>QNGA01000009.1 GCA_003298465.1 halophilic archaeon | reverse complement strand
CCTCGACATATCCCTGATGGTGTTTATCGTGATGGAGCTTCATGATTTGAGCATCTATAGACGGCTCTAGTGCGTCATAGTCGTACGAGAGGGGTGGCAGACTATATGTCGACCCCGGTTCTGAACTATCAGGGTCTGCCGCGGCGGCTCCTGGAATGCCAACTGCGGCTAACCCGGCTGAGAACCCGAGTCCTTTGAGAACTGTTCGACGTGCTCGGTCAGTGCTTGAGGAGTTCTTATCGGAGGGCATTACGCTTCCAGCGTTAATTTTGATTCTAATAATGAATAGTTAATGGCCGGTATATATTACCGAATGTCTATAAGACAGTGAATAGTATATTTGTGAAGCTGACCACCACTCTCAAGTCAGTAAGCTACTACGGCCTAAAGGCCGTGGCATTCACCATGGACTCCCGCTCTACCCAAATCTGGGACGGCAGTAACGCCGTTCGCGTTCACCATCCCGGTGTTCAAGCGCACGCCTACGGGTGCGCCTCCTTCGCCAGCAGTTTGCTTGCCAAGGAGTCTGTAACCGATATTCTTCGCCGCGTTGTAGTCCGCGTGGTTCGCATAGCCGCACTTCAAACACTCAAAAGAGTCCTGCGACGAACGGTTGTCCTCGTGAGTGAAGCCACACGATGAACATCGACGCGAGGTATTCGCCGGGTTCACCTGCCGAACCGTGATACCGCGTTCTTCGGCCTTGTACTTGACGTACGGGAACAGACGCCGAAACGCCCACGCGTGAAGCCGTTTCGCGCCGGGCATCCGGTCACGGATATCCGTCAGGTCCTCAAAGGCGATATGCGAACAGCTGCGGTCGTCGGCTTCTTCGACCAGTTCGTTCGCCACGCGGTGCAAGAGCTGTTCGAATCGCCCCGTCTCTTTCAGACCGACTGCTTGCATGTTCTCGTGAGCATAGCGAGACCCACACTGTTGAAGCGACGCACGTCGCTTCTCGTATTCGCGGTGCCAGTGGTTGAGTTCGGCTGCCGACCAAAACACGCCGGTCGAAGTGACGGCGATGTTTTCGACCCCGAGGTCTACGCCGAGAACCGTTCCGTTCTCGCGTGGTTCGGGAGCGTCCACGTCAGCCTTTGTTCTGACGTGAAGGTAGAACTCGTCCGTGGCGTTGCGGTAGTGAAGCGTCGCGCCGGTCGTCTCGTAGTCCTCGGAAAAGAGGTACTCCGAATGTGGCGTCTCGCGGTCATCGTCAGGCAACACGTAGTCGGCGGTGATTCGACCGTCAACAGTCGAGAGCGACGCGTGGTCGTCGTGAAACGTCGCGCTCCGTTTGTCGTATTCGAGGAACGGCGACGAGAAGTACGGAAGGCTCGCGTTCTTCCCGCGTTTCCATTTTGCCACGACGGATTTCAACGCGTCTGCTGCGCGGCTTCGAGCCGCTTGAACAAGGTTCGATTGAAGCTCCGTTTCACGACGAACGTCGTCGTAGGTGCGGCTGTTGAGTTTGCCTTTGCTCGTTTCGACGTAGCCGTCGTCGTTTCGAGCGTTCAGAACGACATAGTTCGCGGCCCATCGGAACTGCTGAATCGTCTCGTGAAGAAGGTCGGCGTCGCTTTCGCTCATAGAAAGCTTGAGTTGAACGGTGCGCCGGACCCCCATACATCATATACAATAACTATACTTATAAAGATTAATATACAACCGGGAGTCGTCCCGGCAGAAAACGGTAGTACAGTAGTCAAGCGTACGCGCTTCCTCCCGCGCCTAAAGTCGCGGGTATCCGCGCTGTGGTATCTATGAACGGCGGTCACCCGGACGATTGCTGCTCCGTTCTGTGGGGTTGGTACGGGCGGACCCACTCCGGCAATTCGCAGTCAAGCGTCTCGCCTCGGTGCTCGATCGAGGGATGGGTGGCGAACAGCGAGAACAGCAGCGAGCGGTCGGCCTCCCACGGGACGGGTCCTGCGACGTCTTCTTCGTTGTCACCGGTCGCGATAGCGGCGATGTGGTACAACGCGTCGGCAAGTTGCGCGGACGAGACGATTTCGGCCGCGTACGCGTCGGCTAGATATTCTTCTTGACGGTTCGCGCACCTACTCACAGCGAGCGCCAGCGGCTCGACACCGAGACTCAGGATACCGCGTGCGGCGAGCGCGTACTGAGTGCGGACCGGCGCCAGCGCAATGTAGAGCGCACTCCCCGCTGTCGCAACCGTGGGTCCAGAACCGGCGAGCGCGACGAGCCAGAAGACGGCGAACCCCACGGTCTGGGGGAGGTACTCGCGGATTGCGTCGGTAGAGATATCGGTCCCAAAGTGGCCGAGTTCGTGCGCAAATAACGCCTGAAGTCCCTCGGAGCCAACGACTACGAGCAGGCGTGGGTCGACGGCGACCATAGGCTCTCCGTCGCTATATCCTGCTGTCATTCCGGGAACGTCCAGCCTGACGGCGGTGACCGCAGGAACCGGTTCGCCGGCCGCTTGACAGACCTGCAGGAGCGCTTGCCGAATCTCTGGCGGGTCCTGCTCCGACAGTGGCCGGCCATCGTGGTCCTGTGCCTCGAAGCGGCCGCCCGAGCGCCACGACTGCACAGCGAGATACCCTAGAAAGACAACGCCACCGCCGACGAAGGCCCGCGGCGCGCCGGTCCGGACGAGCGCGGAGATGGCAACGGCGGCGGCCAGCAGGAGACCAACGGTGACAACCCATACGCGCATCTTGCAAATCCGAACTAGCGTCGAAGACGACATCTATTCAGGCGCGGGAACGCCACATACATCAAGACTGTGAAAAGAGTGTGTGTGACTCACGATTGCGAAAAAAGAGTGGGTCGCCCCTCCCCCAGGTCGACGGTCCGAAGGAGTCGTGGTGGCTTCCGTCAGGCTGTCCGGTTCTGTTGAGTATCCCAGTGGTCCTGGCCACCTCGGTGGAGACGGAGGGCGCGGGTTCGACGACGACTTCGCCCATTCGAGATGTCGCCTACGAGTCGCTCGGCACGCTATCGGCGGCGTCGCAGTCGTCGATACTGTCGGTGAGCGTGCGCTGGTCGGCAACGTCGGGAAGCGTCTGTTGACAATTCATAAAACAGAAGGGGGAGAAGTTAGCAACAAGCCAAAACTGGCCGCCGAGATCGATATTCGGTCTCCATAGAACGTGAGTCGCGTTTTTACTTAGAAATCGTTATGAAGAATGAAACTACTATTTCACTCATCGTCCACCAATATTCTTGGTTACTGAATCCGTGCTCTGTATGGCTCACGATCAAATTTATCTATGTGTAAAGCCGGCTGAACCACTGGTCACTGAACTAGCGCAGTCGGCGCCATTGAAACCACGGTTAGTCCTGGTCAGTATTCTTTCGTCCATACTACGCACAAAACTGTTACTTATCTCCGAGGTGAAGGAGGAATATGAGTGGAGAGGTAATAGAAAGCGACCTACGATACATTCGAGCGCTACTCGCACTGATACTCCTCATAGAATTCGCTCAGGCGTTCGGTGGCTGGGGTGTCCTGATAGGAGGAACTCTTATTATCGTTCTTCAAAGTCTCTTCTTCGCTGATAACGAAGCAATCTATACAGCAGTCTTTGGCGGGAAAGGCAATTCCTAGTTTGTCAGGTAGACACTGAATGGATGTCTCTACATCTAATACTAGAGTTTGGCGCAGCGGTCGCTCGAAAGTATAGCCCATGAAAGGAGATTCTGCGACGATCGTTCGTCGTATCTTTCCGTTATCGCGAGAACCACTTAAAGGCGGACGGAAGGATGGCAGAATGTCTCTTCACTGCTCAACACCGCTGGCAGTCGCCGACCAGTTCATGTTACTAGTGGATGATTTATGGTAATCGAAAGGAGAATAGCGATAGAGAACCTCACATTCTGTACAATGATGAGCCAGTCATTAGAAAACCAAGTGACAGCGCTGAACGAGACTCAGCCACCACGGTATGGGCTCCTCCGCAGCTATCACGAAAGTGTCCAACAAGCGCTCGAAGACTGCTCATGCAACTATCCCACGACAAAGCGACTCGTCGAGTTCGTTGACGATCCAGCGATCACGCCCCAGATGCTCGGCAATATCTTATCGTTGCTCGTCGATCTCGACGTGATTGGCGTCCACAGCCAGCGCAACAATAGTAATCGCTACGACCTCACCCAGTACGATCCGGCTCGCATGGACGAGCTTGCGAATCTGTTAGAGACGAATTCAGAGCCGTGAGGTTTTTATTGGATCGAAATGCCGTCACCGAAAGCGAGATTACTTGTTCGTCAGCTCACTTAGGCAGTCGGTGGGTGGTTAGGTAGCGATCGTATAGCCGGCAAGCAAAAGGATTCCAATAACTGCAATCCGTGATAGTGTATTGATGAGCCGTGCGTAGGTATCATTCTGCTGGTAGTCGCCCAAAAGATGGCCGACTGACCAGATCAAAAGGGCAAGACAGGTTGTCGTGACGATCAGAAACCAAATTCCAGATGGCATGAATAGCCGCTGCCAGTGAACAAGATACGTCGGCAGTGTCCGCCAGAGAAAATAGATCGCAACCAGTGCGCCGATGAACCCTGCTGTTTGATCTCGATGGTCTTGGTCGTCGAAGGGGACCATACCAGCGCAACCGTATTACACTTCTAAAATATTTCGGGTGAATTCAAAATCACGTGGAAGAGTGCATCCAATCGCATCCCGCCTGTTTCTCCCAGTAAATCGATGAACTAGAACACCGATCTCACGTATGGCACGATTATCCCTCATTCTTGGCCTTACTTTTCTAGTTGAGATTATCGACTATTTCGGCGGATTCAGGCTCGACGGCAGCAGTCCGACACCACAACACAGACACTCACCACCCAGTCAGTACAAATGACCATATCGACGGCGACGACCAGGACGACCATGACCGGACGTGTCGACTACTGAGATGGATAGCATCAAGACGGAGAACGGCCTTGATCACTGTCCGGGAATTGCCGGGAGCAATCTGCGACAGTCGACAGGAGAACACCCTTGATAATTGAAATGAGATAAAATTATTAGGCTCCTTCGGAACAGTTGACTATGAGCGATCACACGGCGCTGGTTGACTTTGTACTCCGATCTAACGCACGGACACATGTGTTCTTGGCGGTCGCCGACGGCTATAATTCGACGCAAGAACTGCTGGACCGTGATTTTGCGAGTAAGTCAGCAGTCTATAATGCACTCGCAGAACTCCAAGAGCATGAATTGATAGTCACGACACGGTCGTCACATCGGTGGTCGCTGACTGGCACAGGCCAGATCGTCGCTGATCATATTGAACGGCAGCACCAAATAGAGGCAGTGCTTGGAACGGATCCGGACTACTGGCAGACTCACGATGTAACCGCAATCCCACCACAATTACGGATGCGACTCTCAGCCCTAACAGAAAGTGAGGTGGTACGGGCAACCGAGACGCGGCCAGCGCAGGCTGTTCGTGCAATCGAACAGCGGTTGCTGAACACAGAGACGGCCAGCGCTCTCCTTCCAATCTACAATGAACGGTTAGCCGAGGCGGCCAGTGATGTCAAGTTCAGACGGGTTGTCTGTGATGAGACTGTTTTCCAGGAGGCTGCCGACGAGAATGGCTTGCGTGAGTTGAGCACCATTGATGGATTTCGGATTGCAGATGTCTCACTTGCAGTCACTATTACGGACGATTCTCTTCTGTTGTCACTTCCGACATTGGACGGTGACTACGACTCTCAGTCGGAATTGATCGCCGACACTGACAAGGCACGACAGTGGGGAAAGGAACTCCTCGAGGACTACTGGGCGTCAGCACACTCACCTGAACAGTATGCCTCGATACAGAGCTGACGTCTCCGAGATTCCTTGACGACGAACAGTGGCCAATACCTACGGCCAAACCCAACTACCGGGCAGTGTTGAGATCACGTCCACGCCGTCGAGTCGGTCGAAGACGCGTCAGGACGACTGTCCATGTACGACCTCGGGAACAAAGGAAGAACGTCAGAGAATGTTGAGCACGTTTTGACTAGGACAAACACACCCACCACCGAGTCAGCAACTCCGACGACCAAGACGACCACGATTACGTCGACGACGGTCCCCGACCAGCACGACCGCAGCCCAGATCCAGACAGAGACGACGGCAACGACCTCGGTCGCTCGGAACACGTCGGCGCATATTGACTCGCCGGACGGCGGAGACGGGTTCAAAACCCACGTTGGGGAGGTTCTGGGTCCGGAAGCGCTCAAAGTCAAACACAAGGGTGGCGGGACGGTCGTCATGGACCTCATAGAAATTGAAACGCCGCAGTCAGCCGGAAACGCGACCCCAGCGGCGTTTGAGGGCGTGTCGTCGTCCCAGTAGGGCTGCCAGTTGCTCGGCCAGATTCACAAACGCGTACTCAGTTATACGAAATCGCAAGTCCGCCAGCAGGTTGTGACGGCCGCGACCAACCCCGAGGTGGGCAAGACCGACGACGGCCACCTGCGAGCGTACGTCTACAACGGGAACTGCATGTATAACAGCCAGTTGCTCCAGGCTGGCTATGCGTGCGTCACAGACAGCAATGGAGATCTCCCGACGGGACGCGTGACCAATTATATCCTGGCGGAGACGCTTAATCTCCTCGGTGAACGGATTGACCACGAGACCACGATTGAGACACTTGATTTGCTGATTGAAGGTGCTTGCTTCAAAATCGTCCAAACGTCGAAGTCCGATTTCAATGCTGGCCAAGCGCTGTTCCGCCAGCATGCCAGCCTCACCTTTGTCAATGCGGTTACTGCTGCGTATATGCAGCGGAAGGAGATCAAATATATCTATAGTTTTGACGATGACTTCGACACAGTCGACGGCATCACACGATTCGACACTGTCACAAATCCATTCGCGTAGCCGCGTCACTAGTAGCCACAAGAACACTTGTTCATCGTTGGTCTGTGTCTCTCAATTAACGAAGGAGGTTGTTTCTGAGAAGGTAGTAGCTACCCCGATTAGTATATAATGCTACTGGTGGTTTTTCGGTATTTGCTGTCCGCCTCTGGAGCGGTGGGGAGGTTACTACTCTGGGCAACAAGGGCGGAGGATTGGATTCTCTCCATACTTTTTTGTATCCGTGATATCAATATTAGGGGTCTCTTCCAGCAGTATTCAGACACCGTAACACATTCTGAACCACTGCGACGAAGTCTGAACGCAGTCGTTCAAGAGATCAATAACTACTCTCTTCTGGGTTACGTCTGTTCGGTTGCTATTTTATTCAGCGCTTGCGGTTAGTAATGGGGCTAGAACAAAGGAATCACGTCTCGTCGCAGAGGGATATGGTATCAGAAACAGTGAGCCTCGAGACGGATTTTAATGAAACGCTTGAATCGCTGTTCGGCGATGTCGATACAGTGCTTATAGTGAATCCTTCGCTGGCGGTGTTTCGAACAGTGGTGGAGACAGCGTTCGAGTTTGACGATGAGCTGCCGACGGTCCAGGTGCTTGCGACATCGGATGTGCTCAAGGCAGCGGCTGAGGACTTTATTCTCGCCAGCCAGGTTGCGGACTTGGTTGAGCAAGACACTTTGTCGCTGCGGACGACGACCGATATTGCGCGGAATTCGCTGTTTGTCAGTGATGATCGGATGATGACGGTCGTGACAGTCGACGGGGGATTGAGTGGACTGACATCGACGGACGAAGAGTTCGTCGAGACGGTGCGGTCGACATTTCGCGATGACTGGGACGAGGGTGAGGAATTCAGTCTGCGAACGCCACCGCTTTCGCGTGTCCAAGACACACTCAGCGAGGAATTTGGCGAAGAAGTCGAGGATGACTTCATGACGATGCTGGAGTCAATGGAGACAGTCCCGGGTGAGGATGGCGAGCTGGATGAGGTGACGATTACGTTGCTGGTGGCCGCAGATAACGAACTGCTGCTCTACAATATCAGTAAATGGGGGGAGGATGTTGGGCTGGCGAGTAAAGCGACATTCTCGCGGACGAAGACACAGCTTGAAGATCGGGATCTGATCGAGACAGAGAAAGTCCCGATTGATATTGGACGGCCGCGGCTTCGGTTGGTGTTAGTGCCGGACGACCTGCAAGACGTCGATAGTCTCGCTGAGCAAGCGACTGCAACATAGCTCTCCGAAGCAATATCTGTGATATCTATTTACAACTAGTTAGTTATGGAAGTTAGTAAGTAGTCGACTGGGTATGGTACGGCGTTCTGTATACAGTATTCGTTCTCGGTGAGAATGGGGAAAGAAGAACTGTAGTAGGTGCTAGCTCTAACTTCCCCCATGGGAGTTAAGGAGTGAGTGAATAAAAGAAGAGGCTCCCCAACAAGAAGTGCTGGTATACAAGGATTATTATTCGATGATATTAATTGATAATTGCTTGGTCCGATAGGAACTGCTATGAGAAAATTAACTAAATGAGCAGCTTTAGCCACTTTGGTTCTGTTCAGCTTCGGATCCGCTGGAGCGTGATGAGTCCACCACCGACCGCTGCGATGACACCGATTGCGAGGGGAAGTATCTGACCGTCAGGATTGCTCCAGGTCCAGTCAAGAAATACGGTGCCTGCGATGGCGATAATCATGACAAGGAAGCCGATCACGGTTCCAATGGTTGAACTGTCTCGGTGCAAGGCCATACACAACCTATACAGGTACGGATAGTTAAATGGGATAACACAAATCCAAGGATTGGAACTGTGGTATCATCTTTACAACGAGGGGTGAATATCAATGGGTCGTAATGATGAAGTCCGGTCGATCGCTTCTCTCCTCGCAGATGAATGTACACAGACAATTCTCATCGAAACGGTTACTGATCCAATGTCTGCTGAAGAACTAAGTGACGTGTGCGATGTGTCGCCTCAAACGGTGTACCGCCGACTGGATGATCTCGCCGAATATAATCTCATTGAGGAGGATCTTCGTCCTGACGCCGAAGGACATCACTACAAAGTCTATACCGCAACTCTTGATCGCGTTGTTATTGACCTCACATCTGATGGGTTTGAACTCAGTCTGTCATGCCGGAATCGAATGGCCGACCGGTTCATCCAGTTTGTTGACGAGGTGCGAGATCGATGACGCTCTTCCAGGTTGATCCTACTCTTCAATCTCAGATTGCGTTTGTCTTGACAGTTATCTCAACTATCCTTGGCCTTCTGGTCGGCTATTTCGCGCTCAAAGGCTACTGGCGAAGTCGCAAACAGCCAATGTTGTTTATCGCTCTTGGCTTTTTCCTTGTCTTCTGGACACCTGTTTTGCTTCTCACTGGTCCAATACTTGCGCCAGTGATCGGGCAATTTCTCTATGGGATACTCGGTGAGATCAGCCGTATCCTTGGGCTACTCTGCATTCTGTACGGGTTGCGAATACCATTCACTCAGTCCGGCTAAGCAGGGGACAGAAGTACATCACTGTTGTTGTTACACCTCGAGCAGCAGAAAGAGTAGTGTTACGGCTCGTTTTCTTCAAATTCGACCGAATTTGAGTGGATGGTTATGTAGAGGTAGTGATCTGTTGAGGGAAGATTCCACTCGTAGCTATCTGATTGACCTTCTGCAGTTTCAACCTCGAACCGATACCGTGTTGCTGAAGTGAACACGTCATTGTACTTGGTTGCCTCAGAGGCATTGATATCAGTTGTTTCTGAGAATATTTCTGTCTTCTCTACGAGATTCGTAACTGTTGTTGTCGCTGTGATCGTGGAATCTGTGTTATTGAATACAGTAACCTCGCCTGGATTGCCACCGAGGAAACCAGAGAGAGTTGAACAGCCGGCAGTAAGCGGCAGTGCTACCACGACAATGCCTCCGCAGATTGAACGGCGAGACACCGCTGGGAGAGAATCTGAGCGGGAATCAGCGCATCGGTTGCTTGGTGAGGTCTGTGGCATATGTAGACCTAACTCGCAAGTCAAAAAGCAGTAGGACCTGAGTTCCAGCTAATGGAACTGTGCTCTTCGCTTAAGACTCATTGTGCAAATCCTTTGTTCTGAGAAGTGAAGGTGTCTACTGTAGATAGACACATTGTGACTGACCCCGCCTATTTGAGTGTATTTGATAACCGATACTATCAGCTAAAAATCCATGGACGCCGTGGCGGGCGTCGCCTCTAGTCACAGTCGTTCAACGAGTTAATCAAGATACTGTGTCCAGCAGCGGAGACGGCCCTTGCGGTGGGTCGGGCTGTTCCCGCAGAGCAACTACCTGGCGACCGACTCCATCGATAATCATCAACCGAGCAAGCCGTCGGAGAGTAGCAACGCTGTTGCTGTCGATGGATGAGTGCCGCCGACAGCGACAACTTCCCGAATTCTCTGAGCAAATTAGTACCCAACTGCTCCGGATAGGTCAGAACAAGTGGATCGCGTTTGCTTCCGACGCTTTGTGAGACACTGATATCGGGGAAGAATTAGCAATAATATGACCATAAGTTTTTTATTCTACATGATCAGAGTACAGATTGTGCAGTCCACTCCCTGTGTCATTCGCTGGCGTTGGCACACATCTCGGGGAGTGGATAGTATCGTAGTGTAAGGTGATCCGAGCTTCACTCGGTCACACTGCTTGCGATGCTCACTGGCTTCTTCGTCCGTACTGATACACAACCATCCAAATCAATACATGAAGATGCCAGCAGAACAGACGCTCATTGACCCGCCAACCGCAGTCACAAGTGTCACACCAAAAACCTCCGACGGAATACTGTGCCTGTCCCTAGAAAGGAGGCACAAATAGATGCCTGGCGCTTGTTTTTTAAGTGGCGATCGCGTCACGCTCAAAACGATCGAAGCCGAAGATATCATAATAATTCAACGGTGGGTGAATAACCCAGAGGTACGTCGGTACATCCACGAATTTCGGCTCCCATATAGCCGTGAAGACTGCGAGAAGTGGCTCCCTGAAGCACGCGATGACCGTGCCCGTGTAGATTTATTAGTCTGTCTTGAGAATGAGCCGATCGGACGAGCACGCTTAGAGCCGTTTCATACCAAGCGACGAGCTGCGAATCTTGGATTCCTAATAGCACCTGAACATCAAGGAAACGGCTATGCGACCGAAACTGCGGAATTACTCGTAGAGTATGGGTTTACTGACCTCCTCTTACACCGACTCGAAGCAAAAGCCCTAGCTCCGAACAGTGGTTCACGGCGAGTACTTGAAAAAATCGGGTTTGTAGAAGAAGGGCACAAACGTAAGGCAGCCATCGCGGACGGGGAGTACGTTGACGAAGTCTACTACGGTCTCCTGCGTACAGACTGGGAGTCCAAGTCTAAGAAATAATGACGGCGCTGTATCCCCGCACTACTTCGCTACTCGGCCATCGGCCTGCGTTGCTCTTTGAGAACGGGGGCTTAGCGCCTGCATTCAGCTAAAGCGGTCGACCGCGCCCTCTGGTACGGTTGGCCGCTTGAACTTCTTGACGGTAAGTACAGTTAGAGGCGAATTCAGAGCAATGATTTTTTCGCAGAGACGAGACGCCCTCGCCGATAGCGACATCTACTGTCCGCTTAGTCGCGGTACTTTTCCCAAACGTTCAGGGTGAAAATAAGCCCCAGTCGGTCGTCGACACCAAAATACGTTGTTGATAGCGGTGCACTGGTCAGGCCCATTAGTATTAAACCTTTATCTGGCGTTCACTCTTGTAATGCAGAATCGCTAACTATTTCTTGGATCCTGAAGTAGAAACTTTTGTCGAGTATTGCCTCAGCCATGGGGCTCACGCTCGACAACCATCAGTGATCGAAGGGAGGTGGCGCTCCATCCACTTCTCTTCTGGAGCTGGTGACGTCCGCAAGGACGGTTGCGGTCCGGGTCCCTTGAGCAACCTGCAATTATTACTCAAAATTCTTGTGTTCTGTTGAGACGTTTAGGTGAAATAATTACAGTTTTAGTGGGTAGACAGAGTAAGTAACGTAAGTAGATGGGGGCAGCCGGCAGGCACCGTCAATGCGCCCTAAATTATTATATGTGTTATATATTGTCTTAAGAGGCGAGATAAAAAGGACAGCGGCAACGTCAAGAAGTCCTGCACCAGCTTCAGTAGTTGAGAGGCCGATATCTTCGGCGGTCTCTATGAGCTGCTGAGTTGTTTCATCTCGTGACCGTTCATTTACCAGAAGCTGTGCACCAGCACCCGAAACATGCGGGGCAGCCATTGATGTCCCCGTGGACTAGCCCAGGATGCAATCGCCAGCCACTTCGGGGTCACACAGGCCGCACTCTCACAGTATATGAGCGACGACAGCACACTTGATGGACGAATCGACAACCACCGCGAACACGCGAAACAACAGAGCAAATCACCGGGGTGTCACATCTGGTCGATGCAGTTAGAGCGGTGAATGGCGGGAAAGCTTGTTTTTTGCTTGGCGAATGTTTTTGCGGACGGCTTCAGGATGGACGTCCCGGACTTTCGCCCAGTTTTTCGGCGTGAACTCCGTTTTCTGGACCATCCAGTAATCAAGGAGTTCAGCTGGAGAGAGTCCATGATGGAGGAGATATCCCCAGTGCTGATGGATCATTTCCCGTGCTAGCGCCCAGTTGTCGGGATAATCGATTATGAACGGTGTAATGTTCTCGGAGAGTGCCTCCGTTTCAGTGACGTCGAGGAGCGTTTCTGCCTGTGATTGATGCACGATTTGGACTGCTGCAAGCGTTGGGTCGTCGATTACAAGGTGATCAGCAAGGTCAGCCCATTCCGTCTCACTGAGCGTCACGATATATGTTTCGTCGGTATCCTCGAGTAGCATTTCCTCGCGCTCGGCCTGCCATGCAATTTCGAGGTAGTAGTCGATATGTTCACGGGCGTAGTTGCGGATTCGCTGAAGCGTGTCTCCGAGGTGTTCAGTTCCAATTTCTTGGGTATCGGCGGCCGCTTGGACCGTTTCTGGATGGAATCTCATTCTAAAGGACAATATAATATTGTGGATAATCAAACTAGGGGTTTGGTTAGTGATCGCTATAAATTGCAGGTAGCGTCTGGAGTACAAATCAGACGGCATAATCGAAGTGAAAAAGAAGGAGGATCGAACACGTCAGTGGTCGTCAATCGTCGGCAGTGTCGGCCGCGTGTGTTCGCGCCTGGTCGAGCAGGACCGCCTGCGTTTGTGGCACGCTATCGGCGGCGTCGCAGTCAGCGGTCGTCTCGTTGATACCTTCGGTGAGCATGCGCTGTTCGGCGACGTCGGGAAGCGTCTGTTGACGAGTCATACAAACAGGCAGAGAAGCGGTTAGCAGCAGTCCTTGAGTGCGTGTTTGTCGGTCGTCTCAGTGCCACACTGCTCGGTCGATGATTGATTGCTGGCTGGCTCTTCTTTCATAGTAGATTCCATATCACTAAAGTACATAAATGATATAGTCAACCTGTACTTTGGTGGAAAGAGGCTTGGGAAGAATTGTTCAGTATGAGGTTAGTTTAGTAGGAGATAGTTGTAAATTGATGAAGTATACAATCCCTTGCTGATGCTTTCCTTAGATCAGTACCGTGGTGGTAGGCGTTCCTGTTCTCGTTTTTGCTGGTGGTGAGATGGTGCATTCGCTCGACCACGCTGAATTTCTTCAACACGGTACGGCCGGTGCGGCTTTTTCAAAAAGTGAACTGGTTTTTCCAACCAATAGTGGATTGCAAGCATGGTAAACCCGACTCCCATTATACCGTAGATTAGTGCCAGAATACCGCCGTTAGCAGAGAGAGCTAACATTACAATTGCTCCAATAAGCGAGACTGTGGACGCCCAGTCGCGTTTACCTGTGATCTCACTACTGCAATGAGGACATTTTTTTGCTGTCGGTTGAACGATTTCCCTGCACTTTCCGCAGGTGATTTTATCGTACATTACATCATCGTCAGGATCGATCTTTGCAAAGTCTGGCCATAATTCGGGAAGAAACGGCATAGTCGTACTTGGAATTCACTTGTATTAAACTTTTAGGAGATAGCTTATTGAAACGATTAGGATCGTTTTGGCTTAGATAGTAGATAAATAGTGGTGAATGCGATGGTCGCATTCTTCCACGAGCGTAGGGAGAAATCCAACGGTCTAGATTTGGAGTAATTCCACTATAAGGACACTGCTAGATTGAGATTGAACTGAACGGAGCGGAGCGCTGGCTGACCGCCTATACCGGCTACTACAATCATCACAAGAATCGTCAGGTCTTGGAGAATCAGCCGCCTGTTGAGGCAATAGACGAAGATGCTAAGTAAATTTCACTTCTTGAAGGCTGAATACTTATGACTAAGAAAGATCTTCTAACAGCGTAGTAATGAATTGAATCTTATCTTGATACTCAACGCCGTGTTTTAGGAAAGAAGCCATATCGTCAAGGTTCCAGTCATCATGTTTGTCGACATAGAGGAGTAACAAGCCGTCCAGCAATAACTTAGCTCCGTTCCGGTGTTCCGGGTAAACTTCGGTTTTTAGCCCTTCATGCACGAGTTCATGACGAGTGTCTACAATTTCATCAATAGCCTCCTTCAATTCGTGACGGAGTGAATTATCACCATCATAGTGATACGAAATAGTGAAGTTCCCACGATCTACCATTTTTCCGAAATTACTTGTTTTTGATAATATTTCAATCCCTCTCCAAAAGCTGAAAAACGATTGCCGGACGGATCGTTCGGTTATGCCGTCCTGATATGCAAGGAGCGCATTGACGAGGTGTTCCTCAGACGTTCCATTATCAGCGTTGTAATCGAACGTCGGTATATCACTAATTCCATCTACATCTGCCTGACTGAAGTGCAACCTGCCTATCGAGCGCCGATAATCAAAGTCCATTGGCTGATACGTGACAAAGTCTCCGTCTCGGAATACAATGTAAAACGGCGGCTCTTGGAGCCTGGACCACTTCTCATATGAAGGGCGGTCTGAACCAGCAGGTTGCGGCATTCCTGCAACCCACAGTTGGTCGAAGAAGTTTATCTCAGCAAACCGTAATTCGACGAGTTCGATAACTCTGGATACCGCATAAAACTCGTCTCTGGCTTCAATATCGACCTTGAGATAGGTCCACTCACGTCGTTTCAGTGGGTCATCAGAATAGTCGTTCGGGAGTTCGTCGAGAAAGGAACCAAAGTTCGAATCGGCTGCTGTTTTGGCTGCTGAGAGAAAATCGTCCCATCGGCTATCGTCGATCTGCTCTGCTTTTGACTCATAAAGTTTGATCTGATCGGGGAAATGATGATCTCGTATCTTTATGGTAAAAACAAGAGTGTATGTGTCTGGTGCCTTCCCCAACCAGTTCGAGAACCGATCGCCCTTCTTACTCCGAAACTGTTTGTTCAGTTCATCCTCGGAGAGAGTTGTCCCGTAGATTTCGGCAATTTCCAACAGAACGTTATGAAATACTCTGGCTAATCCGTTATCCGAAATTTTGTACTGGTCTTTGTCTATCCCAAAATTCCGGACGGCCTCATGGAGATCCTGTTTGAACAGGGATTTTTGGCCCAGCCGGACACGAACTTCGCCACTCATCGGATCTTCATGGAGTCGCTGATAAGCGTCGTAGAACCGCCTGTCCATAGGAGTACATGATTCGGAGGAATGTTAAGTGGATTTCCCCATTTAGACCAAGAAACGTACCCCCGATATCGATCAGAACTGGAGACCGACAACAAGACCAAAACCCAACCAAAGTAGGGCTGGGTTATCGGCATAAATGTAGGATCGACAATCTCGTCCGAGACTACGATAGTACCGAGGGGGTCGATGATGCGTCGCCGAATCTTTCGGCAGAAGCAGCGAACGCAGGCCGCCAGCGCTTCGAGACGGTCAAGCACTCGGGGCAGAACACGGAACTTTTGAACGTCCGCGAGCAGCGCGCCGAGTCCGATCAGGTTGAGGAGACGTCTCTCGACGTGCTGGAAGCCGAGAAGGAGATTTCGGAGGCGAACAACGCGATGGATTGCGCGGCTGGACTATTGGACGGTCGCCACCCACGACGGCTGTGCGGACAAGAATGACGGCTATCGCGTCATGGCGGAACTGGCCGAGCGTGTTCCCGGCGTGGATTACAGGGAGAGTCGGACGGTGTCGGCGGACGACGCATTAGGTGTCGGTGGCCGGCATATCGAGATCTCGTTCGCTGATCCCGATTTCGCCGGCTGGATACGAGCACACGACGCCAACACGAGAGGGAACTAACCACGGCTGAGGGGCGTTACAACAGTGTAATCACGGGGGTCCCCGAACCCCCGTCTGCGGCGACGCCACCGCACAAGATACATACCGCATTGACGGTGAACCACGGTGGTAATACTCGGAGGAATACTGTGGAGTGCGTCTTTTCTGCGAAAGGGAGGGGTCGTCCCCGTCGACCCCCATTATTACAATGTTATAACCAACTCTTCTCAGCAATATAGACGAGCGCAGCAGAGTGGTTTCTCGAATCTACGTCGATCCCGGCACAAGATCGCAACGGCGGAACCAGACGTCAATTTCGTTGCCATCGGTTTCGATTCGGTAGCTGTAGGAGTCGAGCTCGTGTCCGGTCTCTGAACCGAGACTATCCTGCATGATGTCGCTGATACTCCCCTGTTTCCCATGGTGTTCACAATCGAGGTCAGACTCAGAGGGGCAGACTCGTGCGTTGTCCCCCTCTCGATAGGAATCGCTCGCCGGCTGCGGCACGTCCTCTATGGGATGACTAGCTATTGATCGCTGGTTCTACTTTTGATTCGGGTTCAGTACTGGTTTCTCATTCGTCATCACTTGTTTCGCTGTTTGGGAGGTCGCTCATCGTTCGGTCATTGAATTCTGGATGACACCAGTAGTTGTATCCGTTAAGCGAATAGCTGCGGTCACGGCCAACGAGCTCATAGAGTAGTTCTTACGTTAGGCCGGTGAACGAGTGTACGCCACCATCGTGATTCTGGCGGACATTGTCACTCCGTCCGGTGTCGCCGGTGACGGTCGCCGACTAGAACTCATCCTCTTCAAACCACTCTTGGTCCGCATCGGCTAGCGCTTAGTCAGGGTCGAAGTAGATCTCGTCGCCTTATTCGAGAACACTGCGGTCGAGCAAGATAATCTTACGGTGCTCTGGAAGGTGCATACGACCGTTATCACGTTGAGTTTAATAAAAAACACGGCAAGGTTTGAAGTACTTCCACTATTTATTTTCTCACATGTCATTGGATAGTTTCCGTGTGGAAGATGAGGGCCCCATTGATACCGCTTTTTGCGATAATGTACCATCTATCATGATTGTAGCAGGACCCAATGGTGTGGGAAAATCCACTACTTTTGAATTTATCGCTGAATGTATGGACAGTAACAATCATAGCCGTAGAGGAGAAGAAATAGAAGGAAGCGGAAAACCAGTCTATCTATCGCCTCATCGTGCTCCCACATCTGCAGAGATAGATGATAGTATTATAATGCAATCATCCAGTAGAACGTTTAATGAGGCGCTCAGTACACAATATACTCTATCAGAAAACCACTTCACCTCTAATTCACTACCAAATTTCTTGAATGCACCTCAGTCAAATATCGAGAGATCCAGTCGAGAAGCAGATTTTGCACCATACTATGAGATTAAAAAGCGACTAGCCGAGCTGAAATCAGAGCGAGAGAGACTAGTGACAAATATCTTAGATAGGGAGGGAAAAGTAGTTAGTGAAAATGTACCAGACATCACAGAGCAACTTTCTACAGCAGTAGATGACTTATTACCTGGAGTAACTTTTGATGAAATACAAAAAGAAGACCAAACCTACCTAATTTACTTTGAGAACCGAAATGGAGAACGTATTGAATTCGATAATTTGAGCTCTGGCGAAAGGGATACAGTTGCTTTAGCATTCCCGTTTATCGATAAGAAATTAGAATCAGAATTGGCAGAGGCTAGGAACCAAACCGTATCCCAAGAAGACTTGGTTCTTCTTATTGATAGTCCAGAAGCATATCTCCATCCCTCATTACAGGAGCATTTTTTCTCCTATTGTCGACGAGAGATCAAGGAAATTAATGAGTCGAAATCATGGGATGTGCAACTTATGATGTGCACTCATTCTCAGATGATACTTGAAAACACACCTGAAGAAGAATTGTTCTTTTTGCATTATTATGATGATATACCGGATGAAAAATCTAATCAGCTGATTTCAGCAGACGATTTAGATAGAGACTTGATAGAGACAATATCAGGTGATCTTGGCTTTGCCGCTCTTTCAACCGGGAAACCTCTACTTCTGGTTGAAGGGAGATCCGACAAGAAAATCCTTAGAAAAATACATAGGGATCTAGATGCAAATCTTGAAATAATACCGATGGGTAGTAAATCTAGCGTTCAAGGAGTTAATAAAGCATTCAACGAACTCTTGCCAAAACTTTCTACTATGGGAGTAGAGGTCCATGCAATAGTGGATAGAGATCGTGAGTGGAATTTAGACAGTAATATTGAAGACAGGGTTTTCATACTTCCAGTCACTTGCGTTGAGAATCTTCTTTTAGATCCTTCGCTAATATACTCAGCTATTGATACCCTGGCTGACGAGACAGAGATCAGATCCCATAATCTCCGTTCAGCTTCAGATATGAGCAATATTATTAATGAGATAATTCGTAGTGACCGATTCAAAAGCCGAGAGTTACAAAAGCGGATAGGAGATAGGCTCAGTATTCATATCGATGTGACGGGCATGGAAGAATTGACCGAGGATCGGATAAGAGATCGAATGGAGACTACTACAAATACTAAGAAGGATCGGATAGGCCGAATAATTTCGGAATCTCAAGAACGTCTTGATCGGGCTATAAATGAGGAAAATTTTGGAAGCCTCAATGGGAAGATAATACTGTCATTTGTATCAGACGAGTTCAACGTCTCTCAGAAGCACTTAACTCGCTATATCGCTGATAAGCAATCACCTACCAATCTACCACCTAAATACCAAGATTTCATTAACAAATTAATAAATTAGAGCATTTAATAATTTTCAAATGTTTCCACTAGCATACGGTCCGAGAGGCGACGACCATCTGTAGACGCTCTACGAACAGTTCACCGACACTGAGATATGCCACTCATTATTGCTTCGCCCAGACGGCAAGTAGCATCACTCGGTGTCGGCTGGGGCCAGAAAGAGAGTAGGAAGATTTTCATTCTCTATACACTCAGGCAGGTCAGGGTTCCACTCCACTCCAACGCCATTCGGTGTAAATTTCCTCTTCATACAGGAACAAGCATAACAACGAACTTCGTGTCCGTCAAAGAGTAATGAACATAGAATATTTTGGTAGCGAATTACAGCTTTTGAAAAGTAAGTTCTCCAAATGTAGCTGTTCTAAGGACTATTCATCTGTACGAGGATCTTCGGCCAACTCGTATAGCCCTTCGTAGATTTTCTGTGCATTTCCATGCTCTACAAGTCGCCCAAGCCGGTCTCGGACATATTGGAGACTATAACCGGTTTCATTTGCGGCATAAGGCGCCGTCACACGTCCTTCATGGAGTAGGTCCAGTAGCATTTCATCCGCTGGGGTAATATCATCTTCATCGAGCATTTCTTCTGAGTTGGATATTATTGTACTCGTGCCTTAATGCATTATGCCTTGGCACTTAGCGGTTATACCCCAACCCCTAGACCCTAAGTATTAAGTTTCGTGCGCTTCTATCATAGGATAGAAGCGCAGGATTCTGGTGGAGAAACCAGACGGCGCTGGAGACGCCGCCTGCGCTTCGGGATACCATCCGAAGCATGAGTGCAATCACGTGTACGAGTGAAAAGCGCATCGACTACCAACCAACCTCGACGGGAGGACGCGATTGATGGCGTCGTTCGACGAGCAACCGAACGGCGGCGCGCTCTCGGTAAAGGCCACACTCGGCGAGACTGTTTTCGAACCAGTCGAACGCCTCGAGCCGACCGACGAAACAATCAGCGAGGACGCCGCCCAACCTGTCCCGGACGATACGCCCGACGACGAGATCACACGAGCCTATCTCGTCGAGCTCCGCGTGGGCTGGCAGACTCACGAGAAGACGAGCAACGAACAGCCTTACCTGTACTGCATCTACGCCACCGGGGACTGCCGGCGGTTTTTCAAACGCCGGCTTCGCATCGACTACGACGAGGACGGCTTCCACATTCCCGACGACACCACTCTCTATAGTTCGGTCACGACGACGAAGACAGGCAACACCACGCTCCCCTCCACCCCACCGGGTGAATCGGCCCCGGAGACCCGCAGGCACTACCAACACATCCTCGAAGCCCGCCACGGGATTGACACCGCCACCCACGACGACACCACCGCGAGCGACCACACGAGCGAGGTGCGTGCCTGAATGCCCACACGCGTCCGCCCCCACCCGATAGCGACAGCGCCTGCCACACCACCCAACCACCCACTACGCCACGATGGGGGAGGTGAGCAACAGTGACGCGCGAGGATGACGGTGTAATCCGATCTTTGACTCAGACCGACCCTGTCCAAGTCGAAACCAAGCATCGCACTCTCACCGGCGTGGTCTACCAGCACACCCACCGCGAGCCGGAACTCACGCTGCGCGGCCCTGAACCCGGCGAACACGTCCTGTATTTCGCGACGCCGTGCCACGACTGCTACCGGCTCGAATACACCTACTACGACGAGTACGACCACACCCAAACCCATCTCGCCCGGTACGAATGCCGACCCGACGGCGAGTACGCCTGGCAGTGCACCCACGCCACCATCCAGACCGTTACCATTCCCGACGGCGGTGACCACGAATGACCGGTGGCGTCCCACAGCCGCTGGACCCCCGTGACCCCGTCGGGCTCGCCGACGCGTTGTCGTCCGGCGATTGCGTTCGCATCACCACCACCAAGCGACCACAAACCATCCTCACCGTCACCGACACAGTATCCACTCCTACTGGAGGGCTACACCTCGTTTTCAGTGTATCACCGCTCACCACGAACGCTCACCAGCGGACTCACCACGCCCACTATCACTGCATTCCATCTGATTCGGATTCGTCAACGATGACCGTCACTGAGCACCCCGCTAGCGATACGCCCACGAAGTGTATCGGCACGCTCACTACTATTGCCCATCTCCCACACCTCTCGACGCCATCGACTGAGGCCATCCCTGCACCAGCGGAGGGTTACGCCAATGAGTGACACCACCACTTTCGGAGAAGAACCACGGCAGAGCGACCCTAGTGAGTCCCAGGGCGAATCCACGCCGGACGACCAAGATCAGCCGCCGTATCGCGACCCCGACCAGCTGCACGAGGTCTACGAGCAGGTCGGCACGATCGCCGCGACGGCCACCTACTTCGATATCTCAGCCATGACCGCGCGAACGTGGCTGATTCGCCACGACATCTTCGATCCTGACACAGATGGATTGACGATGCCCGCCCAGCAACTCCAGAAACTCGAGCCCGGCGACGTCGGCCTTCCATCCAGGGGTGAGCGATAGATGGCCACCACCACCCAAGCCAGCCAGCCACAGCGCTCCAAGTCAGAGCCCCAGCCAAAGAACGTTCAGAAGACGTTCTGGACCGACAGCCACGGCGACGCTCAGCTTGAAGCGCTCGCTGCACTCAGCGACTGCTCGCAGGGAGCCATTCTTCGCAACCTCGTCGACGATGCGTTCGCCGAGCAGTTCGCTGACCTTGATCCTGTCCATATCGAGCAGGATCGTGTCTCCGTTGAGGACCTCCAAGCGCTCGTCAACGATGAAACCACCGTCGATGAACTTGAACTTGAGTCCGAAACAGACACCTCGATAGCTGAGTACGCTCCTGATTCGTACTATCTCACGGTCACGCCTGAGGACCTCGCCGAACCCGGTCCAGAGCTTGACTGGGAGACGCTCCGGGACGCCGTCAAAAACCCCGAGGACGGCGGTTACTGGAATGACGATCTTGAAATCCACCGAAGCCGCGTTGGCGAGGAGACGCTGAAGGCGAGCCATCGCCCCGCCGCTCGCATCCTTACTGGCCTCGCGCGCTCACAAGCCTTCGAGAACGGCGTCGTCCCCCGAGAGACGATCGACAGCCTCGTCGACACTTACTGTCTCCATCTCACCAATCGCGTTGCAGAAAGCGAGCAAGAACGCGGCGAGGAGTACATTCGCGAAACGTACACGAACCTCGTTACTGACCAGCTCTACGAGAACCCGTCACCGACTGCTGACTCGTACTACTGCAATGAGAATCACCTCCAGGCGCGCCTCCAAGCAGAGCTCGACACGGCACAGTCCGTCGCCGAACGCGCCGACACCATCACTGACTTCGACGCCTGGAAGCCGGCCAGCGCCGACACAGACGCTTCGGACGACGAATTGCGAGACGACTGGCAGCATGACCTCATGCGCTGGTTCGAAGACATTGCCCGGGCTAAGCACGCCGGCCGCACCTACGTCACGGAACTACGTCGTGGTGACTACAAACTCCACCAGACCGACGCCGAGGACACGACAGCATTCGATGCACTGCATAATCATCTCCATGACGCTCTTGGCGTAGTTGATGACCTGCCAGCGGACGTGACTGCCAACCTCACCGATCGTCTCGACGATACGTTCGTGGCTGTCATCACGAACGAGTAACTACCGACCAGCGTCAGTGATGGTCGCCCTAGCGCCGGTAGCGGCAGCACTCGTCAGCGCGACGCAACGCCACTCTCAGTAGGCAATACATACGTAATGCAAACCGGTCGGGATAGTATTCCTGTATGAGTAGCTATACGAAGTGCGAGCCAGGAGACTATCCCATGTCCCTGGCGGCGTTTCCATCGTCGTGGAGTGATCCGAATTACGTCGCAACCGTGGTTGGTGTCATAGCCACCGGTGTACTCTGTTTTTACAGCACTGTGATGCAATCTGGGCCAACGATTGATGAAATCTTTTTCGTCTTGCCTGCTGTTCTACTTTCCACCATAGTCGCCTACGAGATCGCGCGTCGGTGGACTTAGCGGCTTTCATCTCAGAAACCAGCAGTAGCGTAGAATCTACGCCCTATACGTAGCACAGCCTCACGCTAGTCTAGAATCGTGATGCTGGTTTTCGTCGTGTCACGGTCGAGATTTCTCGCACCAACCGGACTATTATGCTCGGTGTCAGTGTTGATCGAGATATCGAAGCAGAGTGTGGACCGGCTAATTAGTGTGAGCGACAGCTTCACCGCGGCGGCTAGGCCTCTTTGTCTGTAGATGCCGGTCCCGTCCGTCAATGACGTACTACGTGATGGAATGCTCGATGCTGCATCGGAGGTGATGACAGGCCGACACGGGTGATATCACTCGACGGGTGTCAGCAGCCACCGGGACACCACGTATCGAATGAAACCGACGCTCACCACTCCAAGACACCCCTAGTAACGAGTGATATCACAATCGGTGCTGTTGTTCTCGTCCACGCTCCGCCACCAATCTATGGGGCCGGAAAACAACACAAGATGCTCACGCCAGTGAGCCGTCGAGTGCACGCAGAACAAGAAAACCACACGCAGAGCAACGGTGTCGTGCCGTTCCGGACGACTCATGGTCGTCCGTCACTCCAATCTGTGCCGTACGGAAATTTATATTCACTAGCTGTTTAAAGGTTTCTAATATAGACAGCTAGGTTAAACTTCTATAGGAGAGAATGAGCACGTGATTTCGACCGGTGTGACTGTAAATGACCGTGGTCAGCAGAGTGTTACACTCCCGTCCCAGGGGTGTTGTCGGTGGCACTCGGACGACGAGAAAATCTGGGATTGTGATATCACTGTAATTGGGGGCTGTAGCCGAGAAATGAGATGCCTGGAGAGTATTCCAGCTTGTTCGAGGTTAGTAGAATAGTATTCAGCAAGTATCCGGTGTTCACTTCCAGATTATAGCTACAGCAAGCGTACGGTCGAGCAACGCACGTGCTCGGTCGACTTTCCTATCATGATCTGAGGATTTCAACAGAGCCGAATAGGGCCATAGCGAATGGGATATCCGAGAGAGAGCGCGTATCCACTCATCAAGACGATAGTATAGTCTTTTTCTATTTTCTAATCCTAAGTTTTAGGCAGTACATTAGTGTGTTCTGACCCCTATGATATATGTGAAAATTCGGGTTCAGTATCGGCTTTTACCCGATTAGCAACTAGATGTGCTTACAGCGGTGGTTCTGGAGAGGAACTCCAAGGGCTTTCGAAATATACCTCAGCAAGTATTGGACGAAGAACCGGGGGAGGACGGCTGCTCACTCGGCTCCTTCTTCGAGTCGAGGACTCTATCTTGAATTAAGCTGATCAGGTGAGGAGTGAAGCGCGAGGATAGCGCGGATGGACCTCAGTCATCGGTAGTCGACGGCGACCCGTGATTTTCACCGGCACTGGCAGGGGAAGCACCCTCTTTGTACGTGATTTGCCAACCTGTGATCCCCATTAGGAGTAAGATGAGCGGCGAGAGGAGGCCGAAGAAGTAGTACGGCGCGTACTCAAGAGTGTCGACGCCGAGCGTTCCGGCCATGAAGAGCGCCCCGCTGTTCCACGGGATAAGTGCGCTCGTTGTTGTTCCAGCAGATTCGATTGCCCGTGAGAGGTTTTCGCTTTGGAGTCCCTGTTCTTCGTAGAGGTTCCGGAGCGTGATTCCGGGGACGACAATACTGATATACTGCTCTGCGGCGAGGATGTTAATTGATACCGCAGAGATAGCGGTTACACCGGTTAGACTCGCGACGCCACGGCTCAGACGGCCGAGGTGGTACGCGAGTACGGCCAGAATGCCGGCACGTTCGAGCATGCCACCGAGCGAGAGGGCGGCAATGGCGATGGTGACGACCCATGCACCACCGATCATGCCACCGCTGGCCAGCAGGCCGTTGACGAGATCCATGCCGGTTGAGGGGTTTGTTCCGGATTGCGCAATCGACCATACGGCCGCAAACTTGGTGCCCTGCATCGTGATCGACGTTATCGCGCCTGCGAACACACCTGCGCCGAGTGTCGGGAGCGCGGGAATACCGTAGATGGCGAGTCCGAACGTGATGAGAAGTGGGACGAATGTGAGTGCCGAAATGGTGTACGATCCGGTGAGTGCGTCCTGTATCTCGGCGATACGGCCTACCGGGATGTGGCCAGAGGATTGGATTCCGAGGACGGCGTACAGCACGACCGCGATGATGAATGCGACGGCGGAACTGTCTCGCATGGCGCTAACGTGGTCGAAGAGGTCGGTGTTCGTTACCGCAGCAGCGAGGTTCGTTGTATCCGAAAGTGGTGACTGCTTGTCACCCATGTACGCTCCTGAGAGGATGGCACCAGCGGTCATTGGTGCAGGGATACCGAGGCCGGCACCGATGCCGATAAACGAGACGCCGAGCGTCCCGGCGGCCGTCCACGACGATCCGATGGCGAACGTGACAACCGCCGCGAGCACCGCCGTGATGGGCAGGAAAATCTCCGGTGTTAGCAGTTCGAGGCCATAGTACATTAGGCTTGGAATTGTTCCCGCAGCGACCCACGTGGCAATGAGTGCATAGACGACGAACATGATAAGGATGACCTGAATTCCCATGTGGAGGCTATCCGTAATTCCGTTGTAGAGTTCGTCCCACGTGATATCGAGCCAGTAGCGGCTGAAGAGGCCAGTAAAGGTAATTCCCCAAAAGAGTGGGAACTGTGGGTCAAGCCCGTAGACGGCAATTCCAACGCCGAGGAAGACGAGCATCCCGAAGACGGGGACCAACGCTTCGAGAAGCGAGGGCCGTTCTTCAGCGTTGATATCCTCGTACAGCTGGGGTTCGAACGCTAATCCCATCGAGACACCTCCACGGGACGCTGTCGAACGTCATCCGCTTGCCCAGCGGTAGAGTCACCGTCTTCCACCCGTGAGACCGAGAAGGCGTCGTCACCTAGTGCTGTATCCCCAGTCTTACTGAAAGAAATGGAAAGCTGATACGTGAACGCTCGCAACCAGTTCCCCGCAGCGGCATGCTGGCGGTGGCCGTATGGTTGACAATTCATACCACTCAAACAATCCTGAATGTACCATATAAATTTTTATTTGGAGGTTTTAGCCATCTATGTTTGACAAATACAAACGCATGGTGGCTGGAATTGGACATAAAACACGGCAGGCCGACCAGCCGTTTGATATAACAGAACTAATACTACCCCGCTGGATTTGTGTGTGTATGAACGACAGTCAACAATCGGACGCCCCGCGTCGAATCAAATCCGTACAGACTGCGAGTAAGATACTAGCCACGATACAGCGACAGTCCGAACCGACGTTTGGCGACCTCTGCGGCGACCTTGATGTGTCAAAAGGAACTGTGCACACTTACCTCTCAACGCTCGAAGAAGAGGGGTTCATCACTAAGTCCGGTGATCACTATTGCCTCGGATTCCGGTTCGTCACGATGGGAGAGACCGTCCGAAACGAGACGGAATTATACCGCGCGGGGCAGGTCGAGGTTGATAAGCTCGCGGAGCAGACCAGCGAGTACGTTCATTTGACCGTCACCTACTGTGGTAAGGAGGTGACGATTTACGAGAGTCGTGGCGACAACGCTGTCGCTATGGACTACCACCTTCAGATGCGCGAAGCGCCGCAGTATCTCCACTGCACGTCGACCGGAAAGGCGATGCTCGGCCATTTCGACGAGGAGCGTGTCCATGACATCATTGACGAGCAGGGCCTTATCGAGCAGACCGAAAACACCATCTCTGACCCAGATCGATTGTTTCGCGAACTCAAGCGAATCCGTGAACAGGGCTACGCCGTCAACGACGAAGAAGAGCTCCGGGGAATGCGGTCGATTGGCGCACCGATTCGCGGCGTTGACGGCGATGTTTGCGGCGCGGTTAGCGTCACGGCACCGACGAGTAGACTCTCCGGAGAACGTTTTCAGTCGGAGATTCCCGAACTCGTGATGCAGGCGGCGAATATCATCGAGGTAAATCTCGAAACGACCGTGTTCGAACCGAACCATTAACCTCCGGATGAGTTTGATATTTCTAAACGCGTTTGAACGCGGTGCGATGTGACTATGAACGAATACTAGTGCTGTACGTCAGGTACGTCAACTATTCTCGATTTATTTCTGACCCACACGATACGATTTTGTTCGTTATTATCAAAGGGAGACTGGATAGAAATCGACGATTAGGGAGTGAGTTGGAATATTCGGTTAGATGTAGACTTTATTAGGCAGTTTTATGTATGTTTGTGAAATACAGCGGTTGTATGGATCGAGATTCTGTCGAGCCGACTGTCACATCGCTTCCCGGTCCGAAGGCGACGGAATGGGTCGAGTACCATCAAGAGACAGCGGCGACCAGCACATATGTCTACGAGTTCGTCTGGGACATCACGAAGGACGCAATTGGGCCGTTCTGTACCGACCCTGACGGCAACGTACTGCTGGATTTCACCAGCCACGTCGCAGCTGCGCCGCTCGGGTATAACAATCCCAAACTGGAAAACCGTCTCGATGACTTCGATCTCGTCGACCCGATGAAAATCGCGGGACAGGATTTCTACGTGAGTACCGGCGGCATGCCGGAGACCACGTCACTTCCCGGCCCATCTCACCTCATGGACCTCCTGACCGACGTCACGGACCACTACGGGATGGACACGGTTTTTCTGTCAAACTCCGGAGCTGAAGCGGTCGAGAACGCCATCAAAATCTGCTACGATTATTGCGAGACACCGAAGTACGGCATTACCTTCGAAGGCGCGTTCCACGGCCGGACCCTCGGCGCG
Organism: halophilic archaeon; assembly: GCA_003298465.1. The sequence goes on along the minus strand of QNGA01000009.1, from coordinate 219,252 downwards.
CTCTCGCTCAACCGCTCAAAGTCCGTCCACCGGCGAAAGTTCCCTGAAGTAAGCGGCATTCACGACGTTCCGTACTCGATGGAAGGGCTCGAAGGACTTCGCGACAAACTCGACTCCAAGCACGGCCATCTCCCGGCCGACCAAGTTGCATTCCTCATCCTTGAACCCGTCCAAGGTGAGGGCGGCTACCACGTGCCGAGCGAAGAGTTCATGCGCGAGGTACAGGTCATTTGTAACAACCACGATATTCCTGTCATCGCCGATGAAATTCAGTCCGGCGTGGGCCGAACCGGCGAGATGTGGGCCTCAGACCACTACGATCTCGAACCGGATGTCATCACCAGCGCGAAGGCACTCCGCGTCGGTGCGACGGTGTCGAACGAGGAACTGTTCCCTGACACTGAAGCGCGCCTTTCGTCGACGTGGGGCGCGGGCGACATTCTCGCGTCGATTCAAGGCGCGCTGACGCTCGAAATCATCGAAGAACAGAATCTGATGTCGAACGCCGCCGAAAAAGGAGCGTACCTCCGAAACAACCTCAACTGGCTCGCCGAACGCACGAACTGTATCACTGACGTTCGCGGCCTTGGCCTGATGACGGCCATCGAGTTCGATACTAAAGAACGTCGCAACGAGGCGCTGGAAGCCGCGCTGTCGGAAGGTCTGCTCACGCTCGGGTGCGGCAAGCGGTCGCTTCGACTGCTTCCGCCACTCGATGTCACCGAGCGCGAACTCGACCTTGCAATCGACCTCCTCGAAACGGCTCTCAACAACGTCGTCAGCGTGGCGCAGGCTTAACCGCTCACGACACCGCGCTTGAGAGCTTCATCGTGTAGTTCAATGAAAGCAGCCGTTCGAACACGATTGTCGGGAAAATGGATCGAGTCGGCTCGGCAGCCGCCATTTTCGGCGGATCCGCTCTGTGCAACCCGGATATCTACTTTGTGGAATCCTTGCTCTTTAGCGCGGAGAGGGTGTCAATGACCCCCATAGTATAATTATCGCAAGTGAGAAACCAACAAATATATCACTCCGTCCAGTAGAGGTATCCCAAATGAATCATCGGTCCATGGAATCGAAACAGTATCCAGTAGACAGCATCAATCCAAATATCGCGTACATTCATCTCGAGGAACGATAACATGCCATGGGGAGTTAATACGGAGTTTACCGACGAGGAGGGGCCGGAAGTGAAAATTGATGAGGAAAAGGAGGAGGTCAACCGAAGTGAGGAAGGAACTGAAACCACTCAGGACTTCAATATCGACGACGCGATCTCGAATTTGGGCTAAACGAGATAATCCCTCGTTTTTTATACGAGATGCAAGAGAACACCCACGGCTAAAGCCGTGGGTAGCTCAATTTAGTTCCTATTCGATGGAGCCTAGCTTTGAGGATAGTCTGAAAATACTCAATTTCGACTATTCGGCGAGTAAATCATCGATTAGCCGGGTGAATCGGTCAATGAATCGATCCGGAATCGACGGCGAGATTTCTATGAGCAATGATCGGGTTCGGTCAGGCTGTTTTACAACAAGTGTTACACGATTTCGACGATCGCGCTTCTTGACAACGATATCCTGTTCAACGAGGCGGTCAAGATGCCACTCCAACGTACTTCGAGCAATACCGAGTTCGTCAGCGACGGTCTGCGGACGTGTGGCATCATGTTCGAGAAGATAGCCGATAATATCCCGAGACGTTTCTCGACGGAATAGTGCGAGAAGCTGCCGTTCCCACGGATCGAACGTTGGTGAGTAGTAGTGAGTGCGGCCGTATAGCTGTTCGTCAATGATGCTCTCGTCGTCCAGCAATCGACGGACGTGATACTGAATTTGGCCAGAAGCAAACTCACCCGATCGTACGAGTTCGTTAAAATGAATTCCTGGGTTGCGCTGAATTTGAAGTTCGATGCGAGTACGTGTATCCGGCATTTGTGGGAGTGACGACGACGTTATCGGCTATCGGTGGCACACGAATAACGACCCCTCCAATTCCCAGAAAGATAGAACGAGCACTGCCATTTACGACAGTGGTGAGCGGCTTTATTTTTGGAAAATGGTCGACGATACCAAACAGGTTACTATTCTGATATTCTCTAGATCTTTTCACGTCTGAGCCTGTCTACTTCCCATTGTCGTCTGTTGGTTTAGAGCGAGCAACGGAAGTATTCGACCTCAGTTGAGCGTAGAAGATGCGTCATCTTAGTGCTCGTCACAGCTCGTGAGCCGAAGATCGCCTTTAACCTCATAGAGGTGTCCTTTGAGTAGGAGATGCTCGATGGTATCATCAGCCGCTGGTTGGCTGAGGTCTTCTTTCTCAGCGAGAATTGTATAAGCACGGTCGTAGCTGAAGCTCTCGTCGTGCGGCGCTGCAGATTTGAGTGCGTCAAGAGCATCTTGGGCGAGTGGTGGCAGCGACGGTTCACCATTCAATACCATACGTATCTCTAGATTTGAGAAGCGAACGGGTAAACTCTCCGTGACATGCGGACTATGGGAGCGAGGATCAGATCGACAGCACAAGGGGACAGAACCAGACGACGGGTTATGCTGAGGCTTGAGGTGGCGTGCGGCGGTGTCGTCTGGTATGCCACTGTGACTGCAGTCCATTGTTTGCATCCGGTGGTAAAAGATGTGAGCCAACCGGAGCAAAAGTAAAAGTAGATCAGATCCATGAGTGGCGCTAACCACTCTCCCTCGAAAACAGCTCTCGTGCTCCCCCAGACTGGAATTCCCCTCACAACGAACCGGAGCACAGATGAGACGAAGATTCTTAAGTTACCATAATATACTAACCAATAATGCCGAATCGAATCAAGCAGTCCGGCGATGGCCTCGCGCTCCAGATCACGAAGCCAGCCCGGACGGCGGGACTCGTCGAGGAAGACAAGAATGGTGACGCAACACGGCGAGCCGATGTCCGCGTGTTCGCGTTCGATGGGCTTCTCCTCATCACAGGTACCGACCGGGTTGACGACGATGATGTGGCAGAGTTGGCGGCGACGGCTGCTCGTGACACATCGTCGCTTCATCGTGTAATGGACGCCTCGATTCAGATCGCCGGCAACGGCTATCAGGTACAGCTTCCTCCCGCCGAAGACGCCGGGTTTCGAGCCGGCGATCGACCAACCTGCACAACTGCGCCCAACATGCTCGTGCTTGCAACCGATGACAGGGAACGATTAGCAGGAGATCTTGAAACTATCCGGCGAGAGCAGCTAACTACTCAGATCAACTAATGTTAGTTATTTCTGCCAACCTGAGTCTCTTCTCGGGGTATCTCCGTATACGATTCTCTCCGAAGTCTGCTCGGAGAGACGTCTATACATTCGAGCATAACCATCATATGAGATGTGAATCAGCATATAACACATAAAAATAGATGTTGAATATCATCTTCTGTCGACAGATAAATAAATTTCAGATATGAGGCAATGGACGACATTCTCGAAATCATTTCACACAACCTGACAAGGTGATTTTGAATCGAGAATTGCATGATCTTATCAGGTCCGACGGCCCAAGTGTCTAAAGGCACTCTCACTGAGAACCCTTCTGATAGAACTTCGTTAATTTCCTACTAGCACTCATTGAAAGATCTCTAAAATGATAATGTTATCGTTAACGTAAGATCCCAATGCGGTCCTTGGTCAGGGAGTCCACGAGCAGCCACATGGTCGTTCGTCACCCCACCCTTCACTGGCCCGGACATCGTGTAGTCATTCTTGACGTACAGTGAGGAGTCATTTCTTCATCATATCCGTGCTTCGGCTGATCAAACTGATCACACATCTGTTCAATCCAGTCATCCTTCTTTGCGGGAATCGGATGAGTTGAAGTACTTCAACTCCCTTGATTCGCGGGTTTGAATCACGACCAAGTGTGGAATTATCGACAGCGTACACCGCTCGAGTGTTCGCGTACTCGTCCGCGATTGTACGCTTCAGTATGATTAAACGGACGATAACGCTTCCGCGATTCACCTTCGGGGTCACGCCCCGAGGCACTCTTGCTGTAATACTGTAGACGGGGGATGAATTAGCGAATTTGCTAGCAGGATGGTCATCATCAAGGGAATTCAAAGATTCACTGAACAGCCAATGAGTCGGAAGTTACTAAGTATCGTCTCAGCGTCGCTAAAGATGTGGTCGAGAATTAAGACATGTGCATCACCCATCGAACCTCTGCATAACGTCTAGTCTTGAGATTTTCCAGCGCAATACCCAACCTGGCGATTATCTACTAGTACGGTTCTCGGATGATACTGGATGTCCGGACTTTTCGTGTAGAGTTCGACCCAGGATTCTAGCAGGAAGTCGTCACGTGGACTATCCGGCATACCGATTACGGGTAAGAGAACGAGTTGCCTCCGGCCCACCTGGAGTATGGACGGGGTGCCGCTTCTGCGATTATCGTCACCGGTGCAGTCAGGGCGACGAACCCCACGGCGATAAGAAGCCGTTCAGATTCCTCCCGCAGTTCGCTGACTATCCCTGCCAGCAAGTGGTTGGGTACATACGAGCGCACGATGACCCCAAGCTCATACCCACGCTCGCCACCAAGTACCCGGACATCGCCGACGAATACTGAGTGTTCCTTTGGAGATATCCGGTCTGCGGCAGAGATATTGGTTGGAATGACGTGGAGCCAACTAACGACAGTTCCACCGGCCCAATCTGTCCACGATGTGTCGACGAAAACACTTTGTTGACTCTCATCGCTTCTGATCTCCAAAACAAGGGCTCCACTGAATAGTGCTTTTTGCTGACAGCCACGTGTTCCATCACTCCTCGTGGTATCGTGTGCTGTTATAGCTTTTATTAATTCGTATAGAGTCTATTATCAACAGTTGTTAATATCCGGGGGTTATTATCAGGTACTTTAATAAGAATGGAAGTCTCATTCGGTCACAAGATGAGCGAACAGGAGTCGGGGCACGTCCACGACGGGCACAGCCACGGACATAGTGGATCATCAACGAACAGTCGGAAGCTGGCGGTTGTCTCCATCATCAATCTCCTCGGATTCCTCGCCGAACTCTTCGGTGGCCTGTTGTTTGGATCGGTCGCGCTCCTCAGCGACGCGTTCCACATGCTGTTTGACGCGCTTGCGTACGTGATGGCGTTCGCCGCCGCTTATGTCGCCGACCACTACGGCGACGGTGACCAGTGGTCGTACGGGCTTCACCGGTTGGAACCGACGGCGGCATTTTTCAACGGCGTCCTGCTATTGCCGATGGTTGGCTTCATCCTCTGGGAGTCCTACCAGCGGTTCCTCAATCCCATCGAGATTGGAACAGGGCCTACACTCGCCATCGCATTCGGCGGGCTGCTGGTCAATATGGGGTCGGTCTACGTCCTGCAGGGTAGCGAGATGAGCCTCAACGAGCGCGGTGCGTTCTACCACCTTGTTGGGGACGCCGGCGGCTCGATCGCTGTCATCGTCTCGACCGTCGTCATCGAGGTGACCGGCCTGCGGATCGTTGACCCGATCACGGCCGCCCTCATCGCCGTCGTCGTGACATGGTCGGCTGTGAAGGTGTTGCGCGGTAGCGGAGCTATCTTCCTCCATCGGACGCCGTTCGACACGGAAGAAATCAGGATGCACCTCCTTGATAGAGAGGGCGTCAAGGGGGTCGACGACCTGCACGCGTGGCAGATCTGCAGCCAGATCACCGTCGCCACCACGCACATCGAGACCGGCGTCGAGACGATGGCGGAGGCCGAGGACGTGTCGCGGCGCGTCCACGAGGAACTTGCCCACCACGGTGTGGATCACGCCACCATCGAGTTGTGCCATGACTACGACGACCGCCACACGCACCTCAACGACCACGCCCACTAACGATGGTCGACGATTCTGACACCGGTCACACATCAACAAGCCGGACGACTTCTCCCATGTTCGAGATTCTTGAAGCGACGGACGGCGACGTAGTCGCCATTTGGATGGGAAAAGGCACGTCCGCTGGTTATAGAGAATTCTACGAGTTGCTCGTGGAGAAAACCGACGAGTATGGAACAGTACACGTGTACGAGAAGATGACAGGGTGGGATCTACAGACGTATCTCTCGCACCTGCACGGCGTCATTCCCGACCTGCAAACCGGGCCTGAGTTCGACATCGGCCGATATGCTGCAGTCGGTAAGTCGCGCTGGGCAAAGTTCCTCTATTATCAGTGGCGTGCTATCACCCCAGTCTGGCCGGTCGCCCCGGACAAGATGCGCTACTACGATTCGTCGGAACGTAGTTGCGCTCTGAACTGGGTGAAAACAGGTAGTGACAACCCTAATGTGAAAGACACAGATAATTGAAAAGTGGATAGTCCCCGATATTGCTATTCACGACGCAATCGTACTCACAGTGAACGATAGAAACCGATTGTACGAGCGGAGCACTATTCCTATCGACGATGGGTAATTGGCAAGTGGTCGGTGACGCTGACAGCGAAATCATATTATCACTATAACAATTGGAAGCCATCTATGTCTCCTGATATCAGACAACTATCCTCCAAAACAGCGACGCCCTCTGTATCGAATCGAAATTTCGATGAAAACCAGCCGTCACCGTCGGTGGTCTCACGAAAACAGGTAATAATGGTAGTGAGTCCGCAACGGTTGTCGATGGTATTGCGGTTACCGTCCGATCCTGTGAATTTGGTGTCTGGAGAAGTGACTCCGAATTAGGCGTGCGTGTTTACTCTATCTCTGGCAAGAAAAATATAAACTTATTATAGTGTGTTTTAGAAGCGATTGATAAGGTTCATGATATCGCCACAGAGTTCGTCTTCATCTTCTACCTCTGCAGAGAGTAGAGCATACGTCAAAATTGTTCGTAACGAGGACCGCTCTTGGGAGGAAAGATAGAGTGGAGAGGGATCAGTTCCGGTTTGTGAATTACTGGAAGACGTCTCTTCTCCCAATTCACTTGATGAATACTGCTGAGGCATGCAAATGTAGAGTTGGCTGCCAAACATTTAAGCCTACATATGTTATCTATAAAGCCCTATATTCACCCTGGTTGTTTATGAAGGATGTTTTCCCCCGCTCCGTAGACAGCGAACTCTTCGACTATATCCTACACCATGAGACGAATATCGTCGTCTGTAACCTTCAGCTTCTCGTGGGCAGCGCGAACGATGTGATCTTCGTCGGTTCGTTTGAGGGTGTTGTAGACTCTTGAACTCATAAACTCATGAGCTATGCCGGTAAGTTCCCTGAAGTCGATAGTACCGAGTCCACTCCTTCCAGTATCAGTGTCACACGAGAACACTGAAAATGAGTCACCTTCGAAACCGGATCGATGAACGTTTCTACCTATGAATCAGTGACCCCAAATTGTTCTAGCAGCTTCCGAGCACGCTGTTCGGACGCTCTCTGTATGCATGGGCAGGCAAGCGTGCCAGGGCCTCCACTCCGATCTTCTTCCAAGACTCGTCCTCTCCAACGACCACACCGGTGACAATAGTGACTGCCTCTTCATTCAGCAGGTCGCTCACCGGAGTCCGTTCTGACACGACATACTCCCCGTCCATCACCACCTGTGCTTATGAGGTGTAGTCATGCTTTTCGAAGAAACGCTCTGCTGCCCGTTCGCAGACCAAATCTATCGTGACCAATGGGTCCATAGCAACCTCCTCCAGCATCTTATCGAGGGCTTAGATGTTTCGGCTCATGCGCCCCCGAGCCAATCTTCCAGGAGGTCGATGTAAACCTCGAAGTTCGCAGAAAGAACCAGCTGGTCCTCATCTTCTCGGGCTATCCTCACCATTTTCTCTAATTCCGAGTATTCGGATTGTTCGACCTCGTTATTTGACGGGTAGTTATCGTCTTACCCTCGGCGGACTAATCCTTCTTGCGACGATAGTGTTGGCGGTCTCTTTCTTCTTCGCTCCAAAGCGAACAACAATTTCAGTTACAAGAAGCGGGGACGAAAGTACCACTGCTGACAACCATTTACGGGAAATCAGTATTCGGCAGTCTCAATCGTTTCGATTGCTTCAATTCCCATTTGGACGGTATCAGGATCAAAGTCACTGGCTCGTAGTTCATCCGACGTGTACCAGTCCCACGTCTCAGGGGCGGCCTCACTGGGGGCAGGGTCGACGTCGCGGGAGTCAACACTGGCGTAATAAACGAAGTCGATATGTTGATGACCGACATCGCCATCAGGATATGTATTCACGTCGTAGAGAAGGTGGTGAACAGGCTGTGGGAGCGGTCGACCACCCGGCACCTCTACATCCGAGACGTCACGGTAGAGCTCGGGATCGAAGCCAGTCTCCTCGCGGACCTCTCTCAGTCCAGCCTCGTGGGGCAATTCGTCCCGATCAATATGACCACCAGGAGGAAGGAAAATCTCCAACTCCGGATGTTCGTGGAGCGCAGTTGCGCCCTCGTTGACGATATAGACTTTCGTTGTGAAATGGCGTGTTGTCTCCATGTGACCCTGATTTCGAGCCCGTTTTCTTCGATGTTGTGATTCAGCCGTTTCTGATCCATACTAGGTGAGAGATTTTGTACGACACCGTCAGGCGACCGTGGGCAGGTAACGAAAGAGCAGTACAACTCCAATTCCTGCGAGCATCGCATAGAGGATATTTCCGGTGCGCCACGCGACGACAAGGGCAGCGAAACCAGCTCCCCACTCGGCAGGCCCGCCTTTTGCGAGTTCGGGGACGATGAGCGACACCAAGATGGCACTCGGAACGTAGCTCAACCACGCTTTAAATCGAGGGGTCAGCTCAAACCGACTGACTAACCAGTACCCCCCTATCCGCGTAAAGTACGTCCCGACTGCCATCCCCACAATAGCAATGAGTGCGACGGTGTTCATCTGTAGTTCAGGCATATTCATCTCTAACGACACCGGCGATACTTCCTATAAGACCGCCGATGATGATATGCCAATTCCCCGTGAATACGACGGATGCTACAAGCGCAACCACCGCCGCGGCACTAACGGGAACGGCCTCTTCACGCCCGTCCCATACACCGACCAAGAGCGCGATGTAGACGGCGATGAACGCCATGTCGAGTCCGTATGCGGCAGGGTCCGCGATGAGTCCGCCAAGGGAGACACCAAGAACGGTTGCGCTGATCCACGCGACGAACACGATGAGGCCACTTCCGAGGAGAAACGCGGCGTCAGTCTCGCCGTTCGACCGAGCACGCATCGTCAATCCCCAGGACTCGTCATTCAGGAAATAGAGCATCCCGTAGGTCTTCTTCGGAGTGAGCCGTTTGAGCCACGGCTGAATCGACGCACCCATCAGGAGATGCCGGAGATTTACTGCGACGGTCGTGACGATGATAGTGATGACTGGTAGTGGTGACTTCCAGAGATCGAGCACGACGAACTGGGCGGACGCAGCGAAGACCGAGGTACTCATCAAGACGGCTTCGGTAGCGCCGAGAGACGATTGTCGTGCGAGTACGCCGAAGACGATACCATAGGTGAAGACCCCGAGCGCAATAGGGGTGCTTTCTCGAAGCCCCGAAATTAATCCCTGCCGGCTAAACTCAGTCTCCTCCAACTCTAATTGGTCGTCTATTTGTCCCATACGGCCACCTCTCACTTCCGGGCGTAGACGACGATGTTCTTGTGGCTGTGTTCCTCCAGTCGGTATTGGGGATGAGGCGGATCACGCCACTCCCATGTCGTCACTCTCTCGATTTGAAGATCGAACGCAGACAAGAGCGTCGTGAACCGTTTCTGATCTCCGACGAACATATACGTCACATGGTGTCCTTCTTTTCTATATTCGTATTCTCTGAGCACTCCCCAATTAGCAATAAGCTCACTCGTCGATCCAGCATCGTCACCCTCGACGGGCATATTGAAGATGACGTGGCCGCCGTCTGCTGTTACCCGAATGAGTTCTCGAAGGACGAGTTCAACTTCTCGCAAGTGTGTGAGCGCGTCCAGCATGATCGTCGCGTCGAACTGGCCATTATCGTAGGGAAGACTCCGAACGTCGGCTTGGCGTGTCGTGATTTCTCCGTCAGTTCTCTCGGCGCAGACTCCCAATGCTTCTTCGCTGATGTCGCACCCATAAAGGTTGGAGATTGACTTCGCGAATTTCTGACTGTTCCGGCCTTCACCAACAGCGGCCTCTAAAACAGTCTCGTGGCCGTACTCGTCTAACAACGCCGTAACCCCGTCTACGAACGGAAGCGGTTCCGACGGCATCAAGGACTCATCCTCGTCCGCGTTTTCGTGATACAGTTCAGTCCATTGCTTTCCGGTGTCCTCTGTCATAACTACAATCTCGGTCGTTTGGATTAGTTCAGTGAGCGAAGTTCTCCTGACCGTATGTGGCAGATAGAGAGAGTCCGTAAGACTCTCACCCTACTATAGTCGGCTGGGGATAGCTACTCAGAGGTATTCTGAGTTTCAGGCGGGTCAAGAAGGCAGTTCTCGGCTGAACGGAGGTGTTCGAGGAAAGTCGTTTTCGAGACACCAAGCTCGTCGGCGAGGTCCTGAACGCTTGTTTCACGCGGCCATTCGTAATAACCGTTCTGACGTGCTAACTCGAAGGATTGCCGTTGACGTGGCGTAAGATCGTCCAGTCGATTTTGGAACGACGACCGAGATCTTTCCTGGTCAACTGGAGTGACGTGCTTGAAGGTAATATTGGCATTGTACTCCTTTCGAATTTTCTCTATCCGTCGGCCGAGAGCAGCCCTGTCCATCCGCACTAAAAGGGGCCAAATCTCTTTCCTATCTTCCATCTGCGAAGCCCCATCGAGCATGAATCCCCGAGAAAAAAAGGCCGGGCCGATTCCCTCAGTAAACTCGTACTCAATGAACACGTCTTGCGAAAACGTCCCAATTGCTGACTCAGGAGCTATACTCTCTGTCGGGGTCGACTGGACCTCCTGAACATGACTTATCCGAGTGGAATCTTTTGCTGTCTTGACGGCTTCCCTCACAGAATCCGACGAATCCCCGTAGATCGTACATCGCTCGAAAGCCTGTCGCCCGTCCATAACGCTACCATGCCCGAGAACACCAGCACCCGTTTCCTCCATGACTTCAACAGTCCAGCAGTCGGGATGCCACAGCTCCAATTTCACGCTAAGAAGTTCACTTCTCGGGAATGCCATTCTGTTAACATTCCCCCGGTCGGCCAAAAAACATCCGCCCTGGACCCGACTATGATAGGCGAGAATTCAATCCCGCTTGGGTACAGTTTCTGCTTGCGGTATGAGCACTGAACACTCACAAACTGGGTTCGAACAAGCACTTACCCAGCTAGGCGACCATGAACAGTACGATTGGGTTCCTCTTCCAGAAGAGCACTTTGAGGGCGTGTACAACAAGGTCCTCTACTTCAACCGCGTTACTGGCGAGGTTTTCGAGCTGGTGAAAATCGAGGAAGGCGCGGAGTTCCCGTCGCACTACCACCCGACTCTACAGACCCTTTTCCTCGCGGAAGGGGAGCTTCGGCATCCCGATGGGTCTGTGACTACTTCCGGTCGGTTCGAGATGATCCCTGCTGGCGAAGAACATGGGAACTACATCGCTGAGGAAACATCCATCCAGCACAAATACTTCTCCGGCACGCCCATGTTCTTCATGCCAGATGGCAGTAGCTATGTCTATCAGGATGACGGCCGGGTAATTGACTCCGGCAAGCTTGATATGAGCAACCGGCTGAAGCAGGAGAATTTCCTCCGTTAAAGATACAATCAAGGAGCGTAGGGGTTTATCCCTACCTTCTTTAATCTCATATAATAGTTCAGAATATACGCGAGATAGAGATAAAAATCAATACAATGATACAATATAGAAATTTCGTCTTGTTCGTAACCCTCGCAGCCCTTTGGGGAATTGCATTCATGGCAATAAAAGCGGGATTGGAGTTTTTCCCGCCAGTTTTGTTCGCAGCAATCAGATATGATTTGGCGGCCATCATCATGTTTGCATACGCTGCTTTCGTCACAGATAGGTGGATTCCGCAAACGCGGGACGATTGGTTTGCTGTCGTAATAGATGGCCTATTTTTAGTCGGAGCGTACAATATCTTCGTTTTCCTTGGGGAGCAAACAGTTACGAGTGCGGTGGCCGCAATCATTGTCAGTCTTAATCCAATCCTTTCAACAGTATTCTCTCGTGCTCTTCTGCCGGATGAACGGCTCACAGCTGTTGGTACGGTCGGTCTTCTCTTCGGATTCGGAGGAGTTAGCCTTATTTCAAATCCCTCTACCTCCAATCTATTAACGCAGGATGTAATCGGGCAAATTCTGATTCTACTTGCTGCTACTAGTTTCGCGTTCGGCAGTGTATTCGTCCAGATTGTAGATGATGAGATCTCCACTGAGGGCACGACTGCTTGGGCATGTCTGATCGGTGCAATCATGCTCCACATCAGTAGTTTCGGTCTCAATGAGTCGGTTGCAGCTATCGAGTGGACTCCACGGAGCATCGCCGCACTCCTTTATCTTGTCATTGGTCCAAGTGCAATTGGATACTTCATTTATTTTGACCTGTTGGACCGGCTTGGTCCTATCGAGATTAACCTAGTTTCATACGCTGCACCGGTATTTGCAGCTTTTTCCGGTTGGATAGTTCTTGGAGAGATTATCGACATGTGGGCTGTTATCGGGTTCATTAGCATCTTTATAGGTTTCCTTCTCATTAAACGCCGAGAATTGGTGGAAGAACTTCCGAACCTGCGGAAGTCTCTAAGCTCGGACTGAGTTCGTCATAAGTACCGCCCCATCCATACCCATCGGTCTCACAGGTCCACGTTAGCTACATCCCGACAGAGTACCAAAGTGCCTCGTACTCTAGCTCGAAGTTGTAGTTTTCCTATATAAATCTGGAGAATGACAACCTTTCGCTATACTGATACAGCAATATTCATTCTACTCGCAACGGTGTGGGGGACGGTGTATATCGTCGTGAAAGCAGTCTTGCCCTACATCTCTTACGTCGTACTTGCGGCCCTTCGGTACGACCTCGCCGGCGTGGTGATGTTGAGCTACACCGTCGTCGCTACCCATTCTTGCTATTATCTCTCCTGTCAAAACCTACACGACGAGTGAGGCCATGACCGGATCGAGGTAGGAAAGGTTCGACCGCCCCCGGATGGTCTGCCCTCGCCAACATCTGATAGCGGACTGTGCCGTGACTCTGCTGTCTCGAAGCGATGATTTTTCGGGGGACGAAAACATTGATCTGATCCGATAGAGAGGCCCGTAATGATGGTAAAGGACTGGAAAAACCCGAGAGTTACTGGTCGGAACCGGATGCGGAACCACGCGTACGTACTTCCGTACCCAGATCAATCGTCTGCTCTGTCGAGTAGCCGAGTTGCATCCCCCTGGTTTAAGCTACTCAATGGAGACTGGGCATTTAGCTACATATCAAACCCACATAATTCCCCACAGAATTTCTACGCACCGTCGTTCGACGATGCAGACTGGGACGATATCGAGGTGCCCCAGCACTGGCAATTGGAAGGGTTTGGAACCCCGAAGTATACTGATACAGCGTACCCCTTTCCAGTGGATCCACCAGAGGTGCCGACTAAGAACCCGACTGGACTCTACCGTCGGACGTTTCAAGTACCGACATCGTGGGACGATCTGGAGGTCATACTCCGATTCGAGGGAGTCGACTCCGCCTTTTCTGTGTGGATTAACGGCGAATGGATCGGCTTCAGCAAGGGGAGCCGGCTTCCCTCTGAGTTCCGCCTGACCGATGAAGTTTCAGTTGGCATAAATACGATCGCCGTCAAAGTGATTCGGTGGTCCGACGGGAGCTATCTCGAAGATCAAGACATGTGGTGGTTAAGCGGCATCTTCCGTGACGTTTCTCTCTACGCGACTCCAAAGATTCATGCCGTCGACATAGATGTTCAGTCTAAATTCGACGATGAGTATCGGGACGCCCGGATGTCGGTCGATATCGAGCTCGATAGCCAGCGTGCCGACCCTGCAACACCAGAAGTCGACATCCAGCTACTCGACGAAGACGGGTCAACAGTGGTCGCCGACATCGGCTCCGAGGAAATCACCGTCCCAAATGGCGGGAGCGCAACCGTCTCCATGGAGTATACTGTCGAAAGCCCGACCAAGTGGACTGCCGAGGAGCCACACTTGTATACACTTCTCCTGACGGTATCTGACGAAAAAGGGGAAACACTTGAGGTAGAGACCCAGACCGTCGGCTTCAGATCAGTCGAGATAAACAATGGTGTCCTCCGAGTCAACGGGGAGCCGATTATGCTCCGCGGTGTTAACCGACATGACCACCACCCGGATCGAGGACGTGCCGTTTCGTTCGAAACAATGCGTGAGGACGTCAAGATGATGAAACGGCACAACATTAACGCGGTGCGGACAGCACATTATCCGAATGATCCACGGTTCTACGACCTTTGCGACCAGTACGGTCTCTACGTCGTCGGCGAGACAGATCTGGAATGTCATGGTATGGAGGGTGTTGACCGCGTCACACACCTTAGCGACGACCCAGCATGGGAAGATGCGTACGTCGATCGGGCGGTTCGGATGGTGGAGCGAGACAAAAACCATCCCAGCATCATCGTTTGGTCGCTTGGCAATGAGTCCGGCTTCGGGTCGAATATCGAAGCGATGGCGGACGCCGTGCGTGACATCGACCCAACCAGATTGATCCATTACGAACCCGATACCGAGCAGGTAGTCTCAGACATCGTTGGACCGATGTACCCCTCCATCGATAGGGTGACCACGCTCCACGAAAACTATCCGGACAGTCCGGTAATTCTCTGCGAATATGCCCACGCGATGGGGAATGGCCCCGGTGGATTGACTGAGTATTGGGACACATTTCGCTCTCATGAGCGCATCCAAGGTGGATTCATCTGGGACTGGATCGACCAGGGGCTCAATCAAGATGCTCCGGAGGTTGAGGGTGAACGTTTCGCCTACGGTGGCGATTTCGGCGACGAACCAAACGACCAAAACTTCAACATCAATGGGATTGTGTTCCCGAACCGTGAACCGTCGCCCGCGCTCAGTGAGTACAAGAAAGTACTTGAACCAGTTGCGGTCGATTTAGTTGACTCAGAGTCGGCTACCGTCAACATCCGGAATCGATACGACTTTCGGACGCTCGACCATCTAAATGTGGCCTGGTCAGTCACAAATAACGGCATCGTCATCGAAAGCGGACGGTTATCACTCCCAACCGTTCCGGCCGGTGAACACATCGAGATAACCGTCCCTACCGATGTCACGGACCTCCCTGGCGACGGGGAGTACCAGCTAACGCTTGAATTCGTTTTCGCCGGGGCAACGCAGTGGTGCACGTCCGGTCACCGGATCGCAACTAGCCAATTTGAACTTCCCGTCGGCTCAAACGCTACGCCGACCGCAGCTGTAGCGGTACCACCGATCGAGTGTGTAACCACGGACGCTGGATTCGTCGTGTCTGGACCCGAGTTTAAACTCCACTTCGATGAGACGACGGGGGTTATCGGTGCAATGACTTATCGTGGCCGTAAACTCATCGAATCCGGGCCCAGGGTCAATCTTTGGCGGGCACCAACGGACAACGATGGCCGCAAATCGCTAGGCCGGACGTTCGTTCGGAATCTCGGCCAGATACTTGCGGACAACGACGGCGAAATCCCATTGGCTGACTCATGGTTCATTTCTCTTACGCGGCTCTGGTACGAATACGGTCTGGACGATCTCCGGTACCGTGCCGACGAGGTCACACACCAAACACTCGCTGACGATTCTATAAGAATCGACGTGACTGGCCGCCTTGCCCCACCAATGTACGACCATGGCTTCAAAATCAAGCAATACTATACCATTCACGGGGACGGCATGGTCAACATCAATACGCGGGTCATCCCAGAGGGAGACTTCTCCGATCTTGTGACCCTGCCCCGAATCGGTCTCGTGTTCAGAATCGACGATCGCCTCAGTCAAACTACCTGGTATGGGCGCGGTCCAGGCGAAAGCTACCCGGATAGTAAGCGAGCTAATCTCGTCGGTCGGTACGAACGGAAAGTCGACGAGTTACATACTCCATACGTCAATCCGCAGGAGAACGGAAACCGGACGGACGTGCGCTGGGTTTCGTTTACGGATGAGAGCGGCGTCGGCCTGTATGCGACCAGTGGCGAGCGTTTCAACTTCGGTGCCCATCGGTACACGATAGCGGATCTGGAGGAGGCGTC
Source organism: halophilic archaeon (assembly GCA_003298465.1). The sequence goes on along the minus strand of QNGA01000009.1, from coordinate 203,061 downwards.
ACATGCTCACAACCTTCCGGAACGCGACGAAATCACGGTTACCTTAGACGCAGAACTATGTGGTATCGGTTCCGGAAGCTGTGGTCCCGACACGTTGCCGCAGTACCGCGTTCCCCCCAAGGAGTATGAGTTCTCTCTCCGGTTCCAGCCCTTTACCGTCGACGGGAGCCGGTCGCCCCATTCTGGTAATCGCCTACCTCTAAGTTGACTACTTCCCAAATCATGCCATGTATAACGAGTGGCTTAGCTACACTGGTCTTACAGTAAGTGGGATGTCTGAGGTTATTATCTATATATCGAATCCTTAAACATTGAAAGTCAAGTTGGGAGTCTAAATGGTGCTGGAGCGAGGAACTATTTCTAAGACGCGATTCTCGGTTGGGGTAAGGCCGATTATTGTAGGAGTTTCTCTGTGCAAAAGAGGTTCCACACTTACATCAATGAAGCAAATCCTTTCAATGGCTCGGAATTCCTTTGTCCAGGGAAGATAGAAGAGCCTTCTTTTGGGAGGGTCAAATAGACCGCCTTATGCGTTACACTACTAATCCTGTAATTGATTCTTAATTTCAAAAATATTTCAAATGTATAATCTTTGTATTTTGCTATTGTAATAAAATTAATTTATATATTTACTTTATTTATTTCCTAACTCATTTGTATTCCCATTTCGGCCGTGTTAGGCAATGGGTTCTGTTCAAAATTTCTATTTGCAAAGAAAATTTATAGTGTGTACAATATCCTAATTTGAAAGCGATATTTAGCGATCTAATGTAGTATCCCGTTCTTGATCGTCAACAAAATTACTAGCGCTGGCTTTCTAGCAAAAGGTGAGGTATAGATATTTGTTGTTTAGCTGAAATGCAGGCGCTAAGTCTCCTTCCTCAAGGAGCGACCGACGGGCACGAGTAAGAAGGGGATACAGCGCCGTCTTTAGTGTTCTTACACGTGCGATAGCTTGATGTACTATCTTACGAAAGCGGGACGTGTGCGTGATAATAGGAGGGATTGAAGCCCTCAAGGCCTCCCACGCACTGCGCAGGGCGGAAACATAGTCACGGGACAGGCCGAATCCACGCCTTCAGAGACTGCGACCGCTGTGGATTCGCGGTGAATCTGCAAGTCACGTCGGTGAACAAGGAAGCTCCCACCGCAAGGAGCGAGGGGTGGATAACCCCGAGCACGGTAGGTGGAAGTAGTTCACTATCTTAACCTATTTTGGACTCCAACTCCCTCCTCTAATTCGGTGCATGCACTATGCCAGAAACGGTCGAGTTGGATATTCGAGAGTTAAAAGAAGCTTATGCGCTGAATTATGGCCTTTTACTAAAACACTATGAGTATGTGAAAAGATCTCTTGGAACATGTTCAGTAAATTATCAATCATCAACAGAGATTATACGACATTTGGAGCCACATGATAAACGAAATCCACGATCAATCTTACCGTCTTTTCACCAATCATTTAAGATCGCTCTTACTCTCATTGATAGATTTATTTACAGTAGTTTCAAAATATTGATTCAGTTCAGTATATATTTTTACGATAACTCTTTATACTCTTCTTTTGAATCGTTTATACAGTCTTACGCACCCTGATGGCTAAGGATAGGCAGACAAATATAATTCGAAACAGCAGTAAAATGGTACATAATAATAAATTGTTTGGTGGAGAGAACTACAGAAGAAGGCAATTCCTTCAACTAGCAGGTGTTACAGGGCTGGTTCCAACAGTCTCTGGAACAAGTGGGGGAAAGAAAGACAAATATCTGCCCCCAATTCCTGGACAACAGTATCCAAATACACTTAATCACTTTGGGGTGCCCACCAAAGCACTTCCAGATGCAAACATGGATACTACTGTCTTTGCAGATAAGGGGGCGTGGCATGCTTATGCCCTCCCCACGGAAGATGATCCTAATCATTACGGTGGCTTCACTGGACCTCTCTACATCGCTCAAGAATATCCATGGTTCCTAAGTGACTCGTTCACTCAATTAACGATTCTTGATAAAAAGACGGAGAAAGAGATTCCGTTGTCAAAATCCTCTGACGTAGAATTAGCCTCATATCCAGGACTTCTTCGGCAAAAGGTTACTCTAAATGCGATCGAACTTGTGCTAGAACTGCGCTTTGTTACAAACCGCACCGCACTAATCATAGCTAACATCCGAAACGTCGGCGAAAATAAACAACAGATCGGAGCACAGTGGACCGGTGAATTATTTGAAGATCAGATGAGCGCTCCAAATCTTGTTTCTGGAAAAGATGAAGTGCACGTTACCTTTGACCGCGTGCGAGAAATGTGGTCATATATGACCAGCGGTGAAGAGCAATTCTCTGTACGGCACAAACGTCCTGTTGAAACTTCTATTAGAGATAACAGTTATGTCACCCAACTTCAGCCGACGCTCAATATCCAGCCTGGGGAAAGTAAGCGACTCGTCTGGACAGAGTCGTTCACATTTACAGAAGAGGAGGCCTCAAAAGAGTGCAACCGAACGAGCCAAATACTAAAGAGTCCGGCAAGCCATATTGACTCAGTCTCTCAACGATGGGAAAAGTACTTAAGCCGAGTACTAAGCGGGAAATCATCGCTCTATGATGAAGTCGGTATAAAAGCGCTTGAAACATTAATTACAAATTGGAGAAGTCCTGCTGGAGCCATTCAGACAGATGGGATGACGCCTTCAATCTCGTATAAATGGTTTGCTGGTGGGTTCTGGGCATGGGATTCTTGGAAGCAGGCCGTCGGAACGACGCGGTTTGATCCCTGGCTTGCAAAGCAGGTCATTCAATCTATGTTCGATTATCAGATTGCCCCAGACTCTGATTCTCGATCACAAGACGCAGGAATGATTCCCGACTTGATTGCGTATAACACTCCTGAAAACGGAGGTGGAAATTGGAATGAGAGAAATAGTAAACCACCACTTGCTGCATGGGCAGTGTGGGAGATTTATGAAACTATTCAAGACGTAGAATTCCTCCACGAGATGTATCCACAGCTGGTGGAGTACCATCAGTGGTGGTATCGAACACGCGACCATGATAACAATGGGATCGCAGAATATGGCGCAACCGTTCACCCACAAAACGAAGCTGACGATGACATTCGAACTGCCGCAGCTTGGGAGAGTGGTATGGATAATGCGCCACGGTTCGATGATTCAGCTGTCTTAGAGAACTACTATGAAGGCAGCGTAGTTGGTTATTCTCTCAACCAAGAGTCGGTCGATCTCAACTCGTACCTCTATGCAGAGAAACTATATTTAGCGAAGATCGCACGCCTTATCGGAAACTCCGCAGAGGCAGGTCAATTTGAAGCCGATGCTGAAAATGTTGCGGAATACATCCAACAGCACATGTTTGACCCAGACACTGGGTTCTTCTATGATATTGACATCGAAACTAAAAAGCCGATTAACAAGAGTCGGGATGTCGGAAGAGCTATTGAAGGCGTAATCCCTCTTTGGGCAGGAGCTGCAACCCAGAGCCAAGCGACTGCAGTTAAAGAAATACTGACTGACTCAGATGAGTTCGCTACACCGCTTCCCTTCCCTACTGTTGCCCGATCCGCTCCTGGGTTCAATCCAGAATCGTACTGGCGGGGAAACGTCTGGCTTGATCAGGCAAAATTCGCTATCGAGGGCCTCGATCGGTATGGGTTCGAACAAACTGCAGTCGATATGACGAAAACACTTGTCCAGAATGGGGAAGATATTCTCGGTGATGGCCCGATTGCAGAGAATTATAATCCTTTGACTGGAGAGCGTCTAAATGCACCAAACTTCAGCTGGTCTGCTGCCTCTCTCTTAACATTATATCAGGATTACTTATCGTAGTGTGTTATTGTAGATTAGATTCTTCTTTTCCTATGTTTTGAAGCTCCAATTTCAGCCATACATTTGATTATTCCCTATCCGTTATACCAATCATAGTGGAAATTTCCAATGTTCTTTCCTACGAACTTGCCGGAATAGTTCGTATATCCACAAAATCCGATAGTAAATTACTCGAAACACTTCCACTCGACACAATCTTTGTACATAACTATCTCGTCGTCCAGGATGTGACGCTGCTCATCGTAATAATCGTTTTACTGACAAATTTCGCAATCGGCCTTACCTACAGCCAACTCGATCCACGAATCAATCACAGGAGTGAACCGACATGAGTGAGAGGCCAACTAACTTGCAGACACGGCGAACAACCGATCCACGAAGAAAGTGGGCTAATGCAATCCCGTCAAACCGCCTCGCATAGGTCGGCGTGGACATCGGAATTGTCTTTCTCGTGGTTGCAGTGTTCGGGCAGGCCATGTCACCGTATAATCCGATCGAGTAGAACCTATCAAGCCAACTTGGTCACCATCGCTGTCCCATCCGCTTGGGACCGAACAGCTCAACTGCGACGTGTTCGTGCGACTCCTTCACGGACCCAAGTTGTCACTCGGTATCGCCGTCACCGTGACGACCATGCGGCTCGTGGTAGGCACAACAGTCGGCCTCGTCGCGGGGTACACCGGTGGGTAGATCGACGAAGCACTGATGTGACTCGTCGACATGCTGCTTGCGTTTCCCGAAATAGTACTCACATTCGTCATTGGTGGGTACTCGTTCCGAGCCTCATGAGCGTGATGCTCGCACTAGCGATCGCTGGTCGGGCATCGTACCCCAGGTAGTCCGGGGCACCGTCCTCTCGCTTCGAGATTGGGAGTTCGTGAGTGTCGCCGGGATGCTCGGTCGATTTAGAACGAGTCAGAATAGGACCTTGATTTTCATGGGATGATCTCTTGCCTTTTATTCGTACATTATGACTCGGTGAGCCGGAGCTCTCCGTCAACTTCGTAGAGATGCCCACGCAGTAGTAGGCGTTCGATGATATCATCAGCTGCTGGCTGGCTGAGATCTTCTTCCTCGGCAAGGATTGTATAGGCGTGGCCGTAGCTGAAGCTCTCGTTTGGCGGGACAGCTGTAGAAAGTGCGTCGAGGGCGTCCTGAGCGAGAGGGAGAAGCCGAGAAGTCCCTGCGCTATTGGATGCCATGGATACAAATAGATTCAGCCGATGAGTAAATAAAACCCCGGGGCGACATAGGGTCGCCCTCAATCAAGCCAAATCAAGTTCGTTGCGGAGTCGGTCGTAGAGGGCGCGTTCGACTTTCGCTTTCAAAGTGACGTGGGACCCGTCGTCGCCGTGCCAGCACCACTTGCTCGCGGTATTGGCGCAGTGTTTGAACTGCTCGACTGTCTCTCGGAGGATATTATCGGCTCCCTTGGGAGTGTCGAGTCTTGATAACGGTAGTACGGCGGTATTCTATATCATTTCAAGTACTCTACCAGCGTTACTTAACGGTTAGGAGTCGGACCTACCAGCGAGCGTGGTTGCTATCAGCAAGTGTCGGCTTCCTCCCTGTCCTCAAGGGGGTATCCACCTCGCCAACTTGCGAAGATTTCGATGAGTCGATCAGAACTCTTGCCTGAGAGATAGCATAGTCAGCTGGAACGAGAAAGGCGAGAGTCATACCCCACGTTTCCGTCGTTTCTCACGAAGCTCTATCACTGACGTACAGCAGCGGAGAAAAGATAGGACACCCACCCCATGTTTCCGTCGTTTCTCCAGCTACCCAGAGGAAGTCGTTAAATTAAATTCCCCAGGAAATTAATACTTTATTAAGTAAATTGTCAAGGGAGAAACGACGTATAGTTCGTTTCACCGCACGAAAACGAAGATCTCACGAGGATTTTGGTGCAACCTTCGCCATACAGGTGAGACGCTCATTGGTCTGGATTCAGCTGATTGACTGAGTCTTTCGGGTGGACATTCGCCTTACTGAGTTACGTTGGAAACGTGGGGTGGGGCTACTACGACGGAAACATGGGGGTGGGAAAATAGCTGATCTATGCCCACAACTCAAAAAAGCGTGCTCAAATGCTTTCAGTTAGTAGGGTATACTAACCAACTCTTCCGCTAATATGATGTACCTCAATTATTCTCCTCCCATCATTCGAGGTAGCACCACAGGCACTACACCACTCTCCGTACTCCCTAAGCGCACGCTCTCAATATCCCATCGCTCGTGCTACCGTCCCAATAGGCGCCCGATCATACCCTGATCATGGTCATCGTCGACCTTCTCTTCAACACGCTCCAACTGCTGTTGAAGATTATTGAGCGATTCAGCGACTTCCTCGTCCTGTTCATCGACACGCTTGACTAATTCATTTGACGCATCGATCCGCGATGATGGTCGAACCCTCAAATACGGCCAACAGCGTGACGAGTATATGGCTGAGAACATCGAATGGATTCTGATCCACCAGAACGAAGACTCAATCGCTATCTGGGCTGCGAACGGTCATCTACGGAAGGGCAACGATCGTCATGACGACTATCCGGGGAAGGGTCCGCTCGGCTACCATCTCGACAAGACGTCTGGCTTGGAGTACTGTGCATTTGCACTTGAGTTCGGGACCGGAGCCGTCCGTTCGCTGGACGTATCGGAAGGCGTTTCGTTTCCAGCGCAGTCGGTGGAATCACCACCGGATGAGACGCTGCATGCGACACTGATGGACACCTGTGAATCACCAGGATTCCTCGACGTACACAGCGCTACCACGGACGAGGCGTTGACGGCCTGGCTCACCGACTGTCGCGTCCATTTGGTTGGGCCGGGGTATAACTCGGATCTTAGGACGGGCTTCGAGCAGGAGTATCGCATCGATTTTGCGCGAGAGTTCGATGGACTATTCTTTATCCCGCAGGTGTCGCCCACCAAACTTCTACCGTCTCTGACCGACGCCGCTGCCAATCAATGATCTCGTCGCTATCCGTTCACGGGGAACGACGGTTACTACACACATCTCGTGTCTACTCCGGTGCGAATCGCTTCAAAATACTATCGCAACGGGGCACTGCATCCATTATGGAAAGGTATTGACAGGTAAGCCTACTCGATACTCGGGGTCTTTATTTCAACTGTACCGCTCAGTTAGACAGATTCTTGAACGCGTCATAGTCAAGATCTCGCATAGTTGTGATGCGTGAGTCGAACCGGACAGACTTTCGCCACACTGCACAGCGCTCGTACACTGAGTGGCCGGTGTACGATTCGACACCGCTATACGACCGAACATAGCTTGCTAGGCTGGAACTGGATGTCCGTACTCTCTCGAAAGCGTGGTTCTCACACGACGAGCATGACTCAATCGAACAGTTCGTCTATTCATTTCCACTGGCCTACTTCAGGTTTAATGCACACGACTATTGTGCGAATTTCACAAGCTACGAGATGGACACACTCCTTCGCCTGTTCGTCCTGAAAGAAATCTATGGATGGAACCACGAGTCGGCGCTCGTCAGGTACCGCAATCAACGTCCTGACCATCTGTGAACGTATAGGTCCGGAGACGACTCAGTCAGCACTCTGGCGCACCAGGCACAAGCGATTCACAGCCAATCTCCGTGAGACAGTCGAGACAACTGCCCGGACGATCTTCACCAAAGCACAGAATCAGGTGTTGCGGTTCCACGTGAACTGGAACGACAACCTAGGCACCATGACGACGGGTCCCGAGAAGCAGAACCTGACGATCAGACTATTTTGAAGGGGAACAGAGGAAATTACTGACCATGTCAGCCGCATCGTTTTCCCGGCGTTCTCGTCGGACCGTGGGGAGGGATGTGAGATTCACGAGAACGCCTACTGGGACTTACAAACAATCTCGATTTGCGTGAGAATTTCGCTGCCGACGAGGGGACTCGCAGCTTCATCCGCGAGTCAAGCCGAGATCGAACATCACTGGGTCACGCCCATTGCGAGCACATTCGCAGCCTCTCGATACCAGAGATCCAAGAGATGTACCGACACGCTGTAGATCGGCTATTGGAAGTGGTCTCGGAAACGGAAGAGTTCTTTCGCGCTGAAATCGTCGCGACTGACATATTATTGACACCGACCGGGATATCAGCGGTGATGTCTAGCTTGTGCCCTTATACGATACACTGTCTCAGGAATGTTCGGCCTCGTCTTCTACAGAAACACCGAGTAGGTCTCGGAACTCTGTCTCTAGTTCGGTCTTCAAGTCAGGTATGTCGTCCTGTGTGAGCAAGTTCCAGTTCTCCTTCCATTGCTCCACGCGTTCCTTCGGTTCCGTCAGAGCCTCCTCCGGGTCATGAATTCTCCTAACGGAGAAATCATGGAACATGTCCTTGTACTCATTAAGAAGTTCGTCCATCGTCTCACAGACATCGGATGAGAAGTAGATTTTATTCTTCAGGTAGAATCTTCGAAGTTCCTCTCCGGACTCGGCGGTAGCATCTATTAGCTCCTCTCGTGATGACCCGCTTCTCAACAGCATTGGGTTTATCAATGCCCGCATATCTTGGTCGAACTCGGCCAGTTTCACGTAGAACTCACCGATGACCTCTACTCGTTTCTGGTGCAGGTCAGTGAACTTCACCGTCTCCTTATCGAGTTCTGTTTGGTACGATTGTAGTTGCTTGTCGAAATACTGCTTTATGGTGAGTCTCGCAACATACGCAAGCAACGTAGCGCCGATAGCAAAAATCCCGAGATCTCGGAGTAGGTTGAAGGCCATCTGTGCTGAAAGTGCCATGCTCAGGCATATCGCTTCCTAGGGTTAAATCCAGTGTTTAATAGTACCTCTTGGTGTAATTATAGATACTGCACTGCAGCTCCTCTGCCCATGTCCCGCTTATCCCTTCAACGGATACAACAGACTTCGGCATCTCGGCAGACAATTCACTCCTGCACCACATCGTAGAGATTCTTATGTGAGAGCCTCCGTTTGGCCGAGGAATCAGAAGTTGAGACTTGCTTTCTCAATGGATAGGGTATTCACCATAATTCAGGCAAGACGTCTAACCAGACAAGAATCACAGGGAGAGAGAGTAATGATTGGGATTTACCTCGGCAATATCGAAAGCCGAGTTCGCTTAGCGAAAGTCGTCCCTCACGTCTTCCAAGATTTCTACAACCTCATCATTACTCAAATCAAGAACACCAGTTCGGATTGGTGGCCACTCATCTTGCTGTTCCTCAATCTGCTTTTCCACTCGCTCAATCCCTTCACCCCAGTATGTGGTACCCAACGAAACAATGTGGTCGCCATCGGTTTCCGCGTACCACATTACGTCGAACAACACCTCGAAGTTCTCAAATGCCCGCTCGTAGCTGGATTCCGAATTAAAGAACTCCATCGCTAACTCTTGTATCGTCCCTTTCATCGCAGTTCGTAGTTCTTTCTCTGCACTTCCTCTATCGAAACCACGACCAACCGCCCCTGTTAGGCGCCGTGGATGGAGATGATTCACGGGGACATCTTGAGAAGAACGAGGCATCTCTATGGGGTGGGTAACAAGAGAGGAAACTAGATCCCAATTATCAGCTGCCATTCCAGCAATCCCGGCGCTGTACATAGCAAGGGTCGCGGGGTATCGCCGTAAGTCGTTTAATAGAGTGGTCCAAGTTCTATCAGGAGAGTGAGATGGGGTAACCATCGAAATAGCATCCGACACCGGGTTTTTGCCTGAATTCGCCGTGTCTTCACCCCAATATTCACACGTCATTACTTCGACAAGCAGCGGTCGCATTATAGCTCCATAATCTTGACACCGATCTTGAACCGAGAAGTCATCATCTAACTTCTCGCTTTTGAGTGGGAACCGATCCTGGTCATGGACTTCCTCGCTCACGCGCTGTGCCGTCTCACCGACTAGGTCCGCGAGGTCGATTTTGTGCTCCTCCCGTGGAAGATATCGTTTTACGCGCTCTCTCGCTACCGCAGTTGTCAGGGGTTCTCCCTCTTCCGCTCCTTCTAACGCCTGCACGCGGTCTCGAAGATCCGTAAAGAAGCTGGTTGCACCCTCATTCTTGATCGTAAACCCGTCGCGATGAGCGACCAGTTCGCTGGCGACGTCACCAAGTTCACTGTAGTGCGTCCAGAACGTCGAATATCGGTGTGTTTCGCACTCCTGAAGCGATTGGCGAAGCCGCGTATCGTGCTTGCCGGACCACCCGCAAACGATGAGCCCGTACTCTTGAAACACGCGGTCGATAATTTTCTGCATCGGCTCAGAATACGTCTCTAACTCGGAGCTGAGGTTCTTGATATTCGTCTCCTTGTAATCGCCGTTCACCTTCACTACGACCGCGTCTTGCTGTCCCAATGGCTCTGCTCCACGGGCACTCTCCTCTCCAGAGATCACAACCGGATTCACCCCTTGGTCGCGGAGCGCTTCCTCGAGGAGTTGGTCGAAGTTCGTCGTGAGGATGACGTCGATGTAGTCGTTGTCGACGAGCCACGCGATGCTTTGGTGTGCGTCGGTCGGCGTTTTCTCGTCGCGATTGGCTTCTTCGTTGGTCGGCTCAAAGAATCCCTCTAAGAGTGACCGTCGTTCGGTCTGGTTCTTCGCTATCCCTCCGATTAGATTTTCGTACGTCGCTCGCTCCTCGTAGTTGTCTTTATACCAGTCTGTAAGGTTGGTGTCGTCGTCGATTGACTCACCGTCAATAGCAGCGACTCGCTTGATGAGACTGGAAACAACGTCCCAACCAGTGGGTATTCCCGCTTCTGTGGAAGTTCCAGAACCAAGGAGCAGTGCATACCGGCCAGGGTTGTTTCGCACGGTGAACGTCAGCGACATTCGAGTGTCTACCATTCCATGGCCCCCACCGTAGGGTCGGAAATCATGGGAAGATATTGTGGTAGGAGAAATTAAATGTTGCCTCATCCTGTGAATCGCAACCTCCGTAGATCACAGAATTTCTCGAATGCTTCCAGCAACGCAGTCCCAGTCCTCTCATCCTACTAATCTGGTTTGGCGTAAACAACGATTAGGTGTCGGTGAGGTACTTTTCGAGGTCGTGGAGGTCAGTGAGTATACGAGTGTTGTAGCGATCGGGGAGGCCGTGTTTGTAGGCGACACCGGCGAAAAACTGTTCCGTGACGACGACATCGCTGTAGGGGATGGCGACAGCAAGGGACATGATATCCTCGAGGTCGTTGGCTTCGATTTCGCGGTCCCAGTGGAAGTCACGGCCGTGGGAGAGGACAAGTTGGCTGTAGTAGGCAGGGAAGTGAGTGAGGAATTCCTCGATGTCGAAGTCGTGTTTCTGTAGGGAATCGTGGATCTGCGGTTGGGTGGTAAGATCGACCTGTTGGGCGTAGCGAGAGAGGAGGGGAATGAGGTATTGGACGAGGTCTCTGGCGAGCAGGATCTCCCAGCGCTCCTCGTCGGTATCGGCGAGCTCCTGGGAGCGTTGCCGAGCACTCTCTCGCTTCTGGAGGTCCATATCGTCGGTTTGCTGCTGGAATCCAGCGGCCTGTGCGAGGTAGTCGTCGTCCTGGATCAGCATTCGAGTGATGCGTTCGGACTGGAGGAATCGCTGGAGTTTTTGATTGTCCTCGTTGGAAAGCTCCGTGACTCGAGGCATGCCGAGCGGTGCGACGATTCCGCGGTCGAATACGTTATCGGTGATGTCCGGTTTCGTGTGGCCAGGGATGCAGCTTTTGAGGTATGCGATGCGTTCGGCTTTGGTGACGAGAAAAAAATTTTTGAAGCAGATGTTGTGAGAGAGGTCGAGCATCAGCTCGTAGAGCTGGCGGCGGAACGTGAGATCAGAGTGTTCGTTGGTTTCTATCTGCCGTGTTAAGCCGAATGGGTAGATGGTAGCCTCGTCGTTGACGGACTGCTGCACCACGTCGTAGGTGTCGGCATATTCGGAGTCTGGGTTGTGCCGGCCATCGTGCAGGTTTCCCCATTTGTTCTGGTCAAGGAAGATGACCTCGGTGGTTTCATGGTTGACGGTGGGTTCAGGTTCGTTCAGGATCTCCTCAGTCATGTCTTTATCAAGATCGTCGAACATTCACTGTATGTGTGGATGTGCACGGGTTTGAACTATCTGGTGGTCGTCGGCCCGTACTCCGTGGTGCTTCACCCCTAAAAGGATGAGACATATCGTTATTTCTGTTGAAACATCCATCCTTTCTCCCGAAGAGCCGGAAAAGTGTCCTAGTTGTAGTTCATCCTCCGAAACTGAGCACGTTCCAAGACTTGATAGAAGTTGAGACTAACCTTCTCAATGCATACGGCTGTCTTGATGTAGTCTCGTTAATCTCTTCAGCCAACGCAAAATCAGGTGGTAACAGTGCCCCCAATCCTCACCGTATATGCCGATTGAGCAGGCGTTCCCGAATAACGAGCAAGCTCGGTAACAGGGTCAAACAGCTTACGAACGCGAAGACGATACTCAACGCAGTCACGATACCGAAGCGCTGGAGTGGCGGCGAGAGCGCGAGTGCAAGGACCCCGAAGCCCGCTGCTGTCGTTGCTGCACTTCCCAGCAACGCACCGCCAGTGCCCATGACCGTCGTCACCAACGATGCTTCGAGGGATGCATTTCGTTTACGTTCGTCAATGAACCGTTCACCGAGATGGATGCTATAGTCAACCCCGAGTCCGATGGCGAGACTGGTGATGACGACAGTCTCACTGTTGAATGGGATATCGAGTAGTGCCATCGTGCCGAGTAACCACGCGAGCGCGAGGACGACGGGAACAATCAGCACGACCGCGAGGCCCGGTGTGCGGTACCGCCACCAGTACAGGCCGATTAGGAATACCAGAATTACACCCAGTGTGACCGCGAACCCTTGAACGAGCGTCTCAAACAGAGCGCTCTGGACGACGGCTGTAATGACCGGACCACCCGTTGCAATGGCGCTGACCGGTGAAGTCGCTTCGATACCAGACGCAACTTGGCGGACGTCGGTGGCAATCGACTGAGCAGACGCATCACTTTGCACACCGACGATCACCCGGGCTGACACGTATGACCCATTATCCGCACGATACAATACAGATGATGCCTGCTCGGGGGTGGCGCCGTAGACGAGGTCATACACTTCGACGATGTCCTTGTCGGGAAGTCCGTCACCGTCCGAGTCGCGTGTGTCTATTGCGTCGGCGACTGTCTGGTTCTCGGCAGCGACGGAGCGTAGGACGGTCGCTGGACTTTCGATGGCGGCAGTACCGTCGGCCTGCATGGCGATTGTTCCATTCCGAGGTGCCGCTTTTGGGATGTTATCTGTTGCTTCGAGCAGTGCCGGTGTGGTCACCTTACCGCGTATCAGTATTTGTGCTTCTGATCCCTGCCCACGCTGCCGAAAGTTGTCGCTTAGGTACTCTAGGTTTTCGCGGATGTCATAGTCTGCCGGGGCAAATGGTTCTGGAAGTGATTCCATCCATTCGGGGGCGTCTTCCGGGAGGAAGTCGGCCTGATTGAATTCTGTATCCAACCCGGTCGCACTGTAGGCACCTACGCCCGCCACGATCAGGCCAGTCACCAGAATGACGGCCGGGATCCGATTCGAGAGGGTTGCAGTGCCCGAAAGAACGGTGCTGATGGGTCCGTCCCCAACTCCGAAGGCGGACTTCCGGCGATCTCGTCCGAGGTGAGCAAGGAACTGTTCGACTTCGAGTTTGACGGCCGGGACCAGCGCTGCGAAGACGACGAACATTGCGATGATACCGGTAGCGCTCAGAAGAGCGAAGTTCTGAATCGAGGCCAGCGGGCTGACGTAGTTCGAGAAGAACCCGATCCCGGTCGTGAAGGCGGCGGCCGCCAGCGCGACGACGACACCACCCATGCCCGATCGCATGGCTGCGGTCGGTGACTGTGGGTCACCAACCGCAGTATCACCGTCGAGCGCGCCTGTTCGGGCTTCTCGATAGCGCATGACGACATGGAGCGAGTAGTCGATACTTAGTCCGATGAGAAGGAACGGGACGGCAATAAGGATTGAACTGGAGGGGATTCCGAGCCAGCCCTGGGTACCTTGCAACCACACCATTACTATGCCGATCCCGAACAGGCTAACGAGCACATCGACTAGGTCGTGGTAGGCGATACTGAGGACGACGAGCAAGAGGACGATTGCCACGGGAGTGATGATGAGGAAGCTATCGCCGATGGCCTGTGAGGACGATTCGTCGATAATCCCCTGCCCGAAGACGAACGCGTCATTGAAGCGTTCGTCGACGAGCGATCCAATGGCGACCTGTGCGTCGTATGCCTCCTGTGGCGTTTCGTTATCGCCACCGGTATCCGGAGATTGGAAGACGAGTGTGAGTCTTGCGTCGGCACGTGTCGTTCCAGATTCGTAGTCCGATGGGAGGAACGCAATTGGGTCACGGCCAGACGTAGTCGTGTTCGGGTCAAGAACTTGTGCGAGGAGTGTCTTGACTTCCTCGGGCGAACGTGATTCGAGTGCCGTAATCTGTTCGCCTAGAGTGGGGGCTGGCGGTTGCTCGTGCCGACTGTTCGCGGTCGAGCCGTGAGTGCTGTTCCCAGCGGTCTGGTCCTGGACGTAGGCTGCAGTCGCAACGATATTTTCGATACCGACCATCCCCGACTCCTCCCGGAGCGTCGCTTCGATGGATTCGTTCTGCTGCATCTCCCGTTGGAGGCGGAGACTCTGCAGGAGCGACTTGCGGGTGAGGACGTCACCGCCGTCTTGTCTGACGACGATTTGCGTGACTATCGCATCGTTAGTGTTGTATGCCGATTCGATTTCGTCGAACGCTTCCTGCTCTTCGGAGTCGATACTTACCTGCCCGACCGACCCATCTTGACTGGTGCCGACTACCGCACCAGCGCCGACGACTATCGTGAGCAGAAGCAACAGTGCGATCACGAATCTACTCCGTTCGATCAGGGCATCTGCGTACCGTTGCGGGAGATGTTGTCTCATCCGTTACCGACCCCTTCGGATATCTCGCGTGAATCTGGTATGCCGACCCGACGAACCGGCGTTGTGGAACCGTTTCATTACCAAACTCTCTGTGTATAACTCATAAAGAGCGATGGAAGGCTCCCAGAACGTGGGACAACCACATCACCGAACCTTCAACGATGATGGTATAGATATCTAATGACTGGTTTAATACTTTTTATCGAAATCTCTGAACAGCCGAAGGGGAATCAAAGCGCTGACCAAGTACACAATCTTGGTGCTAGTAGCCGTACAGTCCGTAGATCATTATGAGAAACCCCGTACAGACGATGAGGCTTTCGAAGAGCATGCCTTGGACACTCGGCACGCCAAGGAGATGATGGAGCACCCCGACCAGAAACGTCCCAATCGTAATCACAATGAGACCTATTGCGAAATACTGGAGCCCGTCGATTTGTGTTCGTTGATACGCACGATATGCTAAAAGCGAGACGATACCACCAAGGACGAGGGCAGCAATCTTAATTACCCCAAGTAATACAACGAGATTATCTATCATGATTCCTTCTTCATCTCCGACCAGAACGTTGCCATGCGATCCTCTGCATCTTCCTTTCGTCGATCGATGGAGACGGTGAATTCGTCATCGTTGTCGATGCTGATCGAGATATCCGTGAAATCCCGTTCGTAAAGTGTCGCGTTTGGTCCGTCACGGCGGACTTCGGTGTATTCTCTGACAAGGGATGACTCTCGGAGCCGTTCGAGCTTCCTATACACCGTTGAATTCGCTAAATCGCATTTCGTCTGAAGTTCAGCCGCAGATTTCGGTTCGCGTAACGCCGTGAGTATTGCTCTACATTTCTCGTCTTCAAGTGACTGTAGCACCACTGACACGGGAGGCGCATCCTTATCCTCGGTAGAATTCTGAGCCATATCAGTGGATGTCTGTTTTATGTATGACCGCGTTGGAATTAGAGAAAGGCGATTTCGATTAGCATATTCTTCAGGCATGTTTGGGTGTCGTCTCGTTTTGGGTGGGTCGTCGGCAGTATGAGCTGTCCGTTACTTTGTTTTGAAACCTGAAGAGTATAGGGATGCCGGATGTTCCCAGAATGTTGGACAAGCAGAGATTCCGATATATGTTCTAACAGACGGGGTTGGACCGTTGTGTCGGTAATTGCTATGGTGCACAGTAATCCAGTCCCACATTTTGGGACACTCCCATTATTGTTTATCCACCACCGCCGTCTGTTTTAGTGACGATGAATACGCACCGTCTTCACAGCGACCGCCCACATGACGTAAGCATCATCCACGTAGTCAAAGCCGTCTCCCACACGAGCAGGAATCAGACTCCGAGAGCGCATGGACACATGGAGGGACTGTAATGACAACGCTACTTGACGTAGTACTCACCGTGCATACTATCTTTGCCGCACTATGGACCGGCGGCACTTTCGTGCTTGCTGGCGCTGTTCTTCCTGCTGCTCGCGGAGATCTCCTTTCAAAACAGGCACTAGAGCTCATTACCCGTCGGTTCTGGTATTTGACGATTGCCTCTGTTTTCTTACTCCTGTTCACCGGCGGACATCTCGCCGGGACTCTGTATACCGTTGAATCGCTCCAGTCGACTGGGCGCGGACATCTTGTCCTGACGATGGTTGGCCTGTGGTTGTTCCTTGGGGTTGTACTCTACGGTGGATTTCGTCAGATAGCCAGTCTCACAGCGGAACAAACGGCAACTGCTGCTGCAACGAACGCACATCCATGGTTTCTGAGTGGGAGCGTCATTTCAATAGCGCTCTTGACCATCGCCGGTCTTCTCTAGCCCGCTTGCCCTTCGCTACCGAGGACGGTTCAAATGAGCTTGTTCTGTTGAGCCTTTTTAAGTCGTCTTCGCCGCTGGAACCGTCTTTAAGTAAGTGTATTTATTATGTGAACTATTGGTCAACCGCCTGCCAATCGAAGTGAGAAGGCTCACCGAAGGAACCGCCGAAGATGTCGAAATCGGTCTTTTCGCCTGCCTTTTTCGCGAGTGGTCCCCGCAACGAGAGATGCAAGTACGGATATCTGAGCGGAAAATCTGGTCTGTATTGAAGAGTTAGATGGTCTCTTGAGAATCTCGCGGCAGACATCCAGTGTGGCCGTAACTAATGAATCCCGCCGGGCGGTCTTTCGCCACATCGTACAACGCTCGTACACTGAGTGGCCGGTGTACGATGCCGAGCATCGTCGGTGGATTGGTCGGTAAGTGTCGGATTCACTCCCGCCGTAAACGGCGGGATTCTCTCCTTGAAGAAAGATAGGGGCGGTACTGCAATAGGCAGGCCGAACCGGCACGGGCAGACAACTAGCCCGACAAGGCAATCCATGACTGTCTCGAGTGGCAGTTTCTCGAAGTACCGACGACCTCTGAGCGCGAACAAGAGATGTTCAAGCAGTGGTCAGTCTGAATCGAGACATTCGTCTGCCGTCGGCGCTGATATTAACGAGGTAGGCGTGGCAAAAGGAGTTTTCAACACCGTAGCCATCTAGTGACGCGTGACAGACCAAGGGCAGATTGGCAACGATGAAGATGAGAGTGAAGAAGAGGAGTTTGAGTTGGAAGGGTTCATGTCCCACGAGGAGGGAGCGACTGTTCTCCGTCGCCTCGCTGACGGTGTCGAAAATGGATCGGTGGAACTCGGCGGCGACGAGGGGACCGTGACCATCCCCGAGCAGTTCGAAGTGGAAGTCGAATATGAGGAGCAAGAGGACGAAGCCGAACTAGAAGTCGAATTAGAGTGGTCGATGATCGATGGTGCGCCAGTCTCGGCTGAGGGAGAGTCCGAAGAAGACGAGAGTGAGGAGGCTGAAACGAGTGAAACGGAGGCTGACGACGAAGAATAGAAAGTCAAGACGGTACCGAAGACACCGGGCACTCCAAGGTCCTTCTCAAGACTCGGTCCTACTTCCGGAGAAGGGGAACTCTCGATGTTTGGTTGCCTATTTCTCTTATGTCGACACTGAAGATTAGTCACTCACCACATCAACCGAGCTAAGCGATCTCTCAAGAGCCTCACGAATTCGACTCGACAGTCCATTTCCTCCACGTAGCAGACATCGGAGCAGAGATGTCCGAATCCGGAGTAGACAACAACGCAAACGAACTCCAAGAGAGTCTCACTGATATGGCCGAAGAGGCGCTCACTGGCGCCGAATCGCAGGCTGAAGAGGCCGACGTTCACTACGATCGGACTATCCTCGAAGGCGATCCATACGAAGCAATCGTCAAGTATAGTGCCGATTCCGGTGCCGACCTCGTCGTGATGGGAGCGAGTGGTCAGTCGGGGATAAAGGAACATCTCCTCGGAAGTACGACCGACCACGTCAGTCAACCGGTCGATACATCCATACAGATCGTCCACCGTAGAATCAATTATTGATTAGAACTCGCCAATATTTTTATTCGCTTGAGGAATTTTGCCGATACTTTTTCAGTTGCCTACGATAAAGATGCAGAACGTTGTTAGCATGTTCAAAACTATCCTTGTTCCGGTCGATGGAAGCGACAGCGCGAACCGTGCCGCCGAGTTCGGAGCCGAACTCGCGAGCAACTACGACGCACATCTCAATATCGTTCACGTGCTCGAAGGAGGATCCGAACTCCTTGGTGATGCGCAGGAGGCGAAAACACAGGGGCGTGAGATGCTCGATGAGGTCACAGAACTCATCCCAGAAAGTACCGCGATCAGTACAGAACTCATTGAAGGGGATCCAGACGAGGCCATCTCGAACTACGCAGACGAACACGACGCCGACCTCATCGTAATGGGGCGTCACGGGCGGAGCGGGCTGAAAGAACATCTCGTCGGGACGACTACTGAACGCGTGTTGCGTCAGACGAAGGTACCAGTAGTTACTGTACCTGAGACGACGGGAAGGGGTGATATCACAGGGGTGAGTAATTTGCTGGTACCGACCGACGGGAGCGAGAACGCCGAACGGGCAGCCCCGTACGGGGCCGATATTGCTACACACGTCGGCGCTACCCTCCATCTGCTTAGTGTGGTTGACGTCCAAGCCGAAGCGGGTGCGTTCAGCGCGGGTGGGGTAACAGAGGACTTCATCAATAAACTCAAGGAAGATGGACGCGAGGCGGTCGACCAACTCGCTCAACACGTTGATGATAGTGATATTGCCGTCCAGTCGTCCGTCATGCGTGGTGTCTCGTACGAAGCGATCGAGGAGTACGTCGCCGAGAACGATGTCGACCTGATCGTTATGGCGTCCGAGGGAGAATCAGACATAGCAGGCCAATCGCTCGGCAGCGTTACTGACCGCGTTCTTCGCACTGTAGATGTCCCAGTATTAGTGGTCGTTTAGCGTCCGTGTCGTCTCTAATTCTGCGTGTTTTGCTGACGCGGCATGTGGTGTACTCCCTTAGTCCTACGACTGTCCACGACTTTCCATCAAGCCACAAGATGAGACTGTCCATCTCGTACTCTCTCGAAATAGAGTTATTTTGATGTTTGAATCATAAATAAGATAATTATATCAACACGTCTAGGAGTACTGCCAGAACCGACTTAGAGTGAGAGTATATAAGTTTGCCTATATTTTTACATATATAGTAGTGGACAGTCAATGGTCTATAACCTTGGCGAGAGGAAGATAACACACTGGTTCTCGACGCTCAACCAATTCGGTAAGGAAACAGTCAGGTTGAGCTCGTTGAGGACCTACTTGATTCGGTGCGAGAACTCGTTCACGTTAACGAGGTGTTGATGGATCGTGGGTTCGACAGTCAGCATGTGCTCAAAGTCATCTCTGATCGGCACCGGAAGTACGTCGCTCCGAAGCGGATGTACACGACCGAGAAAGCCCAAGGGAAACGCCTGCTCAAACGCAATGAGGACCGGTTCACCAGTGACCGACGGCTTCACCTCGGAAGCGACGAGTGGCTGCCGACGATGGTCTACAAGCGGAAGAAAGACTCAGATCGGACGGACTACGGGCAGTACGCGGTGTTCATGACGAATAAGTCAGCAGGAATAATTCGCGAATATAACTCACACTGGGAGATCGAAAGTGGTTACAAGAGTATCAAGCGGTTCATGGCCGCGACGACGTCAAAGAGCTTCGTGTTGCGATTTTTCCACTTCACGTTCGCGTGCCTGTTGTGCTCAACGTGGCGTGCTGTCGACTTACTCGCTCGAGTGGAATTGACCGACGAATACGAACAATCGCCAGTAGTGACGGCGAATACCGTTCTCACACTGCTAAAAAAGTAGACCGGGGTCGGATAGGACCTCGTAAAGATCAAGTGATCGCCTGTCGGTGAGCGGCAGTGCTGGCTCAACGTCGACGAGTGAGCAAGTAACAGTTGGTAACTTGGAATGGTCGCCGGTTAGATTGAGGACCGAAGCGGCTCCCATTGCTCAATTTGCTCGCAATCACGCATCACGGGCGCGCTATACGAGCCGTAGTCTGATCTTGCACATCACAACTATGGTTGAGACTAATTGATTCAGTGCATAGAGACGTTCTACTTTTCGTTAAATTATTAGGGAACATCACCTCGGCGTTCTGGCCATCACTTTGAGCAGACTAAGCGTTTCAGCAGCACTCCCTGCTTACTCGAGGAGGGGATCAGCATCGGACCACAGTTGTTGGAAACACTGTTCAAACTCTTTGACGACTTGTGAATCTTTGATTCCGATTACTCCGATTCGATCTTCACCGGAGACTGGATGTGGGATATCAATTGTCGTTTCTACGTGATCGATCACATCGAATGAGAGTACGATCTCGGGAATCGTTCTGACAGTCACGTCTGGCGATTGATCATCAAGTAGGCGTGGGAATCGGTCAGGAAGCACAGTGACTATTCTTTCACTAAACAGAAGCTCCACAGTGAGATCCGCGCCAACGCCCTCGAAAAAGGCTTCCACTTCAGCTTGGAGTGTCTCCCATGTTGCATTCTCGTAGGGCGTTCCAACGGTCGCATGGACAACGTTTTCTGCGGTTTGCATGTGTTGCTTTAGCGCTGTACTCATCTCATCACTTCCGAGTGACCCAAGCCAGAAGCTACTCTCCGTGGGTGGTGTCGGCAGGAGATTTGAACGGACTGTTTCCGCTCTCTCGCGATAACGATTCCATTGCTGTTTCAGTTCGAATGCTCGTTCAGCGAGAAGCTTGTCAACGACGGTCTCCGGTTGCACAGCAACGTACTGCTTTGGGTCACTTGACTGTGTCCGAATCAGTTTGCGGGCTTCAAGGCCGTTGAGCACGTCGTAAATCCGGCCTTTTGGAACTCCGCTAGTATCAGAGAGTTCAGCCGCAGTCACTGCACCCGTCACAAGGAGCGTTCGATAGACCTTCTCCTCGTAACTTGAGAGACCAAGCTCGCCCAATTCAGACATAGATTGTCGTTTCACGTCCAAACGGATTGTAAGTACTGTTTTGTTTCAATAGGCGCATATCGGTGGATTTCGGATCTACCGATATGAATCCGTATGTACTGTTTGCTGGTGCAATACTCGTTAAACTGTATGGAACGACCGCTCTCAAACTCTCAGATAGATTTTCGCAACTAACCCCCAGTCTCAGTGTCACTATCGGATACGGGTGGCATTCTATCTTTTGTCTTTGACGTTAGAAGAATTACCGATCGGTGTCGTCTATGGGACGTGGGCCGCGTTGGGAATCGTCGGGATAGCAGCTATCAATGTCATTGTTTTCAACGAATCAATTGACTTGGCTGGGATAATGGGGCTCTCCTTATTATCGGCGGGATATACTTCGTTAATATCGTGTCACAAATGTCTGTTCACTAATAAATATTGCGAGGTGGTAATCTGAGAAGAAAACAAACCGTAAGTGGTGCTGTGTTTCAATATCTTTTCGCCTCTTTCGATCAGTTGTATACCAATAATGCCCAACCGTTATGACGTGATAGTCGCTGGGGCAGGTCCAGCAGGGGCGCAGTGTGCGCGAGATCTCGCTGAGCGTGGCTACGATGTGGTTGTTCTGGAAACCGAATCAGAGGCCGAGTTCCCGGCACAGAGCAACAAATCCACCGGCGGCACATTCGCGTCAATGATGACCTCCTTCGCCATCCCAGACGACGTGGTCATACACGCGACTGAGTCAGTAGTTCTTGAGTCACCGAATGAGCACTTCATCCAAGACCATCCAGGTTTCGTCTTGGACTTCGAGGAATTCAAGATGTTCCTCGTCGAGGATGGCCGAGGAAAGGGTGCTGAGTATAGATTTGACGCCCGCGTCCGCGATCCAATCGTCGACAATGGCGATGTTGTCGGTGTCAGGTACAATAGCGATCAGGAGGTTTACGGCGAGATTGTTATTGATGCCACGGGACCGGCTGCGCCACTGGCCAAAGACTTGGGTATATCTAATCTTGAACAAAAGAACCACGCGATTGGCATTGAGTATCTGATTGAGGGCGTCAATCTCGACCATCCTGATTTTGCCAATCTTACTGACACGATGATATTCCGGCTGGATCACGAGTACGCCCCTGGAGGTTACTCATGGATTTTCCATACCGGTGATGACACAGCGAAAGTCGGAATCTGTTACATCCAGAATGAGTGCTATCGAGAACACGCCACTCAAGATCGGACTGTTGACGGCTATCTTGAACACTGGCTTGATACTGATCCGCGTTTTGAGAACGCCAGACGAGTTGCAGACAGTCAGGTCCGGGGTTCTGCGCATGTTCAGGACCCGAGCTCAATGAGTACTAATTCGTTCATGGCAATTGGTGATACCGTCCCGTCAGTTGATCCTGTGTGGGGCGAGGGGATCTACAAGTGTATGAAATCCGCTCGAGCAGCCGCAATGACAGCTGATCGCTGTCTTACGAGGACAGTTGATACTTCCGTTGAGGAGATGGCGGTCTACGACGACCTCTGGAACGAGCAAGTGGCACCCAGACAAGACCGTCGCTTGATGATGACGAGGTTGCTATACCTCGCGTCAAATAGTCGATATGACCGACTCATGCGGGATCTAAACAAGCTCAATCGCGATACCCTTTCGGATATTAACGATGGCAACAAGCGTGAAATTGCAAAACTGTTGTATCCCAGTGATCTATCCTACCTCTGGAAGTATTGGCGAGAAACGTAATCTGGGAACCGAAACTCGTCTCAACCAATTACAATACTCTTGCTGGTAAAACCAGCCTTGTCCAATATTGATCAACTGATCTCGGACGTTTCGCTATCAGTATCCACGTGGCTATGACTCCTGAGTCGCGCTAGGCAGTCTTTCGACAGATTGCACGATGAACCTATACTGAATGGCCGGTGTACGATCGATGCCGTTGTATAATCGTCTGCTCTTCCAGTAGAGCGTCCCTCCAAACGTCGCTGCGAACGCGACGCTTCCGGATGTCATTGACTTGGCAGAGTTGCTGGCGTCCCAAGCTATTGAGCAGGCCCTCGCAGGTGTCTGCCCGCAGTGCTATGACCCTATCGAAACAACGGTCGTCACCGAACATTCGTCACAGCCTGCGTTTCGAGCAGTGTGTGATACTTGTGGTGCGCAGCTCGCCAGGCCAGTAAGCTTCTGTCTCCTTGTCGATCCTGAGATTGTGGCCTTCTGTCGGCGTCATGGATTTACATTCCAGACCAACCATGGATGGGAGTTTCCGTTCGTGAGTGACCGCTCGGCATCACCGTCACGAACGATGATCCTGCTCAGGTCGAATTCTCTGTCTCGATCACCGACGAAACGCTGCATGCAACTATTGATGCGCATGGCCACATCACTGCTGTCGAGTCCCCCATCAATAGCTGATAGTTACTAAATAGAAAATCTGTTCGCCAAGCGCACAAGGCCGTCGACATCACACCCTCGATTATGGCAGAAACATTCACTCAACGACTATCCACACGAATTCCGCTTGGGGTAGTAGTCGTGGTCGGTTGGCTCGTACTCGAAGCCGTGGCGCCGTTGTAGAGGCGTTCTTCGACGTCTTCGAGCGCTTCCTCGTTGGTGGCGTCGTCGGGAATGTCCACGGATGGAGAGACCATCATTGATTCGTACCGAATCGACTAGGAAATAGATTCGGCTATAGAGTATACACACCGGGTTTCCTGAGCTTTCTCCGCGAGCAACCCAGCAACAGAGGACCGCTTACGGTTCAGAGAACTGGCTGCAGCATGCTCCGTTTCATCCTCTTCATCAACAGATGCTGGCCACCGTCCGTCGGCCCACACACCGTTGCACGACCGTCAGTGGCGACCCAGAGAGACCATGATCTTATGAGAGCGCAACACTACCCGTGGATATGGCGTTTACCGCGAGTTGGCACACGCTGCTCGAAGAGTGCGATGCGCTCGCCGAAGATGCAACCCTTGTCACACCACTCACGGCCAAGCAGTTCCAGATTACCGACAGCCAAGAGCACCGCATCATCATCGAATTCGTCGACTCAAACGATACACAGCCACTCCAACGCGACCAATTCGACACTCTCGCCGACCGAATCACCGACTCTGGCGGCGTCTTCGATCTCGAACGCCTGCCGCCCGACGCCGAACCCTACGCTACCGTGCTCAGCATCCACCCATGCTACGAATGCGACGAGCGCGCCGGTACCATCACTGAAACCGACGACCCAACAAGCTCACAACTCCTCAACAGCAGTCCATCTGCAGCCAGCGATGACACCGAGCGTGTCGAGCCGGACCACGATATCTACGCCGACATGCTGCTATTGATTGACGCGCTCGAACGGCATGATCCGACGGCGCTCAACGACTGTGAGACGCCAGTGCTCATCAACCTCTACACGCTGCTTTCCGACGTCGAGCGCAATGCTGGCAATCTCCGCAAAGACGTCCGAGGACTCTTGCTTGATCGGTTGCATCACAACCAGGCAGTCCATGGCCAGTATGGATCCGTCCAGCGAACGTCCCGACGTAATCGATCGCTGGAAGACGACGAGCAAGTACTTGCCGTACTTGAGGACGCCGGCATTCCTCGCTAACGCGTCATGGGTGTTGATCGTGAGAAGGTTGATGAGGCGCTTGAGGTGACGGAACTTGCTGAGTCGGCAGTCTACGACATTGATGAACGTGAGTACGTTCGGAAGGCCGAGGTCGACGACGACCGCAAGGAAACTCGCCTCCAAGGATTGAAAGACCAACTCGCATTGAGCGACGACCCTGAGACCGACGAGTTACGCCAAGAGGTAGAAGAACTCGAACAGCGGATCGAAAAGCTAACCGAGTTCAGGCCCGGCTCTGAACTCGAGTCACACTCCTAAGAGGATATTTGCGGAGCGCAGCGAAGCATGTCTGAAAGCAGACGGTGGGTGCACGTCTGTGTGGCGACAACACTGATAAGCGATTGTTCCTCGGGTTGGTTGTGCAACGGTACTTCACCACGACCAACTATGCAACGAGAGTTATATACTGATCGTGGTCAGATAGATCCGACTGTCAGAACTACAGGACCAACCACATTCAGAACAGAGTGGCTCACTACAGCTTAGATATCCGCCGCGAGGTTGTCAAAGAAGCCTTGTGGCAAAGCAATTCCCGGGTCTCTACCCTCTTCAAAGAGAATTAAATCATCGGTAGGTTTCAGAGATTCTCTTTTTCTCGAGAGTCAAGTACGAGTTCCGCGATATCTTCAATGTTCTCGATCACATACCGCAGTATAGCGTCATCTAGTTTACGGCCTTGCATATCCTTCACGTCGCGCTGCCGCAGCAGCGCTGCCGATGTTCGAACGAGAGGTACGTCTGGACTGATCTGGTTGCTCACGACGATGGTGGGTATACTGGCGTGAATTACGGTTACGGCTACGCAGCAGGGACGAGCATGGCTGCGCCGCACGTGGCTGGTGCCGCGGCACTGGTGAAGAGTCAGAGCCCCGGCTGAGCGCGAATCAAGTAGGCACGCGGTTAGAACGGGCGTCGTTCGTGCCAGATGGATTCGATAAGGCGTACTACGGGGCTGGGTTCGTCAACCCGCAGGGTGCAGTACAGCGGTAACTCGTCGTGTAGTCCCCCTCGTAGGACGACGAACGCCTCGGCACCACCTATGGCATCTTCGTATGCGCATCCATATTTGAATGCATATACGTATTCGTATCCGGCCCGGATGGCCTCTTTCCACTCATCCCCGTCACCAGAGTTTCATCCGGTTAGAGTAGTATACACCAAATGTGCGGCGACGAATGTCACCTCTCCTCGGTATCTGCGACAAGCACGTCTATGCCGTCTCGTCAAGGCACAGAAGTCGTTTGGTCTCGAAGATATAGATCACAGGTTGATATTTCGCAAATAGCTCGAAATGCGCTATGTCTGAGGACCGGAGGGGTTTTGTAGCGATAGCAGAAAGGGGAAGTAGACGGCACGGTCAGGCAGCTACCTTTCAGCTCACGTGGTTTCCACGTGTAGTTACCGCTGGCTGGCCTCCCTCGTCTCTCTAACAACGACGAGCGACTGCTATTCCATAACCAGAAGGTGCCGAACCGAGAGTGTGAGGTTCGCACATCCATCGGGCTGGAATTTCGTAACTAATCGGGGTGATGAATACACCTTCTATACTCAGCAGCTTGTATCTCTCAGACTCCTGGGCAAACGTATTCCCCGTCTGAAATAGCGAGGTTTCGTTCCACGTTGTGGACGACGCACTGATGGCGAGTTCGCGGACCTGCTTCCACCAGACGGTCGAAGAACCGACCGACTCGGACAACCCGACGTACATCGGTTTCGACGTTGGTGAGAGCGCGTTGATTACGGGCTGTGCCTTCAAACGCGACGTACCACGGAAGCCGATGTTCGTCAGCGGCAGTCGAGCACGACACCTCCGCAAAGAGATGTTCACCATCCTCCGCCGTCTCCAACAGCGGGACGCCGCCGAGTGGCGCGTTGACGAGCAGTTCGACCACTACCAAAACGCCCTGACGGATATTATCGAGAAAGCGTCTCGACAGGCCGTCGAGTACGCCCAACAGTTTGAGAATCCGGTTATCGTTCTTGAAGACCTGTCGTACATCCGCGAGCGGTTGGACTACGGCAAGTTCATGAACCACCGATTACACGCTTGGGCGTTCACCCGGCTACAGGGCCGAATCGAAGAGAAGGCGACGGAAGCGGGCATCCGCGTCGAGTACGTTAACGCGGCGTACACGTCGCAGACGTGCCACGTTTGTGGTCGTCTCGGTCAGCGGAGTCAGCAAGCGGAGTTTGAGTGTCCACACGACGACTGCCACGTATCGGAGTTCCAAGCAGATATTAACGCGGCGGCGAACATCGCCAGTCGCGCTAACCCGTGAGGAGAGAGCGTCCGTTGGGAACGCGGACGCAATGACTCGCCTCGGGATGGGAGCGCCAGTGATAGCGCCACAGTCCACCGTGAGGCGAGCGAGAAATCCTCGCAGATGACGCTCGCTACCTACTCGGACTGAAACCTGCCTAACGGATTCCCTTCGTAGGGGAAACCCCGCTATTTACGGCGGGGAGGATGTCACTGTGCTCGTAGCCACGGCGAGTCGAATTTCACCAATACTCTAATATCTAAAATGGCGTAAGTCCGGGTGTTAGCCACCATTTCCAGTTATTGGTCTCACCGTTGCAGTCTACGGGTTTTACTGGAAATACTGGGGTGTTCAATAATATGGCAGTAATAATATGTGTATTCAAAGTGATCCCTGAAGAGGACACAACCGGGCGATAATCGTCAACGGGAGTCGCCGACTCTAGTGAACTACACCACCTACTCGTTCATCCCGTGCGTGGTTCGCTCATTGCGGGTGGGGCTTCCTGTTTCAATGACGCGCTTTGCATCCCCGACAGCAGATGACCCAGCGATCCTGAATGTAGGGAGTGCGGTCTCCGCAGGCGTAATTTCGGTGTGTCACAAATCTAACCCCGAAAGACCACGCTTCAACACATTATACGTGGTAGTCTCGTCACGGTCGGTCTCAAATCCACACGTCGGATACGAATGCTCACGCACCCACACCGACTTCTCACCTTCCACCGTACACGGCATACTCTTTGGTTGTCCCCTTGGGTTCAACTGTTCCGAAATACGTGTCCTCACGCTCGCACTTGTCTCTCAAGAAATCGATAAACATCCACCACGACGCGGATGATCTGTTCCGACTAGTGCTCGGAAGTTACGCCACCCCACGAACTTGACGTCCTCCTACGGTTTCAGTCGTTGGCTTCCGGTACCATGCTGTCAGACGACTGTTCGACCCCACTATTTCCACTAATAGGCTGTCATAAACCAGCTGATCATTGCAGGGCGTCTCTCTCCCCCCATTGTTTCCAATAAAGAGCGGTAACGGTCGAGTTCAGTATTTCCTCGATATAGTTTCGTAAAACAACTTCTTCATAAAACTACTGTTTGCTAAGGCTACGGACCAATTTGGTATACCGCCACATAAAAGTTTCCTTGTTTCATAGTTAGTTTCGCATTAGTCCTACATCGTCGTATCCATTTACTGGAAATCGTGGGGAGGGAGGGGTACAGACACTTCGAGTTTTCTCCCCGTCCGCCTTCTGGCGATTCTCTTGCTGGCAGTATTTACTGGAAACGATGGAGTGCGGATATGGTATAAAGATTTGTTAACTGGAAATACTGGAAACGGGTGGTCGCGTTCACGACGATCTGGCTCGTGAAGTCTCGTCTGGGTAACTGGGAATCGTGAGGAAAGTTACCCTATTTACTGGAAACGATGGGGGTGAAGGTTCTTGCAGTCTCGATTCTCGTACTTTACTGGAAACAGTGGGGTGGACGTACTTCTGACCGAGGATTACCCTGCTCTCTGAACAAGCGATTCTACGACCACCCACCCGTTTTAGTGGAAACAATGGGGTGTCTAGGATGGTGGACTATGCTGCCCGTGGTGGTTATACTGGAAATAGCGGAAGCAGCGGTCGAAACGATTATTGGTATTCGTTAATTTGTTCGAAGTATCATGGGGCCGCGATTCCAACCAGACGATACGATTTATAAACAACGGAACACACTAAAGGTAGAGTACGTTCCGGACGATATCGTCGGCCGGGATAACGAGATCGAGGAATACGAAGCCGCTCTCCAACCCATCATCAACGGTGAATACCCGGACAATATCTTCATCTATGGAAAAACCGGAGTCGGCAAGACCGCAGTCACGAATTTCTTGCTCAACGAGTTGTTGGAATCCGCCGAACACTTCGATGTCGACATCTCCTTTATTACGCTCAATTGTGACGGCATAAGCACGAGCTACCAGGCCGCCATCAGTCTCGTCAACAATCTTCGCGACCCCGAACAGCACATTGCCGAAACCGGCCACCCACAATCCAAAGTCTACCGCGTTCTCTGGAACGAACTCGACAAACTCTCCGGCACCGTCATCATCGTTCTCGACGAGATCGATCATCTCACAGACGATACCTTCCTGTATCAAATCACACGCGCCGACAACAACGGCTACATCGACGATATCCAGCTCGGCATCATTGGCATCAGCAATGACTCCACCTTCCGAGAGCAACTCGACGCGAAAGTCCAGTCCTCTCTCTGTGAAACCGAGATTTCGTTCCCCCCCTACGGGACCGACGAACTCCAGAAAGTCCTTGAACAACGCGCCGACATCGCGTTCCATCAAAACGCCCTCGAAGAGGGTGTCATCCCGCTCTGTGCAGCACTCGGCCGACAGGATGGGGGAGACGCTCGACGCGCAATCACCCTCCTCCGGAAGGCCGGCGACCTCGCTCGCACGGAGAATTCAGCGTCAGTAACCACTAACCACGTCGAACGAGCCCAAGACAAACTCGAGGCCCAACAAAGCATGGACATCATGCGTGACCTCACCGAGCACGAACAACTGACACTCTATGCGCTCACAACGCTCGCTGCCGAGGACGCAACCCCGGCACGGTCACGGGTTGTCTACCAGCGCTACAAGGAACTCTGCGAATTCAAAGGCCGAGATCCGCGCACTGCCCGCCGGATGCGGAGTTTCCTCTCTGACTTCGAAATCCTCAATCTCACACTCTCCGCAATGGAACACCAGGGGCAGGACGGCGGCACGTTTCGCGAACACGAACTCAATCGCGATATCGCGACCGTGGTTGATGCACTGCAGACGGTCATCAGCGAGTTCGGCGCCCATCGCAGCATCGTCGAATATCTTCCCGATTCCGGTGAAGAGTTTGCAACGATGTGATCTCCTCAAGCGACGACGAAACGCCAACGCTCGAGATGGATCGGTGTCTGGAGTGCGGAGCACGCCGCTTCGTCTCGAAACTCTTCGTCTACGAGGTGACGAGCTTCGACGAGGGCGGCGAGCGGGAGTTCCGGCGGCAACACGTCCGCGCCGAGTTCGAGTACACCTGTAGCGAGTGCCACACGATACTCCGGCGGCTGCCTGCGGCTCGACGCGACAACTACGACGAGGTCGACGTCCTGGACGCGGAACGCCGTGCAGCCCTCTGAGATCAGCTTCGACAGTTGTGTCGTCAGGTGGGGCGACGGCTCTAGGTCACGAAGTCGTGGATTGCGCTCGTGCTCCTCGCGGTCGTCGTCGCGATGATCTGGCTGTAGCGGCTGGCTGCCGGGAACGAAGGCCGTCCACCCTTGTCAGGATCGTGATGGCAGCCGCAGTTCGTCATCGACTTCGTAGAGATAGCCTTTCAACAGCAGCTGCTCGATGTGCGCTCGCGCGTCGGCACGCTCGTTGCCCTGGTCGATGAGATGGGCGACGACGTCCTCTCGCGTGAGGATTTCGTCATCGTCTGCTGTGTCGAGGTACTGCTCGATATGATCGAGTGCAGCTTCCTCGCTGGAGGTGATCGGCGTCCGCGAATTCTCCATTACGTAGAATATTGGTGGCTCCCGATTTGACGATTGGGGTGTAACAGTATCTCCATGGTCCAGCGACAGGAGGGTTTGTCGGCGCCGGACGGCGTGAGGCGCGCCCGACGTGCGTGCCGGAACGTGAGATTCCATGACTGGTTCAGATGCACGCGACGATACGACAGCCGATTACGAACGACTCGAAACCACCCTCCTTGCCCAAGACCGGGATGCAGCTTGCGTTGCGACGGCGGAGGTCGACGAGGCGACGGTGCGACAACTCGTCACTGCCCTCGTCGACGACGGTGTCGTGACGACGGTCGCCGAGCAGCGAGTCCTCGTTCACGAACCGAGTGGCGCGGTGTTCGACGCGATTAGGCAGTTGGCTGTCTTTCATTGCGGGTGGGCGGCCGCTCGGGACGCTGGCGGGGCGGATGAGTGATGCAGCAGACCCTCTCCGGGTGTGCGTTCTGTGACGTGCTCCCTGGTTTGGAGACTGGTGACGCCCAAACCGGGGGTGCCGACGAGCGAGTCACGCACACGATCTGCGTCGACTGTGCGATCCAGACACGGCCGGATCCTGACGAGCGCGGCCACCACGCCTGCGACAGCTGTGGGCTCGTCGTCGACACGCTCGCAGCGCTCACCCGATTCCGCGTGGACCTCGGCCACCTCGAAGGCCCGCTCCAATTCTGTGCCCGCTGTAGCCCTTGTGGGCCAGCCACCTACTGGACGCGCACCCTTGAGAAGCACCTTGCCGCGGTGCCAGCAAAGTAAGCGATTAGAGTCAGATTTGTTTTCAGATGTAGGAATTTCCCTCGCTAAAACTGTAACAAACATCCCAAACAACTATGCGCCAACAGTGCCAACACTAGTCCTATGTCGAGCGGCACCATCGATATCGACGAGTTCGAGGACGCTGACGACGACGAATTCGAGGAGCAGAACGATACCGAACGGATCGTGTTGTTCCTCGACGAGAACGACGACCGTGCGTGGAAGGCGGCGACGATCGCCGAGCAACTCGAGTTGGATACGGACACCGTTAGTGCGATTCTCTCGCGGCTGAAGGAACGAGGTCTCGTGCGGCACAAGCGCCCGTACTGGGCGATTACTGACAATGAGGAACGGCTTCGAGCTGCTTACCGGCTTCACCAGCACCACCAGACCGCAGACGAGCAGTACGGCGAGGAGCATCTTGAGGAGTTGAAAACCGACGAGATGGAGGAAGTGCAGTGACCGCGTTCGATGAACTGGAGCGCGGCGACATCATCTGGGGAACCGATCCGCTCTCAGACAAAGGTCGCCCGATGCTCATTCTGGGAACACCTCGGTTCCCGAACCACGGCTTGCAACTCATTACGGTCCTGATCTCCACGAAGACCTACCACGAAGAGTCACTCACACTCCGAGACGACGATTACAAGGGCGATCCACTCGGGGAACGAAGTCACGTTCTTCCGTGGGCGCTTGCGACCCTCAACAGTGCTGCAGAAGTCGAACTCCATATGACCTCCCTCGTCAACGAACGCACCGCGGATGTGGCGAGACAATTGATTGGCTACATCTCCTCCTGATCGGACCGTGCTGCGTCAACGACGGCACCATAGAGTGACTAGTGATACCTGATTCTGAGGCATTGTACGACGTTCCTGAACGAACAGAGAATCCCGAGCACGCATCTGTTGCCGACGTGGTCGATCTTGTGTTGAAGCGAGTGCAGAACCCGTGGGAGGATCACCAGGACGCGCATTTTGATGCGCCGATGGCGCCCATTGTCGATAGATACGGGACGGAATCTGTCCGAACCGTCGTTCTCCCTGTCCTCGTCGAACACTACCCGTCCGTACTGCTACGGTTGACATTGAAATGCGTAACATCGATGGCATTCGTATCGGGACAATGGCTAGCTGGTTCCTCGAAGAGCTGAACGCGCAGCGAGACAACTGAGAGTAACTGATATCTAACCCCGAGGAGTCATGACGTGCAAGCTGTGTGGATTCGCCGAACCGGTTATCTGTCTATGTGCAGAACGTGCACATAGAATGGGCGCAAGCGACGATCCACAACGAGTCCGCTTCCAGTCCCCGGAGTACCTCGTCAAGCGTCTTGATGCGATCGCCGACCTCTTCGATAAAGATCGGACGGATCTGCTCGTCGAGGCCATCCGCAAGTACATCGAAGAGACTGCCGACAGCGAGACCTTTCCGGAACTGGTTGCGACGAAGTACTACAACGACCAACTTGACTTCGAGTCGGTCAAGCAACTGGTCGGCACTGAAACCGCCCAGCGCCTCCGCCTGCTCAAAACGGACCTCGAGGACAAACCGCTCGATCTCGCAGTGCCCGCTGACGTCGACATCTACGGCGACGACGCGACGACGGTCGACACCGTAGACGACGATCGATGAGCGGCCGCCCGCAGCTCCGAACGGTCGTGGCCGACACGAGCGCGCTAGTCAGTCTCGCTGTCCCACGAGCCGACGCAGCCTCCGACACCAGCACCGCTCCAGATCCCCTCCAGTATCTCCTCACCTTGTGTGGCGTCTCCGTCCCACCGGAAGTCGTTGCAGAGCTCTGCGACATGGTCCAGTACCAGGACATCCACGGCGTTGCCGCGTCCAACGTCCTCGCGGCCTGCGACCACTATACGGTCGACGATCCCTACGAGCGAGTCGACACGCCCGAGTCGCGACCGACGTTCGGCCTCGACGATCGCGAAACCGACGGCATCGTTCTCGCGAACGCCCTCGACGTCGACGGGTTTCTGACCGACGAGTTCGGCGGGACGAATTTCGCGCTTATCCATGCGGTCCTGCAGAGTCCGCGCATCGTCCCGACACCGCGGCTACTCTGTGATTACGCCCGCAACGACCACATGACCCACGAGGAAGCACGAACACTCATCGTGACGATTAGCCCGCATCGGAGTTGGGAGAACAGCCCCTACGTCGCGCAATTGCTGGCACTCCTAGAGTGAACCGCCTCGGGGTCAAGCCCCGAGGCTTCCCGTGGATTAGTCAGACACTCCCACGACACCATCGGTCTGATAACCTCGAACGGCGTCGCGGGTCGGGCACGTCGAGTTTGACCTTGACGGTGCGAATGACCTCCATCTCTATTTCACATATTAAACTATTTCTTTATCAAGGTTTGTTCGGAGTCGGGTCCCTATTGCCCGTGTTGGGTTGAGGCGTTGTCGGCTCCTCCCCGCCTTACTGCGCTACTCGCTCCCGTTGGTCGCTGCGTTGCTCCTTGAGGACGGGGTCTCCGCCTCGCAATTAGGTGAACTTGCCCTCTCCCAACGGTTAGTCGGAATTTCTTGACGACTACTATCTGTATTCATATCTGAATACGTTTTTGTATCTGTATCTGTATTCGTATATGATTGGAGCGGTCGGCCGTACTGGAGACCCCCGACGGTAGTATTGAAGACCAACTCTCTAGCCGCTGGCCAGCGTCTGTATTCATATCCAAATACGGATTCGAATACGGATCGGAGCTTTAGCTTGAGAGACTATCCGTATTGCCGCGTCGTTCGTTGATGTTGATCTAATAACTGTATCCATACACATTTTCGTATCTGTATACGTATTCATATGTGGATGGGCCTGCTAGTCGCAGGGTTGGAGGAAAAGACATTAGGCGTACTACCTACTGTTTATATATTAATTAGTCTCTGGCTCTGACTGCAAATGTGTTTTCGTATTCGTATTTGTATTCGTATCTGTATCCGTATATGAGTTCGTATATGGCTAGAACCGTTGACTGACGCGCTCTTTCTGGGCTTCTTTTGCCGCCTCAACAACCTCTGGCGCGGCCTCCTGCAACCCGATACGAGCAGCCATCGCCAACACGGCACTCCGCGTCACTGCATCCGAATCCAATGGGCGGCCAAGTTCCTTCTGGAGCTGTGTCCCGATCTCCGCCATCTCGTCTCGCTCCTCAAGGGCATAGAGAATCACGGCGAGATTTCCATCCCGCACGGAGAGCGTCTTCGCTTTCTCTCCAGAGTCGATATTGTCTAACTCCGCAAGAATTGCGTTGCTGAGTGTATCCTCGTCTTGCTTTTGTTTTTCAGTATCGAGGCGACTCCCGCGTTCAGTCTGTGCGCGAAGCTCTTCTTTCGTCAAGTCGTCACTCATTCGTTCTGACCTCCGAGTCGCTCCGCCAATTGTCGTGCATTCGCTGTATACGCATCGCGTGCGCGCTCTCCCGTTGCCACTAACTCCTCCTCGGGGAACGCGAACACTGTCTGACCTGCTTCCTGCGCTCCCTGGACACCTTGTTTCGCTTCGCTCTTCGGGACGTGCTCACCGACCGTCTCTGGATAATGGCTTTCGAAATGCTCGAGGTACTTTCGGCCAATCGTGGTTCGTTCGTCGACCTCGTTCGGGAGGAGCATCGCGATACTGATCTCCATCCCGAACGTATCTTCGAACAGTTCGATGTCATCCTCAAGCGATTCGATCTGATCGGCTTCAAACGGCCCTGGTCGAATTGGCGCGACAATGTTCTGCGTCGCCCAGATGCCGTTGTACGTCACATTGTTCGTGAGTCCGGGCAGGTCGATGAGTACGACATCATATTTTTCATCGATGTGGTTGTCGAGGAACTGATCGAGTCGGGAGTACCGTTCTTCGGTGTCTTCGATGTTGTTGAGTTCGCTGTCGAGTGTGTCGAGTCCTTCGTGTGCGGGGATGAGGTCTGGGCCTTCGCCAGTCTCCCAGATGAGGTCGTCAAGCGCATCATCGAACTTGCGCGCGATCTCGTCCCAGTTTTCGTCGAAGACGGTAGAGACGTTCGGCCAGTCGTCGTCTTGGTTCCGAATCGTCTCCCAGAGGCCGAAGCTCTTGGCGAGATCACCTTGTTTGCCTGCGAGGTCAACGAGGAGGACGTCGTAGCCATCGTTGGCGAGTGCGACTCCAAGATGGGCGACGGCGGTTGTTTTGCCGACACCGCCCTTGTCGAGGAAGGCGGCTGCACGCATTGTGTCTGGCATATACAGATGTGAATACGGATATGCATACATATATAACTACGTCAGACACAGATAGGCTAAAACAAAAAAGAGGCAGAATAATAGGTCGCGGAAGAGAGCGTCCTCGCCTCCGCACGTGAAGTGGACTACCCATTCTACTCAGGCTACGGAAATGGCTTCCTTGAGGCTGGGGATCTTTCTGCTTCAACGACGTGATCTGCATCCATAATAACTGACGCGGAATACCCACCTCCGTCGGCAGACACAGCAGTCGCAATCTCCACAGGCGTTGCTTTGGACAGTCCCTGCCCTATATCACTTCCAACTCTTCGAGCTCAAAACGCTTGACCTTCAATGTCGAATCCCTCTCCCGGTCAGTCTTGAATCCACGCGCCGGACACGAACGGTCGTCAAAGGCGGAGGGGTCGATAAAGCGTATGGGGCTATACAGACTGTCCACACCAGAAGTTGAGGTCGGTGTTCTAAATGCATACAATATGAGTTTCAGAGGAATCTTGACTGTATTGACTGCTCAGTAGAGCATGCGAACACAACATTCGAAGGATACTATTCGAGTTGCGTCAGGCCGTCTCTCCCTAATAAGACTGCCTCCACTTTGTGAAGGTGTTCGTGGAGAGTTGATGTAGTAATCCCCAATTCATTCGCTAATGCGCTAGCCGATGTTTCCTTCGGGTATTCGTAGTACCCCCTCTCACGAGCTAGTTGGAATACCTCTAACTGGCGCTTCGTGAACTGATCTACCGGAAGTGTGGTCGACGCATCTTCCCGGTTCTGCCGCTTCATACTCCGCACATTTATATCCGCATTCATCTGCTCACGAACTTCATCAAGCTTGATCCGCACCGTTTCCCGGCCATGGTTCGTTACGAGACTCCAATACTCTCTCCCATCTCGAATGTCGATCGGCCCTGTACACACGAATCCGCGAGAGGTGAGTGGCTGACTGATCTGCTTTCTCCCATCGTGAATGACGAGGAGTTCACGCGTTGCATTTCCCGGCTTTGGAATCGAGGCCTGCCGAAAGCCAGACGCCATCTGGGAGACAGAATGAACGTGTTCAGACGCTCGAATGGCTTCGATACCCTCTGTAACCGATTCGTGATCGTCCGCATAGATCGTGAAGAGCGTCGCAACCTCGCTGCCGGTCATGTAGATCCCATAGCCGAGAATCCCGATATCGAGACGCTCCGTAATTTCGATTTCCCAGCACTCGGGGTACCAGAGGTCAATTGAAACCTGAAGTGCTTCGTCAGATCTCTCAGAAGACACCATCGTACGTGTTCGTAGTTTCTAATATCCTCCATAGCCGGATAACAGTTCCGTGAACGGGGAGACAGCCGATGCTCGAATGAATCAGTCGTCGTGTCGCTCGAAGACGGCCTCAGCGAGCGTGT
This sequence comes from halophilic archaeon, assembly GCA_003298465.1. The sequence goes on along the minus strand of QNGA01000009.1, from coordinate 166,084 downwards.
TCTTGTGGCCTTCGTTCGGGCCACCGGCAATCGTGAGGAGTTTTGCGTCACGCAGATACCGCTCGACGTGGTACTCAGTCGTGTAGCCGATACCGCCGTGGAGTTGGACCGCGTCGTTTGCGTTGTCCACAGCGGCCTGTGTGGCATTGATTTTCGCCATGCTGAACTCGCGTGTGACGTCGTATCCGCGGTCGGCATGGTCGGCTGCACGGAGAGTGAGTAACCGGGCCGTATCGACTCGTTCGGCCATTCTACCGATCTCCCAGCTCACTCCTTGAAAGTCGCTGATGTGCTGGTCGTACTGCTCACGGGTGCTCGTGTAGGCCACCGTATCTTCGAGGGCGGCGCGGGCGATACCGACACCGCGAGCTGGGACGTTCACACCGGTATGTATCTCTCCACGCTGAACGTAGCCTTCGCCCTCCTCGCCGATGAGTCGATTGTCGGGAACGCGAACATTCGGGAGGGAGACGCGCGGGGATTTGACACTGTTCGCGCCAAGTGTCTCCCACACCGTCTCGACTTCGAAGTCGTCGGTCGGAACGAGAAACGCGCTGATGTTATGTGGTGCGTCCTCCTCGGGGCCAGTTTTCGCGTACGTGAGGACGTAGTCGGCGTCAAGGAAGTTCGTCACCCACTGTTTGTGGCCGTTGAGCACCCACTCGTCCCCGTCACGTTCGGCGGTGGTCTCCATCTCCAGTTTATTACTCCCCGCGTTCGCCTCACTCAAGCCGAGTGCGCCAACAGTATCGAAGGACGCCATCTCCGGAAGGAAGTCCTCGCACTGTGCCTCGGTTCCGAAGTGTTCGACGACTGTCGCAACTCCGAGATGGAGTCCGATTGTGCTAGCTACCGACATGAGTCCAGCCGATAGTTCTTCGATCATCAACGCGAGTTCGACGAGGCCTTCACCCCGGCCCCCATACTCTTCCGGAAGCGTCACACCCGTCAAACGATGTTCGCCGAGTTTGTCGAAGATTGTGCTCGGGTACTCCTCCTCTCGGTCGAGCTCTCTCGACTTTGGTTCAATCTCCTCTTTCGTGAATTCTCGAACCTCATCTCGAAGCGCCCGTTGATCCTCCGTCAGGTCGAACCTCATACGCCATGGATATGCCCCCTATCGAGTAAACTTGGAGCCTGCTATAGCAGGCGGACTGGGATACATCCGTGAAGAGGACGTTCTGTACCGAGCAATTTGTGGTTCACCTAGACTGATTAGTTAGACGGATTCTTGAGCGTGTCGTGGCCAGCATCTCGTAGTGGCTGCGACTTGTGAGTCACAACATACTGTCTTTCGACGAATCGCCCAACAGCCGTACGTCAAGTGGACAGTACATACCTTGACGCCATTGTATGATCGAACCTCACTCGCCGGATTACAATCGGACATTTTAGGGTCGCTATAGCCGGTGTAGTCTCATCTTCCGGGTTCAGCAGGAGTTGAGATCAGCATTCTCAATGCATGAGTTGCCACCACCAAACTTTCATATATGATTGTAGCCAAGCTTTCTTGTAATGAGCAGAGACTCCCAACCATTGACAACTTATTCCGGTCAGGGGAACTCCTTTCAGACATATCTTCTTGCAATTGGTATATTCATCTGCTCGGCTGGCTTTCTCACACTGATTAAGGCCTGGGATCTATCAGGGATTTCCCAAGTCCTCCGATTAGAGTACTTCGGCGTCGGTCTGATTCTCGCGAGTATAGCGCTGGCCTTTCGCGATCAGGGAATGAAACGAGCATGGATCTTTGTTTTCGCTTTTGGAGCTGGCTTCGGCATTCATCTGGTGGGGATGGGCATTACCGGTGAGATGCCAGGGCTGCCGTTCCGGGTTCTGTGGGCGGGCGTGGTCGGGGCTGTTACCGCAGCTATCCTCGGAACACTCGGTGGAGCTATTGGTATCGGTCTTCGTCGTTTGATCGTTCGACAGGAAAGTGGTCAGTAGCGTCATCAGGAGTACAACAGATGTTGAGACTGCCACGCTCAATGCACAGAGTTCGATGAGACAGAGACTTGCCTATTATTCATAACCACAGACACTCGAAAATCCGAGTACTGAATTGCACGGCAACGGTATCCTTTAAAGGTGGATGTCAGGCTCGCTACGACTACCTGCTTAGATTGCAGTCGAACCTGTACGACCGACCTATTAATACGCCTATCGCACAACTAACTGTTTGAAAATCAAATGACGACGGTTCGCATAGCAACCCCCAGCGACACATCCGCGATATTAGATCTTCATATTGCGTCTATTCATGCGCTTGGCCCAACAGCATACGATGACACTCAAGTCGCTGCGTGGGCCCAGAAAAAGGAGGGTACCGAGAAGTATCCTGTTGAAGATGAGGACCATTACCTCGTGGTTGCGGAGAACGGCGGTAGAATCGTTGGATACGGGCATCTTGTTCCGAAGAATAACAAAGTACGGGCGGTGTACGTTCACCCCGACTATGCACAACAGGGCGTCGGCTCAACAATCCTTGCTCATTTAGAAGGTTTTGCTCTTGGGAGTGGATTAGCGTATCTCGAACTGTGGGCATCGCTCAATGCAGTTCAGTTCTATAAACAGATGGGCTACCGATCGATAACGGAAGAAACAATCGAGAAAGAGTATAATGGACGTCAAGTAACGCTCTCAGTGGTCGTAATGAAGAAGTTGTTCTCAAGTCGACTGTAGATCAGCCTAACTGCAGTCTCAACTTCCACCGTTGCTCAGAAGTTGAGACTGGTGCGCTCAATGCATACGCTATTCTACCGAGATTTAGGTAAATTACCTCACTATACAACAATAAAAGTTGTTAATCTTCGCATACCACCTAACCCAATAGACTGTTCGAATCACACCGTCCTATTGGTTAAAGCTGGGGAATATTATCAAAAATGTATACCGAGAAACCTACGTAATCTCGAAAAAATTCGGGTAGTATAACTAGCACAAGCGTTTTAGATACCGATCAGTAGGAATGCAGGATTTTATCGTTGATGACGAGCCGCGTGCGCGGTCTATCGGTTTTGACGCAACAGATCGCCAAGGTACGATCGTCACGGTGGGGGTTCTCGTAAACCGCACACAGGAAGCAATGCTTCTGGGTACTCTCTACGAGGAGCTCTCCGAACACTATTATCTCCCATTCCGAACGAAGAGTCGTGACCTAACTCTTCCACCCGAGAAAATTCATGAAGTCCTGCTTCAGTGCAATGGTGAAGTCGGCATTTGCATTCATCAAGGCGACGTAACGCTTCCATATGCTGAGGCGGTTCACTCTGCAATTCTGCTTAAAGAGTTGAGCGTCACTACGAACGACACAGTCGCTATCGTTGATGGTGATGGAAGTCGCGCGAATCAACTCTACCAATCTTCATCAGGAATAGATGTTGTTCCGCCAGCAATCGCGAATTGCACACAATCCGAACTCTATTATCCCCATCTATTGCTTGCGGATTTAGTTGCGGGTTCCATCGCGGATAGAATTAATGAGAATCCCGGTGCGGCAAGCGAGGTTACACTGAATGATCCCGTAACAATGATAAGAAATACGACATCTTCCACCCAAGATGGAGCATGGGGACGTGGCTACTCATCTGTAGCTCGGCAGGAGGGGGAGGTGGAAAATCCAACATTTGAACAACGGTATGCGAGTTCATTCCGAGAACGCATTGCGTGCTGGTTCCGGGGGCAGTTTGGTGATCGCAATGCTGATCCACCAACGAGTGATGGCATTAGTCACGTTGTCGGGCGGCTCGAAGCCTTAGGATGTGAAGGCATAGCTACGTGGATGATTGAGCAGTAATGAAAAGGCACAGATTCCCGCCTCCGCCCCCGTTTCCACGCGGGACCTATCCGAGGACACGTTTGGGTATCCTCGTTCGGACCGCGTCTTACCGGGGCGGCAGGAGCGGTGCGACGGGCTTCAAACGCCGGTGCCTGCGGCGCTCCAGATAGAATATGGATGGCCGGCCATTTAGACCTTTCCCTATTCAAGTACTTCGGCGTCGGTCTGGTTGTCGTGAGTATAGCGGTAGCCTTTCATGATCTGGGATTGAAACGAGCGTGGCTCTTTGTCTTCGCGTTTGCAGCTAGCTTCGGCATTCATCTTGTCGGGATGGTAATCACCGGCGAAGTACCGGGGCTTCCATTTCGAGTACTGTGGGCTGGCGTGGTCGGAGTGGTTACTGCCGCCGTCCTTGGAACATTCGGCGGAGTCATCGGTCTGGGCCTTCGACGTCTGGCCGATCGAAGTAGGGGGGCCAGTAACGCCAGATAATGAGCGATAGCTCTGGCTCGAACATTCGCTAATTCGTGAAATAGTTAGAATAGTAGTCAGAAACGACTTCTGAGGTTCAGTTTGAAGCGTGTGCAGAAGGGTGAATTGGCTAAAATCGTGCATTCTGGGCACTCTATACTGGGTGTAGTCTCATCTTCCCAGCGGGGGTGCAAGTTGAGACCGGTGTTCTCAATGCATAGAGGCTCAGCTAGTTCGAGAGTCAGCAATAGATCCCGCTGATCGGTCGATATCTTTGCAAAGAACTTTTCATCCATGCCGAACTACATACTGGCACTTGTTTTTGGACTCAACTGGTAGTCCGCCGTTGTAAAACTTCAAGTACTGGCTCACAGCAGCTAACAGAACTAAATCAGTACCCCTTGACACGTAGTCCAGAGCCTTCGTCGTTTATTTTCGACCGGCAGTGATGCTCTACTTTCCATCCTGTCGGCTCTCCGACCTGCGTGACTTAGAGAAGCGACGGCAGCATCGAATAATCAACAGCCAGATTCAGCAATCACATTCAAAACCAATCAGCCATGAGTACAATCGACACCCAACTGGACAACCTACAGGAAACGATCGAACGTGAACTCCCAGCCGAAATAGAGATTTCGAACGTCGACTACGAAGGGACAGAACTTGTCGTCTATACCCCTGATCCAAAGATATTCGCACGCAACGGCGATCTTGTACGACAACTCGCTAGTCAGCTCCGCAAGCGAATTACTATTCGTCCGGTCGCCAGTGCATTGACGAACCCCGAGCGAGCGCGTGAGAGAGTTCGAAGCATTATCCCCAGTGAAGCGAATGTTACCACTCTTAACTTTCATAAGGACACTGGCGAAGTGCTAATTGAAGCAGAAAAACCTGGATTAGTGATCGGACAGCACGGAGCAACGCTCCGCGAGATCACCCAAGACATCGGTTGGACACCGGAAATCGTCCGCACGCCGCCAATTGAATCCTCAACGGTGTCCAATGTTCGTAACTTCCTCAAGCAGGAACGCGACGACCGTCGCGACTTTCTCACTCGGGTCGGTCGTCAGATTCACCGCGACGAACTCGCAGACGAGCAGCGAGTGCGAATTACGACGTTGGGCTGTTGTCAAGAGGTCGGTCGTGCAAGCTTCCTGCTTTCAACGCCTGAAACACGCATCCTAATTGACTGCGGCGACAAGCCGGGTGCCGAAGGCGAAGTTCCATTCCTTCAATTGCCTGAAGCACTCGGTGCCGGACCGCAGACAATCGATGCTGTTGTTCTGACACACGCTCATCTCGACCACTCCGCGTTGATTCCACTCCTGTTCAAATACGGGTATGACGGCCCGATCTATTGCACAGAACCAACACGAGACCTCATGGGCCTCCTCACACTTGATTACCTCAATATTGCAGGCAAGGAGGGTCGGACACCACCGTACGAATCCGAAATGGTACGTGAAGCAATTAAGCATACAATCCCCCTCGAATACGGTGATGTCACCGACATCGCGCCGGATGTAAAACTCACATTCCATAACGCGGGCCATATTCTCGGCTCGGCTGTGTCACACTTCCACATCGGCGATGGATTGTACAATGTCGCGTTTTCCGGAGATATCCACTATCGCGACACCCGATTGTTCAATGGTGCTGTTAACGACTTCCCCCGCGTCGAGACACTCGTGATGGAGTCAACCTACGGCGGTCGGAACGATTACCAAACTAACCAACAGGACTCTGAACGACAGCTCAAGCAAGTTATCAACGAAACCTACGATCGGGGCGGGAAAGTCGTGGTTCCCTCGTTTGCGGTGGGACGCTCCCAAGAGATCATGCTCGTGTTGGAAGAAGCAATGCGGACGGGCGCTATCCCGACGATGCCGATTCATCTCGATGGAATGATTTGGGAAGCGACCGCTATCCACACTGCGTATCCGGAGTATCTCCGTGACGATTTACAGAATCGCATTCTTCATAAGGATGAGAATCCGTTTCTTGCCGATCAGTTCAACCATATCGATGGCGGTGAAGACGAGCGCCAAGCTGTCGCTGATGGTGGACCCTGTATTATTCTCTCGACGTCCGGAATGGTGACTGGTGGACCGATTCTGTCGTGGCTCAATCACCTCGGGAGTGATCCTGATACTACCCTGGCTTTCGTAAGCTACCAAGCCCAGGGAACGTTGGGGTGGCGAATACAGAGTGGCCGAACCGAAATTCCAAGACGTGATAGGGATGGTCACTCGAAAACGCTCCAACTGGATCTAAATATTGAGACGATTGATGGATTCTCCGGCCATGCCGATCGGCAGGGTCTCATGGAGTTTGTGAAAACAATGAATCCGCGACCGGAGAAAGTCCTCTGTGTTCACGGCGATGAGCATTCGGTAGAGGACCTCTCTTCGGCACTCTATCATGATTTCGATATCCGGACATTTGCACCACAGAACCTCGAAACCTTTCGATTCAAATAGTCAATGTCTCTCTTCTGGTTGAGCCAGCGCTTTGAGAGTACAGCCACGGTCGAAATCTCCTCATTTCAAAAATACGCCCGAGAGAGGTCGGCCTCACATTGAAGGATGTCTTGCAAGCATCCGTCTTACCGTGAGGTTTTCCGGAATATCGCACAATCGAAGTTCCGGAACTGGCCAGTATATGATTCGGCATCATTGTACGACCGGAGTTCACTCGGTGGTGTGGAAGAAGATATTCGAACTGTCGCAGGGGTATGGTTCAAGCATGACGCTCACGAATCAATTGAGCAGTTCATTTGCTCGCTCCCACTCGCGTACGTCATCTTCGATCCTCATAACTGCTACGTGGGTTCGACACGCTATGGAATGGATACTCCCTTTCGAGTTTTCGTGCTAAAAGAACTGCACGGCTGGGACCACGAAACAGTACTCGTCGAGTACCTCGATTGTTGCCCTGAACTCTGCGAGCAACTGGGCTTCGAGATGGTTCCAGACCAGTCAACCCTGTGGCGCAGCTGGAACATGCGCTTCACAGCGGATCTCCGCGAGTCAGTTGAGACCGCTGCTCGGACGATCCTCATCAAAGCCCAGAATGCGGGTGTACCGGTTCCGCGTGATCCAAGGCAGAATGCCCTGAGTCGAGGTGATGGTGGTGGAGGATCGCCACCTGATCATCAGATCGTACTGGAACAGGCGGAGACGATCACCGACCACGTCAGTCCGGTCGTCTTCCCCGCGTTCTCGCTGGACCGAGGTGAGGGCTGTGAGATCCACGAGAACGCCTACTGGAGCTTGCAGACGTATCTGGGGCTCCGTGAGAATCTGGCCGCCAACGAAGGTGCTCGTAGCTTCACGCACGAATCAACACGTGAGCGGACGCCACTCGGGCACGGTCATCGCGACCACCTTCGTGAACTCTCCATCGAGCAGATTCGCGAGATGTACCGACAGGCGGTCCGACAACTCATCGACGAGCTTGCAGAGACGGAGGAGTTCTTCCGAGCTGGCATCGTCGCGATCGACATCACCGAAGACGATCCCTTTACAGGCGACCGCACCGGCCACGAGGACGAGATCATCGGGACGAAGGAGAATACGGACGAGTACGCCTACCAGTGGACAACAGTCCAGCTGGTCGGCAATGCTGTCCCACTTGTCCTCGATGCGCGGCCAGTTCGGCGAGGCGAGTCACGCAAGGAAATCGTGGAAGACTTGCTCGACTCCGCTCAGGATCTTGTTCATGTCGATAACGTGCTGATGGACCGTGAGTTCGATAGTCAGCACGTTCTGGAGATGATCAGCCAGCGTGGACTGTCCTACGTCGTGCCGAAGCGGATGCAGACCAGCGAGAAAGCTCAGGCCAAGCGATTGCTCCAGCGCGATCAAGACCGATACGAAATAGACCGGAGGCTCCATCTCGGAAAGAACGAGTGGCACGAGACGACGCTGATCTACCGCCGGAAAGAAGACTCTGAGTATGACGATCATCGGCAGTACTCGGTGTTCATGTCCAATCGGGGCGGCAGCTTTCTTACTGAGTACGGCTATCGGTGGGAAATTGAGAGTGGCTATCGGTCGATCAAGCGGTTCATGGCTGCGACAACTTCGACGGATTTTGGGCTGCGGTTCTTCTACTTCGCGTTCGCCTGTTTGTTGTACTCGATTTGGCGAGCTGTCGATCTGCTCGTCCAAGTCGAGTTGACGGGTGAGTACGAACACGCGCCGATCGTAACAGCTGACAATACGCTCACGCTGCTGAAGAAGGAGACCGGAATCGGATAGAGAGGTACTCAGTCCGGGGCCAGTGCGGATTCCTGAGTGGCAACACTGTCAGGGATCTCGGAAATCCACCGATTTAGTTGGTAGTGCGACAGGAGGGTGCGATTGAGACGAGATTCGAAGCCGAATTAGTCACTGATTCGTCCGAGGCCGCGCATCACAGGCCCGCTAAACCCGGTGTAGTCTCAACTTCCAAGGACCGTTATTTGATATCGCAGCATACCATTTATGAGAGTCTGATATACTGTTTTTCTGGGTTATGAGCCCTACCGCGTTCGATTTCACTGGAAGTAGTGGTGTGCCTTCCACTTCCGGTTAAAACTATAAACGGAAGTGGGCTACCCCCGGGACCCCCATCTCGATCTGTGCGCAGTTCGTAGTGCGGGTCTGGTCCCCGTCCAGACCACTATCGACCACGGTTGGACGAACGTTTATTACGCTCTCACGAGTTGACTCGAACAATGACTATTCTGCGTCTATCGGCAAAAAGAAAAGGTCAGTTACTGAGCGTCGGATTCGTTCTTCTCATCCTCTCGCTGGCATTCTTCCGGTTTTATTGGGTACGAGAGAGTTCCAGTCTTGATATGATTCTTACACTCATCGGGACAGTACTTCTCGTTGCAGTTTTCGTACGAGGGTATTATCGGAGCCGAATTGGTAAGTCGTTCTGGTGAAGAGACGCCTTCTAATCAGTATGAAGCCGATTTCTGCTACGTAAGTAATCGGAAGTCAACTACCCCCGATGCCTCTCTCGATCTGTGCGCAGTTCGTGGTGCTTATGGAGCGAGGAGGTAGCCCACGAAAACGAGGATAGCACCGACTGCGAGACTGGAGAGAATGCCAATAAGACGAGAATAGATGGGGTTCTGTCTGTAACCGCCAGTCAGATGTCCGACTGACCAGACTAACAGGGCAAGACAGGTCGTTGTTGTGATGGCGAACCAGAGTCCCGACGGCAGATCAAATAATCCCTGCCATTGGACGGCATAGGCAGAAAGTGTACGCCACAGGAACAAGCCGGCAACAAGAAGGCCAATGAATCCAAGTGTTTGGTCTCGTTGCCGTTGTTGGTTGGAAACGTCCATGTCTATGCTTTACAGTTCATGTTGGCTTCCTATAATATTTGCCATGGTCTCTGTTCGCGCTATCCGTTACTTCTCTCAATCCACGCTCTCTATTCAGCATGAAGCCGAGTTTCTGCTCCATAAGATCATAAATCGGCGAGTGTCTACCCACGACTTGCGCCGCTGTTAGGCGAATCACCTGCTTGTCGAGGAGAATATTTTACCACGAATTGTCATGGCACTCGGTGGCTGGGCAACGTATGATGCGATCGAACTGTATCTTGCTGCTCCAACAAAAGCAAACATTATCGAATCGATGAGCGGCGTTGAACTGTGAGCGGCCAATCAAGGGCCGAGAATCACTACTCCTAATAAGCGGAAGTGGAATCCGCTACCACCACGCCCTCAAGGGAGCAGATTTTGTCCATTACACTGCTCATGGTCTCCCAAACCGGGGGCTTCTCCGGCTATGTCTTTGAAAGTCACTCTGAACGAGCTTCTAACGATTAATATATTTTACCAATTATTTTCGAAGTGATCTACAGCGGCCTATGTATCCCTATCATCGCGCTTCTTATCCTGGGTGTCAGGGAAAAACGGTGGAAGTGGGTTGACGAACTGATTGCCAATCGATCTTAAACCATCTTTTTAGACAATTGAAAGTTAGTAAAGCAGGCTAATACTCATGCCTTACCGTTATTGCCAGTAAACTGTCTCAATCTGCTCACACAGAACGGATATCAATATCTAAGTGGCATCCGTAACAATAAGATGTATGGCGGGAATTTCGATTCGATTATCCTTGAGTGCAGGCATTCTTATCGGTCTGTTGGGTGCTGTTTGGATTTTCAAAGATGCGAGTGATCACAATATCGATAGCGCAGTGGATTGGGCAGTCGGATTTTTTGTAGCCTTTTTCTTATTGCCAATTCTTGGTGGCATCGTCGTTCTAGTGGTCTACCTACGTCGCCGTAATCAATCGGGTGGAAAGGGTAAAAGCCCACTACCTATCCGATAAATAAATTGTTCTATGTCTGCATTATCCAACATTAGTTTTACTACTATTTATAATAAAAGCATAGGATTATATGCTATGAATATCTACTGTAGGATATGGCTGCCATCGAATTAAAGTCTGTCACTAAGAAGTATGGCGGGCTAAAAGCAGTGGATGACTTGGACTTAATTGTAAAAGAAGGAGAGATATTTGGGTTTTTAGGGCCAAATGGTTCAGGAAAGTCAACCACTATCGATCTCATATTGGATTTCGCGCGACCCACCTCGGGTACAATCACTGTCTTTGGTCGAAACACACGAACTAACTCCAAATATATCCATAAAAAGACAGGGATATTACCAGACAACTTCGATTTATACGATCGACTGACAGGGCGTGAACATCTTAAATTCGCGATTCGAGCCAAGAACGCGGAAACTTCTGTAGAAACAATGGCCAAGAAAGTACAGTTAACAGAAGATGAAATTAAACGGCGTGTTGGCGGCTACTCAAAGGGGATGAAACAAAGATTAGCGCTTGGAATGGCTCTTACTGGCAACCCAGATCTGCTGATTTTAGATGAACCTTCTAGTGGTTTGGATCCAAATGGTATGAAGGAGCTGCGTAAAGTGTTACAGGATGAGGCATCAACAGGAACTACTGTATTCTTTTCTAGCCATATATTATCGGAGATAGAAGCGATCTGCAATCGAGTCGGTATACTAAAGGATGGGAACTTACTCACAGTCGCCGAATTAGACGAATTATTCGCCGAAAGTGGAGTGAAATCTACAATTGAGATTACGTGTGTGAACGATCCACCCCAAAATCAAATGATTAAGAACATCGAAGCTGTGAACGAGTGCCAGATAGATGGCAGAACAATATCTATTAAATACACTGATACTAGCCAAAAATCAAAGATTATTAGTGAATTAGAGGATTTGGATATCGGAATCCTCGATATAGAAATGAAAACACCGTCGCTTGAGGACATTTTTACCTATTATATTGGTGAAAGTAGGCGCCCGGAGAAAACGGAGGTAGAGGTATGAGTTGGCAGCTTGTTGCAAGAAAAGATTTTCAAGATGCAATCCGATCGAAATTGCTCTGGGCTGTTATTAGTATCTATACTATAGCGAGTGCTGCAGGAGCGTATCTCACCCATCAAGGATTTAGGGATTTGACGTTGGTAGAGGCGACACATTATTTGTCATTACCTACTGAAAAAATTGTACCTATCACTGCAATAGTTGTGGGATATCTTGCTATAGCGGGTGAGCATGAGTCAGGAAGTCTCCGTATTCTCCTCAATTTTGCTGGATCACGCCGTGATATTCTAGCCGGAAAAATAGTTGGTCGTATAAGTATTGTGTTAATTGCAGCCATCATTGCGTTCACCATTGGTTCATTGATAATCGCTATCGAATATGGATCGTTCGCTCTCGGAACTATTCTCATATCAATCGCAGCAACGATTTTGTTTGGACTTTCGTATTTAGGCATAGCGATTGGTGTGTCAGCAATGACAGACAAGCGGTCTCGGGCTATGACTGCAGCCATTTCTATATTTTTTGTTTTTAACGTTATCTGGAGCCTATTACTATCTATGGTATTACAAATAATAACTGGCGAGTCTGCATTTGAAAGTAGTACCGTCCCGGTTTGGTACGTACTTTTAGACAGGATCAATCCCGAATCTGCATACTTAGCTACATTAAAATATTTACCGTTAGCGGACCCGCCTCACTTTAGGTCGTTACTTGCGGAACAAATTGGTGGCGATGTTCCGTTCTACCTCGAATACTGGACTGGATTAGTCGTACTTCTGTTCTGGGCAACAGTACCTATAGTAATTGGCTACATCAAATTCTCTTCAGAAGATCTAAAATAATACTAATAGATATTGTTATTATGCCGTAGTGGAAGCTCTAACGTTAGTTTTCCAATTTCGGCTCCAGTAGCCCGTCGTGCTTCGAACGTCCATAAGAGTACTCATAGATGCAGTACCCTGAATGTTTCCAGTAAGCTCTGCCGCAAATTCACCATTTGGCCCGAAACTCAAGCGATTTCCATCTGGCGAAAGCTGGCCACCGTTTGAACTGAACGTCGTCCCAACGGTTGCTGGACCAACACTAAGTTCAAAGTGCGTGCTTCCTCCGCCACCAACGTAGACCGTCTGGTTCGGTCGAATCCGGTGTAAATCGTCCTTCGACGTGGTCAGGTTGACGTAGTTATCCATATACCGTGTCGATGAATTATACCAACTGTCCACATCGTCTGAATAGTTGAGTGATTCAAAGAAGTAGACGACATTGCCATTAGCATCCGTGTTATTGGCTTTGTAGAGGTTCAAGAAGTGATCCGTGTCTGCTAGCTTCACGCCAGTCTGATCACTGTAGACATTGTAGTGCATCTCCCACGACCTCTCTCTAGTTACGTTCTGGTTGGCCGCTTGAACGTCCTCGGTGCCGATGTTTTTTTCCGAGAATTCGGGGAAGGTGTTGTATGCAGCTAGTTGGCCGTATTTCTGCTCAATTCTCCTTTGGGCTTGGCGAATATCTCGATCGCTCATTGAATTCTTCTTCGAGAGCGTCTGTTCTTCCATAGCTGAACCGACGAGTTCTTCTGAGTGAGTTCCTCGCCCATTGGTAGCAGTTGCGTTTCCAAGGAAGGATAGCCCGATGGCACTCGTACTCATCGTGCTGAGAAGCTTCCGACGACCGATTCGACTGTTGTCCGCGCTATTGGACGATTTTTTCGACATTTTGGATCGCAACTAAATTGGGGAACCAATATAATATATATTTAATTGATGGATATTAAATCAGGGTATGAACAATGACCAGAGGTTGGACACGAACCTCTATTGCAATAGATTTATAATTCATTGTATTATAACTGTATACGACGAAAGAATATAAAGATGGAAAGTAAAGACATATCTATCATACCACTCTCAATAAGAAGGTGGGAGATATTACAGAATCTCGCACGTGGCATTAGTGACCAGCGAATAATAGAAGAGAATGTACAAGTTTCGAGACAAACAGTGACAAGAGCTCTTCGAGAATTAGCACAGAATGATATAGTAGCACGTAAGGATGACGGATATCAGTTAACTAAATACGGACAGTTAATTTACAAAATGGTTGACCAGCTTGATCAGGATCTAGCCGATATCGAATCTTGTAAGGAGTTTCTTTGCGAATTCCCCAATACTATCGATATTAACCCGGCCATTTTAAAAGAATCGAATATACATCTCGCAGATCGTTTCGCTCTGGACAAGCCAGCGCGGGAATTTACTACACTATTAGATGGCTCGACTCGTCTTGAAATGATTGCTCCAACACTTCCCCACCTAATCATAAAAAGTACATCTAATTATATATCTGGGAATAATAAGCAGGTGGAAATTATTTTAGATGATCATACTTCAGATATTGTTGATGGGAGTGTACGTGAAGATATAAAATGTATACTAAATGATAGCGGGGCTAATATCTGGAAATATGAGGGTTCAATACCATTTGCTATGGGATATACAAAAAAAGCATTGTGGCTTGGGACATATAGCAAAACTGGGATGATAACTGGAGCGTTAGTAAATGATTCTGTAACGGCTGTAGAATGGGCAAGAGAAAAATACAGCGAATATAAAAATGCTTCCATAAAAATAACAACTATCTAAGATTACCAAACACAATATGGGCGGCCCAAACGCCGAGATTCCTTATTTAGGTTTTTACTCCACCGCTTGGCAAATGTAGAGAAATCCCTCTCGGAGTACTCCTCGTTTGATCAGACCAAACCCACTCAAGATCCAGACAAACTCAAAGACGATCGTGCCAGTGAGGTACTCATAAAGGACAACTCATCCACTGAGTGTAGCAAACATCGGTGCAAGTAGCCGAGGCTGAGGACTGCTGCTTGGGTCCAGCGCTCGGTTGCAAACGATTTCCTGGTATTGCGAGACTCATCATGTGGAGAAGTGGTGCGCCAAAAAGCAACCTGGGCGAACCATCTATTGGTCGAGGAGAACATCTCACCGCGGATTGTGATGGCACTCGGCGGGTGGTCGAGCTATGACGCGATTGAGCCGTCGCTGGCCGCGCCCACCTCGAATACGTCGGACCGCATCCGTCGGACACCGTTCTCGGTCTGCTCCGACGTCGCTACGCCGACGCTCGCGGGCTCGACACCGACCTCCTGTCGAACCTACGAGAGCACATGGACATCTCTGTGGAGCACGTCGAGTACGACGTCGTCGGTGCGAACCCCTTGCTCCCGTACACGGCAATTCGATGGCGGCCAGCGTAGGAGGTGCGATCCGTGGTGAGAATCAAACTGAACTGGGCTTCTCGTGGATTTTCATCTTGTCGCCCGATGGATGAACGACAGAGCACTAACTAGTCGCCGGTTGTAGGTTAGTATATTATACTAACCTCCGGCCAGGGTACCGAGTGGATAGCGAATCTCTGGGGTTGCGCTTGCCCGTTGAAGGAACGAAGTATCCTCTTTTTCAACGGTTCGGAGCGTAACTCGCTCACCACCTGTAATACGTGCGCCTGGCATGCTTGTAGTGAAAATTGGTCCCACAATATTAGAACCTACTACCACTCAGAATCGTAAACGGTAAACGGAAGTGGAATTGGGTGGATCGCCGCCCTCGGGGAAGCACAAATCCTTGGTCGTCACGACGAACGTGCTTCGAACGCCGGTTTCGACCGCTCAAAGTGTAGGGATAGACGCGCGTGAAGTAGCTCCTCGGACCAAGATCGAGATTGTGGGCTCGCAATCGGACGTTTGTTGGTTAGTATAGCATGCTAACCGGTGGTTTTAATATCTGATACCATGTACTTGTGCATGTACAATGAGTTCGAAGAACATCACCCTCAAAGAGGAGGCCTATGAGTCGTTGAAGGCGCACAAGCGCGACGACGAGAGTTTTAGCGATGTTGTGCTTCGCCTCTCGGGAAAGAACAAAGACATCTGGAAAGGCTTCGGGATGTTGAGCGACGAGGAAGCAGATGCCCTACGCGGGCACGTTGAAGACGTTCGCGATCAGATTGACGAAGATTTCACGGAGCGACGAGATGAATTGTTTAGACAGTAATTTCCTCATTGACTACCTGAACGGACGCTCGGCGGCACAAACGTTCCTTGATGACCACCCGACAGAAGCGTTCTATGCGCCGTCGCTCGTCCTATTCGAGCTATACGACGGGTTAGCTGAACACACCGACCGTACGCTCGATGAGTTCGATGAGTCCTTGGATTGGGTGACTCCGATGCCGTTCACGGCGGCAAGTTCCCGAGAAGCAATCAAAATCAAACAAGAGTTGAAGGCGAATGGAACGCCAGTGAACCTCAAAGACGTGTTTATTGCGGGGATTGTCCGCGAAGCGGGCGGGACGATTGTCACTCGTGATGGTCATTTTGACCATATCGAGGGGCTACCCGTTGAGAACTACTGACGACTGGGTAGATTTGTCATGCACAGCCACCTGCGAAATTTAGGTTTCGAGATTGGTTTCACCACCCGTCGCGAATGAGAAATCCACCTGTTCAACTTCAGAAAGTATAGCAGAGACAGTCAACCTATCAATTGACGGCAAAAGTTCCATATAGTTCTCGAAGCAAGATAGAATATCAAGCCGGCAAACACAAGAAAAAAGAACACCGAAGCTAGAATCCCGAGGTTTCTCGATCCAGTTAGCGCCCAGACAGCGGGCCACGAAAACACAATGAGGAAAATGGGTCCGAAGAGAATCAGAAAAATACGAAGCCTCTCTCTGAGAGTGGGTTTAATGTTGCGTCCACAGTGCGGACACGCGGTAGCGTTCGAACTAATCGTCTCGCGACACCGGCTACAGATGTGCCCGTTGTTCGTCTCGATTGCATGGGCAGCACTTCCACGTCCTGTCATACATCTTTCCACACACCTCCAGTGATAAAAGTCGTAGTATAATCTACGCCGACGTGCGGGCGTATCGCGGTCACGTTCGGCTACCGAGATGGGTTGTTCATAAAACACGCTTGACAACTTGCTCGGAAGGGCAGAAAAGAAAGTCGAATCGGCGCAGAATATCGCGGCGGCGATGGCCGACGACTGATTTGGCCGCTCGCTGGTTAGTACTTCATACTAACTACGGACATCCTATACAGCAGAAGGCCCAACAGCCGGTGTTACCCGGCTACAGCCACCACAGATCGCGGCCGTGAGCGTCGAGCCAGTCTTTTGCGTCCTGAATGCTGGTAAGGCGGACAGCGCCACGCGAACCACCATACCCCTGAACCGGGGCGTTCGGGTCGCGGGCAAGTTCTTCAATCAGGTCTCCAACTTCACCCTGGTCGTCTGACGCGAACCAGTTTTTGATGGTGTCAACCTGCTTGTTGTGTCCGCCCGTCACCTTCTTCCGAGCCATCTTTTCTACGATGTCAACTTTGAGTTCGTCCTCGGTCATACATCACCTCACAGTTGGTACAACGCACCACTACCACTTATAGATGTTGGATTGAACCAACAGTGGTGTGGGAAGCAAGCGAAAGCATTATAGTCTGAAAGCCACAATAGGAGAGTATGGCAGTCGACGAAACCACCGCCACGGAAGCGTACGCCGACGGAACGATCCTCACCGACGTCCTCGGTGGCCACGCCAAGGTCAAACTCCTCGTCGCGCTCCTCTCGGAAACGGACCGGGACATGAACGCCAGCGACATCTCCCGGATGGCAGGCATCGACCGGAGCACGTTCTACGACCACATCGACGACCTCCGAGCGTGGGGAATCGTCGAACAGACACGGACTGTTGGCAACAGCAAGATGTACCGTCTCAACACGGACAGCGAAGCGGCGAAAGTCCTTGGCAAGCTGGAGTGGGAGTTGCTCGAAGTGCTGGCGGAGAAAGAGCAGGCCGAAGAACTTGACGAGGAGAACCGGCCGATCCTCGTCGAGTGAGCAGTTGACAATCGCTATTCTACACCGCTCTATTGGTCACGTCGCCGTGGGCCGAGGCCGGGATCGCTCTCGGTGTGCTGGGTTTTGGTCTCCGATTCGGTCGCCACCGACTCACTGGGTGAGTATACACGACCGTCACAACACGACAGTGCTCGCGATGGCCGATGATATACATCCATGGGCTGATTCGGCGTGCGTTCGCGCGGGCGTCTTCATCAACAGTAGTTGGGGTGGTCTGTTGGTTGAGCGAGTGCCCTAGCGTTTTATCGTCTTCCCGTCCGCTATCCGGTAAGCTGAACGATATAAACACGGGATTTGAAACAAGCTATTTACATCAATACTATTTCCAATATTTGAAGCAAGATTTATTATCCTATAATTAGGGTATTAATTATGGGTACAGCAACTATTGCAGTATTCCGCACACAAAAGATGGCCCAAAATGATAGTATTGCGGATGAAAAGGTGTTTAAGTACGTCTCCGACATGTTTTCGGATGTTGGACATAATATACAAACAGTCCAAACGTACGCGACACCAAATCCGCCAACTGAAGCAATTTTCTCAACAATCACCGACACTGTTTGTGGGAACAGACAGAAAACCTACAATGGACTTTTGGAGTGGTGGTACGATTATCATCGGTGTAACAACCTCCGAGAAGCTGCAGATGCCAACCTACTCCTAACAAACGCCTCAAGTTTAAGTGGTGAAGGTTACATCGGTGGCAATCTTTCTGTCGCTGCTGGTGCACAGATCTCTAACCTTCCATTAGACAAGCCGGCCAGGGAGAACTCCCAGGATAATCCTCGTCATAACGCTATGCACGTAGCTGTTCACGAAGCTGGGCATAATTTCGGACTCTACCACAAGGACGGCTACGTCTGGAAAAATAGCCCCAAATTTACCGTATCACCGATGATGAGTGGATACGCATACGAACTCGACGGTGAGAATAATAATTGTAACAACCGCCTTTCTAATGTAGATTATAGTATGGATCGGCATCTTGGATTCAATTGGACGAACTGTGCGACAAATCACATGAACCTCTAGAAGGTGATTCAAAATGACTGATAAAAATACACCAGACTTGTCTCGTCGTACCGTCCTACAAACGCTCGGTGCTGCTGGTTTCACAGTAACAGTCCCAGTTACGTCTGCAGAAAGTGATGAAACAACAGAATCAAAATTAAGGGTTGGGCAATACTCGAATCTCTCAAGCGCTGCACAGGAAGTATTCCGTACAGCGCTTCAAAAAGGGAAACTGACTCAACAGGCCACAACGCTCCCACGTGAACTATTGCTCTACTCACATCTCTCTTATAAAGACTCGATTTATGCTATTAATCATCTCTTAGAATATCAACCGACGTATCGAATTCAGCCTAAAAAGACAAGCAAGGAACAAATACGAAACCGGATTCAACAGCAAGTAGGGAATGAAAGACGAACTCCCGAAGAGCTAATTGAACGCAAAGGACAAGTTCAGCACTCTCAGCTACCAGCAAAAACACATCAGCTTGTTACGACAGCACTCGAACGAGGATCAGTTACCACATCGAAAGAACCCGCTGAAGAGCTTTTGCGACATCGTTATCTTCGCTCGGAAAATACCCTTTATGAATCTCGAACATCGATTAGAGAGCGAGCAATCATTACACTTGCCCCGACCCCTCTAAAGTAACTACAACGATTATTTGACTCTCCGAAGTACTTTACATGTCTCACGATGAAGGCAATAATATGAATAACCGCTATCCAACTCTGTGTACCGGACT
Organism: halophilic archaeon; assembly: GCA_003298465.1. The sequence continues at coordinate 146,770 of QNGA01000009.1, read as the reverse complement.
GGTTGTGTTGGTGTTGCTGACTGGCTGTCTCGGGCAAGGAGTCACTAATACTGGCGGTAATGGGACCACCCCACAGACATCAGACGGATCACAAGAGGATTTTGCACTGAAAGACCTTCCAACCGAACCAGCGACGCTCACAAACGAGAGTGCCCTCAATTATGCTCAAGAGTATGAAACCACACATCGCTGGAACCAGGTCGTGAAGGAGTATCGGAATCGCTCGGAGAAACTTACAAACCTCGATATCAGTGTAACAAATGCATCGGCCACGCGAAAAACTGATGCAGAGTATTTCGTGCATATCGAATACGCAGTAGGAATCACAGAAGTAGATGATAAAAAATCTGCGAAGGATATGAAATTCACTGCCAACTACCGCATCACCAACTCGACAACACATCGAGCAGTTACCACAGGCTATCGGACACCAGGGCCAAATGTCCAAGCCAACGGAACCACAATCAACTAGGGTGACAAGCCCCAGAAATAGCGTTAACGTACTGTTCAGTTTGGAATCCGCGGCTGATCGTCTGCCCCAGAGACGGTAGTGAGGAATTCCACGAGATAGTCAAAATACAGGCGAGTGGACCACCGCCATTCAGTCCTCTGGCTATTAGAGGGCAGAATGCACCATGCGCTTTCCGCGGTTCTCTAGTCAATGGCCGACAGTAGCGAACCGCTCGACGGCACCGACTTCATGGGTTTTCTCACCGACGCCCAGCAGCGCCGGACGTTTGCTGACGGCTATGCCGACGTCTCTGCCGAGCACTTGGAGATGGTAGGCAGACGCGTCGCCACGCTGCTGGCGTGACCGACACGACAGACTGTTTTTATCCACGTTCGGTTGCTACCCGTAGATATGAGTGAAAACACGGCGATCATCGCGTAGATTGTTGAGCACAATACGGGTGGGAAGAATCGGGAGTCGATTCGTCGCGAGCAGGTCGGGACGATTGCCCAGCATCATGGTCGGTTCGACGGCGACCTCGGGACCTCAATCACCAACGCAATCGAGGAGGGCTATATTGAGGAAGAGGATGGCGAGCTTGTGGCGACCGAGCGAGTAGACGAGTTACTTTGTGGTCGGCGCTACTTGATGGGTTAGGTTTGTGTATCAATTCAGTGCGGTACTACGACCACGCTTTCAATGCTGAGGTGACTGACTCGTGCGACAGCTTCAACGTCGACCACGAGCAGCTCCACCCGCTTGAATCAGACAACTAATTCACTCTCACCCATGGCAATTCAGAACGACACCACGACCCGCGACTTGGACGTTACCGACTGGAAGATAGCACACTGCGCGCGTTGCGGGAGCATCGAGAAGTTCGTTCTCGGCACGTGCCCCGGACGTCTTGGACCACATCCAGACCGCGAATCGTAACTTGTCGGAAGTATGTCATAGAACAGTTCACATGCGCTCGTTGCAGTTATCCAGAATCGGTGGATACAGGTGATGGTAGTCCCGAGGATTCCCTCAACTCTGTGGAATCACATGTTTCGTATCTTCCGTGAAGAGTCGAAGAAGTCCGTCAGGATATAACTGTTCCTCCCCGCACTCAAATACCTCTCGTGGTTTCCATTCTGCGATAAAAGTGGTTCCACCGTCGTCCTCACCCTTGATCTCTGTCGCATTCCAGAGTTCATCCGTCTGGTTGAGGTCATATACAAAAACTATCTCGTGTCCTACTGTCCCGTCAACTTCGAATAGATTTTCGATCGAGCCAAGAAACTCCCCGACCTCTATAGAAATACCGAGTTCCTCGTTGTACTCTCTCACGAGGGTCATCGGACTGTATTCAGTGAATTCGACCTCACCTCCGATAGGACGATAGAACCGTTCGTCGTTCGTGGAGTCGTACAGTTCCGAGACGAAAATCTCCCCTTCACGTCGAGGAATACCCACGGCCAGCGGGCGAATCCGGTCTGAAGACATAGATAACCGGTGCAGTCCCATGATAAAATGACTTGCGTGCAACGAGTAAGAAGAATTATATCTTGAACCGGTCACCAATAGATTCGCAAGGCTACCTAACAGCAGATTCAGCACGTAACCGACGAAAGGAACGTCATGTGAACTGTTCTATGACACCCTCTGTCGGAGTAAGTCCCTCCTGGACGTCGTCTTCTTCTCGGTTGGAACTGGGGAGAAAGCATATAATAATAGACGAGCAACACGTGGATGTGGCGAGCAAGACGGCCACCGGCCTGCTCGGACGACCACTGTCGTCCTCGCACGGCAGACCACCGGCTTTTCGGCGGTGGGAACCACGGTCGGTACGAGCTTGCCCGCGCCGATGACTGGGACAACCGGAACAAGCGGCAATTTCGCGGGCAATCCTGCCCCAGCTAGACTCCAAACGCCCGCCTCTCTCCGTCTGCCCGCCATCAGACCCGGACATTAAACGGAGGCTGGGTGTGGATGAGTCGGTCCCCGCGTGAACGCTCGGGGCGGGAAACAGGCCAAAACTCGTCTGCCTGAAACCCCTCGGTCGCAAGATCGGGGGTGAGTAAGTCCTGTGCCATGCTTTCAGCCGACCGACTCGACTCGACTTGTCGAAACACGATTATTGAGAGTCTCTTAGTATGCCAACGGAGCCCTAATTTCTTAGTGCGTATCAACCAGATTTGAGTATATGCCCGCAGTGTACGAGCCCGTTGAATCACCGGATGAAACGACTATCTTCCCATATCATGATCTTACTCCACCGACAACAGCAGATATCTATCAAGCACGCCAAATCGTTAGCCAGCATCTTCCACGGACGCCGCTCGTTCGAAGCGAGTCGTTCTCTGACGCATTCGACGCCGACGTCTATCTGAAACGAGAAGATACACTCCCGACAGGAGCATTCAAAGTCCGGGGCGGTATCAACTTAGTTTCTCAGCTTGACGACGCATTTCACGAGCCTGGACTGATCGCCGCCAGTACTGGCAATCACGGCCAATCCGTCGCATATGCCGGGCGAACTTTTGACGTCCCTGTCACCATCGTCGTGCCTGAGGACGCGAATCACTCAAAGGTGACGGCGATGAAACGACTCGGAGCGGAAGTCAAGTTCCACGGTGATGTGTTCGACGACGCTCGTGAGCATGCCGAAGAACTAGCTGCGAAGAAGGGCTACCGATATGTGCACTCGGCGAATGAACCAGCACTTGTTGCTGGTGTCGGCACAGCCGGGCTTGAAATCGTTGAGGATCTCCCTGAAATTGACTACATGTATTGTCCGGTGGGTGGTGGATCGAGCGCAGCCGGCTACTGTCTTACGGTCGGAGAACTCACGGAGGCGACCGTAATTGGTGTCCAGTCGGAGGCTGCGCCAGCGATGAATCGTGCGTGGTCAGAAGGGCATCTCACTCCTCACGACCGGATGGAAACCTTCGCGGAAGGAATTGCGACGCAGGTCCCGTTCGCGCTGACGATAGACGTGCTACGAGATCGACTTGATGAGTTCGAACTCGTGAGTGAACAGGCGATTGAGCGCGGTGTCCGTGACTTGTTCACCGAGGAACGGATTCCTGCAGAGGGTGCGAGTGCAACGAGCCTTGCGGCCATGAGACAGCGACAGGACGAACTTCAAGGTCAGACGATTGTCTTCCCCATCTCAGGGCGAAATATCTCCTCCGGTGCATTACAGGAACTTCTCGAAAACACTAAACATTAGCAGTAGCGACCAATATGAATTCTCGATTCAGAGTGAGGCCTGAAATAGCCGTTCAACACAGGGCACAGGCGACGATCAATCGCTACGTCCAGCAGGCCGGTCTTCGCGACAATGACTTCTAGTTAGGTGGTCGAAACGGACCGTCCAGTACTGGGTTGACTAGTCCGCCGAGCAAGCAACCAAGGAAACAGGCAACGAGGACTATCGGCGCGTGTTGACGCACGACTAGTGCCGCTGGTGGGCGAAGTTACCACTTAGTTGAGGAGAACGTGTCGTCGCGGACTGTGATGACGCTCAGTGGGTGGTCGAGCTATGATGCGATTGAGCCGATCTGACCGTTCCAACTGAAGTAAATATTATCGTATAATAAGTGGAGATTATACTTAACCCTGGATTAGAGGTGAAGATTCACTATTGGTCAAATAAACGGAAGCGGACGACCTCCGGGGCTCTCATTTCGATCTGTGCGGAGTTCGTAGGGCTAGTTTCATATCCGATGACACATTGCTCGGGGGACGCAAATCTCTACGAATTTGCTCTGTTCACTACGATTTCACTATTTCGAGAGAATGTCTCTATCTAGTAATTTAATGCCTATTAGTTCTGTGTGAGCTCTGGTGATTCATTCTCTGTTAACGAGATCTGATGCAACTCCATCTTTCACTCCGTTGCACGGATCTCTCGGCCGTAGTCGACCGGGGAATCCTCACGTGGAATCAAGACGAGAATCTCGTGCAGAAAGGCTCTCACTTTGACACCGTTACTCCACTTTTAGATCTTCCAGATGACCATGGGGGCACATTTACTGGCGACTATCTGTAGTCCAATTCCAGCATCCCATGTCGGCCACTAGTCGCAGCGATATGCGACCGAATCGACATCCACCGTATAGCTCATCCGGTCTCATCACGGCTCCGTCTTCCAGAACGACCATCAAGGGGGGGATAGTGTTTGTCTCTATGAGTACGATCGCAGAATTCAGTATGCCAGTCGAGGAGTTTGCCCTCTCGGAGACGTTGGACCGACTGCCCGAGATGGTGTTCACAATCGACCGGGTAGTGGCTTGTGAGGCTGATCATATCATGCCGTTCGTCTGGGCATCCGAGGGTGATTTCGAGACGTTGACCGCGGTACTTGAAAGCGATCCGAGTGTCACGAATGTCAAGCTGCTCGCTGATCTTGAGGAAGAACGTTTCTACCGGATGGAGTGGGCTGACAAGTCCCAGATCATCGGCTATATGCTGCTTGAAGAGGGCGCGACCGTCCAGCGTGCAACGGCGCACGACGAGGAGTGGACTCTCCGTGTATTATTCCCAGAGCGCGAGGGCATCTCAACAACGAGTCAGTATGCAAAAGAGAATGGATTTATTCTGGATATTTCGCGGATTTACGACGTTGACAGGGCTCAGCGCATCCGGTATGAACTCACTGAGGACCAGCGAAACGCCCTCGCAATGGCTCTCGAACACGGCTATTACGAGGTTCCACGGGAGATCGATCAGTCAACGCTCGCCGACGAGCTTGGCATCTCACATCAGGCAATGTCCGAACGTCTCCGCCGAGGCACCGAGGGAATCATACGGAAAGTGCTGTCTGATTCCTCCCTCAAGGAGGACAGAGACCGTCGTTTCTGACCGATACCCATTGATATGGACTGTCTCCTAATGCCTAATTCATTATAGGAAAGCGACTACCGTTTAGATTCATCTTTTTCCGTTGTGAGATATCGGATCCCAAACCACGCCTTATCTGCGCCAAGCGCAAGGGTAGCAGCAATCCCCCGACCATCTGCAATTCCGCTAGCGGCAATGATGGGTGTATTGGAAACTGCATCGGCGATACATGGCACTAACTGTAGTGTCACCATCTCAGGCTGGACGTGACCACCGGTCTCTTAGCCCTGTGGGTAACTCTTATATTTGATGCATGTAATGAACACGCATGGACGATATCTTCGTTGGCCGGCTCATGTCGACTACCCTCTACACTGTATCACCGAAAACACTCGTCGAAGAAGCGGCACAGACAATGCTCACTAACAATATCAGCTCGGTGCTCGTCGCCGATAGCGACAACCAGCTTGAAGGGATTCTGACTACCACTGATTTTGTCAGAATTGTTTCCGAACGCCGCCCAAAAGAAAAGACGCCCGTCGATACCTACATGACGACCGACGTAATCACGGCCACAGCACAGGATAGTATCCGTGATGCCGCCGATAACATGCTTGATCAGGGCTGTCACCATCTACCAGTCGTCGACGATACTGAAGGCGTAATTGGGATGCTCTCGACCACCGATATCGCAGCCTACCTCTCACGTGTCCAAACACCGAGCCCGGCCTAGGCAGACTCTATACTGGCCACATCCGAATAAATTATAAATATACAATGGCTATCAAGTCACGTCCATGGAGACTGCGACCGTTGTGGAAACCGGCAGAGGTTCAACCTCATCGGTTTCTGCACGTCGCGTCGTTGAAATGGGAAGCCTCAGGGCTTGACCCCGAGGCGGTTCACGAATCAGCTACTCCAGTCCTTCGGTGGTCCAAGATCACTGCACTTAGATACACCATAGCAAATCGTCGAACAGGGTTATAACAGCCAAGTAGACAGCATCAGAACACAATTGCATGATCAACTAACTATCGAGCTAGAATTGGAACGAAAGACTAACGGCTCCAGCGATCCCCGACTGTGATATGTCAAATGAACACCCGCCTCAGAAGACACGTATTGTTACAGGTGAAACCGTCGATCGCCTTGTCAACATGGAAGCTGCGATTTCGGCCGTTCGTTCCGCTTTTATTGACCACGCCTCAGGTGAAGCAGTGATGCCGCCGAAAACGTATGTTGATATTCCGGCTGAAAATGGGGACTTCCGGGCGATGCCCGCCGCTGTCGGTGAGAGTGCTGGAGTGAAGTGGGTGAATGTTCACCCGGACAATCAAGAACGGTTCGGCCTTCCTACAGTGATGGGTCTTGCCGTTATAAGTGATCCTGCCTCCGGATATCCGTTGGGAATTCTTGATGGGACAGCGTTGACACGAATCCGGACTGGGGCTGCCGCAGCAGTTGCCACCAATGCTCTCGCTCCCCGCGGTGCGTCTTCATTGGGTATTTTAGGGGCAGGAGAACAGGCCCATACACAACTGGATGCCATCGCACACGTTCGTGACCTCGACGAGGTGATTCTCGCGGACCTCGATGATTCTGCTATCGAGCGATTCATAGCAGCCGAATCGGACCGCAATTTGTCGATTCATGCCGGGAGCCCGGAAGACATCGCAGCATGCGACATTATCTCGACGACCACGCCCGCTAGAGAGCCGATCCTTCGACGGGACTGGGTTGAGGCGGGGACGCATATCAATGCTATCGGTGCTGATGCAGAAGAAAAGCAGGAACTTGAGACAGAGTTGCTTACCGATGCCGCAATTGTTATCGATGACTGGGAGCAATGTGCCCACTCCGGCGAAATCAACGTTCCAGTTTCGACTGGCGCACTAACTGAGGATGATCTCCTCGGGACACTTGGAGCAGTCCTCACCGACGAAGTTGCGCCGGCACGAGATTCGATAACAGTCTTTGACTCGACTGGCCTAGCAATCCAAGATATCGCAGTCGGGTCAGTGGTGTTCGAAGCGGCCAAAACCAAGGATGCTGGAAAGCTGATCGATATTATCGACACCTAACAATGACCGTTACACTCGCCGATATCGAAGCCGCTGCAGACCGACTCGAAGAGTCACCTGCAATCAAACAAACACCAATTGAACGGAGTTCAACACTTGGAAACAAAGTTGATGCAGAGGTGTGGTTGAAATTCGAACACCTTCAGAAAACAGGCTCGTTCAAACCGCGTGGTGCATACAACAAGATTGCACAGATCGCAGAGGGAAATACCACTCAAGTAGTCGCCGCCAGCGCGGGTAATCATGCCCAGGGCGTCGCGTTCGCAGCAACCGAGTTGGGACTAGACGCGCTAGTTGTCATGCCCGAAACTGCGCCACAGGCGAAAGTGGATGCAACCCAAAGCTACGGGGCGAGTGTTGAACTCGAGGGAGAAACGTTCGCCGATGCGATGGCTCTCGCAAAGTCGTACGCCGACGAACCAGAGATAGCGTTCGTTCATGCCTACGATGATCCAGCTGTTGTTGCCGGGCAGGGAACCCTAGGACTCGAACTCCTTGAGCAGCTTCCCGACCTCGATACGGTAATAGTTCCAATCGGGGGCGGCGGCCTCATCAGCGGGATCGCAACAGCGGTCAAGGCTATTGACGATTCAGTACGTGTCGTTGGAGTCCAAGCGGAGATGGCGGCAACAGTGCCCCAAAGTCTCCAAAAAGGCCATCCGGTCGAGAATGCGACGCCAAAGACGATCGCCGACGGAATTGCTACCGGGAGTATATCAGAGTTGACGTTTGAGATCATCAACAAACACGTCGACGAGGTGCTGACGGTGTCCGATACAGACATCGCACATGCAACACTATGGTTGCTTGAGCGATCGAAGCAACTCGTCGAAGGTGCCGCCGCAACATCTGTAGCGGCGCTATTCTCGGAGGAGTTCGAGTGCAATGATGAGACAGTAGTCCCACTGCTCTGTGGAGGTAACATCGATATCGCAACACTCCAGGATGTTTTGACCCGTGCGTTGGTTGACCGTCGGCAATTCGTCACGTTGTACGTTCGCATCGACGATCAGCCAGGAACGCTCGGTAGTATTGCCCAGATTATCGGCCAGCATGATACCAATATTCGGAGTGTGCGACATGACCGTTCAGAAGATGGTCTTCCGGTTGGAAAAGCAGACCTTGTCATCCGAGTATCAACACCGGGAAAAGCGGCGATAAACAGAATTGTCTCTGAGGTGAGCGACGCAGGTTATCAGGTTCGGCGTGTCGTGCCATCATAAAGATACCCAGTCTATGCCACTGACACCACCACTCGAAGAAACGTTCACAATTGCGAACGCCATCGGACTTGTTGCGTTCGCACTCGTCGGTGCGAGTAAAGCAATTCGTGAGGAGTTCGACCTATTCGGAGTGCTCGTCGTTGGACTAGTCACTGCGTTCGGAGGGGGAACCACACGAGATATCCTCGTTGGTCGGCTTCCATTGTCACTCCAACAGTTGTCGAACGTTGGCTATGGATTGCTAGGTGTCGCACTCGCAGTCCTTCTCTCAATCCTTCTCAAAACTCCGGATCGACACCCAATATCGATTGGTGCTGATGCGGCAGGTTTGGCAGCGTTCACAACCGCTGGGGCGGTTGTTGCGGTTGATACAGCTGTCTCGCCGTTTGGCCTCGTTGCGGTGGCGACGATCAACGCCGTCGGTGGTGGTGCATACGCAGACATTCTACTGGACCGGTCACCATTTATTCTTCTCCGAGACTTTTACGCGAGTTGTGCAATTCTTGGCGGAATTGTATTCTGGACGTTGGTAACGAGCGGCTTTGGAACGAATACTGCCGCCGTGGGATGTGCGATCACAGTCTTTTGTAGTCGAATTGGCGCAGTTTGCTTAGGAGTTAGACTCCCTGCTGTTTCGAAGATACTTCAACATCAAAACGACTGTTGAGTAGCCATCGGTTCGGAGGACAATTGCACTGGAAACCAGCCCAGTAGTGCGGCTAATATCTGGGCTAGGATATTTTGGTGGAAGGAGTCAACGATATGTGGGGAATTGCGTTCATTACAAAACTCTGAATTATGCCGGTCGTGTCGACTACATTGTCGAGGGATTCGAAGACGATGGTAGTAGATACACAAATGAAAGCGGGGTTATCGTGACCGAGTCGTATCAAGCACGGATATTCACTCTCAATCGCGACTATGCGATGAAAGAAGCGGATGCGCTGCGTACAATATAGACGAACATCTTCACGATCATCGACTGAACTGGGGGCTTGTTTCACTAGATAGATCGGTTCGGTTCGTCGGCAAAGCGACGGGTCTGCCGACCGCTCCATCAGGATAGCAGCACCACCTACAGTGGTTAGTAGGGAAGCAAAATCATCGAAGCAGCCAGACGGTTAGAACAATCTGCAAGATGACTGTCGCCAGCTGCCTCGGCTACAATGGTTAGAGCCTAAGCATCGCCGTCTATTCTGCTATCTATACAAAGCTACTTTGGCATTATTGTGTCTGAAAGGAATAGTCGATCGCGGAGGCAGAGTGCGTTAACTCACCCAGCGAGATAATATCCACGCCTGTTGTAGCGTACTGTGGAATATCCGCTACACGAATTCCACCACTTGCTTCGGCTAAGACAGTATCTGGAATCAATTCAACGGCCTGCTTGACTGCCGCAGGATCCATATTATCGAGTAAGACGATATCGGCTCCAGCATCAGCGGCGGTGACTGCGTCGTCCGGGTTCTCAACCTCAACTTCGATCTTCGTCGAAAAGGAACTGCGATCCAAGAAATGCTTGATCGCATCTTTTAGTCCCATCTCTTGAATATGGTTGTCCTTTACCATCACCATGTGTGACAAAGTAAGCCGGTGAGTATCGCCACCGCCAACAGCAACAGCCCGCTTTTCAAGACTTCGTAGACCAGGTGTCGTTTTCCGAGTGGCAGCGATCCGAACCTCATCAGTAACGTTGCGTGCTGCATCAACTGCGTTCCGTGTCGCCGTCGCAACACCCGAGGCATGGCCGACAAGATTGACAGTAACCCGTTCCCCACGAAGGATTTCGCGAGCGGCCCCATCGACACGAAGGACCACATCACCCGTACCGATACGATCACCTGGATCGACAACTGGATCGACAGTCACATCTAGATACTCAAAGACAGCGATTGCAGCGTTGAGACCAGCTACGATGCCATCTTCCTTGGCGACAAGCTGGCCATCTGTGTCACCTGGGACATGGTTGGTCACATCGTGATGGCCAACATCTTCACTGAGCCACTGTTCGATCATCCTAGTTTGGATCATTGCTCGACCACCCCCTCCTGCCTGCTGGCTTCAGTGACTAAGTTGTGCGTGCCAATAGAGGTCTGATTCGCGGCTGCTGCACGGGCCACGAGGAGGGCCGCCACACTGGCATTTCGGAGTTCATAGAGCGCTCGGGAAGTCCGTGTTCGTGTGTAGGCTTTGACTTCACCCTTTAGACGGCGAAGAACAGCTGTTGCACGGGGCAAGTCGTCTAACTTTCGCTGGAGACCAACATAGCTATCCATTACCCGATGGAGGCGCACGAATTTATCCTGTGCAAACCCAGCAGGTAGATCTGGATCTCGATTCAACAGGTCGGGAGCGTCAATAACTTGTGGCTCGTGGCTAGCGGCATCAGCGCCAGCGCGAAGCCCCCACACAAGCCCTTCAAGGAGACTTGTACTTGCAAGTCGATTGGCGCCGTGAACGCCAGTGCGGGAACATTCACCGACAGCGTATAAGCGATCAAGCGTTGTCCTGCCAACGAGGTCGACAGTGATACCTCCACAGAGGAAGTGTTCAGCTGGTGCGACGGCGATCCCTTCGGTCCAATCAATACCGTGTTCGACACAGCGTGTTGCCAGGTCCGGGAACTCGCTTTCGAAGTCGATCGGATTCACATCCAGGACGACCTCACCGGTGCGCTCACGTTCTCGTTGCACGGCCCGTGCAACAATATCACGTGGCGCGAGTTCCGCATCCTCGTGAACTGATGGCATAAAGCGGTCACCATGCCCATTACGTAGTCGTGCACCTTCACCTCGAATGGCTTCGCTCAGGAGAAAAGAGTCATCAGAAGCATACACTGTGGGGTGGAATTGGACAAACTCCATATCAGCGACATCTGCGCCAGCGAGAGCTGCCATTGCAATACCGTCACCGGAGGAACCGGCTGGGTTTGTCGATCGAGAGTACAGGTCGCCAATTCCGCCTGTTGCCAGAACAGTTGCCCCGGCGTACATCGGTGTTACTTTCCCGTGAGATTCAAGCATCGCACCATAGATGCGTCCTTCGTGGCGAATCAGCTCGAGTGCAGCAGTATCCTCGAGGATTGACACCTGTGGATGGTCTCGGAGGTAGTTCAGAAATGGGATGTGGATATGTTTTCCGGTCGAGGCATCAACGTGGAGAATACGATTGTTTGAATGGGCTGCTTCACGCGCGAAGTCGAACTCCTCATCAGCACTGTCGAAGTCGACTGAAAGCGTATCGATGAGAACATCACGAACCGCAGCATTAGCATTCTCGACAAGCACATCAACAGCGCTGGGGTCAGCCGTCTCACTCGAGGCAGCTTGGATATCTGCTTTGAAATCCTCCGGTGTATCACGAGTGACAGCGACACCGCCCTGCGCCCACCATGTTGATGCGCCATCTGGCTGTGTCGCTTTCGTAGCGAGAATGATGGATGCGCCATTCCTGGCAGCACTAAGGGCAGCAGCTAATCCAGCGATTCCAGAACCAATCACAAGGACGTCAGTAGTGGCGTGGTTCATCATTAGATCTCCAGCATCCGGTCAAGGGCAACCTTGGCGAGATCTTTTTCCTGGGGGGTCACTTCGATTACATTACGCTCTCGGCCTACCACAAGCTCTTCGAGAACCCAACACAGATAGTTTGGGTCGATTTGCCGCATAGCGTTACAGTCCATACATGCCTCACCGCACAGTGGGAGGACATTCACATCAGGATGCCATCGCTGCAGATGATGGGTAAGGTGGATTTCCGTTCCGATCGCCCAGGTCTCACCTGGAGCCGCATTCTTAACTGTGCGGCAGATTTCTGCGGTACTTCCAACCTTGTCAGCAGCGTCGACGACTTCGCGCCGACATTCTGGATGGACAATGATCTGTACGTCTGGATGTTCGGTTCGGACCTGGTTGATGTGGTCGACACAGAATCGTTCGTGGACCTGACAGTACCCATCCCAGAGGATGATATCGTTTTCTACTGCCTTGCTAGCGTCTTTTGATGCTGGATCCCACGGGTTCCAGTCGACTGTCTCGTCTGCTAGTCCAAGTCGAACGGCCGTGTTCTCGCCAAGGTGTTTGTCGGGGAGAAACAGCACTTTGTCGCCACGGTTGAACGCCCACTCAAATGCCTTATGAGCATTGGAAGATGTACAGACCAGACCACCGTGCTTGGCACAGAATGCTTTCAGGTCGGCATAGGAGTTCATATATGTGACTGGGATGATATCTGCGTCAGTCTCGGCCGTGATTTCTGTCCAGGCAGTATCAACTTGAAGCGCTTCTGCCATTCCAGCCATAGGGCAGGATGCTTCCATACTCGGCAGGATAACCGTTTGATCGTCACCAGTGATAATATCCGCTGACTCGGCCATGAACGTAACGCCACAGAAAATTACGTACGTTGCGTCAGCCTCTGCGGCATGCTTGCTTAATTGGTATGAATCACCAATGAAATCAGCATGCTGAACAATCTCTTGACGCTGGTAATTATGACCAAGAATCACAAGGTCGTCGCCCAGTGTTTCCTTTGCTTGTTCAATCCGCTTGTTGCGATTCGTTGCTTGAAGCTCCCGATAAGCGGAGGGGAGTTGCTCCAAGTTATCATACTTAAAGAGACTCAGGTCCGTCTCAAAATCTGTTGTTTCCATCCTGGGCATGGTGGTAGTGACCCGTATACAAACTCATCACTTCCATGTGTTGTAAAGATTTTCCATTCAATAGCCATTACTGATAGAACTCTACTCAATAGATGCAGGATTGATAGCATCGGTTATGACTTCTGTATAGGGATCCCTAAATATTTGTATGGGGTGGGTAATGGATACCTATGGCAGTCCAACCAGATATCACCTTGCTGTATCCCGTTATTGGCTATCTCTTGTTGATGGGAATGGTCGCAGCATGGGCATATGGAAATACAGACTCGATCGATGATTTCTTACTTGCCGGACGCGGTCTCGGTACCGCCATTATCGCCGGGACCTTACTGGCCACATGGATGGGATCAGGAAGTATTACTGGTAGCACCAATTCGCTTGCCTACTCGTATGGGCTTTGGCCAGCTATCCTTTCAGGTACTGCTGCCCTCGCTGGAATCGGAATCCTAGGGTTTCTTTCGTCGACGATCCGTGGATACAACAAATACACAATCCCAGAAATTCTTGAAGATGGTATCGGCGAAGAGGCGAAAATAATTGGACTCATTACTATTGCCATTGCCTATGTCGGGATCGTCTCGTACCAATTCACAGGATTTGGCTTTGTCCTCAACGTTACAACTGGCATTCCGGTCGAAACAGGGACACTGATTGGGGCGGTACTCATTATTGGTCTTGCAACTACTGGCGGATTACTTTCGGTTGCGTACACCGACGCAATCAGTGCTCTCCTGATGGCAATCGGTCTTCTTGTTGGCCTTCCGTTTATTCTTTCTAGCGCAGGTGGTTGGGGGACAATTACAAGCAATGTTTCTGCATCGGCGCTTGAACCGCTTGGTTCACTTAGTGGGCTTCAGTTCCTTGGTTATTGGGCTCCTGCTTTCTTACTAATATTAGCAGATCAAAACATGTATCAGCGTATTGTTGCTGGAGAATCAGATAAAGGCACTAATTCCGGCATTCTCATTTGGTTTGCAGGCGTTGCCCTAACCAGTACAATTATTCCGATCATTGCTTTTGCCTCCCGTTCGATGTTTCCTAATATCGATCCTGGAATGGCAATGATCGCGATGACAACCGTAATTCCAGTCTGGATTGGTGGAATTTTACTCGCGGCAGCGTCGGCCTTTGTAATTACAACTGGAACATCCTATCTCCTTTCTGCAAGCACTAACATCTCCCAAGATCTTTACCGAGGTTTCATTAACCCTGATGCGTCTGACAAGCGCGTTTTCTGGTTCACTCGTCTAACGGTCATTGTTCTCGGCGTGTTTGCCTTCATTCTTGGACAATACTTCCCGACAATTCTGTCGCTACAAATGCTTGCCTACACGGCTTATGGAGCAACTATTACACCAGCCCTATTCGCAGTGTTCTTAATGCGCGATCAGCTCACGAAGGTCGCGGGCGTTGCCGGTATGAGTATTGGATTCGCTACCACTGTTCTTTGGTCAACTGTCCTCTCTAAACCATTTGACCTTAATTCCGTAATCGTCTCTGCCCCCGTAGCCGCAATCGTTATTATATCTATTAGCCTTGTCACGAAACCGAGTCAATCCTCTAGTGTTGTCTCAGACCAAGATTAAACTCCAGTAGATTAAATAGTCATCTATAACGCCGGTGTTTCATTGGTTATCTACACGTTCTTACTGTAGTTAAAGAAAGTCGGGGCGGACATTCAAAGAGGAACAGTCTCTTGATCAACCAGATTTATACTACGACATGACAAGATGAAATCTTCGATCCCTGTTTTCAATATACTCTCATTTATGTACTATTGTAGGAAGATCCAGCTAGATTGGCCACGGATGTATAACCTGTTATACCACCCAATGGTACTAGCAATAGTAGTCCCCAATCCATGACTGGAAACAGTGAGCCACCGAACGATGAGAATAGGAGAGAACAAACCATCGTAGATAATGCTCAACCAGTGCTCGATGACATCTTACGTGCAATGAACCATCCCCATCGACGACAAACACTCCGCTATCTTGAGCAGAGTAATAGCTACGTAAAAATTGATAAGCTTGCTGCAGAGCTAGCCGGTGACCCAGCAAATGAGAAAGAACTTACTGGCCAAAAACGGCTTGCTATTACACTAACCAATCGTCATCTTCCTCTCCTTGAGGACGCTCACCTAATTGAATGGACTACAGATGATCACATCGTTGCAACAAATGCCGCAACTACTGCTCTTCAGATTCTGAATACAATTCAGGAGTATAGTGAATGCTAATCCTTTCCCAACTAGGTCAATAGTTGTTGTCATCACTGATGCTACTGCTGTCTTTCCCTAAGAAGAGACAGAGGGACAGCAGCATAAGATTACAATAATTCACAAAATTGTATCGCAATTCACGAGGCTAGATCCCCATAACAAAATATTAAACGAAGCTTTTCCAACCAAAAAAATAGCATGGCTCCTTTCAATTCCATCCCAGACTGCTGCAAATACCTCTTTCTGATTAGGGCTAAAAGACTGGACTAGAAAAGAAAATTAGCGACCAGATGTCCTAATTATAATAATTAATCCATATTGGTGTGCTGGTTTATACTATCGAAATCACGCCGAAGAGTGCTAAGCAGGTTATTATGCTGTTCCACAGCCTCAGCTAATTCATCAGTCTCTTCAATTACTTCCGAAATCAGAGACCAACTCTGCGGTTGCAGCATCTCCTGTAACACAGTGAGGGTAAGCGGATCGATTCCAAGCCTTGCTTCTATTTGTTCTAGGTCGGCTGCTGATTGAGTACTTGTACTACTCACTATTGGAGCAAAATGATCCTGAACGGCTTCTCGTTTTATATTTGCTCCCGGGTGCACTACAGACGCCCATCCAATCAGTGCCATCGATCCAGTGACGGCAGCTGTTGGCATTCCACCCCCAGACCGAGTCACACCACTTGCAAATCCGTTTGATACTACTTCGGCTTGACTGTTTGAACTAACCACTGCAGTTTTCAGGGTATCGTATGCACCAGCGAATCGTGTCCTTTTAGACATCTTCTCACGCATTGCGGCCCGGCCATCGAGAAATCGACCTATGTCCTTGGACTGGGCGTGCTCCAGTAGTACTGAGGGAACATGGGTTTCGTAGGAATCCGTGTCTCCAAATAACGTCTGATACTCTTTTCTGTCTAGCGGACTCTTGTCCGCTGTATCTCCAAACCATTCTTGTAGGTCGAACTCATACGTTATATCTTCAAGCCGGTTCAAACTTTTTTGGAGATGCTTCTCCGAGATTGCTCCTTCGTTACACATTTGATTGAGATAGCTTGGTGCATGAGATTCATCGATTGATAGAAACGTCGTTGAAAACTGGGTAACCGGCCCGAACACTGATTCAAATTCGCTTCGGTAGTTGGTCAGTATCCACCAGAGTCGATATGGTGTCGTGCAAATACAAAAGTAGCTATTTCGTTCAGCTAGTGGCTCAAGAAGTGAGATTTCCCCCGAACAGCAGTGCTGAATTTGTTCGATAGAACGGATGAACGATGAATAAAAATTATCAATTAATACTACAGATGGCAATTCATCCTGGAGTCCAGTAGTGGCTTCGATCTGTATGATATCACTACAATTATTCACTAGATCATGCAATCTCTGAGATTTTGTTAGATCTGGAGCACTAAGCAAGAACTTGTTTGATTTTCGCTCGATCATTTTGGCTCTGAGCTTGGATAAGGCTTGTTCATTTGCTTTCATTGTTTTGTCTCCTTTATGCAGGTGGATGGTTGAATCTCATACTCCTCGGCGGTTAAACGCTAATTAGCGCCAATCAATAAAAATGTATATCCCCTCATATAGGGTTCATTTTGTTCCAGTTATAATTTTGACTAGAATAGGTAGCCTGATTCCGAAAACTGCAGTATCCTTGATTTGAACTAATTGACCGTTAGATCATCAATGTCCCGGGGATAATATGTTAAGATCTCCGTTCCCGACTCTGTAACCAATACTGTATCAGAGTGGCGGAACCCACCGATACCGGGGATATAAAACCCTGGTTCAATAGTATAGAGTTCCCCTTTTGAGATCGTTCCTTCGTATCCTTGATCGATGAACGGGCGCTCATGACCTTCCATTCCTATATTGTGGCCAATATGATGCTGTACATAGTCGAGTACATTTTCTTCCTCAAAATAGTGCATAACTGCTTCCTCAACAGTACTAAATTCGACACCTGGTTCGATAGCGTCAATCGCAATTGCCTGGGATTCACGCATAATTCTGAAGTAGTTCCGTTGCTCTTCCGAGGGCTCGCCGACAATTAAGGTCCGCTCCAGCTCAGTCGTATATCCTCCAACAGTTGGCTTCACAATTGTTACGATATTATCACCATTCTGGATTGGCGTTGTTTGGTCCACACTATGAGGTCGTTCGGTCAACGAGCCAGTTGTAAAATTGCATTGCATTGGACTCGCCCAGCTCATCATCTCATACCGCTCCCCGAGCGTGTCAAGCATCACTTTAGTCGCTTCAACCTCGACTTCTCCACTAATGGTTACAGGGCGCTTCCCTACTTCGATCTTTTCTTGTAGTAATTTATGTCCATAATGTGCCCATACGCTTGCTTCGCGAATTAATTCAATTTCTGCTTCACTTTTCTTCTCACGGAGTGTTGTTATGTAGTCCTCGGTGCCTACAGACCCAGCTACGATGCTGGAAAGTCTAGGTCCAGTATAGCCATTTCGACCTGGACTGCCATCGTTATCAACCGCTATCGACTTCCGCGCTATCCCTAACCTTTCACACATTTCCTTTACTTGTTCCATTGGGTTTCCTTGCGGATAATCGAAGTAGACATGAATATCATCGATGGCAAAGTCTTCCCGTTCTGCATGCTCCTTTTCTAATCGTGGGACGACTATGTCTGTACGCTCGTCAGTCACTCCAACGGCACAAATCCGTTCTGTTGGCAGGTGATACATACCTGTAAGGTAATGTATATTCAATGCGTCAAAAAGGACTACACCATCGTAGCCGTCTTCTTGTGCCAGCATTAGTACCGTTTTCGTTCGATTTTGATGCTCTGATTTAGGTATCCGTAGATTGTCCATGAATGTAGCTGAGAGTCTATGCCGGTAAAGCTATCGAATATCGTATTAAGTAAATTAAAATATATACATATCTATTAGATTACGGTTAGTTATACTATTCTTCAGTCCAAACTTCGTCATCGGAGAACTTATGGAGCAGACTAGCAGACAGTTCCATGCTCGAAGCGAACTCTATTCAGCACTAGAACTAATAGAGAAAGAAAAGACTCTGCTCCAAACCGAAATTGACGGCTTCAAGGCCTTCCTCGAACAACTCAAACAAATCCCTCTTCACACGAATCAGGCACCTGCAGAGTCATTAAACTGTACACCTTATCTCCAACCATCATCCTCATCATCTAATTCAGCCAAAGAAGAAATACTAACAGCCTATCGAGAAACAGTGCTCTCAATCGATCACTGGACCGAGGAATATGGCAACGAAACCCCGATTGAAAGTATGAAAGAGGAGTTTGGACCTGAGATTGCAACTAGTCTAACGACTGGGCCAACCGTAGGTTTATCCATATTACAATCGCAGCTTGCCCAGGCCTGCAAAGAAACAATAGCCAACCGACAGAATACCCATGGGATAATTTCGAGGGAGCGGTCGCAATTAAAAGAGCTAGAACAGGCAGTTTCCTCTATTTATTGTACTCTCGATAGCATCGAACAGGGCGAGTTTACCTTTACTGAGAGACGAAATCAAATCGAAAGGTCACGGGACAACCTCGAACAGTTAGCACACGATCACCAAGACTATCTCCGGCAAAGGACCATGCCAAACAAGCCTATATTCAAGAAGTATATCTACACAGCTCTCGAGACGGAGTATCCAGGATTGAATGCAATTGCTAAGACACGCAGGGCAATCGGTCGTATTGAGTATTGTCATTGGGCCGATCTACTTTAGCTGAATGGAGGTGCTAAGCCCCCGTCCTCAAGGAGCGAACGGTGCACCCGTGAGCGAGTAGGATGGGTAGTTCACTACTATTCATCATGGTTTTCCTTCGATGCTAGTGTATCGATCCTTCCTTGACGTACATCAGCAACAATATGCAAAGACCCTATCACAATAACGCAATCTTCAGTATTTGCCAGTCTAAGGGCCTGATCAAGAGCTTTCTCAGTTGTTTGCTCAACGCTCACATTCTTAATTCCAGCCTGAACAAACACATCACGGAGAATGCTAGGCCGCTCAGCATGGTCAGATTCCGGTTGACATGTAATGACCTGATCAGCGCAAGGAAGTGCGGAGATCATCTCATAGTGGTCTTTATCCTTCATAGCACCAAAAATTATATATAAACTATCGAATTGAAACTCTTCGAGACTACGTGCAACCGACTCACAAGCACCTGGGTTGTGCGCACCATCAAGAATTACCAATGGGTCTTGTCCGATAATTTCAAACCGACCTGGCCAATGTGCAGTCCGAAGTCCTCGTTCGAGATCACGATTAGAAATGTTTGCAACCTGTTGAGCAAGAACAGCAGCCACACCCGCGTTTTGGGCTTGATATCTTCCTAATAGAGAAAGTTTCGTACTCACCTTCCAGTCCTTTGCTTGGAGAGTGATCTTTCTATTTATCCCATCCCGACCGTTATAGCGGACTCGAACATCAGGTTCATCATAATATTTGCTGCATTTCTCTTCGCCTACTGTAACTACGTTGTCGGTTACTTCGGTGATGACGTTGAGAGCTTGGCCGCTGGCTGCAGTCACTAAGGGACCATCAGAAGGTGCCACATGGGCTTGGTCACGGGCTATCTCTTCAATACTATTGCCGAGTAGGTCTGTATGTTCGAGTGAGACGCTTGTTATTCCACTAGCTATCGGGTCTACTACGCTAGTAGCATCGTGCTTTCCACCGAGACCAACTTCGAGAATAGCGATGTCCACTTGCTCGCGGGCGAAATACCAGCATGCAAGTGCCGTCGTCGCTTCAAAGAAGGAGAGTGACACGGTAGTGTTGCTCTTGAGATAATTTTGAAGATGGTCAGTGAAATTGATAATGCCGTCCTCAGTGATCCACTCACCGTTGATCTGAATTCGTTCACGAAAATCTGAGAGATGTGGGGAGGTATAGAGGCCAACATCGAACCCGGCTTCGCGAAGCACACTTTCAGTCATTTTAGCCGTGCTTCCTTTTCCATTGGTACCTGCTATCTGGATAATGGATATCTCCTTATGGGGGTTCTGAAGAGCCGTTAGTAAATCAGCTGTTGGATTTATGTTAAACCTTTCTCGCGAACGACCGAGATTGAGGAGTAAATCAGCTGCTTCGGAATAGCGCATAGAATCAGATATCTCGGGATTGTATTAACAATAAGGGAAAGAGCTATCAGTAGTATTCTCTCGCTGATACCCCTGTAGGTTCTCGGTTCTGCCGAGGGTCAAATACCAATTTGAAGGTTTCTCCTCTGGCTACCTCCTCCCTCAAAAGCGGATTCCCTTCCTCTAGTATTACTATCTATTTTATAACTTTGAACCTTATATTGGGTTTGTCGTTATGTTCCCAGTGCTTTTGACAGTAACTTTGTAGCCAAAGTACGTGAACGTCACCTGTCCCGTTGTTCGTTCTTCTCCCTCAAATGTTGGTGCAAATAAGTTTGCTAATGCATCAGGATCGATCACTTCGTAGAGAGGTGGGAGCTCATGAATCGGGCAATCAGCTGCCTCAGCGACTGTCTTTGTGATCTTATTTGTGATTGTAGACGTGTTGTGAGCCGATTGCGAGCGTATTGGGTGCTGGCCGATTGCTGTAGCTCGAGGTGTATTGTAATCAGTCATATTGATTCCTTTGAGGTGCGTGATTTGGTAGTTGCTTGTGGACCACTTGGAGTCAGCCTTTGCACTCCATGTCGACTGTGGGAACGTGTTCCAACAAAATAAACAGTTCGGTATGATTTCCAATATAATTTGCAGATAAAAATATTGATCTATTGCTGTAGGTGCGATACGGTTCTCCTCAAAGGCGTGAGGACAGCAAGAGTTAACTCGTGGACATCCTAATCAGAAATGCCGATGATTGATCGCCTTGAGAAGGAAGTGGACATCCTTTACCGCCACATATCGGTGCTTGAATGGGTTCTCAAAAAAGAGCCGATTGGCATATTGAAAATGTCCAAAAAAACTGGGTACCGCCAACATAAAGTCCGGTATTCTTTTCGAAAGCTAGAAGAGCAAAACCTTATCGTGCCAACCAGACAAGGCGCGGTAACGACTGAGAAAGCAAAGACGTTTGTTGAGGAATTCGACGAAAGGAACCGTACTGTTCGGGAAAAGCTCACACGGTTAAATTCGGGGACGAAGTCGGAGCTCGATTCCTTGGGATTAAAGCACGAAAAGTAGGTCGCTAGGGTTCGTTTTCGGCGAACTGTTTTTCGAAATCTAATTCGGTTTTGTAACCCGCTTGGGAAAGCGCCTTCTGCGCACCTTCAAAAGACTCCGTGTGACGGACATAATCTGCTAAGTCTGAAGTATCAGCGACTGACGTCGGATTCAGATAGAATGTAACGGTACTTGTGGGTGTAAGATTCACTGATCGATCACCATCGCGAATCATTATCTCGCTATCATCTCCCTTTGCCACCCTCACAGGAAGTCGGCTTGCCTCTGTGGTGACCATCTCAAGAACTTCCGTGAGCTCTTCAATGATTTGGGGAGTAAGGCCCCATGCTCCTAGATATCCATCTCGCCTTGCAGCCCGCATAATTCCATTGCCGATCTCTTCATGAGTGAGTTCTCCGTCACTCCCATAGCCATAGACGCCAAGACAGGACTTAGTAGTCAATTGTGCAAGTGCTGAAAGCATCACTGCATCCGTAAGTGGACTCTTTATTCCCTCCTCTTCTCCTGCTGCTAAAACATCTCCCCCCGCATCTGTACCTATAACAAGATCAATGTCGAGTTTGTTGCATGCATCATCAATTCCATTCGCCACACCTTGTGCGCCACCAGCAATATCGATTAGGACCACCCTCTCTTGGTAATGTTTAGCAATTTGAGTTTCTGCGAACTCTATTCCGTCTTCTGTTTGAGTGGCTTCAGATGCTAGCGCGACCGTTTCATTGAGCCTTTCAATTTCCTGGATTTCGGAGAAATGACGTGGCCCAGGCTGTGAATCGACCACTACTCGTTCCCAAGCGACGCCCCCTAATACTACCTCGACACCGTGTGCTTCTAGGAACTGTGCTGTGGGAATTGTACTAACAATGTCTCCGCAGCCACCGACACCAAAGATGAGGGCACGGTCGTAGTCAAATGCTTCCTCGATTGTTTTCATGAAAGTTCATATTTTGCCATTCGAGGTTAAGCATTTGGTTTCATTTTTCCATAGGAGAAGGGGATGATTTGGAGAGTTCTGTCATTTATAGATCTCACATCTCTCGAAGGGGCCTTGGTTTTGCGTACATCAAAAGTATTTGCCTTGCTGTTACATTACTACTAATGTAATGGCGGTTTTCTTTCTAGAGGGCTAGGGGACAAACTAGCCCTATTTTTGACTATCGCAATACCAATTCCTCCATGTAGCGTCTGATCTCTCTCACCATCATGTCACAACGGTATTGGGGATTCCGACTTTCCCACCTCATCGAGGTAGATTGGCAATAGAGCTAATATTATTCATGTTTTCGTCTCATAGGTGGCAAAACCAGGGATAATCTTTTACCGGCCTCTAAACAAAGGCGTAAACAGATGACCGCCGTAACGATTATTCTAAACTCAGATCATTAGTCTGTAAATTTATTTCTATAATGTTGGCAGATTTTTTTAGGAGATCCGGGATCTCTTCATGGTAGTACTCATCCTGTAATCGACTTACAGGCGCGGAAAAACTAATCGCGCCACGAAGTTCCTCATTAGCTATAATTGGCACCCCAACCGATCGAAGACCTAACAACTCTTCTTCATCATTATACGCAAACCCTCGTGATCGAATTTCCGATAACTGCTCAAAGAGAGTCTCTTTGTCGGTAATCGTGTTCTTCGTCATCGGTTCGAGCCCGTGTTCATCGATAATCTGATGAATCCGCTCTGAAGGCAGATGAGCTAAGATCGCTTTTCCGGCTGCATGGTAGTGAAGGTGATTAGAGGGCTTCTCCCGAGAAGCTGAGTGGAATTTCGTGCCAACTGCATCCTCGCCAAACGAATCATAGAGAATGATGCTTTGTCCATTATTTTCTACAATCAGATGAACACATTCCCCAGTTTCCTCAGCCACGCGCTCTATTTCCTTTTTTGAAGCCCGGTAAAGGTCAGACTGGTGCTTAACATATTCTCCAAATGGCACCAGTTGCGGACCTAACCAATATTTCTGGTCCATTTTTGCAACTAGCCCGTGTTCCCGTAACGTGGCTAGATGAGTATGAACTGCCCCTACGCTTAGACCAACGCTTTCACTGATCGCTGATACTGTAGCACCGTTTTGCTTCTGGAGTGTTTTCAAAATTTTGCATGAGGTGTCGACTGAACTAATTTTCCGAACCTCCGACGATTCATTCATACCTAAGGAAATGGTCTCCTCCACCATATACGTTTAGCTAATGTGAAGCACTCTCGCCTCACCCTCGGGATAATATAATGAAGTTAAAGGAGAATACAAAATTGAACGAATTTTCCATAGTGTCAATATTTACGTGTAAGAAAAGTTCATACCCGGCATTTCAAATTGAATGCGCTCACAACGCAAATGCTGAATACAGCGTCACTTCTCTAGGAAACGTGCGAGTGAAGAAGGTTTGTGAACTTACTACCTCTGGAGACCGGTTTTCTACGTATAACATAGAGTACAGCTCTCTATTATACCTTTAATGGACCTTCTTTTAATCGTTATGAATCCAACTAATATCAGGATAAACCCTCCAATAGTAGGTAAATTAATCAATTGACCAAATATTATCCAGCTTAGAATGGCAGCAGTAACAGGCTCAAAATACCCAATCAAATTAATTTCTACAGGGCCATAATGGTCTAAAAGTTGGAAATATAATAAAAATGCGAATGCCCCAGATACAATCGCAAGATACCCAAGAGAAGCTACCGCCGACATTGTCCATATAATTTTATCCCAGTCTTCCCCAATGCAAAAGCTTACTCCATGCAGAAGCAATGCACCAAATAGCATAGAATACGCTTGCATACTCTGAACAGGCATTGACGTACGAAACGGTCGGGTAAGGACCGAGCCTAAACCAAAACACGCAGCCGAAGCAAAAACAAACCCAATGCCGATTACACTGACAGTCAGTACTGTTGATCCGGTGGGGTTCGTGACGAGAACAACCCCACTGAGCCCAAAGAGTAACCCTAGGGCTGTAAAAAACGTGAGGGAGTCATCTAAAAATAACGTAGCGAATGCCGTTGTCAGTATCGGACTTAGACTTATTACGATTGCTGCAACTGCACCAGAAACATACTGTTGTCCAATGTACAGGAGAGCATGATGACCACCGATGAGGAAAATCCCAGTTATAGCGATTACAATCCAATCTTTTGAGGACCTTGGACGCTGGTACTCTACTGTGAATAAAGCATATACCAATATCGCCATTCCAGCGATATAGTATCGAAGGGCAGCAAATAAAATCGGCGGGAAAAAAGGAATTCCAACTTCGATTGCAACAAACGAACTTCCCCAGAGAATTCCAAGCAGTAAAAATGCGATTACGGATCTGGCACCTTTCACAGACCATTATCTCTCGAATACCGAAATAAGCATTTCTGTGTAACCGTCTCCCCGTCGAAATTGGTTTATAATTTTAATTATATCTTAAACAAACCATCAAAACATTATTACAGCAGTAAGTTATCCAGAGGGATCCAAAGGAAAGGATTAGAAGTACAACTACTGATATGAAGATAATAGTTGAAGATTAAGGGCTCTTAGGACAAAACCTGGACAGAGCTACTGAAACCTCCTAGGAATCGGGTCTAGACGGCTTGTATTTGAAAGAACATCAACTACAGCATCTATTGAAATATTTAATTGATACTCGAAGTAGCTTCCCTCTCTATAGCCTCCGTTCCGCTCTTCAAGATCTAATATGCTGCAAAGAGAGAGCTCTCTTAGGTGATCACGTGCTCTACGCTCAACTAATGGATCAACGTCTACTTTTTGGGCTAGCTGCTTATATTCAAGATAGATCTCTCGTGTTCGTGCCGGCGTATTGTCTTTAGCCTGCATGGATGTGACAGCAGAAAGGACGATTTGGCCATGGATTGTGAGATTCTGGATTCCCCGCTCTATTTGCTTTCGCTGAAGAACCGTCTCTGCTTCTCGAACGTGCTTTTCGTCGACCGTTTGGTCCTCCTCTTCTAATGCTATTTCTCCAGCTTTGTAGAGGAGGCGAATTGCTTGCCGGGCACTTCCAGAATCTTGTGCTGCGAATGCCGCACATAGGGGGATAGTATCAGCTGCGAGTACGTCTGATTGGAATGCGTATTCTGCGCGACGTTCGAGTATCGAATGGAGCTCATTAGCGTTGTAGGGAGGGAATTCTATTTCCTCATCACACAAAGTATCTTTTACTTTTGGAGATAAATTATCTCGGAATTCAAAATCATTGCTAATGCCTATGACCCCGGGTTTCACACCTTCCACATAGCCATTAGCCCGCGCTCGAGGGAGTTCATATAAAATATCATCGTCAACTCCAATATTATCTATTTCATCAAGTACAATTAGGACTGTTCCGCCGATCCGTTCTAGTTCATCCCATAGCAAACTGAACACGGTTTGCTGTGGATATCCTGTTGTCGATATAGACGCGTTAGGGGGGCGTAGCTCGTTTACAAGATGGGTAGCGACCTGGTAACTGGAGTTTAGTGAGTTGCATCGAAGCGTGACCGATGTAACGTCTAAGTCGTCAAATCGCTCGGCGTCATTCTCCAGTTGAGTAAGTAGTAGATCAGTTGCGACGGTTTTTCCAACACCTGTCTTCCCATATATAAATATGTTTTTTGGAGGTGCACCTCGAATAACGGGACTGAGCGCCGAGTGGTATGAACTAAGCTCATCCTTGCGTTCGAGAAGCTCGTCGGGTTTCCAGTCATCCCGTAGTGCTTCCTCCTCGTCGAATATCTCTGTTGGGCGATCGAAGGTTTTCATCGGCGGCTTTGGCAGAACTATCTCACTGGCGCGGACTATTAAAGACCACGGTGTCCGGAGTGTCCTGAGGTGTCCACCGCATCCCGAGCAGTTTTAGAGAAACCCACACCCCCCACTATGTCCTGAGCATCGATCAAACAAGGTGGAGAATAATCTAATTTATAGACGGAAAGGCTTATACGTACTTACTGCTAATTGGTCCGTAGTACTAACAAATTTCTGGATTAGATTACCTGTGTAGGACGAAAAACCTGGTACCTGCAACTTTTTGCCGAATGCTCAGGACATAGTGGTGTGTGTGTGTGTGTTTTCTATTACGACCCTTCGCGATACAAAACTTACTAACTGTGTTTCGTCTCGACTGCAGTTAACTGGAGTATTTCTCCCTAAAAGCGCTTTGTAGCTTCATAGCCTCGATTTCCTTGTAGTTATGAGAAATGGAAGAAGTGCAACAAAGATATCCAGGAGGTTTCTATCCTTTTTTAGTTCTAATTTGTTCCCCTCTCCGGAACGGGGATATTCTTCTCGTCTTTCAACCATCCCATTGCTAATGGAATATCTTCATGTCTGTATAGTATTTATACAGTACGATTGACGGAGAACTATTGCTTATCTCTCCAGAGATTACAAAACTAATATCGTAATAGCCATCCGCTTCTATACTACAATTGTAGTATTGTATATGAGATAGGATGGTTGCTTGTATTGGTCACAACCATAGTTGATCTATTCTCGAAGCGCGAGAGCTCCTAACCAACACCCGTAATAGAGGCTATACCCCCATCCACTGGACCGAAAAATCAGCAGCTCAGATGGATCCAAAATGTTCCTCTCTCCGGAACATCTAATGGTCTCCCTCGCAAAAGCGATTCTGCTCCTTGAAGTATTCGAGATAAAATGTCCACAAAATACGAGTGTTATTCGACTCAGGCCCCTATACAACTCTAATCAAGTGCACGCCAAGTGTGGGATGATTCATTTAATTGACGACAACCATCCTTCGTTACAACAACGAGATCTTCAAGGCGTACACCAAATTGCCCTTCAAGATAGGCTCCTGGTTCAATACTAAATACCATCCCTGGCTTGAGTACTGTCTCATTCCCGCTCACGATATATGGTGGTTCATGAATATCCAAGCCAACTCCATGCCCCGTCCGATGAATGAACTTCTCCTCATAGTCATGCGCTTCAAACACACTTCGTACAGCACGGTCTACCTGACTGGCTGTAACCCCCGGCTTGACAGCGTCAACACCAGCGTCCAGCGCAGCTTTGACTATCTTATAAGCTTCAATAAACCCGTTTGGGGGATCTCCCCCGAAAACCACCGTCCGTGTTTGATCACTCGGATACCCATTAATGAGAACCCCGAAATCTAGAACGACTGGATCACCCATACTGATTGTCCGATCGCTCACTCGATGATGAGGGTGTGCTCCATTTGGACCTGACCCGACTATGGTTCCGAAGCTGAGTCCCTCACCATTCTCCGCAAGGAGATCTTGTCTAATTCGTTTCGCCAACTCTCGCTCGGTTAGTCCAATGGCCTCTGACCCAAGTGACCGGATATACTCACTGGTTTCGTCGGCAATCTTTGATGCTTGCTCGATTTGACGTAGCTCTTCGGAATCCTTTTCCATGCGGAGGGGCGAAATAACTTCCTCCGCGCACGCGAAGGATCCATTATTAATGCGTTTCTGGAGATCAAGAACAAATCGACCTTGCATTGAATCATCAATCAATATCTGACTCTCATGAAGATCTAGATCAGCAATTGTGTCTTCTAACACTCCGCCAGGGCCGGTCTCGTCTGTCCAGGATCGAATATCCTCAACCCATGATGCGCTTTTGATTTGGCTTTCATACATCTCTGGAGCTATAAACACTGGATCCTTCTCTTGGGGAACAAAGCACAGTAAATGTCGCTCCATCGGTTCGTCGGTAAAGCCAGTCAGATAATATAAATTTGAGCTCATTGATAGGATCACTGCATCAGCATCATTTTCAGCTAGTAGCTCCTGGCACTGTTCCATTCTCTTTTGGAAACGGCCTTCCATACTCATATATTATCTACCTCTCCCTTGAATGTCGCTATTTCCGTGTCTCAGATTCAGTGAGAGAAATAAAGATATGCCCGTTGTATGCCTATGCTGGATAGAGGTCAGTAATAGACCTCGAACAAAACCTAGCCATAAGTTACGTTGATTTCTACAACATTTGCTGCTTGGAGAACTAGTTCTGGGATTTTCTCTTCAAAACGTTCTCCCTGCATTCTTGTCGTAGGAGCAGCTACACTAATTGCCCCTAATACTTCCTGATCTTTTCCAAGGACGGGGGCCGCGACGCACTGTAGCCCTTCTACTCTCTCTTGGCCACAGTATGCGATGCCGGAGCTCCGTATTTTCTCCAGCTCATCGTGGAGTTCTTCGCGGTCAGTAATCGTATTTTCAGTGGCTGCAGGCAACCCATGGTTATCCAAGATTTCGATGACTCGTTTCTCAGGGAGGTGTGCGAGGATTGCTTTACCGAGTGCTGTATTATGGAGATAGCGGCGCTTTCCAGTATGAGTATCAAGGGTAACTGCCTTCTCGCCCTGTGCTCGATAGAGATAGACACCTCGGCCATGCTCTTCAACCATCAGATTTGCGAGCTCACCTGTTTCCTCTGCTAATGCCTGTACTTCTGGTCTAGCCACCTCATAGATCTTTCTCCGCTTTCTTGCATACTCACCGACTTCGAAGAAGCCGAGACCAACTACATACGTACCTTCATCTTTTGTTACGTAGTCATGCTGTCGGAGCGTCGTAAGATGATCGTGAACTGTGCTTTTTGACATCGAGAGATGGTTGGAGAGCTCAGTTACCCCTGCACCGTCTAATTCCCTGAGCGCCTCAACTATGCGGATCGTGTTTTCGGTTGTTTTGAGATGCCCTTTCTGTGCCTGTCCCATGGTCGGTAAGGTGTATTAGTTGGAAATACATATAGATTGTTCCGGTCTACCGAACAAATTGAGCGGAGAGATCAGTGACTTCACTTAGACGTATTAATAAGACATCTACCGGAGAAAGAACCCTTCCCCAAATGGGTCAGCTGGATCAATCAAAAACTCATGGCGACCCATAATATATGCTGATCCACTGACTTTAGGCTGGACAGCCTGATATCCCCCAAATTCGAGCGCTTTTTCATATGATCCAGTAAACTTTGAACCCACTATACTTTCTACTGTGAATAATTCGTTTGGCGAAAGTGCATCCCTTTCTGCCTGGAGAGCAACGCGACCACTTACTCCGGTGCCAGTAGGACATCGATCAACCTCTCCGTCAGCAAAGACACAGACATTCCGACTATCAGCACTGTCGGTATGGGGATCGCTTGTAATGATCGTTCCGTAAAGAAACCCGAGATCGTCTTCGTACGGGTGTTTGGACTCGACTGAGTTTGCAACTGCTGTCTTTACTGACCGCCCGACATCAACCAGTGTTTCGAAGTTTCCTGGAGTCAATTCTAAGTTGATTTGTTCAGCATCGAAATACGCGTAGAATGCCCCGCCAAATGCAATATCGACTTCGATCGTTCCCCAGGAAGGAACAGATACTTTCTGACTTCGAGCGTAGACGAAAGAAGGGACATTCGTGAACTCAACTGATTCTACTATTCCGTGATGATTTTGTTCAACCTCTGCTACAACACGGCCAGCTGGAGTATCTATCGTGATCTCATCGTCGAGCGATCCGATACCAAGACATTCAGATTCGTGAATTATTTTCGCCAGAGCGATAATACCATGACCACACATCGTGCTGTACCCCTCATTATGCATGAATACCACCCCAAAGTCGGCATTTTCATCATTGGGCTCGGTAAGCACAGCCCCATACATATCCGCGTGTCCACGGGGCTCCCACATGAGTGCTCTCCGATACTCATCGAGTTCTCGCTCAAAGTACCGTCGCTTAGCCAATACAGTAGAGCCATCCAATGGTGGTAATCCATCGACAATGACCCTAAGTGGCTCACCGCCAGTGTGAGCGTCAATTGTTTCGATCTTCTTATAGCGTTCTGGTGGGCTGTCTGTGTAATTGGAGCTTTTCATCTCTTAGCACCGGGAAAATTCCCGAATTCATTTGGCATGTTACTCACGTACATCTCACTCAGCTATCTACTTATATCCGTAGGCAACCTTGACCGGCTACTGGGTTGCTTGAACCGGACAAATTATTAGTATCGAATTGTAACCTACTCCTTATGCGTGTGATTGTCATTGGTGGCGGGATTATAGGCTTAGCGTCCGCGTACTACCTTCAGCAACGCAATACCGACGTTACGGTGCTCGAGAAATCAACAATTGGCTCGGGGAGTACTGATCGAGCAAATGGAGGTATCCGAGCTCAATTTTCTTCACCAGTAAGTGCGGCCCTCTCTCAAGAGAGCATCAAAGTCTGGGAGACATTCGACGAGGAATTTGATACCAACATCGACTATCGGAGACCAGGCTATCTCTTTTTAGCCCAGTCGGAATCAACAGTTGAGCGTTTCCAAGAGAACGTTCGCCAACAAAACCAGCTTGGTGTCGATAGCAAATTCCTCTCACCCGATGAGGCCGAGCAACTGTGCCCGAAATTGAAGTCAGACATGTTTAAGGGAGCGACGTACTGTCCGACTGATGGCTTTGCTGATCCTCATCTTGGCTTGCAAGGGTTTTCTATTGCCGCAAATGAAGCGGGAGTGGATATCAGAACTAATGTCGAAGTCACGGATGTGATACAGGAAAATTCGAGTCGACGAGTAACTGGAGTACAAACGGACTCTTCAGAGTTCGACGCGGATTACGTAGTAAATGCTACTGGGGCATGGGCCAGTAAAGTTGGAGAGATGGTAGGGCTTGATCTCCCCATATCTCCTCGCCGTCGTCAACTCATGGTGGTCGATCCAGAAACACCAGTCGATGATTCAGTCCCGTTCACGATTGATCTCGATCGAGGTGTTCACTTCCGCCCTGAACGCGAAGGAGCGGCTGTTGTTGGCGGTCATTTTTCCGAAGTAGATCCAGCAGAGGATCCCGATGCTTTTAAAGAAAAAATGGATTTAGACTGGGCGGCAGAAACCATCGAGGAAGCGTCGAAGTGTGCGGACTACTTTGGACCAGAATCTCGTATCAAACGAGGCTGGGCTGGGCTATATGCTGTGACCCCGGATCACCATCCCATTATCGAGGAATCACTCCCTGGATTAGTGAATGCAGTTGGTTTCTCTGGACACGGGTTTATGCAGGCTCCTGCAACGGGTAAAATTGTAGCTGAACTCATTGATGAAGATGAGGTTTCCCTCCTCGACATCTCTCAATTAACTGCAGATCGATTTGACCGAGGAATCCATCTCGAAGAAGGAACGGTAATAAATTGAATGCCGTCTTGTAACTTGGCGGTCTTTCCCCCCTGAGCGGTCCTGGGTGAAAAAAGAACGCACTAAAACATTAAATTATTTATGCCTCTTTATGCCTGGTGGATAATGGGGGGAAACCCTGACAACAACGGTCGACCTCGTCGATTTCAACTGCCCCCCATTTCGTCGCCGAGAGAAATTCGGTGTAACTCTGGGAATATCGTCTTCGGTATCGCCAAATAATAGATTTATAACCCAGGATGAGACAGTGTATGTATGGTCCAAATTGACCACGCTGCTAGCCGAATGAATCAGATTCCATTTTCAGGGATCCGAGAAATATTTGAGGAATGCGACCGGATTGAAGAAACCGGAACTGATGTTGTCCACCTCGAAATTGGTCGACCTGATTTCGATACTCCGGACGAGATCAAAGAAGCAGGTAGACAAGCACTTTCGGATGGCCACGTTCACTACACCTCCAATTATGGAATTGAACCTCTTCGAACAGCCCTTTCAAATAAGTTTTTAGACGAGAATGATATTGATTATGACCCTGAGAGTGAGATTGTCGTAACAACAGGTGCAACAGAGGCCGTCCTTGTGACCTTGCTCGCTCTCATTGAAGAGGGTGATGAGGTTTTGACCCCTGATCCCTGCTGGACGTATCCCTCGAGTATTAGAATGGCTGGAGGGACCCCGATTACCTATGAGTTAGACCCTGAGGATGGGTTCACCCCTGATATGTCATCAATCAAGGAAAATGTCTCGGATAGAACTAAGCTATTGATCCTGAACAGTCCCCATAATCCAACAGGGGGAGTTATTGATCAGGAAAGTCTCGATGAAATTCGGGATTTTGTAGTAGATAACGATCTCCTACTCATGTCCGACGAAATTTACGAGAAAATTCGGTATGACTCTCATCAGCATCTGAGTCCTGCGGCCGAAGATGACCTTTTCCCGCGAACAATTACGATTAACGGCTTTTCGAAAGCCTATTCAATGACTGGCTGGCGACTTGGATATCTCGCAGCACCGTCCGAACTGATAGATCCGATTATTCGGGTTCGCCAATACACAACCACATGTGCTCCCTCGATCTCGCAATACGCTGGGATTCGAGCTCTCGAAGGTGATCTGCATACTTCTATGGTGGATGCATTTGCTCGTCGACGTGATAGGGTTATGGAGCGGATTGAGGCGATTCCTGGGATGTCTTGTCCCACTCCTACTGGGGCATTCTACGCGTTCCCGACTACTCCCAAGGGGATAGCTGATGAGCGCGAGTTTGTTTGGTCGCTATTGCAAGATGAAGGTGTTGCGCTTGTTCCTGGGTCGGTGTTTGGTGATTCCGGTAGGGGTCGTTTCCGGATTGCTTACTCGAATTCTCTCGGCCGAATCGATGAGGCTTTCGATCGAATTGAAGCTTGGCTTTAGGGCCCTAGCCGTTTATCTTGACGGATAATATAAATTTAAGCTCTTCATCCCTTATACTATCTGCGCCTCGTAGATCCATCCATCATTAACTATATATGGGAACAACCAGAATTGCTGGCCGGAGCAATGTAAGCATGGTACAAGCAGGCACAAATACCGTCATCGGGTTAGTTGGATACTTACTGATAGTTGCTGCAATCGGTTATTGGGGCTCAAAAAATGTAGGTTCAGAGGAAGACTTCTTCCTTGGAGGAGGCCAGCTACCAGGTTGGGCACTAGCACTTTCCGAACGCAGTTCCGGGATGTCCGGCTGGCTCCTCTTAGGAATGCCAGGACTTGCATGGGCTACTGGATTATCCTCCGTCTGGGTTTTAGTTGGCGCAGCCGGCGGTGCAATCATCCAATGGGTGATCTACTCCAGACCATTCATGGAAGGACAAAAAGAAACAGGAGCAATAACGCCTACAGGCCTGATCGCCGAAAAACTCCCAGGCAACTCCCCCATCCTCCGATTACTCCCTGCACTAGTTACATTCGTATTCTATATGGGATACGTCGGCTCCCAATTCCTTGCCGGAGGTAAAATCCTCGAGCAAATTTTTGGATTATCACCGATCATCGGCCTGCTCATCGTCGCACTTCTCATCATTGTCTACTCCCTTGCCGGAGGATTTCTCGCAGTGGTTTGGACTGACGCACTCCAAGCCATCTTGATGGTGTTCACCCTGATTGTTTTACCAGCAATTCTGCTAGTAGATGTAGTCTCGAACCCGTCACTCTCAATCATGGGGAGTCTGGAAGCGGCAGGAGGAGGAAGGGCCTCATGGTTTGGCGGAAAATCCGGCGGGGCAGCCTTGCTACTCCTCGGGGCAAACTTGAGCTGGATCTTTGCCGACTTAGGTGGCTACCCCCATCTGGACGTACGGATGATGGCGCTCCCGAGCAATGAAGAACGAAAAACAGCGGTTATTGTTGCTACGGCTTGGGGAATCTTGACTGCCATCGGAGCAGTCCTTCTTGGGCTTCTCACTCGAACTATCCATGGTACACCAGCGACGATCCAAGCTGACCGTGAAATGGTTTTACCATTCATGGTTCTCGAACATACGCCTGGTCTCGTCGGGGGCATCATGCTCGCTGGCGCATTAGCTGCAATGATGTCCACTGCAGACTCCCAACTGGTAGTCGCCAGTTCTGCAGCTGCTCAGGACGTCTACAACAAGGTGGTTGCCAAGGAGCGCAAGTTCAGCGAAAAAACGAGCCTTCGAATTTCTCGTGTCGCAACGTTAGTTGTCGGCTTCGTCGGCTTAGGCATCGCGCTTTCAGTTAAAGACCTCGTCTATACACTCGTAAGCTATTCCGCGACAGGACTATTTTCGGCATTCGGGCCAGTATTTACACTCCTATTCTTCTGGCAAGA
Organism: halophilic archaeon; assembly: GCA_003298465.1. Next base: position 112,122 of record QNGA01000009.1, on the reverse strand, counting down.
CAATCTCTCCAGAGCAGGAGTTATTGCGGCTTTCCTCGTCGGTCCAACGGTCACGATCTTATGGATCACGATGGGATTCACTTCCATTGTAACGGTTCGACTTGTAGCGCCTCCTATTGGTTTCTTGGCCGCAATCCTAGCGTCGATAATTTGGCCACGGAGGGAACCGAGTGAGGTTGAGCAACCAGAAGCAACAGTCACCCAGGACTAAACACGTCTAACAGTACGGATCTTTTTGTCGTCTTGAGGCCGTTGCTAGCGGGATCCGATGATCTCGATCACACTATTACACGAGAGGTCGTATCTGAGTTCGGCATCTTTATGATGAGTTAGTGCGAAATATGACGTGATGAAGTCCGATACCTTTGAGAATGAGCTAACGGTTCTAGCTCACCAACAGAATGGAACAGAAGATGAATTCCACCAAGCGTATGAAGACGCAGTGGAAGCTGTTAGAGATGAATTAGGCCAGGAATATCCGCTTTGGATTTCCGGTGAAGCTGTCGAAACTGATGAAACTTTCAAAGTTTCCGACCCCGGTGACCTTGACCATCTGATCGGTGAGTTCGCCTCTGGCACACCAGCACATGTCGACCAAGCAGTTGAAGCGGCATCCGAAGCGTTTGATGACTGGCGCCACACGTCGTGGGAAGACCGAGCCGAAATCTTCCGCCAGACTGCCGACAATATTCGCGATCGGAAACACGAGTTTGTCGCGACGATGGCGTTTGAAAATGGGAAAAACCGTTCAGAAGCAATTGCTGAAGTTGACGAAGCGATTGACTTCCTCCGGTTCTACAGTCAAGAACTTGAACAAAACGAGGGCTATACATTTGACCGGGGTGAGCCGACACCAGACCAATACTGTACGAACGAACTCCGTCCATACGGTGTCTTTGGTGTTGTCACTCCATTCAATTTCCCGTTAGCGATTCTTGCAGGGATGACTACCGGTGCGGTCATCACTGGCAATACGGCCGTGGTCAAGCCAGCAAGCACAACTCCACTGATCGCGCACAAATTCCTTGAAGCACTGAATGCAGCAGGCATTCCTGATGGCGTCGTTAATCTGGTCACCGGCGGGGGGAGCTCCGTCGGCCAACCTCTGATCGAACATGAAGATGTTGCCGGCTTTGCCTTCACTGGATCACGAAAGGTCGGTCTCAACATCCAGGAAACGTTCCAAGAGATGGGCAAACGAGGCCCAGTAGTTGCAGAGTTAGGAGGGAAAAACCCTGTTATCGTCACTGACACTGCTGACGTGTCGAAAGCAGTCTCTGGGGTGAAAATGGGCGCATTCTCCTTCAGTGGTCAGAAGTGTTCAGCAACGTCTCGCGTCTATGTCCACGAGGATCTCATTGATACGTTCACCGAGCAATTGGTCTCGGAAACGGAACAGCTGGCCATCGGACGGCCAGAAAACGAGGAGACTGTTGTCTCACCTTTGATCGACGATAGTGCCTTGTCTCATTACTTGGACATCTGTGAACAAGCGGAGGAAGACGGCACCGTGCGTACGGGCGGTGAGGAAGTTTCTAGCTCAGAGGTGCCTGACGGGCGATACGTGAAGCCGACCGTTGTTACGGATATTCCACATAGCCATGAACTGGCGACGGAGGAGCATTTTGTTCCATTCGTAACTATTCATCCTATCTCGAGCCTTGACGAAGGTATCACCAAGGCTAATGATAGTGACTATGCCCTCTGTGCTGGACTCTTCTCCGAGGATGAAGAGGAGATCGATACGTGGTTTGACCGGATTGAATCTGGAATGTGCTACGTCAACCGATCCCAGAGTGCAACAACAGGTGCGCTGGTCCAAGCCCAGCCCTTCGGAGGATGGAAGTTCTCTGGTACAACCGGCAAATTTGCTGGTGGCTACTGGTACCTGCCGCAGTTCATGCGTCAGCAGAGTCGGACAGTCGTTGGTGACGTTGGTCGAGATCAGCAATAACGTTACGCTGTCTCCCTGAGCCCACACTTCGGCCCTCTTTTTGAAGATTCGAAGCGGTATTTATTGTCCATGATTACTTCAGCCTAGTACTAGCGTTTGTAGCTGTAGGAGGATAGTACAACCTAACTACTAAATAGTGTGAGAACACCACTCTAGTTGCTATGACCCTCGGAATTGAGGACAATGTGGCGTTAGTAACTGCATCAAGCAGTGGTCTTGGTCAAGCGTCTGCTAAAGTACTTGCCCGAGAAAACGCGAATGTCGTACTCAACGGACGGGATGAGGCGAATCTCACCGAAGCCGTGAATTCACTCGAAGATCTCGGGAGTGGCTCCATCATTGGTGTGGAAGGCGATCTAACCAAGAAAGACGATATTCAGAACCTCGTACAAACGACTATCGACGAATTCGGCCAATTGGATCATCTCGTGACGAGCGCAGGTGGCCCACCAAGTGGCCCGTTCACTGAAACTACTGATGAAGACTGGTACCATGCTTTTGACTTACTGGTGATGAGTGTTGTTCGTCTTGTTCGCGAAGCAACCCCCCATCTTCAGGATGGACAAGGTGGAACGATCGTGAATATCACGTCTAGAAGCGTCAAAGAGGCGATTGACTCCCTTGTGCTTTCGAACTCAGTACGGATGAGTGTGATTGGGCTAGAAAAAACACTTTCAAAGGAACTTGCACCTGAGATCCGAGCAAATGCAGTACTCCCTGGCCCTCACGAAACGAGTCGAATCCAAGAACTTGTAGAACAATCCGTTGAAAGAGGTGAGTATGACTCCTATGAGGACGGCTTAAATGCACGTGGTGAAGGAATTCCGCTCGGTCGGATTGGAGAACCAGGCGAACTGGGGGAAGTTGTTGCATTCCTCTCTTCCCCTCGATCGAGCTATCTAAACGGAGTCGCGATTCCGATTGATGGCGGTGCTGGTGCCTCAAACCTCTGATTAACTAGCGGTGGAATAAAACCCCGCTTCAAATCATCGACTGGTCTCCACAATATTCAAATAGCGCCTTCCCTATCTAATAGACGAAATAGATGAAGACTGTAAGCTTTAGTGAAGCGACCACGTACGAACCGGACGAAGGTTGGCAGCGCGTTTCCCTGGCTGGTAGCGACCGATTCACGTTCGAATGGTTTGAAAAGCCGCCAGGTCACTCGTCGCCGATGCATGAACACGAGAATGAGCAGGTCTGCATCGCGCTTCAAGGTGAGCTCACCATCCACACTGAAGACGATCAAACTACTATCGAGCGGTTCGATTCCGTTTGGCTAGATGCATGGGAATCACACCGTGTTGAAAACACCGGTGATGAACGGGCTGTCGCGATTGACGTGTTCTCTCCTGGTCGAGGATTCGATTTCTGGACCGATCGAGAAGACGAATAGCGGTCTCGATAAAAACGAGACGACCAGTTGCTTTTATTGATACTGCTCAATGAGCGACGGGACAACCTCAAAGAGGTCATCAACGATCCCATAGTCAGCGATATCAAAGATTGGGGCGTTCGGATCAGTATTGATCGCAACGATCGTATCTGATCCCTTCATCCCTGCGACGTGCTGAACGGCCCCAGAGATCCCAATCGCCAAGTAGACGTCTGGCGTAACTACCTTACCTGATTGACCGACTTGGCGACTATCCGAAAGCCACCCATTATCTACCACTGGACGAGAAGCGGATAAGGTAGCATCCATCGCCTCTACGAGTTCCTGAATAAGTGGGAGATTTTCTTCTTCTTCGATCCCGCGGCCAATGCTAACTAGCACATCTGCTTGGGAGATATCGACGTCACCATCCATAACATCCTCATATCCCTCGACTGTCACACCCGTTTCATCAATAGCTACCGGAAACTCATGAACTGAAGCTGATCCCGTCGAGTTTGCCATCTCCCATTCTGTACTCCGGATCGTGATGACTGGAGAGTTCCCTGTTACTTCAAGCTCGGTCTCTACTTTCGACCCGTGTTGCTCACGAGTAATGAGAAGCTCATTTTCGGCCCTAAACCCAATCACATCCGTAACAATTGGTGCATTGAGACTGCCTGCAACAGCAGGGGCGAAGTCAAGCCCATTTGCGCTATGAGGAATGACGATGGCTGTTATGTCTTGCTTTTCCGCTATCGAGACAACACTTTGGTGATAGAGTTCGTGATTGAATTCATCGCCGTTCGGAACGCTGTAGATAGTATCTACACCTTCACATTGTAGCGCATCTGTGTGTTGGTCCGAATCCCCTCCGATAGTCACGACTGAGAGGGAGGCATCTAGGTCGTTCGCAAGCTCTCGTCCGGCTGTGATGGCTTCAAAACTCACATCACGAATCTCTCCCCTGCGATGTTCGCTAACTACCAGTATCTCAGCCATTAGGCATCCACTCCCTTGTCCTGGAGCAATTCAGCGAGCTCGGATGCTGTTTGGTCGGAATCTCCCTTGAGGCGGAACATATCACTTTCACTCTTCGGCTTTGAAAGAGAGTGACGCTCTAATTGGGTCGAGTAGTCCGCTAAATCAATCTCTAAGTCGGCTAGGGAGAGTTCTTCTATTTGTTTCTGCTTCGCTTGCCGAATCCCTCGAAGACTAGCATACCGTGGTTCGTTAATTCCGGTTTGAATGGTTAGAACCGCTGGGAGCGGGAGTGTTGCCATTTCTTCTATTCCTCCTTCAAGCTCTCGACGGACGTGGGCTCTATTTTCCTCGAGTTCTAGATGATTGACTACTGCAGCCCAATGATATCCAATTCGTTCAGCGAGGAGCACGCCAGTCACTCCAAAACCATCGTCCTCCGATTGAACTCCAGTCAGCACTAGATCTGGGTCTTCGCGGTCAACAATGGCTTCGAGCACTCGTGCTCGAATATGCGCGTCAACGTGATCCTGAGTGAATTGGTCGTCCCAGATGCGAATTGCTCGATCTACATCCTTTGCTAATGCGAGTCTGATTGTTTCTTCGCTAGCTTCGGGACCGATTGTTACACTCACTGTTTCGACGTCGCTTTCTCGGTCTTCACTAATTTGGACTGCAGTCTCAATTGCGTACTCATCCCATTCGTTCAGAGCTTTTTCCTTGTATTGGTCGCTAATCGTCATACCTGATACTTCGAAATCATCGGCTAACTCGGTGACTTCTTTAACTAAGATTAGTACCTTCATTCGTGGCATTGCTACACATGGATTTGGAAATATAAAAAAGTACTGTTGGTATCTGTAGAATAAGTTGAAAATCTTGTATCTCTCTACATTGTCGCGAGACGTCTGGACCCGCCTGCCCTCAAGCGAAGGTGGAAGAATATTCACTTTCTACGCTAGACTAACGACACGAGCGAAATTCGCTTTAGTACGAGATGATATTGCTCTCTAGGTCTCTGGGATAGTACGTGATCGTTTCGACACCTGAGTCGGTGATGAGGATAGTATCGGAATGACGGTAGCCACCTACGTCTGGGACGAACAGCGCAGGCTCAATAGTGTAAGCATGTCCGGGCTGAATGATCTCTTCACTTCCCCTGTCGAGAAAGCCACGCTCATGGACACCGAGACCGATATTGTGGCCCGTGTGATGCTGAGTATACTGAAGAAGTCCTTGCTCTTTACAGTAATCGTGGACAGCCTGGTCGACCTCAGCGACGGGAACATTGGGACCGCATGCTTCAATAGCGAGTGTCTGCATTTCAAGCATATGATCAAAGTAGTGCCGATGATCATCGCTTACTTCACCAACGAACATAGTCCGCTCTAGCTCACTGATATACCCGTCTACGTTGGCTGTTGCACCAGTGATGAGGATATCACCATGCTTCAGTCGCCGATTCTCTGTCAAGCCATGCGGTAGTGCTGTATTCGGACCGGAAAGGAATCCACACGAAGCAGGGAATCCGCCTCGAAGTCTCGATTGATACCGCTCGCCGAGTGTATCAAACATCGCCATTGACGCATCAAGACTCGCTTGTTTTGCCACCCAGAATTCATGCTTTCCAGGTTCAGCATAATCCTCGAGCTTTCTGTGTGCAAGGTTGCCCCATTTTGCTGATTCGCGCATTAATTCCTGCTCAACGGCCGATTTAGATTTCCGGTATTCTTTGATCCACTCTACGGTGTCGACCGTGACATCAGCAAATTCGTCAAGACTTGGGCCAGAATATCCCCAGTAACCGGGAGCACCGTTCATGTCTGCAGCCACTTGATCAGCATTGAGGTCAGAAAGCATTTCAGCGATTTTCTCCTCCGGGGTTGCAGATGGATGTTCATAGTACGTTGCATTTGTACTCTCCCCTCCGGGATAGTCATAGTACCAGTAGACTTCGTCGATCGCAGGGAATTCATCTAATTCAGCGCGGTCCAGTTCCAGTCGCGGTACTGTGAGAGCAACTTGTTCTTGGGTAATAGCGAGACAAACAGGTCGTTCGGTTTGGAGATGGTGAAATCCACTTACCCAACCGATGTCTACCGCCGAGAATAGACATAGTGTGTCGAAGTTGTTAGCCGCGAGGTCGTCGCGAACCCGTGAGATGCGATTGCTATACTCTGCTGATGGGACTCTCGTTGGAGCCATATGGAAAGTCTGGCAGGTAATATAATAAATGTTGGGCCCTTTATTTCACGAAATAATATCAAATAGTGATCATAAGTGTTATATCTTCTGGGTTTGTCATCGTGTATCATGGCTAGTAAGCCATCGGACGACAAGTGGATAGACCGTCGGACATACCTTTCAACATTAAGTATCGTTGGTGCAGGAACAGCAGTTTCGGGTTGTGCCTCCTTCAGCAACGATTCTAGTAGTGATGGGTCTAAAAATGGCAATAGCGGTGGCAATACGCTAATTGTTGGCCAGAATACAAAAATGTCTGGTGACGAACCACTCGATCCGCATCTTGCCACACGTATTGGGACCCAGGAAGTCCTTTTCGCCATTAATGAACCACTCTTCCGGGTCAATCCTGACCTGAAACCAGTACCTCACCTAGCAAAGGACTACTCAATGAACGATGACGCGACTAAATATACCATCAAACTCGAAGAGGGAATCAAGTTTCATAATGGTGAGGAGCTGACTGGGGAGGTAGTGAAATGGAACCTCGACAGATTTGCCAAAGAATCTCCGATGGGATATTTAGCTGGTGATATATCGAAAATAAAAGTCACCGGTAATCGGGAAGTCACTGTGCAGTACAAAAATCCATTCCCGCTGCTTCCGCGGGGACTTTCGACTTGGAACTCAGCACTCATCTCGAAAAAGGCACTGGACCAAGCCGGTGATAAGTACGGCCAGGATGTTATCGTCGGAACTGGGCCTTACAAGTTCAAAAAATGGTCTCGAGGTTCGTTCATCGAGACAGAACGCTTTGAGGAGTACAACTGGGGACCGGATTGGGTGAAGAATAAAGGTCCTGGGAAGGTGAAGAAATTCCGGTTCGAATCGCATCCCGAACCGACGACTCTTCTCAATGAGCTCACAGATGGTGGGGTTCATCTTTCGAAGTCTATAATCCTCTCAGACGCCAGCAAAGTGGAGCAAAATTCGAGTACCGATCTCAAACGGAAAAGGTTCACTCGGCAGGCATACTTGTGTCCGAATACGCAAAAAGCGCCGATGAATGATATGCACGTTCGGAAGGCAGCTGTTCACGCAGTGAAAAAGGACGCCGTTATCGAGGCAGCACTTGGTGGAGAGGGCTATAAGATTTGGACGCTTATGCCTCCAATGGCAAAGAATGCACTTCCAGAAAAGCGTGCAAAAAGCACTGGACAGTCATTTAACCCGCAGAAAGCACGTAAGCTTTTAGATAAAGCTGGTTGGACGAACTCAAAACAAGGCCAGGTCCGGACAAAGAATGGTAAGAAGCTTACTCTCAATTTCCTCACGTTCACGATCCCGAGAGAGAAGAAAGTTGGAACGACTATCCAGCCGATGCTAGAAGATGTGGGATTCAAAACAAATCTAAACATCCTCGAGGCCGGAACTCTATACAAAAAATTAGAGGCAGGTGAACACGACCTAGTGGTAATGGGATACGGCGGCCAATACTCGTTGCAGACACTCTCTGCCACACTTGAGAGTAGCCAAAGTGCCAAGAAAGGAGGCACGAATTTCTCGCTCTGGGAAAACAAGAAATTTGACAACTATCTAAACAAGGCACGTACGACAACAAGCGATGCCGAGCGACACCAGGCTATCATCGATGCCCAGCTACTAATGCAAAAACGGGCTCCTATTGTACCCGTCTTAGGATATAATAAGATTCTCGGCCATAAAAAATCCGTTAAAGGTATAGAGACAATGGTCAACGACCATCCCTGGTGGCCGGTTAAAGAGTACCTCCGTCATCTGGAGCTGGGTCTCTAATAATATTAATATGTATAAGTACATAGTCCGGCGTCTCCTCGTAACCATCCCGGTGATTATTGGCGTCACTATCGTCATCTCTTCAATCGTATATATGGCTCCAGGAAATCCTGCCAGAATCGCTCTTGGGACGAATGCAGACGCGCAAGCGGTCGAAGAGTTAGAACGAGATATGGGTTTAAATCAACCACCGCATATTCGTTATCTTGATTGGGTTTCTGGCGTTGTTCAGGGCGATCTTGGCGAATCCATTCGAGGAGGAAGAGACGTTTCAGATATGATTAGTGAACGGTTACTTCCGACATTAGAGCTAGCACTTGTAGCAATGATTATTACATTTATCATTGCACTTCCACTTGGGGTTGTTAGTGCTGTACAGCAGTACAGTTGGGTAGATAATATTTCTATGTTATTTGCAATCTTTTGGATTTCAATGCCATCGTTCTGGCTTGGTTTACTGCTTATCTTAGTCTTCTCAGTGAATTTGGATATGTTCCCAATCTCTGGTCGGAACGGAGCCATATTTTCGCTAACATGGCTTACGTATATTGCTCTCCCAGCAATTGCAACCGGGACACGCCGTGCTGGCCTTCTCACACGGATGACGCGTTCATCTATGCTAGAGGTACTTAATGAAGACTATATCCGAACAGCACGCGGGAAAGGCATCGGTGAAAAAAGTGTCATCTATACACACGCAATGAAGAACGCGATGATCCCAATAATCACGCTTATCGGCCTTCAAATCCCACTAATTTTCTCTGGGACAGTCATCATTGAGACCGTCTTTTCTTGGCCCGGAATGGGACGACTACTAGTTGACTCAGTACTCGCTAGAAATTATCCTGTGATTCAAGGAACGGTGCTCATTTATTCAATTATAGTCATTATTTCTAATCTCTTCGTGGACATTGCTTACAGTTACTTCGACCCTCGAATCACCTACGACTGAAATCTTCTAACTCTTATTCTATCATTGAAATTAAAATCGCCTTTAGTATACTATCAATTACAACTCGGCTCGGTCAAGTGCTTCTTCAACGCTGTAGTCGTCATGAACGATACTCGAAACAGCACAAGTCATTGCTTCTGGTTGCTCATGCTGAAAGATACTCCGTCCCATCGAAACACCGGCCGCACCACCATCCATTGCCCCACGCACATTTTCTAGCATTGCTTGGTCATCTTTCGGATTTCCGCCTGCCATTATGACTGGCAAACTCGTCGACGTTACTACCTCACTGAAACTCTCCGCATCACCTGTGTACCCGGTTTTTGCGACATCTGCCCCTACTTCTTCGGCTAATCTTACTGCATGACTTGCGTGTTCGGTGTCGTCTTCGTCTATGCCGGGACCACGGGCGTATGTCATTGCTAACACAGGCATGCCATACTCTGCTGCTTCTCTCGTAATATTGGCAAGCTGCTCTATTTGGTTTGGCTCGTGATCACTGCCAATATTCATGTGTAGTGAGACAGCGTCGGCGCCTAGCCGTGTAGCTTCTGCAACAGTCCCTGTGATTCGCTTATCATTTGTGTCTGGCCCAATTGTTGTTGAAGCGTTGAGATGAATGATGTATCCCTTTCCATTTTTGTTTGGGTGGACACGGGAAGCGAGTCCTTTCTGTGTTAAAATACTGTCTGCGCCTCCTCGTGTTACTGCGTCAATTGTATCCTCAATCTGTTTGAGTCCTGGGGTTGCACCAAGTGTAATTCCGTGGTCCATTGGGACATTAAGGATTTTGTCTCCCGTTCCAATTCGATCAAGCCGTGCGTCGATTCCAACTGACATCATCTTACTACCTGTGGTGTTCCCTCTAAGATGTTCCGGCTTGGGTAGACTTTGCTCTCTAAGGTGACTGAATGATACCACTAATATAGTTCACCATCCACTTCTATGCGGAAGATTAACAAAGGACACCCATGTTGGTGGTAATGATGGCGCAGGAGCAGGGAAGACAAAGCGATATAGCCAAGCAGCGGGTAGATACAAGCTTCCGTTCCCGATCGAAATTGATTATTCGCCGACTCAAACGGAATTCATTCGCCGTTTTCGGTCTGGGAATTGTTTTAGCTCTCATAATAACCGCTGTGTTCGCCCCGATCATTGCATCATCGGATCCAACTGCCCAGAGCTATAATGCAATCAAAGAATCACCTAGTCTTGAGCATCCTTTTGGAACAGACACCTATGGTCGAGATATCTTTTCTCGGGTAGTTTTTGGTGCAAGGTATACAGTGTTTCTCGGTATCGCCATTGTCGGCCTGCAAATGGTTATTGGAGTCTCACTTGGCCTTATCGCAGGCTACTATGGCGGTTGGACAGAATCCTTTATCATGCGGTTAGTCGATATTAGCCTCTCAATCCCTGCAATCGTACTTGCACTTGCAATCGCGGGGATGCTTGGAGGAGGCCTCATGCCACTCGTCGTGGCTGTGAGTCTTGTCGGGTGGCGTGGGTTCGCTCGTTTAGTACGCGGCGATGTGAAGTCCGTAATGGAAGAAGAATATATTGAATCAGCTAAAACCGCTGGCGCAACTGATTTTCGCATCATCACACGGTATATCCTTCCAAATGCTGCCTCGAGCATTATCGTCTATGCTACGCTCACAATTCCAACTGTGATACTTTGGAGTGCGGCCCTATCGTTTCTTGGCATGGGCGTACAACCGCCGAAACCTGAATGGGGCGCGCTTATCGCAGCTGGACGTGGTGAGATAGATCGTGCTTGGTGGATTGCGACATTCCCTGGAGTCGCGATCATGCTGACAGTCATCGGTTTCAACGCGCTTGGTGATGGCCTTCGAGATGCGTTAGATCCAAAACAATCAGAATAACATGACGGAACCAATTCTCAAAATTGACGACTTGCATGTGCACTTCCATACTGAGGAAGGAACAGTCGAGGCACTGGACGGCGTAAACCTCGAAATCCACCAAGATGAAGTTCTTGGTATTATCGGTGAAAGCGGTTGTGGTAAGAGTGTCACTGCCCTCTCTACTATTGGATTACTCCAGTCTCCACCGGCCGAGACTGTTAGCGGTAGTATTCAGTACAATGGGAAGAATCTTCTTGACTTCTCACAGCGTGAACTTAATGCTATCCGAGGTAATGACATTACTATGGTATATCAGGATCCAATGTCTTCCCTTAATCCGGTTCTCACTATCGGAAAACAGGTCTCGGAGCCGCTCCGTACTCATCGGGATGTCTCAAAAGCTGAGGCCCGCAACCGGGCCATCGAAATGCTCGAAGCTTGTGGATTGGCTGATGCTGAGCGTATTATGGACCAGTACCCAAATGAACTCAGTGGTGGGATGCGGCAACGGGTTGTCATCGCGATGGCGCTCATCACCGAACCAAAACTGTTGCTTGCAGATGAACCGACTACTGCGCTTGACGTCACCATACAAGCTCAAATAATGGATTTATTGAGGGATTTGCAAAAGGAGTTTGGGATGAGTATTCTGTTTATCTCGCACGATTTAGGTGTGGTGAGTGAAATTGCTGACCGCATCGCAGTCATGTATGCGGGAAACGTCGTCGAGAGTTGTACCATAGCACAACTTTTCGATGCCCCACTCCACCCATATACTCGTGCACTTTCAGAAAGCATCCCCTCTCTTGATGAGAAGACAGACCGTCTTCCAACAATTGAGGGCGTAGTCCCTGACCTTCGTAACCCACCGTCTGGCTGTCGGTTTGCGTCCCGATGTCCTCAGTACATTGGTGATGTTTGCGATGCGACTGACCCGTCTCTTACATCAAGTAATGAACAACCAGATCATGAAGTCGCCTGTCACCTCTACACAGACGCTGCTGAAGAAACACCACCCTCCCATTGGAACCTGCCGTCACGTCCGTCAACGGAGCAATCACCCCGTCACGCTGAATCTGGTGATACACAATGAACTCTCGACAAAAACAACATACAAACAGCCAGCAGGATCTCGGCGATAAACAACTAAACCAATCCACACACCGACAGAGCGCAAAGGAGCCCATCCTTGCACTTGATAAGCTAAAAAAGTACTATCCCGTGCGTGGGGGAGTTTTCAACCGTACTATCGACCATGTAAAAGCAGTTGATGGAGTGAGCCTAGACATCGCAGAAGGCGAGACACTTGGTCTTGTGGGTGAATCTGGCTGTGGGAAGTCAACCCTCGGTAAAACCGTAATGCGACTCATCGAACCCACGGACGGGACAATCTGGTTTGACGGCAACGACATAACTAGTACCTCTCGTTCAGAATTACGGGAGATCCGGCAGAATCTGCAGTTCATCTTTCAGGATCCAGCCTCGTCGTTGAATCCTCGTATGAGCGTTGCTGAGCTCATTCAGGAGCCAATGAAATGCTTGACCGATTGGTCCGCTAAAAAACGGGAAAATCGGACATTCGAACTGATTGAAGAAGTCGGTCTCAACGAAAGCCACCTAACACGGGCTCCTCACGCTTTTAGTGGCGGTCAACAACAGCGTATCGCTATTGCTCGTGCACTCGCTGTCAATCCTAAACTTATAATAGCAGATGAACCGACCAGTGCGCTGGATGTAAGTGTGCAGGCGAAAATCCTCAACTTACTTGATCGCCTCCAAGATGAGTACAACCTTACCTATCTCTTCATTAGCCATGATCTAAGCGTTGTACACCACATTTGTGATCGAGTTGCAGTCATGTACTTAGGTGAGCTAGCTGAGCTGTCCAATACAACTGAACTTTTTAAGGATCCAAAGCACCCCTACACAAGAGCACTGCTGTCAGCCGTGCCTGAAGCCTCAGAGCAGCCACAGTCTGACCGAATAATTCTTGACGGTGACGTACCTAGTCCCCAGAATCCGCCATCTGGGTGCCGCTATCATACTCGCTGTCAAGAATACATCGGTCCAATTTGTGAACAAGCTGATCCGGACTTAGAGGAAGTTAATGGTGGCAGTAGCTGTGCATGCCATCATTACACAGATAGTGCAGAGGTTTCTCCTTCCGAGGAGTAGCGTCTACTCTTCGGAAGCTAACTTTTACCATGGGGGATGGGCGAGGGGAGTTCACACAATTTATATTGACTCCCACTTCTCTATTGAATTGATGATCCTACCGATAGCTGATCGGTTTGTTGCTGGTGAATCAGCAGAGACAGCAATAGCGCATACTCAAAGTCTCAATCATGACGGTATTGGGTGTATTCTCAACCGTCTCGGTGAGCACTATAGCAATCCCGCAGACGCGGAGACCGATACTCAAAATTACCTCAATCTTCTAGATAAAGTTTCGACTTCTAATGTGAATGCATGTATCTCCATTAAACCGTCGCAAATTGGATTAGATATTGATGAAGTACAATTCCAGGAAAATTTAACTACGATCGTTGAGCGAGCGCATAGTAATAACCAATTTGTTTGGATTGATATGGAAGATCATGAAACGACGGATGCTACCCTCCGTGCTTTTGAGTTATTTTCTAATAAGTACGGTGGTTCAGTTGGGGTTTGTGTTCAGTCTAACCTAAAGCGTACGAGAGATGATTTAAGGAAATTAGCAGATTTGCCGGGAAAAGTCCGTCTTGTCAAAGGTGCATACGATGAGCCGTCCAACATTGCATTACAGGACAAATCAGAAGTTGACGAAGCATATCGGTCTCATTTGACATTTATGTTTGAGCAATTTGATGGAGGGATAGCAGTTGGGAGCCATGATCCAGCGATGATTTCACATGCGACATCCCTTTATCAAGAATATGGGACTTCGTTTGAGATTCAAATGTTGATGGGTGTGCGTGAACAGGCACAAATCGAACTTGCAAAGCAATATGAGGTGTGGCAGTATGTTCCTTATGGACCTAAATGGTTTTCTTACTTTTACCGTCGACTAATGGAACGTAAAGAAAACGCACTCTTTGCTCTTCGAGCGATCTTAAACGGCTAATACGGTACTGAGCGCCGATGTAGCTTGTTTAAATTAATCTGACCCATGCGGAGGAACGTATCCGCATCCTTTGCATATCCACGTTCCAGACTTTTGTACCAATTTCCTCCTCCCGCAGTTTGTGCAATTGTAATCCATCAACTCTGTCTACTGCTTCGTCGATAATAAAACTAGCTTTCGACAATTGACGACCTCTGCCCATGCTCCATACCATTGAATAAACCAAATTCAGATCCAATTCACCCATAACTTCATTTTCATGCATCACCACTATGGTTATATGTTGCCCGCCGACCAGTCGACACCAAACTATGAGTATATTGTAGATCAGCTCGATAAGCGAAATGCCGATGCCTATGTCCACATTGGCGATAACCAAGACCAGTTACTTTGGTACCTTACCCAGTTCAATGGCCCTGATCGGGACTATGCCTTTGTATTGACGAATACGGAAACGACCCTCTGCGCCCCCGCGTTGTTTAGTGAGCAAGCAGAACGTGAATTCCCAGGTGATACAGTAACGACAACAAAAAACAACAACCGAGCCTCTGCTGCGCAGCGAAGCATTACCGTCCTCAAAAATACCAATGAAATATCGAGGGTGCTAATACCAGACTCAACATCATACTGGGTATATAGTGAATTAGAAAAAGCCGGCTATACCACCGTTACTACGAGCAATATAGAAAAGATGAAGATGCAAAAATCTCCTGCTGAAATCGAGAATATTCGAAAAACAGAGTTGATCGCCCAAAAGGCAATGCAATATGCCGAAACAATTCTTGCCAACGCCACTATCTTGGAGGATAAACTCATTTGGAAATGTAAACCGCTTACCACGAAACGACTTCGACGGGAAATCAATGTCAAACTCGCACGTAATGGTGCAAACGATGCTGGAAATACCGTAATTGGCGCAGGAGAGAGTTGTGCCGATCTCCATTTCAACGGCGAAGACAATATTCGGCCCGACGAAACAGTGTTAATTGACCTAGGGCCACGGGGACCAAGCGGCTATTTTGGAGATATAACACGGACATTCGTGCCTGGATCTCCGCCTGAATGGGAACAGGATGTATATGCGACCGTACAGAAGGCTCTACAAGCGGGACTAGAACAGCTGAATGACGCTCCAAGTATTACTGGATCTGATGTACATACAAAGATCGTAGAGGTAATAGAAGCTAATGGTTACAAGACTGGTGATGTAGATGTAGGGCTGTATCATGGCACCGGTCATGGAGTAGGCACGTCTCTTCACGAGCCGCCTTTCTTTTCAAGAGATACTGTCCTTGAGCCAGGCCATGTTGTAACAATAGAACCAGGAATATATGATCCAGATCGTGGAGGCGTACGTCTGGAAGATTTAGTATTAATCACCAAAGATGGTGCTGAAAACCTTGTTGACTATCCTTGTTCTTCCATGCCCTGTGAGCGATCAATCTAAATAAAACTAGGCGCTACATAATCGTATCCCGAATGAGTAGTGAGCTATCTCTTCTGATTTTACCACAAATGTCCACCTTAGCGAAAGTATTGCTCTTATAAATTGGCATTTACTCAGAATCGAGGAGAAAACCGACAGATTTAAACAATAGCGGTTTTGAAATTGAACTGTCCTTTAACTCAAAGGACTAAGGATGTAGCTAGGCACCCTTGTCGACTTGGTGGTGGAATCGTGGCTGTCCCCATAACGCCCTCACCCTCAATGGCCTGCCCTGGCTACTATTCCAATTCATGATTCCTGTTCTAAACACAATAGACATTGGTATTATTGCTGCAATCTTAACCCATTACGATAGCAATATACCAAATAGTATTAGTATTTATAGATCATAATTAATATCGTTTCCTCTCCATTAATCATTTTAACTGGCTACAAGTGCGCACACTAGCAGGGATTAATTAAATATGTCTAAACCCATCTCTAATGATTTCTACTATACTATTAGCCTTGTTCACGGAATTCCGTATTCACCCCAGTGGATTATTTGACCATAGAAAAAACATACCTGTTCCTCACAGCAGAACGGTGGGCGAGTTCTAAGTATAGTCAAGGATTTAAATCATTAGTCCTAAATGATGAAGATTCTTGTAAAATGATCTAATATAGTGGAATATACCGGCCACTAATGCCTTCTTGGTTAGAAACTGCAAAGAGAATTGGCGTAGGATTCGCTAGAATGACTGAAAGCTGTTCTGCAGAGCCGAACTCAGATGGGTTGCGTCCGTTGATCAACAAAACACTACAATGAGTTTGACTCCTAGAATCCTCTTGAGATTGGTGTTTATCGCTACTATCTACCGCTTACAACAGTTCTCAATCCGAGTACTGTCTAGTAGTGAGCGGCATGACTCACGATTACAGAACTACAAATGTAATGGCTGGGTTTCTAGTCAAAGCTTGGTGTTACAATACTACTGCTGTGATGGGATTGCAGGTAACATTATTCAACAATCTTAATGAACGATCGATAAAGGGGAACAACAGTTTGTTTGAACACCTCTAACAGTGGAGAATGGGCCCTTTCAAGCCTCAATGCCGTATCCAGCTTATTCGCTTCAAGAAAAGTGGCCTAGTTAATCTCAGGGAATTCTAGGGGATCTCCATACCTGGCTAGAAGGAATTTTCCGTTCGGTAGTGGGGAACCACTTCAGTTAATCGTAGAGAAAATCGGTGGAGAGACTGGAACTCAACAGTGATCAAAGCTTGGCTGTTCAGAAAACCGTAGATGCCGAAATTCGGAGCTAGAAGCTTAATCTTGTTCTGCTCGAAGATTCATCAATCTATTTGAGAAATGACGATTCCTCAAAGAAACTGCTGGGAATTAGGAAAAATCAAATAAATTTGGTCCTGAGCAGGCTATTCTCAATAACTATATTGCCGTCTTAACTTTGGTCTGTTAGAAAAGTATAAGTATGCGGGTTGCTCACTGGTACATGATGCCAGTGGGCAAGAAAAATGTTGACCGGCGCTCAGTTATAAAAACACTTACCGTTGCAGGAACTGCCGGACTTGCTGGATGCAGTTTTCAACAAGACGGCCCGGAAGGCGAAGGGACGAAGAGAGGGGAAAATGGTACACAATCTAACCAAGCTACGGTAGCGGCTAAGTCAAAACCAATCGGTGGAACGTGGGTTGAAGGGTCTACTGCTGATGCAAGTCATCTTGTTCCCTACCTTGCTAGCGATCAGTCAACCCAGGATGCGATTGGGCTTCTTATGGATTGGGGTGGTGTCATTAATGAGAATCTCGAAATTGAACCCTTGCTCTTTGAAAGTTGGGAACTTAGTGATAGCAAGGATGTTCTCACTATTAAGATCCGAGAAAATCTTCGGTATAGCGACCCATACGGGAAACTGACCGCAGAAGATTACATATATCAAATAAATAAGATAAATCAGAATGACAAAGATAGCTGGCATGGCTATCCCTATGTTTCTTCCTTCTTTATCAACGACGAACCCATAAAATATAGGAAAACAGGAAAGTATAAACTTCGAGCCGAACTCCCTGAAAAACGCCCATATTGGCTATTTACAGATCCAACTAAGTGGATGAAACCGCTTCCTAAAAAGCTGCTCAAGCCTTATGTGAAAAATAAAAATTTGGAGGGACTCAAGAAGTCGGATGAGATCGTCAACGCGACATGGACGGGTAATTTAGGGCCATTTAATTTAAAGAAATGGCAACGACAGTCAAAAATTGAATTCACGAGAAACAAAGACTACTATCTCGCTGAAACAGAGAAGTACAAAAACGCCCCATACGTCAACAAGTATGTCCGACAAATCTTCAATGAATCAAGCACCACTCTATCAGCGCTCAAAAGTGGTGATGTGACTCGAGCAGGATTGAGCGTATTCAAAGCAGGCCAATTTAAACAGGACCCTAATGTGAATGTCCTAAGCAGTAAATTCGGGTCCTCGATCGACTACATTGCCATGAATCAACGAGCGAATGGGTGGAAACCATTCCGGAAAAAAGAAGTCCGGCAAGCCTTCGCCTTGGCCATCAACAAGGACATCATTCTCAACAAAGTCCAGAAAGGTTACGGCACAAAAGCTCATACTTGGTCCCCAAAATGGGGTCCATTCTATGATAAAGACAAAGTCTGGATTCCTAATGGTCCTAAGATCCAAAAAGCAAAACGGAAAATAGACAATGCTCTTCCGAATCACAAATACAAAGGCGGTAAATTAGTTGACCAAAATGGAAGTCAGGTCCAGCTCAAACTTGTCTATTCCACCGGTTGGAAAAGTACTCGAATCCTAAAAGACTATCTCACACAGCAATACAGCAAGCTCGGAATCAAAATCAACTCACAAGGAACTTCTCTTACAAACCTCTACGGCAATTATTTACAGAACTCCGCAAAGAACTCAGAATGGAATGCAGGCCCATGGAACGGAGGACCGCGTGATGTATCTACAAGCAAGAAATCCTGGGATCTCATACCAACAGGGTTTGATCATGCAGCATACACCCCTTGGGACGTGATGGGGATGTTGTTCCCAAAGAAAGCTAGTTTCAACTCATCCGGCTATGTGCCATCACGCGATAACCTAAATAAACAAATTAACGCTGCAGCGTCGGCATCTTCAAAGAAAGAGTCCCAGAAGATCGTTTCTAAACTGCTAGGCTATCTCAGTAGAGAACAGCCTGTTGTCTTTACAGATTGCGGTGCAGTGATCGACGGTTATCGGAAGAAGGTTGCAGGTCTTGAGCAGCCGAAAAACCAATACACAAGTAATGATGCCGCACGTGAACTATACTTCAAAAATAGCAACAAATGAAACTGTATATCGCTAAACGTCTCGCTTGGACTATCGTTGCGACCGTATTCGCCCTTTCGATAGTCTTTGGGATCCTATCGCTCTCGCCCAATACAGGACAAATGGAGGCCTCATTTCAGGCAGCAGCTAAGGGTGGGGACCCTCAAGAAGCAAAGGAAGCGTATCGTGAACGCAAAGGATTAGATGAGCCAATTACAAAACGATATGTTGATTACATGACTAATATTGCAACACTAAACTGGGGATGGTCAACAACTCGAAGTCAGCCAGTGACGACCGCAATTGCCACAGCTTGGCCCTATTCTGCCCAAATCATGATCCCTGCTATCATCTTAGCAGTCTTCATCGGGTTCGGTCTCGGTCTTTACTCAGCGATGCACCAACACACTTCAGTAGATTATCTAGCTACTTTCATTGCTTTCTTCGGAATCAGCATACCAAATTTCTGGTTTGCGATTGTACTCATACTAGTTGTATCCGTGTGGATGAAAGACTTAGTGGTGTTTGGTATTCCTCTAGAACCCTACGTTCCACCGGTGTACTACCATTCTGGCATCGATTTTATTAGTCTCAAGAATCTTCAACAGATCATTCTACCTGTAGCAGTCACCTCAACAGCAGCTGTAGCCGGACAAATGCGGTACTCACGCAGCCAGGCACTTGAATACGCAGAATCACAGTTCGTGAAAGCAGCTCGTGCAAAAGGAGCCAGCGAATGGCGGCTTCTTATTAAACATATCCTTCGGGTCGCGTTAATTCCGTTGTCTACAATCCTTGTTAGTGACGCCCTCGCATTACTCTGGGCAGGGGCAACACTTGTCGAGATAGTCTTCCAAATTCCTGGAATCGGACTTCTTGGATATAAAGCAATCATCAACCAAGATACAGCACTTATTATGGGTGTGACTTTGATCCCCGTCTTCATCGCGTTGTTAGGGAACCTTCTGCAAGACTTAGCATATGTTTGGCTGGATCCTCGTATCGACTACGGTGATCGTGCATGACTTCTGAGGATGAAACCGTGGACCGACCGGTTGATTTCACCTTTGACGACGTTGATTGGTCTGACTTGCAAACGGGACGGTTCAATTTTTCACTCCGGTCTCGGGCTCAAATTGCTGTCCTTGGAACCTATTTCCTTCTTTTCCTCTATGATTTAGTTATTGTCCCACCTAAGCAACCTACTTTCACTACTCCCTTTACCTGGGATGCAAGCGGAATGGACTGGATGTTTATACTCACTCTAATCATTCTAGGGTTCAACATCGTCTCACCACTTTACCAGAATAAAAGAATGACGAAATATTACTGGTCTCAGTTCAGGAAAAATAAGATTGCAGTGGTCTCACTAGGATATCTCTTCGTTCTCCTCATTGTGGGGATTGTTGGACCTCTCGTACTTTCAGAACCGAAATTGACCTTCTCAGACGCGATTATGCCACCTGTTGGATTCACAGCCGCACCACAAGGTCAACCCATCACTGGGACTTGGGAACATCCACTTGGAACCAACCAACAGGGAATGGATATTCTGAAACTCATGATCTTTGGAGCACGTGTGAGTCTTGAAGTTGGACTCATCGGAATGTTCGTCATGATCACCATCGGTACAACGGTCGGGACCGTCGCAGCGTATTTCGGCGGGTTTGTTGATGAACTTCTGATGAGATATGTAGACCTCCAAATGACGTTCCCAGCCTTCATGCTGCTGCTCCTAACCGTCTATATGTTCGGTAGCAGCCTCTTCATTATCATTCTATTATATGGTTTCTTAAGCTGGGAAGGAACTGCCCGGCTTGTCCGGAGTGAAGCCCTACAACGGCGTGAAGAACCATATATAGAAGCAGCAGAAAGCTTCGGAGCAAATGAAAGATGGATAATCACACGTCATCTTATCCCCAACGTCTCAAGCACGGTAATCACCGCTGCAACCCTCACAATCCCAGGATTCATTCTTGGTGAAGCAGCCTTATCGTTCATCGGACTCGGAGATCCAGACGTCTTCTCATGGGGTCAAGTCATAGCCAGTGGCCGATCTCAACTTGCTACGGCCCCTTGGGTAGCAACAATACCTGGTTTTTTCCTCTTTTTCACGGTTCTCGCGTTCAACTTCGTCGGCGACGCAGCACGTGATGCAATTGATCCACGGCAGGGTGATTAACGATGACAAATCCACTACTCTCAGTAAACGACCTACACACAAGCTTCGATACAGATAATGGTACAGTCTTTGCTGTCGACGGCGTTAGTTTCGATGTCCATCACGGAGAAACCGTCTGTATTGTCGGTGAATCCGGATCTGGAAAGTCCGTAACTGGTGAATCAATCACACGCTTGTTCCCTTCGCCACCAGGGGAGATCACTCACGGCGAAATTCAACTTGAAGGACAAGACGTAACGACAATGACTGACAAAGAACTTCAAGACGTTCGTGGTGGTCGTATCGGATATGTCTTCCAGAACCCACAGGGAGCACTCAACCCAGTATATACAGTAGGTACGCAAATCATGGAGGCAGTCAAACTACACCGGGATGTATCAAAATCAGCGGCTCGAGACCGGGCAATAGACTTGTTAGATCGAGTCGGAATTCCTGAAGCAACGACACGTGTGGACGATTATCCACATGAGTTCTCGGGCGGAATGAAACAACGGGTTGTGATCGCGATGGCTCTTGCTTGTCAGCCTGATTTATTGATTGCAGACGAACCAACGACTGCGCTTGACGTCACCATTCAATCTCAGATCTTGGACCTTCTGCGAGATCTCCAATCGGAGTTTGATATGAGCATCTTGCTCGTTACTCACGACCTCGGGGTTGTAGCGCAAATGGCTGATCGAGTTGTCGTGATGTATGCAGGCAAGGTAATGGAGAGAGGCAATGTCCGCGATGTTCTGAAGTCACCCGCTCATCCTTACACTCAGGCGATGTTACGCTGCCTTCCTGGCCGTGGAAAAGCAATGGAAACGATAGAGGGCTCTCTTCCAAGCTCGTATGATCCACCAAGTGGTTGTCGGTTCCATTCCCGATGTCCGAAAGCAATCGATGACTGCTCGCAGGGTCAGCAACCACCACTTGTCGACTTAAGTGATGATCATGTTGTCTCATGTATATATTATCAAGATAATGAGCTTGAACTTAATGATGAGCCGATGTCTGACGATTCAAATGTTGCCCTTCAAGAGCAAACTGATGATAGGAGGGCAGAAGAATGACTGATGAAGCTCTCTTAGATGTCCAAGAGTTGAAGAAGCACTACCCTATCACAAAAGGTATCTTCAACCGCCAGACAGGTACAGTCAAGGCAGTCGACGGTATTGATTTAACAGTCAACGCTGGTGAGACTGTGGGTATTGTCGGTGAATCGGGATGCGGGAAATCAACTGCCGTGAGGAGTCTTCTTCATTTAGAGGAGCCAACTGACGGCACAGTCATGTTTAACGGAGAGTCAGTCGAGTCCTTTACCGACTCGGAAATGAAAGATTTCCGACGGAATGTGCAGATGATCTTCCAAGATCCAGATTCCTCATTTGATCCACGCATGTCCATCGGCGAGTCGATCACAGAACCGCTTACAATTCATGGGATGCGAAATAAACATAAACAACGATCGATCGCAATGAATCTCTTAGAGCGAGTGGGTTTAGAGGCTGGTGATATTGATAGATATCCTCATGAATTCTCTGGTGGGCAAAAACAGCGAATTGCCATCGCCAGAGCTCTTGCGACAAATCCTAGCCTCATAGTGGCGGACGAGCCCGTTTCTGCACTCGACGTCTCTATCCAAGCCAATATTCTCTCCCTATTAGATGATCTGCAATCAGAATTTAATATTGGCGTGCTCATGATCAGCCATGATATGGGTGTCGTTCGAGAAGTTTGTGACCGTGTGAATGTGATGTATCTGGGCGAAATCGTAGAGTCAGGTCCTACCGAAGAACTGTTTCGCAATCCCCACCATCCGTATACATCAGCACTTCTTGACTCCATTCCGGACCCTGACCCTGATCATCGAACGGAATCTGTTCAGCTTAGTGGCGAAGTCCCGGATCCATCAAGTCCTCCGAGTGGCTGTCGGTTTCACACCCGTTGTCCAGCTGTAATTCAACCAGCCGACTATGAATTTGAACAGTCTGCTTGGCGTGCAGTCCTTGATCTCCGAATCCATCTCCGGGAATCCGGGATTGACCGAGAAGTGATACTGGAGTTCCTGGGTAAGGATGATTATTCACATGATGAGGTCCCCATAGATGAAATGAAGAATGCAATTAGAGAGGAGTTCGGTATTCCGGATCAAGTAGATGATCCAGCGGCGAACCGTATTCTCGATCAAGCACTCGAATCTATAGTTGAGGGACATCAGGAAAAAGCCCTGACTACGTTACGTAATGAGTTCAGTACTGAGTGTGAACGAAACCAGCCTACTCTCCGTTCTGTTGAGCAGGATCGTGACGTAGCCTGTCTTCTCTATCAGGGGGAAGGTGAGAACCATCCTGGAAATTTAGAAAACACCGAAAACGAACTTTCTTCTCAGGATACGAAAAACACTAACCTCTAACGATTTAATTATCTCTAGTTAGATATAATATATCCTATATTTTACTAGGATTTAACTTAGCATCATCTAGAATAAAGACTTAATAGTGAATAAATGTACTGTTAAATCGCCATGAAAGGCACTGAAATTAGGAAGTCACGGCGTAGCCTGCTCAAAGTAACCGGTGCAGCAACAAGCGGTCTCGCAGTTACAGGCCTAACCACGGCAAAGCCAAGTGAGCACGTGCGAATCAACGTCGGCTATAAGAACACTAAGGGACGAAAACTAGCACTGAATTCATCGAAATCAGTTCATCGAGACTACTCGTTCGACGCGCTCTCACTGGATATCCCCAAACAGGCTTTGACGGCACTCCAAAACCGGAGTGAAATTCGATATGCCGAGGTGGATGGCAAAATGCACGCGCTCGCAGAAAGCCTTTCCTGGGGTGTGGACCGGGTTGATGCCGAACAAGCACAACTCAATGGGTATAATGGTAGCAGTGCGGATATCGCCATTCTGGATACTGGTATCGATCCGAACCATCCAGATCTCTACAGTAACCTCGGTAGTGGAGCATCCTTTACTGGCTCTAGCTGGTATGACCGCAATGGACACGGCACGCACTGTGCAGGTATCGCGGCTGCCGTTAATAATTCACAAGGTGTCGTCGGCGTCGCTCCTGGTGCAACGTTGCACTCTGTTAAGGTGCTGAGTGATAGTGGCAGTGGATATAATTCTGATATTGCCGCTGGGATCGAGTACGTTGCCGACCAAGGCTGGGATGTTGGTAGTATGAGCATCGGCGGTCCATACTCATCGGTTGTTAAAGACGCATGCACATACGCGTACAACCGTGGAGTTTTCCTCCCGGCCGCTACTGGGAACGATGGCTGCTACGACTGCGTAGAGTATCCTGCAGCAAACTCGGAATGTGTCGCTGTTGGATCGACAAATAGCTCTGACAATCTTTCTAGCTTCTCGAACACCGGGTCTGAAGTCGAACTCGTGGCTCCGGGAAGCAACGTCAATTCAACATATTATAACGACACTTATACCACTATGTCGGGGACGTCGATGGCCACACCCCATGTCGCTGGCGCAGCTGGTATCCTCATGAGTGACTTTGGGTACTCGAACACGGATGCACGAGGCACGCTCAATAGTACCGCAGAGGACTTAGGAATGCCGAGCTATCAACAAGGCAACGGATTACTGGATGTTGCTGCGGCAGTTGGAGTCAATTCACAGAATAACTGATAGACCGTTAGCGACAGAGCAGCAGCGAAATATCGGCTCTTTTTGATTTTATAGCATTTCAGATGCCGAGATTACCGAAAGCTTGCCGTAGATGGTTGAACGGACTAACTAGGTAATTGAAGACATCAGTGCAATATCAATTTCCCAGTACGAAGCGACTACCTCTAAATCGATAGTATGTTATTCCAAAACTTTTAACTAATAATTAAATATAAAACTTCCAAGCACTCCTCATCCATGGATTGATCACCTTAGAGCAGCATATTCGACTCCAAGTCCAGATTATAGACAAACCCGGACAAAGGAACCAAATCAAGAAAATAATCACTAACCATGGAGCAAACATCCGTGAGGTAAGTCACGAATGATCCAGTGACGAACTCAACATTGGAGAAGCCTATCTACACTTCTATATTAAGTCCAGTGGACTCGATCCATCCGACTTGATCGTAAACTCAATCCGCAACGTGGGCTACTCCGTTGATCGTGGTAGCGAGGTTTGAACCTGATCCTGCTAGTCTAATAATCCCACTTGAGAGAAAGCTATTTATTCAACCATCAGAATTGGTATGACGTGTCATCGCGTAAGCCACCCCTTTACCAGGCACACCAAGATGCTGGAGCAGATTTCACTGACTTCGGTGGTTGGGAGATGCCTGTTACGTTCGATAGTATACAGTCCGAACACTCCGCCGTGAGAAATTCAGCCGGAGTTTTTGATGTCAGCCATATGGGCGAAGTAGTGGTGAAAGGTCCGGATGCCACGGAGCTCATGAATCGACTTACAACTAACAACATCAAGGAATTATCTCCAGGTGACGCCCACTATTCGTGTATTCTAAACAGCGATGGTGTGATTCTAGATGATACCGTCGTGTATCAGTATCCAGAGCAAACAGGCTATTTATTCGTCCCCAATGCAGGCCATGGGGAGCAAATGGCCAATCGGTGGTCTGAATTTGCCTGGAAATACGGACTTACAGTTAGTATTGAGAATAAGACTACTGAGACTGGAATGATTGCCGTCCAGGGGCCAGATTCGGAAGATATCGTTCATTCTGTCTCAACCGAACCCGTTGATGATCTGTCGCAATTCAGTCTGAAACGCAATGAAATAGCTGGCCGCGAATGTTTGATTGCAAGAACTGGATATACGGGGGAAGACGGATTCGAGATTTTCTTTGCGTCAGATGATGCCGTAGAGATTTGGAATGCCTTTGAAACAATCCAGTCATGTGGCCTCGGCGCACGAGACACACTTCGGTTGGAGGCCGGGCTGTTGCTATCAGGACAGGACTTTGATCCAATCGATGAGCCTCGGACTCCCCTTGAGGCTGGCCTCGACTTCGTTGTCGATTTTTCGAAACAGACCTTCATCGGTCAGGATGCCTTACAAAAGTATAAAAACACGGATCTCAGCGAACAGCTAGTAGGAATCAAAATAGAAGATCGTGGAATCGCCCGCCATGGGTACTCGATTGTTGACAACGATGAGGAGATCGGCCACGTTACAAGTGGCACGCTCAGTCCTACATTCGATATACCACTGGCACTTGGCTATATCCGCTCGGACTATGCAGACAATGGAACGGACGTTAATATTGAAATCCGCGATCAACTCGTTAACGCTACAGTCGTTGATCAACGTTTTCTCAGTACCCTCGAAACAAACTGAGGAGCTCATAGAAACATGAAATTCAAAGTACCTGATGGACTACAGTACACAGAGTCGCACGAATGGATTGAAGACAGAGATGGTGTCGTGCGTATTGGAATCACTGATTTTGCTCAAGACGAACTAGGCGATATAGTCTTCTTAGAACTTCCAGCAGAAGGTGATACAGTCGATGAAGGTGATGAAATCGGTGTTATCGAGAGTATTAAAGCCGTCTCAGACATCTATGCTCCGGTCTCAGGTGAAGTCATAGCTATCAACGATGAAGCTCTGGATAAGCCGGAGCTTGTCAATAATGAACCATTTCAGCGCGGATGGATGGTTGAGATCGAAACAGACGACGACTTGGATTGCCTATACAGTCCGGCAGAATACCGCGATCAGATTTGAACTCATATGACTGAAAATCCTGATCAACGAGAAGATAGGACAGAAAATCTAGAAAACATACGTCATGGGAGCCCATTCACGCCACATACAGAATTAGAAGTTCAGGCAATGTTGAACTCAGTTGGCGCTGAGTCTATCGAGAGCCTTTTCGACATTCCTGAATCAATCCGCTTTGACAATACGACTGATCTCAAAAAGACACCAGAACAGCAGGTAACGCAACAACTCACTCATACTTTAGACCAAAACAATAATCTCACTGAATTCCTTGGCCGAGGTCATTATTCCCATTATATCCCCTCAATTGTTGACCATCTTTCGCTCCGGTCTGAATTCATCACCTCCTATACCCAGTATCAACCCGAAGTGACGCAAGGATTTCTTCAGGCCCTCTTCGAATACCAGTCATTGCTTGTTGAACTCACTGGCTTGAAAGTCGCAAACTGCTCAATGTATGATGCGGCAACAGCACTAGGAGAAGCAGCGACCTTGGCTGCTCGTGCTCGTCAAGTGGACGGTTCACGCGTCTTGGTACCTGATTACCTCCGTAAGGAACGACGAGCCGTTCTTGAAAACTATGTCGCCGGCACGGATCTAACTGTTGATGAATTCCGAACAGATAATGGTCTGGCGACTTCAAAGGGGCTCAGCCAAGAACTTGCTGACGACGTTGTGATGGTTCACATTGAGAACCCAACTCCCGAAGGTGTAATCGAAGAACAGCTCAATGAGATTGGGGAACTCACTAAGAAGCATGAGGCACTATTCTGTCTTGGCTCTGACCTTGTCGCTCTCTCTTTGCTTCAATCGCCAGCGAGTGTCGGTGCTGACATTGTTGTCGGTGATGCTAGCGTTCTTGGACTCCCCCCCGCGTATGGAATGGGCCTGGGAATCTTTGCCTGCCGTGAAAACTACCTTCGGCAGGTTCCAGGACGATTGGTCGGAGCGTCAGAAGATGCTCATGGATCACGTGCATTTACATTAACACTCCAGACGCGGGAGCAACACATCCGTCGTGAACGAGCCACCAGTAATATTTGTACAAACCAAGCGTGGGTCGCTCTTCGAACAGCTATTCACGCTGCCTCGCTCGGACCGTCTGGCCTCATTTCTCTTGCCAAGAAATGTCATCAGTTACCTGAGAATGTAGCACAGGCTCTCGATGCTATTGATGGTATTTCAGCACCAGTGCATGATTGCTATCATTTCCGGGAATTCAAAGCGCGTATTGAACCAGATGCTCGAGAAGTTGCTGATGAATTGCTAGAAATGGGCTTTGCTGTCCATGCACTCAATACTGATGAAATCCAAATTTGTGTTGATGAAACGAATGAAAATCAAGTAGAGGAATTAATCCAGTCGATTCAGGAGGCCCTCAAATAATGCAATTTTACAACCAGGCAGTGTGGGACGAACAGGCAACAGATGGGTATGAACCATTGCTTTCAGAGAAGGGACTTGAAGAAGTCACTATCGACGAAACTGACCTTCCAGAGGATCTTACCAGAGAATCACTGGAACTCCCTGACGTATCGGAACCAGAGCTTGCTCGGCATTACACACGGCTCTCGCAGATGAATTATGGCATCGACAGTGGTCCGTATCCGCTCGGGTCCTGCACGATGAAGTATAATCCCAAATTTACCGAAGACATCGCTTCGCTACCAACAGCAGCAGTCCATCCGGATCGAAACAGCGAAACAATCCAAGGAACTCTAGAGGTCTATCACAGTCTCCAAGATTCACTTTGCCAGATTGGTGGAATGGATGCAGTGACATTGCAGCCGCCTGCTGGTGCTGCTGGTGAATTTACTGGAATTCTTATCGCGAAAGCATATCACAGTACAAATGATGAAGCAGCACAACGGGATGAAGTTATTATTCCATCTAGTGCTCACGGAACTAACTTCGCAAGCGCTGCATTGGCTGGCTATAATGTTGTTGAATTGCCAGCGAATTCAGACGGGCGTGTTGATCTTGATGCGCTGTCGTCTGCTGTTGGAGAGTCCACAGCTGCTCTCATGCTTACTAATCCGAATACACTTGGGTTGTTTGAACGCAAAATTGAGGAGATCGCGAAGGTTGTCCATGATGCAGGTGGGCTTCTCTACTACGACGGTGCTAATTTGAATGCACTGCTGGGCCGTGCTCGGCCTGGCGATATGGGATTCGATATTATGCATTACAATGTGCACAAGACGTTCGCGACCCCCCATGGCGGAGGAGGCCCCGGTGCAGGCCCAATTGGTGTAAAGCAATATTTAGCAGAATTCCTTCCGTCACCGCAAGTCCGAAAAACAGATGATAACTTTGAATTATTCGAACCTGACGATTCTATCGGCAAGGTTCACGGTGTGATGGGGAACTGGCTGGTTCTATTGAAAGCGTATGCGTATATCAACCGACTGGGTGATGCCGGCCTTCGGGATACTAGTGCTAAAGCAGTCCTCAACGCCAACTACCTTGCCTCTCAACTTGATCTTGACATTCCGTACCAGCCATTCCATCACGAGTTCGTCGCAAGTGCAGGTGATAAGGATGCAGCTGACTTTGCAAAGAGAATGCTAGATTACGGGGTCCACCCCCCAACAACAAAATGGCCAGAAACTGTCTCTGAAGCGCTCATGACTGAGCCAACCGAGTCAGAGAGTAAACAAACACTTGAGCAGTTAGCAGCTGCGTTCAACGCAGTCGATAGCGAAAAACCAGAGACACTCAAACAAGCGCCTGGCCGAACCTCTTCATACCGAATTAACCAGACAAAGGCTGCTCGAAACCCACGACTCTCCTGGCATCAGCTAGATAACTAAGAGATAGCTCAGAAGACGCTATCTCAATACTTTGTCCGTGAATATTTTTCTAAGCGTCGGTTATTATATTGAAAATATATGGTCAAACTCCGCAGTAGCGTTAGTGAGCAGTGCTTTTGGAGTCAATTCTTTATTATTTGCTAGACTCTCTCTTCATCCGGAAGCCGATATTTTCTGTTTCGGATATCACTAAAGTCATAGGTTTGTTCTATGAGACCTTCTTCGCATAATTCGGTTACTGCATATTGCACAGTTTCCTTCGGAAGTAGGGTTCTATGAGTGATTTCTGACGTTGTTAGCGCTCCTTCTTGAGAGATCACCAAGTATACTAGCTTTTGACTGGGAGAACAATTAATGATTAAGTTGTCTTGTGTTCCAGTCATTTTGTGTCTCTCCATAATTTCGAAGGAGTAAACGTAACATAGGTCACTGCCACTCTGCGTTCTCTTCCGCTCCTATTCATGGTTTTATGTTGATCAATTAAATTGCTAGCGGGCATATTGGACTGGCTGTATCGCTCTACTAATGGCGGAGTTTCCACGCTTCTACTTATACTTTCGCATAAATTTAATTATAGTATTAGATAGTAATCCAAAGAAGGACAATAGTAGTATACTTTTGCCGGTTGCGTTGAGTAGTAAACTACAGCTTGAGAAATAAGACAACTATCCGTTATGTATGGGGTTGTCTGTCAAACTCAAATCTTTAGGTTTTCTCTCTGCTCGCGCAAGTTGGGAATTGGCCAATACTTAATATTTCGCAGCTAATATCGATTGCTATGGAGATTCCACTTCACCATTGCTTCCCAGCCATGAACCTAAACCAGCTTCAATCCTTCTCAATAGTTGCGAATCGCTCGGTACAGGCCTATGACGGACTCGTCCCAACTGGAGATCACTGATGGTATCCTCTGAAGATTATGAGCGGGCTGAACAATTCCTTCCCCAGAATATCAAACACAACGTCCTAAATGACGATATTACGGTGCACTGGATCAATGACACTGATCAATTCTGGTATCGACGTGAGCGTCATAACGGCAAAGAATTCATCCAAGTTGACCCAGACACGAACACCTCCTCATATGCATTCGATCACGAACGACTCGCTAATGCGCTATCAAGTGAGATGAATGCGGCGCAGGATAAATGGGATCTACCGTTCGACAAGATCGAATATGCCAATAATAAGACAGCCATTCAGTTCCGTATTCAAGAGACGACGTACGAGTGTAACTTGTCTACATATGACTGCAGACCAATCTCTGTCACGGAGGAGCCACCGGGAATATCTCCTGACGGACAATGGATAGCGTTCGTTGAAGATCACGATCTCTATGTACGCGATACAAGCAATCACGAAGTGATTCAACTAACATCAAACGGTGAAAAACAGTATCCCTACGCAACATCCTATCCTTCCCCCGTCGATATGGTAGAGGAAGGAAAACAAGACCTCGACCAATCAGTTGAAGTTAGCTGGTCCCCCGACTCGACACAACTGGCGACTTTTCGGTTAGATCGACGTTCTGCTAATCAGCTTGCCCTTATACAATCTTCACCTGACGATCAATTACGACCGAGGCACTTTCTCTATGATTATCCACTTCCTGGAGAGAAGGGTCTACCCGTCGCAGAACCCATTGTTTTCGACATTGAAAGGCGAACAAAAGTTGAACTGGATATTGATCCCATCCCGCTTCTCTACTTTGGGGATGGACCGCAATTTAACTGGTATGGCGATAGCGACTGTCTCCATTATGTTCGTCGGTCTCGCGGCTTTGACACTGCAACGTTCTTCAAGATCGATTCACGAACGGGCGAATCTCGGACTGTGATCGAGGATGAATCAGATACATTAGTCGATCCCCGGATGTCACATGCACGAGTTATCGACACCAGTGATGAGATTATTTGGTCCTCGGAAAAAAGTGGGTGGCATCATCTGTATCTTATCGATGCTCAATCTGGAGAAAATAAACAGGCTATCACAACTGGTGAGTGGGTTGTACGGGATATCAAGCATGTTGACGAGGATACAAGGCAAATCTATTTCACTGCCAGTGGTCGAGAACCAGACTGCGATCCCTATCTCCGGCATCTCTATCGGGTGAACTTCGACGGATCAGATCTTACACTTCTCACACCTGAACCGGCTGATCATACGATCACTGTCTCACCGTCTGGTGAATATATTATTGATACCTATTCGCGAGTCGACTCACCTCCAGTTACCGTCTTGCGACACAGCACTACCGGCGACGAGATATGTGAATTAGAGAGTGCGAATATTGACCAACTTCGTGATACGGGCTGGGTATCCCCAAAGTCGTTTGAGGTAACTG
The DNA here is from genome assembly GCA_003298465.1 of halophilic archaeon. Next base: position 80,076 of record QNGA01000009.1, on the reverse strand, counting down.
CGGCTGATGACGAGACTGATCTCTATGGGGTGATGTGGCGCCCATCTAATTTCGATCCCTCAAACGATTACCCCGTAATAGAACACATCTACACAGGGCCACACGACCAACATGTGCCAAAAAAGTTCGAAGCATATCGATCTGGTGCTCAATCAATTGCTGAACTTGGCTTTATCGTTGTCATGGTTGATGGCCGTGGAACTGGTCGTCGTTCGAAAGCATTTCGCGACTACTCATATAAAAACTTGAGTCGAACTGGAGTAGAGGATCATAAAGCCGCGCTTCAACAATTAGCCGAGGAATACTCCTATATTGATTGTTCACAGGTGGGAATCTATGGTCACTCTGCCGGAGGCTATGATTCTGCTCGAGCACTTCTCCAACACCCAGATTTCTACGACGTTGCTGTATCCTCAAGCGGAAATCATGACCACCGGTTAGACAAAGCTTCTTGGAACGAAATGTGGATGGGCTATCCTGTTGAGGAACACTACCGTGAGCAATCAAACATCACTATTGCTGACCAGCTTGAAGGTGAATTGCTCTTAGTCCATGGAGAACTAGATCAGAACGTCCATCCGGCCGCTACACTCCGTTTCGCGAATGCACTTATGGATGCCAACAAAGATTTCGACATGCTCATAATACCTAATGAACATCACTGGCTTGGCGAGCATCCGTACTTCATCCGTTCTCGATGGGATTATTTTGTTAAACATCTCCACAATACTCAACCACCTACAGAATACGATCTTAGCACCTACTAATAACTACAGACAATCTTCGATAGCAATTTTTGGCGGATATCTGTAGGAACTCTGCGGTACACTACCGTGAATTCCATTGCCAGCACTCTGTGGAAACACACTTACTTAGCGTAATAGGCAGAAGTTGAGAACTATATTGAAAGAACTGTCTAAGATCATGATCGGTAGAACCGTCAGAACTAGGTCCAGTACTGCGTAGCTAAGAGTAAATTAGCGGAAACACAGTATCTATGGTTGACCCAGAGGATGTAATTTAATTTACAGTAATTCTAGGGGCTATCCGTTCTCAGAGACGGAACGGCCTCACTTTTCGAGTATCGTACCAGAGAAAATATTGTTTTGAAGAATAAAGAGGATGATGTATGTCACCGATCAACCGAGACACATCGACTGAGAGTGCTGTTGGAGAACCAACTACCATATCCCGTCGTCGACTCTTGAAGCTTAGCGGCGGTGCAGCGACGACCGCAGTTTCATTCCCAGCAGTGAGTGGCGTTGCAGTTGCGCACTTCCACGGGCCTAACAAAGATACCCTCAATATCGATATCAAGCCGGATAGTAACGACAATACGATCAATCCAACGAGTGACGGTGACGTTCCGGTTGCCGTCCTCCATACAGAAGAGTTCGACCCAACATCCAGGAATAGAAACTACCGCTTCGGTGCGCAGAACGTCGTCGAAAACGGCGGTGGCGCTCGCCCACTCCACGACGGCCATGTTATAGATGTAACTGACAACGGAAAATGCGACCTTCTGCTTCACTTCCCAATAGAGGATACAGGATTCGATGGCAATGAAAGTATAGGACATCTCCATTGGGAGCAAGGCAAGAAAGGCGCCCATCACGGCCTTAGCGGTAGCGACACCGTCACAATCACTGGAGTCGAAAACCAGTCATTCCAGACGTCCGCTCCGACAAAGCAAAAAAGCCATCAATCGACTCCTTATGGGTATTCCTTGTTCAGCTACTGAGCTAATCCACTCATGATTCAAGGTGAGTTCTCCTCGAACTGCTACTGACTCACGGATAAGCAGCTATCGAGGTGCGTTTCTAATAACCCGCAAGTCGATCAAAACGCCGCTAGCTGCAGGTTTGTAATTAAGATGCTTTGTATCAACCCCGCGTTTTCAAAGAGCTGTGAGGCGAATGCACTGTAGATCTGGGCGGTTTTCTGATACGGCCATCTGCGATTACTTCGCGTGAGCGAAACAGGGCAGGCTCAACTTGTAGCTGATACGCCGTTACCAGCGTTACTTCGTTGCCTTGCAGACGTCAACCATCTACTGGACGCTTTCTATGCAATAACAATTACCTAAGAAATACAACTAATCTGTCCCTTTTACTCCAAGAAATCATTGCTTACTGACTTTTCGTTGTCCTCAGTAAACCTCTCTACTAGCATTTTCATATTTCTTGAGAGAAAGATATATATTGGTCGAGTTGGAAGTAATGATGTGGCATGCGAGACGGCCACAGACCTACCCAGTCGACCACTGCAGTTGACGCAGACCCGACATACCCATAGTCGAGAACATGGTCGACATAAGCTCGCCCGCACCGATGCCCGGGATAACCGGAACAAGCGGTAGCGTTGCGGGCAATCACCTCCCTGCGAGACTCAAAACGTCTCCCATTGGCCTCCGAAACGCACTAATCGGTTGCGCAGTGCATTTCGTCGTCTACGATACTTCGAGGCGTGGACGAGTCGAATCAGATCCTCCTACGCTTGGAGTGTTGAACAGGCCGAATTCGTCTGCCTGAAACCCCTCGGTCACAAGATCGGAGGTTAGTAAGCTCCTGTCATCCTATGATCTGATAGATGTCACCCCATACATGATGGTTAGTTTACTATTATGTTATTTGGAGTATCTGAAGTTGGTTCCCATCGACACAAGAGAATAGGAAAGTATATCAACAAGTGTGAAAAACACTGTTTTCGGGGGCGAGAATCACCCTATAGGTTGCCTGTGCCAACCTAGATTGCCATTACTCTGACCATCTCCCCCCCCTTGCGTAAAACAACTCTTGCCCCGACGTATGACTTATACCGAAATTGGGGATAAGCATGATCCTCAGTATGGTGTTGACTTGAATAGTTGAAGGAGTTCTCTCAGCACTGTTATGACCCACTACGGTTAGCAGTGAGCTTCACCCCCGCTCAGAAGTATTATAGGTGTTAGTGAGACAACAAGAACACCTGGGATTGTAATATCACTCTGACACCGGCAAATTGAGTCACTTCATCGCTCGGGAAACGGGAGGGGGGTTCCGCTATTAGAGTAAGAGAGATTCGAGGTCTGTACCAGAGTTCTCATTGATGTGCTCTTGTAATGAGTCAGTGATGCAGCGACGAGAGTTCCTTCAGACGGGAGCGGTGGTTGCGGGCAGTGTGACGACAACTGGCTGTCTCAAAACGCTGGGGTTTCAAAAGCAGTCGGCGTGGCGTGATCCGCCAATGGTTGATGATCGTCCTGATGGTGTTTACTATCCAGCTTATATAGAGGGGATGGGGATGTATGGGATGGCAAAGGACGGTGAATACCGAGTTGCGTTAATGTATTCTTATCCCCATCGCTTCTGGAACCTAACCGGCCAAACAAAAAATAAGATCGTCGTGCAGCCTGACGACTCGCTTCATTTGATGGTATCGCTCTGGGATGCGAAGACACAGACTGTTCTGCCGGCGGACATACAGCTGACGATTATGAAGGATGGGTCGACCGTGACTAACCGTACGCTGTGGCCGATGCTTTCACAGAATATGGGGTTTCACTACGGGGATAACATGAGCCTCGACGGGGAAGGTTCATACACTGCGACAATCGAGACACCGCCATTAGGAGTCCGTCAGGCAGGAGAGTTTGAGTCTCGATTATCAGAAACTGCGTCAGTAGAGATCAACTTCGAGTTCGATACAAGCCAAGTATATAAACTTGAATATAAAGAATTGCCTGAGAAAGGCGGAACTCGAGGCGCGATTAATCCAACAATGAGGAAAGTGCCAGTAGGGCGTGCACCTGACCCGAAGGCGCTACCAGGAAGGCTTCTCGGGGTGCAATCATCTGATGACGCGAAGATTGCTGTAACAATGATTAATGGCCCCAATCAATTCATTGACAAGAAACAATCCTATATCGCCGTCTCCCCACGGACGCCGTACAATCAGATTGTACTGCCACGGATGGCGATGTCACTAGAACTCCTCCGAAATGGATCAGTGGTGTCGAAGACACCACTCACCTATGCTCTCGATTCAGAGCTCGATAATCATTATGGCGGCGCGGTCAAGAAAGTCCAGGCTGACGATACGCTTCGGCTCACAGTCGGGTCGCCACCGCAACTTGCTCGCCACGATGGGTATGAGACGGCGTTCATGCAGATATCCCCGATAGAGTTCACGGTATAGCTACGAGACGAACGCCGGGGTTGCTGTTGAGAGGGAAACGAGCCAGAGGCTGATAATGGTGTATGCAATCATCACGAGGACGAACGAGTGCTGGCTGCGGATGGCTTGGAGTCGGCTTGGAAACGTCGCGTATGCTTCCGCATGAGCGACCCAGACGGCAAGTACGTGTCCGATGAGAATAAACCCGATAGTGAGTCCGCCAAACCAATTTGGAAGCGTCAATACGATCGGGTTTACGGGTGGGGAGAGCGGTGAGACGACGGCCGTGATGAATGCAGGAAGCAGGGAAATGAAGAACCCGAAGTAGTGGGCGAGATGGTATCCGGCAGCGATAGCAAGGAGTGGTGGTGCAAATCGGATGCCGATCGTTCGAGATGTAAGATAGGTGTCGCCTCTCGTTCGTGCTGTGCGTGCTGCCAGCTGAAAAGCGCCGACAAAGAGGAGATAGCCACTGACGAACAATAGCGCATAGACAACAAGTGGTGGGGCGCTATGGTTCACCACTGTCGTGATAGCATCAACGCCGATGGTAGTCGTCACGAATCCGCTGAAGGTGAGTTCCCATATTAGAGCGATGATGAACGCGATATCGGACGTATCTTTGACAAAGTTCGATTCAGGAAGATTGAATCCTGGAGGGTGAAAGGTGAGGCCGTCGCCAGACCATCGGAAAGGTGCTACGTAACCGTAGAACCGAAATGTTACTGCTAGTGGATCTGCATGTTCGAACCAGACTGCAGGAGTAAAAACGATAGCACCGACGAGCGTCACGACGGTGTAGCCGCCGACTGCTGCTGCAAGTAGAGCCGGCTCTTTGTTAATTGGTGTGACTGTCTCAAGCCACACGAGCAGGAGTAGTCCCACGACAGCCGGCCATCGTCTGAAACAAGAAGGATATCGGCGATTAAGGGTAGGAAGGAGGTTGGCGATCGTTCGCCACGGATTCAATAGGGGCCAGATGTTTCCAACGAGATAGACGACCATCGTGAGACCGGCACGAACACCCGCGAATACGAGAATAACGGCGACGTTGACGGTGGGGATCTGTGGGCCGACAACGCCGCGATAGAAGATAATTGCAAGTCCGGCGATACCGAGAATACGGGTGGCAGTGACCGCCGCTTGTCGGAATGTCGGCTGTACGGATACACGGGCATGCCAATTGTGGAGCGATCGGACGAAAGCCCGGTCAGTAACAACGCTTGCTAAGAGCGCAGACGCGCCGATTGTGGCACCACCTGTCGCTAGATACAGCCACTGTGGAACGGCAAGTGTATCGCGTGAGGCGTTTGAGAGACCAACAGCCGCATTGCTTGCAACACTAACGCCAACAAACAATAGAAAACCTACGCTCCCGATTACAGCGGCTAGAAACGACTGAACAGCCACGTCTGGAGGAGAAGCATCGGAATCCATTGAATGCTGAAAGTAGGGAGACCGCTAGTATTGTAGTTGTCGAAGACCTCTCAGTACGTGAGAATCTCATTAGCAAACGGCATATCATCGGTCCGAGCGCCGAAGGTAACCGATTCTAATACAGTATACGGTAGGTCAGCGGGGAGGACGCAGCTTGTAGATCTGCTTGCGAGCGTCACGTATCTTCACGTGTGCTGAGATGAGGTTAACTTCATGGAGCTGCTTCAGTGCAGATCGGACTGTTCGATTCGGTAAGAGGGTTTCCTCAGCGAGCTCTGCTTGATCAAGCGGAGCTTCAGCATCCAGTACTTTCGCGACGAGTTTGGCACTCGGGGGTAGATCAATTAATCGTGACCGAAACTCAGACTGATCAAATAGCGACTCAGTCATAGTACTGGATCGAGTATCACGCTCAGCGTCGGCAGCTACCATATCCGTTTGTGAGATCCACCATAGTATAAAACTGTTTGTCAGATAGACCAGTCTAAAATTGAAGACCAAGCACAAGGCTGAACACTTTCGAAGCAGTAGAATACAGGGATATTTCGAAGCCATAATGGGTACTGTACAGCAATTTACTTCTAGCCTTTACTAATAGGTAATTAACACAGGTCGATACTTCTGATAGTTGCATGTCAACAACCAATCTACACTCTATTGTACAGGTGAGACAGTGGACTCCGTCAATCTCGTAGAGGTTGTCGCAGACTAGTAACGGTCCAAGCCAGGCAGTTGTCGTATAGCGCCTGACGGAGAAGACAATTATTGCTGGGGATTGCAGACAAGCAAGAGAACAACGACTACAGTGAAGACTAATCAAGAGTATCCAGCGGACTCACAATCAGTAGTCGTTGCGTTTGAGGGTGGACCAGTCCCTTGGCCAACTACGAATCCGATCGGACCACTTGAAGTAAAATACCGACAGCTGTTGCCCGATTCGCGCTGTTCACAGCCTGGCTTACTGGATCGATGCCAGCGGTCCACACGACAATGTACGCGACTCCATCGAGTGCCCGCGATGTGATTACAAATCTGTAGTCACCACGTTGGCCAGCGATCCAGCCCTACGTCCCGGCGATAAATAGTGTGAAAACCGCGAGTGCTATCGCAGTTCTGGAATCTGTCCGGTCGAGAACCACCCCAGCGATCGCATAGCCAACTAGCCCTGTCAAGATAGGACTCACCCCGGCGACGAACCCCCACGCCGACTGGTTCTTCTGGATTAGTGTCGGTAGTTCGGATAGTCAGTACTCAAGAGAGAGGACGGGGATGGTACGTGGAAATGGGGATAGATGCTTGACCAAGAGAATCCCGAGCCGCATCTCTACGTTACGTATCGTACCATTTGGCCTTCGGGTTAAATAGCAAACACCTTTGACTCTGGCTGGTTTAATAATCAACTAGTGATGGACATGAACCTTGCATCAGTACTGCAACAAAACTGGGTTCGAACAGATATTAAGTTATCTTCCTGCTTCCTCTTGACGATCGAATAATGGTGTCCCCCCTGCCCTTTCTTGATTCGTCGACGGTCCTGCTCGTCGGGACAAGTGAATGGATCATGCAATTCGCAACGACGCTCGAAACACGGACTGGTGCAACTATACAGAGGTTTCAAACCAAAACAGAAGCACTTGACGCCTTTCGGAAGCAGACCATAGACTGTCTTATCAGCGGATATAAGATCGACGAAACAACCGGGCTTGATCTGCTCCGGGAGATCCGAAACGAAACCACTACACTCCCAGTAATAATTGGTGCGGCTTCTGGAAGCGAAGCCATTGCTAGTGAGGCGATCGGGGCAGGAGTTACTGATTACATTGCATTGACGGAATCGACTGAACAGCTGGTAGAGAAGCTGTTAGATCGAACTGAACGGGCAGTTCGGTCCGCACAGCGAGCGGCGACCCAGCGAGAGCGAGCCAGACAGTTCGATGCGATCTTCAACGATTCCCGGACTGCGACGTGGGTACTCGATCCGGATGGATCACTCGCTCGTGTGAATCAGACGGCACAGGAGATGATCGATAAGAACGTCGAATCCATCATTGGTGAGCCATTCTGGACGCTCCCCTGGTGGACAAAGGCCGATGCGACTGAAGCAGAAGTACAGCAGATCGTAGAGAACGCAATCGACGGCAAGTTCGGTAAGGTTGTTGTCCCACAGCCGCCACACCTCGGAAATCCGCGCGTTATCGACCTCTCTGTGCGCCCGGTCAAGAACGAACGCGACGATCTCGTTTCAATTGTCGTTGATGGTGTCGACATCACCGAACGGGTCGATCTTGAACAGAATCTCCGCCAATCTGAGGAACTCCATCGCGTTACGCTCAACAACATGACCGATACCGTCCTCATCACGGACGAAGCAGGCGAATACACCTACGTCTGTCCCAACGTCCACTTCATCTTCGGCTACACAGCTGCGGAAATTCATGAATTAGGGACTATCGACGAACTTCTCGGTGAAGATCTTTTTGACCGTGCCGAACTCGCGGAAGACGGCGTCCTCAAGAACATCGAAATCACGGCCACCGACAAAGCCGGGCGCGAGCACACGCTCCTCGTCAACGTTCGTGAAGTCTCGATTCAGGACGGAACGCTCCTCTTTAGCTGCCGGGATATCACGAAACGCAAACAACGCGAGGAAGCGCTAGCAACCCTCCATGAGACCGCCCGCGATTTCCTGTACGCTGAAACCCACCAGGAAATCGCCCAACACATCGTCGACGATACACCCAGTGTGCTCAATCTGGATGCGAGTGCAGTCTACCTCTTCGACACTGATGTCAACGACCTCCGACCTGCGGCCCACTCTGCGACAATGAGAGAACTGAATGGCCCGCTTCCGACTGTGCACGCGGACGGCGAAACCCTCCCGAGCTACAGTTTCGTCGAGGACGAGGCGCTGTTCTTTGACGATGTCCACAACGCAGACAGGCTCGAAAACAGGGCGACTGACCTCCGGAGTGTAACCTACATTCCACTCGGCAACCACGGTGTATTCATCACGGGCTCGAACCAAGTCGGAGCCTTTGACGACGTGACGCGGGAACTAGCCGACCTACTCGCGGCAACCGCTGAGGCAGCCCTCGACCGCGTCACACGAGAATCGCGACTCCGGGAGCAAGACCGAACGCTCCAAGAACAAAATGAGCAGCTAACCGCCCTGAATCGCATCAACGAGACGATCCGAGAGATCGATCAAGCCCTCGTCCAAGCCGAGACGCGGGAAGAAATTGATCATACTGTCTGTGAGCTGTTGACCGCCGACGACCGGTTCCGGTTCGCCTGGATCGGGACGGTCGATCCAACGACTGACACCGTCGACCCTCGAGCCTGGGCAGGAACTGACCAGGGGTATCTGGATAGCCGGTCGTTCACCGTCGCCGCGTCAGGGACAGACCCCGCCGGACAAACCGCAGCCACTGGCGACGTGACGATGATATCTAACGTCGCTGCCGGCCTTCGCGACGAAGCATGGCGAAAGGACGCTCTCGCCCGCGACTATCTCTCCGTATTGAGTATTCCGCTCGTATACAACGATCTCACTCACGGCATATTGACGGTCTATGCACCGACACAAGATGCATTCAACGACACGGCGAAGGCTGTCCTGGCCGAACTCGGCGGAACCATCGCGTCGGCACTGAGTGCGATTGAACGGAAGAATGCACTGCTCACGACGTCGATGACCCGCGTCGAGTTCGCGATCGACGACTCAACGTTCATCCTGTCACGGCTTGCGCAGGATGCAGCATGCACACTCTCGTATCAAGGTGGTGTCCAGCAATCCACTGAGGGGAGTTATGTGTTCGTCACGGTCGAAGACGCGCCTCTGGAGGATGTCTCTGAAGCTGCATCACAGCTGGTCGCAATCGACGACGTACAGCGAATCAGTGCAGATGGTGAGGGTGGCGTCCTACGGTTGCGACTCACACAACCGTTTCTTGCATTAGAATTAGCCGATCACGGTGCTGTCTTCCGAGAGGCGACTGCTAGTCCGACCACTACAACACTCGCCATCGATATCCCGGATAGTATCGACGTCAGAACGATCACACAACTCGTCCGTGAATCATTCTCCAATGTCGAACTCCGTTCCAAGCAGACAATTAATCAGGCAATAGAACACGACTTCTACTCGAAGTTCCTTGAAAAGCTGACTGAGCGACAGCTTGAGGTGATTCAGACAGCGTACTACAGCGGATTCTTTGAGTCGCCACGTGAGAGCACTGGAGAGGATGTTGCGAAAACACTTGGGATCTCCCCACCGGCATTCTATAAGCACGCTCGGACCGTCCAGCGCAAACTGTTCACGACACTCTTCGAAGAGAATAACCTTACTGTCGCTGCTTCTGCTGGGATGGTTAAATAACTAACCATGTTCGAAGACAGGAGTTTAATAATTAACAGCCGGATATTCCCTAATACACTTATTACGGCATTGTAGAGTGCCAAGGATTGCCTGTCGGCACTTGTGATAAACAATGAGAGATGTCGAAACTGATCCAGACGCGGAACGTCCATATGAGTGCTTCGAGTGTGGGAATATCATCATCACCGATAGCAATCCAGTCACGTGTCCAGACTGCAGCGGTCCAATGCGAAATCGACAAACGCCGCTTGAATGACCATGGTATCAACATCCAATAGCAGCCGCGATGAGTCCGGAGATGCATCGGCGGAATCATCGGAACCTGAATCAGCGCTCGAAACGGCCCGCCGACAGCTGTATCATGCTGCTAATCATCTCGATATCGACTCCAGCATCGTCGAACGACTCAAGTATCCGAAGAAAGTGCATGAGGTAACGATTCCCATTAAACGAGACGACGGCACGGTTGAGGTGTTCACGGGCTATCGGGCACAACATGATAGTGTCAGAGGGCCATTTAAGGGCGGACTCCGATACCACCCTGAGGTGACCCGGGATGAATGTGTCGGGCTCGGCATGTGGATGACTTGGAAGTGTGCAGTCATGGATCTCCCATTTGGGGGTGCCAAGGGAGGTGTTGCTGTCAACCCCAAGGAGCTGAGCTCGACTGAAAAAGAGCGACTTACCCGCCGGTTCGCACAGGAACTACGCGACGTTATCGGCCCCAACCAAGACATCCCAGCCCCAGACATGGGGACCGATCCCGAGACGATGGCATGGTTAATGGACGCGTATTCGATGCAGAAAGGGGAGACAACACCGGGTGTTGTCACCGGAAAGCCGCCGGTCGTCGGTGGTAGCGAGGGACGTGCAGAAGCACCTGGACGAAGCGCTGCAATCATCACTCAGCTGGCGTGTGAATACTACGACCGCCAGCTCGAGGAAACGACGGTTGCCGTCCAGGGTTTTGGAAGTGTCGGAGCGAATGCGGCCCGCCTGCTCGACGACTGGGACGCGACCGTCGTCGCGATCAGCGATGTGAACGGTGCCATGTACGAACCAAACGGAATCGACACGGCCGCTGTGCCGTCCCACGACGAAGAGCCGGAAGCCGTCACGGAGTATGCGGACGACGTGATCTCGAATGACGAGCTACTCACGCTTGACGTCGACGTGCTCATCCCAGCCGCACTGGGGAACGTGATCACTAAGGAGAATGCCGAGGCGATCGCTGCCGACCTCGTAGTAGAAGGCGCGAACGGGCCGACTACTTCAACGGCAGATTCGATACTTGCCGACCGAGATGTTGCAGTGATTCCTGATATTCTCGCCAATGCTGGCGGGGTCACAGTGAGCTACTTCGAGTGGCTCCAAGACATCAACCGCCGGTCGTGGTCCCTCGAACGGGTTAACGACGAACTCGAAACAGAGATGCGGGCTGCATGGTGTGCGGTCAAAACCGAGTTCGAACGTCGTGATGTCACCTGGCGTGATGCTGCCTATATCGTTGCGCTCTCACGGATCGGGGAAGCGCATGAAGTACGAGGGCTCTGGCCATAAGGTATGGACCAACCCTCTTCCCCGCGGGCGCGACAGCCATCTACTCCACTTGAACGGGGGTTATATCGGTTGTTCCGTCTGTCGTCTATTGGTATCGCAGCTGCGACCACCGGCTTCGTTGGCTACCTTTTCATCGGAGGCAGCCTGTATATTGCCGGATTCTATACGCCCCCGTTCCCGGTCATGAGTTTTTCAGATCCAATTTTTACTATAGTAAGCTTCCTTACGGGGTGTTTTATATGTGGTGCGTCCGGTTCTTTCACTCTTTTAACACTGATTATCGGCGCGAATGACGCAAATGCCGAGTTTGTTATCCTGATGAGCCTGATCGCTTTCGGGTTCGGTGCAGCCACGATGCGGGTCACCTTCGGCCCAGTCCAGGAAATTCTACTTAATATGACGGCTCTATAGACTTATACGGTTGAAATTATAGAATAAGATTGAAGAAATCCAACAGAGGTTATACCACTAATTGAAGAGGGATCTTCCAAGTTCAATTGCACACCTATCGAGCGGGTAGTTCACGCTGAATAGTATTTGAAGAAAGGATTGCAACAGAACTGACGTACAATCGACCGCCCAAGTTTTAATGTCAAAAGGTATCATCCAATTCTCGTCTCCGCTGTATGGGTGGCTTCCATATGGACTGAGTCAGCGTAGCGTGGATTAATTCGCTGGGACAATCGAAGTCGACTGTCCTGTCTCCTGTGCGGCTTCAACGGAATAAATCAGGCTACCTACAAATAGAACGATACTCCCGATGATAAAAAGTGCACTGAGTGGAGACGCGAAGTCGACGAACACCCAGTACAGGGGAGCGGCAATCGAGGGGCCTGCTGCGAGCAGTGCGATTTTGGCGACGAGCGGCCCACAACATCCACAGGTGCACGAACCCACAACTGCAGCGCTTCCAGCAGTTCCTTCTGTCAACCTTGCACGCTCTTCTACCCGCCAGTGACGAGCGATGAGGGCAGCATTCAATCCGATGAGAGTGCTCAAGAGTCCGACGATGATGAGTTGAGCTGGTGAAATCGCTATGAAGAGGGGGATATGCGGGAGATAGATTTCGAGGACTGGCCACGTCACGAGTTGATAAACCGCAGGCAGGACAACGATCACCCGCTCATGTGGCAGGCCATCCTCCGGGAAAAACGAGAGATAGCCGGTCACGGAGACGAAGAAGAATGCCAGAACAACGCCGATTCCGATGCCAAATCGCCGCGCAACTGGATCATGAAGAATTGCCCGAAGCACGCTTCCCGCATCTTTCCAGATTATATACCCGACAAGGATTGGCGTCCCCAAGACGATGGCATATCCGAGGGGATGCGAGTCACTCGCTGGGCCGGGAATGAGATATGGATAGGCAATCCAGAGTCCCATGAGTATGCCGAGGAACGTGTAGCGAGGACGAGTCAGCCATCGAAGCCACCCGACAACTAAACTCGCCACCATGATCAGAAAGCCGATCGACAGCGACAGTAGCGGATACCACGATCGGGGGAACGGGATCGATTTCGCGGTATATGTGGGGTCTGGCGATAGGCCTTCAAAGAGAATTGCTCCAAGTGCCGTGAGGACGATTCCAACGAACACGCCGTAGAGTGCCACTGTTGGTGAGAGACGATCTGTTCGCTTGAGGATGCTCGCACCCACGAGAAATATAATGCCAATCGCAGCGAAAAAGAGGCCATGCCCCTGGGAGAGACCTCCAGTGGCCGTTGCGCCATGGGCAGCTGCAACAGGAACTTGTGTGATGACAACGACGGCGATGAGAAGATTGGAGAATAGACGGAAACAACCGAGATGAGGCGACTGTTCACCAGAGTCCCAATCCGTTCTCCGAGACCGGCCCGGTATCATTATCGACCCTTAGCTGACAAGCTACTTCTATCTGACTGATTCAGTCGAAATTATGGCGAATTACCTCGACACTGTAGGAATAGGCAGGCCACTCATCTACTTTCGAATTATCACAGAAACATACTAGACCGAAAGTGTAGACGGCTGCCAGGAGGTTGACTACTCTCGGCGTTGAACGGCCAAGACAGAGATCATGAGCATGACTGACCTCCTACAAGATACGTACGTCGCGGCTCTTCAGCACAATCTTGTGGACGTTCCCGCGGAGGCCACGCTCGTGGGTGTAGTCCGACGGCCAACCGGCTGGTTCAGAACAACGATCGACGAGAACATTTCTACACTTGGCCCCCCGACAGAGCTTCTCGATGAATTCAAACAGCGTCACGAGGATTTCAAAATGCAGGGACTGTGTGACGAAGGAGCGCATAATGCTGCCTGGGACGAGGTCGAGTTCGAAGATCAGTACCGATCACATATCACCGAAGATACAGATTCCCACAAAGCAACCATTGAACTCGCAGACCGGCTTCGTGCCGAGGAACAGCTTGTCTTAGTCTGTTTCGAGAACACCGACCAGAAACGATGTCATCGAACGCTCCTTAAAGAGCACATCGCTGAACAACTGTAGTACGTTATTTAACCATGTTCGTACCGCTGTTCAAGTTGCTCGATCTGTGTAATGATCTCGGCGAGTTCATCACCCTTTGCAGTCAGCGAGTAAGAGACAGTTGGTGGCGTGGCTGCCCCGTCTGCTAAGCGGACAACGACATCCTCTTCTTGCAGGCATTTGAGCTGTGTCGAGAGCGTGCTGGCCGACACCCCGTCGATACTGCTTTTGATCTGGTTGAACTGCGCGTTGTCGCGGACTAACAACCGCAGGATGTGGAACGTCCATTTGTAGCCGAGTACCTCCCAGATCCCGCTCTATCCAGTCGAGTTCGGGAGCTCCGTGTTGGTTCTTATGAGACTACCTTGTTCAGTATTTCGTAGCTACTACCTTCGAGGGTGTCATACAACGGTTAGCATGGTGTGAATAGGAGCGGAGAAGACTGCTACCATTGGTTCACAGGTCCAGCAAATACTTGTTCGACCGCGAGAGCGGGATGTTTCACACGAGAGAACGAGTCGTGTCGTAGACCGGCAAATATCCCATCTGCGGTACGGGAAGCCCCGGCGTTTACGCCGGGGAGGATGTCACAGAACTGTTTCATACCCTGATGGTGGTGCTTCCCGAGGCATCCCCGCGCTCGTGGTTTACGATTGCGACGACTAGACGGAGACTGAGCGCAAGGAAGACCTGTGCTCGCGCGTGGACGCAGCCTCTGACGCGTAGCATCCGAGGCCGCAGTCCTTGCAGGTTCCGAGCGTTCGTTCGGCCTGTGACCTGCGATTGTACGTCTCGTCTAAAATTGATTGCTTGAGCTGAACACCCTCGATGTGATTTTCGATGCAGTCTTCGACCCTGTACTCGATGTCGAGCGGGTCATCAGTATTGCGCGGGTTGTACGGGTCGACCGGCACCACCCCTGTACTTAGCAAATGATTGTGTCAGTCGAGGATGTCGTAGGCGCTGTCGACGAGCATCCAGATCGGTTGCTTGAGGGCGAGCGCGTCACGGGTGACATGCATCGCCGTCTCTTGGGACGCCTGCTTGCTCTGGGTGAATTCTGCCGCAATCGGGATCTTTGCGCCGGTCGAGACCACCGTGCAGCCGTAGCCGTAGTAGTATTCCTCGGTAGTCGGGTCGTAGTTCTTCGAGGCGTCGGGATCGGTGGGCATAGCCCGGATGTCCGGCGAATCGATACAAAACGTGGAGTCGAGCAGACCCCGTCGAGCGGTCTGTTCGACGAGGCGCTCGAAAACCTTCTCGACGACGTATTCGAGGTCGGTGAGAAAGCGGTCGACCGCGTCTCGTGAGGGTGGTCGATTGAAGCCGCATCCGAGCCAGACGAGGTCGTTGTTGAGTTCGCGTGCAATCGGGCGGATACCGTAGATGTCCTTGTTGTAGCAGTGCAGAAAGCCACGAAACAGCTCCGGCGGGTGGTGTTCTCGTATTCTCCCCTCAGGAATGGGGCGAACACATCGAACTCGGTCAGGAACTCGAATTGAAGATGCTCGAACAGTGTGAGTGTCTCCGTCTCTACAACGTCGAAAAACACCTCAATGGATGAATCCCCTCGTAGAATAGCCGAATTCATTCACTTCAGTACTCACCCTGGCTGTTCGTTTGATATTTTCATGGGATTCCCTTTGGTGATAATGGAATGTGTGATATGATTCACTGGACTTTGGCTTTGGAAGCTCGGTTGAACAAGTGGACAGCGATCCCACCGAGAACGATGTTGAAACCGATGAGAACGGCGACAGCGGGAATTACCGTATTCCAGAGACCTGAGAAGGCCGTTACGTCGAACACTTTCATCACATTCTGACCAAGCATGAACGCTCGGACACCGTCGACACCGTAGGTGATAGGATTGACCACTGCAACTGACTGAATCCATCTTGGAAGAACCTCAAGCGGGACAAACGCACTGGAGATGAACAACAGCGGGAACGTCAGAAGGTTGGCGATCAAGGTCGTCGCCTCTTGATCATGCGTTACGAGCGCGACGATATTCGAGAATGCCATGAACGCGCCACCGAATATCACTGCAACCGCGATGACGCCAATAAAACCCAGTAGCCCCGTCTGGAGGTAGCTCCCGATCGACGCGCCTGACTGGAGGTACAGCATTACGTAGCCAAGCAAGAGGATGATTGTGGTCTGGACAGCAATTCGGACCACTTCCGACAGGACCTTGCCGAGGAACATTGCGCCCCGGTCCATCGGTGAAGCGAGGAGTTTCTCGAACATTCCCGTGTCCATATCGTCGACTAATCCGATACCGGAGACTGCAGCCGCAGCGAGCGCGGACTGTATCACGATAGCTGGGGTGAGGTACGTGATGTAGTTGATGTCACTACCGACTGTCTGAGCGAGTGCGCCGCCGACAATAGCGCCGAGAACTTCAGCCATCAACACGAAGAACATGACCGGCTGGATTAGCGATGAGAACGTCACAAAGGGATTCCGGGAAGTCTTGACGAGCCACCTTTTGACACTAATCTGCATGTCTGACAGGAATCTATTCCCAGGAGCTTTCTGCGCGGTGTCGCTTCCTGAGACATCGCCCTCATCCGTGATATTGCTCATTCGGCCACCCCCCGTCCAGAGACAGTAGCCCTCTGTTCGTTCGCCCCGTCTTGGTTGGAAGCCTCCGGACTCTCACCAGTGAGCTCAAGGAACACGTCATCGAGCGTGGGCGATCGGACATCGAATCCAGTGACTACAACGTCAGCTTCATGCAGCGCGACGAAGACTTCACTCACAGCCTCCCGAGCGTCCTCGGCTGTGATGGTGAATCCATCGTCCGTTGTTTCAATAGTCGCGGTTTCGAGGGCATCCGATTCACGCACTACTTCTATTGCACGTTCTGTCTCCTGTTCGGACGAGTCTTCCAGTGTCAGATCGAGAATGTCGCCCCCGACAGCCGATTTGAGCGCTCCCGGGGTATCAGTTGCTATGATTTTACCGTCCTGAATCACGGACAGGCGGTCGCAGAGCTGGTCCACTTCTTCGAGATATTGTGTCGTGAGAAACACCGTCATTCCGTGTTCGTTGAGCCGCTCGAAGTAGTTCCAAAGGCGCATTCTGGCTTCGGGGTCGAGACCGGTCGTCGGTTCATCGAGGAACACCAGCGGCGGTCGATGCACGAGGACGGTGGCAGCGTCCAGTCGTTTTTTCATTCCACCGGAGAAGCTCTCCGCTCGTTTGTCGGCGACGTCGGTGAGACCGGCCAAATCGAGGAGTTCCTCGATACGTTCATCTTGTTCGGAAGCCGGAATGCCGTAGACTTTACAGGCAAATCGAATGTTTTCACGGGCGGTGAGTTCCTCATCCACGCTGGTCTCTTGAGCCATGTAGCCGATGGATTCAGACACTGCTTGTGGTTCCTTTTCGACGTCATGTCCGTTGATTATCACTGAACCTTGATTCGGATGGAGCAGTGTCACGAGGGTCTTGATAGTGGTCGTCTTTCCGGCACCATTCGGACCCAGAAAGCCGAAGAATTCGCCTTTCTCAACAGTGAGATTGACACCGCGAACGGCTTCCGTACCATCGTCATAAGTGACATGTATATCGGCCGCATTAATGGCAAGTTGCTCTTCGTTTGGCTGGCATGAGTTATCGGCCTGCATTCGGTGTGGTTGCGACTCCATAGGGGGATGCCATACTTAGGAGGGGTGTCCGCTAAGCCTGTCTCTCATTTGTGCGGCAGTTTATATGGCTTGACGAAGAAACCGCAATCTCACTCAGGTAGCGGCGGCCACGTCGAGGCAACAGTTGTTTCGATGAGGTGGGTTTGTGCTCGACGGAGACGCTCGGAGAGCGACGAGGCGGTGATCCCGATTTCGGCAGCGATTTCATCGAGCGTTGCCGTTCGCGGAATGTCGAAGTAGCCCATCTCGTAGGCGATTCGGAGTGCCTCGCGCTGGTGGTCAGTGAGTCCGTCGCCCGCTTCTGCGGCCTCTCCATCGTAAGTGAGTCGCCGCAAGGTGAATTTACCGTTACGCTGCCAGAACGTGCGAAACTCGTCCAACACAGCCCTATCGCTGAACCACCCACTTTGTATCCAGCCGGTCGACGTGACGCGGATTCGTTCAATAATAGAGTCGGTAGTGGCGAGTGCACGGAGCTCTGAGAGGTCCTTGATCTGATCGCCGAGTTGGGCTTCCATTCCCAGAGCCGGCAAAACCTGATATCGACACGTTTCACCTGCCTGTCCGACCAGAGTATACTCTGCCACGAACGATGATGATTCGAAGGCTTGCTCTATCGACGCGGGCGTTTCATGCGTCGCGTGAACGATAAACGGTGGATGGTTTCCGTGATTGGGCTGGAGTCCGACATCCAGCGTTGCTTCCGGAACATCCCCTGCGACCGCCACGAGCGGGAGATGCTCACAGGTGATCTCGTATTCAGCGATGAGACCCATATCTCTCAATACTCACCACCCCGGATATATAACTTGGAACGATTGCCCGCTAATCGCCGCTCACTTGGCTACTGTCGACATTGTGCGAAAAGTTCTATGACACCCTCACTACCTTCAACATTACTACCATGTTTACAGATCCAAACGTGGTAGTCAAGGATAGTGATCCTAGATGAGCAGCGATCAGATTCCCGGATACACGATGGGAGAGAACTCGGTGCAGGAGGCACCGATCAGTATGGCTGAATTCGAGTAGCTGCAACAGTCCGTGATGTTCACTGAGGAAGACGAGGTGTATCTCCAGGACGCTAGTAACATTCTCGAGCCGCAGGTCGATGGCATTCTCGATGTCTGGAATGGCTTCGTCGGTGATCACGACTTCCTGCTCTATTATTTCAGCCAGCCCGACGGGGAGCCGATCGACGAGTATCTCGACTGAGTACGTGACCGGTTTGGGCAATGGATTCGAGATACCTGTGATACGCCCTACGACGAAGCGTGGCTTGACTACTAGTTCGAGATTGCTCGCCGGCATCATCGGTCAAAGAAAAACCAGACCGACGACGTCGACGCCCTGACGAACATTGACATCCGGTACGTGATCACGTTCATCTATCCAATCACCGCGACGATTCGAGAGTTCCTCAATGACGGTGACCACAGCACCGAAGAAGTCGACGCGATGTACTACGTATGGTTCAAATCCGTCGTCCTGCAGGTGACGCTCTGGAGCTATCTACGTCCACGTTGGCGACTGGTGAAGGCACGCAACGTCTCTCTGGCGGTGTCCCACCAGCGTTCTGTGACTTGTGCAATCACCACTGCTAGACGTATACCCAATCCGTCGGGGATCAGCTATTCTAATTCGTGGGGGACAGCACTGGTGCTACGATCGTTCACGGATTCATCGTCGTGCGCGCATTGCGGATGAACTGGATTACAGCGGCGAGGAGGACGAGACAGATGACGATCATTACACCCTGTGAGACGGCCGCGATAACCGAGTCGACTGCTTCGCCGGTCAGCAACGCGATGATAACTGGAATTCCCCGCGTTGATCCCAGCACGCCGAGTACGGCCAGAAGACCGATTCCGTAGGCAGCGACCCGATGCCGAGCCGGCTGCTGGCGACCCACCACGCCCAAGATGGCGATGAGAGCCCCGAAGAGGGCTGGAATGAGCGCCGTGATACTCGCGAAGTCAGAGAGCACGTAGGCACCGATCCCCAGGACGACGAGTGCGATGCCAAGAACGATACCCAGCATGAACGTGGACGGACTGGAATTCGCCATATATGAACTTCTGTGTGGGACAGGCGTATAGGTTTCTACTCGTGCTGTCCCGCCTCACGACTTGTTGCAGTTCCGGGACGGATGTCAGCGGCAGTTCGCAGATGCTCGTTGTCGTCCGTCGGAGAGGGGATTCAGTTGACACTCACCAGCATGATCAGTTACCCAGCTGTGACCGATATGAGGGGATACCACGATCGCGGAAACGGCATCGAATGTGCAGTGTACGTAGAATCCGGTAATAGCCCCTCGAAGAGGCTAGCACCGAGCGCAGTCATGGTGATGCCGACGAAGACGCCGTAGAGGGTGACTGTTGGTGAGACGTGGTTCGTTCGTTTGAGCACGCTGGCTCCGCCGAGCAGTCCGACGCCAACGGTGGCGAGAACGACGCCTTGGCCATGAGAGAGCCCGCCAGTTACCGCCGACCCATGGGCGGATACGATGGGAACCTGCGTAAGTCCGACAAAACGCAGAGCAGAATGGAGAGGGCCGACGAGAGCCACGAAGGAGGGGCCGTTTTGGAGCCATTAGTGAACCTTGGCCGAGGAACCATTTCTACCCGACTAAATCAGTCGACATCCTGGTGGTCGTGGGTCCACATTGGGGGTGTCTCAACTGTTACTGCTGTCCGGATTCAATTCGTGTGCGATCCATCGATTAATAAGTTCGCTCACGTTGTAGAGGAGGATCCCGAGCGAGCGGAGTGTCGTAACGAGGTGACAGCCTCCGCGCCGTTCACGGCGCGGCTTCCCGAGCGTTGGGATATTTGCTGGTCTACGATACGACCCGTTCTCGGCGGGCCACTCGGCCCGTGGATGTGTCAAACAGGCGTACCAAAGGCTGTGCCAGACAGCCGTTACTCCTATCCCCCACGGGATTCGGAGTTACTGCCGCTCGCATATTCTCCGTCGCATTACAGTCGGCGTTCGCCACCAATTCACACTCATCGCAGACATACAGACCACGCTCAACACGGTTCGACGACGCCTCACACCTACACGAACAACACGTCTTCGACGTTTTCAACCTGGCTTCATCCACACGCTCCACATCAATTCCGCGTTCCTCGGCTTTGTACTCGATTTGCTGGATGAGCGTATCGAACGCCCAGTCGTGGAGACGCTTGTTCCCGTGGCGGCCCCAGTCTTGGTCATCACGGATGTGCTTCGGATGACCGACTGCGATCTAGGTTACGAGAATCCGTGACAACTGTGGCTCGGTTCCTGTCCGTGACGATATTACTGTTCTCACCCGATCCGTCGCACAGTTCGTCCCCACCATCCTCCTTGAACAGGTCCGAGATTCGATGGGACGGTTATTCTGAAGGTGGATTTTCGTGGTATCAGTAGGTCTCTCCTGTCTCGACAGGGCCACTGAACGCTGAATAGAGTACGACGAAATACCCAAGAACGATTGGGATGAGCACGCTCGCCATGATTGACATAAGATTAAGGGGCAGAGTAGAGACGATAGCGTCCTGAACGGTGAGGCCCGCTGCACGGTTGACGTACGGAAACATGAGTGTGGCCACGAGCCCGACGAGCACGAATACGAGGGCGGCCGCTGTGACGAACGCCACGTAGTATCGACGCCTCCAGAAGGCGACGATATAGCCAACTGTTAGGACGCCAGTTGTGATGACGAGGATACCGACGAAAGGTGACTGGAACGACGCACGCAGGCTCGGTTCGGTTGCGTATACGGTCCCCAGCGTGAGAACTGCGAGCCCCAGATAGCTCAGCGCGGCTCGCACCCCATACGTACTGACATCATCACGGAGCGTTCCGCGGGTCTTCAGGCCAAGAAACGCAGCACCGTCGACGACGGTGAGCGTGAGGACTGCGAGGCCACCGAGGATACCCGCAGGTGTAAAGAGGTCGGAGGCTCCGAGCAGCCAGTTCATCACGAACAGCCCCAGCAAGAATGGCGTCATCGTACTTCCGACGACGAACGAATAGCCCCAGAGTCGTCGCCACCGGGCGTCTTCACGTTCCTCGTACATCTCGGGTGCGAGTCCCCGGAGCCCGAGCGCAGCGAGAATTGCGAACATCAGCAGATAGTACTGGCTGAAAAGATTCGCATACACGGCCGGGAACGCCGCGAAAAGGGCACCGCCGAAGACAACGAGCCAGACTTCGTTCCCGTCCCAGAACGGCCCGACGGCCGCGAGCAACTGCTCTTTCTCATGGTCGTCGTCACGAGTGGCGAAGAGGATGCCGACGCCGAAGTCGAAGCCGTCGAGAAAGAGGAACATCCCGAAGATGAAGAATAAGAGGGCGAACCAGAGCTCGGCGAGCGGTAATCCAAATAGCGGCTCGGCCGCTAGCGCTTTGACGTCAGTCACTGGTGGTCACCTCCGACTTGGGTGATTGCGAGCGGTCGCTGAGTTCGAGGTTGTCACGTGCCGGCGGTCCATCCCGAATAATGCGACCGACAATGTAGGTGTACAGGCCGAGCAGAAGCGCATATCCGGTGACGAATCCGAGGAGGGTGAAGGTCGCTTCACCGCTTGTCAACCCTGGTGAGACGGCAGCGGTGGTCTTCATAACGCCTTGGATAACCCAGGGTTGTCGGCCAACCTCCGTGACAATCCACCCGACCTCAACGGCGACGAAACCTAAGAGCGAAGATGCCATCAAGGCTTTGTGGAGGAGATCGTCGTCGAACAGTTCGCCGCGCCACCAGCGATACGCCCCCCAGAACGCCAGCAGAATGAACCAGAACCCAAGTGCAACCATGATCCGGAACGCCCAGAAGACGATCGCCACTGGCGGTGCTTTCGTCGAAAACGACTCTAGGCCCTGTATCGTTGCCTGTGCGTTTCCGCCGCTCGCGAGCCATGACGCGCCGCCTGGGATGCCGATCCCGAAGAGATCCTTGGTTCGTGGGTTTAGGAGGTCGCTGACGTCCGTCGGGAAGGCGACGATGTACTCCGGGACATACGATTCCGTCTCCCAGATGGCTTCCATTGCGGCGAATTTCTGGGGCTGGGTTTCGGCGACGTGGCGGGCATAGGCGTCACCCTGCAGAACCTGGAGCGGCGCTGTGATGAGGAGAGCAACTAGCGCTATCTTAAGCGTCTTCTCCCAGAAATCGATGTGTTGAATCGAATACCCCCAGACGTGATGTCGGAAGACGTAGTATGCGGCAATGCCAGCCATGAAGAGTGCCACCGACTCGATTGCGGCGTTCTGCATGTGGACGAACATATACGAAAATCTCGGGTTGAAGTACGCCGTGAATGGCTCGGTGAGCTTCACGACGCGGTGGCCGTTCTTGACGGCGGTTTCGAATCCACGAGGCGTCTGCATCCAGGAGTTCGCAATGAGAATCCAGACGGCCGAGAGCCACGTTCCGAGTCCGACTGCAATGCTCGATAGGAAGTAGAGACGATCTGAGACGCGGTCTCGACCGAAGACAAAGATACCGAGGAACGTCGCTTCGAGCATGAACGCCATCATTCCTTCAAGAGCGAGTGGGCCGCCGAACAGCTCCCCGGCAGTCGTCGAGAACGCGGCGAAGTTCGTCCCGAACTCAAACTCGAGGACGATCCCGGTCACTGTGCCGACGACGAAACTTACGGCGAAGACTCGCACCCAAAATCGGCGTAATTGCTCGTAAATTGGCTCTGTTGTCCGAATCTCTTTCCACGTGAAGTAGATGAGGAAGGGTGCGAGTCCCATGCTCATCACTGGGAAGATGATGTGAACGATCGTGGTGAGTGCGAACTGGAGTCGGCTCGCTATGACGGGATCAATCATCGACACCACCGCCATGCAGCCATCTGACATAGCGTATCCGTGGAGTCGAGATGTTGAAAGGAGGAAGCAGGTCTGCGAATCCCTCTTGCCCTATAGGCGGTCCTGCAACACAGGGACGTACAGCGACGAATGGTGTTGCCATCAGTTGAACTTCGAGAGCAGTGACAGTCAATCAACGGCTGAATCTCGGACGTTGGGAATCCGCCAAAGTGGTCTATCAATGGATCACTGATGCTAACTTCTGGAGCGTCGACGGATTCTGAGGGTAGATAGAATCGCCGCAACTGCCGGTTAACAAGGGTCGCCAGATGCAGCAGCTCGAATTCCAATACAAGTGTTGAGACAGATACTTCATCGAACAGAGTACGAATACGATCTTAATGGTCACAGAAGGAAGCGATTATTCCTTTGATCCGATCGAGCTCATCGTCGAATCAGGCGAAAGAATCAGGTTCGAAATCATAGGGACGTACGACTACCTCTATACTCCTCACAAGAGCCTTGAAATGGTTAGTTGAATCGTTGTAGGCAAGCCTGGGGATCCACTGGAGGAAGTGTGCTGCCAGATGGAGATGCCCCTGAAAGCCAAACGCTTGTTAATCAAGGCACAGTTCGTACAGCAGTTTTTCTGGTGAGCATTGTACTCTCATCTGATTGTCACTCAGGCTTCATCGAGAGACGTATCTATTCCTAGTAATAATAAACATAGTTTCCTTCTTGTAAAGTGTATTGGTGAATTCCCAAATAGTGGGAATCCACCGCATACTCTTCAGGTGTCACATCGCATCATTGCTAGAGACATCCACTGGAGAAAGCGAAAGAAGATATTCGAGACTTAGTACTCATGACTAATACGCAACTCAATATCGAAGACGGTCACACCAACGAAAGGCAATCGGTTACCGAGTCCCAACTCCATTCATCGTGCCCGGAATGTGATGGGGCGGCTATTCACGACGATGAGCACGGTGAAACGACCTGTGAGGAGTGTGGGCTGGTTCTCGACGAAGGGTCCATTGACCGGGGACCAGAATGGCGTGCATTCCATAGTGATGAAAAAGACGAGAAAAGTCGTGTCGGGGCACCAACCACGGAGCTCATGCATGATAAGGGACTCAGTACGACGATCAGCTGGCAGAATAAGGATGCATACGGACAAGCAGTATCCAATCGTAAGCGAACTCGCTTGCAACGACTCCGAACGTGGGACGAACGGTTTCGAACTAAAGACGCCCACGAGCGGAATCTCAAGCAAGCGCTCGGCGAGATCAGGCGAATGGCATCCGCCCTCGACGTTCCAAGCCCAGTTCGAGAAACCGCAGGAGTACTCTACCGACGAACAGTCGACGAAAATCTACTTCCAGGCCGGTCCATCGAAGGAATGGCAACAGCCTCATTGTACGCCGCAGCCAAACAACACGGCACGCCACGGCCACTGTCTAAATTCGCTGAAGTCAGTCGCGTAGAGAAAATCCGTATTCAGCGTGCCTACCGATATATTTCCAGGGAACTTGAATTGGAAATTGAACCAACCAATCCACAGGAATACGTCCCCCAATTCGCGTCAGCTCTTGACGTGAGTGACGAAGCAACGCGCCAAGCTCGAGACCTACTCACTACGGCAAAGGCACAGGGCGTCCTTAGCGGAAAGAGTCCTGCTGGCCTTGCAGCGGCTGCTATCTACGCGGCGACGCATCTCACGAATGAGCAATTAACGCAAGAGACAGTAAGCAATGTGGCTCACATAAGTAAAGTAACTATTCGAGATCGCTACCAGGAGCTGCTTGACGTCTACGCAGAGGAAGAGGGCTATGTATGATGAACGAGCCAGCAAAATCACGTCACGAGGAGTCAGCGAATGCTGGACGAGTGAGGGAAGTGATGAGTGAACTTAGTCGAGAAATCGACAGGGAAATCCTTGAGATACTCATCGCAGATGCACCACTCCGTGTCATGGAGATCGCTAGAACTGCAGATCGTCACCCGATCACGGTCGACCAAACGTGTACTCGACTCCATGAGCAAGGGCAAATCCGTCCAGTCGGCCGAGGGCTCTATGACGTCACTGATGAGGGAAAACGACGAATTGGGGAGAATTTCGATTCATGATCCCGCAGATCTGACAGCGGATCCAAGCCTGAGCTCGCTCTATGTAGGTCGAGTCGTAACTGGATAGCAGATCCCGAGTACCTGCCAAAATCAGACAATGGTGCGCGATTCAGCGTTATCTGAGGACTCTCCATCGTTGCAGGCGATCTTAGATGCGCTGGATGATGCCGACTGTCAGACCATCCTCCGTGAAACAGCTGAACCCATGACTGCAACCGAACTCATCGACACCTGTGATATCCCCAAGTCGACGTTGTACCGGAAACTCGAACTCCTCAGCCAAGCCTCGCTCGTCCGTCAACAGGATATAATCAACCCCGGAGGGGGTCAAACTACGAAATACGAACGAGATTTTGAGGATGTGATGATTTCTATGGACGATGATGATAACTTATCGGTGACGGTCAAACGACCGCCGCGGAACGCCGACGAACGCCTTGAGGATATCTGGTCGAAGATGGGAGACGAACTATGAACGGGGTGGAAACAGCAATCATCGTGGTGAAGACGGTGATTTTGCTTCTCGGCAGCGGTATCACGTATATTGCATTTAAAGCGTATCGACGAACAGAGACACCTTCACTCCGTGCTCTCGGAGTTGGTTTCGGGGTCATTACACTCGGTGTGCTACTTGCGGGAATTGCCCACCAACTGCTCTCGGTCTCTTTTCAGATGGGCATCTTGATCAATAGCATCCTTGTTGCAATTGGCTTGGCGATCATCATGTACTCACTCTATCTGTCCTAGGAGTTGGAATTGCACGAGTTGCCGTCGCTTTGAACGATGCGATGACGATTGCAGAGTGGATTTCAGACCGACGGCGGTGAGACGACGGCCGCCGAGACGAACCCGAAGTATCCGGCCGACAATCCACTCATTATCGTCGCGTTCGAAACGGATCTAGACGGCCATTGGGAGGGCTGGCGCGACGCCGACTCACACAGTTTGTTCGATGGCGTGTGCGAGAACGGCGTGCATCACTATGGGTTTCCAGAAGGACGGCTTGCCTTCGTGGAGAGCGAGCCAGCAGACGACAGTGAGCGTGCCGAGAGTCCCGAGGAGGATTCACGGATGCCGATGCCTCAGGCATTCCCAGACATCGCCGAATGCTTAGAGCAGAGCGAGTTTGCGGTGGCGTACGACCCGTCCGAGGAGGGGCTTCGGGTCGAGAAGTTCGGGATTGAGCACGCAATCGAGCATGATGGGACGATTCGGGGCGAGAGCGGGATGAAGAGCCGCGTCTCCGTGATTGTGAGCCGCTTCATGTAGCGAGCATTTGGCGCGGCGTGGCCGGTCACACCAGAGGTTTTATTCTCAGCGGATTAGATGTGTATACTTGGCCCCCTCTATGACTGACTCCGACGACAACGAGCGCGTTCAGCGCGTCTATGAGCATCGCTTAGTGATCAACCCGCTCGACAAGAAACGGTGTTCGTGTGGGTATCGTGGCCCGGACGTCTTGGACCACATCCAGACCGCGAATCATGAATCGTCGGAGTGAGTCCCTCCTGTATGTCGTCTTCTTCTTGGTTGGGAATGGGGGGAAAGTATATAATCATAGACGGCAAACATGTGGGTGTGGCGAGCAAGACGGCCACCGGCCTGCTCGGACGACCACTGCCGTCCTCGCACGGCAGACTACCGGCTTTTCGGCGGTAGGAACCATGGTTGGTACGAGCTCGCCCGCGCCGATGACTGGGACAACCGGAACAAGCGGCAGTTTCGCGGGCAATCTTGCCCCGGCCAGACTCCAAACGCCCGCCTCTCTCCGTCTGCCCCCCATCAGACCCGGACATTAAATGGAGGGTGGGTGTGGATGAGTCGGTCCCCGCACGCTCGGGACGGGAAACAGGCCAAAACTCGTCTGCCTGAAACCCCTCGGTCGCAAGACCGGGGGTGAGTAGGTCCTGTACCATGCTTCGACTCGTCGAGACATATTTTCGTACTAGGAAGTCTATACCATGAACCTTCGCCCATAGATCAGTAAATCCTATTAATACAGTGAATTCAGATTCGACTGTGCTTCGACGGTTCCGCGACCGACTACGGGATCTTGAACTCTCCAATGTGCTTGACTTCGAGCAACACGCTGGCTATCGCGAAGGGACATATTATGAATACGAGTTAGCGGTGCCACTCGGAATGCTGCTTGAAGTCTTCCCATCTATCTTACACAGGGAGGAAATCTCCGACCTTCTCTATGAGGAAGCCCGCCAGAAAAACCGGATCTGATAGGCTTTTCTACCCGTCTCTAATGGAATATAAGTTGATATGATTCTCAGGACATACCCCCGTCCATTTCACAACCCTAAGAATGAGAGTGTAACATCGAAATGCTACCAAGACAAGTACCGAAGTACCGCTATTTTTCTGCTCGGTCGGGGTAACATCTCGGGCATGGGTCGAAACCATTCTCTGCTAATTCTTCCTCGGTCATCTCTTTCGATCCAGCAGCATCTCTCATTTTCTCGTCGTCAAGAAGCCAGCAATCCGGATCACGACTGTGGTACAGATCCTTCGTCGTGAGCACCTTCATATACGTCCATCACGAGGGAGAGAGACAATAAATATTCCTGAAGTCCCCCACGTAAAATTTCGGCTATCAGGTATTACACTACGCTAATCTCAGACGTTTCTCGTTCAATGTCGTTCGAACGGGCAACTATCGAGGCGTACTCGCGATGCGCATACGATCGGTGGCTCTGCGACCATTTGGACAAGCTCGGAATGTTGTGTAGTCTATCGATCACCGAGAAGAATGAGGGACTTGCGGGCGGAAAATACCGCGAGTATGATCTCCAGCAGGAATTGACCGGTCCGTGTGGACGCGGAACGACAGTTACACACGACCATGAGGAAGAATCGTCGTCTAGATGGTCAAGCACGCGCTGGTTGCCCTGTTTCAGATACCGTTCGCGGCTCTCTTCCGGCGTGTACGTATTCGAGTTGACGTGGTTCTGCAGTTCGTGATTGCAGACGTTCGTCGTAGTGAGAGCGAGCGACTCCGTCAGTACGTCTCACTGTCGGTGTACGCAACGGCAATCAGGGAACTTGTAACGGCCAGGAGCGGGTGGCGGGGGTCACTTGCCATCGCTATCAGCGAGGAATGTCAGGGTATCTCGCTCCATTGCCGGCTCGAATGCGTCTTTCTCCGCTTCCATCTGATCGATTTTCTCACCGAGGAGAACCCGGGCCACGTCTTCATCGATTTCACCACGACTGTACCGTTCGTAGACCGCAATCTCATCCACAAATCGAACATTAGTTTCGTCTCAGCTGAGGCATGCTCATCATATCGCAGTCTTCCTGTTTCGTTTATCTAGACAGTGCCCGTCTTTCAATCTAGTTTCTCAATTGGCACCAACGAATTGATGCGATCGGCGTGGTTTTCGGCCTAGTTGTGTTTTTGCTCTCGATCAATGGTAGCGGCATAATATATAATGGTGCAGAGTATTCATCACTGGATGAATACGTGATAACGTACAATTGAACGGCGAACATGCACAAATTCGCCGACAATCTCAATAGGATGAATCACCGATGTACAGCGATCCCATCGCGGGCAGGCCCGTTCCTCGGCTATTTGGCGGTCAATGGTGGAGTGGTTGGGATCCTGCAAGCTCGCTAATGTTCTCTTCAATCGTCGCAGTTGTAGCGGCTATGCGTATCGACGTCAGATACAGTAGCCTCAAGTAGAGTTCTAAGTGTGGTTCTTACCCCACTATTGAATACACGCTCTCTACTCCGCAAGCAGACGGGCCTTTACTGTACCCTCAAAGTGGCAGTTCAATACCCAAGATTCCTCGAGTCGCTCCTTGGAGCAGTAGCAGCCTACATTCGACAATGAGAGACGGTACGCCAGGGGTGGACAGAAACAACAAACTATTTGACCACTTCAAAATTCTCCACTCTCCCTTACAGTACTAGATGTGTAATTACAGTAGGAGACCCTGCAGTAGAACCCGAATTCCCACGATAAAATTTGACCACTACAAATCAACTGGGTTCGTATACTTGTACAGATTCCTTCGCGTAATCGCGGAGGATGTCAAGGCCCGATGATCGTCGTACCTACACCGCCGGAGACAGATCGCACCGAGCACCGCAGACACAAGCGAAACTGATTGCGTGGCCCCCAGTGGTTCGTGAGATGGCCACAGACGGGACAAGGCACACTGTCGTCTGGCAACAGCACATGTGGGATCGGCACACAGAGACCCGCACTAGTCATGCGTTTTAATGTTGTGTTCTTCTCTGCCATATAGTCGTTCGTAACGAAACATCTTAGCCATCGGCCTACAATGAGCTAACATGGCACGCCACTTTGCCCCTGGCGCTACCAAGCCACCAGACGCCTACCTCCCACCAACAACCGACTACACGGTCGAAGACATCATCGCCATTGCGACCGAAGAATCAACGCTCTACGCCGTTTGCCAACGGACACGTTTGTCACGCGGCACGGTCCGGAAAGTACTGCGCGCCTGCGACCACTATCATGAAATAGACTATTGGTTCGGCAGCGATCCCGAGAGTGCAACTGCTCGGATTGACGAGCTTCGCAAGCAACTCGCCAGCAACCGACCGCCATAGGGTAGGATATCATACTAACGCGGTGCACACCAGCGTTTTATCACCCTCCGATCACTACCCGACGCTATGAGCGACACAGATACAAACACGGACCCACTGTCGGTGCGCGACCGCGTGATTGACACCGAAGATGACGACCCTAACGTCGAGTCGTTGTGTGGAATCCATCGGAATGAGGATACGCGGCGAATCGGACATAGAAACGGACGCTTTACTGCAGAAAATTCTATACTGTTCGATTTTTCGGCGCCGACCTAAAGACATAGTGGATGTCTCCATCAAGGACGACATATTCCTCGCGATCAGAATAGTATATAACTCGCTTGTTCGAATCGATTGCCACATCAACCAGATCTTCGAGTGCATCTACATCAACCATCCTGCTGTCTTCGGCATCTGGCACACTCCCATGTGACAACGACATCATGCCTCACCTTTGAGAGACTGATAGACGACACTCCCGACCGACAGCGCGATCAACAGCACACCAATCGCCGCAATCAGCACCACAAGCAGGTTGATGCTCTCTGCCATCGGCGCTGGCAGCGGCAGCCACGATTGCATGATCGCATAACTGAGTGCAGCCATCAGCAGGTCAGGAACACCCGCGAACGTCGTTACCGGAAGGTCAGTCTGACTGTCTGGCGTTTGCGAGGTCGTGGTTGTGGGCGACATACGTCAAATTCGACACTAGAGGATCTAATAATTGATGAAAAATGGGGTGAACAATTCAATTTTCGGGGCGAGCGGCTACGAATTCGACTGTGAGTTGTTCGTCCTTATTGAGGCATTCTGACACCCGTACTCTACTGACGGGACACTGCCGACCTTGACGGCCTTCCCTGTGTAGGTGATATTGAATTTGTGCTGTTCCCGGAAGCCATTCGTCCCTTTCAGTTCGAATGCAGCAGCACGCGGTTTGCCCGTACAGAGGCGCTTGCTCGCCTCTTTCTTCGATGCATTCCCCTTAACTCGGTCTGTAGGCAGTGTGAGCGGACTGTATCCCGTTTTAAAGCGGGCTGTCTGTCCTGCCACGATAATTTCCCGGCGTGTCTGTGAGAAGTTCTCGGAGTTCTTGCGAGTTAGCCCGATCCCCGTCTTCTTTTGTGGAAACAGGCCTTTGAGCGCGCGGAATTTCGTCAACCGAATTGGCAAGATACCCGTATTCTTCACCGCGAATGTTAGACCTTCTGCCAACCGCTTTTCCATCACCTTCTCTCGGTCATACTTGATGGCGACATCTTGGATCGTCGCTGAGCGCGTGAGTTTCACCGTCTTTGACTGCTTTTGCTTGCCATCCTTCTCAACAACAATCTTGTACTTGCCTGGCGAGAGTGGCTTATAGTCGAGGCCATTGCCCCTACCAAACGGGATATCGACCGTCGTTTGCCCGCTTGCCACCTTCTTCGTCCCGAGGCTCGTGCCGTCCGGCGCGATAAAGCTGAGCTTCGAGATCTCGGCGTCCGAGCGCAGCGAGATTCGCATCTGGAATGGCTTGTATGTGACCTCTTTGATGGGTTTTGAGTCGCCGAGGATACCGAGACATCCGGCTGTTGTGGCAATGCCGAATGATGTTCCGGCAGCGAGAAGCTGGCGGCGCGTTCGCGTTGTCTCTGTTGGAGGGGTGTTGGTCATAGCTTGCTTCCTACTATTTACTACTAGATTTAAACAACTTCCGGGTGAAGAAGGATAATTCATAGATAGCATATTACAATTACTCACCGATAATCAACCGAATCTATATAATTGATACAAAGATTTTATACTAGTAGAGTAACTAGTATAATTTGTCCTCAGAGGTAATCCAAATGTACCGTCATGGCCATCTCGGCATCTCACTCCTCACGCTCGCACCCCTCATCTACGTCCTCACTAGTGCCGGTCACGTCGCTATCCCCATACTCGTCGCTATCGGCATCCTCACCGTCGAACCTCTCCCCGACAACGACCAGTGGATACCCGGCCTCTCCCACCGCGGCACTAGCCATTCATTCACTGCCGCAACGATTGTCGGCGTTGTGTGCGCCGGACTCGGCTGGGTTCTCGGCCACTACGTTACCGTTCCGCTTGCCAAGTGGGTTCAGCCACGAGCGACAGCTACGGACGTAGCGATGATTCTGACGGTCGGAGAGCAGCTAGCGATCTTGGACTCATCCACACTTGCAGGGTTTGGCTTCGTCGTTGGTGTTGGCGGGATATGCGTGCATCTCGCCGGAGACATCATCACTGTCAGCGGCATCCAACCGTTCCTGCCGTTCTCACCGCGGCGAGTGCCTCTGTCAGGGCTTCGCGCCGACAGCATGCTCGCTAATAGCGTGCTGTTTCTCGCCGGCACCGTCGCAATGGTTGCCGTCGACTACACGCTCTCACCGTTCGCAGGGGGACTCCCATGACTCAGGACACTAACGGCGAGCAGCAGGACGGACAGACACGCCGAGACGTACTCAAACAAGTGGGAGCGGTCGGGACAGCGGTCGCGAGTAGCGGCTGTATCGGCCTTGGAATCCTAGGTCGGAGCCGTACGCAACTCCCTACTCAGTCCGTGAATGGCACCGGCAAAGGCGTGAACTTCTCCGCCGCACTCAACCCCAAACGCTACGCGAAGGCGTTCGACCGCGTGGTTAACATCGTCGAGGCGGGAGCCGACCCCACCGGCAAACAGGACGTCGCGCCCGTGATCGACCGCGAGCTCAAAGATAACACCCTATTGGTGTTCCCGAAAGGCCGGTATAAGCTGAACAGTCAGATCGCCCGGCGTGGCAACAAAAACATGGGGTTGATCGGTCAGAACGCTGTTCTCACGCACGGTACAGTCGAGGCAATCGATGGGTTTGACGTGACTGCAGGCGAGTATTCGGGGAAGGCCCAGCACTTCAAGATCGGGACGCCAGAGCGGCCACACCAGGGCAAATTCGTGTTCGGAGGATTCACCGCCGATTGGCGCGGCAAGAACACGGGGATGCAGATCGTCCAAGTGAACACAGCGGGGGTGGCAGAGGTTTCGAATGTTCGGCAGGTCGGTGTCCACGATCTCGGGTGCCAGGGACCATTCCGGTTGAATCCGACGACGAAAGACGCCCGAGTCTTGGCACGCAACATCGATATTCGGGCGGGGGGACTCACGTACCAGAAGACGATCAACACCCGCAACGAACGGAGTGGTGGCGGCGAATTCGGGCGGTCGTGGTCAACGACGGGCGTTGCTGGCCACCCTGAGCAGGCGGGCTACATACGCATCCAGAACGTGCACTGTGGCGGATGGCCGGACAACGGGATCTATCAAATAGGAGGGAAACCGAATGAGGACCCGGCAACAGTTGAAGTCGTCGGATGCGTTGCAGCGAACTCTCACCCGTCGAACATCCGGATTGGGGGCAAAAACTCGAAAGTCATCAACTGTACCGTGGTCACCGATGAGGTGTTCGACGAAGATTTCTATTTCAACCAGCGGCCGATTCGGCTTGACCACGGCAGCTGTACCGTCAAAAACTCTCAAATCATCCAACGCAAGCCAACGGGCTGGAGTCTCAGCGTGCTGCATCAGGTAAACCAAGCGACGATCAAGAACGTCTCAGTCACGATCTACAACAAACCACAGACGGCGCTCGTGATTGACGAAGCAGTGCCGAACGTGACGGTGAACGGGCTGAATATCAAGACAGTTGGATGGAATGGCTCACGGCCAATGCTAATTCGGGGGGATGCGGACGTGATGAAGAACGTCTCAATTTCATCGCAGACTGGGTAAGTTTCGACGTCCTTACTCAGTCAGTATTCGACGGGAAGGAAGTAGAGAGTGATGAGACGGGCAATGTAGAATGCCGCCCCCATCATAAGAATACCAGAAAAGCTCCCAGAGTTCATCTCAAATGCTGTGAATGCGTCAAATCCAAAGAAGAAGGCCGCAGTGAGCGTAACCCATGATACCGTCATGACGAACATAGCGATAAGAATTGCTTTGACGAGAGCGAAGTGCCGCTTGAGCATGTCTTTCGGCCCTTCGTCGCGGGGGTGATCAGGGCTAGGTTTGGTGAAACGGACCATGGGTCTGGATTGTGTAGGTTAGTCGCGGGGGTCGTTTTTGAGTTCGTAGAGGGCTGAGGTTTCGTGTACTTTGGTTACGATGTCTGCAGCGAGAAGAACCTTCATGTTTTGGTAGATATGTTGGGATGAATAGTCGAGTTCGTCCGAGAGCATCGCTTGGGTTGCACGACCGTCCTGCAGAACGTCGAGGATTTTTTCTTGGGTGTCGTCAAGCTCCATAGCCTGTTATGCATTCCCATTCGTTAAGTGCATTTTCTAACCGCATTTGATATTATTCTTCATTCATACTATTTATTATTCCGTATATTAAATGAGTATAGCAAACCATAAGTTATAACTAGGAATAGATGGCATAATTAATCGAATCATGATGGATAAAAACAGCATTCTGACCGAGTTCAGACGCATCGGTCAGTACGCCCTTCCGCCCCGCATCCTTCAGGCCCTAACCCTCATCGGGATCGCCTCAGTCCCTGCAGCCGCACAGAGCGCCGGCGATGTCATGTGCCAGGCGGGCCTCGGCCAACTCCTCACCCTCCTGTTCGGTTTGCTTGTCATCGCGCTGGTGCTCACTGCCGTGTTCCGCATCGGCAACGGCATTCGCAAGATGAGCGACCCCCGATCAAAGAAAAAGCAGGAAGGCCGTCAAGAGGCAGTCGGTGGCGGCATTGCAGCCGCTGGCGCACTCCTCATCAGTTCTGCGCCCGCTCTGCTCAGCGCAATCGGGCTCAGCACCATCCAGTGTGTCCAATTCGGCGGTCTCTAACGGAGGCAGAGCATGCTAGACCTTGACCGTTTTTCCAATAACCAAACAGCGCTACTCACTGTCGTCCTTGTGGCACTGCTCGCTGTCCCGCTGTTTGTGGGCCCCGTCGCGGCTGATCCGTCGCTACTGCCCCAGCAGGCTACGAGTACGACGACAACGGCGAATAACTCCACTGGTGGGTCGAACTATCAACCGGCTCGACACGTTGGTGGCGGTGAGTACTCACCAGGGGCTAATCAGACGACCACTAACAATAGCAGCAGTGGTGGCAGTAACGGTGGTAGCATCGTTCCAGATTTCGGAAATCCACTCGATCCGAAAAAGCAGTTTAAGAAGCTTGTTGGTGGATTCTTTAACGTTCCGACCACGGAATTCATCAATACGGTTAATAACCGTGTGTTTGGTGTTCCAGCACCTGGAAAAGCCCTCCAACCCACAACCTGGTCGAACCCCGATGGCAGCAAATGGCAAGGGATCGTTGATTTCACGGCATTTTCCACCGCACTTGCCACTCTCCTTCTGATATTTTCTGGTGGGAGAACATTTATGGAAAGCGATGAATATGCACGCCGATCAGCATGGAAACGCTGGTTCGTCGCTTTAATAATGGTTTTGACAACATGGACTCTCCTCCCTCTCGGGCTCCATCTCGCTGATGCAGTTGCAACTAACCTCGCCGTCGGCGGGAAAGCAATGTTGAAAAGCTGGGCGAATATGGGCAAAATCGGGTCTGGGATTGGATTTACACTCCTTCTTGGTCTGCTTCAGCCCTCGATTGTGGCGGCTGGAATGTTTGCGCTTGCCTTTGAGCGGTTTCTTATCTATTTTTGCACCGGAATGTGGCCGCTTGCATGGTCACTCAGGTCGATGAAAAACCCGTTCGCTCAGTCCATCGGAGAGACCTTCACCAACCTCCTTGGCGTCGTTGTCGTTGCTAAGCTCGTTCAAGCGCTCATTGGTCGATTCCTGTTCTCGCTCAAATTCGGGGACTTTGGCGGCTCACTCATGACGTTTCTCACAATCGGTGTTGGTGTCGTGTTCATGTTGGTCTATTTCCCCATGAAGATGCTCCAGCACGCTAATCAAGCCGCGTCTGTCTCACTCGGTGTTAGCGGACCAAGTGGCTATCAAGTCGGCCAATACGCCGAGAAAGCTCATGAGCGAGTCGGGAAAGTCCACGAAAAAGTCGAAGATTTCCGTTCCGATGGCGATGGCAATGACAGTGGCTCCGAAGATACCGACCGTCACGACACCCATTCAGACAGCGGTTCCAGTGGGAGCAGCAGTAGCGGCGACAATCCACTCAACAATCTGACCGACTACGACACTTCGATAGACGACCGTGCTATCCCGGACGATCTTGAGGAACAAGTAGCTCGCATCGAACGGACAGAAACAATGAATCAACGTCTCAGCGACGACTAGACTGACGAATCCAGACGATAGCAGAGCGGATGCGGTGCCCTCGCTGGTTTACGCCACCCATGCCGGTGCAAGGTCCGGGGGGAGGGCTTCGGAGGTTCCCAACGATGTCAGACGACAATCAAGACCCTACCCAACTCGTGCCGCCCTATGTCGAAACCGACTGGCGGATCAAAGGCTTCAACGCCTACAACCTCGCCTACGGCCTCCCCGGCCTTCTGATCGCCATTGCCGGATTCGCTATCCTTCTCACCATCCAAGCAGTCATCCCTGCACTGCCGCTCATCGGCATCGGTGCCCTGCTCATGGTAGCAGGGATCATCTTCGCATCACAGGTCGAGAAACACTCCAACGGCATCGACAAGCTCAAAGAACCACTCAAGTTCATGCTCCGTGGCCGGGACGAAGGCCACGAAGAGGCAACCGCCGTCCACGGCGTCAAGCGCATTCACGAAGACGGCACCGCCGAAATGCAAGATGGCCGTATCACGTGTGTTGCCCAAGTCATCGGTCGCAACACCGACCTACAGGAATCCGACGAAACCCGCCCGATGATTGGCCGTCTCCGGCAGGCGGTGGACGACCGAATCGATTTCGATTGGCAACTCTACAGCACGACCGCCCCGTTCGATCCCGAGGAGCTAACCGAGAAGTATCGCGAGCAGTGGCTTGCGGACACGTATGCGTCCGAAGAGTGGGCTGAAGCCCGGACCCTCCTGAAAAACATCATCGAATGGGAGGAAAACGTCAGCGAGAACATGTGGGAGGCCCGCGAATGGCAACACTACGTCGTCGTCCACATCGATCCCGACGACGTCGACCTCCCCGACGTCGCCACCACCGACGACGACGATGACGGTCTGTCGTGGTTTGATCGATTGCTCGAGCTCTGGTTTGGCATCGATCGGTCGAGCGACGAGGAGAACCCGCAGCGACAGCGGGCCCGCCGTAGTCGGATGCAGCGCAAGGCTGCCCGCAACCGTCGCCGGCTTCGAGAAGCCTTCTCGAAAATCTCCGGCGTAGAGACCCGAAACGTCGGCCCGAGCGAACATGCCCTACTGTTGTCGCGGTTTTGGGCGGGCGCAGACCACGACATCGATCCTGCCCATATCACCGACGACGTGAACGCGTCTGTCTGGCCCCACCGCCACGAGGGTGGAGGACATCAACCCGAAGCGGTCGCAGCCGACGAAACGACCGCCCCGACCGCTGTTGCAGACGTGGAGCCGATTGAAGCCGTCGCGGACGGCGGTGCGCAGACCGACGGCAGCACGCAAAGCCAGCCCGTCGCGACGAGCACGACCGCACACGACGACCCCGCCGCAACGCACGAGTCGAGTGAGGACGCCGCGAACGCGGGCTTGCTTGCCCGCGTTCGCGAAGGCTTGTTCAACCCCAGCGGCAGTGACGACGATGACGCGGACGACACCAGTATCACCCAGCCCCAGCGGATTCAGGACATCCTCGCGCCCGAACAGTACCAAGAGCCGGAAGACCTCGTAGTGACGGGTGAGCAGTATTGTCGGACCTATTGGGTGGCGTCGTGGCCGACCAAACCTAAGGAGAAGTTCCTGCAGAACCTCTACACTCTGCGTGGGGTGGACGTGGACGTGTCGCTCCGGATGGACGCTGTGGACCGCAAGGTGGCGATTGAGGAAGTGAAACACCAGATTGGGAATATTGACGCGAATATCAACGAGCGCCGCGAGGACGCCAACGACCTGGAGGCGCTGTTGATGGAAGACGAAATTGACCCGTACATTGCGATGCTGAAACTCCTCCGGCATAGCAACGCCCGCCCCTGGAAACTCTCGGGCTACGTCACCGTCCGCGCTGGCACCCGTCGTGCCCTCGAAGAGGCCGAAGATCTGGTGGACGAGGGATTGGTTGCCGAAGAGCAGCTAACCCTTGACATCGCTAAGCGTCGCGCACTGGAAACAGCGTGCGACAAAGTGACCTCCGTGCTCGAATCGACGCCCGCGAATCTCACGCCAATTGCGCCGTCGAAACGCCAGGGCCAGTTGTTCGAGTCCGCGAGTCCGAACGGCCGCAACGCCTACGCTGAAGAGTCCTACCGCGAGCGCCGCGCGTTCGCTCCCTCAGGGACAATCGCCGCAGCGTTCCCTCCGACATCGAAGTACATTCGCCAAGAGGACGGCATGGAACACGGCCGCAGCACCACGAATGGCAGCGTTGTGGTTGCAGACCCGTTCGACCCTGGTCCCGGTCACAAGCTCACAGGCGGTGACTCTGGGTCGGGGAAGACGACGGGCGCGCTCAAGCAGGCAATTCGCTGGAAGCTCGCCGATCCAGAACGGACGCTCATCTTCTGTGATACGGTCGGGGACTTCGGCCCGATCACCGACCTACTCAATGGTGCGAAAATCACGCTTGACGGCGACACGACCGTCAATCCGTTGCACATGGAGGAGACGCCAGAGCAAGCGTTAGAGGCGGGCGTGAAGCCGTTCGAGATGAAGTTCAAGCAAGTGACCGGCCTTGTGCTGGACATCATTGCAGGGAGTTCAACGGCGATCCGCGAGCGGTTCAAGCCACTCGTCAAAGACGCGGTGCGTGAGACACTGAAAGAGGCCGGAATCAAGCCCGGCCAACCAGAGACGCACAAGCCGGAGAATAGCCCGACGATGGCTGATTTCCGTGAAATGGTCAAACAGATGGGCGAGAACCCCGGCGAGTACGTCGACACCCAGAAAGAACGCACCCAGATCGAAGAGAACGCCGGCCCGCTGCTCCGGCGGATCAAGGGCTTCAGTGAAGACGGGGAGTATGCATCGCTCACTGGCGAATCGGACGCCCGGATCAAGCCGGGAGCCGTTACCTATCTCGACCTCCAGCAGATTGAGGGACTGGGGTCAGCCGCCGACGAGAGCACAATGCTGAATCTGATGCTCGGGCAGGTGTACGAGGCTGTCAAGCGCGCCCCGGACAAGACGATGTTTGTAATCGACGAGGCGCACTACCTCTTGGAGTCGAAGGAAATGCTGCAGTGGTTGCAGCAGGCCGCCCGCCACTGGCGTCACTACAACGCGGGCCTGTGGTTCCTGAGCCAGCATCCTAACGACTTCGTGGAGGACGAAGACGAAGACAAACGCAAGTACAAAGAAGCGATTCGCGGGCAGGTGAATACGGTCGAACTGTACGCCACGGAAGACCTCTCCGATGAGGCTGCCGAGGAGTACGGCTTGAACAGTCGGCAGGCCCACTACCTCCGCGACAAAGCTACTGCCGGTGAGGACGGCTTAGGCTATACGGACTGTCTCGTCAATTATTCGGAGGTACAGGGCTGGATGCGGTTAGAAGTCCGGCTATCCCCGCTTGAAGAGGTCATCTACACGCACAATGCCGACGAGGATGGACCGTTTGACGAATATCTGGCGCGTGAATGGGGTGAGTTCTAACGATGGGACTGTTCGGCAGTAGCTCGAACACGTTCGACGCGACGCGAGCCGGACAGCAGTTCCACCAGGACGCCGATGACGTACCCGGGACCCTGTTGCGCATCACGCCCTACAAAGAGAACGACGGGATTCAGGACGGTGCACGCTTGTTGCAGGCGATTCACGACGTGACGACCACGCGCAAGTGGCTGTTCTGGACGAAGAACGTCAGCGATCATCACTCATTCGAGCTCTGGTTTGACGACGGCCGTGTGAAGTTCTTCATGCACGCCGCCACCGACGATGCCGCCGAGAAGTACACGACGCGCGTCGAGAACGCCTACGCGAACTCAGACGTGCATCGGGTCGAGGACGGCGACGGCTTCCCGCCGGTCGGCACCGACGACTACGTGGCCGCCGCGGAACTCGACATCGAGCGCCACTACTTCTATCCGATTCGGCACCACGACGGCGAGGGCTTCGAGCATGATCCGTATTCAGAGATCACCAGCGAGATGCAGTCTACGGACGAAACGCGGGTTGTGGTGCAGGCAGTATTCCGACCAGAGCCGAAAGAGTGGGCTGCAGACGACGGGAGTAGCTGGCTTGGCAGCGGCCTCAGCGTGGATGATATTGCGACGAGTTTGCGCGACGACGAGGTGAAGGGGTGGATTGACCCGCACACGACGGAGGCGAGCAAGAAGGACAAGGAGGCCGCGAAGATCGTCGAGCAGCAGCGCGGTCGATATGCGTTCAACACCAACCTAAGAATCATCGCAATCTCGCCCAGCGAGAAGGAGGCCGAAGCGCGATGTGAGGGT
This sequence comes from halophilic archaeon, assembly GCA_003298465.1. The sequence goes on along the minus strand of QNGA01000009.1, from coordinate 39,441 downwards.
GTTGCGGGCATGTTCACGCGGTACTACAACAGCAAGACCGAGCAGGGGTTCGAAGCAAACCCCGTCGCCGAGTCACAGTTGCCCGAGGCGATTCGGCGGTGCCAGCAGCGCGAGTGGGACGACCACGAGATGATATTGACCATTGACGAGCTCGCGGGCGCGGCCCACATTCCGAATGAGGAGATCAACACACCGAATATCGACTGGAAGAACACCCAGCGCGGTAGTCGCGTCCCGCCGGATTCTGCCCAACAAAAATAGCACAGCACGCTAGCGACCCCTCCATCGATTTGTAACCCATGTCACTGTTCAATCGCAGTTCCAGCAACGACGAATCGGACGAGACGACCGACGACGCCGCCCAGGAAGACGAGGTACCCGAAGAAATGCTATCCGTGACGGGAGAGCAGTACCAGATCGACCCGCAAGGCCATATCCGCGAAGGCGGCACCTACGTCGGCACGAAAACGCCCAGCGACAGCCCCGACCGTGAATACGACATCGTTGCGAGTGAGCGGATACGGGAAGGCTTAGAAGACAACTATGAGGACCCCCACTCCCCGATTTGGGCCGGATACGACGTGAGCGCCCAGCAGGGGTACACGGCGACGGGCTTCCCGTTCAAGGATATGTTCCAACACCTCTGGGTTGTCGGAACCACAGGAGCCGGGAAGACAACGCAGTTGCTGAATCAGATGGTGCAACTCGCGTATGGCGGTCACGGGTTCGTGTATTTCGACCCAAAAGCGGAGGACTCACGCGAACTGTTGCGGATGCTCCCCGAGCACCGATTGGACGACGTGGTCTGGATTGAGCCGGGCAGCGACGAGTTCGAGAAAACCGTCGCGATCAATTTCCTCGACGTGCCCGAGTGCGATAGTGACGCCGAACGTGAGCGGGCGATAGAGGACCGCTTGGAGGTCCTGAAAGCGATTTTCGACAATGACGAGTACTGGGGGATCAACATGGAGTCTATCACTGAATCAATGGGGCGAGCGATGCTTCGGCACAACGCGGAAGCCGATCATCCCCAGGACTACTACTCGATCATCGATTTCTACTTCGTGTTGTTGAACCAGCAGCGCCGCGAAGCGTTCGCCCAGGAAGTTGACGACCCGTTTGTGGCCGAGTTCGTCAACGAGATTTCCGAAATGGAAGACGACGACGTGCGCCCGCTGTTGAAGCGCATTAAGTCGTGGGTCGAAAACGGAATCATCCGACGAATTGCGGCGTGCCGGTCTTCGACTATCGATTTCGAGGAGATCATCAACGACAACAAGATCGTCATCGTGCGCACCCCCGTCTCGAATGACGACATCAAGCAGATGATTTCACTCGGGACGATGCGCCCCATTTGGACCGCCGTCCAGAATAAATCGTTCGAGGGCAAAGAGCGCGAGCCGTTCTTCGCGATCTTCGACGAGGCCGACAAAGTACTGAACGAGAATCTGGACGTCGAGGACATGCTGGCGCGCGCCCGGAGTATGAAACTCTCGGTCACGCTTGCGTGCCAGTACCCCGAGCAGTTGCGGAAAGCAGGCGTGCTGAAGGCCGTGCAGAACAACTGTAACAACTTGCAGGCGTTCCGGGTGAACGACGACGACGACGCCCGACCGTTAATGAAGCGATTCCGGGGGTATGAGGTCGAAGACCTGCTTGAGACGGAGAATTACAATATTTGGACGCGGGTGCCACTGGACGGCGGCGGCAAAAGCGACCCACTGAAGCTGAATACGTTCCCACCGTACCCGCCGCTCCGGTCGGCCGACGAGGTAGACGAAGTAATCCGCGAATCCTTAGAGCAGTACGGCAGGACGCCGTTGAGCGACGAGGAGATTCAGCAGAGCTTGCAGTTCGGTGGCCTGGAAGAGGCCTTAGAGACGAGCGTCGAGGCCGAGCAGGATGACGAGAGCGCGCCGGACGAACTCAGCGACCGCGACGTCCTGGAAGCGCTGTTTGTCGCGGCAATCAAAGAGACAGGCGACGGCATGGGTCGGGTGTCGGTTCGAGAGATCGAGGCGGAGTGCAAGCGCCGAACGAACTACGACAACTACCCGGCGTTCACGAATCTCGTGGTCGAAACCCTCGGTGAGCTAGTCGAGACCGAGCGGTCGGGTGGTGAGGTGATGGCGTCACTCACCGACCGGGGCCACACGAAGCTGTTCGAGCAGGACACAGGTGCGGGCGGCAGCGGTGGCGGCGAAGATCATCGGTGGGTGCTCAGCGAGTCGTTCGAAGCATTCACGCGGCTGGGGTGTCGGGTCGATCTGCCGAGTCAGGACGAGGGTGGCGAGCTTCCGGACGGCGTTGCGGACCTGCCGATTGACCCGACAACCGAGCCGACCCTGCCGAAGATCGAAGAAAAGCGTGAGGAGCTCATCAGCGAGTATCCCGAACTATACGAGTTTTCGGACGGCCAGCATATCAGTATCGAAGCGGAAACGACGACGATTCAGCGGCCGATGCAGACGCTGACGAACTTGCGGAAGGCGATTGAGGCCGACCGCAAGTGCATCTTTACGACGAAGGACGCCACAGCGTCGAAAGACATGTTCGAGTTTTGGGCGCGGCGTGGCGAACGCATCATCTACCACACGACCGGCAGCGGACGAGGCACCGAAACGGACTACTCCGAAATGACGTTCGCCAGCGAGGGCACCCGTGGGAGTCGCGTCTTCTTCAACAAGGGCGAGGCCGTCCAACCAGAGGCGAATCGGTATGCGCTCCGACCCGCCGTAGAGGGACTGAACAAGGATAGCGACAAAGTGCAGTGGCGCGAAGATGGCGAGGAGATCGTGCTGTCGCACGCCAACACCGAAGAGGAGTATGCCCGATTCACTGGCATTGAGGGCGTGCAGAACGCGGATAAGACAGCGTTCCCCGCCTACTACCACTACGATCCCGGCGAGCGCACGTACACGATCTACGCCAATGGTAGCGAACGAACGTATGAGAGTCAAGACGAGTGGAGCGACGACTGGAAGAAGGTGCCCATGCCGTTCCTGCCGGAAGCGGAGTTCGGTCGACTGCCGACCGAGGATGATTTCGAGTTTGTGATCTTCCCCGACGACGACGACGACACGTACGACGAGCCACAGTGCTACGAGAAAGGTGAGCTTCGCCCGCTGTTCGAGACGGACACCGACAACCAGGAGCCGGAGCACGAGACAGAGCCAGCAGCGGTGAGTGCGGAGTCTGCGCCAGCGCCGAGCAGTGGGGCGTCAGGTGAGGCGAGCGACACAGCGCCGCCAGAAGAACAGGCTGATTCAGAGCCACCAGCGGATGAGGAGGAGTCCGCAGCGGCGTCGAGCGGTGACACTCCAGCCGAGACGGCCAGCACAGAATCGGAGGAGACTAAGGGTGAGTCAGACGACGATGACGACGACTCAGATCGTTTCGACGTTCTGACCTAAGAGACCGAGGGGTCGGGGTCTTTCTGCTCGGCGAACTCCCTGAGTTCCCCGTCATGCTTCTCGTTGAGAAAGTCGCTGATGATGGTCATCTGGGTCAGCAGCTTCTCGACACCCTGGTTTAGTTTCTGAATATCGACATTCTCGGACTGGGGTGTATCTGACGTCTCGGTGTCGCTCTCAAGGTCGTCAATCCGCGCGGCGAGCCGCGACAGGTCGGCTTTCACGTTCTCCAAGTCTTCTGAGAGGTCGGCGGTATCAAACTCTTCCTCAACTATCGCCTCAGCAAGCTCCTTCCCGTTCGGTGTGAGCGTGGCTACCTTCGGTGGGATCTGACCATCGTCGGTCATCTCCGGCTGCATCAAATCTACGAACTGAGGCGACAACTTATTCTTGAGTCGATATGGGACCTTGGTGCCTTCAGTGACGCCTGTGAGTGCTTTGATCTCGCTGGTGTCAGCGGTGCCGTCCGACTCATGGATGGCCGCGAGAATCTGACGGGAAATCCAGTCGAGGTCCGGGTCAATATCTGGCTGAGAGTCAACCATATCTACCTATCATAGATCTATACACATAAAATCCATGCCCTCAAATAATGCCCTTAGTTTGAGGGCTATAATCTAATGGCTACAATACAGGGTGAGAATGAGGCGTATTGAGGGTGTTAATCAGAAGCACAACAACAATAGAGGGGAATACTGGATGGTGCGTAAGCTAAGAGGGATACCAGATCTGGCGAGAAATCGAGTGAAAAATAGAGTGTCGAAGAGGTGAGAGGTGAGGGAAGAGCAAGCGAGGTGAGAGCGGTGAGTGAGAGGAGAAAGGATTCAGTCCGGAGCGACAGTGAGGGGATTCAGATGAGAGCTCAGACAGAGGGAGAACAGTACGAGTAGAGAGGGGGATTCCAGTGAGCAACAGACGAGGAGAAGTCACCAAAATACCACTGAAATGATGGTAAAGTGAAGACAGTAGAGTAACCACAGAACAGGTGCCGAGCAGCGACAGCAGAGACAGCAGAACGAAGCAGTGGAAGTGAGACAGCGAGACAGCAGAGAGGGGGTTCAGCAGTCTCAACAGAGAAGGGGTTCAGGACTAGCTAAGTAGAGTGATAGGAAAGGATAGAAGCGACAGCGGTCAGCCGAGGAGTGACGACAGGGCCGGTATCCAAGAGAGCACGACAGACCGGTATTCCAGATGAAGCGAGGCAGCCAAAATATCAGGATAGCGAGACAGCAATGCCAGCAACTGAGAGCGAAGAGGGACAGCGAGCAGAGCGAGGCCACCAAGGGGTGAGAGTGATCGAGGACAGGACGACCACCAGCAACAGCAAGAGCACTAACAGCAGTGTCAACAGCGAGAGAGGAGCCAGCACGAGCAAGGGCGAACAGCGACCGAGACAGCGACGATCAGGACACTGGAACAACGGGGGGTCAACAGCACAACCAGTAACTGGAACCGAATAGGAATACCGCAAAGTGGAATCCCCACACAGAACCAGAAAATAGAATCACCAGCCATGTCTCAGAACAGGAATCCACTAGCGGAGTCGAACATCTGAATCCCAGTCAGCGATCACCAACCGGAATCCTACATCCGAAACAAACACCAGAAACACAATATCCATACAGCAACAGCGAGCAGCGGCAGCACAGAACTCGAGTCCTCACAGCCAGACAGCAGGGCCGAATCCCAGCAGATCACGACACCGAGAATCCCAGCAGAGTCCGACAGACAGAATCCCGGCAGACCGCGACAACAATCAAACCACAGACGGAAGCGACAGCCAGAACCCCAGCACAGAACACGACAAGACGAACCCCCACAGAGAGAACAGCAGAACAGAACCCCGACAGAAGCGACAGGCCGAACCCCAGAACCAACGACAGCAGAGTGAACCCCGATAGAGGCGACCAGGCGACAACTCCAGCAGCGAGACCAACAGCCCGAACTAGCACCAACACGACACCGAGAGCCCCGGAACAGAACACGACAGGCCGAACCCCCAACAGAGAAGATAGCAGAATCGAACCCCGAATCAGCGACACACCCACCATCAAGCTGCTTTCAGCAGCACCACCCCACGAGACACACCGCTCCGTCTCGAACTCACCGGTTCCCACAACAGGACAGTCACCCGGATCTAGCCCCGCCCGGGGTTCCTCTTGCACACCACCAGCCGGACAGTCTTTGCCCAGCGCGGCTGTTGCGCGACCTTCGAAGAACAGTAAAGACTCTGTGTAAACCGCAGCAAGTGATAATTCTGGAAGGCTATGATGGATAGAGAGGGCATAGTCGCTACTAAATCCGTTTGGCATCCGGTCCCTTCGTAACCTTAGGTTTTTATCATCCTGGTGTGGCTTATGTTGATATGAGTACTGAAAAGAACAAGGACCGTTTCCTATCTGATTCCCCTATTGAAGATGTTGATAAAGACGAGTTCCGCCATCAGGAGTATGTTGATACTTTGGAGAGGATGGTTGAAGACGCGGATCCGCCCTGGAACATCGGTGTATTCGGAGAATGGGGATCCGGAAAGACCTCGATCATCCGGATGCTGTATTCCCGTCTCCGAGACTCGGAGACCGACTACGTCTGTGTAGAATTCGATGCCTGGAAGCACGCCGAAGAATCGATACGAACCGACTTACTGCTGAACTTGGACCAAGCGATTGGTGAGAACTCTGGTCAGGAAGTCGATGGTAATCCCGGGGTCCTCGGGGAGGACCGAATAACTCAGGAATTATATGATGTCGAAGAAAAACAGGAAACAGTCCGGGATGAGCGTTCTCATAAGAATGCGTTATCTAACTTCTTGCATTCTGAGCGCTATGTGGCTTACAGTATTCTGGGAATTACGGCGATGTCTCTTGGTGCTGGAGTTTGGATTTCGCCCTCGGTAGGCGCTGGAGTCTTCACCATTGTATTGGCTCCCCTTCTCTTGCATATGGCTAAGCAACTCTCGAACGCAACAAACACCCTTCAGAGAAAATTTCTCTATCCACGTAAGGAGTGGTCTGGCGCGTACGAGCAACTGTTTGACGAGATTCTTGATCAGACGGATTCCGACAAGGTCTTGATTTCAATTGATAACCTGGATCGGTGTGAAAGCGATACCGTCTATGATGTCTTGGTTTCGCTGAAGACGTTTCTTCAGAGCAATGACTGCATCTACATCATTCCGTGTGATGACCAAGCACTTCAGAGTCACATCGAATCAATCGATACTGAAGGAGACTACTTTGAGAATCAGCTTAACGAGCGCGAGTTTCTTCGTAAGTTCTTCCAAACACATATCCGTATCCCGGACTTCATCGCAGAAGATATCGAGGAGTATGCCGAGGCTCAAAACCAGAAGTTAGCGGAGCCGTTTGATAATGCAGTCTTAGATGTTATTACGAAGGCGCATGTCCGGAATCCTCGGCGGATCAAACAGTCTTTGAACCGATTGACGACACTCCGGATTCTCTCTGAGCAGATGGAGGAGGCTGATCACTTGTCTAAGGGACGGCTCACAGAGAATCTGGACTTCCTGGCCAAGGTAATGGTTCTTGAAGAAGACTACCCCTCGTTCTATAGTGAATTGCAGGATGATCCACGCCTATTAGAAGACGTGAATAACTACTTCCCGGGAAATCTATCAGATGGAGAGCGAAGGAAGCGTATTGACGAGCTATTAGGTAACGGTGAAGAAGGGACGGACAATGAGACAGAGTTAGAGCGGTTTTTGCGTTCAACCCGGCGCTACAAGGTGGATAATCCGAAGCCATTCCTCCAGCTGGGAGAGCCATCGTTCGCAAGCGAGCTTTCCGATAGGGACGCGCTCATTCAGAATCTTCGTACCAACCAGGAGGACGAGGTCCGTGAAGAGCTTCGAACCGTGAAACAGGATAACCAACCGTTTTCACCATATCTCAGCGCGATTGATACCGCGTTAGACGATTATACACGGGAAGGCCGGGAAGGTCCACTCTTCTCTACGATAGATACCTTGATTGCTGTCTTTGATGAACCCGAAGAAGAAGACCAAGGAGAAGTTGGCGAGGTTCTAGGAGAATATCTTGTCTTAGATTCAGTCCAGGACTTCTACTCTGACTTTGATCCTAAGGAGTTCTTCCCAGTGATTCTCAAAGTTCCTGAGCCAGATCGGACAACGGTTTTCAACCGGTTTGCGGAAACCGTGGTTACGGGAAATGACTTGCGGGAGAACGTTCTAGACGTTTTCGTTGAGAATGCGAAGGATGTTCCGCAAGCGGTTGCCACGAGCCTGTGTCGGTCCCTCCTTGACCTAGATGATACCGAACTTGTGGACGCACTTGAGATCTTAAGTCGTGGGGAGGAGTCTAAGAAGCTGGCTACGCCAGAGCTGTTGCAGCGTGCGGCATTGTTTGTATCGTGGAGTGGGAACCAGTTTGTTGAAACCGAGCAGTACAAACAGTTCGATAGTCAGGCTAATCCGCGTGGCCGGCAGTACTTCGTAGAGGAACTTCTGGATCTGCAAAGTGAAGTGGATAATGGGAACGAGAATCAGTATTATAACCAGCTTCGGCAGGAATTGAGTCAGTTAGACGGTCAAGTCACTAGGGAGACCGGGCCCCGGTTGTTCGATAAGTTGAAGCAGAGGGTGTCGCCTTCGGGTCAGGACGCGAATATCGTAAAGGTGACTATCAATTTCTACGATTCGTATAATGCGGCTACTCGTGAAGATTTCAGCGAGTGGATTGTTGACTTGCTGAGTCGGTGGAATCAGGGGCATGTCCAGCAAATTATCAGCCATGCATCGAACCAAGAAGTAGCTATTCTTGACAGCAAGCAGGCTGTAGAGAGTGTATTAGACCGAATTCCGGACTCCTTGAATAATACTAATTGGATTGTGGGTACGCTGATTCCTGCTATCTCCGAAGAGTATGACGACCAACTCTTCGAAATGATGGAACAACTTACAGAGGATAATGATCATACACAGAATACGATGGCTGCTCAGATTTTCTCGGAGTATCCAGATCGGTTTGAGAAGGTCCAAGACATTGTCTTAGAATGCTGCCAGCGCCGGATTAGTAACGCCAAAACCGATCAGAAAAAGACCTATCTCCAGGCTGAGGCAGCAGCTTATGACCGGCTAGAAGATCCGGACAAGGAAGGGTTCATCAACCGATTGGATTCCCTCTTATCTGGAGATTCGAATGACCACCAGGCATTCGAAGATATATGGAATCAGGTTGAGAGTAAGATCGAATCGGAGCGGAAGACAACGGTAGCTAGAAATCTTGGGGGTCAGTTGCGGTCGGAGCTTTCAGGGAATCTGCAGCATCATCGACTATTCCCATTAGTCGACGTATTCAGCTCGCTTGTCCAAACGGGAGATGCTGAGGAGGATGATGGCGAATGGGTGGTTGAGCGGCTTACCGATGCATTCGAGGGAAGCAACCTGAACAACAACCACATTTCAACCCTTATTGACAAGCTGGTAGAATTCTCTGAGTACTACGGTACAGAGGAGCAGACCTTGACACGGGTTGAGAGCCTAATCAGGAACAATAACAACAACCAGATCCACCAAAGCGCTGAGAAACTGATCGATGCTTTGAAGAAAAGCGGGGAGTCTGGCGAAAGTCAGTTAGAAGAGGTTCGGGAACATCTGAACGCGTAGGCTTACTCCCCTACTCCCTCAATTGCCATTGTATTTAGCGACGGAACAATCCACATCCAGAAAGCCAAACTTCGGTAGGCAAAGTACCTCTTTACGGCATATCGAGTTGGAATCCCAGAATGAACATATTGATTTCAATCGATGATAGGTTTCTGTAGTATCACATACAGGCTCCGTATTCAGCACGCCATCTCTTTCACACGTCGAGGATATTTACAGAGGTGCAGCAAGTTAACCAAGGCCGATCGCCCAAAGCACCTCCCCCAAGTTGTCAGTTCGACGTCGAGTGTATCAGCCACCACGCTGAGGCCACTCGCAATGAACGTGATGAGAAGCACCGGACCGAGTGGAAGACCCATGTGACGTCCCTTCTTCAGGTTTTCTTCCCCGGTTGTTGCCATGACAGGTAATACACGTCGTAGTCCTCTGGAATCTTGACATCGGTCGTCTCGTCGTCGGTCATACCAAACCTGTTGTGGGTAACTCCGAATAATCCCAGCGACACGGCTATTCACACCATCGTTCACCACCCCCAATGTTGAACTAACCAGAGATGCGACAGCAGGTATGCCCCGCACATTGCCCATCCTCGCACTCATTGCCGTTGTCGCGCTCTCCGGCTGTCTCGGCGGCTTTGGCCTTGGCCCCAGCAACGACACCACCACGACCACGACGACGGTGGAGACCACGACAGAGACGCCACCCAGTACACTAACAGCGACACCAACCACGACCACCACAACCACGCAGACGACGACCACGACCACACAGACGACGACACAGCAGCCAACCCAGACCACGACGATGTGGACGCGGACGACCGCCCGAGTAGACACACCGAGTGGGAGCAACCGCTTCGAGGCGCGCGTGGTCGAGGTCATTGATGCAGAGACAGTGAAAGTCAAGCGAGAGAGCGGTGAGACGATGGTTGTGACGCTATTGGGGATTCAGACACCCGGCACAAACGCGAGTGCGTCACAGTTCGAGGGTGTGCCGTCTTCGAAGCACGGGCGGCAGTTGCTCGCAACGATTCACAAGCGTGCATTGCAGACGACGCACTCACAACTCGGCAATCAGGTCGTCACTGTTGTGACCGACCCTGCAGTTTCGAGTAGCGACGGCCAGCAGCGCGCGTATGTCTACGTCGGCGAGTTCATGTACAACACACAGTTGCTTCGAACCGGCTACGCGCAGGTGTCGGGCAGCGAGTTCAGCAAACGTCAGCAGTTCCTGCAGAAGCAGCAGACCGCTCGACAGAAGGGGTATGGACTCTGGGGGAATACGACCGCATGAGCCACGAAATTCCCGCAGACCATGAGGAGTTCGAACCGTCATGGGACCCAACTCGTCTCGCGGTTAGCAGTGGTAATCTGCTTATCGTAGTTAGCTACATCGGAGCAATACTCACCGGGTTTTTCCTGTTCGGACGAGGTATCCCTGTTGGCCTTGGTGCAGTTGGGTTGAGTGTGCTCACGATTGCACTGCATGAGTGCGTGCACGCCCTCGTTGGGAAGTGGTATGGCTGTACGGTGTCGTTTGGAATCGATACCGAAGGGTGGAATCTCACGCCCTATGTCAATACGTTCGGCCGATTCAACACGCGTACCCAACAGGCGATTATCGCAATTGCACCCGTGGTGAGTCTCACCGTACTTGGGCTGTGTGGACTGCTGCTTGTCGGGCCGGTGACGAATCTCGGTCTCAGTATGGCACTTGCACTGTGTGTGAACATTAACTCGTCAGTGATGGGTGTCACATCCGATGTTAACAACACGTATCGACTCTTGAAGCTCCCACCCGAAACACGATGCAAGGATACACCCGACGGACGTATTTTCATTCGACCGGAGACACGATCTGAATGACTACAATCGTATGACTCCCCCTTGCAAAAAGTATGAACCATTCGAACCAACATGGGAAGTTGGGCCACTCTTCCCGCCGCTCGTAGGAATATTGTGGGCGTTGTTTGTGCTCATTGACATGGGGGCGTTTCTCGTGTTTTCAACTACCCACTCGCTTACGGGAGCCGTGTTACCGCTCGTAACGGTTTGCACGACCTATATACTCCATGAATGTGTGCATGCCCTGGTTGGCCAGTGGTATGGGTATGAAGTATCGTTTGGTCTTGACATCGAACGCTGGAAGGCGATGCCGTATGTCGTCTCGTCAGGCACTAAAACACGCAATGAACAGCTCGCGATTTCGCTTACCCCGCTCGTGCTCCTCGACGTCGCGGCGCTCGTCGTGATCGGCCTGAGTCCCCCATTCTCGGTCTCGTGGTTGCTTGGGGTGATCGTCTTTGCGACGAATACGTCTGGGTCGATCCAGGGTGTTGGCTCCGACATTGAGGCAGTGTATCAACTATGGCAACTCCCGCCGTCAGTGCAGATCAGAGATCAGAAGGACGGGACACGGCAGTATCTCCGATTGCAAATCGACGAATAAGCCACTCTAGCCACTCAGCAGGATGGTCTGAGGGTCCAACACTTGGTAAATCGCCATCGGAACCCGTTGCAGCGTTCATCTATACATCATCAAATGCTATGAGAAAAATAATCTCAAATAAATAACCGAATTGCCATGAGAGACGACAAGCAAGGATGTACCAGTAGAGAAGGTATCGGATAAGGGCGTTCACGGAGCATAGAAGACACTTCGCTAGGAGTCATCGTGGATAGTCGCCAACTAAATCGTGGATGTCCAACGTTAGTATGTACTAACGATGAGCCTTCTCCCGTTTTTCTTGTTTCCATCCGTTAATGATATGTGAAAGCAACACTAAAGCAAGACTATGAGCCTGAGTCAACGCGGTGCAATTCCGAAAGATCCAGAAAAATGGCCGACAACAAAGGATGAAGACGAATGGACGACCTTTTGCGATCCTAAAACAATTGATCGGGAGATCCATAACGACTGGGAAAATCATCCAATCAGCGACCTCCTAGACGATGGATATACGCCCTGTTCGCGATGTTTTCCCGAATTGAATGAAGAATATAGCGGGTGATTCGACACTCATGGAGGGTACATATCGGGCGGTCGTGGCGCACCATACAGAGACAACCGAGAGTGGAAGCGAATACGACGTGAACGAGGTAGTGTTCAATGGTGAACCGATACCGCACGTTCCCTATACGCCCTCATCAGCGGATGATTTGACGTGGGGCTACGGCGGAGCAGGCCCAGCGAATACCTCTCGGTCGATCCTCGAACACGCTATAGATGTGGCACAGAACCCGCCGGATGTTGATCCGGCTGAGGTCCGAAGAGATTTCCGACGTATTGACGCCTATACTGAGCCAGAATCGCATGAGAGTGGAGATATAATTACCCATGACGAAGTGATGGAGTTTCTGCGACAGAAAGAACGCGAAACGTGAAAATAAAAATGAACTTGTAAAGGGTAGTATACTATACTGCCCTCTAATAGCGCCTGTACCAATCAAAAACGAACGAGTGAGGGGATGCGGGAGGCCGAAGCGTCAAGGAGTGTTAGTCGCCGTCAGCGTCGGCGAGCAGTCGCACGAGCCACTCGTCGGGTGCCAACGGATCGAGGTTACCGTCCTCGTGCAACTGCGATTCGTCGGCAATCTCGTGGCCGCACGGCCGCAGCATGATGGCCGATGGGCCGTGAATCATCGCCACCAGCACCTTTTGGCTGCACTTCGGGCAGCGTTTGACCGTCATTCGCCGGCAGCCTCCTCGACGCGCAGCGCCCCACCACAGTCACCACAACTGTACTTCTCGGGCTGCTTGACCACCTTCGAATGCCGGTAGCGTGGGAGTCGCCCACTGCATTCGGTACAGACCACCCACCAGTTCAGCGTTGTGAATCGCTCGCAGTGCCGGGAGGTGTCGAGGGCGTCGGTCCAGCGGTCGAACGTCTCTTCGTGGTCTGCTTCGCCATACTCGTGGTACTGCCTCGCGTGGATGAGTTCGTGGCGAACGGTGGAACTGAACTGCTCCCACCCCTGTTGCTCGAATGTGTCCCACGCGAGCGGCATCGTTAGCTTGTCGCTCTCAGGGTCGTGTTTCGTTGCTTCTGTCGAGCGTTGGCGGCGGTTCGAGATTTCCCATGCGATGCGTTTGACGGGGAGATCGGGGAAGTGGTCGGCCGCAACCGTGGCGGCGTGCTGGCGAGCGCGGTCGAGCAAGCTCGCTTGTGTCGTCGGCGCAGCGTCGGCGTCGTCGTCACTGTCGGCAGTCGGCGCGGTCGTTTTGGAGAGCGTTTGCTGGGCGGCCACGTCGGAGAGTTTCGTTTCGCGTGACATAAATTGAAAGGATTAAGATAGCGGTGGTTAGCAGCAGTTACCCAGCGACCGTTGATCGGTGGATTCCACGCCACAGTTCTCACACCGCCAATAGCGATGATCCGCGCGACCGTACTTGTCGAAGCCAATATGTAGGCCGGTCACGCGCCGCTCAGCGTCGTCCTCGTCAGGCTCCTCCGGGGGAAGGCGTCGAGGGAACCGTCGGCAGTCGCGTCTTCGACGGCAACCATGTGCTTGCAGAACGTACTCCGGTAGTAGAAGCCGTGTCCACTGGGTGAGACGGAGACGGTCAGAGTAAGAATGCGCTGAGAGCTAGTGCGCCAAGAAAGACGATTCCAAGGCCACCGAATACGCGCATGAAGCGACGATATATCCCTGGTCGGTGAGAATAATCACCGATCGTTACGCCAATCGCCCAGACAAAACAGCCGAGACTGACTGCCGTCGCTCCACCGACAAACATAACGGCAGGGATGTTCTGCCAATCAATGCCACTTGTCCATAGGCCATATATAGCCCAGAGCGCCCACAATCCAACGAGAATACCAATTGGGGCTTTTCGTGTCCGGCGAGTAATCTCTGTCATAGTTCCATAGTAGGTGCTAGCAGCATTAATGCTATCGCTTGCGACGAGAATGCTTGCAGGAGGAGACAGGCCGTTCAATAGAAGTGGGGTTGATGTCTGGATAGCAGCCCATAGCTATGACATCAGCGATTTTGGACTGGTTCAACTCACCGGGGTCGGTCGAGTATTGGTCGTCAATGATCGCTGTGAGTATACTTGCCAGCCCAATTATGACACTCACAAACAGAGCTTGCTTAGGTCCCATCACGGGGGAGAATCAAGCAAACTACGCTGGAAGATGAATCCAACCAGTCCGAAACCCGTGAGTAGAACAAGAAATCCAGAGATGAGAGAGAAAAAATTTGGATTGCAGGCTTCGATTATTCTCTTGTGTGAACACAGTTGGTTCTTAGGCTGGAAAGCAAGCCAAATCAGGATGCCACCACTCGTAACCCCGAGAAGACTAATCTCTTGGCACTGTTTAGTTCTGCACCTCCTCGATCGGCGTCTTTCCACCAAGAGCTTGGTGCGGTCTCTGACGGTTGTAGTAGTGTATGAATTGTTTAAGCAACTCGCGGACGCTCGACCGACTGCCCACCCACGAGTCATGGAAGCGGTCGATACGCATTTTGAGGGTATATAACCACTTTTCAATCAGGTTTCGCTCGGTATAGTTCACTTGACCGCTCAATCCTAATCGAGAAAGGGCAGTCCGATAGCCGAATTGATCGACGAGAAACTCAGCCGCAGAGAGATCGTGTTTCTCCGTAAGTTGTTGGAGAAACGCAGCCGCCGGATCGGTGCCGTGCCGTCCGAACAATGCGACATCGAGGATCAGCTTTGTCTCGGTGTCTATCGCAGCATACAACGAAGACCACTCACCGTTAATCTTGACAGCGGTCTCGTCAACCGCGACCCTTGTCGGCTGGGCCTCAAGCGGGTCGCAACCGCTGTCAACCAGCCGATGCACCCAATTCCAGACCGCTCCATGCGAGCGTTCAACGCCTAATTCAGCGAGGATCGTAGTTGTCTCTCTGAGCGAACCGCCGGTCTGATGGAGGCGGACGGCGACGCCCGTCAGGGCGTTGCCGTCCGCTCATTCTCCCAAGATTCTTCTAAACCCGCGTCATAGCTCTCGCTGAGCAGGTCTGCGAGCATCTTTGGACAAGAAACTCAACGACCTGCTCGTTCCTCAAACTGACCCAACTAGACAGTGCCCTGCAGACAATCGCCTCATACAGCACACAAAATTCATAGCCAGCCCTGGGATTCCTCACTGACTGCAGTATATCTTATTACTTTATAATTGAAGCGACTCACCGCACCACCATCCACCACACCCCCGAATCCCCCACTCTATAGTCGGCAATAAACTGGTGATCTATGATGCTGAAGTGGATGGGCTGCTCATCGATATTCAATGTTCACTCTGAATGGGCGGGAATACTGAGAAAATCGAGGTCAAGTCGCTCGGCATTGAACGCAACAGGATAGAGCGAGAGTGCGCGTTCACCCCAGCGATCAACCAGTGTCTGAATTGCCTGCTCAATCTCCATGTCAGTATACCACCCGTCTGCTCGCTCCTCATCACCTGCTTCATCATCAAGATGCAGCTCGGTTGGAAGGTGATCAGCCACGAATTGCTCAGTAGCCTCCCAGTCCGAACACTCTCGGATTTCGACGGGATGGGTATCGAACCCGGCACAGTCACAGACCCAGATACGTTTATGACCTTCGACAATCTCATAGCCGTCGTCCTGCGGGCGAACCACAGGGAATGACTTGAGCGTACCTGCCTCCCGAACCTCCTCAATGTAGCGGAGGTTGTCAACCGTCCGCTCGAATTCGCGGCTGTGATACGGTGCCGGAGTCAGCTCATCAAGTGGAAGAGGAGTAATCTGCTGGGTCACGTCGACAAGATGGATTGCATCGACGTGGGCAACCATCACCGCTCCCACAGACGTGCGTGTTTCCGAGCCATCCGTGTGGATGGTGATTTTCTCGGCGCCGTAGAGGATCACATGCCGATCGTGGTGTTCAATCCGATCCACGTATCCTTCGTACGTTTGTCCGTTGTTGGAGGTGGCACGGACGTAGCGGCCGCGAAACGTCTCCTCGAGTGAATGATGGAACGGATTCATTGAGAGTGAGCGATGACGGTTACGTTGAGACCTCGGCTCTCAACCACAGACATACTAGTGGCTCAACCAGGCACCCACATAAACTATCGCATATTACAGTGATCGGAAGTGATCGGCTCTTCTAGGCCTTGGGCTGACTGGACGCAGCGGAACCAAGTCGTGGGACACATCTTCGATTTGCCACTATCTAGCTCCAACAGAGAAACAAAGCCAGAACGCCGGCTCCAAATATTGTTCGCCAGCCCGAATGTTAAACTCACCAGAGAAGGTAGAGTGATACTTCGCGGGTTCGTTCTTCTCCGCTGTCCCATTTTTCGAGGGGAGGAGATCAATGTCTCTTCGGCAGTGGTATCGTTGTAGCGCACCGTACGTGAGCAATGAATGTTCACTATAAGACATGTGATGGGTTCCATAATGAAAAGTCGATACCGAATTAGTCGTGAATTGTAACGAGTTGCTGTGGATATGAACTTCGAAGCGAGAACCAAGTAATCCCAATACCCAGGGCTGCAAGCCCACAAATAAACAGGGTTTGAGTGTACCCGACAATTGTTGCGAGTCCAATACACAACGGTGGACCGATCGTCGTCCCAAGGCGAAGCACGCTCGTTCGAACACTCATAATACTGCCACGGAATTCATCCGGCGCTAACTCATTGAGTGCCGTATCCGTAATTGGTTCTGCAAGTCCCTGCCCGAGCCCGAACAACAACAGCGCTCCAGCCACTATATACACAGAACTAGCGGTTGCCATCACGACAAGACCGATCCCGTAGCTAGTGAATCCAAGTGCGATCGACTGGAAACTCGAAAATGAGTGGAGCAACCGGTCGCTCTGCATAGCTGTAGCCCCCATCGCAACCGCTGGAAGGCCAAGGAGCAGTCCAATCGACCCCGATGAAAGGTGGTAGGAATGTGCAAGAATAAATGGGACGACCGTGAGTTGGGCGCCGTATAGAAGTAGAAAAATCCCAAAAATAGAACTGTACAGTAATACAAACGGCTTCATCGGCGTCGAACCAGTAACAAACTCCCGAAGACTACTCCCGGTCTGATCCGTATCTCGAGGCGGTTCATCGAGAAACACTGCGCCAGGAAGAGCAACGACGACTCCAAGCAGGAAGCATGCAAATGGGGCCATCCATGAGAGGGTTGCAAGTCCGCCACCGAGGAGGGGGTACCCCGCGGCCCCGATGGCGAGGATGGCCGCGTTCATCCCAATGAGTGTTCGGCGTTTCTCGCCAGTAAACAGATCTCCAATGAGTGTTACGGTGAGAGTGGCAATCGCGCTGCTTGCGGCGCCTTGAACAGCGCGGAGTAGCAGAATTATCTCAAACCTAGAAACTAGGATGATAGCTGATCCGCTCAGGCCGAAAATGACAAGCGAAGGAACTAAGATTCGTTTGCGGCCAGTTCGATCGGCAGCAAGTCCAATCGGAATTGTGAGAACGACACCTGGAAATGTGAATGCAGACAGTAACAGACTCGCTTGTGCTTCAGTGATATTCCAGGCTTCTTGGACAGCAGGGAGTGCAGGGCTGATCAACGACACACCCATCCCTGCAACCAGTGTGCTGGCAAAGATCACGGCCGCTACCGGAGACTCTCGGAGGGATTGAAAACCATTCATTCACGGGATATTAAACCGTTTAGGGCGAGGTGCGGAGAAGATTTTGATGTCGGCAATCAGCGGGGGAAGACGTTGCATCGAACTACGGATACTCTTCGATCTTTTTAAGGGTGATCGACCGGAGTGAACTTATATTCGTACTTCTGAGGGGATTTTCAGTGACTGAACACTCTCTGTACTGGCGTGTGCCGCAACAGCTGTGGTCGTGTCGAGATAGCCTCATATTCCAGCTAGAAAGAGAATCACGAGGCCGGCGCTGGATTAGTATAGTATACTAGCGCTAGTAGTACACGAACGCGGCCGATGGACGCCAGATATGCAGATCATTCAGGAGGGCATTAAGGTGGTGTCCCCCTTGGCAGACAACGCAGGATAAACGAGAGTTCCTCTGGGAGTACGTTGCAGGCAGTTTTCATAGGATTCCAACAGGGGACGTTACTCGGGCCATTGCAGTCGAAGCCCGCTGGCGGTTCACGCTCTGAAATCGAGCTCCACCACGGAATGCGTCCAATGCTGCCGTCGAGAGTAGTCGCGTTGCTCGCCGTACTAGCGACGCGAGTAGGTTGCCTCCATCTGGTTAACGTATTAGTGATGGCAGGATAATCACCTGGTGATGACAAGATCGGATTCCTGAGGTCCAGTGTTGATTCGACTCGCCGTTGGCCTCGTAATGGTCATTCATGGGCTTGGCAAACTGTTCGGCGTCGGGCCGGCTGTGATGTCGATCTCACAGTTTTTCGGCTTCCTCAATAGCCTTGGAGTCCCAGCCGCGTCGGTGCTGGCATGGATTGTTGCATTCGTCGAACTTGCTAGTGGTGTCCTCATCCTGCTCGGCGTCTTCACGCGAATCGCAGCCCTCGTCATCGCGATTGATATGATCGTCGCGACCATCCTCGTCCATCTTCCGGAAGGATATTCGGATTCAAAGCTGACCATCGTCCTCTGTCTGGCCGCGCTTTCACTCGTCGTGAGCGGCGCTGGCAAATTCGCGCTCAGACAACCGATGACTGACTCTCAACAATCACTGCTCCCACTAGCTAATTAGCAAGAGAATCCTGCAATCGCGGGTCCACATCTGGAAGTCGATATCCAAGATCGTTATCTCGCCACTCTCAGGGTCGTATTTCGTTGCTCCTGCCGAGAGTTGACGGTGCTCCGAGATTTCCCACTCGATGCGTTCGACCGGCAACTCGGGGAAGTGGTCGGCCACAACCGTTGCGGCATGCTGGCGGATACGGTTGAGCAGGTCCGCCCGCGTCGTCAGCGCAGCGTTATTGTCGCTGTCAGGGTTCGGCGCGGTCGTTTTGGAGGGCGTTCGCTGGGCTACGATGTGGATAACGACTAGCGTCTGGTCAAGTAATGTTTTGATATCGATTCTTACTAATAGATAGGACGCTAGACTCTAATTTCAGCCTGTCAATCCAAGAAAATTCCCTAAGAACCGTTATATTCTTGTATGAAGACTACCTACACGTGAATGAGTGAAATGTCATTTCTCAGATCGACTCCCTTCGCGGTGTTCACCACCACATGTTGCCGATAAACCATTACAGTCGCGCTGTATCTATCCGACTTCCAGGCCACCCTTCAAACAGATGTCAGACACATCAGTAGAACGACGTGTTCATCCCGTAACGGATCTCGAATCGCTTGCTGGCGCTGCCTCCCACGGCTACCAGCAGTATCTCCAAGATTTTCTTGATGCCGAGCAGGAGGCCGCCATCGAGTCGACCCTCCACCGTATCGCAGACTCCTCACCCGTACAGCTCAAGAATAACGACTCAATCCCGTTCATTGCGGACGTCATTCCTAAACCCATATACGGAACGTCGCAATTCATCCTTCACGTCGAAGTAGGCGACGACGAGGAAGAGGGAGAGGAATACATTCAGCGGACTTACAATATCTACGATGATCACCACGTTGCGCTGATCTGTTACGATGAGCTGGAAGACGCCGAGTTCGAGATAATCGAAGCATCGGTCAATCGTATCTCCTCGAACTCATTTAACGTGGAACTGGACATCGAGAATCACGAGCGGAGCACGGTACAGTCGCAAATCGAAAATGCGACACACGTCGGCGTTGCGAGTGTGTTCAGTCCCCTCGTATTTGATCGCGAACGAGCTGCTATCGACGCGCTCCCCAATGAATCGCGGCTATGGGACGTGATCACTGGCCAACGGGCAATCGCGTTCGACCACGATGCCGTGGTAAACAGTGAACCGCTGGATGAACAGCTCTATGAAAATCGCCAGCAGGCAACAGCCATCGACGAAGGGTTGCAGGCGAGCGACATCTACTGCGTACAGGGACCGCCTGGGACAGGCAAGACACGCTATCTCATTGAGTTAGTCCGTCGGCTTGCCGCCGCTGGCGAGCGCGTTCTCGTGACTGCGGAGACGAACACCGCCGTCGACAATATCCTCATCGGAACGGGTGACCAACCGGACGAGAGATCACTGTACCAATACGGCGAATGTGATGATGAATTTCGAATCGCACGGATCAATGCGAGACGATCGAATAGATCATTTGTTCGCAATAACGTCAATCAACATACCTACTCGGCTGAGGTCGTCTGCTCAACGAATAACAGCGCCCATTACCTCGTAAAAGAGGGACGGAAGTTTGACGTTCTAGTCTCTGACGAAGCTGCACAAGCGCGAAAAACGTCGACGTTTATCCCCCTTCAAGTCGTGGACCGCGCAATCCTCATTGGGGACCACAAACAGCTGCCCGCAACGCGCGAGAGTAAGCAATTCGACGACATTGACGGGCGACACCATTCACTATTCGAATTGCTCTACGACAACGGGCTCTATGGAGAAGATGGCGGCATCCAATTCGATACCCAGTACCGGATGCTTCCCGCACTTGCAGAGTTTTCGAGCAACCAGTTCTACGATGGCTCAATTCAGACCGGCGTGGATCACGACCCGCTAATGAGTTGTCCGATTGGACTCTTTGATCTGCAAATCGCTGATACGGAAGAGGAAGTTGAGACATCCCTTCAGAACCAGTGGGAAGCCAACGCCGTGGCAGCACAGGTAGTAATGCTTATGAATAACGACGTTAGTCCGGAGGATATCGGCGTTATCGCACCATACAGTGCACAAGAGTCACTGATCCGATCGCAGCTCCAGACGCTTCCTATCGGCGGAACCGAACACGTTCGCGTCGCTACGATTGACCGCTTTCAGGGAAGCGAAAAAGAGGCAATCATCGTCTCGTTCACCCGGTCGAATTCGGCTTCGAACATCGGGTTTCTTGCAGGGGACGATGGAGCAAATCGTCTTAATGTAGCCCTTACTCGAGCACGACAATACTGCGCATTGGTTGGCGACTGGCAGACGCTTCGCGAGGCGAGTCCGCTATACGAGTCACTGTACTCCAGTGTGACAGAGAGGTTCCAGCCGAAAATCTATACCAAAGACGATATCCGCCGTATAATGGACCATCTGACCTAATAACGGAAATCCAGTCGACGCCTGCAGTTCAATAAGAACCAAGCAGGATTCGTCAGTACTGTCTTGCGCCCTCGTATCTTCTTCAAGAGTCCTCGACCGCTCGGACCAAGCATGCCAGTGGGGCCACGATCTCCTCGACCACCACTGGACGCTAGCAAACATACTGATGGAGAGTCAGACAGTACGAAGCAAGCACTACAGTAAGCAAAACCAGCTCTTTTTTCTTGCTTGGGAGAACGCGATCAAGCACGACAAACCAGACAATAAAACACGTCTCAACGACTAACGCTGAGAAGACTCGGCTATCGTTGTGGACGAGGATTCACCCACCGTCGAGATTTTCCTCGAAGAGAGTACACAACCCCACTGAGAAGCACCACTACCGAAGGAAGATTGAATATTCGTTTTAGATCTTGCTATAGCCGTATCTGGAGGTAGTAGTTCATTATCTGACGTAGGGAAATTATCGAGAAGGATGAACACGAGTCGTATTCAGTGGATGCTGGCGCTGGTTGCCGGCGGGCTTGTAGCAGGAAGCACGTACTGGCTGGTGGACGATCTTGGGCTTCCAATTGCGGCTGGGCTCTGTTGGGGAGTAGCAATCGGAGTCATGGTTCGAATATCTCAGATGTATCCGGACGCGAGTACCGGGACTGCATGGCAAGATAAACGCTGGACGGGACTCGGGACTGGCCTCATTACATTCGCTGGTATTGTCGGCGTGAGTTCTACTCTTCCACTGTCATCGGATCTCCGTCTCGGTCTTGGCTTGCTCGTTATCGGAACGGGATTCGCTGGCTATGTCACTGGGTCGATGGCTGAACTCGAGCGACCAACAAGCTCTGCCGACTGATGCGAGACCGAATTTTCGCCACCATTTGGGCGAGGTGAATCGCTCGCAGTGGTGCGAAATGTCGAGCGGGTCCGTCCAGCGGGCGAATGCCTCACTGTGATCGGCTTCGTCATAGCCCCAGTACTGCCAGGCGTGGACGAGTTTATGCCAAACAGTCTTATTGTACTGCTCCCAGCCGAACTCCTGATAGGCATCCCAGGTAAGCCGGATCGTGACCGACTCTGTGTCTGAGTCGTATTCAGTCACACCAGCCTGTCGCTGGGCCCGCTCGGAGACCTCCCAGTTGAGTAAGTCGATGGGGAACTCGGGGAAGTGCTCGGCAGCGACGTCGGCCACATGTGTTCATGCCTGGTCGAGCAAGGGCCGTCCGTATCTTCGGAAAAGAAACTGGATAGTATGAGCCGACTGGGAACGCTAGAAGCAGTCTGAGAGAGCGGACGTCGTACGGAATCACTTGGAAATCCGACTTATGAATAAACTTAGATTTGGGTAAGTTATTCATAGCTACAAACGGTTCAAAATGGCCACGCCGAGATGCTCGGCCACCGACTCAAACAACTTGACGAGCGGCCACCCGCCTCCTATGACTTCGACGCACGCCAAGCGAGCCTCCAGCCGCCCGAGGACAGTACTGATGTGCTCTTGGTGATTAACGGTGTGCTTGATGCCGAGGAGAACGCTATTGAGACGTACCGGTCCTTATTACAGCGGCTGAAGCTGCTGATGACTCCGTTACGGAAGATCTAGCAGTCACCATTCTCAGCGACGACGAAGCCCAACGCACGGAATTCCGTGGATTCAAACGCGAATACCAGGAGTAGCCAAAAAGACGCCACTCACGTTATCCAATCACGTGGAACCGAACATCCTACACTACCTCTTCGAGGCGAGTACGAACAAGCAGAGACACGTCTCGTTCACAAACCGCTGTGGGGCCAGTCAGTCTCATTCTTTGCGGTACAGTCTAAGAACCGAGTTATAGCGTAATTGGTGAGGCGGTTAGAAGAGCAGTTTGAATATTTGGTGTTGGGCCCCACGGAGATGATATGTGAATGTCGGAACAGTGATATCCATTTCAGCTGCAATTTCTTCACTCGACTTTTCGCGAGGAGATTGAAAATAACCATTAATATATGCGGCGAGGAGGACCTCAATCTGTCGTTCAGTAAGCTCTTCATACACAGCTCTCTGGAAAACTTCCTGTGAGAATAGTGGCACTGGATAGGTGTTTTGTCGTTGAGCAACAACGTCCATCGTCGGATGGTAGTCTAACACGAGATTGACGATCTCGCAGGAGGAGATGTCCGCTGGGACTTGAACAATGATATGACCCTCTCCGTTCTTAATCCGCATTTTTGATAAGAACGCTCCAGATTCAACGATAAGTGGCACAAAATACGGTCTGCCATCACCAATACGGACTTCAAAAACCCCGGATGCATCTCCGTTAGCAAGAAGTCGCGTCTCAAGATCAGTATCGTGTTCCATGAGCCCATGTATCTCTTCTATTTCCGCTCCCGAAATTTGGAAATATGTAAAGAAACCGTTCTTTGCTGGGAGTAACTGCTTTAACACTATTCGGCAATTAGTTCTAGCCGATATTTTATTCAACGGACATGATTCATCCGTTGTCTCGAACACTATTTCAGTGACCGAGTTTGAGTCGCTATTCCGGTCAGATGAGGACATATCGTAGGAGACAACCCACAGAGAGTAATTTGTTACCACAACCATAGCAAATTTGATGTTAGATTAGAACATCGAGTCGGCAACAGGCAAACAGCACACATGCAGGAGCGACAGAAAGGAGGTTTGTGAAAGCCCACCATCATGTATCAGTAGCGAGTAACGCAGTGTCTGTCTCAGATTGCAGTGATCGGTGGCGGTCCAGCTGGACTGAGTGCAGCTTTGATCACAACGAAGAACGGACTTGACACAGTCACGCTCGACACCGACGAGACGTGGACGCACAAAGTACACCTGTTCAACTACCTCGGCATCGAATCGATTGATGGTGACGAGTTCGTCAATCAGTCACGCGATTAGGTCGACGAGTTTAGTGTTGATCGCCATCAGGGAGAGCAGGTTACAGCCGTCGAGCAGGATGAAGACGGCAAGGAATTTACTGTGATGACGGAAGACGGCGAGTACCACGCCGAGTATGTCGTCCTCGCAACTGGTGCGAAGCGCAATCTTGCTGATGACCTCGGCTGTGCGTTCACCGACGAAGAGGTAGTTGACGTCGATGTGACGATGGAGTCAAGCATTCCGGATGCGTATGCAACGGGGGCTATGGTGCGTGTCGAAGAGTGAAAGGCCGTCATTTCAGCCGGTGACGGAGCGGCAGCCGCACTCAACATCCTTACGAAAGAGAAAGACGAACACTTCCACGATTTCGACACGCCAGCAGATGCCGAGTAACTGACGACAAGACATCTAACAGGCACGGGATCGGCCTCCCTCTCACGTAGCTACCGTCGCTGATATCGAGAGAGTTGGCCAACGGGATAGTGGCAAAGCGTGGATGTGCGCAAATTGGAGGGGAGGAGTATGCCGAGTAGTGAGTCCAAGAATCGAGGTTATCGGAGTGCACACACCAGCGGAGTATCAAGCGTAGAGCCAGCGGTTAGTATCATATGCTAACTGCTGATAGCTATTTGCATGTGCGGAGCGAGGGAGGAAGGTGCACTTGAGGGTTATTTTTGAGTGTATGTTTGGAGAACGGTGGTGACGACTGCGAACGTTATGCCGAATGCGATGCCGAGCCCGAGTGCTTCGACGAACGGTCTGTCTGCGATACCAAGGTATGAGCCAGTGGAAATCACACTCACACTGATCGCGAGGACGCCAAACCAGAGAACAGGGTGCATGCGAAGCCACGAGTCCAACCGAGAATTATATTCACGTAGCAAGCCGATAATTCCCATACTCCCACTCAGGCTGCATGTCAATTAAAACTATGAGATAATACGTTCGTTTAGTTCAACGCAGCAAAGCGTCGGTAGCTGGTGCATCCCGACGGGTCAGTAACAATGCCCTGAGAGTCACAACGTGAATTCACCGCTGCAGCCAAACACGAATCGAAAGCCAACTCGGCTGCTCTCCGAGTAGAAGACGTTCCACAGACGGATACCCCTCTCAGCGCCTCCCCGCTCTACTGCGCTTCCCGTCCGCCAGACGGCGGACTGCGATGCTCCTTGAGGACGGGGACTCTACCTCGCAAATCAGTTGGACTGTGCTACGGTCGAAGTGTGTTGTGAGATAACCGTGTTGGTCTCTGCAAACGGCTTGTCAGTTCTCACCCGTTCCTCTCTGGTTAAGTATCTCTGGAATTTACTCCATACTATGGGCGAAGATAGTAACGCACAAAGTATGACTGACTCACTTCAGCGGGAAGCAGAAAGCCTCCGGGAAACATCGCCCGCGAAGTACGGCCTATTGGAAGCGTACTATGCGTCTGTCCGCGAAGCGCTGGAGGAGTGCTCACGTAACTATCCTTCGACGAAGCAACTCAAGAAATCGCTTTCCGATGTCAGGATGACCCCACAAATGCTGGGGAATCTACTCGCCTTGCTTGTTGAACTGAAGATCATCGGGATATACAGTGAGCGCAACAACAGCAACCGCTATGATCTCACCCACTATGATCGCGAGCGAATGGACACACTCGGTCGTGTTCTTCGCTAAGCATTCTCTAGTTTGCGTAGTGAGTTCTTGAGTAGGTCTGGTGAGTGGATCGAAGTCCCTTGAGTCGCTCTGTTGAAACCACCAGCAGAGGATATGTTTCAGTTGCCGGGCTAACATACAGAGCGCGTGTCTGCCAGTTTTGATAGAAATGACACTACTAGAATTGACTAGTGACGTTCACTCGTCATTCGAGGTGATGACGAATGAGTTCGCTCAGAGCATCGTCAGTGGCGTCTTGTAGCGATGCTTTTCTATTACTTGGAGACCCGAAGCGTAATCTGTTCCATGGGCTCTGTGTGCTTTTGAGAAGAGAAAAGAAGAGGTTCAGCTGATTACACCACTTAGTGAAGGGAGATTACGACAGTGTAATCACGTTCTCACCGACCGCGCACCCAACGGGAAACGGCATAAGCCGTTGTCTGTGGCTAGTCCCACCGAGAACATGTGGTGGCGCCAACACGAGAGACAACTAACCACGAGAAGAGTCGTTACAACATTGACCTTGTTTAAACGTAGAATGAGTTCTCAGAACTGACCGAACCACGTCCGTGTAGAATTCGAGTTCACATATAGCGAGTGCCAGACGACACTGAGGACGCTGCCTACCGATCGAGGTGACTACTACAACGAGGTCCACATCTTGGAAGTGGAACGCCGTGTAGCTCTCCAAGATCAACTTCGACAGCTGTGTGGACAGGTCGGGCAGCATGCATGGGCTACCAAGTCGTGATACCCTACGCTGTCGGGTGAGTACGAATGCTGCAACTCCCCGGGTAGAGCCGCCGAACGGGCTCTCAGTTTGCTCGAAATCCGCTCGCTGCGTTGATGAGATGGCGGATAGTGAGTTCGATATGGAGCAAATGACCTCAACCTATATGAAGATAGAACGTGTACTGTAGCGTATGACCGAAGACGAATCGAATTCCGAAAAGAGGCTCATGGAACAACAGACTACGGGCGAAGACCGTGTGCGGATGGTCGCCCGGCAGCTGTCGGAGCCGCGGACAGCAAACTGGATCGCTTCCGAAGCGGGGTGGTCACACGAGCCGACCAAGCGCGTCCTCGAACGGCTCGTTGATGACGGGATCCTCCATCATGACGACAGTGGCACGCATACCACGTATTACCCCGATTACCGCCGCCAAGCGATGCAGGAGGCGATGCGCCTTCGGGACAGCGGGCACACTGTCGAGGAACTCACGGACCGCCTCGCCGAAATGAAGGCACAGATCCGAGACTGGGAGGACAAGCTCGATGTCGAGTCACCGAACCAACTTCGCGGGACACTCGCCAACGACGCCCTTGACGCCGATGAAGAAGACCGTCGCCGTGAGATTGCACGCGAGTGGGAGCACCGCCAGCGTCGCATCCAAATTGTCGGGTTCGCTATCCGCGAATGGGACTTCCTCGCCCCAACGACAGAGCCCGTCGAGGCCAGCAGCTAACGGATGTCGGTCCCGCATCCCGGTGGCGATCCGAACGCGAATCTATACGCGTAACTGAAGCGGGACGTCCTCGACCGTGTTCCACAGATTACGGCGGTCAAGTACGTTCCAGACGATATCGAAGCTAAGCAGTTGCAAGCAATTTTCGATCCGGACCGCCTTGCTCCGCCAACAGGGCCAGATTCGCCGGCACTGACCATCAAATGGTATCGGCAGAACCCCCATGATTGGTTCCGCGTCAACTATACCGACCCAAACACGGACTTTCATGCTGGCTGGCACCAAGACGAGGATCATCCTGATCTCGGGCGGGCGCATTTCCAGTACTCGGTCGCCGATGAAGAGGATCGATGGGGTATCACATTCGACCAGGAGACTCCTTCTCTGATCCTTTGGGAAATCGTCGAAGATCTTCTCGAGGCTGTTCGCCCAACATACCAGTACGGAACAAGAAACCATGACTCCGGATAAGGCAACCGAGAATGTGCCGAGCGGTCACTCGCGAATTCCTTCGAGCACTATCTCCAGGGCAAAATGGAGGGCCGCGGTAGCGAGGACGGAAACTACCGACAGAACGTAGCACGCAAACTTGAGCGATTCATCGAGTGGGCTGCCGGCGACCGCAGTTGTAATGGCTGGACCGTGATCGTCCCGGACGTCGTCGACCGAAACCCGCCTTCAAGGATCTCGACGAACGAGTGTTCCAGGAGTACGCCCGTCACCTCGTCGGTGACCGAGGTTCAAACAAAACATCGTACAAACCATTACCGCAATATCTCTGCGTGGTGTAGTTGATGCGTCAACGAGGGGTCGCCGGGCCGGGGTCGATCAACTGCGATCCTGACGCGATTGCATACCCACACGGATACACCATCATCGTTGAGGGATCCCGGACAGTCGTCGCCGTGACCGCTGCTTTGCAGTAGGAACAGCGGTCGACAGTCATTAACCGGGACCCTCTTCAACCCGGAGGTTCCCAACGCAGTCACTACACGGGTAGTCCTCGGGATTGCGGACCGTCTTCGAGCACTAATACCGGCCGATACGCTGGCCGCAGTCCACGCGGACTAACCACCAGTTGGGCGACCTGAATCGCTCGCAGTGCTGAGCGATATCGAGCAAGTCCGTCCAGCGGGCGAAGTCGAACTCGTCGAATACGAGTCGAACTGAGCCGAGGCTGATCACCATGACAAATGATACTCTTGAAGCGGTCATCTCGCCATCGGCCACTGACCATACACAGAACGCTGGCATGAGTGAGTCCGCAACCGGTGAATAGTGACGACTGAGGGAAACGCGGCGGTCGACAACAGTGCGACGGTTCACGAGAGTTTGGCAATCAATAGTGCTACCAGTTCAGGGCGACGATTGCATGGATTGGGCACTGAATACCGTAGCTTTCGAGGAGCTGTTCTTTCCCCTTTACAACTATTTTCTGGCTGATCAACCGCTTCATAGCTCTCGCTGAGCAGCTCTGTGAGCATCAATCCAACTCAACTTCACGACCTGCTCACTTCTCAAACTGGCTCAACTAGACAGTGCCGTATTTTCTAATCGCTCGGAATATTTATTGGGCGCCTCATCGCAGTGCAGTGTATGGGTTTTGATCGAAAGGTGGCCGCAAGATGATCGACGAACTGTGCGGCTCTAAACCTATCGTCACTGATCCCCCAGCGTTCGATGTTGCGCAGGCGTCGCAGATTGTCGACCGCGACTTTGGAAGATTTGGCACTGCATCGGAGTTGGGTGGTGAGCGAGACCAGAACTTCCATATCGATACGGACGAAGGAGATGCGTTCGTCCTCAAGGTGTTCAACCCGGCAGACGACCTGGGGGTGATCGATTTCCGAACACAGGCGATTCAGCACGCTCACCGAACCGATCTCGACGTGCCTGTGATGGAGATTGTTCAAACGACGGATGGAGAGCCGTGGACATCAGTCGATGCGAACGGCGAGACCTATCTCGCGCAACTGTATACGTTCGTACCTGGGCAAAAACCTTCGTTTGAGACGCTTTCAAGCGGCGATCTGTTCGCGTACGGTGAGAGTGTTGCGAGAATGGGTGAAGCACTTCGCGGCTTCTTCCACCCGGACGCAGGGTACGATATTCTGTGGGATCTCCGGTATGCATCCGATTTCCGTTCGCAGCTCGATCTCGTAGCCGACGACCAGCGACGCGCCACTGCAGAACGGGTTCTTGACCGGGTCGCAGACAACGTGGACCCAGTCTTCGATACGCTCCGTGCTCAGGTCGTGCATAACGATCTTGGGCCGGACAACGTTCTGTTCGATGCCAACAACCGGGTGAGCGGCATCACGGATTTCGGCGATTCTACCCATACGGCACTTGTCTGTGACCTTGCCGTCGTGCTTGCGAACGTGATGAACCGTCGCGAGGACCCGTTGTCGGCAGCGCGGACGGTCGTCAGGGGCTACGTGAACGTGACGCCGCTGGAAGAAGAGGAACTGCGTGTATTGCCAGACCTCGTGTTGGCACGACTCGCCGTCAGAGGAATCATGCACGCGTGGAAACGCGAGAAATACGAACATAACACCGACGAGGTTGTAGCGCTATGGGACTCGCTGATTTCGCTCGATGAAACTGGTCCGAATGCGATACGACGCCTTCTGCGAGCTGCTGCCCTAGAAGGAGACGTTCCATACCAGCAGTCCGACACGTCAGAACTGCTCTCGCGCCGTCGCGAAGTTCTAGGTTCGGCAAAGCTTTCCTACCACGATCCTGTACACTTCGTCGCTGGCGACGGCGTCTGGTTATTCGATCAGTCCGGCCGCCGTTATCTCGACGCGTATAACAACGTGCAGGTCGTTGGCCACGGAAATCCCGAGGTCGCGGCTGCCGTTGCCGGGCAGACCCAGACGTTGACGACAAACACCCGCTACTTGCATGAATCGACCGTTACGCTCTCCGAACGACTGTTGGAGACGATGCCCGAAGAGCTGGATCGGGTTCTGCTGGTCAATTCGGGCAGCGAAGCGAACGACGTCGCCTGGCGGCTGGCGACCGCTGCGACGGGACGCGATGGAGCTATCGTGGCTGATCACGCCTACCATGGAATCACGGAGGCGTCGACAATGCTATCGCCTGAGGACTGGCCGGATGGCTGCCATCCAAGCCACGTCGAAACTGTCGCACCCCCGGTCGAGCGGTCGAGTCAGCACTGGAACGAAACTCTTGATTCCTCGGAAACAATGGCCGGTGCGCTGGACACACTCGAAAATCATAACGTTGACCCCGCTGCGTTCGTATTCGATCCCCTGTTTACGAGTGCCGGAATTTTTCCCCCGGACGCTGAGCACCTCTCCCGGATGGTTGATGAAGTGCATGAGAAAGGAGGTCTTGTCGTCGCCGACGAGGTACAGGCCGGATTCGGCCGAACTGCCTCAAATATGTGGGGGTTTCAGGCGGCAGACGTAGTTCCGGACATCGTCACAATGGGCAAGCCGATGGGGAACGGATACCCTGTTGCGGCTGTCGTGACGCGGTCGGACATCTTATCGACGCTCCGGGAAGATCCTGGTATATTCAGTACGTTCGGCGGGAACCCCGTGTCATCTGTCGCGGCACTGGCAGTGCTCAACGTTATTGAAGACAAACAATTGCTTGATCACGTCGGTGCAGTGGGCGAGTATCTCCACTCCGACTTAGCAGAGTTGGCTGCGGAGTACGATCTTATCGGTGAGATTCGGCGGAGTGGATTCATGATTGGCGTGGAACTTGTTCGCGACCAACAGACATGGAAGCCAGCGACTGATGAGGCGACGGCAGTCGCCAATCGGCTTCGACAACGCCGGGTTCTCATCGGTACGTCAGGCAAACACGGCAATGTATTGAAAATCCGTCCACCGCTTGTGTTTGAAAAAGAACACGCAGACCGCCTACTGGACGCGCTCGACACCGTACTTGCCAATCTGGAGAATGAAGTATAGAAGTGTGATGCTGGAGAATTCCATAAACCGTCGTACTAGTATTTTGAACTCGGCCGGCTCTTGGTTTGGAGGGCCTCGGCCTGTTATGCAGGGCTGTACTTCTCGGGCTGCTTGACCACCTTCGAACGCCGATAGCGCGCAAGTCGCCCATCACAGTCCTCGTAGATAACCCACCACGTCGGTGTTGTGAACTGCTCGCAGTGCTACGTAGTGTCGAGCGCGTCGGTCCACTAGGTAAACGTCTTGCTGTGGTCGGCGTTGCCGAACTCGTGATACTGCCATGCGTGGATGAGTTCGTGGCGAACGGTGGAGCGGAACTATTCCCACCCCTGTTGCTCGAATGCGTCCCACGTGAGCAAGATCGTTATCCTGCCGCTTTCAGGGTCGTATTTCGTTGCTCCTGTCGAGCATTGGCGGCGGTTCGAGATTTTCCACTCGATACGTTTGACCGGCAGCTCAGAGAAATGCTCCGCCGCTTATGTCCCTATACGTCCGCCATATGTTCCTCAAAAGTACGCTAGCGACTTCTGGCTCTTCGCCCTGAGTGCATCAATGAAGGGTTCGGGAGGAACCAACCCCACGAACCATGACACACGGAAGGAAACGTGGAGTAGGCAAGTCCACGCTCCATCGAACACATACTCGGCACCAGTGTCGGGGGCATTACTCCCGACAACCGGATCATGGGACTAACCAATTATCAAACTTTGTTTGGTGACAACTCAAGGAATGAGGATGCCGTTAGAAAGACGTGTGAGTCCGGAGTTTCGATCGTTGCCGTCACATGAACTCCAAAGACAAACGAAAGGCATGGAGGGGAAATGGGGCGAGATCATTTCTTGTCGCTCTGTATTCGACATGTGTTCCTCAAAAGGACACTAGCGACTTGTTGTTCTTCGCCCTGAGTGCATCAGCGAAGGGTTCGGGAGGAACCAACCCCACGAACCATGACACACGGAAGGAAACGTAGAGCAGGCAAGTCAACGCTCCATCGAACTGCACACAGTGTGAACTACCCTACTCACTCGCCGCTGACGCGGCTCGTTCCTTGAGGGGAGGGCTTCCTGCTTCGATGACGCGCTTTGCAGGAACCGTAGTGGTTTCCGTAGGGAGCGCAGTCTCCACAGGCGGTGATTCGGAGCGTCCCGCTCCTACTTGGTTCGCACCGCGAGAAAGAATGTTCCACGCCGCGTTCCAGTCTCGGTCGGCGGTGAACCCGCACGACGGACAGGAATGTTCGCGGACCCACAACGGTTTGTCCGTCGAGACACCGCAGGACGCGCACTCCTTGGTCGTCCCTGCTGGTTCGACCGTCACGAAGTGTGTTCCTGCTCGTTCGCACTTGTATTCGAGCAACGAGAGGAACGTCCGCCACGCGGCAGACGCGGTAGTGCGGCTGTTCGGCGGTGATTCCATCATCCCCTTCACGTTCAGGTCTTCGACCGCTACGAGGTCGTACTCCCGAGCGTAGTAGTTCGAGAGTTTGTGTAAGAAGTCGCGGCGCTTGCGTCGGAGGTCAGCGTGGCACTCAGCCACACGCCGCCGTTGGGTCTCGTAGTTGTTCGACCCGTGTTGCTTCCGCGAGAGTTTTCGTTGTTCGCGTTTCAACCGCTCGCGTTCGTCCGAGAGGTCAACCGATTCGACGGCGTACCCGTCTGTGTCGTGGGCGTATTTCAGGATGCCCACGTCGATTCCGACGCACTGCTGGGGGTTCTCGGGCGGTTCGGGCGTCTCACGCTCCATTTCGACGCCGAATGTGGCGAACCACTCGCCCGTCGGTTCTTTCTTGAGCGTGACCTGCTTAACCGTGGCGTCGTCGGGGATTGCGCGGTGGAGCCGTATCGGAATATCCGCGAGTTTCGAGAGTGACAGCACAGTCTGACCGCTCTTCTTGTTGAGCTTGAAGCCAGACTGACTGTAGGTGAAACTGCGGAACTCCCGTGGCGGCTTCCACTTCAGTTGGCCGACGCCGTAGCCGTTCTCCTTGAGTTTGGAGAGGCCTTTCAGGTTGTCGAACAGCCGTTCCACGACGGTTTGGAGAACCTTCGAGTACACGTCCGAGAGGCCGTCCCACCACTACTTGAGGTCAGGGAGCTCCGACCGTAGCGTGGTCATGGATGGGAGTTCGCCGTAGTTCTCGTGGTACTTGTTGAGACGGTAGAGTGTGTGATTGTACAGTTGCCTACAAATGTCTCGGTGACGGTCCAACGCCTCGCGGTGGGCGTCGGACGGTTCAAGGCGGTATTTGTAGGCATAGTACATGGCGTTACTGGCGCTCCTCGATAAGTTCGTCCAACTGCTCTCGGACGAACGACGAGAGGTTGAGGTGTTGGTCCTCAATCCATTCGTCTTGGTCCTCCCGAATAGTAATCGTCTTCCGTTTCACCGTAATGCACGCTACATGTATATAATTTCGGTAGACGTGGGCCTGTGGACTGGCAACAGAACAGTGTATGAACGGATGATGACGGCGCTGTATCCCCGCCCTACTGCGCTACTCGGGCTTCGCCCTGCGTTGCTCGTTGAGGACGGGGGCTTAGCGCCTGTATCCAGTTAAATGTCGGGAATGCCAATGGTGCGGCGATCTCCCGACAACTGAGTACTCGATTACTACAAGCTAAATTTTACCATTGGTGGAAATAATGCCAAGGAAGAGGATACAATTCTATCCAATATTCTTGGTGAAATATTAGCTAACCGCGGTATTGGATACAGAAAGGAAACGTGGAGGGGAAGTCTCCACGCCCCTATCGCCAATTGTTGATGGCTGTCGGGTGTAAGCCCCATAGTCAAAGGCAATACCCGACACTAGTCATTAAGCATTTATCAACTAAAACCTTCCTCCGAAGAAAAGGGTTCCAATAGCGACGATGTAAATCTCGTCGTGAGGCTCCTCAAGGAGATGAGAGATGCAAGAGAATGAATCACTATTCGTCTTCACTTTTTCGAGGAGAGTTGGTTCGGGAGGAAACCAACTTTGGCAACTATGACAGGATAATAGAACGTGGGATTGCGTTGCACGTTCCAAATGGGTGCGCTATCCTGAGGCATGTCGGGTAGTCCTTGAGTCAGGGTAGCCCGACAGTCGTCACAACCCAATTACTCCATCAAATCCTTTGTGATATCGGGGAGTGTGTCCACTCCGTCCAACTTTGGCTAGCGAGGTAGAGACGATGCATTCCCTTGTCTGTCCCTTCGCTCCCAAGATCGTATAAACAGGGTCGTAGCTGAAACTCTCGTTTGGCGGAACTGCTGCGGAAAATACGCCATGAGTGTCTTGAGCGAGTGGTTTTCTTTCGGTAACGACGCTACGAATCGAGTGGGTCGTTAACCTGCGTATTGGTCATCTAGTCCGTTGAGTTACGTATCCCAGGGAAGACTTAACATTCGCTAAATCTTAGTCTGGAACATGGGCCTCAGTATCTGGGAGATGTTTCAGACTCTGTTTCGATGGGACGAGAGTACTGATGAGAAACCCAGTGAGGAAGCAGACGAGGGACGCTTTATTCCATCGCCGTTGGACCTCTCTGTCCGAGTCGCACATGGAGGGTCGGACGATACCGTCGTGCGTGAACTCTCGAAGATAGACGAACAAGCGCGTGAACTCGAAAAGAACCAACGTGACAACTAAGTCCCGTACTGACCGTAGTTAAAGAGCAAGTTCGATATCCCCACAGTCGCTTTCAGAACGAAATCTCGGAACCGATCTCGCTACTGGATTCCACATTGATGTCGAAATCGAAGATATCGGCGAACAAGGCGACAGCATCGCGCGTGTCGAACGCGGCTACGTGATAATCGTGCCTGAAACTGAGCACGGTGACCAGGTCACTGTCGAGATCACCGAGGTCAAACCAAACGTGGCATTCAGTGGGGTTGTCGAACAGAGCGTTGAAGAACAAGTAGTCGCCGGATAAACTCTCCTGTCCTACTCGTTCGCTTGAGTCCACTCAGTGACTCGGAGCTGGCCGTCGACCTCGTAGAGATGGCCCCGCAGTAGCAGACGTTCGATCGTGTCCTCAGCCGCCGATTGGCTGAGATCTTCTTCCTCGGCAAGGATCGTATAGGCACACTCGTAGCTGAACCCCTCGTTTTCTGGAATCGCCGCGGTCAGTGCATCAAGGGCGTCTTGCGTGAGTGGGGAAAGCCGAGGAGATTCTATGCTATTAGATGCCATGGATATGAGTAGATTCAGACCGCGAATAAATAAAATCTCGGGATGAGAAAACTGCGACCTAATGACCCCTTCTGAAAAAATGAAACAGCCCGGAGTGTTCCTGTTCGACCGCGAGAGCGGGTCGTTTCAGACGAGAAAACAGGGAGACTGCAAACCGTAATATCTCAACGCTTGGGATTCCTCCAGCTAAAGCCGGAGGAGGATGTCAAAAACGGATAGCGTTTCAGTGGGCAAAGAAGTTGTTTGGAGGGGTAGATGATCTAACTCCGCTCATTGATCTCCTGGACAACGCGGTCTGCAAGCTGTTCAAAGCCTACTGAGGTAGGTTTGACATCAACACTAATAGACTTTGCAATCAGCGCACGCTCTGTTGGTGTCCCAATTGCACCAATAATTGTCTCCGGTAATTGCTGTCGTAGCACCGAGAGTTGGTCACAGTCGTCTGCGATATCGAGGAAGTGCTCCACCGTTTTAGGAGACGTGAAGAGGATCCCATCTAGCTCACCCGCCACGGCACTCGAGACCGATTGCCCGGCGGTACTCGGTCGCTCTAATCGATAGAGAGGCGTTTCATGAACAATTGCCCCAGCGTCTTCTAGTCCCTGGATCAGCACTTCACTTCCGTGTGCACTACGAGCAATCTCAACAGTCTGCCCATCAACTTTGGTGGATAGTTCTTCAACGAGTCCCTCGGAAGTGAATGTCGAGGGTACGATCTCAACTGAGTATCCCAAACTTCGTAGCGCGGCCGCAGTCTCTCGACCAACAGCGCACACCGTCTCCCCATTTGGATGCCATCCGTGCTTAACAGCGAGTTCGACTCCGGTCTTACTCGTGAAGATACAATACTCTGCCTGCTGTGGAATTCGGCCCGTCGGACAGATGGTCAGCATCGGATCTGCGATTGGCGTAACATCCAGTGATCGAAGATAGCGGACAGCCTCGTCAATACGAGTATCGTCAGGACGGAGGACAGCCACCTTCGGGTTCGGCATAGTGGATACTCCATCGTTGATGGCCTTGGGTGTACCGAGAATCGAACGATCGGTTTCGAGTTCTTCAAACCCCTCGTACGCAATCCAATTGTATGGACAACTCTCATGACCACGTCGTCCCCGGGAGTGAGGAAGATCTCGATACGCCTGACGTTCGTGGCTACGACTTTCGCGGCGAGTTCGACTTCCACGAAATGCTCGACTCCTACGCGACGACAGGATTCCAGGCGACACAGCTCGCGGAAGCCGTCGACATCGCCAATCGTATGCAGGAGGATAATGCCACGATTTATCTTACATTCACCTCAAATATCATCTCATCGGGCCTTCGAGAGGCTGTCGCACACCTTGTTCGGGAGGAGTACGTGGACGTGCTTATCACAACGTCCGGATCGCTAACTGAGGATGTCATCAAGACAGCGAAACCGTTCAAGATGGGTGGCTGGGATGCAGACGAAGCAGCACTTCGGGAGCGTGGTATCAACCGACTTGGAAATCTTTTCGTCCCCTCTGACCGATACGTGTGGTTGGAGGAACATCTGTACGATTTCTTCGATGATTTCTTCGCAGAGGAGAAAGTTCGGACGCCGACTGAGTTCGCACGTGAGTTAGGAGAAACGCTTGACGACGAAGATTCCGTATTGAAGCAAGCGGCTGACAATGACGTACCAGTCTACTGCCCAGCCCTGACAGATGCCGAAGTCGGGAATTTCCTCTATTACTACCGCCAGGGCTACGATTCAGAAGTTGGAATCGAGATCTTGGACGACTACGATTCCCTAATCGAAGACGGTCTCTTGGCGGATACAACCGGACTCATTGCTGTCGGTGGGGGAGTCCCAAAACACCATGCAATTATGACAAATATCTTCCGGGGCGGTGCAGATCACGTCATTTACATTTCAACGGGGATGGAGGGTGATGGATCGCTGTCGGGTGCGCCACCAAACGAAGCTGTCTCATGGGGAAAAATCAAAGAAAAGCAAACGAATTACACACAGGTCGAGGCAGAAGCAACACTTGTGTTCCCCCTCTTGGTAGCAAGCGCGTTTAACCAGTGAGTTCGTTGTGACATCCTCCCCCGTCGTTTACGACGGGACTTCCACACAGGAGGAAATCCGGCCCGGTGCCGAGCAGGTTCCAGGACCGTCTCTTCCGGCGTGAAAGGCGCGGGTTTCACGCCACCGCTCTTCCGAAAGTGTCCTGTGGCACTGCCACCGGTGCTCTCATCGCCAAGCGTGTCATCGCCAACGGTTTTCAACCGTTGTCTCTTACCCAAGGCATCAACCTCACGGTCAAAGGCGGTTCGGTCATACTTAGCCGCCCAGTGGGTCGGTTTCCCGTGCTTACGAACGACGCGAACCCCGCAACTGGTTGTAGAACCGGTCCATGGGAACCGACGCCCCGAAATATTCAGGACGTGGTTTCAGCGCGTCTCGTACTCCCGTGCAAGTGCCGGAAGCCGACATAATCCTTGGTATTACGCACGTCACGGCGTGTACTGAGCGTTTGGGTTTCAGCCATGCAACTGACGACAGTTGCGTCACGAAGCGTACGCGATTTACGCCCGCCGTAAACGACGGGATTCTCTCACTGTCTAAAGAATAGGAATATGGGACATTTCATTAGTATTTCTATGGGTAAAAGGATATCAACAGGGTCGCTATTCAAGTAATCCGAGTTCTGTGAGTCGGTTCTTGATTAGCGTAAGTGCCTGATCAGCATCTTCGAGCTCATTTCCACCGGTGATGATGAGTTTGCCACTCCCGAAAAGTAGTACGACGACATCTAAGTCGGTAAGGCGATAAACAATCCCAGGGAACTGCTCGGGCTCATACTCGACATTTTCGAAACCAAGCCCGACCGCAATTGTGTTCAGGTTAAGTGTGGCGTTGAGGTCCGCACTCGAAACTATATTTTGAACCACAATGTCTGTTGAGGTTGAGATAGAGATGCCTAGGTCGCGTAATTTCACGAATACGTGCTTGATTGCAGCTTTAACGTTATCAACACTTTTTGCACCTGTACAGACGACTTTGCCTGAGCGAAAAATGAGTATTGTGGCCTGCGGATCTTGTATCCGATAGATGAGGCCAGGGAAGTTGTCAGGATCGTAGTCAACTGATTCGAGATCTTCTGCGAGTGATTCGAGATCAAGCTCTTGTCCAATATTACTTGATGCGACAACGTTTTCTACCTGAATAAACTTGGAGATGGAATTCATTAGGTGAATATACTTGTAGGAGCCTCTTAAAGACAGGGCGTTGATCAAAAGATTAGTGACACCTAGGCCGACCGGATTAGAGATCGCGTGGCTGGATAGTTTTCCGGTCGTTCGCTTCGGCATGCTCAGCGGCGTCGTCGAGTAGTTTGGCGACTTCATCGTTGAGAACGCCGTACATCCAGAGCCAGTGGAGGGAAACGTAGGCATAGTCGGCGAATCCTCCGCCCGGACGGTGGCGGCGGGTTCACGTCTCTCACCTGTAACTGTTTGAGCAATCGAAACACAACGCTCGGGGAGGCGGAAGATTTTCGTCATGGACAACGGAAGCCTCCCGCTTCCGCTCCTTTGAGTTAGTGACCTATTCCGGCGCTATCTGGTGATTCAGCACAGCCCTTCGAGGATATCGCACTGTTTGACAGCCGTATAGCGCGCGCTAACTTCATCCCAATCAACGATATTCCAGAACGCATCAACATACTTGCCGCGTTCGGTTTGATACTGTAAATAGTAGGCGTGTTCCCACACGTCGAGCACGAGAAGCGGGGTTGAGGCCTGCACAGCCAAGTCGTTGTGATCTTCGGCTTGAGTAACGAGGAGTTGGTCAGCAAGATGGTCGTATACGAGCATGCCCCACCCAGAATCCTCAACATTTTCCGCGGCTGCTGAGAACTCTCGTTTGAACGCAGAAATAGAGCCGAAATCTCGTTGTATCGCATTCGCAAGGTCACCATCAGGAGTTCTGCCTCCGTCCGGCGACATCACTTCCCAGAAAATTGAATGCAGAATATGTCCTGAGAGATTAAACGAGAGATCCCGCTTTATGTGCTTAATATCCTCAAAATCCCGATTATCACGCATCTTCATCAGTTTCTGGAGGGCCGCATTTGCTCCCTCGACATATCCCTGATGGTGTTTATCGTGATGGAGCTTCATGATTTGAGCATCTATAGACGGCTCTAGTGCGTCATAGTCG
>QNGA01000008.1 GCA_003298465.1 halophilic archaeon | reverse complement strand
TTTTTCAGTGGGTGCATCGCGTTGCTGACAGCGTTTCAGACCCGCCGTCGGCGCAGCCGACGCGGGTCGCGGTCGACGAAACCGCTGTCAAAGTGAACGGCGAGTGGTTGTGGGTGTATGCTGCAATCGACACCGACACAAAGTTGCTGCTTGATATTACCGTATTTGAGCAGCATGGCACTGATCAAGCGGCCGTGTTTCTCGGCCAACTGGCCGAGAAACACGATCTCTCGGACGCTGAGTTTCTCGTCGATGGCTATGGCTATCGGACTGCCCTCTTTCGAGTTGGGTTGAGCGGTCAGCTTAACTATACGGAGCGAAACCTGATTGAAAAATGGTTTCACACGCTTAAACAGCGTATTGACCGCTTTCATACGTCGTGGGTTGGCAGTCAGCCCAGCGTCCAACGGTGGCTTGAACAATTTGCGCATTATTATAACCATCAGCGACCGCACCAATCGCTCGACGATCGAACACCTGCCGAGGAGGAGCTAAACTAGACAGTGCCGCCCATCCTGTATTCCATTTCCTAGTTACTGTATCACGAAGACAGTCGATCAAATTAGGAAAGGCAACCGTTGCTGGCGATGAGGACCTCTGTGGGGCGATAGTACGGCCACATCATACTTGTCCTGTGTAACTCTCTTTTCATCGTACAAAGAGGACAGTAGTATGTATCAGATTCAACTACCGATGCAGGAGCTCGACCTTGCTCGCCCACTCTCACTCGGCCCAGCAACCTATCTTGAATTCGCCACGCTCGGCGACCCCGAGACGGAAATCCTCCCCCGATTTTGGGCGTATGGGGCCGAGAGCGAGGTGCTCGCAGAGCGTCTCAACACTGCCTCTGACGTCGAATCGGTCTCCCAGCAAACCGAGTGTAATGATCGTGTCCAGTACAGTGTCCGCTGGAATACCGATCTAACCGGTGATCTCGCTCACTTCATAGAGACAATTCAGGCCCACGATGCCATCGTCTTGTTCGGTCGAGCCGACCAGACGTTCTGGCGGTGCCTCCTCCAATTTCCCGCCAAGTCATCGCTTCTCGATTTCTATACCGACTGTAAGTTCGACTCACTTACAATTGAACACCTCTCGCCACAGCAGGCACACGCATTCCTC
This sequence comes from halophilic archaeon, assembly GCA_003298465.1. Next base: position 252,081 of record QNGA01000008.1, on the reverse strand, counting down.
ACCGGCGAAGAGCGATCAGCACTTCCTCCTGTTCACTGATAAGACAGGGCTGTGATTTCTGGAATTTTCCTGCTTCGGTACGGCCAGTCGTCGGGCAACTCATCTGCATGGGGGTCTATTACCCTCAGGAGTAGCGCGATAGCGTCAAAATTCGGCTCTCGGCGAATCGTCGCTGTTGTCAGGTTCTACTTGAGATAGCCCTTGTCGGTGAGTTGAAGAAATAAATATGAGCTTAGTTTTAAAGAGGTTTCGCCCTTTACCAGAAGGCCTATAGATGGACCGTTGATAGCCACGAGGTATGGGTAAGATAGCGGATCTCTGGACGGCATTTCGAAATAATTCGCTACTTTTCGCAGATATTGAGTTTGAGTGTCCTGGATGCGGTGAAACAGTGGAAGAACAGCAAGACACATGTCCTCATTGTGGACGTCAACTCCTCTAAGCAGTCAGAAATACTAGCTTCTAGCAGCCAATGGAACGGACGGCTATAGAGCGAGTTTGTCAGGCTGTCGGAGCGTCCTGGTCGAGATACTGCTGTTCCCAGTCGTTGCGTGCCTCAATTTCTCGTTTGCCACGTCGAGTAAGCGTGTAAACGTTCGTTCGGTCGTCTATCTCACCCTTCTCAACAAGCCCTTTCTCGACGAGTGTATCCAGGTTGGGATATAGACGCCCATGGTGGACGTCCTCTTCATAATAACCTTCGAGTTCGTCTTTGATGGCGAGTCCGTGTGGGTCGTCTAAGCCATTGACGACGTACAGCAGGTCGCGTTGAAAGCCAGTGAGATCGTGCATTGGTACTCGACTAGGGAGTATCACTGACCTATTAAACTCCTTTTGGTATATTGGGGCCCACTCGAATTGACGAGTAGAGAGCGCGTGATCTGCTGACCGTCGCTTAGCGAAACGATTGCAAGCAGACCTCCTCATGCTCCGAGAGAAACTGCTCGATCTTAGTCTCGCGCCAGCCAAGCGGCGACAATACGCTTGATCCCGCACGCACCAACAATTCGTGATAATCTTCGGTATCGTACGTGGCCGGCTCTTCGACTGCAAGCGCGACCCGATCACGCGACTGCTTGTTGTCATCAACAACAACATACGAAACGTCCTGGCCAGGTGCTCGCGTCAGGCCGAGGTCGGCAGCGCGATCCAGCGCGGCAACGCTGTATGTCGACTGGGTATAGGCGTCGCGTGGCTTTGACACTCGCTTCGTAATCACGAGATCTGCTGGATCGACAGCACCTCGCCGAAGCCGGTCAAGCCATGACTGCAGTTCAGTACACACTGCTTCCGGATCACGGCTGGCATCAAGTTCGGCGATGAGCGCTTTCTGCGCCTGCTCGATGAACGGTGGCGTACTTCGCTGGCGACACTCGATCCCGCGATACTTGTACTCGTCACGGCCGGCCTCTTTCCCGAAGTACTTCGTCAACGCCCCGGCATTCGAATCGCGGAGCGGGACGAACGCTATCCAATCGTAGTGAGCTTCGTGTTCCAGCCGAATCTCAACCTGCTCGGAGATGCGCTTAGTGAGTGTCTCGAGCGGCATTTGCTCGCTTCCGTCGCGAGGCGTCACCCAGACACTGTCGACGATTCCGTGAACGACCTGCCAGCCGTTCTCCTCAAGTATCGCTTTCGCTTCCAGCAGTATCTCGCGAGCATACGCATTGATTGCCTCGTGGCACTCGATCTGGCCGAATTTCGCGTTCGAGAACCCCTGGTAGCCGAAACACGAGACAAGAATCCACTTGATTGCGTTTGAGCGGCCTTCGAGTGCTTCCCGTCGATCGTCATCCTCTATCCCGCGAAGTTCGGCTTTGATCGCGTCGCGATCCTCGATGAGTGGCTCAAGCACATCCGGAAGATACCCACGTTCGTCACAGATACTGTAATCGAGACCAGGCACGTCCGTCCGATCATGGCAGTCACACCGGATCTTCTCGGGGCTGACGTTCCGCGTCACGATAATATTTGGATATAGTGATGAGAAGTCGAGTTCGTGGACGTCCTCGTGGAGCCCAACCTCGGGAGCGAACGTGAATCCACCACGGTCAGCGTCGTGGAGTTGGCGCATCGTTTTGAACTGCTCGTGACGCCACGACCGCCACGGGACGAGCACGTCTCGGTCGCGCGCTTCCCGGATCTGAATCGCAGTTAGGATACTCCCGATCGACGACCACGAGAGTTCCTGTAAGGGCTTCCAGGAGCGTTCGACGAGATCGAGACAGCCGTCGAGGTTCGTCTGGTTCCACATGAATGTGTTCGACTTGTCGACGATGACGCGACCAGGAACATTGTAGCGGGCGGGTGAGTGGCCGACTTGCCCATAGCTTTCGTAGGTTGATTCACCTGCGAGTTGCTGCCAGCCGGGCAGGCGTCCGAGTTCGAACTCCATGTCGCAGCGTTCTGCCTGGTGGTATAGTGCAGGGACAACATCACTCGTATTCAGCATGAGCACGTCCGGATCAGTACGTTCAAGCTGAGCCCGAATTGTTTCGAGCACTGCTCTACCGCTTCCGGAAGTGTGGTCGTCGTCGATCGTACACTCGGTGATGGTGTTGCTGGCGAGCTCTGACTCGGGCACGGACAGCTCTAAGCACTCCAGTTCGCGCTCAGGAAGCGGGTTAAGATCGGTTTCAAGGCAATAGCGAAACTCCCGGGAAAGGTCGACATTGTAGCAGCGGTACGTGGCTGGATCAGCCCATTGACGAACAGTCCGAGCGATTGTTATGACCGCATCAAGGTCGACGACGTTGATTTTGAGAACGGGGGCTGGATCATGGCGGAACGAGATCCGTTCGTCGACAACCTCCGTCCACTCGACGGCAGGATGGTCGTTGACTGCCGGTTGAATCTCAGGGATCGACCCCTCTCCATGCGCAGAGACGTACAGTGACGGAGTGTACGAGTCGTCGACTGTGTAGTCGGCGCCGTCGTCGGTGAGCGACCATCGGAGGACGTCGCCATCGCGATAGTCGATCGTGTACACCATCCATTTACTCGCCGGCGTTGAGATCGTCTTCAAGGGCGCCGAGGCGCTCTTCAAGATCGTCGAGCTGTCGCTGGTGGGCGAGTGCAATCGACATGAGGACAGCGACCTCGACTGGTTGGTGGTTCTGCATCCCACCGGCGTCGGCGTATCCGCGGACGTGTTCGAATAGGCGGTCGAACGCTGCTTGGTCGCCATGGTAGAGTGCTCGTCGATAGTCACTCCACCGGTCTTCCATCGCCCGCACCAGCTCGCGATACGTTGGGTTAGTTCGTCCCATGGACGGTCACCTCCTGGGTATCCGTCGAGGCAAGTGCTGGATGGCGAGCGGTCAGCACGCGCTGCCAGTACGCCAGTGTCGTCTGGAATGTCCCATCCCCAGACGGGTAAACGAGTGTCTCGAAGTCCTCACCCGCAAACCGAGGCCCGAACTCAGTCACCTCACATTGCACAATATCAGTCGCGAGATCCGCAAGCGGGGCGGTGAAGTCGTCGTCAGCTGTTCGCGTCAGCACGATCGGGATGTCTTCGCTGGCAGCGAGATCAGCGACCAGCAAGCAGGCCGCCGAGAACAACCATTCACCTTCTCGGTCCGAGCAATCGTCCGACCGATAGAACCAGTCGAACGCTGGCAGCACAACCAGTGCTGTCGACTCCGAGAATTGGTCGGGCAGATCCTGAAGCAGACTGACGTGCTGCCAGGGAGTGAACCCACGCGCGATAGCGATGCGCTCGAGTACTCGCATTGATGGAGCAATGCGAGTCAGTGGCTGAGTCGTGCCATGGCCGTGGGCATCAACCCAAACAGCATCACCGTCGTCGCCGAGCAGGTGGTCGAGCACGAGCGAGTGGAGTGTTCCAGTCGTGCGGTCGGTTACTTCGAGCAGCGTTACCCCTGGGTTAAGCGTTGGTAAGTCCGGTTGCCGTGTCTTCCCCAGCATCACATATGGACGTACGTGAACTGGCGTTCATAGGCTCGACTGGGTCGTTTCCAGTGCTTCCGATACAGTGAAACCCTGGTGTCCTCGTATCGAGTCAGAAGAATTCTCGGTCGAGGTGTGAGAGGAACATCTCCCTCTCAACCCCGCTTCAGCACGTTACTCGTCTCTTCATCAGGGGTGGTGTGGTGACCAGGATCGAGACAGTATTCCTGTCCATTCTTGCTTTCCGATTCGTGTTTCCGAAACTATCCATCGTTTCTTAGCTCCCCGGACCGCTGGCTTCTTCGTCTGCTCGTCGCCGACGGTCGCGAGGGCAACCAATGAGCGACGTCAACGAGACGGTTCGCTGTCCGAAGTGTGGCGAACTCGTCGCTATGGTCTCCGTCACGGCCCTTGAGGTTATCCGCCTTGAACCCTGCGTGTGCCGAGTTATTCTCGTAAGGTAGATTTTGTATTTATAAATATCCTTCTATATTCTGAGGGAATTGACTGCTCCCTTAAGAACATTCGGAATTGGCGGATCCACAATGAGGAAGAGCTAAACTACTTCTGAAGCATTTTGTAGATTAACTATCTTTCCGTGGCTTGCAGCAATCTGAAATAACCGCTCAAATCGTCCATTTGGATCGGTTCGGAGCATCATCCAATCACCGAAGAGTGCGACGTGTTGTTGAGCACGCGTCAACGCAACATTCAATCTTCTCGATGCTTGTCCCTTCGATAAAAACCCCAAATCATCATCAGCATTCGATACAGTGAAGGAGAGGATCATAACGGCTCGCTCACTCCCCTGGAAACCATCAAATGTAGAAACAGCAATATTATTTTTGTTTTTTATTTCTATTGAATTAATTCTCCCTTGGAGCTCGTTTGCCTGGGCACGATACGCGCATGCAATACCGATATCGCTTGGGGAAGCAGTAGTATACTCGAGTAACTGCTTCACGTAGCTAATCACATCTTCGATCTCTTCTTCGTTGTATCGAGAAGTACCCTGCCTCTTTTCTTGGCCATCAACGTGACGGATGAGAAGTGGTGAGATGTCGTCAAGAGTCTCTTTATCTGCCCCATTTTTGAGCTTTCCAGCATAAAATTCCTGATTAGGGAACCTCGTTATATCTTCGTGCATCCGATACTGAACATCAAACATCACACCAAGATCATCACCGTAAAGTCCATTTTCTCCATAAAGAAGAGAAAACGGAGAAGTTCGGGACTCCGCAACTTCATCATCAAGATTACTCAGATCAGAATTTATACTCGGGCCAAGCTGCTTATGATCACCAACCAGTATTGTAGTCGACGCTAAGCTCATCGGAACTGCAGCTGACGGTTGGGTGGCTTGTGTAGCCTCATCAATGATAGCTACGTCGAACCACTGTTTTCCAAGTGGGGTGCGGTCAAGATCACCCGCACTGTTGTTTGTCGCTAATACTACTTCCTCTCCTCCAGTCGCTCCTGCATCGTAGTAATAAGAAACAAGAGGGTGAGAGCTCGCGTCAGGATTTGCTCGAGCAACTTGTAGCTCTCCATTATTAGAGTAGTAGTGTAAGCATGTTTCGCGAATATCATCAGCAGAGGAATTACCGAATAAAATATTATCCACTGCTCTGTTCGCCTCAGCTGTCACTAGAACACGGTTCCCTGCCTCAACGTTACGACGTACAAGTTCAGTAATAACTCGCGTCTTCCCAGTTCCTGGAGGACCTTGGAAGCAAGCAATATCTACTGCGGAGAGAGCTTTCTCAATCCCCTTCCGTTGTGAACTATTTTGGTAGAGTTCAGAATCCTTTTGACTCGAGTTGGATAGCACAGACGATCCAAATGAGACCTCCCGTTCTCCAGTAAGTATCTCGCAATATTTCTCATCTAGTGCTTTCACGCCCTTCTTTTTACGTTCTAAAGGAACGTGATTCAGTAGAGCACCAACTTCGAGAAAGTCCGCATGATCAAATTCTGAAATTGTCTCTCGGAGTTCGTTAGGTGAACTCCCGAGATTATGCAACGATAAATCGATGTAAACGCTACTTACGTTACTAACGATGGCTTCTTGCGTACTCCCAACCTCTCTCCTTCCGCCTTCCTCCTTCACAGGTCGAACCAATACCTCGCTATTTTTATATATTCCATATTCATCAGGGACGTCTACTTCGTCCTTCGAACCAGGGTCGCTTGGTACCTGGGATTGAACAACGATTCTTTGACGAGTACTGTATTTAATTACCTCCGGTATATACCCATAATTCTCGTCTTTCAGCAATTTTTCAGGATCAGTATGTTTCTGGAAAAAGTCCCGATTCTTTTTTCTTATTGCTTCGCTCTCAGATGAAACGAATTCTCTGAGGTTCCATTGGTAATCTTCTACACTGATGTCTGTGGATCTACGAGGTGGAACGGAATTATCCTTCATTGATAACTAAAACTGATTGCATCGAAGCCTGAAACTCTGGACTGCTTGTGTGGTACTCTTCCGCTCTGTTTTCTGGGGAAGATAATAGCAAATAGGAGAAATATCTATTTAAAGACTTGTGAAGTAGGGTGAAAGTAAAAACAACATTTATATCTAAGGATACAAGAGTACAAATATAATATAATAATATAAATAGAAATATTAGTGATTCTAAATTCTATGGGGGAAATATAAGTTAAAAAATTTTACGCCTATCTAACCTCCTATTGTGTAGGTGAATAGTCCGGACGAATCCAATCCACTTAGCCGCGGTTTGAGCCACGTCTTAAAGTCGTCCGGCTGGTTCTGGTCAGCTTCTTACCAGATAATGATCGTATTGAGACTATCAACGTCACGCTCGGTCAAAGGTATCAACGAGGCCCGTGCGTCAGGATTTGACGTATCCCAATGGTAGAGTGCCTGCTTGCCATTGTCGGATAGCCCGACCAAATGAATCGTGCTATACGCGCGACTCAGGACTTTGCTCGTCATCAACTCTGCATCGTCATTCGAGATTTCACGCAACTCGGCAATGTGCTCGGTGAATTCGGTAACCAACTCTTCGCGTTCGAAAGAGACTGGTTTGTGATTCAGGGCCTAAAAGACGGAGCAGAACGATATTAGGGAGTAGCCATCCCCAGAATGACAGTGTCGTCCGCAAACCCCGGCGTTTTGTCCGTCGAGACAAACAGAGGGAAAGCGGTTTGCGTGTGATGGCACTACGGTGAGCTATGGCGGGTGTGTGGGCACAGTGGGATCACGTGACGAAAGTCGACCCAGACAAAGCACTTCGCGACGGGGATACCTACGCTGGCATTGCCGAGACAGGAACAGATGCAATCATTATCGGTGGCACCACAAACGTCACAGAAGCACGTGTATACCCGATTCTTGACGCACTATCTTCGACGGAGATCCCGATATTCGTCGAGCCGACCTATCGTCCGACGCGGTTCCAGACTGAGTCACTCTCCGGCTACCTGGTTCCGATTGTCCTGAATGCTGGTGATACAATGTGGATTGTAGGTGCCCACCACGAATGGGCTCGCTTATCCGACCTAGAGTGGGACTATGTGCAGCCAGAAGCGTACATTGTCCTCAATCCAGCGTCGTCAGTCGCGGCATACACGCAGGCCAACTGTGATCTCAGTAGTGATGATGTCGTTGTCTATGCTGAACTCGCTGAACAGATTCTCGGCCAGGAGATCGTCTATCTCGAGTATTCTGGCACTCTCGGCGATCCCAGTGTTGTCGCTGCCGTACGTGATGTGCTCTCGTCAGCGCAGCTCTTCTATGGGGGTGGAATTCACGACTATGACTCGGCGTACATGATGGCGAGTGTCGCTGACACGGTCATTGTCGGTGATCTGCTCCATGACGCTGGGATTAAGGCAGTCGAGGACACCGTTCGTGGAGTAAAAGACGCACAGCACGAGTCATAATCGTGCCCTCAACGATTGAAGAGACGTCTCCTGAACTTCTCTTTACGACGAACGATCAGTGTCTCCGTACGCCCACTCCACCAGCACTGGTCTCTCGACGGGCAGGGTCGCTCTGTCTGTCCCTTGCACTCCTCAGTATGACTCTCCCAGCCCCGAACAAATTTATAGGAGCCTCATCTGTGATCAAATTGTAATGTACTGGAAGAAAGCACCAAGGACCGTCTGGACTGAACTATCACAGGCGTGGAATCGCTACCACCGGCTTCGGTTGGGTACCGTCCTCCTCGCACTATGGTCTGCAGTGTTCATCATCGATAACCCCACTCCAGCTACGATGGCCTCCTTCAGCGACTGGGTGACCGGCATCACGTTCTTTGTGTTCCTCACCATTGGCGTCACTCTCATTCTCGATTCGCTCATCTGCGCGGTCGCTAAATGGCGGACAACCCCCCTTACGAACCCGGAGACATGGAGCGAGTCTGTTGACACCCCGGACCCTGCGCCAACGCTCAGTAAGAACGGCTATGAGCCACACCACCCTGCTGAGGGCTCAGCGTTCGAATTCACTGGGCGGGCATCCGTGAGTTGTTTTCCGTTAGTTGCCCTCGGATGGTTTGGTGTCTTTGCCATCATGCTTCTTCGGAAATCGTTTCCTACGACCCCCGAACTATCGCCCCTAGCTAACTTCGCACTCGCAGGTGGGATTGTTGTCGGGATGGTCGCTGTCCATGAGGGACTCCATGCGGTTGTCGCTGCTGCATATGGTGCGGATGTGTCGTTTGCCTTCAGACTTGTCGGACCAGCAACTATCTATGAGAATACGATTCTCTCCCGCCGCGCGCTGATCCTTATCACAGCCGTCCCCTTCCTCGTCATTACCCCAATCGCTGTCGGGTTGGCGCTCTCAGGGAGTTGGGTGCTGATGGCGATCGGTGTCCTCGTGCTGCTGTTCCACACGGGAATGGCGGGCGGGGATCTCTATCAAGTACTGCAATGGCTGTCGGAACCATCGGGAACGAAGTTCTATCCGTCGCCAGAAGAGGGAATGATTAGATACTATCCGGAGGCAGCTGATTCGACGGCTCAGTCTGCACTGTCACGGATAGATACAGCACTCGCTCGTGTGACCGCACCATTGAAAGTCCCGTAATTAGTTCCATTTTCTTCTTGAGCGGCTCAGTTGAAACCCCCTTCAAGAAGATCGAAGGGTCCGTGATTCACTTGCTATCGTTCAAGAAGCACGTCCGTTTGCATTCCTCACCGCAGCGGTCTGCAGTGACAATTCAATACGGTGGGAAGGCGATTCGTCAGAATGCGATTGATACGAATTGGGCGTGTGCACAGGCGTCAGTGACGAACTCCTCCCGACAGTAACGGCGAATTCTCTACCCTCTCGTGAGGGTTAGCCCCCAATCTTTATCCTAGTTGTGTTGGTAATATAGTATACCTGAATTAACGGAGTAGCCACTTCATATGAACCGTCGATCATTCCTCAAAGCAACCACAACAGTCGGCGTCAGTTCCGCTCTCGCAGGCTGTGGGATGGGTGGGTTTTCCGCCGGAGGCACCGGTAGTGGTAGCACTAGCAACGCGACCAACGCTACAAAGAATCGCACCGCCGGACTTCCCGCGCCCGTCAGTGACCCCAATCAGTACGCAAGCGGGTTCAAGAACGTCGTGGATATGGTTGAGGCGGGGGCCGACCCCACGGGGAAAGAAGACGTGAGTCCCGTCATTCAACGGGAGATCGGCAGCGATACGCTCCTGGTATTCCCGCAAGGAACTTACAAAATGAACTCGCAGGTTCGACGCGTCGGACTGCGAAACATCGGAATCATCGGCCGAGGCGCGGTCCTGCGCCACGGCACTGTCAAAGCTATCGACGGGTTCGACGTGACGAACGGTGAGTTCTCAGGCCCGGCACAACATTTCAAGATCGGGATTCCCGACAACCCGCACAGGGGCAAGTTCATTTTCGGCGGATTCATCGCCGACTGGCGACGGCCAAACTCGGGGATACAGATCCTAAACCACCATACAAATGGAACCAGTATTATCGAAAACGTCCGCCAGCAGGGAATTCACGCGCTCGGCTGTCAAGGCCCGTTCCGGATCGACTGCCACGGACCGAACTCGAAAGCAATCGTGCGTGGCGTGGATCTGCGATTCGGGGGAAAAAGCTACCAGTTCACGATTAACACTCGGGAAGAGCGATCTGGTGGCGGGACCGACGCGGGGCGGTCGTGGGCAACGAGCGGTATCACGTCTTATCCGGAAGCCAAGGGACATCTCCGCGTACAGAACTCTACGTGTGGTGGGTGGCCTGATAATGGATTCTACGTGGCAGGCGGTCCGAAACAGACGGTGGAAGTGATCAATTGCGTTGCGGCAAACAGCCAGGCATCGAATATCCGGATTTCGGGGACGGATTGTCGCATTAAGAACTGTACTGTCATTACGGATTCTGATTTCAATAAAGAGGAGTTTTACTTCGAACAGCGCCCAATCAGATTGGACGGTGGGAGTTGCACGGTGGAGAATGTGCGAATCAAACAGATCCTCCCGACCGGATGGGCAGTGACGGTGCAGCACGCGATGGAGCAGGCGACGCTCAGAAACATCCACGTTGAGATCCACAAGCACGCTCAATTGGCGTTAGTCGTTGATGATGCAGTCAATCAGTGCACCGTCAACGGGTTTGCCGTGCGGACGAAGGGCTGGCACGGGACAAAAGCAGCGTTGTTCCGTGGGTGGCCGGACGTGGCGAAAAATATCTCGGTGAATGGTCGATCAATCGCGTAACTGCAGACAGCCACGAGGATGATCTCAGTGAAACAGTGTCACAGAGACGTAGTCATCACAGAATGGGGTGGTTAGGGATTAATCGGGGCAAACATGAGTCCGACAAAGATGAGTGCAAAGTAGCCGAATCCGGCGAGAACAGCGGATAAGCCACTGGTTTGGTGGGGTTCCCGTGTGACCATCAGTACGCCAGCTAGCGCGATGAATATAGACGAAATAATTCCCCAATCAAAAACCATCCCGATTGCGCAGATGATTGTTATGAGTCCGAGGAACGTTGTTGCTTTGGCATTCATCCGTGCGTGAAGTCCCATTGTAATTACCTCGTATCCGTTCGTTTAGACCGTCTCATCTTAATTTTTCGCACAATACCTATCGGACAGTTACTCTGTTGTGTCTGAATCATCAGACTGGGGAGTTTCTGCGTCGAAAATGTCGTCAGCCACTAACCCCTCGCGCAACAGCTTTGCGTGGGCTTTGTCGCGGCTGAGATCGTGCTTTTCTGCGTAGTCTTTGACGCCACCGATGATGTAGTACGGAATATCGACATGTGGTCGAGCCATATGTAATTCTATACTATATTTTAGCTCGTAAGTACTAAGTCTAATGGTACGATATAAAACTATGTGTAAAACGACCAAATAGAATTATTGTCCGAATCAACAGATTGGACAAAATCCCCCCGAAACAATGATCAACAAATTACCGTCAAACTTCCACGAATCGCTCACAACAACCCTCACACGGCGTCTCGGCCCCGCTGCACTCGTCGGTGCCAGCACCGTCCTCATGACGGGCACCGCCGCTGCACAGAACTTCTGCAATACCCAAGGCGGCCAATTCGCTGGAGCCGTCCAAAGCGGCATCGGCGGGCTTGCCATCGCGTTCCTCGTCGCGATGCTGCTGGCCTCGGTCGTCCTGAAAGCCGTGCCGGTCAAAGGCACCTCCAAGCTCGGCAACGTCGCAATCGGAGGGTTCTTCGTCGGTGTTGCGATGATCGTGCTGGGGCTCGCGTTCGCCGACTTCGCGCTCGGGTTCGCGCCAGTGGATGCCAGTAGCTCCTGTGGGAACATCCTCGGATAGCGCCCGATCACACCGCGGTCCGACCGCATTCAGCATCCCAATTTTATGACACCCCCTCATCGGACGATTCGGACGCTTGCCGCGCTGCTTGTCCTCACATCAGCACTCACAGCGACAGGTATCGCAAGTCCGGTCGCCGCACAAGCACAGTCGAACAATTCAACAACCAACAACAGCAGTTCACCCGGTGGCAACAATGGCTACAGTCCCGGCAGCGGTGACTGGAGCCACTGGACGAACGCAACAAACAGTACCACTGTCGGTGGTAGCGGTGGATTCGGCATTGGCCCCAAAGAATGGGCGGCCGATATCGCAGAGTGGCTCAAAACACAGGGTGAGAAGATCTTCCGTTGGATGCTGAAAGCCTCAATGTCGCTGTGGGTTGGAACTCCCTACGCGCACATGGGTGCCGATGGCGTTCCGACGAATGAGCCCTTCACAACGCTTCACAAGAAGGTGTACGGTTCATACATCTTCCCGGCAATCGTGTTGTTCCTCGGCATGTTCATCATGATGAGCGCCGCCGCAATGAGCGCCAGCACGATCTTCAGTCGGGGGCGTATCACCCGCTGGCTTGGCCGACTTGGGATGGCGGTTATCGTCGTCGGTCTCGCCTACAATTTCACGAATTTGATGCAGCATCTCTCAAACTCGGTTGCGTGGGCATTTGCACCGAGACCAAAGGAACTCACGAGCTCGATGGGCGGCGTGTTCAAACTCAGCGCCGGTCCAATCGCTGGCGCTGTCGTTCTCTATCTCGGTGGCGTTGGGGAGGCAATCGCACTTGCATTAGTCTATGGGTTCCGCCAGCTTGTGCTGCTGCTTGCCCCAATCATGATGCCCATTATCCTGCTGACCGCCTATGCAGCTCCCCACCGCCGGCTGCGAATGCTCGGGAGTATGCTGTTCTGGCAGTGGTTCGGCCTCGTCTGGGTCTCACTCCCCGTGGCCATCCTACTCAGGATCGCCTACGAGTTAGACTGGAGTTTCGGCGTTGGTGGCCTCATCGGGTTCTTCCTCACCCTTGCGATCTTCGCCATCGCACTCGTCCTTCCATTCGTTATCTCGTATGGATTCTTCAAATTCCCAGCCTCGATCACGACGAGCGCCGCGGCCGTCAGTGGCGCCGCCTCGTCAAAGGCCGATGACCTCCGTGACCGCTACTACGACGACGATGATGGTGACGATGATGTAACGGTCACGTCGAACTCGAATACCGCGAGTCCCCAGGACCGCGCAGTCGCCGCCGACGGTGGCATCACCAGGGGACAGACCCAACTGCTCGCCAACCGGCTGAACCGCGACTCACAGACCAACGACACGCAGACCGCCGAACGCATTCGTGCGATCCACGATGCGAATCAGTCGTCCGAGCCACGACTGCGGACGAAAACCCGCAAGCAGGTCGTCCGCACCCGTCAGCGGGCCCCTGGCACCACGACCACACTCGACACCACCACCGACTCCTCACAGTCGGAGTCCTATCAGGCGAAGCCACGCTACCGACTCAGTCGGACGGGAGGTGACGACTAATGGCCCGTCGTGATGGCGACGTCCAACTCGTGTTGGCGGACTACTCGGCGAGTGCCGATCTGTACGGCTACGACAAGTTCGACCTCGCGAAGCTGTACGTCCCCTCGCTTGTTCTGTATTTCATCGCGAAATTCCTGTTCTCAGGAGTGCTCGCCACGCTCGGCTGGATTCTCCTCGTGATCACTGTCCTCATTACCACGATTGGCGTGCTTGCGACGCCCGACCATATGGGGCCGGTGGAGTATCTCTCGGTGATCATCCGCCACTACACCCGCCAGCACGTCCTCTTGCACGACCGCGACACCCAGACACCCGTCCTCGGGTATCAACCCCCGGAGTATCGCCCCGCAGACGACCCTGAAAACGACTCATAGACCAATGTTCGACAACACCGATACCTCCGACGACACCGACGCCGAGAATCGCCTGTTCAACCAACCGCAGAACACCAGCCTGCCCGCCCGTCTCGCCCGCCAACCATTGCTGAACCGACTGCCGGGCGTTCCAGACGGTAGCGACGACCGCACTCAAGAGTTGGTCGACCTCAACTACCCCTTCCGTGGTGATCCCGCACTCGTCGATCAGTCAGGCGCACTCATCGGTGGCGTGAAGATCGACCCAGCAAACATGGCGCTGGCCGACGCCGGCACATGGGAACAACGCGTGCGCTCGCTCGCTGACGCGCTCGCCACTACCGTCTCCTACGAGGCCCAGTGGTACAGCCCGATGCGTACCGTGGACTATGACGACCGCCAGCAGCGATACAAGGACGCTGAACACGGCCTCCGACGCCAGCAGGACGATCTCTCGTTTGCCGAGCAACTGCGCGCAGACGTCTGCGAAGAACGTGCCGCCGTCGTTGACCTCTACCAGCAAACCACCCTCTCACGTGAGTACTACATGCTCGCGAAGGTCTGCCCCGACGAAGGCGTGTTGGACACGACCAGCGGGGAGGGCGGGCTTGGCAACGTCCCCGGTCTTGGCCAGCTCATCGAAAAGAAGGAACTGCGCGAGCAAGCGGGCAGTGCCGACCTCACGAACCAACTGTTGGATACGCTCCGACGGCGGGTCGAGGAGCTCGCGACCGTTCTCGGCCAGATCGAAGGCCTCTCGGTTCATCCAGTGAGTTCGTTCGACCTCGCACAGGTTGCGGCGGACTACTACCGAGCCGACGACGTGGGCGCACGCGACGACTGGACCGACGCGCTTCGTGGCGCACCCACACCAGGAACGCTGGAAGATCCGGAACACGAAATGACCTATCAGCACGTCACCAACCTCAACACCGACACCGCCCAGCAGCCGATCGAGGCTGACGGTGGCGCGGTCCAGCAGCCGGCACGTGGTCGAACGCAGCGGTCACCGTCGGCCCCAGACGCCGGGCAGCCCGGCGACGTCGGTGATTGGGAGTTCGATGCCACTGCCGTCAACGCAAACGCAGTGTCAGACCTCGTCTCAGGCGAGCAAGCGACTGCGGAACACTTCCGCAGCGTCCTCGCACCGGAAGTGTTCGACCGGAGCGACCCGGATTTCGTCCAGATTGACGACGATTTGTATTCGACGACGCTTGCCCTGCGTGGGTGGCCCGGCCAGCCCGCCTATGGCGCGCTCGAAAACGTCCTCAACTACGGCATGCCCGGCGTCGAAGTCGTGGTTTCGACCTCTATCGAAGGCGTGGACGAACAGAAGGCCCGTCGCGAGCTTGCCGACGCCCAGGACGCTTTGGAGAAGAAGGCTGAGGACGCACTGAAGTCAAAGTGGAATCCGTTCGGCAGTAAGTACGAGAAGCAATTCAACAAGGTGAGTTCGGCCCTCGACGCGCTGGAAGCGACCGACTACGGCCTGTTCGACACCCAGACCTATGTCACCGTTCGCGCCTCCGATACTGACACGCTGCAGACGGCACTCAACCAGATACGGGCGCGGCTCCAGGACGAGCGGATTTCGGCCAAGCGCATGAAGTACAACCACGAAGCAGGCTACCAGATGACCGCGCCAACCGTCCCGGACTCGGCGTATCAGCCGGTGAAGATGCTTGGCATGGGCTTGGCGAGTCTGTTTCCGTGGAGTACCCAGAACGTCGAGGAACCAGGTGGCATCGAGATCGGCGAACACGCCCACACGGGCGAACCAACCATCGTGGACTGGTATGACTGCCAGACCGGGTACAACTTCGGCATCTACGGTAATATCGGCAGCGGGAAAACCACCACTGGCAAGCAGATCGCGTTCCGCCAGAAGACGAAAAACCCCGCCATGAAGCTGGTGATGGTCGATCCCCTCCAAGAATTCACTGGTCTGTGTAAGGCGTTCGACGGTCAGCACATCATCGTCGGCGGGGACACGCCGATCAACCCGATGCGTATCGAACCGACGCCCACGGACCGGCTCCAGAAGATCGGCAAGCACACGCCGTACAACGACGCTGTCACCCAGACGATTGGATTCGTCGGGAACTACTACCACATCGAAGGGCTGTCTGGGTTCGAAGAGAAGAAAGGCACGTGGCAGAAGGCCGTCAAGGGCGCGTACAAGCGCGCGGGAATCACGAAGGACCCAACGACTCACGGGAATGCGAGTCCGACGCTGGCAGACGTGATCGACGTGCTGAAAGACATGGTGACCGACCCGGAGAACTATGTCGATGAGGAGATCCGAGAGTCGGACGAAGCAGTGAGCGACCGCCAGCAGACCGCCATCGACATCGTCAACAACGATATTGAAGCGTTCAGTGACGAATACGAGCAGCTAACTCGACAGTCGAACATCAGCTTTGACGACGCCGACACGATCTATCTCGACCTCCAGCGGTACGAGAACGAGCAGAAACGCGGCGGCCTGATGATGGAGTTGCTGTTGAAGGAGATGTACGAGCAGGCGAAGACCTCGCCGGAGCCGCTGATGATGTTGATCGACGAGGCCAGCTACATGCTCAAAAACTCCGCCAATCTGGAGTCGCTGAAGCAGGCCCATCGGCACAGCCGCCACTACGACCTTGCTATCGGGTTGTTCACCCAGTCGGTGTCTGAGTTCTTCGCCGAAACCAGCGGCGATGACGGCCAGACCGAGACGCTGACCGAGAGCGCAGAAGTGATTTTTCAGAACCAGAGTCGCCAGATCTACCACTACCTCAAGGAGATGAACGACGAACGTGGTGGGGAGATCGGGCTGAGCGAGCAGGCAGTGAACTACATTCAGGACGCCGACCCCGGCGAAGCCGGGAAAGGCTGGTCGGACGCCTTGCTGGACATCGACCAGAAAGGCAGCTATCCATTGCGTGTCGTCATGACCGATGAGATGAATCCCCGCGAGTTCGCGCTGTACGAGTACGACGCTGCCAACGACGAAGACAACGACTTGCAGGCGTTCCTGGAGGACTACTGTGTGGATAGTGACGAGCAGTGGGATTGGGGGTGGTCCTAATGCCACCAACTATCGCCGGCTGGCTTCTCTCGCTGCTCGGGAATCTGTTGCTTGCAAGTCCGCTCGCCCCCGTTGTTGAACTGTTCGGCGTGTCGCTCCCGGAGCAGTTTGCGTTTGCACTCACCACCGGTCTCAGCGGCGGGTTTGTGGGCGACCTCTGGGCGCTCACCTGTCTCCTGACGGCCCACTTCGCCGTCTTCATCCTTGTGAGCAACACGCTTCGACTCGCCCAATATGCGGCCGAGCGTTCTCAGGAGGGCGTCGCATGACGGGCTTTTTCGAAAGCGTCTACGAGAACGTGCGCGGACAGGGCAGCCCCGCCGTTCGGCAAGTCAACGACGACCTCGTGACCGACCTCTACGACCATGCGCGCGACCAATCGGCACTCATCGGCATTCGCCCGTACAAGGACGAAGGCGGCCTCCAACGCGGGATGCAACTACTCAGTTCGCTCCACGATGTTCGGTTAGACGGCCGAGTACGCAAGCGGAATGTGACGCCGGGGAGTGCGTTCGAACTCGTCTATGACGACGATGAGGAGATCTTGCAGTACCGGTTCGCGCCCGGTGACGATGGCATGCACGACCGGCTGGACCGGCAACTGAAGACGTACTACGGGGACAGCGACATCGTTGAGATCGAACCCGAGTTCTTGGATATGGCCGCCGGCCAGTACGTCGCTGCCGCCCGTCTGAGGCTCCGACAGGATGATTCGTTCTTACCGATCAAGCACTTCAAGCTCGATCCCGATCACTTCGAGACCGATCCCTACGACAGCATTACGAGCGAGATGGTCGGTGCGCCCCATCGTCCGAACGCGGACGTGATGGTCCAGATCATGATCAAACCCGCCATCTCGAATGCGACGTGGGACCGGCGGAATTGGTACCACGGCATCGGGAAAACGGTACGCCGCCTCAAGGAGTCCAAGAGCGGCTTTGATGCAGGTGCAGTGCTGGAGGAGACGGCCTCTGCTATCACAGGCGGGAAGCTCGAAGGCGTTGACTCAGACGAACAGCAGAACTTCACGAAGTATCGCGAGGAAGCCAGCAACTCGAAAGCCGCGAACATCGTTGCGAATCAACGCGGGAAGAAGGGCTATCACGTCGATATTCGCGTGGTCGCCGTCTCTGACGACAGAGAGGAAGCCGTCTCACGCGTCGAGGAGACGGCGGGGATGTACCGGAAATTCTACGATTCAAGCTACGAGCAAGGGTTTACGCCCAAGTTCTTCAAGCAAAAGAAGCTAGATGGGTTTCTGGAGTCGATGGCGGGCCGCGAGTGGACAGGCACCAATCAAGGGATTACGTTCGCGACGGACACGCTCACCGGCATCTGTCACGTTCCGACAGACCTCAACACCCAAGAGATCGAGTACACGATGTCGAAGTCCGGACGCGGCATTCCGCCACGGACGCCGCGCTTCGACTACGACGCCCACGGCCTCGAACGTGCAACGAGTGACCCTGGCGCGATACAGCTCGCCATGCTTTCGGAAGACAATCCCGAGCGGCCGTACTGGTATGGTCGAGGGAAGAAGAACGGGATTGAGGCGGGCGTTGATCCGGAGATCCTGAATATCCACCAATTTGTCGGCGGCGGGACCGGGATGGGCAAGACGACATTCTTGGTGAATCAGGCAAGCCAGATCATGAATCGGGGCCATGGTTGTCTCATCTTCGACCCGAAAGGCAAGGATGCCGACGAGTTCCTTCGTGAGGTGCCCGAAGACCGCGAGGACGATTTGGTGTTCGTCGACCTCACCGACGAGTACGACGAGCAAGTGACGTTCAACTTCATGGAAGTGCCAAGCAATGCGCCGCCGGATAGTCGAGCGTTCGCGAGCGCTGTCGAGGCGCTGGCCGACGACGTGGTGGCGATTGCGGCCCAAGCGGGCGGTGACGACAACTATTGGGGTGCGTTGATGAATCGGGTGACGCGGACGCTCATCCGAGGGATGGCGAAGTCCGGGCGGGATTGCACGCTGCTCGATCTCGCGTGCTGTGTTGCAGACAGCGACAATCTCGACAAATTCCACAACTGGATGGATGAAGAACGTATCCACTTCATCCGGGAGTCGGCCAAACGCATTGCCGAGAAAGAGGATAGCGACCTCGAACCGCTCGCTGGACGCTTCAGCCAGTGGATTGAGAACGACGCCGTGCGGAACCTGATTAGCAACCCGGATAGCACGGTGTCGATCCAGGAGGCCGTCGAAGACGGGAAGATCGTGGTTGTTCGGAACGATCCGTCATCGGGGGAGACCGAGAAACGACTGTTCGCAACGGCGCTCATTCGTCGCGCGTGGGTTGCCATTCGGGAAGCCGACGACAACCCACCGTTCTACGTGATCTGTGACGAGTTCGACTCCATCGTCACCGAAGAGTCGAACATCCACAAGATCCTCTCGGAAGCCCGTGCGTTCGACTTCTGCCTCACGCTGGCGTGCCAGAATCCGTCGAATCAGTTGCCGAAGAAGGTTGAGAAGGCGATTGCAAACCAGTGCCGGACGTTCATCTCCTACAACCCCGGTGGGGACGAAGACGCCCGCTTGATCGCCAAGCAGCACAGTCGGGATATCGAGTGGGACGACCTGATGAACATGAGTCCGTACACCTTCTTCATGCGGACGCTGGACGACGACGACCAACTCACCCACTCCTACAAGGTCCAAGCGTTCCCGCCGGTCGGCGAAGTACGGTCCGAGCAGACCGGCCAGCCCGGTCGCACCGACGCGGAACTGGACGCGCTCAAACGGACGTCGCTCGCGGAGTACGGAACGACGCAACTCACTGCCGAAGAGCAGCAGGAGGTCTCGCACTTCTATAACGGTCAGCAGGACGAGTCACCAGCAGCCCCGTCGCCCGCTAGTGGCGAGATGAGCGAGAAGGCGTGGCGCAATCAGGCGCTGAAAGCCGTCTATGACGAGACGATCCGCCACGGTCATCCCGGTGGGTGGATTCCAGTGGCTGACTGTGTGGACCGGCTGAATCGGTATCTGCCGGGTGACAACGTGGCTGACGAAGGGAAAGCATGGCGGAAAGTCTTACAGGAGATCCCAGACCCGTACATCGACAAACGCGAAGTCGGGGCCGAAATGCAGGTCAAGCCACTGGATACTGGGTTCCTAAACCTCGGTGACAGTGAGAACGACGGCAACGCCGAGCACTGGGCACCGATGGCCGACGCCTACATCCCGATGACGCAACTCGGGTTCATCTTTGAGATCCCCGAGCAGACTGGCGACGCCATGCCCGACGGCCTCGCACGACTGGACGATGTACTTGCGATTGGACCGGACGATGGTCCCGAGACGATAGCCGACAAGGTCAACAGCTACCGTGAGGATCACGCGCTGTTGAATCGCCTTGCAGGGACGAGTGACGCCTATATCGAGAGTGAACACACCACCGGCAGTACGCAGCCGTCCCAGACCGTGAAGAATCTCGCGCAAGCGCACAACGCAGGCCATCGCTGCTTGTTCTTCGCCCGTGAGGACGTTGCCGAGAAGGTGTATGAGACGGTGGCAGCGGAGCCGTTTTGCTGTCGGAGCAGTCACCCCGCCACAACCGAGCGCCGGTTCTACACGGACACCCAGACGCTCAGGATTGACGACGAAGCGATGACCCGACCGGGCAGTCGGGAGAACATTTGGGTGTACGACGAGCAGACCGGCGAGTATGAGCTTCGAGACGGGGACGGCACTGTCCACGCGCGCTTTGAGACGGCAGCAGACATCTTTACTGACGCGAGTGCGTACCCGAGCGGTGGCGAGCGGAACATCAAGCCGCCAGTCATTCCGGAGTATGAGATGGACGGCGACCTGAGCGAGGTGGAGTGGGACGTGATCGTGGTGCCGCCGGAGACACAGACGCCGATGGACATCCGACTGTACGAAGGCGACACGCAGACACCGTTAACCGATCTGGTGGACAATGACGGGGACTCGTCCGTGAGTGCCGACGAACAGGACGAGACAGCGACTGAAACGCAGACTGAGGATGTGATACGCGAGCCAGTGCAGAGCGCCGAAGAAATCGATGATGAAGAGTCGGTTGAAGAGGGACTGAGTGGACTGTTTGGCAAGTAAACGGCGTTACTTCAGTAATGCCGCCGCTTTCTCGTCGTCGATGAGGTCGGCTTGCTGGGCAACTTTGACGAGCATTTTCTGTGTGTCTTCGAGGTCACTGCGGAGCGCGTCGAGTTCGTCCTGCTGGGCTTGTATCTTCTCATGGAGGGCATCAGTAGGTACACTGGGTGTGACCGCGCCATCCAGTTGCGTTTCTGTGAACGTCTGTCCTTCGTCAGTGAGCCGCCACACACGCGCTTTAGATCCACCGTGGGAGACGTACTGACGCTCTGCGGTTTCCGTGATGAGACCCCACCGCTCTAGGGTGTTGAGATGGTGGTTCATACTCCCGCTGGGCACGCCGCTGCGTTGGCGCAGAGTGGAGGTATTGAGTTCTCTTGTATCAGCTTTCTTGAATACGGTGAGGAGGTTCCGACGATGCTCTCCAAGTTGGGCGGCTATCTTGTCCGGTGCCGGTGTCCCGGTGTGAGTATCATCTGTCATAGATTTCTACACACGGCGATAACGGGTTATGACGGCATTAATATTACGACTGAATATAGCCGTAGTTAGAAACACCGACTCACTAACTCTCCCAAGAGAACATCGCCGAGTGCTACGGGGAATATGGGGTATGCGAGGAAGTGTTAGAGTGGTGATGGTGAGAGGATGGACTGGTAACCGAGTGAGTGTAGTGTGGGCACCCGAATGAGTGCGTGACAAAATGCACCCCAACCTATCACAATAAAGAAATAGCCAGAGATAACGTGAACAGAGGCACCCCAACAAGCGCAAAGCAGACGAAAAAGCCGACGAGCGAAGAAACCATTATCAGGGCAACCTCGAGGAGTGGGACAGTCCAGCCGAGGTCACGCGAGGAGGAGACCCGCTGGTGAGATTGTGGGACAGTCAGGCCCAGCTGGACCAGAGCGGAAAGACACAGCGACGAGAAGGAGGGACAGTCCAGCAGTGCAAGTAATAGACCGCAGAGCAGAGGAGACCGCCAGCAGTACAGTCAGCAACGAGGAGGGCGGCAAGCCGCCATGAGCAGAATAGGCAGTGTACCGCACAGCAGGAGGCCGCAACAGCGACAGCACCAGCAGGACGCAGCAGCGACAGCAACAGCGAGGAGGGCACCCCAGAGACCGAGTGACGGCCAGCACAGACGAGACTGGCCGGAAGACCCTTGACAGAATGACCGACGGGAAGAAGGGACAGTCTGCTATGAGAGAAGGGAACAGTCAGCCCTACCGGGACACAGCGAGCAAGCCGCTGTCTGCTACTGTGGGGGTGCCAGCCGATGCAACCAGCAAGTGGGTGCCGACGTGAGCAATACAGATCACGTCATCTTACTGCATTACCGGGGTGCCAGCAGCACTACGCACGACTGGGTGCCAGTGTGACGGCATGATCTGGGTGCCGTCCCTGAGCGCACCAGTGGGGTGCCGTCTTCTGCGAGACACCGCACTTTCAGTGACAGAGACCGTTACAGGAGTGGCTACAGCATGGGGGACTGTCTACCAGCGACATAGCGCCGTGTGCGCCGGCCCACTGCAACAGGGGACTGTCAGATCTGGCGACCAGCACGCCCTGGATTCCGGCGGTGTCCCACTGGAGGGACTGTCCACCCTGCCGGGAAAACTAAGCTGGACGTCGAGCAGCGACAGCACGAGGGGACTGCTTATCTGATAGGACACTCCACGATTGCCAGTATCAGCAGGGGCGACTGTCCTCCGGCAGATTCCCACAGGGACTGTCAATAGCGAGCTCCATTGAGCGGGCTATCACTGGAGAGCGTGACGGGCACAAGAGCCGCTGAGACGCCTGCAAGCAGCCAGATTACGACGGAAACCTGGTGTCCTCGTCACGAGCAAATGGAACTGTCGACATGACCGGAACAAGCCGACTGTCTCACGATACTCTAAGTAGCTAAACTAGATCTCTAGATACATCGAATCAGATACCACGACACAGTCTCTGACTGTCAGCCCGACTAATGCAGGCCGACTGTCCGCCGTTCGGCAGCAGCAATGGCGATCAGAGTACATTGGACCACAGCTGCAGCGCTCATCACTTGGTCGTGTAGAGTCCAGAGCGTGAATCGAACACTATAGTTAGATTCCACAGAGAGCGCATCCATAGTATTGAATACGGGTCTGTCTAAATTATTCTTTGATGACGGGGTCGTTTCGACCAGTCTCAGAGAATGATCTCACAGAGTGTGTGCGTCTCTATTGTTCTGTATTTAATGAGGAGCCATGGAATGACGCGTGGACAGAGCAAACCGCTCAAACACGGCTACATGAAATACTGGAAGCACCCGGCTATCGCGGATATGCAGCTACTCGCAATAGTGACGTGATCGGTTTCGCTATGGGAAATCTCGAACAGTGGCACTCTGGCAAACGTTTCTTTTTGAAAGAGATGCTGGTCGATACTGCTTTACAGCAGAGTGGTATTGGGACAGACCTTCTGGACTATCTCATCACCGAACTTCGACGCGAAAACGTTGAGCAAGTGTATCTTCTTACAATGAGAGATAGTCCAGCATACGATTTCTATAAGAAAAACGGATTCACTCTCACTGAGCAAACCACAATGCTCACTCAAAAACTATAGCACTTCTTGACGTAGCTCACACCGATTTCACCTCTCTAATCCAAGTATAGTAATTATATTACTTGGTATCTACATCAGCAGAGCACTGGAGTGCATGCAGCTATCACCAGAATCAAGCATGCTTCCCACAATTCGCTACTTGACTGACTATGACGCATCTGACAACCACACTCACTGAGACTCTAGGACTTGACGTGCCGATTGTTCAAGCGCCGATTGGAAGCGCGACCAGTCCAGCGCTGGCGGCAACAGTTGCTGACGCCGGCGCACTTGGAATGCTCGCTGTGACGTGGCGAGACGAGGCGGCAACGCGTGACGCTCTCACGGAAACCAACCAACGAACTGACGGAGTGTTCGGCGTGAATATCGTCGCAGATTCCAATGCTAAAGATATCTCGACGGAGACTCACGTTGGGGTCTGTCTCGACGAAGGGGTCGACATCTTCTCCTTTGCATTTGGAGATGCTGCGCCGTATGTCGACCAGATTCATTCCCACGACGGGATCGTCCTCCAATCGGTCGGGAGTGCTGCAGAGGCAAAGGATGCGGTTGCTGCTGGCGTCGATATTATTGTCGCACAGGGTTGGGAAGCAGGCGGCCACGTCCAGAGTGACGTCGCGACACTCCCGTTAGTACCACGTGTTGTCGATGCTGTTCCTGAGACGCCCGTTATTGCCGCTGGCGGCATTGCAGATGGGCGTGGGATTGCTGCTGCACTTACACTTGGTGCAGATGGAGCATGGCTTGGAACGCGATTTCTTGCAACCAAAGAAGCCCGTGTCCATCGGCTGTATCGACAGCGTGTTATCGAGGCTGATGAGACCGAGACGGTCTATTCGACCCTCTTTGATGAGGGCTGGCCGGATGTTCCGCATCGGGTAATTGAAAACACGACTGTCGCGGACTGGAAAGCCGCAGGGCAACCGACGATTGAGCGGCCGGGAGAAGGCGATGTTGTTGCAGAAACCGACAATGGGACTCCCGTCCGCCGCTATGAGGATTCGCTCGCGACTCCGAGCATGAATGGGGATGTGGAGGAGTTGCCGCTCTATGCAGGACAGAGTGTAGGACTAACTCAGCAAGTACAGCCAGCAGATGAAGTCGTGGCAACCCTCACGGACGAGGCTCTCGAAGCATTAGAGAGCGTCAACTGAGGAATCGGCACTATAATGGTCGTACGTATGTCTCCCATACAGACCTATCATGACCGACGATACTGACGACGAGTTCCTCGCGCTGCTTGACGAGCTGCGGATCATGGCGCAGACTGGGCTCGAATACGCAGATGACCCGTATGATGAACAGCGGTATAAACGCATCCTCGAACTCGTAAGCCACTGGTATGGCCAGACAGTCGACCTACCACCTGCGGATGTTCGCGACCGCTTTGCTGCTGAAGTCGGACGTGCCACGCCGAAAGTAAGCGCCGATGCAGCCATTTTCAAC
This sequence comes from halophilic archaeon, assembly GCA_003298465.1. The sequence goes on along the minus strand of QNGA01000008.1, from coordinate 227,285 downwards.
GACGATGGCGAAATTCTGCTCCAACTCCGAGCTGACGATGATACGTGGTGCCTTCCAGGGGGCTATACAGAGCCGAATGAATCGCCTGAAGAGACGGCTATCCGCGAAACGCGTGAAGAGAGTGGTCTCGTAGTTGAACCAGTTGAACTAGTCGGCATCTATACGCGGAAACCAGGTGACTATGGTCCGCATTGTCTCGTCACCCACGAATACCTCTGCACAGTAGTTGATGGCGAGTTAGAGGTGTCCCACGAGGGCAAAGATCTGCGTTACTGGGACTTAGATGCGGTGCCTGAGTGGCACAAAAACCACAAGCAAATTGCGCAAGACGCTGCAGAACTCTGGCAGCGTTGACAGACCAAAGCCAAGACGATTAACATTGCCAGAAGACCAAGCTGAACAGTTTGGATATACAGTTGAAAAACGCTCCACACCACCGAATCTTCGAAGACGAATCGGGAGTGACTGAAAACAAAATATTGGCGGCATAGTGGTTTGATGCCATTCCTGATAACTTCTATGATAGCGAACTTCTTCATCCATACCTGGAATTCACTGCTCAATTTCACCACGAACGTATCATCTCTCTTTCTGTTCACCACTAAAATAGCTTCAACAGAAGATCGCACCCAGAACGCCGGCTCCGAACATCGTTCGCCACCCCGAATATTGAACTAACGAGAGCAACGACAGCATATATGCCCCGCACACTTCCCCTTCTTGCCCTTGTTGCCGTCGTCGCGCTCGCAGGCTGTCTCGGCGGCCTTGGACTCGGCGGTAGTAGCGACGACCCAACCACCACGACACCCACCAGTACAGAAACAACACAGACGCCGACCAGCACGTCAGCAACGACGACGAGCGAGGCGATGACCACAACCACCCCCCAGACCACAACCAGCAGCACGACGCCGACAACGGCCACTCAGACGACCACAGCAACGACGCAGGCGACCGAGACGGCGTATGTTCGAACGCGGACGACTGCCCGAGTAGATGCGCCCAATGGGAGCGATCGCTTCGAGGCGCGCGTGACGAAGATCGTCGATCCGACAACTGTGAAGATCAAACACGACGGGAAGACCCGGACCGTCGATCTGATCGGCGTACGCGTCCCTAACACCGGCGTCATCCACAAACGAGCACTCCAGACGACCAAAGCACAATTAGATTACAGGGTAGTGACCATTGTTACTGACCCGAAGATCGAGCGCACCGACAGTGACGGCCACCTACAGGCGTATGTCTATACCGGCAATTGGCTGTACAACACCCAGTTACTCCGGACGGGATATGCACGGGTAGCAGACGGCGAGTTTAGCAAGCGAGCGAAGTTTGAACAAAAGCAACAGGAGGCCAAGCAAGGCGGCTACGGCCTCTGGAACACCACGACAGCAGCCTAAATACCCTCATTCGACCGTATATTCTGCAACGAATACCCACCGATAGCGCGGATGAACCCAGTCAAAATACGCCCTGCCAAGCTGTTGGACTGACTCAAGCACTTGTCCTTCCGTCCGTTGGCGGTCGATATGCCGACGTCCATTTCCATCTAGACTATCACGCTCAATTGGTGTTCGGATGATCGAATTCATCAGCCGATTGTCGGTGAGGACCGCTGTTGCATCCTCAGTCAGGCCGATCAGCAGCCATGTATCCCCGTCATTGTCGAGTATCAGCGTGGCAAGTCGATCAGCGTCGATCTCGTCGTCCCGCGTCTCCTCCAGGACAATCGCAAGCTCGCTGAGGAGTATATCGAACAAGGGCGTCTCACGGAGCATAGAAGACTCTTCACTAGTCCACTCCGTAAACAATCGCCAGCCAAAGCGGAAGTGAATACGCCAAGGTTAGTATAATCTACTAACCGGTGTCAGCACTTGTTCTGTTTGGGGACGAACGGATGAGAGGGTGGGGAGGGTCGAAACCGTCAGGGGTGTTAGTTGTCGTCAGCGTCGGCGAGGAACTCGGTGAGCCACTCACCGGGTGACAGCGGGGCGAGACGGTCCGCGTCGATCAACTCCTCCATCATCCCGATTTCATGGCCGCATGGCCGAATCGTGATTTCCGAGGGGCCATGCATCTCTGCTGTCATCACTCGCTGGCGACAGTGTGGGCAGCGTTTGGCCGTCATTCGTCGTCGGCCTCCTCGACGCGCAGCGCCCCACCACAGTCACCACAACTGTACTTCTCGGGCTGTGTGACGACCTTCGAGCGCTGGTAGCGCGCGAGTCGTCCTCTATAGCCTTGGCGCTGAGTACGGGAAGACACCGGCTTCACCGGATGAAAGGTCTTCCCACGCCGATTCGGAAACGCGGTCAAACAGTGATTCCAACACTGACTCTGATAGCGACGACGGTGACAGCGACTCCGACAGCGACGACGGCGACACTGATTCAGATGGTGCCGATGCTGACGCAGACGCCGACGGCGCGGTCGCCAATCCAATCGATCGCGGACTGTGGTCGGACGAGCTCGAAATGCAGTGGTTCAATCCCAGTTACGGCACTCCAGTTCTCAGACGACGATGAAATACGACAATACTCCCGTCGAAAATCGACGTGATGCCCTTGACAAGATGGGATAGAATAGCTTTATTCCCTAATAGATTCTTCAACTACACAACTCTTCCGCAACTATTATGATTAGTTAGTTTACTGAGCTAATTATGGCCATCGCTAGATTCTATGGGGCTTTAGCTGGTTCAGCGAGTGTTTTTGTCGCCATATTGACTGCCCTCTTAGTCAATGAGTATTTGCAAGTAAAAGGGGAAATTAGCCGTCTTTCTCGAAGACAGTCTTCTCTTGAAAACGAATTGGAAAATAAAAGAGCCAAGAAAGAAACACTAGTGAACGATATAGAAGAGATAGAAAAGAATTGGGAGGACGAAGCTGAAAAGACAGCACGGAAGAACGTAGACGATTTTGTTGAAAAACGGGTAGGGAATCATTACATCAGTCCTCCAGAAAAGGTATCACATGATGATATCATGGAGGGACTTGCGAATTTTATAAATAAAGACAAGTCTAAGATAGATTCTGAAGTAGAGAAAGAATACCATTCCCAAAAAGTGGAAGAGCGGAGGGGTGAGATTAACACGAAATTAGCAAAAGCATCTGTGAATGATTATTCGGAGGATTATAATTTCCCTACTAAAGAGATTAGTACTAGAATTCTCAGCTCTTCTTCCACCTCGTTCTCCAATGAAGATACCCGGTTTAATAGATTTGTCAGAAAGTACAAAGAACACCACGATATAGACAATATATCAGATATAACTAGAAAATATCTGAAGAAGAATTTTCAAAAATATTCTAATTTACCTAGTGGTATGCAAAATATGGCCGCAATGAACTTCACGTCCACTACAATACCAGCAGTAGATTTTACTAACTCAGATTTTAATCCATCTTCCTTCAGTCGTCAAAGACATGATAGTCTGAAACAAGATTTACTTCAGACTTCTACTCGTATTGATTATCTTGAGGATGACTTAGAGAGAGTGGAACAAGATCTTAGGAACAAGAATACTTCTGACCTAGCTTCTTTCTTGTATTTTAATGCTGCGACTATATTCCTCTCTGTGGTGATTCCAATGTTATCCTATTTTGCAATTGTTATGAATTTCCGACTGAATCTTCTTCCCAGTGGTTCTGGGCCTCCATTAGTTTTCTCCTCTTGGGCTGTTGGTCTGTTAATTGTTCTTGGACTGCTTCGTAAACAGCTCAAAGACAGTTAGTCCTTCACATGGTAGAGATTATTACCTGGCTTGAGAACTGGGGAATGGTATTAGACACGGCTGGGTCGCTACTCTTATCACTACTACTGGTGGTTCTGTATAGGCAGCAGTATAAAATTCAGAAACAACAACACGAGTTGACGAAACGGGATAAAAAGCCAGTCATAGCGGTTAGTGACTACAGATATGAGGATGAGAGCGTACATCTCTGGCTTTCCAACTTAGGGAACGGTGTTGCGACTGATCTCAAACTGATCACACAAGTTGCCTTCCCTTCAAATGATTTGATAGCTCCCGATGGTCCCTCAACGTCCCGAGTGATACGGGGAAGTCCTGATTCAAATCTTGAAGGTGAATCCTCTATCGCAGGCCAGCGAGAGAATGTTGAGTTTTACGCTGCCCCCAGTATGAAACTGAAAAAACACCCTCACTATAACGGTGTGCAATCGTTTCGGGTTGGAACAGAAGGACTACTAGAAAGCCGAGTTGAGGGATTTCGATTCAAGTTGTATCTCTCATACACCGACCATTTAGGACAAAGACAGGTATTACCAGTAACCAGATATCCCGAGAAGATAGTATTGAATGAGCCCCTAAATGTTGAAGAAGCCTCAAATAGTAAAGCACACACTGGTATCAATACTGGAGAGATAGAGGAACTTACAGAGCAGCCGAATAGCAGTGAAAACAAGCAACGTAAGGCCTGGTCGGCTATCGTTGAGCCACTTTCGTCTCTGAGTGGCTCTGTATCGGGGCGCATCAGAAATCTATTTTGAACTACCCACATACCATTGGAAGGGATAGCCGTAACTACGGGCGAGACAAAACGTTGACAGAACGCAAATCTGATTCCGAGGCAATGACACAGCGTGTCGCAAGCCATACACGGGTACTTTCGAACTTGCCATTACAAACATCTCCTACTGTAACACCCATCACCGTCTGATACCGCCGTCTACGCCAGCTAAATGACGACGCAACCAATCCAGCATATGTAGACACTCATACGAGGCGAGACGTCCCGCCGTGAACCACCGTCTCAAGAATGGACGTCACGGGGCGACATGGGTGTCACGAGAGACAGCAGAGTGGCGGTTGAGGTACCTGCGGCTCGCTGACGAGCAACCGCTGCTCGTCAACGACCACGTAGGATACCATCGACCCCTACAGCACACTCGCTGTGCCGCATGGGGATTTAGATTCCATAGTGGGTAGGGAAGTGACGGTACGGCAACGGCGGTCGCAGGGGTTAGAATTGTGATTCAGGGGTTAGATGTTCCCATGATTTGGAGATTTCTTCATCGATAGTCTTATTTGAAATTGATACTGGTTCACAGTAGCAAGCAAACGATTCTGAAAACGGGGGTTTTCACCATTGCCGTCGATTGTTCTTAGGACTCGTTTGATTTTTCACCACAATTATTACAGGTAGGTAGATGGTCACGGATTCTCTCTGAGCGTGCCGTAGGATAACACGACAATTACCGAACCTTATTCATTTTCCCTGATCACATTCTACGAGTGAAGATAAGATGGTAACGCTGAAATCACCGAGACTAAGATACGCCCTGATCGCGATTTTTGTCTCAATACTTGTTGTCTTCCTTTCCTGGGCTTGTCTCAGATGGAACCCCAGTCGGACCATTCTCGGTGTCGGGTTGGCACTCGATATTCTCGGAGCTTCTATTCTGGCGATACCAGATATCCCTTTCTTCTGTAATCATTTCTTCCCAGGAAAGCTAGAAAGTGCTCTTGACCGTCTACGAATAGAGGACAACGGGGATGCCTTCACCATCTTATGCGACCCTAATGCTGAAGCTCACCAAATTGAATATTTATATTTTAAAGGGAGAACTCTTGGATCAGAGTCTCCCGATTCCCACCTGAGACGAATGGCTGAAGGAGCGGGTAGTGTTCCTGAAAACCATTTATATAATAAAGGTTTTCACGAATTGAAGGAGGCATTCTGTGATGATGATATCAAGAATAAATCTCAAGATTGGGATCGCGTATACGGATTTAATACCAAAGAAAAGAATTCTTCAGGCATAGGCAGATATGTGGAATTAGTGATTGCTTTAGAAAATGAGGGCGAACCAAAGATTTTCAAAAAAGGACCCTTTTATTCCATGTCTGCTCCCATTGAAGAACGGATAGAAAAATCAGAGGCACAATTCAGGCGTCTTGGATTGGCCATCCTCATCTCGGGTTTCATCTTTCAAGCTATTTCAGTTGCACTTCCGTAGACGATCCCATGTGATGATGGAGAGCTACGCGCGAAGCATGGCCGTCCACGTCAATACTCACCGATTCCGTGCAAGTTGCTTTTACTGTATTCTTCGAACGGCTCAGTCCCGATAATTGCTTCAAGTATGTCCTTGACAGTTTGTTGGAGAACAAAGCAGGCAACTTCCTCACCGGGGATTAATTCGATTGGGTCATCAGCGTACGTGTAAGTGTCCACCTCATACTCCATCGATGGAATGTAAAAGTCAACGGTTTCGGCTATGATCTCAGAGAGCTCATCTTGCTCATCCGCTTTGACATCACCGTTCTATCACCTCTTCGAAGCAGTGTCGAATCACAGGCGATCGACTTGATTTACACACGACGCTCGCGATAGATAATGTGCAATTTCGCGGATTTGTTTCTCCCGTTCTACAACCCCACCTGTGACGTTTTCTTTAGGAGCCACTACTCATCTTTCTCCTCTCTTGGATCCTCTACATACTCATAGAGACCGCGAGCACAGCGGGTAATCCAACCAGCATCCCTTAATCGGCGGAGATGATACTCAACATTTGGTTTCTCAATCCCTGTCTGGTCAATAATGAAGCGAGGGTTCGCACGCCCCCAGGGCCTGTCGTTCTCTTGCCCCTCCTTGAATACATTAAGAACTCGGTCACAATCTTCAGAAGGGTCGAAATCTTCGTTGACCATTTCTATGCGATTCATAGTGCAGTACAGTACAAAAGATGGTTTGATATGCAAAATAGTTTACTTTGAATACTGCAGAACACTATGCAATACATAGTTTTATTTCCCTGTAAAACAAAGGCATAGTTGTAGAAGCGCGGAATGCCTTGTAGAAAGGCCGGTGGTTGCAACACCGACCGCGCTTCGGGATCAGCCGAAGCATGACTGAAAACACGCCTACTGTTGAAAAACGCATCGACTACCAACCACCCTTCACCGGAGGACACCACTAATGGCGTCCTTCGACGAGAAACCCAACGGCGGCGCTCTCTCCCTCGAGGCCCAATTCGGCAAGAAAGTCTTCGAACCCGTCAAGCGCCTCGAACCCACACCCGAAACCACCAATCAAGACCCAGACCAACCCACTCCCGAAACCACCGACGAGGCGATCACCCGCGCGTACCTCGTCGAACTCCGCGTGGGCTTTGAAACCCGAACCAAGACCACCAGTCAAGAGCCCTACTTGTATTGCATCTACGCTACAGCGGACTGTCAGCGTTTTTTCGAACGTCGCCTCCCGATCGACTACGGCGAGGAGGGCTTCCAGATTCCCGACGATACCGAAACCCACCGCTCGGTCGCGACGACCAAAACGGGCAACCAGAAGCTCCCCTCGACACCACCGGGTGAAACCCAAGCGGAAACCCGCAGGTACTACCAGCGTATCCTCAAGCGGTGCTACGACGTCGACCCCACCACCTACACCGCCAACACAACTGAGGTGCGCACGTAAATGCACCCCACAGTACGCCCTCCCCAAAGAGCGACAGCCACGAGAGGTGATGGGTGATGACCCGCTCCTCGGACCCGATCACGCCCGACGAGATCGAAGACACATTCGAACGCTGTCCACACTGTGGGACGTACGCGATTCAAATCACTGATTCTCATTACTGTGAGGCGCATTTCGAAACCACTCTCACCGATGCCGAACGCCACCAGCGCATCGCTGCCGATCCCTATCCTGCCGACGAGATGGTTGCCATCGTCGACCAGCAGGCAGGCGACGCCTTCGCCTATCACGAACTCGACGAGGACAACGAGCCACTCTGTACGCTGCATACCGACAACCCACTCGACGATCGCACTCGGGAGGGTGCTCAGGACGATCAGTACGCACCGTGTCAGCGGTGTCAACGCTTTCGCCAGAACCGGGAGGCAGACCAATGACCAACCGAGACGCTGTCCTCGCGTTGGCGCGTGCAGACCCGATCCAGATCCACACCGAGAAGCGCACGCTCACGGGCGTCGTCTATCAGTGTAACCACTGCGAACCCGAACTCTCCTGTCGTGGCCCCCAGCCCGGTGAGCACGTTCTGTACGTCGCCACACCTACCCACGACCTCTACAGACTCCAGTACTCCTACTACAACGAGATTGAGCACACCAAGACAACGCTCGAGTACTACGACCTCTCACCGAGTGGACGGTACACCTGGCTTCGGACGGGTGCGCATGTCGAGTGCATCACCAATCCAACGGGAGGTGAGCAGGCGTGAGTACCCACGAGCATTCGATCGTTCCCAAGCCGTTGAATCCCCGCGATGCCGACACACTCGTCCAAGAGCTTTCACCCGAGGATCGCATTGGCATTACGACGACTGACCTCCCACGGACGATTTGCACGGTGAGAGCAACACACCCAGTAACGAGTCAGGCACCACAGCTTGTCTTGACAGTTCCACCGGTTACGACGACCACACAGGACGACATTCAACAAGCCACCTACCACTGTACGGCCAGCCACGCTGATTCGCCGATGGCTGTTATCGAGTACACTCACACCGCCAGTGACACGACTGCTCGTTGTATTGGGGCGCTCACCACGATTGCGCACTTCCCCCAGCTCTCCACGCCAGGAGACGATACTGCAGCCCTAGCGGAGGTGCGTGCCGATGAGTAACACCACCGCTTCCAGAGCGTCCAGTACTCTCGATGAGAGCAATATCTCGGCCAGCGACCTTGCCAAGCACGTCCAATCGCTTACCAACCGAATTGACGACCTCGAACAGGAAGTAGTCGAGAAAGACGAGCAGATCGAGTCGCTCCAACAGGATGTGGAGACGGATTTCGGAGGTGAGAACTGATGGCTGTCGGACTTTCGCTCGAAGAAGTTGATGAAAACGTGGTATCGGACGAAGACTTTGCCGCCGCGATGGGGATAGACGTGGCAGAGCCGAGTACGTCGAACGCGAGCGCGGCCGAGCCGGATTCCGAGCAGCAGCTCCCAAGCCGGGAAACGATGTGGGCGGTGATCCAGCAGCAGGCCAGGCAGATCGACGTGCTCGAAGAGCGCGTTGATGAACTCCAAGCGGACGCCGAGAAGGCTAGCACGGCCCGGAAGGAGCTGGCCGCGAATGCACACGAGGCGAAAGAGAACGCAAAGACTGCGCGGGAGACCTCGAAAGCGGCCACAGCGAAGGTGAGCCAACTCGAAGCCGAGATTGAAGACGATGGCGAATCGTCGAACACCGCTGGCCTGCCGGGTAGCGTCGATCCAGCGACGTCCCCACTGGATCTGTACGCGAACTGTTCGCCGTACCAAGTGAAAAAGCGGCTCGTGGACGAGAAGAACAAAAAGAATTCGTGGCGAGCGGTGACAGCCGCCCGGCGATGGGACGAAGTCGCCACGCGGCGGAAAAACGGCTCAGGCGTCTTTTGGACGCGGGCGGATCTGAAGGCTGCGATCACCGCTATCGATGGCGAGAAACCGCACGGAACGACCATCACGCGCGTCTGGAACGCGCTCGTCGAACTCGGTGGCTCGGACGTGACGGTCAAAGAGCGCCGCGTGAGTCAGAAACAGGAGACAGTCGAGATCGTGGCGATGGATATGGCCACAGCAGAAGCGCTGAATGAAATGCGGTATCACGAGTTTGATCTCCTCGAGAATGGCACGGTCACGGGCGGAGTCACACCCGTTGTGACCGGACGTGACGGTAGTGAGGTGTGAGAACGGCGAGGAAACAGATCTATAGTGACACGTTGGACGGGACGTGACGTGTAGACCGCCCTTGGCCACAGCTTGGGGCGGTTCCTCACGTCTCCGACGCCTCTTACGCTAGTCACAACTAAGGAAGAAGATCCTTTTCGTTCAGTAGTAGTGGTACTGTATGTTACAGCTGCCTCGTGGTTTCGGTCTCGTGTTTGGTCACAACGGGTGTGACTTATCGAACCCACAATGTTTTGTCAATAGCTGGAACGCGTCCTGACCCCAATAATCGAATCAGTTCGCGTGAAGACGTGTGAGTTGGGACAGTATCTCATCTGTCCAGGCGTCCAACTCGTGTTGGAGCCACTGTTTGGTTTCCGGAAGCGATTGCGCCTCGTAGAGGTACTTGATACCGCCACTGTCCACCGTTCGCGGAAATCGCTCAACAAGGTCCTGTTTGAGCAGCGGTTTCATTTGCTTGCCAACCGTGCTAGAGTCGCGGTCGAGAACGTCAGCAATGTCCGTAATTGAGCAATGTGGATAGTCAAGGACCATCAGATACACACGAAACTCAGCTTCGTTGATGCCACAAATGGTGGCCATCGCATCGGTCAGCTCTAGCTCGGAATTCTCTGCCAGTAGTTGCTGAAATACGTGAATTCGTTCGGACGCGTCCTCATCTCGGTCATCAGCACGTACGCCTCTTCGTATCATCCCGAAATCTGACTGGTCCATATAGAAATGGTCTAGTGATAATTAATAGGCTTTTTCGATACACCGGCGTAAGCGCGCGCTGAGATCACGTCAGTTTGAGTATAACAGCATGCGTTTCGTGCTATTTATAGTCACAGCAAAGAAATTCGCTGGTGTGTCATCTGACGAGCGCATTCGAGGACTTATCGAACTCACCCGTCCAGGGAATGCCATTGCGTCAGGAGTACTCACGTTTACTGGAGCGTTCGTTGCTCAAGGAAGCGAGATTCTTTCCCATCTTGGCGCGAGCAGTGCCGCCACCATCACAACGATTCTTGCCACTGGTGCAGGAATGGCTATCAACGACTATTTCGATCGGGATATCGATCGAATTAACAACCCTGAGCGGCCCATTCCGCGTGGCGCAGTCGAACCACGGACTGTCCTTGTCTTTAGTCTCGTCCTGTTTGCTATCGCTGGCGCATTCGCTCTTACGCTCCCAGTGCTGGCAACAATCATCGCCGTTCTCAATCTCATTGCGCTCATCACGTATACGGAATTTTTCAAGGGACTTCCAGGGGTCGGCAACCTGCTTGTGTCATACCTTGGCGGGAGTACATTCTTGTTCGGTGCAGCAGCCGCCGGCAACTTGACCTCGGCAGTAGGTGTCCTGTTCCTGTTAGCAGCTCTGTCGACGTTTGCACGAGAAGTGATCAAGGACGTTGAAGACCTCGCAGGTGACCGTGAGGAAGGGTTGAACACACTCCCGATCTCCGTTGGTCGACGTCCAGCGCTTATCCTCGCAATGGCAGTATTGGTGGTTGGGATGCTTGCTAGTCCGATACCGTATTTCATCGGCACTTTTGGCGCAGCATATCTCATCTTGGTTGCACCAGCAGTTCTCGTCATGCTCTACTCTGGATACCGAAGTTTCGACGACCCAGCGGGTGGGCAGTCACTATTGAAGTACGGGATGTACATCTCTGCAGTGGCGTTTATTGGTGGACGTCTGGCGCTGCTCTTGTGAAGGGCGGATTTGAAGACGTGTTGAACGAGTCACTCTCTTAGTTGGTATCACCGTATTCATGGCGTTCGTCAGATAAGGTCCGTTGATGACAACGATTGACCCCGAAACACTCAAAGAACGGTTGGAGAACGGCAGGGATGTCTGTGTAGTTGACATTCGCCCTGAAGATGATTACGAAGAGAATCACATCGAACGGAGTGAGAATCGTCCGATCAGAACGAAACTCTTGGAAGGAAATGTTGAGGAAGCGTTAGCCGAACTCGATGACTTACCGGACGAGAAAGAACTCGTGATGGTATGTGATGCCGGTGTCGCTTCGACAGAGACAGCTCGGATACTTCAAGACAAAGGCCAAGCGGCGAGTGCGCTTGAGGGCGGAATGAATGCGTGGAACCGCACACAAGAGCAACAGTAGAGACAGCCCACACAGTTAGCACACCACTTCTCATTTCCTCTCTGAGAGTTGTCGACGTCTCTTTATCGCTGTTTCAGCCACATGGGTAGGCCATTCTGAGTTTGAAGCGTGAGCTCAGGTTCGATGGTCATCGAGTCGTCATCTCCCTTCCACTCAAACTCCCACTCTTGTCCGATCGTTGCCAACACCAGCGTTGCTTCGAGCAGTGCAAAATCGCGCCCGATACACGTCCGGCGGCCCCCTCCAAACGGCATGTACGCGAATTCGGGCAACTGGTCTTCTAAGTCTGCTTTCCATCTATGTGGTCGGAATGACTCCGGATCGTCGTAGAATCGCTCGTCGCGATGGACGGCGAAGATACTCAGATGAACCTCTTCATCGGCCGGCAGCTCATATCCGTTGACCTCAACTGCTCGATTGGTTTGACGGGGAATCGTGTGCACTGAGGGATACATCCGCATGGTTTCTTTGACAATCCGACGCGTAAATGTGAGGTTCTCAACATCTGCATGCGTCGGTGTATCGCCATCAAGGACTGAGTCAAGTTCATCATGAAGTGCGTCTTGGATCTCGGGATGCGTAGCAAGTGAGTACCATGCAAATGCGAGAGCCGAAGCCGTAGTCTCGTATCCCGCAAAGATCATAGTAATCATCACGCCTTCGACTTCCTTCTGACTCAACTGATTCTCATCCGTTGCTTTGCGTGCCTTCTCGAGTTTCGAGAGAAGCGTCTCTGAGTGATGAGTTCCTATGGTATCTGACGAGACCTGCTCTGCGAGGAGCTCGCGGATTTCTGTCCGAAGTCGTTCTTTCGAGTTCTTAAAGTCACGTCGCGAGAGGGTTGGGATCCAATTCGGCAACAGCCACGATGTGGGTGCAAACCAGTTGTTGAGACCATCTGCTGCAGCACGAAGATCATCACCCTCTCCAGGTTGGAGTTCACGACCAAAGAGTGTCGCGAACAGCACCTCTAGGGTAAGATTCTGCATTTCGGTTTCCATGTCGCGAATCTCTCGATGGTGCCAGGTATCGAGACGGCGTTGTGTTGCCTCTACCATGTAGTCGGTGTATTCTGCGACCTGCCGTCGGGTAAAAAACGATTGGAGAACACCCCGTTGCCGACGCCATTGATCCCCCTCTGCGGCAAGCACACCATCCCCAAATGCTGTCTGAAAATCATCACTCTTTCCAAAGGCATCAATCTCGGTTACCAGGACTTGTTTAAAGTAGTCTGGATGAGCGAGCGCGAACACTTGACTGCCCGGCAGTTTCATTCGATAGACGTCGCCACACTCTTCGATTGCTCGATCGACGAAATCGAACGGACCCTGAGCGAAATCTATCGTGTGACCAATAAAGGGATGCCCTTCAGGAGTTGGAGGCCGGCGGAGGTCTGATTTCATAATTATCGTATCCCGTGGGGTCATAAATAAAACCGGTGAGGTTCGAATCTCCTGGTACTTTATGAAAATGTGATGAACATATTGTCTAAGTTCCCATATATTTTGAATTCCTAGAGCTAATTCAGTAATTCTATAAGCGACATAGATAGAAAACTACCGTGGGAGATGACGCTATGACTACTATGGATCATCGAGCGACGAATCCGCTGTCTGGGGAAGAACTGATTATCCGGAGTGTAATCAATGAGACAATCGATTCAACCCGTTTTCTTGTACTCCGCACGATTGATTCTCTCTCGAACCCAGTCACTCAAATCGAGATCGCCAATGAGATCGACCCTATTCGGCAAGTGGTCTCAAATCATCTCGCTGTGCTTCAAGACCGGGGATTTGTAAATCGGGATGAGAATGAAATCGAGCTGACCGCTGGCGGTATTTTATTTCTCGATGCCCTTGAAACGCGTCTTGAGACGCTTTCAATTGAGGAGTTGGGGTTTCTTACTCGCTCGGACTATCTGCTACCTATCTTGGAGGTACTTACAGGTCAACCCTATCGAGTACAAGAGTTCCAAACGGCACTCGATAAGCCACCATCTGATTCCACAATCAGGCGCGCTCTGGACGACTTTGTCGAGAAGAACTGGGTGGTCGAGGATCGTGGTGAACACCAAATCACAGAAACTGGTCGGCAAGTGCTGTCGGCCTATGTTGAGTTAGCATCATCGCTCACGCAGCTCATTGAGAAAGCACCATGGTTCCAGCGTCTCCCACCAGAAGATGCCACCGTCCCAATTCAAGCGCTCGCCGACGCTGAGTTAACCATCTCGAACCCTAGTCGACCCTCTTCCGTTCTCACCACTGCATTGGCACTCTACGACCGGAATGTTGACCAATTTCGGGGGATGAGCTCTATCTACAATTCGCTGCTTTTCAAAACCTACAACAAAATACAGCAATTCAATATGGGACCGAATTACGAAGTTATCGTGGACCGACCAACATTCTTCAAGATGAGGGAAACGACTGATTTTGAGTACAAGATCGACGATGACGATAGAGACGGCGACGATCCATTGGTTCTAGATCAGTCCCATACGCTTGGAATCGGTATCTACGACGAACGGAAAGTTGCAATTGGTGCGTACAACACATCTGGGAAGGGCCAGCACATTGCGATGATTGTGAGTACGGATGATCGAGTTGTCGAATGGGGTATCGATCTGTATGACTCCTATCGGGAGCAATCGAAGCACCCAACGGAATTAGAACTGAATCAGTAGTTGAGATCGTTCTACAGCTACTTTTCTCCCATCCTCCTTCGGATATCTCTCCTGAAAATGCAGTCTTTATTTCCATTGTTTCATAGGCATTAACGTCGTTAACGGCGGTGCAAATAATACACCCCCGTGAGAAGCGGTAGCTACGCCGGAGATCATTTCCCGATCTGCGAGCCTGGATGCATCGTCGGTTGCACCATCTAGCCGACGCATGGCAATCGCATGGCTCTCAGGTTGGTGTCGCCGGTGCGCAAAGCAGCGAACGCACGTGGGTACCAATCACTCGTTCGCGGACGCACCGGCCATCTCTGGTGGATCATGACCAAGTGATAGGCCAATATGTCCCAGAGTAAGCGAAGCATTGAGACCAGTTCTTGTAAAACTTCCCCGCCGTCGGACAAGCAGTGCCGCCTAGACCAGTGGGCGAATAGTCCAAGTGAGAACCACCCGAGTTCGTCGTCCACGAATCCCGCCACACAGTCGACAAGCACTCCACAGCGACAGTCCCCGTTGACGACAACCGACGAACTCGAACAACATCCGTACCGTGATCCAGAGCAGCTGCGGACTGTCTACGACCGAGTTGGAACAATCACCGGTACTGCTGCCCACTTCGACGTCTCAGAAACGACAGCCCGCATATGGTTGATTCACCACGAGATCTATGATCCCGAAACCGAGGGGGTTTCGACCGTTGCTAACCGGCTGGAAGAGCTGTCGCCTGAAGATCTCGGACTCTCGCCACTGGGTGAGCGCCGATGAGCTCAACGAACTCGACAAAAACGCCGACATGCGAGTGTACAACAGCGGTCGCCGAACTCCGTGACGAAATAGCCACCCTTCGTGACGAAGTGGCCGACCTTCGGCAAGCAAACGCTGCTCTCCGCGAAGAGAACGAACGCAAAGCAGAGCAAATCAAAGAGTTAGAGGAGAGTATCGAAGACGAGCGGAAAACGAAGGAAAAACTGCGTGACCAGATTGCCGACGTAGAACAGAGCATAGCAGATCAGCCGACGATCGAGTTCCGAGAGGATAACAAGAACCAACTGACGAATCTCTGGATTGAATCGACGCCCGTCGGCAAACTCATCGATAAGGCCCACAGGTCGATCAAGGACACCAAAAGTCGCATCGAAGATCTCGAGCGGGGCGAGATCGACGTTGACGACGTGCTCGACCACGAGGGCACGGAGAACCAGTTGCCGATTCAGCGGGACAATGCCGCGCGAAAAGCCGATGCTCCCGCCGACCTCTCGGAGAACAAAGAGCGCGCCACCCACGTTTGGGCCGCGTTCCACGAGTGTTCGCGGCCCGGACACGGGAAGTTGCGTCTGCCGTCGTGGCTTGTCAAACAGATTCTCGATGACAACGATTGCCCGACCGATCCAAACACAGTCCGTCGCGTCATGGAGTTCGTGGCAAAAGGCACAGGACAAAACGATGATCCTCATCCTGAGGACGACAGCAATCTAATCACGTTGAAGCGTGGCAATAGGCGGAACACGCTCGTTGCCGACCAAGACGAGTGGGAGTCGTTCTTTGCAGAGCAGATGCAGCAAGCCGCCAGCATGAATGACGACGCTCAAAGCGACGAGGACGAAGAAGAGTCAACGGACGACGATGCACCTGCGGAGAACGTGAACGTCGAGATGGACGCCCTCTCGTCTGCCTCGGCGGTCACGTCCGACGAGAACGATTCGGTTGACGGAGAGATTACGGTGTCGTAATCAGGGACGATAGTCTCGGTGTAATCTCTGGCCCCTTCCAGATGAGGAGGGGGCGCAACTTGCGCCCCCTCTGATGGCGGAATGAAAGGTCGACTACGCTGTGGTGTAATCTCTTCTCGTTCTCTTCTCGTTTTTGAGAAGAGAAAAGAAGAGGTTCAGTTGATTACACCGCTCATCCAAGGTTAATTACGACAGTGTAATCACTTTCTCATCAACCATGAAACCAATGGAAAGCGAAATGAGTCGTTGTCTGCGCATAGCCTCGCCGAGAACGCGTGTTAGAAAAGTCTCTTTCGCTGTGACTACATATGGCGTCGCGAAAAGGACCGTGAAATGAATTCACGCCCCCTGGCAGTTGAAGATCATCCACACGTCGCGGAGAGCATGGCGCAACCCTTGGTGGACCCCATGGTTCAACGCTTGCAGGTAGTGGTAGTAGGATGATAGTTGAGGAGATCGAAGATTGAAATAGTCTCACATTAGCTTTCCCTCCGAGACCTTATGGAGGCGTCACAATCTTCGAAACTTGTCTACAGGGCGAATCACAGGGACTCAATGACCAATCGAGAGGCAGGGATGGGAAACGGACGGGATTATCTTATGTCCCTATGCGTCCGCCATATGTTCCGCAAAAGGACGCTAATGAACTCGTGGCTCTTCGCCCTGAGTCCATCAACGAAAGCTCGAGAGGGATCAATCCTCCCGAACCATGACACATAGAAGGAAACGTGGGTAGGTGACACGTCCCTCGAACACATACTCGGCACCAGTGTCGGGGGCATTACTCCCGACAACCGGACTATGGGACTAACCAATTATCAAACTTTGTGTGGTGACAACTCAAGGAATGAGGGTGCCGTCAGAAAGACGTGTGAGTCTGGAGTCTCGACCGTTGCCGTCACATGAACTCCAAAGACAAACGAGAGACATGGAGGGGAGATGGGCGGGATTATTTCTTGTCGCTCTGTGTTCGACATGTGTTCCTCAAGAGGACGCTAGCGGCTTGTGGCTCTTCGCCTTGAGTGCATTAGCGAAGGGTTCGGGAGGAACCAACCCCCACGAACTATGACACACGGAAGGAAACGTGGAGTAGGCAAGTCCACGCTCTATCGAACTGCACATAGTCCTTATGTCGGGAAAGCCAATGGTGCGGCGATCTCCCGACAACTGAGTACTAGATCACTATAAGCTAAATTTTACCATTGGTGAAAATAATGCCAAAGAAGAGGATGCAATTCTGTCCGTTATTCTTGGTGAAGGATTAGCTAACAGCGATATTGGATACAGAAAGGAAACGTGGAAGGGAGTCTCCACGCCCCGAGCGCCAATCGTTGATGGCTGTCGGGTGTAAGCCCCATAGTCAAAGGAATACCCGACACTAGTCCATTAAGCATTTATCAACTAAAATCTTCCTCCGAAGAAAAGGGTTCCAATAGCGACGATCTAAACCCCGTTGTGAGGCTCCTCAAGGAGACGAGAGATATGAGAGAATGAATCACTATTCGTCTTCACTGTTTCGAGGAAAGTTGGTTCGGGAGTAAACCAACTTTGGCAACTATGGCAGGATAATAGAACGTGGGATTGTGTTTCACGTTCCAAATGGGTGCGCTATCCTGAGGCATGTCGGGTAGTCCTTGAGTCAGGGTAGCCCGACAGTCGTCACAAACCAATTACTCCATCAAATCCTTTGTGATATCGGGGAGTGTGTCCACTCCGTCCAACTTTGGCTAGCGAGATCGAGACGACGCATTCCCCTTGTCTGTCCCTTTACTCCCAAAGATGAGGCACGCATTCAGCATGTGGCCCTCAGATTGACGTGAGCAATCAAAACGCATTGGCGTTAACATCGCCATGGAGATCTAGATTGCCACCCGGAACTCGGAACTTAGCGATAAGTTGCTAGAACAAGGTTAGTAGCCCAAACTAACGTTGGTCACCCAGTATTTCTGCCGTAGTCATTGTCCCCATGCACGATGAACTTGCTACAGGGACACTCAGCAGTATTGCTGAACAAGCGGGTGCAAATGACTTTGACGAGTTCTGCAAGTGGATCGATAGACACATCTAGCCGGCAATCCACCTGCATTTTATCTCACTCAATCTATTCTATCTTGTACTTCAGGTACCGCATAACAATAGTGGTAGCCGACTTTGGACTAACCGTGGTTGGATAGACCACACTTCCCTGAACGCCCCTGCTGGTCGTTCAGCCTCCCTGATGCCCGCCACCGTCACGGAGGTCACTCACCCCCACCACTCCATTAGCTTACCCGGTTCCCACCGATACCCTAGATTCGTTCACTAGAAACCGTAGTCCTAGATAGGGAGTTGGATGATCTCAATCTGTGGCAGATCAAACTAACATTGGCCCTTCTCACCCGCCCATGGATTACCAACCCCATCAGATGAACTCAGAATATTACGTGACGGTGCTCACTCCCGATAGTGGCAACTCCTTTCGAGGTTAGGTCCCATGAGTCTCAAAGATAATTGAAGGTCGTCTCCCTCGTATCATACGGTGCACAGAGACTTAGAACAGAGAAGAAAATTGACCACTAATCTCTAGCAGCACATCGACGCATTGGAAGAGTGTGCCGACTAAGCTGGAGAACGAGTTAGAGAACGCGGAAGCCCATAGAGAAGCGCTCGCCCGGAAGACGAACGCCCGCGACAACCGAATTGAAGAACTCCAAGCGCGCGAACTTGAGAAAGGCGCGCACTTGCTCGCCGACAACGTCGACCAGGACCGCGTCACCGTCGAGGGCAACAAGCTCGAACGGATCACGAAAGACGACGGCAAGCACTACTTCCGTGTGCCCGGCGAAGACGATGCCCTCGATCGCGGCGGCGCAGTCGCACACGCCACGGTAGACCTCCTGCCGATCCAGCGGCTGGCGCGCTACGACGATGAGATGCTTGCGTCAGTGTCGAATCGCAAGCCCGACAAACTCGCCGGGAAAGCATGGCGCGAACGCGACGACACCGGCCGCCATGAGTTATGGTCAAGTGGCAGCGGCGAGATTCGAGCGTTCCTGGATGCGTCGGATCTCGCCGAGTGGATTCGCGTCAAAGAAGTCGGCGTGAGCAAGAAATACTCTCAGGAGCTTGCGCGCCGGACGATGGACGCAATGCACGAACTCTCGAAAAACCGCCTCGGGAAGACCAAACGCCAGCGGTCCAAAGACGGCCTGACCTATCAGGAAACCCGTCTCGTGCTGAAAGCCGATGTCGAGATCCCCGGCGAACGGTTGTCGGAGAATGCGAACGGTGATCCGACCACAGACACGGCTGCCGGAGAGTAGCGTGGCCGGGGCGAAATCACGCCCGAGAGGGGTCGATATCTAACGCAAACCACGTCTCGAACGCGGTTGTGGACGTCCCGAATTGACACAGTTCGGGACCGACGCCGTACGGCTACACGTTAGTACGGCAGTTGTATCGGCTTCTATCGGCTACTTTCCAGCAGGGGGTTGAGAGCAGGTACCGGCCACCGCAGTTGTGGTCGGAGACTGGAAAACGAATCATCGATGCGATGGGCAAAGATATACTGGCAAGGAGAAGGTGCGGAAGGGATAAGTGAGAACGCCGTGTGAGTCAACAATCGTCTGTGGAAAGCGGCTGTTAGATGTCTATGGGAGTATCGGCACAGAGTTGCGAAAACGCGCAGCAGTATCGCCGTGGAGAATGCCCTTCGGTGCCTCAGCCCTGCCCAACCATTTGGTCTTCGTCCTCCCACTCTTCTTCGCGGAGTTCGTATTTCTGGATCTTCCCCGTCGCGGTTGTCGGGAGTTCCTCGACGAACTCGATGCGGCGGACCGTCTTGTAGGAGGCGATGTTCTCGCGTGTGTGCTCAACGAGTTCAGTCTTAGTGACTTCGGGTGTTTCCGGGTCGTCAGACGCGGGAACGATGAACGCCTTCGGTGTCTCGCCCCACTCGTCGTGTGGTGAGGGAATGACCGCTACGTCGCTCACCTTGGGGTGGTCAAAGAGTGTGTCCTCAAGTTCGATCGAGGAGATATTCTCCCCGCCCGAGATAATGATATCCTTTTTGCGGTCCTGAATAGAGACGAATCCGTTTTCATCGACAACTGCAAGGTCGCCCGTGTGGTAGTATCCCTCAACACGGTCGTTAAACGCTTCCTCGGTCGCCTCGGGCTTTCCCCAGTAGCCTTCCATCACCTGATTGCCGCTAACAACGATTTCGCCGATGGTTTGATTGTCCCACGCGACATCGTCGCCGTCTTCGTCGACGACGCGAATCTCAGTACCGAGATAACCAATGCCCTGGCGCTTCTTCAGCGAATAGCGGTGTTCCTCATTGAGCAGGCGCTTAGCCTCTGAGGTTGTGATGAGCGGACCGGTCTCGGTTGCGCCGTAGACGTGCATGAGCTCCCAGCCGAACTCGTCCTCGATGGTCTGAATAGTCGCTTCGGGCGGTGCACTGCCCGCCGTCGCGGCGCGGATGTCTGCGTCTCCCGTCGTTTGGATGTCGTTGTTAGCGTAGTAGTCTTGCAGCTGGTTCAGGACAGTCGGCGCGGCACAGAGGTAGGAGACATCCTCTTTATGGATTGTGTTGAAGATGTTTTCGGCGTCAATGCCGCGTGTGCAGACGTGGGTCGCGCCAGCACCCGTAACGGCGTAGATATGTCCCCATCCGTTGACGTGGAACATTGGGAGCGTCCAGAGGTAGGTATCGGTGTCGCGGACATCCTGATGGTAGGAGACGAGGTAGGCGTGCAACGTTTCATTGCGGTGAGTGCGACAGACACCCTTTGGGTCACCGGTCGTCCCTGAGGTGTAGTTAATAGTGATTATTTCGTCTTCTACCATTTCAGGCCGGTCGTAGTCGGCATCGACTCCATTGATGATTGTATCGAAATCATTCCAGTTGCCCTTGACCGCCTCCGGATCGTTGGTGATGAAGGTCTCTGTTGGCACTTCGTCGCGGATTTCCTGGATGTGGTCGGCGTATTGGTGGTCTGCATAGATGGCGTCCACGCCTGCGTCGTTCAGAATATACTCGAAGTCGTCGGGTGTGAGGCGGTAGTTAAGTGGCGTGTGCACTGCGCCGATCTGCATTGAGCCGAAGGCTGCCTCGAGGTGGTAGTGGGTGTTCGGATCGAGCACTGCCACGCGGTCGCCCTTCTCGATCCCGCATTCTTGGAGCATGGCTGCGAACCGGTCCGCTCGGTCGACGAACTCGTCGTAGGTGTATCGCTCGCCGGTTGTCGCGACGACCGCGGTTTCGTCGCCGTAGTACTTGCGCGCCCGATCAAGGAAGTCGGTAACCAGGAGTGATCGTTCCATGATACTACGTACGTAATGCATATCGATGATAGATCTTTCTGTTCATATCCAGAGTGGGCTGCACACGGTGCGACAAAAGACTACTTCAGCTACCGAAGCTGTATTATTTATTTATTATAGTCAGATTATTGAAATATGCTAATACGAGCTGACCGTAGCAGTAAGACTACCGGCGGAGATCGAGTGTTTGAATGCGGGCCGTCGATCGCCAACGGCATTGTTGAATTTAGCTGATTCCATGCGAAGGTTTGTATCCAGTACCACAGTACCGTTGTATCAGTCGAGTGTAAGATTCCGAGCGATCCCAACTGAAGGGAATTCGGCGGTGAGCATCAAAGCTGCTGGAGAGGCTGTTTATACAGGAGGGCCGAACTACGAGGTTGCCGAACCGGTTTCACCACTCTCCGTGGCCTCTACAATTTCAGGGCGCAACCCTTCAACCATCTCGAGAACCTGTTCACGATCTTTGTCGGGGACACCGTTTTCAGCCAATGCCGTATCCAAGTGCTCTGCCACGACGTCGAACTCGTTGTCGGTAATACCCATCCCTCTGTGAGCTTCGCGCATATTGTCTCCTGAATACTCAACCGGACCGCCGGTTACCGCTGAGATAAATTGGACCTGATGAGCCCGGAGTTCTGTCGTGTCGCTATCCTCGAAGTGGTGAATGACGCGCTCGTCGTTCAAAACACGGTCGTAGAAGTCGTTCACGACGCTCTCCACTGCTTCGTGACCGCCGAGGCGGTCGAACACTGTCTCGTCGTCGCTCATTACGTGACTTGCTTCTAGTGTGACGGCTAAGGAAGTTATGAAATCAAAGGCATGCAGGGATTTGGACTGAGGACAGACGTTCGTTCTCCTCGTAGTCAATCGTCGTCTTCGGCCATCACCCGGTCGGGAATTGCCCCCCGACTTGGCGTGAGTTGGAGGTGAAACAATCTCGCGTCTGAGACCCTACCCGTTAGTAGCTCACAAGCCAACTCGGCTGGCGAACGTTCGGAAAGACTCCGCTATTCAACAGGGCAAGATTTTCGGCGACAGTCGGAATAAGGATCACGAGTCCTTCAACCTGGCCGACCACCTCGACGACGGGCTAGTCGTTCTGGCGTTTTTCCCCGGTGCATTCGCACCACACCGTACACGAATGAAATGGTTGCGCTCCAAGAGCGTCAAGAGCAATTCCAAAACGTCGGGGTAACCCTCCGTGGGGAAAAGTGTCGATTCGCCGTTCTCCCTCGGGGCATTCCGCGATCAACACAGGATCGAGTTTGAACTTGTAAGCGACATGAGTCGGGATGCGGTTCAGGAATTTGACCTAGAGATAGATATCGAGGAGTTGGGATCGCACGATATCGCAAACCACGCTGATTTGTGCTGGAGGAGGACAGGACAATGATGTATAACTTGGTCGCTGAGGATCCGACGAATGAACCGGAATATGAAACTATCCTCGAAGCCGTCGACTTAGTTTCAGCTCAGTAGTGAATAGGAGTACTTGCTCGAATGCGGCCTAGGCTGGCTATAGATCCTGTTACTGGACGGTCTCCCGGTCGTTGGCTTCGGTACGTCGGGCAATGTGTTCGAGTGGTTCAACAACCTCCTCGTCAAGTGCATTGTAGAAATCTGCCGAGACGTTGTGCTGTGATAGTGTATCCTCCATCGCTGCTTGGTAAATTAACACTTGTATTTACAATAATTTTCGTGTCAAAAGGTTCCTTCGCGACAGGAGGGCAAGTCTGACTCACAAAGAATATTGAAAAGCCTGTATTGAACAGACACCTAACCGACTAAGGCGTGGCTCGTGGATAGGTTTAATAGAACCCGGTAACAAAGTCAGTGTGCTCCGTTGGTGTAGCTCGGCCAATCATCTCGGCATCTCACGTCGGGGACCGAGGTTCAAATCCTCGACGGAGCATCGAGTTCTGAACTCCCCGATATTGAGGTAATTTAATCCTGTGGACGGCTGGTCTGGGACTCCTCGTTTAAAGTAACGATAGTCATCTGGGGGTTCGCTACTTGACTGCACAGAGTAATGAGCCTATAGCCAGAATCCTGTCTCAGGGATACAGTCGATATGAGATGGCAGATCAAGCAGGTTGAATGGGAAGCTGTCGCAGGTATCCTAGCGGCGGTTCTTGCACTCGTACTCCATTTCCTGCACATCGTGGACGAAGCCGTACTTCTTCAAATCACGCTTGTTCTTATGGCGTTCTTGTTTCTCAGTCATCTCCGGCGTGAATCAGAAACGGAACACCTCGCTAAGTCCGTAGCTCACACCGAACGCACTGTCGAAGAAATCCGTTCCAGTATAGATTCTCCCGATCTCGAACTTATCGGTCCTGGAGAACTCAGATCACGAAGTACGCAATTCGGCCAGGGTGCCCGTGGGGATATGATCTGGTTCAACGTCTGTTTGCTTATGTTCATCCCCCAAGATTTGTTCGATGCGTTGCTTCGTCCGCCCATTGACAATCCAAATGTTACTTCGATCCGATTTGTACTTGATGAGAGTGAACGGGAGCGTTGGAACACCCAAGTCAAACCAAAAGTAGAAGAGTGTATGGGCAGTGAGACGGTACTGGAACCGGTTTGGCGTGAACTTGATGAGAACGTCTCGTTCATTCTTCGTGGGACGGAAAATGAGCAGACAGACGCGCTCTTGAGTTTCTGGGGCGAACCGTTCATGGCCCGGACGACAAGGGATGTCCCTCGCTATATTATCCACGTCACAAGGGAGTCTGAACTAATCCCACAGCTACAGGACATTGAGCGCGAACACCGCCTCCAACGAAATTAAGAGATGGTCTTTTCGGCGAGGCAATTATATCGCCAAGTAGAGTGAGTGGTATTGGGCAGGCTCCTTGTCCAAAATGAGGTCAGACAAATACCACCATGGACAGGATATGATGAAACCCCGCCAATTACACGATCACCTAAAGACGAATTCGAGTACCTAGTAGATCGCGCTACGGTATTCACTCAAATCGGTGAAACTACTGTCGATACTCCCGACGATATCGATTCTGAGACAATCGATGAAATCATGTCCAGTGACAACGACAATATATGGGAATCAGTTGACAATCTCTTTAAGTTAGTATTGAAATTTGGATGATAGCTACATCGACCAGGTAGTACAACGATCGCGGAGCAAACATTGATAGAGGCGATTACGAGTATCCGCGTGACGACCAGGACCAATCGTTCTGACGGGGGTCACTGTCTGTTACCAAAATTTCAGGTTCTGTTTGACGGATTCGCGCTTCAGTTCCTGAATCTCCTCGGTGATGGGGATGTCTTTCGGACAGACAGTCGTACACGAGAACTGCGTATGGCACTGCCAGACTCCGTGTTCTTTATCGAGTAGTTCCAGCCGACGTTCCTTCACGTCCTCACCTTCACGTTCGTCCATATAGAACCGATACCCCTTGACGATGGCAGCGGGGCCGATGTACTCATCGTCGGTCTGCGAGGGATTACACGACGATGTGCAACAGCCGCACTGAATACATCGTGAGGCCATCTTGATCTTCTCCCGATTTTCGGGGGATTGGCGCTGTTCTTCGACTTCGCCTTTAGAGAGATCGTCTGGCTGGAAATATGGGTCAACGGACTCCATCCGCTCGAAGAAGTGATCCATGTCCACCACCAGGTCCTTGATCACTGGTTCATGCGGAAGCGGCTCAACTCGGACTGGCTCGTCGAGGTCGGAAATTTGTGTCTGACAGCCGAGCCGCTGCCTGCCATTGATGAATAGACCATCGCTCCCACAGACCGCCATGCGGCACGAATGTCGGAATGTGAGACTTGAATCGAAGTGATCACGAGCGTAAATGAGTGCGTCCAAGACCGTCATCCCTTGGTCGTAGGGAACGTGGAAGTCATCGAATCGAGGTTCTTGTTTGGCTTCGACTTCAGGGTCATACCGGAAGACCTTCAGGTGAGTGGCCTTCTCATCGGAGCCAGACTGTTTTTCAGTGGCCGTTTGTGTCGCCCGCTCGTGTTTCCTATCGATACGCCGCTGCTGTGGTGAAGACCCAGTGCCAGAGCCGGTTTCTGTCTCTGGTGATGTTTGTTGGGAACTCATATGATGGGATGGGACCATGAAACTCACTTGAGAGGGTAGTCTGGTTCCACGTAAAAAGATACCAGGGGACCATCCAAATAGCTACCCCCGAGACCGCACACAAAACAGTCTCATTGACCGATTACAGGCTTTGTAATCCGGGAAAGCCGGAAAGTCGGAATCCTACTGCGTCCCAGGTTTATCTGAATCTAGAGGGACAGCAAGCTGTTACGGCGTTTCACTCCAACCAGTATCAATTGCCGCTGTGTTCGATTGAGTCGGAGCTAGTCAGTTGGTGTCACCAGCAGACGTTGACGGAGCGGTCGGCAGAGACGCGTGTGATACTATTGATGGTATCAGAATATACTACCGCCTACACCGTCAGTAGTATTAGCCTCTGAACAACTTACCGCATTCGCAGCGCTACCGACAATATCTGCATTCTCCGTCTAGCTCTAATCTTCACATTTATCCGATGCGACCGGCGTGATGTTGTCCGCGGCGGACGTCAGTTTCGAAGGGGTCTAACAGAGCCGGTCTATCCTTCCCCAATGGAATGTTTTTGAGCAATATCGACATGAAGGATAGAAATATTTAGGTATCAGTCACGTTCGAGATAGAGCGAGTACATGACGATTGCCAAACCAATTGCGACGAGGACGCTATTGATTAGAATTCCAACCTGAAAAGAAACCAAGAGAATTTGGTGGGCAATCCCTGCAAGTAAGACGCCAAAGGTAACGACGCCGAATCCAATTCCAAGAACACGGAGTGACGGGGTTCCAGTCCGCTGATACGCTTTAAACGCGATATATGTGATACTACTCCCGAGGAGTAAAATCACCGTCTTCACGACGATGATAGCTGTTTCCACCCAAATCATAGTTCATCACTCATTTTCGACCAGATGTCAGCAAGGCGTTCGTCGGCGTTCCGTGGCGGTCGTTCAACCGTTACAGAGAGGGTATCGTCCTCATCCATAGATATCGTCACATCGTCAAAATCGCGTTCGTATTTCGTGGTTCGGCCGCCGCCAGGGTTGATCGTGTCCTGTTCGCGGACGAGTGAGGCGTCGCTGAGGAGTTCAAGTTTCCGGTACAACGTTGATTTGGGGATGTCACAGATCTCAATGAGTTCGGTTGCGGTCATGGGTTCAGCTATTTCATGGAGGATGGCCCGACAGTCGGCGTCGTCCAGCGCATCAAGGACAGTTTGCAGCGATGGAGAGTCCTCGGATGACGCTGAATCGCGCACCATTGTCTAAGTTTGGCAGGTACTCGGGATATGCTATCCGATTACGATTCACTAGTCGGGGGGAGCCAGCCTGCGGGCGCTGTCATCTCCCGGGATTACGACTCAGAGCCGTCTTCAGTCCGTTGTTTTCCGTCGTCAGTAACCTCATAGAGTCCTCGGCCGACTGGATGGATCTGTCCGTGCTCATAGAGTCGGGCACACGTTTGGTCGACCGTGATCGGATGACGATCTGCAGTGCTGGCGATGTCCATGACATGAAGCGGCGAATCCTCGACGAGTATTGTAAGGATTTCCTGGTCGGTTTCACGATCGAGTTCACTCATCACATCCGTCGCTCGGCCAGCGGTCGCTGTCTCCTCATGATGCGATTTTGCTTGTTCGGTCATCGTGCAGAGCCTCCGTTTTCAGCGTAGACGTCGAGCAGTTCCTGGTAGCGATTTCGAATCGTGACCCGGCTTATGTGAGCCGCGTTGCTCACCGTCTCCTGTGTCAGTTGTTCATTCGTGAGGTGCGTCGCCGCGTAGAGTGCGGCCGCTGCGAGACCTGCAGGACTTTTCCCGCTATGAGCGCCCTGTGCTTTCGCCGTGGTGAGGAGATCGCGAGCCTGGCGTACTGCCTCGTCGCTCACATCGAGTGCTGACGCGAACTGGGGGACGTATTCCAGCGGATCCGTTGGTTTGATTTCCAGGTCGAGTTCCCTGGAGACATACCGATAGGCCCGCTGAATCCGGATTTCTGCGACACGACTGACTTCAGCGAATTCGGCCAACTGCCGGGGTGTCCCGTGTTGTCTGGCTGCGGCGTACAGTGCGGCTGTTGCCATGCCTTCGATGGACCGGCCGGGCAGGAGATTTTCGTCGACCGCTCGCCGATAGAGCACTCCTGCGGTTTCGCGTACTGGTTCTGGCACATCGAGGGCAGATGCCATCCGACTGATCTCGCCGAGTGCCTGTTTGAGATTCCGCTCGTGGGCGTCTTTCGTTCGGAACCGTTCGTCCCATGTGCGAAGGCGCTGGAGGCGGGCTCGCTTCTGACCGGACACTGATTGGCCATACGCATCCTTGTCTTGCCAGCTGATCGTCGTACTGAGCCCCTTGTCGTGCATGAGTTGCGTCGTCGGCGCTCCGACACGGCTTTTCTCGGGTTTCTCCTCGCTATTGAACGCTCGCCACTCTGGCCCCCGGTCGATGGACACGTCGTCGAGTACCAAGCCACACTCCTCGCAGGTCGTCTCACCGTGCTCATCGTCGCGAATGACCCTCCCATCACATTCTGGACATGATGATGCCAGCTGGGACTTGATGCCCGATTGTTTTTCATCGGTGGGGCTGTCTTCTACATGGAGTTGTGTTTTGGTCATGAAATTCAGGTCTCAGATTTCTTCTTTTGAGCACCCCGTATGGGTGTCTCTAGCAATAGTGGTACGTGATATCCAAAAGAGTATGCGGTGGATTCCCAAGCCTTGGGAATCCGCCAGACTGGTTTACGAAAAGGGGACCAAAAGTACCGGGTCAAAAACACAGGTGTATCTTTTCGGAAAACGATTAGCCAATGACGAAATGTCAACCGGAGAAGCTACTGGACGAAACTGCTCCTTGCTCCACGATTGTCTGGCTCTCAGGGACCTCTCCGTCTTGCGGCATACTGCCTTCGGCAGGACCGCCAGGGTTACCGACGACGATTCGGGCAACCATGCCGAGGCTCTTGTGTGGGGTACAGAAGTAGTCGTACGTCCCTATCGTCTCGAATATATGCTCGAAGGTTGCTCCGTGCGATAGCGCATTTGTTTCACAGGCTGTGATAGGCGGATATCTTGGGGGATGACCCCGAGGAGGAAGCCAATAAGCCTATCGAACTTCGATACATTGTCAAGAACACGTCCATCAAGGTCACACGCGTCTGGATGGACGGGCCACCAGTCAACTGGCCCGAAATCGGAGATGCTGAACCTGAGAGTGGAACGGAGTGGTTCCGGTTGTCAGAGAGGAGTCCACCGACAAGCCCCAACCCTTGCGGTCGGGGCAGTTAACTGCTTCCATCTGGTGAACTACTACAGCCAGCAATTCCAGTCACGCCGGTGGTTGCAGCCATTCCAGCGGCCTTCAGCACCTGTTGACGCTCCATACCTGAACATTGGGAACTGCGATGATTGACCACTTTGGCGGATTCCCACCGGTCGGGATTCCGCCATCGATTGACTGTCATCGCACTCGAAATTCGACTGATGGCAATGTCAGTCGCCTCCGTTCGTCAGCTCTGGCGTCCAGGTAGCCTCGAGCAACGGTGCTCACATGCCGGTCAGCTATGGGGGATATCCATTTCGACCTCACGTATTTGGGATATCAGCAAACTGCATGACAGTGATGTGGATGGTTGATCCTGTCCTTGCGAGCCGGCTCCAGTTTGCTCTCACAACGATCGTTCACATTATCTTCCCAGTGATGAGCATGGGGCTCGCGCCCTTTCTCATCTACTTCACGTGGAAGGAGATCCGGACAGCGGAGCCGATCTATGAGCAGCTGCGCCGGTTCTGGACGCGGATATTTGCGGTGAGTTTCGTCGTCGGCACAGTGACTGGGCTTGTCCTCGAGTTCGAATTCGGAACCAATTTTGCGGCGTTCTCGACGACGGCCGGAGAGCTGTTCGGTGGCCCGCTCGCTCTCGAAGGAATGATGGCGTTCATGCTAGAAGCAACCTTCCTCGGTATTTTCGTCTTTGGCCGAGATCGCGTCTCGGACCGCCTCTACTTTCTGTCGAGTATTGCCGTTGGGGTCGGAACGTGGCTCTCGGCCGTCTGGATTCTGATCGCGAACTCCTGGATGCAGACGCCTCGTGGATTCGAAATCGTCGTCGAGAACGGCCACCGCGTCGTGAAACTTACCGATCCACTGGCGGCGTATCTCAACCCGCGATTCCCCTATATGTTCATCCACATGCAGAACGCTGCAGTCGAATCGGTTGCCCTCTTCATGGCAGGTGTCGCCGCCTACTACGTCTTCCGCCATCACGTCTGGGGCTACCCGATCCAACACATTGACTTCTGGGAGAAGACACTCAAGATCGCGCTCGTGGCTCTTCTCATCACCGCACCCCTGCAGGTGCTCCAAGGTGACGCTTATGCGCGCCACGTTGCCGAGACACAACCGCAGAAATTCGCGGCGATGGAAGCTGTCTGGGAGACAGAGTCCTACGTCCCCGAATACATCGTCGCGTTTCCGACGGACATCAATAACCTGCTGAACCCCCGAACTAAGGACCTCTTTGGCATCGGCATCCCTGGTGGGGCGTCGTGGCTCGCCAGCGGTGGGAACGCACAGGCAACGATACGCGGTCTCGAATCGTTCTCGACGAAAGCCCCACCGGTAGCGATCGTCTTCTGGGCGTTCCGCATCATGGTCGCACTTGGATTCTGGTTCATCCTGCTCGCGGGGTGGGGCGCATATCGCTGGTGGCGGGGCGAACTGTTCGACGACGATCTGCTCCACAAAGCGTTGATGGCATCCTCACTTCTCGGCTTCATCGCCGTTGAGGTCGGCTGGATCGTCACGGAGGTCGGCCGACAACCCTGGGTCATCCAAGGCGTCATGAAGACCACTGCTGCCGTCTCACCAGGTTTGACAGGTACTGAAGCGACCTTCACCCTCCTCGGATTCGCCACCGGGTATGCGCTTCTGTTGGGCCTGTATACCTACGTTGTCGGTCGCATTATTCGGGACGGACCACCGGCACGTAACGACCTTGACCTCCTCGACCGCTCAGAATCGCCCGCGTCGGAGGTGACCACCAGTGACTGACGTCGAAGCGCTAGCCGCTGAGCCGTTGTTTGGATTACCGCTCGCTGAGCTCTGGTTTGCCCTCTTGTTCTTCATCTTCGGGATGTTCCTCTTTCTCGACGGCTTCGACTTCGGTGTCGGCATCCTCTTCGCGACTCGCGACGATGACCACGAGAAAGAACAACTGCTCGCGGCCGTCGGGCCGTTCTGGGATGGGAACGAGGTCTGGCTCGTCGTCTTCGGCGGTGCCCTGTTCGCGGCCTTCCCAGCCGTGTACGCGAATCTCTTCAGTCGGTACTACCTATTGATGTTCGCCATTCTCGCTGCGCTCGGACTCCGGGGACTCGCGCCCGAAATGTACGAGGAACGTGAGGACGCTCGGTGGCGACGATTCTGGGGCTATTCGTTCATCATTGGGAGTGCGATGACGCCATTCTTGCTGGGGCTGTTCGTGATGAACTGGCTACTCGGAGCACCTGGTATCATCACGCCCACGGGTATCCTCGGTGGGCTCGCAGTCGTCGCGCTCACCGTCGTCGACGGTGCTGCGTTTCTCGGTCTGAAGACTCGCGGAAGCCTCCGTGATGATGCCCGTACGTATGGGGTGCGAGCCGCGCTGGGCTATCTGGGACTCGCCGTTCTCACGCTGGGGACCGCGTACGCGACTGCCCCGAGTCTGCGCACGTCGTTCCTGTCACCGCTCGTCGGTGTGCTCATCGTCACGACTGGCGTCCTTACAATCGGCTATATCGTCGCCCTCCGGAGGCGTCGATACTACGTGGCATTCGTCACAGCGGCCGCTCTCGTGTTCGCGCTTGTCGGGCTCGTGGCCACACTCATGTTCCCGTACATCAACCGTGCAGCGGGCCTCACCGTTCAGGACGCTATCGTCTCCACTCTGCCCCTCAATCTCATGTCGATCATGGCGAGCGTGCTCATCCCGATTGTTCTCGGGTATTTCGTCGTGCTTTATTCAGCGTTTAGTGGCCCCGTCGAGATAGGTGAGACCTATTGATGCCCCGAAAATCCGTTTTCAGAATGACCGTCCGGGGGGACTGATAGCTATTCGAGAGGGATGGTGGGGACGAACTGCGCTACTGATAGGGTGGGAACAGTGACGTCGTCACGGCCAGGTACCGAGCCACAGTTGTTGTCACGGATTCTCGTGACTCGTGGAGACTGCGACCGCTGTGGAAACCGACGGAGGCACAGCCTCATCTGTTCCTGCAAGTCGCGTCATCGAAACGGGAAGCCTCGGGGCGTGACCCCGAGGCGGTTCACCAGCTCGTGACGTGACCCGTTT
Source organism: halophilic archaeon (assembly GCA_003298465.1). Next base: position 195,396 of record QNGA01000008.1, on the reverse strand, counting down.
TTGAAGTCTATTTCCCGCATATACCCCTCTTCGTAGCGATATAGCCCGCACAACTCATCGTCGTCGGACTGCTGAGCACGCTAATCGGATTGAATGCGGCGCTTATCGCCCGCCACTGGCGGGTCGAAGAACGGGCAGGGCTGACGGAGGGCACGGCGGGAAGCGCTGCGATTGTGGGTTCGTGTACCTGTGGATGCTGCGGGCCGCTCGTCGCCAAGATCGCGGTGCTCGCAGCTGGGCCATCGATTGTCGCTCCGTTGTACTGGGTGTTTGTCGACTCCGCCTTCCCAGTCAGTACCCTGTTCATCATCGGGAGTGTCATTCTGTTCGCAGGGAGCCTGATCTATTCCGTCGAATCTGCACACCAGGCCGGACAATCTACGTCGATCACTCCAGCACCAACTGAATCCCCTCTCCGACGGACAACAACGAGCATCTGCGAACTGCCGCTGACATCCCTCCCGGAACAGCGACGAGTCGTGAGACGGGGCGGCACGAGTGGAAACCTATACGCCTGTCCCACACAGGAGTTCATATATGGCGAATTCCAGTCCGTCTACGTTCATGCTGGGCATCGTGCTTGGCATCGTACTCGTCGTCCTGGGGATCGGTGCGTACGTGCTCTCTGACTTCGCGAGTATCACGGCGCTCATTCCAGCCTTCTTCGGCGTCCTCATCGTCATCTTGGGCGTGGTGGGTCGCCGGCAGCCGGCTCGGCAACGGGTCGCCGCCTACGGAATCGGTCTTCTGGCCGTGCTCGGAGTGCTGGGGTCGATGCGTGGGATTCCAGCGATTATCGCGTTGCTGACCGGCGACTCAGTCGACTCAGTTATCGCGGCCGTCTCCCAAGGCGCGATGATCGTCATCTGTCTCGTCCTCCTCGCTGCCGTAATCCAGTTCGTCCGCGATACGCGTGCATCGACGAATCTGTGAGCAATCATCTTACCGGTGTTATTCATTCAGGAGCTGCGAACCCATTCCAAGCATTCCGGCGGAGCTGTGGTGCTGCCTGAGTTGGGCTTATTGTTACCTCGGGTACTTTGAGAACTCTATTAGATAGTCAGCGCCCCGATCGAGGCTGAAGACATGTACTGACGAGTCCGCTGAGAGCCAGAACTAGAGGCTGTCACGACTCAGAAGTGGGTTGCAGTAACCGTCCTGTTCCGGTACGCTTCGCACCCTTGAATACCCGTTCGACCGAACAAAATGAGTAGGGAAGTCTCGAGTATCGCAGTCGATGAGTCCGTTTCGACCGTCTTTCCCCCGAACAGCTGCGGGACGCCCTCACGGACGCCGTCGACGTAGCAATCATCGATGCTGGCGCCGACTCGCTCGAACCGTACGATGCCGTCGTCATGATGGCCTATCACGATAGCTACCTCGAGGGAGTCCACTGGACACACTCGATTCAGGCTGGTGTTGATCGCTTTCCCCTCGATGAGTTACGCAAGTACGGAGTGCTCCTCACAAACAGTAGTGGCATCCACGGTCCGGCGGTCGGTGAGACCGTCGCGGGATACATGCTTTCGTTCGCACGTTGACTGCTACCAGCGGTGAAATCGTAGACCTACTGGGAGTGGTCGCCCCGCGCCTGGGACGACGTATATACGCTGGCAGACGAGCGTTGTTGCATCATCGGGTTGGGAACGCTCGGTCGAGGTATCGTGAAACGGGCGTTCGCGCTCGGACTCGACGTCGTCGGCGTCCGGCGCTCCGGTGAGCCGCTCGATGGAGTTCGAACAGTCTACACACCAGACGACCTCCATACAGCGATCCGGGATTCGAAGTTTGTCGTGCTCGCGGTTCCGCTCGTCGACGAGACTCGCCATCTCATGTCCTCCGAGGAGTTCGCCGCGATGCACGACGACGCGATTCTGATCAACGTCGCGCGTGGCCCGGTAGTCGACCAGGAGGCGCTCATCGACGCCCTCGAAGCTGGGACGCTCGGTGGCGCTGCCCTCGACGTCTTCGAGGCGGAACCGCTACCCGAGGAGTCCCCACTCTGAGAGTTCGACGAGGTTCTCATTACCCCCCACTGCGCGGGGTTCACCAAGGACTACTACCGGAATGTCGCGGACCTCGTCCGTGAGAACCTCGCCCACGTCGACACCGGCGAGGAACTCGTCAATCGGATCGTGTAGTCGAGCGGCTCGGGATTACGCAGATCGCGCAGCTCGAACAGAGAGACACACGACTGTGCCCGGCTATAGTTGTTCAGTGATATGATCTTTGAGCAGCGTCCGGTGACAGCGTTTCTGGTCAGTGTTTTCAAAACAGACGAAGACGAGGTGTTCGTCGTCATGAAGCCGGTCCGTGAGCTCAGCAACTGCCTCCTGAGCATCCGCAGCTTCGGTGAGATGTGTTCGGTACCGGTCCTCGAATCCGACCTCGTCCCAGGCAGCATTATGGGCGCCTTCGTCACACAGTCTCTGCATTTTAAAATCCTCGTGACGCTGTTTGAACTCGTCAAGGAGGTCTGGGGGTGGACCGAGTGCCGGGTAGTTCTCGTCGATCGTTGTTCTAAACCAGCCGGTTGGCCGTCGAACGACACCCACGAGCGTAGCTTCCGGGGAAATGTCTACGAAATCATGCTGTAGCGCTGCGACGTAGGTATCCTCGAGGCGATCAGTCGTGGTCATGATCTCTAGCTCAAGGGTAGGAACCCAGGATAGTGAACCTCCCGGCGACAGTCGCTGTCCACTGGCAATAGAATGATGGATAGTATCGCACTGGGTCGGAGACTTGCACGGACAGAAATCGTCCGCGATCCGCTACTCTTGATATCGAAAGCCATAGCCCACGGAGTGAGGAAGAGCTAGAGGAATGTCGTGGCTCGTTCTCTTCGTCGCTGGGTTGTTCGAGATCGCTTGGGCAATTGGCTTAGAGTACTCTGACGGGCTCTCAGAACCGCTCCCGACAGTGGGGACAGTCGGTGCGCTCATCATCAGTATGGTGTTGCTCGCGAAGGCAGTCCAGGATCTACCGATCGGGACCGCGTATGCTGTCTGGACGGGGATTGGCGCCGTCGGAACCGCTTCGCTCGGTATCGTCTTATTCGACGAACCAGCGACGAGTGCTCGCCTCCTGTTTATCTCCGTAATTATCTTCGGGATTGTCGGCCTCCATCTCGTCTCTGGAGGCCACTAACGACGACTTGCCGAACGAAGTTGGCAGTTACCAGTCGTACTCCTGGTGTATCTGACGACCTTCCTCGTTCAACAGCGAGCCGACCATTTCGCTGACGCCATCTAGGATTTCCGCGCACCGAACTGTTGGCTCGTTTCCGGTGAACGCCGCGATTTCATCACTTCCGACACTGTAGACGACGCGCCCGATCTCAGCTGTCGCTATCCCGCCAGCACACATCGGACAAGGCTCGGTGCTCGTATACATGACCATCGCAGCTCGCTCATCGGCGTCGTACTCTCGGCACGCACGGTACGCGAGATGGAGCTCGGGGTGGCGGCGGATATCCGTCTCTGTTCGCACTCGATTTGATTCGGACATGATGACGGTATCACCGTGGACGAGAACGGATCCGAACGGCTCGTCGCCGCGGCCTTCAGCCTCACGCGCAAGCTCGAAGGCTTCACGCATGTGCGACTCGTGTGAAAAATCATCGAACTGGGGCGTTGTCATGGCTGTATAGTGGGTTATGAGGAATCAGGAGTTAATTGCGGGTGTCGATTTCCTCCACGGTGCGATCTGCGAGCTGAGAGAACTCGACTGTGTCTGGTATCACGTCCACCGTGATGTCGTGGTTTCGAATCGCACGGGCCGTTGGCGTCCCAATGGCCCCGATACATGTCTCCGCGATTCCCTGCTTGAGTGCGGAAACACCGTCTTGTTCGGCGGCAATCTCACAGAAATGGTTCACTGTTCTCGGTGACGTGAATAGTATCCCATCGAGTTGACCGTCAATAGCGAGCGAGACTGACCGACCAGCTGTGTTCGGTCGCTCCAAGCGGTACAACTGCGTTTCATGAACATCTGCACCGGCGGCCTCTAATCCCTGGATCAATACGTCGCTCCCGTGGGCGCTGCGAGCGATCTCGACAGTCGATTCGTCAACCTCAGCTGCGAGTTCCTCAACGAGGCCTGTGGACGTGTATGTCGACGGCACGATGTCGACTGGCACACCGTAATATCGTAATGCCGACGCGGTCTGCTGGCCGACGACACACACTGTTGAACTACTCGGCTGCCAGTCCAGTTCTGCAGCGATCTGTACTCCGGTCGGGCTTGTGAAGATGCAATAGTCTGCCGTCGCAGGCGTCTCTTCGGTCGGTCGGATCGTAAGCATTGGATCTGCGACTGACGACACTCCAAGTGAGCGGAGATACTCGACCGCCTCGGCAATACGATTATCATCGGGTCGAAGGACCGCTACAGTTGGCTTGGTCATACTTCGAGAAGTGGCGCTATTGGAAACATTCGTAGTAGAATTTGTACGTAGTGGGCTGCGAAATCCGTCATATTCTGGGCTCTACACCGGTCCGAGTCCAGCAAGCCATGTCAGGACTAGGCCAGCTGTGACTCGGACCGTGGCTGCGCCGAATCCAAAGGCGATGAGACTCATCAAGAGGACGAATTCGGCGTTGGCATCCTTCACGCTCACAAGGAGTGTGAGAACCATGAGTGATCCAGAGAGCAGACAGATGAGTCCTCCGACGAGAAAGCTCAGACTGGTGAATACCGGATCTGAGAAACTCATCACTGAGAATGGGGGCGTATAGATACCGGTTACATGGAGAGCACTGCCGATGCTAAGGTACCCGATAAAGCCGGCCACTGTCACTGCGCTTCCGACCGATGACAGTCGGAACACGCGATACAGCTTTCGCTCAAGCGGCGTCGATGAGTGCCATGCTCGCAGAGCGGAGGGGTGAGGCATCTGCTACGGCCACAACCCTCGTGCTTCGTGCGCCTCGGCAATGCGGGACAGCGCCACGATGTACGCTGCATCACGCCACGTTACGTCGCGTTGCTCGAACTCTGATCGAACCGCATCCCAGGCAGCCTGCATCTCCGCTTCGAGTTCATCGTTCACCCGTTCGAGCGACCACGCTCGTCGATTGATGTCCTGGAGCCACTCGAAATAACTCACGGTGACACCGCCTGCGTTGGCGAGAATATCGGGAATCACGTCGACATCTCGTTCGGCGAGCATCGAATCAGCCGTGGACGTCGTCGGACCGTTTGCACCTTCAACGACGAGGTCTGCAGCAATTGCTTCCGCGTTCTCTTTGGTAATCACGTTCCCTAGGGCGGCCGGAATGAGCACGTCGACATCGAGGGAAAGCAACTCGTCATTCGAAATCACCGTGTCTGCGTATGTGGTGACGGCTTCTGGCTCTTCGTCGTGTGACGGAACTGACGCCGTATCGATTCCTTCCAGTTCGTACATCGCTCCATTCACGTCGCTGATCGCGACGATGGTCGCGCCCCACTCGTTGAGGAGCCGGGCCGCATTCGCCCCGACGCTCCCGTACCCCTGGACTGCAACGGTGATATCATTGAGTTGCTGGTCGTAATATTCGCAAACCAACTGCGTGATAATCGCGACACTCCGTCCTGGGGCTTCTTCACGGCCTTCGCTCCCGCCGATTACGGGTGGCTTTCCGGTGACGATGCCCGGTGTCGTCTCGCCTTCCTGCATCGAGTAGGCGTCCATGAACCACGCCATTGTCTGGGGGTCCGTGCCCATGTCGGGGGCGGGAATATCCTGGTTGGGGCCAATATTGTCGCGAAGTTCCTGTGCGAACCGTCGTGTGAGCCGTTCCTTCTCCTCCGCACTCAGCTCCTTCGGGTTGACAGCGACGCCGCCTTTGGCCCCGCCGAAGGGGAGATTCATGACCGCGCACTTCCAGGTCATCCACATGCCGAGGCCGACACACTCGTCTCTGGTCACGTTGGGGTGGTACCGGAGTCCGCCCTTGTATGGCCCTCTGACACTGTCGTGCTGGGCGCGATAACCCGTGAATACCTCAACCGTCCCGTCGTCCCGCTCAATGGGGATCGTAACCTCGTGAACCTTTTTGGGATATTTGAGTCGTTCGACGATATTCGGGTCGATATCGAGATAGTTGGCAGCATGGTACAACTGCCGGCGGGCTGTTTCAAGCGCCGATTCGGGTTCGGTCGATTCTGCTGCCTCGTCGCGGGTGCTACCAGAGTTCGATGCCATGGTCATTCGAACGGCATCCGACGGTTTCGCATTGGGCCGCTACAGTCGGGACACTGGTCGGGGCTATCCTCCGCGATGATGATATTGCCACACTCGAAGCACTCGTAGGGGGTTTCTGCGTCTGACTCAGGGTCGATATCTCTCATTGTGAGTTCACGAGTGCAGCCAGGTTGATGGCACACTCTAGAAAGGTGTAATAAGCGTATAAGGGAATACTCGGCTGTTGACTACCAAACAGTGCTCCAACCGACGGGTTTGTTATTGAACCGCTTCGGCAGGAGGAGCGATGGGGAGGTTGTTCTCTTCGAAGAACGTTGTGAACAGTTTCCGTTGGACGGTCCGGACATGCTGATAGAACGCAGGCGGGGAAATACCAAGTGTCTCTGCTACTTCTTCGCCCGTGCTCTCTCGTGGCGACTCGAAGAACCCACTGTAGTACGCCGTCTGGACCACCTCCAATTGCCGCTCCGTCACTGAATCGAGGAACTTCAAATAGAGGCTGTGTTCTGTTGTCTGATCGAGCGTCTGCTTGGCACGGAGTTCGACATCAGCGAACGTCTCGCGGATGAGCTGCGTGATTGGTCTGACGTCGATGCTGTCTGGGATATCGATAACGAGTGTCGTCGTAGTCGGGTTAGCAGTCGCTTCGCGGAAGACAGCACCGTGATCAGCCAACTCGAGGGCGAGGAACGGTTGTGTGAGCCGGAGTCGCAGAACACCTCCTTCACCGTCCGCGCTGATCTGCTGCACTTCGTCGATACCGACCAGCTGCGAGGCGGCGTCTACCACGTCTTTTACCGACCGATCTTCGACGGTCACGAACACGTAGCTACCTTCTGTGGATTGCTGGACGCCACCCTGATATGAGAGGGTACACTCCGCGTCCTGTGCAAGCCGTGAGAGGACAAACTTCGGGTCTTCGATGGTGAATTCGATCCGTGTCATCGACGTCGTGAGCAATGCATTCTTCCGTTCGATCGCACTGAGAGCGGATGCGATGGTTTCGCCGAGTTCTCCTAGGACTGCCTTCGCCGTCTCGGCGAACGCGTCCTGGGTCGGTGCGTACACCGTTAACACGCCGTGCGTGAGATCGTTGTACACGAGCGGGATGCTCAATACGGAAAGGTAATCCCGAGAGATGGCGTCTTTTCGCCACGCTTCATCACGGAGCCCAGCAGCGACGTTCGTCACCATCGTCACATCGCCAGTGGCTGCGGTTTGCCCCGCTGGTTCTGCACCTGACGCTTGGACGGCGAATGACTGACTATCTAAGTACCCCTGTTCGGTGCCGGCCCAGGCCCGTGGCTCGAGGGTGTCGCTCGTCGGATCGATCGCCCCGATCCAGGCAAACCGGAATCGATCGTCGGCGGTCAGCAGTTCACAGACCGTATGATCGATTTCCTCGCGCGTCTCCGCCTGCACGAGGGCTTGATCAATCTCTCGAATCGTCTCGTTGATGCGATTTAGGGCGGTCAGCTGCTCATTTTGCGCCTGGAGTGTTCGGTCCTGTTTGCGGAGTCGAGATTCTCGTGTGACACGGTCGAGGGCTGCCTCGGCGGTTGCAGCGAGCAAGTCGGCCAATTCTCGCGTCACCTCATCGAACGCGCCGACCTGGTCCGACCCTACAACGAACACCCCGTGATTGCCAAGTGGGATGTAGGCCGCACTCCGGAGGTCCGTTGCCCGATTTTCGAGTCGGTCTGCGTCGTGAACGTCGTCGAAGAACAGCGCCTCGTCTTCGACAAAACTGTAGCTCGGAAGCGTTTCACCGTCGGCGTGCACAGTCGGGAGTGGGCCATTCAACTCGGTCATTATCGCCGAGTGTGCTGCGGGCCGAAGGTTGTTGGCCTCACCATCGAAGAGATAGACCGCACTCGCATCGAGATTGAGCACACCAGGAGTATCGTCGACGATGTGCTGGGCGATTTCCTGGTGGGTTTCGGCGTAGAGGAAATCGCGGGCCGTCTCGTGGAGCGTTGCGAGTGCCTCCTCGCGTTGCTTGCGTTTCGTGATATCCCGACAGCTGAAGAGGAGGGCGCCATCCTGAATCGATACTTCCCGAACATTGATAAGGAGTGTGTGCTCGCGCCCAGCTTTATCGGTCGCCGTTGTCTCGATGTTCTTGAGGACGCCGTCCTCCGCGAGTTCCTCCCTATCAAAGAAGTCGTCGCCGAGGAGGTCGTTGATCGTCCCAAGGTCGCGGATCTCTTCGACTGTGTAGCCGAATATGAAGTGGACGTTGGGACAAACGTAGGTGTACTCGCCATCCTCGTCGGTGATGAGGACGGTATCAGTCATGTTGTTGAGCGTGACGCGGTGCAATTCTTCGGATTCTCTGAGATTGCGTTCGAGGTCGACACGCTCGGTGATGTCGACGCCTTCGACGACGATCGAAACGAGATCGCCGCGCTCGTTCTCGACGGGGCGCACTGAGAGGTCGATAATGCAGGGATCATTGACATGTGGCGGCTGTGGGACGACCGCCTTGCCGAACGTTCCGTCACGGGCCTTCCCTACAATCTGTTGGACATCCGCGTTCATTGCGTCCGGCTGCGACCACCATGGAAGTGTCCAGAACGGCTCGCCGACGATCGTGTTGACGTCCGCGTCGATCATCTTGCGTGCGGTCTGATTCACACGGGCCAGTGCGCCATCCGAATCGAGCACCCAGGTCGCCGTCCGCGAATCGTTGAAGATTGCGTCGAACTGCCTGGCACGCTCCCGCTGGGTAACTGACCGCTGTGCAGACCGAACTGCACGTTCAGTTCGGTCAGTGAGTTCGTCAGAAATCTGGTCGGCTTGGTCCGTAAGTGCGATGTAATCAGTGACGCCGGCTTCGATGGCCTCGCTGGCGATGGCTTCGCTCCCGGCGCTAGTCACGAGGAGGACGGGAAACGTGGTGGTTTCGATGCGAATCTCACGGAGTAGCTCGACTCCAGTTCCCTCGTCAAGCCTGTATGCGCTGATGAGACAGTCGAATGCCTCGTTTCGGAAGACGTCGAGTGCCTCTGCCTTGGTTTCAGTGATCTGAATTGTCGCGTTAGTCCGTGTCCTGAGCGCTTCTGCGAAGTGTTCGACCCACTCAACGGCCCCGACAAGCAAGACAGAAGAACTGTCGAGTACAGATGGAGACGAGCGCATTATTTCCCCCTCTGACTCCGGTAGGTGACGATCGGGGAGTGGCCCCACCTCTGTAGTCCCGGGTTGAGACGTCTGGTCATGCCTAGTTTGTATTTGAACCCCACGATAGATATGGGTGTTTGTTATTCAACTCCCACGAAGCAATAAGAACCGGAGTTGGAGTCCATTTGTCTTTCGTACTTATGGGAATTCGACCACTACTTCTGGAGGTGGACGCGTTGTATCACTCTGTTCTTAGATCGAACATTAACTGGTGTTATGACGTTCCCCATTCTTAACCAACTTCGAACAACTCTTTCTCCGGTTGTTGGTTAATTCTCAAAGAGATACTGCATCGCTTCAAACGCGGATACAAACAGGACTGGCCAGAGCAAGGACTAAGCTCAATTAGCCTACGTGCCGCTGTTGAGTTACCCTTCATCCCCGCGCTGAGTTGGTATCTCACGGTTCTCGGCGGAGTCCTGCTGACTGTCGCCGGAGGACGTCAATTACCATCGATAATTCAAAGGCCCGAAACGACGGCAGCATTGATAGACTAGTTTCCTGTGGTGACCACCATGGAACACATCATTGCACTATTTGAAGGTTTCAACAAGGACTACAGTCAGGATTATATTCGAATGGGATTTTAGACCGAGTTACTGCCGTCAATAGTGCCGACGTTCTTAGCGAGGTCTTTGTAGCGGGTGCGAATCGTTGATTCACTCACGCCAGTGAGAGTCGTGAGTTCTGGTACGCTAGTTTCGATTTGATATTTGTTCGCTGCATACAACCATGCTCTAGCGAGAACGCCCATATGACGTTTGCCCTGTGCCCATTGGGCAGTCTGTGCGTGGTAAAGCAGGTCGTCAACGAGCGAGATGGCTTCGGACGGTGCTGTCGGGTATTGGAGTTCGAATAGGCGGCTCCCGGTCGCTACAAGCAGATCGTCACGTCTATCTCGGAGTGTGGCTGTGGACACGTCGAATTGGTCGGCGATGTCGGCCTGGGAGAGATCAGTGTCGGCAGCTGAACTGGCGATGTAGAGCACAGCTGCTGCGTACGTATACGGAGAGACACCACTGGTGACTCCAGCTTCGGCACCCAGTTCTGCTATCTGTTGTGCGCGAGCTTGAATATCTACGGAGAGAGAAAGGTCCTCACACGCTTCTTCGAGGATCACAGTTGGATCGTCATTCGGTATCCCGAGATCCAACGCGTCTGAAATCCGTTGCATCTCGTTGAGGATCTCTGATTTGGTAGCAGCGGAGGCATCAGCTATCTTGGTCACGCGAATCGGAATCTCTCGCAAGCGACACGCAATGAGGTAGCATGCTGCGGCAGTACGGGCTGGGAATCGGATTTGCAGTTCCTGGGAGGTGTATTCTGAAATCAGTAGTTCCCCGTACTGCTGAATGTTCTCGTCCAAATTGAGGGTCTGGTGTATTGCCGTCAGGTCTTCGAGGATGGCGTCGTGCGATTCCATGGTCATATTCTGGATTCAGTCAGTGGCCTGTGAATGCTGGAACGTGTCGAGGAGCGTTCGAAGTCGATATCGGAGTTTGCCGTATCGATATAGACCGACGATCGCTTCTAATGTTTCGGCGTCAAGTTCGTCGAGAGTACGAGCCTCAACGCGGATCGACTGCTGGTGGAAGTGTAGTAACTCCTCGGTTATCTCCATCGTCTCCGCTTCTAACGGACACTCGCCAGCAGTCACTGACTGTTCTTCCCCATCATCCATAACGTCCGTAGTGATGTAGACAGCGTCACACTCAGAGCTGCTCTGTCCCACGAGCCGTACATACATGTCTGTAGACGCAGGGCTCTCGAACTGGGGCTCGAACATCGTCTCCTCGTACCGTCCGTTTGCGGTGTGAATCTGCCAGGCGTCCGGTACGTTAATTGAGTGCCTCGTCATCGGTGGCTGAGCTCCGCTGGTCCTGTCTCGTTGCAGTATCCTCGGCGAACGCTTGTAGACGCGTCACGTCTACAGTCTCTGACAAGGTGTCGAGTGCCTGGTCAGCGTCGTCTCGCCGCCGTTCTGCGTGCATGAGCAGAAACACCATCGGGAACGCGAAGCTGATCGCCGCCAGGGCGTCCGTGCTGTACTGGCCGAGCCAGAACGTGTCCGCAATGTTGTACACCGTCTGGAAGAGATTTGTGACGACGATCGGCATCGAGAGGAAAAATAGTGGCTTCCCGATCTGCCCGACGTCAGGTCGAACTCATCAGGACCTTTGAAGAGCGAACTGATACGGCTGAATAGCGCCATTACTGTGCGACCTCCGGTTGCTCGTCAGCGAGTAGATGTTGCTCGATGTATCTGATCATTGTGTCGTAGAGGTGGTCAGAGGAGTGGTTGATGACGGCGTGGCGTGTGTTTGCGCCGGTAATCGTCGTCGTGAGATATTCCGCGTCGCGGGCTGGCTCGACGTCGTCGTCGAACTCGCCAGCGTCCACGCCAGCTGCGAGTATCTTTCGCAGTCGTTCGAGCAGGAACTCGTCGAATTTGTGAGACGCTCCCCCAGAGTCGGGTCGTACGGGGGCTGTACCTGCAGTTCGAGCAGCGCGGTTTGGAACGCTCTCAGCGGCGAGTTGGCGTCCGTAGCGAGTAATACCTGGAGGAGTGCCTCAAGCTGTTTACGTGGCGTGTCACCGTCGTGAGAGCCTACGCAGTCAGTGAACCGCTCGTACAGCTTGTTGAGGAAGACAACGAACAACTGGTCTTTGGAATCGTAGTGATAGTGGATCGATGCCTTGCTCTTGTCTGCTTCGACAGCGATATCCTGGAGTGTGAGATTCGCGTAGCCATGCTCGCAGAGGGCATGATACGTCGCATCCAGGATCTTGGTGGCTGGATCGTCCGCCATTTGGTCGATAGGCTACTTACTAACTAGTTAGTCAAAAGAATTGGGAAGTGCAAAACCGAACGAGAGATCACCGCTAATTCCGCCTACATACAACGCTATAGATGACATCTTGAACCAGCGATTCTGACTGGGAGGTCAAAACAGTTATCTGACCCAGGGCGAATATTGTGCTAATGGCCGATCCTCCGAAACGGGCTTCTTCGGATCCTGATGAGGAGATCATGCGTGCGACGTATCGCGTGCTTCAGGAACACGGATACGCCGACCTCACGATCAAACGTATCGCCGACGAGTACGGGAAATCGACCGCTGCTGTTCATTACCACTACGACACGAAAGATGACCTGCTTGTAGCATTTCTCGACTATATCCTCGATCGGTTTGTCGATACGATACACGAGGTTGAGACGACCGATCCCGAACAGCGACTGACTCTCTTGCTCGACAAATTACTCGTCGCTCCGGAGGACCATCACGACCTGTTGATCGCCGTACTAGAGATGAGAAGTCAAGCACCGTATAAGGAAGCATTCGGTAAGCGATTCCAACAGAACGACGAGTATGTCCGGTACATGCTCAAGACTGTGATGGACCACGGCATCCAGGAAGGTGTATTCACTGACGTCGACACCGAACATGCGGCGCGGGCGCTAATGACTATCGTTGACGGTGCTCGTGCTCGGGCCGTCGTACTGGACGAGTCAGATACGCTCACAACGGCCAGACGAACCGCGGACGAATACGTGAACGCCGTCCTCAGGCCTGATACGGACGAGAGTAGAGAGAGCTAGCACGGATTGCTGCACCAGTCACAGGCCCCAACGGACGCGTGCTCATCCCAAATTCCAAGCCCATGTCAGGATAGTACGGGGAGATCAAATTCCAGCACGGAATTCCTGCCGCTGTGAGCGTTTTTTCTGGCTCCGCAGAAACTCCTTATGTAGGCCTGCAAAATTGCGATAGACTCGAATACCAGTACAAAGAGCGCCGAAAATATTGGTGGATATTTCTGTTGTGGTGCCGTACAAAACGTACGGATGGTAGAGGTCACAGTTAGTGGGATAGTAGATTTCGCTACGACGATTTTCGTCCTCTCGACGATGCTCTCGATAGGATTAGAGTTGACTATTGACCAACTATTGAACTCTCTCAAGAAGCGGCGACTCATAGCGAAATCCTTGGTCCTCAACCTTGTAGCCATTCCTCTACTTGCATATCTGTTCGTCCTTGTCCTTCCTATAGAGGCTGGATATACGGCCGGGATTCTACTCATAGCGATGGCCCCCGGAGCTCCGTTTGGTCCAAAACTCGCCGAAATTTCGGAAAGCGACATCGCATTTGCGAGTGGTCTCATGGCTGTTCTTGGATTCGTCTCTGTTGTGACGATCCCCATAACAGTCGCACTACTCATGCCCGGCAATGTGGATGCAGACCCGCTCGGAATCGCCTGGCTCGTTTTTGCTGTCCAACTCGCTCCGCTTGTCGTTGGGCTCGTGGTCGATATCCGCTCTCCACCTCTCGCTGACCGTCTGTATCCGCCGATACAGCGCCTCTCTAATTACTCGTTCGTCTTTTTGATCGTTTTATTGCTTGTCGTCTACATCGACGAAATGGTTCTCCTCATCGGAACTGGGACATTACTGATCTCAGTTGTCCTCGTTGGAGCAGCGTTACTACTTGGATACGTCCTGGGAGGACCGGCACAGGATACGCGGGAGGTCCTTGCAACCACGACCGCCGCTCGAAACGCAGCGATTGCGTTATTTATCGCAACGACGAGTTTTGCTGATCCGAACGTCCTGACGGTGGTCCTCGCCTTTTCGTTCATCGGCGTCGTCGCCTCAGGTTTGATCGCCGGAGCGTGGAGACGTCGTGCTCCAGGATGACGAACGTTTCCAGGTGGTGCGCTCACATCGAGGTGAGACTGATCAGTAGGATAGAGACGAGGAGGGGGACACGAACATACAAACGTACTGCTGTGCTACATTCACCCATGGAAATCACGTTAGTTGGGACTGGAAGTCCCGTTCCGATCCCGGAACGTGGCGGCACGAGTCTCGTGGCCAACATCGCGGACGATACGGTGTTGATCGACTGTGGACCCAAGACGGTCTATGGGCTGATGGATTCCGGTGTCGACATGGGTGAGATCGAGACGTTGTTTTTCACCCATCATCACATGGATCACAACGTATCATTCTTCCACTTCGCCTTCACGAGCTGGACCGAGGCAGGTCGTGGATCGCTCACGGTGTACGGTCCAGACGGTACTGACCGGCTCGTTGATGCGCTGTACGATGTCTACGCGGAAGACATCGAGTACCGCAAGGATATCTACCCGACGGATGGCATCTCGAACATCGAGACCGAACGTGTGACGGACGGGTTCAGTCGCCAGATGGACGACTGGGAAATCGACGCACTGCCAGTCGAACACTCGATCGAGACGTACGCCTACCGGATCAAGGAACACGAGACGGGGTCGTCGTTCGTCTTCTCCGGCGACACGCGGAAGATCCCGTCGCTCGCCGAGTTCGCCGAGGACGTAGACGTCCTCATTCAGGACTGCAACACGGCTCCGGTCGACGAAAACCGTATCCCTGACGAGGACGATCATTTCGTGTGGTCACAGCACGCAGCAGGAGAGGAAGGTCTCGACAAATCCACGTTGACTGCCAACCACTGCGATGCGACAGACGCCGGTGAGATCGCACAGGACGCCGGCGTACAGACGCTCGTTCTCACGCACATCATGCCGTACCGCGACCTCGACGCGATGCAACAGGACGCTGAAGCAGTCTTCGACGGCGATGTGCTAGTAGCCGAAGACGGCCTCACGCTCACTCCATAGGTAGCCGATTCGTCTTCTGCTGTCGAATCTGGCGCGTTATGGCCAGGACCGGAATGTATCTCGTTGAACGCGTCGAAGCAGTGGGAGTTCCGACGCCTGCAGGGGAAATCTGCTATTCCAGTCAATTCGGCCTGCTGGTCGATTCCCTCAGTCGCCACCCCCATGAGGTATTGGACCTTGTTCGGAAGACGTGATCTTCCAGACAGCTCTGGACGCAAGAACTGCGATCGCTATCTCCAGTCCGCCAGCGGCGATAAATGCTGCCAGATAGCCGTATAATTCTGTGACGGTTCCTCCGATTATGAACCTGCTCAGCATGCCGAGGCTCCCGAACACGTTAAATCCGCCCATTGCAGCACCCCGTTCTGTCGCTGGCACGATGTCGGTGACGAGGGCCATCGTCGTCGGTGAGACTAACGCTCCGCAGATGCTGACGAGAATCATCAGGCCCGCTGCGATACCGTATCCGCGTACGAGCGCGACAGCGATGATCGTGACCCCGTATAGCATCGATCCGACGACGACTGGAAGGAATCGACCGATTCGATCAGAGAGCGAGCCGACTGGATACTGCAACACCGCAAACGGAATGAAGAACAACGCCAGTGTAAACCCCGCTTGCGCGGCGTCGATACCGAACGTCTCCCTAAAGTAGGCGACACCGGTCAACGCGAAGAATCCCGCAGTTAACCGGTCGATGTAGCCGAACGCGAACGGTATGAGTAACGTCGGGTGAGTTCGGACGCGGTCAACGACTGTATCGACAGGAAGCCCACCGCCGGAACTCCGGTCAGGAACCGTCGCAGCGAGCGTAACCGCACCAGCGAGGAGTACTGCACCGCCATACAGGGGCGCAAGCGGGTCGAGACCCGTGAGTTGACCGCCGACGACCGAGCCGAGTGCTGCACCGAATCCAATAGCCGTCCCGGCCGCACCCATATTTCGGCCGTGACCACCCGAGAGGTCCATCAGCATCGTGATCGACAGCGAGAACGCACCGATCGTGAACGCACCGCCAACGACGCGCAACAGTAACACGGCCCCGAACCCGAGACCGACGGCGGGCGCGAACGCAACTGCGAGATAACTCATTGCACCACCCGAAGCACCAAGTACGACAAGCGGGGATCGAGTACCGAGCGAATCACTAGCGATGCCCCACAGTACGGCTCAGACGACGAACGCACCGAACTCAGCGACCAAGAACCACGTCCCCGAAAGAATACTCTCACCGCCCCCTAGTACCGAGACAATTTCGTCGAGTCCTGGATAGAGAAACACCTGTGAAACAAGGACGCTCCACACGACGAGCGCGAGTCGGGATCGTTCACTCATAGGGACGAAAGCATCGCAGCGCCCGCAGTCAGACCGACGGTATCGCTTCCGGGGAATCGAGTACACCTGTTGGGGAAGTCACCCGTAGACAGGACAGGTAGCGAACGAAACGAGCGGAGACCGAAGAGCACTGATTACTCGGTGTCGACTAACGACCCGAACAGTTCTTCGGCATCGGCTGGCACGTCGAAGTCGTGGAAGTGCTCGCCCTTTTCTTTCGTGAGGATGTTGAGTGCGGCTGCTGCACCGTCACCTGCGGAGATAACCGCCTGCCACTCCTCAGCCCGAACCATTGCGCCCGTCGCGTAGGCGTCTTCGACTGACGTTTCCATCGTTACGTCCACGTCTACGACGTCCTCATCGGTGAACGCACAGCCCAGATCATCCGCGAGATCGCGGTTTGCCCCCGTCGCTAACACGACGTAGTCTGCAGTGTACTTGTCGTCATCTGTGTTGACGAGAAACGCATTGTCGGTCGTCGAAACTGACGTGACTTCGGTGTCCTGGTGGCGGTCGACGCCGAAATCATCGACCTGTTCGCGGAGCGTGGCCATGTAGTTCGATCCGTCGATCGACCCGATGCCAGGGTAATTGAATAGGTGGGCCTTGTGCATCCACGTCCTGTCGGTGTCGAAGACCGTCGTTTCGAGGCCGTTCTTTGCAGTGAAGAGCGCGGTACTGAGGCCAGCCGGACCGCCGCCGATAACGAGTACGTCTGCCATACTAGCTAATTACTCGGTCAGTGCGAAAAACCTTATCAATATCATTGGCACTCAACCGTGAGCCGGAGCGTATTGGGAGACGATACTGGAGTACATCTCACAGAGGGTATGTCGAGGTATCACGAAAACAGAGCCGGACTAATCAAACCGTTAACTCGCCCAATCGCCGAATCCGAGTATGGATCTCTCTGTTGTCGACCTGTCCCCGACGACGGCACCGCTAGCGATGTGTATGCGAACACCGTCGAGGCCGCCCAGCAGGCTGAACGGCTCGGCTACTCGCGATTCTAGGTGGCCGAACACCACGGCATGGCGGCCTCTATCGCAGGTACGACGCCCGAAGTATTGCTCGGGAACCTCGCCGCCGAAACGGACTCGATTCGGCTGGGTTCGGGGGCGGTGCTGCTCAACCACTACAGCCCGTTCAAGGTCGCCGAACAGTTCGACGTGCTGGACGCGCTCGCTCCAGGACGTATCGGTGCGGGGCTCGGTCGAGCGAACGGTTCGCCGGCCGCCGACCGCTCGGGACGGACCGGCACATGCAGAATCCTGACGAGGATCACGCAGAAAAGATCGAGGCCGTCGTCAACCACCTCTACAACGACTACCTCTATGGACATCCCTACAGCGACCTGAAGATTCCACGCTCGGATGGGGATACTTCACTCAGCAGAGTCGTTCTGTCATCGACGATGGATGGCTGCTCATAGTCAGAGAAATTATAGTAGTTCGTCCGTCCAGTCGCGGCTTAGTTGCATGTTCACGGAGTTTCTTTGATGTGACCTCGCGAGTTCTCAGTCGTCCTCTAAAATCTCAACCGTCCCCTGGGTGCCGTCGATCCGAACCCGCTGCCCGGTCTTGATGCGGCGCGTCGCTTCGGGCACCGACACTACTGCTGGAAGCCCATATTCACGGGCAACTAGCGCACCATGGCTCATCTGGCCACCCACTTCCACGACCATGCCCGCTGCATTCAGAAACAGCGGTGTCCAGCCCGGATCAGAGGATGGCGCAATGAGAATCTCACCCCTTTCGATTGTCTCTTCGGAGGGATCATGAACGACGCGGGCGGTCCCTTCAATGATGCCACTCGAAACGCCGGTTCCGACGAGCGCGCTATCAGGAGTGTCCTCACGTTCGATGGCTGCGCTCGGTGCTTCCCCTTCGCTCGTCAATACCGGGGGCGCATCCATCGATGCGTAGCGCTCAAACTCGGCACGCCGCGCCGCGATATCGACGTCGATCGAATCCCCGTCTAGTGCGGCGAAGAGTTCGCCTCTCCGAAGGAACCAGACATCATCACCCTCGTTCAACTGTCCTTCAGCAACGAGCATCTCGCCAGCGTCACGGAATGCTTCGCGCCACGCCGCGAATAGGTGCGCAGTACCATGTTTGGGGGCTTCACGCGTTTGGATGTAGCCGCGGTATGTTCGGATGAGCTGCCGGATGAATCGTCTGCGCAGGGGGCCAAGAATGCCCCGACCAGCCTGTTGTTCGAGTCGTTTAGCCGCCACGGTCGCCTTGCGTTCCAGTTGGGAGATGCGGTCTCGATGGTCGCCTTTCTCACCGTGTTCGAGGTTTGCACGAACGGTTGCGAGCAGCCCGGAGGGATCCTCACGCCACCGGGGACGGCTGATATCTAGCTCGCCGGTCGCGCGATGACCAAACTCGTCGAGAAAGTCATCAAGTGTATCTCGGAACGCGCTCCCGCCCTCGCGCGACTCGATTTCATCGAGCGATGCTTCCTCTCGTAATGCATCGGCCACTGCTGGATGGTCACGTGCCACGTCAGCGAGATCGCCTAGTCCGAGATTGATCCGCGTCACCAGTTCATCCGGAAAGCCCCGACCGACATCGTTCATATCGTCGGGAGCGTCCGAGAACAGCTGCTGGAGCAGTCCGTCTGCGACCATAGCAGCATACAACGGTCCGATGCGCGGATAGCTGGTGAGTGCATTGTTACTGATATCAAAGACGGCACGAGCCCGTTCAGCAGGTGTCTTGCGTGTACGTATGCGGGCAGCTGCGTTCCGTCCCCACGTGTCCCACCGAGCTTCCTCACGCTCAGGGGTCGGCTCCCCGATGAACGCGCCGAAGAACCCACTCACCATCGCCGAGATCATCGGTCGGGCTTGTGTCCGAACCGCGCCAGCAAACCGACGCAGTAGTGTAAGTGTCTCACGGGCAGTCCGCTGCTCTCGGAACTCCTCGCCACGTCGGCCTAACAGCTCATTGACGGCAGCAGCGAGTGGTTCACTCGTTGCAGAGAGCCACTTTGGGAACCATCGTCGAAGAACGCTGACTCTCAGGAACGGTGTCATCTCGATGTAGACTCGCCCACCAGCCTCAACCACCCACTGGGTGTCGGCATCCAGCCCTAACTCCACCATCCACAGTTGACAGAACTCGTTCCAGACGTCCGTAGCGAGCGGCGGCATCGCTTCGGCAAACGCTTGAACATGCCCCAAACTGAAGTAGACATGCAGACGCTCGTCGTCCGGCAGCGGCGATGGCAGAGGGAACAGCGACGTAATCGGGCGCGCCTGCACGATAGACAATTCCCCCTCGTCCAGACACCATTCGATATCCTGAGGATATTCGAACATGGTTTCGATCTCCTCACCAGCCTCCACGAGGGTCTGAATCTGATCGGCCGAGAGCACGCGTGAGGTGCGGTCTGACGAGTCGAGTTCGACTGTCTCAGTGCCGCCTTCCGGAGTCGGTCGAACTGCACGCTGTTGCTCTCCTACCTCATAATCGAGTACCTCACCAGTCCGCGTGTCCACGCGAACGGTATCTGCGGTCACCTCTCCAGACACCAATGCCTCCCCGAGTCCGAGTCCAGCCTCAATGGACGCGATGTGGCGGTTACCCGTTTGTGGATCGGCCGTGAAGAGGATTCCAGAGACGTCGGGCTCGACCATCTGTTGGACGACGACCGCGAGCGAAACCTCCCTGTGCGGGATATCATTTGTCGCCCGATAGGTGATCGCACGATCGGTGAACAGACTCGCCATGCAGGCACGAACCCGAGCAATGATCTCATCTGCGCCACGAACGTTGAGAAACGTCTCCTGTTGGCCCGCAAACGACGCCTCCGAGAGGTCTTCAGCTGTCGCACTCGAACGAACCGCATAGGCCTGTCCTCTGTCACTCGCTATCTCGTTGAGGGCGGTCTTGATTGCGTCTCGGATCTCCTTCGGGACACTACGTTCTTGAATTCGAGCGCGTAATTCGCTTCCTGCATCCGCAATCGCCGCTGTGTCTGCCGGATCAAGATCCGAAAGCTCGTCAATTGCTTCATGGATGGCTGGATCATCGATGAGCTCCTCATATGCAGCTGTCGTCACACAGAAGCCCGCAGGCACCGGGAGGTCAGCATCGACAAGTTGAGCGAGATTCGCGCCCTTCCCACCGACGAGCGCGCGATTCGTTGCCCTGGCGTCGTCGAACGTGATGACGTATGTGCCGGCTGCTCGGGCGTCTTCAATCTCACTCATGAGTGGCTCTCACAGAATCAGCCTTCGAGGAAATCATTTGCCAGGAATTTGTCGGCGTATTCATTTATGATTTTCTCAGATAGGCGCTAGCACTGCCTAGTATATTGCACTACCAGATATCCCTGGTAGACAAAAATTGTTCACGAAGGGATCAATAAGCACGTCGCCTCAATAATAGAATGAAGCTGCTATATTCGATTGCATTAGTGGACACCGCAGTTGGGCCGGAGATAAGGACACTCTCAGCGGAGCGGTGGAAGCAACGACGGTAGCGTCTTGGATATGGCGAGATGGAGTGCCTTGCTGAATGAGGGGCGTGGATTCGCGTGTATCGATGGACTCAAGTTACTGTTAGTGGTGTGAAAAATGGAGTGAGACATCGCTATGGAGATTGACGATAAATTGCTCTGTTTGTTTAGTGCGGATATCGACGAACAGGACGGTGACTACACGATCACAATCCCGGAACGTGAGCTCGAGAAGGGAGAGGTTGACGACGATGGTGTGTATCGCGTTGCGGTACTCCGGTCGAGCACTCCAACAGACAGCCGTACTCAGGATACACGCGAGTCACAGCCAGCGACAGATGATGATTCTGGGCCGCCGGTCGATGTTGGTGACCGGCGGGTTGTTGAAATCGAAGATATCGGCGAGCAAGGCGACGGCATTGCACGTGTCGAACGCGGCTATGTACTGATCGTGCCTGAGACAGAGCACGGTGACCACGTCACTGTCGAGATCACTAAAGTCAAACCGAACGTGGCATTCGGTGAGGTTGTCGAACAGACCGTCGAAGAACCAGTAGTCGCTGGATAAGCTCTCTCGTCCTACTCGTTCGCTTGCGCCCATTCGGTGAGCCGGAGCTCGCCGTCAACCTCGTAGAGATGGCCTCGCAGTAGTAGACGTTCAAGGGTGTCGTCAGCCGCGGGTTGGCTGAGATCTTCTTCCTCGGCAAGGATTGTATAGGCACGATCGTAGCTGAACCCCTCGTGTTCTGGAATTGCCGCGGACAGTGCGTCAAGTGAGTCCTGAGCGAGTGGGGGTAGCCGAGGAGATCCTATGCTATTAGATGCCATGGGTATGGATAGATTCAGACTGCGAATAAATAAAATCTCGGGACGGCAGAACTCCGACGCAGCGATACCTCCGAGAGAAAGAGAAATGGATCCTCGCTTTCTAGCAGATCTGCCGAGTACGACGAGTACTCGGTTACTCGCAGTGATTCTTGAAAAAGCAGAGCAAGAACGAGACTCAAAAAGGAACCTAGGTTAGTATAGTATACTAACCGAGGAAGAGAGGACATGCAAGACCAACAATTTCTCAGGACATCCCCCGTGATGAATGCAGCGCTGAGGAGAACAAGTGATCTCCGAGAATACAAACGAATCGCGATCTGCTCGTCTCTCTGGAATTCGCTACTCGGGTTTGGTGATGAGCTGGCCGCGGTCGTCCCAGTCGTCGGGATCGAACTCGGTGTTTTTCGCCCAGGAGGCTCGGATTCCCGTCCACTTCTTCGGGTCTTCAGTTCGAGGTCGGAATGCCCATGGTGGGACCCCTGGATTGCGGTCTTGCAGATCCTCAATGACGTCGCCGTGCGAGGATTGGGCGTCGGAGACGATGTTTCTATCTCGATCCTCGTCACGAAGTTGGGCGACTTTCTTCAGGCCCATCCATTCGCCAGTAACTCGAGCGCCATTGTAGAGTCGTTCTTCGACGACTTCGAGCGCTTCCTCGTATGTGGCGTCGTCGGGAACGTCGACGGATGTCGAGACCATCATTGATTCATACCCAAGCGACCACGAAATAGATTCGGCTGAAGATTCGCCACACCGGATTTCCTCTGCTTTCGTCGGAGGAAGATCGACTGACGTCGGGGAAGACACACACCGGATTTCCTGAGCTTTCTCCAGGAGCAAGCCAGCAACCCAGGACCGCTTGTGGTTCGGAGAACTGGCTGCAGCATGCTCCGTTTTACCCTCTCCATCAACAGATGCTGGCCACCGTCCGTAAGGGCACACCGTTAGACGACCGCTAGCGGCGACTCAAGAGACCATGATCTTATGAGAGCCCAGCACTACCCACAGGTATGGCGTTTACCGCGAGTTGGCATACGCTGCTCGAGGAATGCGATGCGCTCGCCGAAGATGCTACTCTCGTGACTCCGCTAACGGGCAAGCAGTTCCAGATTACCGATAGCCAAGAGCACCGCATCATTATCGAGCGACCAATTCGAAACTCTCGCCGGCCGCATCACCGACTCTGGCGGCGTCTTCGACCTTGAACGCCTGCCGCCGGACGCCGAACCCTACGATGCCGTGCTCAGCCTCCATCCACGCTACGAGTGCGACGAGAGTGCCGGCACCATCACCGAAACTGACGATCCCACGAGTTCACAACTCATCAACAGCAGGCCATCTCCAGCCAGCGATGATACCGAACGTGTTGAGCCCGATCTCGACATTTACACCGACATGCTGCTATTGATCGATGCGTTCGAACGGCATGATCCGACCGCACTCAACGACTGTGAAACGCCGGTGCTCATCAGCCTCTACACGCTCCTCTCCGACGTTGAGCGCAACGCTGGCGACCTTCGCCAAGACGTCCGAGGACTCTTGCTCGACCGACTGCATCACGACCAAGCGGTCCACGGCCAGTATGGATCCGTCCAGCGAACGTCCCGTCGCAATCGATCGCTGAAAGACGACGAAAAAGTGATAGATGTACTCGAAGATGCTGGCATTCCTCGTGAGCGCGTCATGGGTGTTGATCGAGAGAAGGTCGATGAGGCGCTTGAGGTGACGGAACTCGCTGAGTCGGCAGTCTACGACATTGATGAACGCGGTACGTTCGGAAAGCCGAGGTCGACGACAACCGCAAGGAAACCCGCCTCCAGGGACCGAAAGACCAGCTCGCACTCAGTGACGATCCTGAGACCGACGAATTACGCCAAGAAGTCGAAGAACTCGAACAGCGGATCGAAGAGTTGACTCAGTTTAGGCCTGGATCTGAACTCGAGTCGCACTCGTAATACGTGTGTTTTGTGGAGTGTAGCGAATAGGAAGGGAACAAAGTCCGGTGCAAATCGTATGTGATTGGACGAAGGAAAGACGATAAAGGCTGGCCCCCCTCCCCTCGTCGCCAGTGAAAATCACAGAAGCTAGGTGGACGTCCCTGAAGCCCAGAAATAGAGAATCCATATAAATAAATATAGTAAAACTAATAGGGTTATCTATCCGCGCCATTAAGCGCTTCTATCGCCTATGTTCCTTCTCCACCCCATCCATTAATTACCTATATAGTAAAGTATTAGTAGTAGGTAGTAAGGGCGTTGCTATCATCCAACGATACTAAACCTATCATCTCTTATTTTTGGACTTCTCACCGACCTTCTCATCGTAATATTTCTCTTGCCACTATTTGCTATCTTCACTGTCGATGAGGGGGGAGGGGGTCTAACTTCGTCAAACTAAACGTTAATCTTTTCACCACTGTCAAGACATCCAATCACACTTGACCACTACCGGCAATCCACTTTTATTTAAAATTCAGATCCGATTCGTCTCTGCAAAGCACGTGGTTAGAACAGGAAACCCCACCGTTATGGAGCAAGTTGCGTCAGCGACAAGCGAGTAGGGTGAGGAGGGAGTTATGGATGAGTATCTCAATACGTCTAGAGCTGTTTTTCACTGTCGACGAGGGGGGAGGGAGATGATTAGCCTAATTTTGAGTATGAAGTTTGATAGATCGACTGGGTTTCACTGTCGACGAGGGGGGTGTTAAGGCGTCAGACGTACGGCAGACACACCACAAAACCACCGAAATAGAGGAGTTTTCACTGTCGATGAGGGGGGAGGCACGCTATCTTCGAGCAATTCTGAATTCATATGATTCCTGAATTCTTGGCGAGACTAGGGGTTATCATTTTCACTGTCGATCGGGTGGGGAAACCTTATCCGCACTGAACGAGACGAATAACTTATGACAGAATACGGGACCGGACCTCCTGATCAGCAGGACGATACACCAGGAGATACTGAGACTAGTGAGGTCAATTATACAGATCACGAAGATCCGTTAATAGACGCATCCGAAAACTCGTCATCGATTTTTGCACAGAAAAAATTACTGGAGATCGGCCATGTTCCAGACGTCGACCGAATCGTCGGTCGGGACGACGAAATCAAGCAAGTTGCCCAGCGAATAAAGAATCTCTCCCACGGTACTTCACCCACATCATTCATCATCTATGGCAAAACGGGGACTGGGAAGACCCTCGTTGCCCGGCATGTCGCAACTCGAGTCAAGCAAGCAGGCCCTCGCCACGATACTCGTGTTGCCACCGCGTACGTCGACTGTTCGCAGGACAGTACACCGACCCAAGCAGCTCGATCGATTGTCCGCGAAATCAATGACCCGGCTGAAACAGGATTTAACATCCCGATCACAGGGATGGGGATGAGCCAGTATCTCCTCCGACTCTGGCAGACCTTGGATGAACTCTACGATAGTCTGCTAGTCATTCTTGACGAGGTAGATCGCCTCCGGGGGACGGGTCCGGAAGAAAACGACGATGATCTACTGATGCAGCTCTCCCGTGCGAGAGAGGCACAAAAGACTGAGGCGCGAATCGGGATCATCGGAATCAGCAACAAGATCTCATATCGAGACCGGCTAAACCAGCGCGTCAAAAGCAGTTTCGGAACAAACGACTTTGTATTTAGCCCATATGACCAAGACCAGTTGACTCGCATTCTCGAAGCTCGTCGCGATGCGTTCCGACCTGACGTTCTCTCGGACGGTGTTCTCCCGAAAACGGCCGCTCTCTCAAGTCGCGAACACGGCGATGCCCGACGGGCAGTTCGGATTCTTCGGCACGCCGGTGAGGTCGCTGAGCAGGATAATATTGAGAAGGTAACTGGAGACCATGTCGATCAGGCTCGCCAGCGCGCCGAGGTGGATCGTGTTGCCGAACTCGTCTCGTCGCTCCCGCCACACTCCCGCTACATCTTGCACGCCCTTGTCGCCCTTACTGAGCAGAACAGACCCGACGAGTTCAAAACAGCACTCGTTCATGATGTCTACGAAAAGGTCTGTGACAGGGAAGCCGCCACGTCACTTTCACTTTCCCGTTTCCGCGAGATCCTTGACGAACTGGCTTTTCTCGAATTAACTGAAAAGAAACACACCGGCGGGGGCAAAAATCAAGGGGCGTTCAATGTCCACAAGCTGCTGTACGACGCTGATGTGATCAAATCCTACCTCCTGAATCGGACAAGCATCGAAACCAGACAAGGATTAATCGATTGATTTAATTTCAACCACTTGACCGCATACGTAGTGAATGTGAACAGCTTTGATCTTCTATTGACCGGTATCGTGGGTAGAGAATTTAAACTACAATCATAGAATATGGGATATATGGGGTCAACTGGCCCTCAAGTCGGGGACGCTGAACGTGAACGGCGACTACATGCCTACTGACCTACTCGGATAGAACGGGAGTCCACCGACAAGCTTCGGGGTCACGCCCTGAGACGGGTCACACCGGGGATTCGCGATCGGTTCATCAGCCGTTGTTCCGATACAGATCACTGCTCTACTTAACTGTGCGAAGCTGAATAACTTACTCATCTAATGTGTCCCTCTAATCCATATACCTAATCTACCCTCCTTATCCGCAAGGGTAATTTAAGAACTCTGTGCTGCTTCGACACGCATAATCCCTGTTTTCTCCAGGAATCACCACCTAATTCACCGACCTAATGTATCTCTATTACCCATGCGTTAATGGAGATATAGGCAGCGTATACGGATAGCTCATCTCAATAGTTCATTTACATGGATTAGCTAGACGGATTAGGTGAATGTCTGACGTACCTTTATTATGTTGACGAGCAATCTATCGAACACATGCCTATCACATACACAGTGTACTCAGAATCCGGCGGCATCCACAAAACAACGTGGACCGCCAACCTTGCCGAAGCCCACGCCCGCCAGGGCTTCGATGTCCTCGTCATCGACCTCGACCACCAGGCTGCCAACCTCACGTACCTCTTCGATGTCGAGGAAGGCCACGACGACCCCGACGCCGACAACCTCGTCCGACACGTCCTCGGACGACCCGAAGGTGACTTTGAAGACCTCATCCGCAGTACCGACGAAGGAATCGACGTCCTCCCCGCCCACGACATGCTCGAAGAATTCACTGAGCTCCTCCTCCAACGCGAACGCTTCGAGGAGCACATGGGCGACGACTACAACCGCTACGAACAGCTCTACAACGTCCTCTGGGAGGAGAACAACATCCAGAAGGACTACGACGTTGTCATCATTGATCCGAATGCCCGCGCTGAGATCATGCTCTACAATGCCATCTACGCCACTCGGACCTTGGTCGCTCCGACTAAGCCAGCCGGCAAGGGCAACAAGAGCCTGGACGGTCTAAGCGGCCTCCTCGAGAGCATGAGTGAGAATCTTGGCATCGACGTCGGCGTTGCTGCAGTTATTCTCTCTGGTGCCGGCGACACGAGCACGCACCGCCGCTACATCGAGCAGATGGAGGACGAGTACGGCATCGCAGCCGCGATCGGAAAACGCGAAAGCATGATGGATGAGATGTGGGACGCACAGGGCAGTGCGTTCAAGGTCGTCGAGGAGAGCTGGCATAATGGCGAGAAGGGGGCTCGCCGCCTTCGCGATCGCGAAATCGAGTCCCTCGAAATCATACTCGAGATCGCCAGCTACCTCATTGCAGAGTTCGACGTTGAATCACCTGAAGAACCTACTCTCAACATTGAGGGCACGGAGGTGATCTCCTGATGGGGGGGCTCAAGAAGGGCACCGGTTCTCTCAATTTCGAGGAGGAAGAAACTGCCGACAAACACGAGGATACCTCGGAACAAGAGTCCGAGCAGGAGTCTAACAGTACAACCGAGTCACAGACTCAGTCTGAGGACACGTTGGCGGAATCGACTGAGGAAACGCATGAAGACGAGCCAGCCTCTCCACAGAACCAAGACCTGGATTCTGAACCGCGAGCCAAGGCAGCGACGGATACCGCTCCATCGTCAGCCGCTGACACGACGTCACAGGCGCCCGATTTCGATATAGATGACCTCCCCTATCTCGTACAGCGGCAGATGCGCGGCGCCTCAGTAAACGCGGACCGTACGAACCAGCTCCTCCTTGAAGTCCGCCCTTTCGTCAAGGACGACGAAGACACATTCCTCGACGATCTCCAAAACTTCGTTGACGGTCCTGTTTATAAGGGTGATGCCCGCGAGGCCGCGATGGTCGTCGCCCAGGAAAATCCCGAGCTCGTCGCCGAGAAGCTTCGCGAATGGGGTATCGAATACCTCGACAAATAAGTAATCTACTACCGTCTTCTCCTAGTCCTGTTGCATATTTTGATGATATGAGTACGTTAGCAGTGACTTCACTGAGCCGGTGACGAACTAACGCTTAAGACACTGGAGACACTACTGACAGACATGCCAATCGACATCGAGACGTTCACTGAGGCCAACAACGAGGAGTTGACCGAGGTAACGAACGCCGAGAAGGTTATCCGATTTCTCTACCAGAACAACGACAAGGCGTTCACTCCCTCCGAAATCGCAGAGGGAACCGGCGTTAAGAAGACATCGATCAGCACTGTCCTCCGGCGACTCAAGGATCGTGAGCTCGTCCAGCATAAGGGGGATTACTGGGCACTTGGGGACGAGGAACGCGTCCAGGATGCGTTTCGATTCCATCAGACCATGGATGACTTGGATGAGCGGTTTGGGGCGGAAGATGTGGATGAATGGCGTGAACATGCAGTCGAGGATACTCACGAATGACTGCGGAGCGCGGCGATGTCGTGGTCGCAACTGACCCGTTCAAAGACGACACAACGGGTCGCCCATTTCTAGTTATCAATCGCTCTGAGACACCATTCCACGGCGAACAGTACGTCACATGTTCTCTAACGACGCGGACGTGGCATGACGAACGAATCCCTCTCACGGACGAGCAGTGGGTGGAGGGTGGCGCCCCAAAGTCGAGTTCGATTATGCCGTGGTCAGTCAATTCCATCAAGAGCGAGTGGATTAGTTTTCAACAAGGAATACTTCACGAGGATGTTGTCGATCAAGCTGTCGCCCAGCTCAGAAAATACATCGAATAGCTACAAACCGACTCCGGCGAAGAGTCCTTCTAGGTTGCCTCGCATCTCCTCGCGGCGATGGCGGCGTTTCTCTGCCTCTGAGAGGTAGTTATCTAGCACGACCTCTACCGATTTCGAACCCTGCTCCGCAGCAACATCCGCGAACTGCTCGGCGACCCGCCGCACCGCATCCCCGTACGCCGTGTACCAGTATCGACGCCCCATCTTCGGCGTCGGCATTTCCCCGTCGACAGTCACGCCAGCGCGATCAGCCAGCGCCTTGAAGCGCCGCCGGACAGTTGACGGCGAGATATGCCCGTTCGCCGCAGTCGACGACGGGAACACGTAGCCCGTCCACTCGCCACCCGCGTCCTTGACGACGGCGTCGAGGCGTGCCTCCACCTCCTCGATCCCCGTAAGGAGTGCGACCGTCCCCGGGCCGTTCTTCCGCTCGCTCCCGAATTCGATGTACGGGCCGGCCTCGACGTCGTCTTCCGGTGGGTCGAGTACCAGCTGGTTCACGTGGAGTGCGGCCACCTCGCTTGGCCGGAGCCCCCACCCACAGACGCCGATTACGAGGAGGCGGTTAACCAGATCGTCGGCTTCTTGGTAGAGGGTGCGAATCTGGTCGGCTTCGAGTGCTTGATTGTCCCATTCGGGCGTCGAGTCCCAGCCGAATCGGCGTTCTAGCTGGTCGGTCGGATTGTGTCGCGCGCCCTTGAACGTCACTTGGTGCGTGTAGAATTGCCGAACCTCCTGGACGTACTTGCGGCGCGACGCGTGGGTCGTCAGCGTATCCTCGCGGCGCCGGAGGACGTCGAACGTATCTGCGACACGTCCCATCTCTTCGGCCCGTGCAGCGTCGTCGTGTAGCGGCGTGAGTAGGTCGTCAGTAGTGTGGACAGTCTTGTAAGTCCGGACGTAGAGGCGGAGTGCAGAGCGCCGTGTGGCGACCGTCGCTTCCGCCCGTCCCTGTCGATCACGAAGTTCGGTCAGGTAGTCCTGGAGGGCTTCTCGCGTGTTATCGTCGTCGACGAAGTCGAACGATCCTGGCTCCGGTTCTGGATCTGCCGGGACGCCGATTTCGTCGTAGAAGTCTCCCGGTGAGAGGCCGTGGTGCCGCAAGAGGTGCGTGATGAACCCTGGATAGGCCTGTTTCAGCCACGAATAGGTGGGGGTTTCCTGTTCTGGGGTCAGTCCCTCGGCGCGCATTTGCGGCGTGATTTCGTCGTGGTAGAAGGCCTCGCAGTCCTCGAGGCTCATTGTGCTGTAGCGCGGTGAGTCGGTCGTCTCGGACATGGTCGTTGATCAATGTGGTGTGGGCGGTTGCGATCTGAGTGGTCGGCTGCTGGTCGAATCGCCAGCGGAAGGCGACGTGCTCTGTGTGGTATCGATTCTAAGCATCGGGTTTTCGGTGGAT
The DNA here is from genome assembly GCA_003298465.1 of halophilic archaeon. The sequence continues at coordinate 165,236 of QNGA01000008.1, read as the reverse complement.
AGGACGATAATCCAAGTTCACTTAGATATTGTGGTGTGGTGTTTTCCACATGAGAAAACCGCACCACATCAGGATCGCGCCAAAAACGACGACGTCAGTATAAACTATATATTGCTATACGAAAATTTGTCTGTCTAGTTGCGAATACCCCGAAACCTGTGCACAAGATTGGCGCTAAACAAGGTCAATCTGGCAGTGAGAGATTTAACTCAGCCACTCACTCCAATAAACGGAAGTGCAGCCATCCCGGGAGTGCCATCTCGATCTATGCACAGTTCGTATACAGCACAGATTTCCTGATCTTTTCAAGTGGAGGTATCAAGACGAAAGCGGGACGTGCGGTCGTCGATCTTGAGTCTCACTCAGTGTCTGCGTTATCGAAACTCCTCGGCTGTGATCGTTTCGAGATAGTCGACGCTGACGTACCGGTACTCGATACGATTGGTAAACCCATGCTGTGGGAGGAGTGTTTCGGCCGCCTGTCCTGCAGGTTTGTCGGTCGTCAAAAGAACAACGTGGTCCGCCTGACCAGAGTCGAGTAACTGAGCAGCAAGCCCAACAAGTGCTGTGTCCGCCTTCTCAGTGATATCCTCGTCACGATCGGTCTCGTTAGCGATGAATCGGCGAGCCTCGTCCATCAGCGTTGAGACAAGTGGGTTGGTGTAGTCAAGATCATCGGTAACGATGATCCACCCCTCTTCGAACCCGTCGGAATATGGAATACTGCTTGAGGCATACTCGTCGGCGGCTGGATCACCACCTAATTCTTTGTAGACTCGCTGTGGAATGTGTAACGAGACGCCTGCCTGCCGGAGTGCTCTCCGAAGCCGCTGAAATTTGTCCTTGTCCGGGCCACCGCACCGAACGAAGACACCGGTATCGGCGACGTAGACGGTCGTCATGCATCAATGTCGGCGTATTCTTTGGCGACCGGTTCGAGCGCTTGGAGGATGATTTCAGCCTCAAGTGGGGAGAGATCGAGTTCGCGGGCCGCAATACGGTGGTTAACCGTCCCGTCGACGTACTCGGCAGCGTACTCGAGGGCGACAGCAAGGCCGTCGAGGCCGTGGCGCTCAATGTAGACGTCGATGTCCTCGTCCTCGTCGCGGCGAGCGACAGCTGCAATGAGTGTGGGCGTGATCGTTTGCGTCTCCCCATCTGTGGAGAGTGTGAGGGAGATTGATTCAGCGTTGTATTCAGACGGGCGCTGGTCACGAGTTTTCTCCACTAAGCCAGCAGCTTCGAGTTTCTGAACGTAGTCGTAGGCTGTCCCCTGTGGGATGTCCAGATCATCGATGATATCGGCAACTGTCACAGGACCGTTCTGCATAACGTGGGCGTACATCCGAGCGAGTACGGGCGTTTCGAGGAGATCGACGACTGTCTGGAGCTGCTGAATCGGTGACTGACCTGACTGGGATGGAGATTGCGCCATCTCAATTATGAGTTATGGATAATTCGTGATAAGCCTTCCGGTGATCGATGAGTTCTGGCGGGCAATTCAGTGATTAAGCGGAAGATGACTCATACGGCGGATCGCCCGAAAGTTAGTGGCATTTTCTGGTGGTTCCATGTTTCGTGGGTACCCGACAGTGCAGAGGTGCTGAAAAATGGTTGTGATTATGAACAGAAGTGAAAACGAGCGATAAGTCGTCCACGGGGAAGCACGAAATTCATGTTAGCCAGCGAGTAGTTCTCACTCTGACAAAATTCCAGGCTCGACGAAGCAGACTGAATTAGCGTTACTCGGTTAGTATAAAATTCTAACCAACGTAATGGATTGGTATGACAAGTATCTCTCACTAGCTTTTCTTGAACCCTTCCCCATAGCGTAGACGCTACGGCTAGCTATGACCAGCAATTGGAAGTGGAATCTGTTGAATCGCTGTCCTCAAAGAAGCGGAGAATTGCTGTGACTAAACTGCTAGTATCTCGACCGAATTAGTTAGGTAGAAGTAGCTCGTGAGGCAAGACTCGATAATGGCTCCGGAACGGCGTCACGTACAAGATGAGGAAACTCGTTGGCGTTCACGCCATCTCGGATCTCTCTATCCGCTATCGGCTTTCATCCTTTGTTTGCTCGCGCTTACACAGATTCCCATTGTGTCTGCACATGGCGGAACTGCGACTGGAGGACTCTCTCAATGGCATGGGATCTTCCTTATCCTCGGTGGGATCATTTTTCTTGGTGGTACTCTCCTACTCAAGCGGATGGATAGTATCTCGCCCACAGTCGCGATCTATGGCGTTTTCTTTGGAATCGTAGCGGCTGCGGTCGGAGCTATCCTCTTTGAAGGCCTTTCGCCGGAGATCACCTATTCAGCGACAACTATACCATTCCCGCGTTCATGGTACCAACCGCTGGCCTTGTCGGTTGGACTTCTGATTATGGTGTTGAGCTTCGTTATCGGCTGGCTTCGATGGCCGACTCGCCCTCGCTATACGTTCCTTGGTATTCTGATGGGATTGTGGATCGCGTATCCCTATCTCATTCCTGGTCAGGCCAGTGACTCACATCCACTTGGGTATGCGATCGTCTTGGGGACTCCGCTCCTTGTCGGATATATCATCTGGAAAGATGCAGGGAGTATACTTCGTGCAGTCCTGCGTGATCGGGTTGCCCGTCGATTCGGAATCGGTGTCGGAATTGTCGTAGCCCTGTTCTTTGTCTTTGTGACCGGCTATCTCTCGTTTTCCCTGGAGGAAGCACTCCCACACGAGCGAACAATAGTTGTCTTGCCGACAATCTATCAGCTCGTGACGTGGCCCACGCTCGAAATGTACTTCCCCCATATCCCCCTCTTTGTGGCGACGTCGCCCGGACAGCTCATCGTGGTTGGGTTATTGAGCACGCTCATCGGGTTGAACGCTTCTCTCATCGCCCGTCACTGGCGCGTTGGGGAACGAGCCGGGATGACAGAGGGAACCGCCGGCAGTGCTGCAGTTGTGGGCTCATGTACCTGTGGCTGCTGTGGGCCGCTTGTGGCCAAAATTGTAGTGTTAGCAGCCGGGCCCTCTATTGCGGCACCTTTGTATTGGGTGTTCGTAGATACAGCCTCCCCGCTCAGCACGCTGTTCATCGTTACGAGCATCGTCCTATTTACTGGGAGTCTCATCTATTCGGTTGAAGCGGCACGTCGGCCTGGTCAAGCGTCGTCTATTGTCGCCGCCGATTGAATCGTAGTGATACTAGTTTAGATCGCTATTGTGAACTGCCCCGCCCTACTCCGGCGCTTCGTGCCTTCGTTGAGGGCGGGGGCTTCCTCGTTCGACGTCGGAACGTGCAGGAAACAGTCCCACAGCGGTTCCAGACTCCGGGGGTGTTTCCCTCGCTGGGCAGTTCGGAGTGAACCACTCCGACCGGCGAGACACTTCGGCCACACCCGCCGATGCACGCTTCGTGTCGCGTTTGAACACCGTCGGAACCGTGGTGAGTGCCTTCCTACCCTATTCGATCACAGGGGTTCCTTGGTCAAACTGGACGGCGACCGTTGACGGTCCACGCGAACGCTACTTGAGGCCCGAGGAAACGCGCAACCCGAATATCCACTTCGTAGATTCCCGAGTCTTTAGGCGTGGGAGGATGTCAATTGCTTATAAATAGGCTAAGAACTGAGACGTGCGGCGTACCCGTCCGAGTCATCGGCGTCAATTGTATCCTCGGCGAACGCTGTTCTTCCTCCATTTGAAGGAGTGGGAGCTACTGAATCAAACTTGACCAGCCGTAAGAAACATAATAGGCGGGCAGTAATTTCGAGCGTAGAGCAATGCAAGATCTCACTGGCTTCCAGCGTGACTTACTGTACGTCATTGCTGGCCGAGAGTCCCCCAAAGGGCTAACGCTCAAAGATGACCTTGAGGAATATTATGAGAAGGAGATTCATCACGGACGGCTATATCCAAACCTAGATACGCTTGTCGAGAAGGGACTTGTCGAAAAAGGACAAAAGGACCGTCGGACGAACTCCTATAGTCTCACTCGCCGTGGTCTGCGGGAGATAAAGGCTCGAAGAGACTGGGAACAGCAGTACGTCGAAGAGGAACCTCTTCCAGCATAACTATTAGGTAATTACGCCAATTACTTAACAGATAGTTCTCACCAGTGGTGGACTCTCCTTGATAAACTGCGTAGATGCGTTTCCGTCAACTACAAGATTGACGCCGGAGGACTTACTGATATTCGATGTTCCCGAGTTCAGCTTCTCGGTCGATAACTGTTCGCTTGCTTGGGGTAGTTGCTATTGTCAGTCTCTGGCTCGGTTTGTTTGTTAATACCGTCATTGCAAGTAATGCTGCTGTTGGCCTATCGAATGCTTCCCGTGATACGCTCACGGTGCCGCGGTGGCTTTATTTGGCGACTGGTGGTGCTGCAATTGGAGCGTCCGGTCTCCTTGCTAGTGTCGTCACTGACAGAACATTTATCCGGAAGCTTCATGATTGGCAAAAATCAACCCCAATGCGAACAACGCTTCGACAAGCCGCAATATCTGGTATCCAACTTCTCGGTGTTATTGGACTCATCGTTATCGTCTATCGTGGGTTTGCTGGACCACAAATTCCCACTGTCAATGTCGCTGTCATTCTCGTATTTGCAGGCGTCCGTGCAGGGCTGACAATGGTCATCTATCTTGTTGGAAATGTTTGGCCTGCTCTGAATCCATGGCGAACCATTGCTGACCTTCTTCCTACATTTGACCTTCAGTATCCACGTCGCCTTGACCGATGGCCGGCCGTCATCGGACTACTGGCGCTTGTCTGGGTGGAAACGGTCACACCTATCAACAAACAACCTGCCCTACTCGCAACAGCAATCCTCGTATACTCATTTATTACGTTCACTGGCGCGTTGCTGTACACGCCCACTACCTGGTTCACGAATGCTGATCCGCTATCAGTTGCCTTCCGGTTCTATGGACAGGTCTCACCACTCCGCTGGTCTACTGATAACGTAACCGTCCGTCCACCCGGATTCGATCTCGCTGACTCCGACATCGTCAAAACCACGTCCGATATTGCATTTGTTATCGCATTAATCTGGGAACTCACATTTAGTGGATTTGTTACAACTGGTATCGGCGCTACGTTCATTACTACAGTCGTGAGTATTGGTCTTCCGCCACTCCTAGTATACGGTCTCCTATTTGTTGGAGGCTACGCTCTTTTTCTGGGAGCATACTGGTTCGCGGCGCAAGTCGCCCGCAGAACGGGAAATACCTATCTTACACCATACGCGGTCGCCAAGACGTTCACACCGGCTTTGCTCGCAATTGCTGCAGGATACCATCTCGCGCACTATTTCGGCTTCTTCGTCTCACTCCTTCCCTCATTTCTCACAGCCGTCATTTCACCACTTTCACCGCCGGCGAATCCGCTCGTGCTAACTCTTCCTAGTTGGTTCGGCGGACTCACTATTGCCTTCATTCTCTTCGGCCACATCCTTGCCGTCTGGGTTGCCCACATGGATGCATATGCAACGTTCCCAAGTCGACTCCAAGCAATCCGGAGCCAGTACCCGTTCATCATTGTTATGATTGGTTATACAGTTATCAGTCTCTGGCTAGTATCGCTCGAGACAGCCAATCCAGCGTATATCGGCTAAGATTCACACGGTCACTTTGACCGACTTCATCTCTAAGAATGTGGTCTCATAGCCGTCATGGCGAGCAACCTGGGGAGGTGAATCGACCGCTATCTGGACTGTATCACCTGACTTGAGACTATTGACGGTCGTCCCATAGTGATACCCAAGTTGGGGGTCGAGCGTTGCCTTAAGACGAGTTTTGTCGGTTTTTCCCCCTTCTCGGTTGATCGTACTGGAGAGAGACATTCGGGGAAGAGCAAAGCGGTTGTACGGCGTCCGAGCAGAGACCGCTAAATATTGACCATTTGTAGTAAAACGATTCTCTGCCTCAATCAATGTCACGACAAAATCAGCGTCACTTGATGTCTTCGTCGCTAATATACGGCCTGGCAGTGCTTTTTTCGGGGGGGCTCGTCCAGGAGGGACGGACTGCATCATCGGCTTAACTGCTCCTCGAGTACCTTGCTTCTCACCTAGCTTGCGATATTTTAGATTATAGACTTCGTTTGTATCGAATTTGAACGGAATCTCGACTGAGATCTGCTTTGTAAACCGAGAAGTAAATGCCCCTGTTCGATTTACTTGCAGTGGTCCGGCTTTGATTACTGCTGTATACTGTCCTCCCCCGTCAAGAGTAACGTTGTCACCGTAGTGAAACCCCATCGTCTGGGAAAGCATCGGCCACGGCGCACGGTTATCGATGGTTTCTCCATTCTTTTTAACACGAAGCTGCATATCGACTGGCAGTACTGTTTCTGTCTGGGAGTCCCAAATGGACGTCATAAGATGGAGGGAGTCGTCAGTATCTACGACGACTTTGTTCTTTGATTGTCCAGTTACGTTCCAGAAGCGATGGGGATAGGAGTACATCAGCGCAATCTGGTAATCTCCTGCCGTGGCCGTTCCATACGTGCCCATTCCTTCAACAACTGCTGGGTAGTAGACAGCGTTTGGCCGGTTTTCGACAAGTGGTGGATCCCGCCATGCCGATTGCGTCTGGAACCCAAGTGTCTGTAAACAGCCTGCTCCAGATACTCCAGCTGTGAGTACCGTCCCAGCCCGAAGGAAGTCCCGTCGCTGCATCAGTGAAACCATTGAGTCGAGTATGAATGAGAGCTGTGGTTCAATATTCGAATCAACTCTCGTGACGGTAGTCACAGATATCGAAACACGGAGAAAGGTGGAGGTAGACATATCGTGACAATGAGCGATAGACAGGCGCAACTACGGGCTGTCGGTATCGGTATTCTTCTTGTAGTTGGCGCATACCTCATTGGACAAATTGTTGTGACTGCAACGGCTCTCACACTTGTTGCCGCTGGTATCCCTGTGCTGGACCAACCCACTCTACTACTAGGTGTCAGTGTTGTCATGTTACAGGGGGTCACATTCGGAGGTGTCGCACTTGGCTACCTCTGGTATCGAGGAGATGGATTAGATTTTATCAAGGCTCGTGTTCCCTCGAAACGTGAGCTTGCGATTACTCTCGGCGGGTTTGCCGCCCTGCTCGGTGTCCAGGTATCTATCTCGTTAACACTTGCTCGTCTTGGGATTCAATCTGCCCAGAATACCATCGTTGACATTGGCAATCAAAACCCGATCGTTTTCCTACTCTTGATTCCAGCATCGTTCCTCCTCATCGGACCTGGTGAAGAATTGCTCAATCGAGGGCTCGTTCAAGGATTGTTACGTAAACAATTTCAGCCAATGGGTGCGATCATACTTACAAGCATTCTCTTCGCGTTTGTTCATGTCTTCTCCTTACAGGGACAAGGCAAACTCGTCTATCTCGGCATTGTCTTTGTGCTTTCGCTCATTCTCGGTACTACGTACGAATATACAGACAATCTCGCTGTTCCGGCACTCATCCACGGAGCGTACAACGCGACCTTGTTCGGCCTCCAATATCTCAACGCAACAGGCGGTATGTGACGGAAATTCGCTTGGAATCCGACTCGAAGGTGTTCGGATTTGACTTTTATTAGTTACCTGGGAAAATGTCTCAGAGCTTGAGTCGAGCGAGGTATATCTGCCACTATCTTGCTGAGTGAATTCGGTCAATTGATCTGTGTCAATTCTCAACTATCGTCTATGGTTCGTTCCATCGAGATCCATTCGTGCTCTCGCAGCTGGAGGGGGCGTAAAATATGAATATAGTGCCGAAGCTCAAATTCGCAGTCATGCTCGTTGCTGCCATTACCATCCCTGGTCTAGCCAAATACGTCCTAACTGTGGGGGACTACGAAACACTGGGAACAGCCGTCTGGATTGTTGGATATGGAGTTGGAATCATCGCTATCTGGTCTGTCTGGGTACGTCCTCTCGATTTCACTGGGTCAGCCGGCTAACTTGGAAACCCCCTTATTCTGGGAGAAGTTTTCTGATTGACGACGGTACATTTGCCCACCACGCTTCAGTAGCCAACCATGCGAGGATGGCGAGACTACCACCTATGATGGCAAATAGTTCCTGAATTCCAATCCAGACTGGTGTGATATACATTAGCCCATTCAGATACTTGCCAGGAAGGACATCTTTCACACCAATCCAGAAGCGGTCGACTGGACCGTTTGTCCGCGATTCTATATTGGCCTTCTTCGCACTCGGTCCGTCGGTGCTTTCGTCGCCCGTGCCGAGACGTTCGGCCTCGTAGGGGAACGCGATCTGGACACTCCAGACGATCTTCCCCTGCTTGTTCACTTCAAACACGCGATTGCCGTTCGAGTCGGTGATGAGCGTGTTGCCGTTCGGCAGGCGGTCGGCGTCCCGCGGCCACTGCATCTGTGGATCTTGCCATGACCACGTCTGAGTCCAGGAACCGTTCTTGCGCTGGTACTCGACGATCCGGTTGTTCTCAGAGTCGGCGACGATTTCAGCCGGCCCGCCGTTGGAAGCGTTGATGTAGTCGGGGTTGTGCTGCTCGTAGAGGACGTCGTAGTTGTCCTCGGCCCCGAGCGTCCAATTCTTCACGACTCCCGTCTCGCGGTCGAGGAACAGCACGCGGTCGTGATTACGAACACTCACTGTGATACGACCGTCGTCAAGCACCTCGACGTTGTTAATGTGTGACCAATCTTTTGGATGTGGTCCTCCGCTCCCGTTTACCGGGAATGCATCGCTAGCATTCCATGTCCAGCCAACTTGTCCCGATGTCGTGTTTACGACGAACACGCGGTCGAGGTAGATGTCTGCAACGATGACGCTCGTTGCGTTCAGACGGTCGGCGTCGTGGTAGCGAGTCGCTTCTTTCCCGGGCGTGACCTGCGACCAAACCGGAGTGACGGCCCCTGTTGTCAAGTTGACTCGCTCGATTCCGTTCTGTGTGCAGGCGCCGGTCTCGGCATGCGCCTGCTTGTGGCGCTGCCAAACACTCTCGTTCACGTTCCGCCGTGAGAGATTCCAGTTGGTCGGACACTTCGACTTCGATAGGTGGTCGGCGTAGGAGTACTCGACAGTCGCTCTGGTTCCAGGAACGGGGTCGACATCCCAATACCGTGTGTGGCTATCGTTGTAGTAGAGGATACTCCCGTTGGGGCTGAACGCGACAAGTTCAGCTCGCGCCCGGGGACCACTATTCTTGCTGCCCAGCCATGAGTTTGAGTCAGTAGCGATAACGGTAATGTTTTCGCGAGGAGGGACGACCTGCTTCGATGTCCCCATGATATCGCTCTGCGTTTTACCCTGAAAGCCGGTCGCGCTCGCCGCTGACGATACAAACGCGTTTGTGACTGTGAGTCCGGAGAGCACGATGAGGCCAGCGAAGAATAGCCTCAACGCCTGTTTCGAGACCATCATTTGCCTTATTGTGCTCGGTGTTATACCGGTTGTGGATGAGGGAAGTACCTAATGAAATAGCATATATCAAGAGGAATTATGCACTTTGGGATACACTGTCTGCTGTGGCTCCGTTACGCTCTTTCCACTGTTCTATGAGTGGATCTGTTGGAAAGCAGTTATCGAAAGTATGGTTCTTTCCATTCCTGCTTGGGGTGGGATTACAGCTATCTTTTGGTTCTCGCGACACCACTAATAGCAGGGACGGGGTCCACTCCAACCCTTATGATGTGCTGGTCGGCCATGTCACCCGACCCATTCGGCTTCTCGGAATCGCGAATCCACAGGCATTTTGAGAGGCTGCCAATCGAGTCGACACAGACAATAATAACTAATAGCGAGATAATTAATAACTTTGGCTAGTTTACCGGGGGTCTATAGCAGCTGGATTAATAAGTGAGAGGTTCCTTACCTCAGATATGACCTCACCCGATTCATCGACTTCGGGCTCTTCGGACTCTTATGGCTCCGGGGAGAGCAGTCACGATCACGAACACAACCCCGGAGGCGCTCACCAGCACGATCACGACCACAGTCATGAGGAGGATGACGATGACAACATCGTCAGGCAAGATGATATCGTCCAATTATCCGTTCCTGAAATGGATTGCCCGTCCTGTGCGGGAAAGGTTGAGGAGAGCGTCCAGAAACTTGATGGTATCAATGCTGTCGATCCGCAGGTAACGACCGGCACGCTCACTGTCGACTACGACAGTACAAAAACGACTTCAGACGCTATAATCGATCGCGTTGAGAAGGCCGGGTACACTGTCGAAAACGACTCTGCCAGCCAGACGGTGACGCTCACGGTCCCTGAGATGGACTGTCCGTCGTGTGCCGGGAAAATCGAGAATGCCTTAGATACGCTCACTGGGATTGAATCCTACAATACTCAACCCACAGCTGGAACCGTTCTCGTCACCTACAAAACGGAGTCACTTTCACCAGACGACTTTACAACCGCTATCCAGAACGCCGGATACGAAGTTACCAACACAAGCACGCACAACGAAGAGAGCACTAACGTAGGTGTCGACACTGGCGGAGTATGGACGAGTCCGCGAGCAATCAAGACGTGGATTAGCGGTGCGTTCGTCGCGCTCGGTCTATTCTTCGAATTCCTATTAACAACGGCAAACACCTCGCTGGTTGCTAGTGGGACGGTCGAGATTACCGTCGCAGATACCGCATTCCTACTGGCAGTTCTCGTCGGAGGGCAGGCTATTGTCCAAAACGGCTACTACTCCCTACGTAACCGCAATCTCGATATTGATTTGCTGATGAGCACCGCCATCTTCGGTGCTCTCGCCGTGAGTTTCCTCTTTGGGAAATCACTCTATCTCGAGGCGGCGACGCTCGCGTTCCTGTTCAGTGTCGCTGAACTGCTCGAACGCTACTCGATGGACAAAGCTCGAAACTCTCTGCAGGAGTTGATGGACCTCTCGCCTGATGAAGCAACGATCAAGCGCGACGGTGAGGAAGTTACTCTTCCTGTTGATAATGTCGGGATCGGTGATGTCGTCATCGTACGACCAGGCGAGAAAGTTCCAATGGACGGAACAGTCGCCAGTGGGGAAAGTGCAGTTAACCAGGCTCCCATTACAGGTGAGTCAGTGCCAGTGGACAAGACTAACGGCGACGAGGTGTACGCTGGCACCATCAATGAAGGGGGGTATCTCGAAATCGAGGTTACGTCGAAAGCAGGCGACAATACCCTCTCACGTATCGTCGAGATGGTCGAGGATGCACAAGCGAACAAGACTGACCGTGAGCAGTTCGTCGAACGGTTTGCAGGTTACTACACACCGGTTGTTCTCGCGTTTGCCGTCCTTGTGACAGTCGTCCCGCCGTTCGTCTTTGGATTGCCATGGGTGACATGGTTTGTGTACGGCTTGACGCTCGTCGTTCTCTCATGTCCGTGTGCGTTCGTCATTAGCACGCCTGTTACTGTTGTTTCAGGCATCACAAGCACAGCAAAGAACGGCGTCCTCATCAAGGGCGGGAGCCACCTCGAAGCGACTGGTGAGGTTGACGCTGTTGCGTTCGACAAGACAGGAACACTCACGAAGGGAGAACTGACCGTCACCGACGTCATTCCACTCAACGACAATACCAGCGACGACGTCCTTCGCTGTGCACGGGGACTCGAAAAGCGGAGTGAACACCCCATCGGGGAGGCAATCGTTTCAAAAGCGACGATGGCCGACGTCGCTGATCGCGAGATTGCCGACTTCGAGAGTCTTACTGGCAAGGGTGTCCGAGCAGATCTCGACGGTACGACCCACTATGCCGGCAAGCCAGGACTGTTCAACGACCTCGGATTCGATCTAAACCATGTCCATGCAACGACTGACGGTGGCGTTGTAACGACAAAAAGCCGTAATCTCTGCGAGCGCAACAACTGCTTGGACCTTCTCGAGGAGTCGGTGCCAGAACTGCAGAGTGAGGGGAAAACAGTCGTGCTTGTTGGGACTGAAGACGAATTAGAAGGCATTATTGCGGTCGCTGATGAAGTCCGTACTGATGCTAGACACGCAGTGGACCGTCTCCATGAACTTGGCGTCGAACACCTCGTGATGCTCACTGGCGACAATGAGCGGACGGCGCGTGCCATTGCCGAGCAAGTCGGCGTTGACGAATATCGCGCTGAGCTCCTGCCTGAGGAGAAGGTCTCGGCTATCGAAGATATAGATACGGAATTCGACGGTGTGGCAATGGTCGGTGATGGTATTAACGACGCACCTGCGTTGGCGACAGCGACAGTGGGTGTCGCAATGGGTGCAGCTGGGACAGATACGGCACTGGAAACGGCCGACATCGCACTAATGAGCGACGATCTCTCAAAACTGCCGTATCTCTATGAACTTGCTCATGATGCCAACGGCGTCATCCGTCAGAATATCTGGGCGAGCCTCGGGGCGAAAGCGGCGCTGGCACTCGCTGTCCCGTTCGGCCTTGTTCCGATTTGGGCGGCAGTGCTCGTCGGTGACGCCGGTATGACGACTGCCGTCACTGGCAACGCAATGCGGCTTTCACGAATCACACCGGACGACCAATAATGATTGATAAAGCTAAACAGTCAAATTCGCGTTCATCCTCTTTACACAATGAGCGATAACCCTGGATTGAGTGATCGGTATCGGCGGTCGAGTCCATGGCCGTTGTTCGTTGCGGTCGGACTCGCCATCTCTGAACTTGGAATCGTTTTTCCAAGCCTCCCGCTTGCAGTCGGTGGTCTCGTCCTGTTCGTCGGAAGCGTTGCAGGTATTCTTACTGAGTCAGACTATGTGAGCCGTCCCTTACACGTTATCGGGCCATTCGGCGGTCTTCTCCTCATCGTCGGTCTTGGTCTCTTCCTCATGACGAGTGGGTCCATTGCTCGTCGTGGCCAAGCACTCATCCTTGCCGGTATCTGCTCGTTCATCGTATATGCAATCGGTATTGGACTCACCTACCAATCTAGATGACTCAGGATGATGGCGTAGATCCCACAACGGATACAGCAGATCCTACGTCGCACGCGTTCGAGCAGCGCTTTGCATGGCTAGCAGATAGCTCGATCGTCTGGCTAATGCCAGGCATACTCATCGGACTAATCATCGTTATTAGCTATCTATGGACGCATCCGTATCCTGCGTTCGGTGCTGGACTCTACCTTCTCATGGCTGATCGTATTGCAGAGAACGCGTATCTGCTCCCTCAGACGATCCCTCACTACACGAATGGTGGCCTTCCGTTTGCGTATCCTCCATTTGGCATGTATCTTCCTGCTGTCCTCCGGGACGTGTTCGGCGTTCGTCTATTTACGCTTGCGCGAGTCCTCCCAGGTATCATCACGGTCGGCTATCTCATCCCGGCGTACGCCCTCGCTGAGGAACTCCTTAACTCTCGACCACGAGCGGGACTTGCGACAGTCATTCTTGCCGTCAGCCCACCAGTATTACAGTGGCATCTTTCTGCCGGTGGATTCGTCCGTGCTACGGCATTCACTTGGGTGATCATTGGTCTCTATGCTGGACTCCGACTTTTTCGTGATCAGAATAATCGATGGCTTCCCGTAGCTATGTGTGCGTTCACAGCAACAGGACTATCTCATCCGCAGTATACCGTTTTCTTTGTCGCCAGCTTCATATTACTCTGGCTTTCGTTTGATCGTTCAGCACGCGGGTTTTATTATGGCTTGACGGTCGGCTTTGGTGGTCTTCTCCTTTCAGCTCCTTGGTGGGGACAAGTCATTCAGGCACACGGTATTGACGTGTTCATGGCTGCAGCAGGATCACAAGGTGGTATCGGAAGTACTCTTTCCAATCTAGCCGCAGTCTTTGAAGTCTCTTCATGGAGCAAAGTACTCTTTTTCTTCTGGGGGCCGTTCTCGCTCTTTGGTAGTTTCTATTTGCTTGCCAAGCGACGCATATTTCTGCCTGCATGGCTTCTCCTCGCCGCATTCATTCTCGACAAAGCACGGTTCCCGTTTTTCGTCGGCGCATTTCTTAGCGCTTCAGTCATTATCGAAGGGGCAGAAACTGTTATTCGACCCTTCATACGGACAAAATATGGACTCCGTGCCGGTGTTAGTAGTTTCGTGCTCATTTTTATTGTTCTTGGCCTCGTCATCAGTGGTCTCTATGTTACCAGTAGTATCGATACACATGCCGGAAGCCAGTCGTTACCCGCATTTATCGACGAGGACGATGTGGCTGCGATGCAGTGGGTACAACAGAACACGGCACCATCTGCGCAGTTTGTTGTCCTTGGCGATGCCGCTGAATGGTTTCCGCAGCAAGCGCATCGTACGATCTTGATTGGACCGTGGGGCGTCGAGTGGATGGGTCAAGAGGCGTATCGTACACAAATCCGACAATTCAAACAAATTTCGACATGTGATACAAGCCGCTGCGTGACAAAGACACTCCATCAGGCAGAATTCTCTCCCGACTACCTCTATGTACCGAAAGGAACGTACACGGTGCGGGGCATGAAACACCGACAAGGGTCGCAGACGGTTGCGTCATTCCGCTCAGCAGAGCACTATCGACAGGTGTTTGAGAACGATGGTGTCGTCATCTTTGCGACAACGTCGGATCTACACTCAAAGCATGAACCAGCTACATGACTCTGACAACAAATCCGACCACGAATAGCAGCGCAACGATACCCAAGAGAATAACGAGGAATATTTCTTTACTCTTCATGGTTTAGCTTGTATTTGAGACGAACACTTATTCTTTTCACCAGCGATCATGATTCCCAGTAAGAGGACAAATCCGCCAATGATTATTCTAGGTATTAATTTGGCCATCAGTTGCTAGCTCTTCCCCGCTTGAGATAAAAAGATCTGCTGGATTTCCACTGAGTGAAAATCTACGCCAGTTTCCTTACGTCTCTCCCCATCAGCGGTGAACGTATTCTCAAATCTGTGAGTGAATTATCGCTGGGTCTACTCAAGGGTATAGCAAGAACAAAACATTGCAGAGGTTACTAGATGTAACTTTGACGGAAGTCAGGGGAGATCGCCCTGCCCTTTCGGATGAGATAAGGCCGAAACTGATGCCACAATCTACCTCGGCAAGGCTTTATCTGTTCAGATTCACGCCTACGGTCACAATTGAGCAGGTGCCGATGAGAGCCTCTTCCAAAAGGAAACTTGTGGGCCGAGGAAACGCGAATCTTGAACTCTGTCGGGGTATTCCCGTGCTTGAGCCAGGAAGGATGTCAATGGTGTTTGCGTATCTAATAGAGAAATGCTTTAACTGGGGAGACAAGGACAACCATCATGCATCGGCGTACGGCTCTCAAACTACTTACTTCAAGTACAATCGGTGGTATGGCTACTCTCTCTGGGTGCACTCGCTTGAATTCATCTAATTCCTCGCCCGTCACCAATACACCAGAAGCAACGAATACAGTACAAATGGTTACAAGAAATCAGAAGTCATTCTTTGACCCCATTGGTTTATTCGTTGAGCCTGGAGAAACAATTACGTTCGTAATGAAGAGTGGGAACCACTCTGCTACGGCATATCACGAACGGTATAGTCTGGCAGAGAAAACACGGATTCCGGATGATGCGAAACCCTTTGATAGTGGTGTTATCACCGAGGAGGGTGAGACGTTTACGCATACATTCAAGACAAAGGGAACCTACGATTACTACTGTACTCCACATAAACCATTGGGGATGGTAGCTCGGATTGTTGTTGGTGAACCTGGTGGCCCAGCCGAGGGAAGTATGCCTCCTGATGGCTCTGTACCAACAAGCCGACGCATCCTCAAGCAAGGGGCCGTGAAGTATAATGAGTTCGAATCCTGATGTTTATATCGCCCAATCTTAGAATATAAATATTGTCCACGTCAGGGATGGGTGTTTTGAGGCCAAATCCTAGCAGGGATGAAATACGTGTCTGGGGACCAAATACCGATAGTAACCTTGCATACGTCTTCCGTGGAGAATTCTGATAGTACACTCGTAGAGAACAGTATTATTATATCAAAGATAAATTAATATAGATTAGGTGTCGGAGTTATTGCTGGACGTAGAGAGAATACATTATGATAGCAAGGCCGACTGCGACGAATACACTATTGATGAGGACACCGAATTCAAGGGATAGCGAAAAGAATTGGTTGGCGGCACCGGTGAGGAATGCTCCTAGAGTAATAACACTGAACCCTAGTCCAAGCATTTGGAGCGATGGATCATTTGTCCGTCGGTATGCCTTAAAGGCAATATAGGTGATGCCACCGCCCAATAACAGGATTGCCGTCTTCACGACGGCGATGGCTGTCATTACACTTGTCATATTTCATCCCCCATCTTCGACCAAATGTCAGCAAGCCGTTCGTCTGCTTCCCGTTGGGGACGTTCTATTTTGACGGAGAAATCACCTTCTTCACTCATGTGTATTGTCACATCATCAAAGTCTCGTTGATATTTCGTGATCCGACTTCCATTTGGATTGATTTCAATCTCTTCACGGACTAGTGAAGCCGTACTCAGTAGGTCTAGCTTTCGATACAACGTCGTCTGAGAGATGTCACAGATGTCGTTGAGCTCATTTGCGGTCATGGGTTCTGTTGTTTTCCGAAGTATAGTCCGGCATTCAGCATCGTCCAGCGCGTCAAGAATCACTTGTAGGGAAGGGGTATCATCTGACGGCGCTGAAGGATCCACCATTGTCTTTTACTTACTGAAATCCACTGTTAATTATCGTTCAAATGAGTGCTGTAGGGGCAAATCTAATCCGGTTAAACATCACTGGTCACCATATTTGAGGGCATGGCTAATAACCGTAGATGTCTTAACGTGCCTGCGGTGAACAAACTTCTCGACGCTACATGTCTCAGTTGCCCTCAACCCGTTCCTTTCCTTTGTCGGTAATTTCATAGAGTCCTCGCTCCAGGAGATGAATTTCTCCCTTTGTTTGGAGTCGCGAACACGTTTGACCGACTGACATCTGCAAACTTACTCAATGGACGTGGCGTGCTATGTTGTCGGGTCGCTGCGGACAGTGACACTGTCGCTATTCCCTCAATGGAACTGCCAGGAAGTAACTCTTCCTCCACAGCATGGCGATAAAGGACACCTACAGATTCACGGACAGTGCCTGGAACCCCGAATGCAGATGCCATCCGGATGGTTTCGCTAACAGCTTGCCTGAGATTCCGCTCGTTTGCATCTCTCACTCGGAACCACTCGTCCCATGTCCGGAGACGTTGCAACTGAGCTTGTTTCCGTGCCGAGACTGCTTGTCCAGACGCATCTGCATCCCGCCATCCGATGGTTGTACTGAGTCCTTTATCATGCATGAGCTGCGTCACCAGAGCGCCAACACGGCTTTTTTCGTCTCGTTCTTTGGCATCGAATGCATGCCATTCGGGACCCCGATCAAGTGTTTCCTCGCTGAGAACCAAACCACAATCGTCACAAATCCTCTCACTCTGCTCGTTATCGAGAACAATTTGCCCACTACATTAGGACACGACATCACTGGTTGGAACTTGGCGCTTGCTTGTTGTTTCTCAGTCCGCTTGTCGTCAGGGTTTTGTGCTGTGTATATCATATATTATTCATTGGCAGTCTCTATTCATCCAGTTTGAGTCTTTCTCTAACAGAGTGAGAACAGCGTACCATTGAAGACTCGGGAGATTCCCATTCTATGGGAAATTGCCGTCCTATTTTGAGTACCGTGCAATAATAGCAAGGAAAGTAAAGCGGAGAGCTAACTAGGATGTTTACGTCATGACTCGGTCATCAATGCTTGCTGAAAAGATTCAGTATGGTTTCGATGGACTCCCGTTCACCTATGAGCACTTGTCAGGTATCACACTCGTGGTGACCTACATTGTGATGCTCATTGGTGCATACACTAGTGCTATTGGAGCTGGGTTAGCCTGTCCAGACTGGCCGACCTGCTATGGGACGTGGATTCCATTCCTCCAATCTAACGTCGTTGCTAACTCACCGTATTCAGCGCTACAGATCTTCGCTGAGTGGGCCCATCGAGGACTCGCAATGATAACCGGCTTCCTTATTCTGGGTACTGCGGTTGGAGCCTGGGGTGTCTATCGTAATAATTCGGTTGTCAAGTGGTCAGGGACAATGGCGCTACTTCTTCTCCCGTTGCAGGTCCTGCTCGGTCGTCTAACGGTAACACAAAGCCTCAAACCGATCATTGTAACGACACATCTTGGTATAGCAATACTTCTTCTCCTCTGTCTTCAGACGACATTCCTTACCAGTTGGATTTCTACGAACAAGGGCTAAAGATCTCCAAAGCAGACCCGTGATCCTTTGGCTAAGATCTTTTCTTAAATTTAGGCTCTAAGGCCCTTCGGTTAAGAAGCGAACTGCGTCAGCAGTGAGCGAGTGAGGAAGGGAGGAAGGCACCCAAAGATCCAATTACTTATGTTAAGATACACTCACCAATAGCGCTCACTCACCAATAGCGCCAGTTTTAATAACAGAGGCCGATATATCCCACTGTCTTATTAACTGACTTCGACATCTTGTTACATTAGTAGTGTTGTAATAGCCGTGGTTGTTAAACATACCTTATCTAACACTGTTAGTGATAGTTTATTTTGAAGTAGCTAAAAATCATTAAAGGTATTGAACGTATGAGCAGAAGGTCTGGGAATATAGTAAAACATCAACAAATGGGATCAAATCATGACTCTTTGTAGACTCCAAAGTTTTCTTTAGAAACCTTATAAGAAAATATTCATGGCTCTTTTGAGGAAATAGCGATGATTAGACAGACTCGACGCACGTTTCTCGCCACCGTCGGTGCAACTGGTCTTGCAGGATGTTTCGCGATAAGCAGTAACAATCCGACGGATACGCCCTCCAGCACCTCCTCTCAGACGACCACGACCAAGGGTGGCAGTGACAGAACTACGAGTACTAAGGCGACAGCTTCCAACCCGAGAGGGTCGCAGGTGTTCGCTAGCTTTGAGGACCTCAGCTGCTGGTCCGCTCTCGACCAGATGGGAACGCTCAAAAAGAGTAAAAACGCTTACACCGGTTCGCAGTCTGCCTTCGTCACTGGTGGGAAGAAACCAACGAAGATAAAATAGAGGCTGCCGCCGCCCAATTCGGGAAGAACAATGATCTCGCAGACTTCAGCAACAAGAACTTCTCGATCACGTATAAGTGTAAGTCCAATCGCTTCTCAAAGATCTCTGTCCAGCTTATTGATATCGGTAAGCGTACTATGGAGATGAAGCGAACGCTCGTCGGTCCGAAGGTTACCTGGAAGCGATAGACTCTCACCCTCAACCAGCAGCGTCTTCGTCGAGTGGTGTTTTTACTGGGTTACTCAAAACTCTCAGCGGCGTCTTCCAAAAGAAATAGGCAGGATATTCTCAAGGGTGAGTAATGGGAGACAAATACTATGTCCTCCTTGTCCTCGGGTATCGTCCTTGCACTCTTCATGATAGTCTTTGTCGCTCGCGTTTTCTGAACACCATCACTCGTTGCCGTGCGCCACCTGCCGAGCGTACTCTCGACCACTACTAACAGCATCGACGGTCACGTGGTCGATATCGAACTTGTCGTGCAGGCGCTCGTTGACCTGTTCTTTGATTTGATCCCGTTGCTTGACCGTCTCAGCTGTATCGACGAGGTGGACTGTCGCTACCAGCAGGACGCTTGAAAGCGACCAGATGTGCACGTCCTCGACCCGGTCGACACCGTCGATCGCTCCAATCACGTCCCTGACTTCCTCGATTGAGACCGGACTTTTCTGGAAGAAAATTGCTGTACTCTCGCGTAGAACTTTGACCGCCGACCAGATGATTACTACAGCGATGAAGATAGCGGTAATCGGATCGACGATGGTGAGACCGGTAAACTTGATAACGAGCATCGAGACGATAACCGCAATCGAGGCCCCCGTATCCCCGATCAGATGGTAGTATGCGCCCCGCTCATTGAGGGTCATTTCCCCGCCTTGGAGGACGTACACCGAACCGAAATTGACGAGCAGTCCACCAGTTGCAAGTAGAATCGTCATGTCCGTGTTGATGGTGACCGGTGAGAGATACCGTTCGTACGATTCGTATACGAGAAATAGGACCATCGGTACCAGGAGAACGCCATTCAGGAAGGCTGCAGTCGGTTCGATGCGCTGGAGTCCGTACGACCACTGACCGGTCGGTTCGACACGACTGGCGACGAGTGCCGCTCCGAGAGCCAGTATGTAGGCAAGTGCGTCGAACAGCATGTGGAATGCGTCGCCGAGGAGTGCGACTGAGCCAAACGCGAGACCGCCAATGAGTTCGATGATGAATCCAACGATGTTGATTCCGGCGACGAGACCGAGTGTCCGAACACTTCTCTCACCACTGCCGTGCGTATGATCGTCGCCAGTCATCGCCAGTCGTTACTATGGTATAGTCCTTGGGCATTGTTAAGTGTGCCCGCCGATGAGTGTGGTTTACTCCTCGAATTACAATGGCAGGTCCGGGCGTGCCGCTGAGGGATATAGTGCCCCTTACTCAAAGCGTCCAACGCCAGGCAGTTCGGCGGCGCGTATCTCTCGATAACGGTGACTGTTAGAGAGCGTCACTCCTCCCCCAAAAATACGAGGAGGTGAATATGTTTGAGAAACCAAGACGGCAGTATCGCCCCGATTCCAACGCTGAACAGTATACTATCCGAGACAACCCATACTACCTGAGCGAGACCGATTCCAAGTACTAGCACACTATTGTAGGCGATTCCATTGATCGCTACGTCGCCTATTGTCGCAGGGCGAGGCCAGTCAACGAGGCTGTAGTTAATGTTCGACATTCGACCCGAGGCCACTGCAGCAAGGAGTCCGAGCAGACCACACGAGAGCCAACCGAGCAGTATCAGTGGGAATGAGAACAATACAACCCCCAATACAAGGATGACCGTGGTTGGGCTAGTGATAGCAGCGAGTTCCGTGACGGTACTTTGTTCTAATCTGGATTTCCAGCGAGTAAGCTGATTACTGGCCTTGCTCATGTGTCTGGTGATGTGAGGTGGGGAGACCGACAAGGGATATGCCGAAGATAGTACGACCACCGGAGTACCCTTCTGGGGTATCGCCTGAGACATGTCCCAGGTTGTAAATGACAACTGGCTATTCGGAGACACTGGCATCGTGTTCGTGGTCTGTCTGATCGGAGGCGATTATAGATAGAACGTGGATGCTCCGTCAAGGATTTGAACCTCGGTCCTCGGCGTGAGATGCCGAGATGATTGGCCGAGCTACACCAACGGAACATGGCTAACTTGCTGGCGAATCCGATTAAATCTTTCCACCTGCGGAAGCCCAATACCGAATGGGCAGGCGACTGGCTCTCGCACTTGATCACTCTGGTACTACCTCTTGGAAACACACCGATTGTCAGTGCCGTCGCATCCCCACCGTAATCAAGGTACTCCTCTGTGAGTACAATCGGGACGGCCACTGGCGAAGCATGTTCAGACACTCGTTCGCGGAGCATTAGGTGCGGCTTGTTTCATACGCGATCCACTGTTGAATGAGCTCATTTACGTTATAGAAGAGGATCCCGACCGAAACGAGTGTTGTTACGAAGTAAATGATTAGTCCTGGCGGCCCACCGACGGATGTTCCGATGGCACCTCCTCCGAGGCTGACAAGCGTTAGTTCGACCCACGTCACGACGATGCGTGATAGCAAGCGTGGTTCGATATCAGAAGGTGTTGGAGTCAGCATACCTGTCTCACGAGCATAACGCCGGCTGTTCGGAACCACACCATCACAACAGCTCTCCGTTCCACATGACGGCAGTCCGTGGATTATCCTTTCCTCTCATTCGTAGGTTTCCTCGGCCTCAATCGGGCCGCTGAATGCCGAATAGAGTACCACAAAGTACCCGAGGACGATCGGAATCAATACGCTCGCCATGATCGACATGAGGTTAAGCGGAAGTGTGGATATGATTGTCTCGTGGATCGTGAGTCCTGCGGTACGGTCAACGAAGGGGAACATAAGGATTGAGACCAGGCCGACGAGTCCGAAAACGAGCGCGGCCGTAGCCGTGAACGCGGTGTAATATCGGCGCCTCTGAAGTGCGAGAATATAGATCCCAGTCACGGTGACAGTTAGGATGACGAGCGCGACGACGATGGGTGATTGGAACGAGACACGCAGACTTGGTTCTGTCACGTACACAGTTCCGACTGTGAGACCGGTTACGCCGAGATAGCTCACGGCCGCCTGAACACCGTATCTCCTCGCGTCGTCACGGAGGGTACCCCGCGTTTTCAGGCCGAGGAATGCTGCGCCGTCGACGACCGTTAGGGCGAGGACTGCGACACCGCCGAGGATGCTCACAGGAGTAATGAGGCCAGATGCTCCGACAAGCCAGTTCATCACGAACAGCCCCAAGAGAAACGGCGTTACGGTACTGCCGACAATAAAGGAATAGCCCCAGAGCTGACGCCACTGGTCATCCTCACGTTCCTCATACATTTCGGGAGCGAGCCCTCGCAGTCCAAGTGCGGCGAGAATCGCAAACATCAGCAGATAATACCGGCTGAAAAGATTCGCATACACCGACGGGAAGGCCGCGAATAGTACTCCACCGAAGACGACGAGCCAGACCTCGTTGCCGTCCCAGAACGGCTCAACAGCCGCCAGGAGCTGCTCTCTTTCGTGGTCGTTGTCACGGGTTGCGAACAAGACGCCCACGCCGAAGTCGAAGCCGTCGAGAAAGAGGAACATGCCGAAGATGAAAAACAGCAGGCCGAACCAGAGTTCCGCGAGCGGCAATCCGAACAGCGGCTTGGTGGCCAGCGATCCGACGTTAGTCACCGGTCGTCACCTCCGAGTCCGGTGAGTGAGCGCGGTCAATTAGCCCAAGTTCATCCCGCGATGGCGGCCCTGCCCTGATGATTCGACCGACGACGTAGGTGTAGAGGCCCAGCAACAGGCCGTACCCAGTGACGAACCCGAGGAGTGTGAAGGTTGCTTCTGCTCCCGTCAGGTTGGGGGAAACGCCGGCCGCAGTCTTCATAACCCCTTGAATGACCCACGGTTGTCGCCCGACTTCAGTGACAATCCATCCGACCTCCACAGCGACGAAGCCAAGGAGTGACGAAGCCATCAACGCCTTGTGCAGCAGATCATCTTCGAACAGTTCACCACGCCACCAGCGATATGCGCCCCAGACCGCCAGCAGGATGAACCAGAACCCGAGCGCGACCATGATCCGGAAGGCCCAGAAGACGATCGCCACGGGTGGTGCTTTCGTCGAGAAGGACTCGAGTCCACGTATCGTTGCCTGTGCGTTCCCACCGCTCGCGAGCCAGGATGCCCCACCGGGAATACCAATGCCGAAGAGGTCCCTGGTTCGCGGGTTCAGCAGGTCGTTAACGTCCGTCGGGAACGCGACGATATATTCGGGGACATAGGAGTCGGTTTCCCAGACTGCTTCCATTGCAGCGAACTTCTGTGGTTGGGTTTCGTAGATGTGTCGAGCGTACACGTCACCCTGAATCACCTGCAGTGGAGCCGTGATGAGGAGCGCTACGAGTGCGATCTTGAGTGTTTTCTCCCAGAACCCAATATGTTGGATAGGATAGCCCCAGACGTGATAGCGGAAGACGTAGTATGCGGCGACGCCGGCCATAAAGAGCGCGACAGACTCGACCGCAGCATTCTGCATATGGATGAACATGTAGGGGAATCGTGGGTTGAGGTACGCTGTAAGGGGATCAGTGAGTTTTACGACGCGCTGACCGTTTTGAACGACGATGTCGAACCCACGGGGGGTCTGCATCCACGAATTGGCGATGAGAATCCAAACTGCGGAGAGCCACGTGCCAAGCCCCACGGCAATACTTGATAGGAAGTAAAGCCGGTCTGAGACGCGGTCACGGCCGAAGACAAAGATGCCGAGGAATGTCGCTTCGAGCATGAACGCCATCATGCCTTCGAGTGCGAGCGGGCCGCCGAACAGTTCGCCGGCGGTTGTTGAGAAGGCGGCGAAGTTCGTTCCAAATTCGAATTCAAGTACAAGGCCAGTCACCGTTCCGACAACGAAACTTACCGCAAAAATCTTGGTCCAGAATCGACGAAGTTGTTCGTATACAGGCTGTTCAGTGCGGATTTCCTTCGCCGTGAAATAGATGAGGAATGGAGCAAGACCCATGCTCATCACGGGGAAAATGATGTGCACGATTGTAGTGAGGGCAAACTGAAGTCGACTTGCGAGGATTGGATCCACCATTGTGATCACCGTCCTGTTGGCACAGAGAAGCGCTTTCTGGAGAGATTAGGCTTGCTGGTCTTTGAGTACGATCCGTGACGTGATACGGCTCGTCCGTCTGGTTGCTGGCGACAAGGACGAGCGGGGATATACGTCTCTGCCATCAGTATGACTTTGACTGGTATCCACCTCAATCAGGGGCTGATTTCCAGCCATTGGGAATCTACCGAAGTGATCTACTAATTGAGCACTAATCCTCAATTATGGAGTGTCGACAAGTTGTGAACTACTCCGCCCTACGGCGCTCGGGCCTCCCCGGCCCTCGCTTGTTGCGGACGGAGCTTCCTGTTTCTGTGTCGGAACGTGCAGGAAACTGTTCCACAGCGGTTCCAGACTCCGCAGGCGGCGTCCCTTGATAGGCGGCTCAGAGTGTCTCACTCCTACCGGATAGACACTCGACCACCACGACCGGTGCACGCTTCTTGTCGCGTTTGAACATCGGACGCATTGTGGTGAGTATCTTACTACCCGGTTCGAACGTCATGGTAGTAAGGCTATGCCGCGCAGTAAAAGCAACCAAAGACGGCGAGTATATCCCCTCCCTACTCGCTCGCATTGCTCGCTCCTTGAGGAAGGCGTTCTTCTCTGGATTTGTCAATTACGTATACTTGTACGCCACCTCCTGACTGTATTCGAGCAATTCCAGGCTGACTACCGAGTGAACGAAAACCTTCTTGAGAGAAACGGAGACCATTGAATACTTTTACCTCTCGTTGACGAGCAGCATCAGTTATGATCAAATAACGGCTTGAGTTATAATAGTTATAGATATTTTTAGCAGTAAAATTATTTCCTGTAAGGGGAGTGTCTGCATATAGACTGCCACCAAGGAATCGCCGTGGATTCTCTTCTCGAACGCCATACAACGCATCGGCGAATCGGGTCCCTGGTGCTCGAAGCCCAATAAATGCCGGATCACCACGATATTCGAATGCACGAGCATAACCAGTCATCTCTCCCTTGGTAACATCGCCCGACGACTGGAACGTAAAGGGTGAATGAAACAATGTGAGTCCTGATAGGACGAGCATTCCTGCAAAGAAGATTGCGGCAATCGATACAACGACAGTAGGGATGGGTATACGTAGCTCAAGCCCGGTGATAAGATGAGAAAAGCCGATAGCACCAAAAATCGTCATGAGCACCATAATGAAACCCAGTTGCCGGAAGTGAAATCCGCCAGTACTCGTAACCAAATACGCTCCAAACAATCCAAATAATGGCACGAGCCCGATAATCGTATACTTTGCAAAGTTATTGGCTCTCGAAGTCCTCAACCGACCGATAACACCGGTGAGTAAGGTAAGACCAGAAATGAGACAAAAGGTGAAACTAATCAAAAAGAGTTTGAAAAACATTGCTTTAACCCCTCCACCGATTTGGGCGAGTCCGCCAGCTTGCTGCTTAATATCGCTTGCAACAGGATTAGATCCCAAAAGTAGTTCACGGGCTAAATACGCTACTGATCCACTTGCTCGCTGATGAGTCGACATCCACAGAGCGAGTAGTACAGTAAGAAAGCTTGTCTGGCCAAGTAGTGACCGGTATTGTGATGTGATAGGATGATGAGGGCGAAAAATAGAGTAGAGCCATTGGACACCGACAATCGCACTATAGATTAACAAGACATTCGCAGTCTGCTGTGGATGCACAAATAAAATTGCGAGTGTTGCAAGAGCGAGCAGTAGACCGTACGAGGAAAGGAGGAAAGGAAAGGTATTCTTCTTGCTCACGGTGAGGTACTTTATAACAATATAAAGTACAAATGGGAAAAAGAGAATGGCCTGTGATGCTGGATGTGCTTGCATGAAAATACTTATACCATTAATCGGTAAAAGGAGACAAGCCGATAGCGTAGCGAAAGTAGCTGTCCGGCTCTGTGGATCAATGATCCAGCTACAGAGAGGGACAAAAAGAAGATATACAAGAGTAAATACAAAAACTGTCAAGAGCACTGCTCGACGAATCGGCACTCCAGTCACTTCGCTAATCGCGACTGCAATCGTATGAATACCAGGGTAGAGCAAATCAACTGGATTTAATATTCCTGTCTCAATTTCGCGGGCCCATCCAAGATGAGTAAGGGCATCACCACGACCATAGTAATAGTACCCACGGATAATTGGGAGGGCAGCAACCATTGCTGTCGTGGCTCCAGCTAAAATAAGCGCTAGCAGTTGAGCGAGATCAGTTGTTTTGAACGCTACGCCAATCGCCACAGCCATAGCAACTGCAGCTCCAATCCAGAATACAAGTGGCGTAGCTGTATAGATAGAGATCTCGTACGTGGTGGCTTGCGTCTGATACGCCACCAGCGTTGCAATAGATAGTGATAAAACCCAACGAGAAGCATCGCTTTTCGGTTGTTTGATCTACTTGGGCCGACCGGAACATTGGTTCTCTCTGTTTAGATGATTCGCGATAACTCCCTTTGTTATGCATTTACTACGCAGCTATAACCGGCGTAATAGTATAGACACAGGAGGATTGTCGCAGCGCGATTAGTCTTCAAAATGGCGGTCGTGGCGA
This sequence comes from halophilic archaeon, assembly GCA_003298465.1. Next base: position 138,526 of record QNGA01000008.1, on the reverse strand, counting down.
TGATCGTCCTAAGGTGGCTGACGTTTATCGTCCAACTGTGTAGGTATCTGATCGCGTCAGAATCGACGCTGATCGAATCATCTCACCTCTCTTCTTTTGGCAGTCTCTGCAGGAATCAATGTAGTTCGGACTGGACGACGATGTCAGCAAGCAGTAACTAAGAGATGTTACAGTAGATGGCCGTCTACTGTTTCTATCCGGTATCGGTGAGAAACGGAATTTGTTACTCTGTTTCGGCCGAGTACGTGGACGGGTTCCAGACTTGCCAGCCGGCGATCAAGAGTGGGAAAAGAAACCAGCAGAAGAGGCCTACAAGACCGGCCAGCGGTGTTGCAGCTTTGACTGCCGTTGTCGCAACAGGAGCTACTACGAACGTCATAACGAGGCCGCGGTAGGCGCTTGCCGGACTCATGGCAAGAAATCCAGTGAGAGAGTTCGCTGTGAAGACGTCACCAGCGAGTCCAAGAATAATCATGAGATCGAATCCGATAGCGAGTGTGATAACAGCGACGAATGCAAGGATAAGTCCACGACGGACGTTACGAACGATTGCAGACAAGAAGATCATGATCGCCTGCATGACCGCTGCAAAGATAGAAGTAAGTACAATAAATCGGAGATAGTATATCGGCGAATCCAGCCCTGACGTCCGGGTGAGTTCTGCCGGGGATGGCCCGACTAGGGGAACGACCAATCCAGTGATGAGAAGTGTGCTGACAATGATCGTGAGGAGTCCGATGAGTCGCCCGCAGTAGACGCCCAAAATGTACGTCCCAGGTTCGATCGGATACGTTCGCAGTATCGAGATTTCGTTTCGCTCACGATCGGCGAGAACAGCACGATAGCCAAGCGTGGCAGCGAATGCAGGCACGAGTAATTCAAGTGGCGTTAGAAGACTGAGCGACAGCGGCACATACCCACTTGTGCCGCTAAGTAGCGCTGTTCCGACGATTAATACAAGGAATCCGCCAGCAAGAAGCCATACTGTTCGTGTACGATAGAGCGTCTGCAGTTCCCGAACCAGCACGGTCGTAAAGCGATCACGGTCGTCTGTCATCGTGATCCCTCTCGGACTCCAGATTGAACGGTCGGCTCCTTACCGACTATCGAGAAGAACGCTTCAGCGAGCGATTCCGTGCTTGTCTGGTCGACGATGGCATCCGGTCTCCCTCGAGCGACGACCTGACCATGGTGAAGCAAGAGCAGTTCGTCTGCTTCGGCTGCGTGCGTCAAATCATGTGTTGTCAAAAGTACGGTCGTGCCGTCAGCAACGCGTGTTGATGCGACGTCGTAAATCCGGCGTGTCATCCGCGGGTCCAGTCCACTTGTCGGTTCGTCAAGGACGATGAGTGGCGGTGAGCCGAGAAGACTCTGCGCTAAGCCTAGAAGTCGCCGCATACCGCCGGACAGTGCGTCGACACGCCGATCACGAACGTCGAGAAGACCGACGTCATCCATCGTCGTTTCTACGTCAACGGCTGTTGTGAGCAAGTTAGCATAGAACGTGAGCGTTTCCTCAACGGTGAACGTCGGACGAAATTGGGGGTTCTGCGGGAGATATCCGACGGAGCGCTCGTTCTCTGCCGAAAGTAGTACCTGCCCCTCACTTGGGCGTGAAAGTCCGGCAATTATCTGCGAGAGCGTTGTTTTCCCCGATCCGTTCGGACCAATGATCGCCATCATTGTTCCCGAGCTCACCGTGACTGAAATATCGTCAAGAACCGCCACATCACCGAACGACTGCGAAACATTGTCGAGTGTAAGCAGTCGCGTCGTTGTTTCATCTTCAGTGAGGGTAGACTCGCTCATTCACTACAGTATTCGTCCGAGAGCCACTAAACCTAATGTCGACTGCTTGACTACGCTCTGAATCCCGAGTCACTCTTAGGGTTGGAACTGATACTCTCTACAAAAATGGAGCTGCGTATTGGCGCGATCATCGTCATTCTGGTGCTCGCGGGAGCAGCCCCCTTTGCTGCTACCCCCACGTCTAATGAGCGGGCAGCCGCAGTTCCATTCGAGGAGACGAAACAGACTGGGTTATCGGGGACTACCGTACGGCAGGTTCAAAATTCGACACTCGTTGTTCCAAAAGCTGAGGCGTATTACTCCCAGTACCAGTACGTCGTTGGCTACTATGGTGTGACGACGCTCGTCGCGGGACTCAAAACGCATCAACAGCGGGAGTTTGGCCGACTGCTTACGCTGTATGTATCAGATTTCTCTGGGACCAGCGTCAACGTTACCGAAGATGGGTATCTCCGTATGCCATTAAGCGAATCAACGGGATGGGTTCCTGCCCAAGAGGCGTTCTTCGTTGTTAATAGTAGCGCTCACGTTCCACCACAGCGAACAGCTATTGTTCCGTTCTCCAACGAGTCCGATGCTCATTCGTTTGCCCGTCAGTATGGGGGATCAGTACAGCAGTGGGAAGAGGTGCGGAAATCATCCCGCGGGCAAGCAGGACGGTCAACACGAGCGTGGCAACAGACAGCTCAACGCCGGCAAGCCCAGACAGACCGAACGGTTTCGAACATTCGAACATCGCTCAATCGATCTGTTTCGACCGTTGTCGGTCGCGACGCACCGACACTCGAAGCTGCTATTGAACGTGCACCCCCCAATACGACCGTTGTTGTTCCACCAGGCACATACCAGGTAGACGACCTGCGGATTCGAAAACCCCTCACGCTCCGGGGCGCTGGTGCGAACGCGACACACATCGTCGGCAACCGAAACGGCTCTGTGATCACCGTTTCAGCACCCAAGACCGCTATCAGACGTCTCTCGATCACAGGCGTCGGATCGAATCGAAGTGGCAATAATCGCACCGTCAAAAACGTCCCGGTCCCTAAGCAGTCATGGAAGTACCGCTATTACAAGACTCACGGGTACGGGGATGCTGCTATCGTGTTTGATTCAGCCGGCCAGTCGTCTGTCTCCGCTGTCCAGATCAACACAACGTCGAACGGAATTATCTCTCGACGCAGTCCCAATCTCACAGTCTCAAATCTCACCTTATACGGGACGAAGCGCTGGGAAAACGGCTTTGTCGGTGTCGTTGCACTCAATTCGGACGTGGTCGTGCAGGATTCGCAGTTCTATGGTGGGAAAATCGGCGTGTTTACGTTCGATACGTCGCGAATCGTCATCAGAGACACGTCGATGGAGGGAATGATGGTCGGAGTGCTTGACCTCTATGCCTCTCAGCTATTGATCACAAACAATACGATCGACGATACGTGGATTGGAGTCTACATTGAAACACGTTCGTCTGAGAACATAATGGTCGACAATCGCCTTCACAACAATTTCAATGGCATCGTCGTTGAAGGACGAGAGAATTATTTTGCCCACAACGTGATGGTGCATAACTACCATGGAATCCTCGTCAGAGGTCAGTACTCAGTGTACCGGCACAATCTCTTGGCGTACAACCAAATCGGCGCTCGCGGGATGACGCTCTTCCCGACTAACCGTGTAACCGCCAACGATTTCGTCGGGAACCAAAAGTACGTACAAACCATCAAATACAATATCCTTCATGTCTGGCCAGGCAATTACTGGCAAGATGCACCAGGACTCCAAAAAGACGGAGAAAAATATCTCTCGCGAACATTTAGACCCACAGGTCCCGTCGATGGGCTCATGACCAGGGCCACTAGTGCTGCAACGCTCGCACGATCGCCAGCACTCCAGCTACTGCGACAACTACAACAACTACTTCCTGGACTCCGGTCAAATGGCGTCGTCGATCCGACTCCTCTAGCGCAGCCAGTGCATCCTCAGTTGGTTCAAGAAGCACAACAGAACTACAATCGAACTGGTGAACATGAAGACGCTGATCCCTGGGATTACGTGCACAACTGATAGTCTCTCCACCGGACTCCTTCCAACTGTAGCATCGAACTTTAACGTTATAGAACTAACCACCGAATAATGCCGGAATGGACTCCCTCAACAGATAAGAGCAGAGACGAACTGGTCACAAGATGTGCGACGAACTACTCATATTTTTCCAAGCAACTGTATTGAGAAACAGGGAGAATTGAGCAACAGCCGAGGAAAATTGGTTGTTCAACCTGTGGCTGTAACTAAGCAAGTGGATATCCCGTTACTCAATTCACACTACAGATGGCAAATTTCTGCTCGCTTCACAGCTCAAACGCTTCCAGATTTTGTCCCTAGTATGCTTACAGTATTCCATATATGAAAGTTAATCGATGATTCTAAATACTGCCGAACAGCGCACGCTCACTACCAATTACTGCTATGACGATGCCCGCTGCCGCGTGCAGTGCTAGGCTTAGAGTTCGTTGTGAGACGTGAATCGTTTCGGCGATCATCCCCCGTTGATATTGCCAAGTGCTGGTAACAATGCCAGAACGAGGGCACCGAGATATCCGTCAAGAGGCAATCTACGTTGGTAGTAAATCACACACGGGCTCTGTAGGAGAAACTGTCGTCCGATAAAGAACCACGACCATTAGTTCAGTAACAACAAGGGATGAGTAATGTCGAACAGTAATAATAGCTTAAGCCGTACCCCAACGAGAATTTTAGCCTGAATCTCTGTCAAGTATCTTATGACAACAGAAACCACTCATATGGAGTGAATGCTGATACTCCCGAACAAATCCAGTCAGGGGCTTAGATACCCGATATTGGACTAGCAGTCACGGATTCTATCCAGCACCGCTTCGACATTGATAGAACACCACTTGCCTGACGAAGCGCGGAACATCATGCTTTGGAGTTTCGTGTCGTCGATGTCAGGGTATGATAATGACATAGAATGAGCTATAGATTAAATATAGATTGGAGAGTGACCTTTCTTTGATCGAAACCTTCGTTCGATTGGCGTTAGCCGCCTCCAACTAGAATTTTCCTGGAGAGACACCTCTTAGCTCTGTGGTAGTCCGGTGGCTATATTATCATGAATGACCAAGATAGTCTCTGGCGGCGCTCATGCAAGCGAAAACACTCACTCGGCTTCTGTCACTCTTGACGCTTGCAGTTCTACTTCTCGTCCAACCATCGACTGCTCACGTCGGGAGCTTAGGCGGGACAGTGTCTTCTACAACAGTTCCAACGTGGTTGATGCTCCTCACCGGTGGGGGAATTGTCGGTGCCTCGTTCCTATTCACGAGTCTGATGACGGATCACGCAGCAATTCGTGCTATCAATGGATGGCGGCTCTCTATCCCAACGCCACACGCAATCCGCACCGCCGTGCAGTGGCTTATTCGCGGTGCCAGCATTGGTATACTGCTCATGGTTATATTAATCGGACTGACTGGACCGCGAACACCGACATCTAATTTCGCGATTCTGGTGGTCTGGGCGGGCTGGTGGGCGGGTTACACTATGACTGTCTATCTCATCGGGAATACCTGGCCGGTACTCAATCCGTGGCGAACACTCGCCGAAATTAATCCCCGTGATCGACTGCGTTCCTATCCGAATTGGGTGGGTGTATGGCCGAGTGTCGCTGGCCTCCTTGGGCTTGTCTGGCTTGAGGTGGTGAGTCCGGTTGCTGAAGATCCGCAGTTGCTCTCGTTTCTAATCATCGGGTACACGCTTCTTACACTGGCCGGTGCGACCGTCTACGGGACGGATACTTGGTTCGGCAGGGTTGATCCTGTCTCGCGCGTCTTCCGCTGTTATAGCCGATTAGCACCATTCCAGCGCACAGAGAGTGGACTTGCATTCAAACTCCCGAGCGCCGCGCTCGCGGAGCGACAGGTTGCTTTACGGATAGATGAAACCGCGTTCATCATTGCTCTCCTCTGGGTGACGACGTACGATGGATTCGTCTCAACAGCCCTCTGGGCCGAGGTTGCTCGTCCACTCGTTAGGAACGGTGTGCCACCGCTGCTGCTATACCTCTTGACGATCCTCGGTGGGTTCGGGCTGTTTTTCGCTATCTATCGATTTGCGGCACAGCGAGCACGTCAATCAGGGCGAACGTACGTTACGCCGGCCTTTATCGAAGGATGGTTTGCACAGTCGCTGCTTCCGATAGCTGCAGGATATCACGTTGCTCACTTTCTCGGCTATTTCCTCACACTTGCTCCGGCTCTTCTGACCGTCAGCAGCCAGCCGTTCTCCCCACCAGCGAACGTTCAAGTCCTCGTATTGCCCGGGTGGTTTGCAATCCTCCCGCTTCTGTTCGTTCTTCTTGGCCACGTACTCGCCATCTGGATTGCGCACGCGCTTGCGTTTGATCTGTTTCCTGGGAAACTCAAGCCGATTCACTGCCAGTACCCATTCATCATCGTTATGATTTTCTACACGATGACCAGTCTCTGGATCGTCGCCCAACCATTCACCGCACCGCCATACGTATGAAGTCACCACACATCAATCCCCAGACAGCCGTCCCAGACGATGAGACTCCAGCTGCCCGATGTCCATATTGTGAGCGTCCATTTGAGGCCGAACAATCGTGTGCGCTCCATCTCGGCGAAGTACACCCCAACGAAGTAACGGCCGACGAGGAAGTTGCATACGAGGAAGCGACCACGGCCGAAGCAGACGATCTCTGGGTCTACCACATGAAAGTCGTCGTTTCGCTTGCCGTCATTTATGCGATGATTGTCCTCATCTATATGATTGTCCTTGGATAACCATCGCTCAAGGATGATACACCGAGTCCGTGTAGAGATATAATCATAACTAGTGGAATTTGGAAGGTTATTTGGACTTATTCGACAATGCCAGTCGTCTCCACTAGCACCTCTCTACTCGCGCTTTGTGTCGTTGACGTTACCGACACAGACGAACGCAATGTTCGTCATCGTAGCGACACCTACGAGACGAACGCACAAGAGCGTACGTCCCGCCACATTCGTTCGTTACGTGCCCGACAGCGTCGGGGATGGTGCGTCCGGCAGAAGCCATCCTGGAACAACTCGCGTCAGGACAACCATTCCAGTCAGTTCGACGAGCGTCTGTGTCACGACGACCGCCGGCGCGAGCGCGTACCCTGACGGCAACGCCAGTGCCAGCGGAAGGATAACCAGCGAGTTTCGCGTCACAGACGTGAATACCAGTGCACGACTCTCACCGACATCCATCCCGAGAAATCCGGCAGCAAGTCGACCGAGTAGCGGCATGATCACAAGGAATGCCACGTACACTGGAACGACGGCAGCGATTTGACCGATCGAATCCTGAACGCGCGGGAGCTGTGAGGCGATGACGACGAACAACGTCGCACCCATCATCGGCACCGGTAACCACCCCATTGCGTCCTGCCACTCTTCGCCACGTCCTGATCGATCTGCCCAGAGCTCGGTCGCCCAAGCGAGCGCCAACGGCAGCGCGATAATCACGACGAATGCCTCGATGAACGGTCCGGCCTCGATGAACTCAGCCACCTGTTGGCCCATGAATAGCCAGAGGTACACCGGGAGTAACAGCAACTGCACGAGCATCAGCGCCGGTGTGGCGGCAGTGATTTGCTCGGCGTCACCACCTGCGAGGTCCGTGAACGTAATGACGTAGTCGATACACGGCGTCAGCAACACCATGAACGTCCCGACGAGTATCACCGGTTTCTGCGGCAGGAACCGCGTGAGACCGAACACGACGACGGGAACGACGAGGAAATTCATCCCAAGCGCGGCCAGCATGAATCGCCCGTTCCGGAAGGCGCGCCTGATCCGGACGAATGGGATCTCAAGGAACGTCACGTACAATAGTACCGCTAGCACGGGATTGATGAGCAGTTCCAAGAGTGAGCCTGCACTCGGTTGCCCGAGACCGACACCGATCGCGAGGATGACGGAGACGGCGTATAATCCGACCTGGTTGTGCTGAATCCACTGTTTCGAGAGTCGTGTCATAGAGTAGTCACCACCGTTATTGAATTGTGATTTCGAGGAAGATCAGTATTCCAAGAACCACCAAAGCGGGTGCGGCGACGTATCGAACGAATCGCTGACTGTCGGGGTCACTGTCGGGATACCGGGCAGCGGCGCGTGGGTGAAGCGTGAACAGGAGTCCGGCACCGACGAAGAACAGCCCAAGCCCACTCATCTACATCTATTTTGTAGCGGCAGGTGTAAGTTTGCATTGATAGCTCACTCAGAGCTGCCGAAGCCGGGGTGCTTCTCAAACCGGGATTTGTAGCGAGAATACGCTGACAGCTTGTTACGGCCCACCAGCTCTTGTCGGGGACGGCCATGCTGTTCGAGAGCATCACGAATCTCGGCGAACGTCCCGTTCGTGGTGTGTTCGTCAATCCACTGTCGATGATTATGGTCTCGTCGAGCTTTCTCCAGGGCATGCTCAGCGGGTTTGGCTACTGCGAACAACCCTTTCGCACGCTGTGAGGCGTAGCAGATCAGACAGTCGTCTTCGAGGGCATTGGTCATGTGTAGTGGTCCTCGAGATAGGCGACGATATCGTCGGACTCGTACATCGTGACGCCGCGCTGGTGATCGACGAGGAATGGGAGTTGATCCTGTCCGCCCAGCGTGCGGAGTTCGTTGTGGGTCTGTTCGTTTTGCGTCTCGCCTCCAGCGGTTCGCGGGTTGTGGATGACGTATGAGACACCAAACTCGGTCAATGCTTCACGGACTTTCTTCGAGTACCCACAGCCTTCCGCCTGATAGAGTTCGAGCATGGAATTTGAAGGAGATTAGGCCTCTGCTGGAAGCCGGTCGTTGATTGCGTCCACGATGAGCTCTATATCGAAGTCAGCCCCGTGAACCTCTTTGTCCCAGATCGTCTCGCCGTCGGCGGTCACAATGAATACACCTCCGTGGCTGGGGACGAGGGTGATGCCGTCCAGTTCCTGTCCGAATTCGTTCAAAAGCCGAGTCTGCGTTTCAATTGCATGGTCGAGCAATCCACATGGCACACAGTACTCGATTTTAATTGAGGTCATGCCTACCTGCTTCTTGGGCTGGTATCCCCGTAAAGCTACGACAAGGGTTCACTGACTAGGTCAGCGCGGGCTAACCACGATCTTCTCAGTTAGCAGCCGTGACCGATTCTCTACTCGTCGACGACGTGTCGCGGCCCAGAGCCCAGCCGAGCACGCCACCGTAAACGAGGTGAAGGACGAGCGTGGTGACCGCGATTTTCGGCGTGATTGCCGTGCCAAACAGTCCCCAGCCGAGGAACGGCAGGAATGCGACCTGCATCAGGATCCAGAGGCCGACGCCGAGCACGAGACCCTTCCTGATTGTCACGGGACGGGCAATCCGTGCGAGGACCGCGCCGAACACACCTCCATAGCCGAGATGGAGTCCCACGGCGAGCGCCATCAGCATCGGCTTTGGGATGCTGCTACCGAAGAGTTGAGTGGCAATCGCCTTTGGAACCGGCTGGGGCATCGGTGAGTTCCCAGAGACCAGTGCCAGTAGCATGAGTACGGACATCGCAATCGTCGCGACGACACCGTAGCCGAATCCCGCTCGAAGTCTGTATTGTGTCACACTCGAAGGAACCCCGAGCGACCAAATAAGGCTAAGACAAGGCTCAACTGATGGACTTACCAACTCAGACCGGGTGAGGACGACCTAACCGAGGAGACGATCAACGGGCCACCAAACGATGTCGAAATCAGTCTTCAAGACGAGGAGACTCACCGCACCGATGAGGACGATCAGATTCTTCCAATCCGGTCCGACGTACAGTATTGCGACGAGCATCACCGGAATCAGCGAGACGGCCGCAAGTCGCTCGCCGATACCGACGAGTAGCAATACGACAGCTCCTACTTCGACGAGCCCAGCGATGATGACCAGCAGTGCGGACGCAGGCATGCCTATTGCATCAAAGAACGCGACTGAATTGCCATAGGTGACGACCTTACTCAGGGCGGGTTTGCCAACGAGAGCGACGAGAAAAAGTCGAAGACCGACGTGAATCCACCCTGGGACTGATTGCTGCATTGACTGTATCCGATCGACGGATGCGTCTCCCATAGTGGAACGTGGCCAAGAACGCGAATAAGCGTCAGCGAAGCTCGCGCTGATGGGGTACTGTTTCCTAATCAGCTTGGGGTTACGTATCGGCTTCAGGCCGGTAACTTAGTAGCGTCATAATAATAGGTCCACATCCAGTACCGCTAGAGACGAATGAGCAAAGTGATCGAGGACGAGGGGTGTGTTGCGTCGTGGTGTGCTGACGATGACTGGTGTACGGTGACGTGTACCGCTCATCTCATCGGGAAGAAATGGCATCCGGTTATCGTCCACCGGTTGCTTGCACACGGTCCACTTGGATTCAATGCGCTCAAGGATGAAATCGATTCAATCTCCAGTACCGTACTCTCGAACAGTCTTGAGAATTTAGAAGATAATGGGCTTGTGAATCGAGCGATCGTGAGCGAGAAACCGTTCCGGGTCGAGTACTCCTTGACTGAACAGGGTGCGTCGCTCAAACCAGTGATCAATGCGATGGACGCTTGGGGAGAAGACTATCTCCAAGAGACATCTTGCAGCTGAGATTGATTTCCTTCACTGAGTTCGGGGCAGGTCTGCACTCGACGATTCAGGCGACTGCATAGAGGCTTGCCCTACGAGGGCGTGGGTGTTCGAACGATCAGCCCGTAAACAAAATATCGTATCCTCGTTCTCGACCTGTTTACGTATGAAAATTTATTGTAGCAGATATTCTCACTGCCAATTCGGCTGAACGTGGTCTTGCTTCCGACTAATATGATCGTAAACGGAAGTGGAAACAGCCGGGTCGCCGCCCTCGGAGAAGCGTGAAACGCGTATGCCAGCGGGTGGTGACTTCCTTCGTTAACTGATTGTAAAGCAGTGGAGAGACGATAATGCTGTCTCGTCATCCTCGCTGCTTTCTTCGATTACTTCTTCAGGATAGACGCTACGCTGCAATTAGTTAACGCGATCACTTTTGTCCCAATGACCGTTTGAGGTGGACAAAGATGCGAATGCAGCGTGGAACATTCTATCTTGCGGCCTCAAAAATAAGAGCCGGTCACTCTGAAGCACCGCTGGTGAAGACTGTCTTCCCTGTGAATCCCTCAGTATCTGCAAAGTACGTCATGGAAGCCCTACCCACACCGAGCCAACGGTGTCAGCGTGAGCGAGTAGGGCCTGGGCGTTCAATAGTCCTTCTCGTATTCCTTTTCTTCCTCGTATTTCCGCTCCTTCTCATGGCCCTTGCCTTTGCCGTATTTCCGTTCCTTTTCTCGCTTCTCCTTCTCCTTTTCTCGCTCGTGATCCTCTCGCTTCTCCTTTTCTTTCCCTTCTCACACTGCGCTCACGCCACTGAAGCCTGCAATTGCGGTTGCACCCGCTGTTCGTAAGACGGATCGTCGTGATCGCTCAGTCAATTCTAAGTCGGCCCCATCCTGCAGGCAGACTGTACACTCCACGATGGAAGCAAGTCTATCAATATTCCTAACCCTGTCGGTCACTCTCACCAATGGTTGATCGTGGCGTATCATCATGAGTCAACATATCGACGGAACTGTATTTAGGCAAGACAGGATCGTTTTTATCCAGGTCTGCAATTCATGTTGTACGGTGGCATGTTCTCTCTCGCATCCACCTCGGCGATTCGCATCGGTTTCCAGCGGTTGTCACCCCAAATCCCATGTCCACGCGAGAAGATAGATAATCCGAAAGGCATCAACATGAGTGACAGAGATAAGGATTCACCACCAAGAATACGCAAACGCGACCGCGCCGCATCCGGAGCCCCGGCTTCCGGCTGGGCGCTCGGCGACCGTTTCGCATGGGAGGAGATTCACCAGCGACTCCTCGCGTCTGCCGACGAAGTCATCGGCAGCACCACTAGAGAGCTGTTTTTCAGTGGCTTCACCGCCGGGTTCGCAATCGTGTTGACGTTTATCGGGTATGCAGTAGGGCGTGCGAACTTCCCGAACAACGACTTCCTCGCTACTATCCTCTATCCAATCGGATTCCTGTACATCATTCTCGGTCGGTACGAACTTTACACCGAGAATACCCTCCCGCCTGTTAAATTAGTGCTGACCAGATTGGCCAGCCTCCCGCTCCTGTTGCACGTGTGGATCGTCGTGTTGACAGCGAACATCTTGGGGGCAGGGGTCGGGGTGTTCATCCTCGCCAACACGAACGTCCTCTCACCGGAAGCGATGCGGGCCGGAGCCGAATTCGTACCCCACGGCCTCGAAATAGGGTGGTGGGACATGTTCTTCAAGGCCCTGTTCGCGGGGTGGCTGGTCGCTGGTGTGGTGTGGCTCAACACGGCCGCACGCGACACGATTTCGCGAGTGATAACCATCTACCTCGTTTTCTACATGATTCCGACCGTCGGCCTGTTCCACGTGGTCTCCTCGGGAGCCGAGGCTCTCTTCTTTGTTTTCCTCGGGGTTCCCGGGCCGGGATTGTTCATCATCTTCTACGAGTTCTGGCTCCCGGTGTTGCTGGGAAACACGTTCGGCGGCGTGGTGCTGGTCGCGCTCGCCAATTACGCCCAGTCCGAACAGCGACGCTATCCCGAGATTCGTGTCCTCTCACTGCGCGAACTCCTGTTCAGTCTGAAAGGGGGTCGCCCGTTCGACACGCCCAGACCTGGATTTCGATTGACCGAAGAGGACGAGAAGACCGAGACGAGGAACGAGTGAGACGCGCGGCGTTCTCGGGATTCAACCCGTCGACAATACCTTGAAACGGTCGATGTTAGTTACCGCTTCTCCCGCTGTTCCACTTTGTGCGTAGTGGTTAGCAGCATTTCAAACCTATGAAACTTCAATAGAGCCCCCCTCGCCGTCGATGACGCGGGAGGCCAAGATGTCCGCATCACCCCTTTGGGACGGTCGTCCCGCCGTGATGTAATCGTCCTCGATGAGCACCGTGCCTCGTTCGTAGAGCTGATTCCTGTCGTCAACAGTGACCGTGAGTAAGAACGCGTCGTGAATCGTGATATCGGCGACCATTGTAAGTCAATTATCAAGGGATGTTCTCGTCGGGATTGTCAGTCCCTGTTTCACACAGGCGAGAGCGCGGCGACGATCCGACGGGTCTTAATACCGCATCTCGTCAGGGGCAACCGGCCACACCGGAGCGATCGCCTGCCACTGGTGGTTGAGGAGTTTGCCCCATCGGGAATCACCGACCGCGGCATACCGGCCGATGTCGAACTTCGGCCTAGTTTGCAGGTCGGGGGAGGATGTCTTGCAGGTGTGAGATACGTCGACATCGTTCAGTTTCGCGTCTCTTCGTATATATGCACTGTACTCTGTTTCTCCGTCTTCTCGACGAGAAGCTCGTAGAACCAGTGGTACCCGTCTGCACTGCAAGTCCCCATTCGAATTGCCACTACATCGTCTTGGGTCGCTTCCAGTAGCTCGAACATCGGCGAGGACGATAGAATAATTTTGTAAATTAATTACATTTACTAAAATATATTTTCATAGTATGTTCAATCATTCAAAATCGTGAGGTAGGACGAGTTTGCAGAGTCCACCAGCGAACCGGGACAGGGTTTTGTGTAGCAACGGTGGTGAGAATGATGCCATCAATCGAGAGTGAAGTGGGAATGAGGTAGCTAGGCGTCACTCTCGGTGTCTTGTTCCTGTGCTTCGAGCTGTTCCTCGTGGTCTTCAATTGCCGTTTCATGTGCCTGGGTGTCGTCGGCGTCGCGTTCCGACAGTTCTTGTAAGCGGTGTTCCTGGCCGTACAGAACGACCGTATCGCCAGGGTGGATCTCGGTGTCTGGCCCTGGCGCACCAACAAACGATCCATCGGCGTGCTCAATCGCGAGAACAAGAACTCCTTCGGCGGGAAGGTCTAACTCGGCTAAGGTACCTTTAGTTAGCCATTCGCCCGTTTCAGCGTCGATTTCAGCGACCCGATAATCGTCCTGCAGACCAAGCATTTGTGTATAATCTCGGAGTTCGAGATCGGTGGTTCGACTGAGCATCCATTCGATGATGGGTGTGACAATGTGGTTGAGCCACTCACTCCGTGCTAACAGGATTAAGACCACTGCGCCACCGATGATATAAAGAAGGCTATAGAGATTTCCACCACTTGCATTCGTGAACGACAACACGAGCGACGCAATGACGCTTATAACCCCGATACTCCCGAGGCGGATGAGTTGCTTGGCTATATTACGTCTTTCAGGTGTTGAGGTGATCAGTTCTGCTTCTTCAGTCGTGTATCCAGCACCTGAAAATGCTGAGGTGGCCTGAAATGATGCGATATCGGCTGAAACACCAGTCATTCTGAGCGCAACCGCACCGATTCGAATGATTAGTAAGGCGAGTGCGAACGTAAGCAAGAGTGACAGGATGGGATAAATGGCAGCCATACTCTATCCACGGTACACTCGCAAGTAACTCTGTGCTCATGGCCCGCCGAAAGCGAGATGGATTAACTAGATAACTCGATTGTGTGTGCCTCTCTATCTATCATAGTCGTCAATTTGCTCGTTTGTGATGTAGTCGTGGATTTGCTTTTGTCGTGATTGCCAAACAATCACGAGTCGTTTGGATAACGTAGACGTTCTGGTGGTACTGTCATCGTGATAGTGGAGGTTATAGACTGGATCCACGTTGTGGATGAAGTCGGAATATTGGGGGAGAAAACGAATCGTTTCGACGATTCGGCGGGAAAAATCATCAAATATTTGACGTTAGTCGGTCTAATCGTGAGCCATCTCGCTTCATTGAATGAACTCTCTAAGCCCTTCCAAGATCGAAATTGATGTGAACTAATGGGAAGATCCTATCTGATAAATGGTGTTGATTAGTCATTTACTAGATATGGTAATGAACACTTAGAAATAATAGTAAATAATATTACTATCCAAAAGAAATCTAAACTCAATTCTCGTGAGTGATGATCTGGGAACGATAATACTGGTTCGATTTTTGAATTATACAGCAATAACCAGACTATCAGTCCAGATATGTCTCCAAGTTATATTCACAATTCGATTCCTCGTAAAAACCGACCCATGATTATTATATTATATCTTATAAGTAATATCATAAATGTGTTAAAATATATTTGTTGAGATTTACATTCTGTGGCGACGTTTGACCACCAGTTTAACGCGGATTATTTCATCCATAGTTCGCTGTTACCTATGCGACATTCAGTGGATCAATTGAAAGCGTAGAAACTCATCAGTGAATCGTCTGTGACTATGAACAAGAGGAATTCAACAATGTTGAAGATTATAACAATATACTAATTATCATCCATCGGTAATTTCCACCCCTCACCGTCGTCATATTCGGTGTCGTCTTCGTACTGTTCGAATACTGCCACATCCTCTGCTTGTCGAGGGTTGATCGTCAGTTAGAGTCGATTCATATTGACAAAGAGATGTGAGAACATACAAACGTGTTCATGCGACGCGAAAATCTATTTACCAGTAGTCTACGAGATATGCTAGCGCGAGACAGAGGTGCTTAACCATGGCTATCGAACTACGTGTCCAGGGCTTGTCCTCACAGGATACCGGACGTGGAATTGCTCGTCTGAGTCAAGCAAGCATGGACGAACTAGAGATCCAACCGGGTAACATCATCGAAATAACGGGTCATCGACGAACTGTCGCGAAGGTCCGGCACGCCTACGAGGGCGATCCGGAGGACGTTATCCGAATTGACGCGAACGTTCGTACGAACGCCGATGTGGATGTCGACGATTATGTCGAAGTGACTCCAGTCGAACCTGAAGCAGCCGATTCGGTCACGATTGCTCTCCCGGAACGCGTCATGTTACGGGGGGCAGAACCGTATCTCAAGCGTCATCTCCTTGATCGGCCGGTTGTTCGGGGAGATACAATCCATATGCGACTGTTGGGACAGTCTATTGTATTCTTCGTCACGCAAACGGATCCGACTGGACCAGTTATTATCACTGACCAAACAGAGTTCACTATCCGCGATACACCCATTAGTGAGGAAGATCTCCGAGAGGAACACGCTGAGATGCCGGAAGAGATGCCAGACGTCACGTACGAGGATGTGGGTGGACTCAATCGCGAACTCGGGATGGTTCGGGAGATGATAGAGCTTCCGATGCGTCAACCAGAGCTGTTCCGACGCCTCGGGATCGCACCGCCGAAGGGTGTCCTGTTGTACGGACCGCCAGGGACTGGAAAGACGCTGATCGCTAAAGCCGTTGCCAACGAGATCGACGCCAGCTTCTTCACGCTTTCGGGTCCGGAAATCATGTCGAAGTACTACGGCGAGTCAGAAGAACGTCTTCGAGAAATCTTCGAGGAGGCCCAAGAGAACTCGCCTGCGATAGTCTTCATCGACGAACTTGATTCCGTCGCACCCGCGCGCGAGGAAGTCACTGGTGAGATGGAACAGCGTGTGGTAGCGCAACTCCTCTCGCTAATGGACGGACTTGAAGCTCGAGGCGATGTCGTCGTCATCGGCGCGACCAACCGTATCGACGCCGTTGACCCAGCACTCAGACGTGGTGGCCGGTTCGACCGTGAGATAGAAATCGGCGTTCCTGACAGGAATGGGCGGCTGGAAATCCTCCAGATTCACACGAGAGAGATGCCGCTCACCGACGATGTCGACTTGGGGGAGTACGCCGACCGCACGCACGGATTCGTGGGGGCCGACATTGAATCACTGGCGAAGGAAGCGGCGATGAACGCCCTTCGTCGTGTTACACAGGGTATCGATATGGAGGAGGATCTTCCCCCGGAGGATCTGGAAGAAATAGAAATAATCGAAGACGATTTCGAGGAAGCCTTCCAAAGCGTCGAACCGAGCGCGATGCGAGAGGTGCTGGTCGAAATTCCTGATGTGTCATACGACGATGTTGGAGGTCTTGAGCAGGTGAAACACGAGCTGGTTCGGTCAGTCGAATGGCCGCTCACGTATCCACAGATGTTCAATAAGTTACGTACTGAAGCTCCGAAGGGTGTTCTCCTGTACGGACCGCCCGGAACGGGGAAAACGCTCATGGCACGCGCAGTTGCCAACGCGAGCAACGTAAATTTCATCTCGGTCAGGGGGCCGGAACTCCTCAACAAGTTCGTCGGGGAGTCGGAACGAGCCGTTCGAGAGGTCTTCCAACGCGCGCGACAGACTGCTCCGACGATCATTTTCTTCGACGAAATCGACTCGATCGCTCCCGAACGCGGGGGATCGTTCGATTCGCAAGTAACCGAACGGGTCGTCTCGCAGTTGTTGACTGACCTCGACGGAATCGAGGAGTTGCGAGGCGTCTTCGTCTTGGGTGCGACCAATCGTCCGGATATGATTGACCGGGCACTCCTCCGTCCTGGTCGATTGGAGAAGAACATCTATGTTCCCGTCCCAGATCAGGAGGCCAGACGCGAAATCTTCCTGGTGCATGTCCGAGATATGCCGGTTGCTGATGACATCGATTTCGATGACCTTGCCGAACAAACCGACGGGTACACGGGGGGCGACATTGAGGCTATCGTTCGTGAGGCGAGCATGCTCGCCTTGGACGAGGCAGTGACAATGGTGGAAAGCGAGGGTGTCGATTCGGCTGAAGAAATCGACGAAGCGACAGAGGACATGGTAGTTACACGCGAGCACTTTGAGGAGACGCTGCAAAAGATAAAACCCTCCGTCACCGATGAAATGCGCGAGTTCTACGAGGAAACTGCGGACGAGCTTGGTGGCGAACCACCTGAAGACGGGTGACCTCGTGCAGGGTTCGAGTAGGCCTAAAGAGATACCGACTCTCGCTCTTCAATGGAATACTGTTGGACGTTGCGGCGGATATCGAACTACCAGGTTCTCCTTCCTCTCATATTTAGATCGTATTTTGAGCATCGATCACCCAAAATCAGTAACAGAGCGAAAAACAGAGGATGAGACAACCCAACACCGACACACAAGTCTCGTGTGATGTCGCACCATGAGTGGCGCAATCGACATCATACGAAGCGTCATAACGATCATGGGGGTAGGAGTCACAGCGCAGGTTCTCGCGGATTGGTTGCGAATTCCAAGTGTAACGTTTTTGATTTTTGGTGGAGTCGTCGTTGGGCCGGAAGGGTTCGGTTTCATTACCCCTGCCGTATTCGGGGACGCACTTCCGGCCATCGTGGGCCTTAGCGTTGCGATCATTGTTTTCGAAGGGGCATTCAATCTCCATCTCGAACGGATTCGCGAAGCACCTCAAGAGTCATTTCGACTGATCACCATCGGTGTGCTCCTCTCACTAGTTGGAACGGCTATCGTCGTCCGATACGTGGTGGGTACCCCATGGAATGTTGCGTTTTTGGTCGGGTCGCTCCTTGTCGCGACCGGGCCGACGGTGATTACCCCAATTATGAACATCGTTCCCGTCCGTGAACGTGTCGCCACGACGCTTGAAACAGAGGGTGTCGTCAATGACGTTACGGCGGCGATTCTCTCTATCGTGATGTTCGAATACGTCTTACTGGATTCGCGCGACCTGGCCACACTCGTGCAGGAGTTTGCAATACGATTTGGGCTCGGCATTCTCGTGGGAGGTGCCAGTGCAGCAGTTGTGTGGTATATCCTCCATCACGTTAATTTATCTGTCGAGAATGCCCCAGAGAATGCCCGTCTCATCGTTCTCGTAGCTTCATTGACCGCATACGGAATCGCCGAAGTACAAGTATCCGAGGCAGGTATTGCTGCCGCCGCGACCAGTGGATTCGTCCTCGGAAACACCGATATCCCATACCGAGAAGATATCGAACGATTCAAGGGCGACATTACGCTCCTCGTAATCGCCTTCGTTTTCGTAACCCTCGCATCCTTGCTTTCTTTCGATGATATCCTCACATTAGGAATTGGCGGGATTATCGCAGTCGTCGCGGTTGCGGGCGTCGTACGACCTGCAATCGTTTTCCTTTGTACGGTTGGCAGTCGCTTTACATACCAGGAACGCCTGTTCATCAGCGTTATTGGTCCCCGTGGAATCATTCCGGCCAGCGTCGCGACGTTGTTCGCGCTCGAACTTCGGCCACAAAATCCGACGGTAGCAACGACGCTGGTCGGAACGGTGTTTCTAATCGTCTTTGCGACCGTGGTCATTGAAGGTGGATTAGCTCGTCATCTCGGACAGACATTGGACGTGATTCCGATGCGGGTAATCATCATTGGGGGTGGGCGTGTTGGTACAGCACTAGCTGAACGACTTGAAGACAGGGGTGAAGATGTTCTGATCATCGAGAGCGACGAGCGTGTTGTCGAAGAACTACGGCAGGAGGGATTTACTGTTCTCTACGGCGAGGGGGAACAACTGGATATTCTGGAGAACGCCGGCGCTTACAATGCGAAAGTGGTTGCAGCTGCGACAGCGGACGACCACATAAACCTCCTGATCGGACAACTTGCGAAGAACACGTTTAATGTCGAAACCGTCGTTGCCAGGGTCAACGAACCGGGCAATCTAGAGGCGTTCGATGATCTTGATATTGAATCAATTCCAAGTTGGCTGTCGATTGCGTTGTCGATGGACAACATCATCGAACGTCCAGCAATCGCTCGATGGATGACGGAGAGAGACAGAGAAGGTGATATCCAAGAAGTCGAAGTCTCCGCGGATGAAGTCATCGGAAAGACGGTGTTAAAACTCAGAACTGAACTCCCGGGAGAGTGTCACATTGCACTCATTAGCCATAATGAGACCAATCAGCTGCCTCATTTAGACTACTCGATTGAACAAGGGGACTATCTGACATTCATCGGTCGGAAAGAAGCTGTCCGTGAAGCCGTCGAATACTGCAAAACATGAACAAATGTTGGGGATACAACACTTATTGATTCAGTAAATCCTTTTGCTCTTCCAGAATTTCATTGTGATCATTAACAGCGTCCTCGTGTGCTTGATCGTCACCTGTTCTACGGTTCGAAAGCTCCTGTAACCGATCTTCCTTTCCGTAAAGAATTACGGTGTCTCCCGGTTTGACCTCCGTATTGGAATCTGGTGCTCCGATGTACGAATCATCACGCTTGATACCGAGAAGGAGCACACCTTCGTCACCGAGTTTCAAATCACGAGGCGTGGCATTAGCAAGCCAGCTCTCCTCTCCAACGTTGATGTCAGCGACATCGTACTCGCTTTGGAGGCCGAGCAACTTCTTGTAATCCGTAATTTCGAGGTCCGTCGTCCGACGGAGTGCTCGTTCGATGAGCGGTGTAATGAACGTATTGAGCCAGCGACTTCTTGCAGCGAGGATGAGGAAGCTAGAGCCACCGAGAATGTATGCGATGGTGAGGGAGTCATTCGTGTTGGACTTAGTGAACGAAAGCGTGAGCGATGCAAGCGCGCCGATGAGACCGATGCTACCGAGACGGATAAGGGCTTTTACCGTTTTTCGTCTCCCTGGCGTCGAAACAGTCTGTTCTGCTTCCTCGGTGGTATATCCCGTCCCGGAAAACGCCGATATGGATTGAAACGAAGCGATATCCGGTGAAAGACCCGTCATTCGAAGTGCGATCGACCCAATCCGGACAATGAGCAATGAAAGGGCAAAGATCAACAAAACCGTGAGAATACGGTACATGGCAATCATGCTGTGGAACTCGCGCTCAGAACACAAATCGATGAGGATTTGACGGACGAATAATGTAAACACTTTTTGTTACGATACTGATGAACCATCTAGTTAATTCGTATCATCATCGATGTCGGAATAGCACTGTTTCTTGGAGCCTTGATCGTACCACTGAAACTTATGATAATGAAACGTTCTGCGTAACTGGATATAGACTTGCTGGAGTATCTGCTAGTGGTCTTCACCCATCGAATCATGCGGATTTCACCAAAGTCGTCGAAGCAAGTGCGAGTTGTACCAGACGATTCTCAAACCAAAACATCAGCCCGCAGTCAAATATCCCCTGTGTTTAATTAGATTCCATGTGAATATGTGTACATGGTGATCGAAACCATACTATTAGCTATCGGGCCAAGCGACGCTAAACGCGCCGATCGGCTCGTAGAAGAGACTATCGACGTCGCTGGTCCAACCGGGGCGACGGTCGTACTGGGGCATGTGTTTACCCCGGATGAATACGAGGAGACTCTCGACAAACTGGGAATTAACACTACTGTTAGGGAAGTGTCGCCGGACGACGTCGCGAGCCGTCAAACGACAGTTCGTCAGATCGCAGAACAATTCGAGGAGACCGGAATAAATTATGAAATCCGTGGTGCGGTCGGTGATCACGGCAAAGCCATCGTCGACCTAGCGAACTCAGTCGATGCAGATAGGATCATAGTCGGCGGGCGGCGGCGATCGCCCGCCGGAAAAGCAGTCTTTGGGAGTGTGGCCCAGGAGGTAATGCTCTCAGCACCATGTCCAGTGACGTTTGTCCGCTCAGATACAAAGTAGACTGATTCACTTATTTCAACGAATCGTCTGGGTTCGGCACAGGGCATAGATAGTAGGTCGCTCACACCCGCCTGTTTCTTCCTATTTTTAAATCTTGAATATAAATTACTCTTACTCATAGGAAATGAGCGAGAGAGATGATCAGATTGCTTTTCTACCGAAACTATAGTGATTCGGCTCGGCAGAGACACTGCTGCAGTTGGTACTGACAATAACTCAGCAATAGTACCACTCTGTCGGAGGGGTGAATTAACTACTATCCACTAGAGGGAGGTTGCTATCTTATCACAGAACATTTCGAGGTGCCTGATCTTGGTAAGCGTCATATACCGACGTAACAAATCGAATCTGGATGTAGTCGGGAGTTTCCATTACAAAACTATGTCTGTAATGGGTGTTTACAGTTTTGGCTTTTCGTGACATCCAATTTCATGAACTCCTCGTTCGTTGACTAAGCACTACCAGTGGTAGAAGGATCTAAGATAACGGAAATAATTCCTCGATACAAAGCTGTAATTGGTAGTTAATGCGAATAGCCCTATTTTTGGTCGATTTTAACCAGCACTGGTTCAATCCTGAAGCCGATCACTCCTTTCGGTTACGAACACAAATCACCGTTTGACTTACCAAGAATTTCCCAAGATAAGTTGTACGTCTATGAACACATTATCACCGACTGCTATCAGAGAGGATATAGACTCATCAGTGCCGATGTCGGTCGGTGTGTCGGTTATAAATATCGGCCAGATATTAATCACGAGTCGATTAAACAGATATGGGTCAGATAATGATAATGACTACATTAAAAAATTCACATTCTATTTCCACTAGATATTCAATCAGTAACTCTTTCATATTGAAGGGACGAAATTCGTCACTAGATATCAATACTGCCATGTCAGAGGATATAATAGCCAAATTTGCGCTTCAATTATTATTGTGTTATATTAGCACTAAAACCGTAGCTCGCAGCGATTCATCTCTCTATTTTGATTCCGGGGACGACAATCATTACTACTTCAGATAAACAACGCCGGAATCACGTACGAAATCAGCATTCCGACGAAAAGAACCACGAAGCCAATGGCAACCTCACGCCGACCGAACTCTTGCATTGGAGAGGTCTGACGGGCTTCCGGATCCTGGGTGTAGGAATCACCTTCCATATCTGTGGATATGTGTTCAGAATACAAAAAGGGTGTCAAAATTGTAAAACACTCTACATTTATGGGTGGAAACACTGTGTCTAGCTTTCCAGGGGTATAGTCGAGTTCCCGGTCTTTTTTGCAGATGGATGCATCCACCATCTTGTTCAATTGATAGTCGACAGGTGAGCCTCTTAAATTTCTAAAATTACTCAATTCGAAATGCATAGAAAAGAGTTTGGTCTTTGGTAGCGAACCTAACGGAGAGGGATGAGAGATGAGTGCAAACGATTACGAGTTCGAGTATGGTGCTCAGGCATATTCGTCGGAGGTACTCGATTCCGGACAACAGGCACCTGATTTCACACTCTATGCCACGCCTGACCAACAGCTTTCATTGAGTGAGTTTCGCGGTCAGCCTGTGATTCTTGCGTTCTATCCCGCAGATTGGAGTCCAGTCTGTAGCGATCAAATGGCACTGTACAACGAGATTTTACCGGAATTCAAACGATACGATGCGGAGTTACTCGGCCTCTCGGTCGATAGCACCTGGTGTCATGCCGCGTTCTCTGAAGCTCGAAATCTCGATTTCCCATTACTTGCAGATTTTGAACCGAAAGGCGATGTTGCTAATGCATACGGTGTCTATCGAGATAAAGACGGTACAGCTGAGCGTGCCTTGTTTGTGATTGACGATGAGGGGGAAATCCAGTGGAGTCACGTCTCCCCTGTAGGTGTTAATCCAGGAGCGGAGGGGATTCTCACAGCGCTCGAAGACCTTCGATCGACCTCCTTGGAGGACTCATCAACCGCAGAGGACGACCGATGAGCCAAACGACACCTCTCGCGTCAACTCCGAAACTAATGGTTCCAGTGAATGAGCGAGATCACATCCAGGGATCACCTGATGCACCTGTGACACTTGTCGAATATGGAGACTACGAATGTCCTCACTGTGGTCGTGCCTATTTTATCATCCAAGAAATTCAAAGGGTGTTTGGCTATCGGCTCCGTTTCGTCTTTCGAAACTTCCCACTGACAACTGTTCATCCACACGCACAACACGCTGCGGAGGCAGCCGAAGCTGCCGGGGCACAAGGGAAGTTCTGGGAAATGCACGACGCGCTCTACGAAAACCAGGACGCACTTGGGGATGATCACCTCCGTAAATACGCGACGGAACTCGGCCTCGACGTCGAACGCTTCTCCCGTGAAGTATTCGTTGACCATACCTATGCCGACCATGTGCATGAGGATTTCATGAGTGGTGTTCGAAGCGGTGTCAACGGCACGCCTACCTTTTTTATTAACAACCGTCGTCACGATGGTTCGTGGGACAAAGAGACGCTACTAGTTGCTCTCAAAGAGGCGGCAGAATCCTCTCAGTAGATTTTGGTTCCCGGTTCGAACCACGTCAACGAGACGCTCAAAAACATCTCGATCGATTACATCCCTGTGTCTCTTCGTACGACAGGGTATAGATGCATCCGCGATTTTGACACACTTCAACCCCATTGCTTTGCCCACAGTGGAATAGACTGTCGGCGCGAACATGATCAAACCCCCCAAAAGAATGCAATTCCGAGAGCTGTCACGACTGCTTCAATCAACTGCAATGGCGTGCCAACTCGAGGGTAATCCGTGAACTTGTAGCCACCAGGTCCATATACCATAAGGTTCGTCTGATATCCGATAGGGGTATTGAACGCCGTTGACGCGGCAAAGGTCACTGCGAGAACGAATGCAAAGGCATTGGCGTCGAATTGTCTTGCCGCACTGATGGCGACTGGAATCATGAGAACCACACTCGCGTTATTGCTGATGATCTCGGTGAGGTATGCTGTGAAGAGATAAAATATCCCAAGAACTACTACTAAGGGAAGGAACTCAACACTACTAACGACCTGCGATGCGAGCCATCTGGCGGCACCGGTTCGTTCCATTGCGATTCCGAGTGGAATGACTCCGGCGAGCAGGAAGATGACGTTCCAGTCGACCGCATTGTAGACCTCCCCCGGACGAACGCAGCCAGTTGCAACCATAGCGACAATGCCCGCAAGCGCAGTGATGACAATCGGTAAAAGATCGAGGGCAGCGATTCCGACGACGGCTGCAACAATACCGACTGCAATCGGCATCTTCGAACGGCGATACTTTGGACGGGAAATTTTCTCAGTGACGACGAATTCACGACTTCGTCCTAGCCGATTGACGCTGGTTTCAGGTGCCTGGATGAGAAGCAAATCCCCACCCCGAAGGCGGAGTTCGTCCATCCGTTCATGTCGGAGTTCATCGCCGCGGCGGATCGCGAGGACGGTTGCATCATATTCATCCGCGAAATCGAGATTCTCGAGCGTTTCGCCGACCACGTCCGAGTCAGGAAGGACGGCAACTTCGACCAGTAGACGATCCTCGTCCCTATCTTCGAGATCGGCGTCTTCGTGCTTGACTTGTGGGGTAGGGGCGATCCCCTCGATGTCGAGTAATTTGACCAACGTCTCACGATCGGTTCGAACCATCAGCACGTCTCCGTCTTGAATGGTCAGGTCGTCGAACGGCTCGATGAACACTTCACCGTTCCGGATCACCTGTACGATGTCGAGATCGAGGTTGAGGTCATCCACAAAATCGTGGAGAGAGTCGCCAACGACCGGTGAGTTCGGACGGACGACCACCTCTGTCAAGTAATCAGTCATCTCGAACTCGTCGGTGCGTTCCTCGCCGGGTTTGATTCGCTCAGGGATAAGGTGGCGGCCGATAAAGTACAGGTAGAGTATCCCGACGATCAGGACAAGGAGTCCGAGGTGCGTGAATTCGAACATCGAGAACGGATGATTGAGCAGACGAGCGGAGAGACTGCTGGCGAGTAGGTTCGTCGACGTGCCAATGACTGTCAGCATTCCACCCATCTGCGACGCATACGAGACTGGGATCAAGAGCTTCGATGGCGATATTTTCGTCTGCTTGGCGATAGTATCTACCATCGGGATCATGATGGCCACAACCGGCGTATTATTGATGAAGCCTGCTACCCCGCCCGAGAATCCAATGAGCGCGGAATACGTTTTTGACTCACTGTCTTTGGTGCGCTCGATGATCTTATCGGCAACCAGCGCGACGACGCCCGTCCGACGAATGCCTTCACTGAGTATGAACATCGCGAGAACAGTAACCGTCGCTTCGTTAGCAAAGCCTCTGATTCCGTCCTCGGCCGATACTCCCGTCCAAGGTCCCAAGACAACGAGAACGACGATGAGGCCGATCGCGGTGATGTCTATCGGAATTGGTTCAGTCACGAAAAATATAAATGCGGCAGCAATAATAGTGAACACAACCAGCATGTCGATGGACAATGCTGGGTTTGCCTGTAGGACAACCACTGCCATCACCATGTTGATAGCCACTACGATAGGTGACCGTAAATAACCGATTTGTCGAATCTAGATATGTAGAAGTAGTGGGGAAAACTTCCTGAGAAGAATCGATTGATAACCACTTATCCGTACAATGGGTTCTATATCATCACGGACGCTTCACGATGTCTCACTTCGTACGAGATCGATTTATTGCCCGGATCCGCTCCGACAAGGAAGTACCACGGTCGGGTGACCCGTGGCTTCACCATCTTGGGAGTCGTCTCAAAATGGGACCAACTGCCGCAGGCGAATTTAATTCCCCTCGCGCTCCCTTTCGGTCGCGTGGATGCGAGAATACCCGATTCGGTGTGTTCGGTCGTATCGGCACTTCCGTCCGACGGTGACCTCACCAAACCGTGAGGGTCGGCAGCTTCACTCACCACTCGACACCACCAGTCTCACCGAGTTAATTGCAATCGAATTTTGAGAGGTTGTTAACGGCGGCTTCCCGCCAAAAAACGCGCGAAGACGCCGTAACTCTTCCGGTTGTGACGACTGCGTACACAATTCACCCATGGGTCACCTGACCCGTGGAACTATCGCTGTATTTTCTTTAGATCGCCTGCCACGTCCTCGCGGCGCGCCGTCGCGAGGAGACCTTGTTGACCCACCGAGTCGTGACCGCCCGCTTCAGGTAGCTGGCGACGGCGGTATCGAACGTATTCACCGGAACGAACTTAATTTCGTGTGCGATTGCATCATCGCCGATTGAAACGACCGTCCCCATGTCCTCATACGTCCAGTGACGCAATGACTGGCCTCGGATAGTGCGGATCACATTTTCAGCGGCAACCTCGGCGGCCTGCCACGCGGCCTGTGCAGTGGGTGGTGGCGGTGCCTCAGCAAGTTCAACGATGGCAGAGTCACCGACGACGAAGATGCGCTCGTCAGCGCTCTGGAGGGTATCGTCCACCTTGGTGCGCCCCCGCTCTAGTTCGACCTCCGGGTCGTCAAGTTCGCGGTGCCCAGTGACTCCCCCAGTCCAGACGAGAACGTCGTAGTCAGCGGACCTCCCGCTGTTGAAGTGAACCGACTCGTCATCCACCTCGACAATGGGATCGCCGGTCGAGATGTTGATCTCGTGGTCGACTAACTGTTGCCGAAGAGCGCCCTGGAACTGGTGATCCTGACCGGGAAATATCTCGTCTTTCGCCTCGACGAGTCGGACATCAAGCGGGAGATTGCGTTGATCCCGGAATTCCGCAAGTTCGCCAGCCCCCTCGATTCCTGAGAGTCCCGCACCGCCGACGACGACGGTAGCGGGTTCGTCGAGAGAGGCTGCAGCGGCGGCGCCTGTTGTCTCGGAATGAATCGCGAGAGCGTCATCGAGCGATTTCAGCGTCAGCGCGTGCTCGCGCAAGCCGTCGATGTCGTAATAGGCGGTTTGACTCCCGAGACAGTCGACGACGTAGTCGAACTCCATCGTCGTCCCGTCGGTGAACTCGACAATACGTTCCTTCCCGCGGATTTTCTCAACGGTTTGCTGTTCAAATGGCGTCCCTTGGCGCTTTATCTCTTCGACAGGAATTGTCAGTATGTCCCGCAGCCCCGGATTCCGGATAAGGCGGTGAATCTCGTGAAGCATGAGATGATAGTCGTGCTTAGAGATCCACGTAAGTTGGGCATCCACATCCCTGAGTTGTTCCTCGAGGGTTTGGATGACCATTGAGCCAGCGTATCCAGCACCGAGAACGAGGATGTGCTCAGTCATTTGTAAGTGTATCAGCTGGTGTGGTCACGGGATCAGTCGAGTGAATTCGGCTACGGTTCACAGTGTCTTCCAGCACCTCGTTATTCGTCGATGCGTGTGTCACCTTGTCCTTGACGGGATTGACGTTGGCTTTAATCGTCACATCAGCATCTACGAATCTATCCACGTTTCGAAGTCTCAAACCTATCATCCTCAGGCTAGAGTGGGTATTCCCGTGGTTTGTGCTGGATGGATTCCCATTGTGGTTCGGTGAGTTCCCGAAGGATGTACCTACCGTTGTAGCGACCGAGTCCAGACGATTTCACACCGCCGAATGGCATGTGTTCCTCATCATTGAACGGCTGGTCGTTAACATGAACCATCCCCGCCTCGATGCGGCGGGCGACACTTCGACCGTGATCCATGTTACCTGAGTAGACGCTGCTGGTGAGGCCATACTCAGTGTCGTTGGCGAGTATGACGGCTTGGTCATCGTCGCTGAAGGGGATGACAGGGGCGATGGGACCAAAATGCTCATTGTGGGCGATCGGCATTACGTTCGTCACGCCGGAGAGCACCGTGGGTTCGACGAATAGGTTGTCGGAGGTGCCACCGGTTTCGACCGTCGCACCTGCATCGACAGATTTCTCGATGTATTCCATCATCTGGTCGCGCTGGCTCTCGTTGATGACTGGCCCGATGTCTGTCTCGGGATTCGAGGGGTCGCCGACGGTCAGACTAGCAGCGTGCTCGGCGAGTTGCTCGACGTACGCATCGTAGAGCGATTCGTGAACGAGGTGGCGGTTGATACTAATGCAGACCTGGCCTTGGTGGATGAAACTTCCGAACGCACCTGCGGCAACTGCATTGTCGAGGGGTGCGTCGCCAAGAACAACGTGTGGGGCGTTCCCACCGAGTTCGAGCGTTGGAAGCGCCAAATTTTCGACCGCAGACTTTGCGACCATTCGTCCGACTTCCGTCGACCCGGTGAACGAAAGCACGTCAAGGTCGGGGTGACCCGCGGTGCGTGCACCTGCATCTTTGCCGTAGCCTGGAACGACATTGAGGACGCCCGGCGGAAGACCCGCCTCCTCGAACAATCGTGCGTGAAGGAGACCACCCGTGATCGGCGTGTCTTCGGCAGGTTTTAGCACAACTGCATTGCCAAGGGCGATCGCTGGGGCGACTGCGCGCATCGTAAGATACAGTGGGAAGTTCCACGGGGTGATAACTCCAACAATCCCCTTCGGGTAGAGGTGAACAACGTTCTCCTTCTCGGGTATGGCTGACTCGGCCTGCCTCCCTTGTTTGCGCAGCGGGTAACTCGACGCGACGGCCAACTCCTCCGCAGTGAACGCTCCATCGCCATGGCCTAGGCCGACTTCCATTGTAGCCTTAAGTCGGGTACTGCCGGACTCCTTGATGAGAGTCTCCACGATATCGTCGCTGTTCTCTTCAAGGAGGTTGCGTACGCGTTGGATTACTTCCTCTCGCTCTTGCGGCGGAGTGTCTGCCCATTCGGACTGTGAGGCCTTTGCCGCCTGGAACGCACGGTTGACGTCCCTGGCAGTTCCCGCTGGGACAGTGGTAATAATCTCTCTAGTTGCTGGATTCTGTACTTCGATAGCTTCACGAACAGGGGTCTCCCACTCGCCGTCTATGTACTGTGCATTCCACTCGGCTGTCGGACTATAGTCTGCCATCAACGTGTAATTCGACGCCGAACTCCGATAAGTATGTTGTTTGTTATCATAGGTCATTCGTTATAAACAGAGTCCTTAGCCTATCTTAGTGAGCACTTCGAACGTATGACGGGATGTAAAATGCTTCAGCAATGGCATCTCTCTACAACTCCTTAAATATCGAAAACGAAGAGATGGTAGTCTCATTGAGCAGAACGGTAGGAAAACTCCATTTTGTGCAATGTTATCGCTATAGCGTACGCGCCAACAAAGGATGTTTCCTACTATGACGGGTGATCATCACCCAGAGATCCCCACAGAACAGTTGTCAACGTATATTTCAGTGCCTCTTCTTTCTCTGAACCTTGAAATCAATCAGGAGTTCGGCGAACAGGACCCCGACACCACACAGAGGGTATCGGCGGTATGGTTAAATATTTGATTATACAAAAATGGTTGAATATGATTGGATTATTTGGTTTGCCCATACTATTGGGAGAATTTAAGCAGAAATGGCAAAGTCAGTGGAGCTAAAACTCAATATCTATGGTAACACCAGAGTTCATCAGTCGTCTCCAGTTCGCACTCACAACGATTGTTCACATCATCTTCCCGGTTCTGACGATGGGACTTGCACCCTTCCTCGTGTATTTCACCTGGAAGTCGATTCGGTCGGACAACCCTGTTTACAAACAACATCGTCGGTTTTGGTCGCGCATTTTTGGGGTGGGTTTCGTTGTCGGAACCATCACCGGTCTCGTCCTTGAGTTTGAATTTGGAACGAATTGGGCTGCGTTTTCCAGAGCGGCCGGGCCGGTCTTCGGCGGACCACTTGCTGCTGAAGGTATGATGGCGTTCTTCCTCGAATCCGTCTTTCTCGGTATTTTTCTGTTCGGTCGCGACCGTGTCGGTGACCGAACCTACTTCCTCTCAGCGTTCCTTGTCGCGCTCGGTTCATGGCTCTCAGCGACGTGGATTCTGGTCGCGAACTCCTGGATGCAGAACCCACAAGGTTATCGAGTCACATCACAAGGTGGTCGGACAGTCATCGAGCTGACTGACCCACTCGCTGCCTACGCAAACCCTCGTTTTCCCTGGGAGTTCGTCCACATGCAGAACGCTGCCGTGTTGTCCGTCGCACTTCTCATCGCCGGCATCTCCGCGTACCACGTGTGGACTGAACGCGATAGCGACTTCTGGCGCACATCTCTGAAGATCGCACTCGTAGTGATGCTGTTTACCGCCCCATTTCAGGTTCTTCACGGTGACGCGTACGCGCGCCAAATCTATCGTACCCAGCCCGAGAAGTTCGCAGCGATGGAAGCAGTCTGGGAAACCGATAGCTACGTTCCCGAGTACATCGTCGCGTTCCCAACTACCTGGGACGGTCTATTCAATCCTCGAACACGAGAACTATTCGGGATCGCAATTCCGGGGATGGCGTCATGGTTGGCAAGCGGGGGGAATCCCCAGGCGACAATCATTGGACTCGAAGAGTACCAAGATGTCGGGATTCCACCCGTTGCAATCGTTTTTTGGTCGTTTCGTATCATGGTCGCGCTCGGTTTCTGGTTTATCGTCCTAGCGTTTTGGGGCAATTACCGGTGGTGGCATGGGGAACTCTTCGAAGATCGACTCCTTATGAAGTCCCTTATGGCTTCCTCGGTGCTTGGGTTCATCGCCGTCGAAGTGGGGTGGATCGTCACAGAGGTGGGCCGCCAACCCTGGATTATTCAGGGTGTGATGAAAACTCAAGCTGGCGTCTCACCTGGCTTGACGGTAAATGAAGCTTTATTCTCATTCGCTGGATTCATCGGTGGCTACACAATCTTGCTCGGGGTCGTGCTCACGATCTTTTGGCGGCTTATCAAACAAGGACCTCCCGAGATCGAGGAGGTCACAGATGAGACAACAGATACCGGGCAGGAGGTTTCAAGCGATGTTTGAGTTGTCGGCTATATCCCTCTCGTCAGGCCACCTGTTTGGGTTACCGCTCATCGAAATCTGGTTCGTGCTTGTCTTCTTCCTATTAGCGATGTTTCTATTCCTCGATGGCTTCGATTTCGGCGTCGGCGCACTCTTTGCAACACGGAACGACGAAACCGAGAAACACATGCTGTTCTCGGCCGTCGGGCCATTCTGGGACGGAAACGAAGTCTGGCTGGTCGTGTTTGGTGGCGCCCTCTTCGCCGTATTTCCCAGTGTGTATGCGGGGTTATTTAGCAGGTATTATCTGCTCATGTTTGCCCTCTTGTTCGCGCTCGCACTTCGTGGGGCGGCGCCTGAATTCCACGAACAGGCCGACGACGATCGCTGGCGACGTGTGTGGGAGTGGGCGTTCGTGATCGGGAGTGTCTCCGCGCCGTTCTTCCTTGGGGTGTTCATAGGGAACTGGTTAGTCGGCGCCCCGGGGATCGTAACGATTCCCGGTATCATCGTCGGCCTGTTGGTCGTCTCGCTCACCGTTGTCGAAGGTGTCGCGTATCTCGCGCTCAAACTTCCAGACGACGTCCGATCTGAAATCCATTCGTACGCCCTCCCTGCAATCGGCGTCCATCTCTTGTTCATCATCGCCACTCTGGGCTGGATTATCGGATTCGTATCACCGCTTCGGACGAGACTTCTCACCACGGTCGGGATCGGAATCGTTCTGTTAGTTCTCGTTTGCGCGGTGCTGTTCGTCATCGCGACCAGACGCCAACGCGATCGAGTCAGGTTTGTCGCCGCCGCCGGACTCGCTTTCACCCTCGTTGCCCTGGTCGCATACCTCCTGCACCCGACGATCGATCCTGCCACCGGGATGACCGTCCGACAGGCGATCGTTCCGACCGTCTCGTTGAACGTGATGTCAATCATGGCGGCGATCATGCTCCCACTCATCCTCGGCTATTTCATCTTCCTCTACTCCGTATTTAGCGGTTCTGTCTCGGATGATACCAGGTACTAAGTCTCCTCGGAGAACGGGCAGTCACGATTTTCAATCATTGCTTTTCTGGAATTTTCTTGAGAATCCAGATACGCCGTGCTCGATCCACGAAGATTTTCGAGCGAGCGAGTTTCGATATTGGATTCAACCGCCTACTCGATGCCCTCTCGATTGAAAGGCCGTGTAGCCTCTTTGGTCGCACCGGTTCGAGAGAAGACGGTTACCAGATCTCCGAGTTCGATTCGTGTTTCCTCATCGGGAATGAGGAGTTCGTTGTCTCGATCGATGGCGACGATAATCGTTTGATCAGCGAGAAGGTTCTCTTTGTAGGCCTCGATAAGTGTTTTCCCGACGATCGGTGCGGTTTCGTCGACCGTCATTTCGAAAATCTCAGCGCCGTTTGGAAGCTCCATGAAGTCACGAATCCCTGGTCGCTGAACTGTCCGATAGAGATATTCGCCGTTCAGTCGGTGCGGACTCTCGACGGTATTGACGTCGAGTTCCCTGAACAACCGCCTATTGCCTTCGTCGTTCACCGAACTGACCAGCGATGCGACGCCCGCGTCCTGACCATGCATCATCACAAGCAGGTTAGTCGCGTCATCCAGGGTTGTTGCGACAAGTGCATCCGCATGTTCGATGTCCGCCTCTTCAAGTACAGAGTGGGACGCCCCATCTTCGTTAATCACAAGGCAATCGTACTGAGTACTGATTTCCCTTGCGCGTTCCTCGTCCTGTTCAATGACAACAACCTCATGCTCATCGCATGTCGACAATTCGATAAACCGGCTGCCGGTACGGCCAGCTCCAACCACAATGATGTACATAGTTAAACGCCCTCCGTAATCGGTATAAGCCTACTGGGTTTCCGTCATCAGTCGGCGAACGGATTGAAAAATGACCGGTATGAAATCAATGAAAGCTAGTACCTGCGATTAACGCCCGAAAGAAGACCAGGAGCGGAATAATTTCCAAGCGACCGATCCACATCTGAACGAGCAACATCATCTCGACAATGGGGGACATGGCCGGATGGGTCATCCCCGAGGAAAGCCCTACATTGCCCTGAGCGCTAGCTGATTCGAATATCGCGTCCGCAAGTGTGTACTGCTGTCCCATGAACTGGAAGATGATGAGCACGCTGGCTATCAAAACGATCACGTAAAGTATCGAGAAGACAGTCGCAGTCGTGAATTCGTCCGTGAGTTCATTACGGTCAAGTCGATCGTTACCAATTTTGAAGGTCTCAAGAGCATGTTCCGGGAGAAACACCCGATAGACTTGCCAACTGATCCCCCGACCGATGAGATAAGCACGAACAATCTTGATCCCGCCCACGGTAGCCCCCACTGATCCCCCAATAACCATTGCGCCGGCAACGATGAAGATGACTGCTCCCCCAGACCATGCTCCGATATTTGATGTTTGCCATCCAGTAGTTGAGAGGGCGCTAATATACTGGAAAACACCTTCTCGGACAGGATTTGAGACAGTATCCACACCAAGCAATAGGGATGTCAGTATGATCGACCCCATGATCGAGAGAATGATGAGCCATCTTGGTTGTGGATTCCGCCAGATATCACGCCAATCACGCTCCGAGAAAAGCTGATAATACAGGGGGAGTGCGACTGCCGCAAGAACCATCGGGGGGATGTACAGAATCTCCATTGTGGAGGAGTTGTAGCCGGCAATGCTGTTGTCGAGTGTGCTGAACCCACCGGCGGACTGCCCAGTCATCGCGTGATTAATCGCGTCGAATACCGTGGGTGCGATCCCGTATTCAGGTAATATCAGAAGCGTTCCGAGAAACAGGTAGACGGCAACGGTTGCGGTAATGAGTATATAGATTTTCCAGATGGAGCGTACAGTTTCGATTATATTCGGACGGAGTTTCTCCTCGTGTGCTTCGGAGATGTACAGTAAGACACCACTAGTTCCTTTCGGTGTTCGCAATATCGCAAGGGAGAGGACGATCACTCCGACTCCCCCAATAAATTGCATAATAGATCTATAGAATAAAAGTGAGTGGGTAAGTGACGGTTCGTGAACGCTCATCGTCAGCCCGGTTCCCGTGTACCCACTCATCGACTCGAAAACAGCGTGGAGGGGATTCCGGAAGGTCATCATGCTCGACTGGGTGTACGCTGCTCCCGCGGGAATGTAGCTGTTCATCACCTCGACGGGAGTGAGGTAGGCGGCGAAGATGAAGGGGAGGGCTCCAAAGATAGCACACGCGAGCCAACCAAACGCCGCAATCACCATTGCATGCGGTTTCTTTGGATTGGGTGCATTATTGAAAACCCAGTATATGACCCCTCCTGCCAACCCAGTGATTCCAGCACTAATCAGAAACGCAAGTCCAGAGTATGGTTCCCAGTACACTAAGGCCACGAAAAGCGGGATGAGCAGTAAGCCACCGATGATAAGAACTAATCCGCCAACATCTCGAAAGATAGTCGCAAGACTACTCGATGTGCGACCAGCCCATGACTTGGCCATAGTAGACCAGTCTCAAGAATCGGCAATACGTATTTCGACATCACTTAATAATCTGATAATTGTGTCTCCTCCCTCCAGCCAGCCACGGCGACCATATCAGCAGCATTTTCGAGAATCATACTTCTCGACCGAATTCTCGGGGGCGCTCGCTGTACCACCATGATGAGGGCGTTCTACCTCTGTGCCATCAGGTCGGTGCCAGATGGGAAGTATCGTAGTAATCAGACGTATCCATCGCTTTTGACAATTGCGGAGCGATCCATCAATACGTGACCGACACGTAATAAGTGGATTCAACGCGAGAAAATTACTCCTTCTCAGGCCACTCGGCGTCGCCGAAGAACTCGACGCCCATCTCCTTTGCCGACCGAGAAATCATGTGCGCACCAGTCGGTGCGGTGAAGAAGAGAAAAAGAATGCCGATGAGTGAGGTCAACCCTGCTCCCTGTGGGCCATAATAGACGAATCCAGCAAGAAAGATCGAGGCGGCACCGAGCGTGGTCGCCTTGCTTGCCGCGTGCATTCGATTGTACACGTCAGGGAACCTGAGCAGGCCGACCGTGCCGACCATGAGGAAGAAACTCCCGACGGCGATGAGCAGTGCGATGGCGAGCTGTTGGACGTTCATTCGATGATGTCTCCTTCGATGATGTACTGTGAGACCGCGATAGTGCTGAGAAACCCGATGATCGCGAGAACGAGGCTCACTATGACGAACACACCCTCGCCGGTCTTAAGCGCGTACAGAACTGCAATGGCAACGACGTTTGTCCCGATTGTGTCGAGTGCCACAACTCGGTCTGGAACGGTCGGACCCTTGATGACACGATAGCCCGCGAGCAAGGTCAGTCCGCTCGCGATGACGAGGCCTGTTTGGACGACGATAGTGAGAGGTTCAGTTACCACGCTTGACACCTCCATCACCCGATTCGCCGCAGACGTGAGAGATCGGACCCTCCGGCACTGGATCGCCGGGTTTCCTCTCCTCGTCAAAGACTACAAGAACGTAATCTTCCCACGTTCGGATGGGGTCTATGACGGTCTGCACGTCGCGGGCGTCGATACTGTGAACGTAGAGCGCATTAGCTTCCTCGTCGTAATCCATAGTCAAGGTTCCTGGTGTGAGGGTGATGCTATTGGCAATAGTGGTGATGGCCCCGTCCGTCTGCACTCGGAGCGGAAGGACGATGACACCCGGTTCCATGGGCATGCTCGGCAGCAGGGCGCGATAGGCGACGTCGAAGTTTGACCTCACGAGATCTTTGATGAAGACCGCAGTGTATAGCAGGACGTAGGGTGACACACGAAGATTCCGAACGATGTTCGTCTCCGGCGTGTAAAAGCGCCGGAACGTGAACGCAATGGGCATACCAACCGTGAGTCCGATGAGAAACTCGCCAAGGATGGTAGTTGGGTCAAGCGTGACTCCTCGAATGAAGAGCCATAGGATGGCGAGGACGACGCCGATGACGAGCCACTTTTTCACGTCAACCCACCCCGAAGCAATACGTCGACATATGCGTGTTTGTGAATCACGGCGGTCGCTGCGGACTCCGCCGTCTTGTTAAGGGAGTCGAATGCGATGCCGACGAACAGAACGAGCACCGCAAGTCCAGCAGATGACGAGGATGCTGGTTGGGCGGTCACCACCATCGGGAACTGGGATCTCATGGCCCCAGAACCCTCGTTCAACATCTGGGCGAAATAGCCGATGTTCAGGATAGGTCTGTCTCGCTCGTCCTCGCGGTCGCGTTGGGTCATTTCACACCCACTACTGAGAAGATCGTGAGGAGCGCGCCAACGACAACGAGGTAAACCCCTGTATCGAACGCGAGTGCGCTCGCTACCTCGAATTCACCGAAGACGGGAAGATGAAGCACGTCATACGTCTGCGTCATGAACGAGTACCCGAATGCAATCGCTACGAGACCGCTTCCCACTGCCAGTGCCAACCCGAGCACGAACGTGATTCGGTAGTTCTCAACGATACCGTGCTGGAGATGTTCAGCCGGTGCATGAACTTGGCTGTGGAAGATCTCCTCTTCGAGGAAATCTAGCCCATAGACAATGTATATTAGGGCGAACGCCGTCGTCGTCAAGACACCTGCGATGAACCCACCGCCGGGGCGATTGTGCCCCTGCAACATGAGCGCTATCGCCGTGACGAAGATGAGCGGCACCACTGTGCGCGCGACGGTTCGGGTGATGATCGTCGTCACTGCGTCTCACCCCGTTCGAACATGGCGATGAGCGTCAACACCGAGAGCACGGCCATCGCGATGACTCAGAGTTCGGCCATCGTGTCGAAACCACAGAAGTTCACCAAAATGATATTGACGATGTTGTGTTTTCCCGTTCCTTCGAGTGCTACGTTCGGGTTCGTAAAGCACGACGTGGTATCTGAGACTACCGCCGTCACGAGCCGTACCGTGACGAAGATGGTCGCGCCGACCGCAACTGAGAGAGTCGCCATTGCGGATGGCACGACAATTCATTTTGCTATAGAACACCGTGATATGATCAAAGATGTCAAAATTTAGTGATGGAGTAGCCTGTCGAATGGATACTGACGTCACCATGGTGATAGCCACTACGGCAAGCGACCGTAAATAACCGATTTGTCGAACTCTGAGATATAGGGATAATGAGGCAAACCGTCGTTGAGGTGTCAACAATTTCCTGCCTAATTAGATTAATCTTTTGCCACCACGGATATATCCTGAGTTTTATTTAATCATTAGAGAGTATGCCACCTGTTTATCCAACCGTCCAAACGAAAGTATGTGCAGCAATAATCTTGGAAATCTACTCATTATCGGGGATAACGCTAACTGAGTTGGGAGTGCCACACGGCTTGATCTATTGACCATGCTCTGGAACATGAGAGAACATCGGTCCACTGAGAATAGATTGTCAAGTATTAATTGATCACTGGTATGGTTATATACATAGACAAATAAATATGTTCGTGACCACTTAAATCGTATCCGTTTTCTGCCGATTTAATGTCGCTGATATAACGGTTTGGCAGTCTCGCCTTTAGAGCGAACGCGGCTCAGTGAAATAGAACCGAAAGTTCTATCAAAATTAATATATAGAGTGTAAAGAACTGAACGGCATCGTAGAGGCCATGAACAACTACGGGGACAACGAGGTTATCTGTCTTCTCATAGATCCAGCCAAGGACAATGCTAAGAACGAAGAGGACTACAATAGCAACGGCTACGTTTTCACCTCCATATGCCGGAAAGTGAGCACTCGCGAAAATAGCACTGGTAACGATGATGCCGATGTTCGTACTGTATGCTTCAACCAGGCGGGTCTGAATTATCCCTCGAAATAACAACTCTTCACCTGGACCAATTATGAGAACGGACAACGGAACAAGAATCAAGAAAAGTACGGGCTGCTGCTGTCCGAGTCGTGCAAGTTCATGCTGGGCTACATTCCCCAAGCCCACGAGTTGCAGAAGTACGTTTATGACCGTGAGCAATCCGAACAACCCGACAAGCCCACCACCGATCCAGAGAACGTCGGATCGTCTTGGCATCCGGAGGCGAATGAACTCAACGCCGAGGTCGTGATACCGAAGATAAGCAACTGCAACGATAGCAAAGCCAATTCCCTGCATTACGACTGTGACACCGACGGCGAGGGCGAGATTATCAAAGACCTGAAAACCAATCGATTCGAGTCCTACCGCGACTGCAGCAACGAGTACTCCCCCGGTCACGAGACCACCGAATCCTACGAATAGTGCGCTCACGAGCGGTGTGAGAGTCGAACTCCCTCTGTGTCGTGTTAACATCCCGGTGAATCGCACAACGGCTGTCTATTTACAGTTCGCGATTCACCAAGGAGGTTATCGAAATATTTCCGGTAGACTTACTCTCATATTTTGTTTGTAGTTTGCTGGTCTCGAACTGCCGGCTCCAAGCCAATCTTCTTCCGTTTCGCATCGGTGGGCTTCAACTCCGATCATTGGTTTCTACTTCAACCTCTTGAAGAGAGGATTGAATATTTGAGGTGCGCTCCTCAAGAACCCATTCCAATGCCGCAATTTCACCTTGGATTCGCTTCCGGTACGGAGCATAGTAGCAGGTTGCCACATTGATGTCATACAGGTAGTCGAGGCGGTTCCGTATTTGTGATTTCGATTTCATCACTGCATCCTCTTGACCATATTCTTCTAACAAAGAAAAATCTTCGAGTCCAGTGAACACCGTCCTGGCAATCCCTTAATGAATGATCTCGCTTAATTCATGAACCGGTCAGTGAAAAATGCACTCATCTAACAGAAATTAGATATCAACATTAGCTCATAAGCAAATTGGATTACTCCGGCGACCGCTGAAGTACACGGTCATTGGAAACGAAGTCCTCCGTGACAACGATACTATGCTCGTACTCCATTAGCTCGTCTACTCCCAACATTGGTAGATGTTTGTAACATCAGAATTTGTCACATCAAGCAATCCAATACAAATTGAATTCTCTTTTAATAAATAAACCATGACGAACCCAAACGCGGTTGCTACTGCTGCGATTGACGATGACTGGTCGTAGGCGTCAGGGAACACTTCGTCGGCCAGACTCGCAAGAATCACGCCACCGGCAAGCGCCCGGTGAGCCGCAATCACGTTGTTGCCATATCCCGCGAAGAATGTATTTCCGAACCACACAGATGCGCCGATTGTCACAGCAGCAACACACCACCCCGCGAACGTCTTCCATCTTCCGTATTTGCCGATCATGGGTACCACTAAGTACGGAAAATTGCTGGCGAAGTACGCGGCCACCAGCGCAAGTCCAGCAGGAGACTGTCGGAGCAGAACAATACCGAGCGCAGAGTTTTCAGAAATGACGTCAAGAGTTACACTCGCTAGCAACGCCCAGCCAGATTCTCCTTCGCCAGATGTTATTTGTTTGAATAGGTAACCGGCTCCAGCAAACAGTCTTGTTCCGAATGCGAGGAACCTGCTTACGAGCATCGGACTACTGATATTGAATGCATATTTGAGGAGTTCGTAGGCCGCCGCAGTTACAAGTGCACCCACAGCGAATGCCAACAAAACCCCATGAAAAATTTTGATGGATCCCCCAACACGCCAACAAGCGGTCCCAAAATGAGCGCAACTGCAGTTATTATTCAAAATTTCATGTATCCTTTTGCAACTGTCTATCTCGTATGATAGGGCCGGCGACTTTTTGTAGGAACTTGTTGTAGTCAGGTCGAAGGAGGAAGCATGAGCACAGATACATCTCCTGAGACAGAGAGAGAACAGATTGTTGAGTTGAATACTGCACAAGATAGGTGGGGACTATTGATGGCTGTCGGGGCTGTACTCGCAGCTTTCGGCGTAATAGCGATTTTCTTCCCATTCATAATTGGCGTGTCGTTATCGATACTATTCGGAGCGCTGCTTATTGTTGGTGCATTTGTACATGCGGTCCATGTTTTCAACGCACGAAAGTGGACGGGTATCCTCTGGGAAACAGTTCTTGCAATCATCTACCTCATTGCCGGGGTGTTACTGATTCTCGATCCAGTCTTTGGATTGGTAACGCTGACGATTGTATTGATTGCGTACCTTCTAGTTGAGGGGATTGCCGAAGTCATTCTTGGTTTTCGGGTTCGACCAGAACGAGGCTGGGAATGGGTTTTAGGGAGTGGTGTAATATCCATTCTACTGGCGATTCTTCTATTGATTGGTTGGCCGTCAACTGCAACCTGGGCACTCGGTCTCTTGTTTGGCGTTAGCTTATTCACTAGCGGAATATCGGTAGTTATGGTTGCGATGGGTGGACGGGAAGCAGATCGTCGAACTACGGAGTCGGCAGTTGAAACGGCAGAACCTGAGTCTTCATCCTGATTTTCACAATTTCATTTGAACCTAATTTATTCGGAATACAGAAAACCAATAACTAAAACTGTGGGTAGCTCAAAATGCATACGCCTATGCTTGGGACGGTTCTATGAGGTCAAAGGGCAAAGCATGACCACCAATACGAACATCGCTTTAGAATGGGAGAAATTGGTATGTACGCGATGTGGATTTGACGTCACATTCAGACGCCACCCAAATGGTGGGACCAGTGCTGTTTGTGAATGTGGCATCGTTGAACGTGACGGTCTAGATGAAATCGATAGCTGGTTACCGCTTGAAATCGGTGATATACAGCGAGATTTAAGCACTGGCGAGCTGTTGACGCACCCGTGGACGTTTGAGCCAGTCTCTTAGGCAAGCGTAATGGTTGTGAGTCCAGGTGCCTGCAGGATAGTTCGCGTTGCCCAAGGTTGCTATACAGCCATTCCGATTCTCATCCACTAGCTGATGCATGAGATAGTGTGTCGTGAAGCCTCGAAAACGTAGCCGTTGCTTAGATCCTATTGTGAACTACTGTGAGATTACCACTTAGAGGCTAATCGTGTCCTGTGATAGTTAGTCTATAATAACTGTGGAGTGGATATCGGTCATTCTCATCGACGAAATACGTACTGTTCGTTCAGTCAGGTAGGAACGAAAAAGTACTTCTCAGGGTTGCTCTCCTGTTTCAAGGCTAAAATCGTCAATCGGATATGCGACACAGGTCAGAGTATACCCTTCATTTATTTCATCTTCCGCGAGCATCTCCTGTTGCCAGTGAATGACATAATTTTCAGCAGGGCCGTTGACGATGCGACCGCCACAAGAGAGGCACTGTCCTTCGCGACATGCGTAAGGGAGTTCCCAACCCTCTTCTTCGCCAGCCTCTAGGAGCGTCTCGTTCTCTGCAACCTTGATCGTATTTCCTTCCTTCACATATTCGACCTCGAAGGTCTCAGCTTCTTCATCTGGAATAGCAGCTGGTTCTTCAGCTGTTGTTTCCTCTTCTTCTGGGGCTTCTTCAAGTTCGCTTCGGGTCTCCTCCGCTGCGATTGCCCTTCCACCTGGAACTCCGCCGATCGATCGGTAATAAGGTTCCGGAAATTCGGGCTTTGGAACTGTCTCTGCGCGCCGCTGTAATACTTCTTGGGAGATATCCTCTGATGGTTCCCATGGTGTGCCAGGCATAAAATGCAAAATTACCATTACTATAGCTAATAGGAAGCCTATTGTAGCGCCAAGTACGTCAACCATAGTAGATGATACGAGAGGCTGTAATTAGATCGTTTTGGATCATCTCACTATGGTGGCTTCTCTATTTATACCTTTTCTCGCATATCGTAAACAACAGACATACCGGTAAAATTTCAATATTGAATAATGAGATGAAAAGCGCATGTGATCAGTGATAATCCACCGTTTTAATAAGTATCTCTGGTTGTACACTGACTAGAAGCGGTAGCTAGCAAATCCAGAAGTTTAATCCGATTACCACCGCATAGGATAGGTGGTGAATCCACTACATGCCAAAGAAGCAGCATCACCGTTGTAATTTGTGTGGAAAAGATTTTGAAACAGGTGAGCAACTACAGAATCATATCGAGCGACGCCATCCAAAACAGGATGTCCATTGGTGGGTAGTAGCTGAAGAACCGAATAAAGAACTTCCGTTCAGTAGAAAGTAACCAAAACCGAAGGGGTTCACTTTTTCTCGGCTCGTCGCATATAAACGAGGAGCTTCTTGCCGACCCTGATGCGAAACAGTACTCTCCGTAATCATTACTGATTTCGTCATCTTAAACACCTTACCTGCTGTAACAGTGGTTCAATGGCGAGAGAGTATCCAGAATCACCTGCTGGTTCGTTCAAAGGTCCGCCTCGACGCTTTCAGGATG
This sequence comes from halophilic archaeon, assembly GCA_003298465.1. The sequence continues at coordinate 96,100 of QNGA01000008.1, read as the reverse complement.
CAGAGGGCCGGAAAATTACGGTCGACGAATTTGGTGCCTATCACGGTCATGACGACGAATATGAGAAACTCGTCACCATGTATGTCGCCTTTAATCCAGAAGACCGTGCACAAGGCCTTCCACCCAAGGGTGAGGAGCGTGTACGAAGTTGGTTGGATATTCTTCTACGCGACGATTGCCTGAACGTTGTCGCTTGGCATGAGGAAAGTGCAGTGGGTCATGCAACCCTTGTTCCGGATGAGGATGACTATGAACTTGCGATTTTCGTCTTGCGAAAATATCAAAATTCTGGAATTGGAACGAATTTACTCGAAACTCTGCTAGGTCTCGCTCAAGAGAGAGGCGTTGAACGAGTATATCTCACGGTAGAGCGCTGGAACACCCCTGCTCGGAAGCTGTACCGAAAAATGGGTTTCGAACAAACTTCTCGAGAGTCATTCGAGATAGAAATGACGCTACGGCTCGTCTAATAGGTGGACTGACTTGCTCTTGTATTTGTTTTGACCATCGATCTCTCGGTGTTTTCTATTGATTAGGGGCCTTCGGATGTATAGTGATACAACGTCGCTCGTCGATAGTACTACCTACTGGTATTGTGTGATTCTTAGTCGGAGCAGAGGTCTTCGGCCGATGTCCTCTAAAGGAGCGTGAGTCCCGTTGTTGCTTGAAGCATACCTCAAGACAAATCAGGAATCTTCTTGCGTGATCGCTGGATTTCTGAGAATCTCATGAGTTTGCGTAATTTTCCCAAGGAGCTTTCTAAAGCCGGACGTAGTAGTACTATGGGTGTCCGTCGACAAGTAAGCGATATTGAGCAAACCATGGAAGAAATACTCGATCCGCAACGGGAATACGAGGAAATGCACACAGCACAATCTCGGCTGAACGTTTACGAAAAAACGCTCAAAGTAGTAGAACGAACTGCTGGCCCGGAGGCGATGCGTTTGCAGGCAACATGGATTAAAAATTCAATCCGAGAGCGAGAAAACGTACCCACAGGCAAAGAAGTTCGCGAAGAGGGAGGACGTATCTGCCAATTCCAGGGATATGAAATTCCCCCGGATTCATGGTTAGATCCCTGACTACACCGTAACTCTGTAAGTAGTAATGGGAATACAAGTTTATACCAATTGAAGGCTCTCAAGACTATGACTAGCAATAGGGATCGATACGGCATGTTTGGAATTACCTTGATAGTGATCGGGGCTTTCATCCTTGGATTCGGTCTGATCGGTACTGTGGCCAGATTCATCGCTGAACAAGACGCCCGATTGGTAGTGCTTAGTTCACTCGTACTGATCGGGAGTGGATTCTTCGGGTTGGTGATGATGATGATTCATGACGAAGATATGAAAAAATGCTAAGGTATTTTTCCGTATGCTTGTTACTACATTGACGACGAAGTTTTACTAATGCTAGATCTACTGTAGGGAGATCTTCATTGGCTATTCTTGAAAACAAACGAAAGAAAGCGGATAGAAGGGTAGCTCTCATCGTCCAGTATCAATTTCGGGCCGGCGAAAACGTTTAATGCACTTCATAGCGCATTCCCCATGGGCAACGCTGCCCAGGAAGGAGAAATGCATGGCACAACGTACCGATCCGTTTAGCGAGATCGACCGGGTATTCAATCGGCTTAGTCGCCAATTCGAGGACTTGGGTCGAGACTGGGAACAAATGATACAACGTGGTACCGCTGGAGTGGCAGGAATTAGCATTGATCTTGTTGACAATGGTGATGAATTCGTCGTCACTGCTGATGTTCCCGGATTCGAGAAGGACGAGATTGAACTTCGCCTTCGGGATAATACCCTGTTCATAACCGCAGAACACGAAGAATCGACTGAAGAAGAGGAGGAAGAACAATACATTCGAAGTGAGCGTGAACACCGTGCGGTAGTCGAATCTGTTCGAATCCCTGCTGAGGTTGATGAGGATCAGATTTCGGCATCGTATCAGAACGGCGTGCTCACCGTTCACCTCCCAAAAGTTGACTCAACTGAAACGGAGGGTAGAGAGATCAAAGTAGAATAGAGAGATTATTCTAAACTCAAGGTGACCCCCCAGAGGTAAGCCTTCTGGGTGACGCCAATACAGTTTTTTGTGGTTAGTTAAACACTAGCCTTTCACCCAAGAAGAGAGTAGTCTTCGCTGCCCACGTTTCATTTGGGGCTCCACAAACGACAAATTGCGAAGCACTGTGGCACGACTACTTTAGCTACTGATCACCGTTCTCGTCAACTAGAACGGCGACAATCTTCAACACTTGTCAAAGATTCTATATCTGAAATAGTGAGATCACCGGATTACTCGTCGGCAATCCGTTTTAGCAATACAGGGATTTCTGCCTGCCGAATAACTTTGGCAGTGACGCTGCCAAGGAGAACGCGATCGAGTCCGGAGCGACCATGGGTGCCCATCACGATCAGATCGATATCATTGTCATCAGCGTATTCCAAGATCACCTCATAAGGTATTCCTTCTTTAATGCTCGTGATGGCATCGATTTCATTTTGTGCCGCTTGAGATTCGATGTCTTCTAAGGCTTGTTCCCCCTCTTTTTCTAGAGCTTCTTCCATCATGAATATTTGCGCCTCTGGCAATCTAACAAAAGTGGATTTATCGAGTACGTACAATCCGTGAATAGTCGCCCCGGTCAAGTTTGCGAGATTAATTCCATGAGAAATCGCCTGCTGAACGCTTTTACTGCCATCAGTTGGGATCAGGATTTCATCGTACATAACATGCTGCTCTTGGTGGTAGAGGCTCTTCTCTTTCACGGCTAGCACCATATACTAACGATATCATTCTTCATTTTCTTAGCTAAGGTTAAGGATAGGTAAAAGTATTTAAACGGCATAGAGATATTCTAATCGTCAGCGATATCGCGTTAGTAGTTCTCTTGTGTCTGATAGTGTTGTTTACCGATAATGTTATCCCTCTCGTCGAACTGAGACACGTTGTAGAATGAAGATTTTCAAACCATATGATATATTGGATCGGTAGGGGTGTGTCTATGGGACCAGACAGAATTCACGAGATTGCAGTTGTAAACCTCTTAGGGAGGCGCTTGGGAAAGCTTCAGATGGATGCTAACATTGGAGTATTTTAACACCGCTTTGTTGCTCTCTTAACGTTATAGCATCACCGGTTGTCTTGTCGTTGTGTATCAGAACAAGCGGTCCCAATAATTATAGAATAGGAGGAAATTGATTTAATCCACAAAATACAGATAAATGCCGCGGTTACATATATAGTATTGTAACGCAAAACACAAGCATCCAGAGCCGTTACAGGTGTAGTACTGTAACAGCATCCTCCTCTACAATTGAGCTCAATCCCTGCGGCACATTATCAGTCGTCCCAACTCCAAACAAGTATGAAGAAATTCTCCTTAACTAAGAACAAAGCTAATTTGGAAAATGTTGGGATTCTCATCTGGACTTGAGGACAAAATTGTTTATGCTTCTTTGACAATAGTCGCAGCTGTCGCATACCAATTAGGCTGGATTACCCAGTATTAGGTAAGAGAATGGTAGACTCCAATATGGTACCTAATTTTAATATTTAATCTGTATCTTCCAGATATCTCTTTAAAAATCATCTATATATTATTGGCAAAAAATTGTTAGGAAAATCACCGTACTAAGTTTTCAAAACATTATAATATTAGAATACAAAAACCACTCGAGGCTTGGTATTCACAGCAGGGTGTTAGCGGTAGGAAAATCTGATTTCCCGTTGAAAAGCCATAGGGAGGTACACGAAGATTCTTAGCTGGATTGGCATATTCGTACACGAACTACCGTGGACTAGTTGCACACTCGACAAAGAGCAATTGGTAGTACACCACCCTGTTTGGAATGGTGTACTGAACGGCAGACGTACACAATAAATTATTTTTCAGGTAAGAATCGAAACTGGTATAAAAGGAGTAAGAGATTCGCCTAAAGAAAGAACAAGAAGGTTTGCGATATTGAAATTGATAAATTAGCCGGTAGAGGGGGCGGATTGTCTCGGACGTCTTAAAGTGTTGATTGTATTACCTCTATTTTCCCTGAATTCCTATTTGTAATCTGTCTCGATTTCGCATCTGGCTTTAAAACTACGGAGATTTTAAGTCATTCCCAACCATAATTCCATATATGCTCAAAAGCTACCGTGTTGGAAGAGTGTTCGGCATCCCGATTGAGTTCGATATTACATTTCTATTTATTTTGCCTATTTTCGCTTGGTTGATCGGAAATCAAATCGAACAGCTCGTTCCTCTTTTAAACGACACACTCAACGCAAAAATCGCAGTTGAGACATTGACTAGTGGAGCACGACCTTGGCTAATAGGGTTAATTGTAGCCGTTGGGCTATTCATCGGCGTGGTATTGCATGAATTAGGCCATTCGCTGGTAGCACTGTACTACGGCTATGAGATTGAATCGATCACTTTGTGGCTGCTTGGTGGAATGGCAAATTTCACCGAAACGCCACGCAATTGGCGTCATGAATTCGCGATCGCAATTGCCGGACCCATCGTGAGTGTGGCGATTGGTATCATCTGCTACTATGCATTATTTGATGTACCGTCAGGATTGGACGTTATAGAATTCATACTTGCTTACCTTGCTGTGCTCAACATTGCGATCGCAGGTTTCAACTTACTCCCAGCATTTCCGTTGGACGGTGGGCGTGTCCTTAGAGCACTTCTCGCTCGCTCGCAACCGTACGTTCGAGCGACCCGACAGGCAGCGACGATTGGGAAGGTGTTTGCTGTTATAATTGGTTTGAGTGGCTTGTATATGAGCAACCTATTCTGGGTTGCCATCGCCTTTTTTATCTACATTGCCGCCGCAGCCGAAAGTCAACAAATGATGCTCGATGCAGCGTTTGAAGGTATTTCTGTAAGAGACATCATGACTCCCGCCACCGAACTATCAAACGTTCCACCGGATCTCCCAGTTGACCGCTTACTCGATCGAATGTTTCGTGAACGTCACACTGGCTTTCCTGTCGTTGACGAAAACAGGCGATTGCTTGGAATTGTTACTCTCTCAGATGTTCATAATATTGAATCTGATGACCGTCTTTCTACTGTTGTCGCAGACGTGATGACGCCCGTTGACGAGATAACGATCGTTTCGCCGAACAGCGAAGTGACTGAAGCTCTCCGAGAATTCCGGCACAATCCAGTCGGACGCCTGCTCGTCGTAGACGAAGGCGGTAACTTATCCGGGATCATTACTCGAACCGATGTGATGACTGCCCTCGAAATCGCACAAGCTGAGCAACGTATTGAAGATAGATTGCCAACCTCTGGATGACCTTTATCACAACCCAGCAATTTAATCCAATGTATCACTATCCTCCAAACTAGTTTTGAGGAACTCAATGTAGAATATTGTTACCATATAATCTTAAGTTATTGTCAATCCAGTCACTCACCACGATTCCACTTTACCCTGAGAAACTGCCCTGATCGTCGTGATCAATAATTTCTATACGATAATTCATTTTACTCTTCTTCCTTCCATTCGCCTGGCTCTTCGCCATAAAATTCCCCCTTAGCTTCGCGTTCCCGTGGCCAGAACGCCGCTATAAACAACAATAGGTAATATACAAAAACCGTACTGATAACAATTTCTCCAGGAACCCCGGGAACTGATGCTGTCTTGAGCCACTGTTCGTTTGGGACGTAAACAGTAATCCGGAAAAGCCAGGCAAGGCCAATGAGCAGTAACATCGGCAGATACACGCGCTTCAAACGACGTTCTAGGGCTTCCCAAAAGGTGACTTTCAATACCGGCTCGCGTAGATCGTCACTCAGTTCTTGGCGCCAATCGCTTATTTCTACCCCCTTTGGATCGAATGCGTTTGCGAGGGCATTCTCTTCGACTAGGCGCACACGTGCTCGATGGGCATCGTAGAGCCGATACCGGCGCGCTTCAAAAAATAGGAAAAATAACAGTATGATCATTCCGACTAATAATACGTATGTGCCTCTATTCTCCTCGAACGCAAGTGTGAGAAGCGCGGCCACAACTGCAATCGCCCAATCTGTTGTCAAATCCATACGACTGAGAAACTGTGTTATAGAGTCTAGTTCTCCTCGATAATACTGTTGGAGAAATGAAATAAATTCGGATCGATCAAATGCCGCTTCTTCAGTTGCTTCTGCGTCAGCACCATTGGAATCATTGTTTGACATAGTCTTTCGTCCTAGGTGACTGTCTCACTTAATCTTCGCCATATAGTCCATGTTTACTACCTGTAAAGATATGGCGGATTATAGATTAGGACCTGACTCGAAAGTCATCAGTTTGGAGGTCAACTTCACCGTTTATGCATCAACCATCTCCTCTATTGAGAACGATCACGAACAATTTACTATGCCGGGGGTGAAACGCATTCTCTTACCAATAGACGAGAGCAAAGCAACAGCAAATGCGATTGTTCCTGCAATCGAGTTAGCTAAGGGAAACGATGCTGCACTCTACGTCCTAGCTGTTACCGACAAAGATCCAACTACCGAACGGGAAACAATGCTCAAAAATTTTGAAACTAAAAGCCAAATTGTCGCCGATACCGTCATAGCTCAGGCTTCCGATGCAAATGTACCCACAATAGGTGTTTGTGTTGCCGCTGGATTACCGGCACAAGCGATCTGTCAGTACGCTACGAATCACAATATCGATCTAATCGTGATGGGTACCCACGGCCGCACCGGCATTGAGCACGTTCTTCATCGCAGTGTTTGCGAGACTGTAGTTCGATGGTCCGATACGCCGGTTTATACGATTCCACTCTAAGAGTGAGACATCGATACGCGTTATTTCAGATTATATCAACACCATTTTCTTTGCGCTCGGCGTGTAGGCATTCGATAAGAGTAAAAGTATCAGTTTGACAGTATATAGCGTCATCTCTTTCACATCCCACGAGTATCGATACCTATGGACAAACAAACCGACGAAAAAGCCAAACAAGATCTCGAACAATCCCGCCGCCGTAATCACAAGCGTGCGGCCAACGTCGAAGAGATATTCAGCGAAGTAGAACGCCTTACGAAGGGGCTGAAATATCCTGTCAGTGGCGAAGAAATAGCTGCTGAGTATTCAGATCAATTAACTGACCTCCCGAACGAAACCGAAGACATCGGTACTGCACTCGATCGTCTCGAAGAAAATCGCGAATTTGAGTCGCCCGAAACGGCCTGGAAGGCCATTATTGACATCCTTTCCGAGTACGATCACGATCTCGCCGTAAAGAAGCATGCTGACTACTACTCGGAGGAAGACAGGCCTGATGTCACACCTGAGCAGTACGAGGCGGCAATTCCAGGGGCCGGTGGGATCGACGAGTACATCGACGGTGACGTTGATCTCCCCGAGGAAATAAAACAACAGCTGTTAGAGTACGTCGAGGAGGGTGATGAAAGTGATGAGGACGACAGGATTGGCGAAATTGAGTGAGAAGTTTCTAACTTGTTTGAGCAATCACGGAGATAGCTAATTACGCTGAATTGGTTCAGATGAGGAGGCACAGCCATTAGTAGATTCAAGACGTGAACTCTGCTATGACCATCATAGCCGAGTTCAATGTATCAGTAGATGGGTTCGCGCTTCCCGAGACGCTACCAGCTGTCACAGGGGTAACACTCGAGTTCCAGCGTAATGTCACACATAGCCAAGAATGGGTAATGCCATTTTTTATAGTAGATGGTACAGATGATGGGCTCACCGATTTCAAAGAACGGATTGGCGACGATCAGACAGTTGAAGAAGCAATGGTCGTTAATGAATTCGATGGTGCCCTATTGTATCAGGTTCAATGGAGCGAGGATATTCGAGACATGATAAATGCCATTTTTGACCGCGCAGGAACTCTCGTCGAAGCTGTCGCAGCACAGGAAATGTGGCACCTTAAAGCTCGATTTGGACAGCACGATAGCATTTCAAAACTTAGTAGTTATTTTGAGAAAGCTAGTTCAAATCTTCAATTGAAACGTATATATGTAGAAAGGGAGCTTAGACAGCAAGAGTATAATGTGACACCAGAACAGCGAGAGGCGTTGATCACAGCTCTGAAGCGAGGCTACTACGCCGTGCCTCGTGAGGCGAAGCAGAAGGAAATTGCTGCAGAGCTCGGAATCTCCGAGAACGCACTTTCTGAGCGACTTCGACGAGGTACGACTCGACTTGTGAAGAGTACGTTGTGGGTTGAGAATGAATCAAATGGATTCTAAAGACGAGCCGTATAGTTGGATGCTTGCTTGGGATAAATCACAGGACTACGTACAGCATGACACTCTTCCACGAAAGGCTCAAAGAATCGATCGATAATGAGTGACTGCACTAATAGAGAAAGCATAATTGAGCACCTCAATCTGGACGACGATTCCCACCTTCAACAGTTTGATGAAGATCATCCCCCAAGCGAAGTCCTACTAGCACGCTTACGCGAACTCACTGATGATCTTATGGAACGTAACCCCCTCTATGAGACCATCGACCTTGACGCCCTTGATGCGTTATTCACAATAGGGCAACAAGGACAAGATGGGTATGTAACATTCATTTATGAAGAGTTCCAAATAGTTGTCTCCTCATCTGGTCACGTCCTCGTCCAAGAGTCTTAGGATGAGAAACAGGGGGTATCGTTTAGATTAACTGAATCCACGTGAAGAAGATCTGCAAACCGATTTTTAACTGTCTGCTTGCATGACTGAAGTCGAAGACTCCGATCTCACGCCACCCCTTGTAGACGCACCTAAGATTATGAGAAGATCGATTTAGAGGGGGTGTTTCCACTATTTTCTATCGAAGAACCACTGCCACCGTGCCAGACGGTTTGATCATAAGAATATGATGCTTACGTGGGGGTCTTGATCAGTTAATTGATTGTCAGTTAGATTCTTGTTCCCATGGTGGCGTCTCAAGGTCGACGAATTCAAAGAGATTGTCGAATTCCACAGGGAGTTGCTCTTCAACGTGGGCGATCTCACCGCCAGGAACCGTTTCGCTCAGGAGCGCGACCACGGCCTTGGTTCGATAGACAGCTTCAGCTCGATCGACGTTCGATGGGCGACCGTAGGATGCTTTGAGATCGAGGTCGTCGTAGTTCAGGCGCGCTACAACGCTATCCACGAACTCGTCATAGTTGTAGGTTTGGCCATGCGCTACCTGTAGGAGATATCGATCAATCTCCATCGGTAATGGGCTGGCAATGTCGGTTGCACCGCCTTCTTCTACCCGCTCTCCCAATGTTTCCAAAACAGACCGAATGGTTCGCACGGCTTCTGCCTGGGTGTCTGCCTTGATACGGTGCTGTACTTGGCCGGTGAAATCCTTGTAATTCGGACACATAGTATGTTATACTTGATTGTTGATGAAATAATTTCCTGTTCGTATTGTTGTTCCAGTACCTCCACGGTGCGTTGGATTAATTGACTGAATCTAATTGAGGTCACGCCATTGTAAAGAGTACAATGGCGTGATATATACTCCTGAATTGTTGAAGTTGGTCTCCATTCTCTTTGGAGTAGGCGAAAACGATGCTTGGCCGGTAATTTTGAGTATGTTGTCATTCCTCGTCGACCGCTTTGTCCTTTGCTGGTGCCGTTACAAAGGCTCGTACGCCGATTGTGTGCCAAATCATCCATTCGGTATCCGCATCGTCCTTGGTCACATGATAGTTTGTTTTCGCCATGCATCGCTCACCTCGTTTCACTCGGGTCATCTCTACTCGTTTTGATCTCTATGAGCGCTGGGAAGGGGTACCGGACAATGTCGACGTGGTCTTGGACAACCTCGTCGACACGTCCGGTACCACTAGTCAGCAATTCCGTAACTGGCCGACGGTTACAACGCCGGTGGAGCGAGTCATTTATTAATGAGATACGCTCATGCCAAGCGTATCTCCAACATTGTCTGTCTGAATGATTCCCAATCCTATGAGAACTTCATGAACAGACAGTGTTAACATTTGTCGCGGTAGTAGTTAGCAGTGTGGGTTGATATGGCTACCTGGTTTTGTGCCGGCGTACTAATCGCTACTGACAGCGATCACTACTCAATATAGCCCACACTATTGCAGACAAATCGATACACCGTAACTCGGTTACGTCAATCCACAACTTCTCAACATCTTCGAATAAGGTAGAAATCATCGGCTAGCTTCATTTAATACATGGAGGAGAGTGTCGCGGGATTCAAGGAAAAAGGAGACTGGGACACGATCGTCGAACATGGTGATCGAATCACGGAAGCTCTCACCGACGAGAATATCGAGGGATCTGACTTCGAGGAATGGAAGGTATGGCGGCCAAAAGTTGATGAGCGTCTCAGTGAAGATGTAAAAGAGAAAACCGCCGAACTGGCGAGTACGTCGGAAGGAGAGGGAGAGAAAGTCGGAACATCATCGGAAGAAGATGTAAGTGCGGCAGGAGAAAAGCTGAAAGAATCAGTCTCTGAACTAGCGGAGGGAGACTTCGATGATGCACTCAAAAAAGGACGAAAGTTACTCGACCGCGCGGCACGTGCGGCCGACACCGCAGGGCGGAAAGCGTTGCGAACAGTTGAAGAGCCGATTTATGAACATGTCATGACGAAGTTCTCACCGGTGTATTTCGACAATAAACTTGTCAGTGCTAACCTCGGACGTACGCGGGACGCCGACGAACCGTATGCCTTCGAAGTAAACATTAACGATGACGACCTTAAAGATCGCGTGCGTGATCACCTCTAAGAATAGTCTAGAGTTGGGTAGCGATACGACGTTATTTGCGTCGTGGAGAAACAATTGGTGGGATCACTTTCTACGTTCACGAGCTGTTGTCTCAATCGTAAACTTCGTCGACTTCTTCGAGTGGAAGCTCGATATCAGAGTCAACCACTTCCATTACGCGTGCAGACAATTGAAGCGTTTCACTGCATGTCGGGCAAGGGACGGCTACGTCGATAAACAGTGACTCGTCTTGCTGATAGAGATCGATGATAGCGGCGTCTGCAGCGGTGAGGTATTCTGCTTCCAATTCATGTTCATGACTGCGAGCATAATCGTACGTCATTAGCCCTAAATAATCGTTGAGTGGAGAAGTGACTTTCGCCACTTTTTCACCAGCGAACTCCTGCCGACAACACCAAGAAAATTGTTAATCTTCTTGTTATGTAGACAGTCAGAGCTTCGTGAGAGTTTTTAGCATTAAACCCGGTCAGTTCGAAAAGTGGATTACGCGAACTCTAGACGCGCCGTAAACAACGTGTTGAGAATTCCATCTCTGCACGGTTTTTGTGAGTCGGTCTACTATTACTGAGTATGTTCGATATAAGAAGCCAGAATCGTGATCGATACCTAGTCGCTGGACGCATTCGTTGCTTGAGCCAATATCCGTGGTCTCAGGACAAATGGAAAAACGCTGAACATAAGAAAAATCCAATCCTGACGCGTGTTGGCCCAGCCAGCAGTCACCTCGGTTTCCCTGCGCAAAGGCTGATAACGGACGTACATACGCACCACCAAGAAAGACGATGGTAAACCTAATTTCTGTTGGCGGGCTACTCGTCGCCTTCTTACTCGTGTTCATGAACGGGATATTTGTGGCCGCGGAGTTCGCATTGGTTAGAATTCGGCCAACTCAAGTGAAAGCACTCATCGACCGAGGCAGACCTGGTGCAACCATCGTTCAAGAAGCCGTCCAGAACCTGGATGACTACTTAGCTGTCTGTCAACTTGGGATTACCCTCTCCTCGCTAGGTCTTGGATGGATCGGTGAACCCGCGGTTGCAGCTCTTATTGAGCCTGTTCTTAGATCAGTAGTTCCCACAGGAACGGTTCACTTCGTCGCGTTCGCGCTTGGATTTGGGTTTATTACGTTCCTGCACGTCGTGTTTGGAGAACTCGCGCCGAAGACGTTCGCCATTCAGGAAGCCGCACGTATCTCACTTATGGTCGCTCCACCAATGAAGTTTTTCTACTACGCATTTATTCCCGGCATCATTGTATTCAACGGCACTGCGAACTATTTCACCCGCTTAGTTGGTGTCCCTCCGGCTTCTGAAAGCGAAGAAACCCACACTGAGGAAGAGATTCGAATGATTCTCTCGCGATCACAAGAGAAGGGACATATTGAGCTCGACGAGGTCGAGATGATTGAAAGTGTCTTTGAACTCGGGGACACGATCGCCCGTGAAATCATGGTACCGCGTCCGGACGTGGAAACTGTGCCTGCATCGATGTCGCTTGCCGAACTTAGGTCGGTTGCCGCCAAAGGAATCTACACGCGTTATCTTGTTCTGGATAACGACGGAGAGCAACCAATTGGATTCGTTCATGTCAAGGACATTCTTCGAGCGATTAATTCGAACTCCGACTATGACGATTCGCTCACTGCTCGTGACCTCGCACGTGAGGTTTTCGTCGTCCCAGAAACACAGCGTATCGATGAGATCCTTGCTGAATTACAGACACGAGGGGGGCAAATGGCTGTTGTGATTGACGAATGGGGGGTCTTCGAGGGAATCGTGACTATCGAGGATATTCTTGAAGAGATTGTCGGCGACATTCGGGATGAGTTCGACAGGGTAGCCCAAGAACCATCCATCGAGAAGCGGGATGATGGGGCGTACGTTGTCGACGGTAACGTTCCTCTTCACGAAGTGAACGAGAGGCTAAATGCTGGGTTCGAAAGCGATAATGTCGAGACGATTGGAGGCTTCGTATTCAGCCACTTGGGGCGAGTGCCCGAAGTCGGTGATCAAATCGAATGGAATGATTATATTCTTCGGGTTGATGCCATGGAGGATGCTCGCATTGAACGGCTCGTTATACAACAGACGCAACATACTCAGGAGGCGAATGACAATTAAATTCTTATATATTTCTATCACAAATTCCCGTTTGAGACCAGTTAATGGCGGTGCGCTGCACCCAAAGAACCGAGGAAAATAGGTAACCACCATCCAATTGATAATTCAAATCCACCATAGTGGGTTTGTTTACTACCATATTACTTTAATAGTAGATACAGAAGCACCGTATAACGTTACTATTTAACGTACCCATCAATTGAATGGTGGTTCGGGATCGACGATGATTGATCCATCTACGGTCACGGTGACCTCACACCCACTGGATGTGAATTTTATATGCCCGTCGATGGGCCGTCGCTCGGTTTTTCGAGGCGACGAAAATAATGTATTTAGACACTCGTATTCAATTACCGTCCCTAATGGCTCTAGGGCAAGTGGTTCGACTCCAATCGCTGCCGAAACAGTCGCAACAATAGTTTCCACAAGTGGGTCGTTCCCCTCCCAGTCGTGTGTTGCGTGGAACGTACCGGTTGTTGGATCGTAGGTGGCGCACTCGTTAGCTGGTTTGTTGGAGTTCGTCATGTTTGCGGTAGCACACTGTGAGCGTGATTTCTACGGGAATGTAGTGAACGGAGGACTGAAAAGATATACTCTGAAATATAAGATTCAGATGTCCTACTCTGCTTCTTCGAAGAGAAAACGGAAAACATTCTCCTCGGCTTTCCGGAGGCTTCTACTGGTGGCCCTTCGTAAATTCCTGGACGATTTTTTCACAGAAGGCGGGCAAGTCGTCGGGCTTGCGACTCGTCACTAATCCCTGATCAGAGACAACCTCTTCATCGACCCAGTCGCCTCCTGCGTTGCGGATATCGGTCTGGAGACTAGGATAGGAGGTTAGCGTCTGACCCTTGACCACGTCCGCCTCAACTAACGTCCATGGGCCGTGGCAGATAACTCCCGCAGGTTTATTTGCGTCGAAGACCTCACTCACCAATTCCACCGCATCGTCGTCAGCACGGAGCTGATCTGCCCCGACGCAGCCACCCGGGACGATCAACGCGTCATAGTCGTCCGCGGAAACTTCAGAGAAGGTCTTCTCAACCTTGAACGTGTCACCGGGGTCGAGGTCGTTGTTGACGGCTTGAACCCCGCCGGTCTCAGCGCCGAGGACGTCGACGTTAGCCCCTGCGTCCTCGACGGCTTGCTTCGGTTCGGTGAATTCGACTTGTTCAGTCCCTCTCGGAGCAATGAAAATCGCGATCTTGGTATCGTTGAGTGGTTGTGCCATTTTCTCTCCCTCGTATCAGGGTACCGTTTCTATTCCCCTAAATCGATTGGCAGTCACTCCAATAATACTACAATATGAGCTCACTGTGACTATCGTATTCTACCGCTTAGGAATACAAATCCAAAAGTATGTATCCATCCTGGATTAATAGCGATCTGTCTCTGACGGTAAGTGGCGACGATACTCACCAGCCCATACTCTTGGCTCAACAAGTCGGTCTATTCGATGTCGATCTGCCTAACTGACTCGCCTTCGGGCTCTGCCTTCGGTAGCTGAATGGTCACCACACCGTTCTCGTAGTGAGCTGATATCTCCTCATCCTCAGCGATCTGAGCCCCCAGTGGGATCGACCGACTCATCGATCGGCGCCGCTCCCGCATGACGTATTGTCCTTCTTCTTCCTGCTCTTCGGACTCCTCTTGGGTCGCCTCAATCTGAAGCTCCTCGTCGATGAGACTCACGTCAACCTCGTCTGGACTAAATCCAGGAACAGCGGCCGTGAGGACGAACTCCTCATCCCGCTCAAGGAGGTTGATATGAATCCTGTAATCGGAACTGGGAGACACAGCAGGGTCAAGTTCGGGCTGATGAGATTGGACATCAGATCCGGATCTGCCAGTCAATTTCTCTTCCTCTGGCAGCCAACGAGGTTGCTTGGTTCTGCGTAGGTCTACATGCCGATGCATCTCGTCAAGACGTTGTTCCATTTCATGCAGTCTTTCCTCCATCCTTCGATTCATCTCTTCACTCTGCCGTTCCAGTTCTCGACTGAGTTTTTCTCTCTTGTCCATCAGTGATCGAACTCCTCGCTCATCTACACCTGTATCTGCATCGCATTATACCTTGGCGAGTGCAGGAAGATGGATTATGCGGGGTCAAGACGGTTATTCCCGCGACGTGCTGGGGTCGCATCGGCCTCAGGATTGGTCGTCACTACCACGGGTTTACTGGGCTTCCAGAGCGGTCACGCGCGTTTCCAACTCCGTATACTGCTCGCGGAGCGTCTCATTCTCCTCGCACAGCCTCTCGTTCTGTTGTTGAAGATCCACAATGTCTTGGTCCAGGCCCTTCTTGTCGGTTTCGAGCGCTTTGATTCGCTCGTTTATCTCCTTTACTTGATGGGCGAGGCCTTGAATGGCTGCGAGCGCCACGCCGTCGGCGTCGACGCTGGCGATCGTTTCTTTGTCGGAGTCCAGGTTGAACGTTTCGTTGAACTCGGCGGCCATTGGACCCATATGGCAGCCGTCGTTAGTGTCCTCAAATTCCCAGGTGCTCACATCAAGGTCGGTAACTGCTTCAAGTACGGTTTCAGGATCAACTGGCGAGATGTCTTGCTTGTTCATCCGATCACTGGTGCTATTGAACGAGGGAGCGAACATTGGCATCTGTGAGCGGAATTGGTTGGGTCCTCGCGAGCGGAACTCCGTCGCCGTCGCATCAGCGAACAAAACAGCACCCTCGTGGACGTCGCCGTTCCGAGACTCGGTTATCGCGAGGTGTCCAGTTGCGAAAGATAATCGGCCGCTTGCAGTGTTGAATACTCCACCTGGAACGGTCGCACCCTCTCCACTGACTGTGTTACTGTAGCCGCCACCAGCAGTCGCATTGGAATCGCTAGCGGTGTTATTGTAGCCGCCGTTGACCGTCGCCGCAGAACCGCTAGCTGTGTTCCAAGAGCCACCGCTGACGGTCGCAGTATCATTGCTAGCGGTGTTATTGTAGCCACCGCTGACGGTCGCCCGCTGACCGTTGGCGTCGTTGAAGAAGCCGCCGCTGACCGTCGTATACGACTCGCCAGCGGTGTTATGACTGCCTCCGCCGACGGTCGAAGACAAGTCTCTGGCAGTGTTATCGTGGCCGCCGGTGATGGCAGCGTATGCGTTAATCGAACGATTCCCACTACCACCAGCGACGACTGCGGTATCATCGGAGGCATCGTTGAGGAATCCAGCAAGTACTGTCATGGCGGATTAGACTTAACGTTGCTAGGATAATAGCTCTCGGTGATTTCATGGTGTAGAGACATATATCGGTCTGAAACGCTGAGACCTGGTCTCGTCGTTTCACCTGATGGCGATAAGTGAAAGCCCCTGTTGCTGGTGCTATTCGTCAGTCGATACGAAGTGAATTTCAGTGGGTATCAGTGTTGTGCCGGCCATCTCAGCGAGAAGTTCATCGTCGATGCCCTGAATTGTTCCCGAAATATCGAAGGCAATTAGGTCCTGTTCAACGCCGACATTGAGATGGTTGAGCTCCAGTATTGCCTGCTCCTCAAGGTGAACTACGAAGTCAACCATATAGCACCAAACTAGGTTACCAATCGAGAAACAACCCTAGGTTGATTGGCCTACGGGTTTTTATGATCGATCGCCAGGTCGCGACGGTGTGCTCAATCTATTGAAGACAGTGCGTTTGTGGACAAGCTTTTCGATGCCGCCACGAATACGCTTTGAGATAGCCTGTGAACTGATACCCAGCTCTTCGCCGATCTCGTCAAGTGCCTCCCTGCTTGGTGTCTCGAAATACTCAAAACGGGCTGCCACTTGGAGTGCTTCTTACTGACTCTTGGTGAGCCTATCGTAATTAAACCCATTTATAGCCGGATTCCAGACTCGGTATATCCTCATCTGAATTTTGTTGTCGGTACAAGCTTGGTGAAACCGATCACCAACGACCGTCGAGTCATACTGTGGTCAACAAACCATTAGTAACGAGTTTCTCGACACCACCGCGAATCCGTTTTGAGGCGGCCTGTGAACTGATGCCTAGCTCTTCGCCGATCTCGTTAAGCGTCGCCCTGCTCGGTGTCTCGAAATATCCCAATTTGGCAGCAAGCACAAGTGCTTCTCGTTGTCTGGGGGTCAACTCAAACATACGCCCATGACGGTACGCTTCAGACAATGAGAACACGCGATCCAACCGAAGGGTTATGTTGGTATCCATGCAAAAGTTGTAGAACTCTGCCAGGCGATCATGGTCATCAAAGCGTAATTGGAACTTCCACTCATTGCCGCCATGCGCTTCAAGGATGGCACCATGGACTGTGAGTATCCCTACGAGAAGATCCTGTTTTTCGTCCCATTCGATACGGTAGAGTGTTCGACCGTGATTATGATCAAGTCGGTCAAGGCGTTTGAGATTCGTGACTTGCCGAAATTCGCGAAGGGATCTCTCGAAGTCCTCGATGTCTTCGCACTCGACCCAAATGTACGGAATTGCCATCTCTTCCGATGGAATGAGGCGTTCAAGCTCGATATGAGCGGGAGGCCCTCTAGTAAGAGCTTCACCAAATCGGAATTCAGTGGCGGGGATTGAGATTTCGGCAATAATGCTCATATGAGAGTGTTCGTGTGGAATATAATGAAAGTTGGTTGAAAACGATCGTCCAACAAGCCTGACTGGGTCAAGACTTTCCATGGGCATGGCTATTATCACGGATACTGAAAGGTCACCCACCGCAAACCGCCTAACACCACTACGTATATATTGTTCAATAAGTCGTGTTATGTGATGTCCGCTCTCGTTGGGCACGCTTCGAGATCTGCTAGACGGTTACTTCAATCGGCAAACTCTTAAAATGTTTAGCAGCAATGGCCGCTACGAGTGTCCACACTCGGTCGAGCAAGCTAATCAATGTCTTGAGGGCATCGTTGGTCGTTGTATCCATTGCGAACCCGCAGCTGGTACGTAGTACATCGCTTGTACTGAGCTAAAGCGACGATTATCGTTCGGGGCAGTCACTCTACAACGAATTGCCGTTCAAATAAAATCAGCTGACCAACTCATCGATGATGGCATCTGCACTTGCAAGATTTGTTGCTAGAGGAACGTCATGAACGTCGCACACTCGCAGGAGAGCGTTAATATCCGGTTCATGCGGTTGTGCGGTCAATGGGTCACGGAGAAAGATCACGGCTTGACAGTCGCCAGCAGCCACTGCAGCCCCAATCATCATATCACCACCAAGCGGTCCGGATTCCTTTGGCTCAACAGTAAGATCAGTTTCTGCATTGAGCCGTTGGCCTGTTGTGCCAGTTGAGATGCAATCAACAGACGAAAGCTGGTCGATATTTTCTCGTACAAATCCGACTAAATCGGGTTTCTTCTTGTCGTGGGCAATAAGAGCAATTTGCATATGTGATAGTATCGCTGCTGTCGTCTTCACTCTACCCCATAGAAGTAGTTAGAGAGTTCGGCCAGAGGTTGACAGACTAGAGCACATACTAAAAGTAGCTCTCGTTAGTGACTTCGATTCTTCGTACCACGGAATCCGAATATAGCCGGTATCATAACTATCCGTTGTACTGTAAAAGTTTTTCTCCGTATTCACTATGACCGATAGTACGCCTCTAACTGATGAGAATGGCAACCAGATGACCACTGACACTCATCAAATAGCATTCGATCCTACAACGGACAGCGTCAGTGAGGAGTTCATCAATGCTGTTGCAACACTTAATGATGCTGACCTCACCGAACTGACGCTTCTCGCGGATTTCATCGATCCAGAGGCACTTGATGCGCTGTTTGGACCACAGATGGATGGTACACTGCGAGAAACCGACGGTGAGATTGAATTCAACTATGAAGGGTATCACGTCACGGTCGACAGTTGTGGCACAATCGATATTCATCATGCCGAGTCGGAATTAGACAGTTGAATCCAGTGGCGTAATTGTGACACAGACGGATGAGGAGACAGCACCGTTACTCATGGGGCGCTCCATCTGTAGACTCTGTACTGTTTATTGTTCAGTGAGATTCGTCAGCGTGTATTGACGAGCAATAAACAAGAGAACAAGGGTGGACACGTTGAGGCTATTAATCGTTGACGATGTTTCTGTTACAGTCTCAAGTTCTGGCCATAAAAACCCGTAAGTCGTACAGGCAAACGATGGGCGGTGAAACATTGTTGGTCATATTTAATAGTTTGTAAGCTGCATCATCGAGTATGGTGGGGACTTCAAATTCGCCTGAAGAAGAGGGAGCAACCAGGGCACAATCGGATACACGTGATGAGCTGTGGACAATATCCTTCCGACTTCGCGAGATCCATCGATTGTTGGGAATGCGCGTGAAGCAGGAAAATCGACGACTTGAAACTGAAGAACTTGATCCTGTTACATCGACTGCATTATTAAAAGATATGACTCGGTTAGAAGGTATATCACAGGCTATGATCAACGAAGCTGTAGAGGCACTCGGAAATCTCGGCCTCGGCGACTCAGTTCGTGGAACTCTTAATGACGGAACCCCAATCAAAGGAGAGGCGAGTCCGATCGATTACACCCTAGCTGAACGCTTCGAGTGGAACTAAAATCAGTCGACAATTCATCTTTCCGATATGAACTCACCTCATACCATAGATCTGGAAAATGGGAACCAATTCGAGTGCGACGGTATCAAACAGGTGATGACGGTTGGGTGCCCCGTGGTGTGCTCACAAACATTCGTGCACCACCCTGAGAATCACAAATAATCGTCGGTATTCAGTCTTTACTTGATCGATGGATCGAGTTTGAAATATCCGAATGATTTGGTTGTGAACCTTAGCGAAGGTGAGATTCTTGACTGGTGGGGAAAAGAGTTGTTTCTACAAAGCTCTTTTATCAGATTTCAGGACTTCTAACAGACTGCCAGGCTCTGAGTCCATCATAATCGAAGTAAGAAGTATCGTTCGCAGCAAAGCCAGAAATTCACTCTACCTCGATGATGCCGTGCTGTTCAAAGTATAGCCGGAGTTTGCGAATTGACGTCACGACGATATCGCAGTCCTCTTCAACGAGAGGCACTGGATTGAATCCGATGGCGGTTTCAGCGATGCGAAGCATCGAGAGATCCGTAGCTCCATTGCCGACCGCAATCGTCTCTCCAAGACTTACTTGCTCAGAAAAAGCAAGTTCTTCGAGTGCCCGATCTTTTCGACCATCGAGTAGGGGGCCTTTGATGTCGCCTGTCACCGCCCTGTTTTCCACTACAAGATGATTCGCGATAACGTGATCTACACCGACGTCGGCTCACTCAAGTGCTGTCTCAACGCCTTGCTCAAAACTACCAGTGATGATGGCAACCTGGACGTCGGACTTATGAAGGTCGTGAATCAACTCGACAGCGCCGTCACGCAGTTTACAGCGCTTGAATGCCTTTTCAACCTGCTGCTCTGGCATTCCTTTGAGAAGTAAGACCCGTTGACGGAGGGTTGTCTCGAAGTCTACCTCACCACGGAGTCTCTGTTCAGCTAGTCCTCGGATCTCGCGCGCCACGTCGTACTCCCTCCCTAAAAGAACTGTTTGATCTGACTGGGAAAGCGTCCCGTCAAAATCGAAGACGACGAGTGACATAGGCAACTCTTCGAGTGCAGTTTACATAACTACTCACAGTCAAAGTCACATTGTTTCATGAAGAACTCGGAAAATGTTTTGCTCAGGGAATCCGTCGTGGTATTAGTGTACTCAGGGGGTATCGTCTTCTATGCTTTGAGCAGCCGACACGCTGGCACATCCTTTAAGGATGTGCCGTTTACCAACTGCCCTTTCGGAGATTACTTCGTTGTTTGGGTGGACAGGCAGCCTCCGAAGGGTGGTTCGGATTCCGCGTTAGTCCGTCTAATTCCTACTAGCTGAGTGGATTACCTGTCACAAAAACTGTGACGTTAGAAACTCGGGTGGGCGTCCGAACAGTGAAGTGTTACGCACCATGTCGGCTTCTTTCTCCGCATAAAGGAGGAGGTATTCGCCTTACACTCTTTATAACCGGAGAAGGAAAACAAGAAACGCTTGTAATCTAAGGATAGACCGACCGAAAGGCACGTAATACTTCGAACGGCCGAGAATGCAGGAATTCACTTAAAGGTGAGTCTACTAGGTTACTCTATGGGAGACGCCCAGTCCCGGGCGGCACAAAAGGACCGGTACGTAGCCACCATCGACCAAGACGAGGTCACCGACGAAGTGCGAAACATCGCCGTGAAGTACGACCCCCTTAATCAGTCAAGCGGACGCAAAGGCTTCTATGTCACCGAGGACGGCGAACTTCACATCGACGATGACGCAGTCATTGAAGAGCACCGCATTGTCGCGAACAAGATACCCAACGATTCAATCAAAATCGTTCGACTACCCGCCCAACGTGGGGAGCTGGTACATCAATACGGCGAAAATGGGTTCCGCCTCTACGAACTCCCGGCACCTGTTGAGAATCACGTCGTCGGCCTCCTGGGACCAAACGGCGTCGGGAAATCAACCGCACTCCGGATTCTCGGCGGTCGTCTGCGGCCGAACCTCGGAAATCTCGACGACGAACCGGACTGGGACACGATTGTCCGTGAATTCCGCGGAACCGCGGTACAGAACTATCTCGAGAAGTTGCGGGACGGGAATGTCCGAGCGGCGTACAAACCGCAACGAATCGACCAACTCACCGACCGCTACGACCGGACCGTCCGAGAACTCCTGGCGGAGCGTGACGAACGGAATACACGTGAGGAGCTTGTTGACCGATTACAACTCAATCACATCGGCGACCGCCGGGTCGCCGACCTCTCAGGTGGTGAACTCCAGCGCACTGCAATTGCAGCGACGCTCATCGCCGACGCGGACATATACTTAATCGACGAACCTTCGTCATACCTCGACGTCAGCCACCGGCTGACCGTTGCGCGAGTACTCGCCGACCTCGCAGACGGGCACGAGGTGATTGTCGTCGACCACGACCTCATCACCCTCGACGTCGCATCGAACGAAGTCCACGTGTTCTACGGCGACCCCGGTGGATTTGGGGTTGTTTCGCGGCCGCTCTCCGCCCGTCGGGGCATCAACCAGTTCTTAGAGGGCCACTTGCAGGCCGAGAATGTCCGGATCCGGGAGACTGCCGTCAACTTTCTCCAGCGGTCCAGCCGGCGGGAGATCGAAGGGCCACCCGTCCTCGAATTCCCGGCGCTGCGGAAGGAGTTCGACTCGTTCTCGCTCCGGGTGGAATCCGGCACTATCCACGGCAGAGAGATTCTCGGTATCTTTGGCCGCAACGGCCTCGGAAAGACCACGTTTGCGAGGCTGCTGGCGGGGTCGCTCGAACCCGACGAAGGCGAGGTGGACGCGAACATCACGCTCTCATACAAACCACAGTACCTCGACCCCTCCTTCGAGGGCACGGTACAGGAATTATTCGCTGGCCAAGTCGATGTGTACGACCGGGAGTTCCAAACGGGTATCCAGGAACCGTTCGACCTCGAACCCCTGTTCGACAAGCAGATCGCCGATCTCTCCGGTGGCGAACTCCAGCGCGCCAGCATCGCGCTTGCGCTCGCTAGGGACGCCGACGCGTACCTGCTGGACGAACCGTCCGCGTACCTCGATGTGAATCAACGCACCTCGTTCGCGGCGACCCTCCGCCAATTCGTCGAGCGAACCGGATCGCCGTGTCTCGTCGTCGACCACGACCTCCTGTTGCTGGACTACCTCTCTGACCGCGCGATGGTGTTCGAGGGCGAACCGGGAGCCAGCGGCGTCGGTCGAACGCCTGAACCGGTCCGCCAGGGGATGAACCGGTTCCTGAAGACCGTCGGCGTGACGTTCCGGAAGGATCCAAACACCGGTCGCCCCCGTGCAAACAAACCGGGCAGTCAGAAGGACAGGGAGCAGAAGGATTCGGGCGACTACTACGCGACTTAGCGCCGCGGTGTCGAAAGGAGTCAATCCCGTCCACAGCCCTACGTTCGCCTGTCGCAGTGCTCACCGACCAAGTCCACTATTTTACTCATCCTGAATTCAAGGAAGAACAACGAGTTACGTCGAAGGAGAGCTATGCCTGATGAAGAAACGATTAAGGGACGTGATTCCAAACTGTAGCGGTAGGTGTGAAAAATGAACTTTCTCATATTAGCCGATGATAAGCCGATAAGAGACCTCTGTAAGGAGCAATCGCATGTCGCTCATTAATGATCTTTTTCTCATCTTCATCGTTCTCTCAGTTGTCCTTCTATTCATTACTCGGTATCACCAACGATACCAACGGAATTCTACACTCGGGAAATTAGAGGCCGAACGGGGTTATCGAGTGATGTCTAAATTCATTGATAGGAATAATTGTATTTCTGGGTGTCGCCGTCTCTCGTTATCTTGATATCGAGGATTCCGAAGCTGTCCTCCGAGCAATTCGGAAAACAGATGATCTTGTGTTGAATACCCCCGGGGGCCTCGTCTTGGCTGCCGAACAGATAGCCGAAGCCCTTGTTGAATATCCAAGTGACGTCACAGTATTCGTCCTGCATTACGCGATTAGCGGTGGAACATTACTTTCACTTGCTGCCGACAAGGTGGTAATGGATCGAAATGTCGTCCTTGGTCCGATTGACCCATAGTTGGGAGAGTATCCAGCAGCATCGATACTCACAGCTGTCGATAAGAAAAATGCCGCTGATATCGACGACGAAACGCTGATCATGGCCGACATGGCGAAAAAAGCGATGGATCAATTTCTAAATAGCGAAAGAATCCCGCCATTTACGGCGAGAAGGATATCATTCTTCGTGTTCTGCGAGTCCGAGCAATATCAGTGCCGTCCCGAGAAGCGCCATATTCTTAAGAAAGTGAATCATTTGCTGTTGTTTCTGTTCGGGATCATCGATATTCCAAAAGTCATGCATTTCTGGAGTTACAGTCAAAAAGAAGGTAACAATGGCACTCGCCGCAAGCGCGGGGAATCGCCACAGAGAGATCCCAATGCCACCGACCAACAACACCCAATGAGAGGTCATCGTCGCAAACTTAGGCACCGGCACGTCTTTCGCTTCCGCATACTGGGCACGCTCTTCAACATTCCGAAGCCCATCTACCGCCATCATCGTCAGTATTCCCCCATACACCAACCGGCCAAGTCGAAAGAGCGCCGTCTTAGTGACGTCTTGTGTGTCGGTTTCCATGTCGGGGACTGCCCTCTGCTCAGTAGGCTCTGAATCGGCGGCTAATCGCTGGTGGAGTCGATCCAACATACGGTAGAAATTGTCTGCCATAGTCTTAATCGTACTTGCCAAGAGGTGTCGGTGGGCAACTCCATCAGTAAGAGATTCCCTCTGAACGAGGTGAATCGGCGTACCATTAGTGTTTTCTGTAAGCAAGTTATTAAATTAAGGGTTTCTGCTAGCAGCTGTCCTTACGGTAGTAATCTATCCGCTTCAATTCCCTTTAAAACACCCCAATACTCTCCATAAGCGGTCACGAGTTGACGATAGCCGAGAATTTCAATTTAGTAGAATCGCTCCGTCCATTCACGGCTGTTGTTTATCATTCCGAAACAGTACTCACTCATACAATAATGGCTACTTTTTAGGTCGTCGGCTTATCGTCGATGGAAATCACCCACAAGATATTCTACAGAAATTCTGTAACTTTAATCGGTAAATTCAACGATCCCAAGAGAATCGACGTCGAAAGGGTACGGAACTGGAGACCGTTTACTCTAATCTCGTTCCATCTCGTGGACAGTATTCGTAGGCCTCGTTCGTCGTCTGAAACCCACACGTTGGACATTGCCGAGGCTGCACTTCTGGCTCTGTGCTTCGGAAGAAAAAGGGGACAAACGGCACGAACAAGAAAAAGACGAAGCTATCGAAATACCACCAGAGAAGAGCACTTATGAGGAGACTTGCAAAAACCCCGACTAACGCTGTGACCGTTCGAGAGCGGACCATGGCTTCGATACGCGCGTCATCAGGAAAAGGTGACGGGAAAGAACTCGAGATCATATTTATGAACGAATACCCGCCTAGAAGGTGAATGCCACCATAGCTCGCGTTCAAACAAAACGAGGGGGAATACACTGGCGACGCTGTTGTGATCGCATTTGGAGCATGGGCCGCCAGTCACGTTTCAGAACCCAAGTAGCTGCCTACTATTGAGCGATATGCGGTTTGTCACTTCGAGCTAACAAATCTAGAGGAAGTCACACCAGAAGAATTCTCGGTGTTCGTTATCATTACGACGAACGCCGATATAATCGTATTCTCGAACTGGTCGCAGAACACTATGATGAAACACGCTTGATCTAAATCCGAGCCACCTAACCGACGCCTGAACAAAGTCATTTACATTGAAAGACACCTCCTTCGCATCGGGGGACGACAACCACAAACGCGTGGAACCAATACGTTAGTCGAGGGAGAGCATGTTTCAGGATCGCAAAGATGCTGGCGAGCGTCTCGGAACACGATTAATGGAAGTAGATGTCGACGCCGACATCGTACTCGGTATTCCACGAGGGGGGCTTCCGGTCGCACGGCCAGTCGCGGACGCGCTCGACGTGCCGCTCGATATCGTCGTCGCATCAAAGATCGGTGCCCCGACCAACCCAGAGCTTGCCATCGGCGCCGTCGCCAGCGACGGAACTCTCTGGCTCAACGACGATCTCGTCGAACGATTACAGATCTCCGATGACTACATCGAGGAAGAACGCGAGCTCGAAGCGGAGGCCGCCCGTCAAAAGGTCGAACAGTATCGCGAAGGTGGGCGATTACCGGAGCTGAGCGGCAAACAGGTCGTAGTCGTCGATGATGGTGTGGCAACGGGTGCGACCGCCATGGCCTGTCTTCGGCAGGTTCAGGAGGCTGACGCTACCTACGTCGTGCTCGCAGTACCGGTCGGATCGCCGGATTCGATCCAGCAACTCGAATCAGAAGCCGATGAGGTCATCGCTCTACAGATACCTCAGGACTTCCGTGCAGTCGGTCAGTATTATCGGGATTTCGGGCAAGTGAGCGATGAAGAGGCGATGACCTATCTCGATAGCAAGGGAACGGCGCGAGAGTAGCGCCGGCAGAGATACCGCTGATATTCCCTGTTGCTGCCGAACTTGATCACCGACATAGACCGGCAGCGCGGACATTCGCGGCTCTCGCACCAGCGGATCTTCTGGAGCGGATCCGTGGCGCTCGCCTCCGTGCAGAACATATCAAATGGAAGTATTGTATCCGGGTGGCGTGACAGGTCATGTATGCTCGCGACACTTTCACAGAGGCAGCTGAAATCGATATCAATCTCCTACTGGGAGCGATATCGTCTCATCCCGTGATTTCGAAGAAAGCGTGTCCGATCTATTTAATACGCTGTCGGAGCAATAAGGTTCGAACCTCTGTGCGAGAATCGATAGAAACGCCGGGTAGAGTGGGAGGAATTCCGTTGTGTGCGTCAATAAACGTTGAACCGATAGAACGATCGATGGTTTCCTCTCACAGAGTGTTGTCAAATTAGGGTTTTCCTGTCCTTGAAAAGCGACGTGCAATTATCGCAGTGATGTCTCGGAAGTAGTTTGTCCCCCAGAGAGCAACGAGAATGGCGGCGAGCGTGTTGAACACCAAGTCAAACACAATGTCGTCTGTCCCATACTGGGTGAGAGCCGATTTATTGCCAAGCAGAGAAGCGAGTCCGCTGACTGTGAACTCAGCAATTTCCCAGGCAACACCGAACGCAAGGATAAAACAGAGCGTAAAGATGAAACGAAATTCCTCAGGAAAATGGACTCGTGATGAGTTCTGATCGAGCGCTGCTATCACAGCATAACCAACGCCAGCGACAAACGAGGCTGAGATAGCATGTGCCACCTGGTCGTACCATGATAATAATCCGGACTGGATATTGTAGAGTCCAAGGAACCCAACCACGTGGAATACTGCTGCGACGGTGATCCAAATGACAAGGCGAGGATTAATTTCGTAGTTGAACTGCCAGCCGAGAACCGTCGGAACTAACGTGAGTGCGAGCGCGAGTACGCCGTTAACAATCAGGCTGGAATTTCCACCAATAACACCGTAACCGATCAACGCTACAAGCATGAACTGTAAACCGCGTGCGATGAGAGTGAGCACCGAATCATTTCTGATGGTGTCGAGAAGAGTCATTAGACGTCATCCCAAGGTTCATAGGAGAGTTTGTTACTCGGACTAATCCGTCTAAAGTAGAATTCGAAGATGAGTCCTGCGATAACGCCAATCCCGGTAGCGATGACAAGATCCCACATCACTGCCGTCTGACCGGAAAGAAATGTTGTGCCGAGGTAGACATCAGAGACGAATTGAGCTATCGTCCAGAGACCAGCGATGGCCATTGTAACGATGACGACGAATACAACCGCGAACTCGGGTGTCATCTCGACGGACGTGAACGCTTCAAGCTCAACCGCAACGATGAGCGCTAGGGCAGTAACTGAGAGATAGGTCGCAGGTCCAACGAGCACGTTAAACGACCGAGCGACTACTGGGACTGCAGCGAGTGCGAGTACTTCCCAGGCGATCATCTCCGTCGGTCGACGTGAGAGTGCCGGTGGGACGAGTGCGATGGCAATCACCGCTACCGCCATTCCGGCCCAGAGAAACTGCTCTGAGAGGGCATACTCGATAGCAGTGAGCAGAAGAACGCTGATCACGATCCATCCGAGTGCGGCGTTCGTCAGCTTGTAAGTAAGGAGATCAGATCGAATCGCCATTACATATACTACTGCTCTAAGGATCGTAAATCGTTTGCTGCGGATGATTCATTACCCTAGAAGGGGCTACCTCCTCTCAAATCATAACCACTACCGAGCGAAGATCTCGTACGTCTTCCTGTCGAGCAACATCGCGTCGATCTTGAGACGAACTGGCCATCCATGATTTCGTCCTTTTTCCGAGATTATCATCCGCTACCAAACAATCGTTCAAAGATAGTCCGACTGCTCGGTCGCTCTGCAAGCAACAATGAACAATCAACTTCATTGAGAACGTCGAAATGTAATGACTCAGTTACGAGTCGTGAGAGCAGTCCTTTTTCCGTGGCGCCTATTATTACTAGTGAGTGATCTTTGGATTCACGACTGATTGCTTCTCCGATGTCACCTGAATCGTCAACCAGAAGTGTGGCATCATCCAAGTTGTTGTCCGCAGCCCACTCGGTAAGAAACTGTTCGCCTGACTCGTGTTCGGCAGGACCGTTGACGACGTGTAACAGAGTAATTGTCGACTCAGGAGTTGTTTTAAGAGCCCGTGCGATCTCTGCACCCAGCTCCGAATCGGGGCCACCTGCAGTCGGTAGAAGGATTTTCGAGGTATCCAACTCATGATCTTTAAACACAAGGAAATCACAGGGAAGTCGGTGAGTTAATTCGTCTATTGGCCGCTCAGCGCGAGCGTCTCGCCATGGGCGATCAGTACCCCAACCTATCACCACAAGATCTGCATGTTCACGCTCAGCTGTATCGAATACTTCTTGAAATGAGCGGTGAGACACCACTGTTGATGTCTCACAAGATATATTATAGGTGTTTGCGATCTTGCGGACACTTTCCATGCGTTTATTGGATTCAGTAATAATGCGTTCTTGCTGATTGTGACCGTAATTTGCCGACGCGCGAAGTGGTGTCTGCACAATATGGACTGCGTGGATGACCGAGGACGGCCGTTCGCTAGCGAGAATACATGCTAGATTAACGACATCTAACTCAGTACGGGGATTTCCAATCGGAACTAGTATTCGGTAAGAATCGTCATCGGAGACCGTCATTTCACTAGTATCGATCATAGAAACATACGAACGCCCCACGAGATTGCCGAACAACCACTCTCGAATTGAAAGCTTTCGAGCTACGCCTTCAAACCGAGCGGACTCAAGGCGGCGTTCGCTCGTTTGAAAGTAGTTGACGACGGTTACCAATATGACCCCTCCCAAAGTGTTGCCGAGTAGCACTGGTCCGACGAACTGCGTCAGTCCGAAAATGAGACCGATATCGCCAGCAAGGACTAAATAAACTAATTCAGTGAACGAAACGACGACGTGAAAAAGACCACCTAGTGGAACTGCAAGAAATGCCAAATAAACTACTACAAGTCGAGAAATCGTATCTCGAGAGGCATATACCACCCAGACAACACCGGCAACAATTAGCCCAGCAAACATCGCCTTGAAGAATAATGCCACTAGTGGTGTCTTGAGACCGTGTTCAGCGTGGTTCAAGGCTGCCGTCGCTGCTTCGGGAGAAAAGACACTACCCCAAGTAAGTGCAGCTGCACCAATGGCACCTCCTGTGAAGTTACCGCAGAGTACAATGAGCCAGTGGCGTAACAGAGCTGGAATGCTGGCTAATCGTTCAAGAGTAAGAGCAACTGGAGGTAACGTATTCTCAGTATACAACTGATAGCCTCCGATAATGATATAGATGAACCCAAGAGGATACAAGAGAGCGCTCAAAAGCGGATTATTACCTATCGTGGCCGTCATCGAAGAATAGAGCAAGAATGTTATCGTGATTGCAAAACCACCTGCAAGTGCACTAAAGAATAGTTCACGGGAGCTTGAAGTAATTTCCTCGTCGGCAGCAGCGATAATTCGTTGAAAGATTTCATCCGGGGAGAATTGATCGCGAACGACTGCTCCGACAGCGGGAGCACCACTTCGAGCACTTTCGACAGCATCGCGAACTGACTCTTGTTCCTGATCCGAGTCTGCCATTGTCAACGATTATTGTCCGATAAAAGGGTCTCGCCGATTATCTCCCGAAACGGTTTGCGGAACCGTTCACGGCCAAACCGGCGCTCGACCTCGCTTATCGTCATCCGACATCTACGTTGTTTCGTTGGGTCCGATGCCATAGCGGATATTTTCTCGATGGCATCCTCAGGTGATTCGAATAGCTGCGCCTCGTTGTCGTCGACGATGGCGTGCAGGCCGCCGGAAGCAGGGACGAAGGTGACGGTGCCGACGGCGGCGAGTTCCACGACGGCCATTCCAAAGTGCTCAAACTTCTTTCCGTGGATGCCATACTTGTGTGTGCAAAGGCGCTTGATGAGGTCGTCACGTGGAACCTCACCTTCGAAGTCGATGTAGTCGCGGTCGGCCGCCATCTCCGCGATCTCAGCGTGGTACTCTTCGCCGACCATCGGGCCAATGATGTGGATGTGGATGTCGTGGTCACGCTCGCGCACTCGCTCGACGATGCGGATCAACTCATCAATACACTTACTTCGCTCGATGCGACCGACTGTAACGAACCCATCTTCGCGTTTGGCCCACGGGCGTGGATTGAATTCAGTAGTGTCGATAAACATTGGTATTAAAGTAGTCGTTGAGTTCCTCGAAGTCGGGCATCGTCAGCGTCACGTCGTGATCGTTCTGCAACGCTTCAAGGACGTTCACCGCCACCGCTTCTCCATCTCCTTTCGCCATTATACCCATGTGGATTACTGCTACATCGGCCATTTATCCGTCACCCCTCCAATTTAGCAACGCGGCTTTCAATAGGCGTTCCGGGCGATTTGAACCACTAAAACTCGTAGAGAAGCAGAGTCGTATGGCTACAAACGGAACTTCATTTGATGACGCGATTTCCTGTAAACAGTTTGCTGGTGAAGGCGAGTTACAGAATCTGAAGGGCATCTCATTAACGATATATATTATATAAAAAATTTTATACCCATCGGTCTACGCAACTCCGTACGCGTTGAGCTTAGGATAATTCTGAGTTCGTTTTCGAATCACGATAACTACAACCTGTTGGGACGAGCGTTCGTAACCAAATCCAAGGAAGGATCACTCACATTGAGTCTGAAGATGGAATCGCTCGCGTCACAGTAGATGTCGGGGCGGACACCTCCTTACGGACACTCATCACTCAAACGAGTCTCGATACACTTGGTCTCACTGAAGGAGAGACAGTCATCGCATCGTTTAAGGCAACAGTGACACGCGCTGTACCTGAACCAGATACTCATAATGATTACCAGGGAAGCGTCTCATAACAAATTCAAACAATGCCCTGATCGTTTAAAGTTAGTATCGGCTTCGAAATGTTGGGAGCCAGACAACGCCTAAGGTGTATCTGTGATTTTGCATCTACTCCGTTCCACAGTAGTTGAGATGGGTTCTCTCAATGCATATGCCGTTATCTATTCTCGTAATTTAGTTCGAACATCACCCAAAAACGATGTTCCGAGTTCGATTACCTCGCCGCTTCGCTTGGCCGTTTCGTAACCGATTTCGTAGTGGTTCCCCTTGACGCTATAGGTTTGGTAATCAGCCTTCCATTCCTGTTCTACGTTCTCACTCATTTCGGCAGCTGGACGTGCCGAAGCCGGGCAGCGTGATCATGGCGTGTTAGGAGGTCGTCAACGGTGGTTCGATCGTCGTCCAAGTCCTCTAAGTACAAGAGGATCTGTCGACGATGAGCGTTCCGCAGGATGTCGAGTGTGTCAGTGAGGTCGTAGTCACTCATCTGTCCCACGTACCCTAGCCAAAACCATCTAACTCCATAACTCACAGGGGATGCTACCACCTAGCATATGATTCGCTCACTGGAAAGAGCCAGACAGACGGATGAATGCTACAGCTCACGGATGCTATCCGTACGTCACCGACACAGTTCTCACTAGGCAAACTAGGCTTCCGGTGTAGTCGAAGACAGAAGAAGTAACTGGAGATGTTTACTGCAGGCAGCGGACTTATCATTCCCGACCCCGACTACTGTCAGATGAAGACTGAGGACGAAATTCGAGAGCGGAAAGAAGAAAAACGCGCTAGTCTGGAGAATGGTGAGTATATCGATGGCGCGGCTAAACTTCTTGAAACAGAGATTCAGACCTTAAGCTAGGTGCTCGGAGAGGAAGAGCCGTCGAAGGAGAGCTAATCAGCGTGGTCTCTGCGTCGGACAGCCTACGAGCAGAGATGGTGGGCCCGCATCGTCTCGGCAGGACGGAGTGCATGCAACTGGCCGACGAACTAACCAGTACGCTCGCTCCCTAGTCATTCCTTCTTTCTCTATTGAGTACAACCAGCAGTGACGCTGTCGGGGGAGAGAGTGTAGCTCGTGGCGGAATTACTCGCTCACACGTCGCGAGGTTGAACGGTTTTGCGGTCGTTTTCCTCAGCTCGCTGTGCAACATTCTCTACGAGGATGGCGACTTCGGTATCAAGTGCATCGTAGAAATCGCTCGCCACACTCGTGTCCTCAAGTTGGTCCTTGACTGCTGACTTGACGATTAAATCCGTCATACACCAACAGTAGGATGCTCTCCAGGCATAAAACCAGAGGAAGAAACCTGGGAAATAGTGGTAATTCACTGTTCACATCGAGTACAGACCCGGTATGAGAAGGAACTCGATGGCATCAAGCTCATCCAGAAGGTACCGCTGGACAGTCGCACACCAATTGAGGGAGAGATTGCTAGTTGCTAGGTGATCAGCACCGACTGGACGAGAGGAGGATGTCGGCGTGGCCATACTTCCCGCTATCCCGGGCTATTCGCCGACAAGTATAGCGGTCGAGCGCTGTGATCTGCGGCTCGTAGAAGGAGGGGGAGACGCCTTAGTCGAAGGTGACGAGTGCTGTGTCTAACAGGTGGACGGCATCGGCCGTCGCGTCGGTCGCGATGACATGGTCGTCCGGAGTGCGGGCGAGCAAGTCGACGTCGGCCAGGAGTGGGAGATGTCGGTGGGTGAGACTCATAACAAGGTGTTCTTGGTCGATGGGTGAGTCGTTGATCGGGTCGGCAGCGAGTCTGGCAGCGAGGTCTTCAACCGTCTGGGGATCGGGAGTGCGGGTGAGCACGCGGAGCGTGTGGCGACGCAAGGGGTGACTCACTGCGCGAAAAATCCCGTCGAGTTCGGGGTGTGTTGTGTGGCTGGTTGCGGTGTGTTCGGGGTCGTTGTCGTTCGGGGAGTGGTGGCTTCCGGACATGAGTACTCGTGGTTGGTTTGCTCTCAATCACATGATGCTACAATTGATGAGTTGAGCGGCCACAACCAAAAAAACTCCCCGACAAAATGGGAGCACGTCACGTGTAGAATCGAGTGCTCCCGACAGGCAGCCAAAGATTGAGAACGAATTACAGCGGCCAGCGCCTGTACGCACAGCTACGCAGACTGAATCCCGATATCTGCCACACTCTCACAGAGGACGTGAAAAGAACGAGGGTGATGGTGTACATCTGCCTCGTGTCAATCATGACATCAGACCCCTCTCCAAAGAACAACGCCGTCATCTGATTATCTCTAGCGGTTCATAGTCCAGTGCGCCCGCACTCTCACGTCGATACTCACAGATCAGAAAACGGAGCGGGACGGTCAACAACGACAGCGGCAGTCAATCGTCGGCAGTGTCGGCCAATAACTCTACCAGCCACTCGTCGGGCCGCTGGTGTGAGAGGTCACCGGGCTCGATCAACTGCGATTCTGACGCGATGTCATACCCGCACGGTTGGACGACAATAGTCGACGGTCCCAGGACGACCGTCGCCGCGACCGCTGTTTTGTAGTGGGGGCAGCGGCTAGCGGTCATTGACCAGGACTCTCTTCAACACGCAGATTTCCGCTGCAGTCGCCACACTGGTAGTCCTCGGGATTGCGCACCGTCTTTGAGCGACGATACCGCCCGGCCCGCTGGCCACAGTCCACGCAAATGAGCCACCACTTCGGCGAGGTGAATCGCTCGCAGTGCTAGGTGATACAGAAGGGATCTATCCAATAGACGAATACCTCGCGTAGTCTATTGCATCAAACCGCCAGTACTGCCAGGCGGGGAACAAGTTTGTACCGCACTGTTTTACTGAACTGCTGTCAGCCGAACTCTTCTATGCACCCCAAGTGAGTCTGATCATGACCGACTCAGTATCTGGGTCGTACTCGGTGACGCCAACCTGTCGTTGGGCCCACTCGGAGACCGCCCAGTCGATCGCTTCGACGGGGAACTCAGGGAAGTGCTCGCGATCGACATCGGCCGCGTGCGTTCGTGCTCGGTCGAGCAGGGCCGCCTGTGTCTTTGAAAAAGAAACTGGATAGTATGAGCAGACTGGGAACGCTAGAAGCAGTCCGAGAAAGCGGACGTCGTACGGAATCACTTGGAAAATTCGCCTATAAATAGGTCTGAGATGTGGGTAAGTTATTCATAGTTACAAACCGTTCAAAGAGGCGATTGTTAAATGAGAGTAAATACCACGCATGGATGGGATCGGCTACTGACTGTCACCGATGACGACCAACAGCCTCGAGCAATGCATTCGACACCCCCCAATTTGGATGGTCTCTTCCGTGCACTCAGCCGAAGTGAACGCCAACAGACGCTCCGGTATCTGAACCGCCAGGACACCCCCGTCGCTGTCGAGGAACTCACCGCCGCGCTCGCTGCTGACCAACCGACCCGTAGCCCGGAACAAGTAACGCTCACACTCACGCACCAGCATCTCCCACTACTGGAGGACACAAATCTCGTCGAACGAACGCCACGAGACCGTGTCGTCGCTACTGACGCTGCAGCCGCTGCCATCGATGTGCTTGATACGGTGCGCTACTATTTCGAGTAGTGTGCCGGATGATAATCTTCCGTTCGGCATAAATTCTGGCGTAATCGCCTATTACTCAATGGTATAGGGGGACTGCAGGGGAATATGGAGAGTTCAATAACGGCAGTCGAGACAGCGACGACCACCTGGTTCGGTGCAGAGACAGACATGCCAGGTTCGAGTCCGCCCACACGCTACGAGCTAACGGAATCGTATCCGATCGATCCAGCACAGCCACTCATACAGGCGGTCGTTGACGCTGTTGTAGACATGAGCGAGCCGCCAGGGGGCCAGACCACGCTCACCTTGTACGAGCATATTGATCCGGACGCACTTGCGGACCTCCTCGACGCCAGCAAGGACAAGCAGAGTCATGTGGAAGTCCGATTCCGAGTCGACGGGTATCTGTTCGTTGTCCGCAGCACGAACGCAATCCTCGTCTACGAGCCCTTGTAGGACTCTCAGCAGACGATAGTCCGGAGAACTAACAACAGTGGTATGAGCCGCAGCAACCGGGGTTCACATAATTCATCCTGATAGCGGAAAACAGATTCACTATCCACCGCTAGGTTAGTAGAATATACTAACCATTGTTTCCTGCGATATCGCTCCACGTTCCTGGAAGAGAGGAGAAGAGAGTAAACTAATGTGAGTGAGTCCTCTTTCAGTATGGTTCAGCCGTCGTGGTACGTTCTGAGACAGCATGAAGAAGTCTGAACGCAGTCATTCAAGAGATCAATAACCGATCTCATCTGGGTTACGCCGCTGCGGGCACTATTTTATTCGGTGCTTGCAGTTGGTAATGGGTCTAGAACAAAGGAATCTCGGGTCGTCGTAGAGAAAGTATGTCATCAGAAGCTGTAAGCCCTGAGACGGACTTCGACGAAACGCTCGAATCACTGTTCAATGATGCCGAGACAGTGCTTGTGGTGAATCCGTCGCTGCAGGTGTTTCGAACAGCGATGGAGACGGCGTTCGAGTTCGACGATGAGATGCCGACGCTGCAAGTGCTTGCGACGCCGGATGTGCTCAAGACAACGGCTGAAGATTTCATTCTGGCCAGCCAGATAGCGGACTTGATCGACCAAGAGACGCTATCGCTGCGGACGACGACTGATATCGCGCGGAGTTCGCTGTTCGTGAGTGACGAGCAGGTAATGACAGTTGTGCCAGTCGACGGGGGATTGAGTGGCTTGGCGTCGACGGATGAGGAGTTCGTCGAGACGGTACAATCAGCGTTTGACGACGACTGGGATGAGGGTGAGGAATTTAGCCTGCGAACGCCACCACTGTCTCGTGTTCGAGACACGCTCAGTGAGGAGTTTGACGAAGAGGTCGAAGACGACTTTATGACGATGCTGGAGTCAATGGAGACAGTTCCGGGCGAGGAGGACGAACTGGACGAGGTGACGATTACATTGCTGGTCGCCGCTGATAACGAACTGCTGCTCTATGAGATCAGTAAATGGGGTGAGGACGTTGGGCTGGCGAGCAAAGCAACGTTCTCGCGGACCAAGACACAGCTTGAAGATCGTGGGCTGATTGATACGGAGAAAGTCCCAATCGAGGTTGGGCGGCCGCGGCTTCGATTATTGTTAGAGCCGGACGATCTGGAGGATGTCGATGCCATCGCTGAGCAAGCGACTACAGCATAGCTCTCAGCAGCGACAGCTACGCCATTTGCAGCTATTGGGTATGGGAGCTAGTGAATAGTCGGCTCGGGAGGGGACGGCAGTATGCGTCCTGTGTTCGTTCTTGGTGGGGATGGGGAAAGGAGAAGTAGGTGCTAGCTCTACTTTCCCCATGAGAGGACTAAAGGCAAGCCAGCAAAAGGGATAGCGTTCCAACAAGAAGTACTGGTACACGAATTTCTGTATTGAAGGCTTTATTTTGTCTTTATATTTATGTAATTAAAATCATCCTGCCGTATCTCAGGAAAATATAGCGTCGGCGACATGGTGATTCTCGTCGATGGAATGCCGTGGTTGCAAACTTCTTTCTTCGAACTCAACCATCGCTACAGTATGTCATTCAAGTTACTGGAAAGAGACTTATATATGCTTTTGAAAATCTAATATGCTATTCTAGCCAAATCCCTGATCATTTTGCCACGCCACGCACAACTCCGCCGAAAACTGGTTGCAAATACTCGCCTTCACATGGAGTCAACTAAGTTGAACAAAGTCACTTCCCGTCGTGATAATTGGTATTATATTATTAAGATAGTTCCTATATTATTGGCTAGAAATAGGGTTGCTTGATTAATGAGCCGAAGCCAGCTAAGATACTGTCCTAATCAACGGACGCGAAACGACGGAGTTTCTCACGTAACTTCTATAAAGCCCAGCGCCTAGTTTAAAACACGTCGTTCGATGGTTCACACAACTGAAAGCCCGTGGAGTGCGACTAGTAGCGACATTCGCCAGACTATGCGTCGCCTCCTTACTAAGGACACAGATGCTGTCATCGCAACCGTCGTCGATGTCGACGGGTCAGGGTATCGCCGGCCAGGGGCCAAGATGATCATCGGTGAGGACGGTGAGAGTATTGGCGCCGTCACGGCAGGTTGTCTTGAAGGACCTATTGTGGATGTCGCCCAGCAGACCTTCACTGATGGTGTACCCCGCCTTGAAACATACGACCTCACTAACACTGAGGATAACGAGTGGGGGCTGGGCCTCGGTTGTAACGGCGTTATCGATATCTTTCTTGAACCTCTCGACATAAGCTTTGAACCAGTTGTTGGTGAATTTGCTGCGAAGCGTAGTGCGACTGTATTAACGGTTATTGAATCAGGTATTCCAGATATCACAATCGGCGATCGAACAGTTGTGGCTGAAAACGGGCAGGCTTCACGATCTCGGGACAAGATCCCGACCGCGGTAGTAAATCGAGCTCTCGATTCGACTAACGATTCCGGGCCATCTACAGCAGTTACTGTCTCGACTGAGGACGGTGATATCCGTGTATTTGTCGATCAGCTTGAGCCAACTCCAGATCTGCTGCTGTTTGGTAGTCAGGAAGATATCAATCCCGTTGCCTCTCTGGCTGCACAAGCAGGATTCCGTGTACAGGTTGCAACATCACGTGGGGCACGTGTCGATGATGATCGTTTTCCGGCGGCTGAGAAGGTTGTCGCGACTCATCCTACAGATCTCAATAATCTCGTTACTGCCCCAGAACATACGTATGCGGTTCTCATGTCGCATAACTTCCTCGATGATCAGCTAGCGCTTGATGCCCTTCTCGACACTCAGATTTCGTATATTGGGTTGATGGGCCCACGCAAACGGTTCCAAAAACTCCGAGAAACTCTCGATAGAGAACTAGATGCATCCGACTGTGAACAGATCGCAACGCCTGTTGGCCTTGATCTTGGTAGTGGAGATCCCACCGCTATTGGATTCAGTATAGTAGCTGAATTAATTGCTGTCCATAATGATCGCGATGGTGGCCGACTAAAAAAGAAAGAGGGGCCGATACACAACCGTGCAAATAGTGGGTAAGAGCTATCTAGCGGCGGATATCGCTGTTGGCGAACTGCAGGGATCTCTGAAAACTATTTGTTGTGAAAAAGATCACCAACATGGTGGATTTTGGACTATCTGTATTTGTCGTAGGACTAGTAGGACTACTATGGCGATCAGCGCTGCAATATCGTTTGGAGTGTGACAACGTCAGCGGTGTTCTACATCTTTAGCGGAGTAGACTGTCTTAATTTACTTGACCCGTCGTGCCAACCGAGTCAATATTAGATGTACCTCAGTCTGTTCAAGCAATTCGAATGCCGCAATTCCGTATTAAATTCCGCTTACTCAATAATTTCTATAGATAACCACATTAATGCTATCATCCTCAACAACGGGGATTACAATCCGATACAAATGAACTAAACATTTTCCTCCGCATAGATCTGCACGTCAAGATCTTCTAAAGATAGTTCACGCCGCAGAACCTTCCCAACGTTACTCTTTACAATTTCGTCGACGAAGACATATTTCCGAGGTCGCTTGAAATCGGCAAGATCTTCGCTTTCTCGGCAGTATGTGTCAAGTTCGTTTGCGAAAGACTCAAAGTTGAAGTTGTCCGGATCATCGTCCACGATTGTGAAGGCAGTCACAATCTGATTCCAGCGTTCATCATCAAGTCCGACGATGGCAACTTCATTAACCATTTCGTATCCATCGAGAACATTCTCAACTTCGACCGGATAGATGTTTTCTCCACCGCTAATGATCATATCATCTACTCGGCCGGTGACGAAGAGGTCACCGCTGTCATCACGATACCCTATGTCACCTGTAAAGTACCAGCCGTCTTCGAAGGATTTCTCATCAGCATCTGGACTATTAAGGTATCCATCGAAGGCTTCAGGAGAAGTAGCGTCAACAATGATCTCACCGAGTTCGCCGGTTTCAACGGTATCGCTTGGTGGAACTGTTTCTCCTTGTTCGGGACGGACGACGCGAACGCGAGTATTGATGCCGGCTCGTCCGGCAGATCCAGGTTTTTTATCCAGCCACGAACAAATACTGTACGTGTAAACCTCAGTGCTGCCATAGTGATTAATGAAAATATCAGGATCAAATGCCTCTCGAGTCTGTTTTTGGACGGGTTTCGTCATTGGAGTCCCTGCATAGCCCAGTCGCTTTACGGTTGAAACATCTGCCTCCTCGATATCGTCGTACTTCACCAAGTCATGGAACACTGTAGGCACCAGATAGAGTGCTGTAATTCCTTCCGACTCAATGAGCTGGAGCGTCTGAGATGGCGAAAAAGATCGTTGAGCCACCCACTTGCCGCTCAGTACCGCTGATGTTGCAAGTGTCCGAAGTCCCATTGTATGATAGATAGGCATCAATCCAAGAATCGACTCACCATCGGTCCATTCTGATTGAATAGCATGCGCCGTCGCCGCAGCGTAAGTATTTCTATGACTCCGTGGTACCCCTTTCGGTCGACCAGTTGTTCCACTTGTATGGAGAATAACACTCGTCTCACCACCGCTCATGAGTTCGAACTCGTATTCCTCTCCCTCAAGAAGGTAGTCGTACGTGTCTGCATATTCTGGGACGTTGCCGTCAACGTAAATGAGATCTAAGGACGAATCGAAATCCGAATGAGCGGTGTCCACAGCCTCTCGTGCTATGGAAGAGTAAATCAGTAGTTCTGGTTCAGTGTTGTTGACGAGGTATTTGAGGTCATCCGCGGTTGCCCGAATGTTGTATGGGGCAAAGGCTGCTCCAAGTTTTTGAAGCGCCCAATATATGGTTCCGGCTTGAACTCGAGGTTGCATTACAACCCCGACTCGGTCACCAGGCCCAATTCCGTTTGTAGCGAGTGCCGAAGCTAATTGGTTGACTCGGCTATTCCATTCTTGGTAGGTGTATTCTACCTCTTCATCTTCGTCAACGACAGCTGTTCGATTGGGATGTCGCTCGACCGTCCGCTGGAAAATTCTACCCATGTGCATGGCTAACTTTCAGGTGCGTTGATTAGCGGGTTGTTGACCAGTGTCAAAAAAGTTGTGCTGCTCTGGCCAGTTGTTACAGGCATATGTGTGTAACAAGCTTCGGTTTGAGCTGCTAGTAAGATAGTAGGGCGGAGTACCTCAGAAGAACAAACGATCTTCAGAGGCCGTCTCGTGAAAACCGAGGCAATTACTTGGCCATGCTTTATTGGCTAATCGCCTGACCCTTTGGCCTCTGTCTTGTTGTCTGCC
Organism: halophilic archaeon; assembly: GCA_003298465.1. Next base: position 56,000 of record QNGA01000008.1, on the reverse strand, counting down.
TCAGCATTTTGGAGTAGTGTCCAGACTCGCTGCGGTTTGAGCGGAAGTGATGTGATTTCAATCCCTGCAGGGTCGAGGGCATCATTAACTGCGTTCCCGATTGCTGCCGGTGCGGCCTCAGTCCCAGCTTCACCTGTCCCCTTCGAGCCTAGCGGAGTTTTCGGAGACGGAGTCTCGAGGTGGTCAAGTTCAAGGTCCGGTGCTTCTTTTGCAGTCGGGACTGCGTAGTCCATGAGGGTGTCTGACTGGAGAGTGCCGCTATCGTCGTATTCGAGTTCTTCATAGAGCGATCCGGCGAGACCATGGAAGATACCCCCTTCAATCTGTCCGTCGACAATTTCTGGGTTAACGATAGTCCCACAGTCGTGGACAGCAACATAGTCGAGAATTTCTATTTCACCAGTCGTTGCATCGACTTCCACTGCAACAAGCTGGACCCCGTAGCCATATGTCCCAGAAGAGTTGATGGTATCATCTTCATCGATGGGTTTTGCACCGCCCATACTGAATGTGTACTGCTCCCGGATACCGGGTTGCTCGTTTTCGGGTAAGTCGTCTGGATTCCAGTGTGCAGTCCCAGCTATCTGTTTGACAGAAATAGAGTCACCGTCAGGACCATGAGCACGGCCGTCGGTGATATTGACTTCTGCAGCGTCAACGTCCATGATATGCGCAGCAATGCGGCACATTTTCGCCGCCACCTGCTGGCTGACTTTCTGAACCGCGCTATGACCAACGCTCGCAAACCGCGAAGAATACGTTCCTGAGGAGACACTCCACGCTTTTTCGTTAGTATCCATTCCGGCAATGACGTTGATAGACTCCGGTTCCATACCAAGTTCGTCTGCCGCAATCTGTGATGCCGTTGTCTCATGGCCTTGTCCATTAGGGGCAGAGTCGAGTTCAAGGACAACACTCGCATCTGGTTGCATCATCATAGTCACGGAGCTAACAGCACCCGACTTTGGATAGCCCTTCTTTCGTTCTTCAGGTGGCATCGCGACTGAGACGTAGCCCATGTTGGATGCGGAAGGATCGATGGCCGTCGAGCAGCCGATGCCAAGATATCGGCCTTCATCACGTGCTTGTTCGCGCCGGTCAAGATATTCTTCGTAGTCGAAGAGTTCCTTTGCACGGTCGAGTGCTTCCGCATATCGGCCGCTGTCGTACTCGCCGCCGGTTGGCGTCTCGTAGGGGAAGTCGTCAGAGTCAATGAAGTTCTGTCGTCTAAATACCGTTGGGTTCATCCCAATGGCGTCCGCCATCTGATCGACAAGCCGTTCGAGGCCAAAATAATACTGGTGACAGCCATACCCTCGATTTAGTCCAGCTGGACACTTGTTCGTTTGAATAGCGTAGAAGTCCCCGCCGAAGGCATCGAAGTCATACGTATTGACGTAGTTCGCCAAGGGTCGGAATGTATTCCCGGGCTCAGGCGCCCGGACGTACGCGCCGAAATTATCGTAGAGTTCCACCCAAACCCCGAGAATATCTCCATCATCGGAGACGGCTCCTTTCATCCGCTGGGTGCGATCAGTATGGCAAGCACTTGCGCGGAGATGTTCTCGACGAGTTTCAATCCATTTCACTGGTACACCAGCAAGATCAGAGGCAATGACGCTGAGAGCGATGTACGGATAGACGTGGGCCTTAATCCCGAAACTACCGCCGTTGTCTGCAGGAATCTTGAACTGTAAATCGTTCTCGGACATTCCGAGTGCACCTGCAACAACGGGATGCATCGTGAATGGACCTTGGAAGTTCGACCAGACGGTCGCTGACTCCGATCCCTGATCGTAGTCCGCAATGATCCCATAGGTTTCCATCGGAGCACTCGTATAGCGGGGGAATTCGAATTCGGATTCGACGACATGATCTGCTTTCTCGAAGGCCTCCTCTATGGGCCCATACTCGAGAGTGCGTTCATTCGCGACATTCCCGCTTTTGTGCAGCGATGGCGCATCGTCGTCCATCGCATCAAGTTCATCGGTAACGGTGTCGAGTGGGTTGTACTCAACGTCGATGTTTTCAAGGGCGTCTTTGGCCGCGTACTTGCTTTCGGCGACCACGGCAGCGACTGGTTCACCATCATAGCGGACCTTGTCAACGGCCATTGGATAGTACTCCGGTGGATTCTGGACGCCGACAGTGAACGATTCCATTTCTGCTGCGATGTCCTCACCGGTAAGAACACACTTGACGTCAGACCGGGCGGCTGCGTCCGCTGTATCAATGGATTCGATATCGGCATGCGCCAGCGGTGAGCGAAGGATTGCAAGGTTATGCAGATTTCCGCTGGGTTCGAAATCGTCCATGAACTTTCCCTCCCCCCGGACAAGTCTGTCATCCTCTCGCCGACCGAATCTCTCGCCGACATATGATGCGTCAGCGTCTGATTCTGATGCTTCTCCACCGGTTGCAGTATCTGGGGCTCCAGATTGTTCTGTATCACTCATCAGCGTCACCCCCAGTCGGATAATCTACGTCAATATCATGGTTCGTGCCACATTCTTCTGGCACACCTCCGTCGGGGGCTGGGGTTGTCGCTTCATCACGGAGTTCCGCAGCGGCCCATTCGACACTGTCAACAATAGAGTTGTAGCCGGTACACCGGCAGATATTCCCCGAGATAGCCGATTCGATTTCATCACGATCAGGGTTGTCGTCCTGTTCCAGTAGAGCATAGGACGTCATCAGAAATCCAGGTGTGCAGAATCCACACTGCAGACCGTGGTTTTCCTTGAATCCCATCTGGAGTGGATGCAGCGTCGTCCCCTCACGTGTTTCCATATCTACCCCGTTTTCCTCAGCGATCCTGTCGAGGCCTTCAACTGTCGTGATCTCATCTCCATCAACTTGCGTCGCGTACAGCATACAGGCTTTCTTCGGAGTTCCGTTATGGAGTACCGTGCAGGCTCCGCATTTCCCGACAACACAACCCTGGTGAGTCCCCGTCAGACCAAGATCGTCACGGAGGAAATGCACCAGAAGCTTGCGATCTTCAGTTGTTTGCGTGAACTCTTCACCGTTGACAGTCACTGAAATCGTCGTCGTTGGTTCAAATTGGGGTTCGGTCATAGTTTGTTCTGGGCTCTTTCATAGGCAGTTTGAAGCGCTCGTTCGGCGAACTCACCCGCCATTGCTTGTTTATATTCTCCCTCCGGTCCTTCCTCGTCCGGGAGGACAACGTCTTGGACTGCATCGCCGGCCTCGTCAAGTGTCGAATCATTGAGTTTCGTCCCTGTCACAGCGGCCTCTGCTTCTTCAGCTTTGGTGAGTGGCCCGACAGCACCGACGCTGAGATCGGCATCGGTGATAGTACCGTTATCGTCCACTTCCACAATTGCGGCAACACCGGCAAGAGCATAGTCGCCGGACCGTTCAGCGTGTTTCTTGTATGTGCTTCCGATGGCATCACCGGAGGATGGCTTAAGTTTCGGAATCTGGGCCTTTGTGAGGAGTTCGTGGTCGTCAAGGTCGACAGTGAACATCCCGATGTAGAAGTCTTCGAAGGGGAGTGTCCGTTTGCTGTCTGGACCGACGACAGTGATTTCTGGATTCAATACTTGCATGACGGGGAGATAGTCGCCTGAAGGGTCTGCTTCAGCGACTGTCCCGCCGAAACTCCCTTGGTTGCGTACTGGCCAGTCAGCGATTTGGCTGATACACTCGCTGAACAGGTATGCATACTCTTTGACGGAGTCTGCTTTTTGGATATCGGTATGGCGAGCGAGTGCCCCGATTTCGATGGCGTCATCCTCCTCTTCGACATAGCGGAGGTTTTCGACCCCCGTGATATCGATAAGGTAGTCCGGTGAGGCAAACCGGGTTTTCTGCAACGGAACGAGGCTCTGCCCGCCGGCGAGCAACTCCGCGTCGTTGTGCTCCTGTAGCGCCGTAATGGCATCGTCGACGCTCTCTACTGGTATGTGTTTGAATTGGCTGGGATACATGCCGATATTGGAGTGGTTGTTGGATGGTCAGATACCTACTTCTGCGTGTACGGGAATATCTAGATCCTTCTTTTGTAATTCTTTCCTAAGAATCTTGCCAACATTGCTCTTTGCGAGATGGTCGATAAAGAAGTATTTCCGAGGCCGTTTGAAGTCCGCTAGTTGCCCACTCTCCTGGCAGCGGGTATCGAGGGTGTTGGCAAACGACTCGAAGTCAATATCGTCTGATGATTGGTCAAATGCTACGAAAGCGACGACGGTTTGATTCCATCGGTCACTTGGCCGTCCGACCACTGCTGCCTCGGTAACTGATTCATGCTTCTCAAGAACGTTCTCTACCTCGACGGGGTAGATGTTCTCCCCACCACTGATGATCATATCATCAATTCGTCCGACGACAAAAAGGTCGCCAACCTCGTCGCGATATCCTAAATCGCCGGTGAAAAACCATCCGTCAACAACAGTTCGTTCCATTGGTTCAGACGAGAGATACTCCTGAAAGGCCTCTGGGGAGTCAGTATTGACGATGATTTCACCGAGTTCGGTAGCTGCTACAGTCGCAGTTGGATCGAGTTCCCCGAAGTCGGATGGTTCTACGACTCGAACACGCGTGTTAATTCCAGCCCGACCTGCACACCCGGTTTTCTTATTTATATAATCGCAGGTCGTGTGAGTGTATACTTCGGTACTTCCGTAATGGTTGACGAAGGTGTCGGGGTCAACACGCTCCTCGATTGTCCGAATATCAGGAACGGACATACTCGATCCAGCAAAGGCTATACTCTCGACCGAGGAGAAATCCGCTTCCGTGACGATGTCTGACTCAGTGAGATCGTGGTAGACTGTCGGTACAAGATAGAGACTCGTGATTTTCTCCTCTTCGATAAGGGAGACTGTCTGCTCGGGACTGAACGACCACTGGGAAACCCATGTTCCGCCCAGAAGAAGAATAGCCGCAAAGCCGTGAATTCCCATGGTATGCGATAACGACATGAGGCCGAGAGTTGTCTCACCAGGGGACCAAGACGTCTGAACTGCATGGGCCATCGCGGCGGCATAGGTATTTTCGTGGCTCCGAAGGACGCCCTTTGGCCGGCCAGTTGTACCGCCGGTGTGTAAGATAAGACTGGGCTTGTTGGCCGCAACGATTGTCGGTTCGAAGTCACCTTGCTCTGCTTGGAAATAGCGGTTAGCATGGACTGCGAAGTCGTATTCCTCATCGACTGAAACCAAGTCAGGATCATCGGCAAAATCTTCGTATGCCGTGGTCACTGCGTCGCCAGTGGTCTTCCCGAAAAAGAGGATGTCTGCTCCGGAATTGTTCACAAGATACGTGAGTTCGTCGGCCGACGAACGGTAGTTGTATGGAAGAAAGACTGCCCCAAGCAATTGAGACGCACAGTATAGGGTCGCCAGTTCTGCCCGGTTACGCATCACCGCTGCAACCCGATCACCAGCCCCAATACCATCTTCCTCAAGTGCGGACGCAACCGAAGTTGCATGATTGTACCATTCTTGGTACGTATATTCGACGTCATTATGCCGGTCAACTATCGCTGTCGCTTTCGGCCTCCGTTTGACAGCTCGGTCGAAGACCTGGCCCATATTCATTGTGGATCGTTCACAACGAATGGACGAGACTGTCTAAAAGAATTCGGTCCAGAAAGAGGGACTGTGGAGATAAACTATTCCCACTTCTGGAAGTACGTCGCTGTTCCAGAGGAAACAAGGTCACCGCCGTTGTGGACCTCTGCTTCTCCAACAGCAATTGCTCCACCGCGATGAACGATTTCAGCCTTGGAGACGATTTTGCCCTCTGTCACGGGAGCATGATAATTTACGTCCATTTCGATGGTGAGCGGTTCCATGTCATCAAGGGTTGCTTCTGCATCGCTATGGATAGCGCCTGCAACCGTTGCATCAACAAGCGTCGCCATGACACCACCATGAACAACAGTGTGGTTGGTGATCTCTTCGTCGTATGGGACATGAAACTCTGCAACTCCGTCTTCAACGATCGCCTCCTCAATCCCGATCAGTTCAAGGAAGGGCATCGATTCGAAATACTCCTCCATCTCACGGTCAACTGACTCTGACATAGGCTAACACTGATGAAAACCAATTGTATGGATAAATAGGTGCCGATTCGGAACAGTTAGTCCAAGTCGAAGATCCGGCGGGGATTATCCTTTACCATCGTCTCAATTTCGTTCTCAGTGAGACCAGCATCGAGCATATCGCGAATAAATCGCTTGAACTGCTCCATAGCAGGCGGATTTGCCGTGGCACCACCATCCGTCGCCATAACTGCGTTTTCTGGGCCAACTGCGTCAACGGCAGCTATGTAGTCATCAATCGTAGCCGCGTTCCCCATCATCTCACTTGTACAAATATAGTGGAATTCAAGCGTCGCACCGAGATCGGTTATTGTCCGCATCTGTTCTGCAGAGTAGTTGAGGAAGTTCGCATGTGGATGTTGAACAAGGAACTCTTCGACACCGCGATCGGTTGCCTCATCTACAAGCGCGATTCCCTCCTCTGCACTAAGATGCGAAAGCCCGATGACAAACCCATGTTCTGCAATACTGTCGACCACATCGAGGGCTGGATCGGTTAGCGATCCATCGTCATCGAGAACGGTGAGTCCTGCTTTTTCTTCCTCCTCGCTTTCGAACATCTGCACATCGGCATTCTCGAGGTGGTTGCGCGCTGTGATGGAAGGCATCCAGACAATATCACCATCAAACTTGGCGAGTCCATCGACTGCATGGTGGTTTAGGCCACCGACCCACTCATTGAGGGTGATACCGCCGAGAAGGTCGAAACCAAGTTCATCGCGAACGTTCTGGGCACGCGATGCTGTCTCGTAATGGTGGTTTTTCGTAACGATCGCACGCATTCCGTGCTGGCGAGCTTTCCGAGCGGCAGAAAAATCGGTGTCCTGTCGGGGGAAAGCTCCCGGCGCAGTATGCATATGCGTGTCCACCGCACCCTCTACTAGGTGCTTGACAGACGCAAGGTCATTCGTCATAGAAAGACATTGACTGACCAGCGGCCTTATACCTTACTGGTCCGTCGGACTTTGTTCTTAGTCATTCGCCGGCTCAGTTGTTTCGGCTATAGTTTCCGTTGATGACTCAAAGAACTCCCAATCATAGGGCTCGACAATCAGTGAAATGGCGACACCACCGATTAGCGACCAGAATGGCGTCCCGATATCGAAGAGAGAAACACCAGCAAGACCGATGATGAGCGCAAAGAACGTTCCATAGCGATATTGATCTGATTCCACCCACGATTCTTCGAATGCACTGATGAGGACGCTGATCATTGCTACGCCGGCAAGTACGGAGATGAGCGAACCGGGAATGGCGTCAACGATCGAAGTGGCAGCGGCAGCGATGAACCCAAATCCACCAAAGAGAAGTCCGCCAATGACCGAAGCAACATAGCGACCTTCTTTGGGGTAGCCGGATTCTTCGCTGCTGGTTACAGCGGTCATTGGACCGGCGATATTAGCGTTGTGTCCACCAACGAAGCTAGCCACTATTCCACCGATACCGCTGAAGATAAGCATTGAGTTGATTGGTGGGTCGTATTCCTCGGCCTGGAGGACACCGATCGCCTGCATATTCTCTGCCCCGATGACCATGATTGTCAGTGGGAGAGCAATGGTGATGATCGACTCGATCGAAAATATGGGAACCACGATAACGGGTTGGGCAAGGTGGATTGAAACTTCTGAGAACGCTGTTGCTCCCTTCCAGACTGCTGCAATAGTTCCGATGACGATTGCCCCAATAATGCCAGGAATTTTTGGGAGATATCGGTAGCAGACGAGGTAGCCGACGAATCCGAGGCCGGCGATGAATGGGGCCTCGGTGACGGAGTTGATAATATCGATAGTAAAGCCGATGAGGACCCCGGCGATCATTCCCATGACGATGGGTTTCGGGAGGTAATCGACGATTTGGCGAAATGTTCCTGAGATACCGACTAATAGTACGAGGAGACCGGAGACGAAATAAGCCCCAGCAGCTTGCGCGAGGTTGAAGTTTGAGAGGACGAGTCCCACCATTACGGCTCCAGGGATAGTCCAAGCACCCATGATAGGTTGCTTATAATATAAAGCCATCGTCAGCGTGAGCACGCCTCCTAAGACATAGATGCCAAATAGCCATGAAATTGCTTGGCTGTTTGTCAGTCCCCCTTTCTTTGCTGCTTGAAGAATGATGAGTGCAGGTCCTGTACAGCCAAATATCGCCGCGGTAAGTCCTGACCCCGCTTTGTTCAGGTCAAGATACTTTCCCAAGTCCTCAATACCACTTCTAAATCCCGGTCCACTCTCTATCGTATCGGCTAATGACCAATCCGCCATAATCCCCAATGTACGAGGGCGGTATATAATATTTATTCATATTAGAATAAATATTTCATCCAAAAGATAGCAATGGTTCTTGCGGATCGCTGCCAATTAGACTGTAGCCTGCTGATCGTCGACGTATTCTTCAAGATTATTGAAGAAGGTCTGCAGGTCTTGATTCATTTTCCGCTTAATAATGCGGGATCCTAACGAGGCAAGCTTCCCGGAGAAATCGAACTCCGTTTCGTACACGAGTATCGTCTCGTCGTCTTCCGTTACTTCGAACTCGACGAAGGCTTCCCCATCAACGCGACTGTTGATGGTGTTGTCTGTTCCTATTATTTCACATTTGATGTACTCGATTCGCTCCTTTTCGGTAATCTCGACGTCCGCATCAAGTGTAAGTGAGATACCTGCGAGACCGCGTTCAAGGGAGCCCTCATAATGATCGCCATCTCGGTCAAGGGACTCAGCACCTGGAATGGTAGCCTCAAGCGTTTCCGGGTCAAGGAGGGTATCCCATAACTGGTTCGGTACCTGATCGATGGTATGCTCTCCAGTGACTTCCATTGTCACGTGTTCCGTCATACTGGGACATAATATAAAGTCTTTCGGGGGGGATCAACGATTCCGTTACATGCATATGTCTGTAACACAAACACCGTGTCATGACCAAGACGAACGGCAAAAAAGGCTGTCACTGTAAGGTCGGCACCCTCATAAGAGAGTACAATCTCGATGATACAAACGACGAGCTGGCTAATCGTTGGACCGGACGCCTTGGAGAACCAGAGAGTGTTCGTAGCCTAGCAGACTGGTTTAATCGGCAACTCCTCCGTGAGGAGATGCGTTCGGGGAACTTAGAACTAATCGAAGGGCGGGTAGAGAATCTCTATAATCTTCTCACGGACGATGCTGCGCTTGAAGCAGTACGAATTCAGGCCCGGTCAGTACTCAGTGAAGGCGGTGTCGACATAGAACAACTCGAGGAAAAATTCGTCTCCCATCAGTCAATCTATCGCCATCTTAGGAACTGTCTTGAAGTCGAGAAAGAGATAAACACGCTCTCAATTGAAAAAGAGCAGAACCGGGTGAATAGTTTGCAAAATCGAGCCGAGGCAGTTATCACGGACTCGGTTAGCCGGCTCCGAGACGAGAGTAAACTTTCACTCGACAACTTTGAAGTCTTGGTCAACTTCCGTGTGACCTGTGAATCCTGCGGGACACTACACGACGCCTCGACATTACTAGCCGAGGGGGGCTGTTCTTGTCAGACCACTCTCCATGACTGAGATCCCAAATAAATACTTCGATTGCCAGGCAACAGAGAAGCAGTAGACATGTTGACCATTCACATTAAAAACAGCGGTGCGTAGTTAGAGTTTTGGCACTCTAGAAAGAAGAGGTTTACATGACACCGACCACGACGATGGAAACGGAGGCCTCCCTCACTGTGGAGAATATAGGAGGTATATCCGAAACAGACGTCGATCTCACTTCCGGTGTGAATGTTCTAGCAGGTCGGAATGCAACAAATCGGACTTCGTTTCTCCGGTCAATTATGGCCGTCCTCGGAAGCGAGAATGTCGCGATCAAGGGGGATGCCGAGAAGGGGCATGTCGAACTTACGATCGACGGTGAAACGTATACCCGGACGTTAGAACGAAACAGCCAAACAGTAGAGAAAGGCGGAAATCCATATCTTGACGATCCAACTGTCGCGAATCTCTTTGCATTTCTCCTTGAAGACAACGAAGCACGTCGTGCTGTTGTCCAAGGTGACGACCTTCGTAGCGTCATCATGCGCCCGGTCGACACAAGTGAAATTGAGCGCAAAGTCCAGGAGGTCAAACAGGAGAAATCACGGCTAGATAACCGTCTCACAGAATTGCGCACCAAAAAGGACAGACTGCCAAGCCTTGAGCAAGAACGTACCGAACTCCAAACAGAACTTGAGGCAAAACGCGAGAAACTCACCGAGGCCAAAGAAGAGATTGACTCTCTCGATCCCAGCTTGTCAGAGTCACGTGAACAGCGTGACGAACTTGAAGAGCATCTCGCCAACCTCAATGAGGCCCGCAAAGAACTTGAGACGACTCGTCGACGTCTTGAGTCAGAGCAAGAACAATACGAGGCATTAAAATCGGAGCGATCGGAGTTACGCGAAGAGCGTAACGAGTTGCCGACATCAGTCCAGGAAATTAGCGATGTTGGACAGCGTATTGGGAAACTACAGGAGCGAAAGCGAAATCTGGATTCGTTGCTAGACCGCCTACAGAATATTATCCAGTTCAACCGAGATATTATCGAGGAATCCAACTCGGAGTTGCGAGAAGCGCTTATCCCAGAGGATGGCCACGTGACTGAGCAACTACTTGAAGAGAAGCAGGAACTCGTCTGTTGGACATGTGGGTCACATGTCGAACGTGATGAGGTCGAAGAGACACTCGAAAATCTCCACGATCTCCGAGAGGAGAAGATGAATGAACGGAAGGAGGTGTCTAGTGAACTCGATGATCTTCGTGAGCGGAAGCAAGACATGGAGAAACGCCAACAGCGACGAGAACAATTAGTCCACCAGCTTGAACGGATCGACGATAAGATCAATCGACGGGAAGACCAGATTGCAGAGTTTCGAGAGAAACGTGACGAGTTGACGAACCGGATCAGCGAGTTAGAAGGCGAAGTCGAGGATCTCGAGCGAGATGAAGAAGACGAACAAGTTCTTGATCTCAATAAACGTGCTAATGAACTGGAAGTCTCTATTAGCGATCTAGAATCTAAACTAGAGGAGGTGGACGATGAGATTAATCGTATCGAAGCTGAGATAGACAAGATTGAGGAACTCGAATCAGAGCGAGAAGACGCACAGGAGCGGCTGACTGAACTCCGAGGATATGTTGACGCGCTAGAGGAGAGCGCTATTGAGGCATTCAACAAGCATATTTCTAATCTTCTTGATCGTCTCGAGTACAGGAATATTGATCGGATCTGGATCGAACGCCGCGAAACTACGACGAAAAAAGGACGACAGGCGGTCACCGAAAACAAGTTTGATCTCCATATCGTCCGCACTACTGAAGACGGGGCTGCCTATGAAGATACTGTGAGCCATCTCAGCGAATCCGAGCGAGAAGTAACTGGTCTCGTCTTTGCACTCGCTGGATATCTCGTTCATGACGTCCATGAGGACGTTCCCTTTATGTTATTAGACTCGTTAGAGGCTATCGACTCCGAGAGAATCGCGACGCTGGTTACATATTTCGAGGAGTACGCCGATTTCCTCGTTGTTGCACTTCTCCAAGAGGACGCACAGGCACTTGACGATGACTACCGGCGGATCGAAGATATTTAAATTTCGCCTGCGCGCTGCCCTCTTATCGCAATTCACGTCAATAGACCCCTTCTCTGTACTCTGATCCAATTTGTTGAACATGGCTAATGATCCGTGGATATAATATTACATATAGTAATAACTAGTAATACATTTAAAATATCTGAAGTTATTTCTCTGTCCTACTCAAGTTTCTGATTTCACTCGACAGTACCATATAGTCGAAACCCGATACCTCCCAATGTGTCGCACGAGCAAGAAGCCAGCACCAGCGTTAGAGTTGAAATGGTGACCAAAGCATTTGAGTCTCCAATTCCGGTCAGGCTCCTCGACTGTGAAGCTAAGCCATTTGGACAGAAGCGTGCGTCTGAACCAGGTACCTTCGCTTCCAGTACGCAGGCAGTCCGAGCGGACGAGTTTATCCTAATCGGATTCAGCTTCAACGCCGGAGATCAGTTTCTCGTGTCCCCTGCACAGTAACAAGATGACTGATAGCAAAATGCCATCCGATATGAAAATTAGTACAGGTGCGTTAACTGACGGTGGACCGACTGTCGGTGGTATTCTACTCGCTGCCGGCCAAAGCAAGCGCTTCGAAGGTGAGAATAAACTCCTCGCAACCGTCAAGGGTGAACCGATTGTCCGTCGCTCAGCGTGGTCACTTCTCTGCGCTTCACTCGCCGATATCTGTGTAGTTATTGGCCACGATGACAAAGCAGTTCGGGACGCCCTCAGTGGGTTCGGTATGTCATTTTGCTATAACGAAGATTACAGCGAGGGTCAAAGCACATCGGTCGATACAGGCATCAGGTTCGCCAAAGAAATCGGATGGGACGCTGTTGTCTTTGCACTCGGCGATATGCCGTTCGTCGATTCCGGGACCATAGACATCCTCACAGATACATATATGGCTCGAACAACAACCATCGTTGCAGCTGCATATGAGGGTAAACGGGGTAATCCGGTGCTCTTTGATAAGAGACACTTCGATACACTCGCTGCTGTTACTGGCGACCAAGGTGGTCGTCATCTCATTGAAGAACATGAAGACTCCATATTGGTCGAAACCGACGACCCTGGCGTCATCCAAGATATCGATAACAGAAATGATCTGCAACAATACACTAGTTGACTCTGGTCAACCGGACGTGGTTGCCCTTTGATTCAGATTGGTGCGGGTACGGGATTAAGTAGCGTCTCCCCATGGGTTCGCATCAAGTGCGACGAGCACCGATAGTGTCCCAACGGAAACCACAAGTAAAATGAGAGCTATAGGAAATGCTGTATCAAGACCACGAGCCATAAACGTGGTCCAGATCTGCACTGGCATCGTCCGAGGGTAGTACGCCATCATCATCGTTGCACCAAACTCGCCCATCGATCGGGCAAACGCTAGCGTGATACCCGCGACAATTCCCGGCTTGGCCAGTGGCAAGGAGATCTCCTGGAACGTAGTCCGACTGTTCTTTCCGAGGGTCCGCGCTGCCTGTTCCAATTGTTGATCGACACCCTCAAACGCGGCTTTCGCCGTCACGACTACAAATGGTGACGCTACGAACGTCTGAGCCAGGACAACCCCAATGAACGACCGTGTGAGCGAGACGCCTATCTTGGCGGCAACAGCACTGACGGGAGTATTTGGACCGAACACAGACAGAAGCACCATTCCGCTCACGATTGGTGGCAAGACTAACGGCAGCACAATGAGGGCAGTAACAACAGATTTTCCCTGAAATCTAGTACGGGCGAGCCAGTACGCTAAGGGAACGCCGAACAGAGCCGCGATGATTGTACTTACCAGTGAACTCGCCAATGAGGTGGCCGCCGCGCTTACGATCGCTCCCCAATTGAAGGTCCCACTGAGTATCCCGGGCATACGACTGAGGAGTAAAACAAGCGGAACAAGATAGTAGAGGAGTAAGACAGCGCCCAGAAGAGCACTGATCGCTCGCCAGTTGTCAGTCGTCGCGTTATTCCGTGAGTGTATCTGGAGCATGGTCAGTATAGGTAGGATACGATGGAGGAGTTCGGAAACCGAACTCGTTCAAATATTGCCCCTGGACAAGCGTTTCGAAAACCGTATGTGTTCGTGTATTATGATGGCCGTCACGGATTGTCGCTGCGTAGCTTATTACGTCACCTGTTACACGCCGGTCCCTCGTGAGCCTGTGTGATACGGTTGAGTACCAGTCGTTGGCGTACTTTGGGTTGCTCAGGTCAATTTGGTCGGGCAAGTCGATGAACTCATATTCTCGTTCGACAGCCATATTCCGGTAGACTACGGCCGCGTCGAGCGACCCAGTCTCGAAGTGACTGAGCAATTCAGTTTCAGGGTATAGTTGCTGAGTCCCGAGTATTTTGTTCGCAAGTTTGGGTCGCCCATAAAACTTGCTCGCAAGGCGGAACATAAACAATGTGCGATAGCCTAGCGGATCTAAGGCAGGGTCGGTGCGACCAAGGGTTGCAGTTCTGTCGAGTAGGGGTTCGTACCAGTGATCAGCGCTGGCAATCTTTTGTCCTGTCTGAGTATCGGAATTGTAGACAACCACAAGTGCGTTGTTTGCGTACCCAGCATACCATGGTGTCTGGAGAATTGAATTAAAGAGAGCTGGATCCGCAAGTGTGACGATGTCCGGATCGCGCTGCCCCTCGGCGACCATTCGAGCAACAGTGACAGATCCATGACTCTCTATCTTGAGAGGAATGTTGGATTCTGACGTCAGCCCTTCACCGAGCGCGAGTTGTAGGCTACCTGCAGAAAGTATTGACACTGGTGTAGAACCTTGAGATTTCCCCCGAATAATCTGACAGCCAGCCAATCCTGACATCACCCCCGAAGCTGTTCCTGCAAGAATTGTACGTCGGGCTAGGCAGGTTTCTTCTGACCCCATTTACCCAATAGATGAAAATGGTTTCACTAAACCCTTTTGTTAACTGTTTTCGGTTACTACATGATTAAGATGCCATTATAGGGCCGCTTAGACATGAATATTTTAGTGCTTTCTGTAATGAATCTTAGATCTAGTCAGTAGATTGTTTATAGAATAATTTGTCTATTGTTGTATATTTATCTAAGGATCCCATATAATTAGTCGAAATTTTTATAGATGAGTTAAATTACAACGGTGCGCCCACGAGAACTAATTTTACAAGTTCATCGCCCCGGTTATGGATCTGCCGGCATTCTTGCGGATCAAGCCGAATTGCCTCATCCTTCGAAAGTGTCACTGTTTCGTCAGTGAGTAGGACATCAACCGTTCCAGTAACTACGTAGTAGATTTCTTCCTGTTGAGTACTCGTCTCATCATGCTCCTTGCCTTTCCCTCCAGGTTTAAGTTCCAGTATTGTAAATCCTAGATGCTCTGTATTGATCTCATCCTTCAGAAACCACATTCCGCCCCATTTGCTGGGCATAACTGACTCTGCATCAGTTTTCTCAACAGTATCGTATGACATAGCTTAGTATTCTTCTTTTGCGTTTCAAATAAAACTATCGTCGTCAACGGGGAAGGCATCGGGGAGCCGTCAGCAGTCGCGTCTTCGACGGGACCATGTGCTTGCAGTGCGCGTGCCGGTGGACATGATGGGGGGAGGTGCAGGCGAGCGCGTCTCCCGTCACATCGTCGAGTGTCACCGTATACTGGTGCTCGTCGGGGTTCTCGTAGCTCTCATTCGTCACATCGACCATTCCGGGAGCGTCGACGCGAAACTGAACTGTTCTCACTGCGCGCGTTTCTGTGCCTTCTCAATGCTTTAGCTCACTATTTAATTTCAGTTGTGGCTCCAGGTTGGATTCCTAATACTGACTGTCTAAGAAGTGTAGAAAAAGTATCTGACGTTTGTTTTCCTAAGGGGACAGGAATTGAGATGGCAAGAATCATCAAATACCAAGCTAATCCATGGTCTACTGAGATGCATCCGTTTTCGT
Source organism: halophilic archaeon (assembly GCA_003298465.1). The sequence goes on along the minus strand of QNGA01000008.1, from coordinate 40,422 downwards.
TAGGAACTTGACTTTGAGCTGCATCGTCAGTATCGTTAATCACTCTCGAAAATAATACGTTTTTGATAAGATATTCATTTGCAGGCATTGTATCGTTCACAATTAGTACATCATCTTCAACAAGCAAAACGAGGTCCCAAGCGTCATTTTGCTCCAAAATTGAGTTCATTGTCTCATCGGATATTGAAGCTCTATCGTATACTAAGCAATGGAGATGATGATTAACACAGAAATCCCCACGAACCGCCGTTCCAAAGCGGTCATCGGGATCCCTTTCCAATCTTCTCAAAATCTCCAACTTTTTCAAATCGGTCTCTAATTTTCCCTTATCAACTTGACTTTTTACTTCACATAGAAAAGACGACCCTTCTAAAGGCATCCATTTCATGTCACCTTCTTGTAGAACTAGTCGTGGCGTTGCGTGTGAGAACAAAGCTACTATATCTACTTCATTTTGGGCGTTTTTTCCAAATTCATTGAAGCAATTTAGTTCGCGGTCTAATACTGAGCAATTTTCTCGGATATCAAATCGTCCTCCGAAATACTCGTTTAGCAGTTTTTGGAACGCAGATTCGTAAGAACTACCTCTAGCACTATCATCACCGGCCATATTTCGAAATCGATGCCATCGATGTTCTAACTGAGTCTGAAAGTTGACTATCAACCCATTGGGTGAATCAATTTTGACCATAATAATCCAATATCTTGTTAGATATTCAAACTATGGGTCTCGAAAAACGGGTGGCGTACAGGCCAGATAACCCCGATATTCTTATTGCCGAATTCATGCTCCAGCAGCCTCCGCAGATCAAGTGCTGAACATCTACGGTGATTTCGTCCAGAAGTATCCGACACCAGGTTGATACTCGACATCTCTCACGAAGAACTTGCAGGTAGTATCGAGTCGCTAGGGCTACGAAAGCAAACTCGACACTTTCGTCGTTGGTTTATTCTTCGTACACTGAATACAATCGATTAGGTGCGAACGTAATGAAAATCCACCAGTCTCGAATCGCCAAGAGCCATAAAGCATGCGAAATCTCACGTCTCAAGGTCATCTCGTCCTCTTCGCTACAATCTCAATGACAGTTAATAATCCCAAAAAATTACCAGCAACCAAACAAACATTCTACAATCGGTACTCTGAACTTGCAAACATCACTGATCGAGATCCATTAGGCGGACGTGCATCCCACAATCATCTTGCTGAACTCTCGATGCTTGGCATCCTCTATCGAGATAAACGGAATGAAGGTCGAAGTGGCGGAATCTATTACGAATATCGACTCGACGTCCCAATGGAAGCTGCCTTAACGTCGCTTGAAGATCTCTTCATTACTGATGACTTAGATCTAACTGCCCTGCGAAACCGAGCACAACAACGAGGCCTTCTCGAAGACCCATAGTATTTTTAATTACTTATATATGAAGGCGAAAAATGATAACACGGATGCCGAAATTACGACGGAAACGTAGGGGGATAGAGCAGTCTTTCCTTCGCCGAAAGCAAAATAACCGGCATTTCGCACTGACCTCATGCTGTCCCTGAGAGAAAAAGGCTTCAATCGGAGTCCTCTGTCTCCCAGTCTACGATCTCGTCGAGGTCTAGTTCTTCGATGGCAGCTTCCATGATTGGGAAGAGAACCTCGCGATGTTTCTCCAGGCCGTCACCGCCTTCCAGCTTGTTCTTCGCATCATACTGATTGTAGATCTGATCAAGCTCATTAGCAAACTCACGAGGAACATAGAAGGGATAATTATACTTGTCACTCCAGTCATATCCATCACCCGTGTTACCCGAGTCATCAACATCACCCGTACCACCTGGGTGACTTGAGTTATCTGGGTTTTCTTGATTATCTGTGGTCTCCTCGTGATCTTCCTGACGCGTCTGATTGAACCGCTGCCGGAGTTCGTCCTTTGAGTCACTCATTCGAAGTCCTCCAGGTGTACTGCAATTGCATCATACGAGTTCTCCAGCTTCTCTTTAGATCCTTCGTCCCACGGGTAACCTGCGTCATCCGGGTCATATCCGAAAATGGTTGATCGGTACTCGATTGCGTGTTCAATCGCCTTTAGATCCGGCACCTCGAAGACGTTCTCTTCGCCGAATGTACCCTCGAACCACGACTTCCACTTCTTCGAGACGTTGTCTGTTTCAACTTGATTCAGCACAGACCCGACTGTTGTAATCGAGTAGTCGTCATAGACGTCTTCCAGAGTATCAATTTCATCGAACAAGAGTTCGAGATTGTGCTGTGCGACCTCATTCGAATGCGACGGGAATAGTACGTTGCCAGCGGCGAGTATCGAACCATCAGCCAGCGGCCCAAGGTTCGGTGGTGAATCAATGAGGACAAAGTCATAGCTGGATAAATCGCTGCGATTCATCGCAGTTCGAAGCCGCTCCTCGGTTCGCGAGGCCATATATAGCTCCTTCTCCAGCCGGAAATTCCTGATATGGCTCGGGATGATATCGAATTCATCGTAGGGCACTACGAGTTCAGTGAACTCGTCGAGCTCAAGATCGCCATGGTCGAGCAGGACGTCATATAGGGCTTGGTCTGCTTCGAGATAGTGTTCTTTCTGTCCAAGCTTCCACGTGAGAGCTCCCTGTGGGTCAGCGTCGACTGCGAGGACGTCATGGCCGCGTGCAGCGAGTGCTCCGGCCAGATTCTTAGTGGTAACTGTCTTCCCGACTCCACCTTTTTGCATTGAAACGGATACCTTGACTGTCATCTGTATTCTGTAGGTTACTGTAGTGACCCATGTAACATGGGTTCTATACGTCTGGTATGTAGTCCGTGTTTTCTACGTCACCCAGTTAAATCTACCGTAGAAAGAGTAGGAACCGGAACTAGACAAAGGGCTAATGGGCTTCTAATCCTCTGGCCGTCATGTAACCTACAAAAGCTTAATTAACTATAATAACTATCATGGAGTTCGGAGGATGTGAAATAGATGACCCCGTCATCGAACGATCCTGACGAAGAACTGGATAGCGAACTGTACGGAAGAACACTCCGTGAACGTAACGAAAAAATCGCTCGTACTCTTGTAGAACGGGCAGGAATCGACCTCGATGCATACGAGGATGTGGAGACTAGAGAGATTGGCCGAAATCTCGTTAGCGGTGGTCCAATGGCCGCTCCTGCTCAGGAAGCGTACGAAGACCTTGATAGAACAATCGCAAAAGAGGAGATTCTCCCGCGTATCGACGACGAAGTAATAGCCGAACACGAGAATAACCCGATTGGACAACATAGTGACGATCTAGAACGAATTCTGACCTACTTCAGACGCCAGCCTGTCGAAGATAAATATGTCCTCGTTGAAACCGAAAAAGACGAAGAATGGCGTATCGGAAAAACGCCAGGAATTCGGGGAGAAACTCCAGAAATCGTCGATGAGCAAACGTTTGACTCACAGGAAGAGGCCGAACACGGCCTGTTCCTGAAGCGCATTGAAAATCTCCGTGAGGAGTTTAGCAACTAGAACAATGACAGACAGCGAACTTCCAACAAAAGAAATCGTTGGCTATCCCGAGCAGTGGAGTGCCGCACCGGGCGAAACAATCGAATTTAAGGTGGCCAGTAAGGCAGACGAATACCAGGTTGATATCGTTCGATTGCAGTGTGCCGATACTAATCCAGATGGGCCAGGAGTAAAAGAAGACGTTATCGAAATGCCGGTCAACGGCGAATATTCTGGCAGATGGCAGGAGATTCATGCTGGTTCTCGTGTGGTCGTCGATGGCGGGGAGGCCTTCAATCTCTCTCATGGGTTTTCTCTACAAGCAATGGTCTGTCCCACAACCCCGAATAAAGGGAAACAGGGACTTCTCACGAAGTGGTCTGACTCCGACGAGACTGGTTATGCGCTTGCTATCAGCGAAGACGGTGATTTATCGCTATGGCTTGGGGGAGAGGACGGTAATACCGAACGAATCAGTACTGGCACTGAATTCGAAGATTCTACATGGTACTTTGTGGCTGCGACTTATGACGCCGATGCTGGAACTGTCCGCCTCTACCAGGAACCAGAACCGACAGGAGGACAGTTTGCGTCGCCTAAGACTCTACATCCGATTGACGAGTTTTCGGCAACCGTTGAGAGAGATGTCAATGTTAGTGCGGTCAGTGAGAACGATCTTCCCTTCGTGATGGCAGGTTACGCGATGGAGACGGATATGGAAGATAGCGTCGTGAGGGGGAATTACAATGGGAAGATAGATAGTCCGTGTGTGGCTCAGCAACCTCTTGACATCGCCGAGATGAAAGATCTCGTTGATGGATCACCGCCTTCTGGGTTAGTGGATACTGTCGTGGCGTCGTGGGACTTTTCGAAGGGTATCACGTCGGACGGTATCTGCGAATACTCCAAAGCCGTCGACGTTTCACCGAATAATTATCATGGGGAGTTCCTGCATGTTCCTGCTCGAGGAGTGACAGGCTACAACTGGACTGGAGAAGAACACGATTTCACGAAAGCTCCAGAGCAGTACGGAGCAGTTCACTTCCACGATGACGATGTCGGTGATGCCAAATGGGATACGGACTTTGAACTCACAGTTCCCTCGGATATGGAGAGTGCGGCATACGCTGCTCGACTCCGGACCGATAATGATGAGACTCACCTTCCCTTCTATGTCAGTCCGAACCCGGGGAATGCAACGGCGGACATAGCGTTTCTTGCCCCCACGGCGAGCTATCTCGCCTATTCGAACGATCACCTACAGACTGATTCTGCGATCTCAGAATTGCTCTCGGGACAGGGGAACGTTATGCGCGAAGAAGATATTTTCTTAAGTGAGCATCGGGAGTATGGTGCCTCGTTGTACGATACGCACGCCGATGGAAGTGGCGTATTCTATTCTTCTCGGAAGAGACCAATACTAAATATGATGCCGAAATACAAACATTGGCTCTCGTCGCTTCCTAGCACGCTCTGGCAGTATAATGCTGATTTACATCTTATCGATTGGTTGGAGGAGAAGGAGTATAGCTACGATGTCATCACCGACGAAGACCTTCAGCAGCACGGAGTACGACTTCTTGAGTCGTACAATGTTATTCTAACTGGAAGCCATCCTGAATATTACTCTTCGGATATGATGGAATCGGTCGAGGCGTATTACCAACAGGGTGGTCGATTCATGTATATGGGGGCGAACGGATTCTACTGGTCGATCGCGTTCCATCCTGAGGATTCACAAATCATCGAAATTCGTCGTGGAGTTAACGGTTCACAAGCATGGTTTAGTGAACCGGGTGAACTGTATCACAGCTTCACTGGAGAGAAAAGCGGGCTATGGCGTGATCGTGGGTTGTCGCCACAGCAACTCGTAGGTGCTGGCTTCATTGCGGAAGGATTCGACCGATCCTCGTACTATCACCGAAAACCAGACAGCACTGAGCCGGAAGTTGAGTTCATATTCGACGATGTCGATAAAGATGAAAAAATTGGAGACTTCGGCTTGATCGGCAATGGAGCCGCCGGGTTAGAGCTCGATATCTATGATGAGGAGCGGGGAACTCCACCGAACGCCTACCTGTTAGCTTCTTCTGAGGGACATACAGACAACTATCTGCACGTTGTTGAAGAAGTATTCTTTAATATTCCTGCGTTATCTGGTTCCAAAGATCCGGAGGTTCGATCTGATATTGTGTACTTCAAAACCCAGAATGACGGCGCAGTCTTTTCAACGAGTTCGATTGCTTGGTGTGGAAGCCTCGCTCATAATGACTACGAAAATAACGTATCAATAATAACAGAAAATGTCCTAAACAGATTTAAATCAGAGGGGTCTCTTCCGTAACTGAGTTCTTCCACCACGCTCCAGTAGTTGAGACCGGTTGTCTCAATGCATAGAGCAAAATCTCGTTGGATGGATGGGGTTTCGACGCTTATTGGATCTATTTCTCATATAATTTCTGGTGGGAAAGTGCTGCGAACTGACCGCTGGGATTCCTGCCAGTTTCAGATGATATTTGTAGTGCCATGCAAGATGGAGGGCGCATATCTCGCAGAGTGGTCCCGGAGTAGTGGCCGGGAGTCGATTCATGCACGGCGCCGAACAGCCGTCCCGAGTTGGCTTTTCGGCAGCCACTCGTCGGAGAGACTGGGTAGATCATCCCGGTCGTCAAACTGCCGCTCGTGGTCTCGAATTCGATCTGCTAACTGTTCGTGGCGGTCAGTATCGTCCCCCCTGCGTTCGATCCCCTTTTCGAGCGAGTGGATCTTGTGTGCGAGTCCCATCAGTGATCGAGCTGCTGCGGACGATTCGAACAGAATCGCATCCTCGGTCTCAGTAGAGATGCATCTAACGAACATCGTGGGCGTGGTTCTGTCCGTGGACTCGACCTTCTTCTCGGCCAGCCATTCCGGCAGCTGAACGAGAAGCTCCTCGGGGTCGAGGAGCCCTAATAACTGCCACAGTTGCCGGGTCTGCTGTTCGTTGAGAAGCCCCCGTTCCCGAGCTTCGGCAAGCGAGACATCGTACTCGGTGAGGGTCCTCGAATGCCATTCCCGGGCGAACGAGTCGTACTTGCCGTATTCGGTAATCAAATCAGTCACTGTGTTAGGAGGGGGGTCGTACACACATTAATTCCCGACCTTGCCAACTGGCCTGTACAGAGCCTGCAAGACGATCGAGATCGGTGTGCTGTACCGATGTGTTCTATTTAGCAAGGCCTTTTGAATCCCAATCCAGTCTGACAAAAGCTCCGGTAAGACGTTGGCAAACGCATTGGCCGGCCTGGTATCGGCGTATGAGGTCGTAGTGGGCCTGGAGTGATCTTTATATAGGGATTGGCAGAGTTGTTCATAGTTTCTCTTGTCGTGCGATTCTCGCCTATACCATTTTCTTTGTGAGAATCTCCGAATATCGGCGCTGATCCCGATAGAATCGATCTGCTTCGGTCGTTCGTACACCTGGATCCATCTGTCGCTCTGGACCTTCATGAGTAGTTAGTGTACTGAAGCGTAACCGGCCTATACGTCGGAATTCACCCGGATCAGTCAGGTGAGCCCCCAGAAGAACGTGATTCCAAGGATCGTGACGACCGAAAGCAGGAGTTGGAGCGGGGCACCGACGCGGGCGTAATCCGAGAACTTGTACCCACCGGGGCCGTAAACGAAGAGATTCGTCTGATAGCCCACAGGCGTGATGAATGCGGTGGACGCGGCGAAGGTGACAGCGAGGATGAACGCGAAAGGATTACCGCCGACTTCCTGTGCGGTCTTGACGGCGACGGGGATCATGAGGACGACGCTGGCGTTGTTCGAGATAACGCTCGTGATCAGGCCGGTGGCGATGTAGAACACCCAGAGAACACCAATGACGGGTAGGAACGTACCGGTGAGGGCGATTATCGATCCGATGTACGTCGCTGCACCCGTCTGTTCGAGCGCGATGCCGAGCGGGATAACTCCTGCAAGGAGGAGGATGACACTCCAGTCGACACCGTCGTATATCTCCCCGGGCTTGATGACGCCGGTGGCCACCATGGTGACGACGCCGGCGAGCGCGGTCTGTACGATGCTTAAGTCAATAGCCGCGAACGCGTCGACACCGGTGACCGAGGCGACCGTACCCCAAGGGATACCGACGAGGCCGACGACGGCGACGATGATACCGATGGCCCACGGGATCTTCTCCGTGCGGTAGTCCGTCGTCTCCGATTCGTGAGCGACGATGAAGTCCGGATTCGACGAGAGACGGTCGATGCTGCCTGACGGGGCCTGGACGAGAAGGGTGTCTCCAACGCGAAGTTCGACGTTGTCGAGCCGACTTCGTATCGTCTCTCCACCGGAGCGGAACGCGAGGACGCTCGCGTCATATCGTTCACGGAACGAGGAGGTCGTGAGCGTCTCGCCGAGGAGAGAGGATCCCGACTGGATGACGATCTCGACGAGTGCCTGTGCGTCCTCTTCGGTTTCGAGTTCCGAATCGGTGGGCGGGGTGCCGACGAGGTTGAGTCCCTCGAGTTCGCGGAGAGACCCGAGCGTCTCGCGGTCGGTTCGGATCGTGAGGATGTCGCCGGCACGAATGCGTTTGCTCCCGATCCCTTCGAAGTACGTCTCGCCGTCGCGGAGGATCTGGATGATGTCCGCGTCGAATCGGGATTCGTCAATAGCGTCCCCGACCGTTTTCCCGGCGATGGCGGCGTCCTCGCGGACGACGACTTCTGTAACGTAGTTCTGGAGTTCGTACTCCTCGATGTAGTCTTCCTGGGCGGGAACGCGTTCCGGGAGCAGTCGATGGCCGACTGTCATGAGGTAGATGGTCCCGGTGACGAGCACGATGACGCCGAGGCCGGTGAAGGTGAACATCGAGAACGACCGACCGATGAGCCGTTCGGAGACGCTAGAGGCGAGAAGGTTCGTGGATGTCCCGATGAGCGTGAGCATCCCGCCGAACATGGAGGCGAACGAGAGCGGGATGAGCAGCTTGGAGGGAGAGGTCTTCCCCTTGTGGGCGAGATCAGAGATGACGGGGACGAGGATCGCGACGACCGGCGTGTTGTTGATGAACCCCGAGACCGGGCCGGCGACGGCAATAGTTGCACCGAGTTGCTTGCGTTGGCTGTTACCGGCGAATGACGCCATTTTTCGGCCGATGATCTGGACGATACCAGTCTGACTGATGCCGGTGCTGAGGATGAGCATTGCGAGTACAGCGACGGTCGCGGTGCTGGAGAACCCAGAGATCCCCTCCGCGACAGAAACGTTCGTCCACGGCGAAAGGAGAGTGAGCACTACGATGATGAATATCGCCGTGACGTCGATCGGGAGGAGTTCCGTGACGAAGAGGAAAAGCGCGAGCAGGACGATACCGAACACGACGAGCATGTCCGTCGTGACTGGCGGGATCGTCCCGGCCTGCGCTGGAAACAATGCGAGACTCATATTTCTGTTTTTAGATAATTATTCATATGGTAGCTATGAACCCTATATGGATAAGTTATGGCATTCACACTAGAGATTTATGCATATTCGACCGAACATTTACCACTCTCACGCTAACTCGACTCTGGCCGCCATATTCAACCATAACACATTACAGCCCCCCTATAGTAGGTGTAGTCTCAACTCCCGCCGCTTAGTAGAAGTTGAGACTGGCGCTCTCAATGCATAGGACTCGGTGAGAGTTTTGATTCCATTTTAAGTAGGCAGTGACGTTTGCCTTGACTTTTGCCGTCTGTTTAGAGGGGATACACTGGAAGGTGACTTCCTGGTGTCCGCTCTTTTAATTCGTCCGACGAGCGGTTGTTGAGACCAGGTTCAGCGTTGCACTGAAAACCTGCGCGTCGCTGCCCAGCCGGTAGCGTGTGTCCGTCTGCAACGAATCCTGGGTGAACAGCAGCGTCGTGATACCGGCCTGATCCTGTCCGTCTCCGCCGAGCTGGTAGTTGATGACGTAGCCGTTGTAGTCGTCGGGTTGGCTGATCTCCGGGACAGTCCCGCCGCCGGGACGCCGGAGGACATTGACAGTGGTCGACGCCTGAAGTGGCTGCGTGACCCGGAAGTTCACGCCCGGGTAGTAGTCGTAGGTGAACACCAACACCTGTCGCTGGCCGTCTTGTGCGACCGCACTATCGGTGCTGGCGATACCGAGGGCAACTGCGCCTGAAGCGAGTGCTCCTTTCTGCATGAACGAGCGGCGAGATTCGTCGTTTTCTTCGCTTTCACCAGCGTCGTGTGTCTTATTCTCTTCCATCGCGCTCTCTGAGTACAGTAAATCGCTGTATAAAGAGCAATCTTCGTTCAGCTATTTAATGGAGATTTCCACGACGGAAACTTGGGGAGTGATCGTTAGGAAAGGATTTGCAGAGACGACAGACGAAGAGTTACTGGTAATGTCTCAACTGGAGGGGTTCAGAAGTTGAAACTGGCCGTTTCAATGCATATGATGTGAACTCCTCATAAGTTTCATTAAGAAAATAGTTAGATTAAACTCTTATCAGATATGTATATGTCGCAGTCCACGTCGCAAGCTCAGAAGTGAGAACGTTCGTGACGAGGAGTTTTCTCTGAATCAAAAGTAAGTTGGGTTGTAAGTATCTGAAACAATCGAACGTGGAGGATTTCATTCGTTGCAGAATCGACCGCGGCGTACAGCCAACATCGCCCACTATTGACCCGAATCACCGTCTCGTCCACCGGAATATGATTCAGAGTTGTGGCGCTGGTCGGCTGTAAATCGACTTTCCGCCCCAATTGTGGATGACGGTTCAACTCCGTTCGACACCCCTATATTCTCAAGCTCCCGTTTGGTATTCGAAAGTGATAGTCCTGCTAGATAGGGGCGAATACCCATTTCAATCGCGTGCCGGGGTGTCCGCTCTGACTCCACAGACGGCCAAGTCAATCCACGGACTATACCGAGTGAGGCGGTCGTTCTGGGGCATAGAGCAACCGAAGCACGACTACCTCATCCTTAACTGAACACGATCGCAATCACAAACCGAAGATATGGGTCATCCGAATCCGTCTCTGATTTGATCGCTACTAGATGAGTTGGTCTTGCTCTTCGAGATCTTCCTCGTGTTCTTCGACAGCACTTTCGTGTGATTCCATGTCGCTTGCGTCGCGGTCCGAGAGTTCCTGCAATCGGTCTTCCTTCCCATAGAGTAGTACCGTATCACCGGGCTTGATCTTAGTATCTGACCCGGGTGCTCCGATGTAGGAGCTATCCCGATAGATGCCGAGTAACAGAATCCCTTCTTCAGGAAGGTCGCATTCGTCTGATGTTGTGTTTGCGAGCCAGTCGTCCTCCTCCACGACAATTTCCGCAACTCGGTACTCTCGCTGGAGACCGAGCATTTCTGTATAATCTCGAAGTTCGAGGTCCGTCGTTCGTTCGAGTGACCATTCAATGAGCGGAGTCAGCAATCGATTCAACCACTCGCTACGCGCGGCGAGGACGAGTAGAACGACCCCGGTTAGGATGTAGACGAGGTTGAGAGCGTTTCCTCCCTGGGCATCGGTGAACGAGAGGAGGAGTGACGCAATGACACTCACTAATCCCACGCTCCCGAGCCGGATGAGCGTCTTGATGATTTTCCGCCGTTCCGGTGTCGCCACTGTCTGTTCCGCCTCTTCTGTCGTATATCCCGCACCGGAGAACGCCGACGTCGATTGAAACGAGGCGATATCCGGAGACAGCCCCGTCATCCGAAGTGCGATCGACCCGATCCGGACGATCAGCAGTGACAGGGCAAAGATGACTAGCAACGAAACAACTGGTTCCGTGGCGACCATAACCTGTGAACGTTGGCCGCGATACAAGGTAAAACACCCCCCAGAAGGCGTCGAAGGTCGATTACATCGGACCTCCTCTTACGTTTGGTCGTGCTCACCCGACTATTCGTGGATGCGGAGAATCATATCATCCGTCGCTGATCGACAACTTTAGAGATATGTACGGATCTATCGGAAGATCTGCCCCTCGAATCGTCCCCACAATTGCTCTCGAACGCGACGGAATCGGACTAGCACCTTACTGGATTCATCGTGAAGAAACGAATATGCCGAGAACGACACGGTTTAGACTCAGTGACTTCGTTCAGCAGATCGTTGGAGGCCTCTTCGTATCCGGGCCGCTCGTGATAACCGAGGAAACCTGGCGCCTCGCCGAACGGATGGAGATCCAGCACGTCGTTCTCACGATCGTGATCGTCTATCTCACCGGATACGGACTGCTGTACAAAGCGGATACACAGCACAATCTTAGCATTGAGAGCGACATCGGATTCGGTGGCGTTATCCCCCGCCGATTTGTCTCGCTCATTCTGGTTTCGTACCTTTCGGTCGGTCTCCTCGCGATCGCTTTCGCTGCTCCGACAACATTCGCTGTGACGAACGCAGTCACCCTCAGAGCCATTAGTATGAGCGCCATCTTCAGCATGATCGGCGCTGCAACCGCCGATACAATTCTTGGCCAGCGGTGAGCGGATTCCGTGACTCAGATTGGAAATACTGCCCCGGCGAACGATTGATTAAAATACTCTTTTGAACTATATTCCACAAATAGTTGGAATCCCTGCATTTAAGATGTTATTTTCACCGCGTCACTGGTTAGGTAAGTTCGATCAGAATACTCCAAAGCTGGGTATTTGAACACAGTTAAAAACGGGTTGTCTCAGCAACATCGCTCTTTTTCCGCTTGTGAATAGTTACCATGGGTGGGTGTGGGTGGCATGAGTCACGATACAGAAAGCATACTTACCGTCTCGGGAGAGAACTGGTGGCTGATTGCGCTCCGAGGAGCCCTGGCGATCATATTTGGCATACTGGCGTTCATCTGGCCGGGTCTCACACTGTTCGTACTAGTGGTCCTGTTCGGGGCGTACGCCATCGTGGATGGTGTGTTTGCCTTTGTAAGTGCGTACCGGGCCTCCAAAAATCGCGAAACTGCGTGGCCGTTTCTGCTTGAAGGAATTCTCGGCGTCATCGCGGGGATCGCTGCCTTTCTGTGGCCGAATATTACGGCAGTGGCACTACTGTACGTCATCGCTGCCTGGGCTCTCGTAACTGGAGCCCTTGAGTTGTACGGGGCGGTCAAACTCCGCCGGGAACTCGAAAGCGAGTGGTGGCTTGTACTGAGCGGCGTCGCGTCCGTGATCTTCGGGCTTCTCCTCATTCTCTTCCCTGTCCCCGGCGCACTCGCGGTAGTCTGGTTGATTGCCGCCTACGCGATTGTCTTCGGCGTGTTATTGCTCGCGCTCGCAATACGTCTGCGTCGCTGGCAGAGTAGTGATCGAACAGCCAGAGAATCTATGACACCCACCTAGTAGTGAGATTGTTCCTTGTTATGGCCCTCATCATGGGATGTACGATCTGGACAGCGTTTCCATTCAGGAAAGCAATACGCACCTATTATCGTCACAGGAACCAAGGTGGACTATGAGCGTCTTGGCCGAGATCATACTTTCTTCGGAGGAGTTTCACTTCGGAGAAGTTTTCTCCCGAAATTCCCTAAGGCACGTCGAACTCAAACAGGTAGTCCCGATACAGAAGGGTGCCGCTCCATATTTTTGGGCTGAAGACGACGATTCAGTCCGATTCGAGGAGACACTCCGAGGGTACCAGTGTGTCAAGAGCCTCAAACGGATTGATCAGATCGGAGACCATGTCCTCTATCGAATTCAGTCGAGTGAAGAGACAAACATATTCACCGGTATTCTCGAATCAGATGGGGTTCTGCTCCAAGCGAGTGGGGATACTACGTGGAAGTTCCAAACGCTCTTCAGCAACAGAAACGAGCTGGGAAAATTCTTTGACTTCTGTGTAGACAACAAAATTGACATTCAAGTCAAACGCGTAGTTCCGCTATCTAGCACGGGCGAGACCGGCGGGAAATTTGGATTAACTTCAAAACAACGTAAGGCTCTCACAGTAGCTGCCGATCACGGGTACTTCAAGTCACCGAGTGACGTCACGCTTGATGAGATCGGCGACGAACTCGGAATCAGCTCCCAGGCGTGCTCAAAACGCATTCGGAGCGGCGTCGAAAAACTTGTCACAAACGCCTTGGAGATCACAAGGTGACCTCGTTATTGTTGTGATCCATCGGCGGATAACTGGGTAGTCAGAGCAACCTACAATGCTAACTATTCGCATGGGGGATAGTGCATGGGGAGCATACCCCACGAGAAGCAATGAACACACGGAGTACCGAACGCAGCCGACCAATTGAGGTGAATTGAATGCTTGACCGACTGACTCGCCAATTACGGGAGGCGGATATCGATCTTGTTGACAAGGGGGATGAGTACGAAGTATCTGCAGATGTTCCCGGGTCCGACAAGGAGGAGATCAATCTCCGCGTCCGGGATAATGTTCTCTTCATTACGGCTCAGCATGAGGAAGACGAGGGTGAAGGGGAGGGGAGTTACCTTCGGAATGAACGCGAGCAACGAGCGTTAATCGAATCCGTCCGATTTCCGGAAGAGATCGATGTCGATCAGGTTACTGCGAACTATCGAAACGGGGTACTCACAGTAACGCTGCCAAAATCTGAGACGCCAGAAATGGAAAGCAGGGAAATTGAAATCAAGTAACTCTCCATATCCGTGAATCGCAGGACTACAAGGGCACCCCTGAAGGTGTGCCATCAGATAATTTTTCCGACAATCGGGGGGGCATGCTTGTGGCTACTAGGTTCCGAGTGTTGAACGTCTCTGGCAACGCTTCGGGGCGTTCACAATCTTCTTGATAACTGGGTGGCCACAGCAACCTCTACCGCTATCTACTCCTATGCCAAGCACTAACATGGGGTTCTGATCGCAGAACCGTACAGACCCCGAAACCAATCATGCCTATCGAACTCCGTGTCCAGGGATTAGCGCCGGAAGATACCGGCCGTGGAATTGCCCGTCTCGGCCAACAGAGCCGTGACGAATTAGGCGTTCAGCCGGGTGATGTCGTCCAGATAACGGGTCGTCGTCGCACCGTTGCGACGGTCCGACCAGCCTACGAAACCGATCCCGAGGACGTTCTCCGAATCGACGGAAACACTCGGGCAAACGCGGACGTAGATATCGACGACTACGTCGAAGTGACAGAGGTAGATCCAGAAGAAGCTACTTCGATCACGGTTGCGCTCCCGGAGCGCATCATTTTGCGTGGGGCAGAGCCGTATCTGAAGCGTCATCTCCTCAACCGACCTGTCGTTCGTGGCGACACAATCCACCTTCGATTGCTCGGCCAACCGTTCGTCTTTATCGTCACGCAGACGACTCCAACGGGTCCCGTTCTGGTGACCGAACAAACGACCTTGGAAGTTCGCGACCAGCCAATTACAGAGGAAGATCTCGAGGGGGAGCGCTCTGAACTCCCGGATGTCACCTATGAGGACGTGGGTGGACTTGAGCGGGAGCTCGGACTCATCCGGGAGATGATCGAACTGCCGATGCGGCATCCGGAACTGTTCCGCCGTCTTGGCATTGTCCCGCCTAAGGGTGTATTACTCCATGGGCCGCCCGGAACTGGCAAGACTCTGATTGCGAAGGCCGTTGCGAATGAAATCGACGCCAGCTTCTTTTCGTTGTCGGGACCGGAGATCATGTCGCGATACTACGGCGAATCCGAAGAGCAGCTCCGCGAGATTTTCGACGAAGCCCAGGAGGACACGCCCGCGATCGTCTTTATCGACGAACTTGACTCGATTGCGCCGTCGAGGGACGAAGTCACCGGAGAGACAGAGCGACGCGTCGTGGCGCAACTGCTCTCGTTGATGGACGGCCTCGAAGCCCGCGGTGACGTCATCGTCATCGGCGCAACCAATCGTGTCGATGCGATCGATCCGGCACTCAGACGTGGCGGGCGCTTCGATCGCGAGATCGAGATCGGCGCTCCCGACCGGGATGGACGCCTCGAAATCCTTCAGATTCATACGCGGGATATGCCGACTGCGGACGATGTTGACTTAGAAGGGTATGCTGACCGGACGTACGGCTTTGTGGGGGCCGACATCGAATCGTTCGCAAAGGAAGCTGCGATGCACGCGTTGCGGCGTGTCCAGGAGGAGATCGACATCGAAACTGACCACATCGAACCGGACGTTCTCGAGGAGATCGAGGTCGCGAGGGACGACTTCGAGGCGGCCTTACAGAACGTCGAACCGAGCGCGATGCGGGAGGTGTTCGTGGAGGTCCCGGAGGTCACCTACGAGGACGTCGGCGGGCTCGAGTCGGTCCAACACGAACTCGTCCGGTCGGTCGAGTGGCCGCTCTCGTACCCGCAGATGTTCGACAAAATCCGCACCGAGGCACCGAGAGGAATCCTCCTATACGGGCCGCCTGGGACGGGGAAGACGCTCCTCGCACGGGCAGTTGCGAACGCGAGTAACGTGAATTTCATCTCAGTCAAGGGACCTGAGCTCCTCAACAAGTACGTCGGCGAGTCAGAACGGGGCGTTCGAGAAGTCTTCCAGCGGGCCCGACAGAACGCCCCGACGATCATCTTCTTCGACGAGGTCGATGCAATCGCCTCCGAGCGCGGCGAGTCTTTCGACTCGCAGGTGACCGAACGGGTCGTCTCGCAGCTGCTGACCGAACTCGATGGGATCGAGGAGCTACGGGGCGTCTTCGTCCTGGGTGCGACCAATCGGCCTGACATTATTGACAGGGCACTCCTTCGCCCCGGTCGATTGGAGAAAAATGTCTACGTCCCAATCCCAGACGAGGAGGCCAGACGCGAAATTTTCGGCGTGCACACTCGAGAGATGCCGCTCGCTGATGATGTCGATCTGGACACCCTCGCGGAGAACACAGAGGGGTACACGGGCGGCGATATTGAGGGCATCGTTCGAGAAGCGAGCATGTTCGCGCTGGATGAGGCAGTGGCGGCGATCGAACGTGACGGGATCGAATCGCCCGAAGAACTCGACGAGGCCGCTGACGAGATCATAATCGAAACAGAGCACTTCGAGCAAGCTATTCGGAAAGTCAAACCCTCGGTCACGGAAGAAATGCACGAGTTCTACGAGGAACTCGTCGACGATCTGGGTGGCGAATCGTCTGACGAACAGACTGCTCCAGCGGGCTTTCAGTAGCCATGCGCAGCAAATACAGGATCGCGACGGTGATGGGCATCCCGATCGAGATTCACGTCTCACTGCTCGTGATTCTCCCGTTCCTCGCGTGGCAACTCGCCAGTCCCCAGTACATCGAAACGTGGACGGGGATCATTAACGCCGTCTCGCCACTGTCGATTACGGCGGACACGTTGCTGTCGGGTTCGACACCCTGGCTGATCGGAATTGCTGGGGCGGTGAGCCTGTTCGTGGGCGTCGCAATCCACGAGCTCGGCCATTCGTGGGTCGCGCTCCGATATGATCTCACGATCCGCTCGATCACGCTGTGGCTGTTCGGTGGGGTCGCTCATATTGAGGATCTCCCCACGGAATGGCGCAAGGAGTTCTGGATTGCTATCGCCGGCCCAATCACGAGCCTGCTGCTCGGCGCTCTCGGATACGTGCTACTGCAGGTGACGCCACCGTCGGCCCCCGTGGCCGGCTTTGTCTTCGGCTGGTTCGGACTGACGAACGTGGGGCTGGCGCTGTTCAATCTGCTACCTGCGTTCCCGATGGACGGCGGGCGCATCCTGCGGGCCCTGCTCGCTCGCTCGCGGCCGTTCGTTGAGGCCACCCAGCGTGCCGTGCAAGTCGCGACGGTCGTCGCGATCCTCCTCGCCCTCGTCGGTATCTTTACCCTGAATATTCTGCTGCTACTGATTGCCGGATTCGTCTTCCTCGCTGGTCGCTCCGAGGCGACGATCGTCATGACGCAGGAACTGCTGAGTGGCGTCCGAGTTCGCGATCTGATCCGCCCAGAACTGCCAACTGTGCGTGCCGGGACACCGGTCCAGACACTGATTGATCGGATGTTACGCGACCGCCGAACCGAATACGTGGTCGTCGATCAGTCTGGGACGGTCCAAGGCGTCGTCACGCTCGCGAACATCCAGATGCTCCCGGAGATGATCAGCCCGGAGACGAAGGTTGAGGACGTGATGACCGAGGATCCACCGACGATCTCCAGCGACGATGATGCGTTCAAGCTGTTTCGGAAGCTCGGTGAAACTGACGCACATTGCGTGCTGGTCGAGCACGAAGGGCAGGTTCTCGGACTCGTCTCTGGAGACGACTTCCTGCAGATTCTCGCGCTGATGCAGGGCTCGGCGAGGTTGGATAACGCCCTTCCGCGGGTTCCCACCGGAGAACCGTCACATGAGTTCCGACGAAGTCGGGCTGATTGAGGCGATATCTCGCTCGCAAAAGTTGAGACAGATTTTTTCAATGCATGGAATGCGCTAATAGACGGATCGGCATCTTGCATGTTGAGACTAACAGCCACACTGAAAGTAGGTGTTATCTCGACGGTGTCTCTTTTTATCCTGCTACACAACCGTTGGCTACAATCACTTTTGGTCCGCTAGGATTACCTATTTGATCGACAAACACATTGACACCACTGAGGACAATAGCAAACGATGAACCTGAACGTCAAAGCCGCAGACTTCGTTTTTCAGACCGTTACGGACTTTAATACCTCTGTCCCGTTCTATCGTGAAACGCTCGGATTAGAGCTCGAGACAATCGATGAAGACAGTGGCTGGGCGGAGTTTGCATTCCCACCAACGACGCTTGCACTCGGAGAAGCAAGCCCCCAGATGCCGTTCACCCCTGGCGAAAGTGGTAGTGGTGTCGCTATGGCCGTTGATGATGTCGAAACAGCTACTGAAGAACTCGAAGATGATGGTGTGACGATTCTGATGGACCCGATCGACAGCGGTGTGTGTCACATGTCAATAATTGCTGATCCGGATGGTAATCCAATTATCTTGCATAAGCGCAACGATGGCACCTCCGGACGGGTTGACCCATTCCCTAATTCGCCCACAAATTAACGTCAAAGGCGAATAACTAGTGACACACGTAGAATAATGGCACCAACGTTTTTTTCCTCATCGGCAGAGTTCCGGGAGTGGCTCAAAGAAAACCACGACACAGCCGACGAGATGTGGGTCGGATACTACAAAAAAGACGCCGATCAAACTGGCATTGCCTATGGTGAATCGGTGGAAGAAGCGATCTGTTTCGGCTGGATCGATGGGCTCATCAAGGGCATCGACGACGAGACGTATAAACGTCGATTCACCCCCCGCAAGCCAGATAGTAAGTGGTCGAAAACGAACAAAGAACGCGTCGAGCGGATGATCGATACCGGAAAAATGACGCCTGCAGGAATGGAGCTGATCGAAGCCGCCAAAGAATCTGGAGAGTGGGACGATGCTTACCGACTGGGTGAAGACCATACTATCCCACCGGAGTTGAAGTCTGCCTTGCGGGCGAACGAGACTGCATGGGAGAATTTCCAGAACTTTTCGAACACTGACCAGCACGCATTCATCACTCTTGTTAACGATGCGAAGACAGCCGAGACGAAAGAAGACCGTATTGAACGAACCGTAGAGCTGGCGGAACAGAATCTCCGGGCATACGACGAAAACAATAATCGTCTACTTTGATTGTTCTTGACCGTGCGCTTCCTCATTTCTATTTGACAAATTTATAAAATGTTAGTTATCTAGCTCGTTGTCGCTATCACCAACTATGAAGTCGCTCATATTTGATATCGCAGTATACCATTTATGAGAATTTAGAACACTGGTTTACCGAGTTGTAGGCGCTCTAGTACCCGATTTCATTGGAAGTGGTGGTGTGCGATGTACTGCCGATTAATGCTATAAACGGAAGTGACCTACACCCGGGACCCGGATCTCAATCCATGTGGGACAGCTTATTCGGACCACAAGAGAGAGCACCGCACTGCGTTCATTTGTATCGCCAGGTCACGTTTAGTTAAGGCTACAGGATGAGGCGGAGGGAATTTCGGTTGGTTCAATGGCGAAAATTGATCGTCTCAGTGGTTGTAGCGACTGAATTGACGTGGATCTTGTGGAGCGAGAGGGGACACCGAGCTGATGGAGCTTGGTATTCGACTTCATCGAGCAGAATTACCGCTTTTAAATACTATACCTCGAATTGATGAGTTCGGTGTCAAATGCTCGCGGAAAGCCGTTCACGACTCGGTGCAGAAGGCCGATTTACAACCGGCTAGCGACGCGAGTCCGGATTACGTTGCAGTGGACGAGACGGTGATCCGAATCAATGGTCAGCAGTTTGGCTGTACGCCCCCGTCAATCCTGACTCGAGCGAATTTTTGCATTTAAGGTTTTTTACGACGACTACGACAGCGTTAACACAGCGGTTTCTGCGGGAACTTTGAAAGAAACACAACGTCTCCGACGCCGTGTTTCTCGTCGATCACGCCCACCATCTAGCGGCGGCACTCTAACGAGCTGGGCTTCGATTGTAGCCTGCTCGACATGGAAATCGCAATACCGTCGAACGTATTTATAGAGAGATAAAACGCTGTACTTCATCGTTTGGCAACAGTTTCAGCAACATCGATCCGACGACTGCTAAAACGTGGCTGCAAGCCTTCGCCGTCTAGTGGAATTCGCTAAACTAAATATGATGTACTCGTCCGGCCCAACGCTTTTCATTGTGGTGTGAGATAGTGAAGTAGACATGGCGGACAGAACTAGCGCTGCGGCCGTTAGAGACGCGCACGAGTCGGCGATCGAGGAGGCCCAGGGAGTAAGTTCGTTCGACGCCTGGGTCGGCGGAGAGTCGGTCGAGAGTCGGGACAGGGAGCGGATCGCGACGGTCGATCCAGTCGTGGGAGAGCCGATTTCGACGGTGCCGGCGTTCGAAGCTCGCGACGTCAACGACGCGGTGGTGGAGGCGTGGCGGGCGTTCGACAAGGAGTGGGATGCGACCACACCCGCGGAGCGATCGACCCGGCTCTTCGAGTGGATCGATATCTTGCGGGATCACCTGGAGGAGCTGACGCTCCTCGAGTGTCTGGATACGGGGAAGCCGCGAGCGGACGCGCGCGGCGAAGTTGAAGGGGCGCTCGATACCCTGGGGTACTACGCTGCTCGCGCGAGGAGTCAGGAGGGACGACAGATCCAGGCACGTGACGACGTGCATCTCTATACGCGCCACGAGCCGTACGGCGTCGTCGGGCAGATCATCCCGTGGAACTTCCCGATCTGGGCGGCGGCGTGGAAGCTCGGACCGGCGCTAGCCGCCGGGAACTGCTGCCTCCTCAAACCGTCCATGGAGACGCCGTTGTCGGTGTTACGGGCGGCGGAGTTGTCGGCGGAGGCGCTGCCGGATGGCGTGTTGAACGTCTTCCCGGGCCGTGGTTCGACGGCTGGTGCGGCGCTCGCGGAGCACGAGGACGTGCGGAAGGTCTCGTTCACGGGGAGCGTAGCTGTCGGGCAGCGTGTGATGTCGGCCGCGGGGTCGCACACGGCGCCGGTCACGCTAGAGCTCGGTGGGAAGTCGCCGTTCATCGTCTTCCCGGACGCCGACCTCGAGAAGGCCGTGGACGCGGTGGCAGAGGGTATCTTCTACAGCACGGGCGAGATCTGTGATGCGTTCTCGCGCGCGCTCGTGCACGAAGACATCGTCGAAGAGTTCACCGAGCGTTTCGTGAGGCGGGCGGAATCGTACGTGCTCGGCGACCCACTTGACGAGACGACAACGATGGGGCCGCTGACGTCCGACGTGCAGCGCGAGACCGTCCTCGAGTACGTGGAGACGGGCCGTTCGGAGGGCGCGACGCTCGCGACGGGTGGTGGTGTCCCGGACGATCCGGCGCTCGCGGACGGCTACTACGTCGAGCCGACGGTGTTCACGGATGTGGATAACGAGATGACGGTCGCGCGCGAGGAGATCTTCGGGCCCGTGCAGACGATACTGACGTTCTCCTCGTACGAGGAGGCGATCGAAATTGCGAACGACACGCCGTTCGGTCTCGCGGCGGGAATCGGGACGGAGCGGACGTCGCTCGTTCACAACGCTGCTGCGGACCTTGACGTTGGTCTGGTGTACGTGAACGAGTACGGGCCGATTCTTCCGGAAGCTCCCTATGGGGGGCTCAAGGAGTCGGGGATCGGCCGGGATCTCGGGGAGGAGGCGCTTGAGCATTATCGGCAGACGAAGAGCGTATACGTCAATCTGGACGAGCCGGAGCTCTGATCGGTCGATAACTAACAGAAAAAGACATCGTTTCACGGAGCCTACCGATTAGAATGAGACCAAAGGGTTCAGCGGAAGCACTGGAAATGCGGAGAAAAACGACTGTAAAGCTGCTCAACCAAGGATTTGGTGTGCGAGAGATGGCCAACTTACTCGATCGCTGGCCAGGATCCGTCAGTCGGTGGAAAGCGGCATACGAGCAGTAGGGTGAGGCCGGCCTGGCGGCACAGCCTCAGGCCGGCCGGGGGCGGCCGCCAAAACTTACCTACGATCAGTACCCTCGCCTCGAAGCACTCCTGCTCGAAGACTCGGAAGCTCACGGCTTCAACACTGAACTCTAGACCCTTGACCGGATTGCTGCGCTCACCGAACGCGAGTTCGGCGTTACCTACTCTAACTCGGGCGTCTGGAAGATCCCAGACGGATGGGATGGAGCTACCAAAACCCTAGAGCTACTCACAGAAACGTGATGAGCCGGCCGTCGCTCGTTGGCGAGCGGCGACCTGGCCCTCCCTAAAAAGCACCCGTCGAGACGGACGACTGATTCTGTTCATCCACGGGACAGGATTTCAATTTGATCCAATCAAACGCAATTACAACCGCTACACCGTGGCCGCGTTCCTTGAGGCGATGGTGACTGAGTTCGACAGGGACGTGCTAGTAATTCTGGACAACTGGGAGCCGCATCGGCTGGCGATCGAGTATCTTGGGGAGACGGAGCCAGAGCCAGCTCGCCGTCGCGTACTTTCCCACGTATGCACCTGATCTCAATCCACCTGAACAACTCTGGACCCACATCAAATACGGGTGGATGGCGAACTATCTGCCCAATACAGTTGATCAACTCCACGCAGTGCGGACTAACTTCGCGTGGAGATTTAACCTCAACAGGAAACACTACGGAACTACACTAGGACGGCAGGACTGGCACTTTAAGTGTTTCATTTCAATAGTCATTGACCGATGAGTCTACTCGAGGAGCGCGGCGACGCGCTCGCGGAGTTCGTTCGAGGTGAGTTGATAGATGTTGTTTCCGTTCTCGGTGCGTCGTCGGCGGATGGTCGCGCAGGTACGGTCGTCGACTTGGATCGCCCAGCGGCTCGGGTAGGTCGGGTCGACGCTCTCAAGTCGGATCTGGCAGTCGTACTCGTCCTCGAGTGCGTCGATCGTCTCGTGGACGTAGACGCCGTCGGTGAAACGCGAGGGGTCGTACGCGGGGAGTCCCATCTGTTCGCGACACTGTTCGTTGCGTCGCCACCACTCCGGGCGCTCGTCCGTCATGGTCGCGTGTACCGGTTCCAGATACGAAATAGTTCCGCACGATAGGGATTCGGTATCACAGAATCCCTGAATCACTGTATGTGATGAGTGTGCTTGTGGCGGCCTCGCTCCGACGACGACTAATTACAGCATTAGCACTGTAATGCTTGTGAGCCGTATTGATTCGGTATCATGGAATCCCGACTGGGTGCGGTTGAGGGATAGCCCGGATCTGTTCGACCGCGCGAGATCCGCATATGCGGCCATCTCGGGCGGTATCATGGCGTCGGGGCGGCGTTGGTTGTATGGATGACTTCGCTGAATGATAACTGTAGTGACGAAAACATTATGTGTGTAGTCATATAACCCGGTACTGCATGACACAGACGCCCGGACATGCGTTAGCCGAGACAACCGTTGTCGACACCGACGTGCACATCACCGTCGAAGAGGAGCGCGTCGCGACTTACCTCGACGAGCCGTACCGATCGAGCATCACGGACTCCCCGCATCCGGTCTTCCCCACAAGTAGCTGGGACCAGCGGATGGGCGGGAAGATCGAGGACTCCTTCTCGACGTTCACGGACCCCGACGATGTCCGCCAGTTCCAGGACGACTTCAATATCGACTACCCGATCATCAACACTTTCGAGCCGCTCGGAAAGTTCTCGCAACCGGACCTCGCGATGAACCTAATGCGGGCGTACAACGACCTGCTCCTCGACGTCTTCCTGGACGACTACGACTTCCTCGGACTGGCCGCGGTGGCGACCCAGAAACCAGAGGAGGCCGCCGCGGAGATTGACCGCCTCGGGAACGAAGACCAGATCGTCGGCATCTATATCGGAACGAGCGGCGAATACCCGCCGCTCGGTGACCCATCGAACGACCCGATCTATCGGGCGGCCTCGGAGAACGACCTCCCCGTCGTTTTCCACGGGAACGGCGACGAGTTCATGTTTGACTTCCCGCACCACAACAAGGGGTTCAACAACTTCTTCGAGGTGCAGACGCTCGGTCACCCGTGGCAGCAGATGGCGACGATGTCGAGTCTGCTCGGTGAAGGCGTCCCGGCGAAGTTCCCCGACCTCAACTTCATCTTCCTTGAGGCAGGTATCGGTTGGGTGCCCTACATGATGCACCGGATGAATAAAATCTACCGGATGCGTCGTAGCGAGGTCCCTCTCCTCGAGAAATCACCCGAGGAGTACCTTCGCGAGCAGTTCTACGTCGGCTCCCAGCCCCTCGGGGAGCCCGAAGACCCCGAGGACATCAAGCGAATGATCGAGACGCTCGGCGCGGACATGCTCATGTTCGCGACGGACTACCCGCACTGGGACTTCGACCACTTCGAGGAGCTCGACAAATACCTCCAGCATTACTTCTCTGCGGAGGAACGCCAGAAGATCCTCTACGAGACGCCCATCGAGGCGTTCGACCTCTCCCTGTGATGTATGAGTGAGCACGTGATCGCGGATGCGGACGAACTCGTGGATGGCGAGCGGAAGCTCGTCGAGGTCGAGGGGCGTGAGATCGCGCTCTTCCGGGTCGAGGGGGAGTATCTCGCGTACACGAACTGGTGCGCCCACCAGGGTGGGCCTGCCTGTGAGGGGAAGGTGACGGGTACCTCCGAGGCAGAGTTCGACCGTGAGAGCCTCCAAACGTCCTTGGAGTGGTGTAAGGAGGGTGAGGTGCTCAACTGTCCCTGGCACGGCTGGGAGTACGACATCTCGAGCGGTGACTGTCTCTCGAATAGCGGAGTGCGTCTCCCCGCGCATCCCGTCCGCGTCGAGGACGGCGAGGTCGTACTCTCGCTGTGACGTGGGCGGCGGATACCTCACGGGATATTCGGCTCGTTCAGGTTCAACTCGACGACGTTTATCGCCCGGCGTATGACCGGTGGGAGGTCTTCTTCGAGGCGTTCGTCCGTCATTCGGTGGGCGGGACCAGCGACGCTGACTGACCCGAGGACCGTGCCGTCCTGACGAGTGATCGGAGCGCCGACGGATTTGAGGCCGTCACGGAACTCCTCCATGTCGAAGGCGAGATCGCGTTCGCGGACGGTTTCTAGTTCGCGCGCGAGGTCGGTCGGGTTGGTGATCGTCTGCTCGGTCTGCGCTGGGAGGCCGTGTTCGTCGACGATCGCGTCCACGCGGTCGTCAGGAAGGTAGGCGAGGATCGATTTGCCGACAGCCGAACAGTGGAGGTGAATTCGGTTCCCCGGGAGGGCCGGGTACTGGATCTCGTCGTCACCCTGGCTGATATCGAGATAGACGCCGTGGCCGTTTTCTTCGACGAGGAGCGTGATTAGTTCGCCTGTCTCGTCGGCAAGTTTCTCGATGGCGGGGTGGGCGGCTTCGTAGAGGACGGTCCGGTGACGGACTTGCTCGCCGAGTTCGAGGAAGCGGAGGCTGAGATCGTAGGTGGCGTCGGATTTTACGACCAGTTTGAGTTCGCGGAGCGTGTCGAGGTGATTGTGGACGACGCTCTGGGGGCGGTCGATTTGGTTCGCGACGTCGATGACGCGGCCACCGTCGAGTTCGTCGAGCGCGCGGAGTACCTCATCTGTTGTTTGGAGGGCTTTCACCGGATTGCGCGCATGGTGTGGCATGCTAGCAGTGGTGGACGTGGGGCCACTTAGGTGATTCGGCAACGGCGAATCCGACGCACGCCGTCTCGCGTCAGGGCACCACAGTCGACGACTGGTAGATTTCGAAGCTCTCAATTTCAATACTCGTCGTTTTCGACCCTAGCGTTTTTGCGTCGAACGATGATCTGAGTGCGTATAGTTCGCGCCAGACGTGAGATCGTGAAACGAGGGGCTGCCACATCCGGGCGGCTTTCTTTGGGTCACTTGCGGGATGTGGTGGGGGTTAGGCGGACCGAAGAACACGGTGACCACGGCGTCAATGCAGTGGACCGACCGAAGCTATTGGACCATCTCGGCTATGAGATGGTGAAGCCGCACACCGACTACGCAATCAAGAACCAGCTCGCGCTCGGCGGGTCGATGCAATGCTTTCAAACGCTCAAGAGCAGGCAGATCGACTTCAACTACCCGTACACGGGTGGCACCTACGCAACGATCACACCGAAGCACGATACGATCCCGAAGAACCTGAAAGATAGGATACCATGGCGGTTGATTTCCTTCTCGAACGAAGAAGTTGAACGCGCTTACGGCTGTTCGCCGTCGGGGTGGCGGACAACGTGATCCGTGATCGTACAGCTACGACTCGAGATTGCGCCGGGCGAACCGAGCGGAAGAGTTGACCACTGCGCCGATTGTCTCGCATTCCTTGCATAATATAAAATATATCTAACGATGGGTTTAAGTGTTTGTTCCCATATCGCTAGGTAGCGTGTTACATGATGTCCCAATCATCAGATTCAGATGCAAATGCGAGTTATTTTGAACGAAGAGCTCCGTTTCGTCCCAACCGTAACTCACTAGCTCCAACACCAGGCGACGTTCGGAGGGGTAAGATGCGAAACCCCAACTCCGGAGGAATGATCCGGCGTTCTTCTTTGACCGAATCAGCAGCAGAACCCCCGGCGAGGAGAAGTAGCACTTCGATAATAAGAATCGATCAAGCAACGTGCCCTGCGAATGTGGACTCTTCCGCATGTACTTCGGCACCTTCGAGTCAATCGGAGGTTTCATGACCATGAAACTGTGGAACAAATTCGGGCTAGAGGACGCGGCCGGCAGCGAGAGATGGTTGTTTTTCATAACGATTGGCTTCGTTCTCGGCTTGGTTGTGGTCGGTACCGTGGTACCAGAACTGTTCACAAGGAGCCTGAACACGCTCTTTGACTGGACGATTAATTACTTCGGGTGGTGGTTCTTGGCACTTGGGGTCGTGTTGCTCATCTTTTCGATATTCATCGCCTTCTCGCGGTACGGACACGTTCGGATCGGGGGACAAGACGCTGAACCGGAGTTTGACGTGTTCTCGTGGCTCTCCATGGTGTTCACCGTCGGATTCGGCAGTTCGATAATCACGTGGGGAGTCGGCGAACCGGTTGCGATAGCAGCAAATCCGCCGCCACAACCGTTCCCCGTTGCCGCATCATCCAAGTCGCTCGCGCTCGCCTTCATGTACCTCCACGGGACCTTCCCCGCGATGGCCATGTGGTACTTGCCGCTCACCGCGGCATTCGGACTGATGGTCTACAGCGGTAGGAAGGGCAACTACAAGATCAGTTCGATGTTAGAGCCCGTCTTGGATAAAGATCGATACGGTTGGGTCTACTGGCTCGTCAATTTAGCCGCGCTCGTCGCGATCATCGGCGGTCTCGCGACGAGTCTCGGGTTTACCGCACAACAACTCTCTACGATTCTAAGCGGCGTCTTCGGGCTGCACTCTATCGCCATCACATATGCCTTGTTCGCCGTCATCGGCCTCATTCTCCTTGCGGACGTCTGGCTGGGTCTCGAACGAGGGATCCGTAACGCGGCCAGAGGGACCGTCATCCTGATGAGTATTACTTTTCTCGTTCTCCTGTTCGTCGGCCCGACGCTCTACATACTCAACATTGGACTCGACGCTACGGGTGTTTGGCTGAATAATCTCTCCCGGATGATGTTGTATACAGCTCCTACGTCAAACGGTAACTGGCCACAACAATGGACCAGTTTCTGGTGGGCTTGGTGGGCTGCTTGGGGAATCTTCGTCGGCAGTTTCGTCGCTCGCGTGTCAAAGGGTCGGACGATCCGCGAAACGTTTTCCATCCTCGTTATTGTTCCGACTGCACTGGCGTGGATTCAACACGTGATTGCTGGCGGCTGGGCCCTTGCTCCAGGATACTTTGGCCCCGTAAGTACAACGCTCTCCCAACAAGACATTCCGTCAGCGGTCGCAAAGCTCATCACGCTCACACCGCTGGGGAGCCTCATCGGCGCGCTGCTCGTAGCCGTCATGGCCGGCTTTCTCCTCACAACGTTAGATTCCGCCGTTTTCATGCTCTCGGCGATTACGCTCGGGAGCGAGAATCCGAATTCCCGAAATCGGATATGGTGGGCCGTGATTCTGACGTTCCTCGGCGTGATGACGCTCAATCTGCCTTCCTTCCAGACCATGCAGCAGTTCGCTCCGATCATGGGTCTTCCCTTCTCGGTCTTCTTCATCGTGATCGCGTATGCTAGTTATATCACTGCCCGCGATTATTATCGAGACATCGTGGCTTCACAGCAAAACGGATCGATCGTCTCGCTCACGCAGAAAGACAGCTCCACCAGCGAAAACGTGACCCGGGGGGACGACTAGCGACCAGGGTGAGGGTAAATACTGCTATGAATCGTATGACGATTCTACGAGCCGAAAGTAGAATGTCTACTCACCGCGAATAGATTTATTAGGTGGACGAAGTCATAATGATCATGGTCAGTTCAGCAGTTTTACTCGCATTAGTGACTATGATCACATGGGGACTCTGGGCAGTCTTTGCCGACCTCGCGACTAGAACACTACTTCCAAGTACTACAACTCTTGTTTCATACGCCGCCGCTGTTGTCGTCACCTCTGTATATGTCGGAGTTACGGACAAACCGATATCGCCAACGAACAGTGGTGTCTCCTTCGCTGTTCTCGCTGGAGTCGCGTCTGCGGTCGGTGTGATAACCTTATATACAGCGCTGTCACGGGGCAACGCAGCAGTCGTTACGACAATTAGTGCACTATACTTCGTCGTCGCTGCCGCCATTGGAGTGTTTTTCCTCGGTGATAGTATTGCGCTTACCGACGCTGTTGGACTGGCACTTGCGGTAGTCGCAATTCTCTTTCTCACGCTGTGACGCAGATACGCTCTTATGAGACGGAAGTCACGAGGGGCCAACCTTGAAAACTTGAATGAATCTGTTACTCGAACTTTCCCTCTAAGACACGTCGTTCATGACGTATCTGCTGCGTGCAGCCCTCGACGACTGTCTCAAGGACATATTCACCCACCTTAGTCGTGCATGGTGGGGGGACTTCTTGCGTTCCTCGGAATTATGGCTCTTAATTTACCCGTATTTAGCGCGATGCAGGCGTTCTCGCCAGTGATGGCGCTGCCATTCACTGCTTTCTTTACCGTTTTAATGTATGGAAGTTACGTCGCTGCCCGCGACTACTATCGGGAAGAACTGCAGACCGAAGCAGTAGACACCTACATCTCGTTCAGCAAGGGCGAGGCTGCCCAGACAAAAGAAGTCCCTGGAAATGACGACTGAGATCTAGTACCGCGATGCGTGAACTCTGAGATTCTCTTCGAGGTCAAGGGAGGTATTCGATACTGGGCCACGCAGAGTTGTCGTAGCAGACTACGATCTCTCTTTGAATCGGCAGTCGACACATCCGTCTAATAGCGAAAGTATTTTATATTAAGTAATCCTATCTAATTTAGATGGCTACTAACAAGTATGGTTCAAATCTCTCAGACGCACACGAATCGGCTAGAAGTGAGGCCTGCTCTGTGAGCAATTTCGACGCGTGGGTCGATGGGACATCGGTCGAGAGTCACACTGGCAGACAAATTCCGACACACGACCCAGTGGTCGACGAACCGATTATCTCAGTACCGGTGTTTGATGAGACAGACGTAGACGACACCATTGAGGCAGCTTGGGAAACGTTCGAGGAAACTTGGTCCGAGACCACGCCAGCCGAACGGTCGCGCCTGCTGTTCGAGTGGGTGGACACACTTGAAGATCATGCCGAGGAGTTAACTCTTCTTGAGTGTTTAGATACGGGGAAACCGATTACCCACGCTCGCGGCGAAGTCGAGGGAGCGATAGAGACGCTCGAATACTATGCAGCTATCTGTCGGAGCCAAGAGTCCCGTCAAATCGACGCACAGTCGAACCTGCATCTTTACACGCGGAACGAACCGTACGGCGTCGTGGGACAGATTGTGCCCTGGAACTTCCCCATCTGGGCGGTCGCATGGAAACTTGGTCCGGCGCTTGCAGCCGGTAACTGCAGCGTCCTAAAGCCGTCGGCGGACAGTCCGCTGACGGCGATTCGAGTAGCTGAACTCACGGCCAACATCCTCCCCGACGGGGTCGTCAACGTGGTAACGGGATCCGGATCAATAGTCGGCAGTCATCTAACCGAGCACGGATACGTCCGAAAAGTATCTTTCACGGGAAGTACAACAGTCGGGAAACAAGTGATGAAGTCGGCGGCCGAACACGTCGTCCCGGTGACCCTCGAACTGGGTGGGAAGTCACCGTTTATTGTCTTTCCTAACGCTGACCTCGATAAAGTCGTTGACGCAGTGGCAGATGGTATCTTCTATAGTACCGGCGAGATCTGTGATGCCCTTTCCCGAGCGATCGTGCACGAAGACATCATCGACGAATTCACTGATCGGTTTGTCGAGCGGGCAGAATCGTATGTACTCGGCGATCCCCTCGACGAAGAGACGACTATGGGACCACTTACGTCTGCGTCGCAATTCGAGACGGTCCAAGAATACGTCAGCATCGGTCGTAGGGAAGGTGCGACGCTCCTCACTGGTGGAGAGACTCCTAATGATACTGATCTCCAGAAGGGATGGTACTTCGAGCCGACGGTGTTCTGCGACGTAACGAACGACATGCGAATCGCACAGGAGGAGATCTTCGGCCCCGTCCAAACGATACAATCGTTTTCGACGTACCAGGAAGCGATCGACCTCGCAAACGACACAAACTTCGGTCTTGCGGCCGGCATTGGAACTGAGAAAACCTCGCTCGTTCACAATGCGGCAGCTGACATTGACGCTGGGCTTGTCTATGTCAACGAATACGGTCCAATCTTACCGGAGGCCCCCTACGGCGGATTCAAAGACTCGGGAATCGGCAAGGATTTAGGCTCGGAGGCTCTTGAGCACTATCGACAGAAGAAAAGTGTCTACGTCAACTTAGACGAACCAAGCCTATAAATGACGTTACGACACAAACATAATATTCAGGGGCACCGTCTAGTTTAGAACCTTCTGAGCTAGCGTTCGTCCATTGAGTGCTTAATACGGTCGCTGGTGGTTAGAATAGCTGCCTCAAAGCAGAGAATGGAGAGACGTCTAGGGCCTCGGTATCAAGGGATGTCATCACTTATGAGGGTGCTTGTTCGGGGAAACAGTCTGGACACAGTCGGAGATCCGTCTCGCTTGGGGCGACGTCTTTCTCTTCTCCGGCCCGAATGGTGCCCTCGCTCAGATCGCAATCGAGATCGGGCGCGTGCGCTGTCTCTGCGAGTGCAAGAATCGTCATGAGAGAGGGATGGTATTGCGGCTGGAAAGGTGTTTGGGGCGTCAGTCGTCGCCGCAACTCACGGTCCAGAATGATTGATGTAGTGGGCGAGATTTCGGCGGTAGAGGTATTATGTTTCTATAGAACGAGGGTTGGGACGGTGGCGCAAAGTGCTACATAAGAAAGGCTACATAGCGGGACCGTCAGGCTGTCGGAGCGTCCTGGTCGAGATACTGCTGTTCCCAGTCGTTGCGTGCCTCGATTTCTCGTTTGCCACGTCGAGTCAGCGTATAAACGTTCGTTCGGTCGTCTATCTCACCCCTCTCGACTAGCCCTTTCTCGACGAGTGTATCCAGTTGGGATATAGACGCCCATGGTGGACGTCCTCTTCATAGTAGCCTTCGAGTTCGTCTTTGATGGCGAGGCCGTGCGGTTCGTCTAAGCCGTTGACGACGTACAGCAGGTCACGTTGAAAGCCAGTCAGATCGTGCATTGGTGGTTCTCAGGAAGGTTAGTTGTCGCCCCACATGTCGGGATCGATGTAGAGTCGCTTCCGCCGAGCGTTTCCTTTGTACTCTCTGACGGTGGCTCGTACGGCTTCTACGTCACACCTGGTTTCTCATCAAACTCTTCTATGCTCATTGCCATCATTGACGGAGTAAACTGCCATAGGCGGTACTGGATTCGATGATTCCGGATAAACATCATTATACGATTTTTTATATACTTCTTCAGGTGATAATCTTGGATCTTGTGCTGCTGATTTCACAGCACCGAAGGAACCAGCAGCAGTAGCATGTAAGAGATCAACCGGCCCGATATTTGAGTAATGATTTTCCGCGTGTATCCCACCTTCGGCGGCACCAGTAGCAGCAGCAACTATTATCGTGTTGTTGACTTCTGGGTGGTGAGTTGCCGCTAAAAGTGAACCATAACTTGCGCCACTAGATGTTGCCTGACCATAGGCGCCACTTTCATCTCCAAATCTTTTCTCTCCTAATAAAGTCCCTCTAACTGTCCCGCGGACGGCTGCTCGAATCTGTCGTGGAGTTGCTCTTTCGCTTAATATTAACGCCCAATAACCCGCATAGTGAGATGTGTTAAATACTAATGACGGTCTTGCATTCGGAAATTGAGATATCGCTAAAAGCGCCCCTTTTATAGCGGCACGCCGCTGAGCAACTGTAAAGTTTTCACTACTTTGTAATTCTTTTGCTGCATCTGTCACTCCTTGAATTGCCATCTTTTCCTGCTGATTTTTTCCAGAGTGTTGCTCGCTAAATGAAATGGCCGAGCTGACGCTTTGTAAGAATACTATTGTGAGTAGAATTACTACAGCTCTTCTCACCTTTGCCTTCCCCATGTTCTGTATCTACATAACGATAGAGACCATAATGAAATTAGTAGATAGTTCAATCGCTTTCGTTTTCTTTTCTTCATTACTGGCTAATCAACACAGGGAAATTTATAATATACACGTTATAAGGTGGGATGTCTGCCAAACGATCCTGTAGATCTAAGGAACCATGCCCCGGATGCATACCCTAAAATGAATTGGAAGTATTTGACATACTATGTTGAAAAGCTAAAGCTAATTTATTATAGAAAAATCCAACTGGCAATAAAGGAAGTGATTCACCATCTCCACTCAACTCCTGAAATAGCGAAAACCGTTCTGATAGGGAGTTTGCTATGGGGATATGGTATTTGGCTTATTATTACATCCTTTATTGCTATGGGTTATTTTATCCAATGGTTAGAGTATTTGGGGAAACCCGATTCTGAGCAGGTCAATGGAGAGGCACCGAGTTTTAGAGGCTGGACACAACTACTTTCTGATGGTATTCGAGCCTATTTCATTTGGTCTGTTTATTTATTTATAGCTTTAGTGGGAAGTCTACCAACAGGGTTATCAAATCAAGAGGGAAATGAGATATTTTTCGCTCTACTTAGTTCTGTTTTTGGCGCTGGTATTTTTCAATTGTTATTCAACCTCCAAAGTCGAGTCGAGGTTCTCAATACCGTTGATTCACCTACTGTAACTTTCTCTACTCTCTTCTCTCCAAAATTATTGCTTTTCCTCTTAGCGATGTACACCGCGCCAGCAGCTCTCATCTCATATTCACGGTATAAGTCAGTCGGAAAAGGATTCGATTTCAAAGAAATTAGGACGATAGTGAAGAGCCCTGATTATGCTTTTCGTTGGATTCCATTTATGCTTCTTTGGTTTGTCAGTGCTGTAACTATGATTCTACCAGGGAATCGCATTGCAGACCTGGTTCTATTTTCTGAGACAGGAATTGTTGTGCGCGAGTTAGTCGAGTTCGTGAGGGGATTCATAAGCTTCTGCTCTCTTTTGATCGCCTATATCTTTATTGGATTATCTAGGCCAGAAGAGGATCAAGAATCTGTAGCTGGTGTACTATTACAGTACGCCGCAAGTACTCGCTTTTATAATCTTTTCCGGCGGTCTGATGAGTCCATCAAAACAATACTTGTTTCTGGTATAATAATCGCCTTCGGATCTCTTCCTTCTGCCATTTTCATGGGTGGTTATCTTACACGTGTTTTGCGACAAAGTGAGAGTGAACAAGGGAGACTTCCCACCTTCAATAATCCACTTCAACTGATCTACGATGGAGTAGTAATTTGTTTGATTTGGATTCCTTTTGCTCTCATCGCCTATTTCCTCTTATCACTAGTTGGCCACGTATACTTTTATTGGGTTTCTGAGGACGTCATATTCAGTGTAAATTATATATATTTAGACTATCAAGCTGTCTGGAATATGGTCTCGTTCATATTCTCTTCAATTCTAGGGGTGCCTTTGTTTGGAAAAGATATGAATAATATAATTAGCATCGATATCATGAGTGACTACGTACAAATCTTCATAATAAGTGAAACTTCATTCTTCACATGGGGAATTTTCAATAGCATAATTTTGCCTGTTATGGCCCTTTTTTCTCTTGTCGGACTTTCAGTTCTCTTTTTCACTCCAGCAGCCTTTACCGTTTATTCCCTAACAAATAATCTACGATCCGCTCTTAACATAAAAGTGATAATTAAGATAGTGCTGAGCAAATCGTACGTGTGGAACTGGATATTAGCAGTGTTCTATTGGTCGTTGATTGTGGTTGTAATGCAAATTTGGAATGCATGGAGTCTTAGTTTGCCTGGGTCTGACTTTGAGCCATTAGTGTATATTCCCCAGACCCGAATACCCTTATTCGGATTTCCAACAAACCGTGGCTTAATGAACAGCACAGTATTATTTTTATTTTCATTGGCAGTATTTTATCTATTCATTGAGTCATATATTCGAATCGGATCAGGAGTAGACGAATCAATTGATGATAAATAAAAGAAATTTACCGTGGGCTTATGGATAATATCAATATAGTTAAATAGAAGAACGTAGTACGCATCTGTCAGTAGTTAGCGATTAGAAATTGAAGTGTTTCCACCAATGGATTAGATCTCTGCTATACAACTGAACCTCCCCAGAATGATGTAGTTTCAAATGAACGTAGCACGTGTTTATGCACTTTTACGTTGATGTTCAGGTAGCGAATCGCTATCCAGATGGGGGAACAAAATGCAAGAAACATCTGAGGAATCAAACAAAAGAGGGTTATCTCGACGATCGTTTTTGAGAACAGCAGGGGTAGCAATCAGTGTACTCTCTGGAGTCACGACGGGGGTGCTTCGGGGACGTGCACAGAGCAATGAGGCCTACTATTTTGGCACGGCCACAGTAAAAATCCTTACTGGAAGTGGTGGATACACCATTCCGAACACATACCAGACCAATGTACAGGTTATATTTCGACCCCCACGCCAAAGCAATGTCGTAGAAACAAATCCGCTCAACATAGTTATTGGTCCGGCAGCCACAACCAACACTGAACAACCAGGGCTGTTCGTTATCAATACAGCGGCGGATTATCGAGGTCAAACCTACCAGTTTTGGGAATATCAATCCAAAGGAGAAGGCCTCTTTGAGGGGGCGCTCACTAACTTACATGATGAGGCCGTTCCCGATTCAAATGTAGTCAATGTCGAAACGCAGGTGCAATCGGGGGTAGTTCTTGAGACAAAAGAAATGGGTGTCGGCTCAAAACTTTCTGGTGCACTTGTTGATGAACGAGTAGGAATCGTAGTTCAAGGTCTGACAAGTGATCAAACTACGATCTTTGATATACGGATTTCAGCCACCCGGAGTAGTCCAACATAATCTTCTTGCTAGATTCTCTGAAGCAGATCAAATAACATTTTGAAAATCAACAGAAGAATATACAATCTGTAGAATCGTGCAAAATAGTTAAGGTTTCACTGAGCGTTTTTTCTTCGTCCTACCGGTAAGTGACATCTCTTCCAAACACGAGGTCAGCGATGACAGACAAACAGCACAATACCACAGCATATCGACGCTCAAGTTCAACTCCCAAACACTTTGATACAGACAACGAAGCGAAACCCTGTCACCAAGAATCTAGTTCGGGGCCTAGTGCCAGTGAGCGACAGGGTGTGAGTAGACGATCATTCCTGAAAACAGGATCAACGTTCGGAGGTATGCTCGCCTCCGGCAAAATTGGGCTTGTAGGACGTACGAGAGCGCAGTCGGCTGGTATCCCGGTCACTCCGACACTCTACCAAATCCACATGGTAGGGCAAACAACCTCTGAAGCATTTGACCGAGAAGGATGGTTCTTTGTCTCACCACCAGTCGGATTCACCCAATCGAACCCGAGAGACATTGTCCTGACGTCTGGAGAACCGCAAGGAGCGCCAGAAGCGGGGGCTATCGACTTCGTCACAAACACGTCACTCCGTACTACACTTAATATGGGTGGTTCCCCTACGGTTAACGATGCGGCGATACGGGTTGGCTCCGTTCAAGTTGATGAGGCAGCGGGTATCCTCAATGCTCAACCGATGTATGACCAAGGATTAGATCTGCCGCCGGGCGTTAACGCTGGGTTGCAGGTCAACATCTTTACACCACAATCGGGCATTCTCGCTTCCATTCACGAAATTACACATGGCCTCTTACGGGTTCAGTTTCAGGAGGGGAACCAAATCTTCGGCGATATGGACTTTGCCGGGATTTCACTCACGGGAGCCACCCAAGCGCGGATCGTCGCCCAGTTTGAGGGAATCGCCTCTCCGTCCGCGTGACTGTATCATAACGGTCGATAATGACCCGGTAAAAATGGTGGCGAAACAGTGGATCGAATCACCTCTAGTGATGATGCTGCTGCTTGTGGGTATGTTGTATCGATCGGCAGCCAGTGTCTGAGACTTCACTTACAAGGAAGCACAATTGGCGGACACTTTTGCTGCCAGTCGATACCTGCCAGATGTTCCACTACGTACCGTCACTGAAACACGCGACTCCGCCTAGTGGCCAAGGGTGGCGACACCATTTCTGCATGGCTTTGCGTGTGCAACCCTTTGTCCACATCTCTTCGGGTTGAACACCTACAGGTCGCGTGCTAGGACTGTTTTGCGATCGTTTTCGTCGGCTCGCCGTGCGGCATTTTCGAGCACGTCTGCGACTGTGTCGTCGAGTGCATCATAGAAGTCACCCGCAACATTCTTGTCTTCGAGCTGGTCTCTGACTGCTGCTTTGACGATTAAATCCGTCATATAGACGTCTAAACAGCATAATACTATAAAAACTCGGTGGCAAATCAATCTTCGATAAATCTCAATAAGCGTCGTCTCGATGGTTACGACCAATTAGCATATTCTGTAAACCGGGTCACTATCTCATAAAGGCAGCCGATCAAAGTGAAAGATGCAACCACTGCTGGTGATGAGTGGTAATGAGGAAAACCTGCGGGGTGACAGTGCAACCCCAGTACTTGTCCGTGTCGCTCGCTGACTCCCTTACAAGAGGGACAATAGTATGTATCGGGTCCAACTACCAATGCAGGAGCTCGATCTTGCTCGCCCCCTCTCACTCGGTCCAGCAACATATCTCGAATTCGCCACGCTCGGCGAACCCGAGACGGGCATCCTCCCACGATTTTGGGCGTACGGGCCTGAACGCGAGGCGCTCTGCGAGCGTCTCAATACCGACTCTGACATCGAAGCAGTCTCCCAGCAAGCCGAATGTAATGACCGTGTCCAATACAGTGTCCGCTGGGACGCTCACGTGACTGGCGATCTCGCTCACTTCATAGAGACAATTCAGGCCCACGATGCTATCGTCTTGTTCGGTCGAGCAGATCAGACATTCTGGCGGTCTCTCCTCCGGTTCCCCTCTGAGTCGACGCTTCTCGACTTCTTTGCCGACTGTGAACTCGATTCGCTTGCAATCGAACACCACTCACCACAACAAGCACATGCGTTTGTCAGT
Source organism: halophilic archaeon (assembly GCA_003298465.1). The sequence continues at coordinate 2,955 of QNGA01000008.1, read as the reverse complement.
GGCGTTGAACGACGCACATCGACGTCTGATGACTGACTGTGTCGCAGTTGTCTTGTGTTCCCACTCTCACCTCCAGATGTAACCCTACTGGTGATAGAGTCGCTGAAGCCGGGCCATCATTGGCTATTGCATCGCTCTCCAAGGCATAGAAGTGGATCTCAGGAAGAACATGTACTGATAGAGTAGTCTCAGAAAATATCGGACAGGTGGTCTATTCACGACACTTCAATGATGCAATGGAGAACCACTCGTTTTGAAGATGGTCCTTGATAGATTGATCCAGTCGGAGTGAACACCGTCACCTAAACTACATCACTACATCATAGATTTGACTATCGTCTACGTGTAGCATGCCGTCTTCCAGGTGGTTACTGTTCTCCCCTTGGTTGATACCAGGGTATTTAATTCATAGACTAGCGTCCACCGGAGTGTATGAGCAATTCGGACACCGTTTCACGGCCAGCCGATACGATGCGCGAGCGCGTCGGCGAAAGCCGCGTGAAAATATGGTTCCTGATCAGCGCTAATCGCTGGCTTGTCACCGGTGTTATTCTCGTGAGCACATACCTACTCCTCGTCATTGTTCATCTGCTTGGTCCTAGTACACCACAGAAACTCGCGACGACCAGCGGAGTAGCGTCATTGTTTGGCTCGATAGTCATTGCCGTTGTCACGAGTGTCACCCTCGTCCTGTCTATCTCCCAATTCGTGCTCGCCGAGGAGATTGGTCCACTTGGTCAACAGCGCGAACGCATGACGAATGAAACTGAGTTTCGTGGGGAGGTAGAGGAAGCTGCGGGCATCGGAGTGAGTCCAGCCGAACCCTCTCGATTCCTCCGGACACTCATCGAGACAGCGGATACACGTGCGAGGACACTCAACGATGCGGTCACTGGAAGCGCCGACTCGGATCAGCTTGAAGAGATCGCTGAGTACACGGATGGACTGATTGAGCATAGCCAAACTATCAGCGACGACCTGGCTGGCGCAGAGTTCGGCTCATTCGAGACGTTGCTTCCCGTCTTGAACTATAATTACTCCTGGAAGATATTCGCTGCGCGAACTCTTCGAGACAAGTACGCGGAGTTGCTCTCGACTGAGGCGGACGAAGCATTCGCCGATCTGATTGAATCGCTTCGATTTTTCGGCCCGGCGCGTGAACACTTCAAGACTCTCTATGTCCAGTGGGAAATCATCAATATCTCGCGGGGTGTACTTTATGGGGCAATGCCAGCTCTGGCAGTGGCGGGTTACATGATACTCGAATTCGATGCCTCAAAGATTACTGGAACGGTGTTCGGCGTCAACACTGCTTACCTCATCGTCAGTGCCCTCTATGTGCTTACACTCATCCCATTCGCAGTGCTGCTTGCCTATCTCCTTCGCGTCCTCACGGTGATGAAGCGGACGCTCGCGATCGGGCCGTTTATTCTCCGGGAAACAAAGCAACTAAAGAAAATTCGCCACGAGAGGTCGAGCAAGATTCAATCAGAGAAATGATTTCTCCTTGAAAGAAGCTTGCGCACAGAAACTGGAAATTGTGTGAATCGCCTCGGGATCAACCCTCGCGGCATCCACCTTTATAGGTTTCAAATTTTATTTTATAAAAATGTTGGGAGGGAAAGACTGTGTAGCGATAAGCACCGCGAATTCGCCGACTGCATTAAAACACCGCATCAGTGGTGCAAAACATTGACTATCCTATAAGGGAAGAAGAAACGTTGTATCACATAATTGCAGAACTGCTTAACTAGACCGTACTATATACATATTTACCCCTACTTTTTGGTCATAGTACCCACCAATCCTTTTATGAGGAAGACCGTCATTGGCGACATGCAGATGGATTGGAAGCGCATCGGCGGTTTACTTACTCTTGTATTTTTCATAATAGCTGGTATCGGAATTCAATTCGCGACTTTCCCATCTAGTGGTTTAAATAGTCAAAAAATTAATTCTTGTACTGTTATCGATGAACCAGGACGATACAAACTTTCAACAGATATCAGAAACGGCGGTGGAACGAGAATCTCTCAAAGCTGTATCGAAATCCGTTCTGAGAATGTAGTATTTGATGGGGATGGCCATACAATCCAAGGTCGAGGTAATAGCCATACGACTGCTATACAGGTGAATGCACCAAATAACAGTACTAGCGTAAAAGTCAAAGATGTGAGGGTAACCGACTGGCATAAGGGAATTGTTTATCAGAATGGTGTCGCCGGGAAAATACATAATGTGACTGCTATATCAAACGTATATGGAGCATCGATTGAGAATTCCCGCCTTGTAGTAACGAGAGATAACACTTGGAAAAATAATATGATTGGGATAAAAACTAGTGAAACGAGTACACTACTCAGCCTCGGTGGGCATTCCTTCAATAAGAACAAAATAAATAAAATATAGGCGTATCGGTGACCTTATCAAGCATTTGGATGTTTGACTGAATTAGCCCAATTCGGCCACTCCTTACGCTCAACGCCGGAAAATGTATCATCACCAGACATGGCTTTGATTTTTCTTGCGTCATCAAGGCTCCAAACAGCGCCATCTTCATGAAATAAACCATTCAAGACACCTTTTCGGCGCATTGGAAGTGTATACGCGGGTTTCAACATGAGAGACCAGAAAAAATTCCCAACACTATATTCATGAATGAGTGACGTTAGTGATGAGTAATCTGGATGCCAATTTTCTACTTTTTTGCCAGAATTATTCCACCCGAATGACGCGACCTTTTGCCATTCGGTCAGCCAAATTGGTCGGTCTATTTTCGAAGACAGCTCTCGATAGTCTTGTAATAAATCCCTCATAATGTTCTTACTGGCACTGTCTAGTTAGGCCAGTTTGAGAAGCGAGCAGTTCCGTGGTTTTGGTGTCTATGCTCAACCAAGAACTGCTCAGCGAGACGTTAGAGACGGCGAATCTTGAATGTTGGGAGCGTGAGCGGAC
>QNGA01000007.1 GCA_003298465.1 halophilic archaeon | reverse complement strand
AAGCCGAACGTATTTCTGACCGAATCGGATTCATCTATAACGGTGAACTCGTCGAGGCAGGACCGCCAGAGCAGATATTCGAAGACCCGAACGACCGGCGAACGCAACAGTTTGTCGACGGTGAATTGATGTATGAGGTGGATGAAGAAGAGGATAGTCCACAAATGTCCTCCACCCATCTTCGGAGTAGGTGAGTGTATGAAATCACCTGGAGAACCGTTTCTCGAAATCGGAGATGTGACCGTTGGTGAACGGGACGTAGAGGCGTTGCGTGCGATTGCCGAGTATGGTTCGATGAATCAGGCTGCATCTGCACTTGGTCGATCCTATGCTCGAATCCAGCAGCGAATCTCTGCTCTTGAGGAGACGCTCGGTCTTCTGGTCACCCGCCAACGTGGTGGCGAGGGAGGTGGCGGAAGCGAGCTTACTGAAAACGCGCATGAACTGATAGCCCGATTCGATAGACTTCGCGCTGAATTCTCGGGATTGGCTCGAAGCGAGGAATCGGTCTTCTCGGGAACTGTTATCGAGCAAGTGGAGAGTCTCGGTCTCATCGAGACCGAGGCAGGAGTGGTTCGAGGGATCGTGTCCGGTGATGCCGATGCCGTACAGGTTAGTGTCCGTTCAGACGCAGTGGCTCTCACAACCCCCGCCGAAGCCCCGCAACCGACTGATACGAGCGTTCGCAATCAGTTACGGGGCACAGTCGGTGATATCGAGCGTGAGAGTGGGATAGCACGTGTAACAGTGGATGTCGGTGCAGACACACCGTTACGGACACTTGTAACGCAGACGAGTCTCGACAAACTCGACTTAGCGGTTGGCGATACAGTTGTCGCATCGTTCAAAGCGACGGCAACTCGCGCAATTCCAACCCATAGGACTGGATGACGAGATCACTACCCCAGTGCAATGCCAGCAACTCGGAATAACGACTGTGAACTATCCGACCCTACTCGCTCACGGCTGACGCCGTTCGCTCGGTGAGGGTAGGGCTTCCTGCTTCCACGACGTGCTTTGCAGATACGGACGTATCCACAGCGAGCGCAGTCTCCAAAGGCGTTCCTTCGGAGTGGGATACTCCTACGTCTTCGAGGCCGCGAGACAGGATGTTCCACGCTACGTTCGCGTTCGTTCGCGAGGTCAAGTGACCTGACCGCCGTGCCGTCTGTATCGTGGGCGTACTTCAGGATGCGCACTCCTCCGCTCTGCCCGTCTCCGGGTCGGTGTTGGTCCCTCACTCCAGCTGGACCTGCTTCGCGCGGACGATCTTGCAACAACTGGCACGGTAATGAGTCACGTTGGAGCGAAGAGACGGCGAGGGTGACAGAACGGTTGATGGCGGTGGTCAGTCGTACGTGATTTCGTTCGGATGCCCTCGCCATGTGAGATGACCGCATCCCCATGTAAATATTTTATACTTAAGTGTGGAATATACCCTGGACCCTCGCCTCGCTGGCTTGGAGACGAAGACTAACCTCTCTTCTAGACTGCCCCTCCAATTATCCGCGGTCGAGGCGAATACCCCGAGGGCAAGCCTCGGGGATGAAGCCGACACTCGATGACACAAACCACGTCACGATGGCAGGCCGACTCCCAACGTATAATTAACACCCCGGCAACACGTCTGGCGTTCCGACGCCTCTACGAGTATGTCGAATACAAGGCCGAAGAACACGGTGTCCAAGCCGTGCAGGTAGATCCCCGAAATGCGCCGAAACGTTGCTCGACGTGTGGGTTTACCCACGACGACAATCGGTCGGGAGCGTCGTTCGAGTGTCAGCAGTGCAGGTATGAGAACCACGCCGACTACAACGCCTCGAAGAGTATCGGTTTGCAGTATCTCCGTCGTCGGCAAAATGCAGACGATGGAGGTGCACCCGTAGATGTACGCTTGAATCGCGGGACGCTGAACGTGAGCGGGAAGTACGTACCCTCTGCCTCGGGTGAGGCATAGAACGGGAGTCCACGCGAAAACCTCGGGGCGTGACCCCGAGGCGATTTACCACCGGTACAGGGCGCGAGCATCGTGGCGGAACGAGAGGACGCCGTAGAAGACGAGGATACCGCTGAAGGCAGCGGCGCTGCCGAGGAAGAACACCCAGTCCATCCCGTACCTCGACATGAGGTAGCCGCCGAGCAGCGGTGCGAGGAGTGCGCCCGGTCGCCAGACGAGCCCACGGATGCCGAAGCTGCTCGTGATACCTTCGCCCTCACCTTCGTCGGCGAACAACGCCATGCTTGCAGGCTCGCGAATGCTATCTGCGACACCCAAGAGACCGTTCAACACTATGGCGACGAAAAAGACAGCTGGCATCGGCCCGAGCAGGGGAACTGACGCTGTCAATCCGACCGCCGACCCGAACTCCGGCGCAAACGGAAGGAGGAGTGCAACCGCACCGTAGCAGCCACCGCCGATGAAGACGAACAGTGCTCGGCCATTCCGATCGGAGAGAGAGCCGGTGTACGGCTGTGCGAGCATGTTCGTGAATTTCTCCGCCGCCAAGACGGTGCCGACGGCGATCGGGGCTAATCCGAGACCGCCTTTTGCAGCCGTGAGGCCGACGTAGATCGGCACCCACTTGCGGACGAGCGTCACTGCGACGGCGTACTGTGCTCGGAACGTCGTGATTGTAAGAATACGGTCGTTGAGCGCGAGATCGAAGAACGCGAACCCGGAACTCGTCTCGTCGCTGTCGACGAACCACCAGATGCTGACCGTCGCGACTGTAAACAACACGACGATGATGAGGAAGATCGGGTCGAAACCGAGGTAGGTGTAGAGGACGTTCGCGCCGATCGTTCCGATAATACCGGCGGCCATCCGCCAAGAGTTGAACTTCCCGATGTAGTTCGCTCGGTCATCGGCAGGGGCTAGTTCGCCGACGAGAGCAAGTGCGACGACGCCGGTACCGACGAGTCCTAACCCTTGGAGCGTACGGGCAGCAAGAAAGGTAGCTGATGAAGTGACGAAGCTGAATATCGCGTACGCCACGGTACTGATACTGAGTGAGACGAGCAACACCGTTCGCTTGTCGTACTGGTCCGCTGCCCATCCAAGCGGAACGAGTGCGAGCGTCCGACCAACGCCGAGAGCCGTGATGAAGAGTCCGATGAGAACGCCTCCCGCATCCAGTTTCTGAATGAACTGCGGCAGAAGCGACATCAACGTCACGAATCCGAGACTCCCCGCAAAGCGAGTAAGGTAAAGGGGATAGAACTCTCGTCGACTGCTCACCAATCGCCACCTCGTTCACGTTGTCGTCGATCGTTTGTTCGCATGTGTATCGTAAAACTGGCAGCCTCGAAGATAACCAAATTCGACTACGTCGCAATGATGTCTAGAACTAAAGGACGTTTATTTATTTCGAAGATGGCGTTTTCCAATTCCGGTGAGAAAAAACAGCGCGAGAAGGAAATCGAGTCACACCCGCCCACGATCCACTCCTGCTTCGTCTTCCACGACGGCAGGTCCACGACGAAGCGTCACTCCGACACGCTGGCCGAATACTAGTACAACGCCAAGGGTGATTCGAGGCGGTTCTTCGTCCGGTACGATGGTTGAGGATGCAGGCGAACAGAGCCAGATGCTTCAGCGGTATCTCGAAATCGTCGAGAAAGTTCTTGAGCAAGAGCGGATCGGCATCAACGACGAAGGTTTCGCGTCAGCGACTCACATCGATCGCTTTCTGGAGCGGCGGAAAAACGGTCTCGACGCCGTCACTCCTTCCGACAAGTGTCCCGAACTAACGGTCAGAGATTTCACGGTCGTTTTATACTACGAGTGACTTCGTCCAAATGGTGTTTTCTCTATGAGTGCTGGAACAGGGTCACTCTCCCTCGTCGTGACCATCTTAGGGCTCGGTGTCGCGGCCCAAGTGTTAGCCGACCGGCTGCGGATTCCCAGTGTCCTCTTTCTCATTTTGTCAGGGATCGCTGTCGGCCCCGAAGGCCTCGATATCGTCCGGCTGGAGTCGTTTGGTGGCCCGGGCCCGCTCTCGGCGATCGTCGGCCTCAGCGTCGCAATCATCGTCTTCGAAGGGGCCTTCCATCTGAAACTTTCAAAGCTGCGTCAGACGCCACGCGAAGCCTTCCGATTAATCACAGTCGGTGCCGGTATCACGCTTCTCGGGACGGCTATCGCTGTCCGATTTGCGCTCGACGTGTCGTGGGAACTGTCGTTTCTCGTCGGCTCGCTCCTCATCGCGACCGGCCCGACGGTTATCACGCCGATATTAGATATCGTTCCCGTCCGCGATCGCGTGGCGGCAGCGCTCGAAACGGAAGGCATCGTCAACGACGTCACGGCAGCCATTCTAGCAGTCGCTATCTTCGAGATGGTCGTCGCCGAGGGAACGCACCTGCAAGTACTGGCCACGTCGTTCGTTTCCCGCCTCGGGATTGGCGTCTTCGTCGGTGTCGTGACAGCCGGGATTCTCTGGTATCTCCTCAAGCACGTCGACCTCTCGCGGACGAACGCCGTCCGGAACTCTCGCTTGATTATTCTCATCGGGGCAATCGCTACCTATGGGATTGCAGATGGGCTCGCATCGGAAGCAGGCATTGCAGCGGTTGCAACTGCCGGCATCCTACTCGGGAATGCAGACCTTCCATACGAGGAGGAAATTTCGGCATTCAAGGGAGACATCACGCTGATCGTTCTCTCGTTCGTGTTCATCTCGCTCGCGACACTTCTCTCGTTCGACGATCTTCTGGCGCTCGGCGTCGGTGGGATCCTCGTTACCGTCGCTGTTACAGCGTTTATCCGGCCAGCAGCAGTACTGCTCAGTACATACGGAGAGCGTTTCTCGTTCCGCGAACAACTGTTCATGAGCGCGGTCGGTCCGCGTGGCATTATTCCGGCGAGCGTCGCAACGCTCTTCGCGCTCGAGCTCCGTTCGACGAATCCTGCCGCAGCGACCATTCTCGTTGGAACCGTGTTTCTGGTGATTCTAACGACGGTCGTGTTCGAGGGTGGGTTCGCCCGCCACATCGCACAAGCACTCAAGGTACTACCAATGCGCGCAATTATCGTTGGCGGTGGTCGCGTCGGTCGCGGCCTCGCCGAACGGCTGGAGGATCGTGGAGAAAACGTCATTCTCATCGAGAAGGATCAAGCGAAGGTCGAGACAGTGCGCAATGCCGGTTTCACCGTCCACCACGGCGACGGCGCCGATACGGACGTTCTTCGCGCGGCTGGAGCCGAGAACGCGAAAATCATCGCTGCAGCGACCGGCGACGACGACGCGAACCTGCTCGTCGCCCAGTTAGCGAACTCGAAGTTCGACGTCGAGACAGTCATCGCTCGGGTGAACACGCCCGGGAACGCCGAGGCATTCGAGGAACTGGGCGTCCAAGCGATTTCAGCCGACGAATCGGTCGCTCATGCGATGGACAACGCCATCGAACGACCGGCTCTCTCGGAGTGGATGACCGAACTCGGACGGACGGGAGACGTCCAAGAGATCAAGGTGACGGCTGAGAGCCTCATCGGGAAATCCATCAGCGATCTCGACCAGAATCTCCCAGATGGCGTGTTGATCGCGCTCGTAAGCCGCGACGGCGACTCCCAGATTCCCGAACCGGATCTCACACTCCAGCGTGGAGACCATCTGACGTTCGTCGGTCGCCGCGACGCGGTCCACGAGGCACTCGAACAATGTCATCCCGAACTCCATGCTTGAGACTGTTCAGGAGTGCTTTCGATATTTCGTTGGCTGGTACTCGAATTCAAGCCGATTAGAAGCGGATTCCGTGGCCCAGAGAACACCATCTACGTGTTTGCCGATAGCCGTTATCGTCTCCTCGTCGTGAGCAGTGTAATCAACGCCAAGCAGACAGAGGCCCGTCTCGGACCGCATTCCCGCGATCTGCTCCATGACGGTACACACGCGGTCAGTCGAGGAAGCGTCTAGAATCGGAGTGAGAGAGCGGACGAGGAGGTGCTGTGCTCCAGTCGAGAGCGGGTAGTTTTCGAACAGATTTCCGAGTGCCAGAACGAGGCGTTCGAGATCGCCTGGTGAAGGAGTAAAGACGGCGGGCGTTTCGTTGTAGAACGCAGACACCGATTGTTGTTTAGAGGACGTATCCACGACTCCGAGCGACGGCTGTTCTGCATCCGGACACAGATGTTCGTACGTTTCAATTGTTTTGCTGATACCTTCGGCGGTCGTAACGATAAACGCTGTGTCGTCGGCCTGTCCCGACTGACAGAGAATGTGGAGGCCGACGGCGTACAGTGACGGGTCGTCGGTGCAGGCGACGAGAACCGTCGATCCCGCCGTAAGACTATCGGGGAGGGAGTCGACCTGCACCGCCTCTCGATCGTAGGGAGCGTCGGAGGTGTTCATCGGTCAGCTGTTCCCCTGCGGTCGAGAGTCTCGTATCGTGGTAACTAGCTGGGAGAGAGTCCGTTCTGGGTAATAACGTGCTCCACATAACGGACACTGGGCCACCTGTACGTATCCTCGGCAGCTAGTCGTTACGGGCAAGCTCTGTGCATCTACCGTGCGCTCAACGAGCTCCGTGCCACACTCCGAACAGGGGATATCTGTCTCATTCATGGATAAGTCACGGATCGATGCCCAGTCCCGTCAGGAAGCCCTAGGGGCCACCACGAACGGGTCGGCATCCGGCACGGCGCATCTCAGAGCAGTGCCATCGAAGGACGCCTCCAGAGTGGCGGCGAACCGATGGGTGAACGAAGAAAGAACGGGACGGAGTCTTCGATATAACATTTTTGTGAGCGTGGTAAATAAGTTTCGCTTACTTTCTTTCTAAACGTCCCACCTCTTTGTAGAGTACGAAGCCACGAACTACCCCAACGATTAAGCGGGTTGAGTGGAGAGTTAGGGCTGTACCATATCGGCTAGTCACGAGAGTAGGCGGAACTCTCGGGGTAGTGTCGCCCGATGACGCCATCCGGCTGAGGGCATGAATAGGTCGCCTACATCAACCAGCACCCTGCTGCTGGTCTACTGTAGGCCCCACGAAGCCATACGTGGGAAAATTACTGAGAGGTCGCGTCCGGGTGTCTGCTCCCGAAACGGACCTCCTTCTGCTCTTCGATGTTCGGGATGCTGGTGATGAACCGATCGACGAAGACGCGTAGAAACCACTCAATCCATGGACGTGACGATTCAGTCGATTTCCGAAGATGCGGTGTGGGTTGCTGACTCAGGAGTCGTCACCGCGTGTGGCCGCCAACAAGGAAGCAAGTATACAGCGCTGGAGCGGTTCGCCCAGCGAAATGAAATCACGTTTGTAATCCCACGGCGAGTGCACGAGGAGCTTGGCGGTGCGCCAGAGCGGAGTACACCCGGCCAGTCACCGATTAACGGTGCTATTCGATAACTTCGATACAGTCCACGAACCCGTATTCTTTCCCGGCATGGTCGAGGGCTGTGGTGGTATCCTCGAACTCGTCACCACATGCAGTACACCGATACTCCATACGATAGATGGCCACTGCAGTCGGTATAAATGCACGTTGTCTCAAAACACGTCAGTCCAAACCCTGGCCGTGGAGGTTGGAAGTAGCCTGCCCAAGCATTGGAGTCGCACGCGACAGCGGTACGACTCTCGATTTCTTCCGAGACTCCCGATGAACCGAAACGCACCCTCCCGCTAGCCACGATACGCGTCGAGGAGATCCCACTCCTCGCGCATCAATTCTCGAACGCCGTGCTCGAGGATTCCCTCACCGAGTGAGGTGGCCTGATAGTACGAGTAGAGGCCTTCGCTGTCGGGCGTCTTCTGTTTTCGATTCTCGACGAGTCCCACATCGATGAGTGCGTCGAGATGGTAGTGAAGCGTGTTCGACGGGAGATTTAGTCCCTTTTCGAGTTCTTTCGCACTGTGGGCTCCCTTTTCGGTGAGGAAATGGAGAATCCGAAAGCGGGTTTCGTTACCGATCGCTCGCTGCATGTCCAGATACTGTTCCAGAGAGAGGAGACTGTGCTCCGGCAGAAGCCCTGCCAGATCGTCTCCGTCGGGGGACGAACGATCGGTTTCGGCCATATTCAATACTTACTCACACAGGTGCATAAGTGCTCGCTGACTCAGCACCTACAGAAAAGTAGCTTATTTATATACCGGTACAAAATGCTGGTGTCATGCGCGACCGTCTACTTGACGAACTCGGCGAGGTAGCTCACTCACGGTTTCTCGTCTATCTCATGGGGCCATACAAGACGTTTGACGTCGATGCACTGCTGGACGCGGCTGAGAACGACGACCGCGAGGCACTTAGTTCGATTCCGGAGACTGTGGACTTCGGTGCGCTTGTCGGGTCGGATGTCGATCTCGACCAGCAAGAGGCAGCACTCGATCTCCTGCTGGACGCCCGCGATCGACTTCGGACTGAGCCGGGCGTCAACGCGTTTCTGGCCATCGATATCGACATCCCGCTGGAGGAGATGGACGCTGCAACACAGAGCATCGAATTCGCGCTCGCAAGCAACGCTGTCGTCTATATCGTCCCGAGAATCGGTGATAACCTTGGTGTCGGCATCGAGACTGGATCCGTTCTCGAAGCAATCTTTCGTGAACGCGATGAGCGAACGCCGACGACCGCACAGCAGGAACGAATCCTGTTCATTCACGAATCTGGTGTCCGGAGTGCAATGATCGCTGCAGTTCAAGACCGGTGGGACGCTCGCATCTACTCGTACGACGGCCGCGATGACCTCGCTCGTCAGCTCCGGTTGTTCATCCGTGATCTCGCACGACGAGAACAACGTGGCGACCTTCCACAACTCGATTGATATCCTCCCCGCCCTGCTCACTCACTCCCATCTTGTAGCAGTCGGTCACTTCGTACAGATGACCCTGAGGCGGGCCACGCCCCGTGGCATTCGCCTTGTCCGCCTGTAAAGCGAAGAAGGGAGGGTCGAACGCGTCAGCAGCTGTCAATCGTCGCCAGTGTCGGCCAGTAACTCGGTAAGCCACTCGTCGGGGCGTTGGGTGAGCGGTCGCCGGGTTCGATCAGCGCTGATTCTGACGTGATTTGATGGTTAGCACCGTCAGGCGCCGTGTATAGGGGAGATGGAAGGAGGAGGTGATGCGGTGAGCGCAGGCGGATGGGTAGGTGCTTGGACTCCTGCATCTGAGCGCCGCCGTCGATGTGAGTCACCATGCACCGACGAGGCTGCTTGATGCAGTTCATCCAAGACAGGGGCTGGTATTAGACCCCAAGTGTCGTTTCGTGAACGGTTTCAAGAGTTTCTGCCAGTTTAGCTGAATACAGGCGCTAAGCCCCCGTCCTCAACGAGCAACGCAGCGGAGCGAGTAGCGCAGTAGGGCGGGGATACAGCGCCGTCATCATCTGTTCATACACGTTTTATTGCAGGCCCACAGCCCCACGTCCACCGAAGATGATATACGTATAACGTGCATAGCGTGCATTACAGTGAAACGGAAGACAATCACTATTCGGGAGGACCAAGACGAGTGGATTGAGGACCAACACCTCAATCTCTCGTCGTTCGTTCGTAAGAAACTGGACGAGCTTATCGAAGAACGCAAGTAGGATGTACTACGCCTACAAGTATCGCCTCAAGCCGTCCGACGCCCACCGCGAGGAGTTGGACCGCCACCGCGATATTTGTCGGCAACTGTATAACCACATGCTCTACCGCCTCAACGAGTACCGCGAGAACCACGGTGAATTGCCGTCCATGACCACTCTTCGGTCAGAGCTACCCGACCTCAAGACGTGGTGGGACGACCTCTCGGATGTGTACTCGAAGGTTCTCCAAACCGTCGTGGAGCGTCTATTCGACAACCTGAAAGGTCTCTCCACGCTCAAAGAGAACGGCTACGGTGTCGGCCAACTGAAGTGGAAGCCACCACGGGAGTTCCGCAGTTTTACGTACAGTCAGTCTGGCTTCAAGCTCGACAAGAAGGGCGGTCAGACTGTGCTGTCACCCTCAAAACTCGCAGATATTCCGATTCGGCTCCACCGCGCCATCCCCGACGACGCCCAACTCAAGCAGGTCACAGTCAAGAAGGAACCGACGGGTGAGTGGTTCGCTACGTTCGGTGTTGAAATGGACCGTGAACCGCCCGAACTACCCAAGAACCCCGATCAGTGTGTCGGTATCGACGTAGGGATTTTGAAGTACACCCACGATACCGATGGTCACGCGGTCGAATCAATTGACCTCTCGGACGAACGCGACCGCTTGGAGCGAGAACAACGGAAGCTCTCGCGGAAGCAACACGGGTCGAACAATTGGGAGAAGCAACGGCGGCGAGTCGCGGAGTGTCACGCCAACCTCCGACGCAAGCGCCGTGACTTCTTGCACAAGCTCTCGAACTACTACGCTCGGGAGTACGACCTTGTAGCGGTCGAAGACCTGAACGTGAAGGGGATGATGGAGTCGCCGTCGAACAGCCGTAACACCGCGTCTGCCGCGTGGCGGACGTTCCTCTCGTTGCTCGAATACAAGTGCGAGCGCGAGGGGACGCATTTCGTGGCGGTCGAACCAGCAGGGACGACCAAGGAGTGCGCGTCCTGCGGTGTCTCGACGGAGAAACCGTTGTGGGTCCGTGAACATTCCTGTCCGTCGTGTGGGTTCACCGCCGACCGAGACTGGAACGCGGCATGGAACATTCTCTCTCGTGGTGCGAACCAAGTAGGAGCGGGACGCTCCGAATCACCGCCTGTGGAGACTGCGCTCCCTACGGGAACCACCACGGTTCCTGCACAGCGCGTCATCGAAGCAGGAAGCCCTCCCCTCAAGGAACGAGCCGCGTCAGCGGCGAGTGAACAGGGTAGGGTAGTTCACAGAGCGACTACACACTGTGATCTGCCACCGCTCCGTGCACTTCCTCACGGCTGCTTGTTCGTAGTCACCACTACTGTCACCGATAACGGGCCTCGTGCTCGGTCGAGCAGCGCCGCCAGCGTCGCCGGCACACGACAGTTGTCATTCTCGGCATGCAGGATGTACCAGGAAGCGTTGAGCGGAGAACCAGAGGCTCTCGTTACTTTCTGTCTAGTCTGTGAGGTCCAGCGTAATTGCTGAGTGTGCCCCTGTCTCTTCGTCTTTTGTACTGGAGTAGGTTCGTCGGGGGGCGAACCCTCGTGACGACGATGACAGAGAGCGTGGAGACATGGGGCAGGCAGTCCATGCTCCTGTGAGACAGCACTACTCTGCAGATGTCGAGGATCAATCCAACGGCATGGGCGGCCTCGACAATTGCATTCCAACTTGCAGAAAGTAAAATCTTGTTGTGGATGAAAATACTTCCTGGGGTGACCTCCTCCTCGCCGTAAACGGCGAGGCGTCCCACGAGTCGAGGCCCGCTGCGTTGGGAACTTCCGTTTGCACACCTCCTCTGGAATCCTAGTTTTATCGGGTCACTGGTTCCGAGTTTATAGAGAAAGGCGGCCTCAATTCGGTTTCCTCGCTAGTTCGGGCCCCGGGCAATGCGCTCAAGATTCACCGTTCTACACACGTCCTAGTGAAGGAGGGTGTGCGATTTTGGGGTTCATTTCTCTCGCTCTGCAACCCCGTGGGAGGTCACGCCAAAACTTGATTTTTCACGTCTTGGCGCTACTCGTTTGGAACGTCGACAGCGATAAAGAGTTTCGAGGCGGCATCGTTTGGACTATCCTGGCTATTCAGCGCCCTCTGGTAGAGTATCGGGGTTGTGGTACCACATGTATCGATTTCCGACGAGGACGCCGACAGCGGCGATACAGACCATCCCCCACACTGGAATGGCGTACACAATTCCCGTCGTAAGCGAGAGGTATCCCCAAATTAGTGTAAGCGGGAATAGGAGGTAGAGGAACTGGTGAACCGCCCAGTCGGCGAATGCAACGGCCAAGTAGACGTGGATACGATCACGGTAGTTCCAATTTGACCCGTTTGAGTGGCCTTTGACGACGCCGAATGCGGCTGTGAGCGCCAGCATCGCGTAGGCCGCTGGATAGACGAATGTGACGAAGTAGGCGACCGAGAGAAAAATCGCATCTGGGACCATACTAACTATTGAATTGAACACGTTCGGTGCGACAATGCTCGTCGCAATTGCACCGTAGCCTCCGAACAAACATACGAGGGCCAGCGGTCGTCCACGGGGCGCTACTCGACTGTGGACCTGAAGCGCTATACCAGTCAGACCGCTGGCCCGCACAGATTTACACCTCTGCAGTGCGGGCGAGACGGACGAGTTTTAGGGCAGCAGTCAACTGAAGCACTGCTTGTTCTCGCACACTTGTGTCAAGTGAATTATCCGAACCATTGTCGGTTTTCTTTCCGTTCTCTGTCTTCTTAGACTCCGAGCCCGCTCCGCGAAATGGATTGCAGTCGGAACTCCAGACGCGGTCGTCAGTAGGGGTAGTCTCGGGGTTCGCGCTGGATGGAGATCCACTTAGTCTGCGTCAGCTCGTCCATGATCCACTCCCCGTTGTATCGGCCTAGCCCGGAGGCGTTGACGCCGCCGAATGGGGTGTGAGCCTCGTCGTTGAGCGATTGGTCGTTGATGTGGACCATCCCGGTGTCAAGCGCCTCGGCGATGTCCTTCGCGCGCTGGAGGTCGGTTGAGTGGACCGACCCCGAAAGGCCATGCTCAGTGTCGTTGGCCATCGCGACGGCCTCTTCGTCGGTCTCGAACGGAATCACCGGCGCGACCGGCCCAAAGTGCTCGTTGCACGCCGCGGGCATGTCGTTGGTCGCGTCCGAGAGTACCGTCGGCTCGACGAACAGACCGTCGTGGCCGCCGCCGGCCTCAAGGGTTGCGCCCGCCGCCAGCGAATCCTCGATGAAATCCACAATTTTATCGCGTTGCTCGGGTTTGATGACCGGCCCGACGATGGTCTCCTCGGCGCTCGGATCGCCCACCGGTAGTTCCTCCGCACGCGCAGCGAGGCGGTCGACGTACTCGTCGTACAGCGATTCGTGGACCAAGTGGCGGTTGATGGAGATGCACTCCTGGCCCTGGTGGGTGAACGACCCGAACACGCCGCCGTCGACCGCGCGGTCGAGGTCGGCGTCGTCAGTGACGATGTGGGCGTTGTTCCCGCCGAGTTCGAGCGACGGATAGGTGAACTGGCCGACAGCGTTCTGCCCCACCTGTCGGCCGACCTCGGTGCTGCCAGTGAACGAGATGAGCCCGGGCGTCGAGTGGCGGGACATGTAGTCGCCGACCTCAGCGCCGTGACCGGTCACTACGTTCAGGAGGCCGTCCGGGAGCCCTGCCTCCTCAAACAGGCGGGCAAAAACGAGGCCGCCGAGCAGCGAGGTCTCCTCCGCGGGCTTGAGTACCACAGCGTTCCCGAGCGCGAGGGCGGGCGCGACAACGCGCATAGAGAGGTGTAGTGGGAAGTTCCACGGCGTGATGGCGCCGACGACGCCAAGCGGTTCGCGGCGTATCAAACTCTCCTTACCGGGGATGGTTGCGGCCTTGTGGCCACCGTTGAGCTGAAACGGCAGCCCCTCGCTCATCCGCATCATGTTCCTGACAAGGTCGAGCTCGATCTCGCCCTTCAGCCGGATGCCGCCGCACTCAACCGCGAACAGCTCAATGAGCTCGTCGTGGTAGTCGTCGAGCAGATGGCGGGCGTTCTCGACGATCTCGGCCCGCGCCTGGGGCGGCCGGGCGGCCCACTCGGACTGGGCCGCTTCGGCGGCCGCGTATGCCTCATCAACGCCCGCTTCCGTTCCTGCGGGGACCGCCCCGATGCTGTCTTGCGTCGCCGGATTGACGATGTCGATGGTGTCGCGGTCGCCCGCGGACACCCACTCGCCGTCCACGAACAGCGCGTTCCACCCGCCGGCCGGGGCGAGGTCGAACGCGTCGATGTCCTTGTCGTACGCCGGTACGTCTACTGTGAGATCGGTGTTGTGCGTCATGTGTTGTGTGTCGATGCCCGGCGACCGTCGAGCGGTCGCCCGGTCTTGGAGTGTCGTCGCGCGGTCGTCTGGACTCCGCATCTCGTCACGCGAAAGCCCGAGTTCCGGAGTGCGGTGCGGGGCCGGCTATCGCTCTGTCAAGAGTCGAATTCTCTCTCGATGGTGTGCTGGATTTGGTTCGCGATTGCTGTCAGCTCCTCGTTGGCCGCGGTCAAGGTCTCTATCTCGGTGGTGACCTGATTGGCCTGGACGGCCGCCTCGTCAATCATTGCGGCGACCTCCTCGACGCTCGCGGCCTGGGTGTCGGTCGCGTCGGCCACCTCGGCCATCCCGTCAGAGGTCTCGAGGATGACGTCAGTTATCTCCTCGAGATTCTCGATGGTGTCCTGGACCTGATCGACGGTGTTGTTGATCTGGGTTCCGGTCTCGTCGAGACTCTTCATCGTATCCTCCGTCGTTTCCTGTATCTCGGCCACCATCTCCTCTATCTCGCCGGCCTGCTCCTGGGACTGCGTGGCCAGCGACTTCACCTCCTCGGCCACCACGGCGAATCCGTCGCCCGCCTCCCCGGCGCGGGCGGCCTCAATGTTGGCGTTCAGCGCGAGTAGATTGGTCTGGTCGGCGATGTCGTTGATGACCTCAACGATTTCGTCGATGCGGTCGACCTTCTCGCGGAGAGCCGTGAACTGCTCCTCGACGTCGGCCCGGGCGGTCTCGACGTTCTCCATCGCGTCGATGGTCTGCTCGGCCGACTCCTGGCCGTCGGCCGCGAGCGACTCGGCCTGGTTGCTGATCGAGTTGACCTCCTCGGCGTTCGCGGCTATCTCCTCGGTCGTTGCGCTAAACGTCGAGACCTCGTCGCTAATCTGTCGGATGTTGCGCGACTGATCCTGAGCGAGCACGTTGATGGCGTCGGACTTCTCAGTTATCTCGCCGGCCGCCGTCTGTAGCTCCTCGACGGAGGGCGCGATGTCCTCAGTGACCGCCGTGACGTCGCCGGTTCCCCCGGTCAGATCCGCCTTCCGGGCGTCGGCGTAGGCGGCGCTCGCGAGCTGTAAGTCACGGAATGCAGCCCGGACGACCGCCGTGACTTGCTCGGTCGCGGCTTCGCTCGATGCGTCGTCCTGCCGGTTGAGGATCGCCGAGGTCGCGGCTTCGAGGTAGTTGGCGTACACGCTGATATGGTCGGGCAGCGAGACGCCGGCGGCGTAGTGCTGGCGGCCCACCGACCGGCCAGCGCATCGTCGACGTCGTCGAGGACTCGCTTGTTGGCCGGGTCGAGTTCGTGCAGCAATTCTGGTGTCGGCGGTTCCTTCTCGATGCTGTGGATATCGCCAGTGTCAGTCATGGGTAGGAGGGCCTCGTGCGGTTTCGGTAGAGCGTGGGTGTTTGGACGTACACGTGTCGGGGTGTGTGATAGTCATCCCGGCGGTTACCAGGTGACGCGGTAGACACAGCTGTCGCCGCCGTCCTGCCGGCAGTGGGAACTTTGCTCGTCGACATCGACGAACGCGGTCGAGGAACTGAACTCCTCGGCGGCGCCCTTGATGATTCCCTTGTCCAGGTCGCAGGGGTAGGGGTTGTGGCAGGTGACTTCCATCTCGTTCGGGCCGACTTCTTCGATCTCGTAGGAGCCGTACTCGCCGCCGCGGTGATTCATGTCGTAGGCCTCACTGATAGACGCTAGCCCATCTGCGACCGAGTTCACGCCCGGCGGCCAGTCGGCGTTCTGCGGGATTTTCTTGCCGATGTTCACGATGGTTTTGTCGCCGACTGTGACAGAGATTTCCTCGAACGCGTTGAGGTAGTCTTGGAGCGGGTAACACTTGTCGGGCTGGAGGTCCTCGATGCCGTTGTTGGCCAGCGTCTCTTCGGCCTTGTTCCGGAATACTGTGGAGAGCTCACCAGCTCCCTCCACGACGGACATGATGGTCTCGCCCTTCGCCTCTACGTCTGAATCGAAAGCATCGTAGGTTGCCATTCTCCGGCCTTTCTCCTTGCTGTGTATATATGCTCGGACGAATATCAATCGCGATAACCATAAGACAGAAGCCACTTCGACCTGCTCAGCACCCTGTCGGTGAATTCGACGAAGCGGAGTTCGAACGTCGATGAGAGACGTTGCTGGAGAATGGTCGATAGCGGACGTAGAAAACCGAATTGACGTCAATTCCGATACGGCGAGCGAGACCCAACCAGTCGAGAAGAAACTACGAAACAGAGTCCCCATCACCGTCAAACGTGCCATCGTCGCGGGAAGCACCATCGCGGACGACACTGAGTAGTTAGGTGACAGTAGTTCCGTCTACTTTTTTCTCTGCACCGTCACTGCGAAGCACTCGGTCTATAATACTCCTTGAGCCACGTCGCGATTCCATCGAGGCCGGGGAACAGCGTTCGGTGATTGATGTTCGCCTGGTCCAACTTATCGCGAAATTCCCGTTTGCACTCGGCTGGAATGACGATCTTCCAGAAGAGTTCTGGGTGGTCTTCGAGCCATTCATCCATCGAGGTCCGAGGATTGGCCATACTGGCGAAGAGCGCAGCTTGATTGACGATGCGCTGATCGATGGACGGTGGCTGGAAGAAGACGATGTGGTCCTCGCCTCGCTGTTCGGAGAACTCCTCCAGAACGTCTCTGACATCGAGCATCGGCAGCGTGCGCCGGTCGGCCAACTGGCTGTCGTCCTCTCTCGTCCGTTCCAGAACAAGCTGCATAAGATCGTAGAGCATCGCGGCGTTGAATATGTTCGTCCCCAGCTCTTCGAGGAACGCTTGGAAATGATCAGGAAGTCGGTCGTGAGCCGCTTCGTAATCGACCGCCCAGACCGCACCGTCGGCGTCTGGTGAACCGCCGGTCGCGAAGTACGCGGCGACCGCCGGCGAGTAGGTCCAATCGAGCAGTCGCGTCGGGAGCCCGTGGTGCTGGGCGAGTGCCATGAGGTGGAACGGCGACTCGGGCTGGTCGATTTCCTGGCGCGCGTACTGCCGGAAGTTTCGGAGCAGGTGGACCTCGAGGTCCCACTTTCCAGAATTGCCAACGAACCGCTGAAGTGATGTCTGGAGGGTGTGTTCGGTGTCGGTCATGCCACGGAACACGTACGGCGACCGATGGCGTCCGAGGTCCTCGTTCCATGAGTCCCGGTACAGGAGCTGCTGGAGCGTCGCCCAATCATCGGCGACGAGTTCGTTGGCGGCCTCGTCCGTCTCGGTCATGAGCACCTAATCGCCGCCAAAGCGTATGTATGGTCGGTTCGGTCAGTGACACGACCGGAGCGACGCACACTCCGAACGGAGACCAATTCTTGAGTCGGGCGTAGCCGCTCTTTGCCGCGTCAAGCCAGCATCTGGCCGATACGTTCCGGACTCGTTCCAATAATATACATCGACAATGCTGGCGTAGCTGGGTGTCATGCCGTGTACGCGTAGTCTCGCAGGGGGAATGTCCGCGAGCAACTCGGTCCTACGGATATTTAAGTGGTATCGGTTCAGAATATGACGGACACCGAGGCGGCCACACCGCCCACTCAATTGCACAATATCGGGACTCCGAGGCCCAGACCGTTCGAGACGCCCTCTCGAACCGCTGTGGTGTCTCGGCCAGCAAGATACCGCCGAGTCCCCATAGCGGGGAGAGGAGTGACGGCGGTGTGGCCCCGCCATCGGCCCGTCATACCGACGGGTCGGAAACCAGCAACCATCCCACCCCAGCGGTGCGGTGCCGTGGGACGTCTCGCCGTAAACGGCGAGGCGGCGGTCACGTCCACAGTATTGGAGTGAATACGCAGGGTCGAGGTCAAGGAGAATCTCTGATACATTGGAAGGATTGAGACAACATGAGTCCGTTTCACGTAAATCAAGCGTTTGGTGATAGGGGTACAACCAGAGTGTTTGTCCGTGACGGAGAACTGCGATGACAATCGGTTATTTCGTACTTGGATTGTTGCTTCTCATCGGCATCGTCGTCGATCTTCTCTGGACGACGCTTTGGGTGGAGGGCGGCGCAGGCCCCCTCACGTCTCGTCTCATGGCGGTAACGTGGCGAACTGTTCGACGGGTCGGCGGTGGGAACGCGCGAGTCCGCACCCTCACCGGACCACTCATTCTCACCGTCGGTTTCACCGTGTGGCTTATCCTCCTCTGGGCCGGCTGGACGCTCGTCTTTGCCGGCGCTGAAAACATCCTTATCGATACCGTCGACAGAGGCTCCATCTCCTGGGTCGACCGGATTTACTTCACAGGATACGCCATGTTCACCCTTGGGAATGGGGATTTTGCCCCACGAAGTGGCGTCTGGCAGATCGCTACTGTCCTCGTAACAGGGAGTGGAATGCTCTTCATTACCCTCGGTGTTACGTACATCCTGTCCGTACTTGAGGCGGTCACCCAGAAACGCTCGTTCGCGACCGGCGTTAGTGGACTCGCAACGCGGGCCGATGAATTCGTTCGAACTGCGTGGGACGGTCAGGAGTTCCAGGGGCTCGATATACTGCTGAACACGTACGTTACGCAACTGAACGTGCTTACGTCGAATCACAAGGCATACCCGATTCTCCACTATTTTCACAGCGAGCAGTCCGAGCAGGCACCGGTCACGAGTATTGCCGTCCTTGACGACGCGTTGACGATACTGGAATTCGGAATCCCTGCACAGGAACGGCCTAGTGACGCCATCATCGAGAACGCACGCTCGAGCGTCGAGAGCTACCTCGAAGCGCTACACGGGACATTCATCGAGCCTGCAAATCACGCTCCACCGCCGCCAGCACTCGAGGTGATTCGCGACGCTGAGATTCCGACGAACTCCGACGATGAGTTCACTGCTGCGCTCGGGAACCTAGAGAAGCGCCGCCGAACGATGCTTGGACTGGTCGAATCTGACGCACGTCAATGGCCCACCAGTCGAGATACATGAAATCGGCTCGACTTGTGGTTGAACGTACCGTACCCCCGTTGTAATCTTCCGTACGGTGCGCTACCGGTCTAACGCCGGGCCACACACTCTTTCCCCTAAGGAATCATACTATCGGTCACGAGGGGAGATATGGACGATCACAGCGACGAATCCAGCGATGGAACCCGGTCCGACCGGCATTCGAATCGCGACGGACACGAGGGCAGGAAGAACGATTACGGTTCATCTGTCGACGAACGCGAGGAACCGCGAGTAGAACAATCGATGCTCGAGGACGAGGCTGAAGACGCCGACAAGGCTGAACGAGAGGTCGACGAGCAATACGAATCCAGTGGAACGCACGGCGACCACGGAGAGCATGCAAATGACCATGACGGCCACGGCGAGGGCGGCATGCACGAGGGGCACGAACAGATGTTCCGGCGGCGCGTCTTCGTCTCCACTCTCCTCTCCATTCCGGTCCTCCTCTATAGCGAGACGCTCCAAGAGTGGCTCGGGTTCTCAGTCCCGGCGTTCCCCGGCAGCGAGTGGATCAATCCCGTCTTCGCAGTGATCGTCTTCGCGTACGGTGGGGTGCCGTTCCTTCGGATGGCGGTTCCAGAACTTGAGGACCGCACACCGGGCATGATGACGCTTATTTCGATGGCGATCACCGTCGCGTTCGTCTACAGCCTCGCGAGCGTCGTCTTCCCGACGGCGTCAACGTTCTTCTGGGAGCTCGTGACGCTGATCGACATCATGCTCCTCGGCCACTGGATCGAGATGCGTTCGGTCCGCAGGGCCTCAAGCGCGCTCGACGAACTGGCCAAGCTCCTCCCCGACACCGCCGAGCGCATCACCGAAGACGGTGAGACTGAAGAGATTCCGGTGAACGAACTGGGGGAAGGCGACCTTGTACTCGTCCGTCCGGGGGCCAGCGTACCTGCCGACGGTGTCGTTAAGGAGGGCGACTCGGACGTGAACGAGTCGATGATTACTGGCGAGTCGAAGCCGGTGTCGAAGGAACCTGGCGACGAGGTCATCGGTGGGACTATCAACGGTGATGGGAGCCTCCGGGTGCGAATTGCTGCGACGGGCGACGAGACGACGCTCGCGGGGATCATGCGTCTCGTCGAGGAGGCTCAGGAGAGCGAGTCTCGGACACAACAACTTGCCGATCGCGCGGCAGGGTGGCTGTTCTACATCGCGCTGGCGGTGGCTATCGTGACCGGCATCGCGTGGACGATCGCCGTCTCGTTCAACGCGACGGTCATCGAGCGGGTTGTGACCGTGCTCGTAATCGCCTGTCCGCACGCGCTCGGACTTGCTATTCCGCTTGTCGTCGCGATCAACACGTCGCTGGCCGCACAGAACGGCATGCTGATTCGGGATCGAATTGCGATGGAACAGGCCCGGGAACTGGATACGATTATCTTCGACAAAACAGGGACGCTCACGAAGGGCGAACAGGGCATCGTCGACGTGGAGACCGTCGAAGCCATCGACGAGGAGGAGGCG
Organism: halophilic archaeon; assembly: GCA_003298465.1. Next base: position 272,817 of record QNGA01000007.1, on the reverse strand, counting down.
CTTGCACTCGCCACCGCCGTCGAGGGTGATTCGGAACACATGATTGCGCAGGCAGTACGCGAGGCCGCGAACGAGCGGAACATAGATGCGCCCGCCGCTACTGATTTCGAGGCGCTCAAGGGCCGTGGAGTACGTGCGACCGTCGACGGTGACACGATTCACGTCGGCGGCCCGAACCTCCTGTCGCATCTCGACACGGATGTTCCGCCAGAGCTGACAGCGTTCGCAGAACAGGCGGGTGAGAACGCCCAAACAGCTATCTACCTCGTACGCGCTGGAACTCCCGTCGCTGCGTTCGCACTCGCTGACGTTATCCGGGAGGAGAGCTACCAAGTCGTCGATGCGCTCCACGACCTCGACATCGAAGTAGCGATGCTAACTGGCGATAGTGAGGACGTTGCTCACGCCGTCGCTGACGAGCTCGGCATCGACACTGTCTTCGCTGAGGTACTGCCCGAGGACAAAGACAAGAAAGTGACCGAACTCCAGGACCAGGGCAAGTTCGTGGCGATGGTTGGCGACGGTGTCAACGACGCCCCTGCGCTGACCCGGGCCGACGTTGGCATCGCCATCGGGAGCGGGACGGACGTCGCAGTCCAGTCGGCAGACATCATCCTCGTCCAGAACAACCCCATGGACGTCGTCCGCCTCGTGAAACTGAGCAAGGCGAGTTACCGGAAGATGCAAGAGAATCTCGCATGGGCCGCAGGATACAACATCTTCGCGCTGCCGCTCGCAGCGGGTATCCTTGCTCCGATCGGAATCCTTCTTTCGCCTGCAGTCGGAGCCCTGCTCATGTCGCTCAGTACGGTGATCGTCGCGATCAACGCACAGTTCCTCCGCCGCGTCGATCTCGACTTCCCGAGCCTCCCCGGTGTGTCTGCCCCTCGAGAAGCGCAACCAGCGGACTAACTATTGTCTCTCCGCTTCTGCATCTGCCTTCTGCTCAACTGAAAAGCAATGCCTGAATGCAAGATAGGCTCTCGATGAAGGAACGCGACATCGAATGCAGTTCTTCAGAAATACTGGCTCAGAGAGCGCATGATGCCGCTGTTTACGTGGCGCACCAGGTCGATGCGCGCTGTACATACTGTATAGATGGCCAAACGAAGTGTCGTGACAGATACGAGTAGTTTGGCGTCAGTGAATCCCGAGCGGTGCTTCGCATTGTCCCACGTGCCTGCCGATAATAATACCCAAACCAACCTGAAAATAACGGGAAGACGCTGCTTCCGCTTTGCGAGGTGCTCTAATTAATGCGGGTGTCGCTACGGCGGGAAAGTTTTGCCCGGAGCGTTTCGAACTCCTCGTCGTCGATCTCGCCACGGGCGTACCGTTCTTGGAGCGTCGCCACTGCGGGGTCGGTCCGCTGTCGGGGTTCTCGACGGTTCACCATGAGGTAGATGAGCGCCAGTGGGATTGCGATGAGGAGAACCATCCAGAGGACTCCCCAGAGTCCCATCCATCCGGATCCGGCCATCCAGCCGTTGCCCCACATATGGCCGCCACCCCACATGTGGCCGCCGCCGGACGGGTCGGCGAGGACCGTTCCGGTCGCGGTGGCGACGAGCGTCGTCGCGGTAGCGGCCAGCGTCACGATTCGCGTTTTCAGGTCTTGTGCAGGAGTCATGGAGAGTTCACCCTTCTATCTACTACTACGACGGCTACCGCATTATATTACTGCGCTCATTCTCATCCTTCGAGAATACCGTCTCGACGTACTGCATCCGTATCACTGCTTCAATATTGGCAGGACAACGGAGTCATGATTGTGCCTTAAACACTATACTGATGGCGGATGAACCTGGGAGTAGCGATGGACTACACCATGACCCGCCGCGTCGACGGACCGTTTCAGGATATCGTCGATTCAACTACTGAAGCGCTGGAGGAGGAAGGATTCGGCGTCTTGAGCGATATCAATCTCCAGGCAAAACTAGCGGAGAAACTCGGTCTCGAAGGGTATCCGGAGTATCGTATCCTCGGCGCGTGCAACCCACCGCTGGCAGAGCAGGGGCTAGATGCCGAACGCGACCTCGGTACGCTTCTGCCATGCAACGTCGTAGTCTACGAGGCTGATGATGGCGACGTGGTCGTCAGTGCCGTCGACCCCCAGACGCTGCTCGGCGTCGTTGACAACCCAGACCTAGACGGTATCGCCGGAGATGTTCGCGACCGATTCGACCGCGTGCTCGACGACGTCGCCGCCGAATATTGACGTCGTTCGCTGCTCCGCCTCGTTCCTTTTCGATACTATAACGAACGTTTGTCCGATGAACACACTAGCCAGTCGAGACGGTGGTCGCGACCTTCGTCTTGGCGTCCATCGTCATGTGGTTCTCCAACGTGTTTGTCGGAGTCCGTCGATAACGCTGGTTATCGTTGGTGCGACGGGCGGGACGGGCCAGCGGGTGACCGGACGAGCACTTATCGCCGGTTAGGAGATTCGAGCGCTCACACGGTCACTAGGGAAGCTATCACGAAGCACAGATAGTACCGCATCTCGTTAGGTAACTCTGAATCGTTGGTCTTCCGAGGATAGGAGTAGCGGGCGTGTGGCACGTCCAGTGGTCAACCTGTTCCGTCGTGGAGAACACGACCCGAGTTGTGGACAGGGGACGTTCGCTGAACAGGTGAGCATCTGCAAACCGTAAATATCCCAACGGAGAACGGGAAGCCCCGCCGTTCACGGCGGAGAGGATGTCACAGTTCCATTGGCGCTTCGAGTGTGGGGTCGGCATCGAGGATCGGAGACAGGGTTGGCTGTACCTGATCAAGTTGCTCGGTTGGTTCCACGAGGTGTCGTTCTGGATCATAGTTTATGAGTCCTGCCGAGGCCAACTTTGGGAGGTGGACGTGATGTAGCGAGAGGCGAATCTCTGTTATCACGTCCTCAGACGCCTCTGTAATGGCCGTCTGATGATTGTACTTGAGAATGGTTTTTGTGAGGTCATTCAGCGTCAACGACTGCTGTTCTTCTCTGAGCAACGCAAGCACGATTCGACGATGCTGGTGTTGACACAGGCCGAGTACCGAGTCGAAGGCAATCGCATCCCCACTCATTATCCCTAGTGAATGCCCCTGTCTGATTTCACAACCACTTTTTAGTATACAAGCTGTTTAAGTAGTCGGTTAGGATCGGACGGTAGTATCGGAGAGCGTACTTCCGAGGACGTGCTTGATCCCGCGTCGGAGGCGGGAGGCGACAGCCTGCTGTGAGATACCGAGCTCCTCGCCGAGCTCTGCCATCGTGACCTCCCGCGGAGACTCGAAATAGCCACGCTCGTAGGCGAGGACCAGCGCCTTGTTCTGAGTGTCAGTGAGGGCGGCTTTAGTCGCTGTCTCAACCGGTGTGAGCGCGTGCAACTCCGTCAACGTGATCGGAATATCCAGTTCTCGACAGCGTCGTTGAAAGTCTGCAATGTTGCTTCGATCGTCGCCGCGGATCTCGAACGTCCACTGCTGATTTGTGCCGATAGCCTCGATGAGCGGCACCGCTGTCTCCGTCAATATGGTTAGCACGTCGTCGTAGTCCAGCGTCCACTCGACGCGTAACAGGTACTCGTCCTCAACAGAGTCAACGAGACGAATCTCCTTCACGCCCGGGTGCTCGGTGAATGCGCTCTCGATGTCGTTGACTTCGGTTCCCCGTACCCAGAAGTAGGGGATCACCACGTCCCGCGCGGGGATAAGTCGCTCCAGCTCGACCGTCACGTTCGGCAGTTGGTTGAACACTGTCCCCAAGGGGAATTAGTCTGACGGAACCGTGAACGTCGCCTCGGTAGCCATCGTCTGTACCGTTGACTTCCAGCTGTAAAGGTCTGCTAGTGATCAACTACCGTTCTTGTGGCGCCACTGTGCCCGGACGCATAATTTCTCAGCCCAAGAATCAGTACCAGTGCATCTTGACCCCAACAGTAGGTTTACTGATGCGGTATCCACGGGCGTTACTAGCTCCAGCTGTACGTAACACCGAGGACCGAGAAGGTTCAGTGACCGGCACGCACTTTCTATTCAGCACGAGTGCGATGACTTCACCAGTCACTGTCAGAAGTGCCGTGCTGGATACAGAGGATGTATTCTGCTCGACGATCTTCACGCTCGCTATCGGCTTCGGATACCGCGAATACCACCGTAGCGCTCGTCGTGAGCAGCTGTTACGGTCATGAGCAACGGCTAGACGACACAGAAACGATATTTAACTAAAGAACTAAGTATTCACCCGGCATTCATTAAACCGGATGGTTGAACAATCGTCGGACGACCTGGATCTCGACGCGATATTCCAGGCGTTGGCGCACCCGATCCGTCGGAACATCCTCGAACAGGTAGCCGACGGGCCGGAGAGCGTCGGCGAGCTAGCCGAGCCCCACGACGTCTCACTGGCGGCCGTGTCCAAGCACCTACACATGCTTGAGGATGCGGGCCTAATCGAGATCGAAAAGGACGGTCGCGTTCGCCGCTGCCACCTTACCGCCGCGCCACTCAGTGCGGCTTTCGGCTGGCTGACACGGTACCGTGTTTTCTGGGAGGACAGGTTCGACGCGTTGGCTATCCACCTGGAGGAAGAAGACCAATGACAACAAACGGCAACGGTGACGATGGACAGCAGAGCAACAATCGGACCAACGAGCAGACCATGACCGTGAGCCGCGTCATCGAGGCGCCGCCCGAGCGGGTCTACGAGGCGTTCCTCGACCCGGACGAGCTGGTCCAGTGGCTCCCGCCGACGGGATTTTCGGCCGAGGTCCACCAGTTCGACCCCGAGGAGGGTGGTACTTTCCGCATGACATTCACGGGAGAGACCGAGGAGCTCGCCGAGTACGGCTCGACATTTGCCGGCACCTACCGGGAGCTCATCCCTAGCAAGCGCATCGTCCACACCGACGCGTTCGAGACCGACGACCCGGCGATGGCAGGCGAAATGACGGTAACAGTCACCTTCGAGGAGGTCCCCGAGGGAACTGAAGTTACCGTCCGCCAGGAGGGTATCCCCCAGGCTATCCCGCCCGAGGACTCCCATGCCGGGTGGACCGACTCGCTCGGGCAGCTCGCGGGGCTGGTGGAGGGAGCATGACTGACGGAGAGACAACCGAGACAGCCTGATCATCTGCAGCTCATCTTCTGGAGAATTCTGATTCTCAGTCTCTTCCTTTAGTACACCTGGAACTGCTGTATATGCGCTCTCTATTCAGCACATTCTTCTTGTCAGCCAGGGAGGTTCCAACAACCCCGATCACGTCTGTTTGTTCGACGTACTCTTCTCTCTCTACCGTCGTGCTGTTCGTCTGGTATGCGCTGGCGACGAATCCCAAGCCGGATCTCCATCAGATGAAACGTGAGACGTCAGACCTCGAACTCACTAGCGCGCTGGCCGCTGTCTGTGGTATCTACGAGGCCGAGTTCCGTGTGTATCTGGCGGTGCTCGATCATCCAGGGGCAACATCTGGCGAGATAGCCGATGTCGTTGCACGCGACCAGAGTACGACCAGCAAGCGCTTGAAATCGCTTCATGAGCAGGGGCTCGTGACCCGATATCTGCGACCGATGGACGACGGTGGCGTCAAATACCTCTATGAAGCACAACCGTTTGCAGAAACTGTAGCATGGTTGGACCGCGAAATATCCGAGTGGACCGACGCGGTCCTGACTCAATTTTCACACCTGCAGACGAAGTAAGCGGCTGTACTGAAACCCTCACGCGGTGACGTGTTTCAGATCTCGTACCGAATAGAGGGCGCGAATGTAGCACGAGGGGAGTCGTATTCCGTTCGCTCAAGTCCGTAGGGATCTCTGAATGAGTCGGCGCGTCAAGTGGCTGTTCCTCAGAGCCAGCGAGAGAGTATCGATTCGGTCGTGTTCCGATGAACGGTCAGAACGGGCCCTGCCACACCATTCTCTTTGACCGTGTCGGGGGTAGATCCGAAGAGAAATCGCCGGAGGGTGCCTTTCTGCGGAGCCCCGAGGATGGTGAGGTCGTGGTAGTTGGCGTGTTCGATGACCGCATTTGCGGGGTCTGGTGCGCTGGTGATCAGGTGGTCAACGTCGACCGCGTCGTCCAGCCGGGATTCATAGGCCTCGAGGAGCTTTTCAGCGTCGTTCTTCGTCTCGTCGCCGGCGTCGTCAGGGATGACGTGGAAGAGCTCCAGCCAGCAATCGTATGCTTTTGCGATTGCCTCGGCAACCCGGATTGCGAGTCCCGAATGTGGGCCTGCGGCGACCGCAACGAGGATGCTCGCCGGTGCGTCGAACTGGTCCATCCTGGTTGCGACGACACTGTGGCACTCCGTAGTGACTGGATGGGGAGCGCGTCCACTCGGAAGGAGGCTCGTTTCGGCACTGTCGATGACGGTCGTCGTGATCGAGTGGGTGTCAATGAATGACTCAAGAAGTTTCGGGGAACGGATTTCTTCTGCCTGATTCAGGGGCACGGAAAATTGATCTTTGATGATCTTCTTCACCTCGGCATCGTGGCGGATTACGTCCGTCTTGTCGATTTCGTCATCTATGGCGTGCAAGAGATAGAGCTCACCGTCAGTCCCGAAGGCGATGCTCGCCCCAAGCAGGCTCGTTTCATGCAAATGCACCGCCTCATGGAATGGGACGAGAATGCGTTGGTCCGTCGTCGGCCAGTCGAGATCCTTATGAGCGAGTGTCTGAGGCCACGGTCTGTCCCCCGAATTGATGCTCATCAGTGAAAGATTCTGGACGTAGGATAATAAAACTCGTTTACTACCGTCCGATAACACAGTCACTATAGTGGGGAACTCCCAGCCCCTATCACCCCCAACCGGGTCAATGGCAGTTCTACAAGATAGCGCAATTGGGCGGAGCGTGAGTGGACCCATTGGGTCCGCTATGATGGCTAAATCCTCTGAGTCGGTCACGCCCTTCCTGACAGACCCCGAGGAGGTCCGACGACCCGTGCTGCATATAGGGCGCATATTCATCAAATTGGTAGTGCGACTTGAGATGACGCTCTAAATAGAGGAGTTAGGCCGGATTACGAGCGGCGATTTTTAAACCACCGAGTCACACGTGACGTGACTCCGAGGTCCCGTTTCGCCATGATGACCGTACTTTGCGCTCGCCGGCCGACTTCTTCAGGGATGGCCCCGAACACGACTTGCTGGAGGAGTCCCTCTCGGGACGCCCCGATGATCGTGAGATCATGGTCGGCTGATTCCTCGACGATAGCATCCGTGATATCTGCACCGTCGATGATCTCCGTGGTCGCCTCGATGCTCTCAAGTTCAGCTCCGGTCGAATCGAGAATCGATTGTGCATCGTTGTCACGGTCTGATTCGTCCGATCGGACGTATATCACCTTGATGTAGGCACCGTTGCGCCTGGCAATGGCACGGGCGATTTCGGTTGCGAATTCGGCGTGCGGACCGCCAGCAGTCGGCACGAGGATCGAGTCCACGCTCCCGATGGACTCGCTGTCGGCGGCAGGGCCGACACGCTCAACCAGGACGTCGCAGCGGGACTTGGTTACCACCTCGTCAACGTTACTACCCAAGACGAAGTCACGACGGCGGGGACGGCTCCGCCAGCCCATCAGCACGAGGTCTATGTCGTCCTGTTCGATCGTATTCAGGATTGCCTGGGACACGACGTGTCCAATACGGATTTTGCCACTCACCGGGACGTCCGGGCGCTCTTCGTCGGCAAATTCGATTGCTTGGTCGATGACAGCATGTTGCTCGTCGACGAACTGGCGCCCCTCTGAAAGCGGCGTCTGTGGCGGAACTGTACCGACGCTTACCACTTCTATCTCGGCATCTCGCTCTTCGGCAAGGTCGAGTGCCGTACGCATCAACTGCTCGACGGTCGCCGGATTCGCCACTGGGACGAGAATCCGTTGCTCGCGTTCCCGCCGTTCTCCGGCGGGCGCTTGCTCGGTTGTGACAGTCGGCGTTTCCTCTTCGATCTTTTCCTCCTCCTTCCGCTGAGAGTATCCGTAGTAGAGGATGAGCCCCAGGCCCATCCAGATAGCGGTCGTCACGAGGGCGATGAACCCGTGCGAGTCCGGCCCCAGTCCGATTTCCATGCCCAGCGCCGAGAGGAGGAACGGCGTCAACATGAACTGAAGGACGATTCCGATGAGCGGCGGCCACGGCATATACGGGACTTCGTACGTGCGTGGCAGGTCGGGGTGGGTCTTACGCATCTTGATGACCGTCCAGTTGACCTGCACGAACAGGAGGATGAACATAATGTCCGCTGACGCCGCGACCGCCTCGATCGGCAGTACGACCGCCATCAGTGCGATGAGCACCGCTGAGAGAAAAATTGCCAAGTGGGGCGTTCGCTTCTCGGGGTGAACCCTACTGAAGAGTTCGGGGAGGGCTCTGTCGCGCCCCATTGCAAACGAAACGCGTGACGAGGAGTAGACGGTCGCGTTCAAGGCGCTCATCGTCGCCGTCAGTCCAGCGACCAAGAGTAACGGGACGCCGTAGGGAACGAACTGGCCGGCCGCCTCAATAATGCCGAGTTCGCCCAGATTGCCAAGCAATTGCCACGTGGGCGCACTAGCGGGGACGTCCGCCCGTGCCGCTAGTTCGGGAATCGTCTCGATCCCACCAATCGCGGCGAACGCGACGAGAACATAGATCGGCACGACGATAGCCAGTGAGTAGAAGACAGCCTTCGGGACGTTCTTCCCCGGCTCGACGACTTCCTCGCCTGACTGGACGATGATCTCGTAGCCCTCGAAGGCGATGTACGTAAAGCCCATCGCACCAATAATCCCAACGATACCGTTGGGCGCAAACCGGGGACTATTGAGGAATTTCGAGGGCCAGTTCGGGGTCTGAATCGTCGCCAGAATGCCGAACGCGACGAAGATTCCGAGGATGACGACCTTGATGAACGTCACGATAACGCCCGCCTTGCCTGTTTCCTCAGCGCCGCGATAGTTGATGTACGCGAACAGCGAAACCATGAGGACTGCGAGGATTTTATCCAGCAGTCCACGGCCGATGAACCCCAAGAGCTGGAATCCGTCAGCGAGAACACCACCGTAGACCAGAAACTCGGTGAGGAACACGCCGAACGTCACCGCGTACAGGGAACAGGCGACCGCGTGCGCGAACCAGGACATCCAGCCCGCGTAGAAGCCATTCGGATCGACGAGCGCTTCTTTCACCCAGAGATAGCCCCCACCTGCCTCCGGGAACGCGGCCCCGAGTTCGGCATAGGAGACGGCTGTGAACAGCGCAACAAAGCCATTCAGCGCGAACGCAAGAATCAATGCGGGCCCAGCGAGACCCGCAGCGAACCCCGTGAGGGCGAAAACACCGGCGCCGATCATCGCACCAACGCCGATGAACGTGATGTCGAAGAGACTCATGTCCCGCGAGAGTTCCGTCTCAACATCGCCGGATCCCTCCCGAGTAGCATCACCCTCCGTCTCTTGGGTCACACGATCCGGAGACTCATCATCCATATCGAATCCAACCAGACGCGATATCAAAAAAGGGGGCATTTGGGGGGTGATTCCACTCCCATTCCTCAGCTGCGACTGACCCGAGGTACTCCCGGTGAATGTCGTCTGTTCCTTGATCTCCTTCCGCGCCTGAAGTCGCGGGAGTCCCACCATAGGATGTCAGGCCGAGCGTGGCCCTAAGGTTTCAAGACGCATCCGGTCCGAGCGTCGCCTGCTGAGTTTCAGCATCGGCTCGGCTGTCTTGTGGCCCGGTCAATGAGACCCCGTCCTCGAAGTCGGTGATGGTGTCGGCGCGCTCGGCGACAGACTGTGCGGTGTCTAGCTCCGTCTGCAGCCTCATCTGGAGGGCGTCCTTGCTGCAGTAGTATGAATCGGCGGTCGGACTCGGACTCTCGTACAGCTGGTCGGTGACTCGCTTTCAGTGTGTCCCCGCCGACGCAGCCTGGATTATACGCTGAACAGGCGCAACACCACGCCCTTCAGGGCGTGGATACACGCCGTAAGCTTGATTGTATTTGTTATTTTACTATCGTGTGCGCGCGAAAACTGGCAGTTGACTCGGTGTTTGCCTCATCAAAACGTGAGCCGACCGCGCCGACTGTCGTAAAACAATCAGATACCTCGGAGTCCTGTTCGGGATACGAGTATCGGCGTCGTGGCAGCGCCAGTGGCCGACAGTCCACAAGCCGTAGATTCCCAACCATCCGAATTGACGGGAGTAACAGAGGAACCTCGGGAGGCCCGCGCCTTTAGGCGCGGGAGGATGTCACGCGGCAGAGAGGATGGCGTGTGATACGTGGATCCCGCCGCCGGACTGCCCAGCATCGATTCGTCCGCTCCAACCGGACGGCCGCCCTGCTACCCTTCTCGCCCCTCGACGTTGCCGAGGCCGGGAATGGCAACCAGCTGCTCGACGATCGACATCAGCTTCGACGCCGAGAGGACGAGACCGAGATAGAGTAGTGCGGCCAAGGCGTACATCGTCGTGAATTCGAACGTCTCGGAGGCGATGGCGTCGGCGCGCTCGAACAGTTCGGGAACGGTGATGAACGCCGCTAGCGACGAGTACTTGATGAGGTAGACGAGTTCGTTCGACCAGCCGGGTATCGCGTAGCGGAGCCCTTGGGGCAGGACGACGTACCGGATTCCGGTAAGCTTCGACATCCCGACGGCGCGGGCGGCAGTCAGCTGTCCGGAGTCGACGCTCTCGATGGCTGCCCGTATGTACTCGGACTGGTAGGCAGAGCCGTTGATGGTGAAGCCAATGATAGCGATCCAGACGGCTTGGCCCGGGACGAAGCCGACACCCACGAGCGGTAGTTCGCGTATCCACGACGACAGCCCCATGCCGTAGTAGAGCACGAACAGCTGGGCGAGCAGCGGCGTCCCGCGGATGAGTTCGGTGTAGCCGAGCGAGAGCCAGGCGGTTCGGTCGCCGTACACGCGCATGACTGCGAGAGGGACTGCGAGGACGAACCCAAATACGATGCTGGTGACCGTTAGCAGGACGGTCAGCCACGCGCCCTGCGCTAGCGCGGGCAGCGCCGACGCGCCGGTCGCGAGGAACGAGAACAGCCCCCCGAGTTGCGCGATTGGCCAGCCGAGGACGCCGAGTGCGTCGGCAGTTGCCGCCATCGATTCGGCGACGCTGGCGAACGTCGACGCCGGGATTAGCGGTTGGCCGGACGAAATGACGGCCCCGTTCAGCAGCCAGTCGTTGGCCCACCGGAAGAGGAGCCAGCCCCAGAACAGCGCGGCCGCCGCGACGCCGAGCCACTGGCGGAGTTCGTTCGGGCGCCAGTACGCGCGAGCTCTCGTGCGCCGAGTCGCGTCACTCATGGTCGCTGTGGGCAACGCTGAGTCGACCGAGGAATTCCTCGGTCCGGGACTGCTCGGGGTGTTCGAACAACTGTTCGGGCGGCCCGCGTTCGACGATAGCGCCATCTTCGAGGAAGGTGACGGTGCTGGCGGCCGACCTCGCGAATCCCATCTCGTGGGTGACCACCAGCATCGTCATGCCGCGCTCGACCAGTTTACGCATCACGCCGATCACTTCGCCGATGAGTTCAGGGTCAAGCGCGCTCGTCGGCTCGTCGAACAGCATCAGCTTCGGCTCCATCGCCAGCGCCCGGGCGATGCCGACCCGCTGTTGCTGACCGCCAGACAGCTCCGCCGGATAGGAGTCGACCTGGGCTGCGAGGCCGACCATCTCCAAGTGCTCGTCGGCTCTCTGCCGGGCCTCCCCCTTCGAGAGTCCCTTGACTCGGCGGAGCCCGAGCGTGATGTTTTCGCGGGCGGTCAGGTGCGCGAAGAGGTTGAAGTCTTGGAACACCATCCCGACGTTCCGCCGGAGTTCGTTCACGTCGACGTCGGGTCCCGTAATGAGTTCGCCGTCGAGGTAAATGTCTCCCGCGTCGACCTCCGTGAGGCGGTTGACGCACCGCAACAGGGTCGACTTCCCGCTCCCGCTCGGGCCGACGACGACTTCGACGTCGCCCTGTCCCATTTCGAAGCTCACGTCCCGGAGGACGCGCTCGTCACCGTAGCTCTTCGAGAGGTTCTCGACGCGTAGTAAACTCATGTGGAATCACCAGTTGGAATTGCAAAGATGCGGCCGACGTAGTCCAGCGTCCGGTTCGTGGCGAACGTCAGCACAAAGTACACCGCGCTGGCGAACAGGATGACCTCCAGCACGGCGTTGGTGTTCTGGACGAACAGATCGTTGCTCCGTGTCAGCAGCTCCGAGAGGCCGATAGCGAACGCAACGCTCGTGTCCTTGAGGACGATGGTGAACTCGTTCTGGAAGCCCGGAATCGACCGGCGAAGCGCCTGCGGAACGACGACGTGGCGAATCGCCCGCAGTCGTGACATCCCGACGGCGCGGGCGGCCTCCATCTGGCCCTCGTCGACGCTCTGTATTGCACCGCGGAAAATCTGCGACTGGTAGGCCGCACTCCGGAGCCCGAGCCCCAGGACGGCAGCGAGGAACGCGCTCTCGATCGGCGTCCCGAAGTAGGCGAACAACAGGATGACGACGATAGGCGTTCCTCGAAGGACGACGCCCGCGGTCTCGACTGCACCACTGGCGTACCGGCCTCCGTACACCTCGACGGTCCCCGCAGGGAACCCTACGAGGAAGCCGAGCAAGATGCTGGCGGCAGTCAGCGCGACGGTCAGCACCGTCCCGCCCAGCAGGTACGGGACGTTATCGAATACGAACGCCAAGTCGCCCGACAGCAGTGGAGTCAACACGGCTCTACGAGTCGCTAAACCATTTGTTGCGGATCTCTGTGTACTTGCCGCTGTCGCGCACCGCCTTCAGGCCGCTGTTGAGTGCCTTCTGGACGTCGCTGGCACCATCGCGCACGCCGAAGCCGTACTGCTCGCCGGTCTTGTGCGTGAACGCGATGGAGACGTCTCGCTTGCTCTGGAACGTCTGGGCAACCGGCTTGTCGACGACGATGGCGTCGATGTTGCCGTTGACGAGGTCTTCGACCGCCAGCACGTAGCTTCCGTAGGAGTTGTAATTCGACTGCTTGAGCTTCCCCGGCGAAAGGAGCTCGTCCTTGATGATGCCCTCGCCAGTCGTCCCTTTCTGGGCGCCAATGGGGTGACCCGAAAGGTCGCCGAGTTTCGACGGCGAGAAGTTCCCGCCCTTACGCACGAGAATGGACTGGTCGGCGCTATAGTAGGGGTTCGAGAAGTCGATCTTCTTGTCGCGCTTATCGTTGATGGTCATCGCGGCCGCGACAACGTCGATTTTATCGCTTCCGAGCGCGGGCATGAGCCCCTTGAACTCGAACTCCTCCCAGCCCGAGAGCGTGTACTCGCTCTCCGAGACGACCGCTTCCAGCAGGTCGATGTCGAACCCGACGAGTTCGCCGCCTTGCTTCATCTCGAACGGCGGGAATCCGGGCGCGGTCCCGGCGGTCAACTTCTTGCTGCCGCCGCCGGAACCAGTGCTGCTACCCAGACAGCCAGCGGTTCCGGTCAAGCCAGCAACGCCGCTCGCTCCAACGACCTTTACGTAGGTACGACGGTCCATATCGACAGACGTTCTGCGTTCCATACCGCCAAAGGAGGAAGAGGATGCTTTTGAACCTTTCTCACCCACGTTCCCGTTCAAAAATGAAATTGATGGTGAGATTCAAGATTATTTGTAAGAGCGCTTCGGAACAAAGCGAACCGGCGTCAGCAGGAAATCGACGGGTATTGGACTCTCTCGGAATATTTGATCTCGTTTTTACTTGCTTGGATAGCCGGCGGCCGCGTCGGCCCTGCTGGGCCCGTCCGCGGTCTCGGCCTCGTAGGACCCCAGCGTCGTCGCCACAAGTGTTCGACGTCCTTTTGCCTCTCTCCTGTCATGCTGTTTCACTCTCGATCCACCATCGCAAGCGACATCTGTTAGTATATTCTACTAATCCGGGCCAAAAGTACTCTCTGGACGTTTAACTTCTCAGCGACAGCTTCCCGGTTTCAGTGATATCACATCCCCGGGTGTTCTCGTCGTCCCAGCGACGCCAACAACCCCCCGGGACGGGGATGTATTGCACCGCTGCCCACGGTCGGTTGCAGGAACACTGGTCGAAACCACGTGTTCATCCCCCTGTATAGACATTTAATCTAACTGTCTATACGGGCCACCTTTATACGGCTAGTGGGTTTAGATGTCCGTACGACAGCCGTTGGAGTGACGGACGACCACAGGGAGTCCGGAACGGCACGACACTGCCGCTCTCCGTGTGGTTTCTCGTTCTGCGTGCACTCGACGGCGTATCGGCGTGAGCGTCTCATATTGTTTCCACCGGCCCCATGGATGGTCGCAGAGTCTGGACGAGAACAACAGCCCGCATTGTGATATCACTCGATACGGGGGGTGTCTCAGGTGGTGAGCGTGGATTTCACTGGACATCTGGTGTCCCGGCCGCTACTGACACCCGGCGAGTGATATCACTCACGTCGGCCTGCCGTCACGTCCGAGCCAGTACTGAGCGTTCCATTACGAAGTGCGTCACTGACGGACAGCGACCGACACCGCCGAATCAAGACTCCGTCTCCGCGGTGAGACTACTGCTCACGCCACTGAGCCAGTCGACGGCTCTGCCTCGACGTTTCGTTTGCCACTGTTACTGGACGCAACGGTCTGGCTGACGTCGACGATCTCGATCGTGACGTGGTAACTGTGCGCTATCTTGTGGGGGAGAAGATGGGCTGCTATCAGTCCGAGCCAGGAGTATCGCAACGGGACAGTACTCTCCGTATCGAAGCGCAGCACCGTGCTTTTCGGTTGTTGTGCGTCGTAGCAGGCGTCTCGCTACTCCGCTCCTGTCGTCTGTGGGTCTTTGGATCGCTGACGCCGATACAGAAACACGAGCAGACCGAATCCGAGGAGTACGGCAAGTACTCCTGGAACAAGATAGACGATGTTCGGCGCGCAGTGATCTGGACCGCCGGCAACCATCGTGCACATCTGTCGCTGGAATGCATACCAGACTCCGATACTACCGCCAACGATACCGAGAACGCCGAATCCCTGGCCCAGACGGCGCCACTCCATACTCTCTCGGTCACTGTAAGTCAGTAAATATCTTCGTAAGGAACAAACAGTCGTTTGACCGAACGACACATCGTCCGTCTCGGCTACTGGTCGTGAGACTGCAGTGCTCCGGCCGGCGCTGTCGCTACTGGCTCTAGGACGACCATCGCTGGCGGTGGTCGGCAACTATTCGTTCGTGATGACGGCCACGAACACGTCGTCGAGGCGGCTGATGACGTCGGCAGTCACGTCCGCTGGCAGCTCATCGACCGCTTCGAGCGTGTCGTGCAGACGAGCGTGCACCGCGTCGAACGCAATCATACTCTCATCGGTATAGTTGATATCCGTGACTTCGTATACTACGATGGTTCTGCCCAGTGCGTTCTGGAAACAGGAAGCTCCACCCTCACCGAGCGACCACAAGCGAGCAGGGCAGAGTAGTTCACTTAGTGCCTTGAACAATATCACTGGGGTCAAACAACGAGAGATCGTCACGGTCATTTGCGGCGGTTCGAAGCCCGTCTGAAAAGCCAGAGCGGCTAAAACAACAGTAGTGGTATGTTGGCTCCGTCCCGTTGTCTGGCGTCCAGCGAATCTGTGCTGCACTCCGCTCGAGATCGGCGAGATCGCCCTCTGTCATCTCGCGTGACGTATACTTGCACTCGCCTGCGACAAGCGTTCCATCACTTGCGAGGCCAACGACATCGAGTTCATGCTGCTGGTGCCACCAGTAGCCGATTCCCTGATACGTTTTCGGTATCAGTAAGGGAAGCGCATCCTGGCAGACGATTTCGAACATCGACCCCATGTAGTCCGTGAACGTCGGCGCGACCAGTTGCTCGTACGCATCATCGCCGAGCTGGACAAGCTGGTCCTCCTGGCCATAGACATATCGAAACCAGAACCGGAAGAGCGGTTCTCGCAGTCGATACCGGCTCTTCCGTGTCGAATTCGGATTCGCCGTCACGGGAATATCGCGCTCAACCAATCGCAGCCGCCGGAGTTTCGAGAGATACGACCCAAGCGTGTTCGAATCGACGCCAGCAAAGTCCGCAATTTCGTTTGGCGCCCGCTTGCCAGTCGCAATTGCACGCAGAATCGTATAGTAGGTCTGTGGCTCGCGAATCCCGAACTCCGTCCGTAGCAGGAACTCGGGCTCATTATGCAGGACGCCATGTTCAGAGAGAACATGCGATTGGATGTTTTCTGCCAGTGACTTCGACGGGGTGAGCGCTCGCAAGTAGTAGGGTGTTCCACCGAAGACACCCCACGACTGAATCGTTGTCTCTGGATCAGCACTCGGATAGAACTGCCGGGCATCCGCCAGCGAGAGTGGCGGTAAGTCAATCGCACCTGTCCGGCGACCATAGAGTGGGCTGCCACCGCCGAGCACTTTCTCTTCCATCACGCTAATCGACGATCCAACCAACACAAGCGTCATCCCCGTCTCCTCGAGATGCATATCCCAGACCCGCTGAATCTTCGACGGCAGTGCATCGTCCGACTCAATCAGATACGGAAACTCGTCAAGAACAACAGTTGCATCCTCTCGGCCAAGTGTTCGGAGGAGCGCTTCCCAGTCACGCTGGATGTCATCTACAATCGGAAAAACATCGCCCGCTGTCTCAACAAAATTCGCAAGCTGTGCGTCTGGCGTTTCCTCCGTCGCCTGCCAATAAACCGCCGTCTCTTCGTCGCGTATCGCCTCGCGAACGAGCGCGCTCTTCCCCAGCCGACGCCGACCATATACAACGATTAGCTCAGCCGTCTCATTTTGGAACCGCGACCGTAACATATCGAGCTCCGATTCGCGATTCACAAACCGCGGATGTGCCATACAGTGACTACACGCCGGTGATAGATAGTAGTGCCGATTATCTAAATCGTGATTTTACTAATCGTGATTTTACTAACGGTGCCCAGATTTCAGTATTCTCGACACATGCAACCTCCGCGCTCGCTAGTATGTTCTGCTAACCTCGGGGTGGCGTGAGAACATCGGGCCCCTCACTCATCCCGATCTCACCGCTCGCGGTGATATCACAACCTCGGGTGTTCTCGTCGTCCAACTCACGCCGGCACCACCCTGGAAGGGGGCTGGAACGCATCGCTGACCACGGTCGGTTGCAGGAATACCAGTCGAAATCCCGTGCTAATTCCCAGGTATAGAAACTTAATACAACTATTTATACGGACAATCTTTATACGGCTCGTGACTTTAGATGTCCGTACGACAGCCATTGGAGTGACGGACGACCACAGGGAGTCCGGAACGGCACTCGCTTTCCGCTCAGCGTGTGGTTTCGTGTACTGCGTGCTATCGACGGCTGGCTGGTGTGAGCATCTCGTGTTGTTTCCGCCGGCCCCTGAGATTGGTGGCGGAGTGTGGACGAGAACAACAGCGGTGATTGTGATATCACTCGCGACCGGGGGTGTTTCGGGGTGGTGAGCGCCAGTTTCATTGGACACTCGGTGTCCCGGAGACTGCTGGCACCCGGCAAGTGATATCACTCTTTTTCTTATCTCGATACTTCTCTTTAGACTCATCGAGAAATTACTTCACCGGTTAGGTGTGCTCTCGTTAAAATGCGACCTGAGGGATAGCTACAGAGAATCTGTTTATACTATAGTGTGTATTGAGCAACACTCTTATGCACGGCAGGGTCTAATAGAGTATACGTAATGGCTGCTACAACCGCCAAGAAGCCATCAGGATGTGCATATGGTTCTTGTGCGAGCATCGCCGTAATTGAAGCGCTCGAACAATACAATGGCATCGACCCGCACGACAGCGAGTTCCGACTCTACGATCTGATCGACCCTGATGCACTCGATACGCTCTTCAGCTGCCAGCAAACCACCGGTCTCTCTATCGAATTCGACATCGACGACGTCACTGTCTCCATTTCGCAGGCCAACGACGACATCCAGGTCCGAGTCATCGACGCCGAATAGACGTCGTCACCTGCCGTTCACACCAACGAATCCAGTCGAATCCTTACTATGTGACGCTGTCCAGAGAAACGTCTGTTTAGACGTCGCTCATCAGCGCCCGTTCGATGCGCTCTGAGTACTCATCAGGGAGACTGTGCTCTATTGGCGAACGCTGACGCTACGGGCACTCGGGCGAACGCTGTCGTCGTCTTTCTTCGATTAGTTGCCAGTGATGGCGGCGACAACCGCGTCGTCGAGCCGGTCGATGAGATCGGTCTTCACATCCGCCGGCAGATCGTCGACCACTTCGAGCGCGTCGTGCAGGCGAGCATGCACCGCGTCAAACGCAGTCATACTCTCGTCGGCGTGGTCGATCTCGTAGTCGCCACGACGGAGTTCCGTGGCGTACGTACGGCCAGCGTGTTTTGCGCGAGCGATGTCTGTAAGCCAGCGGGCGAGATCACGCTGCCACTCCTCGCGCAACTCGTTGGTGTCATCGTCTTCGTCGGCGTCGTCAGTCGGGTTCCAGGCGTCGAAGTCGGATGATGGTGTCGGCGCGCTCGGCGACAGACTGTGCGGTGTCTAGCTCCGTCTGCAGCCGTGTCCGGAGGGCATCCTTGCTACAGTAGTACGAATCGGCAGTCGGACTTGGATTCTCGTAGAGCTGGTCGGTGACGAGGCTCGTGTACGTCTCACGAATATGCTCCTCGCCACGTTCCTGCTCGGCGTCTGCGACACGGTTGGTCAGGTGGAGACAGTAGGTGTCGACGAGATCGTCGATCGTCTCCCGGGGAACGACACCGTTCTCGTAGGCGCGTGAGCGCGCTAGCCCGGTGAGAATGCGAGCGGCCGGGCGGTGGCTCGCCTTCAGTGTGTCTTCACTGACGCGGCTCTCATGGATTTCGAGATCGTCGTTCCAGTAGCCGCCGTCTTCGGGATTTTTGACTGCATCCCGGAGCGTTTCCCAATCGAGTTCCGGGCCGGGCTCGGCGAGGTCGTCGGGCGTGACCGTGAGATAGTACGAGTCGGGCTCGTACTCCGCTATCGATGTGTCGGGGTCTGACTCTACATCGAGGTCGTCGACGGTGATCTCGTTGTTGGCGAGTGCTTGGAGGTCCTCGACAGAAACACGCCCCTGCTCGATGTGTGTGGGGTCGAGGTCGTCGAACTGGTCAGTAAAGGCGTCGTCGACGAGGGTGCGAACGAGCGCGCCCTGCGAGCAGTCATGCAGGGCGGCGAGCGCGTCGAGCTTGGTGTCGCCGTTGCTGTCGGTCCAGAACGTCTTCTGGACGTCTTTCCGACGGGGTTCTGTCTGGGATTGTTGTGTCGTTTGGGTGGTTGCGGGCATCTATCGTTCCCCCAGTGGTGGGAGGCCGACATCGTCGGGCTCGAGGGCTTGCAGCCGTCTGTACGGTGCGGGGATGCCGTCGGTGTCGGGGTCGAAGATGTCGTGGCGGATCAGCCACGTCCGCGCGGTCCGATAGGAGACGTCGAAATGGGTGGCCGTCGCGGCGATTGTCTCTTCCTGCTCGTAGACTGCTTGGAGGCGGTCGGGGTCGCGGTACGGCGGCTGGTCGTGGTCGTCGCGGGTTGTTGTAGCGTTGGTCTCGGGCTCGGGCTTGTCAGGGTCGCTCTGCTGGGGGTCTTTTCCGGAAGTGGTGGTGTTGTTACTCATTGGCGGACACCTCCGATGCTGCTGGTGCAGGAGCGTCATCGGTTGGCGGCGTGGAGAGCCGGGGAATGCGGGCGATGGTGGTGAGCGTGCCGATACACGTCGGGGGCGCGTCGCTACTCGGGTACTCGGTGACGGTCATCGTCGACGACTCCGAATCGGCGAGCGTGCAGTGGTAGTGGGCGTGCTGGGCCTGCTGGTGAGCGGTCGTGGTGGTCGGCGGTACACTCAGGACGAGGCGCCCCCCAGAGGGTGTGGATATGGTGTCGGCGACGGTGAGGATGGTCCGTGGTCGCTCGGTGGTGGTGATGCAAACACAGTCGCCGGGCGACAGCTTCTGGACGAGCCCGGCGGGGTCGCGGGGGTCGAGCGGCTGTGGGACGCCACCGGTCATTCGTGATCACCGCCGTTCGGGTGGCTGATTGACTGGATGGTGGCGTGGGTGCGCTGCCAGGCGTACTGGCCGTCGGGGCGGCATTCATAGCGGGCGAGCCGGGTCTGGGTGGCCTCGTACTCGTCGTAGTAGGTGTACTGGAGCCGATAGCAGTCGTGGCACGGCGTCGCGAAATACAGCACGTGCTCGCCCGGTTCAGGACCGCGGCACGTGAGTTCAGGCTTGCGGTGGGTGTGCTGGTAGACCACGCCCGTTAGCGTGCGATGCTTGGTCTCGACCTGGACCGGGTCAGTCTGGGCCAGCGATTGGATGACGCCATCGTCGTCGCGCGTCACTGTCGCTCACCTCCCCCGGCGTGGTTGGGTGGTGTGGCGGGCGCTGTCGCTACTCGGTGGGGGCGGACGGTGGTGGGCATTCAGGCACGCACCTCGCTTGGCTGGTCACCACTCGTGGTGTCGTGGTGGGCGTTGACGTCGATGTCGTGGCGGGTTTCGAGGAGGTGCTTGTAGTGCGAGCGTGTCTCCGCGGGGGATTCACCCGGTGAATAAATAAAATCTCGGGACCGTAGAATTGCGATCCAACAGCGCTATCTGACGAAGGTGAAGCGAATCCTCTAGTTCGAGTACATTCTTGTTAGCTAATCAGTAAAACGATCGGCACGAGATCTGCGCTCTACATTCAACACGTCACTGCAACTTCTCCAGTCGTTATTAGACTCTATCATCAACTGCTGTCGAAGAAGACGCGACAATGACCCCAATACTGCAGCACCTAATTGTAGTACTACTCGTGCAGTGACAAAACGTGTCGTGGTCCCTTGTTTCATATCCATGCCACACTACGTTGCCCGCAAATGGCTCTTGCATCCCAACGACACAAATCAAAAGAAGACCAGCGAACTGAACACGTTTCAACCCGTGTACTTGCCGAGCCTGAGATCACAGCCTGTGCAAATTGCGGCGCAGAGATTCAGCTTCAGCACCAACACAAGTGCCTCTCCGTAATTCAACCAGGAGAAGATGATGAGACCATATTACTCCAATACCCACTCTGCGACGCCGACTGTCTGACCAATTTTAGATAATCATTCCGCGCCCTACTACTGGCTATACTGAGTTCCCCACCCAGTACCAGGCCGCCCCAGCGACTGGTCACCAACCGTCGTCGTAATACCATCACGGCTCGGTGAGTCGAAGTTCACCCTCGACCTCGTAGAGATATCCCTGCATTAGCAGCCGTTCGAGAATATCGTCAGCGGCTGGTTGACTCAGATCTTCTTTCTCGGCGAGAATCGTATAGGCGTGTTCGTAGCTGAAACTGTCGTTGTGCGGTGCGGCAGAGATGAGTCCGTCAAGCGCGTCTTGGGCGAGTGGTGACAACGACGGTTCACCGTCCGAGACCATAATATGCCTAGATGTGCGAAGCCAACGGGTAAACCCTCGGTCACAGTCAGTTTTTGAAGCGAAGATCGACACGCTAGGACAAGGGGAATCAGAACCAGACGACATGTCATGCTGAGCTTGGGGTTGGCGACGACAGTGTCGTCTGGTATGCCACAACGACTGCAATCCACTGTTTGAATCCGATGGTAAAAGACGTGAGCCAACCAGGATAAAAGTGAAACTATGTTCTAAGTCAGATTCGAATGGATTGGAGAGAGCAAAGACGAAGTGCGAGATACAGAGGTTAGTATATAGTACTAGCAAAGAGACTGAGTCGGTGACTCCATCTGGCGCTGGACGAAGTAGTCGAGATACGAATTCGACGTGGACAACAGAGATATCGGAGGGCTGGCTTGCATTCAATGATAATCCTGTAACTATCAAATTCTGCCAGGAGGTCGAAGGGATGTCATAGAAAGCGTCATACACGAAGACATAGCGTGTTAGTACTTTGTCCACTAGTTTCTGTAATTGCCTTAATTTGTGCAGGTAGACACGCTACGCGGGTGAATGCCGTACTAAGAGTAGCAGCACTCAGAAAATTCATGTTGTAGAAAGGGGGTAGGATACAAAACCTCTCAGAGATAACTCTCGCTCGAAACGTAGCACAACGAGTGTGATACGGGACTCTCGGAAACTACAAAAAATCGACTACCCAACGCTTCACCGCAAATCCCGATCAGTAGCGTGCAGATTTCTGTTCTCGGAATGTGGACGAAGCGTAGGTCGTCATCATAATGCCTGAGAACCTTTGAGAGTCCGTGGCTGAACCCTCAGTGAGGAGTCAGCGCGAAGGTCCACCTGACGGCAGGAAGTGACCGTCGTTGAGTTCTGCGACGATTTTTGTCTCCGTCCCGTTGAGTTGGAGCTTCAGACTGGGAGCGAGCGTCCCGCCAAAGAGTTCCTTCTGCTCTTCTGGTGGAAGGTTTCCAACCTCGTCGAGGCTGATCGAACCTTGAGAAGTGTTGTCGAGTCCACGGAAGTTCTCGAAGCTCTCGATTAAGATGTTGTCACCCTGCGGCATTGCAAGCCACGAATAGGCTTGGAACGGTGCTTCTTCGGGATTTGCGACAACCAGTCCGCTCTCGTTAAGCGGTTCGTAGTCGCCGTACAGCGAATCGCCCACGAACCCATACAGAGCGTCGGGACCGCTCAGACCGGGGGCGAAGGTGAACTTATGGCTGATGGTGAATAGATACCACTTGCCGTCGTTGAACACGAAATGGGGACGCTCAAGCTGTTGGTTGGTCCCGATCGCTTCTATCACTGGCGGCAACAGCTCCCACTCGGTCAGCTCATCGTTCGTCGCTCGCATGACGCCGATATTTCCATTAAAGCTCTCCGGGTCGCTTGGATCCTTACTCCCAGTTGGCGTGTTCGCCTCGAACACGACAAGATCTTCACCCGTCTCGGGATGCTCGAAATACCAGGGGTCACGGAACGCATAGACAATACCTTGTTCCTTAGACTGTTCGAGGGTCTGGTACATCTCACCGTCGGGCGTTCCCATGATGACGTGTTCTTGGTCGCCGGTCAGTTCAACGCCGTTTGGACTCGTCTCAATTGATGCACCGATGCCCAGTGCAGGACGCTGTCGGAACTCCGGCTCGGGGCTGACGGCCGTGTAGAAATGATAAATTTGCTCTTCAGTCTGATCATACATCGCGGAGCCTGCCCACTGATGGTGGCCGAGAGGTGCGTCGAATGCTTTGCCACCCTCTTGCCAACTCTTTCCGTCCCGCGAGTAGAAGTATCGAATCGTCGCTGCGTTGTGACGGGCACCTGGGACGAGGTCGTTGGGTGCTGTTAGCGAGAAGACAATTTGCCAGCCATTAATCTTCACGATGGAACCATCACGAGTCCGAAGTGGCCACGTGTCCCAAATCCAATAATCATCGGAAATGGAATTGGGGTTGTCGCTGATTACCGGTGCGGTGGTATCATCAGTCAGTTTGATCTTTTCTGCCTCCGCGCGAGTCCATTGGTCGGTTTTACCTGTTTCAACGGCAGCCACGGAGCTACTCACGGATGAGAAACCTAGACTGGCGACACCGAGGCCAGCAGCCGTTTTCATGAAACTCCGTCGGCCTGTTTCCGGCGAGTCGTTTTCGTCGAACATTGCGATTAGAATCTTTTACTACTAGTTGAATAAACTTCTGGCGAGAACGTTGATTATAGAGGAAAATATTAGTCATGAATATCAGCATACAGAATTTGCAGATGCCGTGAATCATCTGACGCAGTTGGGATTAGATATTCTTCTAACAAGACGGTAAATTAGCGTTTGTCTTTCAGCAATCACGACCACGACGTGCGCCGCGGATGGCAACCGAAGAACACCGTTGCATGAGATCTTGTAGGTTAGCTCAAGTTGGTTTGCCGCGGGTGGTAGTTTGCGGGGATTTAAAAGTTCGAAGAAAGTTAAGATGTCAATTAGTTCGAAGAGTAATTGATACTGCTTCATAATCTTCAATAATCGCATTCTGTCCCCCAACGCTGACCTCACCTGCATCGGTCTCAAGGAACAGGCTTGTCTCCAATGTATGTCCGTTAGTCGGGGGTTCGACGAGTGCCTGGCGGATTTGGCTCACCGGCCCAGAGATCGTTTCTCCACCGACCGTTTCGATATCCGCCCAGAGATCGATTTCCGACTTTTGATGAAGCATTGCTTGGAAGACCGCCTGCCAGAACCACTCGAATGTTTTTGGGAGCGAATCTCGATCAGTGACGAAGATTTCTGTCCCTGCTGGCCAGTAGGCGCTAAAGAACATCCCACGAATCGACCCTGCAAGGTGTTGTTCCGTGACTGCGACCCCGTCTCCAAGATCGTGTGTTCCAGACAGTAATTGGGCATCGCCAATCAGAGCCGACTGGCTTGTCGAGTGATCTGTTGACTGGGTATCTGTTGCAAACAGGAACAAAGTACTCTGGCTCCAACAGCGAACAACATCCGCGGCGCCTGCGTACCGGTTTCCTGCCTCTTCAGGGTCATCCACACCCTGGATAAGGAGGAACACAAACAGGTCTCGCTCGACCGCATCCTGAAGTTCTGATTCAATTTCTGGGTAGATCCGTTCTGGAATCGCAACGATGACTTCTCGCTGAGCTTTCGAGATCGCGTCTCGCAGCCGTTTGATTGCCGTCTTTTGCGACTGTACCATCTTCAACTCAGGTGTCTGAGGCTTTGTCTCATTAAAACGCTCTTTAAGCACCGGTGTTATCGAATCAATCCGATTTGAGAGGGTCGCCATCGATTCTTCCGGCGGTACAACACGGATCGTCTTCGGCGACGCATGGTCGTTGACACGAACTAAGCCACGGTCTTCAAGGCGATCGGTGATGGTGTACACTGCCTGCTGCGAGACGTCGGCGTCTTCCGAAATGGTACCCGTAGTCGCTTCACCTTGGGACAGGAGAACGAGATAAACATCAATCTCTTTGTCCGAAAATCCGAATTCGCCCAGCTCTTCTCTGAGCATTGCGTCGGTTTGCCCACCATGCTGAGACATTGTACTGGTAGTTGGGGCTCATGGATAATTTGACTTGTCCATTCCTGTGTGCGTGCATTGCTGCTCAACACGTCTGGACGATTAACTTGCCTCTGTGGAACAAGTGTGCGAAGCTTTGTCTCAACGTCGACTGCAGCGCTTGAATACGGGAAGACGTTAAGAGTCAACATACGCTGACGCTTGAAAGCGAGGCGGACATAGCGCAGCGGTGTCAGGAGTGGATTTCGGGTTATCTCGGGTAATCGCGAAATTTCACCGAACTATAAGCGCTGCATGTCATCGAACTCGTGGCAGACAGAAGATTAGTGTTTATGTGATTAAGTTAATAATATAAACACTACCACTATATTTACAATCTACGTAGCCCATTCGAGAACATACGCGACATGTTCCAGGACGCGGTATTTCGGAGACGGCAAAATGTCCGCCGTCGCCAAGAGTGAATCGCATTCGCTGTACGACGTAGCTGCGGAACGAGTCGCAGCGATTCAAGCGAAGTGAATTAAAGATGGGCGACAGCCCATCCTGTCGTGAACGGCGTGCCGTCAGGAGCGGCTTGCCCCATCACCGCTGTAGGAGCCAGCAGGAAGCCCTACCGCTGAACCGGTGGCAAGAGGATCGAATTCCGAGTCAATTAGGACCGCCGTGCAGGCCGGCGACCTACAGTTTATCGAATTCCCACTGTTGGTTGTCGCCGCCCACCCAGTCCCACTGCTGGACGTCGCCACCGTCGGACTGCGAATCGTCCTCCAAGTCGACGACCTTGCCGCTGTTGACGTTCCTGATTCGGTAGACGTTCTCCTCGACGTCGTTGACCTTGTCGACCGTCCACTGCTGGTTCTCGCCGCCCCACCAGTCCCACTGCATCGCAGAGTCGCCGTTGGCGGTGCCGGCGTCCTGCACGTCAAGCACCTTCCCGCTGTTGACGTTCTCAAAGCGGTAGACGCCGTCCGTGAGCTCGTTGGCGACCCACTTCTGCTGGTCGGCGCTGGTCCACTCCCGCTGCTGGACGTTCGCGCCGTCTCTCGTCGAGCCGCCGTCGACTTCAAGTACTTTCCCACTACTGACGCTCTGTATCCGGTAAGTGGCGCCGTCCTGCACGTCGGTGCCGCCATCAGGACCGGAGACTATATCGTCCATCTCCCAGATCTCGATGGAGCGGACGGTAATAGTCCCGTTATGGTAAATCTGGAGCTCGTGAGCGTCTTCGTGGGACGGAAACGCCCGCGTTGAGACGCTTTTCAACTGATTGATGTAGCACTCGATGGACGACTTGTCGATGAAGACGTGGAACTGCAGGTTCTCGTTCGTGTGGTCGACCGGAACTGGACCGGTCGTGGTGAGGCTACTGCGGTCTTTCTCCTCTTTCATCAGCGTATCGTCGAGGCTTGTGTTCGTCCGGTCTGTCCGAATTTCGCCGTCGTACGTCTCCTCGTCGTAGTAGACCAACGTCTCCTCGTCGCGATCGGGCGTCTGCCGACAGAAGAACCCGTACTCCGTCGCGTTGCCCGGCTCAATCTCCAGGTACATCTCGACGGTGTCCGCCTCTAGCCCGTCAAGCGCGTCGTTGACAAGCGCGGGATCCGCCTCGTTCATCTCCAAGAGCTTGTCCGTCCGGAGGTTTGCAACCTCCTCGATCGGCGAGACCGACAGTTCGTCGTCGGCGTTGAGCGAGAGTTCTACGGGGATGCCGGCGTTGTGAGCGTACCCCGACCTGTGGCGCAGCGAGGGAAGCCGGTAGTCCTGCGTGATAGTGAACAGGATCGACCGGCCGTTTGGTCCGATCAGGCCGCTCGGACCGGTGAAGTGGCCCTGGCCCTCATCGATGAGTTTCGGGTCGTCGAAATCAGGGATAAACTCCCGGTTTGCCTTGTTCCACTCGCCAATCCAGTACCACACTTCGACATCCGCCTCGGCGGCGTGGGGGTTAATACAGAAGATGTGCTTCTCGTTCCCGTTGCTGTCCGTCCCGAGCGGTAACAGAACGGGAAGCTCCCATACCTCGCCGAGTTCGGGATGATCGCTGGGGTCGGGCAATTCGTACAGCCGTCCCTCGTAGGACCAGTTCTCACAATCCGAGGACTGGAACACCAGTGCCGTCCCTCCCTCGCCGTTCTTGAGACCGGAGCCAACCAGACAGAACCACTCGTCCCCGTCCTGCCAGACGTGGGGGTCCCGAAACTCGTTGTCGAGTAGGTTTGGGTCGTCCGGCTGTTCCATCACGACCCCCTGCTTGTTCCACTTGGTGAGCTCCGGATCGGTCGTGTCTCTGGGCCTTGCCTCGGCGACCCGCTGGGTGAAGTTCGCGTCGCCGGCGGTGTAGAGCAGCTTCGGGTCACCACTTGCGTCGATAGCGGAGTCGCCGGTCCAGCAGCCGCCGGCATCAATGCCGGCCTCCGGTCGGATGGCGTCCTCGACCGGCTTCCAGTACACTAGGTCGTCGCTCACCCAGTGGCCCCAGTGGATGTAGTTCCAGTAGGGACCCTTGGGGTTGTGCTGGTAGAACAGGTGGTACTGCCCATCATAGTACAGGGGTGCGTGTGGCTCGTTCATCCAGTGCTCTGGGGGCATAGCGTGATACTGGGGCCGAAAGTGATCGTCCTCGAACTGCTCGGGGTTAACCAGGAGGTCCTCGTAGCTGATTGACGGCTGGCTTCCGACCTCGTCGTCGTATACCGCCCTGATTTCCCCGTCGGTGAGCGCCTCGTCCTGGACGTTGAGCCGGTCGATCGCCCCGTTGAAGTGGTCGGTCTCGAATGTCTCTTGGACGACGTCCGTGTTGTAGTTGCGGCCGACCCGGAGGTGGTTATTCGCCGGCGAGATGCTACCGATGGTCACGGACTGTTCGGTGACGAGGGCGCCGTCCTTGTATAGGCTGACGGTTCCGGCACTCCCATCGAACACTGCCGCCAGGTAGGTCCACTGGTACATGTCGAGCAGCCCGCCCGTACTGACGTCGGCTTTCACTGTCTTCCAACTGCTGCCGTCGCCCAGTCGGAGTCCCCACTCCCGGTTGTCCATCACGCCAAAGACAAACCCCTTGTTCAACCCTCGGAGCGCCTTCTCGATGATGGTGTCGACGTTGTCATTCGCAGCGCCGGTCGACCGCGGCGCTACCCACATGTCAATGGTAAGCGCCGTGAGTGTCTCGTCCAGCCGGGTGTCGAGTTCGTGGGGGTTCCAGTCAACGGCAGTCGAGTAACCATCTAGCAGGAGGCTCGAATCACCGGGGGCCCCGAGCCAGATAGGGAGTGCGTCCCCGCGCCGGCGGAACGGATTCTCGACGCCGGCGACGTTCTCCGTCGTGTACGACTTACGACCTTCGTCGAACGACACGGCGCTGATTCCCTCGGGCCGGCGTACCGTGACGGCGCTCAGTTTCGCGGCATCGACGGAGGCGTCGGCTCTGATCGTCAGGACGCCGTCAGTGACGGTGACGTCCTCGACGGTCTCAACGAGCGCTGCGTCGTGGCCAACCTGGTCGTAGATGTCAAGGTCGGTGAAGACTATGTCGCCCTGTACGGACACGTCAAAGACCCGCTCGCCGGTGCTGTCGTAGTAGACCTCTGCAAAGTGGAGATCGACGTTGTACGTACCGTTTCCGACTGGGATGTTGTAGTTGAGCGTCTCCTGTGCCCGTTCGGACTGGTAGAGCGTGTCGTCGTCGGTGCCGCTGATGGCGTCTGAGGTGGAGTACGTCGCACCGCCCGAGTAGTACTGATCGGGGCCGTAAGTGGTGTCATCAGTTGCGGTGTAGAAGCCCCCACCGACGTTGATGTCGCCGCTGCTCGTCACCTCGATAGCACTGAGTTTCCCGGTGTCGGTTGACGGATTACACTCGATAGTCAGGTCTCCGCCGTCGACGACGACACCCTCGACTGGCTTTCGGATCGCGGCGTCGTGGCCAACCTCGTCGTAGATGTCGAAGCTCGCGAGCACCGTCTCACCCTGCACGACGACGTCGAAGACCCGGTCGCCCGAGGCCGTAAAGTAATTCTCCGCGAAGCCGAGGACGACATCGTAGGTACCGTCGGCGACATCGACGTTGTACATCAGCGGGTCGCCGACGCGCTCGGTCCAGTAAAGCCGGTCATCTCGGGTCCGGCTGATCGGATCACTCACCGAGAAGGCGCCGCCGTTGTCGTAGAATTGGTCGTAGCGGAACGTCGTTCCGTCGTGGGTTGTGTACACATCGCCGCCGGCGTTAACGGACCCCGGAATCGCCCAATTCTTGCGGGCGCGGAGTTCGTAGGCAACGAAGCTGTCGAGTGTCGCCGTCCCGCCGTCAGCGAACAGCGACGTGCCGGTACTTCCCCATTTGGGGAACACGAGATGAGTCATCGTCTTCGCTCCGTCGTTGGCGAACACCTCGACGGAGCTGCGGTCCACCAGCACGCGGAGCCGGATGGTGCCATCGCTCCGCGTCGAGAGGTCCATCGTCGAAGTGTCGTAACTCCCTGAGCCGAAGAACTCGCCAGCGTCGGTCCGGTCGAACGTCAGCGTCCTGGCGGCAGGATCGTAACTGAGAACTGTTTCCTCGCCGTTTCCGTCCTCCCGTACGCGGAGCCCGACGATATCAGCGTCGCCGGGGTCGATGGTTGCGTCGAGTTCAAGTCGTCGTCCCTTGACGCCGGTTCCGTCGAGCGGGTCATTGTTCGACGAAATCGGTTCGGAACTGAGGTTCGCGAGCTCCGACTCCCTGACCCCGTCGAGCTCTGCGGCCGGCCGCTGGCGAACCCCCACACCGCTGCTCGCATCAACGAGCTGAATCTCTCGGGGGAACGCCTGGGTGCCTTGCCACCCGTTGTTTGGCGTGTCCGCCGCGTAGTCCCAGTGATTCATCCACGCAAGCTGGACTCGCTGACCGTCAGGTTCGTTGCTCCACGTCATCGGTGCGTAGTAGTCCCAGCCGTGGTCGTTCCGGATGACCTGGTCGGTCGTGAACTTCGTCCCGTCGAAGGCCCCGACGTGGTACTCGACGGTGTCGTAATCGACCGAGAGGGTCAGCACCCACCGGCTCTCGCCCGTACCCTCAATTGGGAGTTCGTACAGATCCGGTGTCTCGAAGCTGGTGTCCCCGGGCGCCTCGTAGGTGCTTTCATAGGTCCAGTTCTTTAGGTCCTGCGAGCTGTAGATCTCGACGCCCTTCGGTCGCTCGTCCTCCGGCTCGGCTGCGACCCGTGCGACGACCATCCGCCAACTGCCGTCCGGTTCGTACCAGAAGACGTTCGGGTCCCGGAAGGCCTCGCCGTTGCCCGGGATTACTGGGTTGTCATTGAACTTGGTGACCGTGCGACCGTCGTCCGTGCTGTAGGCCAGTCGCTGGTCCTGTTTCGGCCCGTCCTGATGCTGCCCGGTGTAGTGGAAGATGAGGCTCTCCACGCCGAAGCCCGCAGTGTTATTGGTGTCGACGACTCCGCCTCCGGACCACTGCTCCACGTCGTCTTCGACGGGGAGAGCGGTTCCCAGCTCCGTCCACGTGACGAGGTCATCGCTGACAGCATGGTCCCAGCGACGCTCATTCTTCCCGGCCTGGTAGAACAGGTGGTACTCGCCATCGTGGTACACTAGCCCGTTCGGGTCGTTCATCCAACCGCTACTGGGGGCGAAGTGGAAGTTGGGCCGGTAGGGCTGCGAGTCCGAGGCGGCGTCCGGCGTCGCCGCCTCGACCGTCGACACCGACGTTTCGCTGCCGACGACCGAGACGCCGGCAGCCGTCACACCTATTAATTTCAGGAGAGTCCGCCGACCTAACCGTACTTGTTCGCATAACGATTCGTCGTCCGTTCTGTCTTGTTGGTCGTTATCACATGCCATAGTTAATGATGCAGGTTCGATTACGGGCAATCGTGGTCGCTTGGAGATCACGGGAACTTCTACGGCACCTTCTTAGTCGGCATCGGGATCGAAGCGGTGCCTCTCCCTATAGATTATCTAACCTTTATTAATTATATCGAAATATCCATTATGATATTAGCCATAAAAGTGGTAGTTCGATTAGGAAGCAGGACAGATTGGTCGGCGTCGGCTTACGGGGCCCTGACGCTCCAGCCGCGACCGACGTCGTCTTCCATGTCTAACTAAACATAACCCGGACGAAGTGACCGAGTTAGGAACGGTGTGGGTAAAGTATCGATTCAGCGACCTTGACTACCCGGTCGGTGAGGTAGAGATCGAGGGCAGCTATAGATCTCTTGGTTCGAGTTTATTAGCTATCTCTCCTCGCGGAAAATCAGCCGGATTCGACCTCTCCTCCCCTAGAGCGGACGACTCAGGTCGTCAAGACCCGAACAGAAATCGTTCGGCAGATGGACGAAAGTCCGTCGTATCCGTAGCTTTTGCCACGTATAGAATTGAATCCATTTTGACCCTCCTTTTGACCTATGGCTGTGTTCGTTCAGCGATCGAATAAGTTCGAAGGGTTACTGCGGAAAGTAATCAGAACTACTGTTGCGTCTAGAACACGGGGTCAGGACCACTCCGGCATTAGAAGGAGTGCGGAGTGCATTATTGACAATTAGGAAACTTGTAGATGGGAATTGGCCTCAAACGGCCAACAATGACTACGAGTAGCGACTGGAGAATCGTCGACCCAGTTGAATGATAACCCGTCAAGAAGGCTCTAACTCGTCTCAGTCTTCCCCGAAGAAGGTGTCGTACTCACTGATGAACGAACGGAGTTCCTCCGGGCCGGGAGGCTCCTTGTGTTGCATGAAGTACTGTCCAAGAGAGTTTCCTAGGATCAATGTCGCTCCATCCGAAAGGCCTTCCATGAGACCAATAGCAACGCCGCTAATGAAATGTGCATCCACGTTCCGCCTCTGCCGGGGTCTGACGACCCTTGGAGCTTGGGCATGGAG
Organism: halophilic archaeon; assembly: GCA_003298465.1. The sequence goes on along the minus strand of QNGA01000007.1, from coordinate 241,019 downwards.
CACATCATCTTCGATGGCCATCGTACTACCCTGATTCGTATGCATAATATAGCGTGTTACACCGAGGCGCTCCCGAATACGTTGAACGGTAGGTATCGAGTAGGTGCCTGGTGCACCATCATAGATTTCGCGAAAGTTTCGGGTCTGACTGCGATTGGCATTGACTGTGACCGGAACACGCTTATCAAGTTCGGATAATTCGCCATACCCGTCTCTCACCTGCGACGGAGTAAAGCGATCGACAGCACCAGTGCTGACCTGAATATTGTCAGGGGGGGATGAGAGAGTGGGCCACAGTTCGTCGCGGATACCCTTGAATAGCGAAGGGAGGGTGGGAATAGAGAAAGCAGTCCCGAGGGTCAGTAGTGAAGATCCATCGATGTATTCGGCGAGCTCGGTTAGGTCAACTTCTTCAAGAAGATTCTCCCACGAAATCTGAACCTTGTTTGGTTCAGTAAACATTAGTTTCTGGTCTTGGAATCGAAGGTAGTCAGTGTAAGTCGTCTCGCCGGTGCTCACGAGTGTTTGATTGCGGAATTCACGTCGGAATTCCGAGTGAATTGGTGTTCCGATTGGCCCAATGAGTGTCACGTCGTAACCGAGAGCGCCAAAGGACTGGCCTGTATGTGCAATATGTCCTCCAGGTTCAGTATGTGTTTGAGTCCATTCGATACGGGGCAAGCCCTCGCTCGCGTCGAACCTGAACAGGGACTCTTTGAATTCATCAAACGTCTTCATCTGTTGGTGACCGTTTGACCACTCGTCGATGACCTCGCGCATTCGGTCGACAAATCCGTCAAATCCGGTGACGGCCGATGCCGTTCCGAACTGGCGGGGAAGATTCTCACGGCAAGCGCGTAAGTAGTTCTTAGTTTCCGCGTTCAGCTTATCATTGGTGCTCCCCTCTGTCTCTCGAATGATGATTGTATGCGCGCTATAGTCTTCCATGCGACTACCGACTCCACCGACAGTCACAAGTGGTGACTCGACCTCGTCCTCGGTTCCTCCAAGGTCAACTGTAAGCGACGCACGGCGGTCGTACTCCGAATAGTAGAAGTGAGTGAGAGTGCCAGTGTGACGGATTTCCTCGCCAGTGTCTGAGTGATATCCCTCAAATTCGATCTGGATGCTATCGAGGGGACGTGAATTCGCTATTTGAGAGAGATCAGCGAGACAATCACGTATACGAAGATATTGCTGGGGGAGTGACGGTGCTCGAGTCCGAAGCGGTCGAGAAAGGGGCCATACCGATTCAGAGATAAATCGATCGAGAACTAAAACCAGCTGAGGATTTGTGACATAGAATCCCCGTTCCTCGCTTTCGGAGTACCCGATACCTGCACTTGACCAGTAAAGACCACGATCACGGTCGATCGAAAGTGCGAAGTGCTCCGTCGATGATGTCCCTCGAACCTCATCCACAGTCTCAGGAAGGTTTTCGTCAGGATCTATTTCCTCACTAGACGCATCCGTCGAAATGTCGGAGACAATGACTCGCACCTGCTGGGTCTCACAGCCCTCAAGGTAATCCGAAACAAGCGACAGCTTAGAAGCCGGGCACATGAGCAGAACGTCGTTTTTAGCGCTAGAGATGAGGTCTCCGATATACTTCCGAATAGTCCGTTTGTTCTTGAAGAGAGCTACCCCGCTTTCGACGCTACCGACTGTCTCGTGTAACTCTTCGAGATATTCCTCTGCTTTCTTGAGCTGGCTCTGTATGTCGGAAAAGGCTTCGATAGGGTCAACTGCGTATGCTTTCTGAGGATAATCGTCGATGATTTCGACGAACCCTTCGTCCCGAAGATCTTCGACCGTGTCATAGATCCTCTGCTTAGGGACGTCACTCGTCTTCGCTAGGTCGCTCATCGTTTGGGTCCCCCCTCGAACCAAGGCGAGATAGACATCCGTTTCGTATTTTGACAGCCCTACGTTCTCCTGGAGGGTTTCCCGTAGGAGGGCCAATTTTGCGTTCTCTCGCTCAGACATGGGTTTCTATCCTTCTTTTATTCATTGTTGGTTTACCGACTTTCGATGGACCGTTTCTTTTCCCGTTTGCTAACAAACGGCCAACACATATAAGTCCAAGGAAAGTAACCACGGTAGTGATGAATATTAAAAACGGTATAGATAACTCCGAGGTAGAGCCAATTACCTCAACGAAGGTCGCTCACCTTGTCTCTGCAGACGCGGCGGAACCGTCAAGTTCATTGAATTGGTCTTTCCTCGTACCAGAGGCAGATACGGTCACAGTAGAAAATCTTCAGAAGAGTGACCTCGACGACTACGACGTGCTCTGGTGGCATAGCGAGTCAACTCTTGATGATCCCGATATAGCACTCGACTCGCTCCGCTCATTCGTCGAATCAGGGGGAGGGCTTCTTTTGAGTCATGGCGCCGTCACAGCTGCCACTACTCTTGGAATCGAAGCACACGAACCGGATTGCGTTCAGCAGGGCGCCAACTCCACCGGGTTCCTGATCAGGTCACTCTACAGTTCCCATCCCGTGTTCGAGGGCATAGACGAGCTCGAATTTCAGACTACATCACCTCAACCGACGCTCGAAGTCCACTACAAGAAGCGAATGCCGCACGATGCAGATGTGCTAGCTGCAACAGTCGACCCGACATCCCGATTGCCGGGGAAAAAGTCGCTACTCCATTGGAGTGTAGAGAATGGACGAGTTATTGGTGTTGGACACGGTTTAGCTGCCGATACAACCGACCACCCTTTCGACAAGGCACGGTCCGTTCTCCTGAGAAACCTTCTAACCTACCTGAGTGGGAAAGGAGACACACCTGCGACGATGGGACGGCCGAAGGGCCGCGAGGAATTCGAGGCGATGCGGCGGAGCGTTTCCGATGCTCGTCACCGACCTAAGTACCACTTCACTCCCCCCGCAAATTGGCTCAACGATCCAAATGGGTTAGTTCAGTGGAATGGTCGCTATCATCTCTTCTATCAATATAACCCAGCAGGGCCGTTTCACGGAACGATTCATTGGGGGCATGCAGTCAGCGATGACTTGATACACTGGGAAGATGAACCGATTGCACTCGAACCAACTTCCGGGGATCCCGACGAACACGGTTGTTGGTCGGGTGCGTTCGTCGACGACGACGGGACACCGCTTGTGATGTACACGGGGGGGAGCGGTCGAGAACAGCTTCCCTGTTTAGCAACGGCTGACGACGATAGTCTTCGTTCGTGGAGCAAGCACCCGTCGAACCCTGTGATCGAGACTCCTCCAGAGTCGGTTGACGTTTTGTCTACAGTCCACTGGGAAGCCGAGTTTCGTGACCATGCGTTACATAAAATTGACGGGATATGGTACCAGATAGTGGGGGCTGGAATCGAACGAGAGGGTGGAACCGCACTCCTCTATCGCTCGGACGATCTCCAGAACTGGGACTACTGTCATCCAATTCTGGTTGGAGATTGGCGTGAAACTGGGCCCATGTGGGAATGCCCCGAGCTTCTTCGCTTCAACGAAGGGGATCTATTGCACATCTCAGATTACAGTAATGTGGTTGCCTTTACTGGGAATTACAACGAGCGGACAATGCGTTTTGAACCGCGTCATAGGTCGCTCCTTGATTACGGTGACTTCTATGCACCACAGTCATTCGAGACGGATGATGGGAGGACGATAACCTTAGGTTGGGTAAGAGAGGCCCAGAGCGAGGAGAACCAATGGAAGGCTGGCTGGTCTGGTCTAATGTCCCTTCCTCGGGTAGTTACGATGACCGACGAGCAGCAAGTCCAGTTGGACGTCGTGGATGAAGTGACACAGCTCCGTGAGAAGCACTATCGGTTCGAGGACGTTGAGGTTTCACCTGAGAAATCGGGATACCTTGATGAGATTTCGGGAGATGCGCTCGAGTTCTCGATTACTCTCGACGTAGAGGAAGTCGAGGAGTTCGGGCTGATCCTCAGAAGCTCACCAGACAGCGAAGAACGAACTGTTATCACTTGCGATGTCCGCCATCGAGAGGTTTTCATCGACAGAAGTGAATCGAGCTTAGATCCGAACGCCGTCGACACTCGGCAGTCTATGCCGATTCGCCTCCAAAAGGACGGGACGATCACGCTACGTGTGTTTCTAGATCGGTCAGTTGTTGAAATTTTCTCGAACGATGGTCAATGCCTCACTAGTCGTATCTATCCCTCCCGGTCAGATAGCCTCGGCGTGGACCTCTGTGCAACCCACGAGGGAGCAACAGTGTCCTCACTCGATGTTTGGGAAATGAGGTCATCTAGCGGGTAGTTCCCCGAGTTATCTTCGTTTTCTTCTTGCTTTTTCTATCCTCTCAACGCTACTCGACCCCTTGTGTAAGATTCACCACTGCTGTGAGAAACATTGAAGAGGATGGGGTTCGACCATGTCAATGATGAGCAGGATAACAATCGATAATGTACGGAAGGAGTACAGCGACGATTCGGGAGCGATCGTCGCAGTCGATGGTGTGGATCTCAACGTACGTGACGGCGAGTTCCTGACAATCGTCGGTCCCTCCGGATCCGGGAAATCAACCCTGCTCAGGATGATTGCTGGACTGGAGGACATCACTGGCGGGACTATCAGTATCGGCGACCGCGCCGTCAACAACGTTGCGCCGCAGAACCGAGGAGTGGCGATGGTCTTCCAGAATTACGCTCTGTATCCGCACATGAGCGTCAGGAAGAACATGTCCTATGGTCTGAAGCTCACGACGAACTTGGCGGACGATGAGATTCAATCGCGAGTCGAGGAAACGGCAGAGATGATGGGGATCGAGGATCACCTCGATAAGAAGCCCAACAGCCTCTCCGGAGGACAGCAGCAGCGCGTCGCTACGGGTCGCGCTATCGTCCGTAAACCGGATGTGTTCCTGTTCGACGAGCCGCTCTCGAATTTAGATGCGAAGTTGCGGCTCCACATGCGAACGGAACTCCAACGCATCCAGGACGAACTCAACACGACATCCGTCTACGTAACTCATGATCAGACAGAAGCGATGACGATGTCCGACCGGATTGTGATTCTCGATCAGGGGACGATTCAACAGGTTGGGACCCCCGAGACCGTGTACGCAGAGCCAGCAAATCGGTTCGTAGCAGATTTCATCGGATCGCCGTCAATGAACTTCTTCGACGTCGAATTAGACGGTGGGAAGCTCATAGCTGATGACTTCGAGTACGAGTTGACGGCCGACCACGTGACAGCGTGTCGCAACCGTGCTACGACCAGCGAGCTCGTCCTCGGGATCCGGCCCGAACACATCCAAGTCGAGGAATCGAGGTCTAGTTCGATTGTCGCAGAGCTTGATGTATTAGAACACGAGGGGAGCGACAACTACCTCTACCTGACGAAGAACGAGACGGAGTGGACTGTCCGAGTTGACGGTGCAACCCGTTTCGATCCAGGCGAAGCAGTTGAGCTGTCGCTTCCTGAAGAACATGTCCATCTGTTTGATAGCCAGACCGGAGACAACGTTCTCGTAGAGAGTATTGTTCAGGGAGCTACTGATTCGTCAGCGATAGCCGAATCATGATCGACCGAGATAACTGTGCGTCCAACCGCATTGTCCCGCCCTCTGAGTAATACGCAAACGAATTCGAATACGAAAATGACGAACCACGATCACACAGCAGACGACTCGTACAGCAATTCAATTACCAGACGCACTGCCCTCGGAACTGGTGGTGCCCTTCTTTCCACTGGCTTTGCAGGCTGTGCTGGCCTTACAGGTGGAAATGGAGGTGGCAGTAGCGGGAGTTCTGGTGACATCCAGATCGACTACTGGATGTACTTCGGGGCTCAGGAGAACGAGGAAATGACGACGCTGGTTGACGAGTTCAATTCCAAGGACAACGGAATCACCGTCAACAAACAAAGCGTTCCGTTCGACAATTTCTTGAACAAGTTGTTTACAGCAGTCAACTCCGGGAACGCACCCCATATCGCTAGTTACTACGGCTCCTATGGGCAGCATTTGAAGCCGATTTGCCACCAAATAGATGATTATCTTTCGAAAGGTGCAAAGAATAAATACTTCCAAGCTGCGTGGGAGAATCTCCAAGTCGATGGGCAGACGTACGCCCTCCCTCTTGACATCCACGCGAAGGGAGTCTATACGAACGACGCCGTTTTGGAGGAAGCAGGTGTCGATCCGAATTTCACGGACTGGCAGTCGTTCTCCAATGCCTGCAATACGATCCTCAACGAAACGGACTCAAAAGCCTTCTCGATGCTCAATGGTCGGTCAGGAATGAGTGCTCTTCGTGCCTATATCATCGTCCTTACTCAGGCAGGAGGAAATATGGTGAAAGGCGAACCCGGAAACTATGACGTCGCTTTTACTCAAGGTCCGGGGAAGGAAGCTGCTAACCTGATGGCATCCGTTACCGGGAAGCGCAACTGGGACAAGACGGAGTTCCGGAGTGATATGGGTCGGGTCAACGACTTCGTCAACGGCGACCTCGGAATGATTCTGGAAGGAACTTGGGGGGTCAATAACTTCGAGAACGAAAATGGGGAGATTCCCGAGAATCTCTCCTTCAAGTTCCATAAGCCGTTCATGTTCCCCGGTCCCGGAGAGGACGTCGCTTGGGGCGAGAGTAATTCTCTCTACTTCCCAATCAATGACGGACATGATGACAGTGAGAAGAAAGCAGCCGTCGAATTCGCCGAATATGTGACTCAGAACCACACCCTCTGGGCGTCTGCAGGCGGACACCTACCTGCCGCAAAATCCGTTGCTACATCGAACGAAGTCAAGAACACGAAGCTCTGGAAGAAGTACAACACCATCTCGAAGATGTACGAGATGGTCAAGAACAAACGTATCGAGTATCAGCCGAAGACGAGCATCCACATCAACAGCAACCAGTACTGGAAACCTCTGTACGAGATGTACATGCAGAATATGGGTGTGGACACAGCACTCAACAAGGCTGCCAACTCACTCCAATCGGCGTTAGACAATAAGTGAGATCATGAGTAGAAACGTGGACGCGAGTACGGTCGAAAGTTCGCCCGGCTTCGTTGGTCGGTTCGTTACTGACCGTTCGACGCGAGAGCTCATCATGGGACTTCTATTTGCGTCGCCATATCTCGTCCTGTTCGCCGTTTTCATGCTGTATCCATTGGTGAAGGGCTTCTATATGAGCCTCTTCGAGTGGAACTTCCTGAATCCGTCAGAATCGACATTTGTCGGGGCAGCCAACTACGTTCGTCTCCTTTCAGACCCTGCGTTCTGGAACGCGCTCTGGAATACCCTCGAATTCGTCGGTCTGACCGTTCCACTAATAGTTGGATTGAGTCTGGTACTAGCTCTCGGGCTGAACAAGGAGCTCCTTGGCGACCGCCTTCTTCGCTTTATTTACTTTAGTCCGTATGTCCTAACGGTGTCAGTCGTTGGGCTAATTTGGGTCCAGATGTTCGCGGATGGTGGTATCGGAACGTACCTCCTCGGTTCAGCCATTGATGGGAGCCCACTCAACTCGAATTTCTGGGCGATGCCAGCACTCGTTATCACAACCGTCTGGTGGCAAGCAGGATTCTACTTCGCTGTGCTTCTGGCGTCGCGACAGAACGTTCCGGAACGTCTCTATGAAGCAGCACGGTTAGACGGGGCGGGTCAATGGAGGATGTTCCGCGATATTACACTTCCGCATATGAAGAATGGCCTCTTGTTCGTCGTTATCGCTTCGACGATATTCCAGTTTCAGGTGTTCGGGCAACCGTATATCATGACCAAGGGTGGACCGACCGGATCGACGGAAACGCTCGTCTACTACCTCTATCAGCTTGGCTTCCAGAGTCGGGAATTAGGATTCGGCGCAGCAGTCGGATACACACTCCTGGCGATTCTCGTTCTGGTCTCGGCACTCAACTACTACATCGTGGGGACGAACAATGAGTAACACGAACGCGAACACTGGCATCGTTGATCGCATCGGACGAGAGCGTCTCTCTCGAATCGGCCTCTACGTCATGATGTACGGGATAGCAGTCGCGTTTTTCGTCCCGTACTGGCGGATGTTCCAGTTATCTGTAACTCCACAGGGTATCCTCGCCGGTGGGGAGTTTCACTGGATTCCTTCGGACATCACGTTCGCCTACTGGCAGCGCTTCCTCTTCGAGGAGCCGGTCATCTTAACATGGGCGTTCAATACGTTCCTGATTGCTAGCATCACTACGGGCTTGGTGCTCGTTGTAGACTCGATGATCGCATTCTCCCTTACTCGACTTGAGTGGCCTGGACGGGGAGCAGTACTGGGAATCATCCTCGCGAGCTTCATGATTCCGGGATACGTCAACATCATTCCCCTCTACACGCTAATCAGCGATCTCGGGATGATGAACTCCTATTGGGCGATAATCCTGCCGTTCGCAGCAGGACCGCTAGGGGTGTTTCTACTCGTTCAGTTCTTCCGGGATATTCCCGAAGAGCTGGAGGAGGCAGCTCGCCTCGACGGGTTCTCCTCACTGCGAATCTACGCTCAGATCATAATGCCCCTTTCGACACCGATACTGACAGCGCTGGGGCTGTTCATCTTCATCTGGAGTTGGAACCAGTTCTTGTGGCCCCTTATCGTGCTGAACAACGACCAGCTGTACACTTTACCGGTCGGCATCGTCACCCTTCGGTCGGTGAACGCATTGGCTCCGAACGTCATCATGACTTCGCTGGCGTTGGCTTCGATGCCGCTGTTCATCGTCTTCCTACTGTTCCAGGACAAACTCATCTCCAGCGTCCAGATGCAAGCTGGTACGGGGTAACTGATGGCTGAAGGAAGCAATCAAGTAGCGTTTCAACAGGCACTCTCCGAGCTGCCCCAATTCGTTTACGGAAACGGATTGCGGCTGGCCATGCTGAGCGTCGCATGGACCATTTGCTCGTTACCGTTGGTTACGGTCGGGCCAGCGACGTTAGCCGTGTACGTCGCCGTTCAAGACCTCCGTTCTGCCCGCAACACGATCGACCGGTCACGCATATTCTCGATCCTCCGCCAAAACGGCGGTGCGAGTGCAGTTTTCAGCAGTATACCAGTCATATTCGTCACTATCGCGATTCTGTACGGGATTCAGGCACTCAAGGAAGAGGTACTAATTGGTGAGGTCATAGCCTTAATTTCTGGATACATTGGTCTCTATGTAGCATTAATATTGATTCCGACTTTCAACGAAATGGCGGCGGGCGTTCCCCCCGTTAGCGCTCTTCGTCGGGGCGTTCGCTGGGTCAGCAGTCACCCGACTGTAGCACTCACTACTGCGCTGCTCACAGTGATATTCCTCGTAGTAACGGTTTTCTTCACAATCGCATTCGTTCTCCTATTCGCGGGACTCGTAGTCTCGTTACATGTAGTAATCGTCACGGAGTTGGAGTCCTTCTCTCCAGAGGGTGATTCAGAAGCGATCCTAGCAGTAGGTTAAGTCTCTGAGGCCTGATCAAGTTGGATACGATGTAGTAGTCATCTGATCGGGTTTCGCTCTTATGCAGAGCTTCGGAACAACCGTGTAGCCACAGTGCACTAGCCGAAATCTGGGGATATACCTTAGACTCAGCTAATGTCCGGCAGGATCTTCCGCAAACTCGTTGACCTCGGAGTGTTCACTAGACACCGAACCTCTCGATGTTGGCAGCGAGCGGTGACTCAAGGACTTTTGGGAGTATGCAACGTACCCACACTGTGGTATCCGAGCGTCTGCATGTGGGACTCGTCTAATCGTGTGATCTGCAGACACTGTGATTTCAAGCTGATCTATATCTACAGCACGCCATTTCACGAGAAACACCTCTCCAGCGGTGAGGAGCTTCTCGCGTACCTTCTCTATGTAGATACTTGCTCAATATCTCGCAAATCGCGGTCGTGCTCGAAAGAGCATACAAAACCGTCTTTTACGTGATTAGAGAGGTAGTAGCCGCGAATTAGTACGTGAAAGAATTTTGAATTAGAGCGAGAAGATATAACTGGTGAGAAAGGATTGTAGAACAGGCGCTGTCTAGTTAGGCCAGTTTGAGAAGTGAGCAGTTCAGTAGTTTTGGTGTCTATGCTCAACCAAGAACTGCCCGACGAGACGTTAGCGATGGCGAATATTGACCGTTGGGAGTGTGAGCGGACGAGTCGAATATTTAGAAACAGGACTCGTTGAACGTGACTTCAGTGGCCTATTCTAGTTAGTCGCGAAGCTCCGCAACCGAACGGCCAACCTCGCGAACATGCTCACTGCGCTCAAGATCAAGCTCCTCAGCGAGATGGTCAACGGTCTCTTCGAGGCTCATACCTGAATAAAGCCTATCGAGCAGTATAAACCTACTGCAGAGACGGGATAGGCCGCAATATCGTCTCATAGCACTTTTTTCGGGAGAGATGCCAGTAGGCCTTCGCCATTAGGCGAGGAGAGTCGTCTCTTCCCAATGCGCCACCACATCTCGGTCGTCAGTCGTCTCGTCGATGCTGTCGGTGAGCGTGCGCTGGTCGGAGACCTCGAGAAGCGTCTGTTGGCGAGTTATACAAACAGAAAGAAGGTAGTTAGCAGCAGTTGGTGAGCGCCTCTTTGTCGGTCGTCTTCGCGCTGCAGTGCTCACACCGCCAGTAGCGGTGGTCGAAACGGCCGTGTTTATCGCGATTGACGTATGGGCCAGTGACATGCGTCTCTCCGTCGTTGACGCTACTTTCAGTGATGTCATCAGCGGGGACGGCGTTGAGTGAGCCGTCGGCAGCCACGTCTTCAATGCCGGTCAAGTGCGTGCTGTGGAGTGTAGCCGAATGGAAAACAGCGGAAGGATGACGGTGTCAACGGCAAGTGGAGAGCCGTCGGCGTCAGCTGGCAGAGTAGGGCAAGGAAATTGGTGATGGCGTGTTTGAGTGAGCGCAAATGGTCACGTGAGTTTTCTCGGATTTCTGTGTCTGCATCTGCGTGTCCACGCTGGTGTGAGTCACCAGGCATCGACGGGGCTGCCAGATGCAACTCATTGGTGAGCGCACTTGGTTTTAGACACCCAGTGTCGTTTCACTATTTGAACGCTCTGAACAGTTTTTAGCAACCTCTGGTGCGATTGAAGAATTTGAAGCGCGGACGCTCGTTTCGTTTACGTTGTGCTTAGTGTCTAGTTAGTATATAGTACTAACACTATCGGCTGCATACGTTTGCGCTCGGGCAGAGCCACTGTGTTTCCAGCACACGACGGTCGGCATTCTCAGGTCGAGAAATACCTGTTACTACCGTCGCTCACGAGACCGCTTCCCCTCTCCACACTGAGCGTAGAGATCGTGCCGATATTCATGAAAGACGACGAGGAGCGCTCCGTCTGTAAGCCGGGTGGAGAAGATGTCTTGGAACGGTGTTGTCGCGCATGCAACGACAGATCGTCCTATAGGATAGATGACGACCAAGAGTCTGGATTCGTCCCTTAGTAGGTGACGAATAACTATGGAAACAGCGCGTCTCAACTTTGACTCAGCAGAATCATATTCAGTGATCGCTTATGACCAGAACTGTCGTAATCGGCCTTGACGGAGCTGGATTCGAACTGCTTGAACCGTGGATTGAAGCAGGCGAACTCCCTGTATTGGAACGCATCGTCGAACAGGGTGTAACAGGCGAATTGCAATCCATGCTACCGCCAGTCACCTCGCCAAACTGGAAAGCCTATGCGACCGGCAAGAATCCCGGGAAACTTGGAATCTTTTGGTGGTATAACATCGACACTGCTAATCAGCGCGTCTATCTCCCAGCGGAACGATATCATGATCATGCTGAATACTGGGACCGACTCGCTGAACAGGAACGTGTTGGCGTTCTCGGAGTCCCGACTACTTATCCCCCAAAGTCGATTGGAGAAGCATATATTTCGGGGGCACCAGACGCAGATACGACCGGATTCACAACGCCGGCTGAGCTCGAGAATGAACTTCAAGAGGGGTTTGATTACCGCGTAACAATCAGACGATCTCTGGAATCTGAGACGGATGCCGCCTACGAGGAAATCCTGGATCGGATTGGTTCACAATTTCAGGTGGGTAAATATCTGCTTGACAGCCGTGATCTTTCCTTTTTACAATTATCGTCATTCTATATCAATGTTCTCCACCATCATTTCTGGGATGATGAGCGTACGCTTCGAGCGTGGAAGCAGATTGACGATCACCTCGCGTCGTTCCTCACCGACGAGACAAACCTTGTTCTCATGAGTGACCATGGCCATGCTGAGATACAAACTGTCTTCTATATCAACCGGTGGCTCAAACAAGAAGGGTATCTCTCGTTCGATACTGACGTGAGTAGTACTCTCCACCAAGCAGGGGTTACGGCCGACCGAATCAACGAAACGCTCGCAGATGTCGATTCGTACGTCCCGTTTGATCCGCAGTCGATCGCTGGACAGTTAGTTCCTGATAGTCTGATCAATCGACTTCCAAATAGTGAGGGGAATGTCGGCCGTGGCAAACTTGATACGGCCAATTGGGAGCAGACGGCAGCAATCGCAAGTGCCCAAGGCCCTCTCTATCTTAATGTAACTGGATCACAATATGACTCACTGCGTGAGAAACTCATTACAAAGCTGGAGCGTATGACAACGCCTGATGGCCACCCAATTGCACAGGAGGTATATCGCGGTGAAAACGTCTATAGTGGCACGTGTACCGAGGAATGGCCTGATATCGTCATTGACAAAGAACCGTATATTCACATATCGGATAAACTCGGTGGAGACGAGATATTTACGCATGAGCATGAGATGTGGCGCGGCGTGAATACGCGGTCTGGATTATTTGCCGCAACTGGGCCGATGTTTACGACGGGCACAATCGATGATATCTCAATTCTCGACCTCGCGCCAACACTCCTTCACGCACATGATTGCTCGGTGCCCTCCGATATGGATGGCCGTATCCGGGAAACAATTTTTACATAGAAGAAAAGCGGCTAGCAGCAGGCGTCGAGCGCGCGTTTATCGGTCGTCTCAATCCCGCAGTGCTCACGCCGCCAGTAGCAGTGGTCGAAGTGGCCGTGTTTGTCGTAGCCGACGTGCGGGCTAGTCAGGTGCGTCGCAGCATCGTCGTCGTCAGTGGAGACGGCGTCAAGCAAGCCGTCAGCGGCCGCGTCTTCAACGGCGGCCATGTGCGTGCAGTGAGCATTACGGTGCACGTGATGCGGACAAGTGAATACCCGGGTAGTTGAAAAGAAAAAATGAATAGGCTACTTCAGAACAGTATGCTATGAACGATCACACGGCGTTGATTGAGTCCGTGCTCCGATCTAACGCACGGACACATGTGCTCTTGGCGGTCGCCGACGGCTATAATTCGACGCAGGAACTGCTGGACCGCGATCTTGCGAGTGAGTCAGCAGTATATAATGCGCTCACGGAACTCCAAGAGCATGGATTGATAGTCCCATCACGGTCGTCACATCGGTGGTCGCTGACTGGCGCAGGCCAGATCGTCGCGGATCACATTGAACACCAACACCAAACAGAATCAGTACTGGTAACGGATCTGGACTACTGGCAGACGCACGACGTGACTGTAATCCCGCCCCGATTTCGGCTTCGACTCTCAGCTTTGACGGGTGGTGAGGTGGTGCGGGCAACCGAGACGCGACCAGCGCAGACTGTCCGTGCAATCGAACAGCGGTTGTTGAACGCAGATACGGCCAGCGCCCTCCTCCCAATCTACAATGAACGGTTAGCCGAGGCGGCCAGTGACATCGAATTTAGACGGGTTGTCTGTGACGCGGATGTTTTCCAAGAGGTCGCTGACGAGAATGGCCGGCCTGAGTTGAACGCCACTGATGGAATTCGGATTACAGATGTCTCACTTGCCGTCTCCATTACAGATAACTCCCTTCTGCTGTCATTGCCGACCTTGAATAGTGACTATGACTCCCAGACGGAACTTATCGTCGACACTGACGAGGCACGGCAATGGGGAAAGCAACTTATCGACCACTACTGGGCATCAGCAAATTCACCTGAACAGTATACCTCGGTGCGCAGCTGACTTGCCCGAGAGTTTTTGACGTTGAACAGCGACGGAGACGTACAGCCAAATCCAACAGCATACAGCGTTAAGAACACACCCACAATACTGGGTCGGTCCGGGACGCGTCACGATGGCTGTTTATGCACACTCTCAGGGACAGGAAACAGTGTCAAAGAAGGCCGACAACGGTGAGAACCCCCGTTACGATGTTCGTTACGAGGAAAGCCAGCACCCAGAAGAATCCAGGGTCCGCATCTCTTCCATTGTGCGGTCTCACTCGCAACAAATCTATGGGCATCACAGACGTGAAGCACGCACACCAATAGAGGCGAAGCCGACTATTGACTTACGCCAACCGATACGAAGAGGACAGCCGAAGCGTCAGCGGCCGTCAGTCGTCGGCAGTGCCGGCCAGGAACGCGGTCAGCCACTCGTCGGGCGGATCAGCGGCGGGTCGGTCGCTGGAGAACAACGGTGTAGAACAGTCGAAACTCAAAGCAGATGAGCACTACTCTAAGACAGAAGTAACGTCATGGGGTCAACGTCTCTTCGCACTCTCGGAATTCGCGACAGCCGTCGCTCGAAACAGCAAGCGGTGAAGGAAAATCCCCGGAGCATGTCCGTCGTATCTACCCGTTCTCGCCAGAATCACTTAAAGTGACGTCAGAACATACCGAAGCCACGAACAATCGAGAGAGACGCCAACAGCCCTAAATTCACCTGAATCTTTATACTGGTCCTAACTCGAGAGTCGGACTATGGCGGGGGACGAGCGCGACGACAATGATCCCGAGGAGAGGCCCGGTCAGACTTGCGGTGAGACCGCCGCTGAGCGCGATCTCGGCCGGGAGATTCCCGAGGAAATCCTCGCGCTCCAACCGGTGTATGAAGCACTTGCACACTCTCGCCGGCGCGACCTCGTCTACACCCTCTCTGAAAATCAAGAGCGGACGCTCGACGAGTTAGCGACGAAACTTGCGGCCTGGGAGACTGACACCTCCGAGGCGGAGATCGCCACGCTCACTCATGACGGAAGGTACGTGTCGCTTTATCACGTCCATGTGCCGAAACTGGTCGAGTTGGACGTGATCGAATTCGATGCCGTCACCGAGACTATTACTCCCGGCGAGAATGCGCCGCAAGTCTTGGCGGTGTTAGAGGGTGCCGGTGGGTGTCTTGATAGCCACCAGGAAGCCCACGCTCGCAGCGCGTTCGACTCTGACAACGATAGTGAGTAGCGACATTAACGCATGAGAGTAGACGACCTGTCATGCCAGCACACGCTCGATAGATTTGCATCCACGGGAGCAGACAGATGACCCCAAGTCACGACCACACCGATGATGGTACCGAACATGTACAGGACAGCGACGATACCAACGAGTGGACATTTGTCGAACAAGTCCACTATGCACGAGAGAGCAATCGCGATCTCACCACCGAATCATGTTCGCGGTCGCGGCCGCCGAAGACAGAGATCCGACCACGCTCAAAGACCCGCCGCTCTACGAGTGTGTCGACGTCGCCGCAATCGAAGACGCATTCTTCGGTCCCGAGATCGCCGGGGGTCAGCGTGACGGCGAAGACACTGTCTCATTCCGATATCAGCAGTACCAGTTTGAGGCGGCTGACGACGGCTGGATAACTGTCCGTGAACTCGCCGGTGATGACCACCTGTCCACTGACTGAGCACACCTTTCAGGGTCAATCCGTCTGAAGGATGGCGTGTAGTGGATGAGTGTCAGTAAGGTCAGGAACCATCTGAATGATCGCTGTGACTAGATTGTGACCGTGTGAGGAGAGAGCATCGCTGAGAAGAATGCAGAACGCGGGCTGAGAATCGCTGAGAGCGGCTGTGTGAGCAACTACTCGGATCCCTCCTGCTAGTCGATTTTCTCTAGATGGTCTAGTAGTATGTCCATTTCCATGGCGCGGAAACGAACATCAAGAATCGTTCTAGTGTTTCACACGCCCGGTGTAGGATGCATCACAGACTTCCTACTTCCCGTTCTACACCATGAGTAAACACAGCAACTCCAGCGATCAGCCTGACGGTGACCGCCGCCGGGTCACGGTCGATCCTGCCGCCGACGATATCAGTACTGAATTTGTGGAGGCTGTGGCAATGCTCAATGCGCGGATCTGGACGAGCTGGCAGTGCTGTCGGAATTCGTTGACTCAGATGCACTCAATGCGTTGTTTGGACTGCGGGAAGACGGGGCACCGCGTGACACCGACGGCTACATTGAATTCACATATGATTCACACCAAGTCCGGGTTGACAGCGACGGCATGATCACGCTCCACCATGATGAGCCGAAGACGGAGAACTGAAGCCAGCCATAAAAGCCCGACACCCAGCAGAGCCGCTAGTGGTGTTCGTTGTTGATCATTGAGAATTGGATTTCAGTCGGTTTGAGAGATGAGCCGGTGAGTTCCTTGAGGAGTTCATCGTCGAGCCCTTGGATTGTGCCTGAGATATCGAATGCGAGCACATCCTGCTCCACACCAATATCAATACTCTTGAGTTCGAGTTCCGTTTGGTCGTCGAACCGAATCACGATGTCTGTCACACTCTCACATGAGTGTGTGAGTGGAAAGAGGCTAGTGTTTGCATATTCAGCTCGTTTCAATTGAGGCATTCGACTCCTCTCCAAACAACAGCACTGTCATCTGGTTGTCTCTAGCGGTTCACAGTCCAGTGAGTCTATACTATCACGGCGATACTTACGGATCAGAAAATGGGGTGGGTAGGTCAATAGTGGCAGCGGCCGTCAATTGTCGGCAGGAGCGGTAGCGGCTTGCTGCATACAGCCTCTCTATCCAGTACACCATTCTTGCCACGCTCTGAGAGTTTCAGCAGAACCATGTATGCTAGTATATTATAATAACCTGTGTTAGCGCCTGTACCAACCAAAAACGAACGAATGAAGGAGTGAAGGAGATCCAAAAGCGTCAGGGGCGTAAGTGAGATTCAATGAGGAAGTCCGTAACCTACAATCACCCGTTCGGCGTCTTAAATCGCTCGCAGTGCTGGGAGTTATCGAGCGCATCGGTCCACTGGATGCACGTCTTACCGTGATCTGCGTCGCCATACTCGTGGTACTGCCAGTGTGATGGGCTCGTTGCGAATAGTGGAATCGAATTGTTTCGATCCGTGGTGCTGGTAGACCTTCCAGGTCAGCGAGATTGTGATCGCCTCTTTTATGGGGTCGTACTTCGTGACGCCTGCTTGTCGTTGTGCTTGATGTGAGGCCCTGATCCAAACGGCATTAGAAGTGCTTTGATGACCTACATTTGATTCCATCTCTCGCGGCATCTGGTTTGCTTACTCGCTAGTTCCTCCATGAAAAATCCCCAGTCCGAAAAGCGCCGTTCATATCCGTCTACTCTATTTGCACGTTCAACTACTGCTACGAGAGATGACTTTATCAATTATTAAGGCTCCTATTAATTTCACCTCGTGGAAAATCTATTTTATTCTGCGCCACAAATTAACATGATGGAGCGAGAAAATGCGAGAGAAGATCATATTCTACGAAGACGAGCCAAAAACAGTCGAAACGAACTGCGAAATCATTGAAACGTATGATTTCGGGGAAGACGTTACGTCAGCAGCTTACGTAAAATATGATGAAAAGCACGAATCAGAATTACAAGCGGATGAACAGATCGTCGGCATTGAAGACAACATTAGTGCAACACTTCGATACGAACCAGATTTCATCAGTGAAGAGCCGACGGACGTAGCGACCATCGAAGACGTACGCAAGCTCCACAATATCCCAGAATCAACGGCACCGGGTGAGCAACAGACGGTCACAATTATGGATTCAGGGATCGATACGAGCCATCCAGTGTTCGAAGACACGGCGGTGACACAAGTCGATGTGACAGAAACTGGAGGAAGTGATGATGCAGTTGGACATGGGACAGCGGTTGCTGGGCAAGTAACACGCCTTGCACCTGCAGTGGATCTCATTGCACTCCGAATATTTGGGAGTGATGGGAAAACGAAGATGAACATCATTCTTCGAGCATATGAGTGGCTCCACAAGAACCATGATCGATACAATGTCGTCAATATGTCGTGGGGCGCTCAAAAACAGTCGAAGCAACTCGATCAGATTCATTCGAAACTCATAGAAAAAGGAGTAAGAGATGTTGTTGCCGCCGGAAATTCGGGGGCAAAGAGCGGCAGCCCAGCAACAGCGAAAGGGGCATTTAGTATCGGTGCATGTACGAAGGACGGACAAATGGCCGAATTCTCCTCGTACAATCCAAATGGTGATAATCCAGATGTCTCAGCAATAGGGAAAGACAATCGTCTCGCACAAGCCAGTGGAACAAACATGGGAAAACAGCTGGATGGACGGTGGGTGAAAGCTTCCGGAACGTCGTTTGCCGCACCAGAGGTCGCCAGCATGGTTGCGAAGTACATAGACACGAAAGACGACTGGTCCCCCAAGGGTGTCCTCGAATCATTCGAATCAGGGGCTCGAGACATTGAGGATCAACCAAAAGATGGTGCCGGAATTGTTGACTATCAAGCAACAGTCGGCAAAGAAACCGCAGATACATCTGAGCAAGAAGTCGATGAAGTACTATAAAATATCAAATTGACTATTCCCAGATATGATTGAAGCCACAGGCTGAAGCGGTGGTTAGTTCGGCAGTTCCGTCCGTCCCGTGCGCACGCACTCCCAGCACGGGAAGCCACCGAGGCCGTCACAATCTCGCACTCTTCTGGTTCAGCGTCGTCGTCCTCTTTGTCGTCCTCCGAAGGGAACGCCGGTAGGATCCGTCGTCCCCATATTCACGAGCCGCTACGTGCAGTCTGAGTTTGCGACACTAATGTTGTATCAGAATGGGCAGCCAGCAGCGGTGAATGCTCTCACGCGATTCGGCAGTCGCAGCCGTTCAATATGCTGCCAGTCGGCAAGCAGACGTTCGACGCAGCATGTGAGGAGTTCGAACGCTACGACGACCAACAAATGTCCTTTGTCGATCATACAAGTGCGGTGCTAGCCGGGAGCACGACACTGAGAACATGTTCGCCTATGATAATTATTTTCGAACGCTCGGTTTCGAACGAGTGCCAGTTGGGCAAGGATAGAAGTGGAGTACCCAATGGATGATCGGAAGAGTAATTTGCTAAGAGTAGTGAACCTATAAGGCGCCTCGGTAGCTCAGGCTGGCAGAGCAACTCCTTTGTAAGGAGTCAGTCGAGAGTTCAAATCTCTCTCGAGGCTTCCCCACGACCCACCGTTTTCAGCAGCCATCGATCACTGCACGAGTGGAGCGTAGTTCACGGTAGCCATTCAGTAGCGTTTCAGTGATCTCTAGACCAATTCGAATGTAAGCGCCCGTTACTTAATCTGTGTGAGTACGAAGAGTAACTATGCCAGGGACGATACTCGCCAAGGAAACGACCACCTGGTTCAGCACCGAAAAGACATCTACGCCAAGCATCACGCAGTACAAGCTGACTGGCTCGTACTCGCTCGATTCGGCTGAGTCGCCAAAGCAGGCTGTTGTCGATGCGATTGTGGACGTCACCCAGCCAGTTGGTGGGCAGACAACGCTCACATTGTACGAGCATCTTGATCCAGATGCTCTGGACGATCTCATCACTGCGAGTGCGGACAAGTGTAGTCACGTCGAAGTCAGATTCACCGTCAAGGAGTATCTCATCATCATCCGCAGCACCAACACTGTCCTTATTTACGAACCACTATAGGATGGCCAGTAGTCAAGACATAGGAAGATTGGCAGTAACGGTGCGAGTACAGTAAACAGCAGATGATAATACCGATTATCAACCTTCAATTTTATAGTAATATTGGCTAAACTATTGACCGCAGTTGCGGAGATCCAATTAGGGCGTGTCCACTATTGTCCGTATCTCCGCTGTCGCTTCTGGAAGTCTCGCAACGCCCGTAAGCACTCACGCTTGCGGAAATCCTGCCAATTGACGTCAGTGAAATACAGCTCCGAATATACCGACTGCCAAACGCGATCTTAGCAGCTTCCTGGAGGATGCCGTGGCCGCGCGTCAGGTGGCGCTCGACTGTGAGGCTGCCGACCTAAAGTCACTTGATATCGAGCTGGAAGACGACGACAGAGACGTCTGCCATCACCTGGCGTTGCTCTCCAAGCATGTCTATGAGGTGTATATGACTGAAGTGAGCGTTACCAGCAGATGCGCGTCGAAGATCATCAGGTCGCCTGTCCCGTCGAAGAGATACTCTAGGTTGGGTAGTGGCGGTGGGTACCTGTTCGGGTCCGTAGCGGCAGCGCTCTCGTTTTCCTATTGATCACGACCGTAAATCAAGATATCAAGCAGAAATCGGAGCAGTTGTCGGGTCACGCGCCTGTTGGAGATAGTTCCGTGAACTCGTTATTGCCAGCCGCCGTAAAACACAATCTGATTGTCAGTCATGGGTTCCCCCGTCGAACGATTTGCGTTCGTCAAGTTTGATCTTGATTGGCTCCCCGGGCTTGAGATTCGAACTAGCAATCAGATCCAGACTCTGATTGGAGGCAAGTTCGAACGTATAGTTACTAAAGATTGTGGCAAGCACGGTCTTCATCTCCATGCGCGCAAATCGCATGCCGATACAGTGACGAGGACCGCCATCGAAGGGGAAATACGCGTACTCGGGGCGGTCTGATTCCCCAGCGAATCGGTCCGGACGAAATGTCTCTGGGTCGTCCCACCACATCCGGTCGCGATGTACGATCCACTGAGGCAGCACTAGTGTTGTTCCGTCAGGGATATCGTACCCCGCCAGTTCCACGTCTTGTGTTGCTTCTCGGAAGAACATGTAGACGGGCGGATAAAGGCGTAGAGCCTCGTCGATAACACGTTCCGTATGTTCGAGCTCCGGGAGGTCGCCAGCTGTCACGCGTTTACCGCAAACAGCATCAATTTCCGTGCAGATCCGCTCCTGTTCCTCTGGGTTCTGAGCGAGACAGAGGAATGTGTACGTGAGACCGAGTGCCGTTGTCTCGTGACCGGCGAAGAGGAACGTGACCATGTTATCTCGGAACTCTTCTTGCGTCATGTCGCCCGCCTCGACGAATTCGACGAGTATTGATAGCAAGTCATTGCCCCGGTTCTCTGGCGATTGGTTCTGACGCTCTGCTGCCAAGTCATCGACGAAGGTCCGAAGGTGTTTGAGTTCCCGTTTGTAACGCCGATTCGTCGGCGTCGGGATTGTGTCGGGCAAGAATGACCAGAACCGGCTGGTGTCGAACCGTGCGAGAATCGCGTCCGAAGCCTCAGCCACGACGGGTTCGTTTGTAACATCCACGCCGAATAGCGTCCGCCCAAGAACGTCCATTGTCGTTTCCGTCATGGCATTGTTCACTTCGACAAGTTCCCCGTCGTGCCACTGTTCGACCATCTCAGTTGCTGTGGCTCGTATCTCGGAGACGTACGTGTTCAGTCGTTGCCGGTAAAATGCTGGCTGGACTTTCGTCCGTTGGTTTTGCCACTGGACGCCTTCCGTTAGGAACAATCCCTCTCCCATGGCGTCGTTGAGATTTCGAGTGACGACGTCGCCTTTCTTGAAGACATCGTGATTGTCGAGGAGGATTTTCTGGATTGCCTCTGGATGAGCGACCATGCACGCCTTCGTTCCGAATACTTGATAGCTCGCTATCTGGCCGTATTCGTCGCGTAACTGTTCGTAGAATTCGAAGATATCACGGCTCAAATCGACTGTGTTACCGACGAGGGGCAGCCCATTCGGTCCGGGTGGGTAGCTCGTTCCAGTGCTCATGTACGTTCATTTCGGTCACTCGAACTACGGTTTTCTGTCGGACACGTCCACCCCTTTTAGTGGCTCAGTGATATACTATCGAGTAATACGGTACCTCCAGCTGAAAATTCGATATCCTGACGGAACGCGACATCCGATGCATCAATTTCTCGTCGATCAGGAGTCGATTCGGCGGGTGTATCTGCGACATTGGAATTTCTCGAACCCTGAGTACGTGACGTCTTTGTTTCATGTCGTCGGTGATATCAAAGACGGACGTAAGGATTACCTTGCTGCAATTGAGTCCGTCAGTACGATCAAGGAGTACGATACGACACCAGTTGACGATCGTAGTTTCTACGTCTACGTCCGGGAGGCCGCTGATGAACACGCCGGCGCTTTCGGGAGCTCTTAGCAGATACGGATTTACTTGTCGTACCACCAATCGAGTACGGGACTGGCGGTGAGATGGTCTTCGAAGTCGCTGGCGAATCGGAAGAGCTTCAATCGATAGTCACTGGCCTCCCTGAACACCTCTCGATTTCGGTTAACCGGCTTGGTGAATACGACACATACCGAGAGTCGCAAGTAACCGCTCTAACCGACAGGCAAAAAGAGGTGCTCGAAACCGCACGGGAACGCGGGTATTACGAAGTCCCTCAGCAGACAAGCGTTCGAGAAATCGCGGACGAACTGGACTGTTCGAAGAGTACTGTTGCGAACCATCTCAGTAAGGCGGAGGCTCGGTTGGTTACGCTTTATGGGAACCGTTCCACGGCTGACAAGGCCGAATCGGAATAGAACTCACTCGCCTGCTTGTCTGCTCGCTCGGAGATCTCTTAGTCGACCGAACCGATGGAGGACTTAGGGAAGTGCTCAGAAGTGATGTCGGCAGTGTGCAGTCGCACTCGATCAAGCCGGATCGTCTGCGTTTCGGCGCGTTGCAATCATCGAAGTCGATATCTGAATTCAGTTTTAGTATTTATAAAAATGATAGTAATGAAATGTGAAGCGGAAATTAGCAGTCGTCGTTCGTCGACTCGGAATCGAACTTTGAATCGGAACTTGAGCTTCTGGAGCTATCCTCAGAGTCCGATGTCTCCGTCGAACTGTCGGATCCCGATGACGAGGTAGTGGTTTCGTCTGTCTCCTCTGCCAACGACGAGCTGAGCACCGCCGACCTCAAAGCGGCAATCGACGTTGAATCCCACAACTTTCACTACCATCTCGACGAACTAGTCGATGTCGGACTCGTCGATAAGCGCCAGCGACGCACGGCTGACAGTCAGGGCTTCTACACGTACTATCGACCGATCGCAATGGGACGCGGCATCCTCCAGCACGGCGTCGAAGAATTGATGCGCCGTGAACACGAGTTCAACGACGCTTATTCGTGATCAGGTACCACGTCAATCGACTCTACTAATTTTATTTCACTTCGACTGCAACGGGGACGCTCTTGACGTCGAACACATGTTCATTCCCGATGATTGTGTCTAAGTCGGTCCACACGGTCGGCCATCGTCTCATACAACTGTTTGTCTTCTCGGGGTGCGTCATCGCGTTCTGTGCGGACCTTCCCAGAATGAAGGCGGTTTGAGTGGAAAACGTTCCAGTAGTGGTGGCGCTTGCCACTGCGCTCGGAAGCAAGTAGGGCGATCTATTGGACTATGAAGAAGCCAGGGATGCCAACCGTTTTGCCGAGGTAGATAGGAGTTAAGTCGTTAGATCAAGTGCAGCGGCAACGTCAAGAAGTCCTGCACCAGCTTCAGCCGATGAAAGACCGATGTCTTCGGCAGTCTCTTTAAGTTGCTGAACTGTTTCATCTCGTGACCGGCCGTTTGCCATAAGCTGTGCACTCGCACCCGAAACATGCGGAGCGGCCATTGACGTTCCTGAAAGCTGTTTGTAGTCGCTCAGGAAGCTCAAATAGGTTGAACGAATGTTCTTTCCGGGAGCAGCTAAGTCGACTTCAGGACCAGTCGAGGAGAACGATGCAAGAGTATCGTTTTGTGTTGTCGCACTGACACCGAGAACATTCGGATATGCGGCTGGATACCCGACACAATCCGTACATGGACCGCTATTTCCAGTTGCTGCAACGAGCAGTACTCCCTGATTGTATGCATACTGGCAGGCATCTCGGAGAAGATTCGAACTCGAGCCACCGAGACTGAGGCTGGCAACATCCCATCCTTGGTTTGCTGTATATTCGATGCCAGCAACAATATCAGAGGTACTACCCGCTCCAATCGCAGTTAATACTTTTACTGGATGGAGAGTGGCTTCCGTACTGACACCAACAACACCCCGCTTGTTGTTCACGGCATTTGCGATGCCGGCACAGTGAGTTCCGTGTCCATTATCATCCTGCCAATCTGGATAAAGATCATAATTAATGGTCGAGCGACGGGAGTGAATTCGACTCTTTTGTTGGTCACTGAGGAGATTACCCATTCCATAGGTGAATGAATCTCCTTGGCCAAGATTGGCGCTTAGATCTGGATGAGTACTATCAATACCTGTATCGATGATAGCGATATCTGCATCGGCACCTGTTTTGCCCCTCTGGTATGCGACCTCTGCATCGACCCGATCGACACCCCACGGAAGAGACTGTCCAAGTGCCTGCATCTGGCGATCGCGTTCGATATATCGAATTCCTGGTTTGTTTCCGAGTGTTGAAAGACCTTGCTGAGAAGCAGCCCATTCCGGCAGCTCAATCGTCAATGCATTGAATTCGAATGTGCGAGCAACGTTCGATGCCGCCTGGATGGCAGCGTCAAGGCCACGCTCGTCTTTATAGCCGATATTCACTGGAACGATAGCACTTGGGTCGATACCAAGAAAACCACTGAGTGAGGCAGTACCGGTGACTGCAGCACCAGCTTTCAGTAGCTGTCGACGACTGCACCGTGATGTATTTGATTCGATCTCTGTCTCAGTCATTATCGCTATTACTTCCGAACGTGTATATCCCCGCAGAATATATTAATATTCCTATATCATTGCTGCAATAATCCCTAGACCAGCAAAAATTCTAATGGTAGTGTAATAATTTACGGCTCTACTACTGATAAATTTGCAGTCCATCTCAAGGTCCGCCACACAACGCATCCAATAAGCATTCACGGCTGTCAGCGACTGTCGAGCAGAACAGTTCGGTCGGCCCAAGTCCGCAACCGCTCGACAATCTGTCGCTCTCGTTTGGAAACTGGATCGTCAGTTCCTAACTCATCGCTTTTAAACGCATTAAGAACGGCTACTCTAGCCGTCTCGCAGTATCGGAGTAAATCGTCGACATCGCCGTGTTCGTGTTGAAACCCGAGCGTGGTATCATTCACGAAAACAGCACTGGGATTGTCAGGAGCTTCTGAAAGCCGCTCTGATACCACCCTCGCATTTTCTCGAGCGAAGTCGCGTAGTTCCGTCTCGGTCTCGCTTTCGGCTCGTGGGGCGTATGCGTCCACCTGCCCAACCCAGACCTCGGCCGGAATGTCCATGTACCGTTCAAGCCGCCGACCGAGCACTATCTCACCGTGTTCGTACTCTGGACCGAATTCTAGAATGACGACATCTGCTGCGCCCTGCCGGTCGATCCACGTCTCGAGGGCGCGAGCGGTGAGCTGAGTTTTACCAGCTTGGGATGGTCCAGCAATGAGCGTCGACCCGGCAAGCGGAAATCCGAGGATGGTCATACAAACATTCCCTCCTGCTGAACGTACTTTAAGAACAGACCGACCGTCGCAACGGTCAAGATGAGAGCAAACGAGAGGATAGCCCCTGATAGCGGACCGATACCCGTGGTGACCTGCTCCCTGACGAAGTTCGCCGCAAGCGTTCCGGAGACGAACAGTAGGGCGAGTCCAACGAGGTTTGCAATCGTGGAGTTAGATTCGGGAACTGCGGGCGAGTTAAGCAGGTACAGGACGATGGCGATCGCGAATGGAGTCCCGACAGTCCCGATCGCGAGGACAAGTGCAAGCTGGCTCAGAACAGGTCCATCGATGAACGCGCCCGGTGCCGAAAGGAGTGCCGTTCCGACGAGGAGCCAACGGTACCGATCGTCTGCAACAGTGGTGCCCCAGCCGAGTTTGTCAGCGAGAAGGAACGGTGGTACGATTGTGTTCCCGCCGAGTGTTGAGACTGCCGCACCCCATAAGCCGAGAAGGAAGAGCCATTCCGCAAAGCGTCCTGCAAACGGTCCTAGAGCTTGTGCGGCCTCCACGGTCGAAAGGTTGCCGGTTGTGAGAACGCTCGCCGTGACGAGGTAGATCGCGACGCTGTAGATCCCGAAAGCGACCAGCATCGAAGTAATAACGTCAAACGTCGCGAGGTCGTAGTCGTCGGCGGTCCACTCACGTGTACGCATGGTGTAGGAGTGCATTGTTATCAGGGTGATGTGAACGGTACCCCCAAGGATGCCCGCTGCGACCAGTGCGCTCCCGGACGGCAGTGAGGGGACGAGCCCGCTAACTGCTGCACCTGGATCGATTGGGACGATGAACAGCGACGCCACGAACACGACGACGATACCGCTGACGAGAGTTTTGGCAATGACTTCGAGGAACCGGTACCCTCGGGTTGCCAGTCCGACTGCGAGAATGAGCGCCCACATGACACCCCAGATGCGACTGTCGACGCCGGTAACGGTTGCCGAGACGCTCGCGACAGTTTTCATGATCAAAAGCTGGGCGATACCAGCCGCGATCACCACGTCAAGGACGAGTAGCCAGGCCCAGGTATTGCCGAGATGATTCTCAACCACACCGATAATGCCACGTTCGGTGAGCAGTCCGAGGCGCATTGCAAGATACTGAGTGAATGTGCCAGCAACGGCTGAGAGGACCACGACCCAAAAGAGAGCATAATCGAAGGCACCACCGCCGGTAATCAGCGATCCCATTGTTGCCGGGCCCGCGGCGATAGCTCCGGCAACCCACGACGGCCCCATATAGGACAGAAACGATTTCATCCGACCGACCGAAAACCGGTTTCTAGTACGTGTCGATGACCCCATACAACGGGGTTGGGAACACATAACGTATGAAGGTTTCTACACAGTGGTACTACAGAGTTATACACTCTATCAGGCTAATCGAATCCCGTAACCAAGGGCGAACACGTAGCATTCATGATAGAGTTCTTGTTACTCCATCAAGGAACGTGTGGACTTCGAACGTCTGCGGCCACACACCCGCCTCAACGCTGTTTTGAACGCTGTGGTCGTACCAGTAGGGTTCCCACGGCCTGGTCTCCCTGAGCATCGCCACCTCTTTCTTTCACTGCGTTGCAGTTACCGGGTCCGGGCTAACCGCGTCCTGTCTGCCGATTCTGTCCGTCCAATCCAATTGAATCGAGCTGCAATTGGTTAGCCATCATTTTTGAACGACCAAGTAACCCTGCCAGAGGGAGTGGTGAAGCCATGCAAGGGATGGAATTCAGACCCGCTGACTCCGACGAGAGTGGATCGTAAGCCTGCCGCCTTTGTCCTTGACACTTCATAGAGCATATCACCGCAGAGTGAATTTCGCAAGCAGAATCTCTCGGTCTTCGTTCGCCGAACGATCGCCGATAATATAAATCCGCTAGAAGCTCTTTAGAGGACTTTCCCGAATAGGACGAGTGCGAGTGCAAGCGCATACCCCGGCACGAGATAACCGAGAATACGATTGGGGAGTACACGTACGGTGTATGGAGCAAGGATTGCGGCAAGGAATCCCCCGGCAAACACTGACGGTAGTAACATTAAGTTGAGATCATAAGCGGTTATAGAAATCGTGAAGAAGGTCGCGATACCGGCGAGTGAGACGATTCCCTCAGCCATGGATGTGATTGCGGTTGCACTTTTCTCGTAGACACCTGACAATATTTCACCGATTGTGATAACCGGCCCATACCCACTGCCAGCAATCCCTTTATTTAAACCAGCGAGTACAGCGAATCCGATGAGTCTATTCCGATGGTACTCTGTCGCTGGCTCAACAAACTTCTTGACCAGAGTCGTAAGCGCAATAACGAGAATGACAGCACCGACATAAATTTTTACGAACGTATCAGGTATCTCGAAGGCAAGATAGGTCATAACAACTGAAATCGCAACAGCAACAATCCCAACACTGACGATCAGACCGAGGACCTTCGTCGCCTCTGTTGGACTGCCCCCATCAAACCCAAAATCGACATTTTTGAATTCATTGTGGAATGCACCACCAACAAGGCCCGTCGCGGCCTCTGAAAGGAGAAGAGCCGGAACAACAGCATCTGGTGAGTACCCCAAAATGAAAAGCAGCGTTCCAATAGTTGCGCCGAATCCCATTCCGGAAGCTGAGTCCAACGTCTCAAAAACGAATGCAGCAAGGACGACGACCGGAATAACCGTTGTTACGCCTCCAGTTTGGGGCGACCATTGCGGGACAATAAATTCAACAAGGACCCAGAGGATGAGTGCATAGACGACAAGCGCAAGTCCGATTCGCCGAAGGCTCGTCTGTTTAAGTTCTAGCCGACTGGCGAGTGGTTGTGCATTTAATTTGCGTGCGACTGCTCCGATTTCATAATCTGTGGTAGTTTTGTCGCTCATATCTAACTGAGTATCTATGAATTCTTCTTGTTGTTTGATACGGCAAGTAAAGGACTAACTGACTATCACAAGATTCGTCAAAATCGATCACAGCGCAGCGAATAGCTCTATTCCCATATTTGAACGC
The DNA here is from genome assembly GCA_003298465.1 of halophilic archaeon. Next base: position 212,568 of record QNGA01000007.1, on the reverse strand, counting down.
TATTAGACGTTCTACGGCTTTTTTCTCAAACCAATACTAGTAATTGAGTGACCTATGTAGCGGCAAACCATACGGTGTCGAGTACTCTTGCCACTAATATGCCATATATTGAAGTATAATATTCCCGCCACTGATAAGGAATTTTCTTATTACTCTCTCATGATTCCAGCCGTCTAATCTGCGCTCCAGACGCTACCTACAATCTATGGTGACAACTAATCAAACCCCTAGTTTGATTTCTCATAATATTATATTATTATTTGGAATGAGTTTCCATCCAGAAACGGTCCAAGCGGCCGCTGATACCCAAGAAATTGGAACGGAGCATCTCGGAGACACGCTCCAGCGAATCCGCAACTACGCCCGTGAGCATATCGACCATACCTCGAAATTGCATGGCAGGCCGAGCGCGCGGAAATGCTGCTCGGAGATACCGACGAAACATATATCGTGACGCTCAGTGAGACGGAATGGGTTGACCTTGCTGACCACCTTGTGATCGACGACCCAACGCTTGCAGCAGTCCAAACCGTGCATCAATCACAGGCAGAAACGCTCCTCGACGCTACTGAAACGGAGGTACTCTCCGAGAATACCACACCGTTCATAATCGACTATCCCGACAACTGGGCACTAGCACGAGACATGATTCATCAGCACTGGGGATATTTCCTTCATCAGGGGCTCTCTCCGGCTGAACTCCTTGATTACTGGATAGTCCAGAAAACGGAGTTCACGCCGAAAAATTGGGCGAAAGTCCGGGACGTCCATCCTGAAGCCGTCCGCAAAAATATTCGCCAGGCAAAAAACAAGCTTTCCCGGCCTTATTGAAACACTCTAACGGTGACATATTCCAACGGGCGTGCTGAATAGAGAGCGCGTATCGAGTACGAACTTATTTTGGCATGGCAATTATTAACGAGGTGCAAGGCGAATGGTATCATCAGCGCATGCTTCAATGCCAGCTTCGGGGAAGGCATGGCAAGTTAGGCGCTATGATTGGAGGAACTGATGGCATCAACTCACACGACGGAAACAGTCACGTCCGCAGATGGAACACCGATCGCCTACGAACGGACGGGCAGCGGGCCACCACTCATGCTCGTCCCTGGAGGCGGCGCAAATGATCACACGCGATGGGACGCAGGCGAGGTACGGCCCGCCTTCACGGACCACTGTACCGTCTACGCGATCGATGGGCGTGGGCTCGGCAACAGCGGTGACGCCGCCGAATACGAACTGAAACGAGAGTTCGAGGACATCGCTGCGGTCGTCGAGTCAATCGACGAACCAGCTGTCTTGCTGGGACATTCGAGTGGTGCGCTGATAGCGTTGGAAGCAGCGCTGCGAACCGACACCCTCCGGAAGCTCATCCTGTATGAACCTCCAATTCAGGTCGGTGATTACGATCTTGACACTGAAAAGGAAGTCGCTGAAATGGAGGCACTGCTGGACGAGGGGAAGCACGAGCAAGTACTCCTTCTATTCCTGCGGGAGGTCGCTGACATCCCGCCGGATGAAATTGACGTGCTTCGTGAAGCGCCGAACTGGCAGCGTCGAGTGGAGGGGGCATATACAATTCCCCGTGCGATTCGTGGGATAAGCGACTACGAGTTCGGGGCTGCTCGGTTCGCAGGCTTGACAACGCCAACGTTGCTGTTAGAAGGTAGCGAGAGCCCGCCATTCCACCACGTCGCCACGGAGGCACTCGACGAGGCGCTCCCGAACAGCCGGGTTGTCACGTTCGAGGGGCACGGACACGTTGCGATGCTCACCGCAACCGATCACTTCATCGACGAGGTACTCACGTTCATCCGCGAAGCGGACTAACCATGGAGGAACTCACCGTCGTCACTCAGGCAGGATCGGACAAATTGGGAGGATCATCTTTGCGGTAGCGAGGAAACCCCATCGCTTGCGGAGTTTTCGTCCTGAAACCTCCGACGCGAGGCTTCCCTTGTAGGAAGCCCCGCCCTTGAGGGCGGACGAGGATGTCACCGCAGTATTGTTGTAGTGTACACCAAGCTGGTCGTGACATAGCTGGCCGACACCTAGCGTTCCAATTAATGGGCAGCTATGTCAGACAGAATATTAACGCAGAACACTCCAACGATGAGTAGGCCGAGTCCAACGAGTCCGAGGATGTCGATTGGTTCGTCGAACACAACGACACCGATGGCAGCCACACCAACAATACCCAGTGCTGCCCACGTCCCGCACACCACGCCGATTGGTAGATCCTCCAACGTTAACGAAACCAAAGAGAATGCTAGTCTGTAACCCAAACATCGTCATCGCCGATGGAAGATGGCAATTTGTTATTATGTAGAGTTTATAGGGAGATAGAGGTACGTACCAGTAAGCGCCACAACTGCTTCAGCGATTTTCGCAGTAATAGAGAGTGAATTGATTGGGCCGTCCATCACGAAGAATGCGATGATGGTTGCAAGTGCGTATCCAACGGCGATAGGATACAGCTCACGACGCCAGTACCGGCTCACGAAGAGAATCACGCCGCCAATGAAGCCAAGTCCATTGAGATAGAATAAGATACCTGTCAATTGATCAAATTCCATCACTGTTGGTGCGAGAAATAGATGAATGCCGGCTGTAACAACTGCTGCGAGAATCGCAATGTAACCGATACTGTTCGATGGGAGGCTAATCAGAGATTGTGCGTCATGGGTTTCGGTGGATGAGCGTGACATAGAGGGAATATTGCACGGAGAATATTAAAAATTTCTATAGCTAGAGTAAATATATTCTCGGTACATACCTTATTTTCAGCTCCAGCGCGGAGAGAAGCCAAAATATCTGCCAAAAAGCGACTATGGTGAATCAGTCCAGTTCGCATAAGTTGCCGCTCGTAATAAAAATCAACTAGTGCACCCCTTGTTCATCGGATTTAAACAGGGGAAGTCCGAAGCGCAACTATGGCATCAATCGAACTTACGCCGAGTCAACAAACAATACTCACTGCACTCACGAATCTGCATCGCGAATCAGAAGCTGCAGTCAAAGGTGAGACGATAGCGAAAGAAATCGATCGCAACCCTGGTACGATCCGCAATCAGATGCAGAGTCTCAAGGCACTCCAGCTCGTTGAAGGCGTTCCGGGTCCGAAAGGCGGGTACAAACCGACTGCCGCCGCCTACGAAGCCCTCGATATTCAGGAGCTCGATCAACCAACATCGGTTCCGTTCTTCCATGACAATGACCGCGTTACCGATACAAATGTGGCAGAAATCGATCTCGCAAATATTCACCACCCACAAAAGTGCCGTGCTGAAATCCACCTTCGGGGCTCCATCAGCGACTTCCATAAGGGTGATACGGTGACAGTCGGCCCGACGCCACTGTCAGACCTCGTCGTCAAGGGGACGATCGACGGAAAAGACACTACGAACAATCTTCTGATTCTCAATCTCGAGGAGATAACTGCTCCAGCTGAACAGAAAGAGCAGAACTAGTTGGAACTTCTGATTATAATTATCTCCATCAATATATCCGTCTTACCTGCAGAGCTGACAGAGAACTGGATACGGATGGGGTCAAGATGCAAGAGGGCCGGGGAAGAGGAAGCACACAACCCCAAATGGTTCTCTTCAGAGGTGACCGTCGGGCGGAAGCCCTATGTTCGAAGGCAATACCCGACATCATTTTCTAATCACCGCTTGGAAAAAATAGCTAGTGGTTGCATGCAAAACTTCCTCATACGCCTGATAAGCGTGACGGCGGACAAGGTACAGAGTAAGTACGAAGAGATGACCGAGGCTATCCAGGACAAGGAAAGAAAGCTCGTGTGGGGATCGGTGTCGCGGATGATCAATCTCGTTTGGGACTACGATAGCGCCGAGGGCGTCGATGATTCGCCGGATCTTGCGGCAGAAGCAGCGAACATAGGTCGGCAACGCTTCGAGACGGTCGAGCAGAGCTGCGTGCGTTTTTCGGCAGGCTATCGGAGGCGTGGCAGTCGTCATCTACGTCCAACACGAGAAACCAGAGGGCCCTGAGAAGGTGTAAAACTGGCTGCCGGCCTCTGACGGGAGTCTGCGCTTTGCGGTTCGGTTCTACGGCCCCCCACTGGTCGCTGGTCGACGGCTCATACGACATGTCCAAGGCCATCCCTGTGGAAGAGTAACCGACGATATCTGAATTTGGGGCCATAGCTGATTCACACAGTAATCTTCAATGAATGAATGATCTCGGGGCCAAGCCCCGAGGCGCTCGCCCTGTGTCTCTGTCGACGCTACCCTGCAAAACAATACATCAAGAGAGCTCTACAGTTGCATACTCTCCGTTCAGTCCTGCAGCGTCAAGGAGACGTTTATATGGGGAAATGAAAATAACTGCATTTCTATAGGTTAAACGATATCAGAGTTATTTCACCTGACTTGACGAACCCTGAATGAGAATACCATGAACAGCATAGCAGCAATTCCGGTTGGCGAAATGAAATCTGACCAAATACGTGGTGGAATAGCCGTCGGAATCATTATCTCGATCCTCGGGATTCTCGCGATACTCTTCCCCTTCGTTACGGGATTATCATTGTCGGTGCTGCTCGGAGCACTGCTGGTCGTCGGCGCGATCGTTCATGTTGCACACGCATTCTCGGCGGGAAGTTTCTGGGGGGCACTTTGGCAGGTGCTGCTTGGTATCCTCTACGGGATTGCGGGAATTTCGTTCATGGCGAATCCGGTGATCGGTCTGACGACGCTAACGATTCTCGCGATCGCTTTCTTCTTCGTCGACGGGATCGTTGAGATCGCCTGGGCGGTTGCCGGACGTGACAACAGAGGATGGCTGTGGCTGCTGGGAAGCGGGATTATCTCGCTGCTCCTCGCTGGCATGCTCTGGATTGGCTTTCCTGCGACTGCAGTGTGGGCGGTGGGCGTCCTATTCGGTGTGAACGTGCTTGTGACGGGGCTTTCCCTCATCGGACTTGGCATGGCGTCTCGGCGAGCGGCAAGAGAAGAGACACCAGCGGGCGAACGAGGGCGGGAAGCCTAACAGGAAATAGTCCGGTTCGGTTACACTCCTGCTGACGCTCGTTATCCCCGAGGACGGCGGTCTGTCAACTCCACTTCTGTTTACTATTTTTGAGAGAGGAGGTCTTCAGACCTTACTGTAGTTTAACCATAGAAATATTAGGAGTGGCAACAAGAGTCGTTAATCATCCCCCTTCACGTTGAGGTCTTCGACGGCCACGAGGTCGTACTCCCGCGCGTAGTATGCTGAGAGTTTGTGCAAGAAGTCACGGCGCTTCCGACGGAGGTCAGCGTGACACGCCGCGACCCGACGACGTTGCTTCTCCCAGTTGTTCGACCTGTGCTATCTCCGCGAGAGCTTTCGTTGCTCGCGTTCCAAGCGGTCACGTTCGTCCGAGAGATCAAGTGACCCGACCGCCGTGCCGTCGGTGTCGTGGGCGTACGTGAGAATCCCAACGTCGATACCGACGCACCTGTCGGTATTCTCTGGCGGTTCAGGAGGTTCGCGGTCCATCCGGACGCCGAAGGTGGCGAACCACTCGCCAGTCGGTTCCTTCTTGAGCGTGACCTGCTTGAGGTCTGCGTCGTCGGGGATGGATCGGTGGAGTCGAATCGGGATGTCCGCGAGTTTCGAGAGTGAAAGCACAGTCTGACCGCCTTTCTTGTCGAGCTTGAAGCCAGACTGGCTGTACGTGAAACTGTGGAACTCCCGTGGCGGGTTCCATTTGAGTTGACCCACGCCGTATCCCTTCTCCTTGAGCGCGGAGAGTCCTTTGAGGTTATCGAACAGACGCTCTACAACGGAACTGGTCTCGTTTCCCGCCAGAATCATTTTGGTGTGGGTCGCTGTAACTCAGACCGCTATGGAGTCGATGAGAGTCCGTCCCCGAACAGACGGGGGGTGGCGACGAACGCGGTCTGTTTGTCGCACGGCGATAGCACGGATTCCGACGGGGTGGTTCGAGGGAGCTCTGCTCCCTCGTCGTCACGAAAATCGGAGATTTTCGAACGACCTCATTGGCCGGGCTATAGCCCTGAAAGGGAAGAAACGAAAGTTCCTCCGGTGTGTCACCAGTTCCCACTGAATGCGGGTTGGAACCTCGAAGGCTGCAATAGCCGAAATCCGGTATCCGGATTTACGGTCTTCAGGCCGTGGCGGAGGTCAAGGTCGACAAATGACAAAACTATTACAGAGGTAATACAGTCGATGAAACCAAATCATCGGTTCCGATTATGGGTTGATTCGGTAGACACGTCGGAAAGTGGTGGCTGGTGAGTCTTGGAGAATCGCCAGACGATCTGCGAGATCAGGCCAAACGGAACTACGAACATGTAAACACATGTATGTAAAAAGATAGGCTATTGCGGAGGAGAAACAATCGATTCTGTCAAAGTGTCAGGTTGGCGACTTTGACAGCGTGCTGCTTATCACGACGGCTCCGGGAGGGGGAAGTAGTCTCCTTTTCGATATCCTTCGACACCATGAAGAAACATGTAGTCTCGATGGCGAGCACGACCGATGGTACACTCTGAACGGAATCTGTTATCCGGCGTTCGAGTTCGACGTCGTTCCGGCCGACTTCGAGTCGTTTGATAGGGAAAACTCTTCACGGATCTCCTCGTCGAGGTCGGTATAACCGAATATATTCTGCGTGTGGAGGTTCTTGCTCAGTACTATAGTAGTAGCCTGCCACCCCCCTCTGTCCAGGATCTTTGATGCTGCCACCCCGCGCTTTGTCCAGTGTCTCACTAAAACCGACCAGCGACAATCCCCCAATCAACTATAGATAATAAAAATTTATATATATATATATATATAACTAACCACAGTATTTCCGAACGATATCCTTTATCCAAGCAAGAAGAAACCAGTAGTACACTAGTCACACAACTCACACCCATTATCCACTCTTTGTCGACAAAGACACTCGACACAGTGGGGTGGGGGACCCACATCTCGACAAACAACTTCTACGACGATGTCCTTGAGACAGACGTAATTCTGTTGTACGCAGCGTTCTCCTCACAGGACTCGGGACCGAATGTGGAGCCGCTCCAAGCCACTCCTTAGATCAATGGCTTCAATTACATCGATATTCGGGATCCGCTAGTTGCTATCCATATCGGCAACAAATTCATTGTTAACTTGATCACTAAATTAGCTCACCCGCGCTGCACCGCTTTGGTCTACTCCCCCCTCTTTTTTCTAATAGAACCCTGTGACGTCTCATCTTGCCCGTGTTTCGTTACAATAATGTCCTCAATCGCCAGCACGTCAAGTCCCATTCCAAAGAAATCCTTGAGCGCTTCCGTGGGCGTTGTCACGATTGGTTCACCGTGATCATTGAATGACGTGTTCAGTACCGCTGGGATACCAGTTCGCTCACGGAACTCAGTGATAAGACGGTGATAGCGCGGATTCTGATGGCGGCGGACGGTCTGAGGTCGAGTCGTTTTATCACCTGGATGAAGAACAGCCGTGAGATCATCGCGCTGATTTTCGGGAACCGATGCGGTCGTGATCATAAACGGTGCTTCATTACTCGGCTCGAGATAGTCGGCTGCCGCTGACGCAAGCATCGAAGGAGCGAATGGCCGCCATTCCTCGCGATGCTTGACGAAGCGGTTGACACGGTCACGTGACGCCTTCGACCGGGGATCAGCGAGGATGCTGCGGTTGCCAAGCGCGCGTTGACCGAGTTCGAGCCGGCCCTGGAACCACCCCACGAGATCACCTTCAGCAAGACGCTCTGCGACATACGCTTCAAGATCGTCCGGTTCAGAATAGGCAATCTTGTTCGTCGTGAGAAGGTCCCGAATCTCAGCGGAGTCGAAGGACGGTCCAAGATAGACGTCCGTTAGTGGCGGAACAGCGTCGGGATGCTGAGTAAGCCAGCCAGCACCGAGCGCAAGCCCAGCGTCATTGGCAGCCGGCTGAACGAAGACATCCTCGACGCCATCTGCCTGCATTACATGGGTGTTCATTTTACAGTTGAGGACAACGCCCCCCGCTAGTCCGACGTTGCCGTCGCCGAGTTGTGGCGCGTACGCTTCTACGATGTCGACGACTGTCTCCTCAAGCAACTTCTGTGCAGTATACGCGAGATCTTTCTCCCACTGCGTAAAGTCTCCTGACGTCTCAACAGCCGGACGGTCGAATAGCTCTTCAAGTTTTGCGACACCATATCTTGTGCCCCATTGCTGAGTGAGGTCAGTAACGTCATAGTTAACGCCGGTATCAATTACTTCGCGAAGTGCCGACTCGATAGCGTTATTTTCCTCGCCGTATGGGGCAAGCCCCATCACTTTCCCTTCGCCGTTGAACATCCGATAGCCAAGGAACTTAGTGATGATTGCGAAAAAGAGGCCGAGACTATTCGGATGCTCATAGGTGCGAACGCGCTCTAGGCCATCGTGTTGTGCGTCCCAGACGACGGTTGAGTCGTACTCGCCTTTCGCATCAATAGTGAGGACGAGTGCTTGTTCGAAGTCGGCGGGATGGAACGCACTTGCTGCATGGCAGGCGTGATGAGGGCGCGTTTCAATCGGTGGGACGGGCGTGTCGATCTCGGCGAGTCGGGATTCAACTTCGGCTGTTGGTCGAAATGCTGATTGTGCTCGTGTTTTGAGCACTTCTTCGAACGTGGCAGCTTTTGAGATCACACCGTCGACTGAAAGGGCGTTCTGGACGTAATGACTGAGTATCTTATTACTGAGTGTGGGGTCATACGGCAGGAGGATACGATCAAGGTCGCTAAGGTCGAGATTCCGGTAGTTAAGACAGGCGTTGATGGCGCGGCGCGGGAATGTATTGATAGCATGCTTTTGACGCGAGAGCCGTTCTTCTTCGATGGCGTAAACGAGGGTACTATCTTCGAACAGGGCTGCGCTCGGATCGTGTTGGCCGTACAGTCCTATCGCAGGTTTGAATGACAGTAAATACGAGGACATAGAGGGCTATTGTGTACTAAGGGATCGTCAGGTACTTTTAGGTGATTGCCGTGTTTTTCTGTTCACTGGCAGCCTTCAGCAATTCTGTTTCTACAGAAATTTTGCAGCACTATCATTTTATCGTTTCGGTAGAGTGAAATCAACAATGCCCATGGATTTCAGCTACGACCACACCTATACAATCCTCGCCGAGGAAGCGGACCTCAGACAACCCGGGGCCGATGATACTATCGAACGCCTCCTGCTCCACGGGCATCTCTACGAAGGTGACGGAAGACTTCACTTCACAAAATCATAATAAGCAGACAAAAAGATAGTAGATTATCGTAAGACAGTGTTCTTGGCCCTGTTCTGGCTTGTTCTATATAATCAAGACGAGACGGATAGTCGTTGTAGACGTGAAGGTGACCGGGGGAAGACAGGAAAGAACGATTTCGGGGAGCGGTTGTCGACGGCGTGGTGGTGATCGTTGGGTATGGAAATAGGAGACCACCAACGGCTAAAGCCATGGGGTGTCCATTAGGAGAATACGAATCAATCTGAGCTGACACTGACCACTTTCTTCAAATCCTGAGCAGTGGATTCTGACATCATTTGGCGGTTAGCCCTCGGCAGAGCTATCGTACATCGCTTCAAACTCTTGCTCGCCCCGGATTATCTCGTCGACGCCGTCGGTGAGCGTCACCTCCCCCATTACGGTTGCCCGGTAATACGTGTACAGCCCATCTTGCCCTCGCTCGGTACACTGACGCTTCTCAACGAGACCGACATCGACGAGTTTGTTGAGGTGATAGTGGAGGGTGCTATCGTCGATGTCGATTGATTCTTCCAATTCTTTGGGACTCATATCTCCGCTGTGGACGAGTCGATAGAGGATTTCATAGCGGGTCGATGCCCAACGGCGGCGTGCATTGCCAGGTACTCGTCAAGGCTAAGGACGCTATCTTCCGGCAGCAGATCCTCCGGATCTTCGGGGCCTCCACCGCCGGCTGTCTGCGTGTTGTTCGTCGCCATCTTATGCTTGGATACGGACGAGAGACCCTTAGGTGTTCTCAAGCCAAGAAATCCCGAAAATGGCCTTGCTACGCATACTCTAGAAGTTCCATCAACACAACCATCCCCGTACTGAAGATGGCAAGACTAACGAATACACCCAGTGCTTATGACGAAGAGAGTTGACGGAATCTCAATCGACTTGCCTAATTATTGGGAGCGGACATACTCACATTCTTCGGCACCTTTTCTCCGACGTACCACCGGTCTATTTGGTCAATTCACGACCGGTACTGACTCAAAAATAGCCGACGAGAAGGGAAAATCAACCCGGGCCAGGAGAAGATGAGCGACCGACTTGCGCCCTGTATTCAGCAGGCTCGCTGAACCCTGTCGCCGTATGAGAGTTCCCAGAGCGGAACGGCACACTTGGCGATCTCATGCAATCCACTGGTCAGACACTATTCGCAGTAACTACGTGTCGTCCGTACCACAACCGGTAGAAGCTTCACGATAAGATAGATTCTAATTAACTAGTCATTAATTGGGGTTTATTTCTTTCTAGATGCTATAACTAGGCATGCCGCACACAGCCGGCTCCGACCCAGAGTGGCGACGTGTCGCAACTACGTTCGATATTGATCTCTTCGATGTCGTCCAAACAGCTGATGGCCCATATGCCGTAGGTGCAAGCGGGACACTAGCCGCAAAGCGGGGTGCAGGCTGGGAAGTCATTGTTGAGGCCGGTCCCGCAGCTTCGAACGGGACGCTCAACTCGATCGCAGTAACAGATGACGGTATGCGGGTGTGGTTCGTCGGTGCATCCGGGACGATCGGCGCCTACGACGTAAAAACACAGCAAAAACACAACTACTCGTATTCAGGCGACGTCACCACGACGTGGAAAGCAGTTGCTGTATCTGGAATGGCAAGATCGGAAGAGGTGCTTTTCGCCAACGGAAGTGGAACCATTCTTCCAGGGCGAATGGACGACACCGATATTGCCTGGGAAAAGTCGACGAAACTCGGCGGCGGCTCAACGATCTCTACACTCGCCTTTGCTTCTGAAAATGCAGTGTATGCAGCCAATACGTCGGGTGATGTCTTCAAGCGGGTAATGGAAAACAAATGGGAGAATATCGGTATCGCTGACGCGTCGGCGAAATTCTATGATATTCACGCCGAGCCGGGTGGGCATATCTACGTCGCCGCAGGCGATGGTCGCCTGTACCGATATGACCCCTCTGCGCAACAGTGGACACCCATTGGTCTAGGGCAGACAACGCTTCGTGCCGTAGATCGCTTCCGCGACCATATCTACGTCTTAGCCGATAGCAACATCGTCCATTGGCGCGCACTCGAAAGTGAGAGCCGGTGGCAAAAGACCGAGCTGCCAACTGGAAACGATCTAGTGTCGTTGGTCGTCGGCTATCCTGACATCGCCGTCGGCAAAGGTGGCGTTATCGTCATGCGGCCGCCATCACAGCCGCCCAAATCCGAGGAACCACGCCATGGGCAAGATGATCCGCCTCGCGAATCTATTCTCGAATGCGAAGACCTGCTGCTTGAACTTCTCTCTCGACTTGAACGGGATGAACTTCTCGAACTTATTGAGCGACGCGACAAATGTGGTGGAGATTTCATTACGCAGATTAGGGAGATAGAAAAAGAAGAGCAAACTCCAGTAATCGTGCTTCCAACAGCGCACGAATCTCGAGGTCACGAGCGGGTTGGACATGGTTGTAGCGACTGTTGTACAGGACAAACTCGGACGAGAAACGTCGATGTCGAAGCGATACTCGATAGAATTTGCACCTACTGATAGGATTATAGTTAGCTGAACTTTCCGACCGTATTTGCTCACGGTTGATGCCGTTCCCTCTATGAGAAGGAAGCTTCCAACTTCCACGATGCCTTGTCCAGATATGTCGGGGAGAAAGTAAGTATGTCTCCGACTCTATTGCTTATTAGCTTATACTCAAAGACGGGGAATATTCGTGTCGAGGAGCAGTTTCATAGCAGTTCACGAGTCTCATGGACCGCCTCAACAGAATTGACTTCGACATTGACAGTCAATTCGTCAAGTGTATCCCCGAGCGCGACAGATTCGTCATCTTCAGGGTCCAAGGCTATGAATTCCCTCAAGTCGTCCGTAGTGAGGCTCATACACCTTGATTCGACTGCTATCTAGAAACGCTTGCTGGTGGAACAGCCCGATATCGATTGTTAGCTTCCATTTACTTGACTAGTCGTAGGAATGACTAACACCATCACCGGTAGTAGTGACCGAATGTCTGGATGGGGATTCCTAATCCATCTGAAACGGCTCTCACCGCCCTCGTCGGATGTCTGGCTGGATCTAAAGAGGTACTAGACTGTCGGGCGGGACAGCGGTAAGCGTCGCAATTACTTGGAGGTCTTCCACTCAAACCGGCTCCATTACGCGAAGGTGCGTATAGAACGAGATGACGCAACCCGAGTGGACAAACAGTTGTACGAGACGATAGCCGACTGGATGGGTCAACTCAAAGACAGGATCATCGGAAATGAATACGTTTTCGACATCAAGAGCGTTCCTATCAAAGTCGCAAGAAAATAGACGGCCGACAACGGTCTTGGTTTTCCTATACTACTCGCTGCTCTTACCCTGTTTTCATCGGGTAGGTCAACTGAGACGATTATGCGAGCAAGAATAAGGAGTGGACAAGCCACTGATCGGCAGACGATCTACCGTCGCATGTCCGTCACTCTGTCCCGGTTGAGGTATCTTTTTCGCTCGGCAATCGGGACTATTTTTCCGATGTCCTTCTTGACACGTTAGTGAATTCAGCATATTTATACACCATTTCCCGGTAGTGGGCTTGGAACTGGTGGCATACGCGGCGGGAATCCCATGGCACAGACGATGGGCGGCGGTGGTCCCGGCGACCCACCCGGCGTGAGCGGACGTGGCGGTAACATGGAAATCGTCGAAGAGGTTCGCCAACTTCGCGACGAGGTCCGAGACGTTACCCAACATCTCCAGCGGATCGCCGATACAATTGAAGATACGTAGCTAGGATTCTGTCCTACACGATAGCGAGAAGAGCAGTCTTTCGTTTACTACCGGTCTCTGCTGCTATTAATTTCAGCATGAGTTGGGGCGCTCTCACCATGCTGAGGTACAAGGAACACCATAGAGAACAGATAGAAATAATCCATTTGTTCATCTCTTCATTTTCACTGACTGCACCGAACAATGAGAAATATCGCAAACTGCTTGCATTGCTCTTCCATAACTTATTTCCTGTCAGATGATTTCGGAGTTAATGTCGGGTACCACCCCTGGCTCAGCATGGTACCCGATACCCCAAGCAGGACGTGACCCCATTCAGGGAGCGTGGCTTTCCTGCCCACGCTCCATTCTAGCCGTCACAGCGGCAGTTGTGGAATGTAGCTTACGCGATTCATTCCCGGCCTTTAGGCCGGGGTTCTCTCGCTGATCAAAGATAGGACGGCACAGAGATAGCTGAGCGCGATTCCCGTTCTTCCTCACACTTTTCCTCTCGTTACCCACACGTGAAGTATCGCGGGGACAAGCCCCGTGGCTTCGCCGTTTTGGCGGGAGGCCTAGAAACAGGCCATCTGGTTGCAGGCGAATTGAATTCCCCTCGGATTTCCCAGAAGGGTTGTCTAGAATTACCACCCGAACACGCGGTGTGTCCGTGAGGGTCGGCCGCTCCACCACGGCCCGATGGCGTCCGTCGCACCTCGTTGAAGACGTGGGTTTTGAGAGAGCCACATTCCTTTGCAACTGTGCGCAGGTGCGACGAATTACGGTCTGTAACCCGCTCAACTGTACGCATCAGTACGATTGAACGGACGGTAAAGCTTACGCGATTCACCTTCGGGGTCAAGCCCCGAGGCACTCTCGTTGTAGTACTGTAGAATACCAGACTCTTCATTGCCTCTGCCGCTATGCCAATTTTCTTGTATCACTAACTGTATGAATTGCTTGTCGGGAGTAGTCGCCCCGACATGCAGAGCGAGGACATTTTCAGGACGTGGCGGGCACTTCCACGTCCTTTCTAAGCGTCGTGAACCGGATACAGTGAGCACTGGAAGGCAGGCCAAACGATTGTTCGCCACCATCAGTGTCCACTAAGAACATACACATACCTCTCATGTAGCATATCTGTCTGCCGACCAACCTTCGTAAACCTTCCCATTCCAAGCACGGCCGTTAGGATGGCCGTGGCCGACACTCCAATCCGTCACTGCCGTCTGTTCGAGGGAGTATGGCTACTCCACGTTCCTTCAGGCGATGGCTGACGGTGCACTCGCTGACTAATTTCGTGTTTGGCGCGGTTGGGTCCTCGCTAAACACCTCATACACATCGACGAACAGTGACTATCGCAGTTGACTCATAGCACGGACGAGATGCGAATGCACATAGCTGATCCCGCTACTGTGAGCTATGCTGTAGTTGCTTGCTTAGCGAGAGCATCGACATCCTCCAGGTCGTCCGGCACTAACACTAACCGAAGCCGCGCCCGCCCAATATCGATCGGGACTTTCTCCATAGCAATCAAATCACGATTTTCAAGCCGTGTCTTGGTCCGTGAGAACGTTGCTTTGCTCGCCAGCCCAATGTCCTCTCCCCATTTACTGATTCATAGAGTAGCAGTTCGTTATCTGCGGCTACCAGCAATGCAATCGTTACCTCATCCAGTTCATCCCTCTTACCCGGAACGGTCTCCATCGACTCTAGCATCGTCATGAAGTCGTCTTCGACCTCCTCGTCAAACTCCTCACTGAGTGTGTCTCGAATGCAAGAAAGTGGTGGTGTTCGCAGACTAAATTCCTCACCCTCATCCCAGTCATCACGAAATGCTGATCGCACCGTCTCGACGAACTCCTCATTGTTTCCATTTTCAACCGTTCTTTCGATCGGCTTGTTGCTCCATACAACTCGAAACACCGACGGCCCGCTTGATATCGAATACAGTATCGAAGACCATAGCGAGGATGCCAGCTGAAGCAATCAACGCTAGACGAGACGTACAACCGTCGGACGGGAGTTGAACGAACCAACGAATCAGTCAAAGACTACAGCCTCGGGCGTGAGTGCGCCCGAGGTCGCGTCCACGTACGAGCGCAGGTGTTCCTTGCGCTGTGTCCCTGACTCATCATCGCCGTTCCCAACTACGAACGTGGAGACAATGTAGGAAGTATTGTGATCACGGTGTGAGAAGAGTTCTATGACACCTCGTTGTAAGATGGCTTCCGATTTCAGAATTCAGCTTTTAGTTGAATAATATGCATCCTATTCATTAAATAATACAGTAATAATGGATGATAGCTACTCCTTGATGCTGTACGGCACTAGAGAATTATTTAAATATATACAACCTGAAGAAAGCATATTAGGGTTCCAACCTAACATTTGACCTAATGACAACGACCGTAACAGTCGTTGAAGTAGTCGATGGTGACACCATCGATGTCCGCCTCGACAATGGCACGAAAGAAACAGTGCGAATAATCGGCATTGATACCCCTGAGACATCCGATAACGTCGAAGCGGAGCGCCGCGCCGAATGGGAAGGTATCGAGGATCTTACGTACCTTGGCCGATGGGGCGATCGTGCAAGCGAGTTTGCAAAAGCGGAACTCAAGGACACAACTGTTGAACTCCACCAAGACCCGAATGAACCTAATCGAGGGAGCTACGGACGGTTACTCCGATACGTCCGCTACGATCCAAGTGGAGGATCGGATACTTCGACTGTATATAATCAGCGAGCGATTAGCAAAGGATATGCTCGCGTCTATGATTCAGGGTTTACAAAACACGATAAATACCTTGCCAGCGAGTTATCGGCGAGACAGGCCCGACGCCACGTCTGGAAGCGTAGTGATCCCTCGAAAGTTCCCGAAACACGGGATTCGTCCGTAGATTTAGTGTTCGTTCCACAAACGGCGAGTATTCACACAGAATCAGGCACGGTAAATACCGATCGAGTCCCGGTCTTTGCCTCGGCATCGGCGACACAAAAACTGCAAAACGGAACAACCTACGATGGCGATATTCCCCTAGTCGCTGTTGACTCTGACGCACGGCTTGCAGTCATCGGTGGTCCACTCGTCGCAGAACAGTACGAAGAGGCTGAAGGGTTCCCGACGGATACCAGCCGTTATGGCAACTTCCCGTTCTTGACAAACCTGATTAGTTCTCTCACTGACCGGTCCGGTCGAATCATCGTCGATGGTGGCCACGGCCAATTCGATGCTGACTATGCACTCGCCTGCGAGGATATGGCGTACTACCTCCGGTTCTTAGAAGGCCAAGACATAATCCTCCAACAGCGGAACTCGCTTACCATTGAGGAAGTAGCCAATGCTAGCGCACTGGTTGTTAGTGTACCGGCTACTCCTTTCACCGATGAGGAGATCTCAGTTCTGCAATCGTTCGTCAACGATGGTGGAGCCGTTGTCCTTCTTGGCCATGGGACAAAAGAAATGCCTTCTAAGGCACGGGCGAATCTGAACAACATAATCGAGCAATTGGGTTCAGATCTTCGATTGAATGGAGATCGGATTGTCGACAATGAATCGAATTTGAATGATGATGCTTGTCTTCCAGCGACAGCGAACTTTAATGACTCGTTCGATCTCTTCGGCCCAGTGACGCCAGAGAAATCCGCCGAATCACCACTCAAGATTACCAACATTGAAGCAGCTTCCAGTAAGACAGACGAGGAATACGATGAAGCTGTCTCATTCAAGAACACGAGCAACAGGCAACTTGATATTTCAGGATGGACTGTCACGGACGACTCCGGCAAACGGTTTGAGTTTCCAGATGGCACGATTCTCCCAGCGGGAACAATAGTCCAAATTCGAACAAGAGGAAGACAAAACAAGGTCGAATTCTACTGGAATCGCTCACAAAATGTCTGGAACAACGACGGTGATTCCGTCTACGTACACGACGAGACGGGTGACCTCGTGACCAAACGTTCATACTGAGCATCGTCGACGGCGACAGATTCGCTCTATTTCCCTCATAGCGGTGGTCTGCTGAACCACGGAGTCGTTATTACATCTCCGTGACATCGATATTTGAAGCATCGCCCCCACTGCGTTCATATTTCAGTGCGGCCTGAGGACGGCGATATCGTCGATTGTGGACGATAATCCTCCCAGGACCGGCAGTTTGGTCTGATTGTCATAGCATTAAGAAGCACGTTTTAAAGAGATCTATGGCTCTATTATTGAGTTTTTAGTTATATAGGTTCTATAGCTAGTGCTATTTAACGGTGATCTTACCAAGGATGCAGTTAACCAATTTATTCTATATGGGGGTGAAGAAGAATAAGAATGGAATCAACCAGAGTAACTTAAGATTACTAAATAGACACAGTAGATATTCATAGTGTTCATATGTAGATTCAAATGACTTGCAGTCCTTTACGTAGACGCATGGCCACTGGTAATACCTCGAGTACGTCAGCAGAAAGCACCCGCTCTCCCGAAAATGTAACCAGAAACGATACTTCAACAATCCATCTATCCTCTCAAGACCGCTCTTCTCTACGAACAATCTTAACCTTTGCACTTCTCACAGCAGAAGCAGAAGATGAAGATGAACTCAGCGCAGACATTATTAATATTCTCGACCGATTCTAATTTTATAATCGGGACGGTAACCGAAGTGAACTAACGGACGCCGATACCGAACGATAATGGTCGCATACATCGTTTCGCTATTCTAGTAAAGGCCAAATCGCCCTGAATTGAGATCCGAGTCTTCATCCCTTCCAGCGATAAAACCATATCTCTACAAGGTCTCCGAGCCGCCCTGAGACAATATCTAACCCTGTCGACATGGAACGTTCCTATGTCTCGGAGTGTAACTCTCTTATACCATATAATGATTTATACGAACCAACGGGTAAGATGCAGATTACTGTTAGGCTTGTTCCTGAGCTGGTTCATATACCCAGAATACACGGCGTGCTCTTGGACTCCGTTCTTGAATTCTCCCACGTTCTGCTAGGTCGTTGAGTGCTTTGTAGGTTACCTCCCGTGACCATCCGATCGTTTTCGCGATTTCGCTTGTCAGATATGCTTTTGATGGTTCCATAATATCTAATATAACTACAGAATTCAGTTCTTGGTTAGTATTCTTCTGCTTTCCCTGTTTTTGATCCTGGTTCATACCAAACAATAGGATCTGCCCCGCCATTAATTTCACGTCTGTTGACACATATCTACCCAACAGTATGAGATTTTAGAGACATATAGACTCGCAAATAAATATCTATGTTATTAGGATGGCTATTGCAAGAACTTTCTCTGTACTCCCTTTACTGTCCCACTCGCGATGCGTCACAGTCGGCATGCGTGAAAATCGCTAGTACGTCACTAGATAGTAATTCATGGAGATCGTCGATGACGCGCTCGACAGTGATTACATATGGATTTCAAGACGAAGAACACATCCTTGTCTGGGTGGGGATGGCGCCAGAACTGCGAACGCAGAAGTTCGCCATCTGTCTCCTAAATGTACTGCTCCCCAAGCTCATCGTCCATCCGCGTCGTGAGATGCAGACAAATACACTGCAACAAGCTCGTCCAATACCGTACTCGGAAGACACCGCTCTGTGTCTTCGACCGTGCCAGCCCGGCAAGCACCCGCAAGGAAGTATTGTGGTTCTGCCGGAGTGTCGTCTTGCCTACCCGTAACTCGTCAATTTCGAAACCGTCCGATCACATCCTGCCATTGACCGGATCAGCGACCGCATCCGCCAGCATTTCATAGCCAGGCGCCGTCCCCTCACTGTCAGTGATCGCGCGTAGCCAACCCAGAACAACTAGGTGATAGACATAAGATCCCCGACATAAGCATCGGTCCGCAGGTGGCCGCTGTCGATCTTCCTGACATTGGGGTTGGTCGCGACCGTCATGATCTGCTTCCGGAATTGGGATTTGGTAGAGTGGAGTACTCACTTGGGGGTTGTTTTGAGCCACTGGCGGCCCTGCTGCGAGAACGTCACGGCTCTGGATTTGCTTCTAAGAGATCTGCAAGCTCGTCCATGCGGACGGGATCGTACTGGGTAAGGTCGTAGCGGTTACTATTGTTGCGCTGGCTGTGGACGCCGATCACGTCGAGGTCGACGAGCAACGAGAGGATGTTGCCGAGCATTTGGGGTGTGATCGCTGGATCGTCAACCACATTCACCAACCGCTTTGTCGTGGGATAGTTGCATGAGCAACCTTCGAGCGCCTGCTGGACACTTTCGTGATAGCTG
This sequence comes from halophilic archaeon, assembly GCA_003298465.1. Next base: position 193,336 of record QNGA01000007.1, on the reverse strand, counting down.
CGGAGGAGCCCATACCGAGGTGGTTGGGTCTCGTTCAGCGCTGTCACCTGACTTTCTAATGACTGGCTCATGATTGTATAGAAAGTAAGGTTCTCTATCGCTATTCTCCTTTCGATTATCATAATTCATCCACTAGCAACATGAAACGGTCGGCGACTGCCAGCTGTGTTGACTACTGAAGAGACGTTCTGATATCCTCGCGTCCATCTTTAAGTAGTTCTCGCGATAACGGATAGATACTATTCAAGAAGTTGATTTACCGCCGTACCATTACACGCTCATCGGGGAACGATAGACTATTCTTCTAAGTTATGTGCATCATCGTAGAACGGCGAGAACTGGTCCAACATAAACTGTTAATTTGGTAGGCTTCCTACCTCCACATCTCATGATCACCGATTTCACCGATCAGCTCGAGATGATCCAGCGCCATCTCGAAATCCTCAAACTGGTCCTTGATCAAGAACCGATCGGCATCGTCCAACTGTCGCACGAAACCAACTATGCCCGCCACGAAGTACGCTACTCTTTGCGACAGCTTGAAGAAGACAATCTCATCACGCCATCGCCACAGGGCGCACTCACAACTGACCAAACAACCGCGTTCGTCGAAGATCTCGATGAACGAATTGAGAATCTTCAGGACCGAATTGCGGCACTGAAATCCAATCGAAAAACCGCCGAGAGTACAAATAATCGGTCTAGGTAGAGCCTACTCCCTAAATCGTCACCGAGTGTATACACCGCTGTAAGTCATCTCGACGTATCTACTAGAACACTCAGTTTCGCAATGACACCCTGGCTGCTGGCTAGCCAATATCTCTCCCACTTGTCATGGCTCGGTCAGCCGGAGCTCGCCATCAACCTCGTAGAGATACCCCCGCAGTAGGAGTCGTTCGAGAATATCGCCAGCAGCCGGTTGGCTGAGATCTTCCTCCTCGACGAGAATCGTATAGGCGCGGTCGTAGCTGAAACTATCGTCGTGCGGCGCTGCAGAGATGAGCGCATCAAAGCCATCTTGGGCGAGTGGTGGTAGTAATGGTGCACTGTTCGAGACCATGCATATGCCGAGATGGAAGAGGTCAACGGGAAGATCCTCTATAGCAGTCAGATCGGTGAGACGGAGAGTGATACACCAGGACAAGAGAAACGGAACCTGACGACGTGTCATGCTGGCTTAAGTGGCTTGCAGCAGTGTCGTCTGGTATGCCACTGTGACTGCAATCCATCGTTCAAATTTGATGGTAAAAGACATGAGCCAACCAGAGTAAGAACCAATCCAGGAGCCATTGGTGTCGCATCCGCAACGCCGGCTTGTGCGTGGCAATAGCCGTGGTGAGGATAGGAGAGTCCTCATGTCGTCTGGAATGAGTAGTCCAGTACTCCAGCTGAGTGGGTTAAACACCCCATCGAGATGATATTCACACCAGTCGCGGCGTAGCTCGGAACATCACTAAGAGTGATATTACCAGACGCTTCCGCCAGAGCGGCAGAATCAGCCGCTCGAAGCTGTTCAACAGCTTCCTCAGTCTCGGTAGGAGCTAGATTGTCTAATAACACAATGTCAGCGCCAGCTGCTGCAGCACGTGGGGCGTCGGCTGGCTGTTCAACTTCTACTTCAATCTTCGTCGTGAACGAGGCTCGTTCCTGGAAGTGTGTAATTGCAGTCTCGAAGCCCATCTCTGCGATATGATTGTCCTTGACCATGACCATGTGTGACAGATCAAGCCGATGAGTGTCACCGCCACCTGCGACGACTGCACGTTTATCGATACCACGGAGACCTGGCGTCGTCTTGCGTGTACCCGCAATGCGGACAGCATCGTCAATATCCTGTGCTGCAGCTACTGCTTGCCGCGTCTTCGTGGCGATACCAGAGGCGTGGCCTGTGATATTCACTGCAACACGCTCACCACGAAGCACGTCACAGGCCGGTCCCTCAACAGTGAGAACGGTGTCGCCTACGTCGATATAATCCCCGGTTTCAACCTGCCGTTCAGTAGCAGCGTCGAGGTACTCGAACACGCCTACAGCAGCATCAAGCCCAGCCACGACGCCTGTCTCCTTCGCCACAAGCCGACCGGTCGTCTCACCGGCGATCTGGCTGGTAACGTCATGGTGACCAAGGTCCTCTTCGAGCCACTGCTCGATCTGCGAAGTAGGAATCATCAGTCGTCGGTTATCGATTCCACGGCTTTGCTATCCGAAGATAATTCATCATGGATTTGGTGGCAGCCGACCGATGTATCGTTTTCTGTGGCTTGGCGGGCGATGAGGAGTGCTGTCACGGTAGCGCTACGGAGTTCGTATAATGACCGCGAGGTTCGAGTTCGAGTGTAGGCATCGACTTCACCCTTGAGCCGGCGGAAAACGGCCATGGCACGCTGGAGGTCCTCGGTATCGCGCTCGAGGCCGACATACTCATCCATTACTCTATGCAGACGGTCGAGCTTCTCCTGGGCGAAGTTAGCTGGGAGCCTCGGATCTTGATCGAGGAGTTCAGGTGGCTCAACGATCGTGATATCGCTATTGGCGGCATCCTCTCCGGCACGGCGACCCCAAACTAGCCCCTCCAGTAGTGATGTAGAGGCAAGCCGGTTGGCGCCGTGAACGCCAGTTCGGGCGCATTCGCCAACTGCGTAGAGGTGGTCAAGACTTGTTCGGCCATAGTTGTCGACCGTGATACCACCACAGAGGAAGTGTTCGGCAGGGGCGACTGGAATTCCCTCCGTCCAGTCAACTCCGTGCTTGGCACAGCGCTCAGCGAGGTTAGGGAATTCGTCTTTGAAATCGAGTGCGGTCACGTCGAGCATGACGTCGCCAGTCGTCTCGCGTTCAGTCTTGACCGCACGTGCTACGATGTCGCGTGGTGCGAGATCCGCGTCGTCGTGGTAGGTGGGCATGAACCGTTCTCTATTGCCATTCCGGAGGACTGCTCCTTCTCCGCGGACGGCTTCGCTGATAAGGAACGGCTCGTTGTTGGTGAGACAGACAGTTGGATGGAACTGGACGTACTCCATGTCAGTTACGTTTGCGCCCGCAAGGGCGGCCATCGCAATGCCGTCACCGGTTGACCCCTGAGGGTTGGTTGAGCGTGAATACAAGTCGCCGATGCCGCCGGTCGCGAGGACCACTGAACCGGCGTAGTGTGGCTCAAACTGGTTATCTGATTCAAGCACGGCACCATGAACGCGTCCTTCATGGCGAATCAGTTCGAGTGCTGCTGTATCGTCGACTATTTCGATATTATCGTGGTTGTCGAGATAGTTCAGAAATGGAACGTAGATATGACGACCGGTCGAAGCGTCAACGTGGAGGACGCGGTTGTCCGAGTGGGCAGCTTCACGACCGAAGTCGAACTCCCCACGGTCGTCGAGATCAAACTCGATATCAAGTGTCTCTAGCAACACCTCTTCAACTGCAGCGTTGGCGTTCTCAACGAGGATGTCAACGGCATCGGGATCTGCCGTCCCGCTGGAGGCATTGATGATGTCCTGTTTGAACTGTTCGGGGTTCTGGCGTGCGATCGCAATACCACCTTGTGCCCACCAAGAAGATGCTCCCTCGGGACGCGTCGATTTTGTTATGATTGTCACGCCCGCGTCATTCTGAACAGCAGCGAGCGCCGCGGCGAGCCCAGCGATACCGGAGCCGACAACGAGCACGTCTGACTCGTTGTGTTGTGGTTGCGATTTCTTTTGTTCGCTCTCCGCTGTCTTAGAGACTGAATCTGCGGGTATCATGACTCAGAGTTCCATCATTCGGTCGAGAGCGACCTGTGCGAGTTCTTTTTCTTCAGGTGCGACTTGAATGACGTTGCGCTCGCGGCCTTCCGTCAGTTCCTCCAATACCCATGTCAGGTAGTTTGGGTCAATCTGACGCATAGCATTACAGTCCATACAGGCGTCACCGCACAGCGGGAGCACCTCGACCTCAGGATGCCAGCGATCGAGGTGATCCGCGAGGTGAATCTCAGTGCCGATCGCCCACGTCTCCCCAGGATCGGCTTCATCGATCGTCTGACAAATGGTCGAGGTGGAACCGACAACGTCGGCAGCCTCTACGACCCCGCGACGACATTCAGGGTGGACAACAACGTTGGCATCTGGACGCTCCTCACGGAGGGTCGAAATATGCTCTTCGCGGAAGCGCTCATGGACCTGACAGTAACCGTCCCAGAGGATGATCTCGTGATCGGCAGCCTTGCTTGCTTTGGCGCTCTCAGGGTTCCATGGATCCCACTCGACGATTTCATCCGACATGCCCAACTGGTGGGCTGTGTTCTCGCCGAGATGCTTATCTGGGAGGAACAGGACTTTGGCATCCTGTTCGAAGGCATATTGAAAGGCTTTGTGAGCATTCGAGGAAGTACAGACCAGACCCCCTTGGTCGGCACAGAATGCCTTCAGGTCGGCATAGCTATTCATGTACGTGATAGGAATGATGGTCTCGTCGGTCGCGGCCGTGATTTCGGCCCACGCGGTATCGACTTGCAGGGCCTCGGCCATTCCTGCCATCGGACAGGAGGCCTCCATGCTTGGTAAGATCACGGTCTGATCGTCGTCGGTGATGATATCTGCCGACTCAGCCATGAACGTCACACCACCGAAGATCACGTAGTCGGCATCTGTCTTCGCTGCCTCCACACTAAGTTGGTATGAGTCGCCAACGAAATCGGCATGTTCGACGATTTCTCGCCGCTGGTAGTTGTGACCGAGGAGAATCACATCGTCACCAAGTTTGGCCAATGCAGTTTTGATGCGTTCGGTACGCTCATCCTCACTGAGGTTCCGATACGTCGGGGGGAGCTGTTCTAAGTTATCGTACTTGAAGAGACTGAGGTCAGTCTCGAACTGTGTTGTTTCCATTTCCGTCACGGTTAGTTCACCTGCAGATTATATTCACCACCAGTTCCGATGTTGAAAAACTTTTCTCTTCAATACTCCTCTTAGGTGCATGTAGATCATCTATTCCATTACTGAACAACAATAGACTCAACAATGTGAGTTTGAGCGTATCAGTTCAAAGGTACAGTGGTGAAACAGACAAAAGCGACCAGAAATTGGTTACCTAAACTACGTCGGATTATTGACCCTTGTAGATATCCTGTACGTCACCCTCGTTTCCTGTCGGCACCCTCTTACACCTTTAGCCGTGGGAAAGAGCGCTTGTAACCTTGAGAAAGGCCATCTGCGTCTCCAAAACACTATAGTCGTTACTTTCAGTGATCGCGTTATCGATGCTCTCGGTAAGCGTGCACTGGTCGGCACTGTCTGCAAGCGTCTTTGATAAGCTAGAAAACGGGCAAAAACGCTTAGCAGTTATCGAGCATGCGTTTGTCGGTCGTCTCAGTGCTCCTACTGCCAGTAGCGGTGGTCAAGGTGCCGTACTTCTCATGGCCGACGTGCGATCAGTGGCATGCACCCTATTATACTGAGTCAGACCCCTTATCTGCGAGGGAAGTGGCTGAGGGGCCATCGGCGGTCACATCTTCGACGACAGACATGGATATGCAGCGAGCGTGCCGGTGGATGTGGTGAGGACAGGTCCAAGCAAGTACGTCGTCCGTCTCAGTGTCAAGCGTCACGACGGAGTTGTGCTCGGCGGGATTGTCGTAGCTCTCTTGCGTCACATCAATGTTGCCAGTGAGTTTCAACATCGACCCCTCCTCAGTGAACCCGCCGACCAGGCAATGCGCTCACTGCCTATGGTACTGCCTGTAAGCGTGAGGCGCCGGCAGACCAGAGAAACATCCTTCATTGCGATGTTTATCCCAATAGCGACTGCGAGACGACTACCAAACCCCGCTCCATCTTCTTGTATTCTGGCTCACCACCAGCTGCACCCAGACATTGTCGATGAGCACACGCTCGCAAAAAGAAGTGACGAGACGACCACTGAGAGTGACGACTGCAACAAAATGCCGGAGAAACGGGCGCCCATGCTCGACCAAGTGCGATCGACGCAGCAGATAGTGTTAGTATAGTATATTAACGAAGCGCTGGCTGCTTCTCGGTTCTTCGAGGCGGTTACGGATCATTTTCTAGTGCCGTATTGTCGATCAATGCGTCTTATGACTACAGGGAGTGGCTGTTGACAGCACAATTAATCGGAGGCGATAGTAGCCAGTTAGGTATATGAATGCAGTGGTAAAACAAACAAGCCCTGTGCACCCAAGGCCGACCATTGCCGCAAGGAGTAACATGGTGCAAGGCCTGTCCCGGAGTACCCTGCTGAGGGGGCTCCTTACTGCGGTCAACTGCTATCACTTTAGTATAGGTGAGTGGTATCTGGGTGTCGGTTAGCCGTTGTTCATCCGTTGGCTCGTTATTTCACCACAGATAAGGCAGTGAGTGATTCGATATGGCTCTCGAGAAAATTCAGCGTTATCTGATTTATTGCTTTCAGTACGGATTTCAAGTGAGACCTCATGTGGCGTCTGGTCCGCACAGATCCTACAGTGTTCGATAGTATCGGCTGCGCTGCTGTTTGTATCTTTCATTGTAGGATTCCTGGCGATAGCTTGTCTAGTAATGGTAGCGCCTTTTCTGAACATATCCCCACGCATGTTTATTACTATCTTAATAAGTATGATACCATTCTATTATATGGAATGATGACATTATATTACCAAGCGACACGGAACAGCATACTCAATCAATTCGGGACAGGCCGGCGATTAGATGGATGAACTCATCACCGAGGGGTGATGTTGATCGGTCGTAAGTTTATGGTCTGTACATGAACGGTGAGGGAGATGTCGAAACGGTCACACAGACGGTGTTCGGTCTACAGTATAGAAATCGTTTCCTCGACAGAAGCCACCCACGTTCGAACGTAGGACTCCTACATAGGTGATCAAGCGGAATTCGATGAAAACAAGTCGGTCGTAGTGTTCGAGCTAAATTCATAGTACGAGCTGGAAGATCCGATAAAATACAGAAGTCGAGTTCCCTACTCGTTACGCTAACTGTAACTGGACCGCTTCAAAGAAGCAGCGACGACCGACGATATACTTTGAACGAGTATCTGTTCTAAGAGTTCGTCGTACTTTTCTAGCAGCAAATCTTCGATCTGCTGGGACTCTACGCGTTGCTCACGGAAGGTAGCAAGTTCCGAATAGCCTTGTCCTCTGGAATGTGGCGTTCACCAACTGCCCTTTCAGACTTGGTTAATGTAGGCGGACGGGCCACTTCCGGAGGACAGGTGAGAATCCGCTCTATTTTGACCGATTCCAGTCGCTGCGTAGCATTGCCTGTCTGACGAATCCTGGCATCGGAAATTGGATGAAAGTATCAGAATAGTGGCTTGTTCCCCACCATGTCAGCTTCATCCTCCACCTTCAGCTCGCTCGACTGCAGGTCGGTGACTGTTGAGACCACAGCCGCAGACAGACATGCCCGATCCTGAGATGAAGAGACCCGAGTATAAACACTTGATTGTGCGCGTCAAATACCACTGGCAAGACATAAGCCTGCCGAGACTGACGCTACGCTAAAGTTCACTTTGGAACGAGTGGAGTGACGACTTCTAAGCCTTGCGGAACCTTATCACCAGAAGGGGCTTGGTCAGCTCCGTCCCCGTTCGCGCATTAACGTCCCAGGTGGCCGCCAGCCAGAGGTGTGCCCGACGTTCGACTTCCCGCACATCCCGCGTCGGCTGTGCGACTCGCTGACCGAATAGACCGCGGTGCACGGCACCCGAGCGGTTGCGGCAGTTCACCTCTGAGTTACGAATCTGGATAGAATCTTTCTGGACCCTCTACCGAAACGATTCAGTAGGAGCGAGGTAGACAATAGTAACCGATTTGTCCGGTCTTGAAACCGTAGGAATGAGCGAACGGTTTTGAAACTACCACGTCTCATGCGTCAACGGGAGAAACTCGTCAACCCAGGCTCCCGGAGTGGGATTGTTGATGAGGGGTAAACACGGAGGTTATGTCTGGAATCCTGTTGAAACGTGACTAGCCGCACCCCCGCTTACATCGGTTGTCTCGGATGGGAGCATAGACAGGCTCGGAGAAGTACTGGTTTGCACCGGTAGTTACCGGTAGTCTACGTTGGGAGGCCAGTCCTGAATGTCCAAGCAAGCTAATGCTCATTTGGTGTACTGCATCGAAGTCTCGCTCCGAACATATTGTAGGCCTTTCTCCAATTCTCATAGCATGAAAATCGACTGCAAGCGATTGCCAAACGAAGACTGTCCGTAGTAACACCAGGTGCCAGAGTGATTGAAGCATCGTACTCACCGGAAGAAATATAATCGGATAGTAACTCATTTGATCTATGCCAACGTGCCAGAACTGCGATTCATTTGTTACCCAACGCTATGTCCGAGTCTTTTCTCCCAGAGATATGGCAAACCCACGAGTCTGTCCGGCCTGTGAAGATAAAGTGCGAGATGGAGCAGACATTAGACAGTCTCGTACGTAATACCGTGTTGTATCTGGAAACGGTGGTAAGCCGTTCTCGATGATACTTAGAATTCAGTGACAGTAACGGTTTGATCGGGATGAATGGTGACTTGGTAGCCACAATACTCGAAGCTCACCTGAAGTGGTGAGTGGTGGTAGAGATCTTCGAGCGCATCTGGATCAATCACCTCATATAGCGGCGTAGCTGGTTTTCGGCCGTTGACTTGGGCGACGGTTGTGACGATGGTAGCCGTAAGCGAGTCGGTGTCTGCAGGTGTCGTACGTATCAATGGTGCGTGCTGTGACTCGGGAATACCCTGCATAACCTCCATGCACAAGCGTCGTAAGCATAATCTTTCGGGGAACTATGATACCGCATATCACTCCCATAGGCAGAGAAAATGTAAACCAGTAGTTATATAGTCGCGAGAGATGCCCTTAGTGACCGGATTATTCCCTTGATGAACTCCGTAGATAGACGGTGAGCGAGTGTTTTCATCTCAGTAAGTATTGGAGATATACTGCGAGAATTCTTAAAGAAGCTCTTAATAGCTCATTCTCGTTTCCACCTTGGCTTTTACACCACCAGTGATGACTCCAATATGATGAGTTCACATGAAAAGCAGTCATTTGATTGCTGTCAGACACGACGTATCGAAGCGTTTTGACGCTCTTCAATGATGTTTCTCACGGCCTCTCTGTCATTGAAATCGCCGAGCGACTTATTTCACAGGATATTGCTATATCTAACTCGACGGACTACGAGAATAAATCCGATCAGATGGTAATCTCGCTGCACCACAATCATCTTCCTCGGCTGAATGGTGCAGGACTCATTACGTATGATCCTGAGACGAACACAGCTCGCTCAACGACGTCTTCGTCGTCGGTCTCTGGAATGACTTACATGCTGGCGACCAAAAACGAGTGATTAGGATGGTTGGTGAGGAACCGAACAATCCGTTAGTGGTTTTTGTTCACAACTCTTGGGTCCACGGGTAGGTCATCTGGATTACCTGAGCGAGGACCTCCTGAGGGACTTCCCTTCGAAACATGACTGACGACTTGCTCACTGATGGGGGTCAGACCGCGTCAGTCGACTCTGTTACCCAGTTTACCGTATGATATTGAGCTCGATGAAAAACCAAGTGAAGCTGTAGTGACGGCAGTCGCACAACTCACGATAAAAGCAGGAGTCAGTGAGTCGAACTCTCGCTTGAATTCAATAATATATAGAAATACTATTATATAAGAATTCCATACTAGAACAATGTAATCATAGACTATCACTAAACCTCTTGATAATCAACGATTATTGGGCACCTACCGAAGGCGACTCACAAGTTATCAATTCAAGTGGACTTCAATATACCAAAAGGAGTTTAATATATCAGTGATAATCCCTGGTCGGAGACCAATGCACGATCTAACTGGCTTCCAACGTGACCTGCTGTACGTCGTCAACGGCTTAGACGAACCGCACGGCCTCGCGATCAAAGATGATCTTGAGGACTACTATGAAAAGGAGATCCACCACGGACGGCTGTATCCAAACCTGGATACACTCGTCGAGAAAGGACTCGTCGAGAAAGGGCAAGTGGACCGCCGAACGAACTTCTATACGCTGACCCAGCGTGGCCAGCGAGAGATCACCGCACGCAACGACTGGGAGCAGCAGTATCTCGACCAGGACGCTCCGAAAGCCTGACTTTCGATCTTGTCTTCCTCGAACTAAAAGCCGTTATTGTGGCACCTTGCGAAAGCAGGGAATGGTCACAGCAAATGTATCTGTAGTGGAGGGGTTTTTATACTCCTACCTAGAGTTGGGTTCGTGACATGCGTCTTCTAGCGCATGAATTTAGAGAATTTTAATACTGTTGTCGATCCTCTTCGGCACCAGACAGCCGTGGGAAGATGACCTAATACAGGGGTTTCATCGGTCAAAACACGTAGAGAGCGAACTAGCTGATCGCTGCCTCCGGATCAATGTCCCGTTCGACCACGTTACCGAACGCGACGTTCTGACTCACTTCGGTTACTTCAATTGTGACATGGTCGCCCTCCTCCGTCTCGGGGATGATAATCACGTATCCGCGTTCGACACGCGCAATGCCGTCGCCTTGACTGCCGATAGCTTCAATCTCGACCATTCGGCGGTCACCAACATCGACGGGCGGCTCTGAGGTTGGGCCAGCATCAGCGGTAGTCTCGGTGTTTGTCTGAGACTCAGCTGTATCTGACGCAGGCTCGTCTATCGCTGCGGTTTGTGTCCCAATCAATGCGACCTGATATACAGTGTCGTCGTCTACGTCTCCCCTTATTATCTCCCGCTTGGGAACCGTAATTGTGTACGAGCCATCCTGTTCGGCTACATCCGCACTGAACACGCAGAGCAAATCATCTGAAATTTCCATCTATCGTCGTCCTCGCTCTGTCACTACTCATGACAATACCATCTTGAGTCCTCCGATTCAGCCGGATTTCGTCTCGCTCACTCTCCAATAGAGCCACCCCCTCATTGTTAGCCCTCACCGCTGTGTCCGGTTATATTGTGTTGCAACGCTGTTTCTGATGTCGTCCTTTTACATGTACTCGGCCTTGTTTAGACGCGGAACAACAGTCTCTTTTCCAATGACGCTGCGAAGCAGCTGCTCTAGTCAAAGTGCTTATGACGCGTCCATTAGTTAGCAGGGTCGCCAGAACTGATCACCGACGTAGGTTTCAATAGGGCCGTCTGCTTCAGGTAAGACGTCTGACAAGTAGTGCTTCTGCCTTCTGCAGATGGTTAGAGGCAGTGCTCGTTGCACAGTCGAGGATCTCGGCTGCGTCTGCGACACTCCCGGTCCGGGGATACTCGTAGTACCCGACCTTGGCCGCCGCTCGAAGCGCCTCAAGCTGCCGGGCCGTGAGATTGACAGCAGGGACGCCTGGGCGAGCATCGTACTCGCCGACCTCAGACACCTTTAAAGTGATTTCTTCAGGCAACCTGTCGAGAATTCTCTCCAAATCTTCGGGTTCGCCGACGGCGTCAAAGTCTACTTTCCCGTTTGGCCGATAGGCGAGTGGTGGCACAACAACCACTGACGGCTGTTCGAATGCTGTCTGGAAGCGCTTGAAGACCTCTTTCTCACGCTCCCGAACGTATGCGTAGAATGAACTGTCGCCGACGGATGTAAGATCGTAGTTGACTGTCGGCTCAGCACCAGCAATGTGCTGTTCGTATATCTTCCGATCACCGATAATACAAAATAACGTATATATGGTGTCGCCCTCGCCCAGTAAGTTCCACGTGACGAGCCAACTGCGTTCGAGAGCCTCAGAATCCGTCAGGAGCCGCTGCATCGGATGCTGGACCTCCTGCTCGTACTGCAGCGACAGATGGAGGTATTTCATAATTTGTACAGTGGCAGCTTCGCTTTTAAATACACTAGGACATCCGACAGCGACTGGATCCGTTTTGAGCCCTAACCCGCTACTGATGGCAGTCACGGAAACGCCCACGGACACAGATGCATCGTTACTTAATACGCACGAACTCGAATCCTCATACCGCGAGATTAACGACTTGCAGCTACATGTCGTGGCCGCGGGCGACCCCGACGATCCACTGGTCATCCTCCTGCACGGCCATCCCGACTTCTGGTACGGCTGGCGCGACCAGATTGGACCGCTCATTGACGCCGGCTTCCGTGTGGTCGTCCCGGACTAGCGGGGCTGTAATCTGAGCGACGCTCCCGACGGTATCGATGCCTATCGGCTCTCGAATCTCGCAACTGACGTCTGCGAACTAATCCACAACGAGGGCCGGAAGTCGGCCCACGTCGTTGGGCACGACTTTGGTGGCTTTGTCGCTTGGAACGTCGCCCTCCGGCACCCATCAACGGTCGATCGCCTCGGAATCTTGAACGTCCCCCATCCGACGGTCTATGGAAAGACCCTACGCTCGAGTCCCCAATAGATTATCCGAAACTGGTACGTGTGGTTCTATCAAGTTCCGAAGCTCCCCGAATGGCTCCTGCGTCGGAACGATATGGACAACATGGTTGATTCCCTCAAAATCACGTCAAATGAGGGCACGTTCGACGACGAAACGATCGAGCGCTACAAAGCGGCCTGGCAATACACCGGCATCAAACCAAGAATCAACTGGTATCGTGGGTTCCGTCGGTCGGACAGCCCTCCGCGCGACACTGTCACCCAGCCAACGCTGATTTGCTGGGGCGAAAATGACATCGCTCTCCGCCCCTCAATGGCTGAAGAGAGCGTCGACTACTGCAACGACGGGCAACTCCGGATGTTCTCCGATGCGTCACACTGGGTCCATCACGAACGTGAAGAGGTGACTGAAGAGCTGGTCCGGCATCTCGCGCGGAACTCACCGTAGGTGCCCCCGAAAGTTCTCAAATCTTCGTCCGAGTGCTCGTATCCATAGTCTGCTTGTTCCCGGTAGTCTCAGAAATCCAAGAGTAAGCGCCCATCATCCCGTGAAGCTTCGTCCTCTAGCACTACTTCTTGCCCGAAGAGGTTTACAACGCCACGATGCGACGTTGGATCGAGTCCCTTCGCATAGAGGACTGCTTGAGCAGCGTGAAAACACGTATAATACAACCGATTCACAACCGCCTCATCAGAGCCATCACCGTTCTGGAGAACTTCTGCGTTAGCAAGCGCGAACAGCGCTTGCTCGAACTCTTCGGTGACATACTCCGGCTCAGGCATATGACCGTCCTTCAGCAAGCACGCGCTTGATGAATGGATGATTCTGCCGCTGTGTGAACCGCTCCGTTGACTGGATGTGCACTGACACGACAACGCCATAGTCGAGCTGGACATCGTATGCAAGATCACGAAGCCCATCTGCAATCGTCGTGTCCGAGACAACAACGAAGATATCGACGTCAGAATCAACTCCGTGCGTCTCACCACGAACCGTACTCCCAAAGACAATCACATCCTCAATTCTATCGCCGTACTCATCACGAGCCGCATCCGCAAACGCCTCCGCCGCCCGCTCATGTCCCGAGTCCTCCGTCTTACTCATAGCTGGATATATGAGCCGGCACCATGCTGAAGGTTCGTTCTTCAACGGACCTGTTTCTCCTGATGGAAGATGCCAGCTGGCGATCATCGAAGGAACTCCTTCTTCTATTCTCGTAGCTATCGATACTGGAAGCTGGGCCGGGATTCGCTCCCTTACTCGGAGTGATATCACAATCCTGGGTGGGGAGTGTACCTCACCGCTGCCTACGGTCGTTTGCCGGAACACCGGTCGAAATCACGTGCTAATCCCCGCGTTTATAAGTTTGATATAAATGTCTATACGAGCAACCTTTCTACGGCTCGTGAAGTCAGATGTCCGTACGACAGCTGTTGGAGTGACGGACGTCCCGTGGTCGTCCGAAACGGGATGGCGCTATTGCCTCCAATCAGCTTTTCGTTCTGTGTCCAATCCACAGCTGCTGTGAGAGTATCGTGTTCCTTTCTTCGCCCGCGCCGGCTGGTGAACTAACATGGACGAGAACAATAGCACCGATTGTGATATCACTCAAGACCAGGGGCACTTCGCGGAAGTGAGCGCAACGCTCAGTGAACAATTTGTAGCTGACCTCGTGGCGGTACTCGGTAAGTGATATCACTCTCGCCAGAGTCCCAGTACCTGTTACTCGTCCCTTAACGAAGAGTTCCCGACCCCCCTTTCGCTGAGACTAAAGCCGGCACACAACCGCGAATTGGCCTGGACATTGTCCCCCGGAGTGACGCTGGAGTCTCAACCTTGCGCTGTGTCACGGCGACCACTCTGTTTAAACTAATGCGTTTGTTAGAAGGAGCTATGACACCCATTCGTGTACTCATGGTGGTCTGTGTCGCGATGGCTGCCATGCTTGGCGGTGTCGGAGTTGTGCGTGAGGAGTCCCCGATTGAACAGACTACGCACGTCAGCCAGCATACAGTCGAGCTCTCACTCTTCGACACTGTCCAAGGCTTCCTCGAGCGCGTCGACAGGCTGCTAGAAACGGTCGTTGACTTGGTCAAGACAATCCAGCAGCTGTTCGGCGAAGGTGAAGCAGGCGGCGACTAGTCCACACCCTTCCATCTCTTACGAAGAAGCAAGGAGAAAGCCCCGTCCTTCAGGGCGGGAGGACATCAATGAACGCATCCCAGCCGAACAGCATGTGTCCACCACCCCTACAGTGTGAACTAGATAGCTATGCCAGACATGAGTGTGCAACACTGGTGGTGGATTCATGCGTGTCAGTCGGCATGTTTTTGGGACAGACACGAAGACACTGAGGTGTGGCTGACGACGATACCGATACACAGAACGAGCACACGGAAGACACAGCAGACACCCAAGACGACGCTGAGGAACAATCATTCCGTGAACGCGTCGAGGAAATGCGTGAACAACGGAGTGAGGAGGGTGAGGAAGGCAGCGAGCGACCTGATGATCCCTTCGGTGGCAGTGGCGGTGGGCCTGGAATGGGTGGCATGGGTGGCGGGAATCCCATGGCACAGATGATGGGTGGGATGATGGGCGGCGGTGGTCCCGGCGGCCCACCCGGCACGAGCGAAGGTAGCAGTAACGAGGAACTCGTCAAAGAAGTTCGTCAACTTCGCGACGAGGTCCGCGACGTTACTCGCCAGCTCCAGCGGATCGCCGATGCAGTTGAAGAGACATAGAACGTATTTTCACTGTCACCTCGTTTACAGCAGCGAGAGGAAATGGATGTCTCGATTCTTTTCCCTTCATTCTTGTGAACACGTTTTATTCGCTTCGACTACAGTCGGAGAATTACTGTATCTAGTACACCAAGCTAATTGAAGCTAGAGGCACAATAGTGAGAGACAATGACTACCCTTGTTCAATGCCCAGAATGTGGTTGGACCGGGACTGAATCTGATTGCATTATTGAGGAATTGAAACGGCACTGTCCCGTTTGTGAGCAGACCATGCGACGGGAATAACGCTCTGCACATAATCCTTACCGAATATATTTCGTAGAAACTATCGCCATCAGATGTATTCATCACCTTTGCGTTAACCGCTATTTCAGTTCGTTAGCGGTCGACAGCGGCGTTTCGCTCATCTTACTCCACCCTTGTCTCCGTCAGCTCGATGCCTTCGATCCTCCTCAGACTCCGGAGATTTGGAGTTACTCTCTAGCAGAGAGAGTTAGTTCGGTTCCTCCGTAATCCTCATAGAATGCGCCGATGCCATCCTGGCCACCCACAGTGATAGATTCTCCGTCGTCTACCAGTACAATGCTGTTTTCCATCGGGAACGTGCTTGTACGAGGTTCGATAATCGACTGCCGAATTTCCTCAATCGGTAGGTGTTCGAACTGCTTTGTCATTCCCGACTCTTGGTCAACGACCTTCACTGACGCTTCTAATTCGATATCATCGTTCCAGTAGAGCATTGCGTTGAACACTCCATTTCGAAAGTAGGAGTACGTTTCCGGAAGGGAATCCGGTTCGGTGATGAATACTTCCGTCCCCATCGGCCAGTAGTTGCTGATAAACGCTCCAAAAAACCCGATTCCGACCTGACTTTGCGAGAAGACAACCGCTTGCCGATCTCCATGGCGACTGGATACAATTCCTGGTTCACCCATTACGCCAGAATCTCCATCAGTCACCGCTAGGACCGGTGGATCTGCACACCACGACCGAACGACAGAGGCAATCGAAGCGAGTTGTGACTCATCCAGGGTAGTTTCGTTCTCGTCGGTGAGAAGCAAGAGCACAAACACACCACGCTGTCGCGCTGCCATGAGTACGTCGGTGAATCGGTCATAAACGGAGTGAGGAACTACGAGGAACACCTCGTGGTCTGCATCTCGAATACGCTCTCGAATACGGTTGATGACGGTTTGTTTGGATTTGACAATCTCGAACTGCGATGATGATGGTTCGGGTTCCTGGTACAAGTCAGCAATAGCAGTATCGAGAATGTTGAGTCGTGATGACAATGACTCGATGACGTCCTCTGGTGACCGTGCGATAATTTTTGTTGGCGCAACAGTATCGTCGATTCGAATTAAATCGTTCGCGGCGAGATCGCTGCAAAGGTCGTATACGTAGCTCTGCGAGACACCAGTCGAATCGCTTAGTTCCCCGGCTGTCGTCTCGCCTTGCTTGAGGACTGCAATATAGATATCTATTGCTCTCTCAGAAATGTCGAGAAGAGAGAGCTGTTCCCTGAGCCTGGATTCGCTCATTTGGGTCATGGTGATGCGTATATCCAATAAGTATCTCTCCCCGCGTCTCGAAAAATCTGTTGGTGATTTTTTCCAAGAAGATTTTTCACAGCGGCAGGTCATTCTTAACCATGAACGGCGGTCCTGGTCCGAGAAGCGTTCAATTCGGCCATGCATCCGGTATTCGACTGCCAGAATTAGAGCCTGAGGGCCAGAACGGAGTATAAGCGTGTTTGACACCCACTTGCCTAGTCAGTCCCCACAATTCGTAAGTACGCTTCTTTCATTTGGAATACTCGGCTTCGTTACTGGAGCGTGGCAAATCTCCCTCTCAGAACTACAAGCAGTTCTCAACCTCTCACCGGGAGCAATCGGAATCCTCCTCACCGGTGGAACGCTCGCTGCTTTCCCAAGCATGATTCTTGCTGGGCGACTCAGTGATCGTTTTGGGCCATAAGCGCTCGTCGCTGGAACCGGTGTTTTCATCGCTATCGGACTCACTGGAGTCGCGTCGATCAGAACATATCTGATCTTACTCCCTGTCTTCGGAGTTTTTCTGGCAAGCCAAGGAGGCTTTGACGTCGGTATGAATTCAGCAGCAATTACTGTCGAACAACAAGTTGACGGTTCGATCATGTCGTACTTTCACGCTGCGTATAGCGGCGCTGCTGCAATCGGGGCACTCGTCGCTGGAACGGTGTTGGGAGCCGGTCTCTCACTTACGATGGTCTATCTCTGCCTTGCGGGTCTGATCCTCATATTCGTCGGTAGTTTGGTGACCAGCCTCACGTATCCAGCACCGGACACTTCAGCAGTTACATCGGATGGCGGGGAGTCGATGCGTACCTTATTCTTTGAGCCGACCATCCTCCTGGTTGCGTTTGTCGTTTCTCTCGCGTTCTTCGTGGAAGGAGCAATGGAAAACTGGTCAACAATCTATCTTCGAACCGTACTTGACGTTCCGGTGTCCGTCGGCTCGTTTGGAGTTGTTGGATTCCACACCGCAATGACAATCGGGAGACTCAACGGAGCATGGGCAGCCAGAGCATTCGAACCACGAACGCTGCTTATCGTATCCGGGATCCTCGGTGCCATAGGAATGGGACTTGCACTTCTCACATCACTACTTCCGATTGTCATTATCGGCTTCGTAGTAGTCGGACTCTCAATGGCTATCGTCGCACCACTCGGGTTCTCAATCGCAGGCGATCTCGCGCCCGATCGCTCAGGTGAAGCGAGCTCGGTCGTAACGTTCGTTGGGTATGGAGCCTTCTTGATCGGCCCAATAATTATCGGAGGCGTCGCAGAAGTTGCAACGCTTGGAACTGCACTCGCTCTCGTAATTGTATCCGGCAGTGCGATTTCGGCCCTCAGCACACAGATTCCCCCCTCAGAAGAGATGTGAAAACGACCATCGACCAAAAGGGCAAAGATGCGTACCGAAGAGTAGTACACTGCTGATGATCCTCCCAGTTTGTCACTGATCACGAGAGCTGCTATCAGATCGCGGGCGACTACTGCTGGTGAGTCCGGCCCTTACTAGTTGCGCCATCATAATACTTTTATAGAATATTTGTGTAACAGTAAGCAAATCAGGGGAATCAGACGCCAGCAGAGATAAAATCCGCGATGCAAGCTAGATCGGGTTGCTTCCTGGATCTTACTCTCTCACCTGCAAAGCGCCCTAGTGGACAAGACCGATGGTTGACGCTGAATCAAGAAGACATCCCATTGTCTATGGCGTGTGGACAATTGTCTTTACAACCGTTTTTACTCTGGTTTTGAGTCTTGTGTGTTTTCCCGTGCTTGCTTGGGCGTTTTCAATCGCGATACCGGTGCGTGAACTATCGTTTGCAAGCGTATTCGGGCTAAGCCTCTATGAGAGCCAACTATTTCTGAAAGAACAATCTTCACAGACCCCAGAAGCACTGTCCACAAGGTCGGAGGTGTTCATCCTTCTGACGGCAGTGCTCTACTACAATGGGGTAGTTGCTGTCAGCTGGCATGGTGGTCTGTTTATTACCCGAAGTGGATATTCGTCCTTTGGCCTGATGTTTGCGGTGCTATATCCAGTGTGGGATCTGTCTACAACAAAACGAATGATACCCCTCAGTGTAGGTGGCAGCATTGCTTTTGGACTCTCTGTCCTGCAGAACGTTGGATTGATTAGCGGCATGGTTTTCACCTCACTGTGTGGGTTTGAGATGCGTCTCCTTCGCTATGCGGACGTGCGAGCTTTTATACAGTCGAATTAGGGATGCGAGTTGCTTGTTTCGCGAAGCCAGCTATCCCACATGGTCGTAAAGAGGACCGCTAGAACAGATCCCATGTAGAGTGGTCCTTCTCGCAGGGGGTGGCTCATGACCGTGATTATTGTAATTTTGCCGATTACGTAGATAGCACATGTAAAGACCAGGGCAAGTATACTATAGATCACTGCCTCCGTGACTAACTGACGAATTGTTCCCTTCAGTCGTTCATCCGAGGAATCCGATGTTCGTTCTGTCTCAATTGTGTCAACCCAGTCGTTCCACCATGTTTCTCGCTGCCGCTCCTTGCGGGAAGAGGATCCATCTGCGGGATTCTTGTCCAATCTCGGTTCGTTTGTCATATCCTCTGGCGGAGAGCCTCTCGCAACCACCGATCACCCCAGTATGATGGATCAGTTAGGCGACTTCCTTCTCACGCCGGTGGGGGTTGCGAGAGGTGGGTGGGTCCATACACCATGCGCCATTCTAATTGCTATTCCTACATCTTTAATACTATGTTAGATACTCACAAACATAAAAATTATGCTTGGATAGAGAATTACTTCATAAGACTTCCTCCACTGGTTAGTATATACTGCTAACCGATGGAGGAGTGACAGAATCTGGCCTTGTTTTCCACCACAGCCTTCCCATTCACAGTGATCTCACAACCCCGGGTGTTCTTGTCGTCCCAGTGACGCCGACATCACCTCCTGCCGGGGGTATATTTCACCGTTGACTACGATCGTTTCCAGAACATCGGCCGCAATCTCCAAGAGTTCGTTCCCATTGTTGATGTAGAGACATGTCGAAATCCCATTCGAGATCCTGAAAATATATTTTATACTTCCGCAGCATATATTACGTTATTATGAATTTTGGTAGGACATAAGCCATAATTATTATGTTTCTGTACAGGGTAGAGGCGGTAATGACATCAGTTGACAAGGTGATGACGCTTCTCAGTAAAGAACGGCGAAGGTATGTATTATACTATATTGAGCAACAAAATGGGCCAGTTCCTATCAATGACGTCGTGAAGCAAGTTGCTGAGTGGGAAACTGACCCTGAATCGTCTCCTAGCGCTGCAGACAAATTCAACCAGATTGAAGTAGAGTTACTTCACAAGGACTTACCCAAAGCGACAGAAGCAGAATATATCAACTATGACCCTGATTCAAGAGTGGTAGAACTCACTGACGCTCCTCCGAAGTTCAAGGCCATCCTCTCAATCGCGAAAATTCTGGAACGTCCAGACCAGAACCAAGAATAGACCCTTAGAAAGCCTATGCCTCCCACTTAATCTATAGTCGGCAGTGTATCTGTGAAGCGTGTAGGCACTTGGCCGACAGACAGTCACTTGCCGCGTAGTACGAGTGTGCTTCGCTCTTTACAAACTGTAGACGTGAGAAACCCCTCAAATACAGAATCGGGAGTAGGACAGAGTGAAACAGATGGTTGTTAGCGACCCTACGTTGACTCTGGATCAGACGTAGCAAACACTGAGACATCCTCGTCAGCGTGGAAACCGGAGTACACAGGGATGCGTATCACAATCCACACTTGTTAGTATAACCTACTAACGACCAGTCAAATTGGAATACTCTCTGGGCGTCTCATTGCTCGGCGGCAGTCCCCTCGATTTCAGTGATATCACAATCCCGGGTGTTCTCGTCGTCCCAGTGACGCCACCAACACCCCCTGGGGGAGGGGTGTACCTCACCACTCACCACGGTCGTTTGCAGGAACATCGGTCAAATCACTCTCTTATTCCCGTACAAAGAAATTTAATATAACTGTTTATATGGGAAATCTTTAAACGAATTGTGACGCTATATATCCGTACGACAGCCATTGGAGTGACTGACGACCACAGGGAGTCCGGAACGGCACGACACTGCCGCTCTCCGTGTGGTTTCTCGTTCTGCGTGCTATCGACGGCGTATCGGCGTGAGCGTCTCGTGTTGTTTCCACCGGCCCCATGGATGGGCGCAGAGTGTGGACGAGAACAACAGCGCCGATTGTGATATCACTCTATCGATCATGATTGGCTGCGCCGTTTTTAATGTCGGTCTTCTGTTTGCAGTCAAAGCGGCCATGGACTTCACCATCGCGGCTAGCGAAGACACGCCGGAACTGCTCGGTGACGAATGCGCCTCAGTTCTGGCACTCAGCCATGACTCAATATTAATACCCCTAATTATCGGTTGGGGTGGGTGCTCATTGAAAATTAGATCACGAATACCAACACTATCACTACAGTCACTGGGCCGCACCTCACGGCTGGATAGGCGCGAAAATTGCATGTCCATTCATCTCGGTGTCTTTCTTGAGTTTCGTATTTAACGCACGTGAGCCGCACGACGTACAGAAGACCAAGCAGGCTCTCTCTTCTGGATTGTTTTTATGCTGCTTCGGCATATCATCCTATGAAATGACGAGTAGAGCCACATTCGAGGTGTTTCAAGATACTGCTGACGAATGGCGCTGGCGTCTTGTTGCCGCAAATGGGAATATAATTGCAGACAGTGGCGAAGGATATCGATCGAAACAGGGTGTCAAGCGCGGCATTGAAAGTGTGAAAAACAGCGCATCTGCAGCTAAAATCCGATACTTAGATGGCAATTAGTATCGCCCGGATGGAGGACTGTAGATTCAGCATGATATCTCAGGAGTTACTCCGAACACTCCTCACAGTACGATAGCACCACCTATCCCACTCTCCCCACGATTCTACCATATTAACCGGTTCCAAGGCATGAACCGCCCAAATCATGAAACACCCGGTAAATTCAGGATACATCTGATTCAACGCCTGAACGTCGTCAATTCGGCCGTGCACGTGATATCTTGTAGATTATACGTCAGGGCGTTCTGTTCCATCTTAAAACAATGTCCTCTCGGCTACGCCATCCTCTCGTCGCTGTTGCCGTCGCAGTGCTCCTGACCCTTCCTTGGGTCGGCATATTCATTTCGTACGGTGGATACGGAACCGTCCATCCCGGCGACAATATTGCACCAGGGATGGCCGTGCTCATTGCCGGGGCCGCAATCCTTGGCGCCGCGTTCTTACTCGCGTGGGCAGCCGAGACTGCTGAAAAGGATGTTCCACGAGCGTTCGCTATCGCGGTGTTGGCGGTGCTGGCCGTGGCCCCCGAGTACGCCGTCGACGCCTTATATGCATGGCAGGCCGGTGCTGGCTCAAGTGAGGCCGCGAATCTCGCGGTGGCCAACATGACTGGTGCGAACCGCATCCTTATCGGTCTCGGCTGGTCAGGCATTGCCCTATTCAGTATTTACCGTGCGAAGCGCA
Organism: halophilic archaeon; assembly: GCA_003298465.1. Next base: position 171,160 of record QNGA01000007.1, on the reverse strand, counting down.
GTTCTGATTCCGCAGTCGAACATCGCTCAGGATTTTTAGCTGACGTCGTCACACTCGACCGTGGCATCGCCCTTGAAATCGCGTTCCTCCTCGTCGCGACAGCGTATGCGTTTTTCGTCCCCTTTCTTGGAGGAATCGGACCGATCGATACGCTCTTCCTCGTCGGCCTCTATCTGCTCTATCTCGTTGTTATCATCCGTGGTGATGTTGACGAAACGGAAGAACACGCCGGCGTTCCCGCATACTTCCAACAATATCCGGCACTCCCCCGAATCGTAGTCGTTCTCTTTGGGTTTGCGTTCTCAGGCGCCATCATCTTCACCGCTGTTCATCCATTCGCTGACGGACTTGAGCGATTAGGCCTACAGTATGGAATTCCCGAATTCTTCATGATTCAGTGGCTGGCACCGCTCGCGTCCGAAAGCCCCGAGCTTATCGTCGTTGCGTATCTCGTGAATAAGTCGCGGACAACTGCGGGCTTTAACGCACTCATCTCTTCGAAGCTCAACCAGTGGACGTTGCTCATCGGAACACTTGCCGTCGTCTACTCCATCTCCGCCGGGACTATTGGGACGCTCCCGTTTGATTCGAAACAGGCAGCAGAGATCTGGATCACTGCCGCCCAAAGCTTCTTCGCCATCGCGATCTTGACGAACTTCGAAATCAGCACCCGTGAGGCAGTCACGTTGCTCGGTCTCTTCGTGACGCAGGTGCTGGCAGAGTTTTACGTGATCCAGACGTACGCAGCGCCAGCCGCAACGAACATCAGCATGAGTATACTCTACGCATATACTGCCATTTACATCATCTTAGGCATCAGTCTGTTCATCAGACGGCGCGACGGAGTTCGGCGTCTCGTGGAACGGACTGTGTCAACCACGCAGGCAGCGATCGGAGATGATACACAGCAGACTGAGTATGCAGACTAGTCCTCCGATACCCACGCCGCTGTCAGTTTATCCGTCCCCGGCCACAAACACGGTGGCCGGGACCAACTCTCACCCTCCTGCTGGATTGTAGCCGATAGACGCCGATACAACTGCCGTACTAACCGGTAGCCGTACGGCGTCAGTCCCGAACTGTGTCAATTCGGGACGTCCACAACCGCATCCGTGGTGTGGTTTGCGTTAGATATCGAACCCTCTCGGGTGAGATTTCGCCCCGGCCACGCTACTCTCCGGCAGCCGTGTCTGTGGCCGGGTCACCGTCCGTGCTCGCCGACACCCGTTCGCCGGGGATCTCCACGTCAGCTTTCAGCACCAGCCGAGTCTCCTGGTAGCTCAGGACGTCTTTGGACCGCTGGCGTTTCGTCTTCCCTAGGCGGTTCTTCGAGAGCTCATGCATCGCGTCCATCGTCCGGCGGGCAAGCTCCTGGGAGTATTTCTTGCTCACACCGGCTTCCTTGACGCGAATCCACTCGGCGAGATCCGACGCATCCAGGTACGCTCGTATCTCGCCGCTGCCGCTCGACCAGAGTTCGTGGCGGCCGGTCTGGTCGCGTTTGCGCCAGGCTTTCCCGGCGAGTTCGTCGGGCTTGTGATTCGACACTGACGCCAGCATCTCATCGTGGGCGTAAGCAGGGGTTGGTATTGTTCTATAACTGCGCGCGAACTAACCGAGTAGACTGACGCGGTCCTAGCTTTAGGTAATCATCGGGGGAGGAGTTGTTCAGCTCTACTTGGCCTCTTGATCAGCCAGAATATGATTGGACGGGGAAAAACAGCTCTCCCCGAAAGCTACGCTATTCAGTGCCTAATCCATGCAATCGTCGCCCTGAACTGGTAGCACTATCGATTGCCAAACCCCCGTGAACCATCGCACTGTTGTCGACCGCTGCATTTCCCTCAGTCGTCACTATTCACCGGTTGCGGACTCACTCATGCCGGCGTTCTGTGTATGGTCAGTAGCCGATGGCAAGATGACCGCTTCAAGAGTATCATTTGTCATGGTGATCAGCCTCGGCTCAGTTCGACTCGTACTCGACGAGTTCGACTTCGAGTTCGAGTTCGCCCTCATCGGTGTGGGTGGCTGCGTAGGGAGCAATACCACCCTCCATGCCGCGGATGCAGCTCTGCTGGGTGACCTCGCCGTCGAGCGTCGTTTCGACGAAGAAGCACTCGAGCCCCGCGTAGGTCCGTTTCTCAGTGACCTCCGTGATCTGCGTCCCTTCGTCGGTGGTACTCTGCTTGCGGTTGCCGACGGTAGGGTCGGTAAAGCCCATCTCGAAGAGATACATCAGGGAGACACTCTGGAGCGCGGCGATGGGCGCGTACGCTTCGTTGAGGAACAGTTGGGCGGAGAACTCCTCGGCGGGCCCGGTAGTGGTCGATTGGAACTGCTCGCTGCCGAACTCGTAGTCCACGCTCGTGGTTAGCTCGCCGGCGCCAGCGACCTCAACGTCGTACACCAGCCGCCCGGTGACTTGCTTGCCGGTCTCCTCGTCCATCCCCGCGAGGTCGAACTCGTAGTGGCCCGGCTTGCTCAGGTTGAACCAGTTGTCCTCTGCCTGAGAATCCTCGCCGATCGTCGAGCCGGCTCCGTCCCCGGCGCTGGCATCGGCCCCAGTACCATCGCTGGCGTCAGTGTCAGCACCATCACCGGACCCGCCGCCATCTGCATTAGTTCCAGATGCCGTGCTCGTAGCGTCGGCCGTGTCGCCGTCCCCGCTGAGGCCGCCGATCCCCGTACAACCCGCGAGAACAACCACGACGGCCAGCACCAGCGTCGCAAGGACGCGTGCGTTCAGCCTCGTGCTCAGTAATCGTTTCCGTCCGTTCCGTCCATCTCGTCCGTTTGGTTCGTGCATGAGTTCGTAATTCGTGTTGTAGGTCTGTTCGTTGTCGCTCGTTTCCGTCGGGTGTCAGTCTGTTCTCGCTTGGCTAGCTCTCCTCGACGACGAACGCCTCAGTGGTCGAATGAGGAACCGGTCCGAAAGACCCCGAAATCTCGCCTGATTCAAGCGCGTTCGCCCGTCAGTCCGTCCGCCATCCGTAGTCTCGTGATTCATTGCGATTCTGTCCGCGGTTAGGTCGTCGCAAGCACCGTTGCGTGGTCCCTCGCGCCAGGGCGCTCGCCGTCGAGCCGGTCTGCTTCCTGATTGGTCCGCCTCAGTTGTGTTGTCGTGCATCACTATGCTCCGATGATCACGCAACGGCACGTGATGGTCCGTCCCGTCAAACCAGATAGATAGTCTCTACCCGAGAGCTGTTCGAGAACCGGTGTCTCGAACCAAACGGTCCTGGTTCGAGCGGGTATATTCGTGTTCACCCGCGCCGGATCTCGGTGAGCTTTACCTCCAGCATCTGATCCAACAGGACCGCCAGCACTGTTTTCGATTTCTGTATGTATGTTAATTCACGCTCCCGTCGTGCTCACACCAACTTGTCGGCGATGCCCGCGGCGATCGGTATGCGCGGGGTCTTGCCCTGGTAGGCTTTGATCATCAGGTAGACCCATGCGGCGAACCCGCCGAGTACGAGCACTAGCCAGACAAGCCCAAGCACCATCGAGACAATGCTCCCGACGAAGAAGGTATTCGTACTGGAGAACATCACCGTGGTGATGACCGTCCCGATGACGCTCAGCGCGATGTATGCCACGAAGAGCAACCCCGAAAAGACCATGCTCTGAGCGGCGTGAAACCGCACGAAGTCGTTTTCCTTCTCGATCAGGAAGAAGATTAGTCCCGTCACGAGACCGAATAGGTACGACAGCGCCCCCGCGATGTTTTCGTCTAGTCCCGACTCACTCTCCGCGGCCGAGGCCGTGGGTTCTCCGTCGATGTCTTGTATATTGCTTGCCATTGGTTTTCCGTGGTTTCTTTGCTGTTTTTTTGTTCGTCCGCACGAATGGGGCGGTGTCATCCGCCAATAGCAGTGAGAAGGAATGACACCCGAGTATAGTTATCTAATGAATAATTCCTAAGGAATAAGATCGTCCCAGGTTGTGAAACGATGTTATCCAGTGAGTATAGGTGCACAAGACACCAACTTGGTGAGAACCTGTTAGACTCTTCCGCGCACGATTCAGGGGAGGTCAGCAGAGACTGCTCACTACGATATCAGCCTCAGCAGGTCAAGTAGCTGTTCGTTAGTTGGTGAACTTCACATTAAATCACCCCGCAATGTAATGTGGGTGCGATAGGATATATGATATTAGAGGATGGACACCGAACAGCTCATAGAACTCATCAGGCGTGCCCCGATACTCAGAGTGCTGCAAGAGGAGGGCTCAGCGGATCGACGAGAGTTAGAGCAGCATCTGGACGTCTCGAAATCCACCGTCCATCGATTCACAAGGTCGCTCAGGAAGTACGGCCTGATTGAGCGCTCCGGCGGTGAATTTGTGCTCACGGCGCTGGGCGAGGTGAGCGCCGAGGAGGTCACAGCATTCGAAACGTCCATCGAGACAGCGTGGGAGCTCGCCCCGGTCTTGGAGGCCGCAAGCGCCAACGACGTAGACGTCGACGTGGCGGCGTTCGCCGACGCGACCGTGACGATTGCCGAACCCGGCAACCCCTATCGTCCGGTAAACCGATTCATGTCGTTGGTGAGCGAAACCGACACGCTGCGCGGTCTCGTCCCTGCCTCGATCAACCCGCTGTACCTGAACGAAATCTACGAACGCATCGTCAACGGCATGGAAATCGACGCCGTCTTTTCGCCGACGGTCGTCAAGGAGTTCCTCACATCGAACCCCGATCGAGCATGGACGGCCTTCAAGAGCGGGAACGTCACGCTTTGGGCTCATGACGATCTCCCCTTCGGACTGACCCTCTACGACGACCGGATAGGAATCGGTATTTACGACGACGAGATGGGCCTGTTACGGATGTATATCGATACGGACGCGCCCGCCGCGTGCGAGTGGGCCGAGGAGGTCTACACCGACTACCGCGACGAAGCGACCGAATTCACGGAGCACGCCGAGATCTCTCGATTGCTGTTCGTCCAGGGACTCGATGATGACGACTAAGTCGTCAGTCGAGTAGAAACGGTCAGCACCAACGCTGGCGTAGATCCTTTGGCCGCGGCTTGCTGTAGGTCATGTCTACATGTCTCACCGGGAATCTCGGCATCTACAGGCAACACTAACCGGCGCTCTTTGTATGTGCTGCCGTTCCGGCGTTTCGTAGTCTTCTGGATGTAGCAGCGATTGTTGGTGAGATCAACGAGTGCTTCGAGGACGCGGCCGGCGAGTTCGGCGGCACTATCGCGGGCGACGTCGAACGCAACGCGGAGTTCAGTAGCAAGATCGCCGCAATCAAGATAGGCGTAGACACCACTGCCGCCATCGTTCCATAACTGACTCTGGTCGTCGGTACGTTGCTCCCACGTCCAGGTAGCGCGACGGTCGGTTGCGGACATATACTCGTTGCAGGCATACTCTCCGTGGCTACTCCGATTGTACAGCAAGTGCGTGGCCGAACAGCCTCTTCATCCACTTACTTTATAATATACCTCTTCCGATCCTTCCAGCTGCTTCAGACATGCATCCGATGTCGAGTTTGCTGACTCTCGCTGAAAACCGTGTTCAACCCTAGCGTTTTCACTGTCGAGATACACGGAAAATATGATGACGGTACCATCAGTACATCTCCCGAGCGGCGATGAAATGCCGATTATTGGCGCCGGCACGTGGGATCTTGAAGGCGATACTGTCCGTCACTCCGTTCGCTCTGCACTTGACGGCGCCTACACGCATATCGACACCGCCGAAGGATATCAGAACGAAAACGCAATTGGCGATATCTTGGCTGAGTACGATCGCGAGGAGCTGTTTTTGACCTCAAAAGTTCTGCCATCAAATCTCAACTACGATTCCGTTATTGAATCGTGTGAACAGTCTCTCAACAAGCTTGGAACGGACTATCTCGACCTGTATCTCATCCACTGGCCGAACCCAGCTATCTCGCTTCGTGAAACGCTGCATGCGATGGAGCATCTTCACGATCAAGGGAAAATACGTAATATCGGCGTGTCGAATTTCAGCGCCTACCAGCTCTCCAACGCTAACCACATCACGGATATTCCCATCGCTGTCAACCAAATTGAATTCCATCCCTGGTTCCAACGTCCGGACCTGGTCGAGTACTGTCGAAAAGTCGATGTGACTGTGGAGGCTGCTGCACCGCTTGGGCGTACCGAGATTCTCGGCGACGAAACAGTGAACGAGCTCGCCGAGAAATATGAGAAGACACCTGCACAGGTTGTTCTTCGATGGGCCGTCGAGAAGGACATCGTCGCCATCCCGAAATCGACATCTGCCGACCACATCCAGCAGAATATACAGCTCTTTGACTGGGAGCTAGATGAACAGGATCACCAGCAGCTTGACGAACTTGACCGGGATCAGCCTGTGTACGATACACCGACTCGGGACTGGACCGACGACGTGTACGGCATCCCGCGGTAACTTTCTCGCCCGCTTTGCTCCACTTACGCGGATCGTTTCGCCGCCAAAAAGAGCAGAGCATCTTTGAGTCAAAGGTCTCTCTGGTCTCGAGACGAGCCTTCAGCAACTGTCTCTTTCATTCCGTGGGTAGAATCGGTCAGAGTTCATCGTGCATGGGGACAATGACTACGGCAGAAATACTGGGTGATCAACGTTAGTTTGAGCTACTAACCTTGTTCTAGCAACCTATCGCTAAGTTCCAAGTTCCGGGTGGCAATCTATATCTCCATGGCGATGTTAACGCCAATGCGTTTTGATTGCTCACGTCAATCTATGGGCCACATGTCTGAATGCGTGCCTCATCTTTGTGAGCAAAGAGACGGACAAGGGGAATACGTCGTCTCGATCTCGCTAGCCAAAGTTGGACGGAGTGGACACACTCCCCGATATCACAAAGGATTTGATGGAGTAATTGGTTTGTGACGACTGTCGGGCTACCCTGACTCAAGGACTACCCGACATGCCTCAGGATAGCGCACCCATTTGGAACGTGCAACGTCATCCCACGTTCTATTATCCTGTCATAGTTGCCAAAGTTGGTTTACTCCCGAACCAACTTTCCTCGAAACAGTGAAGACGAATAGTGATTCATTCTCTCATATCTCTCGTCTCCTTGAGGAGCCTCACGACGGGGTTTAGATCGTCGCTATTGGAACCCTTTTCTTCGGAGGAAGATTTTAGTTGATAAATGCTTAATGGACTAGTGTCGGGTATTGCCTTTGACTATGGGGCTTACACCCGACAGCCATCAACGATTGGCGCTAGGGGCGTGGAAACTCCCTTCCACGTTTCCTTTCTGTATCCAATATCGCTGTTAGCTAATCCTTCACCAAGAATAACGGACAGAATTGCATCCTCTTCTTTGACATTATTTTCACCAATGGTAAAATTTAGCTTGTAGTGACCTAGTACTCAGTTGGCGGGAGATCGCCGCACCATTGGCTTTCCCGACATAAGGACTATGTGCAGTTCGATGGAGCGTGGACTTGCCTACTCCACGTTTCCTTCCGTGTGTCATGGTTCGTGGGGGTTGGTTCCTCCCGAACCCTTCGCTGATGCACTCAGGGCGAAGAGCCACAAGTCGCTAGCGTCCTTTTGAGGAACACATTTCGAACACAGAGCGACAAGAAAAAATCCCGCCCTATCTCCCCTTCATGCCTCTCGTTTGTCTTTGGAGTTCATGTGACGGCAACGATCGAGACTCCGGACTCACACATCTTTCTGACAGCACCCTCATTCCTTAAGTTGTCACCACACAAAGTTTGATAATTGGTTAGTCCCATGATCCGGTTGTCGGGAGTAATGCCCCGACACTGGTGCCGAGTATGTGTTCGAGGGACGTGTCACCTACCCACGTTTCCTTCCGTGTGTCATGGTTCGGGAGGAGATCCCTCTCGAACTTTCGTTGATGGACTCAGGGCGAAGAGCCACAAGTTCACTAGCGTCCTTTTGCGGAACATATGGTGGACGCATGGAGACATAAGATAATCCCGTCCATTTCCCATTCATGCCCCTCGATTGGTCATTGAGTCCCTGTAATTTCCTGAATCCACTTGGCTTGATCGTCGCGGATTGAGATGTTCTTGCGCGTTACCACAACATATACTACACAAACTACACAAATGAAGGTTGCAATTGCGTGGGGCCTGTGGACCTGCCACCGAATCGTATATGAGAACTGTGCGGCGCTGTATCCCTCCCTGCTCGCTCCTTGAGGGAGGTGCCTTAGCGCCTCAATAGGTAAAAACTCTACAGGCGGAACAGGGGGAGTTCCTCGGGGCCTGCCCCCGAGGTACTTCACCGGCTACGATAGGGACGTGGCCTGTTCGATCGCTTGATCCAGATCCGCAATGATGTCGTCGGCCGATTCGAGACCAACGGAAATACGCACTAGATCGTCGGTAGCCCCTGAAGCGAGCTTCTCCTCCTCGGTGAGCTGCTGGTGGGTGGTCGACGCAGGGTGGATGATGAGCGTCTTGGCGTCGCCGACGTTGGCGAGGAGGCTCGCAATTTCGGTCGACTCGACCGTCGATCGGGCGGCGTCGTACCCTTGCTCGAGACCGAAGGTGATCATGCCGCCATAGCCGCCGTCGAGGTACTTACTGGCGTTGGCGTGCGTCTCGTGGCTCTTGAGACCGGGATAGTTCACCCAGGAAATTTCTGAGTGGCCCTCAAGGTATTCCGCGACGGCCATGGCGTTCTCGCAGTGGCGTTCCATACGGACGGGCAGCGTCTCCAGTCCCTGGATCGTTTGCCAGGCGTCAAAGGGAGCTTGTTGGTTACCCATGTCACGGAGGCCGCGGGCGATGGCGGCGTAGGTGAAGGCGGCGTCGCCGAAGGCTTCGACGAAGTTGACGCCGTGGTAAGCCGGGTTGTCGCCGGCAACCTCAGGGTACTTCTCGACGTGGTCGGCCCAGGGAAAGGAGCCACCGTCGATCAAGATGCCGCCGACGGTCGTCCCGGAGCCGTGAATCCACTTCGTCGTCGAGTTCCAGACGAGGTCGGCGCCGTACTCGATCGGGCGACAGAGCGCCGGCGTCGCGAAGGTGTTGTCGACGAGCAGCGGGACGTCGTAGTCGTGGGCGATATCGGCGATGCGCTGGATGTCGGGCGTCACCAGCGCCGGGTTGCCGATCGTCTCGAAGTGGACGTAGGCGGTGTCCTCGTCGATTGCTTCTTCGTAGGCGTCGTAATCCAGTGTGTTGACGAAGCGGGCCTCAACGCCCCGGCGCGGCGCGGAGTGGGTGAAGTAGGTATAGGTGCCGCCGTACAGCGCTGAGGCGGTTACCACGTTCTGGCCAGTGTCGGCCAAGATGAACGTCGCGAGGTTGAGTGACGCCATGCCAGAGGCGGTTGCGACGGCGCCGACGCCGCCCTCCAACGCGGCAATCCGCTCTTGCAGAACGTTGTTCGTCGGGTTCATCAACCGGGAGTAGATGTGACCCGGCTTCTCTAGGGCGAACTGTGCGGCGGCATCCTCGGCGTCCTCGAAAACGTACGAAGTCGTCTGGTAGATCGGCGGCGCGCGAGCCCCGGTCGCTGGTTCCGGGTCCTCTTGGCCGACGTGTAAGGCGTTGGTCTCGAAATCACGGTCCTCGCTCATAATTCACCAGCATAGATGGTATAATCGGCTATAACTCCGGGCGACGGCGGCTATTCGTGCCGGCAGTCGCAGGTACCGGCCAGTATTCAGGGCGAACACGAACGGGTTCAGCCTCTATCTGGACAGGTACGCCGAGCCGGACAAAGGCCTACCCGACCGCGACGAGTCGTTCTGGCCATGTCGTACTGGTATATCTACACGAGGATGGCGGCCTTGAACGTCCTCCACGGCGCCGTCATCGAAGGCCTCGGAGAGCTGTTTTTCGGCATCCCCACCGAGGACTGGCCGGTTCTTCCCGACTCATTCGACGGTCTGTAACACTGCCCGAAACTTGTTTATATATGAGTTTCGTACTATGTTACAGCGTGCTCAGGGGCATCGAACTCGAGATCCTCGCTAAAGCCGAACGTGGCGACACGATCTCTGACATCGCGGGCAAGCTCGACTACAGTGAGAGCTACGTCTCTCGCGCAGTCACAGATCTCGCCGAAAAAGGATTGATCTATACAGAACGCGATAGCGGCCGAAAGCGAGTTATTCCATCTAATTCTCTCGCTGTCGAGATCTACCAGGATCTCAGCCGTCAGCACTCTCATATTGACTTTTCCGAGCTGTTAACCGGCAAGGGTCTCGAAGTGCTCTACTACTTGGACGAGCCGCGAACCGTCACCGCGATAGCGGAGCTGTCCGATAACTACCGGAATACCGTCAATCGCGTCCTGAAACGGCTTCGGGATCGTGGACTTGTCGGGACGGACGACAGCCAGTACCGGTTTAACGGTGACTTCGACCAACTCCACGTGTTCGCACGGGAGCTCGTACATCATCTTCACCGCCAACAGCTCGAAGCAGTCGCATCGAGTGGAACGATACTCTGGGAGAGCTACGACGAGTTTCTGGCGCAAACCGAGACGGAGATCGACGCGGCCAATTTTCACGAAACGGGGCTCGCCCGCTTTGCGGCATACGACTTCCAGTTTCTACTGACCGGGCAGCGTTATTACTTCTATTCCGACCAAGCAGAGTCAGTCCAGCCAGCAGACCTCTGCTGTCATACCCTCCTCATCGACGACGATACCCGGCATCGCTCGTACTGCCTCCTCTTGCTCAGCCATGTCAACGTTGACGAGGGCACGCTCCGGGACCGGGCAGCGAAATACGGCCTTGAGGACACAATTGATACACTCCTTCGATATCTCGAAACCGAGGGCGACATTCGAGATGATCGTCTCCCTGAGTGGGACGACTTCCAGCAGCTAGCCCGAGACTACGAGGTGCCACTATCCGCATGAGACCGACGTTTGGACGTGAGTACATCGAGGATGAGTTCCAGCAGATTGCTGACGGTCTGACGGACCCGCTTACCGTCTATCTGATCGGCGGCGGCGCCATGTCGCTGCGTAATCTGAAAGGGGCGACGAAGGACATCGATCTTGTCGTCACTGATGGCGATGCGTATGGCCAGCTCTGGGCCGTCCTCCTAGACCTTGGTTACTCTGAAGTGCAATCCTTGGCCCCCGATTATCACGCTCTCGGTGCGACGAGTTGTGTTGAGAACGATGATGGCTGCCGGCTAGATATCTTCAACCAACAGGTTGCGAACAAACTCGTCCTGACCGATGGGATGCGTGAGCGCAGTGAGCCCTTCTTGGCAATGGACTCGCTCACTGTGCAGTTGGTTAGCAGCGAAGACATCTTTCTCTTCAAGCTGATTGCTGGACGCGACGACGATATCGAAGATATGAATGCGCTCGTGCAGGCTGGCCTCGACTTCGATATCGTGCGATCCGAGCTTGAGGCGCAGATTGAACAGCTTGGGGACGACCAGTTTGCTACGTTCGCGAACGAAGCACTGGTCGATCTCAACGAGCGTTACGGAGTAACAACGCCGATCGAGGATCGTGTGCAAGAGTTGACGGCCCGGTACTACCGGGGCCTCGAAGTGCTCCAGGTACTCGACGAACCCAAAACAATCGACGAATTGGCTACCGATCTCGACCTCGACGTTACTGAGGTTATAGAGCGAGTCACGTATCTCGTGGAGTTCGACCGTATCTCTCGGGATGATGAGACAGTCGTCTTGAACGAGTAGGTCGCAGCGTTATTGTCGTGCGCACGTCTGACGTAATTACTCGTATCCCGCTCCGTATACCATCGGTATATGAAACAGACCGCGCTCAGACTCCCCGAAGACCTCATTCAGACGCTCGACGAAGAAGCTCAAGAAGAAGGTGTATCCCGGTCGGAATACATGCGGAATATCCTTGAATCACGCCATGAATCCCACGTCAACCACAACGAGTACGTTCCGAAAAACGAGTATAACGACCTGGTTAACGAGCGGGATACACTCGAACAACGCAGTGAGGAACTTCGGACGGAAATCGACCGACTCAAAAACGAGAAACGGCAGATTCTCCAGCAGCGAGAGGAGCATACGGAGTTGGTTGAGTACGTAGAACAAGAGAAGAGTCTCGTGGAGAAGCGAGAGCAACGGCGGAAAGAACGGGAGGAGGCAGGGATTGTGACGCGTCTGAAATGGGGTTTGTTCGGGCGGTCATTTGATAACTAGCTGGGGAAAGCTCAGGAAATCCGGTGTCTCTTGGTCGTCCACGCAGGCTTTGTATTTCGACTACTTCGGTTACTATCGAATGATTCACTAATACGATACTATGGTTAGTATATCATACCAACTACCGAGGGATCTACGTTGTCTTTGACTTCTCGACCACCGTCGAACGCTGTTCAGGGCGCAGTTTCACTTTTGCTCTGGTTGGCTCACGTCTTTTACCACCGGATTCAAACAGTAGAATGCAGTCGCCGTAGCATACCAGACGACACTGTCGTCGCCAACCCCAAGCTCAGCATGACATATCGTCTGGTTCTGATTCCCTTATCCTCGCGAAAACTGACTATGACCGAGGGTTTACCCGTTGGCTTCGCCCATCTAGGCATATTATGGTCTCGGACGGTGAACCGTCGTTGTCACCACTCGCCCAAGACGCGCTTGAAGCACTCATCTCTGCCGCGCCGCACAACGACAGTTTCAGCTACGAACACGCCTATACGATCCTCGCTGAAGCAGAAGATCTGAGTCAACCAGCCGCTGACGATATTCTCGAACGGTTGCTAATGCGCGGATATCTCTACGAGGTTGAGGGTGAGCTTCGGCTCACCGAGCCGTAATCGACAATCACTCCGATGACCATTGGTCGGGGTTCTAGGTTGCGACCGTATCGGCTGGCCGATCTCCGCCTCGAACTATGAAGAATGCAGCGGAAATCCGGTGGGGATCATCTTCAGCCAGATCTATTCCATAGTCGATTGAGTATGAATGAATGAATGATGGTCTCTCCATCCGTCGACATTCCCGACGACGCCACCTACGAGGAAGTACTCGAAGTCGTCGAAGAACGACTCTACAACGGTGCTCGAGTTACTGGCGAATAGATGGGCCTGAAGAAAGTCGCCCAGCTTCGCGACAAGGATCGGGATAGAAACATCGTCTCCGACGCACAATCCTCGCACGGTGATGTCATTGCGGATTGAAAAGACCGTAGTCCAGGTATCCCGCCATGGGCATTCCAACCCTCAAAGGGAAGCCCCAAAAAAGTAGATGGAAATCCGAACCTTCTGGGCGAAAAACATCGAGTTTGATCCTGACGACTGGGACGACCGCGGCCAGCCCACATCACCAAACCGGAGTAGCGAACCTCCAAGATTAACGAGTTTGAGTTGGTTTGTTTGTCCTCCAGAGAATCAGCTGAGTTGTTGATATCGTCTTGTAGTGACAGGGCATAGCTCCGGTGCTGAACAGAGGGCCTGTATGCAGCATCATCGCCACCGTCTGATCAATTTCGGTAATCCATATCGTTGTGACCATCGGCACCACTCCCTTGCGTCTTCGTGGAGAGTGGGACTCGACCGGATTTGGTTGCCGGTCGTACCGGCTGTCGACGGGTCGCGGCGGCCATGTAGACGTTTTGAAAGCGAAGCCAGCACTCACTTCGGTGTAAAGACGTAGTAGGACATGTGGCCTTCAAATCAAGTATCACCAAGATTGCCGCCGTCCTCGCGGTCCTCATCCTTATCATCGCGGTTGCCGGAGGCGGCGCGGTCGCACTGGACCGCCCCCAGATCGACCGCGTCGAGAGCGACTGGGGCACAGTTACGCAGGAGCGAACTGAGATCCAGACGCGAATCACCGTCGACAATCCGCGTATCGTTAAGCTTGCTGACGCCACCCTCAACGTCGAGTACACCGTCTCGCTGAACGACATCAAGGTCGCCGACGGACAGAAGGGATCCGTGGAGCTCTCCGGGCGTCGGAACGTCGTCGAGATCTCGACCTGGCTCAATAACTCCGATATCCCCCGCTGGTGGGCGAGCCACGTGAACAACAACGAAACCACGACAGTGACGGTGAATCCCACGGTCGAGACAGCGTTCATCGGGATGCACTTTGGCGCCGCATCGCTTACGCGGAAGCGGACGGTGCAGACGAATCTGCTCAAGCCGCTCAACGTCAACCGTACTCAGGAGCTCCACGCCCTCAACCGGACGGTCCTGTACGTGAACGAGACCCAGGCCCAGTGGGGCAACGCCACCGTCGAGCGCACCCCTATCAATGCCTCGGCAACGGTCACGAATCCACTACCTGTCCCACTCCCGATAACGAACCTGACCTACACCATCCGGATGAACGGCATCGTCGTGGGACACGGACAGGCTGGCAATCAGACGATCATCCCGTCGAAGAGTACTGAGACAATCAACGCCCACGCAGTGATCGACAATCAGAAGCTCGACGAATGGTGGGTGAGCCACCGTCGGAACGGCGGCACCTCTGAGTTCACTATCACGTTTAACGCCACGGTCTCAGTCAATGGAAACAAGGTGCGACTGCCACTGACGGCGCTTTCGTACAACCGTACTTTCAGCACGCACCTTCTCGGCGGTCCGGCCGAGAACAGTTCGCAGCCGGCGGCTATCAATTCCACGGCTCCCTCGACGGTCACAAAGGCCCCGTCGGTCGGTACTACCGATGAGCCGAACTCCATAGCAGTCTGATATGACCTTCGACATCCGCCTTGTCTGCCGATAAGAATCTACTGAATACATTCTCTGCATCTTGTATGCTAATTCTGCCACTCTCAGAAAACGAGATATTCAGCTACAATCGAGCCTATACTATCCTTGCCGAGGAAGAAGACCTCAGCCAACCCGCGGCTAATGACACCATCCAACGGCTACTATTGCGGGGTCATCTCTACGAGGTTGACGGCGAACTTTGTCTCTCCGAGTCGTAACGATCACCAAGACAAAAGTCGATGACCAGTAGCCGGGATGTCATGATCATTCTCTGGCCCTCAATAGACGTATAGTTGGAGTTGGCGTAGAACGATCACGTTGGCTGCCACTGCTGCGAGCATCTGACGCCACTGATTGATTCTTGGCCGGTCAGGCTGAATGAGATAGGCTGGCAAACACGAAATTGACGCGGGGTCTTTCTGGAGATAATACATATACCCTCAGTGTCTAAATCAGGATTGTGAAAAAAAACCACACGAGATATGGAACCCTGGAGGGACACAGTAAATCTACAGAGCGGCGAGATGCGGTGATGTCTCCCCGCGGCTGTGATTGCAGAACTACAGTGATCCACCATGTCTGTTGAAACAGCGACTGGCGACGTCGAAGAAGCGTGCGAGAACTGTGCAATTGCAACGCCGCACGACGTCGAGATCAAGATTCAAACCGAGAGTGACGACGACGAGAACGCCCAGTTTTCACGTGAGCCCTACTGAGTTGCCACGTGTCTCAGCTGCGGCGAGACAACCACTCAGCGCATGAATAACGCATAACCACCGAGCGACGTCTCCCGCTGTTGGATCGACTGTAGACCGACGACCATTGTCGCTTTTCGACGTGTCCGATGTCACAATACTCCGTCAAGTGTCGTCCGACCATACCAGTACCTCCGATATCTGCGTGCTCTTCCAGTGCAGACTCGGTCCTTGCAGGCTATCTATTGCTATATTCATACTACCCAGTTTACAGCGGAGAGAGCAGCAATCATACGATTTTTTGATTTTCGATCTTTCCGATTGATAATCAGGCTTTTCCATAGCACTCACCTAGCGCCGATGCCGAGTGTGCCCGCCATGGCAATCCACGCTCGACACAGCTCTCAACAGGCATTGGATACCACTGGGGTGGTTCCTCAAGAACCATCTTTGACTGATCGACAAGAGATATCGCTCATATCGCCGCTCGTTCACACCCCAGACGACTACCCAGCTAGATAGATCATAGAGCTGTCTTGCTGAACATATAAGCGGGACGCGGCTCTATCGCGACATATGGCATCGCATCTTGCCGACCAAGCATGTCAAGCGTGTACATCCGAGGATGAACCGCTTTCCGACGCCGAGTACGCTGACTATCTTGCTGAACTTGATGATGACGTCTGGGAGGTCGTCGATGAGCATCATCTCGACGGCACGTACGCATTTGAGGATTTCCGTGACGCACTCGAGTTCACCTATGAGATCGGTGAACTTGCTGAGAAAGAATGGCATCATCCAGATATTCATCTTCAATGGGGTGAAGTCGAAGTCGAGATGTGGACGCACAAAATCGACGGGCTCCATAAGACGGACTTCGTAATGGCGGCACGGATGGACCGAATACACGACGATTACGCTCCTGAGTGAGCGTACTTACAAGGAGAAATTCTTCCCTGGACACAGTGTTGTTCCTTCGCTCCGGCGGAAGTAGCGGAAGGTGGATTTGAACCACCGTTCTCTAGGTCATGAGCCTAGCGGAATCTCCGAGCTATCCTATTCCGCTATTATACCATCTGGTCAGCGAGAGGGATAAGTATTGAGAAGTCACCGACGTCTGTCTCACAGTCACTTGATTTGCTGGTTGAGGCTAGCGCTAAGCGACGTCGTCAGTGGTAATTGTATTCTCTTTTCAACTGTGCGCCATAACTGTCGCAATCATGGTCGAGAGGGGTTAGGCTGTTGTGTTCTCTCGTTCCGGTAATGGCTCGACACGAAATACGTAGTCCGGATAGGCGTCATCGAGATTCGTGGGACTCTCTTCAGCAGTGTGTTCCTGACATAAGACGACTTCTGCTTCGACGGCGCCATGCCCGGTTTCTTCCTAGTAGCGTTCAAGAACAACGAATTCAGCCAATTCAATGCAGTTGCGCCGATGACACTCACGAGGCATATCCTGATTGTCGTTTGCCTCGCGGCGGGCCTTGTTTGCAGTGTCAGGTACATCACGTGGTGGCTCAGATTCGTCGCCCCGGTCGCGTGCTTCTTCGAGTTCTCGCTCTCACTGCCGGTTCTCTGCATCACGAGCCCGCTTATTTCGTCCCGTTTTCGTGTCTCCCATACGACCGTACACGGGTCTGAGAGAGATAATGCTGTGGACGCTCGTTCGAATCTTCCTGTGGATATTTATGTAACCGAGAGTTTCAGCTACGAGCGTGCCTATCATAGTCTCGCCGAGGAAGAAGACCTCAGCCAACCAACGACTGATGACACCATCGAACGCCTGCTGCTCCGCGGGCATCTCTCCGACGTCGACGGCGAGCTCCGGCTCACCGAGTGGCACAAGCGAACGAGTAGGCCGGGAGAGTTTATCCGGCGACTGCTTGTTCTTCGACGGTCTGTTCGACAACCTCGCCGAACGCCACGTTTGGTTTGACTTTAGTGATCTCGACGGTAACCTGGTCATCCTGCTCGGTCCCAGGGACAATAATCACGTAGCCCCGCTCAACCCGTGCAATGCCGTCGCCTTGACTGCCAATATCTTCAATCTCGACCATTCGGCGGTCACCAGCATCGACCGGCGGCCCAGGGTCACTGTCAGTCTCTGGCTGTGATTCGTGTGTGCCCTGATCACGGCTGTCGGCTGCTGTGTTCGACCGGAGTACCGCAACGCGATACACGCCATCGTCGTCGACGTCTCCTTTTTCGAGCTCACGTTCCGGGATCGTGATCGTGTAGTCATCGTCCTGTTCGTCGATATCTGAACTAAACAAACAGAGCAATTCGTTGTCGATCTCTATAGTGATGTCTCGCTCCATTTTTCACACCACTAACAGTACCTTGAGTCCACCGATTCACACGAATCCACGCCCCTCATCCAGCAACGCATTCCATCTCGCTATCGGAATTGGCTGAGAATCGTTACGTCACCCCCATATATAGTGGCTGGAAGCAGCCCTCGTCGTGTGGCTTCACCGAAGCATACTGGAGCGCTAGAATGCCAGTAAATAGCCTACCACGGACGCTCTGCGGTATTTCTCTCCTATCCGCCAGAGCAAGCAGAATCCGCGCCATTGACTAGATAAGCCGCATGGAATCTCCTGAGTCATCTCCACTGATATCCGCTACTCCGTAAAACTGAACGCTCTCAGGCGGCGAGTTCGGGATGACACTGTTCAAGCGCCTTATGGACTGCCTCTTGACGCCCGACGAATGTCAGATGATCTCCTTTTTGAAGAGTGAAATCTGACTCGGGAAGTTGGGAATCGCCGTCGCGACTGACCAGCGCGATCAAGACGCCATCCGGGAGATCCTGATCGAGATCGCTAATAGACTTTCCGATGAGGCTATCCGCCGTTACTTCGATCTCTTGAACGTCGCCGCTCCGTCCGAGTTCGGTCATCCATTCTGAGAGCGCCGGCCGTTCGATTGCGTTGTCCATCGCATGTGCAACCGATGCATTGGCCGAAATTGCTTGGACACCTAATTCTTCGAACGCTTCCGTGTTCCCAGGCGTGTTCACTCGCGCAATGACTGTCTCGACATCGAACTTCGAGTTCGCCAACTGGGCAACGAGCAAGTTCGCATCGTCGTCACCAGTCGCTGCAGCAATGATTTTCGCATTCTCTGCGCCAGCAGCGCGAAGAACGTCTGTATCAGCGCCATCGTCATGATGGACAGTGAAGCCGGCATTTCGTGCTGTTTCAACCTTTGCTTGGTCGTTTTCGATGAGAACGACGTTTTCTCCACGATTCTCCAGCCGTTTGGCGAGGTCGCGACCGACGCGACCACTGCCAACGATAATTGCGCGCATGGGTAGTACGTTGAGTGTTTGTGCGATATGGCGGGCGAAGCCACCCTGGAGTACGACCGTTGTCAGAATCACCAGAAACACGGTCCCGACGAGAACGGTGGCTGCAGTCGGATTCGTCGAGCGGAGTTCGAGCGCGAAGAGTGTTGCCACGCTCGCCGGGATGATACCTCGCGGACCGACCGCACTCATGAACAACCGTTCATGGAATGAGAAGCGCTCGCCGTGCGTAGACAGCAGCACTGCCGCTGGCCGAATGATCGCCATCACAGCCACGGCAACGACGATGCCGCCGACACCGAGAGCCAGAAGATCACTGAACGAGAGCAGTGTCGCCAGTGAGATGAAGACAAACGACAGAACGATTAGCGTGATATCGCCCTTGAATGCCGAAATCTCCTCTTCATAGGGAAGATCAGCGTTCCCAAGTAGAATGCCGGCAGTCGCAACTGCTGCGATACCTGCCTCCGAAGCAAGTCCATTCGCGATCCCATAGGTGGTGAGCGCGCCGATAAGAATGATCAGCCGCGAGTTCCGAACGGCATTCGACCGTGAGAGGTCGACATGCTTGAGGAGATACCAAAGAATTCCAGCTGCAAGAACACCAACAAAGAGTCCAATTCCAAGTCGGGAGACGAACGAGGTAGCTAACACCTGCAGGTGTGCTCCCTTGGTGACGATCATCTCGAAAATTGCGATTGCGAGAATTGCTGCAGTCACGTCGTTGACGATACCTTCTGTTTCGAGTGCTGCAGCCACTCGATCTCGGACCGGCACGATATCCAAGATAGGTGTGATAACTGTCGGGCCGGTTGCAATGAGGAGTGAGCCGACGAGAAATGATAGCTCCCATGAGACATTGAGTGCGAACCGGACGGTAATAGCCGTCCCAAGCAGTGTGAGGCCCGCGCCGATTGTGATTAATCGGACGGCTTCACGTGGGGTCTGGCGCAGTTTTGAGAGTTTGAGATGGAAGGCGCCTTCGAAGACGATGATTGCAACGCTGAGACCGACAATTGCTGAAAGCGGGCCTGCGCCACCAAATGACTCTAAGCGGACATATTGAACCCTTCTGGACCGACAGCGATGCCAGCGAGAATGAGGAAGAGGACGCTTGGAATCTGCAGCCGGTCGGCTAATACTTGGGCCGCGACACCGAGCCCTAAGATGGTCACTACGAGGGGGAGTAACCCCGATCCAGCACTCATCTCAAAACACCAATTAACCAAATGCACTCCCCCTATAAAACGCCGATGAAAGAATAGCCAATCCATTCAAATTATTGGCAATAGAAAATTAAAATCCTAACGAAATATTCGTAACTATAGAAAATACAACAGAACTCGAATGGCCGGTAACTATCTTCTTTTTCTTCTTTCTTATCGGACTTAGAAACACGGTCTCTCAAATAACAAGCATCTTTTAGTTCCCGACAGCATAGTAATATAGTCATATTTAGCTGCCATCGAGGCTGCCAGTTTTACCAGGTCGACACGGTGAATAAGCATTTTCGAGGGAATGCAGCCTCGATTCAAGCAGATTCCCCCAAGCAGTCCTTTTTCAACAACCGCCACACAGAGTCCGTGATTCGCGGCTACAGACGCACCGTCAAGACCTGACCCCCTGCCGACCACTATCAGGTCAACTTCCCCCATAGTCCCCCTCTGCTAAACGATGCACATACTTAGCGCTTTACGCGAGTCATATCCTGTTCACTGACTAACTACCAGTTTAACGATAGCAGAATCAATAGTCCATCGTAACTACGGCTGACCTGATGCGGCAAAAACGGTTGGTCCCACTAACGGCAACGCTACCTCCAGTGCAGTGATTGCCTTCTTCGACGTGACTCTCCCCCCCCGTCAGCCGGTAACAGCCGTGTCGATCTCATCCGTTCTCAGGCTCATAGGGATGAACGTCATCAACTGCCGGTGCCCCAACAGCCATCACCCGTACCATCTTCTCGCTGTCTGCCGGATTGTACGCCCGATGCGGACTCTCCGGTTCCGCCACGAACACTGCGTTTTCACTCACGATATACATGTTCTCCGGCGTCTCAACGTGGAGTGCCCCCGAGAGAACAACGAACGCTTCCTCTTGTTTATCGTGGACGTGATAGGCCAACGGTAGCTGTTCCCCAGGTTCAACTCGATAAAAATTGAGCGCCATCTTCTCCATACCGACAGCGTTGCTTACAGACCGATGTTCAGACGGTCGGTCTGGCGTCGGTTCAACCTCATCGATCTGTACAGTATGATACTCCATAGCAGGGTAATTTACAGCCGGCAGTAAATACTCACCGCTCTCTATCATCACTGCTCAAGCTGATATCCAAGGTCTATCTTCGCCCGGAACTGATCGGTGACCATACGAGCACCTCGAAGTAATCGGATCGTCTCTGGAGCACAAGAATCCACTTAAGCGTGAGTCCACTAGTTCTTGTATGGGAGACGCCCAGTCTCGGGCGGCACAAAAAGACCGATACGTCGCCATTATCGACCAAGACGACGTCACCGACGAAGTGCGAAATATCGCCGTGAAATACGACCCTCTCAATCGGTCAGGCGGACGTGAAGGCTTCCACGTCACAGACGATGACGAACTTCATATCGACGACGAGGCAGTCATTGAAGAACACCGCATCATCGCGAACAAGATTCCCAACGACTCCGTCAAAATCGTTCGACTCCCCGCTGAACGGGGAGAACTGGTCCACCAGTACGGCGAGAACGGATTCCGTCTCTACGAGCTACCAGCACCAGTCGAAAACCGCGTTGTTGGCCTTCTCGGCCCGAACGGTGTCGGAAAGTCAACTGCACTCAAGATTCTCGGCGGCCGACTAACGCCAAACCTCGGCAACGTTGCCGATGATCCCGACTGGGACACCATTGTCCGCGAATTCCGTGGAACGGCAGTCCAGAACTACCTCGAGAAGCTCCGCGACGGCGGTGTTCAAGCGGCATTCAAACCGCAGCGTATCGACCAACTCTCCGACCACTATGACGGAACCGTCCGCGAGCTGCTAGCCGAGCGCGACGAACGGAGTACCCGCGACGAGGTCATTAACCGGTTACAACTCGCCCACATTATCGACCGCCCGGTCGCCGATCTCTCCGGTGGTGAACTCCAGCGCACTGCGATTGCAGCAACGCTTCTCGCCGATGCAGATGTGTATCTGATTGACGAACCCTCGTCATATCTTGACGTCAGCCACCGGCTGACCGTTGCGCGAGCACTCACCGACTTCACCGCTGGCAAAGAAGTGGTTATCGTCGACCATGACCTCGTCACCCTCGACGTTGCCTCGGACGAAATTCACATCTTCTATGGCGATCCCGGCGGATTCGGGGTTGTCTCACGACCGCTCTCCACTCGGCGGGGCATCAACCAATTCCTCGACGGCCACCTGCGCGCTGAGAACATCCGAATCAGGGAGACCGCCGTCGACTTTCTCCAACGATCGGGCCACCGTGGTGTCGACGAACCATCACTTCTCGAGTTCCCGACGCTACAGAAGGCGTTCGACTCATTCTCACTCCACGTGGAGCCCGGCACCATCCACGGCGGGGAGATTCTCGGCATCTTCGGCCGAAATGGACTTGGAAAGACGACATTCGCGAGACTGCTAACCGGATCGCTTGTCCCGGACGAAGGCGAAGTGACCGGGAATATCACGCTCTCGTACAAACCCCAATACCTCGATCCATCCTTTGACGGCACGGTACGGGAATTGTTCGCTGGCCAGGTCGATATGTATGACCAGACGTTCCAAACCGGCATTGAGGAGCCGTTTGACCTTGAACCTCTGTTCGACAACCAGCTCACTGATCTCTCTGGTGGTGAACTCCAACGTGCCAGCATCGCCTTAGCGCTAGCCCGGGACGCCGACGCATACCTGCTGGACGAACCATCTGCACATCTCGATGTAAATCAGCGTACGTCGTTTGCGGCAACTCTTCGTCAGTTCGTCGAACGTACTGGCGCGCCGTGTCTTGTTATTGAGCACGATCTTCTCTTGCTGGACTACCTCTCTGACCGCGCAATGGTGTTTGAAGGTGAACCAGGTACGAATGGGATTGGTCGGACACCCCAGCCTGTCCGAAGGGGGATGAATCAGTTCCTTGAGACCGTTGATGTGACGTTTCGGAAGGATCCGAACACTGGACGGCCACGCGCGAACAAACCCGACAGTCAGAAGGACAGGGAGCAAAAGGAAGCAGGCAACTACTATGTGAGATAGCGCCGTGCCGTCGAACCGAGACGTAACCCTGGACGCAGCTGCTACACTGCCCGTGCTTACAAGCGAATATTTCTAGTTGAACTGGACACGTTCACCAGTATTCGCTGACTCATACACACCCTCAAGTAGCTTGAGATCCCCGATGCCGACTGCAGCATTAGGTTCAGGATCGGTATCGGTGAGGACTGCATAACCAAAGTGGTCAAATTCCTCTCGGACTTCATCGACGGATGGCCCTGTCACTGTCGCCTCCCAGTCGTCGCGTTCGATCGATAGATCCCGATCGACATTAAACCAGAATGCCGGCTCGATACGGAGTGTTCCCTCAGTCCCAATGATCTCAACCCAGTCATTGCGTGCACTATTGAAACTCGTTGAGCATGATGCTGTCACGCCATTCTCGAATTGAACGGTGTATGCTGCCCGCTCCTCAACATCCTCATCAAACGCCTCGTGTTCAGCGACCGTCTCTCCCTGTACGGAAGCAGGGTTAGAATCAGCAAAGAATCGAGCGATTGTCGCAGTATACACACCGGCATCCATCAACGCACCGCCACCGGCAAGGTCACGGTCGATACGCCACTGATCAGGACCACCGATATCAAGCACGTCGAACGCAAACTGGGCATGTATCTCGGTGACCTCGCCAACAACGCCGTCATCGTGGACAAGCTCGCGAGCACGCTGGAAGACTGGCTCCATCCGTGGCCGATAGGCAACCATCAGCGTGATCTCTGCCGCCTCGCAGACCTCACGTAATCGCTCGGCACGCTCAACAGACTTTTCCATTGGCTTTTCAGTGATCACATCCTTACCGAGTTCAGCAGCTGTCTCGACGTACTGAAGATGTTGTCCCGTCGGTGTGGCGACGTACACTGCATCGTAGTCGTCAGCTGCTTCACCGTCATGAAATGCGTCGTAGGATAGAACATGATCGATATCTCTTTTGTCAGCGATCCGCTTACCTTTATCAGATGAGCCGGTCACGAGCGTCGTTGTGTTACAGAATTCGCTGTCCTCGATACCAGGAAGAGCCTGGTCGCGTGCGAATTCACCGAGACCGACGACAGCTAGTCGAACAGTTCCGGCAGGCGATTCGTGTTGCCACTCGCGACGCGTGAAGTCATCGAGATATGATCGCATCAATAGAGTTGGAGGGACGTCGCTTCAGAAAGTGTGTCGATTCCGGCGATGTCTTCTCCCAAACGATGCATCGCATCGACGTTCATTGTAGTCGTCATTGATATGCTTCTCGTCCAGCAGTTGCATCACTGGCAACTTCGGAGCGGGACACTCCTAAGTGCTCGGCGGGATCGTTCCGGGCGACAGCACACATTTCTTGTCGCGCTTGAATGCTGTCGGTTTCTGCCGACTTCGCAAGGAGCGAACTAGGTCGTCCTCTCCGGCGAGCAAGTCGAAGCCAACTGGTCGGAACGCCCATCTTCCTTCCGTTTGGACGTTCTCTGGTATTCATTACTTGCGTGGGCTATAGGACCGCCGTCGCACAATGCGAAAAACGATGACAGCACTGTCTCCCCTCCCTACGCCTTCACTTCATTCGGACGTTGAGGAAGAGGCTTAGCGCCTCAGTTAAGTTAATTGGAAGTGGTTTTCTCGGACTTATTCTTGCTGATATCGACAGGATATCCCCGTAGTGGCGTTACGGGAGAGCAAGGAGAAAGCCCCGCCCTGAAGGGCGGGGAGGACGTCAATCTTCGTCTTTCTCAGCGGGGGCAACCATTTGATCGAGATGGAGAATGAGGATATTGTTGGTATCGTCTTTCCCATCAATCGTTCCCTCAATGAGGAGTTCTGACAGCGGCGTCGGGCCGACTGTCACTGGATCGCCCTCGTGGAAGTCGCTAATAGAGCCTTTTAGGTGAGCTTCGGCACGGCATTTTTGCGGGTGATGGACGCTCGAAAGGTTAATCTCTGCCACGTTTGTATCTACAACCTTCTCACTATCGTGGAAGAAAGGAACTGACGCAGGCTCATCCATCTCCTGTAGATCAAGTGCTTCATAGGCGGCGGACGTTGGTTTGTACCCGCCTTTCGGACCAGGAACGCCTTCAACGAGCTGGAGTGCTTTCAAACTCTGCATCTGGTTTCGAATCGTGCCAGCATTACGATTGACTTCCTCAGCAATTGCCTCGCCTTTCACTGCATCCTCCGACACGCGATGCAGATTCACGAGGGCCGTGAGGATCGTCTGCTGACTTGACGTCAGTTCAATCGAGGACATGGCTCTACTTCGACTTGACTGCGTTTAAACCCGCTGAAAATGAGTTATACTATCTAACCACCGAACCGAACAACGACCATCGGCTGCTCGCTGGCCACCGTTGCTGTCGTCCTACTCATCCTCTCGCTTGGTGATCTGGACCTAAGAGAGCAAGCCTTGGGAGAGATTTGAACTCTCGACTGACTCCTTACAAAGGAGTTGCTCTGCCAGCCTGAGCTACCAAGGCCCACGCTAGGAGTTGGTTGGTCGTCGCAAATGAACGTTTCCTTCACTGCCCTATAACCCATAGCAATTACTATATACTGGTTGTGATTCTGATCGCAACGGGAGGACCCCGACTAGTACTCAGGATACTTGAGCAGTTACACCGTTACAGGATTAGTTGTGATTTCGATCTCGGCGATATCAGTGACATCGTCTTTGGGACGAAGACGGACGTCAGATACACGATAGGAACCATCTCGGAGAACAACCGTATCGCCAATATATGGGAGGTTCTGATCTGGGACCTGCTCGGCGCCGATAGGGCTCTCTGACTCACGGAAATAGAAGAGGGCTCTCATGCGGAACCCATACTAAGAGTGGGACAACCAAAAACACCGGGGGTGGTTTTGTTCGCTAATCTCTTTATCGAACAGATACTGCCACTCACTATCAATCTCCTACATTTCTCCGGAAGCACTACCAAGTATATTGCAGATATTACCAGAAGATATTTATCCAGGGTTGGTATTATACTACATAGCGAGGACACTCAAACAAATCACGTACGACTGACCACCGCCATCAACGGTCCGCCGTCCTCGCTGCCTCTCTGGTTCCATAATAACTCCATTTGTGTAGGAAAAGCGCTTGCAGACAGCAACTATTCACGAATATCTCTATTGGTGACTAACTTCTCTCAGATCATTCTATACCTATTCCTTCAATTTCATTTGCCACAAGGCTTTTTAAATAATGGGTGTCTTAGACTATATGTCGGGCTATCGCTACGGTATTAGCCTAGACCCGACATGAGAGCCTGAGACCAGGGACGGTCCACAGAACGTGGTTTCAAAACCACAATCCTCTTCGAAGCCATTTATGAGATATAGTATATTTCTGCCCTCTTATATAGAAAATCACCGTCTCAATACCGTTACAAAGGATAAGTACTCCTCACAACATCCAAACCGCCGAACTCCCTTTGCAAGCGGTGCGCTCCGGCGGCGGATACACTCACCCTTTGTATCATTCTCCTTCACCTACGTAACGTTTTTTAGAAGCGCTAAAATAGAGAGAAACGTCGGGTGTAGTCCATCGGCACTCACACTGCACTCGACATTGCGACCGACGCCATTGTGTTGTGTCGAGTACCACGGTCCTTCCGACCTGCACTCGACAACGCCATCACCAACCCATGGAATCAGACGTGGAAATTCCCATCGCCACGTCCCATTCGATGCTCATCACTATCCTTATCTGGGTTACCGTAGTTCTTCAGGTGTTCCCTCAAGGAAAGCTTACGGACGGAAAGGCCTGTTTCGAGTCAAAGAGTGCCAATAGTTCTACAGGCGGAGCAGGCCGAGTGCCTCGGAGCGTGACTCTAAGTGGATCATGGCCTCTCCTAAACAATTAGCTCGGAGCGTGACATCCTCCCGGGCCTCAAGGCGCAGCCCTCCCGAACCGCACACATGGCGGTTCCCGTCAATTCGGATGGGTAGGAGTCTCCGGTATGTGACCGACGGCACTGGCGTTGCCACGACGCCGATACTCGTCCCCCGTGTGGGGCTGCGAGGTATCTTGTTTTGTGTCGGTTAGCGCGGTCGACTCACGTGTTTGATTTCGGCTACTCGCCGTGGCAAACACCGAGTCAACTGCCAGATTTCCGCGTACAGTCTCCCGTTCGCCACGTTGGACTGTGACCCTTCCGACAGGGGGGCGTGAGACGATGACGGCGATTCAGCCACGCCGTAAACGACGTTGTATTCGCGCTTACAATCTCTATAAGATTATGGTCTTTATTGGTCGCCGCTAAGCGGTCGTCCAACGGTGTAGAGCCCTCCAGACGGTGGCCAGCATCTGTTGATGGAGAGAGTGAAACGGAGCGTGCTGCAGCCAGTTCTCCGAACCGCAAGCGGTCCTCGGTTTCTGGTTTGCTCCCGGAGAAAGCTCAGGAAATCCGGTGTGTATACTGGTCAGCCGGATCTATTTCGCGGTCGCTTGGGTAGGAATCAATAATAGTCTCCTCATCCGTCGACATTCCCGACGACGCCACCTACGAGGAAGCGCTCGAAGTCGTTGAAGAACGACTCTATAATGGCACTCGGGTTACAGGCGAATGGATGGGCCTGAAGAAAGTCGCCCAGCTTCGCGATGACGACCGAGACAGAGACATCGTCTCCGACGCACAATCCTCACACAGCGACATGATTGAGGATCTGAAAGACCGTAATCCAAGTGTCCCACCCTGGGCGTTCCGACCCCGAACTGAAGACCCGAAGAAGTGGATGAGAATCCGACCCTTCTAGGCGAAAAACACCGAGTTCGATCCCGACGACTGGGACGACCGCGGCCAACTCATCACCAAACTCGAGTAGTAGATTCCCAGGAGCAGCTATTTCTTTGGTACCTCTTTCACCAGGGGCGGGGGTGTCCTGAGAAATAGTGGGAGTCCCACGTCTCATGCTCTTTGGTGGTTAGTACATCATACTAACCAAGATTCTCTCGAAGTCTCGTTCTTGCTCTACTGTCTCGGGTAGTGCTTTGAGTCCCGTGTTATCGTCGTCCTCGGCAGCTCTACTAGGAAGAAAAGATCTCCTTCATCTTCTTCAGGCGGCATCCCTGAGTCGCGGTTCTGTCACCTCAAAAGTTGTTAGTGAACTGGCTCGATGACAACGTGATCGTGCTGTAAGTACGGCTGCTTGGATCGGCCGTCCGTGTTGAAGTCCACGACGCCGTGACGAGCAAGTGTTTCGAGATCACGACTCACTTGGCCCTTATCGCGGTCGAGCTGTCGGGCAAGATCGCGAACTGATCCAACCTCGTTTTCGGCAAGGTACGTGATGAGCTCCTGGCGTTTCGGTGTGAGGATTTCAGCTGCACTTTCGCGACTAATCACATGGACGCCGTCCATCCCACCGCGAGCGAGAGCGCGTGCCATCTGCTGTCGACGATCATGGCGTGCTTGGTCTGCGTCTGTTGTTGCAGTGGTGTCTGAGCGAGAGGCGTCGGACATTGCTGACTTCTTACCGTTGTGTAGTGACCTCAACTACTAAGCTCTACCGGTCGTCCAAATCGGTATCAGGATAGGCTACGACTCCGCGACTCTATCTTCCAATCGAAACCCCTAATCCAGACGCCCAACGACGGTAACCAAAGAACTGCACCGTCGCCGATCGCACCTATTCCAGCTCCAGACATCCTATGACACAATCTAAATTCGTCTACTCGTATGAAGTGGGCCAGTACCGAACGCACGTCTATCAGATCGGTGTTCGCGCTGATCCAAGCCTCAATACGGTCGAGTCGTTTGCAGCAGTCCTCTTTTTCGAACGTGCAGATGGTGACCGAGTCGAAATCGCAAAAATCGATAACTCCGAGCATGATCAGGGAGCGGTCCATATCGACCGCTACTATCGAGAGCCAGATGCACCGACGAAGGATTTCGATATTGATGTTTCGACCGTGTACGAGGCAGACGACCATCTTGCAGCGAACTGGCGTCGATATGTCCGCCACTATCTCGAGAACCACGAGTCACCGTAGCCACCAGCATTCGACTGCAGTAGACTACTCTGGCTAACAATCACAAGCTAGAACCGGTTGTCACTCGGATTGCGCCGTTGTTTGTAATTTATCAGACTGCACCATGAGTACTGTCCAATAGAAGGTGTCATCGAACTCAAGCAGGTACACGCCATTTAGATCGCCCTCTCCTGATTCATTGAGTGCTGTTGGATGGTCATGATCGCGAAATCGACGTACGAGTCCAGCGAATGCAGATGAAAGCGACTTGTCTGCTGCAATGACGTATTCCGAGTCACTGATAGTTGTTGTGACGATTTTGCGTTGCGCATCGGGCAGATTTGAGAGAGTGAACGCGGCCCGCTTCCGTATTTGCTGACCGTATGTAGCGGCAGTAGCAATCTTCTCACTACTGTATCGGTACGTGTTCACCGTTGTCTGCATTGCGTCGTCAACAACCCACTCCGCTTTCGAGCCATCCTCCCAGACAATAACTGAATACTTCGACTCAGGCACGAGCGCCGACTGGGCTCGCTCAGCGTCCGTATACAGAAACGTCGTTCCGATGCCAACAGTCTCGCCATTCGCAAGCCCATTCGCAGCGAATACTCTGCGGTCGACCCTCGGCAACTCGGAAAACTGGATCATCTCCGACGCGTTCACATCTCCCTCTACAATGTCAACTTTCACCGAGTAGCGTGTTGCCGGCGTTCGCTGAACTACCTCATGCGATAGCTGGTACACCTTCCCATTGTAGACGAGATGATCTCCCGCAGGAAGTGGCGGGCGGGTATCTTTAATCGTCGTTCCACCAGCGAGAATCCGATCGAGGATGTCGCCTTTCTCGGTCCCAGGATTGGGACTGTGGAGGAGTTTTGCGGGCAGTTCACCAGCAGTTACAGCGGTCATCGAAAGCCGGGCTGTTGGCAGTTTGTTCGCCCACGTCCCACCGCTCGAAGGGAGGCCGAATCCAGTACACCCAGCTATTGCGGTGGCAAGGCCACTGGTTCCAGACGCGAGGAGGGCACGACGACGCATATATGCTCTCACTGAAACAATCAGCATAAAACTTGCTCTGAGGTAAACGAGTATACTATATTTCTGTTGTCGTCCACTATTTCGGCTATTCTCTTCAGTTACTTCCTTTACCTAGGGATGGGGTGGTTTGAGAAATTGTGGAACGGACATCTCTCATTCACTTCGCTAGTTAGTATAATATACTAACCAAGATACCCTCCAAATCTCTTTTTTATTCTGTGCTTTTTGAGAATTAGTTCGTAAAACTGCGAAATCGTCGTATTCGGCGGATATACTAGCAATAGCGGTCCGCTTCACGTTCTTCAGGAGGTATCCCTGTCGCAGTTCCGTCCCCCCGAGATTTTATTTATTCACCGGTTGAAACCATTCCTATCCATGGCATCTCATAGTATAGGATCTCCTCGGCTACCCCCACTCGCTCAGGACTCACTTGACGCACTGTCCGCAGAGATTCCAGAACACGAGGGGTTCAGCTACGACCGTGCCTATACAATCCTCGCCGAGGAAGAAAATCTCAGCCAACCCGGGGCCGATGACACGATCGAACGGCTGCTACTGCGGGGCCATCTCTACGAGATTGACGGCGAGCTCCGGCTCACCGAATGGGCGCAAGCGAACGAGTAGGATGAGAGAGCTTATCCAGCGACTACTGGTTCTTCGACGTTCCGTTCGACAACCTCACCGAATGCCACGTTCGGTTTGACTTCGGTGATCTCGACAGTGACGTGGTCACCGTGCTCTGTCTCAGGCACGATCAGTACGTAGCCGCGTTCGACACGTGCAATGCCGTCGCCTTGCTCGCCGATATCTTCGATCTCAACAACCCGCCGGTCACCAACATCGACCGGCGGCCCAGAATCATCATCTGTCGCGGACTGTGACTCGCGTGTATCCTGGTCACTGTGGTCTGCTGGTGTGGTCGATCGGAGTACCGCAACGCGATATACGCCATCGTCGTCAACGGCTCCCTTCTCGAGCTCGCGTTCCGGGATTGTGATCGTGTAGTCACCGCTCTGTTCGTCGATATCCGCACTAAACAAACAGAGCAATTTGTCGTCAATCTCCATAGCGATGTCTCACTCCATTTTTCACACCACTAACAGTACCTTGAGCCCACCGATTCACGTGAATCCACGCCCCTCATCCAGCAGCGCATTCCATCTCGCCATATCCAAGACGCTATCATCGTTGCTTCCACCGCTCCACTAATCGTGTCCTTATCTCCGGCCACAACTGCGGTGGCCGGTACCTGCTCTCCTCCTCCTGCTGGCTGGTAGCCGATAGCAGCCGATACAACTGCCGTACTAACGAGTAGCCGTACAGCGTCAGTCCCGAACTGTGTCAATTCGGGACGTCCACAACTGCATTCGAGGCGTGGTTTGCGTTAGATATCGAACCCTCTCGGGCGTGATTCTGCTCCGACCACGCTACTCTCCGGCAGCCGTGTCTGTGGCCGGATCACCATTCGTGTTCTCCGACAGCCGCTCGCCGGGAAGGTCTACATCGGCTTTTAACACAAGCCGAGTTTCCTGGTAGCTCAACCCGTCCTTGGATCGCTGGCGTTTGGTTTTCCCGAGGCGGTTCTTCGAGAGCTCGTGCATTGCGTCCATCGTCCGGCGGGCAAGCTCCTGGGAGTATTTCTTGCTCACACCGGCCTCTTTGACGCGAATCCACTCGGCGAGATCCGATGCGTCGAGATACGCGCGAATCTCACCACTCCCGCTCGACCAGAGTTCGTGGCGACCGGTCTGGTCGTGTTTGCGCCAGGCTTTCCCGGCGAGTTCATCGGGTTTGCGATTCGACACCGACGCCAGCATCTCATCGTCATAGCGCGCCAACCGCTGGATCGGCAGCAGGTCTGCCGCCGCATGCGCGACCGCGCCGCCGCGATCGAGGGCGTCGTCTTCGCCGGGGACGCAGAAGTAATGCTTGCCGTCGTCTTTCGTGATGCGTTCGAGTGGTTGCCGTCGACGGTGACGCGGTCCTGTTCTCCTTCGAGGGCCAGGCGACACTGCACACTGGACGACGGCAAGAAAGCCTCTGTTTCCGTCTGAGCCATTGACGAACTGTCATCGGGATTTATGTTACTGACTAACAAACATACCGTGATTCAGCATGTTGAATCGCGTCAGCCGACGGGGGCTGCTCGCAGCGACGGCAGGACTGGCTGGCGTCGGCGGAATCGGTGCCAACAGAGCGCAAGCAACGAACCACTTCGTCATCTTCGGCGGCAGTCCCGACACCATCGTCGACTACGCACTGACGGTGAGCGGTCGGCTGCAAAAGAGCGGACGGAGTGGTGGCGCACCGATCGCCGACCGGCACGTCACTCAAGACGGGGAAGACACGATTTCGAGCGACGGCACGCACGCAAGCGGCGCGATTGCTGGTGGCGGCGATGCCTACCAGTTTACAGGTCGCGTCGTCCGCTTTCGCATCTTGCCCGGCAGTCAAGCGAGCACAGCCCGCGTCTACCTCAACGGTCAGCAAGTTCGCCCGGACGAACTCGGGGACAATCCTGTTGCAGACACGCCGATCACGTTTCTCGACTGTGACCGAGCACGGGTAACCGGGGCGTTCCAGAGCGTTCGGATGCATACAAGTTTCTGGGACGACTCGGGCCTTGGAACGAACATCCTGTTCGACGGGCCGATCAGCGGGACAACCACCATTCATCCAGTCGCAGCGCACGACCCGTATCCCTTCGCCATCGACACGCTCAGCGTCGATACCCAAGAGCTACAAACACCGGGCCAGCCCGCGAAATTCACGGCCGACAACCCCTACGCCGGGCCGTGGTGTGCGGAGCAGTTGTCGAATCACGTCGTCGTCTTCGGTGGAAATCCCCAGAACGTCATTCGCTACCAGTTCTCCGTGGGTGGACACGTACGAAAGACCGGTACCAGTGGGGGTGCTCCAATCGCCGACCGACACGTGACCATCGACAACGAAGACAGCATCGCCGGCGGCCGCGTTCGCGGCGCGGTTGCAGGAGGTGGCGACGCCTATCGGTTCTCCGGCGAGCTGACGCGAATGCAGGTGGATGGTGACGCAGCCGTGTACCTCAACGGGCAACAGA
Source organism: halophilic archaeon (assembly GCA_003298465.1). Next base: position 138,183 of record QNGA01000007.1, on the reverse strand, counting down.
TAGATTCGACGAGTGCCGGCAGCGGGACCGACGAACCGGGCGACGATGATGGGCCGGACGACCGTGACGACGACGATGATGGCGAGACACCGACGACGGGAATCGAGTTCCTCGCCTGTGACAGTGCACGGGTGACTGGCGCGTTCGAGCGAGTCACAATCGACACGACGTGGTACGCCCCAGACGGTGTTGCGACGTCGCATAACGAGATCGGGCCAGTAAGCGGCCGGACACGCATCAACGAGTCCAACGTGGGTGATGTAGCCGGTGTCAGCGGGTTCGTGATAACGAACGTCGCAGCCTTCAAGCAGGGCGCCGGCGAGCCGACACTATCGAAGCGGAATCCGAACATGAACCGTTGTCTCGGACAGATTCGTCCAGCGAAAATCTCCGCGTCCGTCGCGGACTGTACTGTGACGAGCGACGGCGGCGACGTAACGTTTATCTACGAGAATCCGAACGACGTGGCGCTCCGCGTCCAGAGCGACCTCGTCGGAGCCAGTTCAACTGCACCGCCTGACTCGTTGAAGCCAGGCCAGCACTCCTTCGATGCGCGCTGGACGCCCGAAAATCCGGACGACCGACTTCGCTGGCGACTCAACCTTCGTCCGTTCGGCTACGAGAACCCAGTTACTGCGACCAGTCCGACTGCTGCCAACTGCGGCCTCACACGCGAGACGACCGAACAGGCGGACGGAGACGGAGAACCAGCGACAAAGGACAGGACGACCGACGAATCTCCAGCGGACGACACTGCGACACCAGACACACCGTCGGACGACACGCCGACGACGGACATAACGACTAAGCGGACGCAACAGTCGGGCCCAACAACGGATGCACCACAGCAACCGACGACCGAAAAGCCCGACCCACAGACCGAGGCACCCGAGCCAGCAACGGAAGCACCTCCGGAGACACCGCAACCTACCCCCGACCCGACGGAAGCGCCTCCGGAGACGCCCCAACCCACTCCCGAACCGATGACGGAGGTGAACGAGAACGACGGAAGTTGAATTTCAGTGGCCACTGAATCTGATTTCAGCTCGGACTAATGCATCGTCAACGGTGCTGACGCTCCTTAATACCTCCTGACATACGTCGGTGTGATATCACAACCCCGGATGTTCTCGTCGTCCTACTCACACCGCCACCACCACACCCCAGGGGTGGAACGTACCGCTGCCCACGGTCGTTTGTGGTAACATCGGTCGAAATCCTGTGCTGATTCCCCGATATAGACGTTTAAACTAATTGTCTATACGAGCAACCTTTATACGGCTAGTGACGGTAGATGTCCGTACGACAACCGTTGGAGTGACGGACGACTACGGGGAGTCCGGAACGGCACGATACTTCTGATCTGCGTGTGGTTTCTTGTTCTGCGTGCTATTGACGGCTGGCTGGTGTGAGCGTCTCGTGTTGTTTCCACCGGCCCCATGGATGGGCATCGAGTATGGACGAGAACAACAGCAACGATTGTGATATCACTCGCATCGGCCGACCATCACATCCGACGCAGCATCGAGCGTTTCACCGTGTCGTATATCACCGTGGACGGCGGCTGGCACCAACAGGCCGAAGCCCAGTTGCCGCGGTAAGATTGTCGTGCACGCCCGTAATCGATCACCAACGGTCTTTCAGCGAGGCGAAAAACTAGGATTCCCAGGATCAAGCTGTTTTTGCGCCGCAGGGGGTGCGGAGCTCCCTCAAGCGCCACTCCTACCGATGTCTCGAGTACCCCTCAACAGACTCGACCCAACGAATCGTGTGCTGACACGCGCCCAGTACGAGGCGTTTGCATTCACATTACTCAACGGCGACGTCCAGGTACGCAACAAGAGCCATCCCAATCCCGAAAACCACGAATATCTCGTGACCATCCGCGACGGCGTCCCAGTCGCCTGCGAGTGTCCTGCCGACGAAACGGACGACGGCCCCTGCAAACACCGGGTAGCGGTCGCTATCCGTCTCCGCATCCTCGAGATTGTGGCCACGATGCAACTCGTCGCAGACGGCGGCCGGGACGTCGACGACCATCAACTATCTCTTTTTAACAATTTTTCTGTGTTTTTGACACCGCTACAGGTATCGTGAACGGCGAGATCGCGGCCGCGAAAAACGGTTGTCGAACGACTAGTCCGCGTCCGAACCGAACACCCGCGGCATCGCGACCGTGGTGTGTTCCGAGAGCGCGTACGCGGCGACGCCGAGGGCGACGACGCCCACGGCGAGCAGCGGGGGCGGCGAGACGCCGTACCCGCTGGCGAGGAACAGGCCCGTGGCAACGGTCCCGCAGAGGACCGCGTACGGAATCTGCGTGTTCACGTGGTCGACGTGGTCCGCTCCGGCGAACATCGACGAGAGGACCGTCGTATCGCTGATGGGCGAACAATGGTCGCCGAACAGCGACCCGGTGAGAATCGCACCGATAGCGCCCGGGAGCGGTGCCCCCAGGTTGAACGCGAGGGGCACGGCGACGGGGAACATGATGCCCATCGTCCCCCACGAGGTGCCGATGCTGAACGAGATGATGGCGGCCGCGAGGAAGACGACCGCGGGGAGCAGTTCGACGGTGATGACGCCCTGCGCGACCGAGACGACGTAGGGACCGACGCCGAGCGCCTCGCTGACCGACCCGATGGTCCACGCCAGCGAGAGGATGGCGACCGGGAACATCACCATCTTGAACCCCTCGAAGATGGAGTCGCTGATGGCTTCGAGTTCGACCCGCGCGTGGCCGACGAGGATGGCCAACAGCAGGCCGCAGGCCGAGAAGACGCCCCAGAGGATGGCGTCGGCCGTCGCGGCGTCCTTCAGCGCCTCGACCGGCGCGACGCCCGGCCACCCGCCGGAGGTGAGCAGGCCGAGGCCCGTGACGGCCACGAGGACGACGATGGGGGCCGCAAAGTACCACCAGCGCGAATCGACGTGGTCGGGCGTGACGATGTCCTCCTCGCGGGTCTCCAGCAGCGGGTCCGCATCGTCGCGGAGGACCTTGCCCGTCTCCTTCGCGCGCGTCTCGGCGCGCTTCATCGGGCCGAAGTTCCACCCGGTCGTGACGGTGATGAAGACGAGGACCACCGCAAGCAAACTGTAGAAGCGGAATGGGATGCTCTGGAGGAACACTACGAATGCGCTCTGGTCGATGCCGAGCGCCGAGAACTGCTCTTTGATGAGACCGACCTCGAAGCCGACCCACGTCGAAACGACCGCGACGCTGACGACTGGCGATGTGGTGGAGTCGAGCAGATACGCGAGTTTCTCGCGGCTGATGTCGAACTTGTCGGTGATGGGCCGCATCACCGACCCGGTAATCATCGTGCTCGCGTAGGAGTCCACGAAGATGAGCATTCCGAGGATGCTCGTCCCGAGTTCGGCCTGTCGGCGGGTCCGAATCCGAGAGATGATACGCTCCGCGAGGGCCTTCATGCCCCCGGAGAGGAATATCATGCCGAGCATCGCGCCGGAGAGAAACGTGAACAACAGCAGTTTGCTGTTGAACGACGCAGTGATGTTGTCGATGACCAACTGGAGAGAGTGTGCCGCTCCGACGACGGGGTTCCAACCAACCAAGATGGTCGCTCCGATCCAGATGCCCGCGAAGAGCGAGAGTAACACCTGCCTGCTGACCAGCGTGAGCACGATCGCCAACAGTGCTGGTAGCAGACTGATAATACCGTGCGTTCCAGATGCCATTGCGTGCAAATACTATCTACCCGGGCGTTAAAGCTTGTTCAATTGTACCAAGGAAAAATGGCAATCAAATGCAGCTTTTACATATTTTCCATGATTGGCTATAACTTCCACGTGGTCGTATTATGCGGTTCAAGGAGGTCGCCTTGGCGCACCGCAACGCCTCGACCCGTCGGCAAACGGTGTCGGTCACGCCGCCGCGTCCACGTCGGATTCGAGCATGTCGAGGATTCGCTCGCCTGATCAATCCGAAGCACGGACATACCGGCTACTGACGGTACCATTGCGTCACGCTGTCGAGTGCTGCTACCGGCGCTAGGGCGACCATCGCTGGCGCTGGGTGTCTACTCGTTCGTAATAACGGCCACGAATGCGTCGTCAAGTCGATCGATGACGTCGGCAGTCACATCCGCTGGTAGATTATCGACCGCTTCGAGCGCATCGTCCAGGCGAGCGTGCACCGCATCGAACGCCGTCATACTCTCATTGGCATGGTCGACCTCGTAGTTGCCTCGCCGGAGTTCCGTAATGTAGGTGCGGCCAGCGTGTGTTGCCCGCGCGATGTCTTCGAGCCACCGGACACGGTCATACCGCCGGTTGTCTCGTAGCTCGTCGTCCGCAGCGTCCGTGTCGTCGCTCGTCTGTGTTCAGGCGTGATGTGTGCTGGGAGTGGTTAATCGTCGAGATACGTTTCTAGTGGGATCCGATCAAGACCAGCAGTGTCATAATCTTGCTCGCTGGACAACACTGCTCCTTCTTCGGTTGCGGCCATGCCAGCATGGAGTGCATCGAACGGTGTCATATCATACTCATCCAGAAAGGTTGCTGCAGCAAGGATAGCGTCTTCGTGCTGTTCTGGTGTTACGGGAACCAACTCGAGGAGATTAGTGATCGCTCGAGGCACGTCGATTTTGTACTCCGCTTGTTCACGATTATAGAAGAGCACCAGTACCTCTGCATACGCTAAAATAGAGGTATGGATGTCATCTTGCTCTTCAAGCGCAGCAAGTACAGGCTCCTGGAGCCAGTCGTCGTCTTTGATTAGAGCCGTCAGAAAATCGGTTTCGACGTACACGGTTCAGTCCTTGCCGTTCGACGAACGGTCCTTGTGTTCAGTCTGTACCTCTCGAGAGATCTGTTCGCGGGCATCCTCTTTCAGTTGGCCGATGTCTTCTCCTTCGAACGCATCGCCGACTGCTTCTCGGAGCCCTTCCACGGGGTCATCGTCGACAGGAAACAACGCGACATGGCTTGGAAGTTCGACAATCCGGAACTGGTCTCCAAACCGCTCACGGACCTCCTTCGGCAAATAGATTCGTCCTCGCTCATCCGTGGATTTCGACATACTGTTACCAACTACTACGGGAAGAATCTAAAACCTTCCCGTTACTCTTCCGCTTTTCCCGTCGCATAACTTCTAGTATATATGCTCCCTCGCAGTGATATCACAACCCCGGGTGTTCTCATCGTCCAACTCACACCGACACCTCCCCGGGACGGGAGTGTACCTCACCGTTGACCACGGTCGTCACGCGTTCAATCCCCAGTCGATGTCCTCTTTGACGGCTGCTGACTCACGGTCTGCTCGCTTGACTTTCTCCACTCCAACGAGTTCGACTGCCTGGTCGCGCGAGAGTTCGCCGTCGACGTATTTCCCGAGGACAACGGTTTCCCAGAGATCGATGATGCCGCGTTCGAGCGCTTGCTCGAACACCTCCGACCCGGACTCTCCTCGTGCATCGGCAATTTCGCGCACACGGTCGGAGAGGTCAACTGCCATACCTGAGTGTACCCGCTGCATCACTTAAACACCATCCTCACTGCGACTTCTACAGTCTCCGTCGACAAACAGGACGCAATTCTTCATCGCCATCTGGAACGGAGGGAGGATATCAGTGTCGGAGATGATGCTTCGAATCGCTGTAGTTGTGCTGCATCGGTGAACGCATACCGACCGACCAAGAGGCTACGGAGATACGGTAGTGGACTAGCAGCCACTGCAACGATCAGTACCGCCATAGCAAGACCGAGTGCTGGGCGACGTCCAATCAGAATTGGCAGTGTTTGAAGGCCTTCTTCGCGATCACCGGCGAGGTCCTCGACGTCCTTGATCACCTCCCGGGAGAACGTCGACAGTGCTGCAAGAAGGAACAGCACAACGACCGACGCGCTCAGCTGGCCAACAGCTGCAGCACCGAATAAGAATGTACTCCCGCCAAGATACGACACAAGCAGATTGCCCATTCCAGGTAGTCCTTTGAAAAATTCAGTGTAGGTAACGAGGCCAACGCAATTCACGACAGCGATCGCTGTTGCCAGCGTTGGCAGCATGAACGTAAGTGCTCCAGCGATCGCAAACAGGACCATACTGAAGCCGAGTACCGTGTTCGGGGCAACAGCGCCGCGGGGAATTGGTCGCTCAGGATTGTTGATCCGGTCAATATCTCGGTCGAAATAGTCGTTGATCGTCATCCCCGCGCCAGTCGCTAGAATCGTTGTCAGAACTGCCATGACAACAGCAGCACTGTTCGTGAAAATCTCGCTGCCCTCAGCAACAAATGCCCCCGTGAACGTCAGTACCCGGACGCGATAGCATTACCTGGCCGGGTGAGTTCGACGAGACCACGAACGCGCTCGGCAAGCGACACACGAACTCCTTTCATGGCATCGCCGATAAACCGTGCGAAACGCAGTCCGTTAGCCCTGTATCACTGTCATCAACTGATTGAAAATACGTACGGATTAGAGGATGTCTTCATCTGGTGATGCAGATCGCTTAATAATGGGCTTGTACTTGATCTATCTGGCACTGGACGCAGAGATCATCGGCGAAACACGCAGTATTATCGTACGGGCACTCACGCTTTTCGACGTCAACGGAGAGACGGCGTTTTGCGCGCTTCCATTCTTGCTCCCACTCGTGGATATCCATTTCATCTGACGTGAACACGATCTCACCGTCCCGATTTTCAATTTTCACAGCGGTCGCTGCGGGCTGCTTGTCCTTGACAACTGCAATCGCCTCCGGATACGATGCACAAGAGATGGTCTGGCGCCCCTGCTTGTCGTTGAGAACGACGACTCTGATGCGATCGTCGTACTCTTCGGTCGGGACCATCCCGTCGCCCATACTATCTCCTAAAACAACCTGTCACAAAAGTACACCCCCTACGATTGCCTGGCTGTCTGTTCATAACGCTCGGATCAGAGTGGGGAGTTCGTGGGTGTATCGAGCGTGGACGTCAGCTGTTGGTGGGTTTGGAGTCCCATCTGGAATCGCTGCATGATTTTTGACTGGTGTTCAGGACACGCCATGGCGACAATTGCACCGTCTTGGACGGGTATCATCGGTTGGCCTGGATTATGTGGTGCGAGACGACAGCCGGGACACGTGATCCCGCCAGCTGGCTGGTGCTGGAGGAGGTCGGCCGTATCATCAGACGTCAACCCACAGATCGAGCTAAACTGCTCGAGATGTGTCTCACAGCCGATCATGGGAACGGTGAGGTGATCCAATAGGAGGAATGCCATGTCTTGCTGGCGTTCGGAGTCGAGGACAGACTGACAGTCATCACACCGGATCGCCGGCTCCTCGTCAGTACTCTCTGCGTCTGGGGGCTGGAACTCGTCTGACGGCACTAGCTAGTTTCGCAGGACGCCATGCAGGTAAATGACAGGATATTACCTCACGTGGGTTTCCAAGCAGTATGTCTGGAAGTACACGTTTGCCGCTGAGGATGACTTCACAGGCGATTGAGTTGAGTGATCTACTCGTAGTACGCTTTTCGGTCAACAACCTCTCCGAATGCAACGTTTGGGGTCACGTCATTGATCTCGACTGTAACGCGTTCCCGTTGCTCCGTCTCAGGGACGATAATTACGTAGCCACGATCAACACGGGCAATGCCATCGCCCTGCTCACCAATTCCTTCGATTTCGACCGTCCGATGCTCACCGACCTCGACTGGCGGCTCAGGGCTCGGCGTAGGATCGGTTTCAGTGTCTGTTTCCCGCTGTGATTTATCTCTGTCTGATGCATGGTCGTTTGTCGTCGTTGTCTCCAGCAGCGCAACGCGATACAACCTATCATTGTCAACGTTGCCTGTCGTAACTTCGTGTTCGGGAATAGTGACAGTGTACCCCCCGTCTTGCTCATTGATGTCTGCACTGAACAGACAGAGTAATTCGTCGGGAATTTCCATTGAGGCTTTTCGCTCGATCTCTCATCATGCTAACAACGCCTTGAATCCATCGATACGAACAGATTCCACCCGCGAACGACATTCGAACAGCTGTATTTCGCCATCTCCTCCAAGGTATGCTGCATCATGGGAGCGAGAGCTTTCGCTACCGGTACTCGTGTGAGCACTGCTGGCGACTGGGGCGGCTTACACGTCGAGGACGCTGCGTCCGAGTGCTTGCTCGAACTCTTCGACGATGCACAAGTCTCCACGTGGCCGGACGACACGGTACCTCGCCCTGAAGCGGGAGATGCTGAACATGAACGGCTACTACCAGCCTGCCGAGTAGTTTCGGCCAGAACAGGAGTCCACCGACAAGCTCCGCCCGTTAGGGTGGAGAAGGTGACCACCTATCGTTCCCAGAGATCGGTGATTCGTTGTTCGATTTCGTCAAGGACGAACGTCAGGACGTCGCGATGATCATCCGGCCAAGAGGCGTCCTCACCAAGCGTTGGTGCGGATGGCGGTGGATGAAAATGATCTCGCGTGTTATGGGGATTTGAGTGTCGATCCCAGCGACATTCCCAGGCGCTATCTGGGTGGACTTCCCGGTAATGAAGTTTGAAGTCGTCATTCGTATACCACCGCACTGCGAGGGATGCATTGTCTACTGTTGGTGGATAGTACGTCGGTGCGAAGTCGATATGGAGTTCAAGATGGCCACTGTCATCTGTGATAGCGGCCTGTGCAACTTGGTTTGTGGCGGTGAGTCGTGTCTGCAGAAACTCGAGGATTGGTCGGTCGATGGGCGCGGGACTACCCCCATCACCAGCTGGTGGGACCATCGCTATCCAGAAGCGTGGTTGTGGTCAGGCGTGTCGGCGCGTTGCTGGCGGGCTCGCTCATAGCGTTCCCGCTCTTGGCGAGCGGTTGACCAGTCTGCGAGGTCACTGTAGATCTCGTCAATCGACCAGTCGACGTTCGCTTCCGCAATAGTGAGCGCGTTCACGTCCGCTGGCGTTGCAGCGTCATACGCATCTTCATAGCGTGTGATTTTCTCTGTGAGGGTGCGTACCTGTTGCTGGAGTTCTTCACGGGAGTGGTTTGCGGCAAGCTGGTTGATGCGTCGCCATTTGAAATACGCGTCGTTGCGTTCGTAGGTGGCCGGGTGGCCGTTGTGGCGTGTGATGATGCCGAGGTTCGCAAACCAGCTGAGATATTTTCGGGCAGTTTTCGGATCACAGTCAGCATGATCTGCGATGACAGTCGCTGTTGCAGGCTCGCGCGTCTGCAAGATGACTCCGTAGATGCGTTGTTCGACATCATCGGCATCGAACGCATCGTCGAAGGCTGGTGGTCCGTCGTTGGACTCTGACCCCGCCATAGAGGCTATTCCAGCTCGACGAATATAATTCTTGTCGCCAGGAAATAGTTCTTCTGCAGTGGATATCTGCCGCTACCACGGTTGATCGTTTGATCTAGTTACACAATTTCGGTCATCCTTCGTTGAGATCACCCGTTATTCCACAGTGGGTACTATCTTCCATTTCACAAGTGACACGGTGGTGAGTACTAGGCAGAATCAGCGATTCGATGATGGTCGATACACACATCAGTGTCATCGCCAGCTGCTCGGTAACCAATCGCCAAAGAGTACTAATCTGCCACAGAAATGAGGAAAAGAGCGCGGATTTGATGTCACTCGCGACGAGGGGTGATTCGGGATAGTAAACGAGAGTTTCAGCGATAAACAGGTGTTCGAAGGGATAGTGACGCTCGACGGATAATGTCATTCATATAAGACTCACCAGTTTTGAGTCGGCCGTCTGATCAACTGGCTAAGTAAGAACACTTCCTTCACCTGTTAGGCGCTATACGAGTAAAAATAGAACGTCAGTGGTTGTGTTTCCAATCAGTCGTGTGCAGATTCTATGTCTGAGGAGAGATTCTCTGGGAGTGCTCCAATCTGCATGAGCATGCCAAGGATATTGACCTCATGCCATGTCTCGGCGAGCTTGCCATCCTCGAACCGACTGATCTCGATTCCAGTCACAGTCACGTCCTCGTTCGTCGGCTCGATCCCCATCATCTCACCAACGTGAGTACCATGTTGGGTCCATCGTGAGATCACCCAATCATCCGTTGAGATGAGCTGATTAATCTCGATTGGCCCATCGATTATGCTCGCGCCCTCTTCAGCCATCTCCCGGTAGCCGTCGGGACCACGTACTGGCTCTGGCATTGAGGGATCGTGCAAGACATAGTCCTCGGCGACGAGGTCGTCGACCACATCGTAGTTCTGTTCGCCAAAGACATCTTCAGTTAGACGGCGAGCGACCTGTTCGTTTTCTTGCGCTGTTGCCATAATAATACACCTCTTCAACCGCACTCTCCCTACGCTGCGTCCGAGCTTAGTTATTGAGATAGCAGAACAGCGAACGACAGCTATACCGCACTGAAGCTGGCAGACCACCAGTCGATCATCACTCTCTCAAACCCGAATACCAGTAGCGAATCGTCTGGACCCGAACGATGCAATTGGCCATTATCTGAGCAAACTCTCGAACAGACGCCGTTCTATCTGCCGTTGCATAACAAATTACGCGATCTCGGTGAGCCACCGATTGAGACCATGCCGTCAGCTGTGGTCTCGCATGATGCGGTCCCGTCGCTGCACACTATTCTTTGATCATCAGCATACCGTCATTCGTAGTGATTTCACTTGCTTCAGGTGGTCGGTCGAACTCAAACTGGCGGTCTCCTGCGACGACAATCACAGTACTGCCGACGATATCAAGCGTAACTTCAACCTTGGGACCGAAATCAATGGTCGTGACGGTCTCGTCGTCGTGTGTGCGCCGTGTTAAGATAATGTCGTCCTGTTGGTCTGCAGCGGTCTGGAGCTCATGCGGAATGTCCATACACTCTGCCCGTCAGTTGATAGGATACCTGCGCTGTACAAGTAGCGATATTCGTCAGTCGCTGTGCTAGTCGTTTCGTTCTGGCTGTCCTCAGTGTCGCGCTGCCTTCAGATAGAGGCAGCAGTCACCCTCGGAGATGGCTACGAAGTCTTTGACAATAGGGCCATAGCAATTACTGACTGGCACTCTACCAGTTGAGAAGGGCGAATACTTCGGGATCGTTCGGAAGACCGACGGTCGTCCGTGATGACGAGAAAGCGACGTTCTTTCGAACTACGTGACCCGAGGCAGTTCACTAGATGCATCTCTACACCGTCCACTGATGGTGCTCAGTGAGGCCGGTAGATGCTGCTATTGAACTGTAGGTGATTATCACTGGACTTCGGCAACTTCAAGGTCGTGATAACGTTACGAATGAATCTCGATCATCCTCCTTCACACCACTTTTCCATCTCAAGGGCATTCCATTAATGTGCGCGCTATACCTGTCAGCGACACGTGCTTTCGCTCACGAACCGCACTACCGCGCAAGAGAATATATTCCGGTTAATTACAATGAGTGAAAACGTCCATAATTCTGCCAGTGAGAGGCTTCGAGACACAGCAAGTGGGTTTTTCCAAGACTACGGACTCGCCTTCGTGATGGTTGCGAGTGTTGTCGGGTCTGGGTCAATTTTCGTTGCGAGTACAGTCGGAATCCGCTACGGGTACTCGCTAATCTGGGGGTTCGCTGCTGCCGCTTTGATCGGCATTATGGCTCAGGACATGAGCGCCCGACTTGGTATCTTCGGTGTGCCGCTCGGTACGTTCATGCGTCAAAAATTCGGTCAACGCATCGCCACCGCATTAGGCGTCGTCCTCTCAATCGGTGTCTTCCTCTGGGTGATTGAACTCACTGCAGCGACCGCGAAAGGACTCTCCGTCCTTCTCGGCGGCGTAATCGGCTGGCAACCACTATCAGTTATCGTCACCATCGCCGCAATCCTCGTTGGACTCCTGAACTACGACAGCCTCGAACGCGTCCTCACAGCCCTTCTATTCGTACTCTTAGGGGCATATCTGCTTGTCGCCGGCGTAAGCTCGCCATCAATTATCGATGTTGCTGCCGGCGTTGTGCCAACACTTCCAGGTGGTGCGCTGACGCTGTTGGCATCGGTGATTGGGTCGACAGCAATCTGGGCAAACTTCTTTCTTGAATCGAATCTCATTGAAGAGAAAAACTGGACGGATGCAGATGACGTTTCGACGATGCGGAAGGACCTCGTGCTCGGGTACTCAATTGCACTGATATTGATTGTCTCAGTGTTAGTGGTCTCGGCCGCTGTCCTTCGGCCTGCCGGCTATGAGAACCTTCGAAGCTTCATTACACCTGGCCGAGCGCTCATCGAAGTTATGGGTCGATGGGCAGCAGTGCTATTCTTGGTTGGCGCATCTGCGGCCGCGTTCAACAGTATCATGCCGATCATGTGGACTGTTGCCTATATGTTCGAGAATATCCGCGGACGAGACGTCGATAGTGCCGACCGATCATTTAAACGGATCTACGCCGCTGGAACAGCACTCGGCGTGCTGGCGCCAGTAATCAATCTTGCAACTGGGATGACTGTTGTCGAAATGATTGTCCTATTTGCCTCGTACAGTGGAATTGTTAGCCTCCCTATCACCGCGGTGTTACTCTTCTGGGCCGTCAATGATCAGACGGTCATGGGTGAACACACAAACGATCTCAAAACAAACATCGTCAACGTGATTCTCGTCGTGTTATCGTTTATTCTTGCAGGACTTTCGTTACCCAGTCTCCTCAAAACACTCACCTCAGGTGGACTCTGAGGGAGGTCAATTTACCACTTCTCTTGCTGAGGGTTGCACTGACACAATGGCTTACACTTTCACCGGCTGAACGGGTCGATTATCTCAAGGTCGTCCGAGACGGCGATGCAGTCTCGGGATGACGAGAGAGCGACGCTCTCTCGAACGTCTCTAAGGCGGTTGACGCTTTCATTCGTCAATTGTTTTCTTGATTTCACTCGCGGCATGACCCCCAATAGACGTGATATCACAACTTATATAGTCTGTCTTACATTTAGATGGCACCCAAACAAACGAGGACGGGCCGACAGCGGGCTTGACCTATGTGTATTGTCGCGTAGAATGGGGTCTCTACCTCGAACTCCTCGAAACGCCTGCGGAAATGGCGTATGCTGACGACACTGACGAACAACTGTACGGACCCGCATCCTCTTGGTCACACTGACCTGAGCGCTCGGATTGAATTTCACCATCCTCTTCTTACATCGGTAACCACCGCGATCAGCCGACCATGTGGTAGGCTATGTTAGTTGATAGCGGTGGCAACGATATCGTCACTGCCGCATGCGGAACACCGATCAGGCGCAGTGTCGAATGTCGTCCCGCATTGCCGGCATTCAATCACCACATCTGGCTTCTCGCTGGTCGTTACAACCTGCCGGACCCGCGAGAGAACACTCATACTAGCCTTGTTTGGCTTCAACTCACATACATCATTCGGAATCGAAACCAGCCGTCTTACTATTCATACCAGTTATTAAGTCTGGTCACGATCATAACCGGAGAGCAGTTAATTTACTGAACAGATCTTAGTCGACCAGCACAGATCTCACAACGGTAACAGCGCGGAAGCCCATCCCTCCAGGGGTGGGAGGAAGCGCGTAAGCTACATTACACAAACCACCGAAACGGCATTGCCGACTCTCCCACGCTATTCAAAACTATTAATAAAGATAGACGGTCCTGTGATACAAATGGCGTGGGAGGTAACTCGAACGGTTCGCGTCCGCCTCGACGTGCCCGACGACCGCAAGAGCGACCTCCACGCCACCAACTCCAAATTCCAATACTGCGCCAACCACACCGCAGACTGGGCATGGCGCTATCCCGACGAAGACTGCGTGACCAGCAAAAGCGAAGCCGAAGCCGCCATCTACGACGACCTCCGCGAAGAACCCGACTACTTGCACGCAAACCTCGTCCAGAAGGCCATTAAACGCGCCACCGACGACATCGACAACTGTGTTGACAAGCTTGCTGACGGCGAAAACACCAGCAAACCAGAGTACGACACGTTCAGCATCGTCTACGACAAGCGAGCCGCCACCTACTACCGCAACAAGGTGAGCCTCGCCACCGTCAACGACAGGGTCGAGTGCGAATACGACCTGCCCGAGAATCCCAACGGTACGCCGCACGGCGAGTGCCTGCTGAACGACGACTACTCCTTTTCAACCAGTACCGTCCACTACGACAGCGAAGCCGACGAATTCTACCTCAACGCGGTGATGGAGTGGGAACTTGACGTTGCTAGTCCTGAGAAAGCCGAGGATTCGAACGTCCTTGGCGTGGACTGCAACGTCAACGACCACATCGCCGTCACCAGTACGGGAGACTTCGTCGGAAACGCCGATTCCCTCAACCATCAGCGCCGCGAGTTCGAGAAACACCGTGCCAGCCTGCAACAGACGGGTACGCGAAGTGCCCACCTAACCTACCAGCGTATCGGTGACAGTTCGGTCGCTGGAGCGAAGACTACCTCCACCAGTGTTCGAAAACAATCGTGGAGGAGGCGCGTCGCCACGAGTGTACGCACATCGCGTTCGAGAACTTGGAACGGATTCGAGAGCGGATTAACGACGGGAAGAAGTTCCAGCAGTGGGCGTTCAACGCGCTCCAGACGATGGTCGAGTACAAGGCCGAAGAGTACGGTATCGTGGTGGACACGGTGCATCCGCAGTACACGAGCCAGCAGTGTTCGAAGTGTGGGTATACGTTGGAGGAGAACCGCGACGACCAGCACTTCGCGTGCCTTGACTGTGGGTACACGGCGAATGCGGACTATAACGCGGCGAAGAATGTGGCGCGGAAACTCGCGCTTCAACTCCAGCGGGGGCAGAAGTCCCCTGCTGGAGGGACGTTCTGTCAGTACGCCCTGAAGTCAGGGACGATGACCGTGAACGCTACTGAAGTGGCGTCCGACACTCCTGTGTCGGCAGAACGAGAGTCCACTGACAAGCCCACCCCCAAAGGGGTGGGTAGCTGACAACTCTCCTCCGTACAAGTCAGACCGGAACATAAACAGGGCGGCTATTCCATATAATGTTTAAGTAGTTAGAGCAAGGGATACTTTGGTATGGGAAGGAACTCGAATACCGACTCCAAGGATGGGATGCGGATTTTCCTCGATATCCCGTCTCAGAACACGGATCTATTTAGGAGCCAAGCGGTCCACGACCTCCTCTCATTTTTATCCCGGTATCACACTGACGAGTTCTCAATTACGGAATTGACTGATGCCGTTGACTACTCGCAACCGACTGTGTCAAAAGCCATTGACGTTTTGACGGCGAATGACCTCATCGTCGACCGACGCGAAGGACCTACTCGAGTCGTCCATATCAATCGTGAGCGGCTATCTCATCCGGACGATCCATATCTTCAAATTCCGCAAGCAGAGTTCCAAGGTCCGGTCCGAACTGCTGTCGACAAACTACGAGACCGACTCAACAACGTCCTTGGAGTCGTGCTGTACGGCAGTGTCGCCCGCGGGGAGGCAGACCGCCGAAGCGACATCGACCTTTGGGTGCTCGTCGAAGAAGACCGAATGGCGAATCAACGAGCCGCAAACCGTGTTCGCCAAGACCTTGAGGACCGGGAGTTCGACACGGGCCGGTACGGATACGAGATCGACGTCGAAGCCCTTCCCGCCGTCCCAAATTATATCAAGAAACTCCGAGAACTTCTCAGTGACGGCCTCGTCGTCTACGAGACGGAGAAATTCGATACCGTTCAGAACATGATTTTCCACGGTGATCTCGATGAGTGAGAAGTCTGACCCGAACGATATCACCAACGCGCTTGCGGCAGCCATCGACGCGTTCAACTAGGTAGCGAGGCGGATTCCCCGCCCCACCGTGGGCGGGGTTGAAGCCGACACTCGCCGCCGCCAATCACAGACTATTAAGTACCTATCACATCTATTGAAACTCGTGGCAGACGACTATCTGAGACGCACCGCAATCACCCGCCCCATCCTCACCCCCGAGCAACAGGACTTGCTCGATGCCACCATCAACGAGTGGAAAACTGCCTGCAACATCAGCAGTCGCATCGGATGGGACGCAAGTGAGACGCGGAAAACCTACCTCCAAGACCTCGCCTACGACACGGTGTTGGAGGAAACACGTCTCGGGAGTCAGCACGCAATCCTCGCCACCCACCAAGCCGCAGCCGCACTCGATGGTGTCGAAGCAATCGAAGACCTTGACGAACACTACAAAACGTCCCGACCGGAATTCACCAGTCACACGGTGAAATACGACACCCGGACGATGACACTGTTCGATGATGGGTCTGTTTCGCTTTCCACCGTCGATGGTCGGATTCGGTGTAACCTGAACCTCCCCGACGAAGACGACGGGTATCAGCACGCATACCTCACCGATGACGAGTGGGAAGTAACAGAGTCTACGCTGTCAAAGCGTGATGGCAAATACTACCTCCACCTCGGGTTCCATAAACCGAAGCCCGAGAAACGGGTCGAAACACAGGATGACGACGAGGACAGGACAGTTCTCGGCGTTGACCTCGGCATCGTCAATATCGCCACCACCAGCACAGCGTACTTCGCGTCTGGTAGAGAACTTCGGCATAAGCATCGAGAGTTCGAGCGGATTCGCGGCAACCTTCAGCAGACTGGTACACAATCAGCTCATCGGACGATTCAGCAGATGAGCGGTCGGGAGTCACAGTATCTCCGTGACCACCTCCATCAAGTCGCTAACCAGATTCTCGAAGAAGCACGTACTCACGACTGCGAGTACATCGCGTTCGAGAGCTTGAAGCACATCCGGGTTCGTGCGCCGCCCGTCAAAGAGTTTCACCAGTGGGCGCACCGGCAACTCGTTGACTTAGTGGAGTACAAGGCTGAAGCCGACGGGATTAGTGTCGAGTTTGTAGACCCTGAGAATACGAGTCGGCGGTGTCCCGAATGTGGGCATACGAGCGAGGGGAACCGGGTGCGACAGGCGGAGTTCGAGTGTGAGTCGTGCGGGGCAACTCAGAATGCGGATTATGTAGGTGCAAAGAATGTTGGGTGGCGGTTTGTCCGTCGGGGCCTACAGTCGTCTCGGCGGACGGGCGACAGTCAACTCGCCCTGAAGTCAGGAACGGTGACGCCAAATCGGGGATTTGTCCCGTCCGACTAACCACGGTCGGTAGAGGCCGAGTTCACTGACAAGCCCCGCGCCACCGTGCGCGGGGCAGTTGACTGAGGAAGGATATGGCATCCCGACATATGAAGCAGCGATTGATCCCGATACCGATTGGAAGACACAGCTCACGAAAGCCTGCCGGCTCCTGGCTGCTGTCGATCAGATCGACGAACAGGGGTACTACACGGCCACTATCGAGTTGTGCTTCGGTGCGACCGAACGATCTCTCGAAGCATACGTCTTAGCCGAAGGTGGTGACGAGCCGGACGACTTCCACGACCATACATATTGCTACGACCGTGCAAGCGATCTCGGTCTCCTCTCAACCACGACTACAGACGATCTCCGGCAGTTGTACGACACTAACAGGACAGACAGTTACTATGGTGGGCGACGACCCACAGAACAACAGGCGGACACCATGCGACGGCTCTCACGAAGCACCCACGAGCACGTCACCAACCAGATTCGTGGAGGTAGCGTGTGCGTCTGTAGTAGCCAGTAAGTGCTTGACCACCCAGGAGCGACATCTAGTGGGATAGCCGATGTCGTTGCACGCACCTAGAGTACCACCAGCGAGCGCTCGAATTCACTTCACGACTAAGGGCTCGTGATTCGGCATCTACGACTGATGGATGACGGCGGCGTCAAATTTCTCTATGACGCCCAATCGCTCGCAGAAACTGCAGCGTGGTTGGACCGCGAACTGACCGAATTGACCGACGCTGTCCCGACTCAACTTTCACACCTGCGCACGAATTAAACGGCTGTGTTGTAACACTCAATCAGTGGCAGGTGTTAGATTTCGTGCTGAACAGAAGGCGTGTATCTCACTCCGCTTGCAGCCATTGATTAGTTAGCAATCATCCGGGCGATCCAGACGATCGGGATCACCGGGATGGCCAATCCGGTAATCAGAAGCACGATAGCGATCACTACTTTCTCGCCACGACTCGATTCATACCAGATCGACTGCCACATATCATCGATCGCCTGTGCCGTTCGTTGGATCAATCCAGCCATACATGGTACTGAGAGTATAGAAACGGAAAATCTCATGGGCCGCAATGGCTGGTTGATTTCGTTTCGTAGCGTATGAGATATGAGCCTGTAAAGACAAATATCTCAATGTATTGACTGAATTGATCGGTCGAAAACCAAATTGTCATCTTGTATCTAATCAGATGGAGAGTTGGTACAGTGTTGCTGATCTACTATCGGAGATGGTCTGTGTCTTCCTCGGAAACAGTCGGGAGGACAGCTTTGAGAATTCCTTTCGTTCCTCGACGAATCCGTTCGGAGACGGCTTGACGAGAAATATTGAGTTCGTCGGCGAGTGTTGATTGTTTAACCTCTCGTGGAATTCCGAAATATCCGTGTTCAAGAGCCATAATAAGAGTGTTTCGTTGTTCTTCGGTTAGATTAAATCGCATGCGTTGTTCCTTATCGATATCATTGATACGCGAAATATTCAGTGAATATCCGTTCTCTTTTGCACACTGACTTGTTTTTGATATCGCTTTACGATTCGGGAATAGCACCTGAAGCTCCCACCGTTCGTCGTATGCTGTAGCACGTTGTATGGTTGCATTCTCTTTAAGTAACATATATTCGATAATCTGGGCCTTGTTGGTCCAGTTCATTTGATAGAGATGCTTTTCTTCAGATTCAGCGAGCACCTTAACGTTCTTGACACTAGGGTCCTTTTCAAGGGTTCTAGTTAGTGCTGTGAGATCGCCATTGGATGCCCAAACAAATGGTATGATGTAATCTGTACTATTGGCGACGATATTATCGATTTTAAATCTCATTTTTGGCAGACGCCGTAACGTTTCTGAGAGCGCAAATTCTTCAGCAGGCAGACTAAATTCCGAAATTATCACCATAGGAATTAGACTGCACTCCCCATCAATGATAGTTGCGGAAGACGAATCACAAGTAAGGCTTCTGCCCTATAAATTCTCTATTAGATGTTTGAAGAAACTAATAGCGTAGAGAAGCAATATACTGCTGTTGAATTCTTTGAGCTCTCAATATATACCCTCTTCATTGATGGTAGAAGACTGGAGCGGGAATCACCGAGTCCAGTGAGTGTATCTAGTTACATACTCTGTTAGTGCCGGTCCAGCATGTCTTGTGGACGTTCTGTCCTCACTAGATAACACCATCACAATCCTTTTATACAGTATCTGCATAATAGAAATTGAATCTGGGTATACAGACGCCAACAGAGATGAAAATCCACGATACAAGCTAGAGAGGTTGCTTCCCAAATCTAACTCTCACCTGCGAAGCGGCCCACTAAAAAACATGGAGAATATCGATGGTTGACGTTAAACCCAGATGGCACCCCGTTGTCTATGGCGTATGGACAATTGCTCTTACAACTGTTTTCACTCTTGTTTTGAGTCTTGTGTGTTTTCCTGTGCTTGCCTCGGCATTTTCAACCGCGATACCGTTCCGTGAACTATCGTTTGCAAGCGTATTCGGGATAAGTCTCTATCAGAGCCAACTCTTTCTTAAAGAACAGTCTTCACAAACGTTGGAAGCACTGCCTACCAGGACTGAAATGCTCGTCCTTCTGATGGCAGTGCTCTACTATAATGGTGTAGTTGCTGTCAGCTGGCACGGTGGTATGTTTGTTACCCGAAGTGGATATTCGTCCTTTGGCCTCATGTTTGCGGTGCTGTATCCAGTATGGGATATGTATACGACAAAACAAATGCTGCCTCTCAGTGTAGGTGGCAGCATCGCGTTTGGACTCTCTGTCTTGCAGAGAGTCGGGTTGATTAGTGGCATCGGTTTCACTGTGCTGTGTGGGTTTGACATGCGTCTCCTTCGCTACGTGGACGTACGGGATCTTCTACAGCTGAATTAGGGATTCGAGGTGCTTGTTTTGCGAAGCCAGCTATCCCACATGGTCGTAAAGAGGACCACAAGAACAGATCCCGTATAAAGTGGCCCTTCTCTCAAGGGCTGGCTCATGATTGTGACTATTGTGATTTCGCCGATCAAGAAGATAGCGCATGTGAAGACCAATGCAAGTATACTATAGATGATTCCCTCAGTGACTAACTGTCGAATCATCCCCTTCAGCCGCTCATCTGAGGAATCTGACGCTCGTTCTGTTTCAATTGTGTCAACCCAGTCATTCCACCTTGTCTCTTGCTGTCGCTCCTTGCATGAAGAGACGCCATCTGCGGGATTCTTGTCCCATTCCGGCTCTTTTGTCATATCCTTTGGCGGAGATCCTCTCACAACCACCGATCACCTTCAGTGTGATGGATTAGATAGACAGTTCCTTCTTGTGCCGGTGGCGGTTGCAAGAGGTAGGAAAATCAACACACCATGTGCTATTCTAGTTGCTATTTCTACATCTTTAATACAATAGTTAGACATTCACAACCATAAAAATTACGTCTACATATGGAGTTATTCGGAAGACTCCTGTCCAAGTTAGTAGTATATACTAACCCAGAGATGGATAAGCGAATTGGGCCTCGGTCTCCACCACGGCTTTCCCAGCCGCGGTGATATCACAACCACGGGTGTTCTCGTCGTCTCACTGACGCTGACAACACCCCTTGGGACGGGGGGTGTAACGCACCGCTGACCAGACCGGTTGCAGGAACACTGGACGAAATCCTATACTGATTCCCATGTATAGACGTTTAATCTAAATATCTATACGAGAAACCTTTATACGGCTAGTGACGGTAGATGTCCGTACGACAGCCGTTGGAGTGACGGACGACCACGGGGAGTCCGGAACGGCACGATACTTCTGCTCTGCGTGTGGTTTCTCATTCTGCGTGCACTCGACGACGTATCGGCGTACGCGTCTCGTGTTGCTTTCACTCGGCCCATGGATGAGTGGACGACTGTGGACGAGAACAACCGCGGCGATTGTGATATCACTCGGTACCGGGGGTGTCTCAGGGTGGTGAGCGTCGGTTTCACTGGACACGTAGTGTCCCGGTGGCTGCTGCCACCTAACAAGTGATATCACTCCCTACTTCGCTGAATACTTTTTGCAGACTCGGCAAGGAAATCACCGCCAGCGGTTATCAGTAATCGCGTATCGCTTGTCGTGGCAGTAAAATACGGCTATAAAGACATCAATAAATAGTTTGTTTTGATTATAGTGTGGAGAGAGCAACATTCTTATGGGCGATGGGGACTAATGTGAAATCGCTAATGACCGCTACAACCGCCACAAAGCCAACTGACTGTGAATACAGTTCCTGTGCGAGTGTAGCTGTAATTGAAGCACTCGAACAAGACAGCGGCATCGACCCACGCGACACCGAATTCCGACTCTACGATGTGATCGACCCTGACGCACTCAACTCTCTCTTCAGCTGCCAGCAAACCGCCGGTCTCACCGTCGAATTCGACATCGACGATGTCACTGTCTCCATCTCACAAGCCGACGACGACATCCACGTCCACGTTATCGACGCCGAATAGACGCCGTCACCTGCCGTTCACACAACCCTCCCGGCTAAATTCTTCCTGTGTGACTTTGCCTAGAGAAGCGTCTTATTTTACTGATGAACACTGCCACTACGGACACTCGGGCGATCGCTATGGTTGTCGTTCTGTTAGTTATTAGCGATGGCGGCGACAACTGCGTCGTCAAGCCGATCGATGAGATTGGTTTTCACATCCGTTGGCAACTCATTGACTGCTTCGAGCGTGTCGTGCAGACGATCATGCACTGCGTCGAACGCGGTCATGCTCTCATCGTCGGCGTGGCCGATCTCGTAGTTACCACAACGGAGTTCCGTAGTATATGTACGGCCAGCGTGTTTTGCACGCGCGATGTCTGTGAGCTAGCCGGTGAGATCACGCTGCCACTCCTCGTGCAGAGTTTCATTTTCATGATCTTTGTCGGGGGTGTCAGTCCGGTTTCAGGCATCAACGTCAATGATAATGCTAGTGCGCTCGGCGACAGAGTGGGTGGTGTCAAATTCTGCCTAGAGACGTATCTAGAAGGGTCCTTGCTACCGTCATATAAACTGACGATCAGCGATAAATTCATCCGAACTGATTGGACGTTGGATTCAGGTCTCATTGATAAACCAGGCACCTACTACTCTTGGGCAATCTACCTACTCTCAATTCATCACAAAACTCCCACGTCCGTCGTCGATCAAAAACTGTAACTCGATTGGATTACGACGCCTGCATCATCTCACGACAGGATTCGGCACAGTCGTCGAGAACGTCAGCACAGACCTGACAGTGGTCGTGCTCGTGCCGTCGACATTCTTCAGCACATTCCTCGGCAGCCCCAGCAGTTGCCTCAGCGATCACACTACTATAGTTGGAGTCGCGTGCCATGAATCGCGCGTTGTCGTCGGCGAGGTCGGCGACGTCCCGGCAGAGTCGGATGCATCGAGACATGTCCTCGTCCTCATCAAGACACTTGTCTGCGCACCACTCACAGGCTTGCACCGCTTCCAGACAGTTATCCATGCACGTTTCTTCAGTGTCGGTCAGGTCAAGTTCTGATAGCGCCATCGCATACGGACCACGATTACTGCTGGTAAGGCGGTTTGGGCTAGGTGACATGAATCGACAGTATCAACCGATTGTGTTTAGTCGCCCATCTCAGTCCCCATCTTCGCTGGATTCATCATGCCTTCCTTCACGCCGTAGTGGATGAGTAACAGGTTAACAGGGTAGGCCGCAATGAGTCCCATCGAGAGCGAGAATACAAGACTCGTCCAGAACAGCACGTCACCCAGTCCAGCCTCGCCAGCAAGCCAGATATCCACGCTAATCGCCACGATCTCCATTACAGTTATACTCGCCGTCTCAGAATAGAACGCATCCCAGAGCGCTTCACGGAATCCAACGCCCTCCTGGATCAACGGCCCGACCGTCATCAGATACCCGAAAAAGTACGCCAACGCAAACGTCAAAATAACTGTGCCAGTCGTCCTGAACGCCAGTACTCCGACGGCCGTGGAGACACCAAGAACCTCGCCAGTACCACACCCCGAGTAGCAGTGACTGACTGACCGGAACCCTTTCCGCCAAAACGAGTCATGGGCGATCTGAGTTCGACCCGAACACCAATACCCTGCAAGACCGAGTGGCCCAGAGTACAGTACCGTGAAAATCCAGACAAACTGCATCAGACTCTTCAACTCCGAATTATTCTTCCGGAGATCCCAGACGAGAACGGCGAGCGAGACAGCAACGATGATCCCCCACGCCGTAAGATAGGCAGGATTCGTCAAGACGTCTTCTAGCGTCTGTTCAATCCCCATATTCGGCGGTCGGCAGCTCAGACATTACAATTTCTGGCTAGAGTTACAATACCGTCAGGATAGCAACCAAACACTTCGCGTTGTTGCCCTCAACTCAATTCTTTTGACGTGCTGTCCCTAGTTCTACTTGTATGAAAGCAGTATTCCATCATTCGAACGATGATTCGAAACTCCACAAACGGGTAGTCAATAACATCTCGAATCTGCTCGACGACAAAACGATCGAACTCGACGCTGTCGTTTTGGTTGCCAATAGTGGTGGCCTCGCTCTTTTATTGGAAAACTCCGCCCAGTCCGAACAAGTTGAGCAACTCCAAGACCGTGGCGTCAGCTTCAAACAATGTTACAACACAATCGATGGGACGGATATCACTGAAGATGATCTTATCGACGGTGTTGAACTAGTGTCATCTGGTGTCGGAGAAGTAACGCGACTCCAGAACGACGGTTATGCCTACATCAGACCATAAGCAAAGATAGATTAGAGGAATAGTGCCGGAACTGTGTTCCGGAAGATATTGAGGGCGATAATGAACAGAAGGAAGACTACGAACCAGTTAAATTTCTGTTCGTCTATCTCTAACCGTCGCAGATATGTGCCAATTAGCAGGCCAACGATAGTCACGACAGCGATAACTGATCCCAGCCATAGTCGATACGTCGTCATGAGATCAGTAAAAAGAAGCATCTGAATGATACGGACCGTGAAAATGGTCCCCAGCACCATTGATAACCCGCCGATGTATCGTTCAACGTCCCGTTCGAACGTATGGAAGTAAGCAGGTAGTAGCGGACCAAGGTTGGCGACAGCAAGTAAGAACCCCTCGAGGAACCCGGCGATACTCAACGCGACGGGGTGGTGAGCTTGCTGAATTGTCACGACGTTTTTGACGACTTGAAACACGACATACGCGAAGATGATGAGTCCAATGAGGAATGGGACAATGGGACCAGTGCGGAACTGTGCAAGAAAGGAGACACCGATAATCGTGCCGACAATCGCGAGGAGCATTAGTGTCCACTCCTCGCGGATAAATGAAAACCCAGTGTCAGTTTCACCAATCTGGAACATGTTAATCATCCAGGGTGGGATAGCGAGGACAACTACAGCGAGTGTTGGGTCGATAACCGACGCAAAGATAGGCGTCGTGATAAGAGCATAGCCAAATCCAATCATGCCCTTCACTGCACCAGCAACGATTGCTACCCCAATAAACAGTACGAGCAAACTCGCTGAGACATTTGACTGAACACCCTTCGTAACGTTCTCTACTCCAGGAAAGAACACGACTGAACAAACGATAACAACTAGCGTTGCGAACGTCATCATCATTACTCAGGAAGAGATCGACGCAATCGAGAATTGAACCGTCTACGCAGGCTATTCTCTAGAGTATTTGCTTTAGAAGTACTTACGGACACAGAAGCTGACTGCCAAAATAGGAGTTTTGACGGCGATTAGAAGGGGTAGTCGCGTTTATCGTGTTGGATCGAAATCCACTTTGTCTCAGTGATTTCCTGAAGGATCAAGTTACTGTTGAAGCCACCCATACCGGAGGCGTTGATACCGCTGAAGGGCACGTGAGCCTCGTCGTTGATTGGCTGATCGTTGACGTGGACGTGGCCAGTATCCATGCGCTCAGCGATCTCTTTGCCTGTACCCTCATCCCCAGCGTGGACGGAACCAGAGAGACCATACTGTGTATCATTAGCGATTTCAACAGCCTCATCGATATCAGCGGCCGAAATGACCGGTGCAATCGGACCAAAGTGTTCGAAACAGGCGGCAGACATGTCGTTGGTCACATCAGAGAGAACAGTCGGCTCAACGACTAGCGAGTCGTCAACGCCGTCGAGAGTGGCCGTTTCCCCGCCTGTTTCCAGCGTCGCGCCTGCCTCGACCGACTCTTCTACGTATTCGAGCATCTCGTCGCGCTGTGATTCGTCGATGATCGGCCCGACCACGGTGTCGGGGTCATGTGCACTCCCTGTCGGGAGTGATTCCGCACGTTCGACGAGGCGATCGACGTATTCGTCGTAGATGTCTTCATGGACGATGTGGCGGTTGATCGAGATACAGACTTGGCCCTGATGGACGAACGACCCGAAGACTGCGGCGTCGATCGCTCCATCGATGTCGGCGTCCGCTGTGACGATGTGCGCGTTATTCCCGCCGAGTTCCATCACGGGCGTGGCGAGATTTTCAGCTGCCGTCGCAGCCACACCACGTCCGACTGGGGTTGAGCCGGTGAATGTAACAACGTCACTTTCAGGATGGCCTGCGACACGATCCCCGATCTCTGAGCCATGACCAGTGACAACATTCAGGACGCCGTCCGGCAGGTCGACCTCTTCGAACAGTTTTGCGAATAGGAGGCCACCAGTGATCGGAGAGTTCGTCGCCGGCTTCAGGACGACTGTATTCCCAGTCGCGATGGCTGGGGCGACCGCCCGCAGCGAAAGATTCAACGGAAAGTTCCACGGTGAGATCGCAGTGACAACACCGGCCGGTCCCTGCTCGACGATGTTCTCCTTCCCAGGAATATTCGAGTCTTTGTGTTGGCCCTGCAATCGACGTGGATACGTCGCCGCTTCTCCGGCGTGGTCTAACGCGATCTGCATGGACGTCTCGCCCATGATCTGTCCGCCCCCAACTTCGACTTTGAGCAGGTCGATGATCTCGTCGCGGTGCTTCTCAAGCGCTTGCGCGAACTCCTGAATCAGCTCCTCCCGCTTCACTGGCGGCGTTTCAGCCCATGCAGGCTGTGCCCTCGCAGCTGCTTCGTAGGCTGCATTGACATCGCTCTCGGTTGCTGCCGGTACTTCCGTGACCGTTTCACGGGTTGATGGATCCTCAACCGAGATTGAATCCTCGGTCTCAACCCACTCCCCATCAAGATACAATGCGTTCCAGTCATCGGTGATGGAGTATTGAGCTTCGGATGGCATGTTCTGGCTCATAGTAGTCTATTCAGAGGGGAGCAGTAGCATTCAGCGTTGTGGCACCGGTTCAGCAGCGCCCCCCTCTTTAGCTGTAATGCAGGCGCTAAGCCCCTCTTTCAACAAATTCAGGGTTTTCGACTGACGGCAGAAGCACAAGCGAATCAGATGGGGAGGCAGTGCCGTCATCGGTTACTTGCATTGTACAGTATGGTCGTATTCCTCTGGCGGTCGAACAGGCGAGTAAGATGCTCGCCCACATCGCGGCCGGTGTTCAAATGCGACAACAAGTGTACGTCAGACGTGTGGCCCGAGTGTCGAGTTGGAAGAAATAGGGTACTCCAACCTATCCAGTGCGGGACAACGCCCGTGGAGTCTGGAACCACTGGGGAATGATCCCTGCACGTTTCAACGCCGAAGCAGAACCCGGACTGCATAGACTGAGGCGCGCACCACCGAGAAAGTAGGTTAAGGTAGTTCTCTGGGAGACACTGTTCTTTTCCGTGAAATATGCATTAAGTGTCTGTGACGTCTAGCACTACTTTCCCGGTGAGGCCGCTTCCTTCGACCATATTATGCGCCTCTGCCACATCTTCAAGTGGTAGGACTGAGTCGATAACAGGATCAAGTTGCCCTCGCTCGACGAGACGGCGTAGTGCGTTGAGCGGGCGTCGGTCACGTTCAAGAAACAGCATTTGAATTGTGAGATTCTTCTGGTACGCTGTCCCCCATGCACCCTCCGGTTCGAGGATAGTGACCATCCGGCCATGTGGTTTCGTAATCTCAGTACTTTCGACTAATGTCTCTCCGCCAACTGTGTCGAAAACAAGGTCAACCGATTCGTCGAATTCTGACTTGATCACATTAACAAAGTCTTCCGACTCGTAGTTGATAGCGCGAGTCGCACCCAGGTTCTCAGTCTGCTCGACGGTTTCGGGGCTGGCCGTCGCTATTACTTGTGCTCCGGCAGTAGCGGCGATTTGAACTGCGTGCGAGCCCACGCCGCCAGTCCCGTGAATCAATACTGTCTCGCCGGCAGCGACATCGCCACGAGTCACGATTGCTTCCCAGGCAGTTGCCCCTGCAAGAGGTAGCGCTGCCGCCTCGGCGTGCGACAGGCCTTTGGGCTTTCGAGCGACGATTGACTCATCGGCGACGTGATACTCGGTATAACTCCCTTGTTCACCGAATATCTCTGGCGTGTAGAACACCTCATCACCGACGTCGAAGTCCGTCACTGCCTCGCCAACTGCTTCGACGACGCCCGAGACATCGTATCCGATGACCGCTGGCGGAGAGATGCCGGCCCACGACCCAGCCTGCCGAATCTTATAATCGACGGGGTTGACCGACGAGGCATGGACGCGGACGAGAACTTCGGTCGGTCCCGGCGACGGTTTCTCGATCTCACGCTGTTCAAACACGCCAGTATCGCCGAAGTCAGTAATGACCATGGCCTGCATGGTGGATGATACCACCACTGTGCCAGTATAGGTTACGCCCACGATGTCTAACTATACTGCCATACTTCTGTTGATAAGACACCTCGACCGCTTTCGCTGTCGCTGCAGGCAGTAATAGATACAATAGAAACTCAGCAGCCACAATTTATATATTATTCAAAGTATATTTTCACAGACTCTGCTTTCATCCCCAGTCGTGCTTGCGAAGATATGCTTCGAGTGTAGTGAAGTCAACGTCGTGATTCGACCGTAAAGCATCGATATCAGCTTCATAGCCATGCTCGTTGAACCATTCAAACATCGTCGCAGACTCCTCACCCATCTGCTCACGGACATCCTCACGTGAGAGATGGTGCGCTTCGACATCACGGCCAAGTACCTCCGAAAAGGTCTCCGCAGCACTTTCCAGCGTCTGTTCGTCGCTCGCCAGCTCGAATGCTTCACCCTGATATTGCTCGGGATACATAAACGCTCGCGCGACAAATGCACCAAGATTATCCACATCGATCATTTGTAGCGAGACGCTATCGTTGAGTGCGAGTGCCAGCGTACCGTTCTCAATCGAGTCACGCTGTCCCTCGAAGTTCTGCATAAAGAATACCGGTCGAACGATCGTCGCGGGAAGACCAAGCTCCTGAATCCGTTCTTCAATTTCATACTTGGAGTCGAAGTGGGGAATGCCGGTATCTCGCTCAGCTCCGCCAACTGAACTAAACACGAAGTGGTCAACGCCAACATCAGCAGCGACCTCCGCCAGATTTACTCCTTCCTCAACTTCACCATCGTAGCCAGCTTCATAGTAGTTGGTTACACCGAAGACAGCATCTACCGCTTCGACGATTGGTCTAAGCGTGTCTTTGTCAGTAAGATCC
The DNA here is from genome assembly GCA_003298465.1 of halophilic archaeon. The sequence goes on along the minus strand of QNGA01000007.1, from coordinate 109,584 downwards.
CCTTCATCGATGGTGACGCCACGGTCGGCCAACTGCTGGGCGGCGTCGCTTTGTGGATGACGAGTCAACCCGTGAACATCGACGTCTTCACCGGTAGTAAGTAGATTATCGACAACAGCACCACCCTGTGTCCCCGTCGCGCCAACGACAAGGATACTGCTTGGAGTACTTTCTGCCATAGTAGTTACTAGCCATCGGCTATTCACTTAGGTGTAAGCCATGAGAGTTTTCCGCTCTCAGACGACGTGTAATCACGCTTGTGGTTTTGGTGACGCCTATCTACGCTGTAGTGATCATGTCCTTCTTTAACCAATGCTGAACTCGCCTTGCTGGCTCCCCTACTGGCCTTTTCCAGCACTGAGAATTAACGCCGCAACATGGCCAAAATCTCTTAGCATAGTGCGGGCGATTGCAGTGTACTTAGGAGGTGATGCGATGCGATGTGAACAATGTGGTCAACGAAGCGATTGGATTGGGGAAAACAGTAACTGGAGAGCTGCTGGAACAGGAGGTATCGGTGTTTTCCGACTGTATGAATGTGAGCACTGTGGCAGCCGCCAGCGTATTCGCTGAGGTTCGTATGCTCACTGCTCAAAACTATCTTCCATTTTCCCGTCCTAGATCGCAGTCACTCGCTCACTGCGTTGTGAAAGCATCTTGAACTCGCGAACACTCTTTCACAGGTCGTTTAATGCATCTTGAATTGGTGTCTCGCCGGTAAGAATTTCAAACGTCTGGCCATATGTATTCTCCAATGGTAACGCTGTAACGAGTGTCTGTGCAACATCAGCACGTGGAATTTCACCATCTCTTGCAAGATCGTCGCCAATCTCGATTTGACCAGTACCAGGGTTATTCGTCAACGGACCCGGCCGAACAATCGTATAGCTCAAATCACTTTCTCGCAGGTGTTCATCGGCTTCTGCTTTCGCAGCTAGATACTCTCGTAATGCCTCAGGACTATCCTCCGGGGAGTCAGCATTAATCGAGCTGAGCATCACAAATCGTTGTACGCCTTGGTCTTCTGCAGTTTCGATCAGATTGATTGCCCCATCTCGGTCAACACCCCAGACATCATCACCACCGGATCCCGCAGCAAAAATAATCGCATCACACCCCTGACTTGCGTGCGAGACATCCTCCGTCAAGTCCGCAACAACAGCCTCCACCCCATAGTCTTCAATATCAGCGACTTGCCCCTCTTTACGAACCATCCCCCGAACATCGTGATCACTCTGGCTCAATAGGTCTATAATATGCTGTCCAACTTGTCCATGGGACCCCGCAACGAGCACTTTCATTGTTTCCGCTAGTCTAAATCCAGTGCCAACCAGAAGGCCCTAGTGGCCAAACCGAATGAATGGACTGTACGAGCCCTACTCCTAACAGCCGTTGTCAGAGATAACCGCGTGCGACCAACAGTAAGGCATCCGTCACTGGCCTGTATAATCAACCCAATCCGAATACTCTCCGAGCGTGTATTCATCGGCGACAGTCTCGCTGTTTCCAGTGATATCACAACCCCGGCTCTTCTCGTCGTCCACTACCAGCCATGACACCCCGGGTGGGAAGTAAAATCCACCACCGATCACGGTGAAGTGCGCTCATCTCGGTGTCGGTCCACCGCTAATTACCTTCTATAGAAATTTAATCTAAATATCTATAAGAGAAATCCTTATACGGCCTGTGACTCTAGATGTCCGTACGACACCAATTGGAGTGACGGACGACCAAGCGGAGTCCGGAACGGCACTCTCTTTCCGCTCTGTGTGTGGATTCTTGTTTTGCGTGCACTCGACGGCTCGCCGGCATGAACTGACCGTGCTGTTTCCCCGCCACTGGGGAGTGTTGGGATAGCGTGGATGAGAACAACAGCGGCGATTGTGATATCACTCGGTACCGGGGGTGGTTCGTGGGGCGAGCGTTAGTTTCACTGGAGAATCGGAACTGGGACTGTGGCGACACCCGGCGAGTGATATCACTCTCATCGGTCGTCCGTCAGGAACGGTGACCTGCGGCGGTTCTCATGTAGTGGCCAGTGCTGCCGCGATCCTAGCTTCTCTATCGGCCAGCAGCACCGTTACAGCGCTGACTAGCAGCCTTGAATCGCTATCTACTGCGTTGATCGCAGTAGCGTGGCTCTTAGACGGCGAACAGCTGGACGAGTACAATCACCGTCAGGGCGAGACAGAGAAACGCGATCGTATATGCGAATGGGCCGTAGGCTGCTGGGTTGTCTTCTTCTGTCTCTGGTCGACGCAGTCGCTCAAGGCCAGTCACGATAAGCGACAAGGCAACGCCAACCCGTACGAGACTCGCAATACCGAGTTGCACCTGATAGACGAACAGCGACTGCACCAGCAGCACTCCGCCGCTATATACAAAACATAGCGTCACAAACCGTGCTGGACGCATCCCGATTGTACTACTATCTCGACCCGCATGTGGCTACCGACGACGCAGTACTTGCAGAGCATCGCTTCTCACGGGCTATTGAGTTGCGTTGGCGAGCGCTGTCGCTACTGACCCCCCGGGCGAACACGGCTGGTGACTGTCGGCGATTACGTGTCGGCGATGACGGCGACGAGTGGGTCGTCAAGTTGCTCAATAAGATCTGTTCTGACGTCCGTTGGTAGGTCGTCGAATGCGTTGAGCGCGGTATGGAGCGAATTGTGCATGGCGTCGCATGCAGTTATCCCTGGGTCGTCGACGTGGTCAAGGTCGTAGTTGCCACGCCGGAGTTCTGTGGCGTAGGTTCGGCCGATGTGTTTTGCGCGAACGAGATCCTTGAACCAATGGCCGAGATCGTGCTTCCACTCTAAACGCAGTTCCGCCTCTGTCGTCTCATCTTCATTGTTATCGTTATCGTTAACGTTATCGTCGACGTCGTCTGGTTTCCAGACGTCGAAGTCGGTGATGGTATCAGCACGTTCAGCGACATTGTGGGCGGTGTCGAGTTCGGTCTGGAGGCGTGCCTGCAGCTGGTCTCGGCTGCAGTAGTACGACACGACGGTCGGCGACGGATTCTCGTAGAGTAGGTCAGTAATGAGGTCCGTGTAGGTCTCGCGGATGTGTTCTTCGCCGCGCTCCTGCTCGTCGTCTGTGACGCGATTGGTGAGATGCAGACAGTAGGAGTCGACAAGCTCGTCGATCGTCTCGTGGGGGATGATCTCATTTTCGTAGGCTTTTGAGCGAGCGATCGCGGTGAGAATGCGAGCAGCGGGTCGGTGGCTCGCTTTCAGCGTGTTCTCGCCAACACGGCTTGGATGGACTTCGAGATTGTCGTTCCAGTAGCCACCGTCTTCGGGATTTTTGACTGCATCTCGGAGCGTCTCCCAGTCGAGTTCCGGGCCGGGATCGGCGAGATCCTCGGGCGTGACCGTGAGATAGTACGAATCGGGCTCGTGTTCCCCAATCGATGTACCGGGATTAGACTTGAGATCGAGTTCCTCGACGGTGGTCTCGTCGTTGGCGAGCGCCTGGAGCTCCTCGACAGAGACACGGCCGTGCTCGATGTGAGCGGGGTCGAGGTCGTCGAACTGCTCGGTGAACGCGTCGTCGATGAGCTTACGAAGCACGGCTCCCTGCGAGCAGTCGTTGAGCGCGGCGAGCGCCTCAAGCTGGGCGTCGCCATCGCTATTAGTCCAGAACGTCTTCTGGACGTCCTTCGGCTGGGGCTCCGACTCAGGTTGTCGTGGCTGGCTAGGTTGGGTGGTGGCGGCCATCTACCGCTCACCCCTGGGTGGCAGACCGACGTCTTCGGGGTCGAGTTCTTGGAGTTGCTGGGCAGGCATCTCCAATCCATCCGTGTCGGGGTCGAAGATATCGAACTTGATCAGCCATGTGCGGGCGGTCATCGCGGAGATATCGAAATAGGTAGCTGTTGCAGCTATTGTGCCCTTCTGGTCGTAGACTTCGCGCAGCCGGTCGGGGTCTCGGTACGGCGGTTGGCTGCAGTCGTCAGACTGGGCCTGGGACGCTTCTCGGTCGCTGTGGTGGTCAGTTACTCCGGAACTGGTGGTGTTGTTACTCATTGACGGACACCTCCGCTGGTGCTGGTGTTGGGGCGTCGTCGGTTGGCGGCGTGGAGAGTCGGGGGAGGTGGGCGATAGTGGTGAGCGTGCCGATACACTCTGGAGGTGTGTCGCTACTCGGGTATTCGGTGACAGTCATCGTCGACGAATCAGACTCGGAGGGACTGCAGTGGTAGTGCGCGTGTTGGGCGTGCTCGTGGGCAGTGGTGGTGGTCGGCGGTACACTGAAAACGAGGCGTGGTCCCCCGGAGGGAGTGGGTGTGGTATCGGCGACGGTGAGGATGGTCTGTGGTCGCTTGGTGGTAGTGATGCGAACGCGGTCGCCAGGCGACAGCTCCTGGACGAGCTTGGTTGGGTTGCGTGGGTCGAGCGGCTGTGGGACGCTACGGGTCATTGGTGGTCACCCTGGTTGGGGCTGGTGATGGTTTGGATGGTGGCGTGGGTGTGGTGCCAGGCGTATTCGCCGTCGGGCCGGCATTCGTAGCGGGCGAGCCGGGTCTGGGTGTGGTCGTACTCGTGGTAGTAGGTGTACTGGAGCCGGTAGCAGTCGTGGCACGGCGTCGCGAAGTAGAGGACGTGCTCGCCGGGTTCGGGGCCACGCAAGGTGAGTTCAGGCTTGCGGTGGGTGTGCTGGTAGACCACTCCGGTGAGCGTGCGGTGTTTGGTGTCGACCTGGACCGGATCAGTCTGGGCCAACGACCGGATGACGCCGTCGTCCTCGCGCGTCACTGCTGCTCACCTACCTTAGTGTGGCGTGGTGGGTGGCCTGGGTGTGTGGCGGGCGCTGTCGCTACCCGAGTGGGGCGTGCGCTGATGGGCATTCAGGCACGCACCTCGCTCGTGTGGTCGCTCCCGGTGGTGTCGTGGTGGGCGTCGGTGTCGATCCCGTGGCAGGATTCGAGAATGTGCCGGTAGTGCCTGCGTGTTTCTTCGCGGGATTCCCCTGGTGGAGTGGAGGGGAGCGTACTGTTGCCTGTTTTTGTGGTGGTGACCGAGCTATAGAGGGTGGTGTCGTCGGGGATCTGGAAGCCGTCCTCGTCGTAGTCGATGCGGAGGCGACGTTCGAAGAATCGCTGGCAGTCTCCGGTGGCGTATATGCAGTAGAGGTAGGGCTGTTCGTCGCTCGTCTTTTCGTGAGTCTGCCAGCCCACGCGGAGTTCGACGAGATACGCTCGTGTGATCTCGTCGTCGGGCGTATCGTCCGGAGTGGGTTGGGCGGCGTCCTCGCTGATGGTTTGCTCGGTCGGTTCGAGCCGTTCGACTGGTTTGAAGACCGTCTCGCCGAGCGTGGCCTCGACCGAGAGCGCGCCGCCGTTCGGCTGTTCGTCGAACGACGCCATCAATAGCGTCCCCCCGTCTGGGTTGGTTGGTAGTCGATGCGCTTTTCACTCGAACACGTGATTACACTCATGCTTCGGATACCATCCCGAAGCGCGGTCACGTGCTGCCACACGTGGCCTTTCTGCGAAGGCACCCCGCACTTCTATTAGAGAACACAGCCCCTGGCAACATAAGGTTATGCATTTGCATAAATGCATACATGCCAGTATTATGCGATAGTACATAGATGTATGAAGAAGGAGTACGAACTCAGTTCCATGCCAGATTATACGAGTATCCGTGTCTCTACTGAACTCGCTGATGAACTGCATGCACGCAAGAGTCGTGGAGATTCATATGAAGACGTCATTTGGCGACTTCTTGAGCAAGATAACGAAGACCAAGATTAGGTTTAGAACTGTATCTTCCTTGACGGTAATATAGCAGCAAATTGCTAGTAAATGGCTGGAGTCGGAGGGCTAGCGTCTTGAGACGAAATCACGCTCCCGTCTTGCGATTTTCTCCAACTCAAACGAGCGTCATCGTCGTTATCCCCCGTGAGAATGTCGAGGTTCTCGGTGTCCGGACGGCGCCGTTCGAGCTCGTCTTCGAGGTCTGGCTTGTCGTAGTAGCGCCGGAGGCAGAATACCTTTTCTCGAAGGATAAATCAGCTTGCTGAAGCTGGCTTACTCCGAAAACCGATGAGGAGCGAGGCTATTACGCGATTACTGAGAAGGGTCAGTGGTATCTCGCTGGCGATCTCGATGCGAGCGAATTGGAAAACCAAGACACCTAATCAAAACGTATCTGAGGATTCCTCTCGAAGCCTTTGCTGCTTTTCGTATAGATGGCTTGTATCTAAATCGAAGGAAATTCCTTGACGGTCTGCGAGGTGTTCTCGCAGATTCTCGAAGTAACCAATTGGTGGATATTTCTCATCTGGTGATGCTTCTTTCCATTTTGAAACAGTCGTTAGTGCTTTTTCGCAAGCCCTAATAGTAATTATAAAACGGTGAATGTCTGCTAATGAATGCAGGGTAGTGTCGACCTTTGCAAAGACCCGATTTGGGGTTTCAAGCTCTAATTTCAAATCAACACCCTCAAAGCCAAATACACCCTCTAATCTGTGAATTTCATTTCCTTGGAAGAGACCGACAACAAACGACGGTGAACGAGTTATATCAATTGAGTCCTGAATAATATTCTCTTGACCAAAAACGTCCCTTTCTCCTTGAAGTTCGGCATCCGTCAGTTGGACTGGTTCCAAGTCTAAACCTGAATGGCGACCTTCATCATACTGATAGCAAAGCCAAAGTAGAAATTGTGGTGGTATAGAAACTTCAGAAAGCGCTAATATACTACCGGCTGCAGTCTGAAGATGATCCACAAGCTGGTCCACTATCGCTTTTGCACCTCGAATGACTAGCCAATCATCCGAAAGAACTGCTATGTCTGCAGTCTGGGTCTTAGATTGGAATGCTGTCTTGCGTCTCCCCTCGTAATCAACAACTTTTACTTCTGAAAATGATTCTCGATGGTACCGGAAAAAAGAGGCTTGCTGGAAGGTATTCTGTACTTCAGTCCATGCTTCATCAGAAATTTGGCGTGGCTTCTCAGTTTCTGACTCTGGTCGGAGGTTGGTGAAACCTTGTCCAGGACTTCCCGGGCTACCGGGTTTATATTCTGGCAACTCTTGAGCGAGCTCCTCTTCGGAGGGTGGGTGATCTCGCCACTCAACGCGATATAAATAATATACGAGATGACCGTGATACGTAAACATCGTGTCCTCAGTATCTGATGTCCCTGTCATTCGTTTATTGGAATGGTAAGTACTTCTGCGTCCCGTCCATTGTAAGTGTCGATAATTTTGATCTGATGACTTTTCCCACTATCAAGATTCTCTATTTTTTCTACTACTAGTATGTTCACAAACTCGTGGTGGTTTACATTAGAGCCCCTGATTGCGGTCGCGGTATTGGTTGTTCCACTTGAGGGGGTGTTAACTGAGGCTTGGTCTCCATTCAATTTCTCCGTAAGGAAATAGCAATTAAAACCGCGGCCCTTGGTTTTAATTTTGAGATTGTATTCGGAGACTGTAGGCTGGACCTCGAATAATACTATCAATCTCATCTTTCCTTCTGTAGGCAAGGTCAATTCTTCGTCTATACGGCTAAGATGTACTTCATTCTCGTGCCACTGTGGGTACCATTCTGCATTCGCGTGAAGTGGCCAATTCTCCATTGCATGATATATGGGTGTTCCTGCCACGATTCCAATAGCAATCCAACTTATCACGCCACCGACTGGCGATGTTGGAATGGGATATCCAAATACACGATGGGTGTTAAAGGATATTAAAGAAGAAATTAGCCAAAATATTGACCCAGCAAGAACGGAGTGTTCAAGACGCCCTGAGTTCTTGTAAGAGTCATAAAACCGCTTAAGCATACCGTATAGAATCGACCAGATCTCATTTATGGACATTCGTTCTTACCTCTTGTTCATATAATTGAATAATGTACTCTCGATGGGTTTCCTGTTGCAATTCCATGGCTCTTGATTTATAATTAGCTATCACACGTCCGTGCTTTTTCGACTTGAAATGGAAAGTTGAGCTATGAAGTGGGCAGAGAGGGATGTCATCCTTGTTTTCCATTCCTCTGTACGAAGTGGTATTCTTCCAAGGAATACGCCTACCATCGTGGGAGCGAACGACACTATCAATAGTAGTGTCTGCACGGTAATGAAGTCGCCAAATATCCCAGTGAGCATCATAAATAACAGGCTGCATAGTGAATGCAGGAAGGTTTTCCCCTCGGAGGGCAGCAAGTGCGTCTTGGACGTAATTGCAACCATTTGGAAATTCTATAATGAGTAAGCAAGATGCAGGTCGAAGTTCGCACTTTATTTCTAACTTACGACTTTCATGAGACCAAGAAACAGTAACTTCTCGAACTCGCTGGCTATCGTATCGGTATCGATCGGTAATTTGGGAAGACGGTACATGGGAGTCTTCGTCTAAAATGGTGAAGGCTTCAGTAGTTCCTTCAGGAAAGGGGTGGACAAGATCGAGATTAGGGATATGACGAATAAGCAGAACCGATGTATTGCCCCTTATCCGTTGACGCACCATATTCTATTTCAATCTCATAAAGTGCGAAATACCACAAAAACCCTTCTATGTTCTTCACTCTTGGCTATAAAATTACTGTATATAATTCATACATGTTATAATATTATGGGTTTCAGTTAGATTAAGTTAAGTAGCCCGAAGTTAGAGAACTTCGATAGACAACAATTCTTTGTCATTAATACCATCATTAATATACACCTTTGGCCGGTAGACATTTGCAATCTCACCATCTTCTGCTTTGATTCTCAACCGTAGGTAGAACTCATGGTTGTCAATATTGTCACAAACTAGCTTATTACCGTCTTCTTTATATTCTGCGTTCCCTGGCTCATCAAGTGGATGAACCATGAGTGGATCATCAGCTCTAAATTCGATCTCATAGCATTCTATCGCTTTATCAAGCGAGATATCGACTTTTGCTCGAGATTCTGGTTCTTTGTATTTGAGTTTATTTTGATATTTTGTGCGGATAGCTTCATGGCCCGAGCTCAATGGCTGCCAGTCCGCAATAACATGAAACGGCCAATTATCGATTGCATGGATAACAGCAGGAATCAGATATACCAAAAGAGCAAGCACTACTGCAGTTCCGTAAAGCCGATTTTCGGTAGAAATCCAGCTGATTCCGGCGGAGCCAATCCAGAAGATCGACGAGACCCAAGAGGATATGGCGAAACTTTTCGTATCCGAATATTCTTTCAGAAATAGGATAAACGTCCGGATAACGGGCAGTTTCTTCCAGAGGCTATCATTACTAAGCATATCTACCGTTTAGCGATCTCCTAGGATTTTAGACTCAAACACCTGCAAAACATACTCCCGATTTGCGTTATCATCCGTCTTTATTGAAAGACGGTCGTCTGAATATGCAACCACCACTTCATTTCCTTCATATTCGAATACTAATTCTGCCGTCTCTATGGGGTATTCCCGAAGGGTCTCCTCATCCACATCGATCTGGGCGGCCGAAGTTACTTCACCATATGGTGGTAGAACCTTGATTTCTCCCTTTTGATATGCTGCATTAATGAAGTCCCAAACCCTCTGTCGTTTGGGAACGAAATGTTCTTGTATCTCAGTATTCCCGTTAATAACATCATCTAATGATTGGAAGATAGATTCTGGGTGAGGTTGATCATCGTCCATTCTAATGATGACAAGCCCCGATTCTTTTCTTAACTGGAAACTACCGGTGGCAGTCTTTGGGGAACCAAACATAGGGTTAGATTCGTATTCGTATGTGCCTTTGACAACGTCTTGTCCTTCAAAGGCGTATCCTTCAAATCGCTTCTCAGGGGATTCGACGGATTCTGTTTCTATACGGATTTCCTCCGCAGATGCCTCTCTCGGTGGCAGCTCCCAATCGTCACCGATTGCGACCTCTCGGACGCTATCCACCGTCATATAGTCTGCCTCACTCTTGGACTACTACGTTATGAGCTAAACGATTTGGGGCAAATGTCATTATTTACTCCTCCTCAAGTTCAAAGCTGACGCCCGAGTGTTTGCTGATATTCTCTTCACGTAGATTAGTGTACTTCTTGACCAAGGTTTGGTAGTCAAAGTCGAAGTCAGCCGAGTCTTGACCTTGTGCAGCAACTTTTCTCATCTTTGCGAAATATTCGGGGTGGGGATACTTATCTTGTTTGTTGAGTCCCTTCCAGTGGTCATGAAGTTCGGCCAGCTCCGTCAGGAATAGCAGTGTGATTAGAACACGTTCTAATTGAGTTGCCTCATCGATCGAGTATGAGACTATAATTTGGATACGATCTGGTTTTATCTCTGCTTTGATTCTGTAACCCTTAATATTAAACCTACCTCTTAGCTTTTTTATATCCATTCCCTGCAGTAAGCCCGCTTGAACAGGAATGGATTCTGAAATATCTTCAGAGTCGTTTACCTCATTTGTCTTACCAAATGAGGAGAGATTTCCTGATAGTTCTGCGTCTTTCAATTGTTCTATGGTAATGTCGCTAGGGAGTGTATCCCCTTTATCATACGTCTCAAAGAGCCAGAGAAGAAAGCCTGGATCAAAGGTTTCCTCGTTTAGTGTTGCCTTTTCACCGAGAGCAGAATTTGTCGCTGGGGCTACGTGATCGGTTTTGCCGTCAGATCCTTGGAAAAAGACGTAATCAGGATAACCCCAATAGATGTAAACTTTGGTAGTACTTTTATCAAATCCGTCTACTTCGTTTCCATCTGCATCCACTACATCCTCAGCAGAGCTATAATCTTCTTTTTTATATCTAATATCCGTTATTTTCTCTGCAATCTCTTGCAGCTCCTCATCTAAATCTCCATATCGATTTGTGTGTTCTGCTAACTCTAGACTTTCGTAACCGCTCCCAGGACTGCCTGGAGTTCCTTCATTAAAAGAGGGGAACTCATCTAAGAGATTCTCTTTCAATTCGCCTTCGTCCGTATTTACATCTGTAGTCCGGATCTCGTTAAAGACGAGACGTCCATCATATTCGAATTTATTTTCGCAACCCATCAGGGACATCTTGGGTTGTACACTCTATACAAGTAACATAAATTCTTTCATTTTATACCGAAATCATAAAAGTGCAGAGAAAAAGAACACACCTTAGCTTATCGTTGCTTCTACGGATTGATCCGTCTTTTGGTAATTAAGAATCTCATCAGCAATGTAATCAACATAATCAAACTCGTCAAAGTTACTTGGGGAATAGACCTCAACATAACCGCTTTCTGCCATGGTCATCTTGAGCGGTTGATCTTCGTACTCATACTGTAGTCCTAATTGGTTGAGTTGAGAACGATCTAAAACTTCTCCAATCTCATCATCGCCAAAAACATCTTCTCCGTACACCACACCCTTTTCAGCGTTTCCTAAATTCCCATAAAATCCCACCTTCCACGGGTTGGAAGCCTCATAGTAGTCTTCAGCAAATTCATTCAAGTCTAATTCAGCCCTTTCGATATTACTCCCCGGATACTGTTGCTGAATCAGATTAAAAGCAAACGTGCCGGATCCACTTTTTACAACAACAAATTCATCAGGCACAGCTAAGAATTCCGTGAACCTAGTGTCCTTTTCGGGAGCTTCAGAGGCGGTAATACCGTTATCGTCTGTTATTGTGATCGTTTCTTTATTCTCGATTCGTTGTGTAGCGGCCTCACCTATCTGGACTTTCCGGCCCTTGTCTGTAGTATCACTTTGCTGAATCTCTAAACATTGCTTGAAAGTATAACCGTCTTGGTGTATCTCTTCAAACGTAGACTCAACCTCGCCAAATTCACCTTGACCTACGCCAAGAACACCCGCTTTCATAGCTCAAAGTTATAGAGTAATACTATTTAAAAAGTAAGGTATGATGTCCGGACTGAAATTCAACTATCTTATAGGCATTAATTATGCTCGACGTTCATCACTAGATGCTCTCGCGTCCGCTTCGTACTCCCTGACTTCCCCATGAAGTTCCGCTCCCCATGACCGACCAACTGATACTCCTCCAACCCGTGGGCAGCTCCGCGTACGACACTAACCAGTCGCCCTCCAACTCCCCTAACGCCTCGACGAACTCCGAATGCTCGATCTCCGAGACCGGATAGTACCTTTCCTTGCCCACATACGGCGGATCGCAATAAAACACTGTCTCCTCGCCGTCGTACTTCTCGAATACCTCCGACCAGTCAAGATTCTCCAGAACGACGTCGTCGAATCGATTGGCGAACTCCTCCAGGCGGCCGATCTTGTTCGTGTAGCTCTAGGCTTCGTTCGTCACCTTGCTCGTCCCGAATCCGTTGACCGTCGCGTAGCCCGACCCTCACTGAGGGTACCGCAGGTAGAAGAACTGGCCGGCGCGCTCCACGGGGTCGCTTGGCCGGTAGCCGTTGTAGAACGCGTCGGCCCACTCTCCGTGGACTGCCCGCGAGTACGGCACCGGCTCCAGCCATTCAACCAGCTCGTCCGAACACTCCCCACCGCACCTTGAAGAACTGCACGAGGTCGCCGTGACGGTCTATGTACACCTCACCGAACTCACGTCTACTACCGCGAGCAGCTAACGGATCAGTCGGACACCATCAAGGGCTGGAACGACACTGTCGGAACGGCAGCCACGTTGTCAGCACGAGCGACGCCAAGCAAATTCACTCGGGAAGGCTTGGAATTTAGAAAGTGGTATAGGCATCGACAGAAGTTGACCCTGACGTTGAATGATTCGGACCCAAGCTAAGAGCCTCCTCCGGTTCTACGAGAGTATTCCGACGTGGTTACTCGCCGTGATCGTCGGTCTCCCGTTGAGCCTGTTCGGTCTCGGATACCTCTCCGCACCAGGAACCTCGACCACCAACCTCCGGACGTTCCTGAGTACGTTGGCGACGGCACAGGCGGGCGTCCTCGCTATCGTATTTTCTGTTGCGGTCATCGCAATCCAGCTGGTCTCAACCCGTTATTCACCACGGCTGATCTCGCTCTTCATTGAATCGTCCATTCTGAAGTTCACCTTCTGGCTATTCGTCGCGTCTCTCGTCGTCGATTTTTCGCTTATCTACGTAGTGCCGCAGGCTTTGACTCGGAGCTATACTGCTGGAGTCTTCGCCGCGGGAGGGTTGGCTCTCGCTTCCTTCGTCACGTTGTATGTCTTCATCCAGACCGTGATTCGCCAAAGTACGCCCGATGGAATCATCGAGACCTTCATCGACGATCTCACTCCGGAGAAGTATCTGGCGACGGTACAAAACTTGGCCGAGAACAACACCACCGACGTCCATCCGCTCCGACCGCTCTATTCAATGATTATGGAGGCGCTGTCGAATCGAGAACGGACGACGGCAGAAACCGCCCTTGATGAGTACGGCGACGTCGCCGAGGAGACCCTTAGCCAATTTATCGACGATGGAATGTTCGAGGAAATAGATCGACAGACGGCGCGGGAACTCTTCGAGCCGGTATTCAAGGAACAACTTCACGATATTGCCCTCCACGCGGAGGACCTGGACGAAAGCCAATTAGTCGGCAAGGCGACGGAGATAGAATATAAGCTTGGAAAAAAGGGCTTAGAACTCCCCAATAAGACTGTATCTCGACAGGCAGTTCGAGGACTTACCCATCTCATTATTCACTCGGCGGTTGAAGAAAATCGATATAGTGCGAGCAATAGTGCGTGGGATGCGTTGGGGGGCCTATTGGTTGATGCTGCTGAAGATTCCCAGTCTGAAGTAGTACAGAGTGCAGCGTCGACAATCGAGTCTCGTGTTTCATGGCAACTCGGAAGGGTTCCTGATTACCGACGATACGAACATTCTATGGACGGTCTTTATCGGGATATGAAGCAAGCTCACGAATCTCTACTCGACCAGTACGAGAGTGAAGTCGCGTCCGTAGAGATGGACTGGCAGCACGAACACGTACCCGATGAGAATCCACATCGGGAAATAGTAAACGCGGTCCGCGAACTTCGCGAAGCATTATTTGCTTCGACGGCTGCATTCCTCTACGTCCGAATTGACGAAGGGGACTACCCGATAGTCGAGGGGAGTTTTCGACGACATTGGAAAGATATCTGTGTTCAAGCAGCGAAGTCTGAGGCGAAAGACTACGCTGTCGTTCTCTGCCAAGCATTAATTGAGCTATCTTTTATAGAAACAGGAGAACAATCGTATGAACAGGAAACAATCCATGAGCTCCCCCGGTTAAATAACAGCGGAGGTGGGGAACATTCATTCTGGGTTCGTGAACTCGCGCGGGTAAAGGTAGATGGAGACCCCAAAGTGGTTGATGCCGCGTTTAATCGAATTCTCTCATTTGATTTCCGAAACGAGGAACCCCCAATCATGACATCGGGAAATATGGACGAAGTCCAGCAAGAGTACTATCAAAATGTTCTCAACGTCAACCGATATAAACCGTTAAGTACAAATCCAGAATTCCCCAAGATGGTCGAAGATTTACGGAATCAAGTAGATGAGCTTGTAGAAAACCTAAAAAAGAGAGAAGCCGGTGAGTAACCGCAAAGTCTCCAGAATCACTGCCTTCCTCGGAATCGCTTTCTCCCTCTTCTGGTCGTGCAACCCCCAAACTCGGGGTCGGCGTTAATTTGGTTCGAACGGGCCCAACACTACATGTAGTTGTTCGCTGGTTCCTGATATTGTATGGCCGTTTGAGCAACGAATCTATGAAGAAATCTGCTCGCTTTCGTTCGGCCACAGCACACCACTTTCGGAGCTTTAGCACGCTACTAGATTTCTACACTTTTATTACCGCTTTACATCGAAGTCGAGAAAGACTGGATCCAGCGCCGAATATTAAGTAGCGTTAGTGAGACGTTCACGATCTCGGTAAGATGGACCTCAAGGCATCCAACATGGTGTTTGCCAGGTTAATACAGTTTGAATTGATTTTTCGTAAGTCTAACAAGGTCACTATTAGTCCTATATACTATGGCTCGAAAGGTGATTGAAGATTGGCTTTCTCTACTAGAAAACAAAGCTGACCAGCGGGGAATTCCTGTTGACCTTGATATCGATAGCCGTGTTTTCCATTTTCTTCTTGGTGAGGAAGATCCAGTGCTGGGAAAGGTGCGAGTTTCGGAAGCTGAGAACCGGAATTACACAAACGATCGGGGTGAGTCGCATATCTGGCAACGATTCAACCGAGAGCAGGACCGGCTGAAAGAGAATCCAGACGAACGGGTCTGCAGTATCCAGTTGGATATTCACTCAAACAGTTCGTTTGACACCGATGAAGACCATTTCTTCTTCATTCCAGGTGAGATAATTCTCAGCGAAACGTATTCAGAGGGGGATCAGAAGATCTGGATTGAAGAACCAGGCCAATATCGGGGAGAGCTTGCTCGATACACTGACGACTGGGATACGCTATTTGCGTACGCCTCCGGTGAACTTGACCAACCTGATATCCAGACCCAATTAGACGAACTCAATACCTCTGACTCACAGGGGGACCTACCGACTGCAGAGGACCTTGCCGATCGTCAATTCAAAAAGCTCGTCTCGAGATCGCTTGAGAATCTCCTTTTACTCTATCAGTATGGTATCTGGGCAACGCGAGATAGTGATCACTATCGGCGGAAGATTGACGACCTGAACGAAGGAGATGTGGTCCTTTTCTCGGTCGGTGAATCCGTCACTGGTGACGAGGAAGGCCTGATCGGATACGGAATCGTCGCTGAAGCAGCTGTTAGCGGTAAATCGGAGCCATTCTTTTTCGACGAGCGAGAATCAGGTGAGAATTCGTATCCGCATCTTCTCTGGTTTAGCGATACGTACTGGCGATCAGATACCTCACTCATCTCAGATACACCTGTCTTCGAGAAATCGGCTACCACGATCAATGAGGAAAGCCAAGCCTTTACCGATCGCCTTGTTTCGCGCAGTATAGTTGCCGAGGAAACTGATTACTGGATGCCCAGCATTCCGATGGAAACGGTCGGGCAATCCAAAGCAGAAATTATCGAACTTCTCTACGAAGAATCTGAAATCTCACACCGACAGTATGACTCCTGGCAGACACGGGCCAACGAGCTACTCGATGATACAAATGAAATCGAAACCCAGCCCACTGTTACGACGGAAGCTTCTGCAGATTCTCCCTCGAGTGACCGGCCTCAATCACAACAGTCACTGTCAGAGGATTCTGGCGAGCAAAGCCTGACCGAAAGCGATGGCGGTGAGACACCGTCTATCTGGATTGAGAAGACCGAGATTGAGGGCCGGAAATACAAAAAGGAGGGCGACCTGCGACTTGGACAGGCGATCTACTCTCCGTCTGAAGATAAGGGAGGTGGCGACCGGTATTCCGAAATGCGTGAGGCAACTGTCGGCGACATAGTCCTCCACCTACTCCAGGACAAGGGTGAACTCGTCGGTGTCTCCACGATCGAGTCCGAGCTCGAAACGGATTTCGAAGGCCTGCCTGAATTCGGTTGGACTGAAGCCCAAGCTGGATATCGGCGGTGGCTGACGAACTACCATGAGCTCGACGAACCACTCGATATCTACGACGACGTCCTTGACGACACACGGTACCAACAGTCTCTCACAGCAATTCGCGAGGACTACAGCAACATCTGCTACGACAAGAACCTCGCCCTCGTCCAAGGCGGCTACTTCACACAGTGTCCGCCAGAACTCGCTAGTATCTTCACGAGTGAATCAGACGAACTCCGCGGTGAATTCACAACACGAGGCTACCCATCGTCGAAGCTCCGCGGCCACAGAATCGACCCAGTATCAGCGTACGACTCCCTTGACGCCGCGGTCACCGATATCCAGAATCGCATTGATCAGACGCCAGGGGCAACTAACTGGCTCAGCAACCAACTGGGTGCCACAATCATCACCGACTGGTCGACAGCTCTCACCGGGCTTGACTCCGATATGGAAATCACCCCAGGCGACGCAGCGAAACTCGACCAGATACGGTCACTCTATTACGATGCAAAGCCGACGCTCGAAACAAAGGTAGACGACCTCGGGTCAGGCGCACTCGACGATCTTTCAACAACAGAAACGCTGTTTCTCGGTCTCTTCAACAGTCTGCGACTCGACCACGACGTCGATTCAGGACCGCTCACACAGGAGCAATTCACCAGTATTCTTGAAGACGATTATACGACCGCAGAGATTCTCGCAACTACGGAGACGCTCAACAACCCTGCTCATCCGCTCGTCACTCAGATTCAGGACGGACAACAGTCGGTCTACAAGGCGACGTCGCCGCCGGATTACTGGTTGACGGCGTATGAACACGCGGCGGTCGGCTTGGAGGATAAGGATCAGGAGTACTGGTCGGAAATCGACGCTGGCGACGTCGTGGTCTTTCACTCACGCGAAAGCCCAAGTCGAAGTGAACTTGACGACCAGGAGAGTTGCCTGATCGGGGCCGGCATTGTCCGGGCGAAAACCAAGAAGCCGGAGGACAAACTCTGGTGGCACGATGAGGACACCGACGATGCCGAGAGCCAGACGTTCTCCCGGCTCTTCACCTTCGAACAACTCTATCTGTCCGGCGACTTTGACGTCATTGACCATACTCAGAACCTCGCGGCGAAAGCCCCGACCACGATCAACAGCGACCTCAAAGCACTTACCAGAAACGCGCTCAGCTTCGCAGAGGCGGACGATATCTGCAATCAGGCGTCTGGCAGTGGCTTTCCCCGCCATCGTGCTATCGAGACGCTCGGCACACCCGACGACTCTGACAAAGCTCTCGCCATAGCGGATGCCCTCGCCGACCGCGTCACGGAAGTTCCTCCGGTTGCGCTCCACAAGTCCTTCGACGGCCACATCACCAACGAGATTCTCGACAACCTCCACTTCCCGGACGACCAAGGCGAGGCGATTCTCGCACAGGTCGAGGGCGCACTGCGCTCGGACAAACACGTAATCTTCACTGGACCACCGGGCACGGGCAAGACCGAGATCGCTCGCCGTGTCGCCGACTATCTCGCCGACGAATACCCGTATCTCTACTCAGGAGCCCAAGTGACGACTGCGACGTCGGACTGGTCGACGTTCGATACGGTCGGCGGCTACATGCCGAATGAAGACACCGGCAACCAGCTGGAGTTCACGCCTGGCCTTGTTCTCAATCGCTTCAAAAACCGCGCCACGAACACGCAGCGCAACGACTCGCTGGTGATCGACGAACTCAACCGCGCAGATATCGACAAAGCATTCGGCCAACTGTTCACCGTCCTGTCCGGCCAGCCCGTCCAACTCCCCTACACGAAAGACGGCAGTGAAGTCGAACTCGCGCCCGTCGACGGCACCGCCACCACCCAGCCCCACGAGTACCAGATCCCCAACTCGTGGAATCTGTTCGCGACGCTGAACACCTACGACAAGACGTCGCTCTACGAGATGAGCTACGCCTTCATGCGGCGGTTCGCCTTCATCCGCGTCCCCGAACCCGACCTCGCCGGCCTCGACGACAACGAGCTCCAGTCACTCCTCGAAGACTACACAGACGCCTGGAATCTCCTCACAGTCGATTTCAACGTCGACGACGACACCAGGCCCTTACTGGATGTCGGCCGTGTCTGGCAGGCTGCCAACGGCGCGATCGACGACCGTGCAATCGGTCCAGCTGTCGTCCAGGACATCCTTTCGTATCTCGCCGAGACAACAGCCCTCGACTGGCAGCACCGACTCACCCAGGCTGTTATCAGCTACATCCTCCCGCAGCTCGAAGGCGTCCCACAACGCAAACGCGTTGTTACCGACCTTGCAGCCCTTGACCAGATCGACGAACAATTGCTCGACACCGCGTCGCGTGACATGCTCCAAGTGACTGCCAGTCAGGACGATGGATAGACAGGACCTTCTTGACCAGCTGACGGAGGACATCCTCGCGTACGTCATGCATGGGGCGTTCCCAGAGCGGGAGTTCGCGAGTGCGATCAAACCCGATGCACTCGACGAGCGCTTCACCGAATACGAACTCCTGCTGGACCTCCACTTCATTCTCTCCCCCGACGTCATCGAGTTCGTCGAACAACTCCCCCAGCGCGTCCGCAACCTCCAGACCGACACCCAGTCCGTCACCCGCACAACCCGCGGCACCGTCGACGGGACAATCAACTGGAGCGCCACGATCAAACAGCGTTACACCCAGAATCCCGGCGACCGTTCGGTCTTCGTCTGCGAGAACCGCACCGAAGACTACGACACCAGCGAGAACCTCGTCTTCAAGCGCCTCATCGCTATCATCTACGCAACGCTGCGCGAAGCCGAAGAGTACCTCAAGCAGGACTATGCCTGGGTAAACGACCGCTGGGACACTACCCTCATCAACCACCTGCGGCGCATCGTCGAACAGAACGTCCACGTCCGCCGCATCCGCGACCCGAAAGCCTACGAACCAACCGACCGGATGCGCAACACCGCCGCCGACTCCCGCCAGCCCATCTATCGCGACGCCGCCACACTCCTCGACCAGCGCCGCCGACTCTTCAACGGCGACCCCGACCAACTCGAAACATTGCTCGCCGAGACAGCAATCACGCCTGACGATGACGAAACCCTGCTCGAACTCTTCGTGCTCTTCCGATTCATCGCCACGCTCGAAGACCTCCATGAGACGAACGCGCAATTCGAGACGATCAAAACGGACCGGCAAGAAATCGCCCAGCTCACCAACGACGATGGGACGGAAATCGCCGTCTACCACGACAACTCCGCTCACGACCGCGGCCTCTCATTCCGATCAACGCCAGACGGTGACCAGGCTGGATTATCTCGGACGGAGAAAGTCCACACCACCGGTTTCGACATCGCGAACAACTACTTCCACGACCGAGAGTTCCAGACGCACACCGGCCGGCCCGACATCATCGTCCTCGAAATCACTCACCCTGACGGTGACCAAGACTACCTCATCACCGAAGTCAAAAACAGCACCAACACCGGAACCATCCGCCAAGGCATCAAGGAGACGCTCGAGTATCTCGCCTTTCTCCGGCAGGACAACGAATTCGTCTACGGCGATAACGCAATCACCGAGAACTATTTCGGCGACGGCTGGAACGGACTCTTGGTCATCCAAGATCTTGTAGAGGAGACAGCAGCACTCGACGAACAACAGGATAATGAAATCAAGATCTTGCAGGCCTCAGAGGTCGAACCAGCGCTTGAGGGTGTCCTCAGGCAATTTTTCTAATATCTCGTCGGACGACAAAGAGGGATGTTCCCTCCACGGGTGACAGCCTGTGGAATCCTATCATAGGTGGTGTTTGGTCCGCTCTCTTAGAGCCAGTCTGGGGTGGGACGATGGTCGTAGTTCTCGATTTCGTCGAGGGTGACTGGCTGATTGTCTGCGTCGGGTAGTTGGAGGTCGGCTGCTTCGTACATGTCGTAGAGGAGTCCGATCTGGTCGTAGAGGTCAGCCTGTTTGAGCAGGCTGATACTGTATTCCGTGACGGCAAAGTACACGCGTGGGATGCCGTTCGGAACAGGTGACGTATCTGGCTCAAGTTTTGCGACAATCTGTGTGTCCCGATTGTGAAGATCGCGAAGATGATCACGGATGGTGCTGTCACTGATCGTGTTTCGCGCCGCCAGCTCTTTTGAGCTCAATGCACCGGTCGGGCTGGCAAGGATTTGCTGTTCTGGATCGGAATCCCGCCATAACTGCGAGCGAACACGTTTGCCGAATGTACGATTCTCCACGCTCCTCGACTAAGAAGAACCACTCCCGCTCTAATTGAGGACGGGTCAGCAATCTGGCTATCAGTTATCGTTGCGTCAGTCACCGATACAGGAGTGGGATGTCCACCCGTGGTTATTTGTCTCGATGAGTGAATACTGTAGACATGAATGTCGGCGATATCGTGAGGCAATCCGCCACTCGGTTCGGTGACGCCACTGCTCTCAGGTGCCTATCTGGTGATGCCGAGGTCGCGGTGACGTTCGAGGAGCTTCACCGGCGGAGCAACCGCGTCGCCAACGGCTTGATAGACCACAACATCGGTTTTGAAGACCCCGTCGCCTTGCTCTCGCATAACTCACCTGAGTTCCTCGAGTTGTTCTTTGCGACCCAGAAGATCGGGGCTATCTTCACCCCGATAAACGCCCGGTCGTCGCTGGGAGACGTCGAGTACATCCTTGCTGACGCTGACCCGGACTACCTCGTGGTCGAGTCAGAATTGCTGGAGTCGATCTCGGGACTCACAGAAGAGCTTCGCGACGGCGACGTCGAGGTCATCGTAGTCGGCCAGCACGAGGAGTTCGGTGACTTCGACGAACTTCGAACGGCGGACGAGACGATGCCTGATCGGGCGGTTGACGGCGAAACCATCGACGGGTACTACTACACGTCGGGGCATACTGCAAAACCGAAGGGGGTCATACATACGCACGAGCATCGCCTGTTCTTCTGTCCGGGTCTCATCGCAGAATTCGGTATCCGTCGATCCGACGTTAACCTTAATCCATTCCCTCTTTTCCACAGCGGGCCGTTGTTCACTGCTCTCGTACCGATGCTTCAGTTCGGCATCCCGACCGTCCTCCTTCGGCAGTTCGACCCCGAATCGGTTCTCTCTGCCATTGATCGATACAGTGTCACGGTCTTCGGGGGGTCCCCAGCGATGCTTGATCGCGTTGCTCAGTACGACACTCTTTCCGACCACGATCTAAGTTCAATTCGGTTCTGGTGGTACTCCGGCGCTCCGATGACCGATCAGGTCCGCGAGCGGTGTGTAGAGGCGTTCGGCAACTCGTTCTCGGAGATTTATGGGGCGACCGAGGTCGGCCCGCCAATCTCGGTACTTCCACCTGACGAATCCGGAGCATATCCGGGATCCTGCGGAACCGGTCTTCCGAACCAACAAATCCGGCTTGTCGACCCAGACGGGGACGCAGACCCGACTGCGACGGTCGGACCGGGCGAGACGGGCGAACTTATTTGCAAGGGGTCGTCAGTCATGGAGGGATATCTAAACAAGCCGGCGGAGACCGAAGACGCTCTCGTAGACGGCTGGTTCTTCACGGGCGACCTCGCCGAACGGGACGACGACGGGTACCTCCACATTGAGGGACGGAAGGACGATATGATCATAAGTGGCGGCGAGAACATCTATCCCGCGGAGATCGAGAATGTCCTGCTCGAATCTGACAAGATCGAAGATGTCGCCGTCATCGGCGTCCCCCACGAGCGATGGGGACAGACGCCGAAAGCGTACATCGCGACGGCAGCAGGGATAGAACTTTCAACCGCAGACGTCGAACGACTGTGCAGGGAGAGCGACTTGGCCGATTTCAAGCGCCCTCGAGAGGTCGTGTTCGTTAAGAAGATTCCACGCAATCCCGGTGGAGGAAGTGTCTTGAAATCCCAGCTCGAGGAGCTAGACAACGAAATTCTATGAGCCGAGTACGTCTCCAAATCTGGCCGCTCGTCGACGAGCAGGACCTGAAGGAGAGGACGGCATCATGACTGGAACTGATGCAGTGATCATGGGAGTGGGTGAGACACAGAAACAACGACCGAGCAGTGAGAGCGAAGATTTCCGCAGCCTAGAGGAATACTATGAACGTGCCGCCAGGCTGACGCTCGACGATGCCAACGTGGACAAAGACGAGGTCGACGGACTGGGCGTTATCCGCACCATCACGGATACGCCGTTCACCTACCCTGGAATGCTGGCCGAGACGCTCGGCTTCGAAGTCGACTACCTATTCTCCGAGGATCAGGGAGGAGCGAACGCGCTCGCGCTTCTGTCGCAGGCAGTAATGGCTATCGAGGCAGGGAAGGTCGAAACCGTCCTCTGTCTGGGTGCAGATGCTCCTCTCGATCCGTACGCCGACTCTGACGCTCTCTTCCCGCGAGACCCTCGTGGATACATTCGAAATTACAAGGATCCATTCGGCGTCCAAGGGCCGAATTCAAGCTTTGGTCTCGTCCAGACCGCCCACATGACGGAGTACGGTACGTCTCGCGAGCAACTGGCCGAAGTCGCAGTCGTCCAGCGCGAGCACGCATCGCACAACCCGAACGCGTACTTAAGGGAGCGAATCAACGTCCAAACGTATCTGGAGGCCGAAATGATTTCGGATCCAATCTGTCTCCTCGATTGCGTCGTGCCCGTGAACGGGGGATACGGGTTCCTCGTAACCTCAATCGACCGAGCTACGGCATCGGATTTGACGTCGGTAAAACCCCTCGGCTTCGGCCAGCAACACAATCCAGACGTTTCGCAACAGCCGGACGTGACGACTACTGGGATTCGAACGGCAGCACCTCGAGCATTTGATCGAGCCGGCATCGAAGTAGAGCAAATCGACTTCGTGCAGGCGTACGACGACTACCCGATCGTCGTCCTGATGCAGCTCGAGGATATAGGATTCTGTGAGAAAGGAGACGGTGGACAGTTCCTGGAGACGACGGACCTCCGATACGACGGGGAACTGCCGCTAAACACGTCCGGAGGCCAACTCTCTGCGGGCCAGGCGGGATTAGCGGGCGGTTTCGAAAACCTCGTTGAAGCAATCCGCCAGCTCCGTCACGACGGCGGGCAGCGTCAAGTTCCGGACGCGGAGTACGGTCTGGTGACCGGTGTGGGAGGCGTCACGTACGACAAGAACCTCCGTAGCTCGGCCGTCGGCGTTCTGAAACGAGGGGTCCAGCAATGAACGACGGATGGCCGCTTCCGAGCGAGCACGCAGAACCGTACGCCAAGCCGTTCTGGGACGGTGCAAGTCAAGGCGTCCTCCGTCTCCAGTACTGTCCCGACTGCGGGAAGCACCAGTTCTTCCCTCGTCCGTGGTGTCAATACTGTGGCTCCGAGGCTCTGGAGTGGGACGACGCAGACGGGGTAGGACGCGTGTACAGCTATACCGTTGTTCGAAGGGCTGTGACGCTACCAGCGTTCCAGGAAGCGCTCCCGTACGTGGTCGGGTACGTCGACCTCAAAGAAGGTCCTCGGATCTGTACGTTGTTCGCCGATTGCGATCCGTCTGAGATCGAATCCGACATCCCAGTGGAAGTCACGTTCAAACAGATTGATAACAACATGTCATTGCCAGTGTTCCGACTGACCGACGTCGAAACCGCAGATGAATCGGCGTAGCTTCTGCTATGCCCGCCGTCGGCGAATACCATCCGCATCCTTCGACAGGTGGCGACCACAGCAGCAAGAGGAACCCCTCCGCGTTACACTTAAGCGAGTGATTTAGAGGAAAAGAACGACATTGAAGCGCGGTTCAATCGTCGGCAGACACCCCGGATGGTGATTCTCGTTCCGATGCACTCATCCGTCCCGTGTCAATGATGGCTTTCACCTTCGAATCCTCCAGGTCGTAATAGTCGTTCGTGCTCGTAACGAGCGACACGACAACAAATACGACGAAGCCGACTATCTGCGCCAGTTGACCGCCGAGGAATCCCATCGGAAGCGTGATACCGGCATAATTCCCACCGAAGGCGAGTGCAATAGCGAGGGCAAGCCCGACACCACCACCCCAGAGGGTGCCTTCTACCGTCGCACCTCTCCAGTTCCAAGCTATCGCAACGCCCGGAACAAGGACGGTGGCAAAGATCGCCCACCCGGCAGCGCCGAGCGTGAAAATCAACCCGGGGAATGTCGCCGCGACGACGAAGGAAGCCAAGAGGATCAAGACGGTGATGATTCGACCCCAGAACACTTGTCGGTTACCGCTCAGTTCGTAGCCCTGATTCTCTTGAACGACGTCGTGAAGGATAGCGGACGCCCCCATATTCAGGTAGGCGTTACTCGACGACATGATCGCAGCGATAACGCCAGTCATGACGAATGCGACCACGAAATCAGGGGCGAATTCGATCAACGCCAACGGAAGCGCCGCGTCGGGGGTCGGGATGTTCTCGACGCGCCCAGAAAGGACGGCCGCCTTCATGATTGGAGCAGCGAACCAGAACAGGGTTGAGACGAGGTAAGCGATTCCCGTAATCAGCGCACCCCACTTGAGCCGAGAACCATCCTTGATCATGTAGAACTTGGTGAACGCGTGCGGAAGTCCAACGAGCGTGACGAGCAGCAAAAACAGGGAGATGAACAATCCAATGGGTAACCCCTGAGACGTTCCCGGCAACCCGACAGCGAGGTACTCTGGACTCTCTGTCGTGATAGTGTTCATCGCCCCTTCCCACCCGCCCGGATAACCGGTTATGAAGTACCAGCTACCGAGTGCAGCGGCAAACACCATGATGGCGCCCTGGATCGCGTCCGACC
Source organism: halophilic archaeon (assembly GCA_003298465.1). The sequence continues at coordinate 84,403 of QNGA01000007.1, read as the reverse complement.
AGATGGCGGCGAGCATTCCGCCGATGACCGTATAGAGACCGACGACGATGAGTCCGATGACGAGCGACGTCACGAATCCGTACGGCAGAATGAACGCCATCAGCATTCCGAGCGCCGCGTACTGGGTCGCGAGGTACCCGATACAGCCCAGTAACACGCTTGTCGCGGCCAGTACTCGAAGCCGCTCGTCCTTAAATCGGTAATACACGGCGTCGGCGGCGGTGATCGCGTCTTTGAATTCCCCTAGCATTCGCATCTTCTTCGCGAGTAGCCAGTACGGGATGACGTAGAACGCCGGGACAAACATCAAAATCAGGAAGAACTGGATGTTACTCGCGTAGATCGTCCCAGTGTTACCGACGACACCGAACCCACTCAGCAGGCCAGCGTACACGGAGAGGGCGATCACGACCATCCCGCCGCGACGCCCCGCCACAAAGTAGTCTTCTTCGCTGTCCTGATACCTGGAAGCGTAGATTCCGATAGCGACCATTAGGATCGAATAGAAGATGAAGAAGCCGATTGCGAGCGTGCTTGAATAGCCGACTCCGAGTTCGCTACCCCACGACTGGAGTGGAACAAGTGCGGTCATCGGTAAAGTCAGGGTTGATCGGCTGCAGCTTGCCCTTCGGAAATGTCGGCGCTCGCTTCGGCATCAGGTTCAACCTCGGTTTCCACCTCGGCCGGATCCCAGTCGAATTTGAGACCGAAATACAACGGCAGTCCGATGGACATGATAATCGAAATGAACAGGAGAATCACGATCTCGCTCGGTGTCCCAAAAATCGACATTCTACTGCCACCACCGGTCCCAATACGATACTCGGCCAGACAGTTTAGTCTGTGCCATGTACACTGCTATCAATACACGCCCTCTTAAACATTCTCTAAAGATAATTGTAGTCATGAAATCTCTCAAGCTTGATTGGGAAACGGAAAGCGCTCGACGAGATCGGAGTTCATGAAGGATTCTGAGAAACGTGGACGAGATGTAAATTGCATAGATGACAGAGATGCGGCCACAGTCTTATTCTCTCACTCGGAACAGATCCAAATAACGCACCGCCCATGGCGTTCTACCGCTCTACGAATTTTATTGTCGCAGTAGCAGTATACCCTGAGTGTCGAGGATGCCTCGGACATGGGGAAATATAACCGCTCACGGATACGCTACAACTCGTATCCGAATTCAGCGGTCAATAATCATGAGCAGCATAGCTGCATAATGGATCCGATCATACGACCATTTATTGAAGAGAAACCTATATTCTGACCATTGTGCTCAACCTGGTTGGAGAGAAGCATTAGACAGGATTCAAGAGCGCCCAAATATCTTTGGTTGGAGTGAGCTTGTTGGGTTCGCGTCCGCGTTCGGTGAGAATACCTGTGTGATAGAGCATGGCTTTGAGTTGGAAGACCGTCGGGGAATGATAGACGTTGCCGTCGGCGAGTGCCGGTCGGCGAAGGTCGCCGTCAGTGGTGAGCACTCGTTGCTGGACCGCCTTGTCACCACGAATGAACAACTCGATAGCGAAGGTTGGATGACGGTCGTGAAGATGCTCAACTACATCGACAAGCGTTGGGTCGGGCATCTGCTGGTCATACATCCGCTGGATCTCTTCGACAAGCAACTGCGTAGCAGGGTACGCATAGACCACTCGACGAGCGAGCTGCCCCCACTCAGGGGCAAGATCCGAAAACCGCCGTGATTTCCGATACCAGCTTTCGAATTCCTCTAACGCTGCCTGCACCGACCCGCACCGGCGTTTCGCGAACCGGATAACCTCTCGTCCGAGCGGCGTCAGCGAAACCCCATCCACATCTTCATTGATCAAACCAAGGAACGCTGCCCCACGGCGAGCATCGTCGACGGCACTCACGATCTTGTACTCGCTGAGCAGGTCATCGGTCGGGCCAGCAGCATAGTGGGCGAGTGGATACCCGAGATAGTTCTTCGGATGATTCAACCCAAAGGATTTGTTCGCGACGCCCTGGGCGCTCGCCTGGAACCGAATGGCTGACGCATCGTCTGTCGCCCGATTCCCAACAACACGAGGAATCTCCAATGGTTCGACCTGCCCATCTGAGTAGACGCCAAGAATCCCAACGTTCAGCTCCCGCGCCAACGTCCGGTCAGTTCGCGACACGACGCTGACCGGCGCCGCAAGATATGCAGCGTTCGCTTCCTGAAGCCGATCATATGCCTGTACGATCCCTTGCTCCGTGTCGACAGTGTTTGAGTTCGTGTAGCCTTTCGACTCAATAACGATTAGCGGCGGCTCATCGCCGAACTCGTCGACGGCCAATAGGTTCGACTCCAGCATTCGAACGCCGACGAGATCCGGATAACCGCTACCAAGACGAACATGATTGAACGGAGCGAGTGTCTCACGGAGTGCTGATTCTATCTCTTCATCCACTAACCACTGGTCGGTCGAAAACTGCGTATCGACAACGGCGTAGGTGTTCGGCTCATCGTCGTCGGGAAACAACCGTCGCTTCGCATGCCCAAGGACCTCTGGCTCCGAGAGCTCCACCGACGCACTGGCCATACCACCGATAACTCTGCCACCAATATGAACCTCTAGTACTTGAGTAACGTACCCAACTCAGTAACGACGAAATCCTTCGCAAAACCACCATCTCACGAGAATTCTTCTCGTCTTCCGGAGTTCTCCCGACCTTTCAAAGGCACGCAGAAACGTAATCCGGACAACGAACATCGCATGAACATTCTCGTGCTCTCTGCCTGCTCGAAATCGAAATGTCACGACCCAGTCGTCGAACAACCAGCAGTAGATGCCCACACTCGTACAGGGCTCCTACATGAAGCATCTGAGCAGACGGCGACTGCGGAGGCACTATACACTGGCCGGGAGCACGAGCATGTCACAGCCGCCGTTGAGCAATTTCGGCAGTTTGCGACCGTTGACTGGTATATCGTCTCGGCCGGCTTCGGCCTTGTCAATTACAAGACCCTCCTGCCAGCCTACGAAGCCACCTTCAGTAACCAATCAAAGGCTGACCTTGTCGACCGCGCCAAACAGTTAGGCATCGACTCTGCTGGTCGGACGAAAGACAAGCTAATCGAAGCGATCGGAGCGGCAAAAGACATCCCAGACGATATTCTCGCGCTTGATCTCGCCACCTACGACTATGTATTCGTTGTCCTTGGCCGCGAGTATCTCCTCGCAATCCAGCCAGCACTCAATCAGGTGCCTGCCAAGACCACAGCCGTCGTGTTCGCCGCTGAATCAAATCGAGATCTTATCGAGGAGTGCACATGGATTCGATCATCCGAGGAAGACCGTGAGCATCTTGGAGTGACGTACATGGAGCTGAAAGGCCGCCAGCTACTCGAGCTTGCCGAGCGTACATCGACAGCTGAAGAACTCTCAGACGAACTCGCTCAAACTGTCTCGTAGCACGGAACCATCCGCATGACTTGAACCCGGAGAGAAAAGAGACCAACACAGACGTCATGCAGGACAGACTCGGCGCAGAAACCAGACGCGAACTCGACTCCTACAGCTCCCGCATTGAAACAGACGATGGAGAAATCGACGTTTGGTTCCGTCATCGCGATCTCGTGCCTGCAGCGGCGTAGATTTGAGAAATTACTCTGCTGCACTCACTGGTTTGAGAAGATTGCGACTGAGGCTAGACAGTAGCGACCGGTGATTATAATTCGAGTTGCAACGATCGGCCGACCAATGGGAATCGTTGTGTCCTGGGACTCGGTGAGTAGTTGACCTATTTCATGGACCAGTTCTGACTTCGGGAGGGAGTTCTGCATCTAGCTCTCCAGTAGCGATGTCATTTCTGAGTTGTTGCCAGTCTTCTTGAGACATCTTGACTGCGGCCTGTCCGCCAACTTTTCCTATCTTCTCTGAGTGGTATGTCTATTTAGATCGAATTAATTAGCCGCTGCCATACTTTTAACTTACTATACATTCATTCTATATTCGGCTATGCCAGTCCGAAATCCATCAAAGAAGGAGCTAGAACAGCTTGCAGACCAAGCAGGGTTTTCGCTTACTGAACAAGAGATTGAAGACTATGCTGATCTCGTTGAGGGAACACTAGAAGCATTTGAACGAGTACAAGAGATTCCAGAACCTCGATTTAGTCCACATGACATTGAGTACGGGATGCGAGATGGTGGCTACCGCCCGGGTCCAGATGAAGATCCACATAACGTCTGGGTCACCAAAACAACAATTGAAGGTGCCGACGATGGCCCGCTCGCTGGTAAAACGATCGGCCTAAAGGACAGTATTGCGCTGGCAGGGGTCGAAATGACGGTTGGGTCGCAGATGATGGAAGGGTATACGCCTCGGATTGATGCGACGATCGTTGACCGACTCCTTGATGCAGGCGGGTCGATTCTTGGAAAGCTCAATATGGAGAGTTTCGCTTTCTCAGGATCGAGTGATACCTCTGATTTTGGCACCGTCACTAATCCCCGAGCCCCTGACCACATTGCAGGAGGATCGTCCAGTGGAAGCGGTGCTGCTGTTGCTGCTGGCGAAGTCGATATCGCAATTGGCGGAGATCAAGGCGGCTCAATTCGAATTCCAGCGTCATGTTGTGGTATTGTCGGCCTCAAACCCACAACTGGGCTTGTTCCATACACAGGCATTTTTCCAATCGATAATTCACTCGATCACGCCGGTCCCATGGCTGACTCAGTGACAGAGGTGGCAACAACACTCGATGTATTAGCCGGCGCAGACGATCTTGATCCACGCCAACCAAATAATCTCGAGATGCATTCGGATTCATATGCTGACGCTCTTGACAATGATCTTTCTGAAACGACAGTCGCTGTTTTAGAGGAAGGATTCAATCGCGAGGAGAGCAGCGAGGATGTAAACGCTGTCGTCCGCAACGCCATCGATGAATTGGAGGCATTGGGCGCTGAAATCACTGAAGTTTCGATGCCGCGATTTTTAGATTCACTCGCGATCTGGATTGCAATCGCTGGCTATGGCGGGATTAAAATGTATCAGCAAGGCGGTGTCGGATTCCACAACGAAGGATGGTACAATACCGACTTAGCGACAACATATGAGAAGTTCCAGCAAAGTCAATCCCGTGACTTCCCAGCCACTGTCAAAGCCACTCTGCTAGCAAGCGAGTTTATTGAAGCATCTGGACACGGGAGTCTATACGGCAAAGCACAGAATATTAGTCGACAAATGCGAGCCGAATTCGACGAGATCCTAGATGAGGCAGATATTATCGCGATGCCGACTATCCCAGTGAAACCGTATGAAGTCGACGAGGATCTCAACCGAGTCCAGCGAGTATCACGGACATTGGCCACAGCGAAAAACACATGCCCGTTTGATTACACCCATCATCCTGCTCTATCTATCCCCTGTGGCACGACGGACGATTTACCTGTTGGATTAATGCTTGCTGGGCGCCGATTTGACGAGTCGACTGTACTCCAGACTGCGTATGCATATGAACAACAGAGCGCCTAAACGCCGTTTCCGCGATAGAGAGAAGTAGATTTCCCACCAATTTTTCTCACCCACGTATTGCGGAACTCACGCTGGAAAACCTCACTCTACTTTGGGGTCGTTGCGGGCGTCGATCGAAGGCTTTTGGGCGTGGTTGAGCAGTGCGATTGCGTTCTGTTTGATGTATGCGCGGTCGTTGTCTGGGCTGAGTCGTCAGGCACTGCAACCCAACGAAAGGGCAGATCCTGCCATCGTTCCGACAAAAAGATCCCCCGTGGTTGTAGTACCACTGCCAGCACATCGAGATACGTTTCCGTGACTTGTTGGGATTTGCCTGCTGCTCGTGGACGGTCATAAGAAAGGTTGATGAACCGCGATACAGATGCCCGCACGCGAGCGTTCTGCTCCTCCTTCTCGGCAAGGTTGTCCACATCGTCCTGGATGGCCTCGGTCGTCTCCTCGAGCTCACCGAGACGCTCACGGTCACTCGCACGTTTCTTCTCTGCAATGTTACGGTCCTCTTTGAGCGATTCGACTTGCTGTTGGAGTTCTTCTATCTGGTCGTCTTTCGCAGCAACTGTCTGCTCAAGTTCCTCGACATGCTCGGTCAACCCTTGCATGTGGTCGACCAGTTCGGCAATAGACGGCTCCGCATCGTCTAGGGTGTCGGCCACACTGAACAGACCAGCATCACTTATTAATCACCACCACCTTTTGGTGCAACAGCTCAAACCATCTTCACGGTATTGAACGAGCCTCAGACGAACGAGGACGGGCCGACAGCGGGCTTGACCTACGTGTATTGTCGCGTCGAGTGGGGGTTCTACCTCGAACTTCTCGAAGCACCCGAGACAATGCCATACGCCGACGCCACCGACGAGCAACTATACGGTCCCGCACCCTCCTGGGCACATCGACCCGATCATTCAGACTGCATTCCATCACTATCCGCATACAGCCAGCGGTAACGATGCCGAACTGAGTCCTGGTTTTCACGCACTCTTCCGCTTCTATCTCTCAAACTGACCATAGCGCGAGTACGGTCGTCAACAGAGGTTAGGATATCATACTAACCTAGCAGCGTATAGCGAACCCGTCTTTCCGTCGGGAGAGCCGATTATACACCTGCTGTTTCCCGTATCTCATGCCGTTACTACCTGTCTTTCCAGGTCGGGGCTGCTGGTCCACCTACAATGGTTCGTAGATAAGGACAGTGTTGGTACTGCGGACGATGATGAGATACTCCTCGAAGGTGAATCGGATTTCGACGTGACTCCGTTTGTCTGCACTCGCCGTGATGAGATCATCGAGCGCATCCGGATCCAGATGCTCGTACAATGTGAGCGTTGTCTGGCCACCAACTGGCTGGGTGACGTCCACGACCGCATCGACAACAGCCTGCTTCGGCGACTCCGCCGACTCGAGCGAGTACGAGCCAATCAATTTGTACTGCGTGGTGCGTGGCGTGGATATCCTAGATTCAGTGCTAAACCAGGTGGTCGTTTCCGTGGTGAGTGTCGTCCCTGGCATAGTTACTCTTCGCACTCGAACCGGTTGAGTAACGGGCGCTTACACTCGAATTTCGCTAAAAGACTCTGGAACAATACTGAGTGGCTACTGTGGTCTGTTCTCCAGTCGTGCAGCGATCGATAGACGCTGAAAACGATGGGTAAGAGGGGAAGCCTCGGGAGAGATTTGAACTCTCGACTGACTCCTTACAAAGGAGTTGCTCTGCCAGCCTGAGCTACCGAGGCACCGAGTGGAATTCACTACCAGTCGCAAATTATTCTTCCGATTCGTGGGGTATTCCACAGCTATCCGTGATCAACTGGCACTCGTTCGAAGCCTAGCGTTCGAAAATCACTATCGAAGGCGAACATATACTCGATCTCGTGCTCACTGGCTAGCACTGCACTGGTGTGATCGACAAAGGAAATTTGTTGGTCGTCGTAGCGTTCGAACTCTTCACATGCCGTATCGAACGTCTGCTTGCCGACGGGCAGAATATTGAACGTCTGCGACTCTCGAACCGTTGTGAGAGCATCCATCGCTGCTGGCTGCCCAATCTGATACAGCATCAGTGTTGCAAACTCAGACAGTACATAGCGGCTCGTGAAGACGGGTCCATACTCGCCAGCTTCCATTCCATTGAAGACGGCATCTGCAGCGTCGTGGTTAACATCGTCTTCATCAAACGCGGCATACAGCCCACCTGTATCCACAAATATCGGCAGAGGACGACTCATTCTGACTGAGTCGACTGATCCCGATAGAGGAGGTCATCTACTCGCTCGGACGCATCCGTTGCTGTCCCAGACCGATACGTCGTCCGTGTAAAAATCGGATCACTTGGATCCACTTCGTGAACGCCATCTTCATTGGCGAGCCACCAGATAACGCGGCCAGCGGTCTGTCGATTCTTCACCCGTCCCTCGTCTTTGAGTTGGCTAAGTTTGCGCCGAGCTGTTTCGCGCGAGCATTCAAGAGCGTCAGCCACGTCGCCTGATGTCACAACGGGGCCTTCGACTTCTTCGAAGACTGCGAGCACGTCGGTGAGTGTTACAGTTTCGACATACCGACCTGAGTCTCCTCGGTCTTTGGACATACCTGCAACTACAGGCTGGGACTGCTTAGTCCTGTTGGTGTACACCATGTGGCGTATGCCATATGGATGGAAGGACGGTGTCCTCGGGCGTGTTAAAATGCGCCGGGTGCGCCTACACCCGGCACTGGTCTTCCAAATGCAACTCTGGAAAGACCACGAGTACGAAATCGCTTGCGGAACTTGAAGCTGACGAGAAGGCACAGAAACGCGTGCAGTGGGAACAGTTCAGTTTCCACGTCGAGGCCCCCGGAATGGTCAAGGTGACCAACGAGAGCCACGACAACCCTGCTGACCACCAATACGTCGTCACGCTAGACGGCGTGACCGGCGACGCAATGACGTGTACCTGCCCGCACCACGTCCATCGGAGCGCATTCTGTAAGCACATGACGGGCGTCGAAGACGCGACTGCCGACGGCGATCTTGACGCCTTCCCGTTGGAAGATTCTGACGAGGACGACGCTGAGCCGCGCGTGACCGGCCCACATATCGGCTTCGACAAACACGGCAACGCAGATCATCGCTATTGGCAGTGTGAGAACTGCGGCGCGGAATCTACGAATAAACGCGCGCTTGACGCCTGCTGTTACTACTCCTTCTCCCCTCTCCTTGTCTGACCCGTCACCAGAGGCTTCCAGATACTGCTGCACAGACACACTCACCGAGAGCAGGACGGAGACAATCCTTGGCCGTGACGATTGCGAGAACATGCGAAAGAGATGGCTGGGTCTGCTTGACTAGAACCGGCGACACCGGCAGTGACGTTAGTATAATCCACTAACCAAGATTAGCAACGAGGTAAGCGCGCAACACATCCGCAGTTCATATCCATCAAATACCCCTAAGACTACGGGAAACCGTTCAGAGCGTTCACAAAGACGAACGACTCCGGGGGTCTAATACCATGCCGGCTCACCGCTCACTTGCATCTGACAATCGCGTCGGTGTCTGGCCACCCGTGGTAGATCTCCCCGACGTGAACGCGCAGATGCAGCCACACGAAACCGAGAAACTCCACACGACACTGCACTCCAAGACTCGATCGTCTGCCCTCTTTCCCTTCCCCATTCCCATGCCGGGGATTGACGCCGACGGCTCTCCGCTGCTGCCGGTGCTGTCATCCACCCTACCGCTTTCCTCCCAAAACACACCGTCCTACCTGCTAGCCGTGTCCGTGCAATTCCTCGGGATCGTATTGAAAACTGGGTGTGAATGACCGCAAACCGCGTTCGAGAGAACGCGTGTTATTCGCGATCGCGGTCGGCAATGCTCAGGAAGACGAGCGCAGCACCGATCAACGAGACGTTCTTGATGAAATGGGTTTGTTCGGCGTTCCGCTGGTCGTCGTCGACGTTCCAGAAGTCGTGCATCTGGGGCGTAATACCTGCCAGAAACGTCAGTACGGCACCGGCGGCGAGCCGGGGCAGCCGCCAGAACACGATGCCGAGACTACCGAACAAGAGCGAGCCGGTTGCGAGTGGGACTAACAGACCAGCCTGATCGACGCCTTTACTCTCAGCGTACTGGATGCGTCCGTCGAGATTCGCGAAGTTTTCGTACGCTGAATACGCTAACATCCCGCCGAACAAGGCGCGTCCGACGAGAAACGCTATCCGCCGTAGTCGCGTCTGGACTGACATACAGCTACAAACAATACTTCGCGAGCAAACACCGTTTCGATGCCGGCACGGACTTCAGGGACCGAATACGTTTCCTCTTGACTGCGAGGGATGGGATTCGAACCCACGGACGCCTACGCGAGCGGGTCTTAAGCCCGCCGCCTTTGGCCAAGCTCGGCAACCCTCGCTCGTCGGTCAGTCACCGTGTTTCCAATCCCGTTTCGCTCCTTATGAAATACCTGGATCTCACTGACTCTCTTCTCCGGTAGCGACCGCTGTTCTGACAGCAGCCGACCAGTGATCTAAGTGTCAGTGTTGAGTTCGAATTGATCGTGTTCACTGGCGGTGTTGAGGACGACGCTTGTGTGCTTTCGTCGATGTCTTGGTCGCTGAGCAGGATCTTAATCTGTTGGTTCATGCCATCGGTATCAACAAACTTTCCGATTGCAATGATGTCATAGCTCCCGGTCACCTCGTAGACGCTGATCATTTGCGGCTGCGCTTGCAGCCGGTCAGTGACGTCCGGCAGCGCTTGTCCGTCCACTTTGAGTTGGAGAACTGCAGTGACATCGTAGCCGACCGCGCCATACTCTATCTGTGGCGTGAATCCCTGGATGATGCCACCCTCCTCCAAGTCGGAAAGATGGTTCGAGACGGTCGTCACTGAAACGTCGAGGTCCTCAGCGAGACTGCGGAGACTTGCTCGTCCATCACCCAGCAGTTCGTTTACAATATCTGGTCAAGATTCTCATACGTCATTACTTGCTTGTCGAACGCCAATATTTTAACATTTTACCAGCGTCGAGCGGACGCGAGCTATTAGACTGAACGTCGACCACGACTATATTGCTACGTCGGCCGCTATTACGTATCTAGAACGGTGGGTCTCCTCCGAACCACCTACCTTAGTCCGCAAAGATAACCCTAGACTTCGACAAACACAATTATACAGTGACGCTCGATGACGTGATAGGTGGCGCACTCGCCTACACCTGTTCCCATCACGTTCACCGCCACGCTCACTGTAAGCACATGGCCGCCGTCGAAGACGTGACTGCCGACGGCTCCCCCGACGCCGTCCTCGCTGACAACGACACGAGTGACGAGAGCGACGACGGGCCGCGCATTACTGGTCCGCACGTTGACCAAGACAAGTACGGTAACGTCGATCACCGCTACTGGCGGTGTGAACAGTTTAGGGCTGAGACGACCGACAAACGCGCGCTCGACGCCTGCTGCTAACCTCCGTTCTTCCTGTTTTATGACTCGTCAACAGACGCTGCCCGACGTCGCTGAACATCGCACGCTCACTGAGAGCACCAATAAGACGACTGATGACCGATTACTGCGACACCTCCGATACCAAGCCGACGACGCAGGCGACCCTACTCGATCGAGCACGAATGTACGCTCTCGACGACGTTAGTATAGGCTACTAACAAACAGCCCTGAGTAAGTTTACTGAGTCACGGCAGGCAACTGCTCTTCGGGCCTCAGAGCTGTTGAAAACGTTCACGAAACAAAACAATGCTGGGGGTCTAATACCATCCTGTATCTTGGATGAATTGCATCGGGCGGCCTCGTCGGTGCGTGGTGACTCACACCGCCGGCGGCGCTCAGATGCAGATGCGGGAGTCCAACCACCTACCCATCCGCCTGCGCTCCCCGCATCACCACCTCCTTCCATCCACAGACAACGTGGCAACTGACGTCGCTACCCCCAGATTACGGTGGCGATGCCCTGCGTGGACACACTGCAGTCACGCGCGACCCCGTATGATCGATATGAAAACGAGAGCGCTCCAACTGACTATTCACACTCAAGAGCTACAAGCGGAGCAACTGGCGCTGCTGGAACTATGCTGCAGTCGCTTGCTCTGCCAGCGCCTCAACATCCTCTAGGTCGTCCGGCACTAGCAGTAACCGAAGCCGCGGCCGCCCAACCTCGATCGGGACTTTCTCCGTGTCGATCAAACCACGATCTTCAAGCCGTGTTTTGGTCCGTGAGAACGTTGCTTTACTCGCTAGCCCAACATCCTCGCCCCAGCGACTGATATCGTAGAGGAGTAGTTCGTTGTTCGCACCCACCAGCAATGCAATCGTTACCTCATCCAGCTCGTCCTCCTCACCAGGAATTGTCTCCCTCTCTTCCAGCATCATCATGAAGTCGTCTTCGACCTCCTTGCCAAACTCATCGCTGAGCGTGTCTCGAACGCGGGAGAGCGGTGGCGTTCGTAGACTGAACTCCTCACCTGCATTCCAATCGTCGTCAAACGCTGATTGTACCGTCTCGACGAACTCCTCATCCGTTGACGTCAAGCCACTCAGTCCACCGTCGACTGGCACAACTGTCATTACCTGCTCGTCACTCACGAACAGCGAACTCCGCGCGATATCAGTCGTCGTCCGCAGCGATAGCGTCTCCTGGTCGATCAAGTCCGCTATCTGGCTGGCCAGAATGAAATCTTCAGCCGCTGTCTTGAGCACATCCGGCGTCGCAAGCACTTGCAGCGTCGGCAACTCATCGTCGAACTCGAACGCTGTCTCCATCGCTGTGCGAAACACTTCCAGCGACGGATTCACCACAAGCACTGTCTCGGCATCGTCGAACAGCGATGCGAGCGTTTCGTCGAAGTCCGTATCGAGGCTTACAGCTTCTGTTGACATACCTGCTCTACGACGACCCCCGATTCCTTTGTTCTAGACCCATTACCAACCGCAAGCCTCGAATAAAATAGCATCCGAAGCCACGTAACCCAGCTGAGAGTAGTTATTAATATCTTGAGAGACTGTGTTCGGACTTCTCCACAGTAGTTCAGAACGAGCCTCGGTGGCTGCACCATACGGAAAAAGCCCTTCCTAGCATTGGTCCACAATATTCTCTTCTCCACACTCTCAAGGGGCGTAAAGCGATCCCACAGGAACCGACGGGTAGTATGCTATACTATCCTAATAAATAGCGGATCCGATTTCCTCTGACAGCATGATGCATCTGAATGCCAGTTGCTACGGCTCATGCTATTACTGCTAGTCCCGGACCCTTGTCTGCTGAGAGTCCTACAGGGGCTGATCTGGTGAAAACGATTCCAGCTACGTCAGAGTCACCGGAGAAAAACGCTGATGTAGACGGTCGTCCTTTCGGTTACTCCTCGTATTCGCGCTTGAAGCCGCGGAACTCCGTACGATGGGCTTCTTCGTCGCTGAGAATGGTGACCGCCAGATCTTCAGTAACGGGATCATCAGCATCTTCAGCTGCAGTCACCAGCGACCGATACGTCTCAATAGCGTCCTCCTCAGCGTCGAGAACACCGTTGATAACCGAAAGCACGTCAGTACTGTCTTCAGGTGGCTGGAGGCTTTCTTGGCGTGCTTCAAAGTCGTAGGAAGCAGGCGGGCGTTCGTCGAGTTGTTTGAGCCGTTGGCCGATCATTTCAGCGTGGCCGAGTTCTTCCTGAGTGTCGGCAGCGAGATTCTCTTTAACTTCTTCAGCGGTCACACCGTCAAGAACAACCGAATTACTGAGATAGTTCATCACCGTCTCAATTTCGTCACCATACGCCTTCCGCAGGAGTTGAGTCACTTCCTCGTTCGTCATATCTCCACCCACGTTGTCAGCCTATGTTACAGTTATGGCAACACAGCCAGCAACTGGCTGATCACTGAATCAGTAATGAGACGCCAACGCAGCTAAGAAGAGTACCTCACAGGAAGAAAAACTGAGAGGGTGTTGCGTTACGCCGAGTCGTTAAACCGGTTGTTGGTCGAGTATGGCGCGTCACCGGGCTCGCCACGAATGAAGTGGCCGGCAGGGTTGATCTCGTCGTCGCGCTCCTTGCTGAGAAGTTCGATGAACCACGCCTCGTGGTCGATCTCCTCGTTCAGAACGCGTTGGGCCATATCGTACGTGCGTGGATCTTTGCCTTGCGTCATATCGCAGACTTCGGTCCACGTTCGGATCGCACAGCGCTCGGCCTCGAGCAGCACTTCGAGGATGTTCTTCGGCGTCGGATCGTCCGGCAGATCAGCGTCCGGGCAAGACGCACGGTCTGCGAAGTCGCGGATGTCGTACGAACAACCACGGCAGGTGACAGTCGAGAATTTGAGTGAAATACTGGACGTTCCCCGATCAACTGTCCAGTACCGGCTACGAACTGCGGAGGACAATATCATCACTCATCTCGGCAACTCATACACGAATCCATAGGTGGCTGTTCACACGGACGCCATCGTAGTTGCACTCACGCTTCTGCGTAGTGGGGTTGGTCCCCGAAGTCACCGACCAGCGCACGCTCACCGACAGCATCGACGTGACGACCGACGACTGCAATGCCACCGATAGAGTGCCGAAAACGCAGGCGGCCCTGCTCGACCGAGCACAGACGCACGCCGCCGACGTCGCTCGCAAGCACTTCCCTGAGTTCTCCGTCGAATCGATCGACTGGGAGGTCTCCGAGCAGGCCCAGCGACAGGCAGGCGTCACCGAATACGACCCAGATACTGAGTCGGTCACGATCAAGCTCACCTGGGACGCCTATCAGGAGTTCGGCTGGCCGCAGTTTAGCAAGACAGTACAGCATGAACTCGTCCACGCCTGGCAGTACTGGCAGTTTGACCAAGCCGACCATGATGAGACGTTCGACCGCTGGACCGACGCGCTTGGTATCGCCCAGCACTGCGAGCGATTCAAGACACCGAACTGGTGGGTGGTCTGTACCGAATGCAGTGGGCGACTCGCGCGCTACCAGCACTCGAAGGTGGTCAACCAGCCTGAGAACTACAGTTGTGGTGACTGTGGTGGGGCGCTGCGCGTCGAGGAGGCCGACGGCGGATGATACACAAACGCTGCCCGCACTGTCACCAGCGAGTGATAACAACAGAGATTCATGGTCCCTCGGAAATCGCGATTCGGCCATGCGGCCATGCGATCGGGACGATGGAGAAGCTGATCGACGCGGACGGTCTTGCCCCACTGTCACCCGGTGAGTTGCTCACGAAATTCCTCGACGAATCTGACGACAACTAACACCCCCTGACGAAACGAAACGACACTAGAGGTCTAATACCAGCCTCTGTCTTGGAGGAACTGCATCAAGCAGCCTCATCGGTGTGTGGCGACTCACATCGGCGGCGGCGCTCAGATGCAGATGCGGGAGTACAACTACCTATCCATCTGCCTGCGCTCACCGCATCGCCACCTCCTTCCATTCACCTACACAAGGCGACTGACGTTGCTATCCCTCAAATTATCCCTGGCAATGACCTGCACGGCCGACTCACGGCTGGGGTGCTCGGCTGACTATTGAGAGCTGCCACTCTCAATGCAACCCCTACGTATTCGATGTGAAAACGAGGGCACTGCCACTACAGATTCGACTGGCACCCACTGCCATTGACCAGCCTACAGAATCTCGTTGACGGGACAGGCGACGTGATGGTTCTCGACGCGAAATTGGTGTAGCTGCTCACTCCATTCTCATACGTCATAGATTGCTTGGAGAGCAACGTCAAATGATGGGAGACGTCTCTCGGTCATTCTCCAGCTCGATATCGAACCCTACAAGCCTGCCGACGTATAATCGAGCGCCACCCGACGCACAGTCACAGCATCTTCCCGGCGGCTACCAAGATCGCAGAGCGGACTGGAGACGGCGTACCGATTCACTCCGGACTTCGTTTCGTTCTCGCCGCGTTCGTCGCCGAAGTCGTTCGTCACCTCTTTCTCCTCATCACCACTCTCGTCGGCCGTATCGTCATCGGTCCGCAACTCCCCGTCGGATCCGAACGTGGCCTGTTGTTGGTCGTTCATACGAACCTCTCGCGGCTAACGAGTGAAACAGGTAGGTAAATCGAGCGTCGACGAAGGCGCACCTATTACCGACGCCAGGTTTCCTCGAACATCGTGTCACCGTCGAGCGTGACCGTCGTCTCTATCTGACAGAGATCGTGTGAGATGTAGTTGCTGGCGTCGATTTCGAACTCGCCGAAGTCGGTGGTGAGCGCAAGCGACATCTCATTCTGGGCGGCCGCGGTCGACGGGTCGTCCGCTGTGACGGCGGCCTCGAACATCGCCTGCCGCGAGAGCTGTCCGTGGGGGAGGTCGACCTCCAGTGAGTGACTCTTGGTGGTTTGAACCCGATCGGAGACCTGCTCACGACTGGTAGTCCACGAGGACTCGCCGCTCGCGCGCCTGGCGCTCGTCGGCACCCTTTCGTCGGGTGGGGCTACGTCGACCGGGTCGTCGAAGTCGACCCGGTCCATCCGGCGACCTGGGAATTTCACGGTTGCTGGGTCGTCGGGTGCGGAGCGGATTACGAACGAACCCCGTCTGGAAGTCGGGAGCGAGACCGGGAAGAAAGACGAACCGACGGCGACGCGAATCGAGTGCCCTTCCTCGAAGACGTGCGACTTCGGGTTGAGTGGAACGGTCACGTCGTACTCGGCACCGGGCTCCATCTCGTCCGGGTCGTCGAGTCCGTTCCGGTACTTGCCACGCACGGCTCCGTAGGAGACGAGCGTGCCGCGACCGTCAGGGGAGACGTCGACGAGTCGAGCGACCACGGTCGGATCGGGGACGCTAGCCGCGAGTCGGAGCATCACCTTGCCCGTGCCAGTGAGTTCGATCGGGTCGTCAAGGGAGTCCGACTCGAACGTCAGCGACCGAGCGTCGTCGTCGTTTGTCGCAGGCGGGTCGAACGACACTCCGTAGGGGTCGATAGAGGACGGTCCGACCGTCGGATCGAACGTGTACTCGGTGTCGACTTCGCCGGTTTCGTACTCGTCCGGTGAGGCGAGTCCCGTCGGCGTGAGCGCCAGCGTCACAGCGTCGTCGGACGCGTCGTGGGCTACCCCGCTCTCGGTCGGGAGTCCGTCCTCGGTCGCCGTGGGCCAAGTTTCGCGTCCGCGCCACTGGCCAACCGAGGAGCCGCCGCCGTCAAGTTCCGTCCAGTAGGTGATGGTCGGCTCTTCCGTGACGCCATTCTCCTCGTCACGGAGAAAGCGGTCGAACCACCGGAGTGCCTGCTGGCGGAAGGCGATTGCACTCTCACGCCCCCGGTGGGGCATCTGGTGGCGCCAGGGACCGAGCAAGAGTCGTTTCGGCGCGTCGACGGCCGAGAAGTACTCTAGCGTGTCTCGCGTGTAGGGGTCGCGCCAGCCACCGACTGCGAGTGTCGGAGTTTCGATGTTCTCGATGGGGATATTTTTGTCCGTCCAGTACGACTCGTGGGGCTCGTTATCCAAAAATTGGAACAACCACGGGGTCCGGTCGCGCGAGCGTTCCAGCCGGCTCTGCCAGCGGTCGACCCACGCTCCATCGGGATCCCGAACGCTCGCAGGTTTGGCCTCGAGGGCTTGCATCAGTGTCAGCCAGTCCATACCGATAGTAAGGAACTCGAACAGGCCGCCGTACGAGTAGGCATTCCGCCGTCCTTGATACGGGGTATGGATAGGGACAATAGCGTCGAGTGCATCTGGTTGCTGGCCAGCGGCGTCCAGTGCCGTGATACCGCCGTAGGACTTGCCGAAAAGGCCGACCCGGCCGGTAGTCCATGGCTGCTCGGCAAGCCACTCGACGATGGCGGCCGGTTCGGTCCCTTCGCGGCGAGTGAACGGTTCGTCAATGAATCCGCTCGAACTACCGGTACCGAGCATGTCGGCGACGACGACCTCGTACCCGTGCTTGGCGAAGTAGCGGCAGATCGGATCGTAGGCACCGTAGGTGATGAGGTCATCCTGATGGTATGGGACATACATTAGGAGGGCTGGTGAAGCCCCGTCGCTGTCGGCCGGTTCGTACCGGGTCGCCGCGACGGTTTCGGACTGTACAGGAATCTCAACTGTCGTGTGGCGTCGAATATCGCCGAGATGGTCGTTGGAAGTCATCGTGAAGGGTGCGGACTAATTCGGGTGCAATGCTCGTTCGAGAAGGAAGGGGATGTCAGTTTTGTGACACCCAGACGTTTTCGAACAGCATGTAGGCGGTTGGGTAGACGTCGAAGTTGTTGACGCGGGAGCGGAACGCGTGGCTGACGTTGTTCCAGACGAGGAAGGGCTTGGGCATGTCGTCGGTGATGAGCTTCTGAGCAGTCGCGTAGTGTTCCTTTCGTTTTTTCCGGTCTCGAGTCTTCCGGGCCTTCTCCATGGCCTTGTCTGCCTTCTCGTTAGAGTAGTAGGTGTAGTTGAACGGCTGTTCGCTGTGGAAGGTCGCGTAGGTGAAATCGTCTGCTGAGAATCCCCAGGTGTAGTTCTCTATCATCGAGTGCCACGACTTCGGCGGGACAGACTTGTCGTCCCAGCCGCCGACGAGAGGTTGCCAGGTAGTGCCCTTTGAGGCGGGCTTGATCGACATGTCGATTCCGATCTTCTTGTAGTTCTGCTGGAGGATCTTGGCGACGTCGATGAACTTCGGCTGGTTCGTCGGTTCGCAAGTGAACGAGAACGACGATTCCCCAGCCTCTTTCAGCAGTTGCTTGGCTTTCTTCGTATCGTTCTCGTACGTGACTGCGGCGTCCTTGTCGTAGGCCCAGTGCCACGGCGGAAGGGGACTGTGGGCGATCGCCGCGTAGCCGCGGAACTTCGTCTCGACGATGGCTTTCCGGTTCGCGGCATGCATGAGTGCTTTTCGAACCTTCGTCTTGGTGAACGGCTCGTAGTTACGCCGATTCACCCACTGACTCATCTTCGCAGAGCTGGGTTTCGAGACGACGTGAGTCTTCTCGCGGTTTTTGAGGTCCTTGATGGATGTCGCCGCGGCAGACTCGTCGATGTCGATCTGTCCCGATTTCAGTGAGGAGGTCCGTGTCGTGCTCTCCGGCGAGATCTGGAAGACGAGCTTGTCGAGGTATGGAAGCTGGCCGCCCTCTCCTTCTTTGAAGTAGTTCGGGTTTTTCTCGAGCACGTACTTTGACCCGGCGGTCGACTTATCGGCCTGGTATATGAACGGTCCGGTGGACCAAATGCCGGTCTTCGGCGTTCCGAAGTCTTTCCCATGTTCTTCGACGGCTTCCATGGGGACGATATTGAACCAGCCAAACGCTGACATCTTCGCCTGCTTGATGAGGAACGGGGCGAACGGTTCGGTCAGATTGAACGTGACTTCGTACTTGCCGGTCTTCTGGACCGTCTCTTTTGGCGTAACGTTTTCGCCGGTGAGAATTCCCTTGTAGGTGCTCAGACCGTACGCGCCGTAGTCCGGGTCGAGTATGTTTCGCCAGTTTTCGACGACGTCGTCGGCAGTTAACTCGCGTTCGTACGGTGGGTGGAATTTGACGCCTTTCCGGAGCTTAAAGGTGTACTGTTTTCCATCGTTCGATACTGTCGGCATCTCGCGTGCCAGGTCCGGTTTGACTTCTCCCTTCGGGGTGGCCTTCACGAGCGCGTTCCCGATGTTCTCGGCGATGGTCGTCCCGGTCGTGCCGGGAATTTTGTGGGGATGGAGCGTGTCGTAGTCGGACTGCATCGCGACGGTGAGAGTGCCGCCGGGCTGTATTTCGCCCGTGCTCTCGGTCTGCGTGTTCGCGGCCGTTTTTGGACCGTTGCCGTTACCGTCTCCGTTGCCTTGCGAACCGCTGTTACTGCTTGCACAACCGGCCAGCATCGACCCTGCGCCGATGGTCGTCGTTGCGCCGGCCATCTTGAGGAAGCCGCGGCGACCGCGGTCGTCTTCCGTGATATTTGGTACCATACATATCGTGGCTAGACCTACAACTATTTAATTGTTTATAAAATGCGCTTAATATTAATTCCGAATAATTATGTTTACTGTATATGGTGCTAGGGATTCATTTCGACCTTCCTCGCGGCGTCGACGTACAGCGTCTCGTCGGCTTCGCCCGTCACCGGACCGTCGAACAAGATGTGCTCGACGGACCGAGGAACCGCGCTCTCCGGTTCGACCGTTCCGAGTGTCGCGTAGTACGCTTGGAGGTCGGGGAGCGCGCCGACCGGCCCTTCGAGTTCGAGCTGCGCCCGGAGATTCGAGTCCAGCCGACCGACCATGACACATTCGAGGTGGTCCGACCAGTCGTCCCACTCGACGGAACCGACCTCTCCGCGACCGACGCGGATGCGAAGCGACGACTCGTCGGGAACGCTCCCGCGTGCCCGAACGTAGGCAGACATCGCGAGCGTTTCCGCCCGATACGCGTCAGTTGAGGCGTCGGTGACGACGGTTTCGACCATTTCCAGTGCCCACGAGTCGCGCTTGACATACGCCGCCTCGTCAACGTAGTCGAGTGCCCGGTCGTCGTCCCCAGCCCAGTGACTCGCCCAAGCCGCAAGCACCCGAGTAGCGAGGCGCTCGTCGACCGCCTCGCTCGTGTCGACCGCGCGCTCGAATGCCTCAACGGCGTCATTGTATGCCTTGTTCTCGACGTAGTGCGCACCGTCCAACACTTCCGCGCGAACCGCCGACGATAGCGTGAGACGTTCGAGCGGTTCCGACGTCCGCTCGTGCACGAAGTTGTAGAGCGCCACCTCGCGCACCGACAGCGACGCACCCGTCTCGTGAACGACACGCAGTCGCACGTCCTCCGCTGCAAGTTCAGACAGCACTGCGTCGACCCCCTGCTGGAGCGTCCGATGTGTCTCGTCGCCGACCGAGCCGTCCGGTCCTGCGACCTCCAGTTCGTGCAGCGCGGTGACGAAATTTCCGCGTTCGGACTTGGCAGTGCCGCGGTCGAAAGCCGCCTCCAGTCGATGCAGCGACTCCTCCGTCTCGACGACGTCGTCGGTGTTATGGACGACGTCCCGCAGGCCGTTCAGTACGAGCGAGCGCGCCATGTCGGAGGGCTCCCCAGTCACTGCTGGACCTCCAGGTTCGACGCCCGCACGTGTTCATGCCCGTCATCGCGGTGCAGGTGACAGGCGGCGAACTGCTCGTCGCCGACGTCTGACCGCTTCGGAGTCTCACGCTCGCAGACGGACGAGAACTGCTCATCGAAGAATGCGACAGCCTCGTTACGTCCCCCTGCAAGCAGGCGTTCGAGCCCGTCGTAGACGGTCGAACGGTGAGCGTCGGGCAGTTCAACAGTCGACGCTCCCGCGGCGTCTCGTTCCCTGACGTGCTCTTCGTAAATAGCATCAAGGACGGCCGCATCGGAGACGCCCTCGTCGCCTTCGTCGGTCAGCTTCTCTCGCATCGCCTCCGGGGAAATCTCCTCGTTCGCGACGCGGTGTTTGAGCTGGATTACACGGCGCCAGGCATCCTGGCTTCCTGTCCAGTCATCCGGGGGAATGACCTTTGGACAGCGCGGATGGAACCGACAGCCAGACGGCGGATCGATCGGCGTCGGAACATCCCCTTCCAGTCTGACGCGCTCGCGGTCGACCGTCGGGTCCGGAGTGGGGATGCTGGAGATCAGAACTTCTGTGTAGGGGTGTTGCGGATTCTCGTACAGTTCGTTCGTTGGCCCCTCCTCGACGATTTTACCCAGGTACATCACCGCAACGCGGTCGCATATCTGCCGGACGACGCTCAAGTCGTGCGAGATGAACAGCATCGTAAGGTCCATCTCGCGCTGCAACTCGCGGAGGAGATTGAGAATCTGGGCTTGCACGCTTACGTCCAGCGCGGACACCGGCTCGTCCGCGACGATGACCGACGGTTCGACCGAGAGCGCCCGGGCGATGGCGACTCGCTGTCGCTGCCCGCCGCTGAACTCGTGTGGATGACGGGTTACGTGTTCTGCGCCGAGCCCGACGCGTTCGAGGAGTTCGCGCGCCCGCTTCTCGCGTTCCGCGTCGGTGTCGCAGACGTCATGGACCCGCATCGGCTCAACGAGCGTCTCCTCGACAGTGTAACGCGGGTTCAGCGACGAGAAGGGGTCCTGGAATATCATCTGGGCCTCGCTGCGGAGTGACTTCAGTTCGCTCGTCGATAGCGCGGTTACCTCCTCGTCCGCTAGATACACTGACCCGTCAGTCGGTTCGAGAAGTCGGAGTAACGCCCGGGCGAGTGTGCTCTTGCCGCATCCGGACTCGCCGACCAACCCGACGGTCTCGCCCTGCGAGACGGTCAGGTCCACGCCGTCGACCGCCCGAACCTGCTTCACCTCGCGATGTGGGAGGAGGCGGTTCAATAGCGTGTCATTCTCCGTAAAATACTTCTCGAGTCCGTCGAGTTCGAGGGCTGGGCTGTCGTCGCGGCCGTCCGTATCGCTAGGTAAGATGTCACTGCTCATTGTGGGTCCTCGTAGAGACAAGCACTGTAGTGATCCGATGCGACTTCCCGCAGTCGCGGGTCTTCTTCTCGACACGCCTCGGTAGCGTGCGGACACCGGGGAGCGAAATTACAGCCGTCCGGCGTGTCCGCCAGGTCAGGGACCTGACCGTCGATAGGGGTAAGATTCGGATCAGTCACTGTGGGGTCGGGTACACAGCTGATGAGTCCCTTCGTGTAGGGATGGCGTGGGTCGAGGAACACGTCCTCGATGTCGCCGTACTCGACAATTCGTCCCGCATACATCACCGCGACGCGGTCACAGACCTCCGCAACCACGCCCAGGTCGTGCGTGATGAGCAACACGGCCATGCCCAGCTCTTCGTTCAAGTCTTGGATGAGATCCAGTATCTGGGCCTCAATGGTGACGTCAAGCGCCGTCGTCGGCTCGTCGGCGATGAGCAGGTCCGGCTCATTCGCCAGCGCCATCGAGATCATGGCACGCTGTTTCATTCCGCCAGAGAACTGGTGCGGGTAGTCGTCGACACGGTCTTCGGGGCTCGGAATACCGACCTCATGCATGAGGTCGACCGCCCGTTCCCGAGAGGTTTCCTCGCTGACTCCCTGGTGGACACGGAGAGGTTCGCCGACCTGCCAGCCGACGTCGAACACCGGGTTCAGTGCCGACCCCGGCTCCTGGAATATCATTCCCATCTCGCTCCCTCGCAGGTTCCGAAGCTCCTCGTCGGACATCGCCAATAGGTCCTCGCCTTTGAACCGGACGCTCCCCTCGTGGATTTCCCCGGGCGATTCGACGAGACTCATCAGCGATAGGCTTGTGACGCTCTTGCCACAGCCGGACTCGCCGACCAGGCCGACGATTTCGCCTTCCTGAATTTCGAGTGAGACACCGTCGACTGCCTGCACTGTCTCTTCCGACGTGTCGAACCGGAGATGTAGGTCGTCGACCGCGAGTAGCGGGTCGTCGCCCCGTCGGACGAGTTCCCACTCGGACACCGACTCCGGCTCGGTCTTGGTGCGGTCAGCGGCTTGGTCTGAGTGCTGGACGTGTTCATTCATGTGCTATCGTTCTCCGTGACCGAGCGAGGGTCGAACTCGTCGCGCAGCCCGTCACCGAGCAGGTTGAACGCGAGCACCGTTATCATGATAGCCAGGCCGGGGAACACCGATATCCACCAGGCGTCGGGCAGATAGCTGCGGCCCGCAGAGATCATGCGTCCCCAGGTCGGCGTCGGCGGTTGAACGCCAAGTCCGAGGAAGGACAGCGATGCCTCGATAATAATAGCTGTCGCGACGTGGTAGGTCGCCTGGACCAGCACCGGCGTGAAGGCATTCGGAAGGATGTGCTTGCCGAGGATCGAGGGATGGCCAAGGCCGGTGTTTTTCGCCGCCTCGACGTACTCCTCTTCTTTGACCTTGAGCACCTGTCCGCGGATGACGCGAGCGTACTGGGGCGTATAGACGATGCCGATGACGAGTATCACGTTTCGTAGGCTCGCCCCGAGCGTCCCGACCAGTGCGAGGCCAAGCACCAGGGCGGGCACGGAGATGACGACGTCCATCGCTCGCATGATACTCTCGTCGAGCCAGGACCGGTCAGTGTACCCCGCGAGGCTCCCTAACGGGACGCCAATCGAGATGGCCATTCCGACGGAGACGATGCCGACCAGGAGCGACGCGCGGGCCCCAAAGAGGAGCCGTGAGAATATATCGCGGCCGGTTAGATCCGTGCCGAGTGGATGTTCCGCACTCGGTCCGGCCAGTGACGCATCGTAGTCTTGCTCGGCTGGCCCGTACGGAGCGACGACGGGCGCGATAACGGCGAGGACGACGAGGGCAACGATGGCCCACAGCGACGCACGGGCGGTCAGGTCCAGTCGTCCATAAAGGTCTCTTGTCCATGCGGTGCGGTCGTAGAGGTCGTCGAGCGTCGAAGTTCCGGTTTCAGTTGACATTTTCGAACTCACTTATTCATATTTGATTCGGGGGTCAAGATACGCGTATAGCAGGTCGACGAACAGATTTGCGAGCACGAACACCATCGCGATGGCGAGGATAATTCCCTGTATCAGCGGCAGGTCCCGAGCCAGGACAGCGTTGTAGAGCAGTCGGCCGATACCTGGCCACTTGAATATCTGTTCGACGACGATGGAGCCGTTGAACAGGAATCCGATTTGTAAACCCAGGACGGTTACAACTGGGATGAGCGCGTTCCGGAAGGTGTGAACGAGGACGACGCTGCTCTCTTTGACGCCCTTTGAACGGGCCGTCTGCACGTAATCTTCGTTTAACACCTCGACCATCGCTGACCGGGTCATCCGTGCGGTCAACGCGGCGTACCCCACCCCGAGTGTGATTCCCGGAGCGAGGATAGTGCGCGCCCACTGAAGCGGATTCTCGGTCGGCGCGGCGTAGCCGCTAATGGGAATCAGCGGTGCCCCGAACCAGCTCTTCCAGAACAGGACGAACACCATGATGATCATGATGCCGAGCCAGAACGGTGGGATGCTGATACCGAGGAACGCGACGACGCGGCTGGTGTGGTCGACCCACGTGTCCTTGTACACTGCACTGATCACGCCGGCCGGGACGGCGATCAAGATAGCGACGAGTAGGGAGACGAGCGCGAGTTGAATTGTCGGCCATATCCGTGAGAGAATGAGACTGGTCACCTGGCTCTGGAGGGCGTACGACCGGCCGAGATCGCCCACGACTGCGTGTTTGAGCCATTTGAAGTACTGGACGTAAAGCGGTTTGCCGAGTCCAAGACGTTGTCTGAGCCGTTCGACGTTTGCAGGCGTTCGTTGTTGTGGTGGCAAGATCGTCGTAACGGGACTTCCAGGGGAGAGCTTGATGAGCAGGAAAACCCCGATAGACACCCCCAGTAAAACTGGAATGGCCAGCAATAGCCGTTTTACAGCATAGTCACTGAATCCCATGGAATTGCGTATCACAGACAGGGCAGTAAAGTGTGTTTATCATATTCACTGGATAAATAGGGGTAATTTACGCTTAGGGGCTATCTACCCCCAATTTTAGCGATGCAGAATTGTGGTTCAGAAAGAAAACATCAGCTAACTAAATCAACTTCGATAGATTTGGCAGTCCGGTGCACCATACCCGGTAATTCATCGTAGAATACTTCATCCGTGAACCGATTGATGGGCCCCGCAACGCTCACCGCAGCGAAGGTATCCGCCTCTATCTCGATCGGTGCCCCAACCGCCCTGACACCGGGCGTATTCTCCTCATCGTTAAGTGAGTACCCCCGCTCACGAATCGTCGAAAGATCAGCTTTCAATTCGGACTCCTCGGTGATTGTACTCGATGTCTTGCGGGGCAGTCCGTGGGTTGCTATGATCTCTTCGACGCGCTCTTCGGGAAGATTTGCGAGCAGTGCTTTGCCCGACGAAGTGCTGTGGAGGTACTCACGCTCTCTGACGTGTGCGAAGTTCTGAAGCCCTCCTGCCCCGGTCCTGCTGTAGGCATAGATGCCCATGCCGTTCTCCTCAAGGACGAGATTCACCGTCTGCCCCGTCTCCTCAACAAGCGATTCGATTTCCCGCTTCCCGACATTCACCAAGTCATGGCGGTTTTTCGCGAAATCACCGATGTGAATGAACCGATCTGCGAGATGGTACTCAGACCCTTTCGTGACAACGTACTCGTTCGCCTGAAGTGTCGCGAGATAGTTGTGTACCGTACTTGGAGGAATGTCTACTCGGTCCGCCACGTCAGAAACACCCCCTCCGTTTAGATCCTTGAGTGCCTCTATAATGTCGAGGGCCCGGGTGACTGATTTGACGTGGTTCGCAGAGTCATCGGTCATCACAACTCTAAATGCTGAAATCATAGACTTATACTTTTGCCATACAGAAAGCAAATTCAGTATTGTAAAATAACCATTCACCCCACCGAAGCTGGCGACGACTCACGCTATACGACCACAGACGTCGGCGAGTCATTCCTGGAAGCAATCAGGACCGAAGACTGGCAGCAAGTAAGCGACGTCTTAACCACTCACAGCCCCCACTACAGTGCCTTCCTGGACACACTCCGGGAAGTGGAACCGGCCGACCTCGACACGCTCTTAGAGCGGCTTGAAGAGCTGCAGGACCAAACCCCGTACTCGTTCAATCAGACGAGCGTCGAGGTGCTTGGAGATTGGGCCGAACGGCTAGTTCGCGTCCAGCGGAACGCCTTTACTGGCCGGTACTATGAAACCGACCAGTCTGACACCGCCTGGGCGTTCTGTGATGTCCTCTTAGAGGCCTACGATGATCTTGAACAGACCACTGGCGTCAATCTACGGCAGCGGTATCTCTCGATTCCACACCTCCGCGAGTCGGTCTGTGAACGCACTCGTCAGGCTCGCGATCGTTTCGACAAAACACTCGTCGACGTCTGCCAGCAGAACGTCGGGAAACTCGAACTCTCAGGTGCACCGCTGGATACCGCAGCGAAAGACGCTGCACTCGGAATCAA
This sequence comes from halophilic archaeon, assembly GCA_003298465.1. Next base: position 58,045 of record QNGA01000007.1, on the reverse strand, counting down.
GCAAATCGAACGAGCGGATGGTGGAGCACTCGTCTCAACGTCACAGTCAACACAGCAAGTCATGGCCGGCGTCGAATTGTACGATAAGAAATACTATTACCTGGCGGTGTACGACCGCGATATCACCGTCGAACAGGAGGACGCCTAATGTCGAACGCATTCAACATCACGGACCAGCAGCGCGACTACGAACAGTACAACCTCGAAGCAAACCCCTTCCCGTATAGCCCCGTTCCCGCAGAAAACCCCGAGATTTTCTGCGGCCAAGACCACGTCTCACAGACGATCAGTTCAACCGTCTCATCGATGCTCGCCACCGGCAAATCCAAGCATCTCGTCGTCACGGGCAAATACGGCAACGGCAAGTCACACACCCTCAAATACACTCGCTCACTCCTCACCGACCGCGACGATGTTGTCGTCGGCTATGTCGCACAACCAGGCGACGGATTCCTCGATATCTACCATGAATTCATGTACGACGTCGGCTTCAACCGCATCCAAAATCTCGCCTACGAATATCTCGCAACAGTCGCTCGCGACCTCACCGAGTGCAACCCAACAACGGGCGAGGAGATGGAATCGCTCATCGACAACGGCGACGTACTGCTATCCGAAATCATTCCCGAAGCAGTCAAGCGACTCAGCGACGTCACACGATTTGCTGACTTCGCTCGAGCGATCGTCCATCTCGTCTACGAGGATACGAATCTATACGCCTGGCAGTGGCTGACCGCTGAAGGCATCCGCTATGAACAGCGCAAAGAGATGGAAATCCACAGCGCCCTTGACGACGATACAATGGGCGGGCGGGCGTTCACCTCGCTGAAGAACCTCTTACTGGATCTCGGGTATACAGGTGTCTTCGTCTTTGTCGACGAGTTCGAAAGCGTTGCTCGCCTCTCGCCAAAGAACGAGCAAGCGACCTTGAACAGCATCCGCCATCTCATGGATCAAAACAGCGCAGGCCTCTGCATGCTATTCGGCTGTGCACCCGAAGTCTGGCAAGACATCATGAGCGAATACCACGCCTTCAGCGAATGCATCGGCCAAGAAGTCGGACTCCGCCCCCTCACCAGCGAACACCTCTATGACCTGGTCAACGACTATCTCTCCCAAGAACGACCCACAGACACGAACAGATACAACCATTCACGGAGGAAAGTCTTGACCTCATCCTCCAGCGATCCCAAGGCAACGTCCGACAAGTCCTCTCCCTCTGTAGTCGGGTCCTTGACTCAGCATCCGATGCTGGCAAATCAGAAATAACCGCAGAATTCGTCCAAGAGACTATCTAAACGCTCAATTTCTAATCGATGAAATTTCAGCTGTTTTCTCTTCTCACCTTCCTGCGTTCAAGGATTGCGACGCGGCCCTACTCTACGACCCGAAGCGTGTCATAACTCACGTGGTCGGCTTCGCCGCTTCTGCTGAGGTTCACAAGCATATCTCCCGGCCCGGGATAGTCTTCGGGGGTGCTCCAGAGTGCAGCGTGTTCCTCGTTTTGTTCGGCCTGTTCTCGGCTACTACCGGCTTCTCCGTTTGATTACGAGAAAGTCGAAAAACGCGCTCACTGGGAACAGTTCGCCTTCGATGTCCAAGCCCCCGGCATCGTCGACATCACAAACGAGAGCCATGAAAACCCTGCTGAGCACCTATACACCGTTATGCTCGACTCCATCAGCGGCGGCGTGCTCGCCTGCACCTGCCCACATCACGTCCACAACAACGCCTACTGCAAACACATGGTCGGCGTCAACAACGCCACCAATGACGGCACCCTCACTGCGTTCCCTTCCATCGACGGCCACGAGAGTGACGAAAGCAGTGCTGAAACACGGGTCACTGGCCCGCATATCGGCCACGACAAATATAGACGCGTTGATCACCGCTATTGGCGCTGTGAGCAGTGCGGCGCTGAATCAACTGACGAACGTGCCTTAGACGACTGCTGCTAAGCTCTTCTCTTCCTGTTTTTATCCACCAATAGGTACTCTCGAACTCGGTAGCATTCTTTCGGATTGAGACTCGTCCGGTGATAGCCTAACCGAGGATGGCCTGCATGCCTGGGAGACATCTTTGTGATACCGCCCATCAATTCACAGCGTAGTGGGAGTCGGCGGTACAGATGTGAAAGAGAGAATCGATCATCGAGAGTGGTCGAGGTCGTGCTCGTTCCGGGCGATTGTATGCCCGCCTTGGATGACCGAGAATTAGCGGAAATCGGAAGCTACCCTCAAACGGTTACCAACACAGGTGTAGTCCGTATCCTCATGCCAAGTGAAACCCCGACCGAATACGACGAAGAAACCTGGGCGCGGATCGGGCCAATTTACTGCTGGAACTGTGGAAAACGCACGCAGAAAGCATCTAGTGTCGATATCCATGGCAACGGGTACAAACGCGGTGTCTGTCCGGACTGTCACTTACTGGAAGACTGAAATCCATCCAACTAACGATATCCGGAGCAGCGACGGATGTCGTCGCTCTCCTCGGTTTCTCTTCCCGTATCCCACAACGCCGCTATTGCAGACAAGCAACCGCCTCGGACGTTTCAAGCCCTCCATCTGAGGAGACGATTCCCCGTAATAATGCAAAAAAGGACGCACCTCACAGTACTCGTCCGAACGGTACCACCGTGGTTCACCGGGAATGCGGTGTGGATCTCATGCGGTGGTGTCGCCGCAGACGGGGGTTCACCCAACCCCCGTGATTACACTGTTGTAACGCTGCCTCTCATGTTTGCTTCGTGTGTACGCATCCAGCCGGCGAGATCGGGGTCAGCGAACGAGATCTCGATATGCCGGCCACCAACACCCATTGCGTCGTCCGCCGACAGCGTCCGACTCTTCTTGTAGGTCACGCCGGGCACCCGCTCGGCCATTTCCTCCATGACGCGATAGCCATCGTTCTTGTACGCACAGCCGTAGTGGGTGGCGACCGTCTGATAGTCCAGCCGCGCAATCCTCGCGTCATTCCCCTTCGCGATCTTCTGGCCGGCCTCCAGCACGTCGAGATACTTCTCCTCAACCTGCTAGGACTCGACACGCTGCTCGCGGAAGTTCACCAATTCCGTGTTCTGCTCTGAGCGCTCAACAGTATCGAACAGCTGGCGGCCTGCGTTCGCTGCTTCTACCACGAGATTCGGCGACTCATCATCAACGCCCTCGGTGCTATCATAGTCGCGGACGAGGTTGATCAGCCGCAGGTCTTTCACACGGTCGTCGTAAGTCTCGGCGTGCTACAACTGCGATTTCCCATGGTCGGTGCCTGAGTACCTATCCATCTCGTAGTCGTCGAGTGTGGAGGGCTTATTGCGTCACTTCTCCCGGTTCTTTCGTTGTGTCCACATCTACGCCTGGAAGCGGCGACTGATCCGTCGTCTGGCCGAATGTCACCTCAAGCGTCGATGGGACAGTATTACTAGAATCGTGGGAATTCTTCGCAACAGAAATTAGTCGGTGACGAAGCTAACAGGATCGACGACAAATAGCCTTCTCGCTGAGATTTCTGGTAAAATAGTGGCGGAACAAATGAACCTCTACAATGTACGGGCTACTCGTCACTGTTGCACTTCTGAATATGCTGGGGCCACTGACTTGCTGGAATTGCCTCTTGACATGTCGGGCAGGGACGCGTCCGTTGCGCTCCTCTGTGCTGTGTCCGGCAATTTTGACAGACTCGATCAACTAGTGACCGCGCTTCTGTTGCGGTTATTCGTTGGAATGCTCCCTCGCTAGCACAAAGAGGCGATACATCATCATCAGCATCTTCGTCAATCAGATGGCAGACACGATTGATTGATGGGATGTCAACCGGTACGAGGACGTTGCACAGACCATCAGGTAAATCGAGATCATCTTCGGACGGATGCTGAACAATATCCTTCCGGTATTCACCGCTCATTGGTTTCTCCTTGTCGCGCCACTCCCATAATTTCTCTCACGTTCTATTCCAGCCGAACCCAGATAACGCGACGCTCTTCGGGCTTCTTCTTGCGAATCTTGCCGTCTTCAGCAAGTTCGCTGAGGACATTATAGGCGGACCGTCGGGACCAGCCAAGCTCGTCGGCAATCTCACTGGTCATGTAGGGTCCAAGTGGGTCCATCACTCCTAATACGTCCTTTGTGGTGTGTTCTTGGACGTATTGACCGCTTTCGTTTCGTTTGGCAATGTTTCGAGATTATTGGCCATCACTTCCACTCGTCGAGTGATACAGTCTCTGTAACGTCGGTGGCAATCCACGCTTCATCTTGTGTAATATCTGCGATGATCGCTGTTGCGTCGTCGTCGCTAATTTCGTCGATTGCGAAGATGATCTCTGCGTCGGTGGTGCCATCGCTCCTCTTCTGTGCCGAATTAGTCATTATCTTGAGAGCCTCGATTATCACTCTTTGTTAGCCAGGTTCAACTCGTCAGTTTCACCGAGTCGGAAAAATGATTCTGACCAGTTCATCAAAATCCAATATTCCGTCGTTTTTCACCGCCAGCATCACAAATTGATCCCCTCACTAACCGGACGCGAAAAATATTGCGTCCAGTTCGTCTACTGCCGACGTCGGGGTGATCGTCTGGGAGTCGGCGTCGTACGTGACCAAGCCAAGATCGACGAACAGCGGAATATCGATATGATGCAGCTGGATCTGACTTCGTTTCTCGTCGGCGACTGTTGGCCCTCGCCCGGCGGCATTGGCTTGCTCTTTCGCCACGTATTCAGCAAGGTCAGCGAGTGTCACTGCACTATTTTCATCCAAATACTTGAGGATAATCCGGCGTCGCCCTTGTAGTCCCGCAGTCAATAGTGTCAACTTCGATGGTTGGCGTGACGATGGTGTGCTTGTTGCCGTGCTGCCGTCCGGAGCGTTACAATACATGGGGAATCACCACTGAGCCCCACGGGACAATCGACGGCGCGTCTCGAATCGGTAGTCCCGTGAGTGGCTCAGTTGGATGAGCCAACGGACAACTGGGAAGTATAGTTTCTCACCACAGCCTCAAAACACCGGCTTTTCGCCACAAGCCCGTCATTATCACCGGTTTCGCTGAACAGTCGTAAGGTATGGTATCACGCCATTGAACGGATGAAAAAGCATATGTCATTAGGGTCTCTCCACCAATACTCCCCCTGTCGCAGACCAGCGGCCACGTCATAAACACAGCGAGTAGAAAACACAGCGGGGAGACCACAGACAATGCGACACCAACTCACTACCGGAGTGCGTGTGCTCCTTGCCGTTCTTATCGTGAGTGTTGGACCGCTTGCATTCGCGACAGCCGCACCGATACACCCACAGCACAGCCACTCATCACAGAACAGCGTTCCAGCACCTAGGGACACACTTTCTATACCGTCAACAGAGCGTGATGGAAATCCACTCACACAATTGAATCGGATTATCGAAACAAGCGGCTACGACGATATCACTTTAGCATCCGCCGGCAACACAGTCGTCACCTCGTATAGTCGGTACGATGATTCGAATCCGCTTGAGAATCCGAGTCGCCTACAGATTTATGAGGCCATCGAGGACTCGCCCGGCGCCTCGATCACAGAAATTAGCGATCAAACCGGCATCCATCGGTCGACCGTCCGCTACCATATCCGGATTCTTGAAGAAGAACAATTGACAACGAGCAAATCCCATCATGGCAAACACCGACTCTATCCGAACGACATCTCTCATCAGAATCTCCATGCGGCCCTCAATGATGAGGCATTAGCACAGATATTGGACGCTATCGTCCATCATGAACCGCTTACAGTGACTGCCCTCGCGACTCTCGTTGATCGAACCCCAGGGACAGTCTCCTACCATCTCAACCGGCTTGCAGATGATGAACTGATCTCGCGTGATCGAGACGGCAGTGCAGTGGCAATCACCGCGGTAGCGGAAGTTCATGAACTGCTGCTCAAGGATTCGATTGCAGTGAATGAGGTAGAAGCACCTTCTTCAGTGACTACTGTCAGTCCTGAATAAGCGCCAGCAGACTCTTTTACCGGGTTTCTAGGCAAATTATCTGATTTCGTCGGGTTAAGTAACCGAATTAATCGAGGATGGAAGTCAGAAAATGATACAGCGACGAGTGAATAGAGAGACGATGAGCTATTCGGTCAGAAATCTTCGTCTGATCGCGTGGTCATCCTTGGGATAGCTACACCCAGTCATTCAAAACCGCTTATCTAGATAGTGCCCAGAACGTCGCTTTTTCAGCTACTCTTCATATTCGCGCTTGAATCCGCGGAATTCTGTCCGATGGGCTTCCTCGTCGCTGAGAATGGTGACCGCCAGATCCTCAGTCACAGGATCATCAGCATCTTCGGCTGCAGACACCAAGGACCGGTACGTCTCAATAGCGTCCTCCTCGGCGTCGAGAACACCGTCGATAACCGAAAGCACGTCAGTGCTATCCTCGGGCGGCTGGAGGCTTCCTTGGCGTGCTTCAAAATCGTACGATGCAGGCGGACGCTCGTCGAGTTGTTTGAGCCGTTGGCCGATCATCTCAGCATGCCCAAGTTCTTCCTGAATGTCAGCCGCCAGATTTTCTTTGACTTCTTCAGCGGTCACACCATCAAGAACAACCGAGTTAGTGAGATAGTTCATTACCGTCTCAATCTCGTCACTGTATGCCTTTTGCAGAAGCTGAATTACTTCCTCGTTCGTCATACCCCCAGTCACGGTATCCGCCTATGTTACAGTTATGGCAGTACAGCCAGCAACTGGCCGATTACCGAAGCGGCAATGGGAAGCCATCGCAGCGAGGAGGATTATTGACCTCCTCCACGCCGTAAACGGGGTGGAATCCGCCCATCGGATTTCGACCAGTCATGGTCTTCGAGGTTCCAACCCGCACTCGGAGGGGACCAGTGGCACACTGGAGACGGTCTCCCTTTCTCCCTCGTAGGGCTGTGGCCCGGTCAATGAGGCCCCATCAAACTCCGTGTCATCGCCGGGTGAACCACCGTAGTTCACCGTCCCTTATGGTTCGGGTCGGCATCTCACCGAGTTCGTAGCAGTTCATTAGAGATGGGCCATATATGTGAAGATTGTGGTGGAAATCCAGCCCCGCACGAACCGCGTAGATTGGTTCACTGGGCCTATCGCTTGACCTCCGCCTGAAGACGGAAGTATGCGCTCGTGTCTTTATCACACGACGAAAAACTGAGAGGGTGTTGCGTTACGCCGAGTCGTTGAACCGGTTGTTCGTCGAGTACGGCGCATCGCCAGGTTCTCTATGCGTCGTCAGGCGTGTCGAAGTCATGCACCGGTTCACCGGCTTCTGTACTCAGAATGTTGAGTGCGGCCGCACCGCCATCACCAGCAGAGATGATCGCCTCCCATTTCTGATCGCGAATCATCGACCCGACAGCATAGGCGTTCTCGATGCTCGTTCGCATATTGAGATCAACGTCGATGAGGCCATTATCCGTCGTTTCACAGCCAAGCTGCTCGGGGAGTTCAGTATCTGTCCCAGTGGCGAAGACAACATACCGAGCATCATACTCATCGTCTTCAGTTGTCAGGGTAAAGCTATCGCCATTCTGCTCGACGCCGGTTACTGCTTCACCGACACGAACCTCTGTGTCAAAGCTCTCAACCTGTTCACGGGCCGTATCCATGAATTCGGTACCGCCGATCTCATCGATACCGAGATAGTTGTATATCTGAGCCTTATGCATCCAGGTCTCGTCCGTATCGAACACAACGGTATCGAGATCGTTCTTTGCAGTAAACAGTGCAGTACTCAACCCGGCCGGGCCGCCGCCAACAATCGCTACATCAACCATGTCTAAAAGTTGGTTCCAGCGCAGGTAAGCGTTGGCCTATCGGTCAGTTCCACTGGCTCGATACCAAATATCGCGCTCAACGACGACATGAGTTCCCGACAGTATCGTTCTCCGAACGTAATCTATATTCGCTGGCATCTGCCCTTCATACTATAATTGATGACCCCCACAGTCCGTGTAGAACGTCCATAACATTGCCATCACCATACCCGATATTGACGACGCAGTCGAGATTTCATTGACGCTATCGGCTGTGACGAACTCGGACGAACACACCCGGTCAAGGCCACTATTGACCAATTTCTGAAAGCGCACTAACCCCGGAGGAGACATACTTGTTGAACGGATGGCTAAATGAAGAGCAGCCGAAGGAGCCAGTATGATAGAGGATTTAGTATACAACAACGAGTCCTCCTGATGACACGCTATGGCTATGCAGCAATGAATGTTACACTCCGCGAACAGGGGATACGAACGAACCGTGGAATGCGAAAAGCAACCTTCGAAGAGCGTGGCCTGGCCTATGCCAGCGAACTCGCCGAACAGAACTGTCGAGATCTCAGACGTATCATCGACTGGAATCTCGATCACGATATTCGCTACTATCGAATTGCATCTGATCTGCTCCCATGGTTCAGCAAATACGATCTCGACGACCTCCCAAGCGCCGAGACGATCCGTCGTCTTCTTGTAGAGATCGGCAACCGCGCTCGCGAGCATGATCTTCGTCTCACGTTCCACCCAGATCACTTCGTGAAGCTAGCAAGCGACGACGACGATGTCGTTGAGCGGTCAGTGACGGATCTCGAGAACCACGGCGCCCTGCTTGACACAATGGAACTGCCGCGAACACCCTATCACGCAATCAACATCCACATTGGCGCACACTACGGTGACAAAGAAGCCACCGGTGAACGCTTCTGCAAACACTTTAAGCGACTTTCACCGGCGGTGCAGAACCGATTGACCGTTGAAAACGATGACACTGAATCGCTCTGGGGTATTCCCGAATTAGTTGACGCAGTTCATGATCGTGTTGGAATTCCAATTACGTATGACGATCTCCACCATCAGTTCACGAGCCGAGGGTTGACACGCCGCGAAGCGCTTATTCGCGCCACCGAAACGTGGGAGACGAAGCCAATTGTCCACTATAGCGAGTCCCGACGTCTCCACACGGCCGACCCGTCGATTCGACCACAGAACCACAGCGACTACATCACGGGGCCGATTCAAACCTACGGAACAGATGTCGACGTGATGATCGAAGCAAAGCAAAAAGAACTGGCGGTACTCCGATATCGTGACACCGGCCGATCAATATAACCAACTTCTATTTTACAGTCTTAAGAGGACTACTTTTCCTCGATGATCGGGCGATATCTTGGGAGTTGAGCCTGCAAGCCGCGCTTTTTTGTTCGCTCCAGCCTTACTTTTGATGATGGAATACGGTCGTCTCGTCACGATGTACGACCGCCTTGATGAAACATCTTCGACGACCGAGAAGACCGACATCTTGGCGGACGCCTTCGAAGATGCGGGCGAGTTACTACCAGAACTCTCCCTACTTGCTCGCGGTCGGCTGTTCGCCGCATGGGAGAACGACGACCTCGGCGTCTCGTCGTCGCTGACCGTACAAGCTATTGCAGACGCGACCGGAGTTGACGACGAGCAAATCGAGTCGTGGTGGCGTGAGATGGGCGACCTCGGGGATGCTGCGGCAACCGCCGTCGAAAATCGTCTCCAGACCACGCTCGTCTCGAAGACGCTTGGTATTCTCGATGTCTACAATACACTTCGAGGGCTCGCCGAACACGAGGGGACGGGGAGTCAGGAGCGACGCATCGACGACATTGCCGACGTGCTTTCGGATGCCGACCCGAGCGAAGCACGATACATCGTCCGAACCGTCGTCGGTGCGATGCGATTAGGGGTTGGCGAAGGCACGATCCGTGACGCTATCGCCACAGCGTTCTTTGACGGGTCTGAAGAAGCAGTCCATGCGGTTGAGCGAGCCTACGAAGTCACGAATGACTTTCGCACTGTCAGTGAAACGGCTCGTGACCGGGGATGCGCCGGACTCACTGATCTTGAGGTCGAGGTATTTCGTCCAGTGAAGGCTATGCTCGCACAGAAGGCCGACAATATCTCGGATGCACTCGACTCGGTCGAGCAACCGCTTGTCGAATACAAATATGACGGGATGCGAGCAAAAATCCACGTGCATGGTGATGATGTCCGTGTTTTTACTCGGCGACTGGAAGATGTCACGATCCAGTTCCCTGATGTTGTCACTGCCGTATATAACGAAATCAACGCCGAAGAAGCCATTATCGAGGCTGAAGTAGTTGGCTACGACGCTGAAACAGGCAGCCCGATTCCCTTCCAAGAATTCTCAACGCGTATCAAGCGACAAAATGACATCGAAGAAATGGCTGCAGCGTATCCTGTGACAGTCCATGTCTTCGACCTGCTCTATCACGATGGCGAGTCACTTCTGGAGACACCTCTGGCCGAGCGAATCGACCGTCTTGAACGGCTCGTCAACCAGGATGGAGAAACGATTCAGCGGGCGAAAAATAGCCGGTCAACGTCGGTGGAGGACGCAACATCATTTTATCATGATGCATTAGCGGCCAGTCAAGAAGGCTTGATCGTGAAGGATATGACCGCAGCCTACCAGCCAGGCTCGCGTGTTGGCTACATGTTAAAAGTCAAGCCGATGATGGAACCACTCGACCTTGTCGTCGTCCAAGCAAAATGGAGTGAAGGTCGTAAAAGCGATTGGCTTGGCCGCCTACGCCTTGCCTGCTGGGATGACGAACGCAAGGAACTGCGCGAAGTCGGTCGAATGTTCTCGGGATTAACTGACGCCGAGCTCCGCGAAATCACGGCAAAACTCGAACCGTTAATTCAGTCGGTTGACGGCCGAACAGCGCAACTTCGCCCGGAAGTTGTGATTGAGGTTGAATACGAAGAGATTCAAGAATCGACGACGTACGATTCGGGGTACGCACTGCGGTTCCCGCGATTCGGTGGCTTCCGTGATGATCTTGGTCCCGAAGACGCCGATCGGTACGAGCGTGTAGAACACCTCTACGAGGAACAATGGACATGATCTCCACCCCTATCACTACCATTTCTCAGTTTAGTCGACACGGAGAATTACTGAGTGTCAAGGAGAAAGCCCCGCGGTTTACGGCGGGGATGAATCCGACAACTCGGCCATAACCGCCGGTATTAAGCCCCCTAAGAGCGTATTCATGGTTAAGCACAACGGGCAAAAACTGGCGGTTGGATTGGGGTCCGCCTGGACGACGAAGGCTACCACACCGTTCCCGCAAGGGCGTCCCCGAGGCCGTGGCGACACGGCAGGCAAAAAGCGACCCTCGCCCGATTGTGCCTGCCCACCGTGGCACGAAGGGCAGGCAGGCCGATGGCACGGCTCGTGCCCGGACGCAGGGAAACCAAAACCTGCGACCGGGGGCATCCCTGCCGTCTCTCCGAGACGAACGGGATGCACGGTGCAAGCGGATACCACGTCCGAACGGATGCTGAACACGCCACACCCCTTGCGGGGCCGACGTATCGCGCACACACCCGGTATCGCCTCGCCGGACCCCGTTCGGCAGGCGAGACGTTGCCAGCGGGGACACAGAACCGGCCCGCTGTCCCGCGCTGTAATCCTCCCTCCTTAGGGCGGGGAGGATGTAAAGCCACGGCGCAATCGTTTCGGCACTTGCGGTAGTATCGGAAGCTATGGGACTATCTAGCACTGCGAGAATCGGAGAGCAAATCGCGACAGAGATTCTCTTGTTTATTGGCGGATTAGCCGCGATCGGTGGCCTGCTTGGTAATATCCAGTCGTTTATGTCTTTGTCGCTGTACTATGTCGGCGGTGCTGCAGTCGTTACGCTGGTGGTGCTCAAGGGCGGGCCTGCTATACGTAGTGCTCTTAATCACGGTGACGACCAAAGTCTAGTAAGTACGCCATCAGAATCAGATGCTGGTGTCCCAAGTCTTGAGTTGTACCAGTCTGAGGGCTGTCCGTACTGTCAAACGGTACGGCGATTTTGTACCCGGAATGGCCTCAGTCTTATTATTCATAATCCACGAACAGCAGGCGCGTTCTTCACGAGCGGGCGAGTACGCAACAAACAGCGCCACGACGAACTGATCGCCCACGGCAAGGACCAGATTCCGCTACTCGTTGATACCGAGCGCGATGAGGTACTCTATGAAAGCGATGATATCATCGCCTATCTCAAGACCCACTATATCTGAACGCCAGCGCAACGTAGCCGATCTGGCAAAGAAGTAGACGCTCAGGATACGATACTGAGGATCATTTTTGTGGTTTTGTGATCCAGTGCAATCCGATATCTCACAGCAGATCCGTCCTCGAGTCGAGGGTATACTAAAATACGTAGCGAGCGTAGTTCTGCCGATGGCCACAAAGAACGACCAGAACAAGGAAATTGCACGGCGGTATGCCGAAGAGGTCTGGGGGGAGGGAAACATCGATGTGATGGATGAGTTGCTCGCCGAGGATCAAATCTATCGTGACCCCACGTTCTCCGGGACTGAACCGCTTGACGAACTCAAGGAATTTATCCGCCAGTACCATACAACGTTCCCTGATCTTTAATTTGAAGTTGAAGGGATAATCGCCGAGGCAGACATGGTTGCATTCTGGGGGCGGGCCAGCGGAACTCACGAAGGTAAGTTCATGAACATCTCTCCAACTGGGAATGAAATCGACGTAATGGTGATCACCATTATTCGCATCGAGAATGGCAAAATCGCCGAACACTGGGCAAATCTAGACTTATTCGGACTGCTCCAGCAACTCGATATTGATCCACTCGCTACATACTAGGACCTTGTCTCTATCATTTTTACAGACGCGGCTCCTGGAAAGCAACGTCAAGTAATGACAGACATCCCTTACGTCGTCCTCCAATTTGATCTCAAGCGACTCCAAGTCTGAGCCACACACTCGAGCGCTATCCGACGCACGGCTACGACATCCTCCAGGAGACTGCCAAGATAGCGATGCACTCCTGCTCGGATAACTGAGTCTCACTCGCCTGCTCCCAGTCTGCGTGCGGGAAGATCGTCAGCACACATATGGACAGAAAGTGCCGAGAGAGTCTCGTTGTTTCTCCTCTCCACGCTTCCCGGTGAGCCTTGAATGCCGAGAATTACAACTGTTGTATGTCGAGAATAACCACGACGGTTAGGTGTCCATTGGGGAGACAGAAGGTAGTCTTCGTGGTCATGGTTGTGCACTTGCCTAAGAGACGTTTACCGACCGAATTGGCTTTCGAGAGCCTCATATGGTCACACTGTTTCTGTGACTTACAATACATATACTTGATATTAACATAAAAATATTTATGATCAAAGCAGATATATTAAGGTGCTATGCTCGGTGACTTCTCACGGCGAAAGTTCGTTCAATGGATGGGTTCTACATCGATTGGAGCAGCACTTGGAATGAGCACGGGATCAGCAACTACTGATACGGCTCCTCAATCCAACGATCTATCCCCGTCCAGTAATCGCCCGACTCGCCTCAAGGCATGCTCGTTCAATATTCGATATGATAATCCAGACGATGAATATTCGTGGGAAGAACGACTAAGTCGCGTTGCTGAGACAATCACCGATATCAATTCAGGTCTTCTCGGCATACAAGAAGCACAACCAAATCAGTACGACGACCTCCGTGAAGAAGTTGATGAATATAATTGGTATGGTGTTGGGAGAGAAGATGGCGATCGAGAAGGTGAGATGGTGCCTGTTGCCTGGAATTCCACCCAATTTGAAGCGATTGAACGAGGCGCGTTTTGGCTCTCAGAAACACCTAATGAGCCGAGCGTCGGTTGGGATGCTGATCTCCCACGTGTGACGACCTGGGTAAGTCTTCGTCATCGTAAGACCAAAAGACGGCTGTGGTTCTGCAATACCCACTTTTCACATGTCGGAGAAACTGCTCGGATTGAGTCTGCAAAACTCATCCGTAAGCGCGCACGCGATCGCGCAGAAAAGGGTGAAGATGTCGTAATCACAGGCGATTTCAACTCTAAACCAAGTCGAAAACCGTATCAAATCATGACTGGGAAAAATGGTAGTACCGAGAGTTCCTTATTCGATCCTCGGCGAGAAGCTAATACAAATACAGTGTACGGCCCATGGGGAACCTATCATGGGTTCACCCCCACCATTAAGGATCGAATTGACTACATCTTTACGCTTGACACTGCCACCATTGATTGGTATCGAACGCTCGACGTCCAAGAAGGAAACTATCGATCTGATCATTTACCTGTTATCACAGAGTTCGAATATAGCTCCCGTCATCGGCGCCAAAAGTAGAGCTACTAGCACTATCGTAGCGGTATGCTTTCTTAGATTGCAGCATTCGTCTCTCAGTCATAGATCTTCGTTCATCCGCAATTTCCTTCCCGGCTTCCAGCACGTCGAGATACTTTACTTCGACCTGCTAGGATTCGGCGTGTTGCTCGCGAAAGTTCACCAGTGCCATATTCTGCTCGGAGCGCTCGACGGTATCGACGAGTTGGCGGCCGACACCCGGAAAGTGTTGTCGTCTCAGCGGAGCATGGACCGCTTGCCCCCATGTCTCCTCTCTCCGTCGTCGTAAGTCGGCTGTTGCTGTAGGAATCCGGACAGCAGACAGGAACTGATGAGTGAGTCTTGGTGGTTTCTCACTTCCCAACCTCTCGTTACTCTGCATCCCAAGAGTAACGTCTCTCGCATGCCGGAGACACTAACAGTGCTGCTCGACCGGCCATGAAGGCGCGCTGTCGACAACGTTAGTACAGACTACTACCAAGCAGTTGCAAATAAGCGTACTGAGTTGCGGCAGGTCACAGCATGTAACTGCTCTCCAAACTGGCGAAAACTGTTGAAACCGTTCACGAAACGACACTAGGGGTCTAATACCACCCTCTGTCTTGGAGGAACTGCATCGGGCAGCCTCGTCGGTGCGTGGTGACTCACACCGGCGGCGGCGCTCAGATGCAGATGCGGGAGTCCAACCACCAACCTATCCGCTTGCGCTCACCGCATCACCACCTCCTTCCATCTCCCCGACACACGGCGACTGACGTCGATACTCCATACAAGAGAAAATAATAAGGAAAGGTAAAATATCTATAAGTAGCGCCAGGGAATAAAGCGGTGTGCTAACCAAGGAGCGAGACTACTGGAAAATGCAGCACAACCAGAGGGATACCAAGTATAAACAGGGCCCCAACACGAAGTGACGCCTGATACTCCAGTATCCACTGACGATGGACCATTTGAGTGGGTGCTTCTCTCCCCTAGCCTTTCACACCGATACTTGTCTAATCACTCCAGTCAAACGAAGACTCGACCGAATTGGTGAGGCGACGTTATTCAGACGCCGACTATCTCACAGGCGCTTGCTAAGGTATCGTTCTTGTTTCCCTAGTGTTCAGACGAGAACACATGCGGTCAACAGTGTCACTGACCACTTTCTCAAGCACTCTACCGGCTCTCTCAACTGGGAACTCCCTTATTAGGGGCGAAAAGTTGCTACTGTACAGCTGATAGGAATGATTGTTGGGAGCCGTCAGCCATTATTTCTCTGATTGACAGTCTGCCAGCACCGCTCACAACGAGCGAGAATGAGGCTAAACACAGAACGATTGTCAGTTCAGCGTCAGAGAATCCGTTCGGAAGGTGGACGAGGAAGGTGGCGACAAGCATGTTGCCTGCAACCAGCAAGGCTGCAACTCGTGTGAATAATCCGACGAACACGAGTATACCCCCTCCAACTTCGATCAGTGCAACGATCCATGCAACCACTGGCGCTGCTGGTATTCCTAGTCCGGCAAGAAATCCCGTGAATTTTGGGATTGGCAGTGCTGCTGGTCCCATACCGAATACCTTTCCGAGACCGTGAACGACCATTATGAGTCCAACTGCAAACCGGATAGGGACCGGTCCCCATGCATTTGATTCATTCATCATCAGAAAATAACTATCCTGGCATTATTATTTCACCGGTTGAGGAAATATAACCGCTGCTTGCTAGTGTTATTTATGGCTTATATGCTACTGGAGACCTTCAGTAGAAAACGACAGGTGACGGTACAGTCGTTTGGGATCATCTCGGCGAGAATTATAGTTTGGCGTCGTTTAATCGGCTGCTTGACCGCCATCAACAGGGCGGACGGTCTGCGGCTAATTCGGACGACATACGATGATATAGTTGACAATATATAAATATCAAGGTCGCAAAAGCAAATTTCAATAATTCATTCGACAGCAGCACGGCCAGAAAAGCTCGACTAGCTTGTCTCTGAACCCCTACACCAAGCGATCGGGGACTATCCAACAATTCATAGAGATTGCGAGGCGGATACCCCGACCTCAAGGGTCGGGGAGAAAGCCGACACTCGATGACACAAACAACACACGATGGCAAGGCCGACTCCCCACCCCTTGAACAAATACTTCAAGTATTACCAACGGTACTAATGAAGTATGGAGGTCGTCCGCAACATCCAAATAAAGCTCGACGTTCCCGAGGACGCTCATAACGTCCTCGATGAGACGTTCGAGCAATTCCAACAGGCGGCCCAGTACGTCGCTGACGCTGGATGGAGCGACGACCCCACAGAAATCGAGGACACCAAAAACACGCTCCACGACCAAACCTACACTGCTGTTCGGGACCAGACCAGTCTGCAAGCCAGTCTCGTCCAATCCGCCCGCAACCTCGCCGCCGACGCGCTCGGCAACTGCAAAGACCGCATCCTCAACGACGGCAAGAAAGCCAGCAAACCCGAGTTCCGAGGCTCAGTTGTCGTGTACAACGGGCGTACCATCACCTATCACGACGACCACGTCACCCTCGCCACCGTGGACGACCGCGTGACCGCCGAGTTCGTCACACCCGAAGACGATGCGGGAACACCCTTCTCGAAGTATTGGACGGACGACTGGGAGCGCAAGGAAGCCACCCTCCACAAGCGTGACGGCACATACTACCTCCACGTCGCAGTTGAGAAAGAAGTCGACCCTGCTGATTCTGGCGATGAATCGACCGAGAACGGAGTGGTTCTCGGCGTCGATTTGAACGTGGATGGCTACCTTGCCGTCACCAGTACGGGAGCGTTCCTTGGCAATGCGGACTACCTCAACCACACGCGTGACGAGTACGAGCGTCGGCGCGGGAACCTCCAGCAGACAGGCACTCGCTCCGCCCACCTCACCATCAAGAGCATCGGGTCACGGTTCGCGCGGTGGAGCGCAGACTACTTACACCGTGTCTCGAAGGCCATCGTTCGTGAAGCCGTTGAGAATGACTGCACAGCGATTGCGTTCGAGAACCTGAAACACATCTGCGAACGCATATCGAACGGCTCGAAGTTCCAGCAGTGGGCGTTCAAGGAACTCCAACGCCACGTCGAATACAAATCCGAAGAACACGGCATCGAGGTTGATGATGTCGCACCTGCCTACACGTCGCAGCGGTGCAGTCACTCGGAGTGTGGGTTCACGCACGAAGACAACCGTGACGGGGACGAGTTCGAGTGTCTGAAGTGTGGAAAAGAGCTACACGCCGACTATAACGCCGCTCGGAACATCGGGTGGCGTCTTGTCCAGCACTGGCTCACGTCTGGTGGTGGACGGGCCACCAGTCAACTGGCCCTCAAGTCAGGGACGGTGAACGCGAACGGTCATTTCCGACCGACAGCCTTGCGCGGGGAGAGGGGGAGTCCACTGACAAGCCTCGGGGCTTGACCCCGAGGCGGTTGACTCACGCAATTGCCATGTCCTCCTGCTCCGAAAGTAACCTATGTGCTCCGCCGTCTGAATTCCGTACTATGACTGACGATCATCCGCTGACGGCGCAGAACGTCCATCACGTTGGCATCACCGTCCCCGATCTCGACGCTGCAGTTGACTTTTTCGTGGAGGCGATCGGCTGTGACGAGCTCTATCGGAAAGGCCCGTTCGGTGATTCCGAGGGTCGAACGATGGAACGACGGCTCGACGTGCATCCTGACGCGACCGCCTCACTTGCAATGCTGCGCTGGGGCCGACAATGAATCTCGAGCTCTTCGAATGGGACGCCCCCGACCAAGACGAAACCCCTCCGAACAACTCCGACATTGGCGCGACGCACCTCGCACTCCAGGTCGACGATATCGACACCGCCACCGATCGGTTGGCCAGCCGTGACGACGTCACGAAGCTAGACGAGCCCCAGACAAACGACGACGGGCCGACAGCGGAAGAGATGGTGCAACGCGTATCGTGGTTCGCAAAGATTGACTACCTACTTTTCGGGTTCTTCGAAAATCACGATATCCGAGTTACACCGAAAGTTGTTGCTGACAATATTGGCTACGGGAGAAACTATACGGGTAAACGTCTTCGTGCTCTTCGGGATGCTGGACTGCTTGTCCAACACGAAAACGGAGCCTACGAACTCTCTGACCTCGGTCGAGAGTTTCTAGCAGGTGATCTTACTCGGGAAGAGGTGGAAGCTCTCGACCCGGACAAAGATGACGCGAACGACGACGAATAGGAACTTTCTCGCGCTGCTTTTGTTAAACTCCTCGAAGTTTGGCAAGGATCGTATGCTGAATAGCGAAGGTGGATTGAACGGTACCGATTAATTGGGCTGGGTTTTAATCGTCTTTACGTAGCGTGTATACTATCCCTGAACCACTCATAATTATAGTTACTACTGCTATTAGTATCACCGAATCAATCCCGAACGTGCGATGTATATCTCCCTCTGTTTTCCCCCATCGCGAGAATATGAGGAGGACCATTGCCAGAATCGTAAGAAACTGACCCAGCACAGCGAGCCGTTGCTCATCCATTCTCGTATTATAATTTAGAATTACCGATAAATATAACGAACTAATCGGCCAGTGACCTCTGTGATAGTCTGTCTCGATTCGAAACGAGGAATCGATTTGAAGAAATTGTATTTAGTTGAAATTTGCCTAGATTAATGTATGTTGTAATAGTACATAATAGATGCATGGTGACAGAGAACGACTCACATCGTGACGACGAGACGCACAGTGAGCAGAAAACTCGACGTGAAGACCTGACGCGCCGAGCGTTCGTCGGCGGACTTTCGGTCGCCGGACTCGGAGTTGGACTGTCTACGCTTTCGGAAGCGGGAGAGGCCGCAGGCGAGCAGGTTCATTTCCAGTATTTCCACGAGACGTGGCCGACCATCACGAACAACCTCTCGACAGTGGCCGACCGAGGCTACGACGCGATTTGGATACAGTCCCCACAGAAAAGCGACCTGACGTGGGACGACCAGAACGGACGCAACGACCCGCCACTCGGATACCAGCCGGTCGATTTCACGACGTTCAATAGCGAGTTCGGGACGGAAGCCGACCTGCAGGCACTCATCAACGAAGCGCACAATCAAGGACTGGAGGTGTACGTCGATTGCGTAATGAACCACATGGCGACGGGCCACGACTACGATTTCCCGCGCTTTTCCCACGACGATTTTCACCACTGCGTCGGCTCCATCGACGACTGGAACGACGACCACCAAGTCGAGCACGGTGAACTCCTCGGCCTCCCCGATTTGGCGCAGTACGACTCTTACTCCTCCGACTACGTTCGCGGTGAACTGATGAACTACATGGAGAAAATCGCCTCCTTCGGCGCGGACGGCTACCGCTACGACGCGGTCAAACACGTCGAGGAAAAGTACTGGCGCGACTACGCCAACCCCAAGGCCGACGAACTCGGCATGAGCCGCATCGGCGAAGTGTTCGACGGGAGCGTCGATTACGTGCAGGGGTACATCGACACCGGGATGGACGCCTTCGACTACCCGCTGTACTACGTTCTTCACGACGTGTTCTCCAGCGGCGATATGAGCCGACTCGAAGGCGCGGGTGTCGTCGCCCAAGACCCGTGG
Organism: halophilic archaeon; assembly: GCA_003298465.1. The sequence continues at coordinate 38,291 of QNGA01000007.1, read as the reverse complement.
CACTCCCACCCCTTCGTCCAGAATCACGACGAGGGAGCGCCCTCGCAGTACCACCTCGCGCACGCCTTCGTCCTGACCATCGAGGGGACGCCGATGGTCTACAACCTCTATCCGAACACCATTCTGGACGACAGCGAGGTCAACAACATGGTCTGGGTGAAAAAGAACCTCACGGGCGGGGAGACCTACTGGCGGCATACAGACAGCGACCTCGCCATCTACGAGCGATACAACAACCTACTCGTCGGCATCAACAACGGCGGCAGTTCGCGCACTCAGTCAGTGTACACCTCGTGGACGAACACGACGCTCAAAGATTACAGTGGGACGGGTGGCGACGTGACGACCGACGCGAACGGCTGGGTCGATATTATGGTGCCATCTGAGGGGTGGGTGTTCTACGCGCCGTACTAAGTCGGGAGAGGAGTACCGCGAAAAGGCCAGAACAATTCCGTACTCAGTTATTCTGGAACATTCGTTACGGCATCTCGCAGTTCGTTTTCATCAATCCACGGGTATAGCATCGGTCGTGGAGTTCGAACAGTCGAAATTCGTTGAGATGAACCCAACTGTAGTCAACTGGTTCTGCATCGTCCTCAACACGCTCTTGAATCCTCTCTTCGAGTTCTTCGTTCTCTATCTCGATTCCTGTTTCTGGGCTTCCTCAACGAGCGACGCGAGTTCAGTTTCTATTTCTTCTTCGAATAAATCGTCGTTCTGGTGGACAGCAACTCAACGCGCTGCTAGAACAGCGCGGGAGTGGGCTTCTCACAACCAGTGCTAGAAACCCATGTCAACGACAACAACCGCAGACCTTGAATCTGGCGAGAAGGCACAGAAACGCGCGCAGTGGGAACAGTTCAGTTTCGCCGTCGACGCCCCCGGAATGGTCGACGTAACGAATGAGAGCTACGACAACCCCGACGAGCTCCAGTATACGGTGACACTCGACGACGTGACGGGTGACGCGATGGCCTGCACGTGCCCGCACCATGTCCACCGCAACGCTCACTGCAAGCACATGGCCGCCGTCGAAGACGCGACGGCTGACGGCTCGCTTGACGTCTTCCCCGCTAACGACGCGAGTGACGAGACTGATGATGGGCCGCGCATCACTGGCCCGCACACCGGCCAGGATAAGTACGGCAACGTCAATCACCGCTACTGGCGCTGCGAGCACTGCGGGACCGAGACCACCGACAAACGCGCGCTCGACGCCTGCTGCTAACCTCCGTTCTTCCTGTTTTATGACTCGTCAACAGACGCGTCCCGAAGCCGCCGACCAGCGCACGCTCACCGACAGCATCGACGAAACGACCGCCGACTGCAACGCCGCCGATAGCGTGCCGGAGACACAGGCAGCGCTGCTCGACCAGGTACGAGTGCACGTTGTCGGTGACGTTAGTATCGACTACCAACAAGCAGCCGCGAGTAAACGCAATAAACGGCGGCAGGTCACAGCATAGAATTGCTCTCCAGGCTGGTGACAACTGTTGAAACCGTTCACGAAACAAAACGACACTAGGGGTCTAATACCACCCTCTGTCTTGGAGGAACTGCATCGGGCAGCCTCGTCGGTGCGTGGTGACTCACACCGGCGGCGCTCAGATGCAGATGCGGGAGTACAACTACCTACCCATCTACCTGTGCTCCCATATCACCACCTCCTTCCATCCACATACAACGTAGCAATTGACGTCGATAACCCACAAATTCCCGTGGCGATGCCCTGCGTAGACATACTGCAGTCACACGCGACCCCGTATGATCGATGTGAAAACGAGAGCGCTCCAACTGACTATTCACACTCAAGAGCTACAAGCGGAGCAACTGGCGCTGCTGGAACTATGCTGCAGTCGCTTGCTCTGCCAGCGCCTCAACATCCTCTAGGTCGTCCGGCACTAGCAGTAACCGAAGCCGCGGCCGTCCAACCTCGATCGGGACCTTTTCCGTGTCGATCAGCCCACGATCTTCAAGCCGCGTCTTGGTCCGCGAGAACGTTGCTTTACTCGCCAGTCCAACATCCTCGCCCCACTTACTGATCTCATAGAGTAGCAGTTCGTTATCAGCGGCGACCAGCAATGCAATCGTCACCTCGTCCAGTTCGTCCTCCTCGCCCGGAACTGTCTCCATCGACTCCAGCATCGTCATGAAGTCGTCTTCGACTTCTTCGTCAAACTCCTCACTGAGTGTGTCTCGAATACGAGACAGTGGTGGCGTTCGCAGGCTAAATTCCTCACCCTCATCCCAGTCGTCGTCAAACGCTGATTGTACCGTCTCGACGAACTCCTCATCCGTCGACATTAGGCCACTCAGTCCCCCGTCGACTGGCACAACTGTCATCACCTGCTCGTCACTCACGAACAACGAACTCCGCGCGATATCCGTCGTCGTCCGCAGCGACAACGTGTCTTGGTCGATCAAGTCCGCTATCTGGCTGGCGAGAATGAAATCTTCCGCCGCTGTTTTGAGTACATCCGGCGTCGCAAGCACTTGCAGCGTCGGCATCTCATTGTCGAACTCGAATGCCGTCTCCATCGCTGTGCGAAACACCTCTAGCGAGGGATTCACCACAAGCACGGTGTCGGCATCATTGAACAGTGATTCGAGCGTTTCGTTGAAGTCCGTATCGAGGTTTACAGCTTCTGATGACATACTTGCTCTACGACGACCCCCGATTCCTTTGTTCTAGACCCATTACCAACCGCAAGCCTCGAATAAAATAGCGATTGAAGTCACGTAACCCAGCTGAGAGCCGTTATTGATCTCTTGAATGACTGCGTTCAGACTTCTCCACAGTCGCTCAGAATGAGCCTTGGCGGCTGCTCTATGCCGGAAAGCCCTTCCCAGCATTGGTTCCCACTATCGCCTTTTCCACTGGTCTAAGAGGCGTGAACCGATACCACAAGAAACGTGGCTCGTATACTATACTAACGTAGTTGGGGCTAGCGAATTCAATTTATCCTAACAGCATGATGCATCTAACTCCCGGTTGCTACGGCTTAGACTAGTGCTGCTAGTCCTGGAGTCTCGGCTACTGGAAGTCCTACAGGGGCTCGTAGACGCGAATCGTATTCGTGCTGCGGACAACAAAGAGATACTCGTCGACTTGGAATCGAACTTCCACGTGACTCCGCTTGTCCTCGCTGGCGTCGATGAGGTCCTCGAGCGCGTCTGGATCGATATGCTCGTAGAGTGTTAGCGTCGTCTGGCCCCCTGGTGGTTCGCTCATGTCTAACATAGCGTCGACGACCGCCTGTGTCGGCGACTGTGCTGGATCGATCGGATACGACTCGGTCAGCTCGTAGCGCGTCGGCGAACTCGGATCTGGCGTGTCTGTCTCCGTACCGAACCAGGTAGTTGTCGCTGTCTCGACTGCTGTTGCTGAACTTTGCATACTCTCTGGCAGTCCCCAATCCCATTGAGTAATAGGCGATTACGCCGGAATTTTAGCCGGTAGAGGTGTGTCATCTAGCACCTTACTCGAGATAATAACGCACCGTGTCAAGCACCTCGATGGCAGCGGCTGCAGCGTCAGTAGTCGTGACATGGTCCTGTGACGTTCGTTCGACGAGTGTTATCTGCTCTAATAGGGGGAGATGTTGGTGCGTAAGTGTGAGCGTTACTTGTTTCGGGCTACGAGTCGGTTGGTCAGCAGCGAGCGCGGCGGCGAGTTCCTCGACAGCGACGGGGGTATCCTGGCGGTCCAAATACCGGAGTGTTTGGCGGCGTTCACTCCGACTGAGTGCATGGAAGAGATTATCCAGATCGAGGTGTGTTGAATGCATTTCTTGAGGCTGGGTGTCGTTGTCGGTGACAGTCAGTGGCCACTTGCATCGGTCCATGGTATTTGTTTGCATGTCTTGATCGGTATTCTAAACGGTTCGCAGCTATGAATAACTTATCCATCCTCAAGCTTATTTAATAGGAAAATTCCCAAGCAATTCTGCATAGCAGCCACTCGCTCAAAGATTGATTCTCGCCTTCATGTTCCACTCATCCTATTCCGTTTCTCCTTCGACGATATGATCGGCTCCGCTTGACCAAGCTCAAACGCATGCGGCCGACGTCGCTGCCGAGCACTTCCCCGATTTCCCGTCGAGTCGATCAATTGGGAAGTCTCCGAGCGGGCGCAGCGACAAGTCTAGAAGGCTATTCAGATCACGATGTCCTCCCGTAAAGATAGATGCCGGTCAGTAGAATTTTGAGGTGTTAGATCATGTCAGTGGGATGTTCTGCGCCGTGTTCGAGTAGTTCAGTATCGAATGAGACGAGAGTGGCATCAATAGCATTGGCAGCGGCAAGGATGAGGGCATCCATTGGGTAGAGAAGCGTCTCGGATTGTAGCTGATTGGCTGCCATCATGTCTGACGCATCAGGGAATGTAATTGTGGCGCGGGACGTAATTCGGTTCTCAATCTGATCTATCCGATCACGTTCGAACTGTTTCTTTTTCGTGAGCACACTCCGGAGTTCCATCAAACTCAACACAGAAACATACACTTCGTCGGCTGTATTGAGTAGTCTCACTGCGTCCTCAGACCGATCGGTATCGGATGTAACCGCCGCAACGAGAATATTCGTGTCGAGGAGCAGTTTCATAGCCGTTCGCGAATGTCACGGATCGCCTCAACAGAATCGACTTCGACATCGACGGCTAACTCGTCAAGTGCATCCCCGAGCGCGACGGATTCGTCGTCTTCAGGATCCGAGGCCAAGAATTCCCTGAAGTCATCTGTAGTGAGGCTCATACCTCCTGATTGGACTGCGCTTTGGAAAAGCTTGCTGGTGGAGCAGCACGATATCGACCGTGACGCCTCCGATACCGTGCCGACGACGCAGGCGGCGCTGCTCGATCAAGCACGAACGCATGCGGCCAATATCGCTGCCGAACACTTCCCCAAGTTCCCTGTTGAATCCATCGACTGGGAGGTCTCCGAGCAGGCCCAGCGACAGGCAGGCGTCACTGAATACAACCCAGACACTGAATCGGTCACGATCCGGCTCACCTGGGACGCCTATCAAGAATTCGGCTGGCAGCAATACAGTAAGACTGTCCGGCATGAACTCGTCCACGCTTGGCAGTACTGGCAGTTTGATGAAGCAGACCACGGTGAGACATTCGCCCGTTGGACTGATCCACTGGGCATTGACCAGCACTGCGAGCGGTTCACCTCGCCGAAGTGGTGGCTAGTCTGCGTGGATTGTGGCCAGCGGATCGGGCGGTATCGGCGCTCGAAGACAGTGCGCAATCCCGAGAACGACCAGTGTAGCGACTGCGGCGGAAACCTCCGCGTCGAAGCGAGTCCTGGGCAATGACTGGCGACCGCTGTCCACATTGCAAAACGGCGGTCACGGCGACGGTTGTTGGGGCCGTCGACGATCGTCGTTCCTCTCTTAGACACGCTCATCTATCTCTGCTGCTGTCCTCTTCGGATGCATCGTCTCAATGGTCTCGTGGAGGACAGTCTCAGCCTCTTGCATCGTTGTCTCATCTTCAAACCTGAGACGATCGGGTGGCCCCCCGACAATTGACTGTATCCCATCAATGAACCGGCCGATGAGACCTGATCTCGTTTCACGGTGCCACTCCAGTGAAAGCGTTAGCGATTGTGGACGCGGAGTAACTCGAAAAAGATTCAGGAGACTGTACCGACCTGCGTACCCCATCTTCGAACGCTTGACCTGGAGCGTCCCACCGTCGATGGCGTGCTTGCAGCCGTCATACTCCCATGTAATCCGCGTTCCTGCCGGAACAATGCACGCCCAGAGATGGGTGAGTGCATTGTTTACCTCACTCGCAAACTCCTTGTCTGGAGCATTCACCATGAGATGTTCGTGATGCGGGATGACATAGACGATCCAATCGTTTGCATTGCAAACGCAGAACTCCTGTAGAAAGCGGACGCTCCGGCCAGCTTCAAGCGCCCATAGTCGCCGGAAGTCATCATCCGCCTCTGGAAACTGAGTCTGGTACCATGACACATCACTACTCTCGAACGCAGCCGTAACCGGCTCGAATGATCCGTGGTCGTCGCTCCAAAACACAGTCGGATCAATTATATCCTCGACGGTAGTGTTCAGCCTCGATGGTCGAACCCCGACGAATCCCATGGAAGCATGGTTGAGTGCAACCTCGAGGAGTGCAGTCGTCGCGGCGTGAAAGTCTTCAGCGACAAACTCGTGTGAGGGCGTCAATTCTGACGGCGACGGCGGTTGCACGGCCATACTCACCACGGGTACTCACTTTAGGATTTAGTGCGTCGCCAAGTCTCGACCGACTAGCTGAGCCAGGGTCAGGGCACCTGATTTTGACCCTGCAGTCGACGCTTGTGAGCCCACTAAGTCTTCAATCGTGCCAGCCTGACAAACATCCGCGAAGCAATGCTGGTGTTCCACCTTGGCTGTCGGCTGACATCAGAGGGGATAAACTAGCAAAAAACGTCCCCCACTGCGCGGCGGTTCTCGGCTAGATTACTCGAGATCGAAGCGATCGAGGCTCATCACTTTATTCCACGCGTCCACGAAGTCGCGAACGAACTTCTCCCCTGCGTCGTCATTGCCGTAGACTTCTGCGACGGCTCGAAGCCGGGAGTTCGACCCGAAGATGAGATCCACGCGGGAGCCCTTCCACTCGAGTTCGCCCGTGTCACGGTCATATCCCTCGAATATCTCTTTTGATTTAGAGGCTGGTTCCCACTCGACGTCCATGCCCAGCAGGTTCACGAAGAAATCATTAGTCAACGTCCCCGGCCGGTCGGTAAAGACACCAAGGTCCGACTGCTGGTAGTTCGCGTCAAGCACTCGCATACCACCGACCAGCACCGTCATCTCGGGCACTGTCAGGTTCATGAGCTCCGACCTATCCACGAGCATCTCCTCTGCCGGTCGGTCGGCCTCGTCCCCGCGATAGTTCCGGAACCCGTCTGCTTCCGGTTTAAGCGCCTCGAAGGACTCGACATCGGTCTGTTCCTGCGAGGCGTCCGTCCGGCCCGGTTCAAACGGAACGTCCACGTCGTACCCGGCGTCCGCCGCCGCCGTCTCAACAGCTACGTTGCCGCCCAGAACGATCAGGTCGGCGAGCGAGACTCTCACTCCGTCGGACCGAGAGCTGTTGAAGTCCTCCCGAATCTCCTCGAGGGTCCCCAGCACCGACTCCAGTCGCTCCGGCTCGCTCACCTCCCAGCTTTTCTGCGGTTCAAGGCGGATGCGAGCCCCGTTCGCCCCACCGCGCTTGTCGCTGTCGCGGTACGTCGACGCCGACGCCCAGGCGGTCTTGACTAGCTGGGAGACGGACAGTTCCGACTCGAGAATCTCCGCCTTGAGCTCAGCGATCTCCTCGTCACCCACCAGGTCGTGGTCAACGTCCGGGACGGGGTCTTGCCACAGCATCTCTTCGTCGGGGACCTCCGGGCCGAGGAGCCGTTCCGGCGGACCCATGTCGCGATGAATTAGCTTGTACCACGCTTTCGCGAAGGCATCCTGGAACTCGTCTGGGTTCTCTTGGAAGCGCTCGAGGACCTCCCGGTAGTCCGGGTCGTGCTTCAGCGCGACGTCCGTCGTCAGCATCATCGGGGTCTCCTTCTTCGACGGGTCGTGCGCGCCGGGCACGGTGTTCTCGAGCTCTTTGTCCGTCGGTTCCCACTGCCACGCGCCGCCGGGACCCCGCTCCGGCTCCCACTCGTAGTCGAGAAGGTTGTCGATATAGCCCATATCCCACTTGATCGGCGCCTGCGTCCAGGGACCCTCGATACCGCTGGTGATCGTGTCGGCCCCCTTCCCGGATTCGTAATCGCCCTCCCAGCCGAAACCCTGCGCTTCAATGGGGGCCGCTTCAGGTTCGGGTCCAAGGTTCTCGGGGTCGTCGGCGCCGTGGACCTTTCCGAACGTGTGTCCGCCGGCAATGAGCGCGACGGTCTCCTCGTCGTTCATCGCCATGTTGCCGAACGTCTCGCGGATGTTGTGTGCCGATCCCTCGAGATCCGGTTCACCGTTCGGGCCCTCCGGGTTCACGTAGATGAGCCCCATGACGGAGTTGCCGAGCGGATCCTTGAGCTCGCCCTCCTCGTCAAAGCGCTCGGGGGAAGACGCCTCCATCTCGTCTTCGGGCCCCCAGTCGACGGCCTCGTGGGGTCTGTAGGCGTCCTTGCGTCCGCCGCCAAAGCCGAACGTCTCGAAGCCCATCGACTCCAGGGCGACGTTTCCGGTCAGGACCAGCAGGTCGGCCCACGAGAGTTTCTTGCCGTACTTCTGCTTCACCGGCCAGAGCAGCCGGCGTGCCTTGTCGAGGTTCGCGTTGTCGGGCCAACTGTTGAGAGGCGCGAAACGCTGTCCGGCGCGGTTCGCACCGCCGCGGCCGTCGGAGACGCGGTACGTTCCGGCACTGTGCCACGCCATTCGAATCATCAGCGGCCCGTAGTGGCCGTAGTCGGACGGCCACCACTCCTGCGACGTCGTCATTACGTCCTCGATGTCCGCTTTCACCTCGTCGAGGTCGAGTTTCTCGAACTCCTCGGCGTAGTCGAACTCCTCGTCCATCGGATCGCCCGGGCGAGCGTTGTGGTCGAGAATCTCCAAGTTCAATCGATTCGGCCACCAGTCCTGGTTGGAACCGTTCATCACCGAGTGATTGGTCCCCTACGTGTTAAAATTGTCTAAATCGACATAGAGTTTCCCAATAACAAAATCAATTCACTGAATTCATAAACTATGTTGGCGATGGATTCGTGCTGTATTTTAACCGCTCGCTGAATCTATCGTTTCTCGGGATACCGAGAGGAAGCCACCAACTTGGCGGTCGTATTTAGAAATTCCACGTACGTAATTTTCTCACTTACTATCTATCAAGAATCCATCTGTTGGAGATGAAGAACAGTACGTTTCGCCAACTCCCCGCTACACCGCTCTTGGCCTGTCTTGCAATCGGGTATGCCGCTCGCGGCGGGTTATCCGAACTTCAAGCGTTCGAGTACGCAGGAATGTCGCCCGCTTGCTCAACGAGTGTGACAGCGACTAATGTGTCGAATTCATGATTTCTCACCTCATCTGAAGCCAGTATTGAGGCACATGGTCAAGTTCACCTACGATTCTCTGCTGCTTTGTGCGTCATTCTTTAACCTCCGTGTGTTCGATATTACCCGGGCGGTAGAGTTCCTCCCCCGAAACGAGGACAGAACACGTGTCGTTCATCGGTGAGGGAACCGGTGTGTATCACACGCTATTGCGGATCATCAATAGACGCTTCCAGAACTCATTGAACAGTGCACGTTCACTGAGAGTACTGTTACGGTGGCTTTCAAGAGAAGGTAGTCTCTCTGATTCCCAATATCATTCGCCGCTATTCTTTACACCACAAAACACTTACCAAACACTGTATGATGTAGAATATGGAATTCATACGGTCAGTCGGGCTCGTTGGAGTAATCACTCTGATGGTCGTCCTTGGCGGCTGTCTCGGCGGTGGACCTGCCCTTAGCGGACAGAACACGACGCCAAATCAAGCAACGTCCACGTCGAACCAGCCTCATGGCACACCAACCATGGGAGAAATCCCGCCGATCGACAAACAAACGCAGAAAATTCTCGACCGTATCCGCTCAAAGCAAGCATCCATCAATAGTTATCGGTACACAATCACTGAAACAACTGTCACTCAGCTCTCGAACGGCAGTGAGCTGACCCACACCCAGAAGTGGAATGTTGCCGTTAAATACACCGAGAACGGCGTGTTAACACGCGTCGCATCTTGGGATTCTGACTCACCACAAAAGAAGGATATCAATATCTATAATGGGACAGCCGCAATCCAGTACATTCCCAGTGAGAACGAATACCGGATTCAGAACAAATCGTCCGATCACGCGAGCCATCTCAGTCCACACACTCGAACGCGAAACGGCAGCTATCAACTCTTCGAAGCGCCCCTGAAAACAATTAAAAACGAGAACGCAATCCACTACAACGGGACCGCGACAGTCAACGGAGAGAAAACCTACGTCATCCATCTGAATGGCAATCCAAATGGCGGCAATCTCGCATACTATGCCGCCCAAACTCTCTGGGTTGACACAGATACGGGCGTCGTACTCAAACAGACAGCACAGAAACCCCATCTAGACAGTATGTCCAATGTGAGTATTGCAGAGCTCCGCAACCCAGAAGATAATCCTATCCACAACGATACAGATGATGCTCCGGATGCAGTCTACCTTGGCGACAAAACAATCACAACAACGTATACAAACGTGAGCATCAACACCGTCTCCAATAGCACTTTCAACCCGAATATTCCTGAAGGAGCAGATGTTGAGCGAGCAACGCAGGAAGAGCAGTAGCAGACAGTAGGCCTCGCTGCTGAACAGCTACTATTTTGTTGACTTCGAACCGCTAACGAAAGCTATACTCCAATTTGTTTTCGGCAGATCAAACTCGTCCATGCCTGGCAGTACGGGCAGTTTGACGACGCTGACCACGGTGAGACGTTCGCCTGTTGGACCGATCCGCTTGATATCGCCCAGCACTGCCAGCGGTTCACCTCGCCCGAATGGTGGCTAGTCTGCATGGAGTGTGGTGGTCGGGTCGGGCGGTATCGTCGCTCGAAGACGGTCCGCAACCCCAAGAACTACAGTTGCGGCGACTGTGGCGGAAATATTCGCCTCGAAGAGGGTCCCGGCCAATGACCGCCGACCATTGTCCGCACTGCAAAGCGGCGGTCACGGCGACGACTGTCCGGGGTTCCTCGACGCTGGTCGTGCAGCTGTGTGGGCATGAAATCCCGTCAGAATCGGCGCTGACCGAACCCGGCGACCGCTTGCCCCCACGCCTGACGAGTGGCTCACGGCGTTCCTGGCCGACACTGCCGACGACTGCTGACGCGTTCGGCCCTCCATCTTCACTTCGATCACGCCGTCTGATTCGCGCTCCAGAGGCCGTAGCCGTTCTGCTGGGCCGACTGCATCTTCTGCATGAAAAGCGGGCGCTTGCTGAACTCGCTGTCTGTGACGCGAGCATAGCCGATGCGGAGCAACTGGCTGTTATACATGAAATCGCCGATGTAGACGTAGGCTCGTAGGTGGCCGTCATCGGTCTTGCCCACCTCGGGGTCGGTCGCGACCGTCACGACCTGCTGGCGGAGCTGTGATTTGGTATAGCTGAGTGCGCGGTTGTGAATCTGGCCGAGCAACTGGCGGCCCTGCTGTGACGACGGCACACCCTCAAACGCCGTCGGGTTCGTGTTCCCCGCTGACTCTGGCGTCTCAATCCCGATGAGGTCCACGACGACCGTCTTACCACTCTCTCGTTTGATCTTGATCGTCTCCGGGCCCAGCACCTTCACAACGCGGGCTTTGAATCTGTCTCCGTCGTCCGGCGGGTCGATATGCGCTGACGTGTTTCGGGCGACCAAGGTCGTAGTCCTCATCTCTGTCTGGGTTGCGGTCGTGGTCGTAGAGGTGCTGGTTGGGGTCGCCGTCGACGTGATCGTGGTGGTCGTCTGGGTCGTCTGGGTCGTCGTGGTCGTGCTGGCCGTCGGAGTTGTTGACTCGGTGGCGGATGTCTGCGTTGTGGTGGTCTGAGTGTTGTCGCCAAGTCCAAGGCCGCCGAGACAGCCGGCGAGCACAACCAGAAGGGCAAGACTGAGAATGGGAAGTGATCGCGCCATACGTGGGGTCGCTGCTCTGGTTAGTTCACCATTTGGGATTGCGAATAATGACGCAAGGGGCGTCGTCGCCAGCTTTATCCCTAGTTGTTCGCAATGGTGCTGGTATGACAGACGACGAGACGACCGATGATGAGATTCCTGACGGCTACGAGGTCTATCATCCTTCGTGGCAAGACCCGTGGGACGAAGATCCCACGGAGGGACGGCGAGGTTTCCCGATTGTGCCGCCGCTTCTCGTCGCACTCCTTGGTACTAGCCTCGCAGTGGTGGTCCAAGCACTTGGACTTGAACCGATGTTCTGGGACGTAGTTCAGGCGCTTGGCCTGTAACTCGTCCGAACAGTCGTCTCGGCGTGTTTTTGACCGACCGCTTCCTTGTGTTTTCTCTGGCGACCGTCCCGTGCTGCTCCGACCGACGTTGTCTGCTATGGTCGAATCTCTGGTCTTCTCTTTAAGTGGTTCTGGCGACAAGGGATAGATACGACGGACGATCCTCGCGGTGTTTCCTTCCGAGACCTGAATTTCGAGCACCAGCTATGCCGACGCTTGTGAATGAGACGTCGGTCTGAATCCTCACTATCCGTTTGTTCTCACGGTAGTCCAAGAGGCGCACTCGCGATGAGGGACAGACGTGGCTAGCGCAAAGGAAGCCAGGGAGCTAGATGTATGGATGATTGTGTGGCGCTATGATTGACTGCTCGAGATGTCGTTGTTTGCTGTATCCTGAATGTGTCGTTGTGTCTGGTTTCGCTACTAGCTGAGTCCTGTCGGGGCCCCTCGTCTCGATTGATTTGGGGTTCCCTCTCGTCTTGCCTCTTCGGGGTTCATTCTGTCTCGACTGATCCGGGGTTCGTTCTGCTAGAGCTGTCGGGGATGTGTCTGCCCCGGTACTGGCGCTGCCGTTTCGAGTTTCCGTTTCGGATTCAGATCGTCGAGACAGCCCTGGGATTCCTCTTTTCGCTCCTGGTCTGGGATTCAGCTAGCCGACTCTGCTGTTGGATTCCGCTTCTCGTTCTAGACCTGGGATTCATTTTATCGACTCCGTTGTCAGATTCGTGTTCTTGCTCCCGGCCTGGGATTCACTTTTTCGACCTAGTAGCAGGATTCAGATTTCGATTTCAGCTAGTGGCTTCGATTGTCTCGCTTCGGTTGAGGATTCGACTGTCGGGATTCCTCTTCCTGGTGCTGTTTGATCGAGTGTCTCTGTCGACGTGATCTTGGGTGGTGATCACTCCATGTTTCGAGTGAATTGCTGGCCGCTGTTAGCCCTCGTTGTCTCGGCGCTTCTTCCTGATTCCATTCTCTGTTTGATATTCTCTCCTGGCCGCTGTTTGCTCTCATTCCTCATTGCCTCCACCGTGATCTAGCCCCGTCATCGATGTGCTGCCTTACTTCTACTCGTCTTGCTCCCTCTCCTTTCACTGCCCTCTATTATACCTGATACGTCTGCTGTCTCGCTCAGTTGGAACACGGCTTTTCCTCGTCAATTTGGATACCCCCCTTCTGTCGCTCTCAGTCGCTGTCGGTCTTCGTCGTCCCCTTTTCCTTTCACTCTCCTTAGATAGACCTGAACCCCCTCCTCTCTCGTCTCATCTGAACCCCCCTTCACCTCTCACTCCTTGTTCAGTCCTCGCTGTTCGCTTCTCTCTATCTCACTGCTTCGTGCTCGATTCCCCTCACTCTCTATCGCTCTCACCTCAACGTCTAGTATCTGATATATAGTCGGCTTCGCACCGGCAGACACTCAGTAGAATCCCCCTCTCTCAACATGCCTTCTTCACCCCTCACTCGCCATCATTGGAATCCCAGAATTCTCGCTCTCAGTTGAATCCCCTCTCCTCTCGACCACTCTCATTCTCTCATCACTCACCTGCTTTCCTCTCACTCTCTCGACCATCATTATCCACTGCTCTATTCTCGCCTATTTGGTATCCCCTTCTCACCGTGCACCGTCCCGTGTTCCTTCTAATTTTGTTGCGCCGATCTCTTCGCTTCTAATCGCTACTAATTCAGGGGCCTAATTTAGAAGCGGACTACTCACTACTGATTTTCAGTATCTTAATTTAGCACCCCAATTTAAGTATATAGAAGTTAGAGAGGAAGATATGAGCCAGAGCACCGACGATGATCGGCCGCTCGCAGAACAGCTTGACTGGAAGTCACAGGAGATTTTGTGGGCGCTTGCTGAGCAGGACGGCACCGCAGACACTTCCGAGATTCGCGCCCTCACAGGCCTGGAGAACAACGATCATATTCTATATCGGCTTCGTGAGAAATTGGTCCCAGGTGAGCTAGTCGAGGTGATGCAGCCTGAGGTCGAGAATAACCAGATTCCGGCTAAGGTCGTGACCCTCACACCGGCTGGGGAAGCGGTGGCTGAGAAGATTGTTGAACGGCAGGAGACACCCACGGATCTGTCAGACAGGGTAGAAAAGCTTGAGGCGGAGGTATCGCAGGTACAGACACGTCTTGATGAGTCGGATGCCTTGGAGACGACCGACGATCATGCCGTTAGTTCTGATGACATTGACCTGAAAGAACTTGACCACAAGGTCGACGAGCTATGGGATGCGCTGGCGGTGATTCGGAACTACATTGAGTCAGAAAACGACGTTGACTTGGCGACCTACGGTCAGCAAGAATCGGAGTAACTTATCAGTAGTTAGAAGAACTGTTCGTAGCTCTCGCTTTCGTCCTTTTCGTCCTCCGTCCCGGTCGGTGTTTCGCTCCCGCTGTCTCTACTCTCAGTGCCGCTCGGATCCGTCGCCGACCCATCGCTCGGCGCTGTCTCTGACTCTGTTTGCTCGGCCGCTGGCTTCGGCTCTCGCGTCGGCTGGTCCTCGTCTGCATCGTCGTTGGTGTTGTTGTCGTCGCTAAACAGCGGACACAGCTTGCCCTGTTCGTAGCGCTGCGGCTCGTCGTAGGTCGTGTTATCGTCGTCGGGGAACACCACGAACTCGAAATCGTCCTCGGTTGGCACCTCGTCGAACTCCGCTTCCGGCAGGAATGGCGTCGGCACGGTCTTCCAATCGTCGGCCCAATCGTCTTTATTGTCATAGGTGCGCTCTTCGCTGCCTACGTAGACCGTGTATGTCCCTTGGGTCGGGTCGTAGTGATAGTAGGCAGGGAACGTCGTCTTATCCGCTGTCTCTACATCGTCAACGCCGTCGAAGCGGGCATACTCCTCGCCGGTGTTGGCGTGGGCTAAGACGATCTCCTTGCCGTTCTCACGCCACTCAACCGTGTCGTTGTCCTTGTTCAGGCGGTCGACCGCTGGTCGGAGCGCGTACCGGTTCGGTTCTGGCTCGACCGCCTCGCCTTTGTTGTAGAAGACGCGACTGCCCTGGCTGCCTTCGCTCGCGAATGTGAGCGTCGAATAATCAGTTTCAATCGCTTCCCCGCGGCCGGTCGTGCGATAGATGATTCGCTCGCCCCGCCGCGCCCAGTACGCGAAGCTATCCTTTGAGGCGGTGGCGTCTTTCGTCGTGAACACGCATTTACGGCCGGCATCTATAGCCTTCCGAAGGTTCGTCAGCGTCTGCATCGGCCGTCTGATCGTCGTCGTCTCTGCCTCGATGCTGACGTGCCGGCCGTCCGAGAACTCGTAGAGGTCTCGGTACTGCTCGATCAGCTGTTCGCGCTTGGCCTCGATCTCGGGCAGTGTGTCTTCGGTCGTTGGGTCAATCGGCATGTCCGCCACGCCGTCAGGAAGCTCCCCACCCGCGTCCTGACTCGGCAGATCCACCCGGTACCCAAGCCGTGTGAACGCCTTGAAGCTCTCACTCAGCACCCAGCGATGCTCTTCGCCACCGCCGCTGCCGCCCGCACCCGTGTCCTGCTCGAACAACTGCGTATGGCCCTGCTTGGTGAGCGACGCGATAACCTCCCCATCTGCTCGCTGGGTTTCGACTGCGCCACCTAGCTTCTCGACCACGAGATTTGTGAACGCCGGATAGTTGTCGTAGTTCGTCCGACGCTTGCATTCGGCCTCGATCTCGCGCACTGGAACGCTGCCCATCCCGTTGTCCGTTGCCTCGACTGCTGCTACAAAGAGCGCTTCGAGCACGTCGTGGTCGGTGATTGTGTCCGGTTCGCCTTCTTCGGTCTGGTGCTGGTCGGGCGTCGTTGCAATCGTTTCTTCGAACTCGCCAAAGTGGAGGTTCTGCTGTATCTCCTCGTCTGTCAACGGCTCGCGACCGTAGCGGTCCAAACTCTCACGGATTATCTCGTCTACTTCGTCGTCCGACCGGAGCGGCGGATACGGGGGGAATGTGCTGAGCTTCAGTGGGTCGCTGTAGCCGCCGCTTTCGAGGGGTACTCGCGTCCAGATGTGGTAGTTCTCCGTCTCAATCAGGTCTTCAACGTCGTAGCCCCGGAACCGTTTCATGAGCGGCCGGGCGTCATCGTCGTCGTTGACGCGGAACGCCTGGAGGTTATTGCAGTTGTTCTCGACCGCTTTTAGCACGCCCGCTTCTGCGAGCTGGGTCGGATACTGGCACGCCAACGTGACCGAGAGTTTCATCGAGCGAGCACGCGCCAGCATGTCCGCGACGTCCAGATTCTCGTTGAGTACCTTGTCGGCCTCGTCGAAGATCGCGAAGAACGGCTCGCGCTCTTTGCCCTCGAAGGACTTGTTCTGTACGGCGGTCCAGATGGGGCGCATCGTCCCGAGTGAAATCATCTGCTTGATGTCGTCGTTCGACACTGGCGTCCGGACGATGACGATCTTGTTGTCGTCAATGATCTCCCGGAAGTCGATCGTGGACTCACGGCAGGCAGCAATGCGACGAATGATCCCGTTCTCAACCCAGGATTTGATCCGCTTGAGCAGCGGCCGCACGTCGTCGTCGTCCATGTCGGCAATCTCGGTCACGAACTCCGCCACGAACGGGTCATCAACTTCTTCGGCGAATGCTTCGCGGCGCTGCTGGAGCAAGAGTACGAAGTAGAAATCGATAATCGAGTAGTAGTCCTGGGGGTCGTTGGCCTGAGCGTTGTGCCGGAGCATCGCTCGGCCCATCGACTCCGTGATTGACTCCATGTTGATCCCCCAATACTCGTCATTGTCGAAAATCGCCTTCAGGACTTCTAAGCGGTCTTCTATCCCACGCTCGCGTTCGGCTTCCGTGTTGCACTCGGGGACGTCCAAGAAGTTGATCGCGACCGATTTCTCGAACTCGTCGCTGCCCGGCTCAATCTTTGCTGAACAGGATCGTGAGAGAGAGCGAGAGCAGGGCTTGCAAACACGGGAGCGACGATGCATACTGCGAGGACAGCAGCAAGGACCTGTGACCGACGTGCGACCACAGGCAATTGGGAGACGGTCCACATGCTTGCACCTCCTACAGGGCACTGAAACTCACGCACTGGGGTGTCGAGAGACCAATCGCCTGCAGAAGGGCCGGGGCAGCACCGACGACAAGCGCCCCGACAAAGGCGAGTGCTCCGCCTGCGATTCCTTGCCGCCCTTCGCTCTTTTTCTGCGAACGTGGGTCACTCAGCTTCCGGAAGCCGTTACCGATGCGAAAGACACCAGTCACCACGAGGAGGATCGTCAGCAGCCCGAATCCGATGGTAAGCAACTGGCCGAGGCCAGCCTGGCACATGAGTTGGCCGGCTTTCCCGCCACTGCCGCCGTCCTGGGCAAAAGCCGGGACGGAGGTGAGGAAAAGAAGCGTGATAGCCTGGACAAGGCGTGGAGGGACTGCGTATTTACCAATCCGCTTTATTCCGCCCGATAACCTAGTACTAGTTGTCATAATTCATCTATGCTTACTAGACATTGCTAGTTATATTTTGGGGCATTAGTTATTGATCTAACTGTTATGAAGTACAAATAGAATAGCAAATTATGATATCAATTTGATTTTGGAAAAATGCTTTAGGAACAAACTAGGAGAACAGAGACATGGTCGAACTCGACGATGTCCACGAGCAGATTCTTGACCTGCTACACGACGGCCGCGCGACGCAAGCGATGATGTCTGACGAACTCAACTATTCTAGTCAGCATATATACACAAATATGAAGGTCCTGCTGGCTGCAGATTATGTCGAAAAAGTCCACGAAACCTCAGCGCTCTATGAGTTGAAACACGATCCCAGAACATCTGATTCCAACGATTGATACTATGCGACTCATCCAACGGACTCCCGACCGCGCCCATCCCCACGAGGAAGGCGCAAAGGACATGCTGCGACGGCATTGGGCCATTGTCAAAGCCCTGACTATGGTGATGATTGTGGGTATCCTTGTGTTCGGTATTGTGATGGGAATACTACTTGTAGCTGCGGAATCATATATGGGGTTTCAAACTGGGTCACTCCTCGTACTCCCAATGATGCTCATATCAGGCTATATAGCCCGTGTCGCCGTTAAAGCAGTACTCCCGATCAAATACTGATTTTGGCTCTATTAAGCCTCTTATGATATTTTCAATTGCTATCTAAATAGGAATCATGTATTCGGCATAGTCCCTACACAGCAGTTCAGTCGCTAGGTACGAATAGGGGTTGATCGTCAATCCTGGCCAGCTGGAAAAATTTCTAGAAGTAAACTACTAGTACACTCTGAACAGAGAATGAAACGTGACGAACAGACTGAACGAATATCTGAAAGAGAGGCCCTTGCTTGGTGGTATAGTTGTTCTTGGGATACTCCTTATTGGGGTATTCGCTTGGGCAAAGATCGTCCAACTGCACCGCCCGTTCACTGAAATTATCGTCGACCCGGGATTATGGCTGGCCTTTCTCATCATGGCGCCAGTTCTCTACGTGTCCTACGTAGCTACTGCAAAGTACACCAGATAATCTGAAGAGGCCTTCTATAGAATGCACTATGCGGCTATGAAACGGAGATATTCTGCATCACATCACCGCTGCCTTGGATGAGCATCGGCCGTGATCCCGGCCATCCCGGCGTCTTGATGTCGACGTTCTTGACCACCACACTGTCCGCCGCTGGGTCGATCACAAGCGCGGTCATCGGCGTGTTGTAGATCGCGATACTGATGTTGTTCAGCACAGCCTTCTCGACTGCATGTTGGACAGTGATACTCCACCCAGTGGGTTTCTTCTGGATGATCTGGGTGTTCTTGATGCTGCAACTGCCGTTATCCAGGCGAATCGGGCGCTGCTCAAAGTAGTGTTTGCTGAATTTCTCGTCGGTGACGACGGTGCAGTTGGCGATTTTCGAGTTCTGCCCACCAATCCGGATATTGGAGGCATGCGAGTTCGCTGCGACAGAATTGACGACTTCGACCGTCCCTGACCGCGTTTTGCTGCCACCGACGAGATAGATGCCGTTGTCAGGCCACCCGCCGACGTACATGTTCTGCACGCGGAGGTAGCCTTTCGTCTGGGGATGCATCGTAATTCCTGACGTTGCCCAGCTGCGACCGAAGCCACCACCGCCGCTGTCCGTGGTCCGCTCGTTGATCGTCTTCTGGTAGGTCAGACCGCCATATCGAATGTCGACGTTCCGGACCTGGATCTTCGCGTCCTTGGTGGCGGGATTGGCCCGAAATGGTCCCTGACAACCGAGGTCGTGCACGCCAAGCTGGCGTACGTTCGCGATTTCAGATACACCCGTCGTGTGGTGGTTCAGTATCTGCATCCCCGTGTTCTCGCCGCGCCAATCCATCGTGAACCCGCCAAACACGAACTTCCCATTATGCGGGTTGCCGCCACTCCCGATTTTGAAGTGCTGGGCCTTCCCCTCGAACTCGCCTTCTGTGACGGTGAACCCCTTGATGTCGTTGACTTCGCCGTGGGCGAGCACTGCGCTATTGCCGATGAGGCCTAGGTTCGTCTCGCCACGACGGGAGACCTGCGAGTTCATCTTGTACCGGCCCTGCGGGAAGTACAGCAGCGTATCACTCTGCAATTCCTGCTCGATGACCGGCACAACATCCTCGTTGCCCTCGGGGTCGGCCCCGGCCTCGACCATGTTCACGACATTCTCGAACACGCTAGCGTACTGCTTAGCGCTGAGCGCTGCCGGGAATTTCACGCCCTTTCCCTGCGTGCTATTGTTACCTGTCTGGGCCGGGACGCCGCTACCACCGCCGCCAAGGATGCCGATACAGCCGCTACTCGCGACGGCTGTGCCGACCGCGCCCGTTTGCTTGAGCACGTCTCGGCGCGTCCGTCCATCCTGCTGGTCGCCATTAGTGTCCTGAATCATGGGAGTCCTCCTGCGAACGGTGAGAGCGCGTAGCCGACGGTGGCCATCGCGACGGTGCCAGCGAGAAACAGCACGCTGTTCGCGAGCATGCTGTCGGCGCGAAGCCCCGACAGAGACACTCGCCGACGAGAGAACGGCAGGAACGGCTGGATGCCACTCGTCGTGATGATATCACCGGCTAAATGCACGCAGATCCCGCCGACGCCCACCGCGAACCCAGCGAATGTGAGCGTCGATGGATCTAGAGCTGCCAACTGGTCGATCACGATGGCAGTGCTCGCGGCGTCGATCTCGGCCGTCGTCGCCTCCAACCACTCAGCGAGCGGGACAGTGATGTATCGGCCGATGAGCCATCCGAAGCCGGCGCAAATGACGCCGATGATGCCGGCGGTAAAGAGCGAATGGCTGACGCCTCGGTGGGAGAGGCCTGGTATCCAGTGGTCGTTGTCGGGGAGTGGTTCGACTGTGATCACGCCGACCGCGACCAGGAGGGCAAGAGCGGGCTGGCCGGTGCTCGCGAGCACGTAGACCACAGGTGCAAGCGCGAGCAACGCAAGTCCAAAATGGCCGTGTCGATGCATGATACACCTCGATAGTGTCTATATCCACATACGATAGCCACTAGGATAAGTATTTTGTATATTCTATATTGTCCTTGAATAAGCAAGAGAAATTATTGACTAAACATCTGCTATAATATCTACTATTTTTTAGCTGGAGGAGTGAACGTATAGATTCCGTTACCACCTTTTCGGCATTACCCCGCTTGCCTTCGGTTACCTCATTCTCTAACTCGTCTCACGCCCTTTGACAGTCTCATACGGGAGTTCCTACCTGCAAGAGGAGTTATCTACGCACTCCTGACAGGTCTCTCTATCGTCTGTGGCGACGTTATGCAGACATCACCGTCAATCAATAGTTCCGAGTAGCGTCCGAATATCCAGAATGAGTAGCTTATCCATTCGAAGTCGCTGAGTGCCGGTCGGCGAAAAGGCGACGATACTCAACCTTTTTTGCCCCTGCCAGCAGTGAGAGAGATTGTGGAAGGTCGGAACACTCCACAGGCACCGGAGTTCACGACTCTTCTACACTGAATCGGCATCTGAACGCTGCGGACAGAGAGACGTCTATGGAAAAACAACAACGTCACGCCTCCGAAGACGCCGAAACGAATCGCACTGGACTTATTCAGCGGCTCGAGATTACCAAGCTGCAGCTGGAGATCATTCGCCGCGTCTTGATCATCGTTGGGCTGCTGGCCGGAATCGGGCGGATAGTACTGTAGCTCGGCGTTCAGTGCAAAGAGTAACTTCCTGACCTAGTTGGTCAGGAACACTCCACAGGCAATCACGCCTTCACCCACAGACCTCATAAGAGCTTCCCACTGAGTCCAGAAGTTGACAATCAAAACATGTGACTCGGGGTCTTTTCCCTATTATTCGCCCATCGAGCAGCACCGACCACGAATTAACTCATTCACGTGCTCGGTCGCGACAAGCTCACCGTTCTGCTCTTCGAGATATCCTTCCTCGATGGCCTCGGTAATCGCGGTGGCGAGGTCGGCATCGAACCGACCGTGATGACGTGCAATCGTCCCGACCTGCTCGCGAGCTATTGTCTCCTGATTCTTCCCGCCGGTATTGTAATCGACTCTGTTGAAAATTCAGTTCTATTGGGGAATCGTTCTCGCTATCGCAGCATGGAACCACTGACGATCGCTCACCGACTGGATACACGACGTTCAAGCTCACAGAGCTTGACGATGGCCAGTGGCGAGCGACTCAGATCGGCCACACCCTCGAAGACTATGGGAACACCGGCGCACTTGCTGCAATGGGCTTTTTTATTTCGCTATTTAAGTGGGAAGATATCCCCAATGAAACGCCGCACTGTTCTTGGATCGGTTGGATCAGTTGCACTTGCTGGGTTAGCAGGATGTACTGAATCCAAATCCGAAGCCCCACCGGCAGGAAGCCTTCGATTTGTCAATGAGAGCTCAACGCCTCGTATCATCAGGATGCACGTTACGGATGTCGGATCAGAATCCGGGACAGGCCCAGGCACGGTCAGTGGAAATCCGATGGTCCGTCCCGCTCAACGCAATCTGACTGCCGCAACAACAATTGAGCCAGGGGAGACCCAAACGTATGAAAGCGTCTTTACAACACCCAATTGGTACGCTATTCGATTCACAGTCCCTGGACAAAAGTTGGACGATGCCCAAGCACTCACCTCCTTCCACCCTGCACCAAATAACGGCGAGAAAGGGACGTTTCTATCGGGACGGATCTCAAATTCCGGTGAATTCGCTTGGACAGTTACAGCTACTGGTAATTCTGGTCCATTCAAATCTTAGTAATCATTACCGTCTGCAAAACTCATTACCGCTTGAATAGAGGCGTCACACGAACCAATTACGGAAGTTATACTCAAACTCACCGGAAACAAACGCCAGCCAATCCAAAAGTGAATACACGAAAGTTAGTAATATAGCAACAATATGCGTTTCGAGACCTTACTAATTTCGAAGCGGTGATCGCGCATAGATAGAGTTGGAACTACCGGGGGTATCCACTGCCGCTTTGTGTTTTCATGAGTAGTGATTCTCAAGCTCATTAGCCGCTCACAGCTCAACGGCGCTCATCAACTCAATGATATTCATCTCGGTGAGCGCAGCCAGATACGGCTCAATCGCGTCATAGCTCGACCATCCACCGAGCGCCATCACAATGCGCGGTGAGACATTCTCCTCAACGAGGAGGTGGTTCGCCCAGCAGCGGCGCAAGTCGTGAGTTGACACGCGTCGATAGTCGTCGTCGTCTGTTTCTTCGGCAGCTTGCTCGGCGGCCTGCTCAACCCAGTACTGGACGGTACGTTTCGACCGTCCAACCAGGGGGTCATCGTCCCGAAGATCGGCCTGCTGGACGTAGCGATTGATCGTTGCCTCAACCGGGAGCCACCTTTCACGTTGCTTGCTGCCCTCGTAGCTTCCCGTCGTGTCCTTGCCGTTCGTGACCTCGAGCTCGTAGTGACGACCGTCGTCCATCTGAGAGATATCCGAAGGCGTGACACCGAGAAACAAAGGTTAGTAGAATATACTAACCTTTGAGAGTCCGACTGCTAACAAAAATGACCCCAGAGCATCCTCAAAAGACCACGTACTGACAAATGTCTGACTGAGTTTTATGCTGTCTTAGAGAGCATATCTTAGATAGAGGCCTATGACAACTAAGATCGCTGTGAGCAATCAGAAAGGTGGCGTCGGCAAAACCACGATCGCCATCAACGTCGCCGGCGCATTCGCCCATCGCGACCACGACGTCCTCTTCATCGATCTCGATCCCCAAGGACATGGCACCGAAGGACTCGGGTTCGCCGACGAATATGAAACCCCCGAACCGCATCTCGGAACCGTGCTCGCAAACATCGACCAACAGGACGAGATTACTCGTCTCATCCACGAACACGAGGAATTTGACGTCCTGCCGGCGAACATCGATATGTTTACCCTCGAAACCGACCTCACCGGGTCGATGCGAAGTCGCGAACGCCTCACAATGGCACTCGACGAACTCAACCATGACTACGAGTTCGTCATCGTCGACTGTCCACCGTCACTTGACCACCTCACTGACAACGCGCTGTTGGCCTGCCAGAACATCTTGATTCCAGCGCTCGCCGAAGGGACCTCCATTCGGGCACTCGAAATCCTGTACGACCAGATCGATAGTCTCGAACAAGGCTACGACCTCACCATCCAAGACGTTGGGCTTGTCGCGAACCGGGTCGAACAGGATGGAGAAGCAGAGGAAATGATGGACTGGTTCGAAGACACGTTCGCCGGGCGACTGCCAGTGTGGGAGGTTCGAAAACGGGTTGCGCTCAAACGCGCCTGGAATAACGGCGTCTCGATTTTCCACCACGACGAAGACTGCAATATGGAACGCGTGTTCGAGGAGATTGCAGAGAGTTTGGAGGAGATCGACAATGAGTGATCGCGAAGATCGGTCTAACCGACTGCAAACCCGCTTCGAAGACGAG
The DNA here is from genome assembly GCA_003298465.1 of halophilic archaeon. The sequence goes on along the minus strand of QNGA01000007.1, from coordinate 14,407 downwards.
CAGGAAGAAAGTGAATCTAAGAGCGATAAACAATCTAAGACAGAACAGACAGACCAGACCGATAAGAAGGAAGAGCCAGCAGATCCGGACCAAAACGAGCAGACGTCTGTGAAAGACCGGCCGTCTGTGCTCATGTATCTGCCCGAAGACCAGCACACGGAACTCGATATTCGCTTTGATGAACTCAATGCAAAGTACAAGCGCAAGCACGGGGAAGCACTGCAGAAGAACCGTGATTACTACCCTGCCGTTGTCGAAGCCGCCTTAGAGGGAAAAGACCTCGAAGCCGTCTTAGATCTCAAAGATCCTTAATTTCCCTTAGGAGGTGAGGGAGCGGCGGTAAGACCACAAAGAGTTCTGCGCCGTATCCCGTGCATATTAGGCCAGGACCAGTCACTTGAGTCGCGACAGAATTGAACCACACAGGATAATAGTAGGTTCACTGCTCGACTTTCACGTGAATCACGTCGTCGTGCCAGACGGTAACGGTCACGTGCTTTATATCGAACGCAACCACCTCAATCGAGTTCTCGTCGTGGGCAAAGATGCTATCGAGCGCATCTGGCTCGACATAGTCGTACAGGGTCGTGTTTAACGAATCTAATTCGATTCCTTCGTGTTGTCGAAGGGCATCAAGGACAAACTGGGTAGCTCCACGCTCGCCAAACTCGGACGAATGTTCCGAGAGAGAGAGTAATGGTGGGCATTTGAACTCACAAAGGTCGATACGCTGCGCATCAAACCTAAGATTTTCGGGGTTTTCGGCTCTAAGTCGAACTGGATAGAAACTAAATGCGCGTTATTTAAGAAAATTCCAGAAGATTAAGAGGGAGTATCTCACATACCATCTATGGAATCACTTGACACTGTTTTCGATCTGTTAAGCAAAGAGCGACGCCGCTATGTTCTCTACTATCTCAAGCAAGAGGAAGGAAAAATCCCTGTTGAGGAGGTAGTAGAGACAGTCGCTGAGTGGGAAAGTTCAGGAGAAGAAGTTTCGGATGAGAAGTATCGACGCGTTCGGATATCGCTCCAACACACTGATCTCCCCAAGAGTACTGACGCCGAATTTATTGAATATAATCCAGAAGAAGGAGTGGTTCAGGTGAGCGGCATATCGATCGAAGCCGATACTGTGATCTCTATCGCAAAAGTAGTTGAGAACCCAGAATCAAACGGGTGAGTGAGCTCTATGGACAGTTGGTGGAGTTATCACCGGCGGAAGTCTGCTCACGATTCGCACCAGAGGTCGGACGAGTGACGCCGAAGATCAGTGCCCGGAGGACAGCAATTTCTACTGATTCCTTCCGGGGTTCTTTCGATGGTCAGGAAGAGATCGAAATCGCGGAGATCACTCACTATTCTGATACAGGATGAGTAAGTTCCGTCTCTTTGAAATCGCCGGTCTCCCCGGTGTTACTCTCTTCTAATTATGTCTTTTGATGATGTTGGCAGATAATTTATTAGGCTGGCTCTAAGGCTCTCCCTAGCAGGGCAGAACCTACAGAGCGACCGATTCATTCCATAATGGATCACCACCACACTGACAGTCCACAACGGCTATCGCAATCGACGAACGTCACGTGACCGTCTGATCGCTGCTTGCCAGCAATTGTTGGTTCAAACAGGGTCGCCAGCGCATCTGGATTGATCACCTCGTAGAGTGAGGGAAGCTGCTCTGGGGTGACATTTGTTTGTTCGGCAACCTGAGCGGCAATCGCCGTAGTGAGTAAATCCCTCGCCGCTGGGGGGCCAGGGTCGGTCGCTGCATTCGATCGCTGGGGCTCGGATTGGGTGAGGTTGTAAGGATTAAACTCACATCAGCCTAGCGTGATGCGCTCATCGTAGTAGTTGAACAAAGATACTATCACATCCCTCAGATGACGACGATAGAATAAATAGCAGAGAGACTCGGGATCTCCAATCAAACGGCATCCAAACGGCTTCAACGAGGGATCAAAGAATTCATCACGAACATTCCCATCATGCCTGCAGACTAGCAAACTACAAACAACGGCAGTATATTAAAGGCATGAACAATCAAGCTATCTTCTCAACTGACACAGTAGACTACCGACCCCATGGTCGCGAATCCGCTTGAACACCAAACGGTGGGTGAGAACGCACCTGGGCTATCAATAGATAGAATACTTGAGGTACTCGCCGATGCAAGTCGTCGACACGCACTCTCTCATCTCCAAGATTGCTCACAACCCGTAGCGATTGCGGATTTAGCGGCCCACATTGTCGCACAGCAACAAAATACATCGATCGATCAGGTAGCAGATGAAGCACTCAAACGTGAGTACACTGCGTTACACCACAGTCACCTGCCGAAGCTCGAAGATGCGAATCTCCTCCAGATCAATGCTGACCAAAACACTGTTGAGACGACTGATAGCCTGCAAACAATCAAACCATACCTTGCAATTGCAACAACAAATGAGCAGTAACAACTCGAATAGGTAGTTACCGTCCTCAATCCAAACGCCGATAGCTTAGATATCCCCTATAGCTACTACCACTCCGTACAGGGGAACCTCATCGGAGAATTAGCCGTTCGCTGGCGGATACGGATTTCGTGCTTCCCCGAGGGCGTCGGACCGGCAGATCTCACTTCCGTTTATTCCACGAAGTGGAAGATCCCTGGGACCCGGATCTCAATCTGTGGTGAGTTCGTAGTGCATATTATTCATTGGTGGATTCTCGGGAAAAGGGGGCTAGAGGGTCCTACTAGAAGATCGTTTCCTGTTGCTGTCCCTACGACTTAATGACGCTGCACATTCAGCCATCACACCATTATGGGTATCGGTAACAGTATCCAATATGTCCCACGAGATAATAAACCAGAGAGACGAGACGGAGGCCAGTACCCCTCAAAATGCTGTCCTGGCGTCAGACGCCGTCTCCAGCGATGGCGGCGTTTATCACTTCCTGAACGACGCTGAGTCGGGCAGCGTTTGTGGCCAACTCCAGAAGGACGACCTATTCGCTGGGAATCCGGACGAAATCGTCTCTCGGAAAAAGGCAGAAAAGCGTGGGCTTCAGCCCTGTCACCACTGCATGACTTATACTGGTGAGCGATGACATGAGAGTCGGATTGCTTAGAGCCACACCCAATAGATGAACCCCGCTTACCCGCCCATGTCAAACCATATCGATCATGGACGAGGACGTGATCGAGGACCAGGTCGGACCGAGTGACTGGCACGTTGTCGAAATATTCAATCACTAGCATGAGTGGGGGACTAGGACGCCGAAAGGACTCGTGATGAAGGCAGGGAAGGACGGCCTCCGAAACTTGCTTTCGACGGCGGGAACATAGCCATGGCCGTCAGAAACCACGCCTAAGAGGATTCCGCTGTTCGGTCGCTAGCGACTTGCGCCCTTGACTGCAGTTCTGAGCACAAAACCCTATCTTTCAACACGGATCTTTTGAACAAATCAGCCGAGAAACATATACTGGCAGAGCTCATGACCTTTGATGTGCACTCGATTCCCGACGAGGTGTTCCATGCAATGGCACACCTAGAGCGCCGTGAACTACTGGTCACACTGGCGGCGCACAACTCACAAACCGACACCAGCCTCCATATTCCGGACGACCTCTCCATCGAGGACCAAGATTCCGAGTCCCTTCACATCAGGCTGCACCACAACCACCTCCCGCGACTCGAGGCGGCCGGCTTCATTCGCTGGGACCGAGACACCCAGCAGGTAACGGCAGGCCAACAGTTTGATGCCCTCCAACCATTCCTGTCGGTCTTACAGAAGACCCCAGACGAACACGTTATACATGAGTAACTATCAACTCGACGATGTCGACCGGCAAATCCTGTATTCTCTCCAGGAAGACGCGCGAAACAATTCGAACGCCGATATAAGCGACCAGGTGGGCGTTTCACCGAGTACGGTCGGCAATCGAATCCAGCAGCTCGAAGCAAACGGGATTATCCGAGGCTATCAGCCAAACATTGACTACGACAAAGCCGATCTTCCGCTTCGGGTCCTGTTCATCTGTACGACGTCGATTACGGAACGGGCAGACCTTATCCAAGATATCCTTGATCTGCCGGGCGTCACCAACGTCACGGAGCTGATGACCGGCAATAACAATATCCTCGTCGAAGTCGTTGGCAGCAACAACAAAGATATCACTCAATTGGCGACGGCAATCGACACCCGGAACATCTCGATGAACGAGGAGATCCTTATAAAAAACAACTATCCGCAGCCTGCCGGTATTTTCGATATCGCAGACCACTACGAGGATACCGAGCAGTGAAACGCCGTCACTGTAGCCGTTCCAGATTCTGGCGGGATAGGGGTTTCTTGCGGAATTTTCTGAATGACTACGTCCGCGAAACTTATACTGGAGTAAGCTCTGGGCTAACAAGATGACTTCAGGGACCCAGAAGCGTGACGCTAGTGGACAGACACTTTCGACGGCTGTTGTGAAGGCGATTGCAGAACGCGAGGGCATCGATCCGCTGGACATGGATCCACCGCTTTATGATGTGATCGATTTGGATGCGCTAAATACGCTCTTTGCCCGACCAGCGGATGTCAGAGACGCGAGGCCAGAGGAGGTCGTTTTCGAATACAACGGATACGAGGTTGAAGTCACCAGCGACGGAGACGTGCACGTCGAGGAGTAAGGCGAGCAGGAGCCCTGTCGGCCGCACCGTTCCGTAACATCCGTACACGAAGTTCCCCTCTTCCGTGAAAATGTCTCCCCCTCAAGTGGTTGGATGCCCACTCGCTTTGTGTGCTTCACAACGATCCACCCTCTGCTAATGAAGAGGTGGCGCAACTCCGCCTTGAACTCCGCCACAGCGATCTCTCGACCTTAGTAGACCGGGGAATCCTCACGTGTCTACAAAGAGCGCATAGCTCCAGCAATGAGACCAGCGGGGATATAGCAGAAGACCTGAGGTATTGACGATATTTTTGGTATTCCACCAAATTTAGATTCTATTGACTACACAAGAAAGGTGTATCTCTAGAGGCAGCTCACGTCGTTGAATCCGCTTGTCGATCTTCCCACCATCCGACGAAAAAGGCGACAACCCCGATTCCGAGGAGGATAGCTCCAACGACCGACGAGATCGGCTCTGGGAAGAAAAACAGGAAGACACCAAGGACGATTATCCATGTTACACTGACGCCTTCTAACCATTCTGCCCAGTTTGCCATAGATAGAAGAAACAGAGCGTGAACAATAAAATCTGTGGCTGCTAATACAACCGAATACTGAGAGTGGACCTAATAGCGTGACCGATTCGTTATAGATGGGGTGGTCGTCTGTTGGGAAACAACGTCAACGCGCCGGCGAGTTCCGTCCTCGCAATAAACATCGGCCATACCGGGGACGTCGATATCAACGACGACCATTATCTCAGTCAGCACGCGAGCGTCGCGGTAATCGAGAGCCCATTCAAATGGTGGTTCACTGCTCACCGCGGTGAGACGGTGAGCTAACCATGGTCAGCGTCACCGGGGACTCTGGGCCCGAGTGGTTCCCGAGCGGACGTTGTTCCACGCTCCTTCCGAAAGTCTTAGTCCTGATCCGCCAGTCTCCTCATGTTTCAGTAGGCCCCAGAGCAATGTATTGAGCAGAAAGGTCCTCTGGAGGTGACGTCCCCAGCCAGTCTAGTCCAGTCCCAGAGGGGTGGCTCATGTCAAAGTGGGCACTTTCTCCTGCTCGGTGGTCGCTCTCCTCCGAACGACCAGATACTACCTATGAAATGGTCTTCCTTAGTAATTAGCCAATTGAAAAGATACCGCCATCAGTTCCACAACCACTTACTGTCATCAGTTATTCAATTGTTCCACCAACAGAATAAACGCTATCCTATAGTAGAGCACCTTCGATGGGTTTTGGCTTCTACGACGCAGATTTCCAAAGGCACGGTTCTACTCTAGCATGTAGGAGCGTTAATAGCGTCAGATTGATACCTCGAATACGTTCACGTAGGAGATACTTGCACCAAACCAAATATTAATTGAAGGTAAGCAAGTTGAGTGGATTGTCGGGAGTGTCGCCAACTGCCATGCCCCCGACGATCAAATCTCCGTGTGGGAACACACGTTACGGTTGTCAACGGCGTCATCCACAGGCCGTGGAGTAATGTCCCACGTCCTCTACTTCGACCGATGACCAATTTCCATGCCGTATCCTCACCGAAACCTCTATGAGAATTGCGTAGTATGTTAGTCAATGTCGGGCTCGTCGTGGGCGCGCTTGTCCGACAAACAAGATTTGTCAGTCCAGGGCGCGTGGCTCTCCTGCCCACGTCCCTTTGATACTCTGTTGGTCAGTCTATACTAATCCACGAAGCTCGTACTAATTCCATCTTTGTAGTGTTATGCAATACAGAGATCCGCCGAATCAACATCCTAGGATTCCAATACTCCGGAGTTGGCGTGCTTCTCTGTCAGGGATCAGAGTGAATGGTCAAGCTAACTTCGTTCTCATCAGCATCTTCAGCCTCTGCAAATACATAAACGAGGAAGAGGTCCTGTCCGTCGTCGTCGGTTGCAGTGAATCGGACGGTCTCCCAGTCGTCCGTTTCAAACTCGTACGTCTCAGGCTGTACCACGATCTGGTCGAGTTCTGCATCCTCGGGCGTATAAATTGTCTCGTCGTCTGACTCAATTGCACTTTCGAGAGCGTAAGTCAAAGTAATCTCTTCCCCGTCCAGATCGCCAGTAAACGTCGCTTCGTACTGGTCGACACGCTCCAGCTCGTCGAAGGCAACGTCGGTTAGGGTTGACTCGGTTGTGGGTGTCATGTTCTCACTAGTCTATCTATGCACTTCAAGAGAATGGCCGCTCGCACCGCCAACGCAGTCCGGAAAGTAGCTCACCGATATCATACGGCGTCGATGTTCTGGCCAATTGGTTATGTAAACTCAGAGAGTGCGTGTTCGCCGAACGTGTTGATGAACTGCTCCTGTTTCTGGTTGACATTGTGCAGAAAGATTTCTCGAAGTCGAGCGAGAGGTCCTCATGTAACCATTCTATGTGTTCGGCAAGGTCGTCGGATACCCAGACGGGAATCTTCCTCGTTCGATTGATGTGTTATGAGCGGGTCTCCGACGAAGAGGTATGACATATCGTTCGACAAGTGAATTGCTGGCCACGTGATGGCGACCATAGTGATTCAGTTATTTGAGTCCTGCTCTTCGCAGTTCAGTCCGCACGACGATGATGTACCACGCTGCGCCGGCGACAATGATGGCAAGCCCCACCGATGACTATGGGATCCATCTGGGTCATAATGCCCACGCTCGCAAGGACGCCTACCACAGAAACAGAGAGGTATAATGCACCGGAAAATCAGAAGGTAGGATTGTGTGTTTCCAGATTGTGGCGTATCAGAACGACTGCGATGTGAACGAGCGGTAGAACACAAGGACACTCTTCCGTAAAGCTACGGAGCGGGACACATCCCCGCGGCGATAGATACAGAGCAGCTACGTCGTACTCTCAAAGCCACGTAATACGTCGGGTGAACACCACTACGAACAGCGCCATCAGCAGGCCACCAAGTAGCGCTTCGACGCCCGCGAGCGCCCGCGCCCAACTCCCGATTGGCTGGAAATCGCCGTAGCCAACTGTCGCAAACGTGATGACGCTGAAATACAGGCTTTTGAGAAAAACACTGGCAACCCACCACGTTGGGGCCTCGGCGGGCTCGTTGATCGTATAGGTTATCGCTCGTTCGGCCTCGACTTCTTGAAGCCCCCCTGTAATCGGATACAAGACTGCAAAGCCCACAATGACGACCAGCGAGGTCCCTATCACCCGCCAGGGATTCCGCCCGTATCCCGTTAACCACCGCGAGGCTTCCAGTCTTATCGCAGATAAGTAGTACCCGCTGGTCCATGCAAAGCGCCGACGCAAACTCATTTCCCGCTGATAGTACTCGTACTGTTGTCCGCGCCGGGCGTTCTGGTGTGCGAGCCGCTGCAACGTCCGGTAGGTCCACGTTGCCGATGCAAAGAGGTCGCGCCGCTCATCGGGAGCACTCGTCTGCGATAACTGGATTTCGTAGGTGAATCGTTCACCAAAGGTCGTCGCCCGGTTAATGCGACTCTTCGTGAAATCGGCTTCGTCGAATTTCGCCTGCCCGAAGTGAGCACCGCGGAGATCAACGTTTCTCACCACCGCATCTTCGAGATTCGCCCGGGCGAACATCGTACCGCGGGCGTTCGCATCCCTAAACGTCGCATCTCTGAGGTCGGCGTCGGTGAAATCGGTAGCACTGATGTCGGCCTGCGTGAAGTCGGCCTCGACGAGCGTGCATGCGACAAACCAATCAACATCCGAGAGTGTACTTCTGCGGAGACGAGCACCATCGAGGCGTTCTCCGGGGGTGGGTGCGAGCGTGGCGAGCACGTCAGCCGGCTTGTCGACCGTATCGGCGTGCCAGACACAGCGGTTAGCGTCGTCCCAGATGGGTCGCCAACAACATACGCCGCCGAGATCAGGAAACCGACTGACGTTGGGAGAATAGCCACATCGGTCCGGTGGTACAGACTGGCCCATACGGTAATACAGACGGCCCTTCCTAGTAATGTTGTCTCGGAATGAGGATACATCGCCGTCGGGGAAGAGATAATTTTACTGAATGGCTAACGCGGGACACTATGGACAATGAGTACGAGACATGATCGAGTTCGCTGACCACAGTGTGCCAGTACCTATTAGCTCTGAGGCACGTGGCCTGCTCCGCCGGAAGAGTAGATCAAACTCTCGTTTGACGAGCAGTACCAGTCCCTCTCCTGTAACGGGTCAGAGTTCGGGTGGTGGTCCCTGGACGGGACAACGATAGTAGCAGAGGTACTGGCCAAGCGCCAATACAGTATACAAACTTAGAATTAGTGTCAGCGCTGTCGGACGCGAGAGCCAGGCAAGCGGAGTAACTCCGACCCAGAGGCCTCCAATCAGGAGAAGACTCAGGAACGAAAGCGAGAGGTAGTAGTGATACCATGGAGTTGCCGATCGAGAGCCAGCACTCAGATATTTATCGAGTGTCCGTGCCCGGTCTGACAGATGGATTCGACCCGTTTCCTCATCAAAGTCGAGAAGACCAACCTCCTCGAGTTTCGGGAGATGGGTTTGATAGAGCGAGATATAGACGCGTTTGCGTTGCTTGGGCATCACCTCATCCGGCGTCGTCTCGTATTCCCATGCTGCAACGTGAGTAGCGAGGGCCGACAGCTTAGCAGAGGGCCCGTGCTGGCGGAGGTAGTAGAGGGCGTAGCGCCGTCGAGTGCTCTTGAGAACCTCGAACACCGTCTCCTGTGAGAGCTCGGAGCTAGTCATGGGAGAGAGAATATACGATGTACGTGGTTCCCCAACTGCTCCACCCTCAGTCCTGATTCCACGAGAGTCACACCTCCCCCTGCATAGCTGGTTGTCACCTGAATACTACTTTGTTCTACTGTGACTGGTCCCGGGACAGCGTCCGTCTACAGTACGTCCACAGCCAATCAAGAAGTAACTGCACCGACTTCAGAGACGCATTGTCGAATGGAACGTGGGTTGAGAGACGTTCCATCCCATGGTGTCGATGGCGATGTCGAGTGGAAGTGGTAGGTGCTAACACACTCGACCGCTACGACTACAGTATCCCCCAGCAAAAAGCTACTTGCCTTCCCCCGGAGAGATGATAGCTCACGGTGGTGAGACACATCTCTGTCTTCCAAATGAGTAGCAGGAACCGTGCTGAGGAACGTTCCCACTGAGCTTTGGTCTCGTCGCTGAGAGCGAGGGCCGGTAAAAAAAGCAAGCCACCGTTGCTCGGCTGGACAGACCAAAGGGATTGCAGTGTCGGGACCGGGAGGGCCTCCCTCTGGATAGGAGTCCCCGCTCCGTGTTCAGAGGGAATCCCTCGGAGTACGGTGCGTTTGTGAGAGGCACCCTCTCCAAGGCCGTTCCACTGAACGGCCAGCGACGACTATGAGCTGGGCATCCATAGTGATTAACTGATTAAAAGAACAATAACTAAGGTATGAGCGTTTATTGTCGGGTTTTTGCGTAAGCATCGGTGTCGCTGCTGGTTAGATGCGACTTCCCAACTTCTCCGCACCACGTCGAGCGAAATACAGTATCTGGTCAATTATTCATGTTACTAGCGAGGGAGAGGAATGCGACGAAAGACTGTTTCGAAGTATCCTATTCACGGTGGATGATTTCTTACGGAGGGTCGCTGAGATGGTGAGTGAGTTGTCCAGCGTTACACCACCAGCGTACCATTCCGCTGTCCTGGTCGTACCGGACGATATCGTGTGTTGCCAGCATTGGGAGATAGGTCTCCCAGACTGCAGTCGCAATCTGCTCATAGAGTTCCGCGGTCGTATTCTTCAGACGTCCATTCTTTTCCTGGCAAGCGAGTGTCTCAATTATTGTCTGAATCTCGACTGGACCGTCATGTTTCTCCAGATACTGAAGGAGTGCCCGTCGCTGGCGGTTTGCCGATAATTTACGAACCGTTGCTTCTGAAAGTTTGGATGAACCGTTCTTGTTCAGTGCATCGAAGAGAGTTGCTTTTCGTTGTTTCGGTGCCATAATATCCCCCGTGTTGCTCTCGATCACACGATGGAGCTACCTCCGTAACGGTCGGTGAGACGATAAACCTCCTCGTTGTGTAGGCTGGCCTTTGAAAGGTAAGGTCAACTACGACAGAGTGAAGTTGACTTTGCAGGCTCTAATCCTGTCGATAGTTCTTACTAAAACGCTAGCGATGATATCCAACCTACTGTCGGTGTATTTGTTGAATACAGGGGTTCGACAGTCAGCTCGACTCTACCCGCAAGTCTTCCTTCCTCGTCGGGGGAGGCCAACAACTACTCCCCCTTCCAACTTCTACTCTGTCGATGGCCGCGCTAGCCGTGCCCATGAACGTCCTCAACCACCGACAGGCGGTTTGCCTCGCCTTGTCCCGGGAAGAACAGTGGGTGCTCCACCACGTGCTGCTGGACCGTATTGAATTAGAAACGCGAGCGCCAGCGGATACCGACCCACCGCCATTGGGTGTATTCCAGGTGTTCGAGAAACTAGATGCGCACACCGGGACGGAAACGCAGCAGTTCAAGTCCGGTGAGCTCTGGTGTGTATGCGAGGAACTCCGCCGGTACGCCACGGAGTCGAATATCCCCGAACGTGACCAGGATATCGTCACGCAGCTCCTGCGACGAATTACGAACGTTGGTCACAGTAACTTGGGTTGTAACAAGACTGGATAACGAGCAATTAGCACTAATTCTTTCCACGTGGCTCGTCGAGGTCTGCTAAGGAAATATCGCACGAGGTCTCGAAGTACCTCTCTCTGAACGCCACTTCCAGCGTCTCAGGCTATTTCTCCGTCAAATCGTACTGGATGTGCTCGGGAACGACGGGTCCCAAATGCTGTAGCTACCGCAACCACGTACTTCGCGTGAGAACGCCGACGAGCAGGGCCATCAGTATTGACCCAAGAAGTGCCTCTATGCCAGCAAAGTACGCTGCCAGAGTTCCGACTGGAGCCATATTTCCGTATCCAAGTGTGGTGAACGTGACTGTGCTGAAGAAAATGCTTTTCAGAAGGACAGTGCCGACGTATTCTGGCGATATGGATGCAGTGGTTGTAAACGTATAAACGACGTCTCGGTTTCCGTGTCGCAGACCGCCGACAATGGGATAGACAAGTCCCCACAAAAGAATCACTCCCAACGAGGTGTAGATGACTCGCATGGGCAGATTGCCGTATCCTGTAAACCACCGTGAAAGCTCCGCTAAAAGAGCCTGACCGTGATTATTAGTCATCCATTTGAACTGGCGGCGGAGGTCCTTGCTCTGCCGATAATAATCGCTTGCTTGATTATAGAACGTATTTGCCTGTGAAAGGTTTTCGAGAGTGCGATACGTCCGAATCGCGGATTCGAGAAGGTCCTGTTGTTCGTTCACGTTGTCGGTGTCCCACAACTCCAATTCGTAGATAACTTGGTCGCCAAATGTCGTGTCCTCATTGATTTTGCTGGACGAGAAGTTCGCCTGGTCGAGACGAGTATTCGTCATGTCCGCACCGCGAAGATCGGTATCGGTGACGATAGTATCCTCCATGTTCGCACCTTCGAGCGTCGCATAACTCATAGTCGAACTCGCGAACGAACACTTTCTCAGATCGGCCCCACTCAAATCGGCTTCCCGGAGATTCGTATTCGAGAAGTCCGCCCCGACAAGGACGCTCTCAGATAGCCATGAGACTCCCTGCAGGGAGAGCCCACGGAAGATTGCTCCGTCAAGGCGCTCACCGGGTCTCGGTTTCAGTGGTCCTAAGTTTTGCACAGACTTGTTTTCGGTGTCTGCGTGCCAGATACATCGATGTGAGTCCCTGTGCACTTGTCGCCAACAGCAGGTCCGACCTCTTCTCGGATAACCGGTGACGTCCGAGACGTATCCACATCGCTCGTTTCCCATAGCGTCATTAGTCTTTACAGTCGGGAAGGTCTATTGGGAACTATCGAATATCGATTTCAAGGCTGATTTATGCAAGATATTTGTCTGTTTACGAACTTACTTTGATCGTTTTACTAATATCCGGAGAGTTGCGAATCGGCTCACGACCGACCTAACCACGTTTTCCAACTTATCGAAATTGAGCAATCTAGAGGCGTAATATATCGACGGCTCTCAGTTAGAGACTCCGGTTGCTGTCCTCCTTGAGGGAGGAATCAGACAGCACTTCCCGTATGATCCCCTCGGTCCCTCAGCGGAGACGCTCGGACATTGCCTGATGTGAGATACCAAGATTATCAGCAAGCGTTGACTGATCGATTTCTCGCGGGACTTCATAATAGCCGTGTTCGAGAGCCATTGCGAGGGCGTTTCGCTGGTCCTCGGTGAGTTCATACTGGACGCGCTGAGCCCTATCAACGTCGTAAATCCGCGAGACGTCCAGAGTAAACCCATGTTCTTTTGCATATTGACTCGTTGTTGAGATGCCTTCACGGTCAGGAACAACACACGGAGTGTCCACTGCTCGTCGTGCATCACACGAACGAGTGGGCGCCCAGCTACTTGAGGAGGAGACATTTTCACGGAGAAGTAAAATTGTGATGAACAGAGTAAATTTGGAGCGGTTGGGGTTCCTCGAGTGGTGTCCCAGCGATTGCGAAATCGGCATCATAAACGCCGCACAGATCAAAACGAGGGTCCCGGGGTAGATCCGCTTCCGTTCAGAGATTTAGCAAGAAGTAGCCCCACGCTGAGGGGCCAGATAGCACGCTCGTTTCCGAGACTACTCTCGAGAACTCGCTACCACTGCCGTTGTTCATCGATAAAAACCATTCAAAATGTCAGTACAGTAGACTATCCCACCGTTTCAAGCCTCGCTGCCGCCTGTGCTCACTCACCGGGATCACGTTGCCGGGTTTCGTCCTTCGTTTAGTTTGTGTGTTTTGCTTCCGTTGCTTGATTTGCTCGTTTTCACGGAGTTGGCCGGGACTCACCGAGGTGATAATCTTTTCACCCTGTCCTAGGAGTTGGAATGGCACGAGTTGCCGTCGCTTTGAACGATGCGACAACTGCATCACCAACCGCTAAGCTGAGTTTATCGAGGCTCGTCTGCGTCACAAGTGTTCGTAACGGTGTCTCTGCACCGACATCCACCGTTACATGTGCGATTCCGCCTTCACACTTGATCTCACTGACTATGCCCCGAAACTGATTGCGAACACTTGTATCAGTCGGTTGTGGCGCTTCGGCGGGAGTTGTGAGAGCCACCGCGTCCGAGCGGATACTGACCTGTACGGCATCAGCATCACCGGATATGATCCCTCGAACCACTCCAGCCTCAGTCTCGATGAGACCGAGAACATCCACTTGCTCAATAACAGTCCCCGAGAAGACCGATTCCTCACTTCGAGCTAATCCCGAGAATTCAGCGCAAAGTCTCTCGAATCGGGCTATCAGTTCACGCGCGTTTCCAGTAAGCTCGCTTCCGCCACCTCCCTCGCCACCACGTTGGCGGGTGACCAGCGGACCAAGCGTCTCCTCAAGAGCAGAGATTCGCTGCTGGATTCGAGCATAGGATCGACCAAGTGCAGATGCAGCCTGATTCATCGAACCATACTCGTCGATCGCGCGCAACGCCTCTACGTCCCGTTCACCAACGGTTACGTCCCCGATCTCGAGAAACGGTTCGCCGTGTGGCTTCATATGCTCACTTACTCCGAAGCTGAGACGGATGACATCTGCGGACTGGTCTGCTCTTCGTCCACCTCATACATTAATTCACCGTCGACAAACTGTTGCGTTCGCCGGTCGTTCGGGTCTTCGAATATCTGCTCTGGCGGTCCTGCCTCGACGAGTTCACCGTTATAGATGAATCCGATTCGGTCAGAAATACGTTCGGCTT
>QNGA01000006.1 GCA_003298465.1 halophilic archaeon | reverse complement strand
GACGTCTGTCCCGCCCATCGCGAAGGCTGCATCACGCACAGATTGTTCAACGCTTTCGACCGCCGAGAGGCTGACGCTCATGATGACCGGGGTGGCGAGGATGAACTGGGAGGCAATCATGGCTCTCGGGGTGAATGCGAGATCTAACGTGCCGAGTGGGCCACTATTCGAGAGCATCATCAGAACGACGAGCCCGACGACCACGCTCGGGAATCCCATTCCGGTGTTGATGATCGCTGTCACAATGCGCTTTCCGGGGAACTCCGTGAATCCGATCAAGAGAGCGACCGGGAGGCTGACTAGCGTACTCAATCCGACGGCGGTGAGACTCACCTGTAATGAGACGATGATGATACTGACGATGTACGCCCAACCGCCGTCAGGGAGCTGTACTTGGAGAGGGAGGAACACCGTTAGTAGTCAGCGGGCACCTCGTTCTCGACCCAGTACAGGAACTGCTTGTCCTGCTTCGAGAGGGACTGGGCCTGCTGTGCGGAGTATCCTTGCGGGACGTACTGTTCGAAGTTCGGTTTTTCGGAGATGGCGTTCGGGAAGAACAGCTGTTGACCGTTCGCCGTGTAGTTCTTGATCATCGACTGGCCCAGTGGGCTTGTGAGGAAGCCGATGTATGCCATCGCGGCTTGATAGTTCACGTCGGAGTATTTGGCGGGATTGACCGCCATGACGCCGTAGGGGTTCTTGAGAATGACCGGCCCACCCTTGAGTGGCCCCTGGACGTGGATGGCGAGGTCGATTTCGTTCTTCATCGAGAGATACGTCCCGCGGTCGGCAAGCGTGTACGCGCCAGACTGGTTGGCTTGCACGAGGGTGTCACCCATCCCTTTTCCGATTTTACGATACCACTTGCCGCTTGGGTTGATGCCAGCCTCCTTCCAGATGATGAGTTCCTTCTTGTTGGTTCCTGAGTCGTCACCTCGCGAAACGAACGTGGATTGTGTTTTTGCGATTTTGGCGAACGCATCCGTGGCGCTTTTCATGCCGTTGATACCTGCCGGGTCGTCCGTGGGTCCGACAATGACGAAGTCGTTGAACATGACGTCTCGCCGGTTCACGCCGAATCCATCCTGCATGAATTTATCTTCAGCGTTCCGAGCGTGGACGAGGATGAGGTCGGCGTCACCATCACGAGCCGTTCGAATGCTCGCCCCTGTCCCTTTCGGAATTGTTTTGATCGTAATGCCGTAGTTTTTCTCGAACGTCGGGTGGATGGCGTCGAGAAGACCCGTATCGTACGTACTCGTTGTCGTCGCGAGGACGAGCTGACCGTCCCCAATCTGACCGGAACCTTGATTCCCGGTTTGGTTTGACTGTCCTTGCGTCGGGGTCTGTTGTTGGTTCTGCTGGGTCAGCTGTGTACACCCAGCGAGGCCAATAATCGCACTCGTGCCCGCCGCGCCGAGGAAGTTTCTCCGTTGCATCGTAACGGGTACAACGACCGCAGAAGTCATCAAAAGTGTTCCTATGTGCACGTAACTACTATTGGTTAACTCAACAAGAGTGAGAAAGAAGATCCGGTTACTCGAAGAGGATTTTCATGTTATGGGTAGTTACTTTTCTGACGGCGATTTCGATACTGTCCCGGCACGACCGCCATTCGATTTTCCGAGGCGGTTGACGTGTAGCGAGTGCACCCAGAGCGTGCGTATTGGTAGCATCCCCAACGACTAAGATTCCATCAGCTGAATCCCGAGGTATGGCTCATGCTGGTGTCTCCGGTGCCAGAAAGTCCAAACTGGAGGGACTCAAATGAGATTCGACTTCCACGAGATCGAGGTGAGTCGCAAGACGCTGGCGAAGATCCTCGTCGGCGTCTTCGTTTTCAACCTCATCGTGATGGGGGCAGGTGCATGGTACTCCTACGAGAACACGCCCGAAGTCCCGGAGACAATCCAGGGTCCCGACGGGGACACGGTCGTCAGCGGGGAACAGATCCAGCGCGGGAAGGCCGTCTTCCAATCTGAGGGGATGATGAACCACGGTTCGATCCTCGGGAACGGCGCCTACTTCGGGGTCGATTACACCGCCGACGCGCTGGACCTGAAAATGCAGTTCATGCGGCAGTACCACGCCCGCGAGCGCTACGACGCGGACTACGACAATCTCGACCCGCCGGAACAGGCCGCCGTCGATCAAGTGGTCGAATCCGATCTGGATGACGCGACAGTCCAGGGTGGCGCGCAGTATTCGGAAGCAGAGGCCTTCGCCCACCGGCAGGTCCGCGAAGTGTACGTCGACCGCTACCACGAGGGAGCGCGTGACCGTGGCGCTCCGGCTAACATGATCGATAGCGAAGCAGCGGCTCAGCGGTTCGCTGACTTCGCACTCTGGACCGCCTGGATCTCGCACGCAGATCGACCCGGGTCCGACAACTCCTACACCAACAACTGGCCGCCGGCACCTGACGCCGGCAACGTGCCGACGGGCGCGAACGTGATCTGGAGCGCAATCGCGATGATCCTCCTCGTCGCCGCCGCTGGAATCGGCATCTGGCTCTACAAATCCGTCCAGTTGCCGGAGCCCGACGCGACCGGCGCACTCTCGGTCCCGAACCCGGACGAGATCGACGTGACACCGAGCCAGATCGCCACCCTCTGGTACGTGCCGGTCGCGGCACTCCTATTCGTCGTCCAAACGCTCCTCGGCGGCCTCCTGGCGCACTACTACATCGAGCGCGACGCGTTCTTCGGCTTCGAAGAAATAGCGGGAGTGGACATCCTCCAGTTGATGTCGTTCACCGCGGCCAAAACGTTCCACCTCGATCTCGGGATTCTCTGGATCGCAGCGATGTGGCTCGCCGCCGGCATCTTCCTGGCATCGCTACTCACCGGGTACGAACCCCCGCGACAGAAGACGTTCGTCTGGCTGCTCCTCGGTGCGCTCGTACTCATAACGGTCGGTGGGTTCCTCGGAATCTGGCTCGGCATCAACGGATACATCGACCCCGAGCAGTGGTACTGGTGGCTGATCGGCAACGAGGGCTTGGAATACGTCGAAGTCGGGCGAATCTGGCAGTTCGGTCTGCTACTCGGGTTCGCCTTCTGGACGGTCCTCGTCTGGCGCGGCTTCAAGCCGCTTCTCGACGACGAACCGCGGTACGGCCTCGCGCACATGATCATCTACGCCGGCGGCTCCATCGGCTTGCTGTTCGTGGCGGGCAATCTGTACACGCCCGCCACGAACATCGTGATGACAGAGTTCTGGCGGTGGTGGGTCGTCCACATGTGGGTTGAGGGAGCCTTCGAGTTCTTCATTGTCGCCGTGGTCGGTATCACGCTCGTCAGCATGGGCCTGCTCCGCCGGCAGTCCGCAGAGAAAGCCGTGATGTTCGAGGCGCTGTTCATCATGGGAACCGGCGTCATCGGCGTCTCCCATCATTACTGGTGGGTCGGCCAGCCCGACATCTGGATCCCGCTTGGCTCCGTGTTCTCGACGCTCGAACTCATCCCACTCATCCTCATCCTCTTCGAGGCGTTCAACGAGTACACCGCCCTCTCGGAAACCGGTGAGACGTTCCCCTACAGGTGGCCATTCCTGTTTATCATCGCCAGTGGCTTCTGGAATTTCGTCGGGGCGGGCGTCCTCGGGTTCTTCATCAACCTACCCATCATCAACTACTTCGAGCACGGCACCTACCTCACGGTCGCACACGCCCACGCCTCGATGTTCGGCGCGTTCGGCTTCCTCGCTATAGGGATGATCTTCTACATGCTGCGGATCGCCACGAGCGAACACACGTGGAGTACGCACCGGCTGCGGTGGTCGTTCTGGCTGATGAACGTCGGGCTCGCAGTGATGGTCCTCATCTCGGTTCTCCCCGTCGGGTTCTTGCAGCTCGAAGTCGCGTTCACCGAGAGCTACGACGCCGCGCGAAGTCTCGCGTTCTACAACAGTGAGACCATCCAGACGGCGTTCTGGCTGCGCATCCCCGGCGACGTCCTGATCATCCTCGGCTCGATGGTGTTCGCCTACGACGTCGTCGCGAAACTTCGTCACCGGGAAGCGGCCTCCGAGGAGGTCCACCTGCCTGACCAGCCGATCGCCAGACGGGTACTGGAGGACCGGGAGTATCACTTAGAAGACGACGACTGAGAACCCGTTAGTACCTCTACGACGGGTCTGAGTCGTTCAGACGGGTTCGCGAGATGACTGGCGAAATCGCCCGGCTACAGTAAAAATTTGTCACGACGCTTCAGTTCCGAGCGGGGTCGGCGGTTGTACCGACAGCGAACCCGCACGTTGCCGCCGTGGGGTTGGTAGCCGAACTCCAACGGGGGAATCCTCGCGCTAGAGTCCGAGGAGGATGTCAGGACCAGCCTCTGAGTTCACGGACTGGATTCCGGTCGCGCCCCGTTTCGACTCGTTCTTGCTCCACTTCAACTACTGCCTGGCCAACGCCGTCCGAAACCTCCGACAACACCGTTCCCGATGGATCGGCAACGAGGCTCAGTCCCGCATGATCGCGTCCACGCTGGTCGCCTGCGTGATTCGACCCGACGACGTAGTACGGGCCGTCGAGCGCTCGGGCGCGGAGGAGAAGACGCCAATCAGTCGCGTAGCTGGTACGCCACGCGGCCGACACCGCAAGAACGTCACAGCCTTCGCGAGAATAATCGAGACCCACTTCCGGGAAGTTGAGGTCGTAGCAGAGCGCAAGACCGACAGTCCCGATACGTGTCTCGACGGTCGTTAGACCATCACCAGTGGCGAACACGGCTGCCTCGTCGCCCCAGGGGTGCTGCTTTCTGTAGGTGTCACGCACGCCGTCACCGTCCACCACGACAAGACTGTTGTACACGTGTTCGCCGTGGCGCTCCGGAAGCCCGGCAATGAGGGTTACGTCGTGTTCTGCAGCGAGAGGGACAAGCCGATCCGTCAACTCCCCCGGAATCGTGGTCGCCCGGTCCCGAGCAACGTCGAGATCGTACCCCGTTACACAGAGTTCGGGGAGGACGGCGACAGCGACGCTGGACGGGAGACTGACGAGAGTCTGCTCGATGGTGTCGAGATTGCCGGCGACGTCGCCAACGGCCGGTTCGAACTGGCAGGCAGCAACGTGCTGGTTCTCGGTCATAGATATCGTGGCACGCCACGACCACTTTAGCTTGTTCGAACACATGTCCACCGCTTTTTGCCCTAAAACCCGCGCCATGTTCGAGTGAACGTACATCCCGCTTGCGGGACACGGACGACCATGAGCGCAGACGGAGAGCAGGGACGGGGAGTGGTCCCGACCGAACTCGCAGGTCTCGACGGGGAGGCCGACTTCGGCGAGACGGCGCAAACGCTGTACGCGACAGACGCGAGTATCTACCGAGTTGAACCCGCCGGCGTCGTCTGGCCGGCCTCAGCTACGGACGTCCAACGGACGCTCAGGTTCGCTCGCGACGCCGGGACCAGCGTGGTTGCTCGCGGAGCTGGATCGAGTCTCACCGGAAACGCAGTCGGTGAAGGAATCGTTCTCGACTGCTCGCGCCACTTCGACGAGATAGTGTCGATCGACCCCGAAGCACAGACGGTTACGGTCCAGCCTGGCGTCGTTCTCGCCGAATTGAACGACACCCTGGCCGAGCACGGACTCTACTTCCCGCCGGACCCGAGCACGTCGACCACCTGCACCGTCGGCGGCATGGTCGCCAACGACGCGGCCGGCCCCCACTCGGTCCGGCACGGAACGACTCGGGACAACGTCAACCAGGTTAGGTGTCTTCTCCCAGACGGCACTGCCGGGACGTTCGAACGGGTGGACGGCGAGCGACTCGACGCCGAGCTCGCCCGTGACGACCGTATTGGAGACCTCTACCGGACTGTTGTCGACCTCGCGAGCAAGCATGCCGACGAGATAAATCGTCGCTATCCCGACGTTGACCGCAACTCCAGCGGCTACGACCTCGAATCGTGCGTCGCCAGCGACGGCTCGTGGGTCGATCTCTCGAACCTCATCGTTGGAAGCGAGGGAACCCTTGGCATCGTCACCGAGGTGACCCTCGAACTGACTGAGCGTCCGGAGACACGAGCCGCTGCGCTGATATTCTACGACGATGTGCGAGGCGCCGCCGACGCAGTGACCGACGCGCTGACTGCGGACCCGAGCGCGGTTGAACTCGTGGACGACGCCGTATTGGAGCACGCCCGCGAGGCATGGGGCATCGACCTCGTCCCTGCAGCGGCCGGGGCCGCATTACTCGTCGAGGTTGAATGCGACGCAAGCGAGCAAGACCGTCGCCTCGACGAGGTGGTCGTCGCCGGTCGAACCGAGACCACTGTCGCCGTTGAACGCGCAGTTGCCGACGAGAAACAGGACCGACTGTGGAGGGTTCGGAAGGCGTCGAATCCACTACTCAACCGGCGTCCGGACGACGAGCAAGCGCTCTCGTTCGTGGAGGACGCGGCGATTCCGCCTGAGAAACTGCCGGTATACCTCGACCGCGTGGCCGACATCCTCGCCGACCACGGTCTCGACGCCAGCGTGTTCGGCCACGCTGGCCAGGGCGTCCTCCACGTCAAACCGTTCCTGAATCTCAAGAACGAGGCAGACCGCGAGCGCCTTCAGTCGGTCTCCGAGGCGGTGCACGGCGTGGTGCTCGACGTGGGCGGTGCAATCTCCGGTGAACACGGTGATGGCCGTCTGCGTTCCGAATACCTCCCTGCGATGTACGGTGAAACGCTATACGAGGCGTTCAAGAAGGTTAAGCGAACTGTCGACCCCGAGGACGTCTGTAATCCGACGAAAGTCGTCCCGGATTCTATGGGTGAACTCGCTCACGTCGATGAGGCCCTCCGATACGACGACTACGACCCGCGGGAAGTCGAGACGATGCTTGATTTCGACGCCGAACATGGATTCGGTTCGCTCGTCGAGCAGTGTAATGGCTGCTCGAAATGCCGGACGACCGAGGGCGGCGTGATGTGTCCGTCCTACCGGGCAACGGGTGAGGAAGTCACGAGCACC
This sequence comes from halophilic archaeon, assembly GCA_003298465.1. The sequence goes on along the minus strand of QNGA01000006.1, from coordinate 334,229 downwards.
CGGGGACGGGCGAACGCACTCCGGGACGCAATCGACGGCGAACTCGGTGAGGATGCGTTGACGAGCGACTGGTTCCAGGAGGAGGTCCTTGATTTGTGCCTCTCGTGTAAAGCCTGCGAGACGGAGTGCCCGACCGGCGTCGACATGGCGAAACTGAAGACGGAGGCCAAACACCAGAAACACGAAGAGGACGGTGTTCCGCTCTCCGCCCGTCTATTCGGCAACGTTCGGACGCTGAACCGAGTCGGAAGCGCTCTCGCACCGGTTGCGAATCGACTCGCCGAGTTCGGACTGGGACGCGTCGCCGCAGAGAAGGTGCTCGGTATCGACCGGCGACGAAGCCTCCCCGAGTTCGCCAGCGAGTCGTTGTTCGACAGGGTGGCCGCTCGCGACGCCGGGCCGACTGCTGGTGACCGCGGGACGGTCGTTCTCTACCCCGACTGCTATACGACGTACAACCATCCGGCGGTCGGCATGGCGGCAGTCCGCGTCCTCGAAGAACTGGGTTACGCTGTCGACATCCCGGAGGTGAACTGCTGTGGTCGTCCCGCCCTCTCGCAAGGCATGGTTGAGACGGCGCAAGCGGACGCCGCTGAAAACATCGAAACACTTCGGGAGAGATCCGAAGACGTGCCAGTACTCAGCCTCGAACCGTCCTGTGCCAGTGCACTGGAGGAATACGGTGACCTCGTCGCCGACCCAGCCCCCGTGTCCGACACGGCCGACACAGTGGCTGGGTTCCTCTTCGACGAGGTCGTAACCGGCGACCTCTCACTACCCGAGGCGGCTGACCGGTCAGTGGCCTATCACAGCCACTGTCACGCCACAGCCCGCGGCCGTGACCACGCGCCCGTCGGACTGCTCCGACAAGTGGGCTACGACGTGACGCCAGTCGACGCAACCTGCTGTGGGATGGCTGGTGCGTTCGGCTATGAGACGGACCACTACGAGCTCTCGATGGATCTCGGCACTACCCTCGCGACGAAACTCGACGAGGTGGACGCCGATGTAGTCGCTACGAGCGGTGCCTCCTGCAGCCAGCAACTCCGCGACTGCGACGTCGAAACGCGCCATCCCATGGAACTGCTGGCGGAGGTGGTGGCATGAGCGAGCACTGCACGGGGATGGAATTCCTTCAGAACAGTGCGGCGGCGGTGGTGGTGGTGGTGACGTGACCGACACCGACCTGCTCGCCGGGGCTGTCGACCTGCACGTCCATACTGCCCCGGATCTCGTCGACCGATTCGAGAGCGACGTCTATCTGGCGCGTGACGCCCGCGAGGCCGGGATGCGTGGCGTCGTCGTCAAAAGTCACGTCGTCCCGACAGCGGGGCGCGTCGACCTGGTGAACGAGGCAGTCGGCGACGACGTGCTCTACGGCGGTGTCGCGTGCAATGGCACTGTCGGCGGCCTGAACCGTGACGCCGTGGAGACGGCGCTCGAACTTGGTGCTGAAATCGTCTGGCTTCCGACGGCGTGGAGCGCGAACCACGCCTCGCAGGCACGCGAAGCGGGCGTCGACCGGTTCGTCGGCCAGCGTGTTCCGAATGCAGACGAGGACATCCCAGTGGCCGTTGATGGCGAAGTAACGGCGGCAACCCGGACGATAATCGAGCTGGTCGCAGAGTACGACGCCGTCGTCGGGACCGGCCACGCCTCACCGGCCGAGGTGGAGGCTGTCGCCGCGGCTTGCGCCGATGCGGATACCGCGTGTCTCGTGAATCACCCCTGCTTTCGGGTCGTCGACGTCTCGCTCGACCGGCAAGAGCGACTCGCCGACCTCGGAGCCGTCATGGAGTACTGCGCGTACTCGGTCCAGGGCACCGAAGGCCACACAGTCGACCGCGTCGCCGAGGCGATCGAACGCGTCGGCGCCGAGAACGCGGTGCTCGCGACCGATTACGGTCAGGCCGAGAATCCGCCGGTCCCGGGACTACGGGCGTTCGCAGAAGACGTTGTCGACGCAGGCGTTGCTCGCGAGACGGTGCGGCGCTGTCTCGCTGAAACGCCCGCCGACCTCCTCGGTCTCGATTGAACCCGATGTGACATCCTCGCCCGCCGTTCACGGCGGGATTCTCTCGCTGCTAGAAGATAACCGCCCCCACTTCAATCGTTTACACGTTGTCGTCAAACCTCATGGGTAGTATCCCCACAACCTTCAGTCGCAATGCCAGACTACCCCGTCGTCAACGGACACCACCACCTCGGCAACGAAGACGCAGAGCAAGACCGCACGTTCGAGTGGTCCGAGAGCGTCGCCCAGATCATCGATGCGATGGACGAGAACAAGGTCGACGCAACCATCCTTCAGCCACTCGGCGGCGAGACTGACAAGTCCGTCTCGGAGGTCCACGACCAGATCTACGAAGCGAGTCAAGAATACCCCGGGCGTATCTTCGGGACCGCCGCTACCAACCCCCATCTCGGCTCCGAATTCGTTCACGACGAAATAACGCGCTGTGTGCAGGAACTCGACTTCAAATTCGTCAAACTTCACACGCTCGCGTGGGGCGTCGACCCCACCTCCGACATCGCGTACGATGTCTACGATGCCTGTGTGGAAAACGACGTGCCTGTGATGGTCCACACCGGGCCGCACGGAATGCCGTTCTCCGTCCCTGGTATGTACATGGATGTCGCCGACGACTACCCCGACCTGCCCATTATTTTCGCACACATGGGCGGGGCGTACACGCTCACCCAGGAGGCCATCCAGATGGCCGACCGCTGGGACAACATCTACCTCGACACCACGCTCGCGATGAACATGTACATTCGTCGCGCGATGGAGCGCGTCGGTGCAGAGAAACTCATCATGGCCGCCGAACACTCCTCGAACATCCCGGTCGCGCTCGAGAAAATCAACTGCATCGGGGCCGACGAGGAGCAGAAGGCGAAAATACTCGGTCAGAACGCCATCGACCTCTACGACCTCGACGTCGACAAGCAAGATTGGGAGGAGGTCGAGGCCGCAGCCGCTGACGACGACTGACCGCGGCCACACTCGCTGGACTCCTGTCCGTTTAGCTCCCACTCCTCGATTTCCCGATGTCCACCGACGCTGCCATTTCATACATCCACGACGCGACGCTCGACGACTTCGCCGGTGAGCCACTCGACCATCTCAGAGCACGAGTGCTCGACACGCTCGCAGCCGCGACCGCCGGGTACCAACTCGCGACAGCAGACGTCGCCAGAACGTACGCGGCCGAGCACCACGACGGCGACGCCGCGACACTGCTCGACGGAGTAGACGAAACCCTCTCGGAGCAAGGCGCGACATTCGTCAACGCGACGGCGGCGAACGCCCTGGATGTCGACGACGGCCACCGCGACGTGAAGGGACATCCCGCCGCAGTCGTCGTCCCACCCGCGCTCGCTACGGCAGAGGCGACCGACGCATCCATCGGCGAGTTCCTCACCGCCGTCGGCGTTGGCTACGAACTCGCGGTCCGAGCCGGTCTCGGTATCCACGCGACCGACGGTGTCTACACCGGTACCGGGTCGTGGGGCGCAGTCGGTGCCGCCGCTGCAGTGGCGCGGCTCCGAGACCTCGACCGGGAGACGACGGCCGCAGCCCTCGGAACTGCAGAATACCACGCGCCACGAACCCCCATCATGCGCGGCGTGGAGCAGCCTGGGATGACCAAGGACGGCATCGGCTGGGGGGCGTACGCCGGACTAGCCGCGGTCGACCTCGCGGCGACCGAGTTCACCGCCGCCGGAACCGTCTTCGACGAGACGAACGTCACTGTGACCGACGACCTCGGCGACCGCTTCTATTTGACGTCGGGCTACCTCAAACCCTACCCGTGCTGTCGATGGGCCCACCCCGGCGTCGAGGCGGCCCTCGACCTCCGCGAGGCACACGACGTCGACCCCACGTCGGTCGAGACAGTCCGAGTGCATACGTTCGAGGCAGCGACGCACCTACACACCCGGCACCCTGCTGCCGTCGAAGCCGCCGAGTACTCGTATCCGTATCCCCTCGCTGCTGCACTGCACAACGGCGAGTTCACGCCGGCTGAACTCGACGCCGACCAGCGCGAGAACCCCACGATTCGTGCACTCGCCGATCGTGTCGAACTGGTCGTCGATGACGACCTCGAGAATCGCTTTCCCTCGGAGTGTCTCGCCCGGGTCGAACTCATCATGAACGACGGGTGCATCCTCACCTCAGGCGTGACCCGGGCGCGGGGTGCACGAGAACGGCCGCTCCCTCCTGCCGAGCGTCGAGCGAAAGCGGCCGACCTGTTTGGAGTGACGCTCCCGCCGGAGACCGTCGACCATGTTGAAAGCGCCCTCGGGAAACCAGCGACTACTGTCGCAACCCTCCTCGAGCCGTGGCGGCAGACGGACGAGACGACAGGTCACGGAGAAGTTTAATACTCCAGCCGTTAGCGTATCGACAATGCTCACCGCCAAGGTCTGTGTCCGGTACGAGGAAGACTGGACGGCCCAACTTGCTCGATACGATGCCTTTGCGGAGTTTCTCGCGTCGACGTTCCGGAATCGCCGGTATATCGGTATCATGGCGCTGGAAACGGACGACATGGACGCGTCACTGGCGGTTATCGAGGACCACCAAGCTACGGACGAGGTCGACGTTCTCGAGCGCTACGAGCTCGAGCATGCTGACCGGGAGTCGGCGACGTTGTTCGTCCGTGGGTCGCTCACTGAATTCACGCCACTGCAGACGCTGCTCTATGAGGGGTTTCTCCCGATTGGGCCGACCAAGCTGGAAGACGGCCGTGAGTGTTTCGACTTGTTGTTGAACGACCGCGAAGAGCTCTCGAAGGCGACGGAGGTGCTTTCGGAGTTCGGCCCTGTCGCGGTTGAACGCATCTCCAACGAGTTCAATCGACAAGTAACTCCGAGTACGGCGGAGTGGCAGGAACTACTGGGTTCTATTCCACCCCGTCAGCGCGAACTACTTACGCTCGCGCTGCAGGAGGGCTACTTCGACATCCCTCGTGAGACTACTTTGGAGGAGCTCGCTGCGAAGATGGACATCACGAAGACGACTGCTTCCAACCATCTCCGGAAAGCCGAGCGGTCCCTGATGAAATTTTTGGTGACGTACGTCAACCTCGCGGCGGATGATAGATGACTTATAGCCGTCCACATGTGGGACAGTCAAATGATGTTGCTGTCGGTTTATCTCCAGGTATGAGCAGCACCGTCCTATTGCCGGTGAAGAATCATGCCCCGTGGGCGAGGAAAGTGGCGGAGACGGTTCGCGAGGTCGAAGACGAGGATGCGGAAGCGGTCGTCTTGCACGTCTTCGACGAGGCGGAGGTGGCGTCGACACGCGCCAATCTCGATGATTCTGATGGGCTTTCGGTCGACGACCTTGCCTCGCGGAAGTCCGGTGTTGGTGCGGCCGTCGATGTCGTGACTGATGGTGGACTTGACGCGACATCGCGTGGCATCCGTCGGGACGATCGGACGGCCGACGCTATCCTCGATGTCGCCGAATCGGCCGACGCTGACCGTGTTTATCTTTACGGCCGGAAGCGAAGCCCGGCTGGGAAAGCCGTCTTCGGAAGTACTGTCCAACGAGTCGTCCTCAATGCTAGGATACCAGTGACCATCGTCCCGCCGGAATCAGCGTGACCGCTGTACTTAAAGACCGAGACTTGTTTGTGCCAATTGTTAATCGGGATATGCCGACTACGTTGAGTCAGGTATGCCAAGGAAGACCACACGGCGGGAAACACTCCAGAAATCAGGGGCGATAGCCGGCCTGGCCGGCATAGCATCGACAGCAGGGTGTGCAACCATTCTTGGCGGCGGCGGAAGCAGCGCCGGCTCTGTCACCGTCTCCTCGAAGTCGTTCACAGAACAGAAGGTGCTCGGCTATCTCACGCTGGAGGCAATCAAACAAAACACCGACATCGACGTGAATGACAAAATCGGCCTCGGCGGCACCGTCACGAACTTCGAGGCGCTCAAGAACGAAGAGACCGACGTCTACTGGGAGTACACGGGGACGGCCTGGGCAACCCTCAAACCCCAGCACGACAAGGTCATCACCGACCCACAAAAGATCTACAACAAGGTCGAGTCGGAATTCGAGAACAAGTACGACATCACCTTCCTCAAACGCGCGCCGTTCAACAACACCTACGTCTTGCTCACCCGCAGCAAGTGGGCCGAACAGAAAGGGATTACATCCATCTCTGACTTCGCGAAATGGGTGAAGAACGGCCACACGGACAAGACCGTCGTTATGAACGCCGAATTCGAGAAGCGAGACGACGGCTGGCCCGGCGTGACCAAACACTACGACTTCGCGAACGCAGCCAAGAAGCTGAACATCAAGAACGTCAGCTCATCGTTGACGTACCAAGTCGTCGGCAACGGGCAGGCCATCCTCGGAAGCGGATTCAATACGAACCCAAAGATTGTAAAGCACAATCTCACCTCCCTGAAAGACGACAAGGGATTCTTCCCAGTGTACAATCCCGCACCGATGACCAGACAAGCGGTCATCGAGGAGAACTCAGCGATCAAGAAACCGCTGAATCAGATTGCGAACTCCCTCAGCACCGATACAATCCGGGCCCTGAACAAGAAAGTCTCTATCGAACAGAAGAACGCTCGAACCGTCGCTAAGAACCACCTGAAGGACGAAGGAATCATCTAGCGTCATGGCTGCTAACGCCCTCGTACTGAGCGGCGACTCCGCCGTGGTCCTGCTCGGGTTCTTGGGCGAGCTAGTGCAGTACTTCGCGGACAACCAGCAATCGCTGTTGAGCCATACAGTCGACCACGCAATCCTCGTCGCCCGAGCGCTCATCGTCGCTGTCCCGCTCGGAATCACCCTTGGCACCCTCATCACGTACAACGACCGCCTCGCAACGGTGGTCCTCTGGCTGGCCGGCATCATGATGACGATTCCGTCACTCGCCCTGTTCGCGCTCCTCATCCCGTCGCTCGGAACTGGCTCACCACCGGTCGTCATGGGACTTATTCTGTACACACAACTCCCCCTCGTCCGGAACACGTACGTCGGACTGACCGGAGTCGACCAGTCAGCCATCGAAGCGGGCGAGGGACTGGGAATGTCGAAGTTCCAGCGTCTCCGCAAGATTCAGCTTCCGATGGCGCTCCCGGTCGTCATGTCCGGGCTGCGCAATGCGATCGTGCTGCTCGTCGGCATCGCAGCTATCGGCGAGGTCGTCAACGCCGGTGGACTCGGCGCCCCGATATTCGACGGCTACCGGAGCGGGAATACGGTCCAAATCGTCGGAGCGACGATAGCGCTCGCCCTGCTCACGCTCGCCGTCGACTACGTTCTGGGCGTCGTTGAGCAGCTGTTGCGCCTGCGCAACGGTGAGGAGATAGAACTGAACCTCGGAACCCGCGGCGTCCACGGACTTGCTCGGCTCGCACCCTCGCGAGTCCCATCGGACGAGGACACCGAGAGCACCCCAGCCTCCACACGGTCACGATCATGATAGAGTTTGACAACGTCACCAAAGTGTACTCCGACGGTACCGTCGCCATCGAAGACATCAATTTCGAGGTCGAAGAAGGGACGACGACAGTGCTGGTAGGTCCCTCCGGCTGCGGGAAGACGACGACGATGAAACTCGTCAATCGCCTCATCGACCCCACTGACGGCACCGTCTACTTCGACGGTACCGATATCACGGAGATGGACGAGATCGAACTACGGCGAGACATCGGCTATGTCATCCAGGAAATCGGCCTGTTCGACCATATGACCGTCGCCGAAAACGTCGGCACAGTGCCGAACCTCAAGGGCTGGGACGACAACCGCATCCGAGAACGCGTCCACGAACTTCTCGACCTCATGGCCCTCCCGGCAGAAGAGTACGCCAACCAGCACCCGACAGAGCTCTCGGGAGGACAACGCCAGCGCGTCGGCGTCGCCCGAGCACTTGCAGCTGACCCCGATGTCATGCTAATGGACGAGCCGTTCGGTGCGCTCGACCCCATCACGCGTGAGGAACTGCAGGACGAGTTCCTCGATATCCAGTCAGAACTCGACGTAACCATCCTGTTCGTCACCCACGACATGGAGGAAGCGCTCAAGATGGGCGACCGCATCGCTATCTTCGACGTCGGCGAACTCGTCCAGTACGACACACCACAGAACATCTTAGAGACTCCGGAGAACGACTTCGTCCGCGACTTCATCGGCCAGGACCGCGAACTCATGAAACTGCAGGTTACGCCAGTCGAGAACGTGATGCGTGAGACCGACGATACGTCAGTGCCCGACGTCGAGCCAGTCTCCCCCTCTGACACCGCCCATATCGCGCTCTCGCGGTTGCTGGAGACCGACGACGACCGGCTCCCGGTCGCCAAGAATGGACGAGTAGTTGGCGTCGTCGAAGAATCGGACCTCCAGGGAACCAGCGATCCGACGCGGAGGTCAGTCTAACATGACGACACCACTCCTTCCCCTCGGGATGCTCGGTGAACTCCCCGGAGCCTACGAGTTCCTCGTAAACAACTGGGATACGTTCCTCACTGTGCTCTGGACCCACATCAAGCTCGTGTTGGTCTCGGAGTTACTGGCGATACTCGTCGCCGTGCCGCTCGGCATCGCAGCAACGCGGTTCCCTCGCGCGAAGTCGACCATCGAGGGATTCGGAAACACCGCCCAGACTGTACCGACCATCGCCATCATCTTCATCATCATGCCGATCACCGGCATCGGCTTCACGACGGCCGTCATCGGCCTTTTCGCGTACGCGCTACTGCCGATTCTGACGAACACTATCGCGGGAATCGAGGACGTCGACGATGCTATCGTCGAGGCGGCGCGCGGAATGGGGATGACCGAAATCGATATCCTGCGGAAAATCCAGTTTCCACTGGCTGTCCCGGTCATCTTCGCCGGCATCCGGACGAGTTCGGTCATCGGCGTGGGAACCGCCTATCTCGCCTTCTTCGTCGGAGGGGGCGGTCTCGGTACCTGGGTCATGCAAGGTATCAAGCTCTATAACATGGAGATGGCGCTCGCTGGCGCAATTCCCGGTGCCTTACTCGCTATCACCCTCGACTCCGGATTTGCTCTCTTAGAACGATATCTTGGCGGTGACGTCGCACAGTCCGATGCCCTCACGAACGTCGGTGCTTGAGCTACCCACGACTAAAGTCGTGGGATTCAGCGTGGACTCCCGTTCTGGCCTCATCTGAGGCAGGAGAATAGCCTCCGTTCACGGTCATCATCCCGCTGTTCAAGCGCACGCCCAAGGGTGCGCCTCCGCCGCCCCCAGTTTGGGTGCGACGGAGATACCGTAACCCGATGTTCTTCGCGGCGTTGTAGTCGGCGTGGTTCTCACAGCCACACTTCAGACACTCGAACGCTTCGTCCTCGCGGTTGTCGGGGTGCGTAAACCCGCAGTGTGAGCACCGCCGTGACGTGTTTTCGGGGTCGATCTGTTCGACCACAATGCCGTGTTCTTCGGCCTTGTACTCGACGTACTCGTACAAGCGGTCGAACGCCCACTTGTGCCCCCACGACGCACCAGTTCGCTCACGGATGTCGGTCAAGTCCTCGAACGCAATCACGGAACATCCGTTCTCACGGGCTTCCGCGACGAGTTCGTTGCTGATGCGATGCAGCATCAGTTTGAATCGACCGTCTTCTTTCCGTCCGACGGATTGGATGTTCTCGTGCGCCCACCGCGTGCCGCACTGTTGGAGCGACCCACGGCGTTTCTCGTATTCTCTACGCCAGTGGTCGAACTCGTCGCCCGTCCAGAACGTGCCCGTACTCGTGACGGCAAGATTGTTCACGCCGAGGTCAACTCCGAGAACCGTTCCGTTCTCAGGTGTTGCCTGTGCCGACGTGTCAGACTCCACCTCCATCTTGCAGTGGACGTGAAGCACCCAGTCGCCGTCTTGGTAGTGCAGTTCCGCACCCGTGGTTTCGTACTCATCGGAGAACAGGTACTCGGAGTGCGGTGTGTTGCTGTCCTTGTCGGGTAGCACGTAGTCGGCTTCGATGCGACCGTCTGTCGTGGCGAGGCTCACGTAGTCGTCGTGGAACGTCGCGGTACGCTTGTCGTAGACAACGTGCGGGCTGGTGAAGGTGGGTTTGGACGCTTTCTTCCCGTTCTTCCAGCGTGCGACGGCGCTCTTGCAGGCTTCAGCAGCCTTGTTCCTTGCTGCTTGGACGAGTCCACCGTTGAAGCCGTCGGTTTTCTCGCGCACGTCGTCGTAAGTTTCGTCGTCTAGTTGTGTTTTGCTGGTGGTGACGTACTCGCCTTGGAAGGCGTGGTCAACGACGTATTGAGCGCACCAGAGGAAGGTGTCGACGGTGCCTGTGAGGAGTGCGGCGTCGACACTGTCCACGTCGAGGGCAACGGGGACAGTACGCCGCACGTCCATATCTTACATGTAGGAGTCTGGATACTTAATGGATGGGAGTCGGCCTGTCATCGTCGGTGGATTGTGATACGGAGCGTACGGATTCATCCCACGGCTAAAGCCGTGGGTTTTCTCCTGCAGCCCGTATAAGGAGGCGCACCTCGGTCTCAGCGGCGCCGACGGCAAGCCAGCACCCCGTCGGTGTGCAAACGGAAGTTCCCAACGCATCGGGCCTCAACTCGGGGGACGCCTCGCCGTAAACGGCGAGGAGGAGGAGGTCACTCTTCGTCGTCAGCCTTCGTTTCGCTCGTTTCAGCCACCTCATTCTCGTCTTCATCGGACTCTTCCTCAGCTGAGGCTGGCGCACCATCATCCATCGACCACTCTAATTCGACCTCTAGTTCGGCTTCGTCCTCTTCCTCTTCATATTCGACTTCCACCTCAAACTGCTCGGAGATGGTCACGGTCCCTTCGTCGCCGCCGAGTTCTACCGATCCATTTTCGACGCCGTCAGCGAGGCGACGGAGAACAGTCGCTCCCTCCTCGCGGGACATGAACCCTTCCAACTCAAGCTCCTCTTCCTCACTCTCCTCTTCATCGTGTCCAGTCTGCTCTTGGTCTGTCACGCGTCACTAGATGGCTACGGTGTACAAAACTCCTCTTGCCACGCCTACCTCGTTAATATCAAAGCCGACAGCAGGCGAGTGTCTCGATTCACACCGACCACCGCTTGAACATCGCCTGCTCGCATTCAGAGGTCGTCGGTACTTCGAGAAACTGCCACCCGGGACAGTCACGGATCGCCTTGTCGGGCTAGGTGTCTGCCCGTGCCGGTTCGGCCTGCCTATTGCAGAACCAGTCCCTATGACGGAGTGCTTTGATCGTCGACCTGTCGAAGTCGATTTCTTTGCCACTGGCCAAGCCGGACATAGCCCCCTTCGCTTGTGGCTGACCACGTGCATGAATAGCCATCTCGACGTGTCTCCGACCGACCGCTCTGAGCGTGTTTTGTCCGGCGACTGCTCCGTGCTGCTCTGTTGCCGTCGACTATTGCTGTTGAATCCAACTTCGCTTTAAGTGGTTCTGGCGACAAGGGATAGATACGACGGACGATCTACGCGGCCTTTCCTTTCGAGACCTGAATTTCGAGCACCAGCTGTGCCGACACTCGTGAACGAGACGTCAGTACGTATCCTTACCCTCCATCCGTTCTCACAGTAGTCCAACAGGCATACTTGCGACGGGTATCGGACATGGCTAGCGCAAAGGAAGCCCGGATCAGGCGAGAAAAGGGAGTGAAGATAGCACCAGGCATAGTATCTCGATAGACGGGCTCCATGCTAACTTTGCCTATGGTAGCCGTCTCGTTCTGTATCGCACGCCTTGCCGTCGTCGCTATTCTTCCGGTCACGTACTAGCTGTCTCTAATATGAGCTGTGCGTCATAACCGTGGTCCGATCCGACGATGGAGTCACCCATTCATTATGTACACTTTCGTACTGTACGCGATGTAGACAACGACGTGAGGAGGAGCACCTGCTCTGCGAAAGCCATCCTACGGCTCAAAATTACTCTGCTTCTCGTCTATTCATGTTCCTTCCGAAGTTAGGACGATTCTGCCATTGATTCTTAGACACTGCTCCAGCCAGACTGCAAAATGTTATCAAATAACCCCCTGAATCTTTAAGTAAGCTATCTTCTCTGCTTCTTCCATAATTTTTCTTATCACAATATACTCACCATAGTTCGCAGACCATGCCTGCAGTCGGGTTGAGAAGTTTGTTTGCCTATTATAATATTAAATATCATCATAAACAAATTTATTCCATGATTTCATATCTAAGACGTAAGAGTAAAGGTTACAGCGGTTCACAGTTATCGATACTACAGCGACGTCTTTGGAGTTGCATTACTGAGTCAGATTTATACAGTAAACTTTTAACGTAAATATACCTTTTCCACCGTAATATATGTCATCACACACTCACTAGGAATCAGTTAAGGACAAAGAATGAAGCCGTGCGATTTGATAGTTCCTATGTCAGAAATCGGTCGCCTCACTGATTCTACTTGCTGAATCGACCTGAATTTTATCGAGCGTGAAGCGACACCGAAGCCGCTGATGCAGCTGGGGCCAGTTGCGCTCGGAAGTCTTTCACTCTGGATTTCTATCCCATAATTGATATATTTAGTGTCGAACGCTGTCGCTCGACCGTCCACAACTGAGCGCAGAAAGCCGACCTTCAGTCAGTCGATGGACGTAGCCTAGATCATGGCGCCCTCGACGAAACCGTGATTCAACTCAACGATCAGCGAATCTGGTTGTATGCTACCGTTAATTCTGCGACGAACGAAATACTCCAGGCACGGCTCTTTCGAACACAAACATAAACACTGACCGAACGCTTTCTCGTAGAACTACGGAGGAAAATGCCGTCACCAACCTTATGTTTCTCGTCGATTCAGCGCCGTGGCTTCACGCTGCACTCCGGCGACATGGGCTTCAATTCCAACCGAAAATATATGGAAATCGGAATAGATCGAGCACGTCTTCAAAGAGGTAAAACGACCTAATGATTTAGAAACAATCACTAGATGCAGCAAGCTGGCATCGCTTGGCATGTGACTATTCTCGCGAAGCAAAAGAGAAATACCACAAGTCCATAAATTGAAACTGTTCATGCGCATCCTGTATTTCGACATCGATTCGCTACGGCCGGATCATTTAGGTTGTTACGGCTACAATCGCAATACCTCACCGACCATCGACACACTCGCCACAGAGGGCCGTCGTTTCACGAACTACTACGCGTCGGACGTTCCCTGCCTTCCATCGCGAACCGCGCTGTTCACGGGTCGGTTCGGCATCCACACGGGCGTCGTTAACCATGGCGGGTTGACAGCCGAACCGAACCGTCATGGCACGAAGCGGACGTTCAAGCATCACCCAGACCACCGAACGTTCCCATCGCTCCTTCGGGAGGCGGGTTATCGGACTGGATTCATCAGCAGTTTCCCACAGCGCCACGGCGCCTGGCACGTCCTGGATGGATTCGAGGAGTGGCGCGACCCTGGCGGCGAGGGGAGAGAGACCGCCGACGAGGTCGTGCCGCACGCGCTCGACTGGCTCGACGCGCACGCGACCGAGGACGACTGGTACCTCCACGTTAACGTCTGGGACCCCCACACCCCCTACAACACGCCCGAGGAGTACGAGAATCCGTTCGCCGACGAACCTGCGCCCGCGTTCCCCGACGCGGAGACGATTCGCGAGCAGTACGAGAGCTACGGTCCACACAGCGCCCGCGAACCTCGGGGATGGACGGACGGCGCAGAGATGGATCGGACGCCCGGCGAGATATCTTCCCGGAAGGAGTTCGAACACTGGATAAACGGCTACGACGTCGGCATCCGCTTCATGGACGACCACCTCTCGATGCTGCTCGAAGCATTAGACGAACACGGCGTCCGCGAGGAGACGCTGATCATCGTCTCGGCGGACCACGGCGAGAACCAGGGCGAACTCAATATTTACGGCGACCACCAGACCGCCGACGAGCGAACGTGCAACGTCCCCTTCATCGTCTCGGGGCCGGACGTCGAACCCGGCGTCGACGACGAGTTCCATTACCAGGTCGATTTCGCGCCGACACTCTGTGAACTCGCAGACATCGACCAAGCTACTGGCTGGGACGGCGAATCGTTCGCCGGCTCAGTCGCCGATGGCGACGACGTCGGCCGTGAGTTCATCGTCTGCAGTCAGGGTGCGTGGGCCGCCGAGCGGATGGTCCGCTGGGACGACTGGCTCCTGATTCGGACCTACCATGACGGACTCAAAGCGCTCGACCCCGTGATGCTGTTCGACGTGGCCGCCGACCCCCACGAGACGACGAATCTCGCTCGTGAACACCCCGATGTTGCCCGCCATGGCCTCTCGTTGCTCTCCGACTGGGTCGACGAACGGCTGCTGGAGTCGGCGACGGGCGTCGCGGGAGGTAATCCGTCGTCACCCGGCGGCGTTACTGACCCGCTGTGGGAGGTGGTCCGCGATGGTGGTCCGTTCCACGCGAACGGTCATGCCGAGGCATACGCCGATCGCCTGCGCGAAACGGGTCGTGAGGAACACGCCGAGACGGTGCTTGCCCACGGTGGCATCGTCGAACAGACCGCCGCCGACTATCTTGACGGTGAGTAGGCTCCGCGTCGTGTATCGGAGTTACGCGACGGGTCCACTGCAACTGTCCGCGTCGTCAGGGGTCAGGTGGGGCGGATGACGTCGCCGCCCCAGGTGTACCAGGCGCCGTCATACCAGACTGCCTGCTCCGGGTGACCTGACGAGGTGTTCGTGCCGTCGTCGTACCCAGAGTCGTGTACGTACTGGCCGGGCGTGGACGAGAGGTCCGTCGGTAGAATCTCCCCTTCGGAGCGCGTGCGGTCGCCGTTGTCCGCGATGACGTACGTGTCGTCCCAGTTGATGTTCGACTCCATGTGGAGGTCACACTGTGTCGAGTTCTCGTCGACGTAGACGGCGCCCTCGCGGTGGTTCCGGAACAGGCAGTTCCGGACGTGTGAGTTGATGCCGCCCTTGAAGTCGACGCCGCGCTCGGTTCGGCCGCCGGCGCCTGCCCCCTGGAAGTAGCAGTTCTCGATCGATGCCTGCGTGTTGTGAATTTGAACGTCCGCGGAGTACTCGTGGTCCTCGTTGGCGCGCTGGTCGTCGCCGTTTCCTTCGAGGTAGGCGTCGCGGACGAACTGGTTCGCGCCGGGTGCGAATCGAATTCCGTGATGGCCGTTGCCCTGGTAGACTCCGCCCGCGATGTGCGTGCCGTAGCCGCCGACGTTCGCGCCGATTCCGTCGTTGTCCCAGGCGACGCAGAACTGGAGTCGGCTCGCGTGATTGACGCCTGAGAACGGTAGGTGGAAGCCGTTACCGCCCACGGTGAACACGTGGACGTTGTGGAGGTAGTTCATGAAGGACACTCCCGAGTTCCCCTTCTGGTCGAGGCTCGCTACTCCGTGGGAGTTGGTGTTCCGTACGACCAAGTGTTGAATCGTCGCAGACGTTTCTGGCGAGATGAGGACGCCGATCTCTCCTCCCTCGACGTGGAGGTTCTGTATCGCGTGAGTGAGGGTGTACGGCCGCTGGCCGTCGTCGATACCCTCGCGGATCTCGAAGACGTTCTCGCCGGAGTCGCCCGCGTCGACGACGGTGCTTCCGCGGTGAGCACCGGTGACGTTGACGTGATTGGACAGAACGATGGGGAACGACTCGTTCGCCGAGTCGTAGCTCTCGGTGACGTAGATGCGGCCGCCCGAGTCCACGTCGTCGTGGGCGGCCTGAATCGAATCGTACATCCAGTCCTCGTCACCCACCACCTGTTCGGTTTCGAACGACGGGTCCGGTTGGCTGGAAGCGGCGTTCGCGGTTCCGCCTGCGACGCCCAGCAACCCGGCTCCGCCCGCCATCACCATCATCGCTCGCCGACTCAGTCGTAGTCCGTCTGGTTCTCTCTCGGCTGTCATAGGTTGTATTCCGTGGTGAAGATGTCAAATCCACACCACATCAATGTGTGTCACTAGTTAGCTAAATAAACTTTATGTACTGTTGTCGTCAGTTAAGGCACTCACTGGGCAAGATTGGAGCGGTATTTGACCGTACGCGTGACCGGTCAGAGGAATATCTCCCCTGTGTCTCTACTGAATCTCTTGGCCCCAGGACAAAATTATAAATATTAGGACAACGAAATAAATTCGTCCGGAACAAAAGCAAGTTCCGGCGGGTAACCAATGAGCGAAAGAACCCAGGATAACCGTGAGAAGTCCCGTATCGACGCTCTCGAACGACGAATCGAGGCCCTCGAAGCCGAGAACGAGAAGTTGAAAAAGGAGACAAGCGGTGGCCTGTTGGGGTCGAAGACACGGCGACAGGTGCTAGGTGCCATGGTCGGAGGTGGTGCTCTCCTCGGCGCGAGCGGAACAGCGAGCGCCTTCGGAGACAATCACAACAGCAATGCAATCAATTACGTGGGCGAAAGTGCCGAATACCAGTACGTCCAAAACGCGGTGGACAACCTCGCAGTCGACAACACGGAGTACAACAGCGAACCGCCGGTCCGCGCGGGGAAGGTCGTTATCGAAGGAGACTACGCGGTGCCGGACAGCTTTCCCATCAAACTCGGGACGAACGATTGGGAGGGAGGCAATATCGTAATTCAGGGACATGGCCCCGGAGCGACGAGGATATCCGGAGATAATCCGATCTTCGAGATCAATCCGACCGACGATGCGGCGACGACGCAGGTCACCATCCGAGATCTGCAGGTCGAATACAGTCCCAACGTTGCCCGAGTAATGGGTGGCACCAACCACTACTTCGAAAACATCCGATTCATCAAATCGAGCGGCGGAAGAGCCTTCAAATACGACGTCAACGAAAGCAACAGCAACAAGGACAGCCAGTCGTTTTCGGCGACCTTCAGCCACATCGATACCCACGACGCCGGGCTAATCAATGCGAACGTCGACGACGGAGGCAACAACGCCATGCGATTTTTCGGCTGCGACGTTACCTACCCCAGCGCAGTCCCACTACGGTTCAACAGCGGTGACTCGGATATCTCCCTGTTCGGTTGCACGCTACAACTAGTCAGAGACAGCCACTACCACGTGCTTCTCGACGACGTCCAGTCGTTCAAGATGTACGGTGGATACACCGAGTTCAAGAACGACCAGTCCAGCTATCCGGACGGCCAGTGGCTCGTCGGGTCGCTGGACAACGGAGACAACTCCACCGGCAACAACGGGTCGATGATTCTCGTCGACGGCGTCTGGGCAAACGGAGGAACCGGATACGTTCGGGCGATGGACGACGACGATCGGGTTGTCGTTCGAAACTGCGAGTACACCGGCGGGATGGAATCCCTCGTCAACATCCAGGACGCTAGAAACGTCTTCGTCGAACAGTCCTCGTGTTGGTCGTCGGGGGACAGTTCCGCTGACGAGCCGATTTACTCGGGCGATTCATCGGTGGTGCGTGGTGATGGCGCTCGGTTCGTCCCGCAGGACCTCTCGGCGGCCGGCGCGGCGGAAGGTAGAGACCACGGTGATCTAGCCTTCCACACCGGCAGCAGTCCCCCTGTTCCCGCGTACTGGGACGCGAACGTCCCCGGCTGGCGACGGATGGACGACAACAATCTACTCTAGCGGACTGGCCGACCGCTAGCGGTGGCTGTGTCGAAATTCCAGCGGTCTCGTAACCGCACCGTCCGGCGACGTCGACTGCTCCTGCGTGGGGGCGTGCTGACGACCGGGCGTCAATCGGGCGGTCGTACTCCGTTTTTGCATATCAGTGATAGAGTCGCTGGGTGAAGGACGGCTCGAACGATCCAGACCGAACGACCGCCACGCACAGCGTGGCGCAACCTTTCAAGGGGACAGGACGTCCGCGCCCAGTCGAAGAAATCGCTCCACGGACAGTAACGAATACTCGTGTGTTCAGCCGAACGGAGGCGACGACACGTCCGTCGTCAGAACGCTTATTGTGTCACCCCCATACCTGCCAGACGATGGACGTACTGGTTACGCTTCCGGACGGGGAACTGCGCGAGAATGTCCTCCCCCCGGAGCAGCGTCGCCGACTCGAACGACTGGGAGACGTGACGTACAACGAGAGCTTCGAACAACTGACCCAGACGGAGCTTTCCGACCGACTTCAGGGCGTCGACGTCTGTGTCACTGGCTGGGGGACGCCGACGCTCGACGAGACGGTGCTGACCGACGCCGAGGACCTCTCGCTCGTTGCGCACGTCGGGGGAAGCGTAGCTGTAATCGGCTCACCTGCCCTCTACGACGAGGGCGTCGTCGTCTGCAGCGCCAACGAGGTGATGGCGAAATACGTCGCCGAGGGCATTCTCACGTACGTCCTGACCGGACTCCGGGACGTGGCGGGCCTGACCGCGGAGATGAGGGCCGGCGAGTGGCCGGACGGCTGGGACCGGACCGAGACGTTGTTCGACCGGACGGTGGGGTTCGTGGGGCTGGGCACCGTCGGTCGCGACCTGCTCGATCTGCTCGACCCGTTCGACGTCACGGCGCTCGTCTACGACCCGTACGTCGATGAGTCTGCGCTCGACGGGTACGACGCCCGGCTAACCTCCCTCGACACCGTCCTCTCGGAGTCGCCGGTCGTGTCGATTCACGCGTCGCTGACACCGGAGACCCACCACCTCCTCGACGCCGAGCGACTGGGTCGGCTCCGGGACGGTGCGCTACTCGTCAACGCCGCCCGTGGGAAGCTCGTCGACCAATCGGCACTGATCGACGAACTGGAGGCAGAGCGCATCCGGGCAGTCTTAGACGTCTACGAGGAGGAACCACTCCCCACCAGCAGTCCCTTCCGGACCCTCGAGAACGCCATCCTGTTTCCCCACGTCGCTGGCGCGCCCTCCCGGAGCCGGCTCGCCGAGACCGTAGTATCGGAGATAGAACGTTTCGTCGAGGACGAACCACTCCGTCACGAGATTCCACGCGAGCGGTTCGAGCTGATGACCGACGACCACGTCGAGTCCTGAGCGGGCGTAGAGAGATTCGAGGATAGGCCCCCTATCCTCGACGTCCACCGCTACGGTGTGTCCATCTACGAACACGGCGAGCAGCGCCGGGCGGTCGTCGACGGTCACCGGCTCCGCGACGTTACCCCGCGACCGCAACGGCGGAGTTGAATTCGGTTTCGAACACGGTACACCGACGTTACACTCGGTGAAGGGGTTATCCCCGAACGGGGGGAAGTTCCTGCGGTCTACGTTCCTCGGGGTCGACCCCCTCCGGAGCCACGCTCGGTCACTCGGAGGGCGACGACTCCTCCACGCGTGCGAGGTCGTACCCGGAAAGCGCGTAGATTTCGCCCTCGTCGCCGATCGTGATTCTGGGGTTGCCGTACCACTGGCCGTCGAGTCCGTCGACTACGGTCGTCACGTCGTACGTTCGAGGGTCGATCCTGATCACTGCCTCCGTACTCAGGCCGTAGACTGCCCCCTCGTGCGTCGCCAGCGTGGTCCAGCCGTCGGTGGCGGTCCCACGATAGACGACTTCGGGGACGTCGGGGTCGACGACGAAGAGGTCGCCGTCTACCGTGACTCCGTAGAGCGTCCCGTCGAGAGCCACGACGTCGTCGATGCCAGTCGTCTCCTCGACCGGAGCGAGTTCCCATCCCGTCTCGAACGCCTCGGGGTCCCAGGAGACGAGTCGAGGGGTGGTTGCGACCGGTTCGATTCCGAGTCCGCCCTGAATCTCGCTCCCGAGGTAGACGTCCTCGCCGTCGCGGGCGATGCTCGAAATCGATTGCTTCTCGACGACGTTCCGGTGGACCCGGACGTCGCCGGTCTCCCTGTCGAATGCGGTCACGGCACCGCCGATGTGTCCGTAATCCGGGCGGGTCCCGACGTAGAGGGCGTCGCGAACCTCGTCGTAGTGGATGGTTCGCGACCGGTTCTGGGTCTCGCCGATGGTCGCGAGCGTCCGCCGTTCGTCTCTCCTCGGGTCGTACTCGACGACACTGGCGTCTGGATACGTGGCAAGATAGATCGTGCCGTCCACGGCCTCCATCGCCTTCCCCTCGCCGGGAACGCTCCGGGTTTCGACGGCTTCGCCGTCGCGATGGCGGTGTATCTTCCCGTGGGACGTGACGTAGACGGCGTCGCCAAGCGCGAGAGCCGCCTGGGGCCTTTCCGCGCCGCGATTCATGCCGGCGTCGGCCAGGTCGATCACTTCGACGTCGCCGACGCCGGCCGACCAGACCGAGCCGTCCGACGACGCCCCGACGGCGGCCCCGTCGTCGACCGAGAGCCAGAAGGGCTCGAAGTTGTCTATGCCCGACCCGATCGGTTCCGGGCCTCGGTCGACTCCGTACTGGAGGACGGTCCCGTCCTTGAACCCGCACACCGTCTCCGCGTCGACGGCGACCGTCGAGACGCCCTCGTCGACGAGACGGAAAGAGGACGGGTCGTCGCGGTCGATCGCACAGAGCGTCCCGTCGGGAGTCAGTCGAACGATCACCTCTTCCTCGGTTAGCGCCAGTTCGTACGCCATGTTCTCGTCGCTCAGTTCCGCTGGCAGAATCGATCGCTTCTCGCCACTCTCCCGGTCTACTGCGACGAGCTGTGCCTTCGTGCCGACGCCCACGTAGATTGTGTCCTCGCCGGCGACGATGCTCCGGGCGTAGTCGACGTCCTCACGCGCCCGCCCCAGCGAACGCGCCTCCTCCGCTTCGACGTCGTACTCGCGGACCGTCGCGTTCGGATACGTACCTGCGTATACACACCCGTCGACAGCGGTCACGTCCCAGACGAACGTCTCGTCGTCGAACATGGCCAGTTCCGTCACGCCCGTTCCGTCGGGGTCGATTCGGTAGAGGCTCGCCGGGTGGTAGGTGCCGAAGTAGACGACTCCGTCGTGTTCGACCATCCCGCGGATGCCGCCGACGCCGGGTACCTCGTGCTGTGCGTCGGTCGTCGCCGTCGTCAGGTCGAGCGCCGCGACCCTGGTCGGGTGGACGCTCCGGGTCCCGACGTGGACGGCCGCGCCGACGCGACACGACGCTGATATCGAGATGGTCGGTGCTGCCCGCCCGAGACTCGTGACTCGAAATCGCTCCTCCATACACTCCGATGCGACCGTGCCCCTATAAATCGTATCCCTGCCGTACGAACGGTTATCGAGCTTCGAGCACGTTGGCGCACTCGTGGCTTCCAGTCCCCTCGGATCGTCATTCGTATGCCGACCGTGACAGTGGTCGATACCGTCGACCGTGAGCGAACGGAGTTCGTCGTCTCGAAGCTCCGCCGTTTCACGCTTCCAAATCGGCGTCGTTCGGCCGTCGAACGTCCTCTTGATACCGGACGACGTTATCCTTCGAGCTCCTCGGTGGCGAGAAGCGAGATACTCTCTAACACTTTTCACCGGTCTATCCTTTACAGTGATAGTGGTGTAACGACTTTGGCGCCGAATGGGGCTATCGTTTGGCCACGAGAAACGAAAGCGGTAAGGAGGAGTGAGAGTCGCATCGACAGAGATTGCAGGACACGTGGTACGATTCGAGCGGAAAGCCCTGCGTCGGACCGACTCACCGCTCTTTACTGGCGCCAGAGTAACTCGTTCGGCACCACTGCGTTTCGAAGTATCAAACTCCTCTTAGGGGTTCCGATGCCGAGACGGATACGATGGACGAACGACGCACCGATGCCGGACCGCGTCCTACGGGCCGGAATCGGCAGGGATGGACGAAGATTTATTCACCCGCGGTCACGTTCTCACGGCAATGGACGACCAGCAGAGAGTCTCGACAGGTGAACGTCCGCTGGAACGCTCGCGAGAGCTATTGCACCGCGCGACCGACGTCATCCCTGGCGGTTCACAGACCCAGAGCAAGGGGCCATCGAACTGGGTGCGAGACGTCGCCCCGACACACGTCGAACGTGGAGAGGGGTCGCACGTCTGGGACGTCGACGGTAACGAGTATCTCGACTACACGATGGCACTGGGGCCGGTCATCCTCGGTTACGACTATCCCGACGTGACCGACGCCGTCGAAGCGCAACTTCACGACGGGACGACGTTCTCAATGCCCCACCCTCTCCAGGTAGAGGTGGCGGAACGGTTCACGGACGTCGTCCCCTGCGCGGAGATGGTGCGGTTCGCCAAGAACGGCAACGACGTGACGACGCTCGCCGCGAAGCTCGCCCGAGCGTACACCGGCCGAGACGTCGTCGCGACGCAGGGGTATCACGGCTGGCCGGACGTGTGGACGGGCGCGACAGGGATGGACCGGGGCGTGCCCGCGTCGACCGCCGACCTGACTGCGACGTTCGAATACAACGACGTCGAGAGCCTCGAACGGGTATTCGAGGCACACCCGGACGACGTGGCAGCCGTCGTCACGACGCCGGTGAACCTCCAACCACCCGAGGACGACTTCCTCCAACAGGTCCGCGAACTGACCAGGAAGCACGGCGCGCTCCTCGTCTTCGACGAGGTACTGACCGGCTTCCGATTCGCCCTCGGCGGCGCGCAGGAGTTCTTCGACGTGACGCCCGACCTCGGCTGTTTCGCCAAGGGGATGGCGAACGGGTTCCCCATATCGGCGCTCGCCGGCCGCGAGGACGTGATGCGGACGCTGGAGGACGACGACGTGTTCTTCTCCACGACGTACGCCGGCGAGGCGATGTCGCTGGCGGCGACGAGGGCCTGCATCGACGTTATCCGCGAGGAGGACGTCACCGACCGAATCGCCGTGCGGGGACGGACGCTCCGCGACGGCTACAACGACCTCGCCGTTGAGTACGGACTCGTAGACCGGACGAGCGCAACGGGGTATCCGTGGCGGTTCGCGGTGCAGTTCCAGGACGAGGACGGCGACGTCGACACTGCCGCCAAGAGCCTGTTCATGCAGGAATGCATGGACTGCGGCGTCCTCTTCTCCGGCACCCACTTGCCGTCGTACAGTCACACGACCGACGACGTCGCCTACACGCTCGACGTCTACGAGACGGCGCTCGCCGAACTGGCAGACGCCGTCGAGGACGACGACGTCACCGACCGACTGCGCGGAGACCCCGTGGGGGCGACGCTCAGACAGCGCACCGGCGAACGCGACTAAGCCGCCCCTACGCCGGCAGTTCGAGCGTCGCCGTCAGCGCGAGGTGGTCCGACGCGGGCGAGTCGACCCGTCCCACTGACCGCACAGTGACGTCTGGCGTGCAGAACACGTAGTCGATGCGGCGCTCCGGGGCCGTCGACTCGCCCGTTCCGTCGTCCGACGACGATGCAGGGAACGTCGGCGCGTCGCCTGCGCCGCAGTCGTCAAACGCGTCGACGTACGTCTCGGTGAGCGCCGAGATGGGGACGCCGTCGGGCGTGGCGTTGAAATCTCCGACGAGCACCTGCGGCGGTTGCGTCTCCGCCGCCACGTCGAGAATGGTCGCGACCTGCCGCCGCCGTTCGTCGGCGGTCAGGCCGAGGTGCGTCGTGGCGAACGACAGCGACGTCCCCTCGAACTCGACGGCCGTGACGAGGAGGACTCGCCGTTCCGACTCGGGATCCGCCGGCAGTTCGAGCGTCCGCGACGACCGAACGGGAGCCCAGCTAAGCACGGCGTTGCCGTACTGTCGGGGATCACCGCCGGAGTCGGCGGTCGGCTCCCGTTCCAGCGCCGGTGCGAACACGCCGTGGGCACCCAGACGGTCACGCAGCACCGCAAACTGGTCCTCGTACTCGCTACTCTCTCGGAACCGGCGGTCGACCTCCTGAAGGCCGACGACGTCGGGGTCCACCCGCCGAACGACGCTAGCGACGCGGTCGAGGTCGAGTCTTCCGTCGACGCCGAGTCCGCTGTGAACGTTGTACGAGAGTACCCGGAGCGTGTCGCCCATGTGCTACGAATGGCGGGCGAAGTGCTTCAAGCGTTCGCCCCGGCCGTAACGCGGTCGGGTACCGCCCGCACGTCGACGGGACACGTCACGTCACCCGGTCCACTACGCGCTCCCACACCGTCGGGAGGTGTTCCCAGTCGAGCAGCGCCTCGGGGGCCCAGTGGGGAGCACAGTCGGTGGCGTAGGCGAACGCGCTCCCGTCGCCGGTATCGCCGACGACGAGGAAGGGGTCGTCGTCGACCGTCGCCCAGACCTCCGCCTCCGGTTTCGCAGCGAACCGGTTGTAACCGAGGACGTGGGGCCACTCCTCGGGCAGGTCGGCGTCGGGGACGCCTGCGTTCTGGGGGACCGCCCCCGCGGGCTTCTCGACACGGTCGTCGCCGGACGACACCTCGACCGGGAGGACGTCAGCGATCGGGGTCGAGTCGTATCGTGCCTGCCCGCCTTTCCCTGCGAAACTCATGTAACCGCCCACCATTCCGAGCGCGCCCCCCTCGCGGACCCACTCCGCGAGCAGCGCACATCGGTCAGCGTCGGTGTCACCCGCAGCGACACGTTCGGTTATCTGGAGCGTGTCAGCACCGATGTCGCTCAGGACGACGAGGTCGTACGCGTCTAGCTCCTCGCGCGTCCGAGGGAACGACTTCGCGGCGACGTGACACGGCTGGTAGGTCACCGACGCTCCCAGCTCTTCGAGCAGTTCGACGTACCGGTCGGCGGCCTCGCCGTACTCGCTGTCACGAATGACGTTCCTTCCTTTGATTTCGAGCTGTACAGTCACCCACGATTCGCCGGCCAGAAGGATGTCTGTCATCGTTCGAGGGTCAAATGCATCCTGTTTAACGGTGTCGGTAGATGGTCACCTCACGAACAGGACACCCACGACGGACGTGCGGCCTGGCGGTCGGAGGAGGGTTAGAAGGGGAACAGTCGGTCAGCCGCCTCGTCGGTGAGCGGCCGTCCGTACTCGCTGGCCTCGAACGCCTCGGCGTACCGGACGTCTTCGCCGTCGGCCCCGTACCGTTCGACGAGTCGTTCGCGGTAGCGGTCGGCGATGTCGGTCAGCGCCGCTACGTGCGGAAGTCCCCCGTCGCGTAGCCACTCGTACCGCTCGTCGGGGCCGTCCGGTACCTCGTCGAGCACGCCCTCGTTGTACGGCAGCCACTCGTACAGTTGAGACTCGTGACGGTCGAGCATCTCGAACTTTCGGTCTGCGACGTCGTCGACGGCGACGACGACGTCCGGCGAGAAGGGGTACGGCCGGTCGAACGTGTCGCTCAGGTACGCGAAGACGGGATTGCGGTCGAGCGCCGGCGTCGCGGGGCAAACGTTCGGAACGGTCACCATGTACGCCGCGTCCCGGACGAGCTGCGCCGTGTACCGGTGGTCGGGGTGGTAGTCGTTCGGCCGGTGGCTCAGCACGAGGTCGGGCGCGTACTCCCGGATCAGTCGGATGACGTCGTCGCGGTTCTCGAGCGAGGGCCGGAGCCGACCGTCCGGGTTGTCGAACATGCTGAACCCGATGCCGGCGACGTCGGCCGCCGCGTTCGCCTCGGCGCGGCGTCGCTCGACCAACGTCGTGCCGGCCTGCTCGTGGTGCCCAGAAGCGCCGTTCGTCATCGAGACGAACCGTACGTCGTGACCGCGGTCGGCGTACTTGCACGCGAGGCCGCCCGCCTTGAGGTCGCAGTCGTCCGGGTGCGCGCCGACGACGAGGACGCGAAGTGTGTCGGTCGTCATCGCTCGACACCAGTTCACGAGGGGACATAAATGGTTGGTGAGACTTCGGACCGACGCCTGCCGCCACGAGGCGAACGACGGACAGTGCCGGCGAGAATTTGCCACTCAGGCGCGATTGGGGCGAGAATCCCCACCCCGACGTTCATTACGGTGGCCGGTCATTGCTTTCGCATGCAACGACTCGTACTCGCCGGAACCGGCTTCATGGCCGGGACGCACGTTCCCCAGTTACAGCGAATCGAAGACGTCTCCGTCGAGGCCGTCGTGTCACCGAGCGGTCCCGAACCGTTCCTCGACCGTCACGACCTCGACGCTGCGGCGTACACCGACACGGCGACGGCCCTCGAGAAGAGCGACGCGGACGCCGTCGACGTCTGCACGCCGACGCACACGCACGCAGACATCGTCGACGCGGCGGCCGATAACGGTCTCGCGGTCTTCTGCGAGAAGCCACTGGCGCGGTCACTCGACGAGGCCGCCACCATCCGTGACACCGTGCGCGACGCCGGCGTGCAGATTATGGTCGGACACGTTCTGCGTTACCTCCCGCAGTACGCCGCCGTCAAGCGCGAGGTGGATGCCGGGGCTGTCGGGCGGCCGGGCGTTGCGCGCGCCCGTCGACTCTCGCCGTTCCCGGAGTGGGGGTCGGCGGACTGGTTCGCCGACCCGGACAAGAGCGGCGGCGTGTTCCTCGACCTGGCGATACACGATCTCGACTACCTCCGCTGGGTCTGGGGCGACGTCGACCGCGTGTTCGCCCGGCGAACTGGCGACGGCGCTCGCCAGCACGGCACCGTGACGCTCCGGTTCGCGAACGGGGCCACGGGCTACGTCGAGGCGTCGTGGGCGCAACCCGACTCGCGCGAACTCACGACGTCCCTGGAGTTCTCGGGCGACGAGGGTGTCGTCGCAGTGGACAGCGAGGACGCCCGACCGTACCAGGAGTTCACTGGCGACGGGGTGACCGTCGAGAGTCCCGTCGCAGAGGACGGCTACTACCGCGAACTCGCACACTTCGTCGACTGCCTGGAGAACAGTACCGCGCCGGACGTCGGCATCGACGAGGCGATGGCGGCGATGCGGCTCTCGCTCGCCGCGCGGCGGTCGGCCGCCAGCGGAACGCCGGTCGCGCCAGCGGAGGTGGACGCGTGAGCGTTCCCGTCGGCATCCTCTCGGCGGCCCACGTTCACGCCGGCGCGTACGCCGCGGCACTCGGCACGAACGCAGACGCGGAGTTCGTCGGCGTCGCAGACGAGGACGCGGACCGGGGCCGGAGATTGGCCGACCAGCACGGCGTGGACTACTGCTCGACGGACGAACTGCTCGACCGCGCGGCAGGCGTCGTCGTCTGCGCGCCGAACGCGGCGCACCGCGACCGCATCGAGGACGCGGCAGCGGCCGGCGTGGACGTCCTGTGCGAGAAACCCCTCGCGGCCGACCCGGACGACGCCCACGCCGCCGTCGCCGCCTGCGAGGACGCCGGCGTCCGTCTCGGCGTGGCGATGCCGCTCCGGTTCAGCGAACCCGTGCAACGAGTGGAGCGGGCGCTCGACGACGGCACGCTCGGCGACGTACACGCCGTCACTGGGACGAACCGCGGCCGGTGCCCGGGCGGCTGGTTCGTCGACCCCGGCCGGAGCGGTGGCGGCGCGGTCGTCGACCACTCGCCCCACATCCTCGACCTCGTCCACCACCTCCTCGGCGAGCGCGTCCGGGAGGTGTACGCCGAGTCGGGAACGCGGTTCAACGACGTCCCGGTGGAGGACGTGAACCTGCTCTCGATGGAACTCGGCGACGGCACGCAGATAACACTCGACGGGTCGTGGAGTCGACCGGACGAGTGGCCGACGTGGGGCGACGCGACGCTCGAACTTCACGGGACCGACGGTGTCGCGACTGTCGACTGCTTCGACCAGACGCTGCTCTGCGTCGGCAGCGGAGGCGACCGCGATGCGACCTGGCCGTTCTGGGGGTCCAACCCGGACCACGCGCTCGTCGCCGACTTCGTCGACGCCGTGGCGAACGGACGCGAGCCGGCGACCACCGGGCAGGAGGGCGCCGCGGTCGCCGCCGTCGTCGAGGCGGCCTACCGGTCTATCGACCGCGGTGAGGCCGTGTCGGTCGACTACCGCGACGAGTGACGCGCCGCAATCCGCTCTCGGTCACGGACCCCGTAGAACGGCCGATTCGCGCGACGGTTCCTGTCCCACCGTCCCGCGGACCGGCGAGGGATTTATGTCACCGCCGCGGGAGGGTGTAGACGAGTCATGGAAGAGATCAACACCGACGAAGCGCCGCCGAGTATCGGTCCTTTCTCGCAAGCCGTCCGCGACGGCGGTCGCATCTACGTCTCCGGCCAGGGCCCCGTCGACCCCGAATCGGGGGAGATAATCGGGGACACCGTTCGGGAACAGACCGCGCGCACGCTCGAAAACGTCGCCGCCGTCCTCGAAGCCGCTGACCGGTCGCTCGACGACGTGGTGAAGGCGACGGTGTTCGTCCGGAACATGGACGACTACGACGCTGTCAACGACGTGTACGCCGACTACATGACGGAACCGTACCCGGCGCGTAGCGCCGTCGAAGTCGCCGACCTACCCATCGACATCGGCGTCGAAATCGAAGTCGTCGCGTCCGACCAATGAAGGCCATCGTCGTCGGCCGCGACTCCTCGCGGCCGCGCGTCATCGAGAAATCGCGTCCGGAACCCGGGGCGGACGAGGCGCTCGTCCGGACGCTGCGGGTCGGCATCGACGGAACTGACCACGAGGTGCTGTCGGGCAACCACGGCGGGTTTCCGGAGGGCTCTGACCATCAGGTCCTCGGCCACGAGGCGGTCGGCGTCGTCGAGGACCCCAACGGCACCGGCCTGGAGTCCGGTGACGTCGTCGTGCCGACGGTGCGACGGCCGCCCGCCGACGGGTCGAATCGGTACTTCGACGCGGGCGAACCCGACATGGCGCCCGACGGGATGTACCGCGAGCGCGGCATCGCTGGCGCTCACGGGTTCATGGCCGAGTACTTCACGAGTCCGGCGGAGTTTCTCGTCCGGGTCCCCCGCGAGTTCGCGTCACACGCCTTCCTGGTCGAACCCATCAGCAACTCCGAGAAGGCCTTCGAACTCGCGTACGGGTCGCGGTCGACGTTCGAGTGGACCCCGGAGAGCGCGATGGTCCTGGGCAACGGCCCGCTGGGACTGTTGTCGCTGGCGATGCTCGACCAGAGGTTCGACCGCACCTACTGCCTCGGCCGGCGGGACCGCCCCGACAGGACCATCGACATCATCGAACGTATCGGCGCGACCTACGTCGACTCGCGGGAGACGCCGGTTCCGGCGGTCGCCGACGCACACGAACCGGTCGACTTCGTCTACGAGGCGACGGGGCACGCGAAACACGCCTTCGAGTGCGTCGACGCGCTTGCGCCGAACGGCGTCGCCGCGCTGCTCGGCATCCCCGAGAACTGGACGTTCGACGTCGACGGCGGCCGACTCCACAGGGAGTTCGTCCTCGAGAACAAGGCGCTCGTCGGCAGCGTCAACTCCTCCGTTCCGCACTTCGAGGCGGCGAAGGAGTCGCTGGCCGCCTTCCCCGACTGGTTCCTCGACGAACTGGTCACTGGCGTCTACTCCCCCGACGAGGTCGACGTGGCGTTCGAAACCGGCGACGACGTCATCAAGACCGTCGTCGAGTTCGACTCGCCGTAACGACCGCGCTTCGCGGCTCCGTCCCCGGCATTCGCGGGTGGAGGGACCGTCGAGCGTACGTCACCGCGGGCGAGTCGTTACGCGTCGAAGTGGGCCCGGAGGCGGTCGATCACGTAGTCGGTTTCCTCGTCGGTGAGACACATGGGGTTGACGGTGAACCCCTCGGGGAGGCTGTCGGCCCCGACGAACACGCGCGGTTCCTCCCGGCGGAGCCCGGCGACGACCTCGGTCGCCGTGACGCCGGCCGCGTCGCCGTCGACCGTCACGGCGACCTCGGGAGCGACCGCCGTCTTGTCGGTTGCGGTTATCATTGTTTCGACGCCGGGAACCGAATCGAGAGCGTCCGCGACGCGCTCCGAGCGTGCCAGCCACTCCTCCCCGAGGGCGTCGTGGTCCTCCGCGACGAACGCCTTCAGCGCGCTGATGAGGCCGACGAGTTCCTCCTTGCCCACCTTCATTGGCCGGCCGATTCCCTGCCTGGGTACGCCGCCCAGTTCGTCCGGGTCGAGGAGCGGCGTCGGCGGTTCCCAGACGGACTCGGCTGCGTGCATGTCGAGGTGCTGGGCCGCGACCGACGAGACGAGGTCGGCGCGACCCGCGAGGATGCCCGTCGTCTGGGGGCCCCGGATAGCCTTCCCGCCGCTGAACGCGACGACGTCAGCGCCGGCGTCCGTGAAGCGTTCGAGGTTGGCCGCGGGCGGCAGTTCCGCGGCCGCGTCGACGACGACGGGAACTCCCTCGTCGTGAGCTATCGCGCAGACCGTCTCCAGGTCGGGCTCCGTGTACGGCTTCGCCACGTAGGCGACGGCAGCGGTGTCCTCGGCGATGGCGTCCGCGTACTCCCACGGCTCGACGTTCCGTGACCCCGTGCCGAGGTGGCGGTCGTTCGTCCCCACGTCGACGATGCGTGCCCCCGACGCCCGGATGGCGTGGTCGTACCCCGTTCGGTGGGTCCGCGCCATCACGACCTCGTCCGCCAGCGCCTCCGTGTCGGGAAGGCGGGCCATCGCGCCGATGTCGTCGCCCGCGATGCAGGCCGCCGTACCGAGCGCGAGGGCCGAGGCCGCCCCGCAGGTCACGTAACCCGCGTCCGCGCCCGTGGCGTCGGCGACGAGGTCGCTCGCCCGGGCCTGCAGGTCGGAGAGGCGGACGAACGCCTCCGCTGCGCGGTCCATCGCCTCCCGGGCCTCAGGGCGGATTCGGCTCCCGCCGATGCGCGTCTTGGTTCCCGTCGCGTTGATCACGCTCGGGACGCCCAACTCCTCGTATATCGTGTTCCCTGGCATATCCTACCGGGTAAGGTCGTTCGAACCCTAAATAACTGGTCGTCCACCCCAACCGGTAGGCCTAATTCCTGGGGGGCCGAGGGCGACGGTAACGGAGCACCCACATGACCGGCCTCGAAACTGGAACCAGCTACTTCGACGTGATGGACGTCCGGCACGCAGAGCATGACCTCGACCGCTTCCGCGACGCCGGTCTCGACGCCGTCCTGCACACGTTCAGCGAACGGGATCGTGAGTACTTCGAACGAACGAAGGCCGACCTCGTGGCCGCGAGCCACGACCGCGGCTTCACCGTCTACGTCAACCCCTGGGCCGTGGGCGGCGTCTTCGGCGGTGAGGCGTACTCAGGTCTCGTCGCCCGCGAACCTTCGGTGCGACAGCGTCTCGCCTCGGGTGAGCGCGTCCCCGCTGCCTGCTTCAACGACCCCGACTTCAGGGAGTACGTCCGTGGTTGGACCTGCGACGCCGTCGACATCGGCGCCGACGCGCTGTTCTGGGACGAGCCCCACTGGTACAACGTCGGCTGGTTCCAGGAGCACGCCGACGACGACTGGAGCTGTCGGTGCGAGCACTGCCGAGAGCGCTACCGCGAGCGATTCGACGAACCCATGCCCGTGACCGAGACGGAGACGGTCACGCAGTTCAGAGAGGAGTCACTGCTCGACTTCCTGGACGAGATGATGGCGCTGGGCCACGAGCGCGGCGCGGAGAACGCCGTCTGCCTGATGCCAAAGAAGACGGCCGACTACGGGTTCAGCGACTGGTCCAGGGTGGCGACGAACGACCACCTCGACGTCCTCGCCACCGACCCCTACTGGGAGGCGTTCGGCGAGTCCAACGACCCCGAGACGTTCGTCGCCGAGTTCGGCGAGACGGTGAGCGGCCTCGCGGCCAACAACGACCTGCGCAGCCAGCTCTGGGTGCAGGGGTTCGACCTGGAAGCGGGTGCCGCGGCAGACGTTCGGGCGGCAACGCGGGCGGCCCTCGACGTCGGCGTCGACAGCCTGTTCACGTGGGGCTACGACGGCTGTCGCACGATATCCGAAATCGCCGCTGACGAACCGGACGAGGTCTGGGACGCGTTCCTCGACGAACTACCTTGACGACTCCAGTATCGACGCGAGGTTCCCGTGGCGGATACGGTCTTTCGCTTGGTCGTCGACCGGCAACTGCTCGACGTGGACGTAGTGAGCGTCGAAGATGCGGAACGGTAGTTTCGGGCCACAGACGAGGTTGTCGACGCCGACATCGTCGACGATTTCGGCGCCCTGGTGGGGAAAGAACATGTAGAGGTCGTCGAGGACGAACAGCGTCTCCCCGTCGCGGACAGCGTTGTTGAGGTGGACGCCGTCGGGGTACGACTGCGTCGTCGCCCTGGCGATACGGGCGACGTTGTCCCACGCGTCGGCGACGACCACGTCGGCGGCCGGGGAAGCCTGCAACAGGTCGATTATCGCGTCCGCCTGCTCGTCAGAGAAGTACTTGCTCCGCATCCCCTCGAACCCGTTGAGGACGACTCGCGGATGGCGCTGGCGCTGGTCCTCGATGCTCGCGGCGACGACGACGGGGACGTCCCGCTCTGCGCAGGCGTCCAGGAGTTCCTTCGCCTCGGGTGCGTCCGGGTCGTAGTCGTGGTGCGCCGGCAGCATCTTCACCGCTCGCATGTCGAACTCGTCGATGCACTCGTCCAAGTCCTCCTCCCACGCTGGGTACGTCGGGTCGATTGTCGCCACGGGAACCAGGCGTTCGTTGCCGTCCACGCGCTCGTGGAGTTCGCGGTTACCCGCATGGGAGTTGCGATAGAAGAGGCTCTCTGCAGCCGAGACGAGCGCCCGGTCGACGCCCTTCTCGTCCATGGTCGCGAGGAGGTCGTCCGGATCGGCGTCGACCGGTCGAAACGGGAACTGCCCGACGAACGCGTTCGCGTCCACGACCGTGTCGGCGACCGGCTCCTCAGTCCGTTCGAATCGCTCGCGTATCTCCTCCCTACGCCGGTCCACCTCCGCCTCCGGAAGCTTGTTCGCGGCATCGTCGGGAACGAGGTGCTCCATGTTGTAGGCGATTGTCGCCTTCTGGTCCGGCGTCAGGTTGCAACCGAGGAGTTTGCCGACCCCCGGCAGGAACCACGTGTCGGTGCCGAAGACGAGACGGTCGGCACCGAGGTAGTCGACGGCCATCTCCAGCATGCCGGTATCGGTAACGCTCCCGCTGACGTCGAGGTAGACGTTCTCCTGGTGCTGGATATTCTTGATGCGGTACTCCCAATCGCCGCCGCCGGCGATGTGGGCGGCGATAATCTTCAGGTTCGGATACCGGGTCGCCAGTTCCATCACGTCCTCCGTGTACGACTCGGTCGGGTACTCCTCCGGATACGGTTCCTCGCGCTGCCCGACGTGGACGATGATCGGAACGCCCATCTCGGCCGCCGCCTCCGCGAGCGGGAAGAACTGGGGGTTCGACACCTTCATGTCCGACCCGCAGATGTCCCCGGGACCGAAGTGGTTCTTCAGGCCGACGAGACCGTCTTCCTGGACGGCGCGCTCGAACTCCGCGACGGCGTCGTCGCCCCACCGCGGGTTCGCCCGGGCCCACCCGTAGAAGAGGTCGGGGTGTTCCTCGACGTACGACGCCACTATCTCGTTGTTGCGGCGGCACTCCTCGACGGTCTCGCCCAAGTTGCCGATGAGACAGATTCGGTCGACTCCCATCGTCTCGGCCATCTCCCGGACCTGTGACGCGCGCTCGGCCCGTTTTTCAGGGGTTGAGTTGTCCTCGGTCCAGAGGTGGAAGTGACTGTCTATCATCCGACAGTGACCGACGCGGGCGACCGATAAATAAGCACGGTCTACATCACTACGCGACGGTCGATTTCTCCCTTCGCGGCCGTCGTACTTCTCGCTGTGGCGCTGGTGATTTCTTCCAATCCCGCCCGACAGCGAGGTTGCGTACGGCCCGGTGCCGGCAGGTGAGAGGTCGGGAACGTATCGAGGCCCGTCGAGTAATTACTGCGGGGTCCATCTGTTCAAGTGATTCGGCGGGGTCTCACTCCACGACCAAGTCGAGGGCGGTTTCGCGGAACGCCTCGGCTCCGGCCGGTGCGAACTTGCAAGTGCGGACCTCGTAGCCGCCCTCGTCGAACGCCTCGACCGTGGGGAGGTAGCCGACGTACTCGTTTGCGTACCCGGCCACGACCAGCGGGTCGGCGTCGGCGTCCGCGGCCGCCTTGAACGCGAGACCGTGTTCGACGAACGCCTCGCCGGGAATCGAGAGGAAGCCGAGGGGGCCGGCGTCGACGTACGCGAGCTCCGTCTCGTACGCGTCGCGGTTGCACTCCGCCAACCGCCGTTTCTCCTCCAGATACCAGCGGTCCCGGAACAGCGACGCGATCCGACTGTCGTCGTCCTGCAGACTGTGGAAGTCGACGGCAGCGGGGTCGCCGCCGAGCCGGTCGATTTCGGCCGTCAGTTCCGCGTGCCGTCGCTCCATCTCCTCGGTTGTCGACGTCGCCTGGAACGCGAGCTCCACGGTCCGTCGCTCGACGGTCAGGCTCGCGACGGCGAGCGGGTCGCCGTCGCGAGCGTCGGCGACCGCGTCGAGCGCCGCCTCGGCCACCTCTTCGCCGACCGCCGTCACGTAGCGGTAGACTGCCTCGTCCGTCCGCGTCTCGGAACTCCCTCGGGGGTTGACGTCGCCAGCGGCACCGTTCAGGAAGAGCGTCTCCATGCCGGTTTCCACGCGAACACGCTCGTACAGTGCACCTGGCCAGTCCGCGGCGACGAGCGTCGCGTCGGCCGTCGTGCAGACGGGGTGGCAGGCGAAGTTCAACAACAGCAGGTCCCGGGCGTCCGTCTCGACGACGACGGCCACGAGTTCCGGGTCGACGGGACCGTCCGTCCGTCGGCGGTTCACCGGCACTGTGTCGTCTGTCGCACGCCCCACCCGGAGCGTCGCCGACGAGCGACGGTCGTACGCGTCCGATATCGCGTCGACGACGGCCCGTTCGACGGTCGCAACGTAATCGGTCGTATCCGCGTCGTAGGATAGCAGCGGATTCACTTCGAGGAACCGACCCGGGACGTAGGGCGCGGCATGCGTGTGGGTCGCGGCCACCGTCACGTGGTCGACGCCGAGCGCCGACGCCTCGTCGCGGACGGCCGCCGTCAGTTCCCGGGAGACGTTCAACAGGTCGACGGCGACGACGGCGACGGTCGTCGTCCCGTCGTCGAGGACGAGCGCCGTCGCCGACACCGGCGAGTGGACGCCGGTCGAAGTCCGGTCGAGCGTCCCCGGTCCGTAGCCGCTCAGTTGAATCGGTTCGTCGGGGGTGATGTCGGTCCGGGCGCTCCCGGCGCGAAGCGTCGGCATGACCGGGAATTCGTGGCCGTTCACTTCAATCCTTCTCCCGCACCGTCCACCGGTCGCGTCGCGGTGCCACGCTTCGACCGAGGGGTTCACGACAGGGGGAAGGCGAGTTGGTTGCGCACGGCGAAAGGATAAAGACGTTCTCGGCCAACGTCTCGTCCGGTGACCACCGATTAAGACCGCAGTCGCACTCCCGGCAGAGCGCGACGAACGCTGGGAACTGGCAGCACAGATCGGCGTCGAGCAGGCAGTCGTCCACCCGCACATGAGCGAGGTGGACAACGGCCGACGCGGCGACACGCCGTGGGAGTTCGACGACTTGCTCCGCATGAAGAACGCCT
Source organism: halophilic archaeon (assembly GCA_003298465.1). The sequence goes on along the minus strand of QNGA01000006.1, from coordinate 299,017 downwards.
TCGAGCACGTGGGACTGGACGTCGGCGTCATCGAAGGCGGAACGCCGCTGACCGACGTGACCCGGCTCGGACTCGACGGGCGCGACGAGGAGATAGACCGCTTCTGCGAGTTCGTCCGCACGATGGGTCGCCTCGACATCCCCGTCCTCTGTTACAGTTGGATGACCCACTTCTGGTGGCTGCGCACCAGCGACCAGTATCCGACGCGCGGCGGTGCGCGAACGACCGCGTACGACCACGACCAGATGCAGCGCGGCCCAGTCCCCGACGTCGGGGAGGTGACCGAGGAGGAGTTGTGGGACAGTCTGGAGTACTTCCTCGAACGAGTCGTCCCCGTTGCCGAGGACGCGGGCGTGCGCCTCGCCCTCCACCCGGACGACCCGCCGCTCAGTCCCATCCGTGGCGTCGGCCGCATCATTACTAGCGTCGAGGCGTACGACCGGGTGATGGACCTCTATCCGAGCGAGGCGAACGGTATCAACTTCTGCCAGGGGAACTTCGCCGCGATGGGTGTCGACGTCCCCGACGCTATCCGGCACTTCGGGGACGACATCGTCTTCGTGCACTATCGCGACATCGAGGGCGACGCCGAACATCTCGTCGAGACGTGGCACGACGACGGCGAGACAGACATGGTAGCGGCGATGGAGGCCTACCGGGACGTCGGCTTCGACGGACCGGCCCGACCGGACCACGTTCCGACGACGAGCGTCGAGTCCAACGACACCGCAGGGTACGAGTTCCGCGGGCGGCTATTCGCCATCGGCTACATGCGCGGGCTCATCGACTCAGTGTACGGGGCGAGGTGACGCGGGACGCTGTTCATCGGTCGCTGACGTGGTACGCAAAGCCGACGAGGGCGGGTACGACCGGAGACCGAAAAGGGACGGGCACTCGACCCGAAACTTCGTAATGCCCCCCTGCGAACGACCCACCGCATGCGCAAGATACGCTTCCGCGACGCGACGGGTATCGAACGAACCGGCGAGTGGCCCGCCGGTGGCGACATCGAGGCGGCCGGGAAGACCTACGACCCCGAGGCGGTCGACGTCCTCCCGCCGTGCGAACCGACGAAGGTCGTCTGTCAGGCCGGCGGCTACATGGACCACCGCGAGGAGTCCGGGTTCGAAGACCGCCCGGAGCGGCCCGAACTGTTCCTCAAGGGGCCGAACAGCGTCTCCGCGCACGGCGACGCCATCGAACTGCCGCCGGACCGCGACGTCGTCGAGTTCGAGGCGGAATTCGGCGTCGTCATTGGCGAGCAGTGTCGCGCCGTCTCTGAAGACGAGGCGATGGAGTACGTCGTGGGCTACACCTGCGTCAACGACGTCTCCAACCGCGACGACCAGCAGGAGGAGCGAAACTGGGTGCGCGGGAAAGCGTTCGACGGGTCGCTCCCGATGGGGCCGGTCGTCGCCACGCCCGACGAAGTGCCCGAAGACGCGACGCTTCGTCTCCGGCACAACGGCGAGGTGAAACAGGAGACGACGACCGAGATGATGATATTCAGCGTGCCGGAGCTCGTCGCGGAGATCTCCGAACTCGTCACGCTCGAACCCGGCGACGTCATCGCGACGGGGACGCCGTACGGCCCGGACTCGCTGAGCGAGGGCGACACCGTCGAGGTCGAGTTCGAGGGCGTCGGCACGCTCGAAAATCACGTGACGACGCGCTAGGGTTTCGGTAGTCCCAGTCGGTCGTACTGGTTCTCGGATACCGACAGCTCGTGCAGCGCGTCGACCAGCAGTTCCCGCATCGCGTCCTCTTCGGACCGCTCCTCACCTGCGAGGTTCGTCTCCTGGCGCGGGTCGGTGTCGGTGTCGAACAGCATCGGGTCGTCGTGGCGGGCGTACGACGGCCCCTCGAACCGCCAGACCGGACAGTCGGTGTACGGCAGGAATTCGCCGGCCTCGGCGTCCCCCTTCGGCTCCTTCGGCTTGAAGTCGCCGTGCGCGTTCATCATCGCGGTCGAGTAGAGCGCGGTGTCGACGCTCTCGTCGCAGGGGTGGAAGTACGTGTACCGGCCGTCGGTGACGTTCATCGAGGAACCCCAGTAGCCGTACAACGCCCAGTCGCGGTGGTGGTCGCACTCGCCGCGGACGAGCGGGAGGATGCTCCGACTGTGAACGTTGTCGGGAACCGGCGCGTCGAGCGCCTCCAGTATCGTCGCGTACAGGTCGACCGCCGTCGTCAACTCGTCCACGCGGTCGCCGTTGTGCGCACCGTCGGGATGCCAGACGAGCAGGGGCGTCCGGGCGAGGACATCGTACAGCGGCGCAGCGGGTTTCCCTATCCAGCCGTGTTCGCCGAGGTAGTGGCCATGGTCGGCCGTGACGACGACCATCGTGTCGTCCCAGGCGCCGGTGTCGTCGAGGGCGTCGAGCACGCGACCGAACCAGCGGTCGACCATCGTCACCTTGCCGGCGAACTGCGCGCGAACGAAGTCGAGTTCCCGCTCTGAAAGCTCCGCCACGCCCTCGTCGATCCGGCCGTAGTGAGGCCAGAACGTCAGCGCGGGGTCACAGGGGTCCTCGTCGGTGTACATCGAGGCGTACGGCTCCGGGTAGTGGAATGGCTCGTGGACGTCGAAGCTGTCGACGTAGCAGAACCACTCGTCCCAGTCGGCGTTCTCCCGGAGCCAGTTCGACGCGAAGTCGAAGACCTTCGGCGCGAAGAACTCCGTCTCGTCGTCCTGGTCGAAGTCGGCGACGTTCCGGGCGTACTGCGCGCGGTTGATGTACTGTAGGCCGTCCGGTGTCCATCGGTCCGGGTCCGTCGCCTGCCGGAGTAACGCCTCGTCGTCGGGGATGCGCGGCGCAGTTCGCCACGCGTCGCACTCGTGACCGCGAACGAACTCGAAGCCGTGAAAGTCCTCGTAGTACCCGTTCGACCCGTGCTGGAAGTAGTGGTAGTGGTCGGTGACCAGTTGCGTGAGGACATCGCTCTCTCGCGCGGCCTGAGGGAGGGTTACGTCGTAGGCTTCGACCGGCCCCCACGGCCGCCAGAGGAAGTCTTTCATGCCGGTCAGCCACTCGCGGCGCGCCGGCATGCACGCGAGACTGCCGGCGTAGTGGGTGTCGAACACCGCCGCCCGTTCGGCGAACCGGTCGAGGTTGTCCGTCTCGACGTCGAACTCCACGTCGAGGTCGTAACAGCCGAGGAAGCGGCGACTCAAGCTGTCGACGGAGACGAACAGGACGTTCATCGGTCCGGGGACACTCCCGCGTCGGCCAGGAGTTCCTCGTGGTCGTCGCCGGTAACGAGTTCGCCGTCGACGGCGAGAAACGGTTCGTCGTAGCACAGTCCGCAACGCTGCAGGCAGGGCCACCCGACGCACTCCGCCGGAAGGGCCGCCCGCAAGTCGTTCGGGAGGTTGTCAACGCAGTACTCGATTCAGTCGACCATGCCCGGAGGGACGGCGTCGGCGCTCTAATAACTATCCCGACCGGTGAACCTTTTTCTAACGTCGGGTTCTCGCCAGGGATATGGGTTCACGAATTGGTATCGTCGGGTGCGGACTGATGGGTACCGAACACGCGAAGCGGATGGAACGCGCGGGCGGAGACATCGTCGCGGGCGTCGACGTCGCCCCGGAGGCGCGCGAGCGGTTCGCCGACACCTTCGACGCCGACGTCTACGAGGACTACGCCGACCTCTATGCCGGAGACGTCGACGGCGTCGTCGTCACGTTACCGAACGCCTTCCACGAGGAGGCGGCCGTCGCGGCGCTCGACGCCGGCCTCGACGTCCTGCTGGAGAAACCGGTCGCCCACGACCTGGCGAGCGCCGAACGCGTTGTCGCGGCCGCTCGCGACTCCGAGGGGTTCTGCATGACGGGGTTCACCATGCGATTCTACGCAGAGGTGGTGGAGCTGATGGGTCGCATCGAGTCGGGTGAGTTCGGCGACGTCACCCACGTAGAGGCCCGATACGTTCGCCGCGACGGCGTGCCCGAGAGCGGGTGGTTCATCGACCCGGACCTCGCCGGCGGTGGCGCGCTCGTCGACGTCGGCGTCCACGTCCTCGACCTGGCGCTGGCGGCCCTCGACTTCCCCGCCATCGAAGGCGTGTACGGACGTACCTGGACCAAACGCGAGGACATCGAGGTGGAGGACTCGGCGACGGCGCTCGTCCGGTGCGGCGACGGCGCGACGGTCAGCCTCGACGTGTCGTGGGCGGCGAACGCCGACCCGGGCCAGTCGGTGGCCGTCCGCGGTAGCGACGGCGGTGCTCTCCTCGACGTCGGCAACGGGACGCTACGAGTGTACGACGACGCCGACGACGCCACCCGCGTCGAGACGGCCGACCACGACTGGCTCGCGCCCGAGGACGAGGCGTTCGTCGACGCCGTGGAGGACGGCGCACCGCCGGCCGTCAGCGACGTCGAAGAGGGGTTGGCCGTCCAGCGGGTCGTCGACGCGATTTATCGCTCCAGCGAGACCGGAACGCTCGTCGCGCCGTCTCAGAACGCGAGGTAGAACTCGTCGTGCGGCGCGACGACGCTCTCGCCGGTGATGCGGACGGTCCAGTCGTCGACGCGTTCGACGTGGTCGGCGTCCTCGTCCCACCACCCCTCGCCCGGCGGGACGGGGTCGTAGTGTCGAACGTCGAGTTCATACGGGGGTTCGAGACCGGTGTACGGCGGAACGTCGTCCAGTCGTTCGACGGCCCGGACGGTGCCGTCGCGGACCGCCGCGCAGGCGTCGTCCGGGTCCCGGTGGACGGCCGACTCCTCGCCGGTGCCGCGCTTGACCGCCACCGTCTCGATTTCCGGGACGAACATCTGCGCCTCGTGGCAGGCCTTGTCGTCGCCCGAGAGGAAGACGGTCGGGACGTCCTGGTAGCCGGCGACGAGCGCTCGGCAGCCGAACTCGCCGATGAACGTGCCGTTCAGCCTGTAGTACTCGACCGAGCGCGACGAGTAGGTGTGTCGGAGTGGCGCGGCGACCGTTCCGGCCATCGCGTGCTGGCCGACGAACAGTTGGACGTCGTACTCCGAGAGGTCGAAGTAAGGGCGGCTATCTCCGGCGACGTACGTCGCGTCCTGAACGTCGTCCTCGCGCAGTCCGCCGGACCCGTGGCCGTCCCAGACGGTTACCTCGGCGTCGGGATAGACGTCTCGGATGCCGGCGACGCAGGCGTCGACCTCGCGGGCGAGCTGGTCCATAGCCGGAGCCTTCTGCGCTTCGTCTCGCGTGCGAGTGCGGTCGAAGGAGTCGATGCCGGCGACGCCTTCGATGTCGGTCACGACGAAAAATCGCATACGGTACGAGGGCCCGTCGGAGACCTTATGTTTTCGGGTCAGCCGCACTTCCGAACCATGTAGCCGGTCGCGACGGCCAACGGCAGTCCGACCGCTGCCGAGAGGATGGTCACGTAGTAGCTCCCCGTCCCGGGTTCGACGATGAGCGCCACGAAGCCGAGCATCACGAGAAATACGACGTTCAGCGCGAACATGAGCCCCCAGACGAAGTCGAACTCGCAGGCGACCGCCCAGAACGTCTCCCTGAACTCGCTCATACGCGCAGTTCGGAGACGCGGGATTTAGTTCTTCCCGAACGGCGGTCGTCTACGACTCCGGCGACCACGTTTCGAACGCCGGCGACCGGACTCGGGCACCCGTCTCGACCACGTGCTCGTACCCCGCATCCGGGTCCTCCGGGTCGACGAATCCCTCGACGGTCGTCGCACCGCCGACGTCGAAGGCGACGCGGTTCTCCCCCTGCCGCTCGACCGATTCTACCGGATACACGCCGTTGGCGTCGCCAGCAACGTCGACGTAGAGGAAGTCGCCGACGGCCGCCTCGGGGTCGACCGCTTCGTCGAGGTCGACGACGAGTTCGTTCGACGACGAGAGGTCGCGCGTGAACCCGACGAGACGGCCGGTAAACCGGTGGCGAGACGGGCGGGAGACGAGCGTCGCGCCGTCGGCGGTGGCGAGTTCGTCGCCATCACAGAGCTGGGCGGCCACGGGCGCACCGTCGACCTCCGAGTAGCGAGCGAAAAACCCGCTGAAGGCGAACGCATCGCCGACCTCGTAGGTGGCGTCCGGGTCCGACGCCCACGCGAGATAGTCGACGCGGTCCGTGTCGAGTTCCACGCGAACGGCCCTGACCTCCGGGAGAGCGTCGTCTTTCCCCTCACCGTTCGGCGGCCCGTCCCCAGACGCGCCGCGGTCGTCCCGGCGGGTCACCGGCACCGCCGAGACGTCACGGACACGGCGCTCCCCGCAGTGCGGTTCGAGGACGGCGGTGAACGCCGAGTCGGGGTCGTGGCCGTGGTTGCGACAGAGCAGATAGCGGAGCGACTCGGGGTTGCCCGCCTTGTTCCGCGGTGGTTCACCGTCCGCCAGCGTCACCTCGTCGTAGTCGCCGAGCATCGTCAGGGTGAGGCGAACGTCAGCGTCGTCGTCCCGGACGTCCCAAGTGTCGGTCGCATCCCACTCGACCTCGAACGCCCCGGATGGGTCATCGTCCGTCGCGACGTCGGTGAGGTAGTTGAACCCGCTGCCGACCGCGCGGTCGTAGTCGGTGACCTCCTCGTCGGCCGGCCGCGGGACGTCCACCCCGGCGAAGGTCCCGTCCCGAGCGGTCGTGTCGAGACCGTCCGTCGCGACGTCCCCCTCGGAGCCGTGGAAACTGTAGACGTGGTCCTCGCCGCCGGCCACCCGGAACAGATCGACGACGTAGGCGTCCGACTCGTCTATCCGCACCATCGCCGTCGTTCGGCGGTAGACGTCCGTCTGCGGGTAGACGCGAGGGGCTTCGACGTCCGTCAGCGACAATCCGTCGGCGTCCGCGAAGTGGCGGGGAACGCCGACGGACTGCGGGCGCTGGCGTTCCGCGTCGACGACGACGGTGTTGTGGCTGACGGTGTTTTTGGTCCAGAAGCGTCCCTTCGGCCAGTTGCCCGTGAACTCGGGATAGCCGAGGTCCGGCGCGAGGCAGAGACCGTGAGCGTACAGCGAGAGGTTCAGCGAATCCTGGTGGGCGTGGCTCGTCCCCGTCTCGAAGCTGTTGCGTCCGTAGTACAGCCACAGCGCTCGCCGGTCGTCGTTCGTTCCGGCCGTCCCACCCGTTCCGCCCCGCTCGCTGGCTCCGGTCCCTCCACCTCGCTCGCCGATTCCGGCCGCCCCGGACGTTCCGCCCCGGAGCACGGTGAACCCGTACCCGGGGAGCATCCGACTCTCCGAGTTGAAGCGGCCGCCGCTGGCGACGACGTCGGCGATGCGGTCGGGAAGCGACCCCGCGTCCGTCGAGAAGACGTCCCCGTGCAGCCCATTGGCCGAGTCGCCGTTCAACAGGTAGGCCGCTCGCGCGAACTCCGGGTCACCGTACCGCTGGAACCCCCGGAGCGCCGTCTCGACGTCGATACCCCGATCCGGTTCGCCGGCTTTGCCGCTGTCGCCGATAGGGGGCATGTACCGGTCGAGCGTGAGCAGCGGAAAGTGCGCCCCCGTCGCCCGCCGGAGTTTGGGATGAGCGTAGAGGTCCGGGTCCACCGGGAGGTCCGCGTCGACGACGTCGGCGTACACGGAGAGGATGTCCGCGACGCGCAACAGCTGGCGCTGGATGATGAAGTTGTAGTTTGGAGCGGCCTCGTCGGCGTAGCCGTCGCGGTCCAGACGGTCGACCAGCGCGGCGGCGAGGTTACAGCCGGTCACGCGCCACTCCTGGGCCCTGGCCTCCTCGAACCCGGTTTCGCTGGCCGTCCACGGTTCGCCCGCCGCGTTGCGCAGTTCGCCCGACTCGAAGAGGAAGGACAGGGCCTCGCCGGTGTAGCCTTCGGGGTCGTCTGCCACCACCGCCGCCATCGCCAGCGCGGAGTGGTGCATACCGAGATTGCCGCGAATCTGGGCCTGCCTCACGCCGGGGAGCACCCGCCGAACCAGTCGGGTTTCGACGTTTTTCCGAATCGCCGAGACGGAGTCCTTCGACGGAAGGCCCGGGTACTCCTCGGCTTTCCCCGAGAGGAACTCGACGAGTTCGTCGTCGCCGTTCATCGCGGGGAAGAACGCGTCGTACGCCGAAACGTACGCCCGGACGAGGTTCGTCTCCCAGATGGAGCCGACGGCCTTCCCGTCGCCGGTGCCGCCGTGGGAGTTCCAGAACTTGTCGCCGTCGTGCGCCGAGATGTCGAGGTCGGGGTAGGCGTCGGCGATGCGGTCGAGGAGCACCGTCCCGGCGCGGGCGTACCGCTGCTCGCCGGTGTACAGGTACGCGTCCCGGAGCGCGACGACGGCGTCGCGGACGCGGTACCAGACGTAGTAGTGGTTGTACTGGGCGACGACGGTCATCGTCGACCCTGGGTCGGCCACGTCGCCGGCCTCGTCCTCCCAGCCGAAGCCGTCGTCGACGCCCCAGTCCTCGCCCCGCTCGGGGGAGCGTTCGTTGACGAGCAGCGAGTCGTCGGCCAACCCGGGGTCGAACCATCCGCGGTCGTCCCGGCCGCTCTCGCGGAACGCAGCGAAGTCGTTCGTCGGCAGGACCGTCTCGCCGTCGGTGACCGTCCAGGGCTCCTCGCCGGGGGTCCAGCGGTCGTCCTGGGTGCCGTCGCCGGCGTAACCGGAGCGGGGTATCGCCTGGCCGGTCACCATCCGCCAGAGGCCGTCGAAGCCCCGTTCCAGGAACTCGGCTGCGGCTTCGACGGCCTCGTCGCGCTTTCTGGCCGCCCACTCGTACTCCTCGACGTTTCGTCGCGCTGCGGCCACTCGCTCGGACGTGTAATACGTCGGCCGCGTCTTCGGAACGTACTCGGACATGTTGAAGGTCGTCACGCGAGGGTACGTGCATCGGTACCATAAATCCCGATGCCGGTCGGGTAAGATACAAGGTCGTTCCGCGTGCAGTTGCGGTCGATGCAGACGTCAGTACTGACGAAGATGTTCGGCGAGCGAGACCTCCGCGACGCCTGCTCGGTGACCGCCGAGGTGGGCTTCGACGCCGTGGAGTTGATGGGGCGCGACCCTCACTTCGGCGTAGAGACGGACGACGAACAGGCCCGCGAACTGCGGGCGCACCTCGACGATCTCGGTCTCGACGTCTCCTGCGTGGCGTCGTACACGGGAGGGTACGTCGACATGGACGAGACGGAGTGTGCGGAGCAACTCGACCGTCTGGAGCGGTTCTGCGAACTCGCGGACCTCGTGGACTGCGACCTGATTCGCCACGGGCCGCGGGGTCCGCCAGAGCATCGCGCGACCGACACGGACTACGACAGGGCGGTCGAGTGGATGCGGCGCGCAGCCGACCTGGCCGCCGAGTACGACAAGGAACTGCTCGTCGAGATACACTCGGTGACGATAATCGAGTCGGCGTCGACGGCCTGCGAGTTCTTCGAGCGGGTCGACCGGGACAACGTCGGGGCCATCCACGACGCGGGGAACATGTACATCTCGCGAGCCGACTTCGGCCGCGACTCGGTGGCCGAACTCGGCGACTGGCTCCGGCACGTCCACGTGAAAGACGAACTCCGCGTCGCCGACGAGGCGCTCGGGACCTTCGAGATGGAGACGCCAGCGGGGACCGAACTGTTCCAGCCCCGCCTCCTCGGGGAGGGCGCGGCCGACCACGGCCCGCTGTTCGCGGCGCTCGCGGAGCGAGACTACGACGGCTACGTCGTCGCCGAATGCCACCTCCCGCCGCACGACGCGCTCACGGACCGGTCCATCGCTGAATACGAACTCGCCGCGATGGAGCGCCTGGCGACCGAACCGACGAACGCCTGACTACCCGTCCGGAGCAAGTTCGAGCGCATCCCGAGCGGCGGCGCGCACCTCCGGGTCGGAGTCACGTTCTGCACACGCCCGGAGGGCCTCGTGTGCCTCCTCGACCCCCGTCGTTCCGAGCGCGTACGCGGCGTTCGCTCTGACGAACGCCGTCTCGTCGTCCAGCAACTCGACCAGCGACGGCACTGCGTCGGCCACGGTCGACGGGTCGCGTTCGCCGACGTACGAGAGGGTGCCGGCCGCCGTCCCGCGGGTCCGCGGGTACTCGCCGTCGAGCAACTCGACGAGTGACGGCACCGCTGCATCGAGCGTTTCGGCGACGCTCCCGGGAGCGGCCTCGGCCAGGCCGCTCATCGCGTACGCTGCCGTCGCTCGATTCCCCTCGTTCCCGTCGGTCGTCAGCGTCTCGCACACCGCGTCTCGGTGGCCGAGCACCGCCTCCGGCCGCCGCTCCGCGAGCGCGGCGAGGGCGTCCAGCGCGGCCCGACGGACGCCGTCCGCCTCGTCGTCGAGGAGCGCCGCGAGCGTCTCCGCGTGCGGCGCGACCGCCACGGGGTCGTCGCCGGCGACGACCCCGAGGGTTCGGGCGGCGTGCTCGCGGAACGAGGCGGCCAGCGCGGGGTCGTCCGCCTCGTCCGCGGACGGCAACTCGGCCGGAAGCGCCGTCGCGCCGTCCTCGGCGTCGTCCGTTCCGAGGTGGTCGACGAGGGCCGGCACGGCGTCGGCGACTGCGTCCGGTCGAGCGTCCGCGGCCACCGTCAGCGCTCGCGTCGCTCGCTCCCGCGTCGGCAGGCCGTAGTCCTCCTCGACGTACTCGCGGAGCGACTCCGCCAACGGTGCGGCGACTTCCGGATTGGACTTCCCGAGGTCGGCCAGCGCGAGCAGCGCCGTGTTCCGGGCGTAGTCGAACTCCCGCTCGACGATAGTCCGGAGCGCCGGCGCGGTCCGCTCCAGTGCGTCGGGATGTCGGTCGGCCAGTTGGGCGACGGTGCGCGCCGCGCCCTGGCGGACGCCGGTCTCCTCGGATTCGAGGAGCGTCGTCAGGCGGTCGGCCGCGTCCGAGACGCAATCCGGGCGCGCCTCGGTGACGGCCGTGAACGCGTTCGCAGCCTCGTGGCGCGCGCGTTCGTCCTCGGTCGCCAGGCAGTCGACCACGGCCTCGACGTCGACGGTCGCGGGGTCGGCGTCCGCGGCCTCGCGCAGTTCCCGGGCACGCTCGTACGCGTCGTCGTCTCTCATATCAGTTCACCTGCGTGATTTCGTAGCCGCGGTCACGGATGGTACGTTTGATGGTTTCGGCGTGTTCGGTGCCGCTGGTCTCCATCTCGAACGTGATGTACGCCTCGCCGACGTCGAGGTCCGCGTTCGCCCGGTAGTGGTGGACGGTGCGGATGTTCGCGCTGTGGTCGCTGGCGACGCCGGATATCTCCTCGAGCACGCCCGGCTGGTCGTCGATGAGCACTCGCAACTGAAGTAGCCGGTTTCGTTCGGTGAGTTCGTGGGTGAGGACGGTCTGGAGCATCGAAACGTCGATGTTACCGCCGCTCAGCACTGGCACGACCGTTTCCCCGGAGACGTCGATGGCGTCGGTGACGAGCGGTGCGACGGCCGCGGCCCCCGCCCCCTCGACGACCTGCTTCGCACGCTCCATCAGCAGGATGATACCGCGCGCGATGGTGCCGTCCGAGACGGTCACCACCTCGTCGACGTGCGAGTCGATGAGGTCCAGGGTCAGCGACGCGATACCCCCCGTCGCGATACCGTCGGCGATGGTGTCCACCTCGCCCTCCGTGTACGGTTCGCCCTTCTCTAGGCTCCGGGGAACCGTCGCCGCCGACTCGGCCTGGACGCCGACGAGACGGACGTCCGGTCGAAGCGCCTTCAGCGCGACGCCCACGCCGCCGATGAGGCCGCCACCCCCGATGGGAACGATGACGGTGTCCACATCGGAGACGTCGTCGAGGATTTCGAGGCCGACGGTAGCTTGCCCCGCGACGATGTCCGGGTCGTCGTACGCGTGGACGAACTCCGTACGGTCTGCCTCGGCGAGCGACTCCGCGTGGTCCATCGCGGTCCGGAAGTCTCGCCCGTGGAGCACGACCTCGGCCCCGTACTCCCGGGTCGCGTCTATCTTCGCCTGCGGTGCGTCCTGGGGCATCACGATGGTCGCGTCGAGATCCGCGGCAGACGCGGCCAGCGCGACGCCCTGCGCGTGGTTGCCGGCGCTCGCCGCGACGACCCGCTCCACGACGGAGTCGGCCGCTCGCAGGCTCGCCATCTTGTTCGACGCACCCCTGGTCTTGAACGAACCGGTGCGCTGGAGGTGTTCCATCTTCAGAAACACCTCCGCGTCGGCCATCTCTCCCAGTGAGCGACTCCGGTCCACGGGCGTCCGCTCGACGATTTCGTCGTCGAACTGCTCCGCCGCGGCGCGTACGTCCTCGATGTCGACGCCGGTCATGCAGGGTAGATACAGGTCACCATATTAGAGCGTTCCGCTACCGTGACCGGCAAAGCTCACCATCTGTGCCTGGTCGTGGACGGGCGTTCGAATCACGGGAAGCGGAAATCGGGTCAAGGATCCCCGTGGATTCCAGCACCCCTGCCGGTGGTGAGCCGCCCCGACCGCTCCGCTCGCACCGCCGAACCGTGCGGCGGCCGCCACGAGGGGCCAATCTATTTATCGCAAGGAATCCGTGAGGGAGGTGTGCTATGCATCGAATCCTTCCGGACACTACACGGCGGTGATCTCGATGGCTGACGACCTTTCCTTCGACGCCGGAGGCGCTGGCGCTGAGTGGTCGCTGTTCGTCGCGGGTGACTGCGTCCTCGACCGGGACGACACCCCGCTCGTCGCCCCGGCGGTGCGCGACCGCATCGCCGACGCCGACCTCGCGGCCGCGAACCTCGAAGCACCCGTCGAGACGGACGCCGACCCGGTTTCCAAGAGCGGCCCTGCCCTGACCGCCGACCCCGACGCCCCCGAGCGTCTCGCGGACGCCGGATTCGACGTTCTCGCGCTGGCGAACAACCACGTGATGGATTACGGCGCGACTGGGATGCGAGCGACCCGCGAGGCCTGTGCGACGGCAGGCGTCCGGACGGCTGGTGCCGGCGAGGACCGGGCCAACGCCATCGAACCGTGTCGGTTCGAGGTCCACGGCACGGACGTCGCGGTGGTGAGCGTCTGCGAACGCGAGTTCGGCGTCGCCACTGCAGACCGACCGGGAACCGCCTGGAGCGGCCATCGCGACGCGGTCACGGCCGTTCGCAGTGCGGCCGACGACGCGGACGCGGTCGTCGTCCTCGCCCACGGCGGTGCCGAGTACGTGCCACTCCCGCCGCCGAGTCGCCGGGCGCGCCTTCGCGAGTTCGTCGAGGCTGGCGCGGACCTCGTCGTCGGCCACCACCCACACGTCGCACAGGGATGGGAACTGTACGAGGACGCGCCGGTATTCTACAGCCTCGGCAACTTCGTCTTCGACGGGCAGGCCGACGAGGAGAACACGGCACGGGGCCTGGCCCTCGACGTTCGGTTCGCCGACGGCGCCGTCGCGGCAGTCGACCTCGTCCCGACCGTGCTCGACGGGTCGGTTCGGCTTCTCGACGGCGACGCCGCCGACAAGTACCGCGACTACCTCCACAGGGCGGCCGACGTGGTAACCGACGAGGAGCGGTACGAGGCCCACTGGCAGGCCATCGCCGTCCGACTGTTCTACAAGCGGTACTCGAACTGGCTGATGACCGGCGTCGGCGAGAACCTCGCACTCGCCCGCACCAATCCGCACGACCCGAACGCCCAGCGTTCGCTCTGGGACCCAGAACAACGACGGCGGGAACTGCTAACGCTGCTGAACCTCTTCCGGAACGAGTCACACGGCGCCGTCGTGACGACGGCGCTCGAAGTGCTGAGCGGCAACCGCTCCGACCGCAGAACCGAGTCGGTCGAAGAGAGCGTTGACGCGCTGCTCGTCTGGACAGAGCGCTAGTCGCCGGCGTCCGACTCGGCGGGACGCGGGGTGAGGTCCTCGGCTTCCACCATCGCGTCCAGCGGGTTGTCCGCGATGTCGAGCGGGAACTCGACGCGGCCGCGCCGCCGCGCAGACTCCCAACAGCCATAGATTATCTCGTTGGCAGTTAGGACGTTCTCGGCCCCGATGGCTGGCGTTTCACCCGACTCCAGACAGTCGATGACCTCCCTGACCGCACCGTGGAGCATCGTCTCGTACGGTTCCTTGACGTCGTAGGCCTCGAACTCCTCCTCGCCGGTCTGTCGTACCCGGAGCTCCGGCCCCTCGGCGGGCCACAGTTCGACGGTGCCTTTGGTTCCGCGGACGCGCACGTAACAGCGAACGCTCTCGTGACCGACGCCGCTGGAGAGAATCGCGTGAACGCCGTTCTCGTACCGCCAGAGTGCGAGCGCCTGGTTCTCGTTGTGCGACCCGTACCGGACGTTCTCCTCCCGGTAGTCGACCTGGCAGAGCGCCCACTCCGCCTCGCACTCGGCGTTGATTCCGTTACAGATGTCGATGAGGTGGCTGCCGAAGTCGAAGAGATTCTGACCGCCGACCTCGAAGCGCCGCGGTTCGCCGATGAAGCCGTCTTCGATGAGACTGTACGCCTTGCGGTACGCGCCGCTGAACCGCCGCTGGTGGTTGAACGTCAACTGGACGTCGGCCCGGTCACAGGTTTCCGTCATCCGGAGACAGTCGCCCCACGTGTCGGCCATCGGTTTCTCACAGTGGATTGCCGCCGGGATACCGCTCTCCGCGCAGTCCACAACGATGTCTGCGTGCGTCGGAACCGGCGTACAGACGCTGACGACGTCCGGTTCGACGGCCTCCAGCATCTCGACGTAGTCCTCGAAGACGCTGGACGCGGGAAGGTCGAATCGGTCGGCGAACGCCGATGCGTTCTCGCGTACGAGGTCCGCACAGCCGACGAGCGAACAGTCGTCGAGGTCGTCGTAGGCCGCGGCGTGGCGGTAGGCCATCGCCGCGCTCGTGCCCCAGTTCTGGTCCCCGGGGTCCGGACCGGTCCCGATAAAGGCTACACGATAATTGCTCATCTGTTGTTGTTCGTATTTTGTGGAGGTATTTGAATCCCCGTGTCGTTCTCCCGGGGGGTTTTTGCGGCGGGCCTACGAACGGGGCCTCATGCTCTCGGTCAGAGACACCGCCGGGTACGTACTCGACATGGAGTTCCGGATGCCGTTCCACTTCGGCGACACGGAAATAACGTCGCTCCCACATCTGTTTCTCGTCGTCGAGGCCGAGTTCGACGGTGAGCGGGCGACCGGCCTCGCCGCAGAGGGCCTCTCGCCGCTGTGGTTCGTCAAGGACCCCGACCTGACGTTCGCGGCCGGCCTCGCCGACATGGTCGACGTGGTCGGCTCGGCCCGCTCCCTCGCAGAGGAGCAGGCGGAGACGGCGTCGGTCTTCGACTACTGGTACCGCCTCTACGAGTCCCAGCGCGAGTGGGCGTCGGACACCGACCATCCGCCACTCCTCTGGGGGTTCGGCGTCAGCATGGTCGAGCGCGGCCTCGTCGACGCCTACTGTCGTCACCACGACGTCTCGTTCGCCTCGGCGCTTCGGTCCGGTGCGTTCGGCGTCGATCCCGGACGCATCTACCCCGAACTCGACGATGCCGACCCGGCCGATCTCCTCCCGCAGACGCCGGCCCGCGAGCTGACGCTGCGACACACCGTCGGGTTCACGGACCCGCTGACCGACGAGGACCTCGGTCCGAACGACCGCCTCGACGACGGACTGCCCCAGACGCTCGCGGAGTACCTCGACGCCCAGCGCCTTACGCACTTCAAGGTGAAGCTGAGCGGTGACCCGTCCGCCGACGCCGACCGTCTCGGGGACCTTGCATCTCTGTTCGCCGAGAAGGGCCTCACCGAGTACGCCGTCACGCTCGACGCGAACGAGCAGTTCGCCGACGCGGCGGCGTTCCGCGACGCGTGGACGGTGTTCGTCGACGATTCTGACGTAGCGCCGTTGCTCGACCGTGCACTGTACGTCGAGCAACCGCTGGCCCGCGACGAGGCGATGACGGCCGAGACTCGACGGACGTTCGCGTCGTGGGACGACCAACCGCCAACCATCGTCGACGAATCCGACGCGCTGAACGACAGCCTCGGGCGCGCCCTCGACTGCGGCTACGACGGAACGAGTCACAAGAACTGCAAGGGCGTGTTCCGGGGCGTCGTCAACGCCTGCCTGCTGGAACGTCGCCGGCGCGAGAACCCCGACCACGATTACGTGCTCAGCGGCGAGGACCTCACCACGGTCGGCCC
Source organism: halophilic archaeon (assembly GCA_003298465.1). Next base: position 282,986 of record QNGA01000006.1, on the reverse strand, counting down.
CGTGTCGCTCCTTCAGGACCTCGCGGTCGTCGCCTCCCTCGACGTCGGCCACGTCGAACGCAATGGCCACCACTACTTCACCGGGCTCTCGATGCTGCCCGACGACGTGCAGTCGCGGTTGCTCGGGACGCACGGCGACCTCTACCGCGAACACGAGGCCGGATACGCGACGCTCGACGTGACCGACGGTCGCGTCCGCGTCGACTCGACGGTCGACGCCCCGTTCGGCTACGACGTCGACGTGGACCCTTCGCAATTCACGCCGGTCGAGGACTGGACGTTCGACGCGTAACTCTGCAGGGATGCCGGGGATGGTCTCTCCGACGGGCGCACGAATCGAAGAGAGATTCGCGGGTATCACGGCGGGAACGTGGATAACGGAACGCGGCGGGACGACACGACCATCGCCGTCCGGACAGTCCTGTCCGGAGGAGGAACAGTCGCTGTCCACTGCGGACCCGGCTTGCCCGGTTCGACGAGGACCGTTCCACGAAACCGACGCAATGGTTTTAAGAGGAAGCCCCGAAGTACTCTCGTTAACGCATGACAGCCATGGGACTCGTAGGTCTAGACACCAGCCACGCCGAGGCTTTCGCCGATGTCCTCTCGGGACGCGATGGCGCGTCGGTTCGTGGGGTCTGGGACGGCGGAGCCGTCCGGGATTCAGATTACGTGCAGTCGTTCTGCGAGGAGTACGGTGCCCGCCGGTTCGACGAACCTGCGGCGATGGTCGAAGCGGTCGACGCCGCGATGGTGCTGACCGTGGACTGGAAAACCCACGCCGCGCTCGCGGAACCGTTCCTCGAAGCGGACGTTCCGACGCTCGTCGACAAGCCGCTGGCGGGAAGTTTCGAAGACATCGCGACCCTCGAAGCGGCCGCGGGTGACACGCCGTTGTTCGGCTGTTCGGCCGTCCCGTTCCACGAGGGGTTCACGGCGCTCCCGAGCGGTGGGAGCGAACGAACGCTGTTCGCCGCCGGCTACAACGACTACTTCTACTACCGGACGCATCTCGCCGACACGGTCCGCTTCCTCGCGGACGCCGACTGGACCGAGGTCGTCTCCAGCTCGGAACCCGGAACGACCGCCGACGTTCACTTCACCAACGGCGTTCACGCCACGCTCCGGTTCGACGGATCGCCGGAGGACGCCACGTTCAGCGTCCTCGACATCGGAGAGACGACCCGGACCGTCGAGATGGAGAGCAGTTCCGAGGTGCTCTCCCGGACGTACGACCGGTTCCTGGACGCGTTCCTCGACGTCACCAGCGGGAACCGCGACGACACCGGCCGCATCCTCGACTCCGGCCGCCTCGCGCTGGCCATCGAGGCGGCGCTCGCCGAGGGCCGCAGCGTGACTCCCGACTCTCCCGTCCTCGACACGTTCGAAGTGACCGGCGAATCGTTTCTCGCCGACTACGACCCCTACTACTGAGCGGATGACTCCTGTGCCACCACGGGCCCCGGCCGACCGACTCCTCGGGTACTGGCCGGGTCGGGTCACCCCCGACGGACGGGTGCCGGACCGCTCGGGGGCCGGCCATCACGGAGCCTACGGCCGCGACGCGCGCTGGATCTGGTTCACGAACCCCCGCGCGGTTCGTCACGCGGGCGACACGGACCGCACCTACCTGACCTACGTCGGCGGTCCGTCCGGCCGCGACCTCGTCGTCGCTGCGTGCGACCACGACGGCTCCTTCTCGCGGACGATACTCGACCCGGAGTTCTCGGCGGACGACCACACGAACCCGTCGCTCCTCGTCCCCGAGGACGGCCGAATCGTCGTCTTCTGGACCGCGCACAACGGCGACGCCGTTCACTACCGGCGCGCCGACGGCCCCGAGTCGATAGCGTCGTTCGGACCGACGCAGTCGCTCGCAGGAAACGTCGTCACGTATCCGAACCCCGTCGAACTCCCCGACAGCGGCGACCTCTTGCTGTTCTATCGCGACCGGACGTACACTCGCGACACGACCGACGACGACTTCGACTACGTGGGCGACGGTCACGCCTACTACCGCGTCTCGACCGACGACGCCGAAACCTGGTCCGCGCCCCGCCGCCTCGTCACCGCCCCCGCCGGCCACTACGGCATGTACTTCGTCGCGGCGGCCGACGAGGAGACGGTTCACCTCTTTTTCACCGACGCTGAGCGCGGCGGCGACGCACCGAAGTGGGGCGTCCGATACTGCCAGTTCGACGACGACGCCGCACGGCGAGCGGACGGGACGCGAATCGCCGCGGCGGCCGACCTACCGCTCTCGAAGTCGGACCTCGAACTCGTGTACGACTCGACGGCCGGGGGGAACCACCACGCCTGGGTGTGGGACGCCGGTGTCGACGCCGACGGGAACCCCGCCGTCGCGTACGCGACGTTCCCCTCGACGCTCGACCACCGGTACCGCTACGCCCGGTGGGACGGTGAGCGGTGGCACGACCGTCACCTCGTCGACGCAGGGCCGTACGTCGCCGCGCGGCCCGTCGAGCGACACTACTCGGCGGGCATCGCACTGGCCGACGACCCCGACGTCGCGTACGCCGCTATCGCCCGCGACGGATACACCGTGCTGAAGCGATTCGAGACGGACTCACTCGGCGAGTCGTGGGCCGAGCGAGTGCTCGCCCGGCGGCAGGACGCCGAACGACTTCGGCCAGTGGTGCCGCGCGACGCCCACCCTGACGTGCCGTTGCTGTGGCTCGCCGGTAGGTACGGCCACCTGGACGCCTCACAGACGGTGCTCCGGGGCCTCCCGGACGACGTGCGGTCGGCCGGAGCGCTCCGGAGCGACGGGGAGCGTGGCGTTTCGCTGGGGTTCGATCTGTACGACCGAACGGCGTTCACGGCGGGGGTAGCTGTGTCTGCGCTCGTCCGCCCCGCTGGCGGCGACGTGGACGACCCACAGCACGTCGCGGACTTCGGCGGCCTGCTGCGGGTGACCCGGCCCGCCCGTGACGCGGTCGCAGCGACTGTCCGCGGTCCGGACGGCGAAGCGAAAGTGCGTTGCAACGGCGTGGAACCGGACGAGGAGACGTTTCTGGAAGCGAAGTGGGACCCGACCGACGGGCGGTTATCGATGCTGGTAGAAGGAACCGTCGTCGACGTAACGTCGTTCGACGGGCCAGTGGTGCCCGCCGACTCGCCCGCGGGGTGGGCGCTGCTGAAGGACGGTCGCCTCCAGGGACCGGGCTTCACCGGGACGCTCCGCGAGGTGCGACTCCATGGGCGTGCGACGACTGAGAGCGAACTACTGGCGGCACTGGCGCGCGACGAAGTCTAACTCAGCGGCCGGCAACGCAGGTCCACTCGCCCGTCTCGGCGGACTCGTACGTAGCGTCGAGCACGCGGAGCACCGTCAGCGCGTCTTCGAGAGTCGCCGGGGGGTCGCAGACGCCGTTCCGGGCCGCGAAGTACTCCTCGAAGAACTCCAGGCCCCACTTGCCGCCGTACCCGGGGGTTCCGTCGTACTCGTAGGTCTCTGAACGGTGGGGCGTGCTGGCCCACCCGTCGTCGGCGGAGTCGAGTTCGAGGGTCGTCTCCCCGTCGAACCCGAACGTCTTCCCCATCGGGTCCCATTCACTCCGACCACGGTCGCCGTAGACGGCGATGTGGGTGTCGTAGCGGCCCTGGCGAAGGAAGTACCCGCACGTCAGCGTGCCGATGGCGCCGGACTCCGTCTCGATCTGGAGCGCGGCCCCGTCCTCGACGTCGACCGTCGGCGTGCTAGCCGACGTCCGAGCGTTGACCCGGACTATCGGGTCGTCGAGCATCCAGGGAACGAGGTCCAGCCAGTGGACGCCGAGCCACTGGACAATGCCGCCACGGCTTGCCGGTCCGTCGAACAGGTAGTGGTCGGTGTCCCGCGCGTCCAGCGCCGAGGCTACGAAGCGAGCGTCGAAGGCGTCCACGGCCCCGAAGAACCCAGCGTCCGCCAGGTCGCGGAGGCGTCGCGAGACGGGGTGACCTCGCCAGGTGTACGAGACGCCGACCGTCGACGAGGAGTCCCGGGCGGCTTCAGCGACCGATTCCAGTTCCGTCGCCGTCCGGGCCGCAGGTTTCTCGGTGAACACGTCCACGTCGCGCTCGACGGCCGACCGGAGTACTGCGGGAGTGTCTCGATTCGAGAGGGTCACCCAGACGAGGTCGACGTCCTCCTCGGCCAACAACCGATCCGGGTCGCGGTAGAACGCCACGTCGTCGACGCCGTCCAGGTCGGCCGGCGTTGGGTCGCCGGACGGTTCGCAGGCGCAGGTCACTTCGGCGTCGAGTTGCGCGATGCTCTTCAGGTACGCCGGGCAGTGGTGGTGGTCGAGACCGATGTAGGCGATGTTCGTCATAGGGTCAGTGGAACGACGGAATTACCTCGTTTCCGAACCTCTCCAGGCACTCCAGCGTCGGTTCCTGTGGTTGGCCGGGGAACTGGCACCGCACGAGCACGTGGTCGACACCGAGTTCCTCGTACGCCCGGAGCTGGTCGACGCACTCCTCTGGCGAACCGATGACGAACTTCTCGGCGAGTTCGTCGTAGTCCACCTCGACCTCGTGTTCGTCCATGTACGTCTGGCCCCAGCGAGCGTACAGCTTGTAGAGGTTGAGGAGATACGGTTCGATAGTTTCGCGGGCCTCCTCGACGGAGTCGGCGACGAAGCAGTCCCGCATCAGGACGACGTCGTTGTCGGCGCGGTCCATGCCGAACTCGTCGAGGGCGTCCTCGTACGTCCCGATCTGCTCCCGGAGGTCCTCGGTGGTCGAGGAGGCACTGGCGATCCAGGCGTCCCCCCGATAGGCGGCGCGTTTGATGGCGACGTCGGCGTGGCCGCCGATCCAGACGGGAACGTCGTCCGGGGCGGGACTGACGAACGCCTCGTCGTAGTTCCAGAAGTCACCCTCGTGGGTGACTTCCTCGCCCGACCAGAAGCGCTTCAGCAGTTCCACGGATTCGAGGAAACGCCCGACTCGCTCGTCCATTTCGACGCCGAACGCCGCCAGTTCGCGCTCTCGATAGCCGAGGGCCGCGCCGAACGCCGCCCGGCCACCCGAGAGACGGTCGATGGTAGCGACGGTCTCGGCGAGGTGAAGCGGCTCGTACAGGGCCGGGAGCATCGCCGCCGTCCCGAGTTCGAGTGAGTCGGTCCGCGCGGCGAGCGCGGCCAGCCCCGCCAGCGGCTCGACGAACCCCTCCTCGTGCACGTGGCGCTCGCCCAACGTCGCCGAATCGAAGCCGACTGACTCCATGAGTTCGGCCTGTTCGATGAGGTCCGTCGCGTCGAAGGCGTCGTTCTCGGTGTAGTACTGGTTGAGGAACACGCCGAACTTCACGTTGCCATCACCACGGTTCGATGTCGCTCGCCAGTTCCAGTCAGCCGCGGGGTCGCGGCTTCTCTGGGGCTACCGTTTCCAGATCGCATACCCGGTGATGTGACCCCCCAGGCTAAATAAGTTGCTCCCGGTGATTCGCTCGCACGAACTGTCTGCGGCGCTCGAAGGATGGAAAGCGAGCGACGAAACGCGGAGCGACGGCAGCCGACCGGTGCCGTAACACCGGCTACTTGGTCTTCGGAGTGAGATCGCCCGTTCGGAACCCAGTGAAGTACGGCATCATGGGACCGCGCTGCATCTCCTTGGTCGACGGCCAGTTCCAGTCTTTCGTGTCCGCCCAGTGGTTGTGAGTGCCGGACCAGATCTGTGGGCTGCAGCCGGTCTGGTTCCACGCCCACGAGAGGAAGTCGAGATGCTTCTGGAATTCGTCTTCGCTGACCGCGCTGCCGAGTTTGCGAAAGCGTTCGAGGACGTTGACCTCCCTGATAGTGCCGTTGGGGTCGCCGACCGGCATCGGCACGGGGAAGTTCTCGACGTCCTTTCCCATCGGTGCGACGTACTGGTCGATTCCGGGGTCCCACTCCCACTGCATCTGGAACCACGGATGGTCGGGTCCCATCGAGGCACCCCACCAGCTGACGAATACCTGGAAGTCGCCGTTGAAGAAGTCCTCGGCCCAGACGGAGCTCGATTTGGTGTCGATCTCCGCCTTGATACCGAACTCCTCGAGCTGGTTCTTGAACGGCGTCTGGTACGTCGGGTCGCCGTTGTTGTCGAGAACGATTTTGAACCGTTCTCCGTTGGGCTGGTACCATTTGCCGTTTCGCTTCGTGAATCCCGCTTCCTTGAAGAGCTTCGTCGCTTTCTGTGGTTTCGGGCCCTCGTTGTACTGGTTGAGGTTGTTCCGGACCTCGTCCGAGAGCCGATTGGCGAAGTTGTGGCCGACGGGCGGTGGTGTCATGAGGTTGTCAGGGTTCGACGAGCCGGACTGGGTCCGCTTGGGGTCGTGGAGCCAGCACATCGCCTGGCGGGCCCGCCAGTCCTGAAAGTTCGGATGGTCGAAGTTCAGCAGGAAGCCGTAGCCGCCGACGGACGGCAGTAGATCGTGGCGAATGTGGTCCGGGAACTGTTTGGACACCTTCGGATCTGCGCTGCCAGCCACTCCATCCACGTTGTCGTTGCGCATCTCTGCCCAGGGCTGTCCACCCTTCGCCTTGTGCGCTTCCAGTTTCGGAACGCCGACCCGGTCGGCGTAGTGGTACTTCCTGTGCTTCTTCGCGGTGAGTTTCGAGGGTGTCGCCTTCTCGAATTCGAACGGCCCGTTACCGACGGGGTCGGTCAGCTTGTAGGAGCTGACCTCCTTCTGTATCTGCTTTTTCTTCTCCTCGCTGTCGGCGTTACGGAACCGTTTCGCGAACGTGCCGAACTTGCTGTTCGGCGGGGTGTTGATCCTGATGCTGAGGATGACCGTCTGGAGGAGGTCCCTGTTCCTCGGCTCCGGGAGCGACAGTTCGACCGTCTTCTCGTTGACCGCCTTCACACCGTCGATGAAGTTGGACGCCGTCGAGCCCATGCCGAGTTCGATGTCCATCTTGTCCTTGACGTGCTGGGCGGTGACGGGGGTTCCGTCGTGCCAGTGCGCGTCGTCCTGGAGCGTGATGGTCATCTTGTTTTCGGTCACCTTCCAGCTCTTGGCGAGGCTCGGAACGTACTCCCCGTCGTTCCGCTTTATCGCGAGGCGGTCGAACCAGAACTGATTGGTGATCCAGGACTTGTTCTTAGAGTTGTACTGGTTCCACTGCAGTTCGTTCGGGAGGATTCCCGATCGGACGCGCGTCGAGTAGACGGGGTCGACTGGTTTCCCACCGCCGTTCTTGTTGTCGCCGGTCGACTGAGTTCCACCATCGGTCGTTCCGTCGTTACCATCGTCCTGATTTCCGCTACATCCCGCAACGCTGGCTGCCAAGCCGGTCGTCCCAGCCATCTTCATCCACTGCCGGCGAGAGACACGGCTCGTAGTGCTATCCGCTTTGGAATGGTCTGGCATGCTTCGTCCTCACAAACATTACTAAGAGTATTTATAGTTTAGGGTCTTTCCGTTATGGTTTTCGGCCGTACTACCATCGCGAGGCATACCTTTAAGTCAATAATGGCATATCAACTGACTATGAAACGACGTACGTTCGTTTCGACAACAGCCTCGACGCTAACTGCTGTGTCCCTCGCCGGGTGTACCAACAGCGGGGGGGCAAAGAAGAACGTGGAGGTGGTAACTGCCGAACTGCAGCGGAAGAACGAGGGCAAGTCGAACGAGACGGTCCACCTCGTCGGCAAGGTGAAGAACGTCAGCGATAACCCGATAGACGTCACGGTCACCGTCACCTTCTACAAAAAGAGCCAGAAGGCAAACAACTACAGCGAGAAGCTCGAAGGCGTGAAGGCGGGTAAAACGGCGTCGTTCGACATCGAAGCCGGCGCTATCGGACGGACGGCGTCTCAAATCGACGGTTACGTCCTCGAACTGGAGTCGAACGGGTACACGTACACGACGCAGGTCACCGCCAGCGGTTGAGGCGACGGGGCGAGACACGACTCCGGCGGCATTCGCGAACGGCAGTCCCACGCCACCGAGCGTCTCCGTCGAATCTATTTACTTTCTTCCGATGAGTCGTATCACGGTCTAATAGCCATACGACGGTTGGAAATGGCACCAAAAGGTATAACAGATAGCGTCGGAATGTTGGTAGTGGTAACACATGAACAGGTGGTTCTTAAAACGCACAGCGCAGGTGTTCGTAACGATATTCGGCGCGATCGGCATATCGTTCGCGCTGCTCCGCCTCATGCCCGGCGGACCCGTTTCGTACCTGCGAGCGCAAATGATCTCCCAGCCCGGGACGAGTTCGATTTCACAGGTTAACGACCAGATCGAGACGTTCACGAACATCAACCCCTCGGACCCGCTCTACGTCCAGTTCCTGGACTACTTCACGGCCGTCCTGAACGGCGACTTCGGACAGTCGATATGGTACCAGAGGCCGGTGATAGACATCCTCGCCGAGGCACTCCCGTGGACGATATTCCTCTCCATCGTCTCGCTGGCCATCTCGTTCTCCCTCGCCATCGTCCTCGGCGCCACGATGGCCTACTTCGAAGGAACTCGCTTCGACTTCACGAGCTCCTCGCTGTCCATCCTACTCAGTTCGATTCCGTTCTACGTGGTCGCCATCGCGTTACTCGCCGTACTGGGGTACGACCTGGGATGGTTCCCAACGAGTGGTCGTGTTTCGGACGCCGTTGAGCCAGGACTCAACACCGCGTTCATCGGAAGTATTGTCTACCACGCTGTCATGCCGCTCGCGGCCCTCATCGTCGCCGGGTTCGGCGGGACGGCGCTCTCGATGCGGGGTAACAGCATCCGCATCCTCGGCGAGGACTACCTGCGGGTCGCCCGCCTCCGCGGTCTCCCCGAGAAACTCATCGTTCTGCGGTACGTCGGCCGCAACGCGCTACTTCCGCTCTACACCGGCCTGATGATGAGTATCGCCTCCATCTTCGGCGGCTCGATAATCCTCGAGACCATCTTCACCTATCCCGGAATGGGTTGGTACATGAACCGTGCGTTCCAGACCCGGGACTATCCGCTGCTGATGGGGAGTTTCCTCCTCACGACCACCATGGTCATCCTCGGCATCTACGTCGCCGATCTGACGTACGGAAAGATCGACCCCCGCGTCGAACGAGGTGATCACCGTGAGTCATACTGACGACGACCAGACCTTCGACTTCGAGACGGTATCGGACGTGCAACTGACGCGGAAAGAACGGGCTCGTCGGCTCACCGACGAGTACGTACTGGCTCCGTTCCGCGTGCTCTGGAGCGACTACCGTGCACGCATCGGGCTGATAATCATCGGCTTCTTCCTGCTACTGGGGACGGTCGGGACCATGGTCGTTCCCGAACCGGAGTACCACGGAGCGCCGAAGCATCTCCAGCCGTTCGTGGACATGGCTCACCCGCTGGGAACGGACCATCAGGGCCGCGGGCTGATGAGCCAGGCCGTTCACGCCACCGTCCCGATGCTACAGATGATAATTGCCGGGGCCGTGTTCTCGACGTTCATGGCGACCATCATCGGCACGGTCAGCGGTTACAAGGGCGGCCCCGTCGACCGGGTTTCGATGTACATCGTCGACATCGTGATGACGATTCCCAGCCTCCCCCTGGTCATCGTGTTGGCGGCGACCCTGCAGCCGAAAGACCCGATCGTGGTCGGCCTCGTCCTCTCTATCACCGCCTGGGCGGGGCTCTCTCGGAACATCCGGTCGCAGGTTCTCTCCCTGCGCGAGGAGCCGTACATCGAGGCGTCGCGGACAATGGGCCTTTCGACGGCCACCATCCTCGCCAAGGACGTGACGCCGAACATCATGCCCTACGTGATGGTTCACTTCGTGCAGACCGCACGGAACATCATCTTCGCCTCTGTTGCGCTCTACTTCCTCGGCTTCCTGCCCGCGCAGTCGGGAACGAAGAACTGGGGCGTCATGCTGAACCAGGCGTACAACAACGGCGGCCTGATCGCGCCGAGCCTCTACTTCTGGTTCGCCGTGCCGATGGTCGCCATCGTTCTGCTGTCCTACGGCCTCATCATGCTGGGCCAGGGCACGGACAGGATATTCAACCCGCGCATCCGTGCGCGGCACGCGAAGACCGTCGACGACGACGAGACTAACATCAACAGCTAGAACAATGACTGTCAGCGAACACGCGTACGACATGCGAACGACCGAAGAAACGGTACTCGAAGTGGAGAACGCGAGCGTAACGTTCGACATGGACCGCGGGGAGTCTCGAGTCCTCGACGACGTCTCACTCGACATCCAGCGCGGCGAGATTCTCGGTATCGTCGGCGAGAGCGGGAGCGGAAAGTCGATGTTCGCGTCGTCGCTCCTGGACGCAGTCGTCGACCCGGGAGTGCTCACGGGCGACGTCACGTATCATCCCCCCGACGGCGAACCCGTCGACGTCCTCGACCTGAACAAACGCGAACTCCGGCAACTGCGCTGGGAGGAGATCTCGATGGTGTTCCAGGGCGCAATGAGTTCGTTCAATCCGACGACGACGATCCGCACGCACTTCGAGGAGACGCTTCAGGCACACGACGCGGACGTGAAGGAAGGGATGGAGCGGGCCAGGGAGATTCTCACGGACCTCTACCTCGACCCCGACAGAGTGCTCGACGTCCACCCACACGAACTCTCCGGCGGGATGCAACAGCGCGCGCTCATCGCGCTGTCGCTCGTGCTCGAACCGGAGGTACTCGTCATGGACGAACCGACGGCGGCACTCGACCTGCTCATGCAGCGGTCCATCCTCAAGATGCTCCGGGAGGTCCAGGAGAAGTACGACCTGACGCTCGTGTTCATCACGCACGACCTCCCGCTCGTGGCAGAGCTCGCCGACCGACTCGCCGTCATGTACGCCTTCGAGTTCGTCGAGGTCGGAGCGTGCCAGGACATCCTCGAAGATGCGACCCACCCGTACACGCGGGCGCTGCTGAACGCCACGCCGAACCTCAGCACGGACGTCGAGGAGATGAAACCGATCGAGGGCTCGAGTCCGGATCCAGTGAACGTTCCCAAGGGGTGTTCGTACCATCCACGGTGCCCACTGGCGACGGACGAGTGCAGGCGGGACGACCCCGACTACTACGACGTCGGCGATGGACAGCGTGCCGCCTGTCATCACTGGGAACGGGCGCGTCGAGAGCTGCCTCTCAGCACGAGAGAGTCCGTCGAGACGGGGGAACGATGAGCGACGCCGACGACACCGTCGTCTCCATGCAGGACGTCGAGGTGCACTTCGAGGAGGACGACAGCCTCCTCGGGCTGTTCTCGGAACCGGAGACCGTCCACGCCGTCGACGGCGTCTCTCTGGACATCTCCGAAAACGACGTGGTGGCGCTCGTCGGGGAGTCCGGCTGCGGGAAGACGACGTTAGGGAAGGCGGCCATCGGGATGCGACGACCGACCGGTGGGAGCGTTCGATACCGCGGACAGGACATCTGGGACGCCAAGGACGGCAGAGGCGACGTGACCGTCCCGTACCAGGACATCCGAAAAGCGCTGCAGATCATCCACCAGGACCCCGGGAGCGCGCTGAACCCGTACCGAAAGGTGAAAAACAACCTCGAGGAGCCGCTGAAGCGGTGGCAGAAGGACCTCAGCGACGAGGACCGAACGGCCCGAATCCTCCACCTGCTCGAAACCGTGGGGATGACTCCTCCCGAGGACTACGCCGACCGGTATCCACACCAGCTTTCGGGCGGGGAGAAACAGCGCGTTGCGCTCATTCGGTCACTCCTCATGAACCCGGACCTCATCCTCGCCGACGAGTCCGTCAGCGCCCTCGACGTCTCGCTACGGGTCGAGATGATGGACCTGATGCTGGAACTCCAGGACCAGTTCGACACGTCGTACCTCTTCATCTCACACGACCTCTCGAACGCACGGTACATAACGGAGAAGGCCGACGGCCGCATCGGCATCATGTACCTCGGCAAACTCGTAGAAATCGGACCGCCCGAACAGATCCTGAACGATCCCCAGCACCCGTACACGAAGGCCTTGCGGTGGTCGTCACCGGACCTTCGTATCGACTCGAACGACGACGAACTGCCCATGCGGAAAATCGACATCCCCGACCCCATCGATCCGCCGTCGGGGTGTCGGTTCCACACACGGTGTCCTGTCGCACGCGAGGCGTGCAAGGGCGAGGCGCCGGAGGCATTTCCCGTCGACGACTCGTCCGACCACGAGGCGGCCTGTTATCGTGTACTCGAGAATCACGAGTACTGGGAGAGCCAACCACTCGACAACACGGAGGACGAACAGACGTACCGAAAGCAGTTCGGCGACTGACGTCCGTCGTCGTGTCAGTTCAGTTTTATTCATCGGTAAGACTAAAAGGATACGTGAAGGAGTTTTCGTGTACGATGTTACCGAAGGTGAAACAGTTCGATCCGTTAGCGGTCCTTCCCGAACCGTTCCAACGTTTCTGGGTACTCGCCATCACGCTGCTCGATGCAGCCCTGTTCGGCGCTGCCGTCTACTTAGAGAACAACAGGCATCCGGAAGTCGCGGGCATCACGGTAACGATCGCTCTCTTCGTCGCCCTCTTTACGGCCGTCGTGTACGCCTCCGTCTGGTGGCTTCGTCAGGTGTAGTCCTCGCGGACCGTCGGTACACGATTACGCCGCCGAGCCACACGACGCTCCAGACCGTTCCGATTTCTCCGTAGCGATGATGCCCGTCTCACCGTGACCACCGACTATCCCCCGACCGCAGTCAGCCGAATGATGGTATTGCAGCCATCCAGTCGAGAACCCCATCCGGTGAGGACCGGCCGTGCAGAGCGCAACCGGGCGTCGTCGTTTGAACACTCCAAACGCTTATGTACCATTGGGCCGTCACGCTTAATATAGATGAACGACGCCCGGAACCCGGTCAAATCGGTGCAAACGTCGCTCGAAATCGTCGAAACAATCAAAGAACACGACGAGATCGGCGTCACCGAGCTTGCCGAGGAAGTCGGTCTCACGAAGGGAACCGTTCACTGTCACCTCGCAACGCTCGAAAACGACGGCTACGTCGTGAACACGAACGGGCGCTACCGTCTCGGACTGCGATTCGTAGACATCGCTCACCACGTCCGGAGACGCGTCCCCATCTACGATATCGTGACGGAGGAGGTCGAGAAACTGGCCGAGAAGAGCGGTGAGCTCACGCTGTTCACCGTCGAAGAACAGCGAGAGGGTGTCTGTCTCTACAAAGCAAGTGGGGAGAACGCGGTGCAGACCGAGCTGTACGTCGGCTACCGCAACGAACTCCACCACACTGCCGTCGGGAAAGCCATCCTCGCGTTCAAGTCTCAGGAGGAAATCGACGAAATCCTGGCAGGAATGGATTTGCAGAGCCTGACGGACGAGACGATCACCGACGAGCGCGAACTTCGCGAGGAACTGGAAGAGATACGGAAGCGCGGACTAGCGTACAATCGTGGGGAAACCATCCCGGGACTCGTCGGCGTAGGCGCACCGATTCGTGATCACGATGACGACGTACACGGTGCCATCGCCATCATCGGGCCGACGAGTCGCATGAACGACCGCCTCGACGAGTTTTCGGAGATGCTCAACCACGCCGTCAACGTCATCGAGATTAACGCTACGTCGCTTTGAGCAACTGTAACTCTCGTTTCGTTATTCCAAACGTCCGGGCGGCCGATTCGAACGTCATCGATTCCGCACCCGACGCTCTAACGGTCGAGCCCCATCCCTGGACGGCCGACTGTAGATGGTCGGTCAGCGGAGACCTAGCATCTCACAGCGGAGGCCCCCCACTTGTTGCTCCCCTCGTTCGCTCGGTAGCGTCAGACGATGGCCTCTCTTACAGCATTAGTCCTGTAATGGGACCAGTGTCCTCGATGATACCGTTCGCGCAATCACCTCCGACGATACTCGCCCGATTAGGATATCGTCGGTTTCCACCCAAGATTTCGTTTGGTACTCTCAAACGGCGAGGGGGCAGTGGCGCACCGTAATCATCGGATCAGGAGGAAGATTCGCCGGCGATGGCGGCGTTAGCGGATTATCTCCGACCACCTGTGTGGGAAAGCTTTACGTACGAAGTGGTGAAACACGCGACATGGGCGATAGGTCTCAGGACACGAACTGTCGTGCAAGCGCCGAGAGCGAGCGAACTCCGGACAGGGATGTTCCTAGTCCGCAGGTACTGGACACCGCCGATAATCGACTCGTAGAACGCCGAGACCCGGTCGACCGGAGTCAGAGCGGGCTCGTCTCGCGGGACTACCAACCTTGTCGAGGCGGTCCGGAACTAGTCGCTTCGTGGCCGCTCGGAACGCCGCCGCGACAATCACGACCCGGCAACGTCGACTGGAAGGTCGAAAGCGAAGAGTTCGTTCAGTTGCAGCGCCATCTCACGGTGAACCACTTCCTCGGACCCGTCGAGTTCACCAAACTCTACATCGGCGTCCGGGGTCGCGGTCGCGTCGAAGGCGACGGGACGCTCGCACTGCGGCTCGAACCGATACACCTGGAGGGCGAGGAGTACCGGACGACCGTCGAGTTGGCCAACGAAAGCGACGCACCGTTCGTGACGCCGATGGTGGAGTTCACACCGGACGCCCCCGACTACCGCCAACACACGTTCATCGGTCGCGAGATGTACGGCGGCTACGTCCTCTCCGCGAGAGCCATCGACGGGACTGGATACCTCGACCAAGGGACGGCCGTCCACCTCTGGAGCGAGTGACCATGCGCACTATCGGCCTCCTCTACGACCTGCACGTCGGAATCGGACGCTACGAGTACGAGGACGAGTCCGTCCAGCGCGCGGCCATCGACAAACTCAACGAAGTGGGCGTAGACTGGACGCTGGCCGGCGGAGACCTTCGACTGCTCTCGCCCTGGGAGGAACAGACCCAGTGGGGTGAGTGGCACGGCGACCCGGACGACGCGTTCTACCACAGCGAGTTCGAGCGGGCCCGCGAACTGCTCGAGGACCGCTTGGACAGCGGCTACCACGTCATCAGGGGGAACAACGAACGGCCGATGAGCGCGTACCGCAGGCATTTCCCGGCGGAGGAGTTCCCGCCCTGGTTCTACTTCGAGGACGACGGCGCGCGCTACGTCTTCCTCGACTCCAACCCCCACGACGGGTATCACCCGCTCGGCGAGATACAGAACTTCGTCACCGCTCCACAGATTTCCATGCTGGAGCGGTTGATGGACGACGACCCCGAGATACCGACGTTCGTGTTCTGTCACGCACCGCTGTGCAAACACACGGAGCTGGACGAGAACTGGGTGACGCACGCGAAGCCGTACTTCTACGTCCTCAACTGCCAGACGGTCCAGAGCGTCCTCGAGCGCGGAAACACCGTCTTCGTCAACAGCGGTCACTACTACTACGACCACGGTCGAGGGAGTCGCCGCATCGACGGCGTCGAATACGTTCTCGCCCGTCACCTCAGCCACATGAGCGAAGAGTCGGACTACGGGGGCGACGTGCGCTGGATGAACGTCGACACCGACGAGAACCGCGCAGCGGTGCACTACTACGACGTCGGCGCGGACGAGGAAGGTCTCCTCACCGAGACGACGTGGTGAACGGGGGAGAACCGAACGACGAGCGGAAAGACCGGACTACGATAGTTCGAGCGGTTCGGCCCGCTCGGCCGACTCGATGACGGCCCAGTTGAGTTCGAGCGTCCGCGTCGCATCCGAGAACGACGACCGAACGTGGCTCTGGTCGCCGCGCTCGCAGGCCTCGATGAACCCCGCGACCTCGCGGCGGTAGCGGTCGCAGGTACCGTCGAAGTCGACCTCCTGACCATCCACGGTGCCGGTCAGCGACTGCGCGGCGTAGTCCAGGGACAACTGGAAATCCTCGCCTGCAACGTCGATCTCGACCGTCCACTCCGGAGCCGTAATCGACGAGTTGACGGTCCCGACGACGCCGCTCTCGTGTTCGACGGTGGCGGCGACGCCGTCGGCGTAGTCCACCTCGTCGGTCCCGATTCGATCCGTATCGGCGGCGTACACTCGGTCGACGTCGCCGGCGAGATACCGCATCGTGTCGAGAACGTGCGTCGTCCGGATGTTGACGTCGCTGCCTGAGCGGGCCATCTCGTAGCCCCACTCGCTGTTGGGAAGTCCGCTCCAGTAACGAGCGTGGAGGAGGCCGATGTTCCGGTCCTCCACGAGGTCGAGCGTTCGTTCTGTGATCCGATCGTAACGAAACACGTAGCCGGACCCCGTGACGATATCTGCGCCCCTCAAGAGCTCCTCCACCTCGCGAGCGTCCTCGGGACGGAGACCGACCGGCTTCTCGACGAACAGGTCGACGCCGTGTTCCACGGCGAGTTCCGCCTGGTTACCGTACGCGAACGGGGGAATCGCCAGGAACACGGCGTCGAAGTCGTGGTCCGCAAAGAGCGTCTCGTGGTCGGTGAAGACGGCGGCCCCGCGGGGGTCCGCCGCGGCCCCGGCCGCGGACTCGTCGATGTCACAAACGGCAGTAATCTCCGCACCATCGACGTCGTCGACACACGCCATGAGATCGGACGCCATCTTGCCCGCTCCGATAAATGCAACTCGCATGGTCACGTGGACTGTACGAAGGGCAATATTTCAACATTTGGAACGCGGTAACTTTGATATCCACCGTCTTGGACTTGCAGACCGACAGTCGAAGGCCTCTAGCCGACCGCCGACCGAAGATAGTCGAGGTCGACGGTGATCGCCTCCGCGTACGGAGCGCTGTCGTGGACGAACTCGACGTTGACGTATCCCTCGAAACCAGCCGTCTTGAAGGCAGCCAGAACCCTCGAAACGTCGTAGAACGCCTCTGAGAGCGGGCATCTCGACTCGCCACCGCACTCGGAGACGGCCTGCACGTGGACGTGGTTGCTCAGCGGTGCGAGTTCCCGAGCCTCCGCGACGATGGCGTCGGGCGCCGCGTCGAACGGGGGCTGATAGTTCAGACCGAAGTTCGAATCGTCGACGGCCTCGACGAGTCGTCGCGCCCCTTCGCACTCGTCCGTCAGCGTCCCGGCGTGTCGTTCCACGGTGACCTCGACGCCGCGGTCCGCCGCGAGCGCGGTCAGTTCCCGGAGGTCGGCAACGGCCCGCTCCCAGTGTTCGGAGTCTCGTTCGGCGTACTCCTGGGTACCCGCCCAGACGCGGATGCGGTCGGCGGCCAGTCGCTCCGCGACCGCGAGTTCGTGATCGCGTGCGTCCGCGAAGGTGTCCCCGCCCGCTCGGAGGTAGGAGCCGTAGACCGGGACGTCGAGGCCGAGGCGGTCGGCTTCGCGTCGGATGGCACGACAGGTTCGTTCGGAGCCGTCGCCGACGTGGTCACGACCCCATATCTCGACCCCGTCGTAGCCGGCCCGGGCGGCCTGCGATAACACCGTCTCGACCGACGCCTCGGCGTTCGATATGGTACAGAGTCCTATTCGCATGATCGGACCGTCGTGTGTCACCGACGTAAGCGTTCCGTCGGAACGGCCCCGTCGGGAAACGGAACTCGTTCGACGTCGCGGTTCGAAAGCGCCGCCATGAGGTGGGGCACGTCAAGCGCGTCGACCACATCGTGCATCTTCACGCCGTGGTCGACGGAGACGTCGCACATCGTCGCCCGCTCGCGAAACGAGGGAACGTCCTCGACCAGCACGGACCGAAACGACGGGTCGGCCACAGCCGCGTACAGCGCGTGAATCGCCCCTCGACCTGCGCCGACGATGGTCAGTTCGGACGCATCGAAGCGCTCCCGGAGGTAGTCGGCCGCTCGGAGGACGTCGAAGGTCCGGAGGGCGACGAGCGACGTCCCCAGCATCAGCGCATCGGCGTTCAGTTTGTACTCGGTCCCATGGTAGTCGCGGTACTCGCCGCCGTTGGACGACGGCGTGTTCACGTCGCGAGCGCGGACACCGCCGACGCCTCGCGGGTCGAAGACGAAGACGCATCCCCCGTCAGCGGCCAGGGTAGCGACATCGTCCCGGTACGTCGGAAGGTCGTCGGTCCCGCGGTCCAGTAGCGCGACGGTCGGCGTGACCGTCGCCGGGTCCGCGTCGGCGCGGCGAGCCACGACGCCCGTCGTGACGACGTTCGGTTCGCTCCGGAAGAACACCTTCTCCCAGATGAGGCCGTCCAATCGTTCCTCCTCGATTGTACGAGGGTGCGGTTCGGCGGCCTCGCGGTCCAAGTCGAATCGTTCCCGAACGCGGACCCGGAGGTCGGCCGCGCCGTCACCGTCGGCCGTCTCGACCGCGTCTCGTCCGACGGCGTCGCGGGTGAGGTCCACGACGCTCCTCGCGTCGGGATAGGCGGCGTTGACCTCGCCGTCGGGGAGACAGTGCAACGCCTCCGGGTCGACCGTCTCGGGGGCGCCGGTCTCGAAGGTGGGCTCTCGTTCCTGGAGATGCTTCCGGAACCAGTTCACGATCCCCTCCCGGAGGACGGGATCGAGGCCGTGCGTGGTCGGCGAGACGGTGAGGTCGATGGCGTCCGCGGCGTCGAGGGTGTCGTACACCCCTCGCGCTCGGTCGTAGGTCCGGTAGGCACCCTCGATACAGAGGAAGTCGGACTGGGAAGCTCCGATGCGGACGGGCTTCGGGGCGAACGCCGTGAGGAAGTCGTCGTATCGAGGACCGCGCTCGATGGCGCGCCAGAGTATCTGCTCGCCGTCCTGCGCC
This sequence comes from halophilic archaeon, assembly GCA_003298465.1. The sequence continues at coordinate 264,388 of QNGA01000006.1, read as the reverse complement.
TGACCGGTCTTCATGTAGTCCTCTTTCGAGGTCACGAAACAGCAGGGTGCGGCCGCGGCGAGTCGGTCGTCGGCCAGCATCTGGTACGCCGTCTGCATACCGCCCCCGGAGTTGCCGGTCGCGCCGATTCGCGTCTCGTCGACCTCGGGCCGGCCGGCGAGGTAGTCGAACGCCCGAACGCCATCCCAGACAAAGTAGCGCGCGAGGTTCGTTCCCGCGAGCGCACACTGGTGGCCGAGGTAGGTGTGTTCGCGGGTGTTCCGGCGGGGGCTCTCGCCCGTCTCGGGGTCGTAGAACTGGTGGCGCTCCCCCTGCCCGACTGGGTCCACCGCGAGGACGGCGAAGCCGTTACGGGCCAGTTCGATGCACGCCTGCTGGTAGAGGCCGGCGGCCTTGCCGACGTCGGCGTGGCCGCAGAAGAAGAGGACGCCCGGAACCGGTCGGTCGGCGTCCGTCGGCAGGTAGACGTTCGCCGTGACGTAGAATTCGGGGAGGCTCTGGAAGACGACGTTCTCGACGACGTACTCCGCTCGCTCCGCACGGTCAGTGCGTTCGGCTGCGAGATCACACTTCGTCTCCGGGAGCCCGCCCAGCGCGTCGAGGAACCACGTTCGTACGTCCTCGCGTCGTTCGTCGATGGCGGCGGCGGAGTCGAGCGCCGCCCGTTCGCGGTCGGCGGCGGCGAACTGACGTTCGGCCATCGACCGCAGGTACTTCGGTAGCTGGTCTTCGACGTCGTAGTATCCGTCGACGTTCCTCTCGAACGGGCCCATCACACTCCGACCATCGAACAGCGAGCAGGTAAAGGTTCGTCCGTGCGCGGCGGTTTGTTCGCGTCCCGTTACAGTCGGGTCAGTCACCCCAGTTCCGGAGCACGACGCCGAATCTTCCGGACGGCGTCCCCGACGGAGCGGACGCCGGTCTCGGACGCGAGCAACACCTCGTGGGGCATCGTGACGGTCGTCGAGCACACCTCTTCGACCCCCGGCAGGTGAAGACTTCGGTACGCGGGAACGTCGGCGTCCGCCGGAACGAGGGCCTCGACGGTCGCCCGGGAGAACGCAGGTTGGCGATACAGCGGTATTGAGTACCCCGTGCCGGCGGGGACGCCCTCCGCGTTCAACGCCTCGATGAACCGGTTTCGCGGGAGTCCGTCGAATGCGTCGGGGTCGTACGATAGGTCGAACAAGCAGTAGCCGCGAGCGGTGATGCGGTCGTCCTCGGGTTTCGCGCTAATGCCGTCGATGTCGGCGATCTCCTCGCGCAGCGCCCGCTCGTTGCCTCGCCGGGTCTCGTTCTGCGCGGGGAGCTCGTCGAGTTGCGCACAGAGCAGCGCGCCCTGGAACTCCGTCATCCGGGCGTTCGAGGCTAGCTCGTAGTGGCGGTAGACACTGCCGTCCTGCCGACCGATGTTGTGGAGCAACTGGCCTCGTTCGGCGAGGACGTCGTCGTCGGTGACGACGATTCCCCCTTCGCCGCCGGAGAGCGACTTCGACTCCTGGAAGGAGAAGGTTCCCACGTCGCCGATCGTTCCGACCTTCTCGCCGCGCCACTCGGTGCCCTGTGCGTGGGCTGCGTCCTCGACGAGAAAGAGGTCGTGGTCGTCGAGGAGAGGGAGGAGAGCGTCGAAGTCCATCGGGTAGCCGGCGACGTGCACGCCGACCATGCCGACCGTTCGGTCGGTCACCGCGTCGGCGACGGCGGCGGGGTTGACGTTGTACGTATCGGGGTCGACGTCCACGAACCGCGGCACCGCACCGAGGGAAGTGACGGCGCTCGCCGTGGCGATGAACGTGTACGGCGGTACGAGCACTTCGTCACCCGGCTGGACGTCGAGCATCCGGAGCGCCACCTCCAGGGCGACGGTACCGTTGGCGACGGCGATGGCGTGGTCGGCGTCGTGGTAGTCGGCGAACCGCTCCTCGAAGCGGTCTACCCACGGCGCATCGTCGTAGACGCGACACCAGTTTGCGGATTCCAGTACGTCCAGCACGTTCTCGCGCGCGCCGTCCGGACACCGTGGCCAATCTGGAACGTCGAGCGCTTGCGCTGCCTCTGGGCCGCCACGAAGAGCGAGTTCGTCCATGCCATCTCGACGAACCGGCTCTGTATTAACTTTATCCCGAGCGGTAGCCAGACTCGGACGCGGATAACAACGCTTAATCCCGCCGAGCGAAGTGAATAACTCGATGGTGCGAATTGGTCTCATCGGCCACGGTTCCCTCGCCCAGAAACACGCGCAACGTTGCGCCGAACTACCTCGCGCGAACGTCGTCGCAGTCGCCGGCAGCGACTCTCCCGATGGCGATACCCTCGCGGACGCGGCAACGTACGACGAACCCGAAGAGATGTTCGACGACACGACGCTCGACGCCGTGGACGTGTGCTCGTCGACCGGTCGGCGAAGAGCGGTAACTGCCGCGGCCGACCGCGACCTCCACGTCCTCTGTCCGGGCGCTCTCGCCGACTCGCCCGCGGACGGAGCAGCTATCGTAGACGCGGTAACGACGGCCGGTGTCGTCTTCGTGGGCGGCCACGCGACGCCGTTCGCGCCCGAATACGATGCGGCGACGAGGCGGGTCGAGAACGGCAACATCGGAGCAGTCGGCAACGCCCGCACGTCGCGCCACGTCGGCGAGGAGCAGGCGGTCGGACTGTTCGATCTAGTGGGCCGCGACGTCGAGTTCCTGCGCCGTGTCTGCGGCGACGTCGACCGCGTCTTCGCCCGGACGACGGAGAGCGACCGCGACGCGCGAGCGTTGATAACGGTCCGGTTCGAGGACGACGTCGTCGGGCATGTGGACGTGCGCCAGACCGTAACGGAAGAGCGCCGCCCGGTCCGTCGTTTCGAACTCGCCGGCACCAACGGTCTGATCGAATTCGACAGCGAGGAAGCGACACCGGTGACGATTTCTCGCACGGACCGCGACGACAGGTCCGTCCCGCTTCGCCGGGACGAACACTACTGCCAGATCGAACACTTCCTCGACTGCCTTGCCGGCGGAGAGCAGGAGTCGGGTCACGCCGCAGACGCCCTTGCGACGCTCCGGGCGTGCGTCGCCGCGCGAGCGTCGGCCGAGCGCGGTAACCCTGTCGACCCGATGGAGGTGGGCGCGTGACCGTCTCGCTCGGAGTGTTGTCGACGGCCCACGTCCACGCCGACGGGTTCGCCGCGCTCCTGAACCGACGCGAGGACGTGGAGTTCGTCGGCGTCGCGGACGAAGACGCCGACCGCGGTCGCGAGGCGGCCGACCGATACGGTGTCCCGTACATGGCAGTCGAAGAGTTACTCGCAGCCGTCGACGGGGCGCTAGTCTTCTCGACAAACACCACCCACGAGCAGTGGGTGACAGCCGCCGCCGATGCGGGCGTGGACGTTCTCTGTGAGAAACCGCTCGCCACGAGCCGCTCCACGGCCCGGCGTCTCGTCGAATGCTGTAAGGACGCCGGCGTGGCCCTGGGGATGAACATGCCGCTACCGTTTTCGGAGCCAGCACGGGCGGCGCGGAGGGCCTACCGGAACGACGCTATCGGTGAACTAACGCTGGCGACCGGCACCAACCGTGCGAGATTCCGGAATCGTCACGAGGACGGCTGGTCGGCCGACTCCGAACACGCCGGGGGCGGTGCGGTGATGGACCACACCGTCCACGTCGTCGACCTGGTCCGCTGGATTACGGGGCGGGAGGTGACCGAAGTGCACGCCGAACTCGCGACGATGCGCGACGGTCCCGAGGTCGAGGACATCAACGTTCTCTCGATGGAACTCGACGACGGGACGCCGTTCACGCTCGACGGGTCGTGGGACCGCCCGGACAACTGGGATTACTGGGGCGACGCGACGCTGAACCTCGTCGGCACGGCGGGGGAACTGACCGTCGATTGCTTCGATTACAAGCTCCGGGAAACCCAGGACGTCGGGGAAAACCCGGGCATCGACTCGGTCTACTGGGGAGAACTACCGAACGAGGAACTACTCGCCGACTTCGTCGAGACGGTTCGCACGGGGCGACCCCCCACGATTACCGGGGAAGACGGCTTCCGCGAGACCGCCGTTTGTATGGCGGCCTACGAGTCGGCCGAGGCGGACGAACCGGTTTCGGTCGACTACTGACGGTGAACGGCTGGAGACCGATTTCGAGCGCCACGCATATTTATATATCTGCCGTGTATCATTGTTATCAATGACTAGTATCGACGGTCCGCGACTCGTCAGACCGGACGAGTTCGACGAAATGATGTCGTTGTTGGATCGGTATTTCGCCTACGAGCGCGGCGGCATGGCCGCCAGACTTCCACACGCCTACGACGAGGCCACGCCCGAGAACCACGCTATCGTCAGGAAGGACGGCGATATCGTGAGTCACGTCGGGGCGATACCTCAGACGCTCACCGTCGGCGAGGAGAACGAAATCGAGTGCTGGGGCGTGTCCGGAGTTACGACCGACAAGCGCCACCGTGGAAACGGCTACATGACGCAGTTGCTCGAATTCTGGCTCGACCGAATGGCTGAAGAAGGGGTGGCGCTCGCTGATCTCGGCGGAAATCGCCAGCGATACGCCCACTTCGGCTGGGAGCAAGCAGGCCGGGAACACCGCTACACGATACGCGAGCGTTCCTTCGAGGGGAGCACCGGGGCAGGAACGATTACGACGTACGAGGGAGGTGACGAGCAGGTCGAGACGCTCAGAGAACTCCACGGAGACGAACCGTACCGGGTGAGCCGTGGTCGGGAACGGAGCCGGACGGTGTTCGGACAGCGGGGGCTGGAGACTCTCCTCTACGAAAGCGGCGGTGACACCGCGTATCTCAGTCTCACGCGAGAGAGCCGAGAGCGTACCATCACCGAGTTCGGCGGGGCAGCTCAGGGTATCGAGTCCCTGATAGCCCACCTCTTCTCGGCGTACGACGTCGACTCGCTGACCGCCATCGTGCCACCGCGTCATCCACGAAACCCGGAGTTTCGGCGACACAGTCGGTCGTGGTCGGTGAGCGAACATCGAAAGCTGAACGTCCGCGACCTCCGGACGGTCCTTACCTGCTTCGCCGACCAGATGGAGGCTCGCTGGTTGCGACGGGCAGGGACGCCCAGTGGGCGAGTTACACTCAGTCTTGAAGCGGAGTCGGAGGGAGTCGAACTCGTCTACGACCAGGATGGAATTACAGTCGAAGCGTACGACGGGGCTCCCGACGTTCGGCGGGAGCGAGGAGCGATGGCAGGCCTCCTGTTCGGAATGCCCGACCGGGAAGCGGAACTCAAGGCCGACTATCCCGTCTTCGAGACTGTCTTCCCACTCGACTTCTTCATCTGGCCGACCGACCGAGTCTGACGGGGTCACGTCGCGTCGCCCTGCACGAAGATGGCCGGGGTTCCGTATCACAACCGAACCAACGAGGTCGATGACGGCCGACGACAGTCCACGCCGCAAACCACTCCAGCAGTTCATCGACTACGACCCCGATCCAGTCGCGCGATTACCGAACCGAAGACGTCCGGCACGAGGACGACCTACTCCCGAGTGGACTTGGCGTTGGTTGAACTAACTGTACTCTAAACTTGCTCGAGGTCAAGAACAGTTTCTGTTCTTTGTAGCTGTAGTGCAGGCACATTGGCCCGTTCCTCAACGAGCGTCAGAGGGCCATCAGGGAGGGAATACAGCATCTTCACGCGAACCGTAGTTACCTAACTAATCCCAACCTATTTCTCCACCGCTGTCAGTAAGTTTCGCATGGTTGCCCGACCCAATGTACTGTTCGTGATGACTGACCAGCATCGCGGAACTGCAATCGGCGCAGATCCATCGTGTCCAGTCGACGAAGATGGCTATTCCATCGTTCACACTCCGAATATTGACCAGCTCGCTGGCGGTGGTGCGTTGTTCTCGCGGACGTACACTCCCGCACCGTCGTCGATTCCGGCCCGGCGGTGTCTCTGGACCGGCCAGACTCCAGCTACTAACGGAGCGACCTACTATCATCAGGAACGTTGGGAATTCGAACACGCGCTTCCGGAGGTGCTTCGGAACGCAGGCTACCAGACGCGACTGACGGGTAAAACTCACTCGCTCCCGCCACGGAACCATTTTGGCTTCGAACAGATGGAGCTCCACGCCGGTCTGAACAATCAAGACGATGACTACTCGAAATGGATCGAGCAACAAAGCGACGGCGAATACAACGAGATTTCCCATGGGGTCGGACGCAACTCCTGGGACCCCCGACCATCGCATCTCGACGAGCACGAACATCCGACTAACTGGACGACGAACCGCGCATTAGAGTTCTTCGAACAGCGCGATCCGACCCGTCCATTCTTCCACTGCGTTTCCTACGTCCGCCCTCACCAGCCGTTCGATCCGCCTCAGCGGTACTGGGATATGTATATCGACCGTGACCTTCCGGCTCCCCATCAAGGCGAGTGGTCCGAGAAAATGTACGGTGACCTGATCCCGGAGTATCCGGAGACCTCGGCGTGGCTGGCCGATCTCTCTCCGACAACAGTCCATCGTGCTCGAGCGGGATACTATGGATCGATCACCCACATTGACCACCAGATCAATCGGCTGCTACGGAAGCTCTCACAAATAGGCGAACTCGACGATACGCTGATCGTCTTCACCAGTGATCACGGAGAGATGCTCGGAGATCACCAGCTTTGGCGGAAGACCTACGCCTACGAGGGGTCGGCGCGGGTGCCGCTCGTGGCGCAGTTCCCCGACGGGATAGCCGCCGAACACGGTCAGGTTGTCGACCACCCCGTTGGACTCGAAGACCTCTTACCGACGTTCCTTGACGTTGCAGACGTCGACATTCCCGACACCGTCGAGGGACGGAGCCTTCTCCCGTTAGTTACCGAGAGCGGTGGTGATTTAGACTGGCGAGACTACTATCACGGCGAACACGGCCGAATATATCACGAGGAAAACGCGACACAGTATCTCGTCGGTGAGCGCTACAAATACGTCTGGAATCCGGTTACCGACGACGAACTGCTCTTCGATCTGCATTCCGATCCCGGCGAGGAAATCGACCTTTCGGACGACGCTGACTCCCAAAGTATCTACGAATCACCCCACGGGCGGCTAATCGCTCAGTTGGCCGACCGTCCGGAAGGGTTTAGCGACGGCGAGAAGCTTCGAACAGTAAATCCTGATGCGGCCTGGTAGCAAGGTATTACCGAGATAGCGACGAAACTATCGGTAGCCTTCTTCCTGAGAGCGGTTAGGAAGCTTCGGACTTTTAGAGTCGTTGTGGAGACGGGGCTCGCTTACACAGCCCTGAAAGCCACCTCGCAGGGGAGCATCCCCTGAGCAACGTCTAGCCAGCCGTCCTGTCGAATAGGATGACTATCGAATGGCCGTTCATCTATCACGTACTGAGTAAGGGTTTCTCACCGAAACCAACGTCTGTTGACTGACGTGGCACATTTGAGCTACCCACCGCTTTAGCGGAGGGATTCAGCGTGGACTCCCGTTCTAGCCCCTGACGAGGCAGGAGAATAGCCTCCAATTAGTGGTCACCCTAGGAACTGTTTTGGAATATCGGTGGCTGAGTAGCGATACAACGGGGCCCTCAGAAGGTAGGCTACTCCAACCACAGTCGCTGGTGCAATTCTGACCGCTTCGGATGCTTGGGTGTCCGACCGAAACTAACCGTTCGCTGGCGGTAGAAGGTTTTGAGCTTCCCCGAGGGCAGTGATCCGGCCGAATCCACTTCCGCTTATCGGCAGTAGACTACACACCACCACTTCCAATGTAACCACCCGCCAGATCGTCTCTCACACCCGAAAACGGCAATCCATCGACCCATAAATCATATACTGCGATATCAAATCCAGCATCGCTGAAGATGAGACTACAGTGGCTATAGAGGGGATAGAATGCGTTATTTAGGCGAATAGGGGCTTCCGATCGCTGTCAAATCAAACTCGATCGGCTAGTTTATGTTTGTGATCTGGTTAGAATCGGGCCCGAGAGAAACGCTGGATAGAGCTATCGCTTAATCTCGCAGCTTCCGACCCAACAGCCGGGCTCTAACCGATGCCTGTTCGCTTCTCCAATAGAGCGAGCGTATTCTGTGCTGTCACCATCGGCGAATGCTCGTATTCGTCAGTGAGCGCTACTTGCACAAGGAGATCGACCGCTCGCCAGATCGAATACAGCAGACACGCGAACGCAAAGTAGAAAAACCGCAGCACGAAGTCCTTCGATGTCGTTGCAGCCATGAACCGCTTGATCGAACTGTAGCCGCTCTCGATCTCCCAGCGATACGAATACTCACGAACCGCCCCTGGTGGAGCGTTCGTCATGAACACGGCATACTGGCCATAGTCCGTTCGATCCGAGTTTGGATTACGTTTGTAGACGAACGTGGTCTCGTGCCACTTGTTCTTCCCAAGATGGAGCTTCCGATTGGTGGTGTAGTAATCCTGACCCTGGCTGAGTAACCGCTTTGCCTGAGCTTTCTCACTGGTATACATCCGCTTCGGCACGACGTACGTCAATCCTCGTTGGGAAATGGATTCGAGCAGATGCTGGCTATCGAACTCTCGATCCATCAGCACCCCATCAACGTGAACGAGGTTTTGCGCACTGTCGAGTAGGTCTTCAACGATTTCGCGGCGGCTGTCTCCCTTTTTGACTGGCTGCGCATCTAGCACCAGCGGGACCGCGTTCCCGACCAACTGTATGGTCGCCCACTGGTAGGCATACTCGTCATTCTTCTCCTTCGTGCCAATGATTTCATCTTCGTGTCCTTGCCGGTCACTCGTGAAGGGGTCCTCCTCGGTAATATCGATAGCGACCAGCTCAGCGCAATGAAATGCCTCTGTCTCTCCTAGTCGGTCAACGATTCGCTCGACAGCCTCTCGATACATTTCGCGGATTCCGCTGACCGATAATTCTCGGAGGTGTGCTCGATGGTTGTGCCCGAGCGGTGTCCGCTCTCGATCGGACTCGTAGAGAAAGCTGCGTGTACCTTCGTTAGCTGCGAGGTGCTCACGAAGCCCGAGATGGGTCTGTAGCTCCCAGAACGCATTTTGGTGTATCTCACAGCCTTTGCCACGATCCAACGAGAACGCTGGATGAACGGTCTCGCTCACCTGCTCTGTAATCTTTTCAGCACGACCGAGTATCGCCTGCTGAGTAAGCGCTGTCTCGTTGGATTGCTCCCGCCGAGGAGACTGCTCAGGCGGCTCACAAGGAATAGGAACACCAGCCCTGTTCGCCTGTATGAGGATAGTTCTCGCTGCAGTCGCGATCGTCTCCCTGAGCCCATGCGTAAACCGGTGGTGCCACGTTCGCCACAGCGTCGACTGGTCAGGCACGTTCTCGAAGTCAAGGTGCTCGCAAAGCAATGGATGCTGATCGAGTTGCTCGGCGAGCGCACTTTCGTTCTCCCATCCGTGGAGTTCTTTGAGCACGAAAGTACGCACCAATTGCTCCATCTCGTAGTGTGTCGGTCCAGTATAGCGGTCGTGGAGCTCGAAATCGACGTACGCCAATGGAAGGTCAGAAACGAAGCGTTCGACTGATTGATGAGCTTCGTGATCAAACCAGAACCCGGCGACGGTTCGAATATCTTCTTCGAGAGCACCGAGCGAGCTCTGATCGTACAGCGGCGTCGTATCATAGATAGGCCACTGACACGTGGAAGCCGTTGTGAGAGAACGAAAAACATCGCGTTTTGACTCAAGAGTTGCAGTCATTTCCGAAAGTTGGTTAAGAGTTATAGAATGTATTTGTCACGATACAGCACATGTAGAGTGTAGCTGTAGACTCCCGGCTGGACAAGAAGTGCAGAAACTCGTGAAGAATTTTGAACATTCAGAAAGCATATGCTCAGTGACGCCATAACTGAAACTATGAGCGATACAACAACTACTGAACGAGTCGGAATCATGATTGGGTGTATTATTACTGTCTCACTCCCTGCAAGTCTCATTTCGGCTCTGTTCCTTTCAAATCCTCCAGTTTGGCAGATTGCGATCACCTGGGTTCTTCCTGGAGTGATCGTCGGAGTCTTTCTTGCAAATGATGCACTTCCAGTTACCTACCATGAAATCTGGTCGTTCGGGGTGCTTAGTTGGATCTGTACACTGCTCCTCTGGAGCCTATTTCAGGTCAATATCGGGAATATTTCTGCCGATCAGACCACTGCGACGTGGACAACCATTGTTGGGTTAGTGATTGCAGCACTCATCACATGGGTTCGTCCTCAAATCCAGCGCAATCGTTCAGCGTCCTAATTCCGCGTCAGCTTGTTTCGAACTATAAATTACTACTACGAGAGATGCTATGCATTGAGAGCGCCAGTCTCAACTTCTGCAGCATCGGGGGAATTCACAGTTTCGGAGGATGGGTCAGTATCGGGTCGGATCTTTGCCGGTTCGGAGTCCATCTCCCAGTGAATCGCTCAATTCCTGCCCATTTTGAATGAGATAATCGAGCGAGCATGGGAGATTGCGCAGGTTTTGATGCTCCTACAGAGCGTCGCCACTCCCGAGCGGCGAACCCGGTGGGGAATCGGTCGCTCAGTCAGGCGGTATCAATGCTGAGGCAACGATCTCGGCACACTCACCCGCGGTCAGGACCGGCTCATAGTCCATTTCGCCATCGACGCCCGCGTTCAGCAGGAAGTCCGTGAGTCGCCAGATATTATAGAGCAGCACTGCGAATACAAAGTAGAACAGGCGGACGCGGTAGTCTTTTGAGGACGTCTTCGCCAGGAAATCGCCTTTGATACTCTTGTACTCGTTCTCGACCTGCCAGCGACGACTGTACCGCAGACAGAACGTCTCGGCTTCATTCGGTCCTACTCGGATGTTCGTTGCGAAGACAGTAGTTCCCTTGCCGCTCGTCGACGGCACGTACAGAAACCACATCGGATGCAACCCCGCCTTGACGTGAACGGAGGCCGATTCGACGGCCACCTCTTGGTCGTCCTCTTCCATCTGATCGATTACCTCGCGTTCGGAGCTGGTGATGCGCTTTGGAATGAGGTAGTTGACGTCGAGATTCGAGAGGGTCTGGAAGACGCGCATGGAATCGAATTCGCGGTCACAGAGCAGCGTCTCGATGGGGACGTGTTTTTTCGCGCGTTGGACGAGTCGCCGAACGGTACGATGAATCTGATTCAGTGGGTTCTCGTCCCATGCCGAGCTCTCCCGGACAGGCTCAACAGCCAAGATCAGCGGGATGTTCTGCCCGATGATCGAGAGCGTCGCGAACTTGAACGCCCGTCCCTCACCGTCTTTCGTCCCGCTCACCATCGGCATTGCCTCGACATCCCCGTAATAGGGAATCGTCGTGATATCAATCGCAGCGGTCACTGGACGCCGAAAAGATGTTTCAGAGGCGATGGCCGAGAGCAAGTGCTCGGTAGCCTCGTTGAACCCGTCGACCAGTTCTCTGGGAGAGAACTGTTTGACGACACGTAAGTGCATGTCACCGTGTGGGCCGTAGTCGTCGCCGCGTCGATACTGGAACCGGGCAGCGCCTTGCGCGGTCCCGCACCCAACCATCCCCATGAAGGTTTGTAACTCGAAGAATTGCATATCCTCGTACGAGGCGTTCGCGGCACGGCCAGACTCGAAGTAGCCGAAGGCGTGATCACGCGCAAGTCGAGTCGTCTGGACAATCTCGTTCTCTGAGAACGGGTCTTGCTCTTCGGTCTGCTCTACAGGAGGATCATCGACGATTTCTGACTTCGGCCGCGTCTCGGGCGCAGGGATGTCGAAATCGTGGACCTCTTTGACGACGAAGTGGGCGGCGGTCTGGACGTATTCGTGGACAGCATCGTCGAATCGGTTGCGCCACGCCCGCGAGAACGTCGACTCGTCAGGCACTCGGCTGAAACCAAAGACAGTAGCCACCTCCGGTTGTCGCGTAAGTCGCCGAGTGAACGCAGCGTACGACTTGCCTGTAATCTCCATAAAGATGAATGAGAGGACCATCGCGCGAAAGGAGAGTGGGGCAGGATGCCAGGCTGAATAGCCGTCCTCGATCGTGTCGATTGAGTGGTCGAGGCGTTCAAATGCGGTGACTAGATCGGTGTCGTGGAGATCGTTTCGGATAGCGATCCCGAACTGATACGCCTCGCAGAGATAGCGCATTCGAGGAGTCTTACGCGCGTGCCCTTCCGTAGAATCACTTATTTACTATGCTTGGAGCGGCCTCCGAAATCAACCCCGCTTCCGAGGTTATGGGGGTACCGAAGTAGAATACGCGCGAGATCATCCGGTCGCTCCAGTTCCGCGCGAACGCCATGCCAACACCAGACCAGTCATCAACACGAGCACAATGACAGCATGATAGACGATATCCTGAATCGTCCGGGGGCCGATTCCAACGATGATCGTCAAGATTCCGACGAATGTCCCCAGCAGGGCGAACGCCTGCACGCCCGCGGCGATCGAGAACGACGAGCGCGGTCGAAGCCAGGTCATCGCTAGGCCGACGAGGAGAACAGTGCCGATTACGCTCTCAGCAATTATCGCCTCCCGGTGATCGTATCCCCGAATAAGGAACCCTGCGTGTACCGTCGCAGCAAGGAAGAAGGACGCTGCTTCCACACCGAGGAACGCCCGAACGGTACGCTTCACAGGGTGTGTGTCAAACCATCGGGCTTGCTCATTGGAGCGAGTCGTTCCGTGGTCACGGTGGTCCGCTGCTGGTTCGGTTTGGGACGGGTCCATAGTGGCTCAAACGAAGGCAAGGGTAATGGCGGTACGCTAGAACATGTTCGAAGCTACGCGAATAAGGCTGTGTACCGTCAATACAGTGTATGCCCAGAGCTCGAGTTCGATTCAAACCACCGGGAAACTCCCTTGGTGGTCCCTTCCGGCTATCCAGTGAGTATCCCGACGATGAGTTCCGACTCTTGAGCGCCTACCCGACCGAGGAAGGATTGCTCGTCGTGCTCGAAGCGACTGTGGCGGACCCGGAAGTTGTCCTCGATGTATTTGAGAACGCCCCAGAGACACGAGTGCCATCCTACGATGTTCTTCATGCGGACGAGCACACGGTCTTACTGCAATTTCAGCTCCCGTTCGTTCCGCCGCCCTTTCGCGCACTCCTGGCCTCGGGCAACCTGCCACAGTTCCCGTACACCATCGAGGACGGCTGGATCGTCTGTGAGCTCACGACTTCGCACGAGCGGCTCTCACAGTTCAGCGACGAATTAGAGGAGACGGGATTCACGTTCGAAGTTCTCCAGGTCACCCAGTCGGTCGATCCAACGGACCTCTTGACCGACCGCCAACGGCAGTACGTGACCGAAGCACTCAAACGGGGCTACTACGACTCGCCACGGCAGTGTTCGCTCACCGAACTCGCGGAGATCCTCGGTGTGAGCAAGTCAACGGCGAGTATCGTGCTACACAACGCCGAAGAGACAATCGTCAAGGAGTTCTTCGCCGAGTTGATCGATTAATCTCTGCGACTGCTGGCGGATTCAATCCCCAGGAACTTCGTATAACCCGCTTATCAGTTCGTGATCTCTCATTGGGGTTATCGTCGCCGGTCGGAGGGACCGATCCCCCGACCGGGACGGGATATCGATCCCACGAGAAGAATCTATGAATGCCTACGACAACCCCTAACAACCGCACTTGTCCACAGATGTCAATGAACGAGTGTTTAGTTCTTCGTTCGGACACGATCTCAGCCGGCCAGCTACGCACGCCGTTTCTAAACATGTTTGAACGAATCCTGATGGGGTATTGCCCCTTCTATTCGGTTGATGGTTCGAAAAGCGTGCCCGATCCGATCTGGATCGGACCATACCGACTACGGTCAATTAGAATCAGGCAAACAATATGGACGACCCGGGCAGCAAGGTCCGCCTCGCTTCATCGTCTTCGGTCTCGGGGTCGTCCTCGGACTCGTCGCGTCTCGGAAGTTCTAACACACTTCCAGAAACCAGTGAACGATGTCTGAGGTCGGTGAGCGAAGATCAGCGTGACGCTGATCGACACATCCAAGACCGAACCCGTACCCAAGACGTACTGATTGAACAGATCCATGAGCATACCGAAACGATAGACGAGATTCCCGGAGTAATCTCGCTTACAAAATCAGGTGGAGCGGGACGGCCTGAACCACGTCGTCTGTTGATTGGACCCGAACGGTCGTCGCGGTTGAGTTCGGAATCACATGGTGTCCTCCCATGACTCCTTCGGCGATCAATGCGACTCGGAGAGGCTTCGGATATCTGACATCCATCGGTTCCTACGGGTGTACGTGTCCGATTTCCCTCCCTCCGAGATGAAACGTCGTCGAGCCGAACTGCCCCTCGCCGGTGATATTCCCCGGCCACGACGAGACGAATTCGACGACCTGTCCGACGGGAGACCTCGTCCGGGTACTCATGTCGGCCCCCGGCCTGCGGACGCGGACTCGTTCGTTCGGTGAGATTGCGGATCGTCGGACGGTCCCGATGCGTTCGTCATCGCCCGTCTTCACGTCGCACAGCTAACGACTGTTCGCTCGAACGCGGTCCTACAACCACCCACCGACGAGCAGGAGTGCGAGTGCGACGAGACCCGCAACGGTGAACAGTCCGGAGGCATCTTCCGCGGCCCGTTCGATGCCGGTTGACTCCACACTGCCCACCAGTCGTCGGGTCGATACGTTGGTGAGGGCAGAGAGCGCGAGCCAGAGGCCGATCATCGTCAGGACGAGGTACCCTCGCGAGCTGCCGAGTAGAGCGTCTGTCGGATAACTCTGCCCGACCATGTACATCCCGGTCAGGAACATAATGACGGGAGCGATTTTCGAGAACAGGGCGAATCGATCCGTCAGCCAAATCAGGGCATCCGAACCGAGGCGGCCATCCCGTGCCGCCGGCAAGATGAGCGTGGCCATGAACACGGTCCAGCCGGCCCACACGCCCGCGGTCATCAGGTGCACGATATGCATCAGCACGGAGAGGGTGAGGTTGACCATGGGAGCTACGACGACGGGAGGGACCCTTGGTGTACGCTCGAACATGTTTAAGCGTCCACTGGCGAATACTGTCGAAATACGTGCATTATCTCTGCTCGGGGAGGGACCATCCCTACCACGTGCGAAGTGCTAGGTGAAGGTTCCCGGATGACCGTCAGTGCTCTTGGCGGAGCACTCGGAGGACACCTTCTACATACTCAGTAACCTCCCGATCGAGGACAATCTCCGGGTTATCTCGGAATCCGAACCGCCGATACGGATCCGCTCGTTCGAGAGCTCGACCCGGCGCCCTCGTTATCCGACTACGACGTGCTCCACGCCGACGATGAGACGTTGCTTATCCAGTACTTCCTCCCCTACATCCCACCGCCATACCGGACGGGCTCTCTTCCAGCAATCTCCCACCGTTCCTCCAGGTGATGCGTGACGGTTGGAGGAACTCCGAGCTGACCACCTCCCACGAATGGTCGCCCCAGCTATGGGAGAAGTTTTTCGCCGAGACGGTCGAGTGGCCCATACCGACGGCAAGAGCCGTCCGTGCCGTACGTGGCTCACCGGAACATGTTCTAGTGAACAACAGAGTGGGTTCCACTCCAACAGGAGGGCGATGCCAATACGAACGAACCTCGACGATCGCGTTGTCATTGTCACAGGGAGCTCTTCGGAAATCGGTCGCGCAACCGCCATCGAGTTCGGGAGAGAACGGGCCAAGGTGGCGGTCACCTACCACTCTGATGAAGCTGGCGCGGAGGAGACCGCCGAACTCGTGCGTGAGAAGGGTGGCGAGGCGCTCGTCGTGCAGTACGACCTGACGGACCGAGATTCGATCGAGGCGGCAGTGCAAGAAGTGATCGACCGCTGGGGGGCGCTCGACGTGCTCGTGAACAACGCCGTGCCCGCGGAAGTCGAGCCGACACCGCTCGAGGAACTCACCGTCGAACAATGGCAGCGGGTCGTCCACGGAATTCAGGACGGCGTCTTCCACACCATCAGAGCCGTGCTCCCAGCTATGCGGCAATCCGATCGTGGCCGGATTATCAACATCTCCTCGCTGTCGGCCGAGGATGGATCGTCAGGGATGGCGGCCTACGCAACGGCCAAGGCTGGACTTCACGGGCTGACCGGGGTGTTAGCCGACGAATTCGGCGACGCGGGCATCCTCACGAACGTCGTGATGCCGGGGATGGTGCTGACCGAGCGGAACCTGAAGCGACCCGAGGAGGTCCGTGAGGCGGTCGCCGAGCGGACACCGTCGAAGCAGATATCGACACCCGAAGACGTCGCGAACCTCGTCGTGTTCCTGTCCTCTGAAGCCAACGGGAATATCAACGGTGCGGTCATCCCAGTGACGGGTGGGCTATAACGACCTCATGGGAACGATCTCTCGTCGAGTATCGCTGTATGGGACTCGTCGAAGTCTTCGTGCTCCTTGACGTGGCAATATACTACTGAATTGAGACGCATCGTGACCGGTTTTGAGATACACCCGGCAAAGCGGTATCTACAGAAGATATAACCATCGCGAATGAGTCGCACAACGTAAAGTATGAGCGTGAGACAGATTTCAGAACTCTCAGAGGAACAGAGGGGCGACTTACACCGCTTTTACCAGAACGAGTGGTGGACTGAGGGACGGAACTTTGAGGGAGTAGAGACGATGCTTACTGAATCCGACCTCATCGTGGCTTTCAGCGATTCCGATACTGACGAGTTGGTAGCTTTTTCTTGGGTACTTACAGATGCAGTCTACAAGGCACTCATTTTTGACGTTATCGTCCCATCTAACTACCGTGACGAGGGGCTAGGACGGAAATTAATGGACGCAATCATCGATCATCCCGCCCTCTCTCAGGTAGAGCATTTTGAACTCTACTGTCTCGACGAGATAGTACCGTTCTATGAGAAGTGGGGGTTCACTGACGATCTCGGTGACCTCAGATTACTGCGTCGGGAACAATAGGCGAATCTCTCTCCTGCCTAATTCGCTCCTATTGGCCGTTCGAGATAAGCGAGGCGTATTCTGCGATCCGGGTCAGACTACTTCTGGACAGAGCTCATGCAAAACTACGAATTACTTCGATGATCCCTACCCGTTCGATAGCGCTGTATTGCCAACGTATTGATTCAGGGCGAGCCAATCAGCGGGCGCTCTCGTTTGTTATTCAGGTAGGTGGAATGGACGATTCGATAGAGGGGTTTAAACATGTTCGAGTGAACGCCCACGGAGCAACATAGCATAGCTCGTCTTGTGACATAGACGATGTACCTACCGGACCAAGCTGTCGAGGATCCCTCCGAGGAAATGCCTTCGATCGCGATCCAAGTAACCGATCTCGGGATGACGTATTCGGACGGTACCGAGACCGTGAGGAACGTCTCGCTCGAGATCCCAGCGGGCGAGTTCTTCGGGTTTTTAGGACCGAACGGGGCGGGAAAAACCACCGTCA
This sequence comes from halophilic archaeon, assembly GCA_003298465.1. The sequence continues at coordinate 246,996 of QNGA01000006.1, read as the reverse complement.
TCAGGATGCTCACGACCTTACTCCAGCCGACCACGGGGCGGATCACGGTCAACGGCTACGATGTCCAGATGGACTCTCAGTCCGTCCGCCAATCGATCGGGTACATGGCCCAGGAGACGGTCGTCGAGCCGACTCTCACCGTCCGCGAGAACATCAGCCTCGCTTGCCGCGCCTACGGCGTCCCGAGGGACGAACGAGACGATCGGATCGACGATCTCCTCGACCTGTTTGATCTGGCGAGCAAAGCCGACACACCGGCACAGACCCTCTCGGGCGGCCAGCAGAAACGGCTCGACGCCGCCACCGCGCTCGTCCACGAACCTCCGATCGTCTTCCTCGACGAGCCCACCACCGGCCTCGACCCGGCGGCCCGCAATCGGCTCTGGGAGTACTTCCGCGAGATCAACCGGCGGGGCACGACTGTCTTCCTCACGACACAATACCTGCAAGAGGCGGACGCCCTATGTTCGTCTCTCGCGGTCATCCAAGAGGGCGAGATCGTCGCGACCGGCTCGCCGGCCGACCTGAAAGCCCGCGTCGGCGGTGACGTTCTGGAGCTAAGCCTCGACGAGCCGAGCGGCGCGACCGTCGATCGTGCTCGAACCGTCATCGAGGAGTTGGGAGTGTTGGCCCCGGAGGAAACCGAGTCCATCCAGTCGACCCCCGATGGACTCGACGTGACGTCGGCTCGTGCCGGCACGATCGCCCCCGACCTGCTCACGATGCTTTCCGAGGCAGGCATCATCCTCACCGGATTCACCGTCCGCTCACCGACGCTCGACGACGTCTTCTTGGCGATCACGGACGGATCGACACGGGACACGACGAACGATCTACGTGAGGATGACGAACGGGTGGAGGAGCGACGATGAGTGCCACGACGTATCCACGGAGCAGGAGCGACCAACAGCCAGCGAAAGCCCCCGGCAACGGCTTCCTTGGTGACGTCAGGACGAGCTTCGTGCGGTCGAGCCTGAAGGCGGCTCGCAACCCGTTCGTGCTCGCCTTCGCGTTGATCCAGCCAGTCCTCTTCCTCGTGCTGTTCAGCCAGGTGTTCGGCGGGATCGCCAGGGACGCCGCACCCAACGGCGACTACGTGACCTTCCTGGTGCCCGCGATCGTCGTCCAGGTCGCGATGTTCACGGCCGCACGGTCCGGGAGCTGGCTCGTCGAGGACATCGAGAACGGGACGTTCGAGAAGCTGCTCGTCTCGCCGATGAACCGTACGGCGATCTTCGTGGGTAAGACGCTGTCGGAGGTCGTCCTGATCACGGTTCAAGTCCTGCTCATCCTCGGGCTCGGGTACGTACTCGGCGCCAGGATGGCGACTGGCCTGCTCGGCGTCGGTGGCATCCTCGGCGTGGCGCTTGTGTTCTCGGTGTGGTACACGGCCTATTCGAACATTCTCGGCGTCGTGACCGGTAGCTCCCAGGCGACGACCATCGGCGCGAACTTGATCCACTTCCCACTCTTGTTCGCGAGCTCGGCGTTCGTCCCGGTGGACACGCTGCCGGGGTGGCTCCAGTCCGTGAGTGCGGTCAATCCCGTCACCTACGGCGTGGATGCAGTCCGGACGCTCATGTTCGGCGGGATCGCGTGGGACGTCGTCGGCCGATCGCTCGTCGTCCTCGTCGCCCTGGACATGGTACTCGGGGCAGTGGCCGTGTTCTTCCTCACCCGCGCGTCAAGTGCGCGGGGTCGGTGAACACACTGAGCCATCGGATGGACGAGCCGTACTCCGTCCGGTCAGAGCATCCCGTTAAACATGTTCGAGTCAACACCCACGGCCGTTCTCCACCTACCGCTTTCTATGAACGACTCTTCGACCAGCACGGAGCGAAGGACCAGCGGTTCATCCACCATCGAGAGCGATCGGTCAACCGACTTAACGGAAGCACCTAGTGGAATTCGGATCGTCAATCCGGATACGAGGTACGAGAACGCACGGTTCGTCGAGCCGACGACCATGGGCTACATCCACATCGGAGCCGCTGTTCGGCCGCGGCGGGTGCCGTTGACGCTGTTGCCGCCCGGCCGGAAGAAGTCCCAGTTGCTCGGTCGGCTCAAGGAGCTCACGGATCAGCTGGAGCAACTCGACGATGTCGAGACGACCACGGTCTTCGATGCGGTCGCGATACCACCATTTGAGCGGCTCCCGAACGTCTCGGATCGACGGCGCTCTGTCCCCCTTCCCCGATTCGACGTCGTCGTTCTCGTCGAGACGAGCTCTCCCGAGGTCGTGACGTCGGTGCAGGAGTCGTCGGTGTTCGGACGGCTCGTCGAGCTTTTGGAACGCGATTCCAAGTACACCTATGTCACGACGGCGCGTAACGAGAAGCGACTGGGTGACGTTGACAAATCGCGGGATGGACTGTTCATCTTCAACTACTTCCTCGCCGACGACGCCGACCGGATGCTCGAACTCTTCGAGTACCTGGCCGGTTGGCACGTCGCCGAGACGGGACTCGACAACTCGACCCTCCTCGTCCCCCTCGACCAGGGAGCATCGGATTACGTCGCCATCAACAACGCCCGCTGGGACTTGCGCCTCCCGACGTTCCTCTGGCGGCAGTTCTCCAAGCGGACGTTCCGGACGTACGTGCTAGCCAACTTGCGGGCCAACCGGGCCGTTGCGATGCCCGTCCTGTACCGCCTCGCGTAAGCGGTGGTACACCCTACGCTGCACCGCTTCCACTGTGTCGGTCGGATTTGTAGTGAAACAGGGCTGTGTAGACGGCGCGTGTCCACGAATCGCGTTGACGATATCCTCGAGGATGACGGTGTGCTTGGGCAAGGCACGGATTCCGGCGCCGATATAAATGCCGCCGAACGTAGTCCGGGACAGCGCCTCGACGACCGTGGCTTCGGCAGTGTCGCCCGTATCAGTCACGCAACTTTGCACTTCGTATCCCAGCTCCTCCAGCCAGTCAGATCGACCACAGCATACCGCTCCCCCGCGTCTCTTCGACGGCACCGTGCTCGAAGAGGAATACGGGAACTGAGCCATCAACGCCTGGGAGCGGCCGTCGGCTGGAGGAGCGTATACAGGATGTTGATGAGCGTCGACTTGCCTGCGCCGTTCGCCCCCAACAGCCCGACCACCTCGCCACGTTCCACCTGGAAAGCCACATCGTCCGACGCCACGGTCGTGTTCTACACCTGGGTGTGGCCCTTGCGGAGGCCATCCACGACGAGCACGGGGTCCGATCCTGAAGGTGATTCGCAAGTCATCGATCGTCCTCGATGATTTCGACGGTCCCCCGAGTGCCGTCGATCCGCACTCGCTGCCCAGTCTCGATGCGGCGAGTCGCCTCGGGAACCGACACTACTGCGGGGAGTCCGTATTCTCGTGCAACGATGGCACCGTGGCTCATCCGCGTCCCAACCTCCACCACCATGCCCGCCGCGTTCAGGAATAACGGTGTCCAGCCAGGGTCGGATGATCGTGCGATGAGGATTTCACCGCTTTCGACCGTCTCTTCGGTGGGATCGCGAACGACCCGGGCAATCCCTTCGACGACGCCGCTGGAGACGCCCGTTCCAACGAGCGCTCCCTCGGGAACATCTTCCCGCTCGATGTCTGCGCTCGGCGCTTCGCCTTCGCTCGTCAGCACCGGCGGCGCGTCCATCGCCGCGTGGCGCTCGAATTCTGCCCGCCGGGCCCCGAGATCAACGTCGATCGAGTCGCCCTCCAGCGCGGCGAGCAACTCGTCCTTCCGGAGCAACCAGACGTCGTCGGAATCGTCCAGTCGGCCCTCGGCGACGAGTCGCTCGCCGGTCTCCTGGAAGGTCTCGTGCCACGCGGCGAAGAGGTGGGAGATCCCCTGTTTGGGATATTCGCGGGTCTGGATGTAACCGCGATATGTTCGGATCAGTCGGCGGACGAGTCGCTTCCGGATCGGACCGAGCAGCCCGTGGTCGGCCCGCTCTTCGAGCCGTTCGGCCGCCGCCTTCGCCTCCCGCTTCATCTTGCGGAGGTGCTTGCGGTGCTCGCCTTCGTGCTCGTGTTCGAGGTTCGCGCGAACCGTCGCGAGCAACCCCGACGGATTCTCGCGCCACCGTGGCCGGCTGACGTCGATCTCGCCGGCTGCCCGGTGGCCGAACTCCTCGAGGTACTCATCAAGCGCGGCTCGGAACGCTTTGCCGCCCTCGCACGCTTCGATCTCCTCGAGCGACGCATCCTCTCGCAGTGCCTCAATAACCTCGGGATGGTCACGAGCCACATCAGCGAGGTCACCCAGCCCGAGATTAATCCGCGTCACCAGATCAGCCGGAAGACCCTTTGCGACATCATTGACATCCTCGGGAGTGTCCGGAAACAACCCTTGGAGCCACTGTTCCGCCGCCAAGGCGGCAAACAGCGGGCCAATGGGCGGGTAATGGATGGCCTCTTCTGAGAGATCGAAGGCGGCGTGTACCCGCTCGACGGGCGTGTCGGGTGTGTGCACCCAGGCCGCGACGTCCTGCCCCCAAGCCGTCCACTTGGTCTCCTCACGTTCCGGGGAGTTCGGTTCGCCGACGAACGCACCGAAAAACCCGGAAAATAGCGACGACATGATCGGAAGGCCCATCCGAATGCCCCGCCCGACCATGCCAGCGAACCGAGGGAGGGCCGCGAGCGTATCATGTGCCGTCCGTTCGCTCCGGAACTCCTCGCCGCGCCGCGCCAACAGATCTTCGAAGGCCGCACCGACCGATTCGCTCATCTCCGCCAGCTGATCCGGAATCCTTCGCCGAAGGATGCCGACCCGCAAGAGTGTCGTCATGTCTATGTAGAGACGCCCACCGGCCTCGACGAACCACCGCGTGTCGAGGTCCATTCCGAACTCTGTCATCCAAAGGCGGATGTACGCCATCCAGACGTCTCTCACGAGCGGCGGCATCGCTTCGGCAAACGCCTGGACGTGTCCGAAGCTGAGGTAGACGTGTAAACGGTCGTCATCGGGTTCGGGCGTCGGCAACGGGAACAGCGACGTGATCGGCCGGGCCTGCATGATATAAAAATCCCCGTCCGCGAGACACCACTCGATGTCCTGGGGACACTCGAACAACGCTTCGATTTCTGTACCTCGTTCCACGAGCGTCCGGACCTGCTCGTCCGAGAGCACACGGTCGTCACGGTCGTCAAGTTCGACCGTCTCGGTCCCTCCCTTCTCGAGCGGCTGCACCGCGAGTCCTTGGTCGCCCACCTCGTAGTCGAGGATCTCGCCGGTCCGTGTATCGACGCGAATAGTGTCCGCGTTCACCTCCCCGGACACCAACGCCTCCCCCAGTCCGGTCCCGGCCTCGATGGTCGTAACGCGACGGTGACCTGTCTGTGGATCGGCGGTGAACAGGATACCCGCTGCGTCGGAGGTGACCATCCGCTGGATGACGACCGCCAGCGCCACCTCTTTGTGAGGGATGTCGTTTCTAGCCCGGTAGGCGATCGCGCGATCGGTGAATAGGCTCGCCATGCAGTCGCGGATTCGGTCGATAATCTCGTCCGCCCCACGAACGTTGAGAAACGTCTCCTGCTGGCCAGCAAAGGAAGCGTCCGGAAGATCTTCAGCTGTCGCCGAAGAGCGCACTGCATACGCTGTTTCGGACCCGCCTTCGGCCTCAATGTTAGCGAGCGCGTTCTCGATAGCCTCTCGAATAGATGGTGGAACGACCTGGCTCTCGATACGAGCGCGAAGAGCCGACCCTACGTCGGCGAGGACCTCGGTGTCTGCTGGGTCGAGATTGGAGGGATCGTCAAGCAATGCGTCAACCGAATCATCGTCGATGAGTTCCCAGTATGCGAGAGTCGTCACACAGAACCCATCAGGTACTGGAAGCCCGGCTTCGACGAGCCGAGCTAAATTTGCTCCTTTCCCGCCGACGAGGGCACGGTCGGTCGCCGCCGGGTGGTTCAGAGTGACAACGTACGGGTTGTCAACTTTGAGAAATTCCGAGTTGTCGAGGTTACTCATCTGAGGCCTCCGAGTGCTCGACTTCGCGTGTCAGTCCTGCTGCAACCGCTGCGACGAGTGTCTCCCGAACCTGTGGATATCGCTCCTCACCGATTTGATCTCTCTGAAGGACGATCCGACTGACCGCGCGAATCGTTTCCATGATCGTTTCAGGGTCCGGCCCTACGACTTTCCCGTCGTCGTACCAGTCCTCGACATAAGGCTGAAAGAAGCCCATCGAATGAGCACGCTTCTCCGTGAGTTCCTCATCTGGAATGCTATCACGGAGATGGCCGACCTCGCCTTCGGCAAGAACTTGTCGGAGCAGTGGGTTCGACTCGAACTCGTCGAGCGTTTCGTTGAGCAACGCGGTGATGGCCCGCTCTGGGTCGTCGTATTTCTGGACGGACTCACGCAGGAGTTGAGGAATTAGTGTCTCGGTGTATTGCTCCAAGATATCGACGTAGAGATCTTCTTTCGAATCGTAGAACTGGTAGAACGTGCCCTTCCCGATCCCGGCTGCTTCGGTGAGTTCCGAGATCGACGTTTTGCGGATACCATACTGAGCGAAGAGTTCGCGCCCGGTCTCACGGAGCGCTTCTCGGACCCGCTTGCGTTTCTCGTCAGTAAAGGTCGGCATGGGTGGTGCTGTAGATTAGTTGTGAGTCGCGTGAATGTTTCTCTCTGCGCCACACACGACGTTGCGATAAGCGGTTTGACTTTGACATGGTTTCCATACGTTGACTTATGGTATATGACTATTAGATTCTTTTGGTCAAATAGACACTAGCCCAGCGTGGACGTCTTTTCAAGGTGCTGGTCCTAGTGGATTTTACCGTCTGCTTGCTGGTTGTTGAACACATCTTCAGCAAGCAGACGTCTCAACTAATCGGCTTTGTGATGTACTGAGATTCGGTCTCTTCGGGTGACTACCTGCTCGATCCGACCTCTATCTCTAGGAGCTGAGCCGTCGGCGATTACGTTGAAAGAAAGTCACGCATCAAACCTATCCTCCGAAGTTGTGGGAATTGAGACTACACCGGTTTTAGCGGGGCTATGATGCGTGGTTTCGGGCGAATTAGTGAGCACGAACTGCTTCAGATCACCTCCTGATGGCTTCTTCCTGTCGCACAACCGGCCAGATCAGTAATCTTGTGAGACTCCCGGTAGCGTTGCCACTTAGAAATCTATCCAGGTGGTATGAGTCCCATTCGAGCCATAGCTAGTTTTCGAGAGTGATTTGCTCTCCGCCTTCAGGAACGTGAACATCCTCTGTCTCCGCCTGCAGTTCCTCGCGGGTGAGCAAGCAATGGTTGATCGCTTCCATATGAACGACAACGACCATAGCATTAGTCGTATCACGGACAGCGTTGATGTCTTCAACGCCCATCGTAATGGGTTCGCCCTGGTCGAACTGCGCTTCGCCGCCGTTGAGAACGACCATATCCGGCTCGAATTGGTTGAGCGTCTCTTCGACCGGCTCGTACCAGATCGTGTCGCCGGCAACGTACACCGACTCATCGCCCTCGAACACGAATCCTGAGACAGGATCCATTCCCTCGGCTAACTCACCGTGGCCGTGGCGACCGGGTGTCCGATGAATGGTGACGCCCTCAAACGAGGTTTCGTCGTCGACAGGCTGGACGTCAGTGAAGCCCTCGTCGGTGAAGGCCTCGGACTCCTCGGGCTGACAGAACAGCGGCACGTCGGCGTCAAGTTCCTCCGAGGCCGCCTCGTCCCAGTGGTCGGGATGGCGGTGCGTGACGACAACAGCGTCGTAGGTGAGGTCGACATCGGGCAGCGAAACAAGCGGATTCCGGTCCTGATTCGCCGTGGTAAGTGAGTCCGGAACTGCCGGGTTGTCCGTCACCGTTGGCATCTCGCCCTGCGGCGTGAACATCGGGTCGACGAGGAACGTCGTATCACCAACGTCCAGGAGGATGGTCGCGTTGCGAATCAACTGAACACTAGCACCATTCGTGGTTGCCATACAAGATGGTCTACAAGAGTCGTCGGGGTGAGATTTACTTCGACATATGCCAACCGCCGAGGGGTTCGACGTGCCGTCTACTGGATGAACTCGATGTCCTCGGGGTCGAGATCCACGTTCAGGTCGACATCGAGTGAATCAGCCGCGAACTGTTGTGCCAGCCATGCTTCGGCCCGGTTGAGACGGTACTGGAACGTCGACCGCGACACATCGACGTCTTCGGCGATTTCCGTGACCGACTGCTGTCGTGGCTCTTCGTAGTATCCGCGTTCGATTGCAGCCTCGAGTGCTGACTTCTGTTCGGGCGTGAGGGTCTGCTGGACGCGGCCGTCTTCGAGCAAGCACGGTGGCGTCCCGAGTCGTTCGACAGTAAGCGATAACCCCTCTCGTAGGTTCGCATGGACTTCCTCGTGAGTTTCCGATGCTGTCCCGTCGATGAGCAGTCGCCACTGGTATTGGTTGCCACGCCGTTCAGTGCGCATTATCAACCCCTCGCCGATGTGCTTCGCCGCGACAAAGGGGATCGACCGTGGACCGTCGCCTTCTCGGCGAAGCCAGTGAATTTTCCGCGATTCGGCGTTCGACGAGAGGATCGTGTACTCGTACTCGGTCACAGGTGCGCCGCACATACCGGTAGTACTCGGATCATCAGTGACGCGTTCCAGCTCGTCGTCGAACTCGTCGAGGACAGCACCGGGGCCAACGACCTTCTCAATGCCCCACACTGCCTCGCTAGTCGCATTTATCTCCATCGACCGGGCATACAGATCCGGATATTCGATGAAGAGATCCATCACCCCATCAGCCCCGTTCTCGTATTCGACTGTGAAGACGAACTCCCGCATGATACCGTACATTATTGCTTGTCCCGTTTAATCTTGGTTGAGAGGTACCTGGTCTTGTGCGGATGCAGAAAAAGAGCTGAATACGTGAGCAATCTCTCAATCCTCATAAAATTACAACAGTCGCTGTGAATACTTGTACCATATGCATTGAGCAGGTCAGGCTCAACTATTGTCCACCCCTCCCGAACAAGATGGGTTCTGAAAACGATACAGGAATGCTGTAATCGAGATGTTTGAGTCACGACCTCGATTTATAGGATTGATGTGGGAAGTGACGAGATTCCGCTTATTGACAAGGAGAGAGTTGGTGCTGGGACAGATTTGTATCAGAACGCACGCAACAAGTGCAACAACACCTGGCGCACATACGTTAGTATAAACTACTAATGCTACTTCCAGTCGAAATCCGTCGTACGCACGTCTGACTGAGTACTATGTGAAGACGGTATGAAGCATCGCGTATGAAGCGAGTTACGTTCAAAATCCCCGAAGACTGGAAGAATGAACTCGATGAGAAAGCAGACGAAGTGGGGGACTCACGGAGTGAAGTGCTCCGGAAGATCGTTGATGACGCACTGCATACACCTGAAGACAACGGTAAGCAGGAACGCTTACGCCATGAAGTCGAGGAGCTTCAGACGGAAGTGGAGCGTCTGAAGAATGAGAAGCGCCAGATCCTCGATCAGCGTGAAGAGAACAAGGAGTTGGTCGAGTACGTCGAGGCAGAGAAGAGTCTCGTAGAGGAGCAAGCAGAACGCAAGCGAGCGCCAGTCTGGCAGCGTGCGAAATGGTGGGTTCTGGGAACACCAGAATAACCAAACCGACCTTGTTGAAACCCTTGCTGACAATCACGACTGGTGAGAAGCTGGATGCTCTCGCGAAGTCACGACTCCTTCGATTCGTTGAACGAGTATAGTGTTGGCTCGCCATGCTGTGGAATGGTTTCGACGCGCTATTCACGGAAGCGGTTCACTGGCTTGTTCAGTGAACTTTTTCTGGCGAACGAGAATGTCGCCTTCAATCTCAAAAGAAGCGGTAAGTAGAGAAGGAGGCTTGTACCTGAATCTAGTTTAACCAATTGTAGGTAACAATGCTATTAAAGATAGGCAAGGTCTACTTCCGACGTAAGTGGTGCTTACTCACAAAGACAGTCGGGAAATTGACTACCCATCTCATTCCAGTAGGGTCAATAAAAGCATAGAGACGGTTGACATCGATCGTGAGATTGGTAAACTACCCTTTAGAGAGGTGTGGTACGGGAAAGATGTGGTTTCTCTCAGTAACGATGTACAAAGTGCAATTTATTTCTTATCTACATCGTTTAGCAAAAGCTAAGCAAAGTCCTTCCCAAGTAACGACTGCAATGACAGTAAGTAATGACGCATTAACGACGTACCTTGAAGAGAATCCCCGAATGATCGGTGTCCTGTTCACAATTTGCCTGTTACTCACTCAGGCCGGTAGTACCCTAGCTGCGAATGGCACTACGACTTCGTAGTTCAGAGACTACGGACATCAATTTCTGTTGACCAATAAATACCATCGCTAACTAGAACTGGAATTGGTTCTAGGCTAAAGAACTGCGCTAGGGCTTCTGGTGAGACTCTAAATGATGGGAGACCGCCACCAATTAGAAAGTGCGACTGAATTTCACCGATATATGGCCAGAAGAACGAGCCCATACCTTGCTCTAAAGTCGGATAGGTAGTTAGTGTAACCTCGTACTTGTCCTCAGTTCCTTCTTTCTGTACTTTGCAAATCATCGGAGTCCCACTTTCGCTTTGAGCGATCTCAATACTTCCATCCCCGACTACTATATACTGATTTCCTACGACCTGATGTTCACGAGCAAGAGTAAGCGCTGATCGCAAGGTGAATCCTCGATTGAGAAGACGTGCAATTAATTGGCCAATTGTAATTGCGCTCTTATTTCCAACATGACTATACGTAACCACACCACCAATGCTTCCTGCTTCTATCAGCCGTTTACCCTGTTCGTATGATCGACATCCATTCAGTAGGAATGTATCGACTGCCACTTCATCAAGCTGCCCGACATTTAACTTACCGTCTCGGCAAATGAATTTCTCGTTCTTTATATGCCCTATATAGTGTAGAAAGTCTGTTTCTGTTTCAAATACCGATCGCAGTTCCTCAACCGAGAGATTTCTATGAACAGTGATATCAAAGTCCAATTCATCCCGTTCACCATAAAGCTCCTTCCCTTCATCGTATTCAGGGCTCATCTCTGTCTCATTACAGACAACGGTGATTTTCACGCCCTCTGTTGAAGAAGATCGATCAAGTTTATTCTCAAACGCTTTCTTTAGAAGTTTGTTAGCGCCAACTGGATTCCCAGACCCGACCCATGCTTGCTCAAGAGAACTGGTTTTTGGAGGCGCTATATATGATGTCTGGTCAAAATTTGAACTACCTCGACTTTTTGCTTCAGTTCCTCGCATAAATCCACTTACTTTATCAGGCAGATCTAGCGCTGTCTCATGATCTTTGTTATTTTCAACCGTACGAATCAGAGAGAAGTTATTCACGAGATACGGTAGAGATTCAACATTCTGAGTCTCATTGGTAGCAAATGTTGTTAGCGACCACTGAGGGAGATATTCTTCAATTACATTGAATGGCACCTGAAGATAGGCCTCCAACTGCTGAGCAAGCGATTTTCCATATAAATCGCCAAACGCTAAATCAATCTTGTTTTCGATCTCTTGACGTTCATAGAGGTCCACCGGATAATGTCCTTCTGTCCGTGTAAGGCAATCAAGAAAGAACATCTGCTTGAGCACTCGTTCAACTTCACCTTCAAACCCCCGTACAGGGTGTTCAAGAGCATGGCAAAATCCTCGATCAGTGATTAACTGAGGTTGCTCTCCAGGTTCAACCGTCGCGCCAAGATAGTAGGCAAGTGTGCCTATCGGGTAGATCGATTGCAGTTCCGGAGGTATTTCAATACGTACTCCAGTCGTTGGTGGCGATAGTTCATCTGGAATTTGGAGTGTGTCAGTTAATTTGATCTGTGGCGGATGACCTCGTAGTGAAGGCAAAGACCGTTCACAACTCGTTGTTTTGAGTGCTGACCCCAGCATCGAAACAGTCTCCATCATATCGGCAGGATCAGCTGTCGTCTGTATTGTCGCACCTGGCCGCTCATGGTACGAGCGTGCGCCAACGCAGACAGATGTTTGTGAGCCAAAATCTAGCTCCATTCGCTCCGTTGACGATGCAAGTGTGATTTCGCTCGTCACTCGTAGATAGACTTTGATAGGGCCATTCAGTTCGATAAGGTACTCTCGTTTAGGAAGTTCCTCATACACGAATTCCTCAGCTTCGACGAGAATGTCTCCGTCCAGAGTTCGAACGTAGACACCAACAACATATGGCAACACGATGTTTGCTGTCTCTAGTTCAACAGCACTATCAACTGGAAAATAAAATTGATCGGTCGGAGTCGAGACAGGTGAAGACTTCTTGGATAACTGGAGCGGATACTGACGGCGTTGAATCGGGTCAATAATTGTAACTCCTAGTGAATCCTCTGAGGGGCGAAATACCGGCTTCATCTAATTCCTTCCTGCACTTTCGAAGCTAATATCCAGAAAGCCACCATCATTGTTATCTATTTCTCTATGTTCATTCAAGCTGTAGTCCGGTCATAGAATATTAGATCTGGAACCACCGTGTTGTATGGCTAGTATCCTGAAGATGTAACCGTTGTTCGAGCCCATCTACTCCAATCTTAATTTCAATAATGACATCAAATAGTGATTGAACTGCCTGTACAGGAGGAGAATCGTATGTATTTGGCAGAACAAAGTGACCGAATCCGTTAACATCCTCTATTGTTTCAGTGACCGTTGTAATGAACTGAGTAGTAGTCTCTGTCCCTTCCTCTTCGAGAAGTAGTTGCAACGAATCAAAACAAAATCGTAGCTCCGCAGAATCGAACCCATTTCGCTCTTGCTGTAGGTCAAACACCTGTTCTCGAATTGCAGACTGAAATTCCCCAAGTGATCCGACTATAGACGAAATTGACATTCGACCTGACTGGTTTGATTGGTCTTGAGCAGCTGATCGAGCCACTGGTTCGTGTGTCAAAATGTGAGCGTGGTCAGAAGATACACCGGCCTGTGAGAGGCGGGATTGAGCGACATCAGCGTTCCTCCCATAGAGTGCAAATAAAGACGTCCGATCGAACGCAGCATCACCTAAAAGCTGTGCGCTTAGTTGATTGAAAACGTCCTCTGGAACATCACCCGTGAGCATGACATTACCGCCAGTACGCTTCACCCGGCCAAGTTCTGACTCCACAGTGATATGACCGTCACTTCGAGCAGTGACGTAATGGCCTGCAAATGAAAACGAGAGTTTACCCTTCATTCGGGGGGATCCACTTATCTGGGGCCGAAAGAGATCATCTAAGGCGTCTGGATCAACACTCTCATAGAATGACTGGGGAACGTCAGTAGCATCGACTCTAGCCTCCTCAACCATTGCCTGAACAATAGCTGCACCCATCGAGTGATCGCTTTCCCAATCGTACTGTATCTCGAGCGGCGATTCTACTCCACATAAAAATGGAGTAGTGCCCTTCTGCTCCTCTATACTCATAGTACTCTGTCCCTCTAGAGCCCAAGAAGCAAAAACCCATGTGATAGCCAGCAAATATCATAATCAATAATATACCATACTCTTATATACAAACTGTTATCAATATGTATTTCTAACAATTGCTAGCTGAACTGGTAGTACAGAAGTGGCCGTTATTTTTAAAATATTATCTTTTTCTATAACCATAATTGGAGGTGTGAGACCTTTCTCGTACCTCTATTCAGCTTTCCTCTATTAATGTGGAATACTGTAGTAGTTTAGAAGATGGAGCCTCAACCCAGCCATTCATATTCATCCTCCGATTACGAACGATATGACCGACAACTCTGAAAGGACAAATGAGAAACTCCTCGAACTACAACGACTGTTAGAATCGGTTGATCTCGATCTCCTGCTTTCCTCATCAGAAGAGGTGTACAGAGCGCTCGCAGATGAACAACGACGTCATCTCATTCTCTATCTCACTGAACAAGACTCCGCAATTCCCATCTCCCGGCTGGCAATGGAACTTACAAGCCGAATTGATGATATCCCAATCACAGAGGTTACCTCCGCCCAACAAGAGCAAATGCGAATTAGTCTTGAACACGAGCATCTCCCTCGCCTCGCTGACTATGGCCTTCTCTCCTGGTCATACAGTGAAGACATGATCGAACCGCTTCCCTCAATTGACTCTCCTAAACGAGAAGACGACGTCGACTAATTGGTTTCAAATCCATGAACGAGTACCGTCACCGGGACCAGAATAGTGTCTGTTTTGCCACACCCGACAATCGCGCCACTGAGTTCGCTAATTTCCGTCGTTCATCTGTGTTCAATATCTTGGAACATGCTCACCATGTAGGAGTCGTGGTACCTGACACCTGAGCAAGCGTTCCCGAATCTCCTCTTTTCTCCTCGTCGGTATCACCTCCGACCGAAGGAACTCCTCTCAAGATCAAATCGTTAGTCTCACTTTCACATAGATCCCCTCTATGCATTGGGCATGTCAATCTCAACTTTCACCATGCATTCGAGCCTCCAGACCTTCGCAGTGCGGATTTCTACAAAGCAGACTCTAACCAACAATTAGAACTCGAACCACTTGTCCCAGGTCTTGACCGCTTGCTAAACAGGTAGAAGTCCATTAAACAGAGGTCGTACCATAACAAAACGTGTTATAACAGTTTTTGGGCGCACCCTCCAAGCCATGACCATGAACCGAAAGACCATCGCTGTCATCGGCATGTCATGTAACGGTTGCAAACAAAACGTCGAAAACGCGCTGCAAACCATCGACGGAGTGGCCTGCATGGACGCCGACCACGAGGGCGACACCACGAAGTGGTCGTCTTCGACGACGTGGCTGATGACGACTTCCACGCAGCCATTGAGCAGGCCGGCTACGACGTGGCGGCCTAATCGGCGGTCACAGATTCTCCCCCGACTCCCCCCTCGCCACCACCTTCGACGGCGAACTCGGCATTGACTCCCTCGCCGGCGAGGAGTTGGCCGGCGAAGCTGTTGACGAGTACGAGCGAGACGGACAGCACCATCGCTATCATCGCGAACACCGGGTGGACGAGACCAGTCGTCGCGGCGGCCACGCCGATACCGTTGAACGCGAACGCGACAGCGAGGTTCTGCCGGGTCTTCCGGTAGCTCTCCTCGGCGATCTCGTACGCATCTATTACGCCGCCGAGGCGGTCGCCCATCAGTACGATATCGGCCGACTCAATGGCAATATCGGTGCCCGCACTGATGGCGGTGCCGATGTCGGCCTGCGTGAGTGCGGGTGCGTCGTTGATACCGTCGCCCACCATCGCTACACGGTGGCCCTCGTCCTGCAGGCGGCCGATCTCCTCGCGCTTCTCGTCAGGCAGTACGTCCGCCATCACCCAGTCGATGCCGACCTCCTCGGCGACCGCGTTGGCCGTCCGCTCGTTGTCGCCGGTAATCGTCACAGGCATGATACCCGCGTCCGCCATCCGCTGGACGGTCACCGCGGCGTCGTCCTTGACCTCGTCTCCGATACCGATCAATCCGACGAGGTCGCCGCCGCGGACGACGCCCGAGACCGTGAGGCCGCGTTGCTGGAGGAGTTCGATCTCGTCGGTCGCGTGCGAGAGGTCGATGCCCTCGTCGGCGAGCCAGTCCGGTTTGCCGACCAGCACGTCGTCGCCGACCACGGTCGCTTGAACGCCTTTGCCGGTGATGGAGTCGAACGCCTCAGGGTCGTCGTACTCCACGCCACGTTCGTCGGCACACTCGAGAATCGCGTCGGCGAGCGGGTGTTTGGAGAACGCCTCTGCGCTCGCCGCAGTCGCCAGCACATCGCTCCTCTCGCCGTCCAGTGACACCACCTCGACGACGGCGGGTTCGCCGACGGTGATTCTCACGGAGTCCTATGCACTGAGAGCGTTAGTCGCACCTTCTGTGAACGATGGGGGTTGTCACAGTTTGGAGGTTGGCGTTCACTCTTCTCACTGAACCGGCTTCCAGAAAACCATTCCAAACTCATCCTCTCGAAGAAGAGAGCACTATCTTAATCGAACACTCGCCCTCCGGTAATATGCCCTTCGAGAGCCGGGTTTCAGGATCAGTTCCGAGTCGTGATTTGTCCTCTCCCCACAGCTGTATGTGGGTAGCGTCGATACGGGGGACCGCAAAACACTCGAAAAGCGATTCCGGCAAACCATTCAAAACAGCTAACCCAGAGCTGAACGACGTTCAAGCATGTCTTCCAGACGGCTCACCACTATTTTTGTGGTTCTTGGGGTGGTTATCCTTGCTGGGTGCGCTGGTGGGATCAGCGACATTGGGTCGGAACCGACCACTACTGTAGACGAGCAAGCAACGACAGATACCGCTGTGACAGGGGGTTCAGCGCCTGAGGGAGAACTGTCCGTTCATCTTTTGAATGTTGGGCAAGGATCGAGCACGTTGGTGATCGGGCCAGAAGGCGATACGATTCTCATTGACACTGGCGATTGGACTGATGATGGCGAGGACGTCATAGCGTATCTAGAAGCGCATGGGGTAACGCGAATTGATCACCTCGTGACTTCCCACCCTGATGCGGATCATATCGGCGGGCACGCGGCCGTGATTAACCACTTCGAGACCAAACGCGACGGCGTCGGTGCAGTGTACGATCCCGGCATCGCGTCAAGTTCTGCAACCTACGAGGCATATCTGGATGCGATTGAAACACACAACGTGACGCTGTACCGGGCGCAGGCCGGTGACTCGATCCAGATGAGTGGGGGTGGAGTTGAGGCACAGATTCTCGCTCCGCCAGAGAGATATCTTGCGAACGAGGACCAGAATGAGAATAGTATCGTGTTGCACCTGCAGTTCGGTGCGTCAAGCTTCCTGCTCCCTGGTGATGGGGAAGCCGCGAGCGAAGAGTATCTCGTGGAGACCTACGGTGACAGCCTCGATTCGACGGTACTGGCTGTCGGGCATCACGGTAGTCAATCAAGTACGAGCGAGGCGTTCCTTGAGGCAGCGTCACCGCAAGCAGCCGTGATTTCGAGCGCGTATGATTCCCAGTACGGACACCCGCACGAAGAGGTGTTATCACGGTTAACTTCGCGCTCAATCCCGACGTACTGGACCGCGACGTACGGGACGATCACGTTCACGAGTAATGGATCGGCAGTGACGGTTGCCACCCAGCAGGACGCTCCAACGACTGCGTCTGAACTCCGGAGTGGAGATCCGATTGCGCCAGGTACTGGTGGCCCAGTTACGGATCGGCTCGTGATCCACGCGGATGGCTCTGGGACGGCTCCAATCACAGACCCAGATTGGACAACAACTGAACCGGCAGTGAACACTGAAACGGAGACGAGCGAGCGCGTTGCCCTCGACGTCGTCGAGATTAACGCTGACGCAGCCGGCGATGACGCCGAGAATCTGAATGGCGAGTACGTTACCTTCGAGAATACGGGGGAGTCGTCGCTTAAGCTCTCGGGATGGGAACTCGCCGATGCGGCCGGTCATTCGTGCACGATTCCTGAGGGGAACATACTCGAACCTGGCGAGCGAATCACTGTCTACACGGGGAGTGGCACAAACACAGAGACCGAATTGTACTGGGGCCAATCAACCCCGGTCTGGAATAACAACGGCGACACCGTCATCCTTCGAGATGACACCGGAACGATCGTGATTGAGGAGACCTACTGACGATGACCACCCAACAGTTCACTGGCGTGATTGACCGTTTCGAGGACGACCTTGCAGTCATCTTGCTCGAAGCAGATGGGGAGGTGGTTGATGAGATAGTACTTGAACACGACGAGATCCCTGCTGAGGCTGCACATCCGGATGCAGTGCTTGAGGTGACGCTCACTGATGGGGAGGTAACTGACCTGTCGTATGATACTGCCGAGACTGCGGATCGAAAGAACCGAGCACAATCACGTTTCGATCAGCTTGCTGAACGGCCACCCAATGAGGACGACTCACAGTAGACCTGCCACTTTCGAAGGATTGGTCGGTGGTCGATTCGATCGCCTGAACAACAGAGATTGTTTACTGTAGATATCTTCGATATGAATCACCCGTATTTGTGATCATTGAATCCATGAGTAGATGAATGCCGGATTTTCTGAATATAAGAGGCGAAGATAGCAGTAATACCTCAGTGATTCAGTGGATCACTGGTTCTATAATTCCATGATTACATTGCTCCATGACTCTCTGACTCTATCCTCGGAGAAGTATTTCACGAGAGAATCAGTGATTCCAGGACTCAATGAATAAGAGAATCACTAAAGTAGCGATTCCAGGATTGCATGATCCCTTGAGTCAGGGATAGCGTAAATTAGAAGCCCCGAAGCTCTTGGGCGAGCGGGTTTTTAGGATCCTTGATATTGTAAGTCAATGATTCTTTGAGTCCAATCGATCGTGTGATTACCGAGAATCGGACAGTAGAGCCATACAACGAGTAAATTGAAGAGAAATCTTGTGAGCTAAATGTCTGACATAGATTTATGAGTCTTTGATTCAATGAATCCTGCATGGACGACATACCGCGAGGATGGGGCGTCACGCCATCGACCGGCATCCCCTCAATCGCCTTCGGTAATCAGAAAGGCGGGACTGGAAAAACAATGGCGACGATCAACAGCGCCGCTGCGCTGGCCACTCACAACCACGATGTTCTTGCAATCGATATGGACCCACAAGCCGACATGACGAAGGGGCTTGGCCTAGGTCCGGGCGACGACAATGACCCGTCAAGCCCAAAGAACGACCTGCCAAACACACTCGTCACTGACGACGCGAACCTCCTAGACGTTCTCGTCGACAATCCGCGCACACATGATACAAGACTATCAGAGATCGTGATCAAGGCCGACGAATACGACCACCTGAACTTCGATCTGGTTCCCAGTCACAAGGACATGGGCCTTGCTCGAGATTGGATGGACGGTGCAAACGCTCGGCTCTCATTGAAACTCGCCCTTGAGGAGCTAGTTGACGACGGATACGACTATGACTTCATTGTAATTGATTGCCCCCCTGATCTCTCAGTCCTGACGGATGCAGCGTTCATCGCAGCACAGAACGTCTTCCTGGCCGCGCAAACCCAAGCAACATCACGAGATGCTCTGGACGACCTGTGGGATCAGCTGGAGTCCATAGAGGACAACCAGCAGATCGAGATTGCTATCGTCGGGCTACTAGCAAACATGTACCGTGACGACGGTCAGTCGCAAAAATTCCTCACTGCATTCGACGAGTCATTCGCCTCGATGGCACCGATTTTTAAACTCCCGATGCGAGTGGCAATTCAGCGTGCGTGGGACAACGGACGGGATATTTTTGGATGGGAGGATGCAAATGACCAGCAAGTAGAGCGCGACCTCTTCCTGGAAGTTGCAGAGACGATGGAACGAGCATTCGACAAACCGCAGGTGGAGGTGTAAAGTATGCCTCGAGGAATGGATGAGCGATTCGAGGACCCTTCAGATGAAGTAAAAGATGAGAACACTGTCGCGGACGAGGAGAACACGGAGACGACGTCGGAAACAGACGGGCAAGATCGTAAAACTGCGGCGGCAACCGAAAATCAGTCAGACCAGCAGAGAACCGCTTCCACGACCGATACTGACCCGTCGACCAGTAAGGGAGAAGATGCAGACGATGAACCGCTGAACATCCGCGAAGATTGGGATTCAGCTACGATATACGTTGAGCCGGAGCAAAGTGAAGACATCGAGGTCACATTTACCCGCCTGAAAAAGCAGTTGAAACGCGAGGATATCACGCTGGAGAAGAACAAGCATTTCTACCGCGGCGTCTTCGAAATGGCGTTCGGCGAGCACCGAGAAGAAACGAAGGAAAAAATTTGCGAACTCGCCAAGCAAGATGTCGATCAGTGACTCACTGATTCACAGAATCATGAATGTTATGAAATCGGTATTACCATGAGGTTCTCAGTATCGACCTTCTCCCGGTACCATTGAAATCCAAATGAACCATTACTCGCTATATGTTTGAGTGGATAGCGGCTTCATTGTGTCCTTCAGAATATCGGTGACTCGAAATTCCCGGAGAGTCACCTCTATCGATTTGTTGTGTGAAAGAGCGCCAAGCCGTAGAGACCCACCCCTATCGATTTGTTCTTGTCAACGCGGAAGCGGGGTTACCGACAACACCCACACCTCTATCGATTTGTTCAAGGAGCAAGTTACTGGTTGAGTTGTGCGTTCACGACTGTACGGAGCTCATCATCGTGGATGTCGTCCAGGCGCGAATCTTGCCGGAGCGTCTCAAGAATGGTCTCCGGATTTTCACCAAACGTGAACTCGAGATAGCTGCCCGAGTGTGGTCCTTGGCTCTTTCGCTCCGTCTCGACCAACGAATACGTCGTGAGTTCCTTCATCTTATTCACGTACGTCTCTTGGTGGTACTGATCCGAACCAAGGGTGCCTGTCAAGTACTGATACACTCGATATCCAATCGGACTTTTCGCTGCACCAGTTCCAGTTTCACATGCCACGGCCGCAGTCGCGAAGAGACAGAGCTTCTTCTGCGTGCTAATCCCACGAGTTACCTCTAACACGCGGTTCTTTTCAACCTTATTTTGAGCCTCTCGAACGTGCTCCTCACAGACTTTGTCCGCGCCTGTTTTTTCTGCGATTGACCCCGCTGTTCGCATCAGGTCGATCGCCTTCCGTGCATCCCCATTCGTTTGCGCGGCAAATGCTGCTGCGAGCGGGATAACGTCGTCACTCAGTGCATCCTCGTGAAAGGCATCTTCTCGAGCCTGGAGGATTTTCCGGAGCTGGTTGGCATCGTAGTCGCTGAAGTGAACATCCTCGGGAGTAAACGAACTGAGAGCACGACTACCGACGCTCTCCATCATCTTCGTATCGTTCGTGATGGCGGTCACTGAGACTTGGGCGGTGATCTCGTCGGTGCTTCCAGCGCGAGAGAGCTGATAGAGAAGGCGGGAGAAGGCTGGCTCATCCTTATCACGACGACCGACAAGCATATCGAGTTCATCGAGGATGAACACGACTGTATCGTAGTGTTCGTTGATGAGACGATAGAGTCCGCGCCATTTTTTCTTGTTTGGAATGCCGTGTTCGGGAACGTCGACAGTCGTTCCGATGTCGTTCGCCACCTTTCGGGCAAGCTCATAGACGGCTGCACCGAGGGTCCCCACGTTCTGGCAGTTCATCTGGATAACGCCGAACCGAATATCACGACTTTCGCAAAGTTCGTCGATGTTCTGGCAGACGGCGTTAATGATGAGAGATTTCCCGGTCCCGGACGGGCCATAGAGGAGAAGGTTCGGCGGTCGCTTATTACTAATCGCGACGCGTAGGTGCTGGGTGATATCGGTAAGTTGGGTATCACGGCCGACGATCCGTTCCTCCTCGACGATCTCGTTCGGTTCAAGGAGAGAGCGGTTCTTGATGAGATTCACAGCTTCCTCTTGCTCGAGGATGAGATCTTTGATGGAACCTGTGGACTCGGGGGTTTCCTCGGGACCAGGATCCGGTGGCATACTTGACTCCACTCTATCATGATACTAAAAGATTCCCCTGTCGATTTCTTTTCGGCAGGTATGGCATCCAGAAGCGGGATATCAGCGGGTTACAGCGTTGACGTCCATGACCTCCGACGATTTGTTAGGAAGTCCTCGTCGAGACCGATTCACGAGGAGTTCAGCACACCCTCTCACCTCTATCGATTTGTTCTAACCGCAAGGAAGGGTAGGGGGTCGAATCCTTGAATGGATTGTCACTGCATCTAGGCCACAACTAGCGCAGAATTGACAACCATCTTCTCTATTCTCTTCACTTCTTTCTAGTACTAGTCTATAGCTAGCTAGAAGAACACACCTCTATCGATTTGTTCTAACTGCGTCACCTCTTCCCATTTCCAAGCAAATAGTGACTTAAAAGAAGGTCAATGAAACCGCAAGACGGAGAACAGGGACGTGCAGCTTTTTGTTACGTCCTCTGTTTCGCAAGTCTTACTCTTCTGCACCCTCCCCTATCGATTTGTTCTATATGCCTGCAGTCCACCGAATACGGTAGTGTTAAAGTTGATAAATGCCGAGAAAACCAAAGGCCGATTTCTGGTGAGTTTTCCTCTCGTGGATTCCCTGTGATCAACTCCCTCCCCACGCTCTTTCTCGCCAGAACAAATCGATAGAGGTGACTCTCTGTATGCAGGTGGTTTCATTGAACAAGTCGATAGAGGTGCGTCTCTCCAGCTACCTTTCGACAGCGAGAGTCCCACCGTAAACAGCAGTTCACCAACGGTTGGTTTGTTCTGCCGAGGAATACGGTATTTCGGTGGAAGTTCGGTCGGAAGCGTGGACGAGTCAGAATCACCACTCGCGAGCATGTTGGGTGTGGCCGTGCAGGCTGGCTGACCACCTTCCTCACTACTGCTCCCACCCTGGCCTCGGTGATCCTGGAAGATCGTCTGTAGCTTCGAGTAACTCCTCCTCAGTCGTCCAAGGGTAGCATCGTCCGTGTAGCTCGAAGAGCCGGAAATCGTTCAGATGTACCCAGCTGTACGACGGGACCTCGAAACCATGTTCCTCAAGCTTGGTTGTCACCTCATCGACCGAGATGTCGATCCCAGCCTGGTCCGCACGGTCGACCAACGCATCAAGTTCCGCTGTCTTTGTCTCGTCATCAATATCTGTGGTAGCCATTAGTTGAGCGGCAGCAGCGATTACATCGTGTTCATCGCTGAGATGGTCTTCCGTTTCCCACTGGTAGGCGCGAGGGAAGATATACGCTTTCTCGAAGTACTCTGTTTCGCCCAGCTTGCCAAGTTCGTTGATTTCGCCGCCCGCATCCTGCTCGAACACAGCTGCGACATAGTCACTGAGTGTCGCTGTGATATGGAACTTCACGCGGAACTCCGGGAGTCGGGGAAGATCAATGTCTGAGAGGTCTCCAATGAGGAAGGCATACGTTCCATATCGGCGGTTCAGCCGGTCACTGACCGCCCGTACCCGGCGGAAATACGGATCACGATAACTCCCGAGGACGAGATAGGCGGTTTGATCTCGATCATAGATCGCGGGTATCTCACTGTTTGCCCATGAGAGAATTCGTACAGCCTCCGTCGACCCAACGTCGAGCCCATGCAAAGCCTGTTGCACGGCCTCCATGATTTTACCCGAGTTTGGTGGAACAGATGGAACACTCATAGGCAGACACAGTACTCATTGAGTGATAGGGGTTTCTAACTGACTCAGTAATTCACCGATTCTATTGACTTGTTTGACCCCAACCGTTAAACAGTCGAGCCCGCTACTGTATAGTATGAGCGACACGGCCTCGGAGGGGTTCGAGGATTCCTTTGCAGAGCAGCAGCGAATGCGTAAGCTGCTCTCCCAAGAGACGCGCCACCTCATCCTGCAGTTGATTCTCGGCCATCCAGCACACCTCACGTCGTTGGCTGAGCTCGACTACATGATTCCGAAGAACGGGGCGGCCATCCTCGACCAGCTCGAGACGCTGCAGGAGGCAGGGATCCTCGACGTCTACGTGCACGAACCCAACGCGTCGACGCGGGATCTCCCATCGAGGTTCTGGGGGCTAACCGAGCGCGGGGTCGAAATCCTCTACGAGCACAACTTCCTTCGGGGCGTCCCGGTTGCACGCGCAGTCTACGAGGAGACGGAAAAATCCGAGCGGGTGCGGCGCCACGAAAGTGCACCGCGGCCAACACTCCCCGAAGCTGTTATCGACGCGCTCGAATTCGATGAACCGGATATGGACGAAGCTGAGGGTTTCTAGCGGCTCGTTAGGCGGACAACGGTGGGAACAATTTTGCTCTGCTTTAGGTTGGCTGATGCTTTGAATGCCAGATTCGTCATTGTGACCGTAGAGCGTGATGGTCAACTGTCTCGGGGTCAAGCCTCGTGGTATCCGCCTTGATACCTGTGAATGGCTGCTCGCTTGCCATCGTTGCTGTCGTCTTACTCCTCCTCTCGCTTAGTGATCTGGACCTAAGAGAGCAAGCCTTGGGAGAGATTTGAACTCTCGACTGACTCCTTACAAAGGAGTTGCTCTACCAGCCTGAGCTACCAAGGCCCACACGAGGAGTTGGTTAGCCATCCCAAATGAACGTTTCCTTCATTACCTCACAACTCATCGTAATTCCTACATACGAATTGGAATTTTGGCAGTCGTGGGAGGACCCGACTAGTGCTCAGGATACTTTAGCAGTCACACAGTAACTGGATTAGTTGTGATTTCGATCTCGGCGATATCAGTGACGTCGTCTCTGGGACGAAGACGGACGTCAGATACACGATAGGAACCATCCTGGAGAACAACTGTATCGCCAATATACGGGAGGTTCTGATCTGGGACCTGCTCGGCGCCGATAGGGCTCTCTGACTCACGGAAATAGAAGAGGGCTCTCATGCGGAACCCATACTAAGAGTGGGACTACCAAAAACACCGGGGGTGGTTTTGTTCGCTAATATCTTCATCGAATAGATATAGTCACTCGCTATCAATCTCCTACATTTCTCCGGAAGCACTACCAAGTATATTGCAGATATTGCCAGAAGATATTTATCTAGGGGTGGTATTGTGCCACATAGCGAGGGCACTCAAACAAATCACGTACGACTGACCACCGCCATCAACGGTCCGCCGTCCTCGCTACCTCTGGTTCCAGAATAACTTAATTTCGTGTAGGAAAAGTGCTGCCAGATAGCAACTATTGACGAACGTCTCTATTGGT
This sequence comes from halophilic archaeon, assembly GCA_003298465.1. The sequence goes on along the minus strand of QNGA01000006.1, from coordinate 222,373 downwards.
GACTAACTTCTCTCAGATCATTCTATACCTATTCTTTCAATTTCATATTGCCATAAAGATTTTTAAATAATGGGCGTCTTAGACTATATGTCGGGCTATCGCTATGGCGTCGGCGTAGACCCGACAGGAGAGCCTGAGACTAGGGCGGTTCACGGAACGTGGTTTCAAAACCACAATCCTCTTCGAAGCCATTTATGAGATATAGTATATTTCTGCCCTCTTATCCAGGAAGTCACCGTCTCAATACCGTCACTAAGCATAAGTACTCCTAACAACATTCCAACCGCCGAATTCCCTTTGCAAGCGGTGCGCTCTGGCGGTGGATACACTCGCCCTTTGTATCATTCTCCTTCATCTACGTAACATTTTTTAGAAGCGCTGAAATAGAGAGAAACGTCGGGTGTAGTCCATCGGCACTCACACTGCACTCGACATTGCTACCGACGCCATTGTGTTGTGTTGAGTACTACGGTCCTCCTGACTTGCACTCGACAACGCCATCACCAACCCATGGAATCGGACGTAGAAATTCCATCGCCACGTCCCATCCGATGCTAATCACTGTCCTCATCTAGGCTACCGTAATTCTTCATCAAGTACGCCCTCGAGGAAAGCTTACGGACGGAAGGGCTTGTTTCGAGTCAAAGAGTGCCCAATAGTTCAACAGGCAGAGCAGACCGAGTGCTCCGGAGTCACGCTCCGCTCGGAGCAGACAAAAGCGTGACAGCCCTCGGCGGCGGCGCAGCGAAATCTCCGAGAATTAGACTTTCTGTTCGGCGTCGTCCGCGAGTTCCTTCATTCGCTTGCCGATGCGACCCGCCTCGCTGAATTCGTCTTCGCTCATCACGGTCGCAAGGGCGTTGCCGAGCACGAACACGGCATGTTTGTGTTCGTTCTTGGGCTTGTGGACGTAGGAGGGGTCGACGTCGAGTTGGTCGTAGGCGTCGAACGTGCCCGCCGGCACATCCTCGGAGTCGCGGAAGTACTCCATGATGGTAACCATCTGCTCGTGAAACTCCAGGAGTTCATCTTTATGCATAGTCACGGATTAGGAACTAGAATGGTTAAGCATTTCCCAGAGCTATCAGCGAACCGAGCCAAAAACGGCTAGAGGATGTACTCATCCCGGACATCCCTACAAAGTCGACGGCGAGCTCCGGCTCACCGAGTGGGCACAAGCGAGCGAGTAGAACGAGAAAGTCTATCCGGCAACTACTTGTTCTTCGACTCAAATCGAGCGTGGCTCAAGCACTCGATCCTCAAGTTTATCCGGCAACTGCTTGTTCTTCGACGGTCTGTTCGACAACCTCGCCGAATGCCACGTTTGGTTTGACTTTGGTGTTTTCGACTACGACGTGGTCGCCTTGGTCGGTCTCAGAGTCGAGGGGATCGACTTCCCCCTATACCAATTTCCTCGACTTCGACCGTATTTCGGGTATCGGATTTTTGCAAACAGTCTATGATAATGGTTGATTACTAGTGATAAGCGCTGGATAATAATTAGGAATGGAGTAAAACAAGGAATTGTAGAGCTATAATGGATGTGAAAAAGATATTAAACTACATAGTGATAGAGGGTAAAAAGAATGAGTGTAGACTTAGGAACTGATGCTGGAGTTCCAAAGTCGGATTCAGAAGCAGCACCAAACGATATTGAGGAGTCGATCAGAAAAGATGATCTTTTTCACTTATTACAGTCAAGTCGACGTCGTTTTGTCCTCGCCTACCTCCAGGAACTCAATCAGGAAGTCTCGCTTGGCGAGCTAGCTGACCAGGTCGCTGCGTGGGAGCATAACACAACGACGGATAAATTACTGTCAAATGACCGTCGGAAAGTGTACATATCTTTGTATCAAGTGCATTTAGATAGCCTCGAAGAATACGGTATAATCAATTTCGACAAGGATCGTGTGTTTGTCACTCGCACAGAGAAGGCATCACAACTCGACCCATATGTCGACACACCGAATGGAAATTACCATGAGCTTCAAGCCGAAACACAGTCAAGAGAGCTGCTGATACAGCGTAGTCTGGTCATCTGTGGAATTGTGTTGTTTCTCCTCAGTATCGGGCATATTGCTCTGTAATACCTCCGGAAACAGCGGGGCTTTCCCCTGCACGAAGAGTACCAGTAGTGAGTCTCTTAGGACTATCTAGCACTGTTAAATCGAGCCTGAAGTAGATGAGACCACAACTCGTGGTGACCAGTCTCGTCGCGTTCGCGCCAGGCTTTCCCGGCGGTCGTCGAGAATGCAGCGAAATTCGTTCCGAACTCGAACTCAAGGACAAGTCCGGTTACCGTGCCGACGACGAAGCTCACCGCGAAAATTTTCGTCCAGAATCGACGAAGTTGCTCGTAGATTGGTTGCGTCGTCCGGATTTCCGTCCATGTGAAGTAGATAAGGAAGGGAGCGAGGCCCATACTCATCACGGGGAAGATTATATGGACGATGGTGGTGATCGCGAACTGGAGTCGACTCGCAACGACGGGATCAACCATCGCAATCGTCACCCCGTCTCGACCTACGTGGCTCTCCGGCAACCATTCGTGGCGGTCGTTTTACCCTGGGAGCGAACTCCGGTGTAGTCCGATGGCCGTTCTCCTCAACGAGGGAATGAAGCAGGACGTATCGGAACACCATCAACGGAGTTTGGTTATGCCCGGAAATCAATCACAGGCGGATTCTTGGAGCGTGGGAATTGACGAGGGCGACCTCACGGTTGAGCCCCAAGTTCTTGCTCTGGAGCAGTCGGATGACGTTTCCCGGGCGGAGCGGATGCAACAGTCAAGGGACGATCTAGTGTTAACGATATATTTGAGAAGTAGTTCCGTTCCCGTTGCGGGTGTCATAGAAGAGTTCTCACACCGTAATGCATTCACAGCCACAGCCAGCGCAGCTCCAATACACAGACGACTCCCTTGCAGCAGCAATTATCACCCATATCGCCGCCCAGAAAGACGTCGAACCCACGACGCTCGATCCGCTCTATGAAGTGATCGATCCAGAGGCGCTTGAGAATTTGTTCGCCCCACAGCTCGATGGAACGTCGCGAACAGACGGCCAAGTGGAGTTTGCATACAGTGGCTACCGAGTGACGATAACGAGTGACGGTGACATCCAGTCCACACCACTTGACTCCCGGTAAGCAGCCCGTTGGTCGCTGTCCAGCGTACATTGCGACCGTGTTCTTCTATGCGTCGCCCAGCAGATATTTTCTGCGTGGGTGCGAATACAAGACACAATGTATGACCGAATCCTCGTTCCGACCGACGGCAGTGAGGGGACAAAAACTGCAGTTGAGCAGGCAGTCACACATGCGACAACGTACGATGCAGAACTGCATGTGCTCCATGTTGTCGACCAGTCAGCAGTCGATCTTACTGCCGCACCAGCCGCAGACGGTATGACTACGGAGGTAATTCAAGAACAACTTGATGAACAGGGACAAGCGCTTGTCGAGGAGGTTGCATCACAGGCGGCCGACGCCGGCGTGCCAACCACGACCGAACTCGTCGAATTTGGGCAACCCCACGAAGAGATTCAGTCATATGCAACCGAGCACGAGATTGACCTCATCGTCATTGGCACTCATGGCCGGTCCGGTCTTAACCGGCAACTCCTTGGAAGCGTTGCTGAAAAGGTCATCCGAACAGCGGAAACGCCCGTCCTGGCTGTCCAGCTCGATGAAGAATAATTGGAGACTGTGACGCCGAATCGAGGATTTGTCTCGTACTCCACTACGGAGGCAGAGTCCACCGACAAGCTCCACCCTCAACGAGCGAACTCGTCAGGGTGAGCGAAGTAGGAGGGGGGTTGGTGACTCGCCGTTAATTCTCAAACGCCGTTGTTGTCCACTTTGGGAACTCGTATCCGTCAGCTTGCGTCTTGGCCTCGTACATCCACAATGCTCCGTGCGATGTTTCCGCCTTGTCGTAGATCTTCGTTTCGTCCATCGTGATTAGTTTGTACTTCGTCCCGCCATTATACGGAACGGGAACAACCGACGGATGCGGAGCCTCATCATTGGTGTTTATCTCCAAATCAAAACCAGTCCGATTTGTCGAGACCGTCGGATACTCACAACTCACCATCTGGCCTGCCATCGAGGGATCAGCGTATAGTACCTTGTATTCGCCGTTGACCTTGACAATCCGACCCCCCTCAATCTGATTCGCCGAATCCCGGTACGAATCAAGTACCGTCCACCCACTCGTTAATGATTCGTCAGTTGTCTCGGCGATCGACACCTCATCTATCCCACCAGAGTTATAGACTGCACGCCATTTCTCGGCATTCTCGTCATAGATACCGTTGAAATCGTGGTAGCCTCCGTTCCCGACAGTGTTGCTCCGCGGCAAGTTTGAGTCAACCGCTTCCAAGTAATGTGTACCGTTGAGGATGTTTTCTTCAGTGTGCGTTACCCATATCCGCTGAAACCCGTCATCCTGTTTTGGGTCGTTCGGGCCATTTCCGAAGCCACTCCACATAATCGTAAATTCGTCGTTCGTATCGTCGTAGATAACGTGTGATGCGACATAGTTCGAAATGTAGTCAGTCTTGGCTTCCGCGAAGAGAACAGCCTCCATTTCGATTTGGAATGTCTCGAGATCGATGGTTGCGATCGTTTGGTAGCCGCGATGGTTTACCGCCCCTGGTGTGAGCGCACAGTAGAGCTTTTCGTCCTTGATGAGTGGCGCTCCGTTCTTGTGAGTGACAGGGACGGGACCCCGAACACCGATTTGGTATGAGTGGAACAGCTCAAAATCGCTGAGTGTTACACTTTCACCGCCGCTGCACGCTGTGTGGATGTATGGATTGAAACTCTCCCACGTCGGTTTATCGAAGAAGTCGCACACCGGCTTGGTCGTCCCGGCATACCCAATGCGGGCGTCTCCATAGTATTTCCAGTCTTTTTCGCCATTCCCTTCACGTACTAAACAGGAGATATGATCGCCCTGGAAGATAACGTACAGATCAAATGGAGCTGACGGTAGAGAATAATCAGTGTCGAACGCTACTGTGTTTGTATGAGTTGTGCCAGTCTCATCAGTTAATTTCTCGAATAATTGAAGTTTGTTGTCAGCCACATTACTTCCAATCCAGAGATAGTTGTTATCGTCTTGAATCAGCCCAATTCCAGCGTTCGATACGCTACCTTGTGTTCCAGGAGTCCCGCTGGACTCCTCAACGCGAAGCATTCCGCTGAAAAACGGCGCAACGGGGTGGCATCGGGGCTCATAGCCCATTGCTCCGAAGTTTCCTGAACTCTTCGAGACCGTCATCGTCCCCGCCTCGATAGTTTGCTCGATACCGGTCCTCTTGAGCTGGTGTTTTTCGATCATGTTGCCTGCCCCTTCTTCCGCGCTCCTGAATGGCTGGGCGGCCATCGACCACCGGTACAATGGTACTGCTGGCGTTTCCTCCAGTCCAAACTCCTTAGGGAGGACATCACGCCACGTCCGATCAATTTCCCACGTCATCTTCTCAAGTGGCGTTCCATCTGCCACCGCAGACTTCTGTTCACTGTTTGTTTGTGAGTCTGTGAATGAACCGGCAGCGAATCCTGCTGACCCAGCAGCCGTAGCAATTGCTCCCGCCGTCTTTAGATACGAGCGTCGATTGAGTAACGACTCATTGTTCTCCATCTCGCGTGCCATGCCGGATTTCAATGAACATCTACAATTTAAATAGGTTGCGGTATGGGGGAGCAGATGCATCCCAACACCACCTCACTCTCCCTGAAATCGTCTCCTAACTACAATGCAACCCCATTATCCCGGCCAACAACCACTCAAAAATAAAAGTCGTGGGCCACAAGTGGGCGTTCGACCGTCTGAATCTCCTGTTTCGCCGTCCCATCCGGTGAGAGATCTTCCGCTGCACGAACGTGCTGCGCGAGGTCGATACACGCCTGCACGAGATTCATGAGCGTGCGCTCAACCGCTCGCTGCCGCACGATATCATCAAGATACTGTTCTTGAGACTGGCCTCGCATCTGCTTCAGCTCGTCAGTGTACTGGTTGATGTACTGGAGTTTATCGACGAAAATCTCCTCATCAACCATCTACACGTCCCCGCTGGCGAGACGGTCAATGAACTCCTCTCGTTCTCGCTGTCGATCGTCAGCCGTCGCTTCGTACTCGTCCGTGATATGCTCGCGATAGGCGTCAACGGTCGCTTCATCGCCAACCAGAACAACACCATCACGAACGGCGGCATACTGGTCTGGAGAGGTCTCAAAGGAAAAGTCGAGAAAATCCTGAGTTACATCGTCTTCGTGGAGATACCCTGTAATAGGCGATCTCGGCGTTCCATGAGTCATGAAAACCTCTATATCTTCGATTGTCGTACAAATCGTTTCTGGAAGCGCCTCGAGATATTTAAGCGATTTTTCTGTCAGCTGTCGCCGATTCCAATCTAACGCACGGACCCACCGTGAGTGGCTTCGATCCACGCTGTAAGATGAGTGGCTCGACACCGAGTGCGTAGAACTCGTATTTCGTGACCCAGTTGTGGAAGGCTTTGTCAGCCATCACGGACAGCAGGTCGTCCGCCGGGGCGAGTTCCGAATCGTAGAACGGTGTTCCCCACGTGTACGTAGTTTTCCAGTCACAGCGACCACACCAGATTCGTGTGGGGTCGTCGAGTGCCTGAAGACTGTCCTTGCCGCAATTCGGACAGGAGCGAGCGGTCCAAATCGCCTTGAGTCGCCGCTCGACGATGGTGTCGAGCGGCTCCGGCCGAAACTCTATGCACCTAGTTCAGCAAGATCCGCAAGCCTCTCGCCGAGAGCTGGGCGATTATTGGATACATCCGTTCCTGCCTCGGCGGGAGGCACTAATACTGTGGGCTGGTTCCGCTACTCTACAGAAGAGCGTTAAACAATCTCGACTGCACTCCACCGGAGCGACGAGTCACAACGTGTTTGCCTTCCCAGTTACATATCCAAGTGAGGCCTCGATTGCTGCGACGTGGGAGTATTGGATCAATGATTGTTCGGTTGGCGTTTTCGACCAGCTATGAGTATCAAATACGCGATAGATGTGGTATCAATCCCCTCGCTCTCGGAATTCTTCGAACAGTATGGACTCGCGCTCGTGATGGTCGCGAGCTATTTCGGGTCGGGGTCAGTATTCATTGCGAGTTCCGCCGGAGTCAGGTTCGGCTACACACTACTGTGGGCTGTCGTCGGTGCGGTGCTCCTCGGCTTCGTGGCACAGGACATGAGCGCCCGACTCGGTATTCACGGTGACTCATTGGGCGCATTCGCCCGGGAGAAACTCGGATCGACGCTTGCGACCGTCGTGATGGTCCTGCTCTCAGCCGGCTGTGTCGCCTGGACGCTCGAACTCACCGCTGCTATCGGAAAGGGTATTGTCGTCCTCCTCGACCTCCAGGCGATCGGCTGGGGACCTTTTGCCTATCTGACGGGACTCCTCGCCATTGTGATCGGCATCCTCAGTTACGACGCCGTCGAGAAGATCATGGTTTCGATGATGTTCGCTCTCCTGCTCACGTACGTCGTCGTCGCCAGTGCGAGTAGTCCGGACCTCACGGCCGTCGTCGCTGGCTTCACCCCGACCGGGCTGTCGCCGAGCTCGACGGCCCTCACTGTGAGCATCCTCGGCACGACCGCACTCTGGCCGAACTTCTTCCTCGAGTCGCGACTCGTTGAGGAGAAGGGCTGGACCGGCCGCTCGGACATCCTCACGATGCGTCGCGACCTCGCGATCGGCTACACCGTCGGTGGTATCACGACCATCCCGATCGTCATTGTCGCCGCCGCGGTCCTTCGGCCGGCGGGCTACGAACAGCTCGAGACGTTCCTCACGCCCGGAAAAGCGCTCGCGTCCGTCCTTGGTGAGTGGGCGATGGTCGTCTTCCTCGTCGGCACGCTCGCAGCCGCGTTCAACAGCATCATCCCCATCATGTGGGCGCCCGCCTACATGATCCCCGAGGCCATCGGCGGTGAGGTTGCCGACAGCACCCGCGTGTTCAAGGCGATCTACGTCGGTGGCGTCGCGCTCGGCAGCCTCTCGCCACTCGTCCATCAGTACCTCGGGCTGAGCGTCATCGACATGATCATCCTCTTCCCGGCGTACAACGGCGTCGTCGGCCTGCCCATCACCGCCGTCCTGCTGTTCTGGGCGGTCAACGACAGTGACATGATGGGCGCGTACACGAACGGCTGGAAGCTGAACGTCATCAACAGCGCGCTCATCCTCCTCGCCATCTACTCGGCGTGGAGTGCCGGCCAGTTCGTCATCAACGCCATCTTCACGGGCGGGATTTGAGGCGATGATCGCTGGCCTTCCCACGACGACGCTCGCCGTCCTCGTCGTCCTCTCGCTGTTCGCCGGCGTCGGCATCACCGCCGTTGGTCCAGGTGGAATCTTCATCACCATCGCGCTCGTCGCGCTGACCGACCTCCCGTCGGCGGTCGTCGTCGGGACGGCCAGCGCCACCTTCGTCGCGACGGGGCTCGTCGGCGCCGAGAGCTATCGGCGCTCTGGCGAACTCGATTCGCGGAACGGCAAGCGGATGGCGCTCGTGTTGAGCCTCACCGGGCTCGCAGGCGCACTCGTCGGTGTCCGGCTGAACGCGCTCATCGACGAATCGACGTTCAGTGTCCTGCTCGGTGTGTTCGTCTCCCTGACCGGTATCCTCGTCTTCTACCGGACCCGCTACGGAACGTCCGGGAGCGACTACGACGTGATGACGCTCCGCGGCACGCTCGGCGTCGCCGGTATCGGGGCGTTCATCGGCATCTCGGGTGGGCTCCTCGGCGTCGGTGGCCCGGTCCTCGCCGTCCCGCTGTTGGTGGCTATCGGCGTCCCAATGCTGATCGCAGTCGGCGTCGCACAAGTCCAGTCAGTGTTTGTCGCCGCATTCGCGACGGCCGGCTATCTCGCCCAGGACGCGGTCTCGTGGCCCCTCGCCATCGCGATCGGTATTCCCGAACTCGTCGGCGTCGTCGCCGGCTGGAAGATTGCCCAATCCATCGACACCGAAACACTCATCCGGGTGCTCGCGATCCTCTTGCTCGTCCTCGGGCCATATATCGTACTTCGGTGACGTCCGCTCGCTTGGACCTCGCTAAAAATTAGGAACGCTCTTGTGGCGTAGATTGTTGGTGAGTTAGAGTGCAGTTTCGAGGATGGTTTTGAGCGCTTCCTTCCCTGGTTTTCGTGCCGTGTTGCTCCGTTGAACGTGGACGCTGTCTGCGGATTTGATCGCTGAATTCAGTGCCGTGTTGAATCGTGATAAGTCACGGTTAGAGTGGCTCACAAAGCGGTTCTATGTTAGAGATGGCGAACATCAGGACAATCTCACGGAACTGTCGATACCAGCCTAGCGCTCGCTCGGCGATGCCGTGCGAGCGCTTCGTTGTCGAATACGAAGTTTCGGCCATCCAGCGCTGAGAGTAGCCTTTTGCGCGGATGAGCGTGTTGTGTCCTAGGGTGAGTGGCTTCGAGCCACGCTGTAAAATAAGTGGCTCGACACCGAGCGCATAGAATTCGTATTTCGTGATCCAGTTGTGGAAGGCTTTGTCAGCCGCCACGGACAGCAGGTCGTCCGTGTTCCGGCGGACGACCTGCAGCCCGGTCTTTGTATCGTGTTTCCACCGGGCAGAAATATGTACGTCAAGAACGGCGAGCGACTCTCTATCGGTTAGCGTCGTGACTTTCAGCGTTTGAACGTTGCTTCCCGACCGCTGGCGGTAGTACAATGAAGCTGAGCGGCGGTCGAAGAACGTGCTGTCGAGTGCAGCGTGGCCAGACTGCGGATGCTGCTGCGCGTTTCAGCGCAGCAGCGCCCGCTACACTCACATTAGCCAGTCGAACGACTTGTAGATCGTGCTGTAGTCTAGAATATCGTCCCGATTTAAGCCGAGTGCGTCACGAATCTCGGCCATATACTTAAGCCGATTCGGCGTTTCACGGTAGTTGTGGCCGTCTTCGAGCCGAAGACAGTGTAGAACGACGTGCTTCCAGCGGGCGAACCCGCCGCTGGGGGGCTCGCCCGCGTGCTTACCCAACGCTTGTTTGACTAGCTGCCGACACTGCTCAACGAAGTCGAGGAGATAGACTTCCATAAGTCAGAACCGGCTTCCTCGGCTTCGTCCTTCTAACCCGTGATATCAGCCGATTAGATCGCTATTCAACACGGCAGTAATAACGGGGGTCGACGGCGTCGACCCCCTCTCTTTCGCAGAAAAGGACGCACTCCACAGTAGTCGTCCGAACGGTATCACCGTGGGTCACCGGGAATGCGGTGTGGATCTCGTGCGGTGGTGTCGCCGCAGACGGGGGTTCGGGGAACCCCCGTGATTATACTGTTGTAACGCTGCCTCTCGTGGTTAGTTCCCTCCCGTGTTGGCGTCATGTGCTCGCATCCACCCAGCAAGATCAGGGTCAGCGAACGAGATCTCGATATGCCGACCACCAACGCCCATTGCATCGTCCGCCGACAATGTCCGACTCTCTTTGTAGGTCACGCCGGGGACTCGGTCGGCCATTTCCTTCATCACGCGATAGCCGTCGTTCGTGTCTGCGCAACCGTAATGGGTAGCGACCTTTCGATAGTCCAGCCGCGCAACCATCGCGTCATTCTCCCCTGCGATTTTCCCCCCAGCTTCCAGTACATCGTGATACTTCTTCTTGACCTGTTGGGACTCGGCGCGTTGCTCGTGGAAGTTCACCAGTGCCGTATTCTGCTCGGACTACTCAACTGTCTCGAAGAGCTGGCGGCCTGCGTTCGCTGCTTCTGCCACGAGATTCGGCGACTCATCATCGATGCCTTCCGTGCTACCATAGTCGCGGACGAGGTTGATCATCCGCGATACAGACGCCCGCTTGCGGGCATTCCGCTGGATCAATGATTCTGATTTTGTGTAAATATCCACGCTTATTAGAAATGTAAGTTAATATGGGATTATGGTGACAAAACATATGTACGTAGAGCCTGTGTCTATGCATAGCTATGGAAATACTACATTGGTTACGCGACACCTTTAGTTCAGGAAACCCGCCTCAACAGACGGAACAGCAGGTACGGGCGACCGGTGATATTTTTGAATGTGAAGAATGCGGTACCACCTTTATGTCGAAACCATCTGATTGTTCAAAGTGCGATCAGAGCGAGTTCCAAAATCTCGGCAGTTGTTAATCCTGTGTCCTTATCGTTCGTTTTCTACTGGTACAGTTTCTAATACGTCGAAACGTTGATCACTGTTCTGTCCGCGCACAGTCTATCCGTCCAGACGCGATACGAGAGCGAATCCAAATTGAGTTGACAGTGCCAAGAAGAAGCTTCTATCACGCTCCATAACAGTATAGAGAGGATAACAGTCTGGAGGCAGGGGAATAACCAAGAGTCCTGCATCTGATACTATACTGGCGGATTAGCAGGGTTCGACTTTCCAGGTGGTTGACCGGGCGCGACCCCATTTCTCGATGCCCAACTCGTCTGATTCCTCTACAAGCTTAGGAAGTCGCGCACCGACTTGTTTAGAGGAAAGATCGAGATGATCTGCGATGTTTTTAGCGCGGAAGTATCGTTCGCCTTTGGCAACGCTATCGCTCAGAAACTGTAAGATGCGTTGTTCATCCTTGGTAGAGTCCGTCATGAGTAATATTGTACTGGCTTGCGCTACTAACCCTTTGTTGACCGCTAGTCTACGGAGTTAACTTGAATTTAGCGTACGATGCATGCCCAAGGGTATGTGGCTCTGAGAGCTGCACCGACGAGCTGGCCATACTATCAGCTCTTATATGCTATCCATCATTTTTCCCTTCAGTCAACTGTTTTTAGGGGAGTCCCTTTGGCGAGGCGGGCCGAGTTCGCTCCAAGTTTCCGCGCAAGCTTAGGGGTGACATCGGAAATGTTGAACAGAGGGTTATCGTCAGGGAGTTGTTGGTGATGGACAACAATTCGTGATTCGGCGGTGACGCTAACACCGATTTTCAGCGGTGAATTGACTGATGCTTCATAGGCTATAGAAACACTGTCGCCGCTTAATTCGGAATCAACCATCCATGAAACACCTTCCTCTTCGATTCCGTATTCGATATACTCGACTAGCTCTAGTTCTCGGTCACCGATACACCTGACAGAGATATATGGCATAGTGTCGTCTTCGTCGATAGATCTGTGATTTTGACTCATATGGATCGCTTTGGGTGTCCCAATCCATAAATAGCACCGGGAACCTGGGTACAGCCTCTTAGTAATTGATAGATATGTATATTACCGGTCGTTTTTCACGTTTCTTGTGGTTGTCGTTCAGATCTCATTCGATGGATGTCGAGAGTTTTCTTGGTATATCGAAGTCTAGATATGATTCGCCGCCAATGTAGGAAAGGACGAGGCCCGTGGCGACGGCGTTGGACGGTCCCATTTCACTCCGGATGTTCGCACGACCGCAGACAATTCCGTATTCCGCCATCGCGTCTGAGATCAGCTCTGGTATTTCAAAATCAAGAGCAGAGCGACCGACCATGACGACGAATGGAAGTTGACGGATTGTGTCCGTCGGAGTGATGAGATTGAGTGCTCGCTCGGCATTTTTAACAAAGACTTTGCGTTTTGCCTGACGCCGAATACGTCGAACCTCTACAGGCGATTTATCCACAGGAATAGGCCGCATCCCCCCATCTTCTTCGAGCAGAACGGTTCGCCCGTAGAGATCTGGTTCGACTGGATCATCGAGGAAGCTCACTGTCCCGTCCTCTTCTTGAATACTGTACAGATTTTGGACTTTGGCCGAGGGATACTTTTTAATCGCCTCGGCTAAGTCTCGGTCGTCAAGCCCGAGTTCCGAGTCGAGGAGCATTGTAACCATATCACCTGCTCCGGAGAGATGAATAGAGTCGATATTCTTGTCCTCGTCCATGTAGGCCGCGTCGGTTGAGCCGCCTCCGATATCTAAAATCGCGATCGGATGATCTGTTCCTGGCGTTGTGAGTGACCCGAGAACGGCCATATTCGCTTCAATACCCTGAATAGTGACGTCAACATCAAGTTCTTCTTCAATACCGTCAGCAATCTGTTCCATCGGGAGTTGCTGCGTCTTCACCATCGCGGCCAACGCAACTGCGCTCTCCATACTCTGTTCGTCCGCGATCGACCCTTCGACGTCCTGAGGAACGAGCGTATCGACGGCCATGATATCCCGGATCTCAATGGAATCGACTGGTTGCCCGGTCACTTCTGCCATGCTGTCTCGTGCCCGGTTTAACATACCTCCGATATTTGATCCGCTCTCGCCCTGTACGTCCGATATCGGCCAGCTGTTCATTACTGCATCCATTATGATGTCCGCTCCCTCATCAACTGGTACCTCGGACGTGTTTCCACGCTCATCGATGATCTGTAGTTTTCCAGCTGGAATCGTCCGTTCTTCGACATCACCCTTTGGCGTCCTGATAACGACTGCAGATTTATTGCCGACAAGCGCTCGTGCGACGGGAATAATCTTTTGTGTCTCTTCCGGAGTAAGGTCGAAGACGGTTGCGATACCGTACGGGTTGGACAGTTCACTGATTGTCTGACCTGTTGCGGGCGGTGCTACCTCAACGGCGATTGGTTGGCCTCGCGGAATTCTCTCTAACTGGGATACCTCGTCAACGATAGGAATACCAATATCGGTGCGATTGTCGATTAGCACTGCGTCGTCCCGCTGAACGATGACTCCAGTAATTTCATAGTCGTTGTCCGACCACTCGTTGATAATCTCCGCAGCTACGGCGAAGTCGACCGTCTCAGGGACGAGGAAAACGATGGGTTCGTCAGTGGAATGATTCTCCATATCTGCGGTGATCTCGATCCCTTTTCCCTTCCCCAGCCCAACACCACCTGGCGTTGATGGGTCGTGCCCGATCATCGTTGACTCCGTGATGACGGTCTCGGTGATTGTCTCCATAGCGACATCCCCGATAACCGGTGCGGCCTCGTTGAGCAGCACTCGGCTAATTTCATCTACATCGATGTCTGCTTCCTTCGCCGCCTGAGTTATGGCATTCACGACACCAGGAACATTCTTTTTTGTCCCTTTCAGCCCCGTTGTTCTATATAGTGCGCTGGATACGAACTCCCTATTGTTCTGCTCTGGGTGGTGGAATAGTGCAACCTCCGTGCTTGAGTTCCCTATATCCACACCTGCGACATACGCCATAAAATCCCTATTCTGAGGGATATATTAATAATCCGTCGACCATTGGAATCTGGGGGGATAGTGGAGCAGGTACCGTACGTTGCCTTGGTATTCATACCCTTACCATAGATTTATTTTTTGCCGCAACGGCTCTAGAGGTGGTGTTCAATAGCTATGACTGAGATAACCTTAGACGTCGCAAAAAAGATCATCACAGCAGCCGAGGAGAAGGCGACGGAGATCGAGACCCCGATGTGTATTGCTGTGATGGATGATGGCGCAAACCTTGTCGGATTTCATCGGATGGACGGAGCGTTATTGGGTAGCATCGATATTTCTCAGAATAAAGCCTACTCGTCGGTCGCGTTAAAGATGGAGACTGAGACAATTCACGAGGTCTCACAGCCAGATGAGTCACTGTATGGGATAGGGAATACGAACGACGGACAAATCGTTACCTTCGGCGGTGGATTCCCGCTTGAAGACGCCAGTGGGAACGTCGTTGGCGGTGTTGGGGTCTCTGGTGGGAGTGCTGAAGATGATATGGAGGTTGCACGAGCCGGTGTCGAGGCTTTCGAGCGTTAGTGATAACTCACATATTCATAGTATTTGGTGCAATTGTGGTTGTATTTACTATCATTACCTTAATCTTGCACCTTAAATAAACAGTGAAATTATATACGCTCTTCGCCCGAAATCGGCATACGCAATGACAGACGGTAACAATCCTCGATCTGATGGTTCCGGTATAGACGAAGAATCCGGAGCTAAGCGCTCAAAGCGGTTTGAAGCATTGGATGAGCGTGCGATAACTGAGGATGGATTTGTGAACGAGTGGCCGGAGGTTGGATTCGTGGCAATGGAGAGCCCAAACGACCCCGACCCAAGTATAACGGTGGAAGAGGGGAGCATCGTAGAGATGGACGGTAAGGAGCGTGAAGACTTTGATTTCATCGACCGCTTCATTGCCGACTACGCAATCAACGTCGAGAAGGCTGAAGAAGCAATGGCAGTCAACTCGGAGAAGTTTGCGCGCAAGCTCGTGGATATCAATGTTCCACGCGAGGACATTATCGAACTGTCGACGGCTATGACGCCGGCTAAACTAGTGGAGGTGGTCAACCACCTCGACATCGCCGAAATTATCATGGCGATGAAAAAGATGCGGACGCGCCAGACGCCCGCCAACCAATGCCACGTTACAAGCGTCGATGATAACGTCGCACAGATCGCTGCAGATGCAGCCGAGGCGGCGCTCCGTGGCTTCCACGAAGCTGAGAACACCGTCGGCGTCGCACGGATGGCACCACTGACTGCCCTCGCACAGCAGATCGGTGCTCAGTGCGGTCGCGGCGGTGTCCTCACCCAGTGTGCCGTCGAAGAAGCGACCGAACTCGAACTCGGAATGCGCGGGATGACAGGATACGCTGAGACAGTCTCCGTCTATGGTACTGAAGACGTATTCAAAGACGGAGACGACACGCCATGGTCAAAAGCTTTCCTCGCCTCCGGATACGCATCACGCGGACTGAAAATGCGATACACATCGGGTGCAGGCTCGGAACTCAACATGGGACAGGCCGAAGGAAAGTCAATGTTCTATCTTGAGACGCGCTGTATTTTAGTTACGAAGGGGTGTGGTGTACAGGGTCTCCAGAATGGTGGTATTAGCTGTATCGCGATCCCGACGTCAGTTCCGGCGGGCGTCAAGGCAGTGGCCGCTGAGAATCTTGTGACAATGATGGTAGATCTTGAAGTCGCCTCAGGAAACGACCAGACATTCACCCACTCAGACAAGCGCCGGACCGCCCGGATGATCCCCCAATTCCTCGCCGGCACCGACTTCATCTTCTCAGGGTATAGCTCCGTCCCGAATTACGACGATATGTTCGCTGGGTCGACATTCGACTCCTCAGACTTTGACGAGTATAACGTCATGCAGCGCGACTTGCAGGTCGAAGGTGGGACAAAGCCAGTTGACAAGGAGACAGTTCTTGAACACCGGGAAAGAGCTGCCAAAGCGCTGCAAACCGTTTTTGAGGAGCTTGGCTTTCCCCCGATTTCAGACGACGAAATCGAAGCTGCAGTGTACGCTGACGGGAGTAAGGACATGCCCGAACGCAGCACGGCGGAAGATATCAAGGCCGCGGAAGAGCTGATGGAAGAAGAGATCACCGGTGCCGACATCGTTACTATTCTCGCAGAAAACGGTTTCACGGACATCGCCGAAAACCTGCTGGGAATCCTCAAAGGACGGATCACGGGCGACTACATCCAGACGTCCGGAATCTTTGAAGGGGACGGCGAGTTCGATGTCGTGAGCGCGGTCAATGATCCGAACACGTATCAGGGGCCCGGAACAGGACATCGTCTCGATGGTGAAGACTGGGAAGAAAAGAAGGAAATCCGGTTCGCTGTCGATCCGGAGGACATCTAATCACATCAACAATGGCGCAAACACAACAATCAGAACGGAAACTCATACTCTCGGACAAAGGTACGCCACAAGAGCAGGGCGACACGGATAACGTCGTCATCTCAATCAGTGCCGGATTCAACGAGATGAAAGATGAGACACTCGCAGGTGAGACACACGCGAACGTCCTTCGTGAGATGATGGCTGGAATCGAGGAAGAAGGCCTTACACCACGTGTCGTTCGCTTCCACGACAACCTCGACCTCGGTGTTATCGGTCTTCGAGGCGCAGAACTAAGCGGATCAGGTATCTCAATAGCCATTCAAACGCGCGGAACGACGCTCATTCATCAAGAGGATCTCGTACCGCTCAGTAACCTCGAACTGTTCCCGCAAGCACCGCTGATCGACCTCGAAACATTCCGTGAAATCGGTAAGAACGCGGCGTTGTACGCAAAAGGAGAGACACCTGAGCCAGTCCCCGTTGCGAACGATCCGATGGCACGACCGAAATACCAGGCACTTGCAGCGCTCTGGCATATCAAGGAGATGCAGTACAAGGACGAGAAGAAAGAGCCGACGGAAATGGAGGTCGCCTTCGAATAACTATGGCTGACAATATCGAATACCCACTAGCAGACAATCCAGACGAAGTAGAAACGCCAGACGGAACGAAACTTTCGGAAATAACGCTCGAAAAGGTCGTTGAAGGAGAAATCGACGGCGAGGAACTCGCAATATCGCCTGAAACGCTCGAAAAGCAGGCCCAGATCGCGGAAGAGTCGGGACGGCCACAGGTGGCTCAAAATTTCCGCCGAGCTGCCGAGCTCACAGCAGTCCCAGACGACCGTATTCTCGAGATTTACAACGCTCTTCGTCCAAGCGGAGCTGACAAAGAAAAACTCCACGACATTGCGGAGGAACTCGAAACCGAGTATGACGCCGAACTCAACGCCGCACACGTACGCGAAGCCGCAGAAGTCTACGAGGAACGTGATCTCTACTAGAATTCAAACCTCTATTTTCTTTATCGCCATTATTTCCGGAGCATCGTCGCGCCCACACGCGATGCGTCAATTTCAAGCTCGTCCGACCACAGTCCGCCCTCGATTGGATCGGCGACCGCGCCGTCGGTGAGAGAACGAGGAGCAGCGGGAGTTATCCATCAGCATCGGCGTCGGCATCCCCGCCGTCGGCGTCTGCGTCAGCATCGGCACCATCTGAATCAGTGTCGCCGTCGTCGCTGTCGGAGTCGCTGTCACCATCGTCGCTATCGGAGTCAATGTCGGAATCACTGTTTGACCGCATTTCCGAATCAGTGCGGGCAGGCCTCTCATCCGGCGAAGACGGTGTTTTCCCGTACTCAGCGCCAAGGCTATAGAGGACGATCGGCGGACAGATGTATGAGGCAATTGCCAGCACCACGAAGAGGTGGTCGACGACGACGAGAAGCCCAAATGCAGCGAGTGCCGCCGCTGACGCTGCATGGATCGCGGTGTGAGTGTACCTACGGTAATACTCCCACAGCCCGTGCAGCCATCGGGTTACGCCTGATACTGATGTCTTTTTCGTTGCTGTCAAAGCCATACGTACAGTTAGCGATACACACCGAAGAACCCTTATTCACCCGCTCGTGATAAGTCCACAGTCTGTACTGTGGTGTCAGGTAGAACAGGGACTCCACCTCGAACTCCACGAAACGCCCGAAACAATGCCATACTCTGACGACACCGACGAGCAACTATACGGTCCTGCACCCTCGTGGACCTACCGACCCGATTACTCGGACTGAACTCTACTCCCGTCGATCTTGTCTCCCTCGTCAAAGGGCTGTGATTTGCCTTCGATGAATAGCAGATAGGATTCGTGGCTCCCTTACAACTATCGCATAGATGTGGGCTTTCTTACCAGCCCATCCCCGGATTGTCGGCAGCCTGCCGGACCCAGGAAGCGATCTGCTTCTCGTCTAGCGTGTCCGTCTTCTTCAGGTCTAGGGCCTGTCTATCTGGCCCCGTCCCGCTGGGCGGCTCCGGCTCAAGGTACGATTCGCACACAAATGTCAGTTTCACGTGTTTCGAGAATGCAATGAATGACGCGAACCATCCCTGGTCCTCGACGCTATAGAACGGCTGGTGGTACTTCACGGCACGGCGCACCTGGGGCACTTCGTCTTGAATGATCTCGTCGAATTGTGTCGCGACCTCCCTCTTCCATCCCGGCAGCGCTGCAATGTACGCTTTCACCGCCGCCGAGCCATCCGTATCATCTTTCCTCCGCGCCGCCTGGTACCGTCGACTCCATTCGTCCCACTCTTCCTCCGTCGGAACCTTGTCCACCAGCTCGATTTCCCCGAAATCCTCGTCTACGATGGATTCCTTTCCCTCCCGGCCTGATATCGCAGTTACGACCAAGATCGAGTCTGGCTCTTCGAATCCAGAAAACAGGTCGAAGTCCAGCCGCAGGGTCGCTCCTCGCCAGTGGCGAGCAAAGCCAACCCAGCCGTCGGGATAGTCGTCTCGGGGATCTTGCTCAACCCGAAACAGACCCTGCAAGGCTGGAATAGCGTCGGCGCCCCATTGGAGCCCCTTTTCCAAATCCGTGAAACGAACCCCCTCGTCATGGTCGGCATGGTAGTAGGGTGCTCTGATTGCTCGATTCGTCATCACGAGTTCAGAGACCCGCTGGGGCGTAAGTGGATTGGATACATTCATACTCCCCCACTAATACGCTGTATGGGAGTATCAATATTTCTGCGGGGTGTAGCTATCGACCACTCCGTACCGATCAACCCCACAAGATACACGCCCTGGATTGCGCACTCAACCTCTGACGCTGGGCAATTACATAGTGTTAATTTCGCTGTTTCGGTGTCACGGTTGTTGAGGTATCCGTGACAGCAAAATCACCCCATTTGTAACCTTTACTGTAGTACTATCTGGATTACTACTCCAGCTACGCCAGAAACTAAAATCACCATCACCGAGTCCACAACCACTACCGCGGACGGAACTCAACACCATTGCGTCCAGTATCGCACCACCATCCCGAAAGACCGTGCCGAATCCTTCGATATGGACCATGACACTCTCCTCGACTGGTCAACTGGCAGCGCCAGCAACAAGCTCGAGATCACTGTCCGCAACGATAAGGACAGCGGCGGCGAGGACCATTCTCAGTAACAGCGACAGCGCATCCTCCGTTTGGGACCTGCGGGTCAGAAATTGAGGATGCCCCTGTTACTATCAGCTCCGTCTGTCTCTTGCAAGAACCAGACCGCTCACTCGGCACACAGAAAAACAATACTTGTGCCTACTGCGACGACCACGGTCTCAGTCTCGCCGAGTCCCGACTGAGGGCACTCAAACTAGCGGGTTCGACAGCGCCGCTGCTCGCGAGATGTACGAGGAGCTTCGCCGCCTAGTCTGTGAAGACATCGTCGACGCGGTCGTCGTCCGGACCTAACTCGTCTCTCCCGCGACTAGCATGATTGTCTTCGGTTGCTGCTCGAATTCGACGAGAAAGACGTTGCGCTTCATTCCGTCGAACGCGGCCCCGTCGATACTAGCGACTATAATCTCTATCGAAGCCGCCATGGCCGCCAGCGACGACGTCGGAAAGCGGAAAGAAATCGAGTGGTCAAAACGCGAGGTCAACCGGCGTCAAGAGCAAGGCTACTATCACGGCCGGCCGCCCTTCGGTTTGAAGTTCAACGATGACGGACAACACCTCGTTCCAAGCAATGAGTTCTTGACAGCGGTCGACGTTCTCGACGCGCGTGACGACGGTTCACGCTTCCCGAAGTTGCCGACCAGCGCACGCTCACCGAGAGCATCGCCGAGACGACCGACGACTGCGACGCCGCCGATAGCGTGCCGGAGACGCAGGCGGGCCTGCTTGATCAGGCATGAATGCACGCTGTCGATGATGTTAGCATTACGTACTAGCTCGTAGCTACGAGTAAGCACACGGAGCGGCGGCAATTCACAGCGTGTAGTCGCTCTCCAGACTGGCAGAAACTGTTGAAACCGTTCACGAAACGACATTAGGGGTCTAATATGGAGCCATCAGATGGATGGATTGCATCAGGCGACCTCGTCGGTGCGTGGTGACTCACATCGGCGAAGGCGCTTAGATGCAGATGCGGGAGTACAAGCACCTATCCATCCGCCTGCGCTCACCGCATCACCACCTCCTTCCATCTCCCTAAACGAGGCGACTGACATTGCTATCTCCCAAATTACCGCTGGCGATGACCTGTATGGCCTAGTGTACTACTCACGGACTGCCGTTGACTGCGAGCCATCAGTGAGACTCACCATGTCACTCTGTGCGTTCTCCTAGCGACGACACGGTGTCTTCATCGCCGATTCACGGCGTGTTGCTCGGCTGGTCGTCGAGAGCGATCGCTATCCCGACGCGACCCCGCGTAATTAATGTGAAAACGAGAGCGCTGCCGCTACGGACTGGATGGGCGTCCACCGCCGCTGAGCGGGCTATCGGAGATCGTCTCTGCTACTGGAGGCGTGATGGTCTTCGATGCGCGTCCGATGGTAGCTACTCACCGCACTCGCATACGTCTCGAGACACGCTTGGAGGGCACCGTCAGGTGATGTTAGACGTCTCTGGTGTCGTCCGCCAGCTCGATATCGAGTGACTCTACGTCTGGCACCTGCACAGTCGAGCGCTATCCGACGTGCAATCACGGCATCTTCTAGGAGGCCGCCAAGATCATGATATCATTCCTGTTTGGAGAGGACAGGTCAGACCTACTCGAATCGAGGACGGATTTGCAATTGAGCTACTGGTTGTCGGTGCGCCAGTCACCGATACAGGGGTGGGATGTACGCCCGTGGTTATTAGTCTCGATGAGCGAATACTGTATACATGAACGTCGGCGATATCGTGACGCAGTCCGCCGCTCGGTTCGGTAACGCCACTGCCCGCAGGTACCGTTCTGGTGTTGACGAGGCTGCGGTGACGTTCGAGGAGTTTCACCGGCGGAGCAACTGCGTCGCCAACGGCTTGATGGACCACAACATCGGTCTCGAAGACCTCGTTGCCTTACTCTCGCATAACTCCCCTGCGTTCCTCGAGTTGTTCTTTGCAACCCAAAAGATCGAGACTATCTTCACCCCGATAAACGCCCGGTCGTCGCAGGGAGACGTCGAGTACATCCTCTCTGACGCCGACCCAGACTATTTCATGGTCGAGTCCGAGTTGCTTGAGTCTATCTCGGGACTCGCGGAAGAACTTCGCGTCGGCGACGATGAGGTCTTCGTGGACGGCCAGCACAAGGAGTTCGGTGACTTCGGCGAACGTCGAATGCCAAATAAGACGACGCCTGATCGGGAGACTGACGGAGAAACCGTCGACGGACAGGATTCGAACGAGAGGTCGGCATCATGATGGGAACGGAAGCAGTGATTACAGGAATAGGTGAGACGCAGAAGCACCGGCCGAGCGCTGAGAGCGACAGTTTCCCCAGCCTAGAGGAATATTACGAACGTGCTGCTAGGCTGACGCTCGACGATGCCAATGTAGACAAGGGTGAGGTCGACGGGCTGGGCGTCATCCGCACTATCACGGATACACCGTTCACCTATCCTGGAATGCTGGCCGAGACGCTCGGCTTCGAAGTCGACTACTTATTCTCCGAGGATCAAGGAGGGGCAAACGCGCTTGCGGTCCTGTCGCAGGCGGTAATGGCTATTGAGGCAGGGAAAGTTGAAACCGTCCTCTGTCTGGGGGCGGATGCTCCTCTCGACCCGTGTGTCGACTCTGACGCCCTCTTCCCGCGAGACCCGCGTGGATACATTCGAAATTACAAGGATCCATTCGGCGTCCAAGGGCCGAATTCAAGCTTCGGTCTCGTTCAGACCGCTCACATGACAGAGTACGGTACATCTCGCGAGCAACTGGCCGAGGTTGCAGTCGTCCAGCGCGAGCATGCATCGTACAACCCAAACGCATACTTGACGGAGAGGATCGACGCCCATACATATCTAGATTCAGAGATGATTTCGGATCCAGTCTGTCTCCTCGATTGCGTCGTACCGGTGAATGGGGGTTACGGGTTCCTCGTGACCTCGCGTGCTCAAGCTTCGACATCGGATCAGACACCGGTAGAACCCCTTGGCTTTGGCCAGCAACACAACCCTGACGTTTCACAACGGCCGGACGTGACGACTACTGGGATTCGAACAGCAGCAACTCGAGCATTTGATCGAGCCGGCGTTGAAGTTGAGCAAGTGGACTTCGTGCAGGCGTACGACGACTACCCGATCGTCGTCCTGATGCAGCTCGAAGATATGGGATTCTGTGAAAAAGGGGACGGTGGGAAGTTCCTGGAGACGACAGATCTCCGATACGACGGGGAGCTACCGTTAAACACGTCCGGAGGCCAGCTCTCCGCAGGTCAGGCGGGGTTAGCGGGTGGTTTCGAAAACCTCGTCGAAGCAGTCCGCCAGCTCCATCACGACGGCGGGGAACGACAGATTCCGGACGCGGAGTACGGTCTGGTGACCGGTGTGGGAGGCGTCACGTACGACAAGAACCTCCGTAGTTCGGCTGTCGGCGTTCTGAAACGCGGGGTTCAAGGATGAACGACGGATGGCCGCTTCCGAGTGAGCACGCCGAACCGTACGCCGAACCGTTCTGGGAGGGTGCGAATCGAGGCGTCCTCCGCCTCCAATACTGTACCGACTGTGAGAAGCACCAGTTCTTCCCCCGACCGTGGTGTCAGTACTGTAGCTCCGAGGCTCTGGAATGGGTTGACGCAGAAGGGGAAGGACGTGTGTACAGCTATACAGTTGTTCGGAGGGCTGTGACGCTACCGGCGTTCCAGGAAGCACTCCCGTACGTGGTCGGATACGTGGACCTCAAAGAAGGTCCTCGAATCTGTACGTTGTTCGCCGATTGCGATCCGTCTGAGATCGAATCCGACATTCATGTGGAAGTCACTTTCAAACGGGTCAACGATGATCTATCACTGCCGGTGTTCCGACCAGCGACGTCGAAGCCGTAGATAAATCGGAGTAGCTTCAGCCGTGTCCGCCGTCATTGAGTACCGCTCGCGACCTGCGACGGGTAGTGACCTCAGCAGCAAGAGGAAACCCTCTGCATTACCTGTTGTCACGACCCTCAACCGTGGTGAGGTCCCTCCGGTGTTGGCGTCGTGTGCTCGCATCCAGCCGGCGAGATCAGGGTCAGCGAACGAGATCTCGATATGCCGACCGCCGACACCCATTGTGTCGTCCACCGACAACGTCCGACTCTCCGTGTCGTTCACGCCGGGATCGCGGTCGGCCATTGTCTCCATGACGCAATAGCCGTCGTTCTTGTACGCACGTAGTGGGTAGCGACCGTCCGATAGTCCAGCCGCGCAATCATCGCGTCATTCGCCCCTATGATCTTCTGCCCGGCATCCAGCACGTCGAGATGCTTTGCCTCAACCTGCTAGGATTCGGCGCGCTGCTCGCGGAAATTCACTAGTTCCGTGTTCTGTTCAGAGCGCTCGACTGTCTCGAAGCGTTGGCGGTCTGCGTTCGCTACTTTTGCCGTGAGATTCGGTGACTCATCATCGGCTTCTTCGGTACTATTGGTGTCTTGGATACGGTTGATTGTCTACGATAGAGACGTCGGCATGCAGCCGTACAGGAGGAGGTGCTCGTCTCTTTCTCAGTCCATTATTGAAGTTAGTATTTGATGCCAACTTCCCAATAATACCTTCTAATAGTGAAACGGAGAAACGACATTAGCTTCGATTGGGAATCACGACCAACTTTATAGAAATTCGATTGCAAGACAATTTTGACCCCGTGATGAACCTCTAACAAGGGAGAAGAAGGTATTATTTGGAAGATATTATTTTTAATATTGGGCGGTTATGGCCTGACTCAA
This sequence comes from halophilic archaeon, assembly GCA_003298465.1. Next base: position 197,902 of record QNGA01000006.1, on the reverse strand, counting down.
ACAGATCCTAAATCAAAACATTCATTTAGGATTTGATCAAGGTTTAACACGTATGGCAGAGCAAAATCGACGCAAATTCCTCCTTGGTGCAGGGGCGGCAGTAGCTGGAACAGTCGGTATCAGTTCAACCAGTGTCTCCGGAGCGAGTGACGGGCCACAGCTTGTTTTCACTGAGATCAACGATGAGGATGAATACCTTGTCGTGAAGAACACTTCCGGGGAGAAGATCGACCTTAGTGGGTACATCGTTGACTTTGGGTTTTTGGACGATGACGAGGGCGATGAACAGAAAGGAACGATCGAGCAAGGAACGACAGTTGATGCCGGTAGCACGCTGAAGATCGTGGCAGATGCCGGGAAGGGGGAAGTCGGCGTCGGTGTCGACCGTGAATACGTGATGCCCAATGACGAGGAGGAAGTGTATGCAATTGTCTCGCCAGAGGGCAAGGTCGTCGCTCGGTCTGATCAAGACAAGTACGTTGGTGAGCCAGAGACCACCACAACTACTACTGAAGCGGAGACGACAACGACGACTGAGACGGAAGAGACGACGACTGAGGAAACTACCACCTCGGAAGAGGAAACTACTACTGAGGAGACGACGACCGCCACCGAAGAAACGACTACGACGACCGGAGGATCTCGTAGTGGTTCGGACGAACAGACGACTACGGAGAGTAACGAGAATACGACTACGTCCTCCTCCGATAGTAGCGCTGGCGAATCTAGCGACAAAGAGGACTGCTGATAGCGTTTCTCCTTTTTGCCGCTGTATTTAGGAAGAGGATCAAGTCTCTAAATCTAATTTTACAAATTTTATTATAGCTATTGGACCTTAGTGTCTAACATAAAGATAACCCTTGGCTCAATTGTTAGTTATCTCGTTGGAATCCCACTTGTCCTATTAGGAATACTGCTGACCGTAGTGGGCCTTCAAGACAATGAAGACATCTCTGGCTGGATCGGGATGGCGCCATAACTGCGAGCGAACACGCCCGCTATCTGTTTTCCGGCAAACCATCTCGGGCTTGTTGAGTGATCTTCAATTCCGTATATAATCTCGTATTTCGAGGAAATATTATTGCGGAGAGGATAGTTGAGAGAAGTATGGCCGAACTCGCTCGCCGGACACGGAGTACCCCGCTGGGAATCCTTGTGGGACTCTGGGTGCTCGGGGGGCTGTATGAGCTGTGGACAAGCAGGATTAATTGGCAGAATATTCCTGTGGTCGCATTTGTGGGGAGTGTCACGGCAGTCGGTCTTGGCTGTCTCGTCTGGGCGGTCGGCGTGACGACCGGTGATTATTCTCACCGACCAGTAATCTATCGCCGTCTGATGCGCTTCTTCGGTGGGGTTGGACTGGTGTTCCTCGGCGTAATGGCTATCAGTGCATTCGCGTAAGGTTTCTCGGCTGTGAGAGCATCATCCGCTTCCGGACAAGAGCAGAGAGTAGTCAGGCTTCGTGAGCAAGCTCGATTCGTTCGAGTTTTCCGCCACACGCAGGACAGACAATATGTGAGGTTGCTGCTGTGGATGTTTCATCGCAGTCAATACATTTGTAGAGTGGTTCTTCGTTCTCTGGAGAGCGGTACCACTTGATGAGCTTCCGGAGGATAGACATTCTCCTTCCTCATCAGAGCTATACAAACTACTATTTCTGATAATTATTTGTATATATCATCGAGGTTGGGTTTACTACCCACGCCCCCTCGACATCATAACACGGTTGATCAGGAACATGGTTGACCTTCCGTTGCGCTCTGGAATAGACTAATGACGGATCAACCGCACACGCTGTTGAGTTAACTGATAGGAATTGCAACGATGTCATCACGACCGCATTCTGGACATCGCTTAGGCATGGTGGCGAGTGTGGTTCCGCACTGCCGGCATTCGATTACCACATTTTCTTCATCGCCGGTCATCATAACTTGCCGGACCCGCGAGAATACACTCATATCCCCATGATACACGCCAACATACAAATATCGTTCGAAAAAGAACCGAGGGAACAAACAGCCTAAGACCGATATTTCATCGAGTACGGCTATACCGGAATCGCCGCTGAACCAGCGACTTCATTCTCCATTCCTGATCGAACTATCCACAACTACCGTTGGCGCGCCAAAAACGCGGGCAGCCTGCTCAACCGAGCGCAAACACTTGCGGCCGACGTCACTGCCGAGCACTTCCCTGAGTTTCCCGTTGACCCGATCGACTGGGAGGTCTCCAAGCGAACCAGCGACAGGCTGGCGTCACCGAATATAACCCAGGTGCCGAGTCGGTCACAATCCGGCTCACCTGGGACGCCTACCAAGAATTCGGCTGGACGCAATTCAGCAAGACCGTGCGGCACGAACTCGTCCACGCCTGGCAGTAACGGCCCTGTTCGACGTGTTCGGGATCGAAATCGGGGAAGAAGTCTTTCCTAATGAGCGATTCGCTAGATAAAAGCGACCGCCGAAAATAGCTGAGCTTTGACGTGGCAGGAGCAATGGCCGGGGACGCCATATGAATCAGGTAGTAACCCGAGGGAAGAGACGTCCGGACTATTTCGAGTTGCACTCAAGGCGTCCGCTTGTGCGGCCTCAACCGAAATCGCGACGCTTCGCGATGAATTTGGCGAAATTCATGTGTACGAATCGCGAACCACGGCAGAACAGGAACTTCTCGACGACACTGACTGTTCTGGACTCCGATTCCAACAGCCCGCTCCGAACGGCTCGACAGATGTCGACCGGTATCTCGTGAAGGTTCGAGACCCAGAACTGGAACCAGCCGAACGTGGTCCACCAGAAGACGGCTGGACATTCAACATGCGAGCCCAGCAGGTTGGCGCCCTCGCAGAAACCCTATTCAGCGCGTATAGCTGGAACCCACCCCCAATCGTCTCATACGCCGCTAAGGATCTCAGCCTCGAACCTGAGGACTTTCAGGTTGCGGTGAATGCCTCACCGGAGAGCATCAGCCACTCCGGACTCAATGGCAGTGACGGACGGTGGATGCCAGATTGTGAGTTCATCGTCCACCGGCGAACGTCATCGCCGTCTAAGGACGACAGTGGGCCGGTACTCAAACGCTATCTCGCCGAAATCAAGCATGGATCAACGGGTTTCGAACGCCACCAGCGACAGCAAATGGCTCGAATCGCCGATGAGACAGGCGACGATCTTGCTGTTCTCCTCATCCGAGTCAAACTCCAGGGAACCCCACAATCATACGACCTAACGATCCAGACTCCATCGGCACTCTCTAGTGAGAACCAGTTTTCGTAATCGACTCCGGTCTCATTCGCTGAATCATACTGGGAGTATTGCTGCTGGGTTTGAGGAAGGGGCTACCGCTTAGAGTGACTCACAGGCGATGCCGTCATCGTCGCCATCAAGCCGGTGAGGATCACCCGGCGTACTATCGAGCACGGCTTGTGCTTGTTCTTGGGTATCGAAGCTACTACAGTCGTAATCGCCGTCCGATGGTGGCGGCGGTACGTCTACTCCGCCATCTCCATCGGAGGATGTCTCCGGTGTTTCAGTTGTCGGTATGGGTGTTGACGTGGGTTGCTCGAAGTCCCATAGCCCGACATTGTCTTGCTGTGCTTGCGCTTCAGCATCCTCAAAGGTGTTCCGCTTCGAGAACGAACTTTCATACAGTCGGGCATACCCGTCAGTCAGCAGCCGCTTGTTGAAGTTCTCGCCATCAACATAGATGTAGACTAAGAGTCGACCGAAGCTTCCGCGTCGGTCGGCGTCTGGATCCGTCCCAATCCGAACTGTTCTGCCATCGAGTTCGTCGGTTGCAAACTGACTAGCCCGCTCGCCCCAATTGAACAGATGATCCCGGCCTGCCGGTGTTTCGGGGATGCCCTCGAACTCGTCAGGTGTAACTCGACTCAAAGAGGTCTCCGGCGTGTCGACTCCAAGGAGACGGACCGTATCGATTTCACCGTTCGGGAACCGCACTTCCATCGTATCTCCATCGATCACTCGAGTAACTGTGACAGACCATTCAGTACCACTCTCTGGCCCACGAGCAGGCTGCGTCGTCGGCTCGGATGTTGTCGATGTCGGCGTTGGTGTCGAAGTTGGAGTTGGTGTCCGTGTTGTGGTTGTCGTTGTTGATATAGTCGTGACTGGGGCTGTAGTGGTTGTCTGGACGTGAGTCGTCGTTGTCGCTGGTCTGTCTATTGATGTAACTATTTGTGCAGAGGTTTGTGATGTATTGGCGGCTGCTTCTGTTGATGTACTTCCAGCTGCTGTCGTTCCTTTGGCAGCCGTCTTGGATAGGTTGTCGTGTGTCTGGTTGTTTGCGTTCGCCGGCTGTGTTGCTGGTTGCTCAGTCGGTGGGATAATTGCTCCAGCTGCAAGAACACCAACAAATAGAATGACGATGACCGCAATAGGAGAGAACTCTTTGCCGACCGCGGTACTAATCCTCCGCCGTCCCGGAGGAATTGCAAACACCCCAACAGCTATCATGACGATTCCAGCGAGAAGCGATCGGAAAATGCTCCCTTCGGGCTCAAAGATAAACGCGAGACCACTGAGAATAAACAAGACACCGAATATCCAGGGGAGATACGGAAGATACTGCCTCCATTTTCTCTCTTGACTGCTACTCATAATTACTGATAAAAATTCATTGTCGCCCAAATATATTAAAATAGCCGGTTATTCTTCCCTCTCTGTATCGGTGCTCTCACTGCTCTGGGAGCATGTTTGCGACGAAGGTGTACTAGCGGTCCGGAGTTGTGACGACGGCCAGCACATGCACTATCAGCCGGAGGATGGAATGGACTGGATCGTCGAGAAAACAGATGACATCCCCGGTAGCAGCGACCGAACGCATGGCCGACGACTTCCAACCCATCTGAAACGACTCTCACCACCACCACTTGCGGATGTCTGGCTGGATCTGAAAAACTACCATACCATAGGGCGGGACAGTGACGAGCGTTGCGACTACTAAGACGTTTTCCACTCGAACCGTCTCCACTACGCAAGGGTCCGTGCAGAACGCGACGACGCAACACGAGAAGACAAACAGCTGTATGAGACGATGGCCGACCGAATGGACCGAATCAAAGACAAAATCATTGGAAACCAACACGTGCTCGACATTAAGAGCGTCCCTCTCGCCGTCGCAGTAAAATAGACGGCCGAAGTGAAGCTTGATTTTGACATGCTCTCTCGTTGCTATTGCTCAAACTGATTATAGCGCGAGTACGGATGTCAACAGAGGTTAGGATATTATACTAACCCAGCAGCATATAGCAGATTCCTCTTTCCACCGGGAGAGCCAATTATACATCTGCTGTTTCTGTAGCTCACACCGTTACTCCCAGTCTTCCTGGGTCGTGGCTGCTGGTACTCGTCGTAGCGTTCGAACTCCTCACCCGTGTTTTTGATCGTGCCCATCTGGCAAGCACTCGTGAAGCGGGTTTGTAGTTTTGCCGACGCGGTGTCGTTCTCACACGTGCCGTATTAGTGTCGAGCTCGTCCGACCACAGTCCGCCATCGATTGGATCGGCGACCGTGCCGTCGGTGAGAGAACGAAGAGCAGCGGGAGTTATCCATCAGCATCGGCGTCGGCATCCGCGCCGTCGGCGTCTGCGTCAGCATCGGCACCATCTGAATCGCTGTCACCATCGTCGCTATCGGAGTCACTGTCAACGTCGTCACTATCGGAATCAGTGTCTGAAACACTGTCTAAACGCGTTTTCGAATCGGCGTGGGCAGGGCTCTCATCCGGTGAAGCCGGTGTTTTCCCGTTCTCAGCGCCAAGGCTATAGAGGATGATCGGCGGACAGATGTACGAGGCAAGTGCTAGCACCACGAAGAGGTGATCGACAAAGATGAGCAGCCCAAATGCAGTGAGTGCCGCCGCTGACGCTGCATGGATTGCGGTATGAGTGTACCCACGGTAATACTCCCACAGCCCGTGCAGCCATCGGGTTACGCCTGCCACTGATGTTCTCTTCGTTGCAGTCAAAGCCATACGTATGGTTAGAGATGCACAACGAAGAACCTCTATTCAACCGCTCGTGATAGGTCTACGGTCTGTACTAACCCTTCGAGAGTTCTCTCAAAGGATAAGCAATGAAGCGGCAGTTCGACGTGCATCTGGACGGCCTCTATACTGGTCGTTTACATCTGATAGAAATTAGTGTTATATGGCCTGTCGACGTATGTTTAGCTGGTTTGAGTTGAGGGCGGGGACGCAATCGCGGCCCCACCTTTGCTATCAACTTCCCTAGAGCGACAGTTATTCCTCGTGAATCCAGATAACACGGCGAGCCTCAGGCTTCTTCTTACGAATCATACCCTCGTCAGCGAGGTCGTCTAAGACATTGAACGCTGACTGACGCGGCCAATCAAGTGCATCTGCAACCTCGCTCGTTATGTAGGATCCAAGCGGTTCCATGACCTCCAACACGTCCTCGGAGTTGCGCTCTTGGACGAACTCGCCCCCCTCGTTTCGCTCCTGCTCGCCGCTGACAAAGCTACAGCACCACGACCACCTCCAGCGGTGGTGCTACCACCAATCTGGGATTGAGCTATAACGCTAATCGTGTTGTCCGACAGGGAACGAACATACCGATCGACGGCGAAAACCGTTCGGGATCGAAAGCGAATCAGCGCAATCAGATGGGAGACAGACGGCGCAAGCTGGCGTACGATTTCACCTGGCGGTGGCGTCGGTACTGGATCAGAATGCCCGACCCGACGATGAGAAGCCAGAGCAGATGATTCGTTCCGATCGTCATCCACACGTCAGCGTGGAACACCGGCAAGACGTCGCTCCAGTGGATGGCGAGTCGTTGGAGTATCGTCGCGCCGAGGAGGCTCGTCACGACGACCAAAAACAGAATGTAGAACTTCCAGACGAGGATGCCGACGACGCCGGCGGCGAGTATCGACCCAACGACTGGCCCGACTGCACCGTCGAGCGTCGGGATGGACAACGTCCCCAGGTCACCGCCGGAGTAGACGACCTCCGCGGTGGCCAGAACGGACATGCCGACGATGGCTACCCGCTGCGTCGAGTGGGCCACCCGACTGCCGATAAGGCCGCCGATCAGAGCGCCAAGCAACGACACGAGGAGCAGGTTCGGGGGTGCGACGCCGAACGAGGGTGCGAGGGTTCGAGCGACGAAACTACCGAATAGGGCACCGCCGAGACCGCCGACGAGCGAAGTGAGTTGCGTCACAAAGGAGTAGCCGAAGTAGGTGAACGCGAGCCCCACTCCGACCGCAAGTACAACGAAGAGGATGGTAAAAGGATCGAGGACCATTACTACCGTATTTCGTACCATGGGACTCCACTCCGTTAAATTGATTGGTGAAATTTCGTCGAATACGCCCTGTATCAAACGATTATTCGAGTGATTCACGGCGTGTGTCCACGACGTTGAGCTCGGCATCGAATTCGACGATGAGTGCCGCGTCGTCGAGCGGTATCCGAATCGAAAATGACCACGGATCGCGGTCGAGGATCGCCGTCGTTTCGTCGGTCACAGCCCATCCGAGTTCCCACTTCGGAACGGCGGTCAGGTCCCGCCCGTGATCGTGGTAGAATGCGATGGTGGCGGGATAGTAGAGTAACACCTGTGAAACCGGCATGTACTGAAAGCCGGTGCGATCCATACAGTGGTAGACGGCGTAGATGTCGAGATCACGGGTGTCGTGAAGCGAGGGCAGCGACCCGTCGCCGTCATGGAGTTCCACGGTCACCGTTCCAACACACCACGGACACTGCCCCGACGTCATGGAATCGAGGATAGTTCGACGGGCAGCAGACGCGTCCCGACGTCGCCGACCAGCGCACGCTTACCGAAAACATCGACGAGATGACCGCCGACTGCAACGCCGCCGATAGCGATGACTCAGCCAAGTCCATTGAGTTCGATCCCGAAACGGGCATGAACATCTTCTTGAGCGTGGTTCTCATGACGGCTTGCCCCTCGCAGGAGATGGAAGACGAGCTGATGGATCTCCTGGATGAATGTGCGAAGAACTCGATTTCCACAATCTCGTCGAGAACGATCACATCTCTCACTTCAAACTCGACTGTCGGCGAGGGGACGGCCGAATACGAGCCATATCTGGAGCGCGCCGAATAATGGAAGGGGCGGAGATTGAAACCGCTGTGGATTCCCGACGAATCGGCACGTCTTCTCGGTGAACGAGGACGCTCTCGCCTCACGAAGCGAGGGTGAGTATCCCGAGCGCGGTAGGTTGGAGTAGTTCATTTCCTATCTGTGACACTGACTAAATGATTCACTTACACTCCACTAGGCGCTCTTATATCTTTGTTGAGAGCCTATGCTGTAGTGGAGGATTGACCTCCGGTCGGAGCACATCCCATGACTCACACAAACAGGTCGAGAGAGGCAATTATCGTCCCAGAACCACGAGTGAAATTCACTGCCCCGGTACGACATGCGTTCTCCGAAACCAGGGACACAGCGCTAAAATGGCTCGCAGAGAACGGAGAGACGACACGGTACTTTCGGAACCACGTGCGATTGGTCGAAACGGCGCTGACCGCTCCGATGAATCGCTGGGACCGCATATTCGATACAACATTGGGGAGATCGACGAAATGACACTCGCAATCGAGACCAACGGCTTGCGCAAGTCCTTTGGTGACACACTCGCCGTGGACGGCATCGACCTCCAGATCCCCCGAGGGACCGTGTTCGGTCTCCTCGGTCCCAATGGCGCCGGGAAGACGACGATGATACGGATGCTCACGACGCTACTCCGCCCAGATGCGGGCACCGCGACCGTCCTCGGACACGACGTTGTGCAGGATGCAGCTGCGGTTCGCAAGAAGGTGAGCCTCACTGGCCAGTACGCCTCCATCGATGAGGAACTAACTGGCCGCGAGAACCTCGTCCTTGTCGGGCGCCTGCTTGGGTTCTCATGGCGCAATGCTGGTGAACGCGCCGACGAGCTGCTCGACTCCTTCGGCCTCGCCGAGGCGGCCAGACGACAGGTGCGGACGTACTCCGGCGGCATGAAGCGTCGCCTCGACGTCGCCGCGAGCCTGGTTGTCACGCCCGAGGTACTCTTTCTGGACGAACCGACAACAGGTCTTGACCCGCGTAGCCGGAACCAGGTTTGGGCTATCATCCGTGCCATCGCTGCCGAGGGAACGACCGTGCTCCTCACCACACAGTATCTGGACGAGGCGGACCGTCTGGCGGACCGCCTGGCCGTGATCGACGACGGGCGGGTCATCGCCGAGGGCACGAGCGGCGAGCTGAAGGCCGAAGTAGGTGCGAGCACGCTCCAAGTCCGCCTGCACGACCCGGGACGGCGTGCGGAGGCCGAGACCATCCTCGGAGATTTCCTCGGCGTAGAGATTCTCAACGGAGCCGACCGTGATACGCTCTCTGCCAGCATCACGGATGACGAAAACGCGGCGGCGGCGTTCTCGGCGCTCGCGGATGCCGGTGTTCGCATCGCCGAGTTCTCGCTCGGACAGGCAAGTTTAGACGAGGTGTTTCTGGCACTGACGGGCAAACCTGCGGAGAACCAGGCCGAGGAGGTGATAGCATGAGCACCGAGACCACGGAGCCGCCGCTCGTCGTGGAGGAGGACCTGAGTGACGTCCTCTCACAGGCCGAGCGCCCCCCACGCGCTGGTTCGGTCTCCGCCTCGATCACTCTCGGATGGCGGGCGCTCCTGAAGATCAAGCACGTGCCGTTCCAGCTATTCGACGTCACGGCGTTCCCGGTCATGTTCACGCTGATGTTCACGTTCCTGTTCGGCGGTGCTCTCGCGGGCTCGCCGCGCGAGTACATCCAGTTCCTCCTGCCGGGCATCCTCGTCCAGTCCATTGTTTTCATCACCGTCTACACGGGCTTCGGCCTCAACACGGACATCGACAACGGCCTGTTCGACCGGTTCCAGTCGCTCCCGATCTGGCAGCCCGCGCCCATCGTCGGCGCGCTCCTTGGCGACATCCTGCGCTATTCCATTGCCGCGCTCATGGTCATCGGTCTCGGCGTCGTCCTCGGCTTCCGGCCGGGAGCCGGGGTCGTGGGGGTGCTCCTCGCGCTGGCGCTCGTGCTCGTCTTCGCCTTTGCCCTCTCTTGGATCTGGATCCTCGTGGGGCTGTCCGTCGAAAAGCCCGAGTCTGTCATGACGATGAGCTTCATGCTGCTGTTCCCGCTCACATTCGTGTCCAACATCTTCGTCAACCCGGCGACGATGCCGGCATGGCTTCAGACCGTGGTGGGCGTAAATCCCGTCACGCACCTCGCCAACGCCACTCGCGGTCTCATGCACGGTGGCGTGGCGTTCGTGGACGTGATATGGGTGCTCGCTACCTCCGCCGTACTCGTCGCCGTGTTCGCGCCGCTGTCGATACGGAAGTACCGACAGGAGCGGTGATCGGAAGGGACAAAACGCACGAGGCCCTGGATCGGGACGTCACCACGTTTATCCGATCGACCGACGATCTGGCGGAGATTGCAAATCGTCGGCCGTTCGACGACGCTGATCTGAACGCTGATGGCCACACACTCTACATCGCATTCCTACAGGCGGCCCTACTTGACCAAGCACGAGTGCACGTTGTCGGTGACATTAGTATCGACTACTAACAAGTAGTCGCGAGTAAACCCAATAAATGGCGGCAGGTTACAGCATGCAACTGCTCTCTAAGCTGGCGACAACTGTTGAAACCGTTCACGAAACGACACTAGGGGTCTAATACCATCCTCTGCCTTGGATGAATTGCATCGGGCAGCCTTGTCGGTGTGTGGTGACTCACATCGGCGAAGGCGCTCATATGTAGATGCGGGAGTCCAAGCACCTACCCCTCCGTCTGCGCTCACCGCATCGCCACCTCCTTCCATTCCTCTATACAAGGCGATTGATGTTGCTATTCTTAAATTATGCAATAGCGCCCCCGTCGCTGTCCAGAGAGTGCAGATGCGGCCATAGTCTCATCTTTCACCTAGTGACTACTGTTAACGAACGGGCTCAATCTGCAGGCTGGACAGCTGTCAATTCTGACTGTTCTTGTCTCGTCGCTCGAATTGCCATCGCCACAAACGCCACCGCAGCAGCGCCAGCACAGCCCGCAGCCACCCAAAATGCAACCAGCGCCGAAGTTGCATCCCAGATCGCCCCGACTGCCACCGGCCCAATCAGTTGCCCAATCTTCCACGAGATTGACCGGAGCGAGAAACTTCCGGCAACTGCGTCAAGTCGTTCTCCCTCTTCGACGAACAGCGTCATGCTGGCAGGCAGCCGAATGCTGTCACCGACTCCAAGGATGCTATAGGCAGCGAACAGCCCGAAGAACGCAGGTGGGAGCACCATCGTTTTCCCGGCTGCCGACAGGGAGACAGGCGAAAGGATTTGGGTAGCAGACCCGGCTAACGGGATGAAGATAATCCCGATCGCGTAGACAGCCGCACCTGCGAACACAAACTTGTAACGGTGCTCTGCTTGATCAACAAGGGTTCCCATGCGGCCTTGGAGAACGGATTTCGTGAGTTTCCCGCCGGCGAGAATTCCGCCGATAGCTAGTGGATTGATGCCAAATTGGGTTTTCGCATAGATTGGCAGGAAGATGATGACGGCCATCTTAGCGATGCTAAATCCGAAGCGGAACGACACAAGCCCACGAATGGCTGGGCGTTTCAGGAGTGTTTTGAGCGTGTCGAGGCCGGATGAGTCTGTGGCTTCTGTTTGCTGACCGGGATTGTCTCGGAGATACCGATAGACGGAAAGCGTGGCGAGCGTGGTGACAGCGATGAGGACGGTGTAGGTGGTTTGAAAGCCGTAGGTGTAGAGGAGGAGCCCGCCAAAGATAGTGCCAGCGAGACTGCTAAAGGCAGCCACCTGATTGTAGCTGCCGAGCCAAAGACCACGTTTTCCGTCGGGGCTGATCTCGCCGACGACAGTGCTACCGGTGATCCAGAGAAGGCTAGCGCCGATGCCTTGGAGGGCACGGAGGACGATAACGTGTTCGACGGCGGTGACGAAGGTGAAGCCGGTGAAAATGGCGATATTGAGGAGGAGGCCGGCGAGGAGGTAGCGTTTGGAGTTGCCGGTGTCAATGACCCGCCCGAGCGGGAGTACGATGAGGAACTGTGTAAGGGCGAAGACAGTGCCGAAGAGGCCCTCGACGGTGCTGGTGGTTTGGAAGAGGTCAGCGTACATGGCGAGGGCGATGAGGATAGTGGAGTAGGCTTGGCTGCGGGCGAAGGCAGTGCTTGCGAGTGCGATGAACTCTTTGTTCTTGAAGAGTTCGAAGAGTGAGGTAGCGTCGTCTGCGTTGGTCACGGTGGCTCACGCCTAATAGGTGCCCAGATATAACTCTAATTACAGAAGGGATCTCATGGGTGAGTGAATTCCACCCAATAAGAGATAAGCACCATGCGTCCAGTATGTCACTAAAACCTATCACTGTTGAGGGTTCGACAAAAAGATTTCCCGCAGTTCTAGCACCACTTGCCACCGACCAACGGCCTAATCACAGGACGTAGCGAGGATACTCTTCGACCGATCACCCCCGTCACGCCGTAACGTAGTACTATTCACCGACCATGAGATATCTCCTCGGCCTGCTAGGACTCGGCGCGCTGCTCGCGGTGCTGAAGTCTACAATGAGCAATCCTTCCGGCCATGATACTTATAATATGAAATAGTAGATTGGATGCTTGATATCAGAAAGGCAATTCACTCACGAGGCCTTGGACTCGTCGTCGGGAAGGCCGGACACCCTTGCGAAGACAGTGAACTTATTTTCCTATCGAAGTAGGTCATACGAGACGCCGTCGGACATAATGATACTGAGTACGAAGGAAGACTGTGACGTATCAAACAACGATCGGCTGGTCACTCGTGTCCTCTGGCATCGTAAGCCTCATTCTCTGGTTTATCCCTGGGAAGTCAGTCTGGTGGGGCATCGGACTTCTTGTCGCTGGATTCGTGGTGCTATATATCCGCCGTGATGACGTCTCTGACGCCTTCTCAGCTCTACTTGGGTCATAGGTGTCCTCCGACTCGTTTCCAACGCACGGCTGGCTCATTTGACTCATTGGTGATTGCTGGCGCTGTCTCGGCGTGGTACCCGGCGTGATCGATGTGAAAAGAGCGCTGTCGCTACGGACAGGATTCAATCGAGCGGATCGAAGATTCTCAGATAGTGTTCAACGATGACTGTGGTCTGGATACTACCCTCGGTATCCGTAGATTAAATGTCTATTCGAGTAGCATTATTCACTCGTGGTGAATTCGACTTCGATTTCTATGTCACCACCGAATTCGATTTCGAACTCGATTGGACCCCATTCGAACTCAAACTCTGCCAGTTCTGCATCAATTTCCCATTTCATTTCCTCTACGTCTCTCCCATCCAATTGCAATTTCATAGTGGCTGACAAGGTACAACATACATACCAATATTTCTTCTTGCCCTCAGACGCAAGCCGATACTCTTCATTATAATAAAGCAGTTCAACGCGAGTCCGTAACTTCGACAGTGAAAGAATACGGTGTATGGCCTCACTCTACCCCTGATAAGCCGGCAACCACCGATGTAGGAAATCCGCCAATCGTGGTGATGGCCACAGGTTCGGGGTGCCGCGGCGAGCCGGGCTTCCTACCGTTGCCAAGCGTTTCGCCGAGCGCGGATTTGACGTGCTGGTGTTCGACTATCGGTCGCTCGGCGAGAGCGATAGACTGCCGCGAAACGTCGCTCTCCCGTTCGCGCAGATTACCGACTGGCAAGCGTCGGTCGACTACGCACGTACCATCGATGGCGTCGACGGTGAGAACATTTTCCCGCCGGGATTGGGTGAAGAACACTTCGACGGTAAGTGGTTGATTGATTCAGCACGCTTCTCGGGCTACAACGTCAATAGTCGCGGGTTTGATGCCGCGCTGATGAAGGCGTTCAAGTGCTTCAATAATAAGCTGCGTTGGGTCGTACTGGATAACGATCGAGCGGGCGAGTTGCGCCCAGCAGGGAGCGAGGTCGGTAAACAGTGTGGACCGGCCTTTCCACGAGGCGAACTCGTCAAGTGCGGCAGTGACGCTCCCGTGTTGGTTGCGGGCGAAGCGGCCGACTTCTGCGCCAAGGTGCGTGAGAGCATCTCCGTCAGGCCGATTGTCGACGAGACCAAGGAGAATGGCTCCACGCCGGCCACTTGAAACGCTGTTGATTAGGTGTTCTGAGTAGATATCAGGTGTGTCACCATCAGCAGCGAGGGCAAGGGGATAGCCGAGTTGACATCCTCCCCCTAAAGGGCGGAGCTTTCTCCTCGCACTTCCGTAATAATGTCACTGCAAGTAACTCTGTAGTTGGTCACTGACTTCTGCCCGAACTGCCTCTCGGATTTCATTGGTCGATGGACCGTCACCATCCATTTGCTCGATTTTCGCTTCGAGATGATCTAATTTAGTAATGATGTTATCTACTCCTTCTGAGGTATCATCTCGTGATGCGGGCATCTGGTCGACTAATCGATTGAGACAGGCATCCCACGTTTCTCCCTCTTGTTTTTCTGCCGCTACTCGATCGCGGGTACCCTGATCACACGGAATCGACGTACGTCCCATGTCTTTCTCGACGGATTAAATTCCCATAAATTCACGCATCAGGCACGGCCTTGGACCTCCTGAAAAGAACCAGCTACTATGCACGGACTTCCGCCCCATATGAATCATATCTTCTGCAGACCACGCTTTTTTTCGGCGGTAATGCAAGACCTCTCCAGTAGCGATCAGTGATGGGGCCGTTGGACTTCTCTAATCTGTATCTGAGTCACGTAGCTTTCGCCGTTGAATTTTCCCGGTTGTCGTGGTTGGCAGGTCAGTAACGAATTTGATCTCACGGGGATATTCGTATTTTGCAAGCTGGTCAGCAACTAGCTGCTGTATCTCATTGCGGAGTTCATCGTTAGCAGTATTGACGTCAGTAATAGGTTGGATGAACGCTTTAATTATTTCACCGCGGATCTGATCAGGGATGCCAACGACCGCAACCTGCTCGACAGCGGGATGTTCGAGAATAGTACTTTCAACTTCACCAGGCCCAACTCGGTAGCCTGACGTGATGATTACATCGTCGTCTCGTGCCTTGAACCAGAAATAGCCGTCCTCGTCACGATAGCCGAGATCTTCGGTGAGATGCCATGGTTCACCGTCGTCGGCTGCATCGACACGGACTTCGTCAGTTTTCTCCGGCTCGTTCCAGTATTCTTGGAAGATGACTGGATCGTCGCCATGGCGGACCGCAATCATACCCACTTCGCCGACAGGTAGCTGTTCGCCAGTCTCAGTATCGATGACTGCTACTTCGTGTCCAGGGACGGGCTTGCCCATACTGCCAGCCTGTGGCGGGAACCACTGCAGGCAGTTGGTCACTAAGAGGTTTGCCTCCGTCTGTCCGTAGAGTTCGTTGATAGCGACGCCCTCTAGCTGTTCGTCAACCCAGTCAAGTATTTCAGGCGTCAGTGGCTCTCCACCGGTACAGATCGCCTCCAGAGAGAGGTCGTACTGCTCGCTGGGATTGTCGATACTCATCATCATTCGTATCGCCGTCGGAGGGAGGAAGGTATTGTTGACGTCAAATTCTTCACAAAGGCTATAGGCCATTGCTGGATCGAATCCTCCCATCGGATAACTGACGACGGGTTGTCCATAGTGCCAGGCTGGGAACACCAGATCACCGAGCGCGCCGATCCAAGCCCAATCGGCTGGTGTCCAGTAGACTGCATCCTGGAGGTTCTGTTCGAAGTACATCGTGAAGGCTGGACAGTGCCCAGCCCAGAGCCCGTGAGTATGTAGAACTCCCTTTGGCGGGCCAGTTGATCCGCTGGTGTACATAATAATTCCAGGGGTGTCCGTATCCGTCTCGACGATATTGAAGGCAGTCGATTGGTTCTGGTAGAGGGTCTTGAATGGTTCTACGTTTCGCGTGCTTCGCCATCGTCGACAGCAATGACGTGTTCCAGGGACGGACAATCACTGCGTACTTCTTGGACTGTCTCTAGCATTGATTCGTCGGCCACAACGACGCGGGAGCTACTGTCGTTGAGACGATATTGGAGCGCCTCTGGCCCGAAGAGCACTGACAAAGGTAGTGACACTGCGCCGAGTTTCCAGCAAGCAAGATGTGTCACCGGGTTTGCTGGCTTCTGTGGGACGACGACTGCCACGCGGTCACCTCGTTCAACACCGCGATGTTCGAGGGCATGGGCGACCTGATTCGATAGCCTGTCAAGCTCTCTGAAGGTATATGTCTCTCGCCGACCGTCGGGATAGGCTTGCTGCAGTGCTACCTGATCTAGGTCATCGTGTTTTCGGAGACAATCCCTGGCAATGTTATAGTCGTCTGGAAAATCCCATTCGAACTCTCTGCACGCCTGCTCGTATGTATCGAAATCAGAGGATACATGCCATGGCATATGTCTCCGATTCATACTCCTTTGATAAAAGCTTCAGCTTCTGAACGATCCCTCTGTGGGGCGCTCCTAAGGCGATTTGTGTTCCTTGAACCATTCCCATATGTTTCCACTTGGGTCTGTTCGAAATCATCAATGTCAGCGATTGTAGAAGTCACGCTTTGGTGGATTCTCTCGGCGAAGATTTCGCGTTGAGTGCCCAAGTTGAAAGCACGAGTTCTTCCGCTGGATCGGCGTTGCTGAACACGTCCATACTGTCCCGTTCTTCCCACCAACACGCGAACACCGATACAAAAGCACCGAACACATCGATATCGCTACATGATCGACAGTCGACCTCAGCAGTTCGCATGGTCCAATGGGAGTCCCGGACGAGAACGCCGACGGCGAACGACCGGGCGAAAAGGTCGTCCGCGAACTCGACCCGGGGAGCGTCGTCAGCGTCCACACGCCGGGCGCCGGCGAGTACAACGACCCCGCCGACCGCGATCCGGCGGCGGTGTGCCACGATGTCGAACTCGGGAAGGACTCCATCGAGACGGCGTGAACGACGTACGGATACGAGGAGACGGACTTCGATGGCACTGGCGACGTGCGAAGAAGAGGACTGAGAGCGGTCGACGAGGGCGGTCAGTCGCCTGACACCGTCTCCTCTCGCCGGAAGTCGCGTTCACTCATGTCCTCGACGGAGAGGTGACAGGATATCTGGTGTCCCGTCCCCTCCTGCTTCTCTTCGAGCGTCGGCACCTCGGTCTCGCAGACCTCTCCGATTTTCTTCGGGCAACGCGTGTGGAACCGACAGCCGGACGGCGGATCTATCGGACTCGGCACCGCCCCCTCGAGCAGGATGCGGTCTGTCTTCCGCCGGGGGTCGGCGTGGGGAATCGCCGACAGCAGACTCTCCGTGTAGGGGTGGTACGGCGGTCCGAACACCTGTTCGACCGTGCCGATTTCGGCGATGGTGCCGAGGTACATCACGGCGACGCGGTCGCAAACGTGGCGGATGACGCCGATGTTATGGGAGATGAACAGGAACGAGATCTCGCGCTCGGTCTGGAGGTCGTTGAGGAGGTTCAGTATCTGGGCCTGCACCGAAACGTCGAGCGCAGAGACGGGTTCGTCACAGACGATGAGTTTCGGTTCGACCGCCAGCGCATGGGCGATGGCGACGCGCTGCTGCTGACCGCCCGAGAACTCGTGGGGATACATCGAGGACGCATCGCCGGAAAGGCCCACCCGTTTGAGCAGTTCGCTCACCCGCCGCTGTTTCTCCTCGCCCGAAGCGATGTTGTGTTTCTCCATCGTGCGGCCGATAATTTGCCCGACGGTCTTCCGGGGGTTGAGCGAACTCTGCGGGTCTTGGAATATCATCTGCATCTCCCGGCGCAGGCTCCGGACGTCCGAGTCCCCCAGTTCGTGGAGCGGTTGGCCCTCGAAGTACACTTCGCCTTCGGTCGGTTCGAGCAGTCTGAGCGCGGTCCGCGCGACGGTCGACTTCCCGCACCCGGACTCGCCAACGAGACCGAGGGTCTCGCCAGGGTAGATGTCGAAGCTGACGCCGTCGACCGCGTTGACGTACTGGCGGTCGAGCGATGGGAATCCGCCGTCGAACGAGAGGCTAAGGTTCCCCAGGACGCCGTCGCCGGCGCTGAAGTACTTCTTCAGGTTCCGGACCTCGAACAGCGGGTCGCCGCTGCGGTCGACCTCGCGTCGACCGGTGCCGGACTTCGGGACGGTGCTCTCCGAGAGGTCGAGTTCCTCGGCGTGGATGCAGGCCGCCTTCGAGTCGGTCCCCGGGACCGGTTCGAGCGGCGGGTCACCGCCCGACCGACAGTCCTCCGTCGCGTACGGGCACCGCAGGGCGAAGTTACAGCCCTCGGGGAGGTCCGCGAGGTCCGGCATCGACCCTTCGAGGGTTGGGAGTTCCTCGTAGTCGGCGTCGATTTCGGGAATCGAGTCGATGAGCGCACGCGTGTAGGGGTGCTGGGGTTCGGCGAACAGGTCGTCGAGCTGCGCCGTCTCGACCAGGTTGCCCGCATACATCACGCCGACGTGGTCGCAGGTCTGTGCGACGACGCCGAGGTTGTGCGTTATCATTAGAACCGCCATCCCCTTCTCCTCCTGTAAGTCGTTGATGAGGTCGAGTATCTTCGCCTGCGTGGTCACGTCGAGGGCGGTTGTCGGTTCGTCCGCGATGATGAGGTCCGGCTGGCAGGAGAGTCCGATGGCGAGGAGGACGCGCTGGCGCATCCCGCCAGAGAACTCGTGAGGGTAGTCGTCGATGCGCGTCTCCGCGTCCGGAATCTCGACTTCCTCCATCGCCTCGATGGCGCGTTCGCGGGCGGCGTCCTCGTCGAGTCCCTGATGGTGTTCGATCGTCTCGGTTATCTGGGATCCCACCGTCAAGACGGGGTTCAGCGCGGACATTGGGTCCTGAGGGATGAGCGCGATGTCTTTCCCGCGGACGTCCTGCATCTCATCCTCCGTGAGTTCGAGGAGGTCCTCCCCCTCGAAGACGACGCGTCCGCCGGAGATTTCGCCGGGCGAGTCGATGAGCCGCATGATGGACCGGGCCGTGACGCTCTTGCCGGCCCCCGATTCGCCGACGATACCCATGGTCTCGCCACGGTTGAGCGTGAACGAGACGTCGTTCGCCGCGACGATGCGTCCCTGTCCCGTCACGAACTCCGTGCGGAGGTCCTGTACGTCAAGCAGCGGTTCCGTCTGGTCGTTCGAAGTCGTTACGTCCGTCGTGTCGTCGCCGGTTGGCGTCTGCGTACTCATGGTTACTCTGTTCGTGGCCGTCTCACGATTCTACCGTGTCCACCTTCGGGTCGAGGACGTCGCGCAGGCCGTCGCCGAGCATGTTGAACCCGATGACGGTGATGGCGATGGCTAGTCCGGGGAAGATGACCAGCCACGGGGCGGTTTCCATGAAGCCGCGGCCCGTGTTTATCATCAGTCCCCACGACGGCGTCGGCGGCTGTGCGCCGAGTCCGAGGAACGAGAGGCTCGCCTCTGCGAGGATGGCGAACGAGATGTTGAGCGATCCCTGGACGAGCAGCGGCGCCGTGCAGTTGGGCAACACCTCGCTGAAGACGATTTTGGAGTCTCGCTCCCCCCGCGCGACCGCCAATTCGACGTACGCCTCGTTCCGTTCGGTCAGCGCCGCGCTCCGTGCGACCCGCGCGATGTAGGGGGTGTAGACGAACGCGAGCGCGGTGATGACATTCCGGAGTTCGGGGCCGAGGACGACCATCAGCGTCAGCGCCAGTAACACCGGCGGGAACGCCATGGCGGCGTCCATCGTTCGCATCAGCGCCTCGTCGGTGAGTCCGCCGGAGTAGCCCGCCACCACCCCGATTAGCGTCCCGATAACGAGCGCGGAGGAGATAGCACCGAAACCGACGTACAGTGAGATGCGACTGCCCATGACGACACGGCTGAAGATGTCGCGGCCCAGGTCGTCGGTGCCGAAGAGGTGGTCTATCGACGGCGGTTCGGTTCGTTCGCTGATGTCCGTCTTCGAGATGGAGTACGGCGCGATGACCGGCGCGAAGATGGCAACCAGCACCAGCGACAAGACGATGGTGAGTCCGACCATCGCCTTCGTGTTGTTACGGAACTTGGTCACGAACCGCGAGATGCGTTCGTGCTGGGACTCCGAGATCGACAGGCGAGCACGGAGTCGTTCTCCGGGTTCGGTCGACATTGTTACTCCTCACCTCCGTAGCGGATTCTCGGGTCGAAGTAAGCGTACAGCAGGTCTGCTCCGAAGTTGGACAACATGTATATCAATGCGACGACGATGATGCACCCCTGGATGAGGGGGATGTCGCGGCTCTGAATGGCAGTGAGCGTCAACTGCCCGATGCCCGGCCAGTAGAACACCTCCTCGAGGACGACGACACCGCCGAAGGCGTAACTGAACTGGAACGCGATGACCGTGATGACCGGGATGATGGCATTCCGGAGCGCATGGCGTAACACGACGACTCGCTGGGTCATCCCCTTCGCGCGGGCAAGTTTGACGTACTCCTCGCTGAGCACTTCGAGCATCGACGAGCGCGTCATGCGCATGATGTACGCGGTCAGCGCGAACCCCATCGCCGATGCCGGCAAGACGAGGTGCTTCAGCGCGCGAATCGGACTCTTCATCGGCGACACGTACCCGCCCGTCGGGAAGAGGTTGAACCAGACCGCGAACACCAGGACGAATATCAGCCCCCAGAGGAAGATGGGGACGGAGATGCCGACGAAGGCGAACAGCGACGTCGCCACGTCCGACGGTTCGTTCTGGTGGACGGCCGAGTAGACGCCGAGGGGAATCGAGAGGAAAACCGCGATGAACGTCGCGCTGACGGCGAGCAGCAGCGACCGAGGGAGTTTCTCCAGAATGAGCGCCAGGACCGGTTCCCCGAAGCGCAGTGACGTTCCCATGTCGCCCTGTAGGAGACCGGCCACCCAGTCGAGATACTGGAGGTAGAGCGGTTGATTGAGACCCATCTGTGCTTCCAGTGCCTGAATGGACTCGGGCGAGGCGTTCGGCCCCAGGATGAGCAGTGCGACGTTTCCGGGAAGGACGTTGGTGACGCCGAAGGCGATGACCGTAACGAGAAACAGCGTCACCACCATGAACCCCATTCGCCGAGCCACGTAGGTGTACATCGACATGTGTTCGAGAGGCGGGAGTTATCGGTCGAGCCAATTGTTCTGGAAGCGGAGAGTTGACCCGTCGGGGGCGCCGATGTCGCCGTGGTACTCGCTGATGGCGCCGTAGAGGTTCGCCTGCCACCAGAGGAAGAGGTGGCCGGCGCGGTCCTGGTGCAGAATCTCCGTCGCCTTGTGGTAGCGCTTCGCCCGCTTCTGTTCGTCGTACATGTGGCGGGCTTCCTCGACCAGTTTGTTGTACTTCTTGTTCCGCCACCCGGTGAAGAAGAACGCTCCATTGGGGTGGAGGAACTTGTAGAACGAGACGTCCGGGTACCAGAGCGCGAGGTAGGAACTCGTCGTCGCCTGGAAGTTCCGCTTCGAGTAGACGTTCGAAAGCCAACTGCTCCACGTTATCTTCTGGATGTTGAGTTGGATACCGACGTCGCTCGCCATGTCCGAGATGACTTTCGCCGCTTGGACCTGCGTCGGGTATGACTGGGGGATCTTGAACGACGCGGAGTAGCCGCCGGCCATGCCAGCCTTCTGCAGGTGGTTTTTGGCCTTCTTCTTGTTGCGGGGCCGGGGCTGTACGTCCTCGTTGACCCATGGGCTATCGGGCGTTGCGGGCGTCGCCGTCGTCTTTCCGGTCCCGTAGAGCGCCGCCTTAGCGATCTTCTTCTTGTCGAGCGCGAAGTCAAGCGCCAGGCGGGCATGCTTGTTGTCGAACGGCTTCCGGTTGCAGTTCATCCCGAGGTAGACCAACGACTTCGGGAACTGCTTCTCGAAGCGAGCACTCGGCATGTCTTTGACCGTATCGACGTCCTTCGGGGCGACGCCGTTGATGAAGTCGAACTCGCCCGACTGGAACGACTGGAGTCGGACGCTCGAGTCAGTTATCTCCCGCTTTTCTATCGTGTCGAGGTACGGCCCGTCGCCCTTACCCCCGCCCCAGTAGTCGTCGAACTTGTTCATCCTGAACGACGTCTCGATTTCGTGACTCCCGAACTGGTACGGGCCAGTGCCGATGGGTTTCTTGATCTTGTTCTTCTGGGCCTCCTTCTTTGGCATGATGGCGAGTTCGGCGGTCGCCATCTTCGCGAGGAAGGGCGCGAACGGTTTCTTGAGCTTCACTTCGAACGTGCGCTTGTCCGGCGCTCTCATCTCCTCGACGAACTTGAAGAACCCACTCGCCAGGTATTCCCCGTTCGCGACCCGCTCGTAGCTCGCGAGAACGTCTTCGGAGGTCATCTTCGTTCCGTCGTGGAATGTGACGCCCTCCTGGAGTTTCATTGAGAGGAGTGTGTTGTCCTCTTTCTTCTTTAGCGACTTCGCGAGGTGCGGTTTCAGGGAGTAGTCGGAGCGGAGCTGGAGCAGTTCCTCGTAGATGTTCTCCAGGACGCGCTTGGAGGCGGCGGCGCTGGTGAGGTGGGGGTCGAGTCCCTGAATCGGAACTGACCCGCCCCACTTGAGGGTGCCCCCCGACTGGGGCTTGCTCTGTGAGGTTCCCCCGGTGGTGCCGCCGGACCCGCCCCCGCCGCTCGTACACCCGGCGAGCGCTACCGGTGCGGCCGCCCCGACCGCACCGACGAACTGTCGCCGATTCAGCGGGGTGTCGACGTCCGAACCATCCCCGTCGCTCCCATTGCTACCTATTGGCATGGTATCTGGTTACCATCTCTGCGTCATAAAACCTCCGAATTTGAACTACTCTCCCGACTAATTCAAAACTTTGTTTTATAATAGCCTCTAAGGTGTCTATTTGTTTGATATGGGAACGGGAAGGTAGTAATATTACGTAGTGCACTGCCGGCCACCACGGGAAAACGCGTGTCTCTTTTTAAATGACGGCCGGAAACGGTCGATTCGAAGGGGTTGAGGTACTGTCGAAAATGGAAATCCAATTATCAACCAGAGACCGGTTCCGACGTGGCGGTCATTCCCGTGGGACGTCGGCGTCCTCGGGGCCGCGCAACCCGTTCTCGAACCTCGTTTCGCGTCTAGCGTCCCCGTCGAACCGGCGACGGAGTCGTTGCACGAAATACGAACGTTCCTGCTCTTTTCACCCGAACCGTCGATACCCGTGTCGGCGTGTTTCCGCGACGTTTAGCCGGGGAAAGGAGCGACCCTCAGCGAGAGGGAGAGAATAGCCCGTTCACAGCCCCGAACGCGCCGTATCTGTCACGCACGATACGAGAACATCTTTGAATCTGGGGTTGATATCAACGGCCATGGCCGGGGAGCCAACGGAGGAATCACCGCGAATACTAAAGACTGTCTCGCGTGCGCTCAAGGTCATCCGGACACTCGAAGAACTCGACGGGGCCAGCGTGACAGAGATCGCCGACCACCTCGACATCTCCAAGAGTGCGGCATACAACTATCTGATGACCCTCGAAGATCAGCGACTCGTCGTCAAGGATGGCAACACATACTCGCTGTCGCTACAGTTCCTCCTGCTCGGCGAGTACGTCCGCAACGAGAACACGCTATACGAGGCCGGCAAGGAAGAGATAGAGAACCTCGCTGACGAGACGGGCGAATACGCCCACCTCGCCACCATCCAACACGGCCTCAGCGTCAACCTGTACAAAGTGAAAGGCGCCAAGGCCGTCGGCAGCGATTACCAGACGAGCAAACTCCAGCGCCCCGACTACCTCCACTTCTCGGCGACGGGCAAGTCCATGCTCGCCCACCTCCCCCGCGAGAAGGTCGAAGACATAATCGACCAGTACGGCCTCCCGAAGCGGACGGAGAACACCATCGTCGACCGCGAGGAACTGTTCGCGGAACTCGAAGACATCCGCGAAAGGGGATACGCCTACAACGAAGAGGAGGAGGTAGAGGGTCTGCGGGCCATCGGCGCACCCATCTGCGACCGGTCCAACGGCGTCCTCGGGGCGCTCAGCGTCTCCGGGCCCGTCCGGCGGATGAACGACCCCGACTACCACGACAAGGTGGTCGAGCAGGTGACCAACGCGGCGAACGTCGTCGAGGTCAACATCAATATGACCGAGTCGAACGACGACCTGCCGAGGTTCACCTGAAGCAGGGGCGATCCCAGAAACAACTGGGGGCTTCAGCCGACCGCGTACCGGAGCAGTCCCCCGTCGTCCAAATGCTTGACGTCCTCCAGCGTCAGGTCGGGGAACGACTCCCGCTCGACGAATCAAGCGACTTTTCTGACATTTCTCACGGAACTTCTACCCCTGTGGATGTTCTGTATTTTCAAGAGTATCTCCTCGCGATCCAGCCAGTACTCGAACAGATTCCAGCCGAGACCACAGCTGGTATATTCGCCACCGAATCGAATCGGGATCTCGTCAAGGAGTGCACGTGGATTCAGTCATCCGAGGCAGAGCGTGACTGTCTTGGGGTGACTCACATGGAGCTGAAAGGCCGTCAACTGCTCGATCTTGCCGAGCAGACGTCGATAGCCGAAGAACTTTCGTACTAACTCGATCGCCGAAATGATGCCGATTAGTTTCTGAGACGTCTTTTTACGGCACTGTTCAGATGAGAATGAATGATGAGGCGGTGAGAGTTTTGGTGTTTGATGCCTGAATTCGACCGCTTCATCGAATGTGACGGCTGGATCGATAAAGAGTTCGTGGAGCAAGAGGTGACACCGGAGACGCTAATGTAATTCAATTCCCACCTTTACACAGGAACTTATCGATCTAAAATACTATTTCTGTTTTAGACCAGTTCAGTGTAGACCGGCATCATTCCACTGTCATTGTTCGGTTCAGAAGACGGATCTATTACTGACTAATAAGAAGACGCCGAAATCACGTTGCAGTCGACGAAACGGTGATTCAGCTCAGCGATCAGTGCTACAGGCTGTACGCTGCCATCGATCCAGAAGCCAACAAATTCCCCCACGTCAGGCTCTATTCGACGCTAATACCTATTCGAACTAATAATTTCTGGAGGGGATTTAAGAGACCTACCGCGTCGCCGACGCGGTGGTTCTCATCGATGGCACACCGTGATTACATACGACTTTCGTCGAGGAAGACTTCCGATTTCACTATATAATATATGGTACTTGAATAGCATTGAACATATATTAAAAGAGTTAAAAAGCCCCACCAACCAGTTTGGAATCATTCCCGCCACGCAACGCACCGCTCCGCTAAAAATTGGTTGTAAACGCTCTCCTTCGTGTGGAGTGTCCTTATCGCGTTCTCCGGCGGGGTTGACTCAAGCGTCGTCACAGCACTTGCTCACGACGGCTTGGGTGACGACGCGATCGCCTGTACCGCCAAGGACGCGACCTCGGCTGGGCGCTTGCCTTCTGCGAGGACGACTTTTGGGACACCGTTGCGGTCCTCACGCTGGGTATCGAAACGGGCGAAGTCATCGACACGCGTAAACCCCTCAACCCGTTCGAGTGCCTTTTCGACACTGAGCTCCCCCTCTGAGACATCTTCAAAAATTGACTCCAATTCCATGAGTTCTACTCGTCGTGGAGCGACGGCGCCGCGAACTGACCGTCCTCAAACTCGATCGGTGTCGGCTCCTCAACGACGCGGAGATCATCGCGTTCTCGAGCCTCTTCGACGAGGCCCTGTGATGCGTAGAATCTGCCAAGATGCATCGTGTCCGCGGCTCTGATCACTCGTACGTCCTCAGGGTCGATCACACCGATTGTCGACAGGGCAGCCACTAGTCCCGCTTGGTCAGTTTCAACTGCCGGCGGAAGACGGACACCGCGAGTTGTGCTGGCAGTAATCGCATTGATTAATGTATCTGGGGCGTTAAATTCGGTGACGATATCTTCATGGACAAAATCCGCTGACCCCATACCCATCGCGTTTCCGTGTGTCGTCTCCGTGAGACCGCGAACGAAAATACGCTTGATATCGGGTAGATCGGGTTCGGGTTCGTTAAGCGCGAACGGACGACGACCAATAACGTTCGTATCCAGCCCCTGGCCGCTGATGTCTTTCCCCTGCCTGTCGAGCACGAGGACGTCAACCTCGTCAAACGGAATCGTGGGCATGATCTCGTACGCCGTTTCGAGCAGTTCAGCCTCGCGGTCGAGGAACCCGTCAGGGCGAATGCCCTCGACGTGAGTTGTGTCGTCGTGCTGGTCCTCGACAATGGCGACACCGCCGACGATCGGCAAGGCATCGAGGAGCTGTGAGGTGATTTCGGGGATCATGTTCCGGAAGCTCCAGTCGACGGCCCACTCGTGGGCGATCTTCGCGCCGCGCTGTTTTCCCATCCCAATCACCATCATCTTCGAGAGCCCGCTCTCGACGGTGCCGTCGAAGTCGGTATGGGGCTTGACGCGATTGACGGCCAGAATCCCATCGGCCGCTACAGCATTGGCGTCGGCGACGACTGGCACGCCCCTGTCGGGCGTTTCGCCCACTTGCACGACCTCCATGCTCGACCGGATCTCACAGCCGATCCGCTCCTCGGTGACGCCCAAGGATTCGAGCATCTCCTGCTGTCCCTCCGCTGTCGCGCCACCATGACTTCCCATAGCGGGGAAGATGAAGGGCTCATAGCCACGGTCGTCAAGTCTCTCGATCACGCCACGAACCAACAGCGGGAGGTTCGCAATCCCCCGACTTCCGACACCAACAGCGACCTCACCGCCCTCAGGAACATCCTCAAGAGCAAGCTCTTCCACCGCCGCGCCGGAGCGATCTGGAATCTGGTCGGCAGAGATGGGATCGGTATCCCAGACCTGTTCGATGACCCCGAACTCCGGCAGCTCCGTCTCGCCGCACGCCTCGAGCACTGTCTCTTCCGGTACTGCCAATTCAGAACGCGAACCCATACCATGAAAGAGAATCTTCGCTACCAAAAGAGTATGGATTTTAGGCGAGATTATTGGCACCAAAGAATCCTTGTATGTGGATAACATTCACTCCACCAGCCGTGATTAAGAATCGACAGCAGATCAAGAGCAGCGAAACGCATAATCTGGCGCTTGACTGCATCAAAACGGGGATCGAGGCGGCAAATCCAGAGACCGTCGTTCCGGACCAGGTTTCGATCGACGGTGACGAACTCTCAATCGCCGGCGACACGCATGATCTCGGCAACTACGAACGGGTATTGGTCGTCGGCGGAGGAAACGCGGCCGCCACCGTCGACAGCGTGCTCGAGAACATTCTTGGTGACCGGATCTCCGGTGGCGTCGTCGTCACCGATAACCCGACCGAGACAGACCGAGTCTCCGTGCTCCCAAGCGATCATCCCGTCCCAAGTGAGCGCGGAGTCCAAAGTACTCGCGAACTGTTAACAGTGGCTGACGAGACGACCGCAGACGACCTCGTGCTCGCCGTTATCACCGGCGGCGGAAGCGCTCTTCTCCCCGCTCCCGCGGCAGGAATCTCGCTCCAAGACCTCCAACAGACCACAGAGTCACTACTAGCGTCAGGCGCCACCATCCACGAGATCAATGCAGTACGGAAACACCTTTCCGACATCAAGGGCGGGCAACTCGCAGCGGCGCTCGCACCAGCCACGGTCGCCGGGGTCATTCTCAGCGACGTCATCGGTAACGACCTTGATGTGATTGCGAGCGGCCCGATCACGCCGGACAGATCCACGTTCGACACTGCTCTAGACGTCATCGACCGACACGATGTTAATCTTCCCGACGCTGTCCGCGATCGACTCCGCCGCGGTGTCGACGGAGAGATAGCCGAGACGCCGAGAGAGGGCGACCGCGTGTTCGATCGCGTCCAACCTCACGTCGTCGCTGACGGGAACACCGCACTCCACAGCGCAGCAGCGGTCGCACGCGACCGTGATTATGAACCACTCGTTCTAAGTTCTCGCATCCGCGGCGAAGCCAGCGAGGCAGCGAAGACGATGGCCGCCATCGCGGAAGAATGCGCGGCGACCGGATCACCGGTTGAACCGCCGGCCGTACTCCTGTCTGGCGGAGAGACGACGGTATCCATCGACGGAGACGGAATCGGTGGACCAAACCAAGAGTTTGCGCTCAGCGCGGGGCTCGAAGTGGACGTTCCAGGTGTGACCGTCGCGAGCGTCGATACGGATGGTATCGACGGGGCATCAGATGCTGCCGGTGGAATCGTCGATTCCGATACTATGCTTTCCACGACAGAAGCGCGCGACGCTCTTGATAACAACGACGCGGCGAGGTTCCTCGAAAGGTGCGAGGGTCTCGTCGAGACCGGGCCGACGAACACGAACGTCAACGACCTGCGCGTGGTCGTGATATCGTCCGAGGAGTAACGCAACGGATCGACGAACAGCATCAAGCTGAAAACAGGGACCCTCAGGTCAAGGTAGTGGAGTCAGCACCCACTAGGGAATGGTGTCCACCGCTAATCGCCGTCGGCGACATCGGTCGTTTCGGTTCCCACTGTGGGAGTCTTTTCGCCTGGACTCGCGTCTGACTCGTCCTCGTCGTTTACCCTCTCGTGTACAAAGCTGGCTAGGACCGGCGCCAGCAGAGCCGTGACGATCGTGGACGCAGCTACTTGCGGCGTCGCCACGGCCGCGGCGCTTTTTAAAGCTGGGTCGGCAACGGCGACGGCTTGTGGAGTCGCGACCGCGTTCCCTGCTGTACTTGACGCAGACGCGCCTGCCACCCCGCTTCCGCCAGAGAACCTGTCGGCTAAAATGTTGAATACACCGCCAACGAGCACGGTTATGACACCGAGCACAATACCTGCTGCTCCGGCGGTGAGCAACATCCGGAAGTCGATCCCGGCGCCTAGGGGGAAGGCGAAGAAGGGAATCAGGACTGGGCCGGCGCTTGTGAGGTACTCTCTCATCTCCGGATCAAGATTTCCAAGGATCATGCCAATCAGGATTGGAATGACGACCGCTACTAGATCCAGAACTGGGATCGATGCGATTCCTGCTGTGCCAAGGGCGACCATCGTCAGGAATGGGCCGTCATTTACGGAGATAATGGAGATAGCTCCGACGTCTGTCTCGTCGCCCATGTCCCCGACCAAGGCGGCGTAAAGACCGCCATTCGTGTTGGTCATTGCCGCAATGATCGCGAGCGATGAAAGTCCAAAGAGGCTATTGCCGAGGTAGGTAGCTACGATCAGTCCAATACCCATCCCGACGAAGAACTTTGTCGCGGTGATGGCCGTACCCTGCTTCAGGGATTGCGGAGCTTCGTTAAGAGTGATACCGGCACCCATACACACCAAGAATGCGGCAATCAGTGGTAACGCCCCGTCTTTCAGGAGTGCCGTCGTAAACCCGCCAATCTCCAGGGCCTGTGGGAAGAACGTGTTCGTGAGCGCGCCTAAGATCAGCGGCACAACCATCATTCCGCCAGGGATCGCCTCAAGTCTCTCTTTGATCTTCATAATCAGCGTTGATTACCGGTGTCAGTCTTGGTGGTGCGGCTCTTAGTTGCGATCGGAGTCTGTTCTCTCGCCGCAATTGCATTACTCTGTCCCGCTATACCTCGTCCAGTGTTGCCAAACATTCCACCGATTGTTACAGAATAAGGGGTAAAAAACGTTATGATAACCGTCGTTAGCAACTATTTCAATCTATTACCATTTATAGACACCACCTGATAGAAGACGAGTATACAAAAGCGGTTGTCTGCAGGCTCCTATTCGCCGTTTCGACAGACGAAACCGCCGAAGTGAGCCCGTATCGAAGTTGAGGTGCAATCGGTCCTCATCACGCACGTTCCGGCCATGGCGTCAAAACGACAGTCAGTCGTGGGTTGCCATCTCAACGGCGACTTCGACAGCGTCGATCAAACTTTGTTCGGAGGCAATCCCGTCGCCGGCGATATCGAAGGCAGTTCCATGATCGACACTCGTCCGTATAATCGGCAGCCCAATTGTCACGTTCACTCCGGAAACGGCGGCACCGCCGGCGAATCCGAGCATCTTAATGGGGATATGTCCCTCGTCGTGGTACATCGAAACGACGCAATCGAACTCACCACGCGCCGCCTGGACGTACACCGTGTCCGGCGATTCAGGGCCCGTCGCATTGATTCCTTCTTCTTGGGCCTGCTCGACCGCCGGGTCGATCTCGGCTTCTTCCTCGCTGCCCAGTAACCCTCCATCGCTGGCGTGGGGGTTGAGTCCCGCGACGCCGACGGACGGTGATTCGATGCCGAGGTCGCGCAATGCTTCATCCGTCAGACGGATTGTGTCGAGTACGTTCTCCGTCGTCACCAGATCGCAGGCCTCTCGCAACGGAACGTGCGTGCTTACATGAGTTACCCTGAGCTCGTCTTCAACGAGCATCATCGAGTAATTCTCCGTATCAGTGTGGTCAGCAAGCATTCCTGTATGTCCGGCGTAGTCACTGCCGGCGAGTTTCGTCGCCTGTTTGTTGATCGGCGCCGTCGTAATGGCGTCAATTGTGCCCGCCTTGGCGAGTTCGATCGCACGTTCAATGTACGCCAGGCTCGCAGCCCCGTACTCCTTGCGAACTTCGCCGTGGACAAGCCGATCGACGTTATCCAGGTCTAGCACCGGGATATGATCGGTGTCGAACTGTGCATCGGATACAGTATTGACAGGCTCAACAGAGAGCGATACATCGCAGATATCGATCGCGTTGGAGAGTACATCTGCATCGCCGATTACGATCGGTCGACTTCTATCGCATAAGTCTGGATATGCCTTCGTGATCACCTCTGGCCCAATCCCGGCAGGATCACCCATCGTGATACCAACGAGTGGATTATTACTATGCATCGTTTGAGGTCAACGCATCCAGACAATTAACTATTGTCTCTTCCGATCCAAAGCCGCCGGCTTTCGTGATCAGCGGCATCCCGGCCGTAGAGCCGTCGGCAAACACGCCGATTGGGATTCCAGCTTCGACTTCTTCGCCAGTCAACGTGACTGCCGTCGCGCCAAGAGCCCGAATAACAGCGACTGCAATATCTCCGCCAGTCAGAAGGAGCCCAGATGGGGTTTCAGTTTGAAGAATCTCTGTTGCCGTCTCGGCTAATCCACTGGCCACACGTTCGCGAACGTCGGCGCGCGCAAGTTCCAATTCCCGACCAGCTGCTATCGTCCGGTCTACGGCCCCATCGTCAGTCGCCGCAGTCAAAACAACCGGTTGATCGTTTTGGAGGCGCCGCACGGCCTGCTCCATGGCGCCGTCGATATCATCGCCTCGCAGTAGCGAGTCGCCGTCGAGTTCTACGACCGCTTCGTCGGTAACATGGTCAAGTTGCATGAGTGTCGTTGCACTCACACTGCCGACGATACCTAACGCAGCCCCCGATGAAAGGTCAGGCAGGGACGGTTTGCCGACATCAGTGTCGGAGATTGGAATGTGTTCGGCTAATCCGCCGCTACCGACGTAGAGTGTATCGAATGCGGCTCCTGCTTCGCCGACGGCCGCTAAATGGTCGTCGTCCCGGGCGTCGCAGGCGAGAACTGGCGCCTGCTCGTGGCGCCCGATCACGTTGTTAATAACGGACGCGACACGGTCCTTCCCTGCGTCGACGGTCTGAAGCGACACGTTCTCAACTGGGCGCTCGAGGGAGGCAAATAGTTCAGTCAGCGCCGATGACGTTGGCCCTTTATTATCGTCACTGTACTCCGTCTCCACGACAGGCGTCCCGTTCACGTAATGAATATCATCCTCCGTCGTGCGGCCCATCGGAGGGAATGCCGGAGCGACCAGAGCGACGTCCGCTTCTGACCTCAAAAGAGCCGCGTCGACCTCAGCAACGAAGTTACCACGAAGAGTCGAGTCGACCTTCTTATAAATGGTTTGAGCGGAGAAACTAGTAATAGTCTCAGAGACGCTGTCGACGGCTTGGGATTGTGCTTCGTATCGGCTATCAGTGTTGATACTCAGTACTGCAGTGTCTTTGTCCAGTCCAGCAGTGGTCGTTCCGCCGGTAGGATCCACTAAGACATTTGTCTTGTAGCCGCGGGCAGCAAATCCCTGGGCTGTATCCATTGCACCAGTCAGATCGTCAGCAATAATTTCGACTGAGTACATGCCCGTACCCTGTATGTAGTGATAAATAAAAATAGTGGTGAGCGTTTCTGCAGCGATTGTCGTGACTCTCCTACGAATCTAATTCCTAGTGACCGCCAACTCATTCGCTCTCTCACCGTCTCGTCTGTTGTACGAACTAAATAACTAGAATTCGGCAAGATCCTGCCAAAGCCGCACGCCTCCTCGGACCCTCTTTTGTTTAGTAACTCTAAATCCCATAGATATACCCATGAATAGAACGTCGGGATTACAGATCTAAAGCTGTAATAGGGAGCGCAGGATAAGAGAACGTAGAACGGATCGGAATATACCAATAGCTGATAGTAGAACGCCAATATCCAACCATTACACGTGGTTCCGATAACTCTTCGAGCATCGTTGATATCGTCTGCAGACGAGATACGCCCTCCTACGTTTAGTAATAGAAAACAATGTACTCACTCTACGCCTGAGAATGAGATACTTTCAGTCATGTTGATATTTGCCTCAATCACGTTTGTCGTATTCTTCACCTTCTCCGGCAGCACCTCACGAAAGCGCTCCTCTTGCAAGCGACTGACTGGTCCAGAAACGCTTACCGATCCAAGAACGCGGCCAGTGTGATCACGGACCGGCGCACCAACCGCTCTTACTCCTTCAACCTCCTCCTGATCATTAAGCGAGAACCCGCGTTTTCGAGTCTTCTCAAGCTCGTCGAATAGCATAGACCTGTCAGTAATTGTATTCTCAGTCATCTTCTCAAGCCCGTACTCGTCAATTATTCGTTCAACGCGCGTTCGTGGAAGAAACGCAAGAGTCGCCTTTCCTGTCGCCGTATAATGGAGGTAGTCAGGACGCTGGAGTTTGACAACATGGAACTGTTCTCCGACAGCTTGCTCACCGTGGATCTTGCGTAATTTCATACTCAATCCATGCTCTTCAGTTGAGAGGTGAACAATCTCACCTGTCTCGTCCGCTAACTTCCGCACCTCTGATTCCCCGATATGGTGAAGCAAATTGTTGTTCCGAACGTACTCGCCGAAAATCAGGAATCTGAGGCTAAGCTTATATTCATTATTCTCCTTCACTACGAACCGGTGTTGTTCAAGCGTGCTAATATGGTTGTGGACTGCCCCTTTCGTCAGATCAAGATGATCGGCGAGTTTAGTAATCGACGCAGTATGTAACTCTTTAAGCGCTTCGAGGACGCCTATGGCAGTTTCTACGGCTCCAACCGGGTTTGCTGCTTTTTCCATCGATATCACAATTATTCTCTCCATCACTAAGTTGTTTACTATCTCTAAACGATTTGAGAGCGAGTCGACAATTATGCCTCCATAGACTCACACCAAAAGTAGAAGCGACGAATCTTGAGGCAAATTCAGATAGTTCTCTTCACAATAAAGAGGGGATGACTGTACTGCACAAATCTCCGACTCTCTGTTACGAGCGGTCTCGTCAGGATTCTCGTTCCGTTCGTTGACCGTCTTCTGGTGGGTCAATCCACTAGAGCAGACATCGACGTTCCGGAGTTGAATCTTCGTCTTCTGTAACAGGACTCGTCCGAAACGGTCCTGATTCCAAATCTGATTCCGCTGTGTGGCTACGTTCAGGTTCTAATCGTACATGATATTGAGCTCTATCACGTTAGCAGCACGCTGGACGATTTCTGTGAGCTCATTTCGTAACCGATCTTCCGACATTCGGCGCTCGGGGCCACTGATACTGATTGCTGCACAGCGTTTCTTCTCCGTCGTGATAGGGGCGGCTACGCAGCAGATGCCCTCCACTCTCTGGCTCCGTTCGTATGCGACGCCCTCGTTTCTTATCCGATTAATTTCGTCCATCAACGCATCCCGTGTCGTAATCGTGTTGTCCGTGCGCTGTGGAAGTCCGTGTTGGTCGATGATCTCGTCGATACGATTCTCCGTCATAGTAGATAGCAGGGCTTTCCCGAGCGCTGTACAGTTGAGGTGAACCCGCTTTCCGATACCGGTATCGATGTTGACAGCGTTTTCCCCGCCTACCGTATACACGTAAACTCCCATTCCTTGTTCTTCGAACATCAAGTTCGCGAGTTCTCCGGTTTCTTCGGCCATATCTTGGATATCTCCCTTCGTCGTTTGAAAGATATCATCGTAACGACGCACGAACCCCCCGAATTCTAAACACCGTGAGCCGATTCGATAGTAGCCATCGTGCTTGACGACGAAGCCCTCGTCTTCGAGCGTCCTCAGATGTTTGTATACTGTACTTTGTGCCATCGAGAGTCGATTGACGAGTTCGCTGGTTTCTGCCTCTCCTCCGCTTTCTCGAATGGCATCGAGAACTTCAATCGACGACTTCGTCGCCCCGACCATCTGATTTCCGTCCTGCTTCATACGCGAGCCATATAACCACAGGTTGATAAGGATATTCCATAATTAGTGAACTGTGTATTTTCTCAATTCAATGCTGCTAACGTATTTATCTCCTTTCTACTTCTTATCTAGCCGGTTTCTTCCCATTACAACCGATCTCTCATACGTACATCTCCTATACCTTCGATAAATCCGACTTACATCGGTAAAAGCGTGTTGAGACACAGTACATGAATACTAGAGCTAGAAAGACCACAAGTATTTCCTAACTATGGGCGAAAATACTACTACGAAAATTCCTTCGTTATGGAACAGTAGAAGTAGAATACTCCCGTACTTGTCCCTCTACAGAATCGCCTGATTGAGTTCCTATGGCCGCCGACTCGATATCTCTCGGATGAACGACGGCTACCCTTATTGAGCGCTCAGACGCTTTGAGAATGCGTTCAGCGGTCTTTCGATTATTATGTAGAGCAAGCCCGGCGCAGGTGCCCAGCGAAGCCGTAATCTCGTTCCGACGCGTGCCTCGGCTTGTCGTTCACTTCCCTCAATACCACGACTAAAGACATACTTAAATAGATAAAGCCGATTATTCACGCCGCGTACCAAATCCAAGAGGAAGGCTTTGCTGATCCAGTACTACTAGGTGACCGCAATGACATACAAAGCACCGTACACCAGCTGAGCCTCGGCTTTGACCCCGACATTGTCGATCCCATCGAGAACGACCACGAAGCGTATGCCCAATACCTGCATCAGGTCCCGACCAGCAGATGCTCACCGAAATCGCGCGCCATACTGCCGAGCTAGCCCGGAGCTTTAACGTCGTTATTTGAGTAGTCATGCGCTCGTACTCCGATTTCGGCTCTGTCGACAACGACGGCACGGCTCCACCGCGAGAAGCGGGCGCTCGACTGCGGAATGACCAGAACGTCGACTTCCCGGTCGATGGCGAAATGCAAGCAGACGCCACTGTCGTCGAAGAGTTGCTTCAGGGCACCTACGAGCACTCCGAACTGGATGAATCCGCGAACGTACTCGTGTCCCCGAACCTGGAAGCCGGTAACATCGCTTACAAGCTCCTCCAACGATTCGGTGGCGCCGAGGCCGTTGGCCCCATGCTTGTGAGTATGAACAAACCCGTCCACGTCCTCCAACGCGGTGATGAAGTTAAAGACATCGTGAATCTCGCCAGTGTAGCGGTCGTTAATGTGCAGGAGGAGTGATAGCCGGACGATCGAGGAACCATCGCGGTATACTGGGGAATTCGGTTTCACACTGCCTTTGTTTTTGTTGGTCGACGTGTGGTAGTATCTTTGCCTCAATCTAAGCCTTTTTATTGTGCTCTGAGTATCAAACTGACATGGTGCAGCGAAACACCAGCCGAGAGTATGTACGGACGTTTTTCACCTCCCCGACTGCGGTCGAGGAGGACGATACAGCGAAGATGCTGCGAAAAGCAGGCGAACTCCGGGGTATGCAGGCTCCGGACGTCTGGGTGCCGGACAACGAAGACGCGACTGCACCCAGCATGCGAGACGAAGGTATCGAGAACATCATAGATGTCATTTCCGAACACGGCCAGGATTTCCCCGGCGAAATCCACCCGCGGATGGTCTGGCACCGGGACGATCCCGAAACCAGACGCCAGGGGTTCGAACACATGATGCAGTTAGCAGGGTCCGACGAAGATGTGATCGAGCATATCGACGGATTCGTGATTCCGGAGGTCGGGTCTCTCGACGACTGGAAGAAGGCCGACGAGTTCATCACCATGGTCGAAGCGGAACACGGCCTCGAGGAAGGCAGTCTGTCCATGTCGCCAATCGTGGAGAGCGGCGAAGCCGAGATAGCGATGTCGCGTCTCAACGACGAGATAGGAAAACACTCTAACAACCTCGAACGGCTGTTCCTCCTCGTCGACGGCGAAGTGGACTACACGAAGGATATGCGCGCCATGACGCCTACCGGGGCGCAACCGCCATGGGCGGAACTGCGACACAACACGTCCCGTGCTGCGAGTGCAAGCGGACTGATCGCGGTCGACGGACCGTACGACGACATTCGGGACGTGGAAGGATACCGCCAGCGGATGACCGACAACCGGGCGAAAGGAATGCTCGGTATCTGGTCGTTGACTCCCGGACAGGTGGTCGAAGCGAACAAGGCTCCACTTCCCGCCGAGGAAGGATCGTACCTGCTGGAAATCGACGGTGAAACGGTCGAACTCGACCGAGTCGACGAGGGATACCACGAGTACACCGGTGACGACGTCGAACTCGAAGAGCTCGGTGATGGAACGTATAGACTCCGGATCGGCCAGGATGAACGCGAGTTGAACGAGGACGACCTCCACCAAGAGCTACTGGACCAGACGCAGTACGTCATGAGTATGGACGACTACGTGGACTCGATGGAGGAGTTCGAGGCGGCCAAGGCCGGCGGGAAGGGTGCGATTTCGATGACTCGAACGGCGACACTGATTCTCGACGGAACTGAAGTCCAGGTGACGCGTGATCGAATGTGGGACGAAGCCACGTATCAGGCGGCCCAAACCCCGGTTTCTCTGTTTCAGGAAGTTTACGAGGCCCGTCCGGACCAGCAAGACGAACTCGAAGGCATGTACGGTGAGGACGTCGTGGACCGCGCCATGCAGGTCGGGTAGTGTCATTGCACGCACGGCGCTACAGTAGAGAACCGAGAGACGAAGTTCACAGCTTCTTTTGCCAGTGACCGCGGCAGCGCGCACGCTCCGAACCTGAATCGCCCGCTTCGGAGAAATTCGACGCGAGGAGAACCCTGGTCCACATACACTCGTTCAGCATCTGAGGCCGTCCTGCGCACCGATTTAGACGGAAGGGAGTAGGAAAAAGTCAGGTGCCGAGTGCGTCTGCGACCTTTTCGATGGGATGGGGCGGACGGTCCTCGTTTGGTCGGTCACCCAATTGGCTGCGGCAGGACGCGCCCGGGGCGACTACTTCGTCGCCATCGCTCGCGTCGACCTTCTCGAACAAGCGGCGACCCATGGCTTTCGAGAGGTCGTAGTGTTCGGCCTCGTAACCAAACGATCCGGCCATCCCACAGCAAGCACTGTCAAGAGGGTCAACACGGTAGCCGGCTCGCCGTAAGACGCCAACCGCGTGATGGTCCTTGTTCATCGCCTTCTGATTGCAGTGCCCGTGATACGTAAGCATCTGATCAGACGCATCGAAAGCGATGTCGTCGTCCAGCCAGTTTGCGTCAATGTATTCTAAGACGCTGTAGGAGTTGGCTGCAACGTCTTCGACGGCTGGGTCGTCTATCAGATCAAGATACTCGTCCTGTAACATCACTGCATCAGATGGTTCCACGAAGAGCACCGACCACCCATCGTTGATGTAGGGGACGAGTGCTTCTACGTTCTGTTGCGCCCGATCCTCGGCGAGGTCCAAGAATCCCTTCGAGAACGCAGGCCGGCCACTTGGGGCGACATTATCGGGCAGATCAACGTGAACGTCGGCCGCCTCAAGAACTGCAACGGCAGCTTTGCCCGCGTCCGGATAGTTGTAATTCGTGTATGTATCGGGGAAGAGTAGTACCTTATCATCGGCCTCGGAGAGTGAGACCTTGGGTCCTCTGGACTCGAACCACTCCTCGAAACTCTCTGACTGGAACTGGGGCAGTTCCCGCTCTTTCGATATCCCGACGAATCTTTCGAGTACGGTTCGAGCACCGGGAAGCTTGGGAACCCAATTCGAGACGGGGGCGAAGCGACTTCCAAGCGCCGACAACGGCTCGATATTCGCGAATATCTTCTCACGAACGTTCGGCTCTTCTTGCTGGTGATACTGGTGTTTAACTTCGGTTTTGAGCTTCGCCAGGTCCACCCCAGTGGGGCAGTCGTTCATACATCCTTTACACCCGATACAGAGGTCGAGAACCTCCTCCTGGAACCGTTCAGTGAACATCTCCCCTTCGGGCAGTTCCCCGCTGATGGCTTCACGCAACATATTGGCCCGGCCCCGAGTCGACTCCATCTCGTCTTTTGAGACGCGATAGGTCGGACACATCACGTCACCATCTGTCTGTCGACAGTTCCCACAGCCGTTACACAGTTCAACCAACTCGGAGAAACTGCCTTCATCGTCGAAGTCAAGTTTCGTTTGGGGTTGAATCGAGCTGTATTCGGCGCCATACCGGAGGTCGTCACGCATG
Source organism: halophilic archaeon (assembly GCA_003298465.1). The sequence goes on along the minus strand of QNGA01000006.1, from coordinate 159,331 downwards.
TCGGTCGGATTTTCGTCGTGATAGACGACCTTCCCAGGGTTCATATTCCATCCCGGATCGAACGTTTCCTTCACTTCCTTGAACGCATCCCATAGCTGGGGCCCATACATCTTGGGATTGAATTCCGTCCGTGCGAGGCCATCGCCGTGCTCCCCCGAGAAGGACCCGTGATGTTCCACGACGAGATCCGTCACTTCGTCAGTAATGGACCTCATCCGCTGAATTCCTTCGTCCTCTTTTAAGTTCAGAATTGGCCGAATATGGAGCGTCCCGCTACCAGCATGGGCGAAGTAGGCGGCCGACGTATCATGGTTGACCAGAACGTCCTCGAACGATTGCACGTACTTCGCGAGTTCTTCTGGTGGCACGGTCGCGTCCTCGATAAACGGATAGGGCTTCGGATCCCCGTCAAGACTCATCAAGAGGGGGATGGCTGCCTTTCGAAGCTTCCAGAGTTTCTGTTGTTCTTCCTCCGTATAGGCTTCGATCACGTCGAACGCTTGGCCAGTCTCGACAAAGTGGTCGTTCGTTTCCGAAATAGCTGCCTCAAAGTCGTCGACTAACTCGGAATCGAACTCGATCATCAGAGCAGCCGCGGCCCGTTCCGGAATCGGTTCGGCATACTGGGAGAACTCCGCGGATTCACGCGCCAACCTAAACACTTCGTCGTCCATGAGTTCGACAGCACTGACGTCGAACTCCAGCGCTTCAGGAACTGCCGCCATCGTGTCAATGAGATCGTCAAAACAGTAGAGAGCAAGCGCCGTCTCATCCGGCTTTGGAACTAGACTCACCGTTGCCTCAACAACGACGCCAAGCGTACTTTCCGAGCCGACCAGGAGTTTTGAGAGATTGATAACCTCTTGGCCCTCTTCGTTCTCGTAGATGACCTTATGGAGGTTGTAACCGCTTACGTTCCGCTTCAGATCGGGATAGCGCTTCTCAATCTCGGCTTCGTTGTCCTCGACTATCGATCTGACGGTCCGGTAGATATCCGCCTCCAGCGTATCATCACTTACGATATCATCCCATTCATCGCTATCGAGTACGATTTCTCGCGTCTGGATCACGGACCCATCCGAAAGCACGACTTTCAATTCCTCAGTATACTCGTCGGTGATTCCGTATCGGACCGAATGTGCGCCCGTCGAATTGTTTCCGATTCCGCCACCGACCGTCGCCCGGTTCGAAGAGGCCGGGTCAGGAGCGAACTTCAGACCATACTGGTTGAGATGTTCGTCGAGATCATCCTGAACGACCCCGGGTTGGATCGTTGCCTCTTGACCTTCAGGATCTATGTCCAGTATATCATTCATATACTTACTCATGTCCAGGATTACACATCCAGGCCCGACGGCCTGTCCCCCGAGTGACGACCCCGTCCCACGAGCCAGAATCGGCACGTCGTGGTCGAACGCGACCTGAACTGCTTTCTGCACGTCGTTCAAGTGATGCGGAATAACAACCCCGGCAGGGCGTGCTCGATAGATACTGCCGTCGGTTGCATAGAGAACCTGTGAGTATTCGTCGAACCGGACTTCCCCCTCAAGTTCTTTTCTGAGGTCCGCCGCGAGTGACGCATATTCCTCTACGTCCTCGTGTTCAAGATTTTGCGCTTCTCGAAAAGTCTCGAAATCGCTAAGATCAGGTCGTGGCTTCTCAGTGGCCATTACAATATCTCGTTGAAGTTTGCTTTTATTAATAGTTGTGGTGGGTGTACACACACATCGATATCATCGTCTTCCGTCATGAATTGGCACTGCCACTGTAAGGCGTGTTATCTTCAGCGGAGATATGAATTTCCCGAAAACCCTCCAAAGAAGGTTTGTATGGACGAATCTATATAGAAGAGAATTCGACGGTGCTTTCGAAAGCAGGAGCCGAATTAAAAGAAATTTGTATTCGTTAGTAGATTGCAGGGAAGAGGACGTAGACGAAGAGCAGGGTCAGTAACCCTGTTGCAGTGCCATAATATAATAGCGGTATCAGCTCATACCGGATTACCCGACCCTCCTCACCGACGAGACCGACAACCGCGAGTGCAGCAACCACGTTGTGAATGGCGATGAGGTTACCGATTGCACCACCAACCGCTTGTGCGCCCAACACAAGAGTCCGGGAGGCACCGATATCGGTAGCGACACCGTACTGGAAGGTCCCAAAGAGGATGTCGCTTACCGTATTTGATCCGGCGAGGAAGGCACCGAGTGCTCCGACGAACGGTGCAAAGAAAGGATAGACACCTCCAGCGGTGTTGGCCACTATTTCTGACAATACGATGAGCATACTGTCTTGTCCGGTACTCGCACCGGATTGGAGCATGATCTGCACTGTTGCGACAGCAAAGAGCAGTGCAATGACAGCGGGTGTTACCTTTTCGACAGTCTCGTACCAGGCATCCTTGACTTCCGGTGTATCCATGTCGTGGAGTGGTATCGTGAGCAGGTGCACAGCAACGAAGGCTGCGCCCGGAAGATAGAGGACTTCGATTGAATTCGAGAGATCAGTCCCGAGGATATTCGTCCAACTTAAGACGAGAGTGTTCTGGAGGAACCCCACTAATGGGTCCCAAACTCGTGTTAGCACGAGCAACGCGGCCAGTATCCCGTACGGAAGCCAGGCAACCCAGAGTGACATTCCACTGTCTGTGGTCTCTCTCTTGCCAGCCGTGGTGACTTCGCCTCCATCGGCCGCTAATTCTCCTTTTGATCCGACTGATTCACCGGGCTGGATGTCTCCGATCCAATGATCCGGCCAATCTGATTTTTTGTTGAAGTCCCATTCCTCGTCCGGATGGAAAAACCCGGCTTTCAGTACGCCAACCGTGAGGAACAGTCCCACCATTGCGCCGATAAGAGCCGGGAATTCAGGACCGAGGAAGTAGGCAGTTAGCCAATATGGGATAGCGAAGGACGCCCACGCGAACAGCGTGAGCGGTAGCACTTCGAGTGCGGGTTTGATGGAGCGTTCCTCACCGAAGAAGCGCGTCATCATCGCTACCCCGATGAACGGCAGGAATATACCGACAATGACGTGGTATGTTGCGGCCCAGACGGCGATGTCACCAACCCATGTTGCGATACTTGTATACGGGCCGTTTGCCACGACTTCGGTCTGAATCCTGCTGACCGATTGGAAGATGTCTATCATCCCAATGATGAGCGGTGTCCCAACGGCTCCGAAAGTGATGGCCATCAGGTTGCCTGTGAGGGCAACAACGACGGCCGCCATTGGCGGGAAGCCGAGTCCAACCAAGAGGGGACCGACGATTGCTGCAGGTGTTCCGAATCCGGCTGCACCTTCAATGAACGATCCCATAAGGAACACGAGCAGGACTACCTGCACGCGACGGTCCTCGCTCACTGAGACGAATCCTTGACTGATCACGTCGAACGCTCCGGCTTCCCGGAGCGTGTATAAGAGTAGAATCGCACCGAAGACGATCCAGAGGATACTGATTGCTGTAATGAAGCCGTTGATTGTCGCAGCAGCGATCCACTGTAGGTTCATGTTCCATCCGATGTACCCGGCTGCAATCGCGACTAGCCAGGCGACCGGCATGGCACGGGTTGCTGGCCAGAACCGACCGACCATCAGGTACGTGATGGTCAATATCGGCAGTAGCGCGATTAGGGCTGCGAATGCACTGGCCATGATTACCTCATTGACCTCCTGTTTCTAATCCAATTTCGTTGGATTACAGCGTCTTTCTGTACATTGAATTCTTTGTTATGAGTTAGCATCTTTTGCGCCACAATTCACATGAGAACTCTACAGTTTAAATAATTAATGTTAGACGAAATAACGTACACTAGATTATATAATAAATGGATTACACTACTAGGTGCAACAATAGTGCTTCCTACCGCAATGAGCGTACAAATCCGCCAGCTTGATTCCATGAAGAGCAAAATACACGAGTTACTACAACGAAGGCTAAAAAAGAGTATTTTTCTCAACGACTACCAAGAGTTCCGCGTGAAAATGAGAGAGACAAGGCGATTTACGGCAAAACAGCTATTCAATGAGACGATATCACAATCGTCGTAACTCTATTCGCTTTATTGCCACTCCATAAGATCTGTTATACATATAGTAAAACTACTTTCTTAGGAATTGAATTGCCCGGGAGAGAGCAACGATCTCCCTCTGTACGCTTCCTCGTGTGACACTTAACATACTCTCTCAGTACTTCGTTCCTCGACGATTTTGGACTGCCTATCACGTACATAGTACTGTAACGGGCACAAAATTACGGCTCCTACTTGCAGAAAATTTCTTTGTATAAAGTATTGCCTTCGGCATTCTTAACTGACGTATGTAGGATAGTTACACTATTCATGGAATCATTCGGCGAATCCTTCCCTCTCCGTAATCTGTAAATATTATATCAAATCGTTACGGAAATTGTATAAGTATACTATTCTGGAAAATGATTTCGTGAGATTGAACACTATCCTCATGCAGGAACCAACAATTTGATCTTAGAGTCCCCAAGATCCGATACTTGACGCACGTGGACAAACGGAGCTGCCGGAGTTCGAAATCACCGAACAGGTGTAAGAGACCGATCCCATCCCCGATGACTAGATTAGAGAACCTGCTGGCACGGTAGTGAAAACACTCGAACTCGACAACATCGACGTTCTTGTATTTAATAAACAAGGGAAAAATATCAGCTTGATAAGGGCTAGATACGAACGTCATTAGTCGGCGTCCATTCGCGATTTATGAGCCTGAGCTGGATCTACCCTAGATTAAGCGTATTTTCGTTCGCGGTCTTACTGAAACAACGAATGGGAACGCGATGAGTGTCGGGTCGGCAGATTCATCCACAAGGACATTGTAGCCGAGCTGAACGGAACGGATACCTTGATTTACGCGATTACAGCCAGCACAATTCGAGGTGTCTGTCTACTACCTGTCGTCGAGACTGTCCGCACAGGGCTGGTAGGAGCCCTATCAACAATTGGTGTCATCGATTCCGAAGAAGTACGGGTACTGCGGGCGACGGGTACAATATAACTAGAACGTCTTTATGCTTCACCGGTACTTGTCGAGGAAGCACGCACAAGGTATGATCTCCGATTGTGTAAGGAGCTAGAATCGATTCAGCCTACCGATGATGGAGGGTTCGCCACTCTACCAGCACCTGAAGCGTAATTCCATCCATAATTGGACTATAAATTTGACCATGCACCGATTTCGACCGTAGTGATGCATTCTCTGAGACAACATTGGCGAAAAGGTTGCATCTTCAGTCAGATTTAATATAGGGGTGTGGTTAGATGATCTATGGCGATACTTCATACTTGTTTGAACGTCGGTGATGCAGACCGTACGGCCGATTGGTACGTCGAACAGCTTGACTTCGAACGTTCTTGGGAGTTCACCACCGAAGACGGCGATACACACAACATCTATGTCGCTGACGAGAACGGTGTCGAATTCCAGCTGTCGGACACAGATGGACAGACACCAAGCAATCAGGGAGATCACTACGACCACGTTGCAGTGGACGTCGACGATGTTGACGCCGTCTTTGAGGAAATTGATCACCATGGCGTCGTAAAAGAACCCGGTGATCAGCCCGCTGCCGGCGCTCGGACAGCATTTGTGAAGGACCCGGATGGCCACCATGTCGAGCTCATTGAGCCATTGTAAACTACCCTATCCTACTTGCTCACGGCTGACGTAGTTCGCTCAGTGAGGGTGGGGCTTCCTGTTTCCACGACCTGCCTTAGAGATACGGGTGTATGGCAGAGAGCGCAGTCTCCACAGGCGTGATTCAGAGTGCCCGACTCTGGTGAATTGCTAGATAGCGTCGATTTTGACCGTTAGAACTAGGGAGTTGAAGCGGGAAACCGTCGATGGTTCATGTCGTAGATCTACCGCTTCATGAAGAAAGCAGTGCGATTAGCTAAAAATGCTGTTGGTTGTTGAGGGTACCATTCAGATAAGGATGAGGCAGTGGAATTCGTAGTGTCTTATGCCCGAATTCGACCGCCTCACCGAATGTAGCGACTTGATTGAGTTAGAGCTTGTGGAGCGTGAGCGGACACCGAGTGAGCTGATGGAACTGGGGATTCGACTACATCTGGAATTGATATCAATTTCAGATACTATATACGGAAGTGGGGGATTTGGTGTCGTACTGATAAGCATCGTGTGTCCATCATATCCGCCGAAATATATCACTGTTGAGGGGTTTCCGAAGTGGATTGCCAAATTGGTGTCGTATACGTTCTACTGATCTCAAACTGCTCGCAGTGGCTACTACATCGTCTTTAGGCGTCGTGTGCTCGCATCTAGCCGGCGAGATTAGGATCCGTGACCGAGATCTTGATATGCCGGCCACCGCCACCTAATGCGTCGTCCGCCGACACCGTCCGACGTTCGTATCGTTCACGCCAAGGACACGCTCGGCCATTTCCGCCACGACGCAATACCCGTCATTCGTGTCCGCACAGCCGTAGTGGGTGGCGACCGTCCGATAGTCTATCTGCGCAATCAATCGCTTCTGCGACTTACTTTGTCACGACGATAGTCTGCGGTGGATAGCGCTTGAAGTGGCTGAATTCGTTGACTTCTAGGTCGACGGCGGTGTACAGCCAGTAGCGTTGGTCGTTGAGTTGAATCACGGTTTCGTCAACTGCAGGGCGATTCGGCGTCTTCCCGTCAGTCGGCTGTAGGTCCGCCTTCTGTATCAGATTATGATGGTAGGTCGATACTAGAACATTCTAAGATATAAACAGTATATAAAAATTATAATCATGCTACGTGGAGGTGGTCACTGAGCTTCATCGGCGGTTCCGGTATCGTTTCTCGCTCCAGAACTCTAACTTGGTCCAATCGTTATATTCGTCGAGACGGTTGAATTCGGACATTGAGCACCACGAATTTTAACTGCCTCATCCTTCATCCTTATCTGAACACTCCCATTCTACCGATTGCTTACTCTTAGTAGTCTTGGCCTATATTAGTGATCAATTATCTAGCCTTAGTATGGATAAATGCGTGTCTGCCTCGGTACTGTCCCTAATAGACGTATATCTCAAACAGCTGTTCGCCATATAAAACTATTCCAGGATTTTCTCCTAGATATAATAGTGATTATAGTAAATATAGCAATCTTCCTATATAATACATTCGGTAAGAGCTACTAAGCCGTCAGCAATACAAATACTTGGGTGTTCGTGACTGAGATAGCGATAATATGCCGTTTAGCTTCGTAATTCTGGCCGATGGGATAGCAGAAGCTACTCCGTTTGGACTTTGTGTTGATCGAGTTTTGGTCAGAGTGGAGGATGGAACGAGGCATATTGGCAAGCTAGCAATATTCAACCTGGAAAATAATGTACCTTTGGTTGGCAATGTCTTCCTATGCCGGAACATCTTAAAGGAATACCATGCGATGTAGAATGATGACAACTGGAATCGACGCTCGACTGGATCGGATAGGTACTGATGGCCGAATGGTAAATGTCCCAATGGACCATGGAATTACTATTGGTTCAACGGCTGGATTAAAAAACATTGAAGAGACAATTGATGCGGTTACACGCAGTGGAGCGGATAGCGTCCTAACTCAGAAAGGTCTTGCTCGTCGTGTCCATCCCCACAAAAATGGGAAAGGGTATATCATTCATCTCAATGCCTCTACGACACTCGGGCCGAATACGAATGATAAACGGATCACAGGGTCCGTTGCAGAGGCAGTACGGCTTGGGGCTGATGCTGTCTCGCTCCATCTGAACATTGGAAGTGAATTCGAATCACGCCAAGTAGAACAACTTGCGAATATTACGCAAGATGCCACAGAGTACGGCATGCCAGTTCTTGCAATGACATATGCTCGGGGGCCTGGCATGGAAGAGGATAATGCCGAGCAGGCAAGTCATGCAGTGCGAATAGCTGAAGAAGTCGGGGCTAACGTAGCAAAAACAGGGTATACTGGAGATGCCTCGAGTTTTCGTAAAGTAACGAGTTCCACCAGTCTCCCCGTTCTTATGGCCGGTGGCGACCCTCAAAACGACCGTGCCATGCTTGACAATGTCCGTGGAGCAATGGACGCCGGAGCTGCAGGTGTCTCAATGGGACGGAGTATCTTCCAGCATGATCAGCCTGGGGCGATGACGCAAGCTGTGTCCACGATCGTTCACGATGACGAAAGCGTAGATAAAGCACTCGAACGCGCCGAACTCTAACGAACACCTTCCTCCCAAAATTGGTGCAGACGGTTATTTTTCGTCTTCTTCTCGGTCTGTCCAGAAGTCAAAACTTCGGCCAGGTGAGAAAACATCAATAGCAACGCCGCGATTGTCGCCAGTATTCTCAACACGGTGTGATTCCCATGCATCTAGCCACACAGAGTCGAACCGTTCAAGCGTGGTCTTATCTTCCTCAGTATGGATCGTGATTTCTCCTTGAAGTGCAATACAGACCTGTTCGTTCTCATGCTCATGCATGGGTGACGAATGGCCAGGTGGTTTTTCGAACCATTCAAATGTGAACTCTTCACTACCAGCAAGCGAGACGCGTCGCCAACCTTCGTCAGGTTCGTACGTCTCCGCTTCAGTAAAGTTTACAGACTCCATCGGTCCGTCTATTCGAATGATGGGCTGCTATTTCAATATTATGGGGGAATAGTGCTGACACCCAACTAAATAATTTATACTATAGTGATACCAGTTAATTCTCTCTACGTCTCGTAGATGAAACTCAGAGATTCGATTTCCCTGCTCCTCCGTCAATTGGAATAGCAACTCCATTCAGATAGCTGGAGCGAGGCGAACAAAGGAATGCCACAACTTCGCCAAGCTCTGTTGGATCTCCAATTCTACCTAAGGGAATTCCTTCCCCACGTGCTTCTATTCCCTCCTCATATGAATCGTAATCACCACGCTCAACAGACTGTTCGACGAGCTCTTCAATACGGCTAGTTTCGTGTGGTCCGGGCAGGACAGCATTCGCTCGTACGTCCGGCGCCAATTCTTTCGAGATCGTTTTTTCTAAACCAACGACTCCCATTCTCACAGAGTTTGAAAGGACAAGCGAATCAATCGCCTCTTTTACGCTTCTAGAGGTGATATTGACGATCGTCCCTGAGTCTCCTTCTCTAAGGTACGGAGCTGACTCACGAACAAGACGAACTACACTCATGACTAAGAGATCGAAGGCATGGTACCAGTCTTCGTCTGAGGTTTCCATGAAGGGGCCACTTGGTGGGCCACCAGCACTGGTAACCAGATGGTCAAGACCGCCGAATTCATCCACCGTCGTTGCAACAAGATCCTCGATATCATCTTTCTCTGTAAGATCCCCTTGGACACCCACAATTTCACCATCACCAAGGTTGCTCAACTCCGTCACCGCCGCATCGAGCTGGCTCGCATCTCGACCGTTTAGAACGACATTCGCATTCTCTTTCGCGAGCACTTCGGCTGATGCCTTCCCCAAACCACTACTTGAAGCCGTGACGAGCGCTATATTCTCTTCTACTTCGAGGCTCATAGCGCTTAGAATGGAGTCGTCTCGCTATTTAATAGTTCTGCTGCAAAGAGATAGCAAAGGAAACCAGATGTTTCTCTCAGAAAATAACCATCACGAGACCACCATTGAATACGGTGATTAGTCTGCTCTGTCAATATTTCAGTGGTAGTCAAGGTATCTGAGTCTCCCCCGATCAGCGTCGAAACTACTATTCAGTAATTAAGCGAATAAAAAGACCTACACTAGTATCGAATTTGAGCTGTGAGCTAGTGAGGGTTACAGCTCACCAACGTCGCCCACTACCGTCCGACTCTGCTGACGCATGAACTGCTGGAGGTACCACGGCCCACCAGCAAATTTCCCTGTTGTTCCAGAGAACTTCCACCCTCCGAAGGGCTGGGCCTCAACTAACGCACCAGTCGTCGCACTCTGCTCCCGATTCACGTAACACATGCCAGATTCAATCTGATCGAACCAGGTCTCAATTTCGTTCTCGTCTTCCGAAAACAGACCGGCACAGAGCCCATAGTCGCTGTCGTTCGCTTTTGTGATGGCCTCGTCAAGACTCGAAACAGGATGAATCGTCACAAAGGGAAGGAAATGCTCATCTCTCGCAAGCTCGTGTTCGTGCGGAATATCGGTGACAACGGTCGGTTCAACGTACCTACCATCCGGAAGCTCAGGATCGTCAACAACGTTTCCACCAGTCAATACGGAACCATCTTCCGCCGCCTGCTCACAGATATCCTGGTACCGGGTTAGCGCACTATCATTGATAATTGGTGACAGAACGGAATCTTCTTTCTGCGGAAGATCAATCTGGGGATCTTCCGTTTCCGCCACTAACTGGTCAGTGAACTGCTCTACGAGATCCTCGTGAACATACACACGAGAGGTGGCTGAGCATTTCTGGCCACTGTACGAGAAAGCACCATTCTTGACGCCTGAAACAGCTTTCGAGACATCAGCGGTATCAGTGACAATGACCGGATTTTTCCCACCCAGTTCGGCAATTACTGGGCCACGCTTGCCAAGTTCGTCAAATGTCCGCTGGATGTTGAGGCCAACTTCACGCGATCCAGTGAAAGCAAAGCCGGCAACGTCCTCATGCTCCACTAGTGGTTGCCCTACTGTACTGCCGCTGCCAGTAACGAGATTAACGACACCATCCGGGAGTCCGGCCTCAGTCATGATGTCAATGACCTTGTGAGCAATCAATGCCGTTGAACTCGCTGGCTTGACGACTGCCGTATTCCCGGTGATCAATGCCCCTGTCGTCATGCCGGTAAGAATTGCTATCGGGAAATTAAATGGGGTCACAACGCCAAAGACGCCGTATGGCTGCAGAGAGCTCTCACACAGTTGGTCAGGAGTTGGCTCAGTGGATTCGGATTGGTAGCCGTTGTTTTGTTCGATCTCTTTACTGTAGTACTCCATGAAGTCGATCGCTTCGTCAACTTCGGCAAGTGCCTCAAATCGGTTTTTCCCGTTTTCGAGCGTCAATGTCGCTGTAAGCTCGTACTTCCGGTCACGCATCCGATCAGCTGCGTCACGGAAAATATCGACTCGATCCTCCCAGGAGGTATTCCGCCAGCCATCAAATGCATCAGCCGCCGCTTCAACGGCTTCGTCCACGTGCTTCTCTTCTCCGGAGGCGAATTCGCCGATCACTTGATCGAAATCCGTCGGATTAGTGACCGTGAAGGTATCATCCGTCTCAACGGACTTACCATCGATCCAGAGAGGATGATGGTCACCTAAGTCACTACTTACCGAGTCAACAGCAGCTTCATACGATTGATGCAGTTCCTCTTCGGTTCCTTCTTGCTCGTGTGTGAGAGCAGTAAGCTCGTTCTCGAACGCGTCTGGACTCATCAATGCTATCACCGTGTTATTGGCTCATAAAGATGCCGGACTCGCAGCACACCCACGAGAAATATGTAGTCGCGAGAGCAATACAATGCAAAGTATACTCTCCCTGCAGCTGGCATTGTTGGCTGTTGCATTTCGCTTGGAGACCTATAGAGCTACCGTAGCCGTTTAAGAAAGATAGTGAGAAGGCGGTAGTTAGCCCATCAAGCTGGCTCTGACAGCTAATTTCTATTTTCCGGATTAATTACAGCCATTCTTCAAGTCGGTCGAATGCTTCATCGATTCGTTCGACTGAGTTTGAATAGGCAATTCGGAACCGTCCACGTCCAGATGATCCGAAAACAGTCCCAGGAACAAATGCAACGCCTGCCTCCTGCAGAAGAGACCAGACGAATTCTTCTTCGTCAGAGTAACCTTCAGGGGTTGTGGGAAATGCATAAAATGCACCCAACGGCGTTGGACACGACATTCTCGGAATTCGGTCAATTCGTTCCAGAAGCCGCTCGCGACGACGGCTAAATGCGTCGACCATCGGTTCGTGTAACCCACTCTGGAGCGCACGAATGCCCGCGTATTGTGAAATAGAAGGCGCACAGGACGTAGTATACTGGCGCACACGAATAATCGGATCAACGAGTTTAGATGGAGCTGCAAGATATCCAAGTCGCCATCCGGTCATCGAGTAGGCCTTGGAGAATCCATTAACCGTTACTGTCCGCTCAAACAAACGACTCTCAGCAGCCGGACTCAAATGGCTGTAGTCATCGTACAGAATCTTTTCATAGATCTCGTCTGAGAGGAGCAAAAGGTCATTGTCGACAACCAGATCCGCAATCGCAGCGAGATGCTGTTTATCGATGACAGCCCCGGTTGGATTATGCGGACTATTCAGTACGAGAAGTTTGGTTTGTTCTGAAATTGCGTCGGCAATCGAGTCTATATCAGGCTGGAAGCCGTCTGCTGAGTCAAGATCATAGGTAACTGGAGATCCGCCAGCCATTCGGATACTCGAAGGATATGTCCAACACGGATTTGGAATAAGAACCTCGTCACCCTCTTCAACGAGACCAAGCATTGTTATAAAGACGGCCTCAGTCGCACCAGTCGTAACAACAATCTCGCTGTTGGGGTCGTACTCAATACCGTTTTCAGTGGCCAGCTTCTCTGCAAGAGCTGTTCGAAGTGGTGCGATTCCGTAGTTAGAGGTATAATGAACATGGCCATCGTCAAGTGCTTGAGTTCCAGCTTCCTTGATTGGTTGGGGAGTATCAAAGTCTGGCCGGCCGATTTCAAAGTGGACAACGTCGGTGCCTGATTGTTCAAGGCGGTCACATTCCTCGAATATTTTCCGAATTCCGGAGAAGGGAATCTGTTTCATTCTACCGGCTGCTTGGTCTGAGCTGACCATATGGTAGCTGTTTGGCTCGGTGAATATAAAGCTATCATCGCAGGCCGTCACATGGATTTGTGGCGTAGAGTGGAGATGGTGAGTTCACTCAGAAGGATCGCGATTCCCTATCTTCCTCGAAGATAGTCTGCATTAGTTTATAACGGTTCCTTCTTCAAGATGGATGTCACGACTAAATCGGTCGGTGGTCAAGTGGGAGACGTCGACTAGTGAGGATTCTCCCTCGTCAATAAGTTCAGCTACGATCTGGCCAGTCGCAGGAGCCTGCATGAATCCGTGCCCCGAAAACCCAACTGCGTTCACGAATCCGGGGAGCGATTCCTCAATTATTGGGTGATGATCAGGCGTTATAGCATAGAGTCCAGCCCACCCCTGCTTCACTTGAGAATCAGGGCCAAAATACGCCGCACACTTCGAGGCTTCTTCAATAGTTTTTGCAGCCCAGTCTAGATCCATTTTTTCTTTATACCTATCAGGGTCTTGCTTTGGGTCAGCATCGGCGAAGTGACCGCCGACAACAGCAGAACCTTCACGTTCAGGGCGGAAGTGGACACTCCGATCAAGGTCGATCGTAAATGGTACCGAGTCATCAATTGGTTTCTCTGGTTCAACCACCATGAGTTGGCGGCGTCGCGGTGAGACGGGCAGATCTAAGTCAACCATCTCTCCAATTCGGCGTGCCCACGCGCCCGTTGCATTGACGACAAAATCTGCAGACAGTCGTTCAGACGTTGTTTGTACACCTGTAACACGGTCCGTTGATTGTTCCTGTAGCACGTCAGTCACTTCGACGTTCGTTCGAATATCTGCTCCTGCTTCATTTGCAGCAATAGAAAAACCTTGAAGGCCAAGATGTGGGTCTGCAAAGCCGTCGGATGGGCAGTACGTCGCTCCCAGGAAGTTGCTTGTTTTCAGCTCTGGACACAGTGATTCTGCTTCCTCTGGTGAAATGAATTTACTGTTGACCCCGAGCTTCTTCTGCTGACTTACGTTCTCTTGGAAGCGTTCGACTGTTGACTCCGTTCGTGCTAAAAAGAGATAGCCAGGCCGTTGATAGCCAATATCTGTATCAAATTCTTCTTCAAACGTCTCCCAGACTTTGATACTCTCTTGGGAGAGGGCTGCACTTACTGGCGAAGAGAATTGAGCTCGGATTCCTCCGTTTGCTCGGTCTGTGCTTCCAGATCCAAGTGTCGATTTTTCAAGGACTGTAACGTCGATATCGCGTTGTCGAAGGTAATATGCAGAGGCTATACCGATGATTCCTCCGCCAATGATAATCACCCGCATGGGTTACAGTTCATGAGCTGTGTATATAATTTGTGGGGTTCACTGAATCGCTTCCAGTTAATTCTACCTTCGGATATAAGTGGGCTGCGCTAGATGTAGGTAGTACAGCTCGTATTGAGCAAGACCTGATCGATCATGAATAACTTAAATCTGACTTGGACGGCACCGGCCGAATGGACTAGTATCAAAACGATTGATGCTCATACAGGAGGTGAACCGCTACGAGTAGTTACTGATGGTCTCCCACCCTTAGAAGGTGCAACTGTCCTCGCAAAGCGCCGATATATGGAACAAGAGCTGGACGAGTATCGGAAAGCGCTCATGTGGGAACCACGTGGCCATGCAGATATGTACGGGGCCGTCCTTACAGAGCCAAACGATAATGAAGCGGACTTTGGCGTCGTGTTCATGCACAATGAAGGATACAGTACGATGTGTGGCCACGGCATTATTGCTCTTGCCAAATTAGCCGCTGAAACTGATCTCCTTGCGTCCGATTTTGAAGATGACCCAGTTGTTATTGATGCTCCAGCGGGACGTATAGAGGCCGACATTGCGCACGACGAGGAGGGGGCAGTAGACGCAGTCGAGTTTACGAATGTTCCCTCGTTTGTCTACGCTCATAACGAAACTGTAGATGTTCCGCCCTGGGGAACGATTGAATTTGATATAGCGTACGGAGGAGCGTTCTACGCATACTGTGACGCCAAGCAATTTGACGTAGAACTCAAGCCAGCCAATTTCCGAGCGTTAATTGATATCGGACAAGCCGTGAAGAAGGCCGTCTCTCAAGCCATTGAAATAGAGCATCCGGACGAAGACGATCTCGGATTTCTTTATGGAACTATCCTCACTGATGAGCCACAAAATGAAACTGCCGACAGTCGGAATGTCTGCATATTCGCGGATGGTGAAGTTGACCGCTGTCCAACTGGAACGGGGGTCAGTGGGCGAGTAGCCCTCCAAGCGGCAGCTAATACCCTCGCTGAAAATGAGCCGTTCGCTGTAGAGAGCATCATTGGCTCAAAATTTGTGGGATCATACACTGCGACGACTCAATGTGGGGAGTACCAAGCTGTCTATCCCAAGGTTCGTGGGACTGCTCACATCACAGGCCGGCACGAATTTATGGTTGATCCAGAAGATCCAGTTGGTGAGGGTTTTTTCCTTCGGTAACACCGTCTCAAAGACGATTCGGGATTCGTTCAGTCCGTCTGTTCGGTTCCCCGGAACAATCTATTAGTAACTGTATGCGAGATACGGATCTAGCCATGGAACAAGAATTGGACGGACATCTGCAAACCACGGAAAACACGATACGGGTCGTTGAGGCGCTCAAAGATCTGGATGGCGCTGGCGTGACAGAGCTAGCAGACTACTTGTCGATGTCGAAAAGCACTGTTCACGACCACCTCTCAACGCTACGCCAGCATAATTACGTTACAAAGGAGGGCAACACGTATGTCGTTGGCCTTGGCTTCTTTGAGATCGGTGAGTATGCACGAAAGAGACGGAAAATCTACGAGGTCGCCCGTCCAGAGGTACAGGCACTTGCAGAAGAGACGGGTGAGCTTGCAAACCTAATGGTGGAGGAACATGGCCGAGGCGTCTATCTGTATCGTGCGCGTGGCGACAAAGCAGTGACTCTCGATACCCATACGGGAAAGCGACGGTATCTTCATAACACGGCCTTAGGAAAGGCAATTCTAGCAAATCTTCCTGAAGACCGGGTTGAGAGGATTCTAGAATGGCATGGACTTCCAGCAGCGACGGACAACACGATCACTAATCAGGGGGATCTTTTCGAGGAGCTTGATAAAATCCGGGACGCAGGTATTGCGTACTGTGGGCAGGAGCGAGTTGAAGGACTCCAGTGTGTCGCAGCGCCTGTTCTCGGTAAGGATCAAGAGGTCTTAGGAGCAATTAGCGTAGCAGCTCCAACGACAAGACTGAAAGGCGAAAAATTTGAGGACGAAATTCCAGAACTCGTTCTACAGGCTGCAAATGTCGTTGAAATCAACGTAACTTACAGTACCGGATGAATTCCCACAGTAATTTCTCTCCGTCATTGTCTGTCCATCTAAATTACATAAATGGTGACCGTTCCGTTCTGAGGAACGAACGCAGGGAGGGGCGATTACAATTCTAGGATTGTAAACTATGTCGGTCGATCCAGTTTGACGGTCCACAAATTCACTCTATAGCTTTATACCAGATTCAGAGGTAGCATATCCACCGGATGATTTCCAGATAACCTGGAAAGAAATAGAAGACCGAGACGATTGGGCAGCTCGTTCTGTTCTAAGGAACAGTTGCAAAAAAGAGGGCGTAGACGACTGATAAAGGGTTGGAGAAAACAAGCGCTGTAATTCCTTTATTGAGTGACTTCACTGGCCCTTGCCGGTTAGCAGTTCGACTACTCCTACTAAAGTAGTGTTCATCGAGCTCGAATTAGGAAGACGACGAAAAACGGATTGCTCCCCCAGCTCACGGTGTCTCTCAAGGAAAAGTACGAAAGGCAGGAGCGAACACGTAACTTTAGGATTGTGATTGTGAAATTAACCCTTAATTATATAATGATAGTCACCGGCATAGGAATCAGAGGTATGCAACCATGGTACAAGCAGGCACGAATACAGTTATTGGACTAGTCGGATACTTAGGACTTGTCGTGGCGATCGGGTATTGGGGCTCAAAAAAGGTCCAATCAGAAGAGGACTTCTTTCTTGGAGGTGACAAACTTCCAGGATGGGCACTTGCCCTTTCTGAGCGTAGCTCTGGAATGTCAGGCTGGCTTTTATTAGGTGTTCCAGGACTCGCGTGGTCAGCCGGGCTCTCATCAATCTGGGTGCTTGTAGGAACAGCTGGTGGTGCAATCTTCCAATGGATAGTCTATGCTAGACCCTTTATGGAAGGGCGGAAGGAAACTGGCGCAATCACACCAATCGGACTTTTGGCAGAGAAATTCCCAGAAGATTCCCCGATCGTCCGGGTTCTACCGGCAATAGTAACCTTCCTGTTCTACATGGGTTACGTTGGCTCGCAATTCCTTGCCGGCGGAAAAATCCTTGAACAGATCTTCGGGTTGAACCCACTCACGGGGTTACTCATTATTGCCGGACTTATCGTTGCTTACTCTCTCGCTGGCGGATTCTTGGCTGTCGTCTGGACCGATGCAATGCAAGCTCTATTGATGGTTTTCACACTCATCGTGTTACCTGGGTACCTACTTGTTGGCGTTATTACTGACCCGTCACTTTCGCTCATGGGAAGTCTTGCAGAGTCAGGTGGGGGCAGGGCTTCATTATTTGGAGGAAAAAGTGGAGCAGCGATACTTGTGTTGCTTGGTGCTAATCTCAGTTGGGTCTTCGCCTACTTTGGTGGGTATCCACATCTGAACGCCCGAATGATGGCGCTCCGCAGCGACCAAGACCGTCAGACTGCAATCATTGTCTCCACTATTTGGGGTGTATTGACTGCAATAGGTGCAGTCCTTCTTGGACTCCTTACTCGTGTCCTCCATGGTACACCGCAGGCCGTGCAAGCGGATCGCGAAATGGTACTCCCATTCATGATCTTGGAACATCTACCCGGCTTACTCGGTGGAGTCTTACTTGCCGGTGCCCTGGCAGCAATGATGTCAACTGCTGACTCCCAAATCGTAGTTGCAAGTTCGGCAGCAGCACAGGACGTTTATAATAAAGTAGTAACGAAAAATCGGAAATTCAGTGAGAAGATCCGGCTACGAATTTCGCGTGTAGCAACGCTAACCGTCGGCGCCGTAGGTCTGCTGATATCAATTCTTGCTGAAAACCTTGTCTATACGCTAGTGAGCTACTCAGCAACTGGCCTCATGGCCTCATTTGCTCCCGCCTTCACCCTGTTGTTCTTCTGGCAAGAGAGCTTTTCGAAGGCAGGGCTCATAGCTGCGTTTGTAGTCGGCCCAGCAGTAACCATTCTCTGGATCACGCTCGGAATGACATCAATCATTACAGTGAGGCTAATCGCACCGCCAGTTGGGTTCGTAGCTGCGATTGCTGCCTCCCTGATCTGGCCTCGTGAAGAGACACTTGATCAGACCCCATCCGACGCTACCACACCGCAGGACTAATTGCTATACCCATTCCCTCTATTCGGACTTTTATAGGACTAGAGGTACTCTTCAGTCGCCTCGAAACTACGGTAGAGGGAATGAATCCCGTCGGATCTCCCCCGTCCAAAACTACACTCTAGAATATTCATTACTTAAGTCACTTAATATATTCCTCCTAAGATATAAAAATAGTAAGTGAATACTAGCAGCGAGTAAACATAATCTACTCTTATAAAAGCATTACAGAGGTAAGTAATTATAAGTACCAACGAATACCTGATGATAAGATAGAAAAGTCTCTTCTTGCCATCGATGAGTTTCATCATAGTATGGATTGATAGCCGTATCGATCGAGAGATCCTGAATACTCTGGGCTTAGAAATGACTCCCAGTATAGCGAGTTGATGAAGAAGCTATTGAACTCCTGAGAATTGATTACTTATTCTATCAGACTAGGCAGTATTCAGATGAGGATGAGGTGGTGAAGGTTTGTGGAGCTCTCCACCCGAATTTGACCGCCTCACTGAAACTGGCTAGATTGAGTTAGGATTTGTGGAGCGAGAAGCGATACTGGAATCGCTGATGAAACTCGTCTCTACGCAGATAACTATCAATTTTAAATATTGTATTTACAATAGATCAGTTTGGTGGCGGATGGTGTCGTTCTACTGTCCATAATTGGTGCAGAAGGCGGACTTACAGCCAACTGACGGGAAAACGCCGATCACGTTCCAATCGACGAAACCGTGGTCCAACTCAACGACCAACGCTACTGGCTGTACACCGCCGTCGATCCAGAAACCAACGAATCCCTCCATATCAAGCTCTATCCGTCACGAACTACCATTCTCACGAAACAGTCTCTGCAGGGACTTCAAGAGAGACACCGCGTCACGGACGCGGTGTCTCTCGTCGATGGCGCACCATTTACAAGCTGTACTCTTCGAAGAAACTCTCCTATCTTCGTATATCACACATGGAAATCGGAATAGCGTCGAACGTGTCTTCACAAGGTTAAAACACCGAACCATCCAGTCCACCGACCATTTCCGCTACACATAGCACTGCTCCGCCGAAAATTAGCTGTAAACGTTCGCCTTCACGTAGAATCAGCTAATCTAAACAATACCCGCAGGCGTATGCAACTGGCACCACGAACTGACGAGTAGTGAACTCCAGTCAAGAAGGGAGACCGCGTCGATGTGACCGAACACTATGCGCACCGTTTCTCTATCGATTACCCTAGTGCTTCGACTGGCGTTGTTACCTACTATTGAGTTCGGACTGCTCTGCCGGATTCTGCTTTAAGTGGTTCTGGCGATAATGGATAGATACGACGGACGATTACTCGCGAAGATTCTATGTCGATGTCGCACCATATTATAATGAGACCAGTGTAAAGCATCCATCAAGAATGAGACTACGCTATCGTCTTTTCTGACCCGTTATTTAGCCGGTTTTGTAGAGATATGTTCGTGGTTCTGCTTCTGCGTCCAGAATTTTGGCGTCGGATGGAAGTCGCCAGACGCGATAGGCGTTGAGGGCTCGGCTTCGTATCCCCAACTCGCCCCAAACGTATTTCGGAACGAATACTCCGAGCCAGAGAAGTATGTTTCTAGTAGCTGCTGTACATAGCTGTGATAGCCCGGGTTGGGTGCACTCGCGCGACTGCAGGCCGACGGACATGACTTTCTTAAAGCATCATAATAGTCGATCTCTGCTCGTCGTCCTTGCGGTAGAGAGATTGAAGGTCTCCGACACTGAGTATCCGATATGGGAGAAAATTCCGATGCACCCGCCCCGGTCGAACAGATTGTCGAAACTGTCAGCGACTGGCCCGAGGTAACGGTTGGTCCTCATCGATTCAACGCTGACGAGTTCCTGCTCGCAGACTACGAGATTGGTCACATCCATCGCGGCGGAACGCTCGACATCAACTTTCCGAAGCGCATGCGGGACACACTCATCGAAGAAGGACACACCGGCGAGCATCACTTCGTCCCGGATTCAGGCTGGACGACCTATCGGATCCAGAGCGAGGCGGACGTGGACGGCGGGCTCTGGCTACTTCGTATCGCATATTTGTATCGCATACTCACCCAGCGCCGGAAACCTATCGGAAGGGCCGTGCTAGCAGAAGTGGACATTGCCACAGAACTCGACAACCTCAACGTAAGCGAGCAGGTCCGTGCCATCTTCGAGAATGTCGTCGAGGTAAACTCATTACACCGTCCTGAATCCTGAAGCCTAGGATTGATTAGCGGATAAACCCGGATTGCCGGCGTACGAACCTCTCGTACGTCTCATAGACGCGCTCGAAGAGCAACATCAGGTGATGGCAGACGTCTCTCGCATTGTCTTGAATCTGACGAGAAGACATAGAAATGCGCGCAATCCGAACAGTTCAGCTTCGACGTCGACACTCCCAGCCAGGTCGAAGTGGCCAATGAGACCCACGAGAATCCCGATGAGCACCAGTATACGGTGACGCTCGACGACATGACGGAAGACACGCTCGCCTGCACCTGCCCCCATCACGTCTACCGGCCCGCCCACTACACGCACATGGCCGCCGTCGAAGACGCGACTGACGATGGGATACTCGAGGCGTTCCGGTCCGAGGACAACGAGACGGACGAAGACGATGCTGAATCAGAAGAATGCGATCGTGATGGCCTGAACAGCTTCCCGTGCTGGCCGTGTGTGAGGACGGGACAGAAGGAACTGCCGAACTAACCACCGCTTCAGCCCTTTTTATTGCTACTTCGGGGGTTGATACAGAGTGACCAGAATTCCAAGCTGGCAATGATTGGCTAACCATCACAGAAGAGCTAGTCCGCGTTCGCCGTTCAGCGCATCTGGCTCTGTTGAAATCCTCAGAGAGTTGCAGGTTCGACCGGTAGTGTGACCGAATGCAGGCCCTCCGGAAGTCGCGGTTACTCCGGTTCGTGGAACAAGCATATCACTTGGCCCGCCGAGCTGTCACACGTTACTCCTCGAAGTTCTCGAAACGGCGGTACACACTTCACCAGCACATCGTCTTACTCTGTCTCAAGGTTTGGAAGAATACGACGTACCGGATGCTTCTCGTAGACACGAGATCGAACGCGATTATCAACTTACATGTGACGACGACACGGAAACACGACTCGCAAATCGCACCGTCGCTCATCAAGCGAAATACCGACGAAGTAGTGATTCTCCTCGGAGATAAGGGGTACGACGACCAGAAGATTCGGACGCTAGCCCACGAGCAGGATGTTCGTCCGCTCATTAAGCACCGAGAGTTTTCGCAGCTCCACAAGGCATGGAACGCTCGACTAGATGCCGAGCTCTACAGTCAGCGCAGTCAAAACGAGACGGTAAACTCTCGGCTCAAACGCAAGTACGGCGCATTCGTCCGCTCACGACAGTAGTGGAAGCAGTTTCGGGAACTCGCTGTTACCTGTCTCACTCGCAACCTCGACCGATCACTCTAACCGGTGGATACAGGTGAAATAGACCTGGTTCACATAGCGGCGGTTCCACCCGGGGTCGTGGCTGCCTTCGAGAAGGTGCGCAACGGAGATACATACCGTCTGATCAGTTTCCGGCCCTTCTGTCGTCCACATTTAATAGCCGCGACAACCAAGAGGATTCCATGGCCAACCTCATCTACTTCATCAACTCATCACTCGACGGCTACATCGCCGACGAGAACGGCAACTTCGACTGGACAGAGCCATCTGAGGACGCGCATACCTTCTTCAACGACTTCCAACGATCGGTCGGCACCTCCCTTATCGGCCGTCGCATGTATGAGACGATGCGGGTGTGGGACACCTTTCTCCTCGACGACCTACCCGAGGTACAACGCGAGTTCGCCGAGGCGTGGGGGGATACCGACAAGGTCGTCTACTCAACCACCCTGGACACCGTGCCGGAACCGCGAACCCACCTGGAGCAGACGTTCGACCCCGAAGAGGTACAGACCATGAAAGACCAAGCCGACCGCGACCTGTCTATCGGTGGCGCCAGCCTCGCTGCCGAGGCAATCCGCGCAGGTCTGGTCGATCGGTATGTACTGCGCGTGGTCCCGACGATCGTCGGTGGGGGAACCCGAGCCCTCCCCGACGCAACGCGGGTCGACCTCGCTCTCAACACGACGCGCCGTTTCGACGACGGTTCCGTTCTAGTCGACTACAGCCTCCGATGACCAAACCAACCCGAAACAGGCAATGGGATAGACTACCAGTCAGATCAACGAAACGGATCACCTTTACCTGTAAACTACGCACACCTACCTAACGGCTGTTTCAGTAGGAAACGTGTCGAACCGATGGGATTTCAACAGAGCCGCGCATCTATAAGTCGATTAGAGTGGAACAGAAACTCATAGAGAGGAACATTATGGAACAACAAGTGCTGTTCATTCATGGTGCTGGAGGATACGAAGAAGATGAAAAATTAGCAGTGAACCTACAGGATGTATTGGGGGCTGCATACAAAGTACGGTATCCACGGATGCCAAATGAAGATCACCCCAAATACGAGGCATGGAAACAGCAGATCGTAACGGAACTTGCTGTATTGGATGATGAAGTGATTCTTTTCGGACACTCTTTGGGCGGTTCGATTCTGTTAAAATGTCTTTCCGAGGAGAAGATGGACGTGCCTATCGCTGGTCTATTCCTTATCGCATTGCCTTTCTGGGGTACCGAAGGCTGGCAAGTTAGCGAGTACGAACTAGAGAAAAACGTTGCGTCGAAGCTCCCAAGTGAACTACCTATATTCTTTTACCACAGCCGAGACGATGAAATAGTACCGTTTTCCCACCTCGCACTGTACGCGGAAAAACTCCCGCAGGCCGCTGTTCACGAGTGTGATATCGGTGGACATCAGTTTAACAACGATTTGTCTGACGTTGCTCGGGACATCAAACGACTGGAAAAGAAGAACTCATAGAGAGATGAACAACTGGCTCACTCAGACTACGTTGACAGTTGAACCAGAACCACCGATGTAGTATTATCCCTGGCACGCCAGTTGGCGTTCTCGGCTATCACCGCCCAGCGAACGCTCACGGGAAGTGCGAAAACTGCGATCGACGACTTTCCGAAGACACCGACAGCCCTCCTCGACCGAGCACAACAGCATGCAACGAACGTCGCCACCGAGTATTTCCCTGACTTGCCGGTCGAAACGATCGACTGGGAGATTTCCGAACGAGGCCAGCGACAGGCTGGCGTTACCGAATACGACCTAGATACTGAGTCGGTCACAATCCGGCTCACCTGAAATACCTATCAAGAGTTCAGTTGGGAGCAGTTCAGCAAGACGGCGGCACGAACTCGTCCACGCCTGGCAGTACTGGCAGTTTGATGAAGCCGACCATGGCGAGACGTTCGCCCGTTGGACCGACATACTCGATATCGCCCAGCACTGCGAGTGATTCACCTCGCCCAACTGGTGGCTGATCTGCGTAGATTGCGGTGAGCGTATCGGCCGGTATCGTCGCTCAAAGACGGTCCGCAATCCCGAGGATTACTAGTGTAGTGATTGTGGCGGAGACCTGCGCGTCGAAGAGGGTCCCGGTCAATGACCGCCGACCGCTGTCCATACTGCAAAACAACGGTCGTGACGTCGATCGTCCTGAGACCGTCGACGATCGTCGTCCAACCGTGCGGGCATGAAGTCGCGTCGAATCGGCGCTTGGATTCCTGGAAAACAAAACCAGGTCGAGCAACGGAATGAGCACTCCCAGGCAGTACCACCGCGATGGGGGTCTCGACTGGCGTTGGGATGGAAGACTACGATCCGGACGGTATCGTCGTCGATGCACTCGTCGGATACGGTACCAAGGGGGAGCTCCGTGGGACTGTTCGTGAACTGGTGGACGCCTGTGGCGGAATTGGTTCGTCGATCTGCGGAGTCGGCCTTGCATTCGTCGGTGGATTATGGAGTGGGGCGTCCGCGCTTCCTCCCACGGCTAAAGCCGTGGATTTCCGCGCTGCATCTGTATGACGTTATCTTATGACTGTGTCTCGGAATCCTGTTTGGCAGACTGCCCGGTTTGGCCGCCCTGCTTGCGGATTTGGTGAACAAGGTTGAGATGGAGGAGGTGGAGATGCATCCCGATACCATAGAGTAACAGCCCCATCCCAACGAAGATGAGCGGGAGGAGGACTGCGTTGACGGCAGCGGCAACACTGTTGAGATTAGCGGGCAGCACTGCGACCACAGCTAGTATGAACGCACCGATAATAACGCCAAGCCCAGCCTTCACAAGCCGTGAATACCGCCCAACCTGCTCAATTCGCTCCTCGATATCTGTCTGGTCCAACGTCGACGAACTATCAGCCATCTCTCCCAGTCTCCTGTAGGGTGGTCTTAGTGGCCGTGAGTTCTGTCCCATCGTCGGTGGTCGTCATGGTAGGTTGACGTACAGGTGTTCGACATTAGTAGCTTGTTGCCTTGACCCTGAGGCGGTTCACAATCGTGATCAGTTCTTCGAGAATAACAAGTACGACGTGTACTCGGTCAACAACGTGACTGCAGAGCGGAATGCTGATAGCAATATCACGGTGCACTTCGGTGGTGACCCCGACCTGACGAATTTCCTCCACACCCCAGAGGGATGGCTCTATGTCGTCCGGCTCTGTCAACCACGCAACCCAATCCTCAACGGAAGCTATCAATTCTTCTAGGCACAGCCAGTTGAGTTACGAGCGGGCAGATGTCCGCTGTAGTGGCCATAGGCGACCGCATCGCCGCGATGTTGACCGTCGACTCGTCTGTTGTCGCGTACTGACGGTGGTGCTAAACGCATCCTCTGTATTCAGCACGCCAATTCTATCAACTGCTAAGGGTCTCAACAGAGCTGGCTACGTCTCTCGTAGCACTGTGAGAGCTATTCTTCGCGTATCCAGATAACACGTCGGGCTTCAGGCTTCTTTTTGCGAATCTTTCCCTCGTCGGCAAGATCGTCTAAGACGTTAAAGGCCGACCGGCGCGGCCAATCGAGTGCATCTGCAACTTCGCTTGTCATGTAGGGTTCAAGTGGCTCTATGACCTCCAACACGTCCTCGGGCTTGCGCTCTTGGACAAACTCGCCCCCCTCGTTTCGCTCCCGCTCGTCGTCGTTTTCGGGCATATCCAGCAATACGACTCCCATTCACATCTATCCTTGGCCCTATTAGGAAAAGGTGAGAAGGTCACTTCCCTCGGGGGAATCAGAATTTCCCCGCGCTGCTGAGACAGCGCGGGAGTGGGCTTCTCGAAACCAACTGTAGAAATCTATGTCAACGACTACGACCGCGGTCCTTGAATCTGACGAGACGGCACAGAAACGCGCGCAGTGGGAATAGTTCAGCTTCGGCGTCGACGCCCCCGGGATAGTCGACGTGGCGAATGAGAGCTACGAGAACCCCGACGAGCACCAGTATACGGTGACATTCGATGACGTGACGGGCGACGCGCTCACCTGCACCTGCCCGCACCACGTCCACCGCCACGCCCACTGCAAGCACATGGCCGCCGTCGAACACGCGACCGGCGACGGCTCGCTCGACGGCTTCCCTACTGACGACGTGAGTGACGAGAATGACGACGGGCCACGCATCACTGGTCCGCATGTCGGTCAGGGCAAATACGGGAACATCGATCACCGCTACTGGCGCTGCGGCACTGCGGGACCGAAACCACCGACAAACACGCGCTCAACGCCTGCTGCTAACTCCTTCCTTCCTATTTGTATGACTCGCCAACAGACGCTTCCGGAAGTCGACGAACAGCGTACGCTCACCGACAGCATCGACGAGACGACCGACGACTGTGACGCCGCCGAGAGTGTGCCGAAGACGCAGGCAGCTCTGCTCGATCGAGCGCAAATATACGCGGCCGACGTCGCTGCCGAGCACTTCCCGAGTTTCCTGTCGATTCGGTCGATTGGGAGATCTCTGAACGGGCCCAGCAACAGACTGGCGTGACTGAATACGATCCAGAAACTGAGTTGGTCACGATCCGGCTCACCTGGGACGCCTATTAGGAGTTCGGCTGGGAGCAGTACAGTAAGACCGTGCGATACTATTCGATTCCGAGATACAATTCCATCAGCTCGTCTTCATCAGATAATTCTGCTGGCGGACCGTCAAATTGGAGATCTCCTTCAGCGAGTATATATACGTAATCGGCGAGTTGGAGTGCCGCAGTGACGTTCTGCTCGATGAGAATAACTTGAGAACCTTGTTCGACTAGCCGCGATATCAGTTCGAACGCATTATCAATCAATGTGGGTGCGAGCCCCGCACTAGGTTCGTCAAGCAAATAGGTGTCTGCTCCCGTCATCATTGCTCGGCCAAGACTTACCATCATTTGCTGGCCTCCTGATAGCGAGTTCGCTTTATCACCAAGTTTGTCTCGGAGATCGGGAAATACGTCCAGAACTTCGTCCATCCGTCGGTTGAGATCGTCTGTATCGTCGACAGTGAACCCTCCGATACGGAGGTTCTCTTTGACCGTCAGGGTACTGAACACGCCACCTCCCTGCGGCAGAGTTGCGATACCGCCTTTTACGATATCTTCTGGTGTATTATTCGTGATTTCGTGGTTGCCGTACTTGACCGATCCTGACCAGACCGGTACAACACCATTCATTGTTTTCAATAGTGTTGACTTTCCACTCCCATTGGGTCCGAAGATACATGTAACTCCGTCGTGTGATTTGACTGTCACTTCGTGAATGACCTCGTGCTGATCGTAGCCAGTGACGATATCCTCGGCAATGAGGACAGGCGGATCAGTCATATGGGAATTTCCTCGTCACTTGCGGAGCCAAGATACGCCTGTCTGACTAATTCATTCTGCTGTATCTCATCAAATGGCCCTTCAGCGATATACTTGCCTTGATCGAACACCGAAATGGAATCAGCTATCCTCTGCATCACATTCATATCGTGTTCCACTATGACGAAGGTCATTCCCTCGTCGTTGAGGTCGTGGATATGGTCGAGAAGACGCTTCTCGAGTGCGGGGTTTACTCCAGCAGTCGGTTCGTCCAACAAAACGCACTCTGGGTCGAGCATCAGTACACGGCCGAGTTCCAGTAGCTTCTGCTGGCCACCGCTAATTCCTCCAGCATCATTTTCGGCAATATGATCGATTTCGAGGAATTCGAGTATTTCATCGGTGTGTGCCCGCTTATCCACTCGGTCGGGAACACGGCCTGCAAGTAGGTTTTGACGGACGGTCATGTTCTTGAACGGCGAGACGATCTGGAATGTCCGAACCATTCCCCGTCGAGCGATCCGATGAGGTTTCCAGTTGGTCACGTCAACCCCGTCAAATTCAATGTGTCCTTCGTCGGGATTGAGGAACCCAGTGACACAGTTGAAGAACGTCGTTTTTCCACTGCCGTTTGGACCGATAATTCCTCGAATATCACCTCGCTCTACGGATAGCGAGATCTGATCATTGGCAGTTAGTGCGCCGAATCGCTTGGTCAGTTCGTTGGTTTGAAGTATTACGTCTGTCATCGGAATTGAAAGCGATCCGCCAACTCACGGATGTTGTCTTTGACGTCGGTACTGGTGATATCGCCGCGCAGAAGACCAACAACCCCGCTCGGTGCGAATAGAACAACCAGCATAATTAACACGCCAATGAGCGGGAGGTAAAAGGTCGTCTGGCCGAGGTATACCGACGACAGTCGCTCAAGAAGGAATACGGCAATGCCGCCGAGTATCGGCCCTACGATCGTTCCGAGACCGCCAAGCAGAACCATGATGACCATCTGGTCGGTCACGATGGCTGCTAGCACATCGTTGGGGTGTATGAATATAATAAAGAACGCGTGGACACTGCCAAAGAGCGCGGCGATGACACAGGATAAGACGTAGACTTGCCGTTTGACCCGTGTCGTGTTGATCCCGAGTGCCTCGGCAGCGTCTTGGTTATCTCGGAGCGCCTTCACACGATACCCAAATTCTCGGCGCTCAAACAACGTGTATGCAAGCGCCACGGTTCCAACTGCGAGGGCAAGCATCACATAGTAAAAGAACGTTTCAGACGGACCGCCGGGAATCGGCAATCCAACGGTCCCTTCGCCGGTGGGAAGGCTCATCCCGAATGTTCCGCCCGTGATTTCGAGTACTAGTGCGAGCTGTTTGACCGCTTCTGCGAACGCCCACGTCGCGATTGCGAAGTACGCCCCTCGAAGGCGCAACGTCGGTACAGCGATGATGTACGCTAACACTGCACCGGCTATTCCTGCGAGCGCGAATCCGCCGATGAACGGATACCCAAGCGTGTTCATTCCAATACCGGTGACGAGTGCGCCAATGCCGAAGTATGCGCCATGTCCGAAGTCAAGATACCCGGCGTAGCCGCCGATCATGTTCCATGACTGAGCCAATCCAATCCACATTAGTGTCCCCAACGCAATCCGAGTCCAGAACGGTCCGATCCAGACGGGAAGCAGAAGCAGCACTACTAGAATAATTCCAGCTACTAAGACCGGAACTCCGCGGAGTCGGCGGACTTTGCTAACATAAGTACCGTAACTCCCGCTCTCCTCGTCTGTGTTCACGAGGCGTGTTCACCTCCTTTTCCGAGGATGCCGGACGGCGAGACTAATAGTACGATGTAGATGAGTGCAAAAAGGACAAATAAGACTACTTCCCCACTCCAGTAGACTGCGGTAAGCGACTGAGCGAGTCCGAGTACGATTCCGCTCACAATGACGCCTGGCAGATATCCTAGTCCAGCGAGCACCACCATAAAGAATGCAAAAGCGGTGTACTGCAATCCCATGCCCGGATTCGCTGTGAAAATCAATCCGATAAAGACTCCAGCGGTCGCCGTCATCCCGGCGTAGGCGCCGTACGCAATCGATTGATACCGGTTAATATTGATCCCCATTAGACGGGCGTTAGTGCGATCCTCGGCGATGGCGCGAATTGCCATTCCGCCTTTCGTGTTGTAGAGGTAGTACATGAAGACAGTGAGTGCACTGACTCCAAACAGAGCTGTCACCACGCGGACCGTCGGAAAGATACCGATACCTGGGACTGTGACACCGCCAGTGAGTAGCTCAGAGGGGACGTTCCGGTTGTTCGGACCGAACATGGTGAGGACCGACCCTCGAGCGAATATCGCCAGTCCAAAGGTGAACACCAGACCCATCAACACAGGCATCGGTCTGTCTCCCGACGTAACGTGATGGATGAGCGGCTGTATCAGAAACCCGACCACGAAAAATGACGCGAAGACGATCGGGATGATGAACACTCCCTCTGATCCCAGCGTCGGGGCCAGCAGTGCTCCGGCGAATGCGCCTAACATTACGTACTCGCCGACTGCGAAGTCGATGACTTCCAGTACGCCGAACGCGAGTGAGAATCCGACGCCGATCGTGACATAGATGCCTCCAAGCAGCAGCCCGTTAATCAGCGTCTGAGTGAACAACTCCGCGTCGACCATCGAATCAACGTTCACCCCATGCCGGCACAGGATACGTCGCATTGCCTCCACCCTCGGTGCCGACAATGATCGGGGAGTTGTCCTGATCGAGTTGGATGGCTAACGGCTGGGTCTGGGTATTGTCATGGTAGTACTGTCCTTCGGTTTCGAAGTTGACAGTGCCGTAGAACGTATTAACCTCCATTTGTTCGAGAATCGACACTATCTCGTTCTGTTGCTGTCGAGATAGCGGCGGACTCGCCCCGAGTTGCTTAAACGCCTCACCGAAAACAATGCCCGCGGCGGTTGAAGCCGCTTGGGTGTAGTCAGGTGCGGTGTTGAAAGTAGACTGGGATGCTTCGACATAGGCCTGCGGCGAGTCAAACAGGACCCCACCGGAACGTTCAACCTGTGGGAGCCAGACGGTCGCCCCGAATGCGTAGGCTGCACCGTTGCCAGCTCCTTCTTTGAAGCTGTCCGTGTTAACACCGTAGTGGTACATGATCCCGTTCGGGTTGTAATTTAACTCACGGGCTGCATTAGTCAAGTTGACGTGGCTGCCAATGTGACCACCATGGAAATGTAAGTCCGGCCCTGCGTTTTTCGCCTCAGTAACGACGTTCGTGTAATCGGCTCCGCGCGGGAACAGTTCGTAGTTGAGCACCTCTACGTTCGCTTTCTGGGCTGCCGCCCGCATCGCCTCTGCGGTGCTCTTCGAGAACGGTTCGTTGACTCCCGTGATGTAGACGGATTCTGCCTGCGGCTCAAGATTGAGAATATCGGTCGCCGCACGGTCGGCGATGATGGAGACCGTCGGAATAGTTCCAAATGTGTATTGGGGCTGTTGCTCCCATATCTGGGGAGACTCTGCACTTCCCGTGATATGCGGCATCTGGTTCTGCTCCATTATTGGGACAACAGCGAGCGTCACATTGCTGGAGTATGGCCCAAGCACCGCATCGACGTTCTCCTGCGAGATCATTCGAGACGCCGCGTCGGCACCGTTACTGGGATTGGACTGCGCGTCGGCATATACCAGTTCTACCTGGTGATTGTTCCCACCAACATTGAGACCACCCTGTTGGTTGATTGTTCGCTTCCACAACTCGTATCCGCGCCGAGTTACCTGCCCACCGAAGCGAAGGTCACCTGATAATGACGTGACGACGCCTAATTTGAAATTCTTCCGCCCTTGTTGGGCCCCAAGGTATCCCATCGTCGCCCCGGTAACACTGATTCCGCCGACTGCTTGCAGGAAATGCCGGCGTCGAGTTGCGTTTCTTCCCCCACTGGTGTGTGTCGCTTCCCCGTCCCCCCTCATGACGATTCATGTTAACACTGATCAATACAAATAGTTACGCGAATTTTCCACAGGAAGGTGACATTCTCTCAACCTCACGTGAGAACCGTTACAGGGATTCGAGGAGAAAACCCACGACGGAAGTGGTGGAATAAACCCAACAACAGCCAAAGCAGCCTTCTGGGCACGTTTCATAGCTTGTACTCCCGAGTCCGATATAGGGATACGCACTCAGACATTGAGGTAGACGAGGCCCGCTCTCTCGGCCAGGGGCCGTATTGGCATGGCCGACAACCCCACCGTCACGGACGAGTGGAACCTCTCCGTCGTGGGCACAGTCTGTGACCATGGCACCCCACGGCTTCAGTCATAGGAGGATGTCAGGGTAGTATATCAATTTTGAACACGGGGAACTATTCGGTTGTCACCTCCGCGATCGCATCAACGATGACATCGGTTCCTACCTCCGCTTGCTCCTGAGTGAGAACCAACGGCGGAATGAGCCGCAAGACGTTCC
The DNA here is from genome assembly GCA_003298465.1 of halophilic archaeon. Next base: position 127,923 of record QNGA01000006.1, on the reverse strand, counting down.
CATGTCGGCCCGCCGTCCAGACCAGCACTCCCTCCTCGTAGCATCGAGTCTGAATATCGAGGACAGCTTCCTTCCATGGTTGTCCGTCCGCATTCACAAACTCTGCACCGATGAACATCCCCTTCCCGCGTATCTCTGCGAGATGAGGGTTCGACTCGGCGATCTCCTCGAGTCGCTTCCGAATGTAGTCGCCGACCTCCCGGCCATGTTCAAGAAGACCCTGCTGCTGTATATACTCAATCGCGCGAACTCCAGCACGCATTGCAGGGAGATTCCCGCGATACGTTCCCACATGACCGCCAGTACTCCACGTATCTAACTCTTCGCGGTACATAGTTGCCGAGAGCGGTAAGCCTATTCCGCCGATCGCCTTCGCCATTGGCATGATATCCGGCGTGACGTCCTCCCAGCTGCTGGCAAACCATTGTCCTGTCCGACCGAACCCAGTCTGTATTTCGTCGACTATCAGCGGGACACCGTTATCCTCAGCAAGTTCCTTTAACCGTGGGAGGAATCCCTCCGGCGGAGTGACGACACCTCCTTCGCCCTGAATCGGTTCGACCCAGATACCCGCCGGATTAGTGAGACCTCCGTAGGGATCTTCGAGAATCGAGCGAACATCTGCAAGCGATTGTTCCATCGCTTCCTCTTCGCTTACACCGTGTTTGAATGTGTAGGGATAGCGGGCGTATTGGACGTCACTGAGCAGGGGTGTATACTCTTTCTTGAATTTCTTAGCTCCGGTCAGGCTCAGTGCCCCTGAGGTAGCTCCGTGATAGGAACCGCGAAACGCGATAAGTCCGTGGCCGCCTGTGGTATGTTTAGCCAACTTGATCGTGGCCTCGATTGCGTCACTTCCAGTTGGACCCCCGAATACGACGCGGTTGTTCCCGGGGAGACTTCCTGGAGCGATTTTTCCCAACTTCTCGATGAGGTCAAGCCGAGGTTCGGTTGGGAAGTCAATTGAGTGGACGAGTTGCTCGGTTTGTTCATCCACTGCTTCGACGACGTAGGGGTTCGAATGACCAACGTTGAGAACCCCGATACCGGCGAAGAAATCGAGGTATGTATTTCCATCAACATCCTGCAATGTTGCTCCTCGTCCCGCCTTGAACGCGATTGGGACTCGATCAGGGTATGCGACGACGCTGCTATCTATTTTCCGCTGTCGGTCGAGTAACTGTCTTGATTTTGGTCCGGGTACCGACTTCACGCTTGGTGCTTCACTAAAATGGAGTTCGTCAATTGGTGGCCCCACCATATGAACCCATGAGTTCGGTTAACACATATAGATACTCTAAGAGGAGTTCGCCAAGTATATCTAAATTAACACATAAGATGCTGGATTTGATAATTCGGTAGCCGTACCCGTTCCTAATCTGGAGTCGAGGGGCATACAATCACCGAGAATCCCAAAAACACAACCATAGATTCTAACTATTTGGCCTTGCTGAAACCATCTTGCGGTGATAGGTTTCAAACCTCGTGCTGAATAGAGGGCGCGAATGCAGCACCAGTCAGAACTTGATCAACAAGAACAATGATCGCTCAGTACAGGTAAATTACGAATCGTTTGGTACAGCGAACACGATCAATAGCTCTCTTAATACTGTAGCTTGCCTTCGTGTTGACAGAGTTAGGTATATCTCGCCACCAGTCCATTCTCTACGATGCTGGAAACCGTCAGTCTAGAACAGGTGAGCCCACTTATGGAACAACGAATTACCGTCATCACGTTGGGAGTCAACGACCTCGAAACGTCACTCGACTTTTACCACGAAGGGTTGGGTTGGCCGACGGAGGGTATCGTCGGCACTGAATTCGAAGGTGGAGCTGTCGCTTTCTTTCCGTTGAACAATGGCTTGCAGCTTGCACTCTACCCGAAACAGCAAATCGCGGAAGACGCGAACGTTAAGGAGGCAGCACCCAGTCCTACAGATTTACCCTCGGTCACAACGTCGCGTCGAAAGAAGCAGTCGATGCCGTACTGAAGACAGCGGACGAAGCAGGCGCAGAAATTACCGATCCGCCACGTGACCGTGAATGGGGCGGATATTCCGGTCACTTCCTTGACCCAGACGACCACCTGTGGGAAGTAGTCTAGAATCCGCAGTTCGAGATCGAAGAATAGCTATCAACTCAACCACCCGCTTTCAAGTCTCATTCACCGAGGTATTCGCCTACTCCGACTTCTCCGTTGCATGAAGGCTGCTCCAACACTCACTGATACATTCGCAGGTCTACTGGTCGGCTGCTTCAGCACGAATCTCTTGGAATAAACGATGTCGGTTTGCTGTACGCAACCTCTGGATCGGTCACACCGTTTTCAAAAGGTTAGGAATGAGTTGTATAGAAGAGGCCGAAGATTTCTGCTAATCCCTATCAGACCGGATGGTCCCTTACGGCGGGTCACTCTGCGTAAAAAGGCCTGTATACTCGACGACAAGGCCGTCGGCGTCGACCTCCAACTCGGCGGAGAAGTCGCTCCCGACCGCGTCATATTGGTAACGACCACCCGTCTCGTCGACCGGCTCAAGGCAGGTGTATCGCTGGACGTCGGCGTCGAGACCGAGGTCTGGAACGCTGACGTAGGTGACGGTCAGTTCGGTGGCCTCGCCCTCACTTAGGTCCAGACGTCTGACCGGGAGCGTGTTGGTGAACGGGGTCGCTGAAATATCGACGTCAATTGCCCTCTCCAGTACCGAGAGTTCGCTGCCCTGTTCGTCAATCCACGTACCGTCGCCATCAGCGCGGAGTGTCATCGATTGTGAGTGACCACCGAGCGTTGCGACGTGGACTCGCCTCGTCCGCCAGCTACGATCACAGTCAACTTGATAGAGGATACGGAACGGTTTGCCGTCATGCGTGCCGATGACGGTACTCTCAGCGGCAACCCCTGCCCGGTCTTCGGTGAGTTGGAGGTGTTCTAATCCGATATCCTCGACCGGCGTCCAGAATACATCTCGGAACATATGCCGTCTGTACGCCGGGCAGGGGCAACTATCCACTGGTGAACGAATGCTCTGTATTCAGCACGCCAGTTCTATAAGTTGTTGGGTATTTCAACAGAGCCAACTATTTCTATATGTATTCCTGGCCGTCCAGCTTTTGACAACTAATCAAGTGCTCACCGCTCTTGATCACAACAACGCTTTTACCTTCTTCGCTAACGCCATCGGATGCAACTCACTCTCTCAAAAGCAACCGTTCGGGGATCCCAAGAGACGATCAATCGCGCGACGTCTCGACGTAGCTCAATCTGATAGTGGTGGCGTCGTTTCTGGCGGTTGTCGGTGATCAGTAGCTTGTTCGAATGCGTAGCCGAGTTCGAGCAACGTTGATTCGTCGAAAGGCTTTCCGAGAATTTCCATGCCGACGGGTAGTCCATCATCGGTGAACCCTGCTGGCACTGACATTGCACAACATAACGATTGTGAAGCGATGACTGTGTTCGTGGAGAACGTCATGGTCTCGTATTTTTCCTCGCGAATCTCACTTTCGGTTGGAGGCACGACCTGGACATCAGGATACACTATTGCATCAAGATCATACTCAGCATAGACATTCAGAATCTCCTGTTGGAACGTCTGTTGTGCATTAAGCCGCCGCCAGTACTCTGTATGATCTGTGAGATCATCAGGTCCCTCCTCTGCAAATCCAATGAAAAGATCTAGAAGCTCGTGATATTCATCGTTCTCGTACAATTCGTCAACCGAATCGACCGGACCGTCTATTTCTCCCAGAAACTCATCCAAATCTCGTTTTGACTGAAGAATATATAACATCGTTTCTGCAAGATACTCAGTCAATCTCGGTATTTCAACCGGATCAACGATTACAGCACCTGAATTACGCATCGTTACGATCGCATCATCAACAACAGAATTGACCGGAGCAGCGTCTGGATTGTTCTCGTCACCGAAGCCACCTCGAAGTACTCCAACCCGTGCTCCATTCAATGCATCTGCTTTGAGATGATTGAGATACGAGCCATCAATCTCGGTGAGCTCATTGTTAGCGCTGAGTTTATCTTCTTCATCATAGCCGACAATCACATCGAGAAGCTTCGCTGTCTCACGAACACTTCGCGTCATTGGGCCGGCGGTATCTTGATGTGAGACAAGCGGATTTATCCCTGAACGACTGATCAATCCAGGAGTCATTCGGATACCAACGAGATTGTCGAATGAGGCCGGAACTCGAATTGAACCACCACAGTCCGTTCCGATTCCTACTGCTCCAAGATTTGCGGCAACAGCTGCTCCGGTCCCGCTACTTGATCCGCCTGGGTCACGGTCAAGGTCATATGGATTTTTTGTTCGTCCGATAACAGACGAAAAACCAAACCAAGATGTGGCCCAGTCCGGAAGATTTGTCTTAGCAAGTATAATTGCTCCAGCTTCTCGGAGACGCTGAATGACTTCTGCGTCTTCCTTGGCCATATATCCCTTGAAAGCATCTGAGCCGAATGTAGTCGGCATGTCAGCAGTTTCCAGAGCATCTTTTACGAGAACGGGAATGCCATGAAGTGGTCCCGTGAATTCCCCCTCTTCACTGAACTTCTCATCGAGTTCATCAGCCCGATCAACTGCAGCGTCGTTGATCTCTATGATTGAATTCAGCTCAGGCCCGTCCCGGTCGTAGGTATCGATGCGTTGGAGGTACTGTTCGACGAGGTCTCGACTCGTAATGGTACCAGATTCGAATGCACGATGAATTTGATCGATAGAAGCCTCTTCTGGTTGAAAATCATTGGTTGTCATTCTCTACCACGTGTTATCTATCGTGGTCAAGCATCTTAATAGTCGCTACCTGCAGCCTCTTCCGTCGGAACCTCATCTTTGATCAGTTTTGAAGCATCTAACGGCGAGAAACATTTAATATAAGATATTGTTACAGGATATCGAAGTACATGGCCATCATCTTATTTTGCCTGCTGGCTATTCTTTTGGTATGTTCGACCGTGTCCTCGTTGCCAACCGTGGGGAAATCGCCGTCCGTGTTATTCGTGCATGCCAGGAACTCGACGTAGAAGCAGTAGCCATCTATAGCGAGGCTGATCAGGATGCCAAGCATGTACGCCTCGCAAACGAGGCATACGAAATTGGACCTCCGCCAGTCACCAAAAGTTATCTTGACGCCGATGCAGTGCTCAACGCCGCTGAGGAAGCTGACGTAGACGCGATACATCCTGGCTATGGATTGTTCGCTGAAAACGCTGACTTCGCAGAACGCGTTGAGGATAGTGATTTTGTCTGGGTCGGGCCGTCTAGTGACGTCATGGAACAACTGGGGGAGAAAATACAGGCCCGTCAGACGATGCAGGCGGCCGGAGTTCCGGTCGTTCCCGGAACGGAGGAACCGGTGACTGACGCAGAGACGGTCCGTTCGTTCGCTGACGAGCATGGATATCCGGTTGCTGTAAAGGCAGCAGGCGGTGGTGGGGGTAAAGGACTGAAAGTCGTTGAAGCCGACGACGATGTCGAGAGTGTGTTACAGAACGCGAGTCGCGAAGGCGAGAATTATTTCGGCAACTCGACGGTCTATGTCGAGAAGTATCTCGACAGTCCACGTCATATTGAAGTCCAGGTTCTCGCCGATGACCACGGGAACGTCCGGCACTTTGGCGAGCGCGACTGCAGCCTCCAGCGTAATCAGCAGAAACTGGTCGAGGAGACACCAGCCCCATCCATCGACGAAGAGATACGTCACGAGATGTGGGACGCTGCCTGCCGTGGCGTTCAGGAAGCAGACTATACGAACGCCGGTACGGTGGAGTTCCTCTACCAGGACGGCGAGTTCTACTTCTTGGAGGTAAATACCCGTATACAGGTTGAACACACTATTTCGGAGGTTCGAACAGGATATGATCTTGTCAAGTGGCAACTACGAGTAGCCGCAGGCGAGGAACTCGACTTTGCCCAAGATGATGTCGAATTTCTCGGCACGGCAATAGAGTTCCGAATCAATGCCGAGGACCCGATGAATGACTTCATGCCACAACCAGGCACGCTCGAAACATATCGTCTCCCCAATGGTATTGGAGTGCGGGTTGATGATGGAATTGAGGAAGGGGAAGAGGTCAGCGGCTATTATGACTCGCTCATTGCAAAGCTCATTATCTCAGCCCAGGACCGCGAGGAAGTTATTGCTCGCGCCCGGCGCGTGCTTGCCGAAGCACATATTGATGGGATTGCTACAACGCTTCCGTTTCATCGGGCTGTTGTCCGGGATGCGGAATTTCTTGGTGCAACGCACACAACGACGTACGTCGAATCAGCGATGGACTTAGACGCCATCGAAGCAGATCACTGACTTCCTCTTGCATCCCTTGGAGCGGTAAGGTATAAGCAGCTGATCACCACTTACTAACACGTACCTTGAGAGGAGTTGTGTAACAATGGAGCGGACAACACTGCCAGACCCGCGCTACGAACATGGAGCAGACGACCATGTGTTCGTCGAGTTAGCCCAGGAGATGAGCTTTGAAGCGAATTTCAAAGCGATGTCGATCACAAAACAACTACGCCAGGAAGATCTCGATGGTGTCACCGAGATCTGTCCAGCGAACGCGTCATATCTTGTCCGTGTCGACCCCGACGTCCTCGATCCGTCAACTCTCATCGATCATCTGCAGGAACTAGATGAGGAAATCGATACGGCGGAGTATACGTGGGAAGCCCGCGTTATCGATGTCCCGATTCTCTACGATGACCCGTGGACGCACGAGACATTAATGCAATTCCGCGATCGCCATCAAGACCCCGATTCGACTGACTTAGAATATGCTGCCCGTATCAACGATTTCGACTCCGTTGAGGCGTTCATCGACGCCCACACGGGGGCTCCCCACATGGTGACAATGATCGGATTCGTTCCCGGCCTGCCATGGTGTTTCCAGATGGTACCCCGCGATCAGCAAATCGAGGTGCCAAAATACGTTCAGCCTCGAACTGAGACTCCCTCACGGGCAGTCGGCTACGGCGGAGCGTTCACTGCTATCTACCCGGTCAAAGGAGCAGGCGGCTACCAGCTCTTCGGCCGGACACCCGTAGAAGTATTTGACGGCGACCAATCGTTGCCTGATTTCCAGGATTCTATTGTCTTTCCGAATCCAGGGGATATCCTGAACTTTCGGTCTATCGACCGTGACGAATATGATGCGATTCGAGAAGACGTCGAGAATGGGACGTTCACATACTCGTACGAAACAACGGAGTTCAAACCATCAGAGTTCTACGCCGATCCGGACAGCTATAATCGCGAGTTACAGGAGCTGATAGCATGATCGAAGTGCAAGACGGAGGACTATCTACTACTGTACAGGACCTGGGACGATACGGTCACTACCATATTGGGATGCCGCCATCGGGAGCGATGGACCAGTTTGCCGGACGAGTCGCAAATATGCTTGTCGGCAATGGCGAAGACGCAGCTGTACTCGAAATGACCTACCAAGGACCAACCCTTGAGTTCTCTGAGGAGACAGTAATCGCCATCGCTGGTGCGCACATGAGTGCCACTCTCGATGGTGAAGACCTATCTCTATGGACTGCTCACACAGTAAATGCAGGGAGCGAACTTTCGTTTGACTTCGCAACGGAAGGTGCACGCACCTACCTCGCCGTTGCCGGCGGTATTGATGTTCCGACATACATGGATAGTCGCTCCACATATACACTCGTCTCGCTTGGCGGCTATGAAGGACGCGCACTCGAAGCGGGCGACACGCTTCCAATCGGCGAAACCGAGATCGACCCAACCACTGTCGACGGACAGTCAGTTCCGGACGACCAACAGCCGACATATGATCCGTCCGAGCCGATTCGCGTTGTCATTGGGCTCTGCGATTACCGCCTCACGGACGATGGACGACGCGCACTCCTTGACTCCGAGTGGACTGTGTCCTCCGAAGCTGACCGTGTTGGGTACCGATTAGAGGGTCCGGACATCGAGTTCGAACCACGGGAGCAGCCGTTTGGTGCTGGTACTGACCCTTCGAACGTGGTGGATCTTGGATATCCAGTTGGGTCGATCCAGGTTCCGGAACAACCGATCATCCTCATGCGTGACGCAGTGACGGGTGGTGGGTATGTTACTGTTGGAACAGTGATTAGTGTTGATCGGAATCGACTGGCACAACGCCCAACAAACCAGTCGGTGTATTTCGAAGAAGTCTCCGTTGAGGAGGCTCACGAGGCTCGTCACGCCCACGAAGAGCGACTTGACGCGATTCGCTCATCACTATGAGACGCCCGATGATGTGTGACCGCTCACCCACCTTGACGCGACAGCAAATACTGATGCCCCCTAACAATGAAATGAACGTAGCGCGAGTAGAGAGGTATACACAATGACCGACACTATCGAACTGAAGGCGCCGATGCCGGGTGTATTCTATCGTCGTCCAGATCCGGATCAGGAACCGTTTGTCGAAGAAGGCGACCATGTCGAAGCAGGTGACACCGTTGCAATCGTCGAAGTGATGAAGCAGTTTAACGACATTACAGCAAGCGAAGCTGGAACAATCCAGCAATTTCTCGTTGCCGACGAGGAAGACGTTGAGGCGGGAGATCCTCTCGTTGAGATCCAGCCCGACTAAACGATTCCTCAGACAAGTTCATCGAGACTTGCTAGTTCGATATTCTCTTCATCGAGTCGATTGTGAATCTCTTCCAGCACTTCGACCGCATTCGGATTATCGCCATGGATGCAGATACTATCGGCGGGAACGTCGATGTACTCTCCATTCACCGCCTCGACCTGCCCTTCCGTGACGATATCTATGAATCGATCCGCTACTAACTCGGGCTCGCGACCCTCATTGTGTTTTTCCACGATGAGACTACGGTCAGGTCGATAGTCGATATCAACATATCCCTCGAAGACAGCACGGATCGGATAGTCCTTTGTAACATCGTAGATGTTCATGTCGGTTGCAAGGTAGATGAGATCATCGTCTACCTCAAGAATTCCTTCGATAACCGCGCGAGCATGCTCCTCGCTCTCTGAGAGTATCGAATACATCGCGCCATGGGGCTTCACATGCTGGAAGGGAACATCGTACTGGTCTGCGAACGCTCGAAGTGCCCCTAACTGATAGATAACGTAGTCGCGCACTTCAGCAGGAGAGGCATCCATTGTTCGACGCCCAAACCCCATCTTATCTGGTAGTCCAGGATGGACGCCAACGCTCACGCCGTGATCAGCGGCCAACTGAATCGTCTGGTTCATCACATGTGGATCGCTTGCGTGATAGCCAGCAGCGATGTTAGCCGACGTAATATACGGCATCACAGATTCATCGTTGCCCATTGTGTAGTGTCCGAAACTCTCGCCCATATCGCAATTGATGTCGACCTGTGTGGCCATGGGTGGGCCTTTGTTCCGTGTCACCCTACATCTATCGGCGCACCTGCCGAAATACCCTTGAACCGATCGCCCCCGTCACGCAGCAACGGAGTACTACTCACCGACCACGGTCGACCACCATCCCCCGACCATACTCGTCGTGACGCTTCGACCGTCGCGCTAGCGATACGTCGGCGTAATCGCCTCCGACGCACGGCTGGCTCGTTCGACGCAGTGGCGACAGCTGGCTGTTTCGCCCTGATCAATGTGAAAAGAAAGCACTGTCGCTACGGACAAGATGGGCGTCCACCGCCGCTGAGCGACCTAGTGTAGCTCGTCTATGCGACTGGGGGTGTGATGGTCTTCGACGCGACTCCGATGGTAGCTTCCGACAGTGCTCCCGTACCAGTCAGAGACGCGCTCGGCGACCAGCAGGAGCTGATGGCATGCGTCGTTTGTCTCCTCCACGCCAAGAGCGTGTGGGCGCAACTCCGCGGCGTGAAGATCGAGCGCCCCTCGGTGAGCGGTCACGGCATGCTTCAGAAGTACGCCAAGACTACGATGCCACTCTTGGTCCGGTATCTGCGTGTCGGTTGCCTGTTCCCAGTTCGAGTGCGAGAAGATCGTCGGCACGGTCTGCGCGAGCGACGCAAGCGGCTCGTCCATGATCCCCCTTGACCACACTCGCGTAGTGGGCGTTCGAGACAAAGAAGACATCCCCGTCTAGATCGGGATGCCGCCAGAATGGGAGCGTAAAAGCTCGCGGTAGGTGTCTCGAACGTGTTACTCGCCGCGTTCGGTATCGAACCGCGTGGTCAGATGCAGACAGTACGTCCCCACAAGCTCGTCCAGGACAGCCCCCGGTATCAGACCGCTCTGGGTCTTCGACCGCGCCAGCCCCGCAAGCACCCGTGAGGCGGTTTTGTGGTTCTGCCGGAGCATCGTCTCATCCACCCGCGACTCGTCAATCTCAAGCTCCTCCGACCACAACCCACCATCAACCGGATCCGCCAGCGTCTCATAGCCGAGCTCTGTACCCTCATTCGCCAGCTGCTCGGGTATCACCGCCGCCGAATACGACGCAGGATCACCGTCAGCCGGATCATGGTCGTCCTTCTCACCGAGTTCGAGACCAGCTAGTGAAAAATTTTTTATATGTAAGCACTCCACTCTGTCGCTTTCTCCAGCACATGCAGCACGGCAGCACGACAGGCACAGTTATAATACTTAGACTGCTAGTCAAACCCAGAACAATGCCGATTAGCATCGATACGTTCGAGAACAATTCAGATCTTACCGAGCCATCGGTTACGGAACCGGTTGTCTTGCATCTCGCTGCAAACAGCGGCAAGGCGTATACGCGGAGTGAAATTGCGGCAGCGATCGATGCCGATGCGAATGCTATCGGATCTGCGTTATCTCGATTGAAGGATACTTTGTTCTCTCTTGTAGAGGTGGTAGTCCGTCATGGCGCACGTGACTGTTCTTCTCCAGTTTTATTGATCAAATAAACTCGTGTACCGCCACCTGATTGTATTCTAGCAACACCAGGCTGGCTATTTAGTGACCGAAAACCCTTCTGGGTGAAGCGAAGACTATTGTAGACCTTCAGTTCGCGTTGACGGGCAGCATCAGTTACAATTAGATAACGGCTGGAATTATAGTAGTTATAGATGTTAGAGGCCGTGAAATTCTTCCCTGTTAGAGGCGTATCTCCGTACAGACTCCCACCGAGGAATCGTCGTGGGTTTTCTTCTCGAACTCCATAGATTGCATCGGCGAACCGAGTACCTGGTGATCGAAGTCCGATAAAGGTTATATCACCCCGATGCTCGAACGCACGAGCATAGCCGGTCATCTCTCCCTCGGTAACGTCACCTGACGCTTGATACACAAATGGTGAATGAAATAGTGTGAGCCCCGAAAGTACGAGCATCGCTGCAAAGAGGACAGCAACGACCGAGACGACAGCTGTAGGGATCGGGATGCGCAGTTCTATTCCAGTGATAAGGTGAGAAAAACCGATAGCACCAAAAATTGTCATGAGTACCATTATAAACCCAAGCTGCCGGAAATGGAATCCACCAGCACTTGTGACCAGATACGCTCCAAAGAGTCCAAATAGCGGTACTAATCCAATAATCGTAGCTTTTGAGAAGTGATTGGCTCTGAGAGTCCGTAATCGACCGGCAACACCGGTAAGTAATGTGAGACCTGCAATAAGACAGAAGATGAAACTAATGAGGAATAGCTTTATAAACATCGTCTCGATTTCCCCACCTATTTGAGCGAGTCCGCCAGCATGCTGCTTGATATCGCTGGGAGGACTAGATCCAGAAATTAGTTTGCGAATTAAATACGACGCTGATCCACTCGCTCGTTGATGCGTTGCCATCCACAGAATAAATAGCACAGTAAGAAAGCTTGTCTGGCCAAGCAGTGACCGGTATTGAGACACAGCAGGATGGTCGAGAGGAAAGATCGAGTACAGCCATTGGACACCGACAATGGCACCATAGACTACCAAGACGTTCGCCGTTTGCTGTGGGTGCACAAGTAAAATTGCGAGTGATGCAAGAGCAAGCAATATTCCAAACGAGGAAGGGAGAAAACGAATGCTATTCTCTTCATAACTAGTTATGTACTTTATAACTATATAGAACACAAATGGGAAAAACAGAACTGCTTGTGATGCCGGATGGGCCTGCAGAAAGAGGCTCAACCCATTAATCGGTAAGAGGAGACACGCCGATAATGTAGCAAACGTAGCGGTCCGGCTCTCTGGGTCAATGATCCAACTGCAGAGAGGGATAAAGAGAAGAGAGATAAACACAAACACAACTACTGTCAAGAGAATTGCTCGACGAATCGGAGTTCCCGTTAGCTTACTGACGCTGACTGCAATGGTATGGACACCAGGATAGAGCAAATCGACTGGATTGAGTGCCCCAGTTTCAATTTCACGCGCCCATCCGAGATGGGTAAGGGCATCACCGCGACCGTAGTAAAAGTAGCTCCGAATAACTGGAAGCGCAGCGACGACTGTTGTTGTGACTCCAGCTAACACCAAAGCGAGCAGCTGAACGAAATCAGTTGCTCTGAACGCTACGCCAATCGCTACAGCCATGGAAACTGCAACTCCGATCCAGAACACAAGTGGCGTTGCAGTATAGATAGAGACTTCGTATGTAGTGACTGGGGTTTGATGAGCCAATACCGTTGCAACCATTAATGAGAGGAATCCAACAAGCAGCAACGCTTTCTCGGTTTTCTGCTTTGCTCGGTCCGTCCATAACATCGTTTCTCTGCCCGATGCTTATCGAGAAGAGGCTTTGTTATGCGCCAACTGCACTGCTATAATCGACGTACTATGATGTCCCTTCACGAGGGGTAGTCGTAGCGCTGTTAGCTTAAATAGATACAACGAGGAACAAGACAATATCTAGCCATGGAGTTTTCCAATAATACCGCGGTACAGTATCGTTCGCGGCATTATAGAGCCACCGTTATTACATATTTTTTAGATAAATACAATGAAATAAACGAATTCACGTTGCTCATGGCGGATCGTTCTTCATCACACCTATTGGAGACTGGTTCTCTGCCAGCTACAACACGCCAATCGGACTGCTGTCTTATGATTCTGCATATCTAAATCTGGGCGTAAAAAGCGCTAACGGGGTCTCATCTCCACCCCTTTGAATCGTTTATGCGAGTTCACCAATGAAAACGATTACTGCGGGTGTCGATTGAGGAATTCTAAGCATTGCTGAACAGTGTGATTGCGTTGAATCTATTCCCTGTATTCAGTACGTTCTTCTTGTCAGCCGGGGAGGTTTCATCTGGTCGGTCGTCCATGGTCGGCCGGAGTGAGTCAGAAAGTCGGTTTACTTCGGAGTTACGATGTTCGACCTCGTCGGGGATGAACTGGAGCTGGAGTATGCGAGCATCATGAATCATCGTCTATGTATCGCCTTCGATGCCGAGTAATATAAAATATAGTGAAAATAATGATTTTAGGGCACTGTCTAGTTTAGCACGTCGTCAGCTGGCGTCCTTCCATCATGCGCTTGGTGCGGTCTCTGGCGGTTGTAGTAATGCATTAACTGTGCAATCAACTCGCGGACGCTCGACTGACTGCCGACCCACGAATTATGGAAGCGGTCGACCCACATTTTGAGGGTATGAAACCACTTTTCAATGAGGTTTCGGTCGGTATAGTTGATTTGACTGCTCAATCCTAACCGAGTGAGGGCAGTCTGATAGCCGAATTGATCGACGAGAAACTCAGCCTCTGAGAGATCGTGTTTCTCACGGAGTTGATGCAGAAACGCAGCCGCCGGATTAGTCCCGTGCTGACCGAACAACATGACGTCGAGAATCAACTTTATCTCAGTGTCTATTCTAGCGTACACCCAAGACCACTTACCGTTAATCTTGACAGCGGTCTCGTCAACCGCGACCCGCCTCGACTGCGGCTCAGGTGGGTCGCAACCGCCGTCAGCCAACCGATGTACTCAGTTCTAGACCGCTCCATGCGAGCGTTTCACGCCTAATTCCGCTAAGATCGTTGCTGTCTCTCTCAGTGAACGACCGGTTTCGTGGAGACGGACGGCGAACGCCCTGACGGGCGTCGCCGTCCGCTCGTTCTCCTAAGATTCTATTAAATCCGCCTCATAGCTCTCGCTGAGCAGGTCTGCGAGCATCAATCCAAATTAACTTCACGGCCTGCTCACTTCTCAAACTGGCTCAACTAGACAGTGCCGATTTTAGTAGGTTTAATCTTGCTGATATGATGGGCGCCACTGGTGGCTTTGACGTCCGGTGACGGGTTTCTCCGGAGCCGAATGTTTTGACTTGGGATGGAAGTCACGAGAAATTAACGTTGAGTTCGATCACGTTCGCAGATTGTTGGAGACGTGCTGGGAGTTCTTCTTGATACCGTGTTTCAGTCATGCGGCTAGTCGGTCCAGAGATACTGATTGCTCCGACCGCGCAGTCATCTTGGTCAAGGATTGGAACCGCTACACACCGAAGTCCCGATAGTCGTTCCTCGTCGTCGAATGCAACGCCTTGATTCGTGATTTCGTCCAGTTCCTCTCGGAGGTGATCCCGATCAGTGATTGTTTGGTCGGTTGTGCTCGGGAGGCCATGCTCGTCGATAATTTCTGCTACTCTCTCCTCGGACATGTGTGCCAATAGTGCCTTCCCAAGCGCTGTATTGTGAAGATGGACTTGGCGACCAACATGGACGTCAACGTTCACTGCTCGTTCGCCGACGCCACGGTGGAGATAGATGCCGAGTCCATGTTCTTCCACCATCAAATTCGCGAATTCGCCGGTTTCGTCTGCGAGTTCGTCGACTTCATTTTTGGCCTCCGAATAGATTTTCCGCTTCTGTCGGGCGTGTGCACCCAGATCAAGAAATCGAAGTCCGACCGAGTACTCGCTATCTTGCTTGACGACGTAGCCACTTTCCCGGAGTGTACTGAGATAGTCATGAGCGCTACTCTTCGAAATGTCCAACTCTTGTGCGATGGCTGTAACTCCGGCACCGTCCAGTCGTTGCAGCGTTTCGACGATGCGAAGCGTGATCTGGGTAGCTTTGACTGGACTGTTCGCCTGATAGCTTGGCATATAGGAGCGACAATGGGTCAATCGTTAAAGCATTTTTCATTACCGGAAATAGTTTACTAATACAGAACAACAGATACCACTATACTAATTTAATTTCCCCCCATACGTTTATGAGAATCGAGCATACATAATTCTGTGTGAGTCTCAACTCCAGTCCAGCAGCCTGCTTCGTACCAGCCGAGTGCCACAACGGCATTCCATATATTAGCCAGGAACACTCGCCCGTCTGCAGGCTCAAAACTCAAGGGTGTGAAAATGACATATAAAGCAGGTATCATCGGAGCAGGTGGTATCGCCGGTATGGGAATTCTCGGAATGCACGATGAAGAGCGCATTGGCGAGGAGCGAATTCAAGCAAGTCACGCTGGAGGATACGAAGCAACTGACAGAATCGACCTTGTCGCCATTGCGGACGTCGACCAGGAGAAACGCGACAAATTCGGCACTGCGTGGGGCATCCCATCGAGCCACCGATACGACAGTCACGAGTCGATGCTTGACACAGAGAGGCTCGACATTGTTTCCGTTTGTACGCCATCGCTTATGCACGCCGACCATACCATCGACGCAGCTCATTCGCCCGCGAATCCAGACGTAATCTGGTGTGAGAAGCCAATTGCATCACAGGTTTCCGACGCTGAAGAGATGATTAGAGCGTGCGATGACACCGACACAGAACTCGTCGTGAACCACTCGTTCCGGTTCACTGAAAAACAACAACAGCTCTGCGAACTCATCCAGAACGAGAACCTCCTTGGGAACGTACAATCAGTTACTGCGCAGTTTCGGATGGAGCTGATGCGGAACTCGACCCATCTCATCGACACGCTAGTACAGCTACTTGACTCGCAGGCTCGAAAGGTGAGTGGCTATATCACTGGCGAGAACGAAGCCGTCGACTCCCTCAACGCGGACCGTCGGGTTGACGATGCAGGCGGCGGTGGGTTCGTCGTCACAGAGGACGAGACCTTCGTCACACTTGATTGCACGATCCCTAGGGACAGTTCCTCGATGACGTATCAGTTCATCGGCTCCGAAGGGAAACTCTATCTGAACAACGACGACGGTGAGTGGCGGTACTGGCGACTAGAAGACGGAGAGCATATCGAGGAACCACTACCGGGCATCGAGGGAGCTTGGACGTGGGAAAACGACTACACAGAGTCGTTCGGCAATGCGGCAGCACACATCGCCGACCTACTCGATGGTGACGCCGAAAACCGCTCTTGCGGGCGTGACGCAGTTCGATCGCTTGAGATCATTGTTGCCTTCTACGTCTCGAATGACACTGACGCACATGTATCACTGCCGCTCTCACAGCCGCTTCAGGACGTCGAAATTACGTCCTGGTAGCGTCCTCCCAATCTCTTCTCGGTGATGAATTTCGATGCGAAAATCCACTAGTTTAGCTGGGGAGGTAAAGGCGCCAGTTAGCTCGTGGGGTCGACAAGTTCGAGTGGGTGATAGATGGGACGATCCAAAAGACTCTGCAGTTGTTCGAGACAGGACGTACCGCTCGCGGTTATCGGTCCATCGATGTCGGCGAACTCGTCCCGGAGGTCCTCTCCGACATCGACGCTAAGCTCATAGTACTCCGTTTTGTAGCCGAACGACCCTGCCATTCCACAGCATTCAACGTCAGAGGTGACAACGTCGTAGCCGAGATCGCCAAGCACAGCCTCGGTGTATGCGTCTAGTCCCAGCGTCCGCTGCTGGCAGTGACCGTGGTACGCCACCGTTTGTCCGTTACCACTGACAAGCGCATCTGCGTCAGCGCCACTCGTGAGAAGACCATAGACGTATTCAACTACTTCGTAACTTTGCTCCTGAAGGCGGTTGTGACGCACCTCCGGTAGCAACTGTTCGTATTCCCGCTCGAACATGGCGGCGTCGCTCGGTTCAATGACGACGATATCGTACCCCCGGTCGACGTATGGTTCGAGTGTGTCTATGACAGTCTCTGCGCGATTCTCGGCGGTAGCGATCATTCCTTGTGAGAGCGGTGCTCGTCCACTCGCAGGAATATCAGGGATATCGATCGAGACATTCAGTGCTTCAAGTGTTCTGATAGCCGCTTTCCCGCGCTCAGTATGAACATGATTAGTATACGTGTCCGGATAGAGAATAGCCTCGCGACGGGCTTGTGTCGGTGCAACGCGACTTCCACCACGGTTTTCGAACCAGTCCCGGAGTGTCTCACGCTCGAATGCTGGTAGTGACCGACGCTGATCAATACCTAACAGTTCTTCGAAAAGTATCCTCACAGGTGCCGAGTCAGCTATCCAGTTCGACACCGGTGCTGTCGCGCTCCCCATTTTCGCGACTGTCTCGAAATTCCCAAAGAAACGTTTCCGCAGACTGACGCCCCCCGGCTCTTCGTCAGGAGTAAGACCCTCGACAAGCCAGTCAACTTCCGCGTCTTCGCCGCGATTAATTCGGTCCCGGACGACGGTATTGATCCAGGGTATATCAATCTTCACCGGACAATTGTTGACGCAGCGCGAACAGCCAGTACAGAGGTCATTGAATTCGGCAGCGGCCTCCTTGCCCTCGATACCGGCTTCCCATCCAGTGGCGATGCCGCCGGTGTACGTCTCGCCGCCGAACGCGTGGCCGCCGACGTGCTGGAAGTTCGCACACGAGTTCGCGCAGGCGCCACACCGGATGCAGTACAGTGTCTCTCGGAGCTGGTCGTCCTCACGCATGGCCATCCGGCCGTTGTCGATGAGTACAAGATGGAATGCCCGATCATCAGTCCGATCTCCATCACTATCTTCGTTGATTCCCGTTTGACTGTCGGCCTCGAAGTCGAGCACTGGCGTATCAACTGGCGGAGAGAGCAGTGTGAGGTACTGAGGAATATCCTGTCCGGTTGCAGCCCGGGAGATGAGCTCCATGAACGGTTTGAAATCACTGACAGAGGGAACAAGTTTTTCCACGCCAGCGACGGCGATGTGGGTGTCAGGTGTCACTGCAGATTTCCGGGCATTCCCCTCGTTCGTCACGAGCATAAGCGTCCCGCTGTCAGCGGCGATGAAGTTCGCGCCGGTGATGCCGACATCGGCCTCACAGATGCGCTTGCCTAGAAAATCACGCGCGAAGTTTGTAAGTTCCTCGGAAGTCTCGAATGGCTCTTCAGGGTCAAACTGCTCGTTGAACAGACGAGCAATCTCCTCCTGCGATTTGTGTAGCGACGGCCCAACGATATGGGAGGGCGTCTCGTCGGCCACCTGCAGGACGAATTCCCCGAGATCCGTCTCCCAAACGTCGGTCCCATCGCGGGCCAGTTGGTCGTTGAGCTCGATTTCCTCGGTGGTCATCGACTTACTCTTAACGACTGTCTCGGCATCGTCGGCGAGTTCAGCGACAAGTTTGCGTGCCTCGGCAGCGTCGTCAGCCAGGTGAACGTGACCACCGTTGGCTGTGACTACCTTCTCAACCTGTTCAGTCAACTCAGGGAGATTCTCAATGGCGTCTTCTTTAGTTGCCCGCGCTTGGTCGCGTAGGTCCTCATACTCGTCGACGCTCTCGATAGCGTTGTATTTCTCCTGATTGAAGTATGTCGTATTCTCCCAAATTGCGTCACCTTCGGTATCGAGCAGCGTCCTAATTCGTTCGGCTTTCTGTCGACGCGATTCGGTCTCACTCATTTGTCAGTCACCACCACAACGTGGACAGTTTTCGGACCATGAACTCCGCGTACAAGCGCTCCCATATCGCCCGTTGAACTCGGGCCGGTCGCAAAGACGGCCGAACTGTTCCCTACTTCAATTTCAGTTTCAAACCACTCTACCGCATCCCCGATGTCCGGCACAATGTCGCTTGCTTGGACGACAGCAATGTGTTGCTCTGGATAGAGGCTGATCGGTTCGTCACCTGCCATCCGCGACTGGATTGCGACCGTGCCGTATTCTGCGATACCGAGGCCGGCGGGCGTGACGCCCGTTCGCGCTTCATGGATTTGCTCAGGGGACGGGTTCGTCGTCACGTTCGACGGCAAGGAAAGCTCCTCAAACGGGAGTTTTGCTCCGACCGCCGGCGGAGCGATCGCCGATGAGATTGTTTGTTCGAAATCGTCGGCCGTCGTTCGAACGGCAGTCGCATCGTGCGACTGGATAGACTGCTCGAAGACGGCGATCTGGTCAGACGCCATATTTCTTGTTACTGGTCGCAGATAGTTAGTAGTTCTCTCCCTCATCTCGAACGTAAGAGTGAAATATGGCTCTCCCAACACTCGCCCATGACCGAAACTAGCACGAAACTCCGCCGCCGAGAGATTCTCTGGTCGTCAGTAGCCGTCGGGGCCTTCTCAGTGACCGGGTGGACATACTCAAACATTGGCTTCATTCAAAGTTTCTTCCCACTGCTTATCGGTATCTTCGCTTTACGGCGCATCCTCGCGCTCGAAATGGCTGAGGGAGCAGAAGGCAACGACTTGAGCGATCAATACGAAATCGACCCAGATAGAGAATACACAGCTGACGAACAGATCGAGGTTCTCTCAGAAGTTAAGGGAGCATACGGCCAGAAAGGGCGTATCTGGGGCGTTCTTACTGGTATCTCTGCGATCATTGCCGCCGTTGCAATTCCTCTATCAGTGGCGCTGACGGCTGTCTGTACCGCCGTTGCCGGCTACTGTCTCGTCCGATATGTCCGTATTCGTCGTCTCCGCCGGACGCTCGATGCACGCATTGAGACGCTTTCACGGGAGTAACATCCTCCCTCCTCACTGCCTCCGGCTCACTCCTTAAAGGAGGGGCCTTAGCACCTACGTTATCGGAAGAGGTGCAATTTGTCGCGGTCAAACTAGCGCGGGGACAAGCAAGGAGTGCGCCACTTGCGACGGACAAGGTATTGTGGATCGGAGAACACTCTGTCCGTCGTACGGGTTCAAAGCGAGTAGGGATACAAATATAGCGGTGAACATCCGTTTTCGCAGCTTCAAATACGTAGGAGTGGGACATTCCGACTCACTGTCTTTAGCCGAATGCAGGCGCTAAGCCCCCGCTCTCAAGGAGCAACCCAGGCCATAGGCCGAGGAGCGCAGTAGGGCGGGGATACAGCGCGTCGTTGCGGTAAGAAACCCTGCCCTCAACCGGGCGAGCGACAGCGAGCAAGTAGGGCGGGGTAGTTCACAAACTGCGCTCGCTGTGGATATGGCTCTCTCTACAAAGCACGTCATTGAAATAGGAAGCCCTACCTCCTCGGAGCGAACCGCGAAAGCGGTGAGCGAGTAGGGCAGTTCACATTACCTGTGTGACAATTACGCTGATCCAGAGTATGGCTAGTATACCGAGGACGACTGCGATTCGGTACTCATCAGGTTCGTTAATGAGATTCATTGCAGATAGATTATTTGCTTCGATCATTAAATAAGTTTGGTAGCCATCGTAGTCAGTGGTCTGCATATGACACCGACCGAGAAACGACCATTGGTTAGGTAATCCGTGAAACTCTCGCTGTGCTGTTTAGAATGACATCAAGCCGAGGTACTCGATGATAGAGATGACACCTGCGAATGTCAGGAACAGACCCGATGCGACCAGAGCGGCGTAGTAGATTGTACTTCCCTGGAATTCAGACGGCAGAGCTGTCTTTTCCGCCCAGAGCATGCCAAAGCACCAAAGTCCACACCCGAAAACGCCGCCGAGGATCGAGGCTGGCGTGACGATGGTGACGGCGCTCAGGTCCGACCACATCAGGACTAGACCGAGGCCGCCACAGTAGAGGAAGGTTAGCATTCGGGCCTTAGTCATACCGGTGCGTTCCAGTTCCCTGACACGGGAGGAGAACGGCCGGAACGACATCAGCCACGTCCACGTGTATCCTTCCCACAGTGCGTACATTGTTCCAAAGAGCGCGGCAAAGACCCCGACTTCCCACAGGATGTCAAGACCAGGAGCAATGCTAGTGAACCAACTGGCCTGGTACGTAAAGAGGTCGAACTCTGATGGGACGAGTCCGTCCTCATGGAGACTCAGTGCACCCAGCACCATCGCAGCGGCCGTAAAGAACGTAATCGCGGCAAACGATATCAGTACGTCTATCTGCGGGGCCTTGAGCCACGAGCGCCCGCGTGTAACGTTGTCTGTGTCTGTATTGAGAGGGGCAGTCTCGCCGGGTTCGAGTTGCCGCATGAGGTTCTGGACGTTCTCGGAGTCAGACCGTTTGAACATTCCCCATTCTCGTTTTTTCGAATAGCCGGTGTATCCGATATAGTCGTAGATACCACCGCCGACAGCACCCATGTACGTGACCACTTCAACCCAGACGGCACGCTCTGCGATGCTTGGATAGTCCTGCTGGACAAACGGCGCGTAATTCGGGATTTTCGGGACGAGCCCGGCGGCCACGCCAGTGAGCGGTGGGGTACTAGCGATTGCGAGCACGGCCATTGATGCTGACAGGAACCCGACAATGGCGATTTGTGCATTTTCGACGTTGTCGTAGCCGCCTAAGATGACGAGACCAAATGTGACAAATATCATTATGGTCCCAATCCCGGCAGAGGTCGTGTTGTTTACGGGCATCCCGACAATCCACGCTGTGACCTGTCCGAGCATCTTCGAAAGGCCGCCGACCCATGATGGGAACGCCACCAGTGCAAGCAGACCCATCAGTAGCGAGAACCAGCCTCGCGGCCCTGGCAGCTTCGCCCATCTAGACATGATATTTTCGCTAGTGAGCGTTCGATACCGAACCCCGGAGTACAGCATAACCCCTTTCACGAGCCCTGCCCAGACCAACGCCCAGAGGATCGAGAGGCCAAATAACGCGCCACCGCGTGGCGCAAAGAAGGTCTCGCCGGAACCGAGCGTCATCGAGGCGACGATCGCTCCTGGTCCAAAGTAAAGAAGTAACTTTCGCCAGTTTCGTGATCCTGGTTTCAGCTCTTCTGGTGGTTCTGGATACGTGATATCGTCTTGATCGTCTCGTTGCTTCTGAGTCGTCTCTTGACTGACCTCCGTCTGTGAGAGACTTTTGTCGGTGTCTACCCCTGCGCACATTGTTATCTCACACTCTGACTATTGATACCAAATACATACACTAATATTTATCGGTGAAGACCATTAGTTCGCTCTCACAGACGAACAAGACGGCCGTCGCCAGTAACATGAAATGGTTGATGGACGAACATGGTTCGAGTGGAAAGACCGATTAGATATAACCGGGTAAGTATATATAAGACCAGACACTAGACTATCCATAGATGCCAACGGTACTAATCACGGATTCGGATTTCCCCGACTCGAACATCGAACGTGACGTACTGAATGGAACTAATACTGAACTGAAAACCGCGCAGGCGTCCACTGCCGAGGAAGTTATCGAATCGGCGGAATCAGTCGAGGCAGACGCACTGTTAGTGCAGTACGCTCCAATCACCAAAACAGTCTTTGAACGCCTTGACGGTCTTCAAGCAGTTGGTCGATACGGAATCGGCGTTGACAATGTTGATCTTGACGCGGCAAACGACCACGGAGTGCAAGTAGTAAATGTTCCCTCCTACTGTGAGGACGAGGTCTCAACTCATACATTCGCACTCCTGTTAGCGTGCGTGCGGAAAGTCTCCTCTCTCGACGCGGCTGTCAAAGATAGAACATGGGACTGGACTGGCGGACGTTCGATTCACTGCATGCGTGGGCGGACGCTCGGACTTGCCGGGTTTGGGAAAATTCCTCAGAAGTTCGTCCAGAAGGTCAACGGGTTCGGCGTTGACGTTATCGTGTATGATCCGTACGTCTCCGAGGAAAAGCTGGATGGCCAAGGCATTGAGAAAGTCTCGTTCGACGCTCTACTTGACCGGTCAGATTACATCTCGGTCCACACACCCTTGACCGAGGAGACGGAAGAAATGTTCGACGCCGACGCGTTCGACCGGATGAAAGATACTGCTGTGCTTGTTAATACGTCGCGAGGATCAGTTATCGACACTGACGCTTTGGCGGAGGCAATCAGGGATGGGCAGATAGCTGGCGCAGGCCTTGACGTTCTCCCAAATGAACCGCCGGAGAATGAATCGCTGTCTAAACGGGATGAGGTCGTTGTGACACCGCACATTGCATGGTACTCTGAAGAGTCGTTCGATACCCTCCGTCGGACCGTGACCAGCGACCTCGAGCGCCTCCTAAATGGAGGCACCCCCGAGAATCTCGTCAACGACGTGTAATCCACCAACTTGTTGCGTTTCTCCTCCAACTCTGCTCTTCCCATCCTGAACTCCTGTTCATTCGACACTCTTGCGGATGAAGGGGCAGACAGCGATAATGCCTTCAATTCGACGGGTTCTGGCAGTCGTAGACTGAGAATGGACTGTCTGTAGTGCCGTACACTGGTCCAGTAGCGTCGGAACCTCCGCCATTGTTTGATGGATGTGTTCCGCTAGTGGGCGACGCTGTTATTGCGAAATGGGTGAAGTGAGTACTCTTGTCCTTCTGTGTTCGGAATAAATAAATGGGTATTTGGTAACAGCAGCCATCCATTACAGATGTAGGTATGTAATACGGGAGAAGCCAATTCCGACTATCGGCACCTCCTTTCGGAAATGCCGAACTGTAGGAATCCGCAAACTAATCTGGCAACGCAGGTAGTCAACATCAGCAAGTCTGCTATAAGTTTCCAACGACTTCAATCGTGGACGGAATATAGTAGTGAACATACAACGAATAGTTACATGGCCTGACCCCATACCAGTCAATTCAACTGTGCTCGGTACAGGCAGGCAGTCCAATAGCCGTTGACGTCAACATCACAGGCCCCGGACCACCTGCCACTCCGAAGAGAGTTCATTCAGCATCTGTTCGAAAGGGAACGGTGACTACTCCCACGACTGAAATCGTGGGCTTCGCCCACTGAGGGTTACGCCTGCGTCTTCTGGGAGTTCGCAGGTTCTATCTCGCCGCTAAGTTCTGTAAGTGTGACCTGCGTGTCGGTCTGAGCCACGATAGCCTCCGCCGTCGATAGCGGGATCGTAACTACGTGTGAGGAAAAGAATGCTAGAAAAAATTACGATGCTCCTTCGCTGTATCGGAACGATCAGGAGGTGTCGTAGACGGTCTTGATGATGGTGAAGAAATTCATCCCTTCGTCGCCCTGTTCGCGGTACGTCTCACTCGAGGAAGCCTTCTTCCCACCGAAGGGAACGTGCAGTTCCAGTCCCGTCGTCTTCTCGTTGACTTTGATAACACCGAAGTCAGCGTCCTCAATATAGCGGTTTACCTCACTGTGGTTGTCCGAAATGATCCCCGCCGACAGGCCGTACTCAACATCGTTCGTCACTTCGATCGCTTCATCGAGACTGCTAATGGGCATAACACCAACGAATGGCCCGAATACCTCCTCCTGCATGATTCGCATGTCGGACTCAGTGTCGGTGAAGATGGTCGGCTCAATAAAGAACCCGTTCTCACAATTACCGTCTTCGACTCGCTCGCCACCGTATTCGAGCGTCGCGCCTTCTTCCTGAGCAAGCTCGATATAATCGAGCGTGCCCTCAAGTTCGCTCTCCGTGACCTGTGGGCCCATATCCGCACCTTCGAGTCCTGGACCTACGTCGATATCGTCGGCAAACGACGTGAGTTCCTCAACGAATTCGTCGTACACCTCCTCGTGGACGAGTGCCCGTTCAGTACTAGTACACGCTTGTCCGGTAACGCCGAACGCTCCGTTGCTGACGATCTGGGCAGCATTTTCGACGTCTGCACTGGGCATGACGACTGTGGGGTTTTTGCTTCCAAGCTCGGTCTGAACGCGTTTTTGACTATCAGTCGCTTGCTGGTAGATCATCTCGCCGACCTTCCGGCTACCCGTGAATGAGACGGTGTCGACTGCATCGTGTTCAAGAATGGTCGAACCGACTTCCTTGCCACTGCCGACAACCATGTTCGCGACGCCGTCAGGTGCATCCGATTCTTCGAGTGCCTCAGCGAGACACTCGAAGACCTTTGCGAGAACTGTCGGCGCCTCAACCGACGGTTTGATCACTAGCGTGTTGCCGGTGGCCAGTGCAGGCGCCATCTTCCACGCGGGGATGGCGATGGGGTAGTTCCATGGGGTAACAAGACCTGCGACCCCCATTGGTTCCCGAACTGTGTACAGGTCGCGGTCACGGTTACTGGACTTCTTGACGGTGCCGTCGTAATCCATCGCTCGCTCGGCATAGTAGTAGAAAATGTCGACTGCCCGCTGCACCTCTGGACCGGCTTCGGCGGGGGTCTTTCCTTCCTCACGCACGAGCGTTTCAGTGAGTTCGTCTTTCCGGTCGTCCAGTCGCTTGGCCGTCTCCCGGAGCACTTTCCCACGAGTGGGTGCTGGTATCTCTTCCCAGTCGGCCTGTGCAGCGTCGGCGGCCTCGACAGCTTGGTTCGCGTCCTCCTCGTGAGCGAGAGAGAACTCCGACACTACCTCGTCGGTATCGGCCGGATTGGTGGTTTCGAACGTATCACCGGACTTGGACTCCTGCCACGTACCGTCGATATAGTTTTTGAAGGATTCCATCTTCAATCACACCTATGGTGGCCTCTCTTAGACATTTTTCGGCATCGGATGAAAACGGGGAGAGCACAGTCTTGCAGTTAAACCTATTCAGCATCTATTGTGAGCGGTGGAAAACATCACGCAGTTCGTCGCCAGTAGACGCAAAGACCTGCGATTGCCGCAACTACGGCAATCGCTGCGAGCACGATAAAGAGAGCCGTTCGGCTCGAAGCCGAGAGGAACGCACCCGTAAGACCGGCACCGAGTGCGCCGACACCGAACGCCCCGAGGTACGTGTAGCCATACGTGAGACCGCGCACATCTGGAGGCGACTCCTCAGCAACAGTTGCCTGCATCAACGGCTGCTCGCCGAACAAAAGAATCCCGAACAAGAGGACAGTGACGGTGACGCCGGTGACCCCGAGCGAAACGAGTGGCTCAAATAAGAGTGCGGCAACCGCTAGTGCAGCGAATACGCCTGCCAGCCCTCTTGCCGGGTCAATTCGGTCCGAAAGTCGTCCGCCGAGATACTGGCCGATGGTCCCAACCAAAAGAAGTGCACTATATGCATACCGGGACGACGAGTTACCGGTCGGAATCGACATCGTCGAGAGCGTCGACTCGAAAATACCTGGGAGGAACGTGAGAATACCCCGGTAGTAGATTCCCTCGAACATTACAGCCACAAATACGAGACCAAACCCGCTGACAAAGAGCCGCCGCGACGTCGTGAGGAACTGCGAGAACGATTGCATCCCACCATCCGTTGCAGCAGTTGACGAGGATTCAGTTCCGAGAGCGCGGTCTTCGTCAATACTAACGGAGGCAGCCAGTATTCCAGCCGCCACTGCCACCACGGCCAGTGCGACGACTGTCGTCAACCAATCCCTCATACCGAGCAACACCACGATTGCTAAGGGACCGAGCGCAGTGCCTACGTTCCCTGCGATGCCATGATACGCGAAACCTCTGCCACGCTCCTTGACGCCGGTACTGATGAGCGCAAGACCGGCCGGATGATAGACGCTAGCTGCCATCCCCCAGAGAACGAGCGCGAGCGCAAAGACGGCCACATCATGGACGACGAGCAGCGCCAAGAACCCCGACCCCATGCCCACAAGTGATCCCGCAATCAGTGGTTTCGATCCATACCTGTCCACGAGCACTCCACCAGGGAGCGCACCGATTCCGAAGGCGGCGTAACCGAGCGACGCGACAGCGCCAGCCATCACCACTGAGAGATCGAATGCTTCCATCCAGACGGGGAGAAACACTGGGATGGAAAGTTCAAACGTATGGACGAGCGCGTGTCCTATCGCGGTTACTGTGAGTATTCGACGGTCGTTTCCATCCATTACTGGTCTCCTGATTCTGATGGCTGTGAGAGGAGTGTATGTTGCCGGGATTTCAGAATGTGGCTATTCCATTCTTGAGTCACTGTGTTTCGTTCATTGTACATGCCATCCATGATTGTTTCGGTAGCTCGTGTGTGAATTCTGGTTAAAACTACTATGTTCGAAGTAGACGTTCTGGGACAGTGAGGAGAGGTGAAAGAACAACAGTCAGGACGAAGCTCGCTCACGAACCTTTGTCGCAGTCTGTAAATCAGGCTCCTTTGCCTGTGTGATCCACTAGAAGCATACCTTTATATTAGTGACTCGAATGGTTGTCTGTATGGGGCCGACGATAACGGAAATCGAAAGTACAGAGTTCAGCTATCCGATCGAAGACACGAGCTACGACGAGCACGGATTCAATCTCATTTATGATCCGGGTAGCACGGTTGAGCGAAAGCTGTTCGGGATTAAAATCCGCACTGACGAAGGGATAACTGGTGAGTACGTCGGCGGGAACTCTCCTGGAGCGGCCCAGATTAACTCATTTGCTGACTATCTCGTGGGAAAGAACCCACTCAACCGGGAACGACACTGGAGTGAAATCAAGCGTGCCCTTCGCAAATACGATCGCATGGGCATGGGACCGATCGACATTGCACTCTGGGATTTCGCTGGGAAATACTACGATGCGCCGATACACGAACTGCTCGGCACATACCGTGAGCGGATTCCAGCATACGCGTCGACGTACCATGGCGACGAAAACGGGGGGCTCGATTCTCCTGAAGCATTCGCTGATTTCGCCGAGGAGTGTCGAGAGATGGGGTACGGTGGCTTCAAAGTCCATGGTTGGGGCGGCTCCGACACCTCACGCAACATCGACCGTGAGGTGGAGACGCTCTTGCAACTGGGCGATCGGGTCGGGGACGAGATGGACCTCATGTGTGACCCTGCCTGCGAGTACGAGACATTTGCCGACGCTCTAAAAGTCGGCCGAGCCTGTGATGAGGCCGGATTCTTCTGGTACGAAGATCCCTACCGTGACGGTGGCATCTCACAGCACGGACATCGAAAGCTTGCCCAGAAACTCGATACGCCCATTCTCCAGACGGAGCACGTTCGTGGACTAGAATTGAAAACAGATTTCGTTGCGAACGAGGCAACCGACTTCCTCCGAGCAGACCCCGAATACGATGCAGGTATTACTGGTGCGATGAAGGTTGCTAATGTAGCAGAAGGGTTCGGCATCGACGTCGAGTTCCATGCACCGGGCCCAGCTCAGCGACACTGTATCGCTGCGACACGTAACTCCAACTATTATGAACTGGCGCTTGTCCATCCCCACTGCCAGAACACTCAACCGCCCGTCTACAAGGGCGAGTACTCTGACATGATCGATACCGTCGACGAAAACGGGACGGTTGCTGTCCCGGACGATCCGGGACTTGGTGTCGAGTACGATTGGGAGTTCATCGAGGCGAACCAGACGGGCAGCGTCCACGTCTACAATTAAGACAGGTCGAGCGCTTCGGAGGTGACCCCGAAGCTGTTCACGAGTAATCGGGACGTAAGTCTGTTTGGTGGCGGCCAGTATTCGCCTTTTAGTTTTCGGGGAGTGACCGCCCCTCCCAATCTTTCTCGAAGAGATTGATCGTGTGGACCTCTTCTTCGTTATATGCGTGCTCGCGGAGAGCGTCTGAATTCAGTTCAACTCCGAGACCGGGTCCGTCCGGAAGATGGAGATGTCCGTCTTCGATTTTAAGTGGCTTTTCGAGGAGGTCAGTCTTCCAGTCTACGTCGTAGTCTTCGAATACTTCCTGAATGAAGAAGTTCGGAACGCTGGTGCAAACGTGGGCACAGACGGCCGTTGCTACCGGCCCCTGTGGATTATGGGGAGCGAAATTAACGTGCTCGGCGTCCGCCATCGCGGCGATTTTCTGTCCTTCAGTCACACCGCCCGTGTTCACCAGATCGGGTTGGATAATGTCGACGTCCGTATTCGCGAGCAAGTCGCGGAATTCGTAGCGCGTCATCAGTCGTTCGCCAGTAGCAATGGGAACCGGGGATTTCGCGGCGACCTTCCCGAGACTATTGATGCTGTCTGGCGGACACGGTTCCTCGAACCACGTCGGATCGAACTCCGAGAGCTTCTCCGCGACCTCAACGGCCATTCCAGCAGTAAACCGGCCATGACCTTCGATCAGTAGGTCAATGTCTGGTCCGACTGCATCCCGTACTGCCCGAACAATATCGATAGCATGGTTCAATTCGTCACGAGTCATGCGCTCCCACGCATTCCCGAACGGGTCGAACTTCATGGCGTTGTAGCCATCATTGACAACTCGTTCGGCTGCCTCGGCGAATTTCTCCGGGTCACCGTCCACGTCAGTGTACCACCCGTTTGCGTATGCACGAAGTTCGCTGCCTTGAACGGCACCACCGAGGAGTTCGTAGAGTGGCCGGTCGAGGACCTTTCCTTTGATATCCCAGCATGCAATGTCGATCGCGCTGATGACGGTCGTATTAACGACGTTCTTCGAGAACCACTCGTCGCGATACATTTCGAGGAACAACCGTTCGGTATCGAATGGGTCTGCGCCGATGAAGTAGTCCTGCATCTCCTTGATCGCTGCTGCGACGGTCCGAGGCTTGCCGTGAGTTGTCGCTTCGGCAAGTCCAGTTATTCCCTTGTTTGTTTCGAGTTCTACAAACACCCACGGTTTCCATGGATTCGATACGACGTACGTCTCCACATCGGTAATCTCTAACTCGCTCACAGGACTCTATTCCAACCATGGTTAACTAAATGTATCGGTCTCGACAAGCAATCTATTCTGCTTCTCACCCAGATAGCCGACTAGGGATAACTCAGAGATACGGAAGACCACTATTGAGGACCAGAGAAGAGTTAGAATAGGAAAATGACGGGCGGAAGCGGAATAGTCTGGACGCTAACTATTCGTCCTCAGGAGCCAGATCTATTTAGACAGTGGTAACGCCGTTTTGGAGCGTGCCAATTCCTTCGATTTCGATGCCCACCTCGTCGCCTTCTGTGAGTGTGAACTCGTCTTTGGGGACGATCGATGTTCCCGTCAGGAGTACAGCGAGTTCTGGAGTGGGATTAGAGCGCGTGTAGGCGGCAGCGAGTTCCTCACACTCTGTTACCATTTTCGATGTTTCCGTCTCTCCCTCGAAGACAGTCTCACCGTCGCGGTCGATCGTCATCGATATCGAGAGATCATGGGGATCGCCGACCGTTTCGGGGGAAGCGATGCAGGGACCGATCGAGCAGCATCTATCATAGACTTTGGCCTGGGGGAGATAGAGAGGGTTTTCTCCTTCGATTGAGCGGCTGCTCACATCGTTGCCAATTGTGTAGCCAACGATGTCACCGTCGTAGAGTACGGCCGCGAGTTCAGGCTCAGGAACGTCCCAACCGGAGTCCGACCGCACGCCCACCGCTGACCCTGGCCCGACAGTCCGGCTCGGCGTCGCTTTAAAGAATATTTCTGGGCGGTCGCCATCGTACACTTGTTGGTAGACGTCCGGCATTTCGCTCTCGGATTGGCGCGCTTCCTCACTGACTCTGTATGTCACACCCGCGGCCCAGATCTCTTCTGCGTTGACCGGCACATCAATGATCTGCTCGCCGAGGTCAATCTGCTCAGCGTTCGACACCATTCGCTCCGCTACCGCATCGATATCTTCACCAACTGCTACGGCGGCTTGAACCAGATCACGGAATGACTGTACATTTGACCGGGCACTGGTCAGGTCGTATACCGTGTTCGTGCTGGCGGCGGCCAGTCGAGACTCACAGCCGTCGATCAACCGATAGTACTTCATGTACAATTCGAATGTTTGAACGAAGGGATATAATTGTACCGCCGGACCTGAATAAATATCTTCGAAAGCGTTCACCGAACAGTTGTTTCAGGCTGGGTCAAAGAGTTCCTCTCCCTCCACCATGTGAGCTTCCACAGTATCCAGGTCCAGCGTCAGACCAAGGCCAGGATCCGGTGGCACGTCGATGCGGCCATTCTCGATGACGGTTTCTTCGACGAGATTGTCCCACCAGCCGAGTTGGTATGAGTGGTATTCGACGGCCAGTACGTTCGGGATTGCCGCGCCAAGGTGCGCGCTTGCAATCGTCCCAATTGGTGAAGAGACGTTGTGCATTGCCACCGGGAGGTAGTACATATCGGCCATGGTGGCTATTTTGTGGCCCTCGCGCATGCCGCCGACTTTGGGAATGTCGGGTGCGATGATGTCAACAGCCTCCTCCTCGATGAGTCGGCGCTGACCGTGCGTCCGATAGACGTTCTCACCGGTCGCAATCGGCGTCGAGCTATCCTCTGTGACTGTTTGCTGGACATCATGGTTTTCCGGCGGAACTGGATCCTCAAGCCACCAGACATCATACGGTTCAAGCGCCTCTGCAAGCCGTTTCGCACTGTCGGCGCTGTATGTCCAGTGACAGTCGAATGCGACTTCGGCCTGCCCGCGAACGCGTTCGGTCACTGCTTCGACCAGATCAACCTTGTGCTGGATTTCGAGCGGATTCAGGTGGCGGTTCGCACGGTCACGTTCGTGCCCACTTGGGACGTCGAGGTCGAATTTGAGAGCGTCATAGCCGAGTTGCTCAACAACGCGTTCGGCCTCATCGGCGCATGCTTCAGGGTCGGCTTCTGATTCGGTGTGACAATCACAGTACGCACGCACAGAATCGCGGTATTTCCCACCGAGTAACTGGTAAGCGGGAACATCCAGTAATTTGCCGGCGACGTCGTGGAGCGCTATCTCTATCCCAGAGATTGCGGAAATAACCTTCCCCGAGATCGAGCCCTCACCAGACATTTTCTGAACGAGGTGTTCATACAACCGGTCGATGTCAGTTGGGTTCTCGCCCAGCAGGAACGGCTTCATCCGCTCAATGACGGATGTGTCACCACCACCCCAGTAGGACTCGCCCGTGCCGACGACGCCAGCATCAGTGTACACCCGCACAAGGATCCACGGATAGTTCCCGTCGACCATCGTCGTTTGAATGTCAGTGATCTCCGCATCCGTCACTGCCTGTTCGTCCGAGAGGTTCATCGTCTCTTGGGAAAGATCCCGCATCGTGTACTCTGCGTTCGGATCGCTCAGTTGAGTTGGATCGATCATAGTAGCTACCTTGGAGTTTGATTATATATTATTCGTCGGTGACTGCATCGTGGTACGCGCTGTCGAATGCGTCGTGGAGTGTCGGCAGTTCAACCGAGAGTGTGACATACTGGGCACCTGCATCAAGCCAGCGCCGTGCAGTTTCTGGGTCGTCGGCATGGGTTCCGACAACCCTGTTGGCGTCGGCAGCCTTCTCACAGACGTCCTCCATGAGCGACGTAACTCGTTCGTGGTTGATCTGTCCTGGAACGCCGAGCGACTGCGAGAGGTCGTATGGGCCGAGAAAGATCACGTCGATCCCATCAACCGACAGGATTTCGTCGATGTTTTCAACGCCGCGTTCGCCCTCGACGTGAACGATGACAGTAGTCTGCTCGTTCTGGTCTTCGGTATAGGATTCAGAACCGATGTACTCCCCAGCACGGACGTACATCGAGAATCCGCGCTCGCCAACTGGTGAAAACCGAGCAGCGTCGACTGCAGTCCGCGCATCTTCTGCGGTTTCAATCTGGGGGATCTGTACCCCCTCTGCTCCAAGATCTAGCGCGCGTTGAATCTCCGGTGGGTCGTTCGACCGGACACGGACGACAGCTGATGTGTCGGTATTGTCGACACCCATCGTGAGTGAAGCAGTCGTTTCGGCCGTGAGCGGGCCGTGCTCTTGGTCGAGAACCACGAAATCTAAGTCCGTCTCACCAATGGTTTCGGCGACCATCGGCGATGCAGTGATTTGAAATGTTCCGACGAGTTCATCGCCACTGACGAGTCGCTCGCGCAGGCTATTTGAAGCCATACGTTATCCAGTGATAGTATTAACTATATAACTTACGCTGATAATCTAGAGATAATATTAGATACGATCTTGATCTCTCATAGCGTCGAATCCTGTACCAGACGCGACGCAACTACTGTTCCTGACGGACAGTATGCTCGAGAGTCGGAATACCCTCGATATCAACTTCGACGGTATCGCCGTCTGAAAGTGGCCCAACTCCTTCAGGCGTCCCAGTAGAGACAACGTCACCGGGCTCAAGCGTCATATAGCGCGTGATCTCCTGGAGAAGTTCCGGAACGTCGAAGATGAACTCCGCCCTGGACGAGTTCTGTTTCGTCTCGCCGTTAACTCGCAGGGTGATGCGGGCGTCGTCCTCAACCTCATCCGGTGTCGCGACGACAGGGCCAAGCGGCGCCGCGCCGTCGAACGCTTTCCCACGAACCCAATTCGTCTCGACTTCCTGATCATCGCGGTTCGAGATGTCGTTGACACAGGTGTATCCTGCCACCACATCCATTGCATCCTTAGCGTCGAGATTGCGACACTGTTGGCCGATCACAATACCGAGCTCGGCCTCATACTCGACGCGCTCCTTGCCGGCCGGGAGCGGAATTGTATCGCCGTGTCCAGCGACAGTGTTCGGCGGTTTCAGGAACAATAGAGGACGGTCCGGAATCTCCATTCCGGACTCCTTAGCGTGGTTCTCGTAATTGAGACCGATGCAGACGATCTTCGACGGGTCGACTGGCGCCAGAATATCTACCTCGTCGCGGTCATACGTCTCATTGCCGAACGTTACGCCGCTAGCGGTCCATTCTCCAGTCCGTACCGTACCTGCTGGGTCGCGAAATCTCACGCGATACATAGTGCTAGATCCATGGCGGGGGGGACATAACGTTTTCCGCTCTGTACTGTTTCACAAATGATGAAAGGGTTTCCTTCAACCTAATATTTATACAATTCGACTGTGCATATACTGGTGCATGTCATCGCGGAGCGTGAGAGGCGTATACACGAACAACGAATGGAAAGATATCGAAAGTAAGACGGAAATCAGCGTCACGAACCCGGCCACGGAGGAGGTCATCGCGACAGTGCCCGAGGCGACGAATAGAGCGGTCAATGAAGCCGTCACTGCTGCGGAGGCGGCCCAATACGAGTGGGCGAAACGGCCAGCGAAAGAGCGTGGCGACTTCGTCCGTGATATCGCGGCTGTGATGGAGG
The DNA here is from genome assembly GCA_003298465.1 of halophilic archaeon. The sequence goes on along the minus strand of QNGA01000006.1, from coordinate 93,957 downwards.
ACCATGCTGATGAACTTGCGCAACTGATTGTCGACGAACAGGGAAAGCCGCTGGATATCGCTCACGGTGAGATTGAAGGTGCCGTCGAACTTGCAGAGTACATGGCTGGCTGGGATCGCCGTATCGAGGGTGATATTGTTCCGGGTGACGCTCGTAACGAATCGATTCATATTCTCCGTCATCCGCACGGTGTCGTAGCTGGCATCATCCCATGGAATTATCCCCTCGCAGTGTTCATTAGGAAGCTCGCCCCGGCGCTCGTTACTGGTAACACGATGGTAGCGAAGCCGAGCGAGGAAACACCGCTTGCAACACTCCGTCTCGTCGAACTCGTCGACGAGCATGCCCCCTTACCAGAAGGCGTATTCAACGTGGTTACTGGCGGGCCAGATGTCGGCCATGCACTGGTCACCCACGAGACGGTCGACATGATTTCGATGACCGGTAACACTGAGACGGGCAAACAGATCATGCGCGACGCTGCAGACACAATGGCGCATGTCTCGCTCGAACTCGGTGGGAAAGCGCCAGCTATCGTCTGGAAGGATGCCGATATCGACGCCGCGGTTGAGGACATCCTTACCGCCAGAATCACGAACACTGGACAGGTGTGTACGTGCGCTGAGCGTATCTATGTTCATTCGGACGTCCGAGAGGAGTTCGAAGAGCGCTATGTTGCGGCTGCCAAGGACGTCACTATCGGTGATCCGGGCGAGAACCCGGACATGGGACCACACGTCAACGAACGTGAACTCGAGAAAACTGAGACGGCGGTCCAACAGGCCACTGAGGAAGGTGCGCAGGTGCTCACGGGCGGGCAGCGACCCAGTGACGAGGAGTTCGCTACTGGTCACTGGTACGAGCCGACGGTCGTCACCGGCGTCGAACAGGATATGGACATCATGCAACAGGAGGTGTTCGGCCCAGTCAGCCCGATTATGGAGATTGACTCGCTCGAACAGGCGATTGAGTATGCAAATGATTCGCGTTATGGCCTCTCGTCGTACGTCTTCACCGACGATTACGCAACGGCGATGCGGGCTGCTGAAGACCTTGAATTCGGTGAAACCTACATCAATCGCACGCTCGGTGAGTCATGGCAGGGCCATCACGTCGGCTGGAATGAATCAGGTATAGGAGGAGAAGATGGAAAGTACGGCGTTCTCGAGTACACGCAGCTAAAAACAGTTTATCACAATTACGATCAATGATTGGAGAAGCACATCATTATGGCATCACAGTATCGGATCTCGAAGAGTCGGTCGCGTTCTACCGCGATACGCTCGGAATGGATGAACTCGAGCAGATTGGATTCGACGACGAGGCGTTCAGCCGGTTCGTCGATGTCAAGGACGTCGATGTTGACATCGTGTTCCTAGACGCAGGCGGGTGTAGCATCGAACTTCTCGAATACGAGAACGGCGGCGGGAACGCTAATGAAGGCGTTTCAAACGACACTATCGGTGCATCTCACTTTTGTCTCGCCGTCGACAACGTTGACCGACAGTACAAGGAATTGTCGGACTCTATCGAATTCGTGAGCGAGCCACAGACGCTCGAGAATGGCGCCCAAGTGGTATACCTGTACGACCCCGACGGAAACACTGTTGAACTGCTCGAAGAGTGAGAGTATTCTAATAAACTGATGTTCGACAAAGTACACCACATCGCGTACACTGTCGATAATCTTGACGCCTATAAGACGCTGTTCGGCGACACGCTCTCGATGGGCGCAGTCACGACTCGAGAGATGCCGGATGCCGGGTACAAGGCTGCTGTTTATCGAGTTGGTGAGACCTATATCGAGGTACAGGAACCCATTGATCACGAGGAGATGGAGACGTTTCTGGCGGAACAGGGAAACGGACTTAACCACGTCGCATATGAGGTGGATGACATAGATGAAGCCGTTGCCACGTGCGAGAGGCGGGGAATCGAAGCTGCGTGGGACGAACCGATCGTCGCACCGACATTCCCCGACTGCCGTCTTATCGACATGGAGACCGAAACCACCGATGGCATCTATCTCCAGCTCGTCGAAGAAATGACTGAATGAATCACTCGTCCGGACAGAGCCCACGCACGACAGCACTGAACCATGCTCAACGTACCAGCCAAACTACATCAATTGGAGCAGCCCATTCGCGTCGGTGTCATTGGCGCCGGCGTGTTTGGAACGAAACTCATCGACCAACTCGAACGAGCGCCCGGGATGACGACCGCCGTTGTCGCCGATGTAGACGAACAGAAGGCAGTTGACGCCTACGTCGAGGCAGGTATTTCGTCTGACGCTGTCGTCGACGCTAACAGCGCCGCAGAGGCCGACATAGCAGTGGCCGATGGGAATCGGGCCATACTGACCGATGGAGTCGAATTGACAGCAACCGAGGTGGACGTAGTCGTTGAAGCGACAGGTGTTCCCGAAGTCGGCGCCCGCCATGCCTATGAAGCGATCATGGCGAAGAAACACGTTGTAATGGTTACAGTCGAAGCTGACACGGTCGTCGGCCCGATTCTGGCCGAATTCGCCGACAACAACGATGTCACCTACACGATGGCATACGGCGACCAGCCGTCACTCATAGTCGAGCTCTATCATTGGGCAGAGACAGTCGGTCTCGATGTCGTCGCAGCCGGGAAAGGTAATCCATTTCGGGAGGAATACCGCCATGGAACACCCGACGATGTCTTCAAACGGTTCGGCTACGACGCGTCATTCGTCGAAGAACAGGATCTCAACGCCCGAATGTACAATTCGTTCCTGGATGGAACGAAAGTCGCCGTTGAAATGTGCGCAGTCGCAAACGCAACCGGGCTGACGCCCGATACACCTGGCATGCATCTTCCGACGGCAGAGATTCCGGAAATCCCAGAGCTACTTCGACCAACCGACGACGGTGGGATACTGGACTCCCGCGGCTCCGTCGACACGATCAGTACGCTTCAGCCTGATGGATCAGCCGTTTCAGATGACATCAGCTTCGGCGTTTTCCTTGTCACCACCACGCCGAATGAACAGGTGCAGACATACCTCAAACAGAACGCCGGAACTGGCCTGCATGTTGCTAGCGATGGCAAGTACCAGCTTTTCTATCGGCCGTATCATCTCCCAGGCGTCGAAACCCCTGTCAGCGTCGCTAACGCCGCATTACGGAATGAAGCAACCGGCGTCCCCCACCGTCACGAGGCCGAAGTTGTCGGCGCCGCGAAGCGCAACCTCACACCAGGCGACGAACTTGACGGTGGGGGCGGCTACACTGTATATGGATTACTAGAGACTGCTGAGACCGCTGCCGAACAGAATCACGTTCCGTTCGAACTCCTCAAAGGAGCGACCGTCCGACAGCCAATCGAGACAGACGACGTCGTAACATACGACGATGTCGAAATCAACGACGACTCGTTCCTCCATCACCTGCGGCACATCCAAGACCGACACTGATTCGGTCGTGGCGGTGACAGATCCAGTCTCGAATCCTTCAAGCGGGCGTTGGGCAAGGCAGTTACGCCGATGTCCGGCGCACCGTTGTTTCTGGATGGTTGAGGAGTGACGAGTCAAGTTTCGTCCCGAGTCCTGGCCTGTCAGGGATGGCGAGGGAGCCCTTACGGACTGGCATTGTCTCGGTGACCAAGTTCTGATGCCAGCCGTCATATCGGTCACGAATGGTCTCCATGACGTATAGATTCGGCACTGTCGCCGAGAGGTGAGCATTCGCGGCGTGAAGGACTGGGCCCCCGGAATTGTGTGGGGCAATTGGGAGGTGGTGCGTCTCTGCCATCGCCGCGATGGCTCGGCCTTCGCTGATACCGCCAGTCCAACAGAGGTCCGGCATCACAATGTCTACAGCGTTCGTCTGTAACGCCTGCTCGAACTCATAACGGCCGATGAGACGCTCACTAATGCAGAGCGAGCAATCAGTGCTCGCGGCGAGGCGCTCGTATGCTTCGAAGTTTCCCTTACGTACGACATCTTCGACCCAGACAGGATTGTACTGCGAGACAGCGTCGACGATGCGCTTCCCTGGTGTAAGTGCCCAGAGACCATGGAGTTCGATGGCAATGTCCATCTTGTTGCCGACGGCGTCTCGGATCTGCTGGATCGGTGCGACGCCTGCCTCGAGTTGTTCTGCGGTGATTCGCTGGCCGCGGGTCTCTGTCGCGAACTCGTCGAACGGCCAAATCTTCATTGACGTGATACCTTGTTCGAGGAGGGACTCAGCGAGCGCAACCGGCTCCTCACAGAAGTCAAATTCTTGGTCATAGCAGGTATTGTATGCCGGGATTTCAGTCCGGGATTTGCCGCCGAGAAGCTGGTATATCGGTTCGCCCGCCGCTTTCCCTTTGATGTCCCAGAGAGCAATGTCGAGTGCGCTCATCGCCCGGCTCTCTGCCCCGGCATGCCCATAGTAGTTGAAGTACGTCTGGAGGTCATCCCGAATGGCTTCGATATCACGCGGGTCTCGCCCGAGCACTTGGTCAGCTATGGGGCCGTGTATCGCTCCAGCCTCCATCTCTGCCTGCGGAAAGGTTTCCCCGAGGCCGACGACACTCGCGTCAGTGTGGACGCGGAGGATGGTGAGGTCAATGTCTCGTTCGGTAGTAGTCAGGTCCGACTCTGACTCAAACTGCACGGTCTCAAGCGCCGTAATCTCCATGTATAGTGTCTCTCAATACCTACATATAGAAATATGGTCTCAGCGCAGAGGATGACGAGACACCTGCGCTGAACCCGAATATTCTCGTAGTCATTGAGACCAAATTTTTATATTTAAATCGTGTATTGGTGTCTGTATGCAGGTCGGAGTCATCGGACTCGGCAAAGTCGGCGTAGGCATCAGTGAAACACTGCTCGCCGCAGGTCATGACGTGATCGGCTACGACGTTTCAGAGTCATCGCGTCAACAGGCCGCGGATGTTGGCGTTGACGTCGCCTCGGACAACGCCACCGTCGCAGAGCAAGCCTCCACAATCATCCTCTCGCTTCCACACCCAGAGATTAGTCGCGAAGTAGTCGAGACGATTTGCGAATATGGCACCCCCGAGACAGTCGTATTCGATACGAGCACACTCTCTCCGAGCACGGCTGAAGCGCTCGCCGAACGTGCCACGACAGCCGGGATGTATTATCACGACTGCCCCATCACTGGCGGGGCCGTCGGTGCGGCGGCCGGCGAACTGACCGTCATGGCTGGCGGCGACGATGAACGGTTACGCGACCACCGAGACGTGCTGTCGGCCATCGCGGAGGACGTCTACCATATCGGCAATGTCGGCGATGCACAACTGGTCAAGCTCATTCATAATCAGGTTGGACAGACTGTCCTACTGATCTTCGTTGAGGGGCTGTTCCTCGCCGAGGAACGTGGCGTCGACCCGGCCGTCCTCTACCGGACGCTCCGCCATTATACGCAGATATACGACGATAAACTAGACGCGTTCTTCGGTAATGCGTTCGACGAAGCGTTCGTCGACCACTTCGTCCCCGAGTCCAAGGACGTTCGTCTTGGCCCTGACCAGCAGTTCAACCTCCGCGAAGCACACAAGGACCTCGTCGAACTGGAGGAACTTGCCGATGCACACGACGTGCACTATCCAGTCGGGAGCTTCGCCGAACAAGAGCATCAAATGGCGATGAACGCCGGATATGGCGACCGCCCACATCCTGACGTCCTTGAACTGTACGAGGAACTCTTCCAGACGGACGTCGAAAGCCGAGCAGACCGACGCGAGAAAAGTCGCGGCCAAATCTTGTAGAGCGACGTAGAGACAGTTACGGCGGGCGAATGCGAGCGGCCATAGGAAAATACGGGAAGGTTGCGAACCAACGGATAGTTGCTCAGTCGCGGCCGTTAAGATGCTGCCAGTACTGGATGATTGCAGCAGCATGCCCCTCATCCGGGCCGGCTGAACGCGCCGTTGCCTTGTACGCTTCATAGACATCGCTGCTCAATGGGAGTGCAGTATCGTTCCGTCGGGCAACGTCAAGGGCGTACCCGATGTCCTTCTGCCAGATACGCCGGCCGCCCATCCCTTCGATATCCTGCTCGAAATCGTCGTGAAGATACTTCTCCCAGAGATCCAGCCCGAGGAACGACGAGAGCAATCCTGGGTCGACGCCATTATCGCGGCCGAACGCAACAATCTCGGCATCAATCGCGCGATGGCCGGCGTACCGTAACTGCAACATGAGTTTGAACGTCTGTCCGTCACCAATCTCTCCGATTCGCTTGTGGGCTGCGCTAAGACAGTCGAGAACCTCCACAGCGTTGCGGTAGTGCTGTTCGCTCCCGCCCACCATCATGTGGATACCGCCAGGAGCATTCCGCGTCAGGGGAGCACTAATGAACCCAACATCCTGGTCGGCACACTGTTGTTCGTATTCTACTGCAATCTCAGGGCCCGTCGTCGTAGTATCAATAATTAATTGTCCCGGCGTGGCCGCGTCCAGTAATCCGTCCTTGCTCTCCATCACCGCCTCCACTTCGCACCGACCCGGGAGCGCAAGAATCACCGACTCGGACCGCTCTGCGACGGTAGCCGGACTCTCAACAGCCGTCGCACCACGGGCAGTTGCATAGTCGACCTGTGTTTTATCGACATCATAGACAGTAAGTGTGTAGTCGGCCTCACGGAGTTTGTCGACGAACAGTTTGCCGACGAACCCGACGCCGATCAATCCTATTCCAGACATAGATTTCTATTCTTCGCCGGCGAAGATAGGGTTTGGGCCAGCGTTTCCTCTCAACAGCGAAACTAAGTCGAACAATTCAGTTACCCATCAAGGCAGTTCACAGGCGGTACGAGGCGGATGCCCCGGTCCTTGAGGTCGGGGAGGAAGCCGACACTCGATGACGCTAACCACGCTCGATAACAAGGCCGACTCCCCCAACGAGAAGCCCACGACGCGGACGTGGACGGCATCATTTTCGAGAATCTTGACCACATCCGCGAGAACATTGCGAATGGGTCGAAGTTCCAGCAGTGGGCCTACGCGAAGTTCGTGGAACTCGTGGAGTACAAGGTCGAGTCCACGGCGTTGTTCGTGGACTTCGTGAATCCAGCGTACACGAGTCAGCGGTGTTCGCACTGTGGGTTTACCCACGAGGACAACCGCGACGACAAGCAGTTCGCGTGTTAGGACTGTGGGTGCGAGGTGAACGCGGATTACAACGCGGCGAAGAATATTACGAACCGATACTGCGGGTATATCCATCGTGGGCAGAAGTCTCGCGGTGGATGGGCTACCAGTCAACTGGCCCTCAAGTCAGGGGCGTTGAACGTGAACGGCGACTACACGCCTGCCGAGTTGCTCGGGTAGAACGGGAGTCCACTGACAAGCCTCGGGGCTTGACCCCGAGGCGGTTGACACTATGTCTGGCGCGGTCACTGACTAGACGACTGTACGAGATTTTCTAGCTTCTCATCAGTTCCTGTTTCACGGAGTGTTCGAACGTTGCCGGCCACAATGTCGGCCAATCGACTCCAATGCTGGGGGCTGTGGCCGGCATTATGTGGGGTTATGAGTGCATTCTCGAGGGTCCAGAGTGGATGGTCGCTTGGCAGTGGTTCAGGGTCGGTTACATCAAGGGCTGCGGCGCGAATGCCATTAGATTGGAGTGCTCCAACGAGAGCGTCGGTATTGACTATCTGTCCGCGTCCGACGTTGATTAGCGTTGCGTGTGGTGAGAGTGTTTTGAATTCTTCCTCTCCGATAAGTCCCCGCGTTGTATCGCTTAGCGGTGTGGCCAGGACAACATGGTCGCTATCGGCGAGCGCCCGGTGGATTGCGTCCGATTCAAAGCCGATCACTTCGTCCGTCGGGCCACCTTTGTCCGGTGTGTAACGGACGCCAATGGTCTCAACCTCGAATCCCTTGAGGCGTTGCGTTACTGCCGTGCCGATGGCGCCGAGACCGATGATAGTGACGGTGCTGTCTTTCAATTCGTACGCCTGATAATGGCGCCATTCACCTCGCTCGGTTCGTCGTTGGCCTTCGTGGAGTCGCCGGGTGAACGACAGGAGGTACCCTAGCACTTGTTCTGCTATATTGGGCGCGTGGATACCCGAGGCGTTGGTCACTGCAACGCCCATCTCCTGCATCCGCTCTAGCGGCAGATGGTCGTATCCGGCGGCAGCACCGGCGAAGAGTCGAAGATTCTTGGCATTTTCGAGCAAGGGTTCCCGAATTCGGGTCCCTGACACGACTGTCGTCTCAGAAATTAATTCGTGCTCCTCGGCAGGTGTACGGGCGACCTGGATCGCCGTGTCCGGGAGTCGATCACGCAATTCATTTGCGTACTGTTCTGTAGGGAGTCCGTGCGGATTTTGTCGTAGTACGGTGATGTACGGTGTGTTTTCAGTCATGGGTTTTGAGGTTCGTTACTTAATTGCCGTATCTATGAATGACTGCCGGACTATTATATTAACTTTGGTGATTAGTTACTGAAGTTGTGGATATGCAGCGTGTTCGGACCCGAATCATTAACCCTGCACAGTGTGAAGAAAGACGCGATGACAATACCATCTGTGAGTCTCCCGAGCGGAGACACGATGCCGATTGTTGGTGCTGGAACGTGGGATATTGACGGTGACACCGTTCGCGACTCCGTTCGTACAGCTCTCGACACTGGTTACACGCACATCGACACTGCTGAAGGGTACAGGAACGAGGCAGAAATCGGTGACGTGCTGGCTGACAACGACCGCGACGAACTCTTTCTCACCTCGAAAGTACTTCCGTCGAACCTCAACTATGAGTCCGTTCTCGAAGCGTGTGAGAGCTCCCTGAGGAGGTTGAACACTGACTATTTAGATCTCTACCTGATTCACTGGCCCAATCCAGCGGTTTCACTGCGCGAAACCATGAACGCAATGGAACAGCTACACGAGCAGGGGAAAGTCCGTAACGTCGGCGTCTCTAACTTCAGTGCGTACCAGCTCAGTGCCGCCCAACATGTCTCGGATATTCCGATTGCCGTCAATCAAATCGAGTTCCATCCATGGTTCCAGCGACCAGACCTGATCGAATACTGCCGTGAGACAGATGTACGCATCGAGGCTGCCGCACCACTAGCTCGAGGGGAATTATTCGGCGACGACACCATTCAAGAATTAGCCGATAAGTACAACAAGACTCCTGCACAAGTCGTTCTCCGCTGGGCCGTTGAGAAGGATGTAGTTGTCATTCCCAAGTCTTCCTCTGGCGATCATATTCGAGAGAACATCGCGCTCTTTGACTGGAAACTGGACGAGACCGACCATCAGCGTCTTGATGACGGTGACCGCAACCACCCGGTCTACGATACTGCTACCAGGGACTGGACTGACGACGTATATGGTATTGCTCGGTAGAACTATAGTAACCATTAGAATTTTTACTCGCAGGCTGTTGCAGCAGTTAATGGATCATCTCAATGAGATCTCTGTCGAAGAACTGCAAAGAGCTCTCGAGACGGTAGAGGGAAAGAAGCCGACACAGCGGCTATTAGTGTGCGTTCAAGAACGGTGTGACGCAGACCGAGTTGGCTGAGTGGTACGGCGTACAGCGGCGGACGATCTACAGTTGGCTCAAGCGACTCGACACCGACGAGTTGATTGAGCAAGCTGTTTCTGATGATAAACAAACTGAGAGAAAGCGGAAACTCTCAGAGTCACAGCAAGAAGAACTTGAAGAACCTGTTCACGAACAACCTGAAGAGGTCGGGATTGACGCGCCTACGTGGACGCCGGCGCTCGTCCAACAGCATCTTGCCGACACGTACGGCGTTGAGTACTCAATCCCGAGCTGTCGGCGGTTGTTCAAAGAAACGGGCTTGAGCTATCAAAAGCCACGCCGTACAGCCGCCGAAGCCGACGAGGACGAGAAAGAAGAGTTCCGCGACCAACTCAAAAAAAGCGGCGGGAAATGGATGCCACAGTAGTCTGCATCGATTAAACCAAGCAGTCTGTGCAGGTTGAGCCGCGTGCCGCGTGGTTTCCGCGCGGTGCGCGGCCCTCTGTTAACCTGTCTAGACACCGTGACTGGACGTGCTTGCTGGGCGCGATCACCGTCCTCGGTGATCGCTTTTTCTTCCGATTCGAAGAGTACGTCACCGCCGACCACGCGAAACATTTCATTCTCAAATTATACCAAGAGTTCGAGGATAACTTGATCGTGGTGCTGGATGGAGCGGCGTATTTGCCAGAGCTCAATCCGGTTGAAGAATGCTGGAGACAGTTACAATCATCACTCAGCAATCGATTTTTTGACTCGCTAAACGAGTTAACAACAGCAATCGACACAGCTCTCAATCAACCTTCGATTCCAAAAGTGAGCAACTGTTTCTTATGGCTACTATAGACCAAAGCATACAATGAAGGCTCTCCGATTCCCGCTGGAGAGTCACGACGCGGCGAACTCGCCTATGAAGTACAAACTGATGCAGAACCACTTTACTGGGTCTACGACTTCCTCAGTATCAGCAAGCCTTACAAAGCGTTCTGGCAACTTCGGTAGCTTCCTTACTGGTTGCAATCGATATAGATCTCTCTCATACTTAGTACTTTTCTAGCGATTCACCGCAGTGCGGACAGTACTTAATATCCTGGTCTGTCTCTTCGATAAATCCGGAGGCGAGGATGCTGGCTGGGAGTGTAAAGATACCGACGCCGAGTTTGGCGATTTTTCTTGGTCTCGTTTCCATTCCCTTCAGTTACAGACGCCCGCACGCAGTCGTACTACTCACGGGAATGGGGGAACTCTTGCTGTCAAGGAGGGCTACCTGCTGTGCCACAGGAGAAGCACCACGATGGCGAGCGCGACGACGACTGAGGAGCCGAGTGCAAGCCCGTTGGCCGTCCTCGCGCCGAACGGTCCTTGGAGCGCGAAGTAGACGGCCGCCGGGACGCCAATGACCAACACTACCTACACCTAGGCGTTTATATTCCTGTCAAACGACATAGTACGTATGACCGGAAGTGGCACCGTCGAACGGATTTTTACTGCACCTGAGGCCGAGTCTGAAATGGAGGGACAGACCGACGTTGAAGCAATTGCCGGGAAGGGGCTCCGAGGCGATCGCTACTTTAGTGAGATTGAGACAGGAACCTTCGTCACGTGGGGACCAGATGAGGAACGCCCCAATGGATACGACCTCACGTTGATCGAACAGGAGGCTGTTACAGCAATCGAACGTGAAGCGGGAATCGAACTCGCCCCGGGGGAACACCGACGGAACATCGAAACTCGTGATGTCGCACTCAATCATCTCGTCGGACAACGATTTCGAGTTGGTGACGCCATCTGTCGAGGAGATCGGCTCTGTGAACCCTGTGATTATCTTCAGCGCGTCACTCATGACGACATCATGCCGGCACTTACTCACCGAGGTGGGCTCCGAGCGGACATCCTCGAAGATGGGATGATTCGCCCCGGGGATACCATCGAACCACTGGAATAATCGTACTCTTTTGTTTCAAAACGATCCGTATTTCACTTGCAGATCAGGACGGTCGAGTGGAAAAGGGAACGCGCGCCTACGGCAGCGCCGTTCGGAGGTCCTCGCAGAGGTCGTCGACGTGTTCGATGCCGACCGATATCTGGACCAGAGCCTCGGGAATCTCTGCGGTGGCCGACCCGTGGCTGACCTCGTCGGGGATCATTAGTGACGGCATCTCGACGAGGTTTTCGACGCCACCGAGGCTGGCTCTTGGGGTGAACAGCTCGAGACTATCAATGAACGCCTCGGTTTCAGCGAGCGTGCCGTCGAATTCGAAGGAAAGCATCCCACTGTATCCTGACATCTGTTCGGCTGCGGGGTCGTGTTGCGGGTGGCTTTCGAGGCCCGGATAGTGGACGCGGGCGACCCGGTCGTGGGCCTCAAGGAGACGAGCGACCGCCATCGCGTTCTCCTGATGGTGCTCCATTTGGTCCGGCAGCGTCTTGATACCCGCGCGACGAGGTAGCAGTCGAACGGCGAGAGCATGTTTCCGAGCCCGATTTGCTGGGAAAACGCCAATTTCTCGAAGACCTCATCGTCGTCGGTGATGACGGCGCCGCCGATTGAGTCGGAGTGTCCGTTGAGGTACTTGGTAATGCTGTGGACGACAATGTCGGCACCCAGTTCGAGCGGTGCTTGGAAGTACGGACTTGCGAAGGTGCTGTCGACCCCAAATGGGATGCCGTAGTCGTGGGCAATGTCGGCTATCGAGCGAATATCACACAGGCGCATCAGCGGGTTCGTCGGCGTCTCCGCCCAGATCAAGTCAGTTTCCGAATCGACTGCCGCGGCGACGTTTTCGGGCTCGCGGGCGTCGACGAACTCGACGTCGACACCAAGGTGGCCAGCGACTAGCTCCGTGAGTAGCTTTTCGGTCCCGCTATAGACAGAGTCTGAGGAGATGAGGTGGCCCCCCGACGGGACCAGCGACAGCATCGTCGTCGAGATGGCAGCCATCCCCGAGGCGAACGCCAGCCCGTGCTCACCACCTTCAAGGCAGGCTAACCGCTCCTCGAGGGCCGCCCGCGTCGGGTTGCTCTCGCGCGAGTAGTCGTATTCGTTGGCATCGTCCCTGCTCGGATAGTAGGGATGGAAACTCTTGCTTCGATTTAGCGATGAGTAGCTAGTCAAATTTCTCGAGGAATACTTGCAAAAGTGGAGAGAACAGAGATTGACGTAGTTCTCTCAATCCGGGCGAAAATAGATTCAAGGAATGATTGTCTAGAGCTCTTTTCTTCGCACGCAAGTATGAGGATGTCAATCCGATGTATATCGGCATACTCCAAAATTGCCGTTAATGGTCTTCCATACAAGACCTCAAAACCTGAGTTGACTACCTGATCGGACTCAAACGTAGAAACCTTACTCGATACGAAATCTCTGTTGTTCTGTTCGTTTCTCATACAGCTCTCGCGCTGCTTTAGAACCACTCCAAAATCACAGCATTTCACCACTTCAAGATAATGAACGTGAGCGCCACGAAACCCCGTGAAAAAGAGTTCCCACTCAGCCATCCGTAATGCTCTATCACTCCCATCAGTTAGTACAAGAACAGACACGTCCTCGTCATTGATCTGGTTTTTTGCTGGTCGTCTACTGAGTGCGGACATAGCATTGTATGCTGAGATGGCTCGTCCACTAATCTGAAGCCCACAGTCGCTCGTTCAGCGACTATGTTTAACCTTTTAAGGCACTCCCCTGCTCATCTCTTCTCAAACGTATGGAAGCAATGGATGCACTGATTAATCCGGTATCTTCGCTTGTCTATGCCGCCTAATAGGAATGACCGAGGACAGTGACGTCCGGGAAATCGGTGCGCTTCTTGAAGACGAATACGCCCATGCCATCCTCATTCACACGAGCAGACAAGAAATGTCCGCACCCGAACTGAGCGAGGCGTGTGATGCATCCGTCTCAACCGTCTACCGGCGGATTGAACGTCTTCAACAGTACAATCTTCTCGACGAACACCTCCAGCTTGACAAAGACGGCCATCATTATAACACGTATACCGCGCGCCTCGAACGCATCGAAATCGAACTCGTGGACGGTGAATTCAAGATCGAAGTCACCTATCGAGAAGAGAACGCTGCCGACCGGTTCACCGATCTCTTCGAGGGGTTCCGATAATATGCTATCACTCACTCCACTCCAAGCAGCAACAGGCGGCTCGCTAGTCGTGGTAATTCTCACGCTCATCGGTCTCCTCGCCACCGCGACCTTAGCGCTCATCGTCGCATATCTCCTGGTCAAAGGATATCGTGAAAACCAGAATCGCGCACGGCTTTACCTCGCAATAGGGCTCATACTCCTCACAACTGGTCCGATTGTTCTCCAGTTCGTTCTGACGAACTTCACAGACACCCCTCGCGGTCTTCGTTCAGCCGCAGCCAATACCAGTAAGCTCCTGGGACTTGCGGCGATGCTCTATGCAATCTATGGCGTCAGCCAATCCAATCAGCACTCCCGTCCAGACCAAGGGAACGATTCAACGCTTGAGACAGACCACTCGGATGAGGTAGAGTCATGATGCCGATGTCCCTACGACTCCTAACCGTTGGCGGCTCTGGTGAAGAGCTAATCCCTATCTTTGCGGTAGCGACCGCAATCGGGGGCCTGTTCGTCGCGTTACTCGCTTACCAAGGATATCGTCGGAATAATAGCCAGCCGATGCTGTATCTTGCTACCGGAATCATCTTGCTCACCACGATCCCTGTGGGTGTGAATTATGCGTTGACAGCGTTGACGGCGGCAACCGATGCGGAAATCCTTCTTCTCATTACAGCCTCCCATCTCGCAGGGGTGACCGCGATTTTATACGCACTGACGAGGGCGTAGGACAATCGCTTTCGGTAGTCGCTGTACCGACTGGTCATCAGTTTGGAAGCGTCCAATAGCGAGGTGTTGTGAGCATCAAACGTGCGTATCGTCCCCACAGCTGAGCAGCGGTATTACTGAACAGAAATGTTGCAAACAAGAGGAAAACACCGAGTCCGGCGACGAGGAGCGCACCGAGGAGTGTCTCAATCTGCCAAGACCCGATTTGGAACGTTCTTGTAAGTCCGATTAGGAGATTGTCCCACCCAAATAGTACATCAAGTGTGAATTCAGACGGTGGGAGCGGCCCGTATGCGGCAACAGGCGCTTGGGTATAGTAGAATGGTGCGAGAAGAAAACTCACTGAGGTTGCGATCCCTGACGCGAGGAATCCGAAGACAATGCTTCCGTATGCGAACTCGGAGAGCAGATACACGATAGCTTTCCATGTCTGGATTGCGGTTACGAGTCTCCACGTTCGACTCCAGAGCGAGCCGTCCGTTTCAGCTGGGGGCGTAGGAATATCGACACCTAACAATCTTCGAACGAGTACCCGTTCAAACCCAGCCAATTCAACGGCTAACACGAAGAGGAGAATGAGGAGAGGAATTCCAATCCCGACCACCACAAGTCCAATCCCTGCGAGCGATCCGGCTAACAACAAGTTGAAGTAAAAGACTCCAAGCGGAAACATCACTACAAGATAGAGCAGATTTCGATACGTTTGGAATCGTACGGGAGTGCGGAGAACACGACTGAATAACCGGCTAACATCCCGCGATAGAGATCGTGTCTTTAGTGATATTGTGTTATTTTCGGGGGACATTCTACAGAGGCCTCTTCACTTCTTGGATACGAGCAGCCTTAATTATCGCGGGTTTATGTGAGTTTGGGCATTCGAAGCTATCGTACTAGAGGATCATCTATTCGTCAAAGCCGGCGACCGCCATTCGGATATTTGAAATCTATGCACGAACGCTAGGTTAGCGACCATGATTCCTCTCTTATTCTTGTACCCCACCAAAGGACAGTACAGAAGTCAAATGTCCCAACACCAATCAACGTCAAACACTGATGCAGAGTTCACGAACCTTCACTGGCCACTAATCGTAGCATTAGGAGCCTTCGCACTCATTCGCCCATTTCTGAGTATCCTCGGGTTATCAGCGGGAGGGCCAGGAGGTCCCCATAGCTGCCACGGCTCTGATTACCGTCGTTTGGATCGGTGCAGTCGTGATTCGGCGTGTCTAGCGTCCGATTATCACGCTCACAGCCGCAGGCGGGATGTACGGCGTGTTTGTACTCGTGATGATTGTGGGCAACCCGGCGAGAGTATCACAGCTTGGGTACACCGGCCCCTCCATCATGATAACGAATTTCGTGTGGGGTGGCATCGCGGGACTTATTGCAGAAGGAATCCGTCGGGTAGTGTACTAACCGGTCCCACGTCAGTTGTACTTATCAATTCCGTGTACGAGCAACGGGGGATAGGTTTCGTCGGTGCAGTGATGAGAGAATTTCGCTGGAACTGAGTACTCCATTCTGCCGAAGGGGAATTTATCCGGATAATTAGGTGACTCGCACCCAAGTGAGGAACATGACATCTTCTTGAGGAAGTTCGGTCCACGGACTATCTCGGTTATATATCTTACGCACAAACGCTGCTCTGGCGTTTGTGCTGTCTGCTCTATTCATATCCGACTCATTGGTAATGACGTGGAGAAAATGACCTCCAAGCACCCTAACTCGACTCCGGACCGAGAATCATCGATAACCCCGTCCCGCAGTAGTGGGAAGCACGAACGTCGTAACCGTATTGCTGGGATAGACCGACGCAGCTTCCTTCAAGCGGCGGGAGGGCTTACAGCAACCGGCTTGCTTGCGGGCTGTACGAATAATGAATCTGGAGGGAGTCCTGACCAAAATGGCGGAGATAACGGAAGCGGCCAACAGAGCGTCGAAGAGTGGCTTTCAGACACGAATAACTTCAACGGTATCACCGACAAAACTGGAGCCAGTACGATCACCGTGGAGGTAGGCCCAGACAGTGATGAGATGGTGTTCGCACCGGCTGCAATTCGTATTCTCCCAGGGACAACCGTCAACTGGGAGTGGATCGGCAGCGGCTATCACAACGTCGTCGCGGAAGATGGTCTGTTCAATAGTGGCGATCCCGAAAAACAAGCGAGCTTCGAGTATACGTTTGACGCCGCTGAAACCACGCTCTATTACTGCGATCCACATAGATCGGCTGGAATGAAAGGCGCTGTCATCGTCGAGGAGAGCGGAAATTCTGAGGCTACTACAAGCAATTTGGGTGAGTAGATGGCAGAACCAGGGCGGGTCCAGCTAGGACGCTACGGGTATCTCGTACTCGCAGTTTTCTTTGCCATCTGTGTCATCGCGCAGATATACATCGCAGGAATGGCGGTATTCATCGATCCGGCGAATTGGTCCCTTCACGAGACCTTCGTCCACGCCTTCGAGCCGATGCTCATCTTGTTGCTCATACTGGCCTTTATAGGTCGACTCTCTCGGTCACTGAAAGTTGCTCCAATCGGATTATTTCTACTGATTACGATTCAGTATGCGACAGCAGCGGTGTACGGGTCTCTCGTTGCAGCGATTCACCCTGTAAACGCTGTAGTAATCTTTCTCGTATCTGCTCTCGCCGTCCAGCAGACATGGAAACAGATCTCTACTAGTAAGACGATCCGATGAAAAAACGTGGCCGCCGATTGACCGACGCATTCGTTGCTGCTCTTGAACTCCGTAAGCACCTCCGTGAAGGAACCGACATCTGTGCTGCACTTACCGATTTCAGACTTCAAATCTAGACGCTTGAGGATGAATATCCAGAGTGGTATCCTGCACCGTACTCGTTTCACGGAATGCTCAAACTCTTCGCTTATCTGGAAGTCACTGGAGACAGCTATTGACCTTCACACGCCATCCATACCTCTTGGTGGAATTTGAGTGCCTAAGAGCCATCCCACAAGCACTCTCGGCCATTGTGACGCCTCTCTACCTTCTTCACCAATCTTCTTGCCACAGTAGCGTCATAATCCAATATCGGGGATTTCTGGCCCCAACTGGAGAAGCTTCCACGGTTTCGATCTGGCTTGCCTGCTATGGGTTGGTCCCTTTCCAGGATCAACTTTCGTAGAAAGACAAGAAATAGGGATGTCGACTGTGAG
The DNA here is from genome assembly GCA_003298465.1 of halophilic archaeon. The sequence continues at coordinate 76,466 of QNGA01000006.1, read as the reverse complement.
CTATAGTCACTCTTATCCTAACAACAGATTCTTGTGGGTGACTAGCATACAACTCTTGTCGAGTGTGACATTCACGCACAAACACACGTTCATGGGCTGTTGGCCATTGGGCGATACGGTGGGCACGTCACACTCGACAGACGATCAAAGGCTATCGTCACGGATTGGTTGGTCTCCTCTCTGGAGGACCTTTCTTTGGTTGACGACTGTTCACGTCCATTCTGAGTCATCTGTGCCGGACTGTATGACGTTTCTGGGGGACGATTGGATAGTCGAGACCCATGGCCCTCGTTGGTCCTAGAGTCTTCAGAACACAGACGTGGGACAAGACGAGAACGCTGCCGCTACGGACCCGACGGGCATCCATCACTGCTGGCCGGCTTAGAGTCTCTCGTCGACGGTTCAGGCGACGTGATGGTCTTCGACGCGCGTCTGCTGGTAGCTACTTACCTCACTTTAACACGCCTTCGTTCGTGTCCACACACCCATAGTGCGTGGCGACCATCCGATAGTCCATCCGCGCGATCATCGCGTCGTTCTCTTCGCGATCTTCGTCTTGGCTTCCAGCATGTCGAGATATCTCCTCGACCTGCTGGGACTCGGCACTCTGCTCGCAGAAGTTCACCAATTCCGTGTTCTGCTCGGAGCGCTCGACTGTCTGGAAGCATTGCCGGCCTGCGTTCGCTGCTGCTGCCGCGAGATTCGGCACTTCATCATCGACGCCCTCGGCACTATTGTAGTCCCGAACGAGGTTGATCATCCGCGTCATAAATGCCCGCATGCGGGCGTTCTGCTGGATCAATGACTCCACTGAAACTGAGGTGTGTCAGCTCACCCTGAACATTCTCAGAAGGCCAACCATGCTGAGAGCCTCAAGAGTCCTAATCGCTTATTGGAGAGAACTATTTTGTAGAATATCTCTATCCTTTCGCTGCTTGCCTCGCTGAATTCTCTAGATTATATATCCTTCAGAGTGTTCCATTTTCTAATTGTCGATTATCGATGTATTCAGTGGTTCTTCCGGCGTGTCTACCATCCCTGCTTTTAGGTCTCCATGGTGACAAAGAGACTATGTACGATCACATACTCTTTCCAACAGATGGCAGTGACGGTGCAAATCTCATGTTCGACCATATTCTCGATATCGCGGCTAAACATGACGTAACTGTACATATTCTCAACATCGCGGATACAACACATGAGGTCGACTACCTCTTCCAAGGAGCGATTGTCGATGCCCTCGATATCGTCGATATCTTCGAAGAGAGGGGTGAAAAAATCGTTCACGTCGCTGCCGAACGTGCTCACCAACGTGGAGTTGATACTGTTACTGATGTCACTCGGGGAGAGCCATCTAGCTCGATTGTCGACTACGCTAGTTCACACAGTATCGATCTTATTACGATGCCAACGCATGGACATGGCGGACTTAAGCGTCTCCTTGCTGGGAGTACAACCGAGCGCGTCATCAGACAAGCAGACGTCCCCGTCCTTACGATTCAGCCCGGCGAGAGCACAACCACGTACCCGTATCAAGATGTGTTAGTTCCGACTGACGGAAGTGACTATGCGACCGAAGCACTCTCAAACGGGATCGAGGTAGCAACTAAGGCTGAGACCGCACTTCACCTTCTGTCCGTCATTAATACAGTATCGCTCGACGTCGATGTCTGGGGTGATAGTCAGACACCATCTGAAGAGAATGCACACGAAATTCTTGAGACTGCGTCAACCGATGCTGAGAATGCGGGAGTTGAATCGATTTCTCAAACGGTTGAATACGGGTCCTCAATCCATCAAGTGATTCTTTCGTATGTTGACGATCATGCTATTGACCTCATTGTTGTCGGAACTCATGGCCGAACTGGCTTCGATCGATATGTGTTTGGAAGTATCACCGAAAAACTCGTTCGCACATCACCAGTTCCAGTTCTGACAACTCGTGAATCGCTCTCAGAAGCGTAGGCATCGAACGGAAGGGGATACTCTTCGACAGATCACCCCCGTCCTGCGACAATGTAGTACTACTCACCGACTAAAGTCGACCACTATCCGACGATCACACCCATTGTGACGCTTCGACCGTCGTGATCGCGACACGTCGGCGTGATCGCTTCCGACTCATGGCTAGCTCTTTCGACTCAGTTGGTGATCGCTGGCGCTGTCTCGGCGTGCTCTCCGGCGTGATTGCTGTGAAAAGAGAACGGCTGCGCGATGGACCGGATGGGCGTCCACCGCCGCTGCGCGGACTATCGGAGCTCGTCTATACTATTAGGGGCGTGATGGTCTTCGACGCGAGTTCGATGATAGCTTCCGATGTTGCTCTCATACTGCTCATAGACGCGCTTGGTGAACAGCAGGAGCTGATGGCATGCATCGTTTGCATTGTCCGCCGCGTCGAGATCGAGTGGTTGCACCTCTGCGGCGTGGCGATTGAGCGCCCCCGGTGAACGGTTACGGCATGCTTCAGGAGTGCGCCGAGACTCCGATGCCACTCTTGGTCCGACATCTGCGTATCGATTGTCTGTTCTCAGTCCATCTGCAAGAAGATCGACGGTACATTCTGCGCGACCGACACAAGCGGGTCGGCCATGATCCTCCTCGACTGCGTCCGCATAGTGGGCTTTCGATACAAAAGGACTCGGTCTTACTGCACCACCTGATTAGCGATTCGCTGGTTAAAAAAAGCCGCCTGTGAGTAGCGGAGCTATGACGTGGCGGGACCAATGGCCGGGGACGCCATATGAATCAGATAGTAACCCAAGGGAAGGGACGTCCGGACGATTTCGAGTTGCACTCAAGGCGTCCGCTTGTGCGGCCTCAACCGAAATCGCGACGCTTCGCGAAGTTTTCGTATGCTGAATACGCGAGCATCCCGCCGAACAAAACGCGGCCGACGATGAACACCATTCGTCTGAGTCGAGTTTTGACTGACACACACCTAGATACACACTGGTGACGCAACACCGTTTCGATGCCGGCACGGACTTCAGGAACCGGAGAGGCTTCGTCTTGACTGCGAGGGATGGGATTCGAACCCACGGACGCCTACGCGAGCGGGTCTTAAGCCCGCCGCCTTTGGCCAAGCTCGGCAACCCTCGCACATCGTTTGTTCGTCAGCAGTATCAGTATGTCCCCGTCCACTACTGGACACCGCCGCCGACAATTCCTCTACACGCAGGTATTCACATAAATTCTTTTAAACTCCGCGCGTGTCTAGCGTTTATTCTGGGAGGTGGATATCTGCGGGGACTCGGGTGAGGCCGAGTGTTGCGAAGTCACTGTCGAAGGCGAAGATATGATCGATCTCATATTCACGCGCTAACACAGCACTCGTGTGGTCAACGAACGAGATCTGCTGGTCGTCATACCGCTCAAACTCGTCACAGACCGCCGCAAAAACACCCGTTCCGACCGGCAGGATATTGAAACTCTCTGAGCGTCGGATTGTCTGAAGCACATCGACAGCCGTGTCGTGGTCGACTTTCCGGCTGGTCAGCGTTGCTAACTCCAATAACACGTACCGACTCGTGAACAATGGCTGATAGGGAATCGCTTCACGGCGGAGCGCGTCAAAGACAGATTGAGCTGTTTCATGCTGGCCAGCACGCGTGTTCACCCAGGCGAAGAATGCGCCAGTGTCGATGAAGAGCGGCTGTGGCTGGTCACTCATCGGTGTCGCCGTACAGCACGTCGTCGATCTCCTCCTCGACAACGGGCTCACCTGCGGTTGGTTTCAGCGACCAGAACGGATCGTCTGGATTGATGCCGCTCGGCTCACTCGACGCATCCGTAACCCACCAGATAACAGCACCGGCCCCGACTTTCCGTCGTTCGATTACGCCCTGCTCGTGGAGTTGGGTGAGTTTCTGGCGCGCGGCTTCCGACGAGCAGTCAAGCCGCTCGCTCAGTTCCTTGGCAGTCACAACTGGATCACTGGCGTTCTGCATGGCTGTGAGTACCGTATCCAGTGTGAGTGTCTGGACGTAGCGGCCTGTTTCGTCGTTCCGTTCTCGGCTCATATCGTCCTGTAGGTGTTCGCCTCTCCTAAACCTATTGGCGCGAACCAAATGGACAAGGTTTATGGCCTTTTGCCACGGAGCAATTGGTACGGAAGAGCGGTGCCCTCGGGCGTGTTGAAACGCGCCGGGTGCGCCAACACCCGGCACCGGTCTTCCAAAAATACGACCCTCGAAAGACCATGTCAACGACAACGACCGTGGACCTTGAATCTGACGAGAAGGCCCAGAAACGCGCGCAGTCCGAACAGTTCAGCTTCGACGTCGTCGCCCCCGGTCAGGTCAACGTCACGAACGAGAGCTACGAGAACCCCGATGACCACCAATACATCGTCTCGCTCGACGACGTGACCGGTAATCTGATGGCGTGCACCTGCTCCCATCACGTTCACCGCCACGCCCACTGCAAGCACATGGCCGTCGTTGAAGACGCCGCTGCTGACGGCTCGCTTGACGCCTTCTCCGCTGACGATGACACGGAGAGCGACAACGACGATGCTGGGACGCGCATGACTGGCCCGCATGTCGGTCACGACAAACACGGCCATTTCGATCACCGCTACTGGCGGTGCGAGCACTGCGGGACTGAGACCACCGACAAACGCGCGCTCGACGCCTGCTACTGACCGCTTCTCTTCCTGCTTTATATGACTTGTCAACAGCGCTTCCCGAGGTCGCCAAGCAATCGCACCCTCACCGACAGCATCGACAGGACGACCGACGACTACGGCGCCGCCGATAGCGTGCTGACGACGCAGGCAGCACTGCTCGATCAAGCACGTGTGCACGTTGTCGGTGACGTTAGTATCCACTACTAACAAATAGCCGCGAGTAAACGCAATAAACGGCGGCAGGTCACAGCATAGAATTGCTCTCCAGGCTGGCGACAACTGTTGCAAACGTTCACGCAACGAAATGACACTAGGGGTCTAATACCACCCTCTGTCTTGGGTGAATTGCATCGGGCGGTCCTGTCGATGCCTGGTGACTCACATCGGCATGGCCGGCCAGATGTAAATGTGGATGCGGGCGAGTACGAACACCTACCCATCTGCCTGCGCTCACCGCATCACCACCTCCTTCCATCCATAGACAACGTGGTAACTGACGTCGATAACCAACAAATTCCCGTGGCGATGCCCCGCGTGGACATATTGCAGTCACATGCGACCCTGTATGATCGATGTGAAAACCAGGGTGCTACCGCTACAGATTCAACGGGCAGTGGGTGCCCGTTGAGTCGGTCCATCTAGTCGCCCATCATCTTGGCGTCAGTCAAGTGCGTTATGTATCAAAACCAGTCTATCAGCAAGGGTACTCGACAGGGTTAGAACTGCTGGCTAACTCTCTTCGGGTATGGAATACACAATCCGCCTGCAGGATGGGGCCGAATTGGAACTCACTGATGTAGGGGTAGCCACCAGGAACGATCACATTTCGTTCTCGATCGATGGCCGACTCAAAGATCTTGATGAGGATCTCCTGGAGGTCTTCAGTGGACAGACGCTCCAGCCAGTCGCAGTTACGTTCAAAGTCGAAGACCCCGAGGAAGCTTAACGAGCTAAAGGAATTACTCGGGCTGATTGTCAGAAGGAGTGATGTCGACGGTTCCGTCGCTGCTCACTGTTATGTGGTGGCCAGCATGGGTGAACGTGACGTGGCCTTCAGAACGTTTGCTTCCATCGTCCTTAGGAGCAAAAAGAGCCTCAAGTGCATCAGGGTCAATTGACTGATATAATGGAGGAAGGTCGTCGCCTAATGTCTCCGTTTGGGCAACAAGCTCCGTAATAATTCGGTTAGTGAATCCAGTGTTTATACGTGCGTAGTGTGAGCCGTTTGAGTTCCCGGAAGTATTGAAGTGAGTCATCTCTCACAACTCCTCTTACGTTAGTAGCCAGTACCAGCGTACCGCTAATAATAGCTCTGGACGAGTATACCAAAGAAATGGCCGTGTCGATGCATGCTACACCTCGCTAGCGTCTATATCCACATAGAATATCCACTAGGATAAGTGTTTTGTATGGATCATATTGGATTGGGGTAAGAGAAGAAGATTATTGACTGATAATTCTACCTTCTTCGCAACTCTTCTCTATCCCATCGAGTAGCACCGACCACGAAGTAACTCGTCTACTCGCTCAGTCGCCACAAGCTCGCCATCCTCTTCCTCAATATAACCCTCCTCGATTGCTTTGGTGATCGCGGTCCCGAGGTCGCCGTTGAACCGACTATGCTGTGCAATCGTTCTGACCTGCTCGCGACGAATCGTCTTCCGAGTCTTTCCGCCGGTATTCTGCTCGACAATCTGCGCAATGATCGCCGCGTTCTCATTCATACCTCACGCTAGCGAATGAGTATCGATATAGGCCAGTCTGAAGTTAGTATAATATACTAACCTGGTCAGATTTTCAGACTACAACAGTGTTCGCTTTCTGTCGTGAACACTGAAAATGATACCTCAGCGTCGTCGGGCTGACTGTATCGCCGTACGTGGGGTTAGGACTTGTATTTCGCGATGAGCGACCATAGCCCGAATCCCATGCCGGTCCCTGCTGCGGAGAACATCAGCCCCATCGACAGAAACGCCAGGGTTTGGGCGAACAGCACGACGACCGATGGGAGGCTCGTGCGGAGGGGAACGCTTGCCTCTTCGTCGCGAAGCGTCGGGATGAGCGATATCATGATGACGATACTTCCCGCGAGGAAGACGTACTCTTGCCACATGTGTTTCTCACCTCCTGCCGTACCCTGAGAGAGTAATCGGGCACTGACAGGGACTATAGAGACATTGACTCGGAATCGAATAAATATCTCGATCCATACTCGACATCTGGATAATTGTTCATCAAAAAGGCAGAGGACTAGTTTACACACAACTCATAGCCGTATCATCGCAACAACTACAACCACTCCACATCCAACGATAGCGCACCAGAAATCAAGTGGACTCCAATAGGATGCCGAGTACACGATTCAACCCGACGTTATCGTCCCCGCCCCTCAGTTAGTTGGGAATCTGCTCGGGACTCACATTGGTTGGAGGATTTCGAAAGTCATCTATGGCAGGGTTTGGTGACGGTCGCCGCCGTCGGTCATTAACTGTCCTCTTGGCCGGCTGTAGTCGGGGGATCTAACTCCATGCGTGTTATACCCATACATAATTTTCGACTAACATATTCGGGGCAGGATTTATTCGGGTCACGTGGTAACCCATACGCGATGACAGACACATTGTACGATCAACTCGGCGGAGAAGACGCGATCGGCGCCGTCGTCGACGAATTCTACAATCGCGTCATGGCCGACGAGCAGGTCGTACACTACTTCGAGGATGTGGACATGCAGAAACAGCGCGCCCACCAGACCCAGTTCATTAGTTCGGTCACTGGCGGGCCGGTCGAGTACACGGGCGGGGAGATGGAATCGGTTCACGACGGCATGGGTATTGGACACAACGACTTCGATGCCATCGCGACCCACCTCGACGACGCACTGGTCGAGTTCAACGTCGACGACGACGACCGGAAAGCCGTCCTTGAGACAATTGACAGCCACCGAGACGCGATCGTCGTTGCGGCGGACTGACGCGAGCAGGACGAAGATGCGTTTTCGACCATTATCGACGTCTATAGCCTCAGGTAGCGTCGATCCGACCTTGTGGATTATGAATTGCCAGACTCGTAGTTGCAATACTTTTGGTCGTGTCGCAAAGTCCTCGAGAGTTCAGTAGCAACTCACTCCCATGAGGGCGGGGGCACCTCTGGTAACCATCCCGAGAGATGCCCCATGCACGCCACAATTGGCGTGCGGTTCTCGATTAGCATCGACAATGAGGGTGTCGTAGAAGAGTTCACACGCCTGCCGTATAGCGATCTCTGTTAAGAGTAGCACCAGTTTTGAACACTATTTTCCGCACTCAACCAGCTAATCACTCACGCACACTGACCACTGCTACGTCGTCTTTCTTATGCAGTATGTTGCTCCACTGCCCCAACCCTCGTTCTAGAGGAACACACTCCCTCTACCGTCGATATTTCGACCACCTACATCAATCGTTCTGCACCGAAGTCATGGCGATGACTGATGCCCCGAACGCCTTTCTAATTGGAGTCCGACCCCTCTCTCATGACAATTCTCGCACTCGCAGAGACAGCGCACGCGCCCGACCCCAACTGCGATCTGAGCGAGGGTACCGTTCGGGCCGGAGAAGAGAAGGACGTCGCCCCAAGCGAGACGGATCTCCGACTATGTCCAGACTGTTTCCCCGAGCAAGCACCCTCATAAGTGACGGCGTACCTGATACCGAGGCCCTATACGATTATGACTCGTGCTGCGCATCTTTTGCTCCATGAACGGTGTCCTCGACTGCCTCGATCCCAGCGTCATGGAGTAGATCACCGACGATGACCGTGTCAGCGACACTCGCCATCTTATACGCCGAGTCATAGTCGTGAATTCCACCCCCATAGAAAAGCTGCGCTGACGAGAGCACATCACGTACGGCAGCGACAACACTGGGATCGCCGAGAGTGCCGGAATACTCGAGATAGACGATTTCCTGGCCGAGGATCTGTTCGGCGAGTTCAGCATAGGCAACGATATCATCACTATTGAGCTCACAGTTGGCCTGCGTGTATGCCGCGACTGACGACGCTGGATTGAGGACAATGTACGCTTCTGGCTGCACGTAGTCCCACTCTAGGTCGGATGAGCGAGCCCATTCGTGGTGGGCACTTATAATCCACATCGTGTCATCGGCATTCAGAACAATCGGAATGAGGTATCCGGAGAGTGGCTTGGTCTGGAACTGCGTCGGACGATAGGTCGGCTCGACGAATATCGGGATCTCCGTCGAAGATAGTGCGTCAAGAATCGGGTAGACACGGGCTTCTGTGACGTTTGTGGTGCCACCGATAATGAGTGCATCTGTTCCTGTGTCAGCAATGCCAGCGTAGGTATCTCCGTCGCGAAGTGTTTTGTCTGGGTCGACTTTCGTCACGTGATCCCACTGTGCCCACACACCCGCCATAGCTCATCGTAGTGCCGTCACACGCAAACCGCTTTCCCTCTGGTTGTCTCGACGGCCAAAACGCCGTGAGTCCTGAGAGGGATTCTCTGAGCAATCCAGAGTTTTGCGCGAACCCTTCCCAGACGTTGAGAGAGACAACATGCGGGAGACAGCGCGCATATTCAGCATGGCAACGGTGTGGAGCGGAGTATCTAAGGACCCCGTATGGATCCTGATTAGGTCCCTTCAACGGCTTTTCGGCTACGAACAGGCACCGGTTGAAGTTGAAGAAATACTTGCTCGCCTCATCCCGTTCGTGGTGATTATCGATCCACGCCTCAACTTCGGCCTCGTCGATGCCATTCTGTTCGGCGAGAATTCCATCATGGCCAAAAGTCTAAACCGGTGGCCTGACAGGATAGAATCATGTGGAATTACCGCGTTGCGACCATCTGGGGGATTCCTATTCGTATCAACATCTCACTGCTCGTTTTCATCCCGTTACTGGCATATCTGATCGGGAGCGGGACACAGATCGATATCTACGCGAGTATCATCAATGACATCGCCTCACAGCCGGTGGACGTTCCCGCCCTCCGGCAGGGCCATATACCCTGGATCGTTGGCTTTGCAGCGGCGATCGGCCTGTTCGTGAGCGTCCTCCTTCACGAACTCGGACACGCTTGGGTCGCAATGCGCTACGGCATCGAGATCGAATCGATCACGTTGTGGATCCTTGGGGGCATGGCTGCGCTCTCCAGCTTTCCCAAGGAATGGAACCGCGAGTTCTGGATTGCCATCGCCGGCCCATTTGTGAGCCTCCTCGTGGGATTGGGAGGATATGCGATAGTGGCTGTAGTTCCCATCTCCAACTCGGTGGTTCTGTTCGTCTTGGGCTGGCTGGCGGTCGTCAACATGACGCTTGTAGTTTTCAATCTCATCCCGGCGTTCCCAATGGACGGTGGTCGGGTTCTCCGGGCGCTCCTCGCGCGCTCGCAACCCCATGCCAAAGCGACACGCACGGCGGCCCGGGTTGGCGTCTGGTTCGCCGTCGTGTTCGCGATTGTCGGCGTGTTCTCGAACTTCATGCTGATCCTGTTGGCGCTGTTCATCTACATGGCTGCCAAGGGCGAGTCGCGAACCTCTACGCTCGCCGACTTGCTTGAGGGGTTCACCGCCAGCGACCTAGCCGTCACCGACCTCCCACGGATTGAGGCCGACACCACGATCGGGGAGTTCGCCGATCGGATGCTCATGGATCGCAAGACCTCCTACCTCGTAACAGAGGGCGGACTCGTGGTGGGTGCTGTTACACTTTCTGACGTCCCAAGCGCACGTCACCGCGACCGGGAATCGATCACCATCGGCGACATAACATCGCGGGACTTCCCTACGATCGAGGCAATGACTCCGGCGTTCGATGCCGTCACTCTGCTCGGCCAGCGGGGTGCGTCGTTCGTACTCGTTGAACGGGAGGATGAAATCGTTGGGGTGATAACCGACGAGAGCCTCGCCCAGATGTTGGCACTCCAAGAAAGCGGACTTGAGCTGAAGCGAGACATGCAGCCGTTTTGAGTGGGATCAGCTGTGATCCTCTGAACTCGTTATGTTGGAGATCAAAAAATTGGGTGGAGTTGGGCCTACATTATTGAATGCATTCTCTCTATTCAACACGCCGATTTCAACAAGACGACAACCTGTGATGTAAGAACTCTGAAGATAAGCACTAATTCCTATGAGTCACGCCTACAGCACGATTCATTTAGTCGGGCTATCCGACCATGGCAAGTGGTCATCCCGACGCTTGCGCTAGAAAAGGCCGGCTTCTCCGTCACGCGTTACCCTCATCGGTACTACCCCATCGAGTAGCGCCGACCATGAAGTAACTCGTCACTCGCTCGGTCGCCACAAGCTCACCATCTCTTCCTCAATATCACTCACTTCGATCGCTTCGGTGATCGCGGTCCCAAGGTCGCCGTCGGACCGACCATGTTGGGCAATTGTCCCGACCTGCTCGCGACGAATCGTCTCCCGATTCTTCCCGCCCGTATTCTGCTCGACAATCCGCGCGATGAGAGCTGTATTCTCAGTCATACCTCACGCTAGCGAACGAGTATCGATAAAGGCCGGTCACGCCGTTAGTATATTATACTAACAAGTCAGGCCTCCAGAGATCGTCGTCCTCTGTGTCGATCACGCGATCACCCACTGACAACTGCGTCCTGTTCGTCTTGCCTATAGCCGTGGCTTCAAGATAGTTTCGTGAGCCGAGAATGAGCGCCGTCATTTCCATCCCTGTCGAGGTTGACTAGCTAGTACCCATGTCGCCCACTACATCAGGCGCACAGGAGTGTCCCTGCTGTGGCCGACCGTACGACCAGCAGCTTATCGTTGAACAAGGAATGCGGTGGAGCGATCTCTTCCCAGGGACACCGCTCGACTTCTTCAAACGCTATCAACGGCGATGTACCGCCCAATATGACGTAGCCGATGATACCTCGCTGCCAGGGCAGAAATGTGCGGTGTACTTCCATTCCGGAGAAAGCAAGTCGTCGTTTCACTGAGGACATTCTATACGGTAATCGAGAAACCCATTGGCGGACGGTAAACACCCGTCGTCAGGCGGTCCATTGGTGAGAATGAAGCTACTCGAATAGCGAGTCATACACTGTATTCAGGCCTTCACGGTGAGCCTGATCAATGAGTGTGACCAGAAGCCGAATAACTGGGCAACAATTTATGCGTCTATCTATGGCTTAGCAATCTACTGTTTGTACGATTTAGGCTGAATATTCCTAGTTTTTGTAGAAAACATATTCAGTCCTGTGGTGTCAACGCTTCCGGTACCTATGCCCCCATCATCGGGCTCCGACGACTCGCATTCGTTTCCTCCTTACGAACGCACCGAGTTACCAGACGATGACATGTTTTTCGAACAGCTCGTCCACAGTGCGCTTGACGGATTTCTCACTGTCGATGAAACTGCCACCATTTGCTTTGCGAACGAGGCAGCCAGCACTCTCTTCGGCTATGGCATGGATGAACTCGTTGGGAAATCAATCGCGGAGCTCTTTCCTGACCGGTATCACGACGAGTATCTCACTGAACTACAACAGTATCTGCATGACCCTGAGACGCCGGTCGAACATACCGATCTCGAGCGCATTGGGTGCCACAAGGACGGATCTGAGATCCCCCTCTCGTTTTCAGTTCGTGAACATACATATCGTGGGGAACGTCTCTTCACGGCAGTTCTGCGCGATATCTCGGAGCAGAAGCGACAGCAAGAGGACTTGGAAGCGGCGACAGAAAAATATCGGACGCTCATCGAAGCGGCACCGGATGCGATTTTCGTCGCTGATGCCGAAACAGGAATTATTCAAGAGGCGAACCAAGCCGCCACTAAGCTCCTCGGGAAATCGGCGACCGAAATCGAGGGGATGCATCAAATTGATCTTCATCCGTCGGAGGATACCGAGCGCTATAAACAGTTATTTCAAGGCCATCACCAACGTGGTGGTGTCTTCGACCAAGATCACAATCTCGAAGTCGTCGGTGCCAACAGCCAACACATCCCGGTCGCCATTAGTGCAAACACTACTCAACTGCAGGATCGCCAGGTAATCCAAGGGATATTCCGCGACGTTAGCGATCAAAGGCGGCGGGAGGACGCGCTCCAATCGTTGCATACAACCACTCAGCGAATGCTTGGAATGATGTCTGCGGAGGAGATCTGCACTGAAGCAGTGCGAACTGCGACGAAGGTGTTGGAGTTACCGATTACCGGAATTCATCTTCACAATCCAGACGAACATCTGCTGGAGCCGAAGGTGACATCCGAAGAGGTCACAGCAGTGCTTGGGGACCCGGTGCCGGCCTTCTCTCCCGAAGATCAGCTCGTCTGGGATGTCTTCGACACAGGAAGTTACAGGATAATCCACGATGTCCAAAACGTTGCAGATCAACTCTCACGGGATACTCCAATTCGAAGTGCCATCATCCTCCCTCTTGATGAGCATGGCGTTCTCATCACCTCATCAACATCAGTTCGCGACTTCGATCGAATCGATGTGGATCTCATGCGAGTACTCGCAGCAAACACGGAAGCTGCCTTAACACGCGCCGAACGTGAGCGGGCAATCGCGCGCCAGCGTGACGAGTTAGAGACAGTGAATCGCCTCAACACCATTATCCGTGACATCAACCAAACGCTCGTGGCGGCCCCAACACGCGAAGAAATCGAGCAGACGGTCTGTGAGCAGTTTGCAAACTCAGATGGGTATCCTGGAGCTCTTATTGCTGATCTTATGTCTGTGGAGAGTGGGCTAAATCTTCGCATTGTCGCCGGGATCGATGACCAGTATCTTGACGCAGTCGATGCTGCTGCGCCAGCAACCGAACAAGGACCAGCGGCAATGACTCTGCGAACAGGGACGCTCACCGTCGAGGAAGATATCGCGACGAGTTCGACGTTTCCCGATGCCGTGAAAGAAGAAGCAGTAGAACGGGGATACAAGTCAGTTGTCTGTATCCCACTCGGATACGGTGATACGACCTACGGTGTCTTGGTTGTGTACGCATCACAGCCCGCGCTGGTTGGGGAGCCTGAACAGACGATCTTCGCAGAACTAGGTGAGACGATCGGCTATGCAATCAACGCTGCTGAGAGCAAGAAGCTCCTACATACGGATCAGGTGCTAGAACTTGAATTCTCGCTCAGAGATACTGATGCCTTCTTCTTCTCGGTCTCAGACGAGCTGGAGGGTTCTATTACACTCGACGGAGTTGTCCCTTCGGCGGACGGGATGCTGCTATTTTACGTCACCGCAACTGATATTGATCCAAACCGCCTCCTTGAGCGAGCACAGACCGCAGCAAGCGTTGAGCAGGCGCGAATGATTGCTGAGACAGAGAAAGACAGTGCCTTCGAATTCGTGTTCCGAGGTACTGAAACAGCCTCCCAGATGCTAATTGAACGAGGAGCGTACATTAAAAGCGGGCAAGCAACCGATGGTCAAGGAACTCTCACGATTGAAGTACCAGCTGATACCGAAGTTCGGCCGTTTATTGAGGCAGTACAAAACATCTACCCAAACGCGTCACTCCACGCCAAACGGCAGCGTACTCAACCAGTTCACTCTCGTACAAGCTTCCTGGGAAAAATCGAAGAAACATTGACTGACCGTCAGTTGGAAATCCTTCGAATAAGCTTCCACAGTGGGTATTTCGAATATCCGCGTGAAAGTACAGGCGAAGCCCTTGCAAATACACTCGAGATTGCTTCTCCAACGTTCCATCAGCATTTACAGGCCGGACTACAAAACCTACTTACACTACTCTTAGCCACTGACGGTGAACCACATCATAGATAGCAGTTGGATCTCTCCTCGTCTACCACTCTCATTGTTGAGCCACGTTTCACTGCTGTAGTTGTCACGTAGTCAGGACAGCCGTAAACCTCGTTTTTGTTCATTCCGAACAGGCGGACGAAATTGCGGGATACGACTGCACCGCAGATTCGATCACGGAGATAGATCGATTGTCGTTAGAAGGGAAGGCGAGATTCGATGTCTTCGTCTTGCTCGCTAAGTTCATCAAGATGGGAGCCTAGCATCTGACGGAGTAAGACGACAAGTGTATTATCAGCTCCCTCACCGAAAATTGCTTGCTCGTCATGAACGCCTGTATCAGACGCTTCTCCAAGCGTCCCGATCATAATAGCTTCACGGTCGGCAAACACCAAGCGGCCAACATTCTCCCCCTCAACCGGAAGATAAAGCCAATTCGTCTGTGGCTCCCAGAGGGTTACCTCCGGCGCGTGGTCTTGAACAAACTCTCGGACAGATAGGTCAGCTGTTCCAAGATAAACGTCGACACCTCGGTCGGCAGCCTGCTTAATACGGGAAAAACAGCCGGCTTCAAGGAGACCAGTGGTCGTGAACATCAAGAACAGTTCTTCATCGGCCTCCTCACACAGGGATTGGCCACACGAGACGACATCGTCTCGTCCGTCAAGATTCCAAACATCAGCTTCGTTCGGACTGTCCGTCAGGCCTGCTCTAAAGTTCGGAGCTAGCTCTGAATGCATCCATGGAACGCGAAGTAGTGGATGTCCCTCGTAGTTGACCGTCTTCTCGTCCATATCGTTCTCGATGAGCTCCGTCTCTTGCAGAATGGGAAGATGGATGTGCTGGAGTGAGCTGAGAATCTGCTCAACTTCTTCTTGTAACGTTTCTTGTTGCCTCAAGGCAAGATCGCGTGCTAAGGTCACCAATCGGATTGGATGGTACTGATGGCTGAGTATATCGAGCGTTGTTCGACGGCGAGTATGGGCGAGTGCCCGAAAAAGCGCATCGAGAGATGTCGACTCTACCACTACGTCGTCGGTGAGAGCCGCGAGAATGCCAGGGTCTTGATACGCTGGATGGTCAGTCCGTGTAATAGTATTTCCGTCGTTACTCTGTTGAATGAGTCCTGCAGCATCTAATTTCGGCAAATGCATGTGATCTATGGCAGTCACCGCTTGCTGGTGGTCTTCGACGACTACCTGTTCTGGAGGTAACTTCTGTTTGCTAGCTACCAAGGTAGTAGCGAGGCCATCTCGTGTGACGGTGGCAGGGGCTTGGTCGTAGATGTGACCTAAGAGTTGACGTCGCTCGGTGTTTTCGAGGCACGAAAAGAGAATATCCAAAGAGCCATCGCACTCTTCACTACTGCCATTGATCTGGTCCATTCTCATTTTGATGGTGCAGAGGAAACATAATCACTAGGGCTAAATAATGAGGTTGACCTACCAATATTCGGAGGAAGATTACTTAACCGATAGACAGCTGCTGTGTCGGATAATTCCTTCACTTCGAACAAAAGTGTCGGAGTAGAATGATGGAAAATCAACTGTTATCTTTTCTGTAGCGATACGAGAAACTAAGAGCACAGAAGAGCATCTCAGTATACGAGTATCCTATGGAGAATCCCGAACAAACGCTGGAAGATGGGACGCTATCAACGGCTATCGACTTTACCCAAGAGCCTGCTCAACTATGCACGCAAGTGGTTGAGACGATTGCAGCGCGTACCGATCAGTCAGTAGCTGACTTGGAGCCTATCTACCATTATATTAATCCAGATGCGTTGAATGCCTTGTTCACACCATTACATGATGGCTCGTCACGTGCAGGTGGTCATGTATCGTTTGTCTACGGCAAATACAAAGTAACAGTCACCAGTAATGGAACAATCGGACTTGACCCATTGCAATAATACTGGAGATCTATTTCAATGAGATTGTTCAATGTGAGGTGACAAAGTTCGGACCACGGTTCGCGAGTGAAGACTTCGAGACACTCGTCTATCCCTCGAAGAATGGCACGTTCCAGACGACACTGACGTACTGGCAGCGCGTGCTGACCGCTCGTCATCCGGCGCTTTCCTCGACAGCAACCCAGGAGGTGACCGTCCATGGGTCGAACTAACCCAACGTATCGCGAGTTGGTGCGAGCGATGGAGGACCGTTGGGCTGACTATCGGCGAGCACTCCGCCATAGTGACCAAGTAGCGTTCGACCGCCTGTTCGAACACGCCCGCGGGTATGCCGACGCCGGGGGAATGCAGGACCACCAAACCGTCGAGGTCGCTGTCCTCATGTCGATTGCACTCGCTCACCAGCGACAGCTCGATGATGTGGAGGAGCGTCTCGACGCCCTCGAAGACGACCTCAACCGTGATGGTGAATTTATCGCTTCGGTGATCGCGGTCTCGAGGTCTCCGCCGTTATATAAGAAATTATATGATTTTCTAGTATTCTTGCGGTGAGTGTGATCACCGACACTGATCGAAGGGCTTCCTGGTCTTGGCATGGTAGCTGGAATTACAGTTGACCAAATCACGCGCCAGCTTGGTCTAAGCCACCACGGGAGTATTCGTTCCGAGGCATTCCCGCAAGTCGCAGCATTTGCTAATGGACAAATTCGAGATCCCGTTCGTGTTTATACTGGAACAGATCCAGATATCTTCACCCTGCAGAGTGATTTTGCTTTTCCACCACCCTCAATTCCGCCGCTTCGAGACTGTTTACTGCATCAGTTAGACGTCGAATTTGACCGAGCAATTTTCCTCATTGGGGCGTCTGCTGAGACGGAAGCCCAGATCGGCCAAGTCAGAGGAGTGGCGACAACAGATGACTTGGAAGCGGTTCTTTGGGACGAGGGTATCGAAGTTGCGGCTGATGTCGGGTTCATTGGTGGGGTGACCGGGGCGCTCGCCAACGCCTGTTATCAGGCTAAGATTCCGACGATAGTCCTGATCGTGGACGCACATCCCTATTTGCCTGATCCTCAAGCTGCGAAAGCAGTAATCGAGACCGCAGTTGAGCCGCTCGTTTCCTTTGACATCGACACAACTCCGCTTGAAGAACAGGCTGACCAAATTCAACAGCAGATGGAGCAGATGGCAGACCATCTGCAAGAGCTCTCTGCTCAGCAGTCGCTCGAACAGTTCCCAATTGAAACCGGCGGCCCAAGCATGTACCAATAATGGGTTTCGGCATGATCCGAAATCCCTAGCAGGATTCGTCACTATCCACCATCTCCTGGTGGAGACGGATTTCATGCTTCCCCGAGGGCGGCGACTTGCCAGTTCCCACTTCCGCTTACGATTCTAATCGGCAGTAGATGTGCTCTCACCGATTTCGAATAGAACGACTGCGATAGGCGCCAAGAGGCCTGAAAACTGGCATCCCCACACTATATAAATCATATGTTGCTATATCAAATTTGCGGGCTCGAGAGATGAGATCGCACAGGCTATAGGACCGACAGAATATACAATTTCGGCCGAATCAGTGACTTAGCGCCGTTCAAATTGGAGGCCTGGGTTTTATCATGCAGCGCACCAATCTAAAAATGCTGCAAATATTCGCCTTCAGCCGTGGAATTCCTCTGGTAGGGATGTTGGCTATGCCGCACCCATGGAGGCAAGTTTCCCGTCGCCAGCACTCCAGTTTGTACGCTCCTCGTTGGGACTTGCCCTCCCGGGAGAGCGTGATGGCTCCGACCAAACATGGTCGTCCCATGTGAGGCGCACAAGCCGTGCCATCGACCCGACTTCCAGATTCGTGCCAGCCTGCTGTTTAAGGAACGTCTTCGAAGCCCCGAGGTCGGCGTGGCCTTCGTAGCCGCACGGACGTCACGGGACTACGGTGCGACGACTCCGATATCGGCCCAGCCGACGATGCGGCCACGACCGCGTTCAACGCTGCACGATTACCTCTTGCGGTCCCTTGGCAGCGGTCGACGGTCTGCCGTTGGACGCGATAGCCGACTTCGTCAGCCGACTTGACGATTCGTGCGTTGTCGTCGTTCGAGCGTTGCGAGGCTTACCCGCGACCCGATCCTGGGTTCTCTCGGTATAGTAGGCTTGTTAGTGCAGCCCCGGTTCTTTGCCGGACAGCGAACAGAAGGCTAATGGTATGAGCGAGTTTTCGCTGAAAAGTCAGGCGAAGTTCGTCCTCGGAAAGAAAGCACTGAAGGCGGGATACAAGCGCTATGGGATTCCTGGCGCGGTCGCCACCGGGAGTGCTGCCGCTCTTGGGTACGTCTTCGTCAAGCGTGCACTCAAGTCGAGTACGGAGAGACAAAACGTCGCGTCCGCTATTGATATCCAAGCCCTTCAGTCACAGATCAGTGCAAACGGACTCGACACAATCACAGACCGTGAGACGTTGGACGCGGTCATCAACGAAGAAGAAGTTAATACAGAAATCGAGATTGCGGACGTCCAGACTGAAGCCGCAGAAGAAACCGACGAACTGGATACAAATCCGCCTGAAGGAAATGAGGGTGGCAGCCAGCAGTCAGCAGCCGCTGGGTCGGATGCGAGCGCATCCACCGGCTCGATCACTGAGGAGACCAACGACTCGCCGTCTGCGGCAGAGCCATCAGAGGCAGCTGGCCCCTCCGAGAACGAGGACACTGTCCACCCTGAGACAGACGATCAGGATGAAACCAAGTCCTGAGTGACATCGATCTCCCTCAAGATTACTAGAGATACGGCCTCCAAGCGCAAAACGAGAATGTCGCCTCAACGAACTCGAAATGAAGCAGCAAGTAAGCGACTACTTGCGTGATCTCCCGTTTCTCTGAGTAAAGGTCGACGATGAACCGAATGCTGACAGCCAATGGGCTTACATCGAACAGAATATGATTGCCCTCCTCAGTAACATCAAGAGACGAATGAGGCGCCAGCTCCAGCACTGCAACTCGAACACGGGTGTCTGACGGATGTGCGACTAGTTTCTAGTGGAACAGCATCTCCGACACTCACCGAAATTAACGCGTAGCACGGTGACCATCGTCTAGATGCGTGGTATTCACTCGAAATGAGGGGTGGCCAAGTGGGCATATGAAATAGACCCTCAGAGAGTTCGTTGACCCGCCTCCTTTCCTGGCAACCACCATTCGTCTGGAATCTGGGGTTGTCACCGCCTCACCGTGTGAACTACCCCACCCTACTGCTCGCCTGACGGCTCGCGCTTGAGGGTGGGGCTTCCTGCTTCGACGACGCGCTGTGCAGGGACTGAGGTGGTCCCCGTAGGGAGCGCAGTCTCCACAGGCGGTGATTCGGAGTATCCCACTCCTACGTCTTCGAGGCCGCGAGAAAGAATGTTCCACGCCGCGTTCGCGTCCCTGTCCGCCTCAAACCCGCACGATGGACAGGAATGTTCACGGACCCATAGCGGCTTATCCGTTGAGACACCGCAGGACGCGCACTCCTTGGTCGTCCCTCTCGGGTTGACCGCCACGAAGTGCGTACCCTCGTGCTCGCACTTGTATTCGAGCAACGAGAGGAACGTCCGCCACGCGGCGGAGGCAGTGTTACGGCTGTTCGACGGACTTTCTATCATTCCCGAGACGTTCACGTCTTCGACGGCCACAAGGTCGTACTCTCGGGCGTAGTAGTTCGAGAGTTTGTGTAAGAAGTCACGGCGCTTGCGTCGGAGGTCGGCGTGACACTCCGCGACTCGCCGCCGTTGGGTCTCCCAGTTGTTCGACCCGTGCTGTTTCCGCGAGAGCTTGCGTTGCTCGCGTTCCAATCGCTCTCGTTCGTCCGAAAGGTCGAGAGACTTAACTGCGTGACCATCGGTGTCGTGAGCGTACTTCAGGATGCCCACGTCGATGCCGACCGTCTCGGTCAACTCGTCGGGTTTCTCTGGTGGTTCGCGGTCAACTTCCACGCCGAAAGTAGCGAACCACTCGCCCGTCGGTTCTTTTTTGACCGTGACTTGCTTCAGGTCAGCGTCGTCGGGAATGTCTCGGTGGAGCCGAATCGGTATGTCTGCGAGTTTCGAGAGGGATAGTACAGTCTGACCGCCCTTCTTGTCGAGCTTGAAGCCAGACTGACTGTACGTGAAACTGCGGAACTCCCGTGGGGGCTTCCACTTGAGTTGGCCGACGGAGTAGCCGTTTTCCTTGAGTGCAGAAAGGCTACTCAGATTGTCGAATAAACGCTCCACGACGGTTTGGAGGACTTTTGAATACACGTCTGAGAGGCCGTCCCACCACTTCTTGAGGTCTGGTAACTCCGACCGTAGGGTGGTCATGGACGGCAGTTCGCCGTGGTTCTCTCGGTACTCGTTGAGGCGGTAGCGCGTGTGGTTGTACAGTTGCCGACAAATATCGCGGTGGCGGTCCAACTCCTCACGGTGAGCGTCGGACGGCTTGAGGCGATATTTGTAGGCGTAGTACATCCGCTATTCGCGCTCCTCAATGAGTTCGTCGATCTTCTCTTGGATGAACGACGAGAGATTGAGGTGCTGGTCCTCAATCCACTCGTCTTGGTCTTCTCGGATGGTGATAGTCTTCCGCTTCACTGTATGCACACATTGCACGCTATGCACTATAAACGTGTCGATTGCGTGGGCCTGTGGGTCTGCAACAGACAGTATACGAACAGCTGATGACGGCGCTGTATCCCCGCCCTACTGCGCTCCTTGTCCGCTTCGCGGACTGCGGTGCTCCTTGAGGACGGGGGCTTAGCGCCTGCATTCAGCTAACTGTTGACGTCCCATAGCGCTAATTACCAGGTTTACATCTTCCGATACTGTAGTTTCTGGCAATACTAGCCACTATTTGAGCCAGCGGGATTCAAATAATTTTATCCTAGAGAGAAATGCTGTGCGATTCATCAGTGACCATCGTTGGCTGTGTTTGCCACAAGATATTTGATAAATTGATTACCTGTAGACTATATGCCAGAGTGCCAGAACTGCGGTTCGTTTGTTACCCCCCGGTATGCCCGTGTGTTCACGCCTCAAGATGTTGAGCGCCCCCGTGTCTGTCCCTCCTGCAATGACAAAGTCCGTGACGGTGCAGACATCCGTGAAACACGAGCTCCGCGCTCCTGATCGGCTATTCTCGTGTTTCAGCTGCACAAGGCCGTAGCCATTCTTTGGGCTCGCGTAGGTAATGAGCAACAGCCATCGGCATACTGCGCGTATTTGATAGCATTTTCGAACAAGTGTTACGCGTAAATGACGTGAACGGTCGTGTCTGAGTACTGAGGAGATAGGAGCTGTCTTTTACGGGGGAGAAAGATCGGAAATCTCCCGTCTCGTTTGTGATTTCAGGTAAGCAGTCAGGTTCTGTAGTGATGATACCATCCCCCGCTTTTGCACGACAGAAGGGACGAGTACGGAGGCTCAACTCGTCTGAAAGCACGAATCAACGATATCAACCGCTGGCCCATGGATGATGGCCCTCAACACGGCTAACGGTACGTAATCGACAAGCTCATCCTAGAAGTGACTGACGAGGAGTTGATTCCCAAGCGCTTACCAAGGACACGGTCCAGCCACAGTAGTTCCTATATCATGATGTGGTTTACAGGATAATTTTGATAGCGTTGAGAGTATGTGGAGGAACGCAGGGAAGATACTAGCCAATAACGCCGTATCCTTCGTCACGCATCAATTCAGCAACGGCCTCTGGGTTCTGAAATGCAAACAGTAGCGCTGCCTCTCGAGCATCCGTCTTCGCAACCTCATCGACATCGAGCTCATTCGCAAGTTGATCACGGAACGATGGTTCGTCGCTGGCCACTTGACTCCGGACGTGGAGTTCGATTCGCTTGTCTCTCTCATCTCCGACCTTGCTACGGCGAACGTAGTAGGGATATTGCTCCGACGCTGAATCCCCAGCTGGCTCTGACCCCGACGGATCATCTGAGTCCGTGGACGCTTGCTGTCCTGTAGTCGTTCTCGACTGCTCAGCCTGGTCTCCCGACGCCTCTTTCGACGATTGCTCCCTGCTTGAGGGAGTCTTGTCCGTTCCACCTTCGTCCGTGACGTCGGTCTGTTCCTCATCTGGGTCCGCTGGTTCGTTTGGCTCGTCAGTGTCGTCGTCTCCGCCTCCAAAGTCAAGGTCGCCGGACCCGGACTTGAACGACCCCGTCACGCTTCGGTCACCTCCATTTCCTCGTGATCACGGAGATCGAAGGTTCTGGTATCCCGGTCGTCAATATCGAGTTCGAGCACCGGATCTATGTCGACGTCGAAGGTAACGGTCGCGACAAACGCTGCAAGCTGGTAGAGCTCTGTGAGTGTCTCGACTTCTCGGTCTCGAACATCGCGAACACCAGGCTTGCTGCCTCCTCCACTGCCATCGTCGTCGATGGTTTTCCAGCGCTCCTCGATGACCTTGAACGCTGAGCCGCGGGCTTCCCACATATCGTCCATCATGCTCTCACGGTCGCCGATGACGACCGGAGTATCGAACTCATCGCTATTTTCGAAACGGCGTAGATACTGTCGGTGGGCGTTCGTCCGACGGACGCCCGACGGAACAACGCATGAAAGGCCGATACCGATATCGAGGTCAGTCTGCATATTCCCGACGAGGTCTTCGAGGCCGTCGAGACTCAGACTCCCCTTGCCAGCCGGTTTTACGGGCGCAACGAGCGTCCGCATCGCGTAGATAGCATTATACAGTAGATCTTCGGCCCGGGCGTTCGGGTCGATGAGGATGGCGTCGTATTCTTCGTTGAGACTCTGTTTTTCCCACAGGAGCTTGTAGAGGAGTTCGTAACGAGGGTACTCGTCCTCGTTGATGTTCTTCATCCCTGTTTCGTAGGAAATCTTCTGCTCGAGGTTCGACGTGAAATCTCCAAGCATGTCGTGGCTTGGCACGACGTCGACGCCTTCGTCGCTCGTCTCGATGAGGTTCTCGAAGGGTCCGTCCGGCATTTCAAGGATGTGTTTGACGAGATTGTCCGCTTCGGAGTCGCTGCGGTGTTCTCCGAGGTCGAAAAGGCTCGTTAGGTTGCCTTCCTGCGGATCGAGGTCGATAGCCAGCACATCGAGACCCATCCGTTCTAACGCTACAGCCAGATTGGCAGTGAGTGTCGTTTTATACGTTCCACCAGATTCTGAATAAACGACGACGGTTATCATCTTGGTTGTCTGTACCCAGTTCCTATTACATAAATCTGCGTCAGACATCTATTACAGACATCTGTAACAGTAGTCTGTTCTCATTGCCTGTATTGAGTCTTTGTACCAATTGTACGTACGAATAGACTGTACCAGATATTCAAGCCGTCTGTCTGTTCCGCATTTCTATACCAAGACCCCATGGTAGTTATCTATAGTAACAGCCTGTAACAGCTATCTGTAACACTAGTCTGTAATAGACGCATGGAGAGGATTGCTGTAGTATCTGTCACAGGCATCTGTGAAGGTTTGGAGAAAAATGGTGGTCCTGTTACAGAGACCCTTTTGGAATGCCTGTAACGTATATCTGTAACAGATTACTGGTGAAAGACAATTATCTTGCTCGGATACTGAGTCAGTCGCGAGGAGCGAGGGGTTGAGATTTGAGTAGCGTCTGAAGGCTAACTCGATCGGCCGACTTGCCAGACAAGTGCATTGGTGGATGATTGGCTCGCTGCGGCTCGAAGTGAGCGATGATAGCGGGAAATTGTTCTCCCCGACGATTTCTAGCGTGTTCTGTTTTCGTGCGCTTCTCTCACCAGAAACGGATATCGGACACGAATCGCGTTCCCACGCTCATCACCCCTCCCCTTCGTACTTGTTGTCAGGGAGGAGTTCGTACGCTATCAACCATATCCCGCTATATGAACGGTGAGAGTTCTTGGATGACGATATCGATTGCTAGGCAGCAACCGTAGGGCAGGGTGGCAGCTGGACCAGGTAGTCGTTGCCGGCGATCGAAATCGAGACCGTCATCACGCGATGCATCGTGATCCGCTACCGCCTCATTGACGTGGTCGGTGTCTCGATGAGAGGCTGTCGAACGCAAATCCGTGGACGTCGGCACGTCGTACTGGGGCGGCGGCGTCAGTAACTACTGATTCTTTTTGGGACGAAGCGGAGAGATACTAGTACGTCGACCCCCTCCCCCCGTCTTCGAAGTGTAACAGCACGAGCGGCCACACTACAAAATCGCGATTTGATTGGTGAAGAGGAGACAGCAACCCGCAATAAGTCACAAACTATGGAAAGCAGCAGCCTACATGGCTGTCTCTAATATCGGAATCTATAAGTGGGTGTCTATGAAACAACATCCGCAAACCGTACTTGCTCCAAGGACTAGAAAAGGATAATGGAAGAGATATCGGTTTCTCGTTACCCTCAACGCTTCAGGGAAGCGTTACACTTCGAAGACGGGGGGAGGGGAGTGGCTTCCTCATCACCCAACTTCGGCACTACTGACGCGGACCACTCCTTAATGAGGAGTCTCCTATCTTCTTGAGGCGAGAGAATCCCGTCGTTCACGACGGGCGTGAATCGCCGCACAGTAGATGTACGTGTTCGGTGACCGGACTGGGTGCTGACCGACGCAAAACACCCAAGATAATCCCGAGTCAGCAGGGCAAAACCACGCCCCCACTGCCGGAGAGGGATAACGGCGGCGTGGCCCCGCCAGCACCCCGTCGGTGTGCAAAACGTCAGTTCCCAACGCAGCGGGCCTCGACTCGTGGGACGCCTCGCCGTAAACGACGAGGAGGAGGTCACTTTCGCGAGGTAGTTTGCAGAGACAGAATCGGTTCTATACGGAATGCGGCTTCCGCAGACGCTGATTCGAGATTACTTGTACTCGATTCTGTACAGGGAGAACTTCCACTGGTCCTGCACAATCGCGGAAGTCCCCTTGAGATCAGCCGGACCTTGCATCTGATCGCGTGATTGTTTCTGGCAAGCTGAGATCGTTGAGCTACCCACGACTAAAGTCGTGGGATTCAGCGTGGACTCCCGTTCTGGCCGATTCATCGGCAGGAAAGTAGCCTCCGTTCACGGTCATCATCCCGCTGTTCAAGCGCACGCCCAAGGGTGCGCCTCCGCCGCCCCCAGTTTGGGTGCGACGGAGATACCGTAACCCGATGTTCTTCGCAGCGTTGTAGTCGGCGTGATTCTCATAGCCACATTTCAGGCACTCGAACGCTTCGTCCTCGCGGTTGTCGGGGTGCGTAAACCCGCAGTGTGAGCAACGCCGACTGGTGTTTTCAGGGTCAACCGGCTCCACGTTGATACCGTATTCTTCGGCTTTGTACTCGACGTACTCGTACAAGCGGTCGAACGCCCACTTGTGCCCCCACGACGCACCAGTTCGCTCACGGATGTCGGTCAAGTCCTCGAACGCGATGACCGAACACTCGTTCTCGCGGGCTTCAGCAACGAGTTCGTTGCTGATGCGATGCAGCATCAGTTTGAACCGTCCGTCTTCTGTCCGCCCGACGGATTGGATGTTCTGGTGTGCCCACCGCGTGCCGCACTGTTGGAGCGATCCCCGGCGTTTTTCGTACTCGCTGCACCAGTGGTCGAACTCGTCACCCGTCCAGAATGTGCCCGTCGAGGTGACAGCGAGGGTGTTCACGCCGAGGTCAACCCCGAGAACCGTTCCGTTCTCGGTGGTCGCCTTATCCGGCGTATCAGACTCCACCTCCATCTTGCAGTGGATGTAAAGCACCCAGTTACCGTCTTGATAGTGCAGTTCCGCACCCGTGGTTTCGTACTCATCGGAGAACAGGTACTCCGAGTGCGGCGTGTCATTGTCCTCGTCGGGGAGCACGTAGTCAGCTTCGATGCGACCGTCTGTCGTGGCGAGGCTCACGTAGTCATCGTGGAACGTCGCGGTACGCTTGTCGTAGACAACGTGTGGGCTGGTGAAGGTGGGTTTGGACGCTTTCTTCCCGTTCTTCCAGCGTGCGACGGCGCTCTTGCAGGCTTCAGCGGCCTTGTTCCTTGCTGCTTGGACGAGTCCACCGTTGAATCCGTCCATTTTCTCACGCACGTCGTCGTAGGTTTCGTCATCCAGCGTCGTCTTGCTGGTGGTGACGTACTCGCCTTGGAAGGCGTGGTCAACGACGTATTGAGCGCACCAGAGGAAGGTGTCGACGGTGTCTTCGAGGAGTGCGGCGTCGGCACTGTCCACGTCGAGCGCAACGGGGACAGTACGCCGCACGTCCATATCTTATATGTCGGCGTATAGGTACTTAATGGTTGGGAGTCGGACTGCCATCGTCGGTGGATTGTGGCACGGAGCGTACGGATTCATCCCACGGCTAAAGCCGTGGGTTTTCTCCTGCAGTTCGTATAACTGCGAAGTTCCGTCTGTGGGAGGAGCAGTGATTGAGATGATGGAGAGGCGTTACACTTCGATGACGGGGTGAGCGGCGTTTTGGTCCGGTGAATCCTCACGACGGCTGTTGAAAGCAAACACAGAACGTATCACAACTAATGGACGAGTGGCTAGTTACACTTCGATGAAGGGGGTGATGGAGATGGAAAGTGCATGCCGGCATTGGGGTTCAGTGTCCATTTACACTTCGATGACGGGGTGGGACACTACCCTAAGCAGCTGAATATCCAGAGTGAGTAATTTCCTCCGGGTCTCATGGTCGTCGAGTTCCGTGCTCTCGAATACTACCCTTGCAAGCGGTGAGGAGAGCGTATACACTTCGATGCAGGGGTTGGACGGTGTACAGATTATTCACCGAACGTACGTGGTGAATCTACACTTCGATGGAGGGGTCACTCTCTTCTTGGTTACACTTCGATGAAGGGGTTGGAGAGTCGGAGAAATCGCTGTACAACAGCGTGATAGTCGCAGATTCAGTTTCGACACTACAGTTTGCTCGACCGCAAATACACTTCGATGCTCGGGTAAGAGCATTAACGCAGCGCCGGCAGAGTACGTCGGTTACACTTCGATGAAGGGGTTCTAGGGGCTTGTTGTCAGTCGATTATGACCCTTTGAACTGCTGCATCTTCGTTTTTGCAATGGTTTTGAGGTGGTCCGTTTCGCTGGCGATCGCCGACAGACGAGAGTCCTCCGCGAGCAGATCGAGAATCGGACGAGGGTTGTCCGAGAAAGAAAACTCCATGTACATCCCCTGTCCCCGCCCGCGGCTTTTCCGCTCAGCGTCCACGATGCCGTACGTGTTGAGTTCCTTGACGTACTTAATGTAGGTTTCACGCGTCATCTGGTCTGCGTCCAGCAGTTCAGTGATCCACTTGTAGACCTGATAGCCAACGGGACTGGGGACGGACGTGGTGGCGTGATCGGTGTGGACAGCGACAGCCGCCGTTGCATACAGCGAAATTTTCTTCTGCGTCGAGAGCCCTTCTATCTGGGTCAGCATCCGGTCTTTATCGACTTCATCCTGCGAATCTCGGACGTGTAATTCCGTGACGACGTCGTCGTTTTGTCGGTCAGCGAGATCGCCAGCTTTCCGGAAGAGATCGATGCCTTTGCGAGCGTCGCCGTGGCTCTGGGCAGCGAAAGCTGCGACGAGAGGGATGACGTCGTCACTGAGAGCGCCATCGCGGAAGGCGTCACGGCGATGCTCGAGAATTTCACGGAGTTGGTTCGCGTCATAGTCGGAGAACGGGATGTCTTCGGGGTTGAACGAACTCTCCGACCGACCGTCGACGTTCTCCATGAACTTGGGATCGTTCGTCAGGGCAGCGACGGACACAGTCCCCTCAATGATGTCCGTTTTCCCCGCCCGCGATAGCTGATAGAGAAGCTTCGAATACGCGGGCTCGTCTTCGCGACCGACGAGGAGGTCGATCTCGTCGAGGATGAAGATGACCGAGTCGTAATGCGTGTTGACGAGTTCGTAGAGCCGGTCGTACTTTTGCTCGGTCGAAACCCCGGTCGCTGGCACGCCGGTGTCGACGCCGACGTCTTTCGCGATGTTCTCCACGAGTTTGTAGACTGCACGGTCGAGCGTCGTGATCGGCTGGCAGTTGAGACTGACGACGCCGAAGTTGATATTCTGGGATTCGCAGAGTTCGACGATTTGCTCGCAGACGGCTTTGATGATGAGTGATTTCCCCGTTCCGGCTGGCCCGTAGAGGAGCATGTTGGGCGGGCGTTCGTCGCGGAGAGCGGGTTTGAGATAGGCGACGACGGCCTGCAGCTGGTCGTCTCGGCCGACGATGCGTTCTTCGTTGATGATGGTGTCAGGTTCGACGAGATTCCGGTTTACGAAGACGGAGCCTCCAGAGTCTTCTTCGAGGAGTTCACGAATGGTTTGTTGTCCGGAGTCGTTGTCTACTGGCGAATCTGCTGCGGTGTCCTCCGGGATATCAGAGAGAGCATCGTCGGGAGGCGCTGTGTCATCGCCTGGCATGTGTATACCAATCAAAACAAAGGATAAAAAACTACCTATGTCGAAGTCTATCCATCCGAAAATCTGGTCGTAACCATCTCTAATCGCGAATAAAAGAGAGAGGTGAGAAACCGCATCCGAAGTACAAGATGGGTAAATCAGTACTAACAATCATGTCTACAGGCGGTGCGTACGGCCTTCACCCTCGGGGGCACGTGGTTCGAGACGTCGACGGCGTCTCGTCATCACGCGAGAGCGAAGCTCTCGCGAACGACCCCGAGGCACTCGGCCTGCTCCGCCTGTAGAAGAGAAAGCAGGAGTCCAGTACTCCAGAGGTGTGATATATGGATGACTCGCTGTCAGATATTTCGGTCTCTGTCCTCGTTGAGGGAGGAATCAGACAATACTTCCCGGACGATTCCCTCGGTGCCTCGCCGGAGACGCTCGGACATTGCCTGATGTGAGATACCAAGATTGTCGGCGAGCGTTGACTGATCGATTTCTCGCGGCACCTCATAATATCCATGTTCAAGCGCTGTAACGAGAGCAGTTCGCTGGTCCTCCGTGAGTTCATACTGGACGCGCTGAGCCCTATCGACGTCGTAGATTCGCAATATGTTTAGAGTGAATCCATGTTCTTTTTCGTACTGGCTCGTTGTTGAGATACCGTCACGCTCAGGGAACAACACACGGAGTGTCCACTGCTCGTCGTGCGCTATTGCACGCTGGACGGTCGCGTCCTCCTCAAGCAACATATAGCCGATGATCTGGGATTTGTCGACCCACTCCATCTGGTAGAAGCGTTCCTCTTCAAGATCAGCAAGCAGCTTGACATTCGCGACACTCGAATCGCTTTCGAGTACCGTGGTCAGCGTCTCGAAATCACCCCCCGATGCCCAAACAAACGGCATGACGTGATCTGTATCACGAGCGGCGACCCGATCGATTGTGAACACCATCTCGGGCAGCCGATCTAACGTCTCCGAGAGGGCGAACTCCTTGGCCAGAATACTGAATTCCACAATCGTACTCATAGAGATGAACACACCCCACATATCAATGGTAGTTTTGGGAGACGAAACCGTGATGAGGCCTAATTATAGCTGCGCGGTGAGTGTTGATTCGGTGGCGTACCGTTGCGACTCGTGACCGACGTCGGACGGTAGTATTGTGCTACAGATAGTCGTCAGGAAGGTTACCTCCATGGTTGTCTGGAAGCTCCGAAAGTGGAGTAACGGTGTCGAACTGCGACCTTTGTGCACGAGATTTTCGTCTTAGTCCCAGGTGAGGATTCCCCGGTGAACTAAGAGTGTCTACTTCGCTTCGAGGTTTGTCTCGTTCATCAGTGTGGTATCAAGGAGGTTATCGAGGCCAGTGCGGAGCCGCTGTGAGACCGACTGGTGGCTAATGTTTAGCTGGTCGCCGATTTCTTCCAGGGACGTCTTACGCGGTGTCTCGAAGTAGCCCTCTCTGAACGCCACTTCCAGTGCCGAACGCTGTTTCTCCGTCAAGCCGTACTGGTTGGGCTCGGAGACGGTCGGGTTCCAGACGCGGTGGATGTATAGCGAGATACCCTCGTCGAGCAGTGACTGCTGGAATGCTGCGAGATTTTCATGGTCGGGACCGCGTAGGCGAAACCACCAGCGATCTTCCGTTCCGGTCGCATCCTCAATGAGGAGGTCGTGGTCGGCAACCGTGGTCAGAAAGCCGTCAGGTTCGTCGTCCCAGTCGATCTTGTAGAGAGTGCGAGTGCCACTGGAGTCGAGTGCGATGAGACGCTCGACCCGGTCGTCGGCCTCGACAGTCTGCTCGAAGCCTGCCGTATCCTCAGTGTCGGCCCAGAAGTACGGAATGCACGATTCGCCGATGGGGACAAACTGAGTCAGGTCGATGCGATAGTCGTGGTCTTGGAGGATGGTCCCGACCGTGAACGCGTCGGTTGGAAGGGACACCTCCGTGACGACGATGCTCATCGGCCACTCCGTTTCGGACTGGGTGCTCGGTGGGCAGGACGAAGGATGATTGACGGTTGCTGGCTGTGCGTCGACTGGCGAGCGCTATTGCTGGGGGTCTGAGACACGTGGCTCGAAGACATAGTGCAGGACTCGTATTGCGGAACCGTGGTCCTGTATGGAGTAGCCCCCCAACATGAGCTGCTCCAACCCCAATTGAATCGCCTGCGACTTCGCAGTGACCTGGCATCTCTCGGTTCCGGCTAATCGGGGTATAGCTCGGGCACTCGGTGCGAACTCGTGGCTCCGTACACGGAATAAGGGCATCAAGGGTGATATAGGTGATGGAGGAAGGTTGCACAGTCTAGGTGAGCCGCCTCGGGGTCACACCCCGAGGCACTCGGCCTGCTCCGCCTGTAGAATCAGTGCGGGTGACGATAATGGAAGAGACCAACGAGTCTGCTTGTCCGCCAGAACCGAGAACCAAGGAAGTCCGCCAGGCTCGATACGCATTACGAACTCCGCATAAATCGAGATAGGAATCTGGGGGCAGTCACTTCCGATTACTGTCGAAGAAAGCACTGTGAAATCGAGAGCGTGAACAAACCTCTCAAGAAACTGGACGGGTGGTAGAAATTTCTACTAAGAATTATCGGCCAGGGCTACTCACTTGTTGGGACAAGCCTTCCCGCGTTTCACTGCAGTGGCTGTCTCGCAGTCAGGACAGCCATAGACTTTGTTTTCGTTCGTTCCGAACACACGAGCGAAATCCTGGGTTACGAATGCACCGCAGTTTTGACATTGATTTTTCGAGTGATCTGGCGCTGGATGGTTTGACATAGGTGGGGTGAAAGGTGGTCGGCTGTTGGTTGCGGCTTGCAGCAGTTCGACGTTCATGTCATCGCTCGCCGGTATAGGTCATGCAGTGGTGACAGGGCTGCAGGCCACGGGTTTCTGCCTCTGACCGGGAGACGATTTCGTCTGGATTCCCGGCGAACAGGTCGTCTTTTTGGAGTTGGCCACAGACGCTGCCTGTCCCAGCGTCGTTCATGACGTGATAGACACCATCATCGCCGGCTGTGGCGTCCAACGCCAACAAGACGGTTTGGGGAGCGGTCACCGCCATCTCGCTGTCCGGTCGTGCTTTCTCGTGGGGCATAGAAGAGACTGATACAGGTATTCAGAAGGTCGACGGGGCTGGATATGCAGTATCCTTAAGTCCGGGGGAGTAACGACAGAAAACGCATTGCTGGCAAAAACCTCTGGAATCTACAGGCTGAGTAGGGCGAGTGCCTCGGGGTCGTTCGAGAGAGCGAGGCTCTCTCGTGATGACGAGACGCCGGACGGCGTCTCGAACCACGTACCCCCGAGGGTGAAGGCCGTCAAACGGTTTCCCATACCACGTTTCGTATCGTAGTTCAACGACCGTGACGCGGGTTAACGACTGTACTCCGAAGCGGTCGTTCGGAGGTTTGGAAATGCGACACCTCCCAACACCCTGCTGTGGCAGGTGAGACGGGAGTTGTCAGGTCGTGGTGGAGCGACCGACCCTCACGGACACCAGCGAGGTGTTCGGGTATTACTTCCAACCGACCTCGCAAGAGAGAGGTCGAGGGGAAGTACATTCGCCTGCATCCGACCGCCCATTTCTGGGCGCTCGGACAAAACGGTGAAGCCTCGGGGCGTATCCCCGAGGTACTTCACTGTGCTTTGACGTTCGCCTCATTCATCAGCGTTGTATTAAGCAGGTTGTCGAGGCTGTTCCAGAGACGCTGTGAGACCGACAGGTAGTTGATATTCAGCTACTTGGTGAGCTCCTCCAAGGACGTGAAGCGCAGCGTCTCGAAACAGTTCTCAGTGATCGCCAGTTCTAGCGCTGCATGGTGTTTCTCAGTCCAGTCGTACTGGTTGCGCTCGGGAATAGTTGAGTTCCGAATCCGGCGAATGTACAGCGAGATACACTTCTTAGGTAACGATTGCTAGAACGCCGCAAGGTTCTCCTGGTTGGGGCCGTGCAGACGGAACTACCATCGGTTGTCAGTTTCAGTCGCATCCTTAATGAGGAGAGCATGGTCAACGACGATTGTGGGAAATCCATCTGGTTATTCGGCCTGCTCAATTTTGTAGAGGGTGCTCTCCCTATCAGGGTGTCTCAAAGGACAAACTGATGCCGTATCTCAGAGCATTTCAGCTCCGGGTGAAATGTTACCACAAACTGGGACAAGACGCGCTCAAATTTGCTTGTTGAGCTATTTTCTAAACCAGCGATATTTTACATAGAAGTTACTGTGTAAATAAGATGGCATGTTTTAGCTAGTTTTTGGCAAGACTCTACTGTGATGGGCAAGAGCTAGTCATTAGCGATGACTCGTCTGTGAGTAGAGTGGTGTATGGCCAGTTTCTGTGAGGTGGTCCATTGCAGCAGCATTTACGTCTTGCTGCGATTGACCGTTGGTTGCACTTGCAGACCAATTACAGACTCCACAGGACAAGGCGTACGTGTCAGTCATGAGTAAACACGAGTATGACTTTCTTGGACTACCTAGAGGCACTCACCGTGAATAAAGGGTCATATTCACCCAGTTCCTCACAGACAACTTGAGCGATCACTTCGCACATGAACTGACTAATTACGGGTGGCTGTGAGCAGTACAATGCGTCTATCCACCATGTTCCGACTTCCTCGTCGTCCGCGCGATACGGGCCTCTCAGTCTAGAATTCCATGCTGGATGCGGCAGACGGTGTATATTCCATCAGCGGGATTGACGTTATTGATGTAGTCATTCCGAAATTCTGTGCACCTTCTGGACGGGCAAGTCGAACCGTTGTGTCGGGCAGAACAATTATCCATGCCTCACCGCAATTCCTACGTGGATTACTGAAAATGGGGAATACAGAACGCGAACGCTACTATCCGGATGAGGGACAGTCATTGAGCACTGCGATTGTAGAACAGATTGCAGAGCAGAAAGGCGAAGAACTACCCAAGAGTGATTTTCGACTGTACGACGATATTGATCCAGAGGCCCTTGACGCCCTCTTCCGAGAAAACGCGAACTCAAATACGACTGTACAGTTCAGTACAGACGACGTGACGGTCACGCTCTGGGGCGATGGTGGTGTCGATATTCTGGTCACACCTCGTGGTGGTAGGGAAGAATAGTTCTACTGTTGAATCACTGTTCCCAATTGTGAGTGCCGGCGATGGCGTGAACACCACCGCGACCCAATAACCCGCGTCTAGCCAGTAAGTGAGAGATACACGCTCTGTATCTTGCAGTGATTCTACGATGTGTAACGAAGATATTATGAACGCTATGCTAAATACAGGGCGTCTACTTCGCTTCGAAGGACATCTCGTTCATCAGCGTCGTATCGAGGAGATTCAAAAGGCTGATTCAGAGACGTTGTAAGGCTGACTGGTGGCTGATGTTCAACTGCTCGCGAAGGGCTGCGTTGATCTCGCGTCCGGTGAGCCGCCAGTACCCGTCGGGTCCTGTGCATTCCAGCTGGCTCACGACCTTGGCCTTGAATTCCATGTACTCCGCGAGGGCGACGTCCTCGTCGTCGGTATAATCGAGTAGGAGTGCGAGCGCGAGCTGGGCCGGGCCACTGCCCGTGTATCCCCATTCGAAGCCGCTCGGACTGCGATTCGCCAGCTCGAGACTCCGCTCCGGAGTCAGCCGTTCCTGGTCCGACTGGGTCTCGACGATGGCGCGGCCTCGACGACGGTAGCCGACGTAGACGATGTCAGAATCACCCGAGGCCCGTGACTGTTCGTGCGAGTGTGGGTCACTGATTCACTCATAGGTCGATTCGCGGGAGGCTCCTTCGAGCACCCCCGCACCCCTCAGGGGGAGACAAACTGCTCTACGCGGTCGCCTGAACCGTCGAAAACAGACTTACACCGACCTCAACACACGGAGACCGATTTCAGCTACAGGACGAATCCTGGAGGTACTCCTCGCCCCAGGCATCCATCGCCTTGATCACGGGTTCGAGCGACACACCCTGCTCGGTCAGGGAGTACTCGACCCGGAACGGCTTCTCGCTCACGATCGCTCGATTCACGAGCTCGTTGTCCTCCAGGTCCTCGAGACTACTCGAGAGGACAGTACTGGAGATCGAGTCGATCTCGTCTTTGAGCGCATTGAACCCGAGTGGGCCGTGTTCGAGCAGTCGGTGGACGATGACCGGATGCCATTTCTTCCCGATGAGATGGGCTGTACACGTCACCGTACACCAGTCGTCGTCAGCACACCACGACGCAACGCACTCTTCGTCTTCGATTGCTCTGTTCATTCGTCTCTAAGGGTACTGGAAGCGGACCTATTATTACTCCGCTACTAAATCACCGTCCCG
This sequence comes from halophilic archaeon, assembly GCA_003298465.1. The sequence goes on along the minus strand of QNGA01000006.1, from coordinate 41,495 downwards.
GACTCGATAGGGATTCCTAAGTTAGTTAGGATACAGTATCTCCTCAGTGCGAGCTTCGCTGACGCTTATCCGGGTTCTTGGACACTGCCCATTATGAAACGTGCTTCTATCGATCGGATTGAGTCGATACGGCAGTCTGTTCCAGAGTGGGTCCATTTCGGGCTTCGGCTCGTGCTCGTCGCTCTCGTCGCAAAACCGGCCCTGAGCAAGGTTGTCACCTACGGAGGGTCTGTTTCGTTCTTCGATACCATCGGGATGCCCGCCCCTGCAGCGATGGTCATCGTCGCCGGACTTATCGAAGTGGGAGCGGTTGCACTCCTTCTCATCGGCATCAGCGAGCGACTCGCGGCCGTCTCGCTGATTCCGGTGATGCTCGTCGCGATACTGTACGTTGGACCGGATTGGAAGAACCTTAGCGTCCTCCTCGGCGCGATGGGGATACTCGTCTTGGAGACTGATTTCGACGCCATCTGACACCTCATGGATCACCGACTTAGTTAGGTCGCACTCACCGGGTCTGGATTATCGAGTCCGTCAGTCCGGCCTTATCTAGCCTTCTTTCGGTGCTCGGGGTTCCTTCGAGCGTGACACAACACAGACGCCGAGCGCGGTTCGGCACGGTGTCGTCGCGACGATTGCGATGACCATCCTCACGCCACTCGCACTGATCTCCGGGAACTCACCAATACCCCAGCCGGTTCCAAAAACGGTCGTGGCTCAGCTCTTCGGGAGTGGCCTCCCGAAGCCATTTCTGATGGCGCTCGCTGTGGAACTCCATCTCGGCTACGGTGGCGTATTCAGCGCAATCCTCGCACGAGTTGCGCGCCCTGTGACAATCGGGAAGGACCTCGTGATCGGCGTCGGCCTCTGGATCAATGCAGATCATATTCCTTCCATTTCTCGGCTGGGGACTGTTCGGGCTGGCGATCACCCCGAAGATCGCGGTTGCCACGCTCGTCCTGTACCTCGTGTACGGTGGCATGCTCGGCTGGACGCTAGACCGCGACACAGCGTCGACGAGTGGAGAATCAGTCACGACCGCTGACTGAGGAGACCTTGGTTAGCTCGCGCTAACCCAGTCAGGGAACCCTTGTTATAGCTTTACGGCGTTCTCAGCCCGAGAAGCGAATGGGTATGACCGCCGTCGAAATCGAATACTGCGTGCCGTGTGGATTGCTCGAGCCAGCGATCGAAACTCAGACTCGGCTTCTGAACGAATTCGGCCAGAATCTGGACGGGGTCACACTCACCCCTGGCCACGGTGGCGTCTTCGTCGTGACTGTCGATGGCGAGACAATATGGGAGAAAGGCGTCCACGGCAGTGACCTCGACCTGGGCGTCATCGTCGAGGCGGTCGACGACCGACTCCCGGCAGACGCCTGATCACGCACTGTACTACATGCTCGAACTCTATCAAGCGGAGGGATGCGGCTATTCACAAAACGTTCGCGAGACGCTGACTGAGCTCGGTATCTCGTACATCATCCACAACCCACGCACCGCGCCGGGCGAGACGCAGAACGAACAGACTCACGACGAACTCCGTACGCTGGGTGGACAAGACCAAATTCCGTTCTTGGTCGACCATCAGTGCGGTGTCACGATGTACGAGAGCGACGACATCGTCGACTACCTGAATACGCACTACGGGTAAGCGTGCCTCTTCAGAGGGGGTATCGCCTTCACGCCGGTGATTGGTGCCGGCTCGCGAGAGACGCTGCTACCAGAGTCGACGAGACTCCCCGCTGACGTCGCACGAATCCCTCGGCCAGCAGGTTGTGACCGCTAACCGCCCGTCTCACAATTCCAGTCGCAGTCCAGAATACAAACGACCAAACCACGGATGGACGAATTGTCTCCATTGATGTCGGACAGCGTCGTGACTCGTGCTGCAGTTCTCGTTGACGACTATCTGCTGCTCTGGGTGCTATTCTCGGTCGCCGCCGGACTCCTCGTTCCCTCGATAGCCGTACTCACGCCGCTGTCGACGCCGATTCTCGCCGTGATGATCGGCGCGGTCTCGCTGACGCTCTCGCCCGAGAGATTCCGCCAACTCCGCAGTCGGGCATTGCTCGTGATACTCGTCGTTCAAACAGGGATGCCACTGTTAGCGTTTGTCATCGCCCGGCTACTCGGCCTCGATCCCGCGCTCACAGCCGGCTTCGTGGTCCTCGGCGCGGTGACGCCCGAACTCGTGACGCCGACGATGACCGAACTCAGCGGCGGCGATACCGCGCTTTCGACGGTGATCCTCGTCGTGGTCGGCCTCGGAACGCTCGTGTTCGTCCCGGGAGTCGTCACCCTGTTTCTGGGGGAGTCAGTCGCAGTCGAGCCGGTGCTCATCGTCGAACAGCTATTGCTCGCGGTGGTCATCCCGATGAGCCTCGCCGTCGCGGCCCGGTATCGGTGGCCCGACCGCATCGGTCAGTACGACCAGCTCTATCCCTCCGTGTCGGGACTCATGGTGATCCTCATCATCGGCATCGTCGCGGCGGCGAACGCCTCGCTCGTTCGCGATGGCGGGAGCGTTCTCCTCCTCGTCGCAGTCGGCGCACTCGTCCTCAACTGTAGTGGCTACGTTGCCGGCTGGCTCGTCAGCTGGAACTTCACACGAGGCGAGCGGATCGCCGCGACGCTGTCGATTGGAATGCGTGACTTCGCCGTTGCTGCCGCCCTACTTGTCGGCGCAGGCTTTCCGACGGCAGCCACACTCCCGGCGGTCGTCTTCGGGATCGTCGAGATGACGACGAGTGCCGGACTCGCGAAGTGGTTTCGCCGCTCGCGGTGAGCGTTAGTCGCAGTCGTCCTGTGCCTCTGCCCATTCGAGGAGCGGATCGAGTCGCTCGCGCAGTTCCTCACCTTTCTCGGTGAGTTCGTACTCGACGCGTGGCGGGATTTCGTTGTACTGTTCGCGAGAGAGCAACCCTGCTTCGACGAGGTCGTCGAGGCGTGTCGACAGCGTGGAACTGCTTACCTCGCCGAACGTCTCTTCGATCTCGCCGTATCTCGCAGGGCCGATCGCACCGACGACACAGGTCACCTGCATCGCGTACTGTCGACTGAGGAGGTCCATCACACCTCCTAGCGGACAGTAGCAGTCAATCTCGCCGTTCTGGACGTCTGGAGCGCCAGAGGACGTGTCGGGTGTTTCTGCCATAGCTTTCACGCACCGCACTTGATTTGTTACTTCGGACTTGACAGTATTAATACTTCGCGATTAAAGGTATCGGTGCATGCCCGACGAAGACTGCAACTGCGGCGATCTGGCGGTCGACCAGGCACCCGAACAGACAACGAATGCAGACAGCTGGGTTGCGGAGCGGCCGGTGAAGACTGCGGGACTCCTGGAAGCCATGGCAGACAACATGGGTCGGTTCTTCGGCGAATCGATCGAGACGTTCGACGATATGATCTCGGCCATTCGGACCGTGGTCGATGGCGATGGGATCGCCGTCGACGAACTCTGCCACGTCGAAGAGGAAACGCCGCACTATGCGAAGACGGCCGACGAGACGTACTACTTCCGGTGCTTCTACGATGGAATAGCCTTGGCACATCTCGTGGATGAACCGGTCGAGATCCAGACGGAGACGCCCACGAACGATGTAATCGAGATGCAGGCGTCGCCCGACAGCGAGATCAACGTCACGCCGGCGGACGCGGTCATGTCCTTCGGCGTGGCCATGGACTGTGAGGACCCGGGAGACGATGGGCCGACTGCGCAGGACGTCTACGGGGCCGTCTGCCCGTACGTGAGGGCGTTCCACACTCGTGCGGACTACGAGCGGTGGACAGCGGACGTGGCTGCCACCACGGTCGGAATTCCGCTCGACGCCGGCGTGCCAATCGCTGCTGCCCTGACGGCGTCGTCCCCGCCGGAGGCCGCAGAATGAGCCTCGCGAACATCGCCATCCTCGGCTCGCAAACCATCCTCGGCCTCGTCGGATTGGGAGTAGGCAGCGCGAAAGTCACTCATCAGCAGGATCAGATCGAAGCGTTCCAGCGGTACGGGTATCCTCAGTGGTTCCGAGTTCTGACCGGCCTTCTCGAAATCGGCGCCGGAATCGGCCTGCTCGTAGGTCTACTGTGGCGACCGGAACTATCGTTGGCGGGTGGCCTGCTCTTCAGTGGAGTCATGGCTGGAGCAGCGGTGACCCACATTCGCATCGGTGACCCCCCGTCGAAAACCGCCGTTCCGGTTGTCGTCTTCACCCTCACTGTGGGTCTACTCACCTACCGCTACGTCTTTCCCATCTAACGTCCGAACATCGGTATCGTCCGTGTTCATTGGTGTATCGGATGTTTCTGCCATAGCTTCCACACGCGACACTTGATCCAATACTTTGGCCTTGACAGTATAAATATTCCAGAATCAAAAGTACTGGTGTACCATGAGTCAGAACGACTCGTCACGAGAAGTGGCGTGTACCTTGACCGAAGAACAGGAACGAGAACGGAGTGCAGAAGTCCGTTCACATCTCATTTCACACTACGTCGGATATGAGGCAACGGAAGATGGCTTGGCTATCCGGTTCGATGGAACTGACGAATCGCTGCCCGCAGTTGCGCAGTTCACGGCGTCGGAACTGCAGTGTTGTGCGTTCGCCGAGTACAAGATTACGGTAGAGCCGCCGTATGAGGAGACGGTATTGTCCGTCACTGGTCCTGATGGAACGCGACAGATGTTCCGCGATGGGCTGGTCAACCGGCTCGAAGCCGAGACGGCGTAGTCGCTCCCTTGTATCCCGAGGGAATTCGCTCATTCGACCAGGGCGTCGCGCGTGCCGACGCGCGAGCGCACATCGAGCAGCTGCTGTTGAAGGGCTATCTCTACGAAGTCGATGACAAACTGCGGCTCTCATCACGACCTTGACGAGGCTGGAGGTCCTCTGTTTCCCACCATAGCTCTGTTCACCCCATAAGTAACTGACAGAGATCGCCTGCTGAATACAGAGCGTTTATTGTTCACGCTCGTTAGACAAGGGAGCGTCTGATCCCATCACGGCCTCGAAGCCAGCGCGGATCCCTCTTCTGAATACGTAGATGAGTATGGCGACAACAGCGACGGCGGTGAATGATACAAAGCCGGGGCCGAGGAATAACAACACCGTTGCAATGAGAAGACACAGAAGGAAGAGTGGCCAATCGTCAGCGCTTACCACGGTGGTCATGGTGTAAAATACTTTACAATCATGAATAAGCTTTGTTCCACGACCCATCTGCCAGGGGTAGGATATGGGTGATACGCGCTCTCTATTCAGCACGCTCCATAGAATCAATCAGGGAGTTGTCAGAAACGGCGTGCTGCATATAGAGCGTGTCTCTCGTCGAGGGCTCGTCTCTGCACAGGATGCCTGTGCCTCGACTTGCTTATCCGTCCCGGTTGAGGCGACGAAACTGGATGTCTTGGAGCAGCGGTGATTGGGCGATGAACGCGCCGAGCGTCCCGAACACCAGCGGGTAGCCGACGATCGCGATGAGCCACGTCATGTTCCAGGTGCTCAGCCGCATCATCATTCCTACACCGGCTTTGCTGGTGTTGATTTCGAAGATGGACGCCGAGAGGACGGCAGTACCAGCGTAGCCGACGGCGAGATAACTGCCGACGGCCAGCTCAATGGGTGACGAGTTGGCCGACAGTACGACGGTGGCCGCACCACCGAGGAGACACGCAACGGCAGGGACGAGATAGAGCCACTCATACCCACCGACGACATCGACTGTGGTACCACCCGACAGACTAGGCCCGATGAAATGGGTGTCCACCGGAATAGAGTGGGTGTTCAGAAGGACCCAGCCGACTGCTTTCCAGAAGGGTTGGCCGGCGTCCGTGTACGCCAGCCACAGCATCCGCGCTTCTCCGGGAGGGTTACGACTTGGTTGCAGTATTTGTGGCATCAACGGAAGAGTGGCAAGCCCGACGAGAAGATACGAGAGTACGTACGTCCCGACACCACCGCTGATACGGCGAAGGATACGTCCCATATTTGAATGTACGAACGAAGTGCAATAAAATTTTTCTACATTGATTTTCTGGATGCCAGTGAGATGGGAACGAATTGGACACAGTCAACCGTGGTGAACTCCTCTGCTACCGCTATCTGTCCCCTGCGTCGAGCTGTGGCCCGCTCGTCCAGCCAATCTACACTCTGAATTGCTCGGTGCGTGTCTAACAGCGACAGCACCGAATCGGGGGGGAATAATGTTGACTGGGTGGTAACTTCGGTTCATGCCCTCCGATACAAATTCACTCCTACGTTCGATTCGACGTTGGCTGATCGGCATAGCGTTTCTACTCGGAATTGGCATTATCACGCTGGCCCACACTGGCCACGTCTTAACGGTAACTCGAACTACATACGTTCAGTCCCTCGTATTTAGCGTCGCTGGTGTGATTGGCGGTACCGTTGCACTTCTTGCTGGTCTAAAAATACTCATGTGCTACTCTAGAACTGAGGCTGATGGCCAGTCAACTACGTAATTAAATCGCTCAATTCACGCTCTGGATTGCGCGTTAGTCCTTTGAGGCTGCTCAGTTTGTGGTGCGAATGTATCGATTGCTTGCTCCTCACTCACCTGAATTTGGTGATTGGCGACGGTGGAGGAGGGGTGACTGTCCGATAAACGCACCGAGCTAGCCGAACACTACCGGGAAGCCAACCACAGTAATCGGCCAGGTGAGCGACACCGAGTTGAACAACGTTGGCACCACTGAGGCAGTTCCAGTCGTGAAGCGGAACACGAATACCGATGCGACAAATGCACTCGCATACCCAATAGCGAGATGCGTTCCGACGGCCAAGCCAACCGGGGCTTGCTCTGATGACAACCGGACAACGGCCAGTCCACCAGCAATGCACGCTGTCCGAAACCACCGCGGCTGAAACCAACGGCGGAGAATACCCCTCGATCTGGATTGAGAAGACGGAGATCGAAGGCCGTGAGTATAAACAAGAGGGTGAACTGCGACTTGGCCAGGCAGTCTGTTCCCCGACCAAAGACAAAGCAGGTCGCGACCGCTACTCGACAATGCGCGAGCCTGCGGTCGGCGATATTGTCCTTCATATCGTCCAAGACAAGAGCAAACTCGTCGGTGTGTCCACAATCGAATCTGAACTCGAAACGGACTTCGAAGGCCTGCCAGAGTTTACCTGGAACCCCGACCAAGCCGGGTACCGACGATGGCTCACTAACTACCACGCGTTCGACGAACCACTCGACATCTACGATGACATCCTTGACAATGTACAGTACCAACAGTCGCTCACAGCGATCCGGAAGGATTACAGCAATATCTGCTACGACAAAAACCTGGACCTGGTCCAAGGCGGCTACTTCACTCAGTGTCTGCCAGAACTCGCCAGTATCTTTGCCAGCGAGTCAGCCAAACTTCGCGACGAACTCGAAACTCGGGGCTACCCACCCTCCAAGCTTGATCGCCACCGAGTCGAACCAGTATCAGAGTACGACAACCTCGACGCCGCGATCAACGATATCCAGACTCGCGTCGAACAGACACCTGACGCAACCAACTGGCTTAGCGAACAGCTCGGCGCAACGACAACCCTGACGTCATCGCGCTTCTCAATACAGACGGTAGCGTGGTCGCCACGACCAACAATGAAGATGGAGAGACAACAACGACCGAGAAAGAGACTACAACTGAAGAGACAACGTCAGCCAATGAGGACACCATAACTGAAGAATCCTCGACAACTGACGAAGCGACCACGACCACGGACGAGAATCAGGAAACATCTACGACTTCGTCCTCAGACGCTAAAAACTCAACAAGAACGTCTGATTCCGAAGACAATTCCTCGAGTGCAGCGTCGACTGCAATGTCGACGAAAGACGACTGTTAATACGCGCTCTGCCCCCTTTCTCAACTGCTATACTATCTACGAGTATCAGGTAGTCGGCTGCGAATGAGTTTGTTCATGCGTTCATTAGGCAGCAGATATTCGACAAGTACCTCTGAGTCCGTCGGACGGTTCGTCCGCGGATAGGAGTAACGGCTGGTTGGCGCAGCCATCGACCTGCGTGTTCAATAAGTCCACGGGTGAGTTCCACCCACAAGAACCGGTTGTGTCGTAGACCTTAATATCCCAACCGTGGTCGGGAATCCTCGCCCTTCAGGGCGGGAGGACGTAAGTGTGGAATTGAGCAAAGGTCGCTGGTTTGCAGTGGGTCAGTATGTTTGCGGTGGTTGTTCGAGGATGTCGAATATTTCTGTGGCGCGGAATTCCTTGTATCGTTTTTTCCCCGTGACTTCCTCAAGTCGCCCGTCCTCTTGGAGTCTCTCGATCGCCCGGTAAGCGGTCGACCGCTCGACATCCAACATTTTGGCGGCCCCAGGCGCAGTGAAATACGGAGTTTCGAATAGGTTTCTGGCCAAACGGGCGTAGGCGTAACTTGTTTCGCCGTACTCTTCCTCATACTGCTGTTGCAGATTACGGAGGGCTATGAAACGGTCGACGGACTCGCGTGCCTGGTTCTTAACGCCTGTAATGAAGAACGTGAGCCAGTCTTCCCATGCACCGGTCTCTCTGACGGCCTCCATCCGATCGACGTATGTCTGTTTGTTCCGATTGAAGTGTTCACTGAGATACAGGCTGGGATGTTCGAGGTATCCAGCGTCGTATAGCTGAAGAACAACCAAGAGACGTCCGACCCGCCCGTTCCCGTCTCCATATGGATGAATCGTCTCGAACTGATAGTGGACGAGTGCAATGTCGACGAGTGGATGATAGCTGCCGCCGGTCCGGATGTACGTCAGGAGTGCTTCCATCATCCCCTCTGTCTTCTCCGGCGGCGGTGGAAAGAACGACCCGACGACATTCCGCGTCTGCTTGAACTTGCCAATAGTCTCCGTCTCACTACGGGATTCTGGCAACCCAGTCAGGAGGGTCTCGTGCAGCGAATGGAGCACGTCGATCGTGATCTCCCCTCCTTCGTCGAGGGTTTTGATTTCGTTTTCGAGAGCTGTTTCGTAATTTAAGACCTCTTGGGCATTCATCGTCCCATTTGACTCGGGCGACTGCAATTGCGTCGATGCATCCTCCGTCTCGCTATACGGCTGCGTTTCAGCGCTAAACACCGTATTGAAATCGACGTCAGTACCCTCGATTTCTGCGGATTCCATCGCCTCTTTCCGAAGTAGCGATGTATACAAGACAGGGGGAAAATCTCCAATTGTACTGAATCCGCTGAGTTTCCCCAACCAGAAGGTTGCATCCGATAGTAATTCGTAGAACGCCGAACTCAAATCTAACTCTTGCGACGGTGGTAGTGGATCTGGCTTGTAGTATGAATTCCTGCCGTAGGAGACATACTCACCGGGTGCTGATTCCGGCAATCCCTCGGTGCTCATTGAACGTACACGGTACTGGAACTGCCTAAACAAAAATCTAATGGATAAAATCGAACTCGACTCATAGTAGCAGGCTCTAAACTGCATCACGTAATCCAAACCGAACTCATTTATCTCAAATCCTCTGCTACCTCTTCTATCGAAGAGACAACGCGACGAAGCAGGCAACAACAAATTGACCGTAGTCTCTATATCGGATTACGCCACTGCCCAAAACGCGGCTCGGAGCTAGCTGATCTCCTTGGCGATGGCAAGCGCCTCTTCTACTGTAACCTCCTCCGTCGTTTCGTTGAGGCGTTCGAGAAATCGTTCAGTCCGTTTCTCGGTAGCGTCTCGTCCTGCCCGCTCCAATAAGCGTCGTGCCGCACCGCGGCCAGTAGCACTCCCAAACAGGAGTTGTCGCTGCCCACCGACCCGTGCCGGACCAAACGGCTTGAATGTACTCGGGTCATCAAGCATTGCAGCAGAATCTAGCTCAAATCAATATAGTCCGCTGTCTTCCGTAGCCCGATGATTTAATGTTGTACATCGGTAACTAGTCCCATAGATGACGGACCAAGAGAACGAGCCTCGGTTGTCCGATGATAGCTCCCCGAACACGGCCCTTTGCCAGAACTGCGATGAAGAGTTCGACTGGCAGCGAGACTCCTGTCCACACTGCGGATGGGACAAAAGCGAATGGGTCACAACAGGACGATATGGCTTAGCGAAGTAGCGTGTCCCACGGCTAACGCCGTGGACTTCCCCTCGACGTTGGCTAAACCGATCAATCCAGAAGGGCGGGAATCGAAACTTCGCGACCGACGGCACTAACTCCGCCACGACGCGGTTACTCCTCCCGTGTCGACGGTTGAGAGTCATTTCTTTTGTGTCGGTCGGCGCTGCCGGCTCACTGTTCGGTTCCAGACCTCTTCCGGCTATCTGGGGAAAAACCGGACGGGGAGACCGGGAGACTCAGCCCTCTCTTGGTATGCTTACATCCTCGTATCGGGATTCATTGAGATTAGCGCAGATTCCGCCTTGTCCGTCCATGTTGGTGTGCGCCAATCGAGAGCGGGCGTGAACCTGCTCGAAATTATCGACGTCGATCGGGTCGTTTTCCGGAGTTGCGAACAGTACATCCTCGGCGGACGCAACAATCCCTGTCCCTGTGGCCTTCTCGAGATACTCGCGAAGTGGTGCTGCCGGCACGGATACGTGGAGTCCTCCATCCTGTACGGTGACTACGGCGTGTTCTCGGTCGCCACTCGTAGTGGGTGGTCCGTCGGCTTGGAACGTTACGTCATTCCGTTGTAATCGGACTATCTGGTCCGGTTGAAGACCGGCGTCACGGAGTGCATTGACTGCTCGATACTGGCGCGCCAATCGGGCCTTCTGGTCGAGCTCCTCTCGGACCTGAGTGATGTCGTCCTCAGCGTCCTCGAACACGTCGTCAAACGCGAGGCGCTCGTTTACGCCGCGATTGATCTCCGCCTCGTGCATATGGTCGATGAGGCGGATCTGGATTGTCTCCACAGGCGGAAGGGACCCTACTTCGTCGCGGATTCCAGTGGCCATCATCCATGCAAATGCTGGTGAACACCATGCGGTCGGAAGGCGGAACTGCACCGTCACGTCGTGGCCGTCGATGTGGATCTGGTCGATGTACTGGAGTTCGACGATCGACTCGTCGAGTTCTGGGTCAGTGACCCTGTCTAACCGTTCCCGGACGGCTGACTCGCTCACTGAGTCGGTGAATCGAGTCATTACTAGTCTGCAGCCGCCTCCCCCTCGTCGTACTGGTCGGAGAGGTCGAACTGAGTGCTGATATCATCGTTGCGGAGCCGTTTCTTTTGCTCCTCGATGTCGATATCGTACAGTTCGGCTGCGTTCTCTCCCATCACTTTTCGCTTGACATCGATAGAGAACTCGACGCCGTACTCGTCGCGCTGCTCTTGTGTGAGTTCGGCGTTCATCACTGCGTCAATGAGCCACTCCGGTTCCCAGATTGCGTAATCACTGCCGAAGAGGATGCGGTCTTCGCCGAGCCAGAACAGGAGTTCGCCCATTATTTCGCCGAACTTCTGTGGGCGGGACTCAGCGAAGGGCGCCGCCACTGCAAGCCCACCGTACACGTTCGGCTCTTGAGCGGCGATCCAGGCGAAGTCGTCAAGCCGTGGCAGGCCAACGTGCTCGACGATGAAGTTTAGTTCTGGGAACGATGTTGCGGCGTCGTCCACGTCGGAGACGTCGAACGCGTCTCGGTTCAGTGGTCGAATCGTCGGGCCCTTGTGTGGGTGGATGTTTTTAATCCCGAGGTCAACGCATTTCTGGAGGTAGTCGAACGCTGCTTCTGAGTCGAGGCGCCATCCCTTTGAATCGCCCTTCCACTCCGCTGTGTAGAGTTTCACGCCGTCGATATCGTATTCCCGTTTTTGCCGTTCGAGTTCGGTGAGTCCGGCGTCACCGTCCCGGGGATCAAATCGTCCGTTTGTGATAAACCGTTCTGGATACTGCTCGGCGACGGCAGCGTTGTCGTCGACTGTGTTGAATCCCTCTTTATAGAATTCGTTGAGATGGGTTGGCTGGAAGATTCCCATATCGACGCTGCCATCTCGAAAGAGGTCCTGCACTAGTTTCTCGGAGCTATACTTCCGGTACTGGTCCATATCCCACTCGCGGTCGTCGGGGGTGAAGGCCGTGTGATAGTCGTAGAAGCACTGAATAAACTGCTCACCACCTTCGTGCTTGATGTTTTCTTTGCTCGCATCCCAGTGGTGGAGATGACTGTCGATGACGAACACCTCTTCCCCGTTATATTCGTACATGCACTATGCTATATGGTAACGCAGCCCCATGTATATTTGGATTGTTCATGAAGGTATGGTTATTGACCTCCTCCCACGGCTTCAGCCGTGGACTTTCGCCACGCCCCGCTGTAACGTATCTGGCACCAGTAGTTATTTTACGCTATCAATGCTAACTGTTATCTACTACCATGCAAGCAGCACGCCTCCACGAGTACACCGAACAGATGGACGATGCGCTCTCAATCGACGAGATTGATCGGCCGGAGATTACGCATCCGAACGACGTAATCGTCGAAATCGAAGGAGCCGGATGGTGCCAGACCGATAATCACGTAATCGAGGGGATGTGGACCGACTACGTCGAGCAAGACCTCCCGATGACGCTCGGTCACGAGAATGCAGGGACTGTCACGGAGATCGGCGACCAGGTAACAACTGTCGACGTTGGCGATCCGGTAATCTGCCATCCCGTAATGACCTGCGGCAAGTGCCGTCCCTGCCGCGTCGGCGAGGACATGTACTGTAAAAACCTCCAATTCCCCGGATTGACAACGAACGGTGGGTTTGCGGAGTACCTCCAAACCTCCGAACGGTCAGTTATCCAGCTCCCCGATGGTGTTGATCCAGCAGAAATCGCCCCACATGCAGACGCCGGTATCACAGCCTACCATGCCGTCAAGAAAGCAGTCGACGAACTGAACCCCATCAACGACGCAGTAGTCGTCGGCGTCGGCGGACTCGGTCACATTGGACTGCAAGCGCTTGATGCCATGAGCGCGGCCTCGATAACTACAATCGACATCAAAGACGAAGCACTTGATCTCGCGAGGGATCTCGGGGCAGACCACGTGATCAATTCGTCTGAGAGCAACGTCGAAAGCGACGTTATGGCGCTCACAGATGACGAGGGCGCCCACCAGATTCTTGACTTCGTCGGCAGCGACGACACAACTGACTATGCCTCGAAAATTCTCGCACCAGGCGGCGATCACCACGTCGTCGGATATGGCGGACACATCCACCAACCGTCACAGGCCCTCGTCAATGGAGAATTTTCCTACCGTGGAACCCTCGTCGGTACGTACCCCGAACTCCAGGAACTAATGGCGCTCGTCGCCAATGATGAAATTGACCTTCGAACCAGTCGGTACTCGCTTGAAGAAATCAACGCGGTCGCTGAGCGATTAGAACACGGAGAGATAGAGGGACGAGCGGTAATCGTCCCGCCGTAGGGAACGCAGACACGACGACGGCACGATAGTTCGAAGATCGATTCACGCTCTGTTATAGCTTGGCGACGGTACCTCATCGCTGCAATCGAGGAAATCATCTTTTGTGATATCGTTTGCGTCTCGCTCTGCTGTGTCCATCGCGACATCGTCGATACTTCTGGTCTACCTGTCTGTACTGTCTGTAACAGACGCCTCATACAGGGGGTCGAGGAGAATGTCCACGGCTAACCTGCGAGACGAGCGGTACTGGACGGCCAGTCGGGTTCGCACGCGGGTGGATGAGTTGAGGCGGGACTTGGAGTGGTTGAATGACCACCATCCGGAGCTGGCCGAAGAGGTCAGGGACGTGTTGGACGAGTGAAATTCAGACCCGGTGCATTGTCGGTGGATTGCGTGACCGGGCCTACTGCTTGACCCCCGTCTGAAACGGGATATGCGCTCGCTGTCTTTTTCACCATGACGGATGTCTACGGAGACGTACAGCAAGGTGGTACAACGGAGTTATATTAGTGGAGGATCGTACGCTTAGGCGTGAGCTTCACTAGCGACTTAGGAGTCGTGGCTGACCCCGTCTGGGACGCTATCCTAGAGCATCCAATCGTCGAAGAACTTGGGGATGGAACGCTCGACGAAGAGCCGTTCAAGTACTGGGTGAGGCAGGATTACGTCTATCTGGTCGACTATGCACGGGTGTTCGCCCACGGTGCGACGAAGGCTCCCGACCTCGAACGCATGGGAACGTTCGCCGAACTCCTCGATTCGACGATTAACACCGAGATGGACCTGCATCGCGAGTACGCGGCTGAGTTCGGCATCTCAGAGGCCGAGCTGGAGCGAACCGAACCGTCGCCCACCACGAGAGGATACACCGACTTCCTCGTTCGCGTCGCATCGACGGGGACGTTCGGTGACCTCGTGGCCGCGCTCCTGCCCTGCATGTGGGGCTTCAATGAGACTGGAAAGCGACTCGCAGAGCGGGGGGTGCCCGATGACGACCGGTACGCTGCGTGGATCGAAATGTACGCGGGCGAGGAGTTCACGGAACTGACGGCGTGGTGTATGGATCTGATGGACGATGTTGCTGCGGACAAAAGCGAGGCCGAACGCGAGCGCTTTCGAGACCTGTTTCGGACGTCGGCACGCTACGAGTATCGCTTCTGGGACGCCGCCTGGCGACAGGAGGAGTGGTCGATATGACCCAGAGTAAGAACGATGCGGGGAGTGTTCCCGATACCTTCGAGGAGTACGCTGAATCGCGTGAGTCACCTCGGTTCACCGACTGGCTCCGTGAGCGCGCAAACCCGGCCTGGACAGATGCGACGACGCATCGTTTCACACACGAACTTGGCACCGGGAATCTCGACGACGAGGTTTTCCGGCGGTACCTGGTACAGGACTGTGCCTTCGTTGAGACGCTCGTCGGCGTCTTCGGGCACGCCGTCGGGGATGCACCGACGATGGACGCAAAGTCACGGCTCATCGACTTCCTCGGGACGCTTACCGCCGACGAAAACGACTACTTCGAGCGCTCCTTCGAGGCGCTAGGTGTGCCGGAAGCCGAGTACGCTGACCCCGAGCTGACAGCTACGACATACGCCTTCCAGGATTTACTGGAGCGGGCGGCACGGGAAGGCGGGTACGCCGAGACGCTTGCCGTCCTCGTGCCCGCTGAGTGGAGTTATTTGGAGTGGGCGACCGCTGTCGAAGACGAGTCACCCTCAGAGTTCTATCTCGCAGAGTGGATCGAACTCCACGCTAACGAGGAGTTCGGGGCCTTCGTGCGATGGCTCCGCAACGAACTCGACCGAGAGGGGAAGGTCGCTTCGCCGTATCGTCAACAACGGATCGACTGGCTCTTTCGACGAACAGTCGCGCTCGAACTCGCCTTTTTCGAGGCAGCGTACAACTCCGACTGTCCAGGCGATAGAGCAGGCGGTGAGTAGTGATGGTAGATTCCGGTGTTGTGCTCGGACTCACGATTGGGACCCTGGCCATCTTTACAGGGGTCGGAATTTGGTTCTCGCGGGGTAGAGTCGGGTCTGTTGAGGACCTCATTACCGCACGCGATTCGGCCGGGAAAGGCCCGACGACGGCCACTCTCATCGCCTCTGTCATGGGTGTCTGGATCCTGCTTTCGGCTCCAGAAGCCGGCGCTCTCTACGGGATCGCCGCCGTGGTCGGTTATGGGGTCGGCGAGGCTGTTCCGATGCTCGCATACTCGAAGCTCGGCCCGCGAATCCGCGAGTTGATACCGGAAGGACACTCGCTCACTGAGTACGCCTACGCGCGGTACGGCAGCGCAATGTACGCATTCGTGATCGCCGTCAGCGTTCTCTACATGTTCGTGTTTCTCACAGCGGAGCTCACAGGCATTTCGCTGGCGTTCCACTACGTAGCAGGGATCCCTCAGTGGCAGACCGCGACCCTCGTCGGCGGATTCGTCCTCCTGTACACCAGTTACGGCGGCCTCCGAGCAAGTATCTTCACTGATACGATACAAACACTCCTCATCTTACCGCTGCTCGTCGTAAGCGTCGCGACCATAGCGTTCGTACTCGGCGGGACCGCTACCGTTTACGACGGGATTGTGAGCGCAAATTCGACGCTCCTCGATCCCGGTTACATCCCAGGTCTCAGGTTCGGTGCTGCACTGGTGTTCGCAGTTCTCGGTGCGGAACTCGTCAATCAAACGTGGTGGCAGCGTATCTACGCTGCCGACAGTTCCGACACGATCAAGAGCGGATTCCGGACCGCCACCGTCGCCAACGGCCTCGTGCTTCTTCTAGCGACGCTGCTAGGCGTCGTTGCTGTCGGCCACGCCGACGTCGTGACACAATTTGGTAGCGAGAACTATAACGCCGGCATCGCATTTTTTGTTCTCCTTGAGGGCGCGTTCGCAGAGTGGATCGTCCTCGGCGTCCTTTTGCTTGCACTCGTACTCGTGATGAGTACGGCTGATACGTTGTTCAACGCACTGACGAGCCTCGTGACTGCTGACCTCCCCCGCCTGCTTGAGAGTCCAGATGATCGAACCCTCCAACGTGGTGCGCGAATGCTCACCGTCGTCGTTGCAGTCACCGCGATCGCGGTGAGTCTTCACGCTCGAAGCGTCCTCCGTCTGTTCTTTGTTGCTGACCTACTCGGTGCCGCTGTCGGATTCCCCCTCGTCTACGGGCTCTATAGTCGACGTCTCTCCGGCACTGGCGCGCTAGCGAGTAGTCTCGTCGGACTTGCAGCCGGGAGCGCTTACTTTCCCTTCCCATTCGGCCTCCACACGGCACTCGATACGCTGCTTGGGGGCGTTCTCCCCACGGCTGACACAACGTATTTACTCCCCTTCGCTGGTGCGTTTCTCGTCTCAACTGCGACAACCCTGGTAACAGCGCGATTATCGAGCAGGAGGTTCGATCTTGACCGTCTCTCTCGCGATATTCGGAGTCTCGACAAACCGGCGACCGACGGGGGTTCACGAATGGACACGGACACCGAGGTGGACAAGTGATGACCGTGATGGGCCCGACGGCCTTCGCAGTTGTCCTCTGGGGGAGTATTCTCGGCGTTTCCCTCGTATTTCTCTACGAGGTGTCCATGATCTGGAACGACTTCCACCGGCTTGAAGGCGGTTAGAGTCGGCTCGCGTTTATCGTTAATAGATGAGCATCATGACGTCACTCCTTGACCTCCTCCCTCGCTGTGTAACCCGAGAGGTGATAGTAGTGGTATAGAGATTGGAAATGCGTTACAGATGGTCGCCGTATTGCAGAACATATATTCCCGGTCTTTGAGTACGATACACCGGCCCTTCTCTTGATCAATGACTACGCGAACTAACGATGACCAATCGGCAGACAACGAGACCGGCGAATCTACACAGACTAGCCAGACGAAGTGGGGACTCGTCGTCGGGGCGAGCCTCATCTCCACAGGGCTGGCCGCCTACGAGATCGTTCCTGCGAGTGTCACCCCGTTAATTCGAGATTCGATGAATATCGGCCCGACAGGCGCTGGTCTCCTTGTTGGAATTATGTTCGGTACTGCAGTCGTTGCGAGCCTCCCTGCTGGCGCCGTTCTCGATCGAACTAATTCTAGGACTGCGATGGCAGTTGCCGTCCTTACGCTGTTTGTTGCCGGGAGTTGGGGGTGGATGGCAGGTCGAAGTGGTGACTACCGATCAGTGATTGCATCCCGGGCGCTCGGTGGGGTCGCGTACGTCGTCGTTTGGAACGCAGGTATTGACATGGTGAGCCGGGCCGTGAGCGGTACTCACCGGGCGACAGCTGTCGGTATCTTCACCGCGAGTGGGCCGATCGGGTTCGCACTTGGACAGGGAACGGGACCGCTTATCGCCGCCCAGTTTGGCTGGCCTGCTATCTTTATCGCGTTCACTGGCTTCGCACTCGCTGGCCTGCTCCTGTTCTGGCCGACGAGTCAAGGGCTCGGCCAGAGTAGCGGCGACGCACCGACCCTTCACGAGTTCAGTGAAGTTCTTAGAAACCGGCACGTTTGGATGGCTGGCCTACTTGGATTTCTTGGGTATGCGCTCTATCTTTTCGTGAATAGCTGGGGCTCGTCGTATCTCACAGAGAAGTTCGGGCTCTCGTTAGCACTGAGCGGCCTACTGGTTGCGGTGTTTCCTGCTATCGGGGTCGTCTCTCGGATTAGTAGCGGAATCCTCTCTGATCGGATTTTTAATGGGCGGCGGCAACCAGTTCTCCTCGGCTCCTTCGGCCTTGCAGCGCCGCTCGTTCTGAGCTTTCCATACCTCCGGTCAGTTCCGTTGCTTGTTGCATTCCTTCTCTTCACCGGGTTTGCCGTCCAGCTGACGCTCGGACTGTCATTCACGTACGTTCGAGAGCTGGTTGACCCTAATGTGGCTGCAACGGCAGTCGCGTTCCAAACGAGTATTGGACTGGCGGGAGCGTTCGTCGCACCCATTGTCGGTGGTGCTGTCGTTAATTCGGCTGGTTTTGATACTGCGTTCTTGTTCGCTGGCGCACTCGCAGCTTGCGGCATTATAATAGCCTGGCGGGCGCCTGAGACCGCGTATCAGTCGAGCAACGAAGATTGACGGTTATCGAGGAATTCTAGAGTGTGACAACTGTCGTCCGGTCGCAGATCCTCGATGAAGCGGAATCCGTTCACGAACGTGACCGAGTCCACTTAGCCCTCATGGCCAGCACGGTTTCGGCATCCCCGTCAGCCGCAATATTCGTCGTATAGATGTACACCTCGGTCGCTGCACTGGTGCTGAGGTGCTGGGCGGCTAGCCCAGTGAGGGCCGCGTCGCCCCGCTCGACGTCCAAATCTTCGAGCGACGCCCTGAATCCTCGATCTCGTAGTACTCGTGAACGACGGGCCGGAGCGCCTGCAGGACGATCGCTGCGGCCAACGGCGAGATGTAGCGGTCTTGAGCCATCAGGCGGTGGGTCACCTCACCCTGTTCGCGTGCGACGGTGTGGGCAGGCGTGGTGATTCTGCTCGTCGGGATTGGGGTGCACCTGGGTTGCACAGTCAACGCAGATTGGGTAGGTCACCTGTTTGTCTTACCCCACGTATAGGCCTCTTCCGGATTCGCGCCTGAATGAGGTCCGAGAGCAGCTCTGAATCACCCCGAGGGACAGACGCTTTGCGTGCAATTGACGGTTGAGTGGCGTGAGGCGACCGCGTTGGCCCTCCGAATCTGAGGGTTGTGAGGATGGCGTGGACGAGACCAACAGCACTGATCGTAATATCACTTGTTACCGGGATGGCTTAGGGGAGCGAGAGTGGGTTTCACTGGACAGTCGGTGTTCGGGGCTCCGGTGACAGCCGGCGGATAATATCACCCTCATCAGCGTACCGTCAGTTGGAGTCCAGCATGAGAGCAGCAAGAACGATGCTGAGCTGCACGTTACTGACATAATCGTCTAGCCATCTTGGCGGGAGGACCAGTTTGACCTCCGCCACGGCCTGAAGGCCGTGGAATTCCGGACAGGATTTCGGCCCGGTCTACGGGTCTTCGAGGTTCGAAGACGCGTTCGTCGAGGAGGTCGTCAGCGTCGTCCCTGCACCACCATTGACGGTGGTGCTAGACTCGGCCTTGTCATCGGATGCCCGCCTCTCGGACGGGTATTCCTCGTTCTCCTCGGTGTCTTCTGGCCGGATCAAAGTCTTCCTCACGCCTAATTCCCAGAAGTTGGGAACCCACACAATCACCAAGTCGTTCGTTCCTTTACCTGGAGCCGAATGCTGGACAGTCTACTCATCATCGGTATTCCTGAAGGGGGGCGTCAGGTTGCTGCCCTCGGGAGTGTAACTGCTGAGTTTGATCTTCTGGTGTTCTTTCTCATCGGACTCCTCGGTGGTGCACACTGTATTGGGATGTGTGGTCCATTGGTGACGACCTACGCAGAACGAATGACTGCAACAGATAGCTGGGATGGAGCACTTACAATCTATGAAGTACGCCAACATGGGCTCTTCAATCTCGGTCGAACAGTGGGGTATGCGTTCCTCGGTGGTGTGTTCGGATTCCTTGGGGCGCTCTTGTACGGCACTGTCGAACTAGCGGGAGTGATACGGCCGATTCAGGGCGTCATCGGGATTGTAACTGGGAGTCTGATCGTCATCATGGGAATCACACGTCTCATCGGATATCAGCAGGGTTCAGTTGAAACGGTCCTCTCGAATACGGGCATCGGATCTCTCTTTGCGTATAGTTACACGGCAATTTCGTCACGAATTGATTCCTGGGTGGATGGTATCGGTATCATCGGCCTCGGTGCACTCCACGGAGTATTGCCATGTATGCTTCTCTACCCAGCATTTCTGTATGTATTCGCTCAAGGGTCACCTCTCTACGGCGTTTTCGCACTTGCAGCCCTCAGTCTCGGGACGATCCCGACTGTCTTCCTCTACGGAACGGTTATCCAATCGGTCACCGCCCAGCAACGACACTTCGTCCACTATGGCCTCGGCGTTTTGTTCGTCGTTATGGGGTATGTTCTGATTGCGATGGGAGCTACCCGGTTCGGAGTGCGCCTTCCAATGATCGATATCCCGTTTTACCAGCCACTCGAATCATGACTACGTGCACACTTTGCGAGCTCCCTATTCGGAGCCAAGCAGTTAGTGACGCTAGCGTTGACGGAACGTTCTGCTGTCGTGGTTGCTTCGAAATCTACCAACTCGTCGGTGACGACGACACGTCGGAATTTTCGATTGCTGATCTCCAACAACAACTAGAGTCAACCGACGAGGAGCTCACCGCTTCCGATGACCAAGAGACTGCGTATCTCTCGGTCGACGGAATGCACTGTAAGACCTGTGAAGGATTTATCGAACTCCTTGCAACGGAGACATCCGCTGTGTCAGATGCGCAAGCGAGCTACTCGACGGAGATGGTACAGCTGACGTACGATCCAGCGGAAACCACTCCAGCGGCCCTCGCCGATGATATCAGCCAATTCGGCTACCACGCAATTCTCCCAAACAAGGACGACACAGCAAGCAGAAGCCGGTTGCTGTTCGGGAAGTATCGGGCAGTCCTTGCAGCCATCCTTGCGATGCCAGTGATGGCACTCTACCTCCTCTTCATTTACCCAGTGTATCTGGGCATCTACCCCCAACGCTTCCTTTACGGATCGAATATCGCATCGATGGTTTTCGGACCGCTCGCCGTCTGGGGTACACTCATCATCATTGGTCTCGGCTATCCAATCTTCCGCGGTGCATACGTTAGCCTCCGAGTCGGCCAGCCGAACATGGACGTCCTGATCGCTCTTGCCGTGATCGCGGCCTACCTCTACTCACTCGGCACACTCCTCATCGGCCACCGTGATCCGTACTTCGATGTGGCTGTGATGGTTCTCGTGGTCGTCACTATTGGCGATCATATCGAATCGAGAGTTAAACGAGAAGCACTCGGGAATCGATCGGCACTCACAGAATCACGCATCACCGAAGCGCGACGATTGCTTGCGAACGAAGAGACTGAACGCATTGACCTTGACGAGTGTTCACCTGGCGATCGCCTCCTCGTGAAAGCCGGTGAACGGATTCCGATCGACGGAACGGTTGTTGACGGGTCTGGAGCCGTTGATGAAGCGCTCGTGACCGGAGAGTCACTCCCCCAGTCAAAATCCGTTGGCGACAACGTCATTGGTGGATCAATGCTCACTGATAGCGCATTGGTTATCGAGGTCGGCGAGGAGGCAAGTAGTACGATCGACCGCCTCGTTGAGCTCCTGTGGAGCGTTCAAAGCTCCGACTCAGGGATTCAACGGTTCGTCAACCGATTTGCCGTCGTATTCGTCCCACTCGTTCTCACCCTTGCCATCGGAACCAGCGGGCTCTGGCTAGTCCTCGGGAACTCAGTGAGCACCGCTGTCATGGCCGGTGTCTCCGTCCTCGTCATCTCATGTCCCTGCTCGCTAGGGATTGCGACACCGCTTGCACTGACATCGGGGACACACGATGCCTCTGACGAGGGCATTCTCGTCATCAATGAGAATGTCTTGGAACGGATTGACGACTCTGATATTGTTGTTTTCGACAAAACAGGGACGCTTACAACGGGCGAGATGACAGTCGAAGATGTACACGGCGAGCAACGGGAAGCGGTCCTGGCCCGCGCTGCAGCGGTCGAACGTCGATCAAACCATCCCATTGCGAAGGCAATCGACGAAGCGGCACCACCGAGCACAACGACTGTCGACGGATTCGAGCGCAACGACCGCAGTGTTTCAGCAGTCGTCGATGACGTGCGCGTCACCGTCGGCCATCCGGAATCGTTTGCATTCGACAACTGGACGGTTCCGGCGTCCATCCAGGACGCGATTGATACTGCGTATCAGGCTGGAACGCACCCAACAGCAGTTGGCTGGAACGGTATCGTTGAAGGAATCATTACAGTTCGTGATACGCCTCGTGACGAGTGGGAGGCTGTTGCATCCGATTTATCTGCCGATGATCGCGACCTTGTCGTCCTCACAGGTGACGACGCGCGGATGGCCCGACGATTCGAAACACATCCGACAATCGACCATGTCTTCACCGGTGTCCGGCCCGAGTCCAAGGAGATGATCATTCGTGGTCTCCGAGAACGTGGGGCGGTAACGATGGTTGGTGACGGCACAAATGATGCCCCTGCATTAGCGAGTGCCGACCTCGGTATTGCACTCTCTAGCGGCACCGAAATAGCAGTCGACGCAGCTGACGCGGTCATCATGGATGACCGACTGCGGTCTGTGTCGACGATCTTCGACCTTGCACAGTCGACACGCCGCCGGATCAAACAGAATCTCATCTGGGCAGCCGGCTACAACGCAGTCGCCATCCCGCTTGCGGTCACAGGCTTCATCAATCCCCTTATTGCCGCACTCTGTATGGCGATTAGCAGCCTTATTGTTGTGTTTAACTCGAAAAGACAGCTCATTTCACTTGGTGACACCCAGTCATAGGGTTTCTCCACTCGGCACCATTGGCGCGGTCGACGTCCCTCCCTTCGGGACGGAATGGACATCCTCCCCGCCCTGAAGGGCGAGGCTTTCTCCTCGTACTTCCGTAAGCCTCGTAGGGAAGAAACGGGATGATCATAGTACATCGAGAACAGCAACAGAAAGATAGACCTGCCCGATCCCGGCGACAACCATCATACTGGCCGCGAATTGCTTCGCATATCCTGTGTACCCGCCTATTTCACGCCATTCTTCGACGCCGACGTTCGCCAGAATTGTAACCCCGACAAGCGGGAGAGCAACAGCGAGTGCATACGTACTAAGGACGATGACGGCTTTCGCTGGCGTGAATGCAAGTGCCTGCGTCAACACACCGAGGAACAAGGGCCCGACACATCCAGCGGCTGCAATTGCATAGATAGCGCCGAACAAAGTAAATCCGGCCGTTGAGTCTGGCCGTGCCGGTAATGCGACATCAACCGTTGGGGCCTGTCCAGTCAGCGTTAGAACCCCGAAGACGATGAGTATGATGCCGACAATTGGTTCCAGTACCGGTAACGCTGCAGTAAGAGAACGACCCACTACAAATGCAGCACCTGCAATCACGCTGATTGCGGCCAACGCACCGCCTGCCGCAGCCGCTGCGGATACTGCCATCTGTGGCGTCCCGTCGTCGCTCTGGCCGACATAATATCCGATATATCCCGGCAACAACGGGAATGCGCATGGCGCGAAGAACGTTGCAATGCCAGTACTTGCGGCGAAGGCCACTACTGCTGTGAACGTCGCGGCAGTCATTGAGTGAGCACCTGATCGAGCTCATGACGAAGTGTGGCCGCGTCGGCGACACCATCATGCTCCCACTGTATCTTCCCGCCGGCATCGGTAATTGCGATGTACGGCAGTCCATTAACGCCCAGTACCGACATCAGATCGCTCCCCGGGTCAAGACCAACCGTCCAGCGACCACCATACTGCCGCCACCAGTCACGAATATCGGCTTTCGTCAATGTTCCGCCAACCCGCTCGTTCGTAATTGAGAGGAAAGCAACATCATCGCCGTACTCACTTCGAATCGCCTGTAGGGCATCCATCTGTTCCTTACAGGGCGCACACCACGTCGCGAAGAGATCGATGACCGTCGGCGTCTCGGACACTGGGACTCGAATCGTACCGGCTGTCGAGCCGCGAGCCTCAAGGGTGTCTATCTGGACCGGTAGTTCATTTTCTGATTTCGACGGCAGTCCATTCTGTACAACCCACGCACTGCCGCCCGTCAACCCAAGACCGCCAAGCGTGAGGAGTAACCGACGTCGATCCACGTCGTCTCACCGGAGTTTCTTCAAATCCGCGATTATTTTCTCTGCGTTCGGCGACCGTGTTCGATACGCACGCTCCACATAGCCGTCCGAATTCACGAGCAGTATCATCGCCGAATGCGTGAACATGTATTTGCCATTCATTTCACCGTCTCGCACGAACTGGACGCCGTATTGATTCTGAATCAGTCGCTTTGCACGTTGTTTCGATTTCGGCCGAAGGAAATGCCAGTTCCCCACATCGTAGTCGATATTCATTTCCTTCGCATACTGACGAAGACGCGCGGCATTATCGCGTCCTGGGTCGAACGTTATCGGGAGAAACGCAACTTTGTCACCGTAGCCGTTGTTCAATGCATGTGTCTGGATATTTCTCAATGTTGAGATCAGCACCGGGCAGACTGTGTTACAAACACTGTAGAAGAACGTCATCAGACTCGGCTTGTTGACGCCGCGAAGCTTTACGTCCCTGTTTTCCAGCGGCGCCGGGACTGACGCAGCTGGAATCTTCTCGCCCCACGCCGGATACGGTACATCCTTACTCTTGAAATCGCGGTCCGGCTCACTGAGTGTCACGTTCGGTGTCGAATCAACAAGCCCGAGACAGCCAGCAACACCGAGCGTGCTTCCTCCTGCAGCTGTTGTCCGAAGAAAGTCTCGCCGATCCATATCCGACGCTTGCTGCTCGAACATCAAACGATATCTGGTTCAGTTCTCGAAACACGGCCGGCTTTGACCTGCCCTACGAAGTCCCTTCTCGATTATCTCCGGTCAGGTAGCGACGGGACGCGAGATAATCCAGGCGATAACATGGTGTCGCCAATTAGCGTTGTCAGTGGGAATATGAGCATATAGCGCCTGTTGTCGGTTCGCGTAGCGGTCGGTCGTCACTGCGTGTGCAGCAACGACTGCGATCACGTGGCCATCGACAATAGAACAACTTGGGAGACCCAGAGGAGTTGGACGGAGAGCCATTCAGTAAGCGAAGTCGTTTCGGACTCGGCGAGAAATGCGTCCACGAGGACTGTCAGAAGTCGTCCAGTACGGCCAGTTGCAACGTAGGTGTGTCTATTGCACCTCTATGCCAGCCGAAATACTGGTCGAGGGGGGACGTGCTGTTCAGGGGGACACGGAGTCACGATTCCAGCCGGGGTCGTGACCCGTGTGGTCGATGAGGTCCGATCGACACGCTGGACAATAGTCAGGGGTGACTGATTTGCCTCGGGGGACGTACACCGCGCCGCCGCACTTCACGCACGCATCCGTAACGATGGTCGCGCAGTCCGCGCAGACGTTAAAATCGTCAACTGTGAGGTCGCGCAGGGGTTCGAGTTGGTTATCGAGAATGTACTCGTCGATGACTGCCTGACAGTTGGAGCACGGTTTCATGACGATGCCTATAGCCCCATGTGACCACCACATAAATACCTGCCTCCGAGAATTATCCGAGTCGCTATGGTCCGAGTATCTTCTGTAGATGGTACCCGCTCCTGACCGGCGGTTCCAATTCCTCTCGACGGGGGACGTGGTACCGTGACTTCGGAAGTGTTATCGCCAACGCGCGACTATGGTTATTTGTAATGGCAAACGGTAAGGTTGACTTCTTCAACGACACAGGCGGTTACGGTTTCATTTCGACTGACAGCGACGACGTAGACGACGACGAAGACGTGTTCTTCCACATGGAGGACGTCGGCGGCCCCGACCTCGAAGAAGGGCAGGAAGTCGAGTTCGACATCGAATCATCCCCGAAGGGACCCCGCGCGACGAACCTCGTCCGTCAGTAATAGCGACGTTCACCCGTCGCTCACAGCGCCGAATTACAACTCTATTCTTACACACTATCACGTGCCGGAGCTGGTGCTATCTGTCTGCTTGTCGTGTGGGTTAGTCGGAAACACGGATTGTAATGGAGCGGAGAACATGCGGCAGAAGATAACCCCGAGTCCTCACGGCGAGGATAGGAGTAACGGCTGTGTGGCACAGCCATCGACATACCTGTTCGACCGCGAGAGCGGATGCTTCGCACCGCGAGAACAGGTCATGTCGTAGACCGGCAAATATCCCACCCTGCGGTACGGGAAGCCCCGTCGTTCACGACGGGGAGGATGTCACATCCCCGAGGTGAATCGTGGGTTGGTTCGATGTCCACGATAGAGAGATTCATCGAGCGTGACGCGAAGTTCTGCATCGGCTAATAGAATCGTCACTTGGACCTGGAAGGACTCCTCGGCAACGGCAATCGTCTGCTCGTTGGTGGCGACCCAATCAAGTTTCCAGTACAGCACAGTGTTCCGGTCGATGCAGTGATCGCGGTGGAACGCGACGACGTCCGGATGATTCACCAGTGGAGCACATATGTATGATAGCATATCGTATGAATCACGTTTTCCTAGTGTAACGCTCATCTGTGCTGTGATGTCGCATGACGAATCTGACGGTGAACAGAAGGCTTTCAATGGAGAGTTCCTGCATTGAGAACACTAAGGTGGCGCTTGATAATCGGCAATCAGCCACTATTCGCAACAAAGTATCCAATAATGGCAGATAATAGTACGTCGTTCGGTTTGGAAACACTCAAAGGAGTCTCCGCAAAGCTGGCAATGTTCATCTTCGGGTTTATCGCCACGGCTTACTTCGCTCGCGAACTTGGACCACAATCATTTGGCGGATTCTTTCTCCTCCTTTCCGTCGTCCAGTTTGCTAACCGGGTTCCACACGGGTTCGGCGGTGCGTGCCAAAAACGTCTCGCAGAGACCGATACGTCGAACGAGGAATTACTCGGACTTGGGCTTGGCATATCGATTGTCAGCGGCTTCATCGCCGCCATCTTCGCGACTGTTGGACAGCAACACCTAGCAGCGTACACCGGCATCCCGAATGCCGCACCGCTGGCAATCGCTCTCTTCGTCGGGCTGTCACTGTTCATTCCTCTCCAATTCTTACTCGCGGGCAAGGGAAAGTTCGGCATCACGAACTGGATTGACCTCGTGCGGGAAATAGCAAAGACCCTGCTCCAATCCATCCTCGTACTGCTCGGGTTCGGCGTAACTGGAATGACCGCTGGGTTCACCGTCGCAACGCTCCTGTGCCTCCCGATTATCCTGTATTTCCTGGGCGTTCGACCATCCATCCCGACATGGGACACAGTGATACACGTCTGGAACTACGCGAAATTCAACGTTCCATCAAACGTCGTCGGGAAGGCCTACACCCGGTTCGACATTTTCTTCCTCGGATGGATCGGCCTCACAGGGGCGGTCGGCTACTACGAGGTCGCGCTCTCACTTACTGGTCTTGCCACGCTGATTTCAGGCGTAGTGATGGACGGGCTCATCAGTCGCACCAGCAACCTCACTAGCCGCGGCCGCTCTATCCGTGATACGGTCACGACCACCATCTCGTACACGAGCGTCCTTGCTATTCCGATATTCGTCATCACTGTCTTCCTCGGTGATACCGTCGTTGCGACGGTGTACGGCGCTGACTACCTCGCTGCCGTCCCCTTCCTCTTCGGCATCGCCATCTATCGCATCATCCAGACGCAACGGGAACCACTGGATAGCGCGGTAAAGGGGATGGGGAATCCAGACACTGTCTTCCGAATTTCATCGATTACCGTCGCTGTGAACGTCGTTCTCGGTGTCGTTGGCGTCCACGCGATGGGTGCCAGCGGCGTACTCGTTGCGACGATCATCGCAGAGTTGCTGCGCTGTCTCCTCCTCCATCGAGCACTCCGACAGAACGACACGGTCGTCCCCCTCTTTCCGGACCCGCTTCGCGCGCAGTTCCGAAGCGCAGCAGGGATGGCCGTCGCCCTGGCCGGACTCACCCACGTCCTGCCAAACACACTCAAATTTCGGGCGATAGCCGGTACGCTCAGTATCGTGACGTACCTTACGCTGTATCTGCTACAAGACGACCTCGCCCGACGGTCAGTCATCGACTTCGGTCGTGCGGTCAACAGATTTCTTACTGATAGGGAACTGTACAACCAAACGGCGAACTGAGATGAACCGCGGTCCAACCGGCGACGCCCTTGTCCAACAATGTACTCTGCCAACGTCGGGACTGAATTCCGTTTAGCTGTATGCAGGCGCTAAGCCCCGTTCTCAAGGAGCGACCGAAGGGAGCGAGTGGGGTAGTTCGCGTGGTCCAGATTCCGGTTGAGGCTGTGACACACCGACTTTGTACGAATCGCTACCACTGGTTAGTATACTCTACTAACCACGGTTTCCGCCAAATATCAGATCACCCCAAGATTTTATTTAGTTACTGGTCGAATCTCTTCGCATCCATGGCATCTCATAGCACAGAGGCTCCGCGGCTTCCCCCGCTCGCCCAGGACGCCCTCGACGCGCTTTCTGCGGCGGTCCCTGCAAACGAGAGTTTCAGCTATGACTGCGCCTATACGATTCTCGCCGAGGAAGAAGACCTGAGTCAGCCGGCCGCTGACGATGTTCTCGAACGTCTCCTGCTTCGCGGCCATCTCTACGAAGTCGATGGCCTGCTCCGGCTCACCGAGCGAGCACAAGCGAACGAGTAGGATGGGGAAGCTTACTCGACGGCTGCTTGTTCTTCGACGGTCTGTTCGACAACCTCGCTGAACGCCACGTTCGGTTTGACTCCGGTGATTTCGACAGTGACGTGATCGCCGTGCTCGGTCTCAGGGACGATAATCACGTAGCCATGCTCGACCCGTGCAATACCGTCGCCTTGCTCGCCGATATCTTCGATTTCGACACGCCGCCGGTCACCAACATCGACCGGTGGCCTAGAGTCGTCGTCAGTCGCTGGCTGTGATTCGTGTGTGTCTTGGTCACTGTAGTCTGCTGGTGCATTCGACCTGAGTAACGCGACGCGATACACACCATCGTCGTCAACGTCACCCTTTTCGACTTCGCGTTTCGGAATCGTGACTGTGTATGAGCCGTTCTGTTCGTCGACGTCTCGCTCCACCTTTCATTCCACTAACACCACCTTGAGTCCACCGATTCACGCGGATTCCACCGCCTTCATCCAGTAGAGTGTCACGTATCGCTATAGAAATAGCCCGAGCCGTCCGAGTTCGAACTCCATGTCGCAGCGCTCTGCCTGTTGGTACAGCACAGGGACGACGTCACTCGTGTTCAGCATGAGCACATCCGGATCAGTACGCTCAAGCTGAGCGCGAATTGTTTCGAGCACTGCCCTACCGCTTCCCGAAACATGGTCGTCGATCGTACACTCGGTGATGGTGTCGCTGGCGAGCTCCGACTCTGGCACGGACAGCTCTAAGTACTCCAGTTCGCGCTCAGGAACTGGGTTAAGACCAGTTTCGAGGCAGTAGCGAAATTCCTGGGAGAAGTCGACGTTGTAGCAGCGATACGTGGCCGGATCAGCCCACTGATGAACAATCCGGGCAATTGTCGTGACCGCATCGAGGTCGACAACATTGATTTTGAGAACGGGTTCAAGGTCGTGGCCGAACGAGATCTGCTCGTCGACGACTTCTGTCCACTCGACGGCAGGATGATCGCTGACTGCAGGCTGAATCGTGGGGATCAACCCCTCTCCATGAGCGGAGACACAGCGATGGTGTATAGGAGTCGTCGACCGTGTATTCAGCGCCGTCCTCGGTGAGCGACCATCGGAGGACATCGCCATCGCGATAGTCGATCGTGTACACCATCCATTCACTCGCCGGCGTTGAGATCGTCTTCCAGAGCGTCGAGGCGCTCCTCAAGATCGTCGAGCTGTCGCTGATGCGCCAGCATGATCGACATGAAGACGTCAACTTCGACTGTTTGGTGGTTCTGCATCCCCCCGGCGTCGGCGTACCCGCGGGCGTGTTCGAACAGCCGGTCGAACGCTGCTTGATCATCCTGACGGAGCGCACGCCGATAGTCAGCCCATCGGTCCTCCATCGCCCGCACTAACTTACGATACGTGAGATTAGTCCGTCCCATAGGCGGTCACCTCCTGGGTCGATGTCGAGGCAAGTGTTGGATGACGAGCGGTCAGCACGTACTGCCAGTACGCCAGCGTCGTCTGGAACAAGTCCACTATTCCGGTCGTGAGGTCGTCTTCTTCGAACAGCGGTATTCCTGGGTCGAGCGTCGGTAAGTCCGGCTGTCGAGTCTGGTCTAGCATCACATATGGACGTACGTGAACCTCCCTTCATAGGCTCGACTGGGTTATTTCCAGTGCTTCCGATACAGTGAAA
This sequence comes from halophilic archaeon, assembly GCA_003298465.1. The sequence continues at coordinate 11,140 of QNGA01000006.1, read as the reverse complement.
CTCTGGTATCCTCGCACCGAGTCAGAAGAATTCTCGGTGGAGATGTGAGAGGAGCATCTCCCTCTCAAACCCTTTTCAGCACGTTACTCGTCTCTTCATCGAGAGTGGTGTGGGGAACGGAGATCGAGACAGTATTTCTGTCCATTCTTGCTTTCCGATTCGTGTTTCCGAAAGCATTCCCTGTTTCTTAGCTCCACGAACGATTCTTGGCGTCGGTGCTGAGAGCGTGACTGTCTCCACAATGAATTGTGGGACAGTTGTTCCAAGCGAAACCAGTCGCACGCTCGTCAGACAGCAGTCAGATGTGAGGGAGTCTCTCAGTGACACAGGCTAGATAGGGTAAAATGAGCAAATCAAGTAACGTAAGCGAAGTCCACAAAATAGAAGAAGGACAAAAATCGCAAGACATAGTCCCCTGATTGAACTGTTGGTTCCTTCTCAGTGAATGAAAACGGCATTACATAATCGGTGATGGAAGCCATCGATTAGTTTCTCTGCGCACATAGGTTGAAGGTTAGTGGTGTAGCTATGCCCGTGTGTTTAGTCACTAGATGAGCGTGCATTCGTTGTACTCGCTTGCAGGACGGCGAACGGGTGAGGGTTGGCCGAGGAGAGGTAATGGACTCAATCCTCTGGATGTATTCCGCCAGTGTCACTGCGTTCCGAAGCGGGTGCTGGAGGTTCGTGCGTTCCGAAATCTGGGTGCGTTTCCTCCATCCACACATAGACAACTGCTCCCGAGAGGAACATCAAGATCCCCGTCATGTAGAAGGCGGCTTCGATGGTCACAAATTGCATTGCAAGCCCGATCAGGATCGCCCCGACGGCGTAGCCAGAGTCCCGCCACATCCGGTAGACGCCCATTCCCGAGGCACGCCACGACGGATGGCAGGCGTCTCCAGGGACCGTCATTAGATTCGGGTACAGTAACGCCATACCGATTCCAGCACCCCCGGCCATCACGCTCCAGAGAAGGTACCCTTCGACGAATACCATACCCAGAACACCTGCACCGGCGATGAACATCCCCACAATCACCGGGGGTCGCCGACCGATTCTATCCGCAAGTCCACCAGTCCCGATTTGAAGGAAATACATCGCACTATGGACGCCGACGATGAAGCCAACAGCTGCGACGCCTAACCCCTGACTCGTGAGATAGAGTGGAACTCCGATCCAGAACAGCGTATCGACGAAATTCTCGATATGACCTGCCTGTGCAGCCGCGAACAGCGTTCTATCGCCGTAGGTCGCCCGTTTGAGTACTTCATTGAACGGGAGGTTCGCATCATGGTGGTCATCGTCGGCTTCTGCCTGCGCGTACTGGACCGTCTCTTTGATGAGGAAAATCGAGATGAGAAACGCCAGCACGACCACGGCGGCAAGGAAGTAAAACGGCTCTGGTCGAAGACTCGTCCGGGCCGCAATCACGCCCGTAATCCAGGCTCCGACTGCGAGGCCAGTGTAGCCGAATGCCTCGTCGATGCCGACTGCAAGTCCACGCTGCTCCGGCCCAGCTAGGTCGATTTTCGCATTAACCGCCATGCTCCAAGTGAGACCTTGATTGAGTCCGAGGAGGATGTTGCCGACTGTGATCCACCACCAGTTGGGCGCGAAGATCAGAATAAATGGCAGTGGGAGCGCAGTTGCCCACCCGAGGACGAGCACAGGCTTGCGACCATACTCCTCACCCCACTTTCCAGCATAGAGGTTCATCAGGGATTTTACGATGCCGAACGACACGACGAACGATCCGATAACGAAGAAGGACTGGACACCGAGCACGTCGCGACCAAGAATAGGCACGACCGCGCGTTCGGAGCCGATTGTCAGCCCTGTTGCAAAGACGAGCAGGACGTGAAGTGAGAACTGTGAGAGATGCTCGCGGATACCTTGCGTGTATTCGGGAGGGGTGTCCGTTGCCATGGCGTTCAATCGTTAGTTGGCTGCGCACTGATTCGGCCCGAGTTCGAGCTGGCGAGCCTTCTCCTCATCGACGTGTTCTTTCCCGACGTTCACGCGTTTGATCTGTTCATGGTTAGGCGGTGTTTCGGGGATGTTTGCAGTAATCACTTCGACAAACTCCTTCTGATCATATCCCAGTATCTCGTTCTGTTCTCGGACCTCGTGAAGGGAGGTGGTCGTCGGTGGTTCGGGCGCACCAGGATCGTGAGCAGGAAGTACTTGGACTTCATCAGACTGGCTGAGGAGTCGTTGAAGACTGTCGTACAGCGTCCGTGCACGCTCACGGATGACTCCCTCACTGCCCCCCTCGAGGTCGGGGCGGCCGACGCTTTCGAGAAAGAGGGTATCGCCAGTCAGGAGAGCTTCCCCCTCTACGTTGAACGTCATGCTCCCTTCTGTGTGACCGGGCGTGTGCAAACTTTCAATTGAAATTGATCCGACGGTGATCACTTCGCCATCATCAAATGCGGTGGTCGGCGTGAGTTCACCAGCATCGGCAGGATGGAGATAGTGGGGGACGTCGTGGTTTACAGCGAGTTCCTGAGCGCCGGAGATGTGATCGGCGTGTGCATGCGTTTCGAGAACTGCTGTTAAGGTTGCCCCGTGGTCGGCAATTAGGTCGAGATAGTTCTGCGTGTACTGACTTGGGTCGACGATAACTGCTTCCCCGTTATCGATGAGGACGTACGAGAGACACCCAGTCCCTGGTCGTGTCACTTGAATTAGCTGATCAGGGGTAGTGACCGGAAGGTTTGCTGCGAAATGGACGCGACTCCAGCCCCGCATTCCATCTTCAAGGGTCATTGCGTCGTATCCGAGGTCTGTGAGCACGGTCGTTGCCGTGTCGGAAACCTCTCCTGCTGCGCAGACAGTGACGATTTCTTTGTCTTGTGGGAGTGATGTGAGCGCTGATTGCGCCTGTTCAGGTGATTCCTTCAGCGTGTCGTAGACATCGATATGCACGCTCTCCGGGATATGCCAGCTCTCGAACTCGTCTTCGTGCCGGATATCAAGAACAAGAAGCTGGTCATCACCATCCTCCAGTCGATCTCCAAGGTTCTCTGGGGAGAGTTCTGCCATCACCCAAGAAGTAGCACGGGATCAGCATATTAGCACTGCCAGCTATAACTGGCACCATCTCTAATTACCTCCTACGTATAGTATGTGGTGATGGCTGGAATTAGCCCCGACGAACTCCGTGAGCGACTTCAAAACAACGCCAATATTCGGATTGTCGATATCCGCTCGCCCGAAGACTACGAGGAGGAGCATATCGAAGGCAGCGAGAATCTTCCTGTTCGTGAGGTACTGCTCTCCGGTAATGTCGACGAAGCACAGGAATTGTTAGATGAGCTTCCAGCTGAAACTGAAATCGTGACTGTCTGCGATGCCGGCCACATGTCAGGAGAGACAGCAACCATGCTTCGCGAACAAGGCTACGACGCAAAGGCACTGGACAATGGCCTCGAAGGTTGGAAACAGACGACGGAGTAGAGCGCTGTCCAACGAAGGTGTCTATTAGACCTGGTACAGCCAGATATAACCTGTACTCTATATACGGTTCCGCCGCTAGATTCCGCACACCGATGTATGAGGTGTCATTCAAACTCCGCCACGAGTGCCCCTACCGAGAGTTCTCTGAGCGGTTTCCGGACGTTACAATCCGTGAGTGGCACCACCATGATTGCCAAATTTTAGAAATATCTAGCACTACTGTGCCATCTGCTGAACTCATTACCGAAGTCAATCGCATCGGCGATGTCCTTCATAGTACAACTAACGACGATGGACTGTATGTAGTTGCGCAATCGTGTAAGTGTCCGATTGAGGATTCGATCATTGATCGATTCCAAGATCATAATTGTGTCTACACACCACCAACCATCTATCGGCAGGGCTGGGAACACTACACAGTAATTGGATTTAATGAGAGTGATATTCAGCGTGTGCTACAGGACTTAGACGAGTCTCGCGAGATTGATGTCCTCTCTAAAACGTCGATCGAAGAACGGCAGCTTCCTCATAGTACGCTCTTTTCGATTGACCGTCTGTTTGCAGGGCTAACTGACAGACAACTTGCCGCTCTTCGACTTGCCTTGGACAACGGCTACTATACCCAGCCACGGGGTGCATCAGCGAAGGAACTCGCCGAGCAGACAGACGTCGCACGAGCAACATTTGAAGAGCATCTCCGGAAAGCCGAAAACAAGCTGATCGGGAACGTTGAGCAGTTCATTCGGCTCCTCACCGAAACCCAGACAACCGATAATCTAAGTAGTTGGTCATCTCACTCATCACTGTCGACAGAAACTAACTAAGTCAATTCCCGATGATCCTCTAGTTGGAGGATTGGAACGTACCGTGCAGTATTGTGTCGAGAATGCGGTTGAGCAAGCTCCGAGGAAATGGATGATGACGACTATCGATGTGTGTCGACCCACGATTGTTGTTGTTGTTAGATGAATCATTTACTGGTCGAGGAATAGGTCTCGCCGCGGATTGATACAGTGAGTGACGGTGAGCTTTAAACATTGATTATAAATCTAGTTTACTATAGGACTAAACCATGATTAGAAGATGAATTCTATGCAGCTATCATTGTAGAAGCACGAAATCAATATTCGTCCATTTGCGGGTGGCTCTCTCAGTCGCAGGACAATGTCGCTTGGAGATATTCTTCTCCCCAAGTGTCCATCGCTTCGATTACGGGTTCAAGCAAGGCTCCCTGTTCAGTCAGCGAGTACTCGACCCGGAACGGCTTCTCGCTCACGATGGCCCGATTTACCAGACCATTCTCTTCCAAATCTTCGAGACTGTTTGAGAGCACGGTGCTGGAGATCGAGTCGATCTCATCTTTGAGCGCATTGAACCCGAGCGGGCCGTGTGCAAGCAGGCGGTGGACGATGACCGGATGCCATTTCTTCCCAATGAGGTGAGCTGTACACGTCACCGTACACCAGTCGTCGTCAGCGCACCATGACGCAACGCACTCCTCGTCTTCGATTGCTCTGCTCATTCGTTACTCGCGATAGTGAATGTGGACCTATTATTGTGACGCTACTAAGTTACTGCTCCTGAGCTGATAGGGAATCCATAGCCAGTTAGCAAACAGTACTCCCTCAGCACCAGCTTCGCTTACGCTTATCCGGATTCTTGGACACCTCTCAGTATGGAAGACGCCTCTGTCGATCGTATTCAGGCACTGCAGCAGGCGATACCGGAGTGGGTTCACATTGGTCTTCGTCTCGTTCTTGTCGCACTCATCGCGAAACCAGCACTGAGCAAGTTCGTCACCCACGAGAATTCAGTTACATTCTTCGATGCAATGGGGATGCCCGCCCCTCAGTTGATGGTCATCATTGCAGGCATCATCGAGGTCGGGGCAGTTCTCCTGCTATTGGTTGGCGTCGGTGAGCGCCTAGCGGCTGTGTCACTCATTCCGGTGATGCTCGTCGCCATACTGTACGTCGGACTAGACTGGAAGAACCTCAGCGTATTGTTCGGAGCGCTCGCACTACTCGTCCTGAAGACTGAGGTGGACGCCGTCTGGCGCCCTGCTGATCGACTACGCGGTTAGGTCACCCTCACGTAGTATGGGTCGTTGACTCCGTCAGTCTGACCTTGTCTTAGCCTTATTTGGTCGCTCACGGTCTCTTCGAGTGTGACACAATATAGACTCCGAGCGGGATTCGGCTACGGTGTCGTCGCGACGATTGCGATGTCAATTCTCATGCTCCTCGCAGTAGTTTCGGGGAAGTCGCCGATGCCGCAGCCAATTCCAAAAGCGATAGTCGCACAGCTTTTCGGCAGCGGTCTCCCGAAACCCATGATGATGGCGCTGGCGATTGGACTCCATCTCGGCTATGGTGGCGTATTTGGCGTGCTTCTCGCACGAGTTGCGCGTCCCGTGACGATTGAGAAGGGCCTCGCGCTCGGTGTCGGTCTCTGGGCGCTGATGCAGGTCGCATTCCTGCCGTTTCTCGGGTGGGGTCTGTTTGGCACGGCAATCACGCCGAGAATTGCGGTTGCCACGCTTATCCTGCACCTCGTCTACGGTGGCGTGCTCGGCTGGGCGCTGGATCGCGACACAGTGTCGACGGATGGTGAATCGGTTACGACCGCTGACTGAAAAGAGCCTGGTTAGCTCGCGCTAACTGGGTCAGGGAACCCTTGTCTTAGCTTTACGGCGATTCCGTTCCGAGTAGAGAGTAGGTATGACCGCAATCGAAATCGAATACTGCGTGCCGTGTGGATTGCTCGAGCCCGCGATTGAAACCCAGACGCGTCTTCTGAACGAGTTTGGCCAGGATCTGGACGAGGTCACACTCATCCCTGGCCACGGTGGCGTGTTTATCGTGACTGCCGATGGCGAGACAATCTGGGACAAAGAGGTTCACGGAGCAGACCTTGACCTGAACCTTATCGTCGAGGCGATCAACGACCAGCTCCCAGCAGAAGCCTAATTCCTCGTATCCATGCTTGAACTCTACCAAGCAGAGGGCTGTGGGTACTCGAAAAAAGTCCGTGAGGCGTTGACCGAATTCGGTGTCTCGTACACCATTCACAACCCGCGAACCGCTGCGGGTGAGACGCGGAACGAACAGACCCACGGCGAACTCCGAACGCTAGGTGGACAGGATCAAATTCCGTTCTTGGTTGACCATCAGCGTGGCGTCACGATGTACGAAAGCGACGATATCGTCGACTATCTGGAGGAACACTATGCATGACTACTGCCGTCGAAGAAGATTGTCCGATCTGCAACTCCTCACAGCGGGCGGAAGAGCGGTTCGCGGTAGCCAAAGCCGCTGAACATATCCTCAAGAAGGCCCGACGAGACTAGAATCATCAGCAGTGGATTAATGAGCACACCACGAACGGCACGCTCGCCGAGATTCGAGAGGCTCTCGAACAGCATGATCGTCCTCGGCAATAGCTGATGGTTGGCACCAACATTACACTTAATCGGTCGTGGCAAATTGTCAGTGCCTTCCCGTTATGGACTCCATTTCGGGATGTAACTAGTCCTCCTTCTGGGAGGATCGAACATTGACAGCCGCGAGAGAACTATCAATGCAAACTTACACCTGTCGCCCCAAATTAGCTATAATGAGAGAGCTTGGGTTGTTCTTCGTCGGTGCCGGATTCCTGTTCGCCCTTCGCCCAAGCGCCGCTGCCCGATATCCCGACAGTGATCCAGACGGTCAGCGACTGGTTCGCTACGTTGGCGCACCCACCTTGGTGGTTCTTGGACTACTGATCTCCCTCGAAACCACAATTCAATAACGATAGTAACTGCTCTATGTCACGACTCTCGAAACAGTGGATTCAGCACAATCAAGTTGGACTATACGCCGTTGCGGTCCTCCTCGCGATTGGGGTCGGTCTCGGCCTTCTGAGCGCGAGCTTGGTTCTAGAACCGCTCATCAACCCCGTGCTGGCGGTGCTGTTGTACGTAACGTTCCTGGAGATCCCGTTCGTCCGGATTCGACGGGCGTTCCGGAACGGCCAGTTCATGGCGGCTGCGCTCGGGATGAACTTCGTAGTCGTCCCGATCGTCGTATTCGGGCTCACCCGATTCCTCCCGCAGGAGCCGGTCATTCTCGTGGGGGCCTTTATGGTGTTGCTGACGCCGTGTATCGACTACGTCATCACGTTCACGGATCTCGCGGACGGTGACGCCGAGCAGATCACTGCCGCGACGCCAGCGCTGATGCTCGTGCAGTTGCTGTTGCTCCCGGTGTACCTCTGGCTGTTCATGGGCCAGCAGGTCGCTGAGTTCATCGAGGCTGGACCGTTCATCGAGGCATTTGTCGTGATCATCGCACTGCCGTTGACGCTCGCGTGGGCAACTGAACTCTGGGCAGATCGGTCGGAACGTGGTGAAGAGTGGCAGAACGTAATGGGATGGTTGCCGGTACCGATGATGGGTGTGACGCTGTTCGTAGTCATCGCCTCACAGCTGCCACGTGTTCAGGGTTCGATTGGACAAATCGTGGCTGTCGTTCCAGTGTACGTTGCGTTCCTCGTCATCATGCCGCTGCTCGGTCGACTCACTGCTGGACTACTCGGAATGGATGTCGGTGAGAGCCGTGCGCTCGTGTTCACGTCTGTGACGCGAAATTCACTGGTTATTCTTCCGCTGGCGCTGGCGTTGCCGTCGGGATATGCACTCGCACCAGCAGTTGTCGTGACGCAGACGCTCGTCGAACTGACCGGGATGGTCGTCCTGACACGAGTTGTTCCGGAATGGCTCCTGCCGGACGCACCATCTCCAATTCCGTCGGGCACGTAACAGACGAATGTGGCGGGACGTCTACTCATGTACGTTCCTTCCGTAGGTGTCGATACAATTCGAGGAGTGGATCGAGTCGCTCGCAGAATTCCTCACTTATCTCGGTGAGTTCGTATCGACGCGGGGCGGGATCTCCGCGTACTGCTCTCGGGAGAGAAACCCTGTTTGGACAAGGTCCTCGAGGTGGGTCGACAGGTCGAAGTATTTTATTCATTCCCTCGTCGCTCTAGTATATGATAGCCGAGAATACCGATGATGAACGCAACACCAACATTCGTCACAACGCCTACCACTCCGATCCCTACTGTGAGTGGGATATTTCTCGTTTCGAGACCTGCTTGGCCTAATTCGAATGCGATTAACACGAGAATGACTCCGAGCATCGCTAGTGGGAACGCCGCGACGATACCAACCGCAAGAAGAGCAGTACCCGCATAGATTCCACCGAGGATCAGATTTGATCCGGCTGTTCGTGCTCCGAAGGCATACTTCCCCGCAACACCGCCACTACCGTGACACATTGGCATCGCACCAAACGGTATCGCAAGCACGTTCATCACGCCCATACTGGTCGCAAGATCGTCAGCCGAAACGTCCGCGTCGTAATAATCTGAGAGAAGAAGTGAAGTAGCCACAGCAGCATTCCCGACGGTCATTGCGAGCTGGGCAACCATCGCACTAATCGATCCACTAGAAACCGTCTTGAAGCTGGGCATAGTGAATACAACGGTCGGGACTCGTGGGGTTGGGACACCAACCTCTACGATGGCGACCACTATCCCTGCCGAAAGAACCGCGAGCGTACTAGCCCGTCGGTATCCACCAAAGATAACGACTCCTGCAATACCGAGTGCAGCCAGGGCGTACCAAATCTGGCCAAGACTCAACTGAATCCCCGTTTCGAGGAGAATCAGGGCAACAGCAACCTGTATTCCTCGAATCACTGGTTGACCAACGTACTGTTCAACTCGACCCAGCGTTCCGGTGAAGCCGACGATAAGAAGAATTCCCCCTGCAATTAGTCCGGCAACTGCGAGTTCCCCAGCAGTGAGTGTTCCCGCAATAACGAGTGCTGCGAGTGCTTTCATCGGCTCAACTGAGATTGGGAGTCTGTAGTGAAGACCCCAGACGATCTGAAAGAACCCAAACCCGAGGAGAAGGCAGGTAAGCGAGAGATCTGTGAGAGCCGCAACCGCCACAACAACAGGAAGTACTGTAACTGAATCCCCTAACGCCCCAGTCAGTTCGCTGAAAGAAAAGTGAATCGGACGGTCGTGTCGATTCAGTATCGAAATCACCATTAGAAAGACGAATACCTTCTACGTGGAAATCCTCTTCGAGTAACGAGTTCTTCTTTCACCTCCCGTATTAGTTAACCAATACTGGTTACAAACGCATAGGAACATTTATGGCACCTTCTGCGGTCGTTGTACCCATTACGATGCAACGGAGAAACTTCCTCCGCGCGGCGGGCACAGGCGGGATTATTGGCCTTGCTGGATGTACACAGCTGACCCAACAGAACCAACAACAGACCACGACGCAGGGACAGTCAAACCAAGGCGGGAACCAGGGTTCCGGTCAGATTGGGGATGATCAGCTTGTCCTCGCGACGACAACGAGTACGTACGATACGGGTCTTCTCGACGCCATTCACCCGACATTCGAGAAAGACTACGGTATTACGATCAAAACAATTCCGAAAGGGACAGGGGCGAGCATTCGAACGGCTCGCGATGGTGACGCCGACGTCATCCTCGTCCACGCCCGGAACGCAGAAGATAAATTCATGCAGGATGGATTCGGCGTGAACCGGCGAGATGTCATGTTCAACGACTTCGTCATTGTCGGCCCCAAGGACGATCCAGCAGGTATTAACGGCATGAAAAGTGCCACGGATGCGTTCACTAAAATTGCAGAAACACAGTCCACGTTCATCTCGCGTGGTGACGACTCAGGCACCAACAAGAAGGAACTCATCATCTGGAAGGAGGCTGGCACCAACCCAAGCGGCAAGTGGTACCGTAAAATCGGAAAAGGGATGGGCGACACCCTTGTCCAAGCCAATCAGTCCGGCGCGTACACGCTTGCCGACCGTGGGACATATCTCTCGATGCAGAACGAGATCGACCTCGTCATCCACGTCCAGGGGCCACTCAAGGGTGGCCCGGTCATTCTCAAGAATCCCTACGGTGTCATGGCCGTCAATCCCGCCAAATACTCCGATGTAAACTATCAAGCTGCGATGGCATACATTGGCTTCCTCACGAGCCCGCAGGGACAGTCAATGATCAAGAACTACACAGCGAACGGCTCCCAGCTGTTCTTCCCGAACGCCATCTCCAAAAAGCCGAAATTCGAACAGTACGTCCCCCAAGGATATTCCACACAGCAGGCCCAGTCACTCTCGAAACAGGATAAGCAATTCCTGTACTGGGTCGAGAACAAGGTGCCCGCTAACTACTAACGGTGTTCCTCCCTCTTCAGGTACAGCTTCCGGATGGCGGTTGGGCGTACATCATCAGTATCATCATCGTCTCATTACAAGTGAGTCTCACCGCCGTCGGATTGAGTACGCTATTTAGCCTCCCGATCGCTCTCCTGATCGGATTCACGGATTTTCCCGGAAAACGCATCGTGACGGCAGTCATCAACACCGGAATGGGATTTCCGAGCGTGGTCGTCGGGCTCGTAGTTCTGATGATGCTCTCAAATAGTGGCCCACTCGGCGTAATCGACCTCGCATTCACCCCAAAAGCGATGATTGCCTCCCAGTTCATTCTCGCCACTCCGGTCATCATGAGTGTCAGCCTCTCGGCGGTCGAAAGCGTCGAGCAGTCCGTGCGTGATGCGGCGTTCGCGATGGGCGGCACAAACGTT
>QNGA01000055.1 GCA_003298465.1 halophilic archaeon | reverse complement strand
AGCTCGGCGCTAGTCATAGAAGAGAGAATATACGATGCACGTAGCTCCCCAACTGCTCTACCCCCAGTCCTGATTCCACGAGAGTCACACCTCCTCCCCTTGCATAGCTGAATATCACCTAAATACTACTTTGTTCTACTGGGGCTGGTCCCAAACAGCATTAGTTTACAGTACGTACGCAGACCGTCTAGAAGTAACGGCACCGACTCCAGAGACGCTTCGTCGAATGGAACGTGGGTTGAGAGACGTTCCATCCCATATGGTGTCGATGGCGATGTCGAGTGCACA
>QNGA01000052.1 GCA_003298465.1 halophilic archaeon | reverse complement strand
ACCGTTTTGCCCCTAACTTCAAATTTTCGCGCTTGCATGGTCTTGGCCTGGTTTCATCCGTCTTCCAGTTGCTTTTTTGATTACATCTCAAGAGTGGTTGGAAAGATTGATGTTAGCGGGGCAATGAACATTCGGCGTATGAGTGGTGATTGGATAGCTAGTGTTTGTAGGCTCTGTGCTCGCGCACCCAACTACAGACCAACTATCCTCCTCAGTTTCTTCACTAGCATAGTTTTATGCTTGTTGAACTGATCCGGGGCCTGTGTTGCGTACCTATCTGGAAGGAATTGTTAAGCTTTGCTTAAAATGTTGTTTGCGGCA
>QNGA01000051.1 GCA_003298465.1 halophilic archaeon | reverse complement strand
ACTGCTTCCGAACAAACACCGTCTCCGGGTTGGCGAAAGCAGGCTGTTTAGTTGCATTTTCCTTGACACTTTTCGTGCCGGGGTTTGGTGATATCCGGAAGCTATGCGTACGATCCAACCAAAACTGAAGTCTTGGCCAAGGATGAACGCATAACCACGGAATCAGCAGGCACAGTAAGAAACCGGCCTACCGAGAGTGATGTTTCATCGTTCTCAGGTCGTTCTGTTTCCAGGGTACGACAATGATCCTTCCGCAGGTTCACCTACGGAAACCTTGTTACGACTTCTCCTTCCTCTAAATGATAAGGTTTAGTGGACTTCTCGCGACGTCGCA
>QNGA01000050.1 GCA_003298465.1 halophilic archaeon | reverse complement strand
TCGACCGGCTTCGGCAGCGCGACGTCGATTCTCGCCACGGTCGGCATCGGCGTCATCAACGTCCTCATGACGGTCGTCGCCATCGCGCTCATCGACCGCGTCGGTCGACGCCTGCTGTTGCTCGTCGGCATCGGCGGGATGGTCGTCACGCTCGCCGTCCTCGGCGTCGTCTTCTACCTCCCGGGGTTCAGCGGCGTCCTCGGATGGGTCGCCACCGCCAGTTTGATGCTGTTCGTGGCGTTCTTCGCCATCGGTCTCGGCCCGGTGTTCTGGCTGCTCATCTCCGAAATCTACCCGCTCTCGGTTCGCGGGAGCGCGATGGGGACGGTCACCGTCGCCAA
>QNGA01000005.1 GCA_003298465.1 halophilic archaeon | reverse complement strand
AATGGACACTCCGTGTGTTGTTCCCTGAGCGTGACGGTATCTCAACAACGAGTCAGTATGCAAAAGAACATGGATTCACTCTGGACGTCTCGCGGATCTACGACGTCGATAGGGCTCAGCGCGTCCAATATGAACTCACCGAGGACCAGCGAACCGCTCTCGCTACAGCGCTCGAACATGGCTATTACGAGGTCCCACGAGAAATCGATCAGTCAGCGCTCGCCGACAGTCTTGGCATCTCACATCAGGCAATGTCCGAGCGTCTCCGCCGAGGGACCGAGGGAATTATTCGAGAAGTGCTGTCTGATTCCTCCCTCAAGGAGGACAGCGACCGGAGTCTCTAACGCCCTCTCTCGTACAGGCTAACGGCTACCGCTGAGATTCATGATCGGACGTGGATGCTCTTGGACCGCCGCGTCCAGTCTGTACGGGGCTCATTGGGCGTGTTAGATCTTCTTCGTGTGAAAATCCGAGTGAACACTGTTCTTTTGGATGCCGAGCATCTTGACACTCTATGGATGATGAGCACCCCGAACACAGCGAGGACACACCTACCCCGTCGTCTACTGACCAGAGCCATGAGCGGACACTGCCACCCGAACTCCTTAAGATAAACCACGTGTATTCGGCGTTGGGCCATCCCCGGCGCCGGTATCTCTGCTACACGCTGCTCGAAGACACCGAGTGGCCCTTGACCAATCTCGCTACGAAAGTCGCCGCCTGGGAGAACGATATTCCTGAGTCTGCCGTCTCCGCATCCCAGCACGACAGAGCATACGTTTCGCTCTATCACGCTCACGTACCGAAGCTGGTTGACGAGGGCGTCATCACGTTCGACGAGGAGACCGAGACGATTACTGCCGCTGAGCACGCCGAGCACGTGCTGGCCGCACTCGAAGGCATCGGCGGAAGTCTCGATTCGCTGCAGGAAGCCCACGCACGGGGGGAGATGGATGCCGACGAATAACGGTGGAATGACCAGTAACGGCGGCCCGACCAGGGACCCCGACAGTGATTGGACGCAGGTCGTCCAACGCCACTACGACCCTGACGACGACGGCGAACTCACGACTGCACTCGTATTCGCTATTGCAGACGCGAAGGGGATTGCTCCGACGGACCTCAAATCGCCACCAGTGTACGACTGCATCGACGCTGCAGCACTCGAAGACACCTTCTTTGGCCCAGAGACAGACGGTGAGTCTCGACACGGCGTCGGCACTGTCGAGTTCCGTTACGACGGCTACCTCGTGCACACCCGGAGTGATGGCTGGATACAGGTCTACGAGCCAACTGAGACCACCTTGTCGGAGACGTAGTGGACCCGTCTCGTCCAGCGATACTGGCGTGAGATGAGCCCAAGAGTGCCCTGTGTTGTCGGAGAATCTCCTGAATTCGTCACTCCGGAGTCTCGCTGTGCCACTGTGTACCGTCGTATGAATGCCGGTAGCACTAACGGAAACTCACATCTAGCCAGCTGCCGAGTCTCCAGCGGTAAACGAATCCAATCGTCCCGTCGAGCTCACCATAGCCGATGCAGAGGTCGAGCGCCTGATTCGCGACCTGGAGTAGACTCCGCTCCAGACACTGGAAGAGGCAGGGGTGATTGAGGTCGAGAAAGACACAGTCGATCGTTTATCCCCATCCTCAGTAGTACAGAAGACAGAAGTACGGTAAGAGGCCTGCTATGCCTTTGATTCGGAGAAAGCGATGGTCGAACGAGGAAAGCCTATCGTCGAGAGTGCGTGGAGTGAGGATTACCTCCATTAGATGTGAGGCTATCATCTTTGCGTCTGTGACGTGTATTAGGTCTATGACCGACACTCAGGATTCGCAGCAAGCCCGCTCTGGACTCACAGACAAAGAATTGGACACCCCACTTGCGACAGCGATTGTTCAGCATATCGCCGCGCAGCAAAACGCTGACCCAACGTCACTTGAGCCGATTTACGACGCTATCAATCCAGATGCGCTCACAAACCTCTTTGGCCCCCAATTCGATGGTACCTCAAGAACAGATGGGCAGGTAGTGTTCACGTATAGTGGCTACCGTGTTACCGTGACGAATGACGGGTCTATCCAGGCGACACCGCTTGACGAACACTAACTCCGATCACTAGCCTTCGACGACGATATACACCAAGTCGCGGCCCACCTCCATGCTCGCCAGACGCAGATGAGAGCCCTAAATCCATATAGGTAGTAGCTCTCCTATTGAGGAACGATACCTCTGGCTGATCATACCATTCGCTGCTCACAAGTGGCTGGGTGTAGTCTCACTTTCCTATCTGTCTGCGCGGAGAGACTCCCGCCGTTTACGGCAGGAGTGAAGCCGACATCTCCCACACAACCCACGCATCGATACTCATACGGATATTTACGTCGTATCGGTTCAGAATATGACGTCTACCGAGGCGGTCACACTGCCCACTCAATTGCACAATATCGGGGCTCCGAGGCCCAGACCGTTCGAGACACCCTCTCGAACCGCTGTGGTGTCTCGGTCAGCAAGATACCGCCGAGTCCCCATAGCGGGGAGAGGAGTAACGGCGGTGTGGCCCCGCCATCGGCCTGTCATACCGACGGGTCGGAAATCAGCAACGATCCCACCCCAGCGGTGCAGTGCCGTGGGACGCCTCGCCGTTTACAGCGAGGAGGCGGTCACGTATTGTCGGCGTTAGTCGAGCCATGCAATCGTTGTTCGGCAAGGTATTCACCAACAAGTCTGTTCAGCGCGCGTCGCATTCGCTCGGACGCCGCATTCGAACTGATTCCAATCAAACCTGCAAGATCACTGAGCGTGGTGCCACGCGGTACATCCCAGAACCCACTGCGGTACGCCGTCTCGATCACGTCATACTGTTCGTCAGTCAGCTCGCCATGCTCTTCGACCGGCATCGTGGGATTATAGAGGGCGTCCAACTCAATCTGGACGTCGTTTGCTTGGCATGACTCCCGGAACGTCCGTAATTGGTCGCGATTATCGAACTGCAGTCGGAACTCCCACTTGTCGACCTCACCTTCACCGCGCAAGACCTCTGCCTTACTCTCAATCATTGGCTTGATCAGCGCGTCAATCTTGGGATTCCACCGGATTTCAAAGAGATACCGACCATCGGCTTCCGTGAGATACTGGACATCTTCGGTGAGTGGATCTTTCTGAAGTGTCGCGATGATATCCTCGTGTTTGCCTCCCTCCACCCAAAATAAGGGAATAACGCCTTCGCGTAGCGGGACGATGCGTTCGAGTTCGATTTCGATATCGGGATACTCGTCGAGTAGCTGGCCGAGCGCAAATTGGTCGGCTGGCACTGTAATATCTGTGATGACTACCATTAGGAACCCCCAGCCAGCACATTGCATCCATCATGGTTGTACCTACCTCTCGTGCTGGCTACCTAGTCAGTTGAGCCTGAGAGCCATCTATTTAACGGAGCGGAAACTCAAGGCTAATCAGAGACGACATCATTAGAGTAGCCACCTGACTGTCTCATCCTCACCAGTGACGCTTGTTGGGAACGAAAGCTACCGGAGAAAATTTGCGAAGTCATAGGGTGTGGGTCACTCACCGGAGTTTTCTCGATCTGCTTCTTCTTCCTCGGGTTCTTTGGTGTCGAACGTGACCGCGACTGGTTCCAGTATCTGGCCGCTGAACACCTCCAGAAGATCTGCGTCGATATCTTCGATGCGACCATCAATCGAGAACGAGATGCGGTCACCCTCGGTGGCCACCCCAACTTCGGTCAGTTCCAGGTCGGCCCCATCCTGCAGGCGGATTGTGTATTCCACACCGGAGGAGAATCCATCATTATTCCTAACTCTGTCGGTCGCTCTCGCCAAAATACTGGCGAGAGGAAGTCGAACGATGGTCGCCTCCATGACCGGACGGGGACAGCCCTCGGACTTCAATGACCAATCTATGGAGCTTCATCAGGATGTGTTAGCCCTGCTTTGTGTGATGCACACTCAGGATCGCAATCAGAGTTCCGGAGCTGTTCAGTTTCGGAGTGCATATCCATCATTCGACCTTTCTCCGTCATCGTCCCCCGTGACCCTCGCAATCGGGAGATTTGGTTCTGTAGAACGGTCGCGAGAAGAGCGCATTTGCACTGTAGCAAGAGTGGCATATGTTTCCTGCAAAGGGGTCTTCTGCTGGTCAAGGAGAATGTTTCGCCGCCTATCGTGACGGTGCTCGGCAGGTGGTAGTCCTACGATGCAAGTGAACCGTAGTCTCACCAAGCGCTCTCCGAGCGTATCCGACGCGCCAACGATACCCTCGTAACAAATTCGCTCATTCAGGGCTATGGCCCGACAACTGCCTCGACAGATGAATCCTCTTTCGACGAAGAGTGAGAGAGCCTTTGGAGCGATTGACAGCGTAGCGTCCGATTCTCTGAAAAAGACAGGCAACTGACTGGTGTGTTTCTACGACTCCTCACCTGATTCTTGGATCGGCTGGACAGCTATCTCCCCTGTGCTATGGGCGTGAATCTCATAGCCCGCGTACTCGAACTGAATTTGACCATCTGTGCGCTGTTCTCCCGTTATGGTCGATGCGAAGAGCTGATCCAGTGCCTCCGAGTTGATTGCCTTATATAGTGGCGGTAACTCCTCCGGCGAACAGTCCTTTGTGCTAGCCACTGCTTCAATGACTCGAGCGCTCAGCCGTTGTGGACCGTCATTGTGGTGGTGAACCATTGTGGAATGAATCGGTCGCTATGCAGGTTCTGTCCTGCTAAGGAGAGCCTTAGAGCCAGCCCTAATAAATGAACTGCCCAACATTATCCCAAGGCATAACTAGAAGAAAGTAATATCGGGGAGATCGGCAACTTCAAAGAGACAGAACCTACTCAGAGCCGTCTTCGTCATATGGGTCGTCCGCATACTCTAATCCGACCTGAGCCAGGATGCGCAGTTCAACAAAAACGAATAGAAATTGGGTTGCGTACGATCGCTACGCCGAGGAATGTGCAAAATCGGTGAAGACTCCTCAGAATCACCTTTCAAAGTTGTTCGGGCGTCTGTCTGACATAGATTTATGTATCTTGTATATGTATACAGTAGATGTATATAGTAAGTCCACCAGAGAACCGAATACTGCGGGCGGCGACCTATGTCGAAAAAGGCGGTGTCGGCAAGACGACGACCGCCGCACACGTCGCAGTTGCCGCCAGCCGCGAGCACAACCTCGACGTACTCCTCATCGACCTGGCCGGCAAACAGAACGACCTCTCGACACACTTCGGCATTCAAGACGAGATCGACGACCTTGACGCACCCATCTCCGCCGTGTTCGGCGACGACTGGGAGTTCATCCACGACAACATCCCAGACGTCGTCGACCGCATGGTGTTTGACACCGGTGAAGGTGTCGACCTGATTCCTGCCGACCCAGGGCTCGGCGGCGCAGACAACAACCTCGCGAACATTCCCGTTGAAGACCGCTTCGACAAACTCGACACGTTCATCACTAACGACCTTGCTGACCGCTACGACTTTGTGCTACTCGACTTACCGGGCAAAGAGGACAGTATCGCACTGAACGGCCTGTTTGCCGCTGAGAACGTCATTGCTCCGTTAAAGCCGGGTGCGTTCGAGCGCACGCAGCTGGAGAATCTTCGACGGGATCTCGTGGAGATCGGCGAGGAGCATCCGGTCGATCCCGAGCTGGTGATGGTCACACCGACGATGGTAGATCAGACGACGAATCTCTCGCAGGCGTTCGTCGACGAACTGGAAGACGCATATCCAGAGCAGGCGGCTGCAACGGCAGTGTCGAAGTCCCAAGACGTGAGTAAGAAACAGCAGGCGGGCCAGACGCTGTTCGCAGTGCCCGAGGATGAACTCTATAATACGGGCGAGCGCGTGCGTGAGGCGTATCGAGCGAACACGACTGAACTCTTGGAGCGATTAGCTAACGATGAGTGACAACGAACAAGCAGCCGAGGAATTGCTACAGCAGAGTGGCGAACAGAAACGGCACAACTCAGAACCATCGACTGAAGAGACGACTGACGAGCAGTCGCTGCAGGACGCGATCGTGGATGCGTATGAGGCGATCGACGATGGGGATTCGTCATCGAACATTACCGTCCGCGACAAGAATCTCGCAGCGCTGGTTCGCGGCCTCGAGGACGTGGATGAACTATCGGATGTTGCGGAAGCGGCGCGCGATGAGTTGGATCGAGACGAGGGGCGTGTCAGTCGGAGTCAGACGCTTGGAGATCTAGCACGTGTTGGTCTAGGCGTGGTTGCGCCGGAGGTTATCGAGGACGGGAAAGCAGCGAGGAAGGAGTTTGTGCTTTCCCAGGAAGACGAATTCTGAATTTGTATACTACATCTGTATATAGTATACAAATATTCTAAGCAATCCTACGACGAACGACAATAGTAGCTGCGGCTTGGTTCTGGATATCGCGTAATCGGTAATCGAAGTCAGAAAGGCGACGTAGCGGGGTCGTCAGGCTGTCGGGGCGTCCTGTTCGAGATATTGTTGTTCCCAGTCTTTGCGTGCGGTGATCTCTCGTTGGCCACGCTGGGTGAGCGTATAGTAGTTCGTCCGGCGGTCTACCTCGCCCTTCTCGATGAGTCCTTTGTCGACGAGTGTATCCAGGTTGGGATACAGTCGCCCGTGATGAATTTCCTTTTCATAGTAGTCTTTGAGTTCATCTTTGACGGCAGTCCATATGGTTTGTCTAAGCCGTTAACGACGTACAGCAGGTCACGTTGAAAGCCGGTGAGATCGTGCATTAGTACTCAAATAGAGAATATAACTACTCTATCAAATTCCTTTTGGTATATTGAAGTTCGCGGGGATTGACGACTTCTGGGGCGTGGTCATCGACAGCAGACTCGTGATATTTTGTTGAATCTGCTATGAGCGAGGTTCTTCGACGACAATCCCGTCTGGGTAAGCGAGTCCGTTCCGGATCACGCCATCCCGCTGGCCACCGTGCGCCTTATTGGACTTTGCAAGCGTCCGTCGAGACTAATTTCGTGTTGACGTCGGGACAGATAGCGTTCGAGTGGAGACCAGCCCCATATGCAATTGATTTGGATGCCTGTGAACTCTAACGCAGCATCTGAGCTTTACTTTTAGAATGTTCTTCCAAACTATATGCTGTTACACATACAAGAGTGCTCCAGCATGCCAATAGAGGGAACTCATTGGTTTGTACTTGTATTTGGACTTGCTTCAGCGAGATCGTCTCGCTGAGTGACTGACGTGAAAGACCAAACTGTCGACGACCAGAACAAGCTCATCGAATTGATTCAGAACCAAGGCTGGAATATCACGGCCCTTGAGCTCAAAGAATACCAGAGCGGCTTCTCGGGCGATATCATGGGCGCAGAAATCGACCTCACGATAAAAATCGACTATAGCGACGACGAAGACGACCAAAACCCCTACCGAGTCAACTAGGGAGACCAGTAGGGTAGGACCAGTAATCACTACGTCCAGTAAGTTCTACACATGGTTTCTGAGACTAGTCCTTCGTTTCTATTATAAGAATGAGTTAGTTATTGGAAATCAATGGCAGATACCGAGAGCTTCCTCGTTTTTGTTTCTATTGTGTTTCTCATAGTGTCTGAATTGAGTGGTAGAGCCTATGATGAAGAACTAGACGAAGTTGCAAAAACCGAGGTGCGTCATTTTTCGATACCTCCTAGAAACCAATTCACTATCGTCCACGCTTTGAACACATTTATTCTCCTATATACACTTATAATATATTAATGTTTGGGCATATGACCCAGATATCGTTGGCCCTCTCCTAGCGTTTACTATTGTTATTTTCTTAATTTGCCCTCCATACTTGGAAATAAAAAATTATGATGAGATAACCGGAAATGTATCAGGAAAATCTCCTTTGTTCCCTTCTTCTTTCTCTTTTCATATAGCTGGGTCAATCTTAACTGCCTTTGAAATCACTGCTTTCACCCTAGGTCGACGATTTCCGCAAACCTGGACAGAAGTCCGGTCGTTAGTAGGTGTTCTGATGATATCCGTATTAATGTACATTGCTCTAGTCACCATATTCTTCGATATACTGCAAAACGAAATCGAATCTGACTCGCAAAAAGAGAAAGAACGATCGCCTAGAATCCATAGTAAGTAAGACTAGACGTAGTTGAGACGGAACTACGCTTCGCCCTCGGCCGAGTCGTAACTGAACACATACTACTTGGCGCGTTTCCATATCGGCGCGCTTTTTCGTTCTTCCCGGCGTTCCTGTAGGCTCTTTTCGCGCTCTGCGTATTGCACGAGTTCGTCGTGTTTGATTCCCATTTTGAGCAGTGTACGCACGACTTCGGATTTACTTACGAGTAGTACAGAATGAGCATGACGGCGCACCGGTCTGTTCTGACTGTCACGGATACCCACGTTTCTGAAACAGCCGACGACGACATAGTGACGTTCAACATGGCCGTCTACAAAGTCGGCCAGTTCGGCTTGTGCTGGACGACGAAGAGAGGCGCGGTGAGCAGTTGTCCGAGGCCCAACCGTCCTCTAGCCGACCGCGCCGACATAGGGACGTCTCCTAGGGAGTTGGTGGAAACTGGGTGAGCTAATGGAGCGGTGAGGGGGGAGTGAGTGACCTCCGTGACAGAGGTGGACGGTAGGGGTCTGAACGACCAGCGGGAGCGTTCAAGGGTGTGGTCTATCTCACCACGATTAGTCCAAAGTCGGCTACCACTATTGTTATGCGGTGCCTGAAGTACAAGATAGAGGGAAATTGGGTAAGATGAAATCTACGACACTTTGGGGAGAGGGGAAGCAACCCAGACTATGAGCTACAATGGAGAACGATGCAATCTCCACAAATGCTATACTCCCTGGGACTGTAGATGCACTTGTCGAGCATTGTGCTCGGCGTCCGGTAAACCAGAAAAATGAGGTGGGTTTGGGCGAGTGTCACGGGTCCAAGCGTTCACTCGCCCGTTTTCCGCCATGCCCATACACAGCCAGCAGCGACGAGTATCCAGCCAGCTTGTTGCTGACTGGCGATGATCGTCCCGCCAGCGGTGATGAGCGCGACGGAAGGTCCATACGTCGATGTGCCTTCCGACATTTCTGCAGCCCGCTACTGTATTTCACGGGCAGATACTGATTGGTATTAGTCCAGCAAAAAAGGTCGAGTTCTATCGCGTGTTCGACGGCGCCAACGTTATCTTATAATAAAACTGATACGTATGCCCCGTAATCCATATACGTGACGTCGCTACTACCGACGGTTTTCCGGAGAGAGAGAGAGAGAGAGTGGAGCACCTGGTGCTCGGATGTCTGGCAGGGACGAAAAGAGCGCTGTCATTCGAGAGATTGGGTACTGATCGCCCCAGGAGCCCGTGATCCCGAGCCCGATTAAAGCGCCACTTGCAGCAAGGAGCTGTCTCCGCGAGTAGCGAGTCATAGCTCATCGACTGGGAGGTTTTCTAATGGAGGTTGGGATCACTAAAATCTCGATTTCAGTTGTACACCCGGCAGATAACAGACGAAGCATGAACAACGGACGACATGGGAGTAGTCACTGAGGACGCGTAGCCATAGAGAGATTTGAAACGGCGGAGTTAGTATACTATACTAACCACCGAGAATGATCTTTATGAGGGTGTTTGCTCGGGGAAACAGTCTTGACACAGTCGGAGATTCGTCTCGCTTGGGGCGACGTCTTTCTCTTCTGCGGCCCGAATAGTGCCCTCACTCAGATCGCAGTTGGGGTCGGGCGCATGCGCTTTCTCCGCGAGTGCGAGAATCGTCATGGGAGAGGAATTGTACTGCGATTGGAAAGGTGTTCGGGGCGTCAGTCGTCGCCATGATATTATCTGTTATAAATGAAAACTCAGTCAATAATCGACACCATTTCGTTAATATTATATTTCCTCAGTAGATAAAATAACTATGAAAATTTGGCAATACCGCGCTGATGTTGAGCGTGTCGTCGATGGCGACACGCTTGATCTGAGTATCGATCTTGGGTTCGGCGTGATACTCACGGGTGATGAAGCCCGGATTCGACTCCGTGATATCGATACTGCGGAAATCTATGGTTCAGCCAAGGACAGTGATGAGTACGCCGCTGGACAGCGACACAAAGAGTTTGTTGAGGAGTGGATCGCCCACGGAACGGATCAGGAGTGGCCATTTTTGATCGAAACGAGTAAAGATGACGAACGAGGGAAGTATGGTCGATGGCTTGCTGTTATTAAACGCCGCAATGATGGAGCGGTCCTCAACGACGATCTCGTTGAAGAGTTCGGTGACACAGTCCGTTCATAGACCGTAGGAGATCTATCTTAGCGGCGATGCGGAGTACATGGAGTAATCAGCAGTGGGGCTATTGTGAATTGGGGAAAGAGGGTTTCAGGTGAGCAGTGAAGAGGCACGGTCTGTAAGGTTTTCTAACGGATGACCAATCTAGAAAGGGAGGACAAGTATGGCGGAATCGTTAGTTATCGGAGGGTAGGAGCAACTGGCGAGTGGTTACAGTAAGGACGAGCGTAATTCCCCCGAATAGAAGGCTCATCCCTTCCAATCCTAATAGTGCGCTTACAAGACCAAGCCAGAGGATGAGACCGAAGACTGCTACGAAGAGGAGACGCGTCCAGAATGTGGCGATTCGGTGTTCGTTGTCGGCATCTATTTTTGATTTGTTTAGCGTATTATTATCCCCCTTCTTTGAAGGGATCTGTTCGCTCGTAGGATCTGTTCTCCTCATACAAACGTACCACGTTGCCACACCTTTTTGTTATTCGTTCACAATTAGCATAATTGAAGGGTGTAGGGAAAGCCTACGCTCCTTTGAAAGCCGCACTGAGACGAACGACTTCCCCATACGTGTCTTCAAGCAGGCCAGTAGGAAATCGACATGGAGAGGTATCCGCGTGTCAGTCTAGGACAGTAACTGAGATGGACATCGCCCTCTAATTCTCTGTGTACGAGAGGGAAGAAGAGCACGAGTGATTTCGGAATGCACTTGTATTTATCCTAAATAGCACAAGGCATGGAACTTTCCGGCAAACGAGTGCTGGTAACTGGTGGTGCAGGACTAGTCGGATCACAAATGGCCGCTGATCTCGTTGAATCGAACAAGATAGTTATTGCTGACGACTTGTCAAACGGCGTTCGCTCGTCTGTTCCAGATGAGGCAATGTTTATCGAGGCGGACCTGACTGACAAGAGCGCTGTCGACGAAGTCATCACGAGCAACCTCGACGCAGTCTTCCACTTCGCAGCGGCAGACAAATACGTTAATACGGACAATCCACGCCCGCAATTCGAGGAGAATGGCAAGATGACCTACAATATTCTTGAACGGATGAACGACGTTGGCGTCACGAACCTCGTCTTCACTTCCTCCTCGACGGTCTACGGTGAAGCTCCACGGCCGACGCCAGAGGATTATGCACCGTTGGAACCCATTAGCATCTACGGTGCGGCGAAACTCTCCGAGGAAGGCCTCCTTTCGACGTATGCCCACACGACGGAATTCTCCATCTGGAACTTTCGGTTTGCCAACATCGTCGGTGACCGATTTGGTGCTGGCGTCGTCCCAGACTTTGTGGAGAAACTGGACGACCGCCCCGACGTGCTGACGATCCTTGGCAATGGACTCCAAGAGAAATCATACATGCACGTCACTGCCTGCACCGACGCAATCCGCTACGTTGTTGAGAATGCCACCGACGCGATGAACACCTACAACCTTGGAACGCGAACGACCACTTCAGTCAATACGATTGCCGACATCGTCGCCGACGAGATGGGCCTTGACCCCCAATACGAGTACACAGGCGGTGACCGAGGCTGGACCGGTGACGTGCCGAAGATGCGCTTATCCATCGAGAAACTGTCGGCGCTCGGCTGGAAGCCCTCGCAGAGCAGCGACGAGGCCATCCGACAGGCGACTCGTGAACTGATCCAGAAACTTGACTAAACCCTCGAAACTGCATACCGACGTCGAGAGTGGGCTTTCTCGTCATTGTATTCAGCGAGGTATTGATGATATATAATCGATGCCGGCCTCGGTCACTCAATCGCTGCTTTCCCCATTCTTGTAGGTGAGAGAAACTAACTGGACTTTTGATAACATATTGCCATGATACTAAATACTAGTGTTTGGACAAGGCCGTAGAAATTTTCTCACCGGTATCGTTAGTGTTCTCTGTTTGGCTTGATTCTTCTATTTGCTCTTCTTGACAAATTTCTTCCAGAGCTTCTTCGAATTCGCTTCGAGTAACGATATCCTTGAATTCAGCCATACTACACAGACAATGGCCTAGGTTAAAACCCTATCTAGTTATATGTGTCTGACGCTCTGCTAGCGAAACCTCGCCGTCCACTGCGGATGAACAACACGTAATGTATCTCCTCAACCCGCGAGATAGTCTCGGGGTTCGCTGTCGTGTGTGAGTGCCGGCTAAGAGACCACCTCTGTCTCCGACTAAACAAGTATATGAGAAATTATGAGTTTGTCTATCAAATCCATCAAAACTCTCTTGGACTGTTCGTACTTCTTGACTACACTCGAGATTTCCTATTCTTTGTTCTAAAGGTAGTCCGGGGAGGACCACCTCAACAAACTATGACAGGATGTCACGTGGATTGCTAAGGAACGTGGGGTAGGTAGCACCACGCTCCCTGAATGGATGCGCCATCCTGATTGGGATGCCGGGAGAGTCACCGTAAAGGAGACACCCGACAAGTAGTTCTCACCACTCGACCAAAAAATAAGTTCGGGTATACACGAGCATGCACCGCCTCGAAGATCTGCCCAGCGACACTCGGCCTGTTATCACGGAATCTGAGCAGTTCTCGTGTTGCCTATGCTGTAAACCTAAGGTGTAATAAGCAACATTACTACTATTAATAATATTAAAATATTAAAATATAATAATATTACATCTTAAACATCGGATGTGAGAGAACGAATCAGAAACGAGACTTTCGCGGGGAGCGTGGCGAAAGATTATCCGGAAACCAATCGGACCCAGAGCTCCCGGTCACGCTGATTCGCCTTTCATTCGGTCGATGGTTGGCTCACCGTCGAATTCGGTGAGCAATGGATATATGGTTCTCCCATCAATAGTTATGTCCTCCCTGAACCGAATCAAGAATGGTGTGAACTACCCCGCCCTACGCGCTTCGCGCGTTGAGGACGGGGCTTCCTGTTTCCACGACGCGCTTTGCAGGAACAACAGCAGTTCCCGTAGGGAGCGCAGTCTCCACAGGCGTTGATTCGGAGCATCCCGCTCCTATATCCGCTTTCTTCAACCCTCGGACGAGGATGTTATACGCCGCGTTCCAGTCCCTATCCGCCGTGAATCCACAAGACGGGCATGAGTGTTCACGCACCCATAGAGGTTTGTCCGACGACACACCGCACGCCGCACATTCTTTCGAGGTTCCTCGTGGGTTGACCGGAATGTAGTGCGTTCCTTCGTGTTCACACTTGTATTCGAGCATCCGGAGAAAAGTTCGCCATGCGGCGGATGCTCTGTTGCGTGAATTTGAATCGAACTGCATCATTCCAGCGACGTTCAGGTCTTCAACAGCCACGAAGTCGTACTCTTTCGCGTAGTAGTTCGAGAGCTTATGCAAGAAGTCCCGGCGCTTCCGGCGGAGATCGGCGTGACACCCTGCGACTCGCCGTCGTTGTTTTTCGTAGTTGTTCGACCCGTGTTGCTTCCGCGAGAGTTTTCGTTGCTCGCGTTCCAACCGCTCACGTTCGTCCGATAGGTCGAGTGATTCGACGGCAGTTCCGTCGGTATCGTGAGCGTACTTGAGAATCCCAACGTCGATGCCCACTACATCAGTGAGTATATCGGGTTTCTCGGAAGTTTTACGGTCTACTTCGACGCCGAACGTAGCAAACCATTCACCCGTCGGCTCTTTCTTGAGGGTGACTTGCTTGAGTTTGGCGTCGTCGGGAATGTCTCGGTGGAGTCGTATCGGGATATCCGCGAGTTTCGAAAGTGACAGCACGGTCTGACCGCCCTTCTTGTCGAGCTTGAAGCCAGATTGACTGTACGTGAAACTGCGAAACTCCCGAGGGGGCTTCCACTTGAGTTGTCCAACGCCGTAGCCGTTCTTCTTGAGTTCCCCGAGCGACTTGATGTTGTCCTCAATCCGCATGACAGCAGTTTGCAGAACTGTCGAGTACACGTCTGTGAGACCATCCCACCAGTCTTTGAGGCTGGGAAGTTCGTCACGGATGGACCGAACGCGCTGGTTGAGGGTACCTGCGTCCTCGGGGATTTGGTTGAAGCGGTAGAGCGCGTGGTTGTAGACTTGCCTACAGATATCGCGGCAGCGGTCCAACTCCTCACGGTGGGCGTCGGACGGTTTGAGACGATATTTGTAGGCGTAGTACATCCGCTATTCGCGCTCCTCGATGAGTTCGTCCAACTTGTCCTGGACGAATCGGGAGAGGTTCAGGTAGTTGTCCTGAATCCACTCCTCTTGGTCATCGCGGATTGTGATGTTCTTACGCTTCGCCACACAAGTATGATACACACGATACTCCATAAAGATATCGATAGCAAACGGTGGGCCTGTGGGCCTACTGTAGTACAGTGTACGAAAGACAATGACGGCGCTGTATCCCTTCCCTGCTCGCGCCATTCGGCGCTCCCTGAGGAAGGGGGCTTAGCGCCTGCATTCAGCTAACTGAATGAAACCGGTGCGGTCTCATGTTGATAGACCCCGATTCCTGACGGTACGGTGATTATCACCACTCACTAGACTACTGGGACAAAATATGGATTCTTTGTTCTAGGTGAATTACAGGGCTCTGGTGAATCACTAGAGGGCGGCGATTTTGACGGTGGGATACCTGGCTCACGCTGCTACTAATACTGAAGATTTGGAGCGATAGTCGCAAACTGGGAAGACGATCTCGGAGGTACCTCTCTCAGAGCAACGTAGATTGGCACAGACCCTACGCCGTCTAGCGATTCACCAAAGCCAATTACAGAGACAAGCGAAAATTCCCTGATTTCCCGCCGGAATATCGGCCCTATCCCGCATTCAATACGATAAGAGTAAGACAACCTACGTCATGTCTCTGCGGCTTCGATGACGAGATAGCCGACACGTTCTGCGACCCTGTGTATTGTCTCCTCATCGGCACTTTGCTCTTCTTCAACTCTTACATCGACACCAGTGCCTGTCAGATTGTGGTAACGCAATTCTGCGGGATCAAGACCGTTGAATGTCTGCATACCAGCGACGAACTGCGGCTGATTGTACTGCTGCTTGAACGTGATACGAGTCCAGTTATCATCGACCGGTACGTCAGGTCGCTGGACCTCAAACTGCCTACCATTCAGTCGTCCAGTCGCCTGCTGGAGCGCAACATAGCCAACCGTTTCATCCGCATGCCATCCCAGGGCCTCTTCTTCCTGGAGTCGTACATCGAACGATGCACTTGAGACATTCTGTACTCGCGTCACGATCGGGTCGGCTCCGTTGAACGTCTGCGCCTGTGCCAGCACAACCGGTGTCTCTGTCTCGAAGAACCCCCCAAGCGAAACGGACTCAAAGTTGTGATTGACGTCTACTCTTCCTGCTTTCACTCGGTACGAAGCGCCACTACTCAGCTGCAACTCCTGTTGAGTTGGTTCAACAGCGAGACTATGGAACGTCTCAGTAACGTGTCGGCCATCGAGATATGCCCACTCCTCAAGTTGATACTCAAAGTCACCATCAGTTACATTCCGCAGACGGACGTGCGTCGGCTGCCACCCATTATTTGACAGTGGCTTTGCGATGACGACACGATTCTGCTGGACCGCTGTATCAACTTGGTTCCATGATCTTCTCTCCGGTTGTTCGCCAGTGACCGTATCTGCAAGCAGGGGGGTCCCCGGATTGTATGGCTCTCCGTCTACTGTCCAGGTAGCTGCCCCGTTTGCCTCCGTCGAAACAATACCGCCGGTTACATAGAAGGCGTAGACGTCTCCAGGTGGAATTGTTCCTGTTGCCTGCTGGGACTTCGGCGGCCGTCGCGGCTTTCCGTCTAGCCCCCACGACAT
Organism: halophilic archaeon; assembly: GCA_003298465.1. The sequence continues at coordinate 325,862 of QNGA01000005.1, read as the reverse complement.
GGTGATCGTTGCACCGTCGTTGCCCGCCGGAACGACGGAGGTTCCGGCAGTGATCTGGTACGTTGACTCCGACTCATTGCCAGTATTATCGATACGGACAAGTTGCGCCGACTGCATCGGGACGTCTCCGAGTGACGGTGGATTTGACAGAGGTGGTGTTGTATCCGGCGCTGGCGGCTCGCCGTTAACCGTCATTTGGTCGCTGACGAAGGCCGAGTTTGTTTGTGGCCCACTTCCGCCGAGGATGCCTGATACCTCCCCCCAGGTATCCGGCGCCTGTCCGATGAAGATGGCGTACTCCGAAGGATGATCATTGCGGACATAGACGTTCTTCAATCCGAGATATTCGAGATTTGCAGCTGTCCCATCGCTCATTTTTCCTTCGGCTGTATAAACCGCGTCATGCCGTTTCTGAGAGACGTAGCTAATTCGGACATCCTGAATATTGATGCGCTGGCACGGTACCGGTGCTGTGATCGCCCCACCACAGCTCGAATCGAGATAGCGATGGTAGAAGTCACTATTAGCGATTGTCAGTGTTCCGTTGTAGCTATCGATGCCTGCTGCTGAATTTGTCGGATCAATAGCTTCCGCGTTCACGCCACGTTGCAGTGATCCATTCGACCATGCCTGTCGCGGGTGTTGGGCGTCTTTGATCGAGACGCAGTTACGCATCTCGGAGTTGCCGCCAAGGCGCATACAGTTCGCTGTATTGCGGAAGAAGCAGTTGTAGATTTTTAGCTGGCCCTGGGGTTTCTTGGCGTAAATCGTGTTTTCAGCCCAGTGTTCGAACCAACAGCGATTGAACACGAGTGCCCCTTTTGACGATTCCACCAGGATCGCTCGGCGATTGCTCGCTTCGGCTGGCTCACACGATCCTTCGTGGAAGTAGCAGTCCTGCAGGAGCCCACGCGTGCCCGCCGCCGCGGACAGTCGGAAGTACGTCCGTCCGTCACCTGAATTGTTCGAGCCGACGTTCGTGTCGGTGGCTGCGCGAACGTTTCCACGGGTAATGAGGCGTCTGAGCTCCCAGTCGCCTGCGGTCGAGTTCATCCGGACAAATGGGGGAACAAGTGTGTTCCGCATGTCGAGTTCGAATCCGTCCAGGATAAATCCATTTGAGTAGACGTCGATCCACCGCACGTTATCACCTGACTGGCCGGGAACGAGGCGTGCACCGTTTGGGGCAAGAAGCTCAAGATTGTTGGCTCCTGACTGCACAACAAGCTCGTTGAGCTTGTACGTCCCCGGCGGAAATACAATCGTTGTATTGCTGCCGACGAGTGTGTTGAGGACGGCATCGACGGGTGTCTCTCCAGTATCGTCCGCACCCTGTTCGACGATGTTATAGGTCGGCATTTAGAATTCCCCTCTCGACGAACTGTTGATTCTTCGAGTAGTGTGGGCGCAAATCGTGCTCTCAGCCGTCCATGTTCTCCTATCATTGCGGTTGGTCTCACCGTCGTTTTGTACTTGACTAGCTACAGTGAAAGTAGGTGTCTTCTGCCCTATCATTTGTCGTAGTCTACGGTTAGTATAAGATGCTGCATGCGCATTGTTATGCGTGCATTGATGATAGAAATATGCAGTCAGGAAGCCCATAACAAAGTAAAAGAGCGTAATTTTTAGCTATAGAAGCATGAATAGTCAAAAGTCAGGTCGAAGCTATTCTGGAAGTCGCCGGACGTTTCTGAAGACGGTTGGAATTGCGATAGGTCCCACAGCCAGTAGTAGAGCTATCACCGCTGACGAGAGCAGCAATATACGTAGAAGCCAACGAGATAGCTGGACAGGTCTCCGTTCAGGTCCAGAACGGACAGGCATGGTCGTTGATCCTGGTCCAACACCGTACGTGACGACCGACTGGAAGATGGACTTAGACGGCAGTATGTACGACATCGAGGGAGTAGTCGCCAACGGGACTATCTATCTCGCTGTTACAACGAACAACAGTCCCTCTGAGAGTGCTGGATACGTCGGTGCATACGACGTGGAGACTGGTAGTCGTCACTGGAAACGAACTGGCCTTCCCGGGCTCAAAACGCCGTCAGTTGCCGACGACACCCTTTACTTTGCCACACGAGTCCCAGACGCAGCTAATGCCACTGATAATGGTCTCTACGCTCTCCATGCCGACAGTGGGAAGACGAAGTGGACCCGCACCGCTTACTCTGAATGGATCACCCCGGCAGTCACGGACGAACACGTATACACATCCAATGATAATGGTGCCTATGCGCTTGACTCTGCAACAGGCAACACCGTCTGGCAGACGGATACTGTCGGCGGTGTCGCAAACGGCGTTGACGGTATGGTAAGTTACGCCGACGGGACCGTCTTCTACGGCGATGGCACTGCGCTACACGCTACAGACGGGTCCGTGAAGTGGCGGGCGTCCGCCGAGAAACGTACATTCGGCAATCATGCAGTCGGTGACGGGCGGGTGTATTATATTCGAACTGACTACATCGTTGGGGAAGACGACACCGTGATCATTGAAGCTCGATCAACGAACGACGGAAGCGTTACATGGACCTATGATATGGACGATAACCAGTGGGACGGACGATTCGCGATTGCCGACGGCTACGTGTTCCTCGTCGCGGCAACGGCTGAGACGTCGGCTGTGAAGGCACTTAATGCGGAGACAGGAGAGATAGAATGGACGACGTCGACGAACGCGGAACTTCTGAGCGATCCAACGGTGGCTGATGGCACGGTATACATCGGCGGCCGATACATACCAGCAGATAATCCTACTGCAGGTCGAGCACTTATCTACGCCCTTGATGCGACGACTGGAGACCGCAAGTGGGGGTACTTGCTCGACAGTGACGACCTTGAAACCTCACCCGGGGAACCACCGGCAGCCGGCACTCCTGTCGTGGCGGATGGACGACTATACACTGCCACGTATCCAGCCGGAGCGACACTCCGCTATCGGTATGTCTACTACTCCAACTTTTTCGCTCTCGATTCGTGCGGAAAACGACCAAGCGACAATCACCGACTTCCTCAATACACCCAAGACCAGCGTACGGGATGAATTGGTGGTTCCCAAGAACACAGTCAGCTACCAACATCAGTACCTACCGACGGATCGAATTAGCCAGGTAGCGGTCACGACGTGCAAATCTGTTGAACGAGGTGAAGGGGATTGTGCGATTAATCGCTGCTAGTTTGAATGGTGGAGAGAGTGCATTTGCTTGGAGGTACGCGAGCAATCTGCCGGTGCAGTCAGCGTCTCATGGTGTCACGACTCGCTATCAGCGCAATCAGGGGAGAGTCGCCGTACAGCATCTTCAGTTCATGGGAATATATTTAAGCTGAGAATCACGGCCTCGAGGATTGCTAAGCAGTCCACGCTCTTCTCAACGTCCGCCCCGGAATGGGTACTAGAAACTACTCGATTGACGAAGTGCCACAGTTGACAAAAGCAATGGGCGGAGTAGCAAATTCAGTTCACAATCTAGTACAGAAGCGCTATATATTTATCCAACAACCAAAGATTTATTATTATTTACTTCACTAGATTAGAATATGAGGGGGGAATCCCAGTCAATGCCACTCATCCTCCGTATCATTGCAGGTCTTGGACTTCTTCTTCTCGCCATTTCTTTGCTGACGCTCGCCATAACAATATTGACGACACCTCCAGGGACACGCCCCGCCTCTCAGGCCCTCCAAGCTGGCAATGCAGCAGCTATCCCAGCTCTTCTACTCCTACTCGCCCTCTTCATCTTCAAGTATCCGCCACAGACAATCATGGAGACTGATTCCAATATTAAGCTTGGCATTCCGGAGGATGAGCAATGATATCTCGTGAAAACTCTCCAACCTATTTACTTGCGGACCTCGTTCTAAAAACTGCTTTGCATGCTTATGCTTGTACTTTCGGCGACCATCATCGGCCTTATCTTTATGAAGATGGTATAGAGCGTCTTCGAGATTAAATTCTGTTACTCTTCAACGACGATATAATCTCTCACTGCTTTTACTTGCTCAATAGGGAGACGGACAACGTCTTCACCGTCGTCACGAAAGTCATCAATATTCCTGTTCGGTTGTTCAACTGGATCGATGATGAGCTGTTTGAGTTCCCCAGTCGCAAAATCTGCTGTAATAGTTTGTAAATAGCCTATTGCTGCTCCATTGGTGTCTGCAACCCTTTTTCCTTCGAGCTTTTGCGCGTAGATCTCGGGCATATATTTGAACTAAGCTAACGATACTAATAATATACGGATATGTATCGACATATAAACCATATTGGGGTAATCTAGCTTACGTCGGAACCTTTGGCGAGTATATCGGCTACATAGTAGAATAACTAAAATCACCGAGCCAGGATGTCCTTCTCCTAGAGGAGAATCGTGACTATCGGTAACAGTTTGTGATTAGTAACGAGTCAAATAAGCCGTAACAATAATAACCCAGTCTTGAATAATTCAACTATGGACCGCCGTGCCCTCCTTCGTGGATCACTGCCATTCGTTACGCTACTTGCTGGCTGCACCTCTAGCTTCAGCACGGACAAGAACAACACCACAACTCAAATGTCGTCCACAACTCCCTCCACCAGCGCTACAACAAACACATCCGACCCCTCGTCAACCTCAATGACGAATCCAACTGAGACGGAAACACGTGGAAATCCAAACGAGCCAACCTCGTCATCCGCTACGTCTACTACTGAAACCCAGGGCACAACAACCACGTCACAGACCACCTCCACAACCGAATCAACAACGTCAACGTCTCAGCGAACGACAACCACACAGCAGACAACTGAGGAGATTCCAAGCTCTGCACCAAATCATCCTTCAGTAGATGGTCTCTTCAATGAGCCGACACAGGGGCCGAAACCATTCACGGCGAAAGCAACGATGATCGCGTTTGAGGACCCGTCTTGCCCTAGCTGCGTTCAATTCGAGACGAACACATACCCAAAACTCAAGAAGAATCTTATCGACTCCGGGAAGCTGTCCTTTGTGTACCGATCATTCCCCATTGTCAAACCCTGGGGTGTGAAGGCGACGTATGCTCTTGACGCAGTCTATGCCCGCAGTGAGTCCGGGTTCTGGGATCTAAAGAAATACTATTTCGATAACCAAGACCAGTTTAGCAGCCAAAATGTGATGGCGAAAACAAAGGAGTTCGTGGATGAGGACCTTGGGATGAATGGCCAGACAATCGTTGCTGAAGTCAAATCAAAGAAACATAAACAACAAGTTCGCGAGGACATGCTCGCAGGAAAGAAGTCTAACATACGGGGAACACCGTCGTTCCATCTCTTCCGGTCTGGAAAGCACCTCACAAAAGTCACCGGCAGCCAGAGCTATCGAGTCTTCAAAAACGCATTGGGCCTATAATCGGTCTCGTTGAACCTCTCAAACGGTGATCAGTCCCTATGAGCGTGCTGAACACAGGTATCCCTTGAGGCCAGATTAGAGGATGGACTGGTCGGACGGGCAGTCCGCGATGAACCAGATACTCTATCGTCGCAGGTGCCGCAGACCTCAAACGGAAACGTCGTGACTTCTGGCACAAACTCTCGACATACTACGCCCGTGCGTATGATCCCGTAGCGGTCGAAGATTTGAACGTCATGGGAATGGTTGTATCGCCGTCGAATAGTCAAAACACGGCGCTAACGGCGTGGAGGATGTTCCTGCGGATGCTCGAATACAAGTGCGAACCCGAGGGAACGTACTTGGCCACAGTCGAACCAGCAGGGACGACCAAAGAGTGTGCCCAGCATGGCGTCAAGATGGATAAGCCGTTGTGGGTGTGCGAGTATTTGTGTCCGTCGCGTGGGTTCACGGTGGATCGAGACTGAAACATAGCGTAGAATATTCTTTTCGCGGTGAGAAACAAGTAGGAACAGGACACTCCAAATCAACAGCTGTGGAAACTGCACTTCCTCCGAGAACCACGTCGGCTCCTGCAAAGTACGTCGTGGAAGCAGGAAGCCCTACCCTCAAGGGCCGAACCGCGCAGTGGCGAGTGAGTAAGTAGGGGAGTTCACCGGCGGTACGAGGCGGATGCCACGGGGCTTGACCCCGAGGTGGTTGACTAGTTATAGGAAGACCAGAGCCAGGTATTGGAGAGTGCGAGCAGAAGGGCGAGACCCGTGTACAGTACCGGTGAGCTGTGCCGTAGCACCGATAGGGCAACCAACGCTATCGCCAGTATCGTTCCTGCAACGGTGAGGCCAAACACGACTGCGATGCTGAGGCGGTGATGGGCTTTATTCTGGAACGTTTGATCCCGTAGCACTATTGCTGTCCCAGCAGTCACGGCCAGAAGTCCAAGCCCAAGATAGAGACCGGTTTGGCCCCCTGATGCCGGAACCAGTGCGATGAGGACGAGCCCAGCAACGATGACGGCTCCGCCTAGCAGCTGCCGTATTTGCTTCAGTAGTCCAAGCCGGGGGAGTCTAGCTTCGACCCGTTCGAGTGGTGTCGCAGAAATAGCTTCAACACTCACCCAGCCAACAGCGAGCCCCAATGCTGATAACAGATAGATGAATTCGCTGAGTGTTACCCATCCCGGGAGAACCCAGGTGGCAATCTGGAATGTTTTGCGGTATGCCTCATCGAATTCAGAAACAACTAGGCTCTGTGCTGAGTTTTTCGTTGGCAGGACTCCTTCAAAACGATGGCTTTGGCTCGCCATCGTCGGTCCAGCAGGCTCGTCGCCATGCTGGAGTCGTTCAACGTCGTACGTGCTCCGCTCAACATGAAACTCCCAAACGATTTCCCGGTCAGGAGTTACCTCGACGACGCGGTCGTTGAGTGTATCTGTGATGAGTGTATTGCCGTTTGGCAGGCGATCTGCGTCGCGGGGCCAGTGAAGGTCGCCACGATATCCCCAGACGCGTTTCCACTCGCCGTTCTTTCGCTGATATTCCACAATGCGTTGATTTTCACTGTCTGCGACGAGGACCGTTAGCGGGTTTTTAGATAGCAGCACCGGGTTATGCTGCGCTCGCATAATATTGTAGTTATCTTCCTCGCCAAGCGTCCATTCGACCTCCTTTGTGCTCCGGTTGATACTCATCACTCGGTCGAAGTTGCGTGGACTGGCTAAGAACGCAGAGCCGTTGTTGATGGAGTCAACATCGTTTAGGTGTGTCCAGTCACCAGGCCCCCCGCCTGCCGATTTCGAGTAATGTTTTCGGTAGTCAAATTCCCAGGCGGTAGAATTGTTGCTTGAGTTGTAGATAGAGATCCGGTGATTTTTCTTATCTGCGATAGCGAATCGATCTCCTCCAAGATAATCAATATCGTGCGTGTCGCGAGGGACTTTGAACTTCTTGTGAACCTCTCCAGTCCGCCAGTTCATCAGCACCGCGATGCGCTGAAATGTACTCCCGTTCACTCGTTCGCCAGCGACGAAAAGAATGCGGTCGTTGCCAATCGGATCAATATCCATGTACCGCCGGTATTTATCATGTCGCCAAATGACCTGTTTACTATCTGTATGGACTGCAACGAGAACGCCCGCATGTTCATAGACGTGCACGGACCCCCCTTGAGCAGAAATGAACGTTACATTCTGCGCTGTCTTCCGTAGCTCTCCGTTCACCTTCGCACTTTGATCCTCGAACGACAGGGCAGCCATACTCAACGGAGTCAACATCAAAATAAGCAGTAGAACGACTGCGAGGCGAGCGATATTCCGTCTCGAAGAGCTTGGATAATACGACCGAACCATACTCATACAATGAAAACCCCTACTTTATATCTTCTGAATGTGTAGATAAATAACTGAGATATCACCCGTACATGACGAAAGAGATACGCTGCCCGTAGCGTAGTAGCTGTAGCAAATCTAGAAGACTGCCACAAAAATTCCTAGGCTCTGATTTTGTGATTGCTATCGCTTATGTAGAAGACGACTTGAGGGCAAAGAAATTGGAGTGTTGTAGATATTGATAGTTAAACATGGAGCCAGCTGGATATGTAGAGAGGTATAGCCTTCCGTCTGTCACGACAGGAGTTCCTGCTGCTGGCGGTGTTTCTGACGAAGTTTCGAGATCACTACTATCAAGGAAATAAGCCCATTTTTGGTCACCTGTTGATAGGTCAAGAGCGTAGATTACCGCTTGTCTGCCTTTAGGGTTTGACGGATTGATATGCCTCCCGCCGAGATAAATTGTGTCGTTAGCCACCGTCAGATTACTAAAGGCATCTCCGTCCAATTCTTTTGTCCAGCGACGAGTTCCCGTAGCCGCATCCAATGCCGTAACAGCGTTGCCATCGTCTAAGTCGTAGAAAAGGACATAGCCATTAGCGACTGCAAATCGCCTATCGGGCACTGTTCTATAGTAGATATTATGTTTCCAGAGGACTGTACCGTCGTTTGGTGATCGGGCTTCGACAATAATGGTATCATCATCATCCTCGATGTAGTTTGTTTTGAGATAATACACTCGATCCCTGTCTATGATATGGTTGCCGAACGTCGAGCTGTCGTCAGTGACATGCCATTTCACCGAGCCATCGGCAGCGTTCAGCGCGGTTCCGTCACTGAAGAATACCGTTCCATTTGCGTAGCTTAACGCACCATCGCTACCGTCTGCCAGTTTCCCAACACCGTCTGTTTTCCAGACCGTATTACCGGTTGTACGATCAAGTGCATACGCCCCGTTCTCGTTTGACGTGTATATCCGATCGTCCATAACAATTGGCGAGGCCCATCGGAGCAAATCTGTGCGACTCCACACTATGTCGCCATTCTCTACATCCAATGCATAGAACCCACCATTTTCATGGCGAGAGGTTTCAGTAACGCTTGTGGCGATGTACAGGAGTTGATCGTCGACCGTCGGCGTTTTCGGTGACGGTAACTCGGTTTGTTCCCACTTTTGGCTGCCTGTTTCTATATCGTATGCGCCGACGGCTCCTTTTGTTTCGCTAGAATCATTGTCTGTTGTAATAGCAAGATACACCGTTTCATTTGCAACGATTGGCTCTCTGGATAACAGTCCTCCATCGAGATCCATTTTCCAGTCGGTTGTCGCAGATGGTGTTGGACCGTTTTCGTTTATTGCACCTGTTCGCCTTGGGTTAGATCGAGCTGTCGTCCATTCATTGGGTTGACCCAGACTCTCGTCACCTGGATCCTGAGCAACGGCAGTAGTGCTTCCGAAGGTTGCCGCCCCCATTGCAACCCCCATTGATTTCAAGAACGTCCGTCTATTATTACGATAGCCTTCCGGTTGGTGCTGATCGTCCATTGCTTTATATACAACCCATGAACCGTCATTTATCTATTGGTTCCAGCAATTGCATTCTTCACAGCAAACCTTTTATTGTATGACCATAACGTATTTACCAAATATGCTGAGAACAAAAACCATTGAGGAGAAAGCTATAGATACCAAAAGAGTTAAAGATAGAGAGAAAAAGAGTAGGTCAGATTCGAATAGCGCGGGCGCAAAAACAAGCCTGAAGGCCACTCAATACGTACAAAATCGTCTTCTACGGTCATTCTCCAAAGCGACCAGTAAATATGACTGTGGTTGGACGCTAACAATACGAACTCGCAACAACCCTGATCACCCTCAGGAGTTCATTTAAATGCCGACATATAATATTGTCGAAGAAGGTGCGGATAACACCGGAAGTACAGCCATTGATCCCACCCTCGATCAGCTTGCTGGTGAGAACACTACCATCATATTCCCACCAGGAACGTACAAGCTCAACGAACTCGTTGTTCTCTCCGGCGTCGACAATCTCACACTGACGGCGCCACACGGCGCACGTCTCATTCCTGGTCAATCGGGAGACAACATCCGATGGATCGACGTCTACTCAAATGGATTCGTCCTGGACGGGTTCGAACTCGACATGCGAAACACGCCAGTGCCGCCGTTCGTCCGGATGAATTACGAGGCAGGCGATTGGGAACTCAAACGCCTCATAACGCGTGGGAAAGTCCGGGCGGCCACGGACTCAAATGTTGGATCCCTGGATTCAAGCGAGGCTCGAACATACTTCCGGTTATCGGCGGCTGAGGGTACGCGTGGCCTTTTGCAGGACTGTTACTTCCATGAAGGCGCATGCGAACCAGATGAAGCGAGTAATCGTCGAGCCATCTTGGTCGAATCAGGCAAAGGTGAACTCGTGTTCAATCGCTGTTGGTTCGAGCTCTGGGCCGAGAACACAGTATACGCCAAAAAACCCGAAGGGCCAATCAAGCTCTACAATTGTTTTCTCCGCAATACACAAGTTGGCTTACGACTCGGTGGCAACTCCGAGGTCCGGAACTGTGTCTCAATCAAAGACGACAAGCATCCGATCCAAGCATGGTCGGGAGGTCGACTTCAGCGCGGCGTGAACGCGGAAGCCGTTGCTCCAACGGACTCAGACGACGGTATCAACAGCTATGCGGGTACACTCACGATCGCAGATAGCGATTTCTATCACCGGTATATGTCCGGGAGCTGTGGTGGGACGATTACCGCACCGACACCCTGCGAACGTATCGATGTCCGAAATGTTCGGGCAAGCTTTAGATCCGAAAAATGGCATGACGCCCTATACACGTCGAACGGAGAGAACAACGCCGGTGAGCCATTAAACCTCAAATATCTTCAGCTGAAGAACATCCAGATAGAAAACGACCATCCATCGGAGTACATCTATGCCGTCTCAATAGGACAAGTACCTGATGAATGGGGGACTGTCTCAGGTGTTCTCGGCGGAGACAGTTCACAGACGGACTCGGATTATGTCCGAAACCGTGTGACCACCAACGGTAACCCAACCCCACCGAACACAACACCACCACTCCCCAGTCCGCCACCACTCGGCGAGGTCCCGATGCAGTCGGCCCAACTCGTCCGCATCGATAACACTGGCAACGAGTCAGCGACAACCTACCAGATTACTGCTGGTACATCCGTTCTCCCAGCCGGAGACGGTGGTGCTACCGTCGCAATGGACTGGGGGCCAGACGACTCGCCAGTCCGCCAACCCAATACAGAAGAAGCCACAGGAACAGTTCCACCAGGCGAGATCCATGCCTACTACGTCTCCGGTGGTATCGTCTCGACGACAGCAGACGGTCCTGCAACATGGAGTGTCGATGGAAACCTATTCCAACCGGGCGATCCACTTGCAACAGGCACGCTCTCTAACAACCAACTCGACACTGATACATGGCACCAAGTTGATCCAAGCAGCCAGTCAAACGGAGTTGTCATCGGAAAACCACTCTCACACAACGGGCCCCAACCGGCGCACGTTCGCCTCCAGAATACCATGGAGAGCGGATTTGAGTATCAGTTAGAAGAGTGGGAGTATCTCGACGGATCGCATACTACTGAAACATTCCACACCCTGGCCGTGGAACCAGCTGAGCACAAGATACAACTACGTGATGGGACGTCCTATTCAATGAAAGCAGGAACTGTCCCTGCATCTGATAACCCTAGTACACATTCGTTCGGAGAGCCCTTCGACATAGACCAACCGGTTGTCCTCGCACAGACCCAAACATATAACGGCTCTGATCCAATTGTCACTCGAGTCTCGGACGTCTCAAGCGATTCGTTCGACGTGCGTGTACAAGAAGAAGAAGCTAACAATGCTCATCGGACAGAGGAAATTGGCTACATTGCACTCCAACAGGGAACGGGATATCTCGATGGCAAACCGTTTGAAGTTCAGCGAACAGAGGAGATGTCTGCTGATCAATGGACGCAAATCTCCTTCCAACAGCAATACGAATCCCCTCGATTCATCGCCGGTATGCAAACGTTCAATGGTGCCGATACGGCAGCTCTTCGCTACCGGAATCTTTCGAGCACCGGCGTTGAGGTGAAGATCGAAGAAGAGCAAAGCGCTGACAGTGAAACGACGTACTGGGCCTCCGAAGCGATCGGGTACGCAGTCTTCGAAGGTGCTACACTCTCAACAGATACTCTCTCTAGCGATCAATCCGGCACTGATACATGGCATCAGGTTGATCCAAGCAGCCAATCAGATGGAGTTGTCATCGGAAAACCACTCTCACACAACGGTCCCCAACCGGCGCATGTTCGCCTCCAAGACGCTACGGGAAGCGGATTCGAATATCAGTTGGAAGAGTGGGAGTACCTCGACGGATGGCATACCACTGAAACATTCCACACCTTGGCCGTGGAACCGACGGAACATGAGCTGCTGCTAAATAATGGGGCATCCTATTGGGTGCAAGCAGGAACCGTCCCTGCATCTGATAACCCTAGTACACATTCATTCGGGGAATCCTTTACAGACCAACCGGTTGTCCTCGCACAAGCCCAGACATACAACGGCCATCAACCGATCGTCACTCGAGTCTCGGATGTCTCGAGGAGTTCGTTCAATGCGCGTGTGCAAGAAGAAGAAGCTAACGGTGCCCATCGGACAGAGACAATCGGCTACATTGCGCTCCAGCAGGCAGTGGGACAGCACAACAACAAACCGTTTGAAGTTCAGCGAACGGAGGAGGTATTCGATGATCAATGGACGCAGATCTCCTTCCAACAGCAATACGACTCCCCACGGTTCATCGCTGGCATGCAAACGTTCAATGGTGCCGATACGGCAGCTCTTCGCTATCGGAACCTTTCGAGTACTGGCGTTGAGGTGAAGATCGAAGAAGAGCAAAGCGCTGACAGCGAAACGACCTACTGGGCCTCCGAAGCGGTTGGATATGCTGTTTTTGAGACTAAGTGATTCTGGCTAGGTAGGTTATCCTAATTGCGATTAACTGCTACGAATTTGTTGTTCTATCCGATGATATAAGACTACTCATACAACAATGATTGCATCATCGAAATTCTGGGAAATAGAAGCGAGAATTGGCGCTCTCTGTTCTTGTGTCGTTCTAGCAGGAACAGTAATATAACCTATAGTAGTGTGAAAAGATTTATCACGAGAATACCCCTTAGTAACAGTAATGACTACTAATAGTCGGCGGACGTTTCTCAAGTCGATTGGGCTTACAGTCGGCGCAGCAAGTGCCAATGGTGGTATCGCCATTGCACAGCAGTATCACAATGCAGACCGAGAAATCGCAACCCCGACAGACTGGGCCATGTACCGTGGCGGGGTTGGCCGAACGGGAGCCTCCGCGCAGAGCGGTCCTAGTTCGCAGGCAACAACTGAATGGTCGATGGATCTCAATGGAGGAATGTATGCAACAGAGCCGATTATCGCCGATGGCACGCTCTATCTTGCAGTAACAACGGCGAACTCGCCAAGTAATAATAAAGGATACATCGCTGCCTACGATCCAGCATCAGGCAACAAGAAGTGGCAACAGTCAGGATTTGCTCGACCGAGTACACCCGCGCTAGACGGGGAGGGTCTCTACGTCGCGACGAGCACGTCGTCTGATGATGACAACACGGGAAGCTTCCATGCACTTGATCCAGCGACTGGCGAGACAAAATGGAGCCGTGAGGAATACCATTCTGGAAGCCCACCGGTCGTCGCAGCTGGACGTGTTTACACAGATGGTCCCGGAGCATCCGCGCTTGACGCTGCAAGCGGTAAAACCGTCTGGAAACAAGACAACGTCACTGGTATCGCATCGTTTGCTAATGGCACTCTCTTCTACAGTAGCGGGGTAGCGTTAAATGCCGCTGATGGATCCAAGCAGTGGAGCGCCGATACTGATACCGTTCGCCTCCATGCAGTTAGCGATGGGCAGGTCTATGGTGTTGGAAAGACCGACCAGGGGTTGAACATCCAGGCGCGATCAGCGAATAAGGGAGCGGTGCAATGGACGTCGGACATCGCGGACGTGCAGTACACGAGCCACCTCACAGTTGCTAATGGACGAGTGTTCTTCCGGACTGGCACATATCGCAGTTCGAAAATAATGGCACTCGATGCGGCGACAGGTGACGTAGCGTGGACATACGAATCGTCGGACGCGGACTTCGGGAGTGACGTGACTGTCGCCGACGGTGTGCTTTACGCTGGCGGTCGAACAAAACCCGGACGTGGGGCGGGAGAAGCAATTATTGTCGCACTCGATGCTTCGTCAGGCGAGCGCAAATGGCAGCACACATTAGGCAGCTGGGAGTTTAAGGAGTACGGTCCCGCCGTCTTTACACCCGTCATTGCGAACAACAAGATCTTCGCTGCAACGTACCCAATGGGTTCGACTATTGATAACTATTATACAGATCATGGCAATTTCCATGTGATCGGTGATCAGAAAGGATCGAACGGAGACGGGTCAGGGACCACCACTACCACAACAAACGGAGACAACCCAACTGATGGTGGAGAACAAACCAAGACAACAAGTACCAGCCACCAGTCCACAACAGCCACGGCCACTACCAATCAACCGTCGACGACATCGACAACAACGACAAACCAACCCCGTTCGACGACAGCAACAAACAACACCCAGCCTACTACAACACCACAGACAACAAGTGCTCACTCAACAACTAGGCCAACACAGACCACTACAACCTCAACATCAGGGCAGCCAGGGTTTGAATTCCTTGCAGCGCTCGGCGGACTTGCTGGCGTCGGATCCTATCTCGCTACGAAGATGCACGATAGCGACGATTGACCTCCTCTACGCCGTGAGCGTCGTAGAAGCTCAAGCAGTAGGAGTTTCAGGCGTAATGCAAGGTGGAGCCTCCGGCCTCAAGGAACGGACGAAGCGAACGAGTAGGCCGGAGGGGAAACCGACACGGTACTACACCAGCCACGCTCGATGGCTGGCCGATTCCCCCACCGAACCGTTACTGATATAAAGACAAGAGCATCCATCTGAAACACGGATGGAGGTACGTCGGACCGTCCGCGTCAAACTCGACGTGGCCGACAGCGACGCTGACTTCCTCCACGAAACCATTTCCGAGTTTCTGTGGGCCGCTAACTACGTCGTAGACCACGCGTGGCAAGGCGAGTACAAGACTACGAGTAAAGCTGAACTCCAACGCGCAACCTACGGCGATGTGCGGGCAGAGACGCGGCTGCAAGCGAATCTCGTCCAGAACGCTCGCAATAAGGCCGCCGACGCCGTACAGAGTGCCGTCGCTCGCTGGAAGCAAGGTGACTACGCGGGGAAACCGCATTTCACAGCCCCGACGCTCGTCTACGACAAGCGGTGTGCGACATTCAATGACGACCACGCGACACTCTCAACCGTTGAAGGACACATCACCGCCGAGTATGTCCTCCCCACGAAGCGAACGGCGACGCCGTGAGCGAGTAGGGTGGGGTAGTTTACGTTCGCAGTTTAATCGGCGGACTACCACACTTCGATAGGATGGAGAGGCCCATGCCATATCAGTGTGGGGCCGCTGGCGGGGGCAAATTGCCGTTCTCCCTTTAGAAGTTATTACGCGAGTAGAAGAACCGAAAAATAGGCTTCTAAATCACTAATATAGTAATTTAGCTACCGTCTTCGACCGTGAATTGTTCGTGTTCGCTTGCAGTGTTGAGAACGACGCTTGTATTACTTTCATTAATATCTTCATCGGTGAGAAGCGTCTTGATCTGTTGATTCATGCCGTCAGTATCGGTAAATCTCCCAATCGCAATGATATCATAGTCACCAGTCACCTCATAGACGCTAATCATCTGAGTTTGTCCTTGAAGCCGGTCAGTAATATCTGGGAGTGCATTCCCTTCTACTTTTAGCTGGATAACAGCAGTCACATCATAGCCCAACGCATCGTAATCCACTCGCGGAGTAAACCCTTGAACAACGCCAGCCTCTTCTAATTCCGTCAGGTGGTTTGAGACTGTCGTCACTGATACGTCAAGCTCATCGGCTAGACTTCGAAGACTAGCTCGTCCATTGCCTAACAGACTATTCACAAGTTCTACGTCTATATTTTCATATGTCATCATAACCACCAACGCAATTCCTCATTGTAAATTTAACGAGAAGCCAGTTCATTAATGTAAGCTCGAAATACTGTAGATGTGTATAGTAAAATACTGATTTACTCTACGAAGCAATACTAGCTAGAAGATTCACCATACCATTATATATTGAGCGTATAATAATAAAATAAGCTACTCACAAGTTGGTACCTAAAACCACACACTCTTGATCGTCATGATATATAAGTACAAATAAGATATTTTTATCTCCAAATCGTATTGGACGGTTTGTATAGCTGTATCGCCGAGCGACTCAGACCGGATGTGATTGCTCGCCCTCTGTATATTCCCCTGCCGCTACACTAAAATTTTTAAAATTGAATGTTTTGGAGTCACATGTCGGGTGCTGGCGTGACATTGGCTTCCACCCGACATTATAACCGAGGGCGTGGACGTGATGAGGAACGCAGCTCACCCATGTTCCTTTGTATCTCGAAATTTTGAAATTATCCCATGGATAACTTTACGATCGTCCTTCTCCTGCTTTCATGTGCCACGAAAGATTTTTTAGTCTAAATAATCTAGAATTGATTGCCGGGTGCAGGCGACTAGGGAAAGTGGCGCACTCGGCATATCAGTCAGGAAGGTTCCCACCTTAGAGCGTGGATTATTCCACGCTTTCTAACAAGGCACAACTGGACAGAAATAATTAACAAATACATTGTACTTAATACTGCCATCGACAGCAGAGTCTATGCTTTAAGGCGCTCTTTTGTGGTCAACTGTCAGACTTCCGCATGCAATAATTCTGTCCGATAGTGTTCACCAATTAGTCACATTTCGCGAGTATTGTGTACTAATATCGGGACAAGAAGAAAGAAACTAAGGTTATTTTTATCTCTCCCCTATGCAAAGATTTTAGAAAGAGGGCATTATACAATTTATTGCCGGGTACTATCCTGGCATGGGCTAACCGCGACGCGACAGACAGGAGACCACTTAGCTGTTCACAGGGTGTGAGACTAGCCCTCTCATTCCTTCGTCGGAATAGTCAATACGGCAGGCGAGGATGTCACTTTGTAGTAACCTGCTCAGCGAGGCTCTCGACATCTTGGAGTCCGTCCGTCAATAAAAGTAATCGGAGGCGCGGACGACCGACCTCAATCGGCACCTTCTCTGTGTCAATTATATCCTTATCTTCAAGCTTTGTTTTTGTACGAGAAAACGTTGCTTTGCTCGCAAGTCCAATGTCCTCACCCCATTTACTGATGTCATAGAGTAACTCGTTATTGTTTGCGCCAACCAACAATGCGATTGTTACCTCATCTAGCTCATCATCCTCACCAGGAACAGTATCAACTGACTCTAGCAGCATCATAAAGTCATCTTGGACATCTTCTCCGAATTCTTCGTTGAGTGTTTCTGTTACGCGTGAAAGCGGCGGCGTTCGCAGGCTAAACGTATCACCGGCTTCCCACTCATCCAGGAATGTCGTCCGTACGGTGTCAACAAAATCAGAATCGGTTGATGTGAGCCCCGTCAGCTCTCCATTAAGGGTTAGTACTGTAATGATTTGGTTATCACTGACGAATAACGAATTCCGTGCGATGTCCGTAGTCGTTCGAAGTGACAGTGTGTCTTGCTCAACTAAATCCGCAATCTGGCTAGCAAGAATGAAATCGTCGACTGCCGATTTCAATACGTCTGGATCTGCAAGCACCTGGAGGTCAGGAAGTTCACCTTCAAACGTAGAGGCTGTCAACACAGTTGTTCGAAAAACCGCCGGGGCAGGGTTCACTATGAGGATTGTTTCGGCATCCTCAAACAATGAGTGGAGCATTTCATCGAACTCCTGATCGAGTACAGCAGTTTCTGACGACATACCCACCATTACCAGTAGGAAGGCCTTTGTTCTGCTCGTCCTATAAATCGAAATAGAGGGCTACACTAGAGGAAAGAGGAGCATAACGCAAAAAAGAAAACCTGTAACAGTATAATGTAAAAGGTAGATCTCTGTGAAGAAGACTTCTGTACATCCACTTTCGGGCTTTTTAGCTGAATTGCAGGCGGGTAAGCCCCCTTCCTCAACGAACGACCGACGGGAGTGAGTAGGGAGAGGAGACATCCGCCGTCTTTCGTCACGTTCACTGGACGCCATAGCCGTACTACCCCCGTGTTCGAACGATGTAGTAAGACACTCACTACAGTGCGTCCGGTGTTCAAACGTGACACAAAGCGTGCATCGGTCGCGGCAATCGAGTGTCCATCCGGGAGGAGTGGGACACTCCGAACCGCCTGTAAAGTGGAATCACCTGTGGAGTCTGGAACCGCTGTGGGACCGTTTCCTGCACGTTCTGACACAGAAACAGGAAGCTCCGTCCTCACCAAGCGAGGGCCGGGGAGGCCCGAACGCGGTCAGGCGGAGTAGTTCACAGTTGCGAGCGCATACCTCCGTCTTCAGGCGGAGGGTAAGCGGACACCTGGTGTCGGTTCAACTCGTACCGGTACGGTGTGGCCTTCTGTAGCATGGTGTGTGACGGAATCGGCGAGAGGCCATCCCCGAACCACAGGGGTGGCGACCCACCGCTGGGTCGCACGGCGATGATATGGATTCCGACGGAGGGTTTGAGGGAGCCTAGCTCCTTCGTCATCACGAAATCTGCGATTTTCGACCGACCTCAGTGGCCGGGCCACAGCCCTCTATGAGGGAGGAAACGAGAGTTCCCCCGGTATGGTGCTGGTTCCCTCTGAGTGCGAGGTGGAATCGTGAAGGCTTTGACCGCCGAAATCCGGTGGCCGGATGCCACGTCGGTCACGGCGTGGAGGAGGTCAATTAAGACGCATAGCGATCGTGAGCAATGCTTCAACAGTAGCCCTACCCCGATAGCGGACTGTTTGACTCCGTTGGTCATACTCGATGACACCGTGTTCGGCTAGTTTTGGCAGATGAATCTGGCTGAGTGAAAGTTGTACACGCTGTGGCGAGGAATCTTCAGTGATCCCCCTATGAACGTGAGTTACAAGTTCAGTAAGCTCGGCAACGTCTGTGTCTTGGACAGTGAAATATTGTAAGACAGCGCGTCGCTGGGCATCAGCGAGTAATTTGAACGAGGTATCGAGAGAGTGGCGTGAGGTCGATGCGTAGTCGTTGTTGGATGGTGCAGTCATTGGTTGATGGATCCTCGTGGGGTGGTGATACTAGAGATCACCTTCCTGCATCGCTTTCATGTCGAGTGATTCTCTGTATGCCGATGCCACTTCAAATCTATATACTCCCTATAGCCTATTAATATTTTCTAGAGATATTTTGATAACAATTTGCTCTGCCTTAGCTGTTTCATCGTGCGCACGTTAATGCAATTAATTTAGTAATAGAATGACTCCTCTTTATAATAGTACTCTATCTGTTTCCGCCTTCACACGACCAGAGTGAACCGCCTCGGGGGCACGTCCCAAGGCACTCGGCCTGCTCCGCCGGCAGACATCTATAGTTTAGATTATGCGCACAATGAGAATGTAAATATTATAGATAACGGTGGAACAAATGGCGAGAAGTTCGAGGTGAAAGTCTCGTCCTTCAGAGCGTCGATGAAGCTGACCTGATAGCGTTCAACCGCCGTCGATGGCACCGACGGGGTCTAACACAATCTTCACCCAACTCTCGACCTATGTCTTTTGTATCCTAGCGGATATGATACTGGTATTGAAAACCGTCACCGTACTGTTCTTTCTTCCTGGTGGAACGTTGATCCAGGAAACCCCGGCTCACCAGGACTTATAGCAGGTACGAGGCGAAAATCCACGGCTATAGCCGTTGGATAAAGCCGACAACAGGGTAATAATCCACCGACGATGGCAGGCCGACTCCCGATCACTAAGTCTCCCTGTCTAAACACATAAGATATAGAGGTGCACCCTTGGGTGTGCGCCTGAACAGCGGGATGGTGACCGTGAATGAAGGCTATTCCTGCCTCGTCAGAGGCTATAACGGAAGTCTATGCTGACTCCTACTCCTTTTGGGGTGCGTAGCTCAAACTGGTTGTTGAGAGTCTGTGAGCATCACTCTAAGGAACGTGGTGAGTGGATCCACGCTCCGTTCTGGCTCTCGTCTGTCGAGCTCACGATGGTTGTCGAGGCAGGGAGTAGAGAGACTACCCGAAGTAATCTCTCTACTCCGTGCGAGCCCTCCAAGGCTCTCAGTCGGTCGGGCGTAAGCCCCATAGTCAAAGGCAATACCCGACAATCACAACCATGGGACTAGTAATTAAAAATATTTCCGTCGCAGTAAACTACGTGACCAAGCAGGACATACAGCCTCAGAGAACCAGAAGCCCAATATCGTGAATCCAGCCAGTGAATTTACAGGCAGTACGAGGCGGACGCCCCGGCCCTTGAGGTCGGGAAGGAAGTCGACACTCAATGACACAAACCACGTCACGATGGCAGGCTGACTCCTCCAACGTATAAATAACACCATCTATGTGTATGTGAATAATATCGGAATACCGTCGTACCACCGTCATCAAACTCGACACTCCCGACGAAGCCGACGATTTCCTTCAGGAGACTGTCCAGCAGTTCAAAACACTGCTCCAATACCGCGAGCGAGTGGTGCTGGCACGGCGACGACGAATACCACGTCACCTTGAAAGCCAATGCCGAACGCGCCCTCTACGACCGACTCCGCGACGAAACCGTCCTCACCGCGAATCTCATCCAGAAAGGGATTCGACGGGCAGTCGAAGCCGTCAAAAGCGGAGTCTAACGCCTCAAACGTGGCGAGAATACGTCGCAACCACATTTCGCGGCAGACAGTGTGGTCTACGACAAGCGGAGCGCAACATTCCACCGCGACCACGTATCGCTATCCACCGTAGACGGGTGCATCGAGTGCGACTACATCCTTCCCGATGGCTCAGAAACACCGCCGACGAAGTACGTCTCCGACGAGGATTTCGGGTTTCGGATGGCCTACCTCCAGTACCATGACGGTGACTGGTATCTCCACGCCTCAATGCGGAACGTCGAAGCAGACGAGCAGACGTCCGACTCCGAGTCCAAGTACAGAACAGTCCTTGGTGTGGATTTAGGCGTGAACACTCTCGCAGTCGCTTCGACAGGGCGATTCTGGTCAGCAGACGAGTTCAACCATTGGCGTCGAGAGTACGAGAAGCGTCGTGGCGCACTCCAGCAGTGTGGCTCTCGCCACGCCCACGAGAACATCGAGAGCGTTGGGCAGAAAGAGTACGGACGCTTCAAGATACACCTACACACGGTGGCGAACGAACTTATCGAGGAAGCCCTCGAACACAATTGTTCGCACATCGTGTTCGAGGATTTGACCCACATTCGGGAGAATATTCCCGAGGCAACGTGGCAACACGTCTGGGGGTTCCGACGCCTCTACGAGGACGTCGAATACAAAGCCAAAGAACACGGCGTCGAAGCCATGCAGGTAGACCCCCGAAATACGTCGAAGCGTTGTTCGACGTGTGGGTTTACCCACGACGACAATCGGTCGGGAGCGTCGTTCGAGTGTCAGCAGTACGGGTATGAGAATCATGCCGACTACAACGCCTCGAAGAATATCGGTTTGTAGTATCTCCGTCGTCGGCAAAACGCAGGCGACGGAGGCGCACCCGTAGATGTGCGCTTGAATTGCGGGACGCTGAACGTGAGCGGGGAGTACGCACCCCCTGCCTCGGGTGAGACATAGAACAGGAGTCCACGCAAAAGCCTCGGGGCATGACCCCGAGGCGATTTATTCAGAATTGCTTCGCACGTCGGCGTTGGATAGTTCCATTTCGGTAACGCGGACTTCTTCACCCACGTAGTAGATCTCGCCGTGATTGTGGAGTATCTCAAGTACGTTCTCAACCCCTGCCTTAGAGAGTTCTTCTTCATCGGCTAGCACTGTCCGTGCTTGCTGAGTTGTTAATCCGTTATGGTCGTTGTTGCTCGCAGCTACCGTCCGTCGAAGCGTGTTGAGCGCAGATCGAGCGTAGGTTGGCAAGCGGCGACGATCCATATTTTGGATCTGTTTAAGAATTGTCTACATAATAATGTAGCGCTAGCTGCGGAATTGACCTCACGTTCACGTTCAGAACGTAAACGGCTGGGAACGGTCGTTTCTTCCGATATCTGTCCTTAACGAACGTTTTCACATTCGCTGTGGCGAGATAGGATTAACACCTACCGTCGAAACATTCCGTCTGGAGTGAGTATCTTCACAACCGGTTTGTATAGTTTATCTCTCCAAACTCGAAAAGACGGACAATCTCGTTGGGCGCTCAAAGCTGGACAATTCGAGGCACCAAAAACTCTCACCAAGTAGCAGAGTCAGCGAGTTCACTTCTGGTTTTTCAGCCACTCATCGAGAAGGTCGCGTATCGCTGCATCGCGGTTATCTCGGTGCTGTGTAAAAGCAAGATCGTTAATCTGCTCGAGTTCCTCATCCGTGAGTTCGATTGTGACCGCCTCCATCTCAATATCCGCATAGTCCATAGGAATATCGTCAATCAACCAGACGGAAATATGTATGTCAGACGTGTGACTGCCAACTTGAATGAATTTCTCGAAGAGGCATGGCCGTTACTCGTGTATGTCAATTTAGCTACGTTCAACCGCTCTATGTCCGCCTAGCGGTTTTTTCACAATCAGATCCCGTTCGAATGCGAAGTCCTGGTACTTCGTTTACTTTGACGCCGACAAGACCGTTTGGACAGCTGACGGCCTCCGTGATGATGAACGTCATTCCGAGCTCAATGGGCGGCTCATGGCGCTCAACAACTAACTCCCGCTGAACTATTTTCTCCGCCTGCACTTCTCGACCGTCAAACACCCTCCCGATCGTTCCACCGCGCCACTCCACAAGCATACCTCTATACGCATTGAGATCCTCGGGTGGCCACTCATTGCCGAATGCACACTCGCTTGTGCCCGGCGGGATCGACGCTGGTAGCTGGCCTGGACCTTGCTCACGTCGATTTGTAATGATGATAACGCGACCAACATGGTCGTCAGATAGCGATGGCGGATGCCGATACACCATTCGACGCGTCGCTCGTGCTTGTCCGGCCGCAGAATCTGCGAACCCACCGACCGTTAGCACGCCTGCCATCCCCCGAAGAAACTGTCGTCTGCCGGTCTTCTCCCCCATGTTTCTAAGCCATGAGACGAGGTTCCCTAACACTTGTTGCTGTCTTCCCTACGAGGGGACAATACAAGCGAGTGAAAGAAGGGTGACTAGCGTAGGTTTGGCATCCTCCGCCCCGTCAGGGGCGGACTTCCGCTCGCTACGTATCAGTCCGAGGTGGCTTCCTGTTCGAGGTACTGCTGTTCCCAGTCTTTTCGCACTTCGACTTCTTGCCGGCCACGCTGGGTAAGGTTGTAGCAGTTTGTCCGGCGGTCCACCTGGCCTTTCTCAATAAGACCCTTGTCGACAAGTGCATCCAGGTTTGGATACAGTCGCCCGTGGTGGATTTCCGTCTCGTAGTAGTCTTCAAGGTCGTCTTTGATCGCGAGTCCGTGTGGGTCGTCTAACCCGTTGACGACGTACAGCAGGTCACGCTGAAAACCGGTCAGATCATGCATTGTTATCCAATCCGAGATTACCGCGTGCTCTATTAACTTCCTTGTGGCAGGCAAAAACCTCATACATTTGCGAAAATTCAACCGTATTACATTTGGTATAAAAGCGCCGAATTTCTGACCCTGCCCCCCTCTATACTAAGATGACATTAATTCGGACTGAGATGCTAATATAGTCCAAGTAGTGGTGGGAATTTTCCTACCGTAAAAGGGATTTTGTGAGTCTATTCAGTAAATGACGAATGTCTTACTTTAACTGTTTTCAGGCGCTAAGTCCCCTTCCTCAAGGAGCAACGCAGGGAGCGAAGCGACCGAGTAGCGCAGTAGGAGGGGATACAGCGCCGTCATCGCCTCCCAAGCACTCCGCAACGACAGACCCACAGGCCCACGCAATCGCAACTCTTATTTGTGTAGTTTGCTGTGACGACTCGCAAAAACATCTCCATCCGGGACGACCAAGAGGAGTGGATTCAGGACAATCACCTGAATCTCTCCTCGTTCGTCCAAGAGAAACTGGACGAACTCATCGAGGAACGAGAGTCATAGATGCGCTACAACTACAAATATCGACTCGACCCACCAGAAGCCCTCACTGAGACGCTTCTGTATCACGTCGATACTTGTAGACAACTCTACAAACTCAACGAGACCGACGAGATTCCAGCACGCTACAAGGTACAGGGGACGCTTCCCGACCTTAAATCGTGGTGGGACGACCTGAACGATGTTCACTCGAAAGTTCTCCAGATGGTCGTCAAGCGCGTCTACGACAACCTTTCTACGCTCAAAGCGCAGAAGGAGAACGGACGTGCTGTTGGGATGCTCAAGTGGAAGCCTCTTCGGGAGTATCGGTCGCTCACCTACAACCAGTCCGGCTTCAAACTCAAGAATACGAGTGGTCGGCCTGTCTTATGGTTGAGCAAAATCGGTGAGATTCCGATTCACCTTCACCGAGACATCCTTGAGGACGCAACCATCAAACAGGTCACGGTCAAACGGGAACCCACGGGCGAATGGTTCTCCACGTTCGGTATCAATGTGGACGAAGCCACGCCCGATAAACCAGAGAATCCAGAGCGAGTCGTCGGGGTTGACGTAGGAATCCTGAAGTACGCACACGACACCGATGGAACCGCTATCGAGTCACCAGACTTCTCCGACGAGCGCGAGCGGTTAGAACGTGCCCAACGCGATCTCTCTCGGAAGGAACACGGCTCTACGAATTGGGAGAAACAACGCAAGACGGTCGCCCAACGCCACGCCGACCTGAAGCGCAAGCGGCGAGACTTCTTGCATAAACTCTCGGCATACTACGCCCGCGAGTACGACCTTGTAGCGGTCGAGGACTTGGATGCGAAGGGGCTGGTTGAACTTCCCGGCAACTCTCGGAACCGTGCCGGGGCCTCGTGGGGGACGTTCCTCCGAATGCTCGAATACAAGTGCAAACGGGAAGGAACGCACTTCGTCGCGGTTGACCCAAAAGACACGACGAAGGAGTGTGCGTCCTGTGGTGTCAAGACGGACAAGCCGTTGTGGGTTCGGGAACATTCCTGTCCTGCCTGCGGGTTTGAGGCGGACAGAGACGCGAATGCGGCGTGGAATATTCTTCATCGTGGTCTTGAAGAAGTAGGAGTGGGTCACTCCGAATCACCGCCTGTGGAGACTGCGCTCCCTGTGGATACGCCTGTATCTGCAAAGCGCGTCGTTGAAACAGGAAGCCCCACCCTCACGGAGCGAACGGCGTCAGCCGTGAGCGAGTAGGGTGGGGTAGTTCACCTTCCTTACGGCAGGGTGATTCACGAGTATCTACGAAAAGTAATTGGAGTATTATGGACTAAAAATACTCCCAGTCTTGGCTCTATCTCCACCTAGACTACGATTGCATCCTGATTTTCAGACGTGAGAGCTGGTCAAGCTTTTCAGAATTGTTGCTATCCTTTGTTTTGAGTATCCATCTCTTCTGTCCATTGTGTGAGCATCTCCAGTACAGATGTATATGCATCGTAACGCCCCTGCTGATACACATTTAGTTCCATGTAGGGCTTGTCGGGTTCAGCAAAGGCAAAATCCTGTACAGCATACTTCACTACTTCTAAAGTAGCTTTGTCGAGATGCTGTGGATCAATCGCATCATCGGTCACCTGTAATTCTACGAGTGCCACCCAGTTAAGAGTGACATCCTCCTCGCGCTAAAGCGCGAGGATTCCACCGTGGGGGTTCGGCTACTCCGATTCCCCGGCGGTAACTTGCGGGTGTGTATGCTCCTCGTTGGGACGGTGAGCGCGTGGTGACGCCGACCATCGGTGGTCGTCCCACTTGAGGCATACGGGCCGTGCCATCGGCCGTGGTACGTTTGCTTCATGCCGTCGGTGGAACGTCTCCGACGCCGTGAGGTCCGCGTGGCCCTCGAAGCCACACGGACAGGTGAGCGTGTCTTTGTGTCGAGTCGTGTCCTCCGTTGAACCGCAGTTCGGACACGTCTGACTCGTCCACGCTTCGGGGCGGACTTCGACGGCGATGCCGTACTCCTCGGCGGTACACGCCAGCCGGTCGATGAACGCGTGGAACGCCCAGAAGTTGTGCGTCTTCTGGTTCGCCCGCACCGACCAGTGCGTTTCCAGTACGTCGGTGAGGTCGCCGACGTACACGGTGGAAACACCTTCCTCGTACAATCGCTCGAAGAGGTCGCGGGCAAGTGCGTCCATGGCGTGGTCGCGTCGTCGCGTCCGTCGGCAGTACAGCCGTCGAATCCGCTTCGACGTGTACCGGCCCTCTTCGCGCTTCACCTTCGATTGGTGGTCCGCGATTCGGCGCGTTGTCTCGCGGAACCGTTCGAAGAGGTCGCGCCCCTCGTAGAGATACTGCTGGCCGGTCGTGGTTGTACAGGCGACGATGTTGTTTGCGCCAATATCCAGAGCAGCCGTTTCGTCGGCTAATGGTGAGTCCTGTCGAGAATCGTCCGTGGTGACAGGTTGAATGGCCCTGAATTGGTCGCTCAACTCGTCGTAGCACAGTTCCAGCCGGCCTTGGTCGCCCGACCACTTCGGCTTCCCACGAACGTCGAGTGTGAGGCGTTCGCGGTAGCCCATGTCGTACTCGTCCTTGAGGTCGCTGCCGACCGTGATTTCGATAGTTGAACGGTTGCCCCAGCGGAGCGTGTACTGGTCGTTGCGAATGTACGTCCGCAACTCCCGTCCTTCTTCCTCGTTGCCCCAGTACCCCGGCAGACCGTTGGTTTCCCCCTTCTCTTTCAGAGCGAAGAACGACCGCCACGCTTCGGTGTTCTTGCGAATCACCTGTTGGGCGGTGGCACTTCCGAGGACACCGACGTACTGCTTGCGGTAGTCCTCGGTGTCCCACACCGACTTGTCGATGTCGGGGTCGGTGAAGTTCTGCCGACGCTCGTAGGTGAGTTGGTTTCACAGCGAGGCAGAGGCGTCCAACAGCCGGCGAAGCAGTTCGCCGTCGGCGTCGGAGCGCGGGACAACGGTGAAGGAGTTGACGCGTCTCATGTGGTCCACTCCCCGTCTTGCTTGTCCTTCTGCTCGCGGATGTACTGCTCGACGGCGTCTTTCGAGACGCTGCCGGCCGTCCCGACGTAGTACGAGCGCGTCCACTTGATGCGGTCGTCGGATCGCTCATTATACCACCGGGCAGAAATGCCCTTGACCCAGTTGACGATGAGTGACGGGGCGTTCTTCGGCGGGCTGCCGATGAAGAGGTGGACGTGGTCGGGCATGATTTCGGCTTCGACCAGTTCGAGGTCTTTGTCGTTGCAAATCTCCTCGAAGATGGACTGAAGTCGGTCGGCGGTCGCACCCGTGAGACGCTGTTCCCGGTACTTCGGGATGAACACTACGTGGTAGTAGAGTTCGTAGACAGCGTGACGGGTGCCCTTCACCATGCATGTATACCATGGTTAGCATGGGCGGTAAGTGTTCCAGTAGAACCCCGGCCCTGTCATCGTCGGTGGACTGTGTGGTCGGGGTGTCCGCTCGACCCCGCCCTGAAGGGCGAGGCTTGCGCTCGAAAATAACGTCAACAAAATATCTTTGATCTTAGTTTTAACAGTATGTGTTTAATAAGTTAATTGCACAATTAAAGCAAATTTGCTGAATTACCAGTCTAGTTTAAAATCACAAACAATAATAGGAATTAGGATGATATTAACCTGGGGAGGAATTCAATAATGAACACTGACCGACGAACAGTACGGAAACTGCTCCGGCAGCGTAGGGCGCAATATCGCCGTTAGGAGTGATATGCAGACCGGTCTCTATGTGTTCAGAAAGACGCCTGCCCACTCAAAGTGACTAACTCACAACCACTGTGATCAAACGATGACACGAAACTCAACAACACGGTCGACACGGCGTACTGTTCTGAAGATGACTGGCGGCCTCATAGCATCTGGCATTGTCGGCACTGCGAGCGCACATCCCTCTCCAGGTGGTGACAGCGAAAACCACGCCGAAGGGATACGTCTGTTTAGCGAACAAGCCGTCAACGGTACGACAGAAGTAGTTACGCAGAACAACTACGTCTATGCCGCTACTGGATCTGGGATGGCAGTTGTCGACGGACGTAATCCAGGCCGACCCGAACTCGTTGCTACCCTCACTGCGAACGACCCGGCAGGGGGCATTCTCGACGTTAAAGTTGACGGCAATCTCGCCAGTTTAGCGAGCAACGGCGGCCCAGGCGTTACGCTAGTGGATATTAGCACGCCGACTGATCCACAGGAGGTGACGTTCTATCGCACCGGTCACTCTGTCCACAACAACTTCCTGGCGGATGGGTATGCCTACTTGACGATCAATGAATCCGACGAGGCTCCATTTAGTGAAGCCCGGACCGATATCATTGATATTAGCGACCCAACGAGTCCAGAGAAGGTTGGTGAATTCCGACTGTCGGACCACTTCCCCGCATTTGCAGCGGCCGGGGTCAATCCCTGTCACGACATCTATGTTCAGGGCGACTTCCTGTATCAGGCGTTCTGGGATGCGGGCGTCGTC
Organism: halophilic archaeon; assembly: GCA_003298465.1. Next base: position 297,412 of record QNGA01000005.1, on the reverse strand, counting down.
ATTGCGGACATTAGTGACCCAACGGACCCAACACTAGTAACACAGTTCGGCGATGCACCCGGAGCCGACACACCGCTGCCAAGCTCCTCTCGAGGTGAACGGTATCTCACTCTGCCCGGAAACGCCCATTATGTCCAACCGTCACCGGACGGCCAGTACGTGTACGTCGGAGCAGAGACATTCCCAGGCGGCTATGTTGAAAACCCAGACAATGATGACTACGGTGGTATCAGCGTGTTCGACGTTTCAGACTACGATGCACCCCAACAGGTGGCGCGTATCGAACCCCCCGAGATCGATGTTTTCCGGACATCACACAACTTCGACGTGACCAACAACCAGTTGCACGCATCATGGTACAATGGCGGCGTCACACTCCACGATATTACGGACCCTGCTAATCCAACTGAACTAGGCCATTACGCCGCTGAAGGATCGTCGTTCTGGACGGCTGTCCGAAGTCGCGGGTTCACTGTGGCTGGCGATATCGGTGGTGGCGTTGTATTCCTCCATCCCGATGAGGGAACGGCGCAGCCGCCAGCGTTCGATGGTGATGAAAGACCAACTGAACCAGAAATAGAATATCAATAAATTATCGAGTCGGAGTCGGTCGAGACCTTCGATGTGACCGACTTCGATACCCCGAAACGGGGTGCACAGATTGATCCATCGGAAAGTGTAGATGGATACACGAGCATGACACGTGGGTGGTGGCGTTCTTTCGTCCGATTTTCATCATGTGGGAACAGGGAGAAAGTATATAATAGTCGAGTGGTAAGCGAACATGTGGCAAGCAAGACGGCCACAGGCCTGCTCGGACGACCACTGCTGGCCTCCCACGGCAGACCACCGGCTTTTCGGCGGTGGGAACCACGGTCCCAACGAGCTTGTCCGCGCCGATGCCCGGGATAACCGGAACAAGCGGCAGTGTTGCGGGCGACCACAATCCAGCGAGACTCGAAACGTCCCCCTCCGTCTGCCCGCCGACTGTGTGCTGACTGAAACACTATACAATTATCGGGGTGACGTGGACGAGTTGAGAGCGGTCCACCGTAGACGCTTGGGGTGTGGAACAGGCCGAACTCGTCTGCCTGAAACCCCTCGGTCGCAAGACCGGGGGTGAGTAAGTCCCATCATGCCGTTCTATTAGATAGCGAGGGCGAGGATCTCGCGCCACCGGACGCGGGTGAAGTCCAACAATCAATCAGAATTGCCACTCACAATACATTCCTTTACCGACGGTCGAGGCGAATGCCACGGGGCTTGTCTCCGAGCCGGTTGACGTCAGGCACCACATAACAATAGTGGAAGCGGTCTTTGGACTAACTGCAGTTCGCAGACAGACTGCGAGCAGCACTAAACTACCGTAGTTGTGTGGGCTCCAGAACGGACTTCTCCCTCCGTTCATTGTTCCAACGTCCCTCCCCCTTGTTCCCCTACATTGCAAGGCGGATACCCCTGATAAGCGAGTGAGTTGGATAGTTGTGAGTGGAAGAGCCGACAATCTCTCCACAACCATTCTCTCAGTTTATGGCGGTAAAGTGACGCTGCTTGGTAGTAGTCTCGGGCGAACAAAGTAGAGATGGGTGATATCTAGTCTATGCAAGAGTGGGACTTTGCCTATCGGGAGACTAGGATATGAAACGGGGAGGAGCGCTGCTCTGCGGATAACTCGCTCTCCAATGGCCAGCACCGGGATCTCGCAGGAGCAGATATTTGAGTTGCTACAGAGCCCGCGGCGGCGCTATACACTTTATTATCTTCTCCATGAAGGAAATGCCGTTGACCTGTCTGACTTGGCTACCCACGTAGCGGCGTGGGAACACGACACTACACCGGACAGGCTAACGACTAAGCAACGGAAACGGGTCTATATCTCGCTCTATCAGACGCATATTCCGAAACTCGAAGAGGTTGGACTCCTCGACTACGACCGTGAGACCGGTACGATACATCCCTTGCATCGCGCTCGCCATCTCGAGAGGTATCTCGGTGATGTTTCTCGCCCGACAATCGCGTGGAATCAGTACTATCTCACGTTTTCTGTACTGAGCCTCCTCCTTCTTGGAGGTATGCTGGCTGGAATTTTCCCACGTACAATCTTCTCGAACTCCATAGATGTGACAATCCTAATAATATACAGTCTCTTGGCTATTGGTCAGTATCTCTGCTACCGGCGACGTATTCCGCGGGGATCACCGCCAAACCTACGACATACCGAAAAATAACTACTCCCTAGTGAACTACTCCGCCCTCAACACGTGAGGGCCGGGGAGGCCTGAACACGGGAGGGCGGAGCTTCCCGTTTCTTTGTCGGAACGTGTAGGAAACGGTCCCACAGCGGTTCAAGGCTCCGCAGGCGATTTCCCGTGACAGGCGGGTCAGAGTGTCCCACTCCTACCGGAGCGACCCTCGGCTACACCGCCGATCCATGCTCTGTGTCGCGTTTGAACACCGTCGAAAGCGTGGCGAGCGACTTCCTACCCCGTTCGAACGCGGCGGGAGTAAGGGCATGGCGCACAGTGAAAGTGACCACAGACTGTACGTGTCTTCCCTTCCTACTCGCTTTCTGCAGTCGCTCGTTGCGAAAGGGAGTTTAACGCCTATTCATAGCTAACCAGTACGGGTGAGACTTCGTCGCTTCTCTTCTGTGAAAACGGCAAATCAGACGAGAACTTTCGTGGACGTGCAAGCCAGAACTGCTCAGACACGACCCGATCTTGGAGCTCTCGTAAATTCGCCGCTTCGAACTATGGGCATGGCGTGGCTCACCAGTACGGCGGTGAGCACCTTCACTACACTCACTGTTCCCATTGTTCTGTTCCCCTTGAACGACGAGCAAGTGAAACCATCTTTCTTTACAGCTTTTGTTGGCGGGAAACTCTCAGGCTGAAACAGTGGCTATCTAACGCGCAGTTGTACTCGAAGAGGGAGGACGGCAATGATAGACTACGAAAACGGCGAGTACGGGCTACTAAGCCCGCTCAAAGCCGCTCTTCTAATTCTATTATTAGTTATTGCGATGTTTTTATATTATACAAATTAGAATAAATAAGAAAATTTTACATTAATAGGGAATAGATACAGTCGTGTATGTTGGAAAACGCAATCCAAGCACGTCTCGCACAGAACCCCCGAATGATCGGCATCTTGTTCGCCATCGGACTCGCTCTATCGCAGGCCGCAAGCGCATACGCAGCAGAAGGAGCTGTCCCCGGCCCATAATCATCATAAAAGAGAGGTAAGTGGTTCATCCCCCCAGTACAATTCAGTCCCTACTTTTAGAGGCAGTAATCCAGAGTCCACCATGCTCATGAGTTCTGACTCAGAAAGAGAAAAGACATTGAGTGAACCGGAGGCAAGATAGTGAAGTGAGGTGGAACCCACCTTCGGATTCATTATGGTCCCAATCCCATGATTCGACACTGGAAACGCAAACGGCTCCAGAAGATACTTGTCACTCTCAGGCCGGACTTGATACAACATTGGAGTGCCATTTTCACTCTGACAAAGCGTGAGCCCACCGTCGCCAAGCGTAATATATTCAATTGCGACCAACACTTCGTCTTTCGCGATCGCAAGTGCGGAACGAAGCGAAAACCCTGCATTTAGGAGCCGTGCAAGTGCACGACCGACTCTCGTCGCTGACGTATTGATTACCTCTGAAAGCGTGACAACACCACCCCTGCTCCCCTTTTCAACAAGAAGTTTGCCCTGCTTATAGGAGTGACACGCATTAAGAACGAACGCATCAACATCCACCGAATCAAGCGATTCAGCGTGAAGATATCCATCGACACACTGGAACCCATCTTCATTAACATGGCCAATATAGTGGAGAAAATCAGCCGATGATTCGAACAACACGGCAAGTTCATCAGTTGTTATTTCCTCGTGGACCGACACGTCATACGTAACGAAATCATGCAAGCCATAGAACTCACTCACGATATTCTCTTCAGCCATCTCAGGGTCATTACAGACAACGTGGACAGTCAACACTGACTCGTCCGGTGGTGATGCGTCGTTACGGCGGCGCAGTGAGTCAAGTGTAATCTTGTTCGCGCCGATCGGATAGCCGTTACCGACCCATGCATGTTCGACTGTCTCAACGGAATCCAATTGAAACAGTTCATCGTCTTCACCCCAATCCCATCCACCTGCGTCACGCGTGAAATTGGTCGTACTTCGCGTGAAATCCCCCATCGCAGCCGCACGTGTCCGCGTGAATTCCTCAATTGCCTCCGGCATCGGTGTGGATGACGTAGTCGTCAAATTCTGCGGTATCCGCAACAGCGAGAGATCGTCGGCAAGATACGGCAACGCTGGAAGCGTCTCAACGGACGGCAAAACATCGGTCGTCAGATGCCAGTCCAATATGGATGATTCCAGTGTCTCGAACGGCACTGAGAGATATGCTGGAATCTGCTCAGCGAGTGGCCGATTGTACAGATCGGCAAAATCGAAGGAGAGAGACTGTTCAACCTGCGTTCGCTCGTACAGCTCAACCGGATAGTAGCCTTCAGTCCGAGTGAGACAATCAAGGAAAAATACCTGTTGCAGTGTGCGGTTGACCGTCGCAACATAACCATCCTGCCCGTCAAGCGTGTGTTCGAACTCACCTGCGACCAGTCGCGGGTCACTCCCGGCGACCACGTTTGCACCGAGATAATATGCCAGGGACGCCACTGGCATGAGCGACTCCCATTCAGGTGGAATCACGAGGTCGATACCAGTCTCAGGAGTCTCAATACCGTCTGGCACAGCGAATGTTTCGCCGCGCTCGACGAGCGGTGGATGGCCACGCAGGGTGGGAAACGACCGCTCACAGGACGTCGTTTTCAACGCTGACCCAAACAGTGAGACGGCAGCCATCGCATCATCGATATCGTCAGTGACTGTAATCGTTCCAGCGGGGCGATCATGGAATGACCGTGCACCGACGCGAATAGGACAGGAATCCTCAAATGTCACCGTGAGTGACGATTCACCTGGATTGAACGTAAGCGCGCTCTCAACGGCGATATAGAGTTTCATCGGCGTACTCATCAATTCGAGCAAGTACTCATCCGATGGCACAGACGACACATCGGTCGTCTCTACGTCAGTGACCATCGCGCCGTCTTGTGTTCGTACGAAAAGTGGGACACGTTTAGGGATCTCAATTGCTGTTGCCTCGAACAAAACAGCAGTATCGACGGGGAAATAAAAGTCATCAGCTGGAGCCGAGTCTAATGTAATGGAATCGAGAGTAGAAAGTTCAAATTGAGCATTCTCGATCGGGTCGTAGATGATAAGACCAGAATCCCTATCGAGTGTAGTGAACTCCATCATATTTGTATTGTAGTTTGGTAGGCTTATGTCCAGTGATGCAGAGGATTAAATCTCCTGCTTAGTGATATATTCCCAATACTTGCTATCGTCACTACTGTATGTCGACGACTCCTGCTATCATGGCGCTAGTACAGACTCAGATGTCAAAATGTTAAGGTCCATTTCCCGAAATAGAGACCATTCTGGTAGTAAGTTAAGCGGTGATCACCGTCGAATTCACTACTGAAGCCGGTGATTTCGAGAGAAAGCTTCCGTATTGACTCTTGATTTTGAGCCTTCTATTAGAGTAGTAGGGTAATCTTACAATGCTGAAGGGTTATTTGCTATTGATTCAGCACCTCTATAACAATGGTATATCCCGGGCTTAGGGGGAATAGGCCATGGATACCCATGACCCGACCGAGAACCAAGAGGCATTGACCGAGAATCAAGCTGATGATGACCTGACAACGTCGCGACGGTCGTTCCTCGCTGCGGGTGGCACGCTCGCTGCAGGGGCATCCTTCCCTGGTGGTGACAGTCTCCCTGGTGGTCCAGCCGAAAACCAGGGGAAGGTCCCCGACGAACCGGATGACGGCGGTAAGGTGAGACACTTCGACGTCCACGCGATTGACGTTGACATCGTCTACAACCGCTACGGTCTCCACCAGCCCGTCGGCGTTATGTACGCCCTTGAAGAAGATCTCGACGAAATCCGAGAGGTTTCAGGCAAGGTTCCCTGTGGGAACAACGTTGTCTTCGAAGATAACAAGGATAAGAAGAACACTAGCCATAGATCTGATGAGGAGTTCTTCTGCGACGACGTTCCGAAGGACAAGCGCACGGAGTGCGATACTCGTCTCATCCAGCCGCTGACGCTCCGCGCGAACAAGGGTGACATCATCGAGATCAAGTTCCACAACGATCTCGACCGCTGTGCTTCAATGCACCAGACAGCCTTGCCGTACGACGTCAAAGAGAGCGACGGGATGGAAGTCGGCCAGAACCCCGACACGGTCGTGCCGCCCGGCGAAAGCATCACCTATCGGTGGCATGCAAGCGAGTTCGGCGGCCATTTCTTCCTTGATGGCGCTAACCAGTCGTACTTCAGCAGTGAAGAAGATCCCCAGGAGGTAAACCTGCTCGCGCGGGGCTTGTTCGGGTCTGTCGTCGTTCATCCCAAGGGGACAACTTGGACTGACCCATATACTGGCAAAGAAACGCAAGGCCGGGTGCAGGCCGACATCCATCACCCCAAGACGATCTCCCAAGAAGCGAAGGACGCCGGCCTGGAACCCGGCATGAGCTACCGGCAATTCCTCCTCCACTACCATACCCCAGAAGGAATTAAGACTGCGGACGGAGGTGAACTCACCTACCCGAACAGCGACGAAAAGCAGCCGGTTCACGCTATTAACTACCGGGCTGATCCGACTGGGAATCGCATTCCTGAGCTGGACATCGACGACCCCGATATCGAAGAACTGCGAGAAGCGTTCTACAGCTCGTGGCTCCACGGCGACCCCGGCGGCGGCGACAACGTCTATCCAATGTACGTCGGCGACCCCGTGATGGCCATCCCGGTGGGAGCCTCGGTCGAGGAAAACCACGTCCACCACCTCCACGGTCACCGCTGGAAGGAGGTTCCCGCTTTAGACAGCTCGGACACCATCGACTCCCAGACCATCGGCCTCGGCGCGACGTACGAAGCCCCGCTCACCACCGCGTTCGGAACGCCCAACGCAGCCATCAATGACTTCACCTCGATCCGCCCGGAGATGACGTTCGAAGAGGCGTTCGAGGTCGGCGCTGGCGGGGCACACGAATCCACTGGCGATGTCCTGTTCCACTGCCACCTCTTCCCTCACTACGGCGAGGGGATGTGGGGAATGATGCGCGTCCTCGACAAAGAGCGCAAGGGATTGAAGAAGCTCCCGAACAACAACCCGCCACTCCCCAAGGATAGCAAAATTCCCGGTTATCCCGAGTTCATCCCCGGCGAGTTCGGCGAGGCGCCGCCGTTCCCGCCGTACGGGGCCGCCGGACTCGACGACTTCCGCAACCCAGAGCCCGACGAGGAGACGGCGCTCACTCGAAAAGGCGAGATCAAGCCCGGCGCGCCGTACTCGGACCCCTGCGATCCGGACATCGAAGAGTATGAGCCGGCGTTCGAGGGTGAGAAACGGGAGTACACCATCGTCGCCCTCCCGGCGGACATCGTCTACAATGACGCCGGGGACCACGACCCCAACGGCCTCGTCTACGTGCTCGAAGAGCACGCTGACCTAGTGCGAGAGGGGAAGATGAACCCTGAGCCGCTGGTTATCCGCGCGAACGTGGGCGATTGCGTCGAAATCACCTTCAAGAACGAAGTCACCGAGGAGAACATCGCCGCAATCCCTGGGGATCGATTCCCCGAAAATCCGGAGGACAAAGATATTGGTGCGGAGAATGTTCCCATCCAGGCAGGCGGGAAATCCAACCACATCCACTTCGTCTCCTACGACATACTCGGGTCCGACTCGCTCGCAACTGGATTCAACTACCGACAGGACTGCCAGCCGGACAAGGAGATGCACTACCGCTGGTACCCCGACGAGGAGGGGACCATCTTCTTCCACGACCACATCACCGGCATCGACGACGTGATGCACGGCTCGTTCGCCTCCCTCGTAATCGAACCGCCGAACTCGAAGTGGCTTGACCCCTACAGTGGCGATCCCATCCAGAGCGGGACGCAGGCCATCATCGAGGACCCCAACGGGACTGACTACCGGGAGTTCTGCGTCGCCTATCAGGACTTCGCGCAACTCCTCGACCGCGACGGTGAACTCGTCAACCCGCAGAAAGAGCACAACGAGAACGCGGGGGTGATGGCGCTCAACTACCGCAACGAACCGTACTATCATCGTGACGACGCGGACCCCGCCTACGTCCATTCCTCGTATGTTCACGGTGACCCCGCGACCCCGGTGTTCGAGGCCTACGAGGGCGATCCGGTTCGGTTCCGTCTCTGGCAGGCTGCCTGGGAGGAACAGCACAACTTTGCCGTCCACGGTCGTCAGTTCCCGACTGTTGGGGTAGACCCCCAGGACGCCACTACCCAGATCATCGGCACGTCCGAAGCGTACACGCTGGATCTTGATCCGGAGGAGGAGTTCGCCGAGAATGGTGATGTCTTCGAGGCGCTCGAGGAGAACCCATCTGGCCTCCCTATTAAGGACTACATGTACGGGTCAGAGGTGGTCGACGACCTCTGGGACGGCATGTGGGGGCTGTACCGCGAAATCGGCAAGAAGGTAAACCACCTTGAACCGCTCCCAGACCGTGGTGCGCCTAAAGGGTCGATCTCCCAGAAGGAGTTGAAGAAGATGGGCCATCCTGCGCCGTGGAGTGATTTCGACTGGAGCAAGCGCGGTCAACTGGCCCGGCTTCTCTACGGCAAGAATGACTCTCGGAAGTTCCCGTCGGACAAGGATGCTCGCCAGAACGATGCCATCAAGTGCAGTCCGCCACCGAAAGCGCCGACACCAGGCGATCCGTGTCCCGACGATGCTCCACTTAAGCAGTTCGACGTCTCGGCGTTCGACACGGAGATCAAGTACAACGAGTACGGCGACCACGACCCGTATGGAATCGCGTATGCACTGGACGACGACGTCGACGCTATCAGAAACGGCGACCTGCCGCTCACACCCCTCGCGTTGCGCGCGAACGATGGTGACTGTATTGAGGTCACACTAACCCATGATATCGACTTCGACGCGATCGATGAGGATCATCCACATCCCGAGATGCAGGGCCCCGATCAAGAGTGGAAACGCTCCGATCGTATCTCGCTTCATGCCGAATCAGTGCAGTACAATGTACTTGCATCAAACGGGGCGACCATTGGGTTCAACTGGGATCAGACGATCGGACCGGGCGAGAACATCACCTACCGGTGGTATGCCGACGGCGACACTGGGGTTGGCGTCTTCCATGACCACGCGGATATCCGGAGCAACCGCCACCATGGCGCCTACGGCCGCCTTATAGTCGGAGAGAAAGGCGTCAAATACCTCGACCCGACCACGGGCGAGCCTGCACCGCAGGGTCGTAGCGATTCGGTGATAGCGAAGGTTCCTGACGGCCCCGACTACCGCAGCTTCGCACTTGCATTCGCCGACGGGCAGTACATCGTCAATAAGAATGATCCAGACGACTGCGTCGTCCCGCCGGGCGACGACCCTGAGGAGTTCGACCCCGACGCACCGTGCAACCAGCTCGGCGATCCCGAGGACCAGGGATTCCCTGCAGTCAACTATCGGTCAGAGCCGTTCTCCCGGCGATTCGACGAGAATCCTGATCCATGGGACGTATACGACTCGGACGAGCACGGCGATCCCGTGACACCGATCCCCCGTGCATTGCTCGGCGATCCGATTAGGATGAATGTCCACAAGACCGCCGACAAGGCTGATGGGCTCGTGTTCCACCTTGCGGCCCACCAGTGGAACCGTCTCAGAAACGTTGAGGCGTCCAAGGACGTCGGCGTTGACGACCGGACTAGCGTCACTAAAAACGATGTCGTAGAACCCAAGGGCGGTGCTGGTGGTTTGGCCGAGAGCACCGGCGACTTCATCTACCAGGAGACCCGGGAGAAGTTCAAACTTGAAGGTGGCGAGTGGGGCTTCTTCCGGGTCGGCGATAAGCAGAAGGACTTCTGCAAGCCTGTCCAACCACTCCCGGATCGCTGTAAGACGCCGATCGAAGACCGTCCTGGTTGGCAAGTCGCACGCGGCGACTTCACGGGTGACGGCACGCGTGACATCCTGATTGGCGTGCCATGGAGCGCCTGCGAGACCACCGAGGCGGGCGCAGCCTACCTGTTCACCGGACCGGTCAAGCCTAGTCAGATCACGGATTTGACCGGAGCTGACGTCCAGCTTATCGGGACGAAGGCTGGCGATCGTGCCGGCAAGACGGTCAAGATCACCGACCACAACGGCACGGCTGCCATCGTCGTCGAGTCAGAGTCGACGCGATACGTGATCCCCCGGTCCCAGGTCACTCACGGGAAGAAATCGCTCGCCAACACTGTGCGGCTCGCCGACGCAGCAGTCAAAAAGGACCTCTAACGCGGTAGTTCCTTTCTTCGTCACTTTCCGTGTTATCTTCTGGAGGAGTATTGCAGAAATGTGAGGAGAAAGCCCCGCTCTTTAGGGCGGGGAGGATGTCAATGTGGATGAGGACTACGTTTTCGTAGTTCGGTCGTACTCAGAGACGGCTCACCTCACTCGGCGTAGAACAATGTATTTTCACAGTGGATTCAGCAGCGGTGATACCATGGTAGATAACTCACGACGGACTGCCCTCAAAGTCGTCGGCGGTGGAACGATAGCCGGTCTCAGCGTCGGTACTCAGTCAGCTGGCGCGCACGAGACAAACTGTGGCGAGAAGAAACGCAAGAAGAAACGAACTGTCTTCAGTGCCGGTAAATTGAGCGGCGCGCAGGAAGTTCCGCCGGTGGAGACCAGCGGGCAAGGTGCAGCTGTGTTTAAACTTTCCGACCATGGGGACGGACCCCACATCCACTATGCGCTCTTAGTCGCTACGATCAAGAACGTCACTCAGGCCCACATTCATCTGGGCCAGAAAGGCGAAAATGGACCGATAGTAGCCTTCCTATTTGGGAAGAAAAACAAGGAGGGAGAGTTCTCGAGCGCACTTGAGCAGGGTGTAACCGAAAATGGGGTGTTAGCGACTGGAACGATTACGGCAGAAGATCTTGTTGGACCGCTTGCTGGTAAGTCGCTGAGCAACCTTGTCGAGGCGATGCGCGCTGGTAGCACCTACGTGAACGTTCACACCGAGCAGAATCCACCGGGAGAGATTCGGGGTCAGATTCAGCCCGTGAAGTCCGTCGACGTGGATTTCAAAGAGAAGGTCGACATAGCCGCGAAAACGGAGAGTAAACTACACATCAACGAGCGGGTGAAATTGCACGTCGACGAAGACCACTACTAGCTCCCCAGCCATTATTTTTATTTGGTAATAGAGTGCGCATAGTTCTCGAAAAGCGGCTAAGGTAAGTGACGGAGATACTACCTATCCGGATAGAACAAGTCGAATACATCTATTGTCATAGAAACTGCATTTCAGGCCTCAGCCTGCTGACTGGGCCGTTCGGTTCGGCTCTTCGGGAGGAGTTCGCGCCCGAAGAGGGCATGTTCGAGTGAGAGTGCGCCCGGGCCACTGAACACTAGCGAAATGGCGATCAGGGCAAGCGTCATTGTGTACTCGTAGCCCGTCGGTCCGTTGTTGACTACCGCGAATCCGTTTGGAAGGTGGACAAGCCACGTCGCGACGGCCATATCAATCGCGATCAGGACTGCAACGTACCGCGTGAGTAGGCCGACCAAGAGTAGTATTCCCCCAACTAGCTCGACGAGGCCGACGATCCAGGCAAAGAGTTCAGGCGCGGGGACGCCAAGTTGCGCGAGAAATCCCGCGAATCCGGCGATACCGCCGGTTGACTTTGGTCCGAGTCCGAAAACCTTGCCTGCACCGGCAACGACGAATACGATCCCGACTGCCAGCCGTAAGAAGATCGGACTCCAGACGGCCCACCTGCTGGTCTGTTCGTGTGAATCCATGATGAAGTCACCAATACCTATATTGTTGTCTCAGCTATTAAGTGTTATCATGCTAACCAATCAAGGTTCAAACGGTTATTTCTGAATCCCCACTGTTCCTCGGTAAGGCTAGCCTACTGAGCACTTTACCCGATACAGGGAGAACATAACAATACTCCAGCCTCGATTATTCCAGATAGAGATGCAGAAGATAAGAAATTGGATTCAGAGAATAGAGTCGATATCTCACAACGGTAAATACTCAAATCCTCGCCGCTCACCGCGGCTATCGGTGGAGTAAACGTAGATAGTATATCGTACAGGATAGAACTACTGATATTACACTGACTATCGATAAAACATGGACCAGACAGATTCACGGCGGCGTATATTACGATTGACTGGAATTACGATTGCATCGTCACTGAGCGGCTGTACTAGTATCCTAGGACAGAACAAGACTACGTCCTCGACTGAGACTACAACACCATCGACGATCACTCAGACGAACTCATCAAGTCAGCAAACTACTACACAGGAAACGGCAGCGGCGACAGAGACACCAGAAACCACTACGACGACAACAACGACTGCAGAACAATCACTACAGAAGCCGACTGGAGCGCTAAGAGATGCACCAGTCCCAGATTCTCACTCTGAATATACGTACCCGGTGATGGGGCATGCAGATGCACCCGTAACAGCGACTGTGTATGGAAGTTGGAAGTGCCCGTATACGCAGGAATTTGTCCACGGATATCTTCAAACGATAGTCAAGAAATTCGTTCAATCAGGCGATCTGATGCTGAAGTTCCGCGAAGTTGCCTACGACGACGGTAAGCCATATCACGGTCGAGATGAGTTGAACGCTGCGCATGCTGGGCTCGCTATCTGGAATCACGTACCAGAGAAATTCTGGCGGTATTTCGCCATCCTCTTCGCAAATCAAGGTAATTCCATGAATTCATGGGCGACCCCAGAACGCCTGCTCGAATTCGCCAATTTCGCAGACGTATCGAAGAGCGGTACGATTCGCAACGAAATACAGGCGGAGAAATATAAGTCTGTGATTAAGAAGACAACAGCGAAAACAAAGAGGTTAAACATAGACGGAATTCCGCGCGTCGTCGTTCGAGGCACGGTGACTGCTCCGACGGTGAATCCTAAACACACAGTGAGACAGATCACACGAGCGCTCGCAAACAGGTAGTAACCGCTATACTAGATACTACTGCTGTGAGTTTCTATCACGAAACCAATACTAGCTATATTGGATGACCTCCACACCTACTGTAAGCTGACCACGCCTATGTTGACATCCTCCCCCGCCTAAAGGCGGAGGAATCCCGAGCGTTGGGATATTAGGGTTTGCAGACTCCCTGCTCTCTCGTGTTGAACGACCCGCTCTCGCGGTCGAACAGGAAGACTCCGGGCTGTGCCAAACAGCCGTTACTCATATCCCCCGTCGGGGGACTCTGGGTTATCTTTCGGCGGATATTCACTGCACCGTTCACATCTGCGTTCATCGTCGTCTCGCACGACGAACAGATGTATAGACCACGCTCCACTCGGTTCGAGTCTCGAATCTGCCCGCAACACGAACACGTCTTACTCGTGTTCTCCTCGTCCACGCGGTCAACAAGGATGCCGTGTTCTTCGGCCTTGTATTCGAGAAGGTGGGCAAATCGGTCAAACTCCCATCTATGCAATTTCTTGTTCCCTGACAAACCCCAGTTCCGCGAGTCGCCGTTCTCATCCTCGCGGATGTCGCTGAGGTCGCCAACCGCTATCTTATCCACGCCTTCTTCGACACACCGCTCAACGATGTGTTTGCTGAGAGTGTGGAGGAAGTGGTCTTTGCGTCGGGAGAGTTTCTGCCGAGCCCTCCGCGCACGTTTCGACGGTCCGTTCTCGCCTTCGGTCTGGTACTCGTCGCGAGTGAAGTAGTGCTTGTCCTCTTTCAGCACGTTCCCCGGATACAGTTCACTTTCGCCGTCTTCGTAGTCGATGGTGAGGTAGTTGCTGATACCAAGGTCGATACCCGCCGTGTTGTCACCCGGTGCGTCTTCCACTGGAATCTCTTTCTTGCAGACGAGGTGGAGTTCCCACTCGTCGCCGTTCCAGACGGCACGCACCTGCTGGATGTTCTCGGCTTCTACGTCGGGACGGGTTTCGTACTCCGCGAGGATGAAGTCAGACCGACTCTCTTTTAGGTTGAATCCTTTCGAGAGGCGGAGTTGACCGTGTTTGTCGTCGTGCTTGATGGCCCGTTTCTTCCACGTGACGGTGGAGCGCGGGTGGTCGTCGCCACGTTTCCGGAAGCCCGGTGGATTGTTGCCGTTGTCAGAGTTGTACCAGCCGATGAACGCCTCAGCAAGTTCTTCGAGAACTCGCTGACTTGACTGAGAATGTAGGTCACTGTAGCGTTCGTGGTCTTTCAACTCCGATTTCAGTTCGGCTTCGTCGGGTATCTCACCGTCCTCGTCCCACCGTTGTTGGATGTAGTAGCGTCCGACGTTCCACAGTTTCGAGGCGGAGAACCCGCACTGGTCGAGGTCGTCACGAACCTGTTGGTGGTTCGTGATACGAGCGACGTAGGTGCGGGTCGTCTCCATCATCGGACTGACATCATAAAAAGTTATGAGGTAGAGAGCATAAAAAGGCTGTTGGTCAGGGGTGGAATATCTGACTGAGGTGTCGTCGATGGATTGTGAAGTCGATTGTCGGATTCATCCCGCGCCTCAAGGCGCGGGTATTCTCCTTGCTCTTTATAAAGTTATTGCTCTTATATCTTGGAGATCCTTTGGAGATGAGTACCAACTCCGCAGTAGAGCCAATTACCCACATCTATACCGTCAACTCCCTGCACTCTACATCATGGGGGATCACAGTGATCTTTCCCATTTCACTGATTACAGCAGGAGAAATATCACAATTCTACCCATGTCGTTGTCTCGCCAAGTTCGGGAACATGCCAACGCTGTTCTGGGGGGATACCTCGTCGTTTCCGTAGCTCAATACGTGCGTCGAAGAGCGGTGTGAGATCGTCAACAAGCGGTGTGTCATCCGGAACACGGACATGATAGTGGGCCATACCCTGGACATCACGGACGGCTGTAGTGAGCGTCCGAAGTGTACGTTTGGTTGCCTCGCGGTTGTTCTGGAGAAGTGGGTACAGGGAGTCGATGCCGACGCGCAGCGCTGCGGGAGCAAGGTCATCTCCGTTCTCAACATAGAAGTTGATTGCAGTCTGTATTTCTTCACAGAGCTGGTGAACGTTGTTCTTCTCAGGATAGTCAAGAGGGGAGGTCGCGTTCGTCGCAGCATCGGGGATCGACCGTTCGCCATGGCACTGGTCGATGAACCATGTACTAGAGTCAGCAACCGAGACGTTATCTGGAAGCCGAGACGCAGGATTCGTATCTGTTCGGTCGATAAGCGCAAGAATCCGGGCTCGATCTCTTTTTTGTCCGAACAGCCGCTGGGACGCACATGCTGAAACGTCGTCAGAGATAGTCCCAGTAATAAGAAGGTTACTGCCGCGTTGCTTCAGTTTTTGAAGCCAATAGCGAAAGCGCGCTCCATCGTCAGGCTTTGGACCACGAGACTCTGCGCTCATGCGCTATTTTACTATAGCAGCCCAAATAAATATTTGGTCGTTAAACTCCTAAGAACTAGCTATGGATTTGCAAACTATTGAATAGGGACCTGCACGAGAATGAATCTTAGTGTCGTCTTACGGCTACACACCCGACGAAGAGCTAAAGCTGTAGATAAGATAGAGAGATGCCGAAATCGTGAGACATCATCATCATCATGAACTGATGATAATGCGAGCGCATACCCGCGTCTTCAGGCACGGGAGGAGGTCAGTAGAATTCTTACCTTGTGCGGTGCAAGGCGCTAAGTCCCCTACCTCAGCGAGCGCTGAAGGCGTGAACAAGGAGGGAATACAGCCCTGTCATCGTTTTTCCATCCACTGAACGGCATGGTCTTACTAGCCCAGCGGTCAAACAGGATGGTAACATTCTTGCCACATCACGTTTTTCTTCTAAAAGAAAGGAAGACACATCCCCTCTATTTAATAGATGATGGGGGGTTATCTTATTCCTCTGTTTCGTAGGACTCCCCAACAGCTGAAGGCATTCGAGTATAGCCGGCGACTGTCAAGACTACAAGTACAGCTACATATGGGAATAAACTCGTAATACTGCCCGGCAATGAGATGCCGACTGTTTGAAGCTGGATCTGTAGCATATCCATGGCCCCAAATAGGAGAGATGCAAGGAAAGCTCCTAGTGGGTTGTAGTTCCCGAATAGATATGCTACGATTGCAATCCATCCTCGACCGTTGACAATTGTAGTGCCTGTACCGGTGAAACCACTTCCAATACCAATCGACAGTGCTGCCCCAGCTAATCCCGCCATCGCACCAGAGAATATGACTGTGGCGTATCGGACACGATTTACGTCAATGCCCGCAGTATCTAGTGCCTCTGGGTTTTCTCCCGCCGCCTGAACCCAATAACCGTACCGTGTTCGGTAGAGGACAACCCAAGCAGCAACGGTAATCAACACGGTTAGTAATACTAATGGTGACGAATCAAAAAGTAGAGGGCCAAGTACTGGAATTCCAGAGAGAACTGGGACAGTGATATTGGCGATATTCGGAAGTGTTGGACTGGAGACTCCTCCCCAAAGCACTGTTGCCAAGAACGGTCCGAATCCAAGTCCAATGAACCACACGGCCAACCCGGCGACAATCTGATCTGCCTTATACCGAATGGTCAGCACGGCGAATACCACCGTCAACAACGAACAAACAATTACTGCAGTAAGAATACCAAGCCAGAGAGCACCTTGACTGATCGATCCACCACTAGAGAAGATCCAGCCAGCGGCGGCAGCCGTGAACGCTCCAAAGATCATGAACCCTTCAAGACCAATGTTGAACACGCCACTCTTCTCAGCGTATAGCCCACCGATAGCTGCCAGTGCGATGGGCATCGCGGCCTGTAATGCGCGCTGAAACGCTCCGACAGTCAAGAGCTTGGCCCCTGGAAGGTTAAATACGGTCCCGATCATCCCGATTAGTAGTGCGAGGATGATCGCAGTTGCGGCGACAGTGTACCAGCTCCGATTCATATCAGTAGTGATGTTCATTCATCATCACCTCCTAGGCCGGCTCGCAGTCCAGCCATTCGGAATAACTCCGGTGCGGCGACAAATAGGACGACGAGACCGATCACGCCATCCACCAGCTCCGATGGCACATCGAGAGTGAATCCAATATACTGGCCGCCAGCGTCGAGCCCCCCAAACAGCAGCCCTGCTGGCACGACGCCGAGTGGATTGTTCGCTGCAAGCAGGCTTACTGCGATAGCGTCAAACCCGAATCGGGGAAACGTACTCGGGTCTGTATAGTAGCCGAGGATCATGATGACGAATAGTCCACCTGTGAGACCGGCAATCATCCCCGAGAACGTCATTGTTGTTACTATGGTTCGCTTGGTACTAACGCCAGAATAGGCGGCAGCACGCTCCTGATGACCGCTTGTGACCAAGTCGTAGCCAAACCTAGTCCGGGCCATAACGATATAAACGCCCACAACCGTCACGAGCGCCACAGCGAGGCCAATGATTGAGAACGTTCCACTGTTAAACACTATTGATGGAAGTGTGACAGATTCGGGGAATGGCGCAGTGTTCGGCGCAGAAACGTTCTCCGGGCGGAGATACGCATCCACTATAAAGTAGATGACGCCTGTCGCAATGAAATTCAACATGATCGTCGTAATAACCTCATTCGCATCTGCATACGCTTTCATTAGTCCCGGTATCGCTGCATAGGCACCGCCAGCGGCAACAGCTGCAATTATTCCGAGAAACATGAATATAACCCCACTAACAGGTCCATCTGGCAGTACCGGTGCCAGAAAGAGAATCGTAACGGCAGCGGCGAATCCGCCGACAACAAACTGTCCCTGGACGCCGATGTTGAACACACCAGCTCTGAATGCGACTGCGACAGCCACCCCCGCAAGAATAAGCATCGTTGACTGGCGGAGCATGAATGCAATATTCGAGGGTGTTCCAAGTGCACCATACAATAGCGCAGAAATGAATTCTACCGCATTGTAACCGGATGCAGCGACAATAATCGCTCCAATCGATAACGCGAGCAATGTTGACGCAACCGCGATCGCCAACCGTTCCAACACCGATGCCTGAAACATGCGGTCGGCAGCTCGGTCTAGGGTGGCTTGCAACCGACCGGAGTCCGTACTACTCACGAGCTAGCACTCCTGTCATGCGATTGTCCGCCAGTGTTATTCTCTTCATTTCCTCCAAGTGTCTCAATCTCGTCGCGTGTGCGTCCAGCCATCATGAGCCCAAGTTCCTCTTCGGTGACTCTTTCAGGTTTAACTACGTCAACGAATTCACCTTCGTACATGACTCCAATTCGATCTGAAAGCTTCTGAACTTCGTCAAGCTTCGAGGAGACGAGGAGAATAGCAACTCCTTCCTCACGCATTTCGTTCAGTCGTTCGTGAATGAACTCGATCGCCTCAACATCAACGCCTCGAGTTGGATGTGTCGCAACGACGAACTCTGGATCGTGTTCAAGCTCGCGCCCGACGATAAACTTCTGCTGGTTCCCCCCTGACAGTGACATCGCCTCTGCATCGCGGTTCGGTGGCTGTACGTTGTACTCCTCGATGATCTCGTCAGCATGGGTACGGACATTCTCCCAGTCGAGAAAGCCGTTGTTGGCGTAGGGCTCGATCGTCTGATTGCCTAGCAACGCATTCCGTACGAGGTCATAGTCTTGTACCAACCCTGTCTCTTGACGGTCTTCCGGAATGTATGCGATTCCAGACTCGATGCGGCGGCGGCGACTCATATCTGTGATATCGGACCCGTCGAATGTGACGGTTCCTGATTCGGCATTTCGGAGGCCAATGATTGATTCTATGAGCTCGGACTGACCATTTCCTTCAACACCTGCGACACCAAATATTTCGCCCTTGCGGACACTGAACCCAATATCTTTGACCTGTTCAAGGCCGCGATTATCAGTGACTCGGAGTCCGCGGACATCAACGATGGTCTCCCCGGGTGAGATTTCTCGCTTTGGTGTGTCGAACAGCACTTCTCGTCCGACCATCATACGCGCAAGTTCCTCTCGAGATGTATTATCTGAATCGACAGTTCCGATATCATTTCCATCCCGAAGAACAGTAATATCGTCAGCGATGGACATCGCTTCGTCTAGCTTGTGCGTAATGAATATAAGTGAGCAGCCTCGCTCAGTGAGGCCGTTCATTACATCGAATAGGCTCTCGACTTCCTGTGGTGTCAGAACTGCGGTCGGTTCGTCTAAAATAAGAACATCGGCTCCCCGGTAGAGGCTTTTCACAATCTCAATACGCTGCTGGAGACCCACACCAAGCTCCTCAACGGGAGTATCTAGATAGTTGTCCACCTCAAAACCATATGTCGAGCATATCTCGCTGATGTCCGAGCGAGCACTCTCTATATCGACTAGCCCGTTCGCAGTCGGTTCGTGACCGAGAACAATATTTTGAACAACCGTCATGTTGTCCACAAGCTGAAAATGCTGATGAATCATGCCAATGCCGGCGTCGATGGCATCTCGTGGAGAATCGAAATCGCGGTGTTCACCGTCAACGACAATTTGTCCTGTATTTGGCTCATAGAGACCATAGAGGACGCTCATCAGTGTCGACTTGCCTGCTCCATTCTCACCGATGAGAGCATGAACCGATCCTTCTTGAAGAGTAAAATCAACGTCGTCATTGGCGACGACATCGCCGAACCGCTTAGAAATTCCTTCTAGACGGACGGCTGGTATTTCTCTGTCATTCATAGTATCGTTGTATACTGTATGGGTGTAAATAAATACAGTGAATACGGTAAATTAGCCTTGGCAACCGGACGCGCTACATGGCACCTCCGTGTCTCCATTGAGGATTGCTTGTTTGGATTTCTTAAGGTTAGTCTCAACGACATCCGGGAGTTCCGGTCCGACAGCATCCCCAAGGACTACTGCAACAGCGTCCTGTTTGAGTCCAAGCACATTATCACCCTGAACACTTTGCCAATTATTATTTACTATTGCTTTCGAAACCTGGTAGGTCCCTTTGTTGATGTACTTGACAGCAGATCCCATGATGATGTCCGTATACTTGGAGAGAGTCTTGGACTGGTCGGCGTCTACACCAATTGCAAACCGGTTTGCATTTTGTGCAGCCTGAAAGACACCTTGGCCAGCGGCTGCAGCTGCGTGGTAGACGATATCAGCTCCTGAGTCATATTGGGAGCTAGCAATATTGTTCGCAGTCTGTGTGTCGTTATAATTGCCTATGTAACCTACACGAACATTGACGTTCTCATTAATGGACTTGGCACCTGCTTTATAGGCGCGTTCGAACGCATTGATGAGTGCGCTATCAACCCCGCCGACGAACCCGATCGTCGGACTATCAGGTTTTGTTGAGGCGGCATTTTTATAACTGAATTCCCGTGTAGTCATTGTCCCTGCGAGCACACCTGCTTGGAACGACATCTGATGGTTAGCCCATGTATAGCCAGCGACGTTTGGTTGATCAACGAAGTCGTTGATTAACATCCACTTCTGATCAGAGTACTGCGTGGCGTTCGTCTCCAGTGCCTGCGTGTGATTGTAACCAACTAGTACAATGAGATCGTAGTTGGGATTCTGGCTCTCGGCGAGCCGCGATTGGACCGTTCTGTAGTTCGACTGATTCGTCTCCTCGACCTGTTGAAGTTTGATATTGAATTCATCTTTGGCGTTCTGAAGGCCCTGCCAGGCGAGATCATTAAACGCTTGGTCACCGAATCCAGCTGGACTTGAGATGATCGCGATATTCGTCGTTTCACCGCCACCACCACCATCACCATTTCCGGATTGGTTCCCAGTGTTCCCGCTACAGCCGGCAAGACCGATTCCGCCAATAAGGGCTCCTCCTGTTTTTAGGAGGTTACGCCGGTTGACATTATTTATAGCTGACTTTCTTTCTTGGAGAGGCTCTGATTCAGCACCAGAGTCAAGGTTATCTGTCATCCTATCTGGCATGCATTCCCAACCCATAAATAACTAGTGGGAATTTGATTTTATTGCTACTCCTAAAATTTATAGTAGAATTAATGTATGTACAGAAAAACTACGGCTTTAGCCATAGGACGCCTCCGGAAGCTCGATACCATTTTTGACAGACGAAACAGGCGGAGTGCTTCGGAGCGGACCTCGAGTCAGTTTGATCCTAAGAAACTAGACAGCTTTAAATATCTCAGTAGGGTCGTTAACGTCTATTCGACCGTTGGCATCGAAGTCGTGAACATCAGAATGAACTGCCACGGGCCACCGCGCTCATGGCTTCCCATGGATCTGTCGGAAACACCCACGACACCATCGGTTTGAGCTCTCCCATTCTTTATATTGAAAGAAGAGAAGACAACATATAGTTAAATCAAACGAATTCAGTGGTATTCTGGTCTCTTGGGTATGTTTTGCACTGGATGTGGAAATTCAGTCGTGGTTTGTTGATTAACGTAGATAGAATAATATTCTACCCTAATTATATTATTTACATTCGCAGTTATTTTTTCTCTTCAGCTTCGTTCTGGTATACAGAATTCTTAATACGTTATAAACAATATAAAACTATGTGAATGCGAAACACGCTGTAAGAACAACCGAAAAATCGCTTAAAGTGGTAGAGGAGTTAAAAGCCCAAGGTCCATGTGGGGTCACTGAACTTGCGGGGCAACTCGAAATGGGAAAGAGTGCAGTACATAATCATTTGATGACACTTCAAAAATACGGCTATGTAGTGAAAAGCAATAATAAGTATAAGCTAGGGATGAAATTTCTCGAAGTGGGGGGACAGATCCGGAAACAGATGGAGCTTTACCGAATTGCCGAACCAGAAGTAAAATCACTTGCCACGGCGACCGGGGAACTCGCTAATTTGATGATCGAAGAAGGAGGTCTGGGAGTGTACTTGACGCGAGCAAAGGGCAAGAATGCTGTTGATCTTGATACATATACAGGAATGCGAACCCATCTTCATACAACAGCCCTTGGGAAAGCAATACTCGCTCATCTTCCAGAATCACGAGTTATAGAAATAATTGAACAGCGAGGGCTTGATGCTGGAACACCAAGTAGTATTCAAACTGAGGATGAGCTATTTGACGAACTCTATTCTATCCAAGAGCGAGGTTATGCTATTGATGCAGGAGAACGCTTGGAGGGACTCCGATGTCTTGCCGCACCCATCAAAGATTCTAATAATTGCGTTCTTGGTGCGGTTAGTGTTTCGACGCCAGAACGTAGAACCCAAAACGATGAATTTGCGGGAAGGATCTGCAGAAAAGTGCTCGAAGCAGCAAATATAATCGAACTAAAATTCACCTACTAATATTGTAGCAAGCTATACAGGCTTGTCTTGTTCTCGTAACAGATTATTCTGTAACCCAGAACGTCTAATCAATATCTGCTTCTGTTCCACCATAAATTCACTAAATTATCTGGGAAATAATTATTAGTCACTCGTAATAGTTTACCATTACAACTGTAGCTCTGTAAACCCTGGATCATTTCCAGTTTATAATTACTCTATATGAGAATCGTGTTCTGAAATAGAGTACGGGATCAAGAATCTATGTTCTGTATTTAAGAACGGTTTTAAGAGGGGTAATACTGTTTAGGCCGGCAGAGAGGGGGATAATAGGAACATCGAACTACGGCTTGTACTGGAAGCGAAGTATCCACTGTATTCGTGGACTACCCTGCTCGCTCACCACTGACGCCGTTCGTTCCGTGAGGGTCGGGCTTCCTGTTTCCACGACGTGCTTTGCAGATACGGACGTATCCACAGCGAGCGCAGTCTCCACAGGCGGTGATCCAGAGTTCCCCACTTCTATATCTTCAAGACCGCGAGAAAGGATGTTCCACGCCACGTTCGCGTCTCTGTCCACTTCGAACCCGCCCGACGGACAAGAACGTTCACGGACCTATAACGGCTTGTCTGTCTAAGTCCGTCAGTAGGAAATCCGTTCAGGTCCAGTCATGTTCTCGTAAATATTGCATTGCGTCATGAGCGGTCTCTGCAGCTGTTTCCTGATACGGATAGAGCTCAACAGTGACGAACCCCTCATAGTCTGTCTCCTCAACTGCAGCGAGGAATTCGTCGATGTTCATCGCACCCTCCCCGAGTTGAGTATGCACGTGGGTCCGGTCGGCAGGAATGTCTTCGAGGTGGTAGTGATGAGTAAACTCTGAGAGTTTCTCAACGAGCGCTGCAGGATTCTCGCCAACTGAGAAGAAATGACCAGCGTCAAAGTTACAACCGACTCGAGGAGAGTCAATCCTATCCATTAATTCGAGAAATTCTTCGGAGGTCTCGATGAGTAAATCCGGTTCCGGTTCAACTAGGATATCAACGCCAACTGCCTCGGCAGTCTCGGCGACCTCCTGTAGTCCGTTAACAAACTCGTCCATTGCCTGTTCGTCGGATTTCCGCGTTGGGACTGGACCACCAGGCGGAATTGAGATATGTGGAGCGTCGAGTGCTGCCGCTGTCCTCAATGCAGTTTTAGTGTGTTCTACTCGCTTTTGACGATCGTCAGCATCAAGTTCAATAAACGAGGGATGGTGGAAGGCCTCTGTTTCACGCCCGTATTCTGCTTTCCGACTTTTCTGACTCCGTTCAGCGGCACTGAGCATGAATGCATTACAATTGCTTACAACAAGTCCGTGTTCGTCAAGTGAACGCTGAACACGCTCAATTTCTTGCTCATTTGACTCTGATGGATACAGATGTGGTTCGTCAAGCAGTATCTCGACGCCATCATAGCCAACATTGGCGAGAATCTCAATGGTATCGGTTAAGGTGTAATCCTGGAAAGCGTTGGATGAGAATCCAAAGTTCATAGTTATAGTTCGTAATTGAAGTTCGGCGATTGGTTAAAGAACTCATAGGGGTTGTCGAAAACGACTTTCTGAACTTCATCGCGATCCCACCCCCGATCAAGCATTTTATCGCGAGCCTTCGGCACAGCAAGAGGGTCTGAAGGATCCCAGTCAGCCGCGCTGTTCAACAGCATCTTGTCTGTGCCGTACTCTTCTAATAGGTCGATTGCTTTCTCGTCGTTGATCTTGCCTGGATACAGTGTAAAACCGATCCAGCAGTCAGTTTCGATTGCGATATCGATAGTGTTCTCTGTGTTATGGTCAATAACGATGCGATCCTCAGCTACGTCCTCATCCTCTATCATCTCCACGATAGTTTCCGTTCCTGCTGGCTTATTCGTGTGGGGCGTATGAACAATAACCGGTAGATCTCGTTCCTCAGCCATCCGAAGTTGACGACGGAACGCTTCTCGTTCTTCCTCGGTGTCCTGGTCAAGGCCAATTTCTCCGACGCCAATGACATTCTCACGCTCAAGATACTCTGGAATCCGGTCCATTACTCGCTCAGCCATCTCGGGGTAGTTGGCCTCTTTAGGCTCAAGTGCAATGGTGACGTAGTGATCGATGCCAGCGGCTCGATCAGCGCGGTCCGTCTCGAAGTCAATGATCTGTTCGAAGTAATCGAAGAAGGACTCTGCGTGCTGTTTGTCGGTTCCGCTCCAGAACGCAGGCTCAATACAGCACTCAATGCCGGCTAAGCGTGCTCGCTCATAATCATTCGTTGACCGAGACACCATATGCATGTGCGGATCGATTATTGGAATCGACATAACCGCCAATTGTTATTCAGAGGTATTAAAGTTACTTGATGGTGAAAGAAGAGTGCAGGGTTACAAAAGCTTACCTCCCACCAGATCCTTGGGTTGTCCATGCCCGAAGTCTGCCCGCACTGTAGTGACCCAATCAATTCCGTACAGAAGACGCCGGACGATGGTCGTCCATACGAAGTATGGCGTTGTGAGAACTGCGACGAAGAGTGGCAACACCCCCAAGAAACGGTGCTGAACAAGGATCTTGATTTCAGTGAAAGCAAAGAGCAGCTCTCCCGCCGGGACTCCGACACTGATCTGACCTGGTAACGTAGCGGAATAGCTTCGACACAATCGCTCGATTACAGTCAATCATATTGAATCTTATTGACTGACTCAATAAGGATAGAGAAATATATTAGTATCTTAAAAATAATCACTCAGTATGAGTACTGGAGTATGGTTAATCGGAGCACGAGGTAACGTTGCAACGCTAGCGATGGTCGGAGCGCGAGCAATTGCAAGAGGAGTGAGTGAGACAACTGGGATGGTGACAGCTCGAGAACCGGTGGCATCATTATCACTCCCTGAAGTCAATGATCTAGTTTTCGCCGGGCATGATATCCGCACTCAAAGTATCGAACAAACCGCTGAAGCAGTACACCAGTCTAGTGGTGTTCTAGACAGAACGATACTGGATACCGTGCGGGATGACCTCCAAGCAATAGACGAACGGGTGAATACTGGAACGCCGATCAGCTGTGGGCAAGTTGTTGAAGACCTCGCGGATAGTCAGACTATCGACGAAGAAACAGTGGCCGACATCGTTTCCCAGATCCGCGACGACTATGCGATGTTCGTAGAGACACACGGACTCGACAGGCTAATAGTTGTCAACGCTGCCTCAACTGAGCCGCCGCTAGAATCTCCAGAGCGATATGATACAGTAGAAGCGTTTGAGTCGGCTATCGACGAAGACGACCGGAATCTGCCGGCGAGTACGTTGTATGCCTACGCCGCACTCGTCGAGGAGCACCCCTACATCAATTTTACTCCTAGTACGGGGTCTGCATTGGGCGGATTACGCGAACTGGCCGACGAGAAGACAGTACCTCACATGGGTCGAGACGGCAAGACTGGTGAGACGCTTGTGAAGTCGGCGCTCGCGCCGATGTTCGCTCAGCGGAACCTCCGTGTGCAGTCCTGGGAAGGCCATAACATCCTCGGCAATACCGACGGGGCAGTGCTAGAAGACGAGGCGAACGAAGCGGGAAAGCTAGCGAGCAAGGGCGGTGTCCTCGATAGCATCCTCAACGAAGAATTCCATAACCGAGTGCGCATCGACTACACACCGCCGCTGGGCGACTGGAAGACCGCGTGGGACGACATTCGCTTCCAAGGCTTCCTTGACACGCAGATGAAGATGCAATTCACGTGGGAGGGGTCGGACTCAGCACTAGCTGCGCCACTCATCCTCGATCTCGTACGACTCACCGCTCACGCCGACAAGCATGGAGAGGGGGGTCTCCAGCCGCAGCTCGCCTCGTTCTTCAAATCACCACTCAGCGTCGACGAGCACAACCTTTCCCATCAATTTGAGCTACTTTACAACTATGTGGAAAACTATGTGCAGGAGGAAAGTAGATGACTGGCTCTGACGTGGGACGACTTGTCGTTCTCGACGTGATTGGCCTACAGCCGAAACACGTCACTGACGACCTTGCCCCAAACCTCGCTGGGCTCCTCGACAATGTATCAGCACTCCGTCCACCGTTCCCCGCGCTCACTGTCCCCGCTCAGACGACGCTCGCCACGGGACTGTCACCAGGCGAACACGGCGACGTCGCCAGTGGCGAGTACGACCGCGAGGCCGACGAGGTGGCGTTCTGGGAGCGGGACCGCGGTGACCGCGACCGGATTTGGGAGACAGCTCGTGACGCCGGACTGACGACGGGTGCGTTCTTCTTCCAGCACCTCATCGGGTCGGACGCCGACGTGGCTGTCACACCATCACCGATCGAAGACGAAAACAACGACCTGATAGAGATGAATTGCTGGACGAATCCCGACGGGTTCTACGACGACCTCCGGGAAGAGTACGGCCACTTCCCGCTGCATAACTATTGGGGGCCAGCTGCTGGCAAAGCGAGTAGTGAGTGGATACTCAACGCAGCAACCAAGGGAATCGAACAGGCTGACCCAGATTTACTCTGGATCTATATTCCTCACCTCGACTACGCCGGACTCCGGCACGGTCCCGGCGAGGAACTGCGTGCAGCAGTCGAAGAGATCGACGCTCTCATCGGCGGGTTCCTCGATACACTCCAGACGGACGACCGCTGGGACGAGACGGTTGTGAATGTTGTTAGTGAATACGGCTTTCATGGAGTCGACACTCCCGTGTTCCCGAATCGCGTGCTCCGAGAGAATGGTCTACTAGCCATAACCGAAGGTAGCGAAGGCGGTGAAAAAGTCGACCTCCAAGACTCGGACGCCTTCGCGATGGTTGATCACCAAATTGCTCATGTCTATACGAGTGGGTCAGTTACTGATGTTCAGGAAGCTCTCGAGCCAATTGACGGGGTTGAGGAGGTTCTCGGCCAGAAGACGAAAGCTGAGTACGGCATTGATCATCCGAATGCAGGCGATCTCGTCCTCGTCGCGGAACCGGACGCGTGGTTCCAGTACTACTGGTGGCGCGACCGCGCTGACGCACCGTCGTACGCAACTGAGATGGATATCCACGCCAAACCCGGCTTCGATCCTTGTGAACTGTTCTTCGGTGAGGAGGGCCTCGCTTCGCTCGACCCGACAAAGGTCGGTGGGTCACACGGTCATGTTGACGAGGCAGCATTCGGAATCTACGGCGTTGGCGGGCCAGCAGCACCCAGTAGTTCCTTCGATGAAGTAGTTGATGCACAAGCAGTCGCACCAACTATTAGAGAGCTCCTTGGTTTGACCTCCTCTCGCGCCTAAAGACCGGGAATCCCACCACGGGATTTTAGACCGGGCGTGGCCCTATGGTTTCAAGCCGCATCTATTCCACGTATCTCCTGCGTGGTAGCATCGGCTTGGCTGTCTTGGGGGACGGTCAAACGCTCCCCATCCTTAGCCGAGTCACTGAAACCATCTCGCTATCACTGTTTGGGGTCTCGTCCAGAGGACTCACGCCCACGACTTCGTCCGTGCCCGGGGGGTTGCTGTCCATTTCCTTTTCCGTGTCCTTGTCCAGGAGATTGTCGTCCATTTCCTTTCCCTTGTCCATTTCCGGATGTTACCTCAAACCGAAGCATCATTTTGTTATCCTCATGCTCAAGCATATGGCAGTGCCAGGGAAATTGGCCAGTATAACGATCAAATCGTGTGAGAATTCTCACTGTTTCACCCGGCTCAACTCGAACAGTATCTTTATGACCTTGTTCATTTGGATCAGGAGTATCAGTTCCATCCGGTCCACGCCCAATTACTCTGAAAGTGACTAGATGAAGATGGATTGGGTGTGAACCATTCGTGTTATTTTTCAGTTCCCAAATTTCAGTTGTTCCGAGCTGTGGCTGGACAACTGCCTCTTCCGCGCCAAATCCGTACCCATTCAGTTGATACGTGACTAATCCATCATTCACCGTCAAGTCAAGATCCATTTCGCGGGTTTTGACTGCTGCATTCTTGCTTAATTTCTTGGGGGAAGGAAGCTTCAAGTTCGTAGGATTTGCACTGGTGTCTACCGGAGTTTCATCTGGGTCAGTAACCCGAATCTGCATCAGTTCCCCGAGACCACTACCTGAGTTTTCGCCTACGTACGGTAACTCAGCGTTGTTAGTAAGTGTGAATGTTTCACCTGCATGCTTAGAGAAGTCAACAATAACTTCTCCACGCTCAAACGGCTGTAGAACGAGCGAATCAAGATCCCCAGCAGGGCCAATTGGAACAACCGACTCCAAAAATCCATGGTCCGGTGCGAACTGATGTAGTGTTGGGATACCCTGACTAGATTCGTTACGAAGTTGAAGACTGAACGTTCGATGGTTCGCACCGTTTACTATCCGGAAACGATATCGTCGGGGTTCAACCTCAAGATATGGCCATACTGCTCCGTTAATGACCGCAGTATCGCCAGCAAACATCGGAGTCCAGGAATCGGGATAATCTAGCGAGCCATCCGAATTAAATGACTTATCCTGTAGAAGGAGAGGTATATCGTACTCACCACTTGGCAAGTTAAGCTTCTCCTCCTTTTGACTCCGGATAGAATACATGCCGACTAGCCCGGCATAGGCGTTTAGCCGAACGATGCCAAGTGTGTGGTCATGATATGTCGATGTTAACCTCGATTGGCGCATTGGGAGTTCTTGCCAATCATTGGTAAAGCGCGGTCCTACAACACCGCTGGGAGACGACCACATATCCGCTTGACCATCGTTTTCGGGGTCGACCTTAAGCCCATGAAAATGAGTTACCGTCCGGACTTCTGGGACAGGGACTGATTTCTCGTACCCAGGGTGGTTCTCAGCTGTTGTTCCACCGATCCGCTTATCAACTTCTAAGAGATGGTTTGTCGGAAGCTGACTATTGTCGAATTGGACTCGCATACGCTGGTTCCGTTGACCCTCAATAAGTGGCCCTGGATACACACCGTCGAAGCCCCAAAGCGTCGTATCGGGAAGGTCTGGATGGAGATTTTGTGTGAACTCCGTCAGCGGAATCTGGTAAGAATCAACGCCATGCTGTTCACTGTCTGGTTCTCTAGCCTCTGGAATCGGTAGTGGCTGTATATATTTCTCAAGGCTAGGAGATGATTGGGCAGCTACCCTGCTTGAGGTCTGAGGTATTGCTCCGGCTATTCCCAGCGATGCACTAGCTTTGAGCAAACGACGTCTAGTTATTTTATCCATGATTAATCATTCCCTGCTAATGTTGCTGGCTAAGAGTGCTTTGTACTTTTCTGCATCTATTATATATCTAGTATAGTTCTTGCTTGTCATTCTAACCCACAATCCTACTTTAGGGTAGGAATTATTTAATATTATGGTTCGATCGGATATTGAACACTAGAAGTCTACAGGCGGAGCAGGCCGAGTTTTGGTGCCCGGGCGACGACTGCCACGTTTCGACATTTCAGGCCGACATCAACGCTTCTGCGAATATCGCACGACGGGTGACCCGTGGGGAGAGAGTGTCCCGCTTGACAAGGCCGGACGCGATGACTCGTCTCGGGATGGGCGTAGTTGTGACACTGCCACGGCTCACCGTGAGACGAGCGAGAACGCCTCGCAGATGACGCTCACGGCGTTTCGAGAGTCGAACCCTCTACCAGCGACGACTGACTGGTATTCCCCAAGCAGGGGAAGCCTCGCCGTTTACGGCGAGGAGGATGTCACCTCAATGTCGCCCACCATCGCGTTCGGGTGAACAGTGCAGACGTACTGGACCATTTCTGCCGAAGCAACGAATGTCAATGAAGTAGTAGCACCTTCTTCTGACACAATATCAGTCTTAGCAAGGTTGTTGCCATCGGCGTCCTGAAGGGCGAAATCGTGGGGCGCCCCGTCACCGTTCGTCCACGTGACGGTGTACTCGCCACCTTCCTGAAGCGTGAGTGTCGGGTTCGTCTTGCCAGCAAGCGAGTCAGGTGCCGTCCCTTCCCAACCATCTATAAACCCATCAAGTTGGATCGTGGTGGCTGGGTCGATGGCTCCACTGCCACCACCGCCACCGCCATCCGATGCGGTGACCGCTAATGAGGCGCTCTGCTGAAGTTGATCCTTATTACCGCTCTGGGTGTATGTGACCTGCGGAATTAGGCTGTATTCACCTTCTGTTATCTCTTCAGTGGCAGTCACTTGCCACTCGACTGATTGCGCTTCGCCGGGGGCCAACGAATCGAAACTCGTCTGATCCGGGGCACTGATCTGAATCTGATCGCTGTCAGCGGTCAGCGTGAACTGAACGTCCTTTATCGTATTGTTGCTTAGATTCGTGAGTGTTGTAGTTGCTGTCGTCGACTCTCCGGGCGCCAACTCACTACTGTCGAGAGTGAACGAGAGTGCATCGGCTCCCAACAGTCCTGCTAGGTGATCGATTCGGTAGATGCCGGGGTTTGTCCCACCGAAGAAGCCTTCCCCGTATTCCATAAGATACAACACTCCATCTGGTCCGACCGTGAGATCCATCGGTCCATTATAGTTGTAGTTGGGTAGGAACGGTGCGACTTCAAGCACATTTCCGTCCTTGTCGAACGTAATGTACTTAAGCCAGTCCGCTCCCCACTCCATAGTGAACCATTTACCGTCGAAGGACTGAGGAAGAGCACCCTCAGCACCGCCATCTCCAGCCTGATAGACTGGCCCTGACGTCGGAGCACCACCTGGGGGAAGAGACGGCCATGGGTTTTGGTCGGGGACGAACTCTTGTGCATACGCGGGGACGTTGTTGATAAGTTCGTCCCAGCCTTTCGGGTAGTAGATTGTCGACTCAGTGACCGGCGGCAATTCCTCGAGTCCGTCATTATTCGGAGAGGTATTGACAGGGTTCTCAGGGTCGAATGGATCGCCCGACTCCCCTGTTGCGAAATTATAATCGACATAGGGAATATTCGGGCCGCGGACGTACGGCCACCCCGCATATTGGGCTTCGTTCACCACTCTGAACTCGACGATACCAGGCGGACCGCGATCGGCGCTCCAGGACCCCGAGTCAGGACCGTAGTCGGCGTAATACAGTAATCCAGTTTCGTCGTCGACCGTGAGTGTAAATGGGTTGCGACAGCCCATCACGTAGATCTCTTCACGCACTAATCCATTTTTACGCGCTTGGGCGTACTCATCGCCAGTGAAGAGATTTCCATCGGGGATTTCATACGATCCGTCATCCTGAGGGATGATCCGCAGGATGCTACCCCGGAGGTCATTAGTGTTGCCGGCCGTCCGCTGGGCGTCCCAGTATGCATATGGAATTCCAGCATTATCGCTATCCTCTGGCCATGTACCAGATCGTTCGTCGATTGGTGTGTAACCACTGGATGCGAACGGGTTGGTATCGTCGCCTGTTGAGAGGTAGAGTTCCTTACCCTCTGAGCCAAATTCGATAGCGCCACCAACGTGACAGCACGTTTCACGCTGAGTAGGAACACGGAGGATCTCAGTTTCAGTGTCGGGATTGATAGTGTCTCCATCCACCTTGAACCGTGATAATACGTTGTAAGGTTGGTCACCGACAACGTCCATCGGCGGTGCATAGTAGAGATAAACCCAGCTGTTCTCCTCGAAGTTGGGATCGAAGGCGATCCCCTGGAGACCATCTTCCTGTTCGGAGTAGACGTCGAGGGTAAGTGCTGTTGTAACATCGTCCGAATCTGGATGGATGACACCGACCTTGCCCGTTGCACGCTCGGTGTAGAAGAGTCTACCATCGGGCGTCATGTCCATCTTCATCGGTTCAGACACGTCGGATGTCAGCTGTGTCTTCTGGTAGCTGGACCAAACAGTGCCAGATGCATCCCCTTCGACAAATCCGCCAGACCAAAGAATGCCGCCGAGGACATGTTCGAGGAAGGCATCCTCGTCGAATGCATCTTCAGTATGGCCACGGCCGGTATACCAGGCGCGCCCACCACGATATTTGCGGCACCAGGCTATCGGATGGTCGGAGCGCGACATCGTTGCGCCGGTGTAGCTGTCTTCGTCGACGGATGCGAGGACGTGGACGTCACCGCGGGGATTTTCGGCGTAGTCGTACCACTCATCGGTGGCCGTCCATCGATCTGGGAGGTGTTCAGTCGAGGGATGGGTTTTGTCGGTGACGTGAACTTCGGCCTCCTGGACGGCAGGATGGTCGGCGAAGTAGGCACCACCAAGCATATCGCCGTAGAAGCTCCAATCATACTCAGTGTCAGCCGCTGCGTGGATTCCAGTGTAACCGCCGCCGTTCTGGATATACTGCTCGAATGCGGCCTGTTGGTCAGCGTTAAGAACATCCCCTGTGGTGTTGAACCAAACAATGGTGTCGTACTGTTCGAGGTCGCTGGCGTTCGAGGGGAATGCGGAGGCGTCTTGAGGTATCGTCTCAATAGTCACAGAGTCAGCGCCAGTTTCGGTGGCAATGCGATCCTTGAGTGCCCGGAGCTGTTGGACGCCATATTCAATGTTTTTGTGACGGTAGCCTGCCGTTGCCGAGAACACCAGGATATTTACTTCTAAGGACGGTTTCTTGCCGACTTGAATGGTACCCCGCATATCGTGCTTGTGGGGCTGGCAGTAGTATTCGGCCATCTCTTCGGTCGCAGTGAATTCCACAGTTTGTGTCGTCCCCTTCTTGGGTTGGACCTTAGTTGAGAAGACTTTCTTGCCACTGGTATCCTCAATAGTAAGGTTATGGGGACGTCCGTCAGTATTCGTCCACTCGACCGTATACTGTTCACCTGCAACCAGCGAGAGAGTTGGATTCCTCTGACCTGCAATCTTCTCTGGTTCGACCCCTATCCACGTATGTTCTGGCTTATTTGCGTGGTTGGGGGGACCTCGACTCTTTTCGTTTTTCGGATGGCTCTGTTGGCTTGTATTATTTGGTTTAACTTTGGCCGCTTTAAGTCTGATTACATTGTCATCAGTGGCCTTCTGCGCAACGCCTGTACTATTGCTGATAAGGCTACCTGCACCAACTCCGCCAGCAACCTGCATTAATCGCCGTCTGCTAGTAGTAAGCGGCGCTGATTCACTATTCTCTCTGTTCTTTCTATCGGCTGATTGTTCGCTATTTGCCATGCTAACTCAATCCAAAGTAGTAGTGGTGGGTTATCATTGATTCTTTCCCGGCAATTCGCAACAGCACCAAAAACTATATCATAAATAAGAAATAGAAACTAGCGACTAATCCTAACTTGTGCTATAGCAGTATAAAATCCTCCTTTATAGTTAGGAAAGAATCATAATTGATAGTATATACCTTTCAATGAAATATTCAGTGATCAACAGCCGACTCCTTTGTCACTTACTATTCCAATTTCGATGTCGCGGTCCGTTCCATGTTTCAAGATATTTAGCGCCGTAGTTGAGCGATTCCAGAGGATTGGGCGCTCCGTCATACTCATAGATGAGATAATCGATATCGGCCGCATCACGAGCAACGTTGGCGACAGCCTCCATGTTGACGTCTCCCTCACCAATTTCGACGAAGTCAGACTCATCGTCGCTAACCTTCATATCTTTCATGTGGAGCGACTTAATCTGATCACTATGTCTATTAAGGACTGCAACTGGGTCTGCGCCGCCGACAAGGACCCACCCTACGTCCAGCTGGAGGTGAACATTGTCGTTGACATGCTCGGCAAAGATGTCGTAGCCAAATCTATCACCGAATTTTTTGAATTCATGAGCGTGATTGTGGTAGCCAAACTCCATTCCTTCGGCAGCTACCCTGTCAGCCATTTCGTTGACTGTCTCGGCCCAGTCAATAACAGCTTCCTTGCTATTCCACGCTTCATTGCCTTCATACGGGTGAATCAGTGCATCAGCGCCGAACTTAGAGTAGGTCTGGATAGTCTCCGTAAAGTTCTCTTGCAGATCTCCCAGTCCAACATGAGCACTGGAAAATTGTAGACCCGTTTCCTCAAGTGCAGTTGCGACTGCGCTTTTGTCGTCGATATAATAGGGTTCGACGGTATCGTATCCGGCATCGCTAGATTCGTAAATTAACTCCGCAACAGAGAGATCTGAATTGTTGTACGTCCAGAACTGGGTGGAGGTGGGAATTTCCTCAGAGCCTTTCGTTTTGGCTTGTCCAAGTCCGACAAAGGCGGTACTAAGCCCAACGGCACCCAACCCTTGGAGAACCTTTCGTCGGTTCACAGTAGACGTCGTTTGATTACTAGCACCGTTCTCTCCCATATCCGTTTTATCTAAACCGTTCATGTTTCGTGTATTTCCTTCGTATCTGTTTCCGAACCTTTCCCCGATCTAATACCATCTTTAAGCGTCTCACTCAATCATATTGTAAGAATTGATGGCTATTTTATGCTTTTCCCACCATGAGAAATCATAACGTAGTGGTGTAGTAAATATCTATTGATGAGGGCAAAATAGCACCATGAACAAACTACTAGGTGCTACCAGGCCCCAAGCCCATATATTCCAAACGTCTCCTCATCGACATAACCCTTCCCGCCAGTCCAAGCGTACCTTGATGGGTCAGAGTTTTACTACGTCCCCAAGGACAGGAGTTGGTTAAACATGGCCGAGATCGATCTCTTTCGAGGTCCCGTTCTACAATCCAAAATATTTAACCTCACTTTGGTTGTCTATTACAGAACGATATTGTTAGATATAATGTATCACAGAACAGGTGGTGGGGTGAGCTTTACAATATTAGGTTTGTGATAGAGTTTAAAATCGGCAGCAATTGTTCTTGAGTGATTGAAGATGCCATATTAGTTCTCATAAATAGTGTGAATTCATGCCATTTATTCTATATCACAGAACGCCACATATTGAGGAAATAAAGGCCGATTGGTACTGTCTAGTTCAGGAGTTTGAGAAGCGGGCAGGTCGTAAGGAGAAGTGTGCATCTCACTCGGAAACCTGTTTAACCCTCCATATATATAGCCCGAAAAGTAAGTGTAGTGGGGTAATTTACCAAAGCCCCTATTCGCTACATGTATTAGTCGAGCGAACGCGCCCAAGTGTTGCGGAACTTTACCCGGCTGTTGTCCTCTTGGAGGCGAAGCGGCAGTTCGGACGCATGCTCCTCATACTCGGCAAGCGTACCGTCGGCGTTCGGACCATCGGCTAAGAGCCGCGTCTGGACTGCGACACCGTTGAGTAACGCTGTCACTTGTGCCGGCACAACCTCGTCACCGTCAAAGCGCGGGCCCTGCCAAAGGATATCGAGTTGTTGCCACTCACGGGGTTCGCGGACAGCGTCGTGATGGGGTTCGGCTTGGTCCGTGAAGGCGCCGGCCCACTCCTCGGCGTCGTCGTTGCGGTAGGAGCGCATGTCGACGATCTGGATCTCGTACTTGCCCATCATCAAGACGCCGCTGTTACCCCGGTCTATGCCATGCCCCTTAACGTCCGCGGGGATGCGGTATTCAACGTGGAACTGCGCATCGCCGTACTTGTTATCGCTCTCCCAGTCATCGTCTCCTGGCTCGAGGGTCAGCTCGTCGTCGATCAACACATCAGCGTCTTCTGGCGCATCGCCGGTCGTTCCTACGCCGCCGGGCCCGACCTGCTCGGGCATCTCGTAGTCGCCGCCGGAACTGTCATACTGGGGCATTGCGTCGGGATTGTCTATCTCGACGGGGTCTTCGGGTAGATCACGATACCAGATATTCCGGAAGTGCACCACGTCCTGACTGCGGCCGTGATCCTGCAGATTGAAGGGGACCTCCTCGAGGAATGTCCCATCGCTGTCCCGGGGATGGCCGAAGTCCTCGTGATCGAAATCGTACAGCGTATCATACCAGACGGGGCCCGGAATATCGAGGTGGGTTTGGACGGCCACGCCGTTGAAAAAGAGCGTCGCCTGGGGATAGCGTACGAGTTCTCCATCCTCGAAGCGTGGACCGCGC
This sequence comes from halophilic archaeon, assembly GCA_003298465.1. The sequence continues at coordinate 261,148 of QNGA01000005.1, read as the reverse complement.
CAGATGAGGTCGTACTCCTGCCACTCACCCGGTGGACGGATTGGGAGAACTAGCGGCGCGCTGCCGCCGCCTGGCTTGTACTTATAGTACGATCCGGCATGACCGCTTGGGTAGGTGGGGTTCTCGTAGCTCTGGAGTATCTGGAACTCGTACGTTTCCATCATGAAGAGACCACTATTTCCTGGTCCCTGACTTTCTCCCTCTAAACCTTCGGGAACTCGCCACTCAAGGTGGAGGTGACAGTCACCGATTGCTTCTTTGGGTTGAATGTCGCCGGTTCCGAGATTGACCTTGAAGTAATCGTCGTGCTCAATCCATTCAGCATCACGACCGTCGGGATAGTGCTGCCAATCGTCGAGAGAGGCCTCTTCACCGTCCCACAGGATTGTTGCGTCCGACGGTGGGTCTGCGCTGAGTCCTTCGGCACCTGGCACAACGCGGCGCGGTCGAGTTTCATTCGTTTTGTTTCCGGAGCTCTTCCTATTGGACCGATCCTTTGTGGCCTGTCCGAGCCCAACGAAAGAACTTCCTAAGCCAATAGTACCAATTCCTTGGAGAAATTTTCGTCGGTTTGCTGCTTTACTACACGCGTTATTTTCTTCTTTTTTATTTGGGTCGCTCATACATTTTCTCCTCTAGTGGAGCACTCGATCTATCGGTAGAGTGCTACTTGATATCATCACGTACTTAATTAATAAGTGTTTCTATAATATTCTTTATTGCTTATTCTGGAATCAATATCTTATTTGTGGATACAAAAACCCGTGTTTAAGAGCGTCCCTCGACCTGACAACACGTTCCTACACTCGCTAACTGCTCAACGAGCAGTGGACAGTAACGACAAATAGTAAATAAATCAGATCTACGACGGCTACGAGTATGCTAGCGTAACTTCGCCCGGTTCCAAATACTGTAAATTCAAGGCCAGGTAGTGTACCCTACCCGGTTAGACTACTTCAACAGTGCCCGCCATCGTTCCTGGGTGGACGGTGCAGACATACTCGACCATCTCCGTGGAAGCGGTGAACGTCAGCGATACGGTAGCACCTTTTTCTGACACGATATCGGTCTTCTTAATGTTGTTGTCATTAGCGTCCTGGAGAGCGAAATCGTGAGGCGACCCGTCGCCGTTCGTCCACGTGACGGTATACTCTCCACCCTCCTGAAGCGTGAGCGTCGGGTTCGTCTGACCGCTGATTCCGTCGGGCGCGTTCCCCTCCCAGCCAGAGATCACGCCATTGAGTTTGATCGTCGTCCCCGGTTCGATCGCCTCCTTTGGCGGGTCATCGTCTCCCGGCGGGGAGTCCCCGCCGGAAGACTGATACTCGACAACGTGGATGCCGGAGTACATGCCCATGATAACCAGCCGGCCGTCAGAGAGGACTTTCATGTCGTAGGCAGCAGAAATGGTGTCGTCGTTAGGGAGGAACTCATTCATCTCAAGGCTACCGTCGTCGTTCAAGGTGACATACCGAGTGACGTCCGAGTTACTCGGTCGCATGATGAACGTCTTACCGTCGAAGAAGGGATCAAGCGCCCCCTGGCCATAATCCTCGGAGTAACGGTAGACCACCCCGACGTCCGCCGAGCCGCCAGGCTCGAATTCGGGATAGGTCGTCTCGCCAGGGCGAGGCTGATCCAGCCACGGATGGACCCCGGTAGCATTCGCTAAACTCTCGAAGCTCTGGGGGTGCCAGAGAAGCGCCGGGGTGACGTTAGGGATGTTCGTGATACCGGTGTTGTTCACCGAGTCGTTGCGGAGGTTGTCAGGCCAGAACGGCTGGCCGACCTCATCAGTCTTGAAGTCGTAGTCACGGTAGGGGTAGTAGGCCCGGAACCACGGATAGCCGACGTTACCCGGCTTGGACCACAGGTGGTAGCTCCCAAAGCCCGGCATGCCGAGTACGCTGTGTCCCTCAGCGTCGTTGCCGTAGTTGGCGGTCCAAAGGTGGCCAGTGTGCTCGTCGAGAGTGATCGTGAACGGATTGCGCAGTCCCATCACGTAGATCTCTGGCAGGAACTCTTCGTCGGAGTAGGACTCGCCGGTCTCCGCTTCCCAGTGCTCTTTGAGGTTGCCGTTGGGGATATCGTAGCTGCCGTCCTCGTTGAGGATGATCCGGTGGACCTTTCCACGCTTGTCGGCCGTGTTACCCGAACTGCGCTGGGCGTCGGCGACCGGACCTGGTCGCCCGCCGACGATCCCTTGGCGCTCGTCGCCCATGTACGTGTCGACAGTGCCCCCGGGTAACCCGTTGACAGTATCGTCAGGTGGCCAGTCGTGAGTGGGATGTCCCACGTTGTTGGAGTTGTCGCCGGTCGAGATGTAGAATTCGCGGTTCTCACCGAAGGTGATGTAGCAGCCGTGGTGACAGCAGGTGTTGTACTGCTCAGGAACCTTGAAGACGACCTTCTCAGAGTCAGGGTCGAGGGTGCCGTCGTCAGCCATCTCGAACCGGGAGACGAGCGTGTTAGCATAGAAAATCTCGTCGTGGTAGGGATTGTCAACCTCCTCCAAGTTCTCGCTCGAAGGATGGTACATAATGTAGACGTAGCCGTTTTCCTCGAAGTTGGGATCGATCGCGATCCCCTGTCCGCCGAGTTCACGGGCGGCAGACGCTTCCCCGGCGTAGTGTGGTTCGGCGATGTGTCCGCCGTGGAAGGAGACTGGGATTTCGAGGGCGAGTTGGTGCTCGCCGGAGTTGGGATCGACCCAGGCGACCTCGGCGTAGCCGTCACCTTCGCTGACGAAGGGGGCCCCACGGGTGATGACCCAGATACGGTCCTGGGGGTCGACGGCCATCTGCATCCATTCGCCTTCCTCGCCGTCTTGGAGGTCGTACTGGCTTGCGATGTCGCCCCTCGCAAGGGCAGTACTGACGTTGTAATTGTCCCAGTTGGTAGCCTTCTTCGGGTTTCTTGACACCTCAAGGTCGCGATTCCAAGGTATATTCTCCTCAACGAACAGGGTTCCACTAGCTTCGCTATCTTCGGTAGCAACGGTGTGAGTGTACTCGCCCGGGTCAAGTCCACTTGTATCGATGGCTTCGAAAGCGACAGTGGTGCTATCGTCCGCAGCGAGGGTAACGTCTTTTGAGGCGACGGTTTCATTGCCGATGACGAGGGTGATTTCCTGTGTGCCTTCGATGCCACCGCTGTTAGTGATCGTTGCGGAGACATCGAGAGAGTCACCCTGTTCGATAGTTAGCTTTGTGGGATTGAGGTCACTTACCTTAAAGTTGGCCGAGGCTGTCCCCACCTTGATGGTGCCCCGCATATCGTGTTTGTGGGGCTGGCAGTAGTATTCGGCCATCTCTTCGGTTGCAGTGAACTCCACAGTCTGAGTCGCACCTTTCTTCGGTCGTACCTTACTCTTGAGGAGTTTTTTGCCATTGGCATCCTCAATCACGAAATTATGGGGATCCCCGTCTTTGTTCGTCCATTTGATGGTGTGCTCTTGGCCTGCGACCAGTTCCAGAGTCGGATTCTTTTTGTCTTTGATTCCCGCTGGTGCGACACCTTGCCACGCGTGACTCGGGTTATTCGCGTGAGCCGGTGGACCAGTTTGTTTCTTCTTCTTTCCTTTCGCATGAGCCGGTGGGCTAGCTTGGTTTTCCTTATCTTCTTGAACGTCTATCGCTTCGAGTTGTATCATGTTACTATTCCACAAGCAAAGATTAACCCGGGGATATTAAAATTACCGATCGAAATGTAAGTGAGAGGAAGAAAGATACGTCTCGTTATCGACTTCCCGGAAATCAAGTTCGAACGCATCGCTACTTCACACGCGGAAACGGGTGCAGAATGCGGGGAAGCTGAGTATCCACGACACACTGGAAGGGCGTGAGCAACAGTTCGTCCGTGACCGCCTCTACAAAGTCAGTTGGCCAGTATGGAGCGGACCCGTCAGTTCGTGACGCCGTGCATCGTTTTGAAGACCTCAAAGAGATGCATGACAGTATCAACTACGGCACGCAGATGAATCGACGATTGCACCAGCTGCCCTTCCGTACGCTCCAACACGACACATGATACAAGGCGTCGTTCAGAGGGATTCCGACTACGTGGACTAATCCCGAGTACACGAGTCAACGATGCCCGATGTGCAGGCATACGGAGCATGTGAATCGTAACAAGAAGCGGTGCAAGTATCGGTCGTGCGTGCATCAAGCCCACAGCGACCGTGATGCAAGCGTCAACATCGCCGTGAAAGGTATCAGAAAGCATCAAGGGAGGACTGTGCCTGCTCTCAACAGCCTCCCTACCGTGAGGAAGGTGCGATGGCAGACATCAGAGAACTTGGACCCCAACCGTGACCTACCCTACTCCCTGAGACTATCAGGCCGATGGTCGTGTGAGAGTGTCCAACTAATCCACGGAATCCCGGGGCCACACCCTAGGGCGTGAAATCATCCTCATGTTTGTCATCAACATAGAGCCGCGTGGGTTACTCTAACCACTCTTCGGCGTCTATTCAACACGGCATTCAATTCCACCCCTATACACCCAAACAATTAAGTCCCATGGTAGTAATTCATATTCTATGGCACAGAAATCAGACGATCAAACCAGTACAGATAACGAGCGCTTCAGCATGAATCGTCGGCGAGTCCTTCAGGGGATTGGTGCAGCCGGCGTGGGCACTACGATCACGTCCACTGCCTGGCAGGCAGAGACAACCGTCGCGGCCCAGGAGACAAACGAAGACATTCCCATCTCCACGCAGTTCTACTCGTACCGTGACACTGGCCTCTCGGTACCGGAGCTGATCCAGAAGGCCGCCGACGCTGGCTACGATGCTTTCGAGCCTTATTCAGTCGGCGCCAATACTAACGTGAACCCGATCCTTCGGGCAATGGACGACACTGGTCTCGAGATGAGCAGCGCCCACATCAGCATCAGCGCCGTCGAAGACAACACTGAGGCGATGGGCAAAACTTTCTCGCAGTTCGGTACACCTACCCTCATCGACCCAGGTTCTGGTCCCGACGATTGGGGCAACGAAGCTGCGGTTATTGACTTCGCCGAGCGGTGTAACGCGGCGGCGGACATGCTGGCCGAGTACGACCTCGAGTTCGGGCATCATAATCACGATGCCGAGTTCGCCGAAATTGGCGACACGACTGGCTACGACATCTTCGCCGAGAATCTCGATAACCAAGTCCAGATCCAACTCGATGTCGGTTGGGCACTTGTCGGCGGCCGGGATCCAATCAGCTTCACAGTGGATCACTCGACAAACGTTAGATCACTCCATATGAAGAATATGACTGTCGATCCCCAGGAATTCACCGAGATTCACGAAGGCGACGTCAATATGCGTGCGGTGGCGACGGCCTTCCGCAACACCGGAGACACCGACTATCTCGTCTTTGAGCACGACGCACCGGAGAATCCTCTTGAGTCAATGCAGATCGGAGCCGATTGGCTTGAGAAACTGAACCAGCCCTGGCAACCCGGCGGCATCGGTGCCATCGAAGGCGCAGACACCCATCCCGCCAAACTCTACAGTCCCTGACCGGCGATCATCCAGGGAAGTCCCTCGTTCCGAAAATTTTCCGTCCAAATTGAGTTGGAGAGGTAGTAGCTACTTAAAATAACTACGTGAAATTGGCTGTGATGGATGAGACCTGCCTATCACCCCGGTATAGTACATATTCGGTGTGAGACACACCCTGTACTATTGTTCGATCTCCGATTTGGTTTGAGAGCAGGTTTACAGATTATTCTCGCCGTATTGAATACATTATTATTCTGTGCTTTTCGGAGTAATTATCTGGGTAAGGTAATTGCCGAAGAGCTGCCATTCCTTCGGTGAGACAGGGTATCGTCCGAAGCAGGTGATATCCGATGTTCGGATGCAGAGTGTTGAGTGTCTGAGTCTCAGACAGGCATAAATACCGCTGTGAATATTGCAAATCGCTACCTCGTGGGAGAGAATCAGCCCCAAAGCAGCCAGGATTCTGGTGAGAAGGTGGCCGACGATGACTCGGGTGAGGACGGGTCCTCATTGACCGAGCCACAAGACACTCCAGCAGATGCGTCGTCTAGCAAGTCTTCGACCGCTGCAGGGACGGGGTAGATGACGCTCGGAACGTATGCGTCTTGAAACCGTGAACAGACAGCAGTCTGGTAATCCCATGCCGGAATTCCGCGGCCTTTAGCCCGTAGAGGAGGTCAATTTGTTGGGATCGCGCATCGTCATGGTCTTAGCACTGCTTAAAAGATTTCTGTTCTTCTTTGCTTCAAGTGTCTGTTCTGCATGTCAGTACATTATAATCATCTATCTCCTTTGCTGTTTATATCTTATATTAGCTGTATCATCTATTAGTAGCTCTCAACTCATTATTCTCTCTTTTCCACCCTACTCTTGTAACGGAAATGTTGTTCTGTATTCCATAACAACCAGTAATTGCAAATATGAAATAGCACGATTATAATACAAGAGATTAGTCATATTTAAGAATATATTTTGACGATATACAAAATATAGCTAACTCTGGTAATGATTGGCAAGAATTTCCCTGATGCTATTACAAGTATAGAACTGTAATGGGTCCCTCGAAGCGGATTTACGTTTTGTGTGTAGAAATACCGGGTTAATTCTGAGATCGAGAACAAAAAGTGAAGAGAAACATCTCGAACACGAACGCCCAGACGAAAGTAAGGAATCTAGAACTTGCGGTCGCGTACAACCATGCGAAGTTCCTCGAAGAGCACACCGAGGAACCCAGATAGAAAAAGCGTAGTGAGCCGACACTTAACATCCACCTCCGTCTAAAGACGGAAGAAATCCGAACGGTGGGATATTAGGGTTTGCAGTCGGCCAGTTCTCTCGGTGTAAACCGTCCGATCTCGGGTCGAACAGGCAGACTCCCGCCTGTGCCAACTCCTCTCAACGCCGTCCTCGACGGGAATTTCTTTTTTGCAGACGAGATGTAGGTCCCAGCGGTCGCCATTCCAGACGGTACGCACTTGCTAGATGTTTTCCACCAGTACGTCAGGACAGTTTGTACTCAGCGAGGGTGAAGTCCGACCGCGACTCTTAGATCGAAGTCAATCTTTGAGGGAGTAATAGAGATGTCAAAGACGAGTGAGTAGGAGTAAGGGATTTTATTCTAGAGCATAATCATCGCATATGGTTCAACTTGCCTTCTCCACGAACGCCTACACACGGATGGAACTTCCGAAGGCTGTCCAACATATTGCAGATCACGGGTACAATGGAGTCGAACTGCTAGCCGATACCCCCCACGCGTTTTTGCCGGAGTTCGATGACGAGGATCTAAAAGCACTTGAAAGAGTCATCAATGAGACAGGAATTGCAGTATCCAATATCAACGCAAACACCGCTGAAGGCTACTACGACGACGCTCCAGCTTCATCGTTTTTCGATCCGACAATCATTACTGCAGACGACGATGATCGTACCTGGCGGATTAATTATACGAAGCAGGCCATTGATCTTGCCGCTGCAGTCGGTGCGCCATCGGTCTGCATTGCAACCGGTCGTCCACTCCCAGGTACCTTGCCAGAACAGGCTCGAGAGTATCTAATCGACTCTCTCCATGAGATCTTGGATTATGCAGAATCAGCGGGGGTCACAGTTGGCATTGAATTTGAGCCTGAACTACTAGTTGAGTGCACCGACGAGGTCTTGACACTTATTGAGGACATCGGACGTGATTCGTTGGGGGTCAACCTCGACATCGGTCATGCAGCCGTTTATGGAGAAGATCCAGCTACCAGTATCCGCCAATGTGCCGGTCATATTACTGGGATCCATGTAGAAGACATTGTCGGCGGTCGACGAGGCAAACACTATCACCGTATTCCTGGTGATGGAGATTTGAACTTTGAATCAATTTTTAAATCTCTTGAGGAAATTAATTATAGTGGATTTGCAACTATAGAATTGTATACCTATCCCAATTCCCCTGATTTGGCCGCCAAAAAGGCTTATGAGACGCTTGAACAGTATGTAGACTGAGTTACACAGCACAAAGTAGTTGAGAATATTTCAAGCGAGTACTTCTCCTTTCTCGTTGTAGAAAGTAACCAGCTAAGTTGCTGCTCGGTATTCCAAACGATGTTGTGGTTTCATCTTCCATTTGTAGCAGATCTAAAATTATAGGAAATATACGTTGGTGGGGCAAGTTTTATATATTTAGGAAGGAATAAATCTGAGTGTTATGGTGGATAATAACAAAGTATCACGGAGATCGATACTGAGTGCAGCAGGATTGGCGATGGCTAGCGGGTTTGCTGTCCCGGCTACCGCAGACCACAACGGCGATGCCGAACAGTATCCTGAAACGTGTGACGGACCAGGATTTAATGACACGCCTGTTCAGCCGTGGTCAGGCTGGCGATTTGGGGACGCATGTCGCCCCCAACCTCCCACTGTCGATCCTGGTGAGCCCACGTTCAGTGAACCCCCAGCGGACGCAACTGTATTACTGGGAGATGGCTCGAATGGTGAAATCTCCCTCGACGATTGGGAGAGTCCAGATGGAAGCCCACCTGAATGGAATGTCACTGAGAAGTATGCCGAGGTAAATGGTGATTGGCTTCAATCGAAAGAGGCCATCGGTGACGCCCATTATCATGTCGAATGGAGAATTCCGTCGGACACCAGCGGAAGTGGCCAAGGGCCGGGGAACAGTGGCGTATGGCTCGCCAGCAATTACGAAATCCAGGTGTTAAATAGCTATGAGAACCCGACCTATGCCGACGGCATGGCAGGCGCGCTCTACGGCGAGCATCCGCCGCTGGTCAACGCTGCGAGACCCCCTGGTGAATGGCAATCATACGACATCATCTGGCGCGCGCCGCGATTCAAAGACAATGGAGACGTAGAATCCCCAGGGATCGTGACCGTTTACTGGAATGACATTCTCGTCCAGAGCAAAACGGTGGTTCATGGGTCGACACCTTACAAAGCTCTTCCCGAATACAGCCCACATCCTCCCGAAATGCCGCTGCAGCTCCAGAATCACGGCCGCCCCGTCCAGTACCGCAACATCTGGTACGACCCGCTCCCCACTCCCGCCTCGGTGGTCACGTTCAATGGCGACCAGTTGACAACCAAGGATCGCACAACGAACCTCGAAGCATCGATCTCCAATAGCTCATCCTCAACGTTAACCTCAGTCGATGTTACCCTCACGCCTCCGAACAACTCAGGTGTAAAGGTCCTCCCGAAAGGAAAAACGAGCGTTGACACGGTGGAGACCGGTTCCTCCGAATCAGTATCATGGACCGTTGTACGACTACCCTTCGCAGACAATGCTCCACACCTCCTGACCGCCACTGTATCGTACACCATCGGTAGTGAACAAGAGAAAGTAACCTACCAGATCCCACTCTATCCTGAACCAACTCCTGAAAACAGTGAAAACGAGGATACCAACCACTCATGTAAAGATCAGTGACAGCCCCTACGTCACGTGAAATCCCTTATCCTACTACTCGCCCGACGGCTCGCCCTCGAGGGTGAGGCGTCCCTTGTAGGAAGCTCTGCTCTTTGGGGAGGGCGAGGATATCACTCTTTGTTTGGTGGTTTTATCGGCACTGTTCAGATAAGGATGAAGGATAAGGCGATGAGAGTTCGTGGTACTTGGTTGTCCGAATTTAACCGTTTCACCGAATGTAGCGGCTGGATCGAGGGAGAGTTTGTGGAACGAGAGACGACACCGGAGCCGCTGATGAAGCTCAGTATCTACCTCCATGCAGCGTAATTATCACTTCTAGGTACTATTTCTGTATTAGATAATTTAGTTCGAACGGTGTCGCTCTACTGTTCATAATTGGATGCAGAAGCCAGATCTCCAGCCGACTGACGGGAAGACGCCGAATCACGTTGCGGTCAACAAAATCGTGATTCACACCAACGATCAGCGGTGCTGGCTGTACGCTACTATCGATCCAGAAATCAACGAATTTCTCCACATCAAGCTCTATCTGTCACAAGCAATTACGCTCGCAAAGCAGTTTTACAGGAATTGCAAGAGAAACACCGTGTCGCCGACGCGGTGGTTCTCGTCGATAGGGCACCCTAGTTATACGCTATACTTTCGAATAAATCCCATAATTTAGCACACTGTACATGGGAATTAGAATAGCCTCAACCATGTCTTCAAAGCATCAAAACTACAAACCGGCCATTTCGCCAACTATTTCCGCCACGCATCACACCACTCTGCCGAAAGTTGGTTGCAAACGCTCGCCTTCGTATGGAACTAGCTAATCTGAACAGCGCCTTTTACCTCAGTGCAAAGCTTATTTGGTATAACGTTCTAGTAGGCATTGTCGGGAGCCGTGCCTCGACAAGAAAGTCACCTCCGAGGCGTGATTTCACTCACGTCTTTTAAATGGCTACAAAATATGTGTTAGAGACCATAGTAGAGCCATTGTCGGACGATCTGTCTCGGCACTCCGTCCGACATCTCAGGTAACCATTCAGAGATGTGGCTCTCCAGTCACATCCGTTACAAGGACGCTACAGTTGCCGACCGATGTCTACGCTTGGCAAGGTTGGTCCCTCCTGAACCAACCTTCGTTGACATCCTCCCCGCCGTAAACAGTGTGATTACCTCGTTACCATAGATAGATGGTGCTGGACATAGAACCCCGTTCCTCATCACGCTATTAATAGTGGAAAAATGCTCGCTGAGTACACTACCGCTATTGACCACCGATCATGTCTCGAAGTGAACTCATCATAGTGCTCGCACTCATTTTTTCCTCCATCCGTTTCTGATTGAAATAGCTAGCGAATGCGAGGAAGGTTGGCGGCCACAACCCAATGAAAATGCCAAGTTGCTTATTGCCACGGAGGAAAAACTGATACCACGACAGGCCGACAGATGCAGCGGCCGCTATCACAAGTGGATCTTGCGTTGAGCTAGTCGTTGCCTCTTGCGTTGGACGAGTCATCGTCTGTTGTTGACTTTTATCCATCATGCCAACTCTCATCACTACCGGCAGTTGTATAACAGTGATGGTTGTGTAGACACACTAACATTTATATCAATGGTGTAGAGCTAGTATTAACCCCGTATCAAGGTTTACAGCGTGAATATTCTAGTCCGAGGAATTTTATAGAGATAGTAACTTTCCAGGTGTGAGTACAGAAACAGCATTGTGGAGTCACGGAAAAGATCACGGAATCGCGGCCTGGATACATGAACTACTTACTGAGAGCTGCAGACTACTAATTAATAGGCTATATATGCTTCATCTTGTCCGAGTATCTTCATCTTATACTTCAGGCACCGCGTAACAATATAGGAAGCAGTCTTTGAAGGAAATGCAGTTGAATAGGCTCACAAGCAAACACTGCCATAAATGGTGAAACCTGAATGGACCTATCCCATCCATTCGCTGGTCGTTAATCCCCCTGGTGTCCTTCCTTGGTTCGGAGGACAACACCCTCCCCCGCCCCAGCTGTTCCATTCCGCCACCCAATTTCGCACTGAAACCGCGTGCATCGAGCAGAGGTCATTACGGGAGTGCGAGGAGAAAGCCCTGCCGTTCACGGCGGAAATGAATCCGACAACTCCGCCACAACCACCGGTATTAATCCCGCTGACAGCACATCCGTGGGTAAGCACAACGGGCAAAAATTGGCGGTTGGATTGGGGTCCGCCTGGACGACGAAGGCTATCACACCGTCCCACAAGGGCGTCACCGAGGTCGTGGCGACATAACAGACAAAAAGTGATCCTCGCTCGCTTGTGCCTGCCCACCGTGGCATGAATGGCAGGCAGGCCGATGGCACGGCCCGTGCCCGGATGCGGGAAAACCTGCGACCTAGGGCATCCCCGCCGTCTCTCCGAGACGGACAGGATCCACGGTGCAAGCGGATACCGCGTCCGAACGGACGCCGAACACGCCACATCCCTCGCGGGGCCGACGTATCGCGCACACACCCAGTATCGCCTCGCCGGACCCCGTTCGGCAGGCGAGCCGTTGCCAGCGGGGACACAGAACCGGCCCGCTGTCCCGCGCTGGAATCCTCGCCGTTTAGCGCAGGGAGGATGTCAACTCGCCGTCCTACTAGGTATATTCCAGAATTCATCAGCGAGATTGATGACGACCATACTAGGATACATATTATTACTTATCTATATCTTGTATTTCAGGAACCGCATAACAATAATGGAAACGGTCTTGAGACAAAATGCGGTGTTCCAAACCGCACAAACGCCTACCATAGTGTGTCCAGAACGAACTGCTCCATTCGTTCCTGCTTCCAACTTTGGGGCCTTAACGGAAGGCCCCTGCCACCCACCTTTGCTAGGGTTACACTCTATATTTCGAACTGATAAGCCGACTGCACCGATCGACGCAAAACACCCAAATATCTCAACGGCCCGTGTAGGTGCGAGTATCGGCGTCGTGGCAGCGCCACTGCCGTCGATCAGAACCCGTAGACTCCCACCCATCCGCATTGACAGGGGCATTGACATCCTCCTCCGGCTAAAGCCGGAGGAATCCCGAGCGTTGGGATATTAGGGTTTGCAGTCTCCCTGTTCTCTCGTGTTGAACGACCCGCTCTCGCGGTCGAACAGGAAGACTCCGGGCTGTGCCAAACAGCCGTTACTCATATCCCCCGTCGGGAGACTCTGAGTTATCTTACGGCGAATGTTCACCGCGCCGTTCACGTCTGCATTCATCGTCGTCTCGCACGATGAACAGACGTACAGACCGCGCTCCACACGGTTTCTATCACGAATCTGCCCACAGCATGAACACGTCTTTGACGTGTTCTCCTCGTCTACGCGGTCAACGAGAATGCCGTGTTCCTCGGCTTTGTATTCGAGAAGGTGGGCAAATCGGTCAAACTCCCATCTATGCAATTTCTTGTTCCCTGACAAACCCCAGTTCCGCGAGTCGCCGTTCTCATCCTCGCGGATGTCGCTGAGGTCGCCAACCGCTATCTTCGCCACGCCTTCTTCGACACACCGCTTAACAATGTGTTTGCTCAGGGTGTGGAGAAAGTGGTCTTTGCGTCGGGAGAGTTTCTGTCGAGCCTTCAACGCACGTTTCGACGGCCCGTTCTCGCCTTTGGTCTGATACTCCTCGCGGGTGAAGTAGTGCTTGTCCTCTTTCAGCACGTTCCCCGGATATAGTTCACTTTCGCCGTCTTCGTAGTCGATGGCGAGGTAGTTGCTGATGCCGAGGTCGATACCTGCCGTGTTGTCACCCGGTGCGTCTTCGACTGGAATCTCTTTCTTGCAGACGAGATGGAGTTCCCACTCGTCGCCGTTCCAGACGGTACGCACCTGCTGGATGTTCTCGACGTCTACGTCGGGGCGGGTTTCGTACTCGGCGAGGATGAAGTCAGACCAACTCTCTTTCAGGTTGAAGCCTTTCGAGAGCCGGAGTTGGCCGTGCTTGTCGTCGTGCTTGATGGCTTGTTTCTTCCATGTGACGGTGGAGCGCGGGTGGTCGTCGCCACGTTTCCGGTAGCCCGGTGGGTTGTTGCCGTCGTTGGAGTTGTACCAGCCGATGAACGCCTCAGCAAGTTCTTCGAGAACTCGCTGACTTGACTGAGAATGCAGGTCACTGTAGCGTTCGTGGTCTTTCAACTCCGATTTCAGTTCGGCTTCGTCGGGTATCTCGCCATCTTCGTCCCACCGTTGTTGGATGTAGTAGCGACCGACGTTCCACAGTTTGGATGCGGAGAACCCACACTGGTCGAGGTCGTCACGAACCTGTGGGTGGTTCGTGATGCGTGCGACGTAAGTGCGGGTCGTCTCCAGCATCGAACTGACCTCATAACGTGTTATAAGAAAGCAGTTATTAAAACCAACAAGCGGAGGACAGAATATCTGGCTATGCTATCGACCGACAGAAGTCACGCAGCATGTCGGTTTCATCACCCGCCTAAAGGCGGGTGTATTCACCTCGTAGTCTCTATAAGCGGAACCTCTGGAGGCCCGCGCCTTGAGGCGCGTGAGAATGTCGCTCTCTCAATGGGTCTTGATGGTCGGTTCCGACAGCTATTTAGCTGACTAACCAGTTAGTTAGTATACGAACTGACTGACCGGCCAGTTACCTTTCACAGATATTCAATGACAGACGAGACGATTGACGAACTCATGGGAGCGACGTACCGGGCACTCTGTAAGCACGGGTACGCGTCACTCCGCATGCAAGACATCGCAGATGAATCGACCAAGAGCAAGGCTGCGCTCCATTACCACTACGACAGCAAACACGACCTCCTGCTCGCCTTCCTCGAGCACCTATACGAGCAGTTTGAAGACGAGGTTACTGAGACGGATGACACTGACCCCACGACGGAGCTGACTACCTTTATCGAGCAACGACTCACCCCACGTGATCAGGATACTCATCAGGAGTTTCAGACCGCGATCCTCGAAATCAAAGCCCAGGCTCCATACGACGAGGCCTATTGCGAGCAACTCGCCAAATTCGACCGCCTCATGCACGACCGGATTCAAACACTCATCGAAGAGGGAATCGATCAGGGTGTGTTCAAGTCCGATCTCAATTCCGATGAGATTGCCGAGTTCTTCGTGACTGTGATCAATGGTGCCCACACCCGCCACGTCGCCGTCGACTATTCCATCGAGAACACGCGTCGAATGCTTCTCGAATACATTGATATACACATTCTCGCCGACGATACTGCCACGGGGGTCGTCCTTGAGTGAGTCTCCGTACCCTTCTCAACGGTCTGTTTAAGAATAGAGACGAGTTCGAGTTGACTGCAGGCGGCATCGCGTGGCCGTTGTTCTATCTCTCGCTCCCGATTATCATCACGAACCTCTTTCAGACCGCCTACAATCTCGCTGACACGTTCTGGCTCGGCCAGTACAGCACGACCGCGCTGGCGGCAATCAGTTTCGCATTCCCGATGGTGTTCCTCCTCATCGCACTTGCACTGGGCCTCTCGGTGGCCGGGAGTGTCCTCGTCGCCCAGCACGTCGGGGCTGGCGAGGAGCGCCAGGCCGAGTATGCCGCCTCCCAAACGGTCACCTATGCGGTAATTGCGTCAGTCGTTCTCGGTGCGGTGGGATATTTTGTCGTCGATGATTTCCTCGCCGTACTCGGGGCGGCACCGGACATCGCGTCGCTGGCGACCGGCTACATGCAGGTGTACTCGATTGGGCTGGTGGCCGTCTTCGGGTTCATGATGTTCATCTCGCTCATGCGCGGCTACGGGGATACGATCACACCGATGCTCGTGATGTTCGGCTCCGTCGTCCTCAACATCATCCTCGATCCGCTGCTTATCTTCGGATTCGAGAACAATCCGCTGTTCGGTTATCTCGGCGCGCGCGGGCTTGAAACATGGTTCCTCGGGCTGACAAGCTACACCGGCTCAGGGATCGAAGGTGCCGCTATCGCGACTGTATTCTCCCGGACACTCGCACTCGCGGTCGGCCTTGGCATCATGTTCCGAGGAAACCGCGGTGTGCAGATTCGGCTGCGGCAGATGGTCCCTGACCTCTCGTTCGCCCGCAGAGTGTTCAACATTGGCGTTCCCGCCTCGATCGAGGGCACTGCGCGAGCGCTCTCGATCAATCTTCTGCTATTCATCATCGCCGCCTTCCCGGAGACCATCGTCGCCGCTTACGGGATCGGCACCCGGGTCTTCTCGGTCATCTTCCTCCCGGCGATCGCACTCTCACAGGGCATCGAGACGATGACCGGCCAGAACATCGGTGCGAACGAACAGGACCGGGTCGCCGAGACGAACCACTTCGGCTCCCGTGTCATGATGATCGGCCTGACCGCGTTCGGCGTCGTCGTCTGGTTGGCCGCGGAGCCAATCGCCGCCGTCTTCACGACGGAATCAGCAGTCGTCGAGGCGAGCGCGACCTTCCTGCGGTACGCCGCCCCGACGTTCGGGTTCATCGGAGTTATGCGGGCGTACACCGGCGGGTTCCGCGGAGCCGGCAAGACATTAATCGCCGCGGTCATATCGGTCGCCGCACTCGGTGCTGTTCGATTGCCGGTTGCTTGGATCGGTGCGAACACGCTCGGCTCTACCGGGCTCTGGATTGCCTTCGCTGCTTCGAATGTTGCCGGCGGGATTATCGCGTACCTCTGGTTCAAGCGGGGAACTTGGCGGGATGGCGATCTTACTGAGACGCATGGCCCTCCATCGACCACTGAAGCAACTAGCGATGACTGACACTAGTACGCCCAAGTAGGAGACACGAAAATCAAAGCGATATTCAGTTCCATGACAGTAGTATGCGCTCGCTGGCATTGCTGGGGCTGTCGGGGGAGCCTATCTTTTAACAGCGAGAGAATCCCGCCGTGAACGGCGGGCGTGAATCGCGCCGGCCGCTTCCACAAACCACTGTCGATACCGCATCGAGGACAAGGCGACGGACGCCGGTATCCCGGTGAAGTACGTGAACGCCGCGTACACCAGTCAGACGTGCCACGAGTGCGGTCACATCGGGCGACGGGACGTGCAAGCGGAGTTCGTTTGTACGAACGATGAGTGTCACGTCACGGAGTTTCAGGCCGATATCAGCGCGGCGGCAAGCATCGCTAAACGGGTTGACCCGTGGGGAGAGAGCGTCCCTTGGAAATCGGGACGCAATGACTCGCCTCGGGATGGGGGCGGTAGTGACACCGCCGTAGGACACCGTGAGACAAGCGCACCTACGCAGATGAAGCTCACGGCGTATGAGTCCTAAAACCTTGCTGGCTACGACCGGCCGGTATTCCTCTTGGAGGGGAAGCCCCGCCGTTTACGGCGGGGAGGATGTCACTGCGGTTTGTTGGCGACAGGTAACGGCAATCGTTCTGACGGCGATCGCCAAAGATTCTTATCTCCGGTGGCTGCATGCTCAAAGACAAATTGCTGCCTCGTTCCTGGATTAGACTAACCGTTCACTCAATAGTGGTGCTGCTACAGCGATTCCGACCGCAGTTGCACTTCCGAAGAATGTGACTAGATACGAAACATCACCTGCATAAATAACTCCGAAGATGCCAGCAGCGATGCCGACGAGACCAAACCCAGCAAATACTTCGAGCCGATCCGTCGGATGAGCTGGCGTTGTATCAGCAATGCCGCGCCAGACAAGCCAGCCGCCGATCGCACTTCCGACAGCAGCAACACTATCGAAGGTAGTGCGAATGAGCAGACCGACGATGCCAATTGCGATTGTAACGAGGAGGACCCGATCGGGCGCCGTTCCATGATTGGCCAGCCAGTACAGACCACCAAGCACAGCTATCCCCAGGAGAGCGCCGACAACGACGTCAACAACGTAGTGGACACCGAGAACTACCCGGGCCATCGAAACAAGAACAACGACGACGCCAGCGATGCTTGCACGGCGACGGAACGTGCTACGGTCAATAACAAGCGCAAGTCCGCCCCAAACCATTGTCGTGCCAAGTGCGTGTCCGCTTGGAAATCCAAAGCTGTCCGCCGTCGTAATGCTAGTAAATATGCCCGAGAACGCTGTTGGAATCCACCGCAGCGGCGGCGGTTCAGCAGCGCTTGGTGGTCGTGGAAGTGTGAAGATGTTTTTGAGGACGCCAATGAGTGCGATATATGTGAAGACGAGTGTGAGGACGAACAAGCCTCGCCGTCGATCAATTCCCCAGCGTGGCAGCTCATCACCAGTAACATAGAGAACACTACCGACAAGAAAGAGAAACCACACGTCCCCCAATTGTGTGATCACTGCAAATAAAACAAGTAATAGCCATCCACCCTGCCCTTGAAACAATTCAGTGATACCGATGCCACGACCCATCTGAAACAGATTTTGGGAGAAATACTCGATCACAGGCACACAGTTGAGCTAGCTAGAACTGAGAAGCCGACTGCAGTATTTCTTATGGCATTCCTCGGTCGATGCGAGTTTCGGGCTCCGGAAGACCATCGTCGCCGGCGATGTCACGCCGGACCACGTGCTCGTGGAACACCTGAACTGACGAGGTCCCAAAATACACGGTCAGCACGAAGGCGTTCGCCATCGAGCTTCAGCGGGCTGGCACCGCTGACGATGGGGATCAGGAAGTCGAATCCGACGAAACGCGAACTGCCGAAGGGAGTAGAACCAAGAGGGTTGAACTCCCGGCGGACCGACGGGAATCACGTGTACTTACCGACGACCAGCTTCGCACCCTCGTCGGACTTGGTGAGCGGGCCGAATGGCTCCTCGGCGCGCCACAGGACGTCGAGTGGGCGCTTGTCGACGGTCAGTTCGTCCTCCTGCAGTCCCGCCCCATCACGTCGCTGTTCCCGCGCCTGTCGCCGGCACCCGACGACGACCACCACCATGTCTACATCAGCATGGGTCACATGCAGGCGATGCCGGAGGCAATGCCGCCACTCGTCCGAGACGTCTGGCGGATCTACACCGGAAACGCGCTCTCTGCTGCAGATCTCGACCCCACCCTCGGTAACCCGACGGTCGAGGACGGGGGCCGGATCTACATCGACGTCGAGACGCTCTCCTAATCGGCACGACGACAGTGGCAGCGAGTCTCGAGAGGAGTGTCGGAAACGAGTGCACTATCTGGTCCCTCAGCATGGGCTACCTCTTGCTAAATCTCTAAACTAAACGGACGTGGAACGCCCCGGGATCTTGGTCTCATCTGTGCGGAGGTTGTGATGTCATTCGAACAGTTGACTGTGAGAACCCAACCACTAACAGGGTATTGCTGTTGTGATGAGTGCAACCGTGGACGCCACGCCGACCTGAACGCGTCAGAAAATATCGCACAACGGGAGGGTGAACCATGCACGGCCTAACGTTTCGGATGAGGCGACCCGTGCTGCCTCGCAGGCTGAAGAACCCGCCGTCGTTGATGCCCGCTGTATGTGGGGAGGAAGGCCCCATTGACAGGGCTACACGCGTTGCAAAGCACGTCCGTAATCACAACTGGACGGTGACCGTTGACGGGTCACGCGAACGCGTCCTTGAACCCCGAGGAAACGCGCAATCCGAATATCCACTTCGTGGGTTCCCGCATCTGTAGGCGCGAGAGGATGTAAAAACAGCCCACTAGCTATTCAGAGAAATACGAGTAGCTGTTCTGCTAGCCCCTAAACGAGCCAGTGTCTGAGAACTTCTTACGAGGGAGAACAATTAGTGGACACTTTCGCTGCCAGGCGGTACGTGCCAGGTGTTCTACTACGTACCGTCACTGAGATACGCGACTCCGCCTAGTGGTCAAGAGTGGCGGCACCATTTCTGCATGGCTTCTTGTGTGGATCCCATTGGCCGCGTCTCTCCGGGTTGAACACCTACAGGTCGCGTGCTAAGACTGTTTTGCGATCGTTTTCGTCGGCTCGCCGTGCGGCATTTTCGAGGACGGTTTCAACTTCGTCGTCGAGCGCATCATAGAAGTCGCTCGCAACATTCTTCTCTTCGAGATGGTCTTTGACTGCTGCTTTGACGATTAAATCTGTCATACAGATCCCTAAACAGCATAATACTATAAAAATTCGGTGGTAAATCAGTCTTCGACAAGTCTCAATAAGCGTCATCTTGATAGTTACGATCAATTAGCACGTTCTATAATCCCGGTCATTATCTCATAAAGGCAGCCGGTCAAAGTGAAAGATGCAATCACTGCTGGTGATGAGTGGTAACGAGGAACCCAGCGGGGTGACAGTGCAACCCCAGTCCTTGTCCGTCTCGCTCGCTGACTGCCAAACAAGAGAGCCAGTATGTATCGGGTCCAACTACCGATGCAGGAGCTCGACCTTGCTCGTCCGCTCTCACTCGGCCCAGCAACCTATCTCGAATTCGCCACGCTCGGCGAACCCGAGACGGGCATCCTCCCGAGATTTTGGGCGTACGGGCCCGAGCGCGAGGCGCTCGCAGAGCGCCTCGAAACCGACCCCGAAGTCGAAGCCGTCTCCCAACGAATCGTCCGTGATGACCGTGTCCAGTACAGCGTCCGCTGGGATACCAATCTAACTGGTGATCTTGCTCACTTCATAGAGACAATTCGCGCCCACGATGCCATCGTCTTGTTCGGCCGAGCCGACCAGACGTTCTGGCGGTGTCTCCTCCAGTTTCCCGCTAAATCATCGCTTCTCGACTTCTTTGCCGACTATGAGCTCGACTTGCTTACAATCGAACATCACTCGCCACAACAAGCGCACACGTTTGTCAGTGGCGTTGAACGACGCACATCGACGTCTGATGACTGACTGTGTCGCAGTTGTCTTGTGTTCTCGCTCTCACCTCTAAATGTAACCAACAAGCGATTGTTCGAGCTATTCGTCTTCCCATACCGCTGAGGTGTTCTTTCGTGACCTCTTCAGCAACTGTTTTACATCGCCTATTGGCCGGTCTCGGTACTGTAGAGCTGTGTATACGATATCTACGTGACAGAGCTTTTAAACCGGCCGCGGTCGTTGTGCGACCAACGACACGCAAAATCATGTCTGTCCATCACTGGACTCTCAGACTGATGTTGCGTAGATGAGAGTAAATTATGACCGACGATGAGCAATCACAGCGACGGCCAGCGAACTCACGACGCCTTGACGGCAGCGCAGACGACTCCCTCGAGATACGAATTATCTCGCGTATTGCCGCGCAGAAAAACGCCGATCCCACATCACTTGAGCCACTCTATGAGGCGATCGACCCAGGTGCACTTAAAGAACTGTTTGCACCTCAATTCGATGGAACAACTCGGACGAACGGACGAGTGGTGTTCGCGTACAGTGGTTACCAGATAACAGTAACGAGTGATGGTGACATCCAAACCACACCGCTCGAAAATTCTTAACTCATAGGACCAACGAGACTCTACAGTGTCCTGCACCAACCCCGTGTGCGAACCGTTACTAGCGACAGCAGTCAAAGAGGCCACGGAAGGGGCACAATTCGTTCCAGCCAGTCGTCTGGTAGTTCGTCTACGGAATTATTGATTCCTTTCAGTAGTAGAATATCGTCGAAATTCGGGTCTTGGCGAATTGTCCCTGTCTCAGGGTTCCACTCAGGATAGGATGTAGCGGGATAATGGGTCAGATGGTACAACGAGAGTGATCAGCGGTGTTGTGAGTGCGTTGGAAACAATGAGTCATAGATAGTGTTGAGTGTCCGGTAGACAAGAGTCCGTAGAGATTAACAGCCCTCCAAGTGAATACGTCCGATGAATGAACCTCCAAGAAATACAGGAGCGAACAACTTCTACTGACTACTATCACGGCATTTTTCTCGCAGTGATTTGTGCCCTCGGCGGGTTGTTACGCATCCACACACTCGGATTTGACAGCTTCTGGCTTGATGAAACAATCACCATGCATTTCGTCCTGACCATGAGCTATGCGGAGCTCCTGACAGAGCTCCCGAAGGTTCAACCTCACCTCCCGCTGTACTATGTCTTACTCAAGGCTTGGATCGCTCTTGTCGGGACTGAAGAACAGGCAGTCAGACTTTTGTCTGCTACTGTGAGCCTGCTTACGATTCCAGTACTCTACGCTCTTGGGAGACGCCTCTATGGGTTTCAGGTAGGCGCCGTTGCTGCGCTTTTGTTCGCAATTAACCCGTTCCAGATCTATTTCGCACAAGAAGCCCGGATGTACGCGCTCTTGGCATTCCTCACTGTACTCTCCTACTACTGTCTTCTCACCATGCTGCAGGTGCCATCGACCACTACCACAGGCGGGTATATCCTCACTGCTGTCCTTCTTGCCTATACGCACGTCTATGGATTCTTCATCATCGCTGCGCAATTACTCTACTATACTGGGCTTCTCGTCCACAAGTATGCAGACGTTCGATCGTATCTCTCACGATGGAGTGGCGTTGTCCTTCCGATCACAGTCGCCAGTATTCCACCAGTAGGGGTGATCGCCGCAAAAGTATTCGTTCCGCACTCATATGGTAGTGGAGCACAGGTCCGCCATATCGCTACGCCACCGGCCTGGCATGATGTGACAGCGACGTTTGTCCGATTTATTGTTCGGAGTCCTCATCCACCATGGACAACCGTTGTTCTCCTCGGACTGTTTGTCGGTGTCTTTGGTTCTCTTTTTGTTCCCCGGAAAGCCCTTTCTACATACAAATCAGTACTACTTTGGAGCTGGCTTATCGTCCCGATTGGCATTGCTATCAGTGCTTCTTATCTAGTGCAGCCGATTTACTCGCCAAAATATTTGATCGGCTGTTCAATTGCATTGTATCTCCTGTTCGCTCGCGGCATTATGTTCATTCCGCGCCCGAACGTCCGGACAGCGTTACTCGGACTGATCTTAATTAGTACTGTTGCGCCGGTCAGCTATCAGTATACACACCACCAAAAGCGAGAGTTTGAAGCGGCGGCAAATTTCGTGGATCAACGCTATTCGTCGCAGGATCTCATTGTTGTTGATAAACGCAAGATCACCTCACCCTTCGGCTATTATTTCGATAAACAGGGGATGAAAACTGTTGGTGATATTGCAGGGCCACTGCGTCCCACGATCCGAAAACAGGTGCGACATACTGACACTGTCTGGACTATCTTTTCTATCTCGAAGCAGTCTCACCGTTCAAAGGTTCTACAGTTCGTTCGCCGAACGCATAATCAAACACTTGTTCGCCATTTCGCTGGCATCACTGTATACAAATTCATTGAAGAGAAGCAAAAACGGATGCCTGACATCACTAGCATATACTCAATAACTGATATTGTATTGAAGCGAAGAGTTAGTGGGTTATAGGTGTGAATAGACGATACTTGTACCAATATCAGTTTACAAGGAAAGTAGCGGTTCTATTGTATAGGTAGACGAACCTAATGAAATATACGGTTTATAAATCGCTTTTCCTATTATTTATGTGATCAATAGCTTTTTCGCCATTCATTACCAGGGAGTACAGAGATGCCTGAACCGGATTCCAATCAACACGAGTGGGATGACATTGAGACGTACCCAGAGGACATCACTATTCAAAAATCTACAATCGATCGCGAGCCAGTCCTAATGCTCGCCTGGAGTATCATCGGCAGTCTTCTCGTACTACTCGTTCTCACCGAATTAGTCCAGCAGTACGACGTCCCAATAGCATTATTAGTTCTTCTCTTTCTCGGGCAAAGCGCACTCGCTCTCAGTTACCACTACTGCCGACAGATCGAACCATCCCTTGGGCATCAGCTCCACCTTCGCTAACCAGCTAGAGTGCTCGCCGGAGATTTTCGACGGTAATCACGTTTGCTGCCGGGGTCGTCATTACTACTGGATTAGTATTGTGTTTTTAAGGTTGCCTCGGCTGGCGATGCAGTTGTCGGCAGTGTCTTTGCCTTCTACGTGTTCGGCAAGGGCGGCAGCTGGTTTGCCCGGCGTGCGTCAGACAGACTCTTTACCGATTTGAAATCTTGTTCGGGAACAACTCTTCAAACATAGAGTCCTCAAGGCTGTCTCTGATAAGCTGGCGTGATTGGCTGCTACTGATGAGAAAGGTTGTCCCGTAAGTGATTGCTCCGATTGTAAGAAGAAGTAGTAGACCGAGATAGGATTTCACTGAAAGGGTACGGCGGAGTAGAGAGACGACAGCAAACATTAGTATTCCAGCACCAAACTGCTTGAGAAGCGCTTCTGGCAGTAGTTTCACTCCAGTAGTGTATTTATTGACAATAATGGAGAGGGAGAGATATCGGATGACTTCGGCGAGTAGTGTTGCGATGGCAACACCGACTGGCCCGATCTGACGCACCAATAGCACTCCTAGAACAACATTAATTGCAAGCGTTACCGCAGAAATACGCATCGTCATATCTGGCCTATCTAGGCCATTTACCGTCTGTGTGAGCGGAGCATTTTGCGATTTTGTAACGCGATATGCAGCAATAGCTACTAGCAACGTTGCTGCTGGCGTGTACTCTGCACCGTAAAACGTAATAATAAGGGTCTTTGGGAGCGCAAGTGCACCAAAGAATATCGGGATAGCAAGAATACTGGAAAATGCGAGCGTATTTGTTATATCGCTAGCCACATCCTGTTGTTTACTTTGAAGATTACTGACGCGAGCCATCAATCCGCTAGCAGCAGCACTACTGATGAACACTGCCGGAAGCGTCAGCTTAGCCGCAATTTCGTAGTAGCCCGCAGCGGCCGGTGTCGCCAACACCCCAAGGAGAAGCACGTCAAATCGATCATATATTGTGCCGAAGAATCCAGATGGGATGCTGTATTGAGCGTACTGCCAGAGACTCTGAAGGAGAGGCACTGAGGGAAGAGCCGGCGGTGTCCGCAAGAAATACAGCACTAGCGGTACCGACAAGACAGTAGCCGCTGCCAATCCATATACTAGTCCCGCTGCACCAAATCCAGCAAGAACAAACATGAGCTGGAGTGGAAGTGTAAGATACGAACGAAAGGTATCAGACCACGTTGCTATACTGATCTGCCCACGGCCTTGAAGAAGTTTTTCTAACGGTTCGTACACTGGCTCAGAAATCAAAAGAACGATGAACAACATCGGTGCAGCCGATAATTTTGTGTATTCACGTAGCCAGTTCGACAAGAAATACGAGACGATTGCAACCAAGATAAGCCAAATAAGGATAAAGATGATTTGCGCTCCTAGTATCGAACTATCACGAATCGAAGGCTCGGAGAAGCGCTTTTTCGTTGCAATCGCCCATCCATAAATTGGTCTGTCTGCTATCTTCACCAATCCAAGAAGCAAATAGAATCCCCCAAGCAGCGTCGGATCCAATAGCCGCGCAAAGAGGACAGTTCCCACGAACCCACTTATCGCCATTGCAATCTTAGCTACTGTTGCTTTCACTGTCTCACTGCCAAAATTGACCTCAGAAGCCTCTGCTGGCATGCTTAAATTCTCACGTACCTCAGGCGTAACCGAGATCCTCTAATTGTTTTTTCACGGAATCCGATAGATCAATATCATCTTCTGTCTCCACCAGATCAATCCCTGCCAGCAGAGTCTCTAGGTGCTCTTCTGGATCGTCGTACACTCTCTCTCCGTACTCTTTAAAGCCGTCGAAGGTTTCATGACCATAATAGCCGTCAAATGCAAAACCACGCAGCTCCGTTTGCAGATAATCGATATTTTCAACGTCACTGTTTTTCAGAGCATGATAATGACGGTTAGAAATACCATGATATTCAGTAAGAACATCCCTCGCTCCCCCCGATGACCGAAGATCGTGACCTCGACTCTCTGATTCAATGTTAGCCGCGTTTAAAACTGTTTGATACACATCAAGAATGCTTCTGGTTTCAGTGCATTTGGTTGTTGTCTCATCGCCGGAATAGAGATTAAGAGGAACATGCGTTAACTCTGGATAAATTCCATACATATGCTCCCAGGCATTATGCTCTCCCAGTAGTTCTCCGTGATCACTGAGAGTAATGATGAGGGAGAATTCGTCCTTTAGCTCATCAAACATTCTCTTATACATGTCTGACAAATACCTCACTTCGTCATCATACGCTCGCCGTATCTGCTCTGGATCATCTTCTGGGGCATTCATCGTCGCATGCAGACCACTAATGGTCGGCGGCGTCACGCTTTGATATTCGTCTGGAGCAATATATGGGGAGTGCGCCTCCATCAAATTCAGGAACAAGAATTCCTGATCACCAAAATTACTCTCCTGGATAAAGGACAATGCAGAACGTGCACCGTCGTCGTTAGCTCGATTCTCATATCCTAAATCTCGAAGCTTCAACCATAGTCCACGCTGGAGTGATGGTAGTGTCTGGCAATCACCGCTAATACATTTCCAAAGAGCAAGCAGATACCGCTGAGGGCCCATATCTTCGGTTTTTGCAATAAACTGGTCCCAGTCGAATAGATCTCGATCAATAGTGCGAAGCCGCCAACTTCCTTCGAACTGGTCGAATCCACGGTGAAAATCAAACTGTCGTGAAATGTTTGGGTTGCCACTAAATGCTCGTGTTGTGTATCCTGCATCGCGCAGGGTTTCTGCGAGAACACGGTCATCACAGTTGAGCATTTCTGCATGTCTATAAACACCGACCTCACTCGCATATCTACCGGTGAACAGCGAACCATGTGCAGGAACAGTCCAATGGCTCGTACTCCAAGCGTCTTCGAAGCGTTTGCCAGGAAGCCAATCAAAGTGCCTATCGAATGCGTCCTTTCTGAGCGTATCAAGAACGACTATTGCAATATTAGTCATCGTATTTATGATAGTTGTCTCTTTCGTAGCCCACCACTTTTCGGAAGACGTTGGTATTTCCTGCTCGAATTAGCCGACTAAGAATAAAAATGTTCGCCTACTAGGCACTCCACTACAACAGTTAGTCGACAGTGATGCGCCACAACGGAGAGAAGAAACACAAGTGGAAATAGGTGGGTCGACGCCTTTGGGAAGCACGGAATTGTCGCTGAGTTAGCAGAGATTAACCGCGCCCGGCAAACCAAGAATTCAACGCCGGCTACGAGAGCTCTAACACCAAAATGATTCTTTTCTGTCAACGTTCGTCTCGACATGCCCGTTGCTTCCATTCACGCTCTTGCTGTCGTTCGAAGGCATGCCGGCAGTTGTCAGCGACTGTCGCACTGACGGTTTCTCCAAAGGCCACGAGATCAGCCATGAATGTCTCCTGGAAACTCTCAAGGATTTCGTAGGACCACCGGCCAGCGGTCACGTCATCAGAGTCGTTCGGGGCGACGACACCTCGTGGGAGGTACTCATCGCGAAGCGCATCCGCGAGATCATGGTGATCGCACTCACGAAGGAGACCCTCTGCCTCTGCTAAGTGGTTCATTGCTCTCCCTGTATTGTGATGAAACGCCACGAGGTGTCCGTGTGCTCGGTGAAGCCGTTCAATGCCCAGTTCGACTTCGTGGAGGGCTTCTCGTTCAGTTTCACTTATCTCCTCAAATTGGCGCTCTTTATCTTCCATGCCTAATGTTAGCATCTCTACAACCATAGAATTTCTGCTACCAGCGCACTACTCTCCCACTCTATCGAAAACAGATCAAGAAATTCGGGACTGCCGGAACATCCGCCGCTAACTTGGGCTGTTCTCCAACTCAGCCAGTGCAACCGAAATCGGGAAGGACCAGTACATAGGGCCTGGTGGTGACGGCGACAACCCAAACCTCGGCGTGCAAGCGACTGTCATCAGTCGATACGTGACAGACGAGGGATTGTGTGACCTCCTTGCTGCTGGTTGTGGCGTTGTCACGGCCTCCTCTGCAGCGGACCCTGTGCCAGGAGATGAAGTGATCCTCGACATCGCCTGTGCGACCGCTGTCGGAGCATGTCCAATCTGGGCGGTGTTTAAGGACACGCACGGTGTGAAACCCGCGACCGTCTTCCGCACCCAGGAGTCAAGAGAAGTATCTCGAAAGGTAATTTCATCATGGTCCCCACGGCGTGGGACTGGGCCTGAGCTAATCAGCTTTCCCAACAAAAACACTTTGGAGATACATACCGACAATAGACCCATACACTATCCACTACTCGCTGGCTCAGCGCTGTTCCTCGGCAGCGTGCTCGCAGCACTGTTCATCAAGAAGCAGCAGCGTTACGAGCGTGTTGGTCTCGCAACCGGCATCACGGCATCCCTCGGCGTTCCCGTTACTCAACTCCTGCCGAGCACTTCCCCCGATACAGCGCTGCTGGTCGTTGGGGGCGTGACAGCACTTGCGGCTATTGGATTCATCCATGTACTCTACAACTACCATCGAGCCGCTTCCGCGCCACGGTAAACTCCTCTTTTTCTATATTCGGTTTAGCAATGTCGGGAAGCTGCGAGTGCATTAGTCTTCGTGTAAATAGTCCTTATCCATGAGTTCCTGCTTCACAACACGCTTGGCCGTGCCAATGTCCAAGAAAGAGATATCGAGATCTTTCATCATATATTTGGGATCTGTGCTTTCTACGATCCGAGTGGAATCGGATTCTGCTGCCGCTGGAACTTATCATAATTCACAACGACCGCAATCACGTGACTGGTTTGCGTCTTCTCCTTGTAGTCAAGGTGGAGACGCTCGCTCGCTGGGAGAGTCGTATTATCAGCATGTTGTCATTAACAACAAGATAGAACGTTCGTTCGCTGTAGTACGGCCCGGATTTGCGGATGTAGTGGGCGCTCTCGATGTGTGAAGTGTCGAGTATCGTATCGAGATCGCCAATCTGGTGCGTCTGGCGGCGCTCCATGGCAGCAATCTCGTCGGTGTGTCCGTCGGCCTCGGCCGCGTATTGCTTGCTAGCCTATCCAACCGCAGTTTATACAATAATTCCTTCAGTATTGTTACGCAATACTGAGTAAAATAGAGAGAATTGACTGATATGAACCTTCTCAAGGTCGTTCGAGATAGACTCTTATCGATGCTGTCTGTTTGATATTTAAACTCGGTCCCGCCGTCAATTTCAATCCCCGCTAAAACCATCCAGTAATCAGAGAATACATTTAAGGCAGTAATACTTTCAGCCAAACGTGAAACACTACGCCCGACACTTACAGACGCAAATCGAAGGTTCACGCCTCTGGAGCACACTCTTTCAGACACCGCACCTAACAACACTCGCCCTCTTCACGCCGCTCATCATTACGGCCTTCGTCGTCGGTTGGAACCACACCCCCAGCGCCTGGCCGAACAACATTGACCCCAGTGTTTTCATGAAACGCGCTGGCATGATGGCTGACACCGGCCAACTTATCACCGATGGCCAAGTCAGTCCGCCACTCCGCTATCTCCCACTCGCCGCTATCTACTGGGTTCTTGATCCAACCCCGGCAGTTGCTGGCCATCTCGCCAGCCTGCACGCCGCCGTCTTCAGCTTCGTCATTCTTCCCGCCGCTATCTACATCTTCGCCAGCACCGTCTACACACGCCGCGTCGGAGCCGCTACTATCGTGGGGTTCATTCTTCTCCGGAGTCTCGGCTTCCAAAGTTTCGGCTACTATCTCGGTAGCTGGCAGTACGACATCTTCGCTCCTTTCCTCTTCCTTGGTTTTGCGGCCGCCCATAACGCTATCACTCGAGACTCGAAGAAGTGGGCGGTTGCGGCCGGTGTCTGCACTGGTATGCTCGGACTCGGCGAGTTCGCGCTCACTACTGTCACAGTAGTTATTGTCTCGCTCGCGTATTTCGTGAACCGAGACATCGACTTGCTCGCCGTTACGGGGGTGACAGGTGTTCTGTTCACGCCACCACTATTCATGCTTCCGTCGAAGGCGAATAACCACGTCTCAATCTATCTGGAAAAACGCATCGTTCCGGACGGATTCAGTAAGTGGGCGCTCTCCGGTATGATGCGGACGCCGCGTGACATGGCCGTTTTCACTGGCCTTATTCTTCTTGCTGCAACTGCGTTCGTCACCGCAACATGGCTCTCCGACAGCCGTATTACTGAATTCTCACTCGGCTTCTATGCAGTGTTCTGGCTGACTGGGAACCTCACTGCGACGTGGTATCATCTCGGTATTGTACAGAAGTTCGGCCCATTCGTCCTCATCGCGGCTTCAGTAGCCGTTCTCAGCCGTCAAATTGATACCAGCCGACGTCTCCCGACACTCTCACGGCCGCAGGCAGCCCTCTTCTGGGGATTCCTCATGGTTGCTGGCACGCTGCTCTTGGTGAATTCTGTACCAGGGTACATTGGTGTAAATCCGATGTCTGGGACCCTCATATAGCACTCTAATCCTTCCACCACAATAGCCAATCTGGTGGTGTCCCGTGTTTGCGATCAGCGTCCCGTCGAGAGACCAATTGTCGAAGAACACTGGCGCACATGGGCTATTTGATCTGCCTTGGAGCCGACATAACAGTGGTGAAACACAGTCGCCCTCTATCCTATAGCTCCATGGCTCCAGATTGGATTTGTAACCGGGAGTGAACACCCCTCGTTCCGAGTGAACTCACACCTCTACCCCGTCGCAGCACCGATGTTTACTAAGAATGCAAATAGAGTAGACAGGTGTTCAGAAGAGCAAATCCCCAGCTATTCGGCCATTCTCGGCGGCTCGAAACCGTCACCCTCCATCGGGCGAAGATACGAAACCGTCATCAACCACAGCTTCATTTACCTCACTCTCAACTTTATGGACGGTCACAGATACGCGAGGTATCCACAACTCGAACAACGAAGCGTCCCGTGCTCGCGAGTGAGGACGCCTCCGTCACACTCAGCACATGCTCCTTCAATGGTTGTGTTACTGCTCGATATTGTTTGGAACGCCTGCATCAACTGTCCCAAATCGTCGATGCGACGCTGGTGGGTCGCAAGCTGCTCATGGAGGTTCTCTGTGGTCTGTGAGCGACGCGGTGTCCGCGTACGTCTGCGTTTCTTCCCACGAAAGGACATACCAGACTAGTCACCAGCGATGGACATGGATGTTGGGGGTAATCCATTCACTCGAACCCTCACCCATTATTTATAATGAATGGTACCGTACCACATACTTGGGATGAGCGGCGGATCGCCAATCGACCGTGAGGAAGACAACGAGGAGTCCAAGCTGATTCAGACGTATTATGACTGGGAGGAAACGGCACCGAGTACTGCCGTCGTTGAGACAGTCGCATTTGCAACCCACCGTGAGTTACGTGCCCTTCCGTTACTATACGAGGTGGTCAATCCAAAGGCACTCGACACGATGTTTACCTCACCAGTTGCACTACAGGCGAAGACACCAATCGCGATTTCGTTTATATTTGCGGGGTGCTCCGTGAAGGTGCAGAGCAGTGGTGAGGTCCGCGTCCGACCAGCGACTCGGTCGCAAGAATCGTAGCTCACCCCGAACACGTAACTATGAGACATTTATCTCACACGATATGGACACCGAAACGGACGGACCAGGCGACGAGGACGGCATGACTAAGGTCGACGTGCAAGTCCCGGCGCATCGGATTGAGACGATCGACGAGGAGTACGAACGGCGCGGATACACGTCTCACTCTGAAGCGATTCGCAACACACTCTGCGCCTAGATTGATCCGCCAGTGCGACGATCAGACGAGCTTCTCGACACCCTTGCGACGGGCCGCAAGCAGGTCGAGCGTGGTGAGACGCAATCGCTTGACAAAGTGGCGGACAAGTATGGCGTCGGCGTCGACGAGGCGTCTCAGTGAGGCCCAGGATTGGACCGAGCATCGACTTGAGCCGCTGTCAAACTATCCATACTATGAAAACAAGACGATGGTGGCGCTGTATCCCCGCCCTGAAGACGGGGTCGTAGCGCCTGTTACTTGGATAATTGGGTCTATCAGATGGCTTCGCGTCCGTCGTGCTATCCGTACTGGTGGCCACATCCCTCCAGGGGATGAAAAACGATTCTGACGGACGACCAGCGGGCAACCGTCGTTTCGAATCTGGTACTAGTTATGGAGGTCGCGCCGCCCGGTCCGGACGCACTCCCAGCACGGGAAGCCGCCGAGGTCGGCGCAGTCACAGTTCTCCGGCGATTCGTCTGCTGGTTCGGTCGTCGGCGCAGGGTCGTCGATGGTCCTACCACCATCTGCGACGAGCCGCATCGTGGCCACGACTTCGAGGATGCGGGGACGGATGGCGACCGCCACCCGGTGTTTGCAGGGGCCATCGTACGTTTCGTCGGCAGGACACTCGCAGACAACTGGAACGTCGTCGTGGATGGTAACGCGATACTCGTGGTTTTCGGGATCGAGATGGCTCTCATTGCGCACCTGAATGTCGCCATCGAACAGCGCGAATGCGAACGCCTCGTACTGGGCGCGTTTCAGGACACGATTCGTCGGATCGAGTCTGTCGAGGAGTACTCGAGACATCGGTGAAAGTGGCGCTCTATACGAGCGCCGCACCCCTCTGCGGCGCAGAAAAACCACTCAGATCGTAGCTAACCGGGGAGTGCGCGAGGCGATCAACGTTGTAAGTCTTCCAGTGGTTCCGAGGAAGTATGCTCGATTCGCATGTAGTTGTTTTGCGTCCTTTCACGATGAACGCACCATTGGAGTCGATACCCCCTGCGACCTGCGCTTGTCTGGATCATGGAATAATCTTGTATCCGATCATGTCCGTCGACCGCTTGCAGATTTCCATGCTGATACACTCATCACCGTCGAAAAGTCCCGCGAACCATGCATCGAAGTCACGGCGGTCTAAGGGCTAATTCGTCGTGGCGCTGCGTTCTTTCCTGGCGTAGACAAACTCGCTTGAAATCGGCCACCTACCCTAGAGGTTCGATCGCAGTATTCGCTGTTTGTATCGAGGTTGTGGCTGCCGGCCTCCCTATGGTCGGCCGGCAGCGGAGGGTGGGGCGGCGGGGTTGGGTCGGTCCGGCACGTAGCAAAAAAGAAAGCCACGACGACTGGCTATTCCCACCATCGACCGCGCTCGGGGAAATGGATGGTGCTCCATCCAGTCACGGCCAGGGAGACGCGTCCCTCGTACCAATTCCGGGCTGCCCCACGAATACAGACCTGCTCGCCTTCCTCAATCCACGGCGCATCCGATGCCTTCCAAATCGTCACTTTCGTTTTTCCACTCTCATCTGCGATCAGACCCACTTGAGCAATGGCTGGTGAGTCACTGTCCCACAGCGTCTCGACACGCCCCTCGATGCTCACTTCCTGCCGATCGACGTCCCCGATCCGACTAATAGGGATCACCTGCCCAGGCGCTCTTTCGAGTTCGTCTTTAACGTCAAGGACTGCACTCGGGATGTCCGCACCATCCAGCACGGCCTCGGCGAGCCGGCGACTGACTGCCGCTCGCGTCCATCCATCGAGGTCAGCTGCCACCCGCATCGCCTGTTCGTTGACCGCCCCTAACTCCGCCTGCGTGAGTTCCGCCTGGGGATCCGGCCTCTCCGGGTCGGCTCTCGCGTCCACGTTTGCCGCCCGTTTCTGGAACTCTTTCCGGCGCTCGGCGCTTCGTGCCGCCGCGACGTCGCGCGTTCGCTTCGCACGTTCCTCCTGTTCGCCGAGTTTCGCCTGCGCACTGATTCGATCCAGTTCAGCCTCACGCGCCTTGATGCATTCCTCCTGTTCGAGAGTGACGCCGTGAATCCGCTCGTCACTCGTGTCCGCGATACCCTCTGGGTGGTTCGCATCCACCTTCGCCTGCGTCTCCTGCTCGACCGCCGCCTCGAACTCTGGTGTCTCGTCGACGACTGGGAAGCCGTCTTCGTCGACCGCCTGCTCGTCCGCTTGTTCGAATGCCTGTTCATCGACCGAAGCCTCATTACCGAAGACGTTCTTACTTGACATTGGAGTACACAGCTCCGAAGGCGCTCACGCGCCGACACCGCGATGTGATAGCATCGCGGTTTTCCGACGACACTGACCGACAGACTCATCTGCCGCTCTCGCTCGCGCCTTCGCGAGCGCCCTACCGGGCGCGAGCGAGAGCGCGCCTGCATGAGGTGGCCCCAACCAGCACCGCGCGCCGTCTCACCGAGCGCAGTGAGGTGAGGCTCGGGGCGCGAACGCAGTGAGTGACCCGGTGACCCGCCCGGAGCGAGCGGCCAGCGGGATATGCCCGCTCGTGTCCGGCCCGGACTGCGGGACCGTGTCCAGGGCGACTGTCGCCGCGAACGCGCGCCGCGGTGTGGCGCGCGCCAGCGCAGGCGGCACCAAGCCCTGGAACGCGAAAGCCCGCGAGGGGCGCAACCGACAGGGATACCCGCTGGCGCCGAGGGCACATGCATTTTAGCCCGGAACGCGGTCGAGTGACGAAGGAACGAGACCGCGACAGCCCGGAATGGTCGGTCGCGAGCGACGCGGAGGGCGGCAGTGGCGAGCGGGGCGGACCGTAAATCGAACAGCCCACTACTCGGGATGATTCGCAAGGTCTGCTACTCGTCGTGGTCGATTCGGGGCGACAGCATGGGCGAGTAGTTCATAGTCGGTTTCGAGCGGGTAGTCAAGGATCGGGCTCGCGTCTCTGAGCGCCCAACTGAGAACGATCTCCGACACACGAGCGACCGGATTCCACATGTCGTAGTAGGCGTCGTAGACCTGTTGCATCTCGTCGGCTTCCATGTAAATTAGTAGTTCGTAGCCGTTGGCACTTCGTTCGAGGAACATTGATTCCGTATACATGTTCTCCATGTCGATCATCTCGGTACTCCACGTCTCGATCGGACCCAGTTCCAGTTCCCCTGCTTTGAATCGATGGGCGAGGCCAGCGAACCAGTCTGCAAGACGTTCGGGGACGCCGGAGTTTAACCACACGCTCACTAACGCGACATCCTCCCGTCGTTCAGTACCAGACTCTGCGGCACGATGGGACGATACACCGCCGAAGACATCCGTCTGCGGACGGCGCGGATTCACGGCGTAGACAAGCAAGTCGCATTCGACGCTATCGTCGATGTCGGTGAGCGCGTCGTGTTCGAAGGGGAACACCGCTGAGATTGCCGCTTTGGGGTCGTCCCAGTCAGTGATTGCAGAGTGAGGCAGTTCGACGTACCAGACGAGTTCAGGGGTGGTCGGATCCTGATTTAGAAAGAGCGAGGCTGTCGTGGCGCCCATGGGACTGAGTAACGGGCTCGGATCGTCCTCGGATATCGTTTTCGAGACTGCCTCACTAACCGCTTCGACGCGCTCCGGGTCAATTCGGCGACGAACGAGGAAGGCCCCCATGTGCCGCTCATTGAGGAATTCATCCGTCAAAGAGGAGGACCGACGCAGAGACCGCTTTAACCAGGTGGCGGTTCCGAGTGCGAGTCCGCCGAGAAGCAGCCATCGACGCCATCGAATCTTAATAGTACGGCTTGGACGGCAGCTGGGTTGTTCCCATTCCCGAAATCTATCGGTGGTTTAAGTAATACCGTTCCGAAGCTGTAGCCAATGAAATCGATGTCCGTCGAGCTCCGATATAGCGACGAGGCACTCATCCCCCTCCATCGGGGATTGTGTGAATCGTCCGATCTGGACCGGGAAATCATCTTGGGCGGCCAGTCTGTCGACGGCGTCGAGACCATCAGTTCGTTCGTCTATGGGAACCCGGACGCCTACGAGTCTCTGCTGTCCGAACAGGAATCGGTACTGGAGTACGATATCACGCCCGACGAGGACGGGTTCTTCCTCTACCTTCGGCAGGAACTCGGGCCGGAGGGGATGTCGATGATGGATTCGCTCGCACAGGAGACGGTCGTGATCGTTCCGCCCATCGAGTTTCGCTCTGATCGGACGATGCGGATGACTATCGTCGGTCACCCCGAGGATCTCAAATCAGTCTCGGAGACGATTCCCCCGGGGATTTCGATGGAGATTCTGAAACTCGGCAACGGCGTCACCTCGTTCCAGACATCGATATCCGACCGGCAGCAAGACGCACTTCAGGTCGCCTGGGATCTCGGGTACTTCGATGTCCCACGTCGCAACGGGATCGAGGCTGTGGCGGAGGAACTCGACTGTGCCATCTCGACCGCCTCAGAACTACTGCGTCGCGGAGAGGCACATGCGATCAGACAAGTACTCGGGAAAACCCCTGAGTCGTCATCTATCTGTTCATCTGGAATGTGAAGTAGTCGCCCTCATCCTATCTATATAAGTCGCCGAACCTTATCGGGGAAACCACTGTTCTCGGGAGCGTCGTAACCTAGGTATGAGCGGAGAGATGTCTTCGACGCACCAGACGGAGCTAGAACGCAGTCAGCGCAAGTGGGACTTCTGGAGCGCGCGTGAATCGTTTTGGAAATTCTACGAGAACGACACGCTGGAGCATCGTCGCAACGCCGTGTCGCAACTCCAGCTCGAGCCGGGCGACACCGTTCTCGACGTCGGCTGTGGGCGGGGGACGAATTTCGAGTTGCTCCGCGACGCAGTCGGCGCTGACGGTCGCGTGATCGGTGTCGATCTCAGTCCGGGGATGGTCGAGCGAGCGAGAGAGCGAATCGAAGCGAACGGCTGGGACAACGTCGAAGCCATTCGTGCGGACGCGACCACACTCGCGCTGGGCACGGACCGATTCGACGGGGCACTGGCCACAACTGCGGTGAGTTCGACACCAGATGTGCGGGCAACCGTCGAACACGTCTACGACGCGCTCAAACCTGGCGCACGGTTCGCCGTCTACGAGATTCGGCTAGTTCCCTCGGGCCCCAGTCGAATGCTAAACCCCCTCATCAAACGCTTCTATCGAGCATTCGGGAACTGGAACGACGAGGAAGACGTACTCAGAGAGCTCGAACGCTCCTTCGACGGCACGACAGTTGTCGAGACGTTCGCACTGGGGACGAACTACGTCGCGGTCGCAACCAAGGCTGTCGAGCGGACGTAGTCGATTGTCTGCAGGCAAGGATTCGGTACAATCAGCCCATGTCCGTTTGTCTACTGGACTTACGGAGAGTGATGTCATTCCACTGCTGGATGCTGGAGAGAGTGGTCGGTCGCGAGCGACGCGGAGGTCCCGCGAGCAGAGTGAGCGGGATGTCGGTGAGCACAGCTCACCGGAAGGCGGCAGCGGCGAGCGGGGCGGGCCGTCAGCTATACGTCCGAACTCGTCGAGCGCCTCGAGACGACTGGACTCGTCGAGACGCGCCGAGAAGGGAAAACAAATCAGGTCCAACCGTCGGACGCGAAAGCACTCGAACTCCTCGCAGACATCACCCAAGAGTATTCTCACATCGAGTGGCCCGAACTGTTGTCGGGCGCGACGCTTCGCGTCCTCTACTATCTCGAAACACCGCGTACCGCAACGGACTTGGCACGCCGCGCCGACGTTCATCGGAGTACCGTCCATCGCGCTCTTGATCCACTCCAGCATCGAGGGATCATCTATCAAGCCGAAAACGATGCATATGCACTAAACGAGGGATTCGAACAACTGAGTACGCTTGCTCGGGAACTCGCTCACCACGACCATCACCAGACCGTCGAACAGCACACCGACACCTACGCCATACTCTGGGAGTCGCTCGACGAGTTCCTCGTGCAGACTGCCGACGAAATTACCGACGATGATTTCATCTCAACTGGGCCAGAGCAGTTCCAGACGTACGACCTGCCCCTCCTGGCACGCGACCGCCGATACTACCTTTATTCGGAGATGACGAGTGACGTCGTCGACCGACGCGTGGGCTGGATCCCCCGTGCGTTCACGAACGTCGTAGAGGGCGTCGGTATCGGTCATGAGGGGCACCTAGTCACCGTCGACGTCGTCAGCTGAGTCAGACGCCGTCGGCTCGAGACGGCGCTGACGGCGAATCTCTGCGAGGGCATTCTTGAGCGTCCCGAGGTCATCAATCGCCGTGGCTTCACTCATAATGTCGTCGAGAAGCGCAGCTCGCTCGACAGCGTCGGCATCACCCTCGGTTGTCTCGATCGAGTCGATAACCACCGACCGCTCCTCAGTCCAGCCACACGCCCAGCAATTTCGGGCAATGATGATCTGCTCGTCTTCGCCACCGGTGAGCAGTGTATCCACTACTGATGCTGAGAGCGGCTGGTCCGGCCCCACTTCCATCGTAACGGGGCCGCCACACGCAGGGCACTCCATAGCTGTCCAGACGGCTGCTGCTTTCAATATACTGAGCCACCGTGAGCGAATCGCATGGTTCTTGAGATGGCTGTTACCGTAGCGATACGGACCATTGTTAGGGAGAGTGTTCGAAGGTAAGTAGTCGGGACACCGTCTCGGAACCGGGTTCTACTCCAAGAGAGCCAGTAATTGAGCGACGTAGGGGCTGTTCTCCCAACTCCGATGCGGGCTAATCGTCGCGATGAGCGTCCGTGCCTCTTCGAGGGTCATGTGGTCGTTGCGGGCGTAATCACAGAGCAACCGTGGTGTCGGAACGATACGCGGTCCCTGCAGGACCGCACGGATGAGCGCGAAATTCGTGCCGCCGAACTCGTCGGTCAGAAACCCGTCGACGTCGAGGGGGTTTGCGAGGATGCGGCACGTGGGACGGCAAGACTGACCAGCGCACTCGTGTCGGCAACGACTGTCCGCAGCCGCGGCCTGCTCATCGCTCGTCGCCGTCACCGGTCTCGACCGTTGTCGCGTCATCGCCGTAGATGTCGATGTCAGCGGGCGCTGGGAGATCGAGCAGTTTGTCCTCGAGATCTGCTTTGAGGAGGCAGAGCCGCTGGGCGGTCTCGGCGCCGATCAGCTGTTTGACCGTCTCGAAGTCGAGTTGGTCATTGTAGTACTTCGTCGCCACCAGTTCCTGAAACGTCTCGCTGTCGGCCGTCTCATCGATGTACTCGCGAATCGCCTCGACGAGGACGTCTGTCCGGTCTTTGTCAAAGAGTTCCGCAATCGCGTCGAGGCGCTCGACGAGGTACTCAGGGGACTGGAAGTGAACCCATCGGGGCTCGTCACTCGCGCTCATTCTATGTGCAAGTTCTGCACATACCCGGATAACGGTTTCTGTCAATGCACTCGGCTTGCACACGGATGCGGATGGCCTGTTGGAACGGGCTGGTCGACGGCTACTGCGGCGTTGCCTTACGAACGAGATGCTCGCCGAGGTCGCGCGTCCAGTACGTCGCGGGCCCGCCAGGACTACAGCGGACACAGTGGTGTAGCGCCTCTCGAGATGCCCGAGTTCCACACGGGATCGGGTGAGCGCTGCAATCGTGTCGATGAGCCCACAACTGGTGATCTCGGACCACGGGATCAGCCTGCTCTTGGATGGCACAGTCGACACAGATCGCGTGCGTGACTCGCTCATCGGTACTCCAGGTATGGGCGTCACCGGTCTCTGAACCAGGAGATGCGTCACAGAACGCACAGCCGGAGAGCGTCTGCTGCATTACTCACCCTCCTCGCCGGCGTCGCGGCCAGCCGTCCACCCGCGATGGAAAACAGCGATCTGCCGAATCGAATCGAAGGCCTCGCCACTTGGTTCATGGACCAGCGCTCGCTGGTTGGCGACCGGCGTCACGACACTATCGTCCACGAGGTCACTAACGATCTTTTGCGCAGTCATCTCGTCGACGTCCGTCGTCGAAACCCGGACTGTATCCCGGTTCTGTGCGAGGAGGTCGGTTTCGAACCGCTCGTAATCGGCTGCCGTATCGTCGAGTACGTTTGGATTTGTCATGGAACGCACGTGAGGCACGGTCGTGAGCGCGCCTCGCGCCTTTTGGCGCAGATAAACCATCCTATTGCTGGATCGTCGCGACACTGCTACACCCCAACGGTCAAAGCCGAAGATCACCATGATTTAAGAATTCCAGATGTACCGTCATTCCCGTTCTATTCCCCGAAAATCGAACCAAGGCCGTACCAATTGAGGTGACTCTCATTATTCTGAATCCAAATACTGAAAATGGCTGGTACCAGTGGTACCAATAGTAACAGTGAAAGAACACTCACGGCCACGCATCTGGGAAGAAAACATCCGCCACCTTGACATCTACCGTGCGAAAAACAGCCACGATAACATCAACGAAGCTATCAACAGCCTCCTTGACCAAGCCGATATTCCAGAGGTCAACAATGAATAACCTTCACCCTCAGCGCCGTATCCAAATCAGCCACTCTACCGCGCTCATCCCCGCATTCGCACTCATCATAGCCGCTACCTTCACCAACATTGTCCGCATCCCCACCGCCGTCGGCTACCTCGGTGTCAGCGCAGTTCTCGCAGTCTTCGCCGGTATATGGCTTAACGACAGCCGAACACTCCTCCCCAACGACTCGCTCGCACTCGGACTGTTTGGAACTCTTGCAACCATCTTCCTCCTCGGCCTCCTCGTCAGCCTCCTCAACCCTTCACTCGGCCGCATCGCCCGAACCATCGTCTTCACAGTCGGGACAGCCATCATCCTCTTCGCACTCCCGAGACTCATCCCACGGTCCGCCATTGAAATGGCAATTTCCCGCATCGCAATCGTCCTCCTCGCCCTCGGTGGGATTGTCGCAATCACCGATACATATCCCGCCATCTCTGGCACCAGCCCAAAATGGCTGGAAGCAACAGCACTTCCCGGCCTCCCCATGAGCATCATCCCCTGGGTTGGCATTCTCAACTCGCCAAACCTCCTTGGGGCTGTCTGTGTCCTCGGAGCGTTCGCAGCCGCCACGGAATACGCGCGCACGGGGACCCAAGAGAGCGGGCTCCTTGCTGCCACCCTCGCAGTCGGATCGCTTTCATCGGCATCACGCACTGTCCTCGTCGCTCTTATCGCCGGTAGCGGCGTTGTCGGCGCTTACTATCTTTTCGATTCACATTGGATGACGGCCAGCGCAATCAGTGGCCTCCTCGTCTTCACTGGCATCGTCAGCGTAATCGCAAACGTCATTCCCGGCCCGGCCGCTATCTCCGGCGTCCAACTCTGGGGGCGTGAATCACTTTGGGGCGCAGCATGGGAAGCGACGATGATCCGCCCATTCATCGGCTGGGGGGCAACCGACACGGCCGCCCTTGTCGCCCCATATGTTAACGACCAGTGGTTTGCTGGGCGCGCTATTCACAACAGCTACCTCCGCATGTTCGTCATGACGGGCGTAGTTGGCGGCATCGTTTATGTCGCGTTATGTGCGCTGAGTCTCTGGCGAGCCTCCACGTCCACGCGGTCGCTTCCGGATGCTGTCTTCGTCGGGATGATTGTCGCAGTACTGGTATTCCAGTTGTTTAACGCCGCGACGATTTTCGGCTTGAGTTTTCGGAGCCTCCTCTACTCGCTCGTTATCGGGTATGGTCTCTTAGAGAGATAGGAGTTACGTGAACGTATTGGTCGACGGACAGAAAGGCGTGACAGCCGATGCAAGTGGCACGCTCCGAACACTGCCCACGGAGTCCCGGGACAACCTATTGAACAGTCACAGCTTCTGACCATGCTGGCACGGTGATCGTGCCACGCTCAGCTCTCTCGGCAGATAGCAAAACCGTATTGACCGATAGGACCGTCTCTCAGCGGGAATCAGGTTAGTATTAGCTGTTAACCTGATACGGGCACCTTCTGTTATCTTTCCAGTCATCTCCTGCCCCAATATCCCCCCTTATTCCTCTCTCACTTCCACGACGACTCCTCACTATACTCTCCCGTTGATAGTTCTGCAGTTCACGCTGTGCTCCGACTTCCCCTGAATCTCCACCCTGCAACACACCGGATTTACACCTCGCACCCTACCCTTCCTTTGGACGATTTTCGAGGTGCGAATGCCGATATGACGGATGCAGATGTACGGATAGCATCTGAGGGCTGGATTGAGGCCGTTGAACCCAGACTCAAGACTGAAATCAGAGAGGAGAAGTGAAAATGCAGCCGTAGAGAGCCTACATTCCGACAATACAGAGGTTAGTCATGCTGTGAGCGAGAGTGTCACTAGTCCAACCTCAAGCACTGTAATTTCAGGTCACTAATCCAGCCTTAGGATTGAGGATCGGAAGCCGCTAAGACGACGGACATACGGACGTAGAGCAGCTATATCCAGCCTCAAATTCGGCGAATCCGCATTGCCTAGTGAGACTCCTGTATTCAGCTTTATTGAAATCAGCCGCGTTGTACGAATGTGTATTGTTCGTCGTCTTTGTTCTCGATGGGACGATCTCGTGC
Source organism: halophilic archaeon (assembly GCA_003298465.1). Next base: position 219,749 of record QNGA01000005.1, on the reverse strand, counting down.
TGGACGAGAATGGGAGCGGTTGATCGACACTATAGTTCCAGTGGCGCTTCGAGTGTGGGGTCGGCCTCAAGGATCGGAGACAGGGTTGGCTGTACCTGATCAAGTTGCTCGGTTGGTTCCACGAGGTGTCGTTCTGGATTATAGTTTATGAGTCCTGCCGAGGCCAACTTTGGGAGGTGGACGTGATGTAGCGAGAGGCGAATCTCTGTTATCACGTCCTCAGACGCCTCTGTAATGGCCGTCTGATGATTGTACTTGAGGATAGTCTTTGTGAGGTCATTCAGCGTCAACGACCGCTGTTCTTCTGTGAGCAGCGCAAGCACGATTCGACGATGCTGGTGTTGACACAGGCCGAGTACTGAGTCAAAGCCGATCGAATCCCTACTCATTATCCCTAGTGAAGCCCCCAGTCAGGCTTCACGATCACTTTTTAGCGTACAAACTGTTTAAGTAGTCGGTCAAGATCGGACTGTGGTAGCCGAGAGCGTACTCCTGAGGACGTGCTTGATCCCGCGTCGGAGGCGGGAGGCGACAGCCTGCTGTGAGATACCGAGTTCCTCGCCCAGTTCTACCATCGTGACCCCCCGTGGAGACTCGAAGTAGCCACGCTCGTAGGCGAGGACCAGTGCCTCTTGCTGGGTGTCAGTAAGGGCGGCTTCAGTTTCCGTCTCAATCGGTGTGAGCGCGTGCAACTCCGTCAATGTGATCGGAATGTCCAGCTCTCGACAGCGTCGTTGAAAGTCTGCGATGTCGCTTCGATCGTCGCCGCGGATCTCGAACGTCCACTGCTGATTTGTGCCACTGGCTTCGATGAGCGGCACCTCTGTCTCCGTCAGTATGGTTAGCACGTCGTCGTAGTCCACCGTCTACTTGACGCGTAACAGGTACTCGTCTTCAACAGAGTCAACGAGATGAATCTCCTTCACGCCCGGGTGCTCGGTGAATGCGCTCTCGATGTCGTTGACTTCGGTTCCCCGTACCCAGAAGTAGGGGATCACCACGTCCCGCGCGGGGATAAGTCGCTCCAGCTTGACCGTCACGTTCGGCAGTTGGTTGAACACTGTCCCCAAGGGGAATTGGTCTGACGGAACTGTGAACGTCGCCTCGGTAGCCATCGTCTGTACCGTTGGCTTCCAGCTGTAAAGGTTCGCTAGTGATCAACTACCGTTCTCGTGGCGCCACTGTGCCCGGATGCATAGTCTCTCAGCCCACGAACCGGTACCAGTGCATCTTGACCCCCAACAGTAGGATCACTGATGCAATATCCACGGGCGTTACTAGCTCCCGCTGTATGTAACACCGAGGACCGAGAAAGTCTAGTGGCCGACACGTGCCCTGTATTCAGCACACCTGCCGAAACATATCACTAATCGAGGTCTCCAACAAGGTCCTAAATTCATATATAATTTATTATGTGAACAGGAGGCCTGCGTTCAATCCGTCGTTGATCTAGGTGGGTCATCGAGTTGTTCATACATCTCGTCGGGGAATGGGAGACTGCCATAGATCGAGTACGGGCACTGGTCGCGTCCGATGCAATATCGCTGCATATCATCATTCGAACAATTCATCGGTAGGGGGATCTCGCCGCTGATGTCGTTGGTGAGTTCGTACCGGATTTGGTACTCAGTCACCTCCTCGTCGTACCAGGGCCACCGCGAAAACAGGTCTTTCACGTCGCTGATGAATTCCGCCATACTCGCATCTCGGTACGGGGAGAGCCACCACGCCATCCGCACGAGATTGAACAAATCCTTCCGCACGGGTTTCTTCTCCTGCAGGCGGTCGTCCATCGCCGCCATACAGGGTAACTCGAACAAATCTTCGAACTCGTCAATATGGAGCGGTTGGGCACCGTCGCTGTATTCGGTGAGCGTGTACCGATTTAGGCGCGCGTTCTCGACGGTGACGCTCGCATGATCGCGGTTCTGCGAGAGAACGGTGCCGAGACTGCGCGGCGAGGATATGGACTCACACACCTGCTGTTCCCACGTTCGGTCCGGGTCATACACATCAACCGCCTTGTAGAGATCACGTGCAGTCTGCATCTCACCAAGCTGGGCAACGTCATCGTCTACAGTGGAGACAGCGTTGATAATCGTCAGCAGGTCACGCTTCTGCCGGCTCCAGTTCTCCCACACGCGGTGGGCCTGTCCGGCCTCGAAGAACCGGTCGATGCGGTCAGTGATCGTGGACTCGTTCGCGGTGAGCCAGCTCCGCTGTTCCGCCGTCAGCGTTTCTTCTTTAACAGCGATCAGGCGTCCGAAGGCGTCTTCGGCGTACTCACGGTACTTTTCCATGAAATCCAAGACGGGAACGTACAGGTAGTTGTCCGCGATGTGTGCCTGAATCTCGCCTTGCTTCTCTTCGTCGCCATCCGCACGGGCCAAACACTTTCGTGAGGCGGCGATGAGCGGAATCTCGAGATAGTATCCGTCACCGAACTCGGGCTTCGTCGTGATGTCAGTACAAACTCGACCTGGATGGACGCCGTCCTCACCGGGGTCTTTCGCATAGAGAGTTTCGGCGATCTCCTGATGGAGCGACCAGTCCTCGTACTCGCGAACGAGTGAGGCGATATTGTTGACGTAGAGTTCGCGGAGATCACCGAGGAGCGCAAGATGACGGGGGGGCGTATCCTCGAGTTTCGGATGATCCATTATACAGACCGCCCCGAGCGTCGTGAGGATAGCCAGCGCTCCCGGATCATCGACATAGGGTCGCTCTGCGGCCTGCTCTCGCGTGCTTGGTGCGAACGCGTCAGTGGTGAACCGCTCGATGTCTGCGAGCATCTTCTCTGTTTGCTGTTCACCATCGACCGTCCAGTGGTCGTATCCACGCTCGAACAGCTGCGTGAGCTGGAACTCTCCCTTATCCCGTGGGAGTGCTGCAACTCGATACGCCGTGTACTCGTCGTCTGCTGGCGTGTCTCGGCTCATAATTCAAGGAAGTCAGGCGTCGCCTCGGTCCGAAAATCGAATCCCGGGTCGTCGATGGGCTGGACGACACGCGAGACATCAGCGTGCAACGAGTACGGCAGCCGCATCACCCGACGCCGGTCAGCGGTGACCACCGGATCGATGGGGATTCTATATTCGTCAAGCAGTAGGTCGTTGATCACCTCGCGACTTTTCCCGTCGTAGTGGTGCTCGCGATCCGTATCGAGCAGGTAGACATGACAGCCCTGGCCCGAGTAGACGACCATCGTCTTGTTGGCCGCGAAATCGTCCTCAAAGATCTTCTGGACTACAAAGCCGTACTCAAGAGCTTGCTCGATGTCGTCGAATGCATAGGGATACCCCTTGGGTGGACTGTCGAGAATTCCTGCAGCGCGAAGCCGTTCAGTCTCGACATCGTCGGTTTCTCCAACGGTTGTTTCACTGGAAGTCCGCTGTGCCGCGATGTCTTTCGCGTCGATATCGATCGCGAGCACCCAGGGGCGGTCCCAGTGGTCAAGTGCATAGTAGACGGCGTCGGGCCGTGGCTCTGGTCGCTCTATGAGGTCTGGATTCGCTAGTGCGTAGCCACTGCTCTGCGCGGGGTCGTGGCGTGCCGGGTACTGGATGAATTCGACGAGGTCCTCCGTTGAGTCGAACTGCTGGACGGTTCGCTCGCCGGAGTCGCTGGTCTGCCAGGTATCGCGGCGGATGAACGACCGATCGGGAGCGTTCTGCTTTTGGATCGGGTATGCCTCGCGGAAGGCGATGGCGTACTGCTTCGGGCCACTAGCTGTAAGGAATGATGGGAGTGCGTCGAGTTGGTCCGGAAACGTCTCCGTGTAGTAGGTGTGAAGCTCCTCACGAGTTGCTTCTCGCCACTCCCCAGTCACGGCTCTTGGTCGACCTCCGTTTTGAGACTCCGGAATGTATTCAGAGCCGTCAACCCGGGGAGATCGTAGTCGCTGATGGCTGCCCGAAGCGCGCTGACGGTCCGTCGCTGGGTCGCGTTCAACGAGATGTCGATCTGGCCAGCGTCATTGAGTGCGTCGATCACGTCGAGGCTCAGCTCTCGATTCTCGAATACCCAGGCCGCCTTCGCGTCAACGCTCGCGAGCTTCTCGTAGTCCGAAATTGCGGCATTGAGATTATGGCTCTTAGTCTCTACTTCGCCGACCCAGCAGAGGTCATCCGCGGCATCGAATCCCGCGACGTCGAAGACGGTTTCTGAGTTGTACTCGAAGTACCGCTCAGTCCGCTCGACAGAATCGTGGTGCTGAACAAGCCACGTCTCGAGGAACGCAACGCCTGCTTTGTGTGGCGTTTTCTCGCCGAGATCTCCGATGCCCGGACTGCAGTCGAGCGTGCGATCGAGGAATGTTCGCCCGGCCGGTAGCACGGTGTAGTACTTCTGGCGGAACGAGCGGTGCTGTTCGAGGAACTGCTTCTCTTTGAGCGTCTCAATATCTAGATTGGAGAACGGCTCATCGAAACCGGTCATGCTCTCCAAGAGCGAGTACTCCTCGAGCCGATGGTTCATCGCATCCAGCACGAGACCGAGGAACGCCGCCTCGTCGCGTGTCACTCCTTCGGCCCGGAGTGTATCATCCGGGATGTCTGTCGTGGCCTCCCGGAAGCGAGGCGAGTCCGACGTCTCCGCGTGCTGGCTATGCTCCGACTTGGATGGTTCCGCTGACCTACCGTTGGGAGCGACGCTAGACTCATCGGTGGACACATCTAGGGAGGCGAAGTCCTGAATCGTCACTTCAATGCCGTACTCCTCGGCGTGCTCTGTGATGTTCCCAAGACGATTGAATAATTCACTAGAGGTCTCGGCCGTGTCACGTGCTCGACGAGCGGCGACGAAGACGTCGTCTTTCGAGGTCAACTGGCAGCATGCGCTGGTCTTTCGCTCCTTGGACGTGGAATACTCGGATCCACAGAGATCACAGACGTAGGACTCGGTATCCGCGTCGTAGCTCACGTACTCGGGCAGCGACTCGGCATCCGACGGTTCCGTCAAGTCTACTGAGTCCGTTGTAGCTTCGTCGATGTCCGTTGTCTGGGAGTCTGAATCGTTGTTGTGGTCCTCTTGTGTTGCCATCGTTGCCTGCTCGGCAGACGAGGATTGTGCTCTCTCCTCGGGTGTCTGCAGGTCGTCCCCAGTAGCGCCGAACATGGGCGCATTCCCGATATCTCGACCTTCACTGGTTGAGGTATTGGACGGAGTGTCGTCCGTCGCGGTCGCTGTCTCGCCTCCCGTAGAGGCACCTGTATCGTCGCTCACGCCATCCACACCGAAGAAAGGGGGATCTGACGTGGTGCCGCCGTCGGCCGCTCCAGCAGCCGCTGTGTTCCCGCTCGCCGTTGCAGGCTCACCATCGGCGTTATCGCCGACCTCGTCGAGCGTCTCCCGAACCTCCTCGCGGACAAGGTGACTCGTCCGACCCGGCAAACTGCACTCCTCTTGCGTTCGCCGCAGCACCCAGGGGATCTGCTGTTCCTCGAAGAGATGCTGGTCATCGCCTGAGAGTGGTGCATCACTCTCGGGATGCCCCTCCGGAATCGGCAGCGACGCGAGCGAGAACGGCGCCGGACCAGTCTCTCCAAAATGAGGACTCGGCAATTGCGCAATCCACTCCCCGGCCGGAAGGCGACTCACACGATTGCGGAACTCAGACGTACTCAGATTCTCATGGGCCATCGACTCCGCGAGCTTCGCGTCCGTCGCGATATTCCCGATAAGCTTCGTCTTGACGTTGTTGAGAATCTCCGTATATGCCCGGTCCGACGTGCTGTACTGCGCCACCTGCTCGGGATACTGGAGAATCAAGCCGAGGCTCACGCCGAACGCCCGGCCCTGAGGAATGAACTGCTCGTAGACCAGCGAGGACGTCGCGACTGCCGCCGCCTCCTCGATGATCATATTCACAATCGTATCATCGCTACCACTCGCACGTTCGCGATTGTTCCCGTTCAGCGACCGCCCACCGCCACGGCGACCCTGGACGGCGTCCCAGAGGTTGCTCAACAGGATCATTGTCAGGGCGTGCTGGGATTCAGCCCGGAACTCCCCCAGGTCGAACAGGATAACTGCGTCCTCGTCGACGAACTCGCGAAAGTCGAAGGCGTTCCCGACGTACTCCTCAGCCTCGTCGTCCCATTCGGGGACGTGGGTGAACATCTGGTAGAGGTGCTCGTGCTCGACGAGCTTGTCGAGGCGATTCGCCGCGGCACCCATTGTCTGCTGGAACTGGCGGTCGTCAACCTGGCACTTCTGGACCAGCGACTGTTCGATGTGCGAGTTCGCATCGCAGAGCTCTGGCAGTGTTTTATCCCGACTCATCCGGAAGGCTGCCTGAATCAAGTCCTCAAGGTTGAACGCGTCTTGGCCGTACTCCCGGTCGAACAGCGCCTTGATGAGGAAGGTGAGAATCTCGTTGGCGACGTACGCCTGTTCGTGGCGTTCTTCGCCGAGAATGAGCCGCATGATTTCGTGGAAGTGCTCGACCTTGTCCTGGACGGCGTCCTCGCGAGATCGCCCCGTTGCGAGTGCGGGGCGAATATCGAAAAACGAGACGGCAGGCAGTGTCTCCGGCGCGTTGAAATAGTAGACGTCGTCCAGCGTCCCGTTCTTGGCGTAGTGGGCGTGGAGATAGTTCTCGGCCATCCCGTCTCCCTTCCCGTCGAGGAGAACGGTCGGTCCGGCGACGTGCTCGTGAAGAGAGAGCATTTCGGCCTGCACAGCTGTGGACTTCCCACTCCCTGTCGACGCAGCCCGAATGTAACTCGTGGTCAAGAGATCCGGCGGAATACAAATCGGTTGATCCAAGGATTCGTTCCGGTTTCGAAGGGGCTTCCCCACCGTCATCCCCGCTCCGGCGAACGCATCGAGGAGATCGGGATCCGGCAGCGGTAGTGGCTGACGGAGTCGCTCCTTCCCGCGAGCGCCACGCGAGCCCTCGGTGGTCAGTGTCTGTGCGCTCGGAACTGCTACGAAGTTCGCGAGCTCATCCGCGTTCAGAATGAGTTGGGGCCGACGCTTCCCCATCGAGGACTGGTTGAACGAACGGTTGACCAATCGGTTCAGCTCTTTCTTGGCGGGGTCCCGAATGGTGGTCAAGCTCTTCGTAACGCGGTTGCCGTCGAGGTGATAGAAATAGCCATCCAAGTGATTGAACGCGTTCGCGAGCGTCTCGATGTTGTTCGCCGCCTGTGCTTTGACTGTCTCATCAGGCTCGTTCGAGAGGACGGCGATCGTCCGGACGTTCACGAGAAACGTCTGTGAGGGCCCCTTCTGGTCGATTAGTGCCTGCCGGGAGGCGACCTCGCCGCTGGCCGCACTCGACATCTGTCGGGTACTCTCACCGACATGTGGTGGGTCGCGACCGCGTCGCCGATCTCGAATCCGCTCTTCGTCGGCCCCGTGGATCATATCCGCCAGACTGGTTCTCGCCGACTGGAGGGCACCGTCGTGTTTGGTCTCAATCTGCTTTTTGCGGCCTTCAGCGAACGTCTGCCAGCTGCTGTACCGCGTGAACAACACCTGCAACACGGTGGGGGCTGCGGCCTCTGTGAGACGTTCAACAGCGGTCGCGAGTGGCGCTCGTGCTGGATTCCCCGAACTGGTGCCTTCCTCTTGGACCTGCGAGTACTGCTTGATCGGCGTCATCCAGTCGCGGCTCCGCTCGCCGACGCCGCTCCAGCGGGCGGCGATTGGCGTGCGCTCAGCGAGTGAGGCCTCCCGTTCCTCAGTACTGGATTCCTCCGTCGAGTGGAGAGCCGCCTCGTCCGTGTCAGGATGACAGAGTTCTGCAGGAAGGTCGACCGTCTCCTCGTAAATCTCGTAGCTTGCTGGGTACGCAGTCTGCAGTTCGGACTCAACCGTCGGCAGCATCTCCTCGTCGTCGACGCCGAGATAGAACCGAACCGGCGCGTCATCGCCTTGCGTGAGTGCGAGGAACTCAAACTTGGGCGGACTCTTCCGCGGGTCGTACTTGACTTTCCAGCCAGTGCGGAGCTTCCGCAACCCGGCAAGCCGGGAGACGATATCCGCCGAATCAACGCGTTCTCGCGACGGCTCGATGCAGACGTAGCGACGGGTTTCAGTCATCGGCTTCCTGGGGCGATGGCCGGACGTCGGCTTCTTCGAGAAGCGAATCCGGGATGTCGTAGTCGTTGACGCGGCCTTCCTCCGCGAGATACTCGACGTCGCCGGTGTCGATGTATCGCTGGTCGACAAGATACTCCCACGGATCCAAGTCATCGTCAAGAACGTGGATCTCGTAGTCGTTGACGTGCAATGCAAGTGATTTTGTCCAGTCGTTGACTGCGAGCAAGCACTCGGAGTAGCCGCCGTCCTCGCCGGTCTGTGCGGTTGCGATGAAGTTCTGCTCGGACGGCGTGAGGTCGTGGAAGTCGATCATGGCGTCGCTGACCGACTCATGGTGGAATATCTGCTTGATGTCGCAGAGATTGTAGACGTTCCGCGCCTTCTCGACGGCCTCCTCGGACTTCTTATCGGATTTGGCGATGAATTCGTCGACGGTCTGTGAGATGAGTGTGATTGCGGTGTTGAAGTGGCGGCTATGCCGGATGAACAGGTCGATCATGTCTGTCGTCGCCGCTCGTCGCAGGAGGTAGTGCGCCTCGTCGATGGTGACCTGTGTGCGGCGGTCGCTGCTCTGGGCGCGCTGGTAGATCCAGTCGAACATGACGTGCATGAACAGCGGCGCCTGGCCTGTGTCGGCGAACATCGACATGTCGATGATGACCAGCCGGTTGTCGAGTTCGACGTTTGTCCGCCCGTTCAGATTGTCGTTCTCGCCGCCTTCCTGGAATGCTTCGAGGCCGAGAAGGAGCTGGTAGGCGTACTGTTCGTCGGCGTCCTTAAACCGCATCTCGAGCTGTTCGATCTCCGGGCGCACTCGCTCCTCGTTTGCATCCTCGTGAAGCTCGATGAACTCCGAGGGCTGGTCGCCGTCGGTGAGTGCATGCAGGATGTCGAGGACGTCCTGCATCGTCGGACTTGTGTTCTCATGAGTCGCCGGGTCAGCTGTGATGCCGTACTTGAGGTACGCGAGACGAACCGCCCGCCGAAGGATGCCCTCCTGTTCTTTGCTCAGCGACTGATCGGCGACCGCCGAGAAATGCGTGCGGAATAGCTCCATCACGGAGCGGAATTTCTTCTTGAACGGGTCGTCCGCGACGTCGTCGATGCCACGCCGAATCTCCAGCGGGTTGACTGTGTTTTGGCCGCCGAACCGGATGACCTGCCCCCCAAGATCGTTTGCGAAGTCGACGAAATCCCCGAGCGGATCGAGCACGAGCATCTCAATCTCAGGGTCGATCATCAGGCGGTGGTACATCTCGTGCTTCTCGGCGAACGTCTTCCCCGACCCCATCTTTCCCGCAATCGCCTTCGAGTATGAGGAGAGCTCGTAGCGGTCGAGCAGAACGGGCGTGTTCGTTCCGTCGAATCCGTAGAAGACGCCCTCGGGGTCGGCGACGGTTGGCTCGATGAATGGGAACATCGTCCCGACGGCGGTTTCCTGCATGAGCTGGGTGGCCTTGATCGGATCATCACCGAGCGGGGCGAGTGCGTCCTGGGATTCGATCTGGCGCTTGTCGAGCGTGACTGCTTCGGCATTGGCCGCACTTAGGGACTCGACCACTCGTTCGGTCGCCTCGTCGAGCTCCTGTTCGGTGTTGGCGATGATCTCGATATAGATCGCGAAATCGAACAGCTTCGTCTCCCCAAGGATGATGTCCCAGATGAGGTCTTTGACCATGTCGCGGTCAGCTTCGACCTCGTGGGTGTCGGTCTGGTTCTTCTGGTCTTTCTTGTGGAGACGCGCTCGGAGCTGTGTGAGGCGTTTCTGGAGTTTCCGGAGCACCGACCCTGTGTCTCGGGGTTCGATATGTTGGGTGACGCGGACGTGGTCGTTCGTCGTGTACAGGTCCTCAAGCCAGCCCAGGGGGACGCGCTCGGGATAGCCATGAATGGTGAGGGTGCGGACGAACTGGTCGTTGCGAACCATATACCCTGACTCGAAGAGGTTCGACACTTCCTGCAGCTGTCGGGGTGCGATGACGTCCCGATCGGCGATCGACTGCTCAGTCTCGTCCTGCACCACGCCAAGTCGAAGTTCACCCTCGTCGATGTCCTCGACTTCAAGCAGACATTCGGCCTGCTCGCGGATGTTCTCCTTCGTGAGGTCGTCGCCGTTCGCTTCGAGGATTTCTGTAGCGCGGTCGAACGTCTCGTCGTCGATGTCAGCGATACTGGGCTCGCTACTCCCGATGGGAAGTTTCGACCGGAGGCGGTCAAGCCGGTCGCCCATCAGGACTCGCCCTCCGTGCGGGTTGCATGGGAGAATTGCTCGAACTCGGGGTCGACATGGTTGTAGTAGTGATAGAGGATCTCCATCGTCTCCTGGCGGTCGGTGACGCGCTCGATGGAGACGTCTGTCCGGCCGAGTTTGTTCGTGATACGGCGCTGGCGCTGCCGGACTTCTCGAATGCAGAGTTCCGTCCGGGCGTCCTTGTGGGAGTCGCCGAGTGGTGTCTGGTCGATGAGTCGCGAGCAGACTGTTCCGATGACCGGCAGGGTGCTGAGCTGGCTTAACACGCTTCCCGTGTCGAGGTCCTTGTGGACGTGGTCGGCCTCGACGCGCGTAACGACGTAGAAGTCGCGCTGTTTGAGGTCCTCGTCCTCGATGTTCGTGGTGGCCCACTGGATGTAGAATTTCCGTCCGTACTGCAGGATGGGGGTCTGGCCGCGTGAAGCCATGCTCGCGCCCGCCGTATAGAAGCGTTCAAGATGACCCGTGAGATCGAATGTTTTCGGATAACAGGGGACGGCAACACTGAATTCGAGCGCCATGAGGAACGACATGTACGCACTCATCGTGTCGCGTTTCGCCTCGTCGCTGAGCGAGAGCCAGTTCTGGGGCTGGACTTTCAGGAGGCCGATGTAGCTGTCGTCGTCGACGGCGATGCCGTCCTCACGGACGTAGTCGAACCCGAGTTTATCTTGGGTGGTTGTGGACTCGCCAAGTCGGGTCTCGAGATTGAAGTGGTCGCGGGCCCGCACTCGTTCGCGAGCGGTCGGGAGATCGGTGTCGATATCGTCGAGAAAGTGATCGAGCGTGCGTAGGACGTCCAGGTCGGACTCGGGCGTGTCCTCAGACATGCCGTTCTGGACGGATCCAAGATCCACTCCCGCTGGTGGCTCTGTCTCCGTCGATGTCGAGTCATTGGCTGGCGAACTTGCTACTGATTGTGCTGCGCCGTCAGTGGATGGAGACTCCGCGTTCTCGACTTCCTTTGTGTTTGATCCCCCATCTGTGTCGAGTGCCGTCCCATCGGTCGCCTCGTCGGAGGATGTCGAGCCCATATACGGTCACCTCGATTCGGTCTCCTGTTCGGCTTCGATCGTCTCGATATCGAGACCGTCCTGCCGGACGCCGACGACGTCCTGGACGACGGGCGTCTCATCGTCTGGTCGAGTACGACGATTGTAGTATGAGTTCGATGAGAGGTAGTACTCGGTGGCGGCACGGGCGTAGCTGATTGGTCGCTGGCCGGCGGGTGCGACGAGCAGGATGAGGATACCGAGTGTGAGGCCGATGCCGCCGGCGATGAGGAAGAGCATGCCGGTGAAGCCGAGGCTCTGGGCGATGCCGAGGGCGAGGAATGGGAGGATGAGGACTTCGCCGGCTTCGCGGGCGGTGAGGCCAAAGACGAGCTTCGTGTTGATGATTCGGCCGGCTATGGGGAACGTTTGCATACATCATTCTTTTGCTTGGAATACTAGTTAATAGTTCCCCCTATCAGTCGGTTTTTGGCTTCTATTCTGGATAAATAAGGCGTATTAACGATAGTTAGTTAATTCTGTTTAGAAAATGAATTAGTGGGCGAACCAGGGACCGCTGTTCCAGCTCAGATCCATAGATTCGTGTACGCTCGTATACCGTATGAACAAGTCCATTCGAGTGAGCGACGAGGTACATTCACAGCGATACAGTGCGGAAGCCTACCCCTTTAGGGGTGGAAGGAAGCGCGTAAACTCTATGCCACCAACCACCGATACCAGCAGGGCCAGCTCCCGAAATATTGACTTATAAATGTATGTCAGTGTCTTCGACTGGATCAGCGACGGTGAGCCAGTCAAGTCGTTCATCAAGGCGTTTGAGACCAGTGTCATGCGTCCAGAGTTCCGGAATATCATATTTACTATAGCATGTGTGGTAGTTATACCCTCACATATGTTTAGAAATGTTCATTGATTAGTAATACTATGGTAAATGTGGTCTGTAATGACCCAAAAGACACGACGAACGGTACTCAAACTATTGGGTGCCACAACGGCGGTCGGCGGCATCGGCACAGGGAGCGCTCAGAAAGGAAAAAAGAAGAAGGGACAGATCAAGAAATTCGGACATTCATTACTGTCTGATCCGCCGGGTAGTTATGCCGAAGTAGATGTTCGCAACGATGGACACTACGCCGTTCTCGGGAGTTACCTTGGCGAAGGTGGAAGCTTCCTCGTGGACATCCAGAACCCCACAAACCCGACGGAGGTCCACCGAATTCCCTCATCATCACACACACGAAATGCGGATGTAAAATTCGATACCCGGCCCGGACTGTATTACCGATCGCAAGAACCAAACGACGAGCAAGGAGTTGGCGGCGTCGAAGTAATCGACTATGGATACAGCGATGCCACACCACAAAACCCAGCGGTGATCAGCCGGCTCGAGGCAGGCGAGACGCATAACCTCTTCAAACACCCGCACGCTGACATCGTCTATACAGTGAATGCTCATGGATCCCACGGGGATGAAGAGAACACTGGCTTCGACATCTTCGACGTGAGCGACCCGTGGAACCCACAAAAGCTCGGTGAAGCAGGGCCAGCAGGTGCACTCCACGACATCGTCATCGACCCGGATTCGAACTTTATGCATTGTGCATACATCGGTGGGGCGCTTGATGGCTACGTCATCGTGGACGTCAGCAATCCCACAGAGCCGTCTGAAGTTGGGCGATTTGACTACGAAGGCCGGCCGGACTACAGCGAAAAACGGCTTGAAAACGGTGAACCCGGGTTCGAGAGCTGCCACTACGCTAACTACGACCCTGAACGCGGCCTTGCCGTCGTCGGCGACGAAATCGGGCAGGGCTGGCCCGGTGGCAAGCATATCTTTGACATCGGCTGGGGTGACGGATCGCCATCCGATCCCCAACACATTGGGTTCACCTACTCGCCAGATGCGGAATATCAGGGTGATGATCCGCTCGAAACCTACGATTGGACGACACACAATCACGACATCATCCCGAAGGGGAACAACACGCTGCTTATCGATGGTGGGTATCACGAAGGCGCTGTCGTCTATGACATGAGCGATCCAACAGACCCCGTGCCAACCGACGAGTACGAAACTGATGATAAAGCTGATGAAGCGAACGGGGCTCCTTGGTTAGGATCTGCTCCGAATGCGTGGGGTGCAGACTACAATGCAGCACGCGATCTCGTTGTCGTGAGCGACATGACGACCGGTATCTACACATTCGAAGTCACGCCTACTGCCAGTGAAGAAATATAATCATTCTACTCCATTAGTATTATTATAGTAATCGAATTTCAGAGGTTAGCTATTTATAATTCGGCATACTTCACCATCTCAAGAGAGTGTGTAATGTTAGAACGTACCGCGATCTGTATCTTCCATTATCCAGGCGTCACAGCACCAGCGAACGCTCAGCGAACACTGTTGCAAGCATACAGCAGTACAACAAGCCCAGAGGACACACTAGTCACAGCACCCTCCTATATTAGCTGCGTTCTCGACGAATGAGTATAAATACATCATTTTCATAATAATATTGTAGTGCTCTTCCTATGGGCATTTTATTAATATCCTATATTTTGTATCTGTATTATATTGCCAGCAGTTCTTAGATCGAGATATCTACAGAGAAAGGCCGGTAGCAGCGGGTATTCTGTAGTCATTCTCCTCTCTTGTACTGTCTAACAAGTTCTTAATGAAAATATAGGAAATTTATTTATGTTAAACCGTATAAACGGTGTCAGTAGACGGTGAAATCATGCTAAATGACCTCATTAACCAAGGGCAGGAGTAATCATGGTACAGACAGGAATTCTGAACGCGGCTGTAACAGGAATTGTAACAGGAAGCGTCATTGCACTCGGGGCAATCGGTCTCTCCTTAGTGTACAGTATCGCTGAGGTACCGAACTTCGCACACGGAGAACTGCTGATGGTTGGGGCCTACATGGCACTACTCGTTAACCAGCCTGGAAACGTTCCAGTCTACGAGCTACTGGCCACGAACCCACAGGCGCCCACAACGGCTGGATTCGTCGTGATGTTCTTGGCGACAGTTGGCGCGGTACTGGCGCTGATTTACCATCTGGGTGGCCGCGAAGCGCTGGCCGGCTCATGGTGGCCAGTCGAACCTCCTTCGACCATTGGCTATGCCGGACATCTCGCACTCGCAGCTGTTGTCGGTGGACTTGTCTTGCTCGGCACGCCTTCCATTGCAGGTGGGATGCTATTTTCGGTCGTCGTTATGGCTGCAATCGCGCCAGTTCAAGAAAAAGTAATTTTCCAGAAATTCCGTAACAAGGGGGTCGAACTCGCGACAATGCTGATTGTTGCCCTCGGCCTCTCATTCGTTCTCCGGTTCGGCACACAGGCGCTATTCGGCGGCAAAGTACGCGATTACACGGTTCCGAGTATCGCTAATGTATTCGGGACTGATATCCCCCTCTCGGCTGCACAGTTTTTCGATTTCTACGCAACTGGAGCAGGCATCACCGTCGACTGGAAAAACAGCGGCGCTATCGGACAAGACCCCTTCACCGTCGCAGTAGTTTCCTTTAGCTGGCCGATCATCGCCGCTGTTGTTCTCGTGTCGGTCGGCGCTGCCGTAGCCGCCTACCGATGGCGAACAACTGACAGTGGCTTCGGCGCTGAACAGACCTTCGGCCCCCGCGCTGTAGGATTTATAACCGGTCTGATCTCTTTCACCGCACTTATCCTTCTATTCGGTCTTGGCGGATCGGCAAACGTTCCGGATGCTACGGGCAACACGACGCGCATCAGTCTCTCGATGATGCGAGCATTGGTGATCGTCATTGCAGTCGGGATGATGACGCTGCTCCATGTGCTGCTCCAGCAGACGAAACTCGGGACGGCGATGCGCGCGTCAAGCGACAATCTCGACCTCGCACAGGTGACCGGCATTGACACCGATACGGTGATGATGGCAACATGGGTTATCGCTGGCGCATATGCAGCGATTGGCGGTGTCATGCTCGGCATCCTCTTTTCATCTATCACGCCAAACATGGGCTTTTTCTTGCTGCTCCCCATGTTCGCCGGCGTTATTCTCGGCGGAATTGGCTCCGTATACGGCGCTATTCTCGGAAGCTATGTCGTCGGTCTTTCAATGGAGATGGGGACCACCGTTCTTAATATTGAAGCTACCTATCGCATCCCAATCGCGTTCATTATTCTCTTCATCGTGTTACTAGTGAAACCTGAAGGGATTATGGGAGGCAAATAACATGGCGCTTTCCAGCTCACTCGTCACGTTCGGTATCTTTGTCGGGATCTATGGACTCCTCGCTCTAGGTCTGAACCTCAAGTTCGGCTATAACGGACTACTCGATATCGGACACGTCGCATTCTACCTCATCGGCGCATACACCACAGCACTCCTGGTGGCACCATCGCCGGAATCCCAACAGTTCATCGAGTATATCCTTGGCTGGAACTGGCCGTGGTTCGCCGCCATTCCAGCTGGTGTGATAGTCGCCGGTATCTTTGGCATGCTCGTTGCCCTTCCAGCAATCCGACTACGGGAAGACTACCTCGCAATAACGCTGTTAGGTGTCTCCGTCATCGCCCAGCGAGTTATTCAAGTAGAAAAATGGCTGGCGAACGGACCCGGGACGCTACGAGGGTACGGTGTCCCACTGCGAAGCTATTTCCCGCTCCCCGGAACCTCACCTCAAGCGGCTGCCATCCTCGGAGTTGTCGTCGGAATCTTTTGGGCCGCCATGGCCTACTTCACGATTCAACTGCTGGCGCGCCGTGAGACCCGATCAGATGGCACGAGTATTGCAACCCTCCTACCAATAACAGCAGTGCTTGGTGTCGGCAATCTTGAGCTCTTTAACGGTCTGCGGTCGAAAACATCGAGTGTCTGGCTCTCGATCGCCGTTGGGGTCATCGCCGGCACAATTGCTGGAATCGCTACCAGTGCCGGTAACGGAACGAGTACAGTATTCGTCTTCTTTGGCGTCCCATCACTATTCACCTGGATTCTTGGCGCCACCGCATTAGCACTCTATTACGCCAATTTAACTGTCCGTGATGTTGTTATCGCGGCTGGACTCGCCGTGGCATTCGTTGTTGCGTTCCTCCCCCTCATTCTCCTCGGAGGCAAACAAACGGGAGATGTCTCTAGCAGTATTGGCCTGCTCGGCACAATCGTTCTCCTCGCACTGTACCTCTACGGGCTCTACTATGCAGGCAGCAACTGGACGCGCATCGGCACTAACTCCAAGTTTGTCCATCTTCTCGGTGTCGCAGCTGTCTTCCTCTTCGCCCTCCGGTACTTCCTCTTTGCGCTGGTGATGCCATTCAAGCGAGGCGGCATTGGCGCTGCAAGCACGCAACTGCTGCAGAACATCCTCTGGCTAATGAAGTTCCAAACGACCACACCGAACCTCGCACGATTCCTCTCGGAAACAGTCGTTATCTTCGATTACAACCGATTTCTGCTAGCGCTGATTTTCGGCATCCTTGCCATCGTCTACCTCATGCTCGAGCGGACGGTTGCGTCGCCGTTTGGACGCGTGCTCAAGTCGATCCGCGAGGATGAGGACGTGGCTATTGCGCTCGGGAAGAACACATTCGCCTACAAAATCCAGACGATGATCCTCGGCAGCGCAATTGCTGGACTTGCCGGGGCGCTCTGGGCGATCTACGCGACCTCGCTTGTGTTCACGATGTTCGCACCACGAGTGACGTTCTTCGCGTTCCTGATGGTCATCATCGGCGGGACTGCCAACAATCGCGGCGTCATCCTTGGATCGGTGATCTACTGGGCGTTCGAGCAAGGAACGTCCGATATTGCTGCGTTCTTCCCAACTGCGGCCCGGTCGTCGGTACAGGCGCTGCGCCTTGCGTTCATCGGCGCGCTGCTCATCGTGATTCTGTATTATCGCCCCGAGGGAATCTGGGGAGAACGACGAATGGTGGCCGCTACTGGGGGTGAGGACGAATGACGAACGCGATTTTGGAAGTTGAGGAGCTCCACAAGACGTTCGGCGGTATTACAGCCGTTGATGGAGCGACCTTCGAGGTCGAAGAAGGAACGGTTACTGGACTTATCGGTCCGAATGGTGCTGGCAAAACGACGACGTTCAATCTTATCTCTGGATTCTACGAACCCGACAGCGGAGAGGTTCGGTATCGGGGGCGTGACCTCCAAGAAATCATGGCTCCGAGTCGCTCCGAGAAGGCAATCTGGACCTCGTCGTCGAGCATTAGTTTTGCCGGGCTTGGCGCCGGTCTTGCATCAGCTGCTGGCGTAGCGGGCATGATGGGGGTTGGTGCCGCAGCCGCGGCCGGCGCTGTGGTAGGCGCCGGCACGTACTATGGACAGGAGCAGGTCAAAACGGAGTATCTCGACGACAAGCGCAATCGTCCGTTCCAGGTTGCTCGTGCTGGGCTGTCACGGACGTTCCAGCTGACACGCGAACTGCAGGGGCTGACGGTGCTGGAGAATCTCTTGCTTGCGCCCCAAGAGCAGTCCGGTGAAAACTTGCTGAATGCGTGGTTCCGGCAGGATACTGTTGCGTCGGAGGAACGGGAGATCAGAGAGCGTGCCGACGAGATGCTTGACTTGCTTGAACTCGATCATCTCCGAGACGAATATGCAGGCAATCTTAGTGGCGGTCAACGGAAGTTGCTTGAGCTTGGTCGAGTGCTGATGACCGATCCTGATCTCATCTTGCTTGACGAACCAGTTGCAGGCGTCAATCCATCACTGACCCAGAATCTCTTGTCCCGCATTGAAGAGCTGCGTGACCAGGGATACACGTTCTGTATCGTCGAACACGACATGGAGGTAATCATGAATCTTAGCGACACGATCATCGTCATGGATCAAGGCAAGAAGCTCATGCAAGGTACACCCGAGGAAGTACAGGCCGATGAACGTGTTGTCGAAGCATATCTCGGAGGGTAACAATGGCGTTATTAGAAGCTCGCGACATCGTCAGCGGGTATGGTGACGCAGAGATTCTCCACGGAGTCTCGATGGATGTCCATGAGGAGGAGGTCGTCTGCATTATCGGCCCGAACGGAGCCGGCAAGTCGACATTCATGAAAGCAGTGTTCGGACTCATCCCGTGCTGGGATGGCGCGGTCACATTCGCCGGCGAGGAGATCACGGAGTACGAACCCGACGACATTACTCGCACTGGAATGTGTTATGTCCCTCAAACGGACAATGTCTTCCCAAGCTTGACGGTTCGAGAGAACCTGCGGATGGGCGCATACATTCTTGACGAGGTGCCGCAAGCGGCACTCCAAGAAGTGTTCAGTCACTTCCCGATTCTCGAGGAGCGACAAGGACAGAAAGCCGGAACGATGTCCGGTGGCCAACAACAGATGCTTGCGATGGGTCGTGGACTCATGGTTGATCCGGATCTGATGCTTGTCGACGAACCCTCAGCGGGGCTTGCGCCCGATTTAGTTGATGAGGTGTTCGATAAAATCAAGGAGATCAATGCTGCCGGCACAGCTATCCTCATGGTCGAACAGAACGCCAAAAAGGCGCTGCGGAACTCGGATCGTGGGTACGTACTCGATATGGGCGAGAACCGTTTCGAAGACTCCGGCCACGCGTTGTTAGACAACGAGGAAGTTACAGACCTCTATCTTGGAGGTGGTGGCGGAACCTCGTCCGGGAGTGAAGTCGAAGTTGCCGACGAGAGCGAAGAAGCCGGGTGAACTACCCTGCCCTACCGCGCTCGGGGCTACCCGCCCCTCGGTTGTTGAGGACAGGGCTTCCTGTTTCTGTGTCGGAATTTGTACCCGAAGGCACAGGGATTCCAGACTCCGCAGGCGACGTCCCTTTACGGGTGGTTCGGAGTGTCCCACTCCTACCTGATGGACACTCGGCCACAACCGACGGTACGCGCTTTGTGTCGCGCTTGAACACCGACGGAAGCGTGGTGAGTATCGGACTCCCCACTGTCAACCGCTTGGGTAGTAAGTGTAACGGAGGAACTGCTTGCGAACTGTGCGGGCGCTGTATCCCCTCCCTACCGCTCGCTTCGCTCGCGCTTGAGGAAGGGGGCTTAGCGCCCTCAATTACAGCTAACCCATTCCACAGTGGTCAGTAACGTATACCGCGCCTTTGAGACTAAGACGTCTTGTTTCAGCGGTAGCGCGTGAACTAATCGAGGCCTCTGGAGATGGCGTGTTGGTGAGTGCAAAAGCGATATCGACTGAATGCTGGTCCAGTACTCAAGCACCGAAGTGCTAGAGTTTCCCCTTGAAATATGAGCGCGGAATCTCTTCTAAGGTCTTGGTGGCTTTGCCTTGCTCTGGAACCTGCATAATAGCGAAGCGGTTGATCGGTTCAAGTGCTTTGTTGAGGTTTACGGGGCTGGATGCGCCGGCGTAGTTGATGCTCTTGCCGTTTTTCAATGCTTGTTTGGCCTTCTTGAACTGGCCGACAGACACGGTCACGTCGGCATCACTGTTGGGGCGACTTACGTCACGGATGTTTTTCGCGATCGCTGTTCCGGAGGCTTCGCCGGCTTTCTGGATAGCTAATGCCTGGAGGAACAATGCGTCGTAGGCGTGTGGAGCAAACAGCGTGTTCTTCTCACCCATCATCTTCTCGAATTCTTTGGCGCCTTTTGTGGATTCAGGAGAAGGTGAGGCAAGGTACATATTTGCAGTGATGTTGCGGTTGTTTGTCAAGAATTTCTTGCTGTTGAGCCCTTCACTGAGGACCCAGTTACCGCCGTACCCACCTTCCGCCCACTGCTTCAAGATGGTCTTCCCGTTTCCTGGATAGCCGACAAAGCCGACACCATCGGGATTCCCTTGGAACAGTTTATCAAGCGTTGAGGAGTAGTCGGTCGCCTTCTTTGAATAGGCGACCATGTTGGTGGTCTGGCCCTTGAATGCCTTTTTTGCCTTCTGTGCTAAGCCCTCGCCATAGGGGTTGTCGACGTAGAGGAAAGCGGCCTTGTCTGCACCGATGTACTTTTTCTCACTGAGGATGCGGCCCATGACGATGCCCTGCTGGGCGTCGTTTGGGGAAGTTCGGCCGAAGTATTTGGGCTTCTTTCCGTCTTGTCCGAAGCCGATCTCTGCCAGCGCAGGGGTAGTACTGGCGTGGCTGACCTGCATTACCTTATCTTTGGCAACTCGCTGGGCAATTGGAACTGACACGCCTGACGAGGCTGCGCCGACGAATCCGACGATATTGTTCTCGTTCACTAGCGAGCTGTATTTCTGGATTGCCTTGGATGGCTGCGTCTGGCTGTCCTTGTTAACAACGTTGATGTTGCGTCCGAGTGGACCGCCGGCGTCGTTGATGTTCTTTGCTGCGAGGTTGACGGCTTTCTGCATGCCACTTCCATATGCCGACAGTGATCCAGTAATGGGTATGATGGAACCCATTGAAATCGCCTGTCCGCTGGAGTTGTTGGATTGATTGTTGCTACTGGTGTCAGTCGTTGTGGTTTGTTGGCCGCCACTATTCGAGGCATTGTTGCCCATGCAGCCGGCGAGGCTGACGATGCTGGCCGAGCCGGCTAGTTTGAGATACCGACGCCGTGACGACAGTTGTTTGTCTGTCATACGATAACGTGGTACGTTGTCCAGTAGTAAACTCTTTCGTTGGATTAATATTCTGACTAACACATAAATCATGGTTCAAAATTAAAGAAATATAATAATAGTTCGGGAGATAAGCGCCAAATTTATCTAGAGATGCTTGTTCAGTCTGTCCCCTACTAACCAAGTAGTATCGGAGTATTTGGTAATATATCAAAATAGCGATGGTTTGAAACTCACCTCCATCGAAAACTGATAGCCTTAAGCAGAGAGTCGATATCACTGAATGGAGGAACCTATCGCTAAGCTGCCTAGTTGTTTCTAACAATTGCTCTTCATATATCTGGGTTCAGATAGTATTCAGGAGTAAATTCGCTTTTTGAAGCAACCTGAACCTAACACCCGTTAGTATGGTCGAAAATATTAATAGACATATCCTAACAGGATAGCTAGGTGCAGAACCATTATAGATCTAATAATCAGACTGGACTTTGCCAGAAACATTGGCAGCACCTCCAGTCAAAGAAAGAATTACTAATAAAATTACATAATAAAATGAATCTTGGCAATGAGCAAAATATCAAGGCGACGGCTGCTAAAAGCAGGTACGGCACTAGGAATAGCAGGAAGCATCTCACACAGTATCGGGAAGACAACCGCACAATCATCTCCTGCTCTTGAGAAATACGTACAACCCTTACCGATCCCAGCAGTACGAGACCCAGACGGAAAACGAAAGGGAGCAGAATACCACGAGGTATCAGTAACAGAGTTCACACAAAATCTCCACCCAGACCTACCAGACACGACAGTTTGGGGCTTCGACGGAAGCTTCCCCGGGCCGATAATCGAGGGGCGTCGAAACCAGCACCTCAAAGTACGATACGATAATAGTCAGCTGCCCTCAGACCACCTTTTCGACGTTGATGAACGAATTCGGGGAACAAAGCCCGAGGACTATCCCCAATACGATGGTCCTGTCCCAGAAGCTCGAACAGTCACTCATTTTCATGGACTCAACATTGAGCACGCCAGTGATGGACAAGCGACGATGTGGAAATCTCCCGACGGGATTACTGGCCCTGGATTCGTCAAACATGTCCACGATATTCCGAACCGGCAGTCTAGATGCACAACGACATACCACGATCATGCACTGGGGATTAGTCGACTCAACGTCTACGCCGGACTTGCAGGTTTCTACTTCATTCGAAGTCAGGTGGAAGAGAATCTCAACTTGCCCAGCGGCGAATACGAAATCCCACTTATGCTCCAGGATCGGTCGTTTAATGAAGACGGGTCACTCTACTATCCCGATTCATTCGTCGCGAACTTCGCAGGCGACACGGCTGTTGTCAATGGAGCCGTCTGGCCGTATCTCGAGGTTGAACCCCGCCGCTACCGCTTCCGATGTATCAATCAGGCGAACGGCCGGACATTCAATCTTCACCTCAAGAATGAATCCGGGACTGCTGTCCCGACACTGTACCAATTCGCGGCCGACCATGGGTTCTTAAAATCAGTCGTCCCCCTGGGTCCAGAACATACTCTAAAGTCGCTACTTCTCTCCCCATTCGAACGTGCAGACATCATTGTCGATTTCTCGGAGTATGCCGGCGAGACATTCACGGTCACCAACACCGCTGAGTTCCCTTTCGAAGGCAAAAATGAGGGAAGTGATCTCCCTGAAGTGTTCCAGATCCGTG
This sequence comes from halophilic archaeon, assembly GCA_003298465.1. The sequence continues at coordinate 197,199 of QNGA01000005.1, read as the reverse complement.
TCGCAGATCCGAATACGAAGCCCAAAGACACCAGTGCCGATCCGGCAGACTTAGCCCTTCCTCCGAACTCCGATATCAACAAAAATGCCGCACGCACGACGCGGCATATGGTTCTCAGTATGACGATGGACAAATACGGGCTTCCGCTCCATCTAATTAATCACTCACGGTTCTTCGAGGAGACAACTGTCAAACCGCAGCTTGATACAACCGAGATCTGGGAACTCGAAAACACGACCCATCATGCCCATCCCATTCATCTGCATTTAGTCGACTTCAGTGTCATTGGGCGTGGCCCAAATGGGACGAAAGAGCCGGCACCGAACGAACAAATTGGGAAGGACGTAGTGCGGGTGAATCCCGGTGAGACAGTGCGAATTCTCGTTAAATTCGGTGATTTCACCGGCAAATTCCCCTTCCATTGTCATATACTAGAACACGAGGATCACGAAATGATGCGTCCGTTCGAAGTCGTGACAGGGAACGAGAACGGGCCGTCCAGAAAATCCAGGCCACAGAAGAATTAATGAGAAATAATACACAGCGATAGTGATTATTGTAAAAACACTACTCTTCTCAGCAGCTTCGGAGATCAAGCTGGTATCTAACGTGGGTTTAGTATATCCACTGTATTTTTATGAAGTTCGTTTTAAGTATTTATTCCTACGGAATAGGATGAGTTCCCCTGAACCATATGGAGGATAGAAGAAATTCTAAACGCTAAAAACTAGCAAAACTATACAAAGCAGCAAAAGCGTTCAAACGTCTTTTTATCCCCACTCGATGACCACAGTAGTGCAGGGAGAACGCCCACAGCTGTAGCCATAGGATGAATCCCAGAAGATTGGTTAACGTAATACTGCTTCACAGGCTACCGAGTCCGGGGTACGAATACGCACCTGGAAACGGGGGAGATGATAGTCAACTGAGTTAGTATACTATACTATTCGACCCCGCCTTGAATTAAAAGGACCTCACTTAACTCAGACAACACGGCTGTAACGGGAAATTAATAACCATAGTTAAAGTAGCGAGGCATACAGTCGCGGCAAACACGCTCACGGAAACGATTCGAAAAGATCTGCTGCTGTAATCGCCTCTGCATTGCGTTCGGCCGCAGACACTGCCGCGTCGTCGACGATACCAACGATATCAGCGCTGCTGAGTCCCTCCGAGCGGTCGGCCAACTCCCGGTATTCCACCTCGTCGAGTGCCGTCGGGCGATCGCAGAGTTGTACGCGGAAGATGGCCTTCCGTGCGTCCTTGTCAGGAAGACTGAGTTCGTACTGCTGATCGAACCGTCCGCGACGAGTCGCGGCCTCATCGAGAAGATCGGGGCGGTTCGTCGCTGCAATCACGAGGAAGTTCGGGTCTTCATCGTCCAGATACGCGAGGAACTCGTTGACGACCTGGGCGTGTTCACGATGGAGGTCATTTCCGCGCCCAGCAAGTAACGCGTCGATTTCGTCAATGAAGATGACACAGCGGTCGAACTGCGCGGCTTCGTTGAACAGCTGGTTTACCTGCTCGGTCGACTCGTTGATCCAGCGAGATTTGATATCGCCAGCACTCAGTTCGAGATACGGATGGCCGAGTTCACCAGCAATCGCACGAGCGAACAGGGTCTTGCCGGTCCCAGGTGGACCGTAGAGGAGAATCCCATTCGGCGGTGAGACGTTGAACCGCTCGTACGCATCATCAACACGGGTAAGAGGCCGGAGTACCGATCGCTCGAACTCCGTTTTCAACTTATTCAGCCCACCGATATCCTCAAATAGCGTATCTGGTGCTGTTTTCCATCTATATTTGTGCTGTTGTGAATCCCGTGAGACTGATTTCTCATCACCATTCGCAGATTTGCCATTGTGGATTTCTGACCTGGCCGGCTGTGTTGACGTTTTGCTACTTGAGCTAAATCGAGGTGCTCGCGCGCGTTGTCTCTTCTCTGTTTGCGAGGAACCATCGTCATCGTAGGTCGCCAAGCCATAAAGATGAGCATATGCAAGCATAGGAATGCATGCAAACCAACTAAGACCCATCATCCACGGGTTATTAAATAGACCATCTACTCGGAGCGGACGTAGAATGCTCGCCAGTGAGGGAAGAGAAGATTCCCAAAGAGGGAGGAACCAAACTGCGGTCAAGACAATGGTTCCGAAAATAATTCCGAAAAAATGTCCACTTTCCAGCTCCTTTTCATCTTGTCGGATCCCAAATACTACGATTATATAAATAAGTATAGACCCGAATAACGGAAGAGTCCATATACCTAGTATAGCAAGAATAGCAGCAAATACATCGATTGACGATGATGCTTGAGCTGCGACTACAATCACCCCTAGCGGGAGAAATATATAACATGCTGCAAACAATACAGCCGAAGTAAACGAGAGGGTAACTGCTACTAAGATAGATTTGAATTTAGATACTCCTCGAAGCTTCGGGTTGTTGGCTGATTTGGGTGTAGTATTTTCTTGACCGTCCATAGTCACATCAAAAGAGGCGGTTTTCGTTGTCTAGGTATCCGGTCGCACATTACTTAGACTGATGCTTGCTAGCGGACTGGTCTGACCAATCGCTCAATTCTCTTTGCTTTGACTCTGTTTTAGCTGTCGTGTCGACCACAGGATCTTCTCGATAGCGTTCGAGACCCGCTTCTGCCCAATCGATAGGCGATTGATGGAGATTTCGTGTTGCGTAGTCTGCACCAGATTTTACATCTTTAGCTACTCGTTTGCTTCCCTTCCTTCCTCCTTGTGTTACTGTTCTTCCAAATTCTGAACCAGGCACGGCGTCTACTGCATTTCCAATTTTACTTTTTGCGCGCCCAGTAGCCGTCCCTGCTTTTCGGACAGCAGTACTACCTATACCGTGTGTCCGATTATCGACTCTTCGAAGGCCCTTCGACGTCCCATGCCTTGCCTGTTCGATCAGGCTGGTGCGCGTGGACTTCTGGTTCGACTGCCTCGTCGAGGAACTCCGTGAGCTCGATTTGCTTTTCGCACCTTGCCGGCCGGAGATCCGTCTGGGCGATAGTCCAGCCATGGCTGCTGATTTAATTCCGACTAAGGCAGGCGCGACCAGGCCGATGAGCCAGAAGAGGTACGCCTCAAGGACTTCCCCAAATCCAGGATCACCGGCGGCTTGCTGGCCCTGAACGGCAGTCGCTGCTTGGCCGGTCATGTCTGTATACGCGCCGGCGGTCGCTGCACCAGTCTGGAGGAGACCAGCCATTACGACGCCCGCAAGCAGCATATAGGCGGTCGCACGGAGTGCTGTCTTCGCGATCTCCGACGTGTACTGGAGCGGCCCAAAGTCCAGATAGAGCATCGCTCCGAGCACAGGCAGAAGGATGAACGTCGCGTTGAAGAGGAACTCACGGAGGACGAACACGCCGAGTGCTAGAAGAATACCGGCGACAGACACCATACTGAGGATGAGTGCGCCGATGGTGACGCCGGCACCTGAGGCTGCCGCGCCGTCGAGGCTGGACTTGAGGACTCGGGGTCCGAACGCGGCTCCATAGTCGGCGGTGAAGATGTGGCGGATGATTGCGTTGGTTAACAATAAGCCGAAATGCATGATTTGGCGGGCGACGGCGACAAAGATGATCGCTTTCAGTGCTTTCCAGGCGAGCATGAAGGTCGTCACCTCGCGCTGGTCGGCGAACGGTTTCGTTGCAACGCCCGCCATGACCATGATCACGAGTAGCTGTGGGAAGATGTCGAGGTTGTGCTGGAAGGCGGACTGCATCGTCGGGTCCGTGTAGGGGCTGTCGAAGATGATGAACGTGCGGAGGCCGTTGGCGATGAGTTCGCCGATGAAGCCGAGAATCCCGGTGAGGATGTAGGTGAAGAAGTTCGCAATCCAGTCGGTGAAGACGGCGGCGAGCGGGATCGTAGTACCGTCGACGAGCGGTGTCGCGATGGCCATCTTGCTGACTGTTGGTATGACGGCGTCAAGGCTGTCCTGGGCGACGGAAAGCGGAGTGTGGAGCTGTGGCCCGGTCATCGTTTGCTGAACGATTTTTCTTGCTTGCGTAGGAGTTGTATGAGTATTGTTGGCATTCCCTAAATAAGTTCTTCACGATTTCTAACGTTTCTTCTGTCGCATGTACGCGAACGGCAGGAAAAAGACGACAAACGCTGCAATTGAGATGAGGGCACCAGCGAGACTCCCGAGTAGCTGGTAGATGTTGAACGGCTCCGGCTGGAACACGACCTGCGTCTGTGTCGAACCGTAGTAGACGCTCTCGGAGACGTTGGTCGCCCCCGAGAACGAGATAGTGACGTAGAGGTCACGCCGCTCGACGATAGCAACGCCGTCAGCGTTCGTCGTCACTCGCCCCGCTGCGGCGCCACTAAGCCAGAGCGTGCGGCCCGCGAGCGGCTGGCCAGTGGCAGTGTCGGTGAGCTGGATTCGCGCGTGCGTCTCATTGAGTGTCCTAGTGGACAGCGTCGCGTTCCGCTCACGAACAGTCTGTGTCTGCACTGGAATCGAATCATTATGGATATCGCGAACCGCCGTAACTGGCTGGTCGACGTTGGTAACGACGATCATCTTATACCCACGGGGCGGGACGGAGGTAAGATTCACATGCTGGTCGAGCGGCGCTGGAGCCGCTGACAGATTGAAGCCCCGTGTCCTGCTAATTTCAGGCACGGATACGACGCCCCTCTTCCCTGTCCATCGAAGCGTGGGCTGGCGGCTCCGAGCGGCGAGTTGCAGTTCAAGGACATTCGGGAATGAGACGGTCTGATAGCGAGTCCCTGTGACTGTCTGCTGTGGACGCGTTCGATTGATCTGGTTCGAGGGAGTGGAGGATAGTGAGAGTTTGGTGTTCAGCCTATTGCGGAGGCGATAGCCGCGTGTCGCGTTGGCGTACTGGCGCTGCGAATAAACACCCCAGATATTCTCGACACGGCCTGTCGACTGCTGGAATCGCGCATAGCTCCAGAGTCGCCGGTCAGACAGCGTCTGTGGGCCCGCGAACTGGAGGATGACCCGATCGATACCATCCTCGGAGCGGACGACCGTCTGGGTGACGCTGAGGTTTTGATTCGTCGTAATGACGACGCGGGCCGTGTCTTGTACTGTATGCGAGAGTGTGAGCGTCTCGTTGGCACTTGTGTTCGACAGCTGCCAGCCATCCCGCCCACGGACGTACGTCGATGTTTGAACAGCGATCGTCGTGTTGATCGTTGCGCGGACCTGCAGCGTCGCTGGTTCGGTGGCGGTCACCCCGGCATACTCGAGCTGTCGTGGTGTCTCCGGATTGCTAGGCCACGTCTGTGAGCCGATTTGGACGGTTCGATTGACATGCTGGTCGAGGAGTGTGTAGTTGCGACACGTCTTGGTGTCGCCGACAACGGTACACGTGCGGTTCGGAAGCCGAGTCGAATAATCGAGATGCGTGAGGACTGTCCCAGTACGGGGAATCAACAGGAGCTCACTCCCGTTTTTCGATTGGTTTCCGCCGGCTGTATCGAGACGAGTGTGTGTTCCCTCTAGTGTTCCGAGCAGCGTGATATGGGCATCTGTGACGACGGTGCCGTTCGAGCGCTGGGAATCCGGGAGCCACAGGCTTATTGACTCGTTGCGGTGAATCGAGCGCAGCTGTGCGCGACGATACTCACTGAGTGTCCGGTTGGCCGGGCCGACGCGATACGGTGGCTGTGTCGTCGCATAGTAGAAATCACGCATGCGACTGACGTTCGCCGTAGTAGGGCGCTTTGTCTCGACGACGTCGTCGATTGATGCGCGTACGAATGGCGGTATCGTGCCAGTGTCCGGATCACGGTCGTCAGTGATGAAGAGCCGGACTGCTCCGTCGGGCGCATCAGCGATGGGTGGCGTCAGTGCGCTTCCCATGGGAAGCACAAGGAGGGCAACGAACAACAGGCCTGAAGGAAGGCTGACTCTCATAGCGGTGCTGTGAGGCGAGTACGTGGAGCGGGGATGACGCGTGGGTCGCTGCGAGTGTATTGTTTAGGGAAGGATGGGGATGATTAGTCCGGGGGCGAGGTTCTCGAAGAGATTGACGAACACGTTGTAGCTGACTGAGAGGATGATCATGCCAGCGCCGCCCCACATGCCACGCCAGCCCCATTGGGCGCGATCGGCGCTCCGGCGGGAGATGAACCAGACGGCGGCGCCGATGAGAAAGACGATCACGCCGACCTGGCCGAGTGTGGTTGCGACGAACTCCTCGATCTGTGTGAGCGAGTTATTGATTTCGCTCTGCTGAGCGGCCGCGACGCCGGCATTTGCACAGATTGTAACCAGGACGGCTATGGTCCGTGTGAGCTTGTGGCGTGGAGGCATGCTTATGTCTACTATTGACCGCCACAAATAACTTTAGATTGCAAGATTGAACTATGCATTTTATATGAAAGACAGATTTTTCTATATATTGAGGCAGGAAGTGAAGTTCTAGAGTTTCAAGCGAGACAAGAAGACACTCGGACCACTATTTGATTCGCTGTTTCACGACGGTATTCGGACCCGCCTCTGCCAGCATACGCTGTTCACGGCGATTCTAGAGAGGGATTACGTCTGAGAGAGTGTCGTTCTGCGAGATTAGAACAGGATAACCTGGATGTAGCCGATTGTAGTCCGTGAGTATGCAGAGCAAGCAGATCCGCCGGTCTCCAGAATTAGTGCCGGATACTCGATCGTGTCTCGCTGTCGACGGCTAGTCTTGTCCGGTTGCCTCACCACTGGTTGCTCCTCATATCTTTATATGTCTGCACACACGACTGTGTATTGGGATGGCGACGAAAACTATCTCTCTCGATGAGGAGGCCTACGAACGCCTCAAGGCACACAAGCGGGAAGGAGAGTCATTCTCGGAGGTCGTCAAGCGAATTGCGGGCGAACGCTCGTGGAAGGAGGTAGCTGGCGCTCTCTCTGACAAAGAAGCCGAGAAACTCGAAGGGATGATCGAAGAGGGACGAGAACGCTCCCGTGATCGCCGTGAACGCCTCGATTCAGACTTGCGGAGTGACGAATGATTGAGGACACATCTTTCATTATCGATATTTTGCATGACGACCCGGACGCTCTCACGTATCTTGATTTCATAGAGAAGGAGAACCGCCCCGAAAAAGTCGCCTCGATTACCGTCCTCGAGCTCTACGAAGCTGTTCCGCAGTTAGATGTTCCCGAAGAACGCCAGCAGAAAATACTTGACGTGCTCGACACTCGCCACGCTGTCGTCGCCGACGATACGGTAATGCGGAAAGCGGGAAAAATTTCGGGGGAACTCATGTCTCGGGGTGAAGAGATCGACCGAGAAGACTGTCTTATTGGTGCGACTGCACTGCTCAACGACGAACCGGTCGTCACCCGTAATAGCAATCACTTCGATCGAATCGACGACCTCGACGTCGAAACCTACTGAGCGACTTCTATCCAGACCTTGCCTTTCAGGTGGCACATTATTTCACTATGTTTCGGTAACGAGACGCCTGCGCTCGTCTTCCCTTTCGCAGGGGTATCATCAGCGAAAATCTACTGCTCTCTTTCGATTCTTTATCGTGAACTACCCACAATCTTTTCGAGGAGTAGGTAGTGAGTCAAACAGAATGTCAACCGTCACGTTCGAACTGCCAACTGATCGAGCTCGTATCGGCTGGTGGCTTCTCTTCATTCTCCTCGCACTCGCGGCAGCATACATCGCGTACTCGTTCATTGGCATTCTCGTTCTCGGTGTCTTCGGCTACTATGCCACCCGGCCGATATACACCCGCCTGGACCGCCGCATCAAATCAGACAGAATTGCAGCCGGAGTGACTGTCTCACTCGTTCTCGTCCCGATTGTCGTGCTCACGCTGTATGCCGGCTTCCAAATCTTCCAACAGATCCAGCAATTCCTCAGTAGCACCGCTGACCCTGTTGGCCTCATCAGTTCATATTTCAATCAAAGCGGGCTCGCCACTGAGCAGCAGCAAGCACTGGCATCTGTCGTCCAAAACCCACGTCAATTCATTACTGACCCACGGCAGACGCTTCGAACGATACTCCAAGTCGGCGTCACTGTCCTCTCAGCATTCATCAGCACACTCCTGTTTCTCGCACTCGCCATCACACTCTCGTATTTTCTGTTGGAACACGACAACAACATCTCAGCAGGCCTCCAGCACCTCTTCGGCGGCACCGAAACCACCGCCTATGCGTATGCTACCGCAATCGACAACGACCTTGAGTCAGTCTTCTTCGGGAATCTTCTCTTCATTATTGCCATGTCTCTCATCGCGGCCGTCGCCTACTGGAGCACGAACGCTGTTGCGCCAGACGGACTCCACATCCCCATGGTGTTCGTCCTGGCATTTCTCACCGGCGTCGCCAGCCTCATTCCCATCGTCGTCGGCAAACTCATCTATCTCCCCGTCGTCGGCTATCTCGGCATCCAAGCAGTCAATACAAGCGGCACCCATCTCACGTTTCTCGGAAGTATTCTTGTTCTCTACTTCATCGCCCTCGATCTACTCCCACAGACCTTCCTCCAGCCATATATCACCGGCCGCCAGCTGAATATGGTTTTAATGATGTTCGCCTATCTCCTCGGCCCCATCCTATTCGGCTGGTATGGCTTTTTCTTCCTACCAATCATCTTCATCGTCATGATTGAAGGCATCCGTATCGTCCTCCCAGAACTCATTCACGGCCAGCCACTCTCGCCGACCGTATCCCTCGGCGAGTCAGTTGGGACTGCACCGCAAGAAGTTAGCAGCAACGCCGCGATAGCAGCTGAGTCAACACCCGACGACGACAGCGACGATTCAGAAACAACAGCCAGTTGATATCTTCTCGGGTTAAATTCGAATAAATTCATAGATTGTACAGATGCACAGTCGTGTTGCCGCTAGAGCTCCTACGAAACAACCCATGACTGACTCCGACCGTTTCGACCAGACAGCCCTGAGTTCCCAGATTACCGCCAATAAGAGTCTGCCCGACCCACTCATAGAGACCGACAAAATCGTGGCGTGAAAGAACAGGACGACGTGAACGGATGACAGTCCGAAAGTCCTATGATGAGATTCCGGGCTTTAAGACCAGGAAGGCGATCAATATCCGCAACAACGCACCAGCGGCGTCTATCGGACCTGTGACCGCCAAACACAGGGCGTAGTACTCGCCAGTTATTTCCTATCTGAAAGGTTTCGTCATTGTTTTGCCATGCGAGCTGCTAACTAGTGACGGAGGAGAGATTATCGATGACGAAGAAACCACCGTTCCCAGAAAGTCACCGTGACGGCGACAGAAGTGCGCCGAATATAAACGAAATTATCGGACGCATCCTTCAGAACCCAGCACGTGTTTCACGGGACTAACGGCGCCACGGCCCGCCATTTTTTCCACACGACGCACAAGTAAGCCAAGGCCGAACCCCGAACAGACGACGCTTACAGTGTTTCAGTCCTGAAACCTCTGCGAAGCCTCCCTTGTAGGAGGCCTGCGCCTTGAGGCGCGGGAGGATGTCACTCGGTCTGAGTTCGGTTACGGAGTTCGTCAACCCGCCACGAGTCTTCTCCTTCGTTTCATCGACCACATCTCGCATGTTCTCGACATCCTCCTCGTTGCCTGCTCCGTAGAGATTAAGCAGTGAGCCACCACCAACCAGGCGCTCAATTGCTTCCGAGAACGTTTCGTCTTCGCGTTTTTTCGCTCGGATCATCTCATAGACGTGAACCTCGATCCGAACGGTTTTTGCCCCCATGTGTACATTGTATACAGCTGCAAGATTCAATCTTTTGCAGCTCACAGAACCGAACGACGCTCGCCATCTCACCAGCTACGTACTCTATTTGCACTACCATCACTATTCGTCATCGGAGGGTGCACTTGTTAGTATATTCTACTAACTGCGGGTCAGATTAGACTCCTTTTTGGGCGTCTCGTTGCTCGGCGACATTCATATAATTATACTAATGGCCGGTGTAGTAGTGCCATCTCGTCACTGAAATATGACAAGAAAGTTTTATATTTGATTATTGGAGGAGATCAGAAAGAATTGGAGAGTCTACTTTTGAGTAAGCCAATAAAGACACTAGCAAACCCAGTTCCATCACTCCAGATTGCTACTTCGTGATGGGCATCGGAGTTATCTTCGGGTTCAAGCACGCTTAGCAGGACAATATCTGAATCCACAATAAGGACTCGTCCGCTTCGCTCTGCTTCATCTAAATCGGAGGGAAGAGCAGCGACAGAAAAACCATCCATATCTTCAAAGATACCACAAACATCCGGGTTAGCGCTTGTGATCGTGACATCGACGCCTGCTTCAGTCGCTTCCTGGAGTGCTTCCCGCAGTGCGTCATCGATCAGCCAGGGACTACGAGCGCCAAAGATCAGGCGGGTCTCTGCATCTGTGACCAGCTGAACCATCCGATTAGTGATCGTTTCTTGGCCCTCAATTCGCCACACGTCTTCCTGTGTTTCGGTTTCACGAATCGATTCCTGTTGGAGTTCATTGAGGGCTTCAAACGCCCGATCCTGTTCTCGCTCAAGTTGCGTCTGAAGCATAGACCGGGCTTCAGCAAGTCCAACAGCACGGAACTGTTTCGGCTTCGCTTGCTGAATATCTACGAGTCCTCGTTGTTCCAGGCTTTCAGCCGTTCCATACACCTGTGACCGAGGCACATCACTTACCTCTCCGATCTCGCTCGCCGTTCCTTTTCCGATCCGCTGCAGCGCGCTAAAAACCTGTGCCTCATACTTAGAGAGGCCGAGCTGCTGGAGCGCGGCCACCGCGTCGGATTCAGTGCCTTCAGTCATCGGTTGTACTCACATCATCCATTGTCGACTGCGCTTCCGATCCCGTTGTCACTTCACCGCCAGGTCCAAGATAGCGTGTCCAGAGTGCGAGGAGGCTTGGCAGGACGAATACACTCGCCAGGAACGAATAGATAATCGTTAGCCCTGTAATGATACCGAATTGCTTCAGTGGCGGCAGAATAGCGAACACAAGCACACCGAATCCGCCGACAGTAGTTGCAGCACTCCCAAGTAGTGCTCCACCGGTACCGGTGACACTCTTCCGCATCGCTTCCCAGACCGTCCCTTGCGCCTGCAGTTCGTGGATATACCGCTCGCTCAAGTGAATACTGTAGGCAATGCCCAGCCCAACAGTCAGACTTGTAATAAGTCCAGTGATCACGTTGAACGGGATTCCAAGCACAAACATCGTTCCAAGAATCCACGTCACACTGAACGCCACCGGCAACATGGTAACAAACCCAAGCGTTGCGCTTCCGTGAAGGAAGTAGTAGACAACCATCAGGAAGACGAAGGTTGCTCCGAGCGTGATGAGAAGGCTCTGAATGACGGAGTTGAGCAGCTGGTCTTGAACAATCTTGAAGATGATTGACTGCCCAGTTGCAACTGCGGTGAGATCGCTCGTTTGCTCAACCGTATCAGCAACGGACCGCATCTGAGTGGTGATTGCGCCGTCGCTCGCACTGCCTTTTACAGAGATCGTCATATAAATCGCCCTGTATTCACCGTCTTCCGTCCGATGAATCACACCCTTTGCTTCTTCCGGAGCAACAGTGAACAGTTTCTCATAGACTGTTTCGAGATTCTGATCCGGGACATTGTCGCCATTCGTATCTGCCTGCTCGAACGTCCGTTTGAACGACCCGTTCTCACTTGCAACCGACTGCATCACCGACAGCGGACTCTGAATATCCGCCTCACCACTTGAGAGAACAACCGTCGAATCCTTCTTTGCTGCTGCTTGCTCTGCTCTCTCGACAGTCTCCAATGTCTGTGGATCAGTGATATCGCCGCGTATCAATAACTCTGCGTTCGAGTCTTGTCGGAGGAAGTTATTATTCAGATACGTCATCGAAGCCTTCACAGAATAATCTCCCGGCGCAAACGGTTCTGGAAGCTCCTCCCAGACACCGGACGGATCATCTGCAAGGAAGTCTTCTTGCGAGAAACTCGTATCAACCTGCGTTGCACCCGCTCCACCCAGCAGAGTAAGCACCACAGCAATCACTAACACCACCCGTGGTGCCTTCCGCGCCGCCGTTGCACCACCTGCAAGAAGCGAGCCAAGCCGGCCACCACCAGTTCCGAAGGCACGCTTCTGACGATCCCAGCCGCGACCTTCCAGGAATCCGTCTAATTCCGTTTTCAGCGCTGGAATCAAGATGCCGAAAATGAGCAACGCCGCCGTGATTCCGACAGAGCTTACGATACCGAACTGCCGAATCGGCGGAACGTCACTGACAAGATTCGAAAGGAACCCGATGACGGCAGTGACAGTCACAAGAATAAGTGCAATACCAAGACTCGAGAGTGTGACTTTCATCGACTCCGTGACGCCTTCAGTGCGCTGTCGCTCCTCACGATGACGCATGAAGACGTGGATCGCATAGTCAATTGATAGCCCGATCAACAGAACGGGGACAGCGATAAAGATCTGGTTGAAGTTGATACCTGCCCAGCCCATAAAGCCAAACGTCCAGATCAGGACGAGCGCGATACCAAACAGCCCCAAAACGATGTCTAAGAGATCTCGGTACGCGAAGATCAAGACACCAAGAACAAAGATAATTGCAAGCGGTCCCACAATGAGAACACTATCCGTCATCGACCGTTGGGTTTCATCGGCGACGATCCCACTCCCGAAGACAAGGGCCCTCGAATTCTTCTCATTGAACTGCTCATTAGCAATCGTCTGCATGGCGAGTTGAGAGTTAACGAGCCGGTCGCTAGCCGACCCCTGCGGACCCCCGCCGCCACCGCCGCTACTCGTCCGTTGCGAGATAAGAATCATCGTCGCGTTCGCGTCAGTGCTCCCTGCTTCATAACTCGTCGGCATGAACGCGAACGCACCAGCCCCACCCTCTCCACTACCGGATCCACCGACACTGGCATTCTCCCCAAGCACAGTGCTAGTGGCGTTGTCGATCTCCGTCTGATTATGCGAATCTAGAATCTCAACCTGCTCTGCTAACGTAAGATCCGACTCATTCCGAAGCGCCTGCTGTCTCTCCTTTAATTTCTCTCCATCCGCTTTCAGCTCTTGTTGCGCTTCTTTGAACGCGTCAAACTGCTGTTGAAGCTTCTGCCCTCGCTCTTGCAGCTGCTCCGACCGATTCTGCAACTCCGTCTGTGCAGCCTGGAGGTCTGCATTGTCTTCTTGAAGCTGCTGAGAATCAGTCTGCAGCTCTTCGCTCCGTTCTTTAAGCCGCTGTGACCACTTTTCGAGAGCTGCTTGTGCTTCCTGCAGCTCCTGTCGATCCTCTCGAAGCTCCTGGGAGGCTTGCTCTAGCTCTTGACCGCGTTGTTCTAGTTCCGCCGATTTGTTCTCCAATTGCGCTCGCTCTGCTCTGAGCTGCTGGGCTCGTTCTGTGAGCTGCTCGGATTGTTGTTCGAGCTCTGCTTGATCTGCTTTGAGCTCCGCTGCGCGCTCTTGGAGCTGTTGTGCATCCTGGGCGAGTTCCTTCTGATCCTGCTTGAGCTTCGTTGAGTTGTTTGCGAGCTGCGCTCGTGCATTCTCTAACTGGGCCTGCTCCCCACGAAGCACGGCAAGACGCTGTATATACTCAAAATCACTCAGCGATCCATTCTCGTGTGCCTCTTCAACTGTGGCCCGCCGCTGTTCCAGCTTTTCAGCGCGCGCCGCAAGCTCCTGTTTCGTTTCATTCAGCTCTGCTGCGCGCTCTTGCAGCTCAGTCCGCCGTTGTGCAAGCTCTGTCCTGCTCTGATTGAGTTCTTGGGCTCGCTGCTCCAGTTGTTGCGCGCGTTGCTCAAGTTCCGCTCGACTGTCGTTAAGTGCCTGCCCGCGCTCTTGCAGGTCCTGAGCCCGCTTTTGAAGTGTTGCTTTGCTCTCGTTCAGCTCTTGCGATCGCTGCTGTAACTGTTGACTGCGTTCCTTGAGTTCCTGTGCACGTTGCTTGAGCTCTGCACTTCGTTGCTTGAGCTCTTGTCTACTTTGATTGAGCTCGTTTGACCGCTGTTGGAGCTTTTCGCCTCGTGCTTTGAGTTCTTGTCCTCGTTCTTTGAGCTGCTCGCTGCGCTGTTGGAGCTCCTTCTTACTTTCATTCAACTCCTGGGACCGGTTTTGAAGCGTTTGACCCCATTCGGTTAGATTCTCGCGCCGTTGCTGGAGATTTTTCCCGCGAGCTTTGAGGTCGTCCGCCTTGTCTAATCGGTAGAGAGTCGTCGCAAGGATATTTGCAACGCCGATTGTTGGCGATTCGTTTGCAAGTGTCCTATTAACAGATTTATTAGTTCGTAGCTCTTGCTGTAGTTCAATTTGGTTTTTCAGTGACTGCTTAGAAAGAACATTATCATCACGGACAATCACTTGAGCGCTTGTTGTATTATTTGACCCTGTTGAGAAATTCTCTCGAATATATTCTTGAGCCTGGGCTGCATCACTGGTATCACTCTGGAACGAGTCTAGCGACGATGATTGCCCAACCATCGACGCACCTGATCCAAGAACAGCTGAAAAGATCAGGAGCGCTGCAATCAGCACCCGACTATGCTTCATGATTCCCTCACCAAGCCTATCCGATAATGACACTCTCGAGCCACCTCCCGTCGTATCTTGACTCTGTCTGTAGCATCATACTCACAATCCTGTTGTTAGAAGCCTACACACAGAATACATATATACTTTGTTTATCACCACTCACCAATCACCAGCGATAATCTCAAGAAGAAAACTGCGCTATAACGTTGGTGAGAATCCTGTCCCTCTAGCACCCCATTAGTTTGGACTGCTACCACTGGTAGCGTGAGAGAATTAAGCCTCGTTCATTCATCTGATCCCACTACCCGACCAGAAGCACTTCCTATACACTCCAGAGGGAGGACACTATTTCTCCCGGTTCTACAGCCGTGCGAGCCGATCATCAACGGGAACTATCAGTTCCCCGAGCCCCAGTGGATTACTTGTCAGTTTCGCGCTCCTCTTGTGGCATTACGAGAAGCAGTATTTCCCAACAGTCTAACTGTGGATTAAACCTGCTGTTCAGTACGCGGTCATCGTCCTGAATGGAAATCGGCTGGTGAGGCTGCGGGCATTGCAGCCACGTGAGCGTCGGCTTCGTGATGTCAATATCAGTGATCCGCTGGTGCCCCCGCCGCTGTTGGTTGTTCGTCTCCGGGGCTGACTCTGGCCGTGATTGTCGTCGATACATATTCCCTCCGCCCTCAGATCGGGTACGACAATCCGTGATAAGAGTATGGTGGCAACAGGGATTTGCAGCGCTGCCTTAGATAGTAACACGGACGTCTCACCCCCTATTGCGTACTGTCAGTACTGGAATCGCTGTCCGGCTTAGCACTGCCTCAGCGACACTTCCTAACACGAACAGCTCCCATCCCGAGCGGCCATGCGTCCCAAGAACAATCAAATCTGCATCCTCCATTTCTGCATACGTCAGAATTCGATCGGCTGGGTTCCCCCAGAGAATATGACTCGTCGCGTGGATGCCGGCCGCCGAAAGGCGTTCCATCACGTTCTCACAGACCCGTGGCCGGTTTCTTCCATACGATCAATATATGACTCGAAGTGGACTTTCTCAACGTCGATCACATAGACGATCTGCACCGAGGCATCGTATTTTTCGGCAAGGGTCGCACACTCACCAATTGCGCGCTGGGACCCTGGTGTACCATCGGTTGTAAGAATGATCTTTTCGTAGTCGGTCGATGGCACTGTTTCTGATGTCCGGACAGTTAGCACAGGCTCTTCAACCAATCGAACGACTTTCTTCGCCGTACTTCCTATTACGCGTGACTTGGCGCTCGTTCCAGCAGTTCCCAAAGTGATGAGATCGATACCGTGGGTGGTAGTGTACTTACTGATAACTTGGAACGGAAGTCCAGTCTCAATCGCCGTAACCACTTCAAGACTATATTCACGCGCCCGGTTAGCAATGTCTTCAGTCGCTTTGATTCCGTCCTTTCTTAAAGACTTCTTGATCGAGTGATTCCATTCATCATCATCCACATATTCTAAATATGGCATTTTAATAGTATAGAGAACATGGAGAGTTGCTCCAAACTTACGCGCAAGCTCGATTCCATGTTCAATCGCTGGATTTGACGTATTCCTTCCATCCGTTGGAAGAAGAATTGTATCGTACATTGAACTCCCCCCAAGTAGAGATTCGACGTACTACGGCTTCAAACATATGTCACGCCCCACAAGACATCCAGCCAGTCGAAGTCGGTCATGTATGCGCTCAATCGCGCGAACGGCCCTGAGCGTTAGAGGTATACCACAGTAACACTCGGAGATCAGCACTACGGCGACACCTGCCCATTATACGATCTGCGAGATGAACGACACGCTCGACAATATTGAGAGCAAGGACAGTACGCTGTCGTTAGTATATTATACTAATCTGATCGACCGCAAGGCTCACTTCCTGAATATCAGTTCATCGACGTAGTCGGTCGCACTATACCGATTGTCCTGCTCCTCCAGAGACCCCAATGTTAGCACGATCATCGGCAGTCCGACGCTGATAACAGCGTTGTTACCGGCGACATCGCTACAACTGTTCCATTACACGGGCGAAAAACGGGCGAAAAAACGAGACACCACCTAGTACTCGACCGTTCGATCCACCGCGGTTTCTGTGGTCAGAGCGAGTGGCCGACAGCGTTCGTCCCACTCGGGAATGGGTAGAAAGACCGGGTCACACCCGGCCGGCGAACAACCGTGTTATCCGGTTACCTCCATCGACTGTGTCTCGCCAGGAATCTCAGCATCCGCTGGCAACACGAGCCGTCGCTCTTTGTACGTGCATCCGTCATGGCGTTTCGTGGTCTTCTGGATGTAGCAGCGGTTGTTAGTGAGGTCGACGAGTGCTTCGAGGACACGGCCGGCGAGTTCGGCCGCGCTATCGCGAGCGATATCGAACTCGACGCGGAGTTCAGTGGCGAGGTCGCCACAGTCGAGATACGCCTGGACGCTACTCCCGCCGTCATTCCATAACCGCCTCCGATCGTCGGTGCGCTGCTCCCACGTCCAAGTGGCGCGTCGGTCCGTCGCGGACATATGATTATCGCGTGTTTCACGCGGAATACGCGTCAACTGCTGGATCGGCAGCAGGTCGGCATGAGCGAGCGCGACACCAGCCCCATCCGACTCGGTAGGATCGTCGCGGCCGAGGACACGATAGTATTCGCGGCCATCGTCTTTTGTGATTTTTTCGAGTTCGCTAATCGTGTTGTCGTCGATGAGGCTGGGATAGACGTGTTCTTCGTGGAGATGCGCGCCTTTCGTGAGTTCTCGGGCCTGGAGTTCTGCGATCTGGTCGTCGATGTGGTCGAGGCGTGCTTCCCGGGCTTCGAGTTTCTCGACGCGTGTTTCGAGGTCGGTGCAGTGGTCACAGTCGGTGGTGTGCTCCTGTTCGAGGTCACTGACACGTGATTTGAGAGTGTCGATGCGGTCGTTCTTGTCGGCGAGTGCCTGTTCAAGGTCGGCGATGCGGTCGGTGAGTTGCTGGACGTGGTCAACGAGCGTACTGACCGAGGCGTCGCTCTCGTCGATGGGGGTGGAAGCTCCGGAAGTGGTGGTGTTACTCATTGCCATCCGCCTCCGCTGGTACCGGCCGATCGTCGATATCTGGCGTGATGGAGAGGCTGGGGAGGCGGGCAATTGTGGTAAGCGAGCCGACGGTGCGGGTGGTCGTGGTCGCAGGAGTGTCGGTGTACTCGATGACGGTCATTGTCGATGGCTCGGATGCGGTGATGCAGTCGTAGTGTACGCGCTGGGGGCAGGACTGTTGGGCAGTGGTCGTGATTGGTGGCGTAGTAAGGACGAGCCGTGACGGCTGGGCGTGTATTAGTAGGTGTACGTGGGAGACGGCGAGACTGGTGCGGGGCAAGCTGGTGGTCGTGATCCGGACGCGATCGCCTGGCGATAGCTGGCGGGCGAGTGTTGTCGGCTGACCTGGATTCAACGGCTCAGGAGCGTGGTCGGCGGTCATAGCTGCTCACCATCCTCGGTGGGATTGGTGATGGACTCAACGTGGGCGTGCGTGCGGAGCCACACGTACTGGCCGTCAGGTGTGCGGCCGTATCGATCGAGACGTTGCTGGGTGTGGTCGTACTCGTCATAGTAGGTGTACTGGAGGCAGTACCGGTCGTAGGTTGGAGTGACGAAATAGAGGACGTGTTCGCCGGGTTCGGGCCCACGGCATGTAAGTTCGGGATCGTGGTGATTGCAGCGGTAGACGATGCCCGTGAGTGTCCGATGCTGGGTGTCGACCGTAATTGAGTCGCCCCGGGCGAGCGCGAGCACGCGTTTGGTTTGCTCGCTGTGAGTCATCGGTTATCACCTCGGGCGTGACGGATGCGCTGGCACTGCTGGCATGGTGGATGGCCGTTCGCTTGGGCGTCCGCACGTGTGAGGTGGTCGAGTAGGTGGTCGCTGGTGAGTGAGCAGAGCAGCTGGTCATCACATGTTGTTTCGTGGTAGGCGGATACCGTGCTCGGCCCCTGCTGAATTGTGACGACTGTTTCATCACCCGGATAGGGATCAGCTTCGATGCGCTGCTGACGCTCCTGTTCGTTTAGATGGCCAGTAGACCGTGTCGGATTACACGTATGAGTGTCGTTCACCAAAACAGCGTACTTCCCACAGTTCGGACACCGGTCAAACGTCTCCTTGATTTCTTCTGCCGTGATATCCCAGTCCGGTGGCGACGTCATCGACCACCACCTCGATTAGTAGGCGTGATCAGTTGGACGAGACTAGCGAAGAGGCGACTAGTCCCCTGTATCTGCCAGTCCCGGATAACACCATGAACGACGCTCTCCGGCAATTTCGAACACTGTAGGTAGGTGGCTATTGGCGTGTTTTGTACCGTCGAACTCTCAGCAGTGGTTAGCGAGTGCTGCGGCTGTCGGACGGGACATTTTAGTCCCGTGTCGGCAAACATGTACATGCGGTCTCACGCTTGACGACCGTACGACGGGCGCGTGCTCTGACACGCGTCCGGAGTTTTCCAGACAAATCCCGTCGAACAGTCGTTATTGTACTACTTGAACGCCAGATGCATAAAAGTTAGCGTATATGGGCTCAATATGAGCGTGATTAGGCTCAGAGTAGTGAATATCGATGTGATTAAACAAAATGTTCGACTCTCTCTCGACATGCGGCCTCGAGTTTCGTGGATGACGGGTAACGATGATTCTATTCTTGAATTCCTCCACGAGAAAGACATTGCACTGCCACCTGCCCCACTCCACTACAACCTACAAAAAGCAGGGTATGATATCGGATACTCTACCGTCCGGCGAAGACTGCGAGTTTTAGAGTCTCATGAACTGGTGAAAAAGGAAAATGAAGAGAAAGGGTATTACGGAATCTCCTCCAAAGGTGAGAAATATCTCTCAGGGGATCTTACAGTAGCTGATCTCAAGGGAGATGAGAAATAACGGCGGCTACTTAGCGTTAGCATCACCTACTAACGAAAGCTCGATTTTCCTCTAACTACTCAAGCGTCAGGCTTCCAAAAGAGGATCGATAAATTTTCAACCAGGACCCAAGAAGTTATATGATGTCTGAATAGTTCTTTAGGGTAATGAAAGCAGTCGTGCTTGCTGCGGGAGAGGGCTCGCGTCTTCAACCGCTAACAAACAACCGGCCGAAGCCGATGCTACCGGTCGGGAACAAACCCTTGCTAGAGCATATTGTTGAGGCGTTGGCCAGTACAGAGATTGACGAAGTAATTCTAGTTGTGGGCTATCAGCGGCAACGTATCCAGAGCTACTTCGGGAACGGCCGTCAGTGGGGTATTGACATTCGGTATGTCGTCCAGGAACGCCGTCTTGGGACCGGCCATGCACTCCTGCAGGCCGAACAGCATATTGGCGATGATTTCTTGGCGCTGAATGGCGACCGGATTATCGAACCCTCGATAATCGAGGATGTTGCCGCTACACGACGGGAGACGAAGGATACGTGCCTTGCCGTTACCAGTGTTGCAACACCGAACCGCTATGGGGTTGTACGATTCGACGGTCAAATCATCACTGACATCGTCGAACAACCGCAGAACGGGAGTGCATCGTCAAGCCAAATTAACGCCGGTGTGTATGGGCTGGGTCCCGATATTTTTGCTGCAATTCGTCGTACTGATGCAAGCCCGGAGCAGGCGCTCACAACAACCCTCTCCCAGGAAGACGGCCTCCAGCCAATTCAGCCGGTCTCCTATGATGGACTCTGGGGCGATATCTCGTATCCGTGGGATCTTGCCCAACTGAATGGGTACCTCCTTGATCGTGAGACAGAACCAGTACCGCCGACTGTCGATGACAATGCGACGGTCATGGCACGGACGACGTTGGCGGAGAGTGCGACATTAGGACCAGGTGTGAGGGTGTTGCCGCGGACAGCAATCGGCGAAAACGTTGAGATTGGTGCAAACGCTGTCCTTGAGAATGCTGTACTCTTTCCGGATGTGAAGATCGAGCCTGGGGCAGTGCTTCGCGACTGTGTCGTTGGTGCAGGAGCAGAGATTGGCCCAAATACGGTGGTTAGAGGTGGAAAGGCCACTACCGTGGTTGACGACGAAATCCATCGAGATGTTCCGTTTGGTGGGCTTATTGGCGGTCGGGCCAAGCTTGGTGGGAACGTTACCATCGAACCAGGGACGACGATTGGCGAGTTTGCATCAGTTGAAAGCGGAACTACTATTAACAAGGATTTATCTGATACAATGAAAGCGGTGAGAGGATAATACAATGTGTGGCATAACAGGATACGTTGGGACAGAGGACTGTTCAAGCTTTCTCGCAGATTCATTGAAAAACCTGGAATATCGCGGCTACGATTCCGTCGGCGTTGCTCTGCTTGATGGAACGCTGCAGGTCAACAAACAAAGCGGCCAGATTGAGGACCTCTCACTCCCCTCCACAACAGAAGCAACATGTGGTATCGGGCATACTCGCTGGAGTACCCACGGGCCACCCACCGACGAAAACGCCCATCCCCACACCGACTGCCATGGCGAAATATCGATCGTGCATAACGGGATCATCAGCAACTACGAAGACCATAAGCGTGACCTCGAACTAACGCACGAATTCACCAGCGATACCGACTCCGAGGTCATTGCCCACCTTCTTGAGGAAGAACTAGTAGGTGACACTGACCTTCCGAAAGCAGTCAGGAACGTCGTTGAGAAGCTTGAGGGTAGTTTCGCGATCGCTGTTGCTGTCGCCGGCTACGATGGAATTGTTGCTGCACGCCAAGACAGTCCACTCGTTGTTGGCCACACTGATACTGCGAAATTCCTCGCGAGCGATATCACGGCCTTCGTCGAACAGACGCGGACGGTCACCTTTCTTGAAGATGGCGATGTCGCCCATCTCACTGAAGACAATTTGTCGATCGCGAATGATGGCGCAGTGGTTGAGCGTGATCGACAGACCGTTGACTGGGATGCAGATGCCGCTGAGAAAAGCGGCTATGAGCACTACATGCACAAGGAAATTCATGAACAGCCACATGCCGTTCGACAGTCGCTGTCTGGACGGATTGACTCACTCACGGGTGATGTCGACCTTGACATCGATGCACCGATCGAGTATTGGAAATCCATCCAGGAAATCCAGATCGTTGCCTGTGGCACCTCGAATTATGCCGCCCGCTATGCAGCCGAGCTGCTTGAGACCCATACTAATCTCCGAGTGACGGTACACGTTGCGAGCGAATACGAGTACCGGACAAGCTACGATCCCTGGGAGACACTCGTCATTGCGGTTACGCAGAGTGGTGAAACAGCTGATACGCTGCAAGCACTCCGCATGGCGGTGGACTCTGGTGCTCGAACACTCGCTGTGACGAACACTGTTGGCTCGACGGTAACCCGGGAAGTTGACCAGACGCTCTATATCCGGGCCGGTCCCGAGATCGGCGTAGCCGCAACGAAGACCTTTGCTTCTCAGGTTGTGACGCTGACGCTGTTCACAATCCATCTTGGACGACAGCGAGACGAGCTTGAATCCGAAACCGCCACGGAACTCCTAAAGAATCTGCATGACCTTCCTGAGGCGATCCAGACCGTGTTGGATGGCGAGTCGCAAGTCCGCCGTCTAGCAGAACGATTCGCCAATAGTGATGCCTTCTTCTACATCGGCCGCCGACTGGGGCATCCTGTTGCACTGGAAGGTGCTCTGAAGCTCAAAGAAATCTCGTACGATCACGCAGAGGGTTTCCCTGGCGGTGAACTTAAGCATGGTCCGTTAGCGCTTGTCACCGAACAGACTCCAGTGATCGCACTTCTTACCCCTGGATCTGAGCCTGATGAGATGGCAAAGAACATTAAAGAGGTTCAAGCACGTGAAGCGCCAATCATTGGTATTGGTATTAGAGGAGATACGGGTAAAACAGTCGATACATTTCTTGGTCTACCTAATTTAGGAGATTTAACACCTGTACTTGCGAATGTTTATCTTCAACTATTTGCCTACCATATCGCAAATGTCAAAGATCGTGCTATTGACAAGCCGCGTAATCTTGCAAAAAGTGTTACAGTAGAATAAAGTCTAATTGACATAAAGCTCGAGCACTGCCGTAATATCGTGAATAAGCTATTTGGTCAAGTAGAAGGATGGCAACATTGTCCCTTTATGAAAACCTAATGGATTATATTGTTGATTTCAGTCCTCTTGGAGAACAGTTGCTTGGATCAATACCGCAATAAAAATTCTGGAATTTTGCGTCAATATTATAGCTGGTTCCATCATGTTATTTTTAATTTGATATTTATAGATATTCAGTGCTTTTATAAATGAATAGAACAGATCTGAAGCCATGCGCGAGAAATATAACTTAGAAAACTTTGTTCGCGTCCTTAAATCCCCGAATATACTCCGTGGAGAAGTAGCTCGTTGGGGAATGCGACTGAACCAACAGTATTATCACCGGATGAAGAAAATGAAGGGAGTCGATATTATGGAACAAGATTGGGATAATCTCCTTATTCTCGATGCATGCCGCTACGATATGTTTGTCGACTCCGAAGCGTTTAATGTCCCTACAAATAAAGTGCAATCGCGCGGAAGCGGAAGCGTCGAATTCATGGAGAAAAATTTCCAGGGAAAAACGCTCCATGATACAGTGTATGTTTCGTCAAATCCTTTCACCGAACGACTCGTCGGGAAGAAGATATTCCATGAAATCGTTGACGTCTATAATAGTGGGTGGGATGAACAACTTAAAACTGCTCGTCCAGAAACTATGGTCGAAGCGGCCATCAAGGCACATAATCAGTTTCCTAACAAACGACTTATTATCCATTTCATGCAACCGCATTTTCCGTTTATTGGAGAGAAAGGCCGACAGGTTGATCATAAAGGGATGAATAAAGGTAAAAATGTTGACCAAGAAGAAGAGGGAAACAGTAAATATGCCATTTGGTCGCAACTTCAGTTTGGATTCGCTGAGGCAACAGTTGAAGAGGTCTGGAGCGCATATCGAGAAAATCTCGAACTTGTTGCACCACATGTAAAATCCCTCATTACTACTCTTAATGGAAAATCTGTCATTACCGCAGATCATGGTAATCTAGTTGGTGAACGAGTTTCCCCCCTTCCTGTTAAACTATACGGTCATCCAAACAGACTCCCGGTTCCTGAATTAATAGAAGTCCCATGGGCAGCATATCCGTTTGAGAAGCGCCGCGAAATCACTACGGAATCGCCGGCAGAAAGTACAGCGACCGATCAGGATGTAATCAAAGATCGACTCAGTGACTTAGGTTACGTCTGATAGTTGAGTAGCTATATACTAGAATTCAGATAGAATCTGTAACTCTTTATCTGAAATAGTCTCTCACATATACCCTAAGTCGTTCAGCCGTGCCTCTGTCGCCGCATCGACTTCCGTAGTAGTTTCCTCTTTTTCTGCCTCCGATACTGCCTTTGAGATCGTGTTCTTGAAACCGTCTCTTGCCCATTCGGGAATAGTTTCTAGTTCATCAATTTGCTTTTGATGATTCGGGGTTCCTTTCGGAACGGTAAACTCGCGCTTATTTCCAAGGGAATCCCATTCATACTTCCTTTCGTCACTGTATGCGCATCTGATGCCCCGCTTCCAGTATGTTTGGTCTTCTGGAGGCTGGGGTCCGGGTGCCATACCAAGTACTTCTGAAAAGATACATTCAGAGGTTGGAATATCGTCTTCTCCATTAGAAATATTTTCTATAAATTTTGGAAGTTGGAGATGAGAAATGTATTCAGAAATAGTTGCAGAACGGTCCAAATTAATGACTTCTAGTGGAACATGTAATAACCCATCAGAGAGGCTACTTGTGTGACCGAAAAGCTCGTCGTCAGTATAATTGCCGAGATTTTCACCGTGATCGGCAGTGACGATAATGGTAGTTTCACGCTCCATATTAGATAGAGAGTCGATGAGAGACGCGATAAGTCGGTCAAGATAATCGATATTTGCGGCATATAGACCCTTTAGTCGGGAAACATGGTCGTCGTAGAGATCTTGATCATAGATCAAATCCCAACGGTCTGCGCTTGCCGACGTCCATGAGCTTGGAACACCGTGGATTGATTTATCCAGTCCCCAAATATGTCCGAAGGGTTCATGACTCTCCATGAAATTTGCGAAGACGAACGTCGGTTCTGTTGCAGTTCGCAGTGTTTCGCGTATTTCACGAATCATCAATTTTGCTCCATCATCGACTGGATCTGGAATGGGCTGTTCCATTGCTAATTGTTTCAGCTGTGCCAGTGACCCATTGATAAGACTCTTGATTGGATATTCATTTGAGATTGATTCTTGTAGATAATCCATGTAAAGATCTAATCCCTCCTTATCGGATTTATGGAAGTAGGACACGGCGTTTAGAGCCTCGGGATACCTTTGGTAACGAGGGACTTCGATAAAGGAGTCGAACTCCGAATCGAAACCATATGCCGGGCTAGCATACATATTTGCACTGTATCCGACTGTGTGGTAGCCCTGAAGCAAGTCGCAAATAGTTTCGTAGTCAGTGAGCGACCCCATCTTACGATTGTATGTACTGACACCATGTTCGTGTGGAAGTAGGCCAGTAAACATACTTGCATGACTCGGTGCACTCCACGAACTCGCAGCCCTGCACTCTTTAAACGAATAGTCCGAGCGTGCCTTGATTCGTACTGCATATTCATCGAAAAAATCCTTCCTAACCGAATCTAATACTAAAAGAATAATGTTTTGTTTCATCCTTGGTGTAGATACTATTTGTAACCACTTGACGGTTCCTATAGTTTGTTTATCTTTTGCTCACTATGACTAAGGATAGTTTCAGTTTCATCAGCACTAATATCCGATGAATTGGTTTATCCCTAAAACCGTATTCGTATATGTTTATAATTACTTAAAATCCATCTAAGAGGGACAGCATTAATTACTAAGCCGGATAAAGAGAGCTCAGTGAAAAATAGCATTACTTCACTCGCATCAATAGCTTTCACTGGGAAGTTACTCCGGCGATGCGGGGAGTACGGATTGTTAGTTCTTATTGCGCAGGAACTTGGAGCAGCCGCGCTTGGGGTCTATTCTCTTGCGCTCGTATTTCTTGAGATAGGAGGACGAGCATCGCAGCTTGGTATGAATGTGACTGTCCAGAAGTTCATTCCAATGTTATTGCATGAGGAGAACCAGGACCGACTTTTCGGACTCAGTCTTCTCGCTATTGCTACTCCTCTCATTGTCGGATCGTTAATTGCAGCTACCCTCTATATTCTCTATCCCTGGATAGTGGAGAAGTTGGGTACAAATGGAGGCGGCGTGATTCGTATTTTCCTTTTTGGTATACCATTGTTCGCACTTATTCACGTGCTTGAGGCAGCAACAAGAGGATTCAAAGAGACAAAATATGCAGTATACATTCGGGATATTGGATACGCTGGTTCCACCTTCCTCTTCGGTGGCATCGCGATACTTGTATGGCAGACGTTGAATTCATTTGCTATTGGATATTTCCTCGCACTTGTTCTTAGTGCAGGCCTTGGCATATACTATCTTTATAGTCTACTTCCCTCTATCCGTTCCTTCACCCCAACATTTGAAACTAAAACCATATACAAATATTCTGTGACTGTCATGTTTGCAGGGATTGCAAACCATGTAATGATTTGGACAGACGTTCTCGTTATCGGTTTTTTTGAATCTGATGCCGCAGTTGGGCATTACGAAGCAGCATTTCAAACTGCGGTACTTCTTTCGTTCGCACTCATTTCAGTGAACGCTATTTTCCCAAGCGTTGCCTCTGATCTCTATCAACAGGGAACACTTGATGTATTAGAGCAGATGTACCAATCCGTTGTTAAATGGGTGGCAAGCCTAACATTTCTTGCAGCAGCGTTTATGGGAATATACGCCCAAGAGATCCTCTCAATATTTGGAACTTCATTTGAGGCGGCCACAGAGATCCTGTTCGTTCTCATCGTAGGCCGTGTCATTCTCTCTATGGTCGGGCCGTGCGGTTACTTGCTCTCTATGATTGATCAGGAACGCTTAGAGACGACTAACATAGTTATCGTGAGTATCCTCAATCTCTGTCTCAACGTGATTGGCGTTGCACGTTACGGAATCATCGGTGCTGCAGCCGCGACTACTGTCTCTGTCTCGGTCTTGAATCTGCTTCGTGTATTCGAACTCCATTTCCTACTGGACATCAAACCCGTTTCAAGAGATTCATTGTACGGTTTGCCTGTCGTTATTGTTGGAGTAGCGTCGATGCTATTTGTTAGCGGTACGTTCAACAACTCAATTGTCGATATGGTTATCACTGGCGCTGTATCAGGGATTGTTTGTCTCATCGTCTGCTGGAAGATCGCATTTACACCAAGTGATAAAATGATCCTTGACTCCGTCTAACACCCCAAGTTCGACGAAAGTTACTCCATTTGTAATTAGTTCAACTCCTTTTGAATATCTTATTATAGGTTTGGGTCATACCCTATTCTGTGTAATCCCGCTTCAATATGCGTGGTTCCATCTTCGCTCTGAGTGGAGATAAGTGGTAGCTGTGACAAGGTATTCAAGCAAGTATCCACAATTGCATTAATTATTCACTGTATTCTACCACTTTAGGTAATTTACTTCGACAGCATGACGGCGAGCAACGATGTAAACACCAGTATAGCAGTGGATTATTAGATAAGAAATAGCGAATAGGGAGACCAAGTATAAGGAAGACATCACTGAGAACCAGCTTGCTGAGCTCAAAGTACAGGAAGCCACTGATGCCAACTGCTTCTCCACAACCCTGGGGTCGGACTAAGGTTTAGCAACGAACGAGACGATGCATTCTAATCAAGGATATCCTTTATACTATTTATTAAAGGATTTAATAGAATCCATCAACTAACGATCGTTATGCCCCTTAATGTAGATGTCCTTAAGCTGGACCCAGTCATAAATTGATGTAGTAAGTTCCAAGGATTTTTATTGGTTCGTTACTATGCAACAAGTAGATGCTACTCCTATTGAACACCTGGCTAGCGAACTTGCTCATTATTATGCTAAGAGGCCTAAGGACGTTCTCTATCAATGTAGAGACATCTATAAATATTTATGCATACTTCCTTAAATAGCTGTGTTCATCCAAGGCATAGATTTTATTATCCTGATGGATATAAAGCCAGGACTACTCTGACGCTATTGCCAAACATGGAGGTAAGAAATACAACTACTGGACCTATTTGTATTCTCACTAGTGCTTCTCTTATTGTTTTGGTTTCCATATTTATGCTTTTACCTTATTTTATTTGTGGAGATAATAAATATATCATTGTGAAATGCCTAAGGACGGGGTTTGATGACTAACCGCCGATCCCCCATTCTAATAGGTCTCACCGTCTTTCTAGTGGCGATCGCGATGAGGACAATTCCGCTTTACTGGAGTCCATTACCATTTAATCTCGATGGGATCAAATTTGCCGCTCTTGCACGGACAACACTGCGCTACAATCATTTACCGCTTTCTAAAGGGTATTTTAACGCAGATGTTCCTGTGTTCACAATGCTTCTCGCACTTACCAGTCGAGTTACAGGTGTAACACCGCTCTACATTGCGCAGATTTTCACTGCGAGTATTGGCGGAACTGTTTGTCTATTCGTAGTTGTCATCACGCAGCGTATTGGAGTACGTCTTCAGAAAGCTAGTTATAATATAAAAATTGCGGCGGCGATTGCTGGTTTAGTGCTAGCAACCGAAGGTATTTTCCTCGGACGATCAGCCGCGGTGACTAGTGAAGGCGTGGGCCATTTATTTAGTATCCTAAGTCTATACGTATTTGCACATGCGTTGTGGTCACCCCGTCCAGCGTGGATATTATTAACTGGATTGCTCTTTTTTCTGTTTCCTCTAACCCATAACCTCAGTACGATTGTTGGAGCATTCAGTGCCGTTTCGTTGTTGGTATTGGCTCTTCAGGATTCTGTAAGTATACCAAAACTTAGGCTAAATACTCTTGTCGCTGGATTTTGGATATATACAGGTATCTATTATACTTCCTCGTCAATGAAAGAGATCGGCCGAGTTTCATCTGTTCCAGGTCTCTTTGTGGCATGGGTCATTGTCCTTCTTCTATCAACGGCCTACATTTTGACAAGTAAACCACGATTTCAGCGTGAAATTTCATTAGGAATGTTATTCGTGGGAGGTAGTCTCGTGATAATTAATTATTTCACACCGGTTTTTCCAGGAACAGCAACCGGGAATTTATTCACTGTACTTTTTATCCTGCCTATAGCTGTTATCGGAATAGTCGCATTCTGGGGAATTCCTTCCATAGTACAAGCACATATAGAGGGATATGCCACTGTTGCATTACTCATTGGTACACTATCTCTTATTGGATTTGCCTTGACTGCAGGACTTACCGTTCAGTATCAAGATCTCGCAGTTCGTGGACAGATATTCTTACATATCGCTCTCGCCATTTTGGCTGGGATCGGGACCATCTCACTGAGCAGAAATGGCAGCAGATCTACTCTAAAGAATATTCTTCCGGTAATTATTATCGTCTGTTCTATCGTTAGTGCTCCACTCGCATTTAGTGGACTACACGCAACGTCGGCACAGCCGCTAGTGATGCAGACAGAGTTTGAAACAGCTACGTTCGCAGTAGAACATGCTAATAACTGGACGAGTGATGGTCATATCACTAAGCTAGCTTCGGATCACACCCTTACACAAAGTACTGGTTCTCGAAGAGGAGTGTATCAATGGTTACGTGGTGATGGTTCAAAGCCTATCTGCCCTGTTATTTCGCAACGTTCCTGGGTCACAGTTGGAGCACAGCTCTTCCCATCTTCGCCAGCAGAGGTAAGCCAGGAGCTATATAGATCATTTATACGCTCTCGAAATAAGGTGTATACAACTACAGGTAGGGATCCTACCGCAATAACCACACCTTTGATTGATAATAAGGAAAGATGTTAATGGTAGCCATTAATTATATATTCTCCCATATATTATTTATACTTTTATGTTCGATAGCACCTGCCATGTAAGTGGTGCGAATTATTACCTCCTTAGCTCTATTGCTTTCCATAGGGATAGAAACTAATTTACGACAGTAGAAGCTGGTATCTTTTATGAGTCTCCTTCCATTCATCGTAAGGAAGTGGTTGAACTACTCTTTCCAACAAGCTATAGCGATAACTTTAACCACATAAATGCACATAGTAGTCGTATAAGTTAAGAACCGATGCCCAAATACCAATAAAATTATACGTAAACTAAATGTCCGAATCAACCCAACAGATCGCCGAATTAAACGATCAAAAAGTAACGAAACCTGTAATTGGAATCGTTGTAACTGAGGAAAATGAATCAGAAATTGCCCACTTCGTGCTCCGATCTGTAGACAAAGGCTATTCAGTCTTAGTTACTAGTGCCAAGCCAAAAACGGATGGAATGCAATTTGCCGACAAACTCGGTGCTTTAACTATCAACCCACCAGTTGAAGACCCAGGAACGGAAGAACTCCGGCAAACCCTTACCTCTGCCGCACAGGCACTGTCCGCACCAGGACTGATTTTCCACGATGGAACAGGCGAAATTGATTTCACGCAAAGTGAACATGCACTTGAAGAGAGTGACTATTGCGTTGATGCAATAATACAAACAGAATCAACAACGGATGAAGAGGCGTCTCAAGAATTACTGGCAGCGATCCCCGCCTACAATGAAGAGAACACGATTGGTCAAGTGGTAGCAGATGCAAACAAACATGCTGATAGTGTACTCGTTGTTGATGATGGGAGTACTGACGAAACGGCTACCCTTGCACGTGAGGCAGGAGCTCTCGTTGTTGAGCATGAGACGAACAGCGGATACGGTGCTGCGATCAAGACTACCTTCCAGGAAGCGCATCGTCGAGGTGTGAATTATCTCGTCATACTTGATGGAGACGGTCAACATGATGCAGCAGATATCCGGAAACTAGTAGAAAAGCAGCAAAGTTCAGACACTGATATTGTCATTGGAAGTCGGTTTGCAGCTGGATCGGAAACAGAGATGCCGCTATACCGCCGATTAGGCCTTTCTGTTGTAAATATATTAACTAATATTAGTATGGGAGTAATTAGAAGAGAATCACGAGTTAGAGATACACAGAGCGGGTTTCGTTTATATACAGAACCGGTTATTGAATCATTAGCTTCTGATTTGAGTATTGGCGATCATATGAATGCAAGCACAGATATCCTCTATCACGCTCATAAAAACGAATATGAAATTAGGGAAGTTGGAACAACTATTGACTACGATGTCGAAGATGCAAGCAGTCATAACCCTATTTCACATGGTTTTATCCTTGTAAGTAATCTCTTGAAAACGATTGAGCGTGATCGTCCGATTCTTTCGCTTGGAGTTCCTGGATTCTTAAGCGCCTTTACTGGTTTAGGTTTTGGTTACTGGACGTTTTCAAACTATATTTCTACCGGACTATTTCCGCTAGGGCTTGCTATTACGTCAGCTTTCTTTACTTTAGCCGGAATTTTCGCTTGTTTTACGGCAATTATCCTTCATTCACTCAAAACACACTATGTGAACGGCCAACTATAAAGTATTATCTCGTGGACTTATTTATAATAATGTCGAAGAATAGTAGTATTTACAGTTTGGGGCCCCCTGACCTAACGTTCGTCCATCGAATTTCCGATGCAGTCGTTAATTGTTAAGATGTAGAATTCATTTGGTTTCTGTGAGGTTTCTGTTGGTGGGACAGACCGACCACTCGGTCTTACTCGAAAGAAGGCAGTCCAATTGCCGTAGCCATCGAGGAGAGCCGTAGCGTCTACAAGAGCGTGCTTTTCGACCAATTCAAACAGAAAGACAACCGCTGAATAAATGCTATGCCCATGAAACACTGCGATGTGGAGAAGTAGTTTCAGTACCTCTTGTAGTGTACACCACGGACCAGTTGGCGTTTTTTAACAGCAGTTTCGTCAACTGCGACCCTCGTCGGCGACGCCGACGACGGGTCCAAGACGCTATCAGAGATTCAATGGACCCATTGGAAGGTCACTTGGTGCGACCGTTTCACGCCGAGAGGCGTAAGAATTGCTTTAGTTTCTTTGCGTGAACAACCGATGCATGGAGCCGGACGGCGAACATCCTGACCACGTCGACGTCCCTCCCTCTGATCACATTCAAAAATAAAATAACGAGAAATATATGCGTGTATGTGCATACATTAATACTCAGAATACCTTATTGCCTACTCCGATGAGTAATTCCCTTTTTGAGTTCGATAAATTTTTGCCTTCCCACTGGCGTATATCTTTGTCATATTGCCATGAGCAGCTTTATAGAATGAAGTGTGTGTCGGAGATACAAAACCAGAACCTTCTTTATGCCATAATGGTTGAGAGCTTACATAGAAGTACGAATCATTTTGAACTGTCGTGTATTGTGGATATATAGGTTCAATTTTATGTCGGTATTCTATTTCGCTTATAAGCAGCCCATCACGACTGTTGATACGTTTTTTCCAATTATACACGGCCAGTGCTAGATCTCGATTCCGGAACTTATCTAGCCAATTTTTAGCTGTTACTTCACTATCAGAGTATGTAGGCCAGTCTACATTATCACTCAAGGCAATGCTGTATCGCGGTACTTCTGCTCCTCCTACTGCAAAAGCTGCACCAGAACTAAAAATAAATAAGGCCGCTAAAAATACACCAAATACGGAATAAGCGTCTTCAATTGTTAAGCGATTGCTATTAGAGATTATATTTAAAACTTTTATTATAAATTTCATCAAATATAAACATCCATATACTGCAAAAGGAGCTATGAGAACAAATACGATATTGAGAATTCTATCAAAGCCCATCGAAAACGTGGCTATGATCGAGAGACACAAGAAAGCAAAAACGACGAACGAAAAAATAGAGTAACTATGTGCACGGGTAGGTGATCGCTTCTGCCAAAATTTAGATATTGTATGTAAAATCCCAATTCCTGTAAATGCAACAGCTGTAGCAGCTAGAAACATATACGCTATCCAGTACACTGATTTAAATGTACGTGATGCATAACCCGCTCCACTTCGCGACGATGAACTATCTGTGATTAGATTGAGAATAGCATAAAAAGCTGCCATTACAACGCGCTCTATATTTACTCCTTGAGCTGAGAAGGTAAACCAAACGAACCAAAGGACCATAAGTAGTAGAATTATCATAGGGCTAGTCAGATAGCTACCGTGGTCCTTCGCTATGAATTTAGTCTGCTTCCCCAAGGTATAAAGGACTACTGTTCCTATTAAGAAAGCTATTGATAATAGACTTACAGCGTAATGAGAGAGAACTAAACCCGTAATGAATAATATTCCAAAGATACGCTGATGTTTAGAAGGAAGGTCCGTATCGAGAAGAGCAGTAAGTAATAGAACCAGATACAGCTCACCAAATGCCTGCTTATCTGGTATCACTTTGAAAAATCCGTAATAGAAGATTGGTAGGAAGGGCGCTAACGTCGCAATCTGATCTGAATCGAACTGATTCCGCGATAAAGAATAGACAACAACCGGTAACACAGAAAACAATATTGGATAAATTGCTTTAAAGACAGTTACCAGAGATATGCCCAAAACGTTTGAAATCGTAGTAGACAACAAAGTTATCATTAATAGTTGAATTGTTTCAGTTGATGCTGTCGGACTCCATTGGCCGGCATTTTGGATCAACTTTGCCGAGTGGAATTCAACATGGATGTCCCAGCCCCAGAGGTGCCCCGTTATTAGTGTAGTGTGGTAGAGAACGGCTAAAGCTACGCAATAAATTGCTATAGGCGTAACTCGTTGTGAGACGGCCTTCGAGGAAATTAAAAGAGGAGTAATTGCAAGTAAGAAAAGCAATGCTAGCATTGGTTCTACCATACCTATATTACGAAGATGGGCAGCTACGATTGCAAGTAGAATAAGGGAAATAAAAAATAAAGCTGCCTTCACTTCATCTGGGCCAATTGTTTGGAGGTCCACTAAGGGTCTGTTCTTATTCAGATTTTTTCTGTCGACAAAAGATGAAAGGATAAAAATCCCTCCCACAGTTGCACTTCCAAGATATTCCGGTGCTAGTGGACGGGCAACCCCCACTGCTTGAAAGCTATAATTGACAACTACAACTAGCATGATATTATACACGAGACTTATACCAACACCGTATATGAAAGTTCTAACTCCTCCGTAATTAGATGTTAAAATCTGTAGAATTAAATAGCCTGGAAAAAATCCAAGGAAGAATAAGCCAATGCTTACTCGTATAAATTGAAAGAAAGGGCTATTAAGTTGGAAGTAAATTGGAAGCAATATTCCCAGACCCAGTAAAATGGATATAGTTTTAACACTATTGCCTAAAGTTCTATCCTTTAAGAGTATTTCTTTATAATAATTCTCTTTCATAATACTTGCCTCTCTAACTGGTGTTGTTATAGCGTTGTATTCCTACTATATAAATATTCTACAATGCAATGGAAAACATGAAGTTGCACCCCACGCAGGTATTCCCTTATCCGTAGATTCTCCACTTTGTCTCCTTCGATATGGCGTGAGTTCTGCTCCAGTAGTACAAGTCGTAATCGCCGCCAATGCTCGCTTGCCCACACACCGAGGACTGTTTTCCGATTTAGCCAGCGTATTTCATCCTTTCAGACAAGACTCAAAGGCACTACTAGATTGAGGTTGAACTGAATAGAGTTCCTCAGAGGAAGGTGGATGCTTCGCGAAGAACTCCAGATTAATCTAACCGGGTCATCAGGTATACCGTTTTTGGATAGTGACCAAACGCGCCCGCCAGCCAGATGGGCTCGGCTGGCGGGCGCTATCTGTGCTGGGTCGGCCTCGGTAGCTAAGTAACCTCTGCAAATGGTTCGGTGTCAGCCGACCCGGAGTCACAATTCGACACTAGTACCGAGTATTTGCTGAGCAATACGACCAAAATTTCACCGTTGAGCCCGATCGTGTTGCAGTCGATGAGAAATAGATCCAATTGGGGAGTAAGGAGACAGCGTGGCCCTAAACGGCAATTGATGTGGAGTCGAACGTCGTGCTGCATGCACGACGTTCGACGAATCGGGGCCGAGACCCGGCTAAAACGTTTCTTGACGAGTCCAAAGAGGAACACTGGTCGCCAACGCGGTGTTTCTCGTCGACGGGATGGGCTCTCACTGCGCTTGCATACATTGGACTCGACGGCCATCTTGTGTACTCCGAGCGGAATTTTGTCGAGAAACTTTTCAGACGAATACCATGCGTATCCAGCGGCTTCACGAATCGGGGAACGGCAGTTGGACCAGCGTGGAGCGGAGGCTGACTGCCTATACGGCGTACTACAATCATCACAGAAGTCATCAAACGCTGGAGAATCAGCCACCAGTCGAGGCACTCACTCAGGAGACCTCTATCTAGCAATGCCGTATTAGCGGAGATTTCATCTAAGCAAGGAGGTTCGATCAGAACAATGGTATAGCACTAGGATGATTGTATCCTCAGTTATAGTTGTAAAACACCCGCTGAATACGTAGTATGAAGAAAGCAGTACTAAAAATTATAGATATAAAAACATGAGAACAGGACTTGTACTCAACTACTAGGGAGCTCGTCAAGGTGGCCTCTGAGCAATTTTAACAGACACCTGTTCACTCGACTTTGTATATAGTCCGATCCCTAAGAAATTGTGCCATTATATGGGGTCAATATATTAACAGAAATACCATTATACGAAGATTCTATATCTCTGGTACTAAGATCAAATATCTTTTGTACTCTGAGCTTAAGTGGAAGATATGGAAGTGGCGTACTTAGTGGCTTCAAATAAAGGCGGTCTACCACACTATGCAGCAGAATTAGCTAATGCCGTTTCAAAGGAGGTAGACGTTACAGTCGTGAAACCAGCTAAAGAGGTTAGTGCTGATCTCTTCAATGAATCTGTCAATGTCGTAAATGCTTTTAAACCAACAGAGCTCTCGGTTATTAATATATATAATCGTGATTTCCATCTGAGAAAAAATCTGGAAGGAATGAAATCATATAATAATATTGATGTTATCCATGAAATTGATCCTGATATCCTACATGTGCCGACAGGGTTATTTCCTCATGTGAAGTTCTTTATGTGGTTGAATAAAATAACAGAATCTTATCCAACTGTTGTAACACGTCACGAGTTATTATCTTCAAATCCATCATTAAATGAATATGCCCGATTTCCGGTGTTAGCACAAAACACTCTAAACTTTTTCCTTCCCGATGTGAGTGTTGGTCACACTGTTGTCCATACGGAGGAAAACAAAAATACATTAATAGAAAAAGGACAAGAATCAGAGGAGGTTTCAGTTATTCCACATGGTGCCTATGACATGTTCACTGAATATGATTACGCTGAAAAAGAAACAGAGAAAGAGACGATAATATTTTTTGGAAATATTGTCCCTCACAAGGCGCTAGGTTCTCTTGTAGAAGCAGTTATTAAAGTAAGTGAAGATTTCCCAGGAGTTAAATTAATAATTGCGGGTGATGGGAAAATAAAGGAAGATGTACAGCAGCGTATTATGGACCATCAACATAATTTTGAGGTACATAATAGGTTTATCCAAAATGAGGAAGTGGGAGAATTATTCTCAAGAGCAAGCATCGCTGCTATGCCATACAAAGAACAAGGAGGAAACAAAGGCCATAGTGGAACATTAACAATTGCATATTCCTTCGGTGTTCCCGCAGTGACGACAACTGCGGGCGATTTTGGCAGACTTGTGAAAGAAGCCGATGCAGGTCTTGTTGTTCCGCCTGAAGATGTAGACGCATTAGCAGAAGCCCTCCGTCGACTGTTGTCAGATGATCAACGTAGAACCAAAATGGCTAAGAATTCGAAGGAAATGGCTGATAAACTCTCGTGGGACAGCATTGCTGATCAACACCTCGATATGTATAAATCAGTAATCGGGGGTGAATGACAGATATTTAAATTCTATATTCAATATAGAAGTAGGAGAGATGAAGTGGATTACGCTATTCTTTGTAATATTTTAATCATTTGTGGACATATGAAGAATATCCTGAGTGACTGATCGAATAGCTCGTTTAGTTTGGACCTTTCCATTAAGTGGCTTTTCTACGGGGTTCATTGTTGAACTAAAGAACTCTGATCGAACTTCGCCATCCATTTCTTTAGGAATAGGAACGTTAAGTAGTTGTAAAATAGTTGGTGCAAAATCAGTAAGATTGACTTCGACTCCTGATTTAGTTGCAACATTCGACCCACACATATAGAATATACCATCCATTTCTGCTTCAGATGTATGGCTAAACCATTTCTGTGGTTTGACTATAAATTGGTTTGTTTTCATTGTCTGAGGGAACTTTAGTCTATATGTAGGTTTTGGAATGCATACAAGGTCAGGGCGTGTTTCTGTAAATGAACCCTTATATACGTCCTCGCCATAAAGAACATCTTCAAGTATTTTTTCGCTACGTTTCGGATTAGTCATTGACAAAAGGTCATTCCGAAGTTTGTCACGGAAAGAATCATACTCCCTACCTGAAATGACTTTTTCATTAATGAATATTTGACCATCACCTGCAACAGTAAATGCTGAAGTCGTAGACCAATCAATATCGTCCTGTGAAATAGTTAACAAATCTGCTAGCTCAAAACTGCCCCCTCCATTGTTAGATCGAGCAATATGTAACTTAACTTTGTCATAAAGATTAGTTTGTTTCAATATGTGTTCAGCAGTGTCGAAGAGATGGTTAAACGCAAATGCCTTCGATTTTGTTAGAATGCTTTTATTAAGGTCAAGATAATTATTTTGATATAGCCAGGAATTCAAGTTTACAGCGTCATATACAGGTCCGTGTCCATGATCTGAGAGTACCATTAGTACATCGTCATCGCCCATTTCGTCTAACAGCCAACTTAAGAAGCTATCATAAAGTTCTAGGAGTTCAAATGGAGCATCCCCATATTGATCAGCAAGATATTCATTATATTTTGGGTGGTCTGAATCAAGAAGATGTCCGACTTCGTGAAGTAAAATATCAGGGCCGCTAAAGATAAGGAGCATAGCCTTGGCTGGGTGTTCTTCAATAAGGTACTTAGTAACTTTTATACGGTCTTCTTCTATATTGAAAAAGTTATCGAGATACTCTCTAAGGTCTTCTTCTCCATCTCCGGGAGTGTATCCTGTTATTGGGCCAATATCGAAATCGTCAACTACCTCACTTATTTTTTCTTGTATTTCATGTGGATATGTGTATTGGGCATTAGGAGGTGTCGTAATATGATCAGAGATATGGAATCCACTCGTTTTTGAGGGAGGATATCCTGGCATGACATTCATGACTCCAGTAGAAATTCCCTCTGCATCAAGATACTCCCACATTGGAATAGAGTTCGACCGAAGGTGTTTAGAATTGGCGAACTCTACACCACTACCCTTTGAATCTTTAAGAATAAAGTTGTAAATGCCATGGTTTCCTGGATTCTGACCGGTGGCAAATGTACTCCAAGCCATCATTGATAAGGGAGGGCGGGTTGAACGTGTTCTACCACCAATACCTTCGTTCCTAATCTTCTTCAGAGTAGGAAGGTAGCCTTCTGCTATTCCATGCTTTACAAACCTCGGAGGGACACCGTCTAACCCAATGGTGAATACCGTTCTACTCATTCAACGTACCCCAACTGCTCCAACCGCTCCTGAACTGCATCTTCTTCGACAGTCTCACCAACGTTTTCTACCGCATTTTCCTCAATTTCAGCTGCGGATTCTGAAAGAATGTATTTTATAAGTTCATCTGGGCCATCAAAGCCATTGAGTTCCTTAGCTAACGATTCAATCTTTGTGTATAATGATTTAGGAATAGAAACTTCCGTCATCGTGTCTCAATTGATTTTAGCCACCAATATTTCTTTCTATCGGAATTGCACTACCTTAATTTCTCTTTGAATAACGTTTTGTATGTTGGCGTGCCTCTTTACAGATAATAACTAAAGAGCTTGTCGTACAAGTAGCATACCATCACAATTTCATGGGATACAGAGGAAGCCTCTCATTCCGGTGGACGCGCCGTGACTACTTGACGGTAGGAATCATTATTGTGACTGTCGCTTTTCTCTCTGGTACAACTCTAATTCTATTCGCTGCAGGGGCGCATACGTCGTCTACCTCGGATAGGTACACAAATTCCATACAGACGACGAAATATGATTCGTTGGCTGCCGCACGATCAAACGCTAGTAGTACCGATATCGTGCTTCCACTCGCGGTAACTAGTACTGACGGTCCGTCTCGATATGTTGTCGGGGTCCCACGGGACGCGCCGACGACGCTCAAGGGAGCATCGGTATCATGGCAGAAGGCTCGTATTCCCCCACCTCCCAAGAAAAATGGTATCAAGGGGCCTGTTTCAACACCGACCCAGCAACGCTTTCACGGCCAGTCGGAGACCGTCGAAACTGTTGTTACACCCTACACGGAGAACGACTCGATTTTCCCTCGATCTTGGTACGTGAGCGACACCGCAACTGTACGAGCCCTCGGGGTCACGGACGCACTCGTTATCGAGAACACGTCCGGATCTAAGCAATCGATCGAAGGGGGGATGCCAGAGGTAACGAGTCCTGGCCTTTTCGCGTTCTTCACGACCGGGATACAGGGGATGCTGCAGCTCTTTCTGTATGCTATTGCTGGTGGTGGATTGCTAATTCTGGTGATCATCTACAATATCACCCGGATGAGTGTCCGCGATCGACTCCAATCGATTAGAGTCATCCGTGCGACCGGCGGGGAACCCCGGCAGCTTCTCCTGCTCTTTGGCTTCCGCGCGGGATTGCTAACCGCTATCGGGACGATAGTCGGATACATACTTGGGGTCGGACTCACACGTGGTGCGACCATAGTTGCAACTGCACTAGGAGTACCGGTCACACTGAAGCCGACACTTACACTGGCCGTGCTTCGGATTCATGGGCCGATGGTGGTGTTCCTCGTCATTGTGGGGACGCTTGGTGGTGTCGCCGCTGTATGGCCTGCAACCCGAACATCACCGACCCAACTTGGAGTCACGAAGACTGGCGGTAGTTCGTCAAAGAAACAGGCGAGTCAGGAGTCCGCTTCCAAGGTTCGAACTTTCTTGACGCCGACGCTCCTGCAGTGGCGTGCATTCGTCCCTGCAACAGCGACACTGACAATCTTCGTCACGATCGTCATCCTCCTCGGATCGCTTGCCGGCGTGCTTGCTCCCCTTGCGTCAACGTCGTCAGGAACGATTAGTGAACCGGGGGTCTCCCATCCGATGGCGAGTCGGATCGATGCAAACTACACGACTGCGTTGCGCGATAAAGGCGTTACAGCGAGCCCAGAAATCATTGTCTCGCAAGTAAGAGGTGACCAGCCGTATTTGGCACGCGGTGCTAACTATACGGCGTTCGCAGCAGTCTCTGATGCAACACTAACCAAGGGACGCACTCCGCAGACGAAGCATGAGGCAGTCATCGGGGAGGACCTCGCCCGGACGCTTGACGTCCAGGTCGGCGAGCAGTTGCTCATTGGTGGGACGACGTCGCCGGCCATTACGTCGGTGACAATCGTCGGGACATTTCGAGCGCCGGGGCTATCGGACGACCAGCTCATTGTTCCGCTCGCAACAGCGCATGATCTCTCGACAAAGCCAGGGGTTGTCCACTTCATTCGAACAGACAAGGCCAACATCAATCTCAGCCGGTTCGCGGACTCGCGGCCGTCAGCTGGAAATGATATCATCGTTAGCGGGATTTCGGTCCCGGAGATTGTAATGCGTGGTGAGCCGTTTTCAGTGATAGTAACGGTTCGGAATCTCGCAGAGACGGAGAAAACACGTGAATTTACGGCTGAATTTGGCTCTCGATCGCGGAACCGGTCCGTAACGCTAGCGGGTGGTGAAACACGCCAAATCGAAGTAAATCTGACGGCGACGACCACGGGGCCGGTTCCACTGAAGATTGGATCACAGACGAGGACAATACGAGTATATGAAGAGCCACCATTAGCGGAGCCGAGTATTCCTGCAACGGTTCCGCCGGGTGCGAAGCCTGCAGTTCTCATCCGGACTGAGGCTGATACGCCCGTGTCGAACGCACGCGTCGAGATTGGCGGTGTGACGGCGAGAACAAACCAACAGGGGATTGCTGTGCTCCAGATGCCGTCGCAGGCAGGTAACTATTCGCTGACTGTTCAGGCAGGATCGAGGACAAACACTACGCAGGTACGCGTAGCACCCGGGGCGCCTCGACGGGTGACGGCAACAGTAGAAACAACGCCGACAAACATGAGTGTCGTCGCAGAGCCGGAAGTGGAGACCACGGTTTACAACCCGTGGAATCGGAGACTGACGAGATCGATCGCTATTGAAACGCCGGCACGAACGGTGCATGAAACAGTCACACTCTCACCGCATAGCGAGACGACGATCACGCAAGACGTCGCTACCAATACGTCCAGTGAGCGGCTGACACCTGGGAATTACACCGTCAAGGTACGAAGCAACGATCGGACGCTTGCACGAGATACGTTCATGGTCTATAGCACTGACCAACTGCTGTCGCAGTTAGCGGAGACTACAGACTATTCTCGGGGGACCGGCATCGGGAATGCAGTCCAAAGCCTCTTTGGAAATCTCAAGTTCGTAATGGGTACGATCGTGTTCTTCGCAGGGCTTGCAACGATTGGTGGGACAGTCGCGACGTTCGCGCAAGCCGTGCACGCCCGACGAGAAGCACTTGGCGTCTATCGTGCAACGGGTGCAACCCGAGGAAGGCTGCTCCGTCTGCTTCTGGTAGATGCCTGTCGCATATCGGCTCCAGCGATAGTTGGGGCATTTCTCATTAGCTGGTGTGTACTCCATGGGCTCGTTCTGCTGGACCAGCTTGTCGTATTTGGTGTCCGCGTTTCCCTCTCGTTCCAGCCATTATTTGTCCTCGGGATCGGCGTAAGCGCGCTCCTCTTATCGTGTCTTGGCGCCGGTATTGCCTCGTATCCGTATCTGACCACGGTACCAGCGAAAATGCGAGGACGACGCAACGACAGTCCGAAGACCGAATCTGACTCGAGCTAGGAGCGATACTCGAACCTACTGAAGATCTCGTCTGAAGCTGACTATCGAATTCAGTTGTGCCAGACTCGATAAAAAGTTATTGTCGACGAGGGTGTGGGTACGTATAGATGACGAACAGTGTACTGAAGGCAGAGTCAGTTACCGTCGAACGAGGAGGAGAGACGATTCTATCCGATATCTCGTTTACTGTCCCTAGTGGGGCTCAGCTGCTGATTCAGGGTCCAAGTGGCGCCGGCAAGACGACGCTCTTTAACATTCTTGGTCTACTCGATACTCCTTCGAGTGGAACAGTCACCGTCAGGGGAACGGACGCTGGGTCGCTACCGGAGCGTAAGCGAGCGCGCATTCGACGGGATACAATCGGATTCATCTTCCAGGATTTCCAGTTGATCGATGATCTCACGGCGAGAGAGAACGCCGCACTCCCACAGGAACACACTGGGGAACGTGATGAGGAGTGGCTCGACACTCTGTTTGGGAGGCTCAATATTCAGGACTTAGAGATGCAGTATCCGGCAACGCTTAGCGGCGGTGAAAAACAACGTGTTGCTATTGCCCGTGCGCTTGCGAACCGGCCGGCAGTTGTTCTCGCTGACGAACCGACAGGGCAACTCGATCCCGATACAACTGACAATGTGATCGATCTCTTGCTTGGCCTCCAGGCAACGACAGAGACAGCCTTAGTCACTATCAGTCACGATACGCAGTTAGAGTCGTTGTTCCAGTCAATCGCTCGACTTGAGGACGAGGAACTAGTTCCCCAACACTCACCCTCAACGATCGTCTGATCGGCCGTTAATCGGTCACCGGGATAAAATAGGTTGTCTGCTCCTACTACTGCAGTTGCACAAGCGCGTGTCGCCGCGTTCCGGCTACGGCTTACTGATGACAGGGAAAGTATCATGTTACAATGGAACTGGGTTAATATTCTCGAATGAATCAATTACCTAACCCGGAGCATCGAAGTACTAATAATAGTAACTGCGGAAGACCGTATTGTGAGTGCTGTACCGACCGTTGCGGTGATCGATATTGGAAGTACCCGGATTCGGTATGGGCAGGGGACACCAGAAGGACCGGTTGCAGTTCAGACTGACCAAACGCGCCCAGCGACGCTAACAGACCAGCTCATTACTATCGTTGATCGATTGCAGACTCAATTCTCACGCCCGATCCAGCATGTCTCGATCTCGACGACGGGATTGGTCGATTCTGAGCGTGGTGTGATTGTCGAGTTTGATACGGCTGAAAACGAGACCCTCCAACATCTACCAATCGGGCCTGCGATAGCTGACACCTTTGATGTTTCAACGACGCTTGAAAATGACTGCACTGCAGCCGCACTCGGAGAAGCGACATTCGGGGAAGGCTATCATTCGGATACGGTTGTCCATGTGACGTTTGGGACAGGGATTGGAGCAGGTGTTGTTGTCGACGGATCCCCAATTCGAGGAGAACGAGGCTATGCTGCTGAAGTTGGACTTATTCCTATTGTG
This sequence comes from halophilic archaeon, assembly GCA_003298465.1. The sequence continues at coordinate 154,090 of QNGA01000005.1, read as the reverse complement.
GCTGACGGTGAGTTATCAAGTACAGGCGTATGCGGTGCGTGGGAAGCCTATTGTTCTGGCCGCGGTATCCCGCAGTTCGCGCGCCAACTCCTTGCACAAGATGAACAGCCATCGAGTCTCCGCAACCAAGAAGAAATTGCTGCTCCCGATGTATTCGCTATTGCTGATGCAGGTGACGAACTTGCCCAGTCGTGTCTCCAGCGGGCTGCGAGATACAATGCTGCAGGTATTGGTGCAATTGCAAACGTGTACGATCCTGGTATCATTACACTCGGTGGGTCAGTTGCATTACAGAACCCTGGCTGGATCTTGGACGGAATTCAGCGTCATCTCAAGGAGTATGTTCTCGCCGAACCACCGACAGTTACACTCACGGACCTTGGAGAAGACATCGAATTGTATGGTGGGACAGCGTCGTTCTTTGGGGCTGAAGAAAGCACACCGGTAGTGGAGCAAATCAGTGACTGAGGATATCCGTTGCCAGTTTATCTGATAGAATCTGAGAGGGGGCCACAATTACGATAATGAGACCACGATTGAACGTAAATTGGCCAAATAGAAATTTAGCTAGTTTCTGACTACTTCTTATTCTTAAAACCCAGGGAGGCTGTTATATCGCATCATATCGGGGGAAATTATATATGTGTAGACGATGAAATTGTAGATGGCGAGGGTCTCCGAAAGCGCGACTACACCACGTCTGGCCGCCATCACCAGATACTGTTTGACATCCCCCTCGCCGCCCTGTCTTTTCCCCGCCCTAACGATAGGCCAGTAATAGAGATATCCTTCTGTATCCACTGATGACAGCGATCACGACTGTGAACGCTATAAGAGTCGCCTGTTTAGTGAAAAAGACCTCGACGGTGACAGAATAAGATCGAGACGATTTTCTGAGAGTTACGAGTCGTCGACTGGGAGGTTCAGAACTTTGCGACAGAAGTCGCCGACCGAGATAGATTCTGAGCTGGAATCGCTGGCCGTAGACGTGGAGTCAGCGGATGATTGCTCAGTGCTACTCGCCGTTTCGTCACTGGATGAGTCCGTCGAGCCGTCTTCGCTACCGGACGAGGAATCACTCGTCGACTGCGTGTCTGCAGACGCCGAGCTGCCGGACGATTGGTCGGAGGCGCTAGCGGTGTCGGTGCTCGAGGAGTCGCTCGAGCTATTATCTGTCTCACTGGACGAGTCCGTCGAGCTGCTGTCCGAGTTACTCAACGAATCCGCGGAACTACTGTCTGTGTCGCTAGACGTGTCTTCCGACGTGCTTGTTTCGTCGCTAGACGTGTCCTCCGAGGAACTCTCTGTATCGCTGGAGTTGCTCGACGATGTAGAGATACGACTGCCGATCCAATCGAGTAGATCCTCGGTGCCGTGGTGGGGTGCAGTCGTTTCGCCGTCGAGAACAAGTGTCGGGGTGAACGTAACCCCGTAATCACCAGCCGAGTAGCGATTCTGTTCTACGTCATCGCTGTACCGGCCAGAGTCTGCTCGATCGATAATGGTGCTGCGGTTGTCGACGCCGGCCGCCTGCATCTCATCTTCCATTTCCCCGTATGAGACGTTCCCAGAGATGATGTCCGAGAACATGTAGTTGAAGAAACCCCAGTAATCCTCGGGGGAGACATCCCAGACACCCAGCGCGGCTTGCGAGATAAGCGGGTCACTGTCGGAAATATAGTAATAGTCGCTACCATGCGAGGATGTTCCCGGCGGCTGGTAGGCGAGTGCGCGGAACCGGAGGTTGAGGTCTCCGGAGGTGACGTATTCGTTTAGCACCGCTTCGAGGTTACCGCCTCGCACGAATTCCTGGGTGTACGGACACTTGAAATTACCGTACAGTGTAGCCGTGGGATTGTCTTTGTCCGTGCCCATGGTCGCATACGTAAGGGCGTCTGTGTCGTCTGGGACTGGGGCACTGGGTGTTTCAGCTGCACTTGCAGGAACTGTACTGCCAAGGCCAGCGGCCGCAACTACACCGGTTGTTTTCAGAAACGTTCGTCGAGATGGCGTTCGGTCTGACATCCAGTTTCGTAGATATCTTCTGCCGGTATAGACCCCCTCGGCTGTTCACAAAATTCATCTGGTTTCGAACCTTTTCGCAACTGTTTTAGACTGAAATTGTGTCATCCAGTAACATGATTCTACTGATTTGGTATTCCGTTTTAGAAATATGTATCTAGATTATATTGAATCCAGAAGGGTGATTTAGGAAAGCAAGCAGCCCAAATGAAGACGTATTTGCTAGACAATAAATGAACTAATTGCTTATATGTTAGTCGATGATTTGGCTAGCAGAGAGATACACCAAATACTTCTCTAAGAGTATCATAAATGAATCATTCTGAAGGTACTCTCACCGCCAGTGCACTATGTTGCCACGAAACAATCCCTTGGGGATTGGACATAACTGGGGGATCGCAGGTGAGCCCAATTTGGAGCTCTTCAGTTCTAAGGAGGGTATAGAGCAGGCTGTGGACGTCCTACACTGAATAAGTCTCTCGAATATGGAGAACCATTGGCGAAAGCCCTATCTCAAGGAGCAAGTAGGCAGCTCACCCTGCAATAGTACTTCTGAAGAGCGAGGAGAACATAATCTGAATATCGAGCGCAAGCGCAGTGAGTACGATGATGTCCACCATCAAAGAGGAGAGAGCCACCACCCACCCAGCGGACGGCCAAAAACGCCACGTACACTCCACCACCAACAAACGCTACGACACTAAGTGTTGCTGTGTATTTAAGCCGGAGCCATTTGAGAAGCCATCCTAGTATTCTCTTTCTGTCTACAATGGAGGTCGTTTGGTCTCGAACCGTTTGACTGTCGTTCAGTCGTCTGCAATGATTTCGTTATCTCTATCTGAGTAAGATGATTTCACGGGGGCGTCACCACAGGCGACGCATGCATACGAACCATCAACTGTCTCAACGACTGGTGCATTACAAGCAATGCATTTGATTTTCGCTGACCGAGCTTCTCGTGGGTATCGGGACATTATCGATTGTTTTCCATATGGTTTATTTTATCGCCTTGCGTGTTCCGTAATGTATTTCTGTGCCAATTTTATTTCTGATTTTTCTGTATTAATCGGTATTGGAGTGCTATTTTTCAACGTTACTTATAGAACCACCGATTATGGCAGGGATTATTATAGAGAAGTATTAGTCAAGAATTCGACGATAATAATTTGCGACTGCTAAGGATGTTAGTAGGACTCTCTCCAATAGAGTTAGTCTCCAATATCACCAGGCATCGACTCAGTCTCGCCCTGCTCTCCATGGTGCTGGGACTGGCCGGATGAGCTCTGCAGGAGATTCACTGGAGATGTGCGGATGAACATGCTAGTCACGAGGAACGCACTCACAAGCATGACGGCAAATCCGCCAATTGTGAGCCCAGCCAGCGTCAGCGCCGAAAGTGTGGGAACGATACGAATACCATAGATAGTGAGATAACCAGTCATTGCGAGCAGTCGCGTTGCAAGGAATGCCAGCACAGTCGCGCCAACGACAGCAACACTCGCGATTTTGAACGCATCGCCGAGCACAAGCCGAAGCAATCGGCGTGGCGGAGCCCCTGTTGCTCGATAGACACCGAGTGTCCGTTGTCGAGCATGGATTGCCTGTGCGAACGTTGCCGCCGCACTCCCGATCGTCATAAGACCAGCCAGCACAATGAGAACGCCGAATAGGATGTTGAGATTCCCGAAGGCGGTTGAAACAGCTCGTCCAATACCGGTGCTGCCTGTTTGCTGTCCGCTACTTGCTGCTGCAGCTACGAGGCGGTCACTACCAGTCACAGTATAGTTCGCAGTTGCAAGCTCCTGACCAGCAGCCGTTGCTCGAAGCATATGCGAGCCGGGGGACTGGCGGCTAAGCTGGAATGTGACCGTGGTCTGATTACCGGGTGCGACAGTCACTGTGCGTGTCCGCGATTGGCCACTGGCTGTCAACTGAATCGTTCTCGAGAGGGTCTGATTCCATGGGTTCCGCACCACGAGCGTGGCCGTCGGCCGCGTCACGATACTTGGTTGCGGCGGTGATAGCTGTAATCGGGCGGTGAGCTGCCGTTGGCTGTTCGGCGTAACACGAATCGACTTCGTGAGCGATCGGTTCTGGTACTCTACCTGAATTTGTGTACGGCCGGCTGCTCCAAGCGGCAGTTGAACGGTCCCGTTCGGTCCCGATGTCACAGTGTCCGTCCCAACGCGAACAGTGGCGTTCTCGACGGGTGTTCCCTGAATCGTCTGGACCTGCACGCGGGGCGTACTCTGTGGTGGCGCTTCCGACGGTACGCCGCGAAGTTGCAGCGCCTGTGGTGATCGAACGCGAACTGGTTGCATGTGCGACGCGACGCGAAGCGTCTGATTTCCGCGAACGGAGGCTGGCACGTCCACCGTCACCGTCTGCTGCTCACTTGCGTTGAGCCTGACCGTCTCCGTCACTGTCCTGTTCCCCAATCGGACCTGCAGCGTCCGTGTTGCTGGTTTAGGTCCAAAGTTCTGGACACGGATACCGACCGGCAGAGACGTATTGGATGCCACTTGTTCAGGCGCCGTAATGCCAAGCACACCGATTGCCGGCCCCTTCATTGCTAAGTCGTCGACTGGCTTCTTCGTCCGAATGAACTGCACACTCCCCGGACGTTTTGTTGATAAGTGCTGTGCGACTGGAAGTGAGACTATCAGCTGATCGTCAACCGCTCCGGGGGCAGAGTATATGCCGACGATCTGTACCCGCGTTATGCCGGGGTCTGTACTACCGCCGAGTGTGACTTGGTCGCCGATACTGAGCCCGAGCGTCTTTGCAAGGTCTGCACCGATGACTGCCTGTGCTGGCTGGCGTGGTGGATGACCCTGTGTCAGTTCTGCGTCGGAGACAGCTGCGAACGCCGAATAGTTAGCGCCACGAACGACGACTGGCTGGCCATCATGCATAGAGAAGACGAGAGTCTCGGGACTTGCGGCGATCCCGTTTTCGCGGAGTGTATCGGCTGACTGTGCTGGCAGGCTACTGGCGACCGGATGGACAGCGCCTGGTTCCGTCAGTGTCGATCCCGTCCCCATCAACAATGGGGCCAGCATCCCGGCGAGCGAACCAACGAGAATAACGACTGTCGCAAAGACAGCCAGCGTTGCCATACTCGGAGCAAGGGCCCGCCAGTCGAGCAATCGCAACTGGAGGAGAGAGGAGTCGCCTAGCAGTGATCCTGACTCGCCGACTTGCGTTCGAGCGACGGTTTGCTGTAGTTGCGCTGGGGGACGGCGAACTGCTGGGAGCGCGGCCAAGACACCAGATAGAACGCTGAGACCGCCGATACAACTGTACACGATAGCGAGTTGGCGAGCAACGGCGGCAGTCACACGAACGTTGAGTGACGTCGGAAGTCCGGCGAACACCGCCACGTTGACCGCCGTATTCGTGAGAATAACGCCGAAGGCGTAGCCGAGACAGAGGCCAACGCCAGTCATCGTGCCTGCACGTACGACGAAAATCCGGAGGACTGCTCTGGGCGAGGCCCCCGTTGATCGGAGGATGCGAATTGTTGGGAGACGGTCACGGACGCTCATCCGGGTGACGCTGAAGACCGTGACGCCTGTCAGGATGCCACCGCCGATGCTCGTGATGGTGAGCAGTGTAACGAGGCTCTGAGCGCCCTGGACAAAGAACAAGAGGACGGACTGGAATGGGACGCCCTGCTGGGGACCAGCCGCCTGAGACGGTGAGTGTGTCGCCGAAATGACGAACGCGCCAGTCGGTCCGAGTGACGAGACCGTCGATGTATTTGCGACATACCACTGGGACGGGAAGACGCTTGATTGCTCCGTGCGGGGTGTGACGGACACGGTAACCGTTGCGTCTCGGCCCTGTAACTGCTGTACTGTCTGGTTGTGAACCGTCCCAGAGGCGACACCTGTGGCTGGAGGTGTCCCTAGTGGAATGCCTGTTGTTTGCTGGAAGGCACCACTACGCTGGTTGGGAAGACCGACAGCCAGTGTCTGGCTACCGTCTGGCTGTGTGATGTTCGCAACGGGAACAACGATCGCTCGCTGTTGGGTGGCTGCCCGTTCGCGTGCTTCCTGTGGTGATTCGTAGTATGTTGCTGTGCCGTTAGCAGTGTATTCCGTCGCGATTGCCGTCGTCTGATTGCCTGCTGCACTTAGGACAAGTGTTGTGCCAGTGAGAAAGGCGACGGTGAGGGCGATGACGAGAACAGCCAGTTTTTCGCGGCGTGACCATCGGCCAAGCAGGCCCGAACGAGCGCTCATCGCTTATCCCTGACCGACGATAGGTGCCGGCGAGAGCCCCTGTGGCGAGCGACTACCGAACTGGGGAGTGGGTTGGGCTAGGTGCGCCGGAGAGGTGAGACGTCCGTCAGGCAAACGGCTGTTTGTCTGTGGGGTATCGTCTGCCGCAGTAACGTTCACCCAGAGGTGGAGTTCGCGATATGCGGAGTTGGCGCTTGGATTCGACGGCACATTACCGCGATACAGCAAGTACTGCAGCCGCATCTCTTGGCCCGTCAAGGACGGCGACACGGTGTGGTTGCGTCGCCATGTCTCGTTCGATTGCAGGGTTGTATGGAAGCGCTTTAACTCGCGTTCTTGTTTGACAGAGATCGAGCTATTTGTTTTATTCACCCGTTGTAAGAGGACGACCACCGAGTACTGTGTCTGCTCATGCTCGTGGTTCTGAATGCCAACATAGAGCGACTTGGGCTCGCCCTCCGTGAAGTTCGTCGGATAGTCGTCGGCGACGAGATCTCCTGTTTCGTTCTCGGTGAGTAGATAAAACTCGGAAAACGACTCGCCTTGTTTTGGCACTGCAACGGCATAGATCACGCTCGAGGTGGCGAGGAGGAGACAGAGGACGAGCACAACATTGAGCACTGCATCGGCGCGTGTATCGGGCGCGAAAAGTTCGGCTTTCGTTGTGGCTCCCCACTGGTGATATGGTACGGAGAACCGCTCATCCTCTGGGAGTTCCCAGCGTCGCCACGCAGCAATAGCCGTCATTGCGAGCGTGAATGCACTGATCGTGAGGAGGACGGGAATAAGCCGGATTCCGAACGGGGTGAAGTTGAGGATCAGACCGAGCAATGGAACGATAGCGATACTCGTCCCAAACGAGAGTGCAACGCGCTCAAGTCCTGTAATGCCCGTTCCAATCGACGGAAGAACCGTCTCATCGTTCTCAGACGGCTCTGTTGCTGAATCCTTCTCCGTGTTTTGTTGCTCAGGGGTTGTGGATGCTTCGGGAAAGAGGGCTGCAATGAATGCGTAGCCTGGCGGAAAGAGAACGAACGGAAGCCCAATTGCTGCACGAATCGGTGTCTCGTTGATGACCGGCACTAAGACGACGAAGCAGGTGAGACAAACATAGCCGATGATTGCAGTGAGGTCTGCAGGGAGACGGCGGAGAGGACTCGGGACCAGCAACCAGGGATCAACGTCAGTCGCCATTCGTAATTATCTCCGTACCTTTCGGATAAAAAACCCTCGAAGGAACGATCAAGGATGTATATTTCCATACAGTTATTGTCGTGAGTCACCCACTGAACCTGATCGGGGGAGCGACATCCTCGCCCGCCGTAAACAGGGGGTTCCTCGCTACCGCAAGATGAAACACCTCCGCGGCGTGTATGATGTGGTTTCCGTATAGGGGGTTTCGGCTGATATCACCCTTGAACTTCTACTCCATAATCGCGGAGAATCGGCGGAATTCTGGCAGAACCCCTGCTTCCACTCTATAGAATTTGGAAGTGAAAAGAAAATATAATAAACGCAGGGTAGAGAGCACTGCTATGGAGAAAGATAGGCCAATAATCGAGTACGTGCTCCGATCTCACGCACGTACGCAGGTGCTGTTAGCGATGGCCGAGGGCTGCGACTCAACCCAGACACTGCTCGACCGCGATCTCGCCAGCAAGTCAGCAGTCTATAATGCTATATCCGAGCTCCAAGAGCAAGGACTAATTCACAAGCCACGTTCGAAACAGTGGTCGCCAACAGGAACAGGGATAGTCGTCGCCGACATGATTAACCAACAGCGAAAAACGGAGTCATTGCTCGCAACAGATTCGGACTATTGGCAGACCCACGATATAACCGTGTTACCGCCAAAGTTCCGGACACGTCTCTCAGAACTCGCTGACGGCGACGTTATCCGAGCAACCGAGACGCGACCCGCCAATGCCATCTGTGAGGTCGAACAGAAACTCACAAAAGCGGATTCAGTCGACGCTATTACACCGGTCTATAACGAACGGTTAGCCGATGCAGCCACGGATGCCGATATAACACGACTCGTATTCGACGGAGACGTTCTCGAAACCCTTGTTGAAGAGACGTCTGCCGAGAACGTCACTAACCCTGAACTAATTCGTGTTACTGAGGTCTCGTTTGCGGTTACCATCACCGATGACTGTCTACTGCTTTCACTACCGACATTGGACGGTGACTACGACCCTCAGACAGAATTCATCGCCGACTCTACTGCAGCACAACAGTGGGGAGAAGAGCTTCTCCAACATTACTGGACGTCGGCACAGACGCCGGAACAGTACCTATCTACACCAATTTAACGACGGGGGAGATTACGTAAAATTGAGGAGAAATCCCCGTCCTTTAGGGCGGGGATGAATCCGACACCGTATTAAGCAACTACCGTCGATAGCAGGGCCAGATATTCCACGAACGGTAAGATTAAGCATCCTCCCGTCGTATCTATATCACCGACGTTCCCCGGTTTCGAGTTCCGGTCTTCGACCGTTCGACGGCTTCGCCGTTTCACTCGTCCGGGTAAGAAAGTCGAAACCCAATCCACCACGTCCAGGCCTACAGGTCGTCTGACGCTAATGGTGGTACCCAGCAGGCTGAATACCCTGTCGTGGAGGGGCGGACGGTATTCGTCCCGTGGAAGCGCCGGTTGTATATCGGTGGGAAGGCCGCTTTGACACGGCTCAATGCGCTGGAAAGCACGTCCTTGGTCATAATCGGACGGCAACCGTTGAGAGAGGACGCGAAAGCGTACTTCGCTCCCGAGGAAACGCGCAACCGTAATCTCCTCTTCGAGGAATCCTCGTCGTTTACGGCGGGGAGGATGTCAACGCCAAGAACAGCGAGCATGAAACCAGCGCCTGTGACGCTGGAAAAGACGGGCCTGAATCCCGCTCGGCAATCCAGAGCCTCCTACGGGAGGAAATCTCATCGTGTACGACGGGGAAGATGTCACTCCCGCTCTTGAATCTCAATAGCGCCCGGCTGTTCATCATGCTGATCTCGAACATGGTTAACAGCAGACTGGAAACGCAAAAATTGCTGTGCGCAGAGCGTACACCGATACTGCATACCATCCCTACGAACCTATGAAAAATGCAGGTTACGGCCATATACCGCCCATAGTATTAATTTAGTATCCGACACTCCCCCAAGGATGGTCAGAACTATTCGTCATTCACAGTAGGACAGATAATAGAATTATACGAATTCTTATATATTCTATCCAAGCTTCAGTTTGATATAGTTCCTTTGTTCATAGATTAATAGATGTATTTATATGTATTCCAGAGATGGACTGTAGAAGCTGTACTGTGTCTAGTTCTTGAGTGTATTCAACGAGATCTGCCGTCTCCATTTTTGGAATGTGACAATGATACAGATCAAAATAGATTTGCGCAACGTCTTCCTTTGGGACTTGGGTGAGAGTCTGGGCATCGTATTCTAATCGCGCTACTTCATCGGCAAGATCGGCAAGCGCTATCGGAGTTTGGTATTTTTGAAGACAGTATACAGTATATCGGCGCCGTTTGTTGAACAAAATCTCTAAGGGGATTCCAGAGGTAACCTGTCTGTCTTCGACAGGTTGAGTGCCATTGCCATCCATGTCGTCTATTGCAGCATCTTCCTCATTACTTATAATACTACTTGTCCATGCAATTTGGCATACAGAATAGGGTGCAGTGAGATGCTCCAAGAAAGCGAACAGCGGACACGTTCGACAGTCCGTGAACCGCCTCGGGGTCACGTGGTTCGAGACGCCGACGGCGTCTCGTCATCACGAGAGAGCGAAGCTCTCTCAAACGACCCCGAGGCACTCGCCTTGCTTATCTGTAGATGAAGCAGTGCCCTTCTCACGTATAGCTAATCTGGACGCCCATGGATGAATGGGATGAACAGATATTGTAGCTTATGCCGCCGCCACAATATTTAATTTATTAGAGTTAGATATAGAATTGTCGGGCAATGCCGTGGCACCGGCGTTCACCCGATGTCAAAGTCAGGAAAGTGCGTCCGTTCACAGGGCGTGGCCACCAAACCACGTTCCTTAGTAAGTATGGCTCCGCCATCAATCGCAGCAGCATCTGCACTATTGACAGCGCAATCGCTCTTGGTAGCAGTTTTATCACTTGGTATTCGAAATGCCAAACAAGCGTCCGAAGGGAAGATCGGAGGCCAAGTCCGACTACGGACATCTGTCGTAGCGCCGCTCGGCTACGTCCTTCTCTCATACACAGCCGCACTGCTTTACCTGTACATGGCAGAGTACTCCATCAGTACGTTCGGAGGGCTCTCGTCTCAATTCGTCTTCCTTATCGCTCTTTTCGGGTTGTTCGTGACGATTCTACTTACAGTACTAGTGTTTGTTCGGTTCGCATCTACCAAGGAATCAATAAGACTCTTTTCTACAAATCCCGGTACTGGGGAGCAAACAGAAACAGAAAAGTAGCGAACTGCCCCCCTGAGAGCGGAATAAGCGAGAGTCACTGACTCTCCAACTAGAATAGCACATCGGAACTTTAGCTCAGATTCAAGAGGAAAGTCGACTGGAATCCATCGGCACGCTCATGTTCACCGGGAGGGATGGGTGGCTGGTCTGAGTGATTTGGGGAGTTGGGACCGAGACGCGTTGGGTTAAATCATTGGGTCGTCGTTCACATCGCCGCCGAAGAGTGTCGCTAATACCAGGAGTGTACTGAGGCAAATGCTCGTTGCCTTGATCAGTTTCAGCGACTTCGCTAGCGGCTTTTTCTGCCGTTCAGGGACAGTTTTAGTTGACATACAGATACTCTAATAACTGCATCCGTAATCATTATAATGTGGTTACTGGCCAGAAATCAGTGGTTACGGAAAATTCGAGGCGAAAGCCAGTGGGATAACTCCGACAGGAGCCGAAAAAGGAATCTCAATGCGGTCCGCCGGTTGTGCTACCGAGTCTGAGGGGGAGTCTGGGAATTTACTTACTTTTTATCCCTCTTGCTGGTGAGCACCGAAAGATGTTATCAGCGGTGTATTTTTGACAGTGGTTGCCATTCAGAGGAAGCTCTCTGATGGAATAGAATTACAGTCAGATCGCTATTTTTTGCTGGACACGGTGTTATAGCTAATGCCTACTCCAGCAGTATTGAGAGCAGACGGCTCATAACGAAATGTCAATGTCCCTTCTCCTATATTGCGTCATGCAAGGAACCAACGACCGTAGCAGCAAGGTTAAGCGGAGAGGCTACCTCAAAGGAATCGCAGCAGCTGGAATGGGCGCCGGAGTTCTTACCAACTTTGCCGGACGTGCGAGCGCGCAATCGAATGATGTAATGGACGCAGACGGAGACAGCGTCTATCTCCTGTTCGGTGTGGATGCATCGTCAACCGACCTTGAATCGTGGGTTGAAAACCATAAGGGAGAGATCAAAGCAAAGTCACAGCAGTCGTCGTCGGAGGTCATCCAGTACCAGAACGTCTCCCAGCTGAATGTCAGTCAGCAGCAGAATGCTGTCTCGATCGCCATCAACGGCGGTAAGGCAGAAGCAATCCAGCGCACCTACCAAGACAACGAGAACACGCAGGCTGGAAGTGCACAGTCGATCAACGCGAGTAAGGAGACGAAGAAGCAGAAGTTCAAGGGCGTCAAGAACGCATACGTCGTCTTCGCCGAGAAGACGGACTCCCGAGAGTTTTCTGGATGGGTCGTCAGCGACGATGCATACCAGAGTGAGCAGTCCGCCGAGGCGACGATTGACCAGACGCAGGAGGTTGAGCAGTTTAACTACAACCGTCAAAGTACTGCTGTCGCGATCGCCGAGGACAGTAGCTATTCCCGAGCGTACCAGCGCAGCTACCAGGAGAACGAGAACCTCCAGTCCGCCGAGGCCCTAGCGGCGAACGCCGGTGACGGGGATTCCCAGAGCGCCACGTCGTCGGTCATGCAGTCGCAGGACGTCACGCAGTTGAACGTCAACGAGCAGGGCGTCGCCGTTGCGATTGCAGTTGGCAAAGACAGTGTCGCGAAAGCATGGCAGATTAGCTGTCAGTTCAATACGAACCAACAGATTGCCGATGCCACAGCGGTGAACTTCGATCCGAAGTCGATCGAAGAAGTCACTGCAAGCGCTAAAATCAAGGGCGATGTCTCGGATGCGGACATGACGCATTCGAAGGACGGGAAAACCCAGTCAAATCAGGTGGCGTCAGCAGACATCACGCAGGTTCAGAGTGTAGGCCAAGAGAACATCAATCTGCAGAATGCAGCTGTCGCTGTCGCTCTGAAGGATAGCCAGGCAACAGCCACCCAGGCGAGCTATCAAGCGAACTTCAACGCCCAAATTGCCGAAGCGACTGCCGTGAACGTTGAAGACGGCCACCACAAGGCATGCAAAGTGATGGACGGTACAGACGTGAAGGGTGACGACTCCTGGGCAGTCGCCTACGATAACGGTAACCAGCAGACAGCTACCGTTGATATTACGCAGCTGCAGGTCGTTGAGCAGCTGAATATTAACGATCAGTTCAGTGCGGTTGCATTCGCGACGAACTGCGGAGACGCGTCGGCAGAACAGCTCAATTACCAGGTGAACGAAAATATACAGCTAGCCGAAGCAACTGCGGTCAACAAGGGTGGCGATGGGAAAAAGAAAGACGGTAAGAAGAAACACCATCATAAGAACAAGAACCACGACAAGAAGAAGTGCAAGAAGAAGCACAACCACAAGAAAAAGAAGTGTGAGAATAAGCACTGACCACGTGGACTGCGGTGGCGCACGGTCTGAGACACTCTGTCGGTGATTTGGCGGCCTGACATCCTCCCACGGCGAAAGCCGTGGGGGTTCCACACTGAAGGTTGAACCCATAGAAGCGGGAGGTTCGCAGGTTCGTCTCGCGTTGGACGATGACCTACGTTTTGGGTCATGCCAGTACGGCCTGATGTCGGACAACGGTTTCTCGAATGTGCCGAACACTCGTTTGCCGATGTTCAGCGCACCGCTCTTGTCCGCAGTATCGCCCAGTCCATCGTTGGGATAATAATTCCCTTTCTCGCCGCTTACGGTGAGGCGCCCACAGGGGAAGAGAAATATTTTACGCGCGGAATCGAGGGAGTATAGCAGTTCAGTGTAATGCAAGGTGGATCCTCCGGCCTTAAGGAGTGAGCGAAGCGAGCGAGTAGGCCGGAGAGGAAACCGACACAGTACTATACCAGCCACGCTCGATGGCTGGCCGACTCCTCCACCGAACTATTACTGATATAAAGACAAGAGCATCCATCTGAAACACGGATGGAGGTACGTCGGACCGTCCGCGTCAAACTCGACGTGGCCGACAGCGACGCTGACTTCCTCCACGAAACCATTTCTGAGTTCCTGTGGGCCGCTAACTACGTCGTAGACCACGCGTGGCAAGGCGAGTACAAGACCACGAGTAAAGCTGAACTCCAACGCGCAACCTACGGCGATGTGCGGGCAGAGACGCGGCTGCAAGCGAATCTCGTCCAGAACGCTCGCAACAAGGCCGCCGACGCCGTACAGAGTGCCGTCGCTCGCTGGAAGCAAGGTGACGTTGCGGGGAAACCGCATTTCACAGCCCCGACGCTCGTCTACGACAAGCGGTGTGCGACATTCAATGACGACCACGCCACGCTCTCAACCGTTGAAGGACGCATCACCGCCGAGTATGTCCTCCCCGACGAGGGACGAGAGACGCCCCACTCGGAGTATCTGTTCAACGACGATTATGAAGTGACAGGCGGGGAACTCCACTACCGAGACGGTGAGTTCTACCTTCACGTCCGAACAAAGGCGGACGTGGAGTCTGAGATTGCCGACGACGGCAACGCCGGGCACAGCACAGTCCTCGGCGTTGACCTCGGCATCGAAAACGTCGCCGTCACTTCCACAGGTACGTTCTGGAACGGGTCAGAGTTGAACCACTGGCATCGTGAGTTCGAGAAGCGACGTGGGTCACTCCAACAGCGTGGAACGCGGGCCGCCCACGAAACCATCCAGTCGGTCGGACGTACTGAGACGGGCCGCTACGACCCTTCTTACACACCGTCTCGAAAGAACTCGTGGTGGAAGCTGTTGAGAACGACTGTGACGTGATTGCGTTCGAGAACCTGACGGGGATTCGTGAGCGGATGTCTCATGCCAAGAAGTTCCACGCATGGGCGTTCCGACGGCTTTTCGGGTATGTCGAGTACAAAGCCGAGGTGGTCGGCGTTTCGGTCGAACAAGTGAGGCCCGCGTACACCTCCCAACGCTGTTCCAAGTGCGGGTTCACCCACGAGGACAACCGTCCGACCTCGGATGGGCAGGACGTATTCGAGTGCCTGAAGCGCGACTACTCACCCCATGCGGACTACAACGCGGCGAAGAACATCGGTCTGAAGCATCTCCGCTCGGCGCAAAAGTCGTCGAGCGGAGGCGCACTCGTAAACGTGCGCTTGAATCGCGGGACGTTGAACGTGAATGGCGAGTACGAGCCTGCCGCCGACGGCGGCCAGAACGCGAGTCCAGGCGAAAGCTCCACCCTCAACGAAGCGAACGGCGACGCCGTGAGCGAGTAGGGTGGGGTAGTTTACGGATTAACTTCGTGTCTCAACAAGGGAGGTGGCGTGCTCGATGGCTGTCTCTGCCACTCTGGATGAGGTATCAGTGGCTGCGAATGCAGCATGTTCGTAGGCTTCCGTCAAGTCGGCTAACCGCTCAAGGTTTTCGTCGGCGATGTCTGCCTCCTGGCAGGCAGTATAGAACTCCCAATGCGTTGCTTTCGGATCAACGTCGACCGTTTCAGTAAGCGAGTCACGGACAGCAGCATATGCGAGCTCGACCGCTTGCTCTCTGTTTCCGTCGGCTAATGCTGAACTCGCCCGATCGAGAAGCGTTTCAGCGAATTGATCAGGCTCCGGTTCCGGCTTGGGGTCTTGTTCTGTGTTGCCCGGTGATGGGGAAGCAGTGGTTTCGGAGGGTGTCGAGTCTGTATCAGAGTCTCGGGTTAGGAGGCCAGTCCGCATGAGCGCGACGATACCTAGTAGCCCAAGACCAAGCAGTGAAACGAGGAGATAGGCAGTCTGAGAGAAGAGGCCGTCCGACTCGTTGTTCGAAACCGGAAGCTGTACCTGGGAACGCGCTTGGCTCTTGTTCAGGTTCGTGCCACGTCCGGAATAGAGAGCGAGAAGTTTCGCTGTCGATGTATCCGAATTGATAGTTGCTTCTGGAATGGTTATGTTCGCACTGAACTGTCCGTGAGCATCGGTCATAACCGTCGTAAGCTGCTGTCCATTGAGCCGTAACGCGATTATTTTGTTCGGAACAGGTTCCCCAGGCGCGGTGGCGAGAGCTCCCCGAATCATGAGCTGTTGCCCAGCCCGGTTTACATTCGTGATGTTGAGAGTGGTCGCTGTGGGTTGAACGGTGAGTGGAGCAGTTGCATTTGTGGATGCAAGCGCCTGCTCACTCAGCGGCAAGGTCACACGAATGTCTTTCGAACCCGGGTCGATCTTAGCAGGAAGAGCAGCCGACGCAGCAAATGATCCGTTCTCGGTCGTATTCACGGTCGTGATTTGAACGCCGTCAACGAACACGGCAACCGGCACGTTCGTCACACCGCGATCGACTGCTGTTACCCTGCCGGAGACGTTAACTGTCTCATTGTATGCAGCCGTCTTCGTCGTGTTTTGTAGTTCGATTGTAGACTCCGTCTGGTAGACAGAGACGTTAATCGTCGAATTGGAGCCGAGATAGACGGAGCTATTTCTGGGGGCATACTGGACGGTGACGGTATTCGATCCAAGGGGAAGTGTGCGAGGGCGCGCGACAAATGAGAAGGTCCCGTCTTCGGCGGTCTTCGTTGTGATTACCCGGCCGGAGTGGAGTTTGAGTAGTACCGTGCGGTCGGCAAGTTCAGTACCGTTATCGCTCGTCAGTTGGCCAGACACTTCAAGTGGATCTCGATACGCAATTTCGTTTGTGTCGACGTCTGTGGTCAGTTCAGTTTCTGTGAACTCCTGTTCTTGAATCTCTATTTGCTGCTGAGTGACGTTCTGGGTGATATTGTGGACGGTTCCTACTTCTTTCTGGAGGTCGGCTTGCGTCGTGTTGGAGATGTTTTTATAGTTTTTCGTGAGGTTGTTTCCAGTGTGGTTAATCTGTGACTGTAGTCGACCGAGTTGACGGGCGAGCTCTCGGGCACGCTCGTCGTTCCCATTCTCTTTCGCTGTTTGATACTTGTTGTATGTCTGGCGAAACTGCTGGACTGAAGACGCATACTGGCGCTGGTTCTCCTCAGCCTGTTTGAACTGCTTCGCTGTCTTATCATCCTTCTTGGTGTCTGTCTCGCCAGCAACATCGACGTATCGCGTGAGCTTGCTGTTATAATCGTCGCCCAGCACCGATTTTGCTTGCTGATATTCACCTTGGCTTAGTTTGACCGTACTTGATCCAAGTTGAGAGCCAAGACGTCCAGCAAGCCATCGTTGGACGTCGCTGAGCTCCCCCTTTTTATCGACTTGGTCTGGGTTTTCATGCTGGGACTGCGATGAATTGTTGGTGGTCGTTTCCTGTGCCTGAGGCGATGCCCAGTCGGCGTGCTCACTTGCAGAAGAAGTAGATAGCGCATCGGGTGCGGCCATAACCGACCCTGGAGCAAGTAAAAGTAGCGCTAAAAGTACGGAGAAAAGTGTGCTGTGGGAGGGCATGATGTTGGACATACTCTTGATTGCAGTGGCTCTTGAAAGTATTTTTCGCTCGGGACAGAAAGATGCAAAAACAACAGCGTCCAATACTAGAAGCCGGCTTTGATGAGTTTCAACGCCGCGTATAAAGAACGATAATAGGCTATCCAGTCACCGGATCAGAAAGCTATGATCAGTATCAAGAGTTTGACCGTGCCGCCACTGTATTTCGCGAGATAGTACATCTTATACTTCCATTAACTGAATCGGAACCAATACCTTCAATTAGATGGCTTCAAGTTGATCAATGTATGCGGGTAACGCGTCGATTCTGGGCAACGATCGGCCTCGGTGGGTTCCTTGCTGTTGGAGCGATGGTGGTAGCTCAACCAATTCTCCTCGTTGGTGCTGCAGGGATCGGCGCATTCATCCTCGCTCAACAGGCAGCGTTCGCTCGAACAGTTCACCAACTATCTGACGATCTCACGATCGTTCAATCTGTGTCACCAACGACGGTCGTTGCTGGCGCTGATATCGATGTCGCCCTTGAGGTATCCTCTCCCTCACCCAGCCCCGTTGAACTCTCTATCTCTACGACACCGCCGTTAGCTGCCGCTGACAGTGGGGAGCAGCGAACAGTACAACTAGCCGTGAACGATGACACAGCACGGCAATCATTTCAACTGCAATGGCCTGTCGCTGGTAAATACGAATTCACCCAGGCGACGGTGACAGCAAGCGATCGAGCTGGATTTTTCGAAACAACATTCTCGAAGGGTTCGACACCAACGGTGACGGTGAAGCCACGGCAGCCACGTGATATTCATATCGGACTCGGAGGGTCACAAGTCGCAGCCCCGTTCGGGCCGCAACAAACCAATGATCGCGGGTCTGGCTTTGACCCGGCAGAAATCCGGGAGTACGTCCCTGGCGACCCTGCACGCCAGATTGATTGGAAAGCAACTGCGCGTATGGATTCACCACACGTCCGGACATTCGAGGCTGAAACAGATCTCATGACGACACTACTAATCGATCACCGGTCATCGATGGCGATGGGCGACCATGGTGAGACGAAGCTTGACTACGCGCGCCAAGTTGCACTTGGCTTTATTGCCGACGCCCAGCAGACAGATTCACCATGCGGGCTCACGGCTATCACTGATGGTGGATTGACGGTCCAAATGCCGCCTGAGGCGAGAAAAGAATACTATGAACGACTCCGGAGTGCTCTCCACGCGATCAAACCTGTCGACGAGGACGCCACAATGACGCATACTCCAGAAAGCACGGCGTCACAGACAGTTTCAACCCCAGATCAAGCCCGGAAACGAGCGTTCCGGCTCCAGGATGAGTCGTCACACTTCGCAACACATCTCCGACCGTTCTTCGACTCGACCACACAGTACATCCATCGCATCAACGAAGAGCCGCTCTACCACACGATACGAACGCAACCGCCACGAGACCCAGAGACGAATATCGCTGTTCTCCTGACGGATGATTCAAATCGTGTCGAACTCCGAGAGGCAGTGAAACTGGCACGCCAGCAGTATACGCAGGTGCTCGTCTTCCTGACACCGACGGTCCTCTTCGAGCCAGGAACGCTGACGGATTTATCGACAGCGTACACTCGCTACCTCGACTTTGAATCCTTCCGGCGGGATCTCATGCAAACAAGAGACGTCACTGCCTTCGAAGTTGGTCCTCAGGACCGGCTCAACGCAGTGCTCGACAGCCAGACGGCATCCCAGGGAGTAAACCAGGGAGCGAGTTCATGACTGACCGAGCACAGCCGCTGGTCGGCGGTCTCGGAGCACTCATCGTGACTGCTGGAGCGACGGCCGCGACTGGAATAGCAGGCCTACTAGCGGGTATTTTGTTCACCGTCCTCTGGTATGTTCTCCCAGCAACGTACGCTGTGGCGTTTGGCCAGATTATCGTTGCCGCACTCCTCGCTCCAACGAACGCCCCTCCTGTTGTACTCTTGTGCGAAGGCGGGCTTCTTGCCGTCCTTGTGAGTCCAACGCTCGCGCTTGATCAGGTGCGCTTTCGAGTCCTCTTGACAATCGGCTGTGCGGTCGTGTTCGCTGGCGGTGTCTGGCTACTTGTTCGCTGGCAGGGGTCGATCTGGCTGCCGACCCTCATCCTTGCCAGTAGCATCGCAGTTGGAATCTACGGCCTCCATCGCTACGATCGAGTGCTACGCGGCGTTGTAGAGGTGGGTGAACCCTATGAGTAAGAACGCAACATCGACAGAACCGCAGGCGACGGACGAATCGGTGGCGACTAGTGATCAACGAGCAGAAGGATCAGGAGAAGAACTGGAGGATCTCAGGGCACAGCTTGACCTCTTGACTGAGGAGAATGCACGTCTTCGAGCGGAGTATCAACGTGCCCGTCAAGCCAAGCATCGACGGACAGCGATTGGATTTGCCGTCTGCGGCGTGTTGGCCGGTCTTGCTGCAGTACTGTTCTCAGCATCACGAACGGTACTGTTTGCTCTTGCTGGAACCGGCTTGTTTGCGGCAGTTTTGACGTACTATCTGACACCAGAACGATTCGTCACTGCGGCTGTTAGCGAGCGCGTGTATGCAGCAACGGCAGCATGGGGAGAAACGTTACGGACCGAACTGGGACTAC
This sequence comes from halophilic archaeon, assembly GCA_003298465.1. The sequence goes on along the minus strand of QNGA01000005.1, from coordinate 134,509 downwards.
AGAATATGAATGTCTACCTCCCGAGTGGGGTTGCCACCAATGACGAGTTCGCTCCGGTACGACTCTTCGTTCCCCAGTACGCTGAGTATGCGCTCCCAGACGGTTCCTCGCTTGATGCGGGCTTCGTTATTCCAGAGGATGATGCTGGACGTGGATTAGTGCTCCAGCCGACTGGCGCAGCTCTCTACGAGGAGTTTGAATCCCAGGTCGATACGATTGCAGAGTCGCCGAGTGAGCTAGCGTCACAGCTCACGGATGCGCTCGTCGAAAGTTTCGAGCTGGTGGAGGACGTGACGTTTGAGCTCGATAGCGACGAATTGGGGATTACATTTGCTATTACGGGGAGCTCATACGGAACTGTCGACCGCTTTGATCATCCGATTCAGTCGTTTCTCGCAGTTGGCCTAGCGCATCGGCTTGACCAACCGATCACGGTTGAACGACAACCGACAAATGGCGATGATGATCGATTTGACTACCGTATCCACTGTTCCTGGGAAAGTCTTGAACAGGGCCGGTAATATTTGGGGGGTAGACGACAGAATTTTACCGAAAGAATTAGTTGACATCCTTCTCGATTCTACTACACTATGTCTGAGGATCGGGAAGAAATCTTGCACGAGCTGAATGAGCTACAAGCAGAGAGTGGAATTGATCCAGAGACACGACACGTGATCGGTCTTCTCGGCACTACTATCCGCTCCCTGGGTGAAGAGATCGACGACCTCCAACAGCAAATAGAAGAGTTAGAGAGCGGATACAATCCCGAAGAAAACAGGGAGTATACGTGGTATTCAAATCGGTGACCCCCTTAGCCGTTCAGAGAAATAACGTTGCTAGCATCGTTGAAATCCTGTACTGTCACGTGATTTCTGAGACGGACACGTTTCTCCAGTCTCGGTTGTGAGCGGACACGGAAACCACGCTATCGACTTTGACCTCCTCCACGCCATGAACGACGTGGCATCTGGCCACCGGATTTCGGCTGTCGACACCGTCGAGGTTCCACCTGCACTCAGAGGGAACCGGCGACACACCGGGGGAACTCTCGTTTCATTCTCTAGTAGGGCTGTAGCCCGGTCAAGGAGACCCCGTCGGAATCCATGTCATCGCCCTGCGAACACCACTGTGTTGTCCGCCACCCCTTGTTGTTCGGGGAGGACATCTCACCGATTCCGTCGCACCCTGTGCGACAGTGGGCCACACCAAAACGATTCCAGTGTGAGACGAGGAAACGTGTCCGCTCCACCCCCGCCTAACGACGGGGTATGCGCTCGTAACTCTATCACGTTTTGAGCTAGTTGTCTTGCGCTGTCGGTGAATACACGAGATGGACTATCTGCGTGCGTATTTCGAGTGTTGAGACAACGGATATTTTATAGTATTGATTTCGGAAATTTCATATTGTTCCGCTAAGACTCATACTGTATGATAGCCAGTGGCATTCGTTCTGTGATGACTGATAGGAAGGGGGTGGGAGAATGAGTGCTGCACGTATTCGTGAGCGACTTCCGGTTCAGCTCAGTGACTGGCGGATAACGGTTCGCGCAGTGCGTCTTGTGCTTTCGATCCCTTCGTATGCAATTCTCGCAGCTATCTCCTCTCTGGTGGGCTTGTCATTATTCGTTCTTTCTCAAAACATCCCGTTGGTTCAGGCTGTTATCATTGGTGGTAGTTTGCCGCTCGATCAACGCCTAACAGTACTATTCAATCTGTATCCGGTGGTTGGAACTGCATTTTCGACGTTCACAACTGCATTTCTTCTCATAAGCGCTGGCTTGTTCGGTACAAATATCGCGATGGTAGTGTATCACTTTCGGGAGCATCGGGTGAGTGTGAGTGGGGGAACGGGTAGTGCACTTGGGGCTGTTCTTGGGACGCTTGGTGCAGGATGTGCTGCGTGTGGATCCGCGCTTATTGCTGGCGTGCTTTCGTTGATCGGGGCAACGAGTCTGCTGGCGCTGCTTCCGTTCGATGGTCATTCGTTTTCGGTGCTCTCATTTGTCGTGCTTATTTTCTCGATTTACTGGATTTCAGACGGTATGCGTGGAGGGACAGTCAAGGGATGTCCGGTAGATATGAGTGATTGAAAATCTCTACTTAAACTAACTCTGTTTCCATTAATTATTCCTTCAGTTATTCCTATATTTACTTCCTGAATAGAAAATTTAATATATATCCCACTACACTGGATAACTGGAATGCGATAACGCAGGCGGTACGAAGTAGATCACGTATCCATTCCAGGAATTAACCATATATGAAAGATAGAAAGCAGAGTACGACGGAAGAGCATCAAGACAGAAGTAGTAACTCACGTCGGAGATTTCTCACAAAAGCAGGGAGCGTCGCTGGGTTAGCGACGCTCGGAATGAGCCAAGCTGGAACCACTCTTGGAGAGAAAAACGAGTTCTGTCAAGCGAGGCAGAAACGCTCGAAAGACAGGGTTCTCAAAGGGACCGAAATGGAGTTCCCCAGCTACACAATCGAGTCCAAAATCCCCGGTCCGACAGTAGTTGTTGTCGGGGGCCTGCAGGGGAACGAACCGGTTGGCTGGAATACAGCAAATAAAATCCGCCAGTGGTCGATTGACTCTGGCAAACTCGTTGTGCTTCCGCAGGTAAATCCTGTTGCTATTCAGAGAGGAACCTATGTTGGCAGGAACGGGGATCTAAACGACCATTTCCCGCCTGGACGAAAGCCGACGACAAAGCTAGCGCGCGCAGTTTGGAGCCAGGTCAAGCAAGCGAATCCAGACGTTTTCTTCAGTCTTCACAGTTCGCACGGAATACTTGGTGTCAAAGAAGGGCCAGATGGCGTGGGACAAGCGATTTATCCCACGTACATAGGCCAGGCACGAAAGAATGCCAGCCAGACAGTGCAGTTCATGAACAAGCAGTATCTTGATTCAATGCGGCCAGTCTATGACTTCAAGATCGGGAACACACTTGATGCTGACAGGCCACTGCTCACGCATAAGGTAGCTGGCGATCTCAAAATCCCTGGTTATCTTGTTGAGACAACTCGATACGGAACGGATCTAAAGACGGAAACAAAGTGGATGACGGCTATGGTTGCAAATCTCATCCGCCAGTCGGGCATCGATATTCAGCGGTAGATGGGCTTTTGGTCCCCGTTTTCGCAGCGAGTGATCAGTATCGTTTATAGTTCTACGTTAGTATAGACCAATAGTTTTAAAGCACCTATAGATAAAATTACGGTGTCGAGAACTAATCCCCGTATAAGAGTAAGAGCAGAATCAACAGGATCGCAGCAAGACTAGCCTACCGCCCAAACACACCACCACAAGCGATGAGCGCTACGCCCAACACCACCAAATCGTCAGATAGTACTAACGAAGAAGCAAGTACAACCAAGGAAACCCCGAAAGAGCTCTCCGACGACAAAATCTTCCACCTTCTCCAAGTCAAACGACGTCGGGACGCACTTCGCTACTTGCAGAACCATAACGGGTCAGCCGAGATGCGCGACGTCACAGAACAGGTAGCGGCATGGGAGAACAATACGACGGTCACTGAACTTTCATCGAATGAACGCCAGCGCGTCTACATTTCGCTCTATCAGTCTCATTTACCAAAACTGGACAAAGAGGGAATAATCAAGTACGATCAAAGCCGCGGCAACGTCACGCTCACTCCCCTGGCTGAACAGCTGAAACCTTATCTAGACGTTGCCGTGAACGATACAGGAGGAACAGCCGACAACAGTGACGCCTCAAACGCAGAACCGGTGCCTTGGCTCAAAGCATATCAATACCTTACAGTAGTCGGCTTTACTATCTTTCTCGGACTCTGGGCTAATATCTCATTATTTACTGCTGTCGGGCTACAACTATGGGCTGCAGTAATTGTGACACTCTTTGGGGTTCTATCAGCCGCACAGATACTGCTCACCCAGCAGTGAACTACCCCACCCTACTCGCTCACCGCTGACGCGGTTCGCTCCGTGAGGGTGGGGCTTCCTGTTTCCACGACGCGCTTTGCAGATACGGGGGTATCCGCAGGGAGCGCAGTCTGCACAGGCGGTGATTCGGAGTGTCCCACTCCTACGTCTTCGAGACCGCGAAAAAGGATGTTCCACGACGCATTCGCGTCTCTGTCCGCCTCGAACCCACATGACGGGCACGAATGCTCACGTACCCACAGCGGTTTGTCCGTCTCCGTTCCGCACGACGCACACTCTTTGGTCAATTCCTAATCAGCGCTTCTTTTGGAGAGCGCTCCGAAAATATAAAGGCAGCTACTCGAGATCACATTTGAGGATAAAGCCAATACGTAGCGATACAGTTAATTTGTATGAGTCACAAGCAGTAGTTACCGGTGTACGCGCGCCAAAACTACCGCCAGTAGTGAGCATCCTTCCCGAACCTGGTAGTCGGCAGTGTACAGCGGCTTCCTTCCACCCCATTCCTAAAGACGGTACAATCTAACTTCTCCCGCAACTGAAGCCGTAAGGTTCTACTGGCCATAGACCAGCGCCCGCCACAGACGGACATCTCAACGTGGAAGCTTCCTGGTCGGATGCCGGAATTCTGGGCCGAGCCAGTATAGCTCCCGACCGAGACAGCGGCTTTGGTGGGCTGTCTCGGACTTAATGTCACGATGTACAGCGAGATACCAATCATTCTTACGAACTCTATCTCACGGCGAAAGCCGTGGACGTTCGCCCTACATCCGCTGTAGCTGCTCCATATGTTGTTAGGTATTCAATAGGAGTTCACCGATAAGTATATTATACGCGATTCTCTTTATTATGCTATCAAATGGAGATAAATGATGGCGAGTGAGTCTCAAAATGCCATTGAAGCTACGAACACCTGGAAAGGAATTGGAGCAGCAGTGTTCTTTTCGTTGTTTATTTGGATGATTATAATCATGTGGTTAATCACCCTCTAAAAGCGAAGCCATAAAGTAACTACAACTATCATTAATTATTTATGTAGGAATTCTAATTAGAACTGGGGTTTTTAACTGTCGCTGTTTCTTTCTGTTCAGTGAATGAATCACTGCTTGGCGGTGTAATTGTGTCTAAAATCTCTCTCAGAACAGTTTCTGTCGTCTGATCACTAAGTTCAGCGTCAGTGCTCAACGTCAAGCGATGGTTGAGCACTGGAACCGCTAACCGCTTCACATCGTCCGGAATGACGTAGTCGCGACCATTGATGGCTGCACGAGCTTTTGTGGACTGCATGTACGCAATTGTAGCTCGTGGTGAGCCACCATACTCAAGATCAGAGTTGTTACGAGTCGCAGCGACTACTTCACGAATGTAGTCCTTTACTGACGGAGCGACGTAGACATCAGCGACAGTCTGGCGAGCATCTAAAATCGAATTCGGAGAAACCACTTGCGAGACTTCTTCAGGACCAAGCGTGGGATTGCCGTCAAAGCGGTCGAGGAGCTCCCGTTCGTCAGCTTCACCGGGGAGCTCGACGATGAGCTTCAACTGGAAGCGGTCACGTTGTGCTTCCGGAAGTTCGTAGGTTCCCTCCATCTCGATTGGGTTCTGCGTTGCAACCACCATGAATGGGGTTGGAAGTGACAAGGTCTCACCTTCGATTGTAACTGTCTCCTCTTGCATTGCTTCTAGCAATGCACTCTGGGTTTTGGGTGTTGCACGATTGATCTCGTCAGACACCAGTAAATTCGAAAAGACAGGTCCGCGCTGTAGTTGGAACTCGCCACTGGGTTCCCGATACACGTGTGTGCCGGTGATGTCTGCAGGGAGTAAGTCCGGCGTCATTTGGATACGGTTATAGTCCAGCCCTGTTCCACGGGCGAAAAGATTCGCAATCGTCGTCTTAGCAACTCCAGGCACCCCTTCTAAGAGGACGTGCCCGCGTGTGAGAAGTGCAATCGTGAGACCTTCGATGATATCCTCGTTACCGATCAAAACGTCATTTACTTCATTGCGAAGCTGAGAGTGAATTTCTTCAGGCGTAGTCATCAGGAGTAGTCTCTCGGACGAGAGGGATAAATTATGGGTATCGATCTCCGTATCAAGAACTACCGTTGTCTGTCACGAACAGCAGCTACCACGCGTTCAAGTCGGTCTCTCTCCCACTCCGGATACTGCTGCGCAAGATACGCTGTAAGCTCTTCAGCGTCCAACTCAGTCGTTGATACCGACTGCAGGGCCCCATCCCCTCGTCGAAGACGGCTTACTAGCATAGGGAGTAGAGGCCGTTGCATCCAGACGAAGAGGACACCAATTCCAAGGAGACCAACAAACAGCTGCAGGAATGCAGACTCCCGAAGCACCAATGTTGCAACCGCCAGTGGCGGCAGCGACGCAGAATGAGAATAATCGAGTAGCACTCGGTCGTGCGGAGACACCAGATTCTGGACAAACTGACGGTTCCCGGGTTGGTCAATCATCGAGTTAATGAGGATACTGGGATCACTCACAACGATAACACGACCATCACCAACCGACTCGACAGTTGCAACAGGCCACGTCCGAACGGTTTCGCGTGAATCCAGATTGCCATTGCCGTTCGTGTCGAGATACGCAAACCCCGAGCTATTGACGATTGCAGTCGCACTATTCGGCCGAACTGCTGTTCCATGGTTAAGCGTGAGAGCCGAGACATCCGCAGCAAGCGGATGATCCGAAACGTTTCGTGCGCGTGGCATCGCAGGCGATTTGTAATTGTATCGCTCGTCACGGAGTACGTGACCATCGATTCGGGCTGTCGCTCCAACTGAACGGAGCAGCGGATTCGTATGGTTGCCAAAATCCCCTGCAACAACGAGTGTTCCACCTTCTTGCACAAACTGCTGGAGGTGTCGCTGCGACGCATCGTCATAGGACTGATCCGGTGAAAGTACTATTGAGACCGTATTGTTCGGGCGTGTTTCAGTGTAGGTCGTCGTTTTACGAACAATCGTCGTTGAGGCACCAGTCTTCTCAACCTGCGTTTGGAGTTTCGATGTTCCATCCCACGCCCCGTTATAGACGCCAAAGGAGGCCGCAGAAGTGCTCGCTGCGACAATGACTGCCACTACTATGACGACTATGAATCCTGCAAGGATGCGTGCTGGAGTTGACTCAAGTTTTTGCCACACCATCTTAGAGTACCCCCGACGGTAGAATCGCGAGTATACGGCGAACAACGATGTAACCGAAGACGATCAACCCGAGCCCGATGAGCCATTTAAGCCGACGTCGCCATGTCGGCGTGACAGCGATCGGTGCAGTGAGTTCGATCAGCACAAGAAACCCAATAAATGAGAGAACAAAAAACAGTTCAAGCGTTATCGCGTCAAGGAGTGCAAGGACAAGGATAGATCCTAGCATCCACGCAACTTGGCCATGGATAAACCGCTGTCGACGCTGTGTCGCCATTTAATTTCTTAATAGATGGTTGGTCTTACTAAGGTATCGGTGTTAACTTGACCAGATGACGGACGCTATATCTCCCCCTACTCGCGCCACCGGCGCTCGTTGAGGAGGGAGGCTTAGCGCTCTGCACCACAGAGGCTAACAGTCCGGGTGTGAAACCCAGTGCTATGTGGCCCTGGGGACATTTCGCCGTTGGGTATATTCTGTACTCGGTACTCTGCCGATACAGACGGTCTTTCCCGCCATCACCGATTGAAACGGTCGCTCTCCTTATCGGGACACAGTTCCCAGATCTTTTGGGCAAACCACTTGCGTGGACGTTCGGTATCCTTCCGTCAGGACGAAGCCTCTTTCACTCACTCCTGACGTGCGCGCTGATCCTCGGCGGCCTCTGGTATCTGTCCGTGTACGTACGCAGTACTACCACTGTTCCCGTGATGGCGTTCACTGTCGGATATCTCAGTCACCTGTTTGGCGATATCCTGAATCCGTTGCTGAATGGTGAGTTTTCAAGGCTTAGCTTCCTATTATGGCCGATACTACCGACACCCGACTATGAGACCCAGCAAAGTTTTACTGCACATTTTACGCAAATAGAAACGTCTCCATTTTTCACAGTACAGTTGCTGCTTCTCATCATCGCTATTCTGCTTTGGATCGCCGATGACGCGCCAGGGTACCAGTACCTCTACCAGGTTGAGTAGTCACGACAACACCACCGAATCTCCCCATCGACACAGGTTTTCAGAATAAGTATCACCGGTGTTGGTTTCGTATACCGAATTCACCAGAACCGCGTGAATACTAATAATATGACCTGAGACTCATGAGTCAAGCCAACTGTCGAGACCCAGAGACAGTCGAAAGGCTAGGTTCGTTGAGGACACGATCACGCCACACAGCGAAAGTCATTAGATTCCACGTCAACGGCCCGTAGCTCTCAATGTGCTCGGAGTATAGTCGGTCGGGAACGAATTCCGGCGCATCGTATTTTGCAAAAATATCTTTGAGCGCACTGTCTGTGAAGTACCGCTCAGTGACATCCTCCCCGCCGTGAACGGCGGGACTTCCCACACAGTAGGAAGCCAGTCTGGCAGGTTTCAGTCCGAGAAGGCCGAGAGCGTCATCTGTCCGATTCTCGGACTCGTCTCACGGTGGACTGTGGCGCTGTCACAGGCGCTCCCATCCCGAGGCGAGTCATTGCATCCGGGTTCCCAACGGACGCTCTCTCCCCACGGGTTAGCGCGACGAGCGATGTTCGCCGCCGCGTTAATATCTGCTTGGAACTCTGATACGTGGCAGTCGTCGTGCGGACACACGAACTCCGCTTGTTCGGCCCGCTGACCGAGCCGACCGCAGGCGTGGCACGTCTGGCTGGTGTACGCCGCGTTGACGTACTCGACGCGAATCCCTGCCTCGGTCGCTTTATCTTCGATTCGACCCTGTAGCCGAGCGAACGCCCATGCGTGAAGGCGGCGGTTCATGAACTTGCGGTAGTCCAACTGCTCACGGATATACGAGAGGTCTTCGAGCACGATAAGCGGATTCTCGAAGGAACTGGCGTACTCGACAGCCTGCCGAGACGCTTTCTCGACAATATCCGACAGAGCGTTTTGGTAGTGGTCGAATTGTTCGTTCACGCGCCACTCGGCAGCGTCTCGTGCCTGGAGCCGTCGGAGCGTGGTGAACATCTCTTTGCGGAGGTGTCGTGCTTGGCTGCCACTGACGAGCATCGGTTTCCGTGGCACGTCGCGTTTGAGGGCACAGCCCGTTATCAACGCGCTCTCGCCTACGTCGAAACCGATGTACGTCGGGGTGTCCGGTTCTGTCGGTTGTTCGACCGGGTATTCGACGGTGACGTGCAACTCCCACGACGTGCGGTGTCGCTGTAGCCGCAGTTCGCCCGCCGTCGCGTCCCCGTCAAGCAGGCCGAACCACAGAGATTCTTGCTCGGGGTTAATCCGAAGCGGAATCCAGAAGTTCGTCCCGCGACCGGGTTGCGGGACCTGCCACACAAACCCGTGTTCGCGCTCGTCGGAGTAGTCGAATTTCGCGGCCCGGTTGACGAATCGTAGCGGATGCTCGTCGTCTAACTCCTTAGCGTTATACGTGTCGCGGAGTTTCGGGACGTAGGATTTGAGCGCGTCTTTGGCTTGATACGGCAGGTCGTAAGGCGTCACAATGTCGTTGACGGCTGACATCGTGTCTGCTCCGGCGTCAAAGGCGTTGTGGAGTGCTTCGCGGTAGGTGTCCAAGAGTCGCTGAAGGCGTTGCTCTTTGCCCGTGGTGGGCGTGGCGAGCGTGGCCTGCAACGTTTTCGTCACCGTCTCGGACACACCCGTAGATAGAACGTAGACAAACTTACGTATATCGGAGCGGAAGAATGACTCATGCCACACATCAACTTCGAGGTAGACGAGGAACAGTACGAGTCTCTGAAAGAGACAAAGAAGCGCCACGGACTAACGTGGAAGGGGATGCTACTCCAAGCTCAGAAGGAGTTGGATTCCGGCAATTCAGATTGAGCGGTGGACCGTGTAGTAGAGCTTACGCGATTCCCGCCCGGCCTAAAGGCCGGGATTCCCTCGCTGTTTGAAGATGGTCTCGTGATCTAGTGTCGGTTTGCGGATCGGCTTACTTCTTTGATTTAGGCCATCATATTCCGTTGTTTATAAATAATAAAAATTCTTTCACCACTAAGATTTTATCCTTGGAGAGTGCTTGTCTAGCTGTCGGATGTACTGCTGTTATCTGGGTGTGGTCATCCGACTAGTGAGAGATTCGTGGTCGTAGAGACCGGCCACGGTCCTCCTGCCGTGTTCCCTGCACAGATAATCGCACAGGTTGACTGCAAGCTGGAGAACAACCTGCAGGGAAGAATCGATTTCCCGAACGAAGTACATTTCAAAACGTATGAGTTTTGGAGGATCTTCTCTCTGCTGACTGCACCTCGGTGAGCTACTCCCACCTACCGCGTTCGGGCTTACCCAGCCCTCACTTGTTGAGGTGGGGGCTTCCTGTTTCTACGTCAGAACGTGCAGAAACCGTTTCCACAGCGGTTCCAGACTCCGCAGGCGACTTTCCTTTACAGGCGGTTCGGAGTGTCCCACTCCTACCGGATGGACACTCGACTGCCACGACCGATGCACGCTTATTGTCGCGTTTGAACACCGGACGCATTGGAGTGAGTGTCTTACTACACCGTTCGAACGCAGAGGTAGTAAGGCTATGGCGTGCAGTGAACGTGACCAAAGACGGCGCTGTATCCCCTCCCTACTCCGTTCGCTCCACTCACTCCGTGGAGGAAGGGGCCTAGCGCCTGCAATTCAGCTAAAAAGAGGAATTTTGTAATCTGAGCGGTCCCACACTCAGAGGCGAAAGAAGGGGTCTATGTACCCTTATTATTCTCGGCGATACGCGAGGAACGCGGCCGAGAGGATCGCGATGAGGCTCACGGCAACGCCGAATCCAGGCTGTCCACCGTCATTCGTCGTAGTTTCCGTAGTGGTGGACTCGTCGCTTCCGTTGTCGCCTTCATTGTTTTCGTCAGTTGTCGTCTTTGAGTCACCGTTGTTATTACCGTCGTCTGCAGTAGTCGTCGTGTCCGAATTACCGTTGTCACCAGAGTTACCGTTGTCACCGCCGTTTTCGCAGTTACAATCGGTCGTCTTTCCGTTCTTCGGCGGTTCGGATTCACCGGGAGTGTCGGGCTTCTTCGCGTTGCCGAAGAGCAAGGTGACGTCTTCGATGTGAACGTTTTGAATTATGACACAGTAGGTTCCGACATTGTTGTTGGGCAGGTCGGAGTTGCTTGCCATACCTTCCAGCATTTTGGACTGCTGGTTCCCGGCAGCAAGCTGGGCGGGACGGATGACGCGGTCTTTCATCGTGAAGTCACCGAACGTCAGCGTCTTCTCGGGAGTGCGGTCAGTGCCCACGACGAAGGACCACTTATCGATGTGCATTTCTTCGATGGTGAGCCGATAACCGGCCTTGGGACCCTTCTTGTCTGCCGCTGAGGAGTCACCCTTGGCGGACGCCATCTGCTTTTTCTGGCTCTGCTGCATTTTCTTTGCCAGCTGCTTCATCTTCGACATTTTGTCCGGCAAGTCAACGACAATAGCAACGTTCCGGATTTTGATGCTCTTAATGCGGATACGGACGGTTTCGCCCTTGTTGTGCTTGACCTCCTTTTTGGCCTGTTTCTGAGCCTGTTTTTTCGCAGGCATCATTGCAGTCTCCATCATGGAGGGCTTCTGCGCCAGTTTCTTGAGCGGAATATTGTATTCCTTATTTTTGATTGTAGTCTCTTCAATGGTAACTGTCCGGTCGACCTTTTCGTCTGGGCCGATCACGAACGACCAGTTCTCCATCGTTACTTCCTTTGCCTCGATGATGAATTTATCAGGAGGCGTTGGTTTTTCTTTCTTCTCGGAGACGTTCGCCGTGTCTCCAGCCTGTACGACACCGAATGCTGAAACACAGAGCATACCGGCGAGGAGTATGCTCAGAAACTTCTTCATGTTCATTGTTGTTATGTTACGGCAGTAGCTTGGTTAGGGACCGTATTTTAGCAAAATACTTGCCTTAAGTTTAAATCTTGTGTATGGTGGATTACATAATAGTATTCTTACCTATATTAAAATATGTTATTTGGTTTATTTGTAACTGTCTAGTTCAGTGAGTTTGAGAAACGAGAAGACCAAAGCGAGAACTGATCATGGAACTCGCAGATCTCCTCAGTGAGACATTAGACGTGGGAATTATAATGAGACTGGGAGAATGAGCGCACCCCGAACACCAATAAAGTGTTCGGGGTGCGCCTTCATTCGATAGGCCTTTCACTTCGAGAAGTCGTCGCAGTCTTCGACGTCCTCGGCGTCGATCGGTCTCATGAAGCGGTGTGGAACTAGACGCATACGCTGTCTGAAGCAGGGCCACGCGAGATGTGGGAATACACGCTACATTTCGGAACAGGCTCGGAGTACCATCTCGGGGTCTTCGAGGAGGCGGTTGGTGGTATATGCTCCCTCCCTTCCCTTACTTTTCCTCTCTCGATTAATGATTCCTAGAAATTTCATTTCGTCGAGGATGTCCCTTAGCCGTCGTTGTGTGAGAGGATCACTCCCCCTTTCCTCGCAAATCGACTCATACATTTCATAAACATCCGAACCTTCAACCTCCGGCCTCTTTTTCTCCGACCGAAGGCTTAGCCGTGCTATCGAATGGAGAGCAAATTTGGAGTGATTCGGGGAACTTTCTATGAGTTCTCGTATGCGGCCCTCTTGTTCCCGCTCTTGGGCCATGTCGACGTGCTCCTCCGTCACTGTCTCCCCGTCTGAATTGTCGACGACTTCTCCTGCGTATCGGAGAATGTCGATGGCTTTTCGGGCGTCACCATGTTCTTGTGCGGAAATAGCGGCTACCTTCGGAATGACACCCTCATTGAGAACATCATCGTAAAAGGCGTCTGATCTGTTTTCAAGTATTTCCCGAATCTGATCTGCGTCGTAGGGAGAGAAGACGATATCCCGCTTCGAGAATGAGGATTTGACTCGCTGATTGAGTTTTTCTTCATATCTCATTTTATTGCTGATTCCGATAATGCCAATATGAGCATCGTTCATTTTGCCGGACTCTCGTGCCCGACTCAGTTGATAGAGGATATCATCTCCATCCAGACGGTCTATCTCGTCTAATATGACGACCACGATGTTGTAGAGTTGGTCGAGGATGTCCCACAGTCTTCGATAATAATCGGCCGTAGATATCCCGGAATAGGGGACAGATATATCAGTAGTTTCCTCATCGTTAAGAGTGTGGGCCATTTCACGGCAGACCTTCGTCTCGGTGGATTGTTGTGTGCAGTCGATATATACGTATCCTGCATTGACGTTGTTAGATTCTGCACGGTCGACCAAATCTTCACAAATGAACTTTGAACAGAGGGATTTCCCAGTCCCAGTCTTGCCATAGATCATAGCGTGGGTGGGAGCTTCTCCCTGGAGACCATCTTGCATACAATTCCCGATTTCGTGGAGTTCGTCATCCCGGCCGATTATCCTGTCTTCGTTAGGTAGGTGGGAAACCCTAAGTAAACTCTTTTCAGCGAAGATTGACTCGTCTGCGCCGAAGTAGTTAGTTTTCGCTGGCATCTGTTGCAACGCTCAGCGACCACGCACTTAACGCTTGCCACCGCATTTCCGATGGAATCACACCCTATTTCCGATGGAAAATGGGAAAACGTGAGAGTTGGAGATTCTATAGCCGTTATCCAACTCCGCGTTTCCCCTGGAAGCGCACCGGATTTCCGATGGACCCGGATACACTCACCCCACATTTCCGATGGAATGAGAAAATGGTCGGTACTACTCCACCCGAAGTAGGGGTTGGAAAGAGTGTCGGTCCCTTTGTCCCCTCGTCGGGAGCAAATGTCATTGGTATGTTTCTGGTAAAGTGGTGAATGACAAGTCACCAACTTCCGTTATTAAATTTGAGTCAATGAGATATTTATGCTACATCTACTAATAATTAATTCATCCCATCCAACGTAAACCGCGTTCGGAACCGACCATTTGGGAAATTTCATACACCAATTATCGGTTCCATCGGAAACGCGGGGTGAGAGTATGGCCGAACTCTCGTGAAAAGTAGGGTAGGGGGTGAGTTTTATTCTGTATAAAGAAAGGCTTCAGTGTTCATCCGACAATAACTGACAAGCAGAATCGAAGAGCAGACAGTTATCGTTTCCAGCGAATAGTTCGTTTCTCTCCGGAGATAGTATATGAAAGCTGTACCGCAAGTCCACCAGCGTAACGGGCTGATTTTGGAACCTCAAAAACACCCTTCATGGATTTTGAGCTTACGGGATCGATATCTGCAGATGTAAACGTCTCCCACTTTTCCTCAACACCAGTGATTAACCCATATTCTCCTTCGTCCGTCCGAACGGAAGGCGCCTCCATACTAGGTAACGTCTGAGCATTCTCATTCGTGTTTTGCAATTTGAATGTAAGGAGGCCCAGGACATGCCCCTTCTTCGGAGTTATCTCCTCGCCGTTGAGGGTGTAAGAGTCCACAAGTTGGGGATTTGCAACGGTCAGTCGAAGGCCATTCTTTATTTCAACTGGTTCTCCGATAGAAGTTGTCCGTATCTCCTGAGTAGAGCTCGTTGTCGAAGCTGAGGTATCTGTTGAGGATTCTTCGGTAGTCGTTGTTGACTCCTCTTCGTCGGTCATTGAGGTTGTCTCGTCGGCTGTTTCAGATACTGATTGGCTCGTCGATGTAGGTGTGGTGGTCGTACTCGTAGGACTAGTAGATGTTGAGTCTGTGCCCTCATTGCTTGAACAGCCCGCCAGAAGCGTTACTGTACTTATACCTAGGCCAGTTATGAACGTTCGTCGTTCCATAGAGTATTTGCTTCTTTTGCTGCCAAGCCCTATTTTAGTACCGATAAGCGGTTGTAGGTATGGTGGAATCGTCTGATGATTACACTGAGATAATATCGACTAAGCCCTATCTTTTAGATAAAACTTAGACATGATCTAATAATTTGTTGAAGGTTTGGCTCTGTCGTTATATTTATTTAGTAACAAAAACCTAAAATAGAAGTGGTTTGATTGTAGGAGTGAAAGCTATGACTCCCTCACGGCGGACGTTTCTGACGGCAACAGGCAGTATCGGACTACTTGGAATGAGCGCACTACAAACAAATAGTGCCAAGAAAGGTGAAAGTCTGACACGGGACTCATCGACTCTGATGGCCAACACAAAACGAGAAACCCCAGTATACGTTACGACTGCAGCCGAGGCTGGGCCGACAGTGATGGTCGTCGGTGGAATGCACGGAAATGAACAAGCTGGCTTTCTCGCAGCAGCAAAGATCGCGAAGTGGAACATCGACCGTGGGACACTCATAGTAATTCCACGGGCAAATGCATACGCTGTCAAGGCCAGGCGACGAACTGGAAGTGGCGGATATGATCTTAATCGTCAATTCCCAACTGGCAAGAAGCCAACAACAAAACTCGCACGCGCTATTTGGGGTGTCGTAGCTAAATTCCAGCCAGACGTCTTTATCGACCTGCATGCATCACGGGGCATCTGGGACGGAAACATGATTGGCGGTGTCGGACAAGCCATCTTCCGTTCCTGGGACGAGGCAACTGAACAGAAAGCCAAAGCCACAGTCAAGCACCTGAACAAAAACTACGTTTCGCGAGAAGCATACGAATTCACAGCCGTCCCCTTCTCCAGCCCAGGAGATGAACCAACTGGGATGCTCGCACATAAGACAGCACGAGATACCGGTGCAAACGCATATCTGGCAGAAGTCACATCCCATAATACAGCAGAAAGGAAACGAGTCAAGTGGCATCAGCAACTCGTTCGACAACTCGTCCAAGACAAGCTCTTCACATCACAAAACAAGACCACAACACCAACAACGACTCCCACCACGACAACCACCTCAAACACCACACCCACCACCACGACAACCACCTCAAACACCACACCCACCACCACGACAACCACCTCAAACACCACACCCACCACCACGACAACCACCTCAAACACCACACCCACCACCACGACAACCACCTCAAACACCACACCCACCACCACGACAACCACCTCAAACACCACACCCACCACCACGACAACCACCACGACAACGACGACAAAGACGTCAACTACGACTCCTGAGAAAACGGCTACAACAACGACAGCGGAGTCGACAACGACAACCGAAAACCGGACGACGACCCCAACAACATCGAAGAAAACAACGAACACTACACCGGACAACAACCCAACAACGACAACCAAGAAAACAACCACTGCGCCAACCACGTCTACAACAAAAACGACAACCACCGACACAACTAGTGAGTCGACGACTACGACGACATCCGCGAAGACGGCAACCACGACATCCGAGAAAACGACAACATCGTCGACCACCACAATCCAGGAAACGACGCAGACTAGGACGTCTCAAGGGGCACCATCGACAACTAGCGGGGAGACAACAACTACGACAACACCACAGGGAGACAAGAAGCCAGATAAGCGGAACAAACCACCTGTGGCTCAAATTAAAGCAACACACGCTGGTAATCGCGTAAGTAGGGACACGGAAATAACGTTTGACGCATCCAAATCGAAAGATCCCGACGGTAAGATCGCGAAATATCAGTGGGATCTTGACAGTGACGGAAAGATCGAGAAGACCGGACAACAAATTACAATGACGCCGCGCGTCTGTGGAGAATTCACCGTGACGCTGCAGGTCCAGAGTGAAGACGGGGCTACGGACACTGCCAAAATTATTGTCTCGACTTCTTGACCTCCTCCCACGGGTGAAGCCGTGGACTTTCGCCTCGCAGTTCTGTGAACGACGGGATTCTCGCCTGAGAAAAGATAGAGATTCTATAGTTTGAATTCCAGTGGAAGTTCTTTTCTTGGGTTATAAAGTTAAAAGCGCTATATCGAAGTGGGTGAGTCGGCGTGATACCTGGACTCGTGGCAAGGCCGGCACAGGTACAGAGAGGGCTACGTTTCTGAGACGAGAACTTTCTTGACGACCTGGGGATCTTCGAGTAGTCGATGTTCGGTGTAGCTTCCTTCTGCGCTCCCGCCGCTCTGACGCGTCTGCTCAATAACGTCGAGAAACGCCTGCTCGCGAAGTAGATCCCGAACACGTCGTGTAGAGAGCGGGTCACTGTCCATCTGCCGGCAAACCTGTTCGTACACTTCGTAGACGCGAGTTGTCCGGAAAGCGTCCTCGTCGTTGTCAAGCGAGAGGATGGCAAGCGCCTGAAGTGCGTACTTTGAGTGTGGTGTCGCACCGCGGATGAGCTCGCGGAACCGGTCGTTCTCTGCGCGCTCGCGAGCTTTCTTAACGTATTCCTCGCGAACGGTAGCAGCGTTCTCCGTCTGCGCAAGTTCGCCTGCGTACCGGAGGATGTCAATGGCCTTCCGGGCGTCGCCGTGTTCTTGGGCGGCCTGGGCAGCGGCGAGTGGGATAGTTCCGGGTTCAAGTACGCCCTCGCGGAAGGCGTCACTACGCGCCTCCATGATTGACCGCAACTGATTGGCGTCATACGGCGGAAAGACGAACTCACGCTCGCAGAGGCTCGATTTTACTCGCTCGTCCATTCGGTCCTTATACTTGATCTTGTTACTGATGCCGATAACGCCGAGCTTGCAGCGTTCGAGTTTTCCGGCCTCGCCCGCGCGCGAAAGTTGCATAAGAATATCGTCGTTTTCTAGCTTGTCGATTTCGTCCAAAATGACGATGACGACATCGTACTCCTTGTCAAGAATACGCCAGAGCCGTTTATAGTACGTCGATGTTGAGATCCCTTTGTCCGGAATAGAGATATCGGTGGCAGTGGTGTTCGTCCCGCTAGCGATAGTTTGGACTGCCTGAGTCTCGGTGCTGTCTTGGGCACAGTCGACATAGGCAACGCCGACCGAGACACCTTCCTCGTCTGCTTCGTCAACGAGTCGTTGGGAGACATGCTTTGCACAGAGTGATTTGCCAGTGCCAGTTTTACCGTACAGGAGGACGTTACTCGGAGATTGGTTGAACAGCGCCGGATTAAGTGCGTTTGCAAGCGCTGAAATTTCATCATCACGGCCAACAATTCGTCCGTGGTCAGGGAGATGGTTGATCTCGAGGAGCTCCTTCTTGGCGAAGATCACGTCCTCGCGGGAAAACAGTTCGTCCGAGTCGGCGTCGCTCATAGACACCACGTTTCCAGTGAAATCCCTTTACTGTTGCGGGGAAAGGCGATGAAAACGGCCGATGCAGATAGTGGCAACAACGAGGCTAGAATCACGGCAGGAGAGCGACTTGAGAGTAGAAGACCAAAGGAGGAGCGAGAGACACACACCACGTTTCCAGTGAAATGGGGAGCAAAAGGTGGGCGGGGGATGGAAGAAAGAAGGGAGAATACTATCAAATCCTGGCCAGAAACCGGTTATTTTAAGTTCTAAAGGCCCCTATAGCCCATTGAGTAAATCAAATATACAAAAGAAAAAGCGACGAAGTCGCGAATTATTCCACGGGAAACGATGGTTGCGTCTCTTTTTGGTGTTAGCTTGCTAGCGATTTTCACTGGAAACGTGGTGTCTCCATCTCCACAGGACGAAAGAGAAGAAGAACACGCGGCTGAGATAAGAATTAGACTGCGAGGAAGTCATGAGAGAAAGAATAAAAGTGGACGTACGGTAGAAGTCAATTCTGTCATTGAAAGATTATTCCCTCTGAAGCACACCTCGTTTCCGGTGAAACCTTCGTATTCAGCTTCAAAAATACGGTTTAGGAAATGGCACACACCTCCTTTCCAGTGAAATCCACGACAGTGGTCCAATTCATCCGAGAGAAGTGAATCTGAGGAAAACATGGCGGCTACACACCGTTTCAAGAAACAAGAAAGCAATATTCGACTAATGGCATCTTGATGAGATTTTGATTCGGACTGGCCGCACACCGTGTTTCCAGTGAAACGTCTCCTCTATGCAGTGCCTTCATCCTCTTGTCTGGATGTTTTACCAATTTTCCTGCTCTGACGCTCGTTTTCTTTCACCTTCGCATTTTTCGCTCTTCGATCTTGTTTCTACTATTGGCTTTTTCGTTTTCCTCTACCTTTGTTTCTTCTCCACCCTCCCCCTCCTTTTCCCCGTTTCACTGGAAACACGGTGTGTGTGTCTAAACGATAACTGCTACCAAATAACAATGTAACTATTGGTATAGTAGACTAAATGATAGATGTTGTCACTCTACGATAAGTACCACACGAGAGATTCGGTGAGACAATTATTCAGAAAATTCGATAGCTAACACTGAGTGCTAGGTAGTTTTCCTCCGACAGGGATCGTTCAAACCGTCGTTCAAAACTGTTCACACAACTCAACGCAAGTTAGAGACGAGATAATAAAAAGTGGGGGTATTCTATAGGGAGAACGAGAAAATGCCCTCCAAGAAGCTCTATCGGCTTGCTTTTATTTCACTTATCGTTTTCTCACTTCTTGCGCTGGCGAACGGTGCAGCCAGTTCTTCGGTGGGGCAGACCGACAAACAGCTCCGCCAGGCAAACATCTCTGACGGCGGTGGAAAGCAGGTCGCCGATCCCCGCGGCGGTATCACAGTCGTCGCGACGGACTCGAACACGTGGACAGGGAAAGCGGGCGACGGCCCGCGATCACGTGCGGAACTCGTCGGGTTCAACCCGAATGGAACGGTCCTCTACTACAACGATAGCCATACGCGCTACTGGGACGTCGACCACGTAAATGGTACTCGTGCTACAGTTGAGTATCTCTACGCCGACCACATCAGCAAATCTGAATGTGGGCAAGAAGCGTGTACTCGCAACGGCATTGAACGGGTAAACCTCTCAACTGGCGAAGTGACATCGATCTTTAGTCGCATCACGCCGGGCAAACACTCGACACGGTGGCACGACGGCGACCGCCTCAACGATACACGGTATGTTGTTGCCGACATTGCCCAGGACCGAGTGTTCGTCGTCAACACGACAACCGGACTCGTTGAGTGGTCGTGGGATGCCCAGCAGGCGTTCGACCCCCAGACAAGCGGCGGTCCGTACCCTGAGGACTGGACGCACATCAATGACGTTGAGATAGTCCAAGACAACCGTATCATGGTCAGCGTCCGCAACCACGACCAGGTTGTCTTCCTCGATCAACAGACTGGCCTTGTGAAGAACTGGACGCTCGGTTCGGACGGCAACCACGACATCCTTTACGAGCAGCATAATCCAGATTATATTCCTGCTGAGAACGGCGGGCCGGCTGTCCTCATCGGCGACTCTGAGAATAACCGGGTCGTCGAGTACCAGCGTGAGAACGGCTCCTGGAACCAGACGTGGACGTGGCAGGACTCCCGGATGCAGTGGCCACGGGACGCCGACCGCCTGCCGAACGGCAACACGCTCGTTACCGACTCGAACGGCAACCGCGTCTTCGAGGTAAATGACCAGGGCAAAGTCGTCTGGTCGGTCGACATCGCGTTCCCCTACGAGGCCGAACGCCTTGGGACGGGTGACGAGAGCACGGGCGGCCAGAGTGCGAAGTCGCTCGGACTGGGATCGAAGGCAGCGAGCAACTCCGACGGTGGTGGTCAGGTAGACGACAACCAGAAAGAAGGTATAGCTGGAAGTATCTGGGTAGGTATAAAGAATCTCGTCCCAGGCCGATACATGAACGCACTCATGTACATCCTTCCGGCCTGGATGGGACCGACGGAACTGGCCGCGCTCTTGGTGACCGTCCTGGGCTTGCTCGCTTGGGCTCTCACTGAGTGGCGTTGGTCGGAACGGTCACTGTCGATCCCCTGGACGATCAACGTCGAACGGAAACAATGATGGGTTCCTGCTATGCACATCCGACCGAACGCTGTCGCGCCCGACAGGTCCCTCATCCGGAACGCCGACGCACTCGGGGCGGATACGTCAACAATGGTCAATGCCACCCGATCCAGCCGGCACGGATGACTGATACCAGCGCATCGAACGCAACCCACAACGAATACACTAACCAACCGATGACAGGAACTGCGAGTAAACGTACCCGACACCTGGTACGCATTGACGAGCGTAGTATTGATGCTGAGGTGATATAATATGTCACATAGAGTTAACGAACAGGAACGTCAGAACGTCGTCTCGAGACTGCTTGACCTCGCCGACGATGAGCGTGTCTGGCTTGCGATGGCGATCACGACCGGGCTGCTGGTGTATACCATCTATCTAATGACGCATCCGTATCCGGCCTACGGTGCTGGCCTATACCTCCAAATAGCCCAGGAGATTAGCGCACACGGGTACGCGCTGCCGACGAGAATTCCAGAGTACACTGCCAATGGCGTACCGTTCGGCTACCCGCCATTAATGTACTACGTCTCAGCGGTGTTGATGGACGCGACGGGCATCGACCCTATCACGCTCAGTCGTCTCCTGCCTGGGCTTGTTGTCGTGTTGTACCTGCTACCGTTCTACTATCTAGCGCGCGAGGTGCTCCAGACGACGCCCCAGGCTGGTTTCGCCACGATGCTGCTGGCGGTGACGCCCCCGGCGCTCCAGTGGCACCTCTCGGCCGGCGGTATCGTCCGTGCACCGGCGTTTCTGTTCACGATTACTGGCGCGTACACTGGCTTGAAGCTATTCCGGACTGGCAACCGGACGTGGCTCATCCCGTCGGCAGTGCTGTTTGGGTTGACGATCCTCACACATCCAGTCTATACCGTCTTCTTCGGGACGACGTACCTCGTCATGTATGCCTGTTTCAACCGGTCAGTGTCGGGGCTGGTGAGCGGTGCGGTCGTCGCTGTGGGTGGGATCCTGCTTGCTTCCCCGTGGTGGACTCAGATTATCGCCACGCACGGCATTGGCGTGTTTACCGCCGCATCAGGAACTCACACTGGCATCGGCGGTGGATTCAAGCGGCTGTTCGGACAGCTCGTCTATCCCCTTGACCTCGATCTCCCGCTAATATTCTTCCTCGGTTCGTTCGCTGGCGGAGCGTATTTACTTGCGAAGCGGCGTATCTTCCTCCCACTGTGGCTGGTGTCTGCAGCGTTCATGCTCGGAAAAACACGCTTCCAGTTCCCGGCCGGGGCGATGATGGCGTCGGTGTTCGTCTTCGAGGTCGTCGTTCCCCGTGTTCGCGGGTGGTCGTCCCGGTATAGGGGATCGGCTCCACTCGTCGTCGTACTCGTGCTTGCAATCCTCTCGACCGCGGTCGGCGGCGCGTTCGCCGCCGGGATGTTACACTCCCACCAGGGAAGTAATAGCCAACCCGCCTTTATCGACGAAGACGATGAGGCCGCAATGCAGTGGATCGAGGACAACACGAAGCCAAACGCCGACTTCGTCGTGCTCGGCGACGCCGCAGAGTGGTTCCCGCTACTGACCGACCGGGCCATCCTTGTCGGGCCATGGGGTGTCGAGTGGGAAGGCCACAAGCCATACCGCCACCACCTGCAATTGTATAAAAGCCTCTCGCGCTGTCCCGGCATGGCCTGTCTCTCGGAGAGTATGATCAAGAACGACGTCAACCCCGACTACATCTACGTACCAAAAGGCCACTACACGGTCCGAGGCGTCGACACTTACCAGCAGCCGTGGATGCGGGACAGTCTCGTCGACTCAACTCGATATAAGATGGTGTACGAGAACGAGGGTGCAATGGTGTTCCGTGTCACAGAGCCTCTAAAGGAGGTCAACATGCCCGAAGACGGTCCCCAACCCAAGCAGTCGCTCTCCGACGCGCCGGCCTGACAGCACGCTCGGTATCACTCCCGCCATTTCTGTCGACAGCCAACGTAATCTTGTAATCTGCGACACGCGTCACTGACTATCGCCAGTTTCGATAGGTGCGCGAACGAGGTTCCCCCACTCCGTCCATGAACCATCGTAGTTTCGCACGTCGTCGAATCCGAGCAGGTCGTGGAGTACGAACCACTCAATGGACGAGCGTTCGCCGACCCGACAGTAGGTGATGACTGACTCCTCGCCGTCCACTCCGTGGTCGTGGTAGAGCTCTCGGAGTTCGTCGGCGGACTTGAACGTCCCGTCGTCGTTCAGAACGTCCGCAACCGGAACGTTGCTTGCGCCCGGGACGTGACCACCGCGCTGGGCAGTCTCCTGAAGCTCTGCGGGCGCTATCTTCTCGCCCGTGAACTCCTCGGGCGAGCGCACGTCGACGAGCGGAAGCCCACTCTCCATCGCCATCTCGACGTCGTCGCGGTACGCCCGGATGCTCTCGAACGGCCCGCGGGCTTCGTACTCTTGAGCCGGGAACTCCGGCACATCTTCGGTCAAGGGGTAATCCTCGTTCACCCAGTAGTCCTTCCCGCCATCAAGGACACGGGCATCCTTGTGGCCGTAGTACTTGAACTCCCAGTAGGCGAACAGCGCAAACCAGTTTGCTATCCAGCCGTCGCCATAAAAAACGACGGTCGACTCCTCGTCGATACCGGCGTCGCCGACCACCTGCTCGAACCCCTCCTTCTTTAAGATGTCGCGCTCGGTCTTGTCCGAGAGATCTTCGTCCCACTGCATCCCGATCGCGCCCGGAATGTGGCCCTGGTCGTACCGTGATGGGAAGTCCTCATCCGGCGATTCGGGGCTGTTCACTTCCACAATGCGGTAGTCAGGGTCGTCGCTCTGGAACGCGTCCAGGTGGTCTTCGACCCAATCGGCGCTGACAAGCACGTCTGTTTCGTATTGACTCATGGGTCGAACCAGAGTCGACGCGTAGTATCAAAACAGTCGTGGCCGCTCCGGTCTCCCCGGCGACCGATTCAGGAATGAATACCGTGGCTAGCATCTATCTTTCTGCGAGGAGAGAGCCTCGCCCTTTAGGGTGGGCGTGACTCGCGTCATTTGATTTTCGTCGATCCATTCGACTTGGTCCTCTCGGATCATTATCTGCTTCCGTTGCATCGCGCTACGATTTAGCATCCGCGACGATACACTGCTCTTTCGTGTTTCGATGACTGATCGAGCGAAATACCGGGAGCGATCGAATACAGCAACCGCGTCCGGAAACTGAAGAAAAACAAGTCCTTCGGCGGGAAATACACTTATGCACCCTCCGTGAGGTCCTGGGAACGATGTCAGGAAAACCAAGAGCGCCCCAAGTCCCGCAATCTGTACCGAAACTGGAGGCCGAACTCATCGCCGATGAGTATGCAGCACTTGCCGACCGTACTAGCGCTCGGACGGTGGACTCCAGTATGGACAACGTACTCACGCTCTCGACGGACGACCAGCAGCGACTACGTCAACGCCTGTTCGACCTCGGCATCTCCGAAGAAAGCGTCGAGTCGCTAGCGTTCGACGACTCTAGGTGACGACCTGGTCTCCAACTGTTCTTTTGGACGGTTTTCACCGAAAGCGAACTCTTTTCTCCGCTCCCGGAGTGAGACTGAACCATGTTCGGAACTAGCGGCGTCCGGGGACCGGTCGGTGAACTCGTCACGGCGGACCTCGCTCTCTCCGTCGGACGTGCGCTCGCCTCGACGGGTGCCGAGCGCGTCGTCGTCGGTCGGGATCCTCGGGGAAGCGGGCAGTTCCTCGCGGACGCGCTCTCGGCCGGCGTTCGGGAGTGTGGGGCGGACGTGGTACGACTTGGTCTCGCAGCGACGCCGACGGTCGCTCGAAGTGTCGCGTGGCGGGATGCCGACGCTGGCGTCGCCGTGACGGCGTCGCATAACCCGCCGGAGGACAACGGCATCAAGCTCTGGAATCGGTCGGGCCAAGCGTTCGACGCCGACCAGCGCGAGAAGATCACGCATGCCGTCGAGGCAGAGAACTTCGACCTCGCGGCATGGGACGCCTCAGGGACGGAGACATGGTGGGACGGTGCGGCTGAACGCCACGTCGAGACGCTTGTCGACGCCGTTGCCGGCGACCTCGATCTCTCGGTCGTGGTGGACGTGGGTAACGGGGCCGGCGAGGTCACCGCGGACGCATTGTACGAACTCGGCTGTGACGTGGAGACGCTGAACGCGCAGCCGGATGGCCGGTTTCCTGCCCGTCCCAGCGAACCCACCGCGGAGAACTGCAAGTCGCTATGTGCACACGTTACGGCCACCGACGCGGACCTCGGTATCGCCCATGATGGTGACGCCGATCGCATGATGGCCGTCGACGAGAACGGCGAGTTCTGCTCGGGCGATGTCCTCCTGACCCTCTTCGCCCGCCAGCGCGCTGGCCCAGGCGACGCTGTCGCCACGCCGGTCGACACCAGCCTCATCGTAGAGGACGTGCTCGCCGAGCGTGATGCGACCGTCGAGCGAACACAGGTCGGCGACGTGTACGTTGCAGAGCGCGCGACCGAATCGAACGTTGTCTTCGGCGGTGAGCAGTCTGGTGCGTGGATATGGCCTGACCAGACGCTCTGTCCAGATGGTTCGCTCGCGGCGTGTCGGCTCGCGGAACTCGTCGCGAACGAGGGGCCGCTGTCGGAACTGGCGGCCAACGTTGGCGAGTACCCCATCCGTCGGACGAACATCGAGACTGACGATAAGACCGGACTGATGTCCCGGCTGAGCGATGCGGTGACCAAACGCTACGATGATGCCAACACGGTCGACGGTGTCCGCGTCACGCTCGATAAGGGCTGGTTCCTCATCCGTGCCAGCGGTACCCAGCCACTCGTCCGTATCGCGGCGGAAGCCCGCGACCCCGAGACGGCAGACGAGGTGTTCGACACCGCTGTCTCGTTCGTCGAGGACCACCGGCCGTAGCGACCGTTCGCTCTCACTGGCCCGCGTCACCGTCGACCGCGGTCGTCGCGTTCGGCCGCTCTGCGCTTGCGGTTAGCTCCAGCAGGTGGTCGAGGAACGCGTTTGGGACGATGTCCGTGTTCCTCGAGGGCGACCCAGCCTTCTTCGACGTCGTAGTCCACGAGACCGACCAGTGCGAGCTTCGGGAGGTGAGTCTCACAAAACGACCGATATGTCCGCTCGAAGGTCTCATCGGAAACCGACGCCAGGTCGTTGTTCGTCTGCCACGCGACGACGTGCCGAACGAGCTTCGAGAGCGACACATCGTCGTCGCACTCATGGAGGTAATATAGCGCCTGGCGTCGGACGTGATGGGATAGGACCGACAATACGCGATTCAGCGACACCGGCGCGTCGACTGCGGTCGACCGGGACCACTCTTCGTGCCACGCCTTGGCCGGTGGTTCAGGGTCGATGCTCTCGTCTCTGTCGCTGGTGCGCGTGATTATCGGTTCGAAGTCATTCATCCACACTCTCCTCCCACGTAATCTGTCGCCCCGTAGTCACGTGTAAACCGGGGCTTCTGATGCTGCCCTTTCAAGTCGCCCCGGATCTCACCGCCGAATCCAGCAGTCGTTCCGCGACTCGGGGCATCGACGGTCGGGAGAGTGGGGTCCACGTCGCTCGACGCTAGTGTAGCTTAACGGGACAGAACGGGTGGATGACAGACGTCCCGACGGCGATGCCACGGCGACGGGACGGATTTATTTCTAATTCTTGGATAAAGTAATAATTTACGGCCGTTTCGGACCATCGCCGACCATTACGTCTTAGCGACCAGATAATAATGACCTGCTCGTACGACGTCCGGACGATGATCGACGCCCCCGACTGGAGCAGTCGGTATCTTGCTCTCGCGATTAGCAGCGTTGCCGCCACAATGTTCGCCTGGACGGTTGAGCGGGAACTCGTCGTCCCTCTCGCACTCACAACCGCCGCGGCGTTCGCAACACTGGCGTTGCTACACGCTCGTACGTCCGAAGGACAGCTCCGAAAAGTGAACCCAGACCCGTAATCGCTACTCGACCGTGACGCTCTTGGCGAGGTTGCGCGGCTTATCGATGGGGCGGTCAAGCAGTCGCGCCGCGTAGTACGACACAAGCTGGAGTTGGACGTTGGCAAGTAGGCCGGCCCACACTGGGTGCGTCTCCGGAATCTGGAGGTGGGAGTCGGCAATATCAATCACGTCGTGGTCGGCGCTGGCTACTGCGACAATGGGCGCACCGCGAGCCTGTGCCTCTTCGGCGTTCTTCATTGTCTTTCCATCCCCGTCGCCGCTGAATACCGCAAACACCGGCGTGTCCGGCGTCACCAGTGCAAGTGGGCCGTGCTTTAGCTCACCCGATGCGAATCCTTCGGCGTGCTCGTAGGTGATCTCCTTGAATTTGAGCGCACCTTCTTTGGCAACGGCGTTGTTTAGCCCGCGACCGATGAAGAAGAAGGACTTGCTGTCGGTGTATTTCTCCGCGATAGCGCCGGCGTTGGTCGTCTCTAACACCTGCTCGACGTGCTTCGGCAGGTCATAGGCCGTTTCGAGCATTTCGTCGACATCGTCCGGCGGCGACGCACCGTCGATATCCTCGGCGAGGCGGACCGATAGCAGTGATAGTGTCACCGCCTGCGAGGAGAACGTCTTTGTCGCGGCCACGCCGATTTCGGGTCCAGCGCGGATGAACAGCGCCTCGTCGGCGGTACGGGCCGCGGTTGACCCGACCACGTTCGTCACCGTGATGACTTGCGCGCCCTCTGCTTTCGCCTGCCTAAGCGCACCAAGGGTGTCGGCTGTCTCACCACTCTGGGTGACCGCGATGACGAGCGTATTCTCCGAGACGGGGCCAGGGCTGGCGTCGACGTACTCACTCGCCCGGAACGCCTGCGCGCGGATGCCCGCATTGGCCAACAGCTGGCGACCGTACAAGGCGGCATGGTAGCTGGTCCCACAAGCGACAAAGTGGACGTCGTCTACGTTGTCGAATGTGCCTGGCGGGAAGTCCTCAAGGTTAACCTCACCGTCCTGCACCCGTCCCTCAATGGTGTTCGAGAGGGCGTTGGGCTGGGTATTGATTTCTTTGAGCATGTAGTGATCGTACCCACCCTTGCCGGCGTCCTCCGGGTCCCAGTCGATATGTTCAACGTCTCGGTTGATCCGGTTCCCTTCCATGTCGGTCATGGTGACGCCATTTGATTCTAGAATCGCCATGTCGCCATCCTCGAAGTAGACCACGTCCTCGGTGTGATCGAGGAACGCCGGCACGTCGCTCGCGAGGTAGTATTCGTCGTTGTCGAGTCCAAGAATGAGCGGCGATCCCTGCCGGGCTGCGTAGATTGCGTCCTCACCGTCGACAAGTGCGGCCACCGCATAACTCCCTTCGAGATCACGAACCGTCTGCCGGAACGCCGTCACATTGTTGGGGGCATCCTCGAGGTACTGCTCGAAGAGATGGGGGATGACCTCGGTGTCGGTGTCACTTGTGAACTCGTGGCCCTCCTCGCGAAGCTTCTCTTTCAGCTCCGTGTAGTTCTCGATGATACCGTTATGCACAACGGCGACTTCGTCGGTCTGGCTCGTGTGCGGGTGAGCATTCTCGTCCGTCGGCGGGCCGTGGGTGCTCCAGCGCGTATGGCCGATTCCCACGTTCCCTTTCGGGACACTGCTGACGAGACTGTCTTTCAGCTCTGAGACCTGTCCGGAGCGTTTGTACACGGAAATGCCGGACCCGTTTTGGACTGCGACGCCGGCCGAGTCGTACCCCCGGTATTCGAGGTTCTCAAGCCCGGAAACTAATTTCGTGATGGCGTCGCCTTCACCGATTCGAGCGATGATTCCACACATTCTATACTGCCTCCTGCTGGACTGTGGCCCACTCGTGATGCGGTACGAGGACGCCTCTAGCGGGAACCGTTCCGAAACGAGCAGTCACATGTTCGTCTCTGGTGTCTGGGTGTTTCATGGGTGTGTACCTCCTGCCGTGCCGACGCCCTCTCGGACACGGCACTGGCCCTTGTCCTCGTTATTTCACCCTACCCCCATTACTATAGACTGGTTAAGGCCACAATTAGCCTTGCTGTAAACGGTAGACAACACAGTGCGATTTTCGATTTGACGTTGTGAACCACCAGTCCAGCATCAGGCTCAGTATAATCGATAGGTTGCGTGTTTTTCTGTCGTTTTTCAGCCGTCATATTGCCCATAACTGACAGTGGGAGAATCTCCAGTGGCCACGGTATCGACAGCTGACTCTGCAATACATCGGTAGCAGGATGTCGACCGATTCTTTAGGAAACACTGTCCTGCACCGCTATGCTTCTCTTAGCTGTAATTGAGGGCGCTAAGCCCCCTCCTCAAGCGCGAGCGAAGCGAGCGGTAGGGAGGGGATACAGCGCCCGCACAGTTCGCAAGCAGTTCCTCCGTTACACTTACTACCCAAGCGGTTGACAGTGGGGAGTACGATACTCCCCACGCTTCCGTCGGTGTTCAAGCGCGACACAAAGCGCGCACCGTCGGTTGTGGCCGAGTGTCCATCAGGTAGGAGTGGGACACTCCGAACCACCCGTAAAGGGACGTCGTCTGCGGAGTCTGGAATCCCTGTGCCTTCGGGTACAAATTCCGACACAGAAACAGGAAGCCCTGTCCTCAACAACCGAGGGGGCGGGTAGCCCCGAGCGCGGTAGGGCAGGGTAGTTCACATGCGTCGTAGCAAGGACGATCCGTCACGTATCCGGAACAGGTTCGTCGTCCGGTTCGTTGCCGTAGAGAACGACGATGTTCTTGCGACCGATATTTATTTTGTTGATCTGCTCGTCGTCCTCCATTCTGGAGAGCAGTCGACTTACCTTTGACTTTGACCAATCTGTTTCCTCGATTATTTTGCTCTGGGGAAGTCGACCACCGTTCTCTCGCACGAGTTCGAGCACGCGGTCCGCGTCCGTCACGATTTCGCGCGACTCGGCCGTCGGCTGCGCGGGGGCGCCAGACAGATTGTCGCCCTCGTTACGGAGACCTGTGAACCAGTCGCGGTTTGAACGCCCGACAAGTACCGCTGCGCCCCCAATTACTCCTAACAACAATAGATATAGTCCACCTGTTATCAGCGAGTTGGTTGGGTTCGTACCGAACTGATGTTCGAACCCGTCGCTCAGTCCATCGTCATCAGTGTCGGCTTTTGTCGGGTTTGTTCCGAGCTTTCTCTCTGTGCCGTCTAGCAGGCCGTCGTCGTCGGTGTCAGGGTCGGTCGGGTTGGTCCCTCTCGCTATCTCTTCGGAGTCATTGAGGCCGTCGTCGTCGGTGTCTTCTTCGGTCGGGTCAGTGTTGTACTTGGACGTTTCATCGTAGTCGTTAAGACCGTCACTGTCGGTATCCTTCTCCGTCGGGTCCGTTGATCCGTTTACCTCCACAGGGTCCGTCAATCCGTCGCTGTCCGTGTCGGGAGCTGACGCGTTCGTCCCAATTTTTACCTCCTTGCCGTCTAGCAGGCCGTCATCGTCGGTGTCTTTTGCGCGCGGGTCAGTCCCTTTGCTCACCTCTTCGGGGTCGCGGAGACCATCGCCGTCGGTGTCGGGTTTGAGTGGATTGGTGTCGTACTCTTTGATCTCGTCGTAGTCGCTGAGACTGTCGTTGTCTGTGTCTCGCTTGCTGACGTTCGTACCGTATTTTACTTCGTCTGTGTTAACGAGTCCATCGCCGTCAGGATCGCCGGTTTGTCGGAGAATCGTGACCCGCTTTTTTGACTGAGCGATGGTCTTATTGTTTCCATTGCCAGCCTGATTGATGGTGACGACGAGCGTTCGGTCACCGGTTATGTTACCGGTGACATTGGCGAACGTGAAGTTTACCTGTTGGCTCGTGTTCGGTGACAATGTTACCCCTTGGCAGGCGAGCGCCGTCGAGTTGTTTCCCGGCCCCTGTAGTTCAGTGCACACGCGGTGCTGTCCCGACCGCGACCCCGTGTACAGGGACACGCTCAGATTGTGTGGTTGGGACTGCCAGAGATGGGTGACGTTGTACTCTCCGTCCACGACGCCAGGACCAGTGTACGAGGAGTTCTTGATGATGAGCTGGTTTCCAGGAGGCGCTGCGGCGATAGGTGTGACTGTAGTGGACAGCAGTAGGAGACATACGACGAACGCGGCGACTGGTCTGGTAGTCATATCTGTTTGGGACTGGGCCCCTGTTTCGATGGGTAACTCGTCCTGTGTTTGGTATTTTGGCGTCGAGTATTTTTCCTTTGGGGTTGGAATCTCCACTCCAAAAAGGTATTATTTTTAGTTACAAATGTATTTTGCCCCTGATTCGGAGAGCTGAGAGAAACGCAAAACGGCTGAACCGGGGTATCACGACAGTACCGAGCCAAAAACGTGCAAGCCGTCAGACAGCGGCGCTTATTTCGTTCCTCCGACGCATGAATCAAGTATTCTGACGGTCGGTAAGACCTTGACCTAGTGTTAGCGCCCAGAATATAGCGAGGACGACGACACCAGCACTCGTCGATGACAATACTGCGAACGGGGCGATCTCCTGCGCGGCCCCGGCCAAGATGGCTGTCCCGACGCCGGACGCGCCAAGGTAATACCGTCCCCACGTACCCGCGTGTTCGTCTTCCTCATCATCGGTTTCCGTTGCAGTCGACGGGTTGAGATACTCGTTTAGTTCCTCAACTAGTGGCGTCGGCTCGACGATGCCTCGTGACTGGTCGTAGTTGATGACACCCTCTTCGTCGAGTTTTGGAAGGTGAGACTGGTAGAGTGGGATGTAGGTGCGCTGGCGTGCGTCCGAGGAGAGCGCCGCCACCGTTGTATTGTTCTCCCATGCAGCCACCTGCTCGGCGATGTCGCGCATCTCAACAGGTTCGTCGGCGTCTCGGAGATATCGTAACACGTTCCGTCGTCGCTGGTTTTGGAGGAGATGATACGCCTGGTCGGCGGTTAGATTGCTCAATTTCTCTTCTTTTTCGGTCGCTGCGTCCGTTATCACTTTGCTCTCTGTCGTGCTCATGATATACCAGTGCCGTAGATGAGTGAAAAAGGGGGTCAGTGTTCCCGGCCGTTGCACTGAATTTCCACTCCGTTTGAGTGTATTTTCTCTTTTCCCAACCGTTGTGCCGAGTTTATCGCTCTACCATCGGGCGATTATAGAACCTCAAGGCGAATATCCCGCCTTCCTGTGAGGGATGAGTGTTCCGACACCTACTGCCGGAATCGGGGACCGAACAGGCGGAGAATGAAGCACTTCGGCCCTAGCGGCGGCGAAACCCATTAGCTGGTTATCATTTTGTCGGGCGCACTGCTATTCTCTGGTACCTTCGATCACATAGACTGCCCTTGGTAGCAATCAACGTGGTCGAGTAGGGCCAGCGCGCTGATTTCCGACCGCTGACGCCTTAGTTACTGTATAATAAAGCCTACCGCGTTTCATCGTTGAAGCGAGGCTCGCGTCCGACCAAAACGTTCACCGCACGGCGTTTTTGCCCGTGTCGCCGATAGACGGCGTGGTCGGAGTAGAGAGCGTAATGACGGAGACAGCATCTATGAACTCGACTATAGGCGACATCGACGACCGGCCAAAACAGACCGGAAGCGGGGAGAATGACGTAGACGAGAGCCGTGACGCGACCATCTGCGTCGTCGGGCTGGGATACGTTGGTCTCCCGCTGGCGGTCGGCTTTGATCAGGAAGGCTACAGTGTCGTCGGCTTCGATGTCGACGACGGAAAGGTAGAGACACTCCGCGAGGGGACTGACACAACGGGAGATCTTGGCGATAACACGATTGCCGAGAGCGAGATTACATACACGACCGATCCAGGCGAGATGGCTCACGCGGACTACGTGATGATAGCCGTCCCAACGCCCGTGGACGAGAACCGACAGCCGAATCTCGACTTTATTGAGGCGGCTGGTCGAACGGTCGGCGAGTCGATGACGGTCGGCACGACCGTCATCCTTGAATCGACGGTGTTCCCGGGCGCGACTCGCGAGGTCCTCGTCCCGGCCATTGAGGCGGCGTCAGGTATGACCTGTGGCGAGGAGTTCTTCGTCGGCTACTCGCCCGAACGTGCGACGCCGGGCGATCCTGAACATGGCCTGCGCGACGTGGTGAAAGTCGTCGGTGGCCAGAACGACGATGTGTGTGAGGACGTCGCGGAACTCTACGAGACGGTCATTGACGCTGGCGTCCACCGCGCAGAGTCGCTCGAAGTGGCGGAAGCAAGTAAGGTTGTCGAGAACGTCCAGCGCGACCTGAACATTGCCCTCGTCAACGAACTGGCGATGGCGTTCGACAGCATGGATATGGAACTGGACACCCGGTCGGTGCTGGAGGCCTCGGGAACAAAGTGGAACTTCCACCACTACTACCCCGGTCTCGTCGGTGGTCACTGCATCCCTGTCGACCCTTACTTCTTCATTCACCGCTCGAAGCAGGACGGTTTCGTTCCGCGACTCACTGAGACTGCACGGGACGTCAACGAGGCGATGCCAGAGCATATAGCTGGATTGACGATAAAGGCGCTGAACCAGTCGGGGAAGACGCTGCGTGACAGCCGCATCCTCGTACTCGGACTGACCTACAAAGCGGACGTGGCCGACATCCGCACTTCGAAGGTTGACGGTATCATCGAGGGACTGCAGGAGTTCGATATCGACGTCGTGGGCTACGACCCGAACGGCGACGACGAGGCGATGCGTGAGCAGTTCGGCGTCACCGTCCAGGAGGAAGTAGACTTCCAAGGCTTCGACGGCATCGTCCTCGCGACGCCCCATAGTGAGTTCGAGGATGTCGACCTTCACTCGGCAGCCGAGGCAATGAACGACGATCCTGCATTCGTCGACGTGGCGGGCACGTTCGACCCCGACGACGTCGAGACGGCCGGCTTCGCATACCGGAGGGTATAATGTACGGGGGGCAGACGATCGGCGTCGTCGTTCCGGCGTACAACGAGGAGGGATTCGTCGGCGACGTACTTGATTCTCTGCCCGCGTTCGTCGACCGAGCGTACGTCGTCGACGACGCCTCGACCGACGATACCTGGGCCGAGATTCGCAAGCGCGCTGCCGTCGAACGGCCGCCGCGTGGTGGCCCGGCGGTCGCCCATGGGAACGCCCGGCCCGCCGCCAGCGGTTCACAGGACGAGAACCACGACGCGCCGGAGGCCGCTAGGACCGACGGTGACGGGACGTACGTCGTCGCCATCCGCCACGAGCAGAACCGAGGTGCCGGCGGCGCGATTAAGACCGGCTATCTCGCCGCGCGCGACGACCGTGTCGACGTGACGGTCACTATCGACGCGGACGGGCAGATGGACCCCGAAATGATGACTCGATTCATCGACCCCATCGCGGCCGGTGACGCGGACTACACGAAAGGCGATCGCCTTGCCAACCGGGAGTTTCACGACGACATGCCGACGTTCCGGCTGGTCGGCAACTGGCTATTGACCGGGTTGACCCGCATCGCCAGCGGCTATTGGAACCTCTCGGACCCCCAGAATGGCTACACCGCTATCTCGCTGGCGGCGCTTGAGGCCGTCGACGTGGCGTCGATGTATGAGTACTACGGCTACTGCAATGACTTGCTCGTGAAGCTCAACGTCGCCGGTATGCGCGTCGTCGACGTGCCGATGCCGGCGACCTACGGCGACGAAGAGAGCAACATCGACTACGTCGACTATGTGCCGAAGGTATCGCTGATGCTCCTGCGGAACTTCTGCTGGCGGTTGGTGACGCGCTACCGCACCCGACCGACCGGGGTGGCCTACGTCGTTGGTCTCCTCGGCATCCTGGCGACCGTTGTCCAGGCCATCCGCGCCGCCGGCTCGAAAGTGACGAGTGCGAGCGACGACGAGGATGGCCACGGCGTCCTCCTCTCGCTCCTCGTCGCAGTTGTCGGCCTAGCCGCTGGCATTGTCTTCGACCGGAGGGAGAAGCCGTGAACGCCGACGGGAGGGGCGAGCCGTGAGGGTATTCGTCACCATCCAGCATCCGGCCCACGTCCACTTCTTCCGGCACGCCATCGACGAACTGGAGCGCGCCGGCCACGACGTCGACGTGTTTGCCCGCGAGAAGGAGATGGCGGTCGAACTGCTGGAGCGGTTCGACATCGACCATGAGGTGCTCGCCGGTTCGGCGTCCGGACTGTCGGAACTCGCCTGGACGCAGGCGACTTACGAGGCGCGGCTGCTCCGCCGCGCGCTCGAACGACGCCCTGACGTGATAACGGCCATCGGCGGTGTCGCGGCTGCTCACGTCGCGACGCTCACCCGTACCCGGAGCGTTATCTTCTACGACACCGAGCACGCCGACCTCATCCAGAACCTTGCATTCCCGTTCGCCGACGCTGTCTACACGCCCGACTGCTACCAGCGTGGTGTCGGTCCGAAGCAGGTTCGGTACGCCGGCTACCATGAACTAGCCTACCTCCACCCCGACCGGTTTACGCCGGACCCTGACGTAGTTCGCGATCTCGGCCTTGACCCCGATGATCGGTTTGTCGTCCTCCGCCTCGTCGATTGGGGGGCGTCGCACGACGTAGGCCATGCTGGCTTCGACGATGCAAGCGAGGCTGTCGCCCGCCTCGAAGACGCTGGCGCGGAGGTACTGATAACGTCGGAGGCAGAACTCCCGCCGAATCTGGAGG
This sequence comes from halophilic archaeon, assembly GCA_003298465.1. Next base: position 99,189 of record QNGA01000005.1, on the reverse strand, counting down.
AGTACCGTGCAACTGTCGCCCCACACCAGATACACAACTTGCTGGCGTACGCCGACCTATTTGTCGGTGAGGGAGCGACGATGGCCGCCGAGAGCGCCATCCTGGGGACGCCAGCGGTCTACGTCAACTCACTGTCGATGGGCTATACTGATGAACTCGATAAGCGCTATGACCTGCTCTTCAATTTCCAAGGCGACCGCCGCCACGCTCGTGCACTCTCGACGTCGGTCGAGATACTAGACGGTGACGACGACTGGGCGGCCCGCCGCGAGCGATTGCTCGCCGACAAAGTGGACACGACCGACGTGATCGTGCGTGCTATCGAGAATCGTGAGCGTCTTAACCGACCTCGCAACAGCGTTGCGACTGAAGAAACGAACACGGAGATTTAACTATGAAAACGGAACCTTGCTTCGACTGGAGGCGATGAGTGATGGCTGGAAACGTCTCTGGCTGGCTTCGCCAACGCCGCTTCGACGTCGACGCCGCTATCGTCGGCCTCGCTCTGGCGCTGCTGATGTTCCCACTACGGTTCGTCCTTGACCAGATATACGTCAAGACCATCCCTATCGTCCTCGGCCTCGGCTGCGTCGTGTACCTACTGGCGGTGCGCAACGACGACCGCTACTCGACGGCCGCATTCCCCTCCGTCTCACGGCCAGTGGCGCAGCTCCTGCCGAGCGCCGTGTTCGTTCTTTCAGCGATGCTCATCGCCATCGGCCTCTACACCGGCGAGCGCTCGCTCCCTTTCCACCTCCTCTCGGGGCTCACAGGGGCACTCATCGTCTTCCAAATACTGTTCACCGACGAGGAACACTTCATTCCGTCTCTGCTCCTCGTCGAGGTGCTGACGCTGGCGTTCGTCGTCCGGTTCATGGCGGTGTACACTACCCCGTCGTACGTCGGCATCGACATTTGGACGCACATGACTCAGCTGGCGGGCGGCGTCCTGCGACAGCACTCGCTGGCGGCGATGGAGGGCAACAAGCACATCGCCGCGCCGCTGTATCACCTGCTGGTCGCGTCGTCGTCGATGCTGTACGACGTGTCGCTGCGCAACGCCCTCTATCTCTCCGTCGGCGTCGCCGTACCGATGTCCATCCTGTTCGTCTACGCCACGACGAAGCTGCTGGTCCCGGTACGTTGGGCCGTCTTCGCGGCGATGCTCTACTCCGTCGGCGACTACTTCATCGAGTGGGGCATCCACCTCATCCCGACAAGCCACGGCCTTCTCTTCTTCGTCGCCATTCTCTACGCGCTCCTGCGCGTCATGCAACTGGAGTACGGCGCACGCGACTTTGCGCTGCTCGTCTTCCTCTCGGTCGCCATCATCCTCACCCACCAGGTCTCGACGTTCATTATGCTCGTTGTTCTGGGCTCCGGGCTGGTCGCGCAGTTCGCGCTCAGGCTCGGTCTCTTCCAGACGACCGCAAACAGGCCGGGCGTCTACCGCCAGATTGAGCCGGTGAATCTCGCCGGCCTGCTGGCGTTCGACGCCGGCCTCATCACATTCATGTGGTCGTTCACGCCGTACAACGGCGACTCGTTCCTCGAGACCGTCCTGCTGTATCTCGCGGAGACGCTGCGGTCGAGCGCCGGATTCCTGAACACCGTCAACCCAAGCGCGGAGGGCATCTCGCTCCCGCCGCCGACGCTCTTCGAACAGGCCGTCGAGTATGTCAATACGCTCGGGTTCATCATCCTGTTCGGACTCACCGTCGTCGGATGTCTCTACGTGCTCCGGCGCAGGCGGGTCAGCCACTCAGTGTTCACGCTGCTGGTCGCGACCGTCGTCATGACGGTGTTCACGCTTGGGCTCCCACTGATGGGTATCCGCAACTTCATCCCGCAGCGGTGGTTCGCGTTCCTCTATGCGACGATGACGGTGCTCTCGGCGCTCGGCGTCGGCTACATGGTACACAACCTGGATCGCCGCGTCGCCGTCGCGGTGCTGGTGCTCGTCGCCTTCATCTACCCGCCGATGATGATGATGTCCGGTCACGGTGCGCTCGACAGCCCCGCCTTCCCCAGCCAGCAGGAGCGGCTCACCTACACTGAACCGGAGATGGCCGCTGTCCACTCCATCGCGGACATGACCGGTTCCCCGGACTCGGCGAACGTCCTCCCCAGCCAGGTGCTCCGCACGGACCACCCCTATCAGACGGTGTTCACCAGGACGCATGCGTATCCGGCGGATGCAGCCAATCTCTCGGTCAATGGCGGCCGGACCGACCATCCGATTACCGTCTACCGTACCTACCAGTCCGAGGGCGCGCCGAAGTTCCGGCTGGTTAACGAGAGTGCGAACGCCAGCGTCCCGGTTCGCCGGACCGTCCAGCGCGACCGCATCTGCCGGCCGGGCCAGAGCGTCCTCTATTCGAACGGACAGGTAGTCATGTGCGCAAATCGAACGATATAGAAGCGAACACCTTTTCTTTCACCCCGGTGCAGGCCCACGTATGCAGGACAAGCGTGTGCTCGTCACCGGCGGTGCTGGATTCATTGGGTCAAACCTTGCCAACCACCTCGCCGAGGACAATGAGGTCCTCGCTCTGGACAACGGATATCTCGGTACCCCCGAAAATCTCGACAAGAGCGTTGAGTATGTCGAGGCTGACGTGCTCGACGAGGACCTCCCCACCGACGTTGATGTCGTCTATCACTTGGCGGCCCTCTCCAGTCGCCAGATGCTTGAGGAGAACCCTCGCCAGGGTGCCCGTGTCAACATCGAGGGCTTCATCAACGTCGTTGAGCAAGCCAAGGCGAACGGCTGTGACACCTTCGTCTACGCTTCGACGTCTTCGGCCTACGGCAGTCGCACCGAACCGTCCCCGGAGGATATGGACCTTGAGGCATCTACAGGCTACGACGCTTCGATGCTCGGGCGCGAGCGCTACGCCGAGTACTACAGCGACTTCTACGACGAGTTGACGCTCGCAGGGATGCGCTTTTTCTCGGTCTACCAGGGTTATGGCGGTACAGAGGAACACAAGGGCCAGTATGCGAACACCATATCGCAGTTCGCCGACAAGATCGCCGACGGTGAGTCCCCCGTCCTCTGGGGTGATGGTTCGCAGACGCGTGATTTCACCCACGTCTCTGACATTGTTCGCGGCCTCGAACTCGCCGCCGACCACGAACTCACCGGCGTTTACAATCTCGGCACGGGCGACCCCTACTCGTTCAACGAAATGGTCGAGATAATCAACGACGTACTCGGGACCGACGTCGAACCTGAATACGAACCTATCCCGCTTGAAAACTATGTCCACGATACCTGTGCCGACATCTCAAAGATGACAGAGGCGACAGGCTGGGAACCCCAGATCCAGTTCGAAGAGGGCGTCCGGCGCGTCTGCGAACAGTACCAGTAGTCGACTGACGCCTGTTTTCTCCCCGAAGCGCTCCGGTGGTACTCGTCGCACAAGAACACAGCGACGGTGACGGTGTGGTTCGCGAGCGCCTCCCGTCGACGAGCGCTCCGATAGGTTACGGGAGAGCAAGGAGAAAGCCCGCCCTTCAGGGCGGGGAGGACGTCAAGAACGGTCTTGGTGCTCCTCCGTACTCAAGAGCCAGTACGGCGTTGGCACGCCCGGCATGCCGTCGTACACCCAGAGCAGGAAGACTGAGACCACCAACACCAGTTCGAATGCAAGCACTGGCGAAAACTCTAGCTCCGCCAGCATCTCCAAGTATTCAGAGAAGTAGACGAGAAAGCGTTCAACAAGGCCGTAGTCGTTCTCATACGCCGGCATCTCGACGACAGGCCATAGCAGCACTTCCGGCTTCAGTCCCTCGCCGAGGACGGCCGGGTAAATTACGTCACCAACGAGGTGGGAGCAGTAGCCGATCGCGAACGCCACGCCGTAGCGCAGGCGACGCCGCCAGCCTGCCAGGCCGAGCATGAGTGCGACGATGACCGGCGCGACGAAGACGGAGTGAGCTATCGAGTACCCCGACGGGAAGACTTCGAGCGACCACGACAATGGTTTGTCGACTAAATCTGGGAGGACACTGGCCACCGCGAGCACGAGAACTTCATGTGTCTTCGGCGCACTCCGCCTGACCAGGTGAATAGTCAGTGAATAACAGAGGTAGCCGAAGGCAAGGTGTTCCCACGGCCACATCAGTGGCCACTGCCCTCTGGCCGGTCACGGGCGAAGAAGCCGTCGGTCGTCGTCCTCGTAGTTCCAGTAGTGGTCCCTGTCGTCTCCCCTACAGCTCCAGTGGTCGTTCCTCTGATTCCGGTGGTTCCAGTGGCCGTTCCCGCGACCTCTGTGGTTCCGCTAGGGGATTGCGTGGTTGTTCCTGTCGTCGGAGTCGAGAACCCGAAGGTAGTTGTCGTGCTCGTGGTGTCCGTCGTCGGAGTTGAGAATCCGAAGGTGGTCGTCGTGCTTGTAGTGTCCGTCGTCGGAGTCGGGAATCCGGAGGTAGTCGTTGTGCTTTGAGTGTCCGTTGGCGGTCGCGTCGTCCGGGAGGTCGTTGTGTCCGACGGTGGTGCAGTAGTGTCTGCTCCCGAACTGCCATCGTCCTGTAATCCGCCACTAGTGTCATCGATCTCTTCTTGGTTCCCTTGCTGGCCCTCCTGAACCGACACCCAAAGGCGAGACGTCCGGTAGGGCGCACCGCTCGGGTCGCCCTTGTAGAGGAATAGCTTGATACGCAGGTTATCGCCCGTCATCTCCGGTTGCACGTCCAGGCTCACCTGTTTGGTCTTCCCTTGGCCCACAGTGATCGACTGCTCGCCGAGGCGCTGTCGCTCAGTTACCTGCCCATCCTCGACGCGCTGGAGCACCCCGACGACCGTGTAGCTCGTCCGCGATTCCTCGTGATTGCCGACGTTGACTGTCAGCGTGGAGGTCTCGCCGGGTGGATAAGTCGTCTGGTACATCGAGTTGACGTCACTGCTGACGTTGTCCGTCTCGACATAGAACTCCGTGAACTCCCGACCCTGCGGTGGGTTGAACATCGCGTATGCCGCTGTGGTGGCAACCAGAAGGAAGCTCACTACAATGACGACGTTCAGTAGCGCGCGCCGACCGCCATCGTCACCGCGTCCGATCGGACTGAACAGCATCGCGGGGACGCTCGGTGAGTACCGCTCATGGAATGGCACGCGCAGTCGCCGGACAAACGCCAGTATCGCGAAGAAGACGGTGAAAACGGTGACACCGTAGATGATTGGGGTCACTCGAATGCCCCACGGCGTGAAGTTCGTCGCCGCGGCGATCATTGGGACGATGGCCACTGACAGTGCTACTGATAGCGCAAGGCGCTCAGGGCCGCCGAGATTGTACGTCGCGTCCGTTTCGTCGGTCCCGAAAGTCCGCTGACCACCGCCAGTATTGCCGGAGGGGTATAGCGCCGACAGTAGCACGTATCCCGGCAGGAAAACAACAAGTGGCATGACCAGCGCAACGCGCAGTCGCCCACCGAGGTCGGCAAGCACCACAAATCCCCCGATCACGGCCAGAACGAGGACCACCAGCAGATCGACGAACCACCAGCGGCTGTTCGCACTCATTGCTAAGATAGATGCGTTCGACGGGTTTTATTATACGGCTCTTAAGCTGCTGGTGGTTGGTACCGTCGTGTCGAAAAACATGGTGATGATAATCAGCGGCTAGGTTAGTTCGACAATTGGGTGGGCTATCGTCTACTGCTCGGAGGTAACGCTGTCGTTCGGGTACTCGTCTGTGGGCATGTGGAGCACATCTGTTGGATTGACGGCCGTCTCCGAACACTGGGCCACCCAGCCGACCATGTCGTTGATGCGCAGTTTGTGTCGCGAAGGCAGTTCATGAACGGTCTCGTGCTCGGGGAATAGCCGCTGATCTAAGTTGTATTGGTTGTACACCTTGTTGCGGTCTGGCCATGCGGGCTCGAACTCACTGACGAGCGGCAGTTTACGCCGGGCGAACTGCTCCATGCCTGATAGGAGGTCAGACGTGTACGGACGGTCCGGCGGTCGGTGCCGGAACAAGTCGCCATCTAGTTGCTGGATGGCCTGAATGAATGTCTTCGTCGTCCGGTATTCTGGTGGCGTCTGGAGATGCCACTCCAATAGCTCCGTGTCGGCAGCGATGAACGATTCGAGATAGTGGTCTGCGAGATGTGTTCGGGACGGAATCGTCGGCTGGTTGCTAATACTGAACAGGGACAGCGCGTTCTGGGTTGTGTCTGCTCGGTCCCAACAGCGGTCGAACTCGTCGGCGATGGCCTGTCGGACGAACTTCTTACCGGCCTCCGGGTCCCCGGTATACTGTTCGGCTATTTGCCGACTTTTGTCGGGCTTGAAGCCGAAGTTATCCAGCGAAGCCGTGACGGCGTCTGGGTCCTGTTCGAGTTGTCCCAAGGGAACAGTCTTGCCGAACACCTCTACCTCGACGCGCTTCTGAGCGAAGCCTTTCAGTAGCGTGTCGAACAGCAGGGCATGATACATCGTGTCGACTTCTATGTCGTTGTTGTAGCCTGCGTGGTGGACGTGAATGGACTCTTTGATGCCGTTGGTGGCTCGAACCTTCTCCTCGCCGGGTACGATGTAGCGGTCGTTGGTCACCAGCGTGGTGTGATCGACGCCGTACTGGTTCGCCAGCCGGCGGGCGACCTTGACCTCCTGGGCGTCCGGCATTCCGACCGTGTAAGTGTGATCCATCTCCCCGAACTGCGAGAGTATCGTGCGCGAGTCGTAGCCGGCTGACAGCAGTAGGCCCTTGTCGCCCGGCTGGCGTGAACGTCGCCGGATGGCCCGCCGCATCCGGTCTGCAAGTTCGCCGGCGTAGTCCATCTCCTGCTCGTCGTAGACGAACCGGTCGAGCTCGCCCGCTTCGTCGGCCGTCAGGTAGCCATCGAACGGTGTCCGCTGCAGTTCGTGGAACAGCGTCTTGTTCCCGAGGATGACGCCCATGTGAAGGAACTCGCCGACCGAGCGCCGTCGCATCGACGTGTCCTCGATGGTGCGGGCAACCGCGGCAGCGTCCGACCCGAATACACGGACGCCGGGATCGTCGGTGTAGAAACACTCCCACGACCGGATCGGGTCGGTGAGCACAATCGCCTCGCCGTCGTGCTCGATGAACGCGAGGTATGAGCCGTTGAGCGCGCGGATAGCGTCGACGCCGTCCTCGGCGTAGCGCTCCAGCAGCCAGCGCGCTGGCTCTGACCAGCCGCGTTTGTTGGGGTATGCTTCTCCCCAGATGACGCAATTCCCCTCCTCGTTGGAGTAGGATGCGCTTCGACCTGGAATTCCGAGTCCGGTATCTCGGATTCCGACTGTAGCAATATCGCTTTCCACAATATCGTCAAACTCTCGTTCGGACCGGAACCGAGTGAACGTTTCCCGGTCACCGAAAACGCCGAATATTTCCTTGTTCATCGTTCTGGCCTCGCTCCGTGGTCAGTGTCAGCTGCGCCAGTACGGCTTGCAATAGGTCGTCCGTTCGCCGCCGGCTTCCAGTTCCCGACGACTCTTTGTCGGTCGCCCCCGTCTGTTGCGCAGTTCACTCGTGCCACGATTAGCTTTGCTAGCGGTATCGTCACTAGAGGAGTTAACTATACAGTAGATAACATCAGCTAAATTTTGATTAAAACGACCTGCAATGGATTCTATCCGCCCTCTAGGGTTATAGAGATTGCAGGCGAGAATACCACGCCGTAAACGGCACAGATGAACTACTATGATCGGTTTGGAGTCGTCCGTATCGGTATTTACAAGCGGTCTAGGAGAATGCCCCGGGGCTTGACCCCGAGGCAATTCACGGTCCAACGCGGCAGAGTGTGGCCCGTGTGCGAGAACCTGGCAGTTGACTCAGTGTCTGCCGCGGCGAGAGCCAAAATCAAACACGTAAGCCGACTGCGCCGACCGACACAAAACAAGATACCTCAAAGCCCTACACAAGGGACTAGTATCGGCGTCGTGGCAACGCCAGTCCCGTCGGTCATAAACCGTAGACTCCCCCCGTCCAAATTGACGGGAACCGCCACGCGTGCGGTTCAGGAGGCCTGCGCCATTAGGCGCGGGAGGATGTCAATCTCCGACTGCACCGGTCACCGTACTGAGCACGTCGCGGATACCGTACTCGCCCCACATCTCCATCGCCATAATAGTCGTGCCGTAGGTCGCCACGCCCGTAGCGACCATGACGATGAACTTCGGGATGCCTGCGATCGGTGCATTTGTTCCGACGAACGCCACCGCCGCGTACATGATTCCACCGGCGACTAGCGGGTAGCCGACGATGGTGAGCAACCGCCGGTAACTCCCGTTGACGACGCGCACGCCGAGGTACGTCGAAACGGGTGCAGAAAACACGAGAGCGTTGCCAACGACGACTACACCCGCGCCGACGATGCCGTATGCCGCCGTCGCCGGGTAAATGGTCGCTGCCATGATGGCGAGTTTGCCTACCTGAATCTTTGTCGCAAGCTCAGGTTTGCCAACTGCCTGAAAGAGCGGGCCGGTCGTCGCGCCGATAGAACGTAACAGCCCCCATAGCGCAAGTAGTTGCATCACGGTGACGGCGGGCAGCCACTGCGGGCCGAGAAACGCGCGGACGAACGTCTCTGCGACAGCGACGATGCCGATAGCGAGCGGAATGGAGACGAACGTCGTCAACTGAACCGTCTTGAAAAACGCCCGTCGGAGATTTGCGGCGTCATTCTGGAGTTTCGCGTACGTCGGAAAGATGACCTTCGAGATGACCTTCGTCACCTCTGTCGCCGGTGCGTTTGATATCTTGTAGGCGTACTGGTAGAGCCCGAGCGCTGCGCTGCCGAGTAGCCAGCCGACGAACACGTCGTCTCCTTCCGTGATGAGGAAGACGACGATGCCTGACGCCGTAATCCACTTGCCGTACCCGACTAGTTCCCGCACCTTCGGCACATCGAACGCAGGCCAGGGTCGGTGCTCGTGGAGGACGTACGACAGTAGCGTCGCCGCGAGCACGCCTGCGACGTCACCAAACACGAGCGCCCAGACGTTCTCCCACGCGAATGCCAGTCCGATGGCTACCGACACGGCGACGACCGCCTTCCCGACAAGATAGACGAACTGTTTATCGTAGTCAAGGTCCTTTCGGAAGTAGACGATACCGGGGTTCTGGACACCGGTTATGAGCGGCACCAGCGACATTGCCTGAATGACCTGCGTCGCCGTCTCGCCGGCACCGAAGAAGTCACGCGCGATGTATGGCGCGGCGAGGACACCGATGCCGGCCAGTATCGCTCCACGGAGTGCGGTCAGCGTCCACGCCGTGTTGAGGTAGCCGTCGATGTTGTCTTCTTCCTTCTGGATGAGCGCTTCCTTGATACCAAGGTTCGAGAACCGCCGCATCGCCGCCAGTGTCAATAAAGCGTAGGCGACCAGGCCGAATTGCTTTGGTCCGAGGATGTTCCCTAGGATGACGAGCTTCACCATCTGGAGCCCACGCCCGAGGACGTTTGCCATCGTCGCCCAGATACCACTCTTGACTGCCCGTTCGGAGACGCCGCCACCGGGGGTCAGCCGCCGCTTCAATCGTCGCAACCACGCGAGAAGCTCCTTCAGCGTCATCAGTATATCCTCAAGGCCGTCTAGTGAGCACTCGTCGGCTCACTGGACGTAGTATCCCGTTATCGACTGCTACCGTGCTCGCGGACTTTATTATGGACCTGCTAAGCCGCATTTCCTTGCCCGCCGACATCGGATTAGCGGTAACATATATTTATGCGTCGCCTCTTGACATTCATTCATGCCTGACCTGGCCCGCCGGGCAGCCCAGAGCCGCCTCTGGACGGTTTGTAAGCAGGCCGGGATAGCGTCACGTATCTCCTCATTCTACTGGCATGCGAAACTTGCCGCCCACCTCTGGTCTGCGTCGGCGACGGTCGGCGGCCACACCATCCAGTTCGCTGCCGACACGCGCACGGAGTACCAGCGCGTTACTTCGTTCGTTGGTGAGCGATCTGTCGTTGAGTCGTTGCTCACTGACGTTCGTACTTCAGACGTGGTGTACGACGTCGGTGCGAACATCGGCACTCACACCTGCTTCGTTAGCAAGCAACTCCGAGACGGTATCGCCGTCGCGTTTGAGCCTATGCCGACCAACGCCGTACGCCTGCGCCACAACCTTTCGGTGAACGCGCCCGCCAGCCGCTGGCGGGTCGCCGAACTTGCACTCTCGGACGAGGACGGCTCGGGACAACTATCGGTCGAGGGCGACGACTACGGCGCGGGAAAACACGCCCTCAGCACGAACGGCGACCTGTCCATCGACGTCCGGCGTGGCGACTCACTGATCAACGACGGCACCTATCCACCGCCGGACGTGCTCAAAGTGGACGTCGAGGGCGCGGAACTGCGCGTACTTCGGGGACTTGGCGACCGGCTTGATGATGTGCGCGTCGTTTATGCAGAACTCCACCACGACCTGAGCGCCGCCTACGATACCTCGACTGAGGAGATAGAGCAATATCTCCGCGACCACGGCTTTTCGGTCGAGCGCCTCAACGAGCGCTCGGACGCCTACCACATTCGCGCTGTCCAGGAGTAGTGGCTGAACCCTCTTCTCGTACGGGTAACACTGGACATTAGTATAGATGATAGTAGTTTTTAGTGCATACCTGCGTCTTTAGCACGGGTCGAACGGTAGGCCGAGCGACATACCGCCGTCGGTTGCTGGGCCTGATACCCGTTTCTGGCACGTTTAAGCGTCCGTACTGTGTGTTTTAAGGCGCTACTCCGATGGAGAGAGTCATACCAGAGAATACACGTCTGCCGATGACCCGGTTGGAGATGGGGTCCAAGTTACCGGACCACAGCCCTATCACGGGAGCGAAATCGAGAGATTCCCCGTTGTGTCGCCGGTTCCCTCTGAGTGCGGGTTGAAACCTCGAAGGCTGATGGCCGATATCCCATGGTGGGATGCCACGCCGTAACCGGCGTGGAGGAGGTCACTTCGGTGCTGTCAGTCTGGAACAGCTCCCCCGTGACTATGGCACGAGCAAATACTGCTGTCCTCTCTTTACTGTCGTCGCCGGCCAGTTCCTCGACGATGGACCTAATCGTCTCATCCCCGTAGGGATCTGCTCTTCCTTCAGTTATATTAATGAATGTTTCATATCGTTTTGCGAGGGTATCATTGCCGGCTTCACTGGTATCGACGACCGCGATCACCGCAACGGCAATATCCGTCAATTTGAGATGTGAACGACGATTCGTTTTCACTTCCCTTTGTTTGACGCCATCGCCCTAGACATCTTTATGGGATACATTAGCTATCTATTGCCTAGGCGGGTTATATTTCCGGTTTTGAGCCGCTGGAAACGCTTTGAACAATGTCGGATAACCGACCTTCACACTCGTATAACTCACATCACAGTTCGCTTAAGCGCCATATAAGAAAATACCCGTACCTGCTTTGATGAGGTAGCGATGAGTAGACAGACTCGACGCACGTTCCTCGCCACCGTCGGTGCGACCGGTCTTGCAGGATGTTCCGCCATAGGTGGCGGCGACAACTCGACCGACACGCCCTCCGAAACCACATCTCAGACGACCACGACGTCTCAGACGACCAACGGCGGTGGTGACGGAACTACGGACGAGACGACAACGACCACTAACTCCAACGGGTCGCAAGCGTTCGCCAACTTCGAGGACCTCAGCCGCTGGTCCGCCCTCGACCAGATGGGGACGCTCAAGAAAAGCAAGAACGCCTACACCGGTTCGCAGGCCGCCTTCGTCACGGGCGGGAAGAAGACGAACGAGGGGAAGATCGAGGCCGCTGCCGCCCAGTTCGGGAAGAACAACAATCTTGCTGATTTCAGTAAGAAGGGCCTCTCGCTCGCGTTCAAATGCAAGTCACACCGGTTCTCGAAGATATCTGTTCGCCTCATCGACATCGGCAAGCGTACGATGGAGATGAAGCGGACGCTCGTCGGTCCAAAGGATACCTGGGTTCGCATCAATCTTGGAACGACGGGTGTATCGAATCCGAAGAACTTCGATCTCTCGAGTATTTACAAGATTCGCATCATCGGCCGGCCGCGCGACTCCTCATCCTCCAAGCGCATCAAGTTCCTCGTCGACGATCTACAGACCGTCAACCAGCCTAAGAAGGGCAAAGTGATGCTGACGTTCGACGATGGACTGACGTCGCAGCACCAGAAAGCGTATCAGTTGATGAAGAAGCCGAAGTACGACTTCCCTGGTGTTGCCGCGGTAATCACGGAGGCTATCGGCAACGACGGCTTCATGTCCTACGAGCAGCTGCATCAGATGAGCCAGAAAAACGGCTGGGATGTGATCACTCACCCGAACGCGCAGGCCAAACCGATGTCGGGATATTCGAAGCAGAAACAGAAGCAAATGATGCAGCAGTCGAAGAACTACCTGCGGGACGCTGGATTCGAGGGTCACAAGTACATGGCCGTCCCGAAGAACATCGTCGGCCCAACGACGTTCAAACTCGCCCAGGACATGTTCGACCTAACATTCAGCTGGGGCGCGTCACCGAACGCACTTCCGATGATCACGAAGGACACGCTCGTCTCCCGCATGTACGCCCACCAGCAGAGCCAGACGAGCATGCGAACGGTCAAGCAACGGATCGACGCGGCCGCTCGATACAAGCAGCTGACGCCGCTGCTGTTCCACCGGATCGGCGGCAAGAACGGCATTCCGATGAAGGACTTCAAGACGATTCTGAACTACATCAAGAAGAAGAACGTCGATGTCGTCACGCCGTCGGACCTCGACAAACAGGGTCTCTTGCAGAAAACACCCAAGTAGCTACGCTGATTGGTCGCACCGACGGTTGCCGCCCGTTGGCCCCCTCCCCCACTTTGCGTCTCACATCGACAGGCGTGGCAGGCCGAGTGCCCCGGGGCTTGACCCCCCGGGGGTGAAGGCCGTACGCTTCTTCACTTTCACCGCGCGTGGCGAATGTTTAGTACCAAGGTCGCCGTACCGACGGCTACAGTTGCGACGTGGGTTAAAGACCTTAATCCGAAGCAACTGCCGGCAGTTGCGTGGAATGCGGTACCTCTCAACACCCGCGTCTTTGGCGTGGTGAGACGGGTACTGTCGGGCCATGGTGGAGCGGCCGACCCTCACGGACGCACCGGGCGTTCGGGTGTTAATTCCAGCCGACCCATCTCGGGGAGGTCGAGGGGAATTAAATTCGCCTGCGACAGCACGGTCCGTTTTGGGACGTGCGGTCAAAACGGTGAAGCCGCGGGGCTTGTCCCTGCGGTACTTCACTTCTCCCCACGCAGGAAATACTCTTCACCCCGGTCGTGGATAGTCTCGACCGCGAAACCGCAGTCGTTGAGCACTTCGCGCACGTCGGCCTCGCTTGCGCCGTACTCGTCGAGCAACGTCGGATGTACCTCGCAGTAGACCAGCCGGCATGCCGGTCGTGTGAGCGTCGCCGCGAGTCCGCGGAGAGCATCCACCTCCGCGCCCTCAACGTCCACCTTGAGAACGTTGGGTGGCGGTACCTCACCGGCCTCGACTAGCGCGTCGCCCTGGCGCATTGTCACCGATTCAGTGCCGTCGGTCGAAAGCTGGGCGACACCGTCAGTCGTCATCGTGCCCTCTCCGCTTTCGTCCGTCAGCGCTTCACGGCGCACATCCGCGATCGCCTTATTGTGTATGAGATTCGCCTCAACGCGGGCGGCTTTCTCCTTGCGTGGTTCGAAGGCGACGACGTGACCGTCGGGGAGCACAGCGGCCGCGAAGCAGGTATAGGTGCCGACGTACGCGCCTATGTCGAAGACTGTATCGTCGGGTTCGAGGTGATCGAGCAAGTCTGCGAGCACCGGACGCTCGTCGACGAGCGTCTGGTAGTGGCGGAACTCGTCGGGCGAGTCGGCGCGGAACGTGACGTCGACGTCGCCGATCCTCTGTTCATAGGTGCCGCCGGCAGCACGGTAGTTCAGCCACCAGTATCCCCGCGTGAGAGTCGACTGCAGGCCGAGACGGCGGACGACAGTACTCACTGGCGGCGTGGCGAATACCTTCCGTCCGTTCTGGAGGACGACCGACGCGAGGCTACTTGACGGCATTGTTCGGGTATATTTTCGATCAAGAACCTTGAACATAGGGGTTGTTCCGACATGCGGTTTCCGTCGACGGATGAACGCGACCTTGCAATGAAGTAGGACGACGCCCGTCAGGGTCTTGTGGAACTGTCGATGCCCTGCTTGCCTAAAACCCTTCCCTCAAGGAGCGACCGAAGGGAGCGAGTAGGGAGAGGATACAGCGCCGAACACTTGCGTCCCTGCGACGACTTCTCTTCACTTCGCGCTCGCCGCGCCGACGAAAACACGGTTGTTCTGAGTCTTGACTACACTGGAAACGTGGTGTCCACCGAGAGCTTCGTCGAGGACGAGTTGAAGGGCAGTGACTTGGGCTACTGCTAGGACGGCGAGACGGCATCGCCGTCGATGATCTCTGTTCTCCAGTCGACCCTGCGTACGACCACAATAATGGTAGATGGTAACAAAACACTTACTGACAGGTACGTCGATACAGACGACTAGAATGGGAACGGACCGAAACGGTGCCGATGGAATCCCCGACGTGCTAGTGGACACCTCCATCGACGAATCGGTGTTCCGGGCGCTCTCCGAGCGTCCGCGCCGGTACGCGCTCTACGTGCTACTCGACCGGGAGTCCATCGAGACGAGCGAACTCGCGGACATCCTCACTGGATGGCTCTACGCCGCCGGACACGGAATGGCGGGGCTGGAGGAGCACGAACGGGTCCGACGGGATCTGCATCATGTCCACCTGCCGATGCTGGTCGACGCTGGCCTTGTGGAGTGCGACGAGGCGTACACCGTCGTCGAACTCTCTGCGCTCCGCGTTCGCGTACTCGAACTGCTGCAGTGGTCGCGGGCATACGAACGAGAAACTAGTCGGGACGTCCGCTCTACGACCGACTATCGAAGCGGAGAGGTATGAGTTCCTCCCGTCCGTTCCTCAAGGCGAAGATAGACGAGGTGGCGGCGGACGAAAAGCAGTTTGTCGTGTACGCGGCGACGGCGGACGACGACTTCGCCGAGCGGTTCGCCACCAGGAACGTCGCCGTCACGCACCGACTGTTGCCCGACGTCGGCGGGAACGGCTTCGTCGTCATCCGCGACCGCGAGGGGTTCCGGGCCGTCATCGGCATCACGACACTTCGAGCGTTCTTGACGCCGCCCGTCTCGCTGTCTGGGACCGCCGACGTCGACACAGCCGACTTCCGGGCGTTCCTCGCGCTGCTGGACGACACCTTGTTTCGGTCGATGAACCGGCGGCAGTTGCTCGCAACGTCGCGGGAGATAGAAGATCGAGCGTGGCGATATGGGACGGGCCAGATTCACGTCGGCTTCCAGTCGCTGACGGCGTTTCGCACGCAGATCACCGTCTACCGATTGCTGGCGAACCGTCCGCGACTGTCGGTCCACGTCTACGGGCGACCGGAGTGGACGCCCCCCGATGACACGGGTATCACCTGGCACGTCGAATCGAACGACGAAATTGGCGATGTCTGGTTCCTCGCGTACGACGGGGGTGGGGAGGACGATATTAAGTGTGCGCTCCTTGCCGAGCAGCGCGGACCGAGCACGTACGACGGCTTCTGGACGTACGACCCGGCGACCGTCGACCAGATCGTCGCGTACCTCCAGCAGACGTACGGTTGACATCCTCCCCGCCCTGAAGGGCGAGGATTCCCGACCGCGTTTGGGATATTGTGGTTTACGACATAGCCTGTTCTCGCGGTGCGAAGCAGCCGCTCTCTCGGTCGAACAGGTACGTCGAAGGCTGTGCCAACCAGCTGTTACTCCTATCTCCCCCATCACAGGCGAGACTCGGAGATACTTCCTGTCGAATGTTCTCGGCACCATTCACATCAGCGTTCGCCACCGTTCCACACTTGTCGCACACGTACAACCCTCGCTCCACACGGTTCGCGTCACGTTTCCGACCGCAACACGAACACGACTTCGACGTATCACGCTCAGACACTTCCTCAACCGTGATGCCTTCCATCTCGGCCTTGTATTCGAGTAGGTCAGTGAAGCGGTCGAACGCCCACGAATGCAAGTCCAAGTTACCGTGCTTACCCCAGTTCTTCGACTCCGCGTTCTCCTCGTCCTCGCGGATACCGGAGAGGTCACCCACCGCGATGGTTCCAACGCCCTCGTCAACACATCGTCGGACGATGTGCTTGGAGAGCGTATGGAAGTAGTGGGTGCGACGAGCCGATTTCTTCTGGTTCAACCGTGTGGCTTGCTCAGAGTCGGAGTCATCACACCGAGCAACGTGCTTGCTAAAGTAGTAGTCGTCCTGCTTCAGACAATTCAACGGGTAGAGTTCGCTGTGACCGTCCTCGTAGGCGAGCGCGGCGAAGTTGTTGATACCGAGGTCAACACCCACTGTCTTTTCGCCGGGTGCCTCTGATACTTCGATTTCGTCTTTGCAGACGAAGTGTAGTTCCCACTCGTCGCCCGTCCAGACGGCCCGTACTTGTTGGACGTTTTCCACGGTGGAGAGGTCAACATCAGGATGAGTTTCGTACTCACAGAGGATGAAGTCCGACCAGTAGTCTTTCAGGTTCGAGCCTTTGCTGAGCCGGACTCGGTTGTACTGGGTATCGAGTTTGAAGCCTTTGTTCTTGAACGTGACCGTGCTTCGGGGATGTTCGTCACCGTGCTTACGGTAGCTGGGAGGGTTCGCCCGTGTGTCTCCGTTGCGTCGTTTGCCGTACCAGCCGTTGAACGCCTCAGCGAGTTCTTGAAGGACTCGCTGACTTGACTGAGAATGGAGGTCATCGTAGCGTTCGTGGGACTTGAGGTAGGCGGTGAGTTCGTCGTGTTCTGGGATGTAGTCGATTTCATCCCAGACGCGACTGATTGTCCACCGTCCGACGTTCCAGAGTTTACTGGCGGCGAATCCGAGGGCGTCGAGGGCGTCTTGCACCTGTTGCTGGTTCCGTATGGAAGCAGTGTAGGTGCGTGTGACGACCTGTTTCGCCATGCGTAACCTATGTAGAGATAGTTACATCAACGCTTCTCCCGCTGATCTCCGACTGCGCTCAGGCTGGCCTGATAGCGTAAAGTTCGCCGAGCGGTTGGCGTTCTTCGGCGACCGGCTTGAGGCGGTCGACCTGTGGGTTGAGCCAGCCGTCGGCCCACTGGGTCTCAATGCGGAGGTAGTCGTCGGCAAACGTCGCTAGCAGTAGCGTGAACCGACTGTCGGTGCGGTCAATGTGATGGACGTGACATTCTATTGTCACGCCACAGACCGTTATCTGGAGGGCGTCGTCGACGGAGAGATTGACGAAGGTGTCCACCATCTCGGAGACAGGCTGCTGGCGGCGCCTTGCGTCGGACATACTCGCTTCAGCTGTGTTCATGTTGATCAATGGTCGGTGCGGCTCCCACTTAAAGCCGGAATACGGTTCCAGATAGTTTTGTTCCCTATAAGATGGCTAATATCACCATCTCGTGCCCCGAATCTTGACTGTCGCATTATCTTACCAATAGGGAAGGCGGACAGGCGCTCGTTCGCCGACAAAGGACGGAAAATGACTTGAGTATGTAAACTACCTCGCCCTACTCGCTCACCTTCCGGCTCGCTCCTTGAGGACGGGCTTTCCGTGGTTTCCGCACTTTCCGTCCCATCTTCGTGCATAGGCGTGGCGCGGTGCACGACGACGGTTCGCGGGTGGGGTGTTACTCCCGTCCTCGCTACTCCAGTCGGACCGTTGACGGTCCGACTGGGATGGACGCCCCAGAAACGGGGTAGTCGTCTCACCCGACTTTAATTCCCGGTGGACTCGAACGGATACGTTTGCAGTGCAGGGACATATCCTCGTCCCCGAGTTCAGGGCCGGTCTACGGCGGCCCGTACAAAGTGTCCATTTTTGGCCGCCTTGCACTACCAAGAAAAACGCTTCGAGAGGCCACAAACCTTTCGATGCGGGCGTTTCCACGGCTGACAACGGACGTTTCCTCCCATCTCGACTCGCTCCCTTCGGTCGCTTGGTGAAGAAGGGGCTTACCTGCCTGTATTTCAGCTAATCGGACTAGTCGGCCCACGAACGGTGGAATCAATTCTAGAATCTGTCACACGCTGGCGGTAGTGTGCCCTGGTTCTGCTTCCTGAATTCAATACCGTCACCGTGTTTTCTGGCATCGACTCCCACAACGTGACGGCTTATTGCGTTAGTCTCGCCAACCGCTGACCGTTAGCCCGTGAATAATAATACGCCCCCTGCCGGAAGTGGAAGTCATGCAAGCGATCGTTCTCGCTGCGGGCCAGGGAACAAGGATGCGGCCGCTGTCTGAATCGTGCCCGAAGCCCATGTTGCCAGTCGCCGAAGAGCCACTAGTCGCACACACTGTCCGCGCCGCCGTCGAGGCCGGCGCGGACGAACTTGTCTTGGTCGTCGGCTACGAAGCCGATACCGTCCGAGAGTATTTCGGCCAGGAGTACGCCGGCGTTCCGGTCGAGTATGCGGTCCAGGAGTACCAGCGCGGCACCGCCGACGCCGTTCGAGCCGCTCGCGAACACATCGACGGCCCGTTCGCCGTCCTAAATGGGGACAACCTCTATGATACCGACGCGGTTAGCCGACTGTTTGATGCCGCCCCGAGTATCGGCTCCTATCACGTTGAAGATCCCCGGAATTACGGCGTTCTCTCGACTGACGATGACCGAGTGACCGGTATCGTCGAGAAGCCCGCCGACCCTCCGACCGACCTCGCTAACACTGGGGCATACGTCTTTCCGGAGCCTGCCAGCGAGTGGCTCGACGTCTCCGAGAGCGAGCGTGGCGAGTACGAGATTACGGACGTTGTCGAGCGCGTCATCGACGAGTTCGACGTGACCTCCGTCGAGATAGACCGCTGGCTCGACGTGGGTCGCCCCTGGGAACTGCTCGAGGCCAACGAGTGGAAGCTTGCGGAACTGGACCGGGATCTCCGGGGCGATGTGAGTGAGGATGCCACCGTCAAGGGGGATGTCGTTATCGAGGAAGGTGCGACCGTCGAATCGGGCGTCGTCGTTGAGGGACCCGCACTTATTCGGTCGGGTGCGACTGTCGGTCCGAACGCTTACATCCGCGGTGCGACTCTCGTCGACGAGGGCGGGAAGGTCGGTCACAGTGTTGAGGTGAAAAACAGTGTCCTCTCGCCGGGTGCGACGGTCGGCCACCTCTCGTACGTCGGCGACAGCGTCCTCGGGAGCGACGTGAACTTCGGTGCCGGGACGAATGTCGCCAACCTCCGCCACGACGATGGGGACGTCAAACACACGGTCAAGGGCGAGCGCGTTTCGACCGGCCGCAGAAAGTTCGGTGCTGTCGTCGGCGATGGCGCAAAGACAGGCATTGACACTAGCCTCTATCCAGGGGTGACGCTGTCAGAGGGTGCGACGACAATGCCCAATGAGACCGTCTCGCGGGATAAGTAGCAAGCCCCTATCTGCGTCGGCGCGTCGAGGCCCCGGCACACGCTGTACTGCGGACCGGTGATACTACCATTGGGATCATCTAGAATAGGAGTAATAGGGCGTGGCACTCCCAGCGGTGTGTCAGGCCGTAAAGGTAAAGCCTTAAACTAGCGCAAATGAGGATGAGAAGCTCTGCCGTTTACGGCGGGGATGGATGTCACCAGGGCTTTGAGGTTCAGTGACGGTGAAAGAGGGTTACCGGCTCACTGACGTAGCTCTTCTCGGGCACGTTCGGCTTCTTCGGGATGGTTGGCCCGGCCCTTTTTGACCTCGGTAGCGGTCATGCACTCGAAGCATCCATATACTTCGTTGTGGTTGTTGCCGAACACGCGAGCGAACTGTGGTGTGATGAATGCATCACAGTTGCGACACCGCGTATCTGCCATTGCGCTGTCCTCAGTTTCGTGTGAGCCGGTTATGTCCATCGACATTACAGGCCAGGCTTCTCAGGGTACCACTATAATTATCCAGCCATTAACTCCTTGAAAAACAGACGAAACGATTGGTTAAACTGTTTCTCCAAACGATGTCAACTACCCCACCCTCAACGAGCGAGTCCGCAGGACGAGCGAAGTAGGGTGGGGGTTGTCAGTGGACTCCTATTCCATGCGAGTAAATTTCCCGCTAGATGTGAGCGTCCCTGACACCAAGGCCAGTTGACTTGTGGCCTTCCCAGTCGAACACGTGTGGCTCGTCGGGAGGTCATCGAGGAATTTCAACCCGATATTCTTCGCCGCATTCAAATCCGCGTTCAACACGTACCCACATTCCACACACTCGAAGTGCTTATTATCCCGGTTGTCCTCGTCAACGCAGTCGCAATCCATGCGACTACACGTCTGACTCGTACAATACGCCCCGACTCGCTCGGACGAAATGCCGAACTCTTCGAGCTTGTACTCCACGTACTTCTGGACGCGGCGGAACAACCACTGCTGGAACTTAGGTGCGATTGAGATACGCTTGCGAATCCGCGTTAACTTCTCGAACACCACGTGTGTCGCCTGCACTCGCACCGCGTCAGCGACAATGCTGTTCGCCACATCGTGCGCGTACTGGTCGAACCACTTCCACTCCACGCCTTGCCGAGATTGGAGTCGAAGGTGGGCTGACCGCGTCCCTGTTTGCTGCAACTCCCCACGCAAGGCTTCGTACTCGGCGCGACGGTGGTTCAAGTAGTCGGCGTTGCCGTGGAAGCCGCCTGCGCTGGTGACCGCGCTGTACCCGTCGACGTTGAGGTCCACGCCGAGAACTCTTGTGAAGTCCTCCTGCGCGTCTGAACCCTTGGTTGTCAGCGGATACACAGAGTCATCAGCGTACCGTCGCTTCATCACGGCGTGGAGCCAGAACCGTTCGCCATCGTATACGAGCTTGCTCGTGCTGAACGACCACCGTGCGTCAAGTACGTACCGCTCGTACGGTGTGCCAGCGAGGTCTACTGGAAGTTCGTACTGACACTCAACGGGGTCGCCGTTGACTACGGCGAACGACGCTTTGTAGCGGTGGTAGGTGGCGGCTCGCTTATCGTATGTCATCGTGTACGACGCGTCGTCGCGGTCCTCGAACGCAGGTTTGCTAATGCGGTCGCCGTTCTTCCAACTGGTTTTGCACGAGCCGACTGCGCCAACCGCGTCCTTGATGGCTTTCTGGACTAGGTTGGCGTTCAGGTTGTGGTCGGTTTCTTCGCGCAGGTCGTCGTAGAGTGCGCCTTCGCGTCGCCCTTACGTGATTGCAGGCGAGAAAGCCTCGCCCTTCAGGGCGGGGATGAATCTCCGTCTTTGTTCACTTACACTGTATGGCATATTATTAGGTGCCCTCCGTGCATTTTTCTGGGTATCCGACGCGGTACATCCGCGCCCATACCGGGACAATCGGACAAATTCGGGCCTCCCAACCAAGGCTCGATGGTACCCCATCGGGATAGGTTGGGTACCGACGTTAAACAACCAAGTACCTCCGAATCTGTTGACAATCGTTCGTACCCTGCCGGAAACGGTGGGAGCGTCCGATTCGAGGATAAGAGTAACGGCCACGTGGCATGGCCCGCACCTCGTCGGTGTGCGAACCTTAAACATCCCAACTCAGCGGGCCTTCGCTCGTGGGAATCCTCGCCCTTCAGGGCGGGGAGGATGTCAATGGTTTATATTCGTTCCCGGACTCGGGAGTATGACCGATGGACCGCATTGAGAGTCCTTTTTCGGCTCCTGTCGGAGTCATCCCACGGCTAAAGCTGTGGGCCTTTTCCTGGAATCTCTGTAAACTACGGCATTCCACGGCGGTCGGGAATCTTTGCCCTCTACGGCGGGGCAGATATCAACGACTTGTGAGCTGGAGGGTCGCGATGGCGGCGTATACACAGACGACGAGCGCGCCGAGTACGGAACTGGTGAGACTTCCGACGAACGGTAGGCCTAGCCATGTTGCGGCGAGCGTTCCTGCGCTGGCCGCCGTTGCCCAGTGGTAGTAACGAAACCACTGTTTGTCGGCGTCGTCGTCAGCCTTAGAATTGTCGTCGCTCCGGGCTTCGAGATAGGGATCGAACTGGTCGGCGAGCGACCCGCGTTCGACGATGCCTCGACTCTGATTGTAGTCAATGACGCCCTCCTTGTCGAGTTTCGGGAGGTGAGACTGATAGAGAGCGATATACACACGCTGGCGCTCGTCGGATGCTAGTGCGGCCACCGTCGTGTCGTTCTCCCATGCTGCCACTTGCTCGGCCAGCGCCCGCATCTCGACGGACCCGTCGTTGTTCTTGAGGTAGCGGAGTGCGTCGCGCCGGCGCTGGGTCTGGAGGATGTGGAATATTTTGTCCTTCGATAGTTCGGTTGGCGTTTCCTTGGAAGACAGTTCGGGGGTGTCTTCGGAGAGGGTTTCGGTGGTGGCGCTCATGACTTCCACCAGTGTCCAGACATGCGGCCATCTTAAACGGGGGAGATTCTCGCGGGCTGTTTTGATCTGTTGCAACCCGTTTACGTCTGGCGATTGGATGGTATGAACAAACGTAAACGTCGGATATCTGGCCGGAAAATTTGTAATGGAAATTTTGTTCCTTGTCCTATGTCACGAACTGGCGAACAGGGTGTGGACGATTGTCAGTGCGGTGAACGCGGCGATAATCACGCCGGTTGAGGCAGCCGGCGATAGTGCGGCTAGCGGTCCGACGTTCAGCACCGTACATCCGAATAGCAGCGTTGCCCCTACTGAGAGCCCGAGGTAGTAGTATGCGTATTCCACGTGTTACCTGAGTCGTTTACGGACGCCGGAGTAGATGTTCAGCAGTAGTCCGGGATACTGCCGGGGTGTAGGCGGTCGTGCCGACCGTAGGTAGCGTAGGCCCGTCCGGAATTGGCCTTCGTCAATGTAGCGTCGCGCTAGGATGTAGTGGTGTGCACCTGTCACGTCGATGCCCTGCTGTTCTAGGTGCTCGACCGTGTCGGCGAACGTCCGGCGGAAGTGCTCGTCGGCCTCGCGGACCGCGTCGGCCGACGGTTCGCCCGTCTCGTAACGCAATAGCAGCGGTTCGTCGATACAGGCAAGTTTCCCCTCCTGGAGGACGCGTATGAGGAACTCGGGATCCTGGAAACGGTCGAATGATTCATCGAACCCGCCGATTCGTTCGGCGACCTCCCGCTTGACCAGTAGGGTCGACCCGGCGCTGGTATGAAGGTCGTCGCTGAGGACGGGGCCGATGAGTTCCTCGCCGCCCTCTGCACCTTCGGTCTCGTTACGTCGGGAAATCAGTTCAGTCACCCACTTCATTAGGGGATGCTGGCCGTCCGGATGAACCGTCTCGGCCTTGCAGTAGGCGGCGATCCAGTCGTCCGACCGCATCTCCAGTGTCAGCACCTGCTTTTCGAGTTTTGTTGGGAGCCAGACGTCGTCGGAGTCGAGAAACGCCACGTACTCCCCCTCGGCACGCTCAATGCCTGTGTTGCGTGCGGCACTCGCCCCCTGATTCTCGTCGTGCTGGACGAATTGGACACGGTCGTCGTCATAGGACGCCACTACTGCAGGCGTATCGTCCTGCGAGGCATCGTCAACCACGATGAGTTCTATGTCTTCCAGGGTCTGGCTGAGGACGCTCTCGATAGTCCGCGGCAACGCGTCTGCTCGGTTGTACGTCGGTACGATGACGCTCACAGTGGGGGCCATTTTTGTGTATACGTCTATCCCCTCGGTCCTTTATTATCGACTTCCTAAGCGACGGAGGACCTGAACCCTCGAGTCCGGCACTCGAGACAGCGTTCGCCGACGGTCGCCGGCCGACACCGTCGCGTCGACTCTGGAAGCGGAGTTTCGAACCCACAATGGTGCGATCACTTGTGTAGAGCGACCAGAAGCAGGAGGGCGGCGACGAATACGAGCACTAGCGACGTGAGTGGTGATGTCCTCGCCCGCCGTAAACGGTGGGGCTGCCTGCACAGCAGGAACCCGGCCCGAGAACGAGGACGCCAAGGATGGCTGGAAGCAGGCGGAGGTGGCCGCTTAGCTGGTCGACGGCGGCAACGCCGAGCGTGATGGCGGCCGTGCACGCTGCGGTCCATCCTCGGCGGCGCAGTAGGCGTACGGACGAGCGTTGACGAGTAGGACAACCGTCGCGGCCTCGTCGGAGCGGTACGCAATGGTCGTCAACCCACCGGATGTATCGAGGATAAAGCCCTCGAAGCGGGCATCCCAGTACGGAAGGTGGAACCGGCGTACACGCCCCAGACGTGCCACGCATGCGGCCACATCGGTTCTCGAAGTTCTCAAGCGGCGTTCCAATGTACGAATAGCAAGTGTTGGGTGTCGGAGTACCAAGCGGACATCAGCGCGGCGGCCAACATCGCCGGTCGCCTTAACCTGTGGGGAGAGAGTCTGCGCTAAAACCGACGGGCGATGACTCGCCACGGGATGGGAATGCCTGTGACAGCCCCTCGGGACACTGGGAGACGAGTCGGAACCCCCGACAGGCGACCTTCTCGGAGTGCGGTTCTGAAATCTTCGATGACGAGGCTTCCCTTGTAGGAAGCCCCGCCCTCGGGGGCGAGCGAGGATGTCACAAGCCGTGTGAATTGCCTCGGGGTCAAGCCCCGGGGCATTCTCCTAGACCGCTTGTAAAGCTCCGGTAAGCGTCACATTGCCGCCGTCAGGCGGTCACTTTCGGTACTCTAGCCGCCTTTGTGCATCGGGGCAGAAATCGGCCAACCGGCGCAACAATCGGCGAGCGCACGGCTGGGTCGGGGTCGCGGCTGCGACGTTATACACCCGATAATAAACACCACCGGTTGCCAACAGTTCGGTATGTCGAGCGACACGCGAACCCGGACCGACGATCCCCTGGACTTCGGAAACGTACCACGGGACCACGACCTAGAGGCGCTCTCGGACCGGAACTTGCTCATCGTCTCCCACAGCTACAATCACTTTGTCAAGGGGCAGGTAGACGTGCTCGCCGACTACTTCGAGGAGGTGTACGTTCTCGTCCGCTACAACCGGTTCGCCGACATCTCTAAGTATCTCCCCATCGACTACGCTAAGCCGTTTAGTCGGAGTGCGAAAATAAACCGCGAAAACAAACCTGACAACGTAACAGTGGTCAGTACACCGCTACTCTATCTCCCACTCGACCTCCATCGGCGGTTTCTCGGCGACCAGCATGCCCGACGGGCGAAGAAGGTCCTTGACGACCTTCCCATCGAGTTCGACTTAATACATTGCCACATGACCTGGACCGCCGGCTACGTCGGCAGCGTTCTCAAGCATGAACTCGACATTCCGTTCCTGCTCACAGTCCACGAGAACCGCGAGCTGTTCGTCGACCAACTAGAGTCGAGCAACAACAAAATAGACCGCACTTGGCGAGACGCCGACGCCATCATCCGAGTCAATCGCCGCGATAACGCTGCGCTCCAGCAGTTCAACGACGACGTCTACTACGTTCCCAATGGGTTCAGTACGGACCGAATCCGGCGCGTCCCGAAGCGTGAAGCTAGGGCGGAACTCGGCGTCGACCCCGACGAGAACCTGCTATTCGCGCTCGGCCACTTGAAGGAACGCAAGGGGTTCCACCACCTCATCGACGTGCTCCCGGATGTCGTCGAGCGCGCGGGGAACGTGACCTGCGCTATCGGCGGACACGGCGGGATGCACGGCCAGCTGGAGGAACAGATCGAGAAGCTAGGGCTCGAAGATAGCGTTCATCTGCTCGGATACGTCGACACCGACGACCTCAAACACTGGCTGAGCGCCTGCGATGCGTTCGTCCTGCCGAGCTACAGCGAGAGTTTCGGCCTCGTCCAGCTGGAGGCGATGGCCTGCGGGTCACCGGTCGTCTCGACGTACAACGGCGGTAGCGAGGAGGTCGTCACCTCCGAGGAGTACGGCTTCCTCGTGGATAGTCCGGAAGACCACGCCGACCTCGCGGACGCCATCGTCCGGGCACTCGGCGAGGATTGGGACCACGACGCCATTGAGGCCCACGCCACGCAGTTCACCTGGGAGCGAGTCTGCGTTGACGTCGCCCACCTCTACGCCGAAGCGCTCGAATCGTACTGACCCGTCGATTCTGAGCCGTTAATAGATCTTGTACTATTAGATTAGAAAGTTTACTTCTGATGCTATCATACATGAACAAATCTGTGGATTACTAAACTCTACTATTAGCAAAACGGCGGTGTCTGCCCTGATACAGCCAGTAGAGCCGGGAATCCCCTGCCGGAATTCCACGGGCTATAGCCCGTGGAGAAGGTCAACAGGTAGGGGTAGTTGACATTGGAGATAACGACTCTAGCGCCTCGTTGTCCAGTCATCCATTCGCTGTTGCAACGTTCTGTCACCCCCGTCTAGCCAGTGTATAATAAAGCCTACGTGGTGACAACTGGGGGGTGAGTGTCGCCCCAACGAGAGCCCCGCAGGTTGATGGTGGTGATCCAATGCAGCGTAGCATTCTGAGTGGGGTCCTTTCAGTCGCCAGCACAAAGGTCCTCACACTGGTCATCGGTATCCTGACGACGCCCATCCTTTATCGGCTACTGGGACCGACGGGTATCGGCATCTACACCACGGTCCTCTCGGTGTTCTCGCTGTTTATGATTCTTGTCAGCTCTGGTGTGAGCGACGGTGTTCGGAAGTTCATCGCGGAGAATCGTGCGATACCAGACTGGGAGTCTCATGTCGTCGGGTTCTACTTCCGGCTAGCGCTGGCACTGGCAGTTGCAGGGTCGGTGCTCCTAGCGCTAGCGGCATGGAGCGGTCTCGTCGCCAAGACGCTTGGCGAGCAGTTCGAGGTGTACTTCTACATCCTTGCGGTGCTCGTGGTGACCGACCAGTTTCGGGAGTACGCCCGTAAGACGCTAATGGGGTTTGGTCTCGAACGCTACTCTGAGCCACTAAAGGTAGTCCAGAAAGTGGCGTTCGTTAGCATCGCTATCCCGCTTGTCTACTTCGATTTCGGTGTCGCCGGCGCGCTTGCGGGGAAGATAGCCGCAGGCGCCGCCGTGGCTATCGTCGGTCTCGTGCTCGTTAGCCGGCAGGGGTCGCTCGGCCACATCTTCGAGTCGACGCCCTCGCGGTTTCCGCGCCGCCAGATGCTGACGTTCAACTCGCTGTCTATCGTCCTTATCCTCTTCTTGATGTCGCTGTACAAGATAGACATTTTGATGCTCCAGCTCTCGCTAGAGGACGCCAGCAAACAAGTCGGCTATTACCGTGGTGCGCTGGAGCTGGCGGAGTTCCTCTGGTTTGTCCCGCTGGCACTCCAGACGGTGTTCGTCCACTCTACGTCGGAGTTGTGGTCGAACGACCAGACGGAGAAGATATCGAAACTTACTGCTCGCACGACACGATACACGTTCTTGCTGACGGGCGTGATGGCGCTCGGGCTGGCCGCGCTGGCGGACATTGCCGTCCCTGTGTATCTCGGTGTCGAATTTATGCCGGCAGTGACGCCACTCATTCTTTTACTGCCGGGTGCGCTCGGGTTCGCCGTCGCCCGGCCCATTCTCGCCATTAGCCAGGGGAAAGGCGACTTGACGTCTCCCATCATCGCTACCGGCACTGCGGCGGGCATCAACTTCGGGCTGAACGCCCTGCTCATTCCCCGGTACGGGATGCACGGTGCGGCGGTTGCGACGAGCGTCGGCTACGGATCGATGTTCCTGTTGCATCTCTGGAGTGCGCGACGGGTCGGTTTCGATCCGCTTTCGGACGCTCGCCTGGGCCGCATCGCCGCAACGACGGCACTGGCGGCGGTACCTATCTTTGCCCTCTCGCGGCTGGTTGATCTGCACGTCGTCATCGCCGACGTCAGTATTCCGATCTCGCTCATGGTGGTCCCACCGCTGGGACTCGGTATCTACCTCTTCTTCGCGTTCGTGACTGGGGCACTCGGGGTTTGTGAAGTGCTCCGAACGCTCGCTGACTTTCCAGCACCGATCGGCTCACACGCCGAAACGCTTCAACGATACGTCAACAACATGTCAATTGATCCAGGTCCTGACTCGATACAGAAACTGCTAGTCGTCGCCGGTATTCTGCTGTTCGTCGCCGGAATAGGCTTCGCGTTCCTTGACCCCGGCATCGGACTCGGCGGGTTCGACGGTGACAGCGGCCCCGAACAGCCGACAACCAACCCTGGCCCAACGACGGGCCAACCTACGTCGTCACCCGGCGGAGAGACCTCGACCACGCCGGCCAAAGAGACAACATCCCCGACGGAGACGACACAACCACCGGACAGATCGACGTCACCCGACACGTCAACCCCACCCGACACTACCAGTCCACCGACTACAACGACTACGACCTCGCCGCCGTCGACCACGACGACTACGACATCACCGCCACCGACAACCACGACAACCACACCACCACCGACAACCACGACGACTACGACATCACCGGCACCGACAACCACGACGACTTCACCAGCACCGACAACTACGACGACTTCACCGGCACCGACAACCACGACAACCTCACCGCCGTCGACCACGGTGACCACGTCGACAACTGGTAGTACGACTTCTGAAACGACGAATTCGCTGAACGGGACGATGGCGAGGCAGACCGCTGGAACGACTACAAACACGTTCACTGACACGACAATTCCACCCCCGACGACGACCACGACACAGACCGGCAGTTCTTCTCTTTCTTCGGGTTCGATCGCGACATCCACGACGACTGAAGTGACAAGCACTGCACCTCCGACTACGACTACGACTACGACGACGGCGACAAGCGCTATGACAACGAACACGTCGACCGAGGCAGCCACGACGAATACCACGACCGACAGGGGATTGTTTGCGTTCGACGAGCGCATATCGCCCCGCGAGCATACCGACGCTAATGTCCGTTCCCGACTGGTCTGAGTGACGATGAACGCGACTCCGACGAGATAGCCAGAAGTAAACCGTTCGCCTTCGAACCTGGGAACATGGACGACTTTGACAGTCTCAAGGGTTTCTACGACCGGTACCCGGAGGAGTGGGCCGCCTGGCGCAAGGTCATCGATACCGTCGAGGAGACGGCCCGGGAGTTCGGCTTCCGGGAGATAAACGCGCCAAGCGTGGAGCCGACCGATCTCTTTCGAGTGAAATCCGGCGAAGAGATCGTCGAGCAGACGTACAGCTTTGAGGATAAAGGCGGGCGTGAAGTTACGTTGCTTCCCGAGCAGACGCCGACGCGTGCTCGACTTGTCCAGAAGCGCAAGGATCTTGGAACGCCTATTAAGTGGTTCGACACCAGCAAGCGGTGGCGCTATGAGGCAGTCCAGAAGGGCCGCGATCGTGAGTTCTTCCAAACCGACGTTGACATCTTCGGTGTCGAAAGTGTCGAAGCCGACGCCGAAATCATCGCCTGCGCCGCGACCGTCTTCGAGAAGCTCGACGTTGACGACCACGTCGAGTTCAAGCTGAACGACCGCCAGTTGCTCGACGCCCTGCTTGAGTCGCTGCACGTCGGCAAGGACGACGACGCACCCGACGAGACTCGCGAGGAAGTGATGCGCATCGTCGACAAGAAAGAGAAGATAAGCCGCGAGGAGTTCCTCGGCCAGCTCCAGGCCGAGGGCCTCGACCGCGCGACCGCGGAGGAGATAGACGAAATAACCGCTATCAGCGGTCCCATCGAGGAGTCGCTGGTCGAACTCTCGGCGAAAGCGCCGGACGACGAGCGAGCCGAGACGGCCGTCGAGCGCATGCACGACCTCCACGACGCGCTGGCGGGTTACGGCGTCGCCGACACCTGCACGCTCGACCTCTCCATCGTCCGCGGGATGGACTACTACACGGGCCTCGTCTTCGAGGCGTTCGCCACGAACAGGAACCTGCGCTCGCTGTTCGGTGGCGGACGCTACGACGGACTCATCGGCGAGTTCGGCGACCAGGAGGTGCCCGCGGTCGGCTTCGGCTTCGGTTACTCGACGACGACGCTGCTGCTCGAGGAGACGGGTAACTGGCCGACGGAAGCGCTCTCGACGGACGCCTACGTGCTCGCCGTCTCCGACTCGGTTCGCGAGATCGGCCTGGAGTACGCGATGGACCTCCGCCGCGAGGGACTCGAAGTCGAGACGGACCTCACGAGTCGCAGCGTCGGCGAGCAGTTCGGATACGCCGACCGAATCAACGCAAGTTACGTGCTCGTCGTCGGTGAGCGCGACCTGGAGGAGGGCGTCGTCACGGTGCAGGAGATGGAGTCCGGCGAAGAGGAGCAGGTCCCCCGCGACGAAGCGGTCGAGTACCTCCGCGACCGACTGTAGCTCCCGGGCACTCGCGGTCCGGAGTAGCGGTTAGTGTCAACCCATCGTGACGACGGAGCCAGTACGTCCCGCGTCATTTACTGCAGTTTAGTCGACCAGAAATAATATTATTTTCATACTCTCGAAGGTTTCTTAAATATACGGATGTAATACATTTCATACGCCAGCCCGGACGACGTGCTCTCCCACGAGCACGGATGACTCCCGGCTGAACAGCCCACTGCTTCTCGTTCAACTATGAAGGGACGCCACGCATTCTGTCCAAAGAGCGGCGCACAGCTCTCAGACGAGGTCCACTACGACGAGACGGGGCGCGCGCTCCGACACGGCGTCGGCGACGACCACGCCGCCAAAACCCAGCCGGACGGAGAACTCACTAACGGTGCGCTCCGGTCGTCGAAGGTAGCGCTCTTCAACTACTTCAGACGCTGTCACCAGCGTCATCGGGACGCCGATTCGTCGCTGTATCCGAAGACGGCCATCGCACTGAGCCGGCTCAAGCGCACGGCCAGCGGCGACGCGGCGTGGGACATGTACGTCTGGCTCGCCCTGGGCGAACGCCTCGACCGGCGCGGGTTCGATGTCCACTGGATGAACGCGCACGTCGAGTTGCGCTGTCCGCGCTGTGGCGGCCGACTCAAGTTCGAGGAGGTAGCGGACGATAGCGTCGTCGCCGCCTGCGGCACCGACTGTACGAACGACGACGGCGACCGCCTCGACGAGATCCGCCAGACGGTCGTGGACCTCTACGAGGAGGCGTTCGGCACGGACGCCCGGGACGTACCGACGACTGACGAACTCACGCTGCTGTGACGGAAACAACCAACGGTTCACGACCGTACTCCAGACGGCGCTTCGTGAAGAGGACGGACGGGCGACGAGGGGAGCGATGGCACGCGAAGACATGAGGCTCGTGGAGGTGATGGCGATGTCGGAGAAGGCCCGCACCGAGACGGTCGCGTTCCTCGAAGAGGAGGGACTGGAGTACACCGTCTCGGACGACACCCGGGACGCGGACGCGACCGCCCGCATTTCCTTCCCGGTGTCCGCCCATCGGGTCGAGTCTGTCCAGACCGGCCTCACCGAGCGCGACATCGCGGGCGATATCTACACCGTCGTCGACAACCCGGAGACGATAGTCTCGGCGCGGTTCGACGACGGGGGCGAGGAGGCCGCCGGAGCCAGGGTAGCCAGCTACCAGCGCGTCTCGCGCAGCGAACTCCATTCGAAAGCAGCCGATCTCATCCCGAACGCGGTCGTGTACACCCTCTTGACGGCCATCAGCGCCATCGTCGCCACCGCGGGCGTGTTGCTGGAGTCGCGGTCGGTGATGGTCGGGTCGATGGTCATCGCGCCCCTACTCGGCCCGTCGATGGCGACGAGCGTGTCGACCGTCATCGACGACCGGGACCTGTTCGCGACGAGCGTTCGCTACCAGCTGACTGGAACCGCCATCGCCGTCGCGTCGGCGGTCGGGTTCGCGCTACTGGTGAGATACGCCGGTGTCGGCAGGGACGGGTTCGACGTCACCGAGGTTCTGGAAGTGAGCAGCCACACCTCGCCGACGATGCTGCTCGTCGCCGTCGCGCTCTGCGCCGGCGTCGCGGGCGCGGTCTCCCTCTCGACCAGCGGGGTGACGTCGCTCGTCGGCGTAATGATAGCCGCGGCGGTGATGCCCCCGCTCGGCATCACAGGCGTCGGCGTCGCGTGGTTGCGACCGGTGGTCGTCGCCGGGTCGCTGGCGGTCGTCCTGCTTAACGTGCTCGCCATCAACCTCGGCGCGACCATCACGCTCTGGTACTTCGGCTACCACCCGCGAAACTGGTCCGACCTCCAGAAGACCCGCAGCGTCATGCTGCGGCGCACGCTCGTCGCCATCACCGTCATCGGCGCACTGGTACTGTTTCTCACCGAACTCCCCGCCAGCGGCCTCTCGATCCACGTATGACGGACGATTCAGCCGCGAACGAGCGGGGCGACGACGGCTTCGGCGCGCTCGACCTCCTGCAGGTCGCGGGACGCCTCGTCGCGGTCGTCCTGCGAGCGCTGTTCGTCGGCGTCACCATCGCCGTCTCGGTCCTCCGCAGCCGAGAGAACCGCCACCGTGCGCGGCACTGGTTCCTGCTGGAGGCCGACCGCGGGACGATAGTCGCCGGTCTCGTCGGCGGCGTGTTCCTCGCGTCGCTAGTGCTCGGACTAACGGACGTCATCGGCGTCCGTGAGAGCGAGTTTGTGACGACGATGTTCTCGACTATCATCGCCGGATTATTCTCGTTCGTCCCATTGGTCGTGACGATAAATCAGTTGACCGTCTCGCGCGTAATCGGGACGCCGGAGGGCCTTCGCGAACAGGTTGCCGACGTCAACCGGTTCCGTGACGACGTCGAGGCGATGGCGCCCGTCGACGTGAGCACCACGGACCCCGCGGGGTTCCTGTGGGTGCTCTTCCGCGCGGTCGGCGAGCGCGCAACGGCGCTGGAGGCCGCCTGCGCGGACTGTCCGAGCGGGGCGGTCCGCGAGGAGGTGACCGAGTTCGCGGCGTCGGTCGACGAGCGCGCCGCCGCCGTCTGCGACCGGGTCGACGACGGGGGGCTGCGACTCTGGACCGTGCTGTTGCCGGTGTTGAACCACAACTACTCGGCCGACTGCAATCGCGCGCGCCGCATCCAGGCGCGCGACGAACTCCCGCCGGACGCCGAGGACCTGCTGGACGACCTCCGCGAACTCTTCGTCTCCGTGGACGTGACGCGCCAGTACTTCAAATCGATGTACCTCCAGCAGGAACTGGCCCACCTCTCGCGACTCATCGCCTACAGCGGCGTCGCCGCGTTCCTCGTCTCGACGCTGGTCATCATGATCTACGCGACCGGCTACCCGCCGATCGTCGACGAGTTCGTCCTGCTCGTGCTCGTGACGGTGACGCTGGCGATAGCGTTCAGCCCGTTCGCCATCCTGTTCGCCTACGTCGTCCGCGTCGCGACCGTCCTCAAGCGCACGTCCGCACCGGGCGCGTTCACGCCGCCCGGCGAGCGTCCTCCTCACGCCCGCGACCGATTCGACTGACTCCATCCCACCATGCCGAACGCCGACGCCACCCCGACCCCAGACGTATCGACGACGACACCGTCCGTCACGACCGTACCCGCGGTGCTGGCCGCCCACGGGCGGCGCGAACCGCCCGCGAGTGGCCGACGATGACGGGACGACGCGAGTTCCTCCGGGCGGCCGCCGCCAGCGCCGCCGGCGTCGCGCTCGCCGGCTGCGTCGACGACGACGACGGGCAGGCAGAGTGGATCGCCGTCGCGTCACCCGTGGAGGGCACGCTGTACGACGTCACCGCGAGCCAGGCCGGACCGTACGCCGTCGGCGAGGACGGGCGCGTCATCGCGCGGCGAGACGGCGACTGGCAGGTCGCGGTCGCGACTGGGCCGACGGGGGCCGCGAACGCGCTCGTCGGTGCGGCCACCTCCGACAACGGCCGCCACGTCTGGTTCGCGGGCGACAGCGGTGCCGTCGGCGTCTACGACGTCGACGACCGGAAGCTCGTCGACCACTCCGCGCCGATGGAGAAGACGAGTTCCTGGGAGGACGTCGCCGTCGTCGGCCTCGCGGATGCCGAGTGGGTGTACCTCGTCAACGGCTCCGGCGAGTTGGTCCGCGGGAGCCACGCGAACGGGAAGATAGAGTGGACCGAACCGGTCGAGCCGGGGAGCGGTTCCAGCGCGACCAGCGTCGAGTTCACCGGACGGGGGCTCGGCTTCGTCGCCGACACGTCGAGCAACGTCTTTCAGACCATCGATGCCGGCGAGTCGTGGCGGCGCATCGGCGTCCAGCGCGGCGGCGTGAACCTCAACGATGTCGCGCCGCTGCACACCGATGAGATAGCCGTGGTCGGCGACGACGGAGCCGTCTTCGACTACAACGGGTTCACCTGGACGCGGACGGACGCCGGCGAGGACGCGCTGCTTGCGGTCGTCCGCGACAGCAACCGCGGGCTCGCAGTCAGCGACGCGGGCACGACGTTCCGACTGTCGACGGATGGCTGGACGCGCGAGACGACGACGGCGGAGAACCCCCTGCGCGGCGTCGTCCTCAGCGGTACCGACGACCCTGCGGTCGCGGTCGGCGACGGCGGAACGATACTTGAGCGTCATATCTGAAAACTTCTAGAACTAGACTAAAATTTTAAAATTAATGCAAGAATTTTTGTGCACGAAGGTCGTACAGTCGAACGAGTGCCCGGCCCGGACGACGCGCTCCCGCACGGGCGCGGATGAACTCCCGGCCCCAAACAATCCCTTCTCCGTCGATTCACGATGACGATACTCGGTTCGCTACTGCGCGGTCTCGCGCTCGCGCTCGACATGGCGTGGGAGACGTGGTGGGCGCTCGTCCTCGGGTTCACGCTGACGGGAGCGGTCGAGGAGTTCGTCACGGAACGCCAGATGACCCGGTACCTCGGCGACGACGGCTGGCGGGAGGTCGGCCTCGGCACGCTGTTCGGAATCGCCTCCTCCAGTTGCTCCTTCTCGGCCATCGCGACGGCGAAGACGCTGTTCAAGAAGGGGGCGTCGCCGGTTGCCAGCCTCGCGGCGTTCCAGTTCGCCGCGACGGACCTCGTCGTCGAACTCGGCCTGGTGATGTGGATACTGCTCGGCTGGCAGTTCGTCGCGGCGGACTTCGTCGGCGGCGTCGTCGCCGTCGTCGTCCTCACGGTGATCTACCGCCGGGTGCCCGACGACTGGTTCGAACGTGCGCGCGAGCACGCCCGCGCGCTCGACGGCGCGACCTGCGCCGCCTGCGGCATGGACGCCCCGCCGGACGACGAGGAGACGACCGCCCTCGACGTCGACGGCGAAACGCTGTACTTCTGCTGTGGCGGCTGCGAGATGGTGTACCGCAACCGACGTGGGTCGTCCGACGCGTCAAAACCATCCGAATCGTCCGAAACGTCCAAACCGGAAGACCCGACGGAACCGACCGGCGTCGCCGGCGGGGGCGGAGGACTCACCTCGCGGCGCACATGGACTCGCGCGGCCACGAGCACCGTCAAGGAGTGGGACATGCTCTGGGAGGACATCGGCGTCGGCTTCCTCGTCGCCGGTTTCGTCGCGGCGCTGGTCCCCCAGGCGTGGTGGACGACCCTGTTCAGCACGGGCGGCTCCGGGTTCACCTGGGTGCTGTCGAGCAGCGTCATCGCCGTCCTCGTCGGCGTCGCCACGTTCGTCTGCTCGGTGGGCAACATCCCGTTTGCGCTCGTGCTGTGGCAGAACGGCATCGCGTTCGGGAGCGTGCTGTCGTTCGTCTTCGCCGACCTCATCATCCCGCCGCTAGTGAACGCTTACCGGCGCTACTACGGCGACCGCGCCGCGGCCGTGCTGTTCGTCGCGATGTTCGTCGCGAGCGTCGTCGCGGGCGTCACCGTCCACTACCTGTTCGCGGGACTCGGCCTCGTCCCGCCGCAGGGCCAGGTCGGCGGCACCGCGCCCGAGGGGTACACCCTCGTGCTGAACCTCCTCCTCACCCCCCTGTTCGTCGGCCAGGTGTACGTCACCTACGGTCCCGACCGCATCGGTGACGCCCTGGTCGCGTTCCCTGGCGTCGTCGGGAGCGCGTACTACGACGTCCGACTGGCGCTGGGCCACGTCGCCACCGCGGGACGCACCGTCGGCGGCGGCGTCGTGGGGCTCGCCGGCGGCGTCTGGCGCGCCGGCGGTGCGCTCCGGCGTGCCGGCGGCCACCTCGTCCGCGCGCTCGGCCACGTCGGCGAGTCGCTGCGCGGATTCGGGGCCGCGCTTCGCGACGCCGGCGACGAACTCCGCGAGGCGGTCCGGGAACTGCGGTAGGCGCTTCCGGTCGGCACTCGACGGTTCCACCGTCGTGCTCTGTTATGATACTTGCTAACACTGAACGATGACCGACAGAACCACTTCGTCCCTCGTCCGCCGCCCTGCGCTCGCGGCGCTCGGCGCGCACCTGCTCGTGGGCGTCGCCGGGCGCTACGTCGCCGAGTACCTCCGAATCCTCGGCGCGCGGGCGTGGCTGGTCGGCCTCTACGGTAGCGTCGCGGTCGCGGCCACCCTCGCGGTTCCCGCCGCGCGCCGACGGCTCCGGACGGTCGTCGGCCGCCACGAGCGGGTCGCCGCCGCGCTGTTCGCGGCCGGCGGTCTCGCGCTCTGGCTGGCCGCGCCGTACCTCGGCAGCGTCTCGCTGGTCGTCCTCGCGCTCGAACCGTGGACCTGGGTGCTCCTCGGTCTGCTCGCGCTGTGCCCCTGGCGGCCTGCCGACGCGCTGGGACCGCTCGCGCCGCTTCCCCGGCGCGCGACCGCGACGGACGCCGGCAGACGCGCTCGTTCGGCGACCGGCCGGCGGGTCGGCCTGCTCGGCGCGGTCGGCGTCGCCGCCGGCCTGTTCGTCGGCGCACTGGACTTCCTCGCGGCGTACCAGGTCCTGGTCGCGCTCGCCGCGGCCGCCGTCCTCACGGCCGCGGTGACGGTCGGCGTCTTCGACGCGCCGGACGAGTCGCACGACCGGCCTGACGTCCGGCAGGTGCGACCGCGGCCGTCGCTCGCACGGGCGCGCGAACGACTCCGGAACGTATCGCCCGCCGCGCGCTCGCTGCTCGTCGGCGACGCGCTCGTCCGGTTCGCGGTCGGGATGGTCGCCGTCTTCCTCGTGGTCGTCGCCGTCCACTCGCGCCGGGTCACGGCGACGGTGCTCGGCGTCCGACTACAGCCCGAGGCGACGTTCGCCCTCCTGCTCGGCGTCGAGACGCTGGTCGCGCTCCTCGGAGCGCTGCCGGCCGCGCGACTCGTCCGGCGCGGCGCCGCCGACGCCGGGTCGGCGGCGCGAGCGATCGCGGGGTCCGGACTGCTCGCCGCCGCGCTCTTCCCGTTGCTCTTCGTCACCGTGCCCGCCGTGCTCGGCGCGCTCGCCGCGCTGTTCGGCGCGCTCGGCTGGTACCTCGCCGCGCGGCCGGCGCGGGCGGCGCTGCTCGCGGCGCGGACCGATCCCGCGAGCTTCGACGCATACCGGGTCGGTCGGCGCGTCGCCGTGGCTCCCGCACCGCTCGTCGGCGGACTGCTATACGGCGTCGCCCCCGAACTCGCGTTCGGCCTCGCGAGCTGCGTCGGCCTGCTCGGCTGCTGGGAGTACCTGCGGTTCGCCAGGAGGGTTCGAGCGTGAATGGCCGGGAAACCACCCGGACTCCGCCGGTGGCTGACGACCGTCGACCACCGGGACGTCGGCCTGCTGTATCTCGCGTTCGGGAGCGCGTCGGGACTCCTCGGCGCGCTCGACGCGATGATGCTCCGGACGGACGCCCTCTCGCCGCGGCCCGGCGTCTGGCCGACCGGCACCTACGACGCCCTCTTCACCACCCACGGGTTGACGATGCTGTTCCTGTTCGCCGGCCCGGTCGTCTTCGGCCTGGCGAACTACCTCCTGCCCATCCTCGTCGGCGCGGACGACATGGCGTTCCCTCGGGCGAACGCCGTCGCGTTCTGGGTGCTGCCGCCCGCCGCCCTGCTGTTGCGGGCCGGCATCGTCACCGACCTGCTCGGGGTCGACACCTTCGGTCCGCTCGCGACCGGATGGACGTTCTACCCGCCGATGTCCGTCGAGACGGCGAACCCGGCCGTCGACCTCGCGTTGCTCGGTCTCCACCTCTCCGGCCTCGGCACCATCACGGGCGCCATCAACGTCGTCGTCACCGTGCTTGCCTCGCGGGAGGTCGCGTGGCGGAACCTCGACGTCTTCTCGTGGACGATGCTCGTGACGGGCGGTCTCGTCGTCTTCGCGTTCCCCGTGCTCGGCAGCGCCGCCGTGATGCTGCTGCTCGACCGCAACCTGGGTACGACCTTCTTCACGACGCCGGGCGGCGGCCCCCTGCTGTGGCAGCACCTGTTCTGGTTCTTCGGCCACCCCGAGGTGTACATTCTCGTGTTGCCGCCGATGGGCGTCGTGAGCTACGTGCTGCCGCGGTTCGCGGGCCGCCGGCTGTTCGGATTTCAGTTCGTCGTCTACTCGACGCTGGCCATCGGCGTCCTGAGCTTCGGCGTCTGGGCCCACCACATGTTCGCGACGGGGATGGACCCCCGGCTCCAGGCGAGTTTCATGGCCGTCTCCATCGCCATCGCCGTGCCGAGCGCGGTGAAGACGTTCAACTGGATAGCGACGCTGTGGAACGGCCGGATACGGCTCGTCGCGCCGATGCTGTTCTGTCTCGGCGCCGTGGCGAACTTCGTCGTCGGCGGCGTGACGGGCGTCTTCCTCGCGGCGGTGCCGGTGGACCGCCTCCTCCACGGCACCTACTACGTCGTCGGCCACTTCCACCTCATGCTCGTCGGGACGTCGGTGTTCGCGCTGTTCGCTGCGGGCTACTACTGGTTCCCGCTGCTCGCCGGGCGATGGTACGACCGCCGGCTCGCCCGCCTGCACTTCTGGCTCTCGGCAATCGGCGCGCTCGGAACCTTCGTCCCCCTGCTCGTGTTCGGGGCGGCCGGCCTCCCGCGCCGGATGGCGACCTACCCCGCCCGATTCGCCCCCCTTCAGCAGGTCGCGACCGTGTTCGCCTACGTCCTCGGGGTCGGCCAGCTCGTGTGGCTCTACAACGTCGTGACGTCGGCGCGCCGGGGCGAGCGCGTGGAGAGCCCCGACCCCTGGGACCTGCGAGAGCTACCGTTCGACTCCCGCGAGTGGGAGTGGTTCGCCGACCGATTCGAGGAGTAAGACCGACCGCGACGCACCGCCGTTCGAACGACGCGACCCGACGAACGCATGCCCTTCCCCGCTGAACCCGTCCCCGACGGCGCGCTGTTTGCCCCCCACCACTTCCTGTACGGACTGTACCTGCTGTTGTTCGCCTGCGCGAAGCGGTGGGACGACCGCCCGCACGAGGAGCCCCTGCTGGTCACCGCCAGCGCGCTGCTGGCGCTGTTCGGCTGGGCTCACCTCTGGCGGTACTACCCCGCGACCGGTGCGGCGGTCTGCCTGCTGGGCGTCACCGGCACGCTCGTCGGCGCACTGGTGACCACGCGGTACGGTCGGCGCTGGCGGGCGTTCGTCGCCGCCGCCGGCCTCGTCGCGCTCGACGACCTGCTGTCGCATGCGCTCGGCCTGTGGACCCCGCTGGACTGGCTCTGGACGACGTACCTCCTCGGCCTGCTGGCCTGACTCGCGAACCGAACGACCCGAGACACGACCACCGATTCGACCATGACCGTGTACGAGACCTGCATTCCCGGCGTCGGCCGGAAGTACGAACTCGACCGCGGAACCGACCGCCTCGTCGTCCTGGTGCGCCACGACGGCGAGCGCGAACTGTACCGTCGCGAAGGCGACGCCGACGCCGAGAAACTGTTCGACCTCGACGGCGCGACGGCGCGACGCCTCGGCGCGATACTGGAGGGGGCGTACTTCCAGCCCGTCGAACTCGACGAGGTCGCGCTCCCGCTCGGCGACGCCATCATCGAGTGGGTCGACGTGATCGAGGACTCCCCGCTCGCGGGCGCAACCCTCGGTGACGCTGACGTCTGGAGCGAGACGGGCGCGACCGTGCTCGCCGTCCAGCGCGGCCGGGAGACGCACACGACGCCGAACCCCGACTTCTCGGTCGAGGCGGGCGACGTTCTCGTCGCCGTCGGGACCCGTGCGGAGCAGAACGCGCTCGAAGATGTCGCGGAGCGATGACGCCGTTCCTCGAACTCGGCGTCGTCCTCGCCGCAGTAGCGGTCGCCGGGGGCGTCGCGGTCCGGCTCGGCCAGTCGGTCGTCCCGGCGTACATCGTCGCGGGCATCGTCGTCGGACCGCACGCGCCGACCCGCGTCGCCGGCGTCCCGATCGCGCTCGTCACCGAGTCGGAGTTTGTCGCGGTCTTCGCCGACCTCGGGGTCGTCCTCCTGCTCTTCTTCCTCGGGTTGCACGTCGACGCCGACCGCCTGCTGGGCGACTGGGACCGCGTCGTCGGCGCGGGCGTCGTCGACCTCGGCTGCAACGCCGCGGTCGGCATCGCGCTCGGCTGGCTGTTCGGCTTCTCGCTCCTGGAGACGCTGTTTCTCGTCGGGGTCGTCTACATCTCCTCCAGCGCCATCGTGACGAAGGCGCTGCTGGAGCAGGGCTGGATAGCCAACCGCGAGAGCGAACCCATCCTCGGGTCGCTCGTCTTCGAGGACGTCGTCGTCGCGGTCTACCTGACCGTCCTCTCGACGCTGGTGCTCGGCGGCGGTTCCGCGTCGAACGCGCTCGCGAGCCTCGCCGCCGGCTTCGGGCTGGTGGCGGGCGTCGCCGCCGCCGGCTGGTACTCGACCGGCGCGCTCGAACGCCTCGTCGCTGCCCGCTCGGACGAACTGTTCCTCCTGCGCGTGCTTGCCGTGGCGGTGCTGGTCGCCGGCACCGCCGCGACGCTGGGCGTCAGCAAGGGCATCGCAGCGTTCTTCGTCGGCGGAGCGCTCGGCGCGACCGACGAGGCCGAGCGCGTCGAGCGCGCTCTCGTCCCGGTCAGGGACCTGTTCGCGGCGACGTTCTTCCTCGCCGTCGGGCTCGCGACGCCCATGTCCGCGCTGGTCGAGGTCGCCGGACTGCTCGCCGCCGCGCTCGTCGCGACGACCGCCAGCAAGCTCGTCAGCGGCGTCGTCTCCGGGCGCATCTACGGGCTGGACGACCGGCGCTCGCTCCGCGTCGGACTGGGGCTGGTCGCCCGCGGCGAGTTCTCGCTGGTGCTGGCCGCGCTGGCCCGCGCGGCACCGACACCCGTCGAGGGCGTTCCGGAGTTCGCGGTCGGCTACGTGCTGGCGACGAGCGTCCTCGGCACGCTACTGTTGCGCCACGAGCCGACGGTCGCGGTGCTGGCCGGCGTCGCCGACCGCGTCCCGTAGTCGACCCCGCCGACCGCCGAGCGAACCGCGTCCGGTAGCCAGGCCGGCGACGGGTTCGAGCCCCGAGCGCGGCGTGGCGGCACCCGCCGCCAGAGAGACCATGACTGCCAGCGAAACCGACTGCGACACGACGGCACAGCCCCGTCCGCTCGTCGGCATGACGGGATTCAAACGCGACCTCCTGCTGACCGTCGCCCGGCTGTCGGGGAGCAACCCCTACGGCCAGGTCGTCAAGCAGGAACTCGAAGAACAGTACGGCGAATCGATAAACCACGGTCGGCTCTACCAGAACCTGGACGAACTCTCCGACATGGGGTTCGTCCGGAAGCTACCGCTGGACGGGCGGACGAACGCCTACCGGCTGACCGAGCAGGCGGCGTCCGAACTGCGCGCCCACCGCGAGTGGGAGGAGGAGTGTCTGCTCGCCATCGACGAGGACGCCATCGACCGCGGCGAGGATCTCCTGTCATGAGCGCCCTCGAGACGGCGCGCGAACAGCTCCGGCGGGCCGCCGAGCGCGTCGACGTCGACGAGGCGACGCTGTCGCGACTGTTCGAACCGGAGCGCGTCCACCGGGCCGCCGTCCCGGTCGAGCGCGACGACGGCGGCGTCGAGACGCTGACGGCCATCCGCGTCCAGCACGACGACGCGCGCGGCCCGTACAAGGGCGGCCTGCGCTACCATCCGGACGTGACCGAGGCGGAGTGTACCGCGCTGGCGACGTGGATGACGTGGAAGACCGCGCTCGTCGACGTCCCCTTCGGCGGCGCAAAAGGCGGCGTCCGGGTCGCGTCCGAGGAGTTGAGCGACGCCGAGCGAGAACGGCTCACCCGGGCGTACGCCCGCGAGTTCGCCCAGGACTTCGGCCGGGACCGCGACGTCCCCGCGCCCGACCTCGGCACCGACGCGGAGACGATGGCGTGGCTCGCCGACGAGTACGAACGCGTCCGCGGCGACCACCGCCCCGGCGTCGTGACGGGGAAACCGCCCGTCGTCGGCGGGAGCGTCGGTCGCGAGAGCGCGCCGGGTCGCAGCATCGTCGCGGTCGCCGACGAGGCCTGCGAGTACCACGGAATCGACCTCGCGGACGCGACGGTTGCGGTCCAGGGGTTCGGCAGCGTCGGCGCGACCGCCGCCCGCCTGCTCGACGACCGGGGCGCGGATGTGGTCGCCGTCTCCGACGCCGGCGGCGGCGTCCACGACCCGGACGGCCTCGACGTCCGCGCCGTCCCCGCGCACGCCGAGACGCCGAACGCGGTCACGGACTGTGACGCCGCCGACGGGAGCGATCGCATCTCGAACGCCGCGCTGCTGGAACTCGACGTCGACGTGCTCGTCCCCGCTGCGGTCGGCGACGTGCTCACCGCGGACAACGCCGAGGACGTGCGGGCGTCGCTGATCGTCGAGGGGGCGAACGGGCCGACGACCGCGACCGCCGACCGCGTCCTCGAAGAGCGCGGGGTCCCGGTCGTCCCGGACGTGCTGGCCAACGCTGGCGGCGTCGTAGTCTCGTACTTCGAGTGGGTGCAGAACCGCACCCGGCGGCCGTGGACGCGCGAGACGGTGCTGGAGCAACTGGACGGGCACGTGCTGGCCGCGTGGGACGCGGTCCGCGAGCGACGCGAGGCGGCGGACTGCTCGTGGCGCGACGCCGCCTGCGCGGTCGCGCTGTCGCGGGTCGCGCGCGCCCACGAGACCCGGGGCCGAACGCGACCCCGAGCGACGGGGCGGCCGACGCCCGAGTGGACGACGGGAGGACGACCGTGAAGTCGGTCGCGCTCGCCGTCCTCCAGTTGCTCGCGCTGGCGATACCGCCCATCGCCGTGCTCATCAAGATGCTGCGGAACTCCGACGACCTGCCGTGGAGCCACCGGAAGTGGAGTTTCGGCATGGCGATACTGAGCATCGTACTCTTCATCTCCGCCGGAATCGCCGTGTTGGTGTATCTCTCGACGGAGTACGCGCTCAATCCGCTACTACAGCTCGCGCTGGCGTTCACCGTGCTGGGGCTCGTCCCCTTCGCGCTGTTCGCTGGCGTGCTCTACAAGGAACACCGGATGACGTTCGGACCCTGACGTTTCCACCTCTCATGCCCATCGACATCACCGAGTGCGGAGCCGACAGCTCCGGCTCCGAACCGATAGACGACGCACTGGCCGACGCGATGGAAGACGGCGCGACCGTCGAGTTCCCGCCGGGAACCTACCGCGTCGAGAAGATAGCGACCGACCACGACGACCTGCACCTCGTCGGGACGAACGCGACGCTCGTCCCGACCGACCGCGCGAACTGTACGAACCTGCTCGACGCGACCGGCGACGGCTTCGTCTTCGACGGGTTCGAACTCGACTTCCGCGAGGTCAGCTACCCGCCGCGCATCGACGTACAGGGCGACGACTGGCGGGTCTCGAACGTCGTCGTCCGCGGCCGCTGCGGCACGAACGGCAAGGACATGGACGTCCACGGCGTGTCGTTCATGCGCCCCGTCGTCGAGAGCGAGGGCGCGACCGGCACCGTCGAGGACGTCTACCTCCACGAGGGCTCCGGCCCGCCCGGCGAGCGCAGCAACCGGCGGGCGTTCCTCGTGA
The DNA here is from genome assembly GCA_003298465.1 of halophilic archaeon. Next base: position 55,497 of record QNGA01000005.1, on the reverse strand, counting down.
AGAACCGGCACCGCGGCCACCTCGTGCTGAACCGCGTCTGGGTCGAGCAGTGGGGCGAGAACACGTTCTACGGCAACGACGTGCAGGGGACGGTCGCCATCCGGAACAGCTTCTTCCGGAACACGAACGTCGGCCTCCGGGTCGGCGGCGGCAGCGAGATTCGCAACTGCACGTTCGTCAAGGACGGCAAGCCGCCCAAGCAGGGCTGGTCGGGCGGCATGCGCTCGTGCGGCGTCGTCGTCGAGGGCGACGACCAGGACGCCTACCCCGGCCGAGTCACCGTCGCCGACTGCGACTTCGCGTTCACCCACCGCCACGAGAGCACCGACTCGCCCGTCGTCGCCAACGTACCGACCCAGGAGATCGCCGTCTCGAACTGCCGAGTGCGCTACGACGGCAACCGCAGCGACGCCGTCGAAATTCACTGCGACGACCGCCTCGAACGGCTCGCCCTGGAGAACCTGCACGTGACGAACAACAGCGACGACCGAGCCGCCGTCGGCGTCTACGGGAAGCCGGACGAGTACGGCACCGTCAGCGGCGTCGTCGGCGGCAGCAACGCCGCCGACCGGGGCGGTTATGTGTACGACAACCTCGAACTCGGGTCGCCGAACCCGCCGAACGCCGACCCGCCGCTCGCGCCGCCGCCCGACGTCGGCCGGACGCCAAACGGGCGCGAGAACCAGTCAGAGACGGACGCGACGAAGGGCGGGAGCGACGACCGAGTGGCCGACGAGGGCGACGCCGGCGGAGGGGCCGACGGTTCGACGGCGGGCGACGGGACGGCCGGTCCGGCGGTCGACGTCCGGTCGCTCGTCGAGGACGCGACGAACGCCGTCGAGGACGCCATCGACCGCGTCGAGCGAGCGCTTCGCTCGTGGTCGAAATGACGGGCGAGAACGCCGGAATCCGCGACGACGGCGCGCTGGTCGTGGAACCCGACGGCGACCAGTGCGGCGTCTGGGTCGCCCACTTCGCTGGCGACCCGGACAGCGACGCGGTCGAGATAGGGAACGTCTGGGGCGACACGCGCCGGATGCAGGTCACCGTCCCGAAGGCCGCCGTCGAGGACCTCGTCGCGGCGCTGGAGAGACGGACGTGAGCGCGGCGGTCGCGACCGCGACGCCATGAGGGGACGCGAGCGGCGGACGGCCGAGTGGTACGTGACCGACGTGCCGACCGACTGCTCGCTGCACGCCGTCGTCGCCACCGTCAGGGGACCGGTCGCCGTCGGCGAGGACGGTCGCGTCCTCGCCCGTCACGGCGGCGAGTGGCGAATCGTCGTCGCCGACGGCCCTGCGACCCGAGCGAACACGCTCACCTGCGTCGACGCGACCGACGACGGCGAACGCGCCTGGTTCGCCGGCTCCTCGGGCGCACTCGGCGCGTACGACGCGGCGACCGGCCGGAAGTTCGACTACTCCGCGCCGACGGAGAAGACGAGCACCTGGGAGGCCATCGCCGTCGCCGGCGACCGGGGCGACGAACGGCTCCGGGTCGCCAACGGCTCCGGCGAGGTCATGGCGGTCACAACCGACGACCGCGGCTGTCCCCAGTGGGGCGCGGTCGTCGAACCTGGCTGTGGCGCGACCGTCTCCGCGCTCGACTTCGGCGGCGGACGCGCGTGGGCGGTCGACACCAGCGGCGAGGTCACCGCCGAGTTCGAGGACTGGCGGACGCTCGGCGTCCGCGACGCGCAGGTCGACTTCTTCGACGTCGCCGCCGGCGAGGAACGGACCTTCGTCGCGGGCGACGACGGCCGACTGTATCGCTACGACCGCCGCTGTGAGAACTGGACGCCGATCTCGGTCGGCGAGAGCGCGCTGTACGGCATCGACCGCGACGGGACGACGCTGCTCGCGGCCGGCGAAGCCGGTGTCGTCGCGGAACGCATGCCCGAGGTTGGCTGGCTGGCGTCGACGCCGGCCGAAGCCGACCTCCGGGACGTGGCGGTCGGTCGGCGGTTCGACGAAGAGACGGCTGCGACGAACGCCAGCGCGGCGGCGGACGCAACGACGGAACGCCGACCCGACGTCGCGGTCGGCGACGACGGAACTATCATCGAACGATGACGAAGATACGCGAACTGTACTGGTACGTGCTCGCAGCGTACCTCGTGGCACTGGTACTCGGCGCGGTGGCGTTTCTCGCGCTCGTCGCGACGACGAACAAGATAGGTTTCATCGCGGTCGGTGGAGTCGGCGGCCTCGTCCTGCTGGTGCTGGCGAGTCTCCCGACGTTCCCCGCGCTGTACCGGGATGCGGGCTACGTCCGCGCGGCGACCGACTGGAACCCCAATCCGTGGCCGTACCTCCTCGGCGGAGCGCTGACGCCCGTCGTCAGCTTCGTCGTCGGCGGGGACATCTTCGGCCCGCGAATCAACCTGGCGCTGTCCGTCCTCTCGTGGCTGGGCAGCGTCGCGACGATGTCGCTGGTCTACCTTTACCGCCGACACCGCTTCGTCGGCGTGCCGTAGACGTGGCGACGACGAATCGTTTCCCCGGACGGTCGGCCGGTATCAAGTCGCTCACGGTCGTACGAACGGTCGCATGGGACAGTACGAGTTCCGCGTCGACGGGATGCAGTGTGCCGGCTGTGAACGGATCATCGAGAGCGAACTGAAGGGCGTCCGCGGGGCGCTGACGGTCGACGCCGACCACGAGCAGGGCGTCGTTGAGGTGACCGCCGACCCCGGCACCCGCGCAGACCTCGCGACCGCCATCGGCGACCTGGGCTACGCCGTCCGGGAGTAACGTCCACTTTCACCCGTCGGCCCGCTCCTCGTTGGGAGAAACCGCCGGACTCCGCCGGGATGAAGCGAACTCCGCGCCTTTACTTTCACTTCGGATAAGGATAGATATTTAGATGGAAGTCGCCGTACGGTCTCGCATGAGCGTCCACCGCATCGACGGGACCAGGGCGAAGTGGCGATACACGTGCCCGAACGGGCACGCGAGCTGGGAGACGACGAACGGGCACTTCTGGTGTCACCAGTGTAGTCGCCTTCCGGACGCCGACGCGGAGTTCTGGGAACTGCTCGACGGGAAGACGGGTGAGCGACTCGCGAGAGAGAAGGTGACAGTCAATGGCTAAAGCAACCCGATTCGAGACGAACGACGCCGACGAACAGACGTATCGAACGCGGCCCGCGTGGAACCCCGGCGGCGACGAGACGAGCAGACTCCTCGCCTGCCGGAACCCCGGCTGCGACAACGACCACGTCGACCCGGAGTTCGCCCGCATCCTGGGCGACGGCGACGCCGTCTACGCCTGCCCGGAGTGTACCTCCTGGGCGGCGCTGAAAGGCGGCGCGGCAGCCGACCCCGAGTTCGACCACCGGGTGGACGACGTGGTGTCGCGACGGCGAGCGTCCGACTGGTGACGCCGGCGCGACGATAGCGGTACTGCCAGTGAGGGAGACGGCACCGGCGTCGCCGGCGGCCTCACTCGAACTCCATGCCGCTGATTTCGAACCGAGCACCGCCGTCGTCGGCAGCGTCGATGTCGACCGCCCAGCCGTGCGCTTGGGCGATCTGTTCGACGATGGTCAGTCCGAGACCGGTGCCGTCGTTGGTCGTGTACCCGCTCTCAAAGACGTCTCCGCGTTCGTCCTTGGGGATGCCCGGGCCGTCGTCCTCGACCGCGATGCCGTCCGACGTGCGCTCGACGCGGACGGTCACGTCGTCACCGGCGTGCTCGACAGCGTTCCGGAAGAGGTTGCGGAATACCTGGCTCAGCCGGTCGGGGTCGGTCGAGATCTCCTCGTCGGTGTCCTCCAGAACGAGCGTCGCGTCGGGCGGAACGGTCCGCTTCCACGTGTCCTCGACCACCTCGCGGAACGCCGTCCACTCCTCGTCGCCGGTGGTCTCGGGGCGGCGAGCGAGGTCCAGCATCTCGTCTATCATCTGCTCCATGCGGACGAGAGCGTCGTCGACCTCGTCGTAGGCCGTGGGCGTGCCGTCCTTGCGCGCCACGCGGAGATAGCCCTGCGCGATACCCAGCGGATTCCGGAGTTCGTGGGCGAGCATGCCGGCGAACTCGTCGAGGCGCTCGTTCTGGCGTTCGAGTTCCTGCCTGCGGCGCCGGTGATCGGTCACGTCCCGGAAGATACCGACGACCTCGGAACCGTCGTCGCTCGGCATCCGCGCCGTGTTTATCTCCGCGTGGCGGGTCTCGCCGTCCGCCGCCGTGAACGCCACGCTGTACGGCGACCGGTCGGGGCCGGCCCCGTCGGCGCGCACGTCGGCAGTCAGCGACTCGACGGTGTCGCTGGGGAACGCCGGCACCTCCTCTATCGGCCGTCCGTTGACCTCGATTCGCGAGACCCCCGTGAGGTCGCAGAATGCGTCGTTGACCGCCTGGATGGCCCCCTCGGCGTCGAGGACGACGACGGGGTCCGGAGCGGTCTGGAACAGTGTATGGAACCGCTCGACGCTCCGTTCGCGCTTCCGTTCGAGTTCGACCGAGAGTTGCCGCCGCTCCAGCAACCCCTCGATGCGCGCCCGCAACACCCTCTTCTCGATGGGCATCGTGATGACCTCGTCGACCACTTGCCAGGCGTCCGGCGTACACGCCAGCGACCTGTCCGAGGTCACTAGAAGGTAGGGAAGGAACGTCGGGGAGGCATCGTCCGTCCAGATCTCTAGGTCGTCTTCGTACCGGAGAAACGACGGTTCGTCGACGATACAGAGATCGAAGTAGTCGTCGACGGCGTCGCCGTCCGGACGAACGACGTCGTACTCCGTGGTGAGCCACTCGCCGAGCAGTTTCCGGTTCTGGTCGTCGTCGAGGAGCAGAAGAATCTCGGTCTCGGATGAGTCGTGCGGAAGCGTCGTCGGCGACGACTCGTTCATGCGAAGCCCCCGACGAGCGGTCCGGTCGCTTCGTCACCTCCGTCCGTCGAGTGGCCGCGAGTCGCCTTCATGCTTCGGCGCGGACTTCTCGAAGATCGGTCATAGATTTGGCGGAGAGACTGGGTCAATTTTCGCCGTTCGTCGCACCAGTGCTGTTGACCAGCTTCGAACCGGCGGTGTTGCGACCGTGAAACTCCGCGCGGAGGTCGTCATCGTCGAGGTCAGTAGCGGTGTTCGCGAGCCGCTCGCGGAGCGACGACAGCTCCGATTTCAGGTCGTCGTACTCCTCGTTGTCGCCGAGTTCGGTCGAGTCTTTCTTGCTTTCAATGGTCGCTTTCTTCGACGCGAGCGAAAGGAGTCGCTGAACCTGCTTGTCGTACGTCGATCGCGTCTCGAGCGACTCGACGATGTCGTGGAGCTGTTTCGGATCCGAGACCGGCTTGTTGATGTAGGTGTCGAAGCCAAGTTCGAGAATGTCGAAGTCAGGTTCGACGGCGGTTACCATAGCGACGCGACAGTCGATGTTTTGCTCGCGAATCTTCTCCAGAACCTCTTGGCCGGAGAGGTCGGGCATCCGTCGGTCGAGAAGAACGATATCGACCGACTCGTCGACCGATTCAAGCGCTTCGGAACCGCTGTACGCTTTTCGGACCTCATATGAGTCCTCCAGCCAACGGGCGTGAAGATCCGTAATAGCGCGCTCATCGTCGACTATCAGGACAGTAGGTTTGTTAGACATGATGCGTAGTGCCTCCCAGTTTGCGCACCGAAGACGGGAGCGTCCTCCGGTCGATATCCTCCATTCTGATACAGCTCATGAAAGGGGGGTGCTCCGTCTATAACTATTGTACGAATGGAGGACATTTGTCTAAAAGCTTTTCGGTTAGAGGAATACATATCAGTACGACTAATGGTCGGGGACGAAATGTATAACAAGCTGTAGCAATATTCCAGGCTAAGAGCGATATGAGTATCCTAACTGAGCTCACTGTCCCTGCGCGCAATTTCGTCCTAAGCGAGACGCTACAGGCAGTCCCCGACGTTCACGTCGAGATTGAGCGCGTCGTCGCGGATGAGGAGCAGATCACACCATACTTTTGGGCAGCCGGCGATGACTTCTCGGCGTTCGAGGATGCACTCGAACGTGACAACACCATCCAAGACATCGTCACGCTCGAAGAACACGACGAAGAACGGTTATACCGCGGCTACTGGGAACAAGACAGCGACGATATCACGCGTGCCGTCTCGCTTGTGGAGGCGACGATACTGGAAGCCTCCAGCGACAATTCCGAGTGGGATGTACGCATGCTGTTTCCGGACGAGCAGACACTGACGCAGTTCCACGATCACTGCTCAGAACACGACATTGTATACGAGCTGACACGCCTCTATGACTCCTGTCACCCCGAAGCGCTCGGTAAGTACGAGATCACGCCGAAACAGCGTGAGGCCCTGTTAGTTGCCCTCGACAGAGGGTACTTTGAGGTACCCCGCGCGACGACCCTCGAAGGCGTCGCAGACGTCCTCGACATCTCCCAAAACGCGCTTTCGACGCGACTCCGACGCGGACACGCAAATCTCATCGGTAATACGCTCCGTCATGAGGACTGAACTTGTAAATGAAGGGGAAGCGCTCTTGCTGAAGGGGGCTACTAATAAATAGCGTTAATAATAACACACCGTATTTACAGTGTAGTACTGTTTCCCCTACAACGAAAGCAACCTCCGCGTAATAATTCCAACAATGAAAGTGAGAACGGCCTGGCCCCTCCACACACGTCTCGGAGCTTCGGAGCTGGTCGTTCGTCACACGCCGAGGACGCAACTACTCAAGCGATCACCATGATGGCCCGACGCAATCGACGACCGGAGCAAGTGACCGTGCGCTCTGAACGCGTAGATGGGAAGCTCACTGTCGGCTCCCTGATGGAGGTATCTCTAAAGACGTTGATAAAGAAATGAGACAAGCAATAGATTTATGTCCAATTGAGGAGATGTCTAAGTAAAATATCGTTGTTGAGCTTGCTAACAAACCATCTCTCCTGCACAAACGATATATGAAAATCAAAGATCTTAAACAGGAAATAAAGGGTACGTCGAACGTTCTCGTACTTGCACCCCTCACTCCGACCGGCAATCGGGCGTGTATGGAACTGATAGCTTCGGCGTCACCCGAAGAATCGAATCTCACTGCGGTCACCTATACACAGCCGCCGAATCAGTGGATCGACGACTGGCAGGAGAATATCGGAATACTTCCCCATAAGACCGAGTTCATCCACGCCAGCGGAATGGCGGAGTCGGAATCATACGATGAGTCGACGCCGGAGAACGTCACGACCGCCGTCGTCGACCCAACCGACCCCATGGAGATAATCGTCCCTTTAAGCGAGCATCTGGAGAAATGGACGAACGACGATAGACAGCCGATTGTCGCCGTCCAGACGCTGACCGTCCTGCTCGAGTACATCGACTTCGACACCGCCTTCCGCTATCTACACATTCTCAACCATCGTGTCCAAGCAGCCGGGGCCGTCGGCTACTACCAGATCGATCCAGACGTCCACGATCCGGAGACCATCAACACGCTGAAGACGCTGTTTGACACCGTCGTCGAAGTCACTGACGACGGTACCGAGTGGACGACAACGCCGACCTACGATCCCGATATTTCGGCAGAGACGACCGACGATGAGGTGACTGACGACGAGTCGATGGCCAGTAGCGGCCCACTGTCGTCGCTCGCGACGATGGTTTCTGACTTGTTTAGCACTGACGGAGACGCAAGCGCAGAGTCAACGACTGAACAGACCGAGACGAGAGGCGACGAGCCGACCATGGCAGAGGCGGATGACGACAGCCGCGAGAGCACCGCGACAGCGACAACGGTGCCGGAGAACCTCGCCGACGAGGAGATGCTCACCGATGAGGAACAGATTCGCTCACTACTTATCCAATATGGTGGCCGGATGAAACAGGCCGACATCACCGCCGAAACGTCATGGTCGAAGTCGACTGTCAGTCGGAAGCTATCGAAGATGGAGGACGACGACGAGATAACCCGAATCCAGGTCGGACGCGGTAATCTCGTGTTCCTGAACGGCTCCGAACCCGAAGCGTCGAAGTCCCCGTTCGAGGCCTAATCCCAGTCAAAGGCGAACGTACTGGCGATCAACTGTCCTGTCCCGCGACGGAATTGCTAGACGATTTCATGGGGAACGTTCCTGCGGATGCTCGAATACAAGTGCGAACGTGAAGGAACGCATTTCGTTGCCGTAGACCCCCGAGGAACGACCAAGGAGTGCGCATCGTATGGCGTCAAGACGGACAAACCGTTGTGGGTGCGCGAGCATTCGTGTCCGTCGTGTGGGTTCGAAGCGGATAGAGACGTAAATGCGTCGTGGAACATTCTGTCTCGCGGTCTCGACAATGTAGGAGAGGGACGCTCCGAATCACCGCCTGTGGAGACTGCGCTCCCGACGGACATTGATTCAGTGTCTGCAAAGCGCGTCGTTGAAGCAGGACGCCCCACCCTCACAGAGCAAGTAGGGTGGGGTAGTTCACAGATGGTGGTAGCCGTATTCATAGGCCGTGAGGAGGGTATGCGCTGGCGGCCAGTGAGGGTACATTGACTGATTCGTCGATGGACGATCGAAAGCCAATACTGTTGGTCACGAGAGACGATGGCATAAGCTGGCGAAGAACGTAACGGAAGACATGAGGGGAGTAAGTCATGAGCGCTACGCCCTCTTGCCTCCATCGGACCCAGCCACCACACTGGGCATTCCCCCCTACACCCTGTACCATGATTACTATAGAGGAGTTAACTTTCGACACTGATCGCCGAATTGGCCACCGCCACAAGCGTTGCTCGATGCGAACTTGTTGACTAGGTCCTCGTTGAGGGGCGTACGCGACTGAGAGAACGAACGCCGATCGTGTCGGCATTCGATCGTCACATTTTCTATCCTATCTGGTAGATGACGTAACGACTCTGGCGGGTTCCATGGCTTGCGGAATCAGGAAGAGAGTACTGTCTGTAATGGCCCTTCTGCGTCCCAATTCGAGGGTTTTGACGAACGACCAATCGTTGACTCCCTCCGCCCTAACGTGTATTAAAAAACCTACAATTGGTTCCTGGGCAGATATTAGACAGTGGCTAACTGTTGTCTGCAGTTGCAACAACAGTTCACAACAATACGGGAGAGCGTCACCTATTTATTACCTCTTGTCGACGATATACATATCGTCATGAGCGCTACAGAAACCCGCCCCGATAGCGCCACCGAACAGGTCCCTGAGACGTCGTCCGAGCCCGAAATCCCCCAGGACGATGTCTTCCATCTCCTCCAGACCCCCCGACGTCGATACGTCCTTCAATACCTGAAAGAGCACGAAGGCCCGGTGGAAATGCGCGACATCGCCGAGCAGGTCGCCGCATGGGAGAACGGCACGACGGTGGCCAGGCTTTCCTCGGACGAGCGCCAACGGGTCTATATTCCACTCTATCAGTCTCATCTCCCGAAACTCGACGAGGAAGGAGTCGTCAATTACGACCAGAACCGGGGCACAGTCGAACGAACGGAGCTAGCGAATCAGTTCGATAAGTACCTCGATATCTCCGAAGGAGTTGACGCCGTCACCGACGACAAACTGGAGGACGAGCATGACCGCCCTTGGGCGCTATACTATCTTGGTATCTCGGCGTTCGGGACGCTCCTCCTCGGCGGCGTCGCGGTCGGTCTCCCCTTTGTCGGGACACTCTCCGCGATCGCCGTCGGCGGTTTCGTAGTCGCCGCCTTCACGCTTGTAACGCTCGCACAGACGTTCACCGAGCGTAACGAGTAAGCAGGGTCGAAGCCGACTACGTCTCAGTCGGCGTGTACCGCAACTTGTTGCTCATCGTCCATCGCGCCCGTGAGGTCCTCCGCGAGAGCGAACATGGCTTTCTTATGTGCCGTCTTCGACCGATGAATCGACGTCGGTTCGACGCCCATGGACTTGTACGACGACAGGTCGAGCGGTTCTCCACGCTGTATCTCGTACTCTTCGTGAATCTCGGCAAGCAGGCCGTGGAGGTGAATGAGTTCTTGTTTCTTCATTACTAGTGCTGTCACGCCCGTACGTTTATATTATCTATGGCCATCAGTGAAACCCAGCCGAGTACAGGGGCTGGGGATTTTCGACGGCGACCACTGGGCAATCAGTTTCGGATAGATATAAGAAATACTGACGTATAAGAAATCTATGCGTCAGTCCAATTGGCTTCTTACTCGGTGAATCAGTCATTATCATGCGCTTAACTAATACCATGTAGACATAACTCCGATTCGAACATGTACGACTTGACTGGCTTCCAGCGCGATTTACTGTACGTGATCAACGGCTTGGACGAACCGCACGGACTTGCCATCAAAGACGAGTTAGAAGGCTACTACGAGAAGGACATCCACCACGGCCGACTCTACCCCAACCTGGATACGCTGGTAGACAAAGGCCTCGTCGAGAAGGGCCAGGTGGACCGCCGGACGAACTACTACACGCTAACCCGGCGCGGCCAGCGCGAGATTGAAGCACGCCGTGAGTGGGAGGCGGAGTACCTGGACGATAGAGAAGCCGCCGAGCTGGCAAACTAATTTTCCCCTCACGGTTACGAGCAACCTGTTGACATCCTCCCACGACTGAAGCCGTGGAATTCCTCCAGTGGGGCTGTTAGCTATGCCGCACCCACGGAGGCAAGTTTCCCGTCGCCGGTACTCCGGTTTATGCGCTCCTCGTCGGGACTTGCCCTCTCGGGAGACCGTGATAGCTCCGACCAAACGTGGTCGTCCCACCTGAGGCGCACGAGCCGTGCCATCAGTCAGTTGAACTAACTATCTGCTCGTCGGTGATCCCGTGGGTCCGGGCCGCGTTGAGGAACTCGTTCATCCACCAGTAGAGGTTGTTACTCGCCACATCGTGACGCAGTCGTGTCATTCGGCGTTCGCGCTCGCTATCGTCCATCGTGAGCGCCTGCTCGATAGTGTCAGCGAATCCTGCGGTATCGTAGGGGTTTATCGACAGTGCGTGCTCTCCCAACTCGTTGTGAGCGCCGGCGAGTTCCGACAGCAGTAGGACACCGTCGGCGTCGATCTGTGCGGCGACGTACTCCTTCGCGACGAGGTTCATCCCGTCACGCACCGGGCTGACCAGTGCAATATCACTGTGCCGGTAGAGCCCGTATAGCTGGTTCGTGGGCAGCATCTCTTCGACGTTGATAATCGGCTGCCAATCGTCGGTCCCGAACCGGCCGTTCACGCGCTCTATCGCATCGTCAACTCGGCTCTGTAGCTGCTGATATTCGTCAATTTGCTCGCGGCTTCCGATACCCTTCTGGACGTAGGTGAGTTCGCCCCGCCACGCCGGGCGTGTCTCCCAGAGCCGTTCGAGTGCTGCTATACGCTGAGGGATACCCTTCGTGTAGTCAAGACGGTCGACGCCGAGCACGATCTGCATGTCGCCGAGACCATGTCTCTCGTGGAACTCGTTCCAGAACGCGTCGGCAGCGTCGGTAGCGCTACAGCACTCGATTCGATCAAAGTCGACGCCCATCGGGAACGACTTAACGACAGTTTCGTCATCGCGGTAGCGTACCTGGTTCGTATTCCAGTCGACCGTCGCATCGTCGAGACACTGGTCGACGCAGCGGAGGAAGTTCCGGCAGTAGCGCTCGACGTGGAACCCGAGCATGTCGTTGGCGAGCAGGCCGTCAAGTAGCGCCGCGCCATGCGGACACGCATGAAATGTATCCCACGCTGGCCACGGAATATGCCAGAATTGGGCGAGTCTGGCGTCAGGATGGTCGTTCCGAACCGCGCGCGGCGCCAGCCCGAAGTGGTAGTCCTGGAACCAGACCAGCATATCGTCGTTGGCCTGTTCAGCGACGGCGTCGGCGAATGTCCGGTTGACGTCCTGGTAGCGCTGCCAGAACTGCTCTTCGGCGTTCATCCGTCCGGGATCGCCGTGACAGAGCGGCCAGAGCACCTGGTTGCTGTAGCCATAGTAGTAGTTGTCAACGTCCTCCTGAGAGAGCCAGACACGGCGGAGCGTGTATCCGTCGTCGCCCGGCGGGACAGTGACGCAGTCGTCGTCGTCGACCACGTCGGTATCTGCGTCACCGTCGCCCCACGCTATCCACGTTCCGTCGGTCTGCTGCATGACCGGATCAAGGCCGGCTGTCAGGCCGCCTGCGGGGCGGTCGACTTCGATGATTCGCTCGCCGGTCCCCTGTGCCTCGCCGTACTCATGACTGTACGGTTGGCGGTTCGAGACAACGAGGAGTTCGGTATCGTCGGTACTCGCCTCGCGCGCGGAGGCCGTCTGGCTCCTAGCCATTGGCAACCTCTGTGTCCGGGCTGCCCGACACTAAGACGATCCAATTGGCGTTGTCTGTGGCTATACACCGTTCGCGCGTTTTCGTCGTTCCGGAAAGGTCACTCATTCCTGTGAAAACAGTGCACTGTCGAGGGTTCTCATTGTGGTTGCGCTATCATGGCTTTTTTACGGGGTGAACGGGTAGAGCGATAAGATTTCGATTGGTCGTGAAGTGGTCTTGACTAGATCCCCGAAGTTAGTCTCCCTAGTTTGACTTCCTCTCACGGCTGAAGCCGTGGGATTCCCCCGTGGGTGATTCAGGCAGTGCCTGATACCCCGGAGGCAAGTTTCCCCTTGCGGGTACTCCGGTTTGCGGGCTCCTCTTTGATCGAGCGATCCCGCCGTCGCCAGCGGTGATCGTCCCACTCGAGGCGCGGCACCTCGCGGTGTCCGCTCTCCGTCGTGTTCTCTCGGGAGACCACGGGCCGAGCCATCGACCCATCCTCTGCGTGTTCGATGAGCAAGTTCTCCGACGCCGCCACATCTGAGTGTCCCTCAAAGCCACAGTCGTAGCACGTGAGCAGATCCTCCTCACGATGCACGTTCCCGCTGCCACACTCGGGACACGTCGATGAGGAACCAGCCTCGGAAACTTCACCTACCGAGATGCCGTACTCACCTTCCAGTACCTCTCGAAGTCGGCGGCGGAAGCGACCGTGGCTCCAGAACTGGTGGGTCTTCTCGTTCACCCGCGCCGACCAATGCTTCTGGAGGACATCCGAGAGGTCGCCGGCGACCACCGCGCCGACGCCGAGGTCGGCCAGCCACTCCGCGAGATTGCGCACCAAGGCGTCTTGGAGGTGATAGACACGTTCGGTGCGCCGCCGGTACAGCTTACGGATTCGCTCACTCGACCACTCACCATACGCGAGACGTTCCTGCAAGGCGGCGATCTGCTTTGTGGTATGGCGGAAGCGGTGGCAGCCGGGGCGGGCGTGATAGAGACGCTGGTGGCCGGCAGTGGTGGTGACGGCGACGAGGTTGTTCGCGCCGATGTCCAAGGCTGCCACCACATCCTCGTCGCCGGATGTGGTGGCCAGTGATTCATCTCGTCGAGGAGTAGCTTCGGAGACGGGTTGTCGTGCCCTGAACGCTTCGGCATCTCTGTCGTACACCAACTCCAACCGACCCTGCTCGCCCGCCCACCGCGGGTCGCCGCTGGCTTCCAGTCGCAGTCGCTCGTGGTAGCCGAGGTCGTACTTCTCCTTCAAATCAAATCCGACTGGAATTTCGAGCCGCGACCGCTCGCCATATGTCACGAAACTGCCGGCGTCGCATCAATACGTATACAGGAATTGGCCAATGGCATCCGGGGGTTTAAATGTCGCTCGCGTGTAGGGAACCTGCATGGAACGGTCCACTCGCCAGCGAGAGCGCCATACCGAGGAGAGCGAAACGGAGGAGGAAGACGTTCAGGGGTGTCCGGAGTGTGGTTCGGAGAACCTCGTCAACAGCGCCGACCAGTCTGAGCTCGTCTGTGACGACTGCGGTCTCGTGGTCGAGGAAGACCACGTCGACCGAGGGCCGGAGTGGCGGGCGTTCAACCACAGCGAGCGCCAGAACAAATCTCGGGTCGGCGCGCCGACGACCCAGACGATGCACGACAAGGGGTTGACGACCACCATCGACTGGAAGAACCAGGACGCCTACGGACGGTCGCTCTCCTCGGAGAAACGAAGTCAGATGCACCGATTGCGTAAGTGGCAGGAGCGTATCCGAACCAAGGACGCTGGCGAGCGCAACCTCCAGTTCGCGCTCAGCGAGATCGACCGGATGGCCTCCGCGCTGGGCGTCCCCCGGTCCGTACGCGAGGTCGCCTCCGTCATCTACCGTCGCGCGCTCAATGAAGACCTTATCCGTGGCCGCTCCATCGAGGGTGTCGCCACGAGTACACTGTACGCCGCCTGCCGCCAAGAGGGGATTCCCCGGAGTCTCGAGGAGGTCGCTGAAGTCTCACGCGTCGACCAGAAGGAGATCGGTCGCACCTACCGTTACATCTCCCAGGAACTTAACCTCGAGATGAAGCCGGTCGACCCGAAACAGTACGTCCCCCGGTTCTGCTCTGACCTCGGAGTTAGTGAGGAAGTGAAGACGAAGGCGAACGACATCATCGACACGACAGCGGAACAGGGTTTGTTGTCGGGCAAGTCACCGACGGGGTATGCCGCCGCCGCCATCTACGCCGCGTCACTGCTCTGTAACGAAAAGAAAACCCAGCGCGAGGTCGCCGACGTCGCCCAGGTCACCGAGGTCACCATCCGGAACCGCTATCAAGAGCAGATCGAAGCACTCGGTATCCACTGACGCCGTTGGTGAACTACCCCACCCTACTCGCTCATCGCTGACGCGGTGCGCTCCGTGAGGTGGGGCTTTCTGTTTCGACAATGCACGTTGCATCCGCGACGGCGGAAGACCCGCGAGTCGCGGACGGAGGGAGTGCAGCCTCCGCAGGCGTCACTTCGGCGTGTCCCACACCTAATTGCTGAAGATCACGCTGTAATACGTTGTACGCGGCGTTCTCGTCACGGTCAGTCTCGAATCCACACGTCGGACAGGAATGCTCCCACACCCACAACCTCTTCTCCCCCTTCACACCACTCGGCGCATTCTTTGGTCGTTCCCGCGGGTTCGACCGTCACGAAGTGCGTGCCCTCACGCTCATACTTGTACTCTAAATGATCGGTGAACGTTCGCAACGACGCCGACGCTCGATTCTAATTGTTCGATAGGAGTTGCATCACCCCGTGAATATCGAGATCTTTGACCGCCGCGAGGCCGTACTCCCGAGCGTAGTAAGCTGATAGTTTGTGACGGAAATCTCGCTGCCTCTGCACGATACGAACGTGAATCCGAGCAACCTGTCGCCGTTGCTCATGCCAGTTCTGCGACCTCTGCTTTTTGTGACTCAACTCCTGTTGCTCGCGTTCAAGCCGCTCGTATTCGTCATCAAGGGCGAGACTGCCGACTATCGTACTGTCCGTGTTGTAAGCGTACTTGAGGATGCCCATGCCGATGCCGACCACATCCTCACGGTCAACATTATCCACCGTGGGCTTTTCTGACATCTTGTCTTCGGTTTCGATGCCAGAGATGGCGTACCACCTGCACGTTTTCTCTCGCTTGACCGGGACCTGTTTCACGCGGGCGTCGTCGGGAACGTCGCGGTAGAGATGTATCGACATCTCACCAATCTTGGAGAGTTCGAGAGTGGTCTGGTCATTCGTGTTCTTGAGTTCGAAATTAGACTGGTTGTACGTGAGACTCCGATACTCTCGCGGTGGCCTCCACTTGAGCATCCCGACGTTGCGCCCGTTATCATTCTAGTTTTTGAGGCAGTTGAGGTTGTCACTGACATGACGAGCGACTATTTGCAATACTTTTGAGTACACGTCGTTCAGCTCGTTCCCCCGTCTTTCAGGTTGGGCAGCACATTCCGCATCGCGGTGTACGACAGGTACTCGTCGGACATCCGTGTCTGCAAAGCGCGTCGTTGAAGCAGGAAGTCTCACCCTCAGGGAGCGAACGGCGTCAGCGGTGAGCGAGTAGGGTAGTTCACCTGGCCATCTGCCAGTAGATACTTGTGCGAGTCTCTATAAACATCAAGATAATACTGATCACTGCGATTGGATATATCGCAACTAGTGCTTCGATATCTCCGGTTTTAATAGTTGCAAAGCCCTTAGCAGATAATAATCCCAACCATATCCATAAATATTGTTCTAATTGGGAAGATTTATATCCGGTGTTATTGCATACACTATAATACAACCATGCCAGAGGTAGAAACAGTAACCGAAACAGAAGCGACGAGGGATCTGACCGCCTTCCAGCAGAATGTCCTCATCGTGCTCGCCGAAGAATCCCGATACGGACTCGCCGTCAAGCGGGAACTGGAGGACTACTACGGAGAAGAGGTCAACCACGGTCGACTGTACCCGAACCTCGACACACTCATTGAGCGCGATCTTGTCAAGAAAAGCGAACTCGATAAGCGCACTAACGAGTACGCCATTACGGAACAGGGGATGGACGTCCTGCTTGACCTCTTTGAGTGGCAGTTCTCAAAGTTCCTGAACGGACAGGAGCGCGCTGAAGACCTCCAGACGTTGCTTGATGAGCAGCGATAGCCGAGTCGCTCGGACTTACAGAAATTGACCTCCTCCCGTACCTGAAGACGGAGGTACGCACTATCAGTTTGTATCAAGGAGAAAGTTCTGTTTAAGGATAGGGGGAAGATATTACTCCTCGAATTTATCCAGTCGGTCCCGAATGTCGTCACTATCTAGTCCGTCAAGACGTTCGAGACCGGCCTTCACAAGTAGAGGGTAAAAATGACGGTTTTTTTCTAGCTCCTCGCCGAACGCCCGTTCGTAGGTGAGACTCAACTCTTTATATGTGAAGTCGAGTTCGGTGCGCTGATCCTCCGGGAGATACATATACGTTCCCACGCGGTCATCTTTCACGCTCGTCGGCTCGTTTTCGGAACTCGTCTCGTCTGTCTCATTCTGTTTGGACGGTTCAAACGAGTCGCTTGCGTCGGTTTGCCGGGAGCGATCGGCCTGCTGGTCACGCTGCTGTTCACGGCGGCGGCGGAGTCGGTCGGCGCGACTCTCTTCGTCGCTCATACGGTTACTCTCCCAAGGTCGAACTGGCGTTCTAGTTCCACTGCTACGTCGTCGAAGACGGTTGCCATATCACAGTTGGCATCGAATTCGAATATTGAACAGCCGGCAGAGAAGGCGCGTTGGAGTGCGACGCGCTTGCGGACCTCCCAGACCGGCACGTCAGTGAAGGCGTTTTCGAACCACGATAGCATTTCATCGGCTTCGTTGGTCGTCTCAACACGATTAGCGACAACCCCGACATCCCGAATTCCTGTATCGAACTCGGCTTCAAGCACCTCTATCTGGTCGAATAGAATTTCGAGTGCTCGTTTGCTAGTTGACTCAGCAAGAGCGGGAATGAGTACGTTTCCGGCGGCGATCAGCGCGTTGTCTGTGAGATTGCCGAGATAGGGTGGGCAGTCGATAAGAATCACATCGTACTCTGCGTCGAGGGCGTCGAGCACCTTTCCAAGCCGTTCACGGCCGCGCATCGACGTTGTCAGCTCAGGTTCGACACTAGTCATGTCGATATTGCTGGGGAGGACGTCCATCTCCTCGTGAGTGACGACCATTGCATCCACGTTCTCACGTACTTCGTGGTCGGTCAAGGCGTCGAACAGCGTTGGTGGCCCGGCTTCGTATTCATCTTCAAGGCCCAGTCCTTCAGTGGCGTTGCCCTGTGGGTCGAGATCGACAAACAACACATCATGCCCGCGGCGGTTCAGTGCTCCGCCGACATTGATGGCAACTGTGGTCTTGCCGACCCCACCCTTCTGGTTTGAAATCGCTATCCTGGCCGCTTTGGTCATACAAATCGGCAGAACCATCCAAATCATATAAAACTGCGTCAGACGTTCGCACAAATAGATAAAACCGCCGCTTCAGGCGTTGTACTCCCGCTTCCGAACTACAAGGGAGAATGTTTTGACGTACAAACTGACCTCGGACAACGTGGTTTGGACGGCAAAAAGAGTTTGGAGAGACGGACCTGGTCACCGCTGAGACCTCCAACAACGGCGGACAGCGATGAACTAGTTCGGACGGTCGAAGGCGACGAACGAGACAATGTTTCAGACAAGTTTTGTGGTACAAACTGTTTTTGCTGTCTGCAAGAGATTTGTTGTCCGAGAAGAGTTTGCTTTCCGAGCGCCGACCGTCGACTGAAGATACAAAATGCAAGACTGCAGACCAAGGGAGAGCGTTGACTGCGCGTCAGCCAAGACCGCAAAACGAAGCGAATTGGAAGAGACAGGAAAGCAAGACAAACTAGATTTGACATACAAACTACTCGTCTCCGACGACTGCGATGGAGGTGACGGTAAGCGATCGCACCATTGATACCATCACAGCTATGAAATGGACGAACCATCAAAACCAGTTTGGACAAAACTCATCGCTATCTTTTAGCAGTGAGAAAATCCCGCCGTGAACGGCGGGGAGGATGTCACTCCGGTAGTCCTGAGGGCGTCACGCATCGCGTTCCTCGTCGCCTGCCGAATCTGTCGATGTGTCTCGGTCGTCATCATCGACTTGTGGAGTCGTCGCCGGTTCCTCCTCGTCCGGCATCGTTGCCGGTTCATCCTCGATGTCGGACGTCTCGTCGCTCTCCGTCGAGGTTTCGGCGTTCGACCCTGCTTCGTTCTCGTTCACCTCGACCTCCGACACGGCCTCGTCGGCCGCCGTCTCGGCATCCGTTTCGACGTCCGCTCCCTCCTTCGCGTCCGACTCGGCTGCGCCACTCTCCTCGCTCTGCGCTGCGACGTCCTCTTTCGTCTCAGCCGGCTCCCAGCCTTCTTCGTCGGGAACGTACACATTGGCATTTCGGCTTTGACCGGCCTTGGAGGCGACGTTGCCGTCGTGACGCTGCGCCTGCAGTCGGTCGCTCGCCGTCTCGCGGTCCATCCCGGCGATGACGATGGCCGCGTTGAGCACCTGTTCGCGACGCACGCCGGGAGCACGATCCGGCATGTCGACCCCCTTCTGCATCACCGCGACGAACTCCGAGAGGTCGGTCGTCCCCTGCAGTTCTTCGTGCCATCGGAGCGGACAGGTGCTGATGCGGTTGGAGTCGACCGCGTAGAGGGCGTCTTTCGTCCAGGTCTCGTCGTCCGTCAAGCGCTCATCGACGCTAGCGATGAGTGCATCTGCGTCGAACGACGCCCGTTCTTGGTCTGCCAGTCGCTCAGCGTATGCCTCGACGAGTTCCCGTGGAACACCTGGTCTATCCTCGTGGTGGTACTCCTCGATGAATCGGAGGAAGTCGGCCGCGGACATCATCTCGCCCCGGTCGTTCGCCTTCGCGATGACTTCGTCATGAAGTTCGACCATCGTATGTACGAGGGAGGGAACTCAGGTAAGTCGGGTGGCCGTTAGACGGGTCGTCCCCGCCGCGCGACTGCGACCAGTAGCGTACCGGCAGCGAGCACGAGCACGCCAAGCGCGAGGAAGAACGGCGAGGAGCTGAGACCAGGTGCGAGGCTGCCGAAGAGGATTACGGCACCCGCTACGAGCAGCGCGATACCGAGCCAGAACTGTCGCCTCGGAGCGAGCATGTGCTCTGTTCGACGCCCGTGACGATAAAATGACCGCCGAGAAGAACCCTCTTCCCGTCGAGTCCACTCATTTCCTGCCGGTCGCTTCGCTCCCGGCAGTCGTTCGTTCCCTCGCCGACGTCACGCTCGCGTCGCTCGCGTGACTCCCGACGAGCGCGTTCCGTCGGCAGGGACGGTGACGGAACCGTCTGTGTCGTCCGCTCGCGCCCGGCCCGTCGGCGTCGTCGCGGACCGCGGTCGGGCCACCGGCGCTCCGAACGTCAACGACCGAGAGCGACTTCGGCCGGTCGTGCAGGCATGTAAGAGACTGTTTCTCAAAGTAATACTATAACCGTCGAGTTAATAGCTATCGTAGGGATGAAAAAACAGGAACTCATCCACCTTCACGGCCTACTGTCGGAAGTACGCGACCGACACGAGAACCGAATCGACGCAACACTCGATCTTTCGTTGTACGAATCGCTGGACACACATCCGACTTCTATCCATCACTCCAAGACCGATCACAAGGAGGCCGTCATTGCGCTGGCCAACGGCTTAGCGTCGGAGATGGATGACGAGGAACCCACCGCAGTTCCCGCAAGCGCAGACTGACTCGATTTGCCGGGTCGACGGCGACGCCGACTATTCTGCTTCGTTACGGCGGAACGACGTTCAACTTCTGTCAAGGTGGAGTCCCCTTCCTCAAGGAGCAACGCAGCGACCAGCGAGAGCGAGTAGCGCAGTAGGGAGGAGCCGACAACAACTAACAATTAAGTGACTTCAGAACTGCATTGAACAGAGTGTCGGACGACTACCACCGCCGAACAGCCATCACACGCCTATCAGTATCCCCCACCGACGAGCCACTCCTCCGAGATACCATCGGAGAATGGAAACGGGGATGCCAGATTGCCGTGAACAAGGCGTGGGAGCGGTGTCACTCCAAGTCCGACGTCCAAGAACTCGCCTACGACGATGTGCGAGAGAATACGAGTCTCAGCAGCCAACACGCTATTCTTGCGTGCCATCAAGCCGCCGAGAACATCAAATCCTGTATCGCTCGCCGTCAAGACGGGAAAAAAGCCAGCAAACCCACATACCGAGTCCGACCATCTCCTATGACAGTCGGACAATGACCGTCTTCCCCGAGAAAGAACAGGTATCGCTCACTACGCACGGCGACCACTCTCGCGTTCGAGCCGACCTCGTGCTTCCCGACGACGAGGACGGCTACCAACACCAGTATCTCGGCAGCGATGAGTGGGAACCCACGGAATCTACGCTCCACTATCGGGATGGTGGCTGGTATTTGCACCTTGGCTTCCGCAAGCCCAAGACCGCCGATGAGACTACCGAGAACGGAACGGTTCTCGGCGTTGACCTCGGCGTCAACGAAATCGCCGTTACCAGTACGGCTCGCTTTTTCTCGGCTGGTGAACTCAACCACAAGCGACGGGAGCTCGAGCGCGTGCGTGGCGACCTGCAAGAGTGTGGCACGCGGAACGCTCACCGAATGCTGGAAGCCGTGAGCGGGCGGGAAGAGGAGTCTGTGAAACACGTCCTGCACAGCGTGGCGAACGGCATCGTCGAGGAAGCTCTCCGCTACGAGTGTGACGGGATTGTGTTCGAGGAGTTGGACGGCATCCGTGAGCGATTGCCCGAAGCTGCGTGGCACTCCGAGTGGGCGTTCGACCGCTTGTATGAGTGCGTCGAGTACAAGGCCGAAGCCGAAGGGTTGTTCGTGGAGACGACGAACCCAAAGAACACCAGCAAGCGGTGTGCCGAGTGCGGATATATCCACGACGACAATCGGCCAAGTCGGGATAGGTTTGAGTGCCAGCAGTGCGGGAATCAGAACCACGCTGATTACAACGCTGCCAAGAACGTGGCAGATGTGTATCTCCGACGCGAGCAACAGTCCTCGCGTGGGAGGGGCGTCAGTCAATACGCCCTGAAGTCTGGGACAGTGACGCCGAATCGGGGATACACCCCGTACTCTCATGAGTCAGAGGCTGAGTCCACGGACAAGCCCCACCCTCAACGATGCGAGCGCGTCAGCGCGAGCGAGTAGGGTGGGGTAGTTGACCCCCGAGTTTAACCTACCGTATCGACATTGGGATAGAAGCTAAGACCGGCGCTCTCTGTGTATAGAGTTGAGCAGGGATATATAGCCAGTACTCATTGTCTTGCAGAATAAAAGAGCGGGCATGATGCGTGTCGCGTTGATTGCTCACAACGAAGAAAAGCCGGAAATTATCAACCTCGTACAGGAGTACGAGGATTTACTTTCGCAATTCGAACTCATCGGAACGGGAACAACTGGGAAGCGAATTGCTGAGGAAACTGAGCTGACCGTTGAGCGAAAGGAATCGGGCCCCCTCGGTGGTGACCTCATGATCGGAGCCGAGATTGCCGAGAATCGTCTTGATGGCGTTGTTTTTCTGCGGGATCCCCTCACTGCTCAGCCTCACGAACCTGACATCTCTGCACTATTGCGGATTTGTGACGTCCATGATACTCCACTTGCTACGACCCGTTCTTCGGCCGAATTCCTCCTTGACGGACTTGCCCGCCACGTCAACAAAGAGTAAGTCGACATCCACTTAGCCCGTAACGCCGGCATGGGCGAGGCTGCGTCGATCGAGGAGACTACCGACGAGCGTTTTGAGGAGACGTGCACCCTCTAGGTCATTGCTCGGTTGTCCGTCGATCACGATCAACCTTCGTAGGTTCCAGCAGGAAACTCGTTGAACAGCGGCCTCGGTCCCCTTGAAAAACTATATTGGGAGTAGAGGCATTTGGTAATTTGTAACATGAAAAAGCTGATCAACGACCCCTCGGAGTACGTCGACGAAATGCTCGACGGGATGATCGCGGCGTACCCCGGCGACGTCCGACGGCTGCCCGATACGAACGTTCTCGTGCGGCGCGACGCACCCGTGGACGGCACGGTTGGAGTCGTCAGCGGCGGGGGAAGTGGTCACGAACCGACGCACGCCGGCTACCTCGGACCGGGTATGCTCGACGGTGCCGCATCGGGGGAGGTGTTCACCTCCCCGACGGCTGACGAACTGAGCGAGATGATCCGGGCCTGCGACGCCGGCGAGGGCGTCCTCTGTGTCGTCAAGAACTACGAGGGCGATGTGATGAACTTCGACACTGCCGCCGAAATGGCCGAGATGGAGGATGTCTCCGATATTGCGCAGGTCGTGGTCAACGACGATGTTGCCGTTGAGGACTCGACGTACACCTCGGGTCGCCGCGGGGTTTGTGGCACTATCTTTGTTCACAAGGTCGCCGGCGCGATGGCCGATCGCGGCGGGGACCTGTCGGAGGTGCAACGCGTCGCCGAGAAGGCCGTCGACAACGTCGCCACTATGGGGATGGCGCTCACCTCCTGTGTGACCCCCGAGAAGGGCGAACCGACGTTCGACCTGGGCGAGGACGAGATGGAGATCGGTATCGGCATCCACGGCGAACCCGGCGTCAAGCGCGAGGACATCGCGTCCGCCGACGAGATAACCGACCAACTCACTGAGGGAGTACTCTCGGACCTCAATCCGGAGGGCGAGGTCGCCACCATCGTGAACGGGATGGGCGGCACCCCGCTGTCCGAGCTGTTCATCGTCAACCGCCGCTTCCAGGCGAAACTCGACGAGAACGGGCTAGAGACGTGGAACACCTGGGTCGGCGAGTATATGACCTCTCTCGACATGCGCGGAGTCTCGGTGACGGTCCTCGATCTCGACGACGAGCTGAAAGAGCTACTCGAACACGAGGCGGACACGCCTGCGTTCTCCGTGTGAGTTGGGGACCACGCGGGCGAACCGTTTTCAGGGTGGGCGTCCTTTCAAAATACATGCCAACGTCGGACACGGAGCGCGACGCGCTGGTCGACGCCGTTAAGGCCATCGCCGTGCGTCTCGAAGCGGAGAAGTCGCACTTGACCGACCTCGACTCGGCCATCGGCGACGCCGACCACGGGGCGAATATGGACCGCGGCTTCCAGGCAGTCCTTGAGCAACTCGAGGGGAAAGACGGTGCCGAAGCGGCTGACATCGTCAAGACCGTCGGCACGGCGCTCATCTCCGAAGTCGGCGGCGCGGCCGGACCACTTTACGGCGGATCGTTTATGTACGCCAGCGAGGAACTTCAGGACGGCATCACTGCCGAGTCGACGGTCGCATTCGCAGAGGCGTACCTAGAGAAGGTCGAAGACCGAGGTGGGGCCACCGTCGGGAACAAGACGATGGTCGATGCGCTCACCCCGGCGGTCCAGACGTACAAGAAGTCCATAGAGCAGGACGACCTCTCGTCGCTGACAGCTCTGGCGAAGGCCGTCGACGCCTGCCGCCGGGGTGTCGAGTTCACCGTCCCGCTGAAGGCGACTAAGGGACGGGCCTCCTACCTCGGCTGGCGATCAGTCGGCCACCAGGACCCCGGCGCGACCAGCACGCTGTTTATGCTCGAGGAGATACTCCAAACGGCAGAGGACTACACGGCCGGGGAGACGGAGCAGGATGCTACGTCACCGACCGTCCCCGACGCCGACGCAGAGGAGGAGTAGATGGTCGGCCTTGTCGTCGTCTCCCACAGCGAAAAGGCCGCGGAGGGCATCCACGACATCGCCGCCGAGATGGGCGGTGCGGACGCAACGATCGAACCCGTGGGGGGCGACCCCGACGGCGGAATCGGCACGAGTGCGCCCGAGATACGATCGACGCTCGAGTCAGTGCCCGACGAGGAGGTCGTCGTGCTGGTCGACCTCGGGAGTGCGGTGATGAACGCGGAACTGGCCATCGAGCAGGTGGACATCAACGTAGAGATAGCCGACGCACCGGTCCTCGAAGGGGCGCTGAACGCCGCAGTTGAGGCGACCAGTTCAAAGGCGTCTCTCGAGTCCGTCCGCGCTGCCGCCGAGGAGGCCCGCGAGCTATCAAAGCTATAGCTCGTCACCCCCGTCGGACAGCACGTCCCGGACTGCTTCGCGGCTCTCGGCGGCCAGAGCACGGTCCATGAGGGCATGCGCGCGGCCCGCGTCGGTCTCTGAGACGGTCGCTTTCACTGCTGGAATCGTCACGGCGCTCATACTGAGTTCGTCGAGGCCGAGACCGACCAGCAGTTCAGTCAGGTCGGGATCGCCAGCCATTTCACCGCACATCCCGACCCAAGCATTCCTCTCGTGTCCGGCCTTGACCGTCCGGCGAATCGCCCGGAGCACTGGCGGATGAAGCGGGTCGTGGAGGTCTGCAACGTGGTCGTTCTCCCTGTCGGCAGCCATGACGTACTGCGTCAGGTCGTTGGTCCCGACGCTGAGGAAGTCGAGGCGGTCGGCGAATTCGCCGGCCATGAATGTGGCCGCTGGCGTCTCGACCATCGCCCCCAGATCAGGCACCTCGTGTAGGACCCCTTCGGCCGTGAGGTCGGCGGCGACGGTCTCGACGCAGTCGAGCGCGGCGTCGAGTTCCTCGACGGTCGCCACGAGTGGGAACATCACCGCCAAACCGTCGCCGTGCTCGCTCTCGGCCGCGCGCAGCAGTGCTCGCAACTGCGTTTCGAAGAGATCGACGTCGGGGCCAAGCGACCGGCGAATACCGCGCTCCCCGAGGAAGGGATTCTCCTCTGCCGGCTGGTCGAGGTAGGGAATCGGCTTGTCACCGCCGACGTCGAACGTCCGCACGACGACCTGGTTCTCGGGAAACTGGGACAGGACTTTTGTGTATGCCTTATACTGCTCGTCCTCGTCCGGCGGTGTCTCCCGGTCGAGAAAGAGAAATTCGGTCCGCAGGAGGCCGACACCGTCGGCACCCCGTTCGACGGCGGCATTGACCTCCGCGAGCGTGCCGAGGTTGGCGGCGACCTCGACTCCCTTCCCGTCGGAGGTCTCTGCCGGCTCGTACCTGACCTCCGCGTCAAGCTCTCTGGCGGCGCGCTTGCGCGCCTCAGTCGCGGGGTCGACCGTGACTGTACCCTTGACTCCGTCGACGAGGACCTCTTCGCCCGCCGGGATGTCGCGGAGTCCCTGTCCGACGCCGACGACCGCTGGGAGAGCGAGCGACCGGGCGAAAATGGCCGCGTGGGAGGTCCGGCCGCCGGTCACCGTCGCGAACCCGACCACTCGTTCCGGGTCTAGTTGCACGGTGTCGCTCGGCGCAAGTCGCTCGGCGAGCAGGACCGTCCCCTCCGGGAGGTCGGCGAGGTCCGTTCGGTCGCCGCCGGCCAGGATACGGAGCAGTCGGTCGCGCACGTCCCTGAGGTCGTCGGCGCGCTCAGCCATTCGGCCCTGCATCCCCTCGAACTGTTCGATAGGGTCTTCGAACGCTCGCCGGACCGCGTGGGCTGCCGGCAAGTCGTCGTCGATGGCCTCCTCGACGGCGTCGGTAATCTGGGGGTCCTGGAGGAATTGCGCGTGGGCGTCGAACACCTCGGCCTCGTTCTTGCCGACGCGCTCGCGAACGCGCTCGCGCTCACACTCAAGTTCCTCGTGGGCCCGCCCCCGGGCCTGCTCGAATGCCGCCCGCTCCTCGTCGGCGTCAACCGTCTCCGAGGCCGGTGGCTCCGGCAAGTCGGCGTCGGGTTCGTACCACAGAGCGGTCCCAACGCCGGACAGCGGTGTGACACCTGTGCCGTCAAGTTCGGTCGTCATCAATCGTCGTCCTCGGGAGACGAGAGCACTCCCTCAAGTGCGTCGAGCGCCTTCTCTGCATCCTCGCCCTCCGCGACGAGGCGGACGACGTCCCCGTGTTCGACGTTGAGCCCCGTGACGGCGAGCATACTCCCGGCGTTCACTGACTCACCGTCGTCCGCGGGGGCGATGGTGACGACGGCGTCGAACTCGTTCGCGGCCTGCACGAATTTTGACGCCGGGCGGGCGTGTAGACCTGCTTCCGGGACGACGGTGACGGTTCGTTCCATGGCGGCTACCTACGCGATATGGCTACATTTGTCCTTCGTCCTGCTCGCCCTGCTCACTCACGCCGATTAGTTCGTGCTAGGCCCGCGTATGTCCAAGTGCGAACATGAGCATCCCTGCGAGGAGCAGCGAACCGCCGATGAGGGGAGCGTTTACTAGATTCTTTCTTCCCGGCTTTGAGACTGTGAGCACCAGCGCGCCGAGGGTGGCCATGCCGAGGCCGGCAACGCTGACTCGATTGAGACATACAGTACGTGGTCTCGAAAC
The DNA here is from genome assembly GCA_003298465.1 of halophilic archaeon. Next base: position 28,910 of record QNGA01000005.1, on the reverse strand, counting down.
GGATGCAGACGAGCGAGAAAGCACAAGCCAAGCGGTTGCTCCGGCGCGATCAGGACCGCTACGAAACCGACCGAAAGCTGCATCTCGGGAATAACGAGCGGCACAAGACGGCGCTGATCTCCCGACGGAAAGACAACGCCGACCACGACGATCACCGGCAGTATTCGGTGTTCATGTCCAATCGGGGTGGCGGATTCCTCACTGAGTACGGCTATCGGTGGGAAATCGAGAGCGAGTATGAGTCGATCAAACGGCTCATGGTCACGACGACTTCGAAGGATTTCGTGCTGCGGTTCTTCTACTTCGCGTTCGCCTGTCTGTTGTACTCGATCTGGCAAGCAGTGGATCTGCTGGTACAGGTTGAGTTGACTGGAGAGTACGAGCACGCACCGATTGTGACGGCCGATAATACGCTGACGCTGTTGAGGAAGGAGACTGGATTGGGTAGTGAGGCACTCAGTTAGGGATGGGGAGGATTTCTGAGTGGCAACGCTGTCGGAAGTCTCCGAGATCCGGCTATATAGTTGGCGGTGCGACAAGAATGTCTGTTTGAACGGCGATTTGAAGTAGTTTCCGTTCGCTAATTCGGCCAAATTCACTCATTATAGCCCCGCTAAACACCCTGTAGTCTCAACTTCCAAGCGCGGAGAAGTTGAGAACGGTGTGCTCAATGCATACGCGTTGAACTTACTCAAGATAGGAGTAGAATACTTCTTTACCAAAGAACTATACTCCTCTACCTCGTTGGTGAAGACATGACCGACAACACTCCACCGACCGAATTCGAGGATATCAACGAAGTGATTAGCGACGAATGGGAGTCAGAGACAACCCCTTACGAGCGCGTTCGTCACGTTATTGCCCACACCTACTCGCCCGTCTCAGCTGATACTGTCGCTGAAGACGCGCAAACCTCACCGAAGACGGCACGGAAGCATCTGAACACACTCGCCGATGAGGGGTATGTCAGTACCACAACGGGAGAACACGGTGGGATGACCTATCAGCGGTCGGCGGAATCGCTCGTTGTTGAGCAGGCCGCTGACATCCTTGAACACGTCTCGACCGACGAGCTCGTCACACGTATCGCGGAGATGCGTGATCAGCTCAACAACTACCGAGCGGAATACGGCGTCGACTCACCCGAAGAGGTGACCATTGAACAGACAAATCAAACCCTCTCCGAGACCGACTCCGACCAGTCTGATATCAACGCTGAAACGCTCCAGGATTGGCAGACGACGCGCCGAAATCTCGCATTCGCGAACGCTGCACTCTCGATTGCGAACGCTGAACGGTTTGTTGACGGTGACTCACGAACTACTGACGGTAGTGTCCCCGTCTAACAGATGGTGAAGAGAAATGAGACAGACGAGTCCCACTCGCTACGAGGGCCGATCGACCGGTCAGCGCTCCTCACGATTCGTGACATCATCGAGAGAGAAGAGCCACTTGCAGCGCCATCGCTAGACGACTATCTCAATCCGACGATTCTGGAAGTCCCACTTGACGACGGACTCTGTCGTGCCGAATCCGCCCGGATTGACGTTCAGTGGACGACCCGAGCAGACTACAAATTTCACTACACGGACGCTGACGACGTGAACTTCCGCTGGGGCAAACATCCACATGACGGTGACTACATCCATGTCCCTGGGCTTGAACACTTTCACCCACCTCTTGACGCCACCGCTGATCCTGATGACGTTGAAGAGTCCTGCATCAATCAGTCTGTTGAAACACTTGTCACTCGTGCTGTTCTCAAACTATGGCGTGTTGCCTATCATGCAGACTCCTACGACCCACTGAACACCGCGAGTAATCCACCATAGGAAGTACAGGGAGATATCATGAGGCTTCATTTCTGGGTGATCCACCGCTTTGGCTCGAATATACCAAAATTATAAATAAAGTTACTAATAAAATGGCTTTCGAACTCCAGTGTGAAGTGGTTGCAGATCGGTGAGTCAGTCGAAATCGTGCATTGTGCGGCCGCTATACTGGCTGTAGTCTCATCTTCCGAAGATCAACAGAAGTTGAGACTGCCTCTCATAGCCAGTCCGTCTCAGATCAGAATCCCGTCACTCAGAACACCTCCCACTGAAAGGGCCGGAGGTGGAACAAGCAAAACCGTCCAGCACTCCTCTCACTAGAGAGTTACCATGGATATCTCCGAGATTCTTTCCACAAATGTCATCGAGCTTGACATTAGCACACCACTTTCAAAAATTGCTAGGACATTCGAGAATCAGGAACTTGATGCCGTCGTCGTGACGGATGGTGACGAGTATCACGGCGCCGTCAGCCGCCGACAGCTAGCTTCATCGTCCAACCAGCCCTCGGCGACGCCGAAAAGTTGGGTGAGAGCTAGTTAAGAGTGGGCAGTGAGAAGACAGCTAGTAGTGGATATCGGGACGACAGGATTTAGCGATGTATGAGTCCCAGTAGCCGTCTTCGAACGTCATCGGCGGAGTCGTATGTCTGGTTATCGGTTGCGGCAAGTACTTCATCGAGGGTTTCCGTCCCGCCCTGCGTTTCGATCTCATAGTCGCCATAGGCCTCGACCAATTCATCCGTTGTCGTCGGATAGTCGTGGGTTTCGAGTGCTTCATCAAGGTCACCGAGCCGCTCACCAGGGTCGCCGCGCATCGGCTCTTCTTCATCGGCGCGGGTACGTGCCTCCTCTTGCATCCGCTCTTGCTGGCGACGTTTTTCGTCATCCGCTTGCTCGTCTCGGCCCTGTTTGTCATCTGCCATGCTTGGGTTTTGGCTCTCTAGTCGGATAGTCCTGTGGTCGGTGACGGGTGCTCCCGCACGCAACGGATAGACTTCGAAAGTAGGTTCAGAGAACGCCTCTCCACCGATTAGCCGGTGCGGTCCACGGTCGACGGACCACGAGAACGAAGGGCTAGTCCTGTGTCCGGCGAATAAACTCGCCGAGTTCCTCTCGAACGAGAGTCACAAGCGTCCGCTGGTCGAACGTCGGGGACACCAGCCACCGCTCCATCCAGGGCCCATAAGTTGGCGATAGCTCCGGAGCGGCGAGATCACTGGATCGGGAAGACTCGCGGCGTTACTGTCATCGGTCGGGACGAGCACCGCGTCGTACACGTGGTGCTGTACGCGACACCACCATGTAAGTCTCGGGCCGCGCTACTCGTTCTAGTTGCCGACGTCCGCGCTCTCCCCGCTCTTCGCTTCGGTTTCGCCCCAGTCGAGATCGCGGGACCGGTCGGTCTCCCGGAGGATGAACGGCCCGATGGAGAGCGTACGCTTCGTCACGGTGACGATGCAGAGAATGTAGGATAACAGGGACGCGAACGGCAGCAGGGAGACGGCGACGCCCGCGCTCACTACCACGACGAGCGGGCGCACGCCGAACACGGTCCCCGGGAACAGTGCCGGTATCGAGGTAGACGACGCCCGCGACTGCCGTGAGGAGCGCGGGTATGGACGAGTACAGCATCGTCCGGGAGAGGTCGATGAGCGCCCACTGGAAGTACAGTGACTTGAAGTGCTCGCGCGCCGGCCCGAACAGTTCGAGCACGTTAATGAGTTCGTTAAACGCGTGGTGTGCTTCCTCGGTGAGCACGTCCTCGTTCTCTGCGCGAATGCGGCGCGCCGCGTACAACTTCCACGAGTAGTTGTAGTTCAGCGCGGAGAACACCACGTCGAACTCCCCGAACTGAGAGCCTTCGAGATTGCTCTGGACAGCGTCCGCGTTCCCCTTCACGTTCTCTGTGAACGCGGCCACCTGGTCGTTCAGGGTGTCGTCGTCGATGTCCGCGATGGCGTCCTGGAGGGCGTCGGTGTGGCGCTTCGTGAGTTTCACGAGCACAGGAACGCTGACGGCTGCGCGGGACTCACGGGCTCCTCGATGACGTCCTCGACGTCCTTCCGGAACGCCATCGCGCCCTCCATGCGCTCGCGTTGGTCCCCGACCGGCCCCTGCTCCTAGGAGAGCACGAGTTAGCTGAGCGTGAGCACGAGCGTGACGCCCGTGATGATGAATGTGAGCAGCCCCTGGAATAGCGTCTCGATAGGGTCCGTCTGGCTGAATAGCGCCGGCGTCCCGATCGGGTGGAATTGCCCGATGATGGCGAGCGCGAGGAACATGCCGCCCACGATTCCGGCGGCGACCAACCATCGGTTTGCGTTCAACAGTAGCCAGAACTTCCGACTATTCTCCGGCACGCGCTCCCGCATCGTGTCGCTCGGGCGACTTCCCTCACTGTCGCTCATACCAGCCGTGTTCCGTTCACGATTGAAAATACTGACCGCTGAATTCGGGTGGCGAGACGGGAATAGTCGAATTCTTGGGTATGTCGAATCCAGACTCACATAGTGCCTCCGAGTCATGAATCTCGACGCACGGTGTTTCAGCAAATCGCGCGACAATCGTACGCTGATTGGCCCGCGTATGATTCGACCCCGTTGTACGATCGAACCTCGCTCGCTGGGCTGGAATCGGACATTCGCGTTGTCTCAGAGACGTGGTTCAAACACGACGCTCATGACTCGGTCGAGCAGTTCAGGCAGACGGCTACCGAGACCGCTACACAGAATGCAAACTACCAGTGTAAAGCGTGTGAGGCACGCTTTTATTCCCAGCACGAATAGTGCCCGGAGTGCGGGGCTGAGTCCATCGTTTCGAGAATCCCTGAGGAGTGAATCCCTAGAGCTCCCAGTATGTCCGAATGGAGGGGGTGTCGTAGAATTGCCTCCCCGTTCGAACACTCCTACTCGCTACGGAGTGCATCGGTCGATACCGTGTCCGCAGTTCCCGCTGGTAGACGGCCTTTGGGACCAGAACAGTTCTGATAGAACGGTGATAGAATCCTTCTTTGTCTCGCTCTTCTATCTACTTGGTAGTGGTTGACGCTATCAGAACGTACGCTGACTACGACTCCTTCGCTCGCGAGTGGCACTCAGAGACGCTCAGAGACCGCGATGTGACCCTGGAGGCGGCCCGAGAGCGAGACCTCATCAACGAGCAAGACACGCGTCAACTGTGGCAATTGCTGGGCCTCCTGGACGAGGATGACGTGTTCATCCAGCTTCCAGAGTGGCTAGTCGAAGAGAAAACGGACGACGTGCGGGGAAGTCTGGCCATCACATTTGTTGGATATATCTCCCGAGAAACTGAGGACGCAGTTCTCTTCAAGGACTCGTCGCCGGGTCGTCGTCTCATGCAGATCGCACACAAGATACACTCACTCGAGAACGGAGTAGAGAATACTGCAGTCGATAGCGACCGTCGAAAGCAGTTGAACGACAAGCTACAGGAAGAGTACCGGAGATTCGAGAAGCAGGACGACGTCCCGTATCTCTCTGACGAGTGGCTTCCGAAGTCCCAGCTCATCACCATCATTCAACGGAGAGATTAGCTGTAATGCAGGCGCGAAGTCCCCTTCCTCTACGGAGTGAGCGGAGCGAACGGAGTAGGGAGGGGATACAGCGCCGTCTTTGGTTACTTTCACTGAACGCGATAGCCGTACTACCTCGGCGTTCGAATGAGGTAGTAAGACACTTACTGCAATGCGTCCGTTGTTCAAACGCGACAAAAAGCGTGCATCGGACGTGGTAGCTGAGTGTCCATCCGGTAGGAGTGGGACACTCCGAACCACCTGTAAAGGGACGTCGCCTGTGGAGTCTGGAACCGCTGTGGAAACGGTTTCTGCAAGTCCCGACACAGAAACAGGAAGCTCCGTCCTCACCAAGCGAGGGCCGGGGAGGCCCGAGTGCGGTAGGACGGAGTAGTTCACCTGATCAGCTCCGACCCGCTCGAGGAGGCGCTGGAATCTAACCTCGATGAATACAAAATAGGTCCTCACGGCCACTGCAGTCCGCGGCGTTGTCAGTACTATCTGGTTCTCGTGGGGGAGTAATATCCCTATAATATTCACTGACAAAAAAGTGGCTTAGATCACTTATTTATACGTTCATTCAGGACGAACTGAACAAAAGTCTGTGAGGTGAGGTAGTTGTGCGACGTGGCACGGATCGAACGCTAATTCTTAACCATCTACACGTATCTCGCCGAACTGTGAATCCCCTCAGGGTCAAGTCTTGTGAGATTCGACTTACCAATTCTGGACATATAATGAACATATCCTGTCTCGACAGAGAACCCCGGAATGAGGGAAACCCACCCTCGTTGCTATCCCGTTCCCTTTGGTTGACGGGCTAGTCTGCGGTTCAGCTAGGTGCAACTACCATAACGTGCCGGACGAAACGCAGCACCGAGTGGTAAACCCGGCAACTGGTTTCGGAATCACCCGGCTTCGCTTGGGGCAGACTGTGGCACACACCGTCAGTGCCACGAGTATTCACATTGGCTACCACGTCAATAAGTATAGGCTGACTATAGAGCGGCCGAGAATCGCATCCCTGATGCAGCACGGGTTAGGCTACCAATCCAACAGAATCAGGCTGGCGCTGAGTACCTTCTTCCACAAAGTTCGACACACCAGTGTTCAGTCGTGAACCGCCTCGGGGTCACGCTCCAAGGCACTCGGCCTGCTCCCCTGTAGCCGTGCCAGCCTGTCGCTGGGCCATCGTCTCCTCTGAACGTTCTGCGGAGACCTGATGCGCCTCAGCACGGCTTACACTGGACTAGGTTAGGTTCAATTTATAGCAAAGGCACTCAGAGTACTATGAGGGCGCCGGTGACTAGAGCGAGTGTCACTAGTAGTCGGCCAACCGTCCCGAGAAAGGCCGCGAGAATCAATAGTCGTTCATCGTCGGCGTTGAGGATGCTAAAGGTATAGATGACGGCCGTATCGGGCATCAATGGGACCGAGAGTAGCACTGCCAAGCCGACGTACTCGTACTTGCGGACAAGGGTTGTCACCGGTCCATTGTTCGGCGGAATACCGTACTGGGGTGTAAATTGCCGTAAGAACCACCGTGCGGGCCGAGCGCTGACCGCCCCCCGGCCAATTCGAAATGCAATGACGCTACCGATTGCCTTCCCAGCTGCACTCACGAGGATGACGATGCCAATACTGACTGTGGGTGGGACGCCTAGTTCCATCTGTGGTGCTGGGAGTAGGACTAGTTCTCCGGGCAGTGGGAGCACGAAGGCGACCAGCACTGAGTAGACGAAAATGAGGAGGAGTCCGACTGTTCCAGTCGCCGTCTCGACGAGTGGTTCGATTGCGATTGTCATCACTGACTTCCAAGTACGGTCCAGAACATCGGTTGGCTCTCACGGCCACATCCTTGGACCACGCTTGTCCGGGTCGAATGTTCAGTCACTGCCGTCGTTATTGGCCAATAGGATATAAATGGCTCTCAATCTTGATTCCTCAAATGGCGGCACCATTAGTGAGCGTGTACTGGTCGGCAATGTCTGCAAGCGTCTAGTGGCGACCCATATAATGAGAGAAGGAGTGCGGTGAGCATCTGTCCTCCAGTATGCGTTTCTCAGTCGTTTCAGTGCCACACCGCTCTCACCGCCACTATCTGTGGCCGAAGTGACTGTGTTTGTCGTGATCTATGTGAGTCAGTGATGCGTGTATCATAGTCGGTTACGTCGTCAGCGGGGACGGCGTTGAGCGTGCCGTCGGCGGTCGCATTGCCAACGCCGGCCCTGTGCGTGCCGTGAGTGTGCCGGTGAACGTTTACAAGCTGCTACGAGCATGATACTCGTCAGGCGGCGAGTACGGCATTGCCCCTGTTGAGGAGAGCTGTGAGGCCAGCATGTTGCGTCTGAGGTTCGACCGAGTCAAATCCAGTGAAACGTTATAGCAGCGACGCTCACACTTACTGTGATACCGGCACCAAATAAGCCATAGTTCGCGATAGGATTCTCCGACAAGACAATGTCAAGGGAGTACCGTGGTGACCAGAACGGCTCGAACGGACGGATTCCCATCGGCGTTACAGCGTCTGCAAGTAGATGAGAGCAAACGCTTAGAGTAGCGACACCGCCGAGGTAGATAGCTAGTTTAAACCAACCCGTCGTAACTGCAACAACTATCGCCAGGAGAACACCAACGATGCCGGCGAACCAGACTGTATGTGTAATGCCGCGATGGCGAACGAACGGAAGCCGAAGGTCAATATCGGGAAGCATTGCAACCGCAATAGTGATAACACCCCCGATAATAACGGTCTGCGTCGTGATGACTGCACTACTGAGCATGGCAATCGGCGTGTAGGTGAGAAGTGCGACGCCATAATGGCCAGGACGATACATTGGTGCTTCCGTAAGCGCTATATTGAACAAGCCATCCATTAGTTTTTAGGCCCATATGTTATATCCCCTATTCTAGTGAATGAATGAGGGAGCGTATCAACGTGCCTTGGTAGCTCAGGTTGGCAGAGCAACTCCTTTGTAAGGAGTTAGTCGGGAGTTCAAAGCTCTCCCAAGGCTTGTTCCAGCTCACCGCTACGTTCTTTTGCTACAATACCATGATTGATAACCCTCAGACAACTGTCGTCTCAACCGCTGCTTTGCAGTGGAAATACTGGACGTCAGTCATTGTTCTAGTCTCGCGTCGATACGCAAGTCTCCACCGTAGTCACTACATTGGTCATCCTCTTGATTACGCACCATCTTTGAGCGACGATTGCGACCGATACGCTTGCCACAGTCGATGCAAACCATCTACCAGTTAGTCGATAGGAGCCCCCCCCCCCCCCGCAGTGCTGTGAGATATTAACGCGGTCGGCCCAACAAGTGAATGTCTCACCGAGGTTAGCTTCGCTAAAGTACCAGCATTGCCGGACGTGGACGAGTTTATGGCGCATCGTCTTGCGAAATTGCTCCCAGTCGAACTCCTGATAGGTGTCCAGGTGAGCGAGACGGTGTTTGCCTCGGATGCAAGGTTGTAATTGGTGACGCCAGCTATCGCTAGTCTGCCCAAGAATACAGTGCTACATCGGTCACAGCGCCACTAGCGATGATCAACGGTACCGTATTTGTCCTGGCTGACGTACGGGCCAGTGATACGCATCTCAACGTCAGCCTCATCCCCGTCAGCGGGGACGATGTGGAGTAAGCCGTTGGCAGTCGCGGTGTCGACGCCGGCCATGTACACGTAGTGTGTATGGCGATGGACGTGATACAATAGGTACACGCGAGCACGTCGCCTATTTCAGCGTCGAGTAGGACCACGGAGCGGTGCGTGGCGGTTTTGTTGTGGGTCTCATTTGTCACGCCGGCTTGGTTGGGTGCGCTAACCTTAACACTAAAACATTCATGCTATACGCGTTGCTGTACCGTCTCGTCAAGTTTTGGGATTGCGATTACTAACGTTGGTACAGATTTCAGCATAGGTTTCGAGATGGTCTGTCCTCTCTTTAACAGAGTAAATTTGAGAACGTTCTAGAAAGAATAAGTTCATAATCTACCGTCAATCTCTGTAAATATAATGAACACTTCGAATGTATTTGTCGCAGTGGCACTCGCGGGAATGCTTGTCATTGCAGGGTGTAGTGCTAATACCGGAACAGGCGGGACAGAGACTACAGTTATAACGACCACCTCCCAAGCAACCCCAACATCAACAGCGACTACGACAAAACAATCTACTCCACCATCAACACAGATCACGATGAACCAGTCTACTATAACCCTAACATCGACACAAACCCCAACTCAGACCACAACATTAACCACGACAGCCAAGCCGACTCCGACACTAACGCCGACGACTACTGCTGAGCCGACAACCACATCCAAGCCAACGACACAGTCTAGTCGCGGGCCAGACAGCAGTACTGAATGGACTGTCACCGTCACTCGAGTTATTGACGGTGATACGATGGAAGTAGAGTTCCCAAACGGTGAAACTGATACAATTCGCCTTCTTGGAGTTGATACGCCAGAAACGACTTTGAGTCGAGTTACTCCCGAAGAATTCGAGGGTATTCCTAAGACAGCAACAGGCCGTGACCATTCTTCAACGGGGGTAAGCGTGCTAGTCAGTTTGCAACCGACGAACTCGATAGCAAACCCGTTCAAATTAAGACGGATTCAGAGGCTGACCGCCGCGGGAGCTTTGGTCGGCTTCTCGTCTATATCTACGTCGATGGTGAGAATTTCAACCAGCGGCTGTTGACCGACGGTTACGCTCGGCTGTACGACAGCTCATTCTCGAAACGAAGTGACTTTGAACACGCTGAAGCGCAAGCACAACAAAACAACGTCGGGTTATGGGACTTTCAGGCCCCTACCTCAACATCTACGTCAATAACTGAAGCAACTGAGGCCCCCATCTGATGGCAGAGACGGTGTTGATATACCGCCACCGCCCGCTGACGGCGATTATGACTGTAGCAGCTTCGACACTCAGGAACAAGCACAGGCCGTGCTCGACCGTACATCAGGTGATCCCCATCGCCTCGACGGTGACGATGACGGCGTCGCCTGCGAGTCACTCTAAGCGGTCAGGACCTTCTTCACTAATAGAAATGGACTTCCACTTCCGGTAACCAGAAGTGGAACTAACTGGGTCACCTCCCTCGGGAAGCATATTTTATCCATCTGCACCACTCATTACTTGCCAACCGAGTCTTTCCTCTGATTACTCCCACTGGTTTTGACTGAGTATGTCGAGATGAAGTGTTAGCATTCGGTCGCTCGTTGGCCAGATATCTACCTTTTCAGCCACTCCAGCTGGTCAATTACCTCCTCTAATTCGTCTTCGGCCAGCTTTGATTCATCGGGCGACCATATGTACTTGGAGTCTACGTACACTGCATAGATGTTCGACCTACAAATTCCTATTATGGGAGTCATTACTGCAGACTACCGTAACAGGACCACAGCGAAGTTAGAAATCGAATTCAATCTTGAGCATTTCCACTGCAACTCAAGAACTCAGGAGGTATCGGTACTTCTAACTCAATACGCTTGACTCAATATAGTACACATAGACGCCCAGAATTCGGCCACTAGTATAGCTGACGCGAGATCCGTATCACGATAACAGAACCGTTGTACTCCAAGAGGATACGAGTATTCAGTCTCGCATTAGTTTCAGCCAATGCCGCCATCAACAACAACAACGACGAACAATACGTCGACAAATTCAACGACACCCACAGTTCCTGATCTCCAACCTGAGACCGTCGGCCCAATCGGACAGTTCCTCCGCTCACTTGGGATACCGTACGCTGAAATAGTTGGAGCAATTATCACGTTTGCGCTTACGCTTCTCGTGCTTTACGTAGTGGCACGTGTCGTGCTTGTCCCACTCGCCAACCGGATGTTGGATGCACGTGGTGTCAACCGAGACGCTCGACAGCCCTTACTTCGGTTATTGAGAATCACAATCGGATTTACTGCCGTCGCTGTCGCATTCGGACTTGCTGGTTATGGGAATTTCTTAGCATCGTTTGCAACTATCGGTGCAGCCGCCACGCTCGCAATTGGGTTTGCACTTAAGGATCTTATCGCGAACTTCGTCGCAGGCGTCTTCATCTATATTGATCGGCCGTTCCAGATCGGTGACTGGATTGAATGGCCCTCATCGGGTGATATCCCAAACGCCGGCATTGTCAAGGATATTAGCCTCCGCGTCACCCGTATTCAGACGTTCGATAATGAACTTCTCACTGTGCCAAACTCTCTACTTACTCAGGATGTGATTAACAACCCCGTCGCGGAGGATGAACTCCGTCTCAAGTGTACATTCGGGATTGGCTATGGGGATGACGTCGAGAAAGCGACTCAGATTCTGTATGAAGAGGCCGAGCGCCATCCAGACATTCTCTCAGACCCCGCTCCGACAATCCGTATGGGTGACGAAGCCCTTGCCGATTCCTCTGTTGGCCTCGTTGCACGGTTTTGGATCGCGAACCCCAGCCGAGCGAAGTTCCTACAGGTCCGAAGTGAGTACATCAAGAACGTGAAACAACGCTTCGATGACGCCGGAATTGAAATCCCCTACCCCCAGCGGGGTCTTACCGGCACTATTGAGCTCCGGAACCAGTCTGACCTAGAGGAACCCCGGCCTTGAGCTACCACGGCTTTACTGAATTGAGGCGCTAAGCCCCCTTCCTCAACGAGCGCCGACCGAACGGGAGGCGCGAGCAGGAAGGGGATACAGCGCCGCACAGTTCTCATACACGATTCTGTGGCAGGTCCACAGGCCCACGCAGTCTCAACGGTTTTGCAGTAGGGTAGCATAGTATTGACCGAACCCAATGGAATACGACCTCGACTCGGGAGCGCACTCGACGTTTTCCCTGCACTACCCCCTGATACTCACCACGAAGTATCGGCGCGGAGTGTTAACCGAGGAGCGAACCCGATTCATTCACGGGGTCATCAGCGGGTTCACGGACAACTACGGTGTTTAACTGACGAACCTTGACGGCGAGGACGACCACGTACACATCCTCTTCCGAGCGAAGCCAACCACAGACCTCGTGAAATTCATCAACACGGTCAAGGGCGCGACCGCCCGTCGTATCCGCAACGAGTACGCGGACGAACTGAAAACCGAACTGTGGGGCGACTCGTTCTGGAACGACTCCTACTGTCTCATCTCGACGGGGCAGGTCTCGCTGGATGTGCTGAAACAGTACGTCGAGGACCAACGCGAGTAGAATGTACTACGCCTACAAGTACCGTCTCAAACCGTCTGACGCCCACCGCGAGGAATTGGACTGCCACCGAGACATTTGTCGGCAACTGTACAACCATATGCGCTACCGCCTCAACGAGTACCAAGACGAACACGGTGAACTGCCGTCCATGACCACCCTACGGTCGGAGCTACCCGACCTCAAGACGTGGTGGGACGGCCTCTCGGACGTGTACTCGAAGGTTCTCCAAACCGTCGTGGAACGTCTGTTCGACAACCTCAAAGGCCTCTCCGCGCTCAAGGAGAACGGCTACGGCGTCGGTCAACTCAAGTGGAAACCGCCACGGGAGTTCCGCAGTTTCACCTACAGCCAGTCTGGCTTCAAACTCGACAAGAAGGGCGGTCAGACTGTACTGTCACTCTCGAAACTCGCGGACATACCGATTCGGCTTCACCGCGCCATCCCCGACCACGCCAAACTCAAGCAGGTCACAGTCAAGAAGGAGCCAACAGGAGAATGGTTCGCAGAGGTTGAGGAGAAATATCTCGATGTGCCGGAAGCCGGGACGAAGATCTCAAAGGAGAACGACGCGATGATTGCCCATAGGGACTATCGGACGGTCGCCACCCACTACGGGTATGCGGACACGAACGTCGGCGATCGCGTGATGGAGGAACTGGCCGACCGGGTTCCCGGCGTGAACGACATGGAAAGTCGGACGTTGTCGGCGGATGACGGACTGGATGTCGGTGGCCGGCATATCGAGATTCGTTCACTGATCCCGATGTTGCCGGCTGGATGCGAGCACACCACACCAACACGGGAGAGAACTTACCACGAATTTGCGCCTGGCTTCTGAACCAGGACTGTCCTGTAGGGCGTCAGGTAGGGAGTCTGCTATTTAATAGAGGTGGGATGATAATAGAGCTAATTTGGTCTATACTATAGTTGAAATCAAGAACTGAAATATCGGCAGGTATTTTGCATCTCCTGTAAAGACTAATTCTACGTGAGATGCGAAGACCAACACTGCTGATTCCAGCTGTCTTCCCGGACCCAGTGATATATCCGCTGGATAATGTTAATATTGTAGGTATGAATGGGTTTAATATCATTTTATTCGGATTCTGGAACACGCCTGAGAACGGTTCGCAAGAAGCTATGCAAGAAAAACACGAGGCAGAGGCAAAGGCGGTTCTCTACGATATGGCGGCACAATTTAGTCGTGCAGGTGCATTAACTGATGTCCAATTACACTTCGGCCACCCCGGTACAGGGGAGGGCGAATTGCAGGATCGTATTGCAGCAGAAACAAATGTTGACGGTGTACTAATCCCCAAGCGTCTTACGAGGTTTAGTAATATTCTTGTCCCACTTCGAGATGACCGGAAGTTCGACGAAATTGTAGACTTCATATGCGGCTTTGACCGAGCTAACATATTTGTCGTGGAACTCTATCATGCTGCCCCCAACGGAACTGCCATCGAGGCAGCAAAAAGGATGTTAACGGAGGCAAAACAAGCGCTTCTCAACCGAGGGTTTGCCGAGAATGATCTTGAAACCACAGTGGAAATAACTGACAACGTCGAAGCAGCAATCGTAGACCGCGCTCATAACCACAATATCGTAATTGTTGGTGAAACTGGAGAACTAGAGATCGAAGACCGCTTCTTAGGGCCTATCCACAACTACATCGCCGACAAAACAAACACACCTATCATCGTGATTTAGCTTTTGCGAGGCCAAGTCCCCGTCATCGAGGGAAATACGTGAAAATCGAGACTGATATCGGCAGTCTATTTTACTGTGATTGTAACAGGGACGCTCTTGACGTCGAACACGGGAATCTCTCACCCGAGGGCGTCGACAAGGAATTCTGAGGAGTACTAGTCAACGACGCTGGCAGCGTACGTTCCCGGTCGAACAAGAGCCGTCCACATCTCTCGAGAAGAAACCGGATAGTATGAGTGGTGTATGGAGGGTAGAATCAGTCTCCGAGGGAGAGCGAACGTCGTACGAAAACGCTTGTAGATGGTCGAAGCAAAAAGACGAGAGAGCTGACAGCGTTAGCGGGCGTCAGTCGTCGCCACTAGCCCCCGATTGTCTGACCTTCCCGGAGGCTGGTTTCGCCGCGGTGTTCTTTCGTTGGGCGTCCCATTCCGAGAAGGTGTACACCAGACCTACCAGTGCCACGACGCCAACTGGGAGCAAGATGAGCGGACTGACGCCCGTGACGCCGTAGAGAGTGTACATGACGGCGGTGGCTATCAGGACAGTGCCAGCGTAGTACATCTGGGTGTGGACGTGGTCGATGTGGTCGGACCCCGCGAACGTCGAGGCGAGGACGGTGGTGTCAGAGATGGGCGAGCAGTTGTCGCCGAAGATAGCCCCGCTGAACATCGCGCCGACGGCGACGGCGATGATTTGCGAGGTATCGCCGATGTTCCACGCGAGCGGGATGACGATGGGCGTCATGATGGACATGGTACCCCACGACGTGCCGATGGCGAACGAGATGAACGTGGAGGTGAGGAAGATGACGATGGGGAGCATCATGGGCGAGACGATGCCTGTAGCGAGGTTGGTGACGTACGAGCCGGTCCCGAATGCGGTGGCGACGGCCCCAATCGACCACGCCATCACGAGGATGCTGACGGCGGTGAGCATCGTGCCGAACCCGTCGATAACGGTGTCCATCGCTTGGTCGATGGTCATGATGCCTTCGATTCGCGCGAGCGTGATGGCCGTGGCGACCATGGCGAACGATCCTCAAACGAGCGCAGTGGCGACGTTCGTGTTCTCGATCATCGTTACGAAGTCCCGATCGGGAGCGTAGCCCATCATCGCCGCGCCGCCAACGACGACGAGGACGAGAGCGAGGACGGGCGCGAGGAACATCCGAAGTGGGGCGTCGTCGCTCAGCGGTTCGCCGAGTTCTTCCTTGATGTTCTGTAGTGGGCGAGCGTTCTCGCGGATGACGTTCCCGGTGCGTTGCGCGCGATCCTCCGCGTCCAACATCTCGCCGAAGTCCCGTTGCGTGATGACGATGACGCCGACCATCGCCACGGCGAGGAGCGAATACATGTTATAGGGGATGCTCTGGATGAACGTCGCGGCGGCCGAGGGCGTCTCGTTCTGGATGCCGAGTTCTTTGTATTGGGTATTGATAAGACCGATTTCGAACGCGACCCAACTGGAGATGCCGATGGTCGCGACGGGAGCGGCGGTTGAGTCGAGGATATACGCTAATTTCTCGCGGGACATGTTCATCTCGTCGGTGAGGTCTTTCATCGAACTGCCGACGAGGGCATTGTTGGAATAGTCGTCGAAGTCCCAGATGATGCCGAGGAGCCACGCCCCAATACCGATTTTTCGATGCGAATCGACGCGCCGGGTGGCGAAGTTCGTGATTGCGAACGCGCCGCCGGACCGCCAGATGAGGGCGATGCCAGCCCCCAATAAGAGCGTGAAGACGAGAATTTTCGCGTGGAACAAGCTCTCACCGATCGAGGAGATGACCCAGTCGAACAGCTGTGCGATGCGGATGCTCCCGGTGTAGATGATGCCTCCGGTCCACACACCGATGAACAGCGACAGCAACGCTCGGCGCGTGATGATTGCGAGCGCGATTGCCAACAGTGGTGGAACGAGTGATAGGATGCCGAAGTCGGATGCCATGTGGTGTGAATACACACCCTATTTACAAAACCACCTATTAGTGGGAATTTATTAGCTGTAATGCAGGCGCTAAGCCCCCTTCCTTTACGGAGGGGATACAGCGCCGTCTTTGGTCCACGTCGATAATGGACTGATGGATCGGGAGTTTGACAGCCAGCACGTTCTGGAGATGATCAGCCAACGCGGGCTCTCGTACGTCGTGCCCAAACGAATGCAGACCAGTGAGGAGGCTCAAGCGAAGCGACTGTTCCAGTGGGGCCAAGACCGGTACGAGATCGATTGGAAACTGCATCTCGGGAACAACGAGTGGCACGAGACGACGCTGATCTACCGACGGAAAGAGAACGCCGAGCACGATGATCACCGGCAGGATTCGGTATTTATGCCGAATCGAGGTGGCGGATTCCTCACTGAGTACAGCTACCGCTGGGAGATTGAGAGCGGCTATAAGTCCAGCAAGTGGTTTATGGTCGCGACGATATCGAAGAATTTCGTATTGCGGTTTTTCTACTTCGCGTTTGCGTGTCTCCTGTATTCGATCTGGCGAGCGGTCGACCTGCTCGTTCAAGTCGAGTTGACCGGCGAGTACGAATATGCGCTGATCGTGACGGCCGATGACATGCTGACGGTGCTGAAGAAAGAGACGGGAATCGGGTAGAAAACCCCCTCAGTTCGACCGAACGTCCCATTTGCTGAGTGGCAACACTGGTAGCAGTCTGGAGAAATCATCGAATCAATTGCGACGACCACAAGAATGGGCGCTTGAGAGACGAGTTGAAACAATCCCCACTCACTAATTCGTCCGATCCCACGCATTACAGAGCCTCTAAAGCCACTGTAGTCTCAACTTCCACAGCACGACAGTAGTTGAGACCGACCTTCTCAATGCATACGGGCTCATCTGGATTAGCTTTGATTCAGGAATGTCTGAGTGAATGTGCTGTTAGGTAGATGTGCGAATGAATCGATGAATGCTCTGTCAGATTAAGTCTTCATCCCATGTCCGGTGAGGGGCATTACCACGTCTGCATCTTCCGCAAGCGTTCCGCTTTCTCGATACGCCGCGAGTGCTGCAGGTGCGGTAGCAGAGGTTGGTTCCACGTAGAATCCTTGTCTATGGAGCCGGTTTAACTCCGTCTGCACGGCATCTTCCGCAATGGCAATCGCATCACCATCGGTCTCGGCAATCGCATCCAGGAGCTGTTCTTTTCGTGTGGGCTCCCGTATCTGGATGCCGTCTGCGACGTCGTTCTCACCCTCGGGGACCTCATGGAGTTCGCTCGCAATCGGAGCGTACCCGGCGGCTTGCGCACCGAGTAGACGCGGCACTGAATCGATCCATCCCGCTTCAGCCAACGCCTTGAACCCACGGTACACTCCCAGGAACAGGGTGCCGTGACCGAGTGGCATCACGATCGCATCAGGGACGCTCCAGTCACGTTGGAGCGCGACCTCGTACGCGAACGTCGCCGTTCCTGCGAAGAACGCTGGGCTCCACGAATGGCTCGCGTACCACGCGTCGCCGGATTCGACGGCATCGATACAGGCATCAGTCACGGCTTGGCGTCCGCCTTCGATCCGAACAGGCGTTGCACCGGCCTGTTCGATTGCTCGGAGCTTCGACTCCTTCACCTCCGCTGGGACGTAGATCTCCGCCTCGATGCCTGCTTGGGCTGCGTAGGTTGCGATGGCAGCTCCAGCGTTTCCTGATGAGTCCTCCACGACGCGATTTGCGCCAGACGCGATTGCGTGACTGATCGTCGTGGTCGCACCCCGATCCTTGAAGCTACCCGTGGGCGAGACGTATTCGAGCTTGAACTGGGCGTCCCACGTCGATGATGGAATCAGTGGCGTCATTCCTTCGCCGAGAGAGGAACCTTTCTCGACGGGAATGAACATATCAAAAGACCAGAGTCCGTCTCGCGTATCGAACTGACCGGCGTCTGGCTGGTCGTACTCCGGAAGCGGTTGCTGAGCGAAGTCGAGGACGCCGCCACACTCGCACCGCCACTGGTCACTGTATGTTCGGCCGCAGGAAGTACAGACAAGTTCTGGGCTAGGCATACTGTCCCTTTGTCACTGGGTGTAAAATGAACACCGATAGCGGTAGCGCGACGTCTTGACCGATGACGGAAGGGGCCTCATACCCTGGAGCGGTTCTGGTAGAAAGAGGACGCACTGAGCGTTCTCTCCCAGCAACGCTCCAAGTAAGGCAATGAGAGGATATTAGAGACTCGCGTCGAAACCCCCCGTCAATGTCAGTAGTTGTCATTTCTACCGGTGGGACGATAGCGTCAACCAAGGACTCTGGTGGTGGAGCCAGTCCTGAATTGAGCGGTGATGATCTCATCGCGAGCGTCCCAGGGCTGAGCGATGACATCGAGTTGACCACGGACGACTTCTCGAATATTCCCAGTCCGCAGTTCTCGATCAGTCAGATGCACGAGCTCAGCGAGCTGGTAGCCGAGTATGACCGTGACGATACAGTGGATGGTATCGTCGTTACACAGGGGACGGACACCCTCGAAGAGGTAGCGTACTCCGTGGATCTCTGTTACGATGGCGATACGCCCGTCGTATTCACGGGCGCGATGCGAAACCCATCGCTGGCGAGTCCTGATGGCCCAGCCAATCTCCTCACGGCCATTCGAACGGTGACGAGCGACGGTGCTCGTGGACGTGGAGTCCTGGTCGCGTTCAACGACCAGGTTCACGCAGCCAAGCTCGTCACGAAGACCCACTCGATGAGACTCGATACGTTTCAATCGCCCGAGCTGGGCCCGCTCGCCGTTCACGACGAAGCAACGATTCGATGGCGAGCCAGCGTCGATCCGACCCCGACGATAGACGTCGATCCAGAGGCACTGACGAACCAGGTCGCTGCCCTCACGGTGACGGCAGAGATGCCGCCATCGCAGATACCTGAACCAGGCGATTTCGAGGCGGTAGTACTAGCAACTCTTGGTTCAGGCCACATTCCGCCAGGGATCATTCCCCCACTGGAAGCCCTCGCACGAGAGGATGTCCCACTTGTCGCTACGACGCGTTGCCCCGAGGGGAGACTCGCCACGTCAACCTACGATTATCGTGGTAGTGAGCAGACGCTGTTGGACTTGGGCTGTTATTTCAGCGAGCGAAATCTGCAGAAGACGAGGATCGCGACGGTCGTAGCGCTCGCTGGTCGCAGCCTCGGGACCGTGTTCGACCGACCCGGCGGGGAGTAACGGTTCGGTGCCGATTTGGCCGGATCACTTCGTTGCTATTAGCGGACCTTCCCTCTCGCCTGCACCTCCCAGAGCTCCTCGACCTGGTCGTTTCGGGCACCGATAATGAGGTCGTGGAGGTTGATCGTCGTGCAGACGTGGGGAACGATGAACTCCAGCCGGTCGCCCACTTCGAACGACTCGTCCGAGTTGCTGGTGTCGATCCACCCGTGCTCCTCACTGGCATTGGCGTATTCGATATCGTCCCGGTTCTTCGGGACCGGCATCTGCGGTTTGTCCAAGGAGAGCGTCTTGCTACCTCCGTCGACGACAAGCCGGTCGTCGTCCGGCACGGAGATGACCGTGGTGACAATCGTCGCTGCGCAGTCGTCCTTCGATACCTCCCACGGGCGGAGTTCGAGTTCGCCAACGTCGTTGAAGGGATACATCCCCGGGTTGATCTCTGTGACCACCGGATGCTTGGCACTGTACCTCGACGTCGCCGTCCCGCCGACCTTCACCTCGTCGACGGAGATTCCAGCGGCCTCGATGTCGTCGACCACGTCCTCGGTGACCTCCATCGCCTCCCAGCACAGCTCGTCGAACTCTGATTCGGTCTCCGCTTCGGCCTTCACGTGGGACTCGTACGCGAGGATGCCGTCGAACGCTAGATTGGGCGCCTCGTCGATCCGTTCCGCGAGAGCGACGGCCTCGGAACCAGGAGCGACGCCAGTCCTGTGCAATCCCACGTCAACTTCGAGTATGACGTCGGCCGTTATCGCGTGCTCGTGAGCGGCGTCCTGTATCAGGTCAATCGTCGCAGCTGAGTCGACCGTCGTCGCCAATTTCTCGACCTTTTGTGAGAGCCAGCAGAACCGGTCGAGTTTTTGCTCGCCGACGACCTGATACGAGAGGTAGATATCGTCGATTCCGTTACGCGCCATCGTTTCCACCTCGCCTAGTGTTTGACAACAGATTCCTCCACCGTCGGTCATCTCGTCCTCGAGCGCTGCGAGTTCGGCGTTCTTGTGGGTCTTTATGTGCGAACGGAGCGAGACGTCGTTTTCATTGGCAACTGCCGCGTACTCTTCGATGTTACGCTCCATCGCATCGATGTCGACGAGCAAGGCAGGAGATTCTAGGTCCTCGACCGGCTGATAAAGCGTCGGCGCCATCTCATCAGTCGTCCAAGCAGACATAGTCTGAGGTAGAGTGCTTCGAGGTAATAATCTGTGGCTCTGTTGGATGCCTATTAATTTGATAACTCTCCTGCTGAAACAGTCGTTAGGTGGATGCGCTGCATCTAACGATTAGCTGCACCAGTCTTGTTCGCAACTGAGGAATCCAATAGAGCGACTGAAACCACGATACAGGATAGTTAGACGGACTCTTGGGTATGCCCGGGCTATCTATCCGTAGTGGTCGCGACTCGCGAGTCTCGATGCAGTGTCTTTCGACGAATCGCACACCACCAGCACGTCGAGTGGCCCGCATATGACTCGGCGCCGCTGTACGACCAAACCTCGCTCGCCGGGTTAGAATCGGACGTTCGAGTCGTCTCGAGTGCCTGGTTTACGCACCCTGATCATAACTCACTCGAACCGTTGGTCTACTCGATTCCGCTGGCCTACTTCTGCTTCGAGGCCCACGACTGCTACGGAAATTCGACACGCTACGAGATAGATACCCTCTTTCGCGTGTTCGTGCTGAAAGAACTCCACGGATGGAAGCACGAAACATCTCTCGTCGAGTACCTCGATAGCCACCCCGGTCTCTGCGGACGCCTTGAGTTGGGGCCGGTGCCCGATCAATCGACGCTGTGGCGCAGTTGGAACGAGTGCTTCACCCGCGATCTCCGCGAGACGGTCCAGAAAGTGGCTCGAACGATCCTCATCAAAGCGCAAAACGCGGATGTCGCCGTCCCACGCGAACCAGAGCGAAACCTCCCGGGCCGAGGCCACGACGCCGCTGAATCGGACCCTGACGACCAGGCCATCCTCAACAAGGCAGGGACGATTACCAAGCACGTCAGTCGAGTCGTGTTCCCTGCATTCTCGCTCAATCGTGGCGAGGGCTGTGAGATCACCGAGAACGCCTACTGGGCTTACAGACCTACTTAGGGCTCCGTGAGAACTTGGCCGCCAACGAAGGCGCTCGCAGCTTCATCCACGAGTCGACGCGTGATCGAACACCACTCGGGCATGGCCATCGCGACCAGATTCGTGATCTCTCTATCGAGCAGATTCGCGAGATGTACCGACAGGCAATCCGGCAACTCATCAACGAACTCGCAGAGACAGAGGAGTTCTTCCGCGCGGGTATTGTTGCCATCGACATCACCGAGGACGATCCCTTCACGGGCGATAGGACCGGCCACGAGGACGAGATCATCGGGACGAAGGAGAAGAACGACGAGTACGCCTACCAGTGGGCGACAGTCCAGCTGGTCGGCAACGCTGTCCCATTCGTGCTCGATGCGCGGCCAGTTCGACGAGGGGAGTCTCGGAAAGAGATCGTCGAGGACCTGCTTAACTCAGCCCAAGACGCCGTTCACGTCGACAACGTGCTGATGGACCGCGAGTTCGACAGCCAGCACGTCTTGGAGATGATCAGCCAACGCGGGCTGTCGTATGTCGTGCCCAAGCGGATGCAGACCAGCGAGAAAGCTCAGGCAAAGCGGTTGCTCCAACGCGGCCAGGATCGGTACGAGACCGATCGGAAGCTCCACCTCGGGAACAACGAGTGGCACGAGACGACGCTCATCTACCGACGCAAAGAGAATTCTGAACACGATGATCACCGGCAGTACTCGGTGTTCATGTTGAATCGAGGCGGCAGTTTCCTGACTGAGTACGGCCATCGCTGGGAAATCGAGAGTGGCTACAAGTCGATCAAACGGTTTATGGCTGCCACCACCTCGACGAATTTCGGGCTCCGGTTCTTCTACTTCGCGTTCGCGTGTCTCCTGTACTCGATCTGGCGCGCCGTCGATTTGCTTGTACAGGTCGAATTGACGGGTGAATACGACCATTCACCGATTGTGACGGCCGACAATACGCTAACGCTGCTGAAGAAGGAAACCGGAATTAGATAGAGAGGCACTCAGTCCGGGCTAGCGCGGTGTCTGAGTGGCTACACTACCAGACGTCTTCGAAATCGACGATATAGTTCGTAGTTCAATAGGAATGGGCGATTGAGGGACAATCTAGAGCCGTTCTCGATCACTGATTCGGCCGATATCACGCATCAGTGTTCCGCTAAACCCGCTGTAGTCTCAACTCCCACAGCACGAGATTTGATATCGCAGTATATGATTTATAGATCGCTGGCCTGCCGTTTTCAGGAGTGAGAGTCGATATTGCGGGAGGTTACATTGGAAGTGGTGGTGTCCGTTCCACTTCTGCTTACAACAATAAACGGAAGTGACCTGCCCCCGGGACCCTCGTCTCAATCTGTGTGAAGTTTGTGGTGCGCACTGCCCAGTTCTCCTATAATGTTAGTCATCTTTAAGATGGCGTTGCTTTTCCCCCGTTTGTAATCCAATGAGGCTAGCACCGATGAGCATACTTAATATCCCGAGGAGGAGGGCTCCTAATGCAATCGTAGCGGTAGTTGACGCCGTAGCGAGCATGAGTTCCCCAAGGATGAGAGCACCACCAATGAGAAACAACGCCAGTCCAGCAGTTGTTATCGGTACTGCCCAGTGCGTATATGGTATATTAGATTCCACCACCATCTGCAGAAGGATGGCGAATGCAGGCAACGAGAGCGCTACTAACTGCAGAATACTAAATGCGAGTTGCCTATCAACCATACTCTCACTATCAGCGGAACACAAATCGGTCTACTGGCTCATTGACTCTCTGATCCCAACAATTTGACTGTTGCTTTGACGATTGAATCAGGCTTACAGATCCGGATAATATAACACTTACTCTTTGACAATAAAATTAACAATTATATTTGAGTATATATTGGGTTACTTGAGAGGTGAGTCTCCTTAGTTGAAGAAATAGTTGGGGGAGGGCTCTGTTAGTTCCCTGAATGGCTCGTTGGTTCCTGGAGGATGCGGCCGATGATTTCATTTATGTTTGGCGCGCTTCTGTCGCCGTCTCGGTGGCTTTCTGGAAAAGGTGGTTTCTTGGGCATGGAATCTCTCCTCCAACACTAGCTACCGCCTCACAAGGAAAATCATTGGTGAATTGGTACTCGCTATCCAATAACCAATCCTTTCATCTTAAAGCCGTCAAATGGATAAGTAGGAGTGCTTTTTTGACGTCGACCGTCGCAAGCCTACGACACAATGATCAAGGCTCTATCGTTGTCCAATCGGCAACTACTACTCCTTTTCATCATCCCGCTCGGCATCATCGCTGGAAGCATCCTCTTTATCACTGACGGGTTCATCGGGTCTCCAGACGGGAACGCCAGCGGTGCCGAGTACACGAACATCACGAGCTGTACGACAATCTCTGAACCGGGACAGTATGCTCTCCGGCGTGACATCGGGAGAAGCGCTGGACTCTCCGACAGCTGTATCACTATCCAAGCGAACAACGTCGTCCTTGATGGATTCGGGCACACAGTCAACGGTCGCGGGGTGACCAACTCGACCGGCATTCGCGTCGAGGGCAACTCCGTGACAGACGTCACTATACGCTCCGTAACGGTGACCGACTGGAACCGCGGTATCCATGTGATGAACAGTTCCCAGGTCTCCGTCCAGAACATGACTGCAACAGGCAACGCCGAAGCAGTCACTTACTGGAATACGGCCCACAGCTCAATCTCGCAATCACAGCTCCGACGGAATCTGTTCGGGGTCGTCATCGACAACGCCAGTAGGAATGTCGCGATCTTGGACAACCGTTTCGAGAACAACTATGCTGGCGACGTTAAACGGGGACGGGGGCGACTGCCTAGTAATGTCGAATCCGTTTCCGTTGATCCAGTTGCTGAATTGCCGATGCAGTCGTCATTTCTCTGTCCTGTCTCGAGTTAGTTTCCTCTTGTAATGCTTGTCGATCTTCATGCTATCTTCCACAACGTTAATAGCTACATTTATAGAATATCAATCTATGACCCTCTGTGGTCTACTTGTGAAATACAGTGAATGTCATCTATACCAGTTTATTAGTTCTTTCCGATCCTGTTTCGGAATATGTACGACGCGCTTCTCGTCCCAACCGATGGAAGTGAGGCGGCAGTGGATGCAGCGAAGCATGCCTACAGTCTCAGCAAACAATATACTGCAACCGTCCACGTTCTATCAGTTGTCGAACAAATAGAAAGTGCATCCATTGTCGGTCAAGGTAAGGAAACCCTCGAAACACTCCATGAAAAGGGTACTGACGCCACCCAGCATATCGTTGAAGAGGCACTATCTCAGGATATTAACGCAGTGGGCGCTGTAGAAGTGGGAAATCCGGATCGAACTATTCTCGACTACGTGGATAAACACGATATCGATCTGATCGTGATGGGTACACACGGACGCTCAGGCGTCGGCAGGTTCCTCCAAGGAAGCGTCACAGAACGAGTAATCCGTGCTGGAGATATTCCTGTTCTCGCAATCCCGCGCTAAAGAGGGTTCTATGCCAGAGAGAACGGCTTAGAGGGAGAACGCAAATCATACCCTACTTTTGCACCTACTGTCTTGCAATAGAATATTCTCGATTGAGTGAACGCCAGTTCCTCCATATGGTACTTATCGCCGCCGTCCTCGGGGTCGCGAGGGTTCCTCCGGCGCCAGCTACTTCACCCGCAGGTCGAGTAGTCATTCGACAATATCCTGTAATATGGTCGTGAGAATACTGAACTCGACGGTGATCTATATCCTCTGACGATCTTTTTAGATCGTTAGAACTGGCTGTTCTGCCCGATGGAGCGTCTGTTCCGTGGTACACGGAAGAGTCGGTTGAATCCAATTCATCCGGGTAGGCTGAGAATGAGCAAATTGGTTTTTGCGTGCAGTACGTCCAACGTTGGCGATCGTGCCGACTCCTCTCTCCACTTGTTCGTGATTAGGATTCCACAGATGCTGTGAACAACATTATCCGTGCTGCCAAGTAATACTCCAAAGGACGTTTTGTGCATGTTCGACCAAATACTCATCCCGACGGACGGTAGTGATCCAGCCAAGCCTGCGGTGGAGATGGCACTCGACCTTGCTGAAGCCCATGATGCAGCGCTTCATGTACTCTTTATTGTTGACCAACCCGTATCCGTCTCTGGCATGGGAGAGGGGTTCGCCGGCCTAGATGACCTCCTTGATGCGCTTGAAGAAAGGGGCCACCAGGCAACGAAAGCCATCGTCGAACAAGCCCAAGAGCGAAACATCGAGACGACAGCCGCTGTTCGTCGCGGGAACCCCCACGATGATATTCTCACATACACAAACGAACACGATATCGACGTAATTGTTATGGGGACTCATGGAAGAACTGGCGTCAAACGAGCCCTCCTTGGAAGTGTAACCGAAAACGTCGTTCGTCACTCTGAAATTCCCGTCTTGACCGTGCATCGAGAGCCCGAAGAGTAGGGAACAGACGTCAATCCTTCACAGATACTGAACTCACTATCAGGGGGAAAACAGGTGGATCAAGGGATTCTTAGTGAAGAGCAGCTTCGTCAGCACTTTCTTCGGGTTCCGAAATGAACCATTTGAGGGCGATAGCGACTATGACACAAAGCAAACTGAGTGCGATGAAGACGGCAAAGCCCCTGGCATAGCCGATTTCACCGTATATATCCACGAAGAGCCCCATCAGTGGGAGAATAACGAGTGTGCCGCCGCCGCCGATGCCACTAATCCAACCAGATGCCCCGCCGACAGCTTCCGGGATGAACTTCGGGACCAGTTCGAACACTGCTGCATTGGCAAATCCCATCCCAGTTCCGAGCACCATCATCCCGAGGATAGCAGGCCAGAATCCGGTGGCGAACGTCATGATCGCGCTGCCTAGTGCCATGATGCCGAAGCTGACGATGGCGACTACTTCTCCGCCAAATCTATCACTGACACTTCCGGCAGGTACCCGGATAAGCGACCCATAGACGATGAAGACACCCGCCAAGAGGCCAGCTGTCGCGAGCGTGAGTCCGTGGAACTGCTCCCAATAGGTGGGGAACCAGGCTGAGAGAGAGGTAAATCCGCCACCGAAGGAGACCGTGTAGAGGAAGACGAGAATCCAGGTTCGACGGTTTCTCGCGGACGTTTTCAACGAGTCCCACGTGCCGCCCGAGGGGAAGATGTCTTGACCGAGTTCATCGGCAATCTGTCGCGATTCTCCCGGCGTTTTGCCCTTCTCGCGAAGCTGGAAGTAATACGGATCGACAGCGTACACTGCGTAAATAGCGGTGACGACAAGGAGGAACACCAACCAGGTCGAGTACGCCATTGTCAGCCCCCAAACACCGATCAGTACGGGGAGGACATAGACGACCATTCCCGGACCGATGTTGCCGACGCCGGCGAATGCGCCGAGTGCGAAGCCCTGTTTATCACTTGGGTACCAGTAGGAAGTTTGTGTAATTCCAGCGGAGAATGTTGCCCCACCTGCACCCGCAAGAAACCCGAAGATGACCAAGACGGGGTAGAGACTCATATCGAAATTCTCTGGGTAGGTCAGGAAGAGCGTGATGACTAAGCCTGTTGTCCCAACAAGTGTTGAGGCCATAAGGATGAGAAGCGGTTTCTTCCCACCGACTTCGTCCACCCATGCACCAAACGGGATTCTAAGAATTGCTTTACTAAGATGAGGTGAGGACAGCAACAACCCGTGGAAGACACCAGCGAGTGCCAGGTGTTCTTCTAGGACTGGTCCTGCGGCACCGTAGAAGACGATGGTGGTGAGGCCTGCATAGAAGACGAGCGTGGACATGATGAGGCCGCGTTTAGGCGTCCCTGTAACGTCGTGTTCATCCGCTAATTGCCCAGATTCAGCCATTGTCAGATCATATCGATGATCGGTTGGCCAATAGATGAGATTTGTTCGTTTCCTTTATATTTGGGAACACAGTGGGGACCCTGTCTTACAGGTTGAAGACTTGTCGTAGCCATCTTTGTATAGTTTGTATTGCAACGAGGGCCCCTTGTCTTTGTCGAATTGTTTTCTGTATATCAATTTAATAGAGATCCAATTCCGCATTCTTAGTTCCTCGTAGGTAGTGTTAAACTACCGCCGAATGATGTGATGTAAGGAAATATATTATTTCGATGTACGAGCCCCTCAAACGGTGATAACCCACAAGATAGTGGGTATAGGGTACTGATGAGACGACTGGAGTGCGGATGTTGCGCTAGCTAAAAACACAGATAATGGATTCTGATTTCACGAAGTCGAATAAGTGAGTCTTCACCCTTCTAAGGTGAGTTTCGCCATAAAGATCGATTCTTATGGCGTGTTGGGTATGTACCTCACTACTACCGAAGAAACCAATGAGCTCAAAGACACGGTCTCGCTAGTAGGTCCACAATCTGGAGAAGAACACCTTACGGGAGATACTTCCGATCACAATCGACCACAAAGAATCTGATATTCTCCGTTCCCTCGTTCTGTGAGATGTGGTGGTAGCCAGACTTGCCCGATGCGGCGTCCTGTACTGTGGCAACATCGACGTCGAGACGCTCTCCTAATCGGCACGACGGCAGTGGCAGCGAGCCTCAAGAGGAGTGTCGGAAACGGATGCACTATCTGGTCCCTCAGTGTGGGACTACTTCTTGCCAAATCTTCAAACGGAAGTGGATCTACCCCGGGACCCTGTTCTCGATCTGTGCGGCGTTTATGATGCCGATTTCGCAATCGCTGGGACACCACTCGAGGAACCCCAACCGCTCCAAATTCACTCTGTTCATCACAATTTTACTTCTCCGTGAAAATGTCTCCTCCTCAAGTAGCTGGGCGCCCACTCGTTCGTGTGATGCACGACGACCCACCCTCTGCTAATGAGGACGTGGCGCGACTCCGTCTTGAACTCCGCCGCACGGACCTCTCGACCTTAGTCGACCGGGGAATCCTCACCTGGGACCAAGAGGCGAACATCGTGCGGAAAGGCCCGCAGTTCGACGCTGTCACTCCACTTTCGGATCTCCCGGCCAACCACGGTGGCAGGCTTCCTGACGACTATCTATAGCACGATACCAATGGCCGACTTTGGTCAATCGTACCGGCGGTATGCCACTGAATTAGTACCGACTGCGCATCCACAGTAGATTGTACCACGGTTCCGTCTCCCAGAACTCCCATTGATGTGTAGGGTATATCCATCTCTATGGGTACGATCGCTGAATTCAGTATTCCGGTCGAAGAGTTCGCCCTCTCGGAGACGTTAGACCGGTTGCCCGAGATGGTGTTCAGAATCGATCGGGTCGTCGCTCGTGAGACAGATCACGTCATGCCATTTGTCTGGGTATCCGAGGGTGATTTCGAGACGCTGACCACGGCACTCGAAGGTGACTCTAGTGTCGCGAATATCGAGCTGCTC
>QNGA01000049.1 GCA_003298465.1 halophilic archaeon | reverse complement strand
ATTGCCGACCCTCAGTAGGAGCTTCGGCTCCCAAAGGCACGTGTCGTTGGCTAAGTCCGTTCGGTGGAAGCGCCGTTCGGACCGCCTTGAATTATAATTACCACCGAGTGGCGGGTAGAATCCTTTGCAGACGACTTAAATACGCGACGGGGTATTGTAAGTGGCAGAGTGGCCTTGCTGCCACGATCCACTGAGATTCAGCCCTTTGTCGCTAAGATTCGACCCTCCCCCTTTCCAATCACATGTTCCTCCCCAAAACGTTAAAAACCGAAAAACCCAAAAAAATTCAAGTATATAAGAAGATCCCGTCGGAGGTTCGAGATTTTTACTTGGTGAAATTCACT
>QNGA01000048.1 GCA_003298465.1 halophilic archaeon | reverse complement strand
GGGCGCCATGGGGCGGCGGCCGGCGCGGTGTTACAGGTACTGCAAAAATAAACCCTACCCCAAATCGCGCTTCTGCCGGGGGGTGCCGGACCCCAAAATCCGCATTTTCGACCTGGGCCGGAAGAAAGCAAAGGTGGACGAGTTCCCATTGTGCGGCCATATGGTGTCTGATGAGTACGAGCAGCTCAGCTCCGAGGCGCTGGAGGCGGCGCGGATCTGCGCCAATAAATACATGGTGAAGAGCTGCGGGAAGGACGGCTTCCACATCCGGGTGCGGCTCCACCCCTTCCACGTCATCCGCATCAACAAAATGCTGTCCTGCGCCGGGGCCGACAGGCTGCAGACGGGG
>QNGA01000046.1 GCA_003298465.1 halophilic archaeon | reverse complement strand
GGCACTGTCTAGTTAGGCCAGTTTGAGAAGCGAGCAGTTCCGTGGTTTTGGTGTCTATGCTCAACCAAGAACTGCTCAGCGAGACGTTAGAGACGGCGAATCTTGAATGTTGGGAGCGTGAGCGGACGGCGACGCCCGAACGGGCGTTCGCCGTCCGCCTCCACGCGACCGGTTGTTCACTTAGAGAGACACAAGCGATTCTGTCGCTGTTCGGCGTTGAACGGTCAC
The DNA here is from genome assembly GCA_003298465.1 of halophilic archaeon. Next base: position 135 of record QNGA01000046.1, on the reverse strand, counting down.
ACCAAGCGATTTTCAGTGGGTGCATCGCGTTGCTGACAGCGTTTCAGACCCGCCGTCGGCGCAGCCGACGCGGGTCGCGGTCGACGAAACCGCTGTCAAAGTGAACGGCGAGTGGTTGTGGGTGTATGCTGCAAT
>QNGA01000045.1 GCA_003298465.1 halophilic archaeon | reverse complement strand
GTGACAAGCCAAGGCGACATCGACGTCGAGACACTCTCCTAATCGGCACAACGTCAGCGGTAGTGAGTCTCAAGAGTAGTACCAGAAACGGATGCGTTATCTAGTCCCTCAGCGTGGGGTTACTTCTTGCTAAATCCCAAAATCTCGAATGCCACAGTTGTGAGCAAGGAATCGCGGAGCTGCTAATCAGTGGTAGATTATCGCTCTCTATCTCGCAGAGGCAGTATCGATTATTGCTGTACAGACCAGTGACAAGTAGGAAACTCGGTTACCTGGCCGAGGTTACCAGAGTGGAACTGTGCCTTCGGAAAGTACTCTCACGTAGTGGAGCGTTTATTCTGTTGACGAACTTATTTCACTGATGA
>QNGA01000044.1 GCA_003298465.1 halophilic archaeon | reverse complement strand
AATCGATCGGGTCGTCGCTCGTGAGACAGATCACGTCATGCCATTTGTCTGGGTATCCGAGGGTGATTTCGAGACGCTGACCACGGCACTCGAAGGTGACTCTAGTGTCGCGAATATCGAGCTGCTCGCTGATCTTGAAGAGGAACGCTTCTATCAGATGGAGTGGGTCGACAAGTCCCAGATTATCGGCTATATGCTGCGTGAAGAGGATGCGACCGTCCAGCGGGCAACAGCGCACGACGAGCAATGGACACTCCGTGTGTTGTTCCCTGAGCGTGACGGTATCTCAACAACGAGTCAGTATGCAAAAGAACATGGATTCACTCTGGACGTCTCGCGGATCTACGACGTCGATAGGGCTCAGCGCGTCCA
>QNGA01000043.1 GCA_003298465.1 halophilic archaeon | reverse complement strand
CTTGAAGTCGTTGGGCTTGCGTATGGTGGCCTTCTCCCTCCTCCCGGCGACTGGCCTGGGCGGCAGTGGCGTGGGCGGCGCCGCCTGCCGCAGCGGCGCGTGCCTGGACGGGTAGTAGTCCACCTCCTCGTCGCGGTGCATGAAGTTCATGGCGCCGTCGTAGTGGTTGTTGTGGTGCGCGCAGCGCGGCGCGTTGACGGGCAGCATCAGTTAGTTTGGTCCCAGCCTGTAGCGCTGCGTGTCGGCGTAGGCGAACACCCGGCACTGCAGCATCTTGTCGTCCGAGTAGTAGATCCCTGGCACCACCAGCCCCGGCCCGAACGCCAGCTGCTCGTTCTCGTTGAAGAAGTTGTCCACGTTCCTGTCCAGCACCAGCCTCC
>QNGA01000042.1 GCA_003298465.1 halophilic archaeon | reverse complement strand
GAGAGCGACGAGAGCGAGGACCTCTACGTCGCCAACGGCCCGCACGCCTGCTCCGGGCTCATCAAGGCCGCCTGCGACGCGGGCGCGAAGATGCAGAACATGACGGAGTTCACCGACGTGGTCGTCCGCGAGGGCCACCGCGTCGGCGGCGTCGTGATGAACTGGACGCCGGTCCACGCGCTCCCGCGCGAGCTGACCTGCGTCGACCCCATCGCCGTCGAGTCCGACCTCGTCATCGACGCGACGGGTCACGAGGCGGTCGCCGTCTCGAAGCTCCAGGAGCGCGGCGTCCTCGACGCGCCGGGCATCGAACACGCCCAGGAACACAACACGGGCATGGACCAGTCGGGCGACGACGAGTACGGCGCGCCGGGCCACGACTCGCCGGGCCACGACTCGATGTGGGTCGCCAAGAG
>QNGA01000040.1 GCA_003298465.1 halophilic archaeon | reverse complement strand
CCAGCTCATGGTGACGCTCGGAATCCTGATATCGTACTTCGTCAACTACGCCTTCGCCGACGCCGGCGCGTGGCGACTGATGCTCGGAACCGGAATGATTCCCGCGGTCGTCCTCGCCGTCGGCATGGTGAAGATGCCCGAGAGTCCGCGCTGGCTCTACGAACATGGACGAAAAGACGATGCTCGTTCGGTCCTCGAACGCACCCGCGAGGGCGACGTCGACGACGAACTCGCCGAGATAGAGCAAACGGTTACAAAACAGTCCGGAACTAGTCTCCGCGACCTGCTCCAGCCCTGGCTGCGCCCTGCGCTCGTCGTCGGGCTCGGACTCGCCGTCTTCCAGCAGATCACCGGCATCAACGCTGTTCTCTATTATGCACCAACTATTCTCGAGTCGACCGGCTTCGGCAGCGCGACGTCGATTCTCGCCACGGTCGGCATCGGCGTCATCAACGTCCTCATGACGGTCGTCGCCATCGCGCTCATCGACCGCGTCGGTCGACGCCTGCTGTTGCTCGTCG
>QNGA01000004.1 GCA_003298465.1 halophilic archaeon | reverse complement strand
ACGAGCACGCGGGCGCCGAGGTCGACCCCGTCGAGCGCGACGCCGAGGACATGCTCTTCCTCATGTACACCTCCGGCACCACCGGGGAACCCAAGGGCGTCAAGCACACCACCGGTGGGTATCTCTCCTACGTCGCCTGGACCTCTCGGACCGTCCTCGACATCGAGGCCGACGACACGTACTGGTGTTCGGCGGACATCGGCTGGATCACGGGCCACTCCTACATCGTCTACGGGCCGCTCGCGCTCGGGACCACCAGCGTGATGTACGAGGGGACGCCGGACTACCCCGAGAAGGACCGCCTCTGGGAGATCGTCGAGGAGTACGGCGTCGACATCTTCTACACGGCGCCGACGGCCATCCGGGCGTTCATGAAGTGGGGTAGTCAGCACCCCGACCAGCACGACCTCTCCTCGCTCCGACTGCTGGGGACGGTCGGCGAGCCCATCAATCCCCGCGCGTGGAAGTGGTACTACAAGCACATCGGCGACGAACAGTGTCCCATCGTCGACACCTGGTGGCAGACCGAAACCGGCGGCATGATGGTCACCACCCTCCCCGGCGTCGCGACGATGAAGCCCGGTTCGGCCGGGCCGGCCCTGCCGGGCATCGACGCGAAGGTCGTCGACACGACGGGCGAGGAGGTCGAGCCGGGTCGCGCCGGCTACCTCACCGTCGACAAGCCCTGGCCCGGGATGCTCCGCACCCTCTACGGGAACGACGAGCGGTACGTCGAGGAGTACTGGGCGGAGTACTCCGACGTCGACAGCGACGACCCTGACGACTGGGTGTACTTCCCCGAGGACGGCGCGAAGATCGACGACGACGGCTACATCACCGTCCTCGGGCGGGTCGACGACGTGCTCAACGTCTCGGGTCACCGCCTGGGCACGATGGAGATCGAGTCGGCCATCGTCGGCGTCGACGGCGTCGCCGAAGCCGCGGTCGTCGGCGGCCACCACGACGTGAAGGGCGAGGCGGTCTACGCCTACGTCATCACCGAGGAGGGCCACGAGGGCGACGACAACCTGCGCGAGCGCATCGTCGCGGGCGTCGAGGACGCCATCGGCCCCATCGCGCGGCCCGAACAGGTCGTGTTCACTCCCGAACTCCCCAAGACCCGCTCGGGCAAGATCATGCGCCGGCTCCTGGAGGACATCGCCAACGACGAACAGCTCGGCGACACCTCCACCCTCCGCAACCCCGAGGTCGTCTCGGACATCCAACAGAAGGTCCAGGGCGACTGAGGGGCGTCGGCCCGCTTCACGCGTAGACGGCGCGTTCCGGTTCGACCGGGGCCGCTCCCGCGTCTTCTTGCTTCGATCCGCCCGAGCCGTCGGTCGCTATCTCTCTCGTCCCGTGAAGATTTGCACTCACCACAACGTATATCATCAAAGTAAATGTCCTTCCCCCATGCACAAACCGCTGCTCGTGACGGACTTTCTCGACCGGGCCCGGAATCATTACGGCGACCAGGAGGCGGTCGTCGCGACGACCGGGGAACGGTACACGTACGACGAACTCGGCGACCGGGTCGACCGACTGTCGGCGGTGCTCGCCGAGCGCGGCATCGAGAAAGGCGACCGCGTCGCGGTGCTCGACCCCAACACTCACTACCACCTCGAAACCGCCTACGCGACCATGCAACTCGGGGCGGTCCACACGCCGCTCAACTACCGGCTCACCCCCGACGACTTCGAGTACATCCTGTCCGACGCGGCGGTGGACGCCGTCGTCGCCGACTACGACTACGCCGACAAGATAGAGGCGGTGCGCGACTCGGTGCCGACCAGCGTCTTCGTCAGTAACGACGCCGACCGGACGGACGGCGACTGGGAGGACTTCGAGGCGGTCGTCGCGGCGGCCGACCCCGACGGCTACGAACGTCCGGAGATGGCGGAAGACGAAGTCATCACCATCAACTACACCTCCGGGACCACGGGCGACCCGAAGGGCGTGATGCGAACGCACCGGACCGAGACCCTCCACGCCTACGTGCTCTCGGTCCACCACGAACTGTACGACGACGACATCTACCTCTGGACGCTGCCGATGTTCCACGTCAACGGCTGGGGTCACATCTACGCCGTCACGGGGATGGGCGCGAAACACGTCTGCACGCGCGGCGTCGACGCCGCGGACGTCGTCGAGACCATCCGGGAGGAGGACGTGTCGTTCCTCTGTGGCGCGCCCACCGTGCTGAACATGCTGGTCGACTACTACGAGGCGAACGGACGGCCGGAGATGGCCGGCGACGACGACGTGCGCGTCACGACCGCGGGGAGCGCCCCGCCGGAGGCGACCATCCGAGCCGTCGAAGACGAGTTCGGCTGGTACCTGAAACATCTCTACGGCGCGACCGAGACGGGACCGCTCATCACGACGTCGGACGCGCGGCGGTTGATGGACGAAGACGCCGACGACCGGTTCGAACTCAAGAAACGCCAGGGGATGGGCGTCCTCGGCACGGAAGTCGCGGTGGTCGACGACGACGGCGAGGACGTGCCTCGCGACGATTCGACAATCGGCGAGATCGTCGTCCGCGGCAACCAGGTGATGGACGGTTACTGGGAGAAACCCGAAGCGACCGAGGAGGCGTTCGACGACAGGCGCGAGGGCTGGTTCCACACGGGCGACCTCGCGGTCGTCGACGAGCACGGCATGGTCTCCATCCAGGACCGCAAGAAGGACATCATCATCTCCGGCGGCGAGAACATCTCCAGCATCGAAATCGAGGACACGCTGTTCGAACACGACGACGTCTCGGACGTCGCCGTCGTCCCCGCCCCGAGCGACCGGTGGGGCGAGACGCCCAAGGCCTTCGTCGTCCCCGCGTCCGGCGACCCCGACGAACCGGGCGTGACGAAAGCGGAACTTCGGGAGTTCACGGGAGAACGCATGGCGTCCTACAAGCGGGTCGACCGGGTCGAGTTCGTCGACGACCTGCCGACCACCGCGACGGGCAAGGTCCAGAAGTACGAACTCCGCGAACGGGAGTGGGACGACGAGGACCGCATGGTCGGCGAAGGGTAGGGTCGAGCGGTCCGGCGGCGCATCGATGCGAGAGCGGGCCGACCGCGCGGTGGACGAGAACCCCGCGTCGGCAGCGTCGCGAGCCTACTTCTCCTCGCGCTCGCCGGCCACGATGACGGGGCGGTCCGCGTTGAGCACGACCGACTGGACGACGCTGCCGAACAGCGCCTTCCCGGCCGGCGAGCGCTTGCGCCCGCCGACGCAGATGGCGTCCGCGTCGCGGTCGCGGGCCGCGTCGAGTATCTCCTCCGCCGGGTCGCCGCTCGTCTCGACCACGTCGACCTCGACGCCCGCGGCGTCGAGCGCTTCCCGGGCGCGCCGGACGCCCGCCACCTGCGTCGCTGAAGCTCCCCGGGGGTTGTCGGTGAACGCGTGGAACAGCGTCGCGCGCACCTCGTCGTCGGCGGCGGGTAGTTCGGTCACCGCCGCCGCCTGGGCGCGCGCTCGCGATTCGTCCTCGTCGAGTGCCACGAGTACGTGATACATGGCCGTCGCTTCGACGCGAACGGGCTTATTGGTTCGCGTGAACGGACCGCTCGCGGCGGTTCCGCGCCTACACGGCGTCCTCGTCGAAGCGGTTGGAGACGTACACCACCAGCGCGAGGGGGACGCCGAGAAGGAGCGCGATGGTCACCATCCCGTAGACGGCCAGGCCGACGGGCGTCGGCTGGATTTCGAAAATGCCGAACAGCGCTACCGGGTCGAGTTCGGTCCCGAGCAAGTCTGGGGCGAACGTACCGATGAGCGCGCCGGCGACGCCGGTGAACGCGACGATGAAGGCGTACATACCGACGACGAGCGACGGACCTTCGAGTCGGACGGGCACGCTCCGAGCTAACGACACCGAGAGGATTAGCCTTTTCATTCGACCGCACGTAGTACGACCATGTCCGAGAAGGAACTACTCGCTCTCGTACTCGGCGGCCTCACCGTGCTCATGTTCTCCATGGGTATCATCCTCGCGGTAACGTGACCGACGCGCCGCACGCGTCGCTCGCGAACGACTCGTTCTCCCGGCGGTCGTCGCCGGTCTATCGAGCGACGGAAAGAGAACGGTGACGGCGGTCGTCTTCGTCAGTCGGATTCAGTCGTCCGCCTGACCGTGACCGTCGGTCTCCTCGCCACCGTCGGCGATGGCGGTCTCTTGCTTCCGTTCGAACCACTCCCACTCCTTCGTGCGGAGACCGTCTTCTTCGAGCTTCCAGGGGTCGGGCCCTTCGACGAGCGGCCCCTCCAGCCAGGACTGGGCGACGTTCCAGACGAAGATGAGCTGACCGATGCCCATGACGAACGCGCCGACGGTGGCGACCTGGTGCCAGGTGGCGAACTGCGGCAGGTAGGTCGCGTAGCGGCGCGGCATGCCGCCGTAGCCGAGGAACAGCATGGCGAAGAACGTGACGTTCGAGCCGATCATCGTCAGCCAGAAGTGCCAGTGAGCCAGCCGCTTCTGGTACATCCTCCCCGTGAAGATGGGGAACCAGTAGTAGAACGCCGAGAAGCCGGCGACGGCGATGGCGCCCATGACGATGAAGTGGAAGTGCCCGACGACGTAGTAGGTGTCGTGGAGCACGAGGTCGACGGGAATCGAGGCGAGGAAGACGCCGGTGACGCCGCCGATGATGAAGTTCTGGACGAAACCGATACTGAACAGCATCGGTGCAGTCAACCGTAGTCGCCCGTTCCACATGGTGGTGATCCAGTTGAACACCTTCACCGCGCTCGGTATCGCGATGGCCAGCGACACCGCCATGAAACTCGCCCGAATCCGGGGGTCGATACCGGTGGCGAACATGTGGTGGGCCCAGACGCCGAAGCTCAAGACGCCGATGGCCAGCGTCGAATAGACGACGAACTTGAACCCGAACAGTTTCCGGCCGGAGAACCGCGGCAGGATGAGACTGACCAGCCCCATCGGCGGCAGCACGAGGATGTACACCTCGGGGTGGCCGAAGAACCAGAACAGGTGCTGCCAGAGGATGGGACCGCCGCCTTCGGTCGCGAAGAACGTCGTCCCGAAGTTCCGGTCCAGCAGCAGCATGATGAGCGCACTGCCGAGCAGCGGGAACGAGAACAGGATGAGCCCCGACTGGGTGAGCAGCGTCCACGAGAAGATGTCGAGGTCGGGCCAGCCGACGTCGTCGCCGCGCTCGGTGAAGATGGTCGCGATGAAGTTAATCGCACCCATGGTCGCCGAGACGCCGGTCAGGTGGAGTCCGAGCAGCATCATGTCGATGGCCCTCGACGTCTGCTCGACGGACAGCGGCGTGTACATCGTCCAGCTCGTCTGGGACGGCGCGACTCCCGGAATGAAGAAGCCGGCCCAGATGAGTAGCGCGCCCGGGGGTAGCAGCCAGAACGCGATGGCGTTGATGCGCGGGAACGCCATGTCGTCCGCCCCGATGAGCAGCGGAATGAAGTAGTTCCCGAACGCCGCGATGATGGGCGTCCCGAACAGGAACAGCATCGTGATGCCGTGCGTGGTCAGCAGACCGTTGTAGAACGTCGGCTCGATGAGATCCGTCTGGGGAGCGAACAGCTCCGCCCGCATCAGCAGGACGGCGATGCCGCCCCACGAGAACGCGAACAGGGCGTAGGCCCCGTACAGCATCCCGATGTCCTTGTGGTCGACAGTCGTCAACCAGCGTACGATGCCGGACGGTTTCTCCTCGTGGACGTGCTCGGAACGCTCACCGTACCCGTACCCCCCACTGCCGAGTGGCGCGTACGACCGCCAGTCCTCCAGGCGCGTGAGGAAGGCGGCGACGGCGAGCAAGAGCACCCCCATCACGACTGTGAGAGCAATCTGCCCAGTGTCTGCCATAGGAGACGCTGAGGACTACAGGGTAAAGAAAGGTAAGGTTCCGTCGCTGTACGGGGCCTAGATTTCCCGTGCCGCGATATACGTTAACAGAGCGAGCAGGGTGAAGGGGACGATGATGAGCCCCCAACTGACCAGTTCGATGAGTTTGTCACCGGATTCGAGGCTCTGGAGCAGGAAGAGGACGAAGAAGAACGCCAGAATCCCTAGCGGCACGACGTTCACCGTGATGTCCAGCAACGTTTCCCTGTCGAAGACGCTCTCTGCCATATTATCAGGAGGTAGCGTCGGCGGCATCAAATAGGTTTGTGGTTCCGACCGGACTCGCGGTCGTTCGGCGTCACGGGCGGGACGACGTCTCGCGCGCCCGTTTCACGCTGTCGACGGTTGCCACAGCGCCCCGACGACGCCGCCGACGAGCAGTGCGACGCCGCCGACGAGGATGGCGGTTCCGCGCAACTGAACCGACCCGGTCGTCTGTGTCCAGATGATACCGCCGACGGCGAACGCCAGGCCGGCACAGACGACGAGCGCCTTCCACGGGTCGGCGATGTACTCGGACTCGCGGAGGATGCCGACGACGCTCCCGACGAACATCAGCATCCCCCCGACGGCGACGGGAAAGAGCACGTCGGCGAGCACGATGCCAACCTCGAACAGCGCGAGTCCGACCGCGACGAACATCGGCCACGGACTGGACTTTCGATACTGGTCGGACAGCCCCGGTCGTTCGTCCATGTGCTGGGGTTGGGCCCTCGGTGGTTTCACGGTTGCGTCTCGCGCTGGCGCTTTCGGCGCGGCCCGCCGACGACCGTGGCCCGGACTCAGTCCCCGGCCACCGCGTCCACGTCGGGCGCGGGGTCGATGCTGAAGAGCGACGCGAACACGACCGAGGAGACGACGATGAACGCGGCGGCGGACCAGAACGCGACCCAGACCGTGGTCGCGTCCCAGATGGCACCGATGAGGACGGGGCCGCCGACCTGTCCGACCTTCCACGCGATGGAGCGCAGCGAGAGGCTGGAGGCGACGGCGTCGAAGTGCTCGCCCTCCTCGACGAACAGCGCCATGCTCGCCGGCAGTCGGAGGCTGTCGCCGATGCCGAGGACGGCGTACGCCGCGAACAGGACGAAGAAGGCTCCCGGAAGCTCCATCGACCCTCCGAAGGCCCTGATCGTCGTTCCCGGCACGTACTGGTGGGCCACCCCGGCGAAGGGGATGAGCGCGGTTCCGACCGCGTACACGAGCGCGCCCGCGAGGATGAACTGGTACTTGTTCCCGACGCGGTCGGTCCAGTCGCCGACCTTCCCCTGCGTCAGGGACTTCGTCAGCTTCCCGCCGGCCATGATGCCGCCGATGACGAACGGGTTGATGCCGAACTCCGTGCGGGCGTAGATGGGCAGGAAGATGATGACCGCCATCTTTCCGACGCTGAACGCGACCCGGAAGAAGACGAGGGCCCTGATGGCGGTCCGTTCGAGCAGCGTACGGATGGTCTCGACGCCGGTCGCCACCTCGGGGTCTTTCCGCCCGCCGGGGTTGTCCCGGAGGAAGAGGAACACCGCGAGGAACGCGCCGAGCGTGATGGCGCTCAGCACCGCGTACGTCAGCGAGAAGTCGTAGAGGTAGAGGAGCAGGCCGCCGAAGATGTCCCCGAACAGGCTGGAGAACGCGCCGACCTGGTTGTAGGTGCCGATCCACAGCCCTCGCGACCCCTCGTCCGATATCTCGCCGACGACGGTCGTTCCGGTGAGCCAGAGCATGCTCGCGCTCAGCCCCTGGAGCGCCCTGATGAGGATGACGTGTTCGACGGTCTCGACGAACGCGAACCCGACGAACACGAGGACGTTGAGCAGGAGGCCGGCGAGCAGGAACCGCTTGGAGTCCTGGATGTCGATGTAGCGGCCCAGCGGGAGCACGATGAGCAACTGGACGACCGCGAACGCCGTGCCGAACAGACCCTCGACCGTGCTGCTGGTGTGGAACATCTCGGCGTACAGCGCCAGCGCGATGAGGATGGTCGAGTACGCCTGGCTCCGGGCGAACGCGGTGCCAGCTAACGCGAGGAACTCGCGGTCACCGAACAGGCGGAGCGAACTCCCGCTACTGGACTCTGCGACCACTGTTACGAATCGAAATAGACGACGGGATTATAAGAATCCCAGCTTTCGTCTCCCGGATTACCGAAAGGTTTCTGACAGGAAACTCAGTCTTCGAGCGCGTCGGCGATGCGCTGGAGCTGTCGCGTCGCGTCCCGGACCTCGTCGCGGAGCTGTCGCACCTCGCGGACGAGCTCCTCGTTGCCCTCGCTCTCGCCGCCGGGGCCGCCGCCCATCGCGCCGGGGCCGCCACCGCCGCCCATCATGCCGCCCATCATCTGCGCGAACGGGTTGCCGCCACCGCCGCCCATGCCGCCGGGGCCGCCGCCGCCGAGGGCCTCCTTCATGCGCTCCTCGCGGTCGCCCTCTTCGCCTTCCTCGGCGCGCTTCTCGCGGATCTCCTCGACGCGTTCGCGGAAGGATTTCTCCTCCTCGCTGCCCTCGTTCTGCTCGGTCGTGTCCTTCTCGTTGGATTCGTCGTCTGCCATACGCCCGAGTTCTCTCGCAGGGCGGAAAAGGGTTGTGACACCTGCGCTCGCGCGAGGAGACGGAACGGACCGCCGTCTCGCGGCCCCGACCGCCGTCGACGCCCGAGACGGCTACGAGTAACGTCCGTTATCCGGTCGAGCCTGGACGTCAGCCCGCGATAACTCGACGGTGGGCGGGGATACGTCGCCGCGGACCCTCGATAACGTTCCGTCGAGCGAGATAATCCGTCGTGTCGGTCGCAGAACGACGGTTGAACGCGTTTCGGGTCGCCTTTCGACCCGTCGCCGTCCCGCCCCGGGTGGACCCTCGCCGTCGGGGTCCGGACCGTCCCTCCCCGTCCGTCTCGGTCCGTTCGCTCCGCGCGACCCGCCTCGACCGGCCGACGGTCCGTCCCCCGAGTCGTCGTAATCGACACACCGTGTGGCCCGCGTCCCCGGGGCAGTCCGTGAACGACACGAACGGTGAGGGGGGTTAAACTCCGGTCACGCCCTTGGAACCCGGAGGAGACGATGACGGACAGAGGAACCGCTCCGGCGGACGCAAATCCCCGGAACGGGTGGACCGTCTCCGTGACGCTTCCCGTCCGGACGGTCCGCTCGGTACGTCTCGCGCTCTCCTGGGCGCACCGCCACTCGCCGGACCCGGAGGTTCCCCGCCTGGCAAACCGCGAGGCGCGACGGTCGGTTCCGGACGGCGGGACGCCGGTTCGCTGGTTCGCCCTGCTTCGACTGCTCGCTGACCGGCGCAATCGGTACGTCCTCTACTATCTCGCCCGGCGCGGCTCCCGCCCGGTGAAACTGGAGCGACTGGCCCGTCAGGTCGCCGCCTGGGAGCTGGACGTGTCGGTCGACGAGGTCCCCGAAGACGCCTACGAACGGACGTTCGTCGAACTGGCCCGGACGCATCTCCCGGAACTGGCGACGACCGGCGTCGTCGAGTACGAGCCCATCGGCCTGATGGCGGGCCTGGCCGACGTCTCGGAGTCGCTCGCCTCCCTGCTCCGGTTCGTCGCCGAACTGGAGACGCCACGGACATGAGTTCGGTCCCGCTCTCCGGCGCGGCCGCGGCTCCGGTCGTCGTTCCGACGCCTCCGTCGCTCCGTTTCTGAAACCTTAAACGCGTACGGCGGCTTCGTTCGTGTATGACCGAGGAGGAGGCCGCCCGGACGCCCGACGACGAGCAGCCAGAAGGGACCGAACCGGCCGACGACGCGGACGCCGAGAGCGAGACGGAGCAGTCTGTCGAGGACGTACTCGGCCCGACGAGCACGTCGCTCGTGGCGAGGGTCGCGGTCGAGGACGAGGGCCTCGCCGTGGACCTCGAGGAGCACCTCGCGGACCTCGAACGCAGGCGCGAGGAGGCCGAGGCCGAAGCCGAGGAGTTCGAGTCGAAGCTGAAGCGAAAGCAGGCGGACTTCCAGAACTACAAGAAGCGAGCGAAGAAGCGCCAGGAGCAACTCGAAGAGCGCGCGACGGAGGACCTTGTGGAACGACTGCTCGACGTCCACGAGAACCTGAAACGGGCCGTCGAGGACGAACACGAGAACGTCGAGAGCCTGCGCGAGGGCGTCGAACTGACGCTGAAGGAGCTGAACCGCGTGCTCGACGAGGAGAACGTCACCGAGATAGAACCGGACCCCGGCGAGGACGTCGACCCGCAGCGCCACGAGGTGATGATGCGCGTCGACAGCGACCACCCCGAGGACACCATCGCGGACGTGTACCGCCCGGGGTACGAGATGGCCGACAAGGTGCTCCAGTCGGCGCAGGTGACCGTCAGCGACGGCGAGGGAGACGAGGAGTAGCGGCGACCCTCGCGTCGGGACGGAGGCCGAGATGGAGTACCGGTTCGTGATAAAACTCCCGGATGGGAGCGCGTACCGAACCCGGAATCGCAAGCAGGCGCCGGGGTCGTCTTCTGGGCAACGTCGTAGCGTCTAGTAACCTTTAACCGCCCGAAACGGCTACGTTGCCCCAACGATGGCGAGCAACAAGATACTGGGTATCGACCTCGGTACCACGAACAGCGCGTTCGCGGTGATGGAGGGCGGCGACCCCGAAATCATCGTCAACGGGGAGGGCGACCGAACCACGCCGTCGGTCGTCTCCTTCTCCGACGACGGCGAGCGACTCGTGGGCAAACCCGCCAAGAACAAGGCGGTCCAGAACCCCGAGGACACGATCCAGTCCATCAAGCGTCACATGGGCGAGGACGACTACACCGTCGAGGTCGACGGCGAAGAGTACACGCCGGAGCAGATCTCGGCGATGATTCTCCAGAAGATAAAGCGGGACGCCGAGGAGTACCTCGGCGACGACGTCGAGAAGGCCGTCATCACGGTCCCCGCGTACTTCAACGACCGCCAGCGCCAGGCCACGAAGGACGCCGGCGAGATCGCCGGCTTCGAGGTCGAGCGCATCGTCAACGAGCCGACGGCCGCGTCGATGGCGTACGGTCTCGACGACGAGACCGACCAGACCGTGCTCGTCTACGACCTCGGCGGCGGGACGTTCGACGTCTCCGTGCTGGACCTCGGCGGCGGCGTCTACGAGGTCGTCGCCACGAACGGCGACAACGACCTCGGCGGCGACGACTGGGACCAGGCCATCATCGACTACCTGGCCGACGAGTTCGAGAACGACCACGGCATCGACCTCCGCGACGACCGGCAGGCGCTCCAGCGCCTGAAAGACGCCGCCGAGGAAGCGAAGATAGAGCTCTCCTCGCGCAAGGAGACGGACGTCAACCTCCCGTTCATCACGGCGACCGACGACGGACCGGTCCACCTGGAGGAGAGCCTGACCCGCGCGAAGTTCGAGAGCCTCACCGAGGACCTCATCGAGCGAACGGTCGGCCCGACCGAGCAGGCCCTCGACGACGCCGGCTACTCCGAGAGCGACATCGACGAGGTCATCCTCGTCGGCGGTTCGACCCGGATGCCCCAGGTCCAGGAGAAGGTCGAGGAGATGACCGGCCAGGAGCCGAAGAAGAACGTCAACCCCGACGAGGCGGTCGCGCTGGGCGCGGCAATCCAGGGCGGCGTCCTCTCCGGCGACGTGGACGACATCGTCCTGCTCGACGTGACGCCCCTCTCGCTCGGCATCGAGGTCAAGGGTGGCCTGTTCGAGCGCCTCATCGACAAGAACACGACCATCCCGACCGAGGAGTCGAAGGTGTTCACCACCGCGGCGGACAACCAGACCTCGGTCCAGGTCCGTGTGTTCCAGGGCGAACGCGAGATAGCGGAGGAGAACGAACTGCTCGGCGAGTTCCACCTCACCGGCATCCCGCCGGCCCCGGCCGGAACGCCCCAGATCGAGGTGTCGTTCAACATCGACGAGAACGGCATCGTCAACGTCTCCGCCGAGGACCAGGGCTCCGGTAACAGCGAGGAGATCACCATCGAAGGCGGTGCCGGCCTCTCCGACGAGGAGATAGAGCGCATGCAGGAGGAGGCCGAGCAGCACGCCGAAGAGGACGAGCAGCGCCGCGAGCGCATCGAGGCGCGCAACGCCGCCGAGAGCGCCGTCCAGCGCGCCGAGAAGCTGCTGGACGAGAACGAGGAGGAGATCGACGACGACCTCGAATCGGACATCCGCGAGGAGATCGACGCCGTCCAGGAGACGCTGGACGACGACGACGCGACGAAGGAGGACCTCGAGGAGGCCACCGAGAGCCTGAGCGAACAGCTCCAGGAGATCGGCAAGCAGATGTACCAGGAGCAGGCCCAGGCCGGCGCGGGTGGCGGTGCCGGCGGTGCCGGCCCCGGCGGCATGGGCGGCGGCCCCGGCGGCGCTGGCCCCGGCGGTGCAGGTCCGGGCGCGGGCGCCGGCGGCGACCAGCAGGGCGAGGAGTACGTCGACGCCGACTTCGAGGACGTGGACGACGACGAGGAGCAGTAGCGACGAAGAGACGGCGGCCACGAAGGGCCGCTGGGCTCGCGACGCCAACGGACCCTTCAAGTAACTCCGACTTTTATCGAGGGATAACGAATGAGCGAGGACTTCTACGACGTGCTCGGCGTCAGCCGTGACGCGAGCGAGGACGAGATTCAGGAGGCCTACCGGGAGAAGGCGACGCAGTACCACCCGGACGTCAGCGACGACCCGAACGCCGAGGAGAAGTTCAAGAAGGTCAAGAAGGCGAAGGAGGTACTGACCGACGAGGAGAAGCGCCAGGCGTACGACCAGATGGGCCACGACCGCTTCGAGCAGGCCGAGAAGCGCGGCGGCTTCGACGGCGGTCGCGGCGGCGCTGGCGCCGGCCAGGGCAACCCCTTCGGCGGCGCCGGCGGCGGCATGGGCGGCGGGATGGGCGACATCTTCGAGCAGTTCTTCGGCGGCGGCCAGCGTGGCGGCTCCCGGCCGCGCCAGGGTGCCGACCTGCGGACGACCATGACCATCGACCTCGAAGAGGCGTACCACGGCGCGGAGAAACAGGTGACCGTCCGCCGTCCGGAGCGCTGTGACACCTGTAACGGCGAGGGCCATCCGCCGGGAACCGATGCCCGGACCTGCCCCGAGTGCAACGGCCAGGGACAGGTCACCCAGGTTCAGCAGACGCCGTTCGGTCGCGTACAGCAGTCCCGCACCTGCCCGCGCTGTGAGGGCCAGGGCGAACTGTACGAGGAGACATGCAGCGACTGCGGCGGCGACGGCGTCGTCCAGCGCGAGGCGACGCTCTCGGTCGAGGTGCCGGCCGGCATCCAGGACGGCCAGACGCTACAGATGGACGGCGAGGGTGCGCCCGGCGAGAACGGCGGCCCGAACGGCGACATGCTCATCGAGGTCTCCGTCCGCGACCATCCGGAGTTCGAGCGGGACGGCGCGGACCTCCACCACCGCGCGGCCATCTCGTTCCCGCAGGCCGTCTTCGGGGACACCGTCGAGATTCCCACCGTCGACGGCTCCGTCGAGATGGACGTCCCCGCCGGCACCCAGAGCGGCGAGACCTTCCGCCTGCAGGGCAAGGGAATGCCCCACCTCCGGCGGCGCGGCCACGGTGACCTCTACGTCAAGGCGCAGGTCGTCACGCCCGAATCGCTGAACGACGACCAGCGCGAAGCCCTCGAAGCGTTCGCCGAGGCCGGCGGCGAGGAGGTCGACGTCGAACAAGGCTTCTTCGAGAAGATAAAGAACAGCTTCTAGCGCCGCCGTTTTACTGTGCCGGGGCGCGTTCCGACGGTCGCCTCGACGGGTGATTCTCTACGGTCGGTCGGCACGACCCGTCGTCAGTCCCCGCGTCGCCGGAGCAGGTAGGCGAGACCGGCGAGACTACCGAGCGCGGCGAGGAGACCGACTCCGGGCTGGCCGCCGTCGTTGGTGGTGTCGCCGCTCGTCTCGGTCGCCGTGGTTTCGTCCGTCGTGACGCTCGTCCCGGTTCCGGTGGTCGTCGTCTCGGTCGCCGTCGTCCCCGTCGTTCCCGTAGTCCCGTTCGTCCCCGACGTTCCGTTCGTCCCCGCGGTCCCGTTCGTCGTCTGCGTCGTGGTCGTCGTGGGCTGGCGGACGACTATCTTCCCGCGCATCGTCTCGGGGTTGACCTGCGAGAAGTACGTCGCCATGCCGGGTTTGGCGGTGAACTCCACCGTCTGTACGCCGCCCCTCTGGCTGAGGACCTCCGTCTCCTTCAGCACCTCTCCGCTCTGGTTCTCGATGGCGAAGTTGTGCGGTTCGCCGTCCACGTTCTCCCAGGAGACGACGTACTTCTGGCCGGCGACGAGGTGGAGCGTCGGGTTCGTCTCGTCGGCGATGGCCTCCGGGGAGCGGCCCTGCCACCCCGACACGCTGCCCGCGAACTCGAACGTCTTCGCCTGGCCGCTGGCGACGCCAGCGACCGCGGTCGTTGCGACTACCGTGAGGAATCGACGGCGTGGGAGACGAGTTCCGCTCATGCAGTCTGGACTTCTATCACCTCCGACGGCGCGAACGACCTTATCTCGTTCGGCGGGTCACATGGGCAGGACCGTGATGCCGACGAGGATTATCGCGCCGCTGCCGAGCAACACCATCACGCAGTACCCCATGATGTCCCGGACGGAGAGGCCGCTGATGGCCAGCAGCGGGATGGCCCAGAACGGCTGTATCATGTTCGTCCACGCGTCGCCCCACGCGGCGGCCACGGCGATGCGGGGAACGCTCGCGCCGCCGGCCTTGGCGGCTTTCACGAGCGTCTCGCCGACGACCGCCCACTCGCCGCCGCCGCTCGGGACGAAGAAGTTGACGAGCCCCGCCGTCAGGAAGGCGATGGCGGGCAGCGCTCCGTCGGGAGCCACCGCGACCATGCCCTGTGCTATCTGGGTCGCGAGGCTGGTCGACCCCTCCGGCGCGTAGCTCATCACGCCCATGATGCCGGCGTAGAAGGGGAACTGGAGGATGATGCCCCAGACGTTCTCGACGGCCTCCTTCATCGCCTCGACGTACGCCGCCGGCGTTCCGTGGAGCAAGAGCCCGAGGAAGAGGAACGCGAAGTTGACCACGTTCAGCCCGAGGTTGTTCCACGGCATGACGCCGTCGTCGACGAGCGGAACGGCGAAGTACAGCAGGACGGCGACGACGCCGGAGAGACCGATGGCCCACGCGACGGCGGCGGAGTGTTCGATTCGGTCGGCCACCGTCGCGTGCTCGGACGGCGCGGTCACGGCCGCGGGTTCGCCGCCGTCGGCCTGGGCGTCGTCCAGCGTTTCGGGGTCGATGGTCGTCTTCTTGCGCTCGTCGTCGGGGTACATCAGCAGGTAGAGCGCAGGGAGAAAGAGGAAGCCGACGACCGCGACGAGAGCGAGGTTGGCGACCGTGAAGATGGTCTGGCCCGTCGGGATGGTGGCGTCCAGTACACCGCGTGCTATGAGGAAGTTGCCGTTCTCCGCGCTGGAGTTCATCACGAGCGGGATGGAACCGGCGAGGCCGCCGTGCCAGACGACGAACCCGGAGTACGCTCCGGCGACGACGATGGGGAAGTCGATGCTCCGCATCTCCTCGGCCACCTTGCGGGCGAAGATGGCCCCGACGACCAGCCCCAGGCCCCAGTGGACGAACGAGGCGGCGGCGGCGACCACGGGGACGAAGGCGGCCGCCCCGCGCTCGGTCGACGGGACCGCCGCGAGCCGCGAGAGGACGCCGTCGACGAGGTCGGTCTGGGCGAGAGCGTACCCCGTCATCAGGATGAGGGTCATCTGCATCGCGAACGTGAGCAGCCCCCAGAACCCGCCGTACCAGCCGTCGAGCACGAGCCCCCGGGCGTGGGTCAGATACCCCTGCTGGGGCTGGACGAACGCGAACGCCAGCCCGTACGCCACGAACGTCAACAGTATCGCGAACAGGAAGGCGTCCGGGAGGTAGCGCTCCACCAGTCGGGAACTGCTCTCGGCCATCCGGCGAATCGCGTTTGCCATAGTACCGACTGGGACTCCCTAGCAGTTGCTCATAAACGTTCGTCAGACGCCGGCCTCGACGTCCGGCGCCGCGTCGGTCCGACGACGGCGTTCGACGGGAGCGCCGGGACCGATGGACAACGATTAGTCCCCGCCGGCAGAAGGTGCGCGCATGGAGACGACGGACGCGTTCATCGGCCTCACCTGCGTGGACTGCGGCGAGACGTTCGACGCGGAGACGGCGACCCACCGCTGTCCCGACTGCGACGGTATCCTCGACCCGGACTACGACTACGACGCCATCGACCTCTCCCGGTCGGCGCTCGAATCGCGCCGCTTCGACTCGATGTGGCGCTACGAGGAACTGCTTCCGTTTCCCCGCGACGCGGCGGTGTCGATGGACGAGGGCGCGACCGCGCTCGTCGACTGTCCGTCCCTCGCCGAGGAGATGGGCGTCGGGCGCGTGCTCGTCAAGGACGAGGGGCGCAACCCGACGGGGACGTTCAAGGACCGCGGCCAGACCGCGGCGGTGACGGCGGCGGTCCAGCACGGCGCGACCGACGTGGCGCTCAACTCGGCGGGCAACGCGGGACAGGCCGCGGCCGCGTACGCCGCGCGGGCGGGGCTGGACTCGCACGTCTTCCTCCCCTCGCGCGCCGGGTTCACGAACAAGGCGATGGTGAACGTCCACGGCGGCGACATGCGCGTCGTCGAGGGACGCATCGGCGACGCCGGGGCGGCCTACGAGGACGCGATGGCGGACAACGACGACTGGTACTCGGTGAAGACGTTCGTGACGCCGTACCGCCACGAGGGCAAGAAGACGATGCTGTACGAACTCGTCGAGCAGGAGGACTGGGCGGTCCCCGACGCGGTAGTCTACCCGACCGGCGGCGGCGTCGGCCTCGTCGGGATGCACAAGGCCGCGAAGGAGTTCCGCGACCTCGGGCTGACCGACGAACTGCCGTCGATGTACGCCGCCCAGGCGGAGGGCTGTGCGCCCATCGTCGAGGCGTTCGAGGAGGGCCGCGACGTCCACGAGACGTGGGAGACGCCCGACACCATCTGCGGCGGCATCGAGATCCCCGACCCCGGCGCGAGTCCGCTGATCCTGGACGCGCTCCGCGAGAGCGACGGCGGCGCGGTCGCAACCAGCGACGAGGACATCCTCGACTCGGCGGTCGCGGTCGCGCAGAACGAGGGCGTCGAGATGGGCGCGACCTGCGCGGCGGCCGCCAGCGGCGCGTGGGAACTCTCCCGGCGGGGGGAGTTCGACGAGGACGACACCGTCGTCCTCCTGAACACCGGAGCGGGCAACAAGGACGACGACGTGCTCCGCAGCCACCTGATGGGCAAGGGAATCTGAGCGGGGCGTTCCCGACGAGTTCAACAACCGGAGTTGGGTTATGACAAACGGAATTTCAAATGTACTTCCGTTAAAGTGAAAGCCGAACGGGCGGAAGTAGGTGGTATGAGCGCAGACCAGGAACAGCAGCAGTCGATTCGATGCCTCGTCGCCAAGGTCGGACTCGACGGCCACGACCGGGGAGCCCACGTCATCGCGCGGGCGTTCCGCGACGCGGGCTTCGAGGTCATCTACTCCGGACTCCACAACGCGCCCGACGAGATAGTGCAGGCCGCGGTCCAGGAGGACGTCAACGTCCTCGGCATCTCCATTCTCTCCGGCGCACACAACACGCTCGTACCGAAGGTCATCGACGGCCTGAAAGAGTACGACGCGTTCGAGGACACCCTCCTCCTCGTCGGCGGCGTCATCCCCGACGACGACAAGGAGGAACTGAAGGAGATGGGCGTCGCCGAGGTGTTCGGTCCCGGCACGCCGATGGAGGAGACCATCGAGTTCGTCCGCGAGAACGCACCCGAGCGATGAGCGCGGAGCAGACGGACCTCGTCGACGAACTCCTCGCCGGTAAACACCGGGCGCTCGCCCGCGTCATCACGAAGATCGAGAACCGCGACCCTGGCTACCGCGACCTCGTCTCCGCACTGCACGCCCACACCGGCGACGCGGACGTCATCGGTATCACGGGCAGTCCCGGCGCCGGCAAGTCCACGCTCGTCGACAAGATGGCCACCCGCTACCGCGAGCAGGGCCTCACCGTGGGCGTCATCGCGGTCGACCCCTCCTCCCCGTTCACGGGCGGCGCGGTGCTGGGCGACCGCATCCGGATGGCGAGCAACGTCGGCGACATGGAGGTGTTCTTCCGGTCGATGAGCGCCCGCGGCAGCCTCGGCGGCCTCTCGACCGCGACCACGGACGCCGTGAAGGCGCTCGACGCCTTCGGCAAGGACAAGGTGATCATCGAGACGGTCGGCGCGGGCCAGAACGAGATAGACGTGGTCAGGACCGCCGACACGGTCGCCGTCCTCGTGCCGCCCGAGAGCGGCGACAACGTCCAGATGCTGAAGGCGGGCATCCTGGAGATCGGCGACGTGTTCGCCGTCAACAAGGCCGACCTCAAGGGGGCCGACCGCACCGTCCAGGAACTCACCGAGATGATAGAGATGCGCGACGACTACGGTGCGAACCTGGAGTTCCCGGGCGACGTCGCCGGCGTCGAGGAGTACGACTGGAAGCCCCGGGTCGTCGAGACGGTCGCCAAGGACGGGGAGGGCGTCGACGCGTTCCTCGACGTGCTCGAAGCGCACCGCGACCACCTCGAAGCGACCGGGATGCTCGAAGCGAAGGCCCGGACCCGGTACGCCGAGGAGATTCGGACCCTGCTGCGCGAGGACCTGAGCGACCTCGTCGAGGGCGAAATCGAGGACCACGGCGGCATGGCGGAACTCGTCGAGGCCGTGGTGGCCCGCGAGACGGACCCCTACGCCGTCGCCGACGACGTGCTCGCGCCCCTGCGAGAGTGCGTCGACGAGAAGCGGTCGTAGCCGCAGTCACGTTCTCGCCTCGTCCCCGACGGTGCGAGATGTGGCACAACGGCTAAATCCGGTGGCGTATCTTGTTCACGTATGAGGCTTCGCAAACTCGTGACCGCCGCGGCCGGTGGGGCCGGCGCTGCTGCACTCGCGAACCGGACGCTCTCCTGGCGCGCCGACCCGCTCGAACCGGCGCTGGAGGGGTATCAGGGGACGTACCGCTGGCGAGGATTCGACGTCGCGTACACGGAGGCCGGCGACCCCGAGGACCGGGACGTCCTCCTGCTGCACGGCGTCCACGCCGCCGCCTCGTCCAAGGAGTTCGACCAGGTGTTCCGACAGCTCGCACAGACCTACCACGTCGTCGCGCCGGACCTGCCCGGCTTCGGGCGCTCCTCGCGTCCGCCGGTGAACTACACCGCGGCGCTGTACGTCGACTTCGTGGCCGAGTTCGCGGCCGAACACACCGACGACGCCATCTGCGTCGCCTCCTCGCTGTCGGGCGCGTACGCGACGCTCGCCCAGCGCCAGCGGGACGTCTTCTCGCGGCTCGAACTCATCTGTCCGACGGCGGACACGGGCGAGCGCCGGGCGTGGCTGCGCGCGCTGCTGCGGTCGCCGCTGGTCGGCACCGCGCTCTTCAACGCGCTGGCGAGCAAGCGCTCCATCCGGCGGTTCAACGAGCGCGACGGCTACTTCCGCGAGGCGTCGTACACCGAACGCGACGTCGCCTACCAGTGGCAGACCGCCCACCAGACGGGCGCGCGGTTCGCGCCGGCGTCGTTCGTCTCGGGGTATCTCGACCCCGACGTGGACCTCGGGGAGGAACTCGCGGCGGTCGACGTCCCGGTGACGCTCGTCTGGGGTCGCGACGCGAAGGTGACGCCGCTCGAGGAGGGGCAGGAACTGGCCGACCGCGGGGACACCCGCCTCGTCGTCTTCGACGAAGCGCGACTGCTCCCCCACGCCGAACACCCCGGCCCGTTCCTCGACGTGCTGTTCGACGAACTGACGCCGATAGAAGAGCAGTAGTCCGTTACTGCGGTTCGAGCACCAGCGCGCGCTCGCCGGTCGTCTCCGACTCGCCGACCGCCGCCGAGACGGCCATCCCGACGGCGACGTCCTCGCCGTCGAGGTCCGCGCCGTCCGCGCGCCGGACCAGCCCCGTCAGGCGAACCGGACCGAAGTCCGCGACCGCCGTGACGTACGGCGTGTCCTCCGCGAACGACGGCGGCGCGACGGCTATCTCGGTGAACGTCTCTATCTCGCCCGCGTCCGGCAGCGGGGTCTCTTCGAGGTCGGTCGCGCCGCAGCGCGGACAGACCCGCCGCGGCGGCAGCGACCCGTGGCCGTTCTCGCACTCGAGGTAGAACCCCTCGCCCGCCTCGACGGCGTCGAGCCAGTCGTCGTACCCCTCGTCGCGCACGTCGGGTGCTTCGACGTTGCTCATCGGCTCACCTCCAGGACGTGAACGGTCGTGCTCGCCACGGTGCCGCCCGCGTTGTGGGTGACGCCGCGGTCGGCGTCCGGCACGGCGTCGCTGTTGGGGTGGTCGCCCCGGAGGAGCCGGGTCATCTCGACCACCTGGCTGGTCCCCGTCGCGCCGACGGGGTGGCCCTTCGCCTTGAGGCCGCCGGAGAGGTTGACCGGCAGGTCGCCGTCCCGGGTGGTCTCGCCCCGGCGCGCCGCGCCGACGGCCTCGCCGGGCGCGTAGAAGTCGAGCGCTTCGAGCGCGAGCACCTCGGCGATGGTGAAGCAGTCGTGGACCTCCGCCAGGTCCAGGTCCGTCGCGTCCACGCCGGCGTCGGCGTACGCCTCCTCCGCGGCCCGCTCTGCGGCGGGGGTGCGCGCCAGGTACTCCCGGCCCTGGAGCGCCATCCGGTCGCCGCCCTGCCCGGTGCCCGTCACCGCGACCGGCGCGTCCACGTCGTGTTCGTCGGCGTAATCCTCGCTGACGAGGACGGCCGCGCTCGCCCCGTCCGTGATGGGGCAGGCGTCGTAGAGGCTCAGCGGGTCGGCGACGGTCGGCGCGTCGAGCGCCTCCTCGACGGTTATCTCGCGCTGGTACTGCGCGAACTCGTTCGGCAGCGCGTGCTCGTGGTTCTTCACCGCGACGTGCGCGAGGTCCTCGTGGCTGCCGCCGTACCGCTCGAAGTACGCCCGGGCCATCAGCGCGTACGCCCCGGGGAACGTCATCCCGGCGCGGACCTCGTAGAGGTCGTCGGCGGCGATGGCGAGGGCCTCCGTGGTTCCCGCGGTGCCGAGGTTGTTCATCCGCTCCGCGCCGCCGACGAGCACCACGTCCTCCTCGCCGTTGCGCAGGTCCTTCACGGCCTGCCGGACCGCCGCGCCGCTGGAGGCGCAGGCGCTCTCGTAGCGCGTCGCCGGCGCACGAATCCCGGCGGCCTCCGCCATCAGCGGCCCCTGATGGCCCTGGTGCTCCGACAGTTCGCCCATGAAGTTCCCGTAGTACAGCGAGTCGACGTCGTCCCGGTCCACGCCGGCGTCGTCGAACGCCGTCGCGCTGGCCTCCGCGAAGAGGTCCCGTCCCGTCCGCTCGGGATGCTCCCCGAAGTGCGTGAGACCGACGCCTGCGATCCGTACGCCTGTCATGGTCGTTCGTACGAGACGAACGGTTAAGAAAGACACCCTTCGACGGGCGTTTCCGGTCTCCGACGCGGTCTCGTCGGCCGAACGGTCCGGAGACGGCGGACGCCGGCGCTACGCTGGCGGCCGGGTGACGCCTCGCCGACGGAGCCGTCGCGCCGTGCGTTCGCGCGGCGACGGTGGCGGAAAACGAGGGGCGGTCGCTACAGGAAGCCTTCGTCGGCCAGTCGCCGGACGGCCTCCTCGATGCGCTCGACGCTGTTGGCGTAGGACATCCGGGCGTACCCCGGCGCGCCGAAGGCGCTTCCCGGGACCGTGGCGACGTGGGCCCGTTCGAGGACGTCCTCGCACCACTGCTGGTCGTCGTCGGCGACGGGCAACATCATGTAGAACGCGCCGTCGGGCATCCGCACGTCCACGCCGTGCTGTTCGAGGAGGGCGGCCAACCGGTCGCGGCGCTCGTGGAACGCCTCGACCATCTCGCCGACCGCGGCCTCGGTGTCCCCGAGCGCCTCGATGCCGGCGCGCTGGACGAAGTTCGTCGCCGAGGAGACCGAGTGGGAGTGGAGCTTCGACGCCTGCGAGACGAGTTCCTCGGGCGCGGCGAGGTAGCCGAGCCGCCAGCCCGTCATCGAGTACGCCTTCGAGAAGCCGTTGACGGTGATGGTGCGCTCGCGCATGCCGTCGAAGGTGGCGAGACTCGTCGGGTCGACGCCGTACGTGATGCGCTCGTAAATCTCGTCGCTGATGACGGTCACGTCGTGGTCGACCGCGATGTCGCGCACCCCTTCGAGCGCGGCGTCCGAGTACACCGCGCCCGTCGGATTGTTCGGCGAGTTGACGACGAGCAGTTCGGTGTCGTCGGAGACGGCCTCGGCGAGGTCGTCGAGCGCGGGTTCGAGCTGGAAATCGTGGGGCGCGAGGTCGACCCGGTTCAGGTCGCCCCCGGCGAGTTTCACCATCGCCTCGTAGGACACCCACGCCGGGTCGAGCAGGACGACCTCGTCGCCGTCGTCCACCGTGGACTGGACCGCCTCGTAGAGGGCCTGTTTCGCGCCGGGCGTGACGACGACGTTGTCGGCCTCGTAGTCGAGGCCGTCGTCCCGCAGCTTCTCGGCGATGGCCGCCCGGAGTTCGGGGACGCCCTTCGAGGGCGTGTAGCCGGTGTGTCCGGCGTCCATCGCTTCTTTCCCGGCTTCGACGACGTTGTCGGGGGTCGGGAAGTCCGGTTCGCCGACGCTCAGGTCCACCACGTCTTTCCCCTCGCTTTCGAGCTGCGAGGCGAGGCTGCTGATGGCGAGCGTCGCGCTCGGTTCGACTCGCTGAATGCGCTGTGAGAAGTCCATATCAGAGTTCCTCCGCGAGATCGACTGCACTTTCGACGGCGCGCGCGCCGTAGTCGGTACGTTCGCGCGCTTCTTCGGCTGACATCCCCGGCCCCGTGATACCGAGCGCGACCGGCGTGTCCCGGTCGAGGCTCACGTCGCTGAGTTTCGCCGCGGCGGCGTGGCCGATGACCTGGTCGTGGTCGGTGTCGCCGGTGACGATGGTCCCGACGACCGCTACCGCCTCGACGTCCGGGCGGCGAGCGAGGCGGTCGGCGGCCAGCGGCGTGTCGTACGCGCCGGGCACGTGCAGCGTCTCGACCACGTTCGCGCCGCGGTCCTCGGCCGCTTCGCGGGCCGACTCCTCCATCTCCTCCGTTATCGGCGCGTTGAACTCCGCGACGACGAGTCCGAGGGATACCATGTGTGGCGGGAGGCCAGCGCGGGTAAAAGAACTACCGCTCTCCGCAAGTACGGCTCCTCCCGCCTGTCTCCGGAAAGCTTGTATCCCCTTGACTTCTTGAGAGAACCGATGAGTTCGAGCGAACGCCCTGAATCGCTCCGTGCGGGCCTGCGGCGCCGCGACGGGACCGCCCTGGGAGTGGTCGCGATCACCGTCCTGGCGCTCGCGTTGCGCCTGTTCGAACTGGGCGACCGGGTCGCCCACTGGGACGAGGCTCGCGTCGGCTACTGGATTCTTCGCTACCAGGAGAACGGTTTCTGGGAGTACAGCGCCGGCATCCACGGTCCCTTCTTCGGCATCGTGAACCGCGTCCTCTTCGAACTGTTCGGCGCGAGCGACTTCGTGGCTCGCCTCCCGGTCGCGGTCGTCACCGGTCTGCTCCCGCTCGCGGCGTGGCTCTACCGCGACCACCTCCGGGATTCGGAGATGGTCGCGCTCGGCCTCCTGTTCGCCGTCAACCCCATCCTGCTGTACTACTCCCGGTTCATGCGCAACGACGTGCTGCTCGCCGCGTTCGCGCTGTTCGCCCTCGGATTCTTCCTTCGCGCGCACGCGACCGGGCGACCGCGGTATCTCTACGCCGGGACCGCGTCGCTCGCGCTGGCGTTCACGACGAAGGAGAACGTCCTGCTGTACCTGCTGTCGTGGCTCGGCGCGGCCGCCCTCCTGCTCGACCACCGCCTCTTCCTCGCGCGCAACGAGGAGCGCGAGTGGACCGGCGTGCTCGCGGACGCGCTCGCGGACCTCGGGCGGAGTCTGGCGTCGTGGGCGCCCCACCTCCTGGTCGCGCTCGTCGAGTTCTTCGCCATCGTCGTCTACTTCTACGCGCCGCGCAGACCCGGCCCGGGCACCGGCATCGTCGACGCGGTCACGGACCCGACGCTCTGGCCGGCGGTCGTCGGGGAGGCGACCCTCGGGTCGTGGAACGAGTTCACGAACACGTGGCTCGGCAGTCAGGGTCACCCGTACCTGCCGTACTTCGAACACTACGTGACGGTGCTCGAACAGGGCGCGCTCCCGCTGGTCGCGTTCGCCGTGGTCGGCTTCGTGGCCGCGCGCTACGTCGACGAGCGCCCGCGGGACCTCGTCTCCTTCGCCTTCTACTGGGGTGCGGTCGGCGTCCTCGGCTACCCCCTCGCGACGGACATCAAGGCCCCGTGGGCGACGGTCCACGCCGTCGCGCCGCTCGCCATCCCGGCGGCGGTCGGTGCGGGCCTGCTGTACCGCTGGGGACGGGAGGCGTACGAGCACGACGATTCGAGCGCGACGCTCGCGGCCGGCGTCGTCGTCCTCGTCGTCGCGTGGCAGATAGCGGTCCCCATGGTCGGCGCGGTGTACGTCCACCCGCAGGACGACACGATGACCCCGCCGCTGGGCGAGCAGACGGACAACCACATCGTCCAGTTCGGCCAGCCCGCGGACGGCATCCGGCCGACCCTGGAGAAGATGCAGGCCGTCGCCCGGACGAACGAGGGCACCGACGTGCTCTACTACGGGCACGTCAACGAGAACGGCGATTACATCTTCTACGTGCGCGACGAGGGTGACAACGACCGCATCCCGGCCGCGAGCGGCTGGTACAACCGCCTGCCGCTACCCTGGTACACGGAACTCGCCGACGCCGAGGTCGAGAGCACGATGGACCAGCAGGACCTGGAGGGCGACCTGCCGCCCGTCGTCATCACGCGCTCGTCGAAGAGAGACCTCGTCTCGGCCCGCCTGGAGGGCTACCGGGCGTACGACGAGGAACTCACGCTCTGGGGGAGCGAGACGACCGTCTTCATCGAGAAGCGCGCGCTCCGGGAGGCGAGAAACGGGACGGCGTGAGCCGTCCCGCTCCTCGAATGTACGAGAACGTGCATATCGGGCGAGAGGGTTGGCAAATCTTATGCAGGGGCGACGATAACTGCGGGGTACGATGCGCACGCTCGGCGAACCGCCGACGCTCGGCGTCGTCGGGGGCGGACAGCTCGGCCGGATGCTGGCCGAGGCCGCGTCCCCGCTCGGCGTCGAACTGGTCGTGCTGGACCCGACTCCCGACTGTCCTGCAGCGCCCGTCGTCCGCGAGCAGATAGTCGGCGACTTCGACGACGCCGACGCTCTCGACGAACTGGCGGCGCGCTCGGACGCGCTGACGTTCGAGATAGAGCTCGCCGACCCCGACCTGCTGGCGCAGGTCGGCGAGGAACGCGGCGTCCCGGTCCACCCCGACCCGGCCACGCTCCGGACGATACAGGACAAGTTGGTACAGAAGCGCCGCCTGCGAGAGCGGGGCGTTCCGGTGCCGGAGTTCCGGCCCGTCGAGGACCGGGAGGACCTGCTCGCGGCGGGCGAGGAACTCGGCTACCCGATGATGCTGAAGGCCCGCCGCGGCGGCTACGACGGCCGGGGGAACGTCCCCGTCGAGAGCGCCGAGGACGTGGACGACGCGCTCGCCGCCGTGTCGGGCGACCTGATGGTCGAGGCGTTCGTCCCGTTCGAACGCGAACTGTCGGTCATCGCCGTGAAGGGCGACGACGAGGTGGCGACGTTCCCCGTCGGCGAGAACGTCCACGAGGAAGAGATACTCCGGGAGACGGTCGTCCCGGCGCGCACCTCCGAGGACACCCTCGAACGGGCCGAGGCGGTCGCCCGGGACGTGCTGGACGCCATGTCGGGGCGGGGGGTGTACGGTATCGAACTGTTCGAGACGGGCGAGACGCAGCAGGCGTCCCGGGGCGACGAGATCCTCGTCAACGAGATAGCGCCCCGGCCGCACAACTCCGGCCACTTCACCATCGAGGGGGCGCTCACCTCGCAGTTCGAACAGCACGTCCGCGGCGTGCTGGGCTACCCCCTGGGAGCGACCGACCTCCGCGGTCCGGTGGCGATGTCGAACGTGCTGGGCGACGTCGAGGAGCCCCGCCCCGCGGAACTGGCCGGCGTCGACGAGGTGCTCGCCACGCGCGGCGCGAATCTCCACTGGTACGGCAAAGACGAGGTGCGGCCGCTCCGGAAGATGGGCCACGTCACCCTCGTCGGCGAACCGTCCGCCAGCGACCTGCTGGCCGAAGCCCGCGACTGCACCGACGCGCTGACCTTCCGCTGACCGTACACCCATGACCACAGCAGACTCAGTTCAGGCCCTGATCGAACAGTTCGAAGCCGAGGCGGAGCGCGACCGCTCGCCCGAGACGACCCCCGACGTGGGGGTGATCATGGGCAGCGACTCGGACCTCGACGTGATGGCCGGCACCGACGCGTCGCCGGGCGCGTACGACGCCCTCACGGAACTCGGCTTCGAGGAGGTCACGGACTACGAGGACCCGCCCGAGGCGCGGTTCACCTTCGAGACGTACGTCGTCTCGGCTCACCGGACGCCCGAACTGATGTACGCGTACGCCGAGACGGCGGAAGCGCGCGGACTGGACGTGATAATCGCCGGGGCCGGCGGCAAGTCGGCGGACCTGCCGAACATGACCGCGTCGCTCGCCTACCCGGTGCCCGTCGTCGGCGTGCCCGTCCAGGAGAAGTCGCTGCCCTCCGTCGTGGGGATGCCGACCGGCGCGCCCATCGTCGCGGTGGACGCCGGCAAGTCGTTCAACGCCGCGTTGTCGGCGGCCCAGATTCTCGCTCGCGAACACGACGACCTCCGGGAGCGACTCGTCGCGTACCACGACGACCTCCAGGAGAGCGTCGGTGACGTCTCGCGGGAGTTACACGAACGCGGCACGTCGGCGTTTCAGGACCGAGAGTAATCACCGGCGTCTCGGTCTTTTTTCGGACCGTCCGAGCGCTCGTCCTGTCGAGTCGCTCGCCGGAAATGTAGCGTTACGCGAGAGAAAGCGTCGATTGTCGTATCTACCTACGAGCGGGTCTGAAACCGATGAATCGCAAGAATCAACGCTTATAGGGGTGCGCTCACAAAACACCGCTGCTAGGAGACTCCGGTATGAATCCATGGGTAGCCATTGGCGCGCTGGCACTGGTGGGGCTCCTCATTCCGTTCGGGATGATGGCGGTTTCGAGCCTCCTCAGGCCAACTGTGCCCGAAAAAGGAAAGACGGCCGTGTACGAGAGCGGCGAGGTCCCGACGGGGACGACGCGTATCCGCTTCAACATCCAGTACTACATGGTGGCGTTGCTGTTCGTCGTCTTCGACATCGAGACGGTCCTCATCTTCCCCTGGACCGTCATCTACCAGTCCGCCCTCGACAGCGGGGTCGGACTGTGGAAGGCGCTCGTCCCGATGCTGGTGTTCGTCGGCGTTCTCGTCGTCGGGCTCGTGTGGGCCTGGCGCAACGGCGCGGTACGGTGGGTTCGCAGCCCCCGTGATCGGCAACGGAGAGTGGAACAATGAGCAACGAGCCACGCGAGTACATACAATCGAGTACAGACGCACAGACGAAGACCCGCGAGGCCCGAATGGGTGGGGGAACCGACAACCGGTTCAATTCGAAGCTTCGGGAGGCGTTCGGCTCGTCGCCGTTCATCCTCACGAAGTTCGACAAGTTCATGAACTGGGTCCGGGGGTCGTCGATGTTCATGCTGCAGTTCGGCATCGCCTGCTGTAGCATCGAGATGATGCACACCTACGCGGTCAAACACGACCTCGACCGCTTCGGGTCGGGCGTCCCCCGAGCGTCGCCGCGCCAGGCCGACGTGATGATCGTCCCGGGAACCATCGTCTCGAAGTTCGGTCCGCGCATGAAGCGCGTCTACGACCAGATGCCCGAGCCGAAGTTCGTCGTCAACATGGGCTCGTGCGCCATCAGCGGCGGACCCTTCCAGGAAGGGTACAACGTCGTCAAGGGCGCGGAGGAGATCATCCCGGTCGACATCCACGTGCCGGGTTGTCCGCCTCGCCCCGAGGCGCTCGTGTACGGCGTCGTCAAGCTTCAGGAGCGCATCGCCAACGGCGAGACGAGCCCCGTGACGGTCAAACCGTACGAACTGGAGCAGTTCGGCGACCTCGAACAGGACGAGATGGTCGAGAAGCTCGCCGACCAGATCGACGAGGAGACGCTCATCATGCGCTACAACTGGGCTGATTCGCCATGAGCAAGCAGGAAGAGATCTCCGGAACGGTCGAGGGGACCAGCGAGGAGGCGCTCGCGGACCTGCTCGGCGACCTGGCTATCGGCCGCGAGGACCACGAGAACGCGCCGGCGTTCGTCGTCCGCCCCGACGAGGTGCAGGACGCACTGTTCACGCTGCGCGACGAGGCCGGGTTCGACCACCTCTCGATGGTAACCGCACAGGACTACGAGGACCGTTACGAGAGCATCTACCACCTCACGAAGTACGACGACCGCACGCAGGAAGTGAGCGTCGTCGTCCCGACGTCGAGGGAGGATCCGGTCAGCCAGACGGCGGAACCGGTCTACCGCACGGCCGACTGGCAGGAGCGCGAGGCGTACGACCTCGTCGGCGTCGAGTACGAGGGCCACCCGGACCTGCGGCGCATCCTCCTGCCCGAGACGTGGCAGGGCCACCCGCTGAGTTCGAACTACGACCAGGACCGGCCCCAGCTCGTCCCCCTCCAGGAGCACCAGAACCCGCTTCAGGGGAGCCACCACGACGAGGAGTCGGACACGATGTTCCTCAACATCGGTCCGCACCACCCCGCGACCCACGGGGTGCTCCACCTCAAGACGACCCTCGACGGCGAGGAAGTCGCGGACGTGGAGCCGGACATCGGTTACCTCCACCGCTGCGAGGAGCAGATGGCCCAGAACGGGACCTACCGGCACCAGATCATGCCGTACCCGGACCGCTGGGACTACGCGTCGGCGGGCCTGCTCAACGAGTGGGCCTACGCTCGCGTCGCGGAGGACCTCGCGGACATCGACGTACCGGAGTACGCCCAGATAATCCGTACGATGGGTGCGGAGATGTGTCGCATCGCGTCGCACATGCTCGCGCTCGGGACGTTCTGTCTCGACATCTACGGCGACTTCACGGCCATCTTCATGTACGCGATGCGGGACCGCGAGAAGGCCCAGAACATCCTCGAAGACCTCACCGGCCAGCGGATGATGTTCAACTACTTCCGCCTCGGCGGGGTCGTCTGGGACATTCCCGAACCGCGCGACGAGTTCTTCGGGAAGGTCCGGGACTTCCTCGACGACCTGCCGGGAGCGCTGGAGGAGTACCACGACCTCATCACCGGCAACGAGATATTCCAGACCCGGACGGTCGGCACGGGCGTCCTCGAACCCGAGACCGCGAAGCAGTACGGCGCGACGGGTCCCGTCGCCCGGGCGTCGGGCATCGACTACGACCTGCGCCGGGACGACCCCTACGGCTACTACGACGAACTCGACTGGGACGTCGTCACCGAGGACGGCTGCGACAACTTCTCGCGGCTACTCGTGCGCCTGCGCGAGGTCGAGGAGTCCGCGAAGATCATCGAGCAGTGCGTCGACCTGCTCGAGGACTGGCCCGAGGAGGAACGCGAGATACAGGCCAACGTGCCGCGCACGCTCAAGCCGGACGCGGACACCGAGGTGTACCGGGCGGTCGAGGGTGCGAAGGGCGAACT
Organism: halophilic archaeon; assembly: GCA_003298465.1. Next base: position 371,077 of record QNGA01000004.1, on the reverse strand, counting down.
CGGCATCTACATCCGCGCCGACGGGACCGACAAGCCGGCGCGGTTCAAGATCCGCAGTCCGTGCTTCTGTAACCTCTCGGCGCTCCACGAGATGTCCAACGGCGAGTACATTCCGGACCTCGTCGCCACGCTCGGCAGCCTCGACGTGATTCTCGGGGAGGTCGACCGATGAACGTCCTGCTACCGCTACAGCAGGGCGGCGGCAAGAAGATGCTCCCCGAGACCATCGGCCAGTGGCTGTTCGGCAGCCAGATGACCGCGTGGCAGGAACTGGTAGCGGCGTTCCTCGGCGCGTTCATCGTGGGCAACATCATGCTGGCGATGACGGGCGTCGCCGGACCGTGGGCCAAGCGGAAGATAACGGCGGCGTTCACCGACCGCATCGCGGTCAACCGCGTCGGTCCGTTCGGCCTGCTCATCATCGTCGCCGACGCCGTCCGCCTGCTGAGCAAGGAGCTCATCATCCCCGACGGCGCGGACCGCCCGGCGTTCGACGCCGCACCGGTCGTGATGGCCGGGTCGGCGCTGCTCGGGTTCGCCGTCATCCCGATGGGCTCTATCTTCGGCGTCAACGTGCAACTGGCCGACCCCGAGACCGGACTCGCGTACGTGTTCGCGGTGGCGTCCATCGCGACGCTCGGCGTGACGATGGGCGGCTACGCGTCGAACAACAAGTACTCGCTGCTCGGAGCGCTCCGGGCGGTCGCACAGAACCTCGCGTACGAGATACCACTCGTCGTCACCGCGGCGTCGGTGGTCATCTTCACGGGGACGCTCCAGACGAGCCAGATCGTCGCCCAGCAGCAGGAGACGCTCGTCAACGTCGCAGGACTGGCGATTCCGGCCTGGTTCGCGTTCGTCAACCCGTTCGCGTTCGTGCTGTTCCTGGTGGCGAACCTGGCGGAGATCGGCCGCAACCCGTTCGACATCCCGGAAGCGCCGACCGAAATCATCGCCGGGTACCAGACGGAGTACTCCAGCGTCTACTTCGTCCTGTTCTACCTCGGCGAGTTCCTGCACATCTTCCTCGGCGGTGCGATAATCGCCACCGTCTTCCTCGGCGGTCCGGACGGCCCGATACTGCCGGGCTTCATCTGGTTCGTCATCAAGATCTGGGCGGTCTTCCTGTTCACGCAGTGGGCGCGGTCGGCCGTGCCGCGCGTCCGCATCGACCAGCTCATCGAGATCGGCTGGAAGGGCATGCTCGTCCTTAGCTTCGCCAATCTCGTCCTCACGGCCGTCATCGTAGGGGTGATGCTCTAATGATCGGAGTCCTGAAATCAATGGCAACCACGATGAAGCACGCACTGGACGGGTCCACGTTCACGGTCGAGTATCCGGACGTGGCACCCGAAGTAAGCCCGCGGTTCCGCGGGGTCCACAAGTTCAGCCAGGAGCGCTGCATCTGGTGTCGCCAGTGCGAGAACGTCTGTCCGAACGACACGATTCAGATCGTTCAGGACGACCAGCGCAACGGCGAGCAGTACAACCTCCACATCGGACAGTGCATCTACTGCCGACTGTGCGAGGAGGTCTGTCCCGTCGACGCCATCCTGCTCACCCAGAACTTCGAGTTCACGGGCGACACCCGGGACGAACTCGTGTACAACAAGGAACAGCTGAAGAACGTACCGTGGTACAAGGACATCGACCCGCTCGAATCGCGAGAGCCCGACCGCGGTGCGTGGATCGGCGAAGGCGAAGGCGAGGTCGACTATCAGTAATCACGCCCGTCTCGAAATCTTGAAAGGGCGTTTCTACGAATCAACAAGGTGACTGAAATGGCATACGAGATGATTGCGTTTGGTCTGTTCGCCCTGGTAACGGTAGCGAGCAGTCTGGGCGCTGTCCTGGTGCGGGACGTGTGGCACTCCGCGCTGCTGCTCGGCGTGTCGCTGCTGAGCTTCGCCGTCCACTACGTGATGTTACAGGCGGAGTTCGTCGCGGCGATGCAGATTCTGGTGTACGTCGGCGGCGTGCTGGTACTCATCACGTTCGCAGTGATGCTCACACGTCAACAGAGTAGTACAGAGGAGGTGACCAACGCATGACCTCGCGTCCGCGACTACGGAGCACGTCGACCATGCTCCGCGGCGTCGTCGCCGTGGCGCTGTTCGTCGTTCTCGCCGTCGTGTTCCTCGGCGCGTCCTTCGGTGACGCGACCGGGTTCCCGAACGGTGCGAACATCACCGCCAGCATCGGCTACGCGATGTTCAACCTGTTCGGCATCGGCGGCGAACAGATCGTCGAGAGCGAGGGGTTCCTCGTCGCGTTCGAGATAATCGACCTGGTGCTCGTCGCTGCGCTGGCGGCGGCCGTGATGCTGGCGCGTCGCGAGGAGGCAGGCGAAATCATGACGCCGCTCCGCGCTGACGGCGGCGAACCGGACGAGACGACGACCGACGGAGGTGACGAGTGATGGCGGTTCCGGTCGAGAACTACCTGCTGCTCTCGGCGGCCGTGTTCTGCATCGGACTGTTCGGTATCCTCACGCGCGAGAACGCGCTGATGTTCCTCATCAGCGTCGAACTGATGCTGAACGCCGCGAACATCAACCTCGTCGCGTTCTCCCACTACCACGGCAACGTCACCGGCCAGACGTTCAGCCTGTTCACGCTGGCGCTGGCCGCAGCCGAAGTCGCAGTGGGTATCGGCATCATCCTCGTGCTGTATCGTAACTTCAAGGACGTCGACGTGACCCAGGCGACAACGATGAGGTGGTAACAATGGCGGCAACTGCATTCGAACTGGTTCCAGTTATCGCACTGCTGCCGTTCGTATCGTTCCTGATCGCGCTCTTCGGCGGCGAGTTCGCCAGGAAGATGCTCCCGAAGGGCGGGGCGCTGCCCGGTATCATCGCCATGGGCGGGTCGCTCCTGCTGTCGGGATGGGCGGCCCTGACGGTCGCGGGCGGCCAGACGTACCACCGGCAGATCACGTGGGTCGTCGGTAACGGCACCTTCGACCTGCACTTCGGCGTCTTCGTCGACCCGCTGTCGGCGATGATGCTCGTCATCGTCTCGCTCATCTCGTTCCTCGTCCACATCTTCAGTCTCGGTTACATGAACGACGAGGGCGAGATAGGGCTGCCGCGGTACTACGCCGGGCTCGGCCTGTTCAGCTTCAGCATGCTCGCGTTCGTGTTCGCCGACAACCTGCTGATGGCGTTCATGTTCTTCGAGCTGGTCGGGCTGTGCTCGTACCTGCTCATCGGGTTCTGGTTCCGCGAGCCGGCGCCGCCGAGCGCGGCGAAGAAGGCGTTCCTCGTCACCCGCTTCGGTGACTACTTCTTCCTCATCGGCGTCGTCGGCGTGTTCGCCACGTTCGGTACGGCGACCTTCGTCGGCGACCACTCGTTCGTCCACGCGGCCGAGCAGGCGCTCGCCGAGGGCGGTGCGGGCGAGGTGACCACGTTCTTCGGGCTGGACCCGCAGGCGTGGTTCGCCGTGCTCGGACTGCTCGTGCTGGGCGGCGTCATCGGCAAGTCGGCGCAGTTCCCGCTGCACACGTGGCTGCCCGACGCGATGGAGGGTCCGACCCCCGTCTCCGCGCTCATCCACGCTGCGACGATGGTCGCGGCCGGCGTCTACCTCGTCGCCCGGATGTACGGGTTCTACGCCCTGCTGCCGACGGTGCTCGCCATCATCGCGTTCGTCGGCGGGTTCACCGCGCTGTTCGCGGCGACGATGGGCGTCGTCAAGGACGAGATAAAGCAGGTGCTGGCGTACTCGACCATCTCCCAGTACGGGTACATGATGCTCGGACTGGGCGCAGGCGGCTACGTCGCGGCGACCTTCCACCTGATGACCCACGCGTTCTTCAAGGCCCTGCTGTTCCTCGGTGCCGGGTCGGTCATCATCGCCATGCACCACAACGAGGACATGTGGGACATGGGCGGCCTGAAGAACCACATGAAGGTGACGTACTACACCTTCCTCTCGGGGTCGCTCGCCCTGGCGGGCATCGTCCCGTTCGCGGGCTTCTGGTCGAAGGACGAGGTGCTGTACGAGGCGCTCGTCCACGGCATGGAGAACGAGATCCTGCTCGCGGCGTACGCCATGGGACTGCTCGCGGTGTTCTTCACCGGGTTCTACACGTTCCGGATGGTGTTCCTCACCTTCCACGGCGAACCCCGGACCGACACCGCACGTGACCCCCACGGCGTCCGCTGGAACGTGAAGGGACCGCTCGTCGTGCTCGGCATCCTCGCGGCGACAGCCGGGTTCGTCAACATGGTGCCGGTCGCGGAGCTGACCGGCGCGCACATCGAGTACCTCCACGCGTGGCTCAACGGTCCGGTGGAGGCGACCAGCGCCCACCACTACGGCGACCTGCTCTCCGAGGTCGCCGGCTACGAGGCGGCCGAGGGCGTGTCGCCGCTCGTGCCGGGCGCGGTGAGTCTCGCCCTCGCGCTAGCGGGCGCCGGACTGGCGTGGGCGCTCTACAACGAGGACTCGCCCGAGCCGCACACGGACAAGCTCGGCAGCGCGAAGACCGTACTGTTCAACAACTACTACCAGGACGAGTACCAGGTCTGGCTGGCCGAGGGCGTCACGCTCCCGCTCGCGCGGGCCGCCGACAAGTTCGACCAGGGCGTCATCGACGGCGTCGTCAACGGCGTCTCCAGCGTGAGTCTCTTCGGCGGGAGTCGCGTCAAGCGCGTCCAGAGCGGCGTCGTGACGAACTACGCCCTCCTGCTCGTGTTGAGCTTCGTCGTCCTGCTCGTCGTCATCGGCTTCACGGGAGGTTGGTTCTGAAATGTGGATCGAAGCGCTAATCGCGACTACGCTGGTCAGCGCGTTCGTCGTCTTCGTCGCCCCCAATCGGGTCGCGGGGAAGCTCGCGTTCGCGCTGAGCCTGCTCCCGACGGCCGGGAGTCTCTGGATGTACAGTCGGTTCGGCTCGACCGGCGCGGAGGGCAACGCCCTGCTGGGCGGTAGCCTCGCCTTCGAGACGAACGTCAACTGGCTCGCACTCGGGCCGTACTCGCTGAACTGGCACGTCGGCCTCGACGGCATCAGCATGCCGCTGCTCGTACTGACGACGGTGCTCACCCCGCTCGCTATCCTGGCGGCGTGGACGCCCATCGACGAGCGCCAGAGCCAGTTCTACGGCCTGATGCTGTTCATGGAGACGAGCCTGCTCGGCGTCTTCGCGGCGCTCGACTTCTTCGTCTGGTTCGTCTTCTGGGAGATGGTTCTGGTGCCGATGTACCTGCTCATCGGCGTCTGGGGCGGCCCCCGCCGCAAGTACGCGGCGATCAAGTTCTTCGTGTACACGAACGTCGCCTCGCTGGTGATGTTCATCGGGTTCATCGCGCTCGTGTTCGGACTGGGCGACTCGGTGACGTCGATGGACATGCCGGCCATCGCCCAGGCGCTCAACGACGGCGGCCTGACAGGGTTCGCCGGCGTGGGCGCGAACACCCTGAAGGTACTGGCGTTCTTCGCCATGTTCCTCGGGTTCGCGGTGAAGGTCCCGGTCGTCCCATTCCACACGTGGCTGCCGGACGCCCACGTCGAGGCCCCGACGCCGGTCTCCATCATGCTGGCCGGCGTCCTGCTGAAGATGGGGACGTACGCGCTGTTGCGGTTCAACTTCACGATGCTGCCGGGCGTGGCACGCGACTACGCGCTGCTCATCGCCCTGTTCGCCGTCGTGAGCGTCATCTACGGCGCGATGCTGGCGCTCGCCCAGACGGACCTCAAGCGCATCGTCGCGTACTCCTCGGTGTCCTCGATGGGGTACGTCATCCTCGGCCTCGTCGCGTACACGATGTACGGCGTCGGCGGTGCGACCTTCCAGATGGTCGCCCACGGGCTCATCTCGGGTCTGATGTTCATGGCGGTCGGCGTCATCTACAACACGACCCACACCCGGATGGTCTCGGACATGTCCGGGCTCGCCGACCGGATGCCCATCACCGTCGCGGTGTTCGTCGCGGGCGCGTTCGGCTACATGGGTCTGCCGCTGATGGCCGGTTTCGCCGCGGAGTTCTTCATCTTCGTCGGCGCGTTCGAGTCGACCGTGCTCGCCGGCACCGTGCTGGGGACGAACGGTCTCGCCATCATCACGGCGATAGCGATGTTCGGCATCGTCATCGTCGCCGGCTACCTGCTGCTGGCGATGCAGCAGACGCTGTTCGGGCCGTTCGAGGTCGAGACCGACTACGAGGTCGGCCGTGCGGCGTTCCACGACGTCGCGCCCCTCGTGGTGCTCGTCCTGCTGGTCATCCTGCTCGGGGTCGACCCGAACATCTTCTACACGATGATCCAGGACGCGGTCCGTGACATCCCCACCGTTGCCCAGGCCGCGGCGACGGGAGGTGGTCACTGATGGCGTTCCAGTGGCCGACGTGGTCCGCGATAGCGCCCACGCTCGTTCTCGGCCTGACCGCCATGCTGCTGTTCGTCGTGGACAGCATCTCGCCAGACTCGACGAACCGGGGGCTGCTGTCCGGCATCGCGACGGTCGGGTCGGTCGTCGCGCTCGGCATCACCGGCTGGTTCCTCAGCGCCGGCACGGGCGAGGAGGCCATCACGTTGTACAACGGCGCGCTCGTCGTCGACACGATGAGCCTGTTCTTCGTGCTCATCTTCACCAGCGTCACCGCGCTGGTGTCGGTGGCGAGCTACGACTACCTGCGCGACCACTCCTACCAGGCGGAGTACTACGCGCTGGTCGTGCTGGCCGCGACGGGCATGACGCTGATGGCGAGCGCCAACAGCCTCGCCGTCGTGTTCGTCAGTCTCGAACTCGCCAGCCTGCCGTCGTACGCGCTGGTCGCCATCCTCAAGCAGAACCGCGGCAGCGTCGAGGCGGGTCTGAAGTACTTCCTCATCGGCGCACTGTCGTCGGCCATCTTCGCCTACGGCATCAGCCTCGTCTACGGCGTCACCGGGTCGCTGCGGCTGCCCCAGGTGGCGTCGGCGCTCGCCGGCAGCGGCTGGGACGGCGTCTCGGGCGTGCTCGGCGTCGGCGTGCTGATGGTGCTCGGCGGGTTCGCGTTCAAGACCGCCTCGGTGCCGTTCCACTTCTGGGCGCCCGAGGCGTACGAGGGCGCGCCAGCGCCCATCTCGGCGTTCCTCTCGTCGGCCTCGAAGGCCGCCGGGTTCGCCGTCATGTTCCGCGTGTTCACCACCGCGTTCCCCTTCGAGGCCGTCGCCGCGACGGTCGACTGGGTGCTGGTGTTCCAGATACTCGCGGTCGTGACGATGACGCTCGGTAACCTCGCCGCCGCGACCCAGGACAAGGTCAAGCGCATGCTGGCGTACTCGTCCATCGGGCACGCGGGCTACGCACTCATTGGGCTGGCGGCGCTGTACGGCCCGAACGCGAACAACGAGTGGGTGATGGGCGGTGCGATGGTCCACCTGCTCGTCTACGGCTTCATGAACACGGGCGCGTTCCTGTTCATCGGCCTGGTCGAGCACTGGGAACTCGGCCGCACCTTCGAGGACTACAACGGTCTGGCCAAGCAGGCGCCCGTCGCCTGCGTCGCCATGACGGCGTTCATGTTCAGCCTCGCCGGCCTGCCGCCGTTCGCGGGCTTCATGAGCAAGTACGTCCTGTTCGCTGGCGCGGTCGGTGCCGGCTTCTGGTGGCTCGCCGCCCTCGGCGCGGCCAACAGCGCGCTGTCGCTGTTCTACTACAGCCGCGTCGTGAAGGCGATGTGGATAGAGGACCCGTCGGGCGAGTTCGAGATGGAGAGCCGCCCGGTCGGACTCTACGCCGCCATCGTCGCCGCCGCCATCATGACGGTGGCGCTGCTGCCGGTGTTCGGTCCCGCCACCAAGGAGGCGTTCGCCGCCGCGGCGGCGCTGTTCGCCTGACCGGCGCAGGACCGCTCCCGTCGCTCTTCTCGCTCTTCTCGCTCTTCTCGTCTCTCGCCCACCAGCGTCGACGTCGTCACGTCGTCCGGACGGCGCGCTTCGGAGACCGAACCACTCAAATCCGCGGTTGCCAACCACGTGGGTATGGGCGAACCGCGCGAACCACGCGAGGAACAGGTAGCGGAAGTGCTCGACAGACTCTACGAGGCGTACCCCGACTCGACCATCTCGCTGAACTTCTCGAACCGGCTCGAACTGCTCATCGCGGTCATGCTCTCGGCGCAGTGTACCGACGAACGCGTCAACGAGGAGACGGCCGACCTGTTCGAGAAGTACGAGACGGTCGAGGACTACGCGAACGCAGACGTGGACGAGCTATCGGAGGACATCGGCTCCATCACCTACCACAACAGCAAGGCCGACTACATCGTCAGCTCCGCCCGGACCATGCTGGAGGAGCACGACGGCGAGGTCCCGGACACGATGGACGAACTGACCGAACTGAAAGGCGTCGGGCGCAAGACGGCGAACGTCGTCCTCCAGCACGGTCACGACGTGGTGGAGGGCATCGTCGTCGACACCCACGTACAGCGCATCTCGCGACGTCTCGCCATCACGGAGGAAGAACGCCCGAAGGCCATGGAGCAGGACCTGATGTCCGTCGTCCCCGAGGAGGACTGGCAGCAGTACACGCACCTGTTCATCAGCCACGGCCGCGAGACCTGCACCGCGCGCAACCCCGACTGCGGCGACTGCGTGCTTGAGGACCTCTGTCCGTCGTCGAAGCTCGACCACGACGTCGACCTCGCCAGCGGCGAGCAGTGGGACGAGCGCTAGGTCCTCGCGGCGTTCAGAGCGCGACGTACTTGACGACGTACCGGCCCATTCCCAGCGTCCACGCCAGGAGCCAGAAGACGACGTAGCCCGCGACGCCGGCGCGGAGCCGCCAGCGCCACGAGGACATGTCCTCGTGTAGTTCGTCGATGTCGACGTCGCGGTCGGGCGCGTCGTACATGTCGTGGTTGCGCTTGACCTGGAAGATGCGGACGATACCGGTGAGCGCGAACGCGAGCATCGCGTACGCCTGCAGTCCGAGGAAGGCGTGGACCGCCGCGAGGCCGCCGAGCTGGGAGAAAAAGCGTGGGAGCATCCAGCCGAGGGCCGGCACCGTCGTCAGCAGGAGTCCGACGACGATGAACCGGAGGTGGTGGGTGAGCACGTCCCAGGTGACGACCTCGGCGTCGACGATTATCCACGCGCCGTAGAGGTAGAACGGGAAGCTCGCGGTGACTACCAGCGCGACCACCGTCGCCACCGCCGCGTCGCTCACCATGCGAGGGGGTTGGACCGAGCGGCGTTAAACTGTGCGGAACGCCGCCGGACGAGTCCGGGGCGCGACGCCCGGATTTCGGCGTGCGAACGCCCGGTCACCGCCTCCGACTTCCGAATGTCAGAAGACGTTTAGCCGTCGAACCGTAAGGTCAGCACGATGGCTGACTCCGACAGTGGGACGCAGGCAGGGGATGCCGACGACGAGTCCCGCGAGGAACTCCGCCGCGAGGTCGAAGAGAAGTACGACTTCGACGATTTCGGCCCGGAGGACATGGCGGAGATGGACCTCGAGGAGTGGGAGGCCGCGTTCGACCCCGACTCGTGGATCACGGGCGAGCGCCTGCTCGACAGGGTCGAGGCCGACCTCCGGAATCGGATAGCGAACCGGGACGTGTTCGCGGTCCTCGAACGCGTCACCCGGGACGGCCAGTCCCAGTTGCTCGCCTACTCGGACGAGGGGTACGCTATCGTCTACCCGGACGGGAGCGTCGAGGGGAGCGGGACCGTGCTCCGGGACGTGAAGCCGACCATCGCCCTGGCGTCGATGGAGGAGTACGACGTGCCCGACGCCCCCGACGAGGCCCTGCCGGACCCCGACGAGGTGCCCGAGGGCAGCGGGGAACTCGGGAACAAATTGATGGGTATCATCGCCGGCATCCACGTCGTCGCGGGCATCGGGATGCTCGTCGCGTGGGTGGTCGTGAGTCTCGGCGTTCTCGACGTGTCCCGGAACATCCGGCAGGCGTCGGCGCTGCTGGCGGTGGTCGGTGGCGGATTCCTCCTCTTCGGCCTGTTCGTCCTCCTGCTGGTCGCGAACGCGCGACTCTCCGACCGCTTCCGTTCGGAGGAGTACCGCGACCGACTTCGGAACGCCGGCGTGGAGTCCGGCGAACGCCCAGACTTCCTTCCGATAGACGACGATGACGCGGAGACGGACGCGGACGACTGACGGCGAAATCACCGTCAGTCCGACGGCATCGGTGGCTTTAAGCAATTCCCATCCTGAGTTCCGACCGTATGAAGAGGCGGGACTTTCTACTGGCGGCCAGCGGCGTGGCCGGCGGAACAGCCGCTACTGCGTCCGCTGCCGCCCAGGAGACGACCACGTCGGGAGGTGGTAACCAGTCGGGCGGCAACGGGACGACTGGTGGTAACCAGACCGGCGGCAACGGAACCGCTGGAAACGGTACCAGCGGCAACAACTCCAGCGGCAATCAGTCGCAAGGGGGTGGCGGAGGCGGTGGCGGCCCGACGAAGACGGTGAAGGTCGTCGACAACGCGTTCGAGCCCCAGGAGATATCCATCACCCCCGGCACGACGGTGAAGTGGGTCTGGGAAGGGAACGGCCACAACATCGTCGTCCAGAGCCAGCCCAGCGGTTCCAGCTGGGAGGGGACGAAGGGCGGCAAGTCGAAGCTGTACGACAAGGGTCACACCCACGAGCACACCTTCGAAGCCACCGGGTCCTACGAGTACTACTGCAATCCCCACAAGGCGGTGGGGATGACGGGCACCATCACCGTCGGAAGCGGCGGCGGTGGCGGCGGCGGAGCCGAGGAGGAGGCCGACCCCGAGGAGATGGGCGTCGCGTTCCAGGCCCACTTCGTCGGCATCGCGACGATCCTGATGATGATAGTCTCGCTCATCTACACGTTCTTCTTCCTGAAGTACGGCGAATCCGCACACACGAGCGGAGGTGGACAGTAAATGTCATCGACAGGTAACAGTTACGGCGACATCCACCGCTACGAACCGGCTCGCGAGAGCACGACGGCAGCTATCGCCATCGTCCTGCTGACGATCATCGAGGTCGTGTTCGTCGGCCTGTTCACCTACGGCCTCCTCAACGGCTGGGGGCTGTCGGAGGTCGGCAACATGTATCTCGGCGGTATCCTCGCGGTCGTGTTCATCGACCTCGCGTTCATCCTGATGCTGTACCGCAAGGAGTTCCTCCCCGACGTGATGATCGTCAAGAAGCGTCGTCGCAAGTGGGAGGACCTCTACGTGCGCGAAGGGCAGCAGTACGGTACCGAGTCGGTCGGCGATGCGTGGGACCAGTTCAAGAAAGCAGTCTACCCCTACTACAAACGATAAAAATGGCAGAAGAGGACAAGTATCCAGAGAGCACAGGTCGCCGTCGTTTCGTCAAAGGCGTCGTCGGCAGCGCGACGCTCGCCGGCGTCGGCGTCACCGGGGCGACAGCGTTGAAGGCGACGACCGCCCCGACCGGCGAAGGTGGCGGTATCACGAAGTTCATGGGGATGGAGAACACGGACGGTCCCGCTCCCCGCGGGATGCCCCAGATTCCCATCGAGATCGACGACGAGGGATACCTCAAGGGCGTGATGCCGAAACCGGAGACCAAGACGGAGCAGGGACGGGAAGTGACCGTCGCCGAGAAGAAGATCGGCGGCATCACCTACTCGCCCAGGTGGTTCCAGTACTGCGGCGTCCAGACGTACAAGGGCATCGACCCGGAGGCGGACCAGGACGATTACTTCCGGTACAAGGAAGGTGCCAAGTTCGACTGGCAGAGCCAGGAGGTCAGCGCGGGCGACAAGGTCCACGTCGACGACTTCAGCAACTACGAGACGTGGGGGAACGGCATCGGGAAGTCCGGCCTCGGCAAGCCGGCGATGGTCACCTGGCGCTCCCAGGACGTTCCTGCGAGCGAGACGATAACGGTTCAGGTCATCCGAAGTACGCGGGTCGAGAAGATGTCCAACCAGAGCAAGTGGCTCAAGGAGAGCACGGAGAAGGGGTTCATCGCCAATCTGAACAAGTGCACCCACTTCTGCTGTGTCCCCTCGTTCAAGGGCATCCCCGGCTCCGCCAAGTTCGGCGCGGAGAACATGATATACTGCCCGTGCCACCAGTCGGTCTACGACCCGTACTCGATCGTCGAACTATCGTTCACGGCGCTACCCCGCCCGGGGGACGAGTGACATGAGTCTGGAACCGAAAGACGAACACGACCACGGCGAGTGGCTCAAGGAGAAGGACCTGACGCCGATAGAGTCGACGTTCCTCACGACGTTGATCTGGATGGACCGTCGGTTCCGCATCGTGGACTACCTGGAGCTGCTGGAGACGCTGTACTACCGGGTCAACCTCCAGATGCCGAAGAGCCACACCGAACAGTACGGGCTGGACAACAAGTTCTGGTACTGGTACCCCCTCTACGCGCTCGGGAGCTTCTCGACGCTCGCGTACGTGGTGGCCGCCATCAGCGGTGCGTTGCTCGGGTTCTACTACTCGCCGTCGACGGCGGGCGACCCGTCGGCCGCGTACAACCAGCTGACGTTCATCATGACCGAGCTGAACTTCGGGTTCATGCTCCGGAGCCTCCACCGCTGGTCCGCGCAGGTGATGGTCGCCGCGGTGTTCCTGCACATGCTCCGCGTCTACTTCACGGGCGCGTACAAGGAACCCCGCGAACTCAACTGGATACTGGGCATCGTCCTCATCAGCCTGACGATGGTGTTCGGGTACACCGGCTACCTCCTGACGTGGGACCAGCTGGCGTACTGGGCCGGCCAGATCGGCGTCGAGATGAGCCTCTCTATCCCGCTGATAGGCGAGTGGGTCGCCCAGCTGATGTTCGGCGGGTTCAGCCCGGGACAGCCCACGCTACAGCGGATGTACATCATGCACGTGTTCCTGCTCCCGTTCGTCGTGACCACGCTCATCGCGGTCCACATCGGCATCGTCTGGATGCAGGGCATCGCTGAACCACACTAACCATGACCGACGACAACGAACCGCAGACCGACGGAAGCGGCACCGGCATCGTCCCGCCGGACGACGAGACCCCCTCGTGGCTGGAGCGCAAGCAGCGCACGCAGGGACTCTCCCGGCTGACGTACGAGTACTTCGAGCGGGCCCGTCGCGAGGACCAGGACCTCCGACAGGAGTCCAGCTACGTCGAGCGCGACGTGCTGGCGTTCCCCACGTGGCCCCACGAGATGATCAGGAACCTCTCTATCACGAGCTTCTTCGTGGGGATGATCCTGTTCCTCTCCGCGACGCTCCCGCCCCACCTCGGCGCGCCGGCGGACCCGAGTTCCACGCCGGCCATCATCCTGCCGGACTGGTATCTCTACTGGTCGTTCGGTCTGCTGAAACTCGGCCCGCTCAACCCGGAGCTCGCCATCCTCGGCGGCGAGAAGCTGATGGCGGACCGCACGTACGGCGTCGTCGCGAACGTCGTCGTCGTCGGCATCATCGCCATCGTCCCCTTCCTGAACAAGGGGAGCGCCCGACGGCCCGTCGAACAGCCGTTCTGGGCGGCCGTCGGCGTCTTCGGTGTCACGTTCGCTCTCACCATCAGCGGACTGTCCATCAAGAATCTGCTGCCGATCAACGCTCACCTCGCGTTCGACCTGACGTTCCTGCTGCCGTTCGTCGCAGGCTTCATCAGCTACGCGGTGCTGAAGGCGATGCGCGAGGGGTACATGTTCAGCCTGAACCGGCGGTACTACCGACTCCGGCCGCCGAAATAACCCTCTTCTCGCATGCCTGCTTCCGGCGCAGACGACGACGGGACCGAGACGAGCGTCTCCGACGACTCCATCGTTCGGGAGACCGACGACGGCATCGTCGCGCGCGAAGTCGTCGTCCCGCTCCGGGTGTACAAGGCGGTGACGGTGTTCTCGACGCTGTTCGCGGTCGCGACGGTCGTCGGCGGGTTCATCGTGCTCGACGTGGCGACGAACCGGGCGCGAGCGAGCTTCGAGGAGATGAACGTCCCGCTGGCGTTGGCCGGACTGGCGCTCATCGTCGCCGGCTCGGTGGTGTACGCCTTCTCGACCCGGTTCCGGGCCGAGGGAATGGGAAAGCCTAAAGACGACTCCAACGAACAGTCGAACAATGGCTGACGAATTCGCCAAGGGGCTCGGTATCGCCACGACGGCGGGCCTGGCCTGGATGGTCATCTCGGGCTGGTACACGACGCCGGGGTTCGAGGACACGCAACTCATCGGCGAGGTTCCGGAGGGGCTCGGCCTGTACGGCAACCTCGCGATCGTCCTGCGGGAGGTCTTCTTCTGGCTCACCATCTTCGGGATGCTCCTGTTCTGGGTGGTCATCCCGGCGTTCCAGAAGGCCCGCGAAGCGTACGCGTAACGACCGACGAACGGCCCGCGTCGCCGTCTCCTCTCCTGCTGTGCGAATCGTCTCCGCCGACCGTCCGCATCGCCCGTACAGCCCCCGACGGAGAGCGAAGCGGACGTCCCGCTACTCCAGCGAGAGACCGGGATGCCAGCGGTCGACGCCGGCGTCGGCCTTGACGTCGTCCATGCGCGAGAGCAACTTCACGGCGAGACTCGCCGTCTCGGCCGCCCGGTGTTCGCCCTCCGTCCGGAACTCGCCGGTTTCGCGGTTGGCGTACACGGAACAGACCGCGCCCGCGCGGAGGCCGTAGACGCTGGCGATGGTCATGATGGCGCTCGCCTCCATCTCGATGTTCTTCACGTTCGCTTCCTTCAGGTGCTCGACGAGGTCCTCGCTGCCCTCGGCGCGGAACCCTTCGAACCCGGGCCGCCCCTGACCGGCGTAGAAGCTGTCGGCGCTCATCGTCACGCCCGCGTGGTAGTCGTAGTCCAGTCGTTCGGCGGCGGCGACGAGCGCCGCGACCACCTCGTAGTCGGCGATGGCAGGGTAGTCCTCCCGGACGTACTCGTCGCTGGTCCCCTCCTGGCGGACGCCACCGGTCGTGATGACGAGGTCGCCGACGTCCATCTCCGGCTGTATCGCGCCGCAGGAGCCGACGCGGAGGAAGGTGTCCGCGCCGACGCGGGCGAGTTCCTCGACGGCGATGGCGGCGGACGGACCGCCGATACCCGTCGAGGTCACGGAGACGGGCGCGCCGTCGTACTCGCCGGTGACCGTGCGGTACTCGCGGTGGCGAGCGACCTCCTCGGCCTCGTCCCAGAACTGCGTTATCTTGTCGACTCGCTCGGGGTTGCCGGGGAGCAACACGGCGTCGGCGACGTCGCCCTCGCCGACTTCGAGGTGGTACTGCACGTCGTCGTTGGGGTCCTCGCTGTCGTCCATGCCGGCTCATCGCCCCCGGCCGAAATATGTTCTTCCGTCTACGGCGCGGACGAGGTCCTCGCGAGCCAGCGGGGTCGTCCGGCGTCCCTACCCGAGCATGTCCTCGGTGATGGCGTCCGGCAGGAGTTCGCCGAGCGCGTACTCGCTCGTGCCGTCGCCTTCGTCGCAGACGACGGGGAAGTCGTCGCCGCAGAACTCCGCGAGCGTCTGCCTGCACATCCCGCAGGGGGTGACGCCGTCCCGGCTCGCGGAACTGACGGCCAGTCGGTCGAACTCCCGGTGGCCCTCCTTGACCGCCTCCGCGACGGCGACCTCCTCGGCGTGCAGGGAGTTGCTGTAGTTCGCGTTCTCGATGTTACAGCCGACGTACACCGTGCCGTCCGCGGTCCGGAGCGCCGCCCCGACCGGGTAGTCCGAGTAGGGGACGTGTGCGTTCGCCTGCACCTCGCGCGCGGCCTCGAGAAGTTCGTCCATACCGCTACTGCGTGGCCGCGCCCCAAATAACGAGCGAAGGCGGTCGTCGACCGGGGAGCACGCCCGCGGTGCCCGGTCCCGAGACGGGACAGAGCCGGCGCGCGTTTCCCCTGCCCCGCGACTTTTCACCCTGTAGCGGCTACGACCGACGATGAGCCAGCAAGCCGCGACCGACACGCTCGTCGTCTACAGCGACTACGTCTGCCCGTTCTGTTACCTCGGCAGGGCGTCGCTCGAACGGTACCGGGAGCGACGCGACGACCCGCTGGACGTGGAGTGGCGCGTCTTCGACCTCCGGGGCGGCAAGCGCGACGACGACGGGGAGATAGACCACGACGCCGACGACGGCAAGGACGAGGAGTACTACGAGCAGGCCCGGCAGAACGTCGAACGCCTGCAGGAGCGCTACGACGTGGAGATGTCGATAGACCTCTCGCGCGACGTGGACTCGTGGAACGCGAACAAGGCCGCCGTCCACCTGCGACAGACCCACGACGCCGACGACGCTCGCGCGTTCCACCACGCCGTCTTCGACGCGCTCTGGCAGGACGCCCGCGACGTCGGCGACCCGGACGTGCTGGCGGACCTCGCCGAGGACGTCGGCCTCGACCCCGACGAGATCCGCGACGCGGTCGACGACGACGGACTCGACGCCGAACTCCGGGAGCGCTTCGACGCGGCGCGTCGAGCCGGCGTCCGCGGCGTTCCGACGTTCGCCGCCGACGAGCACGCCGCGAGCGGTGCCATCCCGCCGGAGCAGCTCCGACGGCTCGTCGAGGGGTCGAACGCCTGAGACGCCACTCCGTCGCTCGAACCCGCGGTCGGACCGCCGGGACCGAAACCGAGTCCCTGACGTTGTTCCGGTGCGTAGGCCGACGTAGATGATTCCGTCCGTCGCGCCGACGCCCCTGCACGCGGTGCCGGCGAGCGGTCCGACCCTGTCGGCGCTGCTCGCGCTGGCGGCGCTCGGGTCCGTGCTCGTGCTCGCGCTCGCGCTGGCGGCGCTGCGACGCCGGCGCTCGCTGCCGTACGCCCTCGTCGCTCTGGCGTTCGCGGCGCTCTCGGCCCGGGCGTTCGTCGGCGCGCTGACGATGACCGGCCACCTCGGGCCGTCGACCCACCACCTCGCGGAGCACGGACTCGACGTCGCCGTGGTCGGCCTGCTCGTCGGCGCAGTGTACTACGCACGGACGGTGGAGCGAGAGCTATGACCGACCAGGGAACGCGCATCCGACGTCGCGTCGATTCGGAACCCGGCGTCCACTTCAACGCGCTCGTCAGGGGGCTGGACCTCGCGCCCGGGCAGGTCCAGTACCACCTCCGGGGCCTGCTCGCCGACGACAGGGTCGTCCGCGAGCAACTGTACGGCAAGACCCACTACTATCCGCCGGAGTACGACGACTGGGAGCGGGGCGCGCTGGCGCTGCTACGGCGCGAGACCGTCCGGGACCTCCTTCTCACGCTGCTGGAGCGCGAACGCGCGCGGCCCGCGGCCCTCGCCGAGGAACTCGACGTCGCCCGGAGTACGGTGGAGTGGCACGTCGGCCACCTCCAGGAACAGGACCTCGTCGAGAAGCGACGGGACGACCGCAACCGGGTGACGCTCGTCCCGACGCATCCCGAGCGGACGACGCGCCTGCTCGCCGCGGTCGAACCGTCGCTGCCGGAGCGCATGGTCGACCGGTTCACCCGCCTCGTCGACGACCTGTTGGCCGACTAATCTTTCCGTCGAGGTCGCGTACCGTTTCCGAATGGGGTCCAGCGAGAGCGTCGCCGTCGTCGGCGGCGCGATGGGCGGACTGGCCGCGGCCCACCACCTCGCGGCCCGGGGCCGCGACGTGACCCTGTACGAGCGCCAGCGCTACGACGAGAAGCGAGTCAACTGCGGGGAGGCGATGACGGCCGCGTCGGCCGTCCCGCTGGCGAAGACGCCGGAGAACGGCTTCGTCAATCCCGTCCCGGCGTTCGAGGTGAGCGTTCGCGTCGACGGCCGCCACCTCGGCACCGGTACCTTCCCCGCCGAGGACGGGTTCGTCACCGACAGGAACGCCGTCGAGCGCGCGTGGGCCGAGCGACTCTCGGCGCGAGGCGTCGCGGTCGAGACGGGCCGCGGCGTGACGAAGGCCGAGTTCCGGGAACTCGGCCGCGAACACGACCTGGTGGTCGACGCCACCGGTCAGCCGTCGCTGTCGAGCAAGGTCTGCGGTGCGACCGACGAGTACGCCGGGTGGATGGTCGCGCTCAACGCCGACGCGACCGGCGACGTCGCCGACCTCCACCCCCGCGCTCGCATCGTCTTCGAGGGGTATCTCGGGTACGCGTGGGCGTTCCCGAAGAGCGAGACGCGCGCCAACGTCGGCGTCGGGTGGCACCATCCGCCGGAAGACTACTTCGCCGCCCTCCGGTCGGCCTGCGAGCGCAACGGCTGGCCGGTCCCAGACCGCGCCGCGACCAACGTCGACGTCATCCCGCGCGGGCCGAGCCTCGACCCGGAACGTCTCCACCTGCCGGAACTGAACGCGGTCCGCGTGGGCGACGCCGCCGGAATCGCCAACCGCTTCACGGGCAAGGGCATCTCGCAGGCGATTCACTCGGCCCGGCTGCTCGCCGACTGCGTCGCCGCGGGGCGGGTCGCCGACTATCCGCGACGACTCCACCGCTCGATGCGCGCGGAGTATCTGCTCTCGTCGCTGGCGACGTCGGTGGTCGCGGCTGGCCGGTCCGACCTGCTCGCGGCGATGCTCGACGCCGCGGCGGGCGTCGACATCGAGGACGTCGACCGCCGGGCGCAGAAGGCACTGTCGCGGCTCCTGCGTCGTCCCGTGCTCGCCGCGCGACTGTTCGCGGTGCCCGCCGTTCGACGGGCGGTGTGGACGGCGGCGAGGAACGACTGGGAGTGTCGCCGCCGTTCGCCGGGTCGGTGAGTCGCGTCCGGGGCGACGGAATCGGTCGCCGCCCCTCGTAGACGGGTCGCTACGCGCTCTCGATGCCGAAGTAGGCGAGGTTGCCCGCGAGCAGCGCGACGCTGCCGACGAAAAAGAGCGCGCCGACGGGCGAGGCGAGGTCGACGAACAGCCAGTACAGCGGCGCGGCGGCGGACGGGCCGACCGCGACGACCGCGAGTTCCGAGACGATGGGACCGCAGCAACAGCAGGCGTTCGGCGCGGCGACGGCGGCAGTGCCCGTCGTCGCCTCGGTCGTCCCGGCGCTCGCGTCGGCGAGCCACTGCCGAGCGACGACGGCCCCGTTCAGACCGACGAGCACCGCCACGACGCCGACCTGTATCGCCATCCCGAGCGAGACGACGCCGCTGGTCGGGACGGAGGGGAAGTAGAACTCGACCGCCGACCAGTAGACGAGCGGGTTCGCCACCGGCGCGACGGTCACGAACCGGTGGGTCGGCATGTTGACGCCGTGTTCGGGGACGAAGGTGATCATCCCCATCGAGAACATGAAGAAGAGGCCGGCGAGCACGCCCGTGCCGACGCCGAACCGGCGAGCCGCGGCGTCGCGGAGGACTCGCGCGAGGGGCTCGCGGGCGTCCCGGTAGAGGACGTACCCCACGGCCAGCGGCAGGGCGACGACGAGCAGGTAGCCCGCAGGGTTCGTCCGACTGCCGAGCACGGGGTAGGCGACCCACATCCCCAGCAGCACGCCGAGCATGGCGAACCGCGGGCGGTCGGGGTACTTCAGCCGACCGGCGACGAGGCTGACGAGCGCGATACCGACGCCGACGGCGAGCGTCAGCGGGCCGTACCACGCGCGAGCGATGGGCATCTGGGCGGCCCGCAGCGTCTCGACCGGCGACAGCTGGACGAGGCCGACCGCGCCCGCGGCGGCGACGACGAGACCGACGAAGACGCCGCCGAGCGCGGTGCTTCGCGGCACGTCGCGTCGACCGAGGAAGACGCTGCCGGCGACGACGACGACCCCCGCGACCAGCACGGCCAGTGCGAGCCACTGGGGGTACGGTTGGGGGTGACCGCCGCCGTGGGCCGCGGCGACGCCGGAGAGGGCCGTCAGCCCGCCGAGCGCGGAGAGAAGTGGTCTCCGTATCGATGCGGTTCTCATGCCTGGGCGTTGCGGTCGGACGGGCATGTAAACTCCGGATTCGTCGAGCGACGGTCCCGCGTCCCGGGCGTTTCGGCGGCGGTCGGTCCCGGTCCGGTGGGGTCGCTATCGGGGCCTCGCCTTCCAGGCGTCGACGTACGCCGACGCGACCCGGTAGTACTCCTCGGCGAACCGCGGAAACGCGCCCACGGCGAGCGCCGCGACGGTCGCCGCGAACGTCACCGACTCCAGCGGGAGGGCGAACTCCACGGCGAGCGCGCCGCCGCCGTAGGCGGCCACCGCCAGCGCGACGCCGAAGTAGAAGACGCGGAAGACGACCAGGAGCGGAGTCACCGACACCCAGCCGGGGACCGAGGTGCCGAGCGGGGTGACCCAGCCGCCGCGAATCGCGGCGGCACCGACGACCATCGTCGTCCAGGCGACGAGGGCGGCGGTCTTGACGCCCGCGTACCTGTTGGTCGCCGTCGTCGCGACGTGCCAGAGCACCGGGAGGCCGGCGAGCGAGACGTCGGCGAACGCGTACACCAGGTCGTCGATGAAGCGGCCGACGCCGTCCTTCTCGACGGTCGTCGTCTTCCCGAGGCCGTACCAGGAGCTACGGCGGGCGCTCCGCGCTGGTCGCGTCTCCCTGCCCGGCGGGTCGCCCATGGTACGAACCTACACGGTCGACGATAATAGAACTCCTGACGACGCGGCGAAGCGACGGCTTCTCGTCACGCGGGGAGGAGAACGCTCCGTTGCACGCCGGCACCGCGAAAATCAGTTGGCGAGGGGGCGGGCCGCGCTCATCCGAGCACGTACCGCAGCGCCGGGTAGCGCTCGACCAGGGTTTCGCCGTCGACCTCGTACTCCTCGATGACGCTGTCCAGTCCGAGGATGTGGCCAGCGCCGAACGCCGCGACGGCGAGGAACACGAGCATGTAGGCGAAGTCGCCGTTGATGAACCCGTGTTCGACGCTCCAGTTCCCCAGGTAGAACGTGAGCATCATGAACGCGCCGAAGAACGCCGCGAGGCGGACGAACGCGCCCACGAGCAGGCCCAGTCCGATGAGGAACTCGCCCCACGGGACCGCGACGTTCACGAAGTCCACGAACCAGGGCGTCGTGCCCATCCAGTGGAACGGGCCGGTCGCGGGGCTGGCCGCCGGGACGTTGGTCAGGTAGCCCGCCGCGTCGAACGGCTCGGCCGCCGCGATCTTCGTCCACCCCGAGTGGAGGAACGCGTAGCCCATCATGAGGCGGAGCGCGAGGACGAACCACGCGCTCAGGCTGTGTGCCCGGCCGCGGACCGTCAGGCCGCCCAGTTTGCTCTCGAACGTGTTCGCTCCGGTCTCGAATTCGTTAGTTGCCATCGTCGGTCACCTTACAGGTACATCTTGGACGGAAGACCGCATATAAGGAGAGAGTCGTTCTCACGACGCCGGAATCGTTCCCACCCCGTGAGAACGAGGCCGCTCCTCGGCCGTTTCGACGGTGCGTCTCGCCCTGATTCGGCGTCGCTCGTCTCCCGTCCGTGCGCGGGCCGCCCCCGGGCGAGGTCCGACGGGTGAACCGACCGACTTGCCCGCCACCCCGTCGGTCGTCTCACTCGACGACGATTGCGCCTTTCATCCCCATCGCCTTGTGGGGGTTGCAGTAGTACTTGTACGTTCCCGCGCCGTCGAAGGTCCGTTCGAACGTCGCGCCCTTCTCGGACATCATGTCGCTCTCGAAGTCGCCGTTCTTCGCCACGACGTTGTGCATGCTGCCCTTACCGGTCCACTTCCAGACGACCGTGGTGCCCTTCGAGACTTTCACCGCCGCCGGAGAGAAGGCGTTGTTACCGTTGTTACCTTTGGCCCCGACCTTCACCGTCACCTTCTTCGAGCCCGTTTCGTCGGTTACGCCGTCGAAGTTGGACACGCCGTCGAACCAGCCGCCGAACGACGACGATGACTGGTCGCCGCCGTCGGTGGTCGTTGCGCCCTCACCGCCATCGGTGGTCGTTCCGCCGCCGTCACCGCCGTCGCCGTCCGTCTGGCCCCCGAGACAGCCGGCCAGCAGGCTCGTGCTCGTCGCCGCGATACCGAGGCTCTTCAGGTACGTGCGTCGATCTGATCGCATCTGTATCACTCGTTCTCGACTTCCGGGGCCGTACAAAAGACGATGGCTCCGGTTCCCGACGACTGAGAACGGCCGAACGTGTTCGGCGGTCGAGGTAGGTGCCGTCGACACGTACCGGGTCGCATGAACGACGGCACGACCGTCGCTGCCGCTGACGACCGGGGCGACGAAACGGCGACGACCGTGACGGTGCGCTGTACGGGTCACGTCAGGACCGCCATCGGCGAGTCCCGCCTGGAGTTCGGCTTCGAGGGCTCGACGCTCGGGGAGTTCCTCGACGCCTTCTTCGCGGAGTACGACGTCGCCGACCTCGTCATCGCCGAGACGGAGGCGGACGCGACGACCCGCGGCTGGGCCGCGGTGAGCGACCTCCCTGGGACGTGGCGGAAGAACCCCGAGGGCGAACAGACCCGCGCGTACGCCCGCGTGACGGTCGACGGCCGGTTCAACGAGCACCTTGACGGACTGGACACCGAACTGCGCGACGGCGACCGCGTCGCGCTCATGTACCCGTTCATCTTCTGCTGCTGACGACCGTCGGGGATTCCGACCGCCTCGCGCGTACCGCGACGGCGCGCCGACGGTCAGTCCGCGTTCACCGCACAGGAGTCGTCGGCGTAGTCCACGTCGGCGACGGAGTCGATTGGGTCCTCGCCGCAGACCGGGCAGTCCGGATTCTGCCGGTACTCCACCTCCTCGAAGCCCATGGCCATCGCGTCGTAGAACAGCATCCGCCCTTCGAGGAGGTCGCCGACGCCGACGACGGCCTTGACCGCCTCGGTGGCCTGCACGCAGCCGACGGTCCCGGGGAGGACGCCGAGGACGCCCGTGCTCGCGCAGTCGGCGACCATCCCCTCCGGGGGCGCTTCGGGGAACAGACAGCGGTAGCAGGGACCGCCGGGCGTGACGGTGGTGACCTGCCCCTCGAACTTGTAGATGGCTCCGTGCGAGAAGGGGACGTCCGCGAGCGTGCAGGCGTCGTTGACGAGGTAGCGCGTCCGGAAGTTGTCCGTGGCGTCCACCACGAAGTCGTACCCGTCGACGAGTTCCTCGACGTTCCCCGGTTCGACCCGCGTCCGGTGGCGCTCGACGGTCACGTCGGGGTTCAGGTCGGCGACGAACTCGGCGGCGCTGTCGACCTTCGGCCGGCCGACGTCGTCGTCGCCGTGGACGACCTGGCGCTGGAGATTGCTCCGCTCGACGACGTCGTCGTCGGCGACGCCGAGCGTCCCGACGCCCGCGGCGGCGAGGTACTGGATGGCCGGCGAGCCGAGACCGCCGGCGCCGACGACCAGCACCGACGCGTCCAGCAGCGCGGCCTGACCGTCGGTGCCCACCTCGTCCATGATGATGTGCCGGGAGTAGCGGTCGAGTTGCGTCGCGTCGAGCGAGAGACCCATACGCACGCTTGGCGGTCGTTCGACATAAACGCGTGGTCCGGCGGCGACGTCGCGGCGAAACCGTCCGGGTCGGTCGTGCGAGCCACCGCCGTACGCGTGGCGGGCGTCGAAGCG
The DNA here is from genome assembly GCA_003298465.1 of halophilic archaeon. The sequence continues at coordinate 347,697 of QNGA01000004.1, read as the reverse complement.
CCGCCGACTCAGACGTTCCCGTTGAGCGCGTCGAACACGTCGTCGGTGAACTGCTGTTCGGACCAGAGGCCGACCTCGGAACCGCCGGCGACGATGGCGGACTCCACCGGCACCCGCCCGCCGCCCATCCGGGCGTGTCCGCCGGCGTTCGCGCCCGGAATGCCGTCGACGGCTTCCTGGAGCGCCCGACCCATGTGAACTCGGTCGTCGCGCGAACGCCCCGAGAGGTGGAGGGCGTCCTCGCGCCGCCCGTAGACGACGACCGCCGTGATGCCTTCGAGCTGCATGAGTTCGTCCGCGGCCTGCGGGATGGCGTCGGCGTTCGACAGTTCGCCGACGTTGCTGACCGCGAACGAGCCTCGCACTTCCCGGTCCGTGATTGCGCGGGATTTCACCTCCAGCACCTCCGCGCTGACCTGCGGGTTGGCGATGCGGTCGAGGCGATGTTCGTCGATGCCGCGGTAGAGGTAGGCGCTGGCGTCGAACTCCGCCTCCGAACAACCGTTGGTCAGGTGTTTCGTGTCCGATTGGATGCCGTATATGAGACCCGTCGCGACCAGCGAGGGGAGTGCGAGGTCGTTCTCCGGCGGAACGGCGTCGGGACCGATGGGGTCCGCGCCGAGGTCGCGGAAGTACTCGGCGACGATGGTCGAGCACGCGCCGTAGCTCGTTCGCTTGTCGGTGAACACCTCGCCGGTGCCGTTACCGGGATGGTGGTCGATGACGGCGTACGGTTCGATGCGCTCCGCCCCGTCGAAACCCCGGGGCGTGTTGTGGTCGACGAGTACGATGGTGGACGCGGCGAGGTCGGTGACGTCGTCGACCGATTCGAGGTCGAGGTCGAGGACGGTCCGGAACGCTCGGTTCTCCTGGTGGCGTATCTGGCCGGAGTACTGCAGCGTCGCGTCCGTGTCGACCGCTTCGGCGAGGTGGGCGACGCCGACGGCGCAGGCCATCGCGTCCGGGTCGGGGTTCGGATGCATCAGGACGACTATCTCGTCGCGTTTCGCCAGCGCCCGTCGAAGTCGGGCGCCCATCGGCCGGCGAATCCACCGCACGACGAGCCACAGCGAGACGGCGACCACGACGACGCCGAGCACCGCCACGGCGACGAGGACCGGATTCGTGGCGCTGTAGGCCCCGACCTCCCGGACCAGGCTTCGTGCAGTCGGTGCCGACCCGCCGCCCGGAAACTCCATATTCCCTGGACGATACGAGAAAACAAGAATTTTTCCCGATGATTACAGGTGTCAGACGCTAACAGAGCTCCGCGATCGCCGGCCGATACCCCTCGCGGAACGTCGGGTATTCGAACTCGTATCCGAGTTCACGGAGCTTCTCGTTCGAGCAGCGCTTGCTCGTCCGCGCGCGCTCGGACCGTCCCGCGGACCGCACCTCGGACCGTTCGACGCCGCACTCGTCTGCAAGCCACCTGGCGAGCGTCGGTCGGTTCACCGGTTCGTCGTCGACGACGAGCACCACGTCGTCACGCGCGTAATCCTCCGTCAGCAGGAACCGGACCGCCCCCGCGGCGTCGTCGCGGTGGACGAGGTTCAGGTAGCCCTCGGACACCGGCCCGTCGAGATACCGTTCCATCCGGTAGCGGTCCGGGCCGTAGAGTCCGGCGAACCGAGCGACGGTGCCGTCCATCGCCCCCGTCTCCTCGCGGGCAATGCGCTCCGCCTCGACCAGCACCTCCTCGCGCTCGGTCGTCGGCTCCAGGGGCGTCCGCTCGTCCACCCACGCGCCGTCCCGGTCGCCGTACACGCCCGTACTCGACGTGTACACGAACCTGTCCGGCGGGTCCGCCCGATTCGCGAACGTCTCGACCGCCGTGCCGAGACCGTCGACGTACGCGGCCCGCGCCGCCTCGACGTCGCGCCCGCCCGCGCTGGCCGCGTAGACCACCGCGTCGACGTCGGGAACGGCGGCGAGGTCGTCCGACTCCGTCACGTCCGCCCGGACCGCGTCGAAGCCGGCGTCCTTGATGGCGCGAATCCCCTCCGCGGAGCGACGGACGCCGACGACGCGGTGGCCGCCGGCAGTGAGCTGCCGTCCGAGTTCGAGACCGACGTACCCACAGCCCAGAATTGCGACGTTCATAGCCGTTCTTGGGGTCGCCTCCGGAAAAAGCCGGTCGTCCTACGCGGCGTTCTGCTCGGCGATGGCGTGATGGATTCGGGCGTACTCCGCCAGCGTCATCTCGCGGCGGCCTTCCACCATCTGCTGGACCGTCCGCGCCTCGACGTCCTCGTCGAGTTCCGCGGCGAGCGAATCCACGTCCAGGACCGCCGTCGTCATCCCCATCAGCAGGTGGTCGCGCACCTCCGCGACGATGGCGTCCTTCGCCGGCGCGTCCTCGGCGGTCGCCAGGATGGCGGCGGCGTCCTCGACGGTCAACTCGGGAGCGGCGCCGTCCGCGAGTCCGGTGACGACCTCTCGGTCCACGCCCGTCCGTTCGACGACGGCGTCGACGCCCACCGTCTCGACGGTTTCGGCGAGTTCAGCCTCGTACTGCTCCCGCAGTTCCTCGGGCGTCAACTCCCCCGGCTCCGATATCTCGTCGTAGAGCATGGTCGACCAGTGGAGAGCGCGAGTGAAAGGGGTTGTCACTCCGGGCGGACCAGCCGGGCGAGCGCTCGTCGGCGTCGCCGTTCACGTCGCCGACGCCGCGGCGGTTCGGCGGGACGGCGACGGCGACGGTGGTCCAGGTCCGGAACGACACCGGCGTCGTCCGCCCGACCGTCTCTCGTTGCCCGTCGCCGTCCACGTCCACTCGAACCGTCCCGGCCTCCCGGACGTAGGTCGTCCCGCCGGGGACGTCGGGCGTCCCGTTGGGCGCTCGGACGACGAACCGCTCGTAGCCGCCCCGTACCTCGACCTGCCAGACGTTGATCGTCGCGTACCAGTAGCCCGGAACGGGGGCGACTGGGAGGCCGGCCGGCACGTCGGAGATCACCTCGTCGAACCGGCGCTTCTGGGCGTACTCGCTGAGGTCGTCTACGGCGGTCCCCGCGACGCGTTTCAGTTCGGCTCTCACCACGCTCCGGGTCTGCGACAGCGTCCCGTTCACCGACTCCTGTTTCGGCCGGCTGACGTTCCGCCGTGCGTCGTAGAGTGCGATTCGCGTCGCGAGCCGAACTCGGCCACGCTCGACTGCTGACCAGGAGCCGCCGCGTTCGGTCGCGAGCGCAGTCGTTATAGCCCGCGCCGCGGAGCCGTTTACGACCGCCATCGCTCGCTCGTCGGTCGTCTTCCAGCGCGCCAGCCCGCGAGCGACTCCCCGCCGGACCGTCTCGGCGTCGAGTCCCGGGACGCCGAGCGTCGTTCGCCGGAGACGCGACCGGACTCTCCGCTCGACGCCGTCGAGCGACGACGCGAGCGACGACCGTAGCTCGTTCCGACGGGTCCGGAGCGTCGCGTTGGACGCGGACGCGAGCGTCCGGTTCGCCGCGCGCAGCGTCAGGGCCGCCGTCCGCACGTCGACCCGAGACTCCCCGCGGCCGCCGGGGATCCCCCCGACGACGGCGTCGGCGGCGTCACCGTAGGGCACCGTGAACACGTTGACGTTCCGGGCGGCCATCGGGTGGACGGACTTCCCGGGCGGAACCGCCGGGACCCGCCGGTGGTCGACCGCGGCGAGGGTGAGGTACGGCGGTGCGCCGGTGACGTCGAGGTCGACCGCGGACCCGGGGCCGGCGGCCGACACCTGCCGACGCTCCGGCGCGTCGACGCTCCGCCGTGCCTGGAGGATACGCTGAATCCTCCCCAGCGAGACGCCGGTCGCGTCGTCGACCACGTCGCCCAGTCGACGGCGAGCCGTCTCCGAGCGGTCGGCCCGCTCGTCGAGTCGCGCGAGGACGCGGTCGAGGTACGCTGCCCGGGCGGCGAACCGCGCCCGTTCGGCGGCGTGGTCGTACCGCGACGGCGCTCCGAGCAGTTCGCTCCGGCGCTCGCGGAGGCGCTTGGCCAGTTTCGCCGCCGGGTTCGCCCGTCCGGCGAGTCGTCCGCGCGGCATCGACACCGAGACGTTCCGGACCCGGTCGCGAAGCGACGCCAGGTCGCGGTACGTCCGGTCGCGCAGTCCGTCGGGGCGTTCTCCCTGGACCATCACCGGTCGGGTGTCGGGGGCGCGTCTCGTCGCTCGCCGCGCCAGTCGGTCCGCACCGCCCCGTCTCTCGACCAGTTTCGAGACGGCCGCCGCCTCGACGTCGGCGAGGTTCGGCCCGCCGAACGGACCGCCCCGCTCGTGGACCGACGCGACGGGACGCGGCGGGGCCGGCGTTCCGGAGCGGTGGTCGCCGGCCACGCCGAGCGCGACGTCGACGACCTCCTGCCAGCGCGCCACGGTTCGTCTCGTCCGGTCGCCGTTCCGCCAGGTGCGGACGACGGCGTGCCGGCGGACGACGCGACGTCCCGAGTCCCAGAGGAGATGCCAGCCGGCGGGTGCCTCCGGCGACTCCGCGCTCGCAGTCGTGACCGAGACGCGGGTTCGTTCGGTCGCGTTCGCGAGCGACCAGTTCTTCCCCGGTCGGTCCGGAGCTGGCTTCGATTCCCGGCGAACCAGTCGGACCGAGGCCACCAGGCGCGCCCTCGCGCCGTAGGCGTCGGCCAGCGCGGCGTCCAGTTCGTCGTCCGACCGCCCGCCGATGAAGTCGTACAGCGCCCGGTCCGCCGTCCCGTTGACCGCGACGGTAGTCGTCGTCTCCGGTGAGCGAGCCCCGCCGCCGACGCCGGGGAGTCCGGTCGGAGCGCGGCGGGCCGTCCACTCCAGGAGGTAGTCGACCCAGGGGCCGCCGCGACGCTCGATGGGGGCCAGGAGGTCGGTCAGGCCGACGCGGGCGGTCGCGCGGCGGAGCGCCGACCGGCCGGCCGGGTCGCTGTGACCGAACGCCGCCCGTTGTTCGCCCAGGAGCGCACCGTTCGTCACCAGTTCGACGTGGCGGTTCGCCAGCACGTTCTCGATGGGTGCGCCGCCGTGCTGGGCGTAGCCGCGCGCCCAGACGACGGGATACAGCCGGGCGGTGAGCCGCCGTCCGAGGCCGGGTTTCAACGGCCCGCGGCTCAGCCGTCGCTCGAACCGGGCGACGCGGCGGTGGAGGGCGAGTGCGGACGTCGCCACGGTGAGCGTGACCGTCCGGGACTCCCGCGCCACCTCCCGTCCGCCTCGTTCGACCCGGACGGAGAGGTTCTCGACGCGGACGCGGAGGCCGCTCTCGGTCGGCGCGCCGACCGGTTCGACGGTCACGTCCCGCTTGGCCCGCCGGAGTGCGCTCGCGTTCGGCGTCGGCGACAGCGTCACCGACGCGCGGGCGTCGCCGACCCGGGTCGCCACGGTTCGCAGTTCGCGGCGCGCGGCCACGTAGATCCGCAGGCGGAGGTAGTCCCGGAACGGGGCGGACGCGTTCAGGACGCGTCCGGTGCTGGTGTTCGCAGGCTCGACCACGGGCCGAGCGGCGGCGTCTCGGCCGGCGCGCTGGACCGCGTCCCGGAGCGCCGTCCGCGAACTCGCCACGGCGCGCTCGACGGCCTCGTCCGCGTCCCGGTCGACGGTCGGTGGCGGCCGAGAGACGATGGTCGCCGAGAGGGTCGCGCTACCGACGAGCAGCAGGACGCCGACGAGCGCGAACGGCACCCGGGCGCGCGTGTCGTCGGCGAGTCTCACGACGACCACACCCTGACGACGATATCGACGCGAGCGACGGCGGTGGACGAGGCCGCACGGTCGGCCGATGCGTAACGGGTCCGCAGTTCGGATTCGACGGTCGCGGCGAGCGAGTCGACGAGTTCGCGGCGAACGCCGGCGGCGTCGCCCGCCGCGAGTTCGCCGTCGACGTCGGCGTCGGACAGCGCCGCGAAGTGACGGAGTCGTGCGAGCGCCAGCGGTGCGGTCCGGCGGTCCCCGAGCGCGACCCCGAGTCGGCCCGGCGGGAAGAGACCCCGCACGACGCTTCGCGCGACGGCGTCGCCGACGCCGCCGTACGTCCGCCAGCCTTCGGAACGTCCGGCGTTCTCGGCGGGGGCCATCCCGCTCGGGAGGGCGACGCTCGCGGCGTGGACGTCGGCGTCCGGCGGTGGCGACGGACCGAGCACGCAGCGACCGGCGACGCTTGCGTCCGGGTACGGCTCCCAGCGTGCGACGACCTGCACGCGCCGGGTCCGGTCGCTGGTGGCGTCGAACCGTCGGAGTTTCCGGTCGAGCGCGCGCTCGAAGCCGCCGGTCCGGCGAGTCCGTTCGGCGTCCGCCACTGCGACGTCGCCGGCCGCGCAGGCGGCCGCGAGGCCGGCGACCGTGTCGTGGGCGCTCCGGCGGTAACGCCGCCCGTCCGCGGTCGAGAGCGTGTAGTTCACCTGTGCCGTCGCGGTCGTCAGCGTCGTGGCGACCGATTCGGCGGGGCCCTGTGCGGCACGGTCGGGCGCGTCGGCGTGGACGAGCGTCAGCGCCGCGGCGCTCACGAGCAGCAGACAGAGCGTCGCGTCGAGTGCGGTGCTGACGGCCCTCATCGCCACACCGCCACCTCGAGTCGGCCCGGCCGGACCGCGCCGGGGGCGACGCGGACGCTCACGGTGGTCGCCGCCGTCTCAGCGTCCGGCGGGGCCTCGGGACCGGCGTGCCACCGCTCGCCGGCCGTCGACATGGTCACCGCGAGGGAGCGACCGTCCGGTCCCGCGGCGAGCGCGCTCCGGAGAGTCGCGGGGTCGACCACGCCGTTCGTCGTCGCGGCCGTCTCGACCTCGGGAAGTACGTCTCTCGCGTGATTCCGGTCCCCGTCCGGGAGCGCACTCGACAGCGTCCCGGCGTAGGTCGCGAGACCGACGGCGACGGCGAAGACGGCGACGAGCGCGACGAGCGGCTCTGTCTGGCCCCTATCCGGCGACCAGCGTCGCATCGAACCCCTCCCAGGAGACACAGCGGACGAGCAGTCGGTCGGCGGCGGGACGCCACTCCGGTCGGCGGTCGCGAGCGTCCCGGACCGCGGTCCGGAAGACGGCCGGCGAGTCGAACGCCGTCTCGGGCGACGCGCCGTGGGCGACGGCGTCGAGGCCGGTCCCCGCTGCGACGGGCGCGACGGGGCCGTACGCGAACGTCGCGTGGGCGGTCCCCCCGTCGCCGCGGAGTCCGAGGCGGTGCGCGCCGATCCGTATCTCCTCGGCCGAGAGCGGGTGTTCGGCGGTCGCGGCGTACTCGCAGTCCGCGACCGAATCGACGGTGTTGGCCGCCCCGGCGGCGTCGGGCGGCGGTGCGGTCGGGAACGAGGCTGCGACGCCGAACGCCGCGGCGCTCGCGGCGGCGACGCCGATCCAGACGTACCACGCGTCGACTGGTGCGTCGAGCATGGCCCCGTCTGGTCCCGTCTCCGTACTTGGATCTACGTGAGCGCGCTCGCCCCGGCGAACGCCGCGAGGTAGACCGCGGTCGCCGACAGGAGCGAGAGACCGACGCGGTAGCCGACGAGGGTCCGGTCGACCCCGCGTTCGAGGCCGGTCGCGAGCGCCGTCACGACGGTGGCGAGCAACAGGACGTAGGCTCCGACCGCGAGGCCGAGGGCGGCCGTCGGAACGGTGCCGCCGAACTCGCCGGTGCCCGCCATCCCCCGGGCGAGCGCGACGGTCGCACCGGCGACCAGCGGACCGAACGCGGCGGCGGTGCTCCTCAGCGTGCCCGTCACCTGCGCGAGTTCGCGGCGCGCCTCGCGCTCGACCTCGCGGAGGTCGTCCAGGTGGTCGGCCATCGAGACGATCGCGGATCCGGCGGGCCGCCCCTCCCTGGCGGCCAGCGCGAGCAGGGCGGCGGCGCTCCTGGCGCGCGGACTGGGAACGTCCGCGAGCGCGCCGTGCTCGCCGAGGAACGCCTCGCGGACGCCCGCCCGGAGCAGTCGCTGGTTGCGCGCGGCGGCGGCGAGCACGTCGCCCGTCTCGCCGGCCACCTCCTCGGCCGCGGCGGCGACGGCGTCCTCGACGGCCGTGCCCTCCTTCACCCGGCGACCGACGAGGTAGAGCGCGTCAGCGAGGTGGGTCTCGACCGCCCGGACGCGCTCCCGGGCCGCGACGACGGGCCGGGTCCACCCGACCAGTGCGGTCCCGGCCAGGCTACCGGCGGCGGCCACCCAGCGCGTCCACGCCGGGAGCAGGGCGGGCGCGGCGAGAAACGCGGTCGCGCCGACCGCGAGCGCGCCCGCGGCGACGCGCCAGCGTCCGTCGGGCACGTCGGGGTGCGCGCGAGTGACCGCGGGCGGCGGGAAGGCGACGGGCCGGCGCGCGAGCAGCCACGCGCTCGCGCCGAGCAGGCCCGCCGGTAGCAGCAGGTCGTAGACGACGACCAGCGCGGCGGGAGAGACGGGGAGACCGGCGGCGCGGCCCGCGGGCAGCACCGCGACGAGCGCCAGCGGGAGGAGGACGCCGAAGGCGTAGATGGCCGTCGTCGGTCCCCGAATCGCGGCGACGAACTCGGCCATCCGGTCGCGGGTGCCCGAGAGGACGGCCGCCAGCGCGCGGTCCAGGGTCCGTTCGCGCTCGCCGGCGGGGGCGTCCGCCGCGGCCGCGACCAGCAGGACCGCCCGGCGGAGCGACGGGTTCCAGTCGGCCCACTCCGTCGCGAACGAGGTGAACCCCGCTCCCGGCGTGCCGGCCGCGCGCCGGACGTGCTCGCCGAGACTCGCCGCAAGCGGGCCGTCGCCCGTCTCGGCGGCGAACGTGGCGGCGCGCTCGGCCGTCGGTTCGACTCGCATCCGGAGCACGGCCCGGGCGACGAGGTCCGGAGCCGCGCCGAGCGCCCGCGTCCGCCGTGCCGCGGCGAGCGCGAGCGACGTCCGCCGGGCGATCGCGGGCGGGGAGAGCACTCCAGCGAGGGCGAGCGCGGCGAGCGGAACTCGGACGGGCGTCGGGGCCAGCGCGACGACGGGCGCGGCCAGAACGGCGAGGACCGTCGCCGCGCCGTAGCCCGCCCGGACGGCGGTTTCGGCGTCGGCGTCGGCGCCGACGAACGAGAGCGCGCGCTCGATGTCGGGGTCGGCGGGCGCGTCGACGGGCAAGCGCCGACCGAGCGCCGCCAGTTCCGCGAGCATCACGACCCCTCTCGCCGCTCGACGGTGACGCTCGGCGCGCCCGCGGCGGCCGACGCGACGGCCGTTTCGCGGTCGTCCAGCAGCGCGAGTACGTCGGCGTACGACTCCGCGGGGCGGGCGAGCGACTCGACGAGGACGCTGTTCCCCCGGTCGACGCGACCGGTCGCCCCGAGACGCCCGTCCCGGAGTTCGAACAGCGACTCGAAGCGCGGCGGGTCGGTGCCGACGACCTCTTCGACGGACTTGACGCGCCGGGCGCGACCCTCGTCTGTCTCGCGTGACTCCAGCGTGACGAGGAGGTCGGTCGTCGCGAACGACGACGGGGAGACGCCCAGGTCGGCGACGACGCGTTCGCGGACCGCCTCGCCGCCGTCGCCGTGGATGGTGCCGAGGACGGCGCTCCCGTTCGCGCCGACGCGCATCGCCTCGTAGAGGACGCCCGCCTCCTCGCCGCGCACCTCGCCGACGACGAGCGCCCCCTCGCCCAGCCTGAGCGCGGTGCGGAGCGCCGCCGCAGGCGAGAGGCCCGGGCCGTCGAGGCTCGTCCGGAGCGCCTGCACGTCCCGGCCGGCCGACCGGAGCGCGGCGACGGGCAGCTCGGGCGTGTCCTCGAGGACGACGGCCCGCGTCGGTTCGGGGAGTTCCCACAGGAGCGCGCCGAGCATCGTCGTCTTTCCGGCGCCGCGAGCGCCGGCGATCAGGCCGGCCGCGGCCCGCTCGACGGCCACCGAGAGGAGCGCCGCGGCGTCCGCCGGTAGCGTGCCGTTGTCCACCAGCGCCGGGAGTCGCAGGGCGTCGTCGCCGCCGGCGCGGAACGCGAACGCGACGCCGTCGCTCACGGGGTCGGTGACGCCCGCGACCCGGACCGGGGTCCCGCCGACGTCGGCCGTCGCGTCCAGGGTCGGACTGGCGCGGGAGAACGACCGACCGCTCGTCCGCCGGAAGCGGGAGGCGAGGGCGTCCGCGCCGTCGCGGGTGAGCCTGACGTTCGTCCGCATCCGCTCGCCGTCGACCGTCGCGCGCAGTCGCGTCTCGGTTACCGGCGCGGTGGCGAACACGTCCGAGACGAGGGGGTCGGCGAAGCAGTCTTCGAGGACGCCGAACCCCCGGGTGTGCTTGCGGAGGGCTGCCGCGAGGTCGGCGACGGGGGCGTCGTCGGCAGCGACGCGACGGACCGCCCGCCCCGGTGCCGAGCGCCCGCCCGCGACCCCACCGTCGGCGAGCAGGTCGCGCGCACGGGAGAGCGTCGCCCACGTCGCGCGGTCGAGGCCGTGTTCGACCGGTTCGAGGTGGTAGGTCCGGAGTCCGTCTTCCGGCCGGGCGTAGACGCGAACGGTCGCGCCGGTCGAGAGCGTCCGCCGGTCGTCGAGTCTCGCGTCGTCCGGGGGGCGGGCGGCGACCCGAGAGCGCGCGACGGTCGGGCCGACGAACGGCCGGAGTTCGTCGTAGTCCGCGATGCGGCGCGCGCCCTCGGCGAGCCCCGTTTCGGCCGCCGCGTCGGCCACCGGACCGGCGCGTCCCGTGGCGTCGACGGCCGCCCGGAGCGGGTCGCGTCGCGCTCGCGCGGCGAGGTCGGCGTCGCGGAACGCGGCGCGCTCGGCGAACCGTCCGGCGGCGACGAGCAGCGCGGCCGCGTCGCCCTCGTACGCCCGTTCGACGCCGTCCGAGCGGGTGACGACGCGGTCGGCCTCGCGGTCGGCCAGCGCGTCGACGACCGTCGCGCGGCAGGCGGGCGAGTCGGCGAGATCGCCGTCGCCGGGGCAGTCGTCCCCGTCCACGACCAGCGCGCCGTCCGCGAACGTCGGCGAGCAGGCGCAGGCGTCGGCGTCGTCTCCGCGGAGCTGCGAGAGGGGGTTCCACATGGCCGGCCCTGGTCGCGCCTCCGGATTTAAAGGTCAGCGTGCGACGGGCGGTCGACCTACGTCGGCGCCACCTCGACGGCGACCTCGTTGCGGCGCATGAACGGCGGCGTCAGCGGCGGGTCGTAGCGCATGAGGAACGTGTCGCCGACGGCGGGCACGCCGTGGTCGTCGAGGGCACCGAGCAGGCGGCGTTCGAGGCGGTCGACGCGCTCGTCGGTGGCGTACCACGAGAACGGCAGCACCGCCAGCGTCCGCTCGGGGAGCCGTTCGACCCGTACCTCCGGGTCGGTCGGCGCGGGCGCCGACTCGACCGCGTACTCCGTCGGGAGGAAGAAGGCCATCTCCGTCTCGCCGTCGGCGCTCTCGGTGGCGACCGGCGCGGTCACGGGAACCGACTCCGGCCTGGTGAGGACCGCGTCGGGGCGCGTGGCGACCGGCGCGGTCATCGCTATCTCCTCGTCCGCGCGATTCTCGCCCTCGATGTACCGGAACAGGCGACCGAACGCCTCGTTCGGACTGCCGGCCGTCGTCGTCGCGACGACCGTCTCCGGATAGCGCCGCACCTCGACGCCGTCCAGCGTGACGACCGTGTCGTAGGACACCGTTTCGGTGGTCGTCCTGACGTAGAGACCCCAGCCGACCCACGCCGACCCGAGCAACGCCGCGGCACCGAGCGACCTGGCGAGCGCGGACTTCACGTCTGGCCGTTGCATGGTACCACTGTACGTCCGCACCGTCCAAGTAGCTATCCGCCGCCCGCGTCGCCCGGGCGGAAACCGACGGAGGGTGTCGGAGTCGTCCCATACTCTGAAGTCCCCCCGGTGTCGAGTGACGGATATCTCGATGATCGAAGTAGAAAACCTGCGAAAAGAATACGGCGGCTTCGTCGCCGTCGAGGGGAGCGACTTCGCCGTCCCGGAGGGCGAGGTGTTCGGCATCGTCGGCCCGAACGGCGCGGGGAAGACGACGACCCTGAAGATGCTCGCGGGCCTCGTCGAGCCGACGAGCGGGTCGGCCCGCGTCGCCGGTTACGACGCCCGGGACGCCGAGATGCGCGAGCACCTCGGCTTCCTCCCCGAGGAGTCCCCGCTGTACGAGGACATGACCGCCACGTCCTACCTCCACTTCTTCGCGGACCTCTACGACGTTCCGGACGAGACTGCCGAGCGACGCATCCACGACACGCTCGACGAACTCGACCTCGACCACCGCGACCGGCCCCTCGGCGACGTGTCGAAGGGGATGAAACGGAAGGTCGCCATCGCCCGCTCGCTGGTCAACGACCCGGACGTGCTCGTCTACGACGAACCCGCGAGCGGCCTGGACCCGCTGACGACGAACTACATCGTCGAGTTCACGCGCGACCTGGCCGAGTCCGGCAAGACCGTCGTCTTCAGCGCGCACAACCTCTTCCACGTCGAGAGCGTCTGCGACCGCGTCGCCGTGATGAACGACGGTCGCATCGTCGCCCGGGGGAGCGTCGAGGCCATCCGCGAGGAGTACGGTCGGACGGAGTACCACGTCTACACGACGGTCGACGTTGCCGGGGCGGTCCCGGTGGACGACGCCAGGGCGACCGTCCGGGCCGCCGCCGGAGCGACCGCCGACGCCGACCGCGTCTACCGCCGCGTCGTCGAGAGCATGGACGCCGTCGAGGAGACCCGGGAACTCGCGACCGCCGCGGGCGGCGAGGTCGCCGACATCGAGACGAAGACGCCGAGCCTCGAGGACATCTTCCTCGACATCGCGACGGAGTCGCCGGGCGCGGAGGGGCGGCCGTGAAGCTCCGGAAGACGCTGCGCATCGCGCGCTGGGAGGCCCGCTCGAACGCCGGTCGACTGGACCGCCGGACGTTGGCCGTCCTCGCCGCCGTCGTCCTGCTGATAGGGGCGCTCGCCCCGATGGTCGCCAGCCGGGGCAACACCGTCGACGACGGCATCTACCGGGTCGCCATCCCGGAGGACAGCCCGTACTACGAGCCGGCCGTCGAGGACCCCGAGTCGAAGTTCGTCGTCGTCGCACCGACCGCGTCGAACTACGGCACCGACCGCGTGGAGGTGTTCGTCTGCCCCGAGGGACTCGCGGCCTGCCCGCCCGGGGAGATAGCGTGGGACGACGACCCGAAGGGACGGGCCGCGCTCGCGGAACTCCGCGCGACGGTCCGGGCGTACAACGACCGCGCGATGGCCGAGGAGCCGGACCGCGCCGCCGCGTTCCCGGTCAACGTCACGCTGCTCTACGCCGAGCAGAACCGGACGGGGGCCGGACCGGGCGCAGGCGACGGCGAGCGCGCGGTCGACCGGTTCACCACCCGGACGACGGCGGCGGGCGAGAAGCGCCTCGGCGGCGGTACCGGCGGCAGCGCCGGCGACGCGTCCGGAGGGGACGCCGGAAGCGGTTCCGGCGGGGAGACGGGCGGCGCGGTCGAACCGCCGGCCGTCGGCGGCGGGTCGTCGCTGTTCGGGAGCGACCAGCGCCGGGGGACGCCCTCGGACATCGCGCCGCGGTTCCCCTTCGAGTCGCTGGTGCTGGCGTTCGCGTTCGTCCTGCCGATGAACTTCGTCATCCAGGCGTACGCCAGTTCCGTCCTCGACGAGCGCATCAACCGGCGGGGCGAACTCCTGCTCGTCTCGCCCGTCTCCCGCGTCGACGTCGTCGCCGGGAAGACGCTGCCGTACTTCGCGGGCATGGTCGCAATCGCGTCCGCGACCGCGGTCGGCATCGTCGGGCTGACCGGCGCGGGCGGGTCGGGAGTGGCGTCCGTCGCGGCGACGGCGACCACGGCCGTCGCGGCGGTCGCTCCCATCGCCCTGCTCTTTCTCGCCTGCGCGTTCGTCGGCGGGATGTTCGCCCGGTCGTTCAAGGAACTGACGTTCGTGACCGTGTCGCTGTCCGTCTTCCTGACAGCGTACGCGTTCGTCCCCGCCATCTTCACCGACGTACATCCCGTCGCGGCCATCTCGCCGCTGACGCTGGTCGTCCGGGCGCTCCGGGGCGACGCCGTCCCGCTGGCCGACTACGCGTTCTCGACGCTCCCGCTCGTCCTCTCGGCGGGCGTCCTGTTCGCGCTCGGTCTGGGCGTCTACCGCGAGGAGGACATGTTCACCCAGCGCTCCGTGCCGCTGAAGTTCCTCGACGCGCTCGACGGCCAGATATCGGGCCGGCGCAGCGTCGCGAAGCTGAGCGCGCTCTCCATCCCGTTCGTCTTCGTCGGCGAACTGCTCGCCATCGCGCTGCTGTTCGCGCTCCCAGTCGACGTCTCCGTGCCCGTCCTGCTGGTCGCCATCGCCGCCATCGAGGAGGTCGCGAAGAGCGTCCACGTCTACGCGGGGTACGCCCACGGGCGGTTCGATAGCTCGCCGTCGACGGTCGGCGTCCTGGGCGCGCTCTCGGGGCTCGGGTTCTTCCTCGGCGAGAAGGCGACCGCCGTGGCGCAACTCGTCGGCCTGCCGAACCTCGAACTCGGGAAGGCGGCGTTCGGCACCGCGACCGGGCTCGGCGTCGAGGCGTCGCCGCTCGTGCTCGTCGGCCTCCTGTTCGCGCCGCTCGCGCTCCACGCCGCCACGGCGACCGTGACGGCCTACGGCGCGCGGGAGGGCCGCGAGTGGTACCTCGGAACGCTCGTCACCGCGACGCTGGTTCACGCCGCGTACAACGTAACGGTGGTGAGCAGCCTTGGATAAGCGCCTCGTCGTCGCGCGGCGCGAACTCGCGTCGCTCCGCAGCGAGAAGACCATCGTGCTCGCCGTCCTCATCCAGCTGTTCGTCGCGGCGTTCTCGTCGTTTCTCGCGGTCGGACTGGTCTCGCTGTACGACCCCGGCGCGGCGGGCAACCAGTTCACGGTCGAGTTCGCCGTGACCGGCGAGGCCGGCGACGACCTCGCGCCGGTCGTCGAGAACGAGGACGGCTGGGAGGCGGTCCGGTACCCGAGCTTCGAGGCCGCGATGGACGACTTCCGGCGGGGGCAGGTGCACGCGGTGGTCCGGGTCGAGCGCGGGCCGGACGACCGCGCGCAGGTGACGGCGGTCGCGCCCGACGGCAACGTCCGGACGACGCTCGTCGTCACCCAGCTCCGCGAGCTGCTGGACGCCTTCGAGAGCCAGGAGCGCGGGCGACTCGCCTCGCGGCTCGAACGCCAGCCCGTGGAACTGCCGCCGGAGACGCGTTCGAACCCCTACTTCGGGTTCACGTACACCGTGCTCGTCCCCCTGCTCACGTTCCTGCCGGTGTTCATCAGCGGGAGCGTCGCCGTCGACGCGATAACCGAGGAGTACGACCGCGGGACGCTGGAACTGCTCAGGGTGACGCCGCTCTCGGGCATCGACATCGTCGACGGAAAGCTGCTCGCGATGGGCGTCCTCGCTCCACTCCAGGCCGGCGCGTGGCTGGCGCTGCTGTCGTTCAACGGAACGAGCGTGGCGAACCCCGTCGAGATACTGCTGCTCGTGACGGCGTTCGCGCTCGCGGTCGTCGCGCTCGCCGCGACGCTCGCGCTCGGGTTCCGCGACCGCAAGCGAGCCCAGTTGCTGTTCTCGCTGGGGCTGCTGGTCGTCTTCAGCGCCACCTACCTGCTCCCCGAGTCGCCCGCGAACACCGTGGCGAAACTGGCCATCGGCACGCCGACGCAGCTCACCCACGCCATGGTCGCCGTCTACGTGCTCTCCGCCGTCGCGGGATATCTCGCGGTCCGGCGGTTCGTCGGCGGACGCGGACTCGGGGAGTAGACGCTCCCCGGCGTGGTACCCCGGTCGGGGCTCCCCTCCCGTTCGGCGCTCGTTACTCGGTGCGCACGCCCGCGACGCAGGAACAGGTCACGACCGGGTCGAGAACGTCGTCGACGGGCATCGACTCTCCACAGTCTGTGCAGATGACACGTGCCCCGTTCTGCCGTCTGCGTTCCCGGTAGTATTCGAGCGCACGAGCCCCGACGGCGGCCGCTGCGCCGATTCCGACCGCCCCCATAAACATTCTGTCAAATGCAGTCTCGCGTGCCATGGACAGCCAAGGATATGCCAGTAACTTAAAGATGGTGCAAAGTTAGATATATTAAACTTGTTCCCTCCGTGACGACGGGAATCGGGTTCCCCGGTCTGTGTCGGACGGTTCGACGCGTTTGCAACCAGTTCTTATAAAAACATCTCTGACGTAGACGACTACGTATGGCATCCATCATCGGTTCTGTCGTCGGGTTCATCGTGAGCCTGCTCATCGGTGCGCTCGGCATCTACGTCGGCGCGCGGGTCGTCACGGACACCGACGACTACGGATACGCGGTCATCACCGCCATCGTCGGCTCGCTCGTCTGGTGGATCGTCGCGGTACTGGTCGGCTGGATACCGCTGATCGGCGGTCTGCTCGCGCTCGTCGCGTGGATATGGGTCATCAACGTCCGCTACCCCGGCGGCTGGGGCAACGCCATCGCCATCGGGTTCATCGCGTGGATAGCCGTCGTCGCCGTGCTGTACGTCCTCGCGGTGCTCGGCGTCGTCACCTTCGACGCGCTGGGCATCCCCGCGGTCTAATCCTCCCACCCGACCTCCTCTCCCACCAGGTCGACCGCGTTCCGCACCGCGCCGACCGAGGAGAGGTACCCCGCTCCGACCGTCGTCTTCAGTGCCTTCGCCGCCCGGCCCGTGAGGACGGTGGGGCCGACCTGCGCGACCGCGCCGTCGCCCACCGAGACGAGCCACCCCGGCGAGTCGAAGGTGAACGGGTCGAGTCGCGGTTCGAACACGCCCGACCCGTCGCGGTCGTGCTCGACGAGTCGGAGCAGGTTCGTGGCCGCGACGCGGGCCTCCCGGACCGCCGCCTGCGCGCTCGCCGGCACCGCCTCGCCCTCGGCGTCGACCACGCGCGCCGCGTCGCCGACGACGAAGGTGTCGCCGTCGAGCCGGAGGTTCCCCCTCACCTCCGGGCGGTCGCCGCCCAACGCCGCCGGCCCGCGGATACCGCCCGTCCAGACGAACTGGTCGTAGCCGAGTTCCGTTCCGTCCGCGAGTTCGACCGCCTCGTCCGTCGCGCGCTCGACCGCCGTCCCCGTCCGTACCTCGACGCCTCGCTTCTCCAGCTGGTCGCGCACCGCGTCCTGGAAGTTCCGGGGGAACGACGGGGCGACCCTGTCCATCCGTTCGAGCAGGACGACCTCGGGACGACCGGCGTCGGGGTCGCCCCCCTCCTCGCGGGCCATCGCCGCGAGTTCGCCAGCCACCTGGACCCCCGACAGGCCCGCACCGCCGACGACGACCCGACCGCCGGTCGCCGCACTCCCGTCGCCTCGTCCGTCGAGCAGCGTCCGGAAGTCCGACCGTATCTCGCGGGCGTCCTCGACCCGCTTCAGCGGCGTCGCGCGCTCCTCGACGCCCGGCAGGTCGTAGAACGCCGTCTCCGCGCCGAGACAGACGGCCGCGTAGTCGTACGTCAGGTCACCGTCCGCCAGTTCGACGCGGTTCTCCTCGGGGACCACGGATTCGACGCTGGTCTCTCGAACCTCGCAGTCCAGCACGTTCGCCAGCGGGATTCGGACCTCGTCGTCGAGGGACGGCCGGCGGACGAGCCGGTGGAGTTCGTGCTGGACGAGATGTTCGCCGGTCCGCTCGACGACGACGAGGTCCGCGTCGTCGGGGAGGCCTCGCTGTAGCTTTCGGGCGAGCGTCAGGCCGGCGTAGCCAGCGCCGAGTACGGCGACTCGCATGGGTCGGGCGTAGGTGCGCCGGGGGTAAAGGCGTACTCCCCGCCGGTAACGGCTCGTTTCGGGTCGTCCGGTGTCAGGCGACGGGTCCGCGCTCGCGGCCGACGCCACCGTCCGCGCGCGTCGCGTGCCGGTTCCGCGACGGATGCCCCGACGCCCGCCCGCGAGTACCACGGACCGGTGGAAACGCTCTCGTCGGCGTCTACGCCGCGTCGTGCGGCGAATCACCCAAACCCCTTTCAGGTGTCGGGCCAAAGAGCGCACCAATGGCGAACTGTGACGTGTGTGGCAAAGAAGAGAACATGCCGTACCAGTGCCGGCGCTGCAACGGCACCTACTGCGCGGAACACCGCCTGCCGGAGAGCCACTCGTGTCCGGGACTGAACGAGTGGAACGACCCGGACGGCGTCTTCGACAGCGGCTTCGACGACAGCGTCGAGAACGAGGGCCGGAGCTTCAGCATCGACACCGGTCCCGGCGGCCCGCTCGGCTACTTCCGCGGGAACATGACGTACGTCTTCCTCGCGCTGATGTGGATTACGTTCGCGTTCCAGTTCCTCATCTTTCCCGCCATCGGCTACCCGCAGAACTCGTTGGCGTGGTTCAACGTCTTCACGCTGAACACCGCCAATCCCCTTTACGTCTGGACGTGGGTCACCTCCGTGTTCTCCCACGGCGGACCGGCCCACATCTTCCTGAACAGCATCGTGCTGTACTTCTTCGGTCCGGTGGTCGAACGGCGCATCGGGAGCAAGAAGTTCGCCGCGCTGTTCGTCCTCTCCGGCGCCATCGCCGGGCTCGCGCAGGTCGGCGCGACCATACTGACCGAACCGGGCACGTTCGTCCCGGTGCTCGGCGCGAGCGGTGCCATCGCCGCCATCATGGGCGTGCTGACGGTGCTGAACCCCAACCTGCGCATCTACCTCTACTTCATCATCCCGATGCCGCTGTGGGTCGCGACGCTCGCGTTCGCCGTCTACTCGGCGTTCGTCAGCGTCGCCGGCGGCGTCGGCGCCGGCGGCGTCGCCCAGCTGGCCCACCTCACCGGCCTGGGACTCGGCCTGCTGTACGGCGCGAAGCTGCGGAAGGACGGCGAGAGCGCGCCCAAGGAGCTCCAGCTCGGCGGCGGCGGTGGCGGCCGGATGGGCGGTCCCGGACGGGGTCGCTTCTGATGGAGGTCGTCCACCCCGAGTTCGCGCCGGACGCGTCGCTGTCGCGCGAGGAGATGGAGACCCTCCAGCGCGACCTCGCCGACCTCGCCGTCTTCGCGGACGACCTGCCGTTCGACCCCGGGACGGTCCGGGCGACGTCGGCCGACGACGCCCAGACCGAACTGGGCGAAGCGTCGGGCGACGGGAGCGCGAGCGAGGCGGCCCCGGTCGTCGCGGGCGTCGACCAGGCGTTCGTCGACGACCGGGCGGTCAGCGCCATCGTCGCGCTCCGGGACGGCGAGGTGGTAGAGCGCGTTCACGCCGTCGCCGGCACCGAGATACCGTACATCCCCGGCCTGCTCTCGTTCCGCGAGGGGACCGCCATCCTGCGAGCGTTCGAGGAGCTGTCGGTCGACCCGGACCTCGCGCTCGTCGACGGCAGCGGTCGCATCCACTTCCGCGAGGCCGGCATCGCCACGCACGTCGGCGTGATGCTCGACCTGCCGACGGTCGGCGTCGCGAAGAACCTGCTCTGTGGCCGCCTGCGCGACGAACCGGCGGGGCACATGGCGGCGGGCGAGCGCGCGCCGGTCGTCGCCGACGGGAACGTGACCGCGCCGGACGGCACCGTCATCGGCTACGCGCTCCAGTCCCGCCAGTACGACGACCCCGAGAAGCGCCACGTCAACCCCCTCTACGTGAGTCCCGGCCACCGCGTCGGCGCGGAGACGGCGGCCGACCTCGCCTGGCAGCTGTCGGCGGGCTACAAGCTACCCGAGCCCACGCGGCGCGCCGACGCCTACGCCGACGAGGTGAAAGCGAGCGTTCGGTCGGACGGGTAAGCGTCGAAAACCGTTGGTACTTAGCCGGGCGGCTCCGAAAGCAATCCCATGGTCGAAACGGTGCTGATTACGGGCTGTTCGTCGGGAATCGGGAGAGAGACCGCGTTGTCGTTCCTCGCGGACGGTTGGGAGGTGTACGCGACGGCGCGCAACCCCGCCGACGTGGAGACGCTGGGCGAGAAAGGGTGCAACATCGCCACGCTGGACGTGACCGAGGACGACGACGTCGAGCGCGTCGTCTCGAACGTCGTCGACGAGCACGGCCACCTCGACTGTCTCGTCAACAACGCCGGGTACGCCCAGCCCGGTCCCGTCGAGGACGTGCCCGGCGAGCAGGTCCACGCGCAGTTCGACGTGAACGTCTACGGCCCCCTCCGACTGATTCGAGAGGCCCTGCCCCACATGCGCGAGCGGGGCAAAGGCACCGTCGTCAACGTCTCCAGCGCCGTCGGGCGCCTCGCCGTGCCCGGCATGGGCATCTACAGCGGGTCGAAGTTCGCGATGGAGGGCATCACCGACTCGCTGCGTTCGGAGGTCGCGGAGTACGGCGTCGACGCCGTGCTGGTCGAACCCGGTCCGGTCGACACCGAGCTCTACGACCGGGCGAACGACGAGATAAAGGGCGTCGAACGCTCCGGCGCGTACGAGCGGTTCTACGAGATGTACGAGGACCGCCGGGCCATCGACGGGGGGATGCCCGGCGCGGTCCACCCGAAGGAGGTCGCGGACACCATCCTCGACGCCGCCAACGTCCAGGACCCGGACCCGCGCTACCCGGTCGGGACGGCCGCGCAGGTCGCCGAGTACGCCCGGTTCGTCCCGGCGAAGTACCGGGACCTGCTGTACGAGAAGTTCTCGGGACTCTCGACGAGCGACTGGGCGAAGAAGCTGTTCGGCTGACCGGTTCTCTCACCCGTACGTCGGCGTCAGCGCGACACCGCACCGACCTGCATCCGGGACGGCGTCGAGGCGACGCTTCTGCGGAACGCCGTCTCCGGTTCCACTTGACGGAGACCGGCCGTCGCGAGAACGGAGCGGCCGTCGCTACTGGAGTCGCTTCGTCGTCTCGACGAGCGGGTGGCGCGCGTAGTCGACCACGTCGATGTCGTCGATGGTCTCCAGTCCCTCCTTGCGGGCGGTCTCGGCCATCCCGAGTTCGACGTGGTCGTCGGTGACGATGACGTAGGCGTCCATCCGCTCGATGTCCAGGCGGTCGGCCGCCTTCGCGCGGTGGTGGCCGTCGGCGAGGAGCAGGTTGTCGCCGTTCTCGATGACGACCAGCGGTTCGGCGAGGCCGCGTTCCATCTCATAGACGCGGCCCTCCAGTTCGTCGGCGTACACCTTCCCCTGGGTCGGCGTGAGTTCCGCGAGCGGCACCTTCCGGCGCTCCTGGGAGACCTCCGTCCCGTGGATGGACTCCAGGGTGCGCATCAGCTTGCTGACCTTGCCGGGCGTGACGCGCTCTATCTGGCTGCGGATGACGTCCGTGTTGCTGATGATGCCCACCAGGTTGCCCGCGTCGTCGACGACCGGGAGCTTCTGGATGCCCGACCGCAGGATGACGCGCGCCGCGTCGTCCACGTCCATCTCGGGGTGGGCGACGATGAGTTCCTGGCTCATCACCTTGAAGATCGGCTCCTGGTCGTCGGCCAGCAGCAGGTCGCGGGCGCTCACGAACCCCTCGACCCGCCGGCCGTCGCACACCGGGAAGCCGTTGTGTCCGTCGCTCTCGGCGATGCGTCGCGCGACCTCCTCGACGGTCGCGTCGGGGGAGACGGTCGCCACCTCGCGGGTCATGTACTCCTCGACGTGGGCCTTCATGCCCTCCGTTCCGCCGTCGGACGCGATGGGGTTCGTCCCGACGCTGCCAGACGGCGTCCGGCGACCGTCCTCCTCGCCCTCGTCCATGCTGGTACCGGACGGGGGCAGGGGCAAAAAACCTCCCGACCGCGTCGCGGACCCGCTCGCGCGGCGGAACTCCGGACGGCTCAGCCTTCCCAGTCCTCGAAGGAGCGATAGATGCCCTTCGAGAGGTACCGCTCGCTGGAGTCCGGGAACACCGTGACGACGGTGTCGTGGGGGGCGTCGACCTCCCCGTCGCGGATGGCCTCCGCGACGGCCCGCGCCGCGACGCTGGCCGCACCCGCGCTGGAGGCGACGAGCTGGCCCTCCTCGCGGGCGAGTCGCTTCAGTTCGTCCTGGGCGGCCCGGTCGGCGACACGGACGACGTCGTCGACGAGGTCGGGGTCGAACAGCTCGTTCGTCGAGGGGTCGTGCGTGCCGATGCCCTCTATCTTGTACTCGGCCTCCTCGACGTCCGCGCCCTTCGTCTCGGCGTACAGCGACCCCTCGGGTTCGACCGCGGCGACGTACGTGTCGGGGTTCTGCTCGCGAGCGTACTTCGCGATGCCCATGAGCGTGCCCGCGGTGCCACAGCCGGCGACGACCGCGCCGACCTCGCCGTCCAGCGCCTCGAACATCTCGGGGGCGGTGGTCTCGTAGTGGGCTTCGACGTTGAGCGGGTTGGCGAACTGCTGGGGGACGACCGCTCCCTCCGTCTCCTCGGCGAGCTGGTGGGCGCGGTCGATGGCGCCGCCCATCCCGTCCTCGGTGGGCGTGTTGATGACCTCCGAACCGAGCGCCCGCATGAGCTGTTGCTTTTCGAGGCTGAACCGCTCCGGGACGACGAAGACGGCGTTCACGTCGAGCTGGCCGGCGGCGACGGCGAATCCGATGCCGGTGTTGCCGGCGGTCGGCTCGACGACGGTGCCGCCGGGTTCGAGGTCGCCCCGTTCGAGCATCCGCTCGACCATGTACTTCCCGATGCGGTCCTTGACGCTCGCGCCGGGGTTGAACGACTCCAGCTTCGCGTACACCGGCACGTCGTCGGGACCGGCGTGGACGCGAACGAGCGGCGTCTGCCCGACGGTGTCGAGCACCGAATCGAGCGGTTCCAGATGCGTCGTCATTCGCGTGAAACGATGGCTGCGTGGCTGTTAGTCGTTGTTATTCGGACGAGTCCGTCGGCGGTGCGGTCGAGTCGGTCGAACTGCCGGACTCCGCTCCGGCGTCCGCGGCGTCGGTCGCGTCGCCGTCGACGTCTGCCAGCACCTCGTCGACGTCGATACCCTGCTCGCGCGCCAGCGCCTCCACGAGCGCCTGCTGTTTCGCGTTCTCGGTCTCCAGTCGTTCGACGCGCTGCTCGGTCGTCTCCAGGCTCTCGCGTAGCTTCTGGACCTGGTCGTACACGTCGTTCAGTCGGCTGTACAGCTGTTCCGCTCGGTCGGCCAGCTTCTGGATCTTCTTGGCGGTTCCTCCGAGTCCCATGTGCGTCCCCTCGTTCTCCACTACCCTCATTTTTCCGACTGAAGCACGGGGCTTAACTCGGTCGGGTGAGTCACCTCCGGACATGAGCCAGCGACTCGCCCCCGCGGTCGGCATCGCGTCGTGTCTGGTGCTGCTCGCCGCGCTCGTCTTTCCCTACTTCGTCGCGCCCGGGTCCGCCGTCGCCGTCTACTACGGCACCGTCGCCGTTCCGGTCTATCTGCTGGACGCCCTGTTCGCGTCGGTGGCCGTCGTCGCGTTCGGCTCCGCCATCAACGAACGCACCGACCCGCCGACGGTCGCGGGAGCGACGCTCGCCCTCGGCGGCTTCATCGCGCTTCTCACGCTCTGGTGGGTGGCCGCGACGTCCGCCGACACGCTGATCGAAACCGCGCGGATGGACTCCCTGAAGTACCACCGCTGGGTGGTGCTGCTGGCCGCGCTGGCGATTCCCGCGAGCGCGACCTGGTACGCCCGGAGCGTGCTGTAACCGTCCCCGGCCGTCGGCGGGGATAGACCGCCGTTTCGCGTCGCAGTGGCTCGTTACCCCCGGTCAGTCTGGCTATAACAAAGTACAGGGATGACGGAGTCGTCTCCGTGCCTCGAACCGACATCGACGCCGGTTCGTCGTCCGACGCTGCCCCCTCGACGGACGCCGGTCGAACGGCCGACGGTAGCCGGTCGGTCGACCGCGTTCGGCGAGACGACGCCCAGTGGTCGCACGTCTCGCCACCGCTCCTGCTGGCCGTCCTCGTCGTCATGGCCGGCGACGTCGTCACGACCGGCGTGGGACTTCACCTCGGCCTGGACGAGGGCAACCCCGTCGTGGCGACCCTGCTCGCCCACCTCGGCATCGCGGGACTGGTCCTCGTGAAGGCCGTCACCGCCGGCCTGCTCGTCGTGCTGCCGACGCTCACCCGACGCTCCCGCCGGACCTTCCGCCTGGGGAGCTTCGTCTACCTCACCGTCGGGACGCTCGTCGTCGTCTCGAACCTCCTGGCCATCGCCTCGGTCGCGGCGTGACCCGGGCCCGCGGCCCGAACGCGGAACGGAGGCGGACGGGAAGGCGAAAAGGCCTTAAGTCAGAGTCGACTACTGTGAAATGGACTAGGTCGGGCAGTTAGGCCCTGCTCGTCACCCGCACTATGGTCTTCAGCGGGGACCGAACGCCGGGCTCGTCCGGTCAGACCGGGCCGGGCCCCGGAAGCCGACGCAGAAGCCTCGTCCTGCGGGGACAGAGGTCTGCGGCGCGCGCTCGCAGGGGCGTCGTCGTCGCAGTTAACCGGTGGTAATCCGTCAGGCACGGAAGTGAGCAGCGGACCGCCGGACATCTGTCGCTCGTAGGGTTGCGGGGTGGAGAAGGCACCCGGGACTACCCGGCCCGGAACGCCGGGCAACCCCGGTCGTCCGCATTCATACTCCGTCATTACGCGCCACCAGCGGTCGCTACGCGCCACCTACGGGTCTGACCGTCGGGAGGCCGAGTCGCCGACCGCCGTCTCCTTCGACGGGCCCTCCGACGCCGCCACCCGGAGCGGTCCGCGGCGGCGTTCGCGGACGCCACATTGCCGAGTCGGTCGACGCTCCTGCGGCGGCCGACGCCCGGGACGGTCCGGGCAGCGCAAGAAAAGGTTTTATCACCGGACTTACAACGTCTACCCGAATGTCGGCCTGGGAATGCGACATCGACGGCTGCGGGAAGCAGTTCGGCAGCGTCGAGGACGCCATCGTCCACCAGACCACCGAGCACGAGCGCCAGGAGTGTGCGGTCTGCGGCGCGGTCGTCCCCGACGGTTACTTCGCCATCCGGCACGCGTTCGACGAGCACTCGCGCGCCGAGTACGTCCGGTCGTACGACGCCGACTCGAACGCCGTGCGGGTTCGCGAGCGGGTGCGCGACGACGTCGAGGAGTCCGCCGACCTCAAGGACGTCGTCGAGCGCCTCGACGAACTCGACGGCGGCGAACTGCCCTGAGGACGCGACCGTCCCCGGCGCTCGGTCGACGGCCGTCGACGCTGCACTCGATTCGCCTCCGCTCGCCAGACGACGTTTCGAGAGCGACCGCTATCGAGGCGTCCGGAGCCGAACGCATCCCATCGAACGCGCCCTGAGATGCCGAAGTAAACTATTTTGAGGCGCGTGTGCAAATTCTGCCACAGGAGGAAACCCACATGGATACGCTTGCGGACGTCGACGAGGTCGTCCACGAACCGTCGCGGGAGTTCGTCGAGTCCACGAACGTCTGGCAGTTCATGCAGACGCACGACATCGAGGACTACGAGGAACTCATCGAGCGAACGACGACGGAGGTCGACTGGTTCTGGGACGAGATGGTCGACTACCTCGACATCGATTTCTACGAGGACTACGAGGCGGTCCGGGACGACTCCGAGGGACCGCAGTTCTCGAAGTGGTATCCGGGCGGCGCCGTCAACATCGCGCACAACGTCGTCGACCGCTGGGCCGCTCCCGACGCCGAGGAGCGCAACAAGGTCGCCTGCATCTGGGAGGGCGAACCCGGCGACGTGCGCGAGATAACGTTCCACGAACTCCACCGCGAGTCGAACCAGGTCGCCAACGCCCTCGCCGAACGCGGGGTCGGGAAGGGCGACACGGTCGGCCTCTACATGCCGATGGTGCCCGAGGTCGTCTCCATCCTCTACGGCGTCCTCAAGGCGGGCGCTATCGCGGTCCCCATCTTCTCCGGGTTCGGCACGGACGCCACGGCGACCCGCATCGACGACTCGGAGTGTTCGGTGCTGTTCACGGGCGACGGCTTCTACCGGCGGGGGAGCGAGGTCACGCTGAAGGGGACGGCCGACGACGCCATCGAGGAGGTCGGCCACGTCGAACACACCATCGTCTACGACCGTCTGGGAAGCGACACCCGGCGGGCCTCGGACGGCGAGCAGAGCGGCGACGAAGCGGGCGACGCCGCGATTCCGTGGGACGACGAGCGCGACGAGTGGTGGCACGACGTCGTCCCCGAGCAGGACGACGAGTTCGACACGGTGGAGACGGACGCCGGCGACGAGTCGATGCTGCTGTACTCGTCGGGCACGACGGGCAAGCCGAAGGGCATCGTCCACACCCACGCCGGCCAACTGGTCCAGTGTGCGAAAGAGCTCTACTTCGGGTTCGACCTCAAACCCAGCGACCGGTTCTTCTGGGTGAGCGACATCGGCTGGATGATGGGGCCGTGGACGCTCATCGGCAATCACGCGTTCGGCGGCACCGTCTTCATGTACGAGGGCGCGCCGGACCACCCCCGGCCGGACCGCTTCTGGGAGATGATAGACCGCCACGGCCTCACCCAGTTCGGCATCTCGCCGACCGCCATCCGCGCGCTCCGGAAGCACGGCGACGAGTGGCTGGAGGGCCACGACCTCTCCACCCTCCGCCTGCTCGGTTCCACGGGCGAACCGTGGGACCCCGAGTCCTGGAACTGGTTCTACGAGAACGTCGGCGGCGGGGAAGCGCCCATCATCAACATCTCCGGCGGCACGGAGATCTGCGGCTGCTTCCTCATGCCGATGCCCATCCAGTCGCTGAAGCCCTGCACGCTCGGCGGGCCGGGCCTCGGGATGGACGTCGACATCGTGAACTCGCAGGGCGAGTCCATCGCCGACACCAACGAGCGAGGCTTCCTCGTCGCCCGCGACTCCTGTCCGTCGATGACCAAGAGCCTCTGGTCGGGCGACGAGCGCTACCTGTCGGAGTACTGGTCGACGTTCGAGGACCCGCCGATGTGGGACCACGGCGACTGGGCCCAGAAGGACGAGGACGGCTTCTGGTTCCTCCACGGCCGCGCCGACGACGCCATCAACGTCGCCGGGCGGAAGGTCGGCCCCGCCGAGGTCGAGGGCGCGCTCATCGACCACGAGGCCGTCAACCAGGCCGCCGCCGTCGGCGTTCCGGACGACACGACCGGCCAGGCCGTCGTCGCCTACGTCATCCTCGAAGACGACCAGGAGCCGAGCGACGCGCTCCGGGAGGTGCTGCGCGAGCAGGTCGGCGACGAACTCGGCAAGCCGTTCCGCCCCCGCGAGATACTGTTCGTCTCCGAGTTCCCGAAGACCCAGAGCGGGAAGATAATCCGGCGCGCCATCGAGGCGACCTACACCGGCGAGGACCTCGGCGACATGTCCAGCATCGAGAACCCCGGGGCGCTGGAGGAACTCGAAGAGGCGAGCTAGCTACTCGAACAGCTTCTTCTCGCGGTCGATGGCCTCGATGCGAGCCACGTCCTCGTCGTCGAGCGTCAGGTCGCGCGCGGCCAGGTTCTCCCGCAGGTGCGTCGGACTGGCCGACCGCGGGATGGGGACGACGTTCTCCTTGCCGGCGAGCCACGCGAGGCTCACCTGCGCCGCCGTCGCGCCGTGTTTCTCGGCGACGGCGGTCACCGCGGGCAGGTCGAACGCCTCGCCCTGCGCCAGCGGCGAGTACGCGACCAGGTAGTGGTCGTGACGCCGGGCGTAGGCGAGCAGTTCCTCCTGCTGGTAGAGCGGGTGCATCTCGACCTGGTGGGCGAAGATGGGCGCGTCGAGCGTCTCGCGGACCGTGTCGAGCTGGTCGGCCGTGAAGTTGCTCACGCCGACGTGGTCGACCGCTCCCGCGTCGCGCAGACGGTCGAACGCCGGCAGCGTCTCCCCGGGGTCGTAGTCCTCGATAGGACGGTGGACGTACAGCAGGTCGACGGCGTCGACGCCGAGTCTGTCGAGGCTCGCCGTCGTGGACTCGCGCACGTCGTCGGCCCCGAGGCTGTCCGCCCACACCTTCGTCGCGAGGAAGAGGTCCTCGCGGTCGACGCCGGCGCGCTCGATGCCCCGACCGACCACGGCCTCGTTGTCGTATATCTGTGCCGTGTCGAGGTGTCGGTAGCCGGCGGCTATCGCGTCGGTGATGCGGTCGGCGTCGTCTATCTCCATCGTCCCCAGTCCGACGGTCGGCAGGGTTTCGGTCGGCATCGACCGCCGGTTGCGGGAGCGCGAAGTTAACGGGCAGGGGTTCGACGCGAGGACGGTTCGGATGCCGACCGTCTGCGATGCGATTCGGGTGCCGGCGTCACCCCGCGGACGCCGTGACCGACGCGCCCAGTTGCAGTTTGCGCCGCCGGCACCGATACCAGTTCGTCACCGTCTTCCACCGCGTGCAGTCGAAGTTCATGGTCGCGTCCTCGCGGACGCGTTCGGAAGTTGGTGCCCCACCGCCAAAAGTATAATCCGAACTACATTTCAGTAGCGCGGCTTACTGAAACGCGTTTCACGGACCGCGGCGAGGGAAACGCGACCGGACGGCGACCCTCCGACGTCATCCGTCGACCGATAACACGTTCGCCTCGTCGTCGACGACGACGCGCGTCGTCTCGTCGCCGGCCGAGACGTCGACCGCCACCCGTCGCGGGTCCGTCGACAGCACCTCGACGCGGTCAGCGTCGACGACGAAGTCGAGACGCCACAGCGGCGTCTTTCGAACGTCGACGCCGCGTTCGTACAGGACGTTCACGACGGCGGGGTGGGTCAGGAGCGTCCCGCCGACGGGGACGTAGCTGAAGAAACTGCACCGCCGGCAGTCGAGCGACGCGAGAACGGGGTGGTGGCTCGCGTAGTGGTCCTCGCTCTTGGTCGCGGACGTCACCAGCCGTTTCGCGACCGTCCCCGAGCAGACGGGACAGACGGCCTCGCGGGCGAGCGCCCACACGTGGCGGGTTCGGCGGTCGAAGGCCGCCGCGACCTCCTCGACGGACCGGCCGACAACGCCGCCTGGGTCGAACGGATACTCGAGGAACGTCGTTCCGCAGTCCGGGCAGGAGACCGTGCCGACGTGGCCGGCGTACTCGAACGCCAGCGTCGCCCCGCAGTCGAGACAGGACTGGTCCAGACCGGTCGGTTCGACCTCGGTCGTCTCGTGGAAGACGCCGCTCCGTATCGCGTCGATGACCCGATGGCCGGCGTACAGGAGTTCGTACCGGTCGCCCTCGTGGCGCACGAACCGCCCTTCGAGTTTCGACAGGTGGTAGGTGAACCGGCCGCTGTCGCGCACGTCGACCCGGTCCCGCAGTTCGGAGAACGCGAGCGCGTGCTCCGGCGCGCGCCAGAGCGCGAGCAGGATGCCGACCCGTATCTCGTGGCCGACGAGGTGGAACGCGCGCTCCGGTTCGAGGTTCTCGCCGTCGGTCGACTCCCCCGTCATCCCATCGACGGTTCGTCGAACGTGTGCTAATAGGTAACGGGCCAACGGGGGACGCCGCGCGCGGACCGCTCGCGCCGGCGGAAAGCGGCCGCGGCCCGGGGCCTCAGAGCGCCACCTCGGTCGGCGACAGCGCGTCGTCCTCCGGAGCGTCGTCGCCGTCCGCGACGACCGCGAACGCCCCGGTGCTCCGGCCGTCGGGCAGCAGAATCGCGGCACCGGCGAGCAGCGGCGCGAGCACGCCGGCGACGACGGCCCGGGGGTCGGCGAGCGACGCGCGAACCGCCACGGCGTCGCCCGGTTCGAGGTTCCACTCCTCGGCGACCGTCTCCGCGGCGGCGAGCAACGCGGCGTGCGAGTGGTCCCGGTCCCCGTCGGTCAGTGCGGGCGCGCCCGGCGAGACGGGCGTCGGCGGGAACGCGGGGTTCTCGCTCCAGACGCTCTCGCCGAACCAGGAGACCGCGGGGTCGTCGGCCTCCTCGCGGAACGCGATTCGCTGGCCGCCCGGCGGGAGGTCGTACTCGCCGATCCGGTCGCCGGGCGCGACCAGTACCCGCGCCGGGACGTCGCGGGGCGGGGCGAACCGGACTCGCGCGCCCAGCAGGGCCGTGCCGAGGAGCGCGAGCACCGCCTCGGGCGCGCGGGCCGGGACGATGGCGACGGTCGCCCCCGACGGGTCCGCGGCGTCGTCGCTCGGACGCTCCTCGCTCGCGCGGACGCCGAGCCGCCGGAGGTAGTTTCCCGTCTTCCACGCGGTAGTGCAGAATCGGTGGTAGTCGAACTCTCGCGCGGAGTCGCCCGGCACGAGGAGCGCCGGGTCGTCGCTCCGGCGCTCGCGCGCCACCAGGTCGCCGAGCGTGTCCATGCCGGCCGTTCCGCGCGGTGCGGACAAAAGAGCGACGGTCCGAAAATCAGATCTTCTGTTCGGCGTCGTCGGCGAGTTCCTTCATCCGCTTGCCGATGCGGCCCGCCTCGCTGAACTCGTCTTCGCTCATCACGGTCGCCAGGGCGTTGCCGAGCACGAACACGGCGTGTTTGTGTTCGCTCTTGGATTTGTGGACGTGGGACGGGTCGACGTCCAGCTGGTCGTACGCTTCGAACGTGCCCGCCGGGACGTCCTCCGAGTCGCGGAAGTACTCCATGATGGTGACCATCTGCTCGTGAAGCTCGAGAAGTTCGTCTTTGTGCATAACCGCGGATTGGGAGTTAGGCCGTTTAAGCGTTTCCCAGAAAAGTCACACCGGCTGACAGAAAGGCAGCGTTAGAATACGTACTCGTCTTCGTGACCCATCATTCCTTCGTCCTCTATTCCGGCGTCTCTGTCCTCGTCGTCCATCGGACCACTCGTCTTGTACGCCTTGAGGCCCGTCGACAACAGGTCTTCAATGGCCTCCTCGCGGTTGACGAACTCGCCCTGTTCGACCATCTGGGCGATCTGCATTTCGAGGTGCTCCGGGACGGTTATCTCTACCTTCGGCATTGGAACAGTTGTGGGCTTCGGGAGGGGTGTTTATAAGTCTGACGGGTATATAGTGGCGGTATCTGAAAGATGATGCTCTAAACGAAAAGAATTGTTTTCGAGATGCAGCTGTTTCTCCCCCTGTTCGCAAAAACGCTCGCAGTTCACCGACTGGATAAAGAAAGCGTTTCTCGTCCGGTCCTCACCGGTTGAGCATCTGGTCGATCGATTTGATGATGCTGCCCGGCGCCAGCGACTCCAGTCGCTGTTGCATTCGCTTCTGGTTGAAGTAACTCGCGAACGCGAGGATGGTCGGCGGCCAGAGACCGATGAACAGTCCCTGCTCGCGGTTCCCGCGGACGAAAAACTGATGCCACGCGAGCAGCACCGACACCGCCGACGCGATTATCGCCGCGTCGCGCGTCGACTCTTCGGCCGCTTCCATCGTTCCTCTCTCCGCCATTTTGGGTCGTTGTTCTGCCTCGGACATGCGTCAACCGATAGCGCGAGGCCATCCTTTGTTATTCAGTCGCTACTCGGCGGAAGGTCCGGGATATGCTTCGATGTCGCGATTACTCGTCGATAATCGGTCGTTTCGAACGGTTCCGAGCGACCCTTCGGTCCTCCTCGACCGGTGTCGTTAAACCTACCTGCACGCCGTCCCATCACCCGAACATGAGCAAGCGGGACGTGACCGACCTTCACCGGGAGTTCGACGGCGAGCGGCTACCGCCGGGTCAGCGCGAGACGAGCAAGTTCCCGGTCCTCTCGAAGAGCGGGACCCCGGACTGGGACCCCGACACCTGGGAGTTCACGGTCACCGGGGCGGTCGAGGACGAACTCTCGTTCTCGTGGGACGAGTTCACCGACCTCCCGGCCGAGACCCAGCGCCAGGACTTCCACTGCGTGACGGGATGGAGCAAGTTCGACTGCGAGTTCACCGGCGTGCCGTTTCCGACCATCGCCGAGCGCGCGGGCGTGCGCGACGACGCCGTCCACGTCATGTTCTCCGCGCTCGACGGCTACACGACCAACCTGCCCCTCGAAGAGTGCATGCGCGAGGAGGTCCTGTTCACCTGGGAGTTCGACGGCGAGCAGCTACCGCGGAAACACGGCGGTCCGCTCCGGGTCGTCACGCCCCACCGGTACGCGTACAAGGGCGCGAAGTGGGTCGACGGCGTCGAGTTCCTCACCGAACCGGAGCGCGGCTACTGGGAGAAGCGCGGCTACTCCAACACCGCGAATCCGTGGAACGAGGAGAGATATAGTTAGGCTGAAGGCATCGCGTTCCTGATTGCAGTGCAATGCCACCGTACCGCGACGGCCAGGTGTCGGCGGGGGCTCGCATCGTGGCACGGTCCCGCCGCATCCCGGACGTCTCCTTTCGCTCGTTTCTCGCCGGGCGGACCTCCCCGCGCGTCCACTGGGTCGCGCCGGACGGGCTCGAGATCGCCGCCTGCGGCGCGGCAGCGCGACTGACGGCGGACGGTCCCGACCGATTCGAGGCGGTCCGCGACGAGGGCGCGGAGCTTTTCGACGCGCTCGACGCTCCCGACGACGCGCCCGCCGCGACGCGCCCCCGGCTGTTCGGCGGGTTCGCGTTCCACGCCGACCACGACCCCGTATCCCCTTGGGACGGGTTTCCGGGAGCGGAGTTCGTCCTGCCGCGCGTCCAGTTGACCCGGACGGACAGCGACACGTGGCTCACCGTCGCGGTCGAGGACGCTGACGAGGCCGACGCGCTGCTCGCCGAGACGCGTTCCGACCTCGCCGACCTGCCGACGATGCGCCCCGCCGGGTCGCCCCCCGGCGTCGAGACCACCCGCCACACTACCTCCCGCGAGGAGTGGTGCGCCCAGGTCCGGCGGGCGACCGACCGCATCGACCGCGGAGAACTCCGGAAGGTCGTACTCGCGACGGCGCTCGAGGTGAGCCTCTCCGAACCGGTGTCGGTGCCGGACGTGCTGGAACGCCTCCGGGCCTCCTACCCCGACTGCTACCGGTTCCTGCTGGAACCGAGCGACGGGGGCGGATTCTTCGGCGCGCCCCCGGAACGGCTCGTCTCCCTCTCCGGGCGCACCGTCCAGACCGAGGCGCTCGCGGGGACGGTCGGTCGCGGGGAGACGCCCGAAGAGGACGACGAACTCGCCGCGGAACTGCTGGACAGCGAGAAGGTTCGCGAGGAGCACGCGCTCGTCGCGGAGACGATACGCGACCGTCTCGCCCCGCTGGCCGAGTCGGTGACCGTCGGCAGTCGCGGCCTCCGTCGCCTCTCGACCATCCAGCACCTCCAGACGCCCATCTCCGCGACGCTCAGCGCGGATGGCCACGTCCTCGACGTGGTCGAGGCGCTGCATCCCACGCCCGCGGTCGGCGGACTGCCGCCGGACGCGGCGATGCGGACCATCCGCGAGACGGAGGCCTTCGACCGCGGCTGGTACGCATCGCCCGTCGGCTGGTTCGACGCCGACGGCGACGGGGAGTTCGCGGTCGCCATCCGCGCCGGCGTCGCGGCCGGCGACCGGGCGACCCTGTTCGCCGGCAACGGCATCGTCGCCGACAGCGACCCGGACGACGAGTGGGAGGAAGTGCAGTTGAAGTACCTGCCGATACTCGACGAACTCGAATGACGGCACCGAACAGGAACGCGCTGTGGGCGGAGACGGTCGTGGACGAACTCGTGGCCGCGGGCGTCGACGCGGTCTGTCTCGCGCCCGGCAGTCGCTCGACGCCGCTGACCGTCGCGTTCGCCGAGCACGACGACGTGACCGTCTTCTCGCACCTCGACGAGCGCTCGGCGGCCTTCTTCGCGCTCGGCCGGGGCAAGCGCACCGGGCGACCGACGCCGGTCGTCTGCACCTCCGGCACCGCCGCCGCGAACTTCCATCCCGCGGTCATCGAGGCGAACCAGGCGCGGGTGCCGCTGCTCGCGTTCACGGCCGACCGCCCGCCGGAACTGCGCGACAGCGGTGCGAACCAGACCGTCGACCAGGAGAAGCTGTACGGCGACGCCGTGCGCTGGTACGCCGACGTCGCCGAACCCGAAGCGGAGCCGCGGAAGTTGCGCTCGCTCCGGACGACCGCGGCCCGCGCCGTCGCGGAGTCGACCGGGACGCCCGCCGGACCGGTCCACCTGAACTTCCCGTTCCGGAAGCCCCTGGAACCGACCGAGGTACCCGGCGACGTTCCCGCCGACCTCGCCGAGCGGGACCCGCTCGCCGCCGAGGGTCGCGACGGACCGTTCGTCGCGGTGACTCGCGGCGAGCCGGAACTGGACGAGCGCGACCTGGCGCCGGTCGCGGAGGCCCTCTCGGCGGCCGACCGGGGCCTGCTCGTCGCCGGACCGGCGGACGCCGCGTCGGCCGACGGCGCGGCCGCGCCGACCCGGGATGCCCTCGCCGCCCTCGCGGACGCGACCGGGTTTCCGGTGCTCGCCGACCCCCTGTCGGGCCACCGGTTCGGCCACGGCGACGAGCGGTCCGTCGCCGGAGGGTACGACGCCTACCTCGCACCCGAGGTGACCGACGAGTGGCCGGACCCCGAGGTCGTGGTCCGGTTCGGCGCGTCCCCGACCTCCAAGCCCCTCCGCCGGTACCTCGAACGCGTCGACGCCCGGCAGTTCCTCGTCGACCCCGCGGGCGAGTGGCGGGAGGCCACGTTCACCGCGAGCGACCTCGTGGTCGCCGACCCGACGCGGTTCGCGCGAGGGGTGGCGGCCGCCGTCGACTCCCGGGGAATCGACGACTGGCGCGAGCGCTTCGAGCGGGCGGAGTCGAGTCACTGGGCGGTCGTCGCGGAGAGCGAGGCGTACTTCGAGGGGGCCGTGGTCGGTGCGGTCGCCGACCTGCTCCCGGACCCCGCGACCCTGTTCGTCTCCAACAGCATGCCGGTCCGGGACTTAGACCGGTTCGCCCGACCGCGGTCGGCGGACGTGACGGCGCTCGGCAACCGCGGCGCGAGCGGCATCGACGGCATCACCAGCACCGCGCTCGGTGCCGGCAGCGCGACCGACGACCCCCTCGTCGTCGTGACCGGCGACCTGGCGTACTACCACGACATGAACGGCCTGCTCGCGCTCGGCCGCTGCGGCGTCGACGCGACCGTAATCGAGGTGAACAACGACGGCGGCGGCATCTTCCACATGCTCCCCATCGAGGAGTTCGACCCGCCCTTCACCGACCAGTTCCGGACTCCACACGGTCTCGACTTCGAACCGACGGGGGAGCTCTACGACCTCGACTTCTCGCGGGTCGAGTCGCTGTCGGCCCTGCGCGAGCGCGTTCGGGCGTCGCTGTCGACGCCCGGTACGCAGGTCGTCGAGGCGGTCACCGACGCCGAGTCGAGCCACCGAACCCGGGAGCGACTGCGGGAGCGAACCGTCGAACGGCTCTCCTGACGTCGCTACTCGTCTCGTTCGTCCAGCTGGTCGCGGAGCGCCGCGACCTCCTCGCGGAGCGCCTCCAGTTCCTCGGCCTCGTCGGTCTTCGAGCGTCGGTAGACGAGATAGAACCCGCCGAACACGGTCAGCGGGAGGCCGAACATCATGACGGCCACGAGCAGGATTACTATCAGCTCCATGCCGCCGGGAACCGGACCGAACAGGGGGACCATGTTCCGGCCTCGCCAGCGCGGCGGCATAAACTTTCTACCTCGCCGCGAATCGGGCGGTCGGACGCCCTCCGGTCTCGGCCGTCGACGCGGGGTGCGCCGGACGGCGGTCGTCGAACTCTGCGGCGGCGTCGCTCGCGGGGTGACGGTCCGGCGAAAAACGTGCGAGCGTCGGGGAGACCGATCGGCGTTACACCAGGCTCCGACCCTCGAACTCGTGGTCGGGGTAGTCCATCTCCATCAGGTCGAGGATGGTGGGCGCGATGTCGAACAGGTCGACGTCGTCGTCGACGGTCACGTCGGGGTCGTCGACGAACAGCGAGGCGTTGTCGAAGCTGTGCATCCCGTCCCGGGGACCCTGGGAGAACACGTCGTCGTGACCCTTGAAGCCGGCCTTCATGTCGAAGCCGTGGCTCGGGATGGCGACGAGGTCCGGCGCGATGTCGGTGTGGTCGCCGTGGAACGCCTCCTCCTTCTCGACGACGCGCTCGCAGACCTTCCGGCCGTCGGGGCCTTCGAGGTCTTCGAGTTTCGCCTTGAGCTCGGCGCGCTTCTCCTCGTACTGTTCCTCGGGGACGCTCCCGCGCGGTTCGCGGCCCTCGAGGTTGATGTAGAACCGACCCGGGATGAGCGAGTACGCCTCGGTGTCGTCGGCGATGTCGCCGAGTTCCTCGTGGTCGTCGTCCTCGTAGGAGAGCCAGCCCTCGTCGGCGAGCCACTGGTTGAAGTGGACCTCGTAGTCGAGCGAGGTGAACCCGTGGTCGCTGGCGACCACCATCGTCACGTCGTCGGGCAGCATCTCGCGCAGGCGGCCGAGGTACTCGTCGACCTGGCGGTAGAAGTCGATGAACTCCTCCTTGTACTCGCCGTCCTCCTCGTAGTCCTTGAACAGGAAGTGGTTGACGCGGTCGGTCGTCATGAAGACGCCGAAGAAGAGGTCCCAGTCGTCCTGTTCGACGTAGTGTTCGAACGCCTCGAACCGCGCGTCGAGGGTGCGGTGGGCGTTCTCGATGAACTCGGACTTGTCGTCGTCGTGTCCGAGTTTCGCGTTCGCGTCGATGCGGTAGTCGATGGATTCGAGGTACTCCCGGAGTTCGTCGGGGTAGGCGGCCTTGTCGACGCCGGGCGAGAGGAAGCCGGAGACCATGCGCTGGACGTTACGCTGCGGCGGGAACGTGACGGGGACGTTCATCACCGTCGAGTTCCGGCCGGCGTCGGTGACCCGGTCCCAGATGCGGGTCGCCTGCACGTCCCGACCCATGGGAACGTAGGTGTCGTACGACCCCGTTTCGCGGTCCTGGAAGCCGTAGACGCCGGTTTCGCCCGGATTCGCACCGGTGGTGAGTGCCGGCCAGCACGCGGACGACTCGGGCGGCACGATGCTGTCGATGGGGCCGGCGCTGCCCTCCCTGGCGAGTGCGGCGATGTTCTCGAACTCGGAGGCGTTGTCCTTCAGAAAGCTGTACGGCACGCCGTCGATGCCGAAGAAAGCAACCCGCGGCTCGTCGTCGCCACGGAGCTTATCGAACAAACCCATACGCGGCCCTATCACGGGCGGACACAAGTAGTTTCTTTTCCGTGCTACCAACCCTCGAACCGGCAGACGGGACGCGGGAGAGCGGTCAGGACTGCTCGAACGCAGAGAACAGCGCCTTCCGCGTGCTGGCGTCGATGAGCGAGTCGAGCGTCTCCTCGTGTTCGCCCTCGACACGGGCGAAGATGCCCAGCGGGACCCGGGCGGTCGCGGCGTCGGCGTTCCCGCCGGTCGTCTCGCTGGCGTCGAACGCCGCCGTCAGGATGTCCACCGCGCTCGTCCGGACGTCCTCTGCGCGACAGGAGACGACGATGGTCTCCTCGTGGAGACCGAACACGGCCGCGGTCGAGACGCCCTCCAGGCGAAGCAGCGAGTCCGACGCCTCCTCCAGCGCGCTGACGGACGGGACCGGGCCGACGTTCGTCACGGCGAAACTCGCGCGGCGCTCGCGGTTGGCGATGGCGTCGCCGAGCACGTCGAAGGTGTCGCCGCTGACGCCCGGCGAGCGCAGGTCCTCGATGCGGCCGAGGTCGGCGTACGTGTGGAGGAAGCCGGCGGCGTCGTAGTCGTTGCGACCGTTCGCGCGACGGAACTCCCGGGTTCCGGCGCGGATGCCGTACAGGAGTGCGGTCGCCACGCGCTGGTCGGGGACCAGGCCGGCCTCCCGGACCAGTTCCGTCACCGTCGTCGAGGTGGCCCCGTCGTCGGTGCGCGTGACGGTGAGGATGTTCTCCTCCGCGGTCGGTCGGTGCCGGACGACCGCGACCACCGGCGGGTTGTTCGAGAGACGGGGGACCGCGCCGCCGCCGCCGATGGCGATGGCGGCGTCGCAGTCGCTGCTCTCAGTGCCGTCCTCCAGCACCGTGAGGTCGACGTCGAAGATGTTGCAGAACGCCTTACCGTCCTCCTCGGTCACGTCCCCCTCCGCGAGGACGCGGGCGGCGACGCCCCACTCCTTGCAGAGCGCCTGTAGGCCGACGGCGGCCGCGAGCGCGTCGATGCTCGCCCCTTCGGGGACGACGAGGGCGACGCGGTTCTGTCCGGCGACCGTGTTCCGCAGCGAGTCGACGGACGACTCCTCGGTCGTCGTATCAGCTTCCTGTGACTGTACGGCGTACAGGACGATGCCGCCGGAGAGCAGGAGGACGAGTGCGGTGAGAGCGATCGTCGCGGTGCTTTCGACGGGGAATCCTGCGGCCATTGATGTCGCGTACCTCTGCCACGAGATAAATACTTTCCGGGACAGATACGTAGAGTGTCACTAGATGCGGGCGCGTCCGGGCGCTGGTCGGGGGACGGCGCGACGAACGGTCGAAGAAAGCGGGAGAGTTCGAAAGCGGTCGGCGTTCAGCCGAAGTGCTCCTCGTAGAGGTCCATGGCGTGTTCGACGGCGTCCTCCGCGGCCGCCTTGTCCTCCCAGCCGAGGGTCTCGACTTCCTTGCCCGCTTCGAGGTTCTTGTACGTCTCGAAGAACTCCTCGATCTCGGCTTTCTTCTGGTCGGTGAGGTCGTCGACGTCCTCGACGTGGTCGTAGCGGGGGTCCTCGATGGGGACGGCGATGACCTTGTCGTCCTGCTCGCCGTCGTCGTCCATCTTCATCATCGCGACCGGACGGGCCTCGATGACGCAACCGGGGAACGTCTGGTCCTTGACGAGGACGAGCACGTCGAAGGGGTCCTCGTCGTCGTAGTACGACTGCGGGATGAAGCCGTAGTCGGAGGGGTAGTGGACGTTGCTGTGGAGGACGCGGTCCAGCATCACGCCGGGGATGTCCTTGTCGTACTCGTACTTGTTGCGCTCGCCTTTGAGACATTCGACGACGGCGTAGATTTCTTCGGGCGGATTCGGGCCCGTCTCGAGGTCTTCCCAGAGGTTCGTCATGGGTCAGTCGGGAATCGACGGGAAGACCAAAAAGTCCTTTCGGCATCGACTCAAAGCTCCGCCGACACCCTCCCCGCGCGGCGTCGTCTCTCCGCTCTCGGGCGGGTTTCGAAACGAAAAACGGGTTACCGCGGCCGGAAACGCCAAGAAACTTGAGAAGGGTTAAATATCTCGGTTACATATTTCGTTCTGTCAAAGCCAATGTCAGAGGCACAAACACTGAGCGAGAGCAGTACTGCGCGCGACCTCACCGCGTTCCAGCGGAACATCCTGATGGTGCTCACCGAGGAGTCCATGTACGGACTCGCCATCAAGCGCGAACTCGAAGACTACTACGGGGAGGAAGTGAACCACGGTCGTCTGTACCCGAACCTGGACACGCTCGTCGAGCGAGACCTCGTCGGGAAGAGCGAACTCGACAAGCGCACCAACGAGTACGCTCTCACCGAGAAAGGCCTCGAAGCCGTCAAGGACCAGATCGCCTGGTCGCTCTCGAAGTTCGTCACCAGTGAGGAGCGGGCCGAGAAGGTTCGGTCGCTCATCGAGAGCCAGAACTAGCTCGTTCGAACACCAGTTCCACCGACTCTTCGACGACTTCTTTCTGTCGCCCCGTCGGCCACGCGTTGCGCGGGAAGTACTCCGAGAGGAACTCCTCGACCTCGGCGTCGGTCGCCGATTCGACCGGGCGCGCGTAGTGGTTGCTCATGAAGTCGGCGAACGCTACCGCGTTCGCGCCGTGGACGTCGCCGTGTTCCTCCCGGACCGCCGTCGCAACGGCGCGGTTGTGCTCGTCGACCTCGTCCCAGTCCTCCGGGTCGCCGGGACCGTCGAGAGGAATCTCTGCCGCGCGGTCGGTGTCCTCGATGCGTTCGACGCGGACCGTCCCGTCCTTGGTCCACTCGTCGGGGTGGAGCACGAGCACGTCCCGCTTGTCTTCGCTACGCACGCGTGCGGAGAATTCGTATTCGGCCAGCAGCGAGTCGCGCTCGTTCCGATACTCCTCCCGTTCGTCGTCGTCGACCGCCTCACGGGCGAGTCTGGTGAGTCGTTCCGCCCGCTCGACGGCGTCGTCTGGCAGGTCAGCCATCGTCCAGTGCCTCGTTCGCCAGTTCGTCGGCGCGTTCGTTTACCTCCCGCGGTACGTGGTCGAGCGACCAGTCGTCGAAGCGCTCGAGCAGCTCCCGGACCCTGACGCGGCGTTCGCGCAGTTCCGGGTCGTTGGTGTCCCACGCGCCGGTAACTTGCTTGACGATGAGCTGCGAGTCGCCTTTCACCTCCACCTCGTCGAACCCGTAGTCGCTGGCGGCTTCGAGCGCCCTGACGAGCGCCGCGTACTCCGCCTGGTTGTTGGTGGCGCGGCCGATGCGCTCTCCCCCGTCGGCGGCGATGCCGTCGCTGGTGACGATGACCCACCCGATGGCGGCCGGACCGGGGTTGCCGCGGCTCGCGCCGTCGAAGTAGACGTACGCGCGACCGCCCGCGTCCCGCAGGACGGCCTCGATGTCCTGCGGCGAACTGCCCTGTATCACGACCTTGTCGTCGTAGGCGACCGCGACCGCGTCGCCGCGCTCGGCACGCCAGCGCTCGTGGTCCGTCTTCCCCTCCGACAGCTCCGCCCCGGCGCTGGCGAGCGCCTCGCGGGCCTCGTCGACGTCGCATTCGATGACAGGCATCCCTCGGATTTCGGCCACGATGGAGTATACGCTTTCCGATGGCAGCCCCCGGACGTGTTAACGGCGCGCAGTATCGCCAGTTATAAAACCGTTGTGACCAAGGGTTTAAGTGCGTAGGAGCTACTACTATAAAAGTGCGATGACACGGTCCACTCGTCAGCGGGAGCGCCAACTCGAAGGGGATCAAACGGCGGACGAAAAAGAGGGAGAGCGGGCTTGTCCGGAGTGCAATTCCGACAATCTGGTCAAGAGTTCTGATCGCGCGGAGCTAGTCTGTGACGACTGCGGTCTCGTGGTGGAGGAGGAACAGATCGACCCCGGTCCGGAGTGGCGGGCGTTCAACCACCAGGAACGCCAGCAGAAGTCCCGGGTCGGCGCGCCGACGACCCAGACGATGCACGACAAGGGGCTGACGACCACCATCGACTGGAAGGACAAGGACGCCTACGGTCGCTCTATCTCCTCGAAGAAACGAAGTCAGATGCACCGACTGCGCAAGTGGCAGGAGCGCATCCGGACCAAGGACGCCGGCGAGCGCAACCTCCAGTTCGCGCTCAGCGAGATCGACCGGATGGCCTCCGCGCTGGGCGTCCCCCGGTCCGTACGCGAGGTCGCCTCCGTCATCTATCGACGCGCACTGAAAGAGGACCTCATCCGCGGCCGCTCCATCGAGGGCGTCGCCACGAGCGCTCTCTACGCCGCCTGCCGAAAGGAGGGCATTCCGCGAAGTCTGGAGGAGATTTCGGAAGTTTCGCGCGTCGAACGGAAAGAGATCGGTCGCACGTATCGCTACATCTCCCAGGAACTCGGCCTCGAGATGAAGCCGGTCGATCCGAAGAAGTACGTCCCGCGGTTCTGTTCTGAACTCGAACTCAGCGAGGAGGTCCAGTCGAAGGCGAACGACATCATCGAGACGACCGCCGAGGAAGGGCTGCTGTCGGGCAAGTCGCCGACGGGGTACGCCGCGGCCGCCATCTACGCCGCGTCGCTGCTCTGCAACGAGAAGAAGACCCAGCGCGAGGTCGCCGACGTCGCCCAGGTCACCGAGGTCACCATCCGCAACCGCTACCAGGAACAGATAGAGGCGATGGGTATTCACAGTTAACCCGTTGCCGCAGTCCCGTTCTCCGCTGCCTGCGAGCGACGACCGACCCCGAACGTGAACTCTCGTAGCGATTGCACGACGGCCAGCGAACTGCTCCGTATCCCTGCCGAGCGAACTGCGCAGCGTCGTTTTCGAAAAGAGGGTCGTCCCAGCGCCGCCCGGGTGGTCAGGACAGCGTCTCGGTCAGGTCGAACGTCTCGTCGCCGTCGAGCGCGTGGACCTCCGCGTCGCTGCCGGTGGCCTCGACCTCGCGCTCGAAGTCCGCCGGGTCCTGTTCGATGGGCGGGAAGGTGTCGTAGTGCATCGGGAAGGCGACGTCGGCGTCAAGCCAGTCGACGGCGATGGCGGCCTGGGACGGCCCCATCGTGAAGTGGTCGCCGATGGGGACCGCGACGGCGTCCGGTTCGAGGTACGGCCCGATGACCTCGCGCATCTCGGTCATCAGCGCGGTGTCGCCCGCGTGGTAGAACGTCTCGCTCTCCTCGTCGCTGACCTGCGTCGGCTTCGTGTCGCTGACGACGAACCCGACCGGCATCCCGACGTCGTACTCGTAGCTCGTCTGGGCACCGTTCGTGTGGTCCGAGCGATGCATCGTGACGTAGGCGTCGCCGCACTCGACGGTACCGCCGATGTTCATGCCCATGCCGGCGATGGCCTCGTCGAGTCCGAGTTCGTCCTCGACGTACCCCGCGAGTTCAGGCGTCGCGACGACTGTGGCGTCGCCGAACTCCCCGGCGTCGCCGATGTGGTCGGCGTGTGCGTGCGTCAGGAGGAGGTAGTCCGGGTCGTCGACGTCCGACGGTTCGAGAGACGTCTTGGGGTTGTCGAAGAACGGGTCGACGAGCAGGTCGGTGTCGCCGACGGTGACGTGCCACGTCGAGTGTCCGTGCCAGGTGAGTTCCATGGGTACGGTTTCACTTCTTCGCAGAGAGCCATAAAGGATGGCGGCCTCGGGTCGCCGGCGAGGGTTCGCCGGGACCGAACGCTATTAGACTCGGGGGACGAGACCACACCGTATGCGACGAGTTCGATTCCGCGACCCCGCAGGCTCCGTCCGGAACGGCGAGTGGACCGACGCCGGCATCGCGTTCGGCGGCGAGACGTACGACCCCGACGACGTCGACGTGCTCGCACCCGCCGACCCCACCAAGATAGTCTGCGTCGGCCTGAACTACGCCGACCACGCGGCCGAGCGCGACAAGGACCTGCCGGAGCGTCCCCTCCTCTTCCTCAAACCGCCGAACGCGGTCTCCGCGCACGGCGACACCGTCACCCTCCCGGCCGGCAAGGACCGCATCGACCACGAGGCGGAACTGGCGGTCGTCGTCGGCGAGCAGTGTCGGAACCTCACCCCCGAGGACGCGATGGACGCCGTCGCCGGGTTCACGTGCGCGGACGACCTCTCGAACCGCGACGACCAGGACCGCGAGCAGAACTGGGTGCGCGGCAAGGCGTTCGACAACTCCTGCCCCCTCGGTCCGGTGCTGGCGACGCCCGACGAGGTACCGGCGGACGCCGCGGTCCGCCTCCGCGTGAACGGCGACCTCCGCCAGGAGTCCTCCCGCGACGAGTTCATCTTCTCCGTACCGGAACTGCTCGCCGAGATAACGACCTACCTCACGCTCGAACCCGGCGACGTCGTGCTGACGGGCACCCCGGCCGGCGTCGGCCCGCTCTCGGACGGCGACCGCGTCGAGGTCGAAGTCGAGGGCGTCGGCACGCTCGCCCACGACGTCCGGATTCCGTGACGGGAGAGCGGAGTCGCCTCCTCCCGCGTCGGTAAGCGCCCGTCTCCGGGTGGCGGTGCGACCGCCGCGTTCGCCCGGGACGCCACTCGACCGACGTGCGCTCCTCGGTCGGCGACGGGGACCTACGAGTGC
Organism: halophilic archaeon; assembly: GCA_003298465.1. The sequence goes on along the minus strand of QNGA01000004.1, from coordinate 304,434 downwards.
TCGACGAGGGTGTCGTCCTTGAGGTAGTGGTCCATGACGTGGACGTGTTCCTCGAGTTCGACGAGTTGCTGGCGGAGCATCTCTCCCGTCGCGTGGTCGCCCAGGCTCTCCGCGAGTTCGATGTGTTCGCGGTAGCTCTCGATGATGCTACCGTACATCTCGACGTCGTTCTCGAAGGAGGTTCGAATGTCGTAGACGTCTTCGTCCTCGCTCTCGACCGTCGCGGCGTTCGACAGCGCGGTCATGCTCGCGTGGGGAACGCCGCCGAGCGCCTGGACGCGTTCTGCGACCTCGTCGGCAGCGTGCTCGACGTCCTCGTAGGCCTCCTCGAGGAACTCGTGGATTCCGAGGTGTTCGGCGCCCTCGACGTTCCAGTGGTGCTTGTGGAGCTGGTGGTAGAGGACGTACGCGTTGGCGAGGTCGGTGTTCAGCGCGTCGATTATCTGCTCGGCCTTGTCCTGGTCGAGGCGAAGCGGGTTCTCCTCGACGGTGTCCGATTTCTGGCGAACTTGCTGTCGTGCTCCCATGCCCAATGCTACTTCGTCCCACGGTATATAATTTCCCTCCTGGACGGCTATTCAGCCGTGATAGCGGCGCTACTTCGGATACGCGGCCGCTCCCTAGTACCGGGCGCCGAGAGACGGGGACCGAAGCGTTTTAATGATTAGGCCAGCCTAAAACCTCGTATGGCCGCAGATCTGGAGACAGACAGCGACGTAACAGTCGCTGCGGACGCCGAGACCGACACGCCCGCGCTGTCGCTGCACGAGACGCGACCCGGACGCAACGTGTTGACCGAGGAAGGGAACACCGACGGCTGGATCGCCAGCGACCTGACGGTCGACGTTCCCCGATAGACCCACCCGCTTCGACGGGCCTCGTCCACTTGCCAGCGACCGACTCGGGCGCCGGTATCGATTCGACGGACCCGTTTTACGGCGACCCCGTTCGCGACTCGCTACGAGCCGCAGGGCTTACGTTCCGCAGTCGAACGACCTAAAACGCAGTGCGGCGGAGACTCCCCTATGACCGACCGGGTCGGCGTGGCGCTCGTCCTCGTCTCGGCCGCGGGATTCGGCACGCTGGGGATTTTCGGCAAGCTCGCGGCCGCCGCCGGCCTCTCGATTCCGACCGTCCTGCTGTTCCGGTTCCTGCTCGCCACCGCACTGGTCTGGGGGCTGTTAGCGGCTCGCGGGCGGCTCGACCTCCTCTCCGGGCGGAACCTGCTCGTCGGCCTCGGCCTCGGCGCGTTCGGCTACGCGGTGATGAGCGGTCTCTACTTCTGGGGACTGTCGTTCATGACCGCCGGACTCGTCGGTATCCTCCTGTACACGTACCCGGTCTTCGTCGTCGTCTTGGCCGCGTTCGCGCTGGACGAGCGCGTCACCCGGCGGACCGCCGCCGCGCTGGCGCTGGCGCTCTCGGGCGTCGCGCTCGTCACGGGTGCGGACCCCGCGGGTGCCGACCCGCGCGGCGTGGCCGTCGTGGTGGCGGGCGCGGTCGTCTACGCCACGTACATCACCGTCAGCCGGGTGGCGCTGGACGCCGTCCCGGCGGACCGGCTCACGGCGCACGTCCTCCCGGCGGCCGCCGCGGCGTACTTCGTCTACGGTTCCGCGACCGGAGCGCTCGCGGTACCGGCCACGGCGTACGAGTGGAGCATCGTCGTCGCCATCGCGGTCGTCGCCACGGCGCTGCCTATCTTCACGTTCTTCGCCGGCCTCGCCAGGGTCGGTGCGAGCCGTGCGAGCGTCGTCAGCACCACCGAGCCGGTGGTGACGCTGCTGCTCGGCGCTGCCGTCCTCTCCGAGCCAGTGACGCTCGCGACCGTGGTCGGTGGCGCGCTCGTGCTCGGCGGCGTGCTGGTCGTACAGGTGGAGTAGAACTCAGACCGTGTCGGGCTTCTCGTGGAACTCCAGGTCCACGTCGCGCGGTTCGCCTTCGAGGTCGGCGACGATGCGCTCGACGACCTTCTCGGCCTCCTTCTGGACGAGCGGCCGCACCTTGTCGACGACCCAGCCGAGCGAGACGAACATCGGCAGGTCGAGCATGCCGGCGTCGGCCGAATCGGCGTCGAACTCGATGTGCAGGTAGACCCGCGACGCAGCCTCGCGGTCTTCGGGCGCTTCCGCCGGCGCGGGTTCGACGCGCCAGTGGCCGTGCGCGTGCAGGTCCTTCACTATCTTCCAGTCGATGCGGTTGGGCGGGTCGAGTTCGGTCACCTCCGACCTGACGGTGTAGGTCAGCTTCCACCACTGGAGGTGGATGTCGTACTCGGTGCCCGGTCCGCCGTCGCCCTGGTGGGTCACCTGCGTGAGGTGCTTCGAGTAGTCGGCGTACCCGGGGAAGTCGAGGAGGAACTCGTAAGCCTCCTCCGGCGGTACGTAGACGACGGTGCTGAGTTCGACGCTGTCCACGCCGTTGATTGTGAACGACCGAAAGTAAGCATTCTGGCATTCGGTTTCGAAGTTAATGCTCGCGTCGTACCGGCCCCAACCGCACAGTTGGTATCCCCCGGCTTCGAAGGGTCGGGTATGACGAACGAACGCTACGACGTGGTCGTGGTCGGTGGTGGCATCGCTGGGCTGTCGGCGGCCCTCTACACCGCTCGCGCGGACCTCGACACGCTCGTCGTGAACGACGGCGTCTCGATTCTCGAACGCAACGCCATCCTGGAGAACTTCCCCGGCTTCCCGGCGGGCATCGACCCTCGGTTGTTCTGCCTCATGCTCGACGAGCAGATAGAACGCGCCGGCTGTTCGCGCCTCGACGCCCGGGCGGAGGCGGTCCGGTCCGCCGCCGACGGGTTCGTCGTCCGGACGGACGGCGAGACGGTCGAGGCCGAGCGCGTCGTCGCCGCCTCGTGGGCCGACGCCGAGTTCCTCGAACCGCTCGACGTGGCGTTCGAGCGGTCGGGGGGAAAGCGGTTCGTCTCGGCCACGGACGGCGGTCGGACCGCCGTCGACGGACTGTACGCCGCGGGTCGGCTGGCGAACCGGTACCACCAGGCTATCGTCGCCGCGGGCCACGGTTCGCAGGTCGGCCTCACCGTCGTCGGCGACGCCGACCCGGACTTCTACAACGACTGGGTAACGCCGGAGGGGTACTTCACGAATCGCGGCCACGAGGTGCCGAAAGGCTGCGAGGAGATCAGCGAGGAAGAGCGCCGACGCCGCACTCGGCGGGGCCACGACCGCCTGCGGACCTACCTCGAAGAGTGGGAGGACGAGACGCCCGTGCCGCATCCGAGCTTCGTCGACGACGTCAGGTGAGCGTTCGCCGTCGCGACGGCGGACCGACCGGGGTCCGCGTCTCCGGGGGACCGCCAGTCTGCCGTTACCCCAACGAAGTAGTGAAACAGTTCTGAACTCTTCGGAACGATGAGTGACGACCCCGACGAGGTAGACCCCGGGAAGTGGGGCGGGAACGTCGACCGACCGATGCTCAGGCTGTTCACCGAGCACGGCCGCGACCACTGGGCGTGGTTCGCGGTCGGACTGCTGACCAGTACGGCGGCGCGGTTCCTCGCACTCGTCCCGCCGGTCGTCCTCGGGGTCGCCATCGACGCGGTGTTCTACGACAACCGGCCGTACCCGTTTCCGGGCGTGCCAGACGCCTGGCTCCCGACGACGACGCTCGACCAGTTCTGGCTCTCGGTCGGCATCATGGGCGTCGCGATGGCGCTCGGTGCGGTCTGTAACTTCGCGCGCCAGTCGAGCCTGAACCTCTTCTCCCACCGGGTCAAACACGAGGTGCGGACCGACACTTACCGGGCGATGCAGCGGCTCGACACGGCCTTCTTCGACGACCGACGGACCGGCGAGCTGATGAGCATCCTCAGCAACGACACGAATCGCCTCGAACTGTTCCTCGACAACATGATGAGCAGCGCCATCCAGCTCGGCGTGCTCGTCCTCGGTATCGGGGGCGTCCTCTTCTCTATCAACCGCGAACTCGCGGTCGTCACGCTGGCGGTCATCCCGGTCGCGGCGGTGTTCACCTGGTGGTTCATGCGTATCGTCGAACAGCAGTACGCCGACATCCGCTCGTCCGTCGGCGACCTGAACACGCGCCTGGAGAACAACCTCGCCGGCGTGGGCGTCATCAAGACCGCCGGGACCGAGGCCTACGAGAGCGAGCGGGTCCGCGAGGCGTCCTACGAGTACTTCCGGCGCGACTGGAAGGCGCTCCGAATGAACTTCATCTACCGGCCGGGAATGCAACTCCTGACCTCCGTCGCGTTCGTCACGACCTTCGTCGTCGGCGGACTCTGGCTCATCGGCGAGCCGCCGCTGTGGTTCGGCGGGGACCTCTCGGTCGGCACCCTCGTCACCTTCCTGCTGCTCGCCCAGCGGATGGTCGAGCCGCTGACCCAGATGAGCGAAATCGTCGACCGCTACGAGGACGCCAAGGCGTCGACGCGGCGCATCTTCGGTCTGATGGCCATCGAGCCCTCCATCACGAGCGACCCGGACGCGATCCAACTGGACGACGTGGCGGGCCGGGTCGAGTACGACCACGTCGACTTCGCGTACGGAGTCGAAGGGGAGTCGTCGGACGGGCTCTCCGCCGACGGCGAAGTCGTCCTCCGGGACGTGACCTTCACCGCCGACCCCGGCGAGACGGTCGGTCTCGTCGGACCCACGGGCGCGGGGAAATCCACCATCTGCAAGCTTCTCGTCCGGCTCTACGACGTGACCGATGGCGCGATACGGGTCGACGGCCACGACGTGCGCGACGTGACCGTCGAGAGCCTGCGGAGCCACGTCGGCTACGTCGGCCAGGACACGTTCCTCTTCGACGGGAGCGTCCGTGAGAACGTCGCCTACGGGAGCTTCGACGCGAGCGACGAGGAGATAGAAGCGGCGGCGAAAGCCGCGGAAGCCCACGAGTTCATCACCAACCTGCCGGAGGGATACGACACGCGCGTCGGCGAGCGCGGCGTGAAACTGTCGGGCGGCCAGCGCCAGCGCATCTCCATCGCCCGGACCGTTCTGGCCGACCCCGACGTCCTCGTCCTGGACGAGGCGACCAGCGACGTGGACACCGAGACGGAGATGCTCATCCAGCGCAGTCTGGACCGACTCACCGAGGACCGCACCACGTTCGTCATCGCCCACCGCCTCTCGACCGTGAAGGGAGCCGACACGATTCTCTCGGTCGACGACGGCGAAATCGTCGAGCGGGGGTCTCACGAGGAACTACTGGAGGAGGACGGCCTGTACGCGGATCTCTGGCGGGTGCAGGCCGGTGAGGTCGACGACCTCTCCGACGAGTTCGTCCGGGAGGCCGCCAGGCGAGCGAGCGCGGCGCGCGACGACGCGTAGACGCATCCCTACTCGCGCAGAAGCGGCTCTATACGTCGATGTACTCGTCGTTGACTTCCCACTCGCCGTCGTCGCCCCGGACCATGTACTCGCCGTAGTACGGGACCCGGTTCGCGACGGTCTCGCGGAACGTCTCGCGAATCTCGGGCTTCGTCATCTCGCCCATCGAACGGAGGTCGTCGTTGCGGTTCAGACAGCCCTTGAGGTAGCCTTCGTGGGTCACGCGCACGCGGTGGCAGTTCGAACAGAACTCGGGGTTCTCGACGGGGTCGACGATCTCGACCATGCCGCCGTCCACCCAGTAGCGTCGCCGGCCGTGCATCTCCCGAATCTCGATGTCGTCGGCCTTCTCTTCCAGCCAGTCGTGGACGCGCTGGATGTCGATGGCCCACTCGGGATTGCCCGTCAGTTCGGGCATGTACTCTATCAACTGGAGGCGAAGGCCGTCGTTGTCCGCCACGTGTTCGACCATCTCCGGGACGTACCCCGCCGTGGCCTCGAACACGACCATGTTCAGCTTCACGGGAGACAGTCCCGCCTCTACGGCGGCCCGGACGCCGGCGAGGACCTGTTCGTACGCACCGGTCTCGGTCACCTTCGCGAAGTCGTCCGGGTCGAGTGCGTCCTGCGAGACGTTCACTCGTTCGAGTCCGGCGTCGCGGAGGGCCTCGGCGCGCCCGGGGAGGAAGGTCCCGTTCGTCGTCAACGAAACCTCCATCTCGTCGGGCGTCCGTCGGATTATCTCTTCGAGGTCCTCGCGGAGCATCGGTTCGCCCCCCGTGAACTTCACCTTGCCGACGTCGAACTCGCGTGCGACTTCCAGAAACCTGACCACGTCGTCCGCGCTCATCTCGTCGTCCTGGGCTTCCATCGGACCGCGCGTGTCTCCCAGTCCCTCGTTGTGACAGTACACGCAGTCGAAGTTACACCGGTCGGTGAGCGAAACCCGGACGCCGGTGACCTCGCGCCCGAACGAGTCTTCCAGCATTACTCCCACCTTCCGGACGAGACTCCATAAACTCGCGGGAGGAACGCCCGCGGACGTAACTGAATTCGGTTACGCAAGAATGGAGGTAAAAGGAGGACGAGTTCCACTGGCCCGTCGGTCCACTGGAGTCTCGACGTTCACCCTGCTCGTCGGGTCGACCGGTTCACAAGCCTTATCGACGGGTCCTCCCTAGGTGTTTTCATGGACGAAGCCGACGTACGCGACCGTCTCCGGACGGTCGAGGACCCCGACCTGGGCGAGGACATCGTCTCCCTCGGGCTCGTAAACGACGTCACCGTCGACGGAGAGACCGCTCACGTCTCGCTCGCTCTCGGAGCACCGTATGCGCCACACGAGACGCAGATAGCCGACCGCGTCCGCGAGGTGCTCGCCGACCACGGACTCGACGCCGAGCTGTCCGCCAGGGTCGACGACGACCTCTCTCACGACGAACAGGTACTGCCCGGCGTCAAGAACGTCATCGCCGTCGCGTCCGGCAAGGGCGGCGTCGGTAAGAGCACCATCGCCGTCAACCTCGCCGCCGGACTGTCGAAACTCGGCGCACGCGTCGGGTTGTTCGACGCCGACATCTACGGCCCGAACGTCCCCCGGATGGTCGCCGCCGACGAACATCCGCGGGCGACCGAAGACGAGAAGCTCGTTCCGCCCGAGCAGTTCGGTCTGAAACTGATGAGCATGGCCTTCCTCGTCGGCGAGGACGACCCGGTCATCTGGCGCGGCCCGATGGTGCACAAGGTTCTCACCCAGCTCTGGGAGGACGTCGAGTGGGGCCAGCTCGACTACATGGTCGTCGACCTGCCGCCGGGCACCGGCGACACGCAGTTGACACTCCTCCAGAGCGTCCCCGTCACCGGTGCCGTCATCGTCACGACGCCCCAGGAGGTCGCGCTCGACGACGCGCGCAAAGGGCTCGAGATGTTCGGCAAACACGACACGCCCGTTCTCGGCATCGCCGAGAACATGAGCACGTTCCGCTGTCCGGACTGCGGCAGCGAACACGACATCTTCGGCCGCGGCGGCGGTGCGAAGTTCGCCGACGAGCACGACATGCCGTTCCTCGGCTCCATTCCGATCGATCCCGCCGTCCGCACCGGCAGCGACGACGGGCAACCCATCGTCCTTGACGAGGACAGCGAGACCGGCGACGCGTTCCGCATTCTCACGGAGAACGTCGCCAACAACGTCGGGATTCTCAACCGCCGAAAACAGCGCTGAACCATGTCTCCCGAGACGAACTCGTTCGACCCCGACCCCGAGCGCGTGGAACTCCTCCGGGACGTCGCCGACGACGTTCGCGGCGAGAGCAGCGAGAGCAAGCAGGTCGCCGCGCTGCTGTACCGGGTGAGCGACCTGTACGACCCCGAGGAGGAGACGTCGCCGCGCGACATCTACCTCAACGTGCGCGAAATCGTCCGGACCAAAGAGGAGTAAGCCTTAACGGAGCCTGCGGACGACCAACAGTGCCACGATGATTCCGACGGCGGGATAGACCAGCGGAACGTCTTCGATTTTGTGACCACCGCTAATCTTCTCGCCGTAGCTCTTCGAATAGCTCTCGTTTTCGTACTCGTAGGAATCCTCTCGCCAGGGCCCGCGAATCGGTTCGTACGACTCGTTCCACAGCGACGTCGTACCGTTGACACGACCGACGAACTCTACCTGGTCGAGAGCGCCCTCTCGTTCACTCACGTTCTTCGTGTAGAGACGAGCCTCTCCCGCTATTTTTCCGTCTATATCGTCGCGAAGTTCTACTTTGATAGTCCGGGATTCGTTTGGCTGCACAGCAGGAACGTAGATACGTCCGTTGGTTTCCTCGGTATGTACCATTAGGACCTCACTATAGCGCTGGGAAGATGGATTAGCGACGGTGATATGGGCAACTGCCGAAGGTTTACCTGAGGTCGTTACTTTTGAGAAGGTTACATCAGCGATGTATGGTTTAGGAAGGTTCGTATTTGAAGCATCTAATTTTTTTGTAAATCGAATCTTCGTATACTCACCATATGTTGACACCGTTATAGTATGAGTGTCGTTTACAACATTAATATATGATGAAAAATTAGTAGTTTTTGTCCATTTCTCATCACCTTTGAGGCTGAAAGAGTAATCAGCCGCCCTTTCTCCATCAACACTTAGTATAGCACCAGTATTCTTGATTGTACTATAATTAGGGGTATATGCAGCTAGTGTAATATCATAGGTAGATTTGTTAATTTGTATATTCACACAAAGACCTCTTTCTGATTGTATAAGACTTGAATTTTCTCCATCAGGCTCATTGCAGTCTGCGTTTTCCACTTTAGCCACCGCAGAAGCGATACATACTCCAGTAAGGACTAAAAATACGAATACTATTCTATACACTCCGTTATTCATATTCTCACCTCTATATTATATCATATAATATTTTCCTATTATTTATACAGTTGTCCCCGATTCGACAATCACCATCGTTTTCCTCCTCGGCACTAACTGCCTCCTTCCGGAGATCTTCCTCGGACGCTTTTCTAAAGAGACTCACGTCCACACGTCGGTGACCGACGTCGACCAGTTTCGACCGATCCTCACCCACGTAGATGAACTTCTTCTTGACGTCACCCGATACGGTTGCGGAGGTCCTGATGAACGTATCACTCTCCTGGTAATCTGACACCCAAATCGTGCGGTTACCGTCCAGTTTGGAAAGAGTCCAACTCGTGACCGGCTCAGCAGAGCCGATGCGATAGTTGTCGGAAGAGAGGTACGACTCAGTTAGTAACCTGTCCTTAGTCGTTATCTTGGTCCGCCACTCGTACTTTGCATCGCGGATTTTCTTGCGTCGTTCAGCAATGTACCGACGAACGACTTCCGTCTCTTCGGTGGAGTATTCGAAGCGGTACTGAGTCTCGTACTCGGCGTCTCTCACTTTCTCTTGCCTGTACTCACCCGTCGACCAGTGATCTCGTCCCATTTTCCGATACGCCCAGTAGGTTTCCGTCCGCGTAACGGTGTACGTGTACGTCTCTGTCGTGGTGTAGGTGCTCGTGTCCTCGTAGCAGAGGTACCGACGGGGACACCGAATTACCGTTCGTGTTTTAGTTACTGTTCTCGTACTCGTTTTCTGGACGTTGTAGCTGTATGCGTACTGTTTCAACGTTCGATACTTCGCATGCTGAGTCTTGACACGCCTTGTCTCACCGGTGAACCTTCCTCGTCCGGTCTTCGAGTCTCTCCATTCGGACTTCGTCACCGTCTTCGTCTTCGTCGTCACGTCCGTTCCTGCAACCGACCAGCTCGGGAAATTCTGTACGAAGGCCGACCGTTCCCATCGACTGGAGAAGGTTTTCCGTAATTGTCGGAACTTCGCATCTCTTACCTTCACGCGCTCTTCGACGGTATACCGGAACCCTTCCTGTTCTTTGTCGGTTACTGAGTAGCCTTCGTTCAGATATTTATCTCGATCCGACGTCGACCGCACAGTCACCCAATCATATTTCGGACGCTCAACGAGGTATTTGACGTTTTCTACGGAAACATTCTTCCACACTTGTCCGTATCGTCGAAGGACACGAACGTCAGGAAGTGAAATTCTCTCTTCCGTATCCGAATGTTCAACACTGAATACACGCACCTCTGGATTTTGGGTATCTTTGGCAAGCTCCGATGCCGGTATCTTAACAGTACCGACGTACTGCCGATGGTCATCACTGGGGGAAGAGGAATCGTTATCGACTCGCCTCTTCTTCCACTTTATCACTTCCCCGTCGGAGCTAGTAACACTCGCCTCTAGCTCGAAGTCGAGATGATACCTATTTTTCGAGAATCTATATGGTTCTGTTGCGATACTGACCGTAACTTTCTCATCCGGATTGTATGGACCATTGGTTTTAACAACAGGATTTGTTACAGATGGAACATAATGGCTTAGAAAGTTGAATTTTTTCGTCGAAATCAGCCCGTCATCATCCTTTACTCCTATGGTAACAAAGCGCACTGACGAAAACTTCGCTATTGCATCATTTGACGGTAGAGGTCTCGATCCTCCCTTCCATATATATGATATCTCTGGGCCATCAGGGTCAAAAGACTTGCTGGCATCTACAACCATCCCCCATTGAGTTGGATAGCGTGTATGTGCACCTGGCGCAATAACGTCAAAACGTAATTCTGGGGGACTAGGTGTCACCTTGAATGACGAGGATTGCTCTCTTAAATTATGCTGGATGGAAATACTACCAGAAACTTCTAGTTTAGGTATTATAGAATATTCGCCTGGGGTATTCCCTGCCCAGTAAGTGTGGAAGATTACTTCGTCATCTCCAAACTCCTTATCAGATGATAACTTACGGACCTGCGGAGATTTTACTAGGTAACTGGAGGAGACCTTAGAGGCATCCACGCCGTTTAGATCTACCTTCATGACATGGTGTGCGGTGTATCGATCCGGATCGATCCGCTCGTGATAGGAATCGACGGGCCCATTCACGAAACCTGCTTCCACGACTTCCGGGCGTTTCACTGGTTCGATGGTTTTCGTTGTGGTCGACCGCTGCCCTCTGTCGTCGACCGAGACGATGGTCAGGTTGTACGTTTCACCGGGTTCGAAATCCCGGTGTGTGAATCGAGCCTCCTGACGTTGCGATGGGTTTGCACCGCGGAAGTCCATCTCCGAAACGCCGACGATACTTCCGTCTATTTTGACCGTAACCGATAGTAAGTTTCCATAGGCGTCGGTGCCGACACCAGTACCGGAGATGGCGTCGATCTCGTTAAGTCCGGACAGAGAGGCGGTGGGTTGAGGGTCCGCTACGACCTTCGTCGACCCGTCGTCGAACCGGGCGACGTCGGTCGAACCGTCGGAGTAGGTCACGACCGCGTAGAGCGTGTGATCACCCGGCTTCCACGTCTTGTTCGCGGATTGGCCGGAGCCGAACAGTCGAGAGTCGGCCATCCATTTGATCGTACGAACGCTTCCAGTTGCGCCGGCGAGTGATACATGATACGTTCCGCGAAGCGGAGTCGTGCCCGTCACGAGAGTATCACCGCTCACGGTCGGATCGTGTCGTTCGGAAATAGACCGGGTATCTGACGGCGGGTCGGGGTTCTGCGGGACGTGGGCCGTCACGGAGAGCGTTTCGGTGGTGCGCTGTCCGTCGGCGTCAACGACGGTAACCGTGATCGTTTTGGTGCCAGCAGTCGGGAACGTGCGCACGAGCGTGTCAGCACCGTGTCGTCCTGATAGGGTTCGATTGACGGCTTCGGTCCCATCGACGGACCAGACGACATATTCGAGTGAGGCCGTTCCGGCGTCGATCGTCGCGGAGTAGGAAGTCTGCTTACCAACCGTGGTATCATTTGGGCCGTCGAGGTCGAGTTTCGGCGATTCACCTGGGGAAACTGTCACGTAGAGCGTGTCGCTGCTCGTCGCGCCGTCGTCGTCGGTGACAGTCACCGTGACGGTGTAGGTGCCGACTGCGCCGGGTTCGAACCGTGTCCGGGCGCAGTCGGAGCAGTCGGGAGTTACCGTCCGTCCGGTAGGTGTCTTTATCACCCATTCGTACCGTTCGATTCGACCGTCGGGGTCTCGTGACCCTGTCGCGTCGAGGAGAACGGTCGACCCGCGAGTGACTTGCTGATCGAGTCCGGCGTCGGCGAGCGGCGCTTCGTTGGCTACTACGAGTGACGGACCGAACGACGCTGTCAGGAGCAGTAGCGTTATGACGCCCGTTCCTGCTTTCTTCATCGTATCGCCGGAGTTTAATATCTCTCTTTTTTATAAAATTACGTAATTACTGACATCCATAATTTCCCTAGCGGGAAGTTATTACGACGACTCTCGGAGATGGAGATCGTCGTGGCTCCGCACTCGGTCGGACTCCTGCGAAGTACCGTGCAAGTTCTCGCTAGCGAACCGTTTCCCACTCCCCGAAAACACCGAAACCAGCCGTTAGAAGCTATCTATCACAATAGTTCCTTGGTAATCGATAGCAAAGGCTTTACCTCTGAGCCGAGAAACTGTAAGTCAAGGCCAGGGAGGCCAGGAGTCCACTTATGACAGACGATGAACTCATCTGGCGAATCGCAGGCGGTTCCGGAGACGGAATCGACTCGACGAGCCAGAACTTCGCAAAGGCCCTGATGCGCTCGGGGCTGAACGTATTTACGCATCGACACTACCCCTCTCGCATCCGTGGCGGTCACACGTACGTGGAGATTCGCGCGAGCGACCACGACGTGAAATCGAGGGGTGACAACTACAACTTCCTCCTAGCGCTCGGGGACAGCTTCGCTCGCAACCCCCAGGACGAAGCCTACTACGGCAACGAGGAGATCAAACCCCTGTCGGAGAACCTGGACGAACTCCGCGAGGGAGGCGTCATCGTCTACGACTCGGGGCTGCTCGACACGGACGAGATTCCGAACTTCGAGGAGCGCGTCGAGGAGAACGACTGGCACGTCTACGACCTCGACCTGCGTGGACTCGCGAAGGAGCACGGCAGGGAGGTCATGCGGAACACGGCCGGCGTCGGTGCGACGTGTGCCATCGTCGACCTCGACCTCGACCCCATCGAGAAGTTGATGGAGGACGCGATGCCCGAGAAGATACTGGAGCCGAACCTCGAGATTCTCCACGAAGCCTACGAGTCCGTCAAGGAGGACTACGAGACGGACGTCGGTATCTCGCTGCCGACGGGCGAACACGACGAAGACCAGGTGCTCGTCTCCGGTAGTCACGGCATCGCGTACGGGGCTCTCGACGAGGGCTGTCGGTTCATCTCGGGCTATCCGATGACGCCCTGGACCGACGTGTTCACCATCATGACCCAGAACCTCTCGGACATGGGCGGCATCTCCGAGCAGGTCGAGGACGAGATCGCCGCGGCGTCGCTCGCCATCGGAGCGAGCCACGCGGGCGCGAAGGCCATGAGCGGTTCGTCCGGCGGTGGGTTCGCGCTCATGTCGGAGCCGCTCGGACTGGCCGAGATAACCGAGACGCCCCTCGTGCTCGTCGAGGCGATGCGCGCGGGACCGTCGACCGGGATGCCGACCAAGCCGGAGCAGGGCGACCTCGAACACGTCCTGTACACCAGCCAGGGTGACTCCAACCGGGTCGTAATGGCACCGGGCGACGCTCAGGAGTCCTACGAACAGGCTCGAAAGGCGTTCCAGATCGCGTACGGCTACCAGATTCCCGTCGTCGTCCTCTACGACCAGAAGCTGTCGGGCGGCCACCAGACCGTCCCTGAGTCGACGTTCGACGAGGAGCCCAACCCGGACATCGGCGACGTCGTAAGCGAAGAGGAACTCGAGGACGCGGAGCGGCTCGCCGGTCGGTTCAAGCGGTACCGCTACGACGGCGAGGACGGCGTCAGTCCGCGCTCCATCCCGGGTCAGAAGGGTGGAAACTTCCTCGCGTCGGGCAACGAGCACAACGAGGCCGGTCACATCAGCGAGGACCCCGATAACCGCGTTCTCCAGATGAACCGTCGGATGGGCAAGCTCGACGCCATCCGCGAGGAACTGGACTCGATGGACCAGTCGAACCAGACCGTCTACGGTCCCGAGGACGCCGACTACGCTATCCTCGGCTTCGGGAGCACCAAGGGCGTCGTCGAGGAGTCGGTCGACCGCCTGAACGACGACGGCCACTCGGTGAAGGCGATGAACGTCAGCGACCTGCTTCCGTTCCCGCGAGAGGAGGTCCGCGAGTTCCTCGAGAGCGTCAACGAGGCGCTGGTCGTCGAGATGAACGCGTCGGCACAGTTCCGCCGTCACATCCAGGGCGAACTCGGCATGTACGGCGAGAAGCTGTACAGTCTGCTGAAGTACGACGGTAACCCCTTCGAGCCGGCGGAAGTCGTCGACGGCTTCGAGTCCCGGCTCGAAGACAGCGTGGAGACGGGGGGCTACAACACCCGCATCGAATCCGCGACAGGTGATTAAAATGAGTGCATTCAACGCCATCGGAGAGGAGCGAGATATCGAGAAGGACGAGTTCACGCCGAGCCTGGAACCGCAGGCGACGTGGTGTCCGGGCTGCGGTGACTTCGGTGTCCTGAAGGCGCTGAAACAGGCGATGCCCGAGGTCGGCCGCACGCCGGACGAGACGCTGCTCGTCACGGGCATCGGCTGTTCGGGGAAGCTCTCGAGCTACTTCCAGAGCTACGGCTTCCACTCCATCCACGGTCGCGCCCTGCCGGTCGCGCGAGCGGCCAAGATGGCCAACCCCGGTCTCGAGGTCGTCGCGGCTGGCGGTGACGGTGACGGGTACGGCATCGGCGGGAACCACTTCATGCACACCGCCCGTGAGAACCACGACATGACGTACATCGTCTTCAACAACGAGATCTTCGGGCTGACGAAGGGCCAGACGTCGCCCACGTCGCCGAAGGGGCACAAGTCCAAGACCCAGCCCCACGGCAACGCCAAGAGCCCGATTCGACCGCTGTCGCTCGCGCTGACGTCCGGCGCGTCGTACGTCGCCCGGACCGCGGCGGTCAACCCGAACCAGGCGAAGAACATCCTGGCGGAGGCGATGGAACACGACGGGTTCGCACACGTCGACTTCCTCACGCAGTGCCCGACGTGGAACAAGGACGCCAAGCAGTACGTCCCCTACGTCGACGTGCAGGACAGCGACGATTACGACTTCGACGTCAACGACCGCCGCGAGGCGTCGGAGATGATGCACGAGGTCGAGGACAAACTGTACGAGGGAACGGTGCTGACCGGCCGGTTCTACGTGGACGAGGACCGACCGTCCTACCAGCAGGAGAAGCAGTCGACCGGCGACATGCCGGAGACGCCGCTCGCGGAGCGGTACTTCGACGAGGAGTACGACTGGGAGCGGAGCTACGACCTGCTCGACCGGCACAAGTAACCCGGCTAAGTTCGCTGTCGACGCTTTTTCGACCAAGCTCCGACGGTAGTTCGACGAACATTCTTACAGTCAGCAAACTGTTTTCGAGTTCGGAAGATATTTTTTACTGTACGGGAAACAATCCAGTAGCAATGAGCACGGAGTCGACGGAAGACCGAATTCTCACCGTTCTGGAGAACGACGCCCAGGCGTCGTACGCCGAGATAGCCGAACGCGCCGACGTCTCGAAGCCGACCGTCCGCAAGTACATCGAGAAACTGGAAGACGAAGGCGTCATCGTCGGCTACTCGGCGGAGGTGGACCCGAAGAAGCTCTCCAGCCAGAGCATCGCCCTGGTCGGCATCGACGTCGCGAGCGAGCAGTACGTCGAAGCCACGCGCGCGCTCAAGGAACTCGACGACATCGAGACGCTGTACACCTGCAGCGGCGACCACATGCTGATGGCGGAGGTTCGCGCGCCGGACGGCGACGCCGTCGGCGAGGTCATCAGCGAGGACGTCCTCGCCATCGACGGCGTCACGGCCGCCCATCCCTCGTTTCTCCAGGAACGACTCAAGTGACCGAACGTCCGTCGGCCACCGTTTCCGCTCTTCCGGTCCGGTCGCGCTCGGCGGCGCCGGGCCTTCACGTCTAGCACTCCGCGAAATTCCCGGGAACTCTCGGTCCCCTCTGCGAATGTGAATCTCTCCCATCGCATCGGGGTTTCAAAGCCTTTGTATCGAATGCCTCCAGAGTTGCGCGTATGACTGCGAAGGTCGTCGTGCTCGGAGCCGGGTATGCCGGCGCTGGCGCGATTCAGCAGCTCGAAGCAGAACTCGATAGCGCCGACATCACCTGGGTTTCCGACAACGACTATCATCTCGTGCTCCACGAGGCCCACCGGGTCATCCGCGATCCCCGAGTCAAGGACAAGATAACGCTGCCCGTCCACGACATCAAGTCGCCGAGCACGCAGTTCGTCGAGGGGACCGTGACCGGCGTCGACACCGACGAGCGCAACGTCGAACTCGACTCCGGCGACGAGATAGCGTACGACTACCTCCTCGTCGGACTCGGGAGCCAGACCGCCTACTACGGCATCCCCGGCCTCGACGAGAACTCCCTGACGCTGAAGAGCCTCGACGACGCGCTGGAGATCCACGAGTCGGTCAAGGAGGCCGCAGGCGAGGCCACGCGCAACGACCCAGCGACGGTCGTCGTCGGCGGTGCGGGCCTGTCGGGCATCCAGAGCGCGGGCGAGATCGCCGAGTACCGCGACAAGCACCGCGCACCCATCGACATCTACCTCGTCGAGGCGCTGGACGAGATCATGCCCGGCCAGGACCCCGAACTCCAGGGAACGGTCAAGAAGTACCTGCTGGAGAAAGACGTCGAGATTCTGACGGGCGACCCCATCACGGAGGCGACCGAGGACGACATCCAGTTCGACGAGGGCGACCCGCTGGAGTACGACGTGTTCCTCTGGACCGGCGGCATCACGGGCCGCGATGCGATGAACGGCTGCGGACTCGACAACGAGCACAACCGCGTCACGACCGAGGCGAACTTCCAGACCAGCGACGACCGCGTGTTCGCCATCGGCGACTGCGCCATCGTCGACCAGGGCAACGACCCCGCACCGCCGACAGCGCAGGCCGCCTGGCAGGCCGCCGAGGTCGCCGGCGAGAACATCGCCCGTAGCATCCGAGGGCAGCCGCTCGCGACCTGGACCTACGACGACAAGGGGACGCTCATCTCCATCGGCGACGCTGCGGTCGCCCACGACATCCCCCTGGTTCCCGTCGACACGTTCAACTCCTCGGCCGCCGAGTTCCTGAAGAAGGCCGCCGCCGCGCGCTGGATCGCCGACGTGAGCTCCATCGGTCGCGCACTCGACGCCTGGGAGTCGCTGTAACCGCGCCGGTTCTCCTTTCCTTCGCTGCCGACTCTCTCTCTCTTTCGCTGCCTCGTCGACCTACCGGAGAGCGTCGGCTGTAGCTCGACGAAAGCGACGTTCGACGGCGTTCGAAGGAGTTCGAAGCTACGATGGGGAAGCCGTCGTCAGACGATAGCGCTCCACCAGGGCTTCACGAGGAAGAACAACGTGTTGTACGCCGCATAGAGGAACACGAGCACGGACGCAGCTATGGCCGCCTTCGGGCGGTCGAGGGGGACGTCCCGACGCATCTCGACGCTCCGGGCCTCGACCTCGAAGAAGTCGGCGATGAACAGGCCGATGACGAGCGACGAGAGCACGATTCCGCCGTGGTGGTGCAGCGTCAGGTAGTAGAACGACGCGAGCACGAGCAGGACGTTCGTCAGTTCGTGGGGAATCCAGCGGTCGACCTCCTCTCGGTCGTCGTCTTTCGCCTGTTCGCGGTATTTCCCGAACGCGAGCCACCGCGTGCCCATGTTGACCAGCACGAGCGCGACCACGAGGTAGCCGGCCACTGGTTCGAGCACGTCGATGGGCCCGAGCAGCGATAGCAGTTGCATGTCCGAGACTGAGTGCGGTAGCATATTATATTCTTTCCAATTCGCCTGGCCGGTCCCGCTCGAAAGTGGCTTTCCGAGTCGCGAGCGCTACTCGAAGAATCGCCGGCTCCCCTCGACGGTCACCAGTTCGACCGCACCGTCGAACGCCAGTTCCACCGGCGTCCGCGGCGGCACTTCCACGACTTCGCGGTCGTCGGCGTACAGCGACACTTCGCCCTCGTCTCGCTCGACGGACAGCGTCACCGGCCCTGACAGTACCCAGTTCCCGAGGTGGATGGCGAAGGGGGCGACGGGAACGACCGAGAGGACGTCCGTTTCCGGCTCCACTGCGGGCCCGCCGGCGTCGTACGCGTACCCGATGCTCCCGGTCGGCGTCGCGACGACGACGCCGTCGGCGCGGAACTGGTCGACGTCGCTGCGGCGTGTCCGGACCGCGTACTCCGAGATGCGGGCGGCCTCGCTCGTCACCAGCATCGCGTCGTACAGCGCACGTGCGACGCGTTCGCCGTCGATACGTACCGAGAGTAGCGGGCGCTTGGTGGTCGACCACTCGTCGGCGAGCAGGTCGGCCACCGCCTCCTCGACGTCGGACTCCGGGACGCTGGCCAGTTCCGGCCCTGCCGCGACGGCGAGCAGAGGGGCGGACGCCCCGGCGCGGACCGCGTCGAGCACCGCCGGTTCGCCGGGCGCGACGACGACCGAGGGGTCCGCGTCGAGCACCGTCGCTGCCGTGCCGCGCTCGACCGTCCCGTCAGCGTCGCGGACCGCATCGGCGACCCGGGTCGCCAGGTCGGACTCGCCGACGACGCCGACGGTCATCGCTTCTCTCCCGGATGCCACGTGTCGCTCATCACTGGACGTTGCTCGCCGGGGCTTGAAAAGCATGCGGACCGCTACGGTCGGCGACGTCCGTTCCCCCCGGGGCTCGCGCAGTGTCGCTGGCGTTTCCGGCGAGCGCGACGGCGACGGACGCCTACTCGTCGTAGGGCCAGTCGCCGGTTATCCTCATGCCTTTCGCCTTGTTCTCCGCTTCCAGCGCCTCGGCGATCTCTTCGGGCTCCTTGTGCGCGACCGAGAACTCGTCGCTGGCGAGGCGGACCGTCAGCTCCGTCAGGAGGATGGCCTGCTCGCGGAGGTCCCGGACCTCGAGTTTGTCCAGCGTGTCGGCGTGGGTGTGTCCCCAGCCGCGACCCTCGTCGCCGGTCTCGCTCATGACGTGGTAGCCCGGCACGCCCCACTCGACGAACGGCCAGTGGTCGCTGTGCGGTCCCTGCTCCGGGATGGTCTTCACGGGGTGGTCGAAGCGGTCGGCGACGGCGTGGGCCGCCTCGTCGAGCGCGTCGAACCCATGGGTGTAGAACGAGAGCGTGCGTCCGCGGACGACGCCGTCGTTGTTCACGATGGCCTTGACGTCGTCGAAGCTCGCCCGATCGGCCATGCGTCCGGACCCTTCGAGGCCGACCTCCTCCGCGCCGAACGCGACGAAGTGGACGCGCGCGTCGAGTTCGTCCTCGCGGTCCGCGAGCGCCCGCGCCATCTCGACGACCATCGCGGTTCCGGCGCCGTTGTCCATCGCTCCCTCGGCGATGTCGTGGGCGTCGACGTGGCTGGTGACGAGCAGTTCCTCGTCGGTGTCGGGACCGAGTTCCGCGTGGACGTTCCCGCTCGTCGCGTCGTGGACGTCCGCGTCGACCGCGACGGTGACAGTCTCGCCCTCCCAGCGCCGGGAGAGGCGCGCGCCGACCTCCCTGCTCACCCCGACTGCTGGGACGTCGCCGATGGGGTCGTCCGCGGTACCGACGCTGCCCGTCGGCGGGAGACAGCCCTCGACGTGGTTCTTGAACACGAACGCGGCCGCACCGCCCTCGACGGCGTAGTAGTACTTCTCGCGTCGGTGGACGAACCGGTCGAAGTAGTCGGGGACGTTCGTCGCGACCATCACGACCTTCCCCTCCACGTCGGCGTCCTCGAAGTCCGAGGGCAGGCCGTACCCCAGGTCGACGAGTTCCCCCGTCGCGGACGCGTCCGGACTCCGGGGGAGCGCGATACAGTTCTGGGTCGTTTGGCCCGCACGAATCTCGCTACCGCCCCGCGTCCACCCCTGCACGTCGAACTCCTCGACGCGCGCGTTTCGTGCGCCGACCTCCGCGAGCGCGTCTCGCGTCGCCTCCGCCGCCCGTCGTTCGCCCTCGCTGCCGGCCATCCGGTCGCCGACGTCGACGAGCGTTTCGAGGTGGTCCCACCCGGCGTCGCTTTCGAACGTCGTCCCGATCCACTGTGTCATACGCCATCGTGTCTCCGGGTCGCCGCCTAAGTGTTTCGAATCGGAACATCCCGAAGAATCGTCGAAAAAGACGGTTCGTACCGGGGGAGGATTCGAAATGTCGTCGTCGGGGTACAAGTACTCCATTGTGATTCAGAGATATATACGGACCTCGGCGATGTTTTATAACGAAAGAGCGTGTTCTATCGATAGACAGTCGGTGTTTTCCAAGAATGGCTTCACAGGCTCCTGACGTGACGCAGGTCGTCGCACCGGACGGAACCGTCGACGGCGAGGTCGAACTGTCGGCGGAGGACGCGCGGAACGTCTACCGCCTTCAGGTGCTCGCACGGACGTTCGACGAGAAGGCCGTGTCGCTACACCGCCAGGGACGCATCGGGACGTACGCACCCCTCAAGGGGCAGGAGGCGGCGCAGGTCGGGGCGGCCTACGCGCTCTCGACCGACGATTACTGCTTCCCGACGTACCGCGACCACGCGATGTATCTCACGCGGGGACACTCGATGCGCGACGTCCTCCTGCACCTGCTCGGCGCGGGCAACTACGTCGACCGCGAGGACCCCGACGGACTGCGGACGTTCACTCCCACCATCCCCATCGCCACTCAGCTTCCGCACGCCGTCGGCGTCGGGATGGCGGCGGACTACGACGGCGACGACGCGGCCGCGCTGGCGAGCTTCGGTGACGGCGCGACCAGCGAGGGCGACTTCCACGAGGCGATGAACTTCGCCGGCGTGTTCGACGCGCCCGTCGTCTTCTTCTGTCAGAACAACCAGTACGCCATCTCGGTCCCGCGCGAGCGCCAGACGGCGAGCGCGACCATCGCCCAGAAGGCCGACGCCTACGGCTTCGACGGGATGCGCATCGACGGCAACGACGTGTTCACCGTCTACCGCGCGGTCACCGAGGCGCTCGAACGCGCGCGCCGGGGCGAACCGGTGCTCATCGAGGCGGTCACCTACCGACAGGGCGCACACACGACGACCGACGACCCCTCGAAGTACCGCGAGGAGGCCGAGGTCGAGGAGTGGGTCGAGAAAGACCCCATCGAGCGCACCCGGGAGTACCTCCAGGCCGAGCACGGTTGGACCGACGAGGACGAAGCGGCCCTACGCGAGGACTGCGAGGCACGGGTCGCCGAAGCGGTCGACGCCGCGGAGGCTCACGACGGCTTCGACACGGACGCGATGTTCGACCACGTCTACGCCGACGAACATCCCCGGCATCCCGACCAGCGCGAGGCGGTGCCCGACGACCCGCAGGTCGAGCGCTGAAATCGCCGGCGAGCGGTCCGCCACGGTCCGAGTCGGCGTTCGCGCCAGCACAGTTATGTGAACCGCTGTAGAACCGACTGTGGGGTTTTATCATGGAACGTCACGACCCACAGATGGGAGTGGAGGAGTCGGGAGCGGAGCCGATACCCTCCGAGGACATCGCCGAGATGGAGATAACGGAACCGACGCTGACGTGGCTCGAACTGTCTCGGCCCCAGCAACCGATTCCCATCGGAGAGGAAGACCGCGTCCTGAACAGCCGATTCAACGAGCAACACGACGTCTGGGAGGTGCTGCTCGTCGCGATGCCGACCGAAGAAGAGGAAGACGACTGACTACAGCATGTCCTTCTGTCTGAGCCCCTCGACGAGGTCGTCGACGAGCGTGTCGACGTCGTCGTAGGGGAAGTCCTGCACGTCGGACATCTTCGTCGCCAGTTCCATCGCCGTGAAACTCGTGTCGCCGGCCTCGAACCGGGTGCCGGGTCCGTTCGGGAGCGCCGGGACGAGGTCCATGGGGTTGCTGACGGGGTAGTCCGCGCCCTCGAACGCGTCGTGGAACTGCTGTCGGAATTCGGCTTCCTTGTCTACCATGTAAGGCAATTGTGTGATTACGTGGCAAAAACGTTCCGGAACAACACTAAACAAGTTGTGAGTTTATAGCCCGTTCGCGTGGGTTTATGCCACTCGCCACCAGATGACCCGGGGATGACGAACGAGTTCGCGTTCGACTACGACCTGCTTCGGGAACTCACCGAGACGAGCGGCGCGCCGGGGTACGAGGACCGCGTGCGGGCGGTCGTTCGGCGGGAGTTCGACGGGGTAGTGGACGAGGTGCGAACGGACGCGATGGGCAACGTCGTCGGGACGGTCCACGGCGACGCCGACTACGAGGTCGCCGTCGCGGCGCACATGGACGAGATAGGGTTCATGGTCCGGCACGTCGACGAGGACGGGTTCCTCGCGCTCGACGCCCTCGGAGGGTGGGACCCGCGGGTCCTGAAGGCACAGCGCGTCACGGTCCACACCGAAGCGGACGACCTGACGGGGGTCATCGGCTCGGTGCCGCCGCACCTGCTGGACGACGACGAGGACGAACAGGGCGTCGAGGACGTTCACGTCGACCTCGGACTGCCCGCCGAGGAAGCGAACGAGCGCGTCGCCGTCGGGGACCTCGTCACGATGGAGCAGACGACGACCCGCGTCGGCGAGCACGTCACGGGCAAGGCGCTCGACGACCGCGTCTGCCTGTTCGCGATGCTGGAAGCCGCGAAGCGCGTCGACGACCCCGACGTGACGGTCCACTTCTGTGCGACCGTCCAGGAGGAGATCGGCATCCGGGGTGCCCCCGCACTCGGCGTCGACCTCGACCCGGACCTCGCCGTCGCGCTCGACGTGACAGTCGCCCAGGACGTGCCCGCGGTGGAGAAGGAGGCCGACTACGTGACCGAACTCGGCGAGGGTGCCGCGGTGAAGCTCAAGGACGGCAGCGTCGTGACGACGCCGAAGGTCCACCGCCGGATGCGGTCGGTCGCCGAGCGACGCGGGATTCCACACCAGACCGAGATACTCCCCTCCGGCGGCACGGACACCGCCGGATTCCAGAACACCCACGGCGCGAAGCCCGTCGGTGCCATCTCGGTCCCGACGCGCTACCTCCACACCGTCACCGAGAGCGTCCACGGCGACGACGTCGCGGCAGCCATCGACCTGCTCGCGGCGTTCCTCGACACGGAGACCGGCGAGCACGACTACCGGCTGTAGCGTCGTTCGACGGGCGACCGCACGGAGCGCGGACACGATTTCGGTCCGGCGTTTCGAGTGCTGAGCGACGGAAGAAAGCGCATCCGACGAAGTAACACGGTGGGTGCAAACCAAAGTATTCAGTAACCGTCGGTCCAAAGCCCCGGCCATGACAGATGGGGAAACGACTGGTTCGGTGACGCGACGCGGGTTCATGCTCGGGACGGCCGGTGCGGCTGCTACCGGCGCGGTCGGGGGCGTGAGCGCCCAGGAAGGCGGCGGCGAAAGCGGCGGCGGTGGCGGCACGAAGACGGTGAAGGTCGTCGACAACGAGTTCGACCCGGCGGAAATCACCGTCGCGCCCGGCACGACGGTGAAGTGGGTCTGGGAAGGCAGCGGCCACAACATCGTCGTCCAGAGCCAGCCCGAAGGCTCCAACTGGGAGGGGACGAAGGGCGGCGAGTCGAAGCTGTACGACAAGGGTCACACCCACGAGCACACCTTCGAAGCCACCGGGTCCTACGAGTACTACTGCAGCCCCCACAAGGCGATGGGGATGACCGGTACCGTCACGGTCCAGAAGGGCGGGGCCTCCTCGGGCGGGTCCTCCGAGCCGGCGGTGCCCAAGGGCGCGAAGACGCTCGGCGTCGCCACCTCCGGCGCGCTGATGACCACGCTCGGACTGGCGTACTTCTTCATGAAGTTCGGCGGCGACTACGGCGAGTTCGGCGAGTACGAGTAACCGACTCGGCGTCGTCCGTCCCGGCGTCGCGACCCCGTCGTCGGTTCTCGCTTCTCGGCAGTTGTCGTTTCGACACCGAGACGACTGCGTTCCGACGTGCACGTGACCGCCGCGTCCCGGTCGCCTCGCAGTCGGTGCCCGCCGTCGCTCCGACGCGGTCGCTCAGCGTCGTTCGAGCAGTTCCTTCGTCTTCCGGTGACGGTACCGGAACATCGGCTCGAAGCCCACCCGTCCGAGCGGGCCGACCGCCCGCCCGGCCGGCCCGCCCGGGAACTCGTACTCGACGCGGTCTCGCACCAGCGTTCCGCCGTCTGTGGCGAAGAACTGGTGGGTGTGTCGCCACTTCTCGAACGGGCCGTCGTGCATCACGTCCTCGAAGATGGCCGCGCCGTCCTCGCGCTCCCGGCGCGTTATCTCCGACACCCACCGTTGGGGCGGGCCGACGCCGAACGGCCGCGCCGCGAGCCTGATTCTGGTGCCGGGGGAGAGCACCTCGGGGTCGGGGTCGCCGTCCGGTCCCCGCATCGCCTCGACGCGGAGGTTCATCCAGTCGGGCGTGAGCGCCTCCAGGCCGTCTATCGCGGAGTGGAACGCCCAGACCTCGTCGAGCGGTGCGTCGACCCGGACCTCCCGCTGATACGTGGCCATCGTTCGAGCGTGGGGCGCGCGGAGTAAAGGCCCTTCGTCGGGAGTAGAACTTTTAAACGGGACCGCCGCCAAGGTCCGTTCGTCATGACCGACCAGGATCTCCGGAAGAAGGCACACGACCTCGACGTGACCGTCTGGGTCGGCAAGAGCGGCCTCGAATCGGTGACCGGCGAACTCGACGACCAGCTGTCAGACCGCGAACTCGTGAAGGTGAAGTTCCTCCGGGCGGCGCGCGGCGGCACGTCGACGGACGAACTCGCCGCGGACCTCGCCGAGCGCGTCGGTGCCGACCTCGTGGAGACGCGGGGGAACACCGCAGTGTACCACTGATGGTGACTCCCCTGCCGTTCCTCGACCGGATTCTCGAAACCGAGTACGCGATAGCGGTCACGCAGTCGCTGTACTTCGTCGGCTCGTTCGCCGCGCTGTATCTCGTCGGTCGGCTGGCCGTGCTCCCGGTCGTGCGACGCGTCCTCGACAGCCGGGACTACGACCAGAGCGTGACGAAGCCGCTGGCGAAGCTGGCTCACTTCGGCGTCCTGTTCGCGGCCGTCGCGCTCGCCTTCGGCTTCGCGGACTACGGCAACATTCTCTCGGCGCTCGCCACCGTCGCCGCGGCCGCGACGCTGGCCGTCGGTTTCGCGCTCCAGGACATCATCGCCAACTTCGTCGCCGGCGTGTTCATCTTCACGGACAAGCCGTTCAAGATCGGCGACTGGATAGAGTGGGACGACGGGAAGTACAAGGGCGTCGTCGAGGACATCAGCCTCCGGGTGACTCGCGTACGGACGTTCGACAACGAACGGCTGACCGTGCCGAACTCCGTGCTCACGGACGGCGTCATCAAGAACCCGGTGGCGAACGACAGACTCCGGGTGACCTTCGACTTCGGCATCGGCTACGACGACGACGTCGAGCGGGCGACGGAGGTAATCGTCGACGAGGCGCGAGAGCACCCCGACGTGCTGGACGACCCCGAACCGTCGGTGCGGTTGACCGAACTGGGCGACTCCGCGGTCGGACTCCGGTCGCGGTTCTGGATCGCAGACCCCGCGCGGAGCGACTTCGTCCGGACGCGCGCGGAGTACGTCTCGGCGGTCAAGCGACGCTTCGACGACGAGGGCATCGACATCCCCTACCCCCACCGGACGCTGGCCGGCGGCATCGAGGTGACCGACGCCGCGAACCTCGCCGAGGTCAGCGGGGACTGACTCCGGTCGAGACGCCGGCAACCCGGGGCCGGAGACCGTTCTCCTCCAGTGGATTCGTTGGGCTTAAATAACCCCTCGTCCAACGTACGAGTGCAGTGAACTGTAGGGGCGTGACGTCCCGAGTCCGAGAGGGCGAACGTAAGTGTGTGTCGAGGTAGCCTAGTCTGGCCCACGGCGCAGGGTTGCTAACTCTGTGGCGTCAAGCCTCGAGGGTTCGAATCCCTCCCTCGACGCTCCGACATCGCTCGAAAAGACCAACCATGAGTACGGAACAACCACAGGACGAGGAGGACGACGACGACCTCCGATACTTCGTCCGCATCGGGCAAACCGACCTCGATGGGACGAAGACGGTGGAGCGATCCCTGAGCGAGATGAACGGGATCGGTCGTCGGACCGCAAGAATCATCGCCGACAAGGCGGACATCGACCGGATGGCGACGTTCGGTCGACTCGACGACGAGGAGATCGAACGCGTCGTCGAGGCCGTCGAGACGTACGCCGACGAAATCCCCGAGTGGCTCGCGAACCACCGCAACGGGTACTTCTCCGGCGAGACCACCCACGAGACCGGCAACGACCTGCAGATGACGCGTCGGCAGGACATCAACCGGATGAAGATGATCGACTCGTACAAGGGCGCTCGCCACAAGCGCGGGCAGAAGGTTCGCGGTCAGCGAACCAAGTCCACGGGTCGTACCGAGGGGACCATCGGCGTGAACGTCGAAGAGATCAAGGAAGAACAGGCCGCCGAAGAGGAGGCTGGTGAGGAGTAATGTCGCTACCTGGCGAGAACACGAAGTTCTACGAGACCCCGAACCACCCGTTCCAGGGCGAGCGCATCGCCGAGGAGCAGAGCCTGATGGACCGCTACGGGCTCGCGAACAAGGAGGAGCTCTGGCGGTCCCAGAGTCAGCTCCGTAACTTCCGGCGCGAGGCCCGCCAGCTGCTCGGCGGCATGACCGGCGAGGAGTCCGGCGAGGGCGAGGAGTTCGTCTCCCGGCTGAAGCGCATCGGCGTCCTCGACGAGGGCGACGAACTCGGCGACGTGCTGCTGCTGGAGCTCACCGACGTGCTCGAGCGTCGCCTCCAGACGGTCGCCTACCGCAAAGGCCTGGCGAACACGCCCGAGCAGGCGCGACAGTTCATCACGCACGGTCACGTCCGCGTGGACGGCCGTCGCGTGTCGGTGCCCTCCTACAAGGTCGAAGTCGACGAGGAAGCGACCGTCGAGTTCGACGAGAACAGCCCGCTTTCGGACGAACTCCATCCCGAACGCGCGGGGGATAACGAATGAGCGCAAACGACGACGAGAAGTGGGGCATCGCCCACGTGCACGCATCGTTCAACAACACCATCATCACCGTCACGGACCTCACCGGTGCAGAGACCATCGCGAAGTCCTCCGGCGGGACGGTCGTCAAGCAGAACCGCGACGAGTCCTCGCCGTACGCGGCCATGCAGATGGCCGAGACGGTCGCCGAAGAGGTCCAGGCCGCCGGCATCGACGGCGTCCACGTTCGCGTGCGAGGCCCCGGCGGGAACCAGCAGCAGAACCCCGGTCCGGGCGCGCAGGCGACCATCCGGGCGCTGGCGCGCGCCGGCCTGGAGATCGGTCGCATCGAGGACGTGACCCCGATTCCGCACGACGGAACCCGCGCACCGAAAGGTAGTGGATTCTAACCCATGAGCGAAGACTTCGACGTAGAGTTCATCGACCGCGGCGACCGCGAGGCGCGGTTCCTCGTCCGCAACGTCTCGCCGGCGTTCGCCAACGGCATCCGGCGGGCGATCATCGCGGACGTGCCGACGATGGCCATCGACACCATCCGGGTCATCGAGAACTCGTCGGTCATGTTCGACGAGCAGATCGGACTCCGCCTCGGTCTCGTGCCGCTGACCACGCCGGTCGGCGAGTTCGAGGAGGGTGACACGGTGACCCTGAGTCTCGACGTGTCGGGACCGGGCACCGCGTTCTCGGGCGATCTCATCAGTTCCGACGAGATGGTCCAGCCCGCGGACGACAACGTCCCCATCATCGACCTCAAGGACGACCAGCGCCTCGAGCTCGAGGCCGACGCCGTGCTCTCGACCGGCAAGGACCACGCCAAGCACCAGGGTGGCATCGCGGTCGGCTATCGCCACCTGCAGCGCGTCGAAGTCGTCGGCGACCGCGAGGAGTACGAGGAAGAGGAGACCCAAATCCTCCGCGGCGTCATCGAAGACGACGGCGAACTCGTCCCGACGGAGGAGTTCGACCACGACCTCACGAACCGGTATCCCGGCAAGGAGGTCGAGGTCCACGACGTGCCGAGCGCGTTCGTGTTCGACGTCGAGACTGACGGGTCGCTGTCCATCGAGGACCTCGTGCTGGAAGCGGTCGACACGATAGAAGCGCGCGCAGACGAACTGGAAGAAGCAATTCAACTATAGCAATGACTGGCCCTTCGAACCTCCCTGACGCGTCCGCCGCTCGCGAAGTGGCAACTGCCGACCGTCGTCGGACCGGAGCTCTCGACGGCGGAAATCGGCAGACCGAAAGTGGTTTGAAGGGTCGCCTGCAACAGTGTGGTACCCGCGAGGGTGCGCACGTGTTCTCAGCGTGCAGGGATAGCCAAGTCAGGCCAACGGCGCAGCGTTCAGGGCGCTGTCTCGTAGGAGTCCGCAGGTTCAAATCCTGCTCCCTGCACTTCAGCTCTTATTACAAGGAGGAAGTAGCATGAGCAAGACGAATCCGAGGCTCACTAGTCTTATCGCCGAACTCAAGTCGGTTTCCCGCGATTCGGAGGCCGACGTGTGGAGCGACGTTGCAGAGCGCCTCGAGAAACCACGGAGCACGCACGCGGAGGTCAACCTGGGTCGCATCGAGCGATACGCCCAGGAGGACGAGACCGTCGTCGTGCCCGGCAAGGTTCTCGGAAGCGGTGCGCTCCAGAAGGACGTCACGGTCGCCGCGGTCGACTTCTCTTCGAGCGCGGAGACGAAGATCGAGCAGGCGAACGGTGAGCCCATCGAACTCGAACAGGCAGTCGAACAGAACCCCAGCGGCGCGAACGTACGGGTGATTCGATGAGTATCGCGGAATTCGACGCGGACGTCGTCGTCGACGCCCGGGACTGTATTCTCGGACGCGTGGCGAGTCAGGTCGCACAGAAGGCGATGGACGGCCAGAAGGTCGCCGTCGTCAACGCCGAGGACGCGGTCATCACGGGCAGCGAAGAAGACGTGATGTCCACGTTCCGCAAGCGAGTCGACCTCGGCTCCGACAGCGGACCGTACTACCCGAAGCGACCGGACATGATCTTCAAGCGCTCGATTCGCGGCATGCTTCCGTACAAGCAGGACCGCGGGCGAGAGGCCTTCGAGAACGTCCGGGTCTACGTCGGCAATCCGTTCGACGAGGACGCCGACGTCCTCGACGACACGTCGCTGGACCGACTCTCGAACATCCGCTTCGTCCAGCTGGGCGAAGTCAGCGAAAACCTGGGTGCTAACGTCACATGGTAACGAACACGAGCGGCAAGAAGAAGACGGCCATCGCCCGCGCGACGGTTACCGAGGGCGAGGGTCGGGTGCGCATCAACTCCCAGCCAGTGGAACTGGTCGAACCGGAGATGGCCCGCCTCAAGATGCTGGAACCGTTCCGCATCGCCGAAGACGAGCGCGAGAGCGTCGACGTCGACGTCGACGTCTCCGGCGGCGGCATCAGCGGTCAGGCCGACGCGGTCCGGACCGCCATCGCCCGCGGTATCGTCCAGCACTCCGGCGACGCCGAACTCCGCGACGCGTTCATGGAGTTCGACCGGTCGCTGCTGGTGAACGACGTTCGCCAGTCCGAACCCAAGAAGTGGGGCGGTCCCGGCGCTCGGGCCCGCTACCAGAAGTCCTACCGCTAAGGTGATTCAAACATGATGGTACCAGTTCGGTGTTTCACGTGCGGCAAGGTCGTCGGTGAACACTGGCAGGAGTACAAGGCGCGCGCCGAGACGAAGGAGGGCAACGAGGACCCCGAGAAGGTACTCGACGACCTCGGCGTCGAGCGTCAGTGCTGTCGGCGGATGCTCGTCTCGCACAAGGACCTCGTCGACGTCGTAGCACCCTATCAGTGATGGCTCAGCAACGTTACTCCCGGTACGAGAAGGCGCGCATCATCGGGGCACGAGCCCTGCAAGTGTCGTACGGCGCACCGGTGCTCATCGACACGGACGAGTCACAGCCCATCCTCATCGCGGCCGAGGAGTACGACGCCGGCGTCCTGCCGTTCACCGTGCGGCGGGAGGGGAAATGACCCTCGTCGAGAGCGTCCGTCTCCGGCAGGTGCTCGACTCGCGCGGCAACGCGACCGTCGAGGCCGACGTCGTCACCCAGAGCGGCGGGTTCGGCCGCGCGGCCGCACCGAGCGGTGCCAGCACGGGCGAGTACGAGGCCATCGAACTCGACCCCGGCGAGGCTATCGCCGCCGCGCGCGAACGCGCAGTGCCGCGACTCGAAGGGACGGTGTACGTCGGCGACCAGCGCGACGTGGACCGCACCCTGCGCGCGGCCGACGGAACGGACAACTTCTCCGAGATCGGCGCGAACAGCGCCGTCGCCATCAGCATGGCGGCTGCGAAGGCAGCCGCCGACGTGCTCGGTGCACCGCTGTACCAGCACCTCGGCGGCGCGTTCCGGGGCGAGAACTTCCCCGTCCCGCTCGGCAACGTCATCGGCGGCGGCGAGCACGCCGCGGACGCAACGTCCATCCAGGAGTTCCTCGCCGCGCCGGTCGGCGCACCGAACGTCAAGGACGCCGTGTTCGCCAACGCCGCGGTTCACCAGGAGGTCGCGGACCTGCTGGACGAGCGCGGCGTCGCCGCCGGCAAGGGCGACGAAGGCGCGTGGGCACCGTCCATCGACGACGCCGACGCGTTCGAACTGATGGAGGAGGCCGTCGACGCCGTCTCCGAGGAGTTCGGCTTCGACATCCGATTCGGCCTCGACGTGGCCGCCGCGGAACTCTACGAGGACGGCGAGTACCACTACGACGGCGAGACGCGCTCGACCGACGAGCAGATAGAGTACGTCGCAGACCTGGTCGACGAGTACGACCTCGCGTACGTCGAGGACCCTCTCGACGAGAACGACTACGAGGGGTTCGCCGAACTCACCGACCGGGTGGGCGACCGGACGCTGATCTGCGGCGACGACCTGTTCGTCACCAACACCGAGCGCCTCTCTGAGGGCATCGATCAGGGCGCGGCCAACTCCATCCTGATCAAGCCGAACCAGATCGGGACGCTGTCGGACGCCGTCGACGCCGTCGAACTCGCGGTCGAGAACGGGTACGACCCGGTCATCTCCCATCGCAGCGGCGAGACGGAGGACACGACCATCGCACACCTCGCCGTCGCCACCGACGCGCCGTTCATCAAGACGGGTGCGGTCGGCGGCGAACGAACAGCCAAACTGAACGAACTCATCCGCATCGAGCAGAACGCATCACGATTATGAGCGACAACGAATCCGAACAGGTAGACGAATCGGACGGTCTCGACGCCGCCGAGGAGGAGATCGACGCCGAGCCTACGGGGGAGTCGGGCGCTGAGCCCGACGTCGACCCCGACGAGGACGTCGGCGCGCAGGCGGACGAAGAGACCGAGACAGAAGAGGCCGACGACGCCCCCCGACTGGACGAGGACGTGCTCGGCGACGAGGAGGCCGACCTCCTCATCCCCGTCGAGGACTACCTCGGCGCCGGTGTCCACATCGGCACCCAGCAGAAGACCCAGGACATGGAGCGGTTCATCCACCGCGTCCGGACCGACGGCCTCTACGTCCTCGACGTGAGCAGGACGGACGGCCGCATCCGCACGGCGGCCGACTTCCTCGCGAACTACGACCCCGAGCAGATTCTCGTCACGAGTTCGCGCCAGTACGGTCGCTTCCCGGCGGAGAAGTTCGCGGACGCGGTCGGCGCGCGCGCTCGCACGGGCCGGTTCATCCCCGGCACGCTGACGAACCCGAAGTACGACGGCTACATCGAGCCGGACGTCCTGGTCGTCACCGACCCCATCGGCGACGCCCAGGCGGTCAAGGAGGCCATCACGGTCGGCATCCCCGTCATCGCGATGTGCGACTCCAACAACAACACGAGCAACGTCGACCTCGTCGTCCCGACGAACAACAAGGGGCGCAAGGCGCTGTCTGTCGTCTACTGGCTGCTGGCCAACGAGACGCTCGACCGTCGCGGAGCCGAACCCGCCTACTCGCTCGACGACTTCGAGAGCGGGATTTAACGCCTGTATTCGGGCTGTTTTCGATTTTCTCGCGCTGGCGAGACGGTAGTCGACCGCGAGTCGTTCGAAAAAAGTGATACCCCCGGCTCACCGAGAGTAGGGCATGACAGTCTCCAGCGCCCCGGGGAAGGTGTACCTCTTCGGGGAACACGCCGTCGTCTACGGCGAGCCGGCGGTCCCCTGTGCCATCGAACGCCGGGCGACGGTGTCGGTCGAACAGCGCGACGACGACCGACTGCGCGTCCACGCCGAGGATCTGAGTCTCGACGGTTTCACGGTCGAGTACAGCAGCGACGCCGACGCGACGCCGGACGTGGACGCGTCGGAATCGCTGGTGCGGGCGGGGGTGGGGTACGTCGACGCCGCGGTATCGCAGGCGCGAGAGGCGGCCGACGCTCCCGACGCCGGCTTCGACATCACCATCGAGAGCGCCATCCCGCTCGGCGCGGGACTCGGCTCCTCGGCGGCGGTGACCGTCGCCGGCATCGACGCGGCGACGCGCGAACTCGGCGTGGAGCTTCCCGCGACGGAGCTGGCCGACCGCGCCTACCGTGCGGAGCTCGCGGTTCAGGACGGCGAGGCGTCCCGCGCCGACACGTTCTGCTCCGCGACGGGCGGCGCGGTCCGCATCGAGGGCGACGACTGCCGGGCCATCGAGGCTCCCGACCTCCCCATCGTCGTCGGCTTCGACGGTGGCGCGGGCGACACCGGCGAACTCGTCGCCGGCGTGCGCGCGCTCCGCGAGGAGTACGACTTCGCCGCCGACACGGTCGAGAGCATCGGCGACGTCGTGCGCCGCGGCGAGGACGTGCTCGCGGACGGCGACCTCGAGGAACTCGGTCGCCTGATGAGCTTCAACCACGGCCTGCTGGAGGCGCTCGGCGTCTCGTCGCGCTCGCTGGACAACATGGTCTGGGCGGCCCGCGACGCCGGCGCGCTCGGCGCGAAGCTGACGGGGGCGGGCGGCGGCGGCTGCATCGTCGCGCTCGACCCGACGGACGAGACGAAGACGGCGCTGCAGTTCACGCCCGGCTGCGAGGAGGCGTTCCGCGCCGAACTCGACACGGAGGGCGTGCGCGCGGAGGAACCATGAACGTCCTCAAGCTCGGCGGCAGCGTCATCACCGAGAAGGACCGGGCGGACACGCTGGACGGCGAGGCGCTGGACCGGGCGGCGGACGCCATCGCGGACGCCGACCTCGCCGACCTCGTCGTCGTCCACGGCGGCGGAAGTTTCGGCCACCACCACGCCAGTCAGCACGGCGTCTCGAAGACCGAGGGGAGCAGTGACGCGGGGGCCGTGGTCGACGTCCACGGCGCGATGAAGACGCTGAACGAGTTCGTGCTCGCGCGCCTGCACGACCGAGGGGTGCCGGCGGTGCCGGTGCATCCCTTCTCGGCGGCCCACCGCGACGCCGACGGGACGCTTACGCTCCCCACCGGACAGGTCGCGACGATGCTCGACGAGGGGTTCGTTCCCGTGCTCCACGGCGACGTGGTCGCCCACGCGGGCGAGGGGGTCACCGTCGTCAGCGGCGATGAACTCTCCGTCTCGCTCGCCCGACGGCTCGACGCCGACCGCGTCGGGTTCTGCTCGACGGTGCCGGGCGTGCTCGACGCGGACGACGCCGTCGTCCCGAGCATCGACGACTACGACGAGGTCGCCGACGTGCTCGGCGAAAGCGACGCGACGGACGTGACCGGCGGCATGGCCGGAAAGGTACGGGCGCTGCTCGCGCTGGAGACGCCGGCCGCGATATTCGGCCCGGACGACCTCGACGCGTTCCTCTCGGGCGAGTCGCCGGGGACGCGCGTCGAGGGCTGACCCGTCGCGAGGACGACGCCTGCGACGGCAGGTGAATCGCGATACCGGCATCTTTTTCCTGTGGGTCGAATACCCCCAACATGGACCAACTGAAGCAGTCCCTGCTCGAAGCTCCCATCATCGAGAAAGACGGCTACCACTACTTCGTCCATCCTATCAGCGACGGAATTCCCGTTCTCGAACCCAGTCTCCTGCGCGAGATAGTCATCAAGATCATCCGCAAGGTCGACCTGGAGAACGTCGACAAGATAGTGACGCCCGCGGCGATGGGCATCCACATCTCCACCGCCGTCTCGCTGATGACCGACATCCCGCTGGTCGTCATCCGCAAGCGAAAGTACGGGCTGGAGGGCGAGGTGGCGCTCTCCCAGCAGACCGGCTACTCCGAGAACGAGATGTACATCAACAACGTCAACGAGGGCGACCGCGTGCTCGTGCTCGACGACGTGCTCAGCACCGGCGGAACGATGAAGGCCGTCACCGAGGCACTGGAGTACATCGGCGCCGACGTGGTCGACATCGTCGCCGTCATCAAGAAGGTCGGCGAGAACGAACTCGACGACTCCGACTACGACGTGAAGACGCTCGTCAACGTCGACGTGGTTGACGGCGAGGTCGTCATCGTGGACGACCGGGGCGACGGCTGAACGATGCTGTCGAGACAGTTCCTGGCGATGCTCTCGACGACGACGCTAGTCGCCGGCGCGCTTCTCGTCGGCGACGCGCTCCACGGGTCCATCGTCACACAGCAGTACGGCGTCACGTCGCCCGGGGCCGTCCTCCGGTTCGTCCCCGGTCTCGCGCTCATCGGGGTCGGCTATCGGCTCAAGGCGCACAACGACGCGTTCGTCGAGGAGCACTTCTCCGGCCGGAACGGGTCCGGCGAGTCCGAGGCGGAGTTCGACGAGCGGATGTCGCCGCTGGACGACGAGGGTCTCGACAACCTGCAGCGACGAGACGAGGAGTGAGGCCGCTGCCGACGGTCGGTCTGCGACCGTCGCCCGGGAAACGTTGCAGAAGTTTTAAGCTTGCACCATTGTACCACAAACCATGGCGCTTCGAAACTCCGTTCCGAAACGGCTACGGGGTCCGATAGGGTTCGCGTCGATAATCGTCGCGATTCTGGGTATCGTCGTCGGGTACATCTTCGTGATGTTCGGCATCACGCTGTACTTCGACATGAACGCGCTGGAGAAGTCGGCGATAACCCCGACCGAGTCCTTGATCGTCATCGGAACGGGCCTCCTCTCGCTGCTCCTCGGCTACGTCGGCTGGCGCGGGTTTACCTACTTCGCCTACTGACATGGACGTACGGAACCACCCCGACGCTCCCGACCGTGAAGCGCTCCAGGAAATCGTCGTCGAACCGGTGACGCGCGAGGAGATCCGTTCCCGGCGCGCGGACGGCGAGGTGCTCGTCGAGGACGAGATTCGCGAGCGCGAGGACCTGAACGTCGTCGCCCAGTTGAGCGGCCGGCCCGACGCCAGCGAGAGCGAAAACATCGGGGTCGCGCTGTACCGACTCGTCCAGCTCTTCGGAACGCCCCAGTTCCCGGAGTACGAAGCCGGCGGGGACATCAGCTGGCGAACCGACGACACGTTCAAGTACCTCCTGCGAGCCACCCACCGGGGCGACCGGACAGAGATTCCCGACGAGTGGCTCATGACCGTCTACGACACGCACGTCCGCCTCGGCGCGAGCGTCGCCGAGTGGCGCGACGAGGACGCGTCGTTCACCGCCGACGCGAAACTCGCGCTGACGACGTTCGCACTCGCCCAGCGGCTCGCGGTCGACCCCGTCGAGTGCGTCTGGGAAGAGATTCTGTACTGAGTTCCAGCATGGAGGACCTCCGTCGGCGACTGTACGAGTGGCTTGCAGACGAGTCGACCCGAACCGTGATACTGTTCGTCGTCGCCGTCCTCTTCGGCGGCGGAAGCCTCGCGATGTTCCTCCGGGGCGGAACGGGGTCGCCGACGCGGCTCGAGTTCGTACTCCTCACCGCGGCGATGTTCGTCGTCTTCTACGCCACGCTCCGCAGTAGCTCCTTTTAGCGCGTGAGCAGGTGCATCACCACGAACGCCGCCGCGATGCTCGCGACGAGCAGGCCGCCGAACACGGGGACGACGGTCGTCTCTCCGTAGAGGCCGTACCAGTGTCCGCCGTACGCCGCCAGAATCAGCGTCGGGACCGAGAGGACGTAGAACAGCGAGGAGACGTAACTGGCGAGCGTCGGATCGTCGCCGTGATTCGCGTACGTGCCGCGCTCGCGAATCGACCGCTCGCGCTGGGGAGTGTCTTTCGCCACGAGGGAAACATTGCAGGACCGAAATAAAACGTTCACGGTCTCACAGGTACGCTTCGACGGTGACCGCGGCGAGGTACGCCCCGAAGAACGTCGCGGTGTAGACGAGGAACGCTGCAGTCACGGCCTCGCCGGCGAGTTTCGGGAGCAGTATCTCACGGGCGCCCGACGAGTACGGCACCATCCAGAGGGGGGCGATCCACGCCGCGACGATGGTGGCTCCGCCGGAGAAGTAGCCGACCAGACCGACGCGGATGCTCTCGCGCAAGGTCTTCGACAGGAGGTGGGCGAACACGCCGGACAGCATCGTGACGACGAGAAGCAGCGTCGGGTCGACGTTCACGGCCATCAGGTCGGACATGTTGTAGACGAACGACGCCATCCCGGCGACGAGGCCCGTCCCGACGCCTTTCAGCAGGCTGGCGGCGACGCTCCAGGACCGCCGACCGGTGTGCTCTCCCGACCACTCGGTCGCGCTCTCGGTCATCCTTTCCCCCCGCCACTGTCGACGGAGACGTCGACCGGTCGGTCGGCGATGGTTCCGCGAAGCTTACCGCTGTACCGGAATCCGCGGTCGTCGGTACCCTGACGGACGCGCTCCTCGTACCCGTCCTGGATGCCGATTCCGAGGGTGACGGTCCTCGTTTCGCCGGCGGGGACGACCGTCCGCTGGAACGGCGTCGTCGTTCCGTCGGAGACGCGCGTGTCGCCGTCGTAGACGTGCACCAGAGCGGTCGAGACGCTGATAGCGCGGTGGGTCGGATTGTGAACCCGGAACGCGACGGCCAGCGTCCGACCGTCGTCGGTGACCCGAGCGTCGGTCGCGGTCACGTCGACGTTGTCCGCGTTCATCACCGCGGCGTGACCCAGCATGGTCGGCACGAACAGCCAGACCGTGACGAGGCTCATCAGGACGAAGACGAAAACGAGGAGAGGACGCTCGGGGCGGAGGACCGAACGGGCAGTGCTCGCTGACATCGGAACGAGCCAACGTTTGTCTATCAACAAGGTAAGGTTTTCCTTCGGGCGATTCGTCCGCCGCAACCGGGCGAGGGAGGGTCCGCCGCCGTCGCCGTCGAGTTCGGAACCGTCGGGTCGAACCTGGCGGCGACAGCGAACGTCGGCAGAAACTCCGTCGGGAACGTGGCGTCTCCGCGTTTCGTCCGCCGAAACGTTCCGCGAAGCCGTCAGTCGGACGGGTCGGGGGCGACGCGCTCGGTGCTCGACGCGGACTCACCGTAGAGGTGGCATGCGGTGCGCTGGTTGCCCGCCTCCCGGAGGTCCGGGTGTTCCTGTTCGCAGATCGTCTGGAACTCGCGGTCGAGTTGCTGTTCCGCGTCCTCGTCGTTCCCCTCGACGAGGTCGCGGGCCGCCGACCGGAGCGCGTTCTCGGCCCGTCGGGGGAGTTCGAGGCTGTCCACGTCGATGGTCGTCGACGTCTCCGTCTCGACGCGGTGTTCCTCGGGGACCTCCAGCGCGAGACCGTGTGCGAGCAACTCGTCGACGACCGTCCGCTGGTCGACCGTCTCGGGGTCGGGGTCGACGTCCTCGACCGTGAGCTGCCCGGTCTGGACCTGGCGCTTGAACTGGAACGCGCGGCGGAACGCCTCCTGGCTACCGGTCCAGTCGTCCGGCGGGATTATCTTCGCACACCGCGGATGGAACCGACAGCCGCTCGGCGGGTTCCGCGGGTCGGGCACCTCCCCGGTGACGTTCGCCCGCTGGCGCTCCGCGTACGCGTCGACCTCCGGGACGGCGTCGAACAGCGCCTCCGTGTAGGGGTGTTTCGGGTTCGTCACCACGTCGTCGGTCGGCCCCTGCTCGATGATGTCGCCGAGGTACATGATGGCCGTCCGGTTGCACATGTACCGGATGAGCGAGAGGTCGTGGCTGATGAACACGTAGGTCAGGCCGTACTCGTCCTGGAGTTCCTTCATCAGGTTCAGCACGCCCGCCCGGATGGACACGTCGAGCATCGAGACCGGTTCGTCGCAGACGACGAAGTCCGGGTTGACGACGAGCGCCCGGGCGATGGCGACCCGCTGTCGCTCGCCGCCCGACAGCTCCTTCGGGAACTCGTTCAAGTACGCCTCCGCCGGCGCGAGCCCCACGTCGTTGAGCACCTCGATGACGCGCTCGCGGCGGTCCTGGTAGGAGTCGCCCATGTCGTTGATCTTCAGCGGTTCGACGACCGACTGGAACACCGTCATGCGCGGGTTCAGGCTCTCGAAGGGGTCCTGGAATATCATCTGGACCCGCTGGCGGAACACCTTCTCGTCTTCGCTCGACAGCTCCGTGATGTCCCGGCCGTCGAACCGTACCGAGCCCTTCGTGGGTTCGTACAGTTTCACCAGCAGTTTGCCGAGGGTGGTCTTCCCACACCCGGACTCGCCGGCGATGCCCATGATGTCTCCCTCGTTGATGGTGAGGTCGACGTCCTCGACCGCCCGGACGGGATTCGGCTCGCGGCCGAGCAGTTGGTCGACGACGCCCTGGGACAGGCCGAACAGCTTCGAAACGTTCTCGACTTCTATCAGTGGCTCTGAGTCACTCGTTCCCATGTTTCCTCCTTTCCTGCGTCAGTTCGCATCTCGTCGAGTTCGTCGACCCGGTAGCAGGCCGAGCGATGCGCGCGTACTTCGTCCGATTCGCTGCGCCGTCCGGCTTCGGCCCGCTCGACGTCGTACATCGGTGGATGGGCCGTGTGGCACTCGTCGACGACGAACGGACACCGGTTCGCGAACCGGCAGCCGTCGCTCGGGTCGAGCAGCGTCGGCGGCGTCCCCGGAATCGAGATGAGGTCCTGGTCCGCCTCCGCCACGGTCGGGAAGGAGTTCTTCAACCCCAGCGTGTAGGGGTTCGCGGTCTCGTCCAGCACCGCCTCCTTCGGACCGCTCTCCATTATCTTCCCTCCGTACATCACGGCGAGCTTGTCGCAGATTTCGGCCATGACGCTGATGTCGTGGCTGACGACGAGGATGGAGACGCCGAACTCCTCCTGCAGTTCCTCGAGTTCTTCGAGGATGCGGTCCTGGATGATGACGTCCAGCGCGGTCGTCGGCTCGTCCGCGATGAGCAGGTCCGGATTGCACGCCATCGACATGGCGATGACGGCCCGCTGTTTCATGCCGCCGCTGAACTGGTGGGCGTAGTCGTCCGCGCGCTCGGGTTCGATGCCGACCCGTTCGAGCAGGTCGCGCGCCCGGGCGTCGGCCGCCTCGCGCGTCGTCTCCGGTTCGTGTCGCAGGATGGCTTCGACGATCTGGTCGCCGACCTTGTACACCGGGTTGAGGGCGTTCATCGCGCTCTGGGGAATTAGCGCGATGTTCCGCCACCGGAGGTCGCGTATTTGCTGGTCGTCAAGTTTGGCGAGGTCGGTCATCCCGTCCTCGCGTACCGGATACCGGTCGCCGTCGATTATCTCCTGACGGGGTTCGCCGCGGTCGTTCTCCCACTGCGG
Organism: halophilic archaeon; assembly: GCA_003298465.1. The sequence goes on along the minus strand of QNGA01000004.1, from coordinate 265,000 downwards.
AAGCGTCGCGTCGAACCAGATCTCGCCGCTCTCGACGTACCCGTTCGAGTCGAGGAGATGCATCAGCGATTTCGCCAGCGTGGTCTTTCCACACCCCGACTCGCCGACGAGACCGTACGTCTCGCCGTAATCGACGCCGAACTCGACGCCGTCGACGGCGTGGACCTGTTTTTCGCCCGCGTCGTACCGAACGTGAAGGTCGTTTACCTCTAGCAGTGTCATGGTTAGTCCTGTGGGTTGACGACGTCCTCGATAGAGAACCCGATGAAGTAGAACGCCGCTGCGAGGGCCGTAATCGCCAGCCCCGGCGGGATGAGCCACCACGGCGCAGAGTAGATCATGTTGTGCGCCTTGACGCTCTCGATCATGGTCCCCCAGGAGATCTTGGTGAAGTCGGCGAGTCCGAGGTACGCCAGCGACGCCTGCGCGATGATCGCCGCTGCCGCGTCCTGGGCGAGGTAGACGAACGCCAGCGGCACGACGTTCGGCATGATGTGTCTGAACACGATGCGCGTGTCGCTCGCGCCCGCGACCTGCGCGGACTCGACGTAGGCCCGTTCCTTCAGCGAGAGCGTCTCTCCGCGGATGAGGATGCAGTTGTTCAGCCAGGAGGTGATGGCGATACCGAGGATGATGTTGGTCGTACTGATTCCCCGGATGGCGACGAGGACGATGAGGAACGGCAGGAACGGCATGCCGTACATCACGTCGACGATGCGCTGGATCGCCTCGTCGATCCACGTGTCGCCGTAGAATCCGCTGATGAGTCCGAGCGGGACGCCGACGAGACTGGAGAGCAGGCCCGCCGCGAACCCGATGTACAGGGCGTCCTTGGTGGCGTACACGATGAGCGTGAAGACACCCTGTCCGGACTCGTTCGTCCCGAGCGGGGCGAAGAACGGGTCCCCGAACGCCGGCGGGTGGGGCAGCACTGCGTCGGACGGCATGTATCCGTTGGTGTACCCGATGTACGCCTGCCACTCGGGCCGGTGGGGTGCGAAGACGGACGGGAACAGCGCCCAGAGGATGTACATCACCATGATGAAGAGCCCGATGACCCCCATCTTGTGACGGGTGTACCGGTCCCATCCTCGGCGGAATCGTTCTATGCGCGGTTCCCAGCGTTCCTTTATCGAACTGAAGCTCGAAGCCTGCTCGGATTGCGTTGACATCTATGATTCCTCCCCGAACTTGATCCGCGGATCCAGATACGTGTACACGATGTCGGTCAGCAGGCGGGCCGCGACGATGAGCACGGCCAGCATGAAGAACGCCGCCTGTGCGACGGCGTAGTCCTGTCGGAAGACGGCACTGACGATCAGCTGTCCGATACCGGGCCAGCTGAAGACCTGCTCGATGAGGACGCTGCCGTCGATGAGGAACGCCAGACCGACGATGGCCTGCGTCGTTACCGGAATGAGCGCGTTCCGGGCCGCGTGTTTCATCATCACCGTCCGTTCGCTGAGCCCCTTCGCCTGCGCCAGGAACACGTAATCCTGGCTCGTGACGTTGTTCATCGACGGCCGCATGATCAGCATCGCGCCGACCCAGCCGACGAACGAGATGCTCAACAGCGGTAACGCGATGTGGTGCAAGATGTTCGTCATCGCGGTCACCGCCGTCCACTCGAAGGTGGCGAACTGGTCGAGCATGTACGCGCTCTTGAGCCACCCCAGTTCGAACTTGAACAGCCAGATGAACAGCCACGCGATCCAGAACGCCGGCATGGAGTACATCGTCAGACCGGTGGCGAAGACGCTCTTGTCCTTGAAGGTCCCGCGCCACCAGCCAAGATACATGCCCACGAGCGGACCGATCGTGTACGCGACGACGAACCCTGCGCCGAACAGGATGATCGTCCGCGGGAACCGCCGGACGATGACGCTCCAGACCGACTGCTTGTAGATGTGCGACCGTCCGAAGTCCCCGGTCTGGTAGTTTATCATGAACTCGATGTACTGGCGCCACAGCGGTTCGTTGAGTCCCCACTGCTCCCGTAGCCGGTCGATCTGGGCGGGTTCCATCTCCGGCGTAATCATGTTCGTGATTATCGACCCCGGCATGCTCCTGATGAGCACGAACAGGATCGTCATGATCACGAGCAGGGTCAGGTAGGAGACGACCAGCCGCTTTCCTAGATACCGTGCGCTAATGCGTGTCATGGTTCGGCGTCGATCAGTTCCATTGTCTTGATTTCCATATCGCTTACTTTTGAGTGTCCATGCCGTGCATGGTACACGTTCATTATCAATGTAGTGATTCTCACGCAGTGTCACCGGCCGCAGTCGGGCGAAAAAAGACGAGCGCCGAGCGAAGACGGCGACGTTACTTCTTCACGTTCTTCTTCAGGTAGATGTTGTTGAACTGGTCTCCCCAGGTCGCGTAGCCGGGGTCGACGATGCCCTCGATGTAGCCGTCGAACTTCTGAGTGTTCATCGGCCAGCGGTACTTCGCGTAGTCCCAGACCATGTATGGCTGGTCCAGGTAGACCTTCTCGATGGCCTTCGCCCACTTCTTGTTGCGCTTTTTCGGTTCCATCTCCTTCTGCGCGGAGTCGAGCAGGTCGTCGGCGCTGCCGCCGGAGACGCCGTAGCCGGTGGAGTTGTAGGCGGTTTTCTTGGTGTCGCCGCCGGCGTTCTCCGAGTGGAAGAATACGCGCATCGACGTCCCGAGCGGACTGGTGCCGCCCCAGCCCATCGGGTAGATGTCGAAGTCCTCCTGAACGTACGCCTTCGCCTTCATCGTGTTGAAGGCGATCGGCTTGGTCTTGGCCGGAATACCGACCTTCTTGAGGTTCGTGACCCACTGGTTGATGGCCTTCGCCTCCTTGGGCTTGTCGCCCGGCGGGTCGATGAGGACGGTGATCGCGTCGCCGTCCATCATCTCCGGGATGGTCTGGCCGTTCACGCGAATCTCCTTGTCGGCTCCCTGCTGGTCCCTGATGACCTGGGTCTGGGGCGAGCCGAAGCTGTAGTTATGCTTGGCGCTCGACCTGCTCGCCTCGACGCCCGAGAACGTGCCGGGGAACTGCTGTCCGACGTAGTCGCCGGAGCCGCTGATGACGTTTCCGTTCGTCAGGAAGTTCCGGATGCCCTGCACGTCGGGCTCTTTGCCCTGCTTTCTGCGGAAGTTGAACGCCTCCGTCTCGGGAGCTTCGAGCAGTTTGCCGTCCCAGACCGATTCCGGACGAACGGCCTTGTACCCGGGCGCCTGGGCGTAGTCGCCCTTGATGACGAAGTTGTTCTTCTGTTTCTCCACCCAGAACTTGTCGTCGAAGAGGAACGCCATCGCCTGGCGGAGCGCCACGTCGTCGAGCGGCTGGCGACGACAGTTGTACCCGAGGTAGGTGAACCCGCTGTCGAACCCTTTCACGAGACCCATACCGGACTTTTTCCGGGCCTGGGGAATCTTCTCCACGCTGAGGCTCCCGTAGTGGGTGTCGACCTCACCGTTCAGGTAGGCCTGGGTCATCGGGGTCTTCCCGCCGTACACCTTGAAGTTCACCTTGTCGAGGAAGGGACCGCCGTGGATGACCGCGTCGTGGTTCTTCTGCCATTCGAGGCGGTTGAGGGCGTACGTGTTATCGACGTAGTCGCGTCGCGTCTTGAGCTGCATCGCCGTGTCCGGCTTGTACTTGACCAGTTTGGCCGGACCGGTCCCGACGGGACCCTCGTCCTGCTCTTCGACCGGGTTGTACTTCTGGTAGTCGACGTTCGACCAGATGTGCTTCGGGATGATGGGGGCGCCGGCGAGGATGGAGGACTCCCACGTTCCGATCTTCCCGGCCATCTTGATGTGGAGGTCCCAGTCGTTGCTGGCCTCTTCGACCTTGCTGAAGTAGTTCCAGACGGACCACTCGCCCGGCTGGTTGTCGAGCTGGAACTGGTAGGAGAACAGGGTGTCCTCGATGGGCTTCCACTTCTCGCCGTCGTTCCACTCCAGGCCGTCCTTCCGAACGTTGGCGTAGATGTCCGGGTTCTCCTTGTCGGTGTTCTTCGCCGTCCAGTCGGTGAACACGCCCGGCTTGTACTCGAAGGTGACCGGGTCCTGGGTCAGACCGAAGTCGTACACCGGATCCAGGGCGACCGCGGAGTACACGCTGCCCGCGAGCATGTAGTTCGGGCTGTCCGGCGGCGTGTGCATCCCGTACCGAAGCGTACCGCCGGCCTCGATCTGGTCCGGACCGATGTCGTAACCGGACACTTCCGTCGTCTTGGTCCCGCCCGGACTGTTACTGGTACCGTCGGTGTTCGGGTCTTTGTTGTTTTTGTTGTTGCCGGAACAACCAGCGAGCGAGAGCGCCACCGCACCAGCGCCGCTCGCCTTCAGGAACTTCCGTCGGCTGTCGTCTGCACCACTTCCATTGCGTCGCCGTGGCATACCAAAGACTTGGCCAAGATGTATTTAAAACTACTGATTGACAGAAGGTTTTTATTTTCGTGAGTTCATAGAAGAGGAGAGTAGATATAGACCAATTTCGAGCGCGTACTCGAAACGAGCCGTCCTCTCGTGCGAAGCGTTATTCCCTTTCGCTAACCGCTTCCCGAGCCAGGACGCCGTAGTAGATGGTCCCAGCGCCCGCCATCGTCCCCAGCATGAGGTGCGACTCGGCGGACAGCATGCTCGCGTTGTTTCTCGCCCAGAAGATGCTCAACCCCGACCACAGGCTCGCGGTCCCGAACCCCGCCGTCAACAGCCACAGTCCGAGCGGTTTTCGTCCGGTGCGTAGCGCGACGACGCCGAACGTCATCGCGATGCCGGCCAGTATCGCGAGCACGCCGCGAGTTCCTAGCACTGTGGATACCTCTCTCGTGCCTGAGAGGACCAATCGAATAAATCAAACGCTTCCATCCGACGACGGCCGCCCTCGTCTGCGATTCGACGGAGGTCCGGGCGTCCCGGGTCTACGCGGGCGTCTGAACGCCGAGCGCTTCGAGCAGCGTCACTGCCGCATCGTGCGACGACTCCGGACCGCGCCCCGTCAGGAGGTCGCCGTCCATCCGCACGCTCGTGTCGGCGTCGAGCTCCGCGTCCCAGTTCCCGCCCGCCGCCTTCACCTCGTCTTCGACGTAGTACGGGAGCTTCCGCCCGTCGGGCATCATGTCGTTCTCGTCGACGATGTCCTCCTCCCACTCGTTGGGGAATCCCGTGACGTCGCGGCCGTCGACCAGGAACTCGCCGTCGCTATCGCGGGCGAACGCGAGCAGACCGACGGCGTGACAGATGACGAGCGCCTTGCCGTCGTCGCCCTCGACGACGTTCCGGAGCAGTCGACGGGCGTGACGGTCCTGGTTGATGTCCCACACCGTGCCGTGACCGCCCGGGAACACGACCGCGTCGTACATGTCCGCGGACGTCCTCGCTATCTGTGTCGGGTTCTGCAACCGCTGGTCGTTCTCGTGAACGTCGCGGACCCGTTCGGCCGTCTCCTCGCCGACGCTGTCCGGGTCGACGGAGCGTCCGTCGACGACCGGCTTTCCCCCGGTGGGTGTCGCGACCGTCACGTCGACGTCCTCCTCGGACAGCGTCTCCAGCGGGTCGACGCACTCCTCTCCCCAGTACCCTTCCTCGCTCACGACGAACAGTACGGATGTCATCGCTTCCGACTACTCCCTCGCAGCCAATAAGGCGCGTGGCCACGGTCGCGTCGCTCGCAACCGAGTACCGTCCGAACCGCCGGACGAGAACGGGTAACGAGGGTCCGGATCGGCGCACAGGAACGAGTAACGAGGCAGTTTCGAGGACGTAAAAACGTTCGCGGCAGGAGTAGCGGGAGGTAGATTTGAACTACCGATCTGCGGGTTATGAGCCCGCCGGAATCTCCTGGCTATCCCATCCCGCTACTACACCGTAGCGCGGTTTTGCAGTTAAGGGTTGTGATTCGAAGACCGCGTGGGAATTCATCTCCCTGTCCGCTCGTCACTTCGCTGTAACGTTTCACGACCCAAAGACGTTTACCGCTCGGGCGCTCCACGCCCAACAGAATGGAGTACGCGCTCGTCGCTCTGTGGCTGGCGACCTACTACGTCCTCGCGCTCGTCGGACTGCCGGTCGCTGCCGCGCTCTTCGCTCGCTTCCCCGGCCGGGGGGCGACCTACGCGCTCCCCGTCGCGCTGGGCTTCGTGACGCTTCTCACCTACTGGCTCGGTCAGGTCGCGTTCACCACGCTGACCGTCGCCGTCGCGGTCGCCGTCTTCGCCGCCGTGTCGGTGTTCCTCGCACGCGACTACGACCTCGACGTCGGAGCCTACGCCGAGTCGATGGCCGTGTTCACGCTGGCGTTTCTCTTCCTCGTCGCGGTGCGGGCCGTCGACCCGGGCATCGTCCCCGGCGGCGGCGAGAAGTTCCTCGATTTCGGACTGATGAAGTCGCTCATGCGCGCGCCGGCGCTCCCGCCGGAGGACATGTGGTGGGCTGGCGAACCGGTCCTGTACTACTACGGCGGTATCCTCATGGCGACGGTGCTCACGAAGCTGACCGCGACGGCCCCGAGCTTCGCCTTCAACCTCGCGCTGGCGGGGTTCTACGGGATGCTCGTCGTGACGGTCTACGGCCTCGCCGGTGCCGTCGCCGACCGTCGCGGTGCGTCTCCTCGGCTCGCGGGCGGTCTCGCCGCGTTCTTCGTCGCGTTCGCCAGCAACCTGTTCACGGTGACCCGACTCGTCGCGAACGTCCTCCCCGAATCGCTGGCTGCCTCCGTCGCCGGCGCGCTGGAGATGGACGAACCGCTCGCGCTCGCCCCGAAGGAGTTTCACTACTGGGACGCCAGCCGCGTCATCCCCGGCACCATCAACGAGTTTCCGCTGTTCGCGTACGTCAACGGCGACCTCCACGCCCACATGACGAGCCAGCCGTTCCTGCTCGTCGTCGCCGCGCTGGCGTACGCGGTCTACCGGACGCCGCCCGAGAACCGCCGCCGTCGGCGCGCGCTCGTCTTCGGGGCGCTCCCCGTCGCGTGCGGTCTCGTCGCCACCATCAGCTTCTGGAGCTTTCCGACGACGCTCGGCGTCACGTGGCTCGCGCTGACGTTCGCGGACGGACACCCGCGAACGCTCGTCCCGGGCCGTTCCGCACCGGAGTCGGACGACCGGCTGGGGCGGGAACTCGACCGGACCGCGAGCGCCGCGGCGGTCACCGCGGTCGTCGGTGCGCTGGCGCTCGTCTGGGCGGGCCCGTTCGTGGTGAACATCCTGCTGGGTGCGGCGAGTTCCCGCGGCATCGGTTTCCTGCCGGACCGGAGCAGCTTCGTGGGACTGCTCGTCGTCCACGGCGCGTTCCTCGCCGTGTTCGCGCTGTATCTCGGCTCGTACGCGAAACGTCCCGTGACGGAGCGGGCCACGGCGGTCGGCGTCGCGGGCGCGGCGCTCCTCGTCGTCGGCTGGCAGGGGAACGTCGCCGCCGTCGTCCTCGTCGGTCCGCTGCTCGTCGGCGGGTGGGTGCTGTTGCGCTCCGGGGCCGACCTCGACTTCGAGACGGTCCTGATCGTCGGCGGCGCGGGGCTGGTGCTCCTCGTCGAATTCGTCTACGTGAAGGACAACGCCGTCGCGAGCCGGTTCAACACGGTGTTCAAGGTGTACATGCAGGTGTGGGTGCTCTGGGGGACCGCCGCCGGAATCGCGCTCGCCCGACTCCTCTCCGCCCGCGGGCCGAAGTGGTCGGTCCCCGCCGTCCCGGTGTCCCGCCGGCAGGTCAGTGCGGTGCTCGCGGTCGTCCTCCTGCTCACCACCTCGGTGTACGGCGCGTTCGCCCTCGGCCAGCACGTCGGCTCGGAGCGCAACCGCGCCGACGACCCGACGCTCGACGGGAAGGCGTTCGTCTGGACGCACCATCCCACCGAGGCGAAGGCCATCGCGTGGATGGACGCGCGCGAGGGGCGACCGCACGTCGTCTCTGCGCCGGGCAAACCCTACCAGTGGGGGAGCCCCGTCGCCTCGCTGACCGGAATTCCCACGGTCGTCGGCTGGTACCAGGAAGGCATCTATCGCGGCCGGGACGCCTACCGCGAGCGCAAGCGAGACGTGGAGTTGATGTACACCGCCGGCTGGGAGACGCGCAAGCGTCTGCTCGACCGCTACGACGTGCGCTACGTCTACCTCGGCCCGCGCGAGCGCGACCGGTACGGGGACACCAACTTCGAGAAGTACCCCCACGTCCGGAAGGTCGGTCACTTCGACGCGGTCCGCATCTACGCCGTGAACCAGTCGGCCATCGAGGACGCAAGCGACCGAGGATGAACCGCGGGCGGTCTACCGGCCGTACTCGGACGACGCGTCGTCTACCTGTACCCGTCCGGAGAGGTCGTGCTGGGATGGCGGGCTCAGTTCCACGCCTGCGGCGTCGAACCGCTCTTTGACGTCGCGGCCGTACTCCGAGCGGAGTTCGAGAATGTCCGTTTCGTCCGGGTCGGAAACCCAGAAGATGGCCGTCAGTTCGACGCCAGAATCCCCGAGGCTCGTCAGTCGTATCTCGGGTGCGGGATCGGCGAGAACGGCGGAGCGCTCGTCGGCGCAATCGTGCAGGATTTCGCTCGCCACGTCCAGGTCGTCGCCGTAGCCGGTCTCGACGGAGTACGTGAGTCGACGCCTGTCCGCGAGGACGGTGTTCGTCACCGCCGTCGAGGTCAGTTCGGAGTTGGGGACGGTGACGATGCCGTTGTCGGCGGTCCGGATCTGCGTGGTTCGGAACCCGATGTCGTCGATGGTCCCCGCCCTGTCGTCCCACTCTATCCAGTCGCCGATGTTGAACCGGTTGTCGCCGACGATGAACACGCCGCTGACCAGGTTCCCTATGAGGTCCTGGGCGGCGATGCCGACCGCGAGCGTGACCGCCGCGACTATCGTCGCCGACGCGCTCAGGAATCGAGTGAACCCGGCGAACGCCAGTCCGACGGCGACGGCGAGAACCACGACCGCCAGTCCCGCGACCTTCTGTAGCGCCCGTTCGAGCGTCGGTTCGACCTTCCGGAGCGCCAGCACTCGCTCGACGGCGGGTCGGACGACCACCCGGCCGACGACGTACACGACCAGGAAGCCGATTCCGAACTTGAGCGCCGAGCGAAGGAGTCGCGCGGAGTCGACGAACAACTCGTCGAGAAATTCCTGAACGGGCATCGTGGTCCGACTGCTACTGGCCGTACCGTAGTGAAGGCTGTGCCCGAACGCCGACGCGACCGGCCGAGTCGCGGACGCGGACGGCGGATGCGCCGACCGGGGCCCCTCGACGGGGTGCGGCGTCCCCGTTCGAGCGTGAGGTACCGACGGAGACGTGGACGGTCGACGACGCGGGACCCGGACTCACCCGTCCGTGATGAACGGATTGATGAAGGGCATCCGACTCACGATGGTTGAGACCCGGATCACGTAGGCGAGAAGGATGGCCAACGGCGTGAACGCCAGCGTCGCGGCGACGCTGATCACTATCGGGAGCGCGTCGGCGGCGACCGTGACTCCGGTGCCTCGCGTGTAGACGAGCATCGCCAAGCCGGTGGCGAGAAGCGACGGGACGCCGACGTAGAGCAGGAACCGCGAGAGTTTGGCGAGCTGGTCCTGAAGGTAGATCGTCTGGAGATACTGCCGAGCGACGTTGAAGGTTCGGAGGAGGTCTTCGAGGTCGTCGAGCGCATCGAGCGCGAAGTCGGGGAGAGAGTCGAGATGCTCGTACTGAATCCGGTTGGTGCTGTGTATCTGCCACGCCGAGCGATAGAACAGCATCGAGACGAGCGGGCGGAACGATCCGAACTTCGAGTTCGCGAGAACTGTATCGAGCGTCTCGGTTTCCCCGGTCACGGCTTCGACGTAGTCCTCGACGTCGCTTTGTAACTCCGGGTCGGTCACCTCAGCGCTGGCTCTCCGAACGGTCCTCGCTCGCTCCCGTATCGTCGCCAAAATCGACCGCACGAACTCGAACGGGTCTATGGGATTTGTTCTCCCGTCGGTGCGATGCTGGACCTTCCGGCGGAACTCCGCGATTCCCTCGTCGCGCTCGCGCAAACTGTGCGGCTTGCCGAACTCGCGCGAGAGGACGAGCTGGTTTATCGTGATGACGATGGTGATGAGCGTGAAGTTACCGCCGATGAGCACGCTCAACAGCAGGGTCACCGTCGTCTGATTCCGGAAGGTGACCGCACCCGCCCGACCGAGCCCGAGAAACGAGACGAAGACGCCGAACAGGAGCAGTGCCACTATCGTTCCGCGGTGCGCGTCGAAGAAGAACCAGCGGCCGAACGCGGTCCTGGCCGGGAGTCTCGTCTCGAACTCTTCGCTCGGAACGTCCTCCTCCGGCAGGTCAGTGCGAACCTCCTCCCTCTGCATGGTCGGTCGTCGACAGGCCGGAGGTTAACTCTGTTCGCCGGGACGACACGCTCGCTCCTCGCGTCCGTTCGTCGCAGAAGTGCGCCGACCGGGATTTGAACCCGGGCCATGAGCTTGGAAGGCTCAGGTCCTACCACTAGACCATCGGCGCGGTTCGCTCACTTCGCTCGCCCGATTCGCACTCCGACGTTGCGGTCCCCGGCTTAAGGGTGTTACTGTTTCTCGGCGCGGACGACGGCGTAGCAGTTCCCGCTGGAGACGAACACCTCGGCGGGAATCAGGGCGCTGGCGGCCACGTCCGCACGGAACTCGTCCGGCGAGTAGATGTGGTAGAACCGGGGGACCGTCTCGCCGCCGGGCAGCGTCCAGTCGACCCGGGTGTCGAACCCCTCCTCGCGGTCGAAGCGGTCGTGGGCCGTGCTCCAGGCGCTGACGAGCGCCGCGCCGCCGGGGTCGAGCACCCGCGCGAGTTCGTCCAGGCTGGCGACGCGGGCCTCGCGAGTCGGCAGGTGGTGGAGCGTCGCGACGTACACCGCCAGCCCGACCGCGGCGTCGGCGAGGGGGAGCGCCGCCGCGTCCCCCTGTACCAACTCGAGGTCGAACGCCCGCTCGGTGGCGCGCGCCCGCGCCTCCGCCAGTAACTCGCGGCTCACGTCGAGACCGACGACGCGCCCGGCGCGCTCGGCCAGCAGTTCGGCGTGGCGTCCGTTCGCACAGCCGACGTCGAGCGCCACGTCGGCGTCCCGGTCGGCGAGAAAGGACTCGACCTCCGGCCAGGGGTACTCGCGCGTCTTCGCGAAGTGGTCCGCGATGCGGTCGTACGTCTCGCGCACGTCGCGGGCGTCGCGGGCGTCGCGACCGTCGCGGTCCGGCATCGGGCGGTACTCGCGCGTCCGGGGGCAAAGGAGTGTCGGAGGTCGGACGTCGGAGCGCGGAGGCGGTTCGAGAACGGGCGTCGGGGTCGGCGGCCGGTGGGTCAGCGCGCCGCGCGGTACTCGCCGTGTTTCACGCCGAGCAGCAGGGTCAGGACGCCGAACACGGCCAGGCCGCCGAGCACCATCATCACCGTGCTGGTCGTCATCGGACTCATCAACGTCCCGACCGCGATGATACCGAACAGGACGAGAAAGCCGACCGCCGTCGTTGCGATGTCGAACTCCATGCGGGGACGGTAGGACGGAACCGGATTAAGGGTTACTCCGATTCCGGGCGGACGAGATTCGCCAGCGAGACGAAGAAACCGACGACCCAGCCCACCGGGACGGCGATACCGAACCACATGCCCACGTACGCCAACCCTTCGAGGTCGTAGCGCGACCGGAGATACTCGTCGACGTTCCGGTACGTGAGGACGTAGTCGAGGAGCCACACCGCGATGGACTCGCTGTTCGGGAAGACGACCTCCGAGAGGGCCGGCGAGTACAGCGCGGCGACGACCGGCGGGAGGAAGATGGCCGTCATACCGAAGGGGTACGCGAAGAGCACGGTCGTGAACCGACCACCGAACCGACTGGTGAGGTAGGCCAGCACTGCCGCGACGGTCGCGACGCCCCCGGACGCGGCGACGGCGATGACCCCCGCGTCGGAGAAGCGCCGCCACGCGACGGCGGTCAGGGCGCCCCAGACGACCAGCGAGAGGACGACGACGCCGAGGACACCGAGGCTCGCCGCGGTGCGGTCGATGCGCCGGGTCTGGTAGCGTATCGCGAACCCGAAGAGGACGAACGGGTACAGCAGGCCGACGACCAGTGCGCCGAGCGCCCCCAGCGAGCGGTAGGCGACCGTCCCGGCCGTGCTCTGTGGCGTCCACTTGCCGAGGACCGAGTGCTCGCCCGTCCGTTGTCGGGGAAAGTACAGCGCCATCCACCCGTCGTGCAGTCGACGCAGGTCGTATCGGATCGCGTCCACGAGGCCTCCCTGACTCGTCCCGCGTGCCATACTCTGATTCCAGTCGAGGGGGTGATATGAATGTTCCCCTTGGTGTCGCGGTTCGACGATAACGGGATGCCGTCGAACGAACAGTCGCCTCTGCGGGGTCGCGGGCGGTTCGAACGACGGGCCGGTCCGCTTCGTCGCCGGGCGCCGACACGGCCGTCACTCGGGAGCGACGAGTTCGACCGGATGGCGGGTCGGTCGCCGGAGCAGGGCGTCGAGCTGTTCGAGACAGGACGTTCCGCTCGCGACGACGGTCCGGTCGCTGGCGTCGGGCGTCGTGAACTGCTCGCGGAGGTCGTCGCCGACGTCCACGCTCAGCTCGTAGTACTCCTGCTTGTAGCCGAAGCTCCCGGCCATGCCGCAACATTCGACCTCCGAGAGGAGCACGTCGTATCCAAGGTCTTCGAGTACGGCGACGGTGTGGGCGTCCAGGCCCATCGTCCGCTGCTGGCAGTGGCTGTGGTACGCGACCTCCTCGCCGTCGCCGGCCGAGAGCGCTCCGGGGTCGGCTCCCTCGTCCAGCAGGCCGAAGACGTACTCCACGACCTCGTAGCTGTTGCCCGAGAGGCGTTCGTAGGAGCGCTCGGGGAGGAACTTCTCGTACTCGCGGTCGAACATGGCGAGGTCGCTCGGTTCGACGACGACGACGTCGCGGCCCGCGTCGACGTGTTCCGCGAGGGCGGCGTACACGTCGTGGGCGTGCTCCTCGGCGGTCGCTATCATCCCCTGCGAGAGCGGGGCCCGCCCGCTGGAGCGCACGTCGGGAATCCGGACCCGGACGTCGAGCGCTTCGAGCGCCCGGACGGCGGCTTTTCCGCGTTCGACCTGGACGTGGTTCGTGTAGACGTCGGGGTAGAGGACGGCCTCGCGGGTCGGGTTCCGCACCTCGGCGTCGCGGTCCTCGAACCAGTCCACGAGGGTCTCGCGCCGGAACCGGGGGAGGTCGCGCCGCCGGTCGACGCCCGCCGCGCGCTCCAGCAGGGCGCGGGCCGGCCCGGAGTCGGCCAGCCAGTTCGAGACGGGGGCGAACGCGCTGCCCAGTTCCGCCAGCGTCTCGAAGTTGCCGAACAGGCGCTTCTGGAGGTCGACGCCGCCGGGTTCCTCGTCCGGCGTCAACCCTTCGACCAGCCAGTCCAGTTCACCGTCCTCGCCGCGGTTGACCCGGTCCCGGACGACGGTGTTTATCCAGGGGACGTCTATCTTCACCGGGCAGGCGTTCACGCACCGCGAACAGCCCGTACAGAGGTCGTTGAACTCGGCGGCGCTGTCCAGCCCCTCGACGCCGGCCTCCCAGCCGGTGGCGATGCCGCCGGTGTACGTCTCGCCGCCGAACGCGTGACCGCCGACGTGCTGGAAGTTCGCACACGAGTTCGCACAGGCGGAACACCGGATACAGTAGAGGGTCTCCCGGAGCTGGTCGTCCTCGCGCATCTCCATCCGGCCGTTGTCGACGAGCACGAGGTGGAACTCGCGGTCGGCCGCGCCGTCGTCGTCGCCGTGGCCGAATCCAGGGTCGTCGCGATCGTCGAAGTCGACGGTCGGCGAGTCGACCGGCGGCGTGAACAGGGAGACGTACGAGGTGACGTCCTGCCCCGTCCCCGAGCGACCGACGAGTTCGACGAACGGCTGGAGGTCCTCGACGCTCGGAACTACCTTCTCGACGCCCGCGACGGCGACGTGGGTGTCCGGGACGACGGTGGACTTGCGCGCGTTCCCCTCGCTGGTGACCAGCGCGACGGTTCCCGTGTCCGCCGTGACGAAGTTCGCGCCCGTCATCCCCACGTCGGCGTCCTCGATCCGTTCGCCGAGTCGCTCGCGGGCGAACGCCGTCAGCTCTTCCGCCGTCTCCAGCGGATCCTCGGGGTCGAACTGCTCGTTGAACAGTTCCGCGATGCCCTCCCGGGACTTGTGGATGGCCGGCGCGACGAGGTGGGAGGGGGCGTCGTCGGCGACCTGGAGCACCCACTCCCCGAGGTCCGTCTCGACGACGTCCACCCCCGTCGCTTCGAGGCTGTCGTTGACCTCGATCTCCTCCGAGGTCATCGACTTGCTCTTGACGACGGTGTCGGCGTCCCGCTCGTCGGCGAGGTCGGCGACGTACCGGTTCGCGTCCGCCGCGTCGTCGGCGAGGTACACGGTTCCACCGTTCGCCTCGACGGTCTCGCGCAGTTGCTCGACGAGGTCCGGCAGGCGCTCGATGGCGTCCTCCTTGATGGCGCGCGCCTCGTCTTTCAGCTCCTCGTAGTCGTCGAGGCGGGCGACCGACTCGTAGCGACCCTGGTTGAACCCGCGGGTGTTCTCGCCGACGGCGTCGCCCTCCGACGCCATGAGGCGGCGAATCTTCTCCGCCTTGACTTCGCGCGACTCCGAACTCATCGGTCGGCGAGCACGACGACGTGGACGTCTTTCGGCCCGTGTGCGCCGCGGACGAGCGAGCCCATGTCGGCGGTCGCGCTCGGTCCCGTGGCGATGACGGCGCTGTCCCGCCCGGCCCGGATCTCCTCGCCGAGTCGCTCGAACGCCTCGGTCATCCCCGGTACGACGTCGCTCTCGCGGACCACGGCGACGTGCCGGTCCGGGAAGAGGCTCACCGGTTCCGTTCCCTCCGGCGTGGCCCGGACGACGACGCTGCCGTACGAGGCGATGGCGAAACTCGCCGCGGTGACGCCCGTCGCCGACGCCTCCAGTTCGGCGGGCGTCGGAGAGACGGTCACTTCGTCCGGCAGCGAGACGCCGTCGAACGGGAGCGGCGCGCCGACCGCCGGTCGGGAGACGACGTCCGCCAGCGCGTCGTCGAACCCGTCGGTCGTGGTCTTCGTCCGACCGACGTCGAGTCGACGGAGCGACGACTCGAACTCGGCGACGACTTCAGTGTCCATGCTTTCCCTGCGTATTCGTACCACATCGTTGTTTCGCCGGCGGCAGCGTCCCCGGCGCTCAGGCGTCGTCGGCGAGCACTTCGCTGGCGTCGTCGCGCGGTCGGTAGCCCAGCGCCTGCTCGGTCCACGACAGGGCGAGGAACCGGTCGTGGTTGCGCGAGATGGCGTGGGCGGTGACGCTCGTCTCGGGGAGGTCGGCGGTCGCGGCGGCCTCGACGACGTTCCGGCAGTCCCTGGGGCTGAGCCACATCGCCCGCGCGAACCGGGCGTGGCCGGGGTCGGCGTCCTGCTCCTCGGCGAGTTCGTCCTCGTCCAACAGCCAGCCGATGCGGAGGTTCACGACCTCGATGCCGTGACGGTCGGCGTACAGGTTGCCGACGGCCTCGCCGGTCACCTTGCTCACGCCGTAGAAGGAGTCGGCGCGCGGCGGGTCGTCGGGGTCGACGGGGGCGGCGACTTCGGTGGTCATCGACTCGGTCTCCATCGGGTCGTCGGCGTTGTACATCCCGACAGCGTGGTTCGGTGAGGCGAAGACCACGCGGTCGACGTCCTGCTCCCGGGCCGCCTCGTAGACGTTGTGCGTGCCCTCGATGTTCACGTCGACGACGCTGCTCCAGTCGGCCTCCGGCGACGGGTTCGCCGCGAGGTGGACGACCACGTCGTGGCCGGCGAACGCGTCCGCGAGCGACTCGTAGTCGGTCACGTCGGTGACGACGCCGTCGATGTCCTCCTGTTCGTGGTGGACCAGTGGCGTCACCTCGTGGTCGTCGAGCGCCCGGAGCGCCTGCCGTCCGACGTTGCCCGCCGCGCCGGTGACTGCTATCCTCGTCATGGGTGGGTGTGGACGCTCTCCGGCCGTATAGTTCGTGGCCGGGCCCGTGCGACGAGGGGTCGATACCTCCCAGGTCCGGGAGGAACCACCACCGCTTAGTACGCCCCGGAGATACCCCGAGTATGGCCGACCTGGGCAAGGTGGACCGCGAGTTCTTCGAGGAGTACATCTACCCGAACCTCGGAGCCGGGCGCGCGGACGTGGCGCTGGGCCCGCAACACGGCGTCGACTTCGGCGTCGTCGACCTCGGGACGATGGCTCGTCAGACCGAGTCTGACGACTCCACCGACCAGGGCGGACCGGTCGTCGCGCTGGCGACCGACCCGCTCTCGCTGACCCCCGGCCTCGGCTTCGAGCGCGCGGCCTGGTTCGCGGTCCACGTCGTCCTGAGCGACGTGGCGGTCAGCGGCCTGGCGCCCACCCATCTCGCGGTGGACTTCAACCTGCCGCCAGAGATAACCGACGAGGAGTTCGCCACCGTCTGGGAGACCTTCGACCGGGAACTCCGGCGGTTCGACGTGAGCGTCGTGACGGGTCACACCGCCCGCTACGCCGACTGTCGGTACCCCTGGGTCGGCGGGGCGACGACGCTCGCGGTCGGCGACGCGGACGACCTCGTGCGGCCGGACGGCGCTCGCCCCGGCGACCGCGTCCTGGTCACGAAGGGACCGGCGGTCGAGGCGGCGGGGTTCATGGTCACCCTGTTCGAGGACCAGGTCGACCTCCCCGCGGAGACCGTCGAGACCGCGAAGGGGCGGTTCTACGACATGAGTCCGGTCGAGGACGCCCTGGTCGCCGCCGCGGCGGGCGAGGTGTCGGCGATGCACGACGCGACGGAGGGCGGCGTCCACGGCGCGCTCGTCGAGCTGGCCCGCGCCGCGGGCGTGCGCCTCGACGTCGACCGCGACGCGGTTCCCGTCCTCCCCGGAGTACGCGAAGCCTGCGAGTTCTTCGACATCGACCCCTGGGCGTCGACGAGCGAGGGGACGCTGCTGGCGACGGTCGCGCCGGAGGACGCGGCCGACGTGCTGGCGGCGCTGTCGGACGCCGGGATTCCGGCTGCCGACGTGGGCGAGGTCGGCGAGGGCGAGGGGGTCTACGTCGACGGCGACCGCGTCGAACACCCCGAAGTCGACCCCTCCTGGGAAGTCTTCGCCGAGTTCATGTCGCGCCGGGAGTGAGACGCACGGCGGTCGCTCCGACCGTCGCCGTCCCTTGGAGCGTTCGACACTCGACCGTGTCCCGTCTCTTCTCACCGAACTCCGCACGAACACTTCTTTCACCGACCTCCGTACGAACTGGCGGATCCACAGTATACAGCCTGCGTTGAAGGTTCGCGAGTGGTGAAGTATCATAGGCAAAATACTTTAGCGGAGATTTACATCATCGTCTTTCACTGTACTATATCGGATAATAATAGTAGAAACTACGAATAAACATTAAATATTTAAGCTCGATCTCGGTAAGCCTGGGGTAGGCGTTTGCAAAACAATGGCAATCGAATTCGCACACAGTCCGCTGGTGACGTTCGTACTCGCACTGGCGGCAGTGGTACTACTGCTGGTCGTGTTGGACCTGCCGGCGTTCGTCGGACTGATAATCTCGGCGTTCTTCGTCGGAGCGATAAATACGGTGTTCGTGCCGGACTTCAGCGCGTCGCAGGCCGCAGATGCGGTCGCGACGGCGTTCGGCGAAGGGATGGCCGGCATCGGGATACCGATTCTGATGGCCGCGGTCATCGGGAAGGGAATGCTCGAGAGCGGCGCGGCGCAACGGATCGTCCGCTGGTTCCAGAATATCCTCGGCAAGGGCAACTCCGATTACGCGTTGTGGGGGAGCAGTTCCGTGCTGTCGATCCCGGTGTTCTTCGACAGCGTCTTCTACCTGATGGCGCCGCTGGCGCGCTCGATGCGGGCGCGCGTCGGTCGCGACTACACGCTCTTCATCGTCGTCGTCGGCGCGGGTGCGGCGACGACGCACGTGTTCGTGCCACCGACGCCCGGGCCGCTCGCCGTCGCCGACGAGATCGGCGTCAACCTCGGCATGACCATCCTGCTCGGTATCACGACGGCTATCCCGGCAGCGCTCGTAGCCGGTATCGTGTACGGACGCTGGCTGAACCGTCGGTTGGACATTCCACTTCGTGACGCGATGGCCACGTCCACCGAGGAACTGGAGGAGCTCGCGGACCGCGACACGAGCAACCTGCCCGGCGTCCTCGAATCCGCGGCACCGGTCATCCTCGCCGTCGTGCTGGTCGCCTCCTTCACCATCGTCGACACCTTCCAGGAAGTCGTCCCGGCGCTGTCGGCTCTCAGGCCGTACGTCGCCTTCATCGGCGACAAGAACGTCGCGCTGACCATCGCCGCACTGGCGGCCGCGTGGACGTTCTACCAGCACAACGACATGACGCAGGAAGAGTGGACCGAGGAGATGACCGAGGCCCTGAAGAGCGGCGGAAACATCGCGGCGATCACCGCGGCCGGCGGCGCGTTCGGTGCGCTGCTCGCCGCCTCCGGTATCGGCGACTACATCACCGGCGCGCTGGCGGAGGTCGGTATCCCGCTCCTGCTCAGCGCGTGGTTGATCGCCGCCATCGTCCGCATCGCCCAGGGGTCGGCGACGGCCGCCATGCTCACCACCGCGGGCATCATGGCACCGCAGGTGCCGGAACTGTCCGTCCACCCGGCGTTCATGGTGATGGCGATCGGCGCGGGCGGTAACATCTTCTCGTGGTACAACGACAGCGGTTTCTGGCTGGTCAAGGAGATCGGTGGTCTGACCCAGGAGGAGACGCTGATGACGTGGACCGCCCTGACGACCATCATCTCCGTCACGGGCATCACCGTTACGATGATCCTCGCGACGATAATGAACACCATCTGAAGCATTCGGGAAGAACGAGCCCCCGTTCGAGGGGGCGAAGAGCGGTCCCTTTTCGGGAGGACGGTTCGTCGGTCTGCCGACGGCCGAGTCGCGTCTCGCCGTCACGCGACCAACATCGACAAATACCACTCGATTGTACCCCCGGGTATGAGTGACCTCGGCAAAGTAGACCGTGAGTTCTTCGATGAGTACATCTACCCGAACCTCGGAGCCGAGCGCGCGGACGTGGCGCTGGGGCCCCAACACGGCGTCGACTTCGGCGTCATCGACCTCGGGACGATGGCTCGTCGGACCGAGTCCGACGGTGCCGACGCGGACCGGCGGGCGCTCGTGCTGGCGTCCGACCCCGTGTTCGTCATGCCGTCGCTGGGGTTCGAGCGTGCGGCGTGGTTCGCGTTCCACATACTGATGAGCGACGTGGCGGTCAGCGGCCTGGCGCCCACCCATCTCGCGGTGGACCTCAACCTGCCGCCGGAGATGACCGACGAGGAGTTCGCCACCGTCTGGGAGACCTTCGACGCGGAGGCCCGCGACCTCGGCGTGAGCGTCGTGACGGGTCACACCGCCCGCTACGCCGGCTGTACGTACCCGATGGTCGGCGGCGCGACCGCGATGGCCGTGGGAGACCACGACGATATCGTGCGGCCGGACGGCGCTCGTCCCGGCGACCGCCTCCTTATCACGAAGGGACCGGCCATCGAGACGACCGGACTGCTCTCCATCCAGTTCGAGGAACTGCTCGACCTCCCCGCGGAGACCGTCGAGGCGGCCCAGGAGCGGTTCTACGACATGAGTCCGGTCGAGGACGCGCTCGTGGCGGCCCGGGCGGGCGAGGTGTCGGCGATGCACGACGCGACGGAGGGCGGCGTCCACGGCGCGCTCGTCGAGCTGGCCCGCGCCGCGGGCGTGCGCCTCGACGTCGACCGCGACGCGATTCCGGTGCAGCCGGGGGTGCGCGAAGCCTGCGAGTTCTTCGACGTGGACCCGTGGTCGGCCATCAGCGAAGGAACCCTCCTCGCCACGGTCGCGCCGGAGGACGCGGCCGACGTGCTGGCGGCGCTGTCGGACGCCGGGATTCCAGCCGCCGACGTGGGCGAGGTCGGCGAGGGCGAGGGGGTCTACGTCGACGGCGACCGCGTCGAACACCCCGAGGAGGACCCGTTCTGGGGGACGTTCGAGGAGTACATGGGGAGGCAGGACGCATGACCCGCGAGGCCGCCCCGGTCGAACGCCCGGTCGCGCTGACCGTCGCCGGTAGCGATTCCGGCGGGGGTGCGGGCATCCAGGCCGACCTGAAGACGATGGAGGCCCACGGCGCGTTCGGGACCAGCGTCGTCACCAGCGTCACCGCCCAGAACACCCGGGGCGTCGAGCGCGCGTTCACGCTCCCCGTCGAGGAGATCGAGGCGCAGTACGACGCGGTCACCGACGACTTCGACGTGCGCGCTGCGAAGACGGGGATGCTCGCTGAAGCGCCGGTCGTCGAGGCGGTGGCAGAGTGGGTCGCCGAACTGGACGCGCCGGTCGTCGTCGACCCCGTGATGGTCGCGGCGTCCGGGGACCGCCTGCTCAGCCCCGACGGCGAGGACGCCTACGAGGACCTGGTCGCACGCGCCGCGCTCGTGACGCCGAACGCCGACGAGGCCGAGGTACTGACGGGAGTCGAACCCACCGACGATGAGAGCGCCCGCGAGGCCGGCGAGAAACTGGTCGAGATGGGTGCGGCCGCCGCGCTCGTGAAGGGCGGCCACGTCGGCAGCGAGGCGGTCCGGGACGTGCTCGTGGCCGGGGACGACGCGGTGACCTTCGAGCATCCCCGGATCGACACCGAGGCGACTCACGGGTCGGGGTGCACGCTCGCCAGCGCCGTCGCGGCCCGACTCGCCCGGGGCGACGACCTCCGGGACGCGGTGGGCGCGAGCACGGCGTTCATGGAGCGGGCGGTGCGCTACCCGCTGGACGTGGGTGAGGGGCCGGGCGCGGTCCACCACCTGGTCGCGCTCCGCGAGCGGGCGGACCGCCAGCCGACCCAGGAGGCCGTCGAGTCCGTCGTCCGGTCGTTCGTCGAGCGCGACGTGAGCCCCCTCGTCCCCGAGGTCGGGACGAACGTCGTCGGTGCGACCCCCTACGCGGAGAACGTCGGCGAGACGGCCGCCGTCGAGGGACGCATCACCCGCACGATGTCGGGCGTCCAGCCGAACCGGGGCGTGCGCTTCGGCGCGTCGAGCCACGTCGCGCGCTTCCTGCTCGCCGCACGCGAGTTCGACCCGGCCCTCCGGTTCGCGGTGAACTGCCGGTTCGACGGGAGCGTGGAGGACGCCCTCGCGGCGCTCGACGGTCCGGTGGCGGAGTTCGACCGGGCGGCCGAACCCGAGACCGTGAAAGCGGAGGAGGGCAGTACGATGCAGTGGGGTGCGAGGCGGGCGTTCGAGTCCGCGGGCGAGACGCCCGCCGCCGTCGTCGACCGGGGGGAGGTCGGCAAGGAGGCCATCGTGAAGCTGCTCGCCGCGGACGCCGAAACGCTGCGGGAGCGGACGTTCGCGGTGCTGGACGCGCTCGAACGGTGACGGCTCCCGGCACGAGACGGCCGCTCGCCGTCGGCGACGGTGGACCCCGCCATCGACGGTGACCGCGTAACGCGGGACCGACGGGTACACAAGCGCCCGCCGGCAACCCAGGGACATGACCGAACTGGACGTGGAGACCGTCGAGAGTATCGACGAGGCGGCGGTTCCGACGGGCGTCGACGCGCCGGAGTACGTACTCTACGGCGGCAAAGGCGGCGTGGGGAAGACGACGATGGCGGCCGCGACGGCGCTGGCGAGCGCCCGGGACGGCACGGCGACGCTGGTCGTCTCGACCGACCCCGCGCACTCGCTGTCCGACACCTTCGAGACCGACGTGCCGGCGGAGCCGACCCGCATCCGCGAGGACGTCCCGCTGTTCGGGTCCGAGATAGACCCCGACGCCGAACTGGAGGCGCAGGCGGGCGTCTTCGGCCAGGGCGGCGAGAACCCGCTGGGCGGCCTCGGAGCCATGCTCGGCGAGGACGGAGAGGGGCCGATGTCGTCGCTGCTCGGCGGCGCGATGCCGGGCGCCGACGAGGCCGCGGCGATGCAGAAGCTGCTCGAGTTCCTGGACGACGACCGCTTCGACCGCGTCGTCGTCGACACCGCGCCGACGGGCCACACCCTCCGGCTGCTCGAACTTCCCGAGATCATGGACACGATGGTCGGTCGCATCGCCACGCTCCGCCAGCGCTTCCAGGGCATGATGGACGGCGTGAAGGGCGTGTTCGGCGGCGACGACGACGGGGCCGAGGGGGGCGTCGACGACCTCGACGTGCTCCGCGAGCGCATCGAACGCCTGCGAGCCACCCTGCGCGACCCCGGCAAGACCGACTTCCGGGTCGTGATGGTCCCCGAGGAGATGAGCGTCTTCGAGTCGAAGCGTCTCCTCGCACAGCTCTCGGAGTTCGACATCCCGGTCGGTACGGTCGTCGTCAACAAGGTGATGGAGGACCTCGCGGACGTGACGCCGGCCGTCGACTCCGACCAGTTCGTCACCCCGAACCTCGACGCCTGCGAGTTCTGCCAGCAGCGCTGGGAGGTCCAGCAGTCCGCCCTCCGGGAGGCTCAGGACGTGTTCCGCGGCCACGACATCAAGCGCGTTCCCCTCTTCGCCGAGGAGGTCCGCGGCGAAGCCATGCTGCGCGTCGTCGCCGCCTGCCTGGAGTAGGTCGCGCCTTCGACGCCGGCTCCCCGGTCAGCCCCCCTCACCCTCGGCGTCGGGGTCGTCTATCCAGTTGTAACAGCGGAACGTCTCGCGCTCGCCCGTCAGCATCTCGACCGGGACGAACCCCCGACCGCCGCGCGCGCCGACCTTCCGACCGTCGGGGTCGTCCGCCACGAACATCGGCTTCGCGCGCAGGGAGAACGTCACCGACAGTTCGCCGACGTCCTCGCCCGGGTCGAACGACATCGCCACGTCCCCGGCACCGACGCCGAACGTGACGTACCCGTCCGGCGACTCGACCGCCACGTCGTGGCTGGCCAGTCCGCCCGCGAGGTCCTCGAGCCAGTCCGCCATCTCCTCCCGGTCGAGGTCCCGCCGGAGGTCGAACGCCCCGTCCGAGGCGACGTCGCCCGACTCGAAGACGAACTCCGGATACCGGAGGTCCTCCGGCGGGAGCGCGCCGTGGCCTCCGGCGTCCTCGTCGTCGTGGCCGTCCTCCTCGGCGTGGTCGCCCTCCCCGCAGTCAGCGCCGTCGCGAGCGTCCCTCTCGCCCTCTCCGTCGGGGGCGTCTCCGGCACCCGCGTCGCTGCCGCCAGTCATGGTTCGGACAGGAAACCGCGGGACCATCAGGCTACCGGGACCGGGCGGCCCCGGTCACTCGCTCTGGACGAACAGCACCAGTCCCGCGAGAAACGCCACGGAGGCTCCCGACCCGAGCGCGAGGTGCCACCCCGAGAGCCAGTACGGGAGCGCGACGACGTGGCGCGCGCTGTCGACGAGGTAGGAGAACACGGGGAGGTCGCCGCTTCCGAGCGGGCCTCCGGCGGAGCCGGCGCCCTCCGCGCCGACGCCGGTCGCGCCGTCGCTCTCGTAGGGGTCGCCCGCGGGGTACTCGCCGGGCGGTCGGTCGGCCTCGTAGGGGACCGTCGGCACGCGCGCACTCCAGACCACGTCGCCGGAGGCGTTCAGCTCCACGACCCGGTTGTTCCGGCTGTCGGTGACGAGCGTGTTGCCGTTCGGCAGGCGGTCGGCGTCCCGCGGCCAGTCGAACCGGACGCCGCCCGCCGAGTCGACCTGCCAGGCGACCTCCCACTCGCCGTTCCGCTCGTGCAGTTCGACCACGCGGTCGTTCTCGCTGTCCGCGACCAGGACGGCGTCCGGTCCGAGCATCTGGGGGTTGTGCTGCTTGTTCAGCACGCGCGGGTCGCCGTCCTCGTTGATGACGTCGACGACGCCCTCACCGCGTTCGACGACGACCAGCTGGTTCGCGTTCCTGACGCTGACGAGGTATCGGCCCTCCGCCAGGCGGTCCACGTCGTTGATGTGGAGCCAGTCGGACCTCGTGGGGTCGGGCGGCGCGTCGTAGAACGAACTCGCGGACCACTGCCACGTGACGGTGCCGTTCGGCGCGACCGTGAACACGCGCTCGCGGTCCATGTCCGCGACGAGCAGTTCGCCGGACGGCAGCAGTTCGGCGTCGTGGACCTCGCTGTTCTTGCTGGTCCGGACGGGGAACGCCCACTCGAAGACGACGTGCGGTTCCGGCTTCGGGTCGACGATGCGAACGCCGGTCCGCGAGCAGGGCGACTCGTAGGGGCCGCAGGGCCGGGCGTCGTGGGCGACGAACGTCGCCAGCACGGTGCCGTTCGGGAGCGGCGTCACGTCGTGGTAGCTCGCGGCGTCGGCGTACGACCAGCGTTCCCCGCCCCGGGGGCCGAGCGCGGCGAGTCGGCCGTCGGTCGTCGTGGACTGGACGCCGACCAGCGTCGTCGCCGACCCGTTCGACGCGGGCGTGGACGCGATGGGAGGGGCCAGGGCCGCGCTGGCGGCGAGCGCGACCGCGACGACGAGGACGGAGCCGGCCATCAGCGCCGCTCCGAGGGACCTGCGGGAGACGTCGAGACCGGAGAGCATCTGCGAAAATCGACGGCCGGGCCGAACTAAACCGTGCCGGTCGGAACTGCCCCGTCAGCGAAACTGTCCAGCCGTTGATTTAAGTATCCTGACTGCAATTGCCGGGACGAGGAACGCCGTCGCGGCCGGAGGACCGACGGCCGGGCCACCGCGGCGGCACGACGACACGACCCATGTCGAGTCTCCAGATAGACGAGCTAGCCGACGACGTCTCCGTCCGCATCCGGGAGTTCCGGCGGACGCTCAGCCGCGCCGCCGAGATGCTCCGGGGGTCGACGATATCGGTCGAGAACTACGACCCCGACGAGCACGGCTCGCTCATCAGCTTCACGGGCCTGTCGGACTACCGCGAGGTGGACCGCTACTGGGTGAACGCCCCCTTCGCCTTCGTCTCGGTCAACTACGACCCGTCGGCGAACGAACACCTCTACTACGTCGTCGAGCCGGAACTCGACGAACTGGAGAGCGAACTGCTCGACAGGCTGTTCGCCGACGTCCGCCAGTCGCTCATCTACCGCCGCGAGATGGGCGACGAACCGCCCGAGGGAGTGCTGAAAGACGAGTTGCGCGAACTGCTCGAGGTGTACGGCGTGGAGGTCGACATGGCGACGTTCTACCGGCTGTTCTACTACCTCTACCGGGCCTTCCGCGGGTACGGGAAACTCGACCCGCTGATGTGCGACCCGCGCATCGAGGACGTCTCCTGCGACGGGTACGACCTGCCCATCTTCGTCTACCACGACGAGTACGACGACGTGGAGACGAACGTCGTCTACGGCGAGGACGAACTCGACAACCTCGTCGTGCGGCTCGCCCAGCGGTCCGGCCAGCACGTCAGCGTCGGCGAACCCGTCGTCGAGGCGACGCTGCCCGACGGCTCCCGGGCGGAACTCGCGCTCGGCCGGGAGGTCACGCCGCGCGGGTCGGCGTTCACCATCCGGAAGTACGCCGACGAACCGTTCACGCCGGTCGACCTCGTCGACTACGGCACCTTCTCGCTCGACCAGATGGCGTACCTCTGGCTCGCCATCGAGAACAACAAGTCGCTCATCTTCGCCGGCGGGACGGCGTCCGGCAAGACCACGTCCCTGAACGCCATCTCGATGTTCGTCCCGCCGCGCTCGAAGATACTCACCATCGAGGACACCCGCGAGCTGACCCTCTATCACGACAACTGGCTCTCGTCGGTCACCCGGGACCGCCTCGACGAGGGCGCGGACATCACGATGTACGACCTGCTGCGGTCGGCGCTGCGCCACCGCCCCGAGTACATCGCCGTCGGCGAGGTGCGCGGCGAGGAGGCGATGACGCTGTTCCAGGCGATGAACACCGGTCACACGACGTACTCGACCATGCACGCTGACAGCGTGCAGACGGTCATCAACCGCCTGGAGAACGACCCCATCAACGTGCCGCGGGCGATGATACAGAGCCTCGACATCCTCTCCATCCAGACGCTCACCCACGTCGGCGACGAGCGGGTGCGCCGGAACAAGGTGATCGCCGAGATAGAGGGCATCGACCAGCGGACGGGCGACCTGGACTACTCGACGACGTTCTCGTGGAACCCCGGCGACGACGCGTTCCGCAAGCGCGACAGCGAGGTGCTCGACGAGATTCGGGAGAGCCACGGCTGGTCGCGGTCGGAACTGCTCGAAGAGCTGCGGGACCGCAAGCTCGTCCTCCAGTATCTCCGGGAGAACGACGTCACCGACTACCGCCGGTTCACCGCGATGGTCAACGAGTACTACGCCGACCCCGAGCGCGTCGTCGAGCGGGTGTCCGACGACATCGAGTCGACCGTCTCGGAGTTCGACTGATGTCCCTGCTGAACTTCCTGCCGCTCCTGTGTGCGCTGGCGCTGCTCGCGCCGGTCGCGCTGTCGCCGGTCAGCACGAGGGCGAACCGCGTCGTCACGCGCGTCTCCCTGTCGGTGTTCGGCCGGTACGTCCGCGAGAGCGGCCGGCGGCGGGCCCGTCGGCGGCGCCTCCTCCGGGCCGCGCACGTCGGCGAGACCTACCGGCTGTACGCTTCGAAGACGTGGGTGTACGCCGGGCTGGCCGCCGTCGCCGGCAGCGTCTTCGGGGTCTACCTCGTCGGACTCGTGCTCGCGGTCCTCTCCGTCTCGTCGGCGACGCTCCGGGAGACCCTGCCCTCGCGACTCGGCTTCCTCGCGAACCTCCACGCCGTGCCGACGCTGTCGATGTCGGAGCTGTTCGTCACCCTCCTGTTCAGCAGCGCGACGCTCGGCCTCGCCGCCGGCGGGCTAACCTACTAGCTGCGGTGGGCGACGCTGTCCCACCGCGCGGACGTCCGGGAGCGCCGGATAGACGCGAGCCTCGCGCGGACGGTCGCGTTCGTCTACGCCCTCTCCCGGAGCGGCATGGCGTTTCCGGAGATACTGCGGACGCTTGCGCGAAACCGGGCGGTGTACGGCGAGGCGGCCGAGGAGGTCGAAGTGGCGGTGAAGGCGATGGACCTGTTCGGACTGGACATGCTGACCGCCATCCAGCAGATGGCCCAGCAGTCGCCGAGCGAGAAGTTCGAGGACTTCGCCGAGAACCTCACGAGCGTTCTCCAGAGCGGCCAGAGCCTCCCCTCGTACCTCCACGACCAGTACGAACGGTACCAGGAGGACGCGGAGGCGGAACAGGAGGCGTTCCTCGAACTGCTCGCGACGCTGGCGGAGGGGTACGTCTCGCTGTTCGTCGTCGGTCCCCTGTTACTCGTCACCCTGCTGGTCATCGTCGGCCTGATGGGCATCGCCGAGACGCTGGAGTTCCTGCACCTAATGACGTACCTGCTCGTCCCGCTGGGCAACGTCGGCTTCGTCGTCTACCTCGACAGCATCACCGAATCTCTCACCGCCGGGGGACGGGACCGCGACGTCGACGAACCGACCATCGCCGACGTCCGGCGGGCCGACGACCCCGACGCGGCCCGGTCCGTGCTCGGCGACGGCGGCGTCGCGGCGAGCGCGTCCCGGGACGACCGACTCGCCGACGCCGAACGACTGGCGCTGTACGACCGCTTCCGGGACCTCCGGTCGGGACTGGAGAACCCCGTCCGGACCGTGCTCGCCGACCCGTTCGTCGTCCTGTACGCGACGGTGCCGCTGGCGGTCGTCTCGCTGGTCGTGCGCGTCGGCCCCGCCGTCGCGGCCGGCACCGCCACCCCGCGCGCCGTGGACGACGCCGTCGTCCAGGCGGCGCTGTTCGTGCTCGCGACGTTCGCCGTCGTGCGGGAACTGCGGCGACGGCGACTGATGGCCATCGAGGCGGCGGCCCCGGACCTGCTCGACCGCCTCGCCAGCGTCAACGAGGCCGGGATGACGGTCGTCGAGAGCATAGAGCAGGTGGCCGACAGCGACCTCGGCGTGCTCGACGCGGAGATACGGCGAACGTGGCGCGACATCGAGTGGGGGACGGACGCCGCGACCGCGCTCTACCGCTTCGAGGACCGCATCGACAGCCCCACCGTCACGCGAATCGTCACGCTCGTGACGAACGCGATGCACGCCAGCGACGACATCGGCCGCGTGCTCCGCATCGCCGCCGACGACGCCCAGGCGACCCGGCGACTGCGCCGACAGCGCCGCCAGGAGATGCTGACCTACCTCGTCATCGTCTACCTCGCCTTCCTCGTCTTCCTGATAATCGTCGCGGCGCTGAACAGCATCCTCATCCCGGCGCTGGAGCAGGTCCCGCGGACCGAAACCGGGGGGAGCGTGCCGGCCGCCGTCCCCGGCACCGGCGGCGTCTCGTCGGTGCCCGTCGACGCTTACACCCTCGTCTTCTTCCACACCGCGCTGATACAGGGGCTGTTCTCGGGCGTGGTCGCCGGGAAGATGGGCGAGGGGAGCGTCCGCGACGGCGCGAAACACGCCGCCGTTCTCGTGACCGTCGCCTACGTCGTCTTCCTGGCGCTGCCGTGACTCGCCGGTGCGTTCGAAAGCGTCCGCTTCGCAAGATTGAAACGCGAGAGTGGCGAATCCGGGAGCATGGAACTGCGGGTCATCGACAAGACCGACACCGAACTCGAGATAGAGATCGGGGGCGAGGACCACACGTTCATGAACGTGCTGAAGGGCGCGCTCCTGGAGACCGAGAGCGTCGCGGCCGCGACCTACGACGTGAACCCCGAGCAGTCGGGCGGCCAGACCGACCCCATCCTCACGGTCAAGACGGACGGCGACGACCCCCTCGACGCGCTCGAAGCCGCCGTCGGTCGCGTCAAGGAGAAGACGTCCAACTTCCGCGACGCGTTCGCGACCGCGGCCTGATTCTCTCGCCGACGCCCGCCAGCAGACACAACAGTCAGCGGGACGTAGCCCCCGCGAGGCGAACGGTCGGTGTGCCGAACCGGCGACCTGCCACCGGTCGTCGACTACCGAGGTCTGCAACTACGAACTACCACTGCCGTTTCGCGCGAACGAGCCATGTCAACGACCGAGAAACGTAGCGAGGGGGTCGACCGTAGCACAGTCGCGAAGGTACTCGTCGGGTTCGCCGTCGCCGGCGCTATACTGTACCTGTTCGGGCGCGTCATCGGCTGGAGCGAACTCCGGGCCGCGCTGGCCGACGCGGACCCGAAGTGGGTCGTCGTCGCCTGTGCCTCGACTGTCGTCAGCCTCGTCTTCTGGTCGAAGGCCTGGGACGTCATCCTCTCGGTGTTCGGCATCGACATCCCGCTGCGGTCGCTCGTCGTCACCTACTTCGCGGCGACGTTCGGCGACTACGTGACGCCGTTCGGGAAGGCGGGCGGCAGTCCGTTCGTCGCGTTCGTGCTCTCGACGGACGACCGGGCGACCTACGAGGAGAGTCTGGCGGGCGTGCTGATGGCCGAACTCCTGAACCTCGTCCCCTTCTTCGCGTTCGCCGCCATCGGCGGCCTCGCGCTCGCGTTCCGGAGCGACATCACCGGCCAGGCGCGGTATCTCGTCTGGGGGCTGGCCGGGATGGCCATCCTCGTCCCGGCGCTCGTGTACGCCGGCTGGCGCAACCAGGGGTTCGTCGAGACGCTCGTCGTCAGGGTCGTCTCGCCCGTCGCGGACCGCACCTCCCGCGTCGAGGTGACCTCGATTCGCGGCCGCGTCCGGGAGTTCTTCCAGGGCGTCGAGGAGATAGCGACCCATCCGGACGCCGTCAAGCGGACGCTCCCGTACGCGTTCCTCGGCTGGCTCTTCTTCGCGCTCCCGCTGTACTTCGCCGGCCTCACGTTCGGGGTTCACCTGGACCCCTTCGTCGTCTTCTTCGTCGTTCCCGCGAGCACCGTCGCCGGCCTCACCCCGACCCCGGGCGGTCTCGGTGGCGTCGAGTTCGCCATCGTGGCGCTGATCGTCGCCCTGACCGCCGGCGGAACCGCCGTCTCCTGGGGCACTGCGGGCGTCATCGCGCTCGTCTACCGCGTCGCGAGCTACTGGTTCGTGCTGGCCGCCGGCGGACTCGCGGCGCTGTACGAGACGTACCGCGCGTGAGAGCGAACGCCCGGTTTCGACGGAACGTCACCGCTCGTCTACATCAGACGTGCGAAAAATCAAGAGTCGTTTGAAATTTTGGCTTCAGTTACCGGTCGAAGGGTCACAGCCGGATGGGCAGCCCCTGCTCGTCGAGGTACTCCTTGACCTCGCGGATGGAGTACTCGTCGAAGTGGAAGATGGAGGCCGCGAGCGCGGCGTCCGCGCCCGCGTCGGTGAACACCTCGTGCATGTCCTCGGGGCCGCCACAGCCGGAGGAGGCGATGACCGGCGTCGAGACGGCGTCGCAGACCGCCTTCGTCAGCGGGACGTCGTAGCCCTCCTCGGTGCCGTCGGCGTCGATGGAGTTGACGAACAGCTCCCCCGCACCGCGGCGCTCGGCCTCCTGGGCCCACTCGACCACGTCGACGCCGGTCCCCTCGCGGCCGCCCTTGACGGTGCACTCGAACCAGCAGGACTCGCCGTCGACCTGGACGTAGTGTTCGCCGCCCTCGTCGAAGCGGCGTTTCGCGTCGATGCTGATGACGATGCACTGGCTGCCGAACGCCGCCGCCCCTTCCGTGATGAGTTCGGGGCGCTCCAGCGCGCCGGTGTTGATGGAGACCTTGTCCGCGCCGGCCCGCAGCGTCTCCTTGATGTCCTCTCGCGTTCGGATGCCGCCGCCGACCGTCAGGGGGATGAACACCTCGTCCGCGACCGCCGAGACGGTGTCGAGCATCGTCTCCCGACCCTCGGCGCTGGCCGTGATGTCGAGGAAGACGAACTCGTCTGCGCCCGCCTCGTTGTACTCGCGGGCCATCTCCACGGGGTCGCCCGTGTGCCGGAGGTTTTCGAAGTTGACGCCCGTGTACACCGCCGCGTCGCCGTTCTCGTCCACGTCCACGTCGATGCACGGGATGATGCGCTTCGTGAGGGTCATTCGGTGACCGAACGTTGGTGACCTGTCGCCAAAAGCCGTCTGATTGGACGGACGCTTGCCGCGACGCCCGGACGTGTCGGCTCGACGCGAGGATGGTCCGTTCCGCGGTGAGCCCGGCGGTGGTTCCTGGGCCCACGCGACGGGAATCGCCGGAACCGCGAGAAGACAGTTCGGTGACACGTCGTCGGCCCGGAGGACCCGGTCGGAAAAGTCTCTCGTCTCGTAGCGTGGCGTTACGTTCATGACACGCGAGAACGTAGACGGTAGCACGGAATGAGGCGCGACTACTTCACACTGGACGTCGAAAACATCGATTGGGTCGACGAGGACGGTTCCCCCAGCAAGCCGACGGTAATCATCGATTTCGAGGGGCCGTCCTCCACCCTTCGCGAGCGCCTCTCCGGTCCCGACGGCGACTTGCTCACTGCTGACGAGACCGACGTCACCTTTCGTCTCCAGGAGAGCGTGGACGAACCGGACGCGACCGGAGTGGTCAGCGTCACGAACCGGACGACGGGCGATTTCATCCTCGAACTGAACGAGGAGGCCGAGGACGTCCTCAAGTTCATCCGTGCCGCCCGCACCTACGGACAGAAGACGAGCGACACGGACGGTCGCTACCACGTCGAAATCGCCATCAACGGCGACGACGAGGTCGAGTACGACAAGAGCACGTTCCTCGTCTACAACGACGAAGGAAACCTCCTCCGCCAGCACAGTCTCATCCCGAGCGGCGTCGAACTGTAAGCGGACAGCAGACTCCCATCGCTCTCTCTTCTCACTTCGGGGCATCGGCGCGGAACGGTTCGCGAGTCGACGTCGTCTCTCCGAGGAACGCACCGTCGAGCGGCGGTTCCGACGACGGAGCGACTCGGCCGGCAGACCGGTCGCCGTCGCCCTCAGAACAGCGGATTGATGATGTCGAACGCGACGGCGACCATGTACAGCGTCCCGACTCCGGCGAGGAAGATGATGATGCCGATCAGGTAGTCGAACACGCCTTGCGGTGTCGTCAGGCTTGGTAGGCTCATATCCCCGCCTACGCAGGACCGGGGCTTATCTTTTGTGAGATGGTCGGCGAAGAATCGAGGGGACCTAAGTGTCCCGGGTAGAACTCTCGAACATGGACCTCTTCGGAACCGCGGGTATCCGCGGAGACGTCGTCGAGCGAGTGACGCCCGAACTCGCGCTCGCGGTCGGACGCGCCGCGGGGGAGTCGGGCGCGGAGTTCGTGCTGGCCCGGGACGGGCGCGAGACGGGAGCGGCGCTCGCCGCCGCGATGGAGGCGGGCCTGGAGAGCGCGGGGGCGGACGTCCGTCGCGCCGGACAACTCCCGACGCCGGCGCTCGCGTTCGCCTCGCAGGGGCGACGGGGCGTGATGCTGACCGCGAGTCACAACCCGCCGACCGACAACGGCATCAAACTGTTCGTCGACGGCGAGGAGTACGACCGCGAGGCGGAGCGCTCGGTCGAGGACCGGGTCGCGGACGACCCCGGTCCGGTCGCGTGGGACGAGTGGGGCGACTCCGACCGCGAGAGCGTGCTCGACGACTACCTCGATGCCGTCGTCGCGTACGCCCGCCGACACGGCGCGCCGCTGGACGGCGCTCGCGTCGCGGTCGACTGCGGTAACGGGATGGCGAGCGTCGCCACGCCGCAGGTGCTCCGGGCGCTCGGCGCGAAGGTGGTCACGCTGAACGCCAACGTCGACGGCCACTTCCCCGGCCGGGAGAGCAAACCGACCCCAGAGACGCTGACCGACCTGCAGGAGTTCACCCGGAGCGGCGACTTCGCGTTCGGACTCGCGCACGACGGCGACGCCGACCGCATCGTACTGGTGGACGGCGACGGCGCTATCGTCCACGAGGACACGGTCGTCGCGATGCTCTCGGAACACTACGTGGCGGCCAGCGACGCGGACGACCCCGTGGTGGTGACCACGCCGAACGCCTCCGCGCGCATCGACGAGCGCGTCCGCGCGGCCGGCGGGCGAGTCGAGCGAGTGCGCCTCGGCGCGCTCCACGAGGGTATCGCCTCGGCGCGGGACGCGGGCGGCGAGGACACGGACGTCGTCTTCGCGGCGGAACCGTGGAAGCACGTCCACACGCAGTTCGGCGGCTGGATAGACGGCGTCGCGAGCGCGGCGGTGCTCGCGCGCCTGGTCGCGGCGGCCGACGGCGTCGCGTCGCTCCGGGACCCGGTGACCGAACGCCCCTACCGGAAGGTGAGCGCGCCCTGTCCGGACGACGCGAAGGCGGCGGCGATGGCGCGACTGGAGACGGCGATTCCGGAGACGTTCCCGGACGCGTCGGTCGACACCGAGTACGGCGTCCGGGCGGAACGGCCGGACGGTTCGTGGGTGCTCGTCCGACCGAGCGGGACCGAACCCTACGTTCGCATCTACGCCGAGAGCGACGACGTGGACGCCCTCGTCGCGAAAACGAGGGACGCCGTCGACGCCGCGATATCGGAGGTTCGATAGATGCGACTCGCGGACTCGAATGTCCACGTTTTCGATGTTCTGGACGCGAAGCGGAGCGTTTATCAGGAACAATCGAACTGAATAACGAACAGATGACGGACGTTGACAAACAGAGGCGGCGACTGGTGAAAACGGGTGGCGCACTGGGCATCGGCGGTCTCGCGGGCTGTCTCAGCAGCCCCGGCGGAGGCGGCGGGAACGGCGGCGGTAGCGACAAGACGAACGTCGGGATGGTGTACGCCCTCGGCGGCAAGGGCGACGACTCGTTCAACGAGATGGCGTTCAACGGCGTCAAGAAGGCCAAAGAGAAGATGAGCGTCGCCTACGACGAGGTCGAACCGAGCGGAGCGAGCGAGTTCCAGGCGCTCCAGCGGAAGTTCGCGTCGTCGAAGGACCCCGAGTACGACCTCGTCTGCTGCATCGGGTTCGTACAGACGGACGCGCTGAAGAAGACGTCGAAGAACTTCTCGAAGCAGAACTTCATGCTGGTCGACGGCGAGGTCAAGCGGGACAACGTCTCCAGTTACGTGTTCAAGGAACACGAGGGGTCGTTCCAGGTCGGTCACCTGGCCGGACTGCTCACGACCAGCGACTTCAGCAAGGGCGGCGGGTCGACGAACGGCGACAAGATGGTCGGCTTCGTCGGCGGGAAGAAGAACCCGCTCATCAAGAAGTTCGAGGCCGGTTTCAAGGCCGGCGCGAAGCACGCCGACGACGGCATCTCGGTCAAGTCGGCGTACGCCGGTTCCTGGAGCGACGTCCAGCGCGGGAAGGAGATCGCGCTCTCGATGTACAACGAGGGCGCGGACATCGTCTACCACGCCGCCGGCGGGACCGGCAACGGCGTGTTCAAGGCGGCCAAGCAGGAGAACCGCTACGCCATCGGCGTCGACTCCGACCAGTCCAAGAGCGCCAGTTCCTACGCGAACTGGATCGTCGCCAGCATGGTCAAACACGTGGACACGGCCGTGTACAAATCGGTCAAGCGGGTCGCCAACGACAACTTCGATGGCGGGACGACGCACGCGCTCGGTCTGGAGAAGAACGGCGTCGAGGCCGTCATCGGACAGAAGTACACCGGCGAGATTCCGAAACAGATTAGCTCGAAACTGAAGAAGTCGAAGCAGGCCATCATCGACGGCGACATCTCGGTCCCGACGGACCCGAAGAACGTCTGACAAGCGATTCCGACGCGGACTCGCGGTCGGCAGTGCGACCATCGTCGGCACGCGTCGCCCCTGCCACTGACTCGCCGACGCCGGGAGACGGCGGCCGAGTCGGGCGCGCTGCGCCGACCGGCGAGGGCCGCGTCGTCCTGATCCAATGAACACTCCTACCGTACATCTAGACGGAATCACGAAGCGGTTCCCCGGAGTCGTCGCCAACGACGACGTCGACCTCGTCGTCGAACGCGGTACCGTCCACGCGCTGCTCGGCGAGAACGGCGCGGGGAAGACCACCCTGATGAACGTCCTCTACGGGCTCTACCAGCCCACCGAGGGGACGGTCCGGGTCGACGGCGAACCCCGCACGTTCGAGTCGCCCCGGGACGCCATCGACGCCGGTATCGGGATGATTCACCAGCACTTCATGCTCGTGGACACGATGACCGTCGCGGAGAACATCGTCCTCGGAAACGAGCCACGGAAGTGGGGTGGGCTGGCGGTCGACCACGGCCGCGCCCGCGAGCAGGTCGTCGAACTGAGCGAGCGCTACGGCTTCGACGTGTCTCCCGACGCCAGGGTCGAGGACGTCGGCGTCGGCGTCCAGCAGCGCGTCGAGATACTGAAGGCGCTGTACCGCGGCGCGGACGTGCTGATTCTCGACGAACCGACGGCGGTGCTCACGCCCCAGGAGGTCGAGGACCTGTTCGCCGTCCTCGAGGAACTGACCGACCAGGGCAAGACGATAATCTTCATCACCCACAAGCTCGGCGAGGCGATGCACGCGGCCGACGAGATAACCGTCCTCCGGGACGGCGAGAACGTCGGCAGCGTGGCCGCCGCCGAGGCGACCCGTGAGGACCTCGCCGAACTGATGGTCGGTCGCGAGGTCATCCTCGAAGCGGACAAAGAGGAGCGCGTCCCCGGCGACGTCGTCCTCTCCGTCGACGACCTCACGGTCACCGACGAGACGGGACACGAACGCGTCTCGGACGTGAGCTTCGACGTTCGCGAGGGCGAAGTGTTCGGCATCGCGGGCGTGGACGGCAACGGCCAGACCGAACTGGTCGAGGCCGTCACCGGGATGCAGACGCCGGACGGGGGGCGCGTCGTCTTCGACGGGGAGGACGTAACCGCCCGCTCGCGCCGCGAGCACATCGAGCGCGGGATGGCGTACGTCCCGGAGGACCGGCAGGAGGAGGGGCTGGTCATGGAGTTCGACCTCGTGGAGAACAGCCTGCTCGGCAACCAGCACACCGAACCGTACGCCGAAAACGACCGCATCGACTGGGAGACGACCCGCGACCACGTCGACGACCTCGTCGAGGAGTACGACGTGCGCCCGCGGAACGTGGACGCCGAGGCGCACTCGCTGTCCGGCGGGAACCAGCAGAAGTTCGTCGTCGGCCGGGAGTTCCGCCGCGACCCCTCGCTGGTCGTCGCCTCCCATCCGACTCGCGGCGTGGACATCGGTAGCATCGAGTTCATCCACGACCGCCTGCTGGAACTCCGCCAGCAGGGCAAGGCGGTCCTCCTCGTCTCGTCGAAGCTCGACGAGGTCCGGACGCTCTCGGACCGCCTGGGCGTCCTCCACGGCGGGGAGGTCGCCGACGTGGTCGACCCCGAGTCGGTCACGGAGGAGCAACTGGGGATGCTGATGGCCGGCGAGGAACCCGCGTCGGTCCCCCGGATGGCCGCGCGCGCCGCCGACGGCGGCGCGCCCGCCGGAGGTGAGCGCCGATGAGCGACGGGTTGCGGGCGCGGGCGACGGCCGGGCTGGAACGCCTGGTCGGCGCGTCGGTCCTGGAGCGACTCGCGCTGAGCGTGACGGCGCTGTTCGCGTCGCTGCTGGTCGGCGCACTCCTGCTCCTGGCGTCCGGGTACGACCCGATGTTCGTGTACTACTACCTGTTCTACGGCGCGGTCGGCACGCCGTTCAACGTCGCGCTCACGCTCCAGCAGATGACGCTGCTGTTGCTCACCGGCTTGGCCGTCGCGGTGTCGTTCCGGGCTGGCCTCTTCAACATCGGAACGCAGGGCCAACTCGTGCTCGGCGCGCTGGCGACCGCGCTGACCGTGCTCGCCGTCGCGCCGCTGGTCCCGGGCGGTCTCGTCGGCGGTCTCGTCCTGGTTCCGCTCGGCCTGCTGGTCGGTGCGGTCGTCGGCGGGGCGTACGGGGCAATTCCCGGCGCGCTGAAGGCGTACGCCGACGCCAACGAGGTCATCACCACCATCATGCTCAACTTCATCGCCACCGGGATAGCGTTCTACCTGGTCAACAACTACTTCCGGGTGAGTTCGACGGTCGCCACCGAGAACGTGCCCGGGTACGCGAAGCTGCAGCCGATTCTGTTCCACCCGAGTTCGAGCTTCTCGTCGCTCGTGTTCGTCGCGACGCTCGCGCTCGCGCTCGGCGTCTACTACATGTTCAAGAACACGTCCTTCGGCTACGAACTGCGGACCAGCGGTCTCCAGCCGGCGGCGGCGTCCTACGCCGGCGTCGACGCCGAGCGGATGACGGTGGCGAGCATGACGCTCTCGGGTGCCATCGGCGGACTGGCCGGCGGCATCTACGTGCTGATGGTCGAGGGGCGGTACATCGCCCCGCCGTCGCTCGGCTTCGACGGCATCACCGTCTCCATCCTCGCCGGCAACAACCCGCTCGGCGTCGTCCCGGCGGCGCTGCTTTTCGGCGTGCTGAAGAGCGGGGGGCTCACGGTCGGCTTCCAGACGGACGTCCCGCCGGAACTCATCGGCGTGCTCCGCGGTCTCATCATCCTGTTCGTCGCCATGCCGGAGTTCTTCCGCATGCTCGGCGGCTGGGCGGGCGTCGCGGACCGCGACCCCGTCGCCACCGACGGCGGCGAACCCGACGACGCCGAGGCCGGCTCGGGAGGTGGTGACGATGCGTAGGAAACACTTCCTGATCGCCGCGTTCGCCGCGCTGGCCGTCGCCGGCGCGCTCGTCGTCGAGGTGTTCTTCCCGGCGAGTCCGACCGCGGCCGTCATCGGCGTCGTCGACGTCGGCTACCTCCAGGCGTCGCTCCGGGTCACCGTCCCGATAGCCTTCGCGGCGCTGGGCGGTATCTTCGCCGAGCGCAGCGGCGTCATCAACATCGGTCTGGAGGGGCTGCTCATCATCTCCGCGTTCACCGGCGTCGCCGTCAGCGGCTGGTCGTCCTCGCTCGCCTCGCCGGCGACGGCCGCCTGGCTCGGCTTCCTGGCGGCGGTCGCCGCGAGCACGCTACTCGCGCTCCTGTTCGCGGTCGTCACCATCGACCTGAAGGCCGACCAGGTCATCGCGGGGCTGGCGGTGTGGCTCATCGCACTCGGGTTCGCGCCGTTCGCCAGCCGGGTCGTCTGGGGGAGCACCACCAGCAGCACGGTGCCGACGCTGTCGAACTGGGTCGTCCCCGGACTCGCCGCGATTCCGGTGGTCGGCCCCGTGTTCTTCAACGCCAATCCGACGGTGTACATGCTCCTGACGGCCGTCCCGCTCTCGTGGTACGTCCTCCGGAACACCCCGTTCGGCCGGTGGGTCCGCGCCAGCGGCGAGAACCCGCGGGCGCTCGACACCGCCGGGGTGGACGTGCGCAAGGTGCGCTACGCGAGCGTCCTGCTGTCGGGCGTCCTCGCCGGCATCGGCGGCGCCGGACTGTCGCTGTCGCTCGGCCAGTTCATCGGTAGCGGCGCGACGATGGTCGACGGACGCGGGTGGATCGGCATCACTGCGTACCTGTTCGGGAACTACAACCCGGTGGGCGCGTTCGGCGCGTCGCTGCTGTTCGCGGCGCTCTCGGCGCTGGAGATACGACTCCAGACGCTCGGATTCTCGGTCTCCCAGACCCTGATTCGCCTCGTGCCGTACGTCATCGTCATCGTCGTCCTCGCGCTGGTCGGCCGCACCCGCACTCCGGACGCGGCCGGCGACCACTACGAGTCCGGCGAGGAGTAGTCGAGATAGCGACCGAGCGTCGACGTCACCGCTTCTTCGTCTTCGACGTCCGTCCGGTCGAACTCCTGCCGTCCCAGGTCCCTCCGACCGGTGGAGGACGGGCGACGGCGTTCGGACGACTAGTCGGTGCGGGGGATGGCGTACGCGCCGGCGGCGAAGAAGGCCACCGCGAGCACCGCGAGCACGAGCAGGTCCGTGCCCGCTCCCGCGCCGGCGTACGTCACGTCCCGGACGCCGCGCGCGAAGTAGGTCAGCGGCGAGAGGTTCATCGCGGGCCGGAACCACGCCGGCAGCATCGACGGCGGGACGAACGTCTCCGAGAGGAAGAGCAGGGGGAGCGCGACGCCGTTGCTCGCGGCGACGACGCCGTCCTGCGAGTCGGCGAGACTGCCGAGCAGCGCGCCGAAGCCGCAGAACAGCGCCACGGCCACGGCGACGAAGACGGCGACCGTCGGGAGCGCGGCGAGGGCGACGTCCGCGGGGGTGAGCACCGCGACCAGTCCGAGGATGATGAGTCCCGCGAGACCGATGATGACCACGTTGACGAGCGCGTGCGCGAGCAGCCACTCCGCGCGGCTCAGCGGCGTCGTCGCCAGCTTCTCGAATCGGTTGGACTCGCGGTGACGGGCGACGGTGTGGCCGACGCGCGACAGCGGCGTGAACAGCACGACGACGGCGAGATAGCCCGGGACGTAGTAGCCCGCCGGCTTCGAGAAGAGGCCGCCGCCTCCGCCGCCCGTCCGGACGAGCACGCCGAAGATGAGGATGAGGATGACGGGGAAGAAGAACGTGAAGAAGACGGCCGTCCGGCGGCGGACGAACGACCGCCACGCCGCGCCGCCCTCGGCGACGACGCGCCCGACGGTCGTCATCGGTCACCTCCCGCCGGAACCGGTCGACCGGCCGTCGGCGTCGCGTCCGGCCCCAGCGACTCGCCCGTCAGCCGCAGGTAGACGTCTTCGAGGTCCGGTTCGGTCCACGTCAGCGTCTCGTAGGTCACCTCGCGGTCGTTCAGCAGTCCGACCACGTCGCCGATCTCGGCGGGGCCGACGCCGTCGAAGACGAGGCCGGCGTCGGTCACCTCGACGGCGAACCGGTCGTCGACCGCGGACGGGTCGGCGTCGGTCTCGACGACGAGGCGGCTCCGACCGCCGTGTTCGGCGACCAGCGCCTCGGGCGAGCCGACGGCCACGAGGTCGCCGTCGGCGAGCAGGCCCACGCGGTCGGCGAGGCGTTCGGCCTCAGCCATGGAGTGGGTGGTCAGGAAGACGGTCGTCCCGCCCTCTGCCAGTTCGTCGACGAGCGACCAGAGCGAGCGCCGCCCGGCCGGGTCGA
Organism: halophilic archaeon; assembly: GCA_003298465.1. The sequence continues at coordinate 225,179 of QNGA01000004.1, read as the reverse complement.
TGCCGGTCGTCGGTTCGTCGAGGAAGAGCACGTCGGGGTCGTTGACGAGCGTCGCGCCGACGCAGACCCGGCGCTGCTGGCCGCCGGAGAGCTTCTCGTACCACGTGTCGGCGGCGTCGGCGAGGCCGACCTCCCCCAGCACGGCGTCCACGTCGCGGGCGTCGTCGTACAGTCCGGCGTAGTAGGAGAGCAGTTCGCGCGCCGTCAGCCTGCCCGGCGGGTCGAACGACTGCGGGAGCAGGCCGACCCGCGAGCGGTCCGCCTCGGCGGGCGTTTCGCCGTGAATCCGGACGCGACCGCCGTCGGGCGTCGTCGTCCCCGTGAGCGCCCGGACGAGCGTGGTCTTTCCCGCGCCGTTCGGCCCGATGAGCGAGAACACCTCGCCCGCGCCGACCGAGACGGAGACGCCGTCGAGCGCCGTGACGTCGCCGTAGGTCTTGCGGACCTCCTCGGCGACGAGTGCGTCTGCCATACCGGACGGTTGCCGTCGTCGGCAGGTAAGGGGTTCGATTCGGCGAGGGGCCGGTCGAGGACGCCCGGCGGAGGGGAACAGTTGGGTATCTAACAGAAATCCGGTTCGCCGAACGCCTTTCACGGCGGCCGTCCACGACGAGGACGTGACCGACGAATCTCGCGCCGACGACGCCGCCACGGACGACTCTCTGTCGGAGGACGACGCTCGACGCGCGGTCGAGGCGGTACTCCCGGAGGCGACGGTTCGCGCCGTCGAACCGGCCGACCACGGCAAGAACGCTGTCCGGTTCGTCACCGTCGCGGAGCCGGGAAGAGAGACGCGGACGGTCGTGCTGAAGGTCGGCACGCGGTTCGGCGACGACGGTTTCCGCGCCGAGCCGCACCTGCTCTCGCTGGTCGCCGAGCGGACGGAGATTCCGGTTCCGGCCGTGCTCGGCAGCGATCCGGGCGAGACGGTCGGCGACCCCTTCTTCGTCACCGAGGCCGTCGACGGCCGCAACGTCGAGGCGTCGCCCGCCCGACTCGCGCCGGGCGCGTTCGAACGGGTCTGCTTCGAGGCCGGTCGGAACCTCGGCGACCTCCACGGGGCGGTAGCCGTCGAGGAGTTCGGGGCGCTCCGGTTCGGCGACGACGGACTAGCGGTCGCCCGCGCGTTCGAGGACTGGCCGTCGATGTTCGGCGAGTCGGCGGCGATGCAGGTCGAGCGACTCGAAGACGGCCGGTTCGCGGACCTGGTTCCGTCGCTGGCGTCGTACTTCGAGGACGCCGCCGACCGCCTCGCCGCGTCGCCGCACTCCTTCGAACCGGTCGTCGCGCACAACGACTACCGGCTCGGGAACCTCCTGCTCGACCCCGCAGCGACCGAGGGCGAGGAGCGGGACGACCGACGGGACGTGACGACGGACGCGAGCGGAGACGGAGAGGCGACGGTGAGCGAAAGCGGGGACGTGACCGCCGCCGTCCTCGACTGGGAGTCGCCGGTGGCGACCACCGCCCGGTACGAACTCGCTGTCACCGAGGCCCTCCTCGTCGACTGGCCCGAACTGGACGGCGACGAGCGGGCGAGATGTCGCGACCGGCTGTACGCCGGTTACGAGACGACGAACGCGCTCGCCCGCGACGAGGGGTTCGAGGAGCGACGCCGGGCGTACCGCGTACTCGCCCGGGTGCGGTTGATGCGGAACCTCCGCGAGGAGATGGCCGGCCGGCCCGAAAGGGCGGTGGACGCGCGCGCCGACGAGCACCGGTCCTTCCTGGACGACGTCGGCGTGACGTAGTCGGCGTCGGTCGTCCCGCTGGCGTCACCGCACCGTCGGCCGCCAGTACAGGAGGGCGACGGTGACGACGAACACGGCGGTCGAGATGTCGTAGGACCCGGACGCGACGGTCGCCGCCAGCCCCGACCCCGCGCCGGCGACGCCGGTCATCAGGGTGGCGACGACCGGCCACGCACAGCTCACGCAGGAGAACAGTCCGAGGACGCCCGAGAGGGCCGAACTCGCGGCGTCGAGTACGGTCGCGTAGACGAGATACGCCAGCCCGAGGTAGCCGACGACCTTGAACGGGAGCAGCGAGAGGCGGAGCCACTCGCCGTGGTACAGCAGCGCCGGCCCCCAGCCCGGGGGTAGCCACGCGACGCTCGCGCCGCCGGCCGGCATCCCGGCCATGTCCATGTCGGGACCGTACAGCCCGCCGAAGTACCCGACGACGAGGAAGTAGGCGACGCCGACCGCCGCCGCCAGGTAGCGCTGGCGGTCGGTCTCGGCGACCGGCTTCGTCTTCAGGACGGCGTAGCCGGCGACGTTCATCCAGACGAACGGATAGAGCAGGTAGCGTATCTCGCCGCCGGTGTGGTTCGACGCGACCAGGTAGAGCGCGAGCAGCAGGAACTCGGCGTTCAACACCGCCACTCCCACCGCAAGCGACGTGCCGTTCGGTCTGAAGCGAGCTATCTTCGTGCTCATGGTCACAGTGCGATGGCGTCGACGACGACGGCGAGCAGGAGCGCCCCGAGATAGGCGTTGGAGGCGTGGAACGAGCGGAACGCAGCCGTCCGGTCGCGTTCTCGGTGGAGGCGGACGACCGTCCAGAGGAAGACCGCGCCGAACGCGACGCTCGTCGCCGCGTACAGCCAGCCGAGGTTCGTCACGGCGACGAGCACGCTCGACGCTAGCAGCGTCGCACCCAGGTACAGCAGGACGTGCTTCCGGGTTTCGGCCTCGCCGCGCACGACGGGCATCATCGGGAAGCCCCCGCGGGCGTAGTCGTCCTTGTACGCCAGCGCGAGGTTGTAGAAGTGGGCGGGCGTCCAGAGGAAGATGACGCCGGCGAGCACCAGCGCCGGCAGTCCAAGGCCGTCCGTGACCGCGGCCCAGCCGATGAGCGCGGGCAGCGACCCGGCGAACCCGCCGATGACCGTGTTCTGGACCGTGTTCGGCTTCAACAGCAGCGTGTAGACCACGCTGTAGAAGACGATGGCGGTCAGTCCGAGCGCGGCGACGAGCAGGTTCACCGAGAGGAAGACCGCGAGCGAGAGCGCGGCCAGCAGGAGGCCGAACGCCACCGCGTTCCGAATCGGAATCCGGTCGGTGGCGGCGGGGCGGTCGGCGGTCCGGTTCATCTTCTTGTCCTTGTCGCGTTCGAGGACGTGGTTGAACGTCCCGCTCGCCCCGATGGAGAGGACGCCGCCGGTCAGCGTGGCGACGACCGTTCCGACGCGCAGGTTCGGGCCCGCCGCCAGCGCCATACCGGCGGAGGCGACGAGACAGAGCAGCCACATCAGCCGCGGTTTCATCAGACGGAAGTAGGCGAAGCCGGTCCGTTTCGCGCGCTCGGCGAGGCCGTCGGGCGCGGGGCGGACGGTCGGCGAGTCGGACGGCCCGTCCGGGTCGACGACGCCCATCTCGACCGGGCCGTCCTTGGTCTCCGGTTCGAGCGTCCACGCGAGCGCGAGCACGACGCCGACGAAGATGGCCATCCCCGCGGCGAGGTGGACCGCAGCGAACCACGAGGGCGTCGTCGTCGTCGCCGCGAGCGCGCCGAGGACGACCTGCGCCGGGTAGAGGACCGCGGCGAACGCGAGCGCCTCCCGCACGCGACGCCGGACGTCGCGCCGCAGCGAGAGAACCGCGGTCCCGGCGAGCAACAGTCCCACCGCGAGCGCGACGACGCGGTGACCCCACGCGACCGCCAGTTGCGGGTCGTCGAAGGGGACGACCCACTGCCCGTTGCACGCCGGCCACGTCGGACACGCAGTCGCGGCGTTCGTCAGCGCCGTCGTCGCACCGACGACCACCAGCAGGTAGACGCCGACCGCTGTCGCCGCGAGCGCGCGCTCGAAACCGGTCGATGAACTGTCGGATGGCACCGTTATCGATACTTTCGACCCGCGGCACTTAGACCAACCGCTTCCGGGCGAGCGTCGGTCCGAAACGGAGGTCGAGAAGAGGCGACCGCGTCAGGCGGACGCCGTCGAGTTGTTCGATGTGCTGTTGCCGCCGGCGTTACCGCCGCCGCCGTTCTCTTTCAGGAACTGCTGGTACTCCTGGGGTGAGACGACCTTGATCTCGCTCAGCATCGCGGAGTGGCCGGAGCCGCAGTACTCCGCACAGTAGACCTGGTAGGTCCCCTCCTCGTTTATCTTCGTCTTGATGACGTTGTGCTGGTTCGGGAGGGCGTCCTGTTTCAGCCCGAGTTCGGGGACGTGGAACGAGTGTAGCCAGTCGGTCGACGTGACGTTGAAGTATATGTTCCTGTTCGTCGGCACGACGACGTTCGTGGTGCGGTTCGTGATGTTCTGCTCGGTGTAGGTGTACCGCCAACTGTATCGCTGGCCGACGACCTCGATCTCGACCGCGTCGTCGGACATGCTCTCCACGTCCTGCTGCGTCGTCGTGACGTACGGGTCGGCCATCACGCCGTACGACGCGTAGCCGACGAACAGCAGGACGATAGCCGTGGCCACGGTCCAGGTGATCTCGAGCCGCCGGTTCTCCTTCGTCGGGAGCGGGTCCTCGTTGTTACGGTACTTCCACACCGTGTAGATGAGGATACCCTCGACGAGCACCGTGATGGGAATCGCCGCGTACAGAAGCTGGGTGTTCAGCGTCTGAATCAACTCCTCGGTCGCCGAGTCGTACCCCTGCGCGAGCGCGGGGTCGACGGCGAGCGCGAGCAGCGCTGCACCCAGTAGCGCGACGAACGCTGGCCGCTTGGAATCCATGCTGCCTAGTCGTTAGGAAGTAGCCCATAAATATGTGCTGTCTTGTCCCGCGAACCCCGTCCCGGAAGCCGAAAACGGCGTCGAGCGAACCGCTATCGAAGAGGTGGGCGAGCGCGAGGCTGGTCGACGGCGAGAGCGCGAGAAAGGAGACGGCGAGTCAGGCGTGCAGTTCCGCGCCGGCGTACAGCACGACGACGAGGAATATCCAGACGGCGTCCACGAAGTGCCAGTACATCGAGACGGTCGTCACCGAGACGTGCCGGTCGGCGGAGTACTGTCCGTACAACGCGCGGATGAAGACGATGCCGATGAGGACCGCGCCGAGACTGACGTGCAGACCGTGCAGGCCGGTCAGCCCGAAGAAGGCGCTGTTGTACACGCCGCCGGTGAACGTGAAGCCGTGGTGGACGATGAACTCGTAGTACTCGAGCACCTGCCCCCCGATGAATATCAGGCCGAGCAGGAGAGTCGCTGCGACCCCGGCGATGAAGCGCTGGTGGTTGTTCTTCCGGAGTTCGACGTGCGCCCAGTGGAGCGTCCCACTGCTGATGACCAGGATGATGGTGTTGATGAGCACGAGCGACCCCAGCATCTCCGAGATGCCGCCCATCGGCAGCAGTTCGGGCAGTTCGTCACCCGTCGGGGGCCACGTACTCGTCCGGATGAAGAAGTAGTAGACGAACCCCGCACCGAACGTCGCTATCTCGGACCCGAGGAACGTGACCATCCCCCACCGAAGCGCGGTCGCACTACTCTCGTTGGGGTCGCGCGACCAGAAGTGTTTGACGAAGGCGTGGTACACCCAGCCGTATAGCCCGACGAGGAAGACGAGGGCGCTGGCGATGAACACCGACGGCCCGATCATCGGTCCGACGATCGGCTGGTCGCCCTGGGCGAGCACGTACAGCGCGGCACCGACGTAGAATCCGGCTGCGCCGAACGCGGTGATGAACGGCCACCACGACGCCTCGCCGAAACCCCTCGGCCAGTCTTCGACGGCCGGCAGGTGATGGCCGTGCTCCTCGTTCGAGTCGTCCGCTACTGTCATACCCGGACGTTACTGTCCGACCACTAAAAATGCACCCAAAAGCCTCCGGGGCCGCCCCGGGACACCTCCCCGCGCGCCGACACGGCCAGCGGCGTCGGACGTGGCCGAGAGGCGCTGAGCGCCCGCTCGCCGTCCCGGCGGGAGTTTGATAATCGTGGGACACTTACGGCACATCATGGCCGACTGGCTGGTCCTCGGCCTCTTGCTGTCGGTCGCGACGGCGGTCGTCATCGCCGGCATCTTCCTCGTCGGCGCTCGCCTGTTTCCGACCCCGGAGGCGAGCAAGGCGTCCTACGTCCTCGGCGAGAGCAAGCGGCGCGTCGAGATTCGCCAGTACCTCCGGAGCATCGGCGAGGAGTTCGCCGAGGACCACTTCGTCGAGGGGCAACACGTCGCCTTCTACCTGCCCGAGCGCGACGTGGCGATAACCTTCGACGCGAGGGCGTACTTCCGCATCGAGAAGTCGCCGACGTACGGCGTCCTCGTCGAACACGAGATGCCGGGCATCCACCTCGGCGACCGCCTCCCGTTCGAGACGCCGGAACTCGCCGACGACGAGGACGTCGACACGACCCAGGCCGCGTTCGCCATCCTCGGACTGTCGACGGGCGCGACCCTCTCGGACGTGAAATCGGCGTACCGCGACCGGGTCAAGGAGGTCCATCCGGACCACGGCGGGAGCCGTGAGGAGTTCCAGCGGGTCCGCGAGGCCTACACCACGGCGAAAAAGCACGCGAGCTAGTTCAGCTCACGTCGGCGACCTCGTAGGCGACGCCGGCCTCGCGCAGCGCGTCGGTCACCCGACCGACGCTGTCGGCGGTGGCGACGACGACCGCGTCCAGTCCGCGCGCCGCGGCGTCGGCTGCCACCTCGCCGGTCGCGAACGTGGTGTCCGGTTCGACGTTCGCCGAGCGGAGCGCGACGACCGCCTCGACGCCCGTGGCGGCGAGCACCGCCGCGTCCCGTGCGGCGTCACCGAGGGCGTCCACGTCGACGGCGCGACTCCCGCCGGAGCGGACGGGCGGTACCTGGTAGACGGTCACCGAACCGGGGTCGAGGTCGATGATGCCCTCGAAGCCGGTGACGCCGACGTCCTCGCCTTCGTCCGCGTCGGTCGTGGCGACTCCGGTCGCGGGGCCGTCGCCCTCGGGCGAGGCGTGCAACAGTCCGTCCCGGACGGTGAGGATGACCTCCTCTCCCTCCGCGACGTCGGCGGTCGCTATCGCGGCGTCCTCGCCGACGCTTCCGAGGATGTCCTCGGTGATGCGGTCGGCGAACCGCCGGACGTCGGTCGCCTCCCGGAGCAGCCAGTCGACGCCCTCCTTGGTGACGCTGTAGCGCGAGCGACCCTCCTTCTCGACGAGGCCGTCGTCGACGAGCCCCCGGATGTACTCGCTGACGGCCTGGCTCGTGACGCCGACGGCGTCCGCTATCTCGCCCTGGCTCACCGCCGGCTGGCGGTCGGCTATCTCGGCGAGGATGCGAAAGCGGGTCGCGGCGCGTTTGTCCTCCAGCACGTCGGCCATGTGGGGACCGTCGGCGGGCGGTGTAAAAATTCCAGCGGTGCGGTCTTCGAGGCGCGACGTCGCGGTGGCTACGCGTCGGCGGTCCGCGGACGGCGAGGCCACCATCCCGAAGTACGAGCGGGACCAACCTCGACCCATGGCAGAGGACAACCGCGATCGAGAACGGGAGATGCAGAACGAGCGCGAACAGGAGGTCGAGGAGGAACTCGAACGGGTCGACGAGGAAATGGACTCCGCGGAACTCGAACAGTCCGACGCCGAGGGGCTGCCCGAGGACGAGGAGTCGACCGAGCGCGTCGACGAGCGCCACGTCGACGTCGACGAGGACACCGACAGCGCGTAAGCGACGGTCCGATTCTCTCGCGGTGCCGTCCGGTCGTGCATCCCGCGTGCACGCCCGTGGAACCGTTATCCACGCCGGAGACCTAGCGGAGGTATGCAGCGCTGTTCACGACGCGCGTTTCTGGCGGCGTCGGCCGCCGGGGCGTCGACGGCGACGGCCGGCTGTCTCGGCGGCAGCGTCCGCGGGGGACAGGACGGCGAGGGCGCGACGACCGAGACGACCACGGGGTCACCCTCGGCGTCCGCGACCGCGTCCGACGGGGGACCGCCGCTCGCCGACGCCGCGCTGACGGTCCAGTACCCGTTCGAACGACTTCGGTCCGGGGTCGTCTCCGGCGGCCCGCCCAAGGACGGCATCCCGTCCATCGACGAACCGACGTTCACGGACGCGAGCGCGGCGAACGACCGACTCGACGACGGCGACGTCGTGTTCGGGGTCGTCCGCGGGAGCGACGCGAAAGCCTACCCGCAGAACGTGCTCGTCTGGCACGAGATCTGCAACGATACGCTGGACGGCACGCCGGTCAGCGTCACCTACTGCCCGCTGACGGGGACGGCGATGGGGTTCGACCGCGGCGCGACGACGTTCGGCGTCTCGGGCAATCTGCTCAACGACAACCTCGTGATGTACGACCGGGCGACCGACAGTCGGTGGCCCCAGATGCTCGCCACCGCCATAGAGGGGCGGTTCTCCGAACGCTCGCTCCGCGAGTTCCGCCTCGTCTGGACGACGTGGGGGCGCTGGCGCGACGCCCACCCCGCCACCCGGGTGCTCTCGGAGGAGACCGGGTACGTCCGCGATTACGACGGCGACCCCTACGGCTCGTACAATCCGAGAGACGGCTACTACGCCGGCGGCGACCCGCTGTTCCCGCCGCTTCGAACGGACGACCGCCTGGACGGCAAGGCGGTCGTCGTCGGGACGCGGTCGTCCGAGGGGGCCGCCGCGTTCCCGAAGGACGCGCTCCGGACGGAGAAGCTCCTCGACGGCGAACTCCCGGGCACGCCGCTGCTGGCGGCCTACGACCCCGACCTCGACACCGCGTACGTCTATCGCAACCCGGACGAGCGGTCGTTCGCGTTCAGCGACGGCGACGTCGTCGGGCCGGACGGAACACCCAGCGCGCCCGCCGACCTGCCGCTGGAGCGCCAGTACGCCTACGACGCGATGTGGTTCGCGTGGGCGGGCTTCTACCCGGAGACGTCGGTCCATGAGTGAGACCGACGGCGAGTCGGCCGCCGAGGGCGCACGTCTGGGGTCGGTCGGGAGGACGGTCTCGCGGACGGCGTTCGCGGTCCGGGCCGCGCTCGCCCGGACCGACGCCCGCCTCGTACTCCTCGGGGTGACCCTGGGCTACCTGCTGGCCTACCTCTACGCCCTCGGCCACCTGACGCCGGGCGGAGACGGGGTCGAACTGCTCGTCGTGAGCGACCCACTCTCCCGGATGGTCGAGCCGACCGGGACGCTCACCTGGGAACCGGTCGCCCGGATCGAACTCCCGTTCGCCACGCTGCTCGTCTCGCCGCTGGACCTCCTGGTCGGCCTGGGTCTCGCGGTGCTGGTGGGGCTGAACCTCGCCGTCACCTTCCTCGCCTGGCGACAGCCGAAAGCGTGCGGGTTAGCGCGCTCCTCGTCCGGCGCGCTCGCCGCCGTCCCCGCCCTGCTGTCGGGTGCGGCGTGCTGCGGTCCCGTCGTACTTATCGTGCTCGGCGTCCAGGCCTCCGGCGTCCTGCTGACGGCCTTCTCCGCCCTGGTCCCGCTCGCCGCGGTCCTCCTCGTCGCAAGCCTGCTGTGGGTCGGTCGGCAGGTCGACCCAGGAGCGGTGTAGCAGCGGTCCGACTTCGAGCACGTCGCCCGGTCCGACCGTCAGCGCGGGCGATTCAGTCCTCCGCGTCGAGGCGCGACCGGAGGTAGGCACCGACGCCGGCCAGACCGCCGAGCGCGGACAGCACGCCGAACCCCGTCTGGCCGTCCGTGGCGGTCGTTCCGGTTCCGGACCCCGTCGAACCGGCCGCGGTCGTCGTCTGCAGTCCGTCGGTCGTCGTGGACTGTGCCGCGCCCGTCTTCGCGTTCGTGGTCGTCGCGGTCGGTTTCGACGTCGTCCGCGTCGCATCGGTCGCGGTCGCCGTCTCGGAGGTGGTCGCCGGCGGTTCCGTCGCGGTCCGGGAGGTAGTGGTTTCGGAGCCGGTCGTGGTTCCCTCGGAGGTGGTGGTCGAGGGCTCGGACGTGGTCGCGGTCGTCCCGCCGTCCCCGCCGCCGGAGCCGAGGACGTGGAAGTCGGCGTGTTCGGTGTACTCGTGATCTATTGTCGACCCCTCCGGATACGTCGCCGCGAAGACGTTCCCGCCGACGACGACGGGGGTCGCGGCGGCGGGGCCGTAGTCCTCGAACTCCCAGCTCCCGAAGACGTGCCGCCAGGTACGCTCGCCAGAGTTCGCGTCCAGCGCGACCACGGCCGCGTCGCCGGACTCGGACTCGGGGTCGGTCCGCCCGCCGACGTAGACCGTCCCGCTCGCCATCGTCGGACTGCTGGTGAGCTGTACGTCGGCCTCGTACGTCCACGCCGTCTCGCCCGTCGCGGCGTCGAGCGCGTGTACCGTGTCGTCGAACGTGCAGACGACCCGACCCCCGGCGACCGCGAGCCGGTCGAACCGCCAGTAGCTCCCGGAACCGGGCGAGTGGGACCACCGGAGCGACCCGTCGGCCGCCGACCGCGCCTGGACCTCGGTCGGCAGGTCCTGTCCGGACAGGGTACCGTACGTGGTGCCGCCGCCGACCGTCTGCACCACGTCGTCGCTCCACTGGTTCCCGACGTCGCCGGAGACGTTCCAGCGGCTGTTCCCGTCGGCGGCGTCCAGCGCGACCCCCGTACCGTAGTACACGGTGCCGTCGGCGTAGCAGGTGCCGCCGCCGACGCCTGCGGTCCGCCAGCGAACCTCGCCCGTCCCGGCGTCGAGCGCGCAGGCGTCGCTACCCGCTTCGCCGTACAGTCGGCCGTCGGCGAACACCACGTCCTCCAGTCCGAACGAGGCCGGCCGATGCCACCTCGTCTCGCCCGTTCCGGCGTCCAGCGCGAAGAATCCGGACCCGTCGGAGTCCTCGGTCCCGTGGGTGGCGACGTAGACGGCCCCGTCGCCGACCGTGAGGGTCCCCGGACGGGAGATACCCCCCTTCCGCCAGCGCTCCTCGCCGGTCGCCGGGTCGTAAGCGGCGACGTACCCCTCGCTGGCCGAGGGGGTGTGCGCCGTCGTGATTCCGAGGTAGAGCGTGCCGTCGGCGACCGCCGGTTCGGCCACGCTGCCGCCGGGGTCCATCGACCGCTCGGTCCCGACGTCGGCCCCGGGACCGTCCGCGTCCGTCGCGCCGGTCCGCCTCGCGTTCCCGCGGTAGGTCGTCCAGTCGCTCGCCGAACGGCTCTCCGCGCCTCTCGCCGTCAGGGAAGCGCCGGGAACGACCGCGGCCGTGGTGCCGACGACCGCCGCCGTCAGGAAGTCTCGTCGACGGAGTCCAGTCATGCTAAAATACGACTGCCGACGTAAAATAAGGATTTTGTACGCGTAATAAACATCGCCGAGTTCGTACACGTTCGAAACCGGCGACGCCGCGCCCGTCGAACGGGGCGAACGGGAGGTTCGCTGGCTCGACGTCGGCTACGCCTCGTCGAACGGCGGAAATCTCGGATTTCCGTGCTCGACGAAGCTTACGCCTCGTCGAACAGCGTCTCGCCGGCGACCATCTTCTCCTCGACGACGTCCATGTCGAGCGTGATGCCGAGGCCGGGCTTCTCGGGAACCTCGATGTACCCTTCCTGGATGACGTCCTCCTCGACGAGGTCCTCCCACCAGCCGAGCTGGTAGGAGTGGAACTCGACGGCGAGGGAGTTCGGGATGGCGGTGCCGACGTGGGCGCTCGCCATCGTCGCCACGGGCGAGGAGACGTTGTGCATCGCGACGGGCGTGTAGTAGGTGTCGGCCATGTCCGCTATCTTCCGGGTCTCGCGCATGCCGCCGACCTTCGGCAGGTCGGGCGCGATGACGTCGACGGCCTGCTCCTCGATGAGGCGACGGTGGCCGTGCTTGCGGTAGACGTTCTCGCCGGCCGCGATGGGCGTCGTGGTGCTCTGGGTGACCTCGCGCTGCACGTCGTGGTTCTCCGGCGGAACGGGGTCTTCGAGCCACCAGACGTCGTACTCTTCGAGCGCGTGCGCCAGGCGCTTCGCGCTCCCGCCGGAGAACGTCCAGTGACAGTCGAAGGAGACGTCCGCGCGGTCGCCGACGCGCTCCGTGACGGCCTCGACGATGTCGACCTTGTGCTGGATTTCGGGGTTGCGGAGGTGGCGGTTCGCGCGGTCCTTCTCGTGGCCCGAGGGCACGTCGAGGTCGAACTTCAGGGCGTCGTACCCCAGTTCCTCGACGACGCGCTCGGCCTCGTCGGCGTTCGACTCGGGGTTCGCCTCGTCGCCGGCGTGGCAGTCGCAGTACACGCGAACCTCGTCGCGGTACTTGCCGCCGAGAAGCTGGTAGGCCGGCACGTCCATGACCTTCCCCGCGAGGTCGTGGAGCGCTATCTCGATGCCGGAGATGGCGGTGACGGTGACGCCCTCGATGGAGCCCTCGCCGGACATCTTCTGGACGAGGTGCTCGAACAGGCGGTCGATGTCCAGCGGGTTCTCGCCGACGAGGAACGGCCGCATGCGCTGGATGAGCTCCGGAACGCCCGCGCCCCAGTAGGCCTCGCCGGTGCCGACGACACCCGCGTCGGTGTATATCCGGACGAGCGTCCACGGGAAGTTGCCGTCTATCATCGTCGTCTGGACGTCCGTTATCTCCAGGTCGCGCGGGCCGCCGCCGCGGTCGCCGGTGAGACCCATCGTCTCGCTGGACAGATTGCGCATCGTGTACTCCGCGTTGGGGTCGTGCAACTCCGCGTAGTTTCGCACCATGCTCCGGGGTACTCTGCCAGTAGTAAAAGTTCGGCCGATATCGAACGACGGGTTCGGTCGCGCACTCACCCCCGTCGCTTCGGGAGCGAGTCGCGGAGACGCGTCTCTCGGGGAACTACGAGGCCGGTTCGAGGTTCTCGGAAGCCCCGAGGCGTCAGGACAGTGCGAGCGGGACGCCGAACGTGACGACGAGCCCGACCACGAAGACGACGAGGCCGATGCCCACGTCGCGCATCGAGTACTCCTGCTGCGGTGCCGTCACGCGGTCCCTCTCTCCCGGTTGGTGTTCGTGTCCGCTCATGGCTGGTGGTCGTACTGCCCGGTACTTCGGTGTGTCGGTCCCGCGGCAGCCACGAACCGCCGACGAGGAGGGTGGAGCGTAGAGCGACCGGTCGACCGGCGCGAACGCTCCGCCGGTCGACCGTCCCGGCCGTCGCGCGCGTCGGCGCCGACCTCGCGACGGTCGTGCGACGGCGTTCCGACTACCGTTCGAGGAGTTCCCGGGCGTCGGACTGCAGGGACTCCTCCAGCCCGCCGTTCTCGACTATCGTGCGAAGCAGGTCCGAGCATCCAGCCTGGGCCATTCCGTTCAGCGCCCGTCGCCGGAAGGGGCCGTCCAGCCCGTCCATCTGGACGAGGATGGCGAGTCTCTCGCACTCGCCGGCGTCGACTAGCGCGTCGATGGCGTCTTCGCGTTCGTCGCGACTCGGCGTCTTGTCGACCGCGGTCTGGAAGTCCTGTTTCGGAGCGCTCATCGTCCGACGTAGGGCGTCGTCACGGATAAGCGTTCGACGTGGGAGCGGGTCCGTAGACCGATTAGCCGCTCGGTCTGGGCTCGGCGGTCGACGGGAGGCCGGGTAACGTCGGGAGTTCCAGGTCTATCCGCCGCAGGAACTGGGCGTTGATTGCGACGATGACCGTGCTCAGCGACATCAACAGCGCGCCGACCGCTGGCGAGAGGAGGATTCCGAACGGCGCGAGCACGCCCGCGGCCAGCGGGATGGCGAAGACGTTGTACCCGGCGGCCCAGACGAGATTCTCCTGCATCTTCCGGTAGCTCGCCCGGCTCAGCTTGACGAGCCGCACCACGTCGAGCGGGTTGTTCTGCACGAGGATGATGTCCGCGGACTGCACGGCGACGTCCGTCCCGCTCCCGATGGCGATACCGATGTCCGCGCGCGTGAGCGCGGGGGCGTCGTTGACGCCGTCACCGACCATCGCCACGAGCTTTCCCTGGTTCTGTAGCTCGGTGACCTTCCCGTCTTTGTCCTCCGGGAGCACCTCGGCGAAGACGGTGTCGATGCCGAGTTCCTCCGCGACCGCGCGGGCGACGTCCTCGGAGTCGCCGGTCAGCATCGCTACCTCGATCCCCAACTCGTGGAGCGCGTCGACGACCCGATAGCTCTCGTCCCGTATCACGTCGGCGAGCGCGAAGGCGGCCACCGGTTCGTCGTCCCGGACGAGGTAGACGACGGTCCGGGCGTCCTCTCCCGCTCGCTCCGCGAAGTCCGCGAGCACCGACGGGACGTCGCCGTCGAGTTGCGAGAGGAGGTTCGGTCCGCCGACGTAGGTCGTCTCCCCGTCGACGGTCGCCCGCACGCCGCGACCCTTGAGCGCCTCGAAGTCGGCGGCGTCCCGCGCCGCGACGCCGCGCTCGTCGGCCGCCTCGCGGACGGCCTCGGCGATCATGTGTTCGGAGTCGCCCTCGACGGCGGCGGCCAGCGCGAACGCGTCGTCCTCGTCGAGGCCGTCGACGGTCGCCACGTCCACGACGCCCTGCTCGCCTTCCGTCAGCGTCCCCGTCTTGTCGAATATCACCGTGTCGAGTTCGCGGGCCTGCTCCATGCCGATGCGGTCCCGGACGAGCATCCCGTTCCGGGCCGCAAGCGACGTGTTGATGGCGACGACCAGCGGGATGGCGAGTCCGAGCGCGTGCGGGCACGCGATGACAAGTACGGTGACCGCGCGCTCGATGACGGCGGCGCCGGACGAGGCGGCGACCGTCCACGCGACGGCGGTGACGGCGGCCGACGCGACCGCCACGTAGAACAGCCAGCCCGCGGCGCGGTCCGCCAGCACCTGCGTCTGGGATTTGCTCTGCTGGGCCTCTTCGACGAGTCGCACGATGCCGGCGAGGGCCGTCTCGTCGCCGGTGGCGGTGATGCGGACCCGGAGGCTACCGTCGCCGTTGACGGTGCCGCCGATGACCTCGTCGCCCGGCTCCTTCGAGACCGGACGGGACTCCCCCGTGATCATCGCCTCGTTCACGTCCGAGTCACCCTCCTCGACCACGCCGTCGGCGGGCACGTTGGCACCGGGACGAACGAGGACGAGGTCGCCCTCTTCGAGGTCGCTCACCGGTACTTCCTCCGTGCCCCCCTCGTCCGTGATGCGTTCGGCGGTGTCGGGAAGTAGCTCGGCGAGTTCGTCGAGGGCGCTGGACGCCCGGCGGACGCTCCGCATCTCGATCCAGTGACCGAGGAGCATGATGTCGACGAGCGTCACGAGTTCCCAGAAGAACGCCGACGTCGTCGGGAAGACCACGCTGGCCAGGCTGTAGACGAACGCGACGGTGATGGCCATCGAGATGAGCGTCATCATCCCCGGCGAGCGGTTCCGGACCTCGGGCACGGCCATCCGGAGGAACGGGACGCCGCCGTACGCGAAGACGAGCACCGCGAAGACGGGGTTTATCCACTCGCTCCCGGGGAACGCCGGGACCGAGAACCCGAGCCAGCCCTGCAGCGTC
This sequence comes from halophilic archaeon, assembly GCA_003298465.1. Next base: position 209,875 of record QNGA01000004.1, on the reverse strand, counting down.
TCGCTGTAGAGGAGCACCGGAATCGAGAGGAGCGTCGAGACGAAGAAGCGGCGGCGGAACATCTCCTCGTGTCCCTCGTGCATTCCGCCGTGGTCGCCGTGGCCGCGGTCGTCCCCCCCGTGGCTTCCGTGCCGTTCGACGCGTGCCTCGGCTTCGTCGGCGTCGGCCTCGTCCTCCAGGAGCGACTGTTCGGCTCGCGGTTCCGCCTCCGCGTCCGCGCCGTCCGCCCCATCGTCGCGCGTCGCGTCTGACCGACCGCGGTCGTCGGTTCCGTCGTCGTCGGTCGAGTGGCGATGGTCGTCCATGGCGTCCTCCTCCTGGACGGGGTACGGTACCCAGGGTGATGGGCGTTCCGCGACTCGCGTCGAGCACCCGTCCGCATCGCCGCGACGGCGACGACGCGCTCCCACGGCGAGGAGACGCGGGCGACACCGACGTTCGACCCGCCGAATCGTGCCCCGGTCCGCCGGACGTCGCGTTCGAGCGTCGCGGTCGGTGCTCACTCGTTCCGCCCTCGCCGGAATCGTATTGCCGGTTTTTCACAATCCCGTGTCGACGATTGACGGAAGGATGTCGGAGAACGCCGCCGAGAGAACGACGACGAGCGTTGCCGACTACCGAGGGACATCGACGCCGTCCGTCGCGCTCGCGTCGCTCCGACGCGATAGTACTAAGCGGCTGGACCGTGATTGTGAAATATGGACTATACGATGCAGACACACGTCGACGGTGACTTCGACGCGGTCGTCGAGCAGACGACGAACGCCCTCGAAGACGAGGGGTTCGGCGTCCTCTGTGACATCGACGTCCGGGCGACGTTCGCGGAGAAACTCGACGAGGAGTTCCGGCAGTACCGCATCCTCGGCGCCTGTAATCCGGGGCTCGCGTACCAGGGTCTCGAAGACGAGATCGAACTGGGCGCGCTCCTGCCGTGCAACGTCGTCGTCTACGAGACCGACGAGGGTACAGTCGCCGTGAGCGCCGTCGACCCGGAACGGCTCGTCGGCATCACCGACAACGCCGACCTCGACCCCATCGCCGAGGACGTGTCCGAACGGTTCGAGCGCGTCCTCGACGCGCTGTAAGCGGCCGGTCGCCTCCCGTCGGCGTCAAGTTCGATAGTACAGGCAGTCGGTACGTCGTTCTCGACGGTCGCTTCGCCCGAGACGGCGATTCAGTCGTAGAGTTCGTCGGCGTCTTCCAGCGGAAGCTCGACGTCGGAGTCGGCCACTTCGGTCACGCGAGCGGACAGTCGAAGCGGTTCGCTGCAGGTCGGACAGGGGACGACCACGTCGATGAACAGCGATTCGTCCCGCTCGTAGAGGTCGAGGACGACGGCGTCCGCCGGGGCGAGGTACTCCGCTTCCAGTTCGTGCTCGTGGCTACGCGCGTACTCGTACGTCATCGGTCGACACTAGTCGGCGAACGCGAATGTGAGTTTCGCAGGTCGTCGTGCTACGGTCTCTAGCCGCGGCGGTACTCGACGAACGGCAGCCTCTTTGTGAACCCGTTTTTACCCTTCGGCATGGTTCGCCACGACGTCGCCGTCGTCGGCGGCGGATGCGTCGGGTGTTCGGTCGCGGCCCACCTGGTCGAACGGTCCGCCCTCGACGTGTGCGTCCTCGAGAAAGAACACCACCTGGCGGTCCACCAGAGCGGTCGCAACTCGGGCGTCCTCCATCCGGGGTTCAACTACCCGCCGGGGTCGCTCAAGGCGCGGTTCGCCACGGAGGGGACGAGGCGGATGAAGGCGTTCGCCGCGGACCACGACGTACCGCTGGCCGAGACGGGCGTCGTCGTCGTCGCGCGGAACGACGCCGAAGTAGCGCGTCTCGACGACCTGAAGGCGCAGGCCGACGCGAACGGTGTCGAGGCGGAGGTGATTGGCGCCGCGGCGCTCTCCGAACGCGAGCCGCACGCCGACGGACGGGCGGCGCTCTACTGTCCGGAGGCCGCGTCCGTCGACTCCCAGAAGTACGTCTACGCGCTCGCAGCCGACGCGGAGGACATGGGCGTCGACTTCTACATGGGATACGAGGTGGAGGGGCTCCGTCCCAGCGGAGACGGCTATCTCGTCGAGACGGACAAGGGTCGAATCGAGGCCGATTACGTCGTGAACGCCGCCGGTCTCTACGCGGACGCCATCGCCCACGACGTCGGCGTCGGCGAGGAGTACCAGGTCGTCCCCTTCCGCGGCGAGTACTACGAACTCACGCCCGAGCGCCGCCATCTCTGCGAGTCGATGATTTATCCGACGCCGGACCCCGGTCTCCCGTTCCTCGGGGTCCACTACACGCGCAGAACGGACGACAAGGTGATCGTCGGACCGAACGCGGTGCTCGCGTTCGGGCGCGAGGCCTACCGGAACACCGAGTTCGACCTCGCGGAACTGGCCGAGACGCTGCGGTACGAGGGCCTCTGGAAACTGCTCGGCAGTCCGAAGATGCTCCGCGTGGCGTGGGCGGAACTCCGCAAGTCGTACCGGAAGAGGGCCTTCGTCGAAGCAGCCCGGCGGCTCGTCCCCGAGGCTCGCGGAGCGGACTTCCGCCGGAGCTACGCCGGCATCCGTGCGCAGGTCGTGCGCGACGACGGTCGACTCGTGAAGGAGCCGGTGTTCGAACGGGGTCCCGACTCGCTGCACGTGCTCAACGCCGTCTCGCCCGGACTCACGTCCTCGCTTCCGTTCGGGGAGTATCTCGCCGACGAGGTGCTCGACGCTCTCGCGGAGTGACGCTCCGGGGCATCGGTCCGTGCCCGACCGAACGGTTCGGCCGCTTCGTCGCTCGCCCACCGGTTCGCGGAACCGGAAGAGTGTGCGACGTGCGCATCCGGCGCGGCTCGACGGCCGGACGCGACGACGTCCGGACGGCTCGCGACCGGCCCCGCGTCGCCCGCGAGACGCGCGAGTCCGGCTGCGACGACGTCGCTACCGATTCCACCGACTCGCCGCGCGGCCAGCGTGGAGACCGTCACACCCGGGAGTGCACCGGGATCTACGCCCCGATGCCAAGCGAAGACCTGACTGGTCTCCCCGTCGACGAGCAAACCGATGACTGGTGAAGCGCAGAATCCCGAGACCGATACCGGCCCGCTCGACGGAGTTACGGTGCTCGACGCCTCCCGCGTGCTCGTCGGGCCGTTCTGCACCATGCAGTTGGGTGATCTCGGCGCGGACGTACTCAAAGTCGAACGGCCCGGGACCGGAGACCAGACCCGCGAGTGGCATCCGCCGCGGTACGGCGACGCCGAGGAGAGCGCCTACTACATGAGCGTCAACCGCAACAAGCGGTCGATGACGCTCGACCTCGCCTCGCAAGCAGGCCGGGAGGTGTTCCGGGACCTCGCCCGCGACGCGGACGTCCTCGTCGAGAACTTCCGTGTCGGGAAGATGGAAGAGTGGAACCTCGGCTACGAGCGACTCCGAGAGGACAATCCCGAACTCGTCTACTGCGGGCTGTCCGGCTACGGCGAGTGGGGGCCGGACAAGGACCGACCCGCCTACGACGTCATGATGCAGGCCGAGGGCGGACTCATGAGCATCACCGGCGAAGAGGACGGCAGTCCCGTTCGCGTCGGCGTCGCCATCGCCGACATCGGTGCCGGCATGTACGCGACGCAGGCGATTCTCGCGGCGCTCTTCGAGCGCGAACTTGGCGACGGCGTCGGACAGAAAGTCGACGTCAGCCTCCTCGACGGCCAGGCCGCGTGGATGAGCTACATGGCGACGAACTACTTCGCGACCGGGGACCCACCCGGCCGGATGGGGAGCAAACATCCGACCATCGCCCCGTACCAGGCCTACGAAACCGCCGACGGCTACGTCGTCGTCGCGGTGGCGTCGGAGCACGTCTGGCCCCGGTTCTGCGAGGCGCTCGACCGCCCCGACCTGGTCGCCGACGACCGATTCGAGACGAATCCGCGACGCGTCGAGCACCGCGAGGCCCTCGACGGGGAACTCCGACCGGAGTTCGCCGAGCGGACGACCGCGGAACTGCTCTCCCAGTTCGGCGACCACGACGTCCCGGCGAGCGACGTCAAGAGTATGGAGGAAGTGTTCGAAAGCGACCAGGTCCGGGCGCGTGGTATGCGTGCCTCCATCGCTCACCCTACCGCCGGGGAAGTGGAGATGCCCGGCTCCCCGATGCATCTCTCGCGGACCCCCGCGAGCGTTCGCCGGTATCCGCCTCGGCTCGGCGAGCACACCGACGAAATCCTCCGGGAACGCGGGTACGAGCGGCGGGAGATCGAATCGCTCTACGATTCCGACGTGCTCGGAGAGCGGTTCGAGGGCGGTTGAGCCGTCGTCCCTCGACTGCCGTCGCTCTGCGAATTCGGTGGTCGTGTCGAGGGACGGCCTCGCCTTCACGCGTGGAACCGCGTTCGATGGGGGGCTCCGACCGGCTACTCGGCCGCGTCGACGACCTCGTAGCTGATGTTCCGTTCCCGGAGTTCGTCCGTGTGCGTCGAAAGCTCGTTCGCGACCGCGAGCAACAGCACGTCCAGCCCCTTCGTGGCGGCTTCCTGTACCGCGAGGGGAGTTCCGAAGCGAACGTCCGGCTCGCGGTCCGTCGACTCGACCACCGCCAGCGCTTCGGTGCCGGACGTCACGAGCAGGTCGTGCGTTTCGGCGCAGTCGGACACCGTCGCACAGTCCACCACCGTACTTCCTCCGTCCTGAACCCGCGGAACCGAGATCACGGTCACTCTCCCCACCTCGTAATCGAGGACGCCTTCGAAATCGGTGACGCCGACGTCCCGTCCCGTCTCCGCGTCCGTAACTGCAACTGCAGTTGCGTTCGCGGTTTCCCCTGGCGTCGCTCGGAGAACGCCGTCCCGCATCGAGAGCGACACCCTCTGTCCTTCGTCGATCGCCGTCGTCGCGAGCGCGGTTTCGATCTCGACCTGGCCGATGACGTCCTCTGAAACGTGCCGGACGAAATCGCGGAGTTCGTCGGTCTGGGAGATGAGCCAGTCCACGCCTTCCTTGGTGATCTCGTAGCGTCCGCGGCCGTGCTTCCGAACGCACCCGTGCTCGATTAGGTCCCGGAGATAGTCGCTCACGGCCTGCGAAGTGATTCCGATCACGTCCGCGATTTCCTGTTGACTCACCGCCGGCTGCCGTTCCGCAATTTGAACCAGGATCTGGTACCTCGTGGCGTTCCGCTTGCTCCGCAGAACGCCTGCATCGTCGGACGTATCCATTTCTTTTGCCGTTGGCGACTGTGAGCGCCGATAACTCAAGTATCTTTGCTTTAGTGTCGGTGAGCTTGTCTTCGGAGCCGAAACGACCGCCGTAAGAAAACCTAGGTTGGAGTAAATCAACCAAAATTGTTTTAGGCCCCACGGAAGTTGTGTCCGGTGATGGCACGTACAGCACTTCCTCACGACGCGAAGGCGGGCCCGACCAAACCCGAGGTTCGGGCCGTCCTTCGCGACAAACTCGACCTGGCTCCGACCGACCACTTCGCCGAGGTCGGTCCCTGCACGGGCGCGGTCACTATCGAGGCTGCGCGCCGCGCCGGGCGGGTCACTGCGATCGAACGGAAACCGGAACGGCTGGCGGTCAGTCGGAAGAACCTGGCGGCGAACGACGTCACCGCGGACGTCACGCTCCGGGAGGCGGAGGCTCCGGACGGACTGCCGGAGGACGCCGACGCGCTGTTCATCGGCGGGAGCAGGAACTACGAGTCGGTGCTCGACCACGCAGTCGATACCGGTATCGACCGCGTCGTGATGAACGTCTCCAGGCTCGAAGTCGCCGGTGCGGCGACCGAAGCGTTCCGCGAGCGGGACCTCCTCGACGAAGTCGTCCAGTTCCAGGTGAGCCACGGCTACCAGTTGGCCGGTGCGACCAGCTTCGACTCGGACAACCCGGTGTACATGCTGGTCGGGAGCCCGAACGAAGTTGCCGCGGACGGCGGCGAGCCGACCGACGTGAAGCGGACGTCCGCGGAGCGAGACGCCGACGGGAGCGAGCGGTCCGACGGACCGCGAACGTCGTCGGGGTTCCGCTCCGACGGGAGGGAGGAGTCGAGCGAACCACGAACGTCGTCGGAGCGCGGTTCCGACGGGAGACGACGATGAGCCTGTACGGAGTCGGCCTCGGTCCGGGCGACGCCGACCTCGTCACCGTCAGGGGCCGACGCGTCCTCGAAGAGGCCGACGTCGTTTACTCGCCGGGGCGACTCTCCCGGTCGGTCGCCACCGACCACGTGCCGGAAGACCGCATCGGCGACGTCGACTTCCCCATGACGCGCGACGAGGACGAGCTTCGACGGGCCTGGAGGGAAGCCGCCGACGAAATCGCACCGCGAGCGCGTGACGAAACCGTGGCGTTCGTCACGCTGGGCGACCCGAACGTCTACTCGACGTTCGGCCACCTTCGACGCACGATGTCCGCGTTCCATCCGGACGTCGAGGTCGAAATCGTCCCCGGCGTCAGCGCGGTCACCGCGTTCGCGACCGCCCTCGGCGTCGAGATTTCGTCGGGGACGAGCCTCGCGCTCCACGAGGCCGCCCGGGGTGCGGCCCCGACCGGTCCGGACCGGATGATCCTGTTCAAGGTCACGGACGCTCCGACGACGCACGAGAAGCTCGTCGAAGCCGGGTACGACGTGCTGTACGGTCGCCGGCTGTTCATGGAACAGGGCGAGACCGTCGTGACCGAGGACCCGGAGGCAGTCGCCCAGCGGGACTACTACACGCTGGCCTACGCGGAGAAGCGCGACGTCGAGCACGAACCGGCCACTGCGAGGTTCGAAACGACGGACGACGTGGCGATGCAGGAACGCGCCGAAGGCGAGGCTCACGGCGACGAACCCCCGGAGGTGGCGTCGGATGACTGACCCGCAGGACGCCATCGAGGCGGAGGCGGACGCCCGGACCCGACGGCGCGACGCCCGAATCGCCGACCGAACCGCCGGCGAGGTTCGGGAGGGGATTCCGTTCATCGGTGCAGGCCCCGGAGACCCGGGCCTGCTGACGGTCACGGGCCGCGAGCTGGTCGAAGCGGCGGACCTCGTCGTTCACGCGGGGTCGCTCGTGAACAGCGAACTCCTCGATGAGTACTGCGCGAACGCCGAGCAGGTGTCGAGCGTCGGCAAGGACCTGGAGGAACTGATTCCGCTGATGCGGGACGCCCACGAGGAGGGGCGCGACGTCGTTCGCCTCCACAGCGGTGACCCGGCGGTGTACGGTGCGGCGCTGGAGCAGATGGACGCGCTGGAACACGAGGGCGTTCCGACCTACCTCGTACCGGGCGTGACCGCGGCGTTCGCGGCGAGCGCCACGCTTCGAACGCAACTCACCCTGAACGGCGTGGCGAACCACGTCGCCTTCACCCGGCCCCAGGGCAAGACCCTCGACCCCGACGAGGACCACATCGGCGAGTTCGTCGAGATGGGCGACGTGACGACCTGTATCTACCTCGGGACGCACGCGGTCGGGGAGACGATGGACCGGTTGCTGGCCGCGGGACACGACCCGGACACGCCGGCCACCGCGGTCTACCACGCGTCCTGGCCCGACGAGGACGTCATCGAGGGGACCATCGCCACCATCGGTGATCAGGTTGAGGCGGCCGGTTATCGGGCCTCCGCGCTCGTTATCATCGGCGACGCGGCGCAGGGGACGGAGTACGAGCGCTCCTACCTGTACGGCGACTGGGCGAACGGGAGTTCGAACGAAAGCGAGGCGGACGACTGACCATGAGTACGGAAACGAACGACGCGGAATCGGACGAATCGGGAGGCCACTGCTCCACGCCGGACTCGGACGGAGAGGTGGCCGAGGAGATAGCTATCGTCAGCTTCGAGCGCAAGCTCGACACCGCTCGCGATATCGCGGACGGTATCGGCGACGAGTACGACCGCGTGGACATCATCGAGTATCACGGCGACGTGTTCGCGGAGCACTGGGGCGAGTACGACTGCTTCGTCGGACTGATGGCGTCGGGCATCGCGATGCGGAAGACGGCACCCTTGCTCGACGACAAGTGGGACGACCCCGCCATCGTCGTCGTCGACGAGGAACTCACGTGGGCCATCCCCATCACCGGCGGCCACCACGGGGCCAACCAGGTCGCCCACGACCTCTCTGAGATGGGTGCGGTCCCGGCGATGACCACGGCGAGCGAAGCCGCGGGCGAGCAGGGAGTCGAGAGCAAGGCGAAGGCGCTGGACGCCCACGTCGTCAACGGCGACTCGACGGTCGCGACCAACCTCGCCGTCCTGAACGACGAACTCGGTCCCGTCACTCGACTCGACGGGCCGCGGGCGGTGCTCGTCGACGACGACGTGACCGTTCTCAAGCGGAACGGGGACGACGGCGTGGTACTCGGGACGGGCACCGTCTCGGGCGTGGAGTCGGAGCGGGTACTCGACGCGTGGGACGCTGCACTGGACGACCTCGGACTCGGCTTCGAGGACGTGGACTTCGTCGCCACCGGCACCAGGAAGGAGGGCGAGGAGGGCATCTACGAGGCCGCACGGGAGGCCGATGTCGGCGTGGTCCTCTTCGAGAAGGAGACCCTGGAGGGGTTCGAGGGACCCTCCCCGTCGCGTTCGAAGGAACTCATCGGGTGGCCGGGCATCGCGGAGGCGTCGGCCATCGCTGGCGGGCGCGAACACGAACTGGCGCGGGAGAAAGAGCGGTTCGAGGACGCGGTGACGGTCGCGGTGGGGCGATAAGATGAGCGACGACCAGACCAGGGGCGACACCGGTACCCTCTACGTCGTCGGTATCGGTCCGGGGCTCCCCCACGCGATGACCCAGCGGGCGAAGGACGTCATCGCCAACGCCGACTGCGTCATCGCCTCGAACCTCTACCAGGAGTTCCTCCGGCGCGACGGGACGCTTCCGCCGGAGACCGCGACGGACGGCGGAACGGCCACCGCCTCGGCCGGCGGTCGGCCGGAACAGGACGTCGTCCGGTCGACGATGGGCCGACAGACCGAGCTCGCCCGCGAGGCCTTCGAACGCGTCCGCGACGGGGAGGACGTCGCCCACGTCTCGGGCGGCGATCCGAACGTGTACGGGAAGAGCGACCTCCTGTTCCTCATGGCGGAGGAAGACGAGGCGTACGACGTTCCCATCGAGGTCGTGCCTGGCGTGACCGCGGCGCTCGGCGGCGCGGCGAACCTCGGCGCGCCGCTGTCGAACGACTTCTGTACGATATCGCTGTCGGACAAGTGGCGCGGCTGGGACGAGATCGAAGAGAAGTTGCGCGCGGCCGCGATCAGCGGCTTCGTCATCGTCCTCTACAACTGCTGGCGGGACTACCAGCGCGCGATAGACGTCGTCCGCGAAGAGCGCGCCGACGACGTCCCGGTCGCCATCTTCAACGACGCCAGCCGCGGCGATACCGGTCGCAATCAGGAGGGCGAGACCCACACCATCACGACGCTGCGAGCGGCCGACGACCACGACGACGAGGTCGGCGGGATGGGCACCTCCATCCTCGTCGGCAATCACGAGACGAACGTCTGGGAGAACGAACGCGGAAAGCATCTCGTCACCCCGCGCGGCGGGCGTGACGTCGACGACTTCTAACGATGAGCACGGACGACACCACCGAATCCAAGTGCGGAGCATCGAAGACGGAGACGAGCGAGTCGAACTGCGGCGGGTCGAGCGGTTCGTCGTCGAGTTCGGACTGCGGCGGGTCGGCGGACGCGTCGACCGAAGGGAAGGTCGGCGCGACCGTCGACGACTTCGACGCCGACCCCGGTAGTCTCGTCGCGGTCGGGTTGGGTCCCGGCCACGCGGACGGGATGACCCGACGCGCCCGCGCGGCGCTGCACGAGGCCGAACACATCGTCGGCTACACGACGTACATCGACCTCCTGCCCGACGAAGTCACCGACGCCGCCGACGAACTGTACGACACCCCGATGTGCGGCGAGGTCTCCCGAACCGAGGAGGCCGTCGACCGCGCGCTCGCGGGGAACCACGTCGCCATCGTCGGGAGCGGCGACCCGAACGTGTACGCGCTCGGCGGCCTCGCGCTCGAAATCGTGGAGTCGAAGGGCGCGACCGCCAGCGCGCTCGACTTCGAGGTCGTTCCGGGCGTGCCCGCGGCCCAGTCCTGCGCGGCGCGGGTCGGCGCACCGCTCGTGAACGACACGGTCAGCATCTCCCTGTCGGACCACCTGACGCCGATGCCGACCATCGAGTCGCGCCTCCACGCCGCCGCCAAGGAGGGGTTCACCATCGCCATCTACAACCCGTGGAGTCGCAAGCGCAGGGACAACTACGAGAAATGCTGTGAGATTCTGCTGGAGCATCGCGACCCCGAGACGCCGGTCGGCATCGTCCACGGCGCCGGCCGCGAGGACGAGCGGGTCGAAATCGTCGAACTCGGCGACCTCGAAGAACTCGGCGAGACCGACCTCGTGGACATGACGACCACGGTTCTCGTCGGCAACGAGGACACGTACGTCTGGGACGACCGGATGGTCACGCCGCGCGGCTACGAGAGCAAGTACGACTACTGAACCATGACAGGCTACCGAGTAATCGTCGACAAGGACGCCTGCGAGGGCATCTTCGCCTGCCTCACGCGCGACCCGCGCTTCGTCGAGGGCGAGGACGGACTGGCCACGGTCGACCCGGCGGCGGACCCGGTCCCGCCGAACGGGAGCGACGAGGGTCGCGTCCGCGAGGAGGACGGGCGGATAGTCGCCGAGTTCGAAGACGACCGCGCCGACGAGGCGCGACAGGCGGCCGCCGCCTGTCCGCCGGGCGCGATCACCGTGGAGGAGTACTGATGTCGATGGAGACCGGCACCCCCGCGGACTTGCTCGCGAGCCACCCGGAGACGGCGTACTTCTGGGGGCGAGCCGTCGGCGACGGCGACCTGGACGAGGGCTGTCTGACGGTCCGCGCGAACGACGAGACGGCCGCCCGCCGACTCGCGGCCATCGCGGGCGACGAACGGGTCGACCACCGAATCGTCGAGCGCGAGTACGCCCACGACACGGCTATCACCCGCACGGAGGACGAGTACGCGATACAGCTCTTCGGGGACGTGGCGAACCGGGCGGCCGCGGCGTTCGGGCTTCCGTTGAACGGCGACCCCGGTGGGTACCGCCTGGACGCCTTCGACGGGTACGAGCGCCAGCTCCTCCGCGGGCTACTCGAGGGGTGCGGCACGGTCTGTTTCAAGGGCTCCTCCGGGACGGCCGACGTCTCCGCGGACCGTTCGACCGGCGGCTCCGTCGGCGTCTCGTTCGTCCACGAGGACAGACACCTCCTCGAACGCGTCCAGGAACTCCTCGCGAGCGTTCCACCGGACGCACCAACGGGCGGCATCGAGGAGACGTCCTCGGGTAGCCACTGGTTCGGCGTGAGCGACGAGGCCGTCCCGACGGTCGGCCCGTGGCTGTACGAGAACTGCGAGGAGAGCGGACTGTTCGCCCCGGCGCGAAGGCGGAAGTTGCTGAGGAATCTCGAACGCGCCGGAGAGCGATGAGTCGGAGTACCGACGGCGACGAGTCCGGCCGCGACGAGGCGGCCCGTTCGGTGGACGTGGGCGGTGCGTTCGACGACGAGGCGGTGTTGCTCGTCGGTCACGGTTCGCGCCGGGAGAAGTCGAACGAGCAGGTCCGCGAACTCGCCGCCGGCCTGGAGGAGCGACTGGGCGTCCCGGTCGACGTGGGGTTTCTCGAACTCGCGCCACCGACGATACCGCAGGCCATCGGCAGCCTCGCGCCCGCGGTGTCCGAGATAACCGTGGTGCCGCTGTCGCTGTTCGCCGCGGGCCACGTCAAAAACGACGTCCCGCTGGCCGTCCAGCGGGCGCGGTCGGAGCGTTCGGACCTGACGCTCCACAGCGGGTCCCACCTCGGCGTCCACCCCGCAATCGTCGACCTGCTGGACGACCGCGCCGCCGCGGTGGAGTCGGAACTGGGCGTCGACCGCGAGGCGGACGACGTCGCGGTCGTCCTCTGTGCGCGCGGGTCGAGCGACCCGGACGCCAACGGCGACGTGCACAAGCTGGCTCGGCTCCTGTACGAGGGCCGCGCGTTCGACCGCACGGAATCCTGTTTCGTCGGGGTCACGGAACCCCGCTTGCGGGACGCGCTCCACGACGTGGCGAAGCATCGCCCGGACGCCGTCGTCGTGCTCCCGTACATGCTGGGCGACGGCGTGCTCACCCGACGCATCCGCGACCGGACCGCGGAGTTCGACGAGGAGTACCCGTACGTGGACGCCGCGGCCGGAGACCCCCTCGGGACGGACTCGCGGCTCCTGGACGTGCTCGGCGACAGATGGCAGGAGGCGCGAACCGACAGCGTCCGCATGTCGTGTGACACCTGCAAGTACAAGGTCGAACTCGACGGGTACGAGGAGGACGTCGGCGGTGCGCGGGCCATGCTGCGGGCGCTGACTCACCAGGAGTCACACGCCGACCGCGACTCCGTGGACGACGACCCGCACGCCCACGACGCGCCGGAGAAGCACGTCGCCGTCTGCACGAACCAGACGTGCGCGGCGGACGGCGCGCCGGCCCTCCTCGAACGCCTGCGCCAGTCGGTTCGGGACTCCGAGGAGTGCGACGCGCGCGTCACGCGCTCGTCGTGTCTCGGACGGTGCGGCGACGGGCCGATGGTCGCCGTCTACCCGGACGGCGTCTGGTACGGCGGCGTCGACGAAAACGACGCAGAGCGTATCGTCTCGTCCCACCTCGACCGGGATCGAATCGTTTCGGACATCGTCGACCAAACGCTGTAACCATGAGCTGTCACGAAATCGAAGCGCTACGACTCGGATTGATGAACGTCCTCGGCACGAGCGACCGGAGCGTCCGGGAGCACGCCGAGAAAGAACTGGAGGGCCACCTGGAGGGTCCGATAGAGGGGCTGGCGAACGCGGAGAGCCTGTCGGAACTCCGGCGTCACCTCGACGCGGCCCTCGTCGACCTGGAGGAACGAATCGCCACCGCCGACGAGAGCGACCCCGAGTACGACTACCTCCGGGGGCGTCTCGTCGCGGTCCGCGACGCCGAGCGGTCGCTCGCCCGGTTGACCGACCACGGCGACTCGCTGCTGGACGACTTCGGGACGTCCCACGACGTCCTCCACGAAGCGTTCCCCGTCGATGACTAACCGAACGGTCGACCTGGGGAGCGTCGACCCCGTCGGGTCCCGGCAACTCGGTCGCCGATCCAGCGTCTGCCTCCGCGACGACGCCGTCGTCGCCGGCCTCGCCGACGGGTCGGTCGTCGCGTTCGACGTCGATACGCTCGACGAACGCTGGCGGAACGACGGCGTCTCGGAGAGCGAAGCGAACCGGGACTCGTCGGAGGCCCCATCCGACGGCGTCTCGGGAAGCGTCGTCTCGCTGACCCCGTTCGCGGACGGGGTCCTCGTCGGTGAGCGCGGCCCCGACGGTGCGCTCCGACTGCTGGACGCCGACACCGGGACGGAGTGGTGGAGCTATCGCTCCGCGGACGACGTCGGTGACCCGACGAAAGAGACTCGGTTCTTCCTGCCGTTCGTCGTGGACGCGGTCGCGGACGACCGGCGGGCGTACGCGGCCGCTCGCCGCTACCACCGAGGACCGGACGGTGGCCGGACCTTCGAGAGCGTCGTGTACGCGTTCGCGGCCGACGGCGCCGTGGCGTGGCGCTACGAGACCGACGCCTCGCCGATCTCCCTCGACGTCCGAAACGGGAACGTCGCCGTCGGCTGCAACCGCTGTCCGGGGACCGATTCCGACGGCCTCGTCGTCCTCGACGCCGACACCGGAGCGGTGCGTCGCCGCTGGAATCCGCCCGGCGACGGGGAGCGGCGCGTCGGCGACGTCTCGCTCGTCGAGGACGGCGTCGCGGTGGCCAGCCACGCCGACTATCGGGGCTACCTCCTCGACGGCGAGGGCGTCCGCTGGGCGGTCGACCTGGGTCGCCCCGTCGAACGGGGCGAGGAGACGGTCTACGCCTATCCGAACCACGTGCACGCCACCGGCGACGGCGTCGTCTTCGTCACCGGAAACACGTATCCCGAGGACGGACGGGAGGCGAGCGCTCGCCACCCGACCGAACACGCGGCCGTCGGCGTCGGGCCGGGCGGCGAGGTTCGCTGGGAGTCGTCGGTCGGCGGGTTCGTCCACGGGGTGGCGACCGACGGCGACAGACTCGCCGTCCCTTCGGCGCAACACTTCCGGGAGCGGGACCCGGACGCGCACGCGCTTCACGGGTTCGACGTCGTCGACGGCCGAACGACGACGCGGCCGACGTCGGGCGTCGTCACCGCGGCCGCAGTCGAGGACGGTCGATTCGCGGCCGTGGAGGAACCCGTCGCCTACCACGACGGGGACGACGTTCGGGGCTCGTACCGGCTCCACCGCTGAGCCACCGGTCGCGTCGAACGGGCCTGTCGGGGTTTGATCCACGGCGATGGCCGACTCGCCCGACCGTCGAGAGTCGCGCCGTCGAGTACAGATGCCGTCCTCGACTGCAGGTCGGCGACGACACCGATTCTCGCGCGTTGGCCCACGGACACGACTACGCTCCGTCGGACGCGTCCCGGCGAGGAGAGGGAGTGCGGCTACGACGCCGACGACCGCCGTGCTCGTCGCGAGTCCTGCCCGAGAGCACGGCTCTATTGAAATCCTCGGTGGGTTCCAGATTCAGACGGTGGTGTGTCCGGATGGAATCCCTCTCAAGGTCGCAGTTACTCCGGTTCGTCGGGCAGACGGTTCACCGTTCGGTCTCGCGCTGCTTGTCCTCGAGTTCCGCAAGATTCCGTTCGCCAACCTCGGCCGTCTTCCGGAATTCGTCTTTCGGGCTGAATTCGATCAGTACGGTACCTGCATCTATCTCTATCGTGTGATCTGGTGCCATGTAGTATATCTCGCCCGCCTCGACGACCTCTTCGTGGTCGGCGTAAAGCACGGTCATCCGTCCCGACAGTAGATACCCCCAGTGGGGGCACTGGCACCGATCGTTCGGAAGCCCTTTCAGAAGCGGTGCATCATCGAAGTCCTGGAGATAGGTCTCGTAACCGACTCGCATCTCCCCCCATTCTGCTTCTCTCCAGATTGCCTCGTCCAGAGCGAGTCCCGTCTCGTCGAAGTCTGCCAGAGTAGCGTGGACCCCCGTAGCATCGCTCATTATCTTACGTAATATCTAACGCGCCGCTGCTATTTAGCCTGATTGCAAATCACGCAAACGAGGGTTAGACCCCCAACACGCCGTTCTTGTCACATCCTGAGGTTTCAACGAGGCCGGAGGGTCAGTCCTCGGGCCCGTCGCACTCGTCGTCCGCGTAGTCCGTCGCCGCGCCGACACCGAGCCGGGACGCCTCGCGTCCGAACTCCTCGCGAAGAAGGTCGGGGACGTCGTCGGGTCGAACGTCGGAGTACCACCGTCCGCGAGGGTGGATCGCTATCGCCGTACCGTCTTCGCTACAGAGACCGAGACAGCTCGTTTCGGCGACGTGGACGCGCGACCAGAAGACGTTCCGCTCGCGTAGCCAACGTTTCACGGACTCGTAGACGGCTTCCCCGCGGGCGTCCGCACAGCAGGCGTACTCGGAGTCACGTGCGTTCGTGCAAACCAGGACGTGATCCGAGAACCCCTGTTCGCGGACGTCGTCGGTTCGGTGCTCCATCAATCGGAGAGCACCGAGTCGGGAGCGTCCGTGACCGTCGTCCGCTCGCCGTCCGATTCGACGGCTCGGTCCCGGCGACGGAACCACGCGTGGGCGGTTGCGAGGACGAACCAGAGACCGACCTGCCCCGCGGCGGTGACCGACCGGAACACGAACGCGAGCCGGGCCGGAACCGCGCCCGAAACCGGATTTGCCGGGGCGACGAACGCCACCATCGGTATCAGTCCGAGCGGACCGCAAGCACCGACGACCGCCAGTGTTCGGCTGTGACGAGCGCGGAGATGCGTGTACGCGTACGCGGCCAGACCACAGGCGAGTGCGCCGGTAGCCATCATGACCAGATACCAGCCGATTCTGACCTCGGTCGCGAGCGCCTGCTCCATGCCGGGCGGTTGCGGCGGGAACACGAGCCACGGTGCACCCGAGACGGTGACGAAGCCGGCCGTCCCGAGCACGTAGCTCTTCGTCTCGGCCGCGCCGGGAACGGCCGGTTCGAGGAAGTAGAACACCGCACCGAACAGCACGGCACCGAACAGTATTCCGAACAGGACGCCGCCCCCGATGCTAACGACGGTGGTGACCGTTCCGGAGACGACCGGTCCCCCGCCGCCGTGGTTGTGCTCGAACGTCTCGGCGTAACCGATGAGCGGATTCGCAACCAGCGCGACGAACGCGCCGAACGCGACGCCCGCGACGAGTCCCGCTTTCACTCCGCGAGCGACGTATCTCGTGAACATCGGTGTCAGTGGCAGGTGACGCCCGCCGCGTGCCTGAAGTTGTGTAGCGAATCGTGCATCATCGGCTGTTGAACGAACAGGAGTGCGAATCCGACCGCGGCGACGAGAGCGAGTCCGACAGCTACCTGCGTCGCCGAGAGTTCGATTCGCGCGCGTTCGAGCCGACCGTGAACAGTGTCTTTGGCAGTCGCCATGGTAAACTACACTTGCACACAATACAAACTAGGTTGTAAGTCTTTCGAGGACGCTACTCTTCACTTTCGCGAGCGCAACCGGCGGCCGCGTCGATTCGTTCGGCCGACAACGCCGACAGCGGGACGCGTTCGCCCCCCGTTTCGTCGACTATCAGTTCGACCAACCCGGTCCGCCCGCCGTCACCGGCGTCGACGACGAGGACGTGCGCCCCGCGTTCGGCGAGGGCAGACGCTGCCGTCCGCGTGTCCGCCGTCGGGGAGTCGCTACCGGCGTTCGCCCGCCCGTCCGTGACGAGGACGACCACGGCCTCGCCGGGGTCCGCCCGCGCGAGTACCTCGCCAGCGGCCCGGAGACCGTCCGGGAGCGGAGTGCGTTCGCCCGTCGGTAACGACTTGAGGTGGCGCGCCGCGAGGTCGACGCTGTCGGTCGGCGGGAGGATCACGTCGGCGCTCTCGCCAGCGAACGCGACGACCGACACCTCGTCCCGGCATTCGTACGCGTCCCGGAGGAGGTCGAGGGCGACGCCTTTCGCGGCCCGCATCGGACCGCGCATCGAGGCACTGGCGTCCATCGCGAACACGACGAGCGTCGAACTCTCGCCCTCGCGGACCGAGCGACGGAGGTCCCGCGACTCGACGCGGTCGCCGCCGCGGACCGCGGCAGCGCGAACGGACGCCGCCGCGTCGACGGCGTCGTCGAGTCCGGCACGCTCCGTCCGAACCCGCGTTCCGCGACCGCGTTCGCTCGGACGCGCCCCGGCCCGTCCGCTCCCGTCTGCACGCTCCGCCGTCGGCGCACTCACGTCCGGAGCCACCCCGTCACTGGGGTCGACCGCTTCGGCGGGTGGTTGACCGGGAACGAGCGGCGTCGCTTCCTCGTCGCCGTCGCTCCCGTCGCCGTTCGAGGAGTCGTCTCCGCCGCTTTCGGTCGGCGCGTATTCGGTACTTCCCCGTTCGGACCCGTCACGAGGGCCGGACCGCGATTCTCGCGGGTCGCTCGGCTCGTCGCCGTCGTCGTCTCCCTCCTCGGATTCGCCGAAATCGCCATCTCGTTCCGCGTCCGAACCGCTCTCGTCGGATTCGGGGGGGTCCCCCGATTCCGTGTGCTCGCGTTCGGGCTGGTCGCGGCCATCCTCGACGCTATCCTCGCCATCTCGAGCGTCCTCCCGTCCGTCTGTGAAGTGGTCGTCGACGACGTCCCCGGAATCGGGGGCGTCTTCGAAGGGTCGGCTCTGGAGACGGTGGGGCAGGGCGAGTTCGGCGGCGCGGCGAACGTCCGTCTCGATGACCCTGTCCCTCGCGTCGAGGGCGGCCAGGGTACGCGCACCTCGCGCCGTGGCGATGTCCGCGCGATGCCCTTCGACGCCCGCGTCCCGACAGAGTTCCACCACCTCGCGGGCGAGCGAATCCGGAATCGTCACGTCCGGGAGACGCTCGCGCGCCTCGCGGAGGCGCTCGCGAACGGTCGCGGTTTCGGCGTCGTAGTCGTCGTCGAACCCCGAGAGGGCGCGTTCGACGACCGCGACCCGCTGGTCGAGGTCGTGCACGCCGGTCACTTCGACCTGGAGCGCGAATCGGTCGCGGAACTGCGGGCGGAGGTCGCCCTCCTCGGGGTTCATCGTTCCGACGAGCGTGAAGTCGGCGGGATGGGTGACGCTGACGCCGTCGCGCTCGACGCGATTGACGCCGCTGGCCGCGGCGTCGAGCAGGACGTCGACGAGGTGGTCGTCGAGGAGGTTCACCTCGTCGACGTAGAGGACGCCGCGGTTCGCCCGGGCGAGTAAACCCGGGTCGAACTCCGTCGCCCCGTCCAGTGCGTCCGCGACCGACAGGGAACCGACGACGCGCTCCCGGGACGCGCCGAGGGGCAACGTCACGAAGGGAACCGCCCTCGTTTCGACGGGCGGATCGTCCCTCGCCCGGCACTCGCTGCACTGCGCGGGGTCGTCGCCGGGAGGACAGCCGTACGGACAGTCGGCGACGACGCGCTGGTCGGGCAGCAGGTCCGTAAGGGCGCGCGCCGCCGTCGACTTCGCCGTTCCCTTCTCGCCGCGTACCAGTAGCCCGTCGAGTTCGTCGTTCGCCCCGGCGACGAGGAGCGCCTCTTTCAGCTCCTCCTGGCCCACGACGGCGGGGAACGGCACCGTCGACCGGGAGGGCTGCGACAGCTTTTTGGTCTCTCCCAAATCAACCATACTTGCAATAGTACAATAGAGGTTTAATAGAGTTATGCCTACAGTTGCCCTGTACACAGCCACGGAGAACGAACTCGGAGCCGTCCAGGCCGCGGCCGAGCGCGTCGACGTCGACCTCGTCGTCCGCTCGGAGGGCGACCTCGACGAGCGGACGGACGTCGAAGCGTTCCTCGAGGAGGCGGTCGACGCGGACGCGGCCGTGTTCTGGCTCCACGGTGCGGAGGAGAGCATGCCCGGCTACGAACGCGCCGTCGACCGTCTCGACGAGGAAGGGGTCCCGCTGGTCGTGAAGTCGACCGGCGACGCGTACGCCCTCGAAGACACGACGGTCGCCACCGAGGACCGCGAGACGGTCTACGAGTACCTGGACCGCGGGGGAACCGCCAACGTCGCCAACTGCGTCCGCTTTCTCGTCGACGCCTACGCCGACGAGGACCGCGAGTACGACGGCCCGGTTGCGCTCCCGACCGAGGGGGTGTATCACCCCGACGTTCCGGGCGCCGAATACGAAGACCTGCGCGCCAGAATCGACCCTGAACCGTCGCCGGAGCGAAGCGCCGACGAGCCTCGTAACGCGGAGCGTGACGAGACGCCGACCGTCGCGGTGTGGTTCTACGAGTCCCACTGGACCCACGAGAACACCCGGTACGTGGACGCTCTCGTGCGAGCGCTCGAAGCGAACGGCGCGGACGCACTCCCCGTCTTCTGCAATCCGGCCACCGACACCGACGAACAGGAGGACGCCGAGTGGGTCGTCGACAACTGGTTGCTCGACGAGGACGGCGAACCGGTCGTGGACGCCGTCCTCTCGTCGTTCATGTTCTCGCTGTCGATGGACGAGCGAGGGCGGGACGCGAGCGACGAGGGCGAGAGCGCGGAGGACGTGTTTCTTGACCGACTAGGCGTCCCGGTCCTCCAGACGATCACCACGATGCGGTCGCGCTCGCGGTACGAGAGCAGCGACACCGGCGTGATGGGCTTCGAACTCGCGTTGTCGGTCGCGCTCCCGGAGTTCGACGGGAACGTCATCACCCACCCGATCAGCGGGAAAGAGCGCACGGAGGACGCCGCCGGCATCGGAAGCGCTCCGAAACAGCACTTCCCCATCGACGACCGGGTCGACCACGCGGCCCGTCTCGCCGTCAACTGGGCGCGCCTCCGACACCTCCCCAACGAGGACAAGCGCGTGGCGGTCGTCCTGCACAACTACCCGCCGAGCGACGACGGCATCGGGACGGCCTTCGGACTCGACAGCCCCGAGAGCACCGTCAACCTCCTCGAAGAGTTGCAGGGGCGAGGCTACGACCTCGGCGGTGAACTACCGAACAGCGGGCAGACCCTCGTCGACCGACTGACCGCGCAACTCACCCTCGACGACCGTTGGGTCGCCCCCGAAGACGTACGCGATTTGAGCGTCGACGTGGTCTCGCCGGAACAGTACGGACGGTGGTTCGAGTCCACCGACGAGCGCTTCCGGGAGAGCGTCGTGGCGGAGTGGGGCGACCCACCGGAACGCCCCTTCGCCATCCCGGGCGTCGAGTTCGGGAACGTCCTCGTGACCGTGCAACCGCCGCGGGGTTTCGGCGCGGACCCCTCGAAGGTGTACCACGACTCGGACCTCCAGCCGCCGCACGACTACGTGGCGTTCTACTCGTGGCTCCGGAACGCCTTCGAGGCCGACGCCGTCGTGCACCTCGGCACGCACGGCAGTCTGGAGTGGCTTCCCGGCAAGACGGTGGGGTTGAACGGCGAGAGCGCGCCGGACCAGCTAATCGACGACCTGCCGAACGTCTACCCGTACGTCATCAACAACCCCGGCGAAGGGACGCAGGCCAAGCGCCGTTCGTACGCGGCCATCGTCGACCACCTCACGCCGGTGATGCGCAACGCGGGGACGTACGACGAACTCTCCGAACTGGAGGAACTCGCGGACAGGTATCGCGAGGCGGGCATGGAGGACGCCCGGACCGACGACGGCGACCACCTCGAACGACTCATTCGCCAGACGGTCGAGGAACTCGACCTCGCCGTCGAACTCGGAATCGAAGGAAGCGTCGAGGAGAAGGTGGACGTACGTGGTCCCGAACAGGCCGGGACGACGCTCGCCGAAGGGCGCGTGGAGGGCGACGACGTCTCCATCGACGAACTCGTCGAGCGGATTCACGAGTACCTCACCGACGTGAAGACCACCCAGATTCGGATGGGGCTCCACACGATGAGCGAACCGCCCGCCGACGAGCGCCTCGTCGAGTACCTCGTCGCGCTCACCCGACTGGAGAACCCTGGCGCGCCGAGCCTCCGGGAGAGCGTCGCCGGCGTGCTCGGGGTCGACTACCAGCGGATGCTCGACGAACCGGGGACGTACGACGAGACGCTCGGGATGACCTACGCGGAGGCCGCCGACGAGGTGTACGAGACGAGCATCGCGCTCGTGGAGACGCTGGCCGAACGGGGATTCGACGTCCCCGCGTCCGAAGCGGAGACCGACTCGGACGCGGAGGTGAACATGAACCTGCTCGTCGTCGATATCGACCCGTTGGGCGACGCCCGCGCGAAGGCGGGTGCCCACGACGACCTTCGGGAAGCGCTGGCGTTCGTCTGCGAGGAGGCGGCACCGCGCGTGCAGGGTGCCGAGGACGAGATTCCCCGGACGGCGGACGCGCTGGCCGGCGAGTACGTTCCCCCCGGCGGAAGCGGCGCTCCGACGCGCGGCGGCGTCGACCTCCTCCCCACCGCCCGCAACTTCTACACGCTCGACCCGCGGAAGGTGCCGGCGAAGAGCGCCTGGCAGGTCGGACGCGAAGTCGGCGACGGCGTCGCCGAGCGCCACTACGACGAGCAGGGCGAGTACCCGGAGGAGATCGGCGTCGTCGCGTGGGGGACGCCGACGGTGCGTACTCGCGGGGAGACCGTCGCGCAGGTGCTGGCGCTGATGGGCGTCGAGCCGGAGTGGACCGACGCCGGACGAATCGACGACGTGACCCCGATTCCGCTTGAGGAACTGGGGCGGCCGCGCATCGACGTGACGACGCGCGTCTCGGGCCTGTTCCGCGACGCGTTCCCGCAGGCCGCCGGCGTCGTCCACGACGCCGTCGACGCCGTGGTCGACCTCGACGAGCCGCCGGAGTCGAACTACGTCAAGAAGCACGTCGAGGAGGAGACCGAACGCCTGCAGTCCGACGGGATGGACGAGTCCGACGCGCGGAAGGCGGCGACCCATCGCGTGTTCACCACGCGACCGGGGGGCTACGGCGCGGGGACGAACAAGGCTGTCGACGAGGGCAACTGGGACGACCGCTCCGACCTCGCGGACGTGTACGTCCAGTGGGGCGGCTACGCGCTGGGCAAGCGCGGTCGCGTCTCCGAAGCACGCGACGCCTTCCAGCGCCGGCTCGGCAGCGTCGAGGCCACGGTGAAGATCGAGGACACCGCCGAGCAGGACGAGTTCGACAGCTCCGACTGGTACGCGTTCCACGGCGGCTTCATCACCGCCGTCTCGGAGATCGCCGGCGAGGAGCCCGCCTCGTACGTCGGCGACTCCGCCGACCCGGACAACGTCGACGTCTACACCAACGAGGAGAAGGTCCGGAAGGCGATGCGCGCTCGGGTTCTCAATCCGGACTGGCTCGACAGCATGGAGGACCACGAGTACAAGGGCGCGGGCGACCTCTCCACGACGGTCGATGTCGTCCTCGGGTGGGACGCCACCACCGGCGTCGTGAGCGACGCGCTCTGGGACGACGTCGCCGAGAAGTACGCGTTCGACGAGGACCGTCAGGAGTGGATGCGAGACGTGAATCCGTGGGCGCTGGAGAGCATCACCGACACGCTCCTCGAGGCCATCGACCGCGGACTGTGGGACGCCGACGACGAGACGGCGGACCGCGTACGCGACGTCAATCTCCGAGTCGACGGCGACATCGAAGCGCGCGCCGACGGGACGGACGTCGCGGAGGTGACGAGCGATGACGACTGACGCCGACACCTCGGCAGGCGACGACGAAGCCGAAGCGTACGCCGACCTCGGCGCGACCACCGAGAACGCCATGCACATCGCCGAAACGAGCATGGACCGCGTGCGGGAACTCGTCCCCGACGAGACGCTCCCCGACAGAATCCGCCAGAAGTCGGTCCACGCCACCGGCGACCCGGAGTTCCAGCATCTGATGCGCTTCGAGGGCGACCCCGTCCGGGCGGGCGCGAAGGCGGTGCTCGACGAGCGACCCATCGTCACCGACATCACGATGGTGAAGTCGGGAATCACCGGGCGCGGCCACGGCTGTTCGGTTCGCAAGGCCATCGGCAACGGCACCGACCTCGCGGAGCGGACGGGGATGACGCGAACCGCCGCGTCCGTGCTCGAACTCGACCGTCGAGGCGTCTACGACGGAGCGGTCGCCGTGGTCGGGAACGCGCCGACCGCGGCGCTGGCCCTGGCCGACTGCATCGAAGAGGGAACCCGTCCGGCCGTCGTCGTCGCCACGCCCGTGGGATTCGTGAAGGCCGCCGAGAGCCGCGAGCGCGTCCGCGAGGTCGCCCGCGAGCACGACGTCCCCGCCATCACGAACGTCGGTCGCCGCGGCGGAAGCGGACTCGCGGCCGGGCTAACGAACGAACTCGTCCACGTCGCGAGCGACGCGCGGGACGGCGAGATTTCGCTGGAAACCCCGGAAGCGCCCAACGAAGGGCGGAGCGACCGATGAGAGGGGGAGACGTCGACCCGACATGAGCGACCCACCCGATTTGGCATCCGGCCCCGACCCGGCGGCGGTCGCGGCGTCCGCACCGGAGACGCCCGCGGAGAACCCGGTGTACGCGGTCGGAATCGGTCCGGGAAACCCGGAGTACCTGACCCCCCGGGGAGAGCGAGCGATTCGCGAGGCGGACGTCGTCGTCGGGTTCGAGACGGTCGTCGACTTCGTTCGCGGGAAGACCGACGCCGAACTACTGTCCTGCGGCTACGCCGACGAAGCCGACGCGCTCGAGACGTTCGCCCGGCGAGTCGGCGACGGTGCGGACGGAACTGCCGTGCTGATGGGCGACCCGAACCACTCGGGCTACCAGTTCGTCGGCAAGGTCCAGGCCGCGGTCGACCGAACGGTGCGCGTGGTTCCGGGTATCTCGTCGCTCCAGGTAGCCGCCAGTCGTGCGCGAACGCCCATGGAGGAGACGACGTTCGTGACGCTCCACAAGAGCGGCGACGTCGCTCCGGATCTCCAGCGCCTCCGCGACGCCGTCGGCGACCGTCACCTGCTCGTACTACCGCGACCGTACGACTGGATGCCGGGAGACGTGGCCGCCGACCTCCTCGACGCCGGTGCGTCTTCGTCGCGCGACGCGCTCGTCCTCGAACGGTTGACGCACGACGACGAGGCAGTGACCCGGTCGACGCTGGGCGAACTCGAAACGTACGTAGGCGGAACGAAGCCGGAAGACACGCCGTTCTCGGACCTGTCCGTACTGGCCGTTCGGGCGGACTGACCGACGCTGCTACCGCCGCACTCCCTCCCCGTCGGTCGCAACGGGGCGGCGATTCCGGGTGAGCCGGGTTTCGAACGACGCTGGGCTGTCCTCGCTGGTCGCGAGTACGCGTTGTTTTTCCACCTCCGCGTGAATCGCGTCGGTCACTCGCGCGTGGTCGCCGAGCGGCTCGGCGTACTCGATTCCGCCGCGTTCGAGTTCGAGTTTCGCCGGAATCTCCTCCGTCGTCGCTTCGGACCGGGTCAAAAACAACGGAACGGCGACGGTACGACTGTTCGAGGTGTTGTAGCGCACGCATTCGACCGTCGGATTCTGCAAGAGGTAACAGGTGAGAACTTCACCGTAGTCCGACTGGTCGCTCAGGCGTGCCGCGTGGTACTCGGTCGTCTGGCGCTGATACGGTTTCGAACTGCTTCCGAATCCCACGAGCACGAGCGAGACGTCGTCGTCTGCCCGCAGCGCTTCCGAGGCTCGTTGGACGAGGACGTCGGTGACGGCGGGACTTCGGCCGACGGGTTCGCAGTAGCGCACCTCGCCGGGGACGTACGAGAGCGCGGCGGGAACGCCGTCGGTCGTGTCGAACGTGTGCGCCGTCGTCATGGGTACGGCGTAAACGCGGTCGCCTTCGATTTCGGCGAACGTCTCACGGAGTTCTCGCACCGGTTCGTTTTCGTACGTCGCGACGTGCACGCCGCCGACGCTGGCTCGGCTTCCGAGTCGGTCCGCGTGGGTTTCGTACACTTCGCGAGCGTGCGGGGCTTTCCGGCCGACGAGTAGGATTGCTTCGTTTGTCATTTTTGGAATCCCGCCGATGTACAACTTGGCTTTAATTATACCAAGTTTGCTTGATTTTCACGTGGGCAGCGACCACCTAATAAGTTTTGGACGCTGGGGAGAACCTTCCGACAGCGGTAATCATCAGTTACGCTACCGACCGGACCCGCGTCCGACGGTTTCGCGGCGTCCAGCGGACACGAGGACTACCGGAGGTAGCCGGAGAGAACGCTCGTCTTCGCCGGTGGATGGGATGACCGTCACGTCGTCGAATCGTCGGGGTCCGAAGGGCGACGGTTCCGCCGTCGACGAGTAGCGCGTTCTCGCTCTCGAAACCGTGGAGATGCGGAATCGGACGAGTAGCGCCTTCGCTACCGGAGTAGCCACTCTTCGACGTCGCCTCGCACGGAGACGACGTCACCGACTATCGTAACTGCTGGGGGCTCTACCCCCGCATCTCGGCTCTTCCCGACGATATCGCCGATCGTTCCCGTGACGGTCTTCTCGTCGCACCACGTCGCTTTCTGCACCAGCGCCGCGGGCGTCTCGCGCGATACCCCGTGATTCCGGAGTGCCCGAACGTTGCGTGGCAACCGATTCACGCCCATCAGAACGACGAGCGTCCCTCCCGCCTCGACGGAATCGGCGAGCGCGCCCCAGTCTACGGCGCTTTCGTCCTTGTCCGGCGTCTGGTGTCCCGTCACGACGGTGAGGCTGGAGGAGCGGTCCCTGTGCGTCAACGGGATTCCGCTCACGCTCGGCGCGGCGAGAACGCTCGAAACCCCGGGAACTATCTCGAAGTGGACCCCTTCGGACGCCAGGTGTTCCGCCTCTTCCCCTCCCCGGCCGAAAACGTTCGGATCCCCGCCCTTGAGACGGACCACGTCCTCCTCCTTCCGGGACCGTTCGACCATCAACTCGTTGATCTCGTCCTGCGTCGTTCGCTGTGGCGGTCGCTTTCCGACGTCGACGACCTCTACCGATTCCGGGAGTTGGTCGACGATTTCGTCACCGGTCAACGAGTCGTGCAGAACGACGTCCGCCTCCTGAAGGAGCCGCCACGCCCGCCTCGTGAGCAGTTCCGGATCTCCCGGGCCGGACCCGACCAAGAACACCGTACCCGTCTCTTCCTTTCCGTCAGTTCGTTCTTCCGACCGACCTCGGTCACTGGATTTCGCAACGTCGGAGGAGAACTGTTCTTCCCGTTTCGTCCGGTCGTCGTCCGTCGGCCCGTTCCCGGTCGCCTGCTCCCGAACGCGCGTTGGTCGACTCGCCGCGTCCCGTTCCTTCGAAAGCGGCCTTCGAGAAGGAACGGACGACTCCTCGATTCGGTCCGTCCTCTCGGAGTCCGGTCGGGTACGCTCGGTCGTATCTTCGCCCATGCGAATGCAAACGCAATTGTCGTACTTCAATCTTGGTTGTATTGATGGGCGGGAACGACAACTTCACTTGCCACCCCTGTGGCCTGCAAGGCCGCACCGAACGATTAAAGCCTACTTTCACTAACTACAAGATAGATGGGTAATCGCAGAGCATGAGTACAGGACAGGGTGACTTCGACCGACGGTGGCGGGAAGGAAACTCGACGTGGGGGTCGACGATACGATGAGATTCGTTCTCGTCGCCGGATGCACGCGCACGGCCGAGATCGACGGCATCAGCGCCGCCGGGGCCGACACGGACGTGATGGTACACACTCCGAGTGCCGATCTCGAAATCCTCGAGTACGGGAAACCGACATCGTCTCCCGTCGTCCCCGTCAGTCCCACTGGCTGTCCGACTCCGGCGGTCGTTTCTCGCGCCGTGCGGGAACTGCTCGAGTTCGAGACGCTCGGCGTCGACGCCGGCCTCGGCAGCCCGACCTGTGCGCCGACGGTCACGGTCGGCGAGGAGAGCGGCGAAGACGTCCGACGGTCACGTCCCGTGCCGGGTGCCGAAGACGTGTTCGAGAACGCCACGCGCCTCGGACGTGCGCTACCCGACGACGAGATCGTCGTCGGCGAGACGATTCCCGGCGGAACGACGACCGCACTCGGCGTCCTGACCGCGCTCGGCGAGCGAACGACCGTCTCCTCGTCGCTCCCCGAAAACCCCCTCGCCCTCAAGCGAGACGTAGTGAACGACGCCTTGACGGCGAGCGACCTGTCGGAGGGCGATGCGGCGGGCGACCCGATAGCGGCGGTGAGTCGCGTCGGCGATCCGGTTCTCGCCGGCGTCGCGGGGACGACCATCGGAGCGCTCGAATCCGGCACCGACGTGACGCTGGCCGGCGGCACCCAACTGGCCGCCGCCGCGGCCCTCGTTCGACACGCGGGCGTCGACGACCCGATGTCGCTCGCCACGACCTCGTTCGTCGCGGCCGACGAGACCGCCGCGATAGAGAAGTCGGCCGCCGACCTCGACCTGGCGTTGACCGTGACCGACCCAGAGTTCGCCGACGGAGACCACCCGGCGATGGACGCGTACGTCGCCGGCGAAGCGAAAGAGGGCGTCGGGATGGGTGGCGCACTGGCGCTGGCCGACCGGGCGGGGGTTTCGATGGCGGCAGTGCGCGACCGCGTCGTCGACGTGTACGAACGAATCACGGAAGCGGAACCGGCGGTGAAACCGTGAAGGGCGTCGTCGTCGGCGGGACGCGGTCGGGCGTGGGAAAGACGGTCGCCACGCTCGCAGTACTCAGGGCCCTCGAAGCGGCGGGCCACTCGGTCCAGCCCGCGAAGGCCGGCCCCGACTTCATCGACCCCAGCCACCACGCTGCCGTCGCCGGCCGTCCATCGCGCACCCTCGACGTCTGGCTCGAAGGCAAAGACGGACTGCGGCGGAACTACTACCGCGGCGACGGCGACGTCTGCGTCGTCGAGGGCGTCATGGGACTCTACGACGGCGACGGGTCCAGTACGGCGATGGTCGCCGAGGCTCTCGACCTTCCGGTAGTGCTCGTCGTCGACGCGAGCGCCGGGATGGAGAGCGTCGCCGCGACCGCGGTCGGCTTCCGCGAGTACGCCGCCGACGCGGGACGCGACGTCGACGTCGCTGGCGTCATCGCTCAGCGCGCCCACGGCGGCCGCCACGAGGCGGGGATAGCGGACGCCCTTCCCGACGAGTTGGCGTATTTCGGCCGCATTCCGCCTCACTCCGAACTCGAAATCCCGGATCGCCACCTCGGCCTCCACATGGGCGACGAGGCCCCCCTCGACCGGGAGACGCTCGACGAGGCCGCAGAGCACGTCGACACCGAACGACTCGTCGCGACCGCCAGCGAACCGCCGCGCCCCGAGTCGGACGACCGAAGGCCGGCCCGCGACCGCCGAGTCGCCGTAGCGCGCGACGACGCGTTCCGATTCGCGTATCCCGCCGTCCTCGAACGACTGCGGTCGCGAGCCGAGGTCGTGACGTTCGCACCGACTGACGGTGACGACGTTCCGGACGCCGACGGCGTCTACCTTCCCGGCGGATATCCGGAACTGCACGCCGGCGCGCTCGCTGGTGGACCGGCGCTCTCGTCGCTCCGTCGGTACGCGAGCGAGGGCATCCCGGTTCTGGGAGAGTGCGGTGGGATGATGGTCCTGAGCGAGTCGCTGACGACCGCCGACGGGGACTCGTACGAGATGGCGGGCGTCCTGCCCGCCGACGTCCGGATGCACGACCGGTATCAGGCCCTGGACCACGTCGAACTCCGCGCTCGCGAACCGACGCTCACCGCCGGGGCGAACGACTCCGTCCGCGGCCACGAGTTCCACTACTCCAGCGCCGACGTCGGCTCCGACGCCCGGTTCGCCTTCGACGTAGAGCGGGGGTCGGGTATCGACGGTGACCGCGACGGTCTCACGGAGTACCGGACGCTCGGCACCTACGCGCACGTCCACGCCGAAAGCGGCGCGTTCGACCGGTTCGTCGACGCTCTCTAGCACCGACCATCGACCGGGAGCCTCGAAGTCGCTGCTTCTACGAGCCCTCTGCCACTGGACAGACGTCGGGGACCAAGGCTGACCGTGACGTTCCATGCGGGCCGGCTGACGTACTCGTTTCGACCGGATTATCGCCTCTACGACCCCACAAAGCATTTATCGAATCCGGTCAGCCATCCCGTTGACGAGGGTGCCTCTGACCTACCCGGTCTGCCGCCATCAGCAGTCCGGCCTCGTCACGAACAGTTCGACATCCCCTAGCACCACCCCCTGGTGCTTTTCCGCGCTCCTCCTCGCCGAACGTCCGTCGTCCGAACCGTACGGCCAGTCGACTCCGTCGAACTCCCCTGCCTCGGTAGCTTGCAGTATCAAACCGCATCTTTAACGCCCTGTGGTTCGGGAAAATCGCTATGGGAGACTCGTCAGCCGCTCTGTCACAGCGGCGGCAAGCGTTCGATGCGCTTGCGGAGGCGTCTGCCGACGGCATCATCATGCTCGACGAGGAGAGCGTCATCCAGTACGCCAACCCCGCCGTCGAGCGCATCCTCGGATATCCCTCCGAGGAACTCGTCGGGGGGTCGCAGATGACGATCATTCCCGAACGCCTCAGAGAGGTCCACATGGAGGCCTTTCAGCGCTATCTGGAAACCGGTGAGAAACACATCGATTGGACGTACGTCGAACTGCCGGGACAACACAAAGACGGTCACGAGGTACCGTTGGCTATCTCGTTCAACGACTTCACCCGGGATGGGGATCACTATTTCGTGGGGACGTTCCGCGATATCTCGGCCCGCAAGGACGTCGAACGGAAACTCGAACGGCAGAACGAACGTCTCGACCACTTTGCCAGCATGCTCGCGCACGAACTCCGCAATCCGCTGTACGTGGCTCAGTCCTATCTCGATTTCATCGACGACGAGGAGAACACGGCGACCATCAGTCAGATTGCAGACTCCCTCGAGCGTATCGACGAGATCATCGAGGTACTGCTAGTGTTGGCTCGAGACGAGAGCGAGGTCGATGGCCTGGAGACAGTCGAGATGCGGAGCGTCGCCACGGACGCGTGGGCTGAGACGGCGACCGACGAAGTGGAACTGACGTTCGTGAGCACACAGCAGATCACGGCGAACCCTTCGCATCTCCGGCACGTGTTCGAGAACCTGTTTCGAAACGCGATCAGACACAACGATAGGGCGGTCACGGTACGGGTCGGCGCGCTCGACGGCGGCTTCTACGTCGAAGATACGGGTCGAGGCATTCCCGAAGCCGAGCGCGAGGTGGTGGTGGAAGCGGGCTACACCACGGACGACGATGGGATCGGCCTCGGGCTGACGTTCGTGGCCGAACTCGCGGACGCGTACGGATGGGACTACGCCATCACGGAGAGCGTCGAAGGCGGTGCTCGATTCGAGTTCACGGACGTCGTTCGCTCGAACTGAATTTTTATTAGACTAATAACAGGAGAAAACTTATCCCACTGCTCCAAGAAGTACGCTCCATGCCCCGCTCACGACGAACCCTCCTTAAAACGACGAGCCTCGCACTCGGTAGTGGGACGCTCGCGTCGATTGCCGGGTGTCTCAGCGACCCGTCTATCGGCAGCGGTAGTAGTCCAGATGAACAAACCACACCGGACTCGTCGGAGGGATCTGCAACGACAGAGTTCACACGGTGGCTCCCGGATTCGACGATGACCCCACTGCGAGATGGCTACGGGTTCCAGTATTTCGACATCACTGGCATCCGTGCCCACCAGGAATCCATCCACGAGACCGCCTACTCCCGACTCGAAACTCAGATGTTGCGCCCCGTTCCCGGCGAGTACATCGATGACACTGCCATCGATGCCGCAGTGGAGATCGGCCACACCATGCGGTTGGCACTCGGGTCGTTCGATCCGGAGGCGTTCGAGGAGAAACTCACCAGTGACAGGCGGTCGTCCACAACGGCGTCGACGCGGACCCCCACGACAGCGACGCGGACCACACGACCGGAGCCGGAACGCTACCAGGGGTTCGACCTCTACGGTACGCATTCCGTCTACGCTGTCTCGGAGGACGCCCTGATGGAGGTGTCTCCGCTGGGCGAGGGCGACGCAGTCGAGTACACGAAAGCGATCATCGACGCGCCGGCTGCGGAGACGAGCCAGTACGTCGACGGTAACGAGTTCGTGTCGGCGATGATCGGAGTCGTTGACGACACCCACGCTCTCTGGTGCTACCCGGAGGCGATGGACGGATCGACATCGCGCGGCTTCCGGAAGAACGTCATCACGGGCAAGCTCCAATCGTGGCGATTCGGGACCGAGACGACCCACCTTACGTTTGCGAACACCTACCCCGACACCGAGACGGCGGAGAGCGGAGAACTGACGGACTACATCGAATCGGAATCCGATCGATTCGGTGCGTACGATGGGCTCGATGTCGAAACTGAGGGCCGGCTGGCCTGGACCGACGGCACCATTCCGACGACGGAATTCGATCATCTGTCACCTGGCGGCCCAGGCGATGGTGTCACCACCGCCCACCAGTCCCGCCGCAATCTCTTCTAAAGGATACTGGTTTACGCTTCAGACTGAACAGCTCTCGTCACAATCACCGGTACAGCCACACTCGCTCCCCTGACGGTAGTAAACGACAGCCACTACGAGAAGTCCGACAGTGCCGAGTAGCCACCCGGATACCGGCCCGATAACAGGGACAGTAACTACGCTCTTGTCGAATACACCGATACTGAAGCCAGCGAGAACACCAAGAGACAACATCACGACGTGGCGTCTGCTGACTCTTTCACGCAGCGGTGATAGAATTCTCCCGTCGCTGGCCTCGCCATCCGTCTCGAGTGACATGTTCGTACGTTAGTTCAGTGATTGGTAAAACTTGTTCCGAACGGGGATGAGATCTGCGTTCCCTGTACAAGATGCACGGCGCGTATCATCATACGAGTTCGAACGAAACAGGATTCGTCCTGCTCGAAGCCACGAGGACGTGAAAACACAGCCGGAGTCAGTGCAACGCTCTTGCTCGGTTCACAGCGGTTACGAGAGCAGGTCCGCAGGTATCACTGATCCCCCGGGCGGTCGAATGGAGTCGAATCCGCCTTGATCGACGCGTAGACCCGTTCGGCCCACTCGCGGGCGAGGGGGGAGTCCGTATCGACGAACGCCTGCATCAGTCCCGTCTCGTCGTCGTATCCTCCAATCCCGACGCGTTCATCGAAGATAGCGAGCCCATAGGGCAACTTCTCGCGGGTCCGAAGGGTTAGCTGCCCGCGGCCGATGGCCTCGTTCGTCCGGCCCGGGTACGTGTCAAACAGTTTTCCGACGATATGGGGTGGATAAATGACTTCGCTCCCGGCGGTGTCGAATATCTGTTGGTAGAACTCACCGATGCTCAACGGTGCCATGTGTGTCGTATTGAATCCCGAGAACGTCGTCGACTCGCTCACGAGCGAGATGAACCGTTCGACCGGTCGGTAGGGGTCTTCCGGTTCGGCGACGGTGACGGTCGCGTCAACCATCGGTTCGACGGCGAACTCCGCGTGGTGCGGACAGACCATGTCCAACAGCGGTCCCATCCGATGGACGGCGCTCACGTTCGCCTCGAACCGGAGTACCTCGTCTGTGACCGCTTCGCCATGCCCCGTCAACTGGAACCGGCTATCGACTTTCTCGACGAACCCCTGTTCGTCGAGCCACTTCGTCAAGCGGTGACTCGTCGCCCGCGAGACGTCGAGGCGCGCTTCGATCTCGCGGCGGTCCAGCGGCTTCTCGCGGAGTGCTTCGAGGACTGGGCCGTGGCGCACGATGTCGCCGAGCCGGTCCGCGTCGATGCGGGAACCGGCCGCGTCCATGCGCTTGCCGAGGTATTTCTGGTTCCGTGCGTTCTGCAGGACGGCCTCCAGGATCGGGGATCCGGGCGGTTTGAACACGAGGTCGGGTGTTCGGTCGTCTTCTGGGGAATCCATAACATTCACTATCGTGGGATACGGTGGCACAGATTGTAGTTCTATCCGTGCGATGGCGAGTTCGGTTCGCGCCCTGAAACGTTCACTCACACCCAGAAACGGCGTTCAGGTGGTCGAACGTCATCCCCGTGGATGAGGCCAATACGCCTGCCGCCCACAGTCAAGACATGGCACCACCGACTATGGCCAACGAACCGATCGACGAAGAAAAGTTAGACGAACTCGTCGGAATGGCAGTCAACGAACTCGGGGCGGCGTATTACGCCCCACTGATCGTCATCGGCGACAGGCTCGGCCTCTACGAAGCGTTGTCCGACGGCGGACCACTCGTGCCCGCCGAGTTGGCTGAGCGGACCGACACCGTGGAGCCGTACGTCAACGAGTGGCTCGCCGCGGGAGCGGCCGGCGGATACGTCACCTACGATTCCCAGACGGGTCGCTACAGCCTCACACCCGAGCAGGCGGCGCTGCTGGCCGACGAAGACACCCCCGCGTTCCTCGCTGGTGGGTTCCAGGGTTTGATAGGCTATCAGAAACGCCTCTCAGAGATCGAAGTCGACTTCCGAACCGGTGAGGGTGTGGGCTGGCACGAGCAAGACGAGGACGTGTGTCACGGCACGGAGCGGTTCTACCGGCCCAGTTACGAGACGAATATCATCGACGAGTGGATCCCCGCGCTCGATGGAACGGACGCGAGGCTCACGGCGGGTGCACGCGTGGCCGATGTGGGCTGTGGTCACGGTGCATCGACGATCATCATGGCCGAGGCCTACCCCGATTCGGAGTTCGTCGCCATCGATTACCACGATCACTCGATAGAGGTGGCCCGCGAGCGAGCCGAAGAAGCCGGTGTTGCGGACCGTATCAGCTTCAAGGTGGCGACCGCGAAGGAGTACAACGGGACCGACTACGACCTCGTGGTGATGTTCGACGCGTATCACGACATGGGTGATCCGGTCGGCGTGGCGTCACACGTCCGGGAGACGCTCGCCGACGACGGGGCGTGGATGTTGGTCGAGCCCTTCGCCAACGATCGAGTCGAGGACAACCTGAACCCAGTAGGCAGGGCGTTCTACTGCGCCTCGACGATGGCCTGTGTCCCGAACTCGCTCGGCCAAGGGGGCGACCCCGTCTTGGGAGCACAGGCTGGCGAAGCGCTCCTCCGTGAGGTGATTACTGAGGGCGGGTTCACGAGCGTCCGCCGGGCAACCGAGACGCCGTTCAACCTCGTACTCGAAGCCAGACCGTGACGACAACTCCATCCCAACTGTCGGTGGCACTCAACTCCCCCGTTCGACTATCGAACGAAAGTACGGAACAGCGTCGTTCGACGGATCATGCCGTCGCTTCCGGGCGATTACAGCCCCGAAAATATGGGCGCTGCAGGATTTGAACCCGCGACAGCTTGGTCCGAAGCCAAGTACTCTGTCCAGACTGAGCTAAGCGCCCTCGGTCACACGTACTGCGCGACTCCTTTTAAGCGCCGTGGTTTCTCCCGGGCCGCGACACGTCCGATTCATTTATACCGGGCCGGACGAGTAGCCGGGGTATGGACGACGGACGTGCCCGGGGGCTGTTCGAACTCACCCGGCCCGGGAACACGTTCGCCGCTGGCGTTCTGACCCTCATCGGGGCGTTCGTCGCCGGTATCACCGACCAGTCGGTCGCGGATCCGGCCGGCAACGTCACGGCCGCGGTCGCGGCGACGTGGCTCGCGACCGCCGCCGGCAACTCCATCAACGACTACTTCGACCGGGAGATAGACGCCATCAACGCCCCGGACAGGCCGATTCCCCGCGGAGCGGTGACGCCGCGGGAGGCGCTGTGGTTCAGCGCGGCGTTGTTCGTCGGTGCGGTCCTGGCGACGCTCACCCTGCCGCCGTTGGCCATCGCCATCGCGGTGGTGAACCTCCTCGCACTGCTCCTGTACACGGAGTGGTTCAAGGGACTGCCGGGCGTGGGCAACGCCGTCGTCGCCTACCTCGGCGGGAGTACGTTCCTGTTCGGCGGTGCGGCCGTCGGCAGCGTCGCCGGATCGGGCGTCCTCTTCGTGCTGGCCGCACTGTCGACGCTGACGCGTGAAATCGTCAAGGACGTGGAGGACATGGCGGGCGACCGCGAGGAGGGACTGAACACGCTTCCGCTGGCCATCGGTGCGCGGCCGGCGCTCGCCGTCGGGGCGGCGTTGCTCGTCGTCGCAGTCGCCGCCAGTCCGCTCCCGTACTTCTGGACGGCGTTCGGCGCGGCGTACCTCGTGGCGGTCGCGCCCGCCGACGCGGTGATGCTGTACGCGGCCTACGAGAGTTTCGAGGACCCGACCGCGGGCCAGTTACACCTCAAGTACGGCATGTTCCTCGCCGCGGCGGCGTTCGTCGTCGGTCGCGTCGCCACCCACATCTAACCGACGTGACTGCCGAGATACTAATCAAAAAGGATATAGGTAAAAATACCTATCTTTATCTACGATGGGACGGAGGAGAGGGTCGGCCGTGGTCGATGGTCGGGGTTCTTCCGCCACTCTGCCGTGAGGGACGTCATGTATGGACTCGGTGACGCGTGCTCGGCCACCGAATGTGAACCGGGGACGAACCTACTGATCGCTGGCCCGCCGATGACTGGCAAGCGTACCCTCGGTCTCGACGTACTGACTCACGGGAGTCGTCGGGGCGACGGTGCAATCGTCGTCACGACGCAGGACAGTGGCGACGAGGTCCTTCGAGCGTTTGAGGGCCGCTTCGACGGGGGCGTTCCGGCAGTCGGCGTCGTCGACTGCGTCTCCAAGCAGCAGGGGGGAGTCCGACGCCCACCGACCGGGTGGCCTACGCGTCCTCGCCGGTCGACATGACCGGCATCGGTATCGAACTCTCGGAGTTTCTGGAGCGGTTCTACGAGCGCGGCGTCCGCGAGAACCGCATCCTCTTCGACTCGCTGTCGACGCTGCTGATGTACTCGAACCTCCAGACCGTGTTCCGGTTCCTCCACGTCTTCACGGGTCGCGTCCAGAGCGCGGACGCCCTGGGCCTGTTCGTCGTCGACTCGACGGCACACGACGACCAGACGATGAGCACGCTCCGACAGCTGTTCGACGGCGAGATAGAGGTGCGGGAGAGCGACGCCGACCGGTCGGAGCTTCGACTGAAAGGCGTCGGCGAGACGACGGAGTGGCAGACCGTCTGAGCGGGGTCGAGCGGTCGACCGCTTCTGCAGGGCGTTCTCCGACAGCGCGTCGTTTTTCCGCAGAACGTCGGTCTTCGGCAGCACGTTTTTGCTGGCGCGCCCCGTGATGCACTGGTATGCCAGTCGAGAGCGACGACGAACTCCGCCAGATACTCGAACTCGACACCGTCGCGGTCGTCGGCTGTTCGACGACGGAAGGCAAAGACGCCCACGAGATTCCGAAGTACCTCCGGGAACACGGCTACGACGTGATTCCGGTGAACCCGTACGCCGACGAGATTTTCGGCCGTCGGGCGTACGACTCGCTGGCCGACGTCGAGGAGGACGTCGACGTCGTGGACGTGTTCCGGCCGAGCGACGAGGTCGCAGGTATCGTCGACGCCGCGGTCGAGCGCGACGACGCGGGCGTCATCTGGACGCAACTCGGCATCCGCGACGACGAGGCGGCCGAGCGCGCCGAGAACGCCGGCAAGCGCGTCGTCCAGGACCACTGCATGAAGGTCGAACACCAGCGGCTGATGGGGTGACGGTCCGTCGGCGGTGACAACGTTGAAGGCGTCGCGAGGACACGGTTAGAGGGATGAGCGAGGGGGACGACGCGAACGCCCGGGACACGACCATCCGCGAACTGGACGAACGAACGGTCCAGCAGATAGCGGCCGGTGAGGTGGTCGAACGGCCCGCGAGCGCCGTCAAGGAACTCGTGGAGAACA
This sequence comes from halophilic archaeon, assembly GCA_003298465.1. The sequence continues at coordinate 173,113 of QNGA01000004.1, read as the reverse complement.
GCCTCGACGCCGACGCGTCGCGCGTCGACGTGACGGTGGAGGCGGGCGGCACCGAGCGCATCGCCGTCCGCGACGACGGCGTCGGGATGACGGAAGCGGACGCTCGCGCCGCCGTCCGGGAGCACACGACGAGCAAGATTCGGGACATCGACGACCTCGAATCGGGCGTGGGGACGCTCGGGTTCCGCGGCGAGGCGCTGTACACCATCGGCGCGGTGTCCCGGACGACCATCCGGACGAAACCGCGGGGCGGCGACCGCGGGACCGAACTCAGACTGGTCGGCGGCGAGGTCGAGGCCGTCGGTCCCGCCGGCTGTCCCGAGGGGACGACGGTCGAGGTCGCGGACCTCTTCTTCAACACGCCGGCGCGCGAGAAGTACCTGAAGACCGAGGCGACCGAGTTCTCCCACGTCAACCGCGTGGTCACGCGCTACGCGCTGGCGAATCCGGACGTCGCCGTCTCGCTGACCCACGACGGCCGCGAGGTGTTCTCGACGACCGGCCGCGGCGACCTCCGGTCGGCCATCCTCTCGGTGTACGGCCGCGAGGTCGCGGAGGCGATGTTTCGCGTGGAGTCGAGTAGTGGGGAGGTGTCCGCGAGGTCGAACGACGGGGACGAATCTGCAGCGCCGGGCGACGGGGACGAGTCCGCTGCGTCGGGGGACGGAGAGAGTTCGGTCGACGTCTCGGGGTACGTCAGCCATCCGGAGACGACGCGGAGCAGCCGCGAGTACGTCTCGACCTACGTCAACGGGCGCTACGTGCGCTCGTCGACGGTCCGGGAGGCCGTGCTGGACGCGTACGGCGACCAGCTCGCACCCGACCGCTACCCGTTCGCCGTGCTCTTCCTCGACCTGCCGGGGGACGCGGTGGACGTGAACGCCCATCCCAGGAAGATGGAGGTCCGGTTCGGAGACGAGGCGGCGGTCCGGGAGACGGTCCGCGAGACCGTCGAATCGGCGCTGCTGGACCACGGACTGGTCCGCTCGTCAGCGCCGCGGGGACGCTCGACCCCCGCGGAGGCCGACGTCGACCCGGTGCGGGGAGACGTCGACCGCGACGGGCCGCCGCGCGAGCAGTCGGAACTCGGCGCTTCGGACGGCCCCGCGGACGTCGGCGCGAGCGAGGCCGACGACGACGGTGGCCCGAACCGGTCCGACGCCGCGACGCGGCAGTCGTCCGCCTCGACGACGGAGCCGTCCGAAGCGACGAGGACGACCGGAGAGTCGTCCCGGCCGTCGGCGGACGGGCGCGAGTCCCGTTCAGAACAGGACTCCGGCCGGGCACCCGTCTCGACGGACGACGCCGGTGCGGCGACCGAGGTCGACGGGTCCTCGCGCGGGGCCGAGAGTGGCGGATCGAGTCCGGCCGGGAGTCGAACGTCGGCGAATCGGCGGTCGGGACGCCGCGGCGGCGACGAGGCGAGCGCGTCGAGGGACGACGCGCGGACCGGGGACGACGGCGGAGCGACGGCTGGGGGGTCGAAAGTTCCGAAGTCCGCCGAGCGCAAGTTCCGGCCGGCGACGGAGGCGGGGACGCTTGGGGACGCCCCGGAGCGGGAGTTCGACCGCCTGCCGGCGATGTCCGTCCTCGGGCAGTTGAACGACACCTACGTCGTCGCGGAGACGAGGGACGGACTCGTTCTCGTCGACCAGCACGCCGCCGACGAGCGCGTGAACTACGAGCGGCTCTGCGAGCAGTTCGCGGGCGAGACGACGACGCAGGTGCTCGCGGAGCCGGTCGAACTCGAACTCACCGCGCGGGAGGCGGCGCTGTTCGACGAGTACCGCGATGCGCTGGCCCAGCTCGGGTTCCACGCCGGGCGCGTGCCGGAGGATCCGGAGGGGGAGGAACCGGACGACGAGGGCGACGCGTCGGCGGTGAGCCGCAGCGTCGAGGTGACGACCGTTCCGGCGGTGCTCGACGAGACGCTCGACCCGGAGCTACTCCGCGACGTGCTGAGCGAGTTCGTCTCGACGGACGGAGACGAGACCGACGACGCCGCGACGACGACCGCGGACGCGCTCATCTCCGACCTGGCGTGTTACCCCTCCATCACCGGCAACACGTCGCTGAAGGAGGGCGACGTGGTGTCGCTGCTGGCCGAACTGGACGACTGCGAGAACCCGTACGCCTGCCCGCACGGCCGGCCCGTCGTCGTCGAGTTCAGCAAGCGGGAGATAGAGGAGCGGTTCGAGCGAGACTATCCCGGCCACGGCCGGCGGCGCCCGGAGTGACCGGCGCGGACGCCGGGCGGAGCGCCGGACCGCTCGCAGTCCGGCGGGTGCGAACCCGAAACCCCAAAGACCTGTGACTTCGATGGTCCGGGCATGGAACAGCGAACGCGCGTCTTCGGGGCCGCCGGGCTGACGGTCGCCATCTTCCTCTTCGTCCAGCTCGGCGCGCTGGCGCTGGTCGAGCCGTTCCAGTCGGCCGGCTTCCAGACCGTCGAGGACCCCTCGGACCCCACCAACAGTCTGGTCTACATCGGCATCATCCTCGTGTTCACGGCGGGGATGCTCGCAGTGATGAAACTCGGCGTGGAGTGGATTCTCCGGGTCGTCATCATCGCCACGAGCGGTCTGCTCTCGCTGTACGTCTTCAGCGTCGTGATACCGGCCGCCCTGGTGGTCACGCTCGGCGGGGCGCAGTTCAACGTGCTGGCGTGGGTCGCCGCCGCGCTCGTCGCGCTCGCGCTCGCGGTGTACCCCGAGTGGTACGTCATCGACGCGGCGGGCGTCGTGATGGGTGCCGGCGCGGCCGGCCTCTTCGGCATCAGTTTCGGCCTGCTGCCGGCCATCGTCTTGCTCTCCGTGCTCGCCGTCTACGACGCCATCAGCGTCTACGGTACCGAACACATGCTCACGCTCGCGTCTGGCGTGATGGACCTCAAGATTCCCGTCGTGCTCGTCATCCCGCTGACGCTGTCGTACTCCTACCTGGAGGAGACGGCGCAGGCGACGCCGGAGGGGGCCGTCTCGGCGGACGAGCGACTGGGCGACGGCGGCGCGAACGACGGGGCGGCGTCCGGCCACGGCCCGGGGGCGTCCGAGCGCGACGTGTTCTTCATCGGCCTCGGCGACGCCGTCATGCCGACGGTGATGGTCGCCAGCGCCGCCTTCTTCGCGCCGGTCGAACCGCTTGTCTCGGGCATCGCCCTGAACCTCCCCGCGCTGACGTCGATGGTCGGGACGATGGGCGGCCTCGTCGTCCTGCTGTGGCTGGTGCTGAAGGGGCGAGCACACGCGGGCCTGCCGCTGCTCAACGGCGGCGCCATCGGCGGCTACCTCGTCGGCGCGCTCGCCAGCGGACTGTCGCTCACGACCGCCCTGGGTCTGTAGGGCCGCGTCGCCGCGCGGTCCGTCGACGCGCTCTCGCGGGGTTCGCCGTCCATCGTCCGCGCGCTCTCCCGGACTCGCCCTTCGCCGGGACCCGAACTTTGAATCGCGTGCCGGAACCAACGTCGAGCGAGAGCGATGTTCCACGTCGTCGACTGGGCCGAACGAGAGGTGCCGCCGATGGTGGCCCTCGCCGTCGCCATCGTCGCCGTCAGCACGAGCGCCATCCTCATCGAGTTCAGCGACGCGCCGAGCATCGTCAAGGCGTTCTACCGCGTCCTCTTCACCACCCTGTTGCTCGCGCCGTTCGCGGCGACGCGCTACCGGGGCGACCTCGCGGCGTTCGCCGGCCGGGACCTGCTGGCCGCGGTCGTCACGGGCGGGGCGCTGGCGGTCCACTTCATCACGTGGTTCGAGAGCCTGGACTGGACGACGGTGGCGGCCTCGGTGACGCTCGTCCAGTCCCAGCCGCTGTTCGTCGCCGTCGGCGCGTGGGCGCTGCTCGACGAGCGCGTCACGCGCCGGACGGTCGCCGGCATCCTCGTCGCATTCGTCGGGATGGCGGCGATGTCGCTCGGCGGCGTGCTCTCGGGCGCGGAACTCCAGGGAGTGCTCTCGGGCGCACTGTGGGACGAACTGCTCACGGGCGCGATACTCGACAGCGAGTCGGCGAGCGCCGGCGCCAGCCCGCGACCGCTGTACGGCAACGCCCTGGCGGTCGCGGGTGCCATCGCGGCAGCCGGGTACGTCCTCGCGGGGCGGTCCATCCGCCAGCGCGTCTCGCTCGTCCCCTACGTCACCGTCGTCTACGGCGTCTGCACCGTCGTCCTGTTCGGCGTCGCGATCGCGCAGGTCGGCGCGGCCGACCTCGCGCTCACCGCCTACCCGCCGGCGGAGTGGCTGCTCTTCCTCGGGATGGCGGTCGGACCGGGCATCTTCGGCCACACCGTCATCAACTGGGCGCTGAAGTACGTCGAGTCCAGCGTCGTCAGCGTCTCGCTGCTGGGCGAACCCGTCGGCAGCACCCTGCTCGCGCTCGTCCTACTCGGTCAAGTGCCCGGCACGGCGACCGTCGCCGGCGGCGCGGTCGTGCTTGCGGGCATCTACGTCACCTCGACGGCGTCGGGGGCCGGCTAGCCCGCCGGTCGAAACCGCGGGTCAGTACTCCGGTCGTCGCTCGTAGTCGACTGGGTCGCGCACGCCGACGTTCCGGAACGCCTGGAGGCGGTACGCGCAGGCGTCGCAGGTGCCGCAGGCCGGCGATTCCTCGCGGTAACAGCTCCACGTGTGCTCGTAGGGGACGCCGAGTTCCGTCCCGCGCTCGGCGATGTCGGTCTTCGACCACTCGACGAACGGCGCGACCACGTCGATGTCCGTGTCGGGGTTCGTCCCGACGTCGACGACGGACTGGAACGCCTCGAAGAACTCGGGGCGGCAGTCGGGGTAGCCCGAGAAGTCCTCGCTGTGCGCGCCGACGAACACGGTGTCGCAGTCGTTGGCTTCCGCGGCCGAGACGGCCATCGAGAGGAGGTTCGCGTTCCGGAACGGGACGTACGTGTCCGGCACCTCGTCGCTCTCCATGTCGGCGTCCTCGACCGCCATCGAGTCGTCGGTGAGACTCGACCCGCCGATATCGGCGAGGTGGCTCGTCTCGACGCGGAGGAACGGCGCGTCGAGGATGTCGGCCTGCCGTCTCGCGCAGTCGAACTCCCTGTCCTCGGTGCGCTGGCCGTAGGAGGTGTGCAGGAAGACGGGGGCGAAACCGCGCTCGCGGGCCTCCCAGGCGGCGGTCGCGCTGTCCATCCCGCCGGAGGCGAGGACGACGGCTCGGCTCTCGGTCGATGCGTCGGCGTCGGATGCGTCGTGGGCGTCGGTCGGTGACATCGTCAGGTTTCGGGGGCGTCGTTCCAGAGGTTCACGTGCAGTCGGGGCGTGTAGCGGTAGCCGTACTCCATCGCCAGTTCGGCGACGCGGGGGCGCGTCTCGTCGAGTCGTTCGCGGGTCGCGCCCTCCGGCATCAGCAGGACGGCGTCGTCCGGGACGGCGACGCTCGCCGCGTCCCTGATTCGACCCAGGAGTTCCTCGACCTCGCGGACGTCCGCCTCGTCGGTGACGACGAACTTCAACTGGTGGTCGTAGTTCTCGACGAGCGCCGCCAGCGCGTCGAGGTCGATGCGTCGCGCCTCGTGGCGCTCGGCCCACTCGCCCTCGCCCGCCGGGTCCTTCTCGGCGGTCGGCGTCGACCCGGCGAGTTTCGGGCTGACGCTGGCGAGGTCGATGGGAACGTCGCGGTACACCGTGCCGTTCGTCTCGACGGTCGTGTGGTAGCCGGCCGCGTCGAGGCGGTCGAGGAGCGTCGCTATCTCGTCGTGGACGAGCGGTTCGCCGCCCGTGACGACGACGTGGTCGGCGTCGTACGTCGCGACCTCTGTGACGACCTCGTCGACCGTCATCCGCGCGTGGGTCGGCTCCCACGAGGTGTGATAGGAGTCACAGAACCAGCACCGGAGGTTACAGCCGCTTGTCCGGACGAAGACGCTGGGCGTGCCGGCGAGCGTCCCCTCGCCCTGGAGCGAGTAGAACAGCTCGTTCACGGGGAGGGTCGGCCCGCCGGGTCCGTCCCCGTCTCCCTCGCGCTCCGCCGCGTCGCTGCTCACCGGCATCTCAGAGCGGGCTCCCGCCGCAGAGCTCGGCCGTCTCGGACACCTGAACCCGAACGTCGGAGACGGTGTCGGGCAGTCGTTCGTCGAGGCGACGCTCCAGTTCGACGCTCATCACCTCCGCGGTCGGGGGCGCGTCGAGCACGACCACGGCGTCGCCGTCGCCGCTCGCCTCGAACGCCTCGACCAGCGGGTCGTCGGCCTCGAGCAGGAACCGGTGGTCCCACTCCGATATTACCGAGGTAATCTCTCCTTTGTCGACGACCCAGCCTTCCTCGGTCAGCTCGCCGACGACCGTCACCGCTATCTCGTAGTTGTGTCCGTGCGGACGGCTGCATTTCCCGTCGTGGTGCAGGATGCGATGCCCTGTGCTGATGCGAATCGGACGGTCGCGGCCGACGTGGAGGACGCGCTCGGACGACGACTCGGGTGCGATTCCAGCCATACCCGAGGATTATCGGAGGAGTACTTAAACGTGCGCAAGTCGCTGTCGCCCCGCGTCGGCAGTCGCGGAGGGCGCTCCCGGCGAACGTTTAAACCGGAGGACGGGACCACTCCCACCCGATGGCGGCGTTCGGTACCCAGGTCGTGCTCGCACCGGCGGCCGCGGCGACGGCGCTCGGCTTCGTCCTCGGCGGCGTCGCGCTCGGGACGACCAGCGGTCTGGTGCCCGGCCTCCACGTCAACAACCTCGCGCTGCTGCTGGCGTCTGTCGCACCCGCGATTCCCGGTCCGCCGCGGCTCGTCGGCGCGGCCATCCTCGCGGCCGGCGTCGTCCACTCGTTCCTCGACGTAGTGCCCGCGCTCGCGCTGGGCGTGCCCGACCCGGCGATGGCCGCGTCGGCGCTGCCCGGACACCGGCTCGTCATCGAGGGACGGGGTCGGGAGGCGGTCCGGCTCTCGGCGCTCGGGAGCGGCCTCGCCGTTCTCCTGGCCGTCCCCCTCGCCGTGCCGGTGACGAAGGCGATGACGACCGCCTATCCGACGGTCCGGGCACACCTGCCGGTCGTCCTCGGGGCCGTCGTGTGTTTCCTCGTCGCCACGGAGCCGACCTGGCGCGGGCGCGTCGCCGGACTGGGTGCGTTCGCCGTCAGCGCCGCGCTCGGCTGGGCGACGCTGGACCTCTCGCCGGCCGCGCCCCTGCCGGCGGACGGCGTGCTCGCGCCGCTCTTCGCCGGACTGTTCGGTGCGCCCGTGCTCGTCGAGGCCGTCGGCGGTGCCGGCGTCCCCGAACAGGCCGACCCCACCGTCGCCGCGCCGCCCTGGTCGGTCGGGGTCACCGCGCTGGCGGGCGCGTTCGCGGGGGCAGTCGTCGGCTACCTCCCCGGCGTCTCCAGCGCCGTCGCGGCCGTGATAGCGCTGGCGGTCGTCCCGGGACGCACCGAGGCCCGGGGGTTCGTCGTGGCCACCAGCGGCGTCAACACGGCCAACACCGTCTTCGCCCTGTTCGCGCTCGCGTCGCTCGGCTCTCCCCGGACCGGCGTGATGGTCGCGCTCAGAGAGGCGAACGCGCCCGTCGCGCTCCCCCTCCTGCTCGCCAGCGCCGGCATCGCCAGCGCCGCCGGGTTCGCGCTCGTCCTCCTGCTCGGCGACCGCTACCTGCGGACCGTGGGACGGCTGGACTACACCTACCTCTCGGTCGGCGTGCTCGCGCTGTTGGTCGCGGTGTCGTTCGCCTTCGCGGGCGCCGTCGGCGTCGGCGTCTTCTTCGGGAGCGCGCTCGTCGGACTGGTACCGACCCGGGTCGGCTGTCGGCGCGTCCACCTGATGGGCGTGCTCCTCGGCCCGCTGATGCTGGGGGTGTGAGCCGCGGCGGTGAGCGATTTCGGGCTATCCGAAGTCCGAGAGTCGCACCTGCAGTCCGGACACCATCTTCGACTTCCGACGCAGGGCGGCCGTCGAGACGGGCAACTGCGGGACGATGGTGCGGACGGCGTCGTGGAACGACTCGGCCTCGCCGAACTCGCCGGCCAGCGACTCGCGACCCTCCGGCGCCGCGTCCGACGCGCCGCCGGGAACGCCGTCGAAGGCGTTCCGGACGCTCTCACGGACCTGCCAGACGCCGACCGGGGCCCAGTAGTCGTCGCTGACCTCCCGGAGGACGAGCGCCTTCGCCTGCCGACCGACGTCGGCGAGATGTTCGAGGACGCCGAGGCGTGCGGCGTAGTACGCGCCGGCCGTCTCGTCGACGTACCCCGTCCGGCCCTCGTACCCCTCGTGGGCGCTCGCCATCCAGAGGTCGTCGTCGGGGTTCGGGTTCCAGATGCTCCCCGGCGCTTTCATCTCGACGAGTTCGAACTCCCACTGGCCGGGCGAGAGCACGACCCAGTAGCGGTTGCCCATGTACTCGTTCACCCAGACCTGGGTCTCGTCGACGCTCGGGGCGTCCCGGATGCGTCCCCGGAGATACTGCCCGACGGTGTCGTCGACGGCCGTGATGGACCAGCGCGTCGGGACCAGTCGGCGGTTCTCGCCCTGCCCGAGCGCGCCCGCCGAGAGGATGGTGTTGATGTCGTACACGTCGAATCCCCGGCGATAGAGGTAGTTCATCGCGCCCTGCGCCTGCCAGTCGTCGTCCTCCAGCGTCTTCTTCACGGGCCGGGGGACGTGCGGGTTCTCCGCGAGCGCGGCGGACTCGGCGCGAGCGGAGGGGCCGGTCGGGGTCGCCACGTCGTCCACGTCCACGTCGAGGTCGAGCGACTCGGAGAGGCCGATCTCCACGTCGACGGGGCGGTCGGCGATCGCTATCTCGCGCTGGACGCCGACGAACCCGTCCCAGGTGTCCTCGACGTTCACCTGCGCGGACCGGTTGGAGTTCAGCAGGCCGGTGCGGTACTGGAGGACGTTGTCGATGTCGAGGCCGCGACTGTACCAGTCGCCGCTGGTGGCGAACTCCGAAGCGCTCTCTTCCGCCCCGACCGGCGAGAGGATGCCGGTCGAGACGTTCGGGTACGACGACCGTCCGACGAACACGGAGGGGGAGGTGCTGCCGAACAGCGTGTCTCCCTGCGCCACCTCCTCGAAGCGGTCCTGGAAGTCGTCGACGTAGTCGAGGATCTCGTAGGACTTCTCCTCGGCGAGCCGGCGCCGCCGTTCGCCGTCGTCCTGCCGCAGTCCGTCGATGTACTCGTCCAGCCGCATTCGACGGAAGTTGGGACGCGACGGGCTTGAACGTTCGGACCCCCTGCGACGGCGGGTCGGCGTCGTCTCGGGGAGGGACTTGTCACTCCGCCGGTACAGTTGCTCTCACTGACGAGAGCGTCCGGAAGAACAATACTTAGGGGCGTCGCCGACGACAACCCCGAATGCAATGCCACAAGTCACTACCACGTCCGACGAGGGAATGAGCGCAGAAAACGACGTCCGCGACTTCTCGCTCACCGTCGACGCGACGGGCGAGGAAGCGCCGGACACGCTCGAGACGCTGCTGGCGGCGTACGGCTCCTGCTACGTCCCCGCCCTGCGCGTCGGCGCCGAACAGCGCGACGCCGGCGACCTCGGCAAGATCGAGATCGGCGTCGACGGCGAACTCAACGACGACGACAAACTGGAATCCGTCGACTTCGACATCAAGTGGGAGGCGGACGTGGACGACGACACCGCGGAGCGCGTCGTCGACCGCGCGTTCGACCTCTGCAAGGTCCACGACGCGCTCAAGGACAGTCTCCACGCGGACGCCTCCGTCCAGACCGGCGCGTTCTGAGCGCTCCCGTCGTTCTCACCGATTCGTCTCTCTTCGCCGTTTTTCGCTCCCCGAGGTGAAAGGGAAGCGTATAAAAGTCGCGCAGGGCAACGTTGGGGTATGAGTCAATCGCAGAAACAGAGGCGCAAGTGCGTCTCGTGCGGGATCAACATCTCCGGCACGAACGCCGCGTCGTTCAAGTGTCCGGACTGCGGGCAGACCATCTACCGCTGCGCGAAGTGTCGCAAACAGAGCAACCTCTACGAGTGCCCCGACTGTGGGTTCATGGGTCCGTAACGATGGGGAAAGTGGCTGCCAAAATCAAGGTCATGCCGGAGAGCCCAGAGGTCGACCTCGACGACCTCCAGGAGCGACTCGAGAACTCCCTCCCCGAGGGAGCCAAGATAAATGGCTTCGAGCGTGACGAGGTCGCGTTCGGCCTCGTCGCCCTGCTGCCGACCGTCATCGTCCCCGACGACACCGGCGGGACGGAAGCCGTCGAGGAGCAGTTCTCGAACGTCGACGACGTCGAGAGCGTCGAAGTCGAGAACGTCGGTCGCATATAGACCGCGCTTTTACTTCGTCCGCCGTCGCTCGCTGTCGTTCTCGAACGCCGAGCCACCGCGAGCGTCGCCGGGCCGTCGCTCGTTCGATTCGACGGATATCGCGACGTCGTCGCGGCCCCCTTCCGCGGCGACGTTCGCCACGAACTGCGGATGGCCGGCGAGCACGGCCACCGTCTCGTCGCTCACGCGCTCGACGCGGTAGGCGGTGTCGTCGCGTCGCCACCCCGCGTCCGTTCGGGTCGCCTGCCGGTCGAGCATCGTCTCGAAGGCGTGCCGGAACTCGGTGGCGTTCGCGCGGTCGTCCCACCGGAGCACCCAGGCGTAGCCGGCGTCTCGTCCCCGCGGCGTCCGACGGAACTGGACGAGCGCGTCGTTCCCCCAGCCGGCGGCGGCCCGGGCCGCGTGCGTCTCGTCCAGTTCGGTCGTGAGCGCGACCCGGACGAACAGTTCGCCCTTCCGACCGGGCGGGCGCGCTTGCCACTCGCCGGTCTCGTCGACGGTCACGGAGAGCGACTTCGCGGGCTCCGCCCCCGGCGGGTAGTCGTGGAGTACCTGCTCGGTGGTCGCGGGCGGGTTCGCGTACACCGACGACAGTTCCCGGGGCGAAGATACCCGGGAGCGCACGTACCGCGCGCCGAAGTAGTACGGCGCGAGGGCCCACTTCTGGAACGCGGTCCCGTTCCGGTACGCGCGGCGCGTCGCCGCCAGCGACGAGTGGTCCTGGTAGCGCCGCGCGTAGACGTCCTCGACGTACTCCGCGCCGCCCTCTATCGTGCTCTTGGCGAGCAGGTAGTTCCCGTCCGGCAGGCGTTCGAGGACGTCCGCCGACTGCTGGACGACGTGCGCGAACTCGTGAGCGAGGACGCGTTCGACCGTCTCGGAGCGCGCGTCGGCGAACGTCACCGTGACGCGACCGCGCGGCGAGACGCGCCCGTTGACGCCGGGCGTCGGGGGATTGGGACGTGCCGGCTCCGCGCCGAGAACGTACAGGAACTTCGGCGGCAGCATCTTCTCGGTCGGACTGGGGTCCGAGTCGTCGACGGACACGACCGGCGGGACGACGTTCGTTCCGTGCATGGCCTCGACGCGCTCCCAGACGCAGTCGGCGTCGACCGGCAGCGTGCCGCCGGTCACCTCGACGTCGGTCGCCGTCGTGCGCTCCGATTCGTCGCCGGGTCGACGCGACGCGGTCGCGGACCGGGTCGTCGGGGCGTCGGTCGAGACTCCGACGGTCGGCGCGTCCGTCGCTCCCCCGGCGGTCGCCACGCTCACCGTCCCCGCGGTCTGCGCGTTCGCCGGTCTCGCGGTCGATGCGTTCGACGTCCCCACAGTCACCACGCTCGCCGTCCCGTCGGACGCTCCGGTCGCGACGCCCGGCGGGACGGCCCCCCAGCCGACCAGCACCAGCGCGACCAGCAGAACGAGTCGCCCCCGACGACCGTTCATACCCGTAACAGGTCGGCGGGGATGAAATAGCTTGCCGGGACCGCTACTCCCCGACGCCGCTCTCGGCGTCCGGCAGTTCGTGGCGCGTCGTCTCGATTCCCAGTTCCTTCAGGGCGGCTTCGAGGTGGCGCTCCTCGGCGTAGTCCGCGCCGTCCTCCTCGCGGAGGCGCTGGGCGGTCGCCAGCACCTCGCCGCGACGGTCGTCGGGAACCTCGAACTTGTCGGTCGCCAGTTCGATGACGAGACCGTTGTGGTCCCGGGTGTACAGCGAGTGGAAGATGCCCCGGTCGAACTCGTTGTACCCTCGTCCCGCGTCCGCGAGCGCCTCGCGGACCTCGACGAACCGCTCGGGGTCGACGCTGAAAGAGAGGTGGTGGACCGCGCCGACGCCGGTGCGCTGCGGGTTCGGGTTCGACTGCCGGTCGTCGCTCACGAAGAACGTGAGGATGCGGCCGTCGCCGGTGTCGAAGAAGAGGTGCGTCTGGGACGGGTCGTCGAGGTTCGGTTGCCTGAGGACGAGGGGCATCCCGAGCAGGTCGCGGTAGAACGCGACGGTGTCCTCGGCGTTGCTGCCGACCAGCGTGATGTGGTCGGTGCCCGTGACCTGGACGGGGCTTTCCGGTCTGTCTGCCGTGACGTCGAACTCGGTGGCGGGTCGGCGGTCGTCCGTCATGGTCCCGAGTACGGCGAGCGGACTGTTAGACCTGTTCCTCCCGGAACCCCCCGCCGAGAGCGAACGGCTATCGAAGCGCGCTGTCGAACGCCCGCTCCAGGTCCGCCTTCAGGTCCTCGACGTTCTCGATGCCGACGCTCGCCCGAATCAGGCCGTCGCGGAGTCCGGCGGCGACCCGTTCTTCCTTCGGAATCGCGGCGTGGGTCATGGTGGCGGGCTGTTCGATGAGGCTCTCGACGCCCCCGAGGCTCTCGGCGAGCGTGAACACTCGCGTCTCGCTCACCACGTCGGCGGTCTCTTCGAGCGAGGCGTCGAGTTCGAAGCTGACCATCCCGCCGAAGTCGTCCATCTGCTCGCTCGCGAGGTCGTGGCCGGGATGCGATTCGAGTCCGGGGTAGTAGACGCGCTCGACGCGGTCGTGGCCGTCGAGCCAGCGGGCTATCTCTCGGGCGTTGTCGCAGTGGCGGTCCATCCGGACGGGCAGGGTCTTCGTCCCACGGAGGACGAGGAAGCAGTCGTGGGGACCGGGCGTCGCGCCGACGCTGTTCTGGTAGAAGCCGAACCGCTCGTCGAGGTCGGCGTCGTCGGTGACGAGCGCGCCGCCGACCACGTCCGAGTGGCCGCCGAGGTACTTCGTCAGCGAGTGGGAGACGACGTCCGCGCCGAGGTCGAGCGGGCGCTGGAGGTACGGCGTGGCGAAGGTGTTGTCCACGGCGCAGATGGCGTCGGCGTCGTCGGCGAGGTCCGCCATGGCCGCGATGTCGACGACGTTCAACAGGGGGTTCGTCGGCGTCTCGACCCAGAGCAGTTCGGTCTCCTCGCGGACGGCCTCGCCGACCTCGTCGGGGGCGGTCATGTCCACGAAGGAGAACTCGAGGTCGTAGTCCTCGTACACCTGCGTGAAGATTCGGTGGGTCCCCCCGTACACGTCCTCGCTGGCGACGACGTGGTCGCCCGATTCGAGCAGGTTCAGTACCGTGTTGATGGAGCCCATCCCGCTGGAGAACGCGCGCCCGAACTCGCCGCCCTCGAGGCTGGCGAGGTTCGCCTCCAGGTCCGTCCGGGTCGGGTTGCCCGTGCGGGAGTACTCGTACCCCCGGTGGTCGCCCGGACCGTCCTGCACGTACGTCGAGTTGGCGTAGATGGGCGTCATCAGCGCGCCCGTCTCCTCGTCCGGCTCCTGGCCGGCGTGAATGGACCGCGTCTCGAACCGGAACGGTTCGGCGTCGTCGGAATCGTTTCCGCGTTCGTCGGTCATGTCCGATTGGACGGAGGCCCGGCAGGTTACTCTTGTCCTTCGCGGTCGATTCGGAACGCCATCGACGAACGCCTGCCGGCCGGTCTCGACGACGGACGGTCGCGGGGTCGTCGATAGACGGTCGTCCAGCGTGGTCGCCCCCCTGCCGGAACCCGGGGATTTACGCTATCCGCCACGGAGTGGAAGGACATGCTCGTACTTCGCGGTGCGGAGGTCGTGGACGCGAACGGCGTCCGCGAAGCGGACGTGGCGGTCGACGGCGGCGAAATCGCGGCGGTCGGTGACGTGCCGGACGACGCCGACGAGGAGATAGACGCCGGCGGCCGGTACGTCGCGCCCGGACTGATAGACTCGCACGTCCACCTGATGATGGACGGACGGCCGGACCCCGCCGAAATCAACGCCGAGAGCGAGACGATGCTGGCCTACCGCGCGGCGGCGAACCTCGCGGACGCGCTCGACGCGGGCGTGACGACTGTCCGCGACCTCGGCGCGCCGACGACGCTCGCGCTCGACGCCGGACGGGCGGTCGAGGCGGGCGTTCTGGAAGGTCCGCGCGTGCTCGCATGCGGCGAGAACGTCGTCATGACCGGCGGACACGGCCACTGGTTCGGCCGGGAAGCGGATGGGACGGCGGAGGTCAAGAAGGCGGTCCGCGAACAGCTCAAACGCGGTGCGGACGTGGTGAAGTGCATGGCGACCGGGGGCGTGCTGACGGAGGGAGCGCTCACCGGCGCGCCGGAACTCGACGAGGAGGAACTGACGGCGCTCGTCGACGCGGCCAACGCGAAGCGCGTCCCGACCGCCGCGCACGCCCACGGCGCGGCGGGCATCAAGAACGCCGTCCGGGCCGGCATCTCCAGCGTCGAACACGGCACGTTCATGGACCGCGAAGCCGCCGAACTGATGGCCGAGGAAGGCACGTACTGGGTACCGACCGCGAAGGCACTCGACGGTATCATCGAGGCGGGCACCGAGGCCGGCATCCCCGAGTTCGCAGTCGAGAAGGCGGAGGCAGCGAGCGACGCGTTCGCGGACGCGTTCGAACACGCGCTGGAGGCGGGGGTCGACGTGGCGATGGGCACCGACGCCGGCACGCCGTTCAACCATCTCGCCGACGCACCCGAGGAACTCCAGTTGATGGTCGAGTACGGCCTCTCGCCCCGGGGCGCGCTGGAGGCGGCCACGGTCAACGCCGCCGACCTGCTGGGGCTGGACGACGTGGGACTGGTCGAGGAAGGCTACCGCGCCGACCTCCTCGTCCTCGATTCGAACCCTCGCGAGGACGCGACGGCGTGGGAATCGCCAACACGGGTCTTGGCAGCTGGGACCATCTGTCGGTGAGAAAGCCACGTCACAAGGTCTTTTATATCCAGGCATGGACCAAGTATATACATGAGACGGCTCCTGGCTGTCGGCCTCGTCGTCATGCTACTCGCCGGCTCTCTTCCGGCATTCGGGAGTCAATCGACGACGGCGACGAAGCAGACCATCACGACCTCCCAGGAGTTCGACAACGTGGAGTTCCGGATCGTCGTCTACGACAACAGTTCCGCACGGTGGACGTTCCACTACGAGCGAACGCTCGAGAACGACAGTGAACGACAGCAGTTCCGCCAGTTCGCCAAGCAATTCAACAGCTCCAGCACTCCGCTGTACACGAATTTCAAGGAGAACGCGGTCGGACTCACCTCGAACGCAGCGAACCAGACTGGACGCGTGATGAGAGCCGAGAACTTCTCGAAGAACGCCCGACTCGAAGGCGTCGGAGTGGAGAAGAATCTCGGCGTCGTCGAGATGTCGTTCAAGTGGACCTCGTTCACGTACATGGGCGACAACGGCCACGTCGCAATCGGCGACGTGTTTCAGGACGGACTGTATCTCGGACAGAACCAGACGCTCGTCGTCGAACCGGGCAAGAAAGAAATGACGTTCGCCTCTGCGAAACCGGCCCAGGGGCGGAACATGACCGGTGACACGCTCGCAGAGAGCGACAGCGTCTCCTGGTCCGGCGAGCAGAAGTTCAACGACCAGCGCCCGCTCGTGAAGTTCAAAGCGCCGAACCAGAACGTCTCGGCCACGACGACCACGACCACCAGCGGAACTACCTCGCCCGGCCAGAACGGCGAGGAACCGACGTCGGACTCGCCGATGATGTGGTTCGTCGCGGCGGTCGTCGTCATCGTCGGTCTCGCCGCGGCGTTCGCGTGGCGACAGGGTGGGATCGGCGGGTTATCGACCGACGACGGGGGGCCGGACGCCGGTCCCGGCGGTCCACCGCCGGCCAAGCCGGAAAGCGGTGGCAGCACCGGCGGAGAGCCCGCGGTCAGCGACGAGGAACTCCTGACCGACGAGGCCCGGGTGAAGAAACTGCTGCACGACAACGGGGGACGGATGAAGCAGGTGAACATCGTCGAGGAAACGGGGTGGTCGAAGTCCAAGGTGAGCATGCTCCTCTCGGAGATGGAAGACGAGGGCGACATCAGTAAGCTCCGGGTCGGCCGGGAGAACATCATCAGTCTCGACGGTCACGAACCCGACGCTGCCGGGTCACCGCTCGACGAATAACCCTCCCTTTTCGCTAGCACTTACGTCGGTTCGGAGAGAGATATCGTCCGGCTAATATGGCAAACCGGGACAGGGCGGCCCTGAAGCGCAACTGTTAAACGTTCAGTGGAACTACCCGGAAGTGCGAAGGACGCTCCGTTGGTGTAGTCCGGCCAATCATCTTGCCCTCTCACGGCAAGGACCAGGGTTCGAATCCCTGACGGAGCATTTCACCCGCGCTTTCTCCCGATTCTGCCCTGACGTCGGTATCTCACCCAGCGACAGCTGGTCGATTACCGATCGCATCGTGAGAACTGCCTCGAATGGCTCCTCACGTTCGAAAAAGACCAACGCCGGTACGGACGTCGGTTACGGTTCAGTCGATGGCCGTAGACGAGGGCGACGGGTCTCCGACACTACCGCCACTCGTGTCGAGCACTCACTCGCTCGGGAGACCGCTTCGAGACCTCGACTCCTGGTTCACGGAATCCGCCGTCCACGCTGTGTGATTATCGATACCGTATTCTATCCGCGTTAGGAATAATCATCCAGTAGTACTTTTAAACTGCAGGTGCGTATTACGTACTGGTTAAAGAACCATGGAGCCCCAAACCGTACTCATTCCGGTCGAGTTTCCCGACCCCGATCCGCTCCCGTCTACGTTCATCGACTGTCTCACCTCGTGTCGGGTACTGTTACTCGGGGTGTACGAGACACCATCGAACGTGAACGCGGACGAGCGACAGCGCCGAGAGGTCGAAGCTTACGATACCCTGTACACTCTGGCGAACCAATTCTCTCAGAGCGGCGAGACGGCGGACGTCGAACTGGTCATGGACGAGGACGTGAGCGACGTCCCAACGACGGTCGCCGAAGACCGCGACGTCGACGCGCTGCTCGTCCCGAATCCCATCACGACCCTTGGCAGGGTGCTGGTTCCCCTTCGAGAGGCGAAGTTCCAGGAGCCCGTCACCGACCTCGTGAGTACGCTCGACGAGGACGTCCTCCTGCACACGACGCTGTTCCACGTCGCCGACAGCGACGACGACGTGGAGGCAGGGCGCGAGATGCTGTCGACGGTCCGCGACCACCTCGTCGACGAGGGATTCCCGCGGACGCGCATCGATACGGAGGTAGTCGTCTCGGACGACCCGCCGTTTGCGATAAGTCAGGCGGCGCGAGACTACGAACTTCTGGTGATGGGCGAGACCCAGGCGTCGTCGCTCGAGCGCGTGTTCGGCAAGACCTACGAGTCGATCGCCGAGCAGACGGATCGACCGATAATCGTCGTCCGCGAGTAACCACCGTCTTCCCGAGGACGTGAATCACCGTACGCGCTGTTCCCCGAAACCGGAGAGACGGCAACGGAAGTCGGTCGAGCAGTCCGCTGTCGACGCGTCTCGAATCTCGTTGGTCGCTCTCGCTGCCGAGGAATCCTCGTTCGCGATAGCGTAGCGAGACTACTCCTCGATTTGGTCGGCGGTGAACCCCGTGAGCAGGTCTTTCGAGACGCCGCCGCGCGAGAAGACGGTTATCACGTCGTCCGACTGGATGCGTGTCTCCCCCTTCGGTGTGAGCATCGCGTCGCCGCGTTCGATCGAGATGACGAGAAGTTCGGTTTCGATGAGTCCTTCGTTCCCCGCTTCTTCGAGCGTCTTCCCGGCTATGGGCGCTTCCTCGTCGACGACGAATTCGACGACTTCGGCGTCACCGGAGAGACTCATGAAGTCCGTGAGTTCGAGTCGTTCCTGGCCTTCGTCCGGACCGAATGGATGGTACGGATGGGAGATTTCGCTCTGGATCAGGCTCTCCTCGACGATTTCGAGGCCGTAGTTCGTCAGTTCCCGGGAGATACGAGCGAGGTCGTTCGTATCGGACCCGATGGCCTTGACCTGGAGGTTCCCCTGGCCGCTCATGAGTTCGCGGACGTTGACGACGCCGGAGATGTCGAAGATGCGTTTGGCGAGCGCTTCGCGGTCGGAAACCTCTGCGGTACAGGTGTAGAGGTTCGTCAGTCGTCCGTCGGTCCGTTCGAAGTCGATGGCGGCGTGGAACCCGGTGATGATGCCGTGGTCCTCCATCTGCTGGATGCGGTTGCGGATCGTCCCCGGCGAGACGCTGACCTCGTCCGCTATCTGTGGTGCCGAGGTGTCACGCGCGTTTCTCATCAAATGGTAGATGATTCTCCGGTCGATCTCGTCGAGCCGATAGCCCATACGTACACGTATCTACATGGTACCAAACCATTTTCGCACCCTTGGGTGTGCGCTTGAACAGCGGGATGGTGACCGTGAACGGAGGCTATTTTCTTGCCGAGGAATCGGACAGAACGGGAGTTCACGCTGAATCCCACGGCTGAAGCCGTGGGTAACTCAAGACGTCGCCCTCATCGATACCAGTGGTGGCAGAGGCGCGGCCCTTCGTTTCCTCCACTGCCTGCTTTCGGGCGAACAGGAGTCGTCGACGTAGCGGCCATCGTTCGCGAGAGCGCGCTTGAGCGACGGGAGCACGAATCGATAGCCACTGGCGTACACGCTACATCCGCCAGTTAGTTTTTTAGTGTTCCTCCGCTATCGGGAGTAGATGAGTGAAGAATCTTCGGAAGAAACAGCTACTACAGAAGATACAACAGGAGAAGGTGGGGGTGGTGATGTCGAGACGGAACTCTCACGAGACATGAGCCTTTCCGACGTCACCTTCATCGGCGTCGGAGCGATGATCGGCGCAGGGGTATTTGCGCTTACCGGCTTCGCTGCCGGACTCGCCGGGCCCGCCCTGACGGCGGCCTTCATTTTGAACGGATTCGTGGCGATGTTCACGGCGGTGTCGTATGCGGAACTCGGGGCTGCATTCCCCGAAGCGGGTGGGGGATACCTCTGGGTGAAAGAAGCGCTCGTAGACCCAAACGGGTTCTACGCGGGCTGGATGAGCTGGTTCGCCCACGCCGTCGCCTGTTCGCTCTACGCCGTCACCTTTGGGGCATTCCTCCTCGAGCTCGTTCACTACGCAGGATTCCTTCCTGCCCCGGGACCCGGGGGCGGCCATATCCAAATCCTCGGGTTCATCAACGGTCACATGCTGGAGAAGCTCTTCGCCGTGGGGATGATCAGCCTTTTCGCCTACATCAATTACCGCGGCGCCGAGGAAACTGGAACCATCGGTATCGTCGTCACCGGTATCAAGGTCGTCGTTCTTGGCATCTTCATCGCCTTCGGCATTCTCGCCACAGTCAACACGCCGAACTGGCCGGCTAAGTTCCTCAGCAGCCCCACGTACGCGCCGAACGGCCTCTTCGGTATCGCCGGCGCGATGGGGTTCACCTACATCGCGTTCGAGGGATACGAAATTATTGTTCAATCCGGTGAGGAAGTCGTCGACCCGGGGACGAACATCCCGAAAGCCGTGTTCTACTCGATGGTCATCGTCGTCCCCATCTACGTGCTAGTCGCGTTCGCGTCCATCGGCGGCATCAGCGTCACCCAGAACCTCGTCCAACAAGCCGGAATCAGCGGTCAACAGGCGGTTTATTCGTGGGAGATCATGGGACAGCTCGGCGAGATGGGGATCATCCGTGCGGCGGGCCAGTTCGTCCCCTACGGCGTTCCGCTCCTTCTGTTCGCGGGGCTGGCGGCGACGATGAGTGCGCTGAACGCGACGGTGTACTCCTCGAGTCGCGTCTCGTTCGCCATGGGTCGGGACCGGGCGCTCCCCGGAATCTTCGAGAAAATCGACTCCGATCAGAAGACGCCGTACTTCGCCATTTTCTCGTCGGCGGTCATCATCGCAGTAATGGCCGTTGCGCTCCCGATCGAGGCGGTCGCGGCCTCGGCGGACATCATGTTCATCCTGCTGTTCGTGCAGGTAAACTGGACGGTCATCCGGATGCGCCAGACGCACCCGGACCTGCCGCGGACGTACGAAGTGCCGTTCATGCCGTGGCCGCCGTTGATCGGAATCGGTCTCCAGTTCCTGCTGACGCCGTTCCTCATCTACACCCTCGGACTCGAAGCGGTCGGCATCGGCACGAGCAATCACGGTCTCATCGCGCTCGTGACGTCCGCGGTGTGGATGGGACTCGGTCTCGCGGTGTACTACGGCTACTCCACGAAGCAGGAAGCGGAGCAGATGGAGGAAGAGACGCCGACGCTGGTTCGGGAGGAGACGCCGCGAGAGAGCGAGAACCAGATCGTCGTGCCGGTTTCGAACGAGACGAACTCCGAGCAACTGATGCGGTCGGCGATAGATATCGCTCGCGAAAACGACGGCGAAATTCTCGTGATGAGCGTCGTCACCGTGCCCCATCAAACGCCCGTCTCGCAGGGTCGTGAGTACGTCGACGCGGAACGGGACGTGGTGAACAAGGCGATGGACGTGGCGAGGGACGCGGACGTCCCCGTCAGCGGCGTGGTTCGAGTCGGCCACGACGTTGCGGAGGCGATTCTAAACACGATCGACCAGTACGACAGCGAGATGGTGCTCATGGGCTGGGAGGGCCAGCACAAGAGCCAGCGCCGCGACATCGTCCTCGGAAGTAATGTAGACAAGATAGCACAGAAAGCTGATGCGGACGTGTTGGTCGAACGCATCGGCCCCGATGCAACCGGTGACGCCGATGACCTGCTCGTGCCGGTGGCTGGCGGCGATCACGCCAAATTCGCAGCCGACCTTGCGGACGACCTCGCGTCTCAGCACGACGGACGGATCGACATCGTTCACGTAATCGATCCCGAGACGAGCGATAGTGACCGTCAGGAAGCGCAGGAACTCTTCGACGAGGTCACCGCCGGTCTTGCAACTGCGGACGTGAATACCGAAATCATCGAAGACGAGAGCGTCGTAGACGCCATCGTAGACCGCAGCGACAAGTACGACGTGGTCCTCGTAGGTGCGACCCGAGAAGGGCTGCTTCAGCAGTTCGTGTTCGGGTCGATCCCCGAGAAGATTGGGTGGGGGTCGGACGGGACGGTCATCATGGCGAAGAAGGACCTCGGGCTGACCTCCAAAGCGAAGAGGTGGTTCAGTAGTTAAGAACACGGACGCGGCTTCCGTCATGACCAGCTGTAACGGATTGAACAGCCGTCACGAGTCTTTCCTCCCTTCGTTATTTAACGAGGAGTAACCGGATAATACGTATATGCCGAAATTGGGTTGAAAGAGCACTAGACCGCTGACAAGACCGTTAGCCGGTTGGATGAGCATCCCGTCACAGCTTCTTGTACTCCAAGGAGGCGCAGTTGCTCGCGCATTCTCGTATCGACGCTCGAAGCGGTACTGTCGGATGAGTCGGAGACTTCCCTGATAGGGTGTATCATCGGGGAAGAGCCCTGTTGCCGGCAGGTTCGTCCGGATGTCGATAGACGCCTTCGTCCGAGGGATATCGGGCTTCGGGGTTGCGTCGGTTTGGGTCGTCGAGAGTTACGATTCCACACGGCCGAGAAACGACCAGTGAAGCGTCGGCTCGTCGTCGGTCGGCGACGGCTCTAGCCGCACCCGATAGAGGTACGGTCCGTGGGGGCAGTGCTCGCAACCGTCCGCACAGGACTGCTTCTTCGTCACCAACGTGTATCCCCCCTGTTCGTCGATGTCGGCGATCTCCTCGTCGCCGTTTTCTTCGATGAGAGTCGCCATCGATAGCCGCTCGTTCAGGAGGTCCCGTGCATAACCGACGACTGCTCGTAACGCGTCGTCGTCGAGCGACGCCAGCTCGTCGGCGAGTGAGTCTGGAACGCCGGCAGCCACCTGTGGATTATTGGAACCTGAACTACTACCGCTCATAGTCAGTCTTCGAGCCCACTACTTAAATATCTAATTAGACAATCCTATATACTCTCGGCTAACAGAAGCTACCAACAGAATGTACGTCATCATCGTCGGCGCCGGAAGTATCGGAACACCGCTGATCGAACTGGCTACTCAACAACGGAACAACGTCGTCGTCATCGAGAACGACGCGGACGTCGCCGAGAAGGCAGCCTCCAACTACGACTGCCTGGTCCTCAATGCCGACGCCACGGTGATGGAGAACCTGGAAGAGGCCGGAGCGGACGAGGCTGACGCCATCATCAGCACGACCGACCAGGATGCGGTCAACATCATGGTGATGTTGCTCGCCAAAGAACTCGAAGTTCCGTCGTTAGTTTCGGTCGTCCACAACCCCGAGCACATGCGAATCTTTCGACAGATTGGCGTTAACGTCCTCGAAAACCCCCAACATCTCATCGCCGAGTATCTCTTCCGAGCCGTTCAGCGTCCATCGGTCAAGGACTTCATGCACATCGGTGACGAGGCAGAAGTCTTCGAAATCACCGTGACGGAGGGAAGCCCGATTGCCGGCCAGACACTGCAAACGGCAGGAGAGTTGGGGATTCTAGGCGACGACGTACTTGTCGTTGCCATCGAGCGCGATCAATCCGTTATTACGCCACGCGGTGACGTCGAAGTTCAAGTCGGAGATCTCCTGACCGTGTTCTCTAAGCAAGGATTCACGCCGGACGTCATGGATATGTTTACAGGCGCAGAACGAATCGAGAGCCGGAAATGAACTCCGATATTTACAGTCGATAGTAATCCGCGTGAGCCATTCTACATCGGCATCGCGTTTTGCACTCTTATAGTTTGATACCGCCTGTCCACTAAAGCGAGGACGATACCCTGCTCAGGCCGACCAACCAACTCGGATACCGTCGACCACTAAACCATGGTAAAAGATCTCGAACGAGATTTGGGGTTGTACGCAACGATCATGATCAGTATCGGGGCGATGGTCGGGAGTGGTATCTTCGTCCTCCCAGGTTTAGCGGCGAAAAAGACCGGTCCGAGCGTCATCCTCGCATACCTTCTCGCGGGTCTCATTGTCCTCCCTGCCGCGCTCTCGAAAGCAGAGATGGCTACCGCCATGCCGGAGGCTGGTGGAACGTATCTTTACATCGACCGTGCGATGGGTCCGCTACTCGGAACTATCGCAGGGATTGGGGCATGGTTTTCCCTTGTGTTCAAGAGTGCGTTCGCGCTCGTGGGACTCGGAGCATACGTCGTTCTTCTTGTATCTATCCCAAGCGGTTATTTGGTGTATCTTAGCCTCGGTCTTGGCGTCCTCCTCATCGTCGTGAACATCGTCGGCGTGAAACAGAGTGGCCGGTTACAAGCGATAATCGTCAGTCTCGTCCTGCTCGCCCTGGCCGCGTTCGTATTCGATGGAATCACCTACGTCGACAGCAGCCGATTCCACCCATTCACGACACACGATAGTGGCGGCATCCTCGCCGCGACGGGGTTCGTGTTCGTCTCCTACGCAGGGGTCACGAAAATCGCTAGCGTCGCCGAGGAAGTCGAGAATCCGGGTCGAAACATCCCCTTCGCGATGATCTTCTCCGTCGTCGCGATGATGCTCGTCTACACGCTCACGGTGTTCGTTATCGTCGGCGTTTCACCATCTGACGGCCTGATGGCCGATGATATGCTCACTCCCATGGCGTACGCCGCTGGCCAGTTTGCGGGTCGATTCGGCGAACTCGCTCTCGCAACCGTCGCCGTTTTCGCGCTGACGAGCATGGCGAACGCAGGAGTGCTCTCTTCGTCCCGTTTCCCGTTCGCTATGAGTCGAGACGCATTGGCCCCTGAACGATTGAGCGAGGTCAGCGAGCGGTTCAAAACGCCGATCGTTTCGGTCGGACTAACGGGGGTGCTTCTGCTAGGTCTCATCGCTTTCGTGCCGGTCGTCGAACTCGCAAAACTCGCAAGCGCGTTCAAGATCCTCATTTTCACGTTCGTCAATCTCGCACTAATCGCCTTCCGGGAAAGCTCGCTCGAGTCGTACTCGCCGGAATTTACGTCGCCGGCATATCCGTGGGTCCAGATTGCCGGGATTGGTGGTGGGTTGGTGCTGCTGACCCAGATGGGAATCGTCGCGATCGGAGGTGCAATCGGCATCATCCTCATCGGAATTGTCTGGTATCTAGTGTATGGTCGCGAAAAGACCAAGCGAGAGGGAGCAGCCTTCGATGCGTTACGCCGGTCGGCTGACGCGCAATCGCTCAAGCAGGTAGAACAAACCTTCGCAGATGGGGGCGGGACGGTGGTCGTTGCGATGGACGAAGACACGCCGCCCGATCGGGAGCAGATGCTACTCGGTGTGGCCGCAAGTGTCGCGGCACGGAACGGAGGACGCGTTCATGCCGTCCGATTCGAGGAAGTCCCGGAGCAACTGTCGCTCTCGTCGGCCACCGACATGGATGCATCGGATCGGACGTTCGAAGCACAAACGGAGGAGATAGCAGCGGAGCTCCCTGCGGAGATTCTTCCCCGAGAAATCGTCTCACACGACCTGAAGCGAGCGGTCGTCAACTACGCGGACAGCGTCGATGCCGACTTTCTGTTGGGTGAATGGGAGCCCGACCGACTTCATGCAGAACTCCTCGGAAGTGACGTCGACTGGTTCATGAACGGTGCTCCCTGTGACACGATATTCCTCCGCCATCGGGGACTGAACTCGATCGACAATATCACGGTGATAACTCGACGGGGACCGTATCGTCCACTCAAGGTGCTCCTCGCTGATGCCATCGCCGTCCAGCACGATGCTCGGATTCGGTTCCTCACGGCAGTCAAAGAGGAGGCACCCGAAGAACAGGTTACGGCAACGACGACGTACCACGCCGAGCTCGAAAAGCTCTGCACTGCACCAACGGAGAGCGAGGTCGTCCGTACGTCTCACGTCATCGACGGCCTGGTTGCAGCTACCGGTGACACGGACGTTGCCGTCATCGGGACGGTGGCACATTCACGCATCCACGAGCTCGCCTTCGGCGATCCAGCAGTCGAACTTAGCGACCGAATAGACGCGACTGTTCTACTGGCTCATCCTCGTGAACTGAAAAGCCGAAGTCTCGTACGTGGTCTCGTCGAGAAACTCGCATTCTGAAGGGAGAGGCAGTTGACGCCAGAGAGAAACGACTACACTTCGAGCCGCCGGACGATGGCTTCGCGAACCGACATCGGCGATTCCTCGGGCCCACGCGCCATCACGACGGTCCGGTCGGTCTTCTCACCGACCGTCTCCGGAAGCGAGCCGAAGACGGCCTGTGACACCGTTCCCGACCGCGTCGCCCCGACGCAGATCGTGTCGTACTCCGACGCGGCGTCGAGAATCGCTTGTTCGACATCTTCGGCAACCTCGACGCGAGCATCGTAGTCCATGTACTCGATCCCGGCACGTTCGGCCAAGTCCGCAATCACTGCCTCACCACGCTCTTGTGGGG
The DNA here is from genome assembly GCA_003298465.1 of halophilic archaeon. Next base: position 147,686 of record QNGA01000004.1, on the reverse strand, counting down.
AGAGACCGTCGTCGTCCTCGGCGTCTGGTTCTTGCACGTGGAAGAGTGTGAGCGTATCCTCCCCGTCCGTCGTAGCGACGAATTCCGCGGCACGCCGAGCAGCGACGGGCGCGTGAGGTCCTTCTCCGGCGAGGGCCATGATGTCACCTTCGCCTCGTCCGCCTTCGGGTCCGAGTTTGACGAGCGTCGCGTCACACGGTGCTCTTCCGATGACCGGGTCGATGGTTGACCCGAGAACGTGCTCTCGGCGGCTGCGAGTCCCTTGCCAGCCAAGGAGCACGTGGTCGGCGTTCTCCTCCTCGATTACGTCCAAGATGACCGACCCGGCGTTCCGACCGACGATCGACCGCGTTCGCAACCCGATATCCAGATCGTCTGCGATGTCGCGAGCCGATGCTAGAAGTTGTTGCTGACCTTCGACGCGTTCCTCCTCGAAGGTGAGGTCCTGGGATAGCGACGTCTGTTGCGGCACCTCGATCACGTTCACTGCGATGACCTCAGCTTGCTCGTTTTCGTGCGCGTGAGCGCTGGCAGCAGCCATCCGGAGGAGATCCCGTTCCGTCTCCGGGTTCGCGACAGGGACCACGACGCGGTATTGGCCCCGACCGTTGGTGATCGCCGTGGGTTCCGGCGCAATCGCTTCACCGACGAGACTCTCACTTAGGGCGCGGTCACGGGCGTAGACAAAGTACCAGATGATTCCAAATGCGATGATGACGGTGCCAATCGCCTGCACAATGAGATTCATCTGGAGTAAGATGGCTAGACAGGCCAGAAAGCCTAGAAGCGGAGCAGCGGGATAAAGGATGCTTGGAATCCGGAACGACGGTTCGTATGCCTCCGGGTCAGCACGGCGCAATACGATAACGGCGACGTGCACGAGCGCATAGGTGACCAAATACATGAAACTCGCCACCTCGGCAAGCGTTCCGACGCCAACACCGATGCCGATCAAAACGAGCGTGATGATTCCCGTCGCCGAAATCGCTCGATACGGCGTCCGGAAGTGGTCGTGAACCTCGTTGAGCCAGTTGACGAGGATTCGATCGCGGCCCATCGCGAAATTGACGCGCGCCGCCGAGAGAATACTCGCATTCGCGCTCGAAACCGTCGCTAAGACGGCCCCGACGATCATGAGCAGCGAACCAATCGTCCCCATGAACTCGGCAGCGACGTCAGCGACCGGAATTTGGGAGTTCGCGAGGGCAGTAATCGAGAGCGTCCCGGTCGAGACGTACATTACACCGACGTACATCAACGTCGGCGTCACGACAGCCGCAATCATCGCCAATGGAAGGTTCCGACTCGGATTTTTGATTTCTTCAGCACTGGTGGCAATCACCTCGAACCCGATGAACGACACGTAGACGGTACCAATCGTGGCCGCAACTGCAGGCCACCCGTAGGGATTGAACGCTTGAATCGTCGGCCCATCGACGATGCCAAGTCCGAGGAATCCGACGATAAGGCCGAGGAGCGAGAGGACGATGACGTTCTGAAGTGCGCCAGTCTCCTTGACACCGTAGTAGTTCACAGCCGTTAGAAGAGCTGCCATCACAAGCGCCGCGACGGTGATTCCAATATCACCCCATCCAGAGAGGAAGGTCAGATACTGTCCGAGACCTGGGAGAAGATACTGCCCGAACCCGATCATGTAGAACGCGCTCGCGAACGTCAGGCCGGCCCACATGCCCCACCCGACGATACTCCCGAAAAACGGCCCGAGCGCCCGGTTCACGTAATAGTAACTGCCGCCGGCCTTCGGCATCCCGGTCGCTAACTCCGACAACGAGAGAGCAGCCAGCAGCGACACCATTCCACCCCCGAGGAATGAGATCATGCTCGCGGGACCAGCTTGATTGGCAGCGATGCTCGGAAGGACGAAGATTCCTGCCCCGATCATCGTTCCGAGACCGATCGTGTAGGCCTCGAGGAAGCCGAGGTCCCGCGCCAGCTCCTGTTCCGATTCGCTCATCGTGTGTTCTCACCGTCTTGCTGGTCCGGAAGCACGACAATCGGGACATCGCTTTCGTTCACGAGTCCTGCGGTCACGTCGCCGGTAAGAAGCTTGAGCCACTGGCTACTACCACGCGGCGTGAAGACGATCGCACTCGCATCCAGGTCGTGTGCAGCATCGATGATCGTCGCTGCAACGTCCGTACCGTACAGATACTCCGTTTGTAACTCGACGTCCTCCAACCCGTCAGCGACTCTTTCGAACGCTTTATCGGCGAAGAGCTCGCGCTGTTCGACCGACGCCTTATCCGGAGCCCCGCCCGCTTTCTCGATGACGTGGACTGCGATGACCGTGCTGGTAGTCGCGTCTACATACGGAGTGAGTGCTGCTGTGGTTGCTTCCGCATCGTCTTTGTTCGCGACCGGAACGATGATCCGTTGGAATAGTGTGGAAGACATAGCGAACTATCTGTTTATACGTATAGGGGGGTGCGACTGCACGCTGATAGCGCACTGCACATACGGACTTGGTGGGAGGCCGATGTCTTAGTTCATTCGTCTGCAACCAGCAAGTGAGGTGGAGGAATGGGCGGTATCTTGTGGATATCTTAGTAGAGGCGAAGCCACAGCCATCTCCCCGACCAGCATTGAAGAATTGGATTCAGCATTCCGGATAACGAATCAGCAGATTATATATCCCCAGGACGGTAGCCGCACACTATGGGGCGACGACTGAAGCCGCTGGCGCGCGATCTCGGTCGGATTCTCGAGGCCCTCTCCGGAATGATATTTCTCTCCATTATAGTCGCCGTCGTCTGGGGTGAGTACTACGCGATTCCGGCTCTGGTCATCTCGGGGATGGTGCCGCTCGGACTCGGACACGTCCTCACGACGCGGTACCCCTCCCCGGAGGACATCGGGAAGCTCCACGGCATGATGATCGCCGCGTCCGGCTGGTTCCTCGTCGGGGTGTTCGGGAGCCTTCCGTTCTATTTGATCGCGTGGACGGTCGCGGTAGACCCGTACGGCGGGCTACTGACCGTGCCCGCGAGCGTTGCCACTCCGACCCTCGCCGCGTTTCAGAATCCACTGAACAGCTTCTTCGAGTCGATGTCGGGATTCACGGGGACGGGGCTGACGATGACCGACGACGAGTCGGTGCTTCCGCACACTCTCCAGTGGTGGCGGACGTTCATCGAGTGGGTCGGTGGTGTCGGGGTCATCGTCCTCACGACGGCTATCCTCGCCCGACCCGGGTCGGGGTCGCTGACGCTGTACGAGAGCGAAGCCCGGTCCGAGAAAATCCATCCGAGCATCGTCTCGACCGTCCGAACGATCTGGTGGATATTCATCCTCTTCACGTTCCTCTCGATTAGCCTCCTGTGGCTGGCCGGGATGCCGCCCTGGGGCGCTATCAACCACGGGATGACGGGCCTCGCCACCGGTGGGTTCAGCGTCACCGACGGTAGTATCGGTACGTACGACAGCCCTCTCATCGACTTCGCGATGATTCCCGTCATGGTCCTGGGGAGCATCGCCTTCCCGGTCCACTACCTGATATTTCAGGGCGACCTACGGAACCTGTACACGGACGTCCAGACGCGATGGCTCTGGGGCTACTTCGCGCTGGGGTCGGTCGCCCTGGTCACGATCCTGTTACTGAACGGCACCTTCGAGACCTCGCGGGTCACCGTGATCGACGGAGTCGTGCTGACGGGGACCGCAGCGACGCTGTTCCAGACGATTCGATACGGGTTGTTCCAGTTCGTCTCGGCAGCCTCCTGCACCGGCTTCGGGACGACCGGCATCGGCGACTGGTCGCCACAGGCTCAGCTGACGATGTCGCTGGCGATGTTCGTCGGGGCAGCCGCCGGATCGACGGTGGGCGGTATCAAACTCATTCGCGCCATCACCCTGATCCGAGGGACCGCCTTCCGCATTCGAGGCGTCTTCTATCCCGAGTCGGCGGTGCGCTACCTCAACCTCAACGGACGTCGTCTCTCCGAGACCGAACTCAGTCGCGAGTTCGAGGAGGCCTCGATTATCGCGTTCCTCTGGGTGCTGTTCCTGGGAATCGGGCTGGCGGTCCTGCTGTTGACGATCGATCCGTCCTTTACTCTGGAGAACGCGATCTTCGAGGTCGCCTCCGCCCAGGGCAACGTCGGACTCTCGTCGGGCATCACCGGCCCCGATATGCCCGTCGCACCGAAGGTGATGTTCCTGTTCAATATGTGGATAGGGCGGCTCGAAATAATCCCGGTGCTGGTCCTGTTGCGGGGCCTGTTCGACACCTTCGACCTTTACCGATAACGATGAATCCGGAAAACGTCCCGTTCGTCGGCGCGGTGTTTCGATTCGGTGCGCGCGACCGCGTGCTCGATAGTATCCTGCTTCTCGGCCCGGTCGTCATCCTCGCGTTCGTCATCCTCGGGCGGAATATCCTCACGAAGACCGTCACAGGACTGTACATCCTCTCGTTCGCCGGATACGTGCTCTACAAGGGCATTCGTTGACGGGCCAGGTTACAGCGCATGAGGGGGAGACGAGCACGCCCCCGCGGTGAGCGTACCCTTACAAGACGTTGGCGACGGACTGTTTCCACGTGTACATCATTATCGTCGGTGCCGGCGAGATCGGGACGCCGCTCATCGAGATGGCGACGCGACAGGGCAACGAGGTCGTCGTAATCGAATACGACCGGGAACGGGCCGATCGCGCCGCGAGCGAGTACGACTGTCTCGTCCTCAACGACGACGCCACGTCCAAGGACACGCTCATAGACGCTGGTGCGGAGGACGCCGACGCGCTCATCAGCACGACCGATCAGGACGCGACCAACATCATGATCTGCCTGCTCGCGAACGAACTCGATATTCCCACTGTCGTCTCCGTCGTCCACAATCCGGACCACATGGGCGTCTTTCGCCAGATCGGTGTCCAGACGATGGAAAATCCCCAGCAGCTCATCGCCGAATATCTCTACCGTGCGGTCAAGCGTCCGGCAATCATCGACTTCATGCAGCTTGGTGGCCACGCGGAGGTCTTCGAAATCGCCATTGCCGAGGAGGCGCCCATCGCGGGCAAGACCCTCCAGGAAGCGGACGACGAAGGGCTCCTCGCTGAGGACGTGCTCATCGTCGCCATTGAAAAACCCGGGAACGAACCGCCGATCACTCCGAAAGGTGAAGCGCGGATCGAAGCCGGGGATATCCTCACAGTCTACTCGGCGTCCGGCGCCACGCCCGATGTCACGGACGTTTTCGGCCACTACGAGGACCACGACACTGGTCGGGGATGAACCGTGGCTACATTCCCAGTGAAGTCGTCAGGTGGGGTTGGTAGTATTGCACGGCACCATCGTTCCCGAATCGAGACGAATTATGTGTCCGTCGCTTGCAGGGATTCGCATGGGAAACGAGGCGAGCGATGGGGACGATACGTTCCTTTCGCCCGACGACGCGTTCACGGCGATCGGACACGAAACCCGCGTTCGGATTCTAGAAACGCTTGCAGCGGCCGACAGGGCCAACAGACCACTGGCATTCTCGGAACTCCGTGACCGCGTCGGAACCATCGATTCGGCGCAGTTCAACTACCACCTTGACAAACTGGTCGGTCACTTCGTAGAGCGGACCGACGACGGCTACGGGTTCCGTCCGGCGGGAAAGCGCGTGGCCGAGGCTATCCTCTCGGGGGCGGTGACCGACGACCCCGTTCTGGAACTGACACGGATCGACCGGACCTGCCAGTACTGCGGCGCTCGGATCGAGATGACCTACCGTCAGGAACGGGCCGCTACCTACTGTCCGGAGTGTGCCGGAACGTACGGAAACAGCAACGTTCGGGACCAGGTGGAAGAGATACCGGACGAGTACGGCTTTCTCGGTAACTTGGATCTGCCGCCTGCAGGGATAACGGACCGCACTCCGACCGAAGTACACGAGGCCGCACAGACGTGGAGCCTCTCCGACCGTCTGATGGCTGCTGGCGGTATGTGCCCTCGGTGTTCGGCAACGCTCGACGAGTGGATAGACGTCTGCGAAGACCACCAGTACGCCAACGACGGTTGCGACGAGTGCGAGAACCGGTACGCGGTCCTGCACTCCGCCAGTTGTCCTAACTGCACTTTCGACCAGCGCGTCCCGTTCGGTCTGTCCCTTCTCGACGATACGAAACTGCAGGCCTTCCTGACCGATCACGGAATCAATCTCGTGACTCCAGCGCACGACCGGTACTCGTCGGTGATGATGGACTACGAGGAGACCGTTCTCGGCACCGAACCGTTCGAGGCGCAATTCACGTTCACCGCCGAAAACGACGCGATCAGTCTGACCGTCGATGACGAGTTCGACGTAGTCGACGCGTCGAAACAGGGTGCCCCTGGTACGTCCTAGCCCATACGATAAAAATTCCTACAAAAACGTTCTTTCGGGAACGGCTTTGTGTCCCTCGCAGGTAACGCCGGTATGGTCTCGCTGGTCCGCCGCTACTACCTCTACCGCGGCACGCTCTCCCCCGGCTTTTACATCCCGGTCTCCGTGATCTACATGGAGGCGCAGGGGCTCGGCCTCGCCGACATCGGCTTAGTGCAGGGAGCCTTCCTGTTCTCGATGGTCGTCTCGGAGCTTCCGACCGGCTACCTTGCCGACCGACTCGGCCGCCGCACCGCACTTGCGCTCGGTAACGGCATCGTCGTCGCGGTGATGCTCGGGTTCACCGTCGCCGACTCGACGCCGGCGTTCACCGCCGTCTACGCGGTGTGGGCGGTCGGATGGACCTTCCGAACGGGGACGGCCGACGCGTGGCTGTACGAACTGCTCGCCGAGCGGGACGCCGCGGACGAGCACGCCCGGATCAGCGGCCGCGCCGACTCGGCCCTGCGGATCGTTTCTGCGGTAACGGCGCTTTCCGCCGGCCTTCTGTACACCGTTGACCCCGCCATTCCGTTCCTGGCGAATGCGGTACTGGCGGCGCTCGGCCTTCCGCTACTGTCGACGCTTCCGAAGACGAGAGGAGCCGCCGACGAGGACGGCGAGCGGATGGGCGTCCGAGAGGCCGCCCGGGTGTTGCGCGCGAAGCTCTCACGGCCATCGATTCGGTGGATAGTGGTCTACGCCGCGCTCTTCAACCTCGCCTTCTCGGTGACGCGGGTGTTCGAACAGCCCGCTATGCGGGCCGTCGGCGTCCCCATTACCGGACTCGGGGTTCTCTACGCCGGATTCAAACTGGTCTCGGCGGTCGCTTCGAGTGCGGCCGGACCGCTGCAGGACCGCCTCGGAACTCGCGGGGTGCTCCTGTTGCTCGTTCCCGTCGTCGGGGTCGCGTACGCGAGCTTCGCCGTCGTCCCGCTGCTGTTGGTCCCCGCGCTGTTCCTCAGACGCGGCATCCAGCGAGTCACCCGCCCGGTCCGCAACGAGTACGTCAACGACCGACTGGAGGACGTGGGTCGTGCGACGGTGCTGTCGGGCGTCTCGATGGCGCTCACGCTCGCGTCCGGAACCGCGAACGTCCTCGGCGGCCGAGTCGCGGCGGTCGTCGGTCCGGTGACGTTCCTCTCGGCGACCGGCGTGGCCGTCGCGACCCTCGGCGGACTCCTCTGGCACGTGACGCACCCGGTCCGGGAACCCACCGCCGACCCCGCGCCGTCGTAGCGCCCAGCGCGCTCGGCGACCCGTCTCGCTCACCGCCGATTCGTCGACGCTCGGAGCACAGAGCGGTCACCGCTCGGGGCAGGAGCAGCACGTCAACTACGCTACAATAGTGTCCTTCAGGAAACACTTACACTCCAGTTCGACGAACGAGTCGCGTATGCTCATCGCAGGAAGCGACGACGGGATACATCAGATCACCGATATCGAAGAGTCGGGAGCGACGACCGTACGGAACGTTCTCGACGCCGGTTCCGTCGCGCGAGTTCGGAAGTTCGAAGCGTTCGACGGGGCGTTCGCGGCCACGGAGACGGGGCTATATCACTCGCCCGACGGAACCGAGTGGACGAAACTGGGCGTTCCCCGGGAGAAGGTGTACGCGGTCGGCGCGAGCCCCGATGGCAGGCTGTACGCGGGGACGCGCCCCGCGCACGTCTACGTCGCGCAGACGAGCGGGGAGGACGACTCCCTTCAGGAGTTGGAGTGGCAGGAACTCCGCGGGTTTCAGGAGCTGCCGTCGCGCGACGAGTGGCGGTTACCCCGCCACGAGAACCTCGCGCAGGTCCGGGACCTCCACGTACATCCCGCCGCGCCCGACCGGGTCGTCGCCGGCGTAGAGGTTGGCGGCGTCCACGTCAGCGACGATAAAGGAGAGACGTGGACGGAGCGCCGCGAGGGGGTCGACGACGACGTCCACGAACTCCGGGTGGTCGGTCCGGACGAGTTCGTCGCCGCGACCGGATTCGGACTGTTCCGCACGGCGGACGCCGGACGGTCGTGGACGCGACTCGACAGGGGACACGAACAGCGGTACTTCCGGTCGGTGTTCCCGGTCGACGGCGAGATTTACGCCGGCGGCGCACTCGCTCACACGGCGACCTGGGAGGACGACGACGCCGACCCGGCGTTGTTCGTGTGCCGTGACGGCGAGACCGTCGAGCAGGTCGAGCATCCGCGCCCCGACGAGACGATCACCGGGATGACCGCCGTCGACGGAGCCGTCGTCGCGGCGACCCACCGCGGAACGGTGCTGATGCGACGGCGGGACGGCTGGGCAGTCGCCGGGTCGCTCCCCGTTTCCGGCCAAATCGCGGGGAGCTACACGCCCCTGCTGTGGTTCGACGACTGATTTCCACGAAGACGACGTCCGTTCGGACCCGTTCCCCTACCTCCGGCGGAGCCGCAGCACCTGTCGATTTCTGGAATCTGGACGGAGCCTCCGTACCGCGTTTTTCGCCATCACCGCATCCGTCGGCTCGTCGATCGAGCCCGAAACCGGCGTCGTTGCCCGTACCGACCGCTTTTCCGGGCTGTCCGGCGAAGTGGAAAAGCACATACATTTATATGATAAACATTCTAACGTTAGTGCGTCATGCAATCACTTACCGAACCGGCGCGGATGGTACAAGCGCGGAACTGCGTCAGGAAACCGTCGACGGGGGGTGAATGACGTGGTGGGTACTCCGTTGTGGCTGCTGGGATTCCCCAGTCCGGTGATCGAGTTCTTCCTGTTCGGCGTTCTGTTGTTCCTCGTCACGTCGCTCTACCTCGCGGCAAACATGGAACCCTTCGAGGGCATCGAAGGAGAGGACCGGCGTGAGCAACGCATCGAACCAGGGGCCACCACGGAGGACTGACCGATGAACTGGTTCATCCTCCAGTCCTGGGGACAGGACCTCGGCATACAGTACAGTTCGACGATGGCGATGGTCTTTTTCGTCCTCTTTTCGGCCCTCATGCTCGGAATCGGCTTCGTTGCGAGCCGATACGTGCAGTCGGAGGAGGACTACTACGTCGCAGGGCGGAGCGCGGGCATCTTCGTGGTCGCGCTCTCCATCTTCGCCTCGACCCAGAGCGGATGGGGAATCGTGGGCCTGGCGGGAACCGTCTACGCGTTCGGTATGGAGTTCATGATGTTCGCGACGACGGTCATCATCATGTCGTTCGTCATCTCCTACTGGCTTCTCGGTCGGAAGATGCGCGTGCTGGGAACGACCATCGACGCCATCACGGTCCCGGACGCGATGTACCACCGCTTCGAGGACGAGCGGGTCCGCCTGCTCGGTGCGACGGCGGTGTTCCTCGGGTCGATGGGCTATCTCGCCGCGCAGTACGCCGCACTGGGAATCATCATGTCCGTCATCTTCCCCGTCGGGTTCCTCACGGGGCTGGTGATCGGACTCGCCGTCGTCGGCGTCTACACCGTGGTCGGCGGCATCCTCGCGGCCATCTGGTCCGACGCCATCCAGGGCGCCATCATGGCGCTGTCGGGCGTGCTGACGTTCTTCTTCATCGTCACGTCGAGTCCGGGCGGCGTCGGGCAGATGGTCACCACCGTCCAGTCGGAGTTCCCGTCTTTCTTCAACTTCACGCTACTCGGCGAGGCGGGCATCCCCATCGGCGTGTTGCTCTCCATCCTCATCATCAACCTCACGCACGCGGGACAGCCCCACGCCATCACGAAGTTCTACATGATCAAACGCGTCTCCCTGCTGAAGTGGGGAGCGTTCATCACGGGGGCGGCGTACCTGATGACGACGCTGTACTGGTGGGCCGGTCCGTACGTCAAAGCGGCCGTGGCCCGCGGCGACGTCGCCAGCCTCCAGAGCCCCGACGCGGTGTTGCCGGTCGCGCTCATCAACTTCGCCCCCGACGTAGTCACGGCGTTCGTGCTGACTGGCATCGTCTCCGCCATCATGTCGTCGAGCAACGCCTTCCTCAACGTCGGCGCCTCGGCGATTACCCACGACTACCTGAAGGAGTACCGCGAGGCGGAGATGACCGACGAGCAGGAAGTGTTGTACGGTCGTCTGGCGACCGCAGCCATACTGGTAGTCGCGGGCGTCATCGCCGCCACCTTCCCGGGCCTCATCTTCGTCCTCGGCGCAGCGGGGTGGGCCATCTTCGCGACGGTCATCTTCCCCGGCGTCGCCATCGCGTACAACTGGAAGGGGGCCACCACTGAGGGTATCCTCTGGGGTGGTAGCGTCGGCCTTCTGCTGACGCTCGCGCTCGCCTACGGGGGCCAGTACTTCGACGTCTCGCTTCCGATGGGCTTCTTCGGCGGCCAGGTCGCCCAGGTCGTCGGACTCGTCGTGTTCGTCGCCGTCTCGTGGGTCACCTCGTCGGCCGAGTACGACGACCTCGCGCCGTCGGTTCGCGCGGCCCTCGACACGGGGCGACTGAAGGGCGGTCGCCTCCCGGGGACGGTCGCGGCCGACGGCGGTACCGAGGCGAACGACTCCGACCTCGCCGACGACTGGGCGGACCGTATCGACGAGTAACCGACGCACCACTACCATCGTTTCAGCCAATGCAAGACGACACGGACTTCGCGATTCTCCAGGACGACGACCCGAACGACTACGAGTTCCGGAAGCTGTTCGAGCCGACGAGTGTCGGCGAACTCGACCTCCGCAATCGCCTGATGATGACCGGGCACACGACGAACTACGCCCGGGGCGCAGCGATCACGGACACGCTGATCGACTACTACGTCGAACGTGGCGAGGGCGGCATCGGTCTCATCGTGATGGCCTACCTCGCGAACCACCCGTCGACCGTCTCCGGGAGCGCCATCCACGGCTGGGACGACGACGTCGTGCCCGGCCTCCGGCGACTCACCGACGCGGTCCACGAGACGGGTGCGAAGATCGTCTGCCAGAACCTCCACTACGGCCGGCAGATCACGAGTCTCGTCTCGGAGCGGCCGGTGCTCTCTTCGAGCGACGTCCCGGGGCCCGTGAACCGCGAGATGCCCAGGCAGATGACCAGCGACGAGATCGGCGAAATCGTCGAGGCGTACGCGAACACGGCCGCCATCGTCCAGCGCGGCGGCTTCGACGGCGTCGAAATCCACTCCGGCTACGGCGGCTACCTCCTCTCGCAGTTCCTGTCGCCGTACGCCAACGAGCGCTCCGACGAGTACGGCGGGTCGCTGGAGAACCGCCTGCGAATCGTCTACGAGACGCTCGACGCGGTCCGCGACGCCGTCGGCGAGGAGTTCGTCGTCGGGTTGCAGGTCAACGCCACCGACGACGCACCCCACGGCATGGGCGTCGAGGAGTACGAGGAGGTCGCTCGCCGCCTCGCGGCCACCGGCCAGGTCGACTACCTCGTCGTCAAGGCGGGGACCTACGAGAAACAGGACTACATCGTCCCCGACATGCAGCGCGAACGCGCGCTGCTGGCGCCGATGGCCGGGCGCATCCGGAACGCCGTGAGGGAGGAGAACCCGGACGTCACCGTCGCGACGACGGGGCGGATCACCGACCCGAGGACCGCCGACCGCGTGCTCCGCGAGGACGCCGCCGACCTCGTCTCGATGACCCGCGGACACATCGCCGACCCCCACGTCGCACGGAAGGCGAAGGAGGGTCGTCTCGACGAACTCATCGAGTGTATGGGCTGCAATCAGGGCTGTATCTCCCGCATCTACGACGGCGCGGCCTGTCGGTGCGTCCTCAACCCCGCGACCGGGTTCGAGGACGAACTGGGCGCTGGAACGCTCGACGTCGCCGACGACGGGAAGGACGTTCTGGTCGTCGGTGGAGGGCCGGCCGGCATGAAGGCCGCCGAAGTCGCCTCGCGTGCGGGCCACGACGTCACGCTCTGCGAGCGGGACGACCGCCTCGGCGGACAGGTCCGATTCGCGACCGAGGTCCCGAAGAAAGACGAGTTCGAGAAGCCGATTCTCTGGCTTCGCGAGGCCCTCGACCGGGAGGACGTGACCGTCCGCACGGGCGTCGAGGTGACGCCGGGATACGTCGAGGACGCGTCTCCGGACGCCGTCGTCCTCGCCACGGGGTCGGCACAGCCGACGTTCCCCCGAGGGTACCACGGCCTCGGCGTCCGCGAGGAGGACGTCCCGGGGTGGGAGGACGCCACGGTCCTCGCGAGCGTCGAAGTGCTCGCCGACGAGGTCGAGGGTGCCAGATACAGGGACCCGGGCGAACGCGTCCTAGTCGTCGACGACGGGGAGCACCACTGGAAGGGCATCGGTACCGCGAAGTATCTCGCCGAGGAGGGACGAAGCGTTCACTTCGCACAACCCGGCGGCGACCCCGGCGGCGATCTCACGGGGCCGACGAAGGCGAAACTCCACCGCGACCTGTTCTCGACGGGGAACCCGGTGGAGATTCACACGTTCGCCACGGTCGACGAGGTGCGCTGGCCCGAGGTGGTCCTCGAACGACGCGGGCGGGCGGTCGGACTGGAGAACGTCGACAGCATCGTCCTGGCCGGCTTCCACCGCGCGGTGAACCCCCTCGAGGAACCGCTTCGCGACGCCGTCCCCGAGGTGGCGGTCGTCGGCGATGCGATGGCACCCCGTACGATCAAGGAGGCGATTCACGAGGGCGAACGCGCAGCGAGAGACCTCTAGCGCAGTACGACGGTTCGCACGGGCCGGTCAGGGAGACCCTGGATTCCGAGAGCGTCGACTGCGATTCCATCTCCTCGTCGGGTGGGAAGACGGGAAGTCTCGCGGCGATCCGTCAGCGGTTCCCGCTGATCGGCACCCTCTCCGGGGTGTTTCTCCACGTCGTCTTCCAGCACTGGTCCCAGTCCATCGCCGCGATAGCGCTGGCCCTCGCACCCCAGCAGTTCTCGACGCTCACCGGGTCGCCGACGCCGACTGGCGTCCAGTGTGCGGTCGTGGACTGCTGTCCCGGTCTTCTCCGCGAACTCGTCGCCCGCGAAGCGAGTCGGCTCACTCGCCGGCGTCGAACGTTATCGGCAGCGACTCGACGCCGTAGATGAACGAACTCCGCGTCGGCTCCAGGTCCGCGTCGGCGAGTTCGATGCCGCCGAGACGGTCGAGCAGTTCCGAGAGGGCGACCTTCGCTTCGAGGCGGGCCAGCGGCGCGCCGAGACAGTAGTGGGTGCCGTGGCCGAACCCGAGATGCTGATTGGGTGAGCGGTCCGGGCGGAAGGTGTCCGGCTCGTCGAACCGTCGTTCGTCGCGGTTCGCCGACCCCATCCAGACGACGATGCGGTCGCCGGCCTCGATGGTCTCGCCCCGCAGCGTCACGTCCTCGGTGGCGATGCGCGTCATCGCCTGGACGGGCGAGCGGTAGCGCAGGACCTCCTCGATGGCCGTCGTGAGCGCGCGCTCGTCGCCCCGGAGTGAGTCGAAGCAGTCGGCGTCGGCGAAACAGCGGACGGCGTTCGTGACGAGGTTCGTCGTCGTGATGTTGCCCGCGATGAGCAGCAGGATGCACATCCCGAGCACCTCCTCCTGGGAGAGGCGACTGCCGTCGTCCAGTTCCGCGGTGACGATGCGGGACATGAGGTCGTCCTGCGGGTTCTCGCGGCGGTCCGCTATCATCTCCAGGAAGTACGTCGCCATCTCCTGCTGGGTCTCCTGCTGGCGCTCCACGAACTCCCGAGCGCCCTCGTCGGCGCTCGAAGCCTCGACGAGCGTGTCGGACCACTCCCTGAACCGGTCGCGCTCGTCCGCGGGGACGCCGAGTAACTGTGCGATGACGATGACGGGAAGCGGGTACGCGAACTCGTCGACGACGTCCATCCGGTCGGCATCGCCGGCGACGGCGTCGTCGAGGAGGTCGGTCGCCAGTCCCCGAATCTCCGGTTCGAGGTCGGCGAGGGCGCGCGGCTGGAACGCGTCGTCGACGACGTCGCGGAGTTCGTCGTGCCGGGGCGGGTCCTGGAACAGCATCGTGTCGAAGATGAGACCCTGTCCCATCCCCTCGGGTTCCTCGAAGTCGTCGGCCTTCCGCGGGTTCGCCGAGAACGTCTCGTCGTCGTCGAGGATGGTCTTGACGTCGTCGTACCGGAACACGTCCCACGACCGACGGCCGGGGTCGTACCGCACCGGCGCTTCGTCGCGCATCTCCCGGTACCAGTCGAACGGTTCGAGCCACTCTTCGCGGGTCGTTAGCTCGTCGGGAAACGCCTGCAGTCCCTGCGGGTCAGTGGAGCTCACCCCTGCCACTACGGAGTCGACTGACTAAACGGTCAGGTATCGTCGTCCCGCCGTCGGGTCGCTCCCGTCTCCGACTCTCGACGGCTCGGGCCGCGGGTCAGCCGACCGCGTACCGGAGCAACACCCCGTCGTCGAGCCGTTCGACGCTCTCGAGCGACAGGTCGGGGAACGACTCGCGCTCGACGAACCCGTCGCCGTCGGCCAGCGTCGGCGCGTCCCGCCCGCCGACGACGACGGATCCGACGAACAGTCGGAGTTCGTCCACGAGTCCGGCCTCGAACAGCGAGAAGATGAGTTCGCCGCCGCCCTCGACCATCACCTGCTCCGTCCCCCGGGCTTCGAGCGCCGCGAACGCCTCGTCGAGCGCGACGCGTTCGTCGCCCGCGACTACGACGTCGGTCCCGGCCGATTCGAGGGCGGCCGCGCGCTCGTCGGGCGCTCGCTCGGCGACGAAGACGACGGTCGGCGCGCGGTCGTCGAGCACCGCCGCGTCGGGCGGCGTCCGCGCCCGCGAGTCCGCGACGACCCGGAGCGGGTTCTCTCCCCCGTCCGCGGTGAGCGACGGGTCGTCGGCGAGCACCGTCCCGACGCCGACCGCGATGGCGTCGCTCTCGCCCCTGAGGTCGTCCACGCGCGCGAAGTCCTCCGGGCCGCTGATGGCGACCTGTTCGCGTCGCCGCGTCGAGAGTTTCCCGTCCGCGCTCGTCGCGGCGTTGACGACGACGTGCATGCGCCGGAGTAGGGAACGGCCTCGAAAACAGGTTTCGGTGCGCGAGGACCCCTACCTTCTTGCTCGACGCCCGCGTGCCCTCCGTATGCGCACGTTCGCCGAAGACCCGCCGGTAGAGGAGCGACTGGGCGACGCGCTCAGAGAGGCCGACGCCACGCTCGCCACCGCCGAGTCCTGCACGGGCGGTCTGGTCGGTTCGCTGCTGACCGACGTTCCGGGGTCGAGCGACTACTTCGACCGCTCGTTCGTCACCTACTCCTACGAGGCGAAGATGGAGCACGTCGGCGTCTCTCGTGAGGTGCTGGACGACCACGGCGCGGTCAGCGAACCGGTCGCGCGCCGGATGGCCCGCGGGGTCCGCGACGTCGCCGGAACGCGGTGGGGCGTCGCGACGACGGGCATCGCGGGACCGACGGGCGGCACCGAGGAGAAACCGGTCGGCACCGTGTTCGTCGGCGTCGCACACGCCGGCGAGTGGGGCGGCGGCGACTCCTGGGCCGACGTCGAGCGCTACGAGTTCGACGGCAGCCGTATCGAGATAAAGGAGCAGATAGCCCGTCGGGCGCTCGCCGACCTGCTCGACGCGGTGGAGTGAGCGCCGCCGCGGTCGGCGGGCAGGGCCGTGTCCGCGAGCTAGCCGGCGAGCAGCACGGCGGTGTACGCGCCGGCACCGAGCGCGAACGACCAGACCCGGCTGTCGCGGTCCTCAGGGAGTTCCTCCTTGATGACGTTGAGGACGACGGAGCCGGCGAGGAACGCGAACAGGGTGTTCACGGCGAGTTCCCCCACCGCCGTCGCGGTCCCGAGCGCCCAGCCGGCGACGACGCCGACGGCGAGCATCCAGCGACCGAGGCGGTCGTAGGCCTCGTGGTGGTGTTCCCGGAGGCCGAAGTCGTTGACGACGAAGTGCAGCGCCATGGCCGTGGCGAACAGGAGGAGGCTCTCGACGCCCGGCCGTTCGCGGTGAACCAGGAGGTAGCCGATGAGCGCGTTGTACGCCGTAAAGGAGCCGATGTGAATCCAGAAGACGCCCGTGCTCGTCTGCGTCCTCCCACCGCCGACTTCGCTGTGCTCGTCCGACTCCTGGGACTGGCGCGCGAACTGCTCGACGCCGTAGAAGAACGTGAACCCGAGGAGGGCGACGAGGTAGACGTGGTGTTCCAGGAACCCGAAGACCCGGTTCCCGACCCGCTGGATCACCGCGCCGCGGTGGTGGAGTTCGGGGAGGACGTGGACGAAGACGTAGGCGACCGACGCGCCGCCGGCCATCGAGAGCCAGACGCTACGGGGGACGCCGCTCAGCCCCCGGAGGCGACCGGCGAAGACGTGAATGCCGGCGAGCGCGACCGCGAGCGTTCCTGCGAGGACGGTCATGGCCGACCTTCGGGCGGCGAGCCGAAAATCGCTGACGGCCCGCGCCCGGGACCGAGGTCGTCGCGCCGTCGCGGGTCGTCGACTGGTTCCAGTTCGACGGGTTTAAGTTCGACATCGGACAATCTCCGGTGAGACAGGCATCGCCTGTTTCACTGACCCGTAGGAGCATTCCTGCGTACTACGGAGGTGAACGATGGCAGATAATGAGATAGAGGAAGCAGTCTCTCGCGCACTCGAGGACTCACCGGAGCGGAACTTCCGTGAGACGGTGGACCTCGCGATAAATCTGCGCGACCTTGATTTGAACGACCCGTCGAACCGGGTCGACGAAAGTATCGTACTCCCGTCTGGCACCGGCCAGGACACCAAGATCGTCGTGTTCGCGGAGGGCGAAACCGCCCTGCGCGCAGAGGACGTCGCGGACGAGGTCCTCGACGGCGACGACCTGGAGGACCTGGGCGACGACGACGACGCGGCCAAGGACCTCGCCGGCGAAACCGACTTCTTCATCGCCGAAGCGTCGATGATGCAAGACATCGGTCGGTATCTCGGTACCGTCCTCGGTCCGCGCGGGAAGATGCCCGAACCGCTCCAGCCGGACGACGACGTCGTCGAAGTCGTCAACCGGATGAAGAACACGGTCCAGCTCCGGAGTGGCGACCGTCGGACGTTCCACACGCGCGTCGGCGCGGAGGACATGACGGCCGACGACATCGCCAGCAACATCGACGTCATCCTCCGGCGGCTTCACACGGACCTGGAGAAGGGCCCGCTCAACGTCGACTCGGTGTACGTGAAGACGACGATGGGTCCGTCGGTGGAGGTGGCCTGATATGTCCGCAGAAGCAGAGCGCAAGACCGAGAACCTCCCCGAGTGGAAAGAGGAAGAGGTCGGCGAGCTGACCGACTTCATCGACGAGTACGAGAGCGTCGGCGTCGTCAGCATCGCCGGCATCCCGAGCCGGCAGCTCCAGACGATGCGGCGCAACCTGCACGGGAACGCGGAACTCCGCGTCAGCCGGAACACGCTGCTGCACCGCGCGCTGGAAGCGGTCGACGCCGGCTTCGAGGAGCTGACCGACTACATCGAGGGTCAGGTCGGCCTCATCGGCACGAACGACAACCCGTTCGGACTGTTCAAGGAACTGGAGGCCTCGAAGAGCCCGGCCCCGATTTCGGCCGGCGAGGTCGCCCCGAACGACATCGTCATCCCCGAGGGCGACACCGGTGTCGACCCGGGTCCGTTCGTCGGCGAACTCCAGCAGGTCGGTGCCGCCGCGCGCATCCAGGACGGCTCCATCCACGTCACCGACGACAGCGTCGTCGCCGAGGAGGGCGAGGAGGTCTCCGCCGACCTCGCCAACGTGCTCGGCGAACTCGGCATGGAGCCCAAGGAGGTCGGTCTCGACCTCCGCGCCGTCTTCGCCGACGGCGTGATGTTCGAGCCCGACGAGCTCGAACTAGACGTCGAGGAGTACCGCACCGACGTCGAGACGGCCGTGGCACGCGCCCGGAACCTCTCGGTCAACGCGGTGTTCCCGACCGACCGGACCGCGACCACGCTCCTCTCGAAGGCGACCGGCGAGGCCAAGAGCCTCGGTCTCCAGGCCGCCGTCGAGAGCCCGGACCTCGCGGACGACCTCGTGAGCAAGGCCGACGCGCAGGTGCGCGCCCTCGCGGCCCAGATCGACGACGAGGACGCGCTCCCGGAGGAGCTTCGTGACGTCGAAGCTCCGGTCGCCGGCGGCGCGACCGAGGAAGACGCTGACGACGAATCGAGCGACGAAGAAGACACCGAAGCCGAGCCCGAAGACGCCGACGAAGACGAGGACGATGACGACGACAGCGCCGGCGAGGGTCTCGGAGAGATGTTCGGATAACGGAGGATTACAACAATGGAATACGTTTACGCTGCACTCATCCTGAACGAATCGGGCGAAGAGATCAACGAAGACAACCTGACCGACGTGCTCGACGCTGCGGGCGTCGACGTCGAGGAGTCCCGCGTCAAGGCGCTCGTCGCCGCGCTGGAGGACGTCGACATCGAAGAGGCCGTCGAGCAGGCCGCTGCAGTCCCCGCCGGCGGTGCCGGCGGTGCCGCCGGTGCCGCAGAGGACGGCGCCGAGGAAGGCGGCGAAGAGGAAGCGGCCGAAGAGGAGGAGGCCGCCGAAGAAGAGGAAGCCGGCGACGACGACGAAGAAGACGACGCCAGCGGCGAAGGCCTCGGCGAACTCTTCGGTTAAGTCGGTCCGACAGTTCCGTTCTTTCTTTCGCTGACGACTCCCCAGTCGCTACTGCGAGCGCCGGGTGACCGGTCGAGCGGCGACTGCCGGGGCGTCGAACGGTCGAGAGACGTCGCTGACGGGGAGCGGGCTAGCGCGTCACGGTCGCCGTTATCGACAGGGCGAGCGTGTCGCGGTCGCCGCTATCGACGATGGAGGGGCGTCTCAGGGCCGTTTCTCTGCTATCTCCCGAATCGACCGGGAAAGCAGGTTCACGGCGATGGGCAGCGTGTCCTCGTCCACGTCGAACGTCGCAGTGTGATGGCCGCCCGGGTGGTCGGTACCGACGCCGACGTAGGCGGCCAGGCCGCCGTTGCGCTGGACCTCCCGCATCAGGAAGGTCGCGTCCTCGCTGCCGCCGAGTTCGTCGCGCCGGAGCGGTTCGTCGACGCCCCGCGTTTCGGTGGCGACGTCGTGGACGACGGCGACGAGTTCCTCGTCGCTCTCGGCGCTCGGGGCCTCGCCCTCGGTCGTCCGCTCGACCTCGCAACCGTGCATCGACGCTGCGCCGTCTACGACCTCGCCGGCGCGCTCTTTCATGTAATCTTTCAGCTCGGTCGTCTCGCCGCGCACCTCGCCCTCGACGAACGCCTCCTCCGGGATGATGTTCGTCGCGGTTCCGCCGCCGACCTTGCCGGCGTTGACGCGGGTCGCGCCGTCCTCGTGGCGGGCGATGCCGTAGAGGTTCTCGACCGCGGTCGCCATCGCGTGGACCGCGTTGTCGCCCGCGTTCGGCTTCCCCCCGGCGTGGGAGGGCGATCCGGAGAACTCCGCGCGGAAGTGGCTCACGGCGAGGAAGCCGTCGACGCCCGCGACCACCTCGCCCGTGGGGTGGTCGAGACCGACGTGGAGCGCGAGCAGGTAGTCCACGTCGTCCAGGTGGCCGCTCTTCGCCATCGGCTTGCCGCCGGCTATCATCTCCTCGCCGGGCTGGAAGAGGACCTTCAGGGTCCCCTCGAAGTCGCTGTCCGCGACGGCTTCGAGGACGCCGAGGCCGACGGTCGCGTGGGCGTCGTGACCGCAGGCGTGCATCGCGTCGGTCTCCGACCGGAACCCCTCGGCGGCGGGAACGTGGTCCTCGTCGGTCGACTCCTCGCGCAGCAGCCCGTCGATGTCGACGCGGAGTGCGACCGTCGGTCCCTCGCCCCGGTCGAGCACCGCCATCGCGCCGGTGTAGCCGCCGTCCAGTCGCTCGAGGATATCCTCGCGCGCGCCCGCCTCGCGGGCCTGTTCGTACCAGCGGTCGAGTTCGTCGTCGTCGGGGACCGCCATGCGTTCCCCGTCGGCGAGCACCTCGGGGCCGACGTACAGCTCGTCGACGCCGATGGTTTCGAGTTCGTCGACGATGCGGCAGGTGGTCCAGAACTCGCGCCACGCCGGCTCCGGGTGCCGATGGAACGCTCGTCGCAGTTCGACAAGTCGGTCGCGGTGGGTCTGCTGGCTCATGGCCGGGAAGACGGAGGGAACCGTCTTAAGTGCTCGAGAACCGGCGACGCCGAGGCAGGGTGAGATTCCGACCGAACCGACGGCGTCTCCTCCCCGGACGTCTAACGAACGCGTACGTCGTTGCCCGGAAGTAACGTTTTGACCGAAATTATACCTGGGTGTCAATTTGGATAAACGATGATTTATATTCCTCCCACACACATGCCAATCCATGCCAGAGGTGACCTAAATGAGTTCGTCAGGGGACGAACACGACGAGGTATCGGAGGAACTGGCCGAAGCGGAGCGTGCTCGTAGCGAGAGCCACATCCAATTCCACGGCGGCAAGTGGATGAGCACGATACCGATCCTGTTCTTCATCGTCTGGGCGATCGTCCAGAGCGCGCTGCTTCGAATCAGTGACACGACCGGGCTCGCCATCGGCATGCTCGTCGCGCTCGTCGTGGGGATGTTCTTCGCGAAGGGCGACTGGAAACGGTACGCCAACACCATCTTCGAAGGGATGACACAGCGCGTCGCCGCGACGGCCATCGTCGCCTGGCTGTGGGCCGGCATGTTCGCGCAGGTGCTCCAGGACGGC
Source organism: halophilic archaeon (assembly GCA_003298465.1). The sequence continues at coordinate 126,724 of QNGA01000004.1, read as the reverse complement.
GGGTTCGTCACCGGACTCGTCTGGGCCGCGGACGCGCTGAGCGTGGGTGCGGCGCTGTTCCCCGCCGCCACGTTCATCCTCGCGGCGCTGCTGGCGACCGGTATCGGCACCGGTTACGGGACGACGGTCGCGTTCGCCGGTCTGTTCTTCCCGGCGGGCGTGCTCATCGGCGCGAACCCCGTGCTGATGTTCGGGGCCATCCTCTCGGGCGCGGTGTTCGGGGACAACCTCGCCCCGGTCAGCGACACGACCATCGTCAGCGCGGTCACGCAGGACTCGGACATCGGCGGCGTCGTCTCCTCGCGGTTCAAGTACGCCATCGTCGCGGCGGTGCTCGCGTTCGCCAGCTACATCGTCGCCGGGTCGTCGATGAGCGGCGACCCGGTTTCGGGCCAGAGCGTCCTGCAGGGCGACCCGCTCGGACTGGTCCACCTCGTCTCCATGGGTATCGTCATCGCGACGGCGATACGGGGCCGTCACATCGTCGAGGCCATCTCGTGGGGACTGGTAGCGGCCATCGTGTTCAACCTCGTCTTCGGTCTCGCCTCGGTGGGAACGATGCTGTTGTTCAAGGCACCGCCGGACGCGCCGCTGTCCGGACTCTCGTTCCTGCCGTTCGTCGAGATCGTCCAGAACGCCGATCAGGTCGGCGTCTCCGGTAGCCTCTACACCGGCGCGTCGGGCTTCTTCCCGCTCATCGTGCTCACCCTGCTCATCGTCTCGGGTGCACGCATCATGATTCGCGGCGGCGGATTCGAGGCCATCCAGGAGTTCCTGCTGTCCAAGGTCGCGACGTCCGTCCGGCGCGCCGAGACGACGATGGTGCTCGGTACGGCGATGGTCAACGCGATGATCACGATCAACACCGCGGCCGAGATCGCCATCGCGCCGTACATCTCCCGCATCGGCAAGCGTTTCAACGTCAACGGCTACCGACGGGCGAACATCCTCGACGCCAACACCTCCGCGATGGGCTACATCTTCCCGTGGGGCGGCGGCGTCCTCGTCGGGTACGCCCAGATCGAACAGATGCCCCAGCAGTTCGACTGGTTCACGCCGGAGATGGTGGTCAGTCCGATTCAGGTGTGGCCGTTCGTCTTCCACGGCTGGTTCCTGTTCGGCGTGTTCGTCGTCGCCGCGCTGACCGGGTTCGGACTGGAGTACACCTCCGACCGCCGCTCCGAGGAGGTGGCTCGCGTATGATGGAGCAGTTCTTCAAGGGGGTCGGATTCCGAACCAACCGCCCCGTGTTCGAACCGGGGGAGGAGATAGAGGTGTACGTCACCGGGTACGAGGGCGACACCGCCATCGCTCGCGTCGGCGACAGCGTCCTCCGGATATCGGACGCACCGCCGGACGTGCTCGACAGGCGAGTTCGCCTGCGAATCGAGGAGTTCGACGACAACGACCACGACGGTCAGGCGTCGTTGCTCGACGTCGTCGGCGACCAGACGTTCTGACGGCGTCGGGCCCCGGCTCGCCGCCGCGGATCGCTCGGGTAGGAATGCGATAACCGAATTCACAACTTCTTCTTATCGGAGGTATCGGCGGTTACTGGCTCGAAACCTGGAATAGAGCCGCCGACGAACTGTTCGACAGGTAACCAGGTAACTTTCACAATAGCCCACATTTATAGGTGGAATCGTCGTTGCTTCGAACGCACCAGATGGGGTGTTGACCATGGAGAAAGAACAACCGACCAGCGAACAGACAACCGACGAACCGGCGGACGAATCGCGCCGTAAGTTCCTCAAGAAGGGCGCACTGGCGACCGGCGCGGTCGCGCTCGGCGTCTCGGGGTCGAACACGGCCGGCGCACAGCAGGTCCAGCAGGACGTGCTGACGTACTTCGACGACTACCAGCCCGGCCAGACGGTCCAGGTCGTCGAACAGTTGCCAGCGAACATCACCGTGACCCTGCTGCAGTTACCGAACGGGAACACGGTGCCGGAAATCGGCCAGCCCGACGACTACAACGGCTACGTCATCCGGCCGGCGACCGGCCAGGGCAACCGGTCCTGGGGAGCCACGTACCTGTTCACCCGGGCGTCGATCCCCACGGGGAACCAGTACCAGTTCGGGCCGACCGCGACCGTGTTCAGCAGCCAGCTCAGCCTGGTGAGCACGTCGTTCAGCAGACAGGGCGGCGGTGGCGGCGGGTAAGCCCACCCCGAACGAGGACTCGGCTATTTTTTGACCCGGAAGTAGACCGCTCAGCGAGAGGATTCATTTTCTTCGGCCGGACGAGCGGACGCGACTGCGAAGTCAGGCCAGACCCATCCCCTCTATCTGTTCGAGTTCGACCTCGACGCGGACGCCTTGCGGAAACTCCAGGTCGGCGACGCGCCGGGCGACCTCGTTGTGGCCGACGATCTCCATCTTTCGCGTGTAGACGGTGTACTCCCAGCTCTTGAACTGACGACTCTCCTCGCCGGAGATCGACTTGTACTGGGGGACGCGTTTGTGGTCCGGCGGGTCGGAGTGGGGACCTTTCAACTCCGCTCCCTTTCGCTCGGCTATCGACCTGATGTTCGAGACGACGCCGTCGAGGGCGTGTCGATCGCCGCTCTGGAGAAGTATCTTCGTCACGAAGGTCATGGCTGGTTCTGATGGAGGTATACCGTCCTGGTACGTAAAGGGCGTGTTTTGCCGGACGCCGACCGTAGTTTCCGGCCGAGAACGGCGTTCAATCCCCTCCTATACCGGCGGATTGAACGTCGCCGGCGGAGCGCGCCGAAGACAATCTGTAGCGCTCCGACATCCATTTAATGGCCGGCCGCATACGTGAACGCAATGGCAGTTCAAGCTACGAGCGCGGGTGCTATCCTGTACAGGGATACCCGCGGTCGCAAGGAATACCTCCTCCTCAAAAGTCGCCCGGGCGACTGGGAGTTTCCGAAGGGCGGCGTGGAGGGGGACGAAGAGCTACAGCAGACCGCTATCAGGGAGGTGAAAGAGGAGGCGGGCATCGACGACTTCCGCCTCCTCGACGGGTTCCGCGACGATTACAGCTACGTCTTCGAAGCGAACGGCAAGACGATTCACAAGACCGTCCACCTGTTCGTCGCGAAGTCGTTCGAGGCGAGCGCGGAGCTGTCCCATGAGCACAGGGACCTCCAGTGGCGCGACTACGAACAGGCTATCAACACCATCACGCAGGACGGTCCCCGAAACATCCTCCGGGACGCACACGAGTTCCTGCAGGACCGCGACGAGAACTGACTCGAAAATAGTTCTTCGACCGATTACGAACGACGGGCCAGCAGCGCGACCGCCGCGAGCGCGACAGCCGCGACGCCCGCGCCGAAGCCGGGTTGACCGCCGCTATCGGTCGTCGTCCCGGAGTGGGTCGTCGTGTCGGACGTCGTCGTGTCGTCGTCCGAGGAACCGTCGTCGGTCGTGGTCGTCGTCTCACCCTGCACGTTCAACCCACCCTTGACCTGCGAGAGCCACGCAGATCCGTTGTAGAGGCGGACGTCGATGCCGTACATCCGGGGTTTGAACGAGTCGGTCGACGTCGACGACAGGACGCTGACCGAGTCGTCGCCCTTCGCGCTCATCGCCGAATTGGGGTCGCTCGCCTTCGACGTGTCGAACACGAGGGATATCTGGCCGTTGCCGTTCTCGTCCACGACGGAGGTGTTGACCCTGTACTTCGCGGAGCCGCCGCCGATCAGGACGTGGGCCTCGCTCGTGCCGTCGAGGCTGAGGTTGATCGTGGCTTTCTCACCGTTCTGTACGTCGACGATGGACGACCCGAGCGTCGCGCTTCCGTTAGGCGCCGGCTGCATGGAGGCGGACGACACCGCCTCGGGCTCTGCGTCCGCGTTCACTGCGTTGGGGGGCTGTGCGACTGCGGATCCGACCACTAGCGAGGTAAGCACCAGTGCGACGAGTATGTTACGTCCGTTCATGGTAGTTCGCAGTTTGGATTGACAAAACTCCGCACGTAAAATCTGACAGCTAATTGTAAATGTTTTCTGATATCTAAGCGTATTCGAATGGTTTACCGGGGCGGGGCTGCTGGGACGACTATGGAGCCCGAGTTCGTCTTCGAACTACGGACGTGTCGGTGGGCCGAGCGAGCGTGGCACCCCGACGGCGACCGCGACGCCCTCGTCGCCCGACAGCTCGGGACGAAGCGCCGCCGCTGGGACACCGTCGTCGTCGAGGTGGACGCCGACGCGCTGGCGCGACGCGAGCAGTTCGGTCGTCGCCGACTCGACTCGGACCTGCTCCACGTCGTCCGCAACGCGCCCGGAGAGTGGGCGTGGTACCAGGACGCGCTCCCCGACCCGGGCTACCCGTGGCGGTACGTCCGCGAGACCATCCACCGTGCGGACGACCGCGGAGTCCTCGACGTTCGCAAGCGGCGGAACCGCCTCCAGGTACGGCGACGCTACCGGTATCCGGACTGGGTCGAACGCATCGTCGCCGTGGAGAACAAGCCCGACCTCGACGCGAGCGCGGCCCGCGCCCTCCGCGGCCAGGTCGAACGGGACGTCGCGCTGGCGCTCGCGGACGAGGTCTGGGTCGCGACGCGCGCGACGGGCGACCGGGTCGAACCCGCGCTGCTGGAGGCCATGCCCGTCGAGGTCGGCATCCTCACCTTCGAAGACGACGACGCCGAGGTGGCGTGGTTCCCGCGGTCGCTGGACGTGGACGCACCCGGAACGCGCATCCTCGAACGACCGGAGGGCGGAACGTACGACCGGTCGGCGGCGCGCTTCGAGTACGCCGACCCCGAGTGGAAGCGCGAGAAGCGCCTCGCCATCGCCGAGCGCGCCTACGAGCGCGGCTGGCGGTCGTACGCGGAGACGATGCGGCCCGACTGCCGACACTTCGAACTGCGCCACGAGGGCGCGACGATGCTGCCGTACTGTGCGGCGAAGGGACGGTGCCAGACCGCCGCTGAGTGCTCGCAGTCCTGCTCGCAGTTCGAACCCGAACCGCCGACCTGGCGACAGCGCGGCTGGCCCATCGAGGGCGGCCCTGGGAAGGGCATCCGGCGACTGCTGGAGCGGCGGCGCGAGCGCGAGCGGCCCTAGTTCTTCTGTGCCGTCTCGACCTCGACGTCCTCGCGCGGAGCGGCGAGTTTGAACGTCGGCACGGTCCGGTAGACGACCTCGACGACGCCCTTCCGCTTGAGCGCCTGGAGCGCCGACCGCACCTCGTCGGCGCTCGGGTCGATATCGAACGCCTCGCGGAGGTCGTGCAGGACCGAGACGACGCTCTGGGAGCGCTCGTCGGGACCGGCCAGCACCTCGAACACGCGGCGCTGGAGGTCCGGGACGCGGACGACGCTCGGCACGTCCTCGCCCTCTTCGGCCTCCACGCCGGGTTCGACGTCGACGAGGTCGTTCGCCTCCGCGGTCGCGCGGATGTAGCTGTCCTCGTCGCGGTAGTAGTACTCCCCGAGTTCGTTCTCGAGGTACTGGTGGACCTCGCTACCGCTCTCTAACCCCCACCGCTCCTGGAGTTCGCTGTTCTTCGTCGGTTGCAGTTCGACCAGGTCGGCGAGTCGTTCCCGGACCTCCTCGGACAGCGTCATCGTTCCGGGGTTCGGCGTCCGGGTTATTTGCACCTTCCGAAGACGCTCGTCGCTCCCCGCGCTGGCGCGTCGACCGGTCGCGTCCCCGCCGGGCGGTCGACCGGCGCGGGACCGGCGCCAGAGCGGTCGACGCGACGTCTCCGGTCGGACCCGGCCCCGTCGAGTAACGGAGACGGCGGCCCTCCCGGGATTCGACTCAGGACCACGTGACGCCGTACCGCGGTCTATCGAAGCCGAAAAGCACTTTACTCCCATAATTATATCTAATTACGACTCATGCCGCAGAACTTCCCCGACTACCTGGACGTCGACTACGACGCCGGCGAAGGCGAAGATCCGGCCGACTACCCCTCGCTCGAGGACAAGATCGAGAAGGCCATCGAGGTCACGCGAGAGGGCCTCGAGCAGTACGAGAACCCGGCCGTCATGTGGACCGGCGGCAAGGACTCCACGCTCACGCTGTACTTCATCAAGGAGGTCGCCGAGCGGTTCGACCTCGAAGTCCCGCCCGCGGTGTTCATCGACCACTACCAGCACTTCAACGCCATCCACGACTTCGTCGAGAAGTGGGCCGACGAGTGGGACCTGGAGGTCATCTACGCCCGCAACGAGGACGTGGGCGAGTACGCCGAGGAACACGACCTCGAACCCGGCGACGACATCCCCGTCTCGGAACTCGACGAGCACAACCAGCACCACGTCCGCGACCTGCTGGAGTACGAGGAGGACACGTTCCCGTTCCTGCTCGACACCTACGTCGGCAACCACCTGCTGAAGACGGTCGCGCTGAACGACGCGCTCGAAGAGTACGACGTCGACGGCGTCATCTCCGGCGTCCGCTGGGACGAACAGGAGGCACGCGCCGACGAGACGTTCTTCAGCCCGCGCCACGACCCCGACATCTACCCGCCCCACGACCGCATCCAGCCGATTCTCCAGTTCGACGAAGCCGCGGTCTGGGACGCCTTCTGGAACTTCGTCGTTCCGGACACCGTCGACGAGTACCCCGACGACGGCTACGTCCCCGAGTCCGCCGACGACCTGCCGAACGACCTCACGCAGGACGACATCCCGGTCTCGCCGAAGTACTTCGCCGGCTTCCGCTCGCTCGGTAGCGAGGTCTCCACCGAGAAGAGCGCCCAGGAACCGGCGTGGCTGCAGGACATGGAGAACACGACCGAGCGCGCGGGCCGCGCCCAGGACAAAGAGGACCTGATGGAGCGCCTGCGCGACCTCGGCTACATGTAGAACCCTTTCGGACGACCACGGTCGTCAGTGCGTACTGACGACGGCCCCTTATAGGGGGTTCATCGAGAGCATCCCTCTTTCGCTCCACTTCGTTCCGTCGCCGGTCCGCTCGGCCGCCGCGTTCTCTCTCACCGTTTCACCGTTCGCGCGTTTCGAGGCGCGCGCCTCGAAACGCTCGCGGCGGACTGCAGGTCCGCCGGCGGAGTACCGGCAGGCTCGACGGTCCCGCCGTCCCCGTTCTTTCATGTGTCTACCGACCGAACTGTCGGCCATGAACTCCGAGTCAGTACCGTCAGCCCTCGCCGACTCCGAGAGCGACGCGGATTCGACGAGCGGCCCGCGGCGACCGGCGGGAGGTCGGTCGTGACCGTCGCCGTCGTGGGGGCCGGCGTCGCCGGCCTCGTGGCCGCCCGGCGTCTCGCCGACCTGGGCGTCGACGTGGCGGTGTTCGAGCGCGAGGAGGCGGTCGGCGGTCGCGTGCGCTCGACGCGGGAGGACGGGTTCGTCTTCGACCGCGGGTTCCAGGTGCTGTTCACCGCCTACCCCGCGGCGCAGCGAGAACTCGACTACGACGCCCTCGACCTGCGGTACTTCAAGCCCGGCGCGGTCGTCGCCCGGGAGAACCACCGCGCCGTGCTCGCCGACCCGCTGCGCGACCCGACGGCCCTGCTGGAGTCGGCGGCGAACCGCGACGTGACGGTGGGCGACAAACTCCGGACGCTCAGGCTCCGACGGGAACTCGCCGACAAGCCGAACGGGGACATCTTCGCGGGCGAGGACGCGTCCATCGCCGAGTACCTCGACGACCGGGGGTTCTCCGCGAAGTTCGTCCAGAACTTCGCCGCGCCGTTCTACGGCGGCATCACGCTCGACCGGACGCTGTCGACCTCGAAGAAGGTGTTCGAGTTCACGTTCAAGATGCTGACGCGCGGGCGCATCGCCGTGCCGGCCGACGGGATGGCGGCGATTCCCGGACAGCTCGCCGACGCGGCCCGCGACGCGGGAGCGGAACTCCACCTCGGCGAGACGGTGACGGCGGTCGCGGGCGGCGACGACCCCGGACTCTCGCTCGGCGGCGAGACGCTGTCGGCGGACGCGGTCGTCGTCGCGACCGACCCGAAGTCGGCCCGCGATCTGACCGACGTCTTCGCGATACCGACCGGCGAGCGCGGCTGTGTCACCCAGTACTTCGCGGTCGACGAACCCCTGGGAGCCGGCAAGCGCATCCTGCTGAACGCGGGCGACCGGAGGGACGGCCCGGACGGCGAAGCCAGCACTGCGCCGAACGAGGTGGTCCCCCTCTCGACCGTCGCGCCGGAGTACGCGCCCGACGACCGCGAACTGCTGAGCGCGACGTTCCTCGGCGCGCCGGACGAGACCGACGCCGACCTCGCCGAGTCGGTCCGGGGGACGCTCGCGGCGTGGTATCCCGAGCGCCGGTTCGGGGACCTCGAACTCCTGCACACCGCCCGGATGCCGTTCGCGCAGTTCGCCCAGCCCCCCAACATCTTCGACGCGCTGCCGGACAACCGGGCGCCGGACGAGGAAGGGGTCTACCTCGCGGGCGACTACACCGAGGCGTCGTCGCTCAACGCGGCGATGGAGAGCGGTCGAAAGGCGGCCCGGGCGGTGTACGAGGACCTGTAACCCTACAGCAGTCGCCGGAACTCGCCGAGCGGCGGGAACCGGTACGTCTCGTCGCCGTCCTCGTCGCGGACGATGGGCCGGAAGTCGTTCGCCCGGGTGACGAGCGGCGAGTCGAAGTCGCTCCCGGACAGTCGGTTCACGACCACGCCGGCGGCGAGGCGGGTGAACGCCGGGAGGACGAGCACGTCGCTGCCGGCGTAGACGTCCGGCCCCCAGAGGTAGCACGGCCGCTTCCTGCCCTCTATCTCGATGGCCGGGTGGTCGTGGCCGACGACGTAGCGCGGCGCCGTCCCGTCGGGCGTCTCGTGACCGTGGCAGACGAGCGTGTCGTCGGCGAGGCGGTACTCGTCGCGGTGGTCGACGACCGTTCCGAGCATCGCGTCGTGGTTCCCCCGGACGACCGTGAGGTCCGCGCCGGCGTCTGCGACCCGTCGGCGGAGCGCCGTCACCGTCGCTTCGACGCCGTCCGGGACGTGGTCGAACGCCTGGAGCACGTCGCCGGCGAAGACGACCTCGGCGGGGGCGAACCGGTCGAGCAGGGCGTCGAGCCGACCTGTCAGGTCCGCGCGCTCGCCGAGCGGGAGTTCGACGTTCGCGACGGCGTCCCGGCCGACGTGGAGGTCCGCGAGGACGAGCGCGTCGGCGGCCGGGAGGTAGACCGCCCGGTCGCGGAACTCGGCGTTCGCCGCCGGACCGGGCGCGTCGACCCCCTCGTCACCGACCGGCATCGTCCCGCCTGGTTCCGCCGTCCGCCGCGACGGTGCGCCGGAGGTCGTACTCGTTGCCGGTGACGAGGTAGGCGACGTCCTCGACGATGGTCAGGACCTCCGGCACGTCGCGGACGACGAGCCACAGGATGCCGACGAGCGCGACGAGCGCGAGCAACTGGCTCAGCACCCGGTCGGCGATGAAGAAGGAGACCATCCCGGGCTGGCTGTACCCCACGAGGGTCGTGATGGGGTCGACGAAGAACTGGAACCACTGGTTGCCGAACGCGAGCGCGATGAACACGTTCCGGGCGACGTTGAGCAGCCAGATGACGCCGACGGCGAGCGCGAACGCCCGGAGCTTGCGCCGGAGCGGCGCGTCGACGGCGGCGATGAGGCCGCCGAAGATGCTCATGCTCCCGATGCCCGTGCAGGCGAGCACGAGGTAGGTGTAGTACTCGTGGCCGGTCGCGTCGGTGAAGACGAACGCGCTGTGGTAGCCGTTCTCCTCCGCGACGGTGAACGCGGGGTCGTAGCCCAGCGCCTCGATGACGAGGTAGGTCTGGTAGCTCACCGCCTCCACGAGGAACTCCCGGGCCGGCTCGACGGTCGTGAACGGAAGGTAGATGAGCCCCATCGCGCCGACGGCCCGCGAGAGGAGGAACAGCGAGTCCCGACCGGCGTACAGCTGGTAGCCGGCGTAGAGACAGAGCGGGACCGCCGCGAGGCTGAGCGCGCCCTCGACGAAGCTCTTCATGCCGAAGGCGAACTGCGGGAAGAGGACGCCCCAGAACGCGCCGAAGGCGACCCACGCGCCCGCACCGACGACCCTGGCCCGCCGGCGGTCGTACCGTTCGAGGGCCGCCGTGGCGACGAACGCCGCGACGACCACCCACGCCAGCACGTCGGGGAGGAACTCGGGGACGACTGCAGTCACGAATTAACTCTCGGCGCGCCGAAATATAGACCTGACGCTCTCTTTCACGCCCGGAAAAAGCGCCGACCTCGTCCGGGCGAGCGGCGTCCGGTGGCGTCGCCGGACTCCGGTGGCGACCGCCGCGAGACGGACGCCGAGAGAGCCGTCCCCGTCGGCGGGTCGCCGGCACCGGAACCGTCGCTCGCGGGAACTGTTCAGAACCCCGAAATCGGCCGACGTTGGCGGAGAACCCACACCGTTTTGGTCGCGCCGGGACTGGAAGTGAGTATGACTCTGCAGACGCGATTCGCACGCTCGCGGTCCCGCTTCGAGGTGGTGTCGCCGTGAGCGAGGGCGGCATCGTGGGGGAGTTCCTCTCGCTCAAGGAGGAGGCGGACGCGGACGTGCTGACGATGCAGGTCGGCGACTTCTACGAGTTCTTCGGCGAGGACGCGGAACTCGTCGCGGACGCGCTCGACCTGAAGGTCTCCCAGAAGTCGAGCCACGGGAGCAGCTATCCGATGGCCGGCGTTCCCGTCGACGACCTGACGCCGTACCTCAAGAGCCTCGTCGAGCGCGGCTACCGGGTCGCCGTCGCCGACCAGCACGAGACGGGCGACGGCCACGCCCGGGAGGTAACGCGAGTGGTCACGCCCGGGACGCTGCTGGAGACGACCGACACGGACGCCCGGTACCTCGCCGCCGTCGTGCGCGACGAGGACGCCGTCGGCCTCGCGTTCGCCGACGTGACGACCGGTCGGTTCCTCGTGACCGACGTCGCGGACGCGGACGCCGCGCTGACGGAACTCTACCGCTTCGCGCCCGCGGAGGTGCTGCCGGGTCCGGACGTGCGCAACGACGACGAGTTCCTCTCCCGCCTCCGGGAGCGCGTGGACGCCTCGCTGTCGCTCCACGAGGCCAACGCCTTCGCGCCCGGCAAGGCCCGCCACGTCGCCCGCGAGCAGTTCGGCGAAGCGGCGCTGTCGAGCGTCGGCCTCGACGCGAACGCCGGGGACTCCCCGGCCGTCCGTGCGGCGGGCGCGGTGCTCGACTACGTCGAGACGACCGGCACCGGGGTGCGGGAGTCGATGACCCGGCTCCAGCAGTACCGGCGGGGCGACCACGTCGAACTCGACGCGACGACCCAGCGCAACCTCGAACTCACCGAGACGATGCAGGGCGACCGCGAGGGGTCGCTGTTCGCCACGGTCGACCACACCGTCACCAGCCCCGGCAGGCGCCTGCTGAAGGAGTGGCTCCAGCGTCCCCGTCGCTCGCCGGACCTGCTCACCGAGCGCCAGGACGGCGTCGCCGCGTTCGCGGAGGCCGCGCTGGCCCGCGAGCGCGTGCGGGAGCGTCTGGACGACGCCTACGACCTCGAACGGCTGGCGAGCAAGGCGGCCCACGGAAGCGCCGACGCCCGCGACCTGCTCCGGGTACGGGACGCCCTCGCCGTGCTCCCCGACGTCGCCGAGACCGTCGCGTCCGACCCGACGCTCGCGGACTCCCCGCTCGCCGACGTGGTCGAGCGACCGGACCGCGAGGCGGCCGACGCGCTCCGGGCGGAACTCGCCGACGCGCTGGCCGAGGACCCGCCGGGCACCGTCACGCAGGGCGGGCTCTTCCGGACGGGGTACGACGACGAACTGGACGCCCTCGTCGAGCAGTACGAGGAGGACGTCGAGTGGATAGACACCCTGGCGGAGCGAGAGAAGCGCCGCACCGGCATCACCCACCTCCAGGTCGACCGCAACAAGACCGACGGCTACTACGTCCAGGTCGGCCAGTCCGAGACGGACGAGGTGCCCGAGGAGTACGAGGCCATCAAGACGCTGAAGAACTCCGAGCGGTACGTCACCGACGAACTCCAGGAGCGCGAGCGCGAGATTCTGCGCCTCGAAGAGCGACGCGGCGACCTGGAGTACGAACTGTTCGAAGAGCTCCGCGCTCGCGTCGCCGCCCGCGCGGAACTCCTCCAGGACGTCGGGCGGGCGCTCGCGGAACTCGACGTGCTCGCCAGCTTCGCGGTCCACGCCGTCGAGAACGGCTGGGTGCGCCCCGAACTCGCGGACTCCGGACTGGAAATCCGGCAGGGTCGCCACCCGGTCGTCGAGCAGACCACCGAGTTCGTGCCGAACGACCTGCGGATGGGGACGTCCGGTTCCGACGCCGGTCGCGAGTTCCTCGTCGTGACGGGGCCGAACATGAGCGGGAAGTCGACGTACATGCGCCAGGCCGCGCTCGTCGTCCTGCTGGCGCAGGTGGGGAGTTTCGTCCCCGCCGACGAGGCGCGGGTCGGCCTCGTGGACGCCATCTTCACCCGCGTCGGCGCGCTCGACGAACTCGCGCAGGGCCGCTCGACCTTCATGGTCGAGATGCAGGAACTGAGCAACATCCTCCACTCCGCGACGGAGGACTCGCTGGTCGTCCTCGACGAGGTCGGACGCGGCACCGCGACGTACGACGGCATCTCCATCGCCTGGGCCGCCACGGAGTACCTCCACAACGAGGTGCGGGCGAAGACGCTCTTCGCCACCCACTACCACGAACTCACGACGCTCGCGGACCACCTGCCCCGCGTCGAGAACGTCCACGTCGCGGCGGACGAGTCGGACGGCGACGTGACCTTCCTCCGCACCGTCCGGGACGGGCCGACGGACCGCTCGTACGGCATCCACGTCGCGGACCTCGCGGGAGTGCCCGCCCCCGTCGTCGACCGGTCGCGCGAGGTGCTGGAGCGACTGCGCGACGAGAAGGCCATCGAGGCCCGCGGGTCGGAGTCCGACGAGACGGTCCAGGCCGTCTTCGACCTCGGGTCGGAGGGCTTCCGGAACGGCGCGTCGGCCGACGACGCGTCGCCCGAGGCGAGCGAACGCACGGCGAACGCACCGGCGACGGCCGAGACGGCGGGCGACGGGAGCGGGTCTGCGTCGCTCGACCCGGCCGCCGCGGACGTGCTGGACGAACTCGCGGACGTCGAGGTGGCCGACACGTCGCCGCTGGAGCTGATGGAACGGGTCAGCGAGTGGCAGGAGCGACTCGCCGACGAACGCGGAGCGGGGGACCGATGACCGACCCGCATCTCCGGGCGACCATCAGCCAGAAAGCGGCGCTGTTCGAACCGCAGGGCGACGTGCTCGTGCTCCGGACGAACGACGAGAGCTGGGAACTCCCCGGCGGTCGCATCGAACGCGGCGAGGTGACCGAGGACGCGCTCCGCCGCGAGATACGGGAGGAGACGGGGCTGGACGCGGAGGTGGGGTGGCCGGTGTACACGGCCGCGTGGCAGAACCACGACGACGACGGGCGATACTCCGTCGTCTACCGGTGTCACGTCGAATCGCGGGGCGTGACGCTCAGCAACGAGCACGTAGAGGCCGTGTGGTGCGCGCCGAGCGCGACGGACGAACGCCTGAACGAGGCCCAGCGAATCGGGGTCGAGCGCGCGGCCGAGATCGACGGACGCTGACTACCGGCTTATCTGCAGGTTCTCTGCCTCGCCGACGACCGTCCAGTCGTCGTCCCCGAGGGCGTAGTGGCGAACCTGCGGGGGCTCCCACGAACCGTCGACGTACTCGGAACTGACCTCGCAGCGGCGGATGGACTCGTCCGCGGGGTCGATCTCGATGCGGAACCGGTCGTCGGGAACGTAGCGGACCGGACTGGCGCGTCCCTCCATCGTCGTTCCGTCGTCGAGCGTTATCGTGAGGTCGTGGCCCGGAAGGAGTTCGTCCAGCGTTTCGGTGAACGATGCCATGGTCACGAACTCACGCGACGGGCGTGCGTAAGTGTGCTGGCCCCGCGCGTCGGCACGTCGAAACCGGGCGGGCGACCGTTCGCGCCGCTACTCCTCCTCGGGCCACTCGGCGTTCTGGCCGTGGAACTCGATGCCCATCCGGTGGGCGGACCGCGATATCATGTGCGCGCCGGTCGGCGCGGTGAGGAACAGGAAGGCGATGCCGACGAGCGAGGTCAGGCCCGCCCCCGCACCGCCGTAGTAGACGAACCCCGCCAGGAAGAGCGAGGCCGCCCCGAGCGTGGTGGACTTGCTGGTGGCGTGCAACCGGTTGTACACGTCGGGGAGTCGCAGGAGGCCGATGGTACCGACCGTGAGGAAGAAGCTCCCGACGACGACGAGCGCGACGACGACGATGTGCTGGAGATTCATTTGATGATGTCCCCCTCGATGACGTACTGGCTGACCGCGATGGTGCTGATGAACCCGATGATAGCGAGCACGAGGCTCACCGTGACGAACAGGCCCTCGCCCGTCTGGAGCGCGAACAGGACCGCGATGGCGACGACGTTCGTCGCGATGGTGTCGAGCGCGACGACCCGGTCAGGGACCGTCGGCCCGCGGATGACCCGATAGCCGGCCAGCAGCGTGAGCGCGCTGGCCAGAATCAGGCCCCCGTTCACGACGAGACCGAGGAGTTGCGGGTCAGACGCCACGCTTCTCACCTCCGTCGTTCCGCGCTCCCGCACGACGCGGCTCGCGCTCACTTCGCATCGCGCTCACCTCCGTCGCAGCCGTTCGACGGCGACGTGAATAGCGCTCACTTCGCATTGCGCTCACCCCCGTCGTTTCGTCGTTCGACGCGACGTGGCTCGCGCTCGTCCGCCCCCTGACCGCGATAGCGGGCGGGCATCTCCGGAACCGGGTCGCGGGGTTTGCTCTCCTCGTCGAAGAGGACGAGGGCGTAGTCCTCCCACGTCCGGATGGGGTCGACGATGGACTGTCGGTCGCGGGCGTCGATGCTGTGCACGTAGAGCACGTTGGTCTCCTCGTCGTAATCCATGGTCAGCGTTCCCGGCGTGAGCGTGATGCTGTTGGCGATGGTGGTTATCGCGCCGTCCGTCTCGACGCGCAGCGGGACGACGACGACGCCGGGACGAATCGGCATCCCGGGAGCGAGCACGCGGTACGCCACGTCGACGTTCGCCGTCGCGAGTTCCTTCAGGAAGACGGCGACGTACAGCGCGGCGTACGGCGCCGCCCGGAGGTTCCGTCCGAGTTCGGTCTCCCGCGTGTAGAACCGACGGAAGGCGAAGGCGATGGGGAGGCCGACGGCGAGACCGATGAGGAACTCGCCGACCACGGTGTCGAGGCCGTCGACGCCGCGGACGAACAGCCACAGCAGGGCGAGGACGACGCCGACGACCGGCCACTTGCGGACCCTCACGCGTGCCCACCTCCCGGACCGACGGCCTGGACGTAGCCCTGGCGGTCGACGGCGGCGTTCGCCGCCGCCTCGGCCGCGCGGAAGACCGGGTCGAACCCGACGCCGACCACGACGACGACGGCCGCCATCGCGACGGCGACGGCGACGCCCGTCGCCGGGTTGCCGTGTCTGACCGCCAGGCTCTTCGACCCCCAGAAGCCGCGGTTCCACGCCAGCGAGAAGTACGCGATGGTGAGCATCGCGCCGACGAGCGCCAGCGCGACCGCCGCCGTCGCCCGGGCCTGCCCCGCCACGTCGAACACGAGCAGCTTTCCGAAGAAGCCCGACAGCGGCGGGATGCCGATGAGCGACAGCGCGCCGACGAAGAAGGTGCCGGAGAGCACGGGGTTCTCGCGGGTCAGCCCCCCGAGCTCGTCGAACCGTATCGTCCCCGCCGCGGAGTACACCGACCCGGAGACGAGGAAGAGCAGGCCCTTCGCCAGCGCGTGGTTGAGCGCGTAGACGAGCGCCGCCGTGACGCCCAGCACGCGCACTTCCGGGACGGTCGCGCCGACGGCCAGCGGCAGGACGATGAACCCGACCTGGCCGATGGACGAGTACGCCAGCAGGCCGTCCACGTCGGCGCGGCTCACCGCGCCGAGACCCCCGACGAGGATGCTCGCGGCCGCCATGACGAACAGGACGGGGCCGAAGAACGCGAGCGCCGAGGGAACCCCGACCGGGTCGGCGAGTCCGGGCAGCGAGAGGGCCGGTAGCGACAGCGCCGAGAAGACGGTGAAGTACAGTCGAACGATGGCGTAGATGCCGACCTTCTTCACGACGCCCGCGAGCATCGCGGACACCGGCGCGGGAGCGGCGCGGTACGCCGCCGGCACCCAGAACTGGAACGGAACGAGGCCGGCCTTGAGCGCGAAGACCGCGAAGAGGAGCGCCGACAGGCCGAGGACGGGAAGCGTGTCGACGCCGTACTGGGCGGGAGCCGCGAGTCGTCGCGCGAGGTCGGCCATGTTCAGCGTGCCGACCGTGGAGTAGAGTCCCCCGATGGCCAGGAGCATGACGGCGCTGCCGACGAGGTTGAGGACGACGTAGTGGAGCGCGGCGCGAGTGTGTTCCGGCCCGGAGTAGAAGACGACGAGCACGTAGCTCGACATCAGCATCACCTCGAACCAGACGAACAGGTTGAACACGTCGCCGGTGAGGAACGAGCCGGTGACGCCGACCACCATGAAGTGGTACAGCGGATGGTACGAGAGCCGCTGGCCGAACGCGTCGACGTACTGGACGGAGAACGCGAGCGCGGCGAGCGACACGGTCGCCGCCAGCGCGAGCATGAACGCCGACAGCGGGTCGGCGACGATGGAGATGCCGTACGGCGCCGGCCAGCCCGAGAGCTGGTACGGTATCGTCTCGGCCGCGCCGAGGGGGTCGACTTCGCCCCACAGCAGCGCGACAGCGACGGCGTACCCGACGCCGCCGAGCAGGCTAACCCCGCGCTGGAGGCGGGGGAGTTTGCGCACGAGCAGCGTTCCGATGGCCGTCACGAGCGCCACGACCAGCGGCGCGACGACGAGTTGGTTCATGCCGAATCACCCAGTTCGTTCATGTCGATGGTGCCGTGTTCCTCGTAGACGCGGTACGACAGCACGAGCGCGAACGCCGTCGTCCCGAAGCTGATGACGATGGCGGTCAGCACGAGCGCCTGGACGAGCGGGTCGGTGACGTTCACCGCTCCGCCGTGACCGCCGCCGTGCGAGTCCGGCAGGAACGGGACGCCCCCGCCGAGACCGCCCATCGTCACGAGGTAGACGTTCGCCGCCTGGCTGATGATGACGACGCCCCAGACGACCCGGACGACGTCCCGGCGCAGGACGAGGAACGTCCCGAGCGCGAACAGCGCGCCGATGACGCCGGCGAGGACGAGCTGGGTCATTCGGCTCCCACCACCGAGAGGATGGTCAGGAGCGCCCCGACGACGACGAGGTAGACCCCCGTGTCGAACGCCAGCGCGCTGGCGACGTGCAGTTCGCCGTAGATAGGGACGTGATGCAACACCCAGAACGTCTGGTAGAGGAACGCGTCGCCGAACGCGACGGCGACGATGCCGCTCCCCGCCGCCAGCGCGAGGCCGACGGCGAACAGCGCGCGGTAGTTCTCGACGATGCCGTGCTGGAGGTGTTCGATGGGTCCGCGGACGACCCTGTCGAACAGTTCCTCCTCCAGGTAGTTCAGCCCGTAGACGATGTAGATGAGGGCGAACGCCGTCGTCGTCAGCACGCCCGCGATGAAGCCGCCGCCGGGGAGGTTGTGTCCCTGGAGCATCAGCGCGATGGCGGTGACGAGGATTATCGGCACCACCGTGCGCGTGACGGTGCGCGAGATGACCGTCGTCACTGCGTCTCACCTCGTTCCCGCATGGCGACGAGGGTCAGCACCGAGAGGGCGGCCATCGCCACGACCGATATCTCGCCCATCGTGTCGAACGCTCGGTAGTCCACCAGGATGACGTTGACGATGTTGTGGCCACCGGCCACGTCGACGGTGTTGTGCGGGGCGGCGAAGTACGACGCGATGAGGTCGGGCTGGGCGGCCGTCGAGACGAGCACGGTGACGGCCACCGTCGCGCCGACCGCGAGCGAGAGCGCGCCGTCCCTGACCGCCCTGGCTCGCTTCAGTTCGCCGTAGAACGCCGGCAGGCGGTCGAGCACGAGCAGGAAGATGACCAGCGTCAGCGTCTCGACGACGAGCTGGGTGAGCGCGAGGTCCGGCGCGTCCGCCAGCACGTAGAAGATGGCGACCATGAACCCGAGGATGGAGAGGGTGAGAACGCCCGCGACGTGGGAGGGCGCGAGGGCGACCGCCGCCGCACCGACGACGGCGACGCCGAGCACGAGCGCGAGCGGTATCGTCATGCCCGGCGCGAACTCGAACGCCGGCAGCGCGACGCTCGCGGCGAGGTAGCCGCCGAGCGCGAGCGCGACGACGCCCGCCAGCGTCCAGGTCGCGTACGTCCGGAGCAGACCGGTCTGGATCCGGGGGACGGCGGTCGCACTCGCCTCGTTCAGCCCGTCCACGGTGCCGTCGTACCACCAGTTCGCTCGGAGCGGGTCGACCGACAGCAGGCGGTTGACGCCGTCGTGCAGGCGGTCGTAGAACGGGTAGGCCGCCGCGCCGACCGCGATGGTCACCGCGCTCATGAGCACCGGCGGCGTGACGTGGTCGGGGAGGTAGTACTCGAAGTGTATCTCGGTTCCCGGCGGCGAGACGCTGGTCATCACCTCCGCGACGAAGTGGTCGAGCGGCGCGGGCGCCGCGCCGAACGTCGCGGTGACGCCACCGAGGCCGACGAGCGCCGCGAGCACGCCGAGAATCGCCGGCGGGACGAGCATCGCCTTCGGTGGACTGTGGACGTGGAGCCGGTCGGGCTTCTCGCCGAAGAACAGCATCAGGAACCGGATCGAGTAGAGGAAGGTGAAGACGCTCCCGAAGACGGCGACGACGGGGTAGAGCCACGCCAGCCCGCCCTGCGCCGCCGCGGCCTCGTAGGCCGCCTCGAACAGGAACTCCTTGGAGTAGAAGCCGTTGAACGGCGGGACGCCGGCCATCCCGAGCGCGGCGACGACCGTGATGGCGCCGGTCACGGGCAGGTCGTCCCAGAGGCCGCCGAGTTCGGCTATCTTCCGGGTGCCGGCCTCGTGGGCGATGATGCCGGCGACGAGGAACAGCGCGGCCTTGAACAACGCGTGGTTGAGGATGTGGAAGGCGCCCGTCTCCGCACCGAGGTCGGAGGCGAACCCGAACCCGGCGACGATGAGGCCGAGGTGGCTCGCCGTCGAGTACGCCAGCAGTTCCTTGATGTCGGTGGCGGCGACGGCGAGGACGGCGGCTATCGTCATCGTCGCGAGGCCGAGCACGGTGAAGACCGCGGACCACTCCGGAATCCCGTGGACGCCCTCCGGCAGGAAGACGGGCCGGAAGCGACCGACGAGGTAGACGCCGGCTTTCACCATCGTCGCGGAGTGGAGGAACGCCGAGACGGGCGTCGGGGCCTCCATCGCGTTCGGCAGCCAGACGTGGAGCGGCACCTGCGCGGACTTGGCCGCCGCGCCGATGGCGACCAGACCGAGCACGGGGACGAACAGCCCGGCCGAGTGGAGCGACTCGCGCACCTGCTCGGGGTGGTTCACGATCCACGCCAGGTCGAACGTGCCCGTCACGTTCGCGAGCAGCAGGAAGCCGACGAGCATGAACAGGCCGCCGGAGACGGTGATGAGCATCGACTTCCGGGCGGCGTACTGCGAGGACGCCCGGTCGCTGTAGTGGCCGATGAGGATGAACGACGACAGGCTCGTCAGCTCCCAGAAGACGAACAGCGCGACGAGGTCGGCGGCGAACGCGACGCCGAGCATCGACCCCATGAACGCCAGGAGCGCGGTGTAGTACTTCGCCTTGCCCGGTTCGTCGTGCATGTACCCCCTGGAGTAGGTGAGGATGAGTACGCCGACGCCGCTGGCCAGGAAGCCGATGAGCAGCGACAGGCCGTCGACGTAGAACCGCAGGGAGACGCCGAGCGCGGGAATCCAGTCGAACGAGACCGACCCGTGGGTACCGTACTGGCTGGCGACCAGCCCGAAGCAGGCCAGCGCCACCGCCGCCGCGTAGTAGGCGGTGCGCTCGCCGAGAACGCGGTAGACGAGCGGCGTCACCGCCGCCGCCGCGAACGGGAGCGCGACCAGCGCGAGTACAACCACGGCTGCCGGTTCCGATGTCGGTTGCACGTTCGAGAGTGAACCGGGGACCCGACTTAACAGTTCTCAAACGCCGGAGCCAGCGGGGCTTCGAATCGGCGCAGTTCCGCCCGAACCGACCCGGCTGGCGAGTCCGACCGGCCCGCGGTCAGGCGAACTCGATGCGCTCCTCGGCCGGGTCGACGGTCACCTCGCCGCCCACCGGCACCGGGGCGACGGGCGCGGTGTGGCCGAAGTCGAGGTCGAACACGACCGGCGCGTCGGGGTTGTACTCCGCGACGACCTCCGCGACGGTCTCGCGCTGGCGCTCGCGGTACGCCGCCCGCTCCTCGGGCGACCGCTCGACGTCGAGAGAACGGGCCTTGGCGCGGCCGACGAGGACGGCGTCGAACCGCTCCAGCAGGCCGCGCTCGCCCATCGCCGTCATCGTCCAGCGCACGTCCATGGCGCTCGGTAGCTCTTCGGAGGTTTCGAGCAGGAGCACGGCACCGTCCAGGGCGTCGGGGTCGGGCACGTAGCGGTCCACGGAGAGCTGCTGGTCGACCACCGACAGGCAGCCGCCCCACGTCCGGCCGGTGACGCGTTCGTCGCCGCCGCGCCACGTCCAGCCCGGATTCGGCTCCATCTCGCGGCGCTCGTCGAGCGTCTCCGGGTCCGCCCAGTCCAGGTCCTCGTCGGTGAACCGCTCGGCCGGTCGCAGTTCCCCGAGCGAGTCCGAGAACAGCGCTCGTTCGAGGTACTCCACGGTGTAGTCGTGCATCGACCCCTGCATCGCGAACTCCGTGAAGAGGGTGCCGCCGTAGAACGAGACCACGCCCTCGTTCCACAGGACGATCTCCACGTTCGTGTTGTCGCTTATCCCGTAGAACCGCGTGGGGTTCTCGGCGAGCACCTCGGGGTCGAGGTGTTTCAGGATGCGGACCTGGTCGTATCCCCCGATGGTGGTGACGACGCCCCGGATGTCGGGGTCGGCGAAGGCGTCCATCACGTCTCTCGCGCGCGCCTCGGGGTTGTCGTACAGCCACTCGGGGTCCGCCGTCGCGGTCGGGAACTCGACGGGGACGAGGCCGAACCGCTCCTCTAGACGTTCGAGACCGAGTTCGTACACGTGCGGGTACTTCTCCGCCAGACTCGTGCCCGGGGAGACGACGGCCACTTCGTCGCCCGGTTCGAGGCTCGGCGGGACGACCCAGTCGCTCATGTCCGTTGCCTCGTCCGGTCACCTGAAGTACCTTTTCGTCCGCCGCGTCGTGGCCCGTCATTCGACGCTCTCCCCGGCTAACGAACCGTTAAGCCGTCCCTGCGCCGGACAGTCGGTCACTGCGCCGTGGTTAAGCGTACCATAACAAAGACCGGCTCTGCCGTTAGCCCGCGTATGTCGAACAGTTCAGTGGGGGACCTCTGGTCCGGCGCGGGGCTGCCCCGACTCGCGCCGACCCGACTCCAGTTGCTCGCAGTCCTCGTCGGGGGGAAGTTGCTCGACGCCGTGAGCACCGTCGTCGTCCTCGGACTCCGCGACGACGTGTTCGAATCGGTGTGGCTCACCCGGACGCTGATGGCGGAGTTCGGGACGGTCGGCGGGTCGCTGATTACGGTCGTGGTGGCAGTGGTCGGGGTGGCGTTGCTCGCGGAGAGCGGCCTGCTCATCCGGCGCGTCACGCCCGACGACTGGACGCCGGACGGCTACCCCGCGGCGTTCCGGACGACGACGTACCTCGCGGCCAGCGTCTGGTACGCGTACCTCGGGGTCAACAACTTCTCGCTGCTGCTGTAGCACGGGACCTCGTCTCGGAGTCGGGGGCTACGACGGACTCGGCGTCTGGACGCGCGACAGGTAGGCCGCGAGGTCGGTCGTCGTGATGATGCCGATGACCCCCTCGGTGTCGTCGACGACGGGCACGTGGTGTATCGTGTGTTCGATCATCGCGTCGGCGACGTCGCGGATGTCGTCCTGCGCCGACGCCGTCAGCACGTCCTCGCTCATGTAGCGGGAGACCGGCGTCTCGTCCTTCGGGGACCGCTCCGCGACTATCTGGGTGAAGTCCGTGGACGTCAGGATGCCCCGTAGCCGGTTGTCGTCGTCGACGACGATGACCGACCCGATGTCGTGTTCGAGCATCGTCTCCGCCGCGTCCTCGACGAGCGTGTCGGGAGAGACCGTCTGGAGGTCGGACGTCATGAGTCGCGCAACTGAGATATCCATGTGGTAACGTAGCGTCCCGCTCGGTATAAGAATTGTCGTCAGCGAACTACCTCCCGGCAGGGACGCCCGCTCGAAGCGCTCGACGGCGTCGCGAAGGGACGGCGTGGAGTGGGCGTTCGGTCTCCGCGGTCGAGAACCGGAGGGGCCGGCGGGGTCCCGGACGGTCGATTCCGAGAGCGGACGACCCCTCACGTCCGTCGAGAGGTACGCGGGCCGCTCGTGGGCTGAGAGTGGTAGAAGCGCCGAGGAGGAGATTTGAACTCCTGAGTCCTGACGGACAGTTGCTCTCGAAGCAACCGCCTTGGCCGGGCTAGGCTACCTCGGCTCACGTCTATCTACTACAGTCGTCATTTTATGCGTTTCGATTCGCCGAACTCGAACCTATCTGACCACCAAATTAAAATCGTTGGCCGTCGCCGAATATTTCATGGACGTTACAGACGCGAGCGCCCGGTCCGATTCCATCCTCGACGCCGTCGGCACGGCCGTCATCGCCGACCGCGAGTTCCTCGAAACCGTCCTGCTGGGTATCATGGCCCAGGGACACGTCCTGCTCGAGGACGTTCCCGGTACCGGCAAGACCCTCACCGCACGGAGTTTCGCCGCCGCGCTCGGCCTCTCTTTCTCCCGCGTACAGTTCACGCCCGACCTCCTCCCGGCGGACGTGACCGGGACGCACGTGTTCAACGAGCAGGACCGCGAGTTCGAGTTCAACGAGGGCCCCATCTTCGCCAACGTCGTCCTCGCCGACGAGATAAACCGCGCGCCGCCGAAGACCCAGGCCGCCCTGCTGGAGGCGATGGAGGAGCGACAGGTCACGGTGGACGGCGACACCCACGAACTTCCGAAGCCGTTCTTCGTCATCGCCACCCAGAACCCCGTCGAGCAGGAGGGGACCTTCCCCCTGCCCGAGGCGCAGGTCGACCGCTTCGTCGTCAAGACCAGCCTCGGTTACCCCGACGAGGAGGGCGAGGTCGAACTGCTGCGCCGCCGGGGCGACCGCCACAGCCAGAGCCCGTCCGCCGGACGGGTGCTCGACGACGGCGAGGTCGAGGAGCTACAGTCCGTCCCCGAGACGGTCCGCGTCGAGGAGGACCTGCTCTCGTACATGGCCACCGTCGCCCGCGAGACCCGGGAGGACCGCCGCGTGGAGGTCGGCGTCTCGCCGCGGGGCACCCAGCGCCTCTTCGAGGCGTCCCGCGCTCGCGCCGCCATGGTCGGCCGCGAGTTCGTCACCCCGGACGACGTGAAGCGCGTCGCCTACCCCGTGCTCTCCCACCGGGTCGTCCTCACGCCCGACGCGAAGGTGAACAACGTGAACAAAGACGACGTGGTCGAGGCGGTGCTGGACAGCGTGCCGGTACCTACCGTGGAGTAGCGTGGCGGACCGCCGCGCGAGGGCGGTCGGTCAGTTCGTCGTCGGCTTCCTCATCGCGACCGCGGTGGAACTGTTCCTCTTCAACGTCCCCCTCCCGCGCGCGCTCGCCCTCGGAGCCGCCATCGGCGTCGGCGTCGGCCTCGGATGGTATCTCACCGCCGACGGCGACGCGGACGAGTAGCTCGCGAGGTCGGCGTCAGGCCCGCGCGACCAACTGCACCCACGAACCGTCCCCGAGCCACTCGACCGCGAAGCCCGCGTCCTCGACCATCGCTCGCAGTTCGTCGGGCCGGTAGAGCGTGAACCGCCGGGCGTCCCCGTCGTAGGTGTCGCCCTCCGCCGTCCCCTCGCCGCGCTTGACCGACAGGCAGAGGACGCCGTCCGGCCGGAGGACGCGGTGGAACTCCGCGAGCGTTCCGGGGGCGTCCTCCCGCGGCACGTGCAGGAACGAGGCGCAGGCCCAGAGGCCGTCGAACGCCGCCGCCGCGAGGCCGAGCCGTCGCATGTCCATCCGGGCGAACGCGGCGCCGCCGACCCGCTCGCGCGCGGTTCGGAGGAAGGCGGGGGTGAGGTCCACGCCGACCGCGTCGTGGCCGCGTTCGGCGAACGTGGCCGACTCCCAGCCGGGGCCACAGCCCACGTCAGCGACCCGGGCGGTCGCGCGCCCCTCGGGCGGTTCGACGGCGTCGAGGAACCGGTCGACCAGGTCCGCGACGGCGGAGCGATCGGCGTGGCGCTCGCGGTACTCGTCGGCGACCGACTGGTAGGTGGCGACCGTGTCGGGGTCCGTCATGACCGAACGAGGCGGCAGGACGTTAATCAATCTTGTCACGACAGGGCCGTATCGAACCGGAACGCCACCGGAACCGGCCCCTGGACCGGTCCCCCGCGGACGCGGCCGGTTTCTGACCGCGCGAGTGCCGGTTCCCGTCCGGGAACCGTCGAATCCCCCGAGTCAGCTCCGGAGCGCGGAGGTGAGCGCCACGGCGGCGACGAGCAGGAACACGAGCGCGGTCACGGGCTGGCCGCCGGCACCGAGCAGGTAGATGCCGTAGCCGACGCCGCTGGCCGACGCGGCGACGGCGGTGCTCCCGGCGGCGTGCATCAGCTCCAGGCGCTCCGTGTCCGCCTCGCGGCCGAGTTGCTCGCCGACGTTGATGGCCTGCTCGCCGAAGTCCCACACGAGCACGACCGCCGCGGTCCCGAGGATGAGGAACTCCGGCGGCGCGGCGAAGAGGCCCCCGTAGAGGACGCCAAGCAGGGCGACGAAGCTACCGCCGGTGACGAACCGGCGCGAGCCGAGTACGAGGCCGACGGCGACGAGGAAGACGCCGCCGACCGCGGCGAGCGCGCCGGTCGAACTCGCCAGCGCGGCCGCCCCGACGGCGACCGACGCCGCGACCAGCGAGAGCAACCGGCTCGTGCGCGCCGGCGAGCGGTCGACGGTCGCTCCGCTCACGACCGCCACCTCCTGTCGGCGTGGGCCAGCACGACGCCGAGGTCGTCGTCTGTGTCCCAGTCGACCGCCCGAACCCCGCCGGCGCGAAGCGACCGGAGGTGTCGCGTGCGCTCGGCGGCCGCCAGGCGCGCGCCCGACGAGTCGTCGGTGGTCGGGTCCGGACTGACGACGGTGACCGCGTGGCCGGC
The DNA here is from genome assembly GCA_003298465.1 of halophilic archaeon. The sequence continues at coordinate 101,499 of QNGA01000004.1, read as the reverse complement.
GGCGGCGAGGCGACGCGCGACCTCCGGCGCGTAGGCGTCGCAGAGCGGCGAGAAGAACACCACCTGCGCGTTCGTCGGGAGTCGCCGCCGGAGCCACCGCATCGTGATGGTGGAGTAGAACGGCTCCTCCGGGGGCGTGCGTGACAGCGTCTCCGAGCGCGCGAGCAGTTCGCGCGCCTCGGCCCGGTGGTGGTCGCCCGCGCCCGGCGCGAGCCAGAGGTTCTCGGGGGCGAGCGCGGCGAGGCCGACCCGGTCGCCGCCGTCGAGCAGCGCGGCGAACGTCTTCCCGGCGGCCCGGACGGCGAACTCGACGGCGCTGGGCGATTCGGGGTCGGCGGCGAGGTACGCCTGCTCCCTGGCGTCGACGAGCAGGACGACGGTCGCGACCCGCTCCTGGCGGAAGTCGACGGTGGTCAACTCGCCGGTCTTCGCCCGACGGTTCCAGTCGATGCGCGAGACGGGGTCGCCGCGCCGGTACTCCCGGGTCGCGTAGAACTCCACGCCGGCGCCGCCCTCGCTCGTCGTCACCCGACCGGTGTGGCGGGTCGTCTGCTCGCGTAGCGGAACGTCCTCGGCGGTCGCGGACAGCTCCGGCGTACACGCGACGGTCGTGTCGTTTTTCACCTCGAACTCCCGTTCCCTCGCGCCGCTGAAGTCGCGGGCGATGACCGTCGCCGGGTCGAACGCGTGCTCGCCCCGGACCGCCTCGACGGTGTAGGCGAACATCGCCTGCTTGCCGGGCCGGAGCGCGGTGCCGAGCCGCGGCGACCCGTCCACCACCCGGAGCGCATCGGGGACGCCGTCGACGACCCGGAGGTCGGGCAGGGTCCTGTCGCCGGCGTTCTCGACGGTCACCTCGACGTGAATCTCTTCGCCCGGGGCCGGGTCGAGGTCGCTGACCGACCGCGAGAGGGCCACGTCGGTCGACGGCGGCGACCCGGACCGGGCGTACGCGGCGAACGCGACGCCGACGACGCCGACGAGCAGCACCACCGGACTCCCGGCGACGACGCCGACGCCGCCGGCCAGCAGAGCGACGGCGCTGACCCCCTGCCAGCGGTTGGTCTCGTACGGCGTCATCGTCCCTCCTCGACGTAGCGGGCGACGGCGTCCGCGGTTCGACGCGCGCGGCGCTGGTACTTCGTCTCGCCGTCGACCGACCGGCGGAACAGCTTGCGCAGCGGGCGCCGGGGCGGGTCCGGCCCGCCGACGAACGACGCGGCGTACGGGTCGTCGGTCCACTCGCCGCTCTTCACGACCTCCCGGGCTTCGTCGGACGAGCAGCCCTCGCGCTGGACGATGGCGTCGACGACGGCCGATTCGAGTCGCTTCCGGATGCGCTTGCGCGACTTGAACCGCGACTTGCGAGCGCCGTCGTGGACGCGCCGGATGGACTCGTCGAACTCCCCGCCGGGCGTCGGGACGGAGACGGTCGTCTCGGGGTCGCCCGTCTCGGCCTGGTCGATGGAACCCCGGCGGCGCTCCTGGACGACCCGGACGCCCTGGAGCAGTGCCAGCACCCCGACCAGCCTGACGAACAGGTAGTCCGTGCTGACGACCGCCGCGAGCTGGGGTGCGAACAGGGCGGCGATTCCCCACGCGGCCGCGAGGATGCCGGCGGCGGTGAGCAGCGGGCGGTCGCTCATCGCTCCCCTCCGTCGGCGCTCCCCTCACCGCCGGTCGCGTCGCCGTCGGAATCGGCGTCGGCGTACTCGCGTTCGATGCGCCGGAGAGCCTCGACGGCGCGCCGTTCACGCTCGCCGGTCGGTGACTCGCCGCCGTAGCGCACTACCTCGAAGACGTTCGTCAGTTCGTCGACGTCCGACCGGTCCATCCCCGCCTCGACGGCGGCGGTGGCGAACTCGCGGGGTGTGCTCGACTGCGGAGCGGCCACGTCGAGGTGCTCGGTCATCTCGCGCCAGGCGCGATACACCTCGTTCTCGACCGACGCGTTCGACTCGATGCGGTCGGCCGCGTCGCCGGCGGCGCGACCGACGGCGGCCACGTCGGGGTCGTCCGGCGGCGTCTCGGCCTCCGGTTCGTCGAGTTCGTTCCCGCTGGAGGTCCGGACGAGCAGGGCGAGCGCGCCGACGAGCGCCACGCCGAGCACGAGCAGGAGGACGGTCGACGGCGTGACCGTCGTCGCACCGCCGTCGCCCATTCCGCCGGTTCCGCCCGACGGGAGGGAGGTGCCGTTGGACCCGTTGGGCAGCAAGCTTCCGGGTCGGTCGAACGGCGACGTCGAACACGCGGACAGGAGCGCGTGCAGGAACAGCGTCGGCACGCCGACGGGTCCGACGACCGCCAACGCCCCGAGCCACCCCCTCCGCCGGTAGGCGAACCCGACGAGGGCCACGAACCCGCCCAGGATGGCCAGGACCGCGGGGAGCGTGTTCAACACCGGGAAGCAGGGAAGCTCGATGGGTGCCGCTATCGGCTGTCCGTCCCCGGTAGACTCCGACTCGGTGTCGTTCGACTGGCTGACGCCGACTCCGCCGTCGCCCCACCCGAGACCGCTCCCACCGGAGTTTTCGCTCGTGACGGCCGTGTTCAGCGTCGCGGCGGCGAGCGCGATCGCTAACACGCAGAGGAGGGCCACTGCGATGGGGCGGGCGTTATCCAGGTCCACTGTCTGGTATAGCGTGAAAGTTAACTTAGGTTTTCTGTCTGGTTCGCGAGGCCGCTCGGCGGTCCTCGCGGGTCGTCGGACGGGGATGGTCCCGGCCGTTCGTCGGACCGCTACCGACGGACCGCCGCCGGAACGATAATAAGATTCTAATAACTCAGTCCACTTCGATTAATAGATGACTGTCGTCAGCGTCTCCATGCCCGACGAACTGCTGGAGCGAATCGACGAGTTCTCCGACGACCATGGCTACACCGGCCGGAGCGAGGTCGTCAGGGAGGCCGCCCGGAACCTGCTCGGCGAGTTCGAGGACAAGCGACTGGAGGACCGGGAGCTGATGGGCGTCGTCACGGTCCTGTTCGACTTCGAGACGACGAACGTCGAGGAACGGATGATGCACCTGCGTCACGAACACGAGGGGCTGGTCGCGTCGAACTTCCACAACCACGTGGGCAACCACTACTGCATGGAACTGTTCGTGCTGGAGGGGTCGCTCGAAGAGATATCCTCGTTCGTCGGGAAGATTCGCGCCACGAAGAACACGCTCACGGTCGACTACTCCGTGATTCCCGTGGACAGCTTCGGACCGCTGGCGGAGCCGAGCTAATCGACCAGCCGAACGGTGTCGCCGACCGACACGTCGCCCGCGCTCCCGGCCGGGAGTTCGAACAGCGTGTCGGCCGCCGCCTTCGCCGTCCCGGTCCACGCCGACAGGCGTTCGACGCGCTGGACCTCGTCCTCGACCGTCCAGACGGCGTCGAGGGGGAACGGCACGAACACCATGTGGACGTCCCGGGGCGCGACCTCGTCGAACCGGAACGCCAGCGCGTAGTCGTCCGGAATCGACCGCCGGAACATCAGTCCCCGCGCCCGCGAGAGGAACGAGTCCGCCGTCTCGACGTCGACTGCCAGCGTCTTCGACCGGTCGTCGTGTACGACGCGCACGCTCGGCGGTGCGCATCGGGGAGGCAAAACTTTTGTGCGATGGCGCGCCCAGGAGACGGGCATGGAGAAGACCCCGTCGGGCACCTCCGTCGGCGTGGACGACCCCTACGACCACGCCGGGCTCTGCGACCACCTGACGGGCGAGGGCAAGTGTCGGTACGCCTTCGAACATCCCGAGCAGGACCCCGAGTTCGCGCGAGAGCGCCGCGAAGACGAGTTCCGCTGTCCCGCGGCGGACCCGCGGGGCGAGTGGGACTGGGAGGACTGCCCGCACTACCGGTGCCGGAACCGCGACCGCGAGTGCGTGCGCTGTGGCCTCGAAGAGCGCCGGATGGCACACTCCGACGAGCGCCCGCTCCTGGAGGAACACCACCTCTCGTACGCCGACCGGGGCGAGACGCTCGGCCACGAGATAACCGTCTACCTCTGCCGGTGGTGTCACGCCAAGGTCCACGGGTCGTGGGCGCGCATCGACGACGACGCCAACCCGGACCCCGAAGCCATCGCGGAGAAGGAGGGACGGCGGAGTCGCGAACAGCGCGAGGCCGCCTTTGAGTCCGCCGCCGAGCGCTACGACCCGAGCGGAGAGGGCGGGGAGTGACGGATCAGTCGGCCGCCGTCGCGGCGTCGGCGCGCTCGACCGCTCGCTTCAGCAGTGACGGCGTCAGGAGCACCGACGCCACGAACACGACGAGATAGGCGACGAAGATGCGGTCGCCGACGATACCCTGCGTGACGCCGAGCGACACGATGGCGATGCCGGACTCCGAGCGCGGAAGCAGCGCGACTCCGATGACGAGCGAGTGCTCTCTGCGACCGCCGGCGAGCAGGTTGCCGACGTAGCCCGCGAGGAAGTTCGAGAGGAGGCCGAGGACGGCGAACGCGACGGTGAAGGCGTCGAGCTGGAGCGCCGCGAGATTCATCCGCGCGCCGATGGCGACGAAGTACAGCGGGATGAACACGCCGTAGGCGACGCCGTACACGTTCGCCTGCAGGTCCTTCTCCTCGAAGCGCGCGTTGGTCGAGAGTATCAGTCCGATGGTGAGGGCGCCGATGAACGTCGAGAGGTTCACCGCGTCCGAGGCGTAGCCGAAGACGAACAGGAGTCCCAGGACGGCGATGAAATCGACCTCCTGGACCCGCGACTTCGCGAGGAGGTCCGACACGGGGTCGAGGAGGAATCGGTAGAAGACGACCGCCGCGACGAAAAAGAGCGCGGCGAGTCCGAGCGCGGAGGCCGTCGCAGCGAGTCCGCCGGAGACGAAGAAGAGGGGCAGAATCGAGATGCCGAGCAGACCGATCACGTCGTCCACGACCGACGCGCCGAGAATCCACCGGCCGTACTGCGTGTCGAGCTTGTCGAGCGACAGCAGCGTCCGAACGACGATGGACACCGAGGTCACGGAGAGGACGAGACCGAGGTAGAGGCTCGATTCGAGGCCGAAGCCGAACCACGACCCGATGGCGACCCCGACGACGAACGGGAAGACGACCCCGGAGAGACCGACGACGAGCACGGGGCGAAACGCCGCGAGCAGCCTGTCGAGGTCGATCTGCTGGTAGCCCACGTCGAAGAACAGCAGCAGTCCGCCGATGCCGGCGATGAGGACGAAGGGGCTGTTCGGGTTCGTGGCCGCTATCAACGTCGCCACCGAGGGGCCGAGGACGATGCCGGTGAGAATCTCGCCGAGGAAGCCGGGTTCGCCGAGTCGTTCGACCGCCTCGCTCAGCACGAGCGAGAGGAGCAGGCTCACCCCGACGACGAGGTAGAGGGAGAGCGCGGCCATCTACGGCGCTCGACGTCGAGTGACGGTGCGATTCCTCTCGCGTTTCATGACGACCGTGGTCGGTCGCCCCGAGCATAAGTATGGGGCGCGTATCGGTCCCCCTCGTCCGTGTTGTCGCCGCCCCCGCGGGCTTCGACCAGCGCATCCGTTTCCCGCTCCGCCGGAGTTCCCGCTTGCCCACTCCACCAGAGTCCTGCTTGCCCACTCCGCCAGAGAATACATGCGAGCGCGTCCCGTCACTACGCCCATGGAGAGTCGCAATCCTGCGACTGGGGAGGTGCTGGAAACGTACGAGACGGACGACGAGGCGTCCGTCGACGAGAAGCTCCAGCGGGCGAGCGAGACCTACGAGGAGTGGCACCGACGGTCGGTCGAGGACCGGCAGCAACTCATGGCGTCGGCGGCCGAGGTGCTCCGGGAGAACAAGGAGGAGTACGCCGAGACGATGACGAAGGAGATGGGGAAACCCATCGACAGCGCCGTCTCGGAGGTCGAGAAGTGCGCGTGGGTCTGTGACTACTACGCCGAGCACGCGGGCGAACACCTCCAGGACGAGCGCATCGGCTCCGAACCGGGCGTCGACTCGTACGTCTCCTACGAGCCGCTCGGGACGGTGCTGGCGGTGATGCCGTGGAACTTTCCGTTCTGGCAGGTGTTCCGCTTCGCCGCGCCGAACCTCGCAGCGGGCAACGTCGGCCTGCTGAAACACGCCTCGAACGTCCCCGGCTGCGCCACGGCCATCCAGGACGTGTTCGAGGAGGCCGGCTTCCCCGAGGGGGCGTTCACGACGCTACTCATCGGTTCCGACGAGGCCGACGACGTCATCCGGGACGACCGCGTGGCCGCGGTGACGCTGACCGGCAGCGACCGCGCCGGGCGCGCCGTCGCCGAGACGGCCGGGAGCGAACTCAAGAAGACCGTGCTCGAACTCGGCGGCAGCGACCCGTTCGTCGTCCTGCCGGACGCGGACGTCCAGGACGCCGCGGAGACCGCCGCGCAGTCGCGGACCGTCAACTCCGGGCAGTCCTGCATCGCCGCGAAGCGCTTCGTCGTCCACACCGACGTGTACGACGAGTTCCTCGACGCGTTCCTCGCGGAGATGGAGTCCCTGCAGGTCGGCGACCCGACCGACGACGACACCGACATCGGTCCGCAGGCCCGCGAGGACCTGATGGAGGACGTGCACGAGCAGGTTCGGGACAGCGTCGACGCGGGCGCGACGCTCGAACTCGGCGGCGAACCGCTCGACCGCGAGGGCAACTACTACCCGCCCACCGTCCTCACGGACGTGCCGGACGACGCCCCCGCGGCGAACGAGGAGGTGTTCGGCCCCGCAGCGGCCGTCTTCGAGGTCGAAGACGAGGAGTCGGCCATCGAGCGCGCCAACGACATCAGGTTCGGTCTCGGCGCGAGCATCTGGACGCAGGACCGCGAGCGGGGGAGCCGCGTCGCGGGCGAAATCGAAGCCGGTCTCGTGTTCGTCAACGAACTCGTCAAGTCCGATCCGCGCGTCCCGTTCGGCGGCGTCAAGGACTCCGGCTACGGCCGCGAACTGTCGAGACACGGCATCCGGGAGTTCGTCAACCGGAAGATGACCTGGCTGGCGGACTTCCCCTCGGAGAAGCGCGATAGTGGCGTCGAATAGTCCGACGACTCGGACTGTACTTCCGACCCTTCTCTCGGTTTGATGTCACTTCCGGCCCTACGTCGGGGTGCATGTGGGAACTCGGTCCCGACGCAGACGAACCGGAGTGGCACGAAGTCGAGAGTCCGTTCAAGAAGTCCATCTACGAGGTAGTGAGTACGGCCGCCGGACCGTACGCCATCGGTGACGGCGGGACGCTGCTGGCGAACCGCGACGGCGAGTGGGAAATCGTCCTCGACGACGGCCCGCGCACCCGCGACAACCAGCTCCGCGGGCTGGCCGTCACCGACGACGGGGAGCGGGTCTGGTTCGCCGGCTCCTCGGGCGCGCTGGGCTGTTACGACGTGGAGTCCCGCCGGAAGTTCGACTACTCCAACCCCAACGAGATGACCAGCACCTGGGAGGGCATCGCCGTCTCCGGTCAGCGCGGCTCCGAGAAGGTGCTCGTGGCCAACGGCTCCGGCGAAATCATGCCCTTCACGGTCGACGGGTTCGACGAGAACTGGGGCGTCGTCAGCAAGCCGGCGAAGAAGGGTTCGAAGGTGGCGGCGCTGGCCGCGTCGCCCGACGGGTACGGTTACGCCATCGACACCAGCGGGAACGCGTTCAAGACGACGAAAGACGACGGCTGGGAGGACATCGGTATCGTCAACGCGCAAGTGAAGTTCTACGACATCTACGCCGGCAAGGACAAGCGCGTCTACGTCGCGGCCGGCGACGGACGCATCTACCGGTACGACGACTCCTACCACGACTGGACGCCCATCGGAATCACCGACAAGAGTTCGCTCCGGGCGTTCGATATCCACGGCGACCAGATGGTCGTACTCGGCAACGGCGGTAGCATCTTCCAGCGCTCCGGCGAGAAACGCTGGGAGGCCGTCCACTCCCCGACGGGGAACACGCTGTACGACATCGCGCTCGGCGACCCCGACGTCGCCGTCGGCGCGTCCGGAACCATCCTCCAGCGACTCCGCGGCGAGACGCGCCACGGGGGCACCAGCCCCGACGACGACCAGTTCGACGACCGCGGCGAGTACTACGACGGAGACAAGAACCCGACGGACGACGGCTCTTCCGGCGACGGCGGCTCTGGTGACGGGTCCTCCGACGGCGGGTCCTCCGACGGCGGATCTACGAGCGACGGTTCTTCCGGCGACGGCTCTACCGACGACACCACGACGAACGACGGGTCCACCGACAGCGGCTCTAGGAGCAATGGATCCACCGACAATGGGTCCACCGACGACGGGCCGACGAACGATGGGTCCACGAACGACGAATCCACTGACGGCGGCTCTACGAGCGACGGGTCCACGAACGGTGGATCGACGGACGACGGCTCTTCCGGTGACGGATCTTCCAGCGGCGAATCCACCGACGACACCACGACGAGCGACGGGACGACCGGTAGCTGAACGGTCCCGCTCCCGACTTCACGGGGGCGCGCCGCCGCTTCACTCGCTTTTCTTTCGCGCTTCGAGCACCGTCGCGTTCGCGCCGACGGCGACGCCGACGCCCGCGAGCACTCCGTGAATCGTCGCGCTTCCGCCCCAGTCGAGTGCCGTCCAGTCGCCGTTCCGAACGAACAGGCCGCCGCTCTCGCCCCCCGCCAGCAGGCGGTTACCGCTCGCGTCGAGCGCGCGCACCGCCCCGTCGCCGAGCGAGAACGGCGTCCACGACGCGCTTCGACCCGGTTTCAGCCCGGTTCTGGTCGACTCGAAGACGCGCCCGTTGTCGCCGCCGACCCACGGCGACTCGGCGACGCAGACGGCGTAGAGGCTGCCGCTGGCCGGTTCGACGCCAACGCGCTCCCACTCGTCGTCCGTCGTCATCCACGCGCCACCGCTACCGTCCACCGCGTACCAGGTCTCGCCCGCGTCGGTCGCCAGCGCGGTCGGTGCGCCGCCGGGGGCGCTCCAGCGGTCCCACTCCACCGCGGTGCCGGCACCGTTTCCGACCAGCATGTTCCCGCTCCCGTCGGCGACCAGCACTCGCTCGTTCCCCCGGGACCCGGCGACGGCGAGCGCGCGGAAGGTGTTCTCGACGCCGACCGGCGCGGAGCAGTTACCCCGGTCCCCCGTCGCCGAGTCGTAGTACCCGAGCGCCCCGTTCGACCCCGCGAACCAGACCCGCTCCCCGTCGTCGGTGGCGGCGACGGCGCGGAGCGTCTCGCCCCTGCCCGCCGGACCGTCGTCGAGGACGACGCCCCACGTCCCGTCGCTGGCGCGCCCGACGGCCGTGCCGGCGTCCCCGACCGCGCACGGCCCCGCGGCCGTGTCGGTCACGTCGTAGAGCGTGCCCGACGCCGGTACGTCGACCGGGCGCCAGGTCCGCACGCTCGTCTCGGATTCGAACTGCCACATGCGGAGACGTACGGCGTCCCCGTCCATCAACCCCGGAAACGGTGCGGCGATTCGGTCCGTTCGGCCGGAGAGTCAGCACGTCCGAACGTTGCCGAAATCCGGCACGTCGTCCACTCTTAGGCGGGTCCGGGCCGTAACGGTGGTATGGTCCGACTGGAAGATTTCGTTCCCGGACTCGGCGAACCGTTCGTCCGGCGTCGCATCGACGAGGTGTTCAGCCGCAAGATGCTCGGAGCCGTCTTCGTCGGGACGGCCGCGACGCAGGCGACCGAGAAGACGGTCGTGGTCGCGTTCGCCGGCGAGGTGAGCAAACAACTGCTCGCCTGGGTCGGCCTGTTCGTCGTTTCGGTCGCGGCGTTCGTCTGGTGGGACCGCATCGAGCGGCGAACGGAACTCGCCGCCGGCGAGGCCACCGAGGAGATGACGGAGACGGTGAACGGCGTCACGGAGTCCGTCTCGACCGACGAGTAGCCTACTCCGCGTCCGCCGGGTCTACGACCGCACCGCTCTCCGGGTCGACGCCCACCCTGTCGCAGACGCCGTACAGCGGACAGGCCTCGGGACCGTCGAGACACGCCGGTCTGCGCGCCGAGCAGTACTCCCTGCCGAACTGGATGCTGGCGGTGTGTCCGAAGCCGCACTTCTCGGCTGGTACGTCGCGTTCCAGCACGGCCCGGACGTCCTCGTGGTCGGCGTCCGGCGGTGCGACGCCGAGGCGGCGGTAGATGCGGTGGACGTGGGTGTCGACCGGGAAGACGCCGCCGCGTCCGCCCGAGAAGAGGAGGACGCAGTCCGCCGTCTTCGGCCCGACGCCGTTCATGTCCAGCAGTTCCGTTCGCACGTCCGCGGGGTCGCGCTCCCGGACGAACTCGTCGAAGGCGTCGGCGCTGCCGTACTCCGCGAGCACGCGCTCGGCGGCGGCGACGATGACCTCGGCCTTCTGGTTGTAGAGGCCGGCCGGTCGGATGGTGTCCGCGAGTTCCCCGCGGTCGGCGTGCGCCAGCGCGTCCGCGAGGTCCTCCGGCCCGTACCTCTCCATCAGCGCGTCGTGGGCCGGCTGACTGGCCACGTCGCTCGTGTTCTGGCTCAGGACGGTGCGGACGAGACACTCGAAGGCGTCCTGGCCGCCGTACGTCTTCTGCCAGTAGAGCTCTCCGAGGCGGTCGACCACCGCCTCGGCGCGCGTGTCGGCGTCGCCGGGGTCGAACGTGGTCGCCACCCCGCCGCCGGCGCTCCCGCCGCTGATGTTCTCCGCGGGTTCCGGGTCGTCGCTCATGTAACGCCGTTGGGGACGGAGCGGATAAAAACGGTCGGCTACTCGGCCGCGAGCGCCCGCCACGCCTGCAGCCCGTCGCTGGGGTGCCCTCCGTACGGTTCCCACGACGAGGGGTAGCGAATGGGAGGGACCGTCACCGCCGGCGCGAACAGGCAGTTCCAGAACGCGGCGTAGAGACCGAACCGCGTCCACCGTCCGTCGGCGAGGCCGACGACCAGACCGACGGCGAGAGCGACGAGTCCGGTCGCCGCGGGTCCCCCGACGTGGACGGCGAGTTCCCGCCACCGTCCGTCCGGAAGGGTCTCGTATCGACAGAAGCCGTACCACCACCGACGCCACCCCGAGGGGTCGAACACGACCGCCAGGCGGCCGCGCGCCCACCGCCAGCGTTCGCCACCGACGACGACCGTGGCGCTCCCGTCGGTAAACGCGAGAGTCGCGGCCGCGTGCCCCAGTTCGTGAGCGAACGTCAGCACCGGCACGACGAACAGCCACACTCCCCCGAGGACGAGTGCCGCGAGGAGCGGGTCGGCGACGTTCACTCCCGGGACGTGACGTTCTACTGATAAAAGTGTTCGGTCGGTCAGTCGTCGCGCTCCACCGTCAGCGTCACCGTCAGTTCGGCCCCGTCGGCGAGCGCCGCGACCAGTTCCCGGTTGAACCCCTCCGCGGCGAACTCGGCACCGACCAGAACCGTGCGGTCGTCCACGTAGTCGCTGGTCCGACCCACGGCGCTTCGGTCGCTGTCGAAGGTGAGGTCCGGATGGCCGCGACCGGTCACCGTCTCCTCGTGGTCGCCCGCCGCGAACGTCGCGGTGACGACCGCGTCGGCGTCTCGACAGGCGGCGACGAACTCGGGGTCGAAGTCCGCGGGCGCGCGGTCGGCCTCGATGCCGAGGATGCAGTCGCCCGCCGGGGTGAGGAAGTCGTCGGTCGTCACCTCGAAGGTGCTTCCGTGCGCCGCGCTCACGTTCTCGTGGCCGCGTGCGCGAATCGTCTCCTTCATCGTGGTCCGCTTTCGAGTGGACGTACTTCAGGAGTTCACTTCGGAGCGGCGCTCACCGCGAGACGGTCACCGTCACGGCTCCGCAATCGCACTCGTAGGCGCGGCGGGTGCCGGCGTCCACCGTCATCGCCAGCATCAACTGGTCCGGGCCGAGTTCGCGGTCACAGCCGGCGGCCTCGCAGGCACAGCGGAGCTGTTCTTTCATACGCGTCCTCTCTCCTCCATCACCGTCAAAGCGCGCCGTCCGCGGAGTGAAAGTGAAAGTGGTGACCGTGGTCTGCAGATGCGCCCGGCAGGACGGGTCACTTTTATATACACTCCCGGAGAGCGTGTGAAGCGTTTCCACGCGTTCTGGGGCGCGTGACAACGGTTTCCACATGAGTGGAGGGACAAACTTTAAATAGCTATGCCGAATATGAAGTAGTACCTGAACGCCTCCGGCGTCACGGGAGAACAGCGCGTCAACCGATGATACGGGAATATTGTAACCGGCTGGTTGATACGAAGATGCTAAGTGACGACGCTACCCGACGATCGGGGCGGAAGGCACCGAGGTTTAACTACGCATGGTAAGTGTAACAGAAGAGGAACTCCAGAACAAGTCGAAAGGCGAACTCATCAAACTCGCGGGGCAGCTTCGAGACCGACGAAACGAGCTGAACCAGAAGGCTAGCAAGCGCGCCTCCAAGCGCGACGACCTCAACGCGAAGACGCGCGAGAAGGTCGACGAAGCCCAGGAACACCGCGAGAAGCGCGACGAGCTCAACGAGCAGGTCCAGGAACACAAAGAGCAGCGCAACGAGCTCAACGCGAAGGCCAACGAGCTGTTCGACCGCGTCGAGGAGATGAAAGAGGACCTGGAACTCGACGAGGGCAAGGACCTCGAGGAGCTCGAAGACGAGATCGAGGACCTGGAGTTCAAACAGCAGACCGAAGTTCTCTCCACCGAGGAAGAGCGAGAGCTCATCGAGAAGATCGAGGCCAAGCGCGAGGAGTACCAGCAGCGAAAGGAGAAACTCGACCAGAGCGACGAACTCGAGGACCTCGTCGAGGAGGCCGAGGAGGTCCGCGCCGAGGCCAGCCGTCACCACGAGAAGGTGACCGAACTCGCCGACAAGGCCCAGCAGCACCACAACCAGATGATCGAGGCCTACCGCGAGGCCGACGACATCCGCGACGAGGCCGACGAGATGCACGAGAAGTTCGTGGAGGCCCAGGAGTCGGCCGACCAGCACCACGAGGACTTCGTGCGCGTCCAGAAGCGCCTGCGCGAACTCGACAAGAAAGAGGAGAAAGAACGCAAGTCCGAGAAGGAGAAAGAGCGCGAGAAGGCCAAAGAGGAGGCCGAGGAAATCTACCAGCAGTTCAAGGAAGGCGAAACCCTCGACACCGAGGACCTGATGAAGCTCCAGAAGACGGGTCTCCTGTAGACGGACTGTTCTCTCTGCCGAAGTTTTAACGCCGACGCCCGCACACGAATAGCGCATGACGAGGTGTCCGTATGGCTGACGACGGTTCGCGGCTCGCACGCACGGTCGTCGTACTGGTCGGCGCGATCGTCGCGGTCGCGCTCGGCTGGCTGTTGTTCGTCGAACTGCCCACCGACCTCGCGGAACTGCTCGGCGTCGTCGCCGTCCTGCTCGTTGGCGTGGTCGGCGCGCGGGTCGCCGGTCGCGCGGCGCGCGGACTATTCCCCGACTACGACGTGGCCGAGGTGGCCGTCGAGGGGCCGATAACCCGCCGCGACGGTGGCCGGGTTCCGACGCCGACCGGGACGCCGACGGACGACATCGTCGAGCAGATTCGGCGCGCGGACGACGACGACGCGGCGGAGGCGCTGTTGCTTCGCCTGAACACGCCCGGCGGCGAGGTAGTGCCGAGCGACGACATCCGCCTCGCCGCCGAGCGCTTCGACGGGCCGACGGTGGCGTACGCGACCGACGTCTGCGCCAGCGGCGGATACTGGATAGCCAGCGGCTGCGACGAACTGTACGCCCGCGAGGGGAGTCTGGTCGGGAGCATCGGCGTCATCGGTTCGCGGGTGAACGCCACGGGACTGGCGGACAAGCTCGGCCTCTCGTACGAACGCCTCGCGGCTGGCGAGTACAAGGACGCCGGCGTCTCGCTGAAGGAGATGACCGAAGACGAGCGCGAGTACCTCCAGGGAATCATCGACGGCTACTACGAGACGTTCGTCGACCGCGTGGCCGAGGGCCGTGAGATGGACGCGGAGTCGGTCCGGGAGACGGAGGCGCGCGTCTACCTCGGCGACCGGGCCCGCGAGATCGGCCTCGTCGACGAACTCGGTACGCGCGAGGAGGTGAAATCGCGACTGGCCGACCGCCTCGGCGTCGAGTCGGTCACCGTCGAGGAGTTCCAGCCCCAGCGCGGTCTGCGAGAACGGCTCCAGACGGGCGTGCGCTCGGTGGCGTACTCGTTCGGTGCCGGCGTCGCGAGCGTGGTCGACGACGAGGGCGACGCGAACGGGTTCCGCTTCCGGGCACGGTAGCGAGCGACGGCGGTCGCTCCCGGACTCCGCCTCGGCATCGAGTTTCGTCGACGGCGGCGACTACCCGCGCGGTTTCGCGCCGTTCGCGCCAAAATCGACGGTCGCAGTTGCGGCACGGAACGGCCAACCGTTATTGTCGTCAGGTCCGTGCCAGTGGTATGCACGGAGTGGGCACACGCAAACTGGGGGCGTTGGCGGTCGCGGTCGCGGTCGTGCTCGTCGCGCCGGGGGGCGTCGTCGGGACGGGAGGGTCCGACGCGACCGGCGCGCAGGACGCGAAGAAACCGCCCGACCCGGAGAACGACGTCGTCGGCTGGGAAGACGGGTACTGGTACGACGAACCCATCGCCGTCGACCAGAGCGACGGCCTGACGGAGGCCGAGCGCCGGGCGTACGTCGGCCGCGCCATGGCCCGCGTCGAGCGGTTGCGCGGCCAGGAGTTCCAGGAGAGGGTCGAACTGCAGGTGCTGTCGCGCCAGCAGTACCGGCGCATCGTCCGGGCGCAGGCGGACGCGGAGTTCGGCCCCGCTCAGCGCGCCTGGGAGAACCAGGTCTGGGAGGCGCTGTTCGCCGTGAACGAGTCGACCGACGCCGCCGCCGAAACGGTCCAGTTGCGCCAGGAGCGCATCGCCGGCTTCTACCTACCCGGAACGAGCGACATCTACGTCATCGCGGAGTCCGAAGACCGTCCCGTCGTCGACAACGCGACGCTGGTTCACGAACTCACTCACGCGCTCCAGGACCAGCAGGTCGGCCTGGCTTCGCCGTCGCTGCGAGCGCAGACGATGGACGGGCGGCGCGGCGTCGACGGCCTGGTCGAGGGCGAGGCGATGTACGTCGAGAAGCTGTACGAGCGCCGCTGCCGGGCCGGGTGGGAGTGCGTGACGACGCCCGGACCGGACCCGCCGAAAGCCCCCTACGAGGGTGGCCCGCTCCCGGACTACAACCTCGCGATGCAGGTGGCGACCATCCAGCCGTACTCCGACGGACCGCCGTACGTCGCCGCCCAGATAGGCGCGAACGAAACGGACGGTAACGCGTCGGAGAAGAACTGGTCGGGACTCGACTACCGTCGTCCGCCGTTCGGCTCCGAGCAGGTCATCGACCCGGCGATGGACGCCGACCCGCCGCCGACGCTCAGACTCGGTGAACAGGCGACCGACGGTTGGCGACTGTACGGGAAGCAGGGCGAGAACGGCTCCCAGACCGTCGGCGAGGCGGGCATCTACACGATGTTCTGGTACCAGGGCCGGGCGTACGACAATCAGGTCATCCCCTGGCGAGAGTTCGACACCGCCGACGGTCCGCTCGACGAGTTCAACTACACGAGCCAGCCCTCCGACGGCTGGGGGAACGACCGCCTCTGGCCGTACCACGACGGCGAGAAGCGGGGGTACGTCTGGCGGACTGCGTGGGACACCGACGAGGACGCCGTGGAGTTCGAGCGGGCGTACCGCGAACTGCTCGCCGGCCGGAACGCGACCCGCGTCGGGCGGAACACGTGGGTGATTCGGCAGGGCGGGTTCGCCGACTCCTTCCACGTGGTCCGCGACGGAAAGACGGTCACGATCGTGAACGGGCCGACCGTCGAGAGCCTGACGGAGATCCGACCGAGCATCGAGATCCGGGCGGCACAGGACGGCTGCGACTGCGGACAGTAGCGGTCGCAGGGTTCCGTTGGCACGACCGGAAACGGGACCTGCATCCACTCCTCCGTGCCGGAGCCGAGGACGGCGGGCGCTGGAGTCCCGCGGCGTGTCGGTGCGAACGTTCAAGTATCGAAGCGAAGCAAACCCCGGCGTGACCTGAGAACTACCGCACGAGGAGTCGAGGCGAACGCGTGACGAACTCCCGTGCCGAGCCGACCCGTCACCAGACATAGCTACGAATTCGCTCGCGCGGAGTCGAGCCGCGCCTCCCGGGACATCGTTCGTCGCGGGGCGTCTCGCACTGCGGACCCCTGCACGGAACGTCAGGCCTGGGGGCGTTCCGGGGGTCCGAGGGCCCGTCGCGGCGGCCGAACGGTTATACTCGCCGGGCGACCAACCTGACGCATGGTCGACGCCGAGGACCGCGACATGGTCGCCGAACTGCACGGCCACCTCGAAGCGACGGCGGAACTCCCAGTGACGACCGAGGCGAGTCGCTGGCTGGGCGAAGCCGAGGCGGTCGTCGGCGACGCGAGGAGGGACGACCCGCCGGCGTCGGTCGTCGCGAAGCGAGTCGAACAGGCCCGGGATCTGCTCTCGCACGTCGAGGCGACGGGAAGCGACGAGGCCGACGAGCACGTCGACGCGGCGCGCGACCTGGCAGAACGGGTGCTGGAACGGCTGAACGACGACTGATGGGGCGACAGCAAGCTCTGTCACTTCAGGTGGTTTTAACCGAGCGCGTCCCCGATACAGGTGGTCATGGGAAACCCGCCACGGAAAGACGAGCAGTTGCGAAGTAGCGAGGTCACCGAGGGACCGGAGCGCGCGCCGCACAGGGCGATGTTCAGGGCGATGGGGTACGACGACGCGGACCTCTCCTCGCCGATGGTCGGCGTCGCCAACCCCGCCGCCGACATCACGCCGTGCAACGTCCACCTGGACGACGTGGCCGCGGCGGCCATCGAGGGCGTCGACGCCGACGGGGGGATGCCCATCGAGTTCGGGACCATCACCATCTCCGACGCCATCTCGATGGGAACCGAGGGGATGAAGGCCTCGCTGATATCGCGGGAGGTCATCGCCGACAGCGTCGAACTGGTCGCGTTCGGCGAGCGCATGGACGCCCTCGTCACGGTCGCGGGCTGTGACAAGAACCTCCCGGGGATGATGATGGCCGCCATCCGCACAGACCTGCCGACCGTCTTCCTCTACGGCGGCTCCATCCTCCCGGGACGACACGAGGGCCGCGACGTCACCGTCCAGGACGTGTTCGAGGGCGTCGGCACCTACGCCCAGGGCGAGATGAGCGAGGACGAACTGGAGAGCCTCGAACGCGACGCCTGCCCCGGCGCGGGCTCCTGTGGCGGGATGTTCACCGCGAACACGATGGCGTCCATCAGCGAGGCGCTCGGTCTCGCCCCGCTGGGGTCGGCCGGCGCTCCCGCGGAGTCCGATGAGCGCTACGAGGTCGCCGAACGCGCTGGCGAACTCGTCCTCGACTGCGTCGAGAACGACCGCCGGCCCTCGGACGTGCTCTCGAAGGCGTCGTTCGAGAACGCCATCGCGCTCCAGGTCGCCATGGGCGGGTCGACGAACGCCGTCCTCCACCTGCTCGCGCTCGCCGCCGAGGCCGACATCGACCTCCACATCGAGGAGTTCGACGAGATAGCGCGCCGGACGCCGAAGATAGTCAACCTCCAGCCTGGCGGGACGAGGGTGATGAAGGACCTCTACGACGTGGGCGGCGTCCCGGTCGTCCTTCGGCGACTGCTCGACGCCGGTCTCGTGGACGGCGACGCCGCCACCGTCACCGGGCGCACGCTCGCCGAGGAACTGGACCACCTCGAGCTGCCCGCCGACGAGGGAATCGACGCGGACTTCATCCGGCCCGTCGACGACCCGTTCAGCGAGGAGGGCGCTATCAAGATCCTTACCGGTAACCTCGCGCCGGACGGTGCGGTGCTGAAGGTGACCGGCGACGACAAGTTCCACCATCAGGGGCCGGCCCGCGTCTTCGAGAACGAGGAGGACGCGATGCAGTACGTCCAGGAGGGCCACATAGAGAGCGGCGACGTCATCGTCATCCGCAACGAGGGACCGCGGGGTGGGCCCGGGATGCGAGAGATGCTCGGCGTCACCGCGGCCGTCGTCGGCCAGGGCCACGAGGACGACGTTGCGCTCATCACCGACGGCCGGTTCTCGGGGGCGACCCGCGGCCCGATGATCGGCCACGTCGCGCCGGAGGCCCGCGGCGGTGGCCCCATCGCGGCGCTGGCGGACGGCGACGAGGTGACCGTCGACATCCCCGAGCGAACGCTCGAAGCGGACCTCTCGGAAGACGAACTCCAGCGGCGTCTCGACGAGCGCGACCCCGACGGACCGGCCTACGAGACCGGGGTGCTGGCGAAGTACGGGGCCGCGTTCGGCTCGGCCGCGAACGGCGCCGTCACCAATCCCGGCGCGAAAGAGCAGTAGCGTCCGGGGGCGGCGGGAGAGTATCGTGTGACGGCGGTTCCGGGCGACGGTTCGGGGCGTGGGGCCATCGCGAGTGCTTTTGAAGAGAGAGCGCCTTCGACGACGCTACGTTGTCTAAACGGCCGAATAGCTGGCTCCGACGGGCTAACGACGTGAGTCCGGTCCGGGGATGGGGCCGACTGGTCAGAAAACATTATTGTGACATCCTCTAACGAGACACGGACAACCATACATAGGACTCCTATTGTATTCCATATTATTGGATCCAGAATATACATTTGCCGCAATTTCGGAAGGATTTTTAGTTACTCTTGCCTCGTCTGTGTTAGGGTATGTCGAACACTGTTAAAGAAACGTGGCAGCGGTACCGTTCCGTTCCGATCGTCTACCGTATCGCGGCCGCGTTCGTTCTCGGCTCCGTCGTCGGACTGATCGTCGGGGAACCGGCGACGAACCTACAACCGCTCGGTGATCTGTTCGTCCGACTGCTGAAGATGGTCATCGTCCCCATCGTCGTCTTCACCCTGGTGATGGCGGCGCGGAACCTCGCGCCGAAGGACCTCGGAAAGGTCGGGGGGCAGGTCGTCATGCTGTACATCCTCACCACGATGGTGGCCATCGCCATCGGACTGGGCGTGAGCAATCTCATCGACCCCGGAACCGGACTGCTGCTCGAAGACGCCCTGAAGAAACAGGCCGTCGAGACCAAGCAGTCGCCCGGCCTCACGCAGGTCCTGCTCGGCATCGTTCCCGAGAACCCGTTCAGTGCGATGGCCGAGGGCAAGATACTCGGCGTCATCTTCTTCGCGCTGGCGTTCGGTATCGGACTGACGGTGGTCCGCGACGAGGCCGAGGAAGGGTCGTCGGTGTACAACGGCGTCCAGACCACCTTCGACATCGTCGAGGCCGGCGCGGAAGTGATGTTCAAGATAGTCTGGGGCGTGATGGAGTTCGGCGTCATCGGCGTGTTCGCGCTGATGGCCGCGCTGTTCGCGAAGACCGGCCCGGGCGCGATTCTCTCGCTCATCAAACTGTTCGCCACGCTCGCTATCGCGATAACGCTCCAGATAACCCTCGTCTACCTGCTCGTCATCGTCAAGGGACTGGTCGGTCGGTCGCCGATCGATTTCCTGCGCGGTAGCCGCGAGGCGATGGTGACGGCGCTCAGCATCCGTTCGTCGAGCGGGACGCTGCCGGTGACCATGTCGAACGCGGACGAGAACCTCGGCGTCGACGAGGGCGTCTACAGCTTCTCGCTGCCGCTCGGTGCGACCATCAACATGGACGGCACGGCGATGTACCTCGGAATCGCCGCCATCTTCACCGCCAACGTCGTCGGCGAACCGCTGACGCTCACCCAGCAGGTGAGCGTCCTCGTCACCGCGCTCATCGCCAGCATCGGGACCGCCGGCGTCCCCGGGGCGAGCATCGTCATGATGACGGTCGTGTTCACGCAGGTCGGCCTCCCCATCCAGGCCATCGCGCTCGTCATCGGTATCGACCCGCTGCTCGACCGCATGCGCACGATGAACAACGTGACGGGCGACCTGGCGGTGACGACGCTCGTCGCGAAGTGGAACGACGCCGTCGACTTCACCACGGGCGTCTGGGCGGGCGAGACCGAATCGCTACGCGACGTCCCGTCGAGTACGACGAGCGACGATTGAGGTCCAGGCAGGAGATCTTCGCCATGAGCGAACGTGACACTACGGAGCGAAGTAGCGAACTCGTCGACCGCGCCCGGAACGTCGTTCCGGGCGGGGCCCAGACCGGTCTGCGAGCGCAGGCGTACGACACCGGCGACGTGGCCTTCGAGTCGGCATCGGGGGCGACCCTGACCACGGTCGACGACGAGACGTTCGTCGACTACCACCTCGGGTTCGGCCCCATCGTCCTCGGGCACGCCCACGAGGACGTCGACGCGGCGGCCCACGGAGCCATCGACGACGGCGTCCTCTACGGCGCCGGCACCGCGCCGCTGGAGGTCGAGGTGGCCGAGCGCATCGTCGACCTCCTGCCGAGCGTCGAGATGGTCAACTTCTGTAACTCCGGCTCCGAGGCGACGTACCACGCCATCCGGCTCGCCCGCGCGTTCACGGGCAACGAGAAGATACTGAAGTTTGAGGGGTGTTACCATGGCTGGCACGACTACGTCGACGTGAGCGTCTACCCGCCGGAGGAACGGCTCGGCGAGCAGTACCCCGAGTCGGACGGGATGCTCTCGGCCGCCGTCGAGAACACGCTCGTCGTCCCGTTCAACGACGCCGACGCGGTCCGAAAGGCGCTCCGCGAACACGGCGACGACCTCGCGGCGGTCATCCTCGAACCCGTCCCCCACTCCGTCGGCTGTCTGCTTCCGGACCGGGAGTTCCTCGAAACCCTCCGGGAGGAGACCCGCGAGCGCGACGTCCCGCTCGTCTTCGACGAGGTCATCACCGGCTTCCGGCACTCGCCGCACGGCGCACAGGGCGAGTTCGGCGTCGAACCGGACCTCACCTGCGTCGCCAAGGCGCTCGGCAACGGCTACCCGGTCGCGGCCGTCGGCGGACGCGAGGACCTGCTCGCGCAGGCCGGCGGCGACAACGAGTCCGGCGTCGTCATCAGCGGGACCTACTCCGGGAACCTGCCCGGACTGGCGGCCGCCCGGGAGACGCTGGACACCGTCGTCGAGGAGGACGTCCAGGGCTATCTCACCGACCTCGGCGACCGCTACCGCGACGGTCTCCGCGACCTCATGGCCGACCACGGCGTCGAGGGGCGGGTCGTCGGCCACCGGTCCATCTTCAGCCCGCAGTTCGGCGTGACCGGCGAGCCGAAGTCGTACGCGGACGTGCTCGGTCTGGACGAGGAGCAGTTCCGCGCGTTCGCCGCCGGGATGCGCGAGCGCGGCCACTTCTTCACGCCGAATCCGTACAAGCGCCACCACCTCTCGTTCGCGCACGACGACGAGCACCGCTCGTCGTACCTCGACGACGCGGACGACGTGCTGGCGGACCTCTGATTCGCGGAGAAAGGGACCGCCGACGGCAGCCACGCGACCCGTCGACGGTCGCAGGACCGTTCTCTTCGACGTGACGTTCGAGTCGAGGCCGGAGGCGGCGCAGTCGCGGAGACGGTGCGGTGGCGGTGGTCGCGGAACGTACGGCGCGCGGAGCGCGCCGTTTCCCCGCGAGCGACCGCAGGGAGCGAGCGGGACGTTTTTCATCGACGTTTTTGCGAGGAGGGTGCCCGCAGCGAGCGAAGCGAGCGAGGACACCCGACGAAGTAAAAAGGTCGGAGGATACCCCGACGAAGTAAAAAGGTCGGTTAGAGCCGCGAGACGACCGCCTCGGTCACGTCAGCGGTCGACGCCGACCCGCCGAGGTCGGGCGTGCGTGGGCCCGATTCCAGCGTCGCCTCGACCGCGTCGCGGACGAGCTGGCCCTCGGCGTCGTGGCCCAGATATTCGAGCAGCATCGCGGCCGAGAGTATCGTCGCGCTGGGGTTGGCGACGCCCTGGCCGGCGATGTCCGGTGCGGTGCCGTGGACGGGTTCGAACAGGGCGCGTTCCGGGCCGACGTTGGCGCTCGGCAGCAGACCGAGGCCGCCGACGAGGCCGGCGGCGAGGTCCGAGAGCACGTCGCCGGCGAGGTTCGGGCAGACGACCACGTCGTACTCCTCGGGGCGGAGACAGAGGTGGGTCGCCAGCGCGTCCATCAGCGCCTCGTCCGTCTCGACGCCGCGCTCGTCGGCCACGCGGACGACGGCGTCCCGGAACCGCCCGTCCGTCTCCTTCATCACGTTGGCCTTGTGGGCGACGGTGAACCGGTCCTCGCCCCTGTCCCGGACGTACTCGCAGGCGAACTCGGCGAGGCGCTCCGAGGCGGACTCGGTGACGACCCGGGTGAGCGTGCTCACGTCGTCGCTCAGCCGCGACTCGTGGCCGGCGTAGACGCCCTCGGTGTTCTCCCGGAGGAAGACGAGATCCGTCTCCGGGCGCAGTGCGTCGGTCCCGGGGTAGGCCCGCGCCGGCCGCACGTTGACGAACGAGTCGACCGCGCGCCGGAGCGGCAGGATGACTTCGGCGGCCGTCTCGCCCGCCGCGCCGAACAGCGTGGCGTCCGCGTCGGCCGCGAGTTCCCGCGTCTCCTCGGGGAGCGCGCTGCCCGTCGACTCCTTCACGGCGTCGCCGGCGTCGGCTTCGACGAACGCGAACTCCGGATCGACCGCGTCGAGCACCTGCACCGCGGCGGGGACGACTTCCTGTCCGATGCCGTCGCCCGGGATAACTGCGATTTGGTCGGTCATCGTCTCCCCAGAGGGCGTAATGGGTGGAAAGGGATTCGGTTACGGCAGGTGTTCTGGTGGTCGATGTCGCCGACGACCGACGGGCGACGCGCCCGGCTACCGTGGACCTGTCTGCACCCAAAGGTTTTTGCCCCCTGCCATCGAATTATTAAGTAGAAAAAGTAGAAGAAATTAAATCATTGCTTTCTTGTATCAGTTTCCCATAGATACTTCTCCGGCGTTCGAACACCGGCGATCCGGCGGCTCTCACGTTCGAATCGTCGCAAACAGCGACGCGACCAGCCGCCGGTGTCCCCACGGACTCCGGTCGAACGGACGCGACGAGTCGTTCGACACCGCCGGCAGACGCCGGACGACCACCCGAAGTCGCATCGCATCCGACCGTCGCTACGACGACAATCATGACAGAAAAGACGACTTCCGACCCGGCCGAATCGACCGCTATCGACTCGCTGACCGACCCCCTCCGACTCGCGGACGAGGACGGCGTCGACCACTGCACGCGCGAGTTTCCCCACGAGAGCGAGGACCACTGCGAGGCCGGGGTCGCCGGCAGGGCCATCGTCGGCGTCGTGAACGACGCGGACGAACTCCTCCTCCGCGTCCACGACGAGGAGGAGATGCTGGTCCTGCCGAACGCCACGGTCCACCGGGGCGACGACTGGGTCGCCGAAGCCGAGCGGGCGGTAGCGGAAAAGACCGGCCTCGACGTCGACGTCGAGGGCGTCGAACGCGTCCGGCGAGCCGAGCACGTCGTCGACGGCGAGGAGACGCCGTTCCAGACGACCACCCACGTCGTGTTCCGGGCCGCACCGGTCGACGACGCCACGGAGGTCGAGGGACCCGACGCCGACGACTGGTCCGTCGACTGGTTCGACGCCCTCCCGGAGAAGTTCGGCGCCTGCGGCGGCCCCGCCGTCGACGACGTTCGACCGTTCCTCGAGTGAGGGCGACCGGCCGCTCGACGTTCGCCACGCACGACTGCATCGCCACGGCCCTCACGTCGCGGCACCCGACAGTTCATCCTACGAATGCCAGACCAGACCCATCCAGATACCGTCGATTGGAACCGTTACTGGACCGAGGCGGACGCGGAGGCTCGCGCCAGCGCGACCCCCAGCGCACACCACATGCGCGACCTACTCGCCGACCTCTTCGACGCGAAGGGGGTGCCCGACTCCTTCGCGTCCGTCGGCTGCGGTCCCGGCGTCGTCGCGTTCGACGTCGCCGAGCGCCACCCCCATACCACGGTGGTCGGCTACGACGCCGCGGAGTCGATACTCGCGGAGAACCGCGAGCGGGCACGCGAGGAGAACGTCGAGAACGCCGAGTTCGAGCGCGCCGTGCTGCCCGAGTTCGACCCGGACGGGGAGTTCGACGTCGTGTTCTGCTACGGAACGCTCTGCTACGTCGCCGAGTCCGCGCTGGCGCTCCGGAACCTGTACGGAGCCGTCGCCCCCGGTGGGTACCTCGTCCTGGGGTACGTCAACGACCAGGGACGGGCGGCCTACCAGGGGTGGCTCGACGCACCCGACGACCATCCCGACGAGTCGTTCGACCCCGAGCGCTTCGAAGAGCGATTCCGGCTGGTCGTAGAGGGCGAGAGCACGCTCTCGTACAGGTCGATCCACGACGCGCTCGGCACCTGGCCGCGGAGCTTCTGGGAGTTCACGGACAGGCCCGACGAGCGGTGGGCGTGGGACCACGTCCCGTCGGTCTGGGTGCCCAAGTGAGGCGGCTCGACCGGGAGACCGGCCGGTCGCGGTGCGAACCGCCGCGTGAGAACGGAATCGGGAAGAGTCTCGACGAACGACCGGGACAGCGTCCGACGACGCCGGCCGCGTCACGTCCGAGCTAGACGTGCTCGCTGCTCTCGACGTACGGCAGGTTCGCGGCGGTCTCGGCGACCGCCGCCTCGTTCGACTTCATCAGGGCGGTCGTGTCCCAGACGCCCTCGACGAGCGCCTTCCGCTGGGCGTCGTCGACCGTCGCGTCGATCTCGCGGTCCCCGTAGCGCACGGTTTCCTCGGCCACGTCCACCGCTATCTCGCCGTCCGGGTGCTCGTCGACGTAGTCCTGGAGCGCGGTGATCTGCTCGTGGTCGGCGGTGACGGTGGGGATGCCGAGCGCGAGGCAGTTGCCCGCGAATATCTCCGCGAAGCTCTCGCCGACGATGGCGTCGATGCCCCAGCGGGCGAGCGCCTGCGGTGCGTGTTCGCGCGAGGAACCGCAGCCGAAGTTGGCGTTGACGACCAGCACCGACGCGTTCCGGAACCGCTCCTCGTTGAAGGGGTGGTCCTTGGGCTCGTCGTCGTCCGTGAACCGCTGGTCGAAGAATGCGTACTCGCCCAGGCCGTCGAAGGTGACGACCTTCATGAACCGCGCCGGGATTATCTGGTCGGTGTCGATGTCGTTGCCCCGGACCGGGACGCCGCTGCCGGAGACGTGCTCGACCGTCTCTATCTCGCTCATGCCGTCGCCACCTCCGCTATCTCGCGCACGTCGGTCACTTCGCCGCGGACCGCGGCGGCGGCGACCATCTCGGGGCTCATCAGGACGGTCCGGCCCTCCTTGCTCCCCTGGCGGCCGACGAAGTTGCGGTTCGAGGAGGACGCGCAGGCCTCGTCGCCCTCGAGCTGGTCGGGGTTCATCCCGAGACACATCGAACAGCCCGCGCCGCGCCAGTCGAAGCCGGCCTCGCGGAACTGCTCGTCGAGACCCTCGCGCTCGGCGGCGGCCTTCACGCGTTGACTGCCCGGCACGACCATGGCGCGAACGTCGTCGTGGACCTCGTGGCCGGCGACGACCTCGGCGGCCCGCCGGAGGTCCGGCAGGCGCGCGTTCGTGCAGGAGCCGAGGAAGGCGACGTCGACCTCGTACCCCTCCATCGTCTCGCCCGGTTCGACGCGCATGTGCTCCTGGGCCTGGCGGGCCGTCTCGCGCTTGTCCTCGGGGAGCTCGTCCGGATGGGGTATCGGCTCGGTGACGCCGACGCCCTGGCCGGGCGTCGTCCCCCAGGTCACCATCGGTTCGAGCGCGCTGCCGTCTATCTCGACCACGTCGTCGTACTCGGCGTCGTCGTCGCTCCGGACGGAGCGCCAGTACTCCGCGAGCTCCTCGAACGCCTCGCCCTCCGGCACGGCGTCGCGGCCCCGGAGGTACTCGATGGTCGTCTCGTCCGGTTCGACGTAGCCCGCTCGCGCGCCGCCCTCGATGGACATGTTGCAGATGCTCATCCGACCCTCCATGTCCAGCGACTCGATGGCCTCGCCGGCGTACTCGTAGACGTACCCGACGCCGCCGTCGGTGCCGAGCCGCCGGATTATCTCGAGGATGACGTCCTTGGCGGTGACGCCCGAACCGAGTTCGCCGGTGACGCGGACCTGGCGCACCTTCTGTTTCTCCATCGCGACCGTCCCCGTGGCCAGCACGTCCCGTATCTGGCTCGTCCCGATGCCGAACGCCAGCGCACCGAACGCGCCGTGGGTCGCGGTGTGGCTGTCGCCGCAGACGACCGTCATCCCGGGCTGGGTGCGCCCCTGCTCCGGGCCGACGACGTGAACGATGCCCTGGTCGCCCGTCTCCGGCGAGGAGAACTCGATGCCCGCGTCCCGGACGTTCTGCTCCAGTTCGGACATCATCTCCTCGGCCGCCTCGTCGCCGTAGGGCCGGGACTGGTCGGCGGTCGGCACGATGTGGTCGACCGTGGCGTGCGTTCGCTCGGGGTACGCCACCTCGAGGTCCCGTTCGCGCAGCATCCCGAACGCCTGCGGGCTCGTCACCTCGTGGATGAGGTGGAGGCCGACGAACAGCTGGGTCTGGCCGGTCGGCAGTTCGGTGACCGCGTGGCGGTCCCACACCTTGTCGTACAGCGTGCCCTCGCTCATGGCTCCCCGCGTTCGTTGCCGCGCTCGAAGACGCCGTCCGCGCTCGGAGCGTCCTCGGGCGGCGTGTGGTCGACGTCGGCCATCGTCCCGTCGTCTACGCCGCTCGACTCCTCGTCGGCGTCCTCCTCAGAAGCGCGCTCGTTCGACGGTCGCTCCGCGGCCCCCCGTCGACCGCCGTCGGCCGCTATCGTCGGGCCGCGCTCGAACGGCCGGTTGACCGTTCCCCGGTCGGCGTACGGGTGAGTGTGGCTCACGTCGGCCATCGTCTCGCCGTCGGTTCGTCGCCGTCGGTCGGTCGATTTCGTCGAGGAACGTCGTTCCTCCCCGCTCGCTTCGTCCGAGGAGCTACGCTCCTCGCTGCTCGCGGGTCGCTCCGCTCCCCGCTCGCGTTCCCGATTTTCCTCCGGAAAATCGCTAGTCATCGGCGGGCACCTCCTCCTTCTCGTTGCCCTCGCCGTCGGCGTCGTCGGCCCACGCGAACAGGTCGCGCAGTTCCTCGCCGACCGCCTCTATCTCGTGGTTCTTCTCGGCCTGCCGGCGCTGGCGGTACGACGGCCGGCCGGCCTGGTTCTCGGTTATCCACTCGCGGGCGAACGTACCGTCCTGGACCTCCTCCAGGACCTGCTCCATCTGCTCGCGGGCGTGGTCGTCGACGACGACCTCGCCGCGGGTCAGCCCGCCGAACTCGGCGGTGTCGGAGACGGAGTCCCACATCTCGCCGAGCCCGCCCTCGTACATCAGGTCGACGATGAGCTTCATCTCGTTGAGACACTCGAAGTACGCCATCTCCTCGGAGTAGCCGGCGTCGACCAGCGTCTCGTACCCGGCCTTGATGAGTTCGGTGACGCCGCCACAGAGGACGGCCTGCTCGCCGAACAGGTCGGTCTCGGTCTCCTCGCGGAACGTCGTCTCGACGACGCCGGCGCGGGTGCAGCCGATGGCCTTCGCGTACGCCAGCGCCTCGTCTTTCGCGTCGCCGGTCGCGTTCCGGTACACGGCGAGCAGCCCCGGCGTCCCCTCGTCGTTCCGGTAGTTCCGGCGGACGAGGTGGCCCGGCGACTTCGGCGCGACCATCGTCACGTCCACGTCCTCGGGCGGCTCTATCTGGCCGTAGTGGACGTTGAACCCGTGGGCGAACTGGAGCGTGTCGCCCGCGTCGAGTTCCGACTCGATGTCGGCGTACACCGCGGGCTGGACGGTGTCCGGGACGAGCACCGAGACGACGTCGGCCTCGCCCGCTGCCTCGGCGGGGGTCGCTACGCGCAGTCCGTCCTCGCGGGCGGCGTCGCGGGACGACGACCCCTCACGGAGGCCGACGACCACGTCGACTCCGCTGTCGTGGAGGTTCTGGGCGTGGGCGTGACCCTGGCTGCCGTATCCCAGGACCGCGACCGTCTTCTCTGCTAGCTGTTCGTCGTCCGCGTCGTCGTCGTAGTGTATCGTCGCAGTTTCGTCTGTCATGGAAATCTCAGTCGTTCGCGGCTGTCGTTTCGCTCTGTGCTCCGTCGCGGTCGTCGGCCGGTTCGCTGGAGTGGCCCGGCTCCTCGCCGGGCGTGGTCGGCGTGTCGCCGCGGGCGAGCGCGGTCTGGCCGGTCCGGGCTATCTCGATGATGCCGAACTGCCGGAAGGCGTCGACCGCGTCGTCGATCTTCTGCTGGTCGCCCGTTATCTGGACCGTGATGGTCCGCGGCCCGGCGTCGAGCGTCTGGCCCTCGTACATCTGGGTGATGGCGTGGACCTCGTCCGGCCTGTCCCCCCGAACCTTCAGGAGGACGAGTTCCGCGCGGACGGCGTCGTCGCCGAGTTCGCCCACCTGGATGACGTTGGTGAGCTTCGCCAGCTGCTTTTTCACCTGGTCGATGCCGTGGTCCGTCTCCTCGACAACGAGCGTGATGCGGGCGTGACCGTCGACCGTCGTCGGGCCGACCGTCAGGCTCTCGATGTTGAACTGCCGCCGGGAGAACAGCCCGGAGACGCTCGACAGGACGCCCGGTTCGTGCTCGACGAGCGCGGAGACGACCGCGGTCCGCTGTCTGGGTTCGTCGTCGCCCGCGCCGACGCGGACGCCCTGGGCGTCGCGCCGCCCCTCGGGATGGGGTCGCTCCTCGGGCGCGGACCCGGGCATCCCGGGCGGGGTGGCATCGACCGGCTGGTCGTCCTCCCCGCTCATAGCTGGCCCTCCGAGAGGGCGAACTTCCCGTTCGCGCCGCCGCTCGGCACCATCGGGTAGACGTTCTCGTCGGGGTCGATGTGGAAGTCGACGACCGAGGGGCCGTCGTACGCCATGGCGGCCTCGACCGTGTCGGCCACGTCGTCGGGGTGGTCGACGGTGAACCCCTTCGCGCCGAACGCCTCCGCCAGCGTCGCGAAGTCGGGACACCAGTCGTACTCCGAGGCGACCCGGTTCCGGTCGAAGAACGCGTCCTGCCACTGGCGGACCATGCCGATGTACTCGTTGTTGAGGACCGCCACCGTGATGTCGAGGCTCTCCCGGACCGCCACCGACAGCTCCTGGACGGTCATCAGGAAGGAGCCGTCGCCGTCGAAGCAGACGACCTCCTGGTCGTCGTCGGCCGCCAGTCGCGCGCCGATGGCGGCCGGGAGGCCGTACCCCATCGCGCCGAGTCCGTGCGAGGAGACCCAGGTCCGGGGCTCGGTGAACGTCCAGAACTGCACCGCCCACATCTGGTGCTGGCCGACCCCGGTCGTGACGATGGCGTCGTCGTCCGTCGCCTCGTCGAACGCCTCGACGACGAACTGGGGCTTGATGGGCCCGTCCTCGGAGGCGTGGTAGGTCATCGGGTACTCCGCCTGCCAGTCGTCGACCTGCTCGCGCCAGTCGTCCGCGTCCGGCGACTCGTCCATCTCGTCGGCGATGGCCGCGATCGCGGTGGCGGCGTCGCCGACGACCGGCACGTCGGCGTGGACGTTCTTCGATATCTCCGCCGGGTCGATGTCGACGTGGACGACCTCGGCCTCGGGGGCGAAGGTCTCGACGCCGCCCGTCAGGCGGTCGTCGAACCGGCACCCGACCGCGAACAGGGTGTCGCAGTGCGTGACGGCCATGTTCGCCGGTCCCGTGCCGTGCATGCCGATCATGCCGACCGAGTCGTCGTGGTCCTCGGGGAACGTCCCGACGGCCGGCATCGAGGTGGCGACGGGAACGTCGTGCTCGGTGGCGAACGCACGGAGTTCGTCGCTCGCCTCGCCCTTGACGACGCCGCCGCCGGCCAGGACGAGCGGGCGCTCCGCTTCCTCCAGCGTGCGCGCCGCCGCCTCGACCGCGTCGGCGTCGGGGACCTCCTGCGGGTCGTAGTGTTCGGGCGTCTCGGAGGTCGCTTCGCGCGCCTCGGTCTCCGAGAGCGTCACGTCCTTCGGCAGGTCGACGAGCGTCGGCCCGGGGCGGCCCGCGCCGGCCAGGGCGAACGCTTCGCCGACGGTGTCGCCGACGGTGTCCGGGTCGCCCGCGAAGTAGTTCTCCTTCGTCACGGGCGTGGTGATGCCCGTCGTGTCCGTCTCCTGGAAGGCGTCGTTGCCGACGAACTCCGTCGGCACCTGACCCGTCAGGGCGACGATGGGGTCCGAGTCCATGTCCGCGTCGGCGATCCCCGTGACGAGGTTCGTCGCGCCGGGGCCGGACGTGGCGAGACAGACGCCCGGTTCGCCGGCGACGACGCCGTACGCGTCGGCGGCGTGAGCGGCCCCCTGTTCGTGGGCCATCGTGACGTGGTGGAGATCGGACCGCCCGAGCGCGTCGTAGACGGGCATGATGGCACCGCCCTGCACACCGAACAGGGTCTCCACCCCGTTCGATTCGAGCGCGGCGACGACGGCCGCCGCGCCGGTCGTCTTCGTCGCGGCCTCGGAGTCGGCGGCGTCCGCCGCGTCGGCCGATTCGGCGTCGGTTTCCGAGCCGGCGGCGTCCGGCGTCTCCTCGGCGTCGTCCGGACGGGGTTCGCGAGAGCCGGAGACGGCGGGTTCGCTCATCGGCGACCCACCTCCGTCGGAGTCGGCTGGCGAGCGGTTCGGCTGTGTCGTTGCTTGTCGTTTTCGTGGTCGTCGGGTCGTGACTGGGACATCGGTTGGAGCGCGTTGTCGGTGCTGGTCGGAGACGGTGCGGCGGAGTCGGTGGAGAAGGGATGTGCAGGGGCTACGCCCCTACGATACGCGCGCTCTCGACAGTCCTCGCGGTACGCCGGCGCCCTGCCTGCGAACCGTCGACGGCGAGTAGCTGTCGCATTCGTGTGGGCGCTGTTCTCACGGCCACGCACATAGCTCTTGCGCGCCGGGTAATTCTTGCGGCGACCCGCGGGTCGCGCCCTGCGCGTCGTTCGTCGGTTCGCTCGCACCACCCGCGGCTGTCGAGGGGGTGAACGGCGGCAGGCGGGCATGGTTACGCCCGGACCTCCTCGCTGTCGACGTCCATCTCGCGGGCCATCCGGCGCAGGTCGGCGACCGTGACGCGCTCTTTCTCCGCGCCGCGGTCTTTCACCCGTCGGGTGACCTTGCGCACCTCGGCGTCGGTAGGGGTGAACCCGGACTGTTCGAGGTGCTTGCGGACGGCGTGGGTCCCGGTGTGTTTGCCGAGGACGAACTCCCGGTCCGCGCCGACCATCTCGGGCGTCATCACGCCCGTCTCGAACGTGTCGCTGTTCTCGATGACGCCGGCGGCGTGGATGCCGCTCTCGTGGGCGAAGGCGTTGTCGCCGACCACCGGCTTGTTGACGGGGACGGTGACGTCGCTCCAGGCTTCTATCATCTCCGAGAGGTCGGCGATGCCTCGCGTGTCGACGCCGGTGTCGACGCCGTAGACGCTCTCGGCGGCCATGACGACCTCCTCGAACGCCGCGTTGCCGGCGCGCTCGCCGATGCCGTTGACGCTCACCTGGACCTGCTCCGCGCCCGCTTCGAGGCCGGCCATCGCGTTCGCGGTGGCCATCCCGAAGTCGTCGTGCGTGTGCACGTCGATGCGGGCGTCGGTGTGTTCGTCGATCCGAGCGATGAGGTCGGCGAACCTGGCGGGCGTGGCGACCCCGCAGGTGTCGGGGACGTTTATCCACTCGACGCCCGCCTCGGTGACCGCTTCGACCACCTCGACGAGGTAGTCGTCGTCGGTGCGGGTCGCGTCCATCGGCGAGAACATCGGTATCGCGCCCGCCTCGTTCACGCGCTCGACGGCCTCGACCGCGTTCGCCTTCACCTCCTCGCGGGTGGCGTGCATCGAGTCTTCTATCTGTACGTCGCTGGTCGAGACGAAGACGTGGACCATCTCCACGCCCGCATCGAGCGCTGCTTCGACGTCGCCGTCGACGACGCGCGCGAGCCCGCAGGTGGTCGCGTCGGTCGATTCGGCGATGTCGCGGACGGCCTCGAACTCGGCGTCGCCGTTGACGGGGAACCCGGCTTCGATGACGTGGGTCCCCATCTCGTCCAGCGTCGCCGCTATCTCGCGCTTCTCGGCTGGCGAGAACGATGTCCGTGGCGTCTGCTCGCCGTCTCGCAGCGTCGTGTCGAAAATCCGAACGTTATCGATTTCGTGGGAGTGAGCTAACGTGCCCTGGAAGAACTCGACCCCCCCTTTCGGAGGAGCGTGCGTCGTGGTCAGACATTACACTCCGTCCCAGCGCCGACCTCCTATTTAAGCGTGGTGGTGAGACAGGTACTCTCACTCGCCCGTACCACTACGCCGACTGTCACGTTCGGAAAATCGCCGGACATCGTCGACCCCGTCAGTGATTTAATTCCTTATACGCCCTTTGACGGTAGTTGATTACGAGTTTACAAGACGGCGCTCGGAGCGTTAATTTCGACGAATAACTTTAGAATCAAACTCGCGCGCGGTCCGGCGCGATCTTCCGCGCGACGGTCCGGTTCGGCCGTCGCGCTCCACGACCCCGAACACTCCGCAAAACGTAGCGCGGGACCGACGGCGGTCCGCGAACCGCCGCCGGCGGTCGCGTCGTCCGTCGCGGAGAGCTAGAACAGCGCCTCGTCCTCGGACAGCACCGTCGCCGGGCCACCGACCTCCCAGACGCTGGTCTCGACGCCGCAGTCGGCGACGAGTTCCTCGACGCGGTCGACGTACTCGTCGGTGGTGTTGACGTAGACGCTCGCGCCCGTGTCGGTCGAGAAGTAGACCGGAATCGACTCCTCGCGGCGGAGCCGACGGACGGCGTTGAATATCTCCAGCGTGTCCGGCTGCCAGTACACCCAGCCTGCGGGTCCGGTCATCGTGGTCGCGGCGAGCGACAGCGAGTCGTGTTCCGCCGTCTCGAACACGCGCTCGAAGCTCCCCTCCCGAATCGCGTCGCGCATCTCGACCAACTGGTCGTGAATGTGCGCGAGTCGCGCCTCGAACATGTGGCTGTCAGCGGCCTCGCGGTGGGCCTGCTCGGTCTCCTTGTACGACGGGACGAGGCCGGCGACGACGCGCACGTCGTCTTCGAGCGGCGACTCTATGCGTTCGGAGCGACAGTCGTCGTCGTTCAGTCCGGTGTGGAGGTCCGAGAAGCCGCCGGTGACGGCCCGCGCCGCGGACGACGACCCGAGGCGGGCGACCGTCGATATCTCGGGACGGGAGAGGTCGAGTCCGGCGGCGGCGACGCAGGCCATCGCCGCGGCAGCGAAGCCCGACGACGACGACCCGAGCCCGACGTTCGACGGGAAGCTGTTCCGGCTCTCGAGCCGGACGCGGTCGTCGACGTCCGCGAGGTCTCGAACGCGGTCGACGACCGCGCGAACCCTGTCGGCGCCGTGGCCCGAGAGTTCCTCCCCGTCGACGACGTACGCGTCCTCGTCTCGGTCCGCGTCGAACTCGACGGTGGTCTTCGTGTGGCTCGGCGCGGTACAGACGCTGATGCTGTCGTGATACGGGAAGCGACGCTCCTCGTCGCGCATCCCGTGGTACTTGACGAGCCCCTGTATCGGGTGGGCCTTCGCGGTCGCTTTCATACCGTGAAGGGGGCGAGAGCGGGGTTTAAAATCTCTGGAACGCGGTTCGAACGTTCCCGGCCGAAACGGTATCGGCCTCTAGCGGCGTTTCAGAGCGTTTATCCCCGAGAATCGAGGGGCGAGTGGTCCCGGTAGGTTTTAGGCCCCGCGACAGCAATCGCGGGTAGAATGGTATCCCGGCTCGTACTCGGGTGCGGGTCGGTCGGCCACGCTCTCGTGGAGGAGTTCGCCGACCGGCCCGGCAGCGTCGTCGTCGTCGACGACAACGGCGGCCGGGTCGAGACGCTCCGCTCGGAGAACGTGTCGGCGCGGCAGGGCGACCCCACCGACCCGGACCTGCTCGCCGACCTCCCGGCCGACCTGGCGCTCGTCGCCAGCGACGACGCCGACCGTAACCTGGCCGCGGCGAAGGCGCTCCGGTCGGTCCACCCCGACGTCCATCTGGTCGCGTACGCGGGCGAGTCCCCGTCGCCCGAGGACCGCGACGACCTCCAGGCGCTCGCGGACGACGTTATCGGTCCCGGGAGGACGGTCGCCCAGCACCTGCTGTCGACTATCCAGAGCGAGGGCGCACTCCGGACCCGGAACCTCCAACGCGTCCTCCGACGCGTCGACGGAAAGCTCGGCATCTTCACGCACGACAACCCCGACCCGGACGCCATCGCCGGCGGGGTCGCGCTCGAACGCATCGCCGAGGCGGTCGGTACCGAGGCCGAAGTCTGCTACTTCGGCGCCATCTCCCACCAGGAGAACCGCGCGTTCGTCAACCTGCTCGACCTCGAACTGCGGAACTTCGAGCCGGGCGCGGACCTCTCGGAGTTCGACGCCATCGCGCTCGTGGACCACTCCCGT
The DNA here is from genome assembly GCA_003298465.1 of halophilic archaeon. The sequence goes on along the minus strand of QNGA01000004.1, from coordinate 67,235 downwards.
CCGGGCGTCAACGACCAGTTGCCCGAGGACACGCCCATCGACGTCGTCGTCGACCACCATCCCCCGAAGATGCCGGTCGAAGCCACCTTCGTCGACCTCCGGAGCGGGGTCGGCGCGACGAGCACGCTCATGGCCGACCACCTCCAGCAGCTCGGGGTCGAACCCGCCGAGTCGGTGGCGACGGGGCTGCTGTACGGCATCCGCGTCGACACGAAAGACTTCACGCGTGAGGCGTCGACGGCCGACTTCGAGGCGGCCGCGTTCCTGCTTCCCCACGCCGACACCGACGTCCTGGAGCGCGTCGAGAGCCCCTCGATCAGCTACGACACGATAGACACCATCGCCCGGGCCATCCGGAACCGGCAACTCGACGGGAGCGTGCTCGCCAGTTGCGTCGGCGCGCTCTCCGACCGGGACGCCCTCGCGCAGGCGGCCGACCGACTGCTCGACATGGAGGACGTCACGACCACGCTCGTGTTCGGGTTCATGGACCAGACCGTCTACGTCTCCGCACGCGCTCGCGGGACCGACGTGGACCTCGGCGAGACGATGCGCACCGCGTTCGGCCGCATCGGGAGCGCGGGCGGTCACGCGGACATGGCCGGCGCACAGATTCCGCTCGGACTGCTCGGCGAGGTCGAGGAGGAAGCCGAGGAATCGCTGTCGACCGTCGTCCGCGACCTCGTCACCGAGCGGTTCTTCGAGACGATGCGGTCGCTTCCCGAAGGCGACGAGTACGGTCCCGACCCGGAGCACATCGCGTCGTTCGACATCAAACTGGCCGACGAGGAGTAGTGGAAAGCGACCCGGACGCCGCTCCTACGCCTCGGTCGCGAGTTCCTCGACGAGTTCGTCGGCGACCGCGAAACCCAGGTCCGCTTTCGTTCCGCGATGTTCGCGGACGCTCCCCTCGTGGACGAAGAGCGCCCGGGTCTCGTCTTCGCCCATCACGCTCGCGTCGTTGGCCACGACGAAGGAGAGGCCGACCCGGTGCAGGGTCTCGCGGGCGGCCGCGACCATCGCGTCGTCGTCGCCGCTCGTCTCGGCCTTGAACCCGACGATGGGGAGGTCGGGGTTGTCCTCGCGGACGGCGTCGATGAGCTTCGGCGTCCGCTCCAGGTCGAGCGTGAGGTCCCGACCGGAGCGAATCTTCTCGTCGGCGGCGTCGGTGGTGTAGTCGCTGATGGCGGCCGCCGAGATCAGCGCGTCGATGGGAAGCGCGGTGATGAGGTCCTGCACCTCGCGGAGCATCTCCTCCGCGGTCTCGACGCGTCGACCGGTGGAGTATCTCGTGTCGGGCGCGTCGTGGACGAGCGCGACGTTCGCGCCGTACGCGTAGCACGCGCGAGCGACCGCCCGCCCCGTCTTCCCGGAGGCCCGGCTGGTCAGCACGCGCACGGGGTCGATCGGTTCGGTCGTCGCGCCGCTGGTGACGACGACGTACTTGCCGTCCAGGGGGGAGGGCGTCGCGACCCGGGCCAGTTTGAGCGCGATGTCGTCCGCGGTCGCTATCTTCGCTTTCCCCTCCTCGACGCGCGGGTCGACGAACTCGACGCCCCACTCCTCGACGCGGCCGATGGCGTCGAGCACGCCGGGGTGGTCGTACATCGGTTCGTGCATCGCCGGCGCGACGACGACCGGCACGTCGGCCCCCAGCGCGGTCGTCGCGCAGGTCGTCACCGGCGTGTCGTCGACCGCGGCGGCCATCTTCCCGACCGTGTTCGCGGTGGCCGGGGCGACCAGGAGCACGTCCGCCCAGCCGTCGCGTCCGCAGAGTTCGACGTGTTCGACCGAGCCGGTTATCTCGGTGACGACCGGGTTCTCCGTGGCGAACTCGACCGCCCAGGGGTGGACGATACCTCGCGCGCTCCCGGTCATCACGGCCCTGACCGAGGCACCGCGGCGTCGCAGTTCGTGGGCGAGTTCCACGACCTTCACCGCCGCGATGCTGCCCGTCACCCCCAGCGCAACGTTCACTCCGGTGAGCATTACCCGGAGTTGGGCACGGCGTCGCGTAAATAGTCACGGATTGCGGCGCGTCGGGCCCCGGAATCGACCGGTACGGGCTCCCCCTCTCGGTTGGCGACAAAATTGATGTGGGGCGGGTGTGGTGGTTCGGCCATGCAACGGCGACGGTTCCTCGCCCGTGTGGGCGGCGCGGCCGCGCTCGGAGCGACGGGACTGCTGGCGGCGTCGCGGTCGGACGACGACGAGGTCTCGGCGGCGGCCGCCGCGGACAACGAAACCTCGTCGTACACCCTCCTCTCCGGAACGAGGTACGCGACGAAGGTGTTCGTCCGGACGGCCGACCCGGCGAGTCCGACGGCGCTCGTCGTCGGCGGGATGCACGGCGACGAGGAGAGCGGCTACCGCGCGGCCGGCGACGTCGCGCAGTGGCCCCTGCGGTCCGGAACGCTCGTCGCGATTCCGCGGGCCAACCGGGTGGCCATCCGCAACGACCGGCGCGAGGGCGCACACGGCGACCTGAACCGGGCGTTCCCGACCGGCGAGCGTCCGACGACGAAGCTCGCCCGCGCCATCTGGAGCGTCGTCGAGCGCCACGACCCCGACGTCGTGCTCGACCTGCACAGTTCCGTCGGCATCTACCGCCTCCACGCGGACTCCGTCGGGCAGGTGCTCTGGCCGACCGACGACGGGAAGGCCGCGACGTACGCCGACAGGACCGCCGCGCACCTCAACGACGCCGTCGTCCCGTGGTCGATGCCGTACCACGACTACCGGGTCGGCGGGCGACTCACCGGCGGCAGTCCGATGCTGGTCCACAAGGTCGCCGGCGACCTCGACCGGCCGGGGTACATCGTCGAGACGACCGACTTCCTGCTCGACGAGGGAACCCAGGTCCGGTGGACGAGGCGAGCCGCCGCCGACCTGCTGGCGCGCCACGGCGTCGAACCGGCGGGTGGGAAGCGATGAGTACCGGCCGCGTCTCACGGTCGGACCTGCGCCGGGTGCTGGCCGGGCGCGCCGTCTGGGCCGTCTACGCCCTCCTGGTCGGACCGCTGGTCGTCGGCGCCGTCGACGCCCGGCTGATGACGCCGCTGGCGCTGCCGGGGTACGTCGCGTTCACGCTCGGCAGCGCCGTCGGCAGCCGACTGTTCCCGACGCTGGAACTGTGGGTGTTCTGGGCACCCTTGCTCGCCGGCGCGTACCCCGTCGCCGTGGCGCTGGCCGGCGCGTACCGGGCGGTCCGAACGCGGGCGTCCGCCGAATCGCCGGCGTGACGGAGCACCGCGTCCCACCGGCGGCCGGCCGCTCCGACGTCGGAATCGCAGACACCTTCTCGTTCACCGATGCTTTGATTGTTCAGTCGCTGGTACCACCGAACCAATGATAAACTTAATACTCACAGCTTCAGATGTGTTTCACACTGCCGCCCCGGCCAACCCATGAAATTAAGCGAACCGGAGAGCGAAAGTCCGTCGACGCTCGACGAGAGCGAGATACACAACGTTCTGCGTAACGAGCGACGACGGCGCACCATCGAGCATCTCCGGGAGATCGACGGGACGCTGACCGTCGACGAACTCGCCGAACACATCGCCACGCTGGAGACCGACGAGTCGCCGCCGCCCCGGAACGTCCGGAAGAGCGTCTACGTCTCGCTCCACCAGACGCACCTGCCGAAACTCGACGACCTCGGCATCGTCGAGTACGACCAGCGGTCGAAGGAACTGCAACTCACCGACCGCGCCCGGGAGGTCGAGGTGTACATGGAGGTCGTCCCCGAACACGACGTGTCGTGGGCGACGTACTACCTCGGCCTCGGCGTGCTGGAACTGGTGGCGCTGGTGGCCACGGAACTCCGACTGTTCTCGGTCGAGGCGCTGACCGTTCGAGTCTGGGCCTGGTTCTTCCTGGCGCTCTTCGTCGTCTCGGCGAGCTACCACGTCTATCGCGGCCGCGAGAAGGGACTGGCTCCCTGAGCGCTCTGCGCTATCCGATGTACCGGAGGTCCTCGTCCGCACCGATACCGCCGACCTGCTGGGACTCCATCTCCTCTATCTTGCTGACGACTTCCTCCATCTCGTCGGCGCGCTCCTCCAGCGACTCGAAGTCGACCTCGAACTCCAGCACCGACTGGAGCACCTCGAGCACCGCCTGGGCGCTCTTGGGGTCGACGAGGTAGCCGCTCGTCTCGCCCATCAGGCAGGTCGCTTCGAGGCCGCGTCGGTCGCCGAGACCGAGCAGGAGACCGCTCGTACCGACGATGCCGCCCGCGGGCTCGTCCCCCCGGAACTCGACGCCGACGGACTCCAGTTCCGAGACGAACTCCTCGGTCGTCGCCGCGCCGAGCACGGAGTACTCCTCGATGAGTTCGCCGGTCGGGACGCCGCCGAGTGCGAACGCGCGCTCGACGCCGAACGACTCGGCCACGTCGAGGAAGGCGTCCGTCAGCCGGTAGTGACCTCGGGTGTCCTGGGCCTGGTGGTCGCCGGTGAGAACCAGCACGTCCTGCCCGCCGAGCGAGAGGGCGTACAGTTCCGCGGAGACGAGGTCGGCGATGCCGTCCTCCGCGACGCTCACCTGCGGCGGCAGATACTCGGAGTAGACGCGACGGACGAGTTCGTTCTCGTTCTCCTCGAGGAGATGTTCGACGACCAGCTTCCCGACGTGGCCGACGCCCGGCAGTCCCTCTATCAGCACCGGGTCCTGTAGCTCCGGGTCGGCGACGGTCTCGATATCTACTTCGTCCATAGGAACTACTCGTGGGTGCGCCGCTTAAGAGCGCGTCGGTACTCTCCGTACGGGTCCTCGGGGTCGAACGGAGCGGGCGCGCTGTTGACGGCGGGCGCTCCGCAATCGGGACAGGAATCGGCAAGAGTGTAGACGGGACGGTCGTGTTCCGTCTTCCAGTCGGAACACACCCGGATGTCGGATTTCATTCCTCGTCGGTGCGTCGGCCGCGATGGAAGTCGGCGGTGCCGCCGGCCTCCGAGATGGCCGACTCGGCGCGGGCGGCGCTCTCCTCGAGTTGCGCCTCGGCGGTCTTGTAGTTCGGCGCCTTCACCCGGATGCGGTACTCGGGCGCGCCGACGTAGGTGACGTCGAGTTCGACCTCGTCGGGAATCTCGCCGTTGCCCTCGGCCGCCTGCAGGGCCTCCTTGATGGCGTCGACGCCGTCGCTCGCGGAGCTCTGGAGGTCGACGTACCCCGTGACGGTGACGTACGGGACCGAGACGTTCTCGCGGGCGGTGGCGACCAGCGACTCGACTTCCTCGTCGTCGAGGTCGGTGGCCGTGAGCGCTTCCGGGCCGTGGATGGCCGCCTGTTCGAACCCGTCGTAGATGCTCCCGAACTCGGAGAGGAGTTCGTTCGCGACGCGGCCATACAGGTCGTCGCTCATGTCCTCGCCGAACGCGAGGGTCATCCACTTGTCGGCCTTCTGCTCGTTCTTCCAGTCCTGTATCTTGTCGCTGCGCTGGTGCTCGTTGACGTCCTTCAGCGAGAGGTCGATCTGCTGGGACGACGTGTCCACGTCGAGCACCTTGCAGACGACCGTCTGGCCCTCGCTGACGTGGTCGCGGACGTTCTTGATCCACCCGCTGGCGACTTCGCTGACGTGGACCAGGCCGCGCTTGTCCTCGTACTCCTCGAGGTCGACGAAGACGCCGAAGTCCTCTATCTCGTCGATCTTGCCGACGACGAGTTCGCCGGTGTCGGGCCAGCCACTGTATTTCATCGGGACTCTACTGTTTCGACGATGTCACCGTCGATTGCGGCCTTGCCGCCGGTCGGCGAGGCGAGTCGATGGCCACAGACCACGCAGTTGACCTCGTCAGCGGCCTTGCCGAAGAGGGTCTGTTCGTTCTCGCAGTCCGGACACTGGACCCGGTAGAAGCTCCCGGCCATGGTTACTCCTGGAACTCCAGTCGACCGGCGCGCCATCCCTCGCGCATGTGGGCCTTGCCGCAGTCGCTGCAGCGGTACTTCAGGTGGGTCTTCTTCGTCGGCTTGTTCCCACTGGGCACCTTCGAGAAGCCACCGGCGTTCCCGATGACGCTCGTGCCGCGCTTCTGCTGGCGGGCGTTCCACTTCATGCCCGTCTGGCGACCGCTGCGGACCTTCTCGACCTCGTGTTCGTTGTGCTCGTGACAGTTCGGACAGTACGTGTTAAATCGGCGTGGCATCTGCATAGAGTATCGACCTTACGGAGAGGTTGCGCTTCGGGGCTTAAAACCCGTTTGGTTTCGGGCGTCCTCGCTCCTCGCGGAAGCCCCGTCGTCCGGACAGGGGGAACTCCCCCGCCAATATTTATGCATATGAATTTAAGAAAATTATAAGGTGTTAGTATTAGTGAATATATTTGTAGAACCATGACCGACGTGAATCGGCGGACGTTCCTGCATCGCACTGCCACCGCCGCGACCGGACTGGCGACGCTCGGCGTCGCCGGCACCGCCGGCGCCGAACGCTACGGCATTCCAATCGTCTCGACGCGCGACCACTTCGACGACGACGGCACCCTCGTGGCCGGCGAGACGGCCACGAGCTACGACACGACCGGCGACGTGCCGGGCGTCGACGGCGGGTGCGTCGCCGACGTGACCGTGTTCGTCCACGGCTGGCACAAGAAGGGTGACGACCCGGAGCAGGACGCGAAGGACAAGTTCCTCGACGCCAAAAACAGCCTCGAAGGCGCCGGCTACGGCGGCACGCTGGTCGGCTACTCCTGGGACAACGACGCCGGCAGCGGCGACGCGGACTACGGCTGGAGCACGGCCCAGACCGTCGCCCAGAAGAACGGACGGAAACTGGCGCAGTTCGCGGTCGATTTCAAGTATCGCTGTCCCGACGCGACGCTACGGTTCGTCAGCCACTCGCTCGGCGCGCAGGTCGTTTTCAGTTCGCTCCGTTCGATCGACGCGAGTTCGTGGTGGGACGACCGCGGCCACGAGGTGTACTCGACGCACACGCTCGGGGCGGCGGTGGACAACGAGGCACCGACCCGGGAGCGGGCCGACACCTACGACGCCGTCACGAACGAGACGACGGCGACGTTCAACTACCACAGCCACGAAGACGACGTCCTCCAGTGGATCTACAACTCCTACGAGTTCGACCAGGCGCTCGGCGAAACGGGCTACGAGGACGGTAACACGCCCGCCCCGAACTACACGGAGTTCGACGCCACGGACCAGGTCGGCAACGACCATTCGGGCTACCTCGACGCTCTCGGCGACGAGATCGTCTACCACATGCGGAACGTCGGCGCGTACGCCTGACCGGGCGACGTTCTCGGTCCGTTCCGGCGAGCGCTCGCGTAGTACCCTTCGAAGCGCTTAATTGACCGCCTTCCGAATCGCCGGGTATGAAGCGGCTCATCATTCACGGGGACCCGGGCATCCGGAAGAACGCGGTCATCGACTACGACGGCGGCGAGCGCGTCTGCTTCTCGATCAACCGCCAGGGCGACTGGCACGGCCCCGACGAGCCCCAGCTCTGGTGCGTCATCGGCACGGAAGACGAGCGCGACGACTTCGAGCGGCGCAACTACGTTCCGCATTTCCTCGACACCGAGTCTATCGACGCCGAGGCCCTCGAAATCGTCCGGCGCGCCGACGAGACCGCGGTCTCGTAGTCGGTCGTCTCCGTCCAGCGGTTCTCTCGGTCCGGACGGGCCGCGGCCCCCGCTCGACGGACCGACGTCGTCGTCCGAGCCGACCCGTCGTGTCGTACCGGTTCTCCCGTCGTCTCACTCGTCCAGCCGTCGCTTCAGTCGGTCGAGTAGCTGGAGCGCCTCCAGCGGCGTCGTGTCGGCGACGCTCGTCCGGCGGAGTTCGTCGGCGACCGCCGCCGGAAGTTCCGCCGTCGCGTCGTCGGTCGGCGTCTCGTTTCTCGCCGCGTCGTCGGTCGTCCGCTCGTCGGCTACCGCCCCGGCTTCGACGCTCCCGTCACCGTCGGAGCGGTCGCGCTCGGCCGGCTTCTCCTCCGCGTCCAGCAGTTCGCGCGACCGCCGGATGACGCGCTCGGGGACGCCGGCGGTCTTCGCGACCTCGACGCCGTAGGAGGCGGTGGTCGCGCCCGGCGCGACCTCGTGTTCGAAGACGACGCCGTCGTCGCGCTGGGTGGCCGAGAAGTGCAGGTTGACCGCGTCGTCCAGCTCCGCGGCGACGTCGGTGAGGTCGTGGTGGTGGGTCGCGAAGAGGGTCTTCGCGCCGATCTCGTCGTGGACGTACTCGGTGACGGCGCGCGCGATGGCGAACCCGTCCGCCGTGCTGGTGCCGCGGCCGACCTCGTCGAGCAGAATCAGCGAGTCCTCGGTCGCGCTCCGGAGGATGTCGGAGAGTTCCGTCATCTCGACCATGAAGGTCGAACGGCCGCCCGCGATGTCGTCGCTCGCGCCGACGCGGGTGAACACCCGGTCGACGAGGCCGACCCGCGCCTCGTCGGCGGGGACGAAGCTCCCCACCTGCGCGAGGATGACGATGAGCGCGACCTGGCGCATGTACGTCGACTTCCCGCTCATGTTCGGGCCGGTGATGACCGCGAGCGCGTCGTCGTCGAGTTGCGTGTCGTTCGGCACGAACGACGACTCGGTGCGCTCGACCACCGGATGGCGGCCGTTCCGGACGTGGACGCCCTCGCCGCCGACCTCGGGGCGGGAGTAGCCGTGCCTGGCCGCGACCTCGGCGAGCGCGACGAGCACGTCCAGTTCCGCGAGGGCGTCCGCGAGCGACTGGACGCGCTCGGACTCCTCGGCGACGGCGCTCCGGACCTCGCGGAAGAGGTCGTACTCCAGGTCGTCGGCGCGCTGTTCGGCGCGAACGATCTCGTCCTCTCGCTCCTTCAGTTCGGGCGTGACGTACCGCTCCGAGTTCTTCAGCGTCTGGCGGCGGGTGTAGTCGTCCGGCACGCGGTCGAGGTTGGGGTCGGTCACCTCGATGTAGTAGCCGTGGACCTGGTTGTAGCCGACCTTCAGCGAGTCGATACCAGTGCGCTCGCGCTCGGACTGCTCCAGGTCGTCTATCCACGCCTTGCCCGCGCGCTCGGTCTCGCGGAGGTCGTCCAGTTCGTCGTCGTACCCCTCCCTGATGACGCCGCCGTCCGTCACCTCGATGGGCGGTTCCTCGCGGACGGCCCGGCCGATCAGGTCGCGCACGTCGGCCATCTCGTCGAGGTCGGCGCGCAGGTCCCGGAGCTTCTCGGACTCGACGCCGTCCATCGCGTCGGCGACCGACGGAACCACGTCCAGGGTGTCCTTCAGCGACCGGAGGTCGCGAGCGTTCGCCCGACCGCGGGCGACCCGCGAGATGAGCCGTTCGACGTCGTAGACGTCACGGAGCAGGTCGTGAATCTCCTCGCGGGCGCGAACCCGCTCGGTCCACTCCTCGACCGCGTCGAGACGGGCATCGATGCGCTCGGGGTCGAGCAGCGGTCTGCGCAGCCAGTCCTTGAGCTTCCGGCTGCCGAGCGCGCAGGCCGTCTCGTCCAGGACGCCGACCAGCGTCGCGTCCTCGTGGCCGTGGACCGCGCGCGGTTCGAACAGTTCGAGGCTCTGGAGCGCGACGGCGTCGAGCAGGACGTACGACCGCGGGTCGTAGCGTGTGAGGTGGTTGAGGTAGTCGAGGTGGCCGTGCTCGCCCCCCGCGTCCCCGTCCTCGTCGGCCCCGCCCCGGGCGTACTCGGCGTACGCCAGCAGCGCGCCGCAGGCCCGGACTTCGGCGTCGGTGGCGAGCAGGCGCTCCGGCGGGCCGAAGTAGTCCGCGACGAGGTCGCTCGTGGCGTCGCGCTCGAAGGCGTCCTCGTCGTACGTCGACACCACGCAGCCGGCGTCGAAGGGGTCGGCGGAGGCGTCCGGGCCGACGACGGCCTCCGCCGGGGCGAACCGGCTGAGTTCGTCGCGGGCCGCGCTCTCGCTCTCGACCGTCGTGGCGTAGAAGTCGCCGGTCGAGACGTCGAGCACCGCGAGACCGTAGCTCTCCCCGTCGCTCGCCTCGCGCGTCAGGCAGGCGACGAAGTTGTTGTCCTCGGTGTCGAGCAGTTCGTCCTCCGTGAGGGTGCCGGGCGTGACGACCCGGGTGACGGCGCGGTCGACGACGCCCGTCGTCTCCTCGGGTTCCTGCACCTGGTCGGCGACCGCGACGCGGTAGCCCGCGTCGAGCAGCGTCTCGATGTACGACTCGGCGTTGTCGATGGGGATACCCGCCATCGGGTACTCGCCGGTGCTGTCCTCGCGCTGCGTGAGCGTTATCTCCAGCAGTCGCGCCGTCGTCTCGGCGGCCTCGCAGAACGTCTCGTAGAAGTCCCCCACCTGGAAGAGGACGAGCGAGTCCTCGTATCGCTCGCAGAGTTCGAAGTACTGCGCCATCATCGGCGTCAGCTCGTCGCTCCGCTCGGCCATCTTCTCCGGTGGCCCCAGCGCCGCGTCCATAGGTAGCGTCTGGTTCCGCTGCCCGAAATACCCCTCGGAACCGAGCGACGGAACCGGGACTTCGACCGCTCGCGGAGCGTTCCGCCGTCGCACGGTCGGCACGGACGTCCGGTCGGCGGTGGGCGACGGGACGAAAGCGAACGCACTTGGGGCACCGGTTCCAAGCGCCGGACATGGCCACGGCGAACGCCCGCGAACGCGCCCGCGAGAACCCGCTGAAGGTCACCGCACTGCTGTCGGTCGTCGGCTACGTGCTGGTGCTCGGGACGTTCGCCGGGATGTTACCCATCTACCCCTCCATCGACGTCGGGACCGTGAACCTCCTGTCGGACGCCATCGCGGTCGTCAACAGCGTCGCCACCGTCACGCTCGCGCTCGGGTGGTACTGGATTCGCAACGGCGAGGTGCGAAAGCACCGTACGGCGATGATAACGGCGTTCGCGCTCATCCTCGTCTTCCTCGCGATGTACCTCCTGAAGGTCGGCGGGAGCGGCGGCGAGAAACACATCCGGGTCGAGGGTATCGTCTACTACGCGTACCTGCTCATGCTCGCGGTCCACATCCTGCTGTCCGTGGTGTCCGTCCCGGTCGTGCTCTACGCGCTCGTGCTCGGCCTGACCCACACCCCGACCGAACTGCGCGACACGGCCCACAGGAGAGTCGGCCGCATCGCCGCGTCCGCGTGGATTCTCTCGCTCACCCTCGGCGTCGTCACCTACGTCCTCCTCAACCACGTCTACGGCTGGTACATTCCGTAGCGCCGGGACGGACCGTTCCGGTCCCCGAGCGCCACCGCCGCACCGGTCCCGGGTTACTCGCCCGCTTCCGCCGGCGGTTCGAGCGAGACGAACTCCAGTCCCTTCTCGGCGAGCAGGCGGCGCGCGCGCTCTGTGACCGAGGGCGCGACCAGTATCCCGCGCACCGTCGCCGCGGCGTGGAGGTCGCGTCCGAGCGCGTCGACGTAGCGCGAGAGCTGTCCGACCGCGTCCGGACCGACGCGCCGACGCTTGAGTTCGACGACGACGGTCGTTCCGGTGGCGTCTTCGCCGTAGATGTCGACCGCGCCGGCGGGCGTCTCCCGCTCCGTCGCGAGCGGCGTGAATCCGGGTTCGACGAGGTCGGGGTCGTCCAGGATGCGCCGGCGGAGGTCCTCCTCCGTGCCCGCCAGCGACAGGTCGTTCGCGTCGGTCACGTCGAACGCCGACGTCTGGGCGACGCTCTCGAACTCGACCGCCAGCGTCTCGTCGGGATTCGTCCGCTCGCTCCGGATGCAGAGTCGGTCGTCGCGGAGTCGCGGGGTGGCCGTCGCTCCCGGTGGCTGCCAGTTGACGGGCTGGTGGCCCTCCTCGGTGTGGACGAGCGCCGTCCCGTCCGGCTTGAGGACGACGAGTCGGTCGCCCGGACCGAGGTGGCTGCTCGCCCGACCGTCGTACTCGACGGTACAGCGACCGAAGACGGTCACGAGATTGCCCCGTTCGACTGCGGCCTCGACCTGGACAAGCGCCTCCTCGTGCGTCGGCGAGAGCAACGTGGCGGGAGCGTCCCCGCTGTCCGTCGATGTCACTGGCGACGATAGGCGACGCGGACAGTTAAGCCGACCGTCCGCGGCCGTGCGGACGACCGCGGATCCGAACGGTCCCGTTCAGTCGGCGTGTATCACCGCCCGTCGGTCGCCGGCCCACTCGGTCACGCGGGCGGCGAGGTAGTCGGTCGCGTCGTCTTCGGTGAGGGCGTCGCGAGCGACCATGTCGCGGACGACGGCGCGAGTCGCACGGAACCAGCGGCGGACTCGTCTGGCGTCGTCGGTGTCTTCGACGGTGACGAGCGCGCCGGCGTGCCGGTCGCTGTCCGGCGTCGGACCGAACCACAGCGGCAGGTAGGTCGTGACGACCCAGGCCAGCGTAACCACGTACAGCGCCTCGATCTGCTCGAAATCGAGGGGCTCGGCCAGGTCCTCGAACGGGACGGCGCGCGCTCGCGGTGCGGGGTCGACGCGGGGGCTCCAGCGGTCGTCGTCTTCCCCGGCGAACGGCGTCTCGGGCCCGACGTCCCGGCGGAGTGCGAGGTCGGCCGCACCCCAGTGGGCGTAGTGGCAGTCGTAGCGGCCATCGGGTCGCTCGTAGGCGACGAGTGCTCGGTGTCCCACGGCGGCGGTGCATGGTCCCGCCCCCGTACAAAAAGGTACGCCGCGGACGACGGACGGCGCGTTCGCCCGCCGGTGGAGCGTCTCGACCGCCGCCGGCGAGCGGACGCACAGATTTATGAGCGAAAGCGTTCGAACATCGGACATGAATCTCCGGGACCGGTATCTGGTCGCGCTGGCGCTGGTCGCCGTCGCGTTCGCATCGAGCGCGTACTACTACCCGCAGTTGCCGGAGACGATGGCGACCCACTGGAACGCCGGTGGGCAGGCCGACGGGACGATGCCCAAGCGCTGGGGCGCGTTCCTGCTTCCGGCCGTCAGCGCCGCCATCCTTGGGCTGTTCGTGGGGTTGCCGAAGATAGACCCCTTCGGTGAGAGCGTCCGGGCGTTCGACCGCCAGTACGGGCTGTTCGTCGTCGCGTTCACGGCGTTCATGCTGTACGTCCACGCGCTGGTGCTGCTGTGGAACCTCGGCTACCGGTTCGCGTTCGCGACCGTCCTCGTCCCGGCGTTCGCCGCGCTGTACTACCTCCTCGGGACGACGATGGACCACGTCGAACGGAACTGGTTCCTCGGCGTCCGGACGCCGTGGACGCTCACCAGCGAGACGGTCTGGGAGCGGACGCACGAGCGCGCCGGAACGCTGTTCAAACTCGCGGCCGGCGCCGCGCTCGTCGGCGTGCTCGTCCCGCAGTACGCCATCCTCTTCGTCGTCGCGCCCGCGGTCGTCGCGTCGCTGTACCTCGTCGCGTACTCCTACGTCGAGTACCGCCGGACGGCCGCCTAGCCGCTGACCGCGGCGAAGACGCTCCGCCAGGTGACGAACGCGACGAGCCCCAGCCCGCCGACGACGGCGACGAACGACGGCGGTGCGTCGCCGTGGAAGAAGTCGGTCGCCCGGAGCGTCGCCCCGACGACGACGGCGACCAGCCACGTCGCGCCGCCGACCAGCACCGCACTGCGGACGGAGCTTCGGGCCCGCGAACTGTACGCGCCGACCACCAGCGACGCGGCGACCCAGCCGACGAGGAACGGGGCGAGCGTGTCCGCGAAGCGGACGGGAGCCTCGACCAGGCTCTCGTTGTGCCGGAGGAACCCGGCGGCGAGGAGTCCGGTCAGGACGGCCAGGTCTCCGAGCGCGAGCGCCGCGGTGGCGGGCGAGCGGTCGAACCGTCGAGCGCCGAACGCACTGCTCATACCCACACTCGGCCCGCCGGGGTCAAGTCGTTCCCGGTTCGGACGACCGCTCACCTGATTCCCGCCGCGGTGTAGTCGAATCCGCGGTTCCGCACGCGGGGCGTGAGTCCGGCGTCGTGGAGGCGCCGAGCGAGGTCGTCGGGCGTGAGAAACGACGAGTCGAAGCCGAGCGCGTGCTCGCCCCGGACCAGCAACCGGCCGCGCAGCGTCGCCGGGTTGTACTCCCGGACCACGAGCACGCCGCCGGGTCGCAGCACCCGCGCCGCCTCCGAGAGCGCGCCGTCCACGTCTCCGACGTGGTGGAGCGCGTCCGAGACGACGAGCGCGTCGACGGACTCGTCGGCGAGCGGAAGCCGGGTGGCGTCCCCCCCGACGCAGTCGAGGCCGTTCTTTCTGGCCTGCCGGAGCATCTCCAGGGAAGCGTCGAGGACGACGCGCTCCGGCGCGTCGATGGCTCGCGCCGCTCGCCCGGTCCCGCCGGCAAGGTCGACGACGCGCTCGACCGGGCGCTCCGCCTGCGCGAGTCCCTCCGCGAGCAGGTCGGCGTCCGCGTCCGGGTTGAGGTAGTCGTAGAATCGGGCGAACCGGTCGAAGATGGCCACGTCTCCGGCGTGAGTCATGCACCGACCGACGCGCCGCGCGAGCAAAAGTCCGGCGAGTGGACCGACGTCCGGAACAAGCGTCTTGGCTCCGGCGCGCGAAGCGGAGACATGGAGTACGCGCTGCTGGGCTGGCCCGACGAGGGGCCGACGCTCCGTCTCGACCACGAGCGGTTCAGCTACGCCGGCAAGTTCGTGATGTCGAACACGGGGAAGGCCGTCGCACGCGAGGAGCCCGGCGGCGCCGGCGATGCGAGCGGCCCGGACGCCGACGAGGAGTACGACCGCCCCGTCGCCGCCGTCGCGTTCAACGAGGACCGGACGGACCCGACGACGGCGTGGCTCCGGTACGTCACCGTCCGGGCGGACCGGCGCGGCGAGGGCGTGGGTGCACGCCTCGCGGCGTTCGCGACCGAGCGACTCCGCGACCGGGGGTACGACCGCGTCCGCATCGCCGTCAACAACCCCTTCGCGTTCCACGCGCTCTCGAAGGCCGGGTTCGGATTCACGGGCGAGGAGACGGGCATCGCGGAACTCGTGCTCGAACGGCCGGGAGAGCGCACGAGGGAGACGTACCAGGCCGGTCTCGACGTGTTCCGGGACCGCGACCTCTCCGAGCGGGAGGAGTCGTTCCTGGGCGAGAAAGCGGGCGAGCGACCGCCCGACCGGCTGGAGTCCCGGTGAGAAGAGTCGCTACTCGCGCCGGGCGAGCAGCGCGACGGCGGCGGCCGCGACGGCGGCGACGCCGGGACCGAACCCGGGTTGGCCGGTCGACTCCGTCGTTGTGGTCGTGGTAGTGGTGGTCGTTCCGTCACTTCCGGCCGACGAGGTCGTGGTGGTCGTCACGTTCGCCTGCTGGTACGCCTCGGGGTGGAACGTCTTCGCCAGCTTCGTGATGGGGTAGACGACGCGCGGCGCCGGCTGATTGACGTAGTTGGTGTCGAGCGTCACCGTCTGGTTGTTCTTCACGGCAGCGGTCGACCCGTAGGCGTCGGGAATCTCGATGCCGGTGGGGGTGATAATCCACTGGGGGTCCCGTTCGACGACGACCTCGTTGCTGATCTTCTTGTAGCCCTGGATGCCGGCCTCGGCGGCGACGTTCTCGCCGCCGGCCGTCTCGATTATCTCGTTGATGAACGTCCCCTCGCCGGCGGTGTAGCCGCCGCCCATGGTGTACAGGACGCGCGGGCTATCTTCGCCCTTCACCGCCTCGCGAACGGTCGAGACCCGGTCTTTCATCCACGCGACGGTCTCGCTCGCACCGCCGCACTCGCCGGTGAGTCGACCGGTGAGGTTCGTCTTCGCGTAGACGTCGTCTAAGGACTTCGCCTCCTCGAACTTGTAGACGGTCAGTCCGGCCGACCGGAGTTGCTTCACGGTCTGGTCCGGGACGACGTTCGGGGCGAGCACGAGGTCCGGATTCAGGGAGACGACCTTCTCGGCGACGACGGTGGTCATCCCGGAACCGGAGACGTTCGCCTTCGTCCCCGCGCCGTCGAGGTAGGTGGCGTACTTCGTCACACCGACGACCTTGCTCTTACCCCCGATTTCCCACATCGTCTGGGCCGCGCTCGGCGAGAGCGTGACGATTCGCTTCGGTTCCTCCTCCACCGTCACTTCGGTTCCCGTCGCGTCGGTCTCGGTGACCGGGAACGAACAGGTCTGCTGTACTGCGCTGGGTCCGTTCTTCGATACGTCCTCCACGGCACCCGCCGACGTGACGGGTGCGACGACGGCGACGAGGAGTATCGTCGCCAGAAATATCGCGCGTCTCATGCACGTCGACGTATCGGAGTGATTCAATAAATACTTACCTAAAGCAAGTAGAGTTGCTTACATGCGACTGGGTGCGCGGACGACGCTGTGGTGCGGGGGGTTGCTGTTTTCCCTGGCGGTCACGATGCTGGCGAGCGCCGCGACGGGGCCGGTCAGCATCGACTACGTGGTCGTCGGGAAGGCCGTGCTGAACGCGCTCCCCGCCCTCTCGTACGACGTCCCGGACGTCGCCCGGCGCATCGTCGTCGTCCTCCGACTGCCCCGCATCGCGCTCGCCGCAGTGGTCGGGTTCGCCCTCGCCACCGCGGGCGTCGTGATGCAGGGGTTCTTCCGCAACCCGATGGCTGACCCCTCCATCATCGGCGTCTCCGCCGGGGCGGCCGTCGGCGCGGTGGCGACCATCGCCTTCTCCGTCGCCGTCCCGTTCGCGCTCCCCCTCTTCGCGTTCGTCGGCGCGCTGGTGGCCGCGTTCGGCGTCTACCTGCTCGCCACGGAGAACGGCCGGACGCCCGTCGCCACGCTGCTCCTGGCCGGCGTCGCGGTCCAGACGCTGCTCGGCGCGGTCGTCTCCTTCCTGCTGCTGCACAGCGGCGAGAGCCTCCGCGAAGCGGTCTTCTGGCTCATGGGACACCTCAACTACTCCTCGTGGGACAAGATACTCGTCGCGCTCCCGGTGTCGTTGGTCGGGTTCGTCGTCCTGTTCGCGTACGCCGAGGACCTGAACGTCCTCCTCCTCGGCGAGGAGGACGCCCAGACGCTCGGCGTCGAGGTGGAGCGCACGAAGCGACTCCTGCTCGCGGTCGCCAGCGTCGTCACCGCCGCCGCGGTCGCCGTCTCCGGCGTCATCGGGTTCGTCGGCCTCGTCGTCCCCCACGTCATGCGCCTGCTCGTCGGCCCCGACCACCGCATCCTGCTGCCGACGAGCGCGCTGGCCGGCGCGACCTTCCTCGTCGCGACCGACACCGTCGCCCGCTCGGCCGTCGGCGGCGCGGAACTCCCCGTCGGCGTCGTCACCGCCTTCCTCGGCGCGCCCTTCTTCCTCTACCTCCTCCGGAACCGGGAGGTGACGGCCCTGTGAGCCGGTACGCCGACGCTCGCGGTGCGGCGGACGAGGACGGGAGCGACGACGCCGGAGACGGCGACGCGGCGATCGCCGTCGAGGACGTCACGGTCAGGCTCGGCGACGCGGCCGTCCTCCGGAACGTCAACGCCACCGTCGACGACGGGCAGTTCGTCGGCCTCGTCGGCCCGAACGGCGCGGGGAAGACGACCCTGCTCCGGACCGTCGCCGGCGTGCTCGCCCTCGAGTCGGGCCGCGTCGCGGTCGGCGGCCGGAACGTCCACGACCTCTCCTCGAAGGCGGCGAGTCGGCTGGTCGCGACGGTGCCACAGGAGACCTCCCTCTCGTTCGACTTCGCCGTGCGCGACGTGGTCGCCATGGGCCGCCACCCCCACCGGTCGCGGTTCGGCGGCGAGGATCGCGAGGGTCGCGACGCCGTGGCGGACGCGATGGAGCGCACGGCGGTCGCCGAGTTCGCCGACCGCTCCATCACCGCCGTCAGCGGCGGCGAGCGCCAGCGCGTCCTGCTCGCCCGGGCGCTCGCCCAGAACGCACCCGTCCTCCTGCTGGACGAACCGACGGCCAGCCTCGACATCAACCACCAGGTCCGGACGCTCGAACTCGTCGCCGACCTCGTCGCCGACGGCAAGACCGTCGTCGCGGCCATCCACGACCTCAACCTCGCGGCCCACTACTGCGACGAACTCCTCCTGCTCTCCGACGGCGAACTCGTCGCCCAGGGACCGCCCGAGGACGTGCTCGCCGAGGAGACGCTCCAGGCCGCGTTCGACGCGAACGCCGTCGTCTCGCGCCACCCCGTGACGGGGTCGACGTACGTCACCGCGCTCCCCGACCGCCCCGACGCCGGGGAGGGCCGGGTCCACGTCGTCGGCGGAGGCGGCACGGTGTCGCGACTCCTCTACCTGCTGTCGGCGGCTGGGTACGAGGTGTCGGTCGGCGTGCTCAACGAGGGCGACTCCGACCTCGAAACCGCCCGCACGCTCGGCCTCGACGTCGTGACCGAGGAGCCGTTCGCCCCCATCGCGGGCCAGTCCCGCGAGGCGGTCGAGCGGTACGTCCGGGACGCCGACGTGACCGTGCTCGCCGACGTCGAGGTGGGCGCGGGCAACCTCCCGAACCTCGACGCGGCCCGCGCCGCCGACGACGTCGTCGTCGTGGAGGAGCGACCGTTCGCGGAGCGCAACTACGCCGGCAGCGAGGCGGCCGCGACCTACCGGGAACTCTGCGAGCGCGGCACCGTCGTCGACCCCGACGACCTGCTCGCCGCCGTCGAGGACGCGGTGTAGACGGGGAACCCACCCGTCGGTCCGCTGGCGGCCGTTGACGAGTTCGAACGCCATCAGCGCCGCGAACGTGCTCGCGGCGAGCATGACGATGGCGGCTATCCCGACCGGCACCGACGGGGCGACGAGGGCACCGCCGCCGAGCACCGCCCCGGAGACGAGCGCGAGCAGCGTCCGTCGCAGGCCCGACAGCGCCGTGAACTCCCTGGCGACGGTCGGGTCGAGGCCGACGAGCCGCGACCAGACGACGTACAACGTGATGACGACGAGAAGGGAGAGCACCGCGACACCGACGAGCAGGACGAACGGTACGACGCGCATGAACTCCTTGCCCGTGAGCGGGCGTCACGAAGACATAAGTCTACCGGAGGACAGGTCAGAGAGTAGAAATGTGCCGTGCGGGGTCTGTGGTACCCCGGGATGAGAACTTTCGTGAGGGGGTTGGTGACACAGTGATGGGAGGCCAGCCCATCGCCAGAGCCCCTGGCGCCGCCGGGATACGCGTTCACACTGGCACGTTGACGCGCCCGAGTCAGGGTGGGCGCACTTCGACGTTGGGGAGGCAATCCCTTTGTTATACACCTGCTAAACGACCGGTCCCGGAACCGATACCACTGGCAAATTCCCAGCGATAGCGCCGAGGGCTCCCCAGTGTAGCGCCTTTATTGGGGTCGCGCCCCAGAAATCGGTATGGACCTCGCTGACCGGTCCGTCGCCGTGGTCGGGAGCGGATTCGGCGGCCTGTCGACGGCGTGTTACCTCGCCGACGCCGGGGCCGACGTGACGGTACTGGAGAAGAACGAACAGCTGGGCGGGCGAGCCAGCCGGCTGGCGGCCGACGGGTTCGAGTTCGACATGGGGCCGTCGTGGTACCTCATGCCCGACGTGTTCGAGCGGTTCTTCGGCCACTTCGACCGCGAGCCGACCGACTACTACGGACTGCAACAGCTCGACCCCCACTACCGCATCTTCTTCAAGGACGGCGACGAGGTCGACGTCCGACCGGACATGGCGCACAACCGCGCCGTCTTCGAATCCTACGAGGACGGGGCGGGCGAGGCGCTCGACGACTACCTCCGGCGCTCCGAGACGAACTACGGCGTCGGCATGTCGGAGTTCGTCTACACCGACCGGAGCCGGTTCCGCGACTACGTCTCGTGGGACGTGGCGAAGAACGCCCGCGGGCTCAGCCTGCTCGGGACGATGCAGGACCACGTCGAGCGGTTCTTCGACCACCCGAAGCTCCAGCAGATAATGCAGTACACCCTCGTCTTCCTCGGGGGGTCGCCGCACAACACGCCCGCGCTCTACAACCTGATGAGCCACGTCGACTTCAACCTCGGCGTCCACTATCCGGAGGGCGGACTGGGCGGCGTCGTCGACGGCATCGCCGAACTCGGGGCCGAACTCGGCGTCGAGTACCGCACGGACCACGAGGTGACGGCCATCACCGGCCACGAGAGCGACTTCCTCGTCCACACCGGCGAGCGGACGATACCGGCGGACCTCGTCGTCAGCGACGCCGACTACGCCCACACCGAGCAGGAACTCCTCCCGCCAGAACACCGCGCGTACGATGCCGACTACTGGGACTCCCGCACCTACGCCCCGTCCGCGTTCCTCCTGTACCTCGGCGTCGAGGGCGACGTGGAACCGCTGGCCCACCACACGCTCGTCCTGCCGACCGACTGGGACGACCACTTCCGCCAGATATTCGAGGAGGGGGAGTGGCCCGACGACCCGGCGTACTACCTCTGCGTCCCCAGCGAGACGGACGACGCTGTCGCGCCCGAGGGACACAGCAACCTGTTCGTGCTCGTGCCCGTCGCGCCCGGCCTGGACGACGGCGCGGAGCGGCGCGAACGGTACCGCGAAAAGATTCTCGACGACGTGGCGGCGAACACGGGCGTCGAGTTGCGCGACCGCATCGTCTTCGAGGAGCGGTTCGCCGTCTCGGAGTTCGCCGACCGCTACAACAGCAAGCGGGGGACCGCGCTCGGACTGGCGCACACGCTGCGCCAGACCGGTCCGCTGCGACCGGCGCGCCGCTCGCCCGCGGTCGACGGTCTCTACTTCACCGGGTCGTACACCACGCCCGGCATCGGCGTCCCGATGTGTCTCATCAGCGGCCAACACACCGCCGACGCGATGATCGAAGACTACCAGGAATGACGACCACCGGCCAGAGCCGACGACCGACGACGCTGCGGTACCTCCTGAAGCTGTCGCGCCCGCGGTTCTGGCTCTACCTCGCGGGGCCGGTGGTCGTCGGCGTCGCCTACGGCGCGTCGTCGGTAGCGGAGCTGTTCTCCCCGGTCGCGCTCGCACTGTTCGCGTACTTCCTCCTCCCCGCGAACGTCTTCCTCTACGGCGTCAACGACGTGTTCGACGCCGACGTGGACGAGGGGAACCCGAAGAAGGAACGGCGAGAGGTGCGGTACGGCGGCGACCGCCTCGTTCCGGTCGCGGTCGCGGTCGCGGTCGCGGCGCTGTTCGGGGTCGCGCTCGTGGCCGCCGCCCCGCGCGTCGCGTGGCCGTGGCTGGTCGGGTTCCTGCTGCTCGGCGCGGCGTACAGCGCGCCGCCCCTGCGGTTCAAGACGACGCCGCTGCTCGACTCCGCGTCGAACGGCCTGTACGTCCTGCCGGGGGCGGCCGCCTACGCCGCGCTCGCCGGCGGCCACCCCCCGGCGCTCGCCGTCGCCGGCGGGTGGCTCTGGGCGATGGCGATGCACACCTTCTCCGCCATCCCCGACGTCGAACCGGACCGCGAGGCGGGCATCCGGACCACGGCGACGGTGCTCGGCGAGGGCAGGACGCTCGCGTACTGCGGCGTCGTCTGGCTGCTCGCGGCGGCGACCTTCGGACTGCTGGACCCCCGGGCCGGCGCGCTCCTGCTGGTCTACCCCGCGCTCGTCGTCGTCTGGCGCGCGACCGGCGTGACCGTCGACCGCGCGTACTGGTGGTATCCCGCCATCAACGCCGTCGTCGGGATGGTGCTGACCCTGGGCGGTCTCTGGAGGGTCGTCCGTGGGTAGTCCCCTCCCCGCCGTCTCCCGCCGCGAGGCGGAGGCGACCCTGTCGCGGGTCGTCCGCGAGAACCGGTTCACCATCGCCGTCGTCTTCCCGCTCGTCGGCGCGCTGCTGTTCGTCGCGGGCCACGAGGCCTGGCTGCCGGCGTGGCTGGCGCGCGACCCCGTCCTCATCCTCTTCGGGACGCTGGTGATGCGGTCGCCGCTGGTCGCCGGACTCGCGCCGCTCGTCGACCGGCGTGCCGGTCTCGCCCTGCTCGCGCTGACGGCCTACACGTACGCCGTCGAGTTCGTCGGCGTGACGACCGGCTTCCCCTACGGCGAGTTTCGCTACCTGCTGGAACTCGGGCCGATGCTGTTCGGGACCGTCCCCGTCGGCCTGCCGGTCTTCTTCTTCCCGCTCGTGCTGAACAGCTACCTGCTCTGTCTGCTGTTGCTCGGCCCCCGGACCGACTCGCTGCCGGCGCGCCTGCTGGGGTCGCTCGCCGTCGTGCTCGTCGTCGACCTCGTGCTCGACCCGGCCGCCGTCGCGCTGGGGTTCTGGGCGTACGCCGACGGCGGGGCGTACTACGGCGTGCCGCTATCGAACTTCCTCGGCTGGATTCTCAGCGGCGCGGTCGCCGTCTCCCTCGTGGAACTCGGGTTCGACTGGCGGGCGCTCCGGACCAGACTCCGGCGCTGTGAGTTCATGCTCGACGACATGGTGAGCTTCGTCCTCCTCTGGGGCGCGATGAACGCCTACTTCGGCAACTGGGTGCCGGTGGCGGTCGCCGGACTGCTCGGCGGCGGCCTGCTGTGGACCGACCGCTTCGACTTCGACGTGTTCGGGCCGGCCGGCGCGGCCGACCGCTAGTCCGACCGCGTCGGTGCCGGCGTTCCCGCGCCGGCGGGTACGCGGTCGCCCTCGCCGACGGCGCTGACGCGCCGGAACACCGTCTCGGGGTCGCGGGTCCGCCGCCACTCCCACCACGTCCGGGCGACCAGCCGTAGCTTCCGGACCGTCCCCAGTTCGGGCGTCGTCGACAGCACGTCGTAGTCCACCGCCCGAATCAGTCGGTGGTGCTCGGCGTAGAGGACGGCGGCGAGCAGGACGGCGAACTGGCAGTCATCGGGGAGGTATCGGATGCCGGCGACGCCCTCGCGGTACAGCGTCTCCGTCCGCCGCAGTTCCTCGCGCATCGCCGCCGCGAACCCCTCCGAGAACTCCAACCGTATTATCTGGTCGTGGGTGACCCCGTGGCGTTCGAGGGTGGTCGCGGGCAGGTAGATGCGGTCGCGGTCGACGACGTCCTCGCGGACGTCCCGCAGGAAGTTCGTGAGCTGGAACGCCTCACCCAGCGCCGTCGCGTGCGGCCGGGCGCGCTCGGGGTCGTCGCCGCCCATCACCGCGAGCATCATCCGGCCGACGGCGGCGGCCGACCCGTCCATGTACGCCTCGAGTTCGGCGTAATCGGCGTACCGGCGCTTGTCGACGTCGGTCGCCATCGCCGCTATGAACGCCTCGACTTCCGCGTCGGCGATGCCGTGCCGGTCGGCCACCTCCCGGAACGCCGCCAGCACCGGGCCGTCCGGCGTCTCCTTACCCAGCGCCTGCGCCCGCAACGCGTCGAGGCGCTCGCGCTGTTCGGTCGGCGTCGCCTCGCCCGGGTGGTCGACCACGTCGTCGCAGACCCGGAAGAACCCGTAGAGCACGTACGTCGGGTGGCGAACTCGCTCCGGCAGCAGGCGCGTGGCTACGTAGAACGTCCGCCCCGTCCGCCGGTGAATCGTCTTGCTGGTGGAGAGTTGCCGTTCGGTGACCATTCGTGGATCGCCCGACGCTTCCGTACCCTTACGACGCGGGGGCGCATAAATCGTTGGAGCGCGAGAAAGTCGGGACGGCTGTCACCGACGGCCGAGGAGGAATCCCAGGACGAGGCCGGCGAACAGGACGAGTCCGGCCCCGGCGCGCGAGCCCTCGTCGAACCGGACGAACCGCGTCTCCTCGTCGGTGACCTCGAGCGCCCCGACGGGCGTCGCCCTGACGCCACCGCCCAGGCCGCCGCCGGTCTCGTCCTCCTCCGCCTCCCAGCCCCCGCCGAAGCCGTAGCCCACGGTCGCCACGGGGACGACCGTCTTCCCCTCTCGCTCTATCCGCTCGCCGTACACCGTCTCGACGGTCGCGCTCTGGCGAAGCCGTTCGACGAGGTCCTCGAACTGCTCGATGGCGTCCATGGGCCGACCGACGACCAGGCCGCGTAAAATCCTTCGGGGCCTACTCCCCGGATTCCAGCGGTTCGGGCCGGTTCCCCAACGACTTTTCGGTGATCCGACGAATCGGATAGCATGGACCACGAGTTCGTCTGCCGGAACTGCGGCGAGCGCGTCTCGCCGGCCCGACGGCCGCCGGGATGTCCCGCCTGCGACGGTCGCCTCGAAGTCGCGCTCGACCCGCCGACCGACGTCGGTTCGCCGGCCGACCTGCCGACCGACGCCGACCGATACGACGTCTGGCGGTACGGCGACTGGTTGCCGACCGACGCGCCCGGAGACGCCGCGTTCGAACCGCTCACGCTCGGCGAGGGGTGGACGCCGCTGGTCGAGGGCGAGCGCTGCTCGGCGGCCGCCGACGGGGCGTCCGGACCGACCGTCCTCCTGAAGAACGAGACGGTCGCCCCGACGTGGTCGTGGAAGGACCGCCTGAACGCGGTCGTGGTCTCGCACGTCGCCGCGCTCGGCCACGACCGCATCGCCTGTTCGAGCACGGGCAATCACGGCGCGAGCGTCGCCGCCTACGCCAGCGCCGCGGGCGTCGAGGAGACGCTCGTGCTCGTCGCCGACGAGAGCGACCGCCCCCACCTCGCCCAGATTCGCGCTCACGGGGCCGAAGCGGTGACGCTGACCGAGGACCGCCGCCTCGACCTGCTGGCCGCCCTCGCCGACCGCGGCTGGTTCCCGACCTACCAGGTCGCGGACGCCTACGCCGCCCAGCCGTACGTCTACGAGGCGTACAAGACCATCGCGTTCGAAGTCGTCGAACGCCACGGCGTTCCGGACGCCGTCGCGGTGCCGGTCGGGTCGGGCGACGGCCTCTACGGCATCTGGAAGGGCTTCCGCGAACTCCGCGAGGCCGGCGTCGTAGACGGTCTGCCGGCGATGGTCGCGGGCGAGACGGCCGAGCGCGCGCCGCTGACGCGAGCCTACGAGTCCGGCGCGGAGACGGTCGGCCGGGACGACGGTCCGATGCCCATCAGCGTCTCCACGAAGGGGCCGTGGTCGGGGACCCACGCGCTGGACGCCGTTCGCGCCTCGGGCGGGGCGGCGTACGCCGTCGAACAGTCCGGCGTCGAGCGGGCGCTCGAACGCTGTGGCCGCGACGGGGTCTTCGTCGAACCCGCCGGGGCGCTCTCAGCGGCGGCCGTCCCGCAGGCGGTCGCCGACGGCGTCGTCGCCCCGGACGAGACGGTGGTCGCCGTCGCGACCGGTCCCGGAAGCAAGTGGCCCGACATCGTCACCGACGTCGTGGGCGAGACGCCGCGGGTCGAACCGCGACTGGACGCGTTGCCGGTGGACGTCGCGGAGTCTGAGGAGCCCTATTGAGACCTACGTACCGCAATTAGCGACGCTTTTCACGGTTCGGGCGCTCGTCGGGCACGTGGCGTGCGAACCGGCGACGCCACCGCAGAATCAGTCATCCCTCGACCGCCGGTCGGAGCGCACGCCACGCCCCCCCGCTCTCCGCTATCGCTCACCGGCGTTCGGCCCGACCCTGCAACAGGAGTCCCGCCCCGAGCAGCCACAGCGAGACGCCGACGCCGACGACGCCCAGGTACAGCAGTCGCTTCGCTCCGTCCAGCCCGGCGTACTCGGTCGACAGCACGCTCGTCAGCGTCCGAATCGCGATGTCGGCGGTCGGCGCGCCGTCGGCGATTCCCGCGACGCTGGCGACGATGACCGGCAGCGAGAGGACGAGCAGCGTCGTTCCGGCCGCGAGCGAGGCCGTCCCGAGCGCGTGGAGTCGTCCGGGCTCCATTCCCGTCGAGGTTCGACCGCCCGGACCTTAGACCTGTCCGGGCCGCGCCCGGGCGTACTAGACCGCGAACCCGAGGAGGAGCACCAGCGCACCCCCGGCGAAGAAGACCAGGCCGGGCGGCAGCCCCGCGACGGTAGCCGCTCCGTCCGAACCGACCGCCGTGACGGCCTCCGTGGTCGTCCGGGTGACCTCGGTCGCCGCGGTCGACGCCGCGTCGGCGGTCGTCCGGACCTGCTCGGCCGTCGTGGTCGACGCCGCCGACGTCGCGCTCTCAGCGGTGTCGGCGGTCGCGGTGACGGTCTCGCTCGGTCGAGACGAGTCGACCGTCGTGCTCACCTCCGTTCCGCCCGAGTCGTTGGCGCCGAACCCGGTACTGGGAGATTCGGTCGTCGAGTTCGCGCCGCCGTCGGCCGCGTTCGAGCCCCCGTCGTAGTCGACCGGCGCGCCGTCACCGCCCGCATTCGACGTCGCGCCGAACGGGAGCAGCTCGCCCGTCGAGAGGCGCTGGACGACGAGGCTGGCGAGGCCGAGCACGCCGACGCCGCCGAGGAGGTTCGTCAGCGCGGACCGGAGGCCGACCGTCCGCTCCTCGTTGCCGGCGAACAGGACCAGCGGCTCCGCCGCCGGACCGTACACGTCCATCTCGCGGCCCTTCTCGGAGTACACCGTGTCGACGACCTCGACGAGGTCGCCGTCCTCCAGTTTCCCGAGGTGATACTGGACGTTCTGGAGCGAGGTGTCGACGCGGTCGGCGAGTGCGGCGGGCGACGCCGGCTCCTCGTACAGCGCGGCGAGGACCTCGCGGCTGGTGTCCGAGGACAGCGCAGCCATCAGGTCGTCGGCGTCCTCGCTGTCGACGCCGACCACCCGCGGGTCGCGGTCCGCCGCGTCCCCCGGGTCGACGCTGGAGGGCAGAAAGTCGACCATACCCGAACATACCGGACGGAGGATATAAACCTCGCCTTCGGCGTCCCCGACGCTACCGGGACCCCGACCGACCGGTTCGGACGTCGCCGGAATCGCCAGGGTCTGGCGCGTTCTCGACGCCACGGCCGAGGGTCGCGCCGGTCGGCGGAGAGACGGGAAGCGGCTCGCAGCCGCCAATCAGTCGTTTTAAGACAGCAGAATTCCAACGCTCTCGCAGTCCCCTACGATGGCCGATACGGCTCCCGACTCGTTGCGCATTCTCCTCGAAATACTCGCCGAGCCTCGCCGTCGGTACGCGCTCTATCACCTCCGCCGCCACGAGACGGCGACGGTCACGCGGCTGGCGGACAACGTCGCCGGCTGGATGAACGCGGACCGGTCGGAGCCGCTCCCCGCCGAGAGCCACGTCCGAATCTACACCGACCTCCACCACACCGACGTCCCGAAACTGTCCGCCGCGGGGCTGGTACGGTACGACGAGGACGAGGAGCGCGTCGAGACGACGGAGTTTCCCGACGTCTTCGAGCAGTTGCTCGACGTGACCCTGGAGTTCGACTCCAGTCAGACCTGACCTGTACCGTCGAGCGGGGTTCGTCTCGCGGTTTAATCGCTTACTAATTAAGGTCCCACCGGATGAACTGACGGCTGCAATGGAGCAGTTGCAGCGAACGCTGGTCGTCGTCGGGATCGTGTTCTTTCTCCTCGGCATGTCGACTATCGCCGGCGTGTTCGACACCGGCGTCAGATCGACGACGCCGTCGTCCGACCGGCTCTCGACCACGGTCGTCCCGGAGGACGGCGGCGCGACTGACTCCGAAGACAGTGACACGGGGCGGTCGACCGCCGAATCTGCGAGTCCGGACGACGGAGGAGACGACGCTAACGCCGGCGAAGACGAAGGGGGTGGCGAGGAAGGCGAGGCGGGCGACGGGGACGAAGAGGGGGAGAGCGAGGGCGAAGACGGCGACTCCGAGGGTAACGACGAGAACGACGGCGAGGGTGAGGACGAAGACGAAGGGGAGAACGACGACGAAAGCGATGACGAGAACGACGACGAGGGTCTCGGCAACGGCGAGGGGGACGGCAATCCGGGTCGGGGGAACGACGACTCCCTCGTCCTGTGACGGGGCTGTTGTCGGATGGGGATGCTGAATCGCCGTTATGAACATCTGGGTCGCCCCTGTGGACCAGGTCACACCGCATCTCGAAGTGAAGTTCGCACGCGACGAGTTTGACCGCGCGTCCCTCGAAAACGCGAGTACGGCCCGTATCGGCGACGAAGTAATTCCGATTGGGCCGTTAGAACTCCAGATTGCATACAAGCTCTACCTCGGCGCGCAGAAGGACATCGAGGATGCGGTTCACCTCTATACGCTCTTCAAAGAAAGTCTTAGTGTGCCCCGTCTCGAAGAGTGGGTAACGCGGCTCGACGTCGAAGACGAATATGAGCAACTCAAACGCGCGTGAACACTTCGACACGATGCACGAACGCAACCGCGAGCAGCGCATCGAGGGAATCAAGCGCTGGGTCGAATACATCAAATCCGAGCCCCCTGAGACGTGGGGGCCCCAACAGAACGCAGTCGTCAACGACCAACTCGACGCTGCTCAAAGCGTCCAGACCACGGCAGCCCACCGGCAACACGTGAAGGACGTCGCAGAAGATATCCTCGCAGAAAGGGGTGACTCCGGCGATGATTCGAGGTAGGGGTATTTCTGTACGAGACCGCTCCAGACGAAGGGTCTGATTTTCAACTCCACCTCCCCGGCCTCTCGTGTATTCGAGCGTGCCGTCGGTCGCGCCCGTCTTCGGCGTCGACAAATCCGTTTCCTACGAGGACCAGCAGATAGTTCAAACTGCGAACGAGTGATCCGTACGAGTATTACTGGTTCAATTGGATCGAGCCAGACCGCAGTCTGCTCGTCGGGTGGCATCGAGACGATACGCACGGCGATTTCGGCCCGGTTCACCTGCAAGCGAACGACGACTCGACGGCTATCGCCCATCAGCCAGTCCAGTTTATCGACTCGCATCCGCTCGACGTCGTCGAACGCAGACTCGCATCCCTACAAGATGTAGTGTCAGGCGTCGAGTGGAAGCAGGGACGACCCGCTGGACGCGATACAGCTACGTCCATAGCTGAGTACTGATACCGCTTCCCAGCATTGAAGGTCGTCTCCCGCCTGGTTTCCCGCATGGAGGCGTTCGCTCCGGGAAGCGTAACCGCCGTCTTCGCGCCCGCGGAGTCCGGCGACGAGTCGAGGGGTGCCAGCGTGGCCATCGAGGACGGCGTCGTCGCCAGGGTGGCGTCGGCCGACCGACGGGTCGTCACCCTCGACGGCGACGAGACGTCGTTCGAACCGGTCGAATTGTTACTAGAGGAACTCGACGCGACGGCGCGGGTCGACCTCACCGCTCAGGTGCCGGTCGGCTGCGGCTTCGGCGCGAGCGGGGCCGCGACGCTCGCCACCGCGCTCGCCGTCGACGAGCGGTTCGGTCTCGGACACGCGCGCGAGGAACTCGTCGAGGCCGCCCACCGCGCAGAGGTCGCAGCGGGCACCGGTCTCGGCGACGTGTTCATCCAGTCGATGGGCGGACTGGTGACGAGTTACGGCGACGGTATCGAGCGTCACGACCGCGACGACCCAGTCGAGTACGTCTCGTTCGGCGGGATGGCGACCAGCGACGCGCTCGGCGACGCCGACCTGATGGCCGACATCGAACGAGTCGGCGGGGCGGTGCTCGACGACCTGCCCGCCGACCCGTCGCTCCCGTATCTCACCGCCCGCGCCTGGGAGTTCGCCCGGGAGATCGGCCTGCCGACGGACCGGGTCCGCGACGCCGTCGCCGAGGTGGAGGCCGCGGGCGGGGCCGCCAGCATGGCGATGCTCGGCGAGACGGTGTTCGCCGTCGGCGTCGATGGCGTGCTCGACGAGCGAACGCGGGTCGCGTCCGAGGGCGCTCGGCTCCGCTGACGGGGGGTGACCCCGAGAGCCGACGTCCCGACGGTCGGACACGCCGTCCCCGTCGGTCAGTACTCGGGCGGCACGTAGAGGTTCAGCGTCTCCAGCGCTCGCTCGCCGGTGCACTCTATCTCGTGGGTCTCGCCCGCCTCGATGAGAATCAGGTCGCCCGCCGCGAGGGCGATGTCGCGGTCGTCGACCGTCGCCCGGCCCTCGCCGTCGACGACGTAGCACCACTGGTCGCTGTCCGCGTGGTAGTTGTCCGGTCCGCCGGTCGACTCTCCGGGGTCGAGCGTCATCACCGCCGCCTGCGCGTCGTCGTTCGTCAGCACCACGTCGAACCAACGGTCTGAGGACGCCTGCGTTCGCTTCATGTCCGGACGTTCGCCCGGCGACCCCAGAACGGTTTCGGCGGACGCGGTCGGTCGTTCGCCGAAAGTCCGGCGACCGCGGAATCGTGACGGAAGGACCCTGGCATCGCGACAGAAGGACCTCGGACGGCGAGGGCGTCCGGACCGGACTCCGGATGGTGACGTGGTCGAGACCGGTCGAAGTATCATCTTCTATCAGATACTATTACGTGAACCGGAGGACGACGTGCGGTATGCTTGACCGCAACAGGACGTCGCTCAAATCGGGGACGCATCGACGGGTGTCGCTTCGATCGGTGTCCAGGTATCAGATCGTCAGAGGGCTGTACGCCGCCGGAGCGGGTCTGTGCGCCATCTCCGTGGTGCTGTTCCTCGTCTCGATACCGATAGCGCTGCCGAAGGGCCATCCGCTCTCGATTCTTCTCCAGAACGGAATCGCCGCCGGCGTGCCGGGGCTGATGCTCGTCCTCGCCGGCGTCTTCTTCGCCAATCTACCGAGGAAGCTCCAGAGCGGGACTCACCTGTAGTAGCGCGAGTCACCAAGGAAACAGTCGTACTCCACTGCATTCGGCACTTCTTCGGACACGTTTGCGAGGCCTTGGGGGACCGTGGCCACACGCCATCGCGACGTCGGACACGGCCACCGACCCGGTCTCTCAGCCGAGATTACTCGAGGTCGAAGCGGTCGAGGGTCATCACTTTGTGCCACGCGTCCACGAAGTCACGGACGAACTTCTCCTCTGCGTCGTCGCTGCCGTAGACCTCCGCGACGGCTCGAAGCCGGGCGTTCGAGCCGAAGATGAGATCGACGCGGGTAGCCGTCCACTCGATTTCGCCCGTTTCACGGTCGCGCAGGTCGTAGATGTCGTGGGCTTCCGAGGACGCTTCCTGCTCCATGATGTCCTTGGACTCCGAGGACGCTTCCCACTCGTAGTCCATGTCGAGGAGGTTGACGAAGAAATCGTTGGTCAGCGTCTCCGGCCGGTCGGTGAGGACGCCGAGGTCGGTGTCCTGGTAGTTCGCGTTCAGCGCGCGCATGCCGCCGACCAGAACCGTCATCTCGTCGGCCGTCAGATCCAGGAGGTCGGCCTTGTCGACCAACAGCTCCTCCGCCGATTGGTCGTGCTCGCCACCGAGGTAGTTACGGAACCCGTCGGCTTCCGGTTCCAGCGCCTCGAAGGACTCGACGTCGGTCTGTGCCTGCGAGGCGTCGGTACGGCCCGGCTCGAACGGAACCTCCACGTCGTACCCGGCGTCCGCCGCGGCCTTCTCGACGGCCGCGTTGCCGCCCAGAACGATCAGGTCGGCCAGCGAGACTCTCGTCCCGTCGGATCGCGAGCCGTTGAACTCCTCCCGAATCTCTTCGAGGGTCGAAAGCACCGTCTCCAGCTGCTCCGGCTCGTTCACCTCCCAGTTCTTCTGCGGTTCGAGGCGAACGCGGGCTCCGTTCGCTCCGCCGCGCTTGTCGCTGTCGCGGTACGTCGATGCCGACGCCCAGGCGGTCTTGACCAGCTGGGAGACGGACAGGTCCGAAGCGAGAATCTCATCCTTCAGATCGGCGATTTCCTCGTCCCCGATCAGTCCGTGGTCGACGTCGGGGACGGGGTCCTGCCACAGCATCTCCTCGTCGGGAACCTCCGGGCCGAGGAACCGGGACGGCGGGCCCATGTCGCGGTGGATCAGCTTGTACCACGCCTTCGCGAAGGCCTCCTGGAACTCGCGTGGGTTCTCCTGGAAGCGCTCGATGATCTCCCGGTAGTCCGGATCCCGCTTCAGGGCGACGTCCGTCGTCAACATCATCACGTCTTCCTTCTCCGACGGGTCCTCGGTGCCCGGCGCGACGCCATCGAGGGCGTCGTCCTTCGTGGTCCACTGCCACGCACCGCCGGGACCCTTCTCGGGCTCCCACTCGTGCTCGAGCAGGTTGTCGAGGTAGCCCATGTCCCATTGGGTCGGCGTGGCGTTCCACGGGCCCTCTATCCCGCTGGTGATCGCGTCGGACCCTTTGCCGGAGCCGTGGCTGCTCTCCCAGCCGAGGCCCTGCTGGTCGATGGGGGCCGCCTCGGGCTCGGGGCCGACGTGCTCGTCGGGGTCGTCGGCGCCGTGGACCTTCCCGAAGGTGTGTCCGCCGGCGATGAGCGCGGCCGTCTCCTCGTCGTTCATCGCCATCCGGCTGAACGACTCTCGAATTCGTTCCGCCGACCCGGCCGGATCCGGCTCGCTGTCCGGTCCCTCCGGGTTCACGTAGATGAGCCCCATCACGGTAGCGGCGAGCGGTTCTTCGAGTTCCTCGTCCTCGTCGAAGCGCTCGGACGCTTCCCACTCCTCCTCGGGCCCCCAGTCGACGGCCTCGTCGGGCTCGAATTTGTCCTCGCGTCCGCCGGCGAACCCGAACGTCTCGAAGCCCATCGACTCCAGGGCGACGTTCCCGGCCAGGACTATCAGGTCGGCCCACGAGAGTTTGCGGCCGTACTTCTGCTTGACCGGCCAGAGCAGTCGGCGCGCCTTGTCGAGGTTCGCGTTGTCGGGCCAGCTGTTGAGGGGCGCGAAGCGTTGCGTGCCGCCGGACGCGCCGCCGCGGCCGTCGCTAGTGCGGTACGTGCCGGCGCTGTGCCACGCCATGCGAATGAAGAGCGGCCCGTAGTGGCCGTAGTCGGCCGGCCACCACTCCCGGGACGTCGTCATCACCTCTTCGACATCCGCCTTTACGGCTTCGAAGTCGAGTTTCTCGAACTCCTCCGCGTAGTCGAACTCCTCGCCCATCGGATCGGCTTGGCGAGCGTTCTGGTCGAGAACATCCAAGTTCAGTCGATTCGGCCACCAGTCTTGGTTGGACCCGTTCATCTACCGGCAGTTGCCACTTTCGCATATTAAGTTTTTCTAACCAGGCGATGAAGGTTCGTTGTATCCGAAATATTCTTATTAATCTATGAACCCTCGTCAGTGATGGATTCGCGCCCTGCATTCACCACGTTATAGAGCGTTTCTCCGATTGAATATCTCAATAGAGATATCCAAACTCATTTCGTCAAATCCAAAGAAAGTGGAGTTGCAGTTCCCCCGGGTCGACAATTAGTACCACAACGTGTCGGCAAAACGTCCCTGTACCGGAGGTAGATTGCTCTCCTTCCGAGCGGACGATCGAGTAAGCAGGCTGCTATCTAGTCGGACTATTTCGAAGGAAAGAGCCGGGAGAGGGCATTCAAGACTAGCTTTACAATCTCATGTACAGGCCAGTATGACCGATCCTCGAAAGGGCATCGAAACCCTCCGGTCGCGTATCGAAACCGGTGAGCGAGGAAGTGTCAGCGAGACCGACCGCGAGTTGTTGCTCGCTTTCAGCGACAGACTCGACTTGCTCCGGGAGGAGGACAGCGATCACCGACATCTCAAACTCCTCCGGCATTGCATCCGGCTTGCCGAACACGCGGGTAACTTAGATGCTGCGCTCCGAGACCGCGACGCCGCCGAGGATACTGTTCGGTGGATTCATCGAGAGTACGATAACGAAGAGACGAATCGTGGTGTCAAGAGGGAGCCCCGTGGGACTATTCGTGAACTGGTGGACGCCTATGGCGGAATTGGTTCGACGATCTGGGGAATCGGCCTTGCATTCGTCGGTGGATTATGGAGTAGGGCGTACGCGCTCCCTCCCGCGGCTAAAGCCGTGGATTTCCGCGCTGCATCTGTCTGACGTTACCTTATGACTGTGTCTCGGAATCCTGTTTGGCAGACTGCTCAGTTCGGCCGCTTTGCTCGCGGATTTGGTGAACAAGATTGAGATGGAGGAGATGGAGATGCATTCCGATACCAAAGAGTAACAGTCCCATCCCGACGAAGATGAGCGGGAGGAGGACTGTGTTGACGGCAGCGGCAACACTGTTGAGATTGGCGGGCAGCACTGCGACCACAGCTAGTATGAACGCTCCGATAATAACGCCAAGTCCAGCCTTCACGAAGCGCGAATACCGCCCAACCTGCTCAATTCGCTCCTCAATGTCTGTCTGGCCCAACGCCGACGAACTATCAGCCATCTCTCCCAGTCTCCTGTAGGAGGGTCTTGGTGACTGTGAGATCTATCCCATCGTCGGTGGTCGTCATGGTGGGTTGACGTACAGGTGTTCGACATTAGTAGCTTGTTGCCTTGACCCTGAGGCAGTTCACAATGTGATCAGTTCTTCGAGAATAACAAGTACGACCCGGACTCGGTCAACAACGTGACTGCAGAGCAGAACGATGATGGCAGTGTCACGGTGCACTTCGGTGGTGACCCCGACGGCGAGCGTAGGGTCGACTGCCGCGCGCTCACATCTCGGAAGGTCGCACTGTCGCGTCGGCGGGACCGTCACGTCCACCACCCTCCAAGATCACCATCAGTGTATCTCCCGGCAGGGCCTCTATACGGGGTTGAATGATGGGATTGTAAAGAAATGACGTAAGCCGGTGGAGGGATTTGAACCCTCGGCCTATTCCTTACGAAGGAATCGCTCTAGCCAGTCTGAGCTACACCGGCATGCTCACATTCGTTCGCATCCCGAGCCTCGTCTCGTTTCACTCGGCGAGACACCGACATGCTCAGGGTCACCTGCGCTCTCTGCACTCGAATGTTCTCGCCAGAAACGGCTTAAGGGTTGCGGAATCGCCGCCGGGCTACGCGAAACCAGAAGGAGAGCTACCGCGAGAGGCGCACGTCGAGACAGACGTTCAGTTCGTGGGGCGCGTACGAGCGCACGACGCGGCGGTTCTCGACCGTCGCGTCGTACGCGGGGTCGACGGATTCCGCCGCCGCGCGAATCGCGTCCTCGCCCGGGCCGAACGGGTCGTCCTCGTGCTGGATGTCGTAGTAGTGGACCGTGCAGTCGTCGCTTGCGAGCAGGACCGCGGTGTCGAGGAACTCGTCGGCGCTGTGAGGGAGGTTCATGACGATGCGGTCGGCCCAGTTCCGGTAGTCGGGCAGGTCGTCACGGACGCCGTCGCTTCGCTTCGCTCGCGACGAGCCCGAGACCACCTCTCGGACGTCCCCGTGAATCGCGGTCACGCGGTCCGCGACGCCGTTCCGGCGTGCGTTCTCCCGGAGGTACTCGATGGCCGCCTCGTTGATGTCGACGCCGACGGCTTCGGCTCCCCGTTTCGCGAACGGGACGACGAACGGGCCGACGCCCGCGAACATGTCGAACGCGCGTTCGTCCGCCTCGACCTGTTCCGCGACGCGGTGGCGCTCCGTGGCGAGCCTGGGGGAAAAGTACACCTGCGCGACGTCGAGCACGAACTCGCAGCCGTACTCGCGGTGGACCGTCTCCATGCCGTCGCCCGCGAGCACGGTCCAGTCGCGCACGCGCCGGTCGCCTTTCACCTTCGACGCCCGGTCGAGCACCGTCTTCACCGGCAGGTCGGAGTTCGCGATGGCGTCGGCGACCTCGCGGGCGCGCTCCGGGTCGTCCTCGTCGACGATGACGATGTCCCCCAGGCGCTCGTAGCTCGGCTCCTCGCCGAGCAGGTCCGCGGGCATCGTCTGGGTCTCGCGAGCGGGGACGTCGCGTTCGACCACCTCGAAGCCGTCGGGGACCGCCTCGGGGTCGGTCACGGGAACGTACAGCCACCCGTCCTCGACCACTATCTCGCGGTTCTCGGCCACCAGGTTGGCGTCCGCGAGTTCGCGGCGCGTCGCCTCCCCGCGTTCGCGTTCGACGCGCACGCACGGCGTCTCCATGGTTCCCTGTTCCCCCGAGCGGGCGTTAACCCTGACGCTTTGGGGATCGCGACGACCGGACAGCTGAGCGAGATCACCACTCGGTCACAGAGCGTCGAGAGACACATCGAACGCTCGGTTCGGACCGACAGAATCCCGGCTCACACGGCCCGAACCGTCGAAATCACCGCCGAAGCGCATCCCGGACATTCGTGCCAGGAGCTTTCCGATTGGATTCGGGAACCGGGTGCCGACAGCGAGAGTGGGCCACGCGTCGAGAGGACCGATTGCAAGACGACGCCGCCACAGCGGTTCCGCCTCGATACGTCCCGAGATGGCTGCGACGTCTCCGGGCGAGTGGTCGCGTGACCGCCTCGACGCGGAGTCCGAATCATAATCGCGAAGACGGTTGCTCGTGCGACGAAAGCGCCCGTTCAGCGGCGAGCGGGCCTCGGCGCCGGTTCATAATCGGCGTCGAAGCCCGCAAGGAGCAGTGAGAGGGGTGTTCGAGAGCGGAGTATGAGGCGAGAGTGCGAGACAGGAGTCTGCGAGCAGGGTGGACGAGCGATTCGGAGTGAGTGAATGCGTTTGCGTCTGGTGATTTCCGTGGGAAGCGGTCGCTCCGAGTGATGGGGAGTTCACGACCGCGTAATCGCCAGACGGGAGCCGATTATGAAGAATGAGACGGGCTAAATCGGAGGCGGTTCGCTCACATCCGGTGGGCGCTGAACCCGCGGAACGGTGGTCTATCCCGCGATACGCGCGGTTTCAGCCGATTCGCTACGCCTCTCATTCACTTCCCCTAGCTCCGTTTTCACCCTTCCTCACAGCATATTACCGGGCATTCAGGCCGATTATGAACCCGATTCGCCGCCCCGATGCTGGAGGAGAGCTTTCATAATCGGTTCTCGCCCCGCGATTTCGATTCTGAATTGGGCCGGCATCGACGGTCGCTACCGTCGCGGAGACCGCCGGTCTCGAGACGACCGGGATTTCGGCCGGAAAGGGTGGCGATGACTCTGCTGAGGACGGGGCCTCGTTGACCGACCATGAGACAGTCTGGCCGATGCTGATACCCAGCAGCGGACGCGTGGCCCGTATTGGTCTTGGAACCGCAACGGGTCGGTGGTTCGGACTGGAATCCCGCCACGGGATTCCTGCGTCTTCAGGCGCGGGAGGAGGTCAAGCGCGCCGCTTAACTCCCGCGCGTGACGAGAGGCGAGTATGCTCACCTTCATCGGGCTCGGCCTGTACGACGAGCGCTCGATCACGGTCGAGGGCCGCGACGCGCTCCGGGCGGCCGACCGCGTGTTTGCGGAGTTCTACACCAGCCATCTCGTCGGCGCGACCGTCGACGACCTCGAACGGTATCATGACGCCGACATCGAGGTCCGGGACCGCGCCGGCGTCGAGCAGGACCCCGAGGAGATCCTCGCGGCCGCGGAGGACGGCGACGCCGCGTTCGTCACCGCCGGGGACAGTATGATGTCGACGACCCACGTCGACCTGCGACTGCGCGCCGAGGAGCGCGGCATCGACACCCGGGTCGTCCACGCGCCGACCGCCCAGTCCGCGGCCGCCGGCCTGACCGGCCTCCAGAACTACCGGTTCGGCAAGGCGACGACGCTCCCATTCGACTACGCCCACGGCGCGGACGGCCTCCCAGCCAGCGTCACCGACGCGCTCGACGAGAACCGCGAGCGCAGCCTCCACACGCTCGTCTACCTCGACATCAAGGAAGACCGCGGCGACTACATGACCGCCAGCACCGCCGCCGACATGCTCGCGTCCGGCTACGAGGACGTCCTCGCCGTCGCCGTCGCGCGCGCCGGCAGTCCGAATCCGGTGGTCGAAGCCGACCGGCTGTCGGAACTCGCGGAGCGCGACTTCGGCGACCCCCTCCACCTGCTCGTCGTCCCCGGCGACCTGCACCACATCGAACGCGACGCGCTGGCGACGCTCGCCGACGCGCCGGCAGACTTGCTCGACGAGAAGCTGGCGTAGCTCGCGGCTCTCGATAGTTCGTCGTCACGTAGAATCGTCCGCGTTCGCTCCTTCTCTGCGGTACTCGGTTTGGCCGTAGGACGCGTCTCGCTCCGGTTCGGCGTGGAGCAGTTCCGTTTCGGATTAGAACGGTTCGTCTCGTCTCGGGGTAGAGCGGTTCTGTCACGTCGCGGGTCAAGCGGTTCCGTCACCGCTCGGGTTATAACAGTCCGTTGCGGTACGCGGAGTAATCCGCGTCGCTATGGCCGTCGCTCACCGGTCGAGCGCGAAAGAAAAGTCAGTATTGTGTGGAATCGGAGTCAGCTACTCCGATTTAGTTCTCGCGGCGGAGTGCGAGGAGCGCGGCGGCCATCAGCGCGACGAGGGCGACGGCGACGCCGAAGCCAGGCTGACCGTCACTGCTGGTCGTGCTGGTGGTCGACGTCGTGCTCGTCTCGGACGGGTCCTCCGACGTGGTCGACGTGGTCGACGTAGTCGAAGTCGTGGTCGACGTAGTCGAAGTCGTGGTCGTCGTCTGCTGGGCCTTCACGACACCGTCGACGGAGATGTCGGAATTCTGAAGGCCAACCTTGAACTCGGTGCCTTCCTCGTAATCGCTGAAGTCGAAGGTGGCCGAGAACGTACCGTCTTCCTGAACCGTAACGTCCTGGTTCATGTAGAAGACGCCCGTGCTCTTGGCGACCACAGTCAGCTTGGTGCCAGGAGCGAGGTTCGTCTCGCCGGAGATGGTGCCTTCTTCACCCGAGACCTGAACGCTTTCTCCACCGTTCAGCTCGGTCTCTGCCTTTTCGACCGTGACGGTGGTCGAGACGGACTGCTCTTCCTCAACGAGGGGGTAGTCCTTAGAGAGGGTGAAGGCGACTTCCCACTCACCAGTGGCGTCGCCGTGGTCGTCCATCTTGTCGAGCGTCGAGACCGGGATAACAGCGTAGAACGTACCGTTCTCGCCGTCCTTCACGATGTCGAACTTGCTCGCGTTGAACGAGTCGGCCTCGGTGTTGGCTTCGACGTTGGAGCCGGTCTCGGTGACCGTCATCGTCACGCCAGTTGCGTTGTTGATTTTGTGTCCAGCGTCGATCGGAACGTCACTGCCGTTGTACAGTGCGCCGAAGATGCCGTTACCTTTGACCTGCACGACGACCTTGTCGTCGCCCTTGGCGACGGTGTTGCGCTGAGTGATCGAGTCAGTGAGGTCAGCGAGGTTGCCCTTGGAGTCAACGTCGCCTGACTGGACCCACGTCTGGGCGCTGTCGAGGCTGCGCGGACCGACGGACAGTGCGGAGACCGCCTTGTCGTTGGGGTCGTTCACCCACGTGCGGATCTCGTAGTCGCCTTGACCGAGCGGGCCGGAGATAGCCGTGTTGTTCTCGTCGAGGCTGATGGAGTCACCCTCGGAGGCGTACACGACCTTGCTATCAGACTGACTGATAGTATCGCTGTCCGTGCGGAAGGTGTTCAGGTAAACCGTAACCTGACCGTCTTCGTTATCGTCCGAAACGGTCGCGTTGACCTGGAAAAAGTCGGACGACTTCGTACCGATTTCGACTTCCGCTTCCTTGCTGTTGTCGAGGTTCACCGTGATAGCGGCGATGTCACCGCGCTCGACGTTGTACACGCTGTCCGAGAACGAGGACGTCCGTGCGGCGGCGTCCTCCACGTTGAAGGACGTCTCGGTGGTGATGCCCGTGTTGACGTCGGTCACTTCGACGGTGTAGGAGCCGATCTCCAGCTTGCCGAAGTCGGCAGTCAGTTCGCCCTGACTGTTGAGTTCAACGCCGCTCTTCGTCTGAACTTCGCTGCCGCTGCTGTCGAATAGCGTCACGTCAACGATGCGGCCGCTCTTGAACGCCGTGGCCGTGGCCGTGGCGCTTTCCGCGTTCGAGACGTTCTCGGCGCTGACGTCCAGACCGAGTGCCCGGATGTCGAGTGTCGTCGGATTATCATCGGCGGTGTTACCGATGGAGAAGTTGTAGTTGGTATCCTTGCTCAGGTCTGCGGTGTCGTAAACCGCGACCTTGCTGTTCTTACCCGTGTTGAACGAGCGAACGTAGTCGCCGTCAACGGCACGGACTTCGTAGTCAGTACCGTCGGTGTTAGCGCTACTAGCGAGCACGGCTACCTTCTCACCGGCATATGCGGTTTCAGTACCGGATGTGCCGATCGTCGTTGACGTCGTCGTGACCGTGTAGTTAGTCACGTGCGTGGAGCCGTTCCACACTGAGAGAGTAGCCTCACCATTCAGGTCAACTTCGGTGCCGAGGTTTAGCGAGACTCGCTTATCCCCAGTGGAGGAACTCGTGTCGTTAAACGTTTCATTGGCAGAGCTGCCAGTTGCGTTCTTTACGAGGTCTCCATTCCGGTCGTAGACCTTGTATTCGTAGTCACTATCAACTGCTTCACTAAACACTACTTCAATGTAACCGTTGCCGTCAGTGTATTCCACAGGTCCCTGTGCAACGCTGGACGCGGGGTCGTCGCTAGCTGCGACGGACGACCCGGCGAAGGCCATCGTGCCGGCGAAAACCGACATGACCATCAGCGCTGTCAGGAACAGGCTGCGGATTTTATCTGCGTTTCCTGTCATAGTTTGTCTTTCTTTGGTTGTTGTTCGTCGACATCATCTTTCCCACGACCCTTTGAATACTTTGTGTAACTCGGATCGACCGAGCAGGGAAGCGGTACTCGTCCTGCCACCATGGGTAGGGGTACACTGAAAACGTTATGCCCTCGTTATATATGCTTTGTGGTCTGAAACGCTACTTCACGGCCTCAGTCGCCGGAATACGGTCAATCGCGGATTCGGTGACGTATAGGTGATACGTAAATCAGCGGACCACTACCGCCGAATCCTCTCGGGGCGGAAATTTCGTTCGGGGCTTCAAGAAGCCGGTTCACATCGACAGCCTTTAAGTAGTTCTCTCCGGTTCGAAGTTCTAAGATAGGTTATGGGAAGATGCATTCGAGTATGATCCAAAAGTGGTAGTTCTGTCCTGACTGGGCTATCTCGGCAGGGAAATTGTAACTGAAAGAGCCAATCTGGTTGAGACGTTACGGGCGATTAGCACGCGAGCCGGTGGTCGGTTCGAACGAGAAAACGGCGGTCGGTTCGCGTCAGACGGAACTGGTCAGTTCGCGTGCGACGCGACAATTGATTCGCGAGTGAAGAACAGTGGGCGGGCGAGTGCGGTTAGTCCCGCGAGATGATCTCTATCTCGTGGCCGTCCTGGTCCTTGGTGAAGGCGTAGCGGTCGTCGCAGGATTCGGGGTCGCGGTAGTCCTCGGCCTCGCGCTCCAGCAACGTCTCCCAGTAGTCGTGGAGGTCGTCGGCGCGCACGGCGAGATGCCCCCAGGCGTCGCCCAGGTCGTAGGAGCGCCCGTCGTAGTTGTAGGTCAGCTCGACCGCCATCGCCTCCTCGGCGGCGTCCTCGGGCTTCACGAAGTAGTTGGCGAACGTGTCCG
This sequence comes from halophilic archaeon, assembly GCA_003298465.1. Next base: position 26,308 of record QNGA01000004.1, on the reverse strand, counting down.
ACTCCCAGCGGCCGGTGTGCTGGTACTCGAACTTCCGCGTCCAGAAGCCGAGCGCCTCGTCGGCGTCCTCGACGCGGATCATCGTGTGGTCGAGGCTCCACGGCGCGCCGTGGTCGCGCTCGACGATCTCGACCTCGTGACCGTCGGGGTCTGTCACGAAGGCGTAGCTGCCGCCGCAGGAGTCGGGGTCGCGATAGTCCTCCACGCCCTCGTCCATCAACTGCTCGTAGGCGTCGTACACGTCGTCGACGCGCACGGCGATGTGCCCCCAGGCGTCGCCCAGGTCGTACGAGCGGTCGTCGTGGTTGTAGGTGATCTCGAGGACCGCCCCCTCCTCGTGGACGTCCTCGGGGCCGAGGTAGACGTTGGTGAAGGTGTCTGCCTCCCACCGCCCCTTCTCCTCGTAGTCCAGGTGTCCCTGGTACCAGTCCAGCGTCTCCTCCAGGTCCTCCACGCGCATCATGACGTGGTCGAGTGTCCCGCTCATTGCGTTCTAGAGCATCCCCTCCGGAGCGTTAAGGCTACCGCTCGCGGAACGCCGAAACGACTCGACGAGGTGACCTCCTCCCACGGCTGAAGCCGTGAGCTTCCATTCCGAGTACTTCGTCCACTGGTGACACTCCAGAGCCAAGATTCCCCTCACGAACACCCGGTCTACGAGATCAAAATAGCTAACTCTGAGTTAGCCTATTTCGGATTTTGCTACTCGGGAGTTCTATCTGGATGAGAGATAGCTTGATTTAATTGTATCATCATGCACGCGTTGCGTGCGTGTACTGCAACACAGAGAAACCACACTACCTTCTGTCGAGCGACCCGCGAAGGTCGGTCCGGTAGAACCACCAGGCGGCAGCCCAGAGCAGCAGGGTTCCGAGCGGCACCACCTGGCCGCCGCGGCGCACGAACCCGGAGGCGAAGACGGCGTTGCTCGCGCCGGCGATGACGAGCAGGCCGCCCGTCACCCGGCGGTCCTCGAACCGGCCGGCGAACGCGCTCGCCACGCCGGCGAGGTACAGCAGGACGGAGACGGGCCACGCCAGCAGTCGCTGCGGGAGGCCGGCGGTGTAGACGAGGAGGTAGTCGGCGAGGGTCGTGACGTGGCCCGTCGCGGGGTTCACCAGCCCCCAGGGGAAGACGAGCGTCGTCCCACCGGGCGCGAAGAGGACGGTCCACGGGACGGCGAACAGCGCCAGCAGCGCGAGTCGTCTCACTTCCGGACGATGAGCCGGAGCACGTCCTCGTCCGCGAGTTCGTGGTCCATGCCGACCTGCTGTTCGTCGTGTTTCGCGCTCGGGCCGGAGACACGCGCGAACCGGAACCGCTGCTTGAGGTCGCCGCCGAGCCGCTCGCAGGCGTCCTCGATGGTGCTGCCCTGCGCGACGACGAGCGGTTCCTCGTAGTCGACGCCGCGACCCGGCTTGTCCATGTATATCCGCATCATGCCGAGCTCCGACCAGATCCTCTCCTTCAGCGACTCCAGGCCCTTCTCCTTCTCGGCGCTGATGAACACGGCCTCGTCGGGGTCGATGTCGCGTTCGCGCAGGTCCTCGCGCACCGTCTCGGCGTAGTCCGGTTCGATGAGGTCGACCTTGTTCACGGTGACCATCGAGGGGAGGTACTCCCGGTTGTCCATCACGCCGTCGACGAGGCGGTCGATGTCGATCTTCTCCCGGAGGGTGACGTCGGCGTTGACGTACCCCTGCTCGCGCAGCACCTCCTTGATGACGTTCTCCGAGAGGTCCTGGTCGACGCTGGAGGTGACCCTGATACCGCCTTTCCCCTTCTTGGAGATGTGGATGCTCGGCGGCTCCTGGTCGAGCCGGATCTTGTTCTTGTACAGCTCCTCCTTGAGGCGGTCGTACTGGTCGATTTCGAACACCGAGAGGACGAAGACGACGAGGTCGGCGGCGCGGACGACCGACAGCACCTCCTGGCCGCCGCCGCGTCCGCTGGCCGCGCCCTCGATGAGCCCCGGCACGTCGAGCACCTGGATGTTCGCGCCGTTGTACTGCAGCATGCCGGGGTTGACGTCGAGCGTCGTGAACTCGTACTCCCCGACCTCGCTCTCCGCGGCGGTCAGGGCGTTCAGCAGCGTGGACTTCCCGACGCTGGGGAACCCGACGAACGCCACGGTCGCGTCGCCGGTCTTCTCGACGGCGTAGCCCTGGCCGCCGCCAGCGGAGGACTGGTTCTCCAGCTTCTCCTTTTTCTCCGCGAGTTTCGCCTTCAGTCGTCCGACGTGCTCCTCGGTCGACTTGTTGTACGGCGTCTCGGCGATCTCCTCGCGGAGGTCCTCTATCTCCTCCTCCAGTCCCATCACCGGAAACTCCGCCACGACCGCCGAAAAACCCTTTCCTTCGTTCGAGCGGGGCGGCCCTCCGGTTTCGATACGTTAATAGTTACTGGCCTTCGAACGGACGACGAGAGATGCCGGACCCCGCGACGTTACGCGACAGCACACAGATCGTCCTTCCAGACGAGGCGCTCGCTGGGGTACGAGAGGAACTCGAACGACAGTTCACGGTGACCATCGTGCCGGTCGAGGAGGAGTATCTCCGCATCGTCGGCAGCCCGGTGGAGATACAGGACGTCAGTCAGTTTCTCGGACGGCACGGCGTCAACCTGCCGTGACGTGACCGCTCGCTGCCGAGGCGACCCGACGGTCGGTGGCGACGCCCGCTGTCGACGCCGACGCCTCCGCCGAGACCTCCTCCCCGACGACGCCCGGGCGTCGCGGGGCCGGACGAGGTGGCGGTCGACCTGCAACCTGTCGAGGCAACGACCGTTCGCCGGTCCGCGGTTCCGGCGGGTCTGCGGCGAGGCACCAAAAGAAAATCCTTAAAACTGCCGCGGGACTTCGTTCACGTATGGCTGATACGATAGAAGTGCTGGTTCCGGGTGGAGAGGCGAACCCCGGACCGCCGCTCGGCCCCGAACTCGGGCCGACCGCGGTCAACGTACAGGAGGTCGTCAACGAGATCAACGACCAGACCGAGGCGTTCGACGGTACCGAGGTGCCCGTCACCATCACCGTCGAAGACGACGGCAGCTTCGAGATCGAGGTCGGCGTTCCGCCGACGGCGGCGCTCGTCAAGGACGAGGCCGGTTTCGACACGGGCAGCGGCGAACCCCACGAGGAGTTCGTCGCCGACCTCTCGGTCGACCAGATCAAGAAGATCGCCGAGCAGAAGAAGCCGGACCTGCTGGCCTACGACACGAAGAACGCCGCGAAGGAAGTCGTCGGCACCTGCACCTCGCTCGGGGTCACCATCGAGGGCGAAGACCCCCGCGAGTTCAAGAAGAAGGTCGACGACGGCGAGTACGACGACGAACTCGCAGAAGCGTAACGCGGGGTTCCTCCTGTCGATTCGCGACCACCGCCGAGCGACGCGTCCGCCCGCGGCGCTCCGGACGCACCGGTCCGGGCTCCATCCTGACCGTCGCTCGACAGAAATGGAAAGCCTTGATACGCGAGGGTGTGAGTTCCGACCGGATGAATCGGAAGGAACACGTCCTCAACGCGGCACTTCTGAGCATCGGCCTGGGGTACGTCCTCCACCCCTCGGGCGACGTCGAAACGTTCGTCAGCATCGTCGAGGTCGGCGTCCCCGTCGTGCTGGGCGCGCTGTTTCCGGACGTCGACACCGCCTTCGGCAAGCATCGGAAGACGCTGCACAACCTGCCCGTGCTCGCGCTGTTCTACGTCTTCCCCTTCTACTTCGGCAACCTCCAGTTCGTCTGGATCGGCGTGCTGACCCACTACGCGCTGGACATGCTCGGGAGCAAGCGCGGGCTCGCGCTGTTCTACCCCTACGAGAAGGAGTTCGGCGCGCCCCTCGGCGTCTCCGTCGGTAGCTCCCTGGCGACGACGGTCACGCTCGTGGTGACGGGCGTCGAACTGGTCGTCGCCGCGCTCGTCGTCTATCGCGGACTCGTCGTCGACGCGGGGCTCGCGGCGCTCGGAATCCAATAATCGAGTCGGTCAGTTGCGTCGACGGCGTCAGTAGACGCTCACGTCGTCGAACCGCCCGTCGTACGTCTCGGCGTCGGGGTGGGTGGGTTCCGTCCCCGAGAGGACGATGCGGTCGAGTTTCTTCCACGTGTTCTCCCAGCCGATGTGGGCGAACTCGGCCTTGCGGAGCAGTTCGTGCGAGCGGCCCGTCCGGTGGACGACCCGCCCGAGGTCGCCGGACCGGATACTGTCCACGAGTTCGTCCGTCGACGCGACCGGCTCGGCCAGCTCCGTCCAGGCCTCCCCGATGGCCCACCGCGTGTGGGCGTACGACGAGGCGAACGTCGGCTTGCGCGTGTCGCGGGCGATCTCCTTCGCCCGGCGGTTGTGTCGTTCGAGGTTCTTCAGGTTGTACGTCTCGACGGCGTCGACCACGTCGGCGTGCACTCTGATGTCGGCCTCCGAAACGCCGACGTTGATGAACTCGGGATGCGGAACGAGCACGGCGGCGTCCTGTCGCTTCAGTTCGGCCATCGCGCCGGCCAGGGAGATGAAGTCGGGAATCGGGTCGTCGAGACCGATCGCGAGCAGGTGCTTGCGGTTGCGCCAGGTTCCCGTGAACACCTCCCGGGCCGGCACGACGAGCAGGTCGTCGTCGGAGAACTCGTCGGCTCGTCGCTCTATCTCCGGGTAGGGAACGAAGTGGGGGGCGTACACCAGGACGTCGATGCCGCGGGCCTTCGCGCGCTCGGCTGCGCGCTCGTCGAGCACTTTCACGTGCATGTCGACCCGGAACTCGTCGCGCGCGGTCACGATATCTCGTTTCCACGGTCGGAATTTAGGGGTTCTGATTCCGACACTGGTCGACTCCCCGTCGTTTTACGCGCAGCGACGGACGTCGGCGTCGACGGGGACCGAGATATATAAATCATCCTACAGCCGGAGTCGGTCCTGTCAACGCTGCGTCCGGGGGAGCCAGCGCGACTCGACGGTGCTCTCGCGTTCGATTACGCCAACCCGAAAGTATTTGGATGGGTTGCGGCTTTGACGTAACATGGATGCGCGTACAGTCGAACAGGTGAAAGATTGGGACTCCCGCCCGTTTTCGGGAGGTTTCGACGCACTCCGGGACCTGGCCGACTCGGAGTTCGCCGGGGCGGTTCGCGCCGGCGGGTCGTGGCTGTTCATGCTCAACGGTCGGGTCGTCGGCGTCTTCGACGGCGAACTCGCCGACTTCGACGCCGCGGACGGAACTGCGTACGAGGCTCCTCACCCGTCGCTGCCGCTGCTCTACGCGATGCAGGAACGGGGCGGGCGGACGCAGGCGAAGTACTACACGAACGACACGCCGCTCTCGGAGGCGAGCGACACGCTCTCCGAGAAGGGCTTCACCGGCTACGTCGAACTCAGCGAGAACGTCTTGAGCGGGGACTACTACGTCGTCTACCACGGCGGACGCTCCATGAGCGTCGCCTTCGTCGGCGAGAGCGAGCAGCTCGTCGCGGGCGAGGAGGCCTTCGAGCGCGCCAACGACGAGGTCGGCATCTACGAGGTCGTCGACGTGGACGTGGAAGTGACCGAGATACCGGAGCCCGAATCGTCGACGGACGACGGCGGGGCCGCCGCGGGGGCGGCCGCCGACGCGCGAGACGACTCCGAATCCCCGGACCGTCGGGAGTCGCCGCCGGCGTCTCGCGACGCGGGCGACGACGGAGAGGCACCGGGAGCGACCGGGACGGCCGCGACCGGCGCGGGAGCGGCGGGGGCCGGCGGCGGGGGTCCGGACGCCGGAGCGACCGACGCGGCGGCGTCCCAGCCGTCGGAGACCCCCCCGTCCGACGCAGCGGGGGGCGGAGCCGACGCCGGACGGTCGCCTGGCGAATCGGCGTCGGCGGACGTCGACCGTGACCGGCCGGACGGCCAGCGCACCCGGGACGCAGCAGGCGACGCGACAGGACAGCAGCGCCAGGTCCCCGACGAGAGCGGACCGGCGACGTCCCAGGAGGCCGACGGAACGGACCAGGAGGGGCCGCTCGCCGACGAACAGCAGTGGCGCGAGACGACCACCATCCCCTCGCTCGACCCCGAACGGAGCAGCGAACACCCGAAGGGAGCGAGGACCGCGGGCAAACAGGCCGGGTCGCGGTCGAAGGGACAGTCCCGACCGGCGTCCCAGCGCCAGTCTCGGGGTTCCGAGCGGCAGCCGTCGAAGGCGGCCGGTTCCGGAGGCCAGGGCGGCGACGGCCCGAGCCCGCAGGAACTGAAGGCGGAACTGGAGTCGCGCGGCGAGAAGATACGGCAGTTGCGCGAGCGCCTCTCGACGGTCGAAGACGAGCGCGACAGCCTCCGCGAGGAGCGCGACGACCTCCAGGCGGAGGTCGAGCGTCTCCGCGAGGAACTGGAGGCGGCCCGGGCGGCGGGCGAGAGCGCACCGACCGCCGACCGCGACCTGACGCGCCAGCAGGCGCTCGACGGGACGAACCTGTTCGTCCGGTACGGCTCGAAGGGCAAGGGGACGCTCGAGGACGCGGCGGTCGGCGATGCGAACCGCGAGGAGGTCGCCGCCAATCTGAAACTCGAACACCACACCCAGTTCGACGCGGACTCGGTCACCGTCGACGGCGAACCGTTCGAGGCGTTCCTCTCCGACTCCATGGAGTACGAGTTCGCGAACTGGCTGGTGTCCGACCTCCTGTACGAGATCGTCGATACGGGGAACGAGCGCGGCATGAACGACGTCTTCGAGGCCATTCCGGACGTGGACCGCGTGGAGCTTCGCGGCATGGTCGAAGCGGCCGACGACGACGGCGAGGTCTACGAGGAGACGTTCGACGTGGTGTTCCGCGACCGGATGGGGAATCCGCTCGCGGTGGCGAACTTAAACGACTCCCGCGACCCGGCCACCGGCGAGATGCTGGGGTCGCTCGTCGACGCCGCGTCCGCGGTCGGCCAGGCCAACGACGAACTCTGCGGGGCGTTCGAGGTCACGCGGAGCTTCTTCGAACCGGCGGCCCTGGAGACGACGGAGGACGTGACGAGCGGCGGTCTGTTGACCAGAGAAAAGCGCAAGAGCTTCGTGAAGCTATCTCGCAAGCGAGGGTATCATCTCTGTCTCGTGGAGTCGCGCGACGGCGAGTTCCACCTGAACGTTCCCGAACTCTAGCTTTCGGCTTCCGCCATGTCGCCGATTTTCATCGAGTCGAGCTTGTCGGTGATTTCGGAGAGCTTCTCGTCGAGTTCGGAGACGAACTCCTGGGTGCGGTCGGTCGTGATAGCGCCCTGGTTGGAGGGGGAGATGAGGTTCTCTTCTTCGAGGACGCGGAGGGAGTACCGCACCTTGTGGTGCGGGTAGCCGGTCTCGTTCGACATCTTCACGATGCCGATGGGTTCGTTCTCGATAACCATCTTCAGCACCTGCAAGTGCCGTTCGAGCATATCGACTTCCTTTTCAAGTCGGTCTATCATGGCACTTGTTAACTTGTCTTAGAGGCTTTTAAATGTTGTTGTCCGGGCTCAGAATCGACAGTGAGTCGAGCTTTCGTAGTGGGACGGGTTAACACTTGCGGCTGGCGGGTGAGGTCGCTGGAGACGCATCGACCGTCGAAGCGCCGAGATATCCTCAGACGTGTCTGTATTCCGTCCACGTCGTTCCGTCGTTGTACACGCCCGTGCATCATTCGGGGCGAGATACCGTAACCGGTTTAGGAGGTGCGGGAGAATCCACCGTCGGTATGACCGTAACCATCGTCGGTTCGCAACTCGGCGACGAGGGCAAGGGGGGCGTCGTCGATCTCTACGGCGACGCCGCCGACGTCGTCGTCCGGTACCAGGGCGGCGACAACGCCGGCCACACCGTCGTCGAAGGCGACGAGGAGTACAAGCTCTCGCTCGTTCCGAGCGGGGCCGTCCGCGACAAGGTGGGCGTGCTCGGCAACGGCTGCGTCGTCAATCCCGAGACGCTGTTCGACGAGATGGACGCGCTCCGCGAGCGGGGCCTGGACCCCGACGTCCGTCTCGCCCGTCGCGCGCACGTCATCTTCCCCTATCACCGCGCGCTCGACGGCATCGAGGAGGAGGCCAAGAGCGACTCGGACGCCGAAGTCGGGACGACCGGACGAGGTATCGGCCCGACCTACGAGGACAAGGTCGGCCGGCGCGGCGTCCGCGTCGGCGACCTCCTCGACCCGGACGTCCTCCGGGAGAAGCTGGAGTACGTCGTCCCGCAGAAGCGCGCGCTCGCCGAGGAGGTGTACGGCGTCGAGACGGGCGAGGAGTTCGACGTCGACGCCCTCTACGAGCAGTACCGCGAGTACGGCGAGCGCCTGGCCGAGGAGGACATGACCGTCGACGCCGGCGACTTCCTCGGCGACCGCATCGACTCCGGAGAGAACGTCATGTTCGAGGGCGCACAGGGCACCGTCATCGACATCGACCACGGCAACTACCCCTACGTGACGTCCTCGAATCCCACCGCGGGCGGGGCCGCCACGGGGACCGGCGTCAGCCCCGGCGTCGTCGGGGGCGGCGAGGTCATCGGCATCGTCAAGGCCTACCTCACTCGGGTCGGCAGCGGGCCGCTGCCGACCGAACTCGGCGGCGTCGCCGGCGACACGCCCGGCTACGACGAGCAGGGGGAGGGCGAGAACGAGGAACTCGCCGAGTACATCCGTGAGGAGGGCGGGGAGTACGGCACCGTCACCGGTCGCCCGCGGCGGGTCGGCTGGCTCGACGTCCCGATGCTGCGTCACGCCGCGCGCACCAACGGCTTCACCGGCCTCGCCGTCAACCACGTCGACGTGCTGGCCGGCCTCGACGAGGTGAAGGTCGGCCACAGCTACGACCTCGACGGCGAGGAGCTGTTCACGATGCCCGCGACCACCGAGCGCTGGGGTCGCTGTGAACCCAACTTCCGCAGCTTCGACGGCTGGGAGGACGTCGACTGGGACGCGGTCGCCGAGCGGGGGTACGACGCCATCCCGCCGAACGCCCGACGATATCTCGACTACGTGAGCGACCAGCTCGACACGGACGTCTACGCCGTCGGCGTCGGGCCGGGCCGCGAGCAGACCGTCGTGCTCGAAGACCCCTTCGAGTAGCTCCGTTCTCTCGCCTCCTACTCCGGTTTGCCGCCGCCGAACACCGCGAAGTTATAGTACTGCCAGACGGGGGTGACGGACTCGAAGCCGGCCTCCCGCAGCCAGACGAGCTGGTCGGTCAGCGTGTCGGGGTCGTCGTAGTCGTCGCTCGCCTCCCAGCGCTCCATGAACTCCTCTTCCTCCCACCCCTTCGAGCGCACCCAGTTCTGTATCATGGTGTCGGCGAGCGTCTCCAGGTGGTCGGCGTCGAACCGCACCACATCCCCGTTGACGAACCAGCCGCCGGGAACGAGCGCGTCGTACACCGCGTCGAACAGCGCTCGCTTGTCCTCGCCGTCGAGGTGGTGAACCGCCAACGAGGAGACGACGAGGTCGTACTCCGCGCGCTCGGTCGGGTAGTCGTCAGGGAACGCACCCCGGGCGATCTCGAAGCGGTCGCCGAACGTCTCCAGTTTGCGTTCGGCTTCCGTCAGCATGTTCTCGCTGTGGTCGACCGCGAGCACCGTGCTCTCGGGGAACCGCGTCAGGAGCTTCGCCGTGAGTTCCCCCGTGCCCGCGCCGAGTTCGAGAACGCGGACGGGGGCAGAGCGCTCCTGCGGAGGTGCGTTCAGGATGGCGTCGTGGAGTTCGTCGTACCGCGGGACGATGGCCTCGATGCCGGGGTCGTACACGCGGGAGTCTTCGAACACCTCACCTGGCTTCGTCATGCACCGCTGTAGGAGCCAAACGGAGTAATGCTTTGTCGGCGATTATGCCAGTCGGCCCATCTATGCTCGCGGTGCATGGCCGGGAGAGCGGCCACGGCAACCGCTCGTCGCCACGTCGCCCTCCTCGTACGTTCTCGCGGACGCTGCGGAAAAGGATACCCTCGACGCTCGCTACTCTTCGCTGACGACGACCTGTCCGCTGGCGTCGACCGTTACGTCGTAAATCTCGTAGGTGAAGGTGACCGAGACGTTGTCGCGCGACTCCCCGTACCGGCGAGCGCGGAACAGGGCGTCGAGAGCGTCACAGTTGACGACGGAGTGCAGTGGTTTCATCTCGTTCGGGGCGGCGTCCATCACGGTCGAGAGCGCTCGGACGACGCCCGCGCAGGTCTGTCCGTTGCGCATCTCTCGCTCGATGTCGAACACGTACGTCTTCGTGGACTCCGCTGGGTTTTCGTCGCTCTGGGATTCGATTTCGATATCCATTCGGTATCAGCCCGGACGGTTCCGGAGATTGCTACTCTCACTCAGAGGGTGAGCTTCATATAGCTGTCGCAATCCGGGGGTATAACCCGATGGTACGGCGGTCGCACGGGCCGTCCTCCCCGTCGAGAGCCCGTACGACCCGGTCCGCTCGCGAGCGCGCTCCCACGTCGGTCGAACGCACTTCCGGAAGCGGGCCGGGTGTACTCTCGTCCGGTCAGTCGCCGCCGGCGTCGACTGCCGACTCGCCAACGCCTTCAATCTCGACCCGTCCGTCGCTGTAGACGGTGACCTCGTGTTCACCGTAGTCGAATGCGACGTGCCCCTCCGCTTGCGGCGTGCCGCAACTGGTCGGCCCGAACAGCGCGTCGAGCGCGTCGGGGTCGACGAGTTCGTACAGCACGGGCCGAACGTCGGTCGGACGTGTCCCTTCGAACTCGGCGACGGCTTCGATTACGGCGATGCTGAGCCGGTCGCCGTTCGAGACGTGTGAGCCCATCTCACCCGGCTCTTTCACACCTCCTCAAATAAATATGTCGAACGATGGCCCATACGTCGCTCGACGAGTACGGCCGTGCACCTGTCCCCGACCGGCCCCTCTCGCCGAGACGGCGCTCCGTCCACAGTGACGGTCCGCCGAGACGAACGGAAGCACCGTGGCGGTGGTGGCAGTCCAGCGCCGAGCCATCGCGTACGAACGCCGCGGTTAACTCCGCATGTGGGGCCGTTCGAAGTCGGTGCTGCCGCACATCTTGCACCTCGTTCGGCGCGTCTTGTACTTCTTCCCGCAGTCGGCACAGACCCACCGCCGATTGAAGCGGCTCATGGCCGACCGTTCACACACCACCTATTTCAAACTTTTCACGGCCAGAAAACAACGTCTGACGCCGACGTCACTTTCACCGCGGTTCGGACAGTTTAATCCGCCCGGAACGACAGGTACGGACGATGACGGACCACGGCGGTTCGAATCTGCCGGGGCTCGACGGCGAGGACGAGGAGGACCGCATCGTCCTCCACGTCGACGTCGACTGCTTCTACGCGGCCTGCGAGCGCCTGCGAGAGCCCGAACTGCGGGGCGAACCGGTCGTCGTCGGGATGGGCTACGAGGACGGTGCGACCCACGGTGCCGTCGCCACTGCGAGCTACGAGGCCCGCGAGTACGGCGTCGAGAGCGCCCAGGCCATCTCGACCGCGCTGGAGCGTCTTCCGCGCAAGGCGACCGCCGACGACCCCGACACCGACCACGACCCGACGGAGGCGGGCTACTACCGTCCGGTCGACATGGAGTACTACCAGTCGGTCAGCGAGGACGTGCGCGAGATACTCCACGACTCGGCCGGGACGGTCCGGGAGGTGAGCGTCGACGAGGCGTACCTGGACGTCACCGACCGCACCGCGTGGGAGGTCGCGGAGGGGTTCGCCCGCCACATCAAGCAGCGCATCGACCGCGAGGTGGGCGTCACCGCCAGCGTCGGCGTCGCGCCGAACATGAGCGCCGCGAAGATCGCCAGCGACTACGACAAGCCCGACGGACTGGTCGTCGTCGACCCCGACGAGGTCCAGGCGTTTCTCGCGCCGCTCGACGTGGAGGAGGTCCACGGCGTCGGCCCCGTCACGGCCCGGACGCTCCGCGAGATGGGCGTCGAGACGGCCGGCGACCTCGCCGACGCCGATTCGCGGAAGCTGGAGGACGAGTTCGGCGAGCGCGGCCGCGAGCTCCACCGGCGCGCTCGCGGCGCAGACGAGCGCGACGTGACCCCGAGGGGCCGCCCGAAGAGCCTCTCCCGGGAGTCCGCGTTCACCGACCCCACGACCGACGCGGCGGAGACGCGCCAGCGCGTGACGACGCTCGCCGCGGCGGTCGCCGAGCGCGCGAAGAGCAAGGACGCGATGTACCGCACCATCGGCATCAAGGTCGTGACGCCGCCGTACGACGTGAACACCCGGGAGCGCTCCCTTCCCGGTCCCGTCGACGACCCCGACCTCGTCGAGGACGTCGCGCTCGAACTGCTCGAGGAGTTCCGGGACGACCCCGTCCGGAAGGTCGGGGTGCGCGTCTCGAACCTCCAGTTCACCGAGAACGACCAGGCCAGTCTGGACGGGTTCGACGCAGGCGAGACGGACGGGGCGGGCGACTCCGACGCGGCGACCGAACCGGACGACGCGAGCCAGGAGAGCGCCGGCGACGACCCGAACCCCTCGGGGCAGGTGTCGTTCTCCGACTTCTGAGACGGACGGTCGCCCGGTCGACGCCCGTCGGCCCCCTCGCACGACGCAGGTCTCTCCCGACGGCCCGGCCGACGCGAGCATTTAAAACGGAGGACGCGGCCACCTCCCGACGTGACCTGACCGACCGCCGCGACGGGGCCGAGGCTGGAGCGCGACGCGCCCCTCGCGACCGCACCACACCCAGGCGTCGCCTGTTCGCTCTTCCGTTCCCGGGCGAAAGCGTCGACCGGGGCGTCGTCCCTGCCGTCCCACAACCGCTAAGAGACCGCCGCCCCGACCGTCGAGCATGAACAAGCTCGCCGAGGCCGGCGAGGGTCGCTGGCACCTCCCCCGACACGCACACGTCGTCGTCTACGAGTCTGGCCAGGGCGACGAACTACTCACCATCTACGACTGCGGGGCCGCCCAGAAGTCGCCGTCGGCGCAGTTGATCGGGAATCTCGTCCGCGTTCGCGCGGACCACGAGCAGGAGCACACGGTGACGGGCTACGTTCTCAGCATGCGCGAACGCTCGGTGCTCGAAGCCCAGGACGAGGACCACTTCGTCGTCGTCCCGGAGTGAGTTACAGCGGTTCGACGAGCGCTTCGAGGGCGACGCGGGGGTCGTCGGCCTTGGCGACGCCGCTGGCGAGCAGGACGCCGTCCGCGCCGAGTTCCCGTGCGGCGACCAGGTCCTCGCCGGTGCTGATGCCCGCGCCGCAGAAGACGTCCACATCGTCGTCGACGCCGGCGGCCGCGTCGACGGCGTCCGTCACCACGTCCGGATCGGCCTCGCAGACCGGCGTCCCGGTGCCGATGAGCTCCGGCGGTTCCACGGCGACGGCGTCCGGGCCGAGCGCGGCGGCAGACGCTATCTGGTCGGGGTTGTTCGCACAGACGGTCGTTCCCAGGCCGGCGCGCTCGGCGGCGTCGAGCGCGGCGTCGATGTCCGCGAGCTTGAGGCGGCGCTCGGAGTGGTTCAGTAGCGTTCCGGTCGCGCCAGCGTCCGCGACCGCCTCCGCGAGCGTCGACCCGGTGTGGCTGCCGTGCTCGACCGCGGAGACGTGCTGTCCCCAGGTCTCGACTCCCGTCTCGGCGACGCGCTGGAGGTGGGCAGCCTGCGGTGCGACGGCGACGTCCGCGTCGCTGTTCTCGCTCATGTCGCGGGCGGCCTCGGCGATTTCCACGGGGTCACAGGGGTACGCTTTCAGGTTGACGAGGACGAACATACCCGGAGCGACTGCCCGTGCACCCAAATAGGTTGTGAGAAGCGGTCGTCCGGTGGTTCCGGCTCGGCGAGGAAGGCAAGCCTGAAGTTTTAGGCTCGCCTAATCTCGACGGGATGGGCGAAAGGGAGTTGACGCGCCGGGACGCGCTGGCCGCGCTCGCCACCGTCGGCGCCGCGGCGGGGGCCGGCGCGGGGACCGCCTTGCTCGACCGCGCACCCTGGAACGCGGAGGAACCGCCGCTGGGCGACGCTGACGTCGAGACGCTCGTCGCGCTCGCGGAGGTCCTCTACCCCTCCGACGTGACGGGAATCCCGGCGTTCGTCCAGACCTACTCCGCCGGTCGCGTCGAGAACCGCGAGGCGTACCGTCGCGGGATGAGCGACGCGCTCGAATCTCTCGACGACTACGCGACCACGTGGGAGGACGCCGAGTTCGCGGCGCTCTCGCCCGGCGGACGCGACGACCTCCTGCACGACATGGCGGTCCACACCGCCGACCCGGACCCGGAGGGCACCGACGCCGAGCGAATCCGGCACTTCCTCGTCGACGACCTGCTGTACGCCCTCTACACCTCTCCGACGGGCGGGAAACTCGTCGGAACCGAGAACCCGCCCGGCCACCCTGGCGGACTCGACAGCTACCAGCGGGGGCCGGAGTCGTGAGCGAGAGCGCGACGACAGACCGCACGCCCGGCGAACGCTCGGACGTCTGCGTCGTCGGGGCCGGGCCGGCGGGCGCGCTGGTCGCTCACTCGCTGGCGCGCCGCGGGCACGACGTCGTCGTCCTCGAAGCGGGCGAGCGGTTCGACCCCGCGAGCGAGGAGCGACGCATGGAACGCCACCTCCGGCCCGGCTACGGCCCCCTCTCCGTCTGGGACATGGGCGGGCCGCGAGACGCCTACACTGCTCCGGGGGAGCGCCACTACCCGCTCAACGCCGCCCGGGTCAAGGGTGTCGGCGGGACGACGCTGCACTGGCAGGGGATGGTGTTCCGGTTCCACGAGTCGGACTTCGCGTCGTGGCCGCTCGACTACGCCGACCTCCGGCCGTACTACGGCGAGGCGGAACGGGAGATGGGCGTCGCGGGCGCGGACGACAACCCCTTCGCGCCGCCGCGCGAGGAGCCGTTTCCCCTCCCCGCGTTTCCGCCCTCGCACAGCGACTCCGTCTTCGCAGACGCGTGCGAGCGCCTCGGCGTCGCGATGCACTCGGTGCCGAACGCGCGCAACTCGGAACCGAACGACGGACGTGGCCAGTGCGTCGGCTACGGCACGTGCAAGCCGGTCTGTCCCTCCGGCGCGAAGTACAGCGCCGACGTCCACGTCCGCAAGGCCGAGGCGGAGGGGGCACGGGTCGTCGACCGCGCCCCGGTCCAGCGACTCGTCCACGACGACGCGGGGGACCGCGTGACGGCGGCGATCTACGCCACGCCGGACGGCCAGACGCACCGCCAGACGGCCCGCGAGTTCGTGCTCGCCGCCGGCGGCGTCGAGATTCCTCGCCTCCTCCTCCTCTCGCGCTCCGAGCGGTATCCGGACGGTCTCGCCAACCGGAGCGGCGCGGTCGGACGTTACTTCATGGACCACCTGTTCGCGGGGATGGGCGGCACCGTCGACCGGCGGACGCGCCAGCACCACGTCGGATTCATGACCAGCGAGTGCCACCAGTTCTACGAGGACCCGACGCGGGCTACCTCGGGCACCGAGGGCGGGATTCCGGCATGGTCCGGCGACGGACCCGAACCGGGACCGCTGAAACTGGAGTTCCTGAACTACGCCGGCCCGACGCCGATCGGCCTCGCGCTCGACGCCGACGAGTGGGGCGACTCGCTGCTGGCGTCGATGCGAGAGGCGTACGGCAACAGCGTCGGCATGGGCGCACTCGCGGGACAGCGTCCCCGGAAGGAGAACCGCGTGGAACTCGACCCCTCGACCACGGACGACCGCGGCAACCCCGTTCCGGCGATTCACTGGCGCGTCGACGACCGGACGCGGGCTACCCTGCGGCGCGCGAACGAGATTCAACGCGCGATTCTGGACGAACTCGGGGCCGACGTGACCTGGCGGGTCGGTCCCGGGAACACGGGGCCGGCGTTCCACCACATGGGCACGACGCGGATGGGCACAGACCCAGCGTCGAGCGTCGTGAATCCCCGCCTCCGGACGCACGACCTGCGGAACCTCTCGGTGGCGTCGAGCAGCGTCTTCGTCACGAGCGGCGCGTTGAACCCAACGCTCACCATCGCCGCGCTCGCGCTGAAGGCCGCTGACCACGTCGACGAGCGTCTGTGAGTCAGTTCTCCTCTCTTCCTGTCCGCCGTCGCCACAGGACCACCGCGCCAGCGACCGGAACGCCGAACACGACGGCGTAGGGCAGGAGGTACGCACCGCCGACGACGAGTGCCCGGAGAACGACCACCGTTCCCCGTGCGGAGTCGACGAACGCGGCGACGACGTCCGTCTCGTACCACGCCCGCTCGTCGTCGGTCGCGGTCGGCTCGGGATCGGGTTTCGGCTCCGCCAGTTCTACCGTTATCGTCGAGTATGCGACCCGCCGCTCCAGGGACTGCTTTTTCGCTTCGAGGCGCTCGATGTCGGACTGGACCGTCGAGAGGCGCTTCTGGACTTGGAGCACCGCTTCGGTGTCGCTCGCGTTCTCGTAGAGACCGCGGAGGCGCTCGCGCTGGGAACGCAGGTTCTTCAGCCTCGCGTTCAGGTCGACCAGCCTGTCGGTCACGTCCGTCGTCGCCGTGTTCGACTTCGTCACGTTCCCCTCGCGTTCGACCCGCCGGAACGCGGTCGAGAAGTTCTCCGACGGCACCCGGAGGACGAGCGTCCCGGAGGTCCAGGTCCGGTTCTCGCGCCGGTGGACCCGTTCGCTGGAGTCGCTCACGAAGCCACCTCGCGAGCGTGCCACCTCCGTCAGATTGTCGTGTGCGACGTCGAACGACTGGACTCGCAGCGTGACGTTCCCCGTCCGGACGAGCGCGCGCTGCTGTACGTCGAGCGCCGACCGCGTCTCGTCGCCGGCCCGGCCGTCCTCGTTCGGCGGCGCGCCGGCCCCGTCGGTGGCGGCACCGTCGCCGTTCGCCGGGGCCGCCGCGTCGTTGCTCCCGCCCGAACAGCCCGCCAGGACGACGAGGCTCGCCAGCGCGAGCGCGAGAAGGAGTCGTCGTTTGCGAGTCGGCATGCAGCCATCTGGTACGACGGATGACAAAAGCGTTCGGTAGGATGAAAGAACCGTTTCACCCTTCCGAGGCGGGAGACGCGGGGATTCGACCGTGGGTCCGCCGAGGAAGGTCGACGGCCCGACGTCCGGTCGCGGTCGCGCGGACGCTGTACGTCGGATAGCCGCGCGGCGGGTCGTCCGACGCGAAGCGTCGCGTCGTCGGGGAACTCCGCGAGTTCAGTCGAACGCGGGCAGAACGTCCTCCTCGTAGAAGTCGAAGAACGACTCCTGGTCGGGGCCGATCTGGTGGACGTAGACGTGGTCGTAGCCCGCGTCGACGAACTCCCGGAGGTTCTCGACGTGGGTCTGTGGGTCGGGGTCGGTGACGATGCTGCCCTCGGCGATGTCCTCTCGGGAGACCATCTCGCAGGCCTGCTCGAAGTGGGTCGTCGTCGGCAACTGGGAGTTGAGTTCGCCGGACAGCGCCGAGTTCGGCCACCACTCGTAGGCGGTGTCGATGGCCTCCTCCTCGTCCTCGGCGTAGCACACCGTCATCTGACTGTAGCGCGGCCCCTCGCCGCCGGCCTCCTCGTACGTCTCGACCACGTCCTGCGGGCCGACGCTCCAGAAGCCGTCGCCGATGTCGGCCGCCGCCTTCGCCGCCTTCTCGCCGAACGCCGAGACGACGATGGGCGGCAGTTCGTCGGGCAGGGTGAACAGCCGCGCGTTCTCGACGGTGAAGTGGTCGCCGTAGTAGCTCTGCTGGCCGCCCTGCCAGAGCGTCCGGATTATCTCGACCGCCTCTTCGAGCATCTCCATGCGAACGCTGTGTTCCGGCCAGTGCTCGCCGGTGACGTGCTCGTTCAGGCGTTCGCCGGTGCCGACGCCGAAGAAGAACTGCCCGTCGAACATCTCCGCGGTCGTCGCGGCGGCCTGCGCGACGTTGACCGGATGGATGCGCATGATCGGGCAGTTGACGCCGACGCCGACCGGCAGGTCGTCGGTCGCGCGCGCCACCGCCCCGAGCGTCGACCAGACGAACGGCGCTTCCCCCTGCTGGCTGGTCCAGGGGTGGAAGTGGTCCGAGATGGACGCGAAGTCGAAGCCGACCTCCTCGGCGTGGGCCGCGTAGTCCGCGAGTTCCATTGGGCCGTGCTCCTCGCTGGACAGCGTGTAGCCGATCTGGCTCATCCGTCCCTCCTGGCGGTCGTCTGTTCTGTCATCCTCACACCCGTTCTTCCGTCACTGCGCGCATCAACGCTGTGGCCGCGACGGAACGTCGGCCGCCGACGACCGGTTCGGTCGGCGCGAAAGCGGTCGCGCTACCGTCCCGGCGGCCGACGCGGACGGTGCGAACGGCCTGACGGGCGCGTGTGGCGCGAACGGCGGCGTCGAACCCGTAGGCTTTTGCCCTCCGATTCCGTCCCCCCGCACATGAAGCAGTCCCTGATGGACATCGTCTGCTGTCCGCTGGACAAGCAGGAACTCGAACTCGACGTTGACGCCGAAGACGACGAGGAGGTCCTCGAAGGCACGCTCACCTGCACGGAGTGTGGCGAGCGCTACCCCATCGAGGACGGCATCCCGAACCTCCTGCCGCCGGACATGCGCGAGGCCTGACGGTAGACACTGACAGGAGGACACCGTGTCGGAGACCCTTCCCATTGACCTCAACCGCGACGGCCTCCACGACGTCGACGTGCCGGCGTCGTTCGAGGCCGACGGCTCGTTCGCGGTCGCGCTGGAGAACCACGGCGCACCGGTCCACGTCCACCTCCGGTTAGACGACGAACTGGGCGAGGTCGCCGAACTCGAGGCGAGCAACCACTACGTCGAGGAGGGCTCGACTCGGTCGGTCGGGGTCGAACTCCACGGGGGCCTGCCGGCGAGCGGCCGGCTCAAGGTCGTCACGGGGTACGGCGCCGAGAGCGCGTACGTCGACGTGAACGTCGTCGAACCCGATGAGCGCAGCGACGCCATCCCGGTGGACGACGACCTGACAACGCCGCGGCGACCGACGACCGAACGGGACGACGACCCGGGCGAACTCCGGCGCAACCTCCCGCTCGTCGCGCTCGGCGTCGCGGCGCTGGCGCTGGCCGCCACCGCCGGCCTGCTCGTCGACGGTCTCGCCGCCCTGTTCGGGACGCTCGTCGTCCTCGTGGGAGTCGGCGTCGCGGCGTACTTCCTCCTGGAGTAACCGCATCCCTTTTCACGCGACTCGCCGTCTCCTCGTGTGATGTCACTCGCAGCAGTCACCCGTGAGGCGGCGGACGGCAGACCGTTCCTGCTCGCGGCGCTGCGCGCCGGCGTGGTGAACTACACCGCCGCCGCCCGATATCTCCAGTCGAGGACCGACCTGACGGGGGACACCGAGGCCATCGCGACCGCCCTCCGGCGGTACGCCGAGGAGCTTCCGGACGAGGACTCCGAGTCGCGGTCGGTCCGGGTCGCCATGGAGAGCGGCCTGGGGGCGGTCGACGGGACGTCCGAGCGCGCCGGGGACGCCCTGCTCGCGGTCGGCGACGCGGCGTTCGAACCCGGGGGCGGATCGCTCACGGGCGTCGTCGCCACCGGCGAGGTGGACGCCGCGGCGCTCTCCCACGCGCTCTCGCGACTCGACGCCGCGGGCGTCGCCGTCGTCGCGGCGGCGGTCGGCGGCGACGCGCTGGTCGTGGTGGTCGAGCGCCGGGACGGGGCGGACGCCGTCCGCGTGGTCGAGGACGCGCTCTCGGCAGTGCCGGCGACGGGGTAGCTCGGCCCGTCGGAGGCGACGAGTGACGCTTCCGACGGTTTAAAACAGCCGGTGCTACTACCCTTGTCCATGACACTCTCGGTGACGAACACGCTCACGGGCGAGCGGGAACCGTTCGAGCCCCGGGACCCCGACTCGGTCCTGCTCTACTACTGCGGGCTGACGGTCTCCGATTTCGCCCACCTCGGCCACGCTCGCGGCTGGGTGCACGTCGACGTGATGCATCGCTGGCTGGAACACCTGGGCTACGACGTCCACCACGTCGAGAACATCACGGACGTGAACGAGAAGATAACCGCCCGGGTCGGCGAGGACGACCTCGGTGACAGCGAGAGCGAAGTCGCCCGTAGCTTCGTCACCGAGACCATCCGGGACATGCGGTCGCTGAACCTCAGGCGCGCCGAGGTGTACCCCCGGGTCAGCGAGCACGTCCCCGAGATAATCGACCTCGTGGAGACGCTCGTCGAGAAGGGCTACGCCTACGAGTCGAACGGTTCGGTGTACTTCGACGTGACGGCGTTCGACGACTACGGCAAGCTATCGAACCAGGACGTCGAGGAGATGGAGGCACAGGGCGCGGACGGCGAACTGGCCGAGAAGCGCCACCCCGCGGACTTCGCGCTCTGGAAGGCCGACGGCGTGGACGAGGGGTCCGTCGAGGAACACCGCGACCCGGACACCGACTACGCCGTCGACCACCCGGAGGGCGAGACGTGGGACTCGCCCTGGGGCGAGGGCCGTCCCGGATGGCACATCGAGTGCTCGGCGATGAGCATGACGCACCTGGACGAGACCATCGACGTCCACGTCGGCGGCCAGGACCTCGTCTTCCCGCACCACGAGAACGAGGTGGCCCAGAGCGAGGCCGCGACCGGCCAGCAGTTCGTCCGCTACTGGTTGCACGTCCGCCTGCTGGAGACGGAGGGCGAGAAGATGTCCTCCAGCCTGCAGAACTTCTTCACGGTCCGGGACGCCGTCGCCGAACTCGGCGCGAACGTCGTCCGGATGTTCCTGCTGTCGACCGCCTACGACAACCGCCAGACGTACAGCGACGACACCGTGGCGGAGGCCGAGGACCGCTGGGAGCGCCTCTCGACCGGCTACGACCGGGCGGTGGACGCGCTCGACGGCCCCGACGCCGGCACGAAGGTCGAGGACGCCGACCTCCGGGCGGCGGTCGAGGACGCCCGCGAGGCGTTCGCGGACGCCATGAACGACAACTTCAACACGCGCCGGGCGCTCGCCGCGCTGCTCGACCTCGTGACCGCGGCCAACCGTCACCTCGACGACCGCGAGGCGTTCGACTACGTCGGCCTCCGGCGGACCGTCGAGACGTTCGACGCGTTCGGCGGTGGCGTCCTCGGATTCGCGTTCGGCGGGGAGACGGAGGGCGACGTGCGCCTCGCCGAGGACCTCGTCGAACTCGTCCTCGACGTGCGCGAACGGGAGCGCGAGGCGGGGAACTACGAGCGGGCCGACGAACTCCGGGACGAACTCGAGGCCGTCGGCGTCGACGTCCAGGACACCGACTCCGGACCGGAGTTCCGCCTGCCGTAGTGCGGTCTCCGGTCCGGTCGTCGCGCTGGCGGTTTCTTCCGGGCGCGGCCCCGCTCGTTTTCGTCGCTCCGGGCCGTCGCTTTTATCCCTCGGCGGGGTAAACCGGGGGGCGTATGCGACGGAAGTCCCTCACGGTCGCGGTGCTCGTCGTCGTCCTCACGAGCGGATGCGTCGGCTTTCTGCTCGGCGACACGCTCGCGTTCAGCGCGTCGAAGGCGACGGTGAGCGACGCGGCGCTCTCGGACGCCGGGTACGAACAGAAGCGGGTCGACAAGATGGTCGAGAACCGGACGTTCGAGGCCGGCGGCCAGTCGCGGAAGGTGAAGGTGACCAACTGGGTCGCCGAGTACGAGAAGGGGCTCAGCGTCGAAGGCACCGGACAGAAGGCGGTTGCCTCGTTCGCCACGCTCAGCAGCCCGCGGTTCGAGATCGCCGGCAAGTCGGTGAACCCGCTGGCCCGGTACAGCGACCGGAAACTCGTCGAGAAGTTCGTCCAGCGATACGAGGGCGTCAGTGACGTCCGGAAGGTCGGGGGACGCAACGCGACGATGCTCGGCAAGGAGACGTCCGTCTCGAAGTTCGAGGCGACCGCGACCGTCGCCGGCCGCGAGGTCGACGTGACCATCCACATCGCCAAGGTCGAGCACGGTGACGACGTGGTCGTGGCGATGGGCGTCTACCCGTCGCTCGTCGACATGGAAGACGACGTCTTCCGCCTGATAGAGGGCGTCCAGCACGGGTCCTGAGCGTCGATGGCACCGTCGACCGCGGAACGGTCGCGAGCGCACCAACGCTTATTTCTCCCCCACTCCGCAGGTCCCGTATGAATCGCATACTCGCCGCAGGTCTCGCGCTCACGCTCGCGGGGCTGGCGGGTTACGTCGCGGGAATCGTCGCACCGTACCCGGGTCGCGCGCTGTCCGTCACCGGCGTCATGGTCGGCGTCACGCTCGTCGCCGTCGGGAGCGGCGAGCGATGATAACGGCGTTGACGTACACCGACGACGAGGTCCGGCGGTTCGACGACCCGGCGGCGGCCCGCGACGCGCCCGGGACCGCGTGGGTGCGCGCGACCGGCGCGACCCTCAGGGAAATCAATCGCGTCGCCGACGCCTTCGGCATCCACCCCCTCTCCGTCGAGGACGTGCGCAACGGCGTCCGGGCGAAGACCGAGGAGTTCGACGACCACGCGTTCGTCCTGCTGAAGACCGCCGACCTGGTAGTGGGCGATACGACGTTCGACGAGGAGATACGCACCGAATCGGTCGGCGTGTTCGTTGGCGACGACTGGCTGGTCACCCTCTCGGAGTACGAGATAGCGACGGTCGACCGGGCGTGGAACGCGGTCGAGCGGGACGGCCGTCTGCGTTCGTACGGCCCGGACTTCGCCGCCTACCGCATCGTCGACGGAATCGTCGACGCGTACTTCGAGGAACTGGACCAGATCGAGACCCGAATCGAGGAGGTCGAGGACTCCATCATCGACGACATCGACGTCGCCACCCTGGAGGCGATAAACGGGGTCCGTCGGGAGTTGCTGTCGTTCCGGAAGCTCCTGTGGCCGACGCGGGAGGCGGTCGGCGTCCTCGCGCGCGGCGACCCCGACCAGGTGCGGGCGGAGACGGAGAAGTACTTCCGGGACGCGTACGACCACGTCGTCCAGCTCGTCGACCTGACCGAGACGTACCGGGACCTGGCCAGCGGCGCGCGCGACATCTACCTCAACTCCCTGTCGATGTCGACCAACGAGGTGATGAAGAAGTTGACCGTCGTCGCCACCATCGTCCTTCCCCTGACCTTCGTCGTCGGCGTGTACGGGATGAACTTCGAGGGGAGCCCGTACAACATGCCGGAACTCGGCTGGCAGTTCGGCTACCCCGCGGTGATGCTGGGGATGCTCTGCGTGACCGTCGTCCTCGTGGCGTACTTCCGCGAGTCGGGCTGGCTGTAGGACCCCGTCGCCGGGCGGCAGGGGGATGGCCCGAAACTACAAACTCCGTCCCCTCGTCACACCGTCCCATGGCCACGTGCCCGCACTGCGAATCGAACATCACGGAGTGGGCGGAGCGACTCGAACAGGCGTCCGCGGCGAGCACGCCGAAGGTGTGGACCTGCCCGGACTGTGACTCGGTCCTGGGAATCTCGGACTGGGGGTCCAGCGCGTGAGCGTCTCGGGGTGGCGACGCCGCGAGGACCTCGAAGGCGGCAAGCAGATTCGCGTCTGGCTCGGCGAGGACGAGGACGTGGAACTGTACATCGAGAACCTCACGTACCGCGACGAGGGCTACGCCGTCTACCAGTACGACGTGAGCGCGGACGAGTGGACCACCGTCGCCGAGACCGACTCGAAGGCGGACGCCGTCGAACGGGCCATCGAGTGGGCCGAGAGCGACTGACGCCGGGTCGTCGCCGGCGACGCCCGCGCCGTCCGGTCGCCGGCGCTCAGCGGTTCACCTTCTGGCCCCAGAAGCCGTCGTGTTTCTCGACGGAGACGTCGCCGTACACGGCGGTCTGGCAGGCCAGTCGAAGGCCGGCGTCGGGGTCGTGGGGCGGCATCTGGAGGCGACGCCGTTCGTCGCTCGTCGGTTCGCCCACCTCGCCGTCGACCTCGACCGCGCACGTGCCGCAGGTCGCGTGGCCGCGGCAGTTGAGGTAGTTCGACGTCCCGTTGTGTGGCGACTCGCCCGCTTCGAGCAGCACGTCCCGGAGTATCATTCCCTCCTCGCAGTCGAGTTCGCGTCCGCGGAAGTGGACTGTCGGCATGGAACGTGCTACGGGTCGTGGCGGGTTATGCGTTCCCACGGCGAGGCCCGGACCGCCGACTACCCGAACCCCTCGAACTCGACGTACTCGTCCGGCACTCCCAGCGACCGGACCGTGTCGACGAGCGTCCCGACCATCACGTTGATGCCGCAGGCGTACACCTCCAGGTCGCTCGGGTCGACGCGGGCGTCGACGTCGTACTTCGGGTCCTGGTCGGCGACCCCCGCCATCTTCCCGTCGAGGTCCGCCCTCGCCGCCTCGGTGAGATACTTAACGAGGGTCTGCTGGACGTACGACGTCTCCCCGTCCCAGTCGGTGAGATACTCCTCGCGGGAGCAGGTGGGGACGAAGTGGAAGTTCTCGTGCTCGTCGTCGAGTTCGCGGAACCGCTCGCAGTACGGCAGGTCGTCCTCCCACGACGCGCCCAGGAACAGCCAGAGGTCGCGCCCTTCGCCGCCGACCTCGTCGCGACCCTCCTCGAACGTGAACTCTATCATGCTCTTGAGCGGCGCGACGCCGGTCCCGGTCGCGAGGAACGCCATGTCCCGCGTCGACGGTTCCTGCAGGACGAACTCGCCGTTCGGTCCCCGGAGGACGACCTCGTCGCCCTCCGAGATGTCGGCGAACATCTTCGACGTGAGTCGCCCGCCCGGGACGCGCCGGACCGCGGTCTCGATGGCGTCGTCGTTGGGCGAACTGGCGATGGAGTAGGGGCGCGGCGTGTCCTCGAACCGGACGGTCGCGTACTGACCGGGGACGAAGTCGAACTCGTCGTCGAACTCGAACCGCAACCGGAGCAGTCCCGGGAAGGAGCGCTCGAAGCGCTTCCGGAGCGTGTCGACGACGGTCCGCAGGTTGCCGTAGCCCTCCTCCTCGCCGAGCAGCGACTCGAGTTCGTCCCAGTCGATATCGTCGGCCGCCGGGCGTTCGACCTGCGCCCTCACCTCGTCCCTGCCGTGCTGGTCCAGCAGGTCGAACACGCGGTCGACTATCTCCTCGGCGCGATTCTCGTCGAGGTGGTCGACGCTGCTGACCGTCGCCGAGTCGGTCAACAGCGGCAACTCCTCGGCCCGTTCGTGCTGGGAGTGCTGAGACGGAACCTCCATGATTGCCACCCGTTCGGATGCCACCATCGGGTGCGAGCCTGAAAACGGTTCCCGCCATCTCCCGGGAGAGACCCCGTCGCGACCGTGCGCCGCGGGGCCTGGTCGGCGACCGGGGGCGACCGACGCCGTCGATGGCGACTACTCCAGCGCCGCGGCGACCTTCTCGACGGGGTGGGGTGGCTCCTCGCCGACCGCCTCGCTGTCGTCCAGTTGCGTCCGACAGGACGCGCCGGGCGCGACGACTTCCTCGCCGTCGCTGGCCGCGACCTGGTCGAACAGTATCGAGCCGACGGCCTGGCTCATCGAGTAGTGTTCGGCCTCGTACCCGAAACTGCCCGCCATGCCACAGCACCCGGAGTCGAGTTCGTCCACGTCGTAGCCCGCCGCCCGGAGGACGCTGACCGCGTGGTGGTCCTTCTTCGTCGCCTTCTGGTGGCAGTGGCCGTGGTAGGTCAGCGACCCCCGGCCGTCGAGCGCGAGGTCGAACTCGAAGGAGTCGAGGTACTCGCAGACGCCGTAGGTGTTCGTCGCGAGGCGCTCGGCGGCGGTCCGGATCCCGCCGGCGTCGGGGTCGGCGCTTCGCGGTTCGTCGTACTGCCCGCTGGACCGACCGGACGGCTCCGACGCGCCCAGGAGGTCGAGGTAGTCCGACTGGAGCATGACGGCGTCGGAGGGTTCGACCACGACCACGTCCCAGCCGTCCCGGACGCGGGGCACGAGCGCCTCGACGTTCCGCCGGGCGCGCTCGCGGGACAGGTCGAGAAAGCCCTTCGAGTGGGCCGGACGACCGCTGGCGGTGACCCCGTCGGGAATCGCGACGTGGACGTTCGCGGCTTCGAGCACGCGCACCGCGGCCTTGCCCGCGTCGGGGTGGTTGTAGTTCGTGTAGGTGTCGGGAAAGAGCAGGACGCGACGGTCGGCGTCGCCGGCCGGAATCCGACAACCGCCGCGACTCTCGAACCAGTCTTCGAGGCTCTCGCGGTGGAACGTGGGCAGACTTCGTTCGCGGGCGACGCCGACCGCCTTCTCCATGACGGCGCGGACCCCCGGCACCTTCGACGCCCAGTTCGAGACGGGCGCGAGCGCGCTGCCGATTTCGGAGAGGCGTTCGACGTTCGCGAAGAGGCGGTCGCGGAGGCTCGCGCCGTGGCGCTGGTGGTGTTCGTGTTCGACCTCGGCTTTGAGTTTGGCCATGTCGACCTCGCTGGGGCAGTCGCGGGCGCAGCCCTTGCAGCCGATGCAGAGGTCCATCACCTCCGCCATGAACTCCACGTCGAACTGCT
>QNGA01000039.1 GCA_003298465.1 halophilic archaeon | reverse complement strand
CCAGCTCATGGTGACGCTCGGAATCCTGATATCGTACTTCGTCAACTACGCCTTCGCCGACGCCGGCGCGTGGCGACTGATGCTCGGAACCGGAATGATTCCCGCGGTCGTCCTCGCCGTCGGCATGATGAAGATGCCCGAAAGTCCGCGCTGGCTCTACGAACACGGCCGGAAGGACGACGCCCGCGCGGTCCTCGAACGCACCCGCGAGGGCGACGTCGACGACGAACTCGCCGAGATAGAGGAGACGGTCGCGAAGCAGTCCGGAACCAGCCTCCGCGACCTGCTCCAGCCCTGGCTGCGCCCCGCGCTCGTCGTCGGGCTCGGACTCGCCGTCTTCCAGCAGATCACCGGCATCAACGCCGTCATCTACTACGCTCCGACCATCCTCGAATCGACCGGCTTCGGCAGCGCGACGTCGATTCTCGCCACGGTCGGCATCGGCGTCATCAACGTCCTCATGACGGTCGTCGCCATCGCGCTCATCGACCGCGTCGGTCGACGCCTGCTGTTGCTCGTCG
>QNGA01000038.1 GCA_003298465.1 halophilic archaeon | reverse complement strand
CCCGAGTGAACGGGTCCAGTGGACGTCTGGATTGCACGTACATACGGTCGTCATCGCCACGTCCCTGTGGTAAAGGGGAGCGTGCGTCGAACCCTTCCCATCCACGCTCTCACGGGATGGTGCATCGATTCGTGGACACCGGCGATCGGCGTCCGCTGAGTGGCCTCCCGGGATTCGAACCCGGTCACCCCGTGAAGGGTGCGCTCCCAACGAGCGACAGGCCGAGACTCCTCTCTACGAGGAGAAGAGCCCTGACAGCCGAGGCCTCCGAAAGGTGGGCCAGGCGCGACGGCCTGGTCCCGTGTGTTAGGAGGTGATCCAGCCGCAGATTCCCCTACGGCTACCTTGTTACGACTTAAGCCCCCTTGCGAAGCCCAGATTCGACCACCGCTTGGTGGCCTCATCCGGACCTCACTCGGGTGCTTTGACGGGCGGTGTGTGCAAGGAGCAGGGACGTATTCACCGCCGTCTTCTGAACGGCGATTACTACCGAATCCAGCTTCATGAGGACGAGTTTCAGTCC
>QNGA01000037.1 GCA_003298465.1 halophilic archaeon | reverse complement strand
GGCTACGGACGCTTTAGGCCCAATAATAGCGGCCATCACTCGGGCTGCCGGTATTACCGCGGCGGCTGGCACCGGTCTTGCCCAGCCCTTGTTCCTGAACCACCTTACGGTTCAGAAAAGCGAGGACGATATGCCCTCGCACTCGGAGTTCCCTTATCGCACTGTCGTGCAGTGTAAAGTTTTCGCGCCTGCTGCGCCCCGTAGGGCCTGGATTCTTGTCTCAGAATCCATCTCCGGGCTCTTGCTCTCACAACCCGTACCGATTATCGGCACGGTGGGCCGTTACCCCACCGTCTACCTAATCGGCCGCAGCCACATCCTATGGCGCCTGAGCGTTTCGAGCTCTCTACACTCCAGTGAGAGAGCCGTATTCGGGATTAGCCTCAGTTTCCCGAGGTTATCCCGATCCATAGGGCAGTTTGGCCACGTGTTACTGA
Source organism: halophilic archaeon (assembly GCA_003298465.1). Next base: position 90 of record QNGA01000037.1, on the reverse strand, counting down.
GCTATCCGCCACGAGTGTGAACTCGTGCGACTAGCATGGCTAAATCGAACTCCGATAGCAATGGCCTCCGGCAGGATCAACCGGAATGGT
>QNGA01000036.1 GCA_003298465.1 halophilic archaeon | reverse complement strand
CATGCCGACGGCGAGGACGACCGCGGGAATCATTCCGGTTCCGAGCATCAGTCGCCACGCGCCGGCGTCGGCGAAGGCGTAGTTGACGAAGTACGATATCAGGATTCCGAGCGTCACCATGAGCTGGTTGAGCGAGGTGAGCGCGCCGCGGATCTTCGGCGGCGCTATCTCGGAGATGTAGAGCGGGCCGACGATGGAGGCGAACCCGATCGCGACGCCGTCGATGAGTCGGCCGGCCACGAGGACGGGGACGGTCGGGGCGATAGCCATCGTCAGCGACCCGACGAAGAACACGACGGCGCCGATGAGGATGAGTCGGCGACGGCCGAGTCGGTCGGCCAACTTCCCGCCGACCGCCGCACCGAGGGCCGCGCCCGCCATCGCGCCGCTCATGACGATGCCCTCGACGAGCGGCGACATGGTGAACGTATCGTTGATGTAGAGGAAAGCGCCGGAGATGATGCCGGTGTCGAACCCGAACAGCAGTCCGTTGAGCGCCGCCAGTGCGGCGGTGAGATAGATGAACCGGTCGC
>QNGA01000035.1 GCA_003298465.1 halophilic archaeon | reverse complement strand
TGGTGTTCGTGTTCGACCTCGGCTTTGAGTTTGGCCATGTCGACCTCGCTGGGGCAGTCGCGGGCGCAGCCCTTGCAGCCGATGCAGAGGTCCATCACCTCCGCCATGAACTCCACGTCGAACTGCTCACCCTCCGGAAGCTCTCCAGACATCGCCTGTCGGAGCATGTTCGCCCGGCCGCGCGTGCTGAGGCTCTCTTCGTCGGCGGCCCGGTAAGTCGGACACATCACGCCGCCGGTGGTCTCCTGGCCGCCGCGACAGCCGCCGCAGCCGTGACAGAGCTCGACCATCCCCTGGAACCCGTTCTCGTTCTCCCACTCCAGTTCGGGGGCGAAGCCCGACTCGAACTCGTAACCGGGCGAGAATCGGAGATTTTCTGCCATGTCCGCGTCGCCGCAGACCTGGCCGGGGTTCAACAGCCAGTCGGGGTCGAACGCCGTCTTGAGCTCCCGGAACACCTCCCAGACGTGCTCGCCGTACAGCTTCCGGTTCCACTGGGTGCGCGCCCGGCCGTCGCCGTGCTCGCCCGAGACGCT
>QNGA01000034.1 GCA_003298465.1 halophilic archaeon | reverse complement strand
ATTTCGACTTCCATGACCACCGTCCTGCTGTCTTAATCGACCAACACCCTTTGTGGGTTCTAGGTTAGCGCGCAGTTGGGCACCGTAACCCGGCTTCCGGTTCATCCCGCATCGCCAGTTCTGCTTACCAAAAATGGCCCACTTGGAGCTCTCGATTCCGTGGGATGGCTCAACAAAGCAGCCACCCCGTCCTACCTATTTAAAGTTTGAGAATAGGTCGAGGACATTGCGTCCCCGATGCCTCTAATCATTGGCTTTACCCGATAGAACTCGTTTCCGAGCTCCAGCTATCCTGAGGGAAACTTCGGAGGGAACCAGCTACTAGATGGTTCGATTAGTCTTTCGCCCCTATACCCAGGTCGGACGACCGATTTGCACGTCAGGACCGCTACGGGCCTCCACCAGAGTTTCCTCTGGCTTCGCCCCGCTCAGGCATAGTTCACCATCTTTCGGGTCCCGACAGGCATGCTCACACTCGAACCCTTCTCAGAAGATCAAGGTCGGTCGGCTGTGCACCCGTGAGGGATCCAGCCAATCAGC
>QNGA01000033.1 GCA_003298465.1 halophilic archaeon | reverse complement strand
ACTGTCGGAGCTGGTGAGATGTCCGGCGTTGAGTCCAATTAAACCGCAGGCTCCTCCGGTTGTAGTGCTCCCCCGCCAATTCCTTTAAGTTTCATCCTTGCGGACGTACTTCCCAGGCGGCTCGCTTACGCCTTCGCTGCAGCGAAGCACACGCTCGTAGCGTGTGCCACACTTAGCGAGCATCGTTTACAGCTAGGACTACCCGGGTATCTAATCCGGTTCGTGACCCTAGCTTTCGTCCCTCACCGTCGGGTCCGTCCTCCCAGGGTGCTTTCGCCATTGGTGGTCCGTCCAGGATTACGGGATTTCACTCCTACCCCGGACGTACCCCCTGGGTCTTCCGGCCCCAAGCCAGCTGGTTTCCACCGGACGCCTGCTCGTTGAGCGAGCAGATTTCCCGATGGACCTGTCTGGCAGGCTACGGACGCTTTAGGCCCAATAATAGCGGCCATCACTCGGGCTGCCGGTATTACCGCGGCGGCTGGCACCGGTCTTGCCCAGCCCTTGTTCCTGAACCACCTTACGGTTCAGAAAAGCGAGGAC
>QNGA01000032.1 GCA_003298465.1 halophilic archaeon | reverse complement strand
ACTGTCGGAGCTGGTGAGATGTCCGGCGTTGAGTCCAATTAAACCGCAGGCTCCTCCGGTTGTAGTGCTCCCCCGCCAATTCCTTTAAGTTTCATCCTTGCGGACGTACTTCCCAGGCGGCTCGCTTCTCGGCTTCCCTACGGCACAGCGCAGGCTCGTAGCCTGCGCCACACCTAGCGAGCATCGTTTACAGCTAGGACTACCCGGGTATCTAATCCGGTTCGTGACCCTAGCTTTCGTCCCTCACCGTCGGGTCCGTCTTCCTGAGGCGCTTTCGCCACCGGCGGTCCGTCCAGGATTACGGGATTTCACTCCTACCCCGGACGTACCCCTCAGGTCTTCCGGCCCCAAGCCGACTGGTTTCCGCCGGACGCCTGCTCGTTGAGCGAGCAGATTTCCCGACGGACCTGTTCGGCCGGCTACGGACGCTTTAGGCCCAATAATAGCGGCCATCACTCGGGCTGCCGGTATTACCGCGGCGGCTGGCACCGGTCTTGCCCAGCCCTTGTTCCTGAACCACCTTACGGTTCAGAAAAGCGAGGAC
>QNGA01000031.1 GCA_003298465.1 halophilic archaeon | reverse complement strand
AAGCGAGCCGCCTGGGAAGTACGTCCGCAAGGATGAAACTTAAAGGAATTGGCGGGGGAGCACTACAACCGGAGGAGCCTGCGGTTTAATTGGACTCAACGCCGGACATCTCACCAGCTCCGACAGTAGCAGTGACGGTCAGGTTGATGACTTTACCTGAGCTACTGAGAGGAGGTGCATGGCCGCCGTCAGCTCGTACCGTGAGGCATCCTGTTAAGTCAGGCAACGAGCGAGACCCGCGTCCGTAATTGCCAGCAACACCCTCGTGGTGGTTGGGTACATTACGGAGACTGCCAGTGCCAAACTGGAGGAAGGAACGGGCAACGGTAGGTCAGTATGCCCCGAATGAGCTGGGCTACACGCGGGCTACAATGATCGAGACAGTGGGATGCAACCTCGAGAGGGGGCGCTAATCTCCTAAACTCGGTCGTAGTTCGGATTGAGGACTGAAACTCGTCCTCATGAAGCTGGATTCGGTAGTAATCGCCGTTCAGAAGACGGCGGTGAATACGTCCCTGCTCCTTGCACACACCGCCCGTCAAAGCACCCGAGTGAGGTCCGGATGAGGCC
>QNGA01000030.1 GCA_003298465.1 halophilic archaeon | reverse complement strand
CCCGAGTGAACGGGTCCAGTGGACGTCTGGATTGCACGTACATACGGTCGTCATCGCCACGTCCCTGTGGTAAAGGGGAGCGTGCGTCGAACCCTTCCCATCCACGCTCTCACGGGATGGTGCATCGGTCGTCGCGGACCAGAACGTTTCGCCCCCGTCTACTTAAGGGGAACGATTCGTCCCGGCCCGAGATTATGGACCCACTGGGATTCGAACCCAGGGCATCCTCCTTGCAAAGGAGGCACTCTACCGCTGAGCTATGGGCCCACCTCGCCTGACGGCGAGAAGTACGTTAGCCTTGGCAGTTCAAAGGTGCCCGACCAGCAGTGTGGTCGAGGTCGTCGAGGAACCCTCGTTGCCACGTGAAGTGGCAGATGGGCCAGGCGCGACGGCCTGGTCCCGTGTGTTAGGAGGTGATCCAGCCGCAGATTCCCCTACGGCTACCTTGTTACGACTTAAGCCCCCTTGCGAAGCCCAGATTCGACCTGGGTATCCAGGCCTCATCCGGACCTCACTCGGGTGCTTTGACGGGCGGTGTGTGCAAGGAGCAGGGACGTATTCACCGCCGTCTTCTGAACGGCGATTACTACCGAATCCAGCTTCATGAGGACGAGTTTCAGTCC
>QNGA01000003.1 GCA_003298465.1 halophilic archaeon | reverse complement strand
CCGTGTCGTACCCCTCCTCCCAGTCGAGCAGGTCGGCCGCCCGCTCCCAGCAGTCCGGCCAGTTCTGCTCGAACTCCTCGTAGATCGAGTCGTCCGAGACGTTCGCCTGCTCGACGAACGACTCCGGTGGCTCGAAGGTCTCGGCTTCCTCCAGGCGCGCCTCGAGTTCCACGGTATCGTCTGGCATATCCATACTAGCGTCCCTTAAGCAAATGCATAAAGATTCCCCATCCGTCGGTTGGTTTTGGTAGTGACCGACGACAAACATGTACATAACTGGATAAATACTCGTCGAACCGGCGGTTCGTTCGACGGACGGCTACTCCTCGTCGGACTCGACCACTTCGACGCGGTCGCGAAGCCACGCCGCGGCGTCGGCGACGGCGTCCGGGTCGGTACCGGTGACCTTCAGCCGGCCGGGGTCGCCGTCCCGTCCGGGGTAGCTCCCGACCGCGACGTCGAACCGCTCGCGAACGCCCTCGAGGACGCTACCCAGCGCTCCCTCCGGCGCGGGGGTGTACAGCGTCTCGGCGACCGCGTCGCCGCCGAACTCGTCCGCGACGACAGCGAACGTCGCCTTCATCTCCTCCGGGATGCCCGGGAGGACGTACACGTTCTCGACGACGCATCCGGGGGCCCAGCCCGCGTCCGTGAGCAGCGGGCGACTCCCCGCCGGCAGCGTCGCCGCCGCGTCGAGGTCCATCTCCAGGTCGTACTCGTCGGTGAGTTCGGGGTTCTCCGCGGCGAACTCGCGGGCCTTCTCCCGGAGCCGGTCCCGAACCTCGTCGTCGACCGCGAGGTCCCGGTCGAGCGCGGCCGCGACCGCGTCCATCGTCACGTCGTCAGGCGTGTGACCGAGTCCGCCGGTCACGACGACCGCGTCGAACGCCGCGTGCCAGTCGCGGACGGTCTCGGCGATGACCGACCGGTCGTCGGGAACGGTGAGGATGCGCCGCACCGACCCGCCGCGCTCGTCGACCTGCGTGGCGAGCCACGTCGCGTTGGTGTTCACCGTGTCCCCCGCCAGGATCTCGTCGCCGACCGTCAGAACGGCTACTCGCATACCGGAACGGTTTCTTCGCGTCCGTCATAAACGCACCCGCGAACTGTCGGCCGAGGAGGACGCCGGACGGTGGTTACACCGTGACCGCCGACTCGCCCGCAAGCGACGTCGGCACGGTGATTCGGTATATCGTGACGGCACCGCTCTCGGTGGTTATCTTGAGCTGAGCCGCCTGGCCCTCCTCGAGTGCGCCGCCGATTTCCGAGGCGTCCAGGACGACGGTGAACCGGTCGTCCTGACCGTCGAGGACCGGCACCGAACCGTCGGGGTCCTTGATGGCCTCGACCGCGAAGCGGTTCGCCGACGCGCGTTCGCCGTGCGTGAGCGTCGTCGCCATCTCGGGGCCGATCCACTCGACCGTGGCGGTCGAGAGGTCGACGTCGTCGGACCCCGCCGCGCGCATCACGGTGAGAGTGACGCGGTCGACGCGCTCGTTCTCGGTGACGTTCCCGAAGGCCGAGACGATCTGCACGCGGTTCGAGACCCGCGCACTGGAGTCGTCGTCGGATTCGTGCCGTTCGACCGCCTCGCTCACCCAGCCGGGTTTCTCGACGTCGACGTCGCCGAGTTCGCTCACCCGGTACTCGAACCGCGTGTGCTGTTCGGTACCGTCGACCCGTTGCGTGACGTTCACCGAGACGCGGTGGACGACGCCCTGCTCGTCGACGAGCACCGACCCCGACGCGTTCGTCACCGTCTCCGGGTCGAAGAGGCGGGTGTCGTTGGCGACGTCGTCGAGTCGATACTCGACGAGCGTCCGGTCCTTCCACGACGCGACGCGCGGGTCCTCGAACTCGCCGGCCCTCAGCAGCGGTCGGACCGCGGTCACGATGTCGCTCCTCGCGAGGTCGTCGCCGGTCTCGGTCCGGCGCACTTCGAACGTCACGTCGTCCGTACCGCGTTTCTCGTAGACGCCGCTCCCGTTCGCGTACGCGAGAGTGCGTTCTCCGCCGTAGGTAGACGACCGTTCGTACGTCTCGCCGGTATCGGCGTCGTGCTCGACGACGTACGTGCTCGTTCCCGACTCCCCGTCGAACGAGCGGGAGACGTCGATTTCGACCACGTACCCCCGGTCGGCTATCGTCGACGTGTGCGATTCGGCGAGCGCCGTGGCGTTCTCGACGGCCTCGTCGCTCGCTCCGTCGGGGTACGTCAGGTCGTCGAGCGTCGTGGTCGTCGTGGTCGACGCTACGTCCGTCGCGGCAGTCGTCCGGTCGCCCCCGGACGAATCGCCGGAGGGTCCCGACGTACAGCCCGCGAACGTAACGAGAGCGACCAGAACGACCGCCACGACCAGTTTTCGTCTCGGTATCACTACGTGTCTTTTCCAGTATACTATTATAAATCTGTCTCGATGTGCTCCGGCGAAAAGGGCTCTATCGTGGCGTCGCTACGGTCGAGCGAAACGGGGCGACGTCGTCAGGCCAGTCCGACCTTCTCCTGGTAGCCGCCGTACTCGGCGCGGAACACGTCCATAATCTCGCCCATCGTGGCGTACGCCTTCACCGCGTCGACGATGTAGGGCATGACGTTCTTGTCGTCCCGAATCGCGTCTTCGAGCGCGGCCAGGGTCTCCTCGACCGCGTCGTCGTCGCGTTCCTCCCTGACCGCTTCGAGGCGTTCGAGCTGGCGGTCCCGGGTGTCCTCGTCGACCTGGAGGATGTCCGGCTTCGTGTCCTCCTCTATCTGGTACTCGTTGACGCCGACGACGACCTCCTCACCCTCCTCGACGCGCTCCTGGTACTCGTAGGCGGAGTCCTGTATCTCGCGGTGGAAGTACCCGCGCTCGATGCCCTCCAGGACGCCGTCGCGGACGGAGTCGTCGCCCATCTCCTTTATCTCCTCGATGTACGCCATCGCCTTCTCCTCGACCTCGTCGGTGAGGCTCTCGACGGCGAAGCTCCCGCCGAGCGGGTCGATGATGTCCGCCGCACCGCTCTCCTCGGCGATTATCTGCTGGGTGCGGAGCGCGACCCGCACCGCCTGCTCGCTGGGCAGCGCCAGCGCCTCGTCGAAGCTGTTGGTGTGGAGGCTCTGGGTGCCGCCGAGCACGCCCGCGAGCGCCTGGATGGTCACCCGAACGATGTTGTTCAGCGGCTGCTGGGCGGTCAGGCTCTGGCCGGCGGTCTGGGTGTGGAACTTCAGTTGCTTGCTGGCCTCGGCCTCCGCGCCGTACCACTCCGCCATGACCTCGGTGTAGATGCGGCGGGCGGCGCGGAACTTCGCCACCTCCTCGAAGATGGAGTTGTGGGAGTTGAAGAAAAAGGAGAGCTGGGGAGCGAACTCGTCGACGTCGAGGCCGCGGTCCATCGCGTCCTCGACGTAGGCGAAGCCGTCCGCGAGCGTGAACGCGAGTTCCTGGACCGCCGTCGACCCGGCCTCGCGGATGTGGTAGCCCGAGATGGAGATGGGCTTGAACTTCGGCGTCTGCTCGGCGGCGAACTCGATGGTGTCGGTCACCACGTCGAGGCTCGGCTCCGGCGGAACGACCCACTCCTTCTGGGCGATGAACTCCTTCAGCATGTCGTTCTGGAGCGTTCCCCGAATCTCCTCGCGCGGGACGCCCTGCTGGTCGGCCAGGGCGATGTACATCGCGTAGATGACGGGGGCGCTCGGGTTGATGGTGAAGGAGGTCGAGACCTCGTCGAGGTCGATACCGTCGAACAGTATCTCCATGTCTCGCAGGGTGTCGACGGCGACGCCCTCCTTGCCGACCTCGCCGGCCGACATCGGGTCGTCGGAGTCGATGCCCATCAGGCTCGGCATGTCGAACGCCGTCGAGAGGCCGGTCTGGCCCTCGTCGATGAGGTAGTGGAAGCGCTCGTTGGTCTCCTCGGCGGTGCCGAAGCCGGCGAACTGTCGCATCGTCCACGTTCGACCGCGGTACATCGTCGGGTAGACGCCGCGGGTGTAGGGCTCCTCGCCGGGGAAGCCGAGGTCCTCCTCGTAGTCCACGTCCTCGACGTCGGAGGGGTCGTAGAGGCGGTCGACTTCGAGGTTCGAGACGGTGGCGAAGCGGTCCTTGCGCTCGCCGAACCGGTCCAGCGTCGGGTCGAGGGTTTCCTCCTCCCACTCGTCCCGCGACTGCCGAATCTCCGCCAAGTCGTCCTCGTCGTACATGGACGTACGTTCTGCAGGACAGTCCATTAAGGATTCGGTGATACGTCGCAGGTGGCGGTGAGACGTGCGACTGGGGCGTTTCGGTCGTCAGTCGGCGGACCCCGCGGTCGACTCCCGGTCGTGGTAGTAGGCGTTCTTGTCCACGACGACGGTGTCGTCGTCGGACGACTCGGGAATCGAGCGGGCGGGCCGCCGGAGCGCGACGACGCGGCGCTTCAGGGTGGCCGACTTCAGCAGCACGAACCCGGCGAGGATGACGAGGAATCCGAACATCGTCTGCGGGGCGACGGACTCGCCGAGCAGGAGCCAGCCAGCGAACGTCGCCACGGCGGGGACGACGTAGTTGACGAGGCTGACCTCGTTCGGGCCGAGGCGTTCGAGCAGGTCGAAGTAGACGAGGAAGCCGCCGACGCTGGCGGCGAGCGCGAGGTAGCCCAGCGACGCGAGCGCGGCCGGGGTGGGGGAGACCGGCGTGTTCGTGGGCACGACCGCGGCCATCGCGTGGAGGACGGCCGCGCCGACGAGCATCATCCACGCCTGTAGCGGGACGGTCGGGAGGGTCGTCGGCATGCGCTGGGTCAGCACCGCGCCGAGCGCGAACGCGACCGCGGAGCCGAACAGGAGACCGACGCCGACCAGCGTCCCGTCGAGCGCTCCGGGGCTGGGACGCGCGATGACGACCACGCCGGCGAAGCCGAGGAGGACGCCGAGCGCCTCGACGGGGGCGAGGCGCTCGTTCGGGAGGAGGACGAACGCGAAGATGGGCGTGACGACGGGCGTCAGGCTCAGGACGACGGCGGCGACGCCGCTGGTGACGTACCGCTGGCCGACGAACAGAAGCGCGAAGTGCAGGCCGAACACGAGCAGGCCGCCGACCGCGACGATTCGCAAGTCGGCGCGCGTCGTCGGTCGCCACTGGTAGTCGGCGCGGCGCAGACCGACTATCCCGGCGTACGCGAACATGGCGACGCTGGCGATGTCGTAGCGTAGCGCGGCGAACAGGATCGGCGGGAAGGCTTCGAGGCCGGTCTCGATGGCGGTGAAGGAGGTACCCCAGACGAGCGCGAGGAGCGCGAACAGTGCGGTGTTTCGGTAGCGAGAGAGATTCATCGTTTCGATCACCTCTGCGAGGTTGGTATCAGTCCTAACCGACCCCTACACTTTAAAATTCCGCTATCGGCTGCATTTCTGGACTACGTATTTGGATATAGTTGTAGAAATATCCAACCCACTCTTCGTCCGACGGCGACCAATCCTTTTGTCGTCTCGCGACGACACACCGGTATGCCAGAACCTCACGCCGGAGCGGACCTGTTCGTCGACGCGCTCGAAGCGTACGGGGTCAGGTACGTCTTCGGCAACCCCGGGACGACGGAGCTTCCGGTCATGAACGCCTTGGCGGACAGCGACCTCAACTACGTGCTCGCGCCGCACGAGGACGTCGCGGTCGGGATGGCGGCGGGCTACGCCAGCACGCGGCGGTACCGCGCCGACGAAGAACCGGGGACGCCCGCCGGCGTCGTCAACCTTCACGTCGCCCCCGGCGTCGCCCACGGCCTCGGCAACCTCTACGGGGCGTCGGTCTCGGGCGCACCACTGGTCGTCACGGCGGGCGCACACAGCCTCGACTTCCGCCACGAGGAACCCATCCTCGACGGCGACCTCGAAGCGCTGACCGAGCAGTTCACGAAGTGGAGCGCGGAGGTGACCGACGTGTCGGCCCTGCCGACGATGCTCCGCCGGGCGTTCCGCGTGGCGACGACGCCGCCCACGGGCCCCGTCTTCCTCGCGCTTCCGCTGGACGTGACGATGGCCGCGACCGAGGCCGACCCGGAACCGCTCGGCCCGATCCAGAACCCCGGCGGGGGCGACCCTGGGGCCATCGAGCGTGCGGCCGACCTGCTCGTCGAGGCCGACGACCCCGTGTTCGTCGTCGGGGACCACGTTCCCCGCCACGGCGCGTGGTCCGACACCGACCCCGTCGACGCGGCGGTCCGGCTAGCCGAAGCGTCGGGGGCGCGCGTCCACGCCGAGATACTGGCCTGCGAGGTCGACTTCCCCGCCGACCACGACCAGTGGGTATCGTACGTTCCGCCGGACGAGGACCTGGCGGCGGCCGCGATGAACAGCGACACCGTCGTCCTCGCCGGCTGTTCGACCCATACGACGCTGACCCGTCACGAGCGCGAACTCATCCCCGGCGACGCCACCGTCGTCGACCTGAACGACGAGCCGTGGCAGGTCGGCAAGAACCATCCGGCCGACGCCGCCGTGGTCGGCGACCTCGGCCTCGTGATGGACGCCATCGCCGAGCGCGTCGAGGACCGCCTCGACGCCGAGGAGCGCGAGGCGCGACTGGAGCGCGTCGCGCAGTTCAAGACGTTCGCCCAGCAGCAGATGGCCGGCATCGGCGAGGACGACGCTCCCGACGACCCCCGCGCCTCGAAGGCGGAACTCGTCGACGCGATGCGGTCGGTCGCGCCCGACGCCTACGTCGTCGACGAAGGCGTCACCGCGAAGTACGCCCTGCTTACGCGCTGGCCGTTCGCCCGCGAGAGCTACATCTCGAACAAGGGCGGCGGCCTGGGGTACGGCCTCCCGGCGGCGGTCGGCGCGGCCATGGCCGAGGCGGAGCGCGACGACCCCCGCGAGGTCGTGGGCTTCGTCGGCGACGGCTCGTATCTCTACTACCCCCACTCGCTGTACTCGGCGGCGCGCTACGACGTGGACCTCACGGTCGTCGTCCCGGACAACCGCAACTACCGCATCCTCAAGGACAACACGCTCGACCTGTTCGGCGGCGACGAGGACGAGTACGAGTTCGTCGGCATGGACTTCGACCCGCCCGTCGACCTCGCCAAGAACGCCGAGAGCCACGGCGCGAACGGTCACTTCGTGGAGTCGCCCGACGACATCGAGGAACGGCTGGAAGCCGCGCTCGCCGAGGACGGCCCCAGCGTCGTCGACGTGCTGGTTCACGACTAGGGCCGCCGGAAGCCGGTACGGTTTTGTTCGCGGGCATCCATCGCCGTGATATGAGTTTGCATGGGGAACGCGAGGACCCCGCACGCGAATCGCAGGCGAACCGTTCGCCGGTCGGTGAGTCGACGCCCGGACACCCCGTGAGTTGGCGTCTCGGCGACCGACTGGCGAGCCGGGACGACGTGTCGCTCGTCGGAGAGCTACACGGCTCGGGACCTCGTACCCGGACGGTGTTCGACCTCACCGACGAGACGTACCTCGTCCGGACTCGGACGCCGGCCGGGCGCGAGCACTACCGCGAGGTCCCCAAGGACGACTGCGAGGTCTGAACGCCGTCACTCCCCGACGCGTCCGCCGCCGACCGTCTCCGGGAATATCTTCCCCGGATTCAGCGTGTCGTTGGGGTCGAACGAGCGCTTCACGCGGCGCATGACCTCGACGCTCTCCTCGCCGTGTTCGTCGACGAGATACTCGCGTTTCCCGCGACCGATGCCGTGCTCCCCGGTCGAGGTGCCGCCCATCTCGATGGCCCGGCGCACGATGGCGTCCTGGACCTCCTCGCCGCGCGCGACCTGTTCGTCGTCGCGCTCGTCGACGAGCACGGAGAAGTGGAGGTTGCCGTCCCCGGCGTGACCGAAGCAGGGGACGAGCAGGTCGCGTTCGTCGGCGAGGTCGGTCACGAACCGGACCAGTTCGGGGTACTTGCTGATGGGGACCGTGACGTCGCCCGGATGGAGCGGCGTCAGGTCGGGGTCGTACGACTGGACGGCGTAGGCGAGGTCGCGCCGGGCCTGCCAGAGGTCGTCCATCTCGTCCCCGTCGACGACCTCGAACCGACCGACGTCATGGCTCTCGAACACCGACCGGCAGAACGCGACCTCCTCCTCGACGCCGTGGTCGGCGTGGAATTTCAGGAAGACCGTGGGTGCGTCCGGCAGGTCCGACCCGGCGTAGGCGTTCGCCATCCTCGCGCTGGTCGCGTCAACGAGTTCGATCGTCGCCACGTCGACGCCCGACCGAACGGCGTCGGCGACTGCGGCGACCGCGTCGTCGAGCGACGAGAAGAGGGCACGCCCCGCCCGGATCTGCTCGGGACGACCGGTCAGTTCCAGCGTCGCACGCGTGACGACCGCCAGCGTCCCCTCGCTGCCGACGAGCAGGTCCTTCAGGTTGTACCCGCTCGAGGTCTTGACCGCCTTGCTTCCGGCCGTTATCACCGACCCATCGGCCAGCACGGCCTCCAGTTCGAGCACCCAGTCCGCCACCTCGCCGTACTTCACGGTCTGCATCCCGCTGGCGTCGTTCGCGACCATCCCGCCGACGGTCGAGATGTCGCCGGAGGACGGCAGCGGTGGGAAGAAGAGGCCCGCCGAAGCGACCGCCTCGTCGACGGCGGTTCCCATCACGCCCGGTTCGACGTCCACCTGGAAGTCCGCCGGTCGCACGTCGAGCACGGCGTCCATCCGCGTCACGTCGAGACTGATGCCGCCCCGTGCCGGGGTGGCGTTGCCCTCCAGACTCGTTCCGGCGGCGTACGGCGTCACTGGAACACCGCGGTCGTCGGCGGCCGCGAGGACCGCCGACACGTCGTCGGTCGACTCGGGCCAGACCACGACGTCGGGACGGACCTGTTCCTCGTCCGGCGTTCCCCAATCGCCGGCGTGACCCTCGCGGTGGGAGTCGCCGAACGAGAACTGGTCGTCGTCGAGCAGGTCGGCGAGGAACGAACAGTCGCGTGTCACGTGCTACCAGTGGCTATGGTGGAGCATAAATCCGGGTGCCGGGACCGCCGTCGTCGCGTCGGAAGCTCCGACGTCGTCACTCGGGCAGGGCGCTCGTGTCGATGGCGTCCCGTCGACCGTCCAGTACGGCGAAGCGGTCGCCGCGTCGTCGCTCCAGCCAGTACAGCAGTCGCTCGGCCCACGCCAGCTTCCGCCGTTTCACCGGACCGACCGAGGAGTCGTCGACGTCCCACCCGGGGAAGACGAGTTCTGCCGCGCCGAAGTGGTCCGCGAGGAACGCCGCCCGGTCGCCGTCCGTGAACCCGCCGAAGTTCTCGACCGGTCCGCGGGGTTCGGTCTGCGTCGTCGCCAGCACGTGCTCGCGGTCGAACGTCGGAACGTGCTCGCGGACCGCAGGCACGTTGTCGCCGTGGGCGTGTGCGACGACCGGAACGCCGCGCTCGGTCAGCGCGCGCGCCGTGTCGGGATTCCCGTCGAGGTCCGTCACCAGCAGGTCGACGGCGACGCCGGCGTCGAGCAGGACGTCGGCGGCGGAGGAGGCTGCGACGACCGCGTCGGCCGAGCGGACGCTGTCGAGGCCGTCTTCGAGCGACGGACCGGCACCGGCGACGGACACGGTCGCCCCGTCGACGAAGGCGAGTCGGTCGTAGTCGAACGGGCCGACGTACTCGCCGAGTACGTCCCGAGCGTGCTCGTCGGCGGCGCGTTCGAAGCCGAAGTCGGCGATGATGGCTTCGTAGACGGGGTTCCAGGTGTCGAAGTCCATGGTCTCTCGGAAGGTAGTGTCGCGCCAGAAGCCACCCAGTGTGTACCCCTACCCACGGGAGCGTTCTGGCTCGTGTCGCGCTGGTGCGTCGTCCGGCATAAGTTTTCCGCCGTTCCGGACGGCGTCGACGGAGCGACGAGGGCTGGGTCGAGGAGTGCGCCGAGCGTGGTCGACGCGCCGGCGGGGGAGGCGAGCAGGCAACGCGTGGCGAGATTCGTCGCGAGGGGCGCGTCGCGCTCCGGCCTCGACCCCGTCGCGACGGTCGGTCAGGTCACGACTGGCGGTGGCCGCCCGTTCGGATTTAAACCCTCGCGTCGCGGCCGGGGTCGGGCGCTGGAAGGGAGACGGGGGACCGACGACCGGTCAGCACTCGCGACCGAAGGCGTGACCGATGGTCGCGGCGTCGACCGTCTCGGCGACGTCGTGGGTTCGGACGACGTCCGCGCCGCGCTCGACGGCGAGGGCGGTGGCGGCGAGGCTCGCGGGCAGACGCTCGTCGGTGTCTCGTCCGACGACGTCGCCGAGGAAGTTCTTCCGGTTGATCGAGACGAGGATGGGCCGGTCGAGATCGCGGAACTCGCCGAGGCGGTGGAACGTCTCGCGGTCGTCGTCGAGCGTCTTCTCCTCGCTCCAGCCACCGAACGCCGGGTCGACGATGGCGTTCTCGGGGAGCGGGTCGCGTTCGAGGGCGGCGTAGATGTCGTCGACCGACGCTATCGCTCCGGGCCGTTCGAGGTCGGGAGGGCTCGCCATCTTCACGACGGGGGCGTCGTGGGCCAGGCACACGTCGGCCATGTCGGGGTCGGCGAACCCGCAGATGTCGTTGACCATGTCGAACCCACGCGAGAGCGCGGCCTCCGCCACCTCCGCGTACCGCGTCTCGATGGAGAAGACGGCGTCGCCGTCGACGCGCTCGACGGTCTCGACGGCCGCGTCGAGGCGTTCCAGTTCCTCCTCGACGGAGAGCACCTCGAATCGCTTGTTCGCCGACTCCAGGCCGACGTCGACGATGTCCGCGCCCTCGCCGACGAGTTCGTCGTCGACGTACGCCGCCGCCTCCGCGGGGTCGTCGTAGACGCTCGGGTCGTACGGCGATTCCTCGCTGACGTTCAGCACGCCCATGACTCGCGGTGGATGGTCCGGACCGATACGCAGTCCGGCGGCCGAGACGTTCGTCATAGGTGGCTCCTCCGGAAGCGGGCGTATTAATCGGCTCGTTCTCGGTCGAGCCGTCGTCGGACGACCGGCACCGGGCCACCGTCCGTGCCGTCCCCCCGTCCTCGTCTCGTAGACGCGCTCTTTTTGTCGCTGCGGCCGATACGTGGGAACGATGGGAAAAGTGAGCATCGGGGTTCGCGGCTGGCGGTTCGACGAGGAGGAGGTGTTCACCGAGGACGGCGACTACCGTCCGATGGACGACATGGACGCGGACACGCGCAAGCGCCTCGCTCGCCTCTCCGCGCTCGTCGGGTCGCCCTGCGACGCCTGCTGGCTGATTCACGGAGACGCCAACGTAGAAGAGTGCAACGTCATCGAGGTCGTCTACGGCGAACCGCTCGCCGAGATCGCCGTCTGCGAGGACCACGAGAACGACTTCCTCTACTGGTACTTCGAGGAGGGCGGCGAGCGGTACCGCGGCGAGGAGGAGCTTCAGGACGAGTTCCACGAGTGGTTCGCCGACGGCGGGCGCGCCCCGGAGGGATACGTCGGCGTCGAACACGTCGAGACCGACCCCGACGACCTGCCGGAGCCGCCGGAGCCCGACCTCGAAGCGATGAACGTCGAGATTCCGGACGAGGAGCGGACGGAGATAGACCTGCGAGACATGGACATCGACCGGGACTACCCCTCATGAAACCCGCCGTCGCCGTCGTCGAGCCGAAGACGCCCGGCAACGTCGGTACCATCGCGCGTGCGATGAAGAACTTCGGCATGGACGACCTGAAGATCGTCGACCCGCCCGAACTCCACCGCGACAGCGAGGCGTACGGCTTCGCCGGCCAGGCCCGCGAGGACGTGTTGCCGAACTACGACGCGGTGACCTTCGACGAACTGGTCGCCGACTACCACACCGTCGGTTGCACCGCGACGACCAACGAGGACGCTCGCAAGCACGTCCGGTTCCCCTTCCGGACGCCGTCGGACCTCGCCGACAGCCTCGCCGAGGTCGACAGCGACACGGTGCTCATCTTCGGGCGGGAGTCCAACGGCCTGACGAACGAGGAACTCGCGCGCGTCGACGAGGTGTGTTCCATCCCCGCGAGCGCGGAGTACCCCTCGCTCAACCTCGGCCAGGCCGCGACCGTGACGCTGTACGAACTCCAGGAGCTGACCGTCGAGGAGACCCAGCATCCCGACGTGGAACGCGAGCGCGCCGGCGAACGGGAGATAGAGGGATTCTACGACGGGTTCGACGAACTGCTCGACGCCATCGACCATCCGTCGGAGAAACGCGACAAGACGATGCGGCTCGTCCGCCGGCTGGTCGGCCGCGCGCACCCCACCGGTCGCGAGATATCGACGCTGCGGGGGGTCGTGCGCCGCGCGAAAGAACGCGCACGAGACGCGGAGTCGCCCCGGACCCGATGAGCGTTGGGACGGTCCGCGAGCGGTTCGCCGTCGGACCCGCCGACCGCCGATTTCGACGCGAACGGGCGAGAAGCGCGTCGAGAACGCCGAAACCCGTCACTGAAGTACAGAATAGATAAAGTATTTAGGCACGCTCGTGACATTTACTGAATAGTCATGCTGTCTGCCCTCCCCATCCGCTTCCACGCCCTCCCGCTCGGGACGCAGTTCACCCTACTGGTGGCGGTGCCGAGCGTCCTGCTGTTGCTCGTCGGCAAGCAGGTCTTCCTCCGCGACGCGAGCCTGTGGGGACTGTTCAAGGAGTTCCTGCGGACCGACTGGAAGTATCTCGGCGTCGCCTGGGTCGTCACCCAGGGCGTCAACACGCTCGCGCTGCACTTCCACGCCGGTCGGACGTTCACGGGCGTCATCTACGCCATCGAGGGAGCTACGGTGACCGCATTCCAGGCCATCGCCTCGACGCCGCTCACGATGTTCTTCACCGCCGTCTACCTCGCCGGCTTCCCGTTCGTCGTCCTGTTCACCTACTTCAAGCTGAAGGTCCACGACGAGGAGCAGGCCCGGCGGTACGCGGTAGCGTACGTCATCCTCGTGCTGACGGCGGTCCCCTTCTTCGTCCTCTTCCCGGTCAAGGTGTCGTCGCTGTACCTGACGACCGTCGAACCCCTGATGTACGAACTCAGCCCGGCCATCCAGTACGGCATCTTCTCGACGGACACGCTGGTGAAGGCGTTCCCGAGCCTCCACACAGGCCTGTCGGTGCTGGCGGCGCTGTACGCGCGGAAGGCCGAGAACGCGTACGCCTACACGGTCGCCGCGCTCTCGACCGGCATCGTCTTCTCGACGCTGTACCTCGGGGTCCACTGGGTCACCGACGCCGTCTTCGCCGTGGTGCTCGTCGCGTTCGCGTACTACTGCTCCCAGCGAGTCAGCGAACCCCGCTGGTCGGTCGTCTCACGCGAGATGGTCGCCGCCCTCCGCCGGACGGCCGCCCGGATGAGCTGACGGTCGTCGACGCTCTTCGCGCCGGCTCGGCTCCCGACGGCGTCTCGTCGCACGCCGAAGGGTCAGATGTTCCCCCGGTTCTCGTACGGGAGATTCCATATCGGCAGTCGCTTCCCGACGCCCTCGTGGACCGCGACCATCGCGAGGAGGGCGACTCCGAAGATGAGAATCTGGGGCGGACGGGTCAGTATGCCGAGCGAGACGATGAGCGTCGTCGCGTACGCCGGCGGGTGCTGGGTGTTCGTGGCGTACGTTCCGACGGTCGTGAGGACGGTGGCGGTGAACGCCGACAGGACCTGCCGGAACGCTTCGAACGACAGCGGCGGCGTCGCACCGACGGACCCCACGAGCAGGTGGAACGCCGCGTAACCGGACAACGCGCCGATGCACTCGCCGCCGATGATGCGTTCGGGATAGTTCATCCGACTGTCGGGGAGCGTGGCCAGGAGAAACACCGACGGGCCGAGGCTCGGAATCAGGAACGGTTGCCCGGTGACCCAGGAGACCAGGCCGAGGACGACGAGGTGGAACCCGATGTAGCTCCCGACGTCGAGTCCGAACGTCTCGCGGTCCACGTCCATGCTCCAACGGTGGGAACGGTGGCGTGAAAAGCGTCGTGGCGTCTCCCGCGACGCTCCGCCGAGTAACCGTCGGGCAGGGACCGGCGGCGCGCTCGTCCGGTTGCGGACCCCGGTCGTCACCGCGGCCGATTCGTCCGGGAGAGCGCCCCGGTCAGTCGTCGCGGAGGACGTTGCCGGGTGGCTCGCCCTCCGTATCGTCCGCGTCGCTCTCCTCGGCACGGTACTCCTCGGAGAGGGCGACGTGCCCGTAGTTGACGAGCGCGACGAACACGGTCCCGCCCACGGTGTTCCCGAGCGTCGTCCAGACGAGGAAGTGTCCGAACCCCGCGAGCGAGACGCCCTGGCCCATGAACATCGCCGAGAGCACCTCGGTCGTCCCGAGCAGACAGTGATGGAAGGGACCGAAGCCGATGCCGGTCGTGACGACGACGACTAACAGCACCCGGCTCACCGTGTCCCGGCTCGCGGCCACGAGCCAGGTCACCAGCCCCATGAGCCAGCCGGCGACGACGCCGCTCAGGAAGATGACCCACGACGGCTTCGGAACCAGCGACTCGGCGAGCGTCCCGAACGCGGCCGGTTCCGCGATGTCCATCGGCGGCCCTAACAGCGCGATGAGTCCCGCGAACAGCGCGCAGCCGACGAGGTTCGCGACGTAGACTACCCCCCAGAGTCGGCCGAGGTCCCTGGTCGACGCCCTGCCGTCGAACACCGGCAACACGCCCATCGTCGTGTGCGCCGTGAACAGCTCCGTCTGGCCGAGGACGACGAACAGGAATCCGACGGAGGACGCGACCGCCACCAGCACCCGCTCGACCAGCGGCGACGGGAACGACGTCGAGAACGTCAGCACCATCCCCATGAACAGCGCGCCGAAGCTCACGTTGAGTCCGGCGGCCAGCCCCGAGAGGAACAGACCCTTCGGAGGCCGGTCCATCTCCTTCAGCGCGTTTCCGATCTCGCGTTCGAGGATGTTCCCGTACGACAGCGTCGCGCCCGAGGGGTCGACGTTCGAGTCGGAACTCATTGCTCGACGCTGCGTCTATCGAGTGGCGTGTTCGTCTCGTTCACGTCGCCATCCTTTCGCTTCGGACGACAAAGTGTTGCCGGCTGGACCGATTCAGGCGCGCTTCCCTATCTCCTCGCGCAGCATCTCGCTGACGAGGTCGCCGTCCGCCTGACCGCCGAGCGCCCCCATGCACTCGCCCATCAGGGCGGAGAACGCGCCCATCCCCTGCTCCTCGACCTGTTCGTCGTTTCGCTCGACCACTTCGACCACGGCCTCGCGGACCTCGTCCTCGTCCGCGCTGCCGAGGTCCTCCCGCTCGACCGCTTCTCGCGCGGTCAGTTCGGGGGTCTCCGCGAGCGCGGTCAGCAGTTCGCCGACGCTCCCCTTCGGCACCTCGTCGTCGGCGACGAGTCCGAGCGCGTCGAGGAAGTGGTCGTCCGTGAGGTTCTCGACGGAAACGCCGTCGCGCCGGAGTTCGGTGACGGTGCTCTCGAGCGTTCCGGCGGCCAGCGTCGCGTCGACGCCCGCCTCGACGGCCCGCTCGAACAGCGTCATCCGGCGACCGTACGCGACCTGCTCGGCGAGGCCGGCGTCGAGACCGTACTCGTCCTGGTAGCGGTCGACCTTCTCGGTGAGCAGTTCCGGCGTCTCCACCTCGGTCGGGTCGAGGTCGACCGGCGGTACGTCCGTCTCGGGGTACATCCGGGCCGCGCCGGGGAGCGGCCGCAGGTAGCGGGAGGTGCCGTCCTCGTTCGCCCCGCGGGTCTCCTCGGGAACGGCCTCGACGGCGACCTCGGCGCGCTCGGCGGCCGCCTCGATAGCGCCCTCCGCCACGTCCGGGGCGGCGGCGACGATGGCGACGGCGTCGTCCTCGCCGGCGTCCACGGCGTCGCGCAGGGCCGCGACCTCGTCCTCGGTGACGCCGTACGCCGGGAGTTCGTCGGTGTGGAAGATGCCGCCCGCGCCGCGGCGCTTGGCGTGGTCGGACAGCTCCGTACCGAGGCGGCGGTCGGGCTGAATCTCGCGGCCGACCAGTCCGTCGAAGCCGTAGAGGGGGACCGCGGTGACCGCTCCCCCGTCGTCCAGCGCGCTCCGGATGACGCCGGAGTCGGTGTCCGCGAACACGTCGGTCACGTCCCGCGTCTCGCCGACCGCGGCGTCGCGCTCCCGGAGCTCGTCGCGGATGGCGAGCAGTTCGACCTGGCGCTCGACCTCGTTGCGGACGAGGTCGTCGATGTCGTCCAGGCTCTGGACGCCTTTCATCTCGACGCGCGCCCCCTCCTCGATGGAGACGTTCACGTCCTGGCGGATGGTGCCCAGGCCGCGCTTGACCTGCCCGGTCGAGCGCAGGAGCATGCCGATGCGTTCGGCGGCCTCGCGGGCCTGCTCGGGCGTGGAGATGTCCGGTTTCGTCCCGATTTCGACGAGCGGAATGCCGAGGCGGTCGAGGCTGTAGAGCACGCCGTCCTCGCGCTCTTCGACGCGCTGGGCGCTCTCCTCTTCGAGCATCAGGTCCTCGACGCCGACCGGCCCCTCGCTCGTCTCGATCTCGCCGTCGCGGGCGACCAGCGTCGAGCGCTGGAAGCCGGAGGTGTTCGAGCCGTCGACGACGATCTTCCGCATGACCTGGGCCTGGTCGACCGCGTCCATGTCCAGCAGCTGGGCGATTTCGAGGACGACCTCGCGAGCCTCGTCGTCGAGGCGGTGGGGCGGTTCGTCGTCCTCCTCGACGAGGCAGGTGGTGTCGTACGCCAGGTACTCGAACTCGCGGTCGACCTGGCTCTCTTCGAGCGCCGCCTCGTCTATCTCCCCGAGTTCGCTCTTGGTCGGATGCAGGTAGCGGGTGAACGTCCGCGCGGCTTCCTCCGGGTCTCGAAGGCGGGTCGGACACTCGCAGAACAGCTTCGTCTCGGTGTCCAGTTGCTGGTGTATCTCCAGCCCGGCCACGAGACCGAGGTCCTCGTAGTCATACTCGCTCATTGGTCGGGAATGAGATGCCGAAGGGTAAAAAACCGTCCAGTTCGGACGGCGCTCGACGCGCGACCGACCCGGAATGTCGTCCCGTCCGCATCGAGTTCGGACGCCATCCTTCGCGTTTCTATCACCGTTTCCGAAGGAACGGTTCTCCCGCGAACGGCGGAATCTGCGGCCAGTCGGCCGGTGACCCGTGCGCTACCGAAGCCCGCACCTATAAACGATTGGCGTCCCGACAGACTCCCATGGTTCCGGGTTCGACGCGAAACCCCAGCGATTACGGACCGGTCGACGTCGACGACGTCGGCGGCGCCGCGCCCATCCACGTCCTGCACGTCGACGACGACCCGGCGCGAGTGCGACTCTCCGAAACCTTCCTCGACGAACACATCGACGACGTGAAGGTCTCCACCGACACCGACCCCTACGAGGCTCTGGAGCGACTCGACGACCTCGACGTCGACTGCATCGTCAGCGACTTCGACATGGGGGCGATGGACGGCCTGGAGTTCCTGGAGTCGGTCCGGGAACGCCGGCCGGACCTGCCGTTCATCCTGTTCACCGGCAAGGGAAGCGAGGACATCGCCAGCGAGGCCATCTCGGCCGGCGTCAGCGAGTACCTCCAGAAGGGCGGCGGACCGGAGAAGTACGCGCTGCTCGCCAACCGCATCGACAACGTCGTCTCCCAGTACCGCGCCGAACGGGCCGCCGAGCGGTACCAGGAGCGCGTGAACACCGTCTACGAGCGCGTCACGGACGCCTTCTTCGCGCTCGACGCCGACTGGCAATTCACGTTCGTCAACGAGCACGGTCGGGAACTGCTGGACCGCGAGAAGGGGGAACTGCTCGGCAAGAACGTCTGGGAGGAGTTCCCGGCGGCGCTGAACTCCCAGTTCGAAGACGAGTACCGCGAAGCGATGGTGACCCAGGAGGCGACGACGTTCGAGGCGTACTACCCCCCGCTGGACACGTTGTTCGAGGTCCACGCCTACCCCTCCGAGGAGGGGCTGTCGGTGTTCTTCCGGGACGCGACCGACGAGAACCGCATACGCCGCGAACTCCACCGCGAGAAGGAACTGCTGGAACGGGTGCTGGAGACGAGTCCCGTCGGCATCGTCGTCGCGGATTCCGAGGGCGAACTCGTGCGGGCCAACCAGCGAGCGCTCGACCTGCTCGGTCTCACGGAGGAGGAGGTCAAGAACCGCACCTACGACTCCTCGGAGTGGCAACTCACCGACGAGGAGGGCCGCCCGATTCCGGACGAGGACTACCCGTTCAGCGACGTGTTCGAGCGCGGCGTGTCGAAGACCGACGTCCGCGTCGGATACGACGGCCCCGACGGCGAGTGGAGCCTCCTGACCGTGAGCGCCGCGCCGATACACTCCGCCGACGGCGACCTCGAACGAGTCGTGTTCTCGGTGGAGGACGTGACGGAGGTGCGCGAGCGCCAGCAGGAACTCGAAGCGGAGAACGAGCGCCTCGAGGAGTTCGCGCGGACCGTCGCCCACGAACTGCGCAATCCGCTCGATATCGCGGGGGTGCGGGTCGACCTCGAACGCCGGGAGCGCGACGCGGAACACTTAGAGGAGGCGGCGGTCGCGTTGGGCCGCATGGAGGACATCATCGCCGACCTGCTGGCGCTCGCCGAACAGGGGAAGGTCGTCGACGACCCGGAACCCGTCCCGCTCGAACGCGCGTTCGAGAACGCCTGGTCGACCGCCGGCACCGGAGCCGCGTACGAACTGGCCGACGACCTCCCGACGGTGCTCGCCGACGAGAGTCGCCTGCGGGAGCTGTTCGAGAACCTGATCGGGAACGCCGTCACGCACGCCGGCGAGGACGCGACCGTTCGCCTGCTACCGACCGAGGACGGGTTCGCCGTCGAGGACGACGGCCCCGGAATCCCGGCGTCGGAGCGCGAACGGATATTCGAGACCGGATTCTCGACGGCCGAGGGCGGCAGCGGGTTCGGCCTCTCCATCGTCGAACGCATCGCCGAGGCCCACGGCTGGACCGTCGACGCGACCGAGGCCGACGACGGCGGCGCGCGCTTCGAGGTGGGCGACGTCCAGTTCGTCGAGGAGTAGCCGCCCGACGCTATCGCGCGTACAGTTTCGACCCGACGAGCGACGCGAGCGCAACGTCCGCCGACGGCGACACAGCGAGGTAGGGACGGTCGACCGGGCCGAACACGTCGACGACCCGGCCGACGGCGTCGAGTTGCTCGTCGACGACCTCGGTGCCGAGGTCGGGGTACTCCTCGCCGGGGGTCCGGACGACCGCCAGCCCCTGGGCGGTCCGGACCACGTCGCCGAGTTTCTGCATCAGTCGCGCAGCGCCGCCACGTACGCGGCGACGGCCTGGATGAGGTCGTTCTTCGAGGCGTCGTCGGCGTTCTTCACCAGCACGCGACCGCGGGCCCTCCAGTTCTCGCGGGAGTAGGCCTTGTCGCGCTCGACGACCGCGTCGTAACCGACCTGCTGGACCGCCTTTGCTATCTCGTCGACCGTCGGCTCGGAGACGGCGACCTCCTGCGGCACCCGCCGGCCCTCCCGCCGACTCAACTCGGCGTCGATGTAGGCGGGCCAGATGACTTTCTCGACCATACCGGAAATCGACCGCGGGGCGTTAAACGCCTTTTCGTGTCGCACGGAGGAGGTGACGACGGTCCCCGGGGGAGCGACCCCGGAGCGGTAGCTTTCAAACCCCCCGACCACCTACCTCGTGGCGATGGGTAACTCCGCACTCCGCCAGATAGCGGTCCTCGAGGAGGTCGCCTTCGACGACCTCGGGGGACGGCTGGTGGCGGTCGACGCGCACAACTGGCTGTACAAGTACCTGACGACGACCGTGAAGTGGACCGAAGACGAGGTGTACACGACCGAGGACGGCACAGAGGTGGCGAACCTCGTCGGCGTGGTCCAGGGACTGCCGAAGTTCTTCGAGCACGACCTGACGCCCGTGTTCGTCTTCGACGGAGGCGTGACCGACCTCAAGACCGAGGAGATAGAGAGCCGACGCGAGCAGCGCGAGAAGATGGAGGAGCGACTGGCGGAGGCCCGCGAGGCGGGCGACGAGATAGAGGTCGCGCGCCTCGACGCCCACACCCAGCGGCTGACGCCCGTCATCCACGAGACGACGCGGGAGCTGTTCGACCTGCTCGACGTGCCGTACGTCGAAGCGCCCGCCGAGGGGGAGGCGCAGGCGGCCCACATGGCCCGGAACGGCACCGTCGACTACGCCGGCACCGAGGACTACGACGCGCTCCTGCTCGGCGCGCCCCTCACGCTCCGGAAACTGACGAGCAAGGGCGACCCCGAACTGATGGACTTCGAGGCCACGCTCGACGAACACGACATCACCTGGGAGCAACTCGTCGACGTGGCCATCCTCATCGGCACGGACTTCAACGAGGGCATCGACGGCGTCGGTCCGAAGACCGCGCTGAAGGAGGTCAAGGAGCACGGCGACCTCTGGGGCGTGCTGGAGGCCCGCGACGCCCACGTCGAGAACGCGGACATCATCCGGAACCTGTTCCTCGACCCGGACGTGACCGACGACGTGGCGTTCGACGCCGAGATGGACCCCGACCTCGACGCGGCCCGCGAGTACGTGGTCGGGGAGTGGGACATCCACGCCGACGAGGTCGAGCGCGGCTTCGAGCGCATCGAGGACGCCGTCGTCCAGACCGGCCTCGACAACTGGACCTAGAGGTATCGGACCCCGCCGGACAGCACGAACCCGGCCACCATCACGAGAACGCCCGTCGCCCGCCGGAGCCGGAGATACCAGTCGCGCGGTTCGACGTTCTCCCGGAGCCGTCTACGGTGGTCGCCGAGGTGGCCGGCCGAAGCACTGAGGGGACGACGCCGAGAACGAACGGCCATGGCGGACGAACTGCAACCGGACGACGTGGAGGAGTCGATGGCGGTCCGACTGGAGTGGTCGCGGAAAGGCGGTCCGGGTCCGGGCGACGAGGCGCAGGGCGAGGTGACCCGTGTCTGGCGACCCGAGGACGCGGTGCGCGAGTTCACCGTCGCGGTCGAGGACGACGCCAACCTCAACGTCTACGCCGACTACCGCCAGCCGCCGGTCGAGCGCGTCGAGACGGACGGCGACGACCCGAACGCCGAGACCATCGGACGCCTCGACGGCATCACGTTACTGGACGACTGAGGACGCCTCGAAACGGGTTTTCGGTCCGACGCCGGCGGGCGGTCGAGCGGTTCCCGGGCGGCCCGTCGGCGAGCGCGACGTCGGCCGGTTCCTCGACGCGGCGTCGAACCCGGACCCCGTCGGCTTTTGGTCTCCGGCGCGATAGCTTCCGGTATGGACGCGAACGACGTCGAACGACTCATCGAATCGGGCGTCGAGGATGCGGAAGCGACGGTCTCACAGCCGCGCGGCGTGGACGACGACGACCACCTCGCGGCGACGGTGGTCTCGCCGGCGTTCGAGGGAGAGACGCTCGTCGACCAGCACGAGATGGTGTACGACGCGCTGGGCGAGCACATGACCACCGACATCCACGCGCTGGAGCTGAAGACCTACACGCCCGAGGAGTACGAACGGAAGTGGGCGGAGAACGGCGACCGGGACGCCTAGACGCTCGGGAGCGTCGTCTCGGCCGTATCGAGGGTCCGGTTCCTGAGCGCCTCGCCGGTGTCGGCGTCGAAGAGGTGGATCGCCTCCTCGGGAATCCGGGCGACGACCGGCTGGTCGGCCTCGACGGCCCGCATCCCGTCGACGGTGGCGACGAAGGTCCGTCGGTCCTCCTCGACCCCTTCGCCGTCGGTCTCGCTCCCCTCGAACGCCAGGTAGACGTTGTTCTCGTTGCCCATCGGCTCGACCACGTCCACCACGGTGGCGAAGTCGTGGTCGCCGTCGGCGTCGGACACGAGTTCCACGTCCTCGGGGCGAACGCCGAGCGTCACGCGGTCGGCGTCGGCGACCGCCTCCGCCGTCTCGGCCGAGAGCGGATACGCGAACTCCTCGCCGACGAGCGCGTCGCCGTCTCGTCCCATCTCGAAGAAGTTCATCGACGGTTCGCCGATGAAGCCGGCCACGAACCGGTTCGAGGGTTCGTGGTAACATTCGAGGGGCGTGCCGACCTGCTGGAGTTCGCCGTCGTCGAGGATGGCGATGCGGTCGCCCATGGTCATCGCCTCCGTCTGGTCGTGGGTGACGTACACCGTCGTCACGCCGAGGTCCTCCTGCAATCGCTGGAGTTCCGTCCGCATCTGGGAGCGGAGCTTGGCGTCCAAATTCGACAGCGGTTCGTCCATCAGGAACACCTCCGGGTCGCGGACGATGGCGCGCCCGAGCGCGACGCGCTGTTGCTGGCCCCCGGAGAGTTCGCTCGGCTTGCGGTCCAGCAGGTCGGCGATGCCCATCATCTCGGCGGCGTCCTCGACCCGGCGGTCCATCTCGTCGTCGGACATGTCCGTCGACTCCTCCAGCCCGAAGCGCATGTTCTCCCGCACGGTCATGTGGGGGTAGAGCGCGTACGACTGGAACACCATCGCGATGTCCCGTTCCCGGGGCGAGGCGTCGGTGACGGCCCGCTCGCCGATGCGAATCTCGCCGTCGGTGACCGTCTCCAACCCCGCTATCATCCGCAGCGTCGTCGACTTGCCACAGCCCGAGGGGCCGACGAGCACGAGGAACTCGTCGTTGTCGATCTCCACCGATACGTCGTCGACGGCGACGATGTCGGACCCGTCGTCGTCGAATATCTTCGTAACGCCGTCGAGAGTCAGTTCACCCATAGTGTGTCAGACGTTCGTGTTCGTCGTTCATGTTGCTACTCCTTTCGCGAACTTGTCGCCGAACGCGATGTACACCAGCAGCGTCGGGAACGCCGCGATGAACGCGCCGGCCATCCGGACGCCGAATCCGATGTCGGTGAGGCTCGCACCCAGTCGCGCCAGCGGTACCGTCACGGGCGCACCGTCGCCGGGACCCATCACGACCAGCGCGAACAGCAGGTCGTTCCATATCTGGGTGAACTGGTAGATGAGCGTCACCGCGAACATCGGCGTCGACAGCGGCAGGATGATGCGTCGGTAGATGCGCGCCGTGCTCGCGCCGTCGAGTTTCGCCGCTTCCACCATCTCCGTCGAGACGTCCTTGTAGTACGTGCGGAAGAGCAGCACGCAGATGGGAATCCCGTACGCGACGTGGGAGATGATGAGCGCCAGCAGGTCGCCGTGGTACGGTTCGAGGAACGGCAGCGCCCAGAACGGTTCCAACCACGTCGGGAGCGGAACGTACACCGCCCAGAACTTCGAGAGCGGAATCAGCACGGCCTGGTACGGGATGAAGATGCCCGTGACGAACGCCAGCAGCACCGGCACCTGCCAGCGCCAGTCGGCGTTCGTCAGCCCGTAGGCCGCCATGCTACCGAGCAGCGCCGACCCGATGGTCGCCGGAATCGCCAGCAGCAGACTGTTGACGATTCCCCCGGCCAGCGCGTCGAACGCCCGCGTCCACTTCTCGAACGTGAGTCCGTCGAGCGTCGGCGGCAGGTACGGCGCCGTGCCCAGCGGGTCGGTCTTGATGGACGTGACCAGTCCCGTCTCTATCGGCGCGAGATAGAACATCACGAGCGCGACCAGTACGGCGTACAGCCCGATGCGACCGCCGTCGAAACGGCTCTCTTTCGTGCTCATAGTTCACCTCTCCGGTGCTGGTAGATGAGGTACGGCGCGACGATGGCGATGGCGAGCAGGAACAGCATGATGCCGATGGCGGCCGCGTACGCGCGGTGGCCGGCCGAGAACGCCTGCCGGACCATCATCGTCGCGAGGATGTCCGACCCCTTCGGCGGGTAGTACGACCCCGTCATCGCGTAGAGGAAGTCGAACGCCTTCAGCGCGAACACCATCAGCACGACCGCCGCGCCGATGGTCGCGCCCTTCAACTGCGGGATGATGACGCGCCAGTACATCTTCACCGTGCTCGCGCCGTCGACCTTCGCCGCCTCATAGTGGTCGTCCGGTATCGCTCGCAGGCCCGCGAGGTAGACGACCATCGCGTAGCCGCTGAACTGCCAGATGAGCGCGAACGTGACCGCACCGAGGACCAGCTTCGGGTTGCTGATCCAGTGCGGCGGGTTCGTCACGCCGACGGTCCGGAACAGGATGTTCACGAGGCCGTTCTCGTAGTTGTACATCCAGAGCCAGAACTGCGCCGTCACGACGAACGACAGGCTCATCGGCAGCAGGTATATCGTCCGGAACGTGTTCTCCCGTCGGATGTCCCGGTCGACGAGGAGCGCGACCAGCAACCCGACGACGAGGCAGGTCACCGTGAACCCCACGAGCAACACGAACGTGTTCTTCGCCGCCCCGAGGAACACCGGGTCGCCGAACGCCTTGGCGTACATCTCCAGGTCGAGGTTGCTCGGCGCGTAACTCGGGTCCCCGAACTGCTGGAGGTCGGTCAGCGATATCAGCAGGTTCCACCCGATGGCGCCGTAGACGAACAGCCCGACCAGCAGGAACGACGGCAGCCAGAACGGGAGTGCGCCCAAAAATTCCTTGGAGAACAGCGAGCGGCGTTCGGTGCCGACCGTCTCCACGCCCCCGTCCGTCGCGACTGATTCAGTCCGCCACGGAGCGAGCGCGTCTGCTATCTTCGATAGTTGGTCTCGCATCGCTCAGAACGCGTTGGTGAATGCTTTGGCGACCTTCGATGCGTTCTCGTCCGAGTAGCTGGAGAACTTCTGCTTGAGCGCGGTGTTCAGGTTCGTCAGCACGTCGGGCTTCACGCCGAGCCCGTGCGCGATGGACGGGGGCTGGGCCTTCGACGAACGGAACTCCTCTATCTGGGCCGTCTGGAACTTGCCGAACTTCTCCGTCGAGACGTCGTCGCGCGGCGGGATGGAGCCCTTCTTGGTGTTGAACTTGACCTGTCCTTCCTTCGTTCCGCAGTACCGGAGGAACTTCTTGGCCGTCTCCGGCGCGGGGCCGTCCTTCGGGAAGACGAACGAGTCCATGTTCATCGCGTAGTAGCCGTCCGTACCGGGGAACGGGACGTGACCCCAGTCCTCCTCGAACGTGAAGTCCTGTCCGGAGTACATCCCGGCGGCCCAGTCGCCCTGGTGGATGAACGCGGCCTTGCCGTCGATGACCATCTTGTTCGCCTCCTTCCAGCCGATGGTCGAGGCGTCGTTCGAGAAGTACTTGCTGTAGTCCGCGAGGGTCTTGAAGGCGCTCTCTATCTCGGACTGCTTCCCCTTCCCCTTCATGAACTGCTGGTAGGAGTCCCAGCCGGCTTCCGCGAGGAACACGGACGCCCAGAGCTGGAGCGTCGTCCACGGGCCCTTCGTGGACTGGGCCATGCCGACGGCGTTCGTGTTCTCGTCGACCTTCTTCAGCGCGGCCGTGAGGTCCTTCGGGGACTCGATGCTCGACGGGTCGACGCCGGCCTTCTTGACGACCTTCTTGTTGTAGAACAGGTTGTTCATCCGGTGGATGTTCAGCGGAACGGCGACGAACTTCCCGTCGGGCTTGGCCGCCTTCTTGGGTCCGTCGAGGTACGCGTCCTTCATCCCGTTCTTGCCCCAGACGTCCGTTCCGATGTCGCCGAGGATTCCCTCGCTCGTGAACTGGAGGAGGTTCTTGCCCGGCCAGTCGGCCCACGAGCCCGGCGGGTTGTCGTTGCCGAGTCGCTTGCTGATGAGGGTGTTGAGGTCGGTGTTCCCGCCGCCGCCGACCGGTTGAACCTTCGTCTTCGCGTCCGGGTGCTTCTCCTCGAAGCCGCTGTGGAGCGCGTTGAACGCGGCCTTGCCGTCGCCGCCGCTCCAGCCGTGTAGAATTTCGAGCTTCTCGCCGTCGCCGCCGCCGTCGCCGCCACCGCCCATACCGCTGAGACAACCGGACAGACCCGCCATCCCGGCAGCGCCGGCGACAGCGGTCGATTTGAGATACGTACGCCGTGTCGTGTTAGAGTCGTCCTTCGTCATGGTTTACGCCTCCGAAGCGCGTACGTGGATATCAAACAGGGCCCACTTAATGATTTTTAACTTCATTCGTAAACGAGTCAATTTGCCATACCGATGGGGTAACGGCAGCCGTCTTCGGTTCAGGGCGACGTTACCCGCGGTCACGGTGGCGTTACCCGTCGTACGGCCGCCGCGCCGAGACGACCGCTGGCTCCGGCCAGTCGACGTCGACGACCCGTCTCGCGGCGACACGGCGGCGTCGACTCCGAGAGGGACCGACGGTCGTCGCTGCCGAGTGAGTATGATATTTATCCGTGGCGGGAGACCGCTCGAACATGAGCGACGAGGACTACCGAATCGAGGAGGACAGCCTCGGGGAGATGCGAGTACCGTCGGACGCCTACTGGGGCGCACAGACCCAGCGGGCGGTCGAGAACTTCCCCATCAGCGGTATCACCTTCGGGCGGCGGTTCGTACGCGCGCTCGGGGTGGTCAAGAAGGCGGCCGCGCAGGCCAACCGCGACCTCGACCTCATCGACGAGGAGGAAGCGGACGCCATCGTCGCGGCGGCGGACGAGGTCATCGCGGGCGAGCACGACGACCAGTTCCCCGTCGACGTGTTCCAGACGGGGTCGGGCACCTCGTCGAACATGAACGCCAACGAGGTCATCGCCAACCGGGCCGCCGAAATCGCGGGCGCGGACGTCGGCGACCGGGTCGTTCACCCGAACGACCACGTCAACTTCGGCCAGTCCAGCAACGACGTCATCCCGACCGCGATGCACGTCGCCGCGCTGGAGGCCGTCGAGAAGGACCTCCTGCCGGCGCTCGACACCCTCCGTGAGGCCCTGGAAGCGAAGGAAGAGGAGTTCGACGGCGTCGTCAAGACCGGCCGTACCCACCTCCAGGACGCGACGCCGGTCCGCCTCGGCCAGGAGTTCTCCGGCTACCGCACGCAGGTCGAGAAGGGACTCTCCCGGCTCGACTACGCCCGCGACCACCTCTCGGAGCTCGCCCTCGGCGGGACGGCGGTCGGGACGGGCCTGAACACCCATCCCGACTTCCCCGAACTCGCCGCCGAGTACATCAGCGAGGAGACGGGCGTCGAGTTCCGCGAGGCCGACAACCACTTCGAGGCGCAGGCCGCACACGACGCGATGAGCGAGGCCCACGGCGCGCTCCGCACGGTCGCGGGGTCGCTGAACAAGATCGCCAACGACCTGCGACTGCTCGCGTCCGGGCCGCGAAACGGTCTCGGCGAACTCGAACAGCCCGAGAACCAGCCCGGTAGCTCCATCATGCCCGGCAAGATAAACCCGGTCGTCGCCGAGGCGGTCAACCAGGTCCACAAGCAGGTCGTCGGCAACGACGCCGCCGTGAGCGCGGGCGCGGCCGAGGGCCAGATCGACCTCAACCTCTACAAGCCGGTGCTCGCGCACAACTTCCTCCAGTCCGCCGAGATGCTGGCGAACGCGAGCGAGACGTTCGCCGAGAAGTTCGTCCGGAAGCTGGAGGCCAACGCCGAGCACTGCGAGGAGCAGGTCGAGGAGAGCATGGCGCTCGCCACGGCGCTCAACCCCCACATCGGTTACGACAAGGCCAGCGACGCGGCCAAGACGGCGCTGAAGGAGGGGAAGACCGTCAAGGAGGTCGTCGTCGAGAAGGGCTACCTCAGCGAGGAGGAGGCCGAAGCCGTCATCGACCCCGAGAAGATGACCCATCGCGGCATCCTCGGCGACGAGTAACCCGGCTCTACTTCTCGACCGTCACTTTCTCTCCAACCGGGACCGTCGCACCGCCGGTAGCGACCGGCGAGAGCGGGTTCGAGGTCGGAGACTCGACGAACCGGCGCGCGATTGGAGGCGGCAGGCGGCAGAGAAGGGGTCCGCTAGAAGAGGTTGCCGAAGAACGACAGAACCGCGTTCAGGGCGGCACCGAGTCCGTCCCATATCCTCTCGAAGAATCCCCGGCTCTGGCCGCTCGCTCCGCCCGGCGTGGTCGTGGGGGACGTCGGCGACGAGGAGGTCTCCCCCGAACTCGTCTCCCCGTCCGAGTTCGAACTGGAGGTCGAGGTCTGCTTCGACGAGCCGTTGCAGCTGCCGGTCTTGATCGTCACCGGCTTCTGCATCTTCAGTTCGGTCCGGGTCGGGTTGTTCACGTTTCCGGACAGCACCTCCCACTTGTTGATCTTCCCCTCGTACGGTCCCTCGCCCACGCTCGAGAGCGCGGCCTGCTCGTTGAACGCCGGGTGAATCTTGAACTCGAACTCGTCGCCGAGTCCGCGGTAGACCCCGCCGTCGGCGCGTCCGTCCTGCCACGTCCAGTTGATGACGCTGGTCGCGGTCTTCTTGCCCTCCCAGTCGCGGTTGATGGAGTGGTCGAAGGTGTCCCGGTTCGTCGGTCCGTCGTAGCTGTCGTCCTTGACGACCCACTTCCCCTTGGCCGGGAGTTTGGTGAGACGGAACGTGACCGCGCCGCCCGAGCCCGTACTGTGTAGCTTGTCGTGAACCATGACGAGGCTCAGTCCCTTCGGCCCGTCGTACAGGAACATGATGCTCGTGTTCTTGCGCTGTAACTGCTGGGTGCCGAAGGAGGCGTACTTGTACGACGAGGGTTCCGTGTCGGGCGTCCGGTAGTCGTAGAACTGCTCGACCGGCAGCCCCTCGTACGAGAGCGGTTGCAGCGGGATGCACTTCCCGTCCTGTTCGATGACTATCTTGCTACCGTTCGACTGCTGCGCCTGGGTCGTCGAGAGCCCTCCGAGCGCCACCGTCGACGCGGCCGTCACCGACAGGAATCGACGACGGTTAACGGTGACTGGCGAATTCCTTGGCATGGTGTCCGGCAGAGAGACGGGTCGCACGGACCTTTGTTCCACTCCGTCTGACGACCGTCAGCCACCGCGAACCGTTCCGCAGGAGGTGCCTATAGCCGGCGTAGGCGAACGGTAACGGTCGACGTTACCCCGGTCGAGCGGCGATTCGGGGGCAGGGCGCGGGACCGCTCGCGTTCGACGGCTTCACGCGGGATGCCGACACTTTATGCGATAGCTGTCCCGTGTCTTGGACATGGAAGCGCTCAATCCGCGCGTCCGCTTCGTCTGGCTCGCCGGGACGCTGCTGACCGCGCTCGTGCTCGGCGCGATGGCGGCGGCGGTCGACCGTTTCGTCGTCGACGTCGGCGTCTGGGTCGTCGCGGCCGTCGGGGTCGCCGCCCTCGTCTTCGGCGTCGCGTACGTCGTCCTGCGGTACCGCGTGTGGCGGTTCGAGATACGGGACGACGACCTCTACCTCGAACGAGGCGTGTTCACGCGGGTCACGACCGTCGTCCCGTTCGTCCGCGTCCAGCACGTCGACACCCAGCGCGGGCCGGTCGAGCGTCTCCTCGGACTCGGCAGCGTCGTCGTCTACACCGCCGGCTCCCGCGGTGCCGACGTGACCATTCCGGGGCTGACGCCCGACCGCGCGACCGACCTCCAGCGTCGGCTCCGCAACCTCGCCATCGAGAGCGAGTCAGAGGACGCCGTATGAAACTGCACCCGCTCTCGCTGCCGTACCGTGCGGTTTCGCGCGGCGTGAGCGTCGGCTCCAGCCTGCTGTTCGCCGGACTGGCGCTCGGGGGCGTCGTGGACTTTCTGGAACCGCTCCGTGTCGCACTGCTGGCGGTGGTCGGCCTCGCCGTCGCCGTGGCCTGGGAGACGGCCTACTACCGCCGGTTCGCCTACGAACTGACGGGCGACTCGCTCGACATCGAGTCGGGCGTCCTCTCGCGGCGGCGACGCGAGATTCCGCTTCGACGGGTCCAGAACGTCGACATCCGTCGCAACGTCGTCCAGCGCGCGCTCGGCCTCTCGTCGGTGAGCCTCGAAACCGCCGGCGGCGACCAGACGGAGGCCAGCCTCCGGTTCGTGGCCTACGAGGAGGCCAAGCGACTCCAGCGCGAAATTCAGCGGCGCAAGCGCGCCGAAGCCGCGGGCGAGGTGGAGGAAGGCGACGAAACTCCGTCCGAGACGGTCGAGGCGGAACCGGAGGAGGAGCTCTACGCCATCCGGTCGTCGGAACTCGCGCTGCTGTCGGCCATCTCGGTCGAGCCGCGCATCGTCGGGCTCGCCTTCGTCGTCGTGCCGCTGGTGACCGGCGAGTCGTCCGGCGTCGACGCCCTCGTCGGGCTGACCCAGCTCGCGCTGTCGGCGCTGGTGCTGTGGGTCGCCAGCGCGATGGTGACGTTCGCGCGCTACTACGATTTCCGGCTCACGCGCGTCGGCGACGAACTCCGGTACGAACGCGGCCTGCTCCAGCGCTACGACGGAACGGTCCCGCTGGAGAAGGTCCAGACCGTAACGCTCCGGGAGAACCCGCTGATGCGACTCGCGGGATATGCCACGCTCGCCGTCGAGACGGCCGGCTACGCGCCGGGTCAGGACGGCGGCGGCTCCCAGGCGGCCGTCCCGCTGGCGGCCCGTGAGCGCGTCCTCGCGCTCGCGCGCGAAGTAGAACCGTTCCGGGAGCCGACGTTCGAGCGGCCGCCGAAGCGCGCCAGACGGCGCTACGCCGGGCGGTACGCCATCGTCGTCCTCGGCCTGACCGCGGTGGCGTACGGCGTCGACCGGTTCGTCGTCGGTTTCGGCCCCTGGTACGCGCCGCTCGCGCTGCTCGCTGTCGCTCCGGTCGCGGCCCACTACCGCTGGAAGCACCTGGGGTACTCGACGGGAGACGACCACGTCGTGACGCGTATCGGGTTCTGGCGGCGCGCGACGACGGTCGTCCCCTACTACCGCGTCCAGACCGTCGTCCAGCAGGCGACGGTGTTCCAGCGCCGGTGGCGGCTGGCGACGGTCGTCGTCGACACCGCGAGTTCGGCCCGCCTCGCCGGACGGGACGCCCGCGCCGCGGACCTCGACGCCGCGACCGCCGCGCAGTTGCGCGAGTTCGTCGCCGGGCGGCTACAGGACGACCTCCGGGAGCGACGCGCCGCAGAACGCGTCGCGGAGGAGTGAGCGGCGTCGTCCGGTTCGCGTCGGCGAGACGGCCGGGGAAGACGAACACCGATAATCCCGGGGAGCGTTGCAGGGGGCATGGAACGACGCGCACTCGGAACGACGGGAGCGGACGTGACGGCGGTCGGTCTCGGGACGTGGGAGGTCGGCTCCGACTGGGGCGAGGTGTCCGAAGCGGAGGGTCGGCGGGCCATCGAGACGGCGCTCGACGCAGGCGTGAACTTCGTCGACACCGCCGACGTGTACGGCGACGGTCGCAGCGAGCGCCTCGTCGCCTCGGTGCTCGCGGAGCGCGAGGAAGAGCCCGTGGTCGCCACGAAGGCCGGCCGGCGACTCGACCCGCACGAGGCCGCGGGGTACACCGCCGAGAACCTGGAGCGGTTCGTCGACCGGAGTCGGGAGAATCTCGATGCCGAGACGCTCGACCTGCTCCAGTTGCACTGTCCGCCGACGGACGTCTACTACCGACCGGAGGTGTTCGACGCGCTGGCCGACCTCCGGGAGGCGGGGACGATAGCCCACTACGGCGTCAGCGTCGAACGCGTCGAGGAGGGGCTGAAGGCCATCCAGTACCCCGGCGTCGAGACGGTCCAGATAATCTTCAACCCGTTTCGCCAGCGCCCCGCGGACCTCTTCCTCCGGGAGGCGAAACGCCGGGACGTCGGCGTCATCGTTCGCGTGCCGCTGGCGTCCGGCCTGCTGACGGGCGAACTCTCGGCCGACACCGAGTTCCCCGAGGACGACCACCGGAACTTCAACCGCGAGGGGGAGGCGTTCGACCGCGGGGAGACGTTCGCCGGAGTCCCCTACGAGCGCGGCCTGGAGGCCGTCGAGGCGCTGCGGCCGCACGTCCCCGACGACGCGACGATGGCGCAGTTCGCGCTCGGCTGGATCCTCTCGTTCGACGCGGTGTCGACGGTCATCCCCGGCTCGACGAATCCGGACCACGTCCGGGAGAACGTCGCCGCCGCCGACCGTCCGGCCCCGACCGACGCGCAGATGGCGGGCGTCCGCGACGTGTACGAGGAGTACGTCGCCGACGCGGTTCATCACCGCTGGTGACGGCGACCCGCCGACGGGGACGAGCGGCGCGGAACGCACCTTTTATAACCGTCACCGAACAAGACGGACGTACGACTATGCCGAGTTCGAACGGACCCTACAACACCACTCGAGACAAACTGTCGAACGACCCGCGATCTCGCGGCACGTCCCCGCCCCAGCGTGCGGTTCAGGAGTACGAGGTCGGCCAGAAGGTCCACCTGAAGATAGACCCGAGCGTCCCCGACGGCCGATTCCACCCGCGCTTCGACGGCCACACCGGCGAGGTCGTCGGCGAGCAGGGGACCGCCTACAAGGTCGTCATCGACGACCGCGGCAAGGAGAAGACGCTCATCGTCAAGCCGGCTCACCTCCGCGCCCAGGAGTAGACGCATGACCATCTTCAAGGAGAAGCTCGACGAGGACCACCTCACCACCGCCGAGGCCAAGGAACTCCTCGCGGACATCGAGACGGACCGCGCCCTGGACGAGGACCGCGAGATGCCGTACAACCTCGCGCGAGCTATCGACCACGTCAACCGGTTCGCCCTCCTCGACCCCGACGAGTCCCGCGAACTCGTCGAGAAACTGCTCGACGAGGAGAAGGTGGACGAACCCACGGCGTACAAGATCGCGGACCTGCTGCCGAAGGACCGCGACGAACTGCGCGCGGTGTACGCCCAGGAGCGGTTCACGCTCTCGGGCGACGAACTCGACGACATCCTGAACGTCGTGGCGCAGTACGACTGATCGCCTCTCGACCATCTGACCGATTCTTTAAGTGATTCGTCGCCGTTATCTACGACAATGAGTGAATCCGAGAGCGAACGCGAGACAGCCGTGTTGCTCGACTTTCTTCCACACGGGAGGGCCGAAGACGACCGGCCACAGTACCAGAAGCCGCCGCTGGCCTACGCCCTGACCGAGGCGGAGTTCCGCCTGCTCGAACTGACATTCGACCAGGACGCCGACTCCGGCATCGGCGACCGGGTGGTCGTCGACCCGCCGGAGGAACGCGAAGGGGTCGAGGAGGTCCGGGAGATAGAGTACGAGGACCTCTCGGGGACGGCCCAGTCCGAACTCGAACACGCCGTCAAGGACATCGTCGAGAACGACTGCCAGCGGTTCGTCGACTTCTACAACGACGCCCAGCCGATCACGCTTCGGCTCCACCAGTTGAACCTCCTGCCGGGCATCGGCAAGAAGCTCCGCAACAACGTCCTGGAGGAGCGCAAACGCCAGCCGTTCGACAGCTTCGACGATATCGAGGAGCGGGTCGCCGGTCTCCACGACCCGGAGGGCGTCCTGGTCGAACGCATCCTCGAAGAGGTTCGCGAGGACGACCTGAAGTACCGGACGTTCGCCCACCGCGACGAGTAACCGAAGGCGGCCGCCGACTGTCGAATCGCCGCCGTCGACCGGGCGAACGCCGCGTCCGGCCGACTCGGTGGGTTTACCCCGCTCCACGCGGTATCCGGGAGTAACGATGGCACGTACGCCGAGCGACGAGTTCCGGGACCCGGACGCGCTCGTCCGCCGCGCCGGGGTTCGCGCCGACCCGAACCGCGACCAGCACTTCCTCGTGGACGACCGGGTGCTCGACCGTCTCCCGGAGTACGCCGAGGGAATGGACCGCCGGCACGTTCTAGAAGTCGGTGGCGGTACCGGCGCGCTCACCGACCGGCTCCTGGCGGTCGCCGACGAGGTGACCGTCGTCGAGCGCGACCCGGACCTCGCGGCGTTCCTGCGGGAGGAGTTCGACGACGACGTGGCGGCGGGACGCCTGACGGTGGTCGAGGGTGACGCTCTCGACGTCGCCCTTCCCGAGTTCACGGCCTGCGTCTCGAACCTCCCGTACGGCATCTCCAGCGAGATAGCGTTCCGGCTGCTACCGCGCGGGAAGCCGACGGTGCTGATGTTCCAGAAGGAGTTCGCCGAGCGGATGGCCGCCGCGCCGGGGGACGACGACTACGGTCGCCTGTCGGTGACCGCGGGCCACTACGCCGACGTCGAGGTCGTCGAGGTCGTTCCCCGGGAGGCGTTCTCCCCGCAGCCCGAGGTCGAGAGCGCCGTCGTCCGGACGACGCCCCGGGACCCCGAGTACGAGGCGCCCGACGAGGCGTTCTTCCTCGATTTCGTCAAGGCCGTCTTCACCCAGCGCCGCAAGACCATCCGGAACGCCATCCGCAACACCGCCCACATATCGGGACTGGACGACGCCGACGCCGTGGTCGACGCCGTCGAAGCGGTGAGCGACGGGGAGACCGGGGACGACGACCTGCGCGAGGCGTTGGGCGAGGATATCCTCCGGAAGCGTGCAGGGAACGTCACGCCGGCCCAGTTCGCGGCGCTGGCGCGGCTCGCGGACGAACACGGGCGGGGTGGGAGCTGATGGTAACGGGGACGCTGCTCGCGCAGTTCAATGGGAGCCCCAGTTTCGACGTCCGCTGGCTCATCGGGGGGTTCATTCTCCTCTCGGTCGCCGGGGCCGCGGCGTCCTCGTGGCGACTCCGCGCCAGACTCCGACGCCGTACCCTCGACGCGCTGGCGGACGTCGTCGTGCTCTTCTCGTTCCTCGCCTTCGTCGCGCTGGCGGTCGTGACGTGGCTGTTCCTCTGGGACAAGGTCAACACCACCGTCGTATTTGCAAGCAGACTGTTCGCCAGTCTGGACCGGGAGGTGGCGGCCTCGACCATCTGGACCGTGGGCCAGACGCTGCTCGTCGTCGCCCTCTCCTACATCGTCGCGGGGTTCGTCAGCGACACGCTCGACCGGTTCGTGCAGGACCGAAAGACCATCTCGGAACACCAGGCGCAGGTGTTCTACCGCCTCACCCAGTTGTCGGTGTACGGCGTCGCCGTCATCGTCATCCTCGGTCTGTGGAACGTCAACCTCACCGGCCTGCTCGTCGGGGCGGGCTTCCTCGGCATCGTCGTCGGCATGGCCGCCCGCCAGACGCTCGGAGCGCTGCTGGCGGGGCTCGTGTTGATGTTCTCGCGGCCGTTCGAGATCGGCGACTGGATAGAGATAGACGAACAGGAGGGCATCGTCACCGACATCTCCATGGTCAACACTCGCATCCAGACGTTCGACGGCGAGTACGTGATGATACCGAACGACGTGGTGGGCGGAAGTACCATCACCAACCGCTCGCGGAAGGGACGGCTCCGCCTCGAAGTCGACGTGGGCGTCGACTACAACGCGGACGTCGAGCGCGCGGCCGAACTCGCCGCGGACACCATGAAGGAGATAGACGACGTGCTGTCGGTGCCGACGCCCCAGGTCGTCTCGAAGGAGTTCGGCGACTCCGCGGTCGTGCTCGGTCTGCGGTTCTGGATCGACAAACCGAGCGCGCGCCGGAAGTGGCGCGCCCGCACCGCGGTCATCAACCGGGTCAAGGAGACCTACGAGGACGCCGGCATCAAGATACCGTTCCCCCAGCGGGAACTCGGCGGGCGCGAGGAACACGGCGGCTTCCGGCTCGCCGGCGGTCGTTCACAGCACGTGGAAGCGACCACCGACGGCGGCCCGGAAGAGGAGTCCGACGGCGACGCGAACGAACGCGGGTCGGACGGGAGCGAGAAGGAGTGACCGACCTCGCCGAACTCCGCGACGCGGAGACACCGGTGTATCAACCGGCCGAAGACTCCCGCCTGCTCGCGACGGTCGTCGTCGACCACGTGGGCGCCGACGAACGAGTCCTCGAAGTCGGGACGGGGTCGGGGTACGTCGCCGAGACGGTCGCCGCCGAGACGGGCGCTCGGGTCGTCGGGTCCGACGTGAACCCACACGCCTGCGAGCAGGCGCGCGAGCGCGGAGTCGAGACGGTGCGCGCGGACCTCGTCGCCCCGTTCCGGGACGCGGTCTTCGACGCCGTCCTCTTCAACCCGCCCTATCTCCCCACCGACCCCGAGACCGAGCGCGACGACTGGATGGAGCGGGCGCTCTCCGGCGGAGAGTCGGGACGGGCGGTCATCGAACCCTTCCTCGACGCGGTGGGGCGCGTCCTGGCCCCGGACGGGCGAGTGTTCCTGCTGGCGAGCAGCCTCACCGGCGTCGACGAGGTGGTCGAACGCGCCGCCGCGAACGGATTCAGCGCCGTCGCGCTGCGCGACGAGTCGTTCCCCTTCGAGACCCTGACCGTGCTGAAACTGCTCCGGTGACCACGACGGTCTCCGGCACGGGCTCCCCGCGTTTGCCGAATGTGACGCCGGGGCCGCGACGAATTTCCTCCGTCGACCGTCGGACCGTCCCGGTCCTCGGGGCGTTCGACACTCGGTAGCACCCCTCATGCACCGCGGTTATTTTTCGGAGTGGAAAATATTAAGCCCCAGCATTTCGTAGGACGGGGTGATGACAGAGCGCGTCGCTACGACACCGGGCATCTACCCGCTCCCGGACTGGGCGAAAGACGACCTCTCGGACCTGAAGGGCCACCAGAAGGAGGACCTGATATCAGGCGACGAGAGCGAGGACGTGACCGCGATATACGAGGAGACGCGGGCGGAGGTCGTCGAGGCACAGCAGACCGCTGGCCTCGACAGGATCGTCGAGGGGCAGTCGCGATGGGACGACATGCTCGCGCACCCCCTCGCGGTCCACGACAACGTCGAGACCCGGGGCATCGTCCGCTACTACGACAACAACAACTTCTACCGCGACCCCGTCGTCACCGGCGACCTCGACTTCGACGGCGACGTGGCCGACGAACTGGCGTCCGCCGCGGAGCTGACGGGCTCCGACTCCCTGCAGGCCGTCCTTCCCGGTCCCTACTCGCTGGCCGACCTCGCGACCGACGAGCACTACGGCGACGACGAGACCTTCCTCGCGGCCGTCGGGGAGTTCCTGGCCGGCGAGGCGGAGGCGTTCCCCGACGTGGAGACGCTGTTCCTACTGGAACCGTCGCTCGTCGAGAACCCGCCGGGCGACGGCCAGGACGCCCGCGCCAGCGAGGCCATCGACGCCGTGGCCTCCGCGACCGACGCCGACGTGGTCGTCCAGAGCTACTGGGGGTCGCTCGACGAGAAGGTCCACGCCCACCTGCTCGACGCCGACATCGACGCCGTGGGCTACGACCTCGTCGCGGACCACGAAGGCGCGGTCGAGAACGTCAACGAGTACGGGACGAAGGACTCGGTCGCGCTCGGCCTCGTCGACGGCCAGAACACGCGGGTGGAGTCCCCCGAGACCATCACGGAGCGCGTCGAGTGGTTCGAAGAGCAGACCCCGGTCAACGAGTTCGAGACGGTGTATCTCACGAGCAACACCGAGCTGTTCTACCTGCCGTACGCCAAGTTCGAGGCGAAGCTCGCTGCGCTCGGGGAAGCCGCCCGACTGCAGGAGGTGGAAGCATGAGCGGCGAGGACGACGGCGCGACTCGCGAGCAGTTCCGCCCCGCCGACCACGGGAACGACAGCTTCATCCTGACGACCGTCGTCGGGAGCTACCCTAAGCCGAAGTGGGTCGACCGCTGTCGAGGCCTGTACGAAGACGACGACGCCGACTTCGACGAGGACGCCTGGCAGGAGGCCAAAGACGACGCCTCGCGGCTCATCACCGACGAACACGAACGCGCGGGTCTCGACGTGATCGTCGACGGCGAGATGCGACGCAACGAGATGGTCGAGTACTTCGCGCACCGCATCGACGGCTACGAGTTCAACGGTCCCGTCAAGGTCTGGGGACACAACTACTTCGACAAGCCCTCGGTCGTGAGCGACGTCGAGTACGACGAGACGTGGCTCGTCGACGAGTACGAGTTCACCAGCGACGTCGCCGACCGTCCGGTGAAGGTACCCATCACCGGCCCGTACACGCTGGCCAGCTGGAGCTTCAACGAGGCCTACGACGACGAGGAGTCGCTGGCGTACGACCTCGCTGACCTCGTCAACGAAGAAGTGGAGAAGCTAGTCGAGGCCGGCGCTCGCTACGTTCAGATAGACGAACCGGCGCTGGCGACGACGCCGGACGACCACGCCATCGTGGGCGAGTGCCTCGAACGCATCGCAGCGGGCATCCCGGACGACGTCTACCTCGGCCTCCACGTCTGCTACGGCGACTACTCGCGAATCTATCCCGAGATTCTCGACTTCCCGGTCGACGAGTTCGACGTGGAACTCGCCAACGGCGACTACGAGCAACTGGAGGTGTTCAAAGACCCCGCGTTCACGAAGAACCTCGCGCTCGGCGTCACCGACGCTCACGTCGCCGAGGTCGAGAGCGTCGAGGAGATCAAGGCGAACATCCGGAAGGGCCTCGAGGTCGTTCCGCCCGAGCGCCTGACGGTGAGCCCGGACTGCGGGCTGAAGCTCCTCCCGCGCGAGGTCGCCTACGGCAAGATGGCGAACATGGTCCAGGCCGCCCGCGAGGTCGAGGAGGAACTCGACGAGGGCGAAATCGACGTGTCGCGCTCACCCGTCACCGCCGACGACTGACGCATCGCGGCTGGCCACCGGCGAACGCGAACGTCAAGCCTCGACGTGGCCGTCGACGGCGAAGCGACCGTCGCGTGGCTGACAGGCGGCGCGCTCACCCACGTCCCGGAACGCCGCGCGCCGCACGTTCGCGTTCCGGCCCCGGTCACGTCACGAACCGACCTGGCCCCGTCTTCGCACTTGAACTTCCGGGCGGTCGTCGCGGCTTCGTCGCTCGAAGCGCCGACGGTGGCGGATCGACCCGATTCGTTGCGTACCGCTTTCCTCGGGGGCGTTCCCCTCGCGAACGTCCACTCGCGTTCGATACCCCGCAGTTTTTATTACCCGGGGGCGTAGATGGGACCAGACTGGGCAACTCGCGGGCGTGCGGCTTCGCCGCGCGCGAGTGCCAGACCGACGTGCTGCAAGACGCCGGGGTCTGACGCTCGCGGCCCCGCGAGGATTTCAGTGAGCAATGCAACCGCCGCGCGACGCGGCGTTTCAATGCTTGAGGTAAGCAACTATGGAAATCGAAATCGCAACGATTGGCGGATACGAGGAAGTCGGACGGCAGATGACTGCCGTGCGAGCGGGAGACGACGTTGTCATCTTCGACATGGGACTGAACCTCTCGAAGGTTCTGCTCCACGACAACGTCGAGACGGAGAAACTGCACAGTCTCGACCTGATAGACATGGGCGCCATCCCGGACGACCGGGTGATGTCCGACCTCGAAGGTGACGTCCAGGCCATCGTGCCGACCCACGGTCACCTCGACCACATCGGGGCCATCAGCAAGCTGGCACATCGGTACAACGCACCGGTCGTCGCGACGCCGTTCACCATCGAACTGGTCAAACAGCAGATCCAGAGCGAGGAGAAGTTCGGCGTCGAGAACGACCTGATAAAGATGGAGGCCGGCGAGACGATGTCCATCGGCGACAGCGGCAAGGTCGACCTGGAGTTCGTCAACGTCACCCACTCCATCATCGACGCCATCAACCCCGTCGTCCACACGCCCGAGGGCGCCGTCGTCTACGGGCTCGACAAGCGGATGGACCACACGCCGGTGCTCGGCGACCCCATCGACATGAAGCGGTTCCGCGAAATCGGCCGCGAGGGCAACGGCGTCCTCTGTTACATCGAGGACTGTACGAACGCGGGGCGGAAGGGCCGCACGCCGAGCGAGTCGGTCGCCCGACGGCACGTCAAGGACGTGCTCTACAGCATGGAGGACTACGACGGCGGCATCGTCGCGACGACGTTCTCCAGCCACATCGCCCGCGTGAAGAGTCTCGTCCAGTACGCCCAGGAAATCGGCCGGACGCCGGTGCTGCTCGGACGCTCGATGGAGAAGTACTCGGGCACGGCCGAACGACTCGACTTCGTCGACTTCCCGGAGGACATGGGCATGTTCGGCCACCGCAAGTCGGTCGACCGGACGTTCAAGCGCATCATGAAGGAGGGCAAGGAGAACTACCTGCCCATCGTCACGGGCCACCAGGGCGAGCCGCGTGCGATGCTCACCCGGATGGGTCGCGGCGAGACGCCGTACGAACTGGAAAACGGCGACAAGGTCGTCTTCTCGGCGCGCGTCATCCCCGAGCCGACCAACGAGGGCCAGCGCTACCAGTCCGAGCGCCTCCTGAAGATGCAGGGCGCGCGCATCTACGACGACGTCCACGTCTCCGGCCACCTCCGCGAGGAGGGCCACTACGAGATGCTGCAGGCGCTCCAGCCCCAGAACGTCATCCCGGCCCACCAGGACATGCAGGGCTTCGCACCGTACGTCGACCTCTGTGAGAGCCAGGGCTACGACCTCGGCCGGGACCTTCACGTCACCAGGAACGGCAAGCTCATCCAGCTGGTCGATTGATATGACTGACGCGAGCACGGAGTCGCGCGAAGAAATCGTCACCGAAGCGGTCGCGAAGCGACGCGAACTGGTCAACGAGGCCATCGAGGAGGACCTCCCAATCACCGAGCCGGAGCGCCTCTACGAGGCCTCGCGGTACCTGCTCGACGCGGGCGGCAAGCGACTGCGTCCGACCGTCCTGTTGCTCGTCGCGGAAGCGCTGGCCGACGTGGAGCCGCTCTCGGAGGCGTATCGCAAGTTCCCCGCGCTCGACGGGACCGAAGTGGACGTGATGGCCGCCGCGGTCAGCATCGAGGTTATCCAGTCGTTCACGCTCATCCACGACGACATCATGGACGACGACGACCTTCGCCGCGGCGTCCCCGCCGTCCACCGCGCCTACGACACCGAGACGGCCATCCTCGCCGGTGACACCCTCTACTCGAAAGCGTTCGAGATAATGCTGGAGACCGACGCCGCGCCGGCTCGGACCGTCGAAGCCGTGGACGTGCTCGCGTCGACCTGTACGCGAATCTGTGAGGGCCAGGCCCTCGACGTGGCGTTCGAGGAACGTTCGGACGTTCTGCCGGAGGAGTACCTGGAGATGATCGAGAACAAGACCGCCGTGCTGTACGGTGCGGCGTCGACCCTTCCCGCCGTGTTGCTCGGCGCCGAGGAGGAGACCGCCGACGCGCTGTACCGGTACGGCATCGACGTCGGGCGGGCGTTCCAGATCCAGGACGACGTGCTCGACCTGACGGTGCCGAGCGAACAGCTCGGCAAGCAGCGCGGCAGCGACCTCGTGGAGGGCAAGCAGACCATCATCACCCTCCACGCCCGCGAGCAGGGCGTCGACGTCGACGCGCTCGTGGAGACGGAGGACGTCGACGCCGTCA
This sequence comes from halophilic archaeon, assembly GCA_003298465.1. The sequence goes on along the minus strand of QNGA01000003.1, from coordinate 420,952 downwards.
CGGAGGCCGAAATCGACGAGGCGGTCGCTCGACTGCGCGATGCGGGCAGCATCGAGTACGCGAAGGAGAAAGCCGAGACGCTCGTCGAGCGCGGCAAGGACCACCTCGACGTGCTCCCGGAGAACGAGGCCAGCGACACGCTCCGGGAGATAGCGGACTACCTCATCGAGCGCAGCCACTGAGTTCGCTCGCCCGCCCGTTTTTCCGCAGTCGGCGACGCCGAGAGCCTGTGCTGGGTCGCGAACGCCGACCCGTCCGCACACCGGGTCCGTGGAGTCCCACGAGACGGCCGGAAGTTCCTAACAGCGAGGTTTCGTAGCCGGTGGCATGGACGACATCGAGGACGCGGTGGACGACGTCGAACGGAAGGTCGACGAGGCGACGGACGACGTCGGCACGGCGAAGATCGTCTACGACCACCCGGAGGACGGGACGACGGAACTGAAGGTGGAGAACGACGACATCGTCTACTTCGACGACCACTGGCTGGTGAAGGTCGGCGAGGACGAGAGCGGCGACGACCTCGTCAGGCGGATTCCCCGGAATCGGGTCCACTTCGTCGAACGCTCCATCGAGGAACTGGAACAGAAGGTCCAGAGCGTCGTCGAGAAGACCAAAGAACAGTTCGGCTGGTGGGGGTGACGACGAGGCCTGGGAGCGCCGTCACGGCTATTGACTGTCGGTCCGTCAGACGCCGTATGGTCACCGACGACAGGGGTACGCGAGGCGTCGACCGCCGACCGGAGGAACGGCCGGACCGACGAGAGGAGGAGTCGGCCGAACCGGACGACCAGGGAGCGCTCCGGGCGGGACTGGTCGGCGGCCTGTTCGGCACGGTCGTGATGACGGTGTTCCGCGAGCCGGTCGCGAGGTCGCTGCCGCCGACCGCGGCGTTCATCGCGAAGTTCACCGGGGGACGACCGGGCGACCATCCCGTAGGCGCGCTGGCGCTGCACCTGCTGTACGGAACCGCCGCCGGCGGCGTGTTCGGGGGACTCGTCGGGGCGTCGGACGACGAGCGCGTCGCGGCCGAACTCGGCGCGAGCGAGGAGACCGTGGGCCTGGTCGCCGGGACGGCGTACGCGCTCGCGCTCTCCGCGTTCGGAGAGCGGGTGCTTCTCGGTCGTCTGCTGGACATGGACCTGGAGGACGACGAGTTGATGATCTTCCACGCCGGCCACGTCGTCTACGGCGTGGCGCTCGGCGCGTGGGTCGGGTCGCGGTCCTGAGTCACTCGCCGGTCAGCGCCTCGCTGGCGGGCGAGAGCGATATCGTCGACCCGAGGTCCTCGGACCGGGCCTTCTCGTAGAGCAACTGCGCCGCGGCGACCGTCTCGATGCCGGTACCGCCGCTGTCGAACACGGTCACCTCGTCGTCGGACTCGCGGCCGGGGGCCTCGCCGGCGACGACCTCGCCGAGTTCGGCGTGGACGTGGTCCTCCGAGACGCCCTCCTCCAGCGCGTGGAGGAACGACCCGGCGTCCTGGGTGACCCGGTCGCGCAGGTCAGGGACGTACGTCGCGCGCGCGATGGTCTCCGCGTCGAGCTCTCGCTTCTCCGGGTGGTACTGCCCCATCGCGGTGACGTGCGTGCCGTCGTCGAGCAGGTCGCCGTCGAACACCGGTTCGCTGGCGTTCGTCGCCGTCACGACGACGTCGGCGTCCTCGACCGCCGCGGCGCTGCTGGCGACGGCGGCCACGGAGGCGTCCAGTCGCTCGTTCATCTCGGCGGCGAACGACTCCCGGTTCTCCTTCGTCGGGGAGTACACCCAGACGCTGTCGAGGTCCCGGACGGTCGCGGTCGCTCGCAACTGACCGCGGGCCTGCGCGCCGCTACCGACGATAGCGAGCTTCGTCGCGTCCTCGCGCGCGAGCGCGTCCACGCCCACCGCGCCCGCCGCGCCGGTCTTGAACGGGTTCATGCTCGCGCCGTCGAGCAACGCCTTCGGTTCGCCGCTCTCGGCGTCGAACAGCGGCGTCACGAACCAGGCGTCTCGCTCGCTGAAGCCCGCGGTGTACATGTATCCCCCCATCGCGCCCGTCTCCGGCAGGACGGCGGAGTAGCCCGTCAGCATCCCGGTCGGCTCGTCGTTGACGAGCGTCGTCCGCGGCTCGGCGGGTGCGCCCTCGCCTCGCTGGCGGTAGCCCTCGCGGACGGCCGCTACGTACTCGCCGGGCGACGCCAGTCCGGACACGTCGTCGCTCGTCAGAAACAGCGCGTCGGTCATAGCTGGCACGTCGAACGCCAGCGACAAAACAGTTGAGGGCGGGGTTCAGTCGGCCGAGTTGAAGTGACCGGAGTTGGGGGCCGAACCGGGGGACGAGGACGAGGAGGACGCGGTGTCTACGGGGCCGTTGACGAAGAGCGCGTGTCCGACGAGCAGTACGGATACGCCTGCTCCGAGGGGAACCGCCGTACTGAGTGCTACTCCGACGACGTTGAGGGCGGCGGTCACGCTGACCAGTGCGAGCGGAATCAGGCCCAGGATGAAATCGTAGTATCGCGTCATAATCTATTATAGAATATGCAGGGTAGGTATATAACTCTTTCCCGTAGGTGAACCACCAGTTCTATATAGGCACTCGGTATTCACCAAGTTGGTTCCTCATAAGTTATGAGGCGGTCATGCGGATTTCAGCTCGATGCGGAGGTCGAGAACCGGAGATACAGCCGTTACAGGAGGCGTCTGGTATTCCTTTCAGTAATTCGACGTGGCCGGCGACGCCGACGGCTCGCGGGGTCGGCGGCGTCGGGTAGCGAGAGAGGAGAGTCGCCCGTCAGGGTGCGAGCGCGTCCATGGTCTCGCGGACCTGGTCGAGGTCCGCACCGCGGGGGAAGCTCACGGCGACCCTGTCGAGGCCGTCGACGTCGCGGAACTTCTGGAGTTCCTCGCGGGCACGTTCGGGCGTCCCGGCGGCTCCGAGGTCGTCGAGCAGTTCGTCGGAGACGAGTTCGGTCGCGCGCTCCTTGTCGCCGCTCCCCCAGGCGGCCGCGATGTCGTGGGCGCGCTCCTCGTACCCCTGGCGGGCGAGCGAGTCGCGGTAGTAGGTACCCATTCCGCCGACGTAGAAAGCCGCGTGCTGGCGGGCCAGGTCCCGCGCGCGCTCGCCGTCCGGAAGCGCACAGCAGGTCAGCGAGAGGGTCGTCCGGACGTCCCCGGGGTCGCGGTCGCCGAGGTCCGTACCGCGGCGCAGGTCGTCGAGTCGCTCGCGCAGGCCGTCCGGCGTGAACATCGTCGCGTGCCAGCCGTCGGCGAATCGACCAGCGAGTTCCACGGCCTTGGGACCCATCCCGGCGGCGTCGACGCCGGGCGGGTCCTCGGGCGGGTCACAGCGCAGGCGGAACCCGCCGAGCGTGAACACGTCGCCGTCGTAGTTCACCTGCTCGCCGGCCAGTACGGCCTTGATGATCTCGATGCTCTCGCGGGTGCGCCGGAGTGGCCGGTCGAAGTCGCTGCCGTGCCAGCCCTCGACGACGGCGGGACCGCTCGGCCCGAGACCGACCCGAAAGCGGCCGTCAGACACCTCCTGGAGCGTCGCGGCGGTCTGGCCGACGAGCGCGGGCGACCGCGAGTAAACGTTCCAGATGCTCGGACCGAGTCCGACCTCGTCGGTGCCCTGGGCCATGGCGGTCAGGGCGGTCACGGCGTCGCGGCCCCACGTCTCGGGGAGCCACACGTGACCGTAGTCGAGTTCTTCGGCGCGCTGGGCGAGGTCGACGAGGGTGTCGACGCTCGGCTGTGCGGAGACCGGGAGGTGAATATCGACGCTCATCCGCACGCAACTCGTGTACGTGACACCGTATCACTATCGGTGTCCGCCCGTCGACATACCGCTCCTCGCGCGACGACCGTCGCTCGCTGCCGCTTCGAGTCGACGTCGCGACGGTACGCCGAACGGGGTCGGCGAAAAGGGCTTCCCGAAGGACGTCGATTGAGGTTCCATGGGGGAGACCACGACGCGGCGCGGATTTCTCCGCGCACTGTCCGGGGGGACTGCAGCGACGGCGACCGCCGCTACCGCGGACGAGGCGGCGGCGCAGGGCCAACAGACGATCGACATGACGGACCAGCTCGTGTTCGACCCTGACTCGGTCACGGTCCAGCCGGGGACGACGGTCGTCTGGGAGAACGTCGGGTCCGTTCCCCACTCCGTGACGGCCTACGGGGACCAGATTCCCGGCGAGGCGGAGTACTTCGCCAGCGGCGGGTTCGACAGCGAGGACGCCGCCAGACAGGCGTATCCCGAGGGGTCCATCGGCGGGGGCGAACGGTACGAGCACACGTTCGAGACCGAGGGGGAGTACGAGTACTTCTGTATTCCCCACGAGACGGCGGGGATGGTCGCGTCGATAACGGTCGGCTCGGGCGGTGGAGAGGGCGGCGGCGGTGGCGGAATGCCGGCCATCCCGGAGAGCGCGAGGACGCTGGGCGTCGCCACCGTCTCGGCGATGGTTTCCGTCCTGGTGCTGGTGTACTTCTTCCTGAAGTACGGCGGCGACTACGGACTCGACTGAGCCGTGCCGAACGAGGGTCGGAATCGACGAACGCGCCGACGCCGACACACGTGAAGAACCGCCAACATTTTCAAGAATATACGGCAATTTTTATAGTCCTCTGCGGCTACTGTCGGAGTAGGTAGACGCGGTTCGACACCGCGATTGGAGGAACATCTACATGAACGGGAACATCAACGACGACGAAGGTGGAGCCATCGCGAATCCAGGACAGACGAACCAACACACGAAATACGCCGAAGAGGAGCCGCTAAGCACCGCGGTGGTCATGGCGCTCGCCGACGCCGCCGGCGTCGACCCGTCCGAGATCGGGACGCCGCTGTACGACACCATCGACCCGGACGCGCTAGACAATCTATTCAGCGACAAGCTAGACGGCTCGCCGCGAGTCGGCGGTCAGGTCGTGTTCACGATTCGTGACTACGAGGTGACCGTCTACAGCTACGGCGAGATCGTCGTCCGCGACCTGAACTGATCGGTGGGGCCGAGGGCGACCGAACCGTCGGCAGAACGTCTTCGAAGAGGCGTCTACGGGCTTTTCTCGCCGCAGCGACGACCAGCGGAGCGTACCGTCCGCGAACGGGAGAACGTCGTCGAAGGCCGCGGGACGTCGGGTGGTCGGTCAGTACTTCGGGTCGGCGCCGGTCGTCTCGTACACCCGGTCGAGCAGCGAGTCGCGGGTCTCCTGCCAGGCCGGGAGGCCGCGGGGGTCGGCCGGGTAGCGCTCGTAGTGGTTGATGAGGTCGTCCGCGAGGTTCTTCGTCCGATAGAGGTCGTAGACGAGGTCGAAGTGGCCCAGCGACCGGACCGCGGTCCGGAGCTTCAGCTTCCAGCCGATGTTGGCGCTACCGGAGTACAGCGCCTCCGAGAGCTTCTGGGTCGGGAGCGCGCCGAGCAGTCCCATCAGGTCGTCGACGTCCACGGCGGTCGTGAAGATGTTGTACACGTCCAGTCCCGCGTAGCGAGCGCCGAAGTGGCCCATGACCCGCTCGTTGTACTCCCAGAGCGCGGCCTCGCCGACGTCGCCGGTCTCTATCGCCTCGACCGCCTGCTCGGCCGCGTACTTGCCGGCGTACGCCGCGCCCGCGATGCCGCCGCCCGTCGTCGGGTTGACGTGGCCGGCGGCGTCGCCGACCGCCATGAAACCGGGGGCGACCGCCGAGTCGTAGGGCCGACGCGTGGGGAGCGCCGCGCCGAGCTTGTCTTCGACGGTCGCGCCCTGGAACTCGGGACGGTCCCGGAGGTCGTTCTTGAGGTCCTCGACGAGATGCATCGGCTCCTCGTTCATCTGGAAGCCGAGCCCGGCGTTTATCTCCGTGTCCGTGCGCGGGAAGTACCAGAGGTAGCCCGCCGCGCGGTCGGTCGGCTTGAACACGAGCGCGTCGTCCCACTCCACCGGTTCGTCGACGTGGACGACCTCGCGGTACGCCGAGCAGAACTGCGAGTAGCTGACGTTCTGGTCGAAGGTGGCGTCGTCCAGGTCGGCCTTGTCCTGCAGGATGGAGAGCGCGCCGGCGGCGTCGATGACGACGTCCGCATCGTACTCGACGACGTCGCCGTGTCGCTTGCCGCGGACGCCCGTCACCCGCCCCGTCTCGTCCTGTTCGACGTCCTGGACGACCGTGTCGTAGTGGAACTGCGCGCCCGCTTTCTCCGCGCCCTCGATGACGAGACGGCCGTACTCCCATCGGTCGATGACGGCGAGTTCCCCCGGGACGGGAATCTCGAGGACGGTGTCCTCCTGGGGTATCTCGAAGCGACCGTGGTCGACGTCCGTGTTCGTGAACGCCGACTGTATCTGGGACTTCGGGATGGCCTCCGGGAAGGCGTCCGCGCCTTTCAGCGCGTCGCCGCAGGCGATGTGACCCGCCTCTCGCTCGGACTTGCGCTCGACGACGACGACGTCGTACCCCTCGCGGGCGGCGGTCGCGGCCGCGTAACAGCCCGAGGTCCCCGCGCCGACGACGACGATGTCACCGGTCCACGCCCGGTGGCTCGTCGAGTCCCCCTCGACGGTGTCGTACTCCTGTGTGGTCATGCCTTCCGCTACGGAACGGAACCGAGAAAACTCTTTATCACCGGATGTGTCCTCGCTCGGACGACGTAGAACGGCCAGCGCCGTGATAAAGAGTTTAGTCCAGGTCCTTCGTACCGCGGACCATGACCGAGTACACCGTCGAGTTCGTCGGACGGGCGGAGAGCATCGAGGTCTCCGACAAGGAGACCATCCTGAGCCGCTGCATCGAGGAGGGCATCGCCCAGGAGTACTCCTGCCGGGTCGGGATGTGTCTCGCCTGCTCGGCCAAGATAGTGGAGGGCGACGTGACCCAGCCCGCGGCGCGCGGCCTGACCGAGGAAGAGGCGGAGGAGTACGCGCTCACCTGCATGGCCCGGCCGCAGAGCGACCTGAAACTCGACCGCGGCCAGTACCCGCCGAGCATCGAAACCGACGCCGAGGCGACCGCCGGCGACGCGGCGGCCGACGACTGATTACCCTCGGTTCTCCGCGAACCACTCCGCCGCGTAGTCGACGAGCGCCCGCTGGGGGACGAGTTTCGCGTCCGCCAGACCGACGGTTCCCCACGCGAGCTCGCCGGAGCGGTCGCGTTCGAAGTCCCGACCCACCGCCTCGAAGTCGCCGGCGTCGTAGTCGAGTTGCTCGAACGTGACCGTCGTCGACTCTCCGTCGTCGTCCAGCACCGGCGCTTCCTGCGTCGACGACCCCCGCCCGGGGTCGCCGCGATGCTCCGCGAGGTGGAACGACGTGTTGGTGTCGTACCCCGTTCCGAGCATGAGGACCGTCCCGTCGCGGTCGTACAGGCGGGCCAGCGGCGACGCCTCGCCGAGTCCGTGGTCGTACCCGTGGTCGTCGACGACGAACGCCGCGTCCGCACCCCACGCGGCGAACGAGTAGATGGGGTGGCGGCTCCGCCGGACCTCGGGGTACGTCCGGAAGCACTCGGGTATCGCCCCCATCGAGCGCGTCGGCGTGACGGCCGGCCGGAACGGCGGACGCTCGGTCGCGATCTCGTCTACCCAGTCGTCCGGGACCGGCGGGTTCCGCCAGTCCGTCGGGTCCGAGTACTGCGTCGAGTGGGTCGGCATCACGAGGGTCCCGTCGGGCGTGAGGACCTCCATCAGCGCGTCGACGACGGCCGGCGGACCGACGGCGACCCACCCGAGCGACGACAGCGACGAGTGGACGAGGACGGTGTCGCCCGACCGGACGCCGAGGTCGCGGAGGTCGTCGGCGATTCGCTCGACCGTCAGCGGTTCGTCCATGCGCTCGATGGCGTCTGCTTCGGTCACGGCGGATGCTCCATCGGGAACGTCTCCACGCGCGTCGCGTATAAGCGTCGCGACAGACCGCCGCCCCGTCCGGCCGAACTACACTTCATTCCGGACGCGAACGTCGAAACATGGGATTCGTTTCGACGGTGCGGTCGGTGATTGATCTCGCACGCGAGCGCAACATCACGTTTCTCGCCGCGAGCTTCGCTTACTACGCGTTCGTCTCCCTGTTCCCGCTGTTGTTGCTGGCGGTGGCTATCGGAACGTACGTCGGCGGCGACGCGTTCGCCGACGCCATCGTCCAGCAGACGAAGCAGTACCTCTCCTCCGAGGGTGCGACCCTCGTACGGCGGACGATACGGAACACCGGGGGCAACGTCGGGGCGTCCGTCGTGGGACTCGTCGTCCTGCTGTGGAGCGGCCTGAAACTGTTCCGGGGGCTCGTCCTCGCGTTCGAGGAGGTGTACGAGGCCTCCCCGGACCCGGACATCGTCGAGCAGATAAAGAAGGGTCTCGTGGCGCTCGGCGGCGTGGCGCTCGGCCTCGGGCTGATGGTCGCCGTCGGCGCGGTGCTCGGGGCCTCGCTGCTGCAGGGCATCCCCTACCTCCCCGTCGTCGGCGGCGTCGTACTCCTGCTGGGGCTCGCCGCCGTCTTCTTCCCGCTGTACTACGTGCTCCCGCCCGTCGACGTGTCGTTCCGCGAGGTGCTGCCGGGGACGGCCGTCGCCGCCGTCGGCTGGCTGGCGCTCCAGGGCGGCTTCCAGCTCTACGCGAGCGGGTCCGGGAAGTTCGGCCTGACCGGTATCCTCGGCTCCGTCCTCGTGTTCCTGACGTGGCTCTACTTCGCCGGCGTCATCCTGCTGCTCGGCGCGATCGTGAACGTCGTCGTCGAGGGACGGAGCGGCTACCTCGCCGGGCGCTGAGACGCCGGTCCCCGCCTTGCCCCCAGGTGAACCCTTTTGCCCCCGTCGCCGCAAAGGGTCGGTATGCCGACACGCGTACCGGATTCGGAGTTCGAGGACCGACTCGCGGCCGTCCGCGGGAAGGTAGACGAGGCGGGAGCCGACGCGGGCGTCTGGTTCGGCGCGACGAGCATCGAGTATCTCACCGGCTTCGACCACATCCAGACCGAGCGACCGGTCGTCCTCGCCGTGACCGACGAGCGGTGCGAGGTGACGGTGCCGCGACTGGAGGTCGAACGCGTCCAGACCAACCCGCGCATCGACGCCGTCCACCACTACTTCGACTACCCCGGCGGTCACCCCATCGAGACGGCCGCCGAGATGCTCGCCGGCCTCGACGCCGGGACCGTCGCCGCGGACGCCGACGGCGCACCGGGCGTGATGGGCTACGAGGGCCCGGCGCTCTCGGAGTTCGTCGAGGTTGAGTCCCAGTCCTGGGTCGACCGCATGCGCTGGGCGAAGTCCGACGCGGAGGTCGAACTCGTCCGCGAGTCGGCGAAGTGGGCCAACCTCGCACACCGCTACCTCGCGGACTACACCGAACCCGGCGAACACCCCGTTACCGCCAGCCAGCGCGCGTCGATGGACGCCTCGCGGGCGATGCTCGACGCGCTCGGTGACGAGTACGTCGCGCGCACACGGGGCGACGGTCCGGTCGGGGCGGGCTACATCACGGGCGAGCAGACCGCGCTCCCGCACGGCCACACGGCCAACCGCCGCATCGAGGAGGGCGACGTGCTCGTCACCGGCGCGACGGCGAACGTCGACGGCTACCGCTCGGAGCTGGAGCGGACCATGTTCGTCGGCGAACCGACCGACGAACAGCGCCACTACTTCGAGCTGATGCTCGAAGCCCAGACCATCGCCATCGACGCGCTCGGACCGGGCGTTTCCCTCTCGTACGTCGACGAGCAGGTCTGGGAGTACTTCGAGGAGCAGGGCGTCACCGACCTCGCCCAGCACCACGTCGGCCACAACATCGGACTCGGCGGGCACGAACCGCCGTACATCGACCGCGGGTGGGACGAGCACGTCGAACCGGGCGACGCCGAGATGGAGCCCGGTCACGTCTACACCATCGAACCCGGTATCTACACCGACACCTACGGCTACCGCCACTCCGACACCGTCGCCGTCACGGAGGACGGCGCGGAGATGCTCACCTACTTCCCGCGCGACCTGGAGTCCAACGTCGTCCGGCTGTAATCTCGCCGATCCGCCACGTCGAGCCGGTCCGCTGCGATTATCACGACTGATTGTCAACGGAGTTTTAATATCATTGCAAACCAGTTTTCCATTTAATGGTTCCAGGGAAAAGACAGGTTCTGGCAGTGCTGTTGGCAATCACGGTCGTGCTCTCGACCACGAGTGCGGCCGCGGTCACGCCGAAACCGGTGGTCCGGCGCGACGCACCGGCCGACGCCTACGGCGATGGCGTCTACGGTGGACAGTCGAACGGACAGGGCGAAGCGGGCGGAAAGAACGCTACCCGCAACGGGAAGAGCGGGGACGAGCGCGACGAGGCGCGGGGGAAGAAGGGAACGCGGGGGAACGACGAAACGGGAGCGAAGGACCGCCGGGGCAACGGCGGTAACCGGGGCCCGCCGGAGTGGGTCCACGGCAGCGACGGGATGGAGAACCCGGCGAAACGAGGGGCCGACCGCGAGTGCGGGAACTGCGCGAAGCAGAAGCGTGGCTGCGGCGGGGGTCCGCCAGCCCACGCGAACGCCGGCGGGCGGTCCTCGAAACCACGCGACTGCGAGGGTAAGCCGGTGTTCGACGGGAGCGTCTACGTCGACACCAACCTGAGCGCGGCCGAACTCCGCGCCACCGCCTGGCGGGCGCTCGGCGACACGAACTTCTCGGCGGGGCCGGGGAAGCGGACGATCAGCGACGAGCGGCGGCGTGAACTCCGCCGACTGCTCGACGGTTCCTTCAGGAACTTCGTCGACGTGAACCGGGTCAACGCCAGCCGCGTGTTCGAGGTCGACCACGAGGTCGCTGCCGCGACCGGCAAGCACGCCCCGAACGTCACGGCGCACCTCGTCGTCGCCGACCAGAAACTGGCCGAGACCGCGACCGCGGACGCCGAGTCGGTGTTCGACCGGCTGGTCGAGAACAACGTCTCGTTCAACGAGACAGCCGCGCGCGACCACATCCGGAAGGCGCACGCGGCCATCGAGCAGGCCGAGCACGTCCGGGACGCCTCGCCGAACCCCGTGGCGGCGACGACTCACTACCGCCGGGCGTGGTCGCACGCCCAGCGCGCGCTCGACGTCGCGGACGCCGGTACCGACCCGCGGGTCGTGCTGGCCAGTCGACGGGACCCGAAACACGACGGTCTGGTCAACTACACCGTCCAGGGGCGGCTGTTCGACGTTCGCGCCTACCAGTTGGAGTCGGTCACCGTCACCGTCGACGGCGACGAGCGACGGGTCCCGGTCGTGCTGAAGAACTCGACGCCCGGGACCAGCGCGGCGTTCACCGCCGAGACGACGCTCCGCGACGACGTCAACAACGTCACCGTCACCGTCACGGACACCGGAGAGCCGCTGTCGAACCTCTCTGACTCGTTCGAACGGAGTTCGACGACGGAGACGCTGAAGCTCGACGCCGACGGGCTCTCCGACCACTACGAGGAGAACGTCACCTCGACGGACCCGCTCGACCCCGACTCGGACGCGAGCGCGACCGCCCGCGACGAGGGCGACGACGGCGTCCTCGACGACCGCGCCGACCTCGAACCCGACCGCCTGAGCAACCGCCAGGAGATACGACTCGGCACCGACCCGCTCTCCAACGACACCGACGGCGACGGGTTGCGGGACGCCTTCGAAGTGAAACTCCTGGGTACCGACCCGCTCTCCAACGACACCGACGGCGACGGAGTGGGTGATGCTTTCGAGGACCCGGACGGCGACGGGTTGACGAACCTCCGGGAGCAGCGAGCCGGCTCGCCGCCGACGCGGGTCGACGCGGACGGCGACGGCCTCGCCGACCCGGCGGAGCTCGGCAACGGCACGTCGACCCTGTCGTCGGACACGGACGGCGACGGACTCTCCGACGCGGTGGAACCCCACGCGCCATTCGAGACGGACCCGCTCGACCCCGACTCGGACGGCGACGGCGTCCTCGACGGCGAGGAGACGTACACCACCACGGTGGCGAACGACTCGGTGGGCGCGCGCGTGTCGGTCACCGGTCAGGGTAACGTCGCGGGCGCGGTGACGGTCGAGAACGAGTCGCGCGCGGGCTTCGACAACTCGTTCGTCGACGGGGCGCGAGCGTCGGAGGTCGTCACGGTCCGCTCGGAGCAGGTGCCGTCCCGGGCGACGGTGACGCTCTCGTACGACGAGTCGCGGGTCGAAAACGAGTCCGCGCTGGCCGCGTTCGTCTACGACGACGCGACGCGGCAGTTCGTCAAGCTCCCCTCGACCGTGAACGCCGAGGAGAACACCGTGCGCGCGAAGGTGACCCAGCGCGGCGAGTACGTCGTCATGTCCGTCCCGAAGTGGGCCGGGAACTTCCGCGAGGAGGTGCCCGAAACGACCGTCGACAAGGAGACGTTCGACCCGCCGGGGACGGAGTGTGACGGTATCTGTCGCTCCGACGGCGAGTCGGTGACGGTCGGCGTGACGAGCGGGGCCAGCACGTTCGGCGTCCGGTCGCTCGAACCCGTCAACGGCGGGGACGAGAGCGGCAGGGACGCGAACGACGGCGTCACCATCGACGGTACGACGTACCGGAACGGCCCGGTCAAGTTCAGCCCGTCGAAGTCGGGCCGCCTCGGGGCGCAGTCGACGGACGCGGACGGCGAGTGGGCGACGCTGACGTTCGCGTCCCCGCACCTGAGCGACGCCGGGGACATCGACTTCCAGGGCGTCGTCTCCCTGTACGCGAAGGAGAACTCCTCCGCGCGCGTCGTCGTGGTCGACGACGGCAACGTGGACGTCATCTCCAGCGTCGGCGAGAACCAGGACGTCGACCGCCGGAAGGTCCACGAGGACCTCACGGAGTACGCCGGCGAGAGCATCGAACTCCAGCTCCAGGTCAAGGGCAGCGGCGGCGCACAGGTACACGGCTGGGAGATAATCGAGGACACCGACGGCGACGGCACGCCCGACGAGGCCGACCTCTGTACGGCGACGCCGGGCCATCAGGACAACGGCTGTCCGCCGTCGTCGCTGCCGGTGGTCTCCATGCAGTTCGACCACGACGTCGACACGCTCGAAGTCAAGGCGGACGTCTCCTCGGTCGTCGAGACCCCGGGTTCGAAGGTCGTCTTCGAGCGCATCGGGCCGCCGAAAGACGGGCGTAACTTCCGGGACCCGGTCCACCGCTCGACGCTGTACGAACACGCCTCGACGGGACGAGACGGCGCCATCGTCACGGACACGGTCCGGGACATCGAGGCCGGCGAGACGGTGACGCTCCGGCTCCGGGCCGAGGGGACCGCGAAGATACGACTCAGCTCGTTCGAAATCCGGAAGGACCGGGACGGCGACGGCCTCACCGACCGCGTCGAACGTCACTGCCTGGAGACGAACCGGTACGGCTGCGTGAACACCGACGTCAGCGTCGCCGACACCGACGGCGACGGCCGAAGCGACAGCGAGGAGGTCGGCGAGCAGAAGGTCAAGCGAATCGGCAGGAACTTCACGGTGTACTACGAGCCCAACAGTCACCCGAACGACCCGGACACCGACGACGACGGGCTAGACGACGGCACCGAGGCCGACGGCTGGGACGTCGACGTCGTCAACAGGTCGGGCGAGGTGTACCGGTACGCCGCCAACGGCGACGGAAACGGCGAGATGACCGTCTCCTCGGACCCGCAGCAGGTCGACACCGACTACGACGGCGCTGACGACTACGCCGAGAAGACGAACCTGAAGACGGACCCGCGCGAGGACGTCACCTACGCTATCACCGAGACCCACGAACGGGAGATCGGACAGAAGCTCTACGACGAGTACGCGTCGGCGTCCCCCCGGGCCAGACCCTACATGCTGAAAGACCTCAGGCGCCTCGGCCTGCTCGAGGGGCGCAGCGTCTCGGACCTCGACGGGTTGCAGCTGAACGACTCGACTGACGACTTCGACTTCGTCCGCGCGGACGACGGTAGCTTCGTGTTCCGCGCCATCGACGACGAACGGCGGACCGACACATGGCTGTCGAACGGCGAGGAGGCCGACCGCGACCTCGGTGCCTGGGACCCCGACACGGACGACGACGGCCTGACCGACGGTCAGGAGGCCAGGTGGCTGACGCACGTGGGCCGGGACTCGGTGTGGTCGCTCTCGTACGACGAGCGCAACGACGAGGACTGCGGTTGGAACGGCTGCGACCACGAGTTCCCGACGGAGCCGGACGACGCCGACTCCGACGGCGACGGTTACTGGGACGGCTGGATCGGCGTCCACGGCGTCGGTAACTCCAGCAACGTCGTCCTCTACATGGACAACCGCCTGTCCGGCACCGGTATCGAGGGCGACGAGACCGTCCAGGAGCAGACCGGCGTCCACGAGGTCGACGACCGGGACCCCGGTGCGTACATCCAGTCGCCACCCACCAGCAACGACCCCACCCCCGACCAGGACCGGAAGTACCACTCGAACGTCCACGTCGGCGAACTCCACTGGAACCAGAACGGCCTGTCGGGCGACCCCGACGACCGGTCCGTTACGCCGGATCCGACCCTTCCGGTCGAGGCCGACTACGTCAACAACACCAACTGGCCCGGCAACGGCGACCCGTCGGCCATCCGGAACGCGAACGGCGTCGACCTCAAGACGGCCATCTCGTACAACTACAAGCTGTACGGTATCGACGTCGAGTTCCAGTCGTACGACGAGGAGATTCAGCGCGACGACCTCCGGGACGTCTGTCGGGGCGCTCACCAGAAGACGACGGACACGTACTGGGTGCGGTGTACCGCCGCGACGATGCCGGACACCGAGAAGCTCTACGTCACCCCCGACTCGTTCAACCGGAACGAGCTGATCAAGATAGAGAGCGAGTATCACGACGACGACAGCCGTCTCCACATGCTCTGGGGGACGGAACTCGGCAACGACCGGCCGAAGACGCTCGTCGACGACAACACGGACTACGTCCGGAAGAACTTCCGGGCGACCGGCATGGCGTGGCACACCGGGTCACCGCGCGCGCACAACGTCGACATCGTCGAGTACACGGACTTCGGGGTCACGATCGGCCGGGACACGTTCTCGCCGAACCAGTTCCAGGACCTCCAGTCCGTCGGCATGCACGAACTCGGCCACGCGCTGAGCGTCGGCTGGCGCGACGACACGAACCCGCCGTTCACCTTCGGAGACGTCGCCGCGCCGAAGGCGTACGAGGTTTACAGCGGGAACCGAGACGACCCCGACGTCGCCGGAGGGCTGGACCCGACGCCGGAGACGGTCGCGCTCGGCGGCCACGACCGCGAGTGGAGCGTGATGAAATCCGGGACGGCGGACGACTCCACGCGGTACACCGGCACGTCGGCGAAGTTCCCGGTGTTGCTGTTCAGCATCGAAGAGCTGTCGACCGTGGACTTCGAGCACGTCCCCTCGAAGACCGAGTGAGATGAATCGGCGTCGCCTCCTGCGCGCTTCGACGGCCGCTCTCGCAGGCGGCGTGGCCACTCTGGCCGGGTGCGCGGACCCCTCGGGCTCCGGCGACGCGACCGACGGAGGCCGCACCAGGGTGATGAGCCTCTCCCCGACCGTGCGGAAGACGGCCGACGGCTGGAGGCTAGAGGTGATCGTCGAGAACGAGCACAACTGGGACACCTCCTTCCACGACGTCCGGGTGCTCGCGTTCGCCGCGGACGGGACCGAACTCTGCGAGGCCGAGGTCGGCGACCTGGTCGCGCCCGGCGGCGACAGCCGTACGGTCGATACGTCCTGCTCTTCGTTCCCGACCATCGTCACGGCGACCGCCCGCGAGACGCCGTGCGAGGACGCGCTGATTCCGGTCGACCGGTGGGTCGGGACCGACGCCCAGCGCACGAGGACCGTCACGCCCGGCGAGGTGGTGTGGGAGGACACGTACCGGAAGTGCGGCGAGAGAGTACCGCCGAAGCGGGTTCTCGCCGAGACCGACGGCGGACGGCGTGAGACGTCGACCGCCGCTGACGGTCGGTGAACCGTCGACCTGGGGAGACGCTCGCCCGGCCAGCACCGTCAACTGACCCCCGGTCGTACCCCGCACCATGCTCCGTAACCGCCACGGGAGCGCGGTCGACCCCGTTCCGTTCTTCGTCGTCGTGGGACTCGGACTGCTCGTCAGCTTCGCCGTCTTCCCGCCGACGCTCGCCGGACTCGGCGTCGCAGTTCCGCAGGCGTTCGCGCTCTCGACGTGGGGGTTCGCTGCTGTCGCCGCCGGAACCTACTACTATCTCGTCTGGACCGCCCTCCCCGGCGCGCACGGCGCGACCGACCAGCTCGTCGGCGTCGGCTACGGCATCGTGGCGGTGGTGGCGCTGCTCGTGGCGCTGTCGCTCGCGGCGACACACTGACGCGGGAGCGTCGCCGTCGAACCCAACGTCAGTCGAAGACGGCTCCCAGCAGTTCGTCCTGGGCCTTCCGGAGGTGGTAGTGTAGCGTCGCGGATGCGATGTCGAGCGACTCGGCTATCTCCTCGGCCGTGCTGCCCCGGGGCCAGTCGTAGTACCCCGCGAAGTAGGCCGTCCGGAGCACCATCTCCTGTCGGTCGGTGAGGGGGTCGGTCAGCGACTGCCGGAACTCCTGGGCCGTCTGGATGGGGCGGTCGACGGTGCGCTTGCCGACGAGTTCCGACTCGGCGTACGCCGACTGGAACGTGTCGACGATGGCGCGCACGTCGGCCTCCTGCGGAACCTCCGCGACGAGGCGAACCTCGCCGTTCGTCGCCGTGGCCGACTGGACCACCGCCCCGGCTTCCACCAGTCGCTTCACCGTCGAGGCCGACATCACGACTTCGAGCACGCAGTCTCCGTCGTCCTCGTCGGCGATGAGCCGACACTCCTCGACCGGGTCGGCGTCCGTCATCGCTTCGGTCGCCCGCCGCGACGACGCGTCCGCCACGCGGACGTAGTGCAGCAGGTGCCCCTCCGGGGCGGGCACCAGCCCCTGGAGGTGGCAGGTGCAGTTCAGTCGCTCGGCGACGTCGAGGAACACCCCGCCGGAGTCGGTGACCCGGAGCTCCAGTTCGACCGCCGTGTCCGACAGCAGGAGTTTGCGGTTCTTCGCGGCGTTGATGGCGAACCCGATGGTCTCGCCGAGTATCTCGAACGCCGACTGCGCGCGCTCGCTGAACACGCCGGTCCGAGTCGAGACGAGCGACAGCGAGCCGTAGACGGTGTTGCCGTACGACAGCGGGATGGAGATGCCCGACTCGACGTCGCGGTCGAGCGCCTCCTCCCGGACCGCACCGGTCAGCACCGTGGACTCGGCGACGTCGTGGACGACCTGTATCTCGCTCGTCTCCATCGACCGGGTCGCCGGGTCCTCACCGATATCGTCGCCGAGGTCGACCAGCGCGTCGAGATACCCGTCGATGTCGCCTGCCTGCGCTCGCGGGGAGAGCCCCTGGCGGCGCATCTCGTTTTCGTCCGTCCACGCGAGTTCGTAGAGCCCCGAGGCGACCAGCCGGTCGCACACCATCTGCTCTATCTCCTCGCGGGTCGCCGCCTGGACGAGTCCGTGGACGACGTCCTGGATGACCTTGTTTATCTGGTTCAACGTCTCGAGTTCGTCGTGCTGGCGTTCGAGACGGCGTTCGCGCTCCCGGCGGTCGGTCACGTCGCGGGCGACCCAGACGACCATCTCCTTGCCCTCGACCGCCCGCCCGAGCGGGGTCGTCCGCGCCTCGAACCAGTGCTCCCCGTCGTCGAGTTCGACGGGATACTCCATCGTCTCGACGCCGCCGGAGGCGAGCGTCGCGTGGATGTGGTCGAGGAAACGGTCGGCCATCCCGTCGGGAAACTGGTCGTGGAGGCTCGTGCCGGCGAGTTCCGCCGGGTCGTCGACCGTGAGCGCGGCGGTGTTCGGCCCGACGAGCAGTTCGCGGTAGTAGCCGTCCTCGTCGAGCAGGAAGGCGACGTCCGGAAAAGCGGTCGTGAGCGCCTGGATACGGTCGTCCTCGGGGGTCTGGCTCTCGACCGCCGCCACGATTCGGTCGCGGAGCGCGTCCGGGTCGTCGACGGTCGACGCCGGAAGGTAGTCGGTCACGTTCGCGGCGACGGCCTCGCTGGCGACGCGCTCGCTGCCCGCGGCCGTCAGCAGGACGAACGGGAGGTCCGGATGCGTCTCGCGCACCGATTCCAGCAGCGAGACCCCGTCGTCGTCCGGCAACTCGTAGTTGGCGACGACGCAGTCGACTGGCTCGTCCTCGATGCAGGCTCTGGCCTCGGCGGCGGTGTCCACGCCGCGGACCGTCACGTCCTCGCAGGCGTCCGCGAAGTCGGACGCGTACGCCGTCTGGTCCTCGACGAGGAGGACGTCGGCCGTCTCAGGCATGGTCGTAGCGAGCGCGGACGGTCGTGCTACGCTCTAGCATCTCGATGGAAGCGACGAATTCCAGTCCCAAAACGGTTTGCGTTACCACGAGCGAGAGCGGTCGAATAGGGGACGCGGTCAGTCTGCGGGCTGGCCCGCGCTACCCCCGATGGCGTCGCGTGCGGTGTCGACCGTCCGACCGACGAGGTTCCGGAGCTCCTCGCGTCGGCTGACGAACAGCCAGAGGCCGAGGGCCATGTAGACCACCGTGTACGCGTAGAGGATGAGGAGGCTCAGCTCGGCCGCCTGCGGTTCCGCGAGGGTCTGTATCACGACGAACTCGGCGCCGACCTGCGTGACGAACAGGACGAGCAGGGCCACCGCTTCGCGGACGCTGATGCTGAAATTCGTCAGGATGGCGATGGCGAAGAAGCTCTGGGCGGCGGTGATCCATATCTCCGCGGCCTGCTTCTCGTCGAAGGGGAGCGTCCCGACCTGCCCCAGGGCGATGCTGTAGACGACCGCGAGCGTGCCGATGAGCAGCGTCCACTGGTTGAGCTTCGAGGAGATGAGCGCGTTGAACCCGGCCGTCGAGCGCGCCTTGTTCACGAGGTAGGCGACGACGATGAGTTCCGGGCTCTCGCTGGCCAGCGGCGCTATCCACTGGATCATGAAGAACGCCGGGATGCCGATGTTCTTGCCGAGCGTCTCCAGTCCGTGCGCGAACGGGTGGACGGCGGTGTAGATCATCGCACCGGAGTAGACGAACAGCAGGAGGACGACGGAGATGCGGGGACCGCGGGACCACGACTGGAAGTAGGCGGGGACGCCGACGTGCTCCTCCGTCTCCCCGGCCTCGCCCCGGATGATGATGGCGATGTAGGTGAAGTACAGTCCGACGAGGATGAGCGTGTCCGTGATACCGATACCGTCGCCGAACGGAACGAAGAAGGCGTAGGTGGTGGCGGCGAGCAGGAACGTGATTTCGGTCGCGATGTCCCGGTCGAGCTTGACCTTGCCCTTCAGGAATCCGGAGGACTTCTCGACCGCCGGGTCGGTGTCGCTGCGCGAGCGATAGACGGTGAACAGGGCGATGCCGGACCAGCCGAGACCGATGAGGATGCGGTTCGCGCCGGTCATGTTCGCGACCGCGAGGTTCGCGGCTTCGGCACCGCGAGCGGTGCCGGCGTTCGCCCCGGCGGTCCACGCGTACAGGGCGTCGACCGCGTACTCGGGGGCGACCGCGAGCACGGCCAGCACCGCCAGCGCGAACGCCCGGGGGACGTCCTCCTCGGCGGTCTCGGCCCCCCACGCGAGCATGAACGACGCGCCCAGGACGGCTACTCCGGAGATAGCCACCGTCACGAGCGGGGTCATCGAGTGTGTAGCACCAGTGAGATAGACGCCGACCCACGGTAGCGTGAGCAACGTCGTTACCGCGACCGCAACCAATGGATGGCGGAGTTGTGACATTGAGATTCTACCGGCAGTAGCCGTCCCCCCTAAGTAGTTCTTGCGTTACCTGTTAGGTGTCTCGAAGCGCGGTACGTCGGTCCGGTGGACCGCGTGCGGTCGCCCGTCGAACGACTTCCACAGCCGTTATCGAACCCCGGACGCTACGCGTTCGTATGGACGTGTACGGACTGATGGGTAACCCTGTCGGCCACTCGCTGTCACCGCCGATGCACGAGGCGGCCTACGACGAACTCGACGTCGACGCTCGCTACGTCACCTTCGAACCGGACGACGCGGGCGCGGCGATCGAAGCCGCACGGACGCTCGGCGTCCGGGGTCTGAACGTCACGATTCCGTTCAAGGAGGACGCGCTGGCTCACGTCGAACCGGACGACCTCGCGGCCAGAATCGGCGCGGTCAACACCATCGACTTCCGGGACGACGCCGCCCCGACCGGCCACAACACCGACGCCGAGGGCGTCCGGCGGTCGTTCGAGCGCCACGACGTCGCGCTCGACGGCCGGACGGCGGTCGTCGTCGGTGCCGGCGGGGCGGCGCGCGCCGCCGCGTTCGCGCTGGCCGACGCGGGCGCGACGGTCCGAATCGCCAACCGAACCGTCTCGCGCGCCCGGTCGCTCGCCGACGACGTGCCGGGCGCGACCGCCGACGGCCTCGACGCGCTGGCCGACCTGCTGGCCGACGCCGACGCGCTCGTCAACGCGACCAGCGTCGGGATGGAGGAGGACCGCTCGCCCGTTCCGACCGAGGCGCTCCACGGCGACCTCGCGGTGCTGGACGCCGTCTACCGCCCCGTCGAGACGCGCCTGCTGCGCGAGGCGGCCGAGTGCGGGGCGACGACCATCGACGGCGCGTGGATGCTCCTCTACCAGGGGGTCGCCGCGTTCGAACTGTGGACGGGGCGGTCGGCCCCCGTCGAGCGCATGAACGCCGTCCTGCGAAGACGGCTTTAAGTGGAGGGGCTATGTACTGTTTCATAATGGGGCTTATCACCAGGCTGAAATCGTTGCTCGGACTGGAGGAGGAGGACCGGTCGCAGATGAGTTCGCACGAGTCCGGCGTCACGATAGAGCGAGAGCCGGGCGAGGCGAGCGAACAACCCGACGCGGCGACCGAGCGGGCGGTCAAGACGACCGAGGAGCCGGAGAGCGCCGGCGAACCGGAACGCGAGGAGACGACGAGCGGCGAGACGGAGACCGACGAGACGGAATCGGACGACGAATCGGCCGTCACCGGCGTCTCGACCGAGGACGTCGCCGTCGAGGGAGAAGCGACCGAACACATCGAGGAAGCCGAATCCGACGCAGAGAAACCGGAGTCCGCGGCAGAACCCGCGGAGGCGACCGGTCCGACGACGGACGCGGCACAGCCAGAACAGACGGAAGCGACCGAACCGGAGCCGACCCCGAGCGAGGAGCAGGAGGAACCGGAGGCCGAGGAACCGGACGTCGAGGAGCGGCCGCTGGAGGACGTGAAGGGCATCGGTCCCGCCTACGCCGAGCGCCTGCGCAGGACGGGCGTCGAGAACACGGTCGACCTCGCCGCCGCCGACCCCGAGGAGATCGCCGAGGAGACCGACCTCTCGCCCAAGCGCATCGAAGGCTGGATAGAGCGTGCGAAGTCGCTCTGACCCCTCGGTTCACACGTCGCGGACGGCGTTCCGGGAGACGGCCGGGACCGCGCCGCCGGACGCGCGCGTCCCCGTCGAGGTCCGGGTCGACGTAGACGACCCGTTCCGCGCCTACCGGCGTGCGCGAGACGGTCGCGGCGGCGTCTATCTCGCCACGACCGGCGGCCAACCGGGTTGGGGGTACTTCGGCGTCGAGCCGGTCCAGCGGTTGCAGGCCCGTCCGGGCGCGGCGTCGCTCGCGTCCGCGGCGGACGCCGGGAACGACGCGGAACGGGCGACGCCGGGTCCGAGCCTCGCGGCGCTCGCCGGTCTGCTCGACGAACAGACGCTCGCGCGGGGCGACTGCGACGTTCCCTACCCCTGCGGACTCGTCGGCTGGCTCTCCTACGACCTCGCGCGGGAACTCGAGTCGCTACCCGACGCCGACGACGACCGCGGCCTCCCGCGACTGCAGTTTGGCCTCTACGACTGCGTCGCCGCGTGGGAGGCGGACGACCACGAGACGCAGGGCGACACCACCCTCCGGGTGACCGCCTGCCCGCGACTCGACGAGTTCGCCGACCCCGACGCCGCGTACGAGCGCGGTCGCGAACGGGCGCTGGCGCTCGCCCGCGCGGCGGTCGACGGCGACCCCGACGTCGGCGCCCCGCCGACGGACGAACGCGGCGCGTTCGAGAGCGACTGCGGGAAGGCGGCGTTCGCCGACCGCGTCCGGGCGGTCCGGGAGTACGTCCGCGACGGCGAGACGTTCCAGGCGAACGTCTCCCAGCGCCTCGAAGCGCCCGCGAGCGTCCACCCGGTCGCGGCGTTCGACGCGCTGCGCACGGTCAACCCCGCACCGTACTCCGCACTGCTCGAGTTCCCGGGCGTCGACCTCGTCGGCGCCAGCCCCGAACTGCTGCTCGACGTCGACGGCGACCGACTGGTCACCGAACCCATCGCCGGCACGCGCCCGCGCGGTGAAACCGCGGAAGCGGACGCCGAACTGGAGCGGGACCTGCGCGGCGACGAGAAGGAGCGCGCCGAGCACGCGATGCTCGTCGACCTCGAACGCAACGACCTCGGGAAGGTCGCGGAGTACGGCAGCGTCGCCGTCTCGGACTACCGGCGCGTCGACCGCTACTCCGAGGTGATGCACCTCGTCTCGGAGGTGCGGGCCCGGCGCAGGCCGGACGTGTCCGTCCCGGAGGCCATCGCCGCCGTCTTTCCCGGCGGCACCGTCACGGGCGCTCCGAAACCCCGGACGATGGGCATCATCGACGAACTCGAAGCCACCCGGCGCGGCCCCTACACCGGTAGCGTCGGCGTGCTCGGCTTCGACGACCGCGCGACCCTGAACATCGTCATCCGGACGCTGGTGCGTTGCGGCGACGAGTACCACCTCCGGGTCGGGGCCGGCGTCGTCCACGACTCGGTGCCCGAACGCGAGCACGAGGAGACCCTGGACAAGGCCCGCGCGCTCGTCGAGAGCGTCGACGTCGCGCTGGACGCCGAGGGCGACCGCGGGTTCTCCGTCGAGTAGTTCCGTTCGCTCCGGGAGACGACGCCTCAGTAGTGACGGCGTTCGACGCGTTCGTCGAACGCTCCCGCGAGGCGGTCGGTCACCGGTCCCGCGCCGAGTTCCGCGCCGTCGAGGCGCGCGAGCGGACGCAGCTCCCAGGTGGAGTTCGTCAGGAACGCCTCGTCGGCGTCGCGGACCGCGTCCGGCGAGTAGCTGCCCGTCTCGGTCGGAATCCCGGCGTCGGCGGCGAGTTCGAGGACGACCCGGCGCGTGATGCCCGGCAGGACGGGGCCGTCGAGGCTCGGCGTCTTCAGCACGCCGTCGCGGACGAAAAAGAGGTTGCTCGTCGCACCTTCCGCGATTACGCCCTGGGCGTCGAGCGTCACGGCCTCGTCGGCGTCGGCGTCCAGGCGAGCGAGGATGCCGTTCAGGTAGTTGTGCGTCTTCGCGCTCGCGGGGAGCGCCGCGTCCGGGACGCGCCGGGTCTCGACCACTTCGGCGGTCGCGGGAGCGTCCCACACCGACTCGCCCGCGACCCCGCCCCGAGGGAGGTCGGAGACGTACACGACGACGGTCGGGTCCTCGACGGGGCCCGGCGAGAGCTTCCCGGGCTGGACGCCCCGGGAGATGGAGAGCTTGACGTAGGCGTCCTCCGTGTCGTTCGCGGCCAGCGTCTCGTCGACGCGAGCGCGCAGGTCGGCCTCGGGGATGCCGTGATCGAGCGCGAGCGCGTCGCAGGTCGACCGGAGGCGGTCGGCGTGGGCGGCCCACTCGAAGGGGTCGCCGCCGTACGCGCGCAGCGTCTCGAACGCCGCGTCGCCGTACATGAATCCACGGTCGCGGACGGAGACGGTCGCCTCCGCCGCCGGGACGAGGTCGCCGTTCACGTGGAAGTACATGGTCCTCCGGCGTCGTCGGCCAGTTCGCAGAAGTTCCGTACGAGTCGCTTGCCTGCGTCGGTGAGGATGCTCTCGGGGTGGAACTGCACGCCGACCTGCGGCTTCTCCGCGTGGCGCACGCCCATGAGGACGCGGCGCTCGTCGGCGGTGCGGGCCGTCTCGACCAGTTCCGTCGGGAGGTCGTCGCGCTCGACCGACAGCGAGTGGTACCGCCCGACCGCGAACTCCTCGGGGAGGCCGGCGAAGACGCCCCGGCCGTCGTGGGAGACCGCCGAGGGCTTGCCGTGGACCACCTCGGGGGCGTGTCGGACGGCCGCGCCGTGGGCCGCACAGAGCGCCTGGTGGCCGAGACAGACCCCGAGAGCGGGATACGTCGTCTCGGCGAAGACCGAAACCGAGACGCCGGCGTCCGCGGGCGTTCCGGGACCCGGCGAGACGACGACGCCGTCCGGGTCGAGGTCCCGAATCTCCGGCACCGAGACGGCGTCGTTGCGCCGGACGACCACCTCGTCGGCGAACTCGCCGACGTACTGGACGAGGTTGTAGGCGAACGAGTCGTAGTTGTCGATGACGAGTATCATCCGAAATCAGTGACGTAGTCGCCCGTTCGACCGCGAGTTGGAAGCGCGGGAGCTAAAAGTTGCTGGTGAACGAGCGTCGAAGGTCGCCGGTGACGCCCCGACGCTCCCTGCGGGGGTCCCGACCGGTGGGTCGCGCGGCTTTGCAAAGGCTCAAACCGCTCCCGTGGCTAGCCCGTGGCGATGGACGAGGACAGTCGAATCGCAGCCGTCGACGAGGTGCCGGCCGACACGACCCTGCTTTTCACGGTTCGGGAGGGCTTCGACGAGGAGGAGGCCCTCCTCGTGCGGGACGACGGCGAGGTTCGGGCGTGGAAGAACTACTGCCAGCACTGGACGGACGTTCGCCTCGACAAGGGCGACGGCGCGACGATGCGCAACGGCGAACTCGTCTGCGGGAAACACGGCGCGCTGTTCGAGGCCGACACCGGCCGTTGCACCTACGGCCCCTGCGAGGATGCGGTGCTCGACGAGGTCGAGGTGACCGTCGAGGACGGCGCGGTGTACCTCGCTGACGACCGGTACGAGTTCGTCCAGCAGGGGTCGAACGTCGAGTACGACCTCTCCTCGAACCGTTCGCTCGGGTTCGAGTGACCCACCCGTCTCCGTCGACGGGTCGTCACGCCGGCGCTACCTTGAACTCGGGTTCGTCGACGGCCTCGCTCTTGCACTCGGGGCAGCGCGAGGGGCGGTTCGCCGGGTCGTCGAAGGCGTCGAACCCGCAGTCGCGACACTCCGGCGGCGCGACCAGCAGTTGTTCGTCGCCGTCGACGGAGCGGGCGACGTGGCGGACGTGCCGGAGCGCCGCACCGGCGGTGATGTCGAACTCGGCGGCGAGCGCGCTGGGCGAGGCGGCTTCGTCTCGGAGGAAGGCGGCGATTCGCTCGCGCGTCGTCTCGGCGTCGCGCATACACAGACGTTGGTGCCCCGCGTTGAAATGTGTACCGCGGCCGACCGGTGCCCCCGATTCGACGCCCTTTTTCGAACCGGCGACCCAGTTCGGACCGTGATAGCCGTCGTCGTCAGCCGCGCCGACCGCGCCTCCGAGCACATCGGCGAGCACCTCCTGGACCTCGCGGACTGGACCGAGCACGAAGACGATACCCGGCCCGACGCCGAGGGGGGCGGGCGCTACTACCGGACCGAGGGGTTCGAACTCAGGGAGTTCGACGCGCTCCACCTCGACGTCGAGGACGCCGCGGCGGCGTTCGCGGACCCCGACCTGCTCGTCTTCGCCTCGCGCCACTCCGGCGACACCGGCCCGCTCCTGACGGCGCACTTCACGGGCAACTTCGGACACGCCGAGTACGGCGGCACCGAAGGCGACCTCGCACGGACCTGCCCGAACGCCCACGCGCACCTGCTCGCGGCCTTCGACGAGCACGCGCCCGACGCCTACGAGGTCGGCATGGAGTGTACGCACCACGGTCCGAGCAGGGTCGGCGTCCCGTCGATGTTCGTCGAACTCGGCAGCGGCGACGAGCAGTGGGACGACCCGGACGGGGCGCGTGCGGTCGCCCGGGCCGTCCTCGACCTCCGCGGGGTCGCCGCCCACCGCGAGCGCCAGCTCGTCGGCTTCGGCGGCGGCCACTACGTCCCGCGATTCGAGCGCATCGTCCGCGAGACGGACTGGGCCGTGGGACACGTCGCGGCCGACTGGTGTCTGGAAGCGCTCGGCGACCCAGCGAAGCGACGCGACACGCTCCGGCAGGCGTTCGAGCAGAGCCGGGCCGACTACGCTCTCGTCGAGGGCGACCACCCCGACGTCGAGCGCGTGATCGAGGACCTCGGCTACCGCGTCGTCAGCGAGACGTGGACCCGGGAGACCGCGGGCGTCCCGCTCGCGCTCGCCCGGACCCTGGAGGACGCCGTCTCGACGGTCGACGACGGCCTCCGGTTCGGCGACCTCGCGGACCAGGCGTCGGAGTTCGAGGTCGTCTCCCTGCCGACCGAACTGCTCGCCGACGCGTCCGGCGTGGACCTCGCACGCGCCCGGGACGCGGTCGCGCGCCACGCGCTGGCCTACGAGACCGAGGAGGGCGGCACGCGCGCCGCCGGACGCGCGGCGGTCGGGGACGACGCGGACTACGACCGCATCGTCGACGCCCTCGCCGACCTCGTCGCGGAACGGTACGACGAGGTCGAGCGCACGGCCGACGCCGTCGTCGCCCGCGAGACGGCGTTCGACCCCGAGAAGGCCCGCAGCCTGGGTATCCCCGAGGGGCCGGCGTTCGGGAAGCTGTCGAACGGTCGACCGGTCGAGGTGGACGGCGAGACCGTCCCGCCCGATGCGGTGCGCACCGAACACACGCACCGATTCCCGGTCTGAACGCTCGCACGTCGACGAGCCGCTTCGGCCGCGCCTCTCGGTGGTGACCGCTGCCGACACGCTAGCTCCGGCGGTGAGGACGCCCGTATTACATCGTCTCCCGTCGATTACGTTATGATTCTTCCCTCGCCATAAGAGCGTTTACAGACGCCGAGGCGGTCGTTTGCGGATACAATGCTGAAGAATCGTACATCTACGAGGGCGGGGCGTCTCGCGAACCGTGAGCGACCGCACGCCGGAACGAGCCGACGAGTTCGGCCGGCGTGGCGGTTCACGACGAAGCAGACGGAACGGTCGGCGACGGCCGAGACGGACGCGTAAACGGCCGAGGAACGCGCCCTGTTCGCGGTACAGGTCGAAGAAAATCCGCCCTCCCGATTTGAACACTGTGAGACGTGCTCGTTTCACTGCGCGCGACTCACGAGCTCGAATCGCATCGGTCGGAGTTGTAGAACAAGTCCGCCCTCCCCGATTTGAACGGGGGACAAGTCGATCTACAGTCGACTGCTCTACCAGTCTGAGCTAAGGGCGGGCACGTATCTACAGCTAAGCGCCCTGCCGGACTTAAGAATTATTATTCGGCGGGCCGAAGAGGAGAGACGAAAAGATTCAAATAGCCTGCGTCCAGTTGTATCGGCACCCAACCAATTCAGGTGGCCGACATGAGCAAGATAACCTTCCGCGCCGACGACGACCTGGTCGAGCGTCTCGAGGCGCTCGACGCTTCCAAGAGCGAGGCGATGCGGGAGGCGCTCCGCCAGTATCTGGACGCCGCCGGGAACCGAGACGACGGCGGCAGCGACGACGGCAGCATCGACGCCGTCGTCGCCGAGCGCGTGGACGAACTCCTCGACGAGCGACTCTCGCGGCGAGCGCCCCGCGAACCCGAGAGCGCGCGCGACATCAACGTCAACGTGACCGTCGAAGGGTCGGGCGAGACCAGCGCGCACGAGCGAACGGCGGACCGCTCGGGTGCGACCGACGAGGAACGTGCCGTACGCCCGGAAGAAGACCGTCAGACGACCGCCGACACGTCTCAGGAATCCGAGAGTTGCACGCAGTGCGGCGAGTCGCTCGACGCCGGCCACGTCTACTGTCCGAACTGCGGGGAGAAAGCCGTCCATCGCATCTTCTGTGACTGCGGCGACGAGCTGCGGTCCGACTGGGCGTTCTGCCCGGGCTGCGGGCGCAGAACGCCCTCCGCCGACGTTCTCGACACGCCGTAAAACATCTCGTTTTACGGTCGCCGTTAATTATATAAGTAATGGCTATGTGGGTAATGCTACGTAAGACGGTCGTCTTACGCCGTGCGGACAGGCCAAGAAAAACGGCAGCCTCGAACGGTAACGCGGCGTAAGACGAGCGAAGCGCGATGCCGCGCATCGTCTTACCGACAAGGGGAATACAGCTATGGAGCGCGTGACACTTCGCATTCCGAAACAGCAGATCGAGGAAGTCGAACAGATGGTCGAAACCGGAGAGTTCCCGAATCGCAGCGAGGCGATACGGGCAGCCGTGCGAGACATGCTCAAAGAGCAGGACGATACGAGCACGGAGACCACGAACCGCAAGCGCACTTGGGCGAAGGTGTAAACGATGCAGGACATCGTCCAGGACGCTCTCGACAACGCCGAAGCAGAGCAGCGCGACATGGACGCGACGGCCGCCGACGACTTCGGCGACCCGCGCATCGTCATCGTCGGCTGCGGCGGTGCAGGCAACAACACCATCAACCGCCTGTACAACATCGGCGTCGACGGAGCCGACACGGTCGCCATCAACACCGACAAGCAACACCTGAAGATGATCGAAGCCGACACGAAGATACTCGTCGGCAAGTCGCTGACGCAGGGACTCGGGGCGGGCGGCGACCCCGAGATGGGCGAGCGCGCGACCGAGATGGCCCAGGGGACCATCAAGGAAGTGCTCGGCGACGCCGACCTCGTCTTCGTGACCGCAGGCATGGGCGGCGGCACGGGCACCGGCGCTGCGCCGGTCGTCTCGAAGATCGCCAAAGAACAGGGCGCTATCGTCGTCGGGATGGTCTCGACGCCGTTCAACGTCGAGCGCGCGCGCACGGTGAAGGCCGAAGAGGGCCTGGAGAAGCTTCGCAACGAGGCCGACTCCATCATCGTGCTCGACAACAACCGGTTGCTCGACTACGTCCCGAACCTGCCCATCGGCAAGGCGTTCTCGGTGATGGACCAGATCATCGCCGAGACGGTGAAAGGCATCTCCGAGACCATCACCCAGCCCAGCCTCATCAACCTGGACTACGCCGACATGACGTCCATCATGAACCAGGGTGGCGTCGCGGTGATGCTCGTCGGCGAGACCCAGGACAAGAACAAGACCGAGGAGGTCGTTCGCGACGCGATGAACCACCCGCTGCTCGACGTGGACTACCGCGGTGCGTCCGGCGGCCTCGTTCACATCACGGGCGGCCCGGACCTCACGCTCAAGGAGGCCGAGGGTATCGCGGCCAACATCACGGAGCGACTGGAGGCCAGCGCGAACGTCATCTGGGGCGCACGCATCCAGGAGAACTACAAGAACAAGGTGCGCGTGATGGCCATCATGACCGGCGTCCAGAGCGCCCAGGTGCTCGGTCCGTCGACCCAGAAGCAGGCGGACAAGTCGCGCCAGCAGATGCACGACATCGACGACCAGTCGTTCGACGCCAGCCAGAACGTACCCGCCGACAACGCCTCGTCGTTCGGTACGCAGAGCGACGGCGGCCGCGACGAGGTCGAAGAGCAGAACAACGGCCTCGACGTCATCCGATAGTCGTTCGTCACTGCCTTCGACACGCTTCTCTCCCAGCCACCACATCTTCAGCTACCTCGTCGCGCGGCGCTTCGTGGCGACTGACTACGTTCGACCGAACGCGGCATCCGCGAACGTCGTCGCCCGCCGTTCAAACGGCGTGGACGGCCTCGACGAGGGAACACTTCCGACACAACTCGCGCGTCGTCGACGCGCCACAGCGCTCGCACTCCCCGAGTTCCCGGTCGCCCTCGCCGGCACCGAACTCCTCGGCGGCGAGCGCGGCGAGTTCCTCGTAGCCGGCCATTATCGAGTGGCGCGTACCGGGGTGGTTCTCCTCCAGCGAGAGCATGAGGTCCTGGATCTCGGCGCGGTAGGCCTCGCTCGAGTGGGGACACTCCGTGATGTGCGCCGGGAGGTCCTCCAGTTGCGCGTAGAGGGCGACCTCCTTCTCCGGAACGTCCCGCAGCGGCTTCGCGCGCGGGACGAAGTCGTCCTGGTCGCTGCGCTCGTCGAAGGGAGCCAGGCTCGCGTCGAAATGCTTGGCGACCTGGGCAACGTCGCCCTCCAGGAAGTTCATCAGCGCCGTCTCGGCCTCGTCGTCGAGATTGTGCCCGGTGAGGAGCTTGTCCGCGTCCAGCTCTTCGGCGTACTTCGACAGCAGGTCGCGACGGAACACGCCGCAGTACGCGCAGGCGGCCATGTTCTCGGGGTCCTTGTCGACGACGTCGTCCATCCGGAGGTCGAACTCATCCTCGTAGGTGACCACCTCGTGAGGGAGGTCGAGGTCGGCCGCGAGTTCCTCGCAGGCGTCCAGGCTCTCGTCGCGGTAGCCCTCGATACCCTCGTGGATCGTCAGCGCCACGATCTCGACCCGGGGGTCCTCCCGGAACGTCTCGTGGAGGATCTTCGTGAGCACGACGCTGTCCTTGCCGCCGGAGAGGCCGACCAGCCACGTCTCGGGGTTCTCGGGCGTCGCAGACGAGGATAGGAGGTCGTCCTCCCGGACGCGCCGCCGGACGCGCTTGTCGACGGACCGACAGAAATGCTCCTCGCAGAGATGCAGCCCCGAGTAGGCCGCGTGCATGACCGCCTCCCGACCGCACTTGTCGCAGTCCATCGTTCCTCGGTTGCGTCGCCGGGCGTTTCACCGTTTCGGGTCGGTGTAAACGATAGAGCGCTATAGCAAACCGGAAGATCGGTACGAACGGTCGTCCGATCGGACGCCGCCCCGTCGGTTCCTGTCCCTCTCCGACAAAATCGGCGTTTCGGCGTACAGCGCAGCTCGCGAGCACGAATTACAGGGAGAGCGTCGGCGGGCGCACGCTTCGGAAACGCTCGTTACTCTGCCGGAGTATCGAGGAGCGAGGCAACCCCGTCGCTACGAGCGGACGAGATTTTAAATACGAGGCCGCGGCCAGAGCCGGCGTGACCTGAGAATCGCCGCGCGAGTGGCCGGAGCGGTCGTGCGGCGCACCCTCGGGCGGAACCGGAACGCACCGCCTGTTCGTTTCCCGCGGAGGCCCGGACTACACGACGTCGCCCCGCACCGTCGTCCCTTCCTGGCGCTTGCGGTAGGATTCGACTGCGTCGGCCGCTTCGTCGGTCCGGTCCTCGTCCATTCCGAGCATCTCCAGCGCGTCGGGCAGCGTCGGGAAGGGGAGTTCGCTCTCGCGGAGCTTCCGCATAGCCTCCTCGCTGCGCTGGCCTTCGACCCAGAGGCAGACGCCGCGCGGGTCGAGAATCTGCTCGTAGGCGTCCCTCGCTATCGCTCCCTTCAATCGCTGGGTGACGTTGTCCTCGAAGCTGGAGTTGCAAACTTCGAGGTGGACCGGTTCGTCCTCCGAGAGGAGATGAGCGGCGAGACATTTCTCCGGCGCGGCGTGTCCACTGTCGTTCGCCCGGAGCAGGTCGGGATGTTCGTCGGCCCACTCGGCGCGGACCGTCTTGCCGACGCCTTTCACGCCGTGGGACTTGCGGAACTCCTCCTCGCGGTCGGCGTCACCGCGGAGCAGGATGTCCTTCGTGACGTACACGTCAAGGCGGTCGACGGGGTCGAGACCGAGCGCCACGTCGCCGTACACCCAGAGCTCGCGGACCGGAACCGGCATCGTGTCGTTCTCGACGGTCTCGACGATGTCCTCGACGCGCTCGATGGCCGCGCTTCGCTCCATGGTCTCTGGTCGTCCAGTTGGGCTTCGGGGCGGATAAACGCGCTGGATGTCGAAAGGGGGTCGAGTAGCGACCGCTGTCGCCGGGTCGTCAGTCGTCGGTAGACGCTTCCGGTTGGTGGGTTTCGAAGTCACTTTCGATGTCGACGCCGCCCGTGAGCTGGCGGTAGGGGTACGGCATATCGATGCCTTCGGCGTCGCAGCGCTCCTTGACCGACTGGACGAGTTCGGACGTGACGCCGACGAAGTCACCCCGATTCGGGTTCTCGATCCAGAACCGCGCCTGGAGGCCGACGTAGGAGTCGGCGAGTTCGGTCACTCGAACGCTGGTTCCGGGGTCGTTCAGAATTCCCTCCACCTTCGAGGCCTCGTCGAGGATTATCTCTTTGGCGTGGTCGATGTCGTCCTCGTAACCGATGCCGAAGACGAACTTGTTCCGGAGTTTGTCGTACGCGACCGGGTTCGTGACGGCGTTGTTCGCGAGGTCGCCGTTCGGGACGGTGATCTGTTCGTTGTCGAAGGTCCTGACGCGGGTCACCCGGAGATCGATCTCCTCGACCCGACCCTCCCCGTCGGGCCACTCGATCCAGTCGCCGATCTCAAACGGCCGGTCCTTGAGGATGAACACGCCGGCGACGAAGTTGGCGAGCAGGTCCTGCATGGCGAATCCGACCGCCAGCGCGACGGCACCGGCGAACACGGAGAACGCGGCGATGACGCTTCCGAATCCGGCGACGGTGAACGCGACGGCGATGGCGAGCAGGACGACGGCGATTCCCGCGACGTTCTCGCCGAGGCTGGCGACCGTCGGGTCGAAGCCGCGCCGGTCGAGTACGCGGCGGACGAACGGGACGAGAATCACCCGTCCGAGCAAGTAGACGACGACGAACCCGAGGACGAAAGCTATCACCTGACCGACGATGCCGCCGTACTGGTTCAGTAGTTCCGACACCGAAGTGGGAATCTGTCCCTCGGCCTGGACGAGAGGAACGTGAGATACGACCGACATAGCGGACGGTTTGTCGAAGTTACGTAAGGACGTTGTGGCCATCACGTCAGGGTCGACGTCCTCACCACGTTTCGCCGGCGAAGCCGGCCGGTACCCGGTCGGGTTGACGACCCAGCTCCGTCGGCTGGGCGCAGCAGAACGGGGCAGCGATCGGGAAGCGACGGATCTCGGGCCGAACCGCGGTTCTGCCCTGTCGCGCGTTCCTACTCGCCCGTCAGCCACCGGAACGCGTACGTCGCGTCGCTCGCGGCGTAGATTCGATTGCCGACGGTGACGTGCTCGACCGGTCCGCCGGTCTCGAACCGCCGGCGCTCGCTCCCGTCGCGGGTGTCGAGGGCGTACACCCTGTGGTCGGACGCACCGACGACGACCGTCCCGTTCCCGACGACGGGGGCGGTCAGCGCACCGAAGGGCGTGAACGCGGGGTGGAACGTCCACCGGACGCCGTCGCGGTCGAGCGCGACCAGCCACTCCCGACTGCCCCCGTCGTCGACACCGTCGGTCGTCACCGCGTACACGTCGTCCGGACGCTTTGCGGCGTTGGAAGCGCCGCGGGTACCGTTTCCGGCTATGCGCCTGCCGGGGACGGCGCTCGCCGCGAGGCGTTCGACGGCTTCACCGCGGTCGAGTGACGCCCGCCAGCGCTCGGAACCGTCGGGCGCGTGCGCGACGACTTCGTTCGCGTCGGTGCCAGCGTAGACGGAGCTACCGACGGCGATCGCCCGGACGCCGTCGCCCGCCGTCCAGCGCTCTTCGCCGGCGTCGGCGTCGAGTGCGACGACCTGTCCGTCACAGACCGCGTAGATCTGGCCGTTGCCGACCGCGATGTCTGCGACCGAACTGATGGTTTCGCAGTCGCCGGCGTAGGTCCACCGGTGGGTTCCGGCGTCGGCGTCGAACGCCCGGACGACGACGCGCTCCTCGCCCGTCGCGACGTAGAGCGTGCCGTCGGCGACGACGGGGCCGGCGACCGCTTGCGACTGGAGCTGGGTCTGCCACTGCGTGCGACCGTCGGCGGCGAACGCGATGAGTTCGACGCCGGTGGCGACGTAGACGTTCCCGGCGGCGGCCACCGGCGGTGCCGCGAGGTCGCCCGTCCGGGCCGTCCAGTGAGCGCCGCCGCTGCCGCCCGCGAGTGCGGTGAGGTCGTCGCCACCGACGTAGACGCGACCGTTCCCAGTAGCGAGCGCCCCGATGGAGTCCGAGCGCCACCGCAGGTCGTCGGACTCGGCGAGTGCATAGAGGAACCCCTCGCTGTCCCCGAGGTAGACGGTGCCGTCGGCGACCGCGGGCGCGAGCCAGGCGTTCCCGAGGTCGCGGGTCGGCACCGACCAGCGTTCCTCGCCGGTGAGGTCGACCGCGACGGCGCGCTCGTCACCCGCGAAGTAGACGGTGTCGTCGGCGATTGCGGGCGAACTCAGCGACTGGCCGGCCGCGTACTCCCAGCGGACCGCTCCGTCCTTGGCGTCGAGCGCCCAGGCGCGGCTCTCGCGGCCGTCGGCGACGACGACCGTCTCCCCGGCGACGGCCGGCGATTGGGAGAGCCGGACGTCCTCGGGCGGTGCGGGTTCCGCCGTCCACTCGACCGCGCCGTCGTCGGCGTCGAGCGCGGACACCCGGTCGTCGCAGACGTACACCGTCCCGTCGGCGACGGTCGGCGCGTGGTCGACGATGCCGTCGAGGCTGACCTGCCACGCGGGGTCGCCGGTCCCGGCGTCGACGGCGTACACCGTCTCCTGGTCGACGAAGTACGCGACGCCGTCGGCGACGGCCGGCGGGACGTTCTCGCTGTTCGGGGCGGGAGCGTCCTTGCCGCTCGGGAGACGGAGGTGCCAGAACTCCTCGCCCGCGGCGGCGTCGAACGCTCGGCAGACGGCCTGTCCGTTCGCGTCGCTCGTCGTAACGTAGACCGTGCCGTCGGCGACCGTCGGCGACGACGTATCGACGGCGTCCAGTTCGGCCCGCCAGCGCTCCTCGCCGGTGGCGGCGTCGAGCGCTCGCAGGGTCGAACCGCAGGCGTAGACGACGCCGTCGGCGACCGCGGGCGCGTACTCGACGCCGTCGAGGTCGACGGTCCAGCGCGTCTCGCGGTCGTCGAGGTCGAACGCCGTCAACGTCTCGCCGACGTCGGCGACGTAGGCGGTGCCGTCGGCGACCGCGGGTGCGAACAGGCGACGATCGCTCACCTGCTCGCTCCAGTCGACCCACGCGTCGTCGCCCGGGCCGGGGGCGGCAGTTGCCCCGGTGTTGCCGGCGTCGTGCTGGTAGCTCGTCCAGTCTGCGGGGGCGGCCGGAGTGAGGGACGCGTCGGCGGCGTCGGCCGAACCCGTCCGGCGGTCGGCCGGACCGGATTCGCCGGGGGCGGCGAGGGCGTTTCCGGGGAGGCTCCCGGTACTGAGGGCGGCGGTCAGTGTCAGAAATTTGCGTCTCGTTCCGTCGAGGGGACTCGACATGCGACCACGGAAGCAACGGATTGATTTTATTATGAGGCTGTTAAACCCCTCGTCGTGACTCGGAGCTGGCAGTTTCCCGGACGGGAGCGACCGACGTCGTCCGACCCATCTACGGCCGGACGGCTGCCAGCGTCCCCCCAGCGTGACACTGTTCGTCCGCGAATGGAAACATCCCGACCGGTCGGAGTGTCAGAACGTACGCTCCCCCGCGCTGGGCCCGTCCGTCGCCGTCGTGCTCTCGGGTCGTCCGTTCGCCGTGCGCTCGGCTACTCGCCCGGCAACGAGCGCCAGTGACCGTCCCGGTCCCGGACAGCGGCGAGCGCCAGCGACGACCCGCCGACGACGAGACCGAGACCGAAGAAGGACCAGAGAATCCGCGTCCCGCCCGGCCACTGCGCCGCCAGCAGCCCCGCGACGAACAGCTGTATCGCGCCCGTTGCCGCCAGGTACCGGCGGTCGCCGCGGTCGGACGCCCGCGCGGCGGCGACGAGGCGGTGGACGCCGAACGCGACGAGTACGACCGACAGTAGCATCGGGACGGCCGTCGACTCAACGGGGACGACCAGCAGACCGAGTCCGGCGGCGGCGTAGACCGTCGCGAGCAGCAGGTCCCGGAGCGTCGCGTCGCGGTCGGTCTCGGCCACGGCGTGCTGGGCGAGCACGACCCCGACCACCACGAGCGCGACGGCGAGCCAGAGCGTGACCACCCCGAGCAGGGCCGGCAGTCCCACGACGAGCAACCCGACGCCCGCGACGACCACTCCCGCCGCGAAGCGATTGCGCCACTCGTCCGCACCGGTCCGTCCGACCGTCGCTACAGGTTCCGTCCCCCCGTTCGACGCCATCTCCGGAACGAATACGGCGTTCTCCGGGAAGGGTCTTCCCCTCGGACCGTCCCCCGCTCGCCGTCAGCCGGACGGTTCCCCGTCGACTCGCCCGACGGTCACGTAGAAGGGAACCACCTCGGCGCGCCGGTAGGTGCGGTCGCCCATCTGCTCGACCACGTCGCGACCCATCTCGCGCCACGCCGTTCGCAGGTCCTCGTACTCCTCGGCGTCGAGCGGGCCGACGAGCGTCTCGCGGCGCTCGGCGAGCGCCGCACCGCTGGCTTTCCGCTTCGCGGCCGCCAGGTCGCGTTCCTCGTACGGCGGTTCGACGGTCTTCTCGTGGTAGTGCTCGCGCGTCGTCACGTCGCGGAGGCCGGCGTCGCGGAACGCCTCGCGGGTGCCCTCGCCGCCGAGCGCGACGTCCGTGTCGGCACCCGCGACGAACGCGGCGCGGGCGCGCCGGGCGAGGTCCCCCTCGCGTTCGACGGTCGAATCGACCGACACCGCGGCGTTGTCCGGTTCGACCGCGGCCACGCCGTCGCTCGCGACGCGGGCGAACTCCCGGACGGCGCGCTCGGGGTCGGGCAGGTTGACGAGCAGGGCCTGACAGACCACGAGGTCGAAGCTGTCGTCCGGGAACGGCAGGCGGTGGGCGTCGCCCGCGAGGAACGACTGGTGGGGACCGCGGCGCTCGCGCGCCACGGCGAGCAGGTCGGGGTCCGCGTCGACGCCGACCACTTCACGCGTACCGTCCCCGTCTTCCGCGATCTCCTCCGCGAGGACGCGCGTCAACTCGCCCGTGCCGCACCCCACGTCGAGCACTCGCTCGCGGTCGGGGAGGTCCAGGTCCGCGAGCGCCTCGCGGGACTCCCAGAGCCCCTCGCGGGTCCGGCGCAGGTAGTCGGCGGAGAACCGTCGCACGATTGATGCCTCGGTCGCCCTTCGGGGAGGCGCGGCAAAAGCGGGGCGATTCGTCACCGCCGGCGACCGCGATGCCAAGGCTGATGTTCGCCTGACGACCTACCGTCAGGCAGTGTCGTCTCCACGAGCGGACTTTCTCTCCGGGGCTCGCGTCTCGCTTCCCATCGTTCTGGGCGTCGTTCCGTTCGGAATGGTCGCGGGCGTCGCCGCCGTGAACGCCGGCGTCCCCGCGATACAGGCGCTCGCCATGTCGGTCGTCATCTTCGCCGGAGCGTCACAGCTCGCCGCCGCAGAACTCATCGGCGAGAGCGCACCGGTCGGGGTGGTCGTGCTGACCGTTCTCGTCGTCAACCTCCGGATGATGATGTACAGCGCGTCCATCGCTCCGTACTTCGAGCGACAGCCGGCCCGGTGGAAGGCGGTACTCTCCTACCTGCTGACCGACCAGGCCTACGCCGTCTCGGTGATGAAGTTCGAACGCGACGAGACGACGAGCCGTCGGTGGTACTACCTCGGCGTCGCGTCGCCGCTGTGGGTGTCGTGGCAGATCGCCACCGTCGCGGGGATTCTGCTCGGTGCGAACGTCCCGACGGGGTGGCATCTCGACTTCGCCGTCCCGCTCGTCTTCCTCGCGGTGCTGGTGCCGTCCGTCACCGACCGTCCGACGGTGGTCGCGGCCCTCGTCGGCGGCGGCGTCGCCGTCGCCGCCGGCGGGCTTCCGTTCGACCTCGGCCTCGTGGTCGCCGCCGTCGCCGGTATCGTCGCCGGTCTGCTGGCGGAGGAGGTGGGGTGAGTGTCGGGAACCGAGTTCGGTTCGGGGACGCTGTGGCTCCTCATCCTCGCCGCCGGCGTCGGGACGTACGCGATTCGACTGTCCTTTATCGCCCTGTTCGGGCGGTTCGACGACGTCCCCGAGCACGTCGAGCGAGCGCTTCGCTTCGTGCCCGCGGCCGTGCTCTCGGCACTCGTCGTTCCGCAGTTCGTCTCCGCCGACGGCGCGGGGTCGCTGTCGCTGGACGGCGCGCGACTGTTCGCCGGTGCGCTGGCGGCGGTGGTCGCGTGGCGAACAGAGGACATCCTGGCGACGCTGGTCGCCGGGATGGGCGCGATGTGGCTGCTCAGTTTCGCGTTCGGGTGAGCGAGTCCGCGCCGGAGAAGAGCCGACCGTTCGGCGACGACTAGGCGCCGCGCAGTTCCTTCACGCGCTCGATGTTCCACGCGAAGCCCTTGCCGTCCTCGTTGGGCGTCTCGAGCACGAGCGGAACGTCTTCGAGGTCGGGATGGTTGAGGAACGCCCGCATCCCCTCCTCGCCGATGAGGCCCTCGCCGACGTGAGCGTGTTCGTCCTTGTTCGTGCCGCACGCGTGTTTGGAGTCGTTGAGGTGGACGCACTTCAGACGTTCCAGCCCGACGACGTCGTCGAACTCGGCGACGGTCTCCGCCACCGCCTCCTCGCTGGAGAGGTCGTAGCCGGCGGCGAACGCGTGGGCGGTGTCGAGACAGACGTCGAGGTCCTGGTCCGAGCGGTCGAGCACTTCCGCGAGGTGTTCGAAGTCGCCGCCGAGTTTCGTCCCGCTGCCGGCGTCGCTCTCGACGAGGACGGTCACGCCCTCGGGGACGTCGAGTTCGTCGAGCGCGCTCGCGGCGTTGTCCAGGCCGCCGTCGACGCCCGCACCGGTGTGCGCGCCGAGGTGGACGTTGACGTACTCGATGCCGAGCTGGTCCGCGGCGTCGACCTCCTTCCGCATGCTGTCGATGGACTTCTCGCGGAGGTCGTCTTTGGGCGTACAGAGGTTGACGAGGTACGACGAGTGGATGACCCACGGACCGTCGAGCGTCGCGGCGGTGCCGTCGCGGAACGCCGCCGCCTCCTCGTCGCCGATACCGGGGTCCTGCCACACCTGCGGGGAGTGCGTGAATATCTGGCCGCAGTTGCCGCCGACCTCGCGCTGCCGTTCGACGGCGTTGTCGACGCCGCCCGCGATGGAAACGTGTGCTCCAACTCTCATGTGCGCTGTCTACTAATTCGGCATTCAAAGGTACTTCGAACCGCACGCGGTCGGCGGTCGAGCTATCGGATGATCGGGATTACACGAGAGCCGCGGTCGGTTCGGCCGGGTCGGCGGTCGGCGACCGCTCGCTCGACCCGACGCTCGAAGCCGAGGACGAGACGCGACGCCAGCGCCGGCGCGTTCGACGCCGTCGGCGCTCACTCCGGGCGGAGCGTGCGCTCGAACTCGTAGTCCATCGGCCCCGCGAGGGCCGCGTTCGTCTCGCTGGCCTCGCGGTGGTCGTGGCGGTACACCGTCCGGAACTCGCCGAAGCCGACCTGCGCGTACCACTCGAAGCAGGGAAAGCCGTCGTGGCGGCCCGTCACCTCGACCGTCCCGTCGCGACCGACCGTCACCGCGACCGCGTAGTCGACGGGGTCGGGGTGGGCGACCAGCGGGTTGCTCGCGCTGGCGTGCATCTCGAAGGCGACGCCGTCCTCGCGCCACGCGGGGTCCGTGCAGAAGACGCCGTCGGCGTCGGCCCTCCCCGTCCGCGTCTCCTCGCTCCCGTCGGGTCGCGTGACGCGCTCCACCGACCGACCGGTGTCGGCGGTCGCGAGCAGGTCCTCGCGTTCGAAGTCGACGACCGCCGACTGTTCGACACGCGAGCGGCCGGCGTCGACCGCGTGCGGGGTGAACTCTCGGTCGTCGCCCCGGTACTCGACCGTCGGTCCGCCGTCGTCCGACTGCGACCGCGATATCCACGCGTCCGGGATGAACACGGCGGCGCGAATCCTGACGAGGTCGACCGAGTCGCCGTGCATGGCTTCAGGCGGTGGGGTCCTCGCGGCGTCGGTTCCAGGTCTCGCTTCCGAACTTCGCGTCGGCGTGTTCGCGGGCCCGCTCCAGTTCCTCGTCGGTCCACGCCCCCTCGTCGGCGTCGGCCCAGTCGAGCAGGGCGCTCTCGACGGCATCGACGGCCTCCTCGCGGTCGACGCCGGACTCCTCTCGAATCGTGGTGACGCGCTCGCGGAACTCCTCGGGCGCGGTCGGGGGGTCGGCGAAGACGCCGAGGTGGCGGTCGGCGTCGAGCGCGAACTTCAGCGACCCGTGCTGGATGACGGCGTCCTTCCGGCGGTACTGGGCGTTACCGCTGATCTTCTTCCCGCCGGCGACCACGTCGTGAGCGGGATGGAGTTTCCGAAGGTAACACGCCGGCTGGTGGAGGGCCGGCAGTTCTTCCTCGGTGAACCGGGCGTCGACGCCCATCCGCTCGAACGCGTCGAAGACGGGGTCACAGAGCAGTTCGTAGGTGTCCATCAGGTCGCCCGGAAGCTCCTCCGCCGGCGCGACGATGGTGTAGGAGATGTCGCCGAAGTGGTCGTGGTAGATGCCGCCGCCGCCGGTCGGTCGGCGCGTGACGGTGACGCCCTCGCGCTCGCAGAACTCCCAGTCCACCGTCTCGGGGTCCTGCCGGTAGCCCAGCGAGAGCGTGCTCGGTTCCCAGCGGTACACGCGGAGCGTGCGCGGGCCGCCGTCGGCCGCCGTCTCGGCCGCTATCTCGTCGAGCGCCATGTTCAGCGGCCCGTCCCACGACTCCTCGCGAATCAGCCGCCACTCCCTGTCCGCCAGCGTCATGCGCCCGGATTGGCGCGGACCGGGTAAATCGATTGCGGAGGGTGGTCGTCGCGACCGGCGGTCCGAAACGGCGTCCGGGCGTCAGCGCTCGAACGTACCGGTGAACCGGGCGCTGGCTATCTCCGCACCCTCCATCGCGTCGTCGAGGTCCCGGCGCTTCGCTCCCGGGTCGAGGTCGAGCGTCGTATCGAGCGCGACGGCCGTGAACCGGTACTCGTGGGGACCGTCGCCCTCCGGCGGGCAGGGGCCGCGGTAGCCGAGTTCGCCGAAGTCGTTCGTCCCCTGCACCACCCCGTCGAGCGTCCCCACCGTCTCCGTCTGGGGGACGTCCTCGTGAATCTCGACGGTGTCCGGCGGGAGGTTCCAGAGCAACCAGTGCGTGAACGTGGCGGTCGGCGCGTCAGGGTCGTCGACGACCACCGCCAGCGACTCGGCGCCGTCGGGAACGTCCCCGACGGTGAGCGACGGGGAGACGTCGTCGCCCTCGCAGGTGAACTTCGTCTGTATCGCCTCGCCGTGCGTGAACGCGGACGTTCGGACGGAGAACTCACCCATGTGTGAACACTGACCGCCGGACCGGAAAGGCGTGCCGGCCGCGAGCAGGCCCCGAACTACTCGGGGTCGGGCTCTCAGACGAGCGCCTCGTCGCCGTCCCGCCCGGACGTCGGGTCGGTCGCTCGTCGCGACCAGCGGAGATTCTATATCGCTCTCTCTGGTTTATCGTCGGTCGCGCGCCGCCACGACCATCCTGGCGCTCCGGCGACACTCCCCCGGCGAGCCGCATTCAGTACCATTTTATCCCCCCGGCGGAGTATTCCCGTGTGAGAGAAGCGTGAAGGGGCAGGAGTGGTATCAGGCCACGGAGGTCGCCGAGGAGTACGAAGAGAAGCGATTCTCTCGCGGGGGACGACTCATCGACCGGCGAGAGAAGCAAGCGGTGCTCGACGCGCTGGGCCCCGTCGACGAGAAGAACGTTCTCGAAATCGCCTGCGGCACCGGCCGATTCACGGTCATGCTCGCGGAACGGGGCGCGAACATCGTCGGACTCGACATCTCCGGGCCGATGCTCCAGCAGGGGCGGCGGAAGGCGCGCAACGCGGGCGTCGCCGACCACCTGGAGTTCATGCGTGGCGACGCCGGTCGACTGCCGTTTCCGGACGACCACTTCGACGTCGTCCTGGCCATGCGATTCTTCCACCTCGCGGACACCCCCGCGACGTTCCTGAGCGAGATGCGGCGGGTCGCCAAGGAACAGGTCTTCTTCGACACGTTCGCCGGGCCGAGCACCCGGAGCCTCTACAACTGGCTGCTGCCGATGGGGTCCCGGCTCTACTCGCCCGACGACGTGGAGAAGCTGCTCGACGAGACGGGGCTCACGCTCATCGGTGCCGAACACGACTGGGTGCTGCCGTACGGCTTCTACCGGAAGATGCCGGACAGCGTGGCGAGTCGCTTCCGCGACATCGACACGACTCTCGTCGAAACCCCGGTCGGCGACAGTCTCGCCTCGGTCTCCTACTGGAATACGGCGGTCGAGTGATCCCGAAGTAGTAGTACGGTCCCGGAGCGCTTTTACGGGTTCGGGATATGAGAGGGCGGTATGGACCTCTCCGTGGTGGTTCCCACGCTCAACGGCCGGGACCGTCTCCGCGCGTGCCTCGACGCACTCGCCGAGCGCGTCCCGAACGCCGAAGTCGTCGTGGTCAACGGCCCGTCGGCCGACGGCACCACGGGGATGCTACGCGAGCGCGACGACGTGAGCGCGCTGGTCGAGGTGTCCGAACGGAACCTCAACGTCGCCCGCAACGCCGGTATCGCCGAGTCGACGGGGGACGTCGTCGCGCTGGTCGGCCACGACGTGACCGTCGAGGAGACGTGGCGCGACGGCGTCGCGGCGGCGATGGACGACGGCGCGACGGTAGTGACCGGTCCCGTCCACCGGGCCGTCCGGGCGGGGATGACCACCGAGTCGGTCGAGACGCGGACCATCGCCGGCCGCGACGTGACCTACTTCGCCGGCGAGAACGTCGCGTTCGAGCGCGAGACGCTGGAATCGGTCGACGGCTTCGACGAGAACCTCCAGACCGGCGGCGCGCGCGACTGCGCGCACCGACTCGCCGGCCAGGACCGCGCGGTCACCTGGTCGTCGTCGGTCTGCGTCGAGTCGGACGACGACGGCGAGAGCGTCGAGCGCGACTGGGGGGTGAAGTACCGCGCGCTCGCCTACCGGATGGTGAAGAACTACGGCCCGCGGCTGACGGTGTTCCGGCGAACGTTCCGGGACGCGCTCGCGGACGCCCGGTCAGTCGCCCGCGAGGTGGTCGCCGGCGACGCCGAACCGTCACTGTGGTTCGGGGGTGGCAAGCAGGTCGTCGGAAGCATCGTTCTCGGCGCCGTGGACGGGTTGCGAGCGCGGTTCGCCGACCGGAGCGAGTCGCGGAATCCCGCCGGACTCTCCTCCCGCTCCGACCGCGCCGTCGAGCGATACGACTGGCGCTGAGGTTCGGACGGTACGCGAACGGCCGCGAGCGTCGAAGCCGAGTTCTAGTGTTCGGGAGCGAGGCCGTCGACGACCCGCGAGGGGTTCCTGGAGAACACCTTCCGCATCGCGTCCTCGGGCACGTCCAGGGTGAGGACCTCCATGACGGCGACGTTCGGATGGGCGCTGGGCGCGCCGCTGCCGAACAGCACGCGGTCGGGATGTTCCATGACGGCCCGCTCCAGCGGTTCGCGGTAGCGGACGAAGCTCGTGTCGAGGTAGCAGTCGTCGTTGTCGGCCAGCAGGTCGATGGCGTCGTCCATCAGGTCGCGGTCGAGAGGGAAGCCGCCGAAGTGCGAGAGGACCACGGGGAACGACCGGTCGAGCAGCGTCTCGGCCGCCGAGGCGGGCGGGAAGCCCCGTCCCGCGCGGACGAGCACGGGGAGGTCGACGTCCTCCAGTCGGTCGAGCACGTCGTCGGTCGGGAGGCCGTCGGAGACGGGGTCGAGTTTGAATCCGTGAAAGCGGTCGTCGTAGGCGTACTGTTCGACGTCCTCCGGCGAGGTGTGGTGGTCCTTGCGGCGCGCGCCGAGGTTCCGGAGGCGGGCGGTCGCGCCGCCGGTCGGGTCCCGCGGACCGTCGATGCGGGCGAACGCGACGAACGGTCGGTCGACGCTCCGCCGGGCGACGGCGTTGTTCGCTTTCAGGTAGCTCTTCCCCTCTCGCGGACCGGCGAAGACGACGGCCGCGACGACGCCCGCCTGGTGCATCTCGCGCTCCAGTTTCTCGGGCGAGATGGCTCGCCCGCGCGCCGTCACCGCATCGTCGAGCGTGAGTCGGGAGTGAACGTCGACGACGCGAAAGCGGTGCTCCAGTTCCAGCATCGACTCGTCTTTCTACCGTATCCCCGTTTGTAGTTATCGGTTAGAAGACGTGTGTCTCGGCGTGACGGGGCGCATCGGGATAGAAAAATATATATAGAATATCAAACATCGTTTAACACGATGTCAGGATCAGGTCAGGGACAGCGGCGCATGGGACGAGGTGGACGACCGATGTTCATCCTCAGCGAGGACAGCCAGCGAACGCAGGGCGAGGACGCCCAGTCGTCGAACATATCGGCTGGGAAAGCCGTCAGCGAATCGGTACGCACGACGCTCGGCCCCCGCGGGATGGACAAGATGCTCGTCACCGACGACGGCGACGTGACGATCACGAACGACGGGGCGACCATCCTGAACACGATGGACATCGAGCACCCCGCCGCCCAGATGATCGTCGAGGTCGCCGAGACCCAGGAGGAAGAGGTCGGCGACGGTACGACGACCGCGGCCGTGCTCGCCGGCGAACTGCTCGCGAAGGCCGAGGACCTCCTCGAACAGG
This sequence comes from halophilic archaeon, assembly GCA_003298465.1. The sequence continues at coordinate 376,652 of QNGA01000003.1, read as the reverse complement.
ACGTGCATCCGACGACCATCGTCGAGGGGTACGCCCAGGCCCGCGGCATCGCCATGGACGTCGTCGACGACCTCTCCCTGGAGGGCGACGTCGACGACGACCTCCTCCGGCAGGTCGCCGAGTCCAGCATGACGGGCAAGGGCACCGGCGACGTGACGACCGAGCGCCTCGCCGAGGTCGTCGTCGACGCCATCCGCCGCGCAGAGCGCGAGGACGGCGTCGACCGCGACGCCGTGCGCGTCCACACGCAGGTCGGCGCGAGTTCCAGCGCGACGGAACTGGTCGAGGGCCTCGTCGAGGACGCCGAGCCGGCACACAAGAACATGCCGCGCTCGGTCGAGGACGCCACGGTCCTCGCGACCGACGGCACGTTCGGCGTCCGCGAGACGGAAGTCGACGCGGAGTACACGGTCGAGGACGTCGACCAGCTCACGGCCGCGATGGACGCCGAGGACCGTCAGCTCCGCGAACTCGCCGACGCCATCGCCGATGCCGGCGTCGACGTCGTCTTCTCGCACTCCTCCATCGACGACCGCACCGCGGCGTATCTCGCCGAGAACGGTATCCTCGCGTTCGAGGACGTCGACGACGACACGACGACCACCATCGCCCAGACGACCGGCGGCCAGCGCACCAGCAAGCCGGACGAGATAGAGGACGACGAACTCGGTCACGCCGACAGCGTCCGCGTGGAGAAGTACGAGGACGACGACCGCGTGTTCGTGGAGGGCGGCGCGGAGGCCCAGACCGTCACCGTCTTCGTCCGCGGCGGCACCGAACACGTCATCGACGAACTCGAACGCGCCCTCGAGGACGCGCTGGACGTCGTCACCGCCGCCGTCGACACGGGCGGCGTCGTCCCCGGCGCGGGCGCGACCGAGATAAACCTCGCCTCGCGCATCCGCGACGAGGCCGCCGGCATCGAGGGCCGCAAGCAGCTCGCCGTCGAGGCGTTCGCCGACGCCGTCGAGGTGCTGCCCCGCACGCTCGCCGAGAACACCGGCATGGACCCCATCGACGCGCTGGTGGACCTGCGCGCCGCCAACGACGACGAGGAGGGCCGCGCCGGCATCATCTCGACCGGCGAGACGGGCGAGATCGCCGACCCCGTCGAGAAGGGCGTGCTCGACCCGGCCGCCGTCAAGCGCGAGGCCGTCGAGAGCGCGACCGAGTCCGCGACGATGATCGTCCGCATCGACGACGTCATCGCCGCCGAGTGAGGTCGGTCGACGCGGTCAGGGCCGGCTTAACCCGGTCGGCGACCGGTCGGTCGCCGGTCGACGGCGTTCAGGCCCCGACTGTCCGGCGTAAGCCGACGCAGATTCGGCGTGAACGCCACTGAACCGACACCCGTCCTTTTTCCGGCCCCGGTCGAACCCCGGGACGCCATGCGAACGACGCGAAGACTCCTCGTGACCGCACTCGCCTGCGCGCTTCTGCTCGGCGGCGGCGTCGCCACGGCGACGGCCGGCGGGGGCAACAACGGGGACACGACCAGAATCGGTAGCCAGCACATCACCATCAGCGACGCGACGGTCACCGTCTCGGACACGACCATCTCGGGGGAGGGCCTTCCGAGCGCGACCGTCGAGGACCGGACGTTCACCGTCGAGAAATCGAAGACGACGATAGACGGCGTGACGATAACCGTCGACGGCGAGACGTACGAGTTCGGCCGGACGACGATAGTCGTCGAGAACGTGGGCGTCCACCTCGAAGACGTGACGCTGACGGGAAGCTAACCGACTCCCTCGTTCCTTTTCCGCTCGTCAGTCGACGACGGCCAGTCCGCGGACCGTCCGGCTCTCGAACGCCGCGGGCCAGTCGACCGGCAGCCGTGACCACGTCGTCCCCGCGTCGCCGGTCCGGAACAGGCCGCGATTGTTCGCGGCGTACGCCTCGCCCGCGTCAGACCCCGCCGCGAGCACGGCCCGGAGCACCCCCTCGCCGGTCGGCAGGCCCTCGAGGCGCTCCCACTCCTCGCCGCGTTTCCGGTAGACGTACGACTCGGCGGTGTCCGCGCTGTGCGCCGAGCGGGGTCCGCTGGCGCTCGACAGGAGGACGGTGTCGGGGTCGCCGGGGTCGACGGCGACGCTCCAGCAGTAGCGGTGGCCCAGTCCGTCCTGGGGGTGGTCCCAGGTCGCGCCGCCGTCGTCGGTCTCGGCGTACCCGTCGCCGGCCGCCGCCCACGCGCGCTCCGGGACGTCGGGGTGGGTCGTCAGCGAGTGGTTGTCCCGGCGCGCGCCCTGGACGCGGTCCTCCCAGGTCTCGCCGCCGTCGCGCGTCTGGACCAGTGCGCCGGCCTCGATGCCGACGTAGAGGTGGTCGGGGTCGTCGGGAGCCGGCTCTATCCACCGGACGTGGTGGGTGTGGGGTCGCGGCGGGAACGACCACTCCGACGCCGACGGCAGGTCGGTCAGCCCCTCCTTCTCCGTCCAGGTCTCCCCGTCGTCGCCGGAGCGGTAGACGGCACTGGGTTCCGTGCCGGCCCAGACCGTCCCGTCCGGGCCGACCGATAGCGACGTCACCCGCTCGCCGACCGTCCCCTCGCCGACGCGCTCGAACGACTCGCCGCCGTCCGTCGACCGATACAGTCCGTCGTCGAAGGTGCCACAGAGGACCGTCGACCCCGTGGCGGCGACGCACTCCGGTTCGACCTCCTCGCCGTCGAGTCGCTGCCGGGCCGTCCACGCCCCGTCGTCGTCGCGTTCGGCGACCAGCAGCGCCGTCCGCATCGCGGTGAACAGCGTTACCATAGGTCACGTACGACTGCTCGGAACGTGAATCTGTCCGTCCGTCGACCGGCGGGCGTGCGACGTAGCGACGGAGGAGAGCGGCGATGGCGAGACGTCGTGGTGGCGTAGCGATAGCAGACTGGAGAGCGATGGAGAGCTGGACGTAGCGGTAGACGAGAGGACAGGCGGAGCGGATGGTCGAGACGTCGGTTCTGACAGGCGTTCGGGTCGACGTGAGCGCCGACGCTGCGGGCGGAGGGCGACCATCCGCTGCATTCGAACTATTTACTCGAAAAAGAATAAATCTTTTGCCCTCGCGGAGACGAGGGGGAGGTATGGAAGCAGTCGCACTCCGACGGGGCGAGACGGCCCCCGAACTGATAGAGAAACCGCGGCCCGACCCGGACCCCGGGGAGGCACTGGTGCGGACGCTTCGCGTCGGCGTCGACGGCACCGACCACGAGGTCATCGCCGGTCGCCACGGCGAACTGCCGGCGGACGACGACCACCTCGTCCTCGGCCACGAGGCCGTCGGCGTCGTCGCCGACCCGAACGGAACGGACCTCCGCGAGGGCGACCTCGTCGTCCCCACGGTCCGGCGACCGCCCGCAGACGGGCCGACGGGGTGGTTCGAGCGCGGCCAGCCCGACATGGCTCCGCCGGACGAGACCGTCGAACGCGGCATCTCCGGCGCGCACGGGTTCATGAGCGAGTACTTCACCAGCCCGACCGAGTATCTCGTCACGATACCCGACTCGCTCGCGGAGTGGGGCTTCCTCGTCGAACCCGTCAGCATCTCCGAGAAGGCGCTGGAACTCGCCGAGGCCTCGCGGTCGGCGTTCGACTGGCGGCCCGAGTCGGCCATCGTGCTCGGCAACGGCAGCCTCGGACTGCTCACCCTCGCCATGCTCGACGACCGCTTCGAGCGCACCTACTGTCTCGGGCGGCGCGACCGTCCCGACCCGACCATCGACGTCGTCGAGGACCTCGGCGCGACGTACGTCGACTCGCGGCAGACGCCGGTCCCCGAGATTCCGGACGTCCACGAACCGATGGACCTCGTCTACGAGGCGACGGGGTACGCGAAACACGCCTTCGAGTCCGTCGGGGCGCTCGCGCCGAACGGCGTCGCCGCGCTGCTGGGCGTCCCCGACTCGTGGACGTTCGAGGTCGACGGCGGCGACCTCCACCGGGAACTCGTGATGACGAACAAGGCGCTCGTCGGCAGCGTCAACTCCGGACGCCGCCACTTCGAGGCCGCCGCGGAGACGGTTTCGGACCTGCCGGCCTGGCTGCTCGACGACCTCGTCACCGGCGCGCACGACGTGTCGGAGTTCCAACAGGCGTTCGAGGACGACGAAACGACAATAAAGACGGCGGTTAAATTCCACACTCAATGAAGAACGTAGACGACCTCATCGAAAGTGCGGCGGAACTGACCGAGCGCGGCCTCTCGAAGGGAGAGATAGCCGACGAACTGAACGTCTCGCGCGAGACGGCGAGCTGGCTGGTCGAACGCAGCGGGACGACGGCCACGACCCCCGAACCGTCGGGCGGTCCGCACGACATCCACGTCGACTGGAGCGCGGTCGGTCGGGACAGCGCTCGCCTCGGGCACGTCGGCGCGGCGATGGCCGACCTGCTGTCGAAACACGGGGTGGACGTCGACCTCACCATCGGCATCGAGAAGGCCGGTGCGCCGCTGGCGACGACGGTGGCGCGCGAACTCGACACCGACCTCGGGACGTACGCCCCCCGGAAACACCAGTGGGAGGAGGGCGACATCGAGGAGTACGGCGAGTACGGCGGCAGCTTCTCGCGCAACTTCGCCCAGATCCGCGACCGCGACTGCTACGTCGTCGACGACACCATCACCAGCGGGACGACGATGACAGAGACCATCGAGGCCATCGAGGACCAGGGCGGTAACCCGGTCGCCTGCGTCGTCCTCGCGGACAAGCAGGGCATCGACGACATCAAGGGCGTCCCCGTCTACTCGCTCGTCCAGGTCATCGGCGTCGGCAGCGAGGAGTAGTCGACGGCGGCACGGCGCCAGCGCCCGTCTCGGAGGAGACCCACCGCCGTCCGAACGGCCGTCTCACGCGCCGTCGAGCGCGGTCGGCAGCGGCGCACGCGGTGTGCGAGTCGCAACTTCTTTGCGTACGGGGGGCGAACGTAACCGTATGACGTTCACGCCCGGCGAGCAACTGAGCGCGGAGGAGGTCCGCGAACGCGTCGACACGCTGCTCGAAGACGAGGACGTGGTCCTCTTCATGAAGGGGACGCGGATGATGCCCCAGTGCGGCTACTCGCGGCGTGCGGTCGAGTTACTCGGCAAGCACCGCGAGGAGGAGTTCGAGACGGTGGACGTGCTCGACAACCTCGAGGCGTACCGCGAGGCGCTGGAACGCCACAGCGGCTGGGAGACGATTCCACAGACGTTCGTGAACGGCGAGTTCGTCGGCGGGAGCGACGTGCTGGCGGAGATGGACGAGCGCGGCGACCTCGCCGAGACGCTCCGAACGTGAGGGGGGAAGACGTCCGGTCGCCGCGCGCGCGACTGGAAGGACAGACCCTATAAGTTCGGAACGCGTACAGTACCGTGAACAGCCGATGGGAGACGGACCACACGACAACAAATGAGTCAGGTATACAGACTGCACTCGACGCTCGAACTGCCGCTGGAAACTGTCTACGACTACTTCGAGGAGGACCCGAAGCTACCCGGCGAGATAGACAGCGTCGACATCACGCGACGGAACAACACGCTCATCATCAGCGCCGTCTCGACCGACGAGAGCATCAGCAAGTACACGCCGACGGCACAGCTGAAGGCGAGCGTGAACGAGACGCGAGTGTTCACCGAGGAGGAAGAGGAGCGACGCAACAAGCCCCAGTGGGGCGACGAAGTCGAGGAGGAGGAAGAGCCGCTGGGCGAACTCGTCGAGATGGCCGCGTTCAAGGGCGACCGCGAGACGGTGCTCCAGAACAGCGCGCTCCAGTACCCCATGTTCGAGGTGCTCTGCAATCTCGCCCGCCAGGCCGAGAAGGGGACGCTGACCGCCATCGCCGAGCGCAACGGCGAACTGGAGGCGACCCGTATCGTCGACGGCGAGGACCGGCCGTCGTCCATCGAGGTCGTCGAAGGCCCGAGCAACGAGAACTCCTCGGGCGGCGGCGTCGACTGGCGCGACAACAAGTTCATCAGCTAGGACGGTCCCATCGTCCGGCGCCAGCCGACGGTCCAGCGGATTTCGGTCGTCGAACTTCCCTTTCTATCCCGTCGACCTTCCGGGTACGCCCGTTCTCCGGTCGAGAACCGCTCGAAACGACTCGTCGGGTCGACGGATGCGGCGAACCCCTCCGCGACCCGGCGGAACGACCGTCCGTTCACCACGAACGACGCGTGTCCCGAACGACTCTTCGGTCGGAGAGTCGAACGACCGGCAGTTCGGCCGAACGTCCGCTCGTCCTCGGGCCTCAGTCGTCGCTCGTCGTCTCCGGGTTCGACATCCGGTTCGAGGCCGGTTTCGCCGAGAGGTCCTTGCGCCGGGCGTCCCACTCCGAAAACGCGTACACCAGGACGACGAGCGTCGCGAGGCCGGCGGGAAGTAACAGGAACGGGCTGAGGTTCGTGACGCCGTACAGTAGATACATGACGGCCGTCGCCAGGAGCACGGTGGCCGCGTAGTACATCTGGGTACGGACGTGGTCGATGTGGTCCGCGCCCGCGAACGTCGAGGCGAGGACGGTGGTGTCGGAGATGGGAGAGCAGTTGTCGCCGAAGATGGCGCCGCTGAACATGGCGCCGACGGCGACCGCGACGAGCTGCGACGAGCCGTCGCCGATGTTCCAGGCCAGCGGTATCACGATGGGAGTCATGATGGACATCGTTCCCCACGAGGTACCGATGGCGAAGGCGATGAAAGCGGAGGTGAAGAAGACGACGACGGGAAGCAGCGTGGGCGAGACGACGCCCGTGGCGTACGTGGTGACGTACTCGCCGGTGCCCAGCGCGGAGGCGACGGACCCGAGCGACCACGCCAGCACCAGGATGCTAATGGCCGTGAGCATCGTCCCGAAACCGTCGAGGACGGTGTCCATCGCCTCGTCGAGGGTCATGATCCCTTCGACCAGCGCCAGCACGACGGCCGTCGCGACCATGGCGAACGACCCCCAGACGAGCGCGGTCGCGACGTTCGTGTTGTTTATCATCTCCACGAACGTGCGGTCGGGAGCGTACCCCATCGTCGCCGCCCCGCCGACGACAACGACGACGAGCGCGAGCACGGGAGCGAGAAACGTCCGCAGGGGCGCGTCGTCGACGACCGGGTCGCCGAGGTCCTCCTTGATGCTCTGCAGCGGTTGTGCGTCCTCGCGGATGAGGTTCCCGGTGCGCTGTGCGCGGTTTTCGGCGTCGAGCATCTCGCCGAAGTCCCGCTGGGTGACGACGATGATTCCGACCATCGCCACCGCGAGGAGCGAGTACATGTTGAAGGGGACGCTCTGGAGGAACGTCGCGGCCGCAGAGGGCGTCTCCCCGGCGATGCCGAGTTCCTCGTACTGGTTGGCGATGAGCCCGATCTCGAACGCGACCCAGCTGGAGATACCGAGCGTCGCCACGGGCGCGGCGGTCGAGTCGAGGATGTACGCCAGCTTCTCGCGGGACATCCGCATCTCGTCGGCGAGGTCCTTCATCGAACTGCCGACGATGGCGTTGTTGGCGTAGTCGTCGAAGTTCCAGACGAGACCGAGCAGCCACGTCGCCACCCCCGCCTTCCGGTGGGAGTCTATCCGGCGGGTAGCGAACCGCGTGAGGGCGATCGCACCGCCCAACCGCCAGATGAGCGCGATACCGGCTCCCAGCAGGAGCGTGAAGACGATGATTTTCGCGTTGAACGTGCTCTCGCCGATCGAGGAGACGATCCAGTCGAACATCTGCGCGACGCCGACGCTGCTGGAGTAGATGATACCACCGACCCAGACGCCGATGAACAGCGACAGCATCGCCCGGCGCGTAGCGATAGCCAGCGCGATGGCCAGAAGCGGCGGTACCAGCGACAGCGCTCCGAACTCTGATGGCATGGTAAGTGAGTTCACACAACGATGGTAAAAGTGTAATTATCCCGGGCCTATTGGCAGATATCTAGGAGAGAGACCCGGCAGCGAGCAGGTTCGACGACCGTCGGTCGACGAACGCTCGACCTCCAGAACGCTTACCTCGCCGCCGGACGACGCTCCCTCCATGCCAGAGTCGGACACGATTCGACTGGACGTCGAGGACGGCGTCGCCACGCTCACCGTCGACCGACCGGACCGACTGAACGCGATGAACGTCGAGACGCTGACGTCGCTGAAGGAGGCGCTCGCGGAGGCCGAGGCGGCGGACGCTCGCGTGCTCGTGCTGACGGGCGCGGGCGAGGACGCCTTCGTCGCCGGTGCGGACATCGGCTACATGCAGGACCTCTCGACGGCGGAGGCCCAGGCGTACGCGGAACTCGGCCACGAGGTGGCGGACGCCATCGAGACGTTCCCCGCGCCCGTCATCGCGGCCATCAACGGCTACGCCTTCGGCGGGGGCTGCGAACTCGCGCTCGCCTGCGACCTCCGGGTCGCCAGCGAGGACGCCGTCCTCGGCCAGACCGAAATCGACCTCGGCATCGTCCCCGGGTGGGGCGGGACCCAGCGCCTCTCGCGGCTGGTCGGCGACGAACTCGCGCGCCGGCTGGTCTTCTTCGGCGAGCGCGTCGACGCCCAGGACGCCCACGAGATGGGACTGGTCGGCGACGTCGTCGCCCACGACCAGCTGGACGACTACGTCGCGGAGATGGCGGACGACCTCGCGGGAAAGCCCGCGTTCGCGCTGGAGGCCGCGAAGGAGGCGCTGAACCAGGTCCACGAGAGCGACCAGACGGCGGGACTGCGCTACGAGCGGCGGCTCTGGAGTTCGCTGTTCGGCACGCACGACCAGCGCGAAGGGATGGCGGCGTTCGTCGAGGACCGGGAACCGGAGTTCGAGTAGTCCGTCTCCTCGGCGTCCGGCCGAGAACTGTAGCACAAATTTAATTTAGCTCCGCTGGGCACGCCTATCCGAAGGAGATTCCACGCTATGCCCTCCACAGTCGCAGTCGCTCATTATCCGGAAGGCGCGGGTCACGCGACCCGGATGGTCGCCATCGCGAACGCGCTCGAAGCGTCCGGAGCCGAGGTGTTGATGGCCGGCGGTGGAGCGGGCGCGGAGTTCGTCGCGCTGAACGGCTACGACGAGTTCGAACCCGCCGTCGTCGACTACGTCGACACCTACCAGGAGGGGTCGCTGGGCCGCGTCGTCTCGGAGAGCGTCCCCGCGAGCGCCGACCGGGTGACCGACTACGTCGGGTGGCTGCACGAGACCGACCCGGACGCCCTCGTCACCGACGACATGTTCGCGGCGATGGCCGCCCAGCGCACGGGTACGCCGCTGTACGTGGTCAAACACGACGCCCCCGGCCTCTACCGGGACCGCCTCGAACGAACCGGGGCGGCGTTCCACACGAAGTTCCAGCTCGCGACGGCGCGGGAGTTCTTCTATCCGGCCGTCTGGCCCCCCTCCGACGTCGACCCCGCGAACGCGACGCGCGTCCCGCCGGTCGCGCTCGACGGCGACGGGGAAGCGGTCGACGCTCCGGACGTCGTGCTCGTCCCGAGCTACTTCTCGGAACTGGACCGCGTCGCCGACCTCCTCGAACGCCGGGGGTACGACGTTCTCGACGTGAGCGACGACGACTGGGAGGCGGTCCCGTCGCTGCTCCCCTACATCCGCGGTGCGGACGCCGTGGTCTGCTCGGGGTACTCAACCGTCATGGACGCCGCGGTCGCGGGGACGCCCTGCGTCGTCGTGCCGGCGACGGGCGAACAGGAGGCCGTCGCCGAGATGTTAGACCGGTCGGACACCGCCGGATTCGCCGTGGCCGACGAACCGCTCGACGTCCTCGACGCGGTCTCGTCGCCGCCGGACGCGCCCGCCTACGAGAACGGCGCGGACGTCGTCGCGGAGCAGGTGCTGGACGACCTCCGAGAACCGGAGGACGACGCGTCGATGCTGCGGGGAGTAGCGTCGGCGGCGCGGTCCAATCTCGTGGGGAAGGGGGAGCGCGCCGCCGGCGCCTCCGTCGCCGCAGTGGGTCTCGCGGGGGTCGTCGCACAGCAGGTGGCCGCCCGGAACAGCTACCTCCGCATCGAACGGTCGCTACCGACGTACGCGGGCGGCGTCAGCGAACTCTTCCTGTTCGCCGCCGTGGCCATCGTCGCCGTGGCGGCGCTCGGTGCGGCCGTCGACGCCGGACTCGTCCCCTCTATCCTCCTCGCCAGCGGTCCGGTGGTCGGCTGGGCGACCAACCACTGGGCGTCGGCGGTCGCGCCGCACTACGCGGTTACGTTCCCCCTGGAGATGGCCCTCCTCTACGGGGGCGTCCTCGGAACCGTCGGCTACGTCCTGGGAACCGGGCTGAGAGAACTGGCCCCGTCGGTGCCGTGGTCGAGCGGCCGTTTCGGCCGCCCCCGGGCGTAGGCGCAGTCGCTAGTCCTGCGGGGCGGCCTGGGTGTCGCCGGCCTCCCGGGACACCGTCTCCTCGACCTGCGAGTACACCAGCAGCGCCGCGACCGCGGCCAGCGTCGCGCCGAACGCGAACGGTGCGGCGAAGCCGAACCTGACGAGGAACCCCGACGCGAGCGGGCCGAAGGCGGTACCCAGCCCGAACGCCATCGTCAGCACGGAGAGTTGCGTGCCGGACTGGCCCTCGCGCGCCAGGTCGCCGGCGAGCGCGAGCGCGGGGGCGAACACCAGCGCGCCCGCGACCCCCTGGACGAGACGCGCGAGGAGCATCCCGGTCGAGGTGACGACGAACCCCTGGACGAGCGTGGACGGGACGAGCAGGACGAGGCCGGCGAGGATGAACGGTCGGCGACCGTAGCGGTCGCTGGCGCTGCCGACGGGCGTCTGGAGGACGACCTGCGCGAGGACGAACGCGGCGAACTGGAGGCCGAACCACGTCTTGCCCTGTGAGAGGCGCTCGTTGATGCGCGGTTCGATGGTCGACAGCAGCGCGATGCTGACCGCGAGAAACAGCGTCGCCAGCCCGAGCGTGAACACGGGGTCGAGCCCTCCGTCTCCGTCGCGCAGCGAGACGGAGAGGTCCTCGCCCGCGCTCGCCTCCGTGCTCTCGGGGTCGCTGACGAGGAGGGTGACGAGCAGGTAGCTGACGAGCGCGCCGACCGCCGCCACGTAGAACGCGGCTTCGAACCCGCTGATGGCGAAACCGCCGAGCGAGTACGGCCCGAACTCCACCACCGACCCGGCGGCGATGGGTCCCATGCCGAAGCCGAGCAGGCGAAACGTGTTGAAGACGCCCATGTTGCCGCCCCGGGTGTCGGTCGTCGCGAGTTCGTTCACCAGCGCGATGGTGCAGGGGATGGTGAACGCGACGCCGATGCCCTGGAGGGCGCGGACGACGACCAGCGAGAGGTACGTCCCCGCGAACGCGTAGGCGACGTTCGTCACGACGAGAACGGCGAGGCCGAAGAGGATGAACACCTTGCGCTTGCCCGTCCGGTCCGAGAGCCGACCCGCGAACGGCTGCGTGAAGCTGTTGAGGAAGCCGAACAGCGAGAGGACGACGCCGGTGACCATCGTCTGCGTGAGGCCGAACGCCGACCCCGAGACGGCTCCCTCGGCGATGTACACGGGGAGGACGACGATGAGGAAGGAGTTGCCGACCGCGTCGGCCATCCGGGCCAGCGCCAGCGTGAGCACTCGCCGGTCCGTCTCTAGCAACGACGACATCTCGATTCGAAGTACTCGGCCCCCGCTGAAGACGATTGTGATGCGGGGGCGGAAACTGTGACGGTCCCCGAACTTTATCCCGGAGAGCGACCCACTACCGCCATGGAACGGTACGACGCGCTCTTCCGCCTCTACGACGAGTTCGACACGGACACGCTGCGCGCCTACAAGGACTTCGTGGACCTGTTCCCGCCCGTCGACTCGCGGGTCGCGCTGGACCACTGGCAGTCGGCCAGCGACGACATGGAGGACCGGAAAGACGCCATCCGGGACGCCTTCGACGCGGGCGAGACGTACGCCGACGTGGCCGCGCACGCGACCCGCGACCAGGCGTTCACGGCGCTCGACCTGTACAACTCCTACGGGCGCCCGGTGAACGCGCTGGTACTCGACGTGGACGAGACGCTGCGCTCCGCCGGCGGGACGGACAACGAGATACCACGGGAGACGCTGCACCTGCTCACGGAGTTCCACGAGCGCGGCGTCCCCATCGTCGTCTGCACCGGCCAGACCCTGGAGAACGTCAAGGGTTTCGCCATCCAGGGGCTGGGCAACGCGCTGGTCCACTCCGGCGACGTGAGCATCGTCTACGAGGCCGGGACGGGCGTCTTCACGCCCGGTCACGGCGCGGACACGAAGCGTCTGCTGTACGAGGACCTGGACGAGGAGATCCGCGACGCCTTCGACGAGATACGGTCGCGCGTGCTCTCCGACGCCCCGGAGGAGTTGCGCAGGTGTACCCACCTCCAGGGCAACGAGTTCAACGTGACCATGAAGCCGAACTTCGAGACCGGCAGTCCGGACGCGGTGGCGGTCATCGACGACGCGCTCGTCCACATGCTCAACTTGCTCGGCGAGACGGTCGCCGGCGAGGGAGCGTCGGCCGGCCCGGACTGGGCGCGCGCCCACTACGCCGCCGAGGACCCCGAGATACGGGGCGTCCTGGAGAGCCGGGACGACACCGCGGACTGCGACCCGGCGGACGTGCCCGAGGACGTCCGGGCCACCTTCGAGCGCGTCGACGTGGCGTACTACGAGGGCGACGCCGCGGAGATCGGTAGTCTGGAGCTGAACAAGGTGGTCGGCGTGGAGGCCGCGCTGGAGGTGCTGGGCGTCGACGACCCCTTCGCGCTCGTGATGGGCGACAGCAAGAGCGACCTCCGGGTCATGAAGTGGGTGGCGGAGCACGACGCCGGCATCGCGGCCGCGCCGGAACACGCCTCCCGCGACGTGCTCGACCACGTCATCCGGACGGACGAACTCATCTTCGACCGCGGGAAGGCCGGCGACGTGCTCCGGACCGTCTACGCGCTCGACCGCCTCGCCAGCCTCGGGTGAGTCGGCGGAGCCCGGAGAACGTTTTAGTGGCTCGCGCTCGTATCCCGGGACTCGACATGGGACGCAAGGTACCAATCCACATGGCGTTCCCGGACGACGAGCGGGAGGAGCGCGACGGCGACGAGACGGCCGGTCGCCGCGCGCCGATGCTCCGGGCGGTCTGTAAGGGCAGGCGCTAGAGCAGGCCCTCCTCGCGGGCGAGCAGCAGCGGCGTGAGCGTCCACCCGTTCGCCGGTTCCCCGCGTGCCGTCTCGATAGCCTCGTCCACCGGCACCGTGACGACGTCGACGAACTCGCCCTCGTCGGTGTCCTGCTCGCCCGGCGTCAGTCCGTCGGCGAAGACGACGCCGCGCTCCTTGCGGAGCCAGCCCTCCGAGTAGTAGCGCTGGAGCAGTTCGACGTCGGCGGCGCGGTAGCCCGTCTCCTCCCGGAGTTCGCGCCGGCCCGCTTCCTCGAAGGACTCGCCCGGGTCGACGCCGCCGACCGGACAGGACCGGAACCGCTCGCGCTGGCGCGGTCGGTACTGTTCGACCATCACCACCTCGCCCTCGTGGACCGCGACGATGGAGACGGAGTCGCCGGGCGAGAGCCAGTAGTAGTTCGCACGCTCGCCGCCCGGTCGCTCGACGCGGTCGTAGCCCGCGTCGAAGTACTCCGTCTCCCAGGCGACGGTCGAGTCGTGGACCGGCCACTCCGCCTCGCCCTGGTCGTCGGTCATGCCGACCTCTGCCCGCGCGTGGCCCAAGTCGGTTCCGGCCTCTCACGGTCGCGCTCCCCGGACGCCGGCGGAATCGGCGCGAGCGTCCGGCCGCCGGGCGGTCCCGCCCGGTTCACAGCAGCCCCTCCTCGCGGGCGAGCAACAGCGCCTCGATGGTGGCGTCGTTCGTCGGGGGCTCGCGCGCGGCCGAGAGCGCCTCGTCGACCGGTAGCGCGCGGACCGAGAGGAACTCGTTGTCGTCCAGGTCGCGCTCGACGGGCGTCAGCCCCTCGGCGTAGACGATGCCGCGCTCGTGGCGCAGCACGCCGGTCGCCACGTCGAATCGCTCCAGCAGCGCGAGGCCGTCCGCGTCGAACCCCGTCTCCTCCCGGAGTTCGCGCCGGGCCGCCTCCGTGTAGGACTCGCCGTCCTCGACGATGCCGGCGGGGCACTCCAGGCAGGTCTCCCGGACGGTGGGGCGGTACTGCTCGACGAACACCACCTCGTCGGCGGCGTGCGCGAGCACGACGACCGCGGGCGGTAGTTCCGCCCAGTAGTACTTCTTCGTCGAGCCGTCCGGCTGTTCGACGAGGTCGTAGCCGCCGGTGTACCAGCCCGTCTCGTACTCGACCCGCGATTCGAGAACCGGCCAGTCGTGGTCCGCGTGGTCCGTCTCGTCGCTCATGGACGGCGTGTACTCGCGCGGAGAAGTAAAGGCGTGAGGCCGAGACCGGTCGGTCCCGCTCAGCCCACGAACCGCCGGGCCCCGTCGGCGACGATGCGGGCTGTCTCGACCACCTCGTCGGTGTAGACGAACTCGCCCGCGCCGTGGATGTTCCCGCCGTCGGGACCGACGATGACGGTCGGCAACTCGGCGCGGTGACCGAGGTAGTTGAAGTCGCCGACGCTGGCGAAGTAGCCGTACTCGGGGTCGACGCCCGCGACCGAGCGCGTCGCGTCCGCGAGCGCGCCGACGAGCGCGTGGTCCGGGTCGGTGACGTAGGGTCCGTAGACGATGCCGGGGTCGGGGGCCTCCCTGAAGCCGACCTCGACCTCGCTCTCGACGTCGAGGGACGCTATCGCGGCCTCGGCCTGCTCGCGCACCAGGTCCTCGTCCTCGCCGGGGACGACGTGACGGTCGACCATCAGGCGGGCGCGCTCGGGCACCGAGAGCGTCTGGCTGCCGCCCTCCAGCATGAGCGGGCAGACGGAGCCGTCGCCGAGTTTCGGATGCGATCCGACGTCCATCTCCGAGAGCGCCTCCGCGACGCGCCCGGCGTCCACGACCGCGTTGACGCCCTCGTGGGGTTGTGAGCCGTGCGCGGCGCGACCCCGGACCTCGACGTCGTAGAGGAATCGGCCCCGGGCCCCGAGCAGGAGCGCGGGATTGTCGACGTCCTCCTGCGCGAGGACGGGTCCCGGTTCGGTGACGACCGCGGCGTCGCAGTCCTCGATGCGGCCGTCCCGGACGAGTCGGTCGGTACCGAGGCCGTACGGCCCCTCCTCGTCCACCACGGCGGTCAGCACCACGTCGCCCGCGAGGTCGGCGTCGGCCAGCGCGTCGAACGCGACCATGACCGCCGCGAGGCCGCCCTTCATGTCGCAGGCCCCCTGGCCGTACAGTTTGCCGTCCTCGATGCGACCCGAGCAGGGGTCTTCCTCCCAGTCCTCGACGAGTTTCACGGTGTCCATGTGGGCGTTGAGGAGCACGGTCGCCGCGTCGGGGTCGCTCCCCGCCAGTCGCGCGACGACGTTGTCGGCCTCGTACTCCGTGATGTCCGGCTCGCTGACGTGGTGGTACTCGGGGTCGAGGTCGCGGGCGTCGAGCCACTCGTAGACGAACGCCGCGAGGTCGTGCTCCTCGAAGTACGGCGAGGGGATGCGGACCATCTCCTGCAGGAGGTCGATGGTCTCGTCGGCGTCGACGGCGTCCGCGACCGCTCCTGCCTCGCGTCCGCCTGCGGGTCCCTCGTCCGTCGCGGCCCCGTCAGTCATCCGAGGGACCTCCCCGGACGGTCGGGTCCTCGCGCTCGTCGCTCGCGACGCCCGGCAGCGTGTCGAGGATTGCGCCGACGTCGGTCCCGCGCTGCTGGCCGAGATACCAGTAGACGGAGAAGACGACGACGCCGACGGCGAGCCACGGGACGTAGATGCTCAGCGACCCCTTGTACGCCTCGGTCAGGAGTCCCGCGGCGCCGAGAGCGCCGACGATGCCCGTCACGGGGGTGAGCCAGCCGTAGTCGAAGCCGGCCTGCTCGACGAGGTCCGAGCGGTTCCAGCGCACGTACAGCAGGGTCACCGACACCGCACAGTAGGCGATGAGGTAGCTGAACGTGGCGATGGCCAGCGCCTGGCTCAGTCCCGTGCTCCAGAACGTCAGTCCCGCGGCGACGGCGTACAGCGTCAGCAGCGACCAGTGCGGCGTGCCGAACCGGTCGTTGGTGGCCGAGAACTGCTTCGGGAACACCTCGTCCCAGGACCACGAGTAGGGCATCTTGATGCCGGCGGCCATCACGGCGTGGACGCTGGAGGCGGTGGCGAGCAGTCCGCCGAACGCGACGACGGCGGTGGCGCTGTCGCCGAGGAACGCCTCCGCCGCGGTCGCCAGCGGCCGGTCGGAGTTCGCCAGCACGGTGTAGTCGCCGACGACGCCGTAGATGACGGCGGCGGTCCAGATGTAGAGGACGATGAGCACGAACGTCCCGCCGACCATCGCCAGCGGGAGGTTCCGGGAGGGATCTTTCACCTCCGCCCCCATCTGGCCCGCGACGGCGATGCCGATGTACGCGTAGAACAGCGGGACGGCGGCGGCGACGAACCCGTCGAACCCGCCCGTGAAGAACGGCTGGTAGTTCGCCGGGTCGACGCTGAACGACCCGGGGATGACGAGCACGAGGATGGCCAGCATCAGCACGGCGAAGATGGCGTTCTGGCTGACGCTGTACTCCTTCGTGCCGACGATGTTGACGAGAAAGAGGACGGTCAACAGCGCGAATCCGGCAATCTTCGGGTCGACGGCCGGATAGAACACCTGGAGATAGCTACCGAAGCCGAGCGCGAGCACCGCGTCGGCGGCCATGTACCCGAGCCACTTCGACCACGTCACCAGGAAACCCGGCAGCCGACTGTCGAACGTCCGGGAGACGTAGGCGTACGACCCCGCGGCGGCCGGGAAGATGGTCGCCATCCAGCTGTAGTTCACCGCGATGCTCATCGCGAGGATGCCCGACAGCACGACCACGAGGATGACGCTCGGGCCGGTCGTGCTGCTGGCCGTCCCGAGCGTGACGAACAGTCCGGCCCCGAGCGTCCCCGCGACGACGGTGCTCATCGCGCCGAACAGTCCCATCTCCCGCGCGAGGCTGTTCTCGTCTCGCCCCTGTTGGGATGACATACGGTATCACAGGACGATGCTCGCGCTTAGTCCCCGTCCCTAGCATAGTCGGTCGCCGCGCGACCTCGTCGTCCGAGCCGCTACCGCCCGTTCGCGGCGGTCGCTTCGCGGCCCGGTCCGGCCGGGTCGGCGTACTCACGTCAGCGCGTCGCACAGACCGTCGAGCGACGCCTCGCTCCCGGCGGCGACGAACAGGTCGCCCTCGCGGCGGCAGTGTGCGCCGCTCTCCGCGGCCAGCAGCCAGCCGGCGTGTTGCTCGATGGCGTCGGGGTGGAAGGCGACGACCGCCTCTATGTCGCCCCGGGCGAGCAGCCCCCAGTCGAGCGCGGGCGCCCAGCTCTCCCACACTCGCTTGCACCGGCTGGCGAGCGCGCCCTTCATCTCCTCGCTGCGGGCTCGCAGGTCCGCGTCCTCGACCGCGTCGAGGCCGACGACGAACGCCACCGTCGCGCCGTCGAGCGGCACGTCGCTGTCGGCGCGGGCCGGGCCGCCGTCGTAGGTCGCGCCCTCGCCGCGGCGCGCGACGTAGGTGTCGTCGTGAAGCGGGTCGTGGACCACGCCGAGCACGGGGGTGCCCTCGTGGAGGAGCGCGACCGCGGTGCCGAAGTAGGGGATGCCCGCACAGAAGTTGTTCGTCCCGTCCAGCGGGTCGACTATCCAGCGGTACGGCGCGTCGCCGTCCCGTTCGCCGGACTCCTCGGCGTAGACCGCGTGGTCGGGGTACGCGGTCGTGAGAACGTCGAGCGCCCGGCGTTCGGCCCCGCGGTCCGCCTCGGCTTTCACGTCCCTGGGGCCGTAGTCGGCGGTCGTCTCGGCTCGCTCGAACTCCGCGACGAGATACTCGCCCGCCGCCTCGCAGGCCGCCACCGCGGCCTCTCCGAACGCGTCCATGCCCGGAGGTCGAATCGCGACGGAAAAACCGTTCGGGTTTCGGAGCCCGTAGAGTTAGGCCGTCGGAGACCGGAAGTCGAACCATGACAGTCATCGCACTGTTGAGCGTCGCGCCGGTCGTCGAAGACAGCATGGCCGAGGAGGTCGCGGAGGCCGTGGCCGCCCTCGACGAGTTCGACGTCTCCTACGAGACGAACCCCATGGGGACCGTCATCGAGGCCGACGACGTCGACACGCTGCTCGACGCCGTCGCCGCCGCCCACAAGGCCGTCGACGGGGACCGGGTGAGCACCTTCCTGAAGATAGACGACAAGCGGACGACCGACGAGAGCGCCCGCGAGAAGGTGGACGCCGTCGAACGCGAACTCGGGCGGGAGGCGAAGCGCGAACGGTGAGGAGAGCAGGCGCGACCGACGCCGGCCATCGAAGGGTTGAGGGAGCGCCGTTCCGTTCTCCGGGACGATGGAAGACCCCCAGTTCGAGGAGCTTCAGGAACGGGCTGCCGAAGCGGTCGCCGGGGACGAACTCGTCTCGGTGTACGCCGGACTCGTTCGCGAGGACGGTCAGCACGAGTACTACTTCGGGAACGACGTCGAGGACGAGAAGCTGCGGGAGACGGCCTCCGTCCAGTTGGGGATGATGCTCCGGGTGCTCGCGGACCGCTCCGACAGCACCGTCGAAGAAATCACCGAACTCGCCGCCGAGCGCGCCGAGCAGATGCGGCTTCGGTGAACCGACTCGGTTCGCGGGGGCCGTTCGTCGCGCCCGCGGCTCACCCGATCGGTGACCTGCGGGTTTCGTCGAGGGGAGTCCGGTCGTCGACGACGTCGTCGAGGTCGAGTCGGGCGAGCGTCTCGGCGAGCGGGCGGCCGTCCGGTCCCCACCCCCTGGCGGCGTAGTACCGGTCGAGCGCCCGCTCGAACTCGTCGGGGTCGATGCGACGTCCCTCGCCGGTGGGGAGCGGTTCTCGGAAGGTGACCGGAAGCTCGTCGTCCGTCCTGTCGAACCCCTCTCGGACGTTGAACAGCCGGACGAGCGTCCACACCCGCTCGCCGAGTCGATACAGGTCGTCGGCGTCGTACTCCCGCCCGAGGGCGGTCAGCCACTCGGCGCCCAGGTCGTCGAACGTCTCGCCGAGGAAGTCGTCCGCCGGGAGGCTCCAGAGCACCGACCGGACGTCCTGTGCGGTCGTGACCGCTCCGACCTGCTTTTCGAGCGACCACTCGCCCTCGAAGACCTCCTCCTCGAACGGTCGCGCGCGGCGGTGACAGCCGCCGCGGTCGCTGGTCGCGTAGGCCAGCGCCATGCTGCCGGCGCGCCGCGGGTCGTAGGACGGCACGGCCATCGACTTCACGGTCGGCAGGAACTCGTCGCCGCCGTACCGGTCGGCGGCGACGGCGACGCCGTCGGCGAGCGCGTCCGCGACCGGATCCTCGCGGGTGGCGATGCGTTCCAGCAGCGCCGTCGCGGCGTCGGCGTCGCCGAACGACACGTCCAGGTCGACGTGTCCCGCGTCGGCGGCGCGAATCGCCCAGGCGACGGCGTTGCCGGCGCTGATCACGTCCATCCCGAGGCGGTCGCAGCGGGCACCCAGCGACGCGACGTCGTCGAAGTCGTCGATACCCAGACCGGCGCCTAGCGTCATCGCGGTCGCGCCGCGCGGAACGGTCTCCCCGTCGTCGGTCTCGACGCGGAACCCGCCGGGACGGTCGCCGTCGGCGTACTCTCGCTCGACGGCCGCCTCCTTGGCGGCCTCGATGCCGATGGCCTCGCTCCCGTCGAACTCCGTGGTCTGCCACCCCCGGGTCGCGAGCAGACCGGTCTCGTCGGCGAAGTCGAGGCTCTCGATGGTCGCCCCCGCGGCCAGCCACCGCCCGGTGTCGTGGTCCCGGTACGTCTCGGCGTACTCCTCGCGGAGTCGCGCGAGGTCCCCGGTCGGTTCTATCGGGTCGCCGCGCACCGCGACCGCCTTCAGGTTCTTGGCACCCATCACGGCTCCCGCACCGCCCCGACCGGCGTGGTGGTCGCCGCCGTCGGACGCGATGGTCGCGTACCTGACCGCCGCTTCGCCCGCCGGACCGACGCACGCGACCGCGTGGTCGGGAAACGACGCGGCCACCTCCTCGGCGTCACCGCCGGCGAGGTCGGCGGCGGAGACGACCGCGATGTCGCCGTCGCGCACCCGAATCGCGACGGGCGCGTCGGCGCTCCCCGTGACGAGCAGTCCGAGACAGTTCGGGAGGGCGCCGGCGAGGCGGGCGGGGAAGCTCCCGCCGGCGTAGGAGTCAAGGAAGCCGCCGGTCAGCGGCGATTTCGTGACCGCGGCGTACCGGGTCTCTCCGGGGAGATACCCCGAGAGCGGACCGAGCAGGAACCCGAGCACGTTGTTCGGCCCCAGCGGGTCGGTCCCGGCGTCGAGTTCCTCGTACAGATAGCGGACACCGAGGCCCTTCCCCCCGAGAAACCGTCGCCGCCACTGCTCCGGCACCCGTTCGCGGCGGACGGTTCCGGTCGAGAGGTCGACCCGGAGTACGTGGTCGCGAGTCTGGGTCACGTTCGCCCCCTACGGACGGTTCCGACAAGAGTGCACGGGCGGTTCCGGCCCGAATCCATATCCGCTATCGAGGACAAGTGCGCGTGTGAGCGAAGAACGCACGCGGTCGACCTGCGTCCGAACCCTCGTCGTGGCGACCCTCCTGGTCGTGGCCGTCGGCGGAGCGGCGTTCCGGGCGTGGCGGGAACGGGCACCTCTGGCACGGTCGTATCGACGCGCGGAGCAGCGCTCGGACGAGGAACGCGACGGCGGCCCGAACCCCGAGCGCGAACCCGGCACGGACCCGGTCTGAGGACCACCCGACGACGGGAGCGGCCCCGTCGCCCGAACACGTCACCGAGGCTCGAAGAGGCCACAACGCTTTCCGGTGCTCTCCGGGACTATACCGTCGATGGGAAAGACGGACGGTTCTACGAGCGACTTGGCTATCGTCCGCGTCACCGTCGGCCGCGACGAGCCTCCGAGCGACGAGGCCGCCGACGGAGAGACGCCCGCCGTGGAGCGGGGACGACGGATTTTCGAAGCCGCGCGGACCGCCGCCGACGAGGCGTCCGTGCTCGAAGTGGGTTCGACCGGCGCTCGCGCGCTCGAACCGCTCGTTCTCGTTACCGACGAGGGACGGACGGCGTACCACCCTCGTCCGTCGCCCGAGCGGACGCGGGCGCTCGTCGAGGGTGCCGAATCGGGAGACGTCGGGGCGGACGACGCCGCGTGGGTCGTCGAGCACGCATCCGACACCGGGACGCTGCCGACGCCGCCGGACGGACCGCTCGCGGTCGGCACCCGACGCGTTCTCGGCGGCTGTGGGTGGACCGACCCGGAGGGGAACGTCGGCGAGAGCGCCGCGGCGCTCGCGCGCGACGACCCGGACGCGGCGTTCGGGCGACTCGCCGACGTCGGGGTCCGCGGGCGCGGCCGGGCCGACGCGAGCCAGGACACCGCAGTCGCCGACGACCTGGGGACCGTGCGGGAAGCGCAGGGCGACCCGGTCGTGGTCGTGAACGCCAACGAGAGCGACCGCCGCAACGAGACCGACCGCACGCTGCTCGGCGGAGCGCCGGCGACGGTGCTCGACGGCGCGCTGGCCGTCGCCGCCATCGTCGGCGCCGACCCGGGCGACGTCGTCGTGTACACGAACGAGGCCGACGACCTCGCCCGGGGCCGAACTCGCGGTGCGGCGCGCGCCGTCGTCGAGCGCGTCGACGACGAGGCGGGCGACGGCGGCACGGACGCCCCGCAGGTCGTCGCCGGGCCCGACGAGTACATCGCCGGAGAGCACACCATGGCGCTCGAAGCGCTGGAGGGGAACGACCGGCTGGAAGCGCGCCTGCGCCCGCCGGGCCCCGCCCGGCACGGACTGTACGGTCGACCGACGGTCGTGCACACGCCCAGGACGTTCGCCCAGATTCGGAGGGCGCTGCTCGACCCCGACGCGTTCGACGCCACCGACGCCGACCCCGGAACGCGGGTGTTCACCGTGACCGGCGACGTCGAGACGGCGGCGACCGTCGAACTACCGACCGGCGGCTCGCTGGCCGACGTCCGCGACGCCGTCGACGCGGAGGGGCGGGTCAAGATGGCGTGCGTGGGCGGCCAGTTCGGCGGCCTCACCCGGTCGCTCGACCATGGCGCGAGTTCGCTCGCCCTGACGAACGCCGACCTCGGCACCGAGGGCGTGGTCGAACTGTTCGACGATAGCCGCTGTCCGGTCGCGACCACCGGCAAGCGCGTGCGGTTCGCCAGCGAGGAGAACTGCGGCCGCTGTTTCCCCTGCCGCGAGGGGTCGAAGCAGCTCCTCGACCTCCTGCGCGACGTCTACGACGGCAGCTACGAGGACGACATGATACGCGAACTGACCCGCTCGATGGGGAGTTCGAGCCTCTGTTACTTCGGGCGGTCGGCCGCGCGAACCGTCGGGACGGCGCTCGACCGGTTCGAGACAGAGTTCGAGGCGCACGCCGACGGTCGTTGCCCCAGCGGCGTCTGCGAGGTGACCCAGCAATGAGCAAGGAGGACTCCCCCGGACCGACCGAGCACAGTCCCACGGAAGCGACGCCCGGCGTCCCGGACGTAGACGACCCCCGGTCGAGCACGCCGCTGACCGAGGACTTCCGCACCGGAACGGCGAACGACCCCGATGTCGGGTCCGCCGACGACGACGGCATGACGACGGTGACGGTCGACGACGAACCCGTCGCCGTCGCGCCGGGGTCGACGCTCATCGACGCCATCGAGACGCTCGACACCGAGTCCGACGTCCCGGCGCTGTGTTACTACGACCGCGACACTGAGCAGGCCGAGAACGTCGGACCGCGCGGCACGTGCCGGACCTGCATGGTCGAGACCGACGAGTACGGCGTCGTCCCGGCCTGCAGCTTCCCGGCCGAGGACGGCCTCGACGTGAAGACCGACGCGACCGACGCGGAGGAGGCGCGCGACGTCAACCTCGACCTCGTCCTCGCGAACCACAACCTGCGGTGTACGACCTGCGGACAGAACGGCCGCTGCGAGCTCCAGGACACCGCCATCGAGCACGGCGTGAACGAGCCGCGGTACGGCGTGTTCGACGACCGCGACGCGTACGCGCCCCTCGACGACACGTCGGTCATCCAGATCGACCGCAACAAGTGCATCCTCTGCAATCGCTGCGTCGAGGCGTGCAACGACGTCCAGAACGCGGGCGTCCTCCGGATGTCGGGGAAGGGCGACGACGTCCACATCGACTTCCAGAAGCCCGAGGCCGAGACGATGGAGGAGTCGACCTGCATCTCGTGCGGCCACTGCGTCACCGTCTGTCCGACGGGGTCGCTCGTCGAGGAGGGGCTCACGGACGCGACGACCATCCCGCTCCCCGGCTTCACCCAGAAGAACTCAATCGGGACGGTGCGGGAGAGCGAGCCCGTCGAGACGGCCGACACGGCCGAGGTGCCGAACCGCGACGTGCCGGAGATGAAGAGCGAGAGCGGTTCGGTCCGAACCGACGCGGAGGAGACGTCCGGGGTCGCGGCGTTCATGCAGAAGGCCAAGCGCCGGGCGTCGGAGCTGTCGAAGGAGGCCACCGACAAGACGCTCGAAACCGTCGAGCACACCGCGGAGGGGCTCGCCGAGGAGTCGCTCACCGTCGGGCAGATGTTCGACGCAGCGGAGGTCGTCAGCAGGGGTCGAAAGCGCGACCTCACGGTGGCCGACACGACCTGCACCTACTGCGGCGTCGGCTGCCGGTTCAAGCTGTACGGGAAGGGCGAGGAGGTGCTGGGCGTCCGCCCGGCCGACCCCGAGGAGACGCCCGCGAACGACTTCTCGACCTGCGTGAAGGGGAAGTTCGGCTACGACTTCGTCGACTCCGACGAGCGACTGACGACGCCGCTCGTCAAGGAGGACGGGGAGTTCCGCGAGGCGTCGTGGGACGAGGCGCTGGACCGCGTCGCCGACCGACTGACCGAACTCCGCGACGAGCACGGCGAGGACTCGCTGGCGGTCACGTCCTCCTCCAAGGCGACCAACGAGGAGAACTTCCTCGCCCAGAAGTTCGCCCGGCAGGTGTTGGGGACGCCGCACGTGGACAACTGCACGCGGCTCTGTCACTCCTCGACCGTCGCCGCGCTGAAGGAGACCGTGGGCTACGGCGCGATGACGAACCGCATCAACGAGGACGTCGGCGAGACCGACTGCTATCTCATCACCGGGTCGAACACGACCGAGAGCCACCCCGTGCTGGCGACCCGCATCGTCCAGAACGTCCGCGACGGCGCGGACCTGTTCGTGTTCGACCCGCGGGAGACGACCATCGCCGAGCACGCCGACCAGTACAGTCGGACGAAGCCCGGCGCGGACATCGCCTGGCTCAACGGGATGATGCGCCACATCGTCGAGGAGGGCCTCCACGACGAGGAGTTCGTCGACGAACGGACCAGGCACTTCGACGAACTGAAGGAGGCCGTCGAGCCGTACACGCCCGAGGTCGTCGAGGAGGCGACGGACGTTCCGCCGACGGAACTGAAGAACGCTGCCGAGACCATCGCGAAGGCGGACACCTGCGTCTACGGCTGGGCGATGGGACTGACTCAGCACGCGCACGGAACGCGCAACGCGCTCGCCATCGCCAACCTGGCGCTGCTCTGTGGCCACCTCGGCAAGCCGCGCTCCGGGCTGTCGCCGTTCCGGGGCCAGAACAACGTGCAGGGCGGCGGCGGCGACATGGGGCCGATTCCGAACAACCTCCCGGGCTACCAGCCCGTCGACGACGACGACGTGCTCGACAAGTTCGAGGAGGCGTGGGGCGTCCGTCCGCCGGACGAGGTCGGTCTCCGCATCACCGAGATGTTCAGCGCCATCCCGGACGTCGAGGAGACCGTCTCCGGCGGGGAGGGTGACGACGCGTACGGCGGGGACGAGTCCGCCGAGCAGGAGCGCGGCACCGACGACCCGAGCGCCGAAGAGGGGTACACCCCCGACAACACCGACCTGCACGGGATGTACATCGTCGGCGAGAACCCCGCGGTCTCCGAGCCGGACCTCGAACACGCCGGCGAGGCGCTGGAGGCGCTCGACTTCCTCGTCGTCCAGGAGCTGTTCATGACCGAGACGGCCGAGCACGCGGACGTGGTGTTGCCGGCGGCCTCGCTCGCCGAGAAGTACGGCACCATCACGAACACCGAACGGCGAGTGCAACTCGTCCGGCCGGCCGTCGAGTCCCCGGGCGAGGCTCGCACGGACGCCGCCATCCTGCAGGACCTCGCCGGTCGACTCGGCGTCGACTGGGACTACGGGAGCCCCGCCGACGTGATGGACGAGATAAGCGAACTCGCACCCATCTACGGCGGCGTCACCCACGAACGCCTGGAGGAGAAGGAGGACGGCCTCCAGTGGCCGTGCTGGGACGAGGACCACCCCGGGACGCCGTACCTCTACGAGGACGAGTTCAACTTCGACGACGGGAAGGCGCGGTTCGTCCCGTCCGAACTGCCCGACGAGCAGATGCCCGCCCCCACGGAGGAGTATCCGTTCACGCTCACCACCGGACGCGTGCTCTACCACTGGCACACCGGGTCGATGACCCGCCGGGTACAGACGTCGATGCGACACGTCCCCGAGAGCTTCGTCACCGTCCACCCGGACGCGGCCGAGCGACTCGGCGTCGCGGACGGGGAGTACGTCGGCGTCGAGTCCGAGCAGGGCGACATCGTGGTGAAGGCGAACGTCGAGGAGACGTCGGGGCCGGACGTGCTGTTCATCCCGATGCACTTCGTCCACGGTGCCGTCAACATGTTGACCAAGGAGGAGTTCGACCCGACGAGCAAGATTCCGCAGTACAAGGTGACGAACGTCCAGGTCCGGCCGCTCGGAGCTGACCCCGACCGGGAGCCGACGTCGCCCGACGAACTGGCCGGCGGTCGGTCGGACTCCGACTCGGACACCCTGGCGGGCGACGACTGAGGCGTCGTCCACCCTTCGCGGACGCCGTCCCCGTCGTCGAGAGCGAGCACGGTTTATTTTGGCGGCGACGACGTACCCTGGACCATGGCTGCCGGACTCGTCGTGGCGGGCGGACAGTCGACTCGCTTCGGAGAAGGGGACAAGGCCGTCGCCGAACTCGCCGGCGTTCCGATGATTCGCCGGGTCGCCGACGAACTCGAGAGCGCGGTCGACGAACTGGTCGTCAACTGTCGACGCGAGCAGACGGACTCGCTGCGCGCGGCGCTTTCCGGGTACGATCGACCGGTTCGGTTCGCCGAGGACGACGAACCGGACCGGGGGCCGATGGCCGGTATCCGGACGGGCCTCCACGCGGTCGACGAGACCTACGCGTTCGTCGTCGCCTGCGACATGCCGTTCGTGAACCGGGAACTGGTCGAGCACCTCTTCGACCGGGCGAGCGGCCACGACGCCGCCGTCCCGCAACTCGACGACCAGTGGTTCCAGACGACGCACGCGGTCTACCGCGCCGAACCGATGGCGGCGGCGTGCGACGCCGCCCTCGACCGCGGCGAGCACAAGATAATCGAGCCGCTGTTCGACCTGGACTACGTCGTCGTCGGCGAAGACGAGGCCCGCGAGCACGGCGGCCTCGACAGCTTCGAGAACGTCAACACGCGCGAGGAGTTCGAGGCGGCGGCGGCTCGCTTCTAGTCCACGACGGCGACGACCGGTTCCGGCGCGACCATGCGGGCGAGGACGACCCGCGGAACGTCAGCCCGTTCCAGCACCGCTCGCGCTACTTCCCGACCGGTCGCTTCGAGGTCGGCGTCGTCGACCATGTTCACGACGGGCACGACGGTCGCACCGTCGGGGACGCGCTTGCGGCCGCCCCGTTCGCTCGCCAGGACGGTCGCGACGTCGACGGGCCGAATCCGCTCGCCCTCCGCCCGCCCGGTCAGTTCCGCGACCAGTTCCGGCCGGTGGACGTGTTCGGCGCCGAGGGGCTTCCCGACGACTCGCGCGCTCGCGACGGGAACGACGGTGTCGGTGACCGCCGGAATCTGGGGTTCGTTCCGGTCCGGGGCCTTGAGCAAGCGGGTCCGCGCACCGTCCGCCTTCACGAGGACGACGTCGGCGGGAGAGTCGTCGCCGAGCGCGGTGACGGTCGCCGGGTCGTACCCCCGATATCGGTCCGACCGCTCCCGTTCGGGGACGACGCCGAGCGGCCACGCCGTCGCGTCCTCGACCGCCGTACGGGGAGCGTCCGTCACGACGACGTCGGCGACGCGTTCGTCGAATATCGGGATTCGGACCGTCGCGGTGACCACCGCCCTGTCCGTCCGCTCCGCGAGCGCGTACAGCGTCGTCTTCTTTCCGCCCGCGCCGACGACGGAGACGACGCCGCCGTCGGCCCCCAGCGCTTCGACGAGATGCATACCGCTCGGTTCGCGCGCGGGCGACTTTGACCCGTCGCTTCGGAGACCGACGGTCCCCCGGCGTCGGCTCCGTCGCTCGACCTCGGCGTCTCGTTACCCCGCAGCGAACGTCGACGGTCCGTGCGACGGGCGAGGGCGAGAGCGCGGGTCGCGCCCCGGGGGACGTCAGCGCCGTCGAGGGGTCGGTCGCGAGGTGCGCCGCGAGCGAGAGGACTGGCAAACGGTTTACCGTGCGACGCCCAATCCGGACCCATGGAGAGTCTCAACCGGATGGCCCTCGAACTCGTCGACGAGGCCATCGACTTCGCTGAGGAACTGAACGTCGCCGCCTACGAACTCGACTCGGAGGCGACGGTGCTCGATTTCGGCGTGGAGACGGACGGCGGCGTCGAGGCCGGCCTCCTGCTCGCGGAACTCCAGACCGCGGGCCTGGCCACGGTCCAGACCCGGATGGACGAGGTGGCGGGCGCGCCGCTGCAGTACGTCGAACTCTCGACCGACCACCCCGCGCTGGCGCTGCTGTGCTCCCAGAAGGCGGGCTGGGAACTCGGCGTCGAGGGGTTCGAGGGACTGGGCAGCGGCCCGGCCCGCGCGCTGGTCGCCGAGGAGGAGGAGTTCCAGCGCGTCGGCTACACCGACACCTTCGAGTTCGCCGTGCTGGCCGTCGAGTCCGACGAACTGCCGGGCGACGCGGTCGCCGAGCACGTGGCCGACCTCGCGGGCGTCGAGACGGGGTCCGTCTTCCTGCCGACGTTCTCCACCGCCAGCCTCACCGGGAGCGTCAACGTCGCGTCGCGGGTCGGCGAACTCGCGGCCTTCCGCCTCACCGAACTCGGTTACGATCCGCTCGATATCGTCTCCGTCTCGGGGACCGCGCCGGTCGCGCCCGTCGCCGGCGACGACGAGACCGCCATCGGCCGGACGAACGACGCGCTGGCGTACGGCGGTCGCGCCCACCTCACCGTGCGCGAGGAGTTCGACAGGTTCGACGAACTGCCCTCGACCGCCGCCGACGAGTACGGCACGCCGTTCGAGCGGTTCTTCGACGACGCCGACTGGGAGTTCGAGGAGATTCCGGCGAGTGTGTTCGCCCCGGCGAAGGTGACCGTCGACGTGGTCGGCGGCCCGACGCACGTCCTCGGCGAGACCGACGAGGAGCTGCTGGCCGAGAGCTTCGAGCTGTGAGGTTCAAACTCGTCCCCGAACCGCCCGCGGACCTCGCGTTCGTCGCGGACGCCCAGCGCGCCGTCCCGCTGGTGCCCGAGAACGAGGACGACTGCTGTGCACGCCTGATGGACCGGGTCGGCTTCGACAGCCGGGACGCGGCCCGGACGTGGCTCACCTTCCTGCGGGCGCTGGAACTCGCCGAGGAGACCCGGACGGGGTTCGCGCGCACGCGCCGCGACCCGGAGCGCGACGCGCTGGCGGCGTCGTTCGAGGCGCGCGTCTACGGCGCGGAGCGGCTGCTCGACCTGCTCGCCGACGGGCCGCTCGACGCGAACGAGGCGTTCGAGCGGTTCCGCGACGAGATTCCGACCTGGGAGCACCACAAGGACCCGAGCCGCGTCGAGGACGTGTGGCGCGAGCGCGTCGAGAACGTGCTGGAGTGGGCGGTCCTGCTGGACCTCGCGGAGCGGACCGGCGACGGCTATCGGCGGTCGTAGCCGGATTCGAGGCCCGCGTCCGAGCGTTCGTCGGCGCGACGGGACGGTTCCGCGACGTCCCCGTTTTTGTCGGTCCGGTCCGTACCGCCGAGCGATGAGCGTCGACACCGTGCTGTTCGACCTGGACGACACGCTCTGCGAGTACGAACAGGACTCCCGCGAGGTGCTCGCGGAGTCGTTCGACCGGTGTGGCGTCGAACCCTTCTTCGAGCTTTCGGACTACCACGCCCGGTACGACGAGTTCCTGACGGACGGGGAGACGATCGCGGAACTGCGGGCGAACTGCTTCGCCGCCATCGCCGAGGAGAGCGGGCACGGCGCGGAGACGGGCCGGGCGGTCGCCGACGCGTTCGCCGACGTGCGCGACCACTCGCGCGTCCGGTTCTGCCCGGGCGCGTCCGAGACGCTCGAAGCGCTCGCCCGCGACCACGCCGTCGGCGTCGTCACCAACGGCGGACCGGAGATGCAGCGCACGAAGATGGCGGCGCTCGGCATCGACGACCGCGTCGAAGCGGTCGTGTTCGCGGGCCACGACGCCCCCGCGAAGCCCGAACCGGAACCGTTCGAGCGCGCGCTCGCCGAACTCGGGTCGACGCCCGACCGGGCGGTCCACGTCGGCAACTCGCTCGACAGCGACGTCGCCGGGGCACACGCCGCCGGCCTCCGGTCGGTCTGGGTGCCCGCCGACCCGTCGGTCGTCCCGGAGCCAGAACCGCACTTCGCGTTCGAGACGCTGCGGCCGCTCGGCGACCGGCCGTGGCTCGGCGACTGAAGTCGACGAAGACGCGGCTAGGTCGCTCGGGAGCGCGGAGAGAAACCCGGCGGCGACGCGAACGCCGGGGGAGAGAGCCTACTCGACGGGCGTCACGTCGGTCACGGTGCCGACGCCCTTGCTCTGGCCCTCGCGGAAGACGAACCGCTGGCCCGTCTCGACGAGGTAGGGGTGGAACTTGAACCGGACCGTCGTCGTCCCGCGGTCGCCGGGGAGCAGGTGGCCGCCCTCCGGTTCGAAGACGGCGGCCTCGCTTATCGTCTCGAGGTGGACGACGGGTTCGTAGCCGGTGCCGATGCGCGTCGGGTGGTTGAGCACCATCACCTCGGCCTCGAACTCGCGGACGGGCGTCGGGTCGGCGTCGCTCGGGAGCAGCACCATCCCGCGCTCGACGTCGGCCTCCCTGACCCCCTTGAGCGCGATGCCGACGATGCGGCCGGCCTTCGCCTCGTCGACGCGGTGGTAGTGCATCTCGATGGAGCGCACCTCCACCTCGCGGAACGTGCCGTCGGCCATCGGTCCGAGCAGGAGTTCGTCCCCCGCCTCGACCGACCCCGAGTTGATGGTGCCGCTGGCGACCGCGCCGACGCCGGTGACGCTGTAGGTGCGGTCGACGTACATCCGGAACTGGCCGCTGTCGGCGGTCGTCTTCGGCAACCGCTCGAACATCGCGTCCAGGTCGTCCAGTCCCTCCATCGTCACGGCGCTGGTCGTCAACACGGGGACGACCTCCTCGCTGATCTCCTCGATGGCGACGTCGATACCGTGACGTTCCACGCGCAGCGGCGTCTTGCCCACGTCGCGCAGCAGGCGCTCGACCTCGCGTTCGACCTCCGTCGCCCGGTCGTCGTCGACGAGGTCGGTCTTCGTGATGGCGACGATGGTCGGCAGGTCGGTCGCCAGCAGGATGCCCAGGTGTTCCCGCGTCGTCTTCGTCGGCCCGTCGTCGGCGGCGACGGTGAGCAGGCCGTAGTCGAGTTTCTGGCCGACGAGACCGCGAATCGTCGTCCGCAGCCACGGTTCGTGGCCGACCGTGTCGACGAACGAGACCAGGCGGTCGCTCTCCTCGACGACCCGGGCGCGGTCGGTCTTGCGGTGCGGGTTGTCCATCCGGACCGGGTCGTCCTCGCCGAAGCCGTAGACGGCGTAGGAGAGGTCGGCGCTCAGCCCGCGCTCGACCTCGTGCGGTTGCACGTCGAGGTACCCCCGCGTCCCGCCCTCGCCGTCGTCGGACTGTCCCGTGACGAGGCTCCCCACCAGGGTCGACTTGCCGTGGTCGACGTGGCCGGCCGTCCCGACGACGATGTGTTCGCTGTCGGTTTCGAGCACCGCGCCCTCGCGGATGGTGGCGACGCCGACGAGTCCGTCGCTCTCCTCGCGGGTCGTCGCGCGGGTGTTCGCGGTTTCGTCGTCGATGCCCCACGTCTGGACGTCCTCGATGTGTGCGCCCGCCTCCTCGGCGAGCAGGGAGAGAACGTCCATCGACTCGGAGAACGCCTCGGGGTCGATGCCCGCGAGGCCGCCGTCGTCCGTGACGCCGACGACGTAGGTCGCCTCCCCGTCGCCCGAGAGGACGCGGTGCCGCAGTTGCGCGGCGAGGCTCTCCATGCGCCCCTCCGACAGGTGAATTTCTCTCGTAAGTCGCTCTTTGAACTCCACGCTACCGCCCTCCTGCTCCCCGCGTTCGAGCGCGCGTTGCAGGGGGGCACGGTCAGCGCTCATGCGCGCGCCTTAGGTCCGCCAGGGCAAAAACCTTGCCCGCGTCACGGCCGCGAACGGGACGAAATCGGTACGTACGGCTCCCGAGAACTCCCTATACGGCGACCGAGCGGTTCGCGTCGCGGTCGAACCGCACCCCCACGTCCCCGTACACTGCCTCGTTGACGACGAGCGTCGCCGTCGTCGTCGACTCGCCGACAGAGAAGATGGTCCAGACGGTGGTCGACTCGCCGGGACCGAGAACGGTGGGGTCGAAGCCGCTGGCGTTCGACAGCGGCTGGTGGCCGTGGGTCGTGCCGTTCGCGCGGAGCAGGAAGCCGCGCTGGCGGAGTCCGAACGTCCCGTCGCCGGCGTTCGTGACGTTCATCTCGACGAGGACGAACCGCTGGCCCGAGCGCGGTCGGTAGACGGTGCCGTTCCCCGGACGGAGTTCGGTGGTCGCCTTCGCGTTCCACGCCACCCGGAGCGTCGCGGTCTCGTCGCCCGACACCGACGACGCCGCCGAGACGTCGAACGACGTCTCCTGGACCTCGCCGCCCGTGCCGAGGATGGTCGGCCCGACGACGACGGCCGCGACGACCGCGAGCAACGCGACCACCACGCCGCCGACTGCTTTCGCCGGAACCGCCGGGAGACGGTCGAGCGGGCCCTCGTCGTCCGCGTCGTCGGTCGTCGCGTCGTCCGCGGTCCCGTCGTCGCCGGCGGCCGCCCCGTCGGCGTGCTCCCGAAGGAGGTCGTGGAGTTCTCGTGCCTCGACGATGGTCCGGAGCTTCTCGCCGTCGACGAGTTCGATGCCCGCCTGGTCCGCGATGCGTTCGGCGTCGTCGGTGAACCGCCCCGCGGTGACGACCGCGCCCTCGTCGAGGCCGTACTGCTCGCGGAGCGTGACGAACTGCTGGAGCGCCTTGCCGCTGACGCCGTCGCCGCTCCCGGGCGTCGCCCAGATGAGTCCCTCGGCGTCCTCGCGCTGCAGGGCGACGAAGGACTTTCCGGACTTCTCGGTGACCTGCGTTCGCCAGCCCTGCCGCTCCTAGAGGGCGGCGACGAACGCGGCGAACTCGGACTGGTCCATCTGACGTATCATCGTCGGTTCGGGAGCGGCGCGTTCGTACTCACGTCTTCAATCATCGTATAAAAACTATCGGACAGTTAGCTCGACCGCCGGACGAGCAACACCGCCGCGGCGACCAGCGCGACCAGCGCCGTGCCGGCCTCGAACCCCGGAAGGCCACCCTCAGAGACGGTTCCGGCGGTTATCGGCGGCGCGGTCGAGACGGGCGTCGCGGTCGGCGTGGCGGTCCCGTTCGTCGCTGTCGTCGCGTTCCCGGTGGTCGACGCGGTGACGTTCGTGGTCGTGACGGTCGTACTGGTCGTGGTCGTCGTGGTAGTGGTGGTCGTGGGGGTCGTGGTGGTCGTTCGCCGTTGCTGCGGTGCGACGACGCCCGGGACGGACTTCTCGACGCTCCCGTTCGGACCGATCAGTTTGAACGTGAACCCCGTCCCGCGACGGACGTCGCCGAAGTCGAACGTCGTGCCGAACGTGTGGTTCGCCCCGACCGTCACCTCCTTCGGTCCGAGGACAAAGTTGTTCGAGCCGTACTTGTACGCGCTCAGCTTCATCGTGCTTCCCGGTGCGAGGGTCGTCGTCCCCGTGATGGTCGTCTCCCCCTTCTCGACGACGACGGAGGCGCCGACGTGGTCGATGCTCGCCCGCCGTTTGACGACTTCGAACGTCGTCGTCGCGGACTCCCTCTCGTTCTCTTCCATCAGCGGGTTCGACCCGTCGAGCGCGAACGTCACGTCGTACCTGTCGCCCGGTTCGATACCACGGCCGGTGGTGTCGAGGACGAAGTACGTCACGTCGTTCTCCTCGTCGACGAACGTGCGCTTCGACGAGATGTCGTCCGCACTGAACTCGTTCGGCGTCGTGTTCCGTTCGTTGTTGGTCTCGCGGAAGGTCAACGAGACGCCTTCGGTGTCGCCGAACGAATCGATGAACCCGGTGACGCCGGAGGCGTTGAGTGCGAGGACGAACCGGTCACCGCGCGCGATGGAGTGGTCGTTCGGCTGAACGACGTTCTTGCGCAGGTCCGCTACCGAGTCGACGTCCCTCATCTCGACCGCCGACGGCAGGACGAACGTCTCCGCTCCGCGCGTCGTGCGCTTCCGGATGGTCAACTGACCGACGTCCAGCGGGGTTCCGTCGGCCGTCACGTTCATGCGATAGCTGTCCGGCTGAATCGGGCCCACCTGGGACCACGTCTTCACGGTTATCTTGTTCGTCGGTCCCGCCACGATGAGGTCGCTCTTGCTCTCGCTGCCGGTCTCGTACGTGTTCAGTCCGATAGTCGTCTTCCCCTTGAAGTTCGGAATCTGTATCCAGAAACCAGCATTCGGACCGCCGATGTTGACGGTCGACTGCTGGTTCGAGCTGACGGTGATGTAGACGACGTCCCCGCGGTCTCCCTGTACGTCGGGCATCGACGCGCTCTTGCCGTCGACGACGGCCGTCGGGAGCGTCCCCCCCACGACGAGGGCGGCGACCAGCGCGACGACGAGTCCGGACGACGACAGGTTCGACCTCATCGACCGCCGTCACCCCCGTCGTTTCCCGGGAGGGCGACCGAGAGCCGCGAGAACCGCAGACGGGGACCGACGTCGGCGAAAGGAGTTGCTGGCGACATATCCGTTGGTCGAGACGTTTCGCACCATCTGTAATAAATCCAGCCGATGAGTACAGCAGATGATAATCCGGCAGTCGCGCTCCGTTCGCGGCGGTCAGCGGTCGTCCTGAATCCGTTCGTACGCGCTGTTCACGCGCTTGAACGCCTCCTCGCTGCCGTCCTCGCGGTCGGGGTGGACGGTCTTCACCTTCTCGCGGTACGCCTGCCGGACCGACTCCTCGTCGGCTTCCGGGTCGACGTCGAGGATGCTGTAGGCCTCGGCCGCGCTCGGAGCGCCCGAGTTGCCGGCGTAGGTACGTCGTCCTCGCCGACCCGCTCGCTGTCGCTCGCCCGCGCCGCGACGCGCCCGCTGGCGCGCCCACTCCTCGGCACGTTCGCGGCCGCGTTCGGCCGCACCGCCGGACGTCCGCCGGTCCGCTCCCTCGCGGGGCCGCGTGCCGGCGGCGCGCGGGTCCGGCCCGAAGCCGCGCTGGCGGCGCTGCTCGAACTCCCCCTCCCGGACCTTCCTGGCGAGTCGCCCCGTGGCGTGGTACCAGAGTATGACCGTGGTGATGGCGAACGGCACCGCGAACACGAGCAGGAAGAGGTTGTAGACGAACCCGAGGATGGCCAGCGACGCCGTTAGCCCGGCGAAGACGGCGGCGATACCGAGGAGGAGCCGCGACCTGTGCACACCGAACTGTTGGTCCGCACCCCTGTTAAGGTTCTCGACCGCACGCGTTCCGCCGGTCACCGGTCGGTCGCGACGGTCGACCGACCAGCGAAGTCCGGGGCGGAGTCAGACCGACTTCGCGTCGGTGAGCCGCGCGAACTGCTCGTCGGAGAGTTCTATCCGGGTCGCTTCGAGGTTCTCCTCCAGCTGGTCGACGGTGCGCGCGCCGACGATGGGTGCGGTGACGGCGTCGTGCTCGAGCAGCCACGCGAGGCTGACCTGGGCCGTCGAGGCACCGACCTCGTCGGCGACCGCCTCGACCGTCTCGAGGACGTCGAAGTTCTCGTCGGTGAGATACGAGTCGCGGAACTGCTGGTCGGTGGCGCCGCGAGAGCCCGCCGGTGGCTCCTCGTCGCGGCTGTACTTGCCGGTCAGGAACCCGCCCGCGAGCGGCGACCACGGAACGACGCCGACGTCGTAGTCGTCGCACATCGGCAGGTAGTTCGGTTCCACCTCGCGGTTGACGAGATTGTACCGGGGCTGGGCGAGCCGGAACGGCTCGTACTCCATCTCGTTGGCCTTGACGACCTTCCAGGCGTTCGGTTCGAGCGTCGACGTGCCGAGGTAGTTCACCTTGCCGTCGCGGACGAAGCCGTCGAGCGTGCGCATGAACTCGTCCGCGGGCGTGTCGTCGTCCCAGCGGTGGACGTACAGCAGGTCGAGGTAGTCGGTGCCGAGACGGTCCAGGATGCGGTCGACCTGCCGGCGCAGGTGTTTGCGCGAGAGGCCGCGGCCGTTCGGGTCGTCCGGCCGGGTGGGCCAGTATATCTTCGAGGCGACGACGAAGTCCTCTCGGTCGCGGTCGGCGAGCCAGTTCCCGATGAAGCGCTCGCTGTCGCCGTCGCCGTACATGTCGGCGGTGTCGATGAAGTTGCCGCCCGCGTCGGCGTACGCGTCGAGCAGTTCGTGGGCCCGCTCCTCGCCGATTTCGACCTCGCCGTCGTCGTTCTCGTGTCCGAACCGCCACGTGCCGAACGCGAGTTCGCTCACGCGGGTACCAGTCGCTCCCAGCGACACGGTTTCCAGTTCCATGTCGTGACGATTTCGAGAGCACGGCGTTAAATCGACCGAAATCCGTGCCGCGGGTCACTCCCGTCCGTAGGAGTGGCCCGCGAGGAGGGCGAGACAGTCGAGCGCCAGCAGGGACAAGAAGACCGTCCACTCCGTGCCGTCGAGTCCACCCAGGAGCAGCGGGAGATAGAGGAACGGGAGGACGACGGCGGACCAGAACCCCACGAATCGAACCGGTGCGAGAACGTGTGCGCGACACCGCTCCAGTACACCGACCGTGGCGCGCCCGGCGTCGGCACCGCTGCCGACCGCAGACGCGTCGTCGTTCTCGAATGCTTTCGACATGCTTGGCACACCTCTGCCCACGTCCGTTTCTCTCGCCCGGCGGTCTTGTAGGGAGGCGAGCGTTGACGCCAGTTCACTCCGTTCACGTCGTTCGAACGGGGAGGAAGTGGCGGCTTACACCGCCGCAAACGGCTCGAAACCGTTTACACCGGTCGTTACGGGCGCCTCAGACCTGGATCAGCGCCAGCGGCACCATCAGGACGACGCCGAGGACCACGCCCGCGACCAGTTCGGGG
The DNA here is from genome assembly GCA_003298465.1 of halophilic archaeon. The sequence goes on along the minus strand of QNGA01000003.1, from coordinate 340,225 downwards.
TAGCCGCGGCTCGGCAGTCCCTCGCCGATCTCCAGCGCCTCGGGGACGAACTCCGACGCGACGAGGTATATCATCGCGCCGGCGGCGAATCCGAACCCTATCGGGAGGAACTGCCGGGCGACGCGGACGAAGTAGAACGCGATGACCGCGCCGATGGGCTGGGGGAGGCTGGAGAAGACGGCCCACCAGACCATGCGCCACTTGCCGACGTTCATCGCGCGGAGCGGGATGGAGATGGCCAGCCCCTCGGGGACGTTGTGGATGGAGATGGCGACGGTCATGAAGATGGCGAGCAGCGGCACGGTGAACCCGAGGAGGCCGATTCCGCCTTCGAAGCCGAGTTCGGCGAACGAGACGCCGATAGCGACGCCCTCGGGGAAACTGTGGACCGTCAGGATGCCGAGGATGAGCACGAGTTTCTTGTAGTCGGCCTCCTCGTACTGCCGCGGGTTCACCTCCGCGCCGGAGATGACGCGGTGGCTGACGACGACGAGCGCGACGCCGACCAGCATCCCCAGCGCCACCCCCCGGACGCTCCCTCCGTTGCCGTTCGACACGCCCTCGAAGATCAGGCCGAACACTGACGCGGAGACCATGATACCGGAGGCGAGCCCCCAGAGCGTGACGTTCCAGCGGTCGCTCACGTCGTCGACGAGAAAGAACGGTATCGCTCCGACGCCGGTCGCCAGGGCCGTCACCAACCCTGCGATGAACACCAGAACGAGGTTCGCCAGCAGTCCCATACGGAATCGTTCGGCTTCGGTCCGCATAAGACTTATCATCGAGATTATATTTTTTGGCGAGCCTAAAATAGAGAGTTCCGAGGAGAGATACTTCGTTTCCCTAACGCAAAATATATTTTGTGAAATCTGCTATCCGGGCGTCGTCTCGGACGCTACCGACGACCGACGGGAGGTTCCGGGCCGGAGGTGACCGAACCAAAAATCGGCCGAGGAGCCCGAGTATCGGACACGGAAAACCGCTGTCCGGCGACGGCGAACTCGGTCAGGGATAAAGAGGGTGCGCTTGCAACTCGAACGCCTAACAACGTAACCGTGCTCGGATAGAGTGGAGATCAACAATGAGCACCGAAAGCCTCGACGACCTGTTCGAGACGGGTCTGAAAGAGATGTACTACACGGAAAAGCAGCTGCTCGACGCGCTCGACGACCTGGAAAGCGAGGTCAGCGACGAGAAGGCCCAGAGCGCGTTCCGCGAGCACCGCCAGGAGACCGAAGGTCACGTCGAGCGTCTCGAGGAGGTCTTCGACAAGGTCGGCGTCTCGCCGGAGGAGAAGCAGCTCCACGCCGTCGACGGCCTCGTCGAGGACCACGACGAGTTCGTCCAGAACGACCCCGAGCAGGAGGCGCTCGAGGCGTTCGACCTCACGGCCGCCCAGAAGTCCGAGCACCTGGAGATCGCGGCCTACGGGAACCTCGCGCATCTCGCCGACCAGCTGGGCCACGACGAGGCTGGAGACCTCCTCCACCAGAATCTCGAAGAGGAAGAGGAGGCCCTCGACGAACTCGTGGAGGCGACCGAGCAGCTGGACGTCTCCTCGGCAGCGGACTGACGAACCGCGGATTTCGCCGCCATCTTTCCTTCTGACGACGACCCGATAGCGACGGCAGTCCGACGGACCCACGTGTTCGATTCACTATCGTTGCAGATGGAAGAAGTGGCGGTGTTTTCACCGTCCCGTCCGTCAATTGCGGTAGAGGGAACCGTGGTAAAAGGTAGATTCAACCTCGACGACGACGATACGCCCGAGATCACCATCTCCGGCGGCGTCCTCGCGCTGGTCGCCATCCTCGCGGTGGCCGACCTCCTGCTCACCGGCGGTGAGAACCTTCGGTGGGCGCTCGGAAGCCTCCTAGAGGTTCTCGGCGGCTACTGACGGACGAGCGGTACAGAAATGCCCGGGGAGGGCTCCGAACCCTCGATCTCCGCATGACCCAGGTTCGAGGCTGGCGGGCCCCGTGGGCATGGGAGGCTTCCAAGGCCTGAGCGCCAATCTCAGAACCCTATGAGTGCGGCGCTATGTCCAGCTAAGCCACCCGGGCTCGATTACGGGTAGGGAGGTAGTACTCTTTAAAGTTCTCATATTGCTCGAAAGCGGTGGCGCCGTCTCGCGAATCCCGACCGTCGGGGCAGCGTCCGACGGCGTTCAGGCGTTCGACTCGATGGCGTCCCGCACGTCCTCCCAGACCTCGTCGGGGGCCTGTTCGCCGTCGATGCGGAGGAGGGCGCCCTCGTCGTCGTAGAACTCGACGACCGGCTCCGTGTTCTCCCGGTACACTCGCAGACGCTCGCGGACGGTCTCCTCGGTGTCGTCCTCGCGCTGGACGAGGCGCTCCGCTACCTCCTCGTCCTCCGCGGGGTCGTACTCGACGTGGTAGATGTCGCCCGTCTCCGGGTCGAGTCGCCGGCCGGTCAGCCGGTGGACGAGTTCCTCCTCGTCGACGTCGAGATACAGCACGACGTCGAGGTCGGTGATCTCGTCGAGGTACTCGGCCTGCGAGAGGTTCCGCGGGTAGCCGTCGAGGACGTAGCCGTCCGCCTCGTCCAGCGCCGCCTGAACGATCTCGTTCACGACTGGGTCGGGCACGAGTTCGCCCTCGTCCATGTAGCTTGCAGGCGTACCGTGTTCGGTCTCCATGTGCTTGTTCGCCCGGAGGGCGTCGCCGGTCGTGACGTGTTCGACGTCGAACTCCTCGGCGATGCGACGACTCTGCGTTCCCTTGCCGGCGCCTGGCGCACCCAGGATGAGGATGTGAGGCTCCATGGGAGTGCCTGCGTCGTCCTGGCTTAAAGTCTTGAAGAAACCGCCGCGCTTTGCGAGAACGGCTACCTTTTGAGGGACGGCGACGAACGACCGGCCATGACCCGGTTCAGCGCCGCGACGCCGACGGACCGCCAGAAACTGTTCGCGGACGCCATCGTCGCCCACCGCGAGCGCGGGAGCGCGTTCTGCACCTTCCAGGCCGAGTCGCTCGGCGAGGAGAGCGACGCCGAGGCGGACGCGGCCGCGGAGCGCGAAGACGCCGACGGGACCGAGGAGATTCCGCCGTGGGTGCAGTTCGGCGACCGGACGCTCAACCTCGACTGTACGGACGAGGAACTCGACCGCCTGAAGGAACTGCTCGGGGAGTTCCCGGCGTTCAAGATAGCGCAACTGGAGAGCCCCGAGGAGGCCGAGGGGACGAACGTTCGAATCAGCGCCAAGGCCGACCCGAACCGCATCGGGCAGTTCGTCGAGCGGACGTTCCGGGAGGTGTACGACCGCCCGGAGGAGTACGTCGCCTGGGCCGTGGAGGTGTGAGACGGGACGGCCGTCCCGCGACCGTTCCGACCGCCCGCGTGGCCGCCGAGAGCGCCCCGGGAGGACTCGTGACGTCCGAGCCGTCAGTCGAGTCGAACGTACGTCCGCGTCGTCCCGACCTCCTCCAGCGACCTGATGCCGGAGGTGACGGTGTCCTGGATGCCGTGGATGTCGTCGGCTTCGATTTCGGCGATGACGTCGAAGTCGCCCGCCACGACGTGTGCCTCGGTGACGTTCGGGAGTTCCCGGACGCGCTCGGCGACCGTCTGACTCGTACCCCCGCCCGTGATGACGGTGGTGTACGCGTGAATCATCGCCGTCAGTACGAGAGCGACCGGCAAAACGTTTGGTACCCGGCGTTCGGACGACCGACCGGGGGTCGGCGCTCCCGACGGGTCAGGACCGCCAGTAGGTGGGCGTCAGCAGCACGAGCACGGGCAGGATTTCGAGGCGACCGATCCACATCAGCGCGACCATCAGCAGCTTCGTCGTCGGCGGGAACGGCAGGTAGCTGTTCATCGGCCCGACGAGCTGGAACCCCGGACCGACGTTGCCCAGCGTCGCGGCGACGGCGCTCATCGATTCGAGGAGGTTCAGCGCCGGGCCGCCCGCTCGCTCCGCGTCGACGAACACGAGGAAGGAGGCGGCGAAGAAGATGACGAAGTACAGCAGGGTGAACACGTAGATGCCGCGGATCGCCCGTTCGTCCACGGCGCGTCCGCCGATTCGGACCGGTCGAACGGCCTCGGGGTGGACGGTCGTGAACAGCTCCCGTTTCAGCGACTTGAGGATGACGTACCAGCGGATGATCTTTATCGCACCGCCGGTCGACCCCGCCGAGCCGCCGACGAACATGCCGACGAGCAGGAGGTACTGCGCGCCGGCGCTCCAGGTGTTGAAGTCCATGCTGGCGTACCCCGTCGTCGTGATGATGGAGACGACCTGGAAGGTGGCGTGACGGGCCGCCGATTCGAAGTTGCCCGCGACGGGACCGACCTGCTCCGGCGTCGTCGCGATGCCCGGACCGACGAACAGCAGGGCCGTGAGGACGGCCGACAGCACCGCGAGCACGCCGACGTAGAACCGGAACTCGGCGTCTTCGAGGAACCGTTCCGGTTCGCCGTTCAGCGCGTGCCAGAACAGCGCGAAGTTGGTGCCGGCGGCGACCATGAAGGGGACGATGACCCACTGGACGACCGCCGAGAACGCCTCGATGCTGCGCGCCTCCGGCGAGAACCCGCCGGTCGCCATCGTCGTGAAGCCGTGCGCGACGGCGTTGTAGAGCGTCATCTCCGGCGCGAGGGGCGTGCCGAGCACGCCGCCGGCGACGTGGAGGCCGTACAGCAGCAGCATCTCGAGCGCGGTGATGCCGAGGTACGCTCGCCAGAGCGCGCGAGCCGTCTCGGCTATCCGGGGCGTGAGCTTCTGGATGCCCGGACCCGGCGCTTCGGCGTCCATCAACTGTGCGCCCCCGACCGACAGTTCGGGCAGGATGGCGACCGCGAGGACGACGATGCCCATCCCGCCGAGCCACTGGGTCTGCTGTCGCCACATCATGACAGCCCGGGAGTGGCTCTCGAAGGAGATGTCCCCCATCACGGTCGCTCCCGTCGTCGTAAATCCGCTCATGCTCTCGAACAGCGCGTTGACCGGAGTCGACAGCGTCGACGGGCCGGACTCGACGACGAGGTAGGGGAACGTCTCGACGACGAGGAGTCCGTTGCCGGCGACGAGGTAGGGGAGACTGCCGACGACGGAGACGAAGAACCACGTCAGCGCGACCATCAGGAATCCCTCCCGGGCCCCCAGGTCGGGGTCGGGGTCGAGACGCTCGAGCAGCCAGCCGACGGTGGCGGTGACGGCGATGGTGACGAGGAAGGTGACCACGCCCTCGCCGTAGTACAGACCGACGAGCAGGGGGAACACCAGCGGGACCGCGAGCCACTTCAGCACCGACCCGACCAGGCTGACGCTGGCACGCCAGTCGACGCGGAGTCGCCAGCCGACCACGTTCATAGCTGGGCGCTCACTTCGTCCAACACGTCGGTGTCCACGAACACGACCACGTGGTCGCCGCGCTGCACGACCGTGTCACCGCGCGGGACGACGAACTCGCCGTTGCGGGTTATCGCGCCGACGACGACGCCGCTCGGGAGCTTGGAAATCGCGTCCTGGATCGACGCGTCCGCGAGCACGCTGTTCCCGTCGACCTCGATCTCCAGCACCTCGGCGCGGTCGTTCTCGATGAGCGCGACGTTCTCCGCGGGCGCCTCGCGCGTGAACCGGGTTATCTCCTCGGCGGTCACCTCGCGGGGGTTGATGGCCACGTCGATGCCGACCTGCTCGAACAGGTCCACGTACTCGGCGTCCTCGACGACGGCGATGGATCGCTCCGCGCCGAGTTGCTTGGCGAGGACGGAGACGAGCAGGTTCTTCTCGTCGTTCTCCAGCGCCGCGACGACGACGTCCGCCTCGTCGACGTGTTCGCGGGTGAGGAACTCCGCGTCGGTCGCGTCGCTCTCCATGACGACCGTGTGCGGCAGGTCCTCGGCGAGTTCCCGGGCGCGCTCGTGGTCGCGTTCGATGAGCCGGGGACGGAGGTCCCGTTCCTCCATCAGGCGCGCGGTGTGGAAGCCGATTTCGCTCCCGCCGATGACGACGAGTTCCTTGTCCTTGCTCGGCGTCTCGTCGGGGGCGACCTCGCGGGCGAACTGCTGGACGCTCTCGGGGCTCCCGATGACGACGACCTTGTCGTCGGCCCGGATGGGCGTATCGCCCTTCGGGATGGCGACGTCGCCGTTGCGGATGATGGCAGCGAAGGTGAGCGAGTCGAAGTGGTCGGCCTGCTGGACCGTCTGGTCCGCGATGGGGCTGTCGGACCGCACCTCGAACTCGGCCATCTGGACCTTGCCGCCGGCGAACGGGTCCACGTCGCGGGCGGCGGGCAGGCCGATGACGTGCACGATGTCCGTGGCGGTCAGCAGGTTCGTACACACCATGAAGTCGACGCCGAACGCGCGCTGGTCGGCACGCTCCCACGTGTCGAGATAGTCGACCTTCTTCACGCGGGCGATGGTGAACGGGTCGTCGACGGTCTTCGCCGTCCCGCAGACGACGAGGTTGGTCTCGTCGTCGTCGGTGCTGGCGATGACCATGTCGGCCGCCTCGACGTCGGCTTCGCGGAGCGTCTTCAGGGACGTGCCGTCGCCCTCGACGGCCAGCACGTCGAGCGAGTAGGTCAGCGAGTCGACGCGCTCTGGGTCGCGGTCGACCACGACCACCTCGTGGCTGTCCGCGAGGTTCGCCGCGATGGACGACCCGACCTCACCGGCGCCGACGATGATGATGCGCATGCACAACCCTCCGTTTCATTCCTGTCTTGGTTGCCAGCCACGGCGTAAATTAGTTCCTTTTCATCGGAGCCGACGCGGTCGGGACCGGTCGAGTCGGACGGGCGAACGAGCGCCGGACAGCGGCCGAGTGTTCGATACCCCCGTTCGCGACGTCGTCCGGAGTTGCCATGGCAGCCACAACTTTACTCATTAAGGGGAGGCTACCACCAGCCGAATGGTCGAACACACCCGTACGCTGGGGTTCCGCGTCGCGTTCGCTATCGGATTGGGGACGATGATAGCTGCAGGGATTTTCTCCCTGTCGGGGACGGCGGTGGCGGTGGTCGGGAGCAGTGCGGTGATATCGTTCGTCATCGCGGCCGTCATCGCGGGGCTGACCGCGGCCTCCTACTCGGAGTTCGCCTCCGTCTACAGCGAGAACGGCGGCGGCTACCTCTTCTCCTCGCGCACGTTCGAGAACGACCGCTTGCTCTTCGCCGTCGGGGCCTCGCTGTTCATGGGGTACTGTGCGACGACCGCCTTCTATCTCACCACGATGGGGGAGTGGTTCCACCAGTTCCTCCTGCCCCACCAGTTCGAGGTGCCCCACGGGACCATCGCCGCGGCGACGGCCGTCCTGCTGGGCTACCTGAACGCGCAGGGGACCGAGGAGAGCGGGAGCTTCCAGGTGCTCGTGACGGGGGCGAAGGTCGCGGTCCTGCTGGTGTTCATCGCCGGAGCGTTCGTGTTCACGGGACCGACCGCGGCGGTCGGCACGTTCGCCACCGGGTTCAAGACCAACGCGGGCGGCATCATCTCCATCGCGGCGGTCGCGTTCATCACCTTCTTCGGCTTCTCCGCCATCGCGGCGAGCGCGGGCGAGATAATCGAACCGCGAAAGACCGTCCCGAAGGCCATCGGCGCGAGCATCCTCACGGTGACCGTGCTGTACATCTTCGTCATCGTGGCGATGGTCAACTCGCCGATTCCGCCCGAGGTCGTCGCCAGACAGGGCGAGACCGCGATGGGGAAGGTCGCGGCGGCGTTCCTCGGGAGCTTCGGCAAGTGGCTCATCGTCGCCGGCGCCATCTTCAGCATGGTGTCGGCGTCGAACGCGAGCGTCCTCGCGGCGTCGGGCATCGGGTCGCTGATGGGCCGGCAGGGACAGGCCCCGCGGCGGTTCTCGCGCATCCACCCCGACTACGGAACGCCGTTCTGGAGCGTGACCGCCGTCACCGGCACCATCGTCGCGCTCGTCCTCACCTTCGTCGCCGTCTTCCCCGCCGAGGGCGGCGTGGCCGGAATCGGCCTGGGTCTCGACGCGCTGACCGGCTTCGCCAATCTGAACCTGCTCGCGCCGCTGGCGGTCGTCAACGTCGCGCTCATCGTCTCCCGGCGGCGGGACCCCGACCTCGACCGGCCGCTGGAGGTGCCGTTCGTGCCGTGGGTGCCGGCCATCGGCGTGCTGGCCAACCTCGCGCTCATCACGAACCTGCCGCCGCTGGGCGTCGCCGTCGGAGTGCTCGTCGAGGTGGCGCTCGTCGGGGCGTACCTGGTCTGGGGCGGCGCACCGGACGTCGAGGAGATGGTCGACCGCGCCGTGTCGCCGCGCCCGTCCGCGACGAAAACCAACGGCGGCGGGGACTCCGAGAAGTTCCGGGTGCTCGTCCCGGTGGCGCGGACGCACCGCGCCGACGACCACGTCCGTCTCGCGGACCGCATCGCGCAGGCTCGCGACGGCGACCCGCTCATCCAGGTCGTCAACGTCACGCAGATTCCGGAACAGACGCCGAGCGAGGCGGTAGCCGACGTGGCCGACGAACGGGCCGACCGCCTGTTCGAGGCGCTCGAAGACGCCGACATCGACGCCGACTACACCGTCGAGGGCCACATCTGTCGCGACATCGCCTTCGACATCCTCCACACCGCTCGCGAGGACGACGCCGACCTCATCCTGATGGGCTACCCGGAGGAACACGAGGAGGTCACCGAGGAGGTGGAGTACGAGGCCCCCTGCGACGTCGCGTTCGCCAACGGCTTCACCGAGCACGCCGGCCTCGACACCGTCACCGTGGGTGCCGGCGGCGGTCCGCACCACGCGGCCGCGCTCGCGCTCGCGAACGACATCGGCCGCCACGGCTCCGACGTGCACGTCGTCAACGTCGTTCCGAGCGGCGGTGGCGGCACGGTCGAGGACATAGAGGAGACGCTGTCCGGTCTCCAGGACGTCCCGTCGGTCCAGAGCCACGAGGTGACCGCCGACACGGTCGCCGACGGACTGGTGTCGTCGGTGGCCGAACGCGGCGGCGTCCTGGTCATCGGCGCGTCCCGGACGCGACAGCTGAAACGATGGGTGCTCGGCAGCACGCCCGACCGCGTCATCCAGCGCGCCGAGGAGGCCGGCGTGCCGGTGCTCGTCTACGCGAGTCCGACCGGCGTCTCCGGTCGCCTGGAGGGCCTGCTGTTCCCCGTCTACCGGTACTTCCAGAAGCTTCGCGGCAGCGAGGACCGCGACCGCAACGTCAGTTCGAACTACTGACTCGTCGCAGCGGTCGCCCGAGAACATCGCACGGCTTTAGTAGGGAACGCCGATACCGACTATCGCATGGGCTTCGGAAGCTACGACGAATCGGAACAGCAGGACGAGGACCACGACATGGACGAGGACGCCGCCGTCAACGTTCACGAGAACTCCCACGAGGGAAGCATCGAATTCGACTCCGAAGCGACCAACGACGAACTGGTCGCACAGCTCCAAGAGATAAAAGAGGAGTAACGCCGAGCGTCGAAGCCGCTTTCTCTCTCCGTCGGCGGCCCGGGGTGGGGACTCGAATCGTCACGCGCTGCTCGTCGGGCGGTTAGCTCTCGCTCCGGGCTTCCGTCCGACCGGCGACGACGCTCAGGCGTCGATTCGGAGGTCGAACCGGGCAGTGACGAGGGTCCCCTCTGGCTTGGCCTGGAGGAACAGTCGGTACCGACCCGGCGTCGGAAATCGCACGCCGAACTCGATGCGGCCGCCGTCGGGGTCGGTCGCCTCCGGGTGGACGTGGAGGTACGCCAGGTCGCCCTCCCGGAGCGCGACGAGGTGGCCGAGCGCGCCGAGATACCGGTCGAGGTGCGGGACGGAATCGCCGTCGCGACGAACCGCGAACGCGAGCCGACCGCTCTCGCCCGCGGCGACCTCGTCGGTGAGCAGTTCGACGTCGTACCCGTCGGCGGTCGCGCGCCGGGACGCGTCCGGGCGCCCTTCGACGTCGCCGCTTCCCGACGCGAACAGGTCGAACCCGAGCGTCGTCGGACGCCCGTTCGCGACCACGTCCACGAAGGCGCGGTAGACGCCCTGCTCCGGAAGCGCGAACCCCTCCGCGGTCCACGTTCCGTCCGCGTCCAGCGTCGGATGGCGGTGCTGGAACCGCGTCAGGTCGCGTCGCACCACGACGAGGTGAGCGAGTTCGCCGTGGGCGTCCTCGAAGTCCGTCACCGCGTTCCCCCGGTCGTCGACGATGCGGAACGACCAGTCGGCGCCCTCGCCCGGCGCGAACCGCGTCTCGTCGGGGGCGAACCGGAGGCCGTTCGCGTCGAGCGACAGTCCGCCCGGCACGCCGTGACCCCCCGGTGCGTATCCCCGCGCGACCTCGTCCGGTTCGCTCCCCCGACCGCCGTGACCCGAGTGTTCCCCCATACGTCGCGTGTCGTCGGCGAGCGACTTACGCGTTGGCGCTCGGCGGCGACTACCCGGCCCCCGCGAGGGCGAGTCGCTCCGCAACCACTAAACGCGGTTCGTCCATAGTGTCGCCAATGACCGACTGGACGGAGAAGTACCGCCCGAGCACGCTCTCGGAGGTTCGCGGGAACAACAAGGCCCGCGACGCCCTGAAGGAGTGGGCCGAGACGTGGGACGACCACCGGGACGCCGTCATCCTGCACGGCAGTCCCGGCGTCGGCAAGACCTCGGCCGCGCACGCGCTGGCGAGCGACATGGGCTGGCCGACGATGGAACTGAACGCCAGCGACCAGCGCACGGGCAGCGTCGTCAAGCGCGTCGCGGGCGAAGCGGCCCAGAGCGGGACGCTGACAGGCGGTTCGTCGGGACGACGCCTCGTCATCCTGGACGAGGCCGACAACCTGCACGGCAACGTCGACCGCGGCGGTTCGCGAGCCATCACGCAGGTCGTGAAGGACGCCGGCCAGCCGATGGTGCTCATCGCCAACGAGTTCTACGACATGTCGAACACGCTCCGGAACGCCTGCGAGGACATCGAGTTCCGGGACGTCTCCTCGCGGAGCATCGTCCCCGTACTGCGGGACATCTGCCGGAAGGAGGGCGTGGAGTTCGAGTCCGACGCCCTGCAGGCCATCGCCGACAAGAACAGCGGCGACCTGCGCTCGGCGGTCAACGACCTCCAGGCCATCGCCGAGGAGAGCGAGCGACTCACGGAGGACGACGTCGTCACGGGCGACCGCGACACGACCGAGGGCATCTTCGACTTCCTCGACGCGCTCATCAAGAAGGAGGACGCCGAGGGCGCGCTACGGGCGTCGTACGACGTGGACGAGACGCCCGACGACCTCATCAGCTGGATCGAGGACAACGTTCCGAAGGACTACGAGGGGGAGGAACTCGCGGACGCCTACGGGTTCCTGGCGAACGCCGACCGCTGGCTGGGGCGGGTACGCGCCACCCAGAACTACTCCTACTGGCGCTACGCGACCGACAACATGACCGCCGGGGTCGCCGCCGCCCGCCGGGGCCAGAAGGGCGGCTGGACGCGCTACGGCCCGCCGAGCACCTGGCAGAAGCTCGGCAGCAGTCGGGGAGCGCGCGACACCCGCGACTACGTCGCCCGGAAGATAGCCCAGGAGGGCGGGGTCAGCATGTCGACGGCGCGGCGGAAGATACTCCCCTACCTCGCCGAGATGACCCACCACTGCAAGAACCGCGAACTGACCGTGGCGATGGCCGCCCGCTACGACCTGGAGGCGGAACACGTCGCCTTCGTCACGGGCAGCGGCAAGAGCACCAACAAGGTTCAGGACATCGTCGCGGACGCCGAGAAACGCCGCGAGGAGGCCGCCGTCGAGCACTCCGGCGGCGCGTTCGAGGGAAGCGTCCGACGGAACGGGAACGGCGACGTCCGGTCGAGCGACGACGCGGGGTCCGACGGCGACGAGACGGACCCGTCGGACGCCGGGGGCGACGCGGACGACGAGAACGCGGACGACGACCAGGCCGGCCTCGGCGACTTCGTCTGAGCGGCCCCGATTCGGTGCTTCTCCCGACGACCGACCACCGCGAGTCGAGGGACCGTCAGTCGTCCGACGACGACTCCACCTCGGTCCCGGGGGCGTCCTCCGTGTGGACGTCCTCGTCGGTCGCGGGCTGGTCGTAGAGGTGGCAGGCGGCCGGGTGGTCGCTGTCCTGCAGGACGGGCGTTCGGCGCTCGCAGACCGACTCGAAGCGGTCGCGCATGACGTCGACGGCCCCTTCGCGGTCGCCGTCGAGCAGGCGGTCGAACGACTCGACGACCGTCGCGCGGTTCTCCCCGCCGAGGTCGCGGTCGAACTGCTCCGCCCATAGCTCCTCCCTGACGGCGCTCTCCTCGACGCTCTCGGGGTCCTCGTCCGGTCCCGCGACGAGTTCGCGGACCGAGTCGAGGGTGAGGTCGCCGGACTCCAGGCGTTCGCGGTAGTCCATCACCTCGCGGTACGCCTCCTGTTCGATGCGGACGTCGTCCGGCGGGATGACCCTCGGACAGCGCGTGCGGAACCGACAGCCGGACGGCGGGTTCCGCGGCGAGGGGACGTCGCCCGACAGCGTGTGCACCTCGCGGTCCGCCTCGTCGGTGTCGGCCCGCGGGACGCTGTCCAGCAGGGCGCGCGTATAGGGATGTTTGGGGTCGTTGAATATCTCGTCGACCGGCCCGAGTTCGACGATTTCGCCGAGATACATCACGGCGACGCGGTCGGAGATGTGGCGGACGACCGAGAGGTCGTGGGCGATGAACAGGTACGTCAGGCCGTACTCCTCCTGGAGGTCGTCGAGCAGGTTCAGGACCTGCGCCTGCACGGAGACGTCGAGGGCAGAGACGGGTTCGTCGAGGACGATGAACTCCGGTTCGAGCGCCAGCGCCCGGGCGACGCCGATGCGCTGGCGCTGCCCGCCGGAGAACTCGTGCGGGTAGCGGTCTATCTGGTCCGCCGAGAGGCCCACCCGCTCCAGCAGTTCCATCACGCGCTCGCGGCGCAACCGTTTGTTCGACTTGTTCACGTCGACGTGGACGGTCCGGGCCGATTCGTCGACCGAGACCGACACCTCGTCCTCGTCGGTCGGGCCGGCGTCGTCGGTGTCGATGCGCACGGCGGCGGAATCGTCGTCAGCGTCGTCGCTGGTCTCGTCGGCGGGAACGAGTCTCACGCGGACCTCGGGGTCTGCGGCGTCGAGGTCGACGTACTCGCCTGCCGTGACCTCCCACGCCGAACCGAAGTCGACCGCGACACCGACGCGTCGACCCGCAAGCCCGTGGACGTCCAGGGGTTCGCGGACGATTTCGCCCGCGGTCATCCGCGGGTCGAGGCTGGAGAACGGGTCCTGGAAGACGACCTGGGCGCGCTTGCGGAACGGCGTGAGGTCGTCCGCGTCGAAGACGTTCTCACCGTCGAACTCGACGCGCCCGCCGGTCGGTTCGCGCAGGCCGAGCAGCGTCTCGCCCGTCGTCGACTTGCCACAGCCGGACTCGCCGACCAGTCCGAGCGTCTCCCCCTCGTGGACGTCGAAGGAGACGCCGTCGACGGCCTGCACGCTCTGGGGGTCGCGCCCGAGCAGGCGGTCGAACAGCGAGTCCTGTTCGTAGTAGTACTTCTCCAGGTTCCGGACGCTGAGCAGCGGTTCAGTCATCGGTCTCGACCTCCGTTCGCTTCGTTCCGGCGTCCGGACCGCGCTCGGTCCCCTCGCCGAAGTAGTCGTCCGGTAGCGCCCGCGACTCGTTGTACTCCGTCTCCGCCAGCACGCACCGTGCCCCGTGTTCGTCGCTGCCCGCGGCGTCGAACATCGGCGGATGGTCCAGGCAGTCCTCCATCGCCTTCGGGCAGCGGTCGGCGAAGTAACAGCGGTCCGCCATCTCCTCGTCGAGGAGGTCCGGCACGTTCCCCTCGATGGGCCGGAGCCGCGGGTCCGGGTTCTCCAGGTCCGGAATCGACCCGAGCAGCCCCCGGGTGTATGGGTGGACGGGGTCGTCGAACACGTCCGCGAGCGTGCCGTGCTCGACGATCTCGCCGGCGTACATCACGCCGACGCGGTCGCACATCCGCGCGATGACGCCGAGGTTGTGCGTGATGAGCACGATGCTCATTCCCGTCTCCGCCTGCAGGTCGGAGAGCAGGTCGAGAATCTGGGCCTGGATGGTCACGTCGAGCGCCGTCGTCGGTTCGTCGGCGATGAGCAGGTCCGGTTCGCCCGCCAGCGCCTGCGCGACCATCGCCCGCTGGAGCATCCCGCCCGAGAACTGGTTGGGGTACTCGTCGGCGCGCTCGGCCGGGTCGGGGATGCCGACCTGTTCGAGCAGTTCGACGGCGCGGGAGCGACTCTCCTCGGTGACGTACTGCTGGCTGGAGAAGACGCTGCCCGTGATGAGTTTCGCGAGGCCGTACCCCTGCGTGCGCGAGCGCGTCGAGCGCGGGTTCGCCGACGCTCGCCGCTGGACCTCGACGGCCTCGGCTATCTGCTCGCCCACGGTGAGCGAGGGGTTGAGACTGCTCATCGGGTCCTGGAATATCATGCTGAACGAGGGGCCCCGGAGCGCGCGCCGCTGGCGCTCGTCGAGGCGGCGCACGTCGACGAAGTCGCCGTCCACGGCGTCCGGGCGCTCGTCGGTCATCTCCTCGGCCAGCGTCTCGTTGCGGTACCAGACCTCGCCGCTCGTTATCCGACCGGGCGACTCCACGAGGTCGATGAGCGAGAGCGCGGTGACGCTCTTGCCGGACCCCGACTCGCCGACGACGCCGAACACCTCGCCGTCGCGCACGTCGAAGTCGACCGACTCGACGGCGTTGACCTGCCCCTTCTCCGTGAAGAAGCGGGTCGAGAGGTCGCGCACGCGAAGCAGGTCGCGGTCGCTCATACGCCACCTCCCTCGCCCTCGATGCCGGGGTCGAGCGCGTCGCGGAGCCAGTCGCCGAGGAGGTTGATGCCGATGACCGTCAGCACGATGGCGATTCCCGGAATCGTCGATATCCACCACGACGTGGCGAGGTAGTCACGTCCCTGCGCGATGTCGAACCCCCACGAGAGGTTCACGCCGGAGAACCCGAGATACGACAGCGCGCTCTCCAGCAGGATGATGGCCGCTATCTGGATGGTCGCCAGCACGATGATGGGGGTCACGCTGTTCGGCAGGACGTGCTTGCGCAGGATGAAGGGGTCGCTCGCGCCGATCGACCGGGCGGCCTTCACGTACTCCTCGCTCTCGACGGTCAGCGCCTCGCCGCGGGCGACCCGGGCGAACCACACCCAGTTCACCAGCGCGACGACCAGCACCACCGTTCCCGGGAGCGCGATGGTCTCGGGCATCCCGGGTTCGAACCCGGCCGCGACGATGGGGTCGGGGAACCTGAAGACGGCGCGCCTGAACAGTCCGACCAGCGCGATGGCCAGCACGAGCGAGGGGAACGCCAGCATAATGTCGGCGCTGCGCATCAACGCGTCGTCCACCAGTTCGCCATAGTAGCCCGCCACGAGGCCGACGACCACCCCGATGAGCAGCGCCAGGGCCGTCCCGAAGAGGCCGACGAGCAGCGACGTGCGCGCCCCGTAGATGACCCGCGAGAGCATGTCGCGCCCGAGGTTGTCGGTGCCCAGGGGGTGGGACGGTTGTGCCTCGACGTACGTCGTGTTGTTGACGATCTGGATGCTGCCGTTGACGAGTTCGGAACTCGTCTCCGTCGTCTTCTTGCTGAACCCGAGCGGCGGCAGGTTCGAGTCGTCCAGGTTCTGGTTGTGCGGGTTGTGCGGTGCCAGCACGGGCGCGAACACCGCCACGAAGAGGATGACGACGACGATGACGACGCCGACCTTGGCGAGCAGACTCTGTCGGAACTCCCGTTCGAGATTGCGAAGCGTGCGCGGCGATATCATTCGAGAACCACCTGCGATGTCATTCGTAGACCACCTGCGGATTGATGTAGGCGTACAGCGCGTCGACGAGGATGTTCAGCACGACGAAGCCGGTGCCGACGACGATGAGCGACCCCTGAATCAGCGGCCAGTCGCGGGCGTTGATGGAGTTGATTATCAGCGTCCCCAGGCCGGGCCACGCGAACACCTGCTCGGTGATGACCGCGCCGCCGATGAGCGTTCCGAGCTGGAGGCCGAGAACGGTGATGACCGGGATGAGGGTGTTCCGGAGCGCGTGCTTGTACCGCACGAGCGTCTCCGGCAGCCCCTTCGCCCGCGAGGCGCGGATGTACGTCTTCCCGAGTTCGTCGAGCATCCCGCTCCGGGTCAGTCGCGTGATGAGCGCGGTGAAGTACGTCCCGAGCGTGATGGCCGGGAGGACGATGTGCCTGAGCCAGGTCACGAAGCCGCTCAGGCTCCCCTCGGTCAGCAGCATCGTCGTCGCCTCGCCGAACCCGACGATGCGCTGGCTCGTCGGGAGCGGACCGCCGACGGCGACCACCAGCACCAGCATGATGCCGAGCCAGAAGTTCGGCGTGCTGATGCCGGCGAGCGAGAACGTCGTCGCCGCGTAGTCGAGGGGTTCGTGGCGACGGGTCGCGCTGAGGACGCCGAGCGGAATCGAGAGGACGACGGCGACGACGCTCGCCGCGATGGCGAGTTCCAGCGTCGCCGGGAGCCGAGCGAAGATGCGCGTGCTCGCCTGCGTCCCCGAGATGTACGAGTAGCCCATGTCGCCGTGCAGCAGCGCCCAGAGGTAATCGAAGTACTGGACGTATATCGGCTGGTTCAGCCCCAGCTCCCGCGCTATCTGCTGTTTCAACTGGGGACTGGCGTCGAGGGGAGCGATGAACGTTATCGGACTGCCCGGGGTGATGAACCGGAGCAGGAACACCACGGTCACGACGCCCCAGATGACGAAGACGCCCTGGAGGCTCCGTTTGAGCAGGAATCGACCCATCGACATCTACGACCACCTCCTCGAAGATGCCTGCATGGCGTTACTTCTGTGAGATTCCGTAGGCGTTGATCCGTTCGTCGCGGCGGGGCTGCCACTGGAGTTCCTGGTTGACGCCGTAGACGCTGTACTGGCGGTTGAGGAATATCCACGGCGCCTGGTCGTGGATTATCTTGTTGGCCCGCTGTAACTTCTGCTTGCGCTGGTCGCCGTCCGACATGCTCTGGGCCTCCTGCATCAGCCGGTCGACCCTGTCGTTGCTGTACGAGGTGAGCGCCCCGTCCGTGGTCAGCAGCGGGATGATGGTCTGGCTCGCGTCGAACGTCGCGTTCCCCCAGCCGATGAGGTAGAAGTTCGGACCGGTCGTGATGTCGCCGTCGGACAGTTCGCCCGCCAGCGAGGTGAAGTCGCGCTGCTGGACCGAGCAGCTGACGTTGTTCAGCTGGTCTATCTGGCGCGAGACGGCCTGGGCGATCTCGACGTCCTTGAGGTAGCGTCCGACCGGCGTGTGGAGCGTGATGCTCGCCCCGGCGTGGCCGCTCTCCTCGACCAACCGCTGGGCCTTCTGTTTGTTCGCCGGGTAGGGCTCGACGTTGCCGTTGTATCCGGTGAACCCTTCCAGCGTCGGCTGTCCGGTGGGATCGGCGAAGCCGGAGAGGATGTTCTCGATGATGCTCGGCAGGTCGATGGCGAGGTTCAGCGCCCGGCGGAACTTCTGGCTGGAGAACGGCTCGACGTCGTAGCGCATCGCGTTGTAGATGATTCGCGTGCTCGGCACGGGGGCGATGCGCGCCCCGTTCGAGTTCTTGACCCGGCCCGCGGACTGCGGCGGGACGTTGACGACGATGTCCGTCTCGCCGTTCAGCAACTGGTTCACGCGCGTGCTCGACTCCTTCGCGGCCTCGAACGTGAGCTTCGAGACGTCGGCCGGGTCGCGCCAGTAGTCCCCGTACCGCTGGAACACGACGCGGACGCTCTCGTTGTAGTTCTGCAACTCGAACGGGCCGGTCCCGTTCATCTTCTTGGCTATCTGGTCCGTGTTCTGGACCCACGACTTCTGCATGACGTCGCAGTAGGACGCGAACAGCGAGAACACGACGGGGTTGATGCCCTCGGAGTTCACCCGCACGGCACGCTCGCCGTCGACGACTTCGGCCCCGGTCACGCCCGAGAGCTGGTCGCGCTGGGGGCTCTTCAGGCCGCCGGTGTTGGGCTTGACGATGCGGTTGATGCTGAAGGCGACGTCCTCGGGGGTCAGTTCGTCACCGTTGTGGAACGTGACGCCCTCCCGGATGGTGAACTTCACCGTCCCCTTCTCGACGCGTTCGTGCTCCGTCGCCAGTTTGCTGATTATCTTCCCCTCCGCGTCGCGCGCCAGCAGCCCCTCGTAGGCCTGGAGGACGACGTTGTCGGTCGGCGTCTCGCGGTGGTTGTGCGGGTCCAGCGTCGACGGCATCTGGCCCTGCGTGATGGTAACCTGAAAGTTCTCCGGCGGTTCGCCGCCGCCACCGCTGGTGGTCGTCGTTCCGTTACCGTCCTGATTCCCCCCAGTACAGCCGGCGAGCGCCGCCGAGGCCGCCGCACCGCCCGCGAGCTTCAAGTACGAACGTCGACTGACGTTTGCGTCAGACATACCCGCAACATGGTCCTCTTGGACTTAAATATCTATGCCAATCAACATCACCCACCATGGTAAATTATATGAAATACCAGTCTAAGGCAAGACAATCAATACTCCTACGATACCAATATAGATTAGTAAAATTGTATATGTCGCGCGGCGGGAGCGAAAGCGGTCCGGTGCGTTCGACGGGGAGCGGCGACGGTAGCGAACTCGAACTGCGGTTCCGGACGGTCGATGCCGGGAGACTCGCTGGCCAATGCAGCCTTCATCTTTAAGTCCGAACAGGTGGAAGCGAGCGTATGGCCGTTCACGGCCGCCGTCCCCGGTTGCGGGACCTGTTCGACGAGTCGCCCACGCCGCACATCGCCCATCCACCGCACACCCACCATCGTGACTTCTACGTCGCCACCGACGGTTCGTTCAGTCACGACTCCGGCGAGGGAGGGCTCGGCGTCATCATCGAAACGCGCGACGGCGAGTGTGTCACCCGACTGTCGCTCCCCGACGAGATGCCCGACAACAACGTCGCCGAGTATCGGGCGCTCCACCTCGGCCTCGACGTGCTCGCCGCCCGCGCGCCCGCCGACGCCCGCGTCGGCGTGCTCGTCGACCACGACGAACTCGCGGCGAACGTCAACAAGGCCGTACTCGCGGGCCGCCGAACCGACTGGCGCCCGCCGCGGCCGTTCTCCGTGGCCGCCGCCAGTCGGAACCACTGGCGCGGTATCCGCGCCCGCGTCGCCGGGTTCGGCGAACTCCGCGCCGCCCGGGTCCGCAGCGAGCAGAATCCCGCACACCCGCTCGCCAACGCGCCCGAGGAGTACGCCCACGTGAACCGCGAACCCGCGCAGTGCCTGCTCCCGAACGCGTCCGAATCCGACGAGACCCAGATTCCGCCGCCGTCCCGCTCCGACCGCCACGTCAGCGGCTAGGACGGGTCAGTCCACCAGCCCCTGCTCGCGCAGGTGCTTTTCCAGTTCGGTCTCGGAGTCGAACTCCTTCCCGCAGGCCTCACAGCGGTAGTGGTCCTTCGACACGTTCCCGACCGACGACGGAGACGCTTGTAAATCGGAGGGCCGACGCCCCACCCCGGACGTTCGACGTCTCCGACGTTCGGGATTCCTACCGCCCTCGTGTTTTTTCATCGACCAGTGGCCGGTACTTTTCTCCGGGTCCGCGTCCCACGACCCGGTGTAACGCATGGACTCCGAACCGAAAGTAGACCGCCGAACGGTCCTCGAGATGACGAGCGTCGCCCTTCCCACCGCACTGCTCGCCGGTTGCACCAGCGACGACGGAGGCGGGTCCGGCGGCGAGACGACCACGACGGAATCGACCACGACGGGGTCGACGACGAAGAGCGAGAGCCAGACCGTACGACTGGGTGCGAAAGCCGGCGGCTGGGTCGGCAAGGCTCCGAAAGCTATCGCGGGCAAGCAGAACCCGACGCTGACGCTGACTCCCGGTCAGCAGTACACCGTCGAGTGGACCAACCTCGACGGAAAGGAGCACGAACTGCTCGTCGTCGACGGGAGCGGCGAGACGCTGGAGAAGAGCGACGACGCCAAAGAGCAGGGCAAGACGGTGTCGCTGACGTTCACCGCGTCGAAGGAGATGAGCCAGTACTTCTGCGAGTACCACCCGCAGGCGATGCGCGGCGACGTCGTGACCGGGAGCGGCGACGGCGGAACGACCGCGACGACCGGCGAGTGAACCGCGGCGTTCGAGCGAACGGTCGCCGGCCTCCGGGAGACCCGACCGCCTACTCGTTCTGCTGGGCGTCGACGACCGCGACGCCGGCGAGGTTCACGATGTCCTTGACCTCGTCGCCGCGCTGGAGGACGTGGACGGGCTTGTCCATGCCGACCAGCATCGGGCCGATGGCCTCCGCGCCGCCGAGGCGCTGGAGGAGCTTGTAGCCGATGTTGCCGGCCTCGAGGTTCGGGAACACGAGCACGTTCGCGGGGTCGTCGAGGTCCGAGAACTCGTAGGTGCCGTTCAGGATGTCGGAGACGACGGCGGTGTCGGCCTGCATCTCGCCGTCGACCGGGAAGTCCACGGAGGGGTCCTCGCGCAGGGTCTCGGCGGCGCGGCGGGGTTTCCGCGTTCCCTCGTTGTCGACGCTCCCGAAGTTCGAGTACGACAGCATCGCGGCGCGCGGTTCGACGTTGAACCGGCGCGCGAGTTCGGCGGTGTGACGGGTGATCTCCGCGAGGACCTCCTCGTCGGGGTCTTGGTTGACCGTCGCGTCGGCGCAGAAGACGACGCGGTTCTTGAACGTGAGGAGGTAGACGCCCGCCGCGTAGTCGGCGTCCGGCGCGGTGCCGATGACCTGGAGCGGCGGCCGGAGCGCGGAGGGGTAGTGGTGGGTGAGGCCGGTCAGCATCGCGTCGGCGTCGCCCTGTTCGACCATCACGCTCCCGAAGTAGTTGCTGTCCTTCCGGACGAGTTCGCCGGCCTCGCTGCGGGTGATTCCCTTGCGCCGGCGGAGTTCGTACAGGCGGTCGGCGTACGCCTCGTAGTCGCCGGTCGACGGGTCCGCGACCGTGGGGTCGAAGTCCAGTCCGAGGTCGTCGGCGGTCGCCGCTATCTCCGCCTGGTCGCCGATGAGCACCGGTTCGGCGATGCCCTGGTCGCGAATCTGGTAGGCGGCGCGGATCATCTTCTCGTCCGTGCCCTCGGCGAGCGCGACGCGCTTCGGGTCGCTCTTGGCCTTGTTCAGCACGACGCGCATCATCTCGCGGGACTTGCCGAGGCGGGCTTCGAGCGTCTCGACGTACTCGTCGGTGTCGAGTTCGCTCCGGGCGACGCCGGACTCCATCGCGGCCTCGGCGACTGCGGGCGCGATTTCGAAGAGGACGCGGGGGTCCAGCGGTTTCGGGATGATGTAGTCGGGGCCGAACTGGAGCGGCTGGTCGCCGTACGCCTTGACGACGGCGTCGGGCACGTCCTTCTTGGCGAGGTCGGCGAGCGCCTCCGCGGCGGCGACCTTCATGTCCTCGTTGATGTCGCTCGCGCGCACGTCGAGCGCGCCGCGGAAGATGAAGGGGAACCCGAGGACGTTGTTCACCATGTTCGGATAGTCCGAGCGCCCGGTCGCCATGATGACAGTGTCGTCGCGGGCGGCCTTCGCCTCCTCGTAGCCGATTTCGGGGTCGGGGTTCGCCATGGCGAAGATGACCGGGTCGGCGGCCATCGAGCGAACCATCTCCTCGCTGACGATGCCGCCGACCGAGAGGCCGACGAACACGTCGGCGCCCGCCATGGCGTCGGCCAGGTCGCCCTCCGGCACGTCGCGGGCGAACTCGGTCTTGTACTCGTTGACGTCGCCGCGGGCGGCCCGGTTCTCGGTGATGATGCCGGAGGAGTCACACATCGTGATGTTCTCCTTGCGCGCGCCCAGGCTGACGTAGAAGCGCGCGGTGGCGATGGCCGACGCGCCGGCACCGGAGAAGACGATTTCGAGGTTTTCGAGGTCCTTGCCGTTTATCTCGGTGGCGTTCAACAGGGCGGCCCCGCTGATGATGGCGGTCCCGTGCTGGTCGTCGTGGAAGACGGGGATGTCTATCTCCTCCCGGAGCCGTTCCTCTATCTCGAAACACTCCGGGGCCTTGATGTCCTCCAGGTTGATGCCGCCGAACGTCGGTTCCATCGCGCTGACGGTCCGGACGATGTCCTCGGGGTCGGCCTGTTCCAGTTCGAGGTCGAACACGTCGATGTCGGCGAACCGCTTGAACAGCACGCCCTTGCCCTCCATCACGGGTTTGGACGCCTGGGCGCCGATGTCGCCGAGGCCGAGCACGGCGCTGCCGTTCGAGACGACGCCGACGAGGTTCCCCTTCGCCGTGTAGGAGTACGCCGCCTCGGCGTCGGCGTCGATCTCGTTACAGGGTGCGGCGACCCCGGGGGAGTACGCCAGGCTCAGGTCACGCTGTGTGTTGGTCGGTTTCGTCGTCGAAATCTCGATCTTCCCCGGCGGTTCGCGCCGGTGGTAATCGAGAGAGTCCTCGTCGAGTCCCATGCGCGGTACGTCCGTCCCCTCGTGTAAAAAGGTATCCGAACGCGTCGAATCTACCTTCGACAGGCGTCGAACGAGGGGTGCTACGGTTCGAGCACGGCAGGGCGTTCGAGCGCCGCCTCGTAGTCGTAGGCCATCACGGGTTGTGTCGGCCACTCGCCGGTCTCGGTCAGCACCTCCATGCCGTCCTCGTCGACGAGGACGGTGTCCTCGCTCTTCGCGCCCTGGACCGTCGGATTCCAGGCGAACGCCATTGGGAGGCGAATCTCGGCGTCCGCCGTCGGCGTGGCTATCCACTCGCGACCGGCGTAGCCCGCCGCGCCGCCCTGGTGGTGGCGCTGCCACTCGTCGGGGTGGCCGAGATGCTCGTAGGCCGCCCGGATGGCGTCGAACACGTCCGACGCGCGACCGTCCAGTTCCGCGACGCGCCGGGTGGCGGCGAGCGCGGTCACCTCGACCGTGGCGGCGACCTGGTGGCGCTGGGGCAGCCACTCCGGCTGGTCGAACGCGACGGTCCGGGTGAGGCTGGCGTGGAGGCCGTCGCGTTCGGCGGTGACGGAGACGAGCGCGTAGTCGCCGAGTTCGGCGTCGGTCGGCGTGTAGTGGCGGTACTTCTGGGCGCGCTCGCTACCGCCGACCAGCGCCACGGGCGACTCGATGCCGCGGGCGTCGAGCGCGCCCCGGAGGGCGGACGCCACCTCGCGCTCGGTGTCGGTCGATTCGAGTTCGGCGCAGATGGCCTCGACCGCGCGGGCCGTCTCCTCGCCGAGTTCGCGGTAGCGGTCGGCGTCCCCGTCCGTGAGCGGCTGGCGCAGCGGCGACGCGTCGACGGACTCGAAGCCCGGCACGTCGAAGTCCGCCGCCGCGGGCGTCGCGGCGCGCTCCGCCACCGCCTCCGCGAGCGACGACTCGTACCACGGAAACTCCACGACGGGGACGTCGTCGGCCAGTTCCTCGTCCCGAAGTCGCTGGGCCTCGATGTCGTTCGTGACGACGCGGAGACCGTCACCGTCGTAGCCCACTGCCGCGACGCCGACGTCACCGGCGCGGTCGACGACGTTGTCCCCGCCGGTGAGCCAGGCGAAGGAGTTCGGCCGGGCGAACCAGACGGATTCGAGGTCGCGCTCCGCGAGAAACTCGTCCAGGCGGTCCTGTTTCGTCATGGTAACCGAGTCGGGAGCGCGGGTCTTGAAGGAGGGTGTTCCGGGGCCGCGGGAGCGAGTTCCTCTCGGAGATCCAGTCAAAATGCTTATGGTTGCGGCGATGCTACACTAACAGTCCCGATGGTCGCCCGCGAGTACGATTTCTGGCTGCTCGACCTGGACGGCACGCTCATCGACACGGAGTGGTCGTACACCCGCGAGGTGTTCGACCGCGTGAGCGACCGGCTCGGTCGGGAGTTCACCGACCGCGAGGCCGAGATCATCTGGCACGGACTCGGCGGGTCGCGGGACGCCCAGTTGCGCGAGTGGGGTATCGACCCGCCGACGTTCTGGGAGGCGTTCCACGACATCGAGGACCCGCAGCTACGGGCGGAGGAGACCTTCCTCTACGACGACGCCGCGTTCGTCGCGGACCTCGACTGCCCGGTCGGCCTCGTGACTCACTGCCAGCCGTTCCTCGCCCACCCCGTCATCGACGAACTCGGCATCCGCGACTGGTTCGACGCCGTCGTCTGCTGCGACGAGGAACTGGGCTGGAAGCCCGACCCGTCCCCGGTCGAGTACGCGATGAGCGAAATCGGCGCTCACGCGGGACAGCGCGGCGTCCTCGCCGGCGACGGCTCCAGCGACGTCGGCGCGGCGTGGAACGCGGGCCTCGACGCCGTCCACGTCGAGCGCCACGGACCCGACAACCGTCGACACTGCGTGCTCGGCGACTACCGCGTCGAGACGTTCGAGGATTTACTGTCGAACGCCGGTCAGTCCGTCGAGTACACCGACTAGCGCCGAATCGAGGGCCTCCCGGAGCGCTCGAACCCCCGCCTTCTCCAGCCGCGCGTCGTTCCCCAGCACCCGGACCTCCTCCTCGCCGTGCGGGACGAACCCCAGTCCCAGCCTCTCGGCGGTCGACCGCAGGCCGAGACCGGCGTCCGCCTCGCCCGCCGCGACCTTCCGCGCGGGGCTCTCGTGGGCCTTCGCCGCGAGTTCGAACCCGGCGATGGACTCGACGAGGTCGCGGCGCGAGACGTCGCGGTCGTCGGCCAGGTCCGCGAGGGCGTTACCGAGCGTCGTCCGCAGGCCGGAGTCGGTCCCGCGGTTGACGAACCGCAGGTCCCGGTCGACCAGGTCGGCGAGTCCGTCGACGCCCTCGGGGTTCCCCGACGGGACGACCAGCCCCCACTCCCGGCGGTACGAGGCGAGTTCCGTCGCGTCGACGTCCGCCGTCCGCTCGCCGGTGATCACCGCGAAGTCCGGCACGCCGTCGCGGAGCCGACGTAGCCCCTGCCGACTCCCGACCGCGAGGTAGCGCGGTCGGTCGAGTCGGTCGAGCAGCCGCGAGAGCGCGGGGTCGTCCTCGCCGACGCCGAAGACGGTCGGCGGGCGCACGTCCGGCGAGAACAGTCGCACGTCGACCGACTCCCCCTCGGCGAGGTAGGCGGTGTCGGCCGGCACCTCGACCACGCCGTCGGCCTCCACGAGGCTCGTCGTCGCGCCGCTGCCCTTGTCCACGGGGTAGGCGAGCGTCGTTCCCGTCGCGTCCTCCACGAGACCGGTCGGCATCAGCCGGGTGCGGCCCTCGCCGTAGCGCTCCTCGACGGCCATCTCGGCGGCGACGGTCGCGGTCCGCGGCTCCGGCAGCCCCGCCGCCTCGCGGACCGCCGGCGCGACGAACGTCCGGAAGATGGTGAGCGCCGAGACGGGGTAGCCCGGTAGCCCGACGTACGCCGACTCGTCCAGGCGGCCGACGAGCATCGGCTTGCCGGGCTTGACCGCGACGCCGTGCAGCAGGAGTTCGCCGCCCTCCTCGACGACGCGGTAGATGACGTCCACCGCGCTCGCGCTGGTCGACCCAGACGAGAGCACGAGGTCGCACTCCCCGGCCGCCTCCAGCAGGATGCGCTCCATCTCCTCGTAGTCGTCGCCGGCGTGGGGGTAGAGTTCGGGGACGCCGCCGGCCTCCTCGACCGCCGCCGCGACGGTGTAGCTGTTCACGTCGTATATCTCGCCCGCGGCGCTGTCGAGGTCGCCGCCCGGCCGGACGAGTTCGTCGCCCGTCGAGATGATGCCGACCCGCGGGCGGCCCCGGACCGGCACCTCGTCGACGCCGAGCGCGGACAGCAGGCCGATCTCGCGGGCCGTGAGCCGCGTTCCGGGGCCGAGCGCGCGCTCGCCGGCCGCGACGTCCGCCCCGGCGAGCATCACGTTGTCCCCCGGCGCGAGCGCGGTCCGCACCGCGACGCCCGGGCCGTCGTCGGCCACCTCGTCGGTCCGCTCGACCATCACCACCGCGTCCGCGCCGTCCGGCATCACCGCGCCGGTCGATATCTCGACCGCCTCGCCCTCGCCGACCGCGGCGTCCGGCTTCTCGCCCGCGTGGACCGTCCCGACGAGGTCGAGGACGACGGGGTCGGCCTCGTCGGCACCGAAGGTGTCCCGCGCCCGGACGGCGTACCCGTCCATGCTCGCGCGGTCGAACCCCGGCACGTCGAGGGCGGCGTCCAGCCGCTCCGCGAGGACCCGGCCCTGGGCGTCGTCGAGGGGAACCGTCTCGGGGTCGGGGTCGAGGTCGAGCGAGGCGATGGCCTCGTGCGCTCGCTCGGGCGGCGCGAGGTCGCGGAACTCCTTGCGGTCACTCACGGACGTCACCCCCCGGCGTCGGTGCCGGTCCCCCGGCATCGCACAGTCGTCCGACGACGCGGGTCGTCGACCGCTCGCGGTCGGCCGGCCGGCCGAAACGACGCCAACGCTCACGTCCGAAACTCATGGCAGGCCCTCCCAGTCCTGGACCGCGACGACCTCGTCCGCCGGAATCCCCTCGCTCGCCCCGGGGACGACGACCCAGCCGTCGGCCAGCGCGACGCTGGAGAGGACCCCCGAACCGCTGGCCCGCGTCGGCGTGGCGACGCGCTCGCCGTCCTCGTCCGACAGGGAGACGCGCGCGAACGTCCGGACGCCGGGTTCGCTCCGTATCTTCCGGTCGAGTCGGGCGTCCGTCGTCGGCGGGTCGGGGACGGGTAGGTTCCCGGCCCACTTCGTCGCGGGGCGGAGGAACTGCACGGCGTTGACGATGCAGGCGACGGGGTAGCCGGGGAGCATCACGACCGGCGTCTCCTCGACGACGCCGAGCGCGACGGGGTGGCCGGGCTTCAGCGCGACGCCGTGGACGACCACCTCGCCCAGCTCCGAGACGACCTCGGGGAGCAGGTCGCGCTCGCCGACCGACGACCCGCCGGTCGTGACGACCACGTCGTGGTCGCTGTCGCGCTCGACGGCCTCGCGCAGGGCGTCCGGGTCGTCGGTCACCATGTCCCGGTAGGTCGCCGCACCGCCCCAGCGCTCGACGTACCGCGAGACGGTGAGCCCGTTCGTCTCGACCACCTCGCCCGGCGCGGGGTCCTCGGCGACCAGCTCCTCGCCGGTCGGAATCACGGCCACCGACGGCGGTTCGTACGCCTCGACCTCGCGGACGCCGACCGACTTCAGGAGGCCGAGGTCGGAGGGACGCAGGCGGTGGCCCGCGTCGTAGAGGCGCTGGCCCGCTTCCACGTCCTCGCCGACCGGCGCGACGTTCTCGCCCGCCCCGACGGCGTCGAAGACCTCCAGGTCGCCGCCGCGCTCGTCAGCGTGCTCTATCATCACCACGGCGTCCGCGCCCTCGGGGAGTTCGCTGCCGGTGTGGACCCGGACCGCCGCGCCCGGTTCCACCGACGCTGCCTCGCCAGCGCTGCGCAGAATCTCGGGCGAGCGGTCGCTCGCGCCGAAGGTGTCCTCGGCGCGCACGGCGAACCCGTCCATCGCCGCCCGCGGGTAGTGGGGAACGTTCCGCTCGGCGACGACCGCCTCGGCGAGCACCCGCCCGTCCGCCGCGTCCAGCGGCACTCGCTCGGTGCGGTCGTGGCCGGCGACTACCTCGCGGAGGCGCTCGCGGGCCGCCCGAACGCGGGTCGTCTCCTTGAACCCGGACTCCTTGCGGTCCGGTTGCTCGTCGGTCATACGCCACCCTTCGAGTCGCCGAACAAAAAGTGAGTGGGACCTACCCCTCGTACGGCGTCCCGTCCGGACGCTTCGCGCCCTCCGAATCGTGGACGACCACCTCGCCCGCACCGGGGTTCGCCGGTTCGTACTCGTCCCGGACCGCGATGGCCTCCTCTATCTCCCGGACCGCGCGCTCTTTCAGCGCGCCCGCCAGTTCCTCGGCGTCGTCCCGCGAGATGTCCCGGCCCAGCCCCTCGCACTCGTGGGCGCGGACCAGCCCCTCCTCGTCGACCGCCTCGCCCATCGGCTGGCTGGTGCCGCCGAGCGCGACGCTGAACGGGTAGGTCCGACAGACGAGCGGGCGGTCGGCGTGGACCGTGCAGGCGCCGGTGCCGTCGTCGTCCTCCGCGTAGAACCGGCAGTCGCCGCAGCCGTCGGTCCCGAGCGCCCACTCGAACGTCTCGCCGGCCGGGTCGCCGTCCGCGTCCTCCAGGCCGTACGGCATCGGTCGGGCGACGTCGCGCCACGCCTCCCCCGTGGCGTCCCGAAGCGTCCGGACCTCGTCGGGGAACACCGTCGCGGTGTGTGGGTCGTCCTCCTCCGACTTGCAGCAGGCGCCGCAGCGCGTACACTCGAACCCGATGGCCTCGATGGCGTCCGCGAGGTCGTCGGGGTCGAGCGCCCGGGCCTGTTCGAGTTCGGCTTCGAGGCTCTGCATGCCTCGCCCTGGGGGCCTCGTGCGGTTAAAGGGCGCGTTCGAATCGAGCGGCGGGTCCACGGGTCTTTTTGGTCCCTCCATTCCTCGGTTCGACCGAACGACACTCGTGACGACGCTGGCCGACCTCTTCGTCGACGTCGCCGGGCAGGACCCGCTCTGGCAGGCGCTCCTGGCCGGCGTCGTCATCGCGGCGTTCAACACGCTCGGGGCGGCGCTCGTGCTGGTGTGGCGCGACCCCTCCGAGCGCTCGCTCGACGCCGCGCTGGGGTTCGCCGCCGGCGTGATGCTGTCGGCGAGTTTCACGAGCCTCATCCTCCCCGGCATCGAACATCCCCGGGGCGGCGTCGTCCCCGTGATACTCGGCATCGCGCTCGGCGTCGCCGTCCTCGACCGGGCCGACCAGTGGGTCCCCCACGTCCACGTCGTCATCACGGGTCGGACGCGACCGAACGGGGCGGCCGACCCCGACCGCGTGGCGTCGGTCCTGCTCTTCATCGTCGCCATCACGCTCCACAACATGCCGGAGGGACTGGCGGTCGGCGTCGGCTTCGGTTCCGCGAACGGCGACCCGGTGTCGCTCGGCAACGCGCTCGCGCTGATGCTCGCCATCGGCATCCAGAACGTTCCGGAGGGGCTGGCCGTCTCGGTCGCCGCCCGCAACGCCGGGTTCGGGTCGCTGTTCTACGCCGCCATCGCCGGCTTCCGGGCGGGCGTGGTCGAGATACCGCTGGCCGTCTTCGGTGCGGTCGCGGTACAGGCCGCGAATCCGCTCCTCCCCTACGCGATGGGCTTCGCGGCGGGCGGGATGCTGTTCGTCATCAGCGACGAGATAGTGCCGGAGACCCACGCCCGGGGGAACGAGCGCGCGGCCACCTTCGGCCTGATGGTCGGCGTCGTCGTGATGCTGTACCTCGACGTGGCGCTCGCCTGACCGTTTCGTCGCGCGTCGAACCCCGATATCGACACGCTTTTGCGGACAACTCGCACAGACGGAGACATGACCGACGCACGTCGCCGCCTCGCCGAGCGCATCGCGGGAGAGGTGACGCTGAGCGACGACCCCGGGGCGACGCTCCGGAAGTGGCGCACGGACTTCGACGTCTCCCAGACCGACCTCGCCGACCAGCTCGATGTGTCGTCGTCGGTCGTCAGCGACTACGAGAGCGGTCGGCGCGACAACCCCGGCATCGGCGTCGTCAGCCGCGTCGTCGCGGCCCTGCTGGACATCGACGAGCGTCGGGGCGGCGACCGCATTCGACAGTACGCCCGCGTCGTCTCCGCGGGCTTCGACAGCGACATCGTCAACGACCTCCAGGAGTATCCGACCGCCATCGACCTAGAGCGGTTCTACGACGCCATCGACGCCGAGGAGCTCGCGGACGGCGGCCAGACGCAGGTGTCGGGCCACACGGTCATCGACAGCATCCAGGCCATCACCCGCCTCTCCAGCGAGGAGTTCTACAGCCTCTACGGCCAGAGCACGAGTCGCGCGCTCGTGTTCACGAACGTCACGCGCGGCGAGTCTCCGCTGGTGGCGATGCGCGTCGTCACCCCGACGCCGAACGCCGTCGTCCTCCACGGCCTCGACCGCGAGGACCTGTGGGAACACGCCCCGAAGCTCGCGCGGCTGGACGGCTTCTCGCTGGCGATAACGGACTGCGACAAGGACGCGATGCTCGGGCGACTCCGCGACGTCGCCTGACCGGGCGGGTCCGGACACTCCGACCGTCGCGGACGAACCGGTCGCTTCGCCGGCTAAAATATATTTTAGCTAACACTTTTCCGTCGCTGGCCCCTCCGTACGTCCATGCACGACACCGACGACTCGGTGACCAAGACCGGAACGACCACCGTCGCGCTGGCGGCCGGCGACGCCGTCGTCGCGGCGGCCGACCGGCGCGCGAGCGTCGGCGGCGGACGCTTCGTCTCGAACAAGGACGTGGAGAAGATAGCGCAGGTCCACCCGACCGCGGCGCTGACCATCGCGGGGTCGGTCGGCGACCTCCAGGCGTTCGTCCGGACGCTGCGGTCGGAGGCGAGCCTCTACGGCAGTCGGCGCGGCGACCCGCCGACGATGGACGCCCTGGCGACCCTCGCCGGCAACCGCCTCCGGGAGGGGCCGTACCGGGCCGCACAG
Organism: halophilic archaeon; assembly: GCA_003298465.1. The sequence continues at coordinate 309,809 of QNGA01000003.1, read as the reverse complement.
CCCATCCTCGCCGGGGTGGACGCCGCGGGACCGCACGTCTACGACCTCGACGCGGGCGGCGGCGTGCTCGAAGCCGACTACGTCGCCAGCGGTAGCGGGATGCAACTGGCCTACGGCGTGCTCGAACGCGAGTGCGAGACGCAGGCCGAGACGGGGCTCTCGCGCGAGGCCGCCCGCGTCGCCGCCGCGCGAGCGGTCGACGCCGCCACCGAGCGCGACACCGCCAGCGGCAACGGCCTCACGCTCGCCGAGATAACGGAGGACGGCGTCGAGATGGAAGCGTACGACGACCCGGCGGAGCTGACGGAGGTGGCGGCATGAACGGGAACCGCGACCAGCAGGCCTACGACCGCGGGACGAACATCTTCTCGCCCGACGGCCGCCTCTACCAGGTCGAGTACGCCCGCGAGGCGGTCCGGCGCGGCAGCGCGAGCGTCGGCGTCCGGGCCGAGGACGGCGTCGTGCTCGCGGCGAGTCGTCGACTGCGTTCGCCCCTCCTCGAAGCCGAGAGCGTCGAGAAGCTCCACGAGGTCGACGACCACGTCGGCCTCGCCAGCGCGGGGCACGTCGCCGACGCCAGGCGACTCGTCGACTTCGGGCGGCGGCGCGCGCAGGGCGACCGCCTGCGGTACGGCGAGGCGATGGGCGTCGAACCGTTCACCAAGGCGCTGACGGACCACGTCCAGGAGTACACCCAGCAGGGCGGCGCGCGTCCGTTCGGCGCGGCGCTGCTGGTGGGCGGGATGGACGACGAACCCCGTCTCTTCGAGACGGACCCCTCCGGGACGCCCCGCGAGTGGCGGGCGACCGCCATCGGCGCGAACGACGGGGACGTCCGGGAGTTCCTCAAAGCGAACTACGACGACGGCCTCTCGGTCGAGCAGGGCGTGGACCTGGCGCTGGAGGCGCTCGCGGAATCGCGCCAGGACGAGGAAGGTATCGCGCCGGAGACGGTCAGCGTCGCGACCGTCGCCCCCGAGTACGGCGAACTCGCCGACGACGAGCGCCGGTCGCGGCTCGACGCGCTGGGTCTGCTCGACGCGTCCGCCTCGTAGGGGGTCAGGACGCCGCCGTCGTCGACTCGCGCGTCTCGACGACCGTCAGATTCTCGGCGACGAACAGCGCCAGCACGTCGCCGTCGAGTTCCGTCGAGACGCGGACGCACCACGGCTCCTCGGAGACGACCCGTTCGCGCCACTCCTCGCCGACGTTCCACAACGGACGGTCGCGCACGTCGACGCCGTGGCGGTGGTAGAACGCGACGACGGCGGGGTGTTCCAGCACGGCCAGCGTGACGGGCGAGCGCAGTCGACAGCCACAGCGCTCGCAGTCGAACGCCACCTGCGGACGCTCGTCCGGCAGTTCCTCCCCGTCGCGGTACTCGACGCGCGCCTCCGCCGGCGCGCTACACTCCGGGCAGACGCCGTCGGCGAGCAGCGCGAGGCGGTGGCGGTGGTGGCGGTCGAACGCCGAGAGCAGGTTCTCGCGGGCGTGACCGCGGTGGCCGCCGGGCGGGAACGGCAGCGAGAGCGTCGGGCGCTCGCAGGCCCGGCAGGCGATGGCGACGTAGTTGTCCGCGCCCGTCGCTTCGAGGGCGCGTTCGCCGCAGAACGGACAGGGGTCCTCGACCGGGATGGGGTCGACGTCGACGCTGTCGGTGTACGTGCCGGCCCGGATGGCCCGCGTCACCTCGCGGCCGGCGTAGGTGAGGACGTACTCCTCGCCGTCGGTCTTCCGGCAGAATCGCCCGGTCAACTGCCGCAGGTGGTAGGCGAACCCGGCCGTCTTCTCGGCGGACGTCGCCTCGAACAGCTCGGAGAAGGTGAGCGGGCCGTCGTCCGCCAGCGCGCGTAGCGCGGCCATCCTGACCTCGTTGCCGAGGACCGAGAACGCGTCGCTGGGGTCGGCGCGCTCCTCGGCGTCCGACTCGCCCGCGGCGTCGGGGCGCTGTTCGGTCGTCGGCGTCTCGGGTTCCGTCTCGGTCATTACGGTTCGGTCGTTCCAGGGAGAAGGGTGGCTCCCGGATAAAGGGTTCGCCCCCGGCGATTCCGCCGTGGCGTCCGTGCGCGGCACTTATCCGGACGGGCGCGGACGTGTCCGTATGGAGACCAGCCAGTCGTCGTACGGAGCGGACCGGGAGACGGCCCCCACCGGCATCAAGGTCATCTGCGTTCTCGTGGGGCTGAGCGGGCTGTACGGCCTCCTCGCCGGTCTCGGCCTGGCGGCGATGGGCGGGGTCGGCCTCGTCGTCGGTGCGGTCGGCGTCGTCCTCTCGGTCGTCCAGCTGCTGGTGGTCTACGGCCTCTGGACGCTCCGGTCGTGGGGGTGGACGGTGACGATGGTCGTCTTCTCGCTGGACGTCCTGCTCGACGTGGTCCGTCTCGTCGTCGGGAGCGTGAGCGCCGTCCTCGGCATCCTCGTCGGCGGAATCGTCCTCTGGTACGTCTACGGCGAGCGCGATCTATATCGGTGACCGCGCTCGCCTCTCGTCTCGCCGCGAAGACGGACGCCGGCCCGGGGCGTCTCCGCGAACGCGGCGCTACCCGTCGAGTTCGTCGACGAGTTCGTCGGCGAGTCCGGTGTATCCCGCGGGGGTGAGCGCCCTGAGTTCCTCCCGGGTGTCCGCGTCCACGTCGAGGTCGTCGAAGAGGTCGCGGAAGTCGGCCAGGGTGACGCGCTCGCCGCGCGTGAGGTCTTTCACGCGCTCGTAGGCGTCCTCGTGGCCCTCGCGACGGAGGATGGTCTGGACCGCCTCGCCGATTATCTCCGGCGTCGCCTCCAGTTCCTCCCGCATGACCTGCTCGTTGGGGACCACCTTCGAGAGGCCGTCCTGGGCCTTCAGGTAGCCGAGCAGGCAGTACGACAGGGCCGCGCCGACGTTGCGCTTGACCGTCGAGTCCGAGAGGTCGCGCTGGAGGCGCGAGGTGGTGACGTAGTCGGCGAGGAAGACGAGGTCGGAGTTGGCCTTCGAGCAGTTGCCCTCGCTGTTCTCGAAGTCGATGGGGTTGACCTTGTGCGGCATCGTCGACGACCCCGTCTCGCCCTCGGTCGTCTCCTGGCCGAGGTAGCGGTCGCCGACGTAGAGCCACATGTCCCGGTCCACGTCGAGCAACACGTCGTTGACCCCCCGGAGCGCGTCGAACAGTTCCGCGAGGTCGTCGCAGGGGTTGACCTGCGTGGCGAGCGGCGTGTGTTCCAGTCCGAGGCCCTCGACGAACTCGCGGGAGAACGCCCGCCAGTCCACGTCGGGATAGGCGGCGACGTGGGCCGCGTAGGTGCCGCTCGCGCCCGCGAGCTTTCCGGACAGTCCGTCGACGGCCCGCTCGACGCGTCCCGTCGCGCGGCCGATTCGCGCGGCGTAGACGGCCATCTCCTTGCCGAACGTGGTCGGCGTCGCCGGCTGACCGTGGGTGCGCGCGAGCATCGGCAGGTCGCGGTGTTCGCGGGCCATCGCGGCGAGTTCGTCCCGGACCGCGGCGAGTTCGGGCAGCAGGACCGACTCGACGGCAGGGCCGACGAGCAGTCGATGCGCGAGGTTGTTCACGTCCTCGCTGGTCAACCCGAAGTGAATCCACGGCGAGACGCGGTCCAGGTCGTCGGGCAGCGCGTGACGGAGGAAGTACTCGACGGCCTTCACGTCGTGGTTCGTCGCCTGGTAGCCCGCGTACCCCTCCGTCTCCAGCGCCTTGACGACCCGGGCGTCCTCCGCGTCGAACTCCTCGTACAGGCTCCTGAGCGTCCGGCGCTCGTCGTCGTCGAGTTCCAGCGGCGTCGCGTCGAGGTCGGCGAGCGCGACGAGATACTCGGTTTCGACTCGCACGCGGGCACGCATGAGCGCCGCCTCGCTGGCGTACTCGCGCAGGGGCGCGGTCCGACCGGCGTACCGTCCGTCGAGCGGCGAGACGGCGAACAGCGGCCCGAACTCGTCTTCAGTCATGGCTGACAGTGCCCGAGGCGCGTGCAAAAGAATGTCGAATCCACGGCCGAGCGGCGTTCGCGCCGTTCGTGCGCGCTGGCGGGCGGGCGGTCACGCGGTTCTCACGAATCCACCGCCTCACCGCCTGAGCGGAGCGAGCGTGCGGCTTCGTCCCCGTCAGCGAAGCTACCAAGTAGTTCGGAGTCGTATGCTACCACACGGCATGAACGTCTGGGGATGGATCGTGCTGTACGTCGCGCTCTTTTCGGTACTGCAGTTGCTCATCTACCGGTACCTACGGAGCGACGACGACGCACCCCTGCTGCACTCGACGCCGCCGGGTGCCGAACAGTCCGCGCCGGACGACATGCGGAACGAGCGTATGCTGGACGAACTCGCCGAAGACGACGCGACAGCCGACGCGGACGACGACGCCGAGGTGCGCCACTGCCCCCACTGCGGTACGGCGAACGGGGCGGAGTACACCTACTGCCGCGACTGCGTCGAACCGCTGGGCGTCTGGTGACGGGGGCGGGGGAAACCGGGACGTGGCGGCGTCCGGACCGCCGGGAGCGACTGCACCGAACCGAGTGGCGAGCATTTTTGCCGTCCGGGAACCGACGACTCGACATGCCTCGCGCCGTCGCGCTGAACGTCGCCGCCAACACGAACGAACCCGGAGTTCGCGGTCCCGTCTACCCCGACGGGCGCTTCGAGTACGTTCCCATCCCCGAGTCCGAGCCGACCGGCGAACCGGTGCCGACGTACGCCGACCTGGGCCTCGACGTCGACCTGCCGGACGGCGCGAGCGAGCGTCCCGTCCACCTCGACCCGGAGTTCGCCGAGTACCCGTGCTGCGAGCGCTACACCTACGGCGACCCCTTCGGCGTGAAGGCGCGACCCCTCCTCGACCTCGCCGCGGGCGACTACGTCTTCTTCTACGCGACGCTCACGACGAGCGGGGCCGACGACGACCGGCGAGACTGGGTCGCCGACGACTGGGGGGCGTACCTCGTCGGCCAGTTCCGGCTGGCGCGCGACCCCCTCGACGGCGATGCGTTCGCGGCGCTGTCCGCTGACGAGCGCCACCCCTTCCGGAACAACGCCCACGTCAAGCGCGAGGCGTTCGACGCCGCCGTGCTCCTGCTGGGAGACGACGACGGGTCGGCGCTGTACGAGACGGCGGTCCCGCTCAGTCGCCCCGACCGGGGGACGGCTGCGAACCGCGTGGTGACCGACCTGTCGAGCGACTCCGGGAAGGGACCGTGGTGGCGACGACCGATGACGTTTGGAGAGCGCGAAACCGCGGAGGTACTGGCGATACGCGACGACGCGGCGTTCGAACGCTGCTTCGACGACTGAGAGGGGTCCACGCCGACGTCCCCTCCCCCTGCAGAATCGCAGGTCGCACGGCCACGCGGTGGTCCGCAGGTCGGTCGACCCGGCCTCAGTCGCCCTCGAAGACGAGTTCGAACAGCTTGCGCTCGCCGCTCCGGACGTGACGGTTCACCGTCGGCTGTGACACGCCGAGGATGTCGGCGACGTCGCTGCCGGAGCTCTCGCGGGGCCACTCGAAGAAACCGGCGAAGTACGCGGTCCGGAGCACCTCCGTCTCGCGCTCGGTGAGCCGCTTCTCGTAGACCGCCTTGAACTCCTCTTCCGTCTGGATCGGGCGGTCGAGTTCGCGGCGCGCGAGGAGTTCGGCCCCCTCGTACGTGTCGAGAAACATCTCCAGGAACGCCTTCACGTCGCCGTTCTGCGGGAGTTCGACCGTCAACTCGCCGCCCTCGGGCGTCGCGATCAGTTCGGTGGGGTGTGCGCCGTACTCCATCACCGACGTCAGGAGGCTCGACTCGCTGATGGTCGCCTCGAAGAAGAAATCGCCGTCGCGGTCGGCGATGAGGTTCAGGTCGCGGACGACCGACGTATCGCGGACGAACTGCTCGGTCTCCTCGAACGACGCGCCGGAGACGGTGAAGAACGCGCGGAGCGACCCGTCGGCCTGCTCGACGAGCGCCTCGAACTCGAACCGACCGCCGGTCTGCCCGGCGAACCGGAGCGCCGTCACGTTCGTGTCGGTGATGCGGAACCGTAGCTCGACGGCGGAGTCGGTGACGAGCGCTTTCTTGCGCTCGACCGCCTTGACGGCGTACCCTATCATCTCGCCGAGTTCCCGCAGCACGGCGATCTCGACGTCGTCGAAGACGTCCGACTGGCCGGCGTAGAGGTTCAACACGCCGTAGAGCGTGTCTTTGTACACCAACGGGACGGCGATGCTCGCGCGGTAGCCGCGCCGGAGCGCCTCGGTCCGCCACGGTTCGAACGGCGGGTCGGCGTCGAGGTTGTTCTGGACCTGGGGCTCGTGCGTGCGCGCCGCGCGCCCGGCCGGTCCCTGCCCGGTCGGGCTCTCGTCGGACGTGACGGTTATCTCGTCCAGGTAGCCGCGTTCGACGCCAGCCGACGTCTTCGGGACTATCTCCCCGCCGACGGTCGCCTGCTCGCCGATCCACGCGAACCGGTACGGTTCGGCGTTCGCGAGCTGGGTGCAGATCGTCTGTTCTATCTCCTCGCGGGTCGACGCCTGGGTCAGCGACCGGGTTATCTCCCTGATGACGCTGTTGATGCGGTTGACGCGCGCCAGCGTCTCGGCCTGCGTCTCCAGTTCGGCCGTGCGCTCGCGGAGCGTCCGTTCGCGCTCCACCCTGTCCAGGGCCGCCTCGACGTTCGCGACGAGTATCTGTGCCAGCACCGTCTCCGCCTCGGTGAACGCGTCCCGCTCCGTCGCGCCGCTGACGAACACGCCGTCCGTTCCGACGGGGAGGACAATGGCGCTCCGAAGCGACGTCTCCTCCTCCGGGAGGTCCGCTTCGGCCAGCACGTCGTCCAGAATCTTCTCCTCCTGGGTGGCGTACACCTCCCACAGCACGTCGTACTCCGACGCGAACAGCGCATCGTCGCCGACCAGGTGGTCGACGCCGGACGTCTCCGCGACCGGAGTGAGACGTCCGGTCGTCTCGTCGTACAGTTCGATGCAGGCGACGGGGAGATCGAGCACCTCGTTGGCGGCCTCGACCGCGAGGTCGCAGACCACCTGGGTCGTCTCCGCCGTCGCGAGCGCCTGCGCGAGTTCGTTGAGTCGCGTGAGTTGCTGCTCGCGACGTTTGCGCTCGGTGACGTCGCGGAGAACGCCGGTGAACAGGCGTTCGCCGTCGTCGACGTACTCGCTGAACGAAACGCTGAGCGACACCTCGTGCCCGTCCGCGTGCTGGCCGGGCAGTTCGACGCCGTCCCAGTCGAGGTGGCGCTCGTCCGTGTCGAGGTACCGCTGGAACCCCCGCCGGTGGCGCTCGGCCAGGTCGTCGCTCATCACCGTCGTCAGGGGTCGGCCGACGATGTCCTCCGGAGCGTAGCCCAGAACTTCCTCGATGGCCGGGTTGGCGAACTGGACGACGCTGTCCGTGTCGATGGTCAGGATGGCGTCCGGAGTCGTCGCGGCCAGCGTGGCGAGGTGGCGGTTCGGCTCCCTGGGCGCCGCGTCGTTCCAGGCGTTGTCGTCCACGGACCAGTCGATGCGGTCCGTGGCGGTCGCACCCTCCTCCGAGGGACGTTCGGACCGTTCGGGAGCGCTCTCGGTCCGGACCGACGGGAGGTTGGCGAGAAACCGGTCGAGAACGTCCACCGACTCGCCGTCGGCGTCGTGGACGTACTCGACGCCGACACCGTACGTCCGAGCGACGAGGTCGGAGTCGTACCGGGGCGTATAGAGCACCGCCAGCACGTCCACGGGAACGTCGGCGATCGACGAGAGAAACGAGAGACCGTCGGCGTCGGGCAGTTCCAGCCGACTGACGACGCAGTCGAACGACTCGTCCGCCAACCGCTCGCGCGCTCACTCGGCCGAGCACGCGGTCTCCACGGACAGAGACGAACGCCGCCCTTCGAGCGACTCCGCGACGTCCGGATCGCTGGCGACGTACAGCACTCGCATCGTTTCGTCAATCATGGAATTTAATCCAGCTGCTCACTTCAGGTTCACTCCCCCCTCCACGTAAAAAAGTGGCGCGGCCGTTCGATATCGAACCCGTCAGGTTCGTTTCACTCGGCGGTAGTCGGAGAGGAAGAACGGAACGACCAGTCGGCGGTTTCGCGGAAAAAGCTACGAGTGTGAGGGTGCGCTCAGGCGTTCCCGCCGAAGGGGTTCTTCGGGTCGTCGTTGTGGCGGCACTGCTGGGCGTGGAACTTCAGGTCGAAGGAGACGGAGTCGCCCTGGACCTCGTTGCCGACCTCCTTCGGCAGTTCCCACGAGAACCCGACGTACTGGGTCGTCGAGTTGGGCCAGCACCATCGCCGTCGCCGTTTCCTCCGTCGCCGTTCGGACAGCGGTAGAACGTCGCGTTGCTGATTTCGTTCTGCGCGTCGTCCGGAAGGCAAATCTCGGTCGTCGAACTCGACACCTCGCCGACGTAGCAGTTCGTGCCTGCCTTGAGCGTGACGTGAGTCGCTCCTCCCGGAATCTCTCCAGGTTCGTAACAGAACCCGTTCAGACCGGACGGCGTCGCCAGCACGTCCGGATTGTCGCACGGAAGACACTGGATGCACTGCCCCGCTTGACCACCGGGCGGGTCCTGGGGTGGACTCTGTTGACTGCCACAGAACGTAGTCGTGACGGTTCCGTTCTGGGCTGCGTCCGCTCCGTCCGCGGTCTGGTCTCCGAGGAGGATGCCGCCTTCGAGCTGGTCCAGTACCTCCCGGAGCGACCCCTCGGCGATGAGGAGCTCGTCGTCCTCGAACTCGTTGTTACCGCCGCCCTCCTCCGCTTCGGTTCCGTCGTACCACACTTTCACCTCGATTTCGTCGGCGAGTTCGCCTTCGCCCTCACCGCCCGTGTCGTCGACCTTCTTCTCCGGCTCGGTGAGGCCGTTGTCGTCGTTCGACGTGAGTTCGCCCGCCATGCGAACCCACGCGGGATTGTCGAAGACGTGGAGGCTGATGGTCGCCTCGCCGTGGTCGCCCGGCTTCACGTCGTCGAGTTTGTCGGTGTTGAAGATAGGCCCGGGATCGTTCGTGAGGTCCTGGTCCTCTATCTTCTTCCCGTTGTAGTGTTCCTCCCAGTCTATCTTCAGGTCCAGTTCGCCGGCGGTGAACGTGTTCCCCGCGCTGTTCTCCTCGTCGTTGAAGTACGCCATCGTGCCCGCACCGCCGAGCGCTCCGGCGGCACCCATGGCTCCGAACGCTCCGAGCAGTTTCCGTCGTGACAGGTCGAACTTGTCGTCAGTCATGTTTCGTTATCCCCGAGAGGGGGAGGACCCGCCGGAGGAGTCGAACCCCCGTCGCGCCGACGCGGGTCGGAAAGAGCGAGAGGGTTCGAACTCTAGCTGTTGTTGTTCTTGAACGGGTTGTGCTTGTGCGGGTTCTTGATGTGGCGGCACTGGACGGCACCGAACTTGAGGTCGAACTTCACCCTGTCAGACTGGATGACGTTGCCGACGTGCTTCGGAATCCACCAGCAGAAGCCGTAGAAGTAGGTGTGGGACTGCTTGAAGCACTTGCCGTCCTTCTTCGGCTTGCCGTCGAGGAGGTGACCGCCGTGGAGCTTGTTCTTGCAGAGGTCCTTGAGCGTCGTGACGACGATCGGAGTGCAGTGCTCCAGCGAGTCCAGGTCCCGGTCGCCCGGGTAGCTCTCCGTCATCTCGTCCTGGAACGTCGTCTGCTCGGACGCCAGCGCCTCGGTGTCCTCGACGAAGGGGTACCGGAGCAGCGCGACCTTGATGTTCTTCGCGAGTTCGCCCTTCTTCGGCGTGTCGTCGACCTTCCGTTCGGGTTCGGTACGGCCGCGTTCCCACTCCTCGAGGTCGCAGCCCGCCTACACGTACGCGGGGTTGTAGAAGTTGTGGATACTGATGAGTCCGCAGCCCCAGTCGCCGGGCTTGGCGTCGTCGATCTCGAAGATGGGACCGGGGTTGTTCGTGAGTTTGCTCTTGTTGCCGTCCCAACCTCTCTTTTTGCCCTGGTAGTACTTCTGCCACCAGTCGATCTTCAGGTCGAGTTTCCCGGCCGTGACGGTGTTGTTCTTGCTCTTCTCCGTGTCGTTGAAGTACGCCATCGTGCCCGCGCCGCCGAGTGCGGCTCCGGCACCGATACCGCCGAGTCCGAGCAGTGCTTTGCGTCGCGTCAGGTCGAATTTGTCGTCCGACATGGTTTGGTCACCTGCCCTCGACCGCGTCGCCGCCCGAATGGACGTCTCACCCGGCCGAGGATGCGATTCCTCGTTGCACGGACACCCCGGTATATATACGCTCGAAGGTGGTTCGATAGACGACCCCTCGCGGTCCGATACGGAGCGTCTCAGGCGACCATACCCGTCGTATCAATCGTGCGCATTGTTCACACAGTAGACCGATACGGAGCGTCTTGGGCGGTGATATACGAGCTATATCGTCGTCCGCGAAAACGCTCCCACGATTTCGGCCGATATACACGCCCTATACCGGTAGATTCGACTGTGATATCTCGCTCCAATCCCCGCCGGAGACCATCAATTAGTTTATAGTTCACGTTTTATAACCTGTATAACTATCTTAACCACGATTGCAGGGACTGTCGGGTGTGTCACATGAGTGGAGAACACGAATACGGAACAAGAACGGACGACTCGCAGGGATGATGAGCGCGACCGCCAGATCGTCGTCGAAGACCGCGTCTCTCGACGGTGACGACTCGGACGACCTCACGCAGGACGTCGCCTTCAAGATGTTGAGCTGTCGCCGACGGCGACACGTCGTGCACTACCTCCTGCAGCGCGACGACGACGTCTCGCTGCACGAGCTCTCGAAGCGAATCGCCGCCTGGGAGAACGACGTCCCGTTCGAGGAGGTCACCTACGAGCAGCGGATGCGCGTCTACACGGCGCTCCGACAGTCGCACCTGCCGAAGATGGACGACAAGGGGGTCGTCGAGTTCGACCCCGGTGCCGGCGAGGCTCGACTCACCGAGGACGCCACGAAACTCGAAGTGTACCTCGACATCGTCCCCCACGACGAGATACCGTGGAGCAGTTACTATCTCGGCCTCGGGGTGCTGTCGGCGATGCTCGTGACGGTCGCGGGGCTCGGGGTCTTTCCGTTCGACCTGTTGCCGGGCATCGCCTGGGGCTTCGTCGTTACTGGACTGTTCGTCGCGTCCGCGCTCGCACACCGCCACCACGTCGAGCAGTACCGGCTCGGGGGGGAGGGTAGTCCGCCGGTATGAGCGGGAGCGGTCCCTCGTCCAGTCTCCGGCGACTCTCGGAGTCGGTTGACGCGAAGCGAATCGCCCGCGCCGGCGCTCTGGCGTTGCTCTGTGCCGGCGTCCTGCTGACCGCCGTCGTCGCGTTCCCGCAGGTCGTCGGCGCGAGCGAAAGCTACGTCGTCCTGTCCGGGAGCATGAGTCCGGTGATACACGCCGGGGACGTCGTCGTCGTTCGCGACGTGCCCGCCGAGTCCATAGAGAAGGGGGACGTCATCACCTTCGAGCGTGCGTCGGACGCCCGCCCGGAGCGCACCACCCATCGCGTCGTGGCGGTGAACCACCGCGGCGGCGAACCGGTCTTCCGGACGAAAGGCGACGCCAACGAGGACCCGGACGCGAGACCGGTCCCGGCCGACGACCTGGTGGGCCGGGTCTGGTTCACGCTCCCGTACGTCGGCCACTTCCTGCTGTTCGCCCAGTCGAAGCTGGGGCTCGTCTCGCTGGTCATCGTCCCCTCGGCGCTGCTCGTCGTCAGCGAGGCGTACTCGCTCGCGAGGGCCGCGTTCGGCGACGCCGGAAACGACGCTACCGAAACCGCGGAGGGCAACCCGTGAACTCGCTACGTACCATCGTCGTACTCGCGCTGGTCGCACTGTTCGCACTCGGAATCGCCAACGTCGGCGTCACCGGGAGCGTACTGTCGGACTCCGAAACCATCGACGCCGGTCCCGTCTCCGTCGAGGACGGAACGACGACCGACTCCTCGGTGGCCGCGACGGAAGGAAACGGGCCGAACGCCACGACCCCGGCGACCACCACGGCTACCGAAACGACGACCGTCGACGAGCCGACCGCTGAAACAACGACAGTGGCCGCAACTACCACTACGACCGCTCGCACGGCGTCCGACGGTGAGACCACCGGAACGACCGGTGGTTCGACGTCCGGGTGAGTCGCGCGAGCAGGTTCCTTTTCGCTCGATACGTCGCGGAGACGGCGCTCTAGGACGTGGTATTTAGAGAAAATGCGCCGGCCGGGAATTGAACCCGGGCTATGAGCTTGGGAAGCTCATGTCCTACCACTAGACCACCGGCGCTCGCTCACTTCGTTCACGCCGAGGCTCGCGAATCCGTCGATTCGCTCACCGCCGGCGCGTGAGGTCGTGCCGGGTGGGCAGACGAGCGGTATCGTCGGACCACGGCACGACTGTCGCGTCTGGACGTTCATTCCGACGTCACTTCAACGTAGCGTTTGACCGTTCGTCCAGAAATATCGCGGGCGGGGAAGCTTTAGTCGTCGTCGTCCGTACTGTCGTCCATGATCGACCTGACGCTGTCGGAGGCGGAACTGGAACGTCACAGGGAACACGTCACCGCGTTCGTCCGCGAGAAAGTCGAGGAGGCGGGAGTCGACGGAGCGGTCCTGGGGCTCTCGGGCGGCATCGATAGCACGCTGACTTCCTACCTGACCGTCGAGGCGTTGGGGGAGGAGAACCTCCACGGTCTGGTGATGCCCGGCGCGGTCAGCAGCGAGGAGAACATGAGCGACGCCGAGCGCGTCGCTCAGGAACTCGGAATCACCTACGACGTGTTCGAGATAAATCCCATCGTCGACCGGTTCCTGGACGCCTATCCGGAGGCGGAAAGCGACAGGCTGGCGGTCGGGAACGCCCGCGCTCGGACCCGGGGGGTGTTGAACTACCTCGTCGCGAACCACGAGGGTGCGCTGGTGATCGGGACGGGCAACCGCACGGAAGCGGCGGTGGGCTACTTCACGAAGTACGGCGACGGGGCGGTCGACTGTCACCCCATCGGCAACCTCTACAAGCAGCAGGTCCGCCAGCTCGCGAAACACGTCGGAGTGGCCGAGGACCTCGCGGAGAAGGAGCCCACCGCCGGTCTCTGGGCGGGCCAGACCGACGAGGGGGAACTTGGCATGGACTACGACACGCTCGACGCCGTCCTCGCGCTCCACGTCGACGGCCCGCTGTCGGTGACCGCGACCGCCCGGCAGGTCGAGAGCGCGAGCGAGGACGACGTCCGGCGAATCCGGGGGATGTACGAGCGGAGCGAGCACAAGCGCAACGTCCCGGCGTCGCCCGAACCGCTGCAGTAGTTCACCGCTCGCGACGCGCCGCGATGGCCGGGCCGTTCTCCGCGACGAGGTCGCCGAACTCGTCGGCCTCGCGGGCGGCCTGTTCGTCGACGGCGTCGTCGTCCCGAACGCGCTCTTTGACCACCCGGAGAGCGGCGGGGTCGTTGTCGGCGATCTCCCGGGCGACCGCGACCGGGTCGTCGACGACCCGCGAGACGAGTCCCATCCGACGCGCTCGTTCGGCGTCGACGGTTCGCCCCGAGAGCGCGAGGTCGAGCGCGTCACCGCGGCCGACGACGTCGGGCAGCCGCGCGGTGCCGCCCCACGCGCCGAAGATACCGAGCTTCACGCCCGGTTCGGCGAACGTGGCCGCCGGCGTCGCGACGCGGACGTCGCAGGCGAGCGCGAGTTCGACGCCGCCGCCGCGGGCAGCGCCGTCGATTCCGGCGACGACGACGCTGTCGGCGTCCTCGATGGCCTCGACGGTGCGCTGTCCGCGCTCGGCGAACGCCACCGCCGACTCGCGGTCGAGGTCCGCGACCGCGTCGAGGTCGGCCCCGGCGCAGAACGCCGACCCTTCGCCCCCCAGGTGGACGACGGGGCGGTCGGCCCCGGCGACGGCGTCGGCGAGGTCGTCGAGGCCGTCGCGGGTGAGCGCGTTGCGGCGCTCGGGGCGCGAGAGGGTGACGGTGCGGAGGTTCGGGCCGTCGGCGACGTGAATCATGTGCCGTAGTTGGCGTCGGTTTCCAAAGGTCTTTGGCAGTTCCGTCGTAACCCACCGACGATGCAAGAGGCCGTCCGGGCTCGCGGGGCAGCGCGCGAGGCAGTCCGGGACATCACGCCGGACCATCTCCGCGAACACATCGACGAGTTGCTCGAATCGTCGGCGATGACCCCGGGCGTGCTCGCGCTGCTGAGCGCTCGCGCGGTCGACGGAGCGACGGGGGCGACGAGCGGCGTCCGGACTCGTGCCGCCGGCGTCCAGCTTATCTACGAGGGGCTCCGGCTCACGCGCTCGCTCGCGGCCGACGAGCCGTGGAACGGAGAGGGACCCCACACGGAGAGCGACGTCGCCATCCTCGCGGCCGACGTGATGGTCGCCCGGGGGTTCTACATCCTCGCGCGCACCGAGGCCGCCGACAAGGCGGTCGAGACCGTCCAGTCGTTCGGTCGCGACCAGACCACGCCGACGGCGGACGACCGCGCGCTGGAGACCGACGTGTTCGAACTCGCCATCGTCGCCGGGACGACCGCCGCGGGCGCCGACGCCCCGGCGAAGGCGAGCGAGTACGCCGCCGAACTCGCGGCGTCGGTGGTCGGGAGCGGGTCGACGGCGGCGCTCTCAGACGCCGACGCGCTCGGTTCGCTTCCCGACGACGCCGAGGAGACGCTGGCGAAACTCTCCCGCAGCCACGCCGGCAGCATCGAGGAGCGACGGTCCTCTTCGGTCACCGATCCCTGACCCGAATCGAAACGCCTAAAGACGGTTCGCGTGTACGGAAGAATGCGTTCCAGCGGACAGGTGCCTGGGTAGCTTAGCGGTAAAGCGCGTCCTTGGTAAGGACGAGAGCCCGGGTTCAAATCCCGGCCTAGGCTCTTCCCTCCGATTCTTTCCAATAATCGTTCCCTCCTCCCCCGATGCGACGACGAACGTCATGAACTGACACGAGAGTCGTATCCCTGGGGAGACGCTACCGATTCGAACTCCGGCGACCGCTCTCCTCCTTTCGAGCGAAGACAGAGCTGCCGATACCGTTTTGGACAGGGGCGACGGGTAAGACACGGAACGACGATGACTACCGAAGACAGCGAACGGCTGGCTCGCCGGATGCAGGAGGACGTCTGGAACGCGGGGAACTTGGACGCTATCGACGAACTCCTCGCGGAGGACTTCGTCCAGCACTCGCCGTGGGAGGCCTCGGAGCTACGCGGTCGGGAGGAGTTCAGGCGACAGGTCCGGGAGTTCCGTGCTGCGTTCCCCGACCTGGAGGGAACCGTGGACGAGGTGATCGCCGACGGCGACCGGGTGGCGAACCGGTTCACGATGCGCGCGACGCACGAGGGCGAGTTCATGGGCGTCGAACCGACGGGGAAGACGGTGGAGCTACGGGGGACCATCTTCGCCCACGTCGAGGACGGGAAGATCGCCGAACGGTGGGTCGTCGACGACGTCTACGGCTTCCTGAAACGACTCGGTAAGATCTCCGAAGCGTAGACACGTCGGGGGGACCATCCGCGAACCCCCGGAACGGGGAGCGACCGACTCCTCGCGAGCGCCCGCCGTGGCGCACCCGAGGGTTAACTGTCCGACCGACGAACCTGCTCGCATGGGGAAGACCGTTCTCCTCACCGGCTGTTCGACCGGTATCGGGCGTGCGACCGCACTCGAATTTCTCGACGCCGGATGGGAGGTGTACGCCACGGCGCGCGACCCCGCCGAACTTCGCGACCTCGCCGACCGGGGGTGCCGGACGGCGGAACTCGACGTGACCGACGACGCGGACGTCGCGGCCGCGATAGACCGCGTGTTCGAGGAACGCGGCAGCCTCGACTGCCTGGTCAACAACGCGGGGTACGGTCAGTTCGGGGCGGTCGAGGACGTGCCGATGGAGAAGGTGGTCGAACAGTTCGACGTGAACACGTTCGGCCCGCTCCGACTCGTCCGGGCCGCACTCCCGCGGATGCGCGAGCGGGGCCGCGGAACCGTAATCAACGTCACCGCTGGGGTCGGCGGACTGACCGTTCCCGGACTCGGCGTCTACACCGGGTCGAAGTTCGCGCTCGAATCCGCGACCGACGCGCTCAGACAGGAGCTCTCGCCGTTCGGCGTCGACGCCGTCATCGTCGAACCGGGCATCGTGGCGACCGACTTCTACGACCGCGCGCTCGACGAAATCGCCGCACTCGACCACACGGCGGCGTACGACGACCTCTACCGGGTGCTGGACGATATCGGCGCGGTGCAGGCGGGCGGTCCCGGCATCAATCGGCCGGAACGTGTGGCCCGGACGATTCTGCGGGCCGCGACCGCCGACCGCCCCGACCCGGTGTATCGGGTAGGTCTCAGCGCGACGCTCGGCACGTACGCCGGTAGCGTAGTACGGGGTCGGGCCCGCGACAGGGCGTCTCGGCTCGGCGTGGAGTTGGCGGCCCGCGACTCGGTGCAGCGACTCCTGCGGCGGCGGGCCGGCGACCGCCGGCGATGAAGGAGACTCCGCAGGACCGACGAAATCCCCCTACAGCAGCCTGTCGAGGAGGCTCTTGAGTTCGGACCCCTCGGACATCGCCTTCAGTTCCTTCAGGGTGTCCTCCTCGCTGTCGAGGTTGGCTTCGAGCGAGTCGGTGACGTCGTCGCCCAGGTCGAGCTTCTGGGCGACGGTGAGCAGGCTCTGGTAGCCGGTGATCTCCATGCGTTCGACCTTCATCCCGGCGCCGAGGTAGTGGATGTTCCGCAGGTCGTCGTCGGCGACCCGCGAGTCGAACGTCTGCTTGTCGGCCATCAGCCCGCTCAGCGCCTCGCTCTCCCGCATCTGTGGTTCCTCGCCGAGGGCGTCGAAGACCCGTTCGAGTCGTTCGACGTGCCGTTCGGTCTCCTCCCGGTGGTCCACGAACCCCTTCCGCATGTTCTCGTTCGTCACCTCGTCGGCCATCGTGGCGAGCGCGTCGACCAACTCGTTCTCGACGTAGTACATCTCCTCGAGTTCGTACTCGAACAGGTCGCGAAGACTCCCGATCTCGCCCGTCTCTGTTGCCATCGTTGAATCCCCCAACCGGAACACGATTGGCATTTCAATAGGTTCTCTGGCCCCTCGTCGGCCGGTCGTCACCGTCTCGGGACGCTCGTCGACGAGTACGCCGGCGGTTCCGCGAGCACGTCCGCCGCCGAGCGTCCGCGCGAGCGCGCTCGCGGCTACACGTCCCCGCGGGGGTCGAGCACGTCCCGGAGCGCGTCGCCGAACACGCTGAACGCGACGACGGTCAGCGAGAACGCGGCGACGGGGAAGACGACGGGCCACCAGACGGTCTGCCAGTCGCCGCGGAGGCCGTAGGCGATGGTCTCGCCGAACGACTGGACCATGAGGTCGTTGAATTGCATGTAGGCGATGGCGGCCTCCGCCAGCAGCAAGGTGGGAATCTGGCGCGTGACGGCGGTGACGACGGTGCTCGAGACGTTCGGCAGGATGTGGTGACGGATGACGTGGAGGTCGCTCGCGCCCGCATTGCGCGCGGCGACGACGTACGGCTCCTCGCGGCGCTGGAGCACCTCGCTACGGACGAGTCGCGCCGCGCTCCCCCAGCTCGTCAGCCCGAAGACGAGCACGACCAGGAAGAGGCCCCTGTGAAAGAGGAATATCAGGACGAGGTAGATGACGAACGAGGGAACGGTCTGCTGGACGTCGACGTAGGCCATGAGGAGCCTGTCCGTCCAGCCGCCGCGGTAGCCCGCCAGCAGTCCGACGCCGGTCGCCAGCGGGACGAGGAGCATCGACGTGACCAGCGCGACGACGAGGCTCACCCGGAATCCGGCGACGATGAGCCGGAGGACGCCCTTGCCGTCGGCGTTCGTGCCGAGCGGGTAGCGCAGCGTCCCGTGACAGAGCCCGTTCGATATCTCTCCGAGACAGTACAGTGGGTACACCGAGTCGACGGGGAACAGGAGCGGCGGCTGTGATGCGTGGGAGAACTCGACGTCGGGGGCGAACGCCAGCGGACCGAACGTGCCCACGAGCAGGAAGCAGACGAGGTAGAGGAAGCTGGCGACGGCCGCGCGGTTCGACCGGAGGCGTCGCCAGTACCGGCGGGTGCGCTTTCGGTCGGTCGCCAGCGGCACGACGACGAAGCAGGCGAACGCGAGCAGCGAGAGGACGAACAGCCAGGTGATGCGTTCGGGGTCCAGTCGCCCGAATATCTCGTCCTGACGCGTGAGGACGAGGAAGTCGTACGCGAAGAGGACGGCGAGCAGTCCGGCCCCGGCGAGAAAGACCTTCGTCCGGGTCGCGAACCCGCGCCGCCTGCCGTCCAGCGACTCCCAGTCGATGCGCTCGAACTGTTCGTCGGCGGACCCGGTGGCCATCGATACCGACCGGTCTCGGCCCGTCGTGAAAAACGTTTATCATATGTGCGGTGAAGAATACGACGATAGGGATGTTCGCCAGCGTTTTCACCCCCGACAGTTCCGGCGACCCCGACCGCCTGGACCCCCGTCCGGCCGCCCGAGTCCGCTCCGTCGCCCGACGCGGGAGGGGTCGTCGGTGAGCTATCGACGGCTTCTCGTCTATCGACTCGCGTTCGCCGTCGTCGGCATCTATCTCGTGATGACGCTGGCGTTCCTGTTCGTTGCGCTCACGCCGGACCCCAACCTCGGGCTGGTCTCGTGGGGAGCGGCCACCTCGGAGGGGCAGGAGGCGGCCAAGCAGGCGGTCGACGCCTACAGGGAGGCGCACAACCTCGACGATCCGGTGCTCCAGCGGTACGTCCGCTGGCTGGTCGACATCTCGACGCTCGATTGGGGTCGGTCGTTCGTCGCGGAGGAGCCGGTGATGGACGTCCTCGCCCGGGCCGTCCCGGCGACGCTCGGCTACGTCGTCCCGGGGGTCCTCCTCGCCACCGTTCCCGGCGTCCTCTTCGGAGTCGCCACGGCGGTCGGCGACGGCGGCGTCGTCGAACGCGCCGGAACCGCCGCGGCGTACGTCGGCCTCGGCCTGCCGAACTTCTGGCTCGCGGTGGTACTGCCGGTCGTCGTCGTCGAGTACGCCGCGTGGCTGCGGTTCCTCCTCTCCCCCCACGTCGTCGCGTTCGCCGGCGTCCGGTTCACGATGTACACGATGCCGGCCGTCGTCCTCGCGACGAGTCTGTTCGCCGGGTGGGTACGGTACGCCCGCGCGGAGTCGCTGGAGTACGTCAACGCCGACTTCGTGAAGACCCTGCGCGCGAAGGGCGCGAGTGACGCGGCGCTCGGCCGACACGTCCTCCGGAACGCCGCGCTCCCCCTGGTCACCCTGTTCGTCACGGACCTCATCAGCGTCCTCGTCCTCCACGTCTACGTCCTGGAGTACGTCTTCCACATCGAGGGACTGGGCTTCATGGGCTATCGCGCGGTCAGGAAGCGAGATATGCCGCTCATCCTCGGGACGACGATGGTCATCGCGTTCGCCGGCGTCCTGGCCACCGCGTTCCAGGACGTCGTCGAACCGCTGCTCGACCCGCGCGTGGAGCAGTGACTCACTCCCCGCTCGCCAGCAGGTAGCCGAACGCCAGCGCGGAGATGAGCGACCCGATGGCGATGTTGAATATCTGGTACGACTCGAACAGGTAGTGGACGACGAACGCGCTGCCGAGCGCGAGCGCCGCGAGGTCCACCTCCTCGGCGCGCCTCGCACCGTCGACGACCGCCCCGATAGTCAGCGTGAGGAACGAGAGGAGACCGACGACGCCCGTCCTGATGAACAACTGCAGGTAGGAGTTATGCGGACTCTTGCCCCTGTGACGCTCTATCTCCAGGAACTGCGCGGTCAGTTCGTGGGTGTTCTCCAGTCCGTGTCCGAACAGCGTGCTCGGTGCGGACAGCGCCGCTTCGAACGCTGCGCTCCACAGCGCGCCCCTGCCGTTCGTGGTGACGGGGAGAACCGGGGAGTAGACGCCGACGAGGAAGAGCAGCGTCAGTCCGCCGCACGCCGCGACGACGTACGGGACCGACCGCCGCCCGAGGACGACGACCGAGAGGTACAGTCCGACGCCGATGGCCGACGCGAGCCATGCGGCCCGACTCCACGAGAGCAGGATGCCGAACCCGTTCACGCCGAGCAGTCCGAGCGCGACCACCAGCGAGACCACGCGCTGCTGGACGAACTGTCGATGCACGAGCACGAATGCCGCAATCACGCCCGGGAACCCGACGATGCCGACCGAGTTGGGGTTGGCGAACACGGACTGCATCGAATGGAACTCGCCGACGAGCGGCAGGCTGAACGTCGCGGGGTAGAGACCGACCTCGAACGAGGCGATGGTGTACTCGCCGAGCGGATACGCGAGTGCACCGAGGGTCACGACGACGGTGGCGGTGCCCGCGAGCGTCCACAGGAAGACGTCTCGCGGCACGACCCGCGGAAACAGGAAGAGGTTAGCGGCGAAGACGAGACCGATGAACACGACGGCCGCGGCCTGGGCGGAGCCGGCCGGTTCGTGTACCAGGTGGTAGCAGTAGACGCCGAGGAGGGTGGCGAACGCTCCGACGAACGGCCAGCGGTCGCGAGCGAACCGCAGCGAACCGGGGAGCGTGAAGGGGTAGGCCGCGTACACGACGAAGATGGCGGCGACGTGGAAGGCGCGGGCCTCCGGCGGGACGTAGGTGTCCATCTGGCGACCGATGAAGATGGCCGCCAGACCGCCGACCAGGAGGTGGGTCGACCCCCACCAGAAGGGGTCGTCCACCTCCCTGACCGCGACCGACACGAACGCCAGTCCGCCGGCAGTGAGGTAGAACAGGTTCAGATAGCCGGCCGAGTACCACTCCGGTCCGCCGTTCGCCCGCAGGACGACGAACGCGACGAAAAGCAGGACGAACGCCCCTGCCGCGAGCGCGTCGGATAACCGTTGCACCGTCGGCGACGCTTGCGAGGTCCGGGACGCCTGGGTCGTCCGGGACGCCTTCGATCTCATACCCCAACCTCTGTTACCGCAGGGTGATGAGTTTACCCCAATACTGCTGAAAGAGACCGGGAACGGTGTAACCCAGAGCACATCTTCCCGGAGTTTCGGTCGCCCCGGAGAGACGACCGGCTCGTGAGCGCCAATACCGGACCGTCAGTGACGGACGCCGGTTCGGCCATCACATACCAGAGTATACACATCAGGTGAAGTTTAGGGTGTAAATATATGATAAATAAACGACGGCCGGGTGAGATTAACGGATGCATAGGAAATACTCCCCCGTCGGAACGTGGCGGTGCATGCCAGCAAATGACAGGCAGCGTTCATGAAAACGGTCGGGACCGTCGCGGGCGCGACGAGCCTCGGCGGTATCGCTATCGCAGAAGGAGACGGTGGCGACCGCACGCGGTGGGACGGGTGGACCACCTTCCGGTCGGGGCCGCGCCACGCGGGCGCGACGGGCGACAGCGGCCCGACGCCGTACGCGACGACCGACTGGCGCGCGGACCTCGACGGGTCGATGGCGTTCAACGAGTCGCAACCGGTCGTCGCCGACGGGACGCTGTATCTCGCGGTCACGACGGACGCCGGTTGGCTCGAGCGGAGCACGGGCTACGTCGCCGCGCTCGACGCCGAGACGGGCGAAACGAAGTGGAAGCGGGGCAACTTCGGGAAACCGAACCCGCCCACCGTCGTCGACGACACGGTCTACGTCGCCACGAGGGTTTCGCGGACGAGCGGGAAATCGGGACTGTTCGCCCTCGACGCCGCGACCGGCGAGACGACGTGGAGCCGCACGGACAACTCGGCGTGGGAGACGCCGGTCGTCGCCGACGGGCGGATCTACGCGTCGATAGCGGACAGCTACGCGCGCGGAGGTCCCGCTGCGAGAGCGTTCGACGCCGAGACGGGCGAGACGCTCTGGGGCCGGGACAGGAGCGGCGGCACGCCGTTCTACGCCGACGGGACCGTCTTCTACGGCGAGGGCACCGCGCTGAACGCCGACGACGGCTCCCTTCGGTGGGAGGTCTCCGAGGGGCCTGACTGGCGGTCCAGCCACTCGGTGCTGCAGACCGTCGCCGACGGACTGGTGTTCGGCACCGTCCGGCGTGACGACGCCGACGTCGTCCAGGCGCGGTCGGCGAGCGACGGGTCGCTCCAGTGGGAACGCGCGAGCGGCGAGGGTCGGTACTACAACCGGCTGACGGTCGCCGACGGCCGGGTCTTCGCGTCGACGGACGGGGCCGTGACCGCGCTCGACGCCGAGACGGGCGCGCCCGCGTGGACGAAGGCGCTACAGGTGACCCACGCGTCCAGCGCGACGGCCGCCGACGGGACGCTCTACGTCGGCGGGCAGGGGGCGCGCGACGCGGGCGACGCGGCGGAGCGGCCCGTCGTCGTCGCCCTCGACGCGGCGTCCGGCGAACGCCGGTAGGGGTACGTGCTCGACGACGACGGACTCGAAGTCGTGGACCACGGCGGGATGGCCGCGGAGACGCCGGTCGTCGCGGAGGGTCGCCTCTACGCCGCCACCGTCCCGCCGACCGCGTCGACGAACGACGTCTACACGGCGTACGGCAACCTTCACGTCCTCGCCGGGAGCGGGGAGCGACCGCCCGCCGAACGTCGCTTCGGCGAGAGCGACCGCCCCGAGGACGAACCGGTGAGCGCCTGCATCGAAACGGACCCGTCGCTCGACGCCTGCGGCCTCGACGCGGGCGACGCCGTCGAACTCGACGCCGGCTGTTCGTCCGGAACCGACCCCGACTTCGTCTGGGAGGCGGACGGCGACGAGAAGCGCGGCGAGTCCATCGTCGTGACCGTTCCGGAGTGCGGGAACCTGGCGGTGACGCTCACCGTCACGGACGGAGACGGAGACACCGACACGGCGAGCGTCGTCGTATCGGCGAACTGAGCGACACCAACGCTTTTGTCCCGGCTTCACGATTGAACGGCTATGAGATTTGTTATCGTGGGTGCTGGACGCGTCGGCCTCCGGACCGCGCGGGTGCTCCGGGAGGAAGGCCACGAGGTGGTGCTCGTCGAGAACCACGAGAAGACGGCCGAGAAGGCCCGGAAAGAGGGGTTCTCGGTCGTCGAGGGAGACGGGTCGAGCGAGGACTCCCTGGCGAACACGGGGCTCGAATCGGCCGACGCCATCGCGGGACTGACGGGCGACCTGAACGTCAACTTCGCCGCGTGCATGATCGGCAAGCATCACGGCTGCCGGACCGTGATGCGCATCGACGAGGACTACCGGGCGGACATCTACCACAAGTTCGCCGACGACGTGGACGAGGTCGTCTACCCGGAACGGCTGGGCGCGGCCGGGGCGAAGACGGCCCTCCTCGGCGGTGACTTCAACGTCATCGCCGACCTGACCGAACAGCTCCAGTTGACGACGCTGCGGGTGCCCGACGACTCGCCGGTCGTCGACGAACGCGTCGTGGCGGTGGACCTCCCGCGCGACGCCCGCATCTACGCCCACGGCCGGGCGGGCGAACGGATGACGATACCGCTGCCGTCGACGAGTATCCAGGCCGGAGACAGGGTCGCGCTCATCGCAACGCGGGACGCAGTCCCCGCGGTCCGTGACCGCCTCCAGGGTTGAACTGAAGGGAGGGAAAATGGGCAGCGCGGGGTTCTGGGGACGCCCGGGACGAGAACTTTCGTGGGGAGGTTGGTGACACTGTGGCGGGAGGCCAGCCCACCGCCAGGGCTCCCGGCATCGCCGGGCGTCCACCGCGAGACTGCGACACGCTTCGCGCCCGAGCCGTCGGGCGCATCCGTACGAATGCCCGTCTCCTCCTTTGTTATGAACACGCTGGGGGGCCTCAGGCAGTGACTGTGGCGACCACAGCCACCGCTTGTACTCCTTCAGGCACCGCCTGAACGTGGCCAATCCCGCCGGGCGACCGCGTTCGGCGGCCGCGCACGCCCACCGCTGCCGAGTGCGATGCGTCGAAGCGACCGGCGGGCGTCGAGTTCGGAGGGAGTGTCGGAAGGGGGAGGGGAGGATGTGGGTGGTGTGCCGGGCGCGCGGAGTGGGAGGATGGGAGAGAGGCTGCGTGCGCGCCCACCTCCGTGTCGGCACTTCCACAACTTAAAACCGCGTCAGACGACCGCACGACGCCGCGAGCGCCCGGACGCGTCGGTCGGCGAGGCTGTGAGAGCGGGGCGGACCGTCCGGTCGTCCGCTCCGGTCGAACCGAGCCATTCACGCCGCTGGAGGCCCCAGGTGGGCGCATGGGCACCACGGACACCGCTGAGAAGCTCCGGTTCGGGCTGGCGCTGGCGCTCGGCGTCGCCGTCCCGGGGATGGCGAAGTACTTCCTGACGGAGAGCGGCTACAGCACGCTCGGGACCGTCGTCTTCTACACCGGCTACCTCACCGCCGCGGTCGCTATCTGGCTCATCTGGGTGCGACCGCTGGAGTTACACGGCTCCGGCGGGGCATAGCGGAAGTTTAAAGGAGAACTCGGGGCGAGTTTTCGGCAAGGATGTAC
Organism: halophilic archaeon; assembly: GCA_003298465.1. The sequence continues at coordinate 285,416 of QNGA01000003.1, read as the reverse complement.
GAGTTCGTCCCACTCCCACTCGTCGACGACTTCCTGCTCAACTACCACGTTGGGCACGCCGTCCTCTTGCTGTTCGTGCTGTCGATACTCGGCGCGATTCCGCTCGGCTCACGGAAGGTCCTGTCGTTGAACGCTATCGTGTTCGGCGTACTGTTCCTGCTCGTCGTCTCGATGGGTGCGCCGCCCCAGTACGCGTACCTCGGCGTCGCGCTGCTGGTCGTCGCACCGCTCCTGTTCACCACGGCGAGGAAGTAGGGACGGAACGCTTTTTCCCACCGGAGTTCCTTGGTAGGCGCATGGCAGACGAGCTGACAGCGACGCTACACACGAACTACGGCGACATCGAGATTCGACTGTTCGACGACCGTGCGCCCAGAACCGTCGAGAACTTCGTCAAACTCGCGGAGCACGACCCCGCCGCCGACGCCGACCCCGCTCCCGATACGGTCACCTGGGAGGACCCCGAAACCGGCGAGACGCGAGGGGACGCGCTGTACAACGACGTACAGTTCCACCGCATCATCGAGGACTTCATGATTCAGGGCGGCGACCCCACGGAAACCGGTCGCGGCGGCCCCGGCTACGAGTTCGACGACGAGTTCCACCCCGAACTGCGCCACGACAGCGAGGGAATCCTCTCGATGGCGAACTCCGGACCGGACACGAACGGGTCGCAGTTCTTCATCACGCTGGACGCCCAGCCGCACCTCGACGACCGCCACGCCGTCTTCGGCGAAGTGACCGACGGCATGGACGTGGTCCGGGAGATCGGCTCCGTCGAGACCGGCCCGAACGACCAGCCGAGAGAAAAGGTCGTCCTGGAGTCGGTCGACGTCCACCGTTAGACGGACGACCTCCTTCTCACCGGCGCGTCGTCGCGTCGTCGCGCCGACCCGCCAGCACTCGACGCCGACCGCCCTCAGAGCTGCGTCCAGGCGCTGGTGACGTCGCGGTCGGGGACGTGCCAGCGCTGTTCGGGCACCAGTCCGTCGCGCCAGCGGAGTTCGATACGTGCATCGAACAGCGGCGACAGCGACGCCACCGTGGGATGGTCGTCGGGCAGCGCGACCCGGACGTGGCCCATCCCGTCGACGCCGCGGACGAGCGCGCCGAGGGTCCGCAGGAACCGCTCGACCGCGTGCCGGTCGTCGCGTTCGAGGAGCGCGTCCGCGGACGCGACGCCGACCCGGAGTTCGGCCGGCGCGAGGCCGTCCTCGGCGTCGGCGTAGAACGTGACCGCCTGCACGAGTTCCTGCCGGAGGTGGTCGAGGTCGCTCCCGTCGCCGTCCGGGTCCGGGAGTGTGCGGTCCTCGGCCGAAGGAGGAATCGACCGGGCGCGCCCGGTCGGGTCGACGACCCAGACGGCCGGGTCGGTCCGGGACACGTCGACCGGCAGGCAGCGGTCGACGTGGGCGGTCGAGTCCGGCACCGCCAGTACGCGCTTGCGGTCGTAGTTCGGGTCGCCGAACAGTCGACGAGTCGCCCGGCCGGCGACGCGGGCGTCGACCTCGCCGGTGACGAGGAGGTGACAGCCCTCCCGCTTCATCGTCCGCAGCGCCGCGTCGAGGTCGCGTACCGCGTCCTCGCCCCTGAACCGGGGTTTCGGAGACGCCATCTCTCAGACCGTAGACACCCTTCTGATAAAATTCTTATGACTACATGGTGGACGTTCGACTCGGAGAGCGGACGGCGGGCGGGCTATCGGCCGGGCGAGAGGGCGGCCCGCAGCCGCGGGAGTTCGCGAGCGAGCGCGCGGCGTTTCACCAGGCAGAAGCCGGCGAAGATGACGAGGAAGCCGACGACCGTCGCCGGCGTCACTCGCTCGTCGAGGAACAGCCACCCCGAGAGGGCGGCGAACACGGGCGCGACGTACGAGACGAGATTTATCTCGATGGGACCGAGCCGCGCCAGCAGGTCGAAGTAGACGAGGAAGCCGAGCGCGCTCGCGACCAGCGAGAGGTACACGAGCGCCGCGATTCCCTCGGGGGTCCACTCCACGGCGGCCAGCGACTCGGCCGGCCGCGCGAGACTGACGGCGTGCATCATCAGCGCGCCGAGCACCATGGACCACGCCTCCATCGTCTCGATCGGCAGGTCGGCGTCGATGCGGCGCGTGAGCACGCTCCCGAGCGCGAAGGAGACGGCGGCCGCGAGGACGAGTAGCTTGCCGACGAATCCCGGCGTGACGAGCCCTCCGGGGTGGGGTTTCCCGAGGCTCAGTATCGCGACGCCGACGAGTCCGAGCAGCAGGCCGGCGATGCCGACGGGGGTGAGACGCTCGCTCGGTAGCAGGACGCGCGCGAATCCCGTCGTCAGAATCGGACTGAGGCTGACGACGATGGCGGCGACCGCGCTGGTGGTCTCGGTCTCGCCGACGAACAGGAAGGCGTGGTAGCCCGCGATCATCAGCGCGCCGCCGACGAGGACGAGTCGCCACTCGTCGCCGGTCCGGGGCCGCCAGCGCTCGGTGGCGTAGGCGGCGTACGCGAGCATCAGCACGCCGGCCACGTCGTAGCGGATCGCGGCGAACAGCACCGGCGGGAAGTACGCGAGCCCGGCCTTGATAGCCATGAACGCCGACCCCCACGCCGCCGCGAGCAGTACGAACAGAACGACGTTCCGATAGCTGGTCACTGTCTCCCGTCTCGCGCGGGCGAGAGTCAAACTTTCGAAAACCCCCGCCGGATGCCGGAAACGGTCGGGACGCGCTCGGCGGACGACCCCGGCGGGACGCCCGAGGTCGGCGAGCGTCCCGAACGGTCGACGCTTCGGTTCCGGTACCCGCCGCTTTTTGTCCGTCGAAAGAGTGGGACGGGTATGGCCGAAGCGCGCGGGGGACACAACGTCCCCAGGGACCGGTTCGAGTTCGAACACGAGGCGGAGACTGACCAATCGTTCGAGAACGCCCTGGCGAAGGCCCGCGACGGCACTCGTCTCACCGTCGCGGACGCCGTCGAGTTGCTGACGACCGGCACCGACCGCCCGGGAATCGACCCGGCCCGGAAGGAGCGGGTCCTCGAAGCCGCCGACCGCCGCCGGGCCGACGTGGTCGGCGACCGCGTCACCTTCGTCGCGAACCTGAACAACAACGTCACCACGGCCTGCAACACGGGCTGTCTGTTCTGCAACTTCAAGGACACGGCGGAGAACTTCGAGACCGGCGCGGAGACGGACCACCAGGGGTTCACGAAGACGCCCGCCGAGTCGCGCGAGATAGTCAGCGACGCCCGGGAGCGGGGCATCTACGAGGTCACCTCGGTCAGCGGCCTCCACCCCGCGCTCGCGCTCGACGACGAGCACCGCGAACGCCTCGAAGCGAGCGACAGGGGCGACCTGAACTACAAGTCGCCGGGCGCGTACGAGACCGACCCCGGCACGTACGTCGACCAGATGCGCGCCATGGACCTCGACGGCGTCCACCTCCACTCGATGACGCCCGAGGAGGCCTACCACGCCCGCCGGGGCACCGACTGGAGCTACGAGGAGGTGTACGGCCGTCTCGAGGAGGCGGGTCTCGACAGCGTCCCCGGCACCGCCGCCGAGATTCTCGTCGACGAGGTGCGCGGGGTCATCTGCCCCGGGAAGATCGGCACCGACGAGTGGCTCGAGGCGATGGAGGCCGCCGCGTCGGTCGGCCTCGACACCACCGCGACCATCATGTACGGCCACGTCGAGAACGAGATGCACCGCGCCATGCATCTCGAACGGGTCCGGGAGTTGCAGGACCGCACCGGCGCGATAACGGAGTTCGTCCCCCTCTCGTTCGTCCACCGGAACACCCCCCTCCACGAGCGGGGGATGGTCGACGCGGGCGCGACGACCCACGAGGACGAACTGATGATAGCCGTCTCCAGGCTCTTCCTCGACAACGTCGACCACGTCCAGTCGTCGTGGGTGAAGTACGGCGACGAGCAGGGGTTGAAGATGCTCTCCTGCGGCGCGGACGACTTCATGGGAACCATCCTCAGCGAGGAGATAACGAAGCGCGCCGGCGGCGAGTTCGGCGAGTTCCGCTCGTTCTCGGAGTACGTCGAGATGATATCGGCCATCGGCCGCACGCCCGCCGAGCGCTCGACCGACTACCGCCAGGTGCAGGAGATAGACCCGTCGGACCCGCCGTTCGGGCCGCGGCTCGCGCCCGACGCCGACGGGACGCCGCTCGTGCCGCGGGACCACCGGCGGGCGTAGCGAGACGGTCGGGTCACGCGCCGCTCGGTTCGACGTCCTCGACGGCCCGGCGGACGCGCTCGCTCACCCACTCCCCGGATCCGTCGAGATACCGCTCGTAGACCGGCAGCCGTTCGGCAAGCGGAACGCCCGCCTCGTCGGCGATGTCCTCGAGTTCGCGCAGGGCCGGCCACTTGTACTCCGGGTTGATGTGGTCGTCGGTCACGGGCGAGACGCCGCCGAGGTCGTCGACGCCGCAGTCCAGCAGTTCGCGGGTCGGCGAGAGGTTCGGCGGCACCTGCACCGACACGTCCTCGGGGAGCGCGTGGCGGGCCATCGCGACGACGCGCCGCATGGTCTCGACGGAGGGCTGCTCGAAGGACGACCGTTCGTTGGGCACGACGTTCTGGACGATGACCTCCTGGACGTGGCCGTAGCGCTCGTGCAGGTCGCGGATGGCCAGCAGGCTCTCTGCGCGGTCGTCCCAGTCCTCACCGATGCCCACGAGGATGCCGGTCGTGAACGGCACGCCGAGTTCGCCCGCCGTCCGGATGGTGTGGAGCCGCTGGCCCGGGCTCTTCCGCCGGGGACCGGCGTGAGCGTCCACGTCCGCCGTCGTCTCCAGCATCACGCCCATGCTGGCGTTCACGTCAGCGACCTGCGCCATCTGCTCGCGCGTCTGGTCGCCGGGGTTCGAGTGCGGCAGCAGGCCCTCCTCGAGCGCGAGTTCGCAGACCTCCCGGAGATAGGAGTGGATGGAGTCGTGGCCCCACTCCTCGAGCTGGTCGTGGATGCGGGTGTAGCGGTCGTCCGGGTCGTCGCCGAAGGTGAAAAGCGCCTCCGTACAGCCGGCGTCCGCGCCGCGGCGGACGACGTCCCGCACCTCCTCGGGCGAGAGCAGCGACGCCTCGCCCGGCGCGTCGAAGTACGTGCAGTAGGTGCAGGTGTACCGGCAGGCGGTCGTCAGGGGGACGAAGACGTTCTTCGCGAACGTGAGTTCGTCCGCGGCCGAGACGTCGGCCGGCGCGACCGCGAGGAGGTCGTCGACTTCGCGCTGGTCGATGGTGACGTCGACGTCGTACTCGGCGGTCCCGGGAATCACGCGTCGTACTACGCGACCGCGACGAAAAGGGTTTGGAACCGCGGACGAGGTTGCCGGGAACTGACCGCCGACGGCGGCGAGCGACGCGGGCGACGGGCGACCGCCGACCGCGGGGACCGCGCGATGCGGACCGCCCGGGAGCCCCGCGGAACGTTCCGCGAATCCGAACATTCAAGCGAACCCGAGACACACCCTCCCCTGAATGTCACCGCCGAACGACGCCGGTCCCCGGGAGTGGCTCCACTGGCTCCGGACGACCGACGACGAGCCGGTCGCCATCGTCCGCGACGTACTGTCGACCGCCGGCTGGGTGGTCGCCATCGGCCTCCTGTTGTTCGCCGTCAGCGGCGTCTGGCCGCCGATGGTGGCGGTCGAGAGTCCGAGTATGGAACCGCACATGTCCCGAACCGACCTCGTCTTCGTCATGGAGGAACACCGCCTCGCCGGCGACGCCGCGCGGGACGGGACGGGCGTCGTCACCTACGCCGCCGGCGAGCGAGCCGGCTACGAGAAGTTCGGGAGCTACGGCGACGTGATAATCTTCAGGCCCGACGGGGAGTCCGACCGGACGCCGATAATCCATCGGGCGCGCTTCTGGGTCGAGCAGGGCGAGAACTGGTACGACGAGGCGAACCCCGAGTACGTCGGCGGCGCCGACGGCTGCGAGGAACTGGCCTACTGCCCCGCGCCCCACGCTGGTTTCATCACGAAGGGCGACAACAACGGAGCCTACGACCAGGTCGGCACGCTCGCGCTCACCGGCCCGGTCAAGCCGCAGTGGGTCGTCGGCACCGCGGAGTTCCGGATTCCGTGGCTCGGCTGGCTCCGCCTGCAGTTCGCCGAGTCGCCCGTCGACCGACCCGCGCCGGTGCGTCGGTCGCCCGCCGCGGGCGGCCCCGCCGACGGAGCGGTCGCGAACCTGTCGGCTCCTGCGTAGTCGTCGCTACTCCTCTCCTCGCCGCGCCTCGACCCGTCCGTCCGTCACCGACAGCGCGAACCCGGCGTCCGCCAGCCAGTCGCGCGCCCGGCCGTCGGCGTGCAACAGCACCTCCGCGAGGTCCGCGGACTCGTCCACGTCGGTCGCGAGGCGGAACGAGTCCACTTCGGTGACGCTCGCGCCGACCGCCCGGGCTGCCTCGCGGTGGTCGAGGTAGGAGGTGCCGTGGTAGTCGACGCGGAACTCGGGGTGGCGCGCGACCAGCGCGTTCGTCCCGCCGCCGCGACCGGGCGCGAGCACCACGTCGCCGTCCGCCGAGAAGAGTCGCTCCAGCGCGGCGGGCGTCGCCAGCGCGAGGTCGGCCATCACGACCGCCGTCGCGCCGTCTCCGAGCACCTCGTTCACCGCGGGCGTCAGGGGACGCGGGTCGACCGTGACCGGAGCGTCCACGGCGACGGGCCGGGTCGAGAGCACCGTCGGCTCCCGGCCCGTCGCCCGGACGGCGTCGAGCACGTCCCGGAGCATCGTCTGCGCGAACGCACGGCGTTCGTCGGCGGCGAGCGCCTCGGCCAGCCTGGTCTTGGGCTCGCCGGGCGCGAACGGGACGACGACCTGCATGGTCGGGCGTAGACGGTGCGGCGTTAAGGAACTGTGGAAGAAGGGCCGCGGAGATTACCGCAGTTTGCTCGTGTTCTGCTGCTGGGAACGGTACCAGTAGACACCACCGCCGACGACGAGCAGCAGGACGACGGCGACGCCGCCGTACATCAGCAGCGTGGTCCGCTGCTGGGACTGCTGGGCCTCCTTGGCGGCCGTGTTCGCCTTCTCCTCGGCCTTGCCGGCGAGGTCGATGGCGAGCTGGAAGTTGCCCGCCTCGTACGCCGTGACGGCGTCGTCGAGCGAACTCTCGGCGTCCGCCGTGTCGGCACCGCTCGGGGCGTCGTCGATGGCCTGCTCGGCGTCGCCGATGGCGTTACGGGCCTGCTTGCTCTTCTCGGTGTAGTGGTCGACCGAGACGGTCCGGAACGTGTTGGAGTTGCCGCCCTGCCGAACCTGGGTCAGTTCCGCGAACGTGAACGCCGGCCGGGAGTCGTAGGTGTAGCTCTCCACCTCGGGGACCGTCCCCTTCACCGTCAGCTTCACCTCGCTCACGCCGCTGTCGAGGCTGAGCGAGTGGTTGAACGACTGGCCGTCGTACGACTGCTGGCTCTTCTGGTTGCCGGCCTGGTCGAAGGTCGTCACGGTCCACGTGACGTCCTTCAGTTCCGTCTCGCCGCGGAGCATCCACTGCTCGTAGTCGCCGTAGAGCTCCGTCAGGGTGACCGAACCGCTGACCTCCGACCCGACCTTCGCCTCGCCGGGCACGCCGTCCTTGCTCACCGAGATGGCCGCCGCCGGCGCGACTGCCGAGAGGACGAGCGCGGCGGCGACGACGAGGGTGGCGAGCCTAGAACAGCGGGTCGAGTTCATCCTCCTCATCCTCGACGAGGTTTTCGAGGTTCTCTTCGCTCTCCTGGCGAATGTCGTCGATGTTCTCCTGTGCCTCGATGGCGACCTGCTGGAGTTCCTTGATGCGCGGGACGTTCGTCACGCCGGACAGCAGGACGACGCTGGCGACGTTCGGCTCGTTGACGGGGTAGTCGCCGCCGCGAACCTCCATGCTGCCGGTCTGCTCTTCGAGCCACTTGCGGCCGCGCTCTATTCCTTTCCGGTTGAGGTGAGCGGGCGGACCGGACAGCACCAGCAGCGCGCGCTCGGTGCCGTCTATCTCGCAGGGGAGCGTCAGCCGGCCGAGCGCCGCCTTCCGGACGAGGCTCGTGATGCGGTTGGTGGTGTGGGCGCTGTCGTCCGACCCGCCACCGTCGCCGCCCGTGAACCGCGAGAGCAGTCCGCTGGACTCCTGCATCTCGACCTCCTCGGCGGCGTAGCCGATGGTCGAGACGCCGCCGCCGCTGAGCGTGTTGATGATCTCGCTCGAGTCGACGACGCTCTCGGCGACGTCGTCGTCGCCGCCGACCTCGCCCGCACCGAACAGGATGCCGAAGCGAGTGACTATCTCCTCGTTTATCTCCTCGTAGCCGCTCTCGACGCTCTCGCCGGACTGCCGCCAGGCGTCGTTGTCGAACACCATCAGGTTGTCCACTTCGCGGACGAACGTCTGGAACGAGCGCGCGGCGTTGAGGGTGTAGATGCCACCTTCGTCGCTGCCCGGCAGGACGCCGAGGCCGTACACCGGTTCGGTGTAGATGCGCTTGAGATGTTTGGCGATGACGGGCGCGCCGCCGCTGCCGGTGCCGCCGCCCATCCCGGCCACGATGAGGAACGCGTCCACCTCGTGGACGGGGATGCTGTCTATCGCCCCCTGTACTTCGTCGATGTCCTCTTCGGCGATTTCCGCGCCGAGTTCGTTGTCTGCTCCGACTCCATGTCCCTTGACGCGGGACTGCCCGATGAGCACCCTGTTGTCTTGCGGGATGTGTTCGAGCCCCATAAGGTCGGCCTTGGCGGTGTTGACCGCGACTGCCGCGCGGACGATGCCGCTGCCAGTTCTCTGGTCGTACTCCAGGAACTTATCGACAATCTTGCCACCAGCCTGACCGAACCCGATCATCGCGAGTTTCATTTTCGGTACCGTTCTCCGTTTGAAAGACACCACTATGAATAACCAGATAAGCTTTTTGGTGTTTCACGTCTCGGAGAAAAGACACTCTCCCCGGTAAACCCCCAGCAGGAGGCGTTTTCCTGGCGTCTTTCCATTCGACCAGACAGCTATCATACACCCCTTCTTTAAGTCTGAATATGTCCACACAAGTCTATCTACGTACAGGTAGTTTTCGATACCTGTCTGGGTTGCTACTCACCGTCAGGGGCTCGCCTCTCGACTCCTAGATACTCTTCGAGGCTTTTCATGTTTTGGGGTGTGACACCGAACGACTCGGCGTCGTTGTCCCTCGTGACGTTGTCGAGTTGCAGCGAGCGGTACTGGTCGGCCCCCATCGGGAAGCCGGGAATGGCCCCGGCTATCTTCAGTCCCGCGCCCGCAAGCGCCATCGGGACGGGGACGATAGTGACCGACTGTCCGTTCGCGCGACGCACGAGTCTCGCCACGTCCGCGAGGGTGAACACCTCCGGTCCGCCGATTTCGTAGATGGCGCCGTCGCGTTCCGGTTCGACGCCGTCGGCCAGCATCGGCGCGATGTCGCCGACCCATATCGGCTGGAACCGCGTCTTCCCGCCGCCCGGCAGTGGCGCGAGATACGGCGGGGTCAGTTTCTTCGTGAACGAGAGGAACTCCCCGCCCTCGCCGAACACGACAGAGGGGCGGTAGATGGTCCAGCGCAGGTCCGACTCCTTCACGACGGATTCGGCCCGCCCCTTCGCGCGGAGGTACTCGGTCGGGGCGTCCGGGTCCGCGCCGAGCGCACTCATCTGGACTATCTTGTCCACGCCGCGCTCCTCGGCCGCCGAGACGACGTTCTGGGTGCCGCCGAGGTGGACGCTCGTGTGGCTCAGCCCCCGCGGCGGTTCGAACAGCGGCGACAGCGCGACGAGGTTGACGACGGCGTCCTGTCCGTCGAAGGCGTCGACGATGGACGCCCTGGCTGTCACGTCGCCCATCGCGGTGGCGACGCCCTCGGGCAGGTCGGCCTCGTCGGGGTTCCGCGCGAGCACCGTCACGTCGTGGCCCCGGTCGTCCAGTTCGGCGACGAGATTCCGTCCGACGAACCCGGTTCCGCCGGCGACGAGAACGTTCATACCTTCGGATACGTACGGAGCGGAGGTAAAGCTGTCCACCGGTCGCGTCCGGTTTCCCGCCGGAGCGGTCGTCAGGGGGTCCGAGGTGAACGGTCACGGGTCTCCTCCGCGTCGGTCCGAACCGCACCACTGTTGGTCGGGGAGAGCGACGACGCGGACGTGACGTCCGGCCTCGCCGCTCGAATCGCCGCCGCCGTCGACGAGCGGCCCGCCGCCCTGGTCGAACTCGACGGCGGCGAGATGGGCACCGTCCACCGCGTCGACTTCGCGGACCGGGACTCGCTCGTCGCCAAGACCGGCGAGGCCCCACTCACCGTCGAAGCCGAGATGCTCGCTCGCCTCGCGGACGCGGGACTGCCGGTCCCCGACGTTCACCGCGCCTGCGACGACCTCTTGCTCCTCGAGTACGTCGAGGGCGAGTCCCGTCTCACGCCCGCGGTCGAACGCGACGTCGCCGACCACCTCGCCGCGCTCCACGAGACGACGGCCCGGGCGTTCGGGTTCGAGCGCGACACCCTCACCGGTACGCTGGTCCAGCCCAACCCCTGGACGGACTCCTGGGTCGCGTTCTACCGCGACCGGCGACTCCGGTACGCCGCCGAGGTCGCTCGCGAGGCCGGCGAACTGCCGACGGCGCTCGCCGGACGCGTCGAGGAGGTCGCCGCCGACTGCGACGCCCTGCTGGTCGAACCCGACGCACCGTCGCTGATTCACGGCGACGCCTGGACCAACAACGTCCTCGCGCGCGACGGCGAGGTGGCGGCGTTCCTCGACCCCGCGACCTACTACGCCCACGCCGAGGTCGAACTGGCGTACCTCGACTGGACGGGGACGGTCGGCGACCCGTTCTTCGAGCGCTACGACGCCCGGCGGGGAATCGACCCCGGCTACGAATCGCGCCGGGACGTGTACGCGCTCTACCCGCTGGTCGTGCACGTCTACTACTTCGGCGACCCGTACCGCGAGGAACTCGCCGCGACGCTCGCCCGACTCGGCTACTGACGAGCGCGACGGTCGGCTACCGGACGAGCGCGGGCAGTTCGTCCAGCCCAGCGATTTCGTGCGTCGGTTCGGCGTCGAGAGCGTACCCCTCGCGGTGCGGACGGCGGACGAACGCCGAGTCGACGCCCGTGTTCGCCGCCGCCAGTACGTCGCTCTCGCTGTCGCCGACGAACAGCGCGTCCGAGACGCCGAGGTCCGCGAGCGCGGCGTCGAGGTAGTGGGGGTTCGGCTTCTTCCGGCGGAGGCTCTCTATCGTCGGGGGCCGGCCGTAGTACGTCTCGAACTCGGGGAGTTCGAAGCGGTCGAGGACGAACTCGACGGTCTCGTGCTGGTTCGTGCTGACGACGCCGAACGGGCGGTCGAGCGACGCCAGCGCGGTCACGTCGTCGTACGTCGCGGTCCGGCCGGCGCGGAGTTCCCGGCGCTGGGCCGCCGCGGCGGTGCGGTCGCGGGCCCGCCAGAACGTCGCCGGGTCGAGGTCGTAGGCGTCGCACACCTCGCGGAGACGATCGGGCGTCACGCCGCGGACCATCGCCTCGACGTGGTGCTCGTCGGGCGACTCGACGCCGACTTCGGCGAACGCGTCGCGGGCGGCAGCGACCAGCACGTCCTCGGCGGGCGGTTCCACGAGCACGCCGTCGTTGTCGAAGACGATGGCGTCGTACGTCATCTACCTAACAGTACGGCATCTGATAGTTATCGCTGACGGTTCCGCTCCGGAACGTCCGCGGACGATCCGGAACGGGGTCGCCGTTATCGCCCACTCGCCGCGCCGTCGAGGGCGTCGAGGTGCGCGCGAATCGTCTCGTACTCCCGGAGGTCGGTCGGCACCGCCGCCGGTTCGAACCACCGAACGTCGGCGACTTCCTCGTGGTCGGCGAGGGCGTCCGCGCCGAGTTCGTCGCCGCCCGTCCGTCGCGCGGTGAAGGCGACGACGGGAATCGGGAGCGTTTCGGACCGGCCGAGGTCGACCTCCATCCGGCGTACGAAGAGGACGTCCGTGAGTTCGCACTCGATGCCGGTCTCCTCGCGCGTCTCGCGGCGGGCCGTCTCTGCCGGGCGTTCGCCGGGTTCACCCGCGCCGCCGGGCGTCTCCCACTCGCCGCGGGCCTCGCTGTCGACGCAGAGCAGGCGTCCGGCCTCGTCGGTGACGACCGCGCTGGCCGCGTAGGGGTAGAACTGCTCGTAGAAGCGGTCGGCGCTCGCCGGGAACGAGTCGTCGTCGCCGGGAAGCGGGTCCACCGTGACGGAATCGAGTCGGCGGAGGTCGCCCCAGCGCCGTTCGACGCCGGCGAGGAGTTCCGCCGCGTCGGCCAGGACGGTTTCGCGGACCGCGACGGGGTCGACGTCGTCCATGAACGAGATTGAGATGTCGGGAGAAAAACCGTTTCGGTGTCGACGGGCGACGCGCCCCGTCGGTACGGCCCGAACGCACACTTGCTTCCGGACCGAACCGTCGGACATGGCCGATTTCACCGAGAAGCAGGTCGGAAAGCGAGTCGTCGCAGCGAACGGCGTCCAGGTCGGCACCGTCGACGACGTGCGCGACGGGTCGCTCTACGTCACCGTCAGTTCGGACGCCGACAGAGACACGCTCGAGGACCTGGAGTGGGAGGGCGTCGTCAACCAGGAGGTCCACCACCTTCGACACCAGTACGTCGCGGACATCACCGACGAGACAGTTCGGCTGAGCGTCTAGTCGACGTTCCCCGCAGTCCGTCGGGGGTCAGGACTCGTCGCTCGTCCGGAACCGCAGTTTGAACGCCGAACCTTCGGGGTCGTTGTCCTCGGCCCACACCTCGCCGCCGTACGTCTCCATCAGGCGGTCGACGAAGAACAGTTTCAGTCCCTGGCCGTGGTGGACCGCGTCGATCTCCTCGCGGCCGAAGATGCGGTCGCGTTCGCTCGCCGGGACGCCCGGACCGTTGTCCGCGACCGTGACCGTGGCGTGTCCCGACTCGACCGCGACGTCCACGGCGACCCGCGGCGTCGCCTTGTCGTTGTGCTGGACGGCGTTGACCAGCACCGCTTCGAGCGCCGTCCCGACCGCGTCGTCGGCCGCGACGACGACCGGGTCGGAACCGAAGTCGGTGACGAACTCGGCGTCCGGATACCGCTCGGCGGCGGCCCGGACCGTCCGTCGCAACACCTCGTCGAGTCGAACGGGACGCAACGAGGACCCGGTGTTCGAGAGCAGGTCGTCCAGGCTGCGTGCCGTCTCGGCGTAGTCCAGTATCGCGTTGACCCTCTCCCGCGCGGTGGCCAGCGAATCGCGGAGCGCCAGGTCGTCGACCTGCTCCGCGACCATCTCGATGCGTCCGAGGACGACGTTGGCGTCGTTGCGGAGGTTGTGCCGGAGCACGCGATTGAGGATGCGGAGGCTCTGCTCGTACTGCCGGTGCTGCGTCCGGTCGGTGAAAAAGCCCACGTAGCCTCGCATCTCGCCGTCGACGGTGACCGGCGTGCACGACCCCCGGCCGTAGACGAGTCGACCGTCCTTCGTCGCCACCTCCACCTCGCCGTTCCACGTGTCGCCGCGCGCGAGCGTCGCGACGATCTCGTCGCACACGGCCGACTCCTCGAACAGGTCGAGCGCCGTCTCGCCGACCAGTTCCGGCCGGGAGTAACCGGTGAACTCGAGGCAGGCGTCGTTGGCGTCCCGGACGACGAGGTCGGGGTCGGTGATGATGGCCGGCGCTCTCGTCCCACGGAACGCTGTCCGATAGATGGCTGCCCCGATGTCTCCGTCGTCACGCTCCGTCACGCGTCCGTGACACTACCGGGACCGGTAGTGAAATATCTTTCCAGTCGGCATGGGCAAAATATTTTCTAGTTCCGGTATCACATTCCACACGGATGCGGAGACCGACCGTCGCCTCTCAGGTCCGTCTCCCGGTGACCTCCGCCATCTCCAGTTCGTACACCACGGGCTCGACCTCGTCGATGGCCTCGTCGAACACCCGGAGCGGCGCGAACCACTCGTTTATCGTCGTCTCGTCGAACTCCACGTCGGTCGCCCGGAGTTCGCCGGCGACGAGAACGCTCCGCGACTCGTCGGTCGTCGCCTCGTAGACGACGAAACAGGCCCGGCCGGTGTCCTCGACGAACGACATCTTCTCGCTTCCCGACTCGGCGGCGAGACGCAGGAGGAGTCGGTCACCGTCGAAGTGACAGCCCACGGGCACCGCGTACGCGTCGTCCCCCCGGGCGAGCGAGAGGACGCCGGTCTCAGCCTCCCGGAGGTGGCGTTCGAGTTCCGCCTCGTCCATCCCGAACGTGTAGAGATACTCGACGTGCTCCATGCGGAACGTATCGACGGCGACCGGTATAACTGGCCACCCCCGCGAACGCCCGGGCGACTCGTCGCGTACCCTCGCCACGGGTCGTCACGCTTAAGATTCGCCCCGGGCCACCACAGGATAGTGGGACTGTACGACCGTTACCTCGCCGCCCGCGTCCGCCGTCACGACGCCGACCCGCCCCGCCAGATCGCCGTCGTCATCACCGAGCGCGACCTCCTCGAGCAGGGGGCGTACGAGACGCTCGAACGGTTCTTCGGCTGGGCGTTCGACTACGGCGCCGAACGCGTGACGGTGTACGTCAGCGTGCTCGACTCCGGCGCGGTCCCGACGCTGGAGCGCGAACTGGAGAAGGTCGCCGCGCCGCGCAAGACCGCCGTCCGGGGCCCCGGAGACACCCAGCGCGCCGACGCGCCGATCCAGGTGAGCATCGGTCTCGGCGGGAAACACGAGTTCGCCGAGGCGGTGCGCGCCGTCGCCGAGAGCGTCGAGGACGGGTCGGTCGCCCCCGACGCGGTCGACGAGTCCGAAATCGAGGAGCATCTCGTCTTCCCGACCGACCCCGACCTCGTCATCAAGACCGGCGCGGAGCGGCTGTCGGACTTCATGATATGGCAGTCGGTGTACTCGGAACTGTACTTCACCGACGTGAACTGGCGGGACTTCCGACGCCGCGACTACCTGCGCGCGATTCTGGACTACAAGAACAGACAGCGGCGCTTCGGTCGGTAGTCCGACGCTCGGAGGACGGCGGTAGAGTCCTCCGGCGCTTCGGGCGGTAAATCAGAGCTAACTCACTCCGCCGTCTGCTCTTCCGGCGACTCCAGTTCCTCGACCGACGCGCCGTCCGGCACGTACTCCGCGAACGTCCGGATGACCGAGCGGGCCTCGTCCAGTTCGACGCCGCCGACCGCGCGCACCAGCGCGAGCGCGCGTTGGACCTTCGCCTGCCGGAACGACTCCTCCCGGGACTCGTAGGTCCGCACGGCGCGCAGGAAATCTATCTTCGAGAACTCGGGCCAGTACGGCGTGCAGAAGAAGGCGGCGGCCTCGTTGCCGTTGGCGTGCCACGGCAGGAAGTTGCTGGTACGCTCGTCGCCGCCGGTCCGGATGATGAGGTCGACGTCGCGCACGGGGCAATCGTAGAGACGCTGTTCGATGGTCTCGACGGATATCTCCCCGGGGTCGAGGTCGCCGTCGGCGACCGCCCGCGAGACGTCGCGGGCCGCGCCGAGCAGTTCGTTCCGGCCGCCGTACGCCAGCGCGATGTTCAGGACGAAGCGGTCGTAGTCGTGGGTGCGGCGCTCGGCGTACTCGACGGCGTCGCGGACGCGCCGTGGAAGTTGGTCGACCTCACCGATGGTGCGGATGCAGACCTCGCCGTCGTGGACGCGGTCGGCGTCGGCGAACTCGCGGAGCTTCTCCTCCAGCAGGTCGAACAGCGCTTGTCGCTCGTGTTCGGGACGCTCGAAGTTCTCGGTCGAGAAGGTGTACAGCGTCAGCTCCTCGATACCGAGCTCCTCGCACCAGTCGAGCACCCGCTCGGTCGTCTGCGCGCCCGCGCGGTGTCCGTCCGGGGCATCCTCGCCCTGCTGGCTGGCGTACCGCCGGTTGCCGTCCTGGATGACGGCGACGTGCGTCGGCGCGCCCGAGATGCTCCGCTGTAGGTGTCGCTCGTACGCCGTCTCGAACCTGTTCCGGACCCGCGCCAACATCTCGGTCCCTACTGATTCACGCGACCGGTATCAGCCTTGCCATCGACCGATGTGTTAAACGTTATCGCAATCGACGTAAATCGATCCGGTGCTCCGACCCGGCGAGAAGTGACGAGTTACCGAGTGTCACAGGCGGCGTCGGTGCATACCTTTTTAACTATGGGGTGATTTGGGTAGAACGCAATGGCGAAAGGTACGGTTGACTTCTTCAACGAGACCGGCGGTTACGGTTTCATCGACACCGAGGATGCGGACGAGGACGTGTTCTTCCACATGGAGGACGTTGGCGGCCCCGACCTGGAAGAAGGTCAGGAGGTCGAATTCGACATCGAGCAGGCCGACAAAGGCCCGCGCGCGACGAACCTCACCCGACTGTAATCGGTATCGGTAGCGATAGTTCTGCCGCGGGAGTGCTTCGCGCTGCCGCGCGAAATTCCACACATTTTAGCGAACGATGCGTTGACCAGCAACAGCTCGCGTCGCGCGTCGAGCGCGCTGCGACCGCGAGCGACGACTGCGCGCCGGTGACACGACGCCGAGTCGCTCGGGTGCCGGCCCCGTCGTCCGTCGTCGACCCTCGCGGCGGCCCGCGGGTCGTCGCCGGGGCTGTCACCCGAGAACCGTAGGCCGTTTAACTGCCCGGACGCGTACCTGCGAACATGGACAGCGTCATCGACGAGGACCTCTACCAGCGAACGAAGCAACTGCTCGAACCCGGCGACATCGAACTCAACGGGGCCGTCGTCCACACGGACCTCGGGAGCGACGAGGACGTGGAGATGCACCAGATGACGGTGGACGTGGGCGACGTCATCGCCCGGCACGCGGGCCACGAGCCGACGGACACGTTCGTCTACTCGGGCACCGACGACACGGACTTCGCCTCGAACCAGCACCAGGGGCTCACCCTCGACGACGAGGAGTTCGTCTGGGAGTGCCAGCAACTGCTCCGGGACGGCACCTTCGACGTCGTCTTCTACTACGAGGCCAGCGCGGACCACGAGGCGATACTGGACGACATCGAAGCGATGGGCCTCGCCGTCACCGGTGTCGAAGGTTAGAAGGCTTTACGTGCAGCCCGTTCAAACTACCTGATAAGAACCTATTCGGGTGCTATCGATGAATCTCTGTACCGCAATCGTCGGAGGGAAAACACCGTGACCGCAGGCGTCGGCATCATCTCGGGCGTGCGCATCTCCCACGACCGCGCCAGTCTCGACGACGTGGCTCGCGCCTGCCACGCAGACCAGCAAGACGCGGTCGAACGCCTAGCGGCCGCGTCGGACGTCCGGGAGGCGTTCACGCTCCAGACGTGCAACCGCTTCGAGGCGTACGTCGTCACCGACGCGCCCGCGACCGGTCGAGCCGTCCTCGCCGAGTTCGCGCCCGACGTGGGCGACCACTCGGTCGTCGAGATGGGCCACGAGGAGAGCCTGCGCCACCTGCTGCGCGTCGCGACGGGCCTCGAATCGCTCGTCCTCGGCGAAGACCAGATAATCGGACAGGTGCGCGACGCGTACCAGGACGCCAAGGACGCCGGGACGCTCGGTCCGATGCTGGAGGAGGCGGTGACGAAAGCCATCCACGTCGGCGAACGAGCGCGCACGGAGACGGCCATCAACGAGGGCGTCGTCTCGGTCGGCAGCGCCGCGGTCGAACTCGTCGCGGACGAGCGCGAGGTCGACGACGCCACGGCGCTCGTCGTCGGCGCTGGGGAGATGGGTACCGTCGCCGCGCACGCGCTCGCGGACGCGGACGTCGACACGCTCGTCGTCGCCAACCGCTCCCTCGCCGGGGCGGAGACGCTCGCGGACGCGGTCGAACTGGACGACGCTCGCGCCGTGACCCTCGACGGACTCGAGACGTGGCTCGCTCGTGCGGACGTGGTCGTCACCGCGACGGGCAGCGACGACCACGTTCTCGACGCCGAGACGGTCGACGACGCTGGCGAGACGCTGGTCGTCGACATCGCCCAGCCGCGCGACGTCTCGCCCGCAGCGGCGGCCATCGACGGTGTGGTCGTCCACGGCATGGCGGCCCTGGAGTCCGTGACCGAGGAGACGCAGGCCCAGCGTCGCGCCGCGGCCGAGTCGGTCGAGGCGATGGTCGACCGGGAGTTCGAGAACCTGCTGGAGCAGTACAAGCGCAAGCGCGCCGACGAGGTCATCGCGGCGATGTACGCGGGGGCGGACCGGGTCAAGGAGCGGGAACTCGGGACCGCGCTCTCGCGGCTGGAGGCCAGCGGCGACCTGAACGACGAGCAGCGCGAGGTCGTCGAGTCGATGGCCGACGCGCTCGTCTCGCAGTTGCTCGCACCGCCGACGAAGAGCCTGCGCGACGCCGCCGCCGACGACGACTGGACGACCATCAACACCGCGCTCCGGTTGTTCGACCCCGCGTTCGACGAGGACGAGGGGCCGCCGGAGTTCGTCGCCAGCATGCTCAGCGACGCCACCGCCGACGACTAACCTCGACCTTTTACGACGGTCGGCTCTGGACGGTACGTACCTGGCGGCGCGGCCGTCCGGTGGCCTCCCTGTAAAAGCTCGACCAAAAACACCTTTCGTGCGTTTCACGGCGAAAGCACTGGTCCATCGGCGGCCGCCCGGTCAGTGTTCGACGGAATTCAGTACCCGATTCGAATCGGCAGGCGACGCAGCCGGTAGCGGACACCGGAGTCCCCCGCGAGCGAGGAGCGTAGCGACGAGCGAGCGGGCCAAGCAACGACCGGAACGAGCGAAGCGAGTGGCGGGAGGAGCGCCGTGCTTTTGCTCAACCTCTTGCCAGGGAGCGAGCGCGGCGACCGCAGGAAAAGGTTGGGCAACGAGTTTTATTTCCCCCGAAGCCGTCGGTGTCGGTATGACCGAACTGCTGTCCGACGACGAGATCGATACACAGATTCCGAGTGGCTGGGAGCGCGACGGCGACGAGATAGTGCGCGTCTACGAGTTCGACGACTACCTCGCGGGCGTCGCGTTCGCCTCCGAAGTGGGCGAAGTCGCCGACGAGGAGTTCCACCACCCCGAGATGACGATTCGGTACGACGAGGTCGAGGTACGGCTGACCAGCCACGAGGAGGGCGGCGTCACGGACAAGGACGTCGACATGGCCGAGCGGTTCGACGACCTGCGCTGATGGACGCCCGGTACGTCTTCGCGGTCCGGTTCCGCGTCGAACCGGCGAGTGGCGGCGTCAGCATCGACCCGGAGGAGTTCGAGACGCGTCTCTCCCGGACGGCCGACCCGCCGGGCGAGGAGGGCTGGCTGTTCTTCCGCGACAACCTCTGGCGCGGCGAGATAGGCGACGAGCGACACTTCCGCGAGCTGACGAGCGAGGCGCTCGGCGTCGCCGTCACGAGCGTCGAGTATCGCGCGCTCCGCACCGACGAGGAGTACTACGAGGCGCTGAAAGACGGGATTCGAGCGAACCTCCCCGAGTTCAAGGACGACTCCGTCGCGGCGGTCGTCTCGAAGTATCTCGGCAGTTCCGTCGAGGTTGAGCACTGAGGACGCGGGACGACGGCGGACCGTCGGTCGCGGGGCGACGCGTCGGCGGGGCGACGGAGGCCGGACGCGGTAATTCAACCGCGAGCCCATCAGGAGCTTTTCGAAGAGATTTTGAAAACGATAGCGCGTCTGTAATGGCATGAGCGCTGACAGCGCATCCGGGTCGTCCGAGGACGCCACCCACGAGAACGCGGAGCAACACGTCGTCGCGGTGGACGAAGACGACAACGAGCAGGGAATCGTCAACCGACTGGAAGCCCACATGGGCGACGGCACCCGCCACCGAGCGTTCACCTCGCTCGTCTTCGACGGCGACGGCAACATCCTGCTGGCCCAGCGCAGTCCCGACAAGCGCCTCTGGGACACCTACTGGGACGGCACCGTCGCCTCCCACCCCGAGCGGGACCAGACCCAGCACGAGGCGACGCGCCAGCGCCTCGAGGAGGAACTGGGCATCTCGCCGGACCAGTACGGCGACGTCGAGTTGACCGACCGCTTCGAGTACAAGCGCTACTACCCGAACGAGGGCGTCGAACACGAGGTGTGTGCGGTCCTGCAGGTCACCCTCGACGACACCAGCCTCGACCCCGACGAGGAGGAGGTCGCGGGCCTGATGTGGGTGCCGTACGAGCGCCTCCACGACAACCCGAAGTGGTACCGCCAACTGCGGCTCTGTCCGTGGTTCGAGATCGCGATGCGCCGCGACTTCGAGTGACCGTCGCTCCGCCGACGACTCGTCCCCTCCGCGTGAGGACCGCGCCCTTCGGGAACCGTTAAGTGTGCGTCACCAAAACGGCCAATAACGTGAACCAGAGTGTTCGGCGGGCAGCGGCGTTCGCCGGAATCGGAACGCTCGCGCTCGCCGCGTCCGTGCTGGTCGCGGGCGTCGCCGCCCTGTTCGCGGCGCTCGGAGCGCTCGCACTCGTCGTCGACGAGGGGAAGGCGTTCGACCTCCTCGCGAGACCGAGCGACCGTCGGGAGGGTCGCCTGCGCGGTCTGGCGGCCTTCGCCTTCGCGACCGCCGGACTGGCGATGCTCGTCATGCTCGTCGACCTGCCGGTCCACGCGTTCGTGGCGGCCGTCCTCCTGCTCTCGTACGGGAACCTCGCGGAGCGTCTCGCCCGCCAGCGGTCGTCGTCGGCCATCGCGGCCACCGCGGCGTTCGCGCTCGGCGGGTTCGTCGCCGCGATAGCCGCCCAGTCGGTCGCGCTGACGGTCGTCCCAGCGGGCGTAGGGAGCCTTCCGGAGGTCGTCTTCCTCGCCGCCAGCGGCGCGCTCCTTGCGGCGCTGTTGCGCTCGGTGCTGTTCGAGCGCGACGACCCGCTCGTGCTCTTCTCCGTCGCGCTGCTCCTGTGGCTGTTCACCGTCCTCACCGTGAACGTGACGCTGCTCGAAGTGGCGCTCGCCATCGCCGTCACGGTCGGGTTCGGTTACCTCTCGTGGGCGCTCGACACCGCCAGCGTCACGGGGATGCTCACCGGGGCGCTGCTCGCGCTGCTGACGATAGTCCTCGGCGGGTACCCGTGGTTCGCCGTCCTCATCTCGTTTTTCGCGCTCGGAAGCCTCTCGACGAAGTTCCGCTACGACGAGAAGCGCGACAACGGCGTCGCCGAGGCCAACGAGGGTGCGCGCGGCGGCGGCAACGTCCTCGGCAACGCGGCCGTCGCGCTCGTCGCCGTCATCGCGTTCGCCGCGCGGGCACACCTCCCGTTCGCCGGCGACGTGTTCCTGTTCGCGTTCGCCGGCAGCATCGCCACCGCGATGAGCGACACGCTCTCCAGCGAGATCGGCGGCGTCTTCGACGACCCGCGGCTCATCACCACGCTGGAGAAGGTCGAACCGGGGACGGACGGCGGCGTCACCTGGCAGGGGGAACTCGCCGGCGCGTTCGGAGCCACCATCGTCGCGGCCATCGCCGTCGTCCTGTTCGGGACGGTCGGCGCTCTCGGCGGTGCCGTCGTCGCGCTGGCCGGCGTCGGCGGGATGACGGTCGACAGCCTGCTCGGAGCGACCGTCGAGGGCGAACTGGTCGGCAACCAGACCGTCAACTTCCTCGCCACCCTCTCCGGCGCGATTCTCGGGGGCGCGCTCGCGCTGCTGGCGGGCCTGTCGTGATTCGCGACGCCCGTCCCGACGACCTGCCGCGCCTCCGTCGAGTCCGGGAGTGGTTGCCGGAGCCGACGCCCCAGTTACTGGAGTACGCCGTCGATGGCCCGCCGCTGGTCCTCGTCTCGACCGCCGCGGGCGACGCGTCCGGGACGGCGGACGCGTCCGCGGCGGACGTCCCAGTCGGTTACGCCCTCGTCGTTCCGGGCGGCGAGGCGGCCTACGTCGCCGAACTCGCCGTCGAACCCGCCCGTCGCCGGGAGGGACGAGCGCGCCGCCTCCTCGCGACCGCGTTCGACCGCCTCCGGGACCGTGGCTGTTCGCGGGTGACGCTCGCGGTCCGGCCGGACGCGGGGCCGGCCCGGGCGCTGTACGACTCGCTGGGGTTCGTCGAACGGGGCAGAGAAGCGGACTACTACGCGGACGGAGCCGACGCCATCCTGCTGGCGAGGGACCTCTGAGGACGGCCAGCGCCGGGGTCGAGAGAAAGAGCGCGTTTCGCCGACGGTCGGCGTTTCAGAGGCCGTCGGCGGTCAGCACGCGCACGCTGGTCGGTTTCTTGACGAACTCGCCTTCCTCGCGAGCGACGACGTGGTCGACGCCGCGCTGGGCCGCCACGTCGAGGAGTCGCTGGCCGACGGTCCCGTCGACGACGACGGCGTGCGGCGTCTCCGCCGCGCTCTCGACGGCGTCGAACGCCTCCTCGGCCGGCACCTCGTCGACGACCGAGAACGTCGCGTCGAGGAGGCGGGCGGTTCCCCGTTCGCCGCCGACGACCGCGTCGACGTGCCCGCGCAGCGTCTCGGGGGCCGAATCCGCGTCCGACTCGCCGTCAGAGGCGTTCTCGTCGGAAGCAGTCTCGTCGGCGACGTTTTCGTCGGTGTCGGCCGACGGCTCGTTCTCCGTCGCGGTCGACGCCACGGCCGGCGTCTCGGCGTCGGCGGGCGACGTCGACGCGGACCCCTCGGACCCGGCAGGGGAGGCGGCCGTCTCCGATTCGGCCGGGCCGGACGCGCTCGCGCCGTCCGTCGCGACGGTCCCGTCCTCGTCGGTCACTGCATCCGCGTCCGTCGCTGCGTCCTCGCCCTCGACGGACGGGTCGGTGTCGGAACCGGACGGGTCGCGTTCGGGAGCGGGGAAGACGCTGCCGTCGGTCGCGGCCGCGGTCTCGCCCTCGACGAACGCTTCGAAGGGACGCTTGTTGCGGAGCGCGGTCATCACCTCGTCGCGCGAGAGGTCCTCGACGGACTTTCCGGGGGGCGCGACCGCCACGTAGTCGACGTCGGCGACCTGTTCGAGTTCCTTCCGGATGAGGTCGCCGCCGCGGTCGGCGTCGAGGAACACCGTCGTCGTGCGTTCCTGGGTGAGTTCGGCGACCGAGTCGGGGACGTTCGTCCCCTCGACCGCGACGCCGTTCTTGACGCCGTATCGGAGCAGGGTCAGCACGTCCGCCCGGCCCTCCACGACGATGACGGCGTCGCTGTCGACGACGTTCGGGCCGGCCGGCAGTCCCTCGTACTCGGTGATGTCCTCGACGCGGACGCTCCGGCGAACCTCCTCCAGTATCTCGTCGCTGGTCATGACGCTGTCGTCGAACGACGACGACAGGAGTTCCTTCGCCCGGTCGACGACTTCCCGCCGCTTGGCGGCGCGCACGTCCTCGATGCTGGCGACGCTGACGCTGGCGCGGCAGGGACCGACGCGCTGGATGGTTTCGAGGGCGGCGGCGAGGATGGCCGTCTCTACCTTGTCGAGGCTGCTGGCGATGGTGACGTGCCCGAACGACTGGCCGTTTTCGCTGTCGACGCTCACGTCGATGCGACCGACCTTCGAGGACTGCTGGAGGTCGCGCAGGTCGAGGTCGTCCCCGAGCAGACCCTCGGTCTGGCCGAAGATCGCACCGACGACGTCACTCCGCTCTACCACCCCGTCGGCGGTGATGTCGGCGTGAATGAGATATTTCGCTGTATCGTCCATGTGTGGTGAACCGCCCCTGGCTGGGGCCTGGCGTGTCCATGAGCGACGTCATGGGATTTCCGTGTATGCTTGGCGCTCCAGCACCCAAATAGCTGTCGTCACGGGGATTCTTTCCGGTGACGGCGTGCGGGACGAACGCCGTTCGACCGGACGGGGGTCTGCCGCCGGAGCTAGCTCTCCTCGGAGCCGAAGTGCTCGTACGCCCAGCCGGCGGTCGCGGTCAGCCGCTTCGCGTACGCGATGAGATACAGCAGGAGGACGTCGGTCGCTGACACCGACGCCGCCTCCGTCACCCGCCGGTAGAATCGCACCGGGTGGGGCGGGAGGTAGTGGCGCGGATTGAGGACGCTCGGTTTCTCGACGCGCTCGGGGTGGTAGCGCTGCATCTGGGCCTTCCCGCGACCGAGTCGGAAGTGCTTCTTCAGGAAGGAGGGCAGCGACGCCCGGGCCGGATGGTACATCGTTATCGCCGGCTGGTAGTGCTGGTCGAAGCCGGCGTCGTGGACGCGGTTGCCGAACTCCTCGTCCTCGCCGGAGAACAGGCGCTCGTCGAACAGGCCGACGTCGTCGAACACCTCCTTCCGCGTGACGAGACAGCCCGTGCCGGAGAACTGCTGTTCCTCGATGTACCGCTGGATGGGAAAGCCGAATATCTGGTTGTACTTGGCCGTGAGCGTGTCCTTTCCGTCTTCGAGGTATATCTCGACGTCACAGCCCATGTAGTCCCAGTCGTTGCCCTCGAGCGACTCGACGGCGTCCTCCAGCCACGTCTTCTCGACCGTCATGTCTGCGTCGATGAACGCCAGGATGTCGCCGCTGGCGTTCCTGATTGCCTCGTTCCGGGCGGCCGCGGGTCCCTGTACTTCGTCCTCGACGAGAAGCGTCACGAGGTCCGGAAAACGGTCGACGTACTCCCGGACCACCTCGCGGGTATCGTCGGTCGAGCCGTTGTCGGCGACCAGGACCTCGTACGCGTCCGACGGATAGGTCTGGTCCGTCACGGCGTCGAGCGTCATCCGAATCCCCCGAGGATCGTTGTAGACGGGAATAACGACAGATACAGGCGCCCGCTCGGAAGCCATATCGTCACACTGTTCTAGCATACTTATAGCCCCTTCGATTCAGCAAACGACGGCGTCGTCAGCGCGTGTAAGATGTCTATCACCATCTGGCTCCCGACGAAGCAGTCGCTCGGAATCCGGGATTTTCACGGGTTATTCGTTCGAAACATCGACCGACTCGCGTATAAAAATTGTGGCACGAGAGGGAGCAATCGTCGTCCGCGACCGGTCGTCATCGAATCACGGTCACCCGCTCTGCGACGGTGCCGGAGACCGACGCGCCGGCGGCGATCGTCGTCCCGGGACCGACGAGCGTCCCCGGCGCGAAGCTCGCGTCGCCCGCGGCGCGGACGCGGTCGGCCAGCAGCGCCCCGAGTCGCTCGTCTTCGTGGACGACGTCGTCGACGCGCACGTCGCCGGGGCCGCCCGGGACGGTGGCTCCCGCACCGAGGCGGACGCCCTGGCCCGTCACGCAGTCCACGAGGGTGGCGTTGGGGCCGACCCGGGTGTCGTCGTCGAGCACGGACGCCTCGACGACCGCGTTCGCGCCCACGGTCACGTTCCGCCCGAGCGCGACGTCGGGACCGACGACGGCCCCGGCCGCCACCGTACAGTCCGCTCCGACGACGACCGGCGGCCGGAGGGTGGCGCTCTCGTGCACCTCGGCCCCGTCGGCGACCCAGACGCGCTCGTCGCGTTCGGGTTCGTCGACGCAGCCGGCCACGAGCAGTTCGTGCGAGACGGAGAGCAGGTCCCAGGGGCGGGTCGCGTCGACCCAGGAGCCGCTCGTCCGGACGCCCCGGACGCGCCCGGCGGCGACGAGTCGACGGAGCGTGTCGGTCAGCGCCAGTTCCCCGTCGACCCGCGGCGTCGAGTCGAGGGCGTCGAAGATTCCCTCGTCGAACGCGTACACGCCGGCGTTGAGCAGGCTGTACCGGTCGGAGCCCGGCTTCTCCACGAGTTCGGTGACGCGGTCGTCGTTCAGCACGACCGCTCCGTACTCGCTCACGTCGGCGCGCTCGACGACGGCCAGCGCCGCCGTCGGGTGGCCGTCCGCGACGCCGTCGCCGAACGCCTCGCGCACGTCGGCGACCACCTCCGGGGCGACGACCTGGTCGCCGTTGACCGCCAGGAACGGGCCGTCGACCGCCGCGCGAGCGGCCAGCAGGGCGTGACCGCTACCGAGTTGCGCGTCCTGGACCACGTACGAGAGGCTCACGCCGCGGTGTTCGTCCCCGAAGTGGTCCTGTACCCGGTCGCGCCGGTAGCCGACCACGAGGGTCATCTCCTCGACGCCCGCCTCGACGAGCGCGTCGAGGACGTACGACAGGACGGGCCGGGTCGTCGCCGGCAGCATCGGTTTGGGCCGGTTCCGGGTGAGCGGCCGGAGGCGAGCACCCTCCCCGGCGGCCAGCACGACGGCGGAGCGGACGGTCATGACACGACGTGAAGACGACGCCGACGGGTTTGAAAGTTCGGTCCGAGCGAGAGTTAGGCGGCCGTTAACGCGCTCGAAACGCGTGCGAAACGGCGTTTCTGTCTCCGCGGGGTGACCGTGTGGTGGTCGGGCCGCGGCCACCGCGAAAGAGCGCGTCGCTCTCGACGGTCCGACCGTCGCGGCGGCGTTCGGCGGCCGGCGTGCCGACGCCGGAGTCTCGTCGATTCGTCGCGTTTTTGCCCGCGTAGCGACAACGTCCCGTCAGCGAATGGCCCGGTACCACATCGAGACGTACGGCTGCACCTCCAACCGCGGCGAGAGCCGCCAGATAGAGTCCGCGCTCCGCGATGCCGGCCACTACCGCGTCGACGGACCGGACGAGGCCGACGTCGCAATCATGAACACCTGCACCGTCGTCGAGAAGACGGAGCGGAACATGCTGCGCCGGGCCAGGGAACTCGACGAGGAGACCGCCGACCTCATCGTCACCGGCTGTATGGCCCTGGCGCAGGGAGAGCAGTTCCGCGAGGAGGACGTCGACGCCCAGGTGCTCCACTGGGACGACGTGCCGACGGCCGTGACGAACGGCGAGTGTCCGAACCCCGGTCCCGGCGTCGAACCGGTGCTGGACGGCGTCGTCGGCATCCTCCCCATCGCCAGGGGTTGTATGAGCGACTGCTCGTACTGCATCACGAAGCACGCGACGGGCAAGATAGACTCCCCCTCCGTCGAGGAGAACGTCGAGAAGGCCCGCGCGCTCGTCCACGCCGGCGCGAAGGAGCTCCGCATCACGGGCCAGGACACGGGCGTCTACGGCTGGGACGACGGGGAGCGCAAGCTCCACGTCCTGCTGGAGCGCATCTGCACCGAGATAGACGGCGAGTTCCGGGTCCGGGTCGGGATGGCGAACCCGAAGGGCGTCCACGGCATCCGCGAGGAACTCGCCGAGACCTTCGCCGAGCACGAGAAGCTCTACGACTTCATCCACGCGCCGGTCCAGTCCGGCAGCGACGACGTGCTCGGCGACATGCGCCGCCAGCACCAGGTCGAGGAGTTCGTCGAGGTCGTCGAGACGTTCGACGACGCCCTGGACTACTGGACGCTCTCGACGGACTTCATCGTCGGCTTCCCGACCGAGACGGAGCGCGACCACGAACAGAGCATGGCCCTGCTCCGCGAGGCCCGGCCGGAGAAGATCAACGTCACGCGGTTCTCGAAGCGCCCGAACACCGACGCCGCCGAGATGAAGGGCCTCGGCGGCCAGGTGAAGAAGGACCGCTCGAAGGCGATGTCCGAGTTGAAGATGGACGTGGTCGCCGAGGCCTACGAGTCGATGGTCGGCGACCGCCGCCGCGTGCTGGCCGTCGAGGAGGGGACCGGCGACTCCGTGAAGTGTCGCGACTCCGCGTACCGGCAGGTCATCGTCCAGAACGCGAGCGAACACGGCGTCGAACCCGGCGACTTCCTCGACGTCGAAGTGACGGGCCACCAGACCGTCTACGCCTTCGGCGAACCGCTGTAGGCCGGAGTCCGTCGACGGTGGGCGGGTAACGGCTGGTTTCCCGACTCAGAGCTTCCGCGCGACCATCTCGCCCCAGTGTTCGAAGTCGTGGCGCTCGTAGAACGCCTGCGCGCGGTCGTTCTCGCGGTCGACGTCGAGCACCAGGCGGTCCAGCGGCAGGTCCTGGGACTCGGCGAGCGCGACGGCGGCCGCGACGAGGTCGTCTGCGACGCCCGTGCCGCGGTACTCCGGTCGGACGTATATCTCGTTCAGCACTGCGGCGTCCCATATCATGGCGAGGCGCTCGGGGAGGACGAACGCGTAGCCGGCGAGCGCCTCGTCCGCCCCGGCCTCCTCGGGGGCGGCGACGGTGACGCAGCGTTCGTCGTCCGCGACGCAGCGGTCCACCCAGTCGAGGTAGCGCCGCCGGTAGGCGTCGGTCACCTTGGCGGCGTACCTGTCGCCCTTGTCGTCGCTGCCGGTGCCGTCGCCGAGACCGAGTTCGAACGCGCGCTTCAGCGCCCACAGCGCGTCGGCGTCGCGCCCGGGGTCGTACGGTCGGACGTCCATACGGCCACGTTCGCAGGGGGCGGTGTTACTTCTTCCGTGCCTCCCACGCGCGGAAGCCGACGACGACGATGCTGGTCACCCCGAGCAACAGCCCCCGTCCCGACCGGACGATCGGGAAGGTGCGCTCTGCCCCCGCCGGGTCCGCCCCTGGCGCGAGGTCGAAACCGGTGCTGTAGTGAGTCGTTTCGGTCGACCCCTTCGCCTCCAGCAGCGACTGGACGAGTCCCTCTTCGCTCGATATCGCCATCTCACCCGAGACGCTGTAGAACTGGTCGTGGACGGGATAGAGCAGGTTGACGCCGTTCGAGAAGAAGTCGAGACCGATGCCGGCGACCAGCAGCGAGCAGAGACTCACCCACGCGACTCGCGTCCCGTACTCCCCCCACCGCGCTCGAAGTCGCGACTCGCCGACGGAGTCGACGAACAGTAGTACACCGAGCGCCGCCGGAAACAGGAGCGTATGCAACACGGCCCTGTGTCCCCCGGGAACCCACCACCCCACCAGCGTATCCAGGTCCGGCACAGCGGCAGCGGCCATGACCACCAGCGCCGCGCGCCCGTCGAAATGTTCGGCGAGCAGCGACGTGGCGAGAAGCCCTGCCACCGCGACGTGAACCACCGTCGATGGCACAAAAGTTAAACGATATCTTAGAAGATAGGGTTTTTCGCCGATATCCGACGTGTAGGCCAGTCCGGTAGCGGAACGGCGCGGTTTCCCGTTCGCCTCGAATCGCCTGCCGGGACGGTGACCGACGACCGCCGGACCCGACCGAGTTCGCTCCGCCTTCGACGACTCCGCGGGTAGCCGAAACGAGCAGATAACGTCGGAGCGCCGGTCAGTCGTCGAACGGTCGCCGCCGGCGGGTTCGATACCCCCTCCGTCGTGGCCGACCGCGGCGTCGTCTACGTGTTATCAGCCGTTACCGGTTTCGTCCGGCAGTTCAGGCACTCAACAACTAAACCGCTCGCGGAACGTTTCCCGGACGGCCGCACTGTGGCCAGAGAGAAACCATGATTCGATACGACACAATCGGAAGCATCGTGCTACAGCAAGACGGAGGAATTCTCGGAAACCTTCCGTCCTGGATACAGCAGCCCCTTCAGGGGTTCGTGGCGCTCCTGCCGCGACTCGTCGGTGCGTTCGTCATCCTGCTCATCGGCTGGATCGTCGGACGCGTCGTCGCCTCGGTCATCAGTCGCGTCGCCGACCGCGTCGAACTCGACCGGATGGTGCTGGATACGCCGCTCGGGCGGATGCTCGGGGGCACCGAGAGCGCCGTCTCCGGCGCGTTCGGCAAGCTCGGCGCGTGGTTCGTGTACGCCCTGGCGATTCTCGCCGCCGCGAACGTGCTGGCGATTCCGACCCTCTCGCAGTGGGTCGCCACGGCAGTCTCCTACCTGCCGGCGTTCATCGCGGGGCTGCTCGTCATCGTCCTGGGGTTCGTCGTCGCGGACTTCATCGGCGACGCCATCACCCGCACGCGAGCGGCGACCGGGACCTCCTACACGTCGTGGTTCGCCGACGGAACGCGCTTTTTCCTCTACTTCATCGCCATCGTCGTCGGTCTCGACACGATGGGCATCGACGTCCAGATACTGTACGTCTTCGCGCAGGCGCTCGCGTGGGGGCTGGCCGCGGCCGTCGCCATCGGCGTCGGCGTCTCCTTCGGCTGGGGCGGCAAGGATTACGTCGCCAACCACATCGACGGCTGGATGTCCAGCGCCCAGGAGGGAGCGCCGAGTCCGCAAGCCGGCGACGACGACTGACCGTCGGCGGGGGTCCGTCCGTAGTGACCTCGACGACCGACGCTGAGCCGCCAGCCGCGACGACCGACCGATTCGGCCTCGGTCGTCACGAGCGACGCACGGGGAGTCGGTGCTACCGCCGACGCCGGAAGTCCTCGACGATGGCCGTCCCGCTGCTCGCGCCGATGCGCTCGGCCCCGGCGTCGAACATCGCTCGCGCCGTCTCGTAGTCGCCGACGCCGCCGCTGGCCTTGACCGGCAAGTACTCGCTCATCAGCGCCACGTCCTCGACGCGCGCGCCGGTCGCCGCGAAGCCCGTCGACGTCTTCACGAAGTCCGCGTCGGCCTCCTTCGCCAGCCGGCAGGCGTCTCGCTTCTCCTCGTCGGACAGGAGCGCCGTCTCGATGATGACCTTCACCGGTACCGGAACCGCCGCCACGACCTCCTCGATGTCCTCCCGGACGCGGTCGTGCTCTCCCGCCTTCAGCCGACCGACGTTCGTCACCACGTCGAGTTCGTCCGCGCCGTCGTCCCAGGCCGCGACGGCCTCCTCGCGCTTCGCGACGGTCGCGTGCTGGCCGTGCGGGAACCCGACGACCGTTGCAAGCGTCACGTCGGGGGCGTAGTCGTGCCCCTCGGCGACGTAGCACGGCGGGATGCAGGCGTTCGTACCGTACTCGCTCGCCTCGTCGAGGACGCGCTCGACGTCCGCCGGGGTCGTCTCCGGCCCCAGGACCGTGTGGTCTACCTTCGCCGCCAGTTCGGCTTCGTCCATGCGGGTTCGCACGGACGGTGCGAGTAAAAATCCCCGTCATGGCCGGTTCCCCGTCGGTCCCCGCCGTCGTCCCCGCGTCTGGCCGACGAGGGTCGTCCGGCGGGACGACTCCATTCCCCCGACGCGCGTGAAAGAAGATTTTTACTTTCCTGTTTCGTGGCGGCGAGTATGCGCGTCGCGTTCGTCGCCGAAGTGACGGCCCAGCTGGAGAGCACCGGGGCGACCCGGCGGCTCCGTCGCACGGCCGAGCTGCTGGCGGGACGGGGCCACGACGCGGTCGTCCTCTGCTCGCAGTGGTGGGACGGCGACCACGCGACCTTCGAACAGGACGACGTGACGTACCGGGCGGTGACGACCGAGCCGCCCGAAGAGGGGCCGTCGCGGCGGTTCACCATGGCGCTTCCGGGAGCGCTCCGCCGCGCGAAGCCGGACGTCGTCCACGCCGCCGCGGTGCCGAAACACGTCCTCGCGGCCAAGACCGCGAGCGCGCTCGTCCGCGCGCCGCTCGTGGTGGACTGGTACGACGCCCCGCGAGCCGAGACCGCGGAGGCGAGCGCCCGCAGCCTTCGGATGGCCGCCCGCGCGGCCGACGAGATAGTCGCTCCCTCCGAGACGGTGAAGACCCGCGTCCGGGAACTCGGGGCGAGCGGCGACGACGTGCGGGTCGTTCCGAACGGCATCGACATGGACGCCATCCGGGAGGCCCGGGTCGTCGAGGGGGCAGACGTGGTGTACTCGCGGCGGCTCGACGAGGACGCCAACCTGGAGAGCCTGCTGCTCGCGCTGGCGGAGCTCCGGGACCGCGACTGGAACGCGGTCGTCATCGGCGACGGGCCGGAGCGGGACGGGTACGAGCGCCAGACGCGGGACCTGCGCATCGACGACCGCGTGGAGTTCACCGGCAGTCAGCCGGTCGAGAAACGGATTCCCGTGTTCAAGGGGGCGCACGTCTACGTTCAGACGGCTCGGCGGGAGGCGTTCCCGACCGACCTGCTGCGGGCGCTGGCCTGCGGCTGCTCGGGCGTCGTCGAGTACCACGTCGACTCCAGCGCGCACGAACTGGTCGAGAACGAGGACCGCACCTTCCGGACGACGAGCGAGCAGGAGCTCACCGAGGCGCTCGTCGCCGCGGCGGACCTCGAACCGCTGGAAGTCAACGAGGCGTTCGCCGACTACGACCACCAGCGTGTGCTGGAACGGTATCTCGACTGCTACCGGGACGTGCGGGATTCGTTCGGTCTGTTCTGACCGCCACCGGCACTCTCGGTCGAAACGCACATGCTCGCGCCGCGGAAACTCTACACCGAGATGATCGGCAAACTCGACCCCGAGGCGCTCGGGCTAGTTCTCTCGCGAACGGGCGCGAGCGACGACGACGTGCTGGTCGGGCCGCGATACGGCGAGGACGCGGCCGCGTTGCGGGTGGGCGACGAGACGCTGGTCGTCAGCTCCGACCCGCTCTCGCTCGCGCGCAAGCGCCTCGGAAGCCTGGCCGTCGACGTGGCGTGCAACGACGTGGCCGCCTGCGGGGCGAATCCGCGCTGGCTGACGAACGTCATCTTCCTCCCGGACGACGACCCCGAGACCCTCGACGCGGTCACGGGCCAGATAGACGCCGCCGCCGAGTCGCTGGGCGTGTCGGTCGTCGGCGGTCACGCCGAGTACGCACCCGACCTCTCGCGGCCCACCGTCTCGATGACCTGCATGGGCCTCGCGGACGAGTTCGTCCCGACGGGCGGGGTGAACCCCGGCGACCACCTTGTGTTGACGAAGGGCGCTGGCATCGAGGGAACCGCCATCCTCGCGACCGACTTCCGCGACGAACTCGGCGAGGTGGCCGACGAACACGTCGAGCGCGCCGAGCGCTTCTTCGACGAGATCAGCGTCGTCCCCGACGCGAACGTTCTCCGGGAGTACGCCACGGCGATGCACGACCCGACGGAGGGCGGCGTCGTGTCCGGCCTGCTGGAGATGGCGAGCGTGGCGGGCCTCCGCCTCGCTATCGACCGCGACGCGGTGCCGGTCCGGGAGCCGACCCGTCGGCTCTGCGACGCGATGGGCGTCGACCCCCTCTCTATCTTCGGCTCCGGCGCGCTGCTGGCCGCGGTCCCCGAGGACCGCGTCGAAACGGCGCTGACCGCACTCGACGAGGCGGGCATCGACGCCGCCGACGTCGGACGCGCGGTCGACGCCGACCAGTCTGCGCTCGCGATAGACGGCGAGGAACTCCGGGAACCGCCGCGCGACGACCTCTACGCTCTCTGGGAGTAGGGAAAAAGATTCGGAGGGCAGTTCTCCGGGGCGTCGGGGCGATTACTTCTCGGTCTCGAGTTCTTCCTCGGAGACCTCCATCTCGTCGGGGTCCTCCATCTCCGCGTCCATCTCCTCGATGACCTCGTCGGCGCTCTTGATGTTCTTGGGGTCCTCGCCCTGCTTGATGGCCTGTGCCTCCTGCTCCATCGCTTCGACGTCCATCTCGGCCTCCTCGTCTATCTGGCCGAGAATCTCCTCGATGTTGTCGAGGCCGATGAGTTCGCGGGTCTCCTCGTCGAACTCCAGGCTGTCGAGTTGGTCGCCGTCGGTCTCGACGTCGCTGCCCGTGAGGTGCTTGCCGTATCGGCCGAGCATCGAGGACAGTTCCTGGGGGAGGACGAACGTCGTCGACTCGCCCTGGCCGATGGACTCCAGCGTCTCCATCCCCTTGTCGATGACTGCACGCTCGCCCATCGACTCCGCGGACTTCGCCCGGAGCACGGTCGACACCGCGTCGCCCTGGGCCTCCAGGATCTGGCTCTGCTTCTCGCCCTGCGCGCGGATGATGTTGGACTGCTTGTCACCTTCGGCCGTCTCGATGGCGCTCCGGCGTTCGCCCTGCGCTTCCAGGATCATCGCGCGGCGCTTGCGCTCCGCGGACGTCTGTTGCTCCATCGCCTGCTGGACGTCCTTGCTCGGGTTGACCTCCCGGACCTCGACGCTCTCGACGCGGATACCCCACTCGTCCGTGGGTTCGTCGAGTTCCCGGCGGATCTTGGCGTTTATCTCCTGGCGCTTGTTGAGCGTGTCGTCCAGTTCCATGTCGCCGAGCACGGCGCGCAGCGTCGTCTGCGCGAGGTTGGAGACGGCGCGCTTGTAATCCTCGACCTCGAGATACGCCTTCTTCGCGTCCATCACCTTGATGTAGACGACGGCGTCGGCGGTGACCGGCGAGTTGTCGCGCGTGATGGCCTCCTGGCGCGGCACGTCCAGCGTCTGGGTCCGCATGTCGAAGGTGTGCGTGCGGCTGACGAACGGCGGGACGAAGTTGATACCCGGTTCCAGCAGTTTCCGGTACTCGCCGAACACCGTCAGCGCGCGCTTCTCCGTCGCGTCGACGATCTCGACGGACTGCCAGATGGTGACGATGGCGAGGACCAGGAACAGCAGCGCGATTATCGTGAACGTCCCCCCGCCGGGGGCACTCTGTAAGGGTGCTACTGGTAGCATACCTGAATGTTAGGACGAGTACCTGTTAAGTATTCTGTCGTTCTCGGGGCCACGTTTCCCGGAGAATTCCAGCGACGGTCGAACTCTGGCCGGCGACTGGAGTCAGGTGCCCTCGGTTTCGCGCTCGCGGTCGGTCTCGCCACCGTCGCTCGTGCGTTCGTCGGCGTCCCGACCGCGGGCGAGGTCGCGGTCGCCCTCGGCGTCGTGGCCGGTGCGCTCGTCGGCGTCCCGACCGCGAGCGAGTTCGCGGTCGATGCTGTCCTCGATGTGTCCGATCGGTTCGACCGTGAGGACGTTGCCGCCGCCGGGGTCGATGACCATCACCTCCGTGCCGTCCGGTATCTCGCCGTCCATCGAGCGCGCGGCGTAGTACGGGTTGAAGCCGCCGGCCTCCAGTTTCACCTGCCCCTCCGAGGGCGTCACGCGTTCGGTGACCGTGCCGGTCGCTCCCTTCAGCGAGTCCGAGTCGCTGGTGCGGCCCGTTCCCTTCCCGCCGTAGAGGTCGAGTTCGCGGTATCCGTAGAAGGCGACGGCACCGAATCCGAGCACCAGCGCGGCGAGGACGAACGGCTGGGCCAACGGAGGGAAGAGGAGCGCGACGAGACCGGCGAGCAAGAGCGCGACGCCGAGAACGATGAAGTGTGCGCCGGGAATGAGCGCCTCCGCGAGCGCCACTCCCGCCCCGGCGATGACGAGCAAGAGCGGAAGCGAATCGAGCGGCGATGCCATGGTCGGACGTTAGCGTCGTGAACGTTAAGAGTTTGTGGAGACTTCGGCCACTCGACGTGAACGCCGTCACCGAGACGCGCCCGTGACCGGTCGCGAGGGCGTCGTTCGACCGACCGCAAGAGCGCCGGCCGCCGGGAGCCGTCCCGACTACTCGGCGTAGATCTCGTCGATGCGGTCGGCGAACCGGTCGAGGATGTTCCGGCGCTTCTTCTTCATCGTCGGCGTGAGCAGGTCGTTCTCCTCGGTGAACTCCTCGGGGACGAGCCGGAACCGCTTTATCCGCTCGTAGGACTCGAACTGCTCGTTGACGCGGTCGACCTCCTCCTCGACCCACTCGTACACGCGGTCGTCCCGGGCGAGCGCCTCGCGGCTCTCGGGAAGGTCGACGCCCTCTTGGGTCGCGCGCTTGCGCACCTCCTCGAAGTTCGGGACGATGATGGCGCTGACGAACTTCTGTCCGTCGCCCGTCACCATGCACTGGTCGACGACGTCGCTGGCGGCGAACGCGTCCTCGATAGGTCCGGGCGCGACGTTCTTGCCCGTCGATAGCACGAGGATGCCCTTCGCGCGCTCGCGGAACTCGAGGTAGCCGTCGGGGCGAATCTCGACGATGTCGCCCGTCCTGAACCACTTCCCGGAAGCGCCGTCCGCTTTCAACTTCCCGTTCGCGTCGCTCGCGGGAACGTCCTCGGTGAACGCGTCCTCGGTCGCCTCGGGCCGGTTCCAGTAGCCGTCCGTGACGTTCGGACCCTTCACGAGCAGTTCGCCCACCTCGCCGTCGGCGTCGTCGAACGCCTCGCCGACCACGGTCGGGTCGACAGTCACCTGCTCGTCGACGACGGGCGGGCCGATGGTGCCTATCTTCGGCTCCTCGGGCGGGTTGACGGCGATGACCGGTGCGGTCTCGGTGAGGCCGTACCCCTCCAGGATGGGCAGCCCCATCCCGTGGTAGAGTCCACAGAGGTCGGCCGAGAGGCTGCCGCCACCGCTGATGAGGAAGTCGACGTTACCGCCCAGCCCCTCTTTCACCTTGTCGAAGACGAGTCTGTCCGCGAGCGCCTTCTTCGCGCGCAGGGTGAGTCCCGGGTCCGCCGTCTCGTGGTACGTCCGGCCCACGTCCGTCGCCCAGTCGAAGATGCGACGCTTGAGTTCGGTCTCCTCGGCCTGCGACCGGATGGCGTCGTAGATGCGCTCGTAGACGCGCGGGACGCTCGTGCCGGTCGTCGGCCGGACGGCCTGGAAGTCGTCCCGGAGCGTGTCCGGACTCTCGGCGTACGCGACGGTCGCGCCGCTGGCGAACATCAGGAAGTGGCCGGCCATCCGCTCGAAGACGTGCGCCAGCGGCAGGAACGAGACGGTGCTCGACGTCTCGTCGATGACCGGCACGTCCTTGTCCGGACGCGGGCCGAACCGCCTGCGACACTGGTTGACGTTCGACCGGAAGTTCCAGTGCGAGAGCCGGACCCCCTTCGGTTGGCCGGTCGTGCCGCTGGTGTAGATGAGCGTGGCGAGGTCTCCGAGGTCGCGGTCGTCGAGCCAGGACTCGTAGGTCTCGCGGTCGAAGGCCTCGGCGCCGCGGTCGTGGACCGCCGCGAGGCTGTAGACGTCGTCGCGGTCGCGAGCGTCGTGGTCCGCCGGGAGGCGGTCCATCACGACGACGAACGACAGGTCGAGGTCGGCGGCGTCGACGCGGTCGAGCAGTTCCGCGTTCTCGACGACGACGCCGGACGCGCCGGGGTCGTCGAGCAGGTACTCGACCTGCGAGACCGACGAACTCCGGTAGACGGTCGTGACGACCGCGCCGGCGGCGAGCAAGCCGAAGTCGCACTGGGCCCACTCCATCCGGGTGTCCGCGAAGATGCCGACGCGGTCGTCGGGCGCGACGCCGAGGTCCCGGAAGCCGGCGGCGAGGTTCCGGACGACGTCGCGCATCTCGGCGTACGACAGCGCGCGAAACTCGCCGGCCGGGGCCGCCGGGAGCGCGGTGTCGGTGAGCGAACGGTCGTAGACGCCGCCCTTGTACTGCTGGGCGGGTCGGTTCTCGTGTCGCGCCGCGCTCTCCTCGAACATCCGGGGGAGCGTGGTCCGGTCGATGACCGGGTCCGTGTACTCCGCCTCGGCGTCTCGCCACTCCATACCAACCCGTTCAGAGTCACCCGCCATTAAGCTGGTGTAGAACTCCCGGGCAGTTTGGTCTCGTTGTGTCCCGGCGTGTCCGCCGTCGGTCCTCGGGCCGCCGGCTCACTCCTCGTCGCGCACGTCGAGGTAGCGAAGAACGCCGCGGACGTTCATCGCCGTCTCCGCCTCCGCCTTCGTCGCCCCCCAGACGTCGGACATCTCCTGTTCCGCGACGAAGTGGTCGACTACCGCCTCGTCGTCGCCGAGTTCGGCCCGCTTCTCCGCGACCGCCTCGACCCACGACGACAGGACGTCCTCGTACTCGTCCATCGCCGCGTCGGAGTACGGTCGCGGCCCGAAGTGGGGGTACAGCAGCGTCGTCGGCGTCAGTTCGCGGATGGTCTCGACGTCGTCGAGACACGCCTCCAGGTCGAAGTTCGGCGGCGGCGACGTCTCCCGTATCCGCTCGACGCTCGGGACCCAGATACCCGCCGCGTCCGCGGTGAAGAGGGCGTCGTTCGCGGGGTCGTAGAAGACGACCTGGTGCGGCGCGTGGCCCGGCGCGTGGATCGTGCGGAGCTGGTGGTCGCCGAGGTCGATAACGTCGCTGTCGGTCAGTTCGACGACGCGGTCCTCCGGAACGGGTTCGGGTTCGACGTAGAACTGCCACTGGTTCCCGACGGCGCGTTTCGTTCCCTCGACGAGTCGCTCGGGGTCGACGAGGTGGCGCGCACCGCTCTCGTGGACGTACACGTCGGCGTTCGGGCACTCCTCGGCGAGGAACCCCGCGCCGCCGGCGTGGTCCAGGTGGACGTGCGTCGGGGCGATGACCGCCACGTCCTCTCGCGCGATGCCGATCTCGTCGAGGGCGTCGAGGATGCGCTCGTAGTGGGTGCCGATGCCCGTGTCGACGATGGCCGGACGTTCGGCGTCGAGGACGTACACCGCGCCGTACGCCTCGGTGTCGTACATCCCGGTGTCGACGTAGTAGAGGTCTTCGCAGCCGCCGGTCGTGACTTCGCGCACGTCTCCGATTACCATACTTACGTTCGCGTCGGCGAGTGGCAAAAGTGATTCGCGTCGGGCGGGGCAGGCGGACGGCGAGGCGGTGGCGGCGAGGTGGCGCGCCGGCGACCGTGGCCCGCCACGTGGTCGCACGAACGATACGGTTTTTTGCAACCCCGCTGAAAATCGGAGTAGAAATGCTCGACAGGACGTACGTGCGAGAGCGCCCGGAGGAGGTCCGACGGGCGCTCGAAACGAAAGGCGTCGAGGACGTGGACCTCGACGCAGTACTGGAGATCGACGAAGAGTGGCGCGAACTGAAGGCGCGCGGCGACGACCTGCGCCACGAGCGCAACGAGGTCAGCCAGACCATCGGCGAACTGAAACAGGGCGGGAGAGACGAGGAGGCCCAGGAGGCAATCGACCGCTCGCAGAAACTGAAGGCGGAACTGGAACGCGTCGAGGACCGCGCCGACGAACTGAAGGCGGAACTCGACGAAGCGATGCTCGAACTTCCGAACGTCCCCCACGAGTCCGTGCCCGTCGGCGAGGACGAGAGCGACAACGTGGAACGGTACCGCGAGGGGTTCGACGACCTTCGGGACCTCCCCGACGACGTGATTCCGCATTACGAACTCGGTGAGGACCTCGACATCCTCGACTTCGAGCGCGGTGCGAAGGTGACCGGCGGCGGGTTCCAGTTCGTCAAGGGCGACGGCGCTCGCCTCGAGTACGCGCTCATGCAGTTCATGCTCGACGTTCACCGCGAGCAAGGGTACACCGACGTCTTCCCACCGATTCCGGTCAACAGCGCCTCGATGCAGGGGACGGGCCAGTTGCCGAAGTTCGCCGAGGACGCCTACCGCATCGGCGCGCGTCAGGACGACGAGTACGACGACGACGACCTCTGGTTGCTCCCGACGGCGGAGGTGCCGGTGACGAACATGTACCGCGACGAGATTCTGCTCGACGACGACCTCCCGCTCAAGCATCAGGCGTTCTCGCCGAACTTCCGCCGGGAGGCCGGCGAACACGGGACCGAGACCCGGGGGTACGTCCGCGTCCACCAGTTCAACAAGGTCGAGATGGTGAACTTCGTCCGTCCCGAGGAGAGCTACGACCGTCTCGAAGGCCTACTCTCGGAGGCCGAGTCGGTCCTCGAGCGCCTCGACCTTCCGTACCGCGTGCTCACGATGTGTACCGGTGACATGGGCTTCCAGCAGGCGAAGAAGTACGACGTCGAAGTGTGGGCCCCGGGCGACGACATGGAGGACGGCCCCGAGGAGGGCGGTCGCTGGCTCGAGGTGTCGTCGGTGTCGAACTTCGAGGACTTCCAGGCCCGACGCGCCGGCCTACGCTACCGGCCGGACCGCCACGAGTCGGCCGAGTACCTCCACACGCTCAACGGGTCGGGGCTGGCGCTGCCGCGCGTGATCGTCGCCATCCTCGAGTACTACCAGAACGACGACGGCACCGTGACGGTTCCGGAGGTCCTCCGGCCGTACATGGGCGGCCAGGAGGTCATCGAGGGCCACGAGAAGGTCGGCGAGAGCGCGCTCGGCGCGGGCGAGAAGGATTAGCTCGTCGTCAGGTAGACGCCGACGGCGGCCAGCAGGATGCCGACCGCCTTCCGCCAGGAGAGGGGGTCGTGGAGGAAGACGACGCCCAGCAGCGAACTGCCGACGAGGAACATGCCGAAGATGGGGACGACGACGCTGACCGGCCCCGCACCGAGCGCCTGGTAGTAGGCGATGATGCCGATGGAGAGGAAGACGCCGGCGGCGTACATGTAGACGGCGTTCTCGCCGACGAGGTACGCCGCGACCGGTTGGTCGCGGTAGACGATGACGGCCGCGGCCGACAGCGCGAGCATGCTGTTCGCGACGAGTGCGACGACGGTGCTCGGAATCTCGTTGGTCGCGAGGCTCGCCAGCGGCGTGAAGATGGAGTAGCCGACGAGCGCCACGACCGCCCACGCGAGGTAGTTCACGACGATGGAGTCGGGGCCCGAGACACCTATCGGTTGGGATATCGTCGACGGGTCACGTCAGCCGGTAGACCCGCGCCTCGTAGGGGCGTAGCTCGAAGGAACGGGGGTCGTGGCCCGCCACGGCGTAGTTCCCGACCATCAGTTCCGCCTCGTCGTAGGTCACGTCCACCGGGAGCGTGAACGTCGGCGTGCTCTCCGTGAAGTTGAGGACGACGAGCGCCCGTTCGTCGTCGAGGGTGCGCAGGTAGGCGTAGACGTCGGGGTCCTCCTCGAGCAGCAGGTCGTACTCGCCGTAGACGAGCACGTCGTTCTCGTGGCGCAGGTCTATCAGGGTCCGGTAGTAGTGCCAGACGGACTCCTCGTTGTCCATCGCCTCGTCGACGTTGACCGTCTCGTGGTCCGGGTTGACGGGAATCCACGGCTCGCCGTCGGTGAAGCCGGCGTACTGCTCGTCGCTCCACTGCATCGG
Source organism: halophilic archaeon (assembly GCA_003298465.1). The sequence goes on along the minus strand of QNGA01000003.1, from coordinate 244,964 downwards.
CGTCCGGGCGTTGTCCCGGCTCCGGTGGCGGACGACGTCCTTGACGTCGTCGAAGTCGTAGCCCTCGCTCCGTTTGCGCTCGACGAAGTTTCGCGCGCTCACGTCCCTGACCTCCTCGACGCTCTCGAAGGGGTAGTTCGTCATGCCGATCTCGTCGCCCTGGTAGACGTACGTCGTCCCTCGGAGGGTGAAGAGCATCGTCGCGAGCATCTTCGCCGACTCGATGCGGTAGACGCCGTCGTCGCCGAACCGCGACACCATCCGCGGCCAGTCGTGGTTGCCGAGGTAGGCGCTGTTCCACCCCTCGCCCTCCAGTTCCGTCTGCCACTTCGTGAACACGCGCTTGAACTCCGGCAGCGACCACTCGCCCATCGTCCAGCGACTCCCGTCCTCGCCGTAGTCGAGCGTGACGTGCTCGAAGTGGAATATCATGTTCAGCCCGTCGCCGTCCGGGCCGAGGTACTGCTTCGCCTCGTCGACGGTCGCGCCCGGCATCTCGCCGACCGTCATCACGTCGCGGTCCTGGAGCACCTCCTCGTACATCTCCCGGATGTAGTCGTGGACGCGTGGTCCGCCCATGAAGTGTTCGTTGCCGACCCACCCCGAGTCGGGGTCGCCGTCCGGCAGTCCCTCGGCCTTCGATACGAGGTCGATGACGTCCATCCGGAAGCCGTCGATGCCCTTCTCCAGCCACCACTCCATCATGTCGTAGACGCGCTGGCGCACCTCGGGGTTGTCCCAGTTGAGGTCCGGCTGCTTCTCGTCGAAGAGGTGGAGGTAGTACTCGCCCGTCCGCTCGTCGTAGGTCCACGCGGACCCGCCGAACGCTCCCTCCCAGTTGTTCGGCGGCCCGCCGTCCTCGCCCTCCCGCCAGATGTAGTAGTCGCGGTAGTCGCCGTCCTTCGACTCGCGGGACTTCCGGAACCACTCGTGTTCGTCGGAGGTGTGGTTGACCACGAGGTCCATGATGAGTCGGATGTCGCGGTCGTGCAGCGCGGCGAGCAACCGCTCCCAGTCGTCCATCGTCCCGAACTCGTCCATTATCGACCGATAATCGCTGATGTCGTAGCCGTTGTCGGCGTTCGGGGACTCGTACACCGGGTTGAGCCAGACGACGTCGACGCCGAGTTCGTCCAGGTAGTCGGCCTTCTCGGTGACGCCGGGGATGTCGCCGACGCCGTCGCCGTCCGAGTCGCGAAAGCTCCGGGGATAGATCTGATACACCGTGGCTTCTTTCCACCACTCTCGTTCCACGTTCATCGGTTTCACGTGACGAGTTCAGGCCCTTAGGCGTACTTGCCGGTCAGGAGCAGTTCGAAAGACGGTCGAGACCGGTCGGCCGACGCGACGTCGCCCGTCGTCACCGCCGCGACGACAGGGGAAGAACGTCCTCAGTCGAGTTCGCGCGCCAGCACGTCCCGCAGGTCGGCTATCTCGTCGGCAGAGCGGCGCAGCGACGCCGCACCGACCGACAGGTCGAGCGCGCCGGAGTCGTCGGCGCTGCCGAGCGCCGTCACGGGTGCGACGCCGTCGAAGGCGTCCCGGACCGCCTCGGGGGCGGTCGTCTCGACGACGGCGCGGCCCGGCAGTTCGCCGAACAGCAGTTCCGCGGGACCGGCGTCGTCCGCGTCGAGTTCGACGGACGCACCGGCCTCGGCGGTGACCATCTCGGCCAGCGTCACCGCGAGGCCGCCGTCGCTCACGTCGTGGACCGCGAGCGTGCCGTCACCGTCGGCCACCTCGCGGAGCGCGTCCACCACGGCGGCGGGGTTCGCGGGCAGTTCCGGGAAGCGGTCGCTACCGCCGACCTGCGCGAGGAACTCCGACCCGCCGAGCGCGCTCGCGGCGGGGCCCCCGACGAGCAGGAGGTCGCCCTCGCCCGCGAGCGCGCTCGGCGGTGCGTCGTACCCCGGTTTCGTTCCGGTCATCGCCAGCGTCGGCGTCGGCGGGATGGGGCCGGACGGCGAGTCGTTGTACAGCGAGACGTTGCCGCCGACGACCGGCACGTCGAGTGCCGAACACGCGTCGGCGAGGCCGTCGACGACGGCGGAGAAGCCGCCGTACACGTCCGGTTTCTCCGGGTTCCCGCCGTTCAGGCAGTCGACCGCCGCGAGCGGGCTCGCACCCTTCGCCGCGAGGTTCGTCGCGTTCTCCAGCGCGACCGCCCTCGCACCCTCGTAGGGGGCGACGTCGGTCCAGTTGGGGTTCGCGCCCGCCGAGACGGCGAGGCCGATTCCCGTCTCCCCGTCGTCACCGCTCGCATCGTCGAGGCCCTCCTTTCGCTCGTACCTCGCAGCGCTCGCCTCTCGGATGGCCATCACGGCCGCGTCGTCGCCCGGCGGCGTCGCGGTCCGGGTGCCGACCTCGTGGTCGTACTGGCGGTACACCCAGCGCTTGCTCGCGCAGTTGGGCGACCCGACGACGGCCTCGAACGCCGCGTCCAGGTCGGCGTCGGGCAGGTCGTGCTCCTGTTTCTCGGGGGTCTCGGCGGGCAGGTCGTTCGTCGGCGCGCCGTCGCCGAGGAACTCGGCGGGAGCGTCGACGACCGTCTCGCCCTCGAACGTGCACACGTAGTTCCCCTCGGTCACCTCGCCGATGACCGAACAGCCGAGGTCGTACTTCTCCGCGACCGCGCGCACGGCGTCGACGTTCTCGGGGCGGACCTCGTAGCACATCCGTTCCTGCGACTCCGCAAGCAGTATCTCCAGGGCGTTCATGTTCGGCTCGCGCTGGTGGACCGCCTCCAGGCGAATCTCGGCCCCGAGACCGCCCTTGGCCACCATCTCGCTCGACGCGCCGCCGAGGCCGGCCGCGCCGAGGTCGCGGGCCGCCTCGACGAGGTCGCCGTCGACGAGTTCCTCGTTCGCCTCGACGAGGAGCTTCTCCGTGTAGGGATCGCCGACCTGGACCGCGGGGCGGTCTTCGGTCTCGGCGTCCTCGTCTAGGTCCTCGCTGGCGAAGCTCGCGCCGCCGAGTCCGTCCCGACCGGTCGCGTTACCGACGAGGACGAGTTCGTTTCCGACCTCCTTCGCGTCCGCGGTGACGAGGCGGTCGGCGTCGAGCAGACCGACGCAGGCGACGTTGACGAGCGGGTTGCCCTCGTAGTCGGCGTGGAACTGCGTGCTCCCGCCGACGGTGGGGACCCCGATGGAGTTACCGTAGTCGCTGATGCCCTCGACGACGCCGTCCAGCAGGTAGCGGGAGTGCTCCCGGTCGAAGTCGCCGAAGTAGAGGCAGTCCGCGAGCGCGATGGGGTACGCTCCCATCGACAGCGTGTCGCGGACGATGCCGCCGACGCCCGTCGCCGCGCCGTCGTAGGGGTCCACGAACGAGGGGTGGTTGTGGCTCTCGATGCCCATCGTTATCCACGTCTCCGTCTCGCCGGCGTCGCTCGGCAGCGCGACGACCGCCGCGTCGTCGCCGGGACCGACGACGACCTGCTCGCCGTCCCCGTCGAACGCGGTCAGCAGGGGCTGGGAGGAGCGGTACGCGCAGTGTTCGCTCCAGAGGTTCTCGAAGAGGGCCTCCTCGGCCCGGGTCGGATCGCGGCCCAGTTCCGCGACGACCAGTTCTCGATCCGAGTCGGACAGGCTCATTCACTCTCCTGTACAGACAGAGCGGATTAATGCCTTTCCATGTGCAGGTGCGTGTATACTCCCCGGTCACGCGGCGACGACAGTGGTACCGAGTGGCCCGGACCGGTGGTCGAGAAGCGAACGTCGTTCAGCGGTCCCCGGTCGGGGGAGTCATCGAAACCAGCGTCGGTCGCCGAACTCCAGCGCGAAGTCGGGGGTCGTCCCCCGGAAGCGCCGCTGCCAGCAGTAGCGGTCGTAGACGTGTGCCAGGGCGGTGGTCGCGAACAGGCCGAGAAGGACGGTGGTAACGGCGAGAGACGAGACCGTGACGACGCCGATCCACGTGGCGGCGACGAGCATTCCGCCCAGCCCCGACAGCAGGAGATAGAAGCGATGCCAGGGGAGCGTCGTCCCGGAGTCGTTCGCGAGGTAGAGTTCGAAGTCCTGCGCGCTGTCGGTGAACGAGACCTCCTTCGAGTGACGGTCGTAGGAGACGATGCCGATTTCCTCGAGTTTCGGCAGATGTGTCTGATACAGTGCACTGTACACCGACTTGCGCTGTTCCGGCGAGACGTCCTCGACGGCGATGTTGTTCTCCCAGGCGGCGACCTGCTCGGCGAGTTCACCGAGTTCGACCGGGCGACCGCGTTCGTTGAGATGATACAAGACGTATCGGCGTCGCAGATTTTTTACCGCATCGTACACCTCGTCTTTCGAGAAATCGTGGGAACTGGTCCCTGTTGGTTCTGAGCGTGTCGTCGACATTCCTCCCACCCAGTTCTGTCGTGACGCCGAACGTCCGGATAAAGCGATGACTCCGTTCAACCCGTATCCGTCGATGTCCAGACCGCTGAACGATCCGGTTTTCGACAAAGTAGTATTGAACCCTTCGTCAAACGTCAGAATGGTATCGGCGATTCCAGTTCCGTCGTCGCCGATTCAATCGCCCGTTGTCGCGCCGCCATCGCGGCGGGACCGACCGGCGTAGAAGTTGCGGACCGTACGCCGTGAGGCCGCGAACCCGTCCACGGGCCATCCGTCGACCCGACCATCGTCGATGCTCGCGCACGCTCGCGCCGGTCAGACGCCGGTCTTCGGTCTCCGCCGCTCGCACGTTCGACGGCGAGTTCGCCACGCGCCGTTCGCCGGCCCGGACGGGGAACGCCGTCGGCCGACCAGTTACGCGTCCGATAACGACGGCGCCGTCGCTCGAAACGCGACGTTTCCGGGAGACCCGCCTCGGAGCGCGGCGACCGTCGGCGTCGCCGGGTACCGAACCGGCCCGGGGAGAGTCGATAGAAGAGCCTCGCAGGGGAGGCGCCGGGGTCAGATTCGCTCGTCGCGGACGTCTTCCGGCGCAGCCGGATTCCCGCGACCGTCGACGTCGTCGAGGTACGTTATCTCGACCATCACGTCGGGGACCCCGTCCTCGGACGGGCGGACCGTCCACGAGCGGTCGAAGTCGATGCCGTTTCGGGCGCTCGTCGCGACGAGGTCGCTCAGTCGTTTTTCGAACTCGTCCAGCGATATCAGTTCTTCCGGCACACTTCTAACACCCGGATCCGTCGGGCGCGAGCTGGTCCTTGCTGTGATACACCTGTATCGTTCCCGTCGTGTCGATGCGGACCGTACATCCGTTCAGCGGGAACTGGACCTGTGCGATGTCGTGACCGACCGAGAACGATTCGAAGAGGCTCTCCAGCGCGTCGCAGTCGACCGTCTCCTGCAGCGGTGGGAGTTCCTCCAGCGGCGTGTCGGTCACCTCCGCGACCGCTTTGCTTATGCCGACGACGAGTCCGTCCGTCCGGTCGGCGTCGTACGTGAACTCCTGTATCAGCTCACCGCCATTGTTCGTATCCGAAGATGTCACATCCATAGTATATGCCTGTACCTGGTTCAATTCAATCTATCGGTCCTCCAAAGCCTGTTGGTTATCAAATCCGTCCTTTAAGTATAATTAGATATAATTCTACTTATCGTATCAGTTTCCCGGGCGAGTGACACGTTACCGGAGCCCGAAGGGATTTGAGCGTCCCATCGCAAGAAGCGCCCGATGACCGACTACGACCTCGAACGATACCTGAACGTCCGAAGTGCTCACGGCGCTTCGTTCGGCCCCGACGGCGACCGGCTGGCGTTCCTGCTCGACGCGACCGGCGTCCCGCAGGCGTGGCTGCTCGACGAACCGCGGTCGTGGCCCGAACAGCTCACCTTCTACGAGGAACGGGTGACCTTCGTCTCGTGGTCGCCCGAGCGCGACGAACTCGTCTTCGGCATGGACGAGGGCGGCAACGAGCGCGCCCAGCTCTTCCGGCTCGACGGGAACGGAGAGACCATCGAACCCCTGACGGACATGCCCGACGCGAAACACCGCTGGGGCGGCTGGAACTCCGACGGTTCGCGGTTCGCCTTCACCTCCAACCGTCGCGACGAAGCGGTGTTCGACGTGTACGTCCAGGACCGCGACGCCCGGGGCGACGACGCCGAGATGGTGTACGAGGGCGACGGCTGGCTCACCGTCGCCGGCTGGAGTCCCGACGACGACCGCCTCGTCGTCAGCGAAGCCCACTCCAGTTTCGACCAGGACCTCTACGTCCTCGACCTCGACTCGGGCGACCTCGACCACGTCACGCCCCACGAGGGCGACGTGCGATACCAGAGCGTGGAGTGGGGGCCGGACGGCGACGCGCTCTACCTCGTCACCGACGAGGGCGCCGACACGATGTACCTCGCCCGCCTCGACCTCGACGCGACCGAGATAGCGGTCGTCGAGGAGGGCGGCGGCTGGAACGTCGACGGCGTCGCGCTCGACGAGGACACCGGTCGGCTCGTCTACTCGCGCAACGTGGACGGGTACACCGACCTCACGGTCGGCGAACTCACCAGCGAGCGGTCACTCCGGGAGTTCCCGACGCCGAACCTGCCGCGGGGCGTCGCGGGCGGCGTCAGCTTCGGTCCGGACGCCGAACGGTTCGCCATCACGGTCACGGGGAGCACGAACAACACGAACGTCTACGTCGTCGAGACCGAGACCGGCGACGCCGAGCGCTGGACCGACGCCTCGACCGCCGGCATCCTGTCGGAGACGTTCGTCCGGCCGCAGCTCGTCCACTACGAGACGTTCGACGGCCGCGAGATTCCCGCGTTCTTCTCCGTGCCCGACGACGCCGCGGACGGCGAGACGCCCGTCGTCGTCGATATCCACGGCGGACCGGAGTCCCAGCGTCGCCCCTCGTTCCACGCCGTCAAGCAGTACTTCCTCAATCGCGGGTACGCCTACTTCGAGCCGAACGTCCGCGGGTCCTCCGGCTACGGCCGGGAGTACACGCACCTGGACGACGTGGAGAAGCGGATGGACTCGGTCGCCGACGTCGAGGCCGGCGTGGAGTGGCTCCACGACCACCCCGCGGTCGACCCCGACCGCATCGTCGCCATGGGCGGCTCCTACGGCGGCTTCATGGTGCTCGCGGCGCTCACCGAGTATCCCGACCTGTGGGCGGCCGGCGTCGACGTCGTCGGCATCGCCAACTTCGTCACGTTCCTGGAGAACACCGGCGACTGGCGACGCGAGTTGCGCGAGGCCGAGTACGGGTCCCTGGAGGACGACAGGGAATTCCTCGAGTCGGTCAGCCCCATCAACAACATCCGGAACATCGAGGCACCGCTGTACGTCCTCCACGGCGAGAACGACCCCCGCGTACCGGTCGGCGAGGCGGAACAGATAGCCGACGAGGCCGCCGAACAGGGCGTCCCCGTCGAGAAACTCATCTTCCCCGACGAGGGCCACGGGTTCACGAAACTGGAGAACCGCATCGAGGCGTACACCTCCATCGCGGACTTCCTCGACGAGCACGTCTGAACCCGGCCGGAGCGTCTCGGTCCGTTCGGCGGGACGCTCCCGGCGCCCGCCCTCACCGCTCGTCGACGACCGAGTCCGAGAGATGCGCGTCGTCCGCGTCCTTCCACTCGCCGAGTTCCTTGGGGTCGACGTGAACGAACACGTCGTCGACCTGCGGTAACTGCCTCACGTCCTCGACCACGTCCGTCTCGATGTCGTGGGCCTCCCGGAGGGTGCGGTCGCCTTCGACCTCGACGTGCATGCTCACGTCTATCTCGGGGCCGACGTAGTGGGCGACCACGTCGTGGACGCCCCGGACCTCCGGGTGGGCGAGCGCCCGTTCGACTATCTCGGCGCGCAGGTCCTCGGGCGGGGCGCTCCCGACGAGGTAGTCGACGTTGTCCTGGACGATCTCCCAGCCGGTGTAGAGGATGCCGAGCGAGACGACGCCGGCCGCGACGGGGTCGAGGACGGGCGCGCCGAGTCGCGCGCCGACCACGCCGACGAGCGCCGCGCCAGCGGTGAGGATGTCGTTGCGGTTGTCCAGCCCCGTCGCAACGAGCGCCGGCGAGTGCGTCTCCTCGCCGACGTACAGGCAGTAGCGGTAGAGCAGGTACTTGACGACCGCGGTCCCGACGAGCACGCCGACCGCGAGCGGTCCCGTCGTGACCGTTATCGACTCCGTCAGTATCGAGGTGGTCGAGCGCCACAGCACGAGACCGCCCGCAGCGAACACGCCGAGGGCGACGAACAGCGAGACGAACGGCTCGATGCGCTCGTGGCCGTGGGGGTGTTCGAAGTCCGGGGGCTGAGTGGTCAGGTACAGTCCCGCCAGCACGACGACGCTGTACACCGAGTCGGCGAGGCTGTTGACCGCCTCGGAGCCGACGGCGAGGCTCCCGGTCTGGAGCCAGACGGCCCCCTTGGCGGCGGCCAGCAGCAGGTTGACGGCGAGGACGACGACCCCCGCGCGCCGGACCGCACCGAACTTGCTCATCGTGGCCCACGTTACGTCTCTGGAAAGAAGGACGTATCGTTCCGCGGCGAGCGGCGACCGTGACCGCGGGGTCGCCTGCGACCGCTAGAACCGGACCGCGCCGGACTCGGTGACCGTCGCACCGTCCTGGTCGGCGAACGCGTCGTGGACGCGGTCGTAGGTGTCGTCGAGCGCCTCGACGATGACCTTCGTGTCCCCGACGACGGGCATGAAGTTGGTGTCACCCTCCCAGCGCGGGACGACGTGGGTGTGGAGGTGGTCGTCGATGGACCCGCCGCTGCCCTGGCCGAGGTTCAGGCCGGCGTTGAACCCGTCGGGCGCGAGCGCGCGCTCCAGCGCGTCGAGGGTGCGCTGCTTGAGTCGCGCGTGGCCCAGCAGCGTCTCGTCGTCGAGTTCCCGGTAGTCGCCCGTGTGCTGGTGGGGGACGACCATGGCGTGGCCCGGGTTGTACGGGTAGTTGTTCAGCAGGACGACGGCGCGGTCGTTGCGCGCGACGACGAGGTTCCCGCGGTCGTCGTCGCGCTCGGGGAGGTCGCAGAAGACGCATCCCTCGATACCCTCGTCGTCGTCGCGTTCCACCCACTCGATGCGCCACGGCGCGAAGACCTGGTCCATGTCGGCGAATCGGGGCGGCGGTGCTTTACGTTTTCACTCTCGCCGGCGGGAGCGCTCGACGCGTCGAGAGGTGGCGAACCCCGGTCAGTCGTCGATGTACTCTCCGACGAGCAGGTCGACGCGCTCGCGGGTCTCCTCGGGGATGGCGTCGGCGGGCGTGTTGACGGTCCCCTCCAGCGCGGTGGCGCAGTCGCAGTCGCGCTCGTCGGGCATCGTCCGGATGGCGTGTTCGACGAGTTCCTTGATGGCCTCCTCGTTGGCGGCGGCGTTCTTCAGCACCTCGCCGAGGCGGTCGTCCTCCGCTCCCTTCCAGACGCCCCAGTCGGTGACACCCGTTATCGTGGAGTAGCACATCTCGGCCTCGCGGGCGAGTTTCGCCTCCGGCACGGTGGTCATGCCGATGACGTCCCAGCCCTGCTCGCGGAACCACTCCGACTCGGCTTTCGTGGAGTACTGCGGTCCCTCGATGCAGACGTAGGTGCCGCCGAGGTGGCAGTCGGCGTCGGTCGCCGCCTCGGCCGCGTCGGCGAGGTGTTCGTTCACGTGCGGACAGTACGGCTCCGCTATCTCCTGGTGGACGACGACGCCGTCACCGAAGAAGGTGAACGGTCGGTGGCGCGTCCGGTCGAAGAACTGGTCCGGGACGACGAGCGTCTGCGGCGGGTACTCCTCCTGGAGGCTCCCGACCGCGTTGCTGGCGATGACGCGCTCGACGCCCAGTTTCTTGAGCGCGTATATGTTCGCGCGGTACGGCACCTCCGTCGGCGAGTACTGGTGGTCGCGGCCGTGGCGCGGAACGAACGCGATCTCCTCGCCGGCGAACTCGCCGACCGTCACGGGCGCGCTCGGGTCGCCGTACGGCGTCGTCACGTCCTCCTCGCGGGTGTTCTCCAGGGGGAGCGCCTCGTAGATACCGCTACCGCCGATGAATCCAATCACGTTCTCAGATGACGAGGGGGGCTACTAAACGGTTTACTTCGCGTCCTCGTAGCGCGCCCGGATCGCCGCGAACAGTCGCTCGCCGACGTCGGTCCGCAGTCGCGGCTCCGCGGTGGCGAAGAACTCGTCCAGGTCGTCGTACTCGTCGAACTGCTCGCCGTCGTCGCCCGCGTACCGGTCCGCCCGCTCGTAGACGAGCGCCTGCAGGCACATGTCTATCAGGTCCATGTCCTTGACGAACCGCGCCGCCGGCGTCTCGCGGGCCTCGTACTCCTCCCAGAGCGCGCGGACGTCGTCGGAGAGCGGCGCGGCGAGGTCGTCCATCGCGGCGCGCTCGCGGCGGACCTTCTCCTCGCCGTCGACCCGCTGGTCGTCGGCGTCGGCGCGCGTCGCCACGTCCCCGGTCTCGGCCTCCGCGAGGTCGTGGACGACGGCGAGACGGAGCGCGCGGTCCTCGTCCACGCCCGCCTCGTCGGCGTACTGGAGACAGAGCAACGCGACGCCCCACGCGTGACCGGCGACGGACTCGGGGTCGTCGACCCCCCGGAGTTGCCAGCCGGTGCGGCGCTCGTCCTTCAGCGCGAACGCCGCGGCGAGGGCGTCGATGGCGTCCATCTACGCCTGGACGCCGGTCGCGTTCTCGACCAGCCGCCAGCCGTCGTCCGACTCGGCGAGGACGTCCCGCCGCACCATCTCGTCGAGCACCTCGTCGAGGCGGTCGGGTTGCGCTATCTCCATCTGGATGCGCTCGACCTCGTGGTACTCGTTGAGGTAGTGACGCACGTCCTCCGCGGTGAACACGTCGGCGTCGGCCTTGTCCATCACGCCGCTGATGATGTCTATCATGTCCTCGATGAAGTTCCAGGGGTAGACGATCCAGGCCCACTCCTCCAGGCGCTCGCCGATGTAGTCGGGTTCGAACTCGCTCGTCTGGAGCAACTGGAGGGTCGCGGTGCGGACCTCCCCGGCGTCGCGGTCGGTGACGTACTCGTAGGCGTGCTCGATGGACCCGCCGGTGTCGGCGATGTCGTCGATGATGAGCACGTCCTTGCCCTCGACGCTGCCTTCCGGCATCGGGTAGCGTACCTCGGGCTCGCCCGTCTTCTGGGCCGTCCCGACGTAGTGTTCCATCTTCAGGCTCGTCAGGTCGTTCATTCCGAGGAAGTCACAGATACAGCGCCCCGCGAACCAGCCGCCGCGCGCGAGCGCCACGACCACGTCGGGGTCGAACTCCGACTCCTTGACCTGGTCGCTCACGCCGCGGCAGAGACCGTAGATGTAGTCCCAGTTGGTTATCGTGCACTTGAACTCGTCGGGGAGGTCGCTCATGCCACCGTGAGGTCGCGTCGCGTCGCACTTAACGGTTTACAGGTGCCCTCGACGCGCGCGAATCGCAGAACCGCGTCTGACGGCGATGAACTCCCGCTTTCGGCCGGTGCGACCGGTCGTCGGTCCGTCGGACGAGCGGAGAGCGCGACCCGCCGGTCGGCGAAGCGTCGCCGGTCCGTCAGGTCGCCGTCCGGTAGCACCGCCGTGACGGTCCGCGGGCGCTACCCGGGCCGTCAATGCTATTATCACGCACGCCTTTGTATCGAATCTAGCGATCTGAAAATTATGACCCACACTGAGGATTTCGAACACTTGCTCGACCGCAAGAACGTCATCGGCGTCGAGTACGACGAGGAGACGAACACCGTGACGGTCTACGTCTCCCAGAAGCTCCCCGACAGCGAACTGGCCGACGAGGACAACGTGAAGAAACTCGTCAGCGACGCCACCGTCGAGGTGGAGGACGCGGGCTTCGACGAGGAGCGGGAGGGGTACGACGCGCTCTCGCTGACCGGCCAGATTCCCGACGCCGAGAAGGACCGCAAGGACCGCCACCGCCCGGTCGTCGCGGGCGTCAGCGAGATCAACGCGAAGTCCACCGCGGCGACCGCGGGGCCGTACCCCGCCCGCGTCACCGACACGTCGTCGGGGAAGTGGAGCGACGACGCCGCGGAGGGCGACCTCGTCCGCCTGTCGAACAACCACGTGTACGCCCGTGTGAACGAGGGGGCGTTCGGCGAGCCCATCGTCCAGCCCTCGCCGCGCGACGGCGGGAGCCTCCCCGACGACGAGACGGGCGAACTACGGGGGTACGTCCCCGTCGACGACGGCTCGACGGTCGACGTGGCCGCCCGTTCGGCGACCCCCGAGCGCGAATCCCCGGAGTACCACGAGGTCGACGACTCGTGGCCGACCGCCGTCCGGCGCGAGGACTACCGCTCGCTGAAGGGCGAGACGGTGACGAAGACGGGGCGGACGACGGGCGTCACGAGCGCGACGGTGTCGGCGGTGGGCGCGAGCGTGCGCGTGAACTTCGGCGAGGCCGGGACGCTGACGCTGCGCGACCAGCTCATCGCCGGCCAGATGTCGAAGGGCGGCGACAGCGGGTCCCCCGTCTTCCACGACGGAAGCGGCGAACTCGTCGGCCTCCTGTTCGCGGGGTCCAGGCGCCAGACGATACTGAACAAGATGGGCAACGTCGAGTCGGAACTCGGCGTCGAACTCCTGACGGAGGAGCCGGGCGGTGGAGACGGCGGGGGCGGAGATGGCGGCGATGGAGGAGACGGTGATGGTGGAGGCGGGACGCCGACGTACCGCGAGACGCTGGACGCGACGGTCACCGTCTCGCTGGCCGGGGCTGAGCTCTCGCTGGAGTCGTTCGCCGTCCGGGGGTCGGTCTCGCCCGGCGGGGAGGTCGAGGCGACCGCGACGGTGGCCGGAACCGAGACGGGTACGGGCTGGCTCGACGTGCAGGACGAGCGCTACACGTTCGAACTGAGCGACGAGCACGCGGACGACGGCCGGTACGTCCGGGACGTGCCGGTGGCCGTCACCGCGCCCGAGTCGCCCGGCGACTCCTTCGAGGTGCACGTCGAGGGCGGGTACGTCGTCGAGGCGGCGTGACCGAGAGGAGAGCGACGCGACCGGCCACCTCGCTCCCCGGACCCCGAACAGTTATCGCAGTCGACCGACACTGCCGAACCATGACGGCACCTGCGGACCGCATTCTGACGAACGCGGAGGTCCACACCCTCGCGGACCCCGACGAGACCGCGGAGGCGGTCGCGATTCGGGACGGGGACGTCGTCCGCGTCGATTCGGCGTACGAAGTCGACTTCCTGGAGGGAGCGGAGACGGACGTCGTCGACCTCGGCGGGCGCGTGCTCCTGCCGGGGTTCGTCGACGCCCACACCCACCTCCAGATGGTCGGGAACTACCTCGTCCACGCCGACCTCTCGGCGGCGGACTCGCCGGCCGACTGCGTCGACCTGCTGGCGGCGAACGCCGACGACGACCGCGAGTGGATACTGGGCTACGGCTTCGACGAGAGCACGTGGCAGGAGAGCCGATACCTCACGCGAGACGACCTCGACGCCGTGAGCGAGAGCCGACCCGTCGTCGCGTTCCGCGAGGACATGCACACCGCCGCGGCGAACGGCGTGGCGCTGGACCGCCTCGGGGACGCGATGCCACCGGCGGACGTGAAGACGGAGGGCGGCGAGCCGACCGGCGTGCTCGTCGAGGACGCCGTCGACGCCGTCTACGAGGCCGTCGAACCGGACGAAGACGAGATGCGGGAGCTCCTGCTGGCCGCCCAGCGCGACGCCCACCGGAAGGGCGTGACGGGCGTCCACGACATGGTCCGGCGCTCGCGCGCTCCGGAGGTGTACCGGCAACTGGAACTCGACGGCGACCTGGCGCTCCGGGTGCGCCTGAACTACTGGAGCGACCACCTCGACGCCCTGGAGGAACTCGGCCTCCGGACGAACCACGGCAGCGAGTTCGTCCGCATGGGGGGCGTGAAGACGTTCACGGACGGGAGCTTCGGCGGGCGGACGGCGAAGCTCTCCGAACCCTACGCGGACGCGGACGACGAGACGGGCCAGTGGGTCGTCGCGCCCGACGAGTTGGAGTCGTTCGTCCGGCGCGCCGACGACGCCGGCTTCCAGGTGACCGCCCACGCCATCGGCGACGAGGCCATCGACGCGGTGCTCTCCGTCTACGAGGACGCCGACGACCCCGGGACGGCCCGTCACCGCGTCGAGCACGTCGAACTCGCGACCGACGAGCACGTCGAGCGGTTCGCCGAGTCGGGTATCGTCGCCTCCGTCCAGCCGAACTTCCTCAAGTGGGCGGGGGAGGACGGCCTCTACGACGAGCGCCTCGGCACCGACCGCCGTCGCCGGACGAACCGCTTCCGGGACCTCCTCGACGCCGGTGCTCGTCTCGCCTTCGGTAGCGACTGCATGCCGATTGACCCCCTGCTCGGCGTCCACCACGCGGTCAACGCGCCCGCGGAGGCACAGCGTCTCTCCGTCACCGAAGCGCTCCGGGCGTACACCCTGGGCGCGGCGTACGCGGGGTTCGACGAGGACCGGATGGGCACCGTCGAAGCCGGCAAGGTGGCCGACCTCGTCGCGCTCGAACGGTCGCCCTGGGAGCACGAAGAGGACGTCGCGGACGTCGACGTGGCGCTGACGGTCGTCGACGGCGAGGTCGTCCACGACGGTCGGTGACGCGACGACGTCCCGTGCGTCGATTGACGTGGAGTTAAGACCCCTCGGCGGGCACCACCTCGCATGAGAGTCATCGTCCACGGCGGTGCGGGCGGCGAACCGGACGAACCGGAACCGAGACAGGCGGTGCTCGACGACGCGGCGGCGGCCGGGGCGGGCCGGGAGTCGGTGGTCGACGCGGTCGAGGCGGCGGTTCGCGTCCTGGAATCCTCCCCCCGGTTCAACGCGGGCGTCGGCGGCGCGGTCCAGAGCGACGGCGAGGTCCGGACCGACGCCGGCGTCATGACCAGCGACCGCGAGGCCGGCGCGACCTGCTCGATGCCGGGCGTCGAACACGCCGTGAGCGCCGCCCGCGTCGTGATGGAGGAGACGCCCCACGTCCTCGTCTCCGGCGAGCACGCGGTCGACCTCGCCGCCGACTTCGGCGTCGAGACCGGCGTCGACCTCCTGTCCGAGGACAAGCGCGAACGCTGGGGCGACCTCGACGCGCCGACGGGCACGCCGACCGAACACCTCGATTGGCTTCGCGAGAAGTTCGGGGGCAGCGCGGCGCAGAGCGCCGCGGACGAGTCGAGCGGGGACGCCCCGCGAGACCACGACACCGTGGGGGCGGTCGCGTACGACGGCGAGGCGTTCGCGGCCGCCACCTCGACGGGTGGCCGGTGGCTGGCGCTCGCGGGACGGGTCGGCGACGTCCCCCAGATAGGGTCGGGGTTCTACGCCGCTCCGGCCGGCGCGGCCAGCGCCACCGGCGCGGGCGAGGACATCGCGAAGACGACGCTCACCCGGCGGGCGGTCCGCCACCTCGAATCCGGTATGGCGGCGCAGGCCGCCGCCGACCGCGCCGTCGAGGAGTTCGCAGAGTTGACGGGGTCGTCGGCCGGCGTCATCGTCCTCGACCGCGACGGCGGCGCGGGCGCTGCGTTCAACAGCGACGCGATGCAGACCGCGGTCGCGGACGACTGACCGGTCCGGGCGAGCGGCGAAGCGGGGAACGCAAACCCTTTCTCCCGTTCGGCCAAACTACGGGGCATGAGCGAGCAGGAGGTCGACCTCTCGGCCGAGAAGTACGAGAAGCACCGCGAGGCGGGCGAGATCCTCGCCCAGGTGCGCGAGGAGGCCGCCGACCGCGTCGAGGTCGGCGCGAGCCACCTCGACGTCGCCGAGTACGCCGAAGACCGCATTCGCGAACTCGGCGGGAAGCCCGCGTTCCCGGTGAACATCAGCGTCGACGAGGAGGCCGCCCACGCGACGCCGAGCCTCGACGACGAGGAGACGTTCGGCGAGGAGATGGTGAACCTCGACCTCGGCGTGCACGTCGACGGCTGGATAGCCGACACCGCAATCACGGTCGACCTCTCGGGTCACGACGAACTCGCCGAGGCCAGCGCGGAAGCGCTCGACGCCGCGCTCGACGTCGTCGAAGCGGGCGTCGAGACGGGCGAGGTCGGCGCGGAGATAGAGGAGGTCATCCAGGGGTACGGCTTCAATCCGGTCGTCAACCTCTCCGGGCACGGCCTCGACCACTACGAGCAACACACCGACCCGAACATCCCCAACCGCGCCGTCGAGCAGGGCGTCGAACTCCAGGTCGGCGACGTGGTCGCTATCGAGCCGTTCGCCACCGACGGCACCGGGAAGGTGACGGAGGGAGCCGACGAGGAGATCTTCGCACTCGAACGGGAGGGGTCGGTCCGGAACCGGCAGGCCCGGCAGGCGCTCGACCAGATAACCGACGAGTTCCGCACCCTCCCCTTCGCCACGCGCTGGCTCGACGTCTCCCGACCGGAGATGGCGCTGCGCCGGCTGAAGACGTCGAGCATCGTCCACGGCTACCCCGTCCTCAAGGAGGACGAGGGGAAGCTGGTCAGCCAGAAAGAACACTCCGTCATCGTCACCGAGGACGGTTGCGAAGTGTTTACGGCGTAGTTACTCGTCGGGACCGCCTTCGATTTTCATTGAGTAATTCGACTGCCAGTCGTCGTACGTTGTCAGACGAGGCGGTCGCTAGCCCGGCGCGTCGCTGCTGATACGTCGCAACGAGAAAGGATAACACACAGCGCTGTACCGTCACCGTTCCGCAGTCTGCCGGAATTCCGCCCTGCCCCGGCGTTCACACCACCTCGATATCTCGCCCGTTCAGGCGTTGTTCATCCGCTGGATCGTCTCTTCGCCGCAGCTCTCGCACTCGGACACGCGGTACGGTTCGCGCGAGAACTCGGCGTTCTCCTTCTTCTGACTCTCCGTCCGTATCTCGACCGAGACCTGGTGTGCAGTCTCGCGGCCGCAGTTGTCGCACAGTTCCGTGATCGCCTCGAACCCCTGATTTTTTGTTGCCATGGTGACTACCTGCTCGCTTTCTCCTTGCGCTGATAGGAGTATAAAAACCCCTCTCTGTTGGGGGGCGTTCGAACCGTTTATTCCGTCGTTGTCGTGCGATTTTGGGGTTTCAGCGGAGGAGAGCGTCCCATTTCGTTTACGGAGCTCTGAAAACGGTTAATGCGGGCGGAACGCTCTACAACAGCCGGATAATTTAAATACCGGGGTCGGGGTTCGAGGCCGAACAGAGCGGACCGCAGGAACACGAACACGGGGACGATCTCAGACGGCCAATCCACACGCTCGGAATCTTCCCCTCGCCGACGGGCGATATCGACGGTCCCGCGATATCCGTCGAGAGGCCGACGTCACCCTGGGCGCTGGCCACTTCGAACAGCGTCGGCATCGCCGAACGACGAACCGGTGACGTCGACGAGGACGAGCCTCCCCCGCGAGCAGGAGGACGAGCCACGGCAGGCTGACGATGGCGGCTTCGCTCAACTCCTCGGACATCTCGTTCCGGTCGAGCACGCGGTCGCCGATGCGGGCGTTCACGATGGCCGACGGCGGGATGAAGACGCGCGAGCATGCCCGCTGGATGCCCTTACCGATGGTGTAGCCCCGGATTATCGGCGAGGATGGCGGTCGTGAGGACGATGACGCCGACGCCGCCGACCCACCGGATGAGCGACCGCCACCACTGGAACGCCCGCGGTCAACGTCATCAGCGCCGCCTGCATCAACACAATCGTTCCGCGTCGCGCAGGACGGTCGCCAGTTCCTCGGGAACTCCGGCGATTCGCTTGCGACGGGTTACGTCAATCGTGGTCCTCGTAGTGCCCGAAAACGTCCGTCACCTCCGGCGTCGCACCGCGTTCCGAGAAGACGGTGACGAGGTCGCCGCTCTCGATGGTCGTGTTCCCGCGCGGGGTGATGACCTCGTGGTCGCGTTCGATGGCGACGACGAGCATCCCCTCTTCGAGCACGCCCTCGTCGGCGGCCTCCGCGAGGGTGCGACCCGCGATGGGGGCGTACGAGTCGACCGTAATCTCGAACACCTCCGCCCGGTCGCCGACTTTCATGTAGTCCTTGATGGACGGTCGTTTCACCGCGCGATAGAGGTACTCGGCGATGAGCCGCTGGGGGTTCTCGATGACGTTCACGCCGATCTGGCGGAAGACGTTCATGTGCTCCGGGTTGTGGACGACCGAGACGAGCGAGGGGACCTCCGACTCCTGCCCAAGCAGACAGACCATGATGTTCGTCGCGTCCTGGTCGGTCGTGCTGATGAGCGCGTCCGCGCGGTCGATGCCAGCGTCCTCTAGTGTGTCGATGATCGTCGCGTCGTCGTGGAGGACGAGACAGTCGAACTCCTGGGAGGCGCGTTCGGCGCGCTCCTCGTTCTTCTCGATCACGACCACGTCGTTGTTGTTCTGGGTCGCGATTTCGATGAGCTGCGAGCCGATATCGCCCGCACCGACGATGATGAGATACATCCCTTGTCCGACTTCGGAAGCGACCGCTTGAAAAGATACTGTTGTGTGTTCGCCTCCGAAACCGGCCGATTGAACGGTGTCGACTGCCCAGACCACCGCTCGCGCAGTGGGTGATGGCCGGCCAGCGGGCGGCGCTGCGTGCAACTCGGCGGAACGGTTAGCGGACTGCGACGTTCGACCGCCGCGCTGCATCGGTCGGGGACCGCGAACGGTCCGGGGGGACCCGTCACCCCATGTCGTGGTGGTACCGCAACTGGCGTGCCGTGCCGCCGGAGAAGAGGTCCTCGACGCGCTCTTCGACCGGTTCGAATCCCCGCGCCTCGAAGAACGACCGGGCGCGCTCGTTGTCGGCGAAGACGGCGACCGCGAGTTGCGTGAACCCCCGGTCGCGGAGCGCGTCCTCGGTCGCGGCGAGCAGGGACCGACCGATGGCCTCGTTCCAGCGCTCGGGGCGGACCTGAACGTCGCGGAGTTCCGCACCGCCGACGCGCTCCGCCGGGTCGACCGGGCGGGCGTGCGCGAACCCGACGACCGAGTCGTCCACGGCGACGACGAACTCCCCGTCGTCGTCCGCGACGGCCGATTCGAGACGGTCGGTAGCGTACCGTTCCCGGAGTGCGGCTTCGCGCTCCTCCCGGGAGAGGAAGTCGTACGCCGTCTTCCACGTTTCGCGTGCGACCGCCTGGACGTCGGGCACGTCGTCGGTAGTCGCTGGTCGCGTCTGCATGCTACACGATTCCAGACCCCACGACAAGTCGCTGGCGGCCCGGGGGGCCACGAGCGACGGCCACCGCCGACCGCGTGTCGAGCGTCGCCCGGAATCGGCAACTGTTAGGGGGTCGACCCGCAATCCACCGGGTATGACCGACGCAGACGACCTCGCCGAGCGGGTGCGGGCGGGGGACCTTCGCCTGCACGAACTCGAAGACCACGCGGACCACGACACCGCCGCCGCGGCGCGCCGCCGACTGCTCGAATCGGCGACCGACGCCGACCTCGACGCCGTGGGCGATTACGCCTTCGACGCCGAGGTCGCCGACCCCAACGTCGAGAACATGGTCGGCGCGGCGCAGGTGCCGCTGGGGGTCGCCGGTCCGGTCGGCGTCCGCGGCGGCGAGGCCGACGGCGAGTACTACCTCCCGCTCGCCACCACGGAGGGCGCGCTCGTCGCCAGCGTCAACCGCGGCTGTTCGGTCGTCCAGCGGTCGGGGGGCGCGGACGCGCGCGTCACCGACACCGGGATGACCCGCGCCCCGGTCTTCCGCGTCGCGGGCATCGCGGAGGCCGAGCAGGTCGTCGAGTGGGTCGGCGAGAACGGCGACCGACTCGCCGACGCCGCCGAGTCGACGACCAGCCACGGCGAACTGCTCGACGTGGACCCCTACGTCGTCGGCGACTCCGTCTTCCTGCGGTTCGTCTACGACACGAAGGACGCGATGGGGATGAACATGGCCACCATCGCCACGGGCGAGGCCGCGTCGCTGGTCGAAGACGAGACCCCGGCGGACCTCGTCGCGCTCTCGGGCAACCTCTGCACCGACAAGAAGCCCGCCGCCATCAACGCCATCGAGGGGCGGGGCCGCAGCGTCACGGCGGACGTGACGATTCCGCGCGAGACGGTCGAGGAGTACCTCCACACGACGCCGGAGGCCATCGCGGAGGCGAACACGCGCAAGAACCTCGTCGGCAGCGCGAAGGCCGGCAGCCTCGGGTTCAACGCGCAGGCCGCCAACGTCGTCGCCGCCGCGTTCCTCGCGACCGGCCAGGACGAGGCGCAGGTGGTCGAGGGCGCGAACGCCATCACGACCGTCGAGGCGCGTGAAGAGGAACTGTACGCCAGCGTCAGCCTCGCCAGCCTCGAAGTCGGCACGGTCGGCGGCGGGACGAAACTCCCGACGCAGGCGGAGGCGCTCGACGTACTCGGTCTCCGGGGCGGCGGCGACCCCGCCGGCAGCAACGCCGACGCGCTCGCGGAGGTCATCGCGACCGGCGCGCTCGCGGGCGAACTCTCCCTGCTCGGCGCGCTGGCCTCCCGGCACCTCTCCAGCGCCCACGAGGAACTCGGCCGCTGACCGCTCCACCACTTTTACTTTCGCAGAGGATAAGGACGATATTTAATGCCGTTGCTCGCCTCGTCTGCGACGGGGGCGCCGACGGCCGCTGCTGGCTCTTGGTCCCCGGAGGTCTTCGATTCAGGTGACCGACGAGACGACACCGGTAGACGAGTCTCGCGTCGCCCAGTGGCTGCGCCTGCTGAAGCTCCTGTTGACGGTCGTCACGCTCGCCCTCACCGTCTGGCAGGCCGCCACCGGGGCGCTATCGTTACCGTTACCGGCGTGAGTCGACCGGCAAGACCGAGACGTGCGGTCGACACACGTTTTATCCCCGGGACGTCGACCCCACACGTCTATTGGTTGATAGGTGAAAGCAGAGTAAGAATACAGTTCACTCGCCATAATTCAATTAAACTATTCTAGTAATTTACCTTCGAGGAGTGAAGAACGTCGATAACGGTGCACGCGGGTGAAAGTCGCGGCTCGGAATCCCAACGAACCGCGACCGCACCGAGGCAGCCCGCGTCGCACCGCTCATGGTGACCCACATGGCAACGAAGACACCCGACCGGGACGCGCCGATAACCGAATCCCGCGCCTACCGGCGACTGAAGTTCCTGAAACTGTTGCTCACCGTCGTCACGCTGGTCGTCACGGTCTGGAAGGCGCTCACGGGTTCGGTGCCGTAGCTCAGAGGGGCCGATAGCGTCCCCGGCTCTCGCTGACCTCGCCACCTCGAACCATCTTTTCGAGGGCTCGCTCGGTGTACTCCCCGGAGATGCCCCGGTCGCTGGCGTACGCGACCACCTCGTCAGCCGTCGGTCGGTCGAGCGTCTCGAGCGCCTCGCGGACGATCTCCCGTTTGCTCGTCGAACCGCTCCGGCGGTCGCGCTCGGCGGCAGTTTCCACCTCGTCAACGTCGACGCCCGACCGCTCCAGGAACTCCGCGTCGTCTACTCCGGCGTCCTCGACCTGCGACTCCATCTCCGCGAACGATTCGAGTTCGGCGAACGCCTCGCCGTGCCCCTGCCGGTTGGCGAGCATCGACGAACGGACCTCCCGGGCGTGGTCCTCGTCGTCCGTCTCGACGAACGTCTTGAGTTTCCCGAACCGGTGGCGCTTCCCGCAGCGCGAACACTGGGTCGTCTCGGGGCGGCCGTCGACGATCCAGAGGTTGTTACACTCGTTGCACCCGACGACGCTGTACATGGTCGTGACTCGGGCGTCCGGCGTTTTGAACCCTCGGTCCGACCGCGGACTTCGCCGTCTCGGGGACGGACGTTCTCACTAGCGCCGACGGCGACCGTTCTCCCGGCCACAGGATTTTCAGAACTACCAGCGCAAGGAACGTCCGGAAGCGAAGCAGCGCTCGCCGCACGGCGGGTGGCGGTTCTCGCACTCGAAACTATGACAGACACCAAAGGACAGACCAGACGTCGGTTTCTATCGACGGTCACTGGCATCGCAGGGGGAGCGACGCTGGCCAGCGGGGCAGCGAGCGCGGCACAGGAGACGACGACCACGACGTCCGACGAGGCGCGGAATCGGGCGAGCCGACAGATGCTCGTCCCGCGACTGGAGCCGTTCGCCGGCAACCTCGTCGGTCAGTTCATTCTCATCACGAACCGGAAACAGAAGCAGGCGTCGCCGGCAGCGGTGTCGAACTGCGCGTTCCCGAACTGGAAGGCGGAGAACACCGCCGTGTACAGGGCGATGATCCTCGACCGACTGAGCGACACCCCGCAGTACGTCACGGGCGAGGTGTACGTGAACGGTACCAAACCCCGGCTCAGGCTCGGACAGCCGTTCATCGTCAGCAAGACCGTACCCTGCACGAACGACTACGTCGGGGTGGAGGCCCAGTCGGTCCCGCCGTCGGTCGGCGAGGACGACCCGGCCGGGCCGACGGTCACGACGACGGGGAACGGAAGCGGCGCAACGACCGGCGGAGACGATACGACGACCGGCGGGGGTGACGCGACGACCGGCGGAGGCGACGCGACGACCAACGACGGCGGACAGCCAGGGTTCGGTGCGCTGGCGGGTGCCGCCGGCGTCGTCGGAGGTGCGCTGTTGCGGTTCGCCCGCGACGAGTGAGTTTCGGCGCGGCCCGCGAAGAGCGAGCAGGAGGAAGCTGTCGCCCAGCCGGAACGACGGGGGAGCGACCTGCAAGCGAATCGGCCGATATCCCGCGAATTCCGGCCGTAATCTGAATTATTCGTAACCTACCACTTATTTACTTCTAACTATCGTTACAGAATTAACCGGACATAGAGTTTATCCGTACATACGACGCTCCATAAGTCAATGGTCTCCGGTCTCCGATATCGGGTCGCGAGCGCGGGCGGGACCGTCCTGCTCACTGCTCTCGCCGTCACGGCCGCGAATCATCCGGCCGCGCAGAGCCTGGTCACGGCACTCGTCCCCGTCGCGAGCAGGCTACCCGCGACGGTCCTCCATGGCAAGGCGTTCACGCTGGCCGTCGTCACCGCGGTGGCGGTAGTCACGGCCGTGCACGTTCCGCTCTTCAAGCCGCGTCCCAGACGAATCCTGGACACGATACTCGTTACCGAGAAGCGCGTCTTCACGGCGAGCCTCGCGCTCGCCACCGTGGGCTACTTCGACTACACATACCGACTCCCGCGGTCGACGCTCGTCGCCACGACGGTGTTGCTGGCGGTCGCCCTCCCGCTCTGGCTCGTGACCATCCGGCGTCGGCCTGGCGAGGACGAGCGCGTTCTCATCGTCGGTGACGACCCGGCTGAAATCGCCGACGTTCGGAACAGCATCGACGGCTGCGTCGTCGGTTACGTCTCGCCCCCCAGCCGGTACCACGTCGAGTCAGCGAACGCGACCACGGCGGCCGTCGCCGACGGCGGCCGCGTCGACCGCGGTCTCGACGAGCGCGTCGAACTCGATCTGGAACGGGTCGGCGGTCTCTCCCGGCTCGGCGAGATGCTCGTCGAGTACGGGGTCGACACCGCGGTGCTCGCGTTCTCGACCTCCGACCGGGCGGAGTTCTTCGGTGCACTGGACACGTGCAACGAGTGCGGCGTCACCGCGAAGGTCCACCGCGACCACGTCGACAGCGTCCTGACGACCGCGACGACCGGCAACGAGGAGATAGTCGAAATCGACCTCGAACCGTGGGACTGGCAGGACTACGTGTTCAAGCGGGCGTTCGACGTCACGTTCGCGGCCGCCGGACTGCTCGCGTTCGCGCCCTTCATCGGCATCATCGCGGTGGCGATAAAGCTCGACAGCCCGGGGCCGGTGTTCTACAGTCAGGAGCGCACCGCCGAACTGGGCGAGACCTTCGACGTGTACAAGTTCCGGAGCATGATTCCCGACGCCGAGGCCGAGACGGGCGCGACGGTGAGCGAGGAGGACGCCGGCGGCGTCGACCCCCGGGTGACCCGCGTGGGATACGTCCTCCGGCAGACCCACCTCGACGAGATTCCGCAGCTCTGGTCCATCCTCGTCGGCGACATGAGCGTCGTCGGCCCCCGTCCCGAACGGCCGGAGCTGGACTCGGACATCGAGACCGGCGTCGTCGAGTGGCGCAAACGCTGGTTCATCAAGCCCGGGCTGACGGGGCTGGCCCAGATACACGACGCGACCGGCCACGAGCCGGAGAAGAAGCTGCGGTACGACCTGGAGTACATCCGCAAGCAGTCGTTCTGGTTCGACTGCTCCATCGTGGTGCGGCAGGTCTGGGGAGTCGTGAGCGACGTGGTCGCGTTCGGCGCCGACGAGGAGAAATAGTCGCATTCGGCGACTGTTCGTCGCGGATAAAATAGACTTAATCGGCTGGTGGCCGAACGACCGGGGAATGAAGCGAACGACGCCGAGCGACCAGACGGTACTGGTCACGGGTGGTGCAGGATTCGTCGGCAGTCATCTCGTCGACGCGCTCGCGCCGGACAACGACGTGCGCGTGCTCGACGACCTCTCCTCCGGCGACCCGACGAAGGTCGACGACCGAGCGACGCTGATCGAGGGGGACGTCCGCGACCCGGACGCGGTCCGGGAGGCGATGGCGGGCGCGGACCTCGTCTTCCACGAGGCGGCGCTGGTCAGCGTCGAGCAGTCCGTCGAGAACCCCCAGGAGAGCCACGCGGTCACCACCGGCGGGTCGCTGACCGTGCTCGACGCCGCGCGCGACGAGGACGCCCGCGTCGTGCTGGCGTCGAGCGCCGCCGTCTACGGCCATCCGGAGTCCGTCCCGGTCCAGGAGTCGGACCGCAAGTCTCCGACCTCGCCGTACGGCATCGACAAGCTGGCGGCCGACCAGTACGCCCGCCGCTTCTCCGAACTCTACGGGCTGGAGACCGTCGCGCTCCGTTACTTCAACATCTACGGCCCGCGCCAGAACCCCGAGTACAGCGCGGTCGTCAGCGTCTTCGAGGACCAGGCCCTCGCCGGCGACCCCATCACCGTCGAGGGGGACGGCAGCCAGACGCGGGACTTCGTGCACGTCGACGACGTGGTGCAGGCCAACCTGCTCGCCGCCGAGACGGACCACGTCGGCGAGGCGTTCAACGTCGGCACGGGCGAGAGCGTCACCGTCCGCGAACTCGCAGAGACCGTCCGGGACGTCGCGGGCAGCGACTCGGACATCGTCCACACCGACCCCCGGCCCGGCGACATCGACCACAGCGAGGCCGACGTGTCGAAGGCGCGCGAACGGCTCGGCTACGAACCCACCGTGTCGCTCCGGGACGGGCTGGAGTCCCTCCTGGACGGGAACTGAGAGCGGAAGGCGCGAGAGACGGTAACGGACGAAACGAAGACGAGTCGGTGATTCCGACCTACTCCTCGACGCTCCGCGTCGACTTCCACACCTCGACGCCGGGGCCGGAGAGGAACTTCCGGAAGCCGGCGGCGAACGCGAGGTTCATGCTCAGGAAGTACGCCGGGAGCGCGACCAGCGACGACGACGACCGGGCGCGCTCGCTGGCCATCCCGACGCCGGCCAGACCGTAGCAGGAGAGCTGTGCGCCGAGCAGCGCGGCGGCGGGGGCCGAGGGTGCGAGCACGACGACCGTGACGTTGGCGACGAGCGTCGCCAGCAGGACGGCGGGCATGCACCAACGCAACGCCTTGTGGGAGGCGAACTCCAGCGCGACGACGCCGTTCCTGGGGTCGAGCAGTTCCCGGAACCACGCGAGCGCCTGGTAGTTGCCCGCGCCGATGCGGACCCGGCGGTCGTACTCGCTCCAGAGGTCGCCCGTGGTCCGCTCGGTGCCGCGGGCGTCCTCGGCGAAGACCACGCGCCGGCCCGCCGCGGCCTGCTGGAGCGCGACGACGAGGTCGTCGGCCAGCGCCTGCTCGGGCAGGTGGCGGTACTCCTCGCGGCGCAGGGCGAGCATGCCGCCGTTGACGCTGACGGTCGTCCCCAGCTTCGACTCTAGCTTTCGAATCGTGAGTTCGTACTTCCAGTAGGCGCTCTCGGTCGTCGAGCCCTCCTCGTCGACCAGCCGGAGCGAGCCGGTGGTACAGCCGACCGAATCGTCGGCGAGCGGCGCGACGAGTTCCGTGACGGCGTCGGGGTCGTACATCGTGTTCGCGTCGGAGAACACGAGCACGTCGCCGTCGGCCTCCTCGACGGCGCGGTTGAGCGCGTGGCTCTTCCCCCGTCGTTCGTCGAGCGCCAGCAGCCGGGTGTCGGGGCCGGCGTGACGCCGCACGAGGTCGTCGGTCCGGTCCGTCGAGTCGGAGACGACGATGCACTCGAACGCGCCGTCGTACTCGATGGCCCGGGTGTTGTCGAGTTTCTCCTCGACGACGTCCTCCTCGTTGTGCGCGGCGACGACCATCGTGACCGAGGGCACGAACGCGTCGGCGTCGGCTTCGGCGTCGGCGTCCGGCGGGTCGTCGTCGCGACGGGGACCGGGGTCGTCGTCCGACGAGTCGGAGCCGTCGACCACCGAGAGTACCCCGAGCAGGAGCGGGTAGCCGACGTACGTGTACACCAGCGTCGCCAGTCCGGCGACGAGCGCGACTACACTCGAGAGAACGAGCATCGTCTCGCACTGCTCCCCGGAGAAAGATAACAGTTGGCCTCCGCGGTGTGATGATTCAGCGTTTCGTTCAGGTAATAAAAAATATGCTAGATGAGGGACAGAGATACGTTCGTACGTACCGAAATGTTTTCATCATTTTTATTTCCTACCTCTGGAAGCCAAGATTTTTAGCGAATGGCGAAGTTGGGCCAGGTATGTCCACTGGAGTCACCGTCTCGAAGTCGACAGTGGTCGGCCTCGTCGCCGTCGCGCTCGTGGCGGTACTGGCCGTCGTCCTGCCGACGCTCGTCCTCCTCGCCCTGCTCGCCGCACCGTGTGCGGCGCTCGTCCTGGCGAACCAGCGCCGGGACTTCCTGACTCCGAGTTACCTGTTCGCGTCGGTGTACGGCCTCTTCCTCTTCGCCGGCGGAGCGTGGTACTCGCTGTCCGGCGACCCCGAGGTGTTCTTCGCCATCGTGCTGGGATTCGCGGCGTTCGTGGCCGGCGTCTACGCAGTCGACGAGGCGACCGACTTCAGCGCCGACGCCGAGTTGCGGCGGTTCCTGAACCGCCCCTGGGAGCGAAACTGGACGGAGCCGGGACCGCGCCTCGCGTTCGCCGGCCTCGTCACCGTGACGCTCGTCGGCAGCGCGCTGTACTACTTCACGTACGGCGTGCCCATCATCGGCGGGAACGGAGAGGCGTCGCGGCTCTCCTCGATCTCCGGCCAGGACTACTACATCCACTTCGTCATGGTGCCGCTGCCGTTCCTCGCGACGGTCGCGTGGTTGAAAGCGCGGCTGAGCGACAATCGGCTCCATCTCGCCGGTGCGGCCGTCGTCCTCGGAATCACGGCCGTCGCGATGGCGCTGACCGGCTTCCGCGCGCTCGTCGGCCACCTCCTCATCCTTCTGCTCTTCACCGACCAGTTCGTCACGCGCCGGGTGAACTTCCGCGCTATCGGAGCCGCCGCCGTCCTCTTCCTCTCGTTGTTCCTCGCGGTCACCGTCGTCCGGTACCAGTCGGTCGACGGCACGCCGGTCGCGATCGCGGTGAAGTACATCCGCCACCGCATCTTCCTGGTGAACAACGAGAACCTGAACTTCATCCTCGGCTACTTCCCGGCCGAGCACGGCTACCTGCTCGGTCGCGGCTACCTGATGGACCTCGAGTCGATGCTGCCGGGAGCCGACAAGGCGTTCTCCGGCTGGATAACGACGAAGAAGCTGCCGTGGCTCGACAAGCCCGTCGGCATCACGCCCACCCTCGTCGGCGAGAGCTACGCCAACTTCGGGTACGCGGGCGTGCTCGTCGTCCCGTTCCTGGTCGGTGCGGCGGTTCGGACGACGTTCGTCGGACTGGTCCGGAGTCGCAAGCGCGTCGGGACGGTCGCGTTCGTGGCCATGCTCGCGCTGTTCCTCGCCAAGGCGGCCCTGCGCGGCATCGGTCCGACGCTCTTCGTGAAGATACTCCCGCTCGCGCTCATCTACGTCGTCCTGGAGACGTCGGCGGCTCTCCGGCCCATACGGTACCTCCGGAACAACTTCCACGACTCCACGCGGTGACCCGCCGCGAGCGACCGGACGACGCCGTCCGGTCGACGATAGCCGGCGTAACTCGATTCGATACGACACAACGAAAAACAAATATTTTCAAACGGCCGTCTTTTTTGAGGCGGTAGAAATTTAGTAATGGAACGAGGACCTGCCAACAGTGCCTAGAGAAGACATCGTCCTCGTGACCGTAGACTGCTGGCGGTCGGACACGCTCGCTCAGATGCCGTCGCTGTCGGCGTGGAGCGAGCAATCCACGACCGCCATCTCCGCAGGGGGTGCGACGAACTGGGCGTTCCCCGCGCTGCTCAACAGTCGCTACTATCCGGAGACGTACGACGACGACGGGAACCTCGAAGACGACCTCACGCCGCTGCCGTCGGTACTCGCCGACCACGGCTACGCTACCGGCGGGTTCGTCGCCTCGAACCCCTTCGTCGCCAAGTGGTCGCCCCACTTCGACGCGTTCTGGAACGACGGGATGGAGTCGCCCGACAGCGACCTCTACTCCTCCGAGTTCGGCAAGTGGGCCAGCCGCTTCTACAAACTCGCCGCCATGCGCAAGCGGGTCCCGGCCGACGAGATAATCGACCGGGCTCGCGACTGGTACAAGGCCGAGTCGGGGCCGCGGTTCCTCTGGCTCCACCTCATGGACCCCCACCTCCCCTACTACCCCGGGCTGTCGAAAGCCCGGGAGGTTGGACTGCCGTCCGCGTACCGGGCGTCCGTCGAGTTCTACCTGAACGGGAGCGACTCCTCCGAGTCGACGCTCCGCACCATCCGCCGACTGTACCGGCGCTGCGTCGAGCGCGTCGACGACGACCTGCAGGAGGTCTTCGACTTCGTCGACGACGACGCGAAGGTGGTGTTCACCGGCGACCACGGCGAGGAGTTCGACCACGGCGACTACGACCACGAGAGCCTCTACGACGAGGTCGTCCGTACGCCGCTCGTCACCCGGAACGTCGAGACCGACCTGCCCGACCGGCCGGTCCGCCAGATAGACCTGCCGCCGACGCTGCTCAACGAGGTCGGCGTCGACGCGCCCGCGTCGTGGACCGGCGACACCTTCGAGGAGTCGACGGACCCGGCGTACATGATATCGTACCTCCCGAACGAGGGCCACGGGCTGGTCGGCGTCCGGACGGACGACCGCAAGCTGATACGGACGTTCGACGACCAGGGACTGCACGGCGGCGAACTGTTCGACCTGGAGTCGGACCCGGGAGAGACGGTCGACCGCTACGGCGAACTGGACGAAACGGACCTGGAGCAGCAGTTGACGGCGTTCGTGGAGCGCGTCGACGCGCCGACCGGCGAGCAGACGGGCGTGGACGACGACGTCAACTCCCGGCTGGAGGAGTTAGGGTACCTCTCCTGAGCCCAGCGTTTTCCGACGACGGGGCGACGAAGGTGGCACGCATCTGAAAATTGCGACCAGTTTTGACGTTTCCTGAGACTCTCGTCGGAACGGACAAAAGTATGATGGGTCGAGATGTGGTACCCGCCAGTAGGAATGCCCGAAAACATCGCGCTCGTGGTCCTGGACACGCTCCGATACGACGCCTTCGAAGAGCACTTCGACTGGCTCCCCGGGGTGCGGTTCACGAACGCCTACTCCACGTCCCACTGGACCGTTCCGGCCCACGGGTCGCTGTTCACCGGCAGATACCCCAGCGAAATCGGCGTCCACAGCAAGTCGGCGTCGCTCGACTGCCCGGACGAGACGCTCGCTGAGAGCCTGTCCGCGGCGGGCTACGAGACGCGCCTCTGGAGCGCGAACCCGAACACGATGTTCTGGGAGGGCTGGGACCGCGGCTTCTCGCAGGTGCTCGAACCGGGGAGTCTGGACCCGCGGCACGTGAACGCGGTCGACTGGACCGCGTTCCTCGGCGACATCGACACCCACAGTTGGACGAAGTACCCGCGGTCCGTGCTCCACGCCGTCCGCGCCGACTGTTCGACCGTCGCGGCGATGAAGCAGGGGTACCGGCGGATGACGACGTCGGACGCCGACGGCGGCGGCGAGGACGTGCTGGCCCGCGCCCGCGACACCGACTTCGGCGCGCCGGAGTTCACGTACGTCAACCTGATGGAGGCCCACGCGCCCTACCACACCCCCGAGTCGGTCGACGCCGACTCCCTGAACGTCGTCGTCGGCGACGCCTTCGCCGACTCCGTCGACTCCCCCGAGCGCCTGCGAGCCTCCTACGACGTCTCCGCGGCCTACCTCTCGGAGATCTACGAGGAGATATTCGCCGAACTCAGGAAGGAGTTCGACTACGTCGTCACCGTCTCGGACCACGGCGAGATGCTCGGCGAACACGGCATGTGGAACCACGGCTACGGTCTCTACCCGGAACTCACCCACGTCCCGGTCGTCGTCAGCGGCGACGGCGTCGAGTCGCGGCGTGACGACGCCACCGTGAGCCTGCTCGACGTCCACCGGACGATTCTCGACCTCGCCGGCGTCGACGCCCCCGCCGACGCCCGCGGCCAGTCGCTGCTCGACGACCCCGCGTCGCGTACCTACCTCACCGAGTACCACGGGTTCCTCGACCGCCACCGCGAGCAGTTCGAGCGCAAGGGCGTCGTGGAGGCGTTCGAGCGCTACGACGGACGGCTGCACGGCATCGCCACCCCGCCCGACTTCTACGGGTACCAGACCGACGAGACGGCCGACCGGGCCGAGGGCGAGTTCCGGTCGACCGGCGAGTCGCGCCTCGACGACCCGCGCGCCGAACTCGAAACGCGGGTCGACGAACTGGACGTCCGCACGGTCGACGCCGGCCAGGCGGAGGTCACCGAGGACGTGGAAGAGCGACTGGAGACGCTGGGCTACGCCTGACCCCGTTACGTCCGCTCGACGGCGTCCTCGAACGTGGCCTCCAGCGAACTCGCGACCTCGTCGACCGAGAACCGCGAGACGCAGTACTCGCGGCAGTTCTCGCGGAACCCGGTGCCCGTGTCGCGGTCGAGCCAGGTACAGAGGTTCTCCGCGATGGCGTCGGGTGCGGTGCCGTCACAGACCAGGTCGTCGTCGAGCGGGCCGACGACCTGTGGGTTGCCGCCGACCGGCGTGGCGACGACCGGCGTCCCGGTGCTGAGCGATTCGAGCGTCGAGAGCCCGAACCCTTCGAGCTGTTCCGTCGGCATGACGAAGAAGTCGGCGGCGCCGTAGTAGGTCGGCAGGTCCTCCTCCGCGACGAACCCCAGCAGGCGGACGTTCTCCTCGAGACCCTTCGCCGCTATCTGCTCGCGCAGCGTCTCCGCTAGGTACCCCTTGCCGCCGATGAGCAGGAGCGCGTCGGGGTGGCGCTCGGCGACCGTCTCCATCGCGTCGACCAGATTCTCGAGGCCCATGCGCGCGACGAGACGGCGCACCGTCAGCAGGATGGGGCGGTCCTCGGGGAGGTCGAGTTCGTCGCGCACGTCGGTGGGGTCGGCGACGTACTCGAACCGGTCGGTGTCGACCGCGAGCGGAATCTCCCGGAGCGGGCCGACGTTGCCGTAGAGGTCGTCCAGTTCGCCCGTCATGAACCCGCTGCGCGTGACGACGACGCTGGCGTCCCGGAGGGTGTACCCCTCCAGTCGCTTGAACCCCCTGTTGGCGACGCGCACGAACGGCGTCTTCCAGCCGTACTTCCCCTGGTCCGCGTCGATCTCTATCTCGCGCGGGATGGGGGCGTGGAAGACCGTGACGGCGGGGACGTCGGCCGACGAGAGCGCGACGCCCGCCGCCTGGAACGTGTTGTGGACGTAGGCGACGTCGAAGTCGTACCGGTCGTCCAGTCGGGAGAGCAGTCGCGGCACCTTCCCGAGGCTGAACAGGGGGTAGCTGTGGTACAGCGCCGAGTCCTGGGGCGGGCTGTCGTACCGGTAGAGTTCGTACCCGTCGCGGCGCTCGTGGCTCGCGTCGTCGTCGTCCAGACGCCGACTCGCGACGACGACGTCGTGGCCGCGCTCGACGAGCCCCTCCACCTCGGTCACCAGCGACTTCGTGATGCCGCCGTAGTGGTCCGGCCAGAACGCGTCGGAGAGGACGAGGACGTTCATGGCGACCGCCACCTGCGAGGACCGACGGCGCCGGCGACACGGTTCTGGGGCCTAGGCGTGGCTCGACGACCTGCGCGTGCGTCTCCGTTCACGGAGACGAGTTCGCGGGGACGAGTTTTAATTCTTTGTGGCTACATCCGATAAATCGAAAGATTGTCA
Organism: halophilic archaeon; assembly: GCA_003298465.1. The sequence continues at coordinate 212,793 of QNGA01000003.1, read as the reverse complement.
GGACGAGGGTTAAGGAATATATGCCCTGGCAAAATAGAAGGGCGCATGTACGAGTTTTCTCAACTACGACGCGGTCTGAAGAATCCGAATCTCTTCGCTCGCGAGGCCAACCGGCTGTACCACCGGCGGCTGAACACGCGCGAGTACAACGAGGACGGCGTCGACGTGATGGCCGAGGACTGGGACAACCTGCTCATCCTCGACGCGTGCCGGTACGACATGTTCGAGGCGAACGCGAACCTGCCGGGCCGCCTGAAGTCCCGCGAGTCCCGCGGGTCGGCGACGGTCGAGTTCCTGCGCGCGAACTTCACGAACCGGGACGTCCGCGACACCGTCTACGTCACCGCGAACCCGCAACTGCATCGCAACTTCGACCGCATCGACCCCGAGTTCCACGCCATCGAGAACGTCTGGCTGGAGGACGGCTGGGACGAGCAGTACCAGACGGTGCTCCCCGAAACGACGACCGAGTACGCGCTCGACGCCGCCGAAGAGTACGACAACAAGCGCTTCATCGTCCACTACATCCAGCCACACTACCCCTTCATCACCGAGGAGACCTCCTTCGACAAGGGGTACCTCGACGACCCCGAGTCGGACTCGCGGGACTTCTGGGGCCGAAAGATGGAGTCGGAACTCGACGTGTCGGCGACCGAGATCTGGCAGTCGTACACCGAGACGCTGAACCGGACGCTCCCCCACGTCGAGCGCCTGATGGACGAACTCGACGGCAAGACCGTCGTCACGGCCGACCACGGTAACATGGTCGGCGAGCGCGCCACGCCGTTCCCCGTCCGCGAGTGGGGCCACCCGCGCGGGATGTACACCGACGAACTCGTCAGGGTGCCGTGGCTGGTCGACGACCGCGGCGAGCGCCGCGACGTCGTCGCCGAGGACGCGACCGAGTCGGAGGCGGTCGACGACGACGTGGTCGCGGACCGCCTCAAGCAGCTCGGCTACGCCGAGTAGGTAGCGTCGCACGAGCCGGACGGTATCGGTCCGACCCTCCGACGGCTGATATTTCGGGGTTTCCGACCGGTTACGCGCCGAAACCACGAAGGTCTATGTCGGTCGCGTCGCCTCGGTACGGACGAACGGTTTCCGCCAGGTAGCTCACACAGTGCCCTCTCGACGCCACCAGTACGCTCTCGACACCCGCTCTCCACGATGAAAGACAGCATCACCAAGATGGCCTCGGTCGCCTTCCTCGGCGGACTCGTCGGACGCGCGCTCCGCTACAGTCTCAACGTCATCATCGCCCGCGGCCTCGGGACGGACGCGCTCGGCCTGTTCGCGTTCGGCATGATAGTCATGAAAGCCAGCGGCATCCCCGCGCGACTCGGACTCGACAACGCCGCCCAGAAGTACATCCCGATCTACCAGCGCGACGACGACCACTCGAAGATCGCGGGCGTCGCCCTGACCGCCGTCGTCGCCCCCCTCGTCGTCGGCACCGCCATCGCGGGGGTCCTCTACATTGGAGCCAACCAGTACGCGTCGGTGCTCGACGCCGACTTCGGCCCGACGACCCAGTTGTTCCTCGTCGGCATCCCCCTCTTCTCGGTGATGATGGTCGGGATGTCGGTGACGCGGTCGTTCAAGGAGACGAAGTACTCGGTGTACGTCCGGGAGTTCGGCCAGTCGGGCACGGCGGTCGTGCTGGTCGCCGTCGGCGCGTTCGTCCTGAACGACGTCCGGGCGGTCATCGCCGGCTACCTCGCGTCGCTGCTCGTGGGCAGCGCGCTCGCGGTGTACTACATCGTCGACCTGGGCGCGATACGGCGGCACGTCAGCCCCGCCTTCGAGACGAAGAAGATATTCACCTACTCGCTGCCGGTCGTCGCCGTCGCCGTCACCCAGTACTTCATCTCGTGGACGGACATCCTCATGCTGGGCGCGTTCGTCTCCCCGTCGAAGGTCGGATGGTACCAGGCGGCGTTCCAGACGTCGGTGCTGCTCGCGGTCGTCCTCCAGGCGGTCAACACCATCTTCCCGACGCTCGCGGCCGACTTCTACCACGACGGCCAGCACGAGCGCCTCGAACGGACCTACACCGTCGTCACGAAGTGGGTGGCGTATCTCACCGTGCTCGGCTTCCTCTTCCTCGTCGTGTACGACGACGAGATTCTGAGCATCTTCGGCGCGGCCACGCCCGCCGCCACGACGACGCTGCTCATCCTCGGGTTCGGCCAGATGTTCAAGGCCGCCATCGGTCCCGCCGGCTTCTTCCTCTCGATGTCGGAGTACGAGCGCCTGGAGGCCGTCAACACGACGCTGGTCTGTCTCGTGAACGTCGGCCTCAACTTCGTCCTCATCGGCGAGTACGGCATCGTCGGCGCGGCGATGGCCACGGGCACCTCCCTCGCCCTGCTGAACGTGCTCCGCGTGGGCGAGGTGTACTACCTGCTCGACATCCACCCCTACTCGCTGGGCTACTGGAAGGGCGGCGTCGCGGTGGCCTGCGCCACCGTCGTCATGCTGGTCGGCCGCGAACTGGCCATCTTCGACGTCGGGAAGGTTCTCGTCGTCGGCACGCTGTCGCTCGGCACGTTCGTCGCGCTGATGGGTCTGCTCGGAGTCGACGACGCCGACCGGACGCTCCTCGAGTCCATCAGCGACTAGCGCTGCCGCCGGCGTCGCCCGACCCTGCTTGCTGTAGCCGCCAGAGAGTTCAACCGGCCGGCCATCTTGGCTCCGTCGGGGTCGAGAATGCGGGTACTCATCGTGCCGGAACTGTACCGGCCTGACGACGCGACGGCGAACGGGACGCTCAACGACGCGGTGACGTGGGTCGAGCAGTGGCTCGAACATGACGAGTCCCTGCACGTCTACTGGCTGCTCGCGCCGCTGGAGTCGGCGAACTACGACCGCGAGTACGTGCTCGCCGACCGCGAGCGCGTCACCCTGCTGGAGGCCGAGCCGTACATGGCCGACAGCGAGTACGGCGACGCCTTCTCCGAGTCGGGGTACGCCGAGCGCGAACTGGCGGCCGTCCGCGAGGGAATCTACGACGAGGGCGGGTACGTCGACGTCGCAATCGACCAGCGGGTGACCGGCCGGTTCGACCTCTACAAGTGGCTGCTCCGGCTCGGCGACCACGAGACCGCCGACGTGCAACCGGTCGAACTCGTCGCCAACGTCCACGACCTCCGGCTACCGTTCAAGCGCCACGGCGCGCTCTACCCCAACGACGCGCCGATGAAGACCGAGATGGCCGGCGCGACGGTCGCCGACGGCGTCTGGTTCAAGGCGGGCGTCGACGAAGAGCGCATGGCCGACTACGGGCGGGACGTGCTCGCCGAGGAGCCTCTCTCGGACGCGCTCGACGACGCCCTCGCGACCGGCAGTCCCCTCGACTTCGAGCGCTTCGAGGAGTCGTACGCCGACAGCCCCGAGTGGCTCCACGTCGCCGGCTCCGGCTGGGGCAAGAAGAACCCCGACGTGATGCTCGACGTCGCCGAGACGCTGTACGAGGAGTTCGGCGTCCGGACGCTGCTGACGAACATGGACCCCATCGTCGACGCGTTCGCGGAGCGCGAGTACGTCCGCGCCGTCCCGGAGTGCTCCCGGGAGCGCTACGAGCGGGCGCTCGACCGCGGCGACATCGCCATCTGCGCGTCGGACCACGAGACGATGGCCCGGACGCCGTTCGAGCAGGCCGCGAGCGGCCAGGTCCTGCTGCTGCGGGACCGCCCGTGGATATACGACTGCGTCCCCGAGGACTACGACCTCGTCGCCGACCTCGACGACCTCGGCGCGCTGGCCGTCCGGGCGGTCGAACGCTGGGAGGAAGCGGTCGCCGAGAACCGCCGGATGGTCGAACACGTCCGGACGGTCAGGAGTCCGGAGCGCTGCGGCCGCCGCACCTACGACGACCTCCGGCGGCGCGTCGCGTCGCGCCGCGAGCGCGTCGACCCCGGGCCCGACCTCCGGCGAGCGCTCGACGGGGTCCGGTCGGTCGCGCTGGACGAACTCCGCGGCCGCGTGACCGACGACGACGGCGACCCGGTTGCGCTCGCGGACCTCGTGTTCGGTCTCCGGGCGCTGGGCTACCGCGACGCCGGTAATCCCGGGACGCCGGTCTTCAGGACGGTCGCAGAGCGCGGGGGCGGCGCGTCAGTCGCCGAACCCGGCGAGTAGTTCCGCACCGCGTTCGAGCGACCGCTCGGGGTCCTCGGGGTCGTCGTGCTCGTACACCAGCCACTCCGTGCCGGCGTCGCGGGCCGCCCGGACGCACTCCTCGACGGGCAGTTCGCCCTCCCCGAGTTCGACGGGACGACCGTCCCGAACGTCCTTCACGTGGACCAGCGGCGCGCGACCGGCGAGGCGGTCGAGCAGCGCCGTGGGGTCCCGACCCGCGGCGACGACCCAGCCGACGTCGAGTTCGACGTTCACGTCCGCGGCGTCGAGGAACGCGTCGAACCCCGCGCGGTCGCCCACGTCGACGAACTCGTGGTCGTGGTTGTGGTAGGCCAGTCGCGCTCCCTCGCCGTCGAGGTCGGCCGCGAGCGCGGCCAGCCGCTCGGCCGTCTCGACGGCGGCGGCCTCGCTGTCGAAGTGCGTCTCGTCGAGGTACGGCACGACCAGCGTCTCGCAGCCGAGTCGCCGGTACGTCTCCGCCACCCCCGCCGGGTCGGCCTCCAGGTCGTCGAGGCCGACGTGCGCGCCGGCGGCGTCGAGGCCGGCGGCGTCGAGGGCGTCCGCCACCTCGTCAGGGTCGGCGTCGCCCAGGCCGGCGAACTCGACGCCGTCGAACGCCGTCTCGCCGACGCGGGCTATCAGTTCCGGCAGCGTCGCGTCCATCTCTCGCAACGTGTACAGCTGGATAGCAGTCCCGACCATCGGTTCGACGCGTACGCGAGCCGCACGGAAAGCGATTGCCGCCCGGGCCCGACGACCGCCGCCGTCGGAACGCTCCGCGGCCGAGAGACGGCGAGGTTACGGTGCGGAGCGCGAAGCGACCGGGGTTTCGAAGACGAATTCTCTTCGAATTGCCCGTTTGGATACGATTAGCAACTCTTATCACCTGGTAGTCGAACAATCGAACGATAATGACGGATATCGAATCCTACGCCTGGGCGGTCGCGTTCGTCGTACTGGCGGCGCTTTCGATTCCGTGGTTCCTCTGGGGGTCGTCCGCGGTCGCGTTCGGCCTCCCGGTGTGGCTCTGGTGGCACGTCGGCTGGATGGCGGTCGTGGCGTTGACGTTCCGGACGTTCGCCGACCGCGCGTGGGGCGTCGGCGTCGAGGCGGGTCACGTCGACGAGGAGGGTCATGCATGAGCGAGACGAGCCTCCAGCTCGGCATCGTCGGCGGCTACCTCCTGCTGGCGCTCGCGGTCGGTCTCGTCGCCTACCGACTCACCGACCGGAGCGCGGAGGACTACTACCTCGCCAGCCGAACCCTCGGGACGGTCGTCCTCCTGTTCACGACGTTCGCCACGCTGCTGTCGGCGTTCACGTTCTTCGGCGGTCCGAACCTGTCCTACGCCGCGGGGCCGGAGTGGATACTCGTGATGGGGCTGATGGACGGCGTGCTCTTCGCCGTCCTGTGGTACGTCGTCGGCTACAAGCAGTGGCTGCTCGGCCGCGAGCACGGCTACGTCACGCTCGGAGAGATGCTCGGCGACCGCTTCGGCTCGCCCGTCCTGCGCGGGCTGGTCGCCGCCATCAGCCTGTTCTGGCTGTTCCCCTACGTCATGCTCCAGCAGGTCGGGGCCGGCACGGCGCTGTCGGCGCTGACGGGCGGCGACCTTCCCTACGCCGCCGGGGCCGGCCTCGTCACGGCGTTCATGATAGCGTACGTCGTACTCGCGGGGATGCGCGGCATCGCGTGGACCGACACGCTCCAGGGCGCCTTCATGCTCGTCATGGTCTGGGCCGCCGTCCTCTGGGTGCTCGCGGAACTCGGTGGCGCGGGCGTGGCGACCGGCAACCTCGCCGGCGTCGACGGCGAGTTCCTCGCGCTCGGCGGCGGAACCTACTCGCCGCAGTGGATGCTCTCGAAGGCCGTCGGCATCGCCTTCGGCGTCGCCATGTTCCCGCAGGTGAACCAGCGCTTCTTCGTCGCTCGCTCGAAGAAGGTACTCCAGCGCACGTTCTCGCTGTGGCCCGTCCTCGTCGTGCTCCTGTTCGTCCCCGCGTTCATGCTCGGTGCGTGGGCGCGAGGGCTGCCCGTCGACGTGCCGGAGGGAGCCAACGTCCTCCCCATCCTGCTGAACGAGTACACGCCGGCGTGGTTCGCGGCGCTCGTCGTCGCCGGCGCGATGGCGGCGATGATGTCCTCCTCCGACTCGATGCTGCTCTCCGGGTCGTCGTACTTCACCCGCGACCTCTACCGACCGTTCGTGAACCCCGACGCCAGCGACCGCCGCGAGGACGTGCTGGGACGCGTCGGCGTCGCCGTCTTCGCCGTCGCGGCGTTCGTCGCCAGCCTCACCAGGCCCGGAACGCTGGTCGAGATCGGCTCGACGGCGTTCGGCGGCTTCGCGCAACTCGCGCTCCCCGTCGTCGTCGCGCTCTACTGGACGAAGACGACCCGCGCCGGTATCTTCGCCGGCGTCGCCGGCAGTCAGGCGTTCTACCTTGCCAGCGTCTTCCTCCCGCAGGTGCCCGCCTCCTACGGCGGCTGGCTCGCCCCCGTCGTCGGGATGGCGCTCGGACTCGTCCTGACCGTCGGCGTCTCCGCCGTCACCTCCGCCGCGCCGGAGGAGGAGACGACGCTGTACGTCGGCCTCCGCGCGGACTGACGGGCGCTCGAGCGCGGTCGGCGGCGGTCGACCGCGCTCTCGGGGGGTCGGCGCTGCCGACCGCGACCTACTTCGCCGTCGCCGACGGCGTCTCAACACACTTATCTGGCGCGTGGCGCGTATTTCGCCTACATGAGCGACATCGTTGTCACGCTCCCCGACGGCTCCGAACTCCGGGTGGAGGAAGGGGCGACGGTCGAGGACGTGGCGTACGAAATCGGACCGGGACTCGGCGACGACACGGTCGCCGGCGTCGTCGACGGCGACCTCGTCGACAAGGCGACGCCGCTCGACGACGACTGCGAACTCGTCATCGTCACCGACCAGAGCGACGAGTACCTCGACGTGCTTCGACACTCGGCGGCCCACGTGTTCGCGCAGGCGCTCCAGCGCCGCCACCCCGACGCGAAACTCGCCATCGGCCCGTGGACCGACGAGGGGTTCTACTACGACGTCGCGGGCGTCGAACTCGACCAGGAGGACCTCGAAGCCATCGAGGACGAGGCCCACGACATCATCGACGCGGACCTCCCCATCGAACGCTTCGAGCGCTCGCGCGAGGAGGCGTTCGAGGCCTACGAGGACAACCCGTACAAGCAGGACATCCTCGACGAGGAGGCGGCCGGCGAGGCGTCCGTCACGTTCTACGAACAGGGCGAGTTCGAGGACCTCTGCAGGGGTCCGCACGTCGACTCGACGGGGGAGATCGGCGGCTTCGCGCTGCTGGAGACCTCGGCGGCCTACTGGCGCGGCGACGAGGAGAACGAGACGCTCACCCGGGTGTACGGCACCGCGTTCCCCACCGAGGGGGCGCTGGAGGAGTTCCTCGACCAGCGCCGGAAGGCCCAGGAGCGCGACCACCGTCGCCTCGGCCAGGAACTCGACCTGTTCTCCATCCCGGACGTGACGGGGCCGGGGCTCCCGCTCTACCACCCCAACGGCAAGCGCATCCTCGACGAACTGTCGTCGTACGTCGAGAACCTGAACCTCGACGCGGGCTACGACCCCGTCGAGACGCCGCACCTCTTCCGCACCGAACTGTGGAAGCAGTCGGGCCACTACGACAACTACCGCGACGACATGTTCCTGCTGGACGTCAACGACGAGGAGTACGGCCTGAAGCCGATGAACTGTCCGGGCCACGCCACCATCTTCGACCAGGGCTCCTGGAGCTACCGCGACCTGCCGGTCCGGTACTTCGAGGACGGGAAGGTGTACCGCAAGGAACAGCGCGGCGAACTCTCCGGACTCTCGCGGGTCTGGGCGTTCACCATCGACGACGGCCACCTGTTCGTCCGTCCGGACCAGATCCGCGCCGAGGTCGACACCATCATGGACATGATATTCGAGGTGCTGGAGACCTTCGACCTCGACTACGACGTGGCGCTCGCGACCCGGCCCGAGAAGTCCGTCGGCAGCGACGAGATATGGCGGAAGGCCGAGTCGCAACTCGAACAGGTGCTCGAGGAGTCCGAGATGGAGTACCGCATCGAGGAGGGCGACGGCGCGTTCTACGGCCCGAAGATCGACTTCGCCTTCGAGGACGCCCTCGGGCGGGAGTGGGACGGCCCCACGGTGCAACTGGACTTCAACATGCCCGAGCGGTTCGACCTGAGCTACGTCACCGAGGAGAACGAGTCGGAGCGACCGGTGATGATCCACCGCGCCCTCTACGGGAGCTACGAGCGCTTCTTCATGGTGCTCATCGAACACTTCGACGGGAAGTTCCCGTTCTGGCTCGCGCCCGAACAGGTCCGCGTCCTCCCCGTCAGCGACGACAACCTCGACTACGCCCACCGCGTCGCCGACGAACTCGGCGCGTTCCGCGTCGAGGTCGAGGACCGTTCGTGGACCGTCGGACGGAAGATACAGCAGGCCCACGACGACCGCGTCCCGTACATGATAATCGTCGGCGGCGACGAGGAGGAGTCGGGGACGATATCGGTCCGGGACCGCAAGGAGCGCGAGGAGAAGGACCTGTCGCTCGATACGTTCCGCGACCATCTCGAACGCGAAGAGAGCGAGAAGCGCACCGACCCCGACTTCCTCGCCTGAACGCTTCTCTCTCGTCCGCTTTCGACGAGCCTCGATTACGACCGCTTCCCGGCCGCGACGCCCCTAGTCGATGTCGTCGCTGCGCTTCGTCTCCCGGAGGATGAACGGACCGATGGAGAGGGTCCGCTTCGCCACCGTGGCGATGCGGAGGATGTACGACAGCAGGATGACGAAGGGGACGATGGCGACGGTGACCGCGAGACTGGTCACGAGCACGTCGTTGCTGATTCCGAGGGTCGCTCCCGGGACCGCTCGGGCGTCGTAGTAGAGTATCATCGCCACCGTGACGACGAGCGACGGGACCGCCGTGTACAGCATCGCCCGCGAGAGGTTGACGAGTTCCCACTGGAAGTACAGCGTCTTGAAGTGCTCGCGCGACGGCCCGAAGTACTCCAGCGACTCGATGACGTCGCCGAACGCCTCGTCGACCTCCTCGGTGAGCGCGTTCGCGTGCTCGTTGCGTATCTTGCGCGCCAGGAATATCTTCCACGAGTAGTTGAAGTTGAGGACGGCCGAGAGGACGTCGAACGTCCCGAACTGCGTGTCTTCGAGCGTGTCGCTCACGGCGTCGGCGTTCTCGGTCAGATCGTCGACGTAGCTCTCGATGACCCGTTTCAGCTCCTCGTCCCGGCCCTCCTCGACCGCGCCGGCCAGCCCCTGGGCGCGCGATTTGGTCTCGTCCATGAGCGCCTCCATGAACGCCGCCGGTTCCGGCGGTGCGGTCTGGAGGCCGAGGACCTCCTCGGCGTCCCGGCGGAACTCCATCGCGTCCTCCATGCGGGTGCGCTGGTCGCCGACCGGGCCGAGTTCCTGGGAGAGGACGAGCTGGTTGAGCGTCACGACGAGCGTCACGCCCGTGATGATAGCGCCGACGAACCCCTGGAACAGCGTGTCGACGGGGTCGCCACTCGGTCCGACGAACTGCTGGAGCGGCGAGGGGTCCGCGACGCCGAGAGCCAGGAGCGCGAGGAACACCGCGGCCAGCACGCAACCGGCGACGACCCACCGGTTCGCCTCCATCAGCACCCACAGCTTCGTCTGGCTCCCACTGCCCCGCTCGCGCATCTTGTCCCCGGGCTGTGACTCCCCGTCCTGGTCGTCCATGTCCGGCCGGAGGGAACGAACGGTCAAAAGGCCTCGTCTCTACGTCCGGCTGGGGAGACTCAGGACTCCCGTTCGTCTTCCTGCAGGTCCTCCAGTTCCTGGTCGACGTCGTCGCCCGACACCTCGGTCTCGGTGTCCAGGTCGTCCAGGCTCACGTCTTCTGACTCCGACTCGCCCTCGGACTCGTCTGAGACGCCCATATCGGCCTTCAGCGTCTCCAGTTCGGAGTCGACCTCGCCGGTGGTCCGCATCTCCTCGAGTTCGCGGTCGAGCTGGTCCTTGTCCGAGAGCGCGTCTTCGAACGCTCCCGTCTCCTGGAGTTCGTCCATCGCCTCGGCGCGAGCTTCCATGTCGTCGGTGCGTTCTTCCGCGCGCTCGATGGCCATGCCGACGTTCTCCATCTCGTCGCCGACGCCGGTCATCGCCTCGGAGACGCGGGTGTTCGCCTCGGCGGCCTCGTAGCGGGCCTTCATGCTCTCTTTCTTCGTGCGGAACTCCTCGATGCGGTTCTGGAGCTGGTCTTTCTTCTCGACGAGGTTGTCCTGCGTGCTCTGGAGGTCGGCTATCTGGCCCTCGAGGTCCTCTATCTGGTTCATCTTCTGCTTTTTCTTCTCCAGCGCGCGCCGAGCGAGGTCCTCGCGGTCCTGCTGGATGGCCTCGCGAGCCTGGTCGTTGTGCTTCTCGACGTTCTCCTCCAGGCGACGCTTCTGTATCTCCAGTCGCTTCTTCTGGGTCGTCAGGTCCGCGATGCCCTGCTTCACGTCCTGAAGTTCGTCCCGCATCTGCTCGTAGGAGTAGTCGAGCGTCTCCGTGGGGTCCTCGGCCCGGTTGAGTGCTGCGTTTATCTTCGACCGGACGACGTAGGACAGCCGTGAAAGCACACCCATACACCTACATTCAGGACGCGACACTTAAAATCCTCTCTACGCTAACACCCCGGCATGGAGTCGAAAGAAGTCGTCGTCCCCGGTGCCCGCGACGTGCGCGCGACGCTCGATTCGCCGGACGGAGCGACGGGCGACGGTCCCGACGCGGTCGTGGTCGCCTGCCCGCCGCATCCGGAGTTCGGCGGTAACCGCACTGACAACCGCCTCGTCGCGCTCGGCGAGTACCTCGTCGACGGCGGAGTCGCCTGCTTGCGGTTCGACTACGGCGACTGGGACGAGGGGTACGCCGAGCGCGAGGACGCCCGCAACGCCGTCCGGTGGGCGCGCGAGCGGTACGACCGCGTCGGCGTCTTCGGGTTCAGCTTCGGCGGCGCGATAGCCGTCCTCGCGGCCGCGACCCTCGACCCGCAACCGGACGCCGTCGCGCTGCTCGCGCCCGCGTCGAAGCTCGCGGACGACCTGGACGCGGCGGCGGCGCTCGCCGACGTCGACGCACCGGTCCGGGTGGTGTACGGGACGCGCGACGACACCGCCGAGTGGGAGGCGCTGGTCGAGCGCGCGCGCGAGCTGGAGTGTGAGGTGGTGGAGTTCAGCGCCGACCACTTCTTCGTCGGTCAGGAGGCGAAGGCCGTCGCGGACGTCGGCGCGTTCCTGGTCGACCGACTCGGCTGACCGGCCGGTCGACCGGCCCGTGCCATCGTCTCGCGCGCGACTCCGGTCCCGAAACGGTTTTGAGTGGCGCTCGCCGACAATCGGTATGCCGACCGAACCAGAGACGGACTACGACCCCACTCTGGGGGAGAAGTTCATTTTCGTCACTGGGGGCGTCATGTCGGGCCTCGGCAAGGGCATCACGGCCGCCAGCACCGGCCGCCTGCTCTCGAACGCCGGGTTCGACGTGACCGCAGTGAAGATAGACCCCTACCTGAACGTCGACGCCGGGACGATGAACCCCTACCAGCACGGGGAGGTGTACGTGCTGAAAGACGGCGGCGAGGTCGACCTCGACCTGGGGAACTACGAGCGGTTCCTCGACGAGGACATGACCTTCGACCACAACGTCACCACGGGGAAGGCGTACAAGCACGTCATCGAGAAGGAGCGCGCCGGTGACTACCTCGGGAAGACGGTCCAGATAATCCCGCACGTCACCGACGAGATAAAGCGCCGCATCCGGGAGGCCGCCGACGGTCACGACGTCTGCATCGTCGAGGTCGGGGGGACCGTGGGCGACATCGAGGGGATGCCCTTCCTCGAAGCGCTCCGGCAGTTCTCCCACGAGCAGGACGACGACGACTTCCTCCTCACGCACGTCACGCTCGTCCCCTACTCGAAGAACGGCGAGCAGAAGACGAAGCCGACCCAGCACTCCGTGAAGGAACTGCGGAGCATCGGCCTCCAGCCTGACATCCTCGTCGGGCGCTGCGACGACGAACTCGAACCGAAGACGAAGGAGAAGATAGCGCTGTTCTGCGACGTCTCGACCGACGCCGTCTTCTCGAACCCGGACGTGGAGGACATCTACCACGTTCCGCTGGTCGTCGAGGAGGAGGGCCTGGACGAGTACGTCATGGAGCGACTCGGCCTCGACGACCGCGCCCTCCCCGAGGACGAGCGCGACAACGAGTGGCGCGAACTCGTCACCCAGGAGACGACCGGCGCGGTCGACATCGCGCTCGTCGGCAAGTACGCCCTCGAAGACGCGTACATCTCCATCCACGAGGCGCTGAAACACGCCGGCCTGGAGAAGAACGTCGACGTGAACGTGCTCTGGGTCGACAGCGAGGAGATGGACGACGACCACGAGGAGCGCCTGAAGGGGGCCGACGGCATCGTCGTCCCCGGCGGGTTCGGCTCCCGCGGAACCGAGGGGAAGATAGAGGCCATCCGGTACGCGCGCGAGAACGACGTGCCGTTCCTCGGCCTCTGTCTCGGCTTCCAGATGGCGGTCGTCGAGTACGCGCGGAGCGTGCTCGGACTGGCCGGCGCACACTCCGCGGAGGTCGACGAGGACACGCCCCACCCGGTCATCGACATCCTGCCCGAGCAGTACGAGGTCGAGGACATGGGCGGGACGATGCGACTCGGCGCGCACGAGACCGACATCGAGCCCGGAACGCTCGCCGAGTCGGTGTACGGCGGCCCCTCCTGCACCGAGCGCCACCGCCACCGCTACGAGGTCAACCCCGAGTACTTCGACGACTTCGAGGGCGAAGACCTCCAGTTCTCGGGGTACTCGGGCAACCGGATGGAGATTCTGGAACTCGACGGTCATCCGTACTTCTTCGGCACGCAGTTCCACCCCGAGTTCCGGTCGCGGCCCGGCCGCGCGAGTCCGCCGTTCGTCGGCCTGCTGGAGGCGGTGCTCGACCGGCCCGACACCGACGTCGAGGCTCCCGAGGAGGTGCAGGCCTGATGGTGAACCCCGACACATTCGTCGACGACGCCGTCGACGAGATTCGCGAACAGGTCGGCGACGCCCACGCCGTCATCGCCCTCTCGGGCGGCGTCGACTCCTCGGTCGCGGCCGCGCTCGCCTACGAGGCCATCGGCGACCAGCTCACCCCCGTCTACGTCGACACCGGTCTGATGCGGAAGGGCGAGACGGACCAGATACGCGAGACGTTCTCCTACATGGACTCGCTGCGCGTCGTCGAGGCGCAGGACCGCTTCTTCGACGCGCTCGCCGGCGTCACCGACCCCGAGGAGAAGCGCCACGTCATCGGCGAGCAGTTCATCCGCGAGTTCGAGCGCGAGGCCAAAGAGTCCGACGCGGAGTATCTCGTCCAGGGGACCATCTACCCGGACCGCATCGAGAGCGAGGGCAACATCAAGTCCCACCACAACGTCGGCGGCCTGCCCGACGCCGTGGACTTCGAGGGCATCGTCGAACCCGTCCGGGACCTGTACAAGGACGAGGTCCGGGAGGTCGCCCGGGCGCTCGACCTCGAAGAGATAGTCGCCGAGCGCATGCCGTTCCCCGGCCCGGGGCTCGCGGTTAGGGTCATCGGCGAGGTGACGCCCGAGAAGGTCGAGGTCGCGCGCGACGCGACCCACGTGGTCGAGGAGGAACTCGACGAGTACGACCCGTGGCAGGCGTTCGCCGCCGTCCTCGGGAAGGCGACCGGCGTCAAGGGCGACAACCGCGTCCACGGCTGGGTCGTCTCGGTTCGGTCGGTCGAGTCGCGGGACGGCATGACCGCCCGCGCCCAGGAACTCGACTGGGAGACGCTCCAGCGCGTCCAGTCGCGGATAACCGGCCAGAACGAGAACGTCGCTCGCGTCGTCTACGACGTGACGCATAAACCGCCGGCGACCATCGAGTACGAGTGATGCGCGCAGTCATCGCAGGTCCGGACGACGGCGAACTGGGTCCCGCCCTCGAAGGGGAGGGCATCGAGACGAGTCGCGTCGAGGGCATCGCCTCCCGGCCCGCCCTGGAGGAGGCCGGCATCCACGAGGCCGACCTGTTCGTCCTCACCGACGTCGGCCAGGCCACCGCCATCCCGGTCGCCAAGGACGTGAACGAGGCGCTGAAGGTCGTCGTGTACGACGAGGACACCATCCCGGAGTTCGCCCGCGGGCAAGCCGACCTCATCGTCGACCCGAACCTGCTCGCCCCGGAGACCGTCGCCGAGGAACTGGTCGATAGCTGACCGCGTCGCGCCGAGGCGGTCCGGTCGCTTTCGGTACGCAAAAGAACCCGGCGTTCGTACACTCGGACATGCTCTCGGCAGCCACCGCCGTCGGGTTCGTGTTCATCATCCTCGTGAACACGGTCGTCACGGCGGTCGCCGTACGCTTTTTCAGACTGCGGCTCTCCACGCGCTGGGGCGCTATCGTCTACACGCTCCTGCTGATGCCCGTCGTCTACGTCGCGACGACGCTCGTGCTGAGCGGCGTGGTCGGCCTCGGCGGCAGCGGCCTCGGCGACCGCGGGACCGTGCTCGTCCTCGTCTGGGTGCTCCCGTTCATGCTCGGCGTCTCCATCGACCTGTTCTGGATGCCGCCGCCGGAGGAGATCGACCTACCGGACCAGCCGCGCGAGGAGCAACAGCGTCGCTGACGGCACGACCGCCAGCCAGGGTACGCCGGCCGCCGCGGCGACACCCTCCCAGACGTAGCCGACGCCGACCGCGCCGACCAGCGGCGCGACTGCGAGCGCACCGAGGACCGCACGAACCCACGGAGCGGCCGCCCCGGCGAACAGCACGGCGAGCACGTCTAACAGGTCGAGAACCAGCGCGACCGCGAACGCGGTGCGCGTGCTCACCCGGACGGGCGCGCGGTCGCGGTTACGGCCCGGCGGCGTCGGGTACAGAAAGTGGATGCGGTCGGGCAGCGTGAACGCCGGAAGTCGGAGCGGCGGGAGGGTGAACCCGAGTCCGTCGTCGCCGTCGTCGTCTCCCATGCAGAGGCGTACGTGAGCTAGTAGCAAAGAGTTCTCGCCCGCGCTCTCCCGTTTCGGCGTCCCCCTCCGCGGTCGGTCACGCGCCGGGGGCGTCGTCCGCGGCGTCGTACTCGTCGGTGACGCGTTCGACGACGTCGGCGACGCTGTCGATGACCTCCTCTGGGGATTGGTTCGCGTCGACGCGGACGAACCGCCCCGGTTCGGCGTCGATGAGGCGCTCGTAGTTCGACCGCACCGACGCGAGGAAGCCGGCCTGCTCGAACTTGTTCGTCGCGCCGCTGCGGGCCGCGGCGGTCTCGGGGTCGACGTCCAGGTAGATGGTGCAGTCCGGTTCGCGCGTCCACGGTCGGTGGACGCCCATGATGTACTCCATCGGGCGCGGGACGACGCCCTCCAGTCCGACGGTCTGGTAGGCGTACCGCGAGTCGGAGTAGCGGTCGGAGACGACGAGTTTCCCGTCCGCCAGCGCGGGTTCGACGGTGTCGGCGAGGTGGGCGGCGTGGTCGGCGGTGTAGAGGAACAGTTCGGCGATGGGGTCGGCGTCGTCGTCCTCGACTGACCGCTGGACCGCTTCGCCGTACCACGTGTCGGTCGGTTCGCGGGTGAACACCGCGTCGTCGTGCTCCTCCCGGAGCACCTCCCAGACGGTCGTCTTTCCGCTCCCGTCCAGGCCCTCGAGCGTGATGAGCATACTCGCGAGGTTCGCGTTCCCGGGTAAAAGGGTCCGGGTTTCTCGCGGACGGAGCGGCCCGTGAGCCGAGAATTTATGTACCGTCGCGAATCTATAGGCGGATATGCGACGGACGGTCCACGCCGACGCTGTCACGACGCCTATGCGCGGGCAGCGATAGCGCCGGGTGGACCCTCCCGAACCGAGGCGGACGGTTCTGCGGCGGTGAAACCCGGCGAGTCACGTACCGATCGCTAGCTACCGCTGTCGAGAGACGACGACCACGACCCCCACGATGGAACGCACGAAACCGGCGGGTTTTACACCCGCACCGACGGAGTTGAGAGCATGAGCCACGACGACTATCCGACCGACGACCCCGCGGTGGTGACCTGCGGACTTCCCTACGCGAACGGGGACCTCCACATCGGTCACCTGCGGACGTACGTCAGCGGCGACGTGTTCGCCCGCGCGCTCCGGAAACTCGGCCAGCAGACGGCGTTCGTCTCCGGGTCGGACATGCACGGAACCCCGGTGGCGGTCAACGCCGAGAAGGAGGGCGTCACGCCCGAGGAGTTCGCGCTCCGCCACCACGAGAAGTACGAGGAGACGTTCCCGAAGTTCAACGTCGAGTTCGACAACTACGGCCACACCCACGACGAGACGAACACGGAACTGACGACCGACATCGTCCGGACGCTCGACGAGAAGGGGTACGTCTACGAGAAGGAGATAAAGGTCGCCTGGGACCCCATCGAGGACGACCCGCTGCCGGACCGCTACGTCGAGGGCACGTGCCCGTACTGCGGCGCGACGGCCCGCGGCGACGAGTGCGACGAGGGCTGCGGACGACACCTCGAACCCGGCGAGATAGAGGACCCGACGAGCACCCGGACGGGCAACCCCGCGGAGTACCGCGAACGCGAGCACAAGTTCTTCCGCGTCTCGGACCTGCAGGAGTACCTCCAGGAGTTCATCGACCGCCTCGAGGGCACGGACAACGCGAAGAACCAGCCCCGCGAGTGGATCGAGGGCGAACTCCAGGACTGGTGTATCACCCGCGACCTGGACTGGGGCATCGATTATCCGAACGGGGAGGACGACCTCGTCCTCTACGTCTGGGTCGACGCTCCCATCGAGTACGTCTCCT
Source organism: halophilic archaeon (assembly GCA_003298465.1). The sequence continues at coordinate 195,768 of QNGA01000003.1, read as the reverse complement.
CGACGAAGCAGTACACCGAGCGCGTCGGCAGCGACACGTACGACTGGGAGCAGGTCTGGAAGGACGAGGGCGACATCGTCCACGTCATCGGCCGCGACATCATCCAGCACCACACCGTCTTCTGGCCGGCGATGCTCCACGTCGCGGAGTACGAGGAACCCCGCGCGGTCGTCGCCAGCGGCTTCGTCAACCTCAACGGCGAGGCGTTCTCGACGAGTCGCAACCGCGCCGTCTGGGCGGACGAGTACCTCGATGAGGGGTTCCACCCGGACCTGGTCCGCTACTACCTCACGACCACGGGCGGCATCGAACGCGACGTGAACTTCTCGTGGGACCGCTTCCAGGAGCGCGTGAACGGCGAACTCGTCGGCACGGTCGGCAACTTCGCCTACCGGTCGCTGCTGTTCGCCGCCCGCAACTTCGACGGCACGCCCGACGCCGACGTGAGCGACGAGGTGGAACACCGCATCGAGTCGGCGGTCGACGACTTCGCGGTGGCCGTCAACGACTACTCGCTGAAGCGCATCGGCGAGGCCGCCACCGCGCTCGCCGCGTTCGGCAACGAGTACATCCAGCGCAACGAGCCCTGGAAGCTCACCGACGAGGACCCCGAGCGGGCCGCGCAGGTCATCCGCGACTGCGTCCAGATCGCCAAGGCGCTCGCGGTCGTCTTCGCACCGGTCGTCCCCGGAAAGGCCGACGACCTCTGGTCGCACCTCGGCGAGTCGGGGTCGGTCCACGACGCCGACGTCGATGCCGCGCTCGAAGCGCCCCCGGCGTCGTTCGACGAACCCTCGGAGCTGTTCGAGAAGATCGAAGACGAGCGCGTCGAGGACCTCAACGAGAGACTCCAGGAGAGCATCGAAGCGGCTACGTCCGACGAGGACGAGACGGAAGACGAGGACATGAGCGACGAGTTCGAACCCATCGCGGACGACCGCATCGGCTTCGAGGAGTTCCAGAACCTCGACCTCCGGGTCGGGCGCATCGAGACGGCCGACCCCATCGAGGGGGCGGACGACCTCGTCCGACTGGAGGTCGACGTCGGCGTCGAGACGCGCCAGATAGTCGCGGGCCTCAAGCAACTGCACGACGTCGACGAGCTACCGGGAACGAAGATAATCGTCGTCGCCAACCTGGAGAAGGCGGAGCTGTTCGGCACCGAGAGCAACGGGATGTTGCTCGCGGCGGGCGACCAGGCCGACCTACTGACGACCCACGGCGACGCCGAACCCGGGACGAAGATCCAGTAGCTCGACGGTCGGTCGAACCAGGAGACGGCGGAAACGGCGGTTTTTCGTGGAGGACCGGGCGGCGCGTCGAATCAGAGGTCGTCGACGAGCTGGGCGAACTCCTCCATCGGGATTATCTCCATCGTCTGCATGTCGAGTCCGTACCGCTCGATGCAGAGGGCGGCCTGGTAGGCGGCGTCGCGGTCCGGGGAGTCGAAGACGAGGAGGAAGTCGTACTCGCCAAGGATGGCGTAGTTCGCTTCCAGCGTCGTGTTGTGTTCCTCCAGCTCGCTCCTCACGTCGCCCCAGATGGAGGCCAGCTCCTGGACGTTCTGGTAGTCCTGCTCGACGGTGACGAGCGATGCGAACTTGGACATATTTTCCGCCTTCGAACCGAGTACGAATATGGGTTGTGGCCGGCGGGTACTCACAGACGAGTTAACACTGGGTTTTTGACGAGCGCGGGAGAACGTGGAACCATGAGAAACGCGAAGATCGTCTGCACGCTCGGCCCAGCGTCGAGCGACCGGAGTACGGTCCGAGACCTGGCGGACGCCGGAATGACGGTCGCCCGGCTGAACGCCAGCCACGGGAGCCGGGAGGACCGGGCCGACCTCATCGACACCGTTCGACGAGTGGACGAGGCGACGTCGAGTCCGCTGGCAGCGATGCTCGACCTGCAGGGTCCCGAGATACGCACCGCCGAGGTGGACGACCCGATTCACCTCGAAACCGGCGAGACGGTCCGCTTCGTCGAGGGCGAGGAGGCGACGGCCGAGGAGGTGGGCCTCTCCTTCTCGCTGTCGAACGCCGACGTGGGCGACCGCGTCCTCCTCGACGACGGACGCATCGAGACGGTGGTCGAGAGCGTCGAAGACGACGCCGTCGTCGCCTTCGTCGAGAGCGGCGGTGACCTCGGAAGCCGCAAGGGCGTCAACGTCCCGGGCGTCGAACTCGGTCTCGACACCGTCACCGAGAAGGACCGCAAGGACCTGCGCCTCGCCGCCGGCCACCGGCCGGGCGACGACCGGACCGCCGCCGACCTCGAACGCGAGGTCGACTTCGTCGCCGCGAGCTTCGTCCGCGACGCCGACGACGTGCTCGAAGTGAACAAGGTGCTGGAGGAGTTCGGCGCGGACGTCCCCATCGTCGCGAAGATAGAGCGCCGCGGCGCGGTCGAGAATCTGGAGGAGATAGTCGACGCCGCCTACGGCGTGATGGTCGCCCGGGGCGACCTCGGCGTCGAGTGTCCGATGGAGGACGTGCCGATGATACAGAAGCGCATCATCCGCACTTGCCAGGAGGCGGGCGTCCCGGTCATCACGGCGACGGAGATGCTCGACTCGATGGTCCACGCCCGCCGGCCGACGCGAGCGGAGGCGTCGGACGTCGCCAACGCCGTCCTCGACGGCACCGACGCGGTGATGCTGTCGGGCGAGACGGCGGTCGGCGACCACCCCGTCCGGGTCGTCGAGACGATGGACCGCATCGTCCGCGAGGTGGAAGCCAGCGACGAGTACGCCGAGACGCTCGAACAGCGCGTCCCGGTGGCCGACGACACCCGCACGGACGCCCTCGCACGGTCGGCGCGTTACCTCGCCCGCGACATCGGCGCGAGCGCGGTCGTCGCGGCCAGCGAGTCCGGTTACACCGCGCTCAAGGTGGCGAAGTTCCGACCGGGCGTCCCGGTAGTGGCGACGACGCCGAACGACCACGTGCGCCGCCAGTTGGCGCTGTCGTGGGGGGTCAACCCGCAGTACTCCGACCTCGCTCACAGCGTCGAGACCATCATCGACGACGCCGTGCAGGCGGCGCTCGACGCCGGCGTCGCGGAGAGCGGCGACACCGTCGTCGTCCTCTCGGGCATGATGAGCGACCTCGAAGGGTCGGACGCGACGAACATGCTCAAGGTCCACGTCGCCGCCCAGACCATCGCGACGGGGCGCAGCGTCGTCCGCGGCCAGGTCGCCGGCCCCGTCGAACGCACCGCGACCGGGGACCTCTCGGGCATTCCCGACGGGACCGTCCTCGTCCTCGACCCGGACTTCGACGGCGAGTTCACGGGCGACGCCTCCCACCTCGCCGGCATCGTCGACGCGCGCCCCGGGATGACCGGCTACCCCGCGATGGTCGCCCGGGAGCTCGAGATTCCGATGGTCAGCGGCGCCCCGCTCGGCCCCGAGGTCGAGGACGGGGACGTGGTGACCCTCGACGCCGAGCGCGGCGTCGTCTACGAGGGCGACGTGCGGTCGCGCGAGCGACGGCGGTAGGACTCGCGAGCCGGTCTCCTTTTGTCGCGGGCCGCCGTACGCCCGGGCATGTCCGAGTGGAAGTTCGACGTCGACGAGGTCGGTGACGACGCGGACGAGCCGGACCGCGACGACGCTCCGGAGATGGAACCCGGCTCGCCGTCGCTGGAGAACGCGGCGTTCGTCCTGCTCGGCGCTCTGTCGATGCTGTTCGTTCTCGTCCGACTCGTCACGCTGGTGTGACCGCGTCGGCTCGTCACCGCAGTTCGGAGACCAGCCGCGAGAGCGTCGCGAGGTCGTACTGGCCGGGCGCGGTCGCGTCCGCCGCGTCGACCGGCGCGTAGCCGATGCGAGACCCGTACAGCGGCGCGACCGCCCGGGAGTGGCGGCCCGCTTCGCCCATCGCCATCGTCGCCACCGCGCGCCCCTCCGCGTCGAGGGCGTCGGTGACCGACAGCAGGTCGAGCACGTCCGACCGCGATTCGGCGGTCACGGCCAGTTTCCCCACGTCCGCGCGGTCCGTGGCGTCGACGAGTAGCTCGCGCATCCGCTCGCGGTCGGGCGTCGCTTCGAAGTCGTGGACCGACGCGACGACGGCGGTGTCGTGGGCGCGCGCCCGCTCGGCGACGCGGTCGCCCGCTCCGAACAGGCACTCCAGTTCCACGTCGACCGCCGCGACCGCGTCGCGCTCGGCGGCCGCGGCGAGCGCGTCGAGACGTTCGTCGTCGTCGTCGCCGGCCGCGCCGCCCTCCCACTCTGCGCGGTTCGTCGCCAGCACCGGGAGGTCGCCGTCGTAGTCGTCCAGCGCGTCGAGCGGGTCGGCGGCGAGGTCCATCCGGAACTCGACGAGGTCGGCGCGGTCGCGGGCCCGCGGTTCGGCGTCGAGGTCGGCCGTGCTCGCCGCGAGGGCGAACGAGTCGAACTCCATGCCGGGGCGTCGGTGCGCGCGCGTGAAAAGGTTATTCGACGAACGGCTCGTGGGCGGCGACGAATCGCTTGCCGGCGCGGTCGACCGCCGGCTGGTCCACCTCGGTCACCTCGTAGAAGCGGATGTCGCGCTCCTGGCCGGTCTTGACCGGGAAGTCGTAGTGGGTCGCCTCGTACCCCAGTTCCCCGTCGTAGTCGCGGACGAAGGCGCGGTGGGCGTCCAGGCGCTCGCGGACCCTGGTGCGCGAGAGGTCCGGGGCGTCGGCGACGCGCTCGTCGAACACGCCGGCGAACTCCGGTTCGAGTTCGTACCCCACCGAGTTCCGGCCGGCGACCATCGCCGCCAGCGAGGTGGTGCCGGTCCCCCAGAACGGGTCGAGGACGGTGTCGCCGTAGACGGAGTACATGTTGACGAGCCGGTAGGGGAGTTCGAAGGGAAACGCCGCCGAGCGCTCGCGCAGTTCGCCGTGGTCGAGTTCCTGCTCGATGCCGCGCACGTCGGTCCAGAGGTCCGAGAACCAGTCGTTGCGCTCCTCCCAGAAGTACGCCGCCTCGTAGCGCCGGTCGACGCCGGGTTCGAGTTCGCGCAGGTCGCCGTTGCGGAAGAGGAGGACGTACTCGTGTTCGAGCGCGGCGTAGGCGTTCGGCGGGACCATGCCGGACCCCATGAACTTCGTCAGGCGGTTCGACGGCTTCCGCCAGAGGATGTCCGGCAACGGGCGCAGACCGTGGTCACGCAGGCTCCGCGTGACCCGGCAGTGGTTCGGGAACAGCTGGAAGGAGCCGTCGACCTTCCGGGTCGCGTCGCCGACGTTGACGGCCGCGACGCCGCCGGGTGCCAGCACGCGCGCGACCTCTCGCCACACCGAGTCGAGCAGGTCGTGCATCGCCTCGAAGGCGGCGTCGCCGTCGCCCCGGTCCAGTCGCTCCGCGATATCCGGGTCGAGGGAGGCGAAGAGGTCGTCCCACATCTCTATCATCGGATACGGCGGCGAGGTGACGACGAGGTCGACCGAATCGTCCGGAAGCGCCGTCATCTCGGCCGCGTCGCCGACGTGAATCTCGTGCTCGGTCTCCATTGCAGTCGCTGGTGGAACGTATCACGGCGCCGTAAAACATCTTTTCAAACGACGCGTCCGGAAACTACATCGCGAGGCTGCCTTCTTCGGCTTCCAGCAGTTCGTGGTAGCGGTTGCGGATGGTGACCTCGCTGATGTCTGCGACGTCGCTGACCTCGGCCTGGGTCGTCTTCTCGTTGGTGAGCAGGGCGGCGGCGTAGACGGCGGCGGCCGCCAGGCCGACCGGCGACTTCCCGCTGTGGACGCCCTGTTCCTTCGCCGTCTTCAGCAGCGAGCGGGCCCGGTGCTCGGACTCGTCCGAGAGGTCGAGTCCGGACGCGAAGCGCGGGACGTAGCTCTCGGGGTCGGCCGGCTTCACCTCGAGGCTCAGCTCGCGGACGACGTAGCGGTAGGTGCGGGCGACCTCGCTCTTCTCGACGCGGGAGACGTCGGCGATCTCGTCGAGGCTGCGCGGGACGCCGGCCTGCCGCGCCGCGGCGTAGACGCAGGCCGTCGAGACGCCCTCGATGGACCGACCCGGCAGGAGGTCCTCGTCGAGTGCGCGGCGGTAGATGACCGACGCCGTCTCCCGGACGTTCTCGGGGAGACCGAGCGCGGAGGCCATGCGGTCGATTTCGCCCAGCGCCTGCTTGAGGTTGCGCTCCTTGCTGTCGCGGGTGCGGAAGCGCTCGTTCCACTTGCGCAGGCGCTGCATCTTCTCGCGCTGGCGGCTGCCGAGCGAGTTGCCGTAGGCGTCCTTGTCGCGCCAGTCGATGTTCGTCGACAGCCCCTTGTCGTGCATCGTGTTCGTCGTCGGGGCGCCGACGCGGGACTTCTCGTTCTTCTCCTTGGAGTCGAACGCGCGCCACTCGGGGCCGCGGTCGACGTTGTCCTCCTCGACGACGAGACCGCATTCGGCACAGACCGTCTCGCCGTGTCCCTCGTCGGTGATGAGGTTGCCGCCGCATTCGGGACACTGCTGTCCTTCGGGTTCCTGTTCCTCTACCTCGGTTTCCTGCGCTCTGTCGCGTGCTCGGATGGTTGTATCTGGCATGTACGAAACACCCCTCTCGGGGAGAGTGCGTCAGCTACCGGGCAGGGAAAACCTGAAAAACCCGGCGCGTGAATCCTTAACTTGCAGTTATTCCGAAACTCACTTAAAACCATCGATTCTGTCCCCCGAAGAGTTCGTGAATCAGTCACACGGGGCGTGAGCCGACTGTCCAACGTCGGACGCACCAAAAGTTTAAGAGTAATAACGAGCGCGAAGGCTTTACCCGGACGGAGCGCGGACGAAAGGCCGATGGAGGAGCAACGCGCGGCGGCCGCCCAGGGGGCGAGTTCCCGACGCGTCGTCTCGCTCGCGCCCAGCGCGACGGCGACGCTCCGGGCGCTCGGGGCGGACGACCGCCTCGTCGGCGTCACGCACAACTGCGACGCCGACGGCCTCGACGCGCCGGCGGTCGGCGGCTGGCTGAACCCCGACCACGACGCCGTCGCCGACCGCGACCCCGACCTCGTCTGCACCGCCGACCCGCTCCAGCGCGACGTCCGCGACGCCCTCCGGGAGCGCGGCCACCGCGTGGTCCACGTCGAACCGACGACGCTCGGCGAGGCGGTCGAATCGTTCGTCGCGCTCGGCCGCGCGGTCGGGCAGGCGCGTGCCGGCCACGACCTCGCGTGGAGCGCCCGGGGACGACTGGAGCGCGTTCGCCGTCTCGTCGCCGACCGCGACCGCCCGGTCGTCTACTGCGAGGAGTGGTCGGACCCGCCGACCGCCGCCGGCAACTGGGTGCCCGACGCCGTACGGGTCGCCGGCGGACGCTACCCCTTCCTCGACGCTGGCGAGCGCTCCCGGGAGGTGACCCGCGACGAGGTCGAGGACGCCGCGCCCGAACACGTCGTCCTCCACGTCTGCGGCCGCGGCGAACGCAGCGACCCCGCAACCGTTCGGGACCGCGAATGGGACGTGCCCGCGGTCGAGCGCGACGCCGTCCACGTCGTCGACGACTCGCTGCTGAACCAGCCGAGTCCGCGCCTCGTCGACGGGGTCGAGGCGCTGGCCGAGCGACTCCATCCCGACGCGGTCGACGGGACGGAGTGACGGCCGGTCCAGGCCGCCGGAATCGTCCGGCGCGCCGTACGCCGTCGGACGTTCTACGCGAACTGGAGTGACGACGGTACAGGGACAGGGCGCTGAAAATATAAGGCGAGAGTCACCTGGAAAACCGAACGACCTAACTCCCGTCGGTGACCGAGGTAGGACGATGCCAGACCGACCGCTGCTCATCGCGCTGATCGCGGGCGTCCTGCAGGGTATCTTCGAGTGGCTCCCCATCTCCAGCGAGGGGAACATCACGCTGTTCCTGACGGCCGTCGGCGCGGGACCGGAGGCGGCGCTCCAGTTCGCGCTCTTCCTCCACGTCGGTACCGCCATCTCCGCGGCGGCGTACTACCGCGACGAGGTCGGCGACGTGCTGCGCGCGCCGTTCGACCTGATCAACGGACGGACCTCCGGAGGTCTCTTCTCGGGCGAGACGGCCGACTTCTCGTTCGTCCTCGTGGCGACGCTGGCCTCCGGCGTCACCGGTATCGTCGTCTACCTCACGCTCGACGCGGTCGTCACGGAACTGGCCGGCGGCGCGTTCGTCGCGCTCATCGGCGTCCTGCTGGTCGGAACCGGAGTTCTGCTGAAGACCGCCGACCGCTTCGACCTCGCGACCCGGGAGACGCCGGACCTCGTCGACGCCGTGCTGGTCGGGTCGCTCCAGGGAATCGCGCTCCTCCCCGGCGTCTCCCGCTCCGGCACGACCGCGAGCGCGCTCCTCTTCCGCGGTCACGACGGCCCCTCGGCGTTCCGCCTCTCCTTCCTCCTCTCGATTCCGGCGGCCGCGGGCGCGGGCGTGCTGGTGTTTCTCGACACCGGGATTCCCTCCGTCTCGCCCACCGCCGCCGCCGTCGCCATCTTCGCCAGCGCGACCGTCGGCTACCTCACCATCGACGCGCTGATGCGCCTGGTCGAACGCGTCGCCTTCTGGGGCGTCTGTATCGGCCTCGGGACGCTCGCCATCGTCGGCGGCGGCGTGCTCGTCGTCACGGGCGCCTGAGACGGGGCGACCGTCGCTTCGAATTTCGAACCCTCGTTTCGAAGCTCAGCCGCGCCGTTCGTCCAGAATCAGTCGCGTCTTCGTCTCGACGACCTCGTCGAGTTCCCGGGCGCGCGTTATCAACTGGTTGACCCCCTGCGTGTCCGCGGCGTCGACGACGAGGACGATGTCGTCCTCGCCGGAGACTTGCCAGACGTAGTCGACCTGCTCCCATTCGGCGAGTTGGTCGGACATGGAGGTCGTGTTGACGGCCACGTCCACGCCTATCTCGATCATCGCTTTCACGTTCCCCGTCCGCGTGGCGACCGTGAATCGCTCGATGATGCCGTCCTCGTTCATCTGTTCGACCCGGTTGCGGACCGTCCCCTCCGAGGTGCCGACCTCGTCGGCGATCTCCGTGTACGGCATTCGGGCGTCCCGCCGGAGGAGGTCCAGTATCTGGCGGTCGAGTGCGTCCATACGCGTCGTTTCGCGTCTCGGAACTTGGGTGTTACGAATATCGTAGCGTTGTTTCGAAAGCAAGGTTTATGGAGGGCCGTTGCATAAGAATCTCGTAATGGCTGGTGCTTACGTCGCACTGGAGGGTGGCCGCGTGGTGGAAGCGCGCGCTCGCGCTCCGGGCACGGCCCGCGGAGAACTGGTGTTCACGACGGCGTACACGGGCTACGAGGAGAGCCTCACCGACCCGTCCTACGAAGAGCAGGTACTCACCTTCTCGTACCCCCTGATCGGCAACTACGGCGTGCGAGAGGAGCGGTTCGAGTCCGACCGCGTCCACCCCCGCGCCGTCGTCGCGCGAGAACTGACCGAGGACGTCGCCGACTGGCTCGCCGCCGAGGGCGTGCCCGCGGTCGACCACCTCGACACGCGCGACCTCGTCGGCGGCATCCGCGAGGAGGGCGCGATGAAGTGCGGCATCGCGGCCGGACCGGACGCCACGCCCGAGGACGCGCTCGCAGAACTCGAAGACTGTCCCGGCATGAGCGACCACACGGACATCGGCGCGCAGGTCAGCGTCGACGAGCGAGAGATCCACCTCGGCGAGGGCGACACGGACGTGGCGCTGGTCGACTGCGGCGCGAAGGACAGCATCGTCCAGTCGCTGGTCGACCGCGGCGCGAACGTGTACGTCCTGCCGTACGACGCCGCGCCCGAGGACGTCGAAGCGGTCGACCCCGACGTCCTGTTCGTCTCGAACGGGCCGGGCGACCCGGCGAACTTCGAGGCGGCCCGGTCGCTGGTCGACGAGTTCGTCGGCGAGATTCCGCTGGCGGGCATCTGTCTCGGCCAGCAGATCATCGCCCGGGCGCTCGGCGGCACCACCGAGAAGATGGACTTCGGTCACCGCGGCGTCAATCAGCCCGTCCGCGACCTCGAGACCAACCGCGTGGTCATGACGACCCAGAATCACGGGTACACGGTCGCCGACCCCGGCGACCTCGACGTGACCCAGGTCAACGTCAACGACGACACGCCCGAGGGCCTGGACAGCGACGACCTCGACGTCATCACGCGCCAGTACCACCCCGAAGCCAACCCCGGCCCCCACGACTCCCTCGACTTCTTCGACGACGTGCTCGCGATGGCACGGCCGGGCGACGATTCGAGTCGACGACTCGTTACTGCCGACTGAGTGACGCTCCGGCGGCGACTCTCCAGCCGTTCTCACCCCCTGTAGCCGACCGCTCGGCGCTGGAGTCCTCGCCCCTCTCGACCGGGACCGACCGCCGATTACTCCTCGACGGCTATCTCTTCCTCGACGGGCGACTGCCAGTCCACGTCGACGAGACCGCGGGCCGTCCCGCGGAGCCCGTCGCGACTCACCACCTCGAACGTGCGGTTCTCGCTCTCGGGGGTGAACGGCGCGGCGACCATCAACCGGGCAACGTCCGCGCGCGGAATCGACCCCGAGACGGTCGCGCCGCCCTCGCCGACGAGAACGTCGCCGGTCGCCGGATCGTTCGTCAGCATGCCGGGTCGGACGACGGTGTGTGACAGCCGCGACGTGCGCAGCGCGGCCTCGGCCCGGTTCTTCGCCGCCAGCACGCGCCAGATGAGCAGGCGGAACGCGGCGGGCATCTGCCCGCGGGAGTCGCCGACCCCGATGGCGCTCTCGAAGACGAACCGGTCCACGTCGGCCGCGACCGCGGCGTCGACGAGGTTCTCGACGCCCGTCCCGTCGACGAGGTCGCCCACCAGCATCCGGACGGGCGAGCGCGTGCCGACCGCGCTGAGGACGACGTCGCAACCGGCGACCGCGCGTGCGGCGTCGCCGGACTCCAGCAGGTCGCCGACGACCACCTCGTCGGCCCCGCGCGAGCGGAGCGCGTGCGCCTTCTCCGGCGTGTGGGTGAGCGCCCGTACCGCGAACTCGGCGTCCGCGAGCAGGTCGAGTATCTCCGTGCCGGTGCCGCCGCTCGCGCCCGCGAGGAGGATGCGTTCGACGTCGGTCATCCCCGGGTCCACGACGCCGGACGCAATAGAACTCGCGGCCACCGACGGGGAGTCGAACCGCCGCGGGCGCAAATCCGGAGGCTTTTGCCCGGTAAGTCCCAAGGTTCGGGTGTGACTGACGCCGAGAAGATTTCGACCGGGTGCCCGCCCCTCGACGACCTGCTCGGGGGCGGCCTCGAACGCGGGACCGTCACGCAGGTGTACGGTCCGCCCGCCGCCGGGAAGACGAACGTCGCGCTCGGGGCGGCCGTCGAGACGGCGCGCGAGGGCGGCACCGTGGTCTACGTCGACACCGAGGGGCTGTCCGTCGAGCGGTTCGAACAGGTCGCCGACGCCCGAACGGACGACACCGACGACGTCGCCTCCCGCATCGTCATCAAGGAGGCCTACGACTTCGACGAGCAGGCGGAGGCCGTCCGGGACGTCTCCGAGTTCGCCGAGCGAGCCGACCTCGTCGTCCTCGACAGCGCGACCGGATTCTACCGCCTGGAGCGCGCCGGCGACGACGCCGGCGGCGAGTCGCTCCGGAAGGTCGCCGACCAGGTCACTCACCTGCTCTCGCTCGCGCGCAAACACGACATCGCCATCCTGCTGACGAACCAGGTGTACACCGACCCCGACTCCGACGGCACCCGACCGCTCGGCGGCCACACGCTCGAACACTGGACCGGCGTCGTCCTCCGGGTGGACCGCTTCCGCGGCGGCAACCGCCGGGCGACCCTGGAGAAACACCGCTCGAAGCCGGCCGGCGACCGCGCGCAGTTCCGCATCACCGACGCGGGCATCGAGGACGTCGAGGACACCGTCTGAAGCCCGGCGTCGACCCCAACTATATTTACACAGCCACCACAAGTAAAAAGAAGGAGCGGCGCGAACTACCGCGCATGGGAAAGGCGGTGCTCGGGACCGACAATCGGGTCACCTACACCGAAGTACAAGCGGGCGTCCTCGGCGTCGTCGTCGGCGTCCTGGTCGGGTACGGCTACGCGCTCGGACACGAGTCCGTCGCCGTCAAGGTGAGTGCCATCTTCGTCGCCCTCGCCCTCGGCCTGGGCGTCACCGGTCGAATGTCGGCCGCCAAGCGGACGCTCCGGCGCGAACCCTGGTACGCGCTCGCGGCGTTCCTCGTCGGCAGCGCGCTCGGAACGCTCGTCTGAAGCGGTTCGACGGCGGCCGCTCGACGTCTCGGCGATAGACGGGGGTAGAGCCGCTACCCCCACTGCTCGTCGCGCTTGGGCCGGTCGCCGACCGACTCGACGCAGAGGGAGTCCTCGCGCGAATCGAGGGCCTCCAGCGCGGCCTCGGCGGCGGCGACGGTCGAGAAGTACGGCAGGTCCTCCTCGACGGCCGTCTCCAGGGCCGCGCGGTCGTCGGTGACCAGCAGGTCGACGTCGCCCGTCCGTATCGCCTCGGCGATGTCGTCGAACGTCTCGATCTCGTAGTACTCCTCGAACCCGTCGACCGGGAGTTCGACGGCGGCGACGCCGCCCTCGGGGAGCGCGTTGGCGGCCGCGGACTGGGCCTTCTCGTAGGCCTTGCCGAACGACGTCGCGGTGCCCATCACCTCGCCCGTCGACTTCATCTCCGGGCCGAGGCGGGGGTCGCTGTTCGGCAGGCGGTCGAAGGGGAGGACGACCTCCTTGACACTGACCTGTTCGGGCACCTGCTCGCGCACGTCGAGGTCGTCCAAGCTCTCGCCCGCCATCACCTTCGCCGCGAGTTTGGCGATGGGGACGCCGGTCGCCTTCGAGACGAACGGGACGGTCCGCGACGAGCGCGGGTTGGCTTCGAGGACGTAGACGTCGCCGTCCCGGACGGCGAGCTGGACGTTCAGCAGGCCGACGGTGTCGAGCGCCGTGGCGATGTTCTCGGTCACCTTGCGCACCCGGGCGAGTTCGTCGTCGGTCAGCCCGCGCGGCGGGATGACGCAGGCGGAGTCGCCGGAGTGAATCCCGGCGCTCTCGACGTGTTCCATCACGCCGCCGACGACGGTGCGCTCGCCGTCGCTCACGGCGTCGACGTCGAGTTCGACGGCGTCGGCGAGGAACTCGTCGACGAGGATGGGCTTGTCCGGCGACACCCGGACCGCCTCCTCGATGTACTCTTTCAGTTCGTCGTCGTCGTGGACGACGTCCATCGCCCGCCCGCCGAGCACGTAGGAGGGGCGCACGAGCACGGGGTAGCCGATGTCGTGGGCGAGTTCGAGCGCTTCCTCCTCGCTCGTGGCACTGCCGCCTTCCGGTTGCTCGATGCCGATGTCGTCCATCAGGCGGTTGAACCGGTCGCGGTCCTCCGCGAGGTCCATCGCCTCGACCGTGGTCCCCAGTATCTCGCAGTCGAGGCCGCGGCGGTCGAGTTCGTCCTCCAGCGGACGGCCGACGTCGACGCTCGTCTGGCCGCCGAACTGGACCATCGCGCCGTCGGCGTTCGTCGCCTCGACGACGTCCGCGACCTCCTCGGCGGTGATGGGCTCGAAGAACAGTCCGTCGCTGGTGTCGTAGTCGGTCGACACCGTCTCGGGGTTGTTGTTGACGACGTGGGTCTCGATGCCCATCTCGCGCAGGGCCCGCACCGCGTGGACGGTGCAGTAGTCGAACTCGACGCCCTGCCCGATGCGGATGGGGCCGCCGCCGACGATGACGACGCTGTCGACGTCGCGGTCGACCTGGAGTTCGTCCCGGCCGCCGAAGTCGGTCTCCAGCGCCGAGCGCGCCGAGTAGTAGTACGGCGTCGACGCGGCGAACTCGCCGGCGCAGGTGTCGACCTGCTTGAACGAGCGGTCGGGCGCGCTCGTCTCGACTTCCTCGACGGCGTCGCCGTCTGCGGCGTTCCGCGGCGATTGGGACGCCGCGCGGTTCGCGTCCGTTCCCGCCATCGCGGCGACCTGCTGGTTCGTGAAGCCGATCTCGGCGGCGGCCGCGAAGTTCCCCTCCTCGGCGGCCTCGACGCCGTCGGCGACGTTCCGGTAGCGCTCGACGTACCAAGTCTCGATGTCGGTGAGGTCGGCGACCGTCTCCACGGTGTACCCGCGCTCGAACGCCTCGAACATGGCGTAGGGGCGGTCGGGCGTCGGACGTTCGAGGTACTCGGCCTCGAGTTCCTCGTCGCTCACCGCGGCCCAGTCGACGTCGGGGTCGTACTCCGAACTGCGCAGCGCCTTGAGCAGGCTCTCCTCGAACGTGCGACCGATGGCCATCGCCTCGCCCGTCGACTTCATCGCGGTGCCGAGTTCGAACTCCGTGTCGGGGAACTTGTCCTTCGGCCAGCGCGGCACCTTCGTCACCACGTAGTCGATTGCAGGCTCGAAGGCTGCGGTCGTCTCGCCGGTTATCTCGTTCTCTATCTCGTGGAGGCGCTTGCCGAGCGCGACCTTCGCCGTGACGCGAGCGATGGGGTAACCCGTCGCCTTCGACGCGAGGGCGGACGAGCGGGAGACGCGGGGGTTCACCTCGACCACCCTGTACTCGCCGCCGGGCGTGCCGTCGTCGCGCCACGCGAACTGGATGTTACAGCCGCCCTGGATGCCGAGGTCCCGGATGACCTCCAGCGCCGCGTCGCGCATCTCCTGGTGACCGTCGTCGGGGATGACCTGACTGGGCGTGACGACCGTCGACTCGCCGGTGTGGATGCCCATCGGGTCGATGTTCTCCATGTTGCAGATGATGATACAAGAGTCGTCGGCGTCCCGCATCACCTCGTACTCCAGTTCGACCCACCCCGAGATGGACTCGGTGACCAGCACCTCGTCGTTGCGCGAGAGGCGCAGGCCCTTCCGCACGCGCTCTTTCAGCTCCTCCATCTCGTGGACGACGCCCGACCCCGACCCGCCGAGGGTGTAGGTGGTGCGGGCGATGACCGGCAGACCGCCGACCTCCTCGACCGCCGCCTCGACGCGCTCCGCCAGGTCGTCCTCGGTCAGTTCCGTCGCCACCTCGCCCTCGTCGAGCGTGATGGTCGTCGAACGCGCGACGGGCTGGTCGAGGTCGTGCATCCGCTGGCGGAACAGGTCGCGGTCCTCGGTGGCGTAGATGGTGTCCAGGGGCGTTCCCATGATGTCGACGTCGTACTCGTCCAGCACGCCCTCCTCGGAGAGTTCCGCGGTGACGTTCAGTCCCGTCTGGCCGCCCAGGCCGGCGATGACGCCGTCCGGGCGCTCCTCGCGGATTATCTCGGCGATGGCGTCCGTGGTGATGGGTTCGATGTACACCTCGTCGGCCATCTCCGGGTCGGTCATGATGGTCGCCGGGTTGGAGTTCACCAGGACGACCCGCGCCCCCTCTTCCTGGAGCGCTCGGCAGGCCTGCGCGCCCGAATAGTCGAACTCGGCGGCCTGTCCGATTTGTATCGGTCCGCTCCCGATGAGTAGAATCGTGCGGTCCTCGGCTTCCTCGGTCATGGCTCGTTGTGCGTACCGAGTTCGTACATCGTAATAAGCGCCACGATAGATTACGAGTAGCGAAAGGGAGTTTCGAATTTCGGAACACACCGGTGGCGACGTTCCGGGCCTCTCGCGCGCCGAGCGCAACGGAAGACGGCTTCGCCCGACCGCCGCCCGCCGGAACGACCGTCGCCGCCGGGTCCGTCTGCGATTTCGCCCGGACGACGCCCGTCTTCGTGGGCTTTTTCGCGGTCGGGACCGCCCGGTAGCACATGGAGACTCTCGCGTTCGACGGGCGGATGGGGGCCAGCGGCGACATGATCCTGGCCGCGCTGCTCGACGCCGGCGCCGACCGCGACGCGCTCGCGCCGGTCGAGGACGCGCTCGACGTGGAGTACGCCACCGAGCGCGTCGTGAAGAACGGCATCGCCGCGACAAGCGCGTCGGTGCTGCTGACGGACGGGGACGCCGACGGCGACGGTTCCGACGAGGAGACGGGGGACCGCCACGACGGCCACTCCCACGACGAAGGCGGACACAGCCACTCTCACGACCACCCGGGCGACGGTCACGGTCGTTCGCACGGCCACCGGGAAGACGACGGTCACTCCCACGGCCACGGTCACTCCCACGACCACGACCACCGGCACGCGGAGGGCTCGGGGCCGGAGCGCACGTACCGGGAGGTTATCGAACTGGTCGAGTCGATGGGTCTCGATGCGGGCGTCGAGGCCGACGCGAAGGCCGTCTTTCGGATTCTCGGCGAAGCAGAGGCGAGCGTCCACGACACCGACCTCGAATCGACGCACTTCCACGAGGTGGGCGCGGACGACGCCGTCGCCGACGTGGTCGGCGCTGCGCTCCTGTTCGACGACCTCGACGCGGAGCGGGTGGTGACCACGCCGCTGTCGACCGGCGGCGGCGCGGTCGAGATGAGCCACGGCACCTACCCCGTTCCGGCCCCCGCGGTGGTCGAGATAGCGGCGGAGGCCGACTGGTCGCTGCGGGGCGGCCCGGTCGACGCCGAACTGCTGACGCCCACGGGCGCGGCCGTCCTCGCCCACTTCGCGGAGGGCGTCGAGGTGCTGCCGACGCTCGACGTGACGGCGTCGGGCTACGGGGCCGGCGGCTACTCGTTCCCCGAGCATCCGAACGTGCTCCGGGTGCTCGCCGGGGAGCGCGCGGCCCACGGCGCGAAC
Organism: halophilic archaeon; assembly: GCA_003298465.1. Next base: position 179,164 of record QNGA01000003.1, on the reverse strand, counting down.
CGAACGAGCGACGACGCGGCGAACCGGGGTCGACTGGTCCGCGACGACGTGACCGTCCTGGAGACGAACATCGACGACGCGCCGCCGGAGGTGCTGGGCGGCCTCCAGGAGACCCTCGTGGACGCGGGCGCGCGAGACGTAACGATTGTCCCCGCGACGATGAAGAAGTCCCGGCCCGGCCACCTCGTGAAGGTCATCGTCAAGCCGGAGGACGCCGAGCGCGTCGCCCGGCGACTCGCCGAGGAGACGGGAACCCTCGGCGTGCGCGAGTCGGGCGCGACCCACCGCTGGATAGCCGAGCGCGAGATGCACACCGCGACGGTCGACGCGGCGGACGAGGAGCACGCGGTGGACGTGAAGGTCGCGAGCGACGACGCCGGGGCGGTCTACGACGTGAGCGCCGAGTTCGACGACGCGCTCGCGGTCGCGACGGAGACGGGGGTGCCGGTGCGCGAGGTGATGCGCCGCGCCGAGGACGCCGTTCGGGCAAACCTATAATTTTTCGCACGACTAACCGCCGACCATGGTCCTCGTGCGCGTCCAGTGCCCCTACGACGGCTGTGAAGGGATGGGGGAGTTCGAGACCGACCCCGAGAGCGAGGTGGTCGCCCGCGAGCGGGGCCACGTCGAACTCACGAAGTTCCAGAAGGTCGGCAAACAGCTCCTGTCCGGGGCTATCGTCAAGGAAGAGCACCTCCGGTGTCCCGACGACGACCACCACCGGTTCACCGTGCTCGTGGAGCTGTGAGTCGCGTCGACGCCCGGCGTCTCGCGCGAGCGCCGAGACCGCGTCGCGGCCTCAGACCACGAGCACGGGAACGTCACAGAGCCGGGTGACCCGGTCGGTCGTGCTCCCGAGGAGGCGGTCGGCGAGGCCCGTGCGACCCTCCGTACCCATCACGACGAGGTCGACGTCCGTCGACTCCGCGTAGTCACAGATGGCCCGGTAGGGAACGCCCCGAACTATCTCGGTTGCGACGTCGACCGACGACGCGTCGAGCGCCGCCACCGTCTCCTCCACCGTCGACCGCCCCGCCGTCCGCTCCGCGTCTCGCAGCGCCCGTTCGACGCCGTCCGTCCCGAGCGCGTCGATCGACCCCGCGTCGACCCCCCGGACGACGGTGAGGACCGTGATGCGGGAGCCGTGTTCGTCCGCGAAGTTCGCCGCGTGCGCCGCGGCGCGCTCGCTTCGTTCGCTCCCGTCGGTCGGAACCAGGATGTGGCGATACATCGGCTAGAGTCTGGAGACCGTCGCTCAAAAGTCGCCGGGAGAGTCCACCAGGTCGAACCGTGCGCGAGACCGGACGACCAGGAAGCGACGGACGCCCGCCCGTCAGTTCCCCGAGCGCCGGTCGCCGCGGTGTTCGTCCAGCGCCTCCTCGATGGTCAACTCGCCGGCGGCGACGCGGCGCGCGAGCTCCTCGTCGATTTCGCGGTTGTCCGGCGAGCGCTCGCGCGACCGGCGCTGGATGACCCCGAGTTCGCCCGCGGTCGGCTCCACGTCGCGCTCCTCGACCGTCTCGCCCTCCAGTCGCGCGATGTTGACCGCCGCGAGCACGTCGCCCATCCCGCGCGCGCCGGTGCCGAGGTACGGCGTCGTCCCCGTCTCGTCGACGAGTTCGACCGTCACGTCCTCCAGGTCCTGGACGATTCTCGCGCTCTGGAGGCGCGCGCCGTCGCCCACGCGGACGACGGGGTCGACGGCGTCGGCCACCTCCTCGCGGATGGTCGCGACGGCGTCCGCGAGCGGGACGTGGAACGCCGCGACCACCACGTCGCCCGAGAGGACGGCGATGCCGGGTCGCGTCCCGGGGTCGACGCCGACGACGATTCTGCCCTCGCCGCTCCGGAGCAGCGCCAGCGCCTCCTCGACCGCCCGGCGCGGGCCGTCGGGGTCGCCGACGACCACCTCGTAGTCGGTCGGGGCGGCCGCCCCCGCGCCGTCGTCCGTGGACTCGTCGCCGACGTCGTCGTCCGCCGACGTGACGAGGACCCGGGTCCCCTCCGGCAGGTCGTCGCCCGGTTCGACGGTGGTGAAGTTCACGCCGCGGTCCCGCAGTTCGTTGACCACCCCGTGGTACAGTTCGAAGTCTTCCGTGGCGACGACTATCACGACGCGGGGGTTCGTCGGCGTCCTACAAAGCCGCGGCGATTGCCGGAACCGACCCGCGAATCGGGCAGTCGCGCACGGTGCGCTCCCGGTTCGACCTCCCTCGTGCGTCGGGGAGGTCGCCGTCCCGCCGGACCGCCGCGGTCGGGCACCCCGACGGGACGGGCGGGAACGCTAAGCCGGACGAACCCGAACGACGCGTATGGCAAATCGGGTACCCTCGGGGCCGCCCGGCCTGCCGGTGGTCGGGACGAGCCTCCAGTACGCCGACGACCCGCTGGGGTTCATGGAGCGGACCGCACGCGAGTTCGGCGACGTGGCGTCGATAGACGTCTACGGCCAAGAGGTCTACCAGGTCGTCGACCCAGACGCCGTCCGGCGCGTGCTCGTCGAGAACGCGGACGACTACCGGAAGCCGACGTTCGGCGAGGACGAGGGGCTGGCCGGCCTGCTCGGCGACGGTCTGCTGACGAGCAACGGCGACGTCTGGCGGCGCCAGCGCAGCGCGCTCCAGCCGGCCTTCTTCGGCGAGCGACTGGACGCCTACGCGGACGAGATGGTCGCGAACGCCGAGCGAACGGGCGCGTCCTGGGCGGACGGCGACGTCCTCGACGTGCACGCCGAGATGTCCGAGCTAACGCTCCGCATCGTCGTCGAGACGCTGCTCGGCGTCGAACTCGACGGGATGGAGCGCGTCGTCCGCGACGCGCTGTTGAACGTCGGCGAACGGTTCCGGCCCGGGCCGCAGGCGTTCGTCCCCGAGGAGGTGCCGACGCCGCGGAACCTGCAGTACCGGCGCTCGGTGGAGCGACTGGAGCGCGTGCTCCGGGAACTGCGCCGCCAGCACGAGGGTCGCGAGGGCGACGACGTGCTCGCCATCCTCCTGCGGATGCGCGACCAGGACGAGGTCGACGAGGACGTGCTCCGCGACGAGATGATGACGATGCTGCTGGCCGGTCACGACACGACGGCGCTGACGCTCACCTACGCCTGGTGGCTCGTCGCCGACCACCCGGCGGTCGAGCGGAAGTTCCACGAGGAGGTGGACGCGCTGGACGGCCAGCCGACCGCCGCCGACCTCGCGGAACTGGACTACCTGGAGAAAATCGTGACGGAGGCGATGCGACTCTACCCGCCGGCGTACGTCGTCTACCGCGAGGCGACAGTGGACGACGAACTCGCGGGCTTCCGGATTCCCCGGGGGAGCGTCGTCTCGATGCCCCAGTGGGTCGTCCACCGCGACCGCCGCTGGTTCGACGACCCCGAGACGTTCCGGCCGGAGCGCTGGACCGACGAGTTCCGCCGCGACCTTCCGCCGTTCGCGTACTTCCCGTTCGGCGGCGGGCCGCGCAAGTGCATCGGCGACGGGTTCGCGATGCGCGAGGCGAAACTCGTCCTCGCGACGCTCGGCCGGCGCTACGAACTCGACCGCGTCACCGAAGACGTCGACCTCGTACCGCTGGTGACCCTGCACCCCGACGGCCCCGTCGAGATGCGCGTGACGGAGCGCTGACCGGGCCCGACGGGACTCAGTCGCCGTTGGCGTTGTCGGCCTCCAGCATCGCCGTGGAGACGCCGCCGATGGCCACCGGGAGCCAGTAGGTCGCCGCGCGGTGGATGAACGCGGCCGCGGCCGCCATCGCGCCCGAGATGCCCGCGATGGGACCGAGCAGGAAGACGAGCGCCGCCTCGACCCCGCCGAGGCCGCCCGGGAGCGGCGTCACGCCCGCCATGCTCACGATGGGGACGACGAACAGGACCGTCGCGAACGGGACGACGACGCCGAGCGCGTACAGCGAGAGCCACAGCGACGTCGCCGACAGGAGCCAGCCCAGCGCCGAGAAGAGGAGGGCGAGCAGGAGGCTCCGGCGGTCCGACGCCACGCGCTCGATGGCGCGGAAGAAGCCGCGAACGCGCCGCCGGACGGCGTCGTGGGTCGTCGGCGTTATCCGGGGAATCGCGCGGGCGAGCGCGCCGACGACCGGGACGACGGCGTTCGCCACGCCCGCCTCCACGCGGTCGCGCGAGCGCCACAGCAGCGTCGCCGAGAGGGGGACCGCGATGGCCAGGCCGACGACGGCGAGCGCGACGAACTCTATCTGTAGCCTGTCGCCGATGGCGAGCACGGTGGCGTAGTAGACCACGCCGACGAGTCCGAACGAGATGGAGGGGACGAAGTTGATGGAGTCGACGCTGGCGATAGCCGCCAGCCCCGTCTCGTACTCCGCGTCGGTGACCCGGGAGATGAGCAGGGCGCTGAACGGTTCGCCGCCCGCCTGCCCGAACGGGGTGATGTTGTTGGCGAAGGTCGCGCCGGCGTAGAGCATGAACGCCCGGACCGGAGAGACGGAGACGCCGAGCGCGGAGAGGACGGTCCGTAGCGCCATCGCCCAGGAGGCCAGCCACGCCAGCGCGACGACGCCGACGAGCGCGACCAACCGGGTGTCGGCCATCGCGAGCTTGCCCAGCACCTGGTCGATACCGACGACGGCGGCTACGGCGAACAGGACGACGATAGCGGCGACGAACCCGACTGCTATCGTCCGAACGTCGCCCAGGTCGAGACGCATCAGTTCGGGGCATCTCGGGCGGAGCGCTTGAACCCAGCGAAGACCGGTCGGCTTTTCTCCGGGCGCGAGAGAGTCGACGTATGGACGAGCGGGCGGCGCTGAAGCTGCTGGCCGAGGAACTCGACGACGCCGGCGACGACGCCGCGGTCGTCGACGGGCAGGTCGTCACCACCGACATGCTCCACGAGACGACCGACTTCCCGGCGGGGACGACCCGGTACACCGCCGGGTGGCGCGCCGTCGGCGCGTCGCTGTCGGACGTCGCCGCGATGGGCGCGGCGGCGACCGCGGCGGTCGCGGTGTACGCCGCGCCCGCGTTCGACGCCGACGAACTCCGCGACTTCGTCGCCGGAGCGCGCGATGTCTGCAAGACGGTCGACGCGCGCTACGTCGGCGGCGACCTCGACACGCTCGACGAGTTCACCGCGACGACGACCGCGCTCGGCCGGACCGACGACCCCGTCGCGCGCTCCGGCGCCACCGCCGGGGACGCGCTCTGTGTCACCGGGACGCTGGGGCGGAGCGCGGCGGCCCTCAGACTGTTCGAGCGCGGCGACCACGAGCGCGCCAACGACCTGTTCCGGTTCGAACCGCGAGTCGCCGCCGGTCGCGCGCTCGCGCCGCACGCCACGGCGATGATGGACTCGAGCGACGGGCTGGCGCGGTCGGTCCACCAGCTGGCCGAGGCGAGCGACTGCGGATTCGCACTGGACGGCGACGCGATTCCGGTGGCCGAGAGCGTCCGCGAGGTCGCCGACGACGACGCGGACGAGCGCGAACTCTCGACGTTCTTCGGCGAGGACTTCGAACTCGTCGTCACCGTCCCGGAGGAGGCGGTCGCCGACGCGCGCGAGGCGTCGCCGGTGCCGCTGACCGTCGTCGGCGAAGCGGTCGAGGAGGGCATCGGGATGGACGGCGACCCCCTGCCGGACCGGGGGTACACACACGGCAGAGACTGAGGACGGCAGTTCTCAGGAGATTATCTGTATCGGCGTCGGCGTGAAACAGAGCAACCCGAGGACGAACGTGACCACGCCCAGCAGCTTCCGCCGGGGGTCGAGTTCGTCGTCGTCGATGGGGGTCGCCGGACCGACGTAGGCGAAGAACATCGAGAGGAATCCCCAGATGACCCACAGCACCGTCGCGTTGCTCACGTCGAGTACGTAGAAGACGTACGCCGCGAGGCCGAAGAGGACGGCGGGGACGAGCGCGGCGATGCTCTCCTGGCGCTCGCCGAGTATCGCACGCACGATGTGGCCGCCGTCCAGCTGGCCGACGGGGATGAGGTTGAGGAAGGTGACGAACATCCCGACCCAGCCGCCGATGACGACCGGGTTGATGGACTTGGTCGGGTCCCCGTACGTGAGCCGTTCGCCCATCACCGCAGCGATGCCTTTCAGCAGCGGCGGGTAGCCGAACTTCACCTGCACCACGTTGGGGCCGTTCAGCAGTTGCTGGGAGGCCGTCACCGGCTCCAGCGTCAGTCCGATGGCGGTGACGACGACCGTCGCCACGAGGCCGGCCAGCGGACCGGCGACGCCGATGTCGAACAGCGCCTCGCGGTCCGGCATCTGACCTTTCATCCGGATGACCGCGCCCATCGTCCCGATGAGCGTCGGCATGGGGATGAAGTACGGCAGCGTCGCGTCGACGCCGTGGTAGCGACTCATCACGTAGTGACCGAGTTCGTGGGTTCCCAGGACGCCCATCACGGCGAGCGTGAACGGCCACGCCTGCCGGAGCGCCGACAGCGGGTTCGCGACGGGGTCGACGTGGTACCACGACGCGCCGGCGAAGAGCGTCGACAGCACCGTGGCGACGAAGAGCAGGACGTTCTTCCAGGGGACGCCGTCCGGTCCGAGATCGACCGGTTCGGCGACGATGACGTACTCGCCCATCCGCGTCGTCAGCGTCGCCTCGTAGCCCGACTCGCGGAAGAGCGGCCAGACGGTCTTCATGAGTCGGTCCTGCGGGACCAGGGGTTCGCCGTAGTAGATCAACTGGTCTCCCTCCCGCTGTACGTCGTACACCCGGAACACCGATTCCAGGCGGTGGAGCGGAGGACCGGCTTCGGGCGGCTCGGTCGAAGCCATTCGCTCGTATTACGAAGCGAACCCGTATAAACCCCTAGACGACGGTGCTCCTTGCAGCGGTGTCGGTCCGCCCGCGCGACCGAGGGTCGCACCCGCGCCGGCGGTCAGACGACGACCCCGGACTTGAGGACGGCGATGAGCAGCGTGAGAATCGGCACGCTGGCGAGGGTGCTGGCGAAGATGGCCGTGCTGACGTACTCGGGCCCGGAGAGTCCGGCCTCGGGACCGGAGTCGTACTCGATGGTGAGGATGAGCGGCGTGACCGCCGCCGGCATCGCGCATTCGAGGACGAACACGCGCGCGACGGTGTCGTCGGCGAACCCGAGCGCGAGGGCGACGCCCACCGCGACGACGGGCGCGACGACGAGCTTCATCGCGTTCGAGGCGCCGACGCGGGCGACCGCGGCGCCGGAGTCGGTGTTCGCGAGTTGGATGCCGAGCAGCAACAGCATCACCGGAATGGCGGCGTCGCCGGTGAGCCGCAGCGTCTCCATGGCCGCCGAGTTCTCGGGCGGGACGACGCCGAGAACGCGAACCAGACCCGCCGCGAGCACGGCGTAGACGAGCGGGAGCTTGAACACCTCGCGAATCGCCCCGAACCCGGAGGTGTCGTCGCCGCGCGACGCGAGGTAGACGCCCACGGTGTACATGAGCACCGACTGGACGGCGATGTAGAGGATGGCCGTACTCCGACCGACCGCGCCGAACGCGAACTGCGAGAGGGGGATGCCGTAGTTACCGGCGTTGGCGAACGTGCTCGTCAACACGAGCGCGCCGAGCGTCGGTTCGGACTCGCCGAGGACGCGGCCGACGAACTCGGCGAGCGCGACCATGGCCAGCGTGAACGCGACGACGGCGGCGGCCAGCGTGACCGCCGTCTCGCCGTCGATGGACGTGGTCATGAGGCTGTGGAACACCAGCGCGGGGGTGAGCACGTATATCGTGACGGTCCCTAACCCGCCGACGTCGATGTCGCGGAGAGAGCCGAGCAGGAAGCCGACCGCCGCGACCGACAGAACGGGAACGATGGCGTTGGTCAGCGCAGATAGCAGCGACACGCGTGGACAGAATCGACGGCGACCTACAAAGGCATCGACCGACGGCGACGAGAATCGACCGCGGGCGGTCGGTCGGGAACGCTGGGCGGTGGCAAGGGGAAACCACCGACGGGCGAAGCGGCGGCGGGCCGCGTACCGGAAGGGGACGGGGAGGGTGGTCGAAGCGGGCGGTCGGGGAGGGAACGAAGCAGGCGGTCGGGGTGGCTGGTCGGGAAGGCCGGACGGGGGCGGGCGACGGGGAGACTCCGAAAGCGAGGGCCCGGAGCGGGGACCGGTTGCCCTGGTTCAGGCCGGAGCCACGCGCCAGGTGGTCGCGCTCGTGTACGACCACTTCTCGACCTCGAGCTCCGCGCAGTCCTTCAGCTTCACCATCAGCGCACCGATCTCCTTCGCGGAGAGACCGACTTCGTCGGCGATGAACTTGCTCTTGAAGTACATCTCGCCGTCGCTGGCCTTCTCGCACAGGTACAGTTTCAGGCGTTCCTCTTTGCTCTCCGGTTCAGGGCTTTCAGTGGCGGTCTGCGTGGTTGCGCTCATGTTCTGACTCCATCACCCCCTTTGCCTCGGGGGATGTTATAAAGAAAGGAAGCTTCGGGTCGTTTCGGACCGCTTTCGCCGCTTTCGGCCGGAAAGAGACGTAAATCAGAGTAAAAACGACGTTTTACGGACTTTTCTGAGAGCGTTAAAAAGTTCAAAACCTCCCCTCTCCTTTTGTTTCCAGAAATCTCCCCCCGGTTGAAATCCAGGGCGAAAAGGACCGAAGTAGTCGCGTTTCCCACGCGTCCGTCCGGGGTCGACCGCGGGACGCGACCGTAGTCGACGACGTGCGGGACCGTCGACGGGGGAGTCGTCCTCGGTCACGGCGAAGACGAGGTGACGAGACTGGAGACGGAAGGGCCTCAGGACCGCTTGTGGACCCAGAACTCCTCGTCGGTCGTCACTTCCTTCTTGAACAGCGGGACTTCCGCCTTGAGCCGGTCGATGCCGTCCTCGACGGTGCGAAAGGCCTCTTCGCGGTGACCGGCGAGGACGACGACGAACACGATGTCCTCACCCGCTTCGACGACGCCGGTCCGGTGGTGCAGGAGCACCTCGAAGACGCCGTCGCGCGCTTCGAGTTCCTCGCGTATCGCGGCCATGCGCTCGTCCGCGACGGTTTCGTACTTCTGGAACTCGAGGTACTCCGTCGGGTCGTCGTCCGGACCGTCTTTCGCGCGGACGCGTCCGGTGAACGTCGCGATGGCTCCCGAGCGGTCCGCGTCCGGGGAGGATTTCGCGCGTTCGACCAGCGACTCCAGGGTCTCGTACGGTTCGACGGCGTCGAGCGCGTCGCGGACGCCGTCGAGGTCGAGCGCGTCGGCGTCGGTCGCGTCGACGAGCACCTCGCCCGCCGGGTCGGCGTCACCGAGCGCGACCTGCGGCACTCGCGCGTCGGGGAAGCCGACGACGACGGCGTAGTCGTGGTCGGGGGCGAGGTCGTCGAGGACCTCGGGGAGGTCGCGTCTGCCGCCGCGAGCGCGCCACTGGTCCGCCCGGAGTTCGACGGCGGTGCTTGCGGTCTCGGCGGACGCGTCCGTCGCGTCGACCGCACCGCGTTCGACGGTTGCGACCCGGCCCGCATCCCCGAGACGAGCGGCGAGACGGTCGCCGACGCGGTCCGCGCCGGGACCGCAGACGCCCACTATCTGCATGGGCGCAGAGATGGTCGGAAGGGGCTTTTAGCCTTCGGTCGGGATCGGAATCAGCGTCGATCGCGACGGTCGAACGGCCGACGGGAACGCGGACGGCGGCCGGGTCGCCCCCGAAGTTGAGAACGCTTAAGGCCGCGTCCGGGTAATTCCGCGATAGCATGAAGGTGGTCGTCTCCATTGGCGGTAGCGTGCTCGCGCCAGATCTCGACTCTCGACGCGTTCGCGAGCACGCCGCCGTCATCGAGTCACTGGCTGAGGAGGGGTGTACTATCGGCGCCGTCGTCGGGGGCGGGGGCGTCGCCCGCGATTACATCGGGACCGCCCGGGAACTCGGTGCGAACGAGATAGAACTGGACGACATCGGCATCGACGTCACGCGGTTGAACGCTCGCCTGCTCATCGCGGCGCTCGGCGAACGGGCCGCCCCGAGTCCCGCCGAGACGTACGAGGAGGCCGGGGCCGCCATGCACCGCGGCGACGTCGCTATCATGGGCGGCGTGATGCCCGGTCAGACGACCGACGCCGTCAGCGCCGCGCTCGCGGAGTACACGAACGCCGACCTGCTCGTCTACGCGACGAGCGTCCCCGGCGTGTTCAGCGACGACCCGAACAAGGTAGACGACGCCACGAAGTTCGACGAACTGTCGGCGAGCGAACTCGTGGACGTCATCGCCGACCTGGAGATGAACGCCGGGAGTTCCGCACCCGTCGACCTCCTCGCCGCGAAACTCATCGAGCGCTCGGGCGTTCGCACCATCGTCCTAGACGGCACTGAACCGGGGCGCATCGGCGACGCCGTCCGCCGGGGGGACCACGGCGGCACCGACATCATCCCGACGGGCGCGGACGACGAGATGAACTACTGGGTGACCGAGGAGCTATGAGCGACGAACAGGCCAGCCGCGAACCGCACCCCGACGACGACCCCTACATCCTCCAGGAAGCCGACGGGCACGCCTTCTGGGCCGAGTCGGTCGCCGACCGGATCCTGGAGCGACTGGCCGACGACCCCGACCGGAGCGACGACCCCGTCGTCATCAAGGGCGGCATCTCGCCGTCCGGCGTCCCGCACCTCGGCAACATGAACGAGATCGTGCGGGGCTACTTCGTCGCGGAGGCGCTGCGCGACCGCGGCCGGGAGGTCCGGCAGGTGTTCACCGCCGACGACCGCGACCCGCTCCGGAAGGTGCCCCGGAAGCTCGCCGACCTCGACGGCAACGTCGTCGACCTGGGCGACGTGAACGCCGGCGCGCTGGGTCGGAACCTCGGCAAGCCCTACACGGCGATCCCGGACCCCTTCGGCTGCTGTGACTCCTACGGCGACCACTTCTCGAACCTCATCGAGCGCAGCGCGGACCTGCTCGGCATCCCCGTCGAGATGGTCTCGAACACGGAGCTGTACGAGTCCGGCGAGTTCGAGGACGTCACTCGCTACGTTCTGGAACACCGCGAGGAGGCTCGCGAGGTGCTCTCGGCCTACCAGGACAAGGTGGACGAGGAGTACGTCCCGTTCAACCCGATCTGTGCGGAGTGCGGCAAGATAACCGAGACGGTGACCGCGGTCCGCCCCGACGAGGGCACCGTCGACTACGTCTGCACGGACATGGAGGCCGGCGACCGGACCATCGAGGGCTGCGGCCACGAGGGTACCGCGACGCTCCGGGAGGGGAAGCTCCCGTGGCGGTTCGAGTGGCCCGCCCAGTGGCGGGTGCTGGGCGTCGACTTCGAGCCGTTCGGCAAGGACCACGCCGAGGGCTCGTGGCCCTCCGGTTCGGACGTCGCGCGGAACGTCTTCGGCGACGTCCCCCCGACGCCGATGGCCTACGAGTGGTTCACGCTCGAAGGCGAGCCGTTCTCCTCCTCGGGCGGTCACGTCGTCATGGTCCAGGACGTGCTCGAAACCATCGAGCCGGAGGTCCTCCGGTACTTCTTCACGAAGGACCCGGGCAAGGCACGGGACTTCAGCGTCGAACACCTGGAGTTCCTCGTCGACGAGTTCGACGAGTTCGAGCAGGTCTACTTCGGCGAGCGCGACGCAGTCGAGGCGACCGATGACGACGAGGAGACGACGAGAGCCGAGGACGTGGCGGACGCCGCCTACCCGGCGGTCGCTCGCCCGACCGTCGCCGCGCGGTTCGACGCCAGCGGCGACCCGATTCCGACGCCGGACCGCGACAGCGTCCCCCTCGCCGACCACGACGAGCGAGCCCGGTACGACGACGTCGTCGACGAGACGTTCGTGGACCGCGTCCGACTTCCCTACACGTTCGCCGCCGTGCTCGGGATGACCGACGACCCCGACCTCCGCGAGGACATCGCCCGCCGCGAGGGCCACCTCGCCGCCGACGACCCCGACTGGGCGGTCGAGTACGCCCTCGGCCGCGTCGAACGCGCCAGCGAGTGGGCCGACCGCACCGACAACGCCTACAACTACGAGCTGAAGCGCGCCGAGATGCCCGAGGTCGAACTCGACGCCGAGACGGAGGCGGCGCTGGACGAACTCGCCGACTTCATCGCGGACGGTCACGACCCCGAGGCGGTCCAGGGCGAGATCTACGAGACGGCGAAGCGCCACGACATCGACGTCGGCGACTTCTTCGCCACCGGGTACCGACTCTTCTTCGACGAGGAGACGGGGCCGAAACTCGGACCGTTCCTGGCCAGCCTCGACCGCCAGTTCGTCCTCCGACGGCTCCGTCGCGAGGGATAGCCGGCGAACGGCGAACGCCGTCGCGGGCGCGGGCGAACCGCGCTCGAAGGGACCGACTCCCGGCCGACTCGGTTGCAGTAGACATTTGGTCGTTCCCTGCGCGACACCGACCATGGGGATTCCGGAGCGGTACGCGCGCTACTACCTGGAGAACGCGCCGAGCCTCGTCTGGCTGCTCGTCGTCAACGCCGCCGCCATCCTCGTCGGCATCCGGTTCTACGTCGAGACGATGCCGGCGGTGCCGACGTTCCTCTGGCCGCTGTACGCCGACTCGCCGACCGCGCTCGCCCTCGTGGCAGCGTCGCTGGTGACGCTGCTCCCGAACCTCGGGAACCGACTCGACGAGGCGCCCCAGAACCGACCGCTCGCGTACCTCCACACCCTCGCCTTCGTCTGGCTGGTGAAGATGGGGCTCTGGACGTTCCTCGCGCTCAACCTCGGATTCCCGGCGTACTTCGGGCCGCCGTGGGACCCCGCGGCGGTGTGGGACTACTGGGGAATCCTCCTCACCCACCTGGCGTTCGTCGCGGAGGCGTACCTCGTCCCGCACTACGGGACGACGACCCGGGGCGCGCTGGCGGCGGCGCTCGCTCTCGCGCTCGTCAACGACGCGCTCGACTACTGGTTCGGGTTTCATCCGCCGCTGCGCTACGACCCCGGCCCGCTGCTCGTGGCGGCGACCGTTGCACTGTCGGTGCTGGCCGTCGTCGCCGCGGACCGTTCGTTCGACCGATTGCACCGCCCCTGATCCGGTTTTAAACGCTTAGCGCCACTCTCCGCGCTTCGATTCGGCATGTAAACGGAACGAACGAATGTCCGTTTTTTTAAGGAATGGCTGGGTAACGCCGTACTGATGAACTCCGCTCGAGCCGTCCTGCTGGCGGCGATTGCCATCTGTGGGGCTTTCGTCGCGGCGGTGCCCACCGCCGCAGGGCCGACGCCCTCCACGCCCTCCGAAGACCCGCGGTCGTTCGAAACGAACGACCAGTCGCTCCAGACTAACGACCGGTCGCTCCAGGAGAACGGCACCAACGAGTCGCTCGGAACAGAGATATCGTCGTTCATGCAGGCCAGCTCCACCGAGACGCAGGGTGCGGTCGAGACCGGCATGTGGGTCGCCCAGTTCAACGCGACCGACAATCGGTCGGCCAGACGGAAACTCGTCAGGAGCCAGGTCACCGACCTCGGACAGAAACTCGACACCCTCCAGGAGGAAAAGCAAGCCATCATCGACGCCTACCAGAACGGGAAGATAGACGAACTCCAGTACCGAGCCCAGATGAGCGGCGTCGTCAGTCGCATACAGGCTATCCAGCAGGCGATCAACGAAACCGAGCCGAGAGCGCGAGCCGTCGGCGCGGAGGTCAAGGCGGTCGGTCGCCTCGAAAAGCGCGCCTCGTCGGCGATAGGGCCGAAAGCGGCGGCGGTCGCCGGGTCGGTCGGTAGCGTCGACGTTCCGGCCGGCAACAACTCTACCGGAAACGGGAACGGCGTCGTCGGAAACGAGACCGACGTCGGCACCGGTAACGGCACTGACGTCGGTCCCGGCAACGGTACGGACGTGGGGCCGGGGAACGACGCGAACGGGTCCGACGACGACGGCGAGCCGGGGACCGGCGTCGGAACGGGCGACGGGCAGGGGAACGGGGGCGTGACCCTGCTTTCGACGGGTGAGGAAGTCGCCGTCACCGCCGTCGCGGCCAGACCGGTCGTCTGAACGGCGAGAGACACCCTTTTCAGTTCACGCGACTAAACCCCGGACGTGAATGGATTCCGCTGCGCTGCTCGACATCCTCGGTAACGAAAATCGCAGACGCATCCTGCGACTGCTCTCGCACAAGCCCTGCTACGTTACGGAGATAAGCGACTACCTCGGCGTCAGCCCCAAGGCGGTCATCGACCACCTCCGCAAGCTGGAGGAGGCGGGGCTGGTCGAGAGTCGGACCGACGATCAGCGGCGCAAGTACTTCCACATCTCCCGGAACCTGCGCCTGGAGGTGAACGTCTCCCCCTACGAGTTCGGGATGAAGAGCGCCTATCCCGCCAGCGCCAGCCTCGACGTGAGCGCCTGCCGGTACCTCTCGCTGGAGGTCGAGACGGACGGCAACGGCGACGAGGTGATAGTGAACGAGCAGGGAGCGCGCGAGGAGACGGCGACCGCTCCCGACGGCGCGCTGGACGACGAGGACGTCGACGAAATCGCGGTCCTCGCGGAACAGCTCAACTGCCTCGAGGAGCTCAAAGGCGAACTGTCGCTCGCCCAGCGGTGGGTCCACGGACGCATCACGGACGTGCTCGATTCGCTCTCCGAGGCGGTCGACGGCGACGACGAGGGGCACCTCCGGGCCGAGATACTGGCCGCGCTCGCCGCCGGCGCGGAGACGATATCGGAGGTCAGCGAGGAAGTGAGAGCGCCGGACCACGTCGTCGAACGCCAACTCTCCGGCATGGCCGACCAGGGCGTCGTCGAACGCGACGGCGACCGCTGGGCGCTGTCGGCGTAGCTCAGACGTCTCGGGTGAGGCCGTCGCGCAGGTCGCCGCCGAAGTACGCGCCGAGGCCGCCGGCGAGCAGGCCCGCACCGACGCCGACGGCGACTATCGGCAGTCCGCCGACCACCATCCACGCCAGGTTCTGGAGCAGGAACGCGAGTCCGCCAGCGACCGCACCGCCGGCGGCGGTCTCGAGGATGCGCGAGTCGCTGGTGACGGCGCCGAGGAGGAACGACGCGAGAAACACCGCGACGAAGCCGGTGACGTCGCCGATCAGCGGAACGAGCGTGCCGCCGAAGAGTATCGCTGCCGTCGACACCGCGGCCGCGACGAGGAAGTAGCGCGGCGAGAAGACGCCGACGGCCCGCTGCTTGGCGCGGGAACGGAAGCCCCGACCGGACGACTCTCCCGTCGACCGCTCGGTCGACTCCTCGTCGCCGAGCAGCTCCTCGACGTCGTCGGTCTCTCGCGTCCGACTGCGCTGTGGCATGTCGAATCGTTGGTCTCCGGGCGTAATGGGCCTTTCCCCGGGTGACGGGCGGCGCAGGACGGCGGAATGCGGGTCGGGGAGCGGTCGGCGGACGACCGCGTGCCCCAAACGCTATGGTCGGGGCGGACAAACCCGTATCGCATGTCCGACAAGGAAACTGCCGGAACGATCTTCGGCGTCCCGTACAACTTCGAGCGACCCAGCGTCGGCCGGATGCTGTCGGCCTACTGGCAGCCCGGCGAGGGGATGCTCGTCGAGAAACCGTTCGGGGTCGGCTACACGCTCAACCTCGCCAACTGGCGGTCGTGGATAATCCTGGTGGTCGCCGGCGTCCTCTACTGGCACGAGAACGAGGGCGAAGAGCGCACCGTCGAGGACGAACCGGTCGAAGTCGTCGTCGACGACGACTGACCGGTCGACGGGCACGCCGACTCGATCCCGCGCTCGGGGTTCCGGCGCGACCGCGGGCGGGCCGAACCAACGGCTATTTCCTCCGCGCACGCTACGCCTCGCACATGATTCGGTTCGTCACCGGCAACGAGGGGAAGGTCCGCGAGGCCCGCGAGTACCTCGACGACGACGTTGAGCAGGTCGAGTACGACTACACCGAGATACAGAGCGACGACCTCGCCTCCATCGCCGTCCACGGCGCGGAGGAGGCGTTCGCGGAGACGGGCGGCGACGACCCCGTCGTCGTCGACGACGCCGGCCTGTTCGTCGACGCGCTCGGCGGGTTCCCGGGTCCGTACTCGGCGTACGTCGAGGACACGCTCGGCGTCGAGCGCGTCTGGCGACTCGCCGAGCGGGAGGAGAACCGCCGCGCGCGGTTCCGCGGCGTCGTCGCCTACCACGACGGCGAGCGCACGGAGACGTTCGAGGGCGCGGTCCCCGGCCGCATCGTCGCGCCGCGCGGCGACGGCGGGTTCGGCTACGACCCCATCTTCGAACACGAGGGCCAGACGCTCGCGGAGATGAGCACCGAGGAGAAGAACGCCGTCTCCCACCGGGGACGCGCGCTGGCGAAGTTCGCCGACTGGCTGGCGGAGCGAGAGGAGTAAGCGGTCCGGATTCTCGTGCGTACCGCGGAGTTCGCGTCGCCTACCGACCGGCGGCGAGCGAGAAGGTGCCGCGTACGCGCGGCGTAGCACGCTCGTAACAAGTTAAGTGCGGGTTGTCGCCGCGGACGAACCGATGCGACTCTCGGAACCCAATCTCACCGGCGACGAGCGAGCACCGAACGCGGCGCTCGACGCCGACGGCACCGTGGTCGAGTACCCGAAACCGGACGCGACGCAGACGCTGCGACCGTGGTCGAGCGAGGCCTCGGGGGAGCGGTCGGCGTGAGCGACGAGACGCTCGCCACGACGCGACGCGGTGCGCTCCGGGCGGGCCTGACCGTCGCCGGAGCGACGCTCGTCGCGGGGTCGGCGGTCGCCGCCGACACGAACGCGAAGGTGGTGTTCACCTACGACGACGGTCCCGTCGAGGACTACACGCACACCTACCGGAAGGCCCACCGCAAGGAGGGCGTGCCGGGATGTTCCGCGGTACCCTCCGCGTACGTCGGGAACGACGGCACGCTCGACGCGGCGCGACTCCGCGAACTCGAAGACGAGGGGTGGGAGATAATGTCCCACTCCGTTCACCACCGCGCGCTGGGGGACATCGCGGTCACGCGCGACGTCGCCCCCGACGACCGACGGCTCTACGTGCGGACCAACCACCACGGCGACCGGCCGGGCGACGACGTCGTCGTCACCGACGGGAGCGCGTCGACGACCGTGACGGTCGCCGGGAAGGGGGAGGACGAGCGAGGCGAGTTCGTGACGCTCCGGTCGCCCGTCGGGCGGTCGTTCGCGGCCGACGACGGCGTAATCGAGCGGTACACGGACGAGATACTGCGCAGTGCGCTCGGCGACTCGAAGGCGCAACTCGAGGACCTCGGCCTGACCGTCACGAACGTCGTGATGCCGTACGGCGGGTACGGGGAGCGAACGCAGGAACTGGCCGGGGAGTACTACACGGCGGTCGCGAACGGCGGCCTCGCCATCGGCGGTCGAGCGCAGGTACACCGACCCGACGACGTCACGCTTCCGCACCTCTCGCGCGCCATGTTCCGGCGCGGGAAGATGACGAAGGCCGACCTCGGAGCGTTCCTCGACCGCGTCGTGGACGCCGACGGCCTCGGCATCCTCGGCGGCCACAGCTGGTGGCAGGAGCGGCTCCCGCCGGAACGGGTCCGGATGGCCATCCGGATGGCGAAAGACCGCGACCTCGACGTCGTCACGCTCCGCGAGGCGCTCGACGACCTCGGCGTTACCGGAACGAAGCGGAAGACGACCCAGACGACGCGGACGGCGCAGACGACGCGGAAGACGACCGAAAAGACGACGGGGAAGACGGGCACCGGGACGAACGGCTTCCCGGCGAACGGCG
Organism: halophilic archaeon; assembly: GCA_003298465.1. The sequence goes on along the minus strand of QNGA01000003.1, from coordinate 161,514 downwards.
AGACGAGCGACGACCCCCCGACGTCGAGCACGGGGCAGCCGGGGTTCGGCTGGCTCGCGGCGCTGGGCGGCGTCGGCGGCGCGGCCGCGCTCCGGCGGTGGCGAGGAGACCGCTGACGGCCGCTCCCGTCGCCGGCGGGCGCTACTCCCGCGCGTCCCGGTCGGGTCCGGGGTACTCCCCGCCGACGACCGCACGATAGAGGCTCTCGGCGTCGAACAGCGCGGCGAAGCCGTCGGGGCGCTTGACGCTCAGCGAGACGCGGCCCTGGAGCGACGCGCCGGTCTTCGCGCTCCTGAGGGAGTCGTCGTAGGAGAGGACGTGGGCGGCGTCGCCGGCGTAGGCGCTGGCGAGCGCGGGGTGGTCGCCGGGCGCGTGCTCGACGCGGACTCGCAGGTCCTCCACCTTCGCTCGCCAGTCGGCGGCGAGGTCGTCATCGGCCAGTTCTCGCACGACGTACTCGGCGTCGTCCAGCAGGGGGTCGCTGGCGACGAGTTCCACCCACGAGTGGCGACGGACGTGGTCCAGCGCGCGCCTGGCGTCGTCCCCGACGAGGAGGTCCGCCGCGAGCACGTCGGCGTCGGCGACGACGCGGGCGGGATTCGTGTCAGTCATCGCGGCGCTCCGCGAGCACTTCGCGGACGGTCGGAACGTCGGTGGCGTGCCGGGCGGCCCTGTCGAACAGTTCGTTCCAGGTCATACCCGGTTCGTCGTCCCACAGGGTGAAAAGCCGTCTGGGGATCATGGTAAATCATCTGGTAGGAAGGAATGCGATACCATGTAGCAAATAACCTCCGTAACCAAAGAATTTTATCATAACAATTCTACGAGGTGTTTATGAGTCGGAGAAAAATAGTGTCCACTATCCTCGCGGTGCTGCAGGTGCTGGTCCTGCTCATCGCGCCGGTGGCGGCCACGGCGCCCACCGGACAGTCCATCGACGGTACAGCACTGCAGACGGAAGACGGCGAAGTCCGAACTGCAGACACCATCTACGTGCGCGAGAACGGCGACGCCGTGCTCGCCTACAACGAGTCCAGCACGTCGGAGGGAACCGGCCAGATCGGCGTGAACATGACGTCGGGTCTCGTTCACCTGCTGGTCGCCACGGAGACGGACTCCGCCACCGACGTGTCCGGCCAGGGGAGCGTCGTCATGACGCCGGACAGCATCGCCGGCAACGGGTCGCTGGCCATGCCCCAGCCGGACACCCTGCAGAGCCTCTCGCTTTCGGCCTCCGGCGTCCAGAACGAGAAGCGGGCGAAGATGGACGCCACGCTGACGGCGACGATAGACCGGCGAGGGTCGGCCGCGGCGTTCTCGTCGGCGCACACCGACGGCCACGTCACGATGGACGCCAACAGCCTCAGCACGTCGGGAACGGCGACCGTGAAGACCGCCATGCCCATGGGCTCCGACACGTCCCTCAGCTACTCCATCGAGGAGACCGCGAACGGCTACGTGCTGGACGGTAAGCGTAGCGGAACCGTCCACTCCTACGAGCGCGACGATTGGAGTTCTCGCTCCGCGGCCAAAGCCCACCTGCGCTCGCAGTACGCCCGGACCGCCGAGAACTTCGGCGGGTCGGCCCGGGTCACCATCGACCACTACGACTACAGCGAAGACGGCGAGTCCGCCACCGTCGACGTGGAGTACACCGTTCAGTACTCGGGCATCAAGGACGGCGTCGCCCGGGCGCTGACCCAGCAACTCGCCCAGTCCAGCGAGGTCGACCTGAGCCAGTCGGAAGCTCGCACCGTCGCGTCGAAGGTCAAGAAGCTCGAAATCGACCACGTCCGGTTCGCGATGTCCCAGCGGGAGAACGAGATGAACGTCGAATGGGACGCGAAGGTCGAGAACTACGACGGCGCGCTGTTCGCCGCGCTCGAAATCGCCAAGAACGTCGACAGCGAGCAGTCGGGGCTGCAGAAGAAAGACATCCAGCGCCTGAAGAAGACCCTGGAGGCCCAGCAGTCCGCGAACCTCCAGCAGAAGGTCACCTGGACGGCCGACCTGTCCTCGACCGGGTCCGGCACGGCGGCCGTCGACGCCGAAGTCCACTACCGGACGCAGAACTGGGACGCGTACGTGAACGCGCTGAAGGAGAGAGGCGTCACGGTGGGCTCGTCGTCGTTCGAGATGACGGCGAACTCCGACGGTGACGAGGTGACCGCGGAGGCGTCGTTCGAACTGAACCAGCAGAAGATGATTTCGCGCGCCGTCGACTCGGCCGCGACGTCGCTCGACCCCACCGCGGACGGTCAGACGATGCGGCTCCTGAAGGCCTTCCAGAACAGCGAGTTCAAGAAGGCCAAGATGAGCGCCAACGTGAAGAAGGGGACGGTGACCGTCGAGGCAGGCGCGAAGTTCGACAACATCTCCGCCATGCGCGACGCGTTCGCCGGTCGCTACGGCGGCGCCGAAATCGCCGGCATCGCGGGACGCTCGGACGGGGACACGTCGACGACCTACGTCTACGTGAAAGACCTCGTCGGCGAGAACGCGACGAAGTCGGACGTGAAAGCGCTCGCCGTCGCGAACGACGACACCGAGATCCTCATGCCCGGCGAGTGGGACCGCGAGTTCCCCTCGATGGACCAGAAGAGCGTCGCCGGATATCTCGGCGTCCAGTACCAGAGCGGAAACGGTAACAACGCGACCGACGGGACCACGACCGCGACGACCACGTCGACCGACGGTCAGCCCGGGTTCGGTCTCGCCGTCACGCTCGCCGCGCTCGCCGGCGTCGCACTGCTCGCTCGCCGCGACTGAGCGTTCGAACCCTACTTTTCCGCACCGTTTCGCTTCGACGGCCGACGTCGATAGCGAACTCGCCGGCCTCGAAACCCGGAGAAGGACGAAAACCGACGCGAGCGGTGTCGGACCGCCGGCAGAGTTAACAGACGCGAGGGACATGGTTCGATTACCGGCCCCCTAACAACTGCATAATAAAGTGGTTGACAGCAGAACTGGGAGGCGCACGGTCTTGCTGGCAGTCGCGTCAGCAATTCAATGGTGATACTACAATGGCCCTGATCGAACTCAATCTGGAGAAGCCGGCACTGAAACGAACCGAACGCGGCGAATCGAACGAGTCGAGCGAGCCGTCCGTCCCCGAAGAGAGCACGGCAACCGACGCCGTCGACGTGACCGAAGAGGTCGAGTCGGAGGTCGACGAGTCGGAAGTAGACGAGTCCGAGGAGAGCGGCGGCAGCGTCATCGGGAAGGTCGTCCGTCGCGTCGTGGTCCTCGGCGGTCTCGTCGCGGGCGCCTTCGCTCTCAAGAAGTTCCGCGGTCGCAAGGGCGGCGACGCCGAGCAGCAGGAAATCGAAGAAGACTGGCAGACCGCCGAGTAACCCCGCTCGTCCGTTCACTACATTCTTTTCCGGCCCGTTCCCCAACGCCTTTGAGCGGCGCGAACCTTCGTTCGACCGATGGATACGCTCGTGTGGGTGCTCGTCGGACTGGTCGTCTACTGGGGTGCCCTCATCGCGCTCCGGACCAACGGCGTGTTGCCCTCCTACATCGGCACGCAGGGGCCGATACTGACAGTCCACACTCAGCGTGGCAAGCAACTGCTGGAACGGCTCGCCCGCCCGAAACGGCTCTGGCGGGCGTGGGGGAACTTCGGTCTCGGCATCGCGCTCGTCGTGATGACGAGCGTCTTTCTCCTGCTCGTGGTGCAGGCCGTCGCCGTGCTACAGAACCCGCCGCAGCCGACGGCGGTCACCCAGCCGCGGAACGTGCTCGTCATACCGGGCGTGAACGACTTCCTGCCGCTGTCGGTCGCGCCGGAGATACTGCTCGGGCTACTGGTCGGTCTCGTCGTTCACGAGGGAGGCCACGGCCTGTTCTGCCGCGTCGAGGACATCGAGATCGAGTCGATGGGACTGGCGCTGCTGGCGTTCCTCCCCATCGGCGCGTTCGTCGAACCGGACGAGGAGAACCGCCGCGAGGCGGACCGGGGGAGCCAGAGCCGGATGTTCGCGGCGGGCGTGACGAACAACTTCGCCGTCACGCTCCTCGCGTTCGCGCTACTGTTCGGTCCCGTGGTCGGCGCCATCGGGGTCGCACCCGGTGCCGCCGTCGGCGGCGTGTTCCCGAACTCGGCGGCCGACGACGCCGGCGTCCAGCGCGGTGACCGCATCGTCGCCGTCAACGGGACGAACGTGACGAGCAACGCCGACCTCGAGGACGCGCTGGCGAAGTACGACAGCCGGACCGTCTCGGTCACGGTCGACGACGGCGAGCGGACGCAGACGAAGGTCATCGAGCGGTCGCTGCTGATCACGGGGATGGTCGAGACCTCGCCGTTCGCGACGTTCGGGACGAACCGGACGATAACCGCAGTCAACGGCACTAACGTTCACACCGGGGAAGAACTGAACCGGGCGCTCTCGAACCGGACCGTGGCCACCCTCCGCATCGCGAACGGGACGACCGTGACCGGACCGATCGGCGCGCTGTCGACTGTCCAGAAGGACGGGGCGCTGGCGAACGACACGTCGCTGTCCCCGGGCGACACCGTCGTCGTCACGGCGATCGACGGCGAGCGGGTCGCCAACCGAAGCGACCTGACGACCGTGCTCGACGGCTATCGGCCGGGTCAGACGGTCGACGTCGCAGCGTACGTCGTCGAGGACGGGGGCTACCGTCGGGCGAACTACACGGTGGAACTCGGCGGCAGCGGCGAGGACGCGCTCGTCGGCATCCGCGTCGCCCCGGGCGTCTCCGGCGTCACGACCAGTAGCTTCGGGACGAGGCTCTACCCCGCCTCGACGTTCAAGACGCTGCTCGGCGGCGGGTCTCTCTCGGAGTTCGGCGGCGGGGGCGGTCCGGTGGCGTCGTTCCTGATGGGCATCGCCGGGACGCTGCTGCTGCCGTTCGCCAGTCTCTCGACCCCACTCGGATACAACTTCGCCGGCTTCGTCGCCTGGAACAGCAACTTCTTCCTGGTCGAGGGGCCGCTCGCGGCGCTCGACGGGGGCGTCTTTCTGCTGGCGAACGCGCTGTTCTGGACCGGCTGGATTAACCTCAACCTCGGCTTCTTCAACTGCATCCCGGCGTTCCCGCTCGACGGGGGACACATCCTCCGGATGAGCGCCGAGGCGGTCGTCTCCCGACTCCCGACCAGCCAGCCCCGGCAGGTGACGACGGCCATCACGACGGCCGTGGGGCTTGTGATGCTGACCAGTCTCGTGCTGATGCTGTTCGGGCCGCGCCTGCTGGCCGGCTAGCTACTCCTCGACGCCCGTTCGCTCATAGAACTCCTCGGGCGTGTCGGGGATGCGCTCGAACTCGTCGAAGTCGCGCTCGTGGTGACGAATCATCTGCTCGACGATCCACGAACTGAACGTCTCGTCGAACTGCCACTCGTCCTCCGGACAGTCCACCTCGAACCGCTCGTCGGTCGCGAACGCGACGTAGACGTGGTAGAATCCCAGGATGACGTCGGCGAACTCGCGGGCCTTCTCCCCGCTCTCTCGCCGTTTCTCCGTCAGTTCGTCGGCCCCCTCGTCGGTCAGTTCGAAGTACTTGCGGTCGGGTTCGTCCTCGCGCTCGATGCGCTCGGCCCAGCCCTTCTCCTCGAACTTGTAGAGGATGGGGTAGACGGAACCGTACGACGGCTCCCAGTGCCCGCCGCTTATGTCCTGTATCTCCTTCAGGATCTCGTAGCCGTACCTCGGTTTTTCGTCCAGAAGTTCGAGCACCAGGTACGATATCAGGCCTCTCGGCGGGCCACTCTTCCGCATCGAGTGGGGATTTAAGTCGTGATTTTGAAAGGGTTTCGGTCGGGGCGGTTCGCTGCCGGCTAATACCAACGGTGTCACACGTCGAACGCGACGCGGCGGGACGGCGAGTCGAGGTGCCGTCGTCCGACAGACCCGCCGACCGTCCTCCCGAACGCCGTCGAACGACGCCGTCGTGGTGGCCTGAGAGGTCGTCGAAATATCGGAGTGGCGGGAGCGGTAAGAAGCATTTAACTCGCAGGGGTCGCTAGCAGTCGACAGTGACCAACGCTCGGAAACGCCCGTGGCTGGCAGCCGTGTTCGCGTTCGTCTACCCCGGCCTGGGCCACGTCTACCTGCGCGAGTGGCTTCGTGCGCTCCTCTGGTTCGGCTTCGCCGTCACCACGGCGCTCGTGGTCATCCCGGAGTCGACCTTCCAGGCGGTGGAGTCCGGCGGGATGCAGGCGTATCTCGACGCGACCCGCGGTCTCGGTCTGAACGTCGTCCTCCCCATCCTCGCGGTCCAGGCGGTCAACATCGTCGACGCCTACTGGACCGCGAAGCAGGGTAACCGCTCGCTCGCCGCGGCCACGGGCGCGTCCGCCGACACGGTGACGGCGAAGTGTCCGGAGTGCGGTCGCGAGGTGGACGAGGAACTGGACTTCTGTCAGTGGTGTACCGCGCGACTCGACGAAGAGCCCTCGCCGAACGAGAGCTCTACTTCTCGATGATGCTCTCCTCGACCGCCTCGCCGAAGTGGCGAGCGCCCTGCTCGCGGTAGACGCGGAGTTCGTCCCCGACTTCGAGGTCCGTGACGGCGGTCCGGCCGTCCCGCGTGGCGACCTTGATGGTCTCCGCGTTCTGCAGCAGCGTCTCCACGCGGTCGCCGTCCTCGGTCTCGACCTCGATGCGGAACATCGGTCGCTTCTCTATCTTCACACGTCCGACGACCGCCTCGCGGGTGTTGCCGTCCGTGTCGACGACCTGCACCTCGTCGCCGCTGGAGAGTTCGGCGAGGTACTTCGTCCCGCCGTCCGGCGTCCGGACGTAGGCGTGGACCGCGCCAGCGTTCACCCGGAACGGCCGGGAGGCGACGTACGGCGACTCCGCGGTTTCGGCGTGGACGAAAAAGAGACCGCGCGACATCGAGCCGACCAGCATCCCTTCGTCACCGTCCATCAGGTTCCCCGTGTCGACGCAGACGCGGTCGGCGCTGCTCGTGCGCTCGACGGTCCGAATCTCCGCCCACTCCAGGTCGAGCGTCTCGCGCTCGGCGTCGTCGCGGACCGCGACCGTGGCGCGAATCTCGTCCGGGTCGTCGCTGTCGAGCAGGACGGCGTCCGCACCGAGTTCCAGCGTCTCGAAGGCGGTCTTCGCCTCGTCGGCGTTGGTGACGCCGGCGACGAGTTCGGTCTCCTCGCCGATGCGCGCGATGAGGTTCTCCAGCGGGATGATGGTCCAGTCCTCGCCGACGACGACGGTGTACTCGGCGTCGTCGGCCGCCGCCTCCGCGAACGACTCGTACTCCTCGTCTTTGATGCGGACGTACGCACCGTCCGCGCTGCCGCGCCGGAGCGTCGAGAGGTCGGCGGAACCGGAGAAGTCGGAGGGGAGGTCGACCGTTCCGTCGCCCTCGCCGTCCTTGCCGACGAACAGGGCGTCGGGGTCGGCGGAGCCGGAGTCGGCGTCGTCGGCCTCGGCCTCGATGACGTCGACCTCGCCGTCGCCGTCGACGAACGCCGCGTCGTCGCCGCCGCTGCCGCGGAACGCCGCGACGTTCACGTCGCCCAGTTCGCGGACGCGGGCCACGTCGCTCTCGTCCACGAGCACCCAGTCGACGCCCGCCTCCAGACCGGCGGTGATGCGTCGTCGTCGGGCGTCCCAGTCGCCGACCTCGTCGTCGGCTTTCAACCACACGGAGCGTGTCATACTTCCACCGTGGAATCGGGGTGGCTTCAACGTGGCGGATACCGCAACGCGTCGGCAAAATTCGCGGGACGAATCGGGCGGCGTCGACGTCCTTCCGACTACCAGTCCTTGCAGTCGGGACAGACCACGTCGTCGCCGTCGCGCCAGCGCCGCCGGACGGTCTCCCCGCAGCGAGCGCAGGCCGCCCCGTCGGGCGACCAGGCGAACGTCGTCGTCGCGGGGTCGGGGTCGGCGGGCGCGCTCTCGGAATCGAGCGACGCGGACGTCTCCTCGTCCGCGAGGCGGTCGGCCTCTCCGTCGGCCGTCGACCCCGCGTCCGTCGAATCGCTCGCCGACGCGTCTCCCGACTCGTCGTCCCTCGGCCCGTCGTCCTCCGTCTCGTCGTCCGCGTCCGAGGCGGCGAAGTCGGAGAGCGACGCGTCTCGTGACACGCCCGCTCCTACGCAGTCCCGGGTCGTAAGCGTGACGGAGCAAACAAGTACCCGGAACCCAGACGTCCGGGTATGGCAGGACTCGTGCAGAACGTCATCGATATGGTGAACCTGTTCGGCGACGTGGCGGCGACGAACCCCCTCTCGGCACTGTTGTTGCTCGTCGGCGCGATACTCGTCGGCTTCTCGATGCTCGTGTTCGGCTATCTCAGCGTCGGCGGCGTGTTCTCCGCTATCGTTCCCGATAGCCCCGGTCGAGCGCCTCGGCACCGAGGCTGACCGCCGCCTCGCGGTCCGGCCCGAGCGGCGACCCGACGACGAAACTGTCGACGTGTTCGAGCACCGCGGCCATCCTGTCGGCCACCGTCTCGGGCGTCCCGGCGACGCAGAACGCCTCTATCATCGCAGGCGTCACGGCCTCGAACGCCGCCGAGAACTCGCCGGCCTCGATGTGCTCGCCGATGTCGGCGGCGCGCTCTCGGTCCAGGTCGTGGCGGTCGAGCACCGGGTCCGGCGCGCCGCCGGCGATGAACGCGACCGGCGGCCGGGCGGCCTCGCGGGCGGCGTCGCCGTCCTCGGCCACGCTGACGCTGGCGAAGGCGGCGACGTCGAACGCGCCGCGCTCGTCGGGGCGCTCGGCTAACCCCTCCTCGATGCGGTCGCCGGCCCACGCGAAGTCCCGGGGGTGGGCGGCGTTGACGAGCACGCCGTCCGCGTGCTTCGCGCTCATCCGGAGCATGTGCGGTCCCTGCGCGCCGACGTACACCGGAATCTCGCCCGCGTCGTAGTTCAGGGCCGCCTCGTTCGCGTCGAAGGTGCCGTCGTGGGTGACGCGCTCGCCGGCCCAGAGACGCTTCCCAACCTTCATCGTCTCCAGCACGCGCCGCAGCGGGCGGTCGCGCTCGACGCCGAGGTTCCGGAGCGTCGAGCGGTCGCCCGCCCCGAGGCCGCAGACGGCGCGGCCGTCGCTGACCTCGTCGAGCGTGGCCACGCGCGAGGCGAGCGCGACCGGATGGGTCTCGTAGGGGTTCGCGACGCCCGGTCCCACGCGCACGGCGTCGGTCGCCGCCGCGACCCGCGAGAGGGCGAGAAACGGGTCGCGGTTGTTGTAGTGGCTGCTGGCGAAGACGGCGTCGAACCCCTCGCTCTCGGCGCGCGCGCCGAGGTCGGCGAGGTCGTCGACGGGAATCTCGGGCGTGAGTTCAATGCCCCTCAAACTCCCACCCCCTGAGCGCCTGCCGGACGAAGTCGCCGTCGACCGACCGATAGAGTTCGTCGCTGCCCTCGTGGTTGCCGAACGTCCAGTCGCGGACGACCACCACGGGCAGGCCGTCGTCGCCCTCGCCCGTGACGAGGTTCGCCGCGGCCGCGAGTTCGTCGACGACGGACTCGACCGTCACTTCGAGTTCGTGGCCGTCGCGGTCCGCTTCGCCGCGCCAGTCGCGACTCGCCGGCATCCCCGCCCAGCCGATGGCGACGCCGCGCTGGCCGTGGCGGAACGGTCGTCCGCTGGTGTCGGTGACGACGACCGGCACGTCGACCGAGAGGCGGTCGCGGATGCGCTCGGCGCTCTCGCTCGGGCGCTCCGGGAGCAACAGGATGTCGGCGTCGCCGGTGTTCGAGCGGTCGATGCCGGCGTTGACGCCGACGTGGCCGAACCGCGTGGCGGTCAGCAGGAACGGGGCTTCCATGATGAGTTCCGTGCTCTCCTCCAGCACCGCTTGGGCGAACCGGGGGTCTTTCTCCTCGCCGGAGACGTCCGCGAGCCGACTCGCTATCTCCTCGGCCCGCGGACTCGGCGGGAACGACGAGAGGTCGGCCGTCCGGCCCTCCGCTTTCGAGACGACGGTGCTCGCGACGACCACGACGTCGCCGGGTTCGAGGTCGACCTGCGACTCGACGAGCGCCGCGAGGTCGTCGCCGGGTTCGACCTCCGGCAGTCCCGGTACCGGGAAGACGTTCATACCCCCCGTTGGTGCGCGGGGCTAAAAACCCGCCCGAAACGCGCAAAGGTGGCGAGTTTCGCCGTCCGGGAAGACCGACCCGCGTTCCGGCGGGCGACGGCTCCGACCGGTTCACCCCTCGTGGGTCTGCACCGACACCGCGCCGTCTTCGACGGTCGCGGTCATCATGGTCGCGCGGTCGGCGGGGGCCGCCCCGGTCGCGCTCCCCGGGTTCAGCAGGCGAACGCCGTCGACCCGCTCGTCCAGCGTCTCGTGAGTGTGGCCGGACACGCCGACCGCCGCGTCGCCGGCCTCCCGTCGGACCGTCTCGGCGACGCGTTCGCGGTAACCGCGGGCCGGGCCGGTGCCGTGCGTGACGACGAAGGTGACGTCCGCGACGTCGAGGGTCGCTATCTCCGGCAGGTCGAGCGCGGCGGGGTCGGTGTTGCCCGCGACGGCTGTGAGGTCGCCGTCGGCGAGTTCTCGCACCGAGGCGAGGGCGTCCGCCGAGTCGAAGTCGCCCGCGTGGACCACGCGGTCGGCCCGCCGGACGCGAGTGCGAACCCAGTCGGGAATCCGGCGAGCGCGCGAGGGGACGTGGGTGTCGCTGACGAGCGCGATTCGGGTCATGGTCGTCGTTTCGGTTCGCCGGAAGATAAGCGTTCGAGGGGCGTCGGTCGCGCACGATGACGCCCGGTCCGCACCCCAGCCGCACCAAAAGGCATAATGTCCCTCGTCGCAAACCTACTTTTGATGCGTCTAAATCTAGGATTCGGTAATGCGATACGAAATCTCGCCCGGCGGCCGGGGCGAGGGTGGTCCGGATGATAGGACTCGAAGAAGCGGGGGAGATTCTCCTCTTCTCCGTTCGGGACGGGTTCGTTCAGGTCAGCGCCTTCGTCGCCGTCACGGTCCTCCTGTTCAGCTACGTCCAGTACCGGTCGGGCGGTCGGCTCATCGAGGCGCTGGAGAACAACCGGAAACTCCAGCCAGTCGCAGGTGGCCTGCTGGGTCTGACCCCGGGCTGTGGCGGCGCCATCGTCGCGATGCCGCTCTACATCCGAGGGTCGATCAGTTTCGGGACGGTCGTCGCCACGCTCGCGGCCACGGCCGGCGACTCGGCGTTCGTCATCCTCGCGCTCGCACCGGAAGCCGCCCTCTACGCGTACTCGCTGGCGTTCGTCGCCGGCGTCTCGTTCGGCTACATGATCGACTTCTGGGGGATGGGCGTGGGTCGCGTCGACCGGGCGGTCGAGAACATCAGCCGACCCGTGACCGACGGAGGGTTCGCGACGACCAGCGTCGCCGACGGCGGGCCCAGCGTCCCGGAGTACGAACGGGGACCGGCCCAGTGCGACTGCGATCCGGCGAGCGCGGACTCGGTCCTGCTCACGAGAGTCAGCCACCTGGCGCACGTCGTCTGGTGGGGGATGGCGGTCGCGGGTCTGGTCGCGGGCGTCGAGTACCTGCGCCGGGGTGCGCCCGAGGTGGCGCTGGAGTTCGCCCCGACGTTCGACGGTCTGTTCACCGTCGCGGGACTGACCGGCACCGTCCTCTCCTTCTACCTCTACTTCGTCGGGCGCAGGTACATCGGGACGGGCGAGACGGGACGCGTTCGGGAGTCGTTCGCGGACGCGTACGACACGTTCCAGCACGCGGCGATGGAGACGAGCATGGTCACCGTCTGGGTCATCGCCGCCTACCTCGCGTACGAGTACGGAATGGTCGTCTTCGCGCTGGACATCCACGCGCTCGCCGCCGCCGCCGGCGTGCTCGCCCCGCTGGCCGGCGCCGGACTCGGGCTCGTTCCGGGCTGTGCGCCACAGATCGTCTTCGCCACCATCTACGCCAACGGCGACATCCCGTTCTCCGCGCTGGCGGCGAACGCCATCAGCCAGGACGGCGACGCGCTGTTCCCGCTCGTGGCTATCGACGCCAAGGCGGCCATCATCGCGACCATCTACACGACGATTCCGGCCATCGTCGTCGGCGTCGGGCTCTATCACTTCTGGCCGTACGCCAAGTTCGGGTTCGGCGTCCTCGGATAGGGCACCCGACCCGGCGACGGGGGTCCTGACTGGTTCGACTCACGTTCGGGGAGAATCGTGTCGGGGTGAGACCACTGCGACCGGCGTCGTTCGGGGCAGCGGTTACGCTTTCTCGGAGGCGTCCACCCAGCTGTCCGACCATATCCAGGCGTCGCCGTTCTCCGTGTCGAACAGTTCGACGCCGCCGTCGACCTCGCGCTCGAGGCATTCACCCAGCCGTTTATTTTTCTCTTGCATCGTGGCTGAATCGCTACACTACATTGTGATAAGTTTTCTCCAAATTGTAGTTTTTATCAACATATCTACCAGATGTACAGTGGGTGACAGGTGGCGGACTCGGCGCGGCGGTCACTCCCTGACCGGAAGCGCCGCGCCGCAGTCCGGGCACTGCTCGTCGGCGACCGTCACCTGCGCGTCGCACTCGGGACAGAACTCCAGGTAGCAAGCGCGCTCTCCCATGCCAGGTACTGGCACGGCGAGGCAGAAAGGGTTTGCGACGGGGGTGCCGTTCCGGTTCCGGCGGCGCATTTCGAAATCCTTTTTTGTACCATCCGCCTCGTATCGAGTGCGCCGCCTTAGCTCAGACTGGGAGAGCACTCGACTGAAGATCGAGCTGTCCCCGGTTCAAATCCGGGAGGCGGCATCCCTTTTCACCCAGAAATGTCGAGAATCGGAACAGATATGGCGATAGGACGAAATCATCGGAGGAATGAACCTCCGTCGATTTCGCCGCTACACGGACTGGCACCACCACGTCAACGGGAGGAAGTACGATGCACCGGCGGACCCGTGGAAGTTACTGCCGGTGTCGCCCGACGACGTGACCTACTACAACGACGAACTGCGGCTCAACTGGGGACTCGGGAGAGTGCAGGGCGGCGACTGGGACGGGGAGGAGAACTGTCGTCCGTTTCGCGAGACGACGCTGTACAGGGGGCTCGAACAACGCTTCGAGGGCGGACGCGACTGGGAGGAGACGGCGCTGTATCGGTGGGCAGAAGAGCAGTTCGAGAGCGGTGAGACGGTCCGGGGATACGGGAGCCTGGCGGAGTTCCGGACCGTCAGATGCGAGTACATCGACGAGTTGTTCCGCAGAATCGACCGAGAGGGGTACCGACCGAACGAGGAAGCGACGCACGAGAAGGCTACCGACGACAATCCCTTCGAAGACGCCTACGCCAATCACCTGGAGCCGCTCGTGGTCATCGGACGGGATGGCGAGGTGTACTGGACGGAAGGCAATCACAGGTTCGCCATCGCGTCGATCCTGGACGTCGACGCGATTCCGGTGTACGTCCTCTGCAGACACGAGAGCTGGCAAGCGGTCCGCGACCGGCTGGACGACACGCCACGCGAAGAACTCCCGCCGGAACTCGAAGCGTATCTCGGGCATCCGGACGTTCGGGACGTCCGTCCGGAGTAGACGCTCCGTTTCGTCGAAAGCCGGACGTTCGTGACGGGGACCCGTCCACGGAGGACGGCGTTCGCTCTCGCCATCGTTTTGGGAACCGAACGACACGTGCCGGGTAGATGGTGCTCGGACCGTGGGACCCGGGGCCGTACTGGTTCGCCAGATTCGCGCTCCTGAAGGGCGTCGGCGTCGTCTACCTGCTCGCGTTCCTCGTCGCCGCACGGCAGTTCCGACCGCTCGCGGGCGAGGACGGTCTCCTCCCGCTGGGCGACTACGTCGAGCGCTCCCGCTTCCGCGACAGCCCCAGCCTCTTTCACTTCTTCGACGACGACACCGCCGTCGCCGCCGCCGCGTGGACCGGCCTGGCGCTGTCGGTGCTCGCCGTCGTCGGCGTGCCGGCCGTCTTCGGCGTCGCCGGCCACGTCGTCGTCTGGACCGCGCTGTGGGTGCTCTACCTCTCGTTCGTCAACGCTGGACAGCGGTTCTACGGCTTCGGCTGGGAGTCGATGCTGCTCGAATCGGGCTTTCTCGCCATCTTCCTCGGCCCGATAACCGTCGCCGCCCCCGTCGCCGTCACGTGGCTGTTCCGCTGGGTTCTCTTTCGCAACATGTTCGGCGCGGGACTCATCAAGCTCCGCGGCGACGACTGCTGGCGCGACCTGACCTGCCTCGACTACCACTACGAGACGCAACCGATGCCCAACCCCGTCAGCTGGTTCGCCCACCACCTGTCGGACCGCGTCCACCGCGTCGGCGTCGCCGTCAACCACGTCGCCGAACTCGCGATTCCGTTCCTCTACTTCGCGCCGCAGCCGTTCGCCGCCGTCGCGGGCGTGGCCACCGTCCTCTTTCAGGCCTGGCTGATGGTCACCGGGAACTTCGCGTGGCTGAACGCGCTCACCCTCGTCCTCGCGTTCAGCACGTTCTCCGACCCGCTGGTCGCCGGCGTCCTGCCGGTCGACGTTCCCGCCGCCACGGTCGCGCCGCTCCCCGTCTCCTTCCAGGTCGCGGGCTGGCTGGTGGTCGCGGCCGTCGTCGCGCTGAGCTACTACCCCGTCAAGAACATGGTGTCGTCCGAGCAGGCGATGAACGCCGCGTTCGACCCGCTGCACCTCGTCAACACCTACGGTGCGTTCGGTTCCATCACCAGGACGCGCTACGAGATAATCGTCGAGGGGACCGACGACGCGACGGTCGGTCCCGACACCGAGTGGAAGGCGTACGCCTTCCCGGGGAAGCCGGACGACCCCGAGCGCCGACCGCCGCAGGTCGCGCCGTACCACCACCGCCTGGGCTGGCAGCTCTGGTTCGCCGCGATGTCGCCGTCGCCGCGCCGCCATCCGTGGTTCGTCCACCTGCTGGCGAAACTGCTCGACGGCGACGACGGGGTCGAGTCGCTGCTCCGCGAGGACCCCTTCCCGGACGACCCGCCCGAACACGTCCGGGCGGTGCGCTACCGGTACGAGTTCACCGCGCCCGAGGAGCGCTCCGAGACGGGGTGCTGGTGGAATCGGGAACGGGTCGGCACGTACTTCGGTCCCGTCTCGCGCGACGACGACCGGTTCCGGCGGACCCTCCGGCGGTTGGGCTGGGACGCCCCGGAGCGCGAGGAGTCGGACCGGCGCGAACCGAGAGCGGCGGAGTGACCCCGAGGGAGACTCCTCTCGGAATTCGGACGAGTTAACTTCCCCGTCTCGGAACTCCGAGACGACATGAACGCTGGCGTGATAGGTCTCGTGCAGGGCGACTTCCAGGTCGTCGACTCGTTTTCGGACGCGGTCGTCGAGAACGACCGCGAACTGGACCGCACCCTCGACGTGGAGCGCGTGTTCTCGCTTCCCTCCGGCGACGTGGCGTTCGAGGGGCGCGCGGCGGTCGAACGCCCGGCGGCCCGCGAGACGGCCGAACTCGACTACGGCGAGATACGGGTCGAGGAGACCGACGCGACGGAGACGCTGGTCACGGAGTTCGTCGGCGTTCCCGGCGAGTTCGTCGTCGTCGGGAGCGGCGCGGGCACGTTCGCGTTCGACCTCGTCGGTCTCGACACCGACACTGCGGTCGAGCGCGCGTCGCTCGACCTCGACGGCTTCCTCGCCGCGCGCGACGACGCGAACGCGTGGAAGGCCGGATTCCGCGGCGGCGACGGCCGCGCCGAGAGCGGCCTGCTCCACGGCGACGACCTCCTGGCGGACGACGACCTCTCGGCGTTCGTTCGCGAGGCGCGGCTGAACCAGCTCGGGCTGGAGTACACCTACGACGGCCGCGAGCTGAAGATGACCGCCGCCGAGAGCGGCTACGTCGAGGTGTACCGACCGACCGACTTCGACTCCGCGGCGTTCCTCGAGTACCTGCGCGCGGAGGTCGTGCCGTATCTGAACGGCTCGTGAGCCGACGCCGGAGACGGACAACGAATACGGCGACCGCCGCCGTAGCTCCGGCATGGCTCGCTACCGTCGGGTGAGAGGATGAGTCGGGCGGGGAGGCCCTCGCCGCGAGACTCCCGGGCACACGCTTACGACGCCGTGTACGCGACCGTCCCCAACTGGGACGTCGGACGACCGCAGCGGGCGTTCGTTCACCTCGAGGAGGCCGGACTCGTTCGCGAACCGGTCCTGGACGTCGGCTGCGGCACGGGCGAACTCTCGCTGTTCCTGGCGCGACGCGGCTACGACGTGCTCGGAATCGACATCTCGCCGCGCGCCGTCGAGCAGGCGCGGTCGAAGGCGCGCTGGCGGCGCATCGACGCGGAGTTCCTCGTCTGGGACGCCCTCGACCTCGCGGAACTGGCGGAGGCCGGACTGTCGTTCCGGACCGTGGTCGATTCGGCGATGTTCCACCAGTTCGGCGACGACGAGCGTCGGCGGTTCATCGACGGCCTCGGGTCCGTCGTCCCCGCCGGCGGACTGTACGCCGTCCTTGGGGACGCCAGGTCGAGCACGCGCCCGACGTACGGCATCTCGCCCGCGGAACTGCGGGAGCGGTTCCAGTCCCGGACCGGCTGGACCGTGGAGTTCGTCGTCGAGACGGTGTTCGAACGGCGACACGGCCGAAACCGGGCGTACTTCGCGGGCGTCCGGCGACGCTCCGGGTAGCCGCCGCGAACGCGTAGCCTCACGCCAACATATCTCACAGAAGCGTTATATGGACCCCGCACTTCCGTACAAAAGCAATGGCAACAGGTACTGTCGACTTCTTTAACGACACTGGCGGTTACGGTTTCATCTCGACTGAGGACGCGGACGACGACGTTTTCTTCCACATGGAAGACATCGGCGGCCCCGACCTCGAAGAGGGCACGGATCTCGAGTTCGACATCGAGCAGGCCCCCAAGGGCCCGCGCGCGAAGAACGTCACCCGAGTCTAATCCGAACTATCGCGTAGGCACAGTCCTTCTGCGACCCGACTTTGCGACTTTTTCGGCCGTTACGGAACCAGACGAGTCACCCGTCCGCAGTCCCCGGTTCGGGCGACGGTAGTCGATTCCGTTCGGCCGCTCCCCTGCTCTTTAACCACTCGTCCGTCCAAACCCTAGCCGCGAATGTCAGACTCAGCCTTCACCACCGACGGAGAGTGGAACGCCCTGTACATCGACGGTGAGTGGGTCGACGCCGGCGACCGCGACGACATAGCGGTCGAGAACCCGGCGACGCGCGAGACCGTCACCTCGGTGCCGGCGGCGACGGAGGACGACGTCGACCGCGCCTACGAGGCCGCCGCCGCGGCCCAGTCCGAGTGGGCCGACCAGCCGCCGAACGAGCGAGTGGGCGTCGTCGAGGCGGCGGTCGACCTCCTCGACGAACACCGCGACGACGTCCTCCGGTCGCTGTCCGTCGAGTCCGGGAGCGCGAACGCGAAGGCGTTCGCGGAGTGGCAGACCGCCCGGGGCATCACCGCGCGGGCCGCCGACTTCCCGTTCGAGATGGGCGGGGACTACAAGGACTCGATGATTCCCGGCAAGGACAACCAGGTCAAGCAGGAGCCGATGGGCGTCGTCGGCGTCATCTCGCCGTGGAACTTCCCGTTCCACCTCTCGATGCGCGCCGTCGCTCCGGCCATCGCCGCCGGCAACGCCGTCGTCCTCAAACCCGCCTCCGCGACGCCCGTCGTGGGCGGTCTGCTGCTGGCGCGCATCTTCGAGGAGGCCGGCCTGCCCGAGGGCGTGCTCAACGTCGTCCCCGGTTCCGGCTCCGACATCGGCGACCGGATGGCCTCCCACCCGGAACTCGACGTGATGGCGTTCACCGGTTCGACCGACGTTGGCAAGCGCGTCGCCTCGCAGGCCGCGGAGAACCTCGCGCTCCCAGCGATGGAACTCGGCGGGAACAACCCCCACGTCGTCACCGAGGACGCCGACCTCGACGCCGCGGTCGACTCGGCGGTGTTCGGTAGCTTCCTCCACCAGGGCCAGGTCTGCATCTCCATCAACCGCCACCTCGTCCACGAGGACGTGTACGACGAGTACGTCGAGCGGTTGACCGAGCGCGCCGAGAGCCTGCCCGTCGGCGACCCGACCGACCGCGACAACGTCGTCGGTCCGATAATCGACGAGGACCAGCGCGACCAGATGCTCGACTACGTGGAGACGACCGTCGAGTCCGGCGCGACCCTCGAAACCGGCGGGGAGGCCGACGGACTGTTCGTCGAACCGACCGTGCTGTCCGACGCGACCAACGACATGGCCGCCGCCTGCAACGAGCACTTCGGTCCCATCGCGCCCGTCGTCCCCTTCTCGGACGACGAGGAAGCGGTCGGACTCGCCAACGACACCGAGTACGGCCTCGCCGCCTCGGTCCACGCCGGCGACCTGGGACGCGCCCACGACCTCGCCGACGCCATCGACGCCGGCATGGTCCACATCAACGACCAGCCCATCAACGACGAACCGCACGTCCCGTTCGGCGGCGTGAAGTCGTCGGGGATGGGCCGGTACAACGGCGACGCCATCCTCGACGAACTCACGCAGGAGAAGTGGATATCGGTCCAGCGCGAGAAGCGCCAGTACCCGTTCTGAAGTCGCCCCGGAGAACTCGCGCCGCCGGCACGGTTCCGGCGGGGGGACTGTCCCCCTATCGCCCCGTCCGGTCGCCGTCGGAGCGGGAGTCGACGGACCGCCGGTCGGCGGACCGCCTCGCGTCCGCCTCTCGAACCGCGCTCTCGGCGCGGTCGTCGGGCGACCACTCTATCGTCGTCCGCTCGGGAATCTCCGGGTCGGGCGGCCGTCGCTCGGCGAGCAGTCGCTGGAGCAGCGAGAGTTCCCGCCGCGCCTCCTTCTCGACGGTCTCGTACTCGACGAGGACGTCGCCCGCTTCCTCGCTGATCCGGAAGTAGTTCAGCCGGAACGACGGGCGATATATCGGCGGCAGGATGCCGATTCGTGGCTGCACGCGGTGGAGTCGCTTCAGCCACGTGCCGGTGTTGACGACGACGCGCTCGCCGAGCCACTTGAGGGAGGCGCGGTGGGTGTGACCGTAGACGAACACCGCCGCGTCGGGGTACTCGGCGAACACGTCGTGGGCCGCGTCGAGGTAGGCGGCGTCGCGTTCCTCGGCGACGGGGTCGGTCGCGAGGAGGTCGAACCGTTCGAGGGTCCGTTTCACGTCGCGGACGAGGAAGTAGAGCGGAATCGAGATGACGGTCAGGAGAACGACGACGGCGGCGTTGACGGCGAAGACGAACTCCACGAGGTCGCCGGCCAGTCCGAGCCGGCGCAGGAACGACGTCGTCGCGTTTGTGACGAGTTGCGTTCCGAGGACGCCGCTCTCCTCGATCAGCAGGACAGCGAGATAGAGGACGCTCACGTTGAACAGCAGGAGGAACGGGAGGGCGGCGTACCGCAGAACGGGACTCATCTCCCGGTAGTAGTAGTTCGAGAGTATCCACATCGGAATCTCTTCGAGCGGCGTCATCGACTGGATGTCCTTCAGCCAGTTGTACTTCCCGTGCCCCGAGAGCTGTCCGGCCTTGCTCGTGATGTGCCGGTTCACGAAGTAGCCCAGCGGGTTCGCCCGCGGATTGCCGAAGTCCGGCATGCGGTTGTTGGGGTCCCGTTGCATCCCGTGTTCTATCCAGACGGTCCGTCCGGCGACCTCCCGCTCCAGCGAGAGCGCCGCGTCGAGCGTGACGTTGTACGCCGCGAGGCGTTCGACGTACGCCGAATAGCCCGCGAGTTCCGCGTCGTGATTGCCCGGAATGAGCGTGATTTCGATTCGCTCGCCGGTCGCGCGCAACTGCTCGAAGAGGGCCGGATGGTTATCGACGAGCAGGTCGAACTTCGCCAACCCCTCGACTTCGGTGAACTCCCACAGTCCGAACGTGTCACCGAGGATGATGAGTTCGGCGTCCTCGTCGCGTTCTTCGAGCCGTTCGAGAAACGACACGAACTCCGACTCGAACTCGGCCTCCTGTAACTGCTCGTCGCCGCCGACGTGAAGATCGCTGACGAAGTAGTAGACCTCGGCCATGCTCCCCCGACAGACGGACGCCGGCCCGCTGGAAAGCAATTTCGGCGCGACGCTTCGCCGTCGGCGGCGAAGTGACAGAAAGCTTATTCCGTCGGTCGGGTACGGCGTTCGTATGGCGGAACCGGTGATGGGGACCGAAGACGACGTCGTCGGCAGTCGCGTCGTCGCCTTCGTCCTCGACCACGTCGTCTCGTTCGTCGGCGCGGTCGCGCTCGGCGTGGCGTTCGCGCTACCGTTCGGGGAGGCCGGCATCTGGCTCGGCGTTCCGCTCGGGTTGTTCGGCTACTTCGTCGTCCTCGAAGGGCTGTTCGGACAGACGGTCGGCAAGAAACTGGTGGGAGTCGTCGTGGTCAGACGCTCCGGCGAGCCGTGCGGAATGGGAGCGTCGGTCGTCAGAAACCTGCTTCGCCTGGTCGACGGCTTCCTGAGCTACGCCGTCGGACTGGTCGTCATGCTCCTCACCGACGACCGTCAGCGCATCGGTGACCTGGCCGCCGACACCGTCGTCGTCCGGGCGAGGTGACTCCTCCCCGCCGCTCCGACGACCGGAAGCGGGTCCCTCGGTTCGCCCCGCTGGTCCGCGTCGTCCCGTCCAGACCGAACGCGCGGGGTTGTGCTCGAAGCCAAAATCGTATTCCTTTTACCGAGCGCCCGCCACTTCCCCCGTATGGCAAACTTCCAGGTCGTCGTCGCGGATCCCGACTCCGGGACGACCTACCAGCGCGACATCGACGGACAGGACGCGAACCGCTTCCTCGGGAAGGAGATCGGCCAGTCGGTCGACGGCAGTGCGGTCGGCCTCGACGGGTACGAGGTCGAGATCACGGGCGGTTCCGACAACGCCGGCCGACCGATGCGAGACGACGTGAACGGACCCGCGCTGAAGGAAATCATGCTGGAGGGCGGCACCGGCTTCAACCCGCGGCGCGACGGCGAGCGCAAGCGCGTCACCGTCCGCGGCAAGGAGGTCAGCGAGGAGGTCGAACAGCTCAACGTGAAGATCTCCGCGCGCGGCGACGAGTCCGTCGAGGACCTGCTCGGCGAGAGCGACGAGGAGTAACGGGTTTTCGTCCGGCGCTGTTCTCTCGACGACTCCGTCACACCGACAGCACCGGCTGGCTCGCGTACAGCAGGACGTACTCGGCGGTTTTCTCCAGTACTTCGCCGGGTTCGCCGGTCAGCGGCTCGCGCGGGATGACGATGAAGTCCGCGTCCAGTTCATCCGCCGAGTCGAGGACGGCGCTGCCGGGATGCTGGGTCTTCCGCCGCGTGGAGAAGCCGTACGCGATGGAGTTGCTGAGCGCGACGTCGTAGTCCTCGGCGATGTCGCGGGCGGTGTCGATGAACGACTCGGTGTCGACGACCACGTCGTCTTCCTCGACCGCGCCGGTCTCGATGGCTCGCGTCACTTCCTCGCCGAGCACGTACAGCGCGTGCACGTCGGCCCCGTACTTGTCGGCGACCGCGACCCCGTACTCGATGGCGGTCACGGACTCGTCGCTTCCATCCACCGGAACGAGTACCGTGTTCACATCGACTGGCGACTCACTCATATGCGTGGGTGTGCGCGGAGGCGGACAAAAAGCCTTCTCCCGCTGGCGCTCGGAGGCGGTCGAGCCGTCGGACGTTCGGCGGCCCCGAAAAGGGTGAACCGCAATTGGTATGATCGCGGTCCGGGTGCAACCTGCCCCGTCGGGGGCATGATGATAACTATTACCATGTTACTTAGTGGTTTGCGTTCCCGCAATCTCTCGGGGTATCGCCAGCTATCGCTCGAACTTTGGTCCAGGGCCGCGAGTCCTCCAGTGTGACGTCCGACACGAACGACTCCGACCCGGAGACGAGCGAGACGGCCTGTTTCGAGGCGGGCGTGAAGTTCGGCGCGCTGTACCACCAGTTCGCCGGGACGCCGGTCAGCCCCGACAGCGCCGCCAGTCTCGCAC
Source organism: halophilic archaeon (assembly GCA_003298465.1). The sequence continues at coordinate 139,622 of QNGA01000003.1, read as the reverse complement.
GCGCGATGGAGGAGAGCATCGAGAACCAGCCGTTCTGTCAGTCGGTGACCGTGGACGTGCTGACGGAGAAACTCGAAGAGGAGATAGACCACGGCTACACGGAACTGACGGGGCGGTTCATGGAGGTCGAGGTCGTCGTCGAGCAGGACGGCGTCGAGGTCGTCGCCAGCATGGCGATGAAGGACGGCTACCCCCTGATGGAAGTCGAGTCGGTACGGGAGTGACCGGTTCGAACCGGACCCCGGATTTTCGCCGGGTAGCGACCCGCCCCCGGGTAGTTACACTTTCAGTTTCGGGCTTGGCTTTAAACTACGTCCCGTCCAAGTGACGTGTATGAGTCAATCAACGTTCGACGACGAACTGTTCGGCGAAGCGGCCAGCGAGGTCCGCGAGGACGTCGAGAGGCACCTCGCGGCGGCCCGCGAGGAACTCCCGGACGCCGACGCCATCTGGGAGGTGAACGCCGACAACACGCTCGGCACGCTCAACGCCCTCCGGTCGGCGCTGGACGCCGGCGACGCCGCCGACCACCTCCGGGACGCGAAGAAGTGGTACGCGATGGGCGAGCGCGCCGACGCCTTCGAGGACGCCGACGACCTGGAAGCCGAAATCGAGACGCTCGACGGGGCCGTCGAGGACGTCGAGTCCGCCCGCGAGCAGGTCGGCGAACTGGCGAGCACGGTGCCGAGCCTGAAGAGCGCGCTGGAGGACCTCGACGCCGAGGCCGAGGAGACGGCGGACGGGACGGACGAGACCGGGGACGACGAGGAGAGCGAGACGGCGACCGACGCCGCCGAGGCGGAGGAAGACGAGGAGTAGCTACCGGTGGTCGGGTCGGCCGACCTCCCGCGATTCGACCGCGTCGAGTAGCTTCGCCAGCGACTCGCCGGCCAGTTCCAGCAGTTCTTCGCCGCGCGCGTCGTCGCCCGCCGCCGGGTCGCCGACGACGCCGTTCTCCGTGAACTCCGCGCTGTCGTAGGCCAGGTTGGCGTACGAGACCCACTCGCCCCAGCCGTCGCTCGCGCCCTCGCGCGCCGCCTCGACCCTGTCCTCGCGAACGAGGTCCGGATGGACGTGGCGCAACAGCGCGGTTTCGAGCGGACCGGCGTGACCCATGTCGCTGCTGTGGTCGCCGACCGCCTCGAACCAGGTGAACGGGACGGCGTAGGCGTCGTCGTGGCGCGTGACGGTTCCCGCCACCTCGCGCAGCGCCGCCACGTTGCCGCCGTGGCCGTTGACGAGCACCACACGGTCCCAGTCGTGGTGGGCGAGGCTGTCCACCGTCTCCCGGACGTACCGCCGGAAGGTGTCCTCGCTCACCCACAGCGTCCCCGCGAACTGGCGGTGTTCCTCGCTCACGCCGACCGTCACGGGCGGCGCGACGACCACCTCGCCGTCGTACCGCTCCGCACCGGCGTCCGCCACCGCCTCGGCGTTCAGCGAATCGGTCGAGAGCGGTGCGTGCGGACCGTGCTGTTCCGTGCTCCCGACCGGCAGCAGCGCCAGGTCGGTGTCCGCGTCGTCGGCGTCCGTCCACGTCGCGTCCGAGAGGTGCATACGCGTCGGAAGTGGCGGCATCGCCTTGTATGCGACGCCTCTCCGGTCGCCCGACCCCGGGAATCTCGCGTCGCCCGACTTCCGGGTTGGCCTCGCCACGATGCGGTCTGGACGGACCGTACTACCGGCCAGCGCGGCGAAACGCCGTACGAGAGAGGAAGGCCTTTCAGTGCAGGGACCGTTACAGGGATATGGATTACGACACAGCTCTCGACCGCGGCCTCGACGCCGTCCCCGAACTCGACGCCGACGACGAACGATTCTCCTACCCGACCGCGACCGTCCAGAAGGACGGGTCGTTCACGCGACTGACCAACCTCGACGACATCGCGGACACCCTCTCGCGAGACCCCGAGCACGTCCACAGCGCACTCCAGCGCCAGCTGGGGACCAGCGGGACGCTCGACGAGGGCCGCGCACGCTACAGCGGGAGCTTCTCGACGCGGGACTTCGACGCGGCGCTCGACGCCTACGTCGACGAGTTCGTCCTCTGTTCGGAGTGTGGCCTGCCGGACACCCGCCTCGTGCGCGAGAACCGCAACCTGATGCTGCGCTGTGACGCCTGCGGTGCGTTCCGCCCCGTAACCAAGCGGAGCAACGCCCAGCAGCACCGCCAGCGCGAGTCGGTGGAGGAGGGCGACACCTACGAGGTCGAAATCACCGGCACGGGCCGGAAGGGCGACGGCGTCGCCGAGCGCGGCAAGTACACCATCTTCGTCTCCGGCGCGCGCGAGGGCGAGACCGTGACCGCCTACATCGAGAGCGTGAACGGCGACCTCGCGTTCGCCCGCCGGGTGTGAGAACCCGCTAAACCGGTCACTCCGTCAACGGGAGCAGGACGCCGAACACGAACGGCGAGAAGAGCATCACCGGGATGCCGATCGCTTCCATGTCGGTGAACAGCATCGTCTCCCAGCCGGGCAGCGTACCGTAGAGGGACGTCCCGACGATTTCGCCGAGCGCGCCGATTACGAGCGACGACAGGCCGAGCAGGAACCCGTACTTCGCGAACGTCGGATAGTCGATGTCTCCGTAGCGACCCATGGACGATTCGTGAACGCGAACGGACGAAACGGTTGAGGGTTCGGACGAGTCGCCGTCCGACGAAAGCTACTTGCGTCGGCAGCGCCGACCGGGAGACGTGTACGAATCGCTGCTCGAAGTCGGAACGGTCCTGCTGTACGCCGCCGGGTCGCTTCTGTTGACCGGCGTCGGACTGATAGCGGAGTACGACAGCTTCCTGAACGCCACGTCCGGTAACCTGACGATGGCGGTGTGGTTCGCGTTCATGGGCACCGTCGCGCTCGTCGCGGGCGCGAACCTCGCGTACGACAAGGTCCTCGAACCGAAGCTCTCCTGACCCGCCGAAACCGTGTCCTTCTTATCAGTCGTTTGCCTTCCTTCACCTGAATGGACGACCCCGTCCTGCTCACGGGTTCAGAGGGCCGCGTCGGATCGGCGATACTCTCCGACCTCTCGGAGTCGTACGACTGGCGGCTGCTGGACCGCGAACCGCCGGCGGAGGAGCGGCCGCACGAGTTCTACGTCGCCGACATCAACGACGAGGCCGCCGTCCGCGAGGCGGCCGAGGACGTCGGCGCCATCGTCCACCTCGCGGGCGACCCGCGACCGGAAGCGCCGTGGAACAGCGTCCTCCAGAACAACATCGACGGGACGCGGACGCTCCTCGAAGTCGCCGCCGACGTCGGCGTCGAGAAGGTCGTCTTCGCCTCCTCGAACCACGCCGTCGGCTCCTACGAGACCGACGAGCGCACGCCGGACCTCTACCGCCCTCACGACGAGTTCCGTCTCGACGGCAGCGAACTCCCGCGCCCCAGCAACCTCTACGGGGTGAGCAAGGCGACCGGCGAGATTCTCGGCCGGTACTACCACGACGAGTACGGCTTCTCCTTCGCCGCGGTCCGCATCGGCAACCTGACGAAGGGCCACCCGCCGAAGGACTACGAACGGGGGCAGGCGATGTGGCTCTCCTACCGGGACTGCGCGCACCTGTTCGACCGCTGTCTGCAGGCCGACTACGACTACGAGATCGTCTACGGTATCTCGGACAACGACCGCAAGTACTACTCCCTCGACCGTGCGCGAGAGGTGCTGGGCTACGACCCCCAGGATAACTCCGCCGAGCACATCGACGAGTAGCCGTCTCGCATCGTTCTCCGCAGATCGAAGGGTGATTTACCCTGGCGTGAGGAGACTGCGCACTCACCCCTTGCGCTCGGTCAGCGGTAATCTGTCAATTACTGCTCGACAGTCACGCCTCACTCACGCACTGTACGCCCTCGAACTCGAAGCGTGCCCCGCCATCGTCGCTCTCTACGAGACGCCAGTCCCACTCGTAGGTGTTGGCCAGTTCGGCCACGAACGTGAGTCCCAGGCCGGTGCCGTTCGCCTCGGTGGTGTAGCCCGCCTGGAACACCTGTCCGCGCTTCTCTTCGGAGATGCCAGACCCGTCGTCCGCGACGTAGAATCCCGTGGGAAGGTCGCCGACGTGGATGGTTACGTCAGAGCTACCGTGTTCCACGGCGTTCGAGAACAGATTATCGAGGAAATGCTGGACGTGGACCGGGTCGGCCTCGATGACCCGGTCGGTTTCGACCACGAGGTCCGCCTCGTCGGTGACCACAGTATCCCACGCCTCGGTGGCGGCGTCGGCCAACTCGACTGCCTCCCGGTCGATGTTCACGTCCGTCCTGCGCGCGATGACGAGCAAGATGTCGATTAGCTCTTCGATGCGGTCGAACGATTCCGTAATGTAGTCGACCGCGTCTGGGGCCGTCTCCGCCGGCAGTTCGTTGCAGTACATCTGGCCAATCGTGAGGGGATTGCGGAGTTCGTGGGCGAGCAAGCTGGCGAACGATTCGAGCCGGTCGTTCTGGCGCTGGCGGTCGAGTTCGGAACTCACCCAGTTGCTGAGTAGCTCGACGAACGTCACGTCCCAGTCGGAAAACTCCTCGCTCCGTGGCTCCATACCGTAGAAACAGAACGTCCCATAGATATCGCCGTCCACGGTCACTGGTGCACCGAGGTAACAAGAGATACCCCACGTCGGGTCCGCTAACTCCGGGGCCTCCGCCTCGACGTCCTCCAGGACGAGGGTCTGTTCGGTTTCGACGACGTGTGCGCAGTTCGGTAATTCCGCAAGCGGCACGGTGAACCCCGACTGGAGGTCGACATCGTCCGGCACGTCGACCGTCTCGAAGATGTACTGGTCGGCGTCTTGGTGAACACGGGAAACCGTCGCGTAGTCGGTTCCAATCGCCTCACGAACGACCTGCAGGAGTTCCTCGATCTGCTGGGAGAACGACCGGTCGGAGTCTGCGATGATTTTGTAGGCGCGGCGCATGGCGCGCTCGCGCGACCGGAGTCGATGGGCCTCCGTCGTTGAGGTGTCCGCAGGTGAACTGCCTGGCCGTTCCTGGTCGCTCATTGGGGACAGTCAACCGGTCGAGTTACATAAATTGAGTGGAGAAGCTCGACGAGAGATACGCACCACGTACCGGCCATAACAGTTCCTCGAATTACGGGAGAGAAGAACGCCGGAGGTCGGCGTCACTCGAACAGGCCCTCGACGTCGCGCTCGCGATGCTCGCGCTTGCCGACGTGGTCGCGGAGGCGCTGGAAGACGATGCCGCGGTTGGCCTCGTCGCGCGCGAAGTCCATGACGAGCGTGACGAACGGACTCGTCGCCCGGCCCTCCTCCAGGTCGGCGCGGCCGAACTCCCGGGCGCGCTCGACGACGGTCTCGTCGTAGGCGTACTCCTCTGCGAGCACCTCGGCCGCCACGCCGGCCGCCGGGAACTCCAGGTCCTCGGGCATGACGGTCACTCCCCCGTGGGTCAGCGCGGGCGGACGGACGCGCTCGACGTGCTCCGGGTCGGCGGCGACGGCGCGGAGGTACGCTCGCACCATGCCGACGTTCACGCCCCGGTGGTCCGGCGGCAGGTCGGCGAGGTACGCCGCGCCGCTCTCGGCGAGACCGTGGACGCCAGCCCAGTTGTCGCCGTAGGCGTGGTGGACGGCGGCGGTGAACTGGATGAGGCCGTGGAGAAATCGCTCGTCGTCGGTTCCGCGGTCGAGGTCGAGCCAGCGGTCCTCCCAGGCGTCGTGGGCGGTGTGGTACTCGCCCGCGTTGAAGATGGCGATGCCGGCCCGGAGGTGTGCCTCCATGCGAAGTCGTACGCGCCGCGGCGAGAAACCCCTTGGGGAGCGACGGCGACGACCGCCGTCGGCCGACGCCAGCGGCTATCTGACGAACGGACGAAAGAACGAGCGAATCAGGCGCGAAGCTTCTTGGCGGCCCACTTCTTGAAGTCCTGTGCGAACAGTCGGTAGTTGGCGATTTTACTCATACACGAGTTAATATTCCCGCGGTGCGTAAAAGCCCTACGGTCGAAGACAGGTTTGACTTGCCACACCGTGACAGACCGACGGCGGCGACGACTCCGCTCGTCGCCGAAGCCCCGTCGAAGGCAGTTTCACGGCGTGGCGAAGGAAAATAGGCGATGGCGTTCCGTGCGCGGTCGACGGCGAGGACGCCTCCGAGGTGGAGTCCGGTATCTGATACTACCGGCGAATCTGTCATGGTCGTACGTTACGCGAGGTCCGACCGGTCCGGCGGGCCGGTCGAGAGGCGAGGGAGAGAAGCGACGCTGCTGGTCGGCTTGTTTCGGCAGAAACGTCCTGACGGAGATTTGAACTCCGGTCCCTGGCTCCGCAAGCCAAGAGGATAGTCCACTACCCTATCAGGACTCATCTCCACGTATGGCGGTTCTGGTTATAGGGCTTGCGATGTGGCTGCGCCGTGTGTGGGTAACTCAAATCGCTACTTTCGCTACCGCGAGGGTTATGGGAAAACCCGCCGTCTCGCCACGTATGCGGCGACGAGAAGTACTGAAACGAGCCGGTGCGGCGGCAAGCGTCGGTCTGCTCGGGGGCTGTCTCGACCGCTACCGTAGCGCGCCGGCTGGCAGCGACCCGGACGGAGGCACAGATACGACCGACCCCGGAACCGGCGGGGGAACGTCGGGAACTACCGACGGGGACGCCGGTGGAACGTCGGGGACTCCCGACGAGGACGCCCTCGAACTGACGGACCGCTCGCTCGAACTGGTCGACGCGGGCTGTGGAGACACCGAGGGCCGGGCGTCGGTCCGGTTCCGGCGGTCGGCGGACACCGTGGTCGTCGACGGAACGATAATCGCGAGCGACCCCTGTCACGTCGCCCGGCTCGCCGGGACGAAACTCGACCCGGAGACCGGCGAGTTCACGGTCCGGGTCGAGACGGAGGTGCGGCAGACGACCGGAACGACCGCCTGCGTCGATTGCATCGGCGCTATCGAGTACCGCGCAACGTTCGCGTTCGACGGCGGGCTTCCGGAGTCGGTGTCCGTCGTCCACCGCGGCGTCGACGGCGCGACGACCGTGACGTCGGCGGAGTCCGGCACGAAAACGGAGTCAGCGACGACGGAGTCGGGGACGTCGTCGGAGTCCGGGACGGCGACGGCGTCCGCCACGACGGAGTAGCGGGCGCGTTCGAGGAGGCGGCGAGCCGCCGGAGCGTGAGCGAGAACGCAGGTTTCGCAGAACTTAACCTCGTACCGGAAGACTCCCCGGTATGCGAATCGCACTGCTGGGCGGCACCGGCGACATCGGTCAGGGACTCGCGCTGCGGTGGGCCTACGACACCAACCACGAGGTGGTCATCGGCTCGCGCGACCCGGAGAAAGCCCGCGAGAAAGCCGACGAGTACGAGACCGAACTGTCGAGCCTGGGCGTCGACCGCTCGATCAACGGCTTCGCCAACGAGATGGCGGCCGACCGCGCCGACGTGGTCGTCCTCGCGGTTCCGCCGTACCACGCCCGCGACACGGTCGAGAGCGTGGCGGACCGCCTCGACGACGTGGACGTGCTAATCACCCCCGCGGTCGGGATGGACCGCGACGAGGACGGCTTCCACTACGAACCGCCGAGCGCCGGTAGCGTCACGGAACTCGTGGCCGGCGCCGTCCCCGAGGACGTCCCGGTGGTCGGCGCGTTCCACAACCTCTCGGCGGACCGGCTCGCCGACCTCGAACTCGAACTGGAACAGGACACGCTGCTCGTCGCCGACGACGGGGACGCGAAGGAGACGGTGCGGATGCTCGCGGAGGGAATCGAGGGGCTGCGCGCGCTCGACGCGGGCGGGCTGGCCAACGCCGCCGAGGTCGAGAGCGTGACGCCGCTGCTCATCAACATCGCGCTCAACAACGAGGGGATGCACGACGTTGGCGTCACGTTCGAGTAGCGCCGACCGACGATCGGACGCGAGATGCGTTCCCCGTCTCCAGCGCCCGAGCGAAGCGAACGCGCGAGGCGCCCGACGTGAAGAGGCGGGAGCAGATACTTATGCGGCCCGCGCGTAATCGGCTCCAACTATGACGGAGGTTTCGGCGAGCGTCGGACGGTATCTCGGCTACATCCACCTCGTCTCCGCCGAGACCGGGCGTCCCGTGGAGACCGGCGAGCTGGCCGACGCGCTGGACGTGCAGGCCGCCAGCGTCACCGAGATGCTGGCGACGCTGGAGGAACGGGGGCTCGCGGTCTACGAGAAGTACGAGGGGGCGACGCTCACGGACGAGGGCGAGACCCTCGCCCGGGAGCAACTGTGGAAACACTGCGTCGCCGAGAACTTCCTCGCGGACGACCTCGCGCTGGACGACCCCGGAGAAGCCCAGGAGATCGGCCACGCCCTCTCGGACGAGGTGGCCGCCAGCCTGCGCGAACGCATCGACCACCCCTGCGACGGACAGTGTAGCGCGCCCGACCAGGAGTACAGCGAGTGCTCCAACGAGGTGCAGGGCGACCTCTCCCGCGACGACTAGTCGAGCAGGTCGCGGTACACCTTTCCGAACGCCTGACGCTGGAGCGTCGCCACGGCAGCGCGCTCGCGGTCGTGGTAGGTCGCGGCGACGACCGTCTCGGCGGCGGGGGCGACGTGCCACGCGACGTGCTCGACGTTCCGGCTCCCCTCCTCGTTCACCTCGTACTCCGGGGGCACGGCGTCCTCGAACTCGTCCCTCGTTCCCGTCCGCACTTCGAGCAGCGACGCGAACAGTGCGTCGCGGGCGGTCTCGACCACGTCGCCCGTCACGCGCTCGTCGTACTCTGCGCGGTCGAACCGCATCGCCTTCGCCGTCTCCTTGACGACGGTCTGGGCCGCCGGGCCGACCTGTTCGTACCGCTCGCGCGCCGCCGCCTCGTCGTCCGGCGAGAGCAATCCGTGCGTCTCCATGGCCGGGCGTTCTCGCGCCGGCGACTACTGGTTTTCGTCTCCCGTCCACCGGGTCAGTCGCCGCGAATCGCACCGCGGGAACTGCTCGGCCAGAAGGATTTACCCGCAGTCGAACGTCGTTTCACCCATGACAGATGACGAAGAGCCGGAACGCGAAATGGGGGTCGAGCTCGGAGACCTGAGCGACGAACTGGAGAACGAGGACTATCCGGTGTCGGCCGACGAACTCGTCTCGAAGTACGGCGACCGCGAGATCGAGTACGGGGGCGGGTCGGAGACGCTCGAATCCGCGCTCGGCCCGCTGAACGAGGACTACGAGTCGGCCGACGAGGTCGAGCAGTCCATCCTCAACATGGTCGGGAGCGAGGCCGTCGGTCGCCAGAACTACACCGACCGCGGTGCCGGACACCACTCCGACGGCGAAGAGGACCCGGACACCGAATCGTTCTGAGGCCGCCTTTTTCGGACGGTAAGCACGGCATTCGACCGCTATCCGGAGCCCGATATCTCGGTAATCGGCCCTTGCCACCGTTCAGACCGTGCGAACAGAGATGAACGAGCGACTGCCTTATTCGGTGCAGCGAGGAATCACCTGTAACAGATGAGGGGTGAACACGGATCCGGGGAGCTCCCCGTACATCCGCCGCTATGACAGGGAACTCACCGACGACCGAACAGGTGACGTCCTTGCTCGACGACCGTGACCTGGTGGTCGTGTCGAATCGCGAACCGTACAGTCACGAGTACGAGGACGGCGAGGTGACCGTCAGCCGACCCGCGGGCGGACTCACGTCGGCGCTCGACCCGGTGATGCAGTCCGTCGGCGGTACCTGGATCGCGTGGGGAAGCGGCGACGCGGACCACGCGGTCACCGACGAGGACGGCCGGGTGGGCGTGCCGCCCGAGTCGCCCGCCTACACGCTCCGGCGCGTCCCGCTGTCCGACGAGCGCGTCGAGGGCTACTACTACGGCTACAGCAACCAGGTGCTGTGGCCCGTCTGTCACCTCGACACCGCGAAGGTGAGCGCTCGCGAGGAGTTCTGGCAGCAGTACCGGGAGGCGAACCGGGCGTTCGCCGACGCCGTCTGCGTGGAGGCCGGCGACGACCCGGTGGTGTGGTTCCAGGACTACCACCTCGCGCTCGCTCCGCGGTTCGTGAAGGCAAACCGGCCGGACGCGTTCTGCATGCAGTTCTGGCACATCCCGTGGCCGTCCCGGGACGCCTTCCGCGCCTGCCCGCAGTACGAGCGACTGCTGGAGGGGCTGCTCGGCAACGACCTCGTCGGCGTCCACACCGACGCTTACTGCCGGAACTTCCTCGACTGCGCGGCGGCGCTGCCGGGAGCGACCGTCGACCGGGCGACCCGGAGCGTCGTCTACGACGGCCACCGGACGTTCGTCCGACCGTTCCCGCTCGGCGTGGACGCCGAACGCCACCGCGACCTCGCCCGCTCCGACGCCGCGACCCGGTTCTGGCGCGAGTTCAGCGACCGCCACGACCTCGGCGGCGTCGCCGTCGCGCTCGGCGTCGAACGCCTCGACTACACGAAGGGCATTCCGGAGCGACTCGCGGCGCTCGAACGGCTCTGGGAGACGCGCCCGGCGTGGCGGGGCGAACTCACCTACGTCCAGAAGGCGAGCGTGAGCCGCGGCGAGATTCCGGCCTACCGGCGCCTCCGGGAACGGGTGCGGTCGGAGGTCGAGCGCATCAACGACCGCTTCGCCACGGACGACTGGCAGCCGGTGGTGTACGTCGAGGACCACCTCCCCCAGGCCGGCCTCGCCGCGCTGTACCGCGAGGCGGACCTCTGTCTCGTCAGCGCGCTCCGGGACGGCATGAACCTCGTGGCGAAAGAGTTCATTGCCTCGCAGGTGCAAGACCCCGGCGTACTCGTGTTGAGCGAACTCACCGGCGCCAGCGAGGAACTCGGCGAGGAGGCACTGACCATCCACCCCCGCGACACGCACGGGTTCGCGGACGCCATCGAGCGCGGGCTCCGGCTCCCGTCGGACGACCGCAGCAGGCGAGCGTGCGAACTGCAGCGGCAGGTGCACGCGAGCGACGTGTACGCCTGGCTCGACGCGCAGTTCCGCACCGTCCGGGCGATTCGTCGCGGGCGCCAACGAGCGACGCCGCCCCGTGGCCGATGACCGGCGCGCCGAACCCGCTCGGCGAGCACCTCTACGCCCTCGTCGACCGACTGCGCGAGGCCGACGGACTGCTCGTCCTGCTCGACTTCGACGGGTCGCTCGCGCCCATCGTGGAGGACCCCGACGCGGCAGCGCTCCCGGAGGAGACGCGGGAGGCCGTCGTCGACCTCCGCGACGCCCCGGACGTCCAGGTGGGCATCGTCAGCGGCCGCGAACTGGCCGACCTGCGCGAGCGCGTCGACGTCGACGGCGTGGCCTACGCCGGCAACCACGGACTCGAACTCTGGGCGGACGGCGAAGAGCAGGTCAACCCGACCGCCCGGGAGTTGCGCGAGGACGTCGACGCCGCCGTCGAGACGGTCGAGTCGGAACTGGCGGACGTCGACGGCGCGTTCGTCGAAGAGAAGGGCGTGACCGCCACCGTCCACTACCGCCGCGCGAGCGAGGACGCCGTTCCGGACGTGAAAGACGCGGTGCGGGAGGCCGCGGCCGACGTCGACGACGTGCGCGTCACCGCCGGCAAGTCGATACTGGAACTGCGGCCGGACGTCGACTGGGACAAGGGCCGGGCGACCGACTGGCTCTCGGATCGCTTCGTGCCCGACGACGAGGAGTGGCTCTCGCTGTATCTCGGCGACGACCGGACCGACGAGGACGCCTTCGACGTGCTGGCCGACGCCGACTCGCCCGGAGTGGGCATCAAGGTCGGTCACGAACCGCCGACCGTCGCGGAGTACCGCGTCGACGACCCCGTCGGCGTCCACGCGACGCTGCGGTGGCTGGCGGACTACGGCCTCACGTTCCTCGACGCCGACCCGGGCGAGCACTCCCGGTTCAGTCGCCCGACGGAGTGAGACCGCCGCGTCCGCTCCGTAACTCGAAATTACCCTCCCGGCTCGCCCGGCGACCGTCGGTACCGACGCCGGCGGCGTACCGGTAACCGCGCGACGACCGCGTCGAACGGTCTGAACGGACTGGGCCGTTTATCGACGGATTTCGAGTACGAGCGTACTGTACCATGGCACCCGAGGACGACGCGACCGAGTCCGGCGAGGGCGACGAGGAGCGAACCGAGACCGACGAGGAGCGCCAGCGTCGAATCGCCGACGCGGCGAGCGAGCGAGGGGAGGCGGACCCAGCGGGACGACGCCGACCGGAGACGTATCGACCGCCGCTGGGGTACCCCCAGCAGCAGGCGAACGCCTACGGCGGTCGAGGCGCGAGCGGCGGGTACGGGTTCGACGAACGCCAGCAGGGCGGCTGGCAGCAGGTCCCCCGCCGGCAGATCGGCGGACGCGAACCGGAGCGAGGTCGACGTGCAGGGGCGGGCCGCGAGCCGGCGTCCGCCCCCGAACGGGGAGAGCGCGCCGAACGCGGGTCAGACGAGTCGGAGGCCGAAGGAAGCGAGGAGGAGACGGAAGGGGAGGAGACAGGCGAGGAGAAGACGGAGGTTCCGAAGTACGGCGGCCCGTTCGAACCCGACCGGCAGTCCCGGCGTCGATGGGGACGCAGGGAGGCGGAGCTGCGGTCGTACGAGCACCGCACCGACCGGGCGCTGGAACGCCAGCGCGACCTCCAGCGGAACAAGAGCGGCCAGCCGTACCACCGCGGTCGGCGGTAGCGCCGTCAGTCGTCGCCGGCTTCCGTCCGGGCGGTGCGGCGCGCGGCGCGCTCGATGAACTCCTCGGGGAGTTCGTCTATCTCGCCGGCCTGGACGCCCCAGAGGTGAGCGTAGAGCCCGTCGTCTTCGAGCAGGTCCGCGTGCGTGCCGCGCTCGACTATCCGCCCGCCCTCGAGGACGACGATCTTGTCGGCGTCCTTGATGGTCGAGAGGCGGTGAGCGATGGCGAACGTGGTGCGGTTCTCGGTGAGTCTGTCAAGACTGCGCTGGATGAGCATCTCCGTCTCCGTGTCCACGTCGCTGGTCGCCTCGTCCAGGACGAGGATGTCGGGGTCTTTCAGGATGGCTCGCGCGATGGAGATGCGCTGGCGCTGGCCGCCCGACAGCTTCACGCCGCGCTCGCCGACCTCGGTGTCGTAGCCCTCCGGCAGGTTGGTGATGAACTCGTGGGCCTCCGCGGCCTTCGCCGCCTCGACGATGTCCTCGTCGTCGACGTCGAACGTGCCGTAGGCGATGTTCTCCTGCACCGTCCCGTAGAACATGAACGTGTCCTGGCTGACGTAGCCGATGGCCTGTCGCAGGCTCGGCAGGCTCACGTCCCGGAGGTCGGTGCCGTCGATGCGAATCGCACCCTCGTCGACGTCGTACATCCGCAACAGGAGCTTGAGGACGGTGGACTTGCCCGCGCCGGTGGGCCCGACCAGCGCGAGGGTGTCGCCGCCGTCGACGTCGAAGGAGACGTCCTCGACGATGGTCTCGCTCTCGTCGTAGCCGAAGGTGACGTCGTCGTAGACGACCTCGCCGTCGTCGACCACGAGGTCCTCCGCGTCGGGGTCCTCCTTGATGCGGCTCGGCTCGTCCATCAGTCCGAAGATGCGGGCGCTGGAGGCGTAGGCGCGCTGGTACATGTTGATGATGGAGCCGAACTGCGCCATCGGCCAGATGAACCGCTGGGTGAGCAGCATGAACGTGACGAACTTCCCGGCGCTGAGGTCACCCGTGAAGAACCACGGACCCGCACCGTTGAGCACCCACAGGCCGCCGACGATGAACGTCAGCGCGAATCCGAGCCCCGACAGTATCTGGAGCGACGGGAAGAACTTGATGCGCGTGACGATGGCGTCCCAGTTGGAGTCGAAGTAGTCGCCGGAGACGTCCTCGACGCGGTCGGACTCGTAGGTCTCGGTGTTGCTCGTCTTGATGACCTGGATGCCGCCGAGGTTGTTCTCCAGCCGCGAGTTGACGTTGCCGACCGCCGAGCGCACGTCGGCGTACTTCGGCTGGATTATCTCGACGAACTTGTAGGTGAATCCGGCGATGAGCGGCACCGGCACCATCGCGACGAGCGCGAGCTGCCAGTTGGTCCAAAAGAGGATGGCCGCGATGGCGAGCACCATGACGCCCAGTCGGAACGCCGAGTTCATCCCGTCGTTGAGGAACCGCTCGAGGCGGTTCACGTCGTTGGAGAGGATGGACATCATCTCGCCGGTCTGCTTGTCGGCGAAGAAGTCCATGTTCAGCCGCTGCATCTTGTCGTAGGTGTCCGTCCGGATGTCGTGCTGGATGTTCTGTGCGAAGGAGTTCCAGCCCCAGTTGCGCATCCAGTGGAACGCGGCCCCGAACCCGAACGCGAAGGCGACGACGCCGACGGAGAACCAGAACTGGCCGTTCGCCGTCGAGGGAGAGATTTGAGCGGCCAGGCCCTGAGACAGGAAGGGCACCTGGCTGGCGAGGGCCTCCGGGTACGGAATCGCCGTCGACTCCTCCCCGGCGAACAGCGCGTCGACGGCGACGCCGAGGATGATGGGCGGCAGCAGGTTGAGCACCCGGGCGAAGATGCTCGCCACGACGCCCGTCACGAACGCGAGCTTGTTCTCGGCCCCGTATTCGAGGAACAGCCGCCGCATCGGATTCTCCGCTTGCTCCTTCTGCTCCTCGAAGGGGTCGTCTTCTTCCTCGTGAATGTCCATTATCGAAACAGAGAGGCCGCTCGATTGATAAGAGTTTCCTACGAATCGAAACAGTGGGAGATGCGACAGGAGCGCTTCGCCGGCGGGAGTCGATGGCTCTCCGACCAGTGACAAAAGTCTGACGTTCGAGGCAGGACGTGACGTCCCGAGGCGTCACAGCGGCCGGTCTTCGATGGCGGGGTCGAGGCCGGCGTCCGCGAGGTCCTGGCGCACGCGTTCGCGCAGGGGCGTCGGCACCGTCCCGCGCCCGACGGGAACGGCCGTCTCGCCGTCGCCTTTCACCTTCCAGTAGAGCACGCACTCGCTGGGGTCGTAGTACTCGATGCTGTAGTAGTCGTCCGCGCCGCGGTAGTGGACGCGGGCTGCGAAGCCCTCTACCTGCCAGCCGTCCTGCTCGGCGAGTCCGTCCAGCGCGTCGTCCATACCTCGTCGCTGGGCCGCGAGCGTGGTAGCCGTTACGGAATCGCGCTCTCGACCGGGCGCAGAGACGCGTCCGACGCGGCCGCTCGTCGCGACCCGACGGCAGAAAAACGAATCTACCGTAACGACGGAGTTCGGTTACTGGAAGCCGATGCGACCGCTCGTCCGGCGCTGCGGGCCCGACGAGCCGCCCTTGAACTCCTGTTCCATCTGCTCGTAGTAGTCGAGCAGGTCCTCGGTGATGGTCGCGCGGACGCTCTCCATCGCCGAGCGGAAGTGTCGCATCTCGACCTCCTCGGCGTCGTCGTCCTCGCGCAGCGCCTGGATGGCCGCCTCGCGCCCGATGGATTCGAGGTCGCTTCCGACGTAGCCGTCGGTCATCTCCGCGAGTTCGCGCAGGCTCACGTCCGGCGCGAGCGGCGTGTCGTCCGTGTGGATCTTGAGGATCTGCTCGCGGCCGTCCGTGTCCGGTTCGCCGATCATCACGAGGCGGTCGAACCGACCGGAGCGGATGAGCGCCGGGTCGATCATGTCCGGGCGGTTGGTCGCGCCGATGACCATCACGTCGCCGGCCTCCTCCAGCCCGTCGAGTTCCGTCAGGAGCTGGTTGACGACGCGCTCGCTGACGTTGCTCCCCATCTCCTGGCTCCGACTGGGGGCGAGGCTGTCGAGTTCGTCGAAGAAGATGACGGTGGGGCTGACCTGCCGGGCCTTCCGGAACGTCTGGCGGATCGCCTTCTCGCTCTCGCCGACCCACTTCGACAGCAGTTGCGGTCCGCGGACGCTGATGAAGTTGGCGTTCGTCTCGTTGGCGACCGCCTTCGCCATCAGGGTCTTCCCCGTGCCGGGCGGGCCGTACAGCAGGACGCCGCTCGGCGGGTCGATGCCCATGCGTTCGAACTTCTCCGGCGAGGACAGCGGCCACTCGACGCTCTCTTTGACCTCCTCCTGGGCCTCCTCGAGGCCGCCGACGTCGTCCCAGGAAATCTTTGGGAGTTCGACGAGGACCTCCCGCATCGCGGAGGGTTCGACCTCGTTGAGCGCGCCGTGGAAGTCCTGGCGCTTGACGATCATCCGGTCGATGAGCGACGGCGGAATCGACTCCTCGTCGAGGTCGATCTCGGGCAGGTAGCGCCGGAGCGCCTTCATCGCGGCCTCCTTGGTGAGGCTCTCTATGTCGGCGCCGACGAACCCGTGCGTGTCGTTGGCGAGACCGCCGAGGTTCACGTCGTCCGAGAGCGGCATCCCGCGCGTGTGAATCTGGAGAATCTCCTTGCGGCCCGACTCGTCCGGCACGCCGATCTCTATCTCGCGGTCGAACCGGCCGGGACGGCGCAGCGCGGGGTCGACGGAGTCGACGCGGTTCGTCGCCGCGATGACGATGACCTGGCCGCGCGCCTCGAGGCCGTCCATCATCGTCAGCAACTGGGCGACGACGCGGCGCTCGACCTCGCCGGTCACGTCCTCGCGCTTGGGCGCGATGGAGTCGAGTTCGTCGATGAAGATTATCGAGGGCGCTTCCTCGGCCGCGTCCTCGAAGATTTCACGGAGTTGCTGTTCGGACTCGCCGTAGTACTTCGAGATTATCTCCGGCCCCGCGATGGAGAAGAAACTCGCGGAGGTCTCGTTGGCGACCGCCTTCGCCAGCAGCGTCTTCCCCGTGCCGGGCGGGCCGTGCAGGAGGACGCCCTGCGGCGGCTCGATTCCCAGCTTCTGGAATATCTGGGGATGCTTCATCGGGAGTTCGACCATCTCCCGGACCCGCTGGATTTCGTTCTGCAGACCGCCGATGTCCTCGTACGTGATACCCCCACCGGTCTTCTCGAAGCCCGATATCGGCTCCTCTCTGAGTTCGACGTCGGTGTCTTCCGTGATGAGACACACCCCCTCCGGTTCCGTCTCGACCGCGATGAGCGGAATCGCCTGACCGGGCGAGCGCATGAACGGATGGTTCGTACTCGACATGACGGGCACGATGTCGCGCTCGACGACCGGCCGTTTCAGTATCTGGCGTTTCACCATGCCAGCCGCGTCGCTACCGAACTGGACGCTCGCCTCCTCCGGGGGCGCGAGCACCAGCTTGTCGGCCTTCTCCGCTTCGGCCTTGCGGATTTCGACGCGTTCGCCGATACCGACGTCGGCGTTCTGGCGCGTGAAACCGTCTATTCGCACGGTATCGGTGTTCCAGTCCTGACGGTCTGCACGCCAGACCTTCGCCGCCGTGGTGTCGGCACCTTCGATCTCGATGATGTCTCCTGGACTCAACTTCAGGTGCAGGAGCGTATCCGGATCGAGACGGGCGATACCGCGTCCCGAGTCGTTCGGGTACGCTTTCGCCACCTCCAGTTGCACTTCGTTCATGATTTTACACTCGCGGGGATGTTCGTGGGTCGTAGTTCGCGAGGCATAAGCCCTTTGTTACCGGGGGTTTCGGCCAGCGAGCCACCCGATATCGCCGGACTCATCCTGCGTTCGCTACGCGTAATTACGTGTTGGCCCTACAAAGGGATAGTGGTGTACGTACGGCGCTTTCAAGTCGGCTCCCGAATCGAGGCGCGGAGCGGTGCCGCGCGGACGCGCCGACTCAGTAGATCAGTTCGTCGTCGTTCTCTATCATGTACAGCGTCCGGGCGGCGATGTTGACCGCGTGGTCGCCGACGCGTTCCAGGTCCCGGACCGTCAACAGCAGCCGCGAGACGTCCTGGAGCAGTTGTTCGACCTCCTCGTCGGAGTTGGCCTCCAGTTCCGTCTCGATGAGGTCGCGGACGACGAGTTCGCTCGCGCGCTCACAGAGGGCGTCCAGTTCGTCGTCCTGCTCGGCCACCGCGTAGCAGTCGTCCGCGTTCTCGGCGTCGTACGCGGCCATCGCGTCCTCTATCATCGAGAGCGCCAGGTCGCCGAGCGCCTGGACGTCGACCTCGGGGAACACGTCCTTCTCCGCCTGGAGCGTGTACTCGCCGAGGTTCACCGCGAGGTCGCCGATGCGTTCGAGGTCCGTGATTATCTTGAACGAGGCGGCGATGAGCCGGAAGTCGCTCGCGATGGGTTCGTGCAGGCGCAGCAGGTCGATGCAGTCGCTCTCGATGTCGAGGTAGAGCTGGTTGATCTCGTGGTCGGTGTCGATCAGCTCGTCGGCCAGTTCTCTGTCTTTCTGTTCGAGGGCGTTCAACCCCTTGCGGACGCGCTCCATGACGAGTTCGCTCATGTAGAGCACGTCCTCCTGCAGTTCGAGGAGACCCTCCTCGTAGGACGTTCCGGGCATACTCTCCCTTTACCGGAGTCGAGTGATGAACCTTGTGGAGGGTCGGGGAACGGACACAAGAGCTTACACGCGTCCTCGCCTCCCCTCGAACATGGCAGTCACCGCTCGCGACCTGATGACGACGGACGTGGAGACGGTCAGTCCGGACGACGACATCAGCGAGGTGCTGACGCGTCTCGCCCGCGCGGAGTTCAACGGCTTCCCCGTCGTCGAGGACGGAGACCTCGTCGGCATCGTCACCCAGAGCGACCTCGTCGACCTGTTCCAGCCCAGCGACCGGACGCTGTGGATTCCCATCGGCTTCCCGCCGTTCCTCGAGAGCCTGGAGTACGCCATCGACCTCTCCTGGGACGAACTCGACACCGGCATCGACCTCGTGAAGAACGCCGGCAAGCCCGTCCGGACGGTGATGACCGAAGACGTCGTGACCGTCGAGCCGGACGACGACCTCGACCACATCCTCGACCTGCTGGCGGACGACGAGCGCGACATCAACCGTCTGCCGGTAGTGGAGCCCGCGGAGCGTGGCTCCGCGAACCGGTCGAACGGCGACCTCGTCGGCATCATCGCTCGCCAGGACGTGCTCCGGACCGTCCGCGACGAGCGCCGGGCGTCGGAGTAGAGCCGGCCGCGCTCGCCGCTCGGCGGTCGTCGATTCAGGAGAGCAGTGATGAGGGATGCTAGCCCGATAACACACCCATGAACCACCGTTTCGACGGAGGTTCGCATGGTAATTGTTACCGCATACATATAAATCTTTACTGAAACGAACCCGGCGACCGGCGTCGACGCCCCGCCGGACGAGTCGCCGACCGGACCGGGCCGCGTGCCCGACGCCGCCGTCGCGACGCTGACGGCGTGTGAACTCCTCTCGTCCGGCCGACCATCCACGTTCGTGCACAGTACTCCCCGTGCCGAGACGACGGTTCAGCACGGAGATGGAAACTACTTAGTCGGGTCACGGCAACTCCACCTGCATGACGAGTGTCAAGGAGTTCCGGGTCGAACGCGAGCCGACTCCGGACTCGCTCGGGCAGGGGGCGTTCGTCTTCACCGACGACTACTCGGTGTTCGACTGGGGGAAGATGCCGGACGAGATTCCCGACAAGGGTGCGAGCCTCTGTACGATGGGGGCGTTCAACTTCGAACTCCTGGAGGAGGAGGGCGTACCCACCCACTATCGCGGAGTCGTCAGCGACGGGAACGTCGTCTCGGTCTCGGACGCCACGTCGCCACCGACGGAGATGGCCATCGACCTCACGCAGGTACCGAACCTGCCGCGAGAGGGCCGGAACTACGACTACGAGATGTTCCACGGCGCGGCCGACGACAACTACCTCGTCCCGCTGGAGGTCGTCTTCCGCAACAGCGTCCCCGTCGGCTCCAGCCTGCGGCGACGCACCGACCCCGAGGACCACGGACTGGACTTCCCGGAGTGGCCCGACGGCGCGGTCCAGCTGGAGGAGCCCATCGTCGAGTTCTCGACGAAGTTCGAGGAGAGCGACCGCTACCTCTCCCGCGAGGAGGCCGACCGCATCGCGGGTGCCGCCGACGTCGGCGAACTCGAATCGGTCGCCCGCGAGGTGAACCGCGTCGTCACCGAGCGAGCCGCCGAGGCCGAACTCACCCACGAGGACGGGAAGATAGAGTGTCTGTACTACGAGGGCGAGGTTCGCGTCGCCGACGTGGTCGGCACCTTCGACGAGAACCGGTTCACGTTCCACGGCCAGCCGGTCAGCAAGGAGTTCCTCCGGCAGTACCACAAGCGCGAGCAGCCCGCCTGGGCCGACGCGGTCGCGGACGCCAAGGCGGCGGCGAAGCGCCGCGACGTCGCCGACTGGAGGTCGCTGTGCGACGAGCGGCCCGCGCCGCTGCCCGACGAGGTCGTCTCGGCCGCCCGCGACCTCTACGTCGCCGGCACCAACGCCTACGTGGGCCGCGAACTGTTCGACGCGCCGCCGCTCGACGAGGCCGTGATGACCGTCTCGGACCTCTGACGTCGGCCGGGAGGTCGGCGCGGACACGCTCGCGCCGAACGACCCGGAACGGGGGGATTCAAGTCTGGCGGAGCGTAACTCCGAGACATGAACGCAGGGGACCGCGTCCGCGTCGAGCGGGCGGACCAGACGTACGAAGGGGTGCTGTTGCCCTCGACGACGCAGGACCACCTCGTCGTCAAACTCGACGGCGGGTACAACGTCGGCGTCGACCGCGAGGACGCGTCGGTCGACGTGCTCGAATCGGACGTCTACGAGATAGCGGAGGGCGAGAC
The DNA here is from genome assembly GCA_003298465.1 of halophilic archaeon. Next base: position 119,078 of record QNGA01000003.1, on the reverse strand, counting down.
GAGCGAGTCGTCGGTCGTGGAGTTCGACGCCGACCTGCCGACGATATCGCTCATCAGCACGGGCGGCACCATCGCCTCCACCGTGGACTACCGCACCGGCGCGGTCACCGCGCAGTTCGACGCCGAGGACGTGCTCCGGGCGGTGCCCGACCTCGCCGGTCGCGCGAACTACCGCGGCCGCGTCGTCGCCAACATCCTCAGCGAGAACATGACGCCGGACGTGTGGCAGGACCTCGCTCGCGCGGTCCACGAGGAGATAGAGAACGGGGCCGACGGCGTCGTCGTCATGCACGGCACGGACACGATGCAGTTCACCGCGAGCGCGCTCTCGTTCATGCTGGACACCCCCGTTCCGGTCGTGTTCACCGGGAGCCAGCGCTCGGCGGACCGGCCCTCCTCGGACAACGTGATGAACGCGGTCTGCTCGGTCGAGGCCGCCAAGTCAGACGCCGCCGAGGTGATGGTCTGCATGCACGCCTCCGAGAGCGACGACGTCTGCGCGCTCCACCGCGGCACCCGCGTCCGGAAGAACCACACCTCCCGCCGGGACGCCTTCGAGACGGTCGGCGCGAAACCGCTCGGCGAGGTCGACTACGACACCGGCGAGGTCGCGTTCCGGCGCGAGCACGACGAGCGCGGCGCAGCGGACCTCGCGCTCGCGGCCGACGTCGAGTCCGAGGTCGAACTGCTGAAGTTCACGCCCGGTACGGACGAGTCCGCGCTCGACCTCGCGGAGGGGAAGGCCGGTCTCGTCCTCGAAGGCACGGGACTGGGGCACGTCCACTCCGACTGGACCGACCGCATCGCGGACCTGGTCGACGACGGTACCACCGTGGTCATGACCAGCCAGTGCATCCAGGGGCGGGTCTGCGACCGCGTCTACGACACGGGACGGGACCTGCTCGACGCGGGCGTCGTCGAGGGGGAGGACATGCTCCCCGGCACGGCGAAGGTGAAGTTGATGTGGGCGCTGGCGAACGTCGGCGACCCCGCGGCGACGATGCGGGAACCGCTCGCGGGCGAGATACGCGAACGGTCGGTGCCCTGGGAGTGAGATGACGGGCGCGACCGTCGAACTCAGGGCGGCGACGCACGACGACTTCGAGGCGGTCGCCGAGTTCACCCGGGACACGTGGCCGGAACGCGACGGCGGCGACTACATCCCCGACGTGTACCACGACTGGATAGAGGGCGACGACAAGCGAACGGTGGTCGCGGACGTCGTCGAGCGGGATTCGACGGGCGGTCGGGGCGAGGCCGGCGACGCCATCGCCGGCATCGCCCAGGGCGTCCTGCTCTCGGACTGGGAGGCGTGGGGCCAGGGGATGCGCGTCAACCCCGAGTTCCGCGGCGAGGGCGTCGGGATGCGCATGACGCGCGACCTCTTCGACTGGGCGCGCGAACGGGGAGCGACGGTCCTCCGGAACATGGTGTTCTCGTGGAACGTCGCCGGTCTCGGCCAGTCCCGGGCCGCCGGCTACGACCCCGTCACCGAGTTCCGGTGGGCGACGCCCGACCCGGACCCGGACGCCGACCCGGCCCTCGACGTGACCGCGGACCCCCGGGCGGCGTGGCGCTACTGGACCGACAGCGCGGCCCGCGAACACCTCGCGGGGCTGGCGCTCGACGCGGAGGAGTCGTGGGCGGTCTCCGAACTCACCCGCGAGGACCTCCGCCGGGCCGCCGACGAGGACGGTCTGTTCGTCGTCCAGGCCGACGGAACGAGGGGGCTCGCGTATCGCGTCCGCGAGTACGACCGCGAGGGCGACGACGGCGGCGAGGAGAGGTGGGTCGAGTACGGCGTCGGAGCGTGGGCGGACGTCGACGCCGCCCGGAGCCTGTTCGCCGCCGTGGCCCGGGACGCCGCCGAACGCGGCGCGACCCGGACGCGGATGCTCGTGCCCGAGACCGCGCGGTACGTCAGCGACGCCGCCTACTGCCGGACGGGGGTCGCCGACGAACCGGACTTCGTGCTCGCGGCCGACCTCACCGCCGACCACCTTCGTCGATAGCGTCGAGTCCGGCGACGGGGCGACCCCGTCGGGTCCGGGACTCAGTCGTCCGCGGAGGGGGTTTCGGGGTCCGTTATCTCCCAGTCGTCGTCCAGGTGCTCCCAGTCGAACTCGTCGATGGTCGCGCCGCGTTCGAGGATGAACGGACCGGCGGCGAGCGTGTTGAGCGTCACCGTCACCGCACGGATGACGTACGCGGTGAGGATGACGAACGGCGCGAGCGCCACGGTGTACGCGAAGCTGACGAACAGCGGGAGCGGCGGGATGCTGAACGCGCGCCAGAGGGGGAGCGCGATCTCGCGCGGGAAGAGTTTCGCGTCCAGCGCCAGCAGGACGTAGGACGTGAACACGATGGCCGGCAACGAGACGTACAGCAGGCGACTGGAGAGGCGCGCGAGTTCGCGCTTGTAGTAGAGCGATTTGAAGTACTCGCGGCCGGTCGCGAAGAACTTCAGCGTGTCGACGAGGTCGTCGATGGCCTCGGCCTCGTCGTCGTCGAGCTGGTTGCGGTACTTGCGTTTGAACCGGCGGGCAGCGTGGAGTTGGCGCGAGTAGTCGTAGTTCAGGCCGGCGAGCAACACCTTGAACGTGCCGAACTGAGCGTCCGCCAGCGTCTCGCCGGCGCGTTCGGCGTCGGCGGTCACGCGGTCGGCGAACGCCTTGGCTTCCTCGCAGAACTCGTCATCGTCGCTATCTGCGGCGATGTTGGCGAGCGCCATCGCCTGCCGGTTGATGACCTGGAGGATGGCGCGGAGGAACTCCGCCGGACGAGCGGGGCTCACGTCCGATTTCATGAACTGGTCGATGCGGTCGCGGTAGCGAATCGAGGCGTCGATGCGGTCGCGCTGGTCCTCGATGTCGGTGATTTCCTGGGAGAAGACGATGGAGTTGATGGAGACGACGATGGAGACCAGCAGGATGATACCGCTCAATAGCGTGTTGAACAGCGTCTGCACCGTGTTCGTCTCCGTCAGCAACCTTCGCATGTTCACCCCGGTTCCCTGAGACGACATCACGAGGAGGACGGCGAGGACGCACAGCAGCAGAAACAGCGTCACGGACGTGCGCCGACCGAGAAGGAGAAACCACCGGCTAATCTTCTTGAAGATCGACCTTCGGTCTCTCATCTCCGACTCCGGGAAGAGAGACTCGAAGGAGTGGTCGTCAGGATTCATAGTTCTCGTCCTACTTTAGTCGTAGCGGGGGATAAGGACTTCTGGTTTATATATCATGCAGGCAGCCGTCTACGCGAAATCGGCGGCGATATCGGCGAGAGCGCCCATCTGGCGCGTTTCGTGACCGACGCCGAGCGGCGAGACGCTAATCTCGCCGTCGGCCAGCGCGCGGCGGTCGGTTCCGACGGGGTCGTCGAGTTCCTCGGGGTGGTCCGGGCGCAACGGGTCGTAGAAGCAGTCCCGGAGCGCGAGTTCGTCGTCGGTCTCCTCGACGCGGACGTCGAAGTCGCTGGTCGGCCGGGTGACGCGGAGCGGGGGACGCTCGTCGGCCACGGGCACGTTGACGTTGAGGTAGGTGCGGTCGGCGAGCGCGTCGGCGCGCTCCACCAGGAATCGCGCGACGTCGGTCGCCGAGTCGAACTCCCCGTCCTCGAACTCGCGGTTGCCGACGACCGGGTCGTACAGCGAGACGGCGATGCCCGGCACGTCGAGGAACGCCGCCTCCTTCGCGGCGCTGACCGTCCCGGAGCGTCCGAGTTTGTGCGCGCCGACGTTGGGACCGTCGTTGACGCCCGAAACGACCACGTCCGGCTCCGGGTCGAGCGTCCGGAGGCCGACCGCGACGCAGTCGCAGGGCGTCCCGTCGACGACGACGCCGCGGTCGCGCTCCTCGACCCCGACCGCGTGGGAGTTCGCCCGCCCGACGCCGCTGCGGTCCTCGGCGGGGGCGACGACCGACACCCCGTCCACGGACGGAGCGGCGGCGAACTCGTCGTACAGCGCGTCCAGACCGGGTGCTCCGACGCCGTCGTCGTTCGTCAGCAGGACGTGCACGTCACCCTCCGCTCACCGGCGGGAACAGCGCGAGTTCGTCGCCTTCTTCCAGTTCGGTCGCCAGACCGTCCTCGTTCGCCACGTTCGTCCCGTTCCGGAGGAGGTTGACGTGGTCGCGTAGCCGACCGTTCTCGACGACGCGTTCGCGCAGTTCCGGACGCGCTTCCAGCAGCGCGTCGAGCGCGTCGCCGACCGTGTCGCCCGGTTCGGCGTCCACCGCCACCTCCTTTCCTCCGGCGACGTCGGCGAGGTCCGCGAAGAGCTTCCACTGCATGTCTCTTCGAACGGGGCGGTCCGGCAAGTTCCTTTCCTTCCGGTGGGAAGCGACGAACCGCGGTCGCGTTCCCACCGGAGGACCGCGAGGGGTCGTCGAGCGTTCGACGGCGACCCGTTCCGCGGGGGCGAGGAAACCTCACCAACCGAACAGTTAAGTCGAGCGTGTGAGAAGGACGCAAGGACTCGAATGGCGAGCGAAGATCCGAAGCAGGCGTCGGACGGAGAGGACCTCCGAGAGGAGTTCGCGGCGAAGATAGAGGACGTTCGCGAGCGCGTCATTCAGGTCAAGCGCGAGACGGACGCGAAAGCTCCCGCCGACCACGGCCATCCGGACCTCCGGGACGACGTCGAGGACCTCCGGACGGCCGTCGCCGAGGTCGAGGAACTTCGCGAGCGGGTGGTCGAAAACCGCGACCGCATGGACTCCGGCTTCGAGAACTACGAGGAGGTGCTCTCCTACCTCACCGAGACGACCGACGAACTGGAGGAACGCCTCGACGTGCTCGCGACGGAGCTGGTCGGCGTGCGCGACCGCACCCGGAAACTCGCCGTCGACGAGGAGAAGCGGGCGGCCGTCGCCGAACTCGCACGCACCGCGAACCGCAACGGCGTCGAGACCGCCGTCTGCGAGAGCTGCGAGCTGAGCGTCACCGTCTCGCTGCTGTACGAACCCGAGTGCCCCCACTGCGGCGCGTCGTTCGGCGACCTCCGGCCGAAGGAGGGCTGGTTCGGCTCGTCGACGCTGCTCGTCGGCGACCCGCCGGCGCTGGAGGGCGAGACGCTCGGCGACGACGTCGACGACCTGCTGGCGGAGGGCGACGAGGAATGACCGACGGAGGTAAGTCTCCCGGGGAGGTAACGGGAGCGTGAGCGACGACGAAGAACCGCTGGCAGACCTCGCCGCGGAGGTCGACCGCCGCCGGGACCGCGAGCGCGAGGCGGACGACGACGCGTTCACGGAAGTCGACGTGGCGGCGGTCGACCGCGAGAAGCTCTGGGCCGACCTGCGGGGCGAAACCGCCCCGGGGCGGACCGCGGCCGGGGAGGCGGAAGACGACGACGCCCGCGACGTCCGGACCGTCGACAAGAGCATCTGCCACGGCTGCCCGCACTTCGGCGACCCGCCGGCGCTCCGCTGCACGCACGACGGAACCGACATCCTGTCGGTCGTCGACAGCGGACGGTTCCGCGTGGCGGACTGTCCGGTGGTCGTCGAGGAGTCCGAACTCGACCTCGACGCGACGGAGTTCGACGCCCGGGAGTGAGCGTCGCCGCCCGCGACACGATGAATTTCGCCAACACGATACTGGAGTTCGTCCACCAGTACGGCTATCTCGCGCTGCTCGCGTTCGCCTTCCTCGAATCGTCGATGCTGTTCCCGTTCGCGCCGAGCGAACTCGTCGTGCCGGCGGCGGCGGGCATCCTCGTCCAGGGGCCGCTCTCGTTCGCCCTGTTCGTCGCGGCGGCGACGGTCGGGGCGACCCTCGGCGGCCTCGTCCCCTACCTCCTCGGTCGGGAGGGTCACGAGGCGGTGGACCGCTACGGGCGCTACGTCCGCGTCTCCGACGACGAGGTCGACCGGGGGGTCCGGTGGTTCCGCCGGTGGGGCGAGACCGCGGTGTTCTGGGGCCGACTGCTGCCCGTTCTGCGGTCGATAATCTCGATTCCGGCCGGGTTCGCGGAGATGCACCGCTGGCGGTTCCTCGCGTACACCGCCGGAGGAGCGGCGCTGTTCAACGCGATAGTCGCCGCCCTCGTGTTCTTCGGTCGCGACGAACTGCTGCACGCCCTGCCGACGTGACCGCCGGTCCCCCCGGTCGACCGCGAACGTCGTCCGACCCGTGGTCTGACGGCGCTACCGCAGGTCCAGTACGTGGCGCTTTTGAACGCCGAACGAGTAGGGCGAGTATGCAATTCTGCGACGACTGCGGCTCCATGATGAAGTCCATGGGGTCACAGATGGTCTGCGCGAACGACGACTGTCAGGCGACGGTCGTGAAAGACGAGGAGAAGGCGGCCGAGTTCGTCTCGACCGAGGAGCAGAGCGGCGACGAGGTCATCGAGACGGAGGAGGGCGCGAACTTCGAGGGGAAGCCGACCGCCACCGACGTCACCTGCGAGGAGTGCGGCCACGGCGAGGCGTGGTACACCATCAAGCAGACCGGGGCCGCCGACGAACCGCCGACGCGCTTCTTCAAGTGCAAGGAGTGTGGCTACCGCTGGCGGGAGTACAACTAGTGTCGACATAGACTCTAAAAGTAGTTCTTATGATTTGCATGGGGATGGTTTAAGTTTACTTACCTGACCCGATCAATATCTCAAAACTAGAATAGAGTACGACAGTCGTGAGCATACCCAAAGTGTCATCTAAAAATAGGAATACACTGAACCCAATGGTTGCAAAAATCAATAGCATTAGGCCTCTAAAGGCCCTTGATGAAGGAGAAATGTCTATTGTTAGAATGCTTTTTATGATTTCCACATACGTAACCTCAGGAGAGGGGGATTTGTCAATTTCGTTTATAACATTTCGCTGCTTTTCTTCCTCAACTGCTGAGATTTCTATAATTACGGAATGTATTAGAGGTTCGAACGTATTCTTTAACGAATGTTCTTTGTCTTCACTTTCTTCAATTGCTTCAACATAGTCACTAAGCAATTTATCAGTCTTAGTTGTAAGCGTAGATACAGACCCACTACTTTCGAATAATTGCGGGGATTTACTTACATAGATCTCATTGATATTTCGTTCTTTTAAATCTCTTAATAGTCCTTGATAATCATCCGAATTATAGCTTTTAATTGCTGAGGCTATTTTATGGAATGTCCAATCAGAAGCACTGTACTCCATGTCTTTAGCTTTACTAAGGAATTTCCTTGATATTAATATAGGAGAAAATACTATACATCCAGCTATTGCAGCGATAATTGTTGAGAAAGCAACTGAAATATTTGAAGTTAAGATAAGTTTCCCTAGCTCACCCGGTTTAAACTGCGTAACCATAAATGAGGTCAGGGCCATAAAAATTAGCATTAGAATAGGAGACACATTAATGAAGGAATCCGTAGACGAGCAAATTTTTCAAACTTTACGATGCCAGAATCCTGTATATAATACTCATTAGTGAAGTCATCTAATTGCTCTCTTACCATTTTATCCCTAAATTCATCTAAGTCTGAGCTATCAACCTCTGCGTGGACTTCTAATGAATTAATTTCACCGCTAGATGCGTCCACTTTCTCACCTGACATATACGCGAGGTTCTCTACAATACATATAAAACCATCGCAGATAGTTCATCTTGTTGCGATATTAAGTTTAAAATATCCAAGTTGCTTTTGAAGACGGTATATAGATTCTATTATTTAAAATATTATTGTTGTTATACCTATTTCTCTCAGCCTTACTCACGTAGCTACCGAACCATCGACAAGCTATCAATATACTGCCATTAGGAATAATTATTTTGTTAGAGTCCTCACTGTCAGGATTTTATAAGAGTAAGGAGTGTGGCTACCGCTGGCGGGAGTATAACTGAATCGTTCGCAGTTTTTGCGGTGGCAGGGACGTTTTACTTGTGGGTGCGTAATGTTGTGCTATGGATTTGCACGCCAGAGACGTTCGCCAGGACGTACGCGAACTCGCCGCGCTACTCGGCGAAGCGCTCGAACGCCACGCCTCCGGGGAGGCGTTCGAGACCGTCGAAGCCCTTCGCACCGACGCCATCGACTACCGACGCGGTGACGCCGAGTCCCGCGACCCGCTCCGCGACTGCGTCGAGCGACTCCCGCCGGACCAGGCCGTCCACGTGGCGCGGGCGTTCGCCCTCTACTTCGAACTCATCAATCTCGCCGAGGAGCGCCAGCGCGTCAGGGCCATCCGCGAGGGCCGCGAAGGCGGCACGCTCTCGAACGACGTGGCGGCCGCCGCGGAACGGTTCGCCGCCGAGGACGTCGACTCGGAGACGGTCCAGACGGTGCTCGACGACGTGTTCGTCGAACCGACGTTCACCGCCCACCCGACCGAAGCCCGCCGGAAGACGGTGAAGTCGAAGCTCCGCTCCATCGCCGAACTGCTGGAGGAACTGGACGAGCGCCGGCTCACCGACCGCGAACAAGAGCGCCTCGAACGCAGCCTCGACGCCGAGATAGTCGGCCTGTGGACCACCCGGCAGGTGCGCGAGCGCCGCCCGGAGGTGGCCGACGAGGCGCGCAACGTCCAGTGGTACCTGGAGAACGTCCTGTTCGACATCATCGGCGAGGTGTACGACGAACTGGAGCGGGCGTTCGCGGACTTCGACGCGGACGTCTCCCGCCTCTTCGAGTTCCGGTCGTGGGCGGGCAGCGACCGCGACGGCAACCCCCACGTCACGCCCGAGGTGACCGCGGAGACGCTGGAGAACCAGCGCGACATCGCCTGCCAGCGGTACACCGACGAGCTGGAGCGACTCATCGGCGTGCTCAGCCAGGACGGCGAGCGCGTCCCGGCGACGGCGGCGTTCGAGGAGAGCCTGGACGCCGACCGCGAGCGACTGCCCCGGGTCGCGGAGGAGGCGAAGGAACGGTACCCCGACGAGCCGTACCGCCAGAAGCTGGCGGTGATGGTCCACCGCGTCGACCGCGTGGGCAGCGTCCGGCCGGGCGGGTACGACGACGCCGACGAACTGCTCGACGACCTCGAGACGGTCGCCGACAGCCTGCGGGCGAGCGGGATGGAGGACGTCGCCGACACCGAGGTCGACCCCCTCCGTCGGCAGGTCGAGACGTTCGGCTTCGCGCTCGCGAGCCTCGACCTCCGGGACCATCGCGAGAACCACACGAAGGCGGTCACCGAGGCCCTGGAACGCGAGGGCATCGACTACGCGGGGATGGACGAGAGCGAGCGCCAGGAGCTGCTCACCGAGGCGATACTGGACGACGAACGGCTCCTGTCGTTCGACGGCGGCCTCTCCGAGACGGCCGAGCGCGTGCTGACGCTGTTCGAGCGACTCGGCGAATGGCAGCGCGAGTACGGCGCGGACGCCATCGACACCTACTGCATCAGCATGACCGAGCAGCCGAGCCACGTGCTCGAAGTGCTCTTCCTGGCCGACCAGGCCGGCGTCGTCGACCTTCCGGGCCACTCCGGGGCGGACATCGCACCCCTGCTGGAGACCGAGTCGGCGCTGTCGAACGCCCGGTCGATTCTCGGGACGCTGTTCGAGAACGAGGCGTACGCCGCCTCGCTGGAGGCCCGCGGCGGCACCCAGGAGGTGATGCTGGGGTACTCGGACTCGAACAAGGAGAACGGCTTCCTCGCCGCGAACTGGGAACTCAACCGCGCCCAGACCGACCTGGCGGCCATCTGCGCCGACTACGACGTCGACATGCGGCTGTTCCACGGGCGCGGGGGCTCGATATCCCGCGGCGGCGGCCCGATGAACGAGGCGCTGCTGGCGCTGCCGCCCGAGACGGTGTCCGGCGAGGTGAAGTTCACCGAGCAGGGCGAGTCCATCGCCGAGAAGTACGCCAATCCGGCCGTCGCCGAACGGGAACTCGAACAGATGTTGAACGCCCAGATTCGGGCGCGCCACGCCACAGTCGCCGACGAGCGCGACGCCCCCGACGAGGCGTGGGTCGACGCCATGGACACCGCGGCGTCGGCCGCCCGGGAGGCGTACCGCGACCTGCTCGACGCGGAGGGGTTCGTCCGCTACTTCGAGGAGACGACGCCCATCACCGTCATCGAGGAACTGAACCTCGGCTCCCGGCCGGCGTCCCGGTCGGGCGAGCGCACCGTCGAGGACCTCCGGGCCATCCCGTGGGTGTTCTCGTGGACTCAGACGCGCTGCATCCTGCCCGGCTGGTACGGGCTGGCGTCGGGAATCGACGCCTACCTGGAGAGCGCAGCGAGCGAAGACGAGGCGCTCGCGACCCTCCAGGAGATGTACGAGGAGTGGCCGTTCTTCCGGACGACGCTCGACAACGCCGCGCTGGCGCTCGCCCGGACCGACCTGGAGATCGCCGAGGAGTACGCCGCGCTCGCCGGGAGAGAGCGGCGCGAGCGGTTCTTCCCCGACGTCCGGGCGGAGTACGAGCGCGCGGTGGAACTCGTCACCGCCATCGCGGGGCGCGACGACCTGCTCTCGCGAACGTGGCTTCGCGACAGCCTCGACCGGCGCAACCCCTACGTCGACCCCCTGAACCTGCTCCAGGCGCACCTGCTCGGCCAGACCCACCGGAACGAGGCCGAGAAGCGTGCGCTCCGGCTGACCGTGACCGGCATCGCCGCCGGGATGAAGAACACGGGATAACGCCGCCGGTGGGGGCTACCGGGGCGTTTATTCGGGCGGCGACCCAACGTGGCGTCGATGGACGCCGAAATCTCCCCAGCGGAGGTGTACGAACTCCTCGACGACGAGGACGTCCGAATCGTCGACATCCGACCCGAATCGCAGTTCGAACGCGGCCACGTCCCCGGCAGCGAGTGCATCCCGTTCCACGCGCTCGCCGACCGCATCGACGAACTCGACGGCGCGGACCGCATCGTCACGGTCTGCCCGGAGGGCAAGTCGAGCGTCCAGGCCGCGCGGCTGATCGCTTCCTACGAAGGGGTCCCCGACGACGCCCGCGTCGAGAGCATGGAAGGCGGACTCGACGCGTGGGAACGCGAACTCGAGTCGAGCGACGCGTCCGGCGAGGACGGCGAGACCGCCTCCGACGCGCCGTTCTGATCGGTCGTCGGGAGCGAAAAGACAGAGCGTCTACGGGTCCGGAGGAGCCGCGTGGTACTCCTCGACCCGCGAGAGCGGCAGAGTCGGCGACGCTATCAGGCGACGTTGAATCCTTTATCGCGGAGGAAATCCTCGACGCGCCCGGTGTGGTTGCCCTGGAGTTCGATCTGGCCTTCCTCGACGGTCCCGCCGCAGGCGAACTTCGATTTCAGGTCAGAGGACAGACTGTCCAGGTCGACGTCTTTGGGGTCGAATCCTTCGATGATCGTTACTTCCTTTCCGTAACGGCGCTCGTCGATGCGGATGTTGATCTGCTGGGACTCTTTCGCAACGTCCTCGCAGACGCAGAGCTCCTGGGGCAGCCCGCACGTCGAGCAGACTTCCGACATTACGTTTGGGCGTACGAAATCAACCTATTAAACATTGTCGGGAAGGTTGGCATATCATGTAGTATTTAGACACGGAACGGCGGTTCCGGAGTTCGGCCCGCCACGGTAACGCACGACCGGCTGACGTCGCGCGACCGGGACGCTACCGCGGAATCCGTCGCCGCCCGCCGCTCCCTCACCGCCGACGGGAGGGTCGGTCGGCGGTTCGTTCCGAGCCGCTTACATCTTCGCAGCAGACGCGGTCCGGAGAGGGACCACCCGCACGTTCAAGGCCGAGAAGGGGGACAGGTCCGGTATGGAGGAGACGGACGTCGTCACCTGCTTCCTGCGGAACCGGGGGGACGTGCTCCTGCTGCGCCGGAGCGACGAGGTCGGTTCCTACTCCGGCCGGTGGGGGGCGGTCGCCGGACACGCCGAGGGCGACCCCGACGCGGCGGCGCGCGAGGAGATAGACGAGGAGACGGGGCTGCTCGACGCCTGCACGTTCGTCCGGTCGGGCGACGCCTTCGCCGTCGAGGACGAGGACCTCGACACGCGCTGGGTCGTCCACCCCTACCTCTTCGACTGCGACAGACGCGCGGTCCGGACCGACCGGGAGACGACGGCGGCCGAGTGGGTTCCCCCGACCGAAATCCTCCGGCGCGACGCCGTGCCGCGGCTCTGGACCTCCTACGCCCGCGTCGCGCCCTCCGTCGAGTCCGTCGCGGCGGACGACGAACACGGCTCCGCCTACGTCTCGGTGCGCGCCCTGGAAGTCCTGCGCGACCGGGCGGGAGCAGTCGCGACGGGCGAACGCGACGGCGACTGGTCCGACCTCGCCGCCCTCGCCGAGGCGCTGTGCGACGCCCGGCCGAGCATGGCCGCGCTGGGCAACCGGGTGAACCGGGCGATGGCGGCCGCGAACGACGACCGCACTCCCGCGGCGGTCGAGCGGGCGGCCGCCGTCGGGGTCGAACGCGCGCTCTCGGCCGACGACGGGGCGGCCGCCGTCGCCCGCGAGCGAATCGAGGGCGACGCCGCGCTGACGCTCTCGCGCTCGGGCACCGTCCTCGCCGCGCTCGACGCGGCCGAACGGGTGTTCGTCGCGGAGTCGCGCCCGGCCCGCGAGGGCGTCGGCGTCGCCGAGGAACTCGCCGAGGGAGGCGACGTCCCGGTGACGCTCCACACCGACGCCGCCGTCGCGCACGTGCTGGCGACCCGAGACGTCGACGCGGTGGTCGTCGGGGCGGACACCGTCCTCCCGGACGGCGACGTGGTGAACAAGACCGGGACCCGCGTGACCGCGCTGGCGGCCGACCGCGAGAACGTCCCCGTCTACGCGGTGGCGGCCAGCGACAAGGTGGCGACCGACGACGACCCCGCGCTGGAGGCGGGCGACCCCGCCGCGGTGTACGACGGCAGCGCCGACGTCGAGGTGCTGAACCCGACGTTCGACGTGACCCCCGCCGACTACGTCGCCGGCTACGTCACCGAGCGGGGCGTGCTCGACGCCGGCGGCGTCCGGGACGTGGCGGACGAACACCGGGAGCTGTCGGCGTGGCGCGAAGCGGGCGGGGAGTGAGACGCACAAGAGTCAAATCGCTCGGCGGACTACCTCCGCCCGGGCGGCGGTGACGAAAGTTACCCCCTCCGAGCCCCTTGTGACGAGGCACTTCTCCCGAGCCGCCCTTCAGACGACCCCGACCAACGGAGAGCAGTTCGTCCTCGACCGCCGGGGTCGGCGTCGGACGTTTCGCGTCCCTCGATTTCCGCCGTGCGAAGATTCAACCCGCCGCCGACGCTACTCGCGACCATGCAGGTGTCCGACCTCGGCGTCCACGAGTCGGTGGTAGCCATCTTCCCGCCGGAGCGACTCCGCGACGCGCTCGCAGACTGCGACCCCGACGTTCGCGTCGTCGGCGACGACCCGGCCGATCTCAGGGCGTGCGACGCGGTCGTCACGTTCGAGCACCGCGACGCCTTCCTCGGCGCCGTGGACTGGGTCCACTCGATCCAGGCTGGGTACGACCGCTTCCCGCTGGCGGAGTTCGAGGAGCGAGGCGTCGTCCTGACGAACAGCACCGGCATCCACGACACCAGCGTCGGCGAGACGGTACTGGGGATGATGCTCTCGCTGGCGCGCCGCCTCCACGCGTTCGCCCGGAACCAGACCGAACGCGTCTGGGACCGCCCGGCGTGGGACGAACCGTTCACGCTCGACGGCGAACGGCTGTGCGTCGTCGGTCTCGGGACGCTCGGCCGCGGTATCGCCGAGCGGGCGGACGCCGTCGGGATGACCGTCGAGGGGGTGCGGCGCTCGCCGGACCTCGTCCCGCACGTTCGGGAGGTTCACGCCGCCGCCGACCTCCACGAGGCGGTCGCGGACGCGCGGTTCGTCGCGCTGGCGACGCCGCTCACCGAGGAGACGCGGGGGCTGATGGACGGGGCGGCGTTCGAGGCCATGCGCGAGGACGCCTACTTCGTCAACGTCGCGCGCGGCGAGTGCGCCGACCAGGACGCGCTGGTCGCGGCGCTGCGCGAGGGAACCATCGCGGGCGCGGCGCTGGACGTGTTCGAGACGGAGCCGCTACCGGACGACTCCCCGCTCTGGGAGATGGACGACGTCGTCGTCACGCCCCACGCGGCGGCCGCCGAGCGCGACTACTACCGCCACGTCGCCGACCTAGTCGGCCGGAACGTCCGGCGCGTCGCCGCCGGCGAATCGTTCGTCAACCGGGTGGCGTGACCGAGGGACGGCTACCGGGTCGGTGACCGGTCGGTCGGCCGTCGCTTTCCAGACCGGGGCGCTTTTGCCACCGCCATGCGAAGCCACTCGCGTGCTCACGGTCGAGCTCCACTGCCACTCGGAACTCTCCCACGACGGTCGCGACCCGGTCGAGCTCCTGCTACAGCAGGCCGAGGCGGTCGGTCTCGACGCGCTCGCGGTCACCGACCACGACCAGATCGAGGCGAGCCGTCGTGCCGCGAAGCTGGCGTCCGACTACGGGCTCGTCGGCATCCCGGGCATCGAGATAACGACCCGGGCCGGCCACGTGCTCGGACTCGGCGTCGACGAGCGGGTTCCGGCCGGCCTTCCGTTCGAGGAGACGCTCGACCGCATCCACGCCCAGGGCGGCGTCGCGGTCGTTCCCCACCCGTTCCAGAAGTCCAGGAGCGGCGTCGCCGCCAACATCTCCCGGCGAGAACTCTCCGAGGCGGACGCCATCGAAGTGTACAACTCCCGGCTGCTGACCGGGCGCGGGAACCGCCGCGCCCACGTGTTCGCCGACGCCCACGGACTGCCGATGACGGCCGGCAGCGACGCCCACATCAGCGAGATGGTCGGTCAGGCCGTGACGAAGATAGACGCCGACGGCCGCAACGCCGGTGCCATCCTCGACGCCATCGAGGCCGGCCGCACGGAGATCGACGGCAAGCGAACGCCGTGGCGCATCAGCTTCCGGCAGGCGGCCGGCGGCGCGAAGCGCCGCGTCCTCAGCCGCGTCACCGGCTTCCTGGGGTGAGACGCCGGATGACAGGGGGGAGCGGGCTGTCCGGGGCCGACGTCGAACTCGTCCGCCGGGCCGTCGACGCCGGCGACCCCCTGCCGGGAACGCGGGGGTTCGCGGGACGGCTCCCGGACGGTCGCCTCGTCCGGGACGTGCTCGGGCGCGTCCCGCTCTTCTCGGAGGCCGATGATGCGACGACGTGGAGCCACGACCCGACCGACCTCGACGCTCCGGACCCCGTCCCGGCGGGACACGCCCGGGTTCCGGCGAGCGACGCGAGCGACGGGGCGGCCCGCGACGAGCGACTCTGGAATCTGCCGGACCCGCCCGCGGTCGACGACCGGCGCGAGGCCGTCGCCGCGGTTCGAACGGCCGTCGACGCGTCGCTTTCCGACGCGCCCGCCGACGGGACCGCGGTGGCGTTCTCGGGCGGCGTCGACTCCGCGCTGGTCGCCGCCGCGCTCGACCGGCCCTGCTACGTCGCGGGATTTCCGGAGAGCCACGACGTGACCGCGGCCCGCGAGGCGGCCGCGATGCTGGACTGCGACCTGACCGTGGTCGAACTCGACCACGACGCGGTCGAGCGCGCCGTCCCCGCCGTGGCGCACGCCACCGGGCGGACGAACGCGATGGACGTGGAGATAGCGCTGCCGCTCTTCCTGGTCGCCGAGCGCGCCGCGGCCGACGGCCACGACCGCCTCGCGGTCGGGCAGGGCGCGGACGAACTCTTCGGCGGGTACGACAAGGTGGCGCGCGCCGACCACCGCGTCGCGGCCGACACCGTGCGCGGCGCGGCCCGCGAGACGGTCCGGAGTCTCGCCGAGCAACTGCCCCGCGACGCGCTGGCGGTCCGGGCCGGCGGCGTCGAACCGGTCGCCCCCCTGCTGGACGACCGGGTGGTCGCGGCGGCGCTCCGGTTGCCGGGCGAGTTGCTGGTGAGCGACCGCGGCGAGCGCAAGTGGGCGCTCAGGCTCGCCGTCAGGGAGTTCGTCCCCGACCGCGTCGCGTTCAGGGGGAAGAAAGCGGTGCAGTACGGGAGCCTCGTCGCCCGGGAACTCGACCGTCTCGCCCGGCAGGCCGGGTTCAAGCGCCGTCGGGACGACCACGTCACGAGCTACGTGGAATCGCGCGTCGGAGCCGAACGGGCGTCGCGCGACTGAGGCGCGCCGCCCGCGAGTCAGTGCGTGTTCTCGGTCGCGGCCACGTCGTCGAGTTCTCGTTCGAGCCACGAGTCGCGATAACCGATGCTGAAGCCGTCGCACTCCGGACAGGCCTGTCGGTCCAGCGCGTACGTGGCCCCGCAGGTCTTGCACTCGAACGGCTCCGGTTCGGCGTCCCGGACGAACGGCACCGAGAACCGACTGACAAATTCCATTTCTGACTGGTCAGATGTCGAGCTACTCCATTATTATACGTCGCATAAACTCCGCTAATCGGCTCGTACCGGCCGTTCACGTCCTGTAGTCCTCCACACCTGTATCACTCCATGAATCAGGCAACGTCGGTCAGGTACCGGCACGGAGGACGCGTTCGCCGCCGCATTCGGAGCAGAGCTTGCACTTTTCGGCGTACGCCCGACCGCAGTCGGGGCAGACGTACGTGGGGTCGTCTTCCTGGTCCTCGGGGTCGGTCGAGAGTCGGGTTCGAAGGCGGGCGATGAAGCTCATGTCGAACGCCATCCGCCGTGACGACGTTATTATACACCGCTTAATCCCCTAGCGGCGTCGGGACGCGACGCGTTCGATGGCCTCGCGGCCGAGCGCGACGACCTCGTCGGTCAGTCCGTCGTGCGCCCGCAGGTCGTCGCGGTCGAACCACTCCCAGCGCTCGCTCGCGGCTTCGCCGTCGTCGGGAGTCAGCGCGCGGTCCTCGGCCACGCCGTAGTAGACGAAGTCGACGTGCTGGTGGGCCACCTCGCCGTCGAAACGGTCGACGTCGTACAGCATGACGTGCTCGGCGGGCGGGAGTTCCCGACCGAAGTCGGGGGTCACGTCCGTCTCGGGTTCGAGAAGGTCCACGGCGAGGCCGGTCTCCTCCCGGACCTCACGGCGGGCCGCCTCGCGCGGCAGTTCGTCGCGGTCGAGGTGTCCGCCGGGCGGCAGCCACATGTCGAGGCGGTCGTGGTCGTGGAGGAGCGTCGCGCCGCCGTGGACGACGAACGTCGTCGCGGTGAAGTGACGTGTCGTCTCCATGCGCGAGACCAGCGAGCGAGGGAATTTCGCCCTTGCGGTTCACGGTCCCGGCGGACGCCAGTCGCGACGACCGGAGAGTCGTACCCGTCGACGTACCGCCGAGGGTTACCGACCGACCGGCGGCCGACGACCGAGCGACCGGCGGTCGGGAGCGGCGGGAGACGGCCGAAAATCGCCGCGAGCGCGTCGTCGACGCGTCGCTGGGGAGACGGACGCGACCGGTTCCGCGTACGGACAGAGAACAGAAGTTTCAGGGCGCGACGGTGCCTTCTTCGGCTTCCAGCAGTTCGTGGTAGCGGTTGCGGATGGTGACCTCGCTGATGCTGGCGACGTCGCTGACCTCGCTCTGGGTCACCTTCTCGTTGGTGAGCAGGGCGGCGGCGTAGACGGCGGCGGCCGCCAGGCCGACCGGCGACTTCCCGCTGTGGAGGCCTTTCTCGGTCGCCGTGTCCAGCAGCGAGCGGGCGCGGCGCTCGGTCTCCTCCGAGAGGTCGAGTTCGGAGACGAATCGCGGGACGTAGCTCTTCGGGTCGGCGGGTTCAATCTCCAGGCCGAGTTCGCGGACGACGTAGCGGTAGGTGCGGGCGATTTCGTCCTTCTCGACGCGGGAGACGGCCGCGACTTCGTCGAGGCTGCGGGGCGTGCCGGTCTGTCGGGCGGCGGCGTACAGCGACGACGTGGCGACGCCCTCGATGGACCGACCCGGCAGGAGGTCCTCGTCGAGTGCGCGGCGGTAGATGACCGACGCCGTCTCCCGGACGTTCTCGGGGAGACCGAGCGCGGAGGCCATGCGGTCGATTTCGCCCAGCGCCTGCTTGAGGTTGCGCTCCTTGCTGTCGCGGGTGCGGAAGCGCTCGTTCCACTTGCGCAGGCGCTGCATCTTCTCGCGCTGGCGGCTGCCGAGCGAGTTGCCGTAGGCGTCCTTGTCGCGCCAGTCGATGTTCGTCGACAACCCCTTGTCGTGCATCATCGTCGTCGTCGGGGCGCCGACGCGGGACTTCTCGTCCCGTTCGCTCGCGTCGAACGCACGCCACTCCGGACCGCGGTCCATCGTGTCCTCTTCGACGACGAGGCCGCACTCGGCACAGACCGTCTCGCCGCGTTCCTCGTCGGTTACCAGCTGTCCGCCGCACTCGGGACACTGCTGGCGCTCGTCGGCCGTTTCGTCGGTTCGTTCACTGCGTGTTTCTTCGCGGTTCGTTCGTGTTCGTGTGTCAGTCATGGGCGTAGTATCGGGAACACCGCAAAAGCGTGGAGAGCCCGGAGAATCCGATAGACATATCTCATATGGTTTCCTGCTACTTAAACCCAGTGGATTGTGGAGGGGTTTTTCTCGTTGGGCATCGGCCGTATTAATGGGCTGTATTGGGACAGAAACCGGATATCGAGTTTTTCTCCGAGGGAGCAATTCTGTCGGCGTTTATCTGTTACGCGGTGAACGGACGAGCGTCGGGCGTAGCGAGGACTCGGGAGTCGGGTGTATCGAAACCCTTACCGCGCGTCCGGGGCTTCCTCAACACATGAGCGACACGGCCCCAGGCCCCGACGAGGTCCGCTACGTCGCCCGGCTGGCGCGCGTCGGCGTCTCCGACGAGGAAGCCGAGGAGTTCGCCGAGCAGTTCGCGGACATTCTGGGTTACTTCGAGACGCTGGACGAGGTGCCGGAAGTGGAGCGCGACGTCGACCTCGTGAACGTGATGCGCGACGACGAGGTACACGACGGCCTCTCCCAGGAGGAGGCGCTGGCGAACGCGCCGGAGACCGAGGACGGTTACTTCAAGGGACCGAACGTCTCATGAGCCACGACGCGTTCATCACCGAGGAGACCATCGAGGGCGACGACGACGGCCCGCTCGCCGGCAAGACGGTCGCGGTGAAAGACAACATCAGCACCGAGGGCGTCCGGACCACCTGCGGCTCCGAGATGCTCGACGACTACGTCCCGCCGTACGACGCGACGGTCGTCACCCGACTCGGCGACGCCGGGGCGACCGTCGCCGGCAAGGCGAACATGGACGAGTTCGGCATGGGCACGACCACCGAGACCTCCGCGTTCGGTCCGACCGAGAACCCGGTCGCGGAGGGACGGGTTCCCGGTGGCTCCTCCGGCGGGAGCGCCGCCGCGGTCGCGGCCGGCGAGACGGACCTCGCGCTCGGCACCGACACCGGGGGCTCCATCCGCTGTCCCGCCGCGTTCTGCGGCGTCGTCGGCATCAAGCCCACCTACGGTCTCGTCTCGCGGTACGGCCTGATCGCGTACGCCAACAGCCTCGAACAGATCGGCCCCATCGCGCCCACCGTCGCGGAGGCCGCCGAACTGCTGGACGTCATCGCCGGCCCGGACGACCACGACGCGACCACGCGCGAGGAGGGAGCCGACTCGAACTACGCCGCCGCCGCGGACGGCGACGTCGAGGGGCTGACGGTCGGCGTCCCGACCGAACTCGTCGAGGGCGCCGACGAGGGCGTCGTCGAGCAGTTCGAGGTCGCGCTGGACGACCTCGAATCGCAGGGTGCGACGGTCGAGGAGGTCTCGCTGCCGTCGGTCGAACACGCCGTCGAGGCGTACTACGTCATCGCCATGTCCGAGGCGTCCTCGAACCTCGCACGCTACGACGGCGTGCGCTACGGCCACTCCGGCGGCTTCGACGGTAACTGGAACGAGACGTTCGCGAAGGCGCGCGAGGAGGCGTTCGGCGACGAGGTGAAGCGCCGCGTCCTGCTCGGCACCTACGCGCTCTCGGCCGGCTACCACGACAAGTACTACAAGAAGGCCCAGGACGCCCGGGCGTGGGTGAAACAGGACTTCGACGCGGCGTTCGAGGACGCGGACGTGCTGGCGAGTCCGACGATGCCGACACCGCCGTTCCCCATGGGCGAGAGCCTGGACGACCCGCTGACGATGTACCTCGCGGACGCCAATACCGTCCCGGTCAACCTGGCGAACCTCCCGGCCATCTCCGTGCCGGCCGGCGAGACGGACGGGCTCCCCGTCGGCGCGCAGTTCATCGGTCCGAAGTTCGGCGAGGAGACCGTCGTCCGGGTCGGTAGCGCGCTGGAGTAGCCTTCACGCCGTCTCGAACCGACAGCCACAATTCATATTCGGCGTCTCGCCGTACGTCGTACCGTGAACAAGTCGACGATAGTCATCCTCGCCGGAATCGTACTGTTGTTCGTCCCGATACCGCCGATAGCGACGATTCTCGGAATCATCGTCATCGCCCTCGGGGTGGCACTCCGGTTCCTCGGCGGCAACTGAACGACTCGACGAGCGCTCCGAGTACGGCCCGCGCCGACGCCGTCACTCCAGTTCGTCGAGGTCGAAACGGTACTCGTTCTCGCGAGCGGGCGGACTCGACCAGTTCGACAGGTCCGGGAAGAAGAACCACACGAGTACGACGATGCCGACGAACGCCGGTAACACCGCGAAGAACGGGATAGTGGCGTCGAGCGAGCGAGCAACGGCTGACATGTCGGACACTGAGTGAGCGAGTCCCACGGTACTCTATCTCAACCTACACGACTTATCCTTGATAGCTGTTTTGGAAGAATACAGACACGATCCTGCGCCGGAGCGCTCCGGTGCGACCGGCCACCACCGGCGGGACGAGTCGGAAGCGCGACCGCCGACGACCGAACGTATAATCTCTCGCTCATAGGTTACGTTATCTGTGTGATTACAGAGAGTTCGAGGGTTCGTGACCGGATTCGTCGGGGACGCGTCCGCGCCGACTCGCTACCGACGCTACGCCTCCGTGGACGCCTGCACGTCGGCGTACACCTCGTACCAGAGCGAGGCCGACTCCGACACCGCACGGCTGCCCTCGACGACCTTCCCGACCGTCCCGGGCTGACCGGCGACGCGGCTGAACGCCGCGAACGACTGGGTGGCGGCTTCCTGGGCCCTCGCCCAGTCGACGCTCGCCGCGACCACGCCGAGGTGCTCGACGGTCTCCCGGTTCTCGGCCAGCACCGCTCCCGTCCGTCGAGCGCCGTCTTCGAGCGCGTCGCCGACCGGTCCGAGGCGGTCGCCGACGCCCGACGCGACCCCGACGAGCGGTTCGAGGCGGTCGTCTGCCAGCAGTTCCCCGAGCGACTCGTCGTCCCCCGAGTGTTCCCGGAGCAGCGCCGCGAGGAGGCTCCCGCCGCCGCCCAGCGCCGCGCCGGCGATCTTCCCTTCGGTTCCCAGCTTTCCACCGACCCTGTACCCCGTCTTCGCGTGCCGGACGCCGTCGAGGTAGCGGCCGGCGTCGACCCCCTCCGTGACCGACTCGACCCGCTCGCCGACCGGACCGGACGGGTCGTCCGGGTCGAACGCGCCCCGGGTGCTGCTGTAGGCGCCGTACGCCGTCCCGACGCCGGCCCCGACGGCGGCACCGTACGGACCGGCCGTTATCCCGTATCGCGCGCCTTCGAGGGCGTTTCTGGCCGCGTATCGGCGGTCGACGTCATCGACGATGGCCTGAATCTCCTCGGCCACCGCCGCCGCCGACGGCGACTCCCCGGTCGGGGCCGCGACGTCCGGCGGGTCTATCGCGACGTCCGACGGAGTGATTCCGACGTCCGGCGGCCCGACCGCGACGTCCGGGAGGTCGAAGCGCCCGAACGCCGTCCCGACCGTCTCCCGCGCCGCGTCCGTCGCGTCGGCGACCCCGTCGCGGGCGACCGACCCCGCGCTCGTCGTCTCGCGGACGACCTCGCTCCCCGTCGAGGCCGCCCGCCGTGACGCCTCCGTGGTCCGCTCTCTCACCGCTTCTCGCACGTCCCCGGCGGACGCCGACGACGCCGATTCGGCCGCGTCGGCGACTCGCTCTCTGAATCCCATACGGGTTCGTGACGACGAGCACGGGTAGGTCTTGACCTTGCGATGTCACCCTCGTCACAGCCCCGGGTCGAACACCCAGAACTCGCTTCCGACGAAGTTCAGCGCGCCGCTGAGCGTGACCGCGACCGCGAGCGCGAGGAAGCGGTCGACGAACAGTCCGAGCAGCGACAGCGCGACGACGTACACCGCGAACCCGACCGCGTACACCGAGAGATGCCGGAGGTAGCCGCGGAGATAGCCGTACTCGACGTCGGTGAAGGTGAATCGCCGGTTCAGGTTGTAGCTGGAGAAGTTCGCGACGGCCCAGGAGACCACGCCGGCCAGGACGTACTGGAGAGCGGGCGTCGTCACCGCGAAGACGAGGAGATTGACGACGAACCCGGAGACACCCACGGTCGCGAACCTGGCGAGACGCGCCAACCGGTCGCGAGTCGCGAGTGCTCCGCTCGTGTCCATCCGTCGTCCCTCCGACGAGAGCGCGGCGCACGGCCGTCGGTGGTTCGCATCGTAGCGAGGGGAGACGGGTAGAAGTGACGGCCCCGTCGCCGGCGAGTCCCGCTCGGCGATAGCTTGAAGCGTCGCCTCCACCTACGGGACGGCCGTGACCCTCCTCGCCGCCATCGCCGTCTTCGTCGTCGGATTCCTCTCCGGCACGGTGGTCCGCTGGTTCGCCGGCCTCGCCGCCGTCGTCGCGCTCGTCCTCGTCGTCCTCCAGATCACGCCCGACCCGATACTGCCGCTCGTCGACCACGTCGTCAGGCGGTACTACGTCGGCAACGAACTGCTGTTCGTCTCGGGGTTCCTGTTCGGCGTCGACGCGAAGAAGACGAAGGAAGTGGTCGTCGAGCGCCGCGGCTAGAGTCGTCAGTTCTCCGAACCGGCGAACGGCGCGACTCGCCGTTCGCGGCACGGCGAACCCCCTCAGACTGCCCCTTCCCTACCGGCCCCGACGTCCGCAAGCCGAACTCGGGAATCGTCGGACCGCACCAGGGCGACGCCGAACCAGAGGGTCCACAGGCTCATCACGATCGTGGACGCTACCCAGACCAGACCGCCCAGGGCGATGCCGAGCAGTAACCCCAAGACGACGAACCCAACGAAGGCCGCGACCCCTGCAGCGGCACCGATCCACGAGGCCCACACGGGAATCACCGAACGGGTACTCCGAACCTCGTTGCCGGCGATCACGGCGACGGCCAGTGCCAGGAACCCGAACCCGACGGCTTTGCCTTCGGCGAAGAGGTGCCACGCTTCGAACGTCGCTGTGTCACCGGCTACGGCGGCCTCGGTGATCACGGTGGCCTCTGCCACCGCAGTCGTCGTGACCCACAGCGCGCCCACGACCAGCACGGCCCACGCGGTCATCGTCCACCCGTTCTGGGTGAGACGCGACCTCGCCGTAAGCACGATCAGACCCGCTATCGCGAAGAGGGTGAGCGCCATCGCTGCCGCCCAGTGGGCCGCTACCCACCGGGTAGGCCCGTCGGCGATGGTCGCCATGAACTCACTTGGATCGGGGGAAAGCGGTGGGTGGAGGACGAGGCTCACCACGAAAACGAGGGACCCGACCGCGAGCCAGGCTCCCGCTACTTTCGTGCCCGTGTGCCACGTCTTTCGGCCGACGGTCTCCTCGACTTGCTCCGAACGGTGTTCCGATTCACTCATGGGTACTCCCCAGAAGGGAGTACGCCGCTCCGAGATATAAGCTAGCACGTACCAATATCCGTTAGTCGAGGAGACCGGTCCGGTCGGTTCGTCCGCGTTCCTCCCGCTCGGTGACGCTACCTCGTCCTCGGGCGTTCTTCGTCGGCAACCGGAACCTCACACGTTTCCCGTTCGAACGTCCAAAAGCACCTTCCGCGATACTGCGACTCGCTTCGCTCGTCGAGAACTGTCGCGGAGAGAAGTAGTGGGTTTGGGCAGATTTGAACTGCCGGCCTCCTCCATGTCAAGGAGGTGTCATAACCAACTAGACCACAAACCCAGTCGGCTTCTCGAACGCATCTCATCGTTTGCGGCAGGGATAATTGAAGGTTTCGGAATCCGGCGCAGTCGGCGAGTTCCCTCCGGGCCGGCCGCCCCGGCAGATTTAAGGAGATGTACGAACTTGTCCATTACAACTCGAAACAGTACATCGGTGTTCCAAAATGCAGGCACATATCGAACGCGTCGCGGACGGACAGGATCTCACGCTCGACGAGGCGCGCGAGGCGGCGACTGCGGTCTTCGAGGGCGCGACCGACGCGCAGATCGGCGCGCTGCTGGCCGCGCTCCGCTCGAAGGGCGAGACGGAGTCCGAAATCGCCGGCTTCGCCCAGGGGATGCGCGACGCCGCGCGGACCATCGACCCCGACCGGTCGCCGCTGGTCGACACCTGCGGCACGGGCGGCGACGACTACGACACGATCAACGTCTCCACGACCGCCGCTATCGTCGCCAGCGGTGCCGGCGTCCCCGTGGCGAAGCACGGCAACTACTCCGTCTCCTCCTCCTCGGGCAGCGCGGACGTGCTCGACGAGGTCGGCGTCACCATCGACGCCGAACCGCCCGCCGTCGAGTCGGCCATCGAGGAGCGCGGCATCGGATTCATGCTGGCGACCGTCTTCCACCCCGCGATGAAGGCCGTCATCGGCCCGCGCCAGGAACTCGGCATCCGAACGCTGTTCAACGTCCTCGGCCCGCTGACGAACCCCGCGGGGGCCGACGCGCAGGTCGTCGGCGTCTACGACCCCGACCTCGTCCCGGTGCTCGCGCGCTCGCTGGCGAAGATGGACGTCGAGCGAGCGCTGGTCGTCCACGGCTCCGGCATGGACGAGATAGCCGTCCACGGCGAGACGACCGTCGCCGAGGTCGACGGTACCGACGTCGAGGAGTACGCGCTCTCCCCGACCGAGGTCGGCGTCGAGCGCCACGACGTCGCCGCGGTCGCGGGCGGCACGCCCCAGGCGAACGCTCGCGACCTGCGCGGCATCGTCGAGGGCGACGTTCGCGGCGCGAAGCGCGACATCGTCGTGGCGAACGCCGGCGCGGCCGTCTACGTCGCTGGCGAGGCCACTTCGCTGGAGGACGGGGTCGAGCGCGCCGCGAAAGCCATCGACGACGGCGACGCCGGCAGGCAACTGGCGTCGATGACGCGGACGGTGTCGGCATGACGCGGGTGAAGATCTGCGGACTCACCGACGAGGACGACCTCCGGCACGTCGTCGCGGCGGGTGCGGACGCGGTCGGTCTCCTGGTCGACGTGCCCGTGGACTCGCCCCGCGAGATATCTCCGGAGCGGGCCGCCGAACTCGCCGCCGCCGTCCCGCCGTTCGTCACGACCGTGCTGGTCACGATGCCCGAGGACCCCCAGCGCACCGTCGACGTCGTCGAGGCGGTCGAACCGGACGCGGTGCAGGTCCACGGCACCGGCGTCGGCGACCTGGCGTATCTCGCGTCGATGGTGGACGCGCGCCTCGTCCAGGCCGTCGACGCCGCGGCCGACGACCCGTCGCGGTACGACGCGGTGGCGGACGCCGTCCTGCTCGACGCGGCGACCGCCGGCGGTACGGGCGAGACGCACGACTGGGAGCGCGCCCGGGACGCGGTCGCGGACCTCGACTCGCCGGTCGTGCTCGCGGGCGGCCTGACGCCCGAGAACGTTGCCGAGGCGGTCGACGCCGTCGACCCCTTCGCGGTCGACGTGGCGTCCGGCGTCGAGGCGACCGGCGGTCGGAAGGACGCGGACGCGGTCGAGTCGTTCGTCGAGAACGCGCGGAAGGAGAGCAGGACCGTCACGCCATGATGGACCGCGAGACGTTCGTCGAGCGGGCGACGCGAGACGAATCGCGGTCCGACGCCGGCGACGGGCCGGTCGTCGTCCACCTCTCGGCCGCCCTGGACGTCGACGTGGACCCACTCGCGGCCTACGCCGCGCTCGGCGACGGCGACTACGACTTCCTGCTGGAGAGCGCCGAGAAGGTCGCCTCCAGCGACCCGAACGGCGCGTTCGCCGCCGAGGCCGAGGACCGCCACGCCCGCCACTCGTTCGTCGGCTACGACCCGGCGGCGGTGGTGACGGTCGAACGGGACGGGACGCGCGTCGACGCGCTCGGCGACGACCGGTACGAGGGACTCCTCGGGTCGTCGCCGAGCGCCGGCGCGGCCGAGGCGGACGGCGACACCCTCGACAGGCTCCGGGGCGCGCTGCCGGACGTCGAACGACGGGGATTCTCGGGCGACGAGCGCTTCGCCGGCGGACTGGTCGGCTTCCTCGCGTACGACGCGGTCTACGACCTCTGGCTGGACGAGCGCGGCGTCGACCGCCCCGACTCGCGGTTCCCGGACGCACAGTTCGTCCTGAGCACGTCGACGCTCGTCTTCGACCACGTCGCCGACACGCTCTCGCTGTCCGTGACGCCGGTCGTCTGGCCGGACGACGACGCAGGGGCGGTGTACGACGACCTGGTCGCGGAGGTCAACCGCGTGCGCGAGGCGCTCGCCGACGCCGCACCGCCCGAGACGGGCGGATTCCTCCCCGCCGGGGAGACCGCCGGCCCGCGCGACGCGTACGAGGACGCGGTCCGGGCGGCCAAAGAGCACGTCGCAGCGGGCGACATCTACCAGGGCGTCGTCTCGCGCGAGCGTCGACTCCGCGGCGAGGTCGACCCCCTGGGGCTGTACGACGCCCTGCGCGAGGTGAACCCCTCGCCGTACATGTACTGTCTCGGGTACGACGACCTGCACGTCGTCGGCGCGAGCCCGGAGACGCTCGTCTCCGTCAGGGACGGCGAGGTGGTGGCCAACCCCATCGCCGGCACCTGCGAGCGCGGCGCGAGTCCGATGGAGGACCGCAAGCTCGCTGGCGAACTGCTGGCCGACGAGAAGGAGCGCGCCGAGCACGCGATGCTGGTCGACCTGGCGCGCAACGACGTCCGCCGCGTCAGCGAGGCGGGCAGCGTCCGCGTCGAGGAGTTCATGAACGTCCTGAAGTACAGCCACGTCCAGCACATCGAGAGCACGGTCGTCGGCGACCTCGCCGAGGAGGCGACCGCCGCCGGACGGTCGGCGACGACCCCGGCGCGCCCGCCGGACGCCTTCGACGCGACCCGGGCCGCGTTCCCCGCCGGGACGCTCTCCGGCGCGCCGAAGATCCGCGCGATGGAGATAATCGACGACCTCGAACGCACGCCCCGGGGCCTCTACGGCGGCGGCGTCGGCTACTACTCGTGGACCGGCGACGCCGACGTGGCCATCGTCATCCGGACCGCGACGGTCGAGCGCGGCGGGGAGGACGCCGCGGGCGACGCGGACCTCGTCACGGTCCGGGCCGGCGCGGGCGTCGTCGCGGACAGCGACCCCGCCGCGGAGTTCGACGAGACCGAGCAGAAGATGGACGGCGTGCTGGCGGCGCTTGAACGCATCGAGGCGGACGCGGCGACCGACGGTCGGACGGCGGACGACGCGGCCGCGGAGCCGCCGGGGGCGTCGCGATGACCCGGGTGACCTTCGTCGACAACTTCGACTCGTTCACCTACAACCTCGTCGAGTACGTCAGCGAACGCGCCGAGACGACCGTCCTCCGGAACACCGCCTCGCTGGAGGAGGTGCGCGCGACCGACCCGGACGCCGTGGTCGTCAGCCCGGGACCCGGACACCCCGAGAACGACCGCGACGTGGGCGTCACCCTCGACGTGTTCCGGGGCCTCGCACGCGAGGTGCCGACGTTCGGCGTCTGCCTCGGGCTCGAAGCGGCCGTGTACGCCTACGGCGGCACGGTCGGACGCGCCCCGGAACCGGTCCACGGCAAGGCGTTCCCGATAGACCACGACGGGCGGGGCGTCTTCGCCGGCATCGAGCAGGGCTTTCGCGCCGGCCGGTACCACTCGCTGGTGGCGACCGATGTTCCCGACTGCTTCGACGTGACCGCGACGACGACGCACGGCGTCGACGAGGAACTCGTGATGGGCGTGCGCCACCGCGAGCATCCCATCGAGTGCGTGCAGTTCCATCCAGAGAGCGTGCTGACGGCGCACGGTCGCGACGTCGTGGCGAACTTCGTCGACCGGGTCCGGACGACGGCGCCTGCCTGACGTCGACTCCTCGTCGCTCTCGTCGCGCCACGGGACGCGACCGAACCGTCCCCGGAACTGCCTTCTCCCCGACCGTCGACGGGGCTAGACGGACAGGACCCCGAAGCCGTACAGCGCGGCGGCGACGACCAGCGCGACGAGCACGAGCCGCCAGGCCATCTTGAGGAGAACGCGACCGACGAGGAGGACCACCAGAACGACGCCGAGTCCGACGAGCGCCATCTCGGGAGTCACTCCGAGCAGCGGAACGACCGTCGACGGCGGTGCGAGGGTTCCCCGAACCGATGTGAGCATATCCGGGACGTCCGTAGCGGCGAGGGTTAAACGTACCGGAGGTGAGGATAGGCACCGGAGGGATAATCGCATGAGGGCGGCCGTTCAACGGGCGATTACGGAGAGTAACGGGTAGTTATTAGACACTTTCACCTCGGTCTGAACACTCTTATAACCCTCCGGGCCTTACCAGAGAGTGATAGACCGTGGCCAATCCAGGGCCGGTCGAGCGTTCAGTCCGAACGACCAGCGGCGCCCTTCTGCAAATGGACTTGCAGTAAGGAAAGCAAGCTTAATTTAGGAGGGAGAAGATGCATTCTCCGTTACGAATGGAACGGAACTACCCAACCACCGACAGCCGAATCGCGATACAGAGCACCGAACCGGGGGCGGTGACGGACGCATGAGCGGCGCGCACGACGCGGACGCCGACGAGGTCACGCTACCGGTCAAGCGCACCGAGGGCGAGACGCTCGAAGACCGTCTGACCGGCAACGCCTACCACAACATCCTGCCGGCGCGGTACCTCCGCAAGAACGCCGACGGTGACCTCATCGAGGAGCAGGAGGACCTGTTCCCGCGCGTCGCCCACAACATCGCGCTGGCGGAGGCCGTCTACGAGGCCGACCGACGCGGGGTCGAGATAACCGTCACGCCCGACCAGCTCAAGCCGGACCACCCGCGGCGTAACGAACTCGCCGCCGAGGTGTTCGGGAAGGGGACGACGGCCGACGACGACGTCGAGACCGAGTTGTCCATCTACAACGTCAACAAGTTCGCCTACGAGACGGTCGTCCCGGAGCTCCCCGACGAGATCCGCGACCACGTCGAGTCCGTCGACGAGGAGTTCACCGGCCTGATGGAGAACCTCTCGTTCATCCCGAACTCGCCCACGCTGATGAACGCGGGCGACGAACTCCAGCAGCTCTCCGCCTGCTTCGTCGACTCCCCGGCAGACGACATCGACGACAT
The DNA here is from genome assembly GCA_003298465.1 of halophilic archaeon. Next base: position 89,858 of record QNGA01000003.1, on the reverse strand, counting down.
CCACCAGACGGCGAAGGAGGCCGCCCAGGTGTTCCAGTCCGGCGGCGGCATGGGCTACGCGTTCTGGAAGCTCCGGCCGTACGGCGACGCGGTGGGGAGCACGGGCGGCATCGCGTCCGGCCCCATCACGTTCATGCGCACGTACGACCAGATGTGCGAGACCATCGCGCAGGGCGGTGCCCGGCGCGGCGCACAGATGGGCGTCATGCGCGTCTCCCACCCGGACGTCATCCAGTTCATCCACGCCAAGAACAAGGACGTCAGCCTGGCCGAGACGCTGCGGCTGAACGACCCCGACGACTACACGCACAACTCCTTCAAGGACGCCCTGGAAGAGGCCCGCGGCCTCATCGACGAGGACGGCCGCGTGCCCAAGCACCTCCGGAACGCCGCCGAGGGCCATCTCTCGAACTTCAACATCTCCGTCGGCGTCACGGACGACTTCATGGAGGCGCTGGAAGCGGGCGAGGAGTTCACGTTCACGAACCCGCGCACCGGCGAGGCCCACGTCGCGACCGAACACACGAAGGAGCTGTACGAGATGTTCGGCCTCGGCGAGTACGTCGAGGTCGGCGAGGAACTGTCGATTCCCGCGGAGGTCCTCTGGGACCGCATCGTCGACGGCGCACACGAGAACGGCGAACCCGGCGTCATCTACCTCGAACGGGTCAACAAGGAACACTCGTTCGACGTGGAGAAACACCCCGACCACCGGATTCTGGCGACCAACCCCTGCGGGGAGCAGCCGCTCGAAGAGTACGAGGCCTGCAACCTCGGCCACATCAACCTCTCGACGCTCGCCGACCAGGACGGCCCGGACTGGCGCGTCTGGTACGACGAGCACGGCGACGACTACGGGTCGCTCGACGAGGCCGTCGACGCGTTCCTCCGCGAGGCCATCGACTACGAGGAGTTCGACCACCGCATCGAGTGGGGCACCCGCTTCCTCGAGAACGTCGTCACGATGTCGGACTTCCCGGTCGACAAGATAGAGCAGAAGGTCCGGGAGATGCGCAAGATCGGGCTCGGCATCATGGGACTGGCCCAGCTGTACATCCAGCTCGGCGTCCGCTACGGCAGCGAGGAGGGCAACGAGATGGCCCGCCAGCTGATGACCCACATCAACCACGAGTCGAAGTGGGCCTCCCACGAACTCGCGGAGGACCGCGGCTCGTTCGACGAGTGGGACAAGAGCAAGTACGCGAACCCGACCGAGTACCGCGAGTGGTTCGAACACCAGACCGGCCTGGACGCGGACAACTGGGAGGACGGCTTCGCCATCCGGAACCACAACACGACGACCATCGCACCCACCGGCACGACCTCGATGGTCGGCAACACCACGGGCGGCTGTGAGCCCATCTACAACGTCGCCTACTACAAGAACGTCTCCGACGACGTACAGGGCGACGAGATGCTCGTGGAGTTCGACGACTACTTCCTGCGGACGCTGGAGGCGAACGACATCGACGTCGAGGCCGTCAAGCGAGAGGCCCAGGAGCAGATGGCCGAGAACGAGTTCGACGGCGTCGAGGGACTCGAAACCGTGCCGAACGCCATCGGCGAACTGTTCGTCGTCACGAGCGACCTCTCCGGCAAGGACCACGCCGCCGTCCAGTGCGCCTGTCAGGAGGGCGTCGACAGCGCCATCAGCAAGACCTGCAACTTCCCCAACTCCGCGACGAAGGAGGACATGGACGAGGTGTACCGCTACATCTACGAGAACGGCGGGAAGGGCGTCACCGTCTACCGCGACGGTACGCGGAGCAAGCAGGTGCTGACGACGCGCGCCGACAACAAGGAGTTCGCCGACGAGGAGGAGGCCGCCGAGACCATCGTCGCCCAGATAGAGGAGGTGTTCGGCGGCATCGACGACTTCCTCGACAACGAGGACGTCCGCGCGGCCGTCGGCGACGACCTCGACGTCGGCTTCGAGCCGTCCGACGCCGACGTCGAACTGGGCAAGAAGCGACCGCGCCCCGACGTGCTCCACGGCGTCACCCAGCGCATAGACACCGGCTACGGCAAACTGTACGTCAACATCAACGAGGACGAGCAGGGCCGGCCGTTCGAGCTGTTCGCCAACATCGGCAACTCCGGCGGCTTCACGGCCTCGTTCACGGAGGCGCTGGCGAAGACCATCAGCACGGCGCTCCGGTCGGGCGTCGACCCCGACGAAATCGCCGACGAACTGCGGGGCATCCGCAGTCCGAAGGTCGCCTGGGACAAGGGCGAGCAGATAAACTCCATCCCGGACGCCATCGGCACGGCGATGCGGCGCTACCTCGACGGCGAGGTGGAGAAGGCCTACCCCCAGCAGCAGACGCTCGAAGAGACGGCCGACGACGCCGACGTGACCGGCCCGAACGTCGACGTCGCCCGCGAGACCGACGGCAGCGGCGCGGCCGCGGCCTCCGGCGTGAGCACGAAGGAGAGCGACGCCGATCAGCAGAGCATCATCGACGCGGGGGAGAGCCCCGAGTGTCCCGAGTGCGGCTCGCTGTCGCTGTACTTCTCGGAGGGCTGCAAGACCTGCGAGTCCTGCGGCTGGAGCGAGTGCTCGTAGGGAACTGACCGCACTCTCCCGGTTCGCGCGCCGGCACCGGTTCGGCGGGGGTACCGCAGTGCGAGCAATCGACGCATGAAAAGGCGTGCGGCGAGTACGGACCGGCGATGAACGTCGAATTTCTCGGCGGTGCGCGCGAGGTCGGTCGGAGCGCCGTCCTCGTCGACGACTCTCTCCTGCTGGACTACGGCATCCTGACGGGGAACCCGCCGCAGTTCCCCGTCGGCGACGTCGACCCGGACGCCGTCGTCGTCTCGCACGGCCACCTCGACCACGCCGGGGCCGTACCCGCGCTGCTGTCGGGCGACGACCGCCCGCCGATTCACTGGACGCCGCCGACCCGGGAGCTGACCCTGACGCTGGCACGCGACACCCTCAAACTTCACGGCGTCTCCGGTCGCTCCGCTCCCGGGGGCTCGCGGGGTCGCGGACGCCGCGGCGGAAGCTACGTCTGCCCGTTCACCGAGGCGGAGGTCGAGCGCGTCACGCAGGTCTCCGAGACGCACGGCTACCGCGAACCGTTCGAGGCGGCGGGCTACGAGGTCACCTTCTACAACGCCGGTCACATCCCCGGGAGCGCCCACGTCCTCGTCAGCGACGGCGAAACCCGCCTGCTCTACACGGGCGACTTCTACACCGACGCCCCCGGGAGCGACGCCGACGCCGCCGCTGGCCGGGCGAACTCGCGCGAGGAGTCGGTTCGCGGCCAGCGCCTCGTCCGCGGCACGACGGCGCGCCCCGACGCCGACGTGGTCGTCTGCGAGAGCACGTACGCCGACGTGGCGCACGACGACCGCGGCGCGGTCGAGCGGCGGTTCGTCGAGAGCGTCGAAACGACGCTCTGGGAGGGCGGCACGGTCGTCGTCCCGGCGTTCGCCATCGGACGCACCCAGGAGATGCTGCTCGTCTGCGAGGCCCACGACGTTCCGTGCTACGTCGACGGGATGGGCAAGCAGGTGACGAAGATGCTTCGCCGGCATCCCGAGTTCGTGCGCGACGCCGACGCGCTGCAGCGGGCGAAATCCCACGCCCGGTTCGTCACCGGGCGAAACGGGCAGCGAAAGCGCATCGCCGACCAGAACGCGGCCATCGTCACCACCAGCGGGATGCTCTCCGGCGGCCCGGCCATGACCTACATTCCGGAAATCCGGCGGAACCCGACGAACAAGGTCGCGATGACCGGGTACCAGGTCGAGGGAACGCCCGGGCGCGACCTGCTGGAGACCGGGAGCGCCGAAATCGACGGGCGCGTGATGCCGGTCGGCGCGCAGGTCGAGCAGTACGACTTCTCGGCGCACGCGGACCGCGACGGCCTCCGGTCGTTCCTCGACTCCTACCGGGACGCCGAAATTCTGGTCAATCACGGCGACGACTGCGAGGCGTTCGCCGAGGAGTTGCGAGAGGACGGGTTCGACGCGAGCGCGGCGGAACTCGGCCGCAGCTACGCGCGGTAGTTCGGCGAGGCGGAACGGATTCGGCCGTTTCAGAAGAGGCCGACGCCGGCGCTGAAGGCCCACTCGGACAGCCCCAGCGCAGCGAGCGAGAGGGCGCCGCCCGCGAGGGCGACGTTCTTGAGGAACTGCGTCATCTCGTCCTGCTGCTGGTCCTCGGGAACCGCCCAGAAGTCGTGCATCAGCAGGGCAGAGACGACGAGGAACGCCGCGATAGCTACCGCACCGAGGACGGGCAGGACGCCCGCGACGATACCCAGCCCGCCGAGGACGAGCACCGCGCCGGACCCGAGGACCGACAGCCGCGGCGCGGAAACGCCCTTGTGCTGGGCGTATCCCGTCATCTGCTCGGTCTGCAGGAAGTGGTTCAGCCCCATGAAGGTGATGACGCCCCCGAAGAGGACGCGAGCGACGAGGAGGAGAACCACCGCGAGTCCGGTCATCGCCATCGGATTGTCACCTCCCGGGACCGACCGGGGTGGTCGACAGGCGGTGCGTGCGATTCGGTTTCGGTCTTCGTCGTCGGTATCATCACGTTACCTGGTTCGCACCGGAACCGATATATACGTTTGGCGACAACGACGTCAGTAGATAACGCCCATGTCGTCTACAGGGAAAGAATCCGACAAGTCCGTCGAACAGCAGAACCCCGGCGCGTGCTCGGTCGTGGAGGCCATCGAGGAGATCGGCTCGCAGTGGCGGTTGGTCGTTCTCCACGACCTCGCGGACGGGGAGAAGCGGTTCAACGAACTCAAACGCTCGACGGGAGCGAGTTCGCGCACCCTCTCGCGAGTCCTCGACGACCTGGAGGAAGCGTCGCTCGTCGACAGGCGGGTCGAGGACAGACCCATCGCGACGTACTACAGCCTGACGGAGAAGGGGAGCGCGCTCTGTCCCGTCTTCGACGACATCGAGAGCTGGGCCGACAGCTGGCTCTGACGCTCCCCCTCCCCTTTTTCCCGTCTTCGTCGGCGCGTCGCTCCCGGTCGAGGTACCGGTTCGTCCGTTAGAGGCCGACGCGCCGCCCCGTCTCGGCCGACTCGTAGACCGCTTCGACGACCTCCAGGTCCGCGAGGCCGTCGCGGCCGTCCGGTTCCGGCTCCGTTCCCGTGAGGGCGCAGTGGGCGAAGTAGTCGAACTCCTCGGTCGTCTCGTTCACGAACGGTCCCGTGTACTCGACGGTCTCCTCGCCGCGTTCGAGCGTGACGGTCGGGGTGACGCCCGCGTCGAACGCGGGATTCACCTGCACCTGTCCCTCGGTGCCGACGAGTCGCAGACAGTCGTCCTGCTGGGCGTCGTAGCTGGCCGTGCAGGACGCCGTCGCGCCCCCGGGGAAGGTCAACTGGAAGGCGACGTGTTCGTCGACGCCCTCGAACGCCGCGTCGGGCGCGTGCGTCGTCGCCTGGACGGCGACCGGGTCGGCGTCAAGGAGGAACCGGCTCGCGTTGAGGGGGTAGACGCCGACGTCCATCAGCGCGCCGCCGCCGGCGAGGTCGGGGTCGAGCCGCCACTGGTCGGCGTCCGCGTTCTGGTCGAGGATGTGTCCCGTGAACCAGGCGTGAATCTGGACCGGATCGCCGACCGCGCCGTCGCGGACCAGTTTCCGGACCCGCCGCATCGTCGGCTCTATCTGCGGTCGGTAGGCGACCATCAGCGTCACGCCCGCGTCGTCGCAGCGTTCGACCATCTCCCGCGCCCGGTCGGCGCTCACCTCCATCGGCTTCTCGCAGACGACGTGCTTGCCGAGGCGAGCGGCCGTTCGCGTGTAATCGAGGTGGAGGCCGTTCGGCCCGCCGACGTAGACGGCGTCGAAGGCGTCCGACCGCTCGCCGTCTGCGAAGGCGTCGTAGTCGAGCGTCACGTCGACGCCGTGTTCGCGGGCGACCGCCGACGCCTTCTCGGGCGAACCGCTGACGAGCGCGGTCACCTCACAGAGGTCCGCGTTCCGGACCGCCGGCAGCACTTCCGACCGCGTGAACCGGCCGAGACCGACCAGCGCCAGCCGGACCGTCCCCTCGTCGGTCGTCTGCCAGTCGCGTTCGGCGACGTCGGTGAAGTAGCCGTCCATGCTCTGTCCGTCCGTCGCCATCGCCTAAAACGAGGTGGCGGGCGAGACGTACCGCCGGCCCGGAGCGCTCAGAACGTCAAGTGCGAGGAGGTGCCGGGCGCGTCGTCGTCGTCGATGCCGCCGTCGTGGAGGTATCGACAGTCGTCGTCGACGAGGTACACGTCGCCGTCTTCGACGGTCACGTCGACGGCGACGAGCGTCGACCCCGCGGCCTTCCCGTTGTCGCAGTGGCCGGTGCAGGCGTCGAACATGGACCCGTGTTTCGGACAGATGATCTCGCCGTCCCGCATCGCGGCACCGAAACCGCGGTCGAGTCGCTGGTCGGTCTCGTGCTGACAGAAGTTCTTCCACGCTTCGACGCAGTCGTCGCCCCGGACGAGGACGACCTCCTCCTTTCGTCCGTCCTCTTCTCGCACCGTGAACAGGAGGGACCCGTTCTCGGGGATCGCTTCGACCGCCGCCAGGCGCGATTTGACGCCCATGGTCGCGTGTCACGCGCCCGGTAATTAACCGTGTCCATCGGTTCGGCGGGGTCTCGCCGGGGACGGCGGTCACGGGCCGAACGCGGTTCGTATCGCGACGAGCGAGACGCTGCTGACGACGAGGAGGGCCGTCAGGACGACGGCGACCGGTCGGAGGCCGGCGTTCCGAAGGTCGTCGAGGTCGACCGTGAGACCGAGGCCCGCGAACGCGACGAGGAACAGCCACTCGTACGCGGTCGTCAACTGCGCCGTCTCGACTCGGGAGAACGCGCCCGCGGACGACAAGGCCACGACCGCGAAGAACCCGACGACGAACTTCGGGAACGACCGCCAGAGGAGCGCGAGCTTCGACCGGCTCGTCCGCGAGGACGCGTCGCCGGACTGCCCGTCGACGTAGTACAGCGAGTAGGCGAGGACCAGTCCGCCGAGCAGCAGGTTCCGTGCGAGCTTCGTCACGGTCGCCCACCGGCCCGCCGCCTCCGACACCGCGAACCCCGCCGCGGTCACCGGCCCGGTGCTGAACATCGTGAGGCCGGCCCAGACGCCGAACACGCGGTCCGAGAGCCCGAGGACGCCGCCCAGCGCCGGGTAGGCGAACAGCGTCAGCAGGTCGAAGAGCAGGACGGTCGCCGCGGCGTAGGCTATCTGGTTCTCGTCGGCCCGGACGCTGCCGCTCACGCCGACGACCGCGGAGACGCCGCAGATGCCGGCCCCCGCCGCGAGCAGCGACCCGAGGCGGCGCGGAACGTCGAACAGCGTCCGGGAGAGCCCCTCGACCAGCAGGACGGTCGCCGTCACGCCGACCACGACGACGAGCGCCAGCGTCGGCCCCGCGTCCAGCAGCGCGCCGAGCGTTATCCGTGCCCCCATCAGGACGATGCCGGTCTCCAGCCAGAGCTTGTTCGTCTCCACGCCCGGGAGGAAACTTGCCGGTACCCCCACCGTGTTCGCCACCAGCGCGCCGACGGCGACGGCGCCGACGAGGGGGTCGAGGTACGGCACCGCGGCGCCGACCAGTCGCCCGGCCAGGCCGACGACGACGAGCGCGGCCAGCCCCGGCAGGTACGCCCACAGCGGCGTCGCCTCGTCGCTCGCGGCGGCCGTCACGGGAGCGCGACCCCGAACTGAACCGCCGCGGTGAGGAGACCGCCGAGGGCGACCGCCTTCCATCCGCGGTCGAGCCTGCGCCATCGGTCGAGCGACGACTGGAAGAGTGGTGAGCCGAGCATTGCCTTCGGCCAGTGGTTCGAACTGCCGGCGTATAAGTTGGCGGCAAATAGCTCCGAGGTAGCGGCAACATACTCCGGTAGCTGCGAGCCGACGCCCGTCGCCTCGACGTGCGTCTCGACGGGCGGACGTTCGTCGCCTCGCTGCTCGCGGCGGACGGAGGATTCGTCGACAGCGCCGGACGCGTCTCGGCCGGGAAGCGACGTCGTCGCGCGACCGCTATCGGTTCGACGGGCCAGCACCGAGCGCGGCGACCAGTCGGGGGAACCCGGCGGCCGCGGCCAGAGCGACGAGCGTCGCTACCGCCGCGGTGACGACCGGCGAACCCAGCGAGAGGTCCACCGCCGCCCCGGCGTACGCTGCGGCGAGGACGACGGCGTTGTAGTAGACGAACCGGACGGCGACCAGCACCGGAGAGACGGGCGGCCACCGTCCGCCGAACCGGTCGTCCCGCATCGTTCCGGTGGCGAGTACGAGCGTCGCCCAGACGAACATCGCGGCGTACTTCAGCGGGACGTTCGGCTCGGCGTCCATCAGCGAGAACAGGGCCGGCAGCGCGAGAAACGTCACCTCCCCGACCGCGAAGAAGACGTCCTCCAGCCAGCGCTCGACCCCCTCCTTCTCGTCGCGCGCACGAACCTGCCGTTCCTGTGTCGCGTAGTCGGTGCTGGCTCTCGACACGGCGCGAGTTTCGGCGTCGTCCCACATAAAAATACGGCGCGCGGCGGCCACCCCCCGCACCGACGACCGCGAAAGGGGGAGTAATCACCCGAACCACCCCCTTTTTGCCGTCGCCACCCCAAAGGAATCTCCATGACCGACGACTGGGGTAACGAGAGGTCGACCGACGACTGGGGCGACGAGAAACCGCCGACGGACCGCGAGTCGCCCGTCGGCGAACCCGTCGTTCGCGGCGACGCGTCCGTCACCGGCGAGCGCGCCGAGGAGGCGAAGGCGTTCGACCCCGACGACCCCGAGAGCGTCGCGGCGGCCGCGGAGACGGTCCACGCGTTCGCGACCGACAGCGCGGGCGACGAGGACCAGGTCTTCATGCTCCGCGGTGCCGCGGCCTGCGCCGCGCTCGTCCGCGCGGAAACGTCGTACAAGGGGGCCGCCGAGCGCGCGGGCGGCGACGTCAGCGTCTCGTTCATCCGGAAGTGGGCGCGGGTTCACGACCTGCCGCAGTCCATCCGCCGGCACGTCGCGCTGGGCCACATCGCGCCGACCGCGGCCAAGCACATCGCACGCGTGGGCGGCGACGCGCGCTTCCACCTCGCGTGGGCGACGCTCGACGGCGACCTGACCGTCCGGGAGGTGCGCTCCGTCGCCAGCGCGGTCAACGACGGCGTCCCGGTCGAGCGCGCGCTGGCGGACGAGGGCGTGACGCCGGGCGAGGTGACGCTCTCGCTGCCGCCCGCGGCGTACCGGGAGCTCCGGCGGGAGGCCGCACTCGCCCACGACGACCCGGGCGAGGTCGTCGCTCGCGCGCTCAAGGAGTACCTCGACTAGCCCAGGAACGCGCGGGCGGCGTCGGCGAGCACCTCGCTCGCCGTCAGCACGTCCGGCCAGTCTATCGTCTCGTTCGGGAAGTGCGCCTGCTCGATAGTGCCCGGGCCGAACACCGCCGTGGGGATGCCGGCGGCGACGTAGTGACGTGAGTCCGCGCCGTACGTCGCCCCGCGCGGGGCGGTGTCGAGGTCCCGCTCGGCCATGGCCGACCGGAGCGCGGCGACCGCCGGTTCGTCGGGAGATATCTCGGCCGACTCGAACTGGATGGAGAAGCGCTCGAACGACGGAGGATGCTCGCGGAGCCACTCGTCCTCGTCGACGACCTCGGCCAGCCGCCGCTCGTACGCGGCCTCGACCTCCGCGACGGACTCGCCGGGCGCGACGCCGATGCGGACCTCCGCTTCGAGCGTCGCGGGCACGGACGACGACCACGTGCCCGCGTCGACGGTGCCGAACGTGACCGGCCACGGGACGGGAAACTCCTCGTAGAGGGGATGGTCGACCGACTCGCCGCGCTCTCCCTCCAGGGCCTCGAACGCCCGCCGGACGCGCTCGAACCGCGGCAGGACGCTCTCCCCGCGCCAGCGCGTCGCGGCGTGCGCGGAGCGACCCGTGAGACGCAGGCGCTTCATCACGGTGCCCTCGGTGGCGACCACGGGGGTGAGGTCGGTCGGTTCGGCCACGATGGCCGCGTCGCGCTCGAAGGGGTAGGGGTTCGAGAGCGCGGCCGCGGCCGCGCCGATGCCGCCCTCCTCCTCGCCGACGACGCTCTCGACGACGAGGCGTCCGTCGAGGTCCTCGCGGTCCGCGCGCTCGGCGAGGCGGCGCGCCGCGAAGACGCAGGCCGCCAGTCCGCACTTCATGTCGGCCGCGCCGCGGGCGGTCAGCGTCGGGTCGCCGGACTCGTTTTCCCCCCAGGTCGGCTCGAAGGGGTCGGTGTCCCACGACTCGCGGGCGACCGGCACCACGTCCGCGTGCCCGTTCAGCACCAGCGTCGGGCCCGAATCGTCTCGTGGGTCGCTTCGCTCCCCGCTCGACCCGTCCGTCGAGCGACGCTCGACGCTATCCCCGAACTCCAGAACCCCCGCGACGCTCGGGCGCTCGTCGAGGCCGGGGCCGCCCGCGCTCGCCTCGGTGTTCTCGACGGCGTCGGGGTCGTCCGGGAACGACGGATGCTCGGCGAGCGCCGCCGCGTCCGCGGTCCACTCGTAGGTCTCGAACCCCCACTCCTCGAGGCGGTCGACCAGCCACGCCTGGGCCGGGCCCTCCTTCCCGCCGGTCGTGTCGAACGCGAGCAGTCGCTCGGCGAACGCGCGCAGTTCGTCTTCGGTCTCGTCTGCGAACTCCATGGGAAGACCGTCGAGCGAGGATGGCTAAAACCTCCGGTCAGCGGCGGGGAGCGGCGGCAGACGGTCGCCGTCCTCGACCGGTGCATGTCACAGTGTCTCAATAGTTTTATGCTGCTGGCCTGTTTCGATTCGTAACGATGATGTCCCAGACACAGCGGGAGGAAATAGACGACCTGCCCCCGAGCGCGAAGCTCGTGTTCAAAGTTCTGGAGTACAAGGGATCGCTCACGCAGAAAGAGATAGTCGACGAGTCGATGCTGTCGGCGCGGACGGTGCGGTACGCCCTCGAACGCCTGGAGGACATCGGCGTCGTCGAGGAGGACATCTACTTCGCGGACGCCCGCCAGAATCTCTACGAGATAACGGTCCAGTCCGACGCCGACGCCGAGTGCTGCGCCGACGCCTGACCGCACCGTTCGGCGCGCTCAGGACGTGACGACCGTTATCTGTCGTTCCCTGTCGATGGCCCGCTCCAGTTCCTCGGCGATGGCGCTGCCGCGGGACACCTGGATGTCGCCGCCCCGGCCCACGGTCGCGGTGAAGAGGTACTCGCCGTCGGCCTGGACCTCGACCGTCTCGCCGGCGTGGCCGTCGATGGGGATGACGACGTGGCGCGACGTTATCTCCGGCGTCACGACCTCGCCGCGCGACTGGGCCGCGCTCGCGCCGGCTCCGCCCGCGCCCGAAGCGGACGAGGGTTTCTCGTCGTGGGTTCGCACGTCGATGTCGATGCCGAGACGGTTCTCGATGTCCTCGATGCGGCCGCCGCCCTTGCCGATGACGTAGGAGATGTCGTCCTCCTCGACGTAGACGACCGCCTTGTTCTGGCCCTGCAGGTCCACGTCCACGCGGCCGCGGGCGACCGACTGTATCTCGCGCTCTATCTCCTGGCGCGCGAGGGCGTCGACGCCGCCCTCGTCTCCCTCGCCCTCGTTCAGGGGGACGGTGACGACCTGGCGGTTGAACGTGTATATCTCGTACTCCGGCCGGCCCGTCTCGAAGTCCTCGATGAGGATGACCGGACGCGCGAGGTCCTCCTCCATCAGCCCCTCCGGCACCTTCACCTGCGTCGTCACGTCGTACACCGTCTCGACCTCGCCGGCCTCGATGTAGACGACGGTGTCGACGATCTGGGGGATCATCCCGAGTTCGACCCGGCCGACGAGGCGCTGGAGGGCGTCGATGGCCCGCGTGGCGTGGACGACGCCGACCATGCCGACGCCCGCGAGGCGCATGTCCGCGAACACCTCGAAGTCGTCGGTCTTCCGGACCTCGTCGTAGATGGTGTAGTCGGGGCGCACCATCAGCAGCGAGTCGGCGGTCTTCTCCATCTCGCCCCCGAGTTCGGTGTACTGCGTGACCTCCGGGCCGACCTGGAGGTCGCGGGGCTTCTCCATCGTCTTCACCGCGAAGTCGCTGCCGGCGAGGAACTCCGCGACCGCCTGCGCGAACGTGGACTTCCCCGCGCCGGGCGACCCGGCGATGAGGACGCCGCGCTGGCGCTCCATCAGGCGCTCTTTGAGTTCGTCGGCGAACTCGTAGTCCTCCATGTCGGTCTTGACGATGGGCCGCACCGCCGTTATCTCCCAGGCGTCGGCGAACGGCGGTTCCGCGATGGCGATGCGGTAGTCGCGGAACTGGACGATGGTCATCCCCGGCTCGTCGAGTTCCACGAACCCCTCGTTGCTCTGCTTGGCGACCTGGAGTATCTCCTGGCCGTACTCCTTCATCTGCTCCTCGGAGAGTTCCTCGTCGCCGATCTCCTGGTAGTGCATGTCGCCGATCTCGCCGCGCTTGGCCATCGGGCGGCTCTCGGCGCGGAGGTGGACGCTCATCGTCGTCTCGTCGAAGTAGTCCTCGATGCTCAGCCGACCGACGTCGCGGGTCTTCGGCGCGACGTACTCCACCTCCAGGCCCTTCGCCGCCGCGACCTCGCTCTGGACGAGGTCGCTGGTGAGGAAGACGGCGTCGTGGTCGGCGGCGAGTTCGCGGATGACCGCGTCTATCTCGCCGCGGTGGGCGTACCCCTTCTCCTCCGGGCCGGGGCGTTCGCCGACGTACTCCAGTTCTATCTCGCCGCCGTCTGCGAGGTCGGCGAGCCGCTGGAGTTCGGAGAGGCCGTCCCAGCCGCTTTCCATCCCCTCGTTGGCCTGCGATTCGAGTTCGCTGACGACCGCCTCCGGGACGAGCACGGTCGCTCCGGCGAAGTCGCCGGCGTCGACTTTCTGCGAGATGCGTCCGTCGACGACGGCGCTCGTGTCCGGCACTACGTTCATGGGTGTCCCTTCGGACGGTGTCCTGATAAGGGTTTCAGCGGCGGGTCGGCGTGCGACCGCGCGACGCCGGGGAGCCCCCGTGAGGCGGAGCGGGGCGGCGGCGGTCGCCGGCGGCTAGCTTTTTGCACTTCCGGTCCCTAACGAAGGTTCATGCGACACGACCACCTCGTCCTCACCGTAGACGTGGACACCCGCGAGCGGATAGAGGCCGACTGCGACGACGAGACCGTCGACGAGTGGCTCCGCGACGCCATCGAACGTAAACTCGACGCCGACGAGGACGAGTACGAGGGAAGCTACGAGTTCGTCGACGACTGCGCCATCTGACGCCCGGCTGCCGGACTCGACCCGGTTACTCGTCGGCGGACTCGCCCGGCCCGGAGTCGTCGTCCTCCTCGGAGAGCATCTCCTCCGTCATTTGGCGCGCCTCCGCCAGAATCCGCTGGGCGTCCTCGTCCATCGGTTGCCCTCCCTGTGCCCCGGCCGTCCGGCCGTACCCGCCGGCGCGCTGGAGTTCGTCCTCGAAGAGCGCGTCGTCCCCGGCGTGGTCGTGGTCCGTGGGTCGAGTGTCCTCGAACACCTGCGGGAACTCCGTCTCCGCGACCCGGTCCGTGATGGTCGGCGCGAGTTCGTCGGGGCCCTGCTCCTCCCAGCCCGGGGCGTGCTCGTCGAGCCACGCCGCGTGTTCGTCGTCGCCGAGCATGGCGGTGAACGCGAGGTGGTTGGCGAGATGCTCTCCGTCGGACTGGGGCGTCTCGCAGACCGGACAGGCGTATCCCATGCTCGCAGGTAGCGGACGCGGACTGAAAACCCTTCAGTTTAGCTCGACCACCATCACCAGCGCGTCCTCGCCGTCGTCGTAGTAGCGCGGCACCGTCCGGAGGTACTGGAAGCCGAACTCGCGGTACAGGTCGATGGCCGACTCGTTGCTCTCCCGGACTTCGAGTTTGACGCTGTGTGCGCCCCGGGACCCGATGCCCGCCAGCGCGCGTTCGAGCAGCTTCGACCCGATGCCCTCGCCCCGCCGGGTCGGGTGGACGGCGATGTCCTTGACGTGTCCGAGTCCCCGTCCGTGGTTCGGTACCACGTCGGCGACGACGTACCCGACCACCTTCGCGTCGTCCTCCGCGACGAGGAACGTCGGCTCGTCGAGGTAGCGTTCGAACGCCGAGAACGGCCACGGCTGGTCGAACGACGCCTTCTCGATGCGGAAGACGGCGAGCAGGTCCGGCTCCTTCGCGGAGCGGATGGAGATGGTGTCCGCCGCGCTGGCGGTTGTCGTCACGCGTATGTCTTCGACGCGGGGGAATAAATTATTCATGCCCGCGAACTTTCGCCGCGGTCGCTGGCGGTTGGTCGGCCCGCTACGGCTGGAGCGCCTCGACGGCAGCGACCAGCGCTTTTGTTGCCGCGCCGTGTGCAGCGTCCCGTGAGCTACGACCACGCTGACCCCGAGCGCGCCGGGCAACTCCACCACGTCGAACTGTACGTGTCCGACCTCGCCGCGTCGGTCGAGTTCTGGGGCTGGCTGCTGGCCGAACTCGGCTACGAACCGAAAAACGAGTGGGACGCCGGGCGCTCGTGGATCAACGGACCGACGTACGTCGTCCTCGTGCGGGCCGACGAGTCCGACCATCCCTTCGACCGGCAGGCTCCGGGTCTGAACCACCTCGCGTTCCACGCGGCCTCCCGCGAGCAGGTCGACGAAATCACCGCGGGCGTCCGCGAGCGCGAGGACGCGACCGTGCTCTACGAGGACGGCCACCCCTTCGCCGGCGGCTACTACGTGCTCTACTGCGAGAGCCCCGAGGGCGTGAAGGTCGAGGTCGTCGGCCCCGACGACGGGTCCCACCGCGGATGAACCGTTCGGTCAGCGTTCAGTTGTACAGCGAGCGGACCGACGACTGAGCGGAGCACCAGCGAAGAAAGATAGCGTCAGATCGAGCGTTTCCGGGGAGCGGCCGCCTGGCCTCCTCCCGTCGCAGACGGTCGTATCAGTCGTCGGCGGGCGTCGCGCCGCTGCCGCCGGACTGGGCCTGCTTCTTCGTGTGCGCCAGCTTGCCGCCGTCCGCGAGGATTTCGCGCTCGCGCTCGGAGGCGTCGAGGGAGGCCGTCGCTTCCCAGTCGTCGTTCACGCGAACCGTGAACTCCTCCTGGCCGGAGCGGACGGCCTCGGCCACGTCGTCGACGATTTCGACGTCGTCGCCCTGCTCTATCTTCTCGTAGGTCTCCTCGTCGATGGTGAGCGGGATGAGACCGAAGTTGAACAGGTTCGCCTTGTGGATGCGGGCGAAGCTCTGGGCCAGCACGCCCTCGACGCCGAGGTACATGGGGCACAGCGCCGCGTGCTCGCGGGAGCTACCCTGTCCGTAGTTCTCGCCGGCGACGAGGAAGCCGCCGTCGGCGTCCAGCGCGCGCTCGGCGAACGAGTCGTCGACGCGCGAGAGGGTGAACTCGGAGAGCTTCGGGACGTTCGACCGGTACATCAGGATGTCCTGGGTCGCGGGGATGATGTGGTCGGTCGTGATGTTGTCGCCCATCTTCAGGAGGGCCGGCCCTTCGAGGTCGGCCTCCATCGTGTCCTTCAGCGGAACGTCGCCGATGTTCGGGCCCTTGACGAGTTCGTCGTCGACGGCCTCGTCGGGCGAGATGAGGTCGGGGTCCTCGCCGCCGGTGTCGTACCGGTCGCCGAGTTCGAAGCCGGGGTCCTCGAGGTCGCCGAGTTCGTCGGCGAGGTCGCGCGGGTCGACGATTTCGCCCTTGATGGCCGCCGCCGTGGCGACCTCGGGCGAACAGAGGTAGACCGAGTCGTCCTCGATGCCGGAGCGTCCCTCGAAGTTGCGGTTGAACGTCCGGAGGCTCACGGAGTCGGAGGCGGGCACGTGACCGATGCCGATGCACGCGCCGCATGTCGCCTCGGAGAAGTTGACGCCGGCCGCCATCAGTTCGGCGACGTGGCCCTCGCGGGCGAGCATCTCGGAGGCCTGCTTGCTACCGGGCGCGACGATCATGTCCGTCTTGCGGTCGATGGTACGACCTTCGAGCATCTTCGCGGCGGGGAGGATGTCCTCGTACGCGCCGTTGGTACAGGAGCCGATGATGACCTGGTCGACCGACTGGCCGGCGACCTCGCGGACGGGCACGACGTTGTCGGGCATCGACGGCTTGGCGATGAGCGGTTCGAGGTCCGAGAGGTCGACGACGATCTCGTCGTCGTACTCGGCGTCCTCGTCCGGGGTCAGTTCGACGTACTCGTCGCCGCGACCGAGCGCGTCGAGGTACTCCTCGGTCTTCTCGTCGGTCGGGAAGATGGAGGTGGTCGCGCCGAGTTCCGTCCCCATGTTCGTGATGGTGGTGCGCTCCGGGACGGAGAGACTCTCGACGCCCGGACCGGTGTACTCCAGCACTTTGCCGACGCCGCCCTTCACGGAGAGCCGCCGGAGCATCTCGAGGATGACGTCCTTGGCGGTCGCCCACTCGGGGAGTTCGCCTTCGAGTCGGACGTTGACGACCTCGGGCATGTCGATGTAGTAGGAGCCGCCGCCCATCGCGACCGCGATGTCGATACCGCCCGCGCCGATGGCGAGTTCGCCCAGACCGCCGGGGGTCGGCGTGTGGGAGTCGCTGCCGAGCAGCGTCTTCCCGGGTGCGGCGAAGTTCTCCTTGTGGACGTTGTGACAGATGCCGTTGCCCGGTCGGGAGAAGTGAGCGCCGAAGGTGCCGGCCGCCGAACGGAGGAAGCGGTGGTCGTCGGTGTTCTTGAAGTCGAACTGGTACGTCTGGTGGTCGCAGTACTGCGCCGCCAGCTCGGTCTGGACTTCGTCCAGGTCCATGGCCTCGAACTGGAGCCAGACCATCGTTCCCGTCGTGTCCTGCGTGAGCACCTGGTCGATCTCGATCCCGATCTCCTCGCCGGTCTCGAGTTCCCCTTCGACGAGGTGGTCGTCGAGAATCTTTTCCGTCAGTGTCTGTCCCATAACGCGCGAATATCGACCCTCCTCGCGTATAAATCCCGCGTGTTCGTGTTACTTCGGAAACGGGTAAACTCCCGCCCCGGCCGGCAATACTCGCGAATACGCCGGCTCGGAACGCCGCCGTCGGTAGCGCCACCGTCGGTCGCCTGGAGGGGCGGACGCGGAAATCCGGCAAGGTTATACAAGGGGCGGGGGTGGGTTGGGTCATGTTCCGTAGTGGAACCTTCGTCGCCGAACGCATAGCGGAGGCTGCCGACGAGCAGGTTCAGCCGAACGGCGTCGACCTGACGTTGGCGGCGGTGTACGAGCAACGCGACTCGGGTCGCATCGGGCGCGACGACAAGGAGGTGGGCGACCGCCAGGAGATCGAACCCGAGCAGGTCGGCGAGAACGTCCCCGAGACGTACTACCTGCGCCGGGGGACCTACATCGTCCAGTACGGCGAGACCATCGGCGTCCCGGACGGCCACGTGGGCTTCCTCTACCCGCGCTCGTCGCTGATGCGCAACTCCTGTATGCTCCACACCGCCGTCTGGGACGCGGGCTACGAGGGCAAGGGCGAGGGACTGCTCGAGGTCCACCACGACGTCGAAATCGAGTGCGGCGCGCGTATCGGCCAGCTCGTTCTCGCGGAGGCGAACCACGAGGGGACGTACGACGGCGACTACCAGGGCGAGAACGTCGAGTAACGCCGCCGCGACTTCTCTCGGCGTTCGGGCATCTCGTCTACCGTCGGGAGTCCCACGGTCGACGGACGAGCGCCGTCCGACGCCGCCGTCGGAGATCCGCTAGCACCGGAAAAATCCAGCACCGTTAGAAGTTTCAACTAACGGCAAAAAGTGTTTTCCTTCTTCTATAAGTCTGGTCGACTACAATGGTGGACGTGAACGACCATGATAGACGGCGATTTCTGAAGGCGACGGGCGTGACCGCCGCCGGGTTCGCGCTCCCGTTCAGCGGTACGGCGGCCGCCGGGTCCGGCGACGCGATAGACGACGCGTTCGACCTCTCGACGAGCGGACTGAAGGAGACGCTGGTGGTGTTCACCTCGAACGCCCAGGTCGACCGCTTGCGCCACCTCGACCTGGAGGACGGCTTCCACGGGTTCGAAGTGCTCCCCATCGGTTACACCCGGTTGACGAGCGACCAGATTCGGACAGTGGCGGACTGGCCGGAGGTGCGCTACGTCCAGAAGAACGTCGAACTGGAGTACCACAACGACGACGCCCGCGAGACGACGGGCGCCGACGCGGTTCACGGCGACCTCGGCTACACCGGGTCCGGTGCCCACTCGGTCGTCATCGACTCGGGCGTCGACGGCGACCATCCCGACCTCGGCGACGACATCGTTCACAACTGGCGGTACGTCAACCCCCTCTCCAGCAGCGACGACACGACGTGGGAGGACGTCGGGGCCGTGGACTCCGACGACAACGGCCACGGCACGCACTGTTCTGGTTCCATCACCGGGTCGGGGAGGAAGAGCGACGGGAAGTACGAGGGGTTGGCTCCGGACGCCGACCTCACCGTCTACTCGGCGGGGCTGACCCTGCTCATCGTCAAGCCCGTCGCCGCGTACGACCACCTGCTCTCGCGGGTCCGGGCCGGCGAAACGGACGTGCAGGTCGTCTCGAACTCGTGGGGCGGCGGCACTGGCACGGACTTCGACCCGGACGACGCGGTCAACGTCGCCACGTGGCACGCGTTCCGGGAGGGCATCCTCCCCGTGTTCTCGGCCGGCAACAGCGGACCGGACACGAACACGCTGAACCAGTACGCCACCGCCCCGCACGTCCTCGGGGTGGCCGCCACGGACGACCGGAAGACGGTGACCGACTTCTCTTCGCGCGGGCGCTCGCCGGACTACGACGGCCCGACGAACTACGACCGGAAGAAGGCGCTCGACAACCTCCGCGAGTACCACGCCGCGGACAAGACCGAGACGGAGGTCGACTCCGGGTCCTACTCGGGGACCGTGGACGCGACGGGCAGCGAGTACCACCGCTGGGACGCCCCGAAGAACGCCGGGTACGTCGAAGCGACGCTGTCGTGGACCCCCAGCGCCGAGGACCTCGACTTCTACCTCCACGAGGGAAGCAAGGACGGTAACGTCGTCGCCTCCAGCGCCTCGTTGAACGAACCGGAGGAGCTCGCGGGACAGATAGCGGGCGGCGAGACGTACTACTTCGAAGTCCGTCCGTTCGTCGACGTGGTCGCCGACTACGCCGTCGACTTCACGGCCTACGAGGGCATCGACCGCGACGTGACGCCGATGGGCCTCTATCGCAACGGCGTCGGCGCACCGGGGAAGCTCGTGATGAGCACGCTCGCACCCGAGGACCCCTTGCAGGCCTACTACGAGGACACCGAGACGTGGTACGGCCGCATCAGCGGGACGAGCATGTCCTGCCCCGTGACGGCCGGTGCCGCCACGCTGCTCGTCGACGCCTACTACCAGAATCACGGTGAGTACCCCGACCCGATAGACGTGCTGAACACCGTCGAGACGGAGGCCGAAGACGTCCACGACGGCTACACCGTCGAGAGCATGGGTGCCGGCTTCGTCGACGCCTACGACGCCGTCCGGCGGGCCGAGTCGGACGACTGGGGCACCTTCGGCACCGTGAAACTGGTCGACGACTGAGCGCGGTGACGGCCAGGCGAACGTCTCACGGACGCGACCAGCGCGAACGACGCACCTAACGCCACGAACACGTGACGAACGACCTCACCACGCCGACGGACGCGACGAGGCGCACAGTGCTCGCGGCGCTCGGCGGCCGACGGACCCGCGCTCGCGGGGCCGGCAGACACGCATCGCGACGACGTGAGCGACGCGGTCGGGGAACCGCTCGACGAACGACCGAACTCACCACGACCATGACTTTCGACAGACGCAGCTTTCTCAAAGCGACGGGAACAGTACTCGGAACCACCGCACTCCCTGCCGGTGCAGCATCGGCCTCGGAGTGGCGCTACGAACTCGTCGGCGAGGCGCTCGACCCGGGGATACAGGAGGTAGACGTCCAGGGCGACTACGCGTACACCGCCCAGTCGGCGAGCATCGCCACGGTCGACCTCAGCGACCCGTCAACGCCGCTGCTCGCGGGGACCGCTACCGGCGAGGGCACCGACAACGTGGACGCGAAGGTCGACGGCGACGTCGCCGGCCTCGCCAACGACGGCGACCCCGGTGGCGTCACGTTCTTCGACGTGAGCGACCCGACGACGCCGACGAGGGTCTCGTTCTACGAGGCCGCCAGCGGCGTCCACAATCTCTTCATCGACGGCGACTACGCGTACCTCTGCATCAACGACGACTTCGCGCACTCGCGGATGGTCGTCGTGGACGTCTCCGACCCGACGAATCCCGTCAGTCTGGAGGGCGACGAGCGCGGCTCCGGCGGCGCGTGGATGCTCCGGGACGCCCACGAGGACATGGCGGAGGCGGGCGTCAATCCCATCCACGACATCTGGGTCCAGAACGACCTCGCGTACATGTGCTTCTGGGACGCGGGCGTCGTGGTCGCCGACGTCTCGGACCCGACCGACCCGACGGCTGTCGCCCACTTCGGCGCGGCCGACGACGCCGGCGAAAAGCCGGCGGACACCGCCGAACGGTACCGGCGCTACCTCGGCGGACACGAGACCAACGCACACTACGTCCAGCCGACGCCCTCGGGGGACTACACCTTCGTCGGTGCCGAGACGTTCCCCGGTCCGTTCGAGGACACGGTCGTCCCGGGCGACCACGGTGGCATCCGCGTCTTCGACACGAGCGACGTCTCGGCGTCGTCGACGCCGTCGAACCCCTACGAGGACCACGTCGCCTACGTCCCGGCGCCCGAACAGCCCGACGATGCGCTGTTGACGAGCCACAACTTCGACGTGACCGACTCGAAGCTGTTCGCCAGCTTCTACCAGGGAGGCGTGCGGGCGTACGACATCGACGACCCGACGGACCCCCAAGAACTCGCGGCGTTTGCGCCAGACGGCACCGCCTACTGGGGGGCACGGGTCCTGCCGACGGACGGACCGAGACACTACACCGTCGGCAGCGACATCGGGAAAGGGGTGACCGTGCTGGAACTCGAACACGAGACGCCCGGAACGCAGAACTGGGAGACCGACGAGGAACTCGGTCCGTACGACGTGCTAGAGCCGACGATGCAGACGCCGCTGTAACCGAACCGACCGCCGGGGACGTCCACGCCGACGACACCCCGTGGGGCGCCGGGCCGGATTCGTCGACGTCGACGACGCCGCGGTGCGTTCGGAGACCAGTACCCTCGGGACGGTCGGCGACGAGCCTCGTCGACCGTTGCGCTCCAGAGCGACACAGCTATTATTTAGTCTCTCGTACGGGCGCCCGATTGCCGTGAGCGATTCCGAAGCCGACGAAGTGGTAGAGCAGTGTAGCAGCTGTGGCAGTCAGGTGCTCGGCGTCTACGTCGAGGACGGACGCTGTCCCGACTGCCGCGAGTGAGTTCGGGACTTTTTTGCCGCGTGGTCCGACGACCGCTCCGTCGCCGAGCGGAGCGTGGAAGCGTCGTCCGCCGACCGGCCGTTCGACGTCGCGGAGCAGCGGGGCTTCGCCGGTCGTCTCCGGCACCGTTCGTCTGCTGAACGAGTTCGCTTCGGCGGGCGTTGGAATCTCCCGGAAGTCGGACACGGCGAGTCGGACGGTAGTTCGGGGTCGCTACGTGCTCTGGGCGACGACCGTGTTCGCGTCGCTCGTGCCGCTCACGTCGTACCACGTGCCGGAACCGTCGGGCCGTGCCTGGACCGGCCCGAACGTGTACCGGTTGCTCTGGGCGGCCTCGGCCGGGGCGTCGGCGAAGTAGGTGACCGAGAGGTCGTCGCTCGCGCCGGGCGAGAAGTAGACGTACTTCACGCCGCGGTCCGGGTCGTGTTCGACCCGCGCCACGTCGCCGTAGTCGGTCTCGACGCCCCACTCCTCCGGCACGACGTCGCGGATCTGGACGGTCTCGTTGGCCGTGACGTCGAGGTCTATCTGGTCGGTCTGGCCGCCGGTGAACACCGAACCGTCGTCGGTTCGCGTGCCGGAGACGACGAAGTCCCGCGTCACGTCGAACGAGAGGTCGACGTGGGCCTGCACGTCGTCGCCGTTGACGGCTCCGGGGACGTCGACGAGTTTCGCGACGACGAAGAAGTACTTCGACTCGTCGGTCGTCACCGACACCGACGGGGAGCCCTGGGGGCCGGCGTCCCGGGCGACGACGTTCGGTTCGCCGTGCTGGGCGGGGTTCTCGGCGTCGTAGACGAACAGGTCGACGTGCGGGTCGCCCTTGGTCGCGCCGGCGTTCCCGCCGGAGTAGTGCGAGAAGTCGACGCTCACGTCGAACGCGCCCCGACCGCAGCGGACGAATCCGGCGACGGCACGCTCGTCGTCGGGGACGTTCAGGCCGAAGACGTCCGAGATGGTGCCCTCGGTCATCTCGCGCGTGACGGCGTCGACGGCCGGGCCGGGGTTGAGTCGTCCGTACCCCTCCCACGGGTCGCGCCCGCCGAAGTCGTACTCGGGGGCCTTGACGCGGTGGTACGGCGCGGCCGTGAACGCCGTCTCGGTGGCGGTGGCCAGCAGCACCTGCTTCAGCGCCATCACGTCGTCGAACGTCGTGTCGTCGGGAGCGGGCAGCGAGAGCGGGTCCGGAGCGTCCTCCTCCATCGCCTGCGCCACGAGTCCGGTCGCGCCCGTCGTGAACGGCGTCGCCATCGAGGTGCCGGCCTTGCCGGTGTAGTCCCGGATGGGGTCCTGCTCGCTCTCGGGCGCGTCGGCGAGTCCCGTCTTCGCCGCGTCGACGAGGTCGGTGACGTACCCGCCCGGCGCGGTCACGTCGGGTTTCATATAGGCGTCGTCCGGTTCGGGCGACGTGAAGTCGGCGTCCTCGTCGACCCCGGCGACGCCGCCGCTGGAGTACGCCGAGATGCCGTCGAGCGGGCCGGTGGCGACCACGGAGACGCACTCGTCGGCGACGGCGGGCGACCCGTTACCGTTGACGGGCGTCGCCGCGTTGCCCGCCGCGGCGAGCGTCAGCACCCCGGCCTCGGCGATGTCCTTGACGGCGTTCGGGATGGTGTCGAGCGTCCCGGCCGCCGCGCCGAGCGGCAGGCCGCCGGCGTACCCCCACGACATGTTGACCGCGCGGAGGTTAAACACGTCCGAGAACTGGTCGGCCTGGTCCGCGAGGTCCTCGGTCGGCGCGGAGAGCCCCTGGAAGCAGACGAGGCTCTGGTCCGGCGCGACGCCGGTGTGCAGCGCCTGGTCGCCGTCGGCGGTCCGGCCGCCGACCGTCGCGTCGGGGTCGACGAACGCACCGACGCTCACCGTCTCTACGTAGGCCGCCGTCGCCGTCTCCCCCTCGGCGGTCTGGACGTAGACGGTGTACGTTCCGGACCGGTCGGCGGGCGCTTCGACGACGTTGTTGTCGAGCGTGCTCACGTCGCTGGTCGTCGCGGAGGTGTCGCGCGTCTCCCCGTCCGGACCCTCGATGCGCAGGTCGATGAGGTCGCCGTACGCCGACCCGTAGACGCCCTCGCCCTGCTCGGCCTCGACCTCGTAGGCGAGCACGTTCCCGGTCACGGCCGAGAGGGCGGTCCGCGGTTCGTCCTCCCGAACGCGGTCGGGGTCGATGGCGGTCGCGCGACCGCTGTCGCCCATGATGGACGAGCAGTGGGTGCCGTGGCCGTTCGGGTCGCGCGGTCGCTCGTGGTAGCCGTAGCGCGACCCCGGGTCGTACCAGCCGACCGCCTTCGGCGTGTCGGGCGTCGTCTCCCCGCCGACGAAGTCGAACACGACGCTCGGGTCGTACGTCTCCACCGTTCCGGACATCTCGTAGTACGTCCCCGATATCTCGTACGTCGTGGTGGTGTTGACGTACACTTCGACGACGAACCGGTAGGTCGTGCCGGCCTCGACGGGCGCGGACATCGTCTCGGGCATGCTCGCCGTGGCCGCGCGAGTGACCGTCTGCCAGCCGTCGGCGACCTTCTCGTCGAGGCGGAACTCCAGGTCGTTGGTGGCGTCGACGTTCGGCGACCACGACAGTTCCGCGTCGAGTTCCGCCACGCCGCTCGGGGCGGTGAACTCGTGGTACGTCTCCTCGCCGGTGGCGAAGGTGCCGGGACCGACCGTGCCGGAGAACGACTCGGCGTCGCCGGTTCGCTCGCGCTCGACGTCGTTCTGGTCCGGCTTCGTCAGCTTCACCTCGCCATCCTCGACGAACGCCTGGACGCCGTTCCACGGACCGACGCCGGGGTGACGCGCGTCGAGGCCGCTGTCTGTCAGACCGACGGTCCGGTCCTGTCGCCCGCGATAGCCCCGCTTCCAGACGTTGCTCGCCTCTCGGGCGCGCCAGTTCAGGAACTCGTCGCTCGCTCCGGCGTCGCTCGCTGCGCTGACGCCGTGCGCACCAACGCCGAGTGCGCCGGCGCCGGCGAGCGCGCTACTGGCCGCGAGAAACGAGCGACGGGTCAGCGGGTGGTTCTCTTCGTCGTCCGGGAAGTTCGTTCCCATGTACCACGGAAAGTTAATGGAAAGTAAATGAATTGTGGCAGAACCGT
This sequence comes from halophilic archaeon, assembly GCA_003298465.1. Next base: position 65,372 of record QNGA01000003.1, on the reverse strand, counting down.
CAAAACGTACAACTTCGTTGGCCGGTTGATGTTATGGCAAACAGCTCTAAGTGTTCGCGAGTCGTCGTGTTAGCTAACGACGAACGAGAGGATGGACCGACCCTACAACCGTCCCGGCGCGATACTGCTCGCCGTACTTCTGTGTCTCCCCGGCTTCGCGACGGCGTTGTCCGCGGGGAGCGCGCCGGGCGACCCGGCGAACGGAACGCTCGCGTCGACCGGTCCGGACGCGACCGCCACGACGGATAGCCCGAACGCGACGGTCACGACCGCGCCGGACGCCACCGTCACCTCGAACGCGACGAACGTCACCGCAGCGAGCACCGCGACGGTGACGACCGTCGTCGGGACGCCCGGGAGCAGCGTCGACGCGACCGACGCGACGGAATCCGCCACCGAACCCGTCGACGAGGATGCCACCGACGCGACGACGGACTCCGTCGACGCGACGACCGTGGTCGGTTCGGTCACCGACGCGACGGCCGACGCCGCAGACGCGACCGGGACGGGCGGCACGGCGCCGGCGCTGCGCCGGGCGCGACCGGCGACGGGTCACCGAGGGCCGAAACCACCGGTGCGGCGGACGGGACCGACCGGGGGTCGGGGGGAGCGCGAGCGACGACCGGACGGGCGGACGCGGCGGGGAGCGAGACGACCGGGAGCAGGGACGCCGCGGTGGCGGCGGGCGCGACCGACGCCGCTGGGGACCCCGAACCGAGGGGGCCCGTCGGACTGGCGCGGACGGCAGGACTCGTCGGCGCGGCGGTCGCCGCGGGCGTCGCCGTGCACGTCCCCGAGACGGCCCCGCTGGTCGCCGACGTCGGGACCGCTAGCGTCGGCCGGACGACGCCGAGCGGGCGGTTCCGGCGGCTGTTCGCGCCGTTCTGGTACGGTGGCAGCGACGAGTCCGACCCGCTGGACCACGAGGTGCGGGCGGAACTGTACGAGCGCGTCGAGCGCACGCCCGGCGTCTACCTCTCGCAACTCGACGACGGGACGGACGTCTCGCTGTCGACGGTTCGGCACCACCTCCGGACGCTGGAGGACGAGGGACTGGTGTCGAGCGCGAAACTCCGGGGCAAGCGGCGGTTCTTCCCCGACGACGAGGACGTCGAACTCACCGCGGCGCTGGCCGACCCGGCGACCGCTGCGGTGCTCGACGCCGTCGCGCGCCGGGAGGCCGCCTCGGTGGGCGAACTCGCCGACGACCTAGACCGCGACCCGAGCACCGTCTCACACCACCTGTCGCGACTGGCGGACGACGGACTGGTCGAGCGCGAGCGCGACGGGCGGACCGTCGTGAGCCGACTGACGGCGACGGCCGAGGCGGCGTTCGCGGGGCCGGTCGCGCCCGCCGACGACTGATCGCCAACGCGGTGCCGAACGCCGCCGACCGTCGAGTACCGCGAGCACGGCGACGCTGGCGGACGACGACGTGCTGCCGTTAGTCGACGGAGAGCGGGCGTTCTCCGTCAGCGGCGTCGCTCTCCGGCGTCCTCACGCTCCTCGGCGTCCCCTCGCACGCGGCGCGAGGCGCTGACGCGGCGGTGAGCAGGTACTGCGATCACTTCTTCGGCAGGTCGCGGTTCGCCGGGCCGTCGAGGACGCCCCCGTCGACGTCGAACCGCGAACCGTGACACGGGCAGTCCCAGGTTCGCTCGGCGTCGTTCCACTCCACGAGACAGTCCAGGTGGGTGCAGACCGCCGAGACGCGGTGGCGGTCGCCGTCCTCGTCGCGGTACTCGGCGACCACGTCGCCGCCGTCGCGGACGACGTGGGCGTCCCCGGGCGCGAGCGACGCCTCGCTCCGTCGGGGCTTCGTCGCCCAGTCGCCGGCGAACCGCTTTCCGGCGTTCGCGTTCTCCTTGAGGAGTTCCCCCGCGCTCTCCAGCGGCGGTAGCCGCCCCGGGTCGAACGCGTCCGCCCACTCGCTGCCAGTTCCCGCTATCTCGTCGGCGAGGAGTTTCCCCGCAGCGGTCCCGTTCGTCATCCCCCAGCCCCCGAATCCGGTCGCGACGTAGACGTGCGACCGCCACGGCGCGATGGGACCGACGAACGGAACGCTGTCGGCCGAGACGTAGTCCTGGGTCGACCAGCGGTACGCGACCGACTCCACGTCGAAGTGGTCGCGGGCCTCCCGCTCCAGTCGGCGGTAGCGCTCGGCCGTGCTGCCGCCCTGTCCGGTCTTGTGGTTCTGGCCGCCGACCAGGACGAACTCCTCGTCGCCGGTCTCGTGCGGTCGCACCGAAAAGTACGAGTCGCCCGTCCGGTAGAACATGCCCTCCGGCTGTGGGCCGCTCGTCCGGACCGCGAGCACGTACGACCGCTTCGGGTACGCCCGGGCGAAGTAGCCCGCCGGGTCGGAGATGGGGAAGTGGGTGGCGACGACCACGTCGTCGGCGGTCACCGTCCCCCGGTTCGTCTCCACCCGGCACGGCTCGCCCGCCTCGATACCGGTCGCGCGCGTCTCCTCGAAGACGTAACTCCCCTCGCCCGGAATCGCCTCCGCGAGCGCGAGCAGGTACTTCCGCGGGTGGAACTGTCCCTGGTCGTCGAACCGGACCGCGCAGTCGGCGTCCGCCGGGGCCGGCGCGTCCTCGACGAACGACGCCGGCAGGCCGAGACGCCGCGCGGCGTCGACCTCGCGCCGTACCTTCTTCCGAGCGTCGTCGCCGTCGACGTACGTGTAGGCCGGCAGCCGGCGGAACTCGCAGTCGAGGTCGTCGGCCCGCGACGCGACCTCCTCGACGGCGGCCTCGTTGGCCTGCGCGTACTGGCGGGCGCGGTCGGAGCCGAACTCGGAGCGGACGTCGTCGTATATCAGCCCATGCTGGGCGGTCACCTTGGCCGTCGTCCGGGCGGTGACGCCCGAGACGATGCGGTCGGCCTCGACGACCGCCACGGTCTCGCCGGCGTCTCGGAGTTCGGTCGCCGCCGACAGTCCGGCGATTCCGCCGCCGACGACCGCCACGTCGACCTGGACGTCGCCGTCCAGCGGGTCGAAGTCGGTCGTCTCCGTCGTCTCCAGCCAGAGCGATGCGTCCCTGCCGGGTAAGTCGGGCTCCCCCATGGGACGTTCAGAGGGGCGTGAGAGCGAAAAAGGCGGTGGCTACTGCATGTAGCCGAGGTCGGCCAGCCGTTCCTCGACCTCCTCCTCGTCCTCCACCGCGGCGTCGTCCACCTCGTCGTGCTCGGGGTACGACGTCGCGCCGGCGTCCTCGACCACGGGGATGACCTCGCCGTCCATCCGGTCGCTGTAGGGGATTCCGAGCGCGGACATGACCGTCGGGGCCACGTCGAACAGGTGCGGATGCGGCCGCTCCTCGATGCCGTCGGGGTCGACGCCCTCGCCTTTCGCCGCGAAGACGCCGTCGAGCTTGTGGTTCCAGGGCTCGTTGGGCGGTGCGAAGTAGTCGCCGAGCAGTTGCGCGGACAGGAACTGTCCCATGTCGTTCGGGATGGTAACCACGTCGGGGGCGTTCTCGACGTTCTTGCCGTGGAAGTACTTCTCGCGCGGGGCGACCTCCTCGAACACGGGGTCGCCGTCGGGCGTCCGGACGCCGCTCAGGCGTTCGATGAGCGCCTCGCGCACGTCGTCGTACTTCTCGGGCGGAACGACGCCCTCCGGTTCGCGGCCCTCTAAGTTGATGCGGACGCCGAGTTCGGTCCGGGCGCGCATGTAGGCGGTCGAGTTCTCGAAGTCGACCTGCTCGTTGCCGGTCCGGGCGACGTTCTTCGGCGCGTACTGGCGCGCGACGTCGGCCAGCCCCACCTTCTCCAGCGCCGTCCGGATGCGGTGGGCGGTGAAGCCGAACTTCGCCGCGGTCGCCGCCATGCGTTCGACCGTGTTCGGCTCCCAGGTCGTCGTCTCCTTGCCCTCGCGCAGTTCCTCCTGGATGGGGTTCCACGACGGCATCCCCTTGCCGCCCCGGGTGGCTTTCACGAACCCCTCGTCGCGCAGGAACTCGTTGACGCGGAACTCGTACTCGTCGTACGGCCCCATGCCGTGGTCGCTGGCTATCATGACGGTGTCGGGGTCGCACTCGTCGAGTATCTTCCCGATCTGGCGGTCGGTCTCCTGGTACACCGTCGTCACCTTGTTCCAGTCGCCCTCGAACTCGTGGAAGACGGTGTCCGGTTTCTGGAACTGGACGAAGCCGAACTCGGGGTCGTTCTCGTCGGCCAGGTACCGGAACGCCTCGCCGCGCATCCTGACGAGGTCGGTGTACTCCTCCATCTTCTGGGCGTCGGTGTAGTCCGACTCCTCGCGGGAGTAGGTCGGGTAGACGCGATACTCGCCGATGGCGTCCCGGACGTCGTCGAGCAGTCCCTCGGGGTGACAGCTCGGGTCCTCGGGGCCGATGAACCCCGGGAGCACCGCGCCGTCTATCTCCTCCGGGGGGTGCGTGACGGGCACGTTGACGACGACGCTCGTCACGCCGTGGTCGTCGAGCAGCGACCAGATGGAGTGCTCCTCGACGTCGTTCCCCGTGACGACGTGGAAGTCGTACCCCTCGTAGGTGACGAACCCGCAGACGCCGTGCTTGCCGGGGTTGACGCCGGTGTACAGCGACGGCCACGCGCTCGGCGTCCACGGCGGCATCTGGGACTCCAACGGCGCGGCGACGCCGTCGTCACAGATAGAACGGATGTTCGGTATCTCGTCGTCACAGAGCCGGTCGAAGACGGGGAGACACCCCGCGTCGATGCCGACGAGCAGGACGTCGAGGTTCGTTTCGGCCATCACGCACACCCCCTGAAACGGACAGTTCCGGTTTCTCGTTCGTCGAGGCGAGCGGAGCAGAAGGCTCCCCACGCAACGTTCACCGCACTCATTACCAGCCCGTTCGTACCCGGGTCATTTTATTATGCCACGCCTAAATCAGTCCTCTCCGTCCGGCGCGACGGCCGGGGTCGGTTCGTCGATGACGGCCTCCTTCCAGGTTCCCCGGGTGAACCACAGCGCAGCGGCGGTCGCGCCGAGGACGTTGCCGAACGCCATCCCGACCCAGATGCCGGTCGGTCCCATGTCGCGTACGAACGCGAGGTAGAACACCGTCGGCACCCGGCCGATCCACAGCGCGACCATGGAGAACGCCATGGCCGTCTTGGTGTTGCCCGCGCCGCGGTACGCGCCGAGCAACACCTGCAACAGCGCCATGAACGTGAACTCCACCGAGCGGATGCGGAGGTACTCGCTGCCGTACCCGATGGTCGCCTCGGCCTTCGCGGTGCCGGTCGCCATGAACACGCCGACGATGGGTTCGGGGAACAGCGCGGCGACGACGGCGACGGCGAACATCACGGCCATCCCGACCTTGGCGGCGAGCCAGACCGCCCGCTCGGCGCGGTCGGACTTCTCCGCGCCGAGGTTCTGGCCGACCATCGTGTTCGTCGCCCGCCCCAGCCCCATCGCGGGGAGGAAGACGAGCGACGCGAGGCGGTTGCCGAGGCCGTACGCGCTCACCACGGGCGGCGCGAACTGGACGACCATCGCCGTCAGCGTTATCATCGCCAGCGCGCTCGTCGACTGTTCGAGCGCGCTCGGCGTGCCGAGACGCACGATGTCGCGGATGTAACCCAGGTCGGGGACGAGATACTCCGGGCGCACGTCCGGCCCGGCGTCCGTGCGGAACAGGACGTAGAACCCGAGCGCGGTCGCTACCGCACGGGCGGCGATGGTCGCCAGCGCCGCCCCCTCGATGCCCATGCCGTCTACCGGCCCCCATCCGAAGATGAGCAGGGGGTCGAGCACGACGTTGATGGCGACGCTGACGACCATGATGCGCATCGGCGTCCGGGTGTTGCCGTAGCCGCGCATGAGCGAGTTGAAGACGAAGAAGCCGAACAGGAACGGGAGTCCGAGGAAGAACACCTCCATGTAGTGGCGGGCGAGCGGGACGACGTCCTGGCTCGTCGCCGCCTGACTCGGGATGGCCGAGAGCATCGGCTCCGTGAGGACGTACCCGGCCGCGGCGAGGACGACGGCCATCATCGTCACGAACGACACGACCTGGCCGGACACCTCCCCGGCGGACCCCTCGCTGTCCGCACCGGTGTACTGGGCGACGAGGATGCTCCCGGCCGACGTGAACCCGCCCGCGATGGAGATGAGAAGGAAGATGAGCGGGAAGGCGAGGCTCATCGCGCCGACCGCGTCCGCGGAGAGCCGGCCCAGCCAGAACGTGTCGGCGACGTTGTACGTCACCTGGAGGAGCTGGATGACGACGATGGGCCACGCGAGTTCGAACATCGGCCGAACGAGGCCGCCCTCGGTGATCGACCCACCCGCCTCTGTACTGCTCATCGTTCCTTCGAAACGAAACAGTGACGTTTCAATATTTCGACTGCCGCGTCCCCCGTGGCCGCCTCCGGTTCCGGCGGCGCGGGGGAGTTAAGAGGTTCCTAAACGCGGCGGACGGTCGGTACGCGTCAGTCCGAGGCGACCGCGGTCTCGCCGTCGACGGTCGTCTCGTCGGACCGCACAGGAGAGACGGCGAGCCAGAGGAGTCCGGCCACACACGCCGTCGCGACGCCCGCCCAGGGGAGGATTCCGACGGGGCCGGTCCGGGCGGCCGCCCAGCCACCGACCAGCTTGGCGGTCCCGCCGGCGAGCGAGAGCATCATCGACGCCCCCGAGAGCACCGTCGCCCGTCCCACGTCGTCCAGCCGGTCGTTGAGGTACTGGTTGCGTATCGGACGGGTGAGGACGCGGAGGCCGCGGTTGAGAAAGAGGACGGGTACCACGGCCAGCGGTGCGAGCGCGACGCCGGCGTACGCGAGCCCGTAGACGGGGACGAGCAGCGCGAACACCCGGCGGACGCCCAGGTGGTCCTCGAACCAGCCCGCCGCCGAGGCCGCGCTCGCGGAGACGACCTTGAAACCGGCGTACAGCAGGCCGAGTCCGGCGACGGGCAGTCCGACGGCCTCCAGGGCGGGCTGTTCGAGCGTCCGCGTGACCGAGAAGAGCGCCTGGAACAGCGCGGCGTACGCGACGAGCCAGCGAACCGCCGGGCGACTCGCCTGCAACCGGAGCATCTCGACCGCCTCCCGGACGGTGAACGCCTCGTCCGCGTCGTTCGCCACCGCGGGGAAGGTGTAGAGGATGGGGAGGCCGAGTGCGGCCAGGACCGCGTTCGCGAGGAACGGCAGCGCGGGGTCGATGCCGTAGAGGACGCCGCCCGCGACGGCGGTGACGGCCGAGGTCACGAGCAGCGCCGTGCTCCCGCGGCCCTCGACGTGCGCGTACTCCGACTCGTCGAAGCGCGACGCGAGCAGTTCGTACAGCCACGCGTCGCTAGTTCCGGAGCGGAACGCCCACCCCGTCGCCCAGAGGACGTGCAGACCGAGGTACGCGAGCGGCGACTCCACGAACGGGTACGCCCCCAGCGTGACGGCGCGACAGGCGCTGCCGAGGGCGAGACTCGCTCGCCGGCCGAGCCAGTCGCCGAGGTAGCCGGTCGGTATCTCGGCGGCGACCATCGCGAACGAGAACACCGCGTACGCCAGTCCGACGAAGTCGAGGCCGAACCCCTCGTCCTGGAGGTAGAGGATAGCGACCGGCACGTAGAACCCGGCCGAGTTCGTGACCCGGAAGGCGTAGTACCGCCAGACGAGCCGTCGCGACGTCGCCATCGACTACTCGTCGCGTCGCTCGAAAAGTATACTTTCCCGAAAACCTATTTGTGTAGGAAAAGTTACTGTTCCGGTCGTCCGGCTCCCGGCGGACCGCCGCCACGTCCCGGACGAGCAGCCCTCCGATACGATTCGGAGAAAACGACTCCCTAACTGGCGTCGAGCGGGTCGGTCTTCAGGAACTCCCGCAGGAGTACGGTCGCGTACGACCCCGACGGGAGCGAGAACTCGAAGGTGAGAGGGTCGCGGTCGAGTTCGAGGTCGGTCCGGACGAGTATCGCGCGCCGGGTGCCGGACGAGTCGAACTCGCCGGGCAGGTCGAAGTCCTCGGGCGCGAGGTCGAGGTCGGCGAGCACCGCGCGCTCGACGTCGCCCTGTTCGCCGTCGGCCAGTTCCGTCTCCGTGCCGACCAGCGGCGCGGTGACGAACGCCCTGCCGCGCTCGCAGTGTCGCTCGACGGTGCGGACGCGCTCGGCGGTCACGCGCTGGCGACGGTCCGCGTCGGGAACCGTCAGACCGTCGACCGTCTCGGCGAACGCGACCACGTCACCCTCGACGGGGCGGTCGAACGGGAGGCCCCGGCGGAGGCGCTCGCTCAGCATCCTGTTGAACGCGTACGACTGGGCGGCGTTGACGAGCAGGCGCTGGAGGTTCGTCGGCAGCGCTTCGAGCGCGGCGCGGAAGTCGGCCGGCGCGTCGCCGCCGTTCTCGACCAGTTCGTGGACCATCGCGCGCTCGAAGCCGAGTTTCCGCGGGAGCGCGTCGAGGGCCGCGTCCCAGTCGGGAGCGACCTCCTCAACCCGGCGACGAGCGCGCCGGGTGTCCTCGGGTTCGGTCTCGTAGGGGTTGCCGACGTAGGCCATGACGGCCGCTTCCCACTCCTCGCGGACGACGTGGAGACCGACCTCGTGCGTGACGGGGCGGCGACTGCCGAACCGCTGCTGGCCGAAGTAGTTGGGGACGCCGACCGTCGTCGCCCCGTCGTCCGCGTCGGCGTCACCGCCGGCGAACGCCCGGAGTTCCTCGATTATCGCGTCGGCGTTCTCCGGTCGCTCCGGGTCGCGGACGACGACCGCGAACTCGTTGCCGGCGAGGTCGCCGAACTGGACCGCCCGGCCCGCACGTCCCACGGGCGTCATCTCGGCCCCGCGAACGTCGGGGAGGTCGTCGGGGTCGACCGACCGGAGCGAGAAGAGTTGCGTCGTGACGGCGTGTTTGTCCTTCGTTCCGGCCCACGAGACGCGCTCGCGGCTGATTCCCAGCGCGTCCGAGAGGCGGCGCGCGAAGTCGTTGGTGTCCCAGCCGGCGAGCGTCGCCCGCACGACGAGATGCGGGTACGACCCAGTGTCGGCGTCCAGCGGTTCCGCGTCGAACTGCTCCAGTTCCTCCACCCGGAAGTCCCGGTCCTCGTCGCGGAGGCGACCGCCGACGCCGTCGGCGTCGCTCACGTAGTGTTCCATGCCGACCGCGGCCTCGATGGGGTGTGCCTCGCGCATCCACCCTCGACTCCGCGCCCCGGCGAACTAAAGGCTGCGTCCGACCGTCGACGCCGCCGGCGGTCGGGGGAGTTCGACCCTCCGGACGGGACGGTTTCGCGTTCTCCACCCCGCCTCACTGCCGGGAGACGAGGTCGAGAAACGGCTTCGCGACGTCCGCGTCCGTCCCGGGCGCGACCGTCGCCTCCTCCCGGTCGTACTCCACGAGACCCACGTCGGCCAGCTTCGGCAGGTGGACGTGGTACAGCATGCTCGCGACGCGACTGCGGTCCGGGTCTGCCGGCGTCTCTGGCTCGGCCTCCCAGGCGACCAGTCGCTCGACCAGTTCGTCGACGCGCAGTTCGCCGCCGTGACGAGCGAGCTGCGCGAGGGCGTACCGGCGATACGGGTTCGACAGCACGTCGAACAGCGTGTCGACCGAGGGTTGCACGCTCGGTCGAACGGACGGTTCGGGGGGAGACGCCGGGGTGGGGGCTCGTCGGTTGCTCATCGATAGTACGCTCTGACGATGGAAGTTGAGCACCAAGAGTGGAGTACCTACGTGTCTTGGTATCTGCTCTCGGGGCGACAGTTACCTCGCGGAGTCGTCGAAGAACGCCGACGCGAGCTTTCTCTGGGCCTTTCGGAGGTGCTGGTGAAACGTCGCGGAGGAGATGTCCATCGAGTCGGCCACCTCCTCGGCCGTGCTGGCGCGCGGCCAGTCGAAGTAGCCGGCGAGGAACGCGGCCTGGAGCGTCGCGCGCTGGCGCGCGGTCAACCCGGACGCCAGTTCCTCGCGGAACTCGCCGGCCGTCTGGACGGGGCGCTCGCGCTCGCGCTTGGCGAGCAACTCCACGCCGACGAAGGCGTCGTCGAGCGACCCAGCCAGGGTCCGCACGTCGACGTCGCGGGGAGCTTCGACGACCAGCTTTCCCTCGCCGGCCTGCGCGCGCGCCGACCGGACGCTCGCGCCGGCGTCGAGCACGGCCGTGACGAGCGACGTCGAGACGGTGATCGAGACCAGTCCGTCGCCGTTGCGGTCGGTCACCACTCCGACGTCGGTGACGGTCGAAACGTCCTCGGCGAAATCTGCGACCCGTTCCGGGTCGACGCCGGAAACCCGGACGTAGTGCAGTATCTCTCCCTCGGACGTCGGAACCGTGCCGTCGAGGACGAGCGTGCAGTCGCCGCGTGCGGAGAGGTCGACCAGCAGCCAGTCCGGGTCGGACACCCGGAACTCGAGTTCGAGCACGGAGTCGGCCGCGAGCAGCCGTTCCCGTTCGATAGCGTTGATGGCGAAGCCGACGGTCTCGCCGAGCACGTCGAACCCGGCGGCCTCCCGTTCGCTGAACGCGTCGGTCCGGGTCGCGTAGACGACGAGCACGCCGTACGTCGTCGCGCCGTACGTCAGCGGAACTGCGAGGCCGGAACGGATGCCGCGCTCGCCCGCCGCGTCGGCGAGGTCGTCGGGGTGGTCCGATTCGTTCGGGATGTCCTGGACGACCTGGCACTCGTCCGTCCGGAGCGCCGTCACCGCCGGTCGTTCCCACTCTTCGCCGGCCGCGTCGCTCACCAGCTCGTGGAACCCGCCGTCGTCGCCCGCCTTCGAACGGACGGTGACGTCGCCGCTCAGGTCGCGCTCGCCGACCCACGCGAACCGGTAGAGGTTCGAATCGGCGAGGCGTTCGCAGACGGCCGTCTCTATCTCCTCGCGGGACGCGGCTGCGACGAGGCTCCGGATGACCCGGCGGACGAGTTCGTTGATACGGTTCAGCGTCGCCAGTTCGTCGCGCTGCTGGGCGAGCCGTCGTTCGCGCTCGCGGTGCTCGGTCATGTCCCGGGTCACCTTCGCGTACCCCCGGAGGCGCCCGTCGTCGTCGCGTAGCGCGGTGATGACGACGTTCGCCCAGAACCGCGACCCGTCTTTCCGGACGCGCCAGCCTTCGTCCTCGGCCTTCCCCCGTTCGGCGGCGTCGGCGAGGTTCTCCTCGGGGACGCTCGCCGCCACGTCATCGTCGGTGTAGAACGTCGAGAAGTGCTCGTCGAGTATCTCCTCGCGCTCGTACCCCTTGATGCGCTCGGCACCCTCGTTCCAGCTGACGACGTACCCGTCGGGGTCGAGCATGAAGATGGCGTACTCGTCGACGCCCTGTACGAGCGACCGGAAGCGGTCTTTCTCCTGGCGGAGCCGTCGCTCGGCCTCGCGCTGCTCGGTCACGTCCGTGATGAACCCGGCCAGGTCCGGTTCCCCGGTCTCGGCCCCGGCCATCTCGCGGCCCTGCTCCCACACCCACCGCGTCTCGCCGTCGGCCGTCAGTATCCGGTAGGTGAGTTCGAACCGGTCGCCGTCGGCGAGCGCGTCCTGGACCGCCTCCCAGATCGTATCGCGGTCGTCCGGATGGACGACGTCTCGCCCCCACGACACCTCGCCGCGTTCGATTCGTTCGGACTCGTACCCCGTCAGGTCGCGACAGCCCTCGCTCACGAACGACATGGGCCAGCCCGGTTCGTTCCGACACCGGTACACCATCCCGGGCAGGTTCGACAGCAGCGTCGCGCGGCGACGTTCGCTCTCGCGGAGCGCCAGCCTGGCCTTCCGGCGTTCGGAGACGTCCCGCCCCGTCCCGACGAGTCCGACGACGCGTCCGTCGTCGACGAGCGGCGCGGCGTTGAACTCGTAGGGGATTCGCTCGCCCGACTTCGTCACGAGCGCCGACCGGAGGGTCTCGACCGTCTCCTCCGACAGCGTCGTTTCGATGGCGGCCGCGGCGGCGTCGCGGTCCTCCGGCGGGACGAACTCCAGGGGATCCATCTCGGCGATTTCGTCGTCGCCGTACCCCGTGATGTCGGCGAATCGGGCGTTCCACTCCCGGAAGTTCCGGTCGGCGTCAAGGACGTAGAAGACGTCGTCCAGCGCGTCGACGACGTTCTCGACCCGCAGCGGTCCGTGCTCTTCGAGAAACGCCGCGACGGACGAACCGTCGTCGTCGAACGTGTGGAGCGAGCAGGACAGGGTGACTCGCTCGCCGCTCCGACGTATAGTCAGGGGCAGCGAGGCCTCCTCGCGCGCGCTCCGGGCGAGCGTGTCGGGGTCGGGCCAGCCGTCGAACAGGTCCGGGGCGGTCGTTCCCCGGAGCGAGTCGGGGTCGCTGTCGAGCGTCGTCGCGGCCGCACGATTGGCGTACGTCACGCGACCGTCGTCGTCGACCACGACTACCGGGTCGGGAGACTTCTCGAGGACGGTTCGCGCGAGCTGGTCTCTCATTGGATATCCTACATTTGTGAACTGTTAGCAGTGACACCAGACTGTAATGGCCCGCCCGGCAAAGAAGCTTGCCATCCGGCAGAAACGGTTAGTACAGCGATAGGTCGCCGGTCACGCGGTCGACCAGGTCGTCGTCCGCGGGGCCGACCGCGAGCGCCGTCACCGTCCCGGAGTCGAGTTGCGTGTGCCCCGCGTCGCGGACGACCGCGTTCGGCAGTCCCTCGGCCCGCGCCTTCTCCGCGAGCGAGAAGATGGCGTCCTCGCCGTTCGCCTGGAGGACGACCTTCTTCTGACCCTCTCCTTTCCACCGCTTGCGCGCCTTGCTGCCGGTCTCCTCGTAGGCCGACAGCGACGCGTGGGCGACCTGGGCGGCGAGTTTTCCCTCGCCCATCCCCAGGTCCGCCCGCGCGACGATCGCCTGTTTCATATCCGGGACTCGTCGCCGCCGAGTAAAACGCTGGCTACTCGCGTCGACGGAGACCGGCCCGACGCGACCGCACAGCCCGGAACGGTGCTCGCGCTGACACCACCGAACTTATCCTGTTGGCATCCGTGTCTCTGGGCATGCGCCGGCGAGAGTTTCTCCGTACCGCCGTGGGGGGCGTGGGCGCGACGGCGTTCGCGTCCAGGGGTTTCGCGAGACGACCGTACGAACCGCTCGGGAGCGTCGCCGTCGAGAACGCCAAGGAGGCGGTCGTCGGACCCGACGGAAAGACGGCCTACGTCGCCGCCACCGACGGGTTCGCCACGGTCGACGTGAGCGACCCGGCGAATCCGTCGACGCTCGCGGAGCGCCGGGGTCTGCTGGCCGACCGCCGGCACGGCCCGCTCGAGCAGATATGGGACGTGAAGGTCGAGGGCGACCGTCTGCTCGTCGTCGGCCCCGCCAACCCCATCGACCACACTGGCGTCCACGGCTTCCTGCTGTACGACGTGGGAGACCCCGCGAACCCGGAGCAGGTCGCGTTCCACGAGACCGACTTCCCCATCCACAACGCCGTTCTGACCGGCGGCGTCGCCTACCTGACGGCGAACGACGGCGACGGAAACCCGCTCGTGATGGTGGACGTGTCGGACGACGACCCCGAAGAGGTCGGGCGCTGGTCGATGCTGGACTACGATTCCGACTGGTCGCGGGTCAACGCCTGGATTCGGACGCTACACGACCTCTGGGTGCAGGACGGCGTCGCCTACCTCGCACAGTGGGACGCCGGCACCTGGGTCGTCGACGTCGAAGACCCCGCCGACCCGAGCCACGTCGCGCACTTCGGCGACCGCCCCATCGACGTGCTCGCCGACATCCCCGCGGACGAGACCAACGCTGCGGTCGTCGGCCGGCCGGGGAACCACCACTACGTGATGCCGAACGACGACGCCACCCTGCTCGGCGTCGGGAAGGAGGCCTGGGACGCCGACCCGAACGACGGGGAAGGCGGTCCCGGCAGCATCGAACTCTGGGACGTCTCGAACCCGAAGGAGGCCCGGAAGCTGTCGACCATCGCACCGCCGACGTCGCCCGACCCGACCTACGACCGCGGCGCGGGCGGCGTGGGCGTCGGCGGTCTCGGTGCCGGCGCCGCCGCCGGAGCCGCGGCGAACCTCGAACTCGACGGCCTCGCCGCCGTCGAGCGCGGTGCGTCGGACCTCGGCCCCGCCGGCGTCGTCGCCCACCGCGGCTGTCACGACTGCACCGGCGGGTCGTCTTCGTCCGGCGTCTGGACCACCGCACACAACTTCGACCTCGTCGGCGACCGCCTCTACTCCTCGTGGTACCAGGGCGGCGTCAAGATTCACGACGTGAGCGACCCGACGAACCCCGAGGAGCTCGCGTGGTGGCGAGACCCGGAGGCGACCGCGTTCTGGACTGCGAAACGCGCGACCGAGGAGTTCTTCGTCGCCAGCAGCATGGGCCGCGAGGCCGACGGCAGAGGCGGCCTCTACACGTTCCCGGACCGGGCCGGTCGGCAATCCGACCCGCCGTCGCTCGTCGGGAACGCCAGCGGCGAACCGTCCGCACCGCAGCAGTCGAACGCGACGGAAACGACCTCGAACGGGGACAGGACGACCGACGGAACGACGGCGGCGTCGGCCGGCCAGCCCGGATTCGGCGCGCTCGCCGGCCTGGTCGGCGTCGGTCTCGGCGCGTGGTCGCGACTGCGGAGCGAGGACGGCTGAACGCGGTCGGAAGCCGACCGAACGCGGTCGGAGAAGAGTTACCGGTCGTCGGAGCCGGTCCGCGCTTTCTTGACGAGGACGACGGTGACGACGGTGCCGACGACGCCGAGGGCGCCGGCCATCTTCTTGCCCGGCGAGGGCACCCTCCCGGAGTCGGCGGTTTCGCTCTCGTCGGCGTCTACCTCCGGCGTGGGTTCGTCGTGGTCGTCGTCCGAACCGAGCGCGGAACGGAGCTTCCGGACCGCGAGCGCGGCGACGACCGCCAGCGCGAGTCCGAGCACCAGGCGAAGGCGCGTACTTCCGCCGTCTGACGACTCATCCGTCTCGGTCGCGGTTCGGGACGTGTCGGTTTCGTACACCCGTTCCTCCACGAGAGCGGGTTTTTCGAGGTTGAGTTCGAGGAGCGTCATCGGGAATCAGTACGACTCCGAGCGAGGTTATAGCTTCCGGCTTGCCCGACGCCGTCGACGACCGAACTCCCGGACGAGAGGGCCTTTCGTCCGCGCCCGGCGACGGACTCGCCCTCGTCGCCGAGGGCCGCGTCGCATCGAAGGAGAGCGTCCCCGTCAATCACAATGCAGTTAAACCACCGCTCCGTACGCTCCGACATATGGTGGACATGCTGGGTCTGGGACTCGGACTGCTGCTCGCGCTCGTCGCGGTGGCCCTTCACTTCACGAAGGGGACCGAGTGGCGGGCGGCGGACGACATCTCCCAGGAGGTGCTCAACCGCCGGGCCGAAACAGTTCCCGAAACCGACTTCCCCGAACCGATGAACCGCTCCATCGGTGGCGGCGGCGCGGTCGCCGTCGGCGCGGGTGCCGAGGGCGAACTCGAGGGCGAAGAGGGCGAAGAGGAGGAGGAGGGCTTCGACCCCGAAGCGATTCCGGAGGACGAAGTCGAGTACTTCGACGTCGAGTACGTCAAGGAAGGCGAGACCATCGAGGTCGGCAGCAACGAGAACCTCCTCGACGCCGGAGAGGACGAGGGCTGGGACCTCCCCTACTCCTGCCGGCAGGGCCAGTGTCTCTCCTGCGGTGCGAAGATAGCCGAGGGCGAACCGGACGACGTTGTCCACAGCAACAACGAGACGCTGAGCGAGGACGAGGTCGAGAAGGGTTACATCCTCACCTGCACCGCCTACCCGCAGGGCGACCTCAGCATCGAGACGAACGAGACGCCCTGACCGTTCGCGACTGACCGCAGTGCGGTTTCCCCGACGTTCGACCCGACGTCGTCTTTTCTATCGCTGGCGCCGGAGTCCCCCGGTCTACCACGTTGGCGGCGGTGGCGCTTTCGGGTCGGAGCCGACCGAGCGCGCGGCCCTCGACGGGCCGTGGAGGGCCGCGCTTTCACAACTGTTAAACTACGTTACCGCATATCGGTGGGCGAGGGCGCGTAGCTCAGCGGACAGAGCACTTGGTTCCGGACCAAGATGCCGCGGGTTCAAATCCCGTCGCGCCCGCTCATTCTGTGACGAACGGACGTGAGGAACGAATGAGCGAAAGCGGGGGGTTTTCAGCAGACCGAGGTTCTGCGTGAAACGCGGGTTCTCGGGCGTGGTTCAAATCCCGTCGCGTCCGCTCATTCCTCGCAGACCAACTTCGAATGCGAATCGAAACTACTAGTCGGTGATCGCGGATACGCACGACGTGACTGCCGACGCTATCCCTCTAGCGCACCTAACAGCGACTCTCATAGTAATCGCCGGGATGCCAATTGTTCGATTCAGCAGGAACGGACTTCCGCTCCTATCCGCGGTGTTGTCAGGTTAGTCACTATTTCGGGAGTGTTCGACTGGAGGATCGGTTTTCGATTCTCGCTCTGGCGTTCTGACGACTCCGATATCGTTTCGATAATACCGGGTCGGCTGACCGGGCGGAGCCACGATTTGTCGAACGATTCATCCCGCTTTTCTACTAGTTGGCTGAATAGTGGTGTGGTCGAGCGATGAGCTTCCTCGAGGTTCTTCCACTGGCGTTCGTGATGGTTGCAGGACCACAGATCCTCAGTCCCATCTTCCTCGCCACGAGCGAAAACTGGCGTCGGAATTCCGCCGCGTACGTCCTCGGTGCCGCACTCTCGATCTCCCTGGTCGTGACTGTCGTTTACTTCGTTGGTGACGGCCTGCTCGGACAAAGAACTCCAAACGACACACTCTACGTTATCGTTCTCGTCCTGCTCCTCGCCGCGATGATACACGTCTACCGAACGAGAGAAGAGTCAGAGCCGCCAGAGTGGATGGGGACGCTCACGACAGCCAACCCTCGGTTCTCGTTCCGGCTGGGCTTCCTCTTACTGGGATTCTTCCCGACCGACATCCTCACGTCTGCCTCCGTCGCGTCGTATCTCGCCGCTCGAAAGGCTCCACTGACGGATGCTCTTCCCTTCATCGGCGTCACGCTCTTGATTCTGGCGCTTCCAGCACTTATCTTGCTCGCGTTCGGCGATCGGGGAGAAGCCTTCCTCCCGAAAGTGCGCGATTGGATGAACGCGAACTCGTGGATCATTAACGAGATCGTAATTCTGCTCTTCATCGGCCTGACGATCAACAACCTCACTGGGTGACCGCCCTACTGAAGGAGCTCACGTCAACGTTCAAGATATCGGTCTCTTCTGGGCAGCGGTCGTGCTTCTTCTATTCCTTGGTCGATGGAACGAACTCGGATATCGGACGTCGAGGAAACTGGGTACTGTCAGGTAGAAATCCCAAAATATATATCATCTTTAATCATGTTTATCTCGGTGGCAGTCGACGGTGTATCTGGAGGTGGGCAGAAGTGGTACGAGTACACGAACTCGACCGTGAAGCGGCAGCTGCCGACTGCCGGGTCGTTATCCGATCGGAGAACGAAAGCGCAGCGGTCGAATCGACGAAAGACCACGTGCACGACGTCCACGGGAAGGACTACACGGACGAAGAACTCCGAAGTGAACACCTGAAAACCGTGTAGCAACAGAATCATGACAACTGACACCCGAGCGGAAGCAGACCCGATCGACGAAGAGAAACTGACCGAACTCGTGGAAACGTCGCTCGTCGACCTCGGCGCGACGGTCCACGCCGCACTGGCCGTCATCGGCGACGAACTCGGTCTCTATGCGGTACTGGACGACGCCGGGCCGCTCACATCAGTGGAGGTGGCCGAGAAAACGGATACCGCAGAACGCTACGTTCGAGAGTGGCTGCGCTCGCAGGCCGCCGGCGGGTACGTCACCTACGATCCCGAAACCGACCGTTACGATCTCTCTCCCGAGCAGGCGTACGTTTTAGCCGACAGGGAAAGCCCGGTGTTCATGCCGGGCGCGTTCCAGCTGGTCGCGTCGGCGGCCAAGATCGAACCCGAACTCCGCGAGGCGTTTCGAACGGGTGAGGGCATCGGCTGGCACGAGCACGACGAGGACGTGTTCCACGGCACTGAACGCTTCTTCGGACCGTCCTACGGGGCCTACCTGCTCGAATGGATCGCTGCACTCGACGGGGTAGATGCCACGCTGAAAGCCGGCGGTCGAATCGCCGACGTGGGCTGTGGGCACGGCGCACCGACGATCCGCATGGCCGAAGCGTACCCCAACTCGACGGTCGTGGGTATCGACTACCACGAGGCATCGATTGCGGTGGCGCGCGAGCGAGCGGAGGCGGCGGGCGTCGCCGACCGCGTCGACTTCGAGGTGGCGACCGCGAGGGAGTACAGCGGAACCGACTACGACCTCGTCACGATGTTCAACTGCTTCCACGATATGGGTGATCCTGTCGGCGTGGCGGCCCACGTCCACGAGACGCTCACCGACGACGGGGCGTGGATGATCGTCGAACCCTATGCCGAGGACCGGGTCGAAGACAACCTCTCCCCGTTTGGCCGCCTCGCGTACTCGATCTCGACGGTAGCCTGTACACCGAATTCGCTCAGCCAGGACGTCGGCTACGGTCTCGGTGCACAAGCGGGAGAGGAACGGACCCGTGAGGTCGTCACCGAGGGTGGATTCACCCGCTTTCGCCGCGCGGCGGAGACGCCGACTAGTCTAGTCTTCGAAGCGAAGCCGTAGGATTTCCCAAGATCGATCATCTCGGCGACCGTCACCGGTCGAATCGGTCGCGGAATCGAACGCGTCGGGTGTCGGCTTGACGTATCGGCCATCACGACGCACTCCTCGAGTTCATTCTGAAGTGAACCGGGTGACGGGAGGTGGTGGATACGCGCCCCGTGTACAGCGCTCGCTGGACGTGGTGACAAACTGCTGGCAAGATTGGCGCGCCGAATACAGAGGCTGTATTCATCGAACGCCCTCCGGTCGCTCCAACTAGTGAGAGACGAAATAATCGTCAGTGAATCTGCGTTTTTCGTGAGCGGAGCGTTTCAACGGGGTCGAGGATACCAACCTGAACGCGATTAATGCTTGTGACATCGAAAGACACTCATAATACTCGTTTCACGTTCAGGTATGCCTGGACCAGTGTTTCTGGAGGGCGACACAGTAACCCTTCGACCAGTCGAACGGGAAGATATCGAGTTCATCCAACGAGTGATGAACGATCCTACCGTCTGGCGTCCGGCACTCGATATCAATCCCATGAACGACAACCTGGCCGCGGAGTTTTTCGAAGATGTCCTTACCACCGAAGGGGACGTCCACTGTTTGGTCTGTCACGACGACGACCCGGTTGGTCACGTTTCGTTATCGGAATCCCGCTACGGCCCCAGCGAGACGTCCAGGGCTCGGTCTGCGGAATTGGCGTACTGGATTGCCCCCGAACACCACGGACAGGGATACGGGTCTGACGCTGCCGCTAGGTTAGTTGAGTACGCCTTTACAGACCGAAACCTTCGGCGTCTGGGCGCGTGTGTCGGCGGTTTCAATGACGCGTCGATCGCGCTGCTGGAATCGTTGGGATTCGAGCACGAAGGGACGCAACGAGAGGCCGCATGGTATCAGGGCGAATATCACGACATGCTCTGCTATGGACTCCTCCGGTCGGAGTGGCAGAATTCCGAATAACTCCCGTCAAAAGTCCGCAAATCAGCAACACGAACGCAATTATATCCCCGAATTTCCGACGTATATTCTTCTGATCCTTCCTGTCGTGGTGAGACGTCTATTCTCTCCACCGACTTCTGCCTCGTCCCCGACCGATACGCGCCCTGCATACAGCACGACGCCGGAACCTGTCATCGCTTGAGGGTTGCAAGAGGGCCGAGACACCGGGTCCGAGAACGTCGACAAACCGTCGTCGTTCCATCTTCTCTAGCTCACTTCGTCGATCGTAATGCCGTTCGAGAACGCTTTCACTGACGTTGGCCCGGTCACCGACCGCTTTTTCCGGCGCTTCCTTTTCGAGGCGTGGGTGATTGCACCGTGCCGACCCTCAGGTCCCCATGTCAGTGGCCATCTTCTTCGGATTCATCATTCCCTCCTTGACGCTGAAGTGGATGAGGACGAGGTTGACCGGATACGCCGCGATGAGACCGAGGGAGAGCGAGAAGAACAGCGACGACCAGAACAGGACGTCACCCATAGTGGCTTCACCCGCGAGCCAGAGGTCGACGCTGATGGCGACGATCTCCATCACGGTGATCGAGGCGGTCTCGGAGTACAGCGCGTCCACGATGGCCTGCGCCCACGTCTCGCCTTCCTGGACGAGCGGCCCGACCGTCAGCGCGTAGCCGAACAGGTACGCGAATCCGAACGTGATAGCGACGACGTAGAGTTCTGCGAGTGCGAGAATACCGACGGTCAGAACGATACCGGTGACCTCCCCCGCACCGCATCCCGAGTAGCAGTGCGCCACCGACCGAAAGCCCTTCCGCCAGAAGGAGTCGCAGGCGATCTGCTGGCGCCCCGAGTACCAGTAGATCGCCAATCCGAACGGCCCGGAGTACAGCACCGTGAGGAACCACACTAGCTTCATCAGGCTCTTCATCTCGCCGTTGTTCCGCCAGAGGTCCCACACCAGGATGGCCTCGCTCGCGACGACGAAAAGGACCCAGGTCGCGAGATACGCCGGGGTCGTCAGGACGTTCTGAAGCGTCTGCTGGAGACTCATCTCGTCCGCAACGTTTTCGCTGCGAGTTTTTGGCGGTTATGGCTACGGCGCGAAATATCGGTGCGCGTGCTTCCGGCGGAACGACGATCGAGAGCAACGGCGATGAAGCGTTCCACTGTTCCCGACTCGGGTACGTGGTCGTGACTAATCGATGCTGTAGTTCACGGTGAACCCAATACTACACTTTAACTGTAACCGGGGCGTACGACGACCGATGACCGACCACAATTCTCGTCTGTCTCGGCGCGCGTTCGTCCGAGGAGTCGGTGCTGTCGGAATCGGGAGCCTCGCCGGCTGTGCCTCCAGTGCCGTTCCGCCGTCCGACGACGGAGGTGCCGTTTCACCCCGAACGACCGCCTCGGGACGGGCTGACACACAAAAGACGTTGACGGCGGCTCCCGATACGGTGTCGCCGGCCGACACGTCGGCGCAAAACTGGCTGTACGACGGAGCGTTTCCCGGCGAGGAACTCCGCGTCACCGAGGGCGACGTCGTCCGCGTCGCCCTGCAGAATCGCCTCTCGGCGGGGACGACGATTCACTGGCACGGCGTGCCCGTGCCGAACCAGATGGACGGCGTGCCGAACGTCACCCAGCAGCCGGTGCAGCCCGACGAGACGTTCACGTACAAGTTTCGGGCCGAACCGGCGGGGACGTACTTCTACCACAGCCACGTCGGCCTCCAGCTCGACCGGGGACTGTACGCGCCGCTCGTGATAGAGGAACGGTCTCCGCACGTCGAGTACGACCGCGAGTACACACTCCTGTTCGACGACTACCTGACCCGACCGCCGGAACCGCTCGACGGTTCGTCGCACGACGGTGGCGGCGGCATGGGCGGCGGTGGTGGAATGGGCGGCGGTGGTGGAATGGGCGGCGGTGGTGGAATGGGCGGCGATGGACCCGGTGGCGGAGGACGTGGTGGTGGGATGGGCAACGGCGGAATGATGGGCGACCGACGCCCGCCGTATGCGGGCCTGCTCGTGAACGGTCGCCTTCCGGCGGACCCGGCCACCTTCGACGTACAGCAGGGGGAGCGCGTCCGCTTGCGCTTCGTCAACGCGAGCAGTGCGACGGCGTTCCGCGTCGGCGTCGCCGGTCACGAGTTGACCGTCTCGCACGCCGACGGACGTCCCGTCGACCCCGTGACGGTCGACTCGTTCGTCTTCGGTTCCGGGGAGCGGTACGACGCCGTCGTCGAAGCGACGAACCCGGGCGCGTGGGAGATTCAAGGGCGGGCGCTCGACGGAGGTGAACGGCCGGCTCGTGCGGTACTCCGGTACGGCGACGCGTCGACGTCGCCGACGCGTCTCGACTCGTGGGGACGGACGCTCCAGTACGGCGACCTGCGAGCGAAGCGGATTCCGGAGGCGCTCCGCGGGAGTCCCGACCGAACGTTCGACCTGACGCTGTCGCCCGAGAGGGGCGGGTCGTACGGCTGGCTCATCGACGGGCAATCGTATCCGGACGCCGACCCATTACAGGTTCGGGAGGGCGAACACGTACGGGTCCAGATGACGAACCGGAGTCCGGTGCTCCACCCGATGCACCTGCACGGGCACTTCTTCCGGGTCGGTGACGCGATGAAGGACACGGTCGTCGTGCCGGGTCACATGGGGACGGTGACGTTCGACTTCCTGGCGGACAATCCCGGCGATTGGCTGTTCCACTGCCACAACCTCTACCATCTGGAATCGGGCATGGCACGCGTCGTCGAGTACGTCCGATAACGAGCCGTTGGTCGTCGGTCCGACGGTCCCTTCGCAACGGAGTGGGCTCGAAGATACGAAGAGCCGTCGATGCGGTCCAGACACCGTCGAGAGTCCGAACGCGACGGCATCGCCGCTACCGTTCATGCCGGAGGCGTTCGCGGCGGGACTCGAACTCTTCCTCGGAGATGTCGCCGCGGGCGTAGGCCAGTCGCAGTTCTTCGAGCGCGGCGTCACCGTCGGACCCGTCCCTGGCGACCGCGCGATAGAGGACGTACCCGAGACCGAGCACGACCAGCAGCGAGGCGAGCATCATCCCCCACCCCCAGAGCGGTGTTTGCCCTCCGTATCCTTGCCCCATCATCCAGCCGCCCATCATCGGGAACGCGAACGCCATCATCAGCATCGGCGCGAGCAGAACGACGGCGAGTATCACGATGACGAGTCGCAACCACGAGTCGTCGCGGTCTGCCGTAGTCATGTGAAATACTACCACAGCGAAGTAGAAAGGAATATCGACCATCCCGGAATTCGCTCCGGGGGTCGGAACGAGGGTGCCGGAGCGGCTTAGTGGCCGACGTCAAATATGGGGACACCGACCGATGTCCGAAGAACTACCGCGCGGCGTTCGACCGGCGAGTCGATGGCTTCGTGGTTGCTCGTGACCGGTAACCGTCTGACCGTTGCTGGTGCCTTGCTCGGTGGGGTGTCCCTCGTTTTTGCCGTACTAACGTACGTCGGCGTCCTCTCCGGTCGTCCGTCCAGCCCGATGTACTTCCTGTTCAGCGCGTTACTCGGCGGGAACTTCACGCTCATCACCGTCGTGCTCTCCATCAACCAGCTCGTCCTTTCGCGCGAACTCGGCGCCCCCGGCGAGTTACGCCAGCGTCTCGAAGGGGCGCTCGAATACCGCGAGGACGTCCAGGCGCGTGCCGGATGGTCCGCAGGTCCCGTGAAGCCGGGTGAATTCCTGCTCTCCCTGCATGAATCGACCAGCGACCGGACCGAAGAACTCCGCGAGCAGGTAGCGGACACGACGGACGACCGCCTGCGAGAGCACGTCGAGAAACTCGTCGACGAGCTGCTCGGGGACGTGAGCAGGGTCACTCGGGCGCTCGACGCGGACTCGGCGCGAATCTTCACCGTCATCGAGGCGACACTCGGAACGAATCACGCGACCCAGCTCCGCGATATAGATCGGATAGCGTCCGATTTCGACGACCGGCTTTCCGACGACCAGCGAGACCTGCTCGCGGCGATCCGAACGAACCTCCTCGACATCGACGTCGCACGGAAGTACTTCCGGACGCTCTACATAGAGAAAGAGCTCTCCGTTCTCTCCCGAGTACTCCTGTACGTCGGTGTCCCCGTAGAGGTCCTGACGGCCGTCGTGCTCGTCGTCTACGGCGGCGTGAAGACGACGCCGCTCACCGCGGGCTGGCTGAACTCGCTCGTTCCGGTCGCGATCACTGCCGGATTCGCACCGCTCGCCATCCTATTTTCGTTCGTGTTGCGGCTCGCCTGGGTCGCCCAGCGCAACGCGTCGATCGCGCCGTTCACCGCGTCGGACGAGGAGCTCCGCTTTTGACCAGCGTCACGCCCTCGACTGGCAGTATCTGCCGTGAGCGGAGACGACCGGTGCAGGCGAACGACGCGGCCGTCCGATACCGTCCGGGGCTTCCGTCCCGACACGCCGCAGAGCGGACGCGGACCCGGTTCAGGCGGTGGCTGTTCGAACGGTAGGCGGCGACAACTTAAGGAAGACGAGACCGCATCGGTCCTCGATGTCCGCCACCTATCGACCGGAGTACGCGGTCCGCGACCCCGACGAGTGTCCGACCGTCCGTCCGACCCCGGACGGCGACTGGGTCGCCGAGGACTCGGCCGGCCGTTCGGCGCGCGGCGGAACGCCCGCCGACGCGATAACCGCGCTCGGCCGCTGACCCGGGTCAGCGGCCGGGCTGGTCGGGAGCGACGTCCAGGCCGTCGGCGACCTCCCGGGCCCGCTCCCGGATGGCGTCGGCGTCGGCGACGACGACCTCGCCGTCCGCCTGGAGCACGTCGCCGCCGACCATCGTGAACCGCACGTCGTCGCCGTGCGCCGAGAAGACGAGGTGCGAGAGCGGGTCGTACAGGGGCGTCGCGCGCGTCTCGTCGGTCGTCAGGCCGACGACGTCCGCCCGCCAGCCCTCGCGGAGTTTGCCGACGCGGTCGAAGCCGGCGGCCCGAGCCCCGTTGACGGTCGCCATCTCGAAGATGGTCCCGGCCGGCGTCGCCTCCGGGTCGAGGTGTTCGACCTTCTGGAGGAGGCTCGCCTGGCGCATCTCGGTCAGCGGGTCGAGCGTGTTGTTACACGGCGGTCCGTCGTTGCCGAGCGCGACGTTGATGCCGCGGTCGAGGTAGTCGACCACCGGCGCGACGCCGGACGCGAGCTTCATGTTCGAGGACGGGCAGTAAGTGACGTGCGTGCCGGTCTCAGCGAGCACCTCGCGCTCGCCCTCGTCGGTCCAGATGCAGTGCGCCAGCACCACGTCCTCGCCGGTCAGGCCCACCTCGTCGAGCCAGTGGATGTTGCGCCGACCGGTCTCGTCCTCGACGGTCGCCACCTCGTCGCGGTTCTCGCTGGCGTGCGTGTGGATTCGGACGCCGTCGTGGTCGTCGGCGACGGCGCGCGCGCCCCGCAGACACTCCTCGGTGCAGGAGACGGCGAACCGCGGCGTGACGGCGTACCGTATCCGGCCGTCGTTCGCGCCGTGGTAGCGCTCGATGAGGCGTTCGGTCTCCGCGAGGGCGGCGTCGACGTCCTCCTGCAGGCCGTCGGGCGCGCTCTTGTCCATCAGGACCTTCCCGAGGCGACCGCGGATGCCCATCTCGACGGCGGCGTCGAACGCCCGGTCGGCGTGGTGGACCGAGAGGTGGTCGACGCAGGTGGTCGTCCCGCTCTCTATCATCTCCAGGTAGCCGAGTCGCGCCGCGACGTACATCGCCTCGCCGTCGAGGCTCGCCTCCATCGGGAGGACGTGGTCGAAGAGCCAGTCGAGCAGTTCGGTGTCGTCGGCGATGCCGCGCCCGAGGCTCTGGACGGAGTGGACGTGGCTGCCGACGAATCCCGGCGCGAGCAGGTCGTACGACCGGACCTCGCGGTCGGGGTAGGCGTCGAGGACGTCCTCGCGCTCGCCGACTGCGGCGATGCGTTCGTCCTCGACCACGATGGCTCCGTCCTCGATGACCGTCGACGCGTCCGCGACGACCGTTCCGGTCAGTAGCATTCCTGTTACTCGCCGTCGTCACCAGTCCGCGTTCGGGCAAGAGCGCTTCGGTTTCGCTCCCCGCCGCGTTCCCGCGACGCCCGTTCGTCGATAACCTCACGACCCACCTCTCAGGCGCTCTCGGCCGTCGCGCGGTAGATGTCGTAGCACCGCTCGAGCACGTCGAGGCTCACGCTCTCCTCGTCGGTGTGGGCTTCGCCGGGTTCGGCCGCGCCGCAGACCACGCAGGTCGTGCCGGCGTCCGAGAGCCACCCCGCGTCGGTCGCGTGGGGTTTCGTCACCAGCTCCGGGGCCGCCGCCTGGGCGTCGCGGGCCGCGTCGAGCACCGTCTCCGCGAACGCGTCGTCGTCACAGCGCATCGGCGGGAGGTCCTGGTCGACGGTCCACTCCACGCCGTCTATCTCCTCGACCGCTTCGAGGTCGACGCGCTCGCCGGGCACGGTGCGCTCGTCGACCGTCACCTCGCAGGTGGCCGGGACGACGTTCCACGCGCTGCCGCCGTCGATTCCCGTGACAGCGACGCTGCCGGACAGTTCCTCGCCGAGCACCTCGGTCGTCGGGAACTCGCGCTCCCGGACCACGTCGACGGCGTCGCAGGCGCGGTAGACCGCGTTCTCGCCGGCCTCGGGTTCGCTGGCGTGGGCGGCCTCCCCGCGCGCGGTGATGGTACTCCCCCGGCGTCCCTTGTGCGCGACGGCGACGTCGGTCACGCCCGGCGCGGAGTATCCCGTCGACCCCTCGCCGACGACGGCGTAGTCCGGGCGGAACCCCGCGTCGATGGCCGCGCGAGCGCCCTCGCCGCCGACCTCCTCGCCGACGAAGCTGGCGAAGACGAGTTCCGACGCGGCGTCGCCGGACGAGGCCCGTATCTCGCTGTCCCGGAACGAAAGCATCGCGGCCGCCACCGCACCCTTCATGTCGGCGGTGCCGCGGCCGTAGAGGCGGCCGTCGCGCTCGACGACCGCGTACTCGCCGTCCGCCGTCTGGGCGTCGGCCGGCGGGACCACGTCGTGGTGGCCGACGAGCGCCAGCGACTCCC
Source organism: halophilic archaeon (assembly GCA_003298465.1). The sequence continues at coordinate 38,763 of QNGA01000003.1, read as the reverse complement.
CGGCGTCGGTCCCCCGGCGCGCGACGACGTTGCCGGCGTCGTCGCGGGTCACGTCGGCGTCCGTCTCGGCGCGAAGCCACTCCTCGATGCGGTCGCCCGCAGCCGTCTCGTCCTCGTGGCTCGGAATCGAGACGAGGTCGCGGGTGAGTTCGACCAGTTCGTCCATGACCGGGCCGTCGGCCCGGAACAAGTAGTACGCTGTGCCCCGTCGCCTACTCCCTCGCGTCGCCGAACCCCTCGTCGCTCAGGTCGGTCTCCTCCGGTTCCCCGCGGCCGGCGTCCTTCTGGAGGACGTGCATGCCGTTCCGGGCCTGCTCTATCTTCTCGACGGCGTCCGCACCCGCGTCGTGTTCGAGTTCCGAGAGTCGGTTGCGGAGTTCCCGGAGTTCGGACTCGCGGTCCTCCTCGCGGTCCGGCAGCGCGGCGAGGGACTCCTTCACGTCCGCGAGGACGGCGGCGACGTCCGACCGCGCGGCGTTCCGTGCCTGTTCGAGGTCGTCTTCGACGTCGTCGACGCTGGTCACGTCGAGACGAACGGGAGACGACCGGAAAACGGTGCTGGCCCGGCGTTCGTCGCCCCGGACGGTACGTCCGACGAGCGGCCATCGACGGATGAGAACGAAGAAACCTCTGGGGACCAATCTGCCACTATGCCCGAGGAGCGATGCGGGTACACGAACGAGGCGAGCACGCTGCCCGACGTCGGGGGCGTCTGCTGCTGGCGGCCGGTCTGGGACGGGACCGACCGCTGCGTCTGGCACGCCGACGTTTCCCAGAAGCCCGCGGACGCGCTGGCGGCCGCCACCGGCCGTCGCTTCGACGGTGCCGTCTTTCGCGGCGTCTCCCTGAACGACGTCGAGTGGTTCTCGGAACGGACGTTCGTCGACGCCCGGTTCGTCGACTGCAACCTCCGGAACGCGGATTTCACCGGCACGGACCTCCGCGGCAGCCGGTTTCGCGAGACGGACGCGCAGTGGGCGACGTTCTGCGACGCGAACCTCGAAACTGCGGAGTTCGACCGCTCCGACCTCCGGTTCGCGTCGCTGCGACGGAGTCGACTCCACCACGTGGTCTTCGCGAACGCCCGCGTCAACGAGGAGACGTCGTTCGGCGATCGGGTGGTCTACGAGGCGGAACTGGCGGCGGTCGACGACGCGGACGACCGCAGCAAGCGGTTCGAGGCGGCGCGCTGGACGTACCGCGAACTCCAGCGCGTCGCCGAGAAGAACGGGTTGAGTCGGTCGATGCGCCGGTACTACCACCGCGAGAAGGAGATGCATCGGCGGCTCCTGTGGGAGTCGAGGGCGTACCTGAAGGCCATCGCCGAGGAGGGCTGGCGATGGACGACGGCGTACGGCAGTAGCCCGTATCGAGTCATCGCGACCTCCCTGGCGGTCGTCGTCCTCTGTGCGGTACTGTACCCGCTGACCGGCGGTATCCAGGAGACGGCCGGCGGGGTCGCCATCACGTACGAGGTCGAGAATCCCGGGACGACTCCCGGAGGCTTCCTGTCGCTCGTCTTCTTCAAGAGCCTGTACTTCAGCACCATCACCTTCGCGACGCTCGGGTACGGCGACATCCAGCCCATCGGCGAGTGGGCGCGGGTCGTGGCCGGGGTGGAGGCGTTGCTCGGTCACGTGCTGCTCGCGCTGCTGATGTTCGTGCTCACGCGCACCATCGTCTGGTCGAACTGACGGTCGCGTCCGACCAGGGACGGGAGTACCGCCGACTCCGACCGCGGACCGGCGTCGGGAAGCGGCGACGGTCCGGACGCGACGGCCCGGAGAGCATCGGACGGGAACATTTATCAGCGAAGGTGCGCTCAGTTGAAGTATGAGCGTGACTGCGTCGGTAGTACGTCTCTAGCGCAGCAGCGCGAAGCGTCGCGCGTGTTCTCGCCGGACTACACGACAGCGACGGGATTCTCTCCACCACCAGCCAGATATGACTGACGTGCCAGACGACTACAAACCGGAACGAATCGAGCAGAAGTGGCGGACGGAGTGGCAGGAGTCGGGCGTGCACAGCCCCGACCCCGACGCCGACCTCGACTACGTCATCGACACGCCGCCGCCGTACCCCACGGGCAATCTCCACATCGGCCACGGACTCCAGTGGTGCTACATCGACTTCGCGGCCCGCTACCACCGCCTGCAGGGCGAGAACGTCCTCTTCCCGCAGGGCTGGGACTGCCACGGCCTCCCGACCGAGGTGAAGGTCGAGGAGAACCACGACATCCACCGCACGGACGTCTCCCGCGAGGAGTTCCGCGACCTCTGTGTCGAACACACCGAGGAGCAGATCGACTCGATGAAGGAGACGATGAACGCGCTCGGGTTCTCCATCGACTGGGACGCCGAGTACCGGACGATGGATCCGGAGTACTGGGCGAAGACCCAGCGCTCGTTCGTCGAGATGGACGACTACGTCTACCGCGACGAACACCCCGTCAACTGGTGTCCGCGGTGCCAGACCGCCATCGCCGACGCCGAGGTCGAGAACGAGGACCGCACGGGGACGCTCTACTACGTCACCTTCGATGGGGTCGAGAACGAAGATCTCGAAATCGCCACCACGCGACCGGAACTGCTCCCCGCCTGCGTCGCGATAGCCGTCGACCCGGACGACGACCGCTACGCCGACCGCATCGGCGAGACGTTCGAGGTGCCGCTGTTCGGCCAGGAGGTCGAACTCATCGGCGACGACGACGTCGACGGAGACTTCGGGACCGGCGCGGTGATGATCTGCACCTTCGGCGACAAGCAGGACGTCGACTGGTGGGCCGAACACGACCTCGACCTCCGACCGGTCGTCACCGAGGACGGCCACCTCAACGACCTCGCCGGCGAGTTCGCCGGACTGACCATCGACGTCGCCAAGGAGGCCATCGCCGACGAACTCGACGACGAGGGCTACCTCAACGACGCCGAAGAGACCGAGCAGTCGGTCGGCGCCTGCTGGCGCTGTGACACGCCCATCGAGATTCTCTCGAAGGAGCAGTGGTTCGTCGAGGTCCACAAGGACGAGATTCTGGAGCAGGCGGAGGAGGTCGAGTGGATTCCCGACCACATGTCCGCCCGCCTCGAAGAGTGGACCGAGGGGATGGACTGGGACTGGGTCATCTCCCGCCAGCGCGTGTTCGCCACGCCCATCCCCGCGTGGGAGTGCGACGAGTGCGGCCACTGGCACATCGCCGACGTCGACGAACTGCCGGTCGACCCGACGGAGGACGACCCCGTCGTCGGCGACTGTCCCGAGTGCGGGGCCGACGCGTGGGTCGGCGAGACGGACGTGATGGACACGTGGATGGACTCCTCGATAACCCCGCTCCACATCTCCGGGTGGCCCGACGACCTCGACCTGGCGGAGTTCGAACCGGTCGCGCTCCGCCCGCAGGGCCACGACATCATCCGGACGTGGGCGTTCTACACGCTCCTCCGCGTCGCGGCGCTGACCGACGAACACCCGTGGGACACCATCCTCGTCAACGGGATGGTGTTCGGCCCGGACGGCAACAAGATGAGCAAGTCCCGGGGCAACGTCGTCGCGCCGACCGAGGCCGTCGAGGAGTACAGTGCCGACGCCTTCCGGCAGTCGCTCGCGCTCGGCGGCCAGCCCGGTAGCGACATCCAGTTCCAGTGGAAGGAGGTCAAGTCCGCCTCGCGGTTTCTGACGAAGGTCTGGAACATCTTCCAGTTCGCCGCGAACCACTTCGACGAGGACACCGCCGACGTGTCGGACCCGGCGTACCGCGACGCCGACCGCTGGATACTCTCGCGACTCTCCCGGACCGCCGACGCGGTGGAAGCGGACATGGAGGAACAGCGGTTCGACACCGCGCTCCGGACCCTCCGGGAGTTCGTCTGGGAGGACCTCGCGGACGACTACCTCGAACTCGTGAAGGGTCGCCTCTACGAGGGACGCCCCGGCGAGCGCGACGCCGCCCGGCACGCGCTGTACACCTGCGTCTCCAGCGTCGTCCGGATGCTCGCGCCGTTCTCGCCGTTCCTCGCCGAGGAGATACACGACCACCTCCCCGGCACCGGGGAGAGCGTCCACCGCGCGCGCTGGCCCGACGTCGAGATGCACGACGAGGAGGCCGAGGAGGCCGGCGAGGTCATCGCCGAGGTCGCGAGCGAGGTGCGGGCGTGGAAGTCCGACGAGGGGATGGCGCTGAACGCCGACCTCGACCGCATCGAACTGTACGCCGACCTGGAGCGGGCCCCCGACACGTACGACCTGAGCGAGACTGTCAACGCGCCGGTCTACATCGAGGCGGGGCGGCCGAACGTCGAGCTCGTCCCGGTCGACGTCGACCCGGACCACTCGGCCATCGGGCCGGAGTTCCGCGACAGGGCCGGCGCGGTCGTCGCCGCGTTAGAGGCCGCCGACCCCGCCGAACTGAAGGCCCAGAAGGAGACGCACGGCGAGGTGACGCTCGACGCCGACGGCGAGGAGGTCACCGTCGACGGCGACTGGATAGCGGTCGAGGAGGAGTACCGCGCCGAGAGCGGGGAGGAGGTCGTCGTGCTCGAAACCGACCACGCGACCGTCCTCGTGTTCCCCTGAGGGCGTCGCCCGTCGGACAAGGGTTCGATTCAACCCGTCGAAGTGGATTCAGAACGATGACTCGGGAAATAAATCTAATTGTGCTGAATACGCACTCCGTGTTCTCGCCATGACTTCCACCCTCAATCGGGGGTTTCAACGGAGTCGAATACTACTCTCGTCATCGAAGGAAACCGCCGGACGACCGGAGCTCAGAGCACCTGGCGCTGGCAGGAACCGCAGAGGTTCTCCTCCTTCACGTCCACCTCGCGGACGGTCGGCGAGAAGTTCATCACGCAGCGGGAGTTGTCGCAGTGTTCGAGCCCCATGGTGTGGCCGATCTCGTGGACGACCTCCTTGCGGACGCGGTCGGAGAACACCTCGCCGGCGGACTTGGTCGTGATACCGCCGTCGGAGGAGGTCTGGAGGCGGTAGGTCGAGATGACGCTGCCGGCGCCGTCGAGATAGGCGAGGCCGAAGACGTAGTTGCGGCGGCGGTAGAACAGGTCGCGGGGCGTGATGGCGATGTTCTTGTCGCCGTTGCCGACGCGACCGGCGAGTTCGATGAAGTCCTCCGCGCGGTACTGGTCGCGGTTCGAATCGTGCGAACCGACCGGAATCTCCTGTCGTTCGTGAACTGTCACGTCGCAGTCATAGACGGACCGCAGTGCGGCAGAGGCCTCTCGCTTGACCCGTCCCGCCACGTCCCCCACGGGGACGATGTCAATCAGCATGGCAACGTCTATGGCCGGGCACCCCATAAACATCCCGCCGTGAAGCCCGCCACCCGAGACGCTCTCGTCGCACGACTGGCAGAGTTCGGACGGGTCGTCGAGGTCGGAATAGGTAATCGACCTGACGTAGCCGCGGCGCTCGCAGACCGTGTCGCGGTCACCGCGACCGACGTGGTCCCGCGCGAGGTGCCCGAGGGCGTCCGGTTCGTCGTCGACGACGTGACCGACCCCTCGCCGGACGTCTACGAGGCCGCCGACGCGCTGTACGCGCTGAACCTCCCGCCGGAACTGCACCGACCCGCGCTCGCGGTGGCGCGCCGGCACGACGCCGTCCTCGCGTTCACGACGCTCGGGGCCGAACGGCCCGCGGTCCCGGTTCGGCGCGAGACGATTCCCGGCGAGACGCTGTTCTGGGCGGAGGAGCGAGGGTCGCGGGACGAGTCGCCAAGGTAGTTTACCCCGGCGTCCGAACCACCGGACATGATAGAACCGGACCTCTCCGGTCGAGTCGCACTGGTCACCGGCAGCGCCGCGGGCGTCGGCCGCGAACTGCTGCTGTCGCTCGCGGACTGCGGCCCGGACGTGGCGGTTCACTACCGGAACAGCGAGGCGGCCGCCCGCGACGTCGCCGACGCGGCACGTAATCGCGGAACCGCGGCCGCCGTCGTGCAGGGCGACGTGACCGACCCGGGCGACGTGGACGCGCTCTTCTCGGCCGTCGAGGACGACCTGGGGAGCGTCGACGTGCTGGTGAACAACGTCGGCCCGTTCGCGCCCGAACACTGGGAGGAGATGTCGTTCGAGCGGTGGAACGCCGTCATCCAGGGGAACGTCAACGCCACCTACCTCTGCTCGAAGCGCGCGCTGCCGGCGATGCGCGAACAGGGGTTCGGCCGCATCGTCAACGTCGGCTACGCGAGCTCCGAGAAGGGGCTGGTCGCACCGAAGAACGCGCCGTACTTCGTCGCCAAGGCGGGCGTGCTGATGTTCACCCGGATGCTCGCCGCCGACACGGACCGGGACGGTATCACGGTCAACGCCGTCTCGCCCTACGTCGTCGAGAACTCCGACGTGTTCCCCGAGGAGCTGCCGCGGGGCCGGCCGGCGACGTTCGACGACGTCTCGCAGGCCGTCCGGTTCTTCCTGGAGGAGGACAGCGACTACCTCAGCGGCGCGAACGTGAAGGTCGACGGCGGGTGGCTCCCGGAGACGGTGTAGGCGTCGCGGCTCGCACGCGTTCGACGCATCAGATGCGACAGCAGGCGCCGCTCGTCAGCTCCTCCTCGTCGACGTACGCCGTCAGGCAGGCGTAGTTACAGAACCGCCCGACGGGTTGGCGCTCCTCGCCGACGCCCTCGGCGACGAACACGGGGTCGTGGGCCGTCACGTCGCTGCCGCAGTAGGTGCAATCGTTGCTCACGGTCGCAGTAGGGGCTCGGACGAAATCAATTCGTCCCTCGCGCCCCGGCCTTTTTTGAGCCGTCCGCCGTAGGTCCGGGCGTGTCTCAGGGGACGACCGCCGCCCAGCGGTTCTACGGCCGGTGGGCGAGGCTATACGACCTGCTGGCGTCGGCGACGCCCGGCCTCGCGCGCCTGCGAGACGTCGCGGTCGACCGGCTCGAACTCTCGCGGGGCGACACCGTCGTCGAGATGGGCTGTGGCACGGGCGCGAACTTCCCGCACCTGCGCGAGCGCGTCGGGCCCGCCGGCCGGGTGGTCGGCGTCGACTTCACGGCGGGGATGCTCGCGCAGGCCCGCGACCGCGTCGAGCGCGAGGGCTGGCGGAACGTCCACCTCGTGCGGGCGGACGCCGCCGCGTTCGAGCCTCGCGAGCGGGTCGACGCCGTGCTGGCGACGTTCGTCGTCGGGATGCTGGACGACCCCGGCGCGGCCGTGAACCGGTGGGCGGACGCGGTTCGGCCCGGCGGCAACGTCGCCCTGCTCGACGCCGGCCAGAGCGGTCGCCCGTACGCGTGGCCGGTGAATCAGGCGTTCCGCTGTCTCGTGCTGGCCTCGACGCCCGGCGGTCGCTCGGGGTTCGAGGAACCGCCCTGGGCGGTGCTGGACGACCGCGTCGCCGCGGCGCGGCGCGCGCTCTCCGAACGGTCGGTCGCGGTCGCGGTCGCGGACAGCGAACACGTCCTCGGAGTCGTCAGGATAACGGGCGGACGGCTCCCCTGACGGTCGCGAAGTGCGAGGTCAGGGCCGCGGGGCCGCTTTCTGCATCGCGGTCTCGGCGACGTTACCGCCGTAGTCGGCACACCGGGACAGGGAGTCGACGACGAGCCGCAGTAGCTGGGATTGCTGGGCGTCGAGGTCGCGGATGAGGTCGCTGACGTGGCGGTTGTGCTCGTCGATGCCCCGCACGCGCTCGCGGGCGTCGTTCGCCAGTTCGGTCGCCTCGGGACCGTCGTCCTCGAACAGCGCGTCCATCGCCATGTCGACGACCTCCGTCGAGTCGTCGTGGAGTTCCCAGAGCGCGTCGGCGACCTCCTCGGGGATCTCCTCCAGGTCGAGCGACAACTGGGCGATCTTGGCCGCGTGGTCGGCGATGCGCTCTAGCTGTCGGGCGCTGGAGTGGAAGTCGAAACACGTCTCCCGGGGGACGCCGATGTCGGCGGCGGCGCTGGGGTTCCGGAGCGCGGAGCGGAACACGCGCGCCACCATGAACCACAGGCGGTCGACGTCGTCGTCGCGCTCGATGACGTCGTTGGCGAGCTCGTCGTCGTTCTCCACCAGGGCGGTCAGGGCGTCCTCCAGCATCGTCAGCGCGACGAGGCGGATGCGGGTGACGGCGTTGTGAATCGACAGCTCCGAGGAGTCGAGCAGGTCCTGGAGCACGACCCGGTCGCCCGTCTCCTCGATGACCTCCAGGCCGACGAGTCCCTGGGTGGCGTCGCGGATGACGCGGCGCTGGTCGGCGTTGATCCTGGGCGTTTCGAGGCTGATGACGTCGAACCCGCTGACGTAGAGCGTGAAGACGGTCCGGGTGAGGTTCGCCCCTTCCAGTCCGGTGATGTCGAACGTGCCCTCGATGGTGTCGCTGGCGGACTCGGGCGACAGCAGCATCGAATCGCCCTCCGGATGGAACTCGACCTTGCTTCCGGCTTCGATACCGTTCTCGTTGGCCCAGGATTTCGGAATCGAGACCGTGTACGTGGAACCCCCCGTCACCTGCACTTTCCGCGTTTCCATGGTCGTGAGTGGTGACCCCCCGACAATAAAAGTAACTCTATCTATATACTCGGCGGGCCGAGCGGATCCTTGGGAAAATTTCCGGAATATATGAAGATACTTCCCCGTTTGTACCCGGGAAATTTCCCGCAGAGTAGCGCACTCTTGGACGCTTGTTTTCCGGTTCGACGGCTCCGTGCCGTCCGCCCGTCGATGAATTTCGTTTGTCTATGGACATCTATATAGAAATAATAGAAGGGTATTTACTCGTTCTTCGGCAAGCAGGTGGTAATGCGAGAAACCCCTGTCGACCGTCGTACGGTACTGCTCGCGAGCGGTGCGGCGACGGCGTCGCTCGCTGGTTGTATCAGCACCAGTCCGAAACCCGCAGGTGGCGAGAGTGGGGACTCCGGCAGCGATTCCGGAAACACGGAAGGCGGAAGCGGCAACGGCGGAGTATCGTCGCTTAGCGCCGGCGGCTCCTCGACCGTCTATCCCATCGTCAGCAAGGCCGCGTCCGTCTGGAAGGCCAACCGGCCTGCGGGTGACGAGGACTACTGGCAGCCTGGCAAGTACGGCTACGACACTGAGAAGAGCTACGCCGACTACTGGGCGAGCAAGTACGGATTCGAGACCCAGGACAACGGTCCGCCGTTCAACGTCACCGTCGGTCTCAGCCACTCCGGAACAGGGCTGGAGAAGCTGATGAAGGGGCAGGTTGACATCGGCAACGCCAGCGCGCCGGTGAAGGACGAGCTGTCGGACGCGAGCAAGTCGAAGCTGAAGAAGTTCCAGAACCACGTCGTCGGCGTGGACGCCCAGCCTATCGTCGTCAGCAAGGCGATTTACGAGGCGGGCGTGAAGAAGCTCACCGCCGAGCAGGTGCGGAAGATCTACAAGGGCGAAATCACGAAGTGGTCGCAGATTCCGTCGTACAACGGCCCGGACAAGGAGATTCAGGCGGTCGGCCGTGCCGTCGGGTCGGGCACCGACACGGCGTTCCGGGCGAACATGCTCAGCGGCCCGAACGCCAAGATGCCCGGTGTCGACGTGCGCAAGGGGCAAAACCAGAAGGTCAAGACGCTCGTCGAGCGGTCCAACAACGCCATCGCGTACATGGCGCTGGCGTTCGTCAGCGGCGACGTCAAACCGATCAAGCTGTCCTTCGACGGTAAGGTGTACGAACCCGGCAAGAACCTCGCCGAGAAGAACTACCCCCTGTCGCGTGACCTCCACTGCTACACGTGGAAAGATACGTCGAAGAAGGAGGCCGCCTTCCTCCGGTCCATAATATCTGATTACGGACAGAAGAACTTCGTCGCGGCCGAAGACTACTCCAAACTCACGAAGAAACGCCAGCAGAACCAACTCGACAAGCTCCCCGACCCCGAACAGTAATGGCGGGGAGTACCGCCGGTGTAGAGTCGATTCGCCGGTCCTTCGAGGGGATGGGTCGGACCGGACGAGCCATCTCGGGACTCGGGACGGTCGCCGTGGTCGCTGCGCTGCTGGCGTTCCTCGTCGCTCCGCGGTTCACGGCGTTCCCGCTGGTCGCGTTCGGCGTCGTCGTCGTCTACGGCTGGGCGGCCGACCAGGCGGCGACGGCGAAGTTCCTGACGTTCCTGATGACCGTCTCGACGATACTCATCCTCGGCCTCATCACGCTGTATCTCGTCGCGAAGTCGATTCCCGCGTTCAAGCTGATGGGACCGGACATCCTGTTTCGGACCGAGGAGCCGATGTGGTCGGCCAGTTCGGAGAGCCCCGTCTACTCGCTCGTCCCAGCCGTCTGGGGGACGCTGATGACGACGTTCATCGCCACGCTCATCGCCGCGCCGCTCGGCGTCGCCGGCGCGCTGTTCATCAGTGAATTGGCACCGGGGTGGGCCCGCGAGATACTGAAGCCGAGCGTGGAGACGCTCGCCGGAATCCCGTCCGTCGTGTACGGACTCATCGGCTACACGCTCCTCAACGATTACCTGATGAACGAACTTGCGCTCCCAACGTATGGGAGCCTCTTCGCCGTCGGCAGCGTCATCGGACTGATGGCGCTCCCGACGGTCGTCTCCGTCGCCGAGGACGCCATCTCCAGCGTGCCGTCGCCGATGAAGAGCGGGTCGCTGGCGCTCGGCGCGACGGACTGGCAAACGGTCAAGAGCGTCACGCTCCCTGCGTCGATGTCCGGCATCTCGGCCGCAGTCCTGCTCGGCATCGGCCGCGCCATCGGCGAGACGATGGCCGCGACCATCATCATCGGGCACGCGATGGAGCTTCCGGACCCGATATACGACGTGTTCGGCAACACGGAGACGCTCACCGGTCTCATCGCGAGCCAGTACGGGAACGCGAGCAGCATGCAGATGTCGGCACTGTTCGCGGCCGGGGTCGTGCTGTTCGTCACCGTGCTCGTTCTGAGCGTCGTCTCGCAGGTCATCGAGCGGCGGATGGAACAGAAGCTGGGAGGTAACGAATGAGCTACGGAACCGACGCCGTTGCAGCAGAGGAGTCGTCCACGAACGAGGCCATCAGCGCGACGGTCGCCGGTGTTAGCATCCTCACCGTGATGCTCGGGCTGACGACGCTGTTTCGCTGGACGGACCCGACGGGCGAACTGGCCGGCGTCGCCCTGTTCGACCTGTTCGGCCTCGTCTTCGCCATGGTCGGCGTCGGCGTCGGCGTGCTCGGCGTCGCGTCCTACGCGGGGCTGTTCGACACGTCGCCCGACCGCTCGGCCGGCCTCGTCACCGGCGGCCTGTTCGGCCTCGTCGGGACCGCGGCGGCCGGCCTCTTCGCATCGCAGACCCTGGGATTCGGCCTTCTCGGCTGGCTCGCGGTCGCGCTGGTCGGCGGTGCCGCGACGGCGGTGGCGACGGTGCTACCGCGCGAGGATCTCGGGTCGACGGTTCCGGCGGCCGCGCTCGCGCTGCTCGTCGGTGTCGTCGTGCTCGGCGACGTAATCACGCCCTCGTGGCGGTGGTCGCCCGAGGGGTTCGCCGTCGGCATCGGCGGCGACATCGCCATTCCCGTCCTCGCCGTGTTCGTCGGTCTCGTCACCGCGTGGTCGGCGGCAAAGGCCTACGACGGGTTTGGCACCCAGGGACGCCAGACGGGTGCGTACATGCTCGTCAGCCTCAACGCTTTAGGGATGCTCGGCGTCCTCCTGCTCGTCATCTCGTTCGTCTTCGACAAGGGCTGGGCACCGGCGACCCGCGGTATCGAGTTCGGACTGTTCACGGCACCCGTCTTCTGGATCGACCTGCCCTTCTTCGACCAGTACGTCGTCATCGAAGCGCCCGGCATCCGGTTCCACTGGCCGTTCACGATGACGGGCTACACGCTCTCGCCCGACGAGGTCAACGGCATCTTCGCGGCTGTCGTGGGGACGTTCTGGGTCGTCGCGGGCGCCGTGGCGTTCGCGGTGCCGCTCGGCGTCGGCGCGGCCGTCTTCCTCACCGAGTACGCCGAACAGGGCGGATTCACGCGCGTCGTCGAGATAGCGACGAACGGCCTCTGGAGCACGCCGAGCATCGTCTACGGCCTGTTCGGCTACGCGTTTCTCGTCCCCCGACTCGGCAACTCCACGTCGCTCGTCGCCGGCATACTCGTGCTCGGATTCATGCTACTGCCGCTCGTGCTCATCACGAGTCGGGAGGCCATCAAGACGGTCCCCGACGAGTACCGCGACGCGAGCGCGGCGCTGGGCGTCTCGCAGTGGGAGACCATCCGGAGCGTCGTGCTCCCAGCGGCGATGCCCGGCGTCATCACCGGCGTCATCCTCGGTGTCGGCCGCATCGCCGGCGAGACGGCACCGCTCATCCTCGTGATGGCCGGCGGACTGCGCGCGCCGGCTCCGAACGTCCTCGGCTCGTTCGAGTTCTCGCTCGCGCCGCCGTTCGTGACGAACGAAGCGCTGATGCAGAGCGCGCTCGCCCTCCCCTACAAGGTGTACGCGCTCATTAACACGGAGAGCCTGACGCAGGCGTGGGGCGCGGCGTTCGTGCTCCTGCTCGTCGTGCTAACGTTCTACGTCGTCGGCGTGACGACCCGCATCTACTTCAGGAGGAAACTACGACAATGAGTGAAACCCAGACTCAGATGAGAGACGAACAGCCCGAGCAGACGACGACCAGCGGCGAGAGCGAGGAGGAGATGCAGGAGTCGTGGACGGACTACGAGTTCCGGGGCGACCCCAAGATAGCGGTCGAGGACCTGGACGTCCACTACGGCGACGACCACGCGCTGAAGGGCGTCTCGATGGACATCCCCGAGGAGAGCGTCACCGCGCTCATCGGGCCGTCGGGCTGCGGGAAGTCGACGTATCTGCGGTGTCTCAACCGGATGAACGACCGCATCGACGCCGCCGAGGTCGACGGCTCGGTCGAGATCGACGGCGAGGAGATCTACCAGGACGGCGTCAACCTCGTCGAACTGCGCAAACGGGTGGGGATGGTGTTCCAGTCGCCCAACCCCTTCCCGAAATCCATCCGGGACAACATCACGTACGGTCCGCGCAAGCACGGCGACATCGACACCGGCCTGCTCGCGCGCCTGCTCGGCAACGCCAACGCCGACGAAGCCGACGCGCTCGTCGAACGGTCGCTTCGGAACGCCGCGCTCTGGGAGGAGGTGGAAGACCGGCTGGACGACAACGCGCTGGGGCTGTCGGGCGGTCAGCAACAGCGGCTCTGCATCGCGCGGTGTCTGGCGGTCGACCCCGAGGTCATCCTGATGGACGAACCCGCCAGCGCACTCGACCCCATCGCCACCGCCAAAATCGAGGAACTCATCGAGGAACTCGCCGACGAGTACACCGTCGTCGTCGTCACCCACAACATGCAGCAGGCCGCCCGCATCAGCGACCAGACCGCCGTCTTCCTCACCGGCGGCGAACTCGTCGAGTACGGCGACACCGACCAGATCTTCGAGAATCCCAACAGCCAGCGCGTCGAGGACTACATCACCGGCAAGTTCGGGTGACGCGCACCCCGTTCGCGCGTCGTCAGTCGCCGTCCGGCACCGGTTCGTACTTCGGACCGACGGGGAGTTCCAGGACGCGCGAACGCACGCCGAGCGTCAACTCCCTCCAGGCACCCATCTCGCCGTCGAGGCTGAACTGGACCGGTTCGTCGTCCTCCGCGGCGATGTGGAGACGGGGCGCTTTCAGGCTGGTGACGTGCTCGGTCTCGCTGCCGAACAGCCGGTGGGCGGTGGTCTCGCCGAGGAGGTTTTTGGCCGGCATCTTCTCGATGATGGTCACCTCCAGCTGGCCGTCCTCCATGTTCGCCTGGGTGCGGCCCTCCGCCGGGAAGCGCCGGCCGTTCCCGACGAGCACGAACAGGGCGTGGCCGGACCACGACTCCGCCGTGTTCGTGCCCGCCTCGACACGGAGGGCCAGTCCGTCGAAGTCGGACATCAGCCGGAGCGTCTCGACGACGTAGGCGAGCACGCCGAGACGCTGCTTCTGCTCGGAGTCGGTCTCGCCGCTTGCGGCCGCGGTCAGGCCGCCGACGCAGGAGTTGACGAACGTCCGACCGTCGGCGGTACCGACGTCGATGCGGCGGCGTTCGCCGTCTTCGAGCATCTCGAAGGCGTGTTCGATGCCCGTGATACCGACGTTGCCGGCGAAGTTGTTGCCGGTTCCGGTGGGGACGACGCCGAAGGTGACCGAGTCGAACGCGTCCGCGAGGTTGAGACCGTGAACGACCTCGTTCACCGTTCCGTCCCCGCCCGCCGCCACGACCATCGAGGCCCCGCCCTCGGCCGCCCGGCGCGAGAAGTCGACGGCCTCCCCCTCGCGCTCGGTTTCGAGGACGGTGAAACCGTGTTCGGCGGCGAGTTCGCGGACCTGGTCGCTGTGGCCGCTGTCGCCGCTGACTGGGTTGAGCACGAGCACGCGCTCGTCTTCTATCGTCCCGTCGACCGAGGAGAAATCGCCCGAGGTGTCGGCCTCGTCCATCTCTCCTACCTGTTCCGGCGGAAAAGGCAAAGTCCTGTCGGCCTCGTAATCCAATCGTGTTCGATATCGATTTACACGTCCACTCCCGGTTCTTCCACGGTCACGAGAGGGCAGCCCAACTGTTCGACCCCCTCGGTTTCCGCATGGTCGCGCGCGTGGCCGACTACCGCGGTCTCGACGCCATCGCGGTGACGAACCACGACTACCATCGCCCGTTCCGGGACGGCGCGGTGCCCGCCGTTCCCGGCATCGAGATATCGACGACGAAGGGCCACGTCCTGGTCGTCGGACCGGACCCGCCGACCCGACTCGAACCGGGGACGCTGACGCCGGCCGAGACGGTCGAACTCGCCCACGACCGCGACTGCGCCGCCATCATCGCCCACCCCTATCGCAACAGCACGGTCCGGGACGTCGACGCGGAGTTCGACGCCATCGAGGTGAACGGTAAGCATCCCCGGACCGAGGAGTGGGTCCGCGCGCTCGCCGACCGCCACGACCTCCCGCTGGTCGGCGGGAGCGACACGCACTACCCCGTGGAGGTCGGTCGCGCCTACACGCGCGTCGACGCGGACGAACTCACGCCCGAGAGCGTCGTCGACGCCATCCGTGACGGCCGGGTCGGCGCGCGGGTCAGGTACGAGACCGCCGACCAGTTCGTCCGGCGAGCGTACCGGCGCGTCCACAGGCAGAAGGAGAACCTCCACCGGCCGGACGAGGAGTCGCCCGGCGTCGGCGAACCGCCGACGGCGGAGGGCGAGTAGGTCGACGAGGGTCCGACGCGCGCCGACCGGCCGGTCCGGACCCCGGTCACGGCGGCGCGACGGACTCAAAAGGTCCTTGGTCGGGCGCTGCTAACCTCCCCGTATGCCGAAAGAACCGCCGAAGACCAGCGAGGGCTGGTACTCGCTCCACGACTTCCGGACCGTCGACTGGGACGCCTGGCGCGACGCGCCCGACCGCGTCCGCGAGAACGCGCTCGACGACGGCGTCGAGTTCCTGCGAGCCCACGAGGACGTCGCCGACGCCGAGGACGGCTCCTCGGCCGTGTTCTCCGTCATGGGTCACGAGGCGGACGTCCTCGTCGTCCACTTCCGACCGGAGGTGAGCGACCTCGACACCGCCGAGCGGGCGTTCGAACGGACGACGTTCGCGGACTTCACCGAGCGCTCGAACTCCTACGTCTCCGTCACGGAAGTCGGGGGGTACAACTCCGAGGAGATGGTCAAAGACCCCGAGGACATCGAGGACACGGGGCTGGCGCGCTACGTCGAGAGCAAGCTCTACCCCGACATCCCGGACAGCGAGTTCGTCTGTTTCTACCCGATGAACAAACACCGCCTGCCGGACGCCAACTGGTACGACCTCGACTTCGAGGAGCGCGCGGAGATGATGGACAGCCACGGCGAAATCGGCAAGGGGTACGCCGGCCAGGTGACCCAGATAATCACCGGCTCCATCGGCATGGACGACTACGAGTGGGGCGTCGACCTGTTCAGCAACGACCCGACCCACATCAAGGACCTGCTCTACGAGATGCGCTTCGACGAGGCGAGTTCGCGCTACGGCGAGTTCGGCCCCTTCCACTTCGGTCGGCGGTTCCCGCCGGAGGACCTCCCGGCGTTCATGGCCGGCGACGAGGTGCCGACGCCCGAGGACGAGGCGGCCCACGGCCACGGCGGGGGCGGCCACCACCACGGCAGTGGCGACGCCCACCACGGCGAGGGCGGTCACGGCGGCGAAGGCGGCCACCACGGCGGCGGTGACCACCACGGCGGCCACGGAGAGAGCGACGACGCGAGCCGGTCCGAGAGCATCCGCGACGAACTGTCCGACCTCGACATCTACGCCGGCCGACCCCACGGCGAGGACGTGTACGCGATGGTCCTCTACTCCGAGGTCGACGCCGACGACCTGTACGAGGAGGTCGAGGGACTGCGGGGGAACTTCGAACACTACGACACGCACGTCAAGACCGCCGTCTACGAGGGCAAGGAGCGCTCGGCGGTCGTGAGCATCTGGGACACGATGTCCGCCGCGGAGACCGCGGGCGGCTTCCTCTCGGACCTCCCCGGCATCGTCGCGCGCGCCGGAGAGGGGAGCGGCTTCGGCACGATGGGGATGTTCTACACGGTCGAACCCGACCGCCGCGAGGAGTTCGTCGAGAAGTTCGAGACGGTCGGCGGACTGCTCGAGGAGATGGACGGCCACTACGACACCGAACTGCTGGCCAACCACGAGGACGAGAACGACATGTTCATCGCCAGCCAGTGGGCCTCGAAGGAGGACGCGATGGAGTTCTTCCGGAGCGACGAGTTCAGCGACACGGTCGACTGGGGCCGGGACGTGCTCGCCGACCGACCGCGGCACGTGTTCCTGGCGTAAGTCGGGTCGGTCGACGTGCGGCCGAGCGTCGCGCGCCGGCGGAGTTTCAGCACTCACCGCCGGAACCAAAACCCCCATGCCGTCGGGAAGCCAATCGCTAGTAACGAACCGACGGTGATCTCATCATGACAAAGCGACACGTCACTCTCCCGGAGTCCGCCGAGGCGGGATTGCGCGGCTTCATCGACGAGGTGGACGAGCGACTCGCCGGCGAGGAGGACACCTGCGCGGTGGTCGAGGACGTTCTCGTCGACCTCTACGGCGACCGAGAGGCCTACGAGGCCTGGCAGAACGGCGAGCCGGTCTCGAACGCCGAGCGGGTCCGGCTCCAGGGGTACGACCCCTGCAACTCCACGCTGGAGAGCGAGTACTACGCCGAGAAGGACGAGGAGAAGTTCCGGGAATCGAAACACCTCCAGTGGCTCTGGCGGCAGTTCGACGCCACGCCGATGGCCGACAACGTCGAGTTCGCCCTTCGGTTCCGCCGGATGCTCGCCAAGCACCTCTTCGAGGAGTGCGGGGACGGCTGCCGCTTCTTCAAGGGCATCACGTTCACCTACGGGCACAACATCTCCGTCGGCGACAACACCGTCGTCCACGACGACGTCCACCTCGACGACCGCGGTCGACTCACCATCGGCGACCGGGTGTCCATCTCGGACGGCGTCCACGTCTACAGTCACGACCACGACGTCGTCGACCAGACCGAGGTGGAGAACTACCACACCATCGTCGAGGACGACGCCCGCCTCACCTACGACTCGATGATTCGCGCGGGCGTGAAGGTCGGCGAGAACGCCATCGTCGGCGCAAAGTCGGTCGTCCCCAAGGACGTTCCCGCCCACCACATCGCGGTCGGCCAGCCCGCAAAGAGCGTGAAGGTGAAACCGGGCTGGGAGGACGCGGCCGACCCGCTGGAGGACGCCAACCTCTCCCGGAAGGAGGACCGTCGCATCGAGTACGAACTCGACGACGACCTCGACGTGTTCGACGAGTTCCAGCGCGACCTCCAGCCGCCGAAGTAGCCGACCGGTCCCCGGAACCGTCGCCGGGCGGACGAGTCTACGCCCGGTCGAGACGTCCAGTCACTGGAAACCGAACCCGGTAGCGAGGCGCGAACGCGGCCGAATCCCTACGTTTTTCTCCCGGGAGCGTCTGCAAACGAGCATGCGACGCCGCACGTACCTCCGGTCGCTGTCGCTCGGACTCGCGGGACTCACAGGTTGCGTCGAGACGTCCGGCAGTTCGACGAAGACCACGACGATGGAGCGGGGACCGGGGGTGCGCGTCAAGACGGTCGCCATGCACCTGGAGGTCCCCTGGGGGGCGGCGTTCGGCCCCGACGACGACCTCTATCTCACCGAGCGTCCGGGGCGCGTCCAGCGCATCCGACAGAACACCACCGAGGTGCTCGCGGACTTCACCGACACCGTCGCCAGCCGCGGCGAGGGCGGACTGCTCGGCCTCGTCTTCCATCCCGAGGACCCGGACGTCGCGTTCACCTACCAGACGTACGAGGCCGCCGACGGACTGCGCAATCGGGTCGTCAGTCACCGAGTGGACGACGGGTTCGCGCCGGACGGCGTGGTCCTAGACGGGATTCCCGGCGCGTCGATCCACGACGGCGGCCGGCTCGCCGTCGACGGCGACGCGCTGTACGTGACGACCGGCGACGCGGGCGACGGCGACCTCGCCCAGAAGAAGTCGTCGCTCGCGGGGAAGGTCCTCCGACTCACGCTCGACGGAGCGCCGCATCCGGACAACCCCTTCGGGAACGCGGTGTTCACCTACGGCCACCGCAATCCGCAGGGGCTGACGTTCCGGGACGGTACGCTGTTCGAGACCGAGCACGGGCCGGACCACGACGACGAGGTCAACGTCCTCGAAGTCGGCGGCAACTACGGCTGGCCGCGGGAGATGGGCGTGGAGGGCGACGACTACGTCGACCCCATCGCGACGTACACGCCGACCATCGCCCCGGCCAGCGCGACCATCTACCGCGGCCCCATCGAGGAGTGGCAGGGCGACCTCTTCTTCGGCGCGCTCGCGGGCACCCACCTCCACCGGGTCGGCCTCGACGGGCGGAGCGTCGTCGAGCAGGAGCGCCTGCTGGTGGGCGACTACGGTCGCCTCCGGACGGCGTTCACCGGTCCGGAGGGGCACCTCTACGTGACGACCAGCAACCAGGACGGACGCGGCGGGCCGCCGGCACCGCAGGACGACCGCGTACTCAGGCTCCAGCCCGCGTGAGGCGTCTCGGCGTTCGGTCGCCCGCGTCCGGACGTCGACCGCGACCCGTCGTCCGTCGAGAGCCGGGCTACTCCTCGCTCGCGTAGTCGCGGTACGCGCCGACCGCGAGTTCGCCGAGCAGCCAGAGGGCCACCACGACCATGGCGGCCATCGTCACGAGTTCTGGCAGGCGGACCCACCCCGGGAAGACGAACGACGCGTACGCCTCTGCCTGCTGGAGCATGCCCGTCGCGGCGTTCGGGTCGCGGAAGTGACTGTCGAACTGCGTCGCCGGCACCGTGTCGGTGGAGTTCTCGGGCACCGTCATCCGGTCTGCCGAGTAGGGCATCATCACGCCCTCGTAGCGCCAGACGACCTCGCCGTCGGGATTTATCTCGACGACCCGGTTGTTGAACGTGTCCGTGATGAGCGTGTTGCCGTTCGGCAGGCGGTCGGCGTCCCGCGGCCAGTGGAGCAGGCTCTTGCCGCCGTACTTCCAGACGACGTCGCCCGTCGTGGCGTTCAACTCGACCACGCGGTCGTTCTGGCTGTCGGCGACGAGCAGGTGGTTCGACCCCTCGAGGCGGTCGGGGTTGTGCTGCTCGTTCATCACGGTGTGGTTGCCCGGTCGGCCGACCACGTCGACTATCTCGTTCGTCTTCGGGCTCACCTCGATGACCACGTCGAAGTTCCGGACCGATAGCTGGAAGTTGCCGTTCTCCAGCTTGTCGATGTCGTTCATGTGGGTCCAGTCCTTCTCGCCGCCGGGGTCCGGCGGACCGCCGTACTTCCGGTGGAACTCGGTGCCCTCGGCGAGGTGGTTCTCGGCCTGCCACTCCCACGTTATCTCGCCCTGCTGGTTCACGGTGAACGCGCGGTCGTTGCCCATGTCGACGATGGCGGTCTCGCCGTTCGACAGGCGGTCGACGTCGTGGACCTCGTGGTGGGTGATGTACTCGTCGTACCACGAGTAGTTCCAGACGACCTCCTTGCTCGGGTAGTCGAGTTCGAGCACCTTCGCCTGGATGCACTGCTTCGAGGCGACCTGGAGGTGCTCCTCGGGGCACTTCGAGGGCGGGAGCTTCGTCGTCACCGCGACGAGTACGTTCCCGTTTTCGAGCTGTTCGGCGTCGAACACCCGGGAGTTCGGCGGGTCGTACTCCCAGACGACGTCGTTCGTCGAGGTGTTCACCACGACGAGCCGACCGTTCAGCTTGTAGCTCTGGACGCTGATGAGCGTGTGGCCCTCGTACGGTCCCTCCGCGACCGTCTCGGCCTTCACCTCCTGGTCGGCCGTCGCTGCCTGGATTCCGAGGACCGCGGCGAGGACGACGAACGCCGCGGCGAGGTATCGGACGCGGGGACGGTTCATATCGTCCACTTGTCCACGACGGTTCTAAACCTGCCGATGGGAGCGCAACGCCTCGGGTGGGGTCGCCACCGCGGCCACGCTCGGACAGGTCGGGGAGACGACACCGACGGCGGATTCGTCCCACCGACTCCGGCGCGCGCCGACCGGCGGACCGGACCCTACCCGCAGACTGAAACCGCTCGCCGTCGAACGCCGAGTCATGAGCGTCAGTGGCCTGTGCCAGATCTGCGAATCGCGCGAGGCGACGCACGACTGCGACCGGTGCGGAAAACTGGTCTGCGACGAGCACTGGAGCCGCGACAGCGGCTTCTGCGTCGAGTGCGTCGCGGAGATAGGCGGCGACGTCGAGAAGGAGCGACCGTCCGGACCGGGCGCGGAGGACGTGACGCCGCCGGACACCGACGACGGCACGCACCAGCTCTGAGGGAGCGCACACCCGTGCGGGCGTCGAGCGCTCGGCCCGACCGTCGGCTCAGCGATACTGGTTCAGCTGTCGTTTGAGTCGCTTCGCGGCCTGGCCCGCGGCGGCGGCGAACTCCTCGCCCGCGTCCCGCGACTCCGCGGCTCGGCTTCCGGAGGCGCTGTGGGCCTCGCTCTCCTCTCCGGCGAAGATGATGCCCCGCGAGGAGTTGACCAGTCCCGCGCCGTCCGCGAGAGCGTGCGTCGCCGCCGCCTCGGCGTCGCCGCCCTGCGCGCCGACGCCCGGGACGAGGAAGGGGAGGTCGGGCACCTGCTCGCGTATCGCTTCGAGTTCGTCCGGCGAGGTCGCGCCGACCACGAGGCCGACGTTGTCGTTCGCGTTCCAGAGGTCGGCCAGCGACGCGACGCGCTCGTACAGTGGCTCGCCGGACGCGAGTTCGAGCTCCTGCAGGTCGGCCGCGCCCGAGTTGGAGGTGCGACAGAGGACGAACACGCCCGCCTCCTCGCGCGAGAGGAACGGCTCCAGCGAGTCCCGGCCCATGTAGGGGTTGACCGTGATGGCGTCGGCCGTCTCCAGCAGTTCCGCGTACTTCCGGGTCGTGTTGCCGATGTCGGCGCGCTTGGCGTCGAGGACGACCGGAACGTCCTTTCCGTGGGCGTACGCCACGGTCTCTTCCAGCGCGGCCCAGCCGTCCGGATGCTCGTAGAACGCCGCGTTGGGCTTGTACGCCGCCGCGTGCTCGTGGGTGGCGTCGATGATGCGGCGGTTGAACGCCCACTGGGGCATGTCGTGCGCTTCGAGGTGGTCCGGAATCCGGTCGCGGTCGGCGTCCAGCCCCACCGAGACGATGCTGTCGGTCGCCGCGATGCGGTCGGCGAGCCGGTCGAAGAAGTTCATATCGGTCGGTTTTCGTGAGAGGACATGGCTCTGTCGAACGCGGTCCCCGCGTCGTCGGTTTCAGTACCCTAAAGGTCCGCCAGTTCCAAGAGTCGACGAATGGTTCCGTCTGCCGTCGCCTTCGACCTCGACTCGACACTCGCCGTGACCGAGCGCCCGCGGGACCGGCTGCTCGACGAGGCGACGGACGCCGCAGACGCGCCTGCGCTCGCCCGCGAGGACTACCTCGACGCCCACTCCCGGCACCTCGTCAGCGAGACGCGGGAACCGATATTCGACGACCTCCTCTCAGGGGACGACGACGTCACCGCCGAGGACGTCGCCGACGCGTACCGCGAGGCCATCCTCGACGCGCTCGAACCGGTGCCGGGCGCGGCCGGGATGCTCGCCGACCTCCGCGAGCGGTATCGCGTCGGCCTGCTGACGAACGGACCGGTCGTCGCCCAGCGCGGGAAGATCGCCGAACTCGGCTGGGAGGACAGCTTCGACGTCGCCGTCGTCACCGGCGAACTCGACGCCGGCAAGCCCGACGAACGCGCGTTCGCGGCTGTGCTCGACGCCCTCGACGTCGACCCCTCGGAGGCCGTCTACGTCGGCGACCACCCCGACTACGACGTCCGCGGCGCGAAAGCCGCCGGGATGTACGTCGTCCAGGTCGTGTTCGACGGCGGTCCCGACCCCCATCCGGCGGCCGACGCCCACGTCGAGCGCGAGGACCTCCCCGAACGCCTGCCCGAACTGCTGTAGGTCGACCGCCTCGATTTCTCCGTCGCGAGCAGGGAGAAAAGCGTTTACAGTCGGAACCACTACGTCCGGGCATGTGGAAACGGCTGCTGGCGCTCTTGCTGCTCGTCCCGCTCGTCGACGGGCTCTTGCTCGTGTTCGTCGCGGGGATGGTCGGCTGGGAGGTCACCGTCGCGCTCGTCGTGTTGACCGCGCTCGTCGGAACGCTGCTCGTCCGCGCGGAGGGACGCCACACCATCCGCGAACTGCAGGCGGAACTCGCGCAGGGCGAGATTCCGACCGACCGCATCATCGACGGCGGATTCCTGCTCGTCGCCGGCGCGTTCCTGCTCACCCCCGGCCTCGTCACCGACGCCCTGGGGTTCCTGTTCACGCTCCCGCCGACGCGATACGTCTTCCGCGTCGCCGCCAAGAAGTGGATCATCGTGCCCTACGTCGACAAGCAGACCGGCGGGTTCGCCTCGGGCAACGTCTACACCTTCGGATTCCCGAACCCCGGCGACCTGGGCGGCCCGGGGAGTAACTCCGGCGGGTTCGGTCCGGGGACCGGCGGAGCCGGGAGCGCGGGCGACGCCAGCGACGACGACACCTATCGGGTGGACGACGACGCCTACGACGTCGACTTCGACGACGGCGACGAGAAAAAAGGAAACCCTTAACAGTAGCAAGTGGCAACCACTGAATGCGCTCACTGCGGGCCAATAGCTCAATCAGGTTGAGCGCTCGGCTGATAACCGGGAGGTTCGCGGTTCAAATCCGCGTTGGCCCATCCGTTTTCCGAACGATCGCTATCCGATCGAAAACCGGCGGTTTCCCGGTACGCCTCCACGATGAAGTTCCGGAGCGCTCGCCCGGGGTACCGACCCGGACCGGCCGCCGGTCGTCATCCGGGAGGTGAGGCGGAAATCGACGGGACCGCCGACCTATAGCTCCTCTTTGACCGCCGCGTCGGCGAGCCGCACGGTGTTGGCGAGCGACTTCTTCCCGTGGACGAGCTGGGAGCGCGGAATCACGTACCGCGTCGACCGCGACTCGACGACGATGTCGGCCGTGCCGTCGCCGTTGTAGTCGGCGATTCTGACCGCCTCTCCCGCCCGTTCGCCGGCCTGCGTACCGACGAGTCGGACGTCGGCCCCGGTCAAGTCCGTTATCTCTCTGTCGGCGACCGGTCCGGTGAACAGGTAGGCCGCGCCCGCCTCGGTGGTCTCGAGTTCGCTCCACGGCACGCCGATGAGGACGTCTCGCGTGCCGTCGCCCGTGAAGTCGCCGCGCGCGACCTGCCAACCGGGGCGGTCCTCGACGGGCGTCTGACAGCGGTCCGGAAGCGGCTGGACGGGTTCACAGAAGTCGTCCTGATTCTCGCCGACTCGGAGGAACCCCCACTCGCCACCTTCGAGCTTGAACTTCTCCCTGGTCTCCTGGTAGATGAAGTCGCCGGTGCTCTCGGCCTTGCCGCCGGCGCCGTCCTTGGGCCTGACCAGGTCGCTCTTAGTGACGCTGGTCCGGTCGTCGACGCCGACGTCCTTGGACTGCTCGACGCCTTCCATGCGGTTCCACTGGTGGGCCGCGAGGTGGAACACGAGTCCGTCGGCCTTGTCGGCCGTCTTGTGGACGTGGATATCCATCGGATCGCCGAGCACGGCGCGCGGAACCGGCGTCGCGGGGTCGCCGTGCGTGTCCGAGTCGTACACGTCCCAGGGGTCGGGGTCGTCGTCGAACCGCCGGGAGAACGGCTCCGATCGGTAATTGATGGCCGGAAAGCCCTGGTCCTCCGGGTCGCCCAGCTGGTTACACGGGGCGTCGGCGTCGAACTCGTCGGAGTCGTCGCCCGGCGGGACGACGCAGTCGTCGGGGTCGTCCTCGTTGACTATGAACTGGCCGTCGGCGAACGCGAGCGCGAAGTCGCGTCGGTCGTCGCCGTCGGGCACTTTCGCTATCACCGAATCGCTGCGCCCCTGCGGCGCGGGCTCGCCCGTGGTCGGGTCGAGATACTCGACGCCCTCCTCCCCGATGACGAGGCGGCCGTAGGCGCCGTGGTGGCGGTTGCTCCGGACGTCCGCGTGGTCGTGGAGAACGGCGGCCCCGAGGTCGCCGTCGGCGTACCACCGGTAGGTGATGCTCTCGCCCGGTCCGATCGTTTGGTCCCAGTTGAACCCGGCGGTCGTCCCGTCCGACGCGAGCACGTTGTACCGGACCCGCGTGGGATGTAGTGAGATGCGTTCTGATCGCTCCCACTCCTGGTCCGGACCCTGCATCTCGGGGTGAGGGTGGTCCTCGTTTATCGCGTCGAAGTCGACGTCGTTGGTCAGGGTGACCTCGATGCAGTCACCCTCGTTCACGCGCAACGTGAGGGGCGTGAGCGGCAGGTCGCCGTTCCTGATGGCGGCGACGTCGTCGTCGAGCGCGTACGCGATTCCGTACGGGTCGTGGTCGCCGTGGTCGTTGTACTCGATCTCCGTGTCGAACGCCGAGACGTCGAACCGTTCGAGAGCGGCGTCGTCGGGACACGGGTCCCCCGGCGTCGGCGACGTCGGCGGCGGGCTTCCCTCGATGGCGTCGTTCTGGCGGGCGTCCTTGTCCGCCGGGAACGCCTTGCAGTCGTCGTCGCTGTAGAGGAGTCGGGCCAGTTGGCCGCGCTCGCTCCAGTCGAAGTCGCTCCACGGCGCGGGGTGGCCCATCTTCTTCAACTCCTTCTGAGAGATGGAGCCCTTCGGCGTGCCGCGGTCCGGCAGTGGTTCGAGGTGTTTCACCTTCTTGCCGATTTCGCGGTACAGCCCCCACATGCCGTCCCAGAGGTCGTCGACCACCGCCGACCCGTACATGTAGTCCGTGATGGGAAGGCCGGCCGGATTCTCGTCCAGTTTCTCGAAGGCGTCGCCGTTGTCGGCGAACTCCGCCGCCGGGTCGAGGTCCATCGTGAACGCTTCGGACGTGCCGATAATCTGCGTGGTGGCGTCCTCCTGGTCTACCCCGACGGTCGGGAACTGCCGGCCGTGAATCTGGAAATTGTGCTGTTCCTCCCAGGCGGCCTGCCAGAGGCGGAACCGAACCGGGTCGTCCTCGTAGGCCTCGAACACCGGGGTCGCGGGGTCGCCGTGGACGAACGAGGAGTGGACGTAGGCGGGGTCCGCGTCGTCGCGGTGGTAGTACGGCTCGTTGCGGTAGTTGAGCGCCATCACCCCCGAATTCTCGTTGTGCTCTTTCTGCGGGTTGACGAGTTCGCCGTCGCGGTCGAGGAGTTGTGCGAAGTCCTGGTAGGCGACGCAGAACTCCCGGTAGTCGGTCCCGTTAGGGTCCTGGATGATGGCCTGCGTCCCGCTCCGGATGGGGTCGCCGCTGTAAGGGTCGAGCCACTTCGAGTTCGGCGGTTCGATCACGAGGGAGGCGAACGAGCCGTGCATCACGTCCTCGATGCCGGTGATGTGGTCGTGGAAGAAGATGGTCCCCTCCTCGTCGGGGTACCAGCGGTAGTGCATCCGTTCGTCCGGTTGGGTGTCCTGTCGGTAGTTGAACCCGGTCGCGAGCGAGTCGGACCCGAGCAGGTCGTAGGAGACGAAGTGGATGTGGTTGGACTTCCCGCTCGCCTGGATGGGGACGTTCTCCGCGCCGACGTCCTCGCCGGGCGGGTTCTCGGGGAATCTGTCCCCGGGGATTGCGGCGATGTTCTCCTCGGTGACTTCGTTCTTGAGGGTGATTTCGACGCAATCGCCCACGTTCGCGCGGATGACCAGCGGCTCGGGATTCATCTTCCCCTCTCGCACCAGGTCGGCGTGCTCTTCGAGCACGTAGACGATGCCGTTGGGGTCGTGGTCCCCGGCGTCGTTGTAGACGATGTCCGCCGGGAGGGCGACGATGGTGTACTCCCGTTTCTCGCCCTCGAATGCCGGCTCATACTCTTCGATATCTGGATCGCAGGGGTCCGAGTACGGCGCGCCGGGTTTGATTTCGCCTTTTCGAGTGAGCGCCTTCTCCTCTTCGGGCTCTGGGTTGCGGAAGTCGTCGAGTCCGGCGGCCCCGTACGGCGGGAACGGCGGCGCCTCGCCGAACTCGCCGGGGATGAACTCGGGGTAACCAGGAATCTTGCTATCCTTGGGGAGCGGCGGGTTGTTGGTAGGGAGCTTCTTCAGTCCCTTGCGCTCCTTGTCGAGGACGCGCATCATTCCCCACATCCCCTCGCCGTAGTGAGGGAAGAGGTGGCAGTGGAACAGGACGTCGCCAGTGGCTCCGTGTGCCCCGCCAGCGCCGACCTCGAACGCCTCTTCGAACGTCATCTCCGGGCGGACCGAGGTGAAGTCGTTGATGGCCGCGTCGGGCGTTCCGAACGCGGTGGTGAGCGGGGCTTCGTACGTCGCGCCGAGGCCGATGGTCTGGGAGTCGATGGTGTCCGAGCTTCCCAGCGGCGGCGTCTCCTTCCAGCGGTGACCGTGGAGGTGGTGGACGTGGTTTTCCTCGACCGAGGCCCCCACCGGGATTGCCATCACGGGGTCGCCGACGTACATCGGATAGACGTTGTCGCCGCCGCCGGGGTCGCCGTGGAGCCACGAGCTGTAGAACGCCTCCCGTAGTTCTTCGACATCGGGGTCGTCGACGTCCAGTTCGGGAATGCGATTCCCGGTCGGGTCGGCCCGATAGTTAATGGCGTGAACCGGCTGCTTCTCGTCGCTGTTCGGGTAGGTGAGTTCACCCCCGTCCGCAGTCTTGATTCCTTCCGGGGTGTGGTAGTGGAGGAGGAACTGCCGGTAGCTCGTGCCGGGTTCCAGGCCGACGTCCTTCGCCTCTTGGGAGACAGTTTTCGGATGATGGATGTCGGCCTGGATCCGGCCCTGGGTTTCTTCGCCTGTGTACGGGTCGGTCCAAGTCGTCCCCTTGGGGTGAACGACGACGGAGCCGAACAAGCCGCGGGCAAGCAGGTTTACCTCCTGGGGGTCTTCCTCGCTGCTGAAGTACGACGGGTTGGCCCCGTCGAGGAAGAAGTGCCCGCCGAACTCGCTGGCGTACCACCGGTAAGTGATGCACTCGCCGGGCGGCACGGTCGTGTCCGGGTTCCGCCCCACTTCCATCCCGTCGCTCTCCTCGACGTCGTACGGCAGGGCCGTCTGGTGCATCGAGGCGTGGCGGTCGAGGTCGTTGTGGAACACGATCTCGATGATGTCGCCCTTGTTCGCGCGGAGCGTGAGCGGCTGGATGAGTCGCGTGTCGCAGTCCGTCTGCTTCTCCTCTGGAACGTCGTCGCAGAAGGACCCCTCGTCGCGTTCGTCGTCCTCGAAGACGACGTTGTTCCCGCAGGGAACCTTGCCCGATACGTCGCGGATCTCGTCGAGGTCCTCCTCCAGGGCGTACATCACGCCGACCGGCTGGTGGAGGCCGTAGCGATTGTAGACGATGTCGACGTCGATAGCGTGCACGTCGAAGCGACGTACTTCGCAACCGTCGTCCGGTTCGTCGGGAACGTCGCCCCGGTTTTCGGCCGGGCCGCCGGGGAAACTGTCCTCGCCCGGAAACGAGGCCCCCGCAGCGAGCGTGCCGCCCGCGGCGAGGAACGACCGTCGTGACGTCGTCAGTTCGTGGTCGGATGAGTTTTCGGTCGATGCGTCCGTTCTCTGGCCAGGGTCTTGGTCAACCATCGCCTATCCCCCCTAAGCCCGGTATACGGTATTGTTATACAGAGGCTGAATCAGCGATAAAACGAGTCCGTCGTTCGTAGGGCTACCCTACCGTCGCGATAAAGTTATCCCGACGCGACGGTAGCCGTTGGTGATTGCCGCGCTGAAAGGAAGTCCTGAGCGGTCACAGGCGGACGTAACCGCCGCTTACTCCTATCCACAACCGGCCGACAACAGTGGAGGTCGACGGTAACGATGGTAGGCGAACGGTATCGAACTCCGACGTCCGAACGGTCCTCACGAATCGCCCCTGTTCTCCGGGCAACGAGTGGTGTCCGCTCGACGGGCGAAGCACGGTCCGCGTCGACCCACCTTGCGTCCCCTTCGCCGTCACTGAACCGGTCACTCGCGGCCGGTTTCCCGCTCTCGTCGCGCCGAGGCGTCGTCGACCGTCTCGTTCTCCAGCAGCCGCTCGACCCGACGTTCGAACTCCGCCTCGTCGATTTCGCCGCGAGCGTAGCGGCTCCGGAGGGCGTCGAGCGCGTCCTGCGTATCGTCTCGTTCCTCGCTGTCGCCCTCGTCCGCCGCGTCGGCGTCCGGCGCGAACGTATCGCTGAGGATGGCCACCAGGGGCAACACGACGGCGAACCCGACGGGGAACACCATCCACCACCAGGGCTGGCCGGTGAACAGCGCCACTAGCCCGATTCCGAGTACGAGGAAGACGGTGA
This sequence comes from halophilic archaeon, assembly GCA_003298465.1. Next base: position 9,969 of record QNGA01000003.1, on the reverse strand, counting down.
TGGCCGGCGCTTCCTCCAGCAGCGATGCGAGCGCGTCGTCCATGCGGGAGTGCTCGCTCACCGGTCCTAAAAATCCTGTCACGTCGCGTGGGGCCGAGGGAGAAAGTAAACGTTATTCCTGCCGAGCGGTTTCTTCCGTGTACGGGTTCGTGGTCTAGTTGGTCATGACGCGGCCTTTACAAGGCCGAGATCGGTGGTTCGAACCCGCCCGAACCCACTGCATTTTGCGCCGAGCAACCCGCGAGGCGCACATCCGTGACGCGAGGGCGGTTCGAACCCGCCCGAACCCACGATTCTACGACGAACGAAGGTGAGGAGTGAATCCCTTCCGAGGACAGTTCGACCCTGAGAACGGAACGGAGCGGTTCGCCGGGCGTACGCTGTCCCTCGAAGGACGGTCGCCCGGCCTACCGCTCCCCGCGGTCGCTCGCAAAGGACTCGTGCGTTCGAGAACGCCGTCCTAACTGCTATCCGGTCACGCCGGACTCCCGCGTCGCGCGTCGCTTGCGAAGTTCGTGACCGAGTGCGCCGCCGATGCTCCCGAAGACGACGGGGTAGGCGACGCCGGCGACGGCGGCCGCGGGGAAGTACCTCGGGTGGACGAGCGTCGCGTCGACGCCGACGGAGAACGCCAGCGTCCCGGCGAGCGAGAGCGGCAGGTAGCCGAGGAAGACGAGCGCTCCGGCGGAGGCCGAGTGCCAGACGGTACGGCCGTCGGACGCGTGGGCCGCCAGCGCGCCCGCTCCGACGAGGAGGACCGGCGGCACGAGATAGAGGAGTTCGTACGCCGGCCTGGCCGCGGCGATGAGGTTCACCGACCCCTCGACCGTCTCCGTGGAGAACGGAACGAAGTGAGCGCTGTAGAACAGCCAGCCCGCGCCCTTCCAGGCGGGAACGACGACGCCGTTCGTGCCGAGGTACGCAGCGAGGTCACCGATTTCGGCGGTGCTCGCGAGTTCGACGTCCGCCAGCGCCCCCCAGACTGCGCCGCCGGTCCAGAGGAACGAGAGGAGATACCCGAGGAGGTACGCGACGATGCCGACGACGCCGGTCAAGAGGAGCGGGGACCGGAACGCGTCGCGGTCGAGTGCCATGACGCGAGTACGCCAACGTGACACAAATGTTTTCTGTACGATCGAAGACAGGACCGGTCCAGAGGAGCGCCGACCGCTACTCACCCTCGATAGCGGGAGATTGCTCGCCCGTCGTCGGCGCGTTCCGGGCGTCCACCGTGTGCGCGATGGCCACCAGTGCGAAGGCGACGACGACGAGAACGGCGAGGGAGAGGTCTGCCAGTCCACCGAACGGCGGGATTCCGAACGACGACGCCGCGACGGCGACGGAACCGACCCCGGCCAGCGCGAGGTACCGCCTGCACCAGGTGATGTCGTCGCGGGCGTCCATCTCGAGATAGGGGTCGATCTGTTCGGCCGCCGTCGAGAGTTCGACGATGCCACGATTCTGATTGTAGTCGACGATGCCAGCGTCGTCGAGTTTCGGAAGATGAGACTGGTAGAGTGCGGTGTAGACTCGCTTGCGTTCCGCGGCCGATATCGCGTCGACGGCGGTGTCGTTCTCCCACGCCGCGACCTGCTCGGCGAGGTCGCTCAACTGGACCGTTCCGTCGATCTGCTTCAGGTAGTGGAGCGCGTACCGACGCCGCTGGTTCTTCAGGACGTCGAACACCATGTCTCGCGAGAGAGGGTCGTCACGTTCTTTCGATGCGTCTGAGTCGAGGATATCGGGGACGCGGCCGGCCATCCCTGATTCGTCCCCGTCTGTTTCGCCTCGGTCGTTGCCGTCTGTGCCGGAGGAGTCGCCGATAGTACTCATTACTATGCCACCCCAAGCTCGTAACCCAGCATGGATTCGTACATTACTGGGTCCAGCCTTTGTTATTCACCGTTTACCGGTTGTAAACTGGGGCTTACGGGAATCGGTAGACGACCCCTATTAGAACGTTTTTCGGCGGTAAGCGGTGGTTACCGACCGATTTCGACCTCTTCCGATAGAAGTGATTCGGAGCGGACAGGTGACGGCTATCGGCCGTGGAGATTCTCGTGGAGCCCGATGACGAGCGCGGGGACCACGACCATGAACAGGTGTTCCTCGACCGGGATGCCGAGCACGTCGACGCCGGTCCGGAGCCGGATGGCGAACACGCCGATGGTGAGGGTGTACCAGTCCCAGACGTACGCCACGGGGTAGAGCACGAGGATGGTCTTGCCGGCCCGACGGAGGGCGTCGGCGCGGAGGAGGAGCGCCAGCGCGACGGTCCCGAACGCTATCTCCGAGGCGAGGTACGTGTACGGTCCGAACACTGCTCCGATGTCGGGGAGCGCCGTCGACGCCGCGGTAGATACGAGCACGTCACGGAGTACGCGCCGAGGCGAGAAAAGTATCCAGAAATGAGGGAATTGCGACAAAGTTCAAGACCGAGGCGTGCGATGGTAGAAACGACGATGGATATCTCTACCATTGCGAGGACGGACTACTACGAGATCGAGAGCGAGGAGCGACTGGGGAAGGCCCGCTCGATGTTCGAGGAACACAACCCCAAGGGCATCGTCGTAACCGAGGCGGGCGAGTACGAGGGAGTCATCACCCAGAAGCAACTTCTCCAGTCTCACATCGAGGACCACACGAAGGTGGCGACGCTGACCAAGCCCGCGCCGAGAATCGGGCGCAACGACGACGTCCGGGACGTCGCTCGCTCGCTCGTCGAGGGCGGGACGAAGGTCGCCCCCGTGTTCGAGGACGACACCCTCTGGGGCATCGTCGACGAGGACATGATTCTCGAAGGCGTCCTCGACAACCTCGACGCGCTCACCGTCGAGCAGATATACACCGAGGACCCGATCAGCGTCCCGGAGGACGGGACGCTCGGCCGGGTCATCAACCTGATGCGCGAACACGGCATCTCCCGCCTGCCGGTCGTCAACGACGACGGCTTCCTCACGGGCGTCGTGACGACCCACGACGTGGTCGACTTCGTCACCCGGAACATGGACAAGCCGACCCAGGGCGACCGCGGGGGCGACAGCGACCGGATGCTCGACCTGCCCGTCTACGACGTCATGAACAGCCCGGCCGAGACAATCTCGCTGTCGGACACGGTCGAGGAGGCGGTCCGGAAGATGTTCGAGAAGGACTACGCCGGCCTGGTCGTCACGCCGGAGGACGACGACCGGGTCGTCGGCGGCATCATCACCAAGACCGACGTGCTCCGGGCGCTGACGTTCACCGAGGAAGAGCACATGGACGTCCAGATAACGAACGTCAGCCTGCTCGACACCATCTCGCGCCAGGACATCCGCGAGAGCATCGAGGAGATCACGGGCAAGTACCGGGACATGCAGGTGCGCCACGCGCACGTCCGGTTCCACGAGCACAAGGAGAAGCTCCGCGGCACGCCGCTCATCCAGGCGAAGATTCGCCTCCGGACGAACCGCGGACAAGTCGCCGGGTCCGGCGAGGGGTACGGCGCGGCGCAGGCGTTCAGCGTCGCCCGTGACACGCTGGAGCGCAACGTCCTCGAACTGAAAGGCGTCCGGAGCGACCGCGAGTACGAGGGTCAGCTCCTCCGAAAGCTCGGCGAACTGTAGTCCGGGACCGACGTCGACCCTTTCAGGCGAACGCGCGCAACACGCCCTGACCGTCGGTACCGCCGATGTCCGGGAGCGACGCGCGCTCCGGGTGGGGCATCATCACCGCGACGTGCTCGGTGTCGCCGAGCACGCCCGCGACGTTGCCCTTCGAGCCGTTGGGGTTGGCGGCGTCGGTCACGCGCCCGTCTTCGTCGCAGTAGCGGAAGAGTATCCTGTCCTCGTTTGCCAGCGTCGCCAGTCCGTCGTCCGTTATCTCGAACCGGCCCTCGCCGTGCGCGATGGGGACCTCCACGACCTCTCCCTCGTCGTAGGCGCTCGTCCAGGGAGTGTCGGCGTTCTCGACCCGGAGGAAGACGTGCTCGCACTGGAAGCGGGCGCTCCGGTTGACCGTGAACGCGCCCGGCGTCAGGCCGGCCTCGCAGCCGATCTGTGCGCCGTTGCAGACGCCGAGCAGCGGGACGCCGTCCGCGACCGCGTCCCGGACGTCGGCCATCGCGGGGGAGTTGGCGGCGATGGCGCCCGCGCGGAGGTAGTCGCCGTAGGAGAACCCGCCGGGCAGCATCACGCCCGAGACGTCCTCGGGGAGGCCGTCCTCGTGCCAGACGATCTCCGCGTCGACGTCGAGATGCGAGAGCGCGCGCTCGGCGTCGCGGTCGCAGTTGCTTCCGCCGAACCGCAGTATCGCTACCGTCATCGCTCCCGGACGTCGACCGCGTAGTCGTGGATGGTCGGATTGGCGAGGAGGCGTTCGGCCATCTCCTCGGCGCGCTCGCCGGCCGCCTCGGCGTCGGCGGCGTCGAGGTCTATCTCGAACTCGTCGGCCCGGCGGAGCGACTCCAGTTCGAAGCTGAGTCGCTCCAGCGCCCGCTGGGTCGTCTCGGCCTCGGGGTCGAGGACGCCCGATTTGAGCCGGACGGTCACCGTCGCGGTGTAGGCAGTCATCGTCTGGAGGTGGTCGTCCATGCTCAAAAGCTCTTTTGGAACGTCGTCGTTGTGCACGAACGTGTAGTGCACCGACGAGTGTTGCGCCAGTGCGAACGCTTTTGCCCGACGACCTCGATTGAAGCGTTCAATGGCTGCCCTCCTACCGCGGCTAGTGGTACGATGAGCGCCCGTGAGCTGACCGAGATAACCGTCGTCGGCGACGACGACACCGGACTCATCGCCCGGATTACGACGCTCCTGTTCGAGCACGGCGTCAACATCGAGGACCTGGACCAGGCGGTCAGGGACGACCTCTTCCGGATGACGATGCGCGTCGACGCGACGGGGATGGACGCGAGCGAACACCACCTCCGGCGCGAACTGGCGGCGCTCGGCGACGACCTCGGGGTCGACGTCCGGGTGCGGTTCCCCGCGGACCGCGACGCCCGCCAGGTCGCCGTGCTGGTCACGAAGGAGTCCCACTGCCTGGAGAAGCTGCTGACGGCCCAGGCCGAGGGCGAACTCGACGCGGAGATCGGCGTCGTCATCGGCAACCACGACGACCTCCAGCCGGTCGCCGAACGCCACGGCGTCCCGTTCCACGACGTCGGCGACGAGAGCGGGAGCCACGACGAGCAGCAGTTGCTCTCGCTGCTGGACGACTACGACGTCGACCTCGTCGTGCTCGCGCGGTTCATGCGCATCCTCAGCCCGAAGGTCGTCTTCCGCTACGAGGGGCGCATCATCAACGTCCACCCCAGCCTCCTGCCGGCGTTCCCCGGCGCGAAGGCGTACCGCCAGGCGAAGGAGGCCGGCGTCCGCGTCGCCGGCGTCACCGCCCACTACGTGACGACCGACCTCGACCAGGGACCCATCGTCACCCAGCGCGCGTTCGACGTGCCCGACGACGCGAGCGTCGAGGCGATGCGCGTGCGGGGTCAGCCCCTGGAGGCGGAGGCTCTGCTCGAAGCGGTCGAACTGCATCTCAACGACGACGTGGCCATCCGCCGCGGCCGCACCGAACTCCGCGACCCCGACCGGGAGTACCAGCTCGGGCTGCCCGACGCCGTCGACGGCGCGACGCCGGACTATCCCGTCGACGGCGAGCGGAAGGCGACGAGCGACGACTAGCGGGTTCGCGCACCGGGACGACCGGATTCAGCCGGGCCGGCGAACTCGTTCCGGATTCCGCTATCGGTCGGCGCGGACGTAGTCGAGCCAACATTCGGAGGAGGAGAGCGAGATTCCGCCGCCGTCGTAGATCGCGACGTAGATGGCCGGGTCCCGACAGAACTCGTTGGAGACGTCCCGCTCCAGACGAGTGCTCTCGTTTTCGATGGCGAGGTGGTAATCACCGTTGCTCAACACGTTCTCCTCGGTCACGTCTCCGTTCGGCGGAAGGGTGAACTCTTCCGTGTACTGTTTTCCACCACCGTCTTTCCGTCGGATCGAGATAGAGACGGAGCGCGCGGAGTTCGTGTCGTTCCGTACGTGAACGTCCGTGGACTTGGTCGACGTTACGTACAGCCCGGTCGTGGCGAAAACGGTAGTCGGAACGCCTATTTTTAGCAACTTCCTCCGCTTCATTGTACGTGTGTGAGCGCGGGGAAAGAGTTAATAGTTACTCTTAGACGATATCGACGGTGAGATTGGAACTCAAGGGGAGGTCCACGCTGTCCCTGACGTAGATCGTTCTGCCGGGATCACAGGCCGTTCCCGCTTCGTCGTAGTTCCAGTTGTACTGTGATTCCGCCCGTACGTCTTTCGTATCTTCGCTCGTGGAAGGTTCCATATCGAACCACACGCCGCGATTGTCCTCTTGGCCGGTCGGGAACTGATTGAGGTTCATTATCCATTCCGAGTACATGTGGTCGTCGTTCAGATCGTACGTGTTTCGGTCCAGATTGACCGATACGGACGGACCCACCGAAACCGAACCGAACGCGTATCCGATTCCAACGGAGAACGAATAGTCGTCGTCTTCACCCCGCGTGTCTGGCCGTTCGGACGTTATCTTTAGTCCGGAATCTCGTCCCGACTTGTACCCTGAATCGGGGGCGACGTCGATATAGTCGGTGTGGCTCGTGAGGTCGAGACTGACGTCAGAAGTGTCGGAGGACGGCACTTTCGTGAAGTACGACTGCAGTGACCAGCGATTGTACCCGTTGTTCGGCAGTTGATCCACGTCGTACGACTTGTCTGCATCACCAGTCAAGTAGGCGAACCACTCCCAACCGTCATCGTCGAAATCGTTGCCGTAGTCCCTGGTTCGAACCCACGTGATGTCTTTGTAGTTCTCGTCATCGGTGCTAGCGATAGACCCGCTCTGTTCCGTAACCTCCTGCTCGTACGTCCTGTTACGGTCAGGCTTCGCTCTCTTTATAAACTCTTCAAGTTGGTTAGCTTTCGGTGCGGATTTCGGTAGCAGTGTGAACGCCACCGAGTCCAACGACGGCTTTCTGATGTTTCCCGTTATGGAGTTGTCAGAAGCGACGACGACCTCGGTGTGTTTGTACGGTTTCTTCTCCTCTTTTCTCTCATTTTTCGTGAACAGTCGCGATTCTGAACTGGAGTTTCGGCGGGGAGTCTCGGGTCGAGATCGAGAGAGGGAAACGGAGGTACTCGGGACCGAGATATTTCCACTCAGCCCCTTTGTTATTTCGTTGAACTCTCCGGAAGCGGTTCCTACGATCTCCAGGCTCTCGGGATCGTACGCGAGTCCGGTGTATTCGGTGCTCGTCACGCTCCGACACTGGATTTCCGATTTAGCACCGGTCGTAATCGGTAGCGAAGTGAGACCGACTGCACCTACACCGATCGATTTCAGGGCTTTTCTTCGGCTGGAGGTATGGCTATTTTTAGCCATACTCAGAGAGAAATATGAGAGGTAATGTAAATTTTATGTACGTTATTTTAAATGTGTTCGAAAACGTTCGTGAAGCGCTTCACCTCCGCGCCGCTCTCGACGAACACCAGCACGCGCGGCGGTCGGACGGCTTTCGGGCGGGTCCGGAGGCCCGCCTCTCGCGCCGCCCGCTCGACGTCCTCGACGTCCTCCCGGAGTTCGACGTGAATCCGGTCGGGGTGGACGTAGACGCCGCCGAGGAGTTCGCCGTCCTCGTTATCCGCGTCGCGTCGTTCGACCTCGTAGGCGAACGCGCCGTCCTCGGTGGGTTCCACGTCGCGGTCGGCGTTCACGACGGCCAGGGCGTCGAGCGCCCCGTCCTCGCGGCCGTCGAGTTCCGACGCCAGCAGTTCCGCGATGCGTCGACCGTCCGTAACTCGGTCCTCGACCATACCCGACGTTGGCGCGGCCGGCGTTTAGGTTTCCCGTCTCGCGGGCCGACCCCCGACGACGAAGCGCGTCGCCGCGACTCACTCCGACGATTTCAGCTCCTCGCGGGCCTCCTCCGCCTCGGCGTGGACGGTGACGCCTCTCCGGCGAGCGTAGACGACGGCCGCCGCCTCGACGGTCAGGCCGGCGTCCTGCTGGAGTTCGTTTATCTCCGCGACGGCGGTCCGCTTGTCGGTCCCCGCCGAGACCACCTTGTCGAGCACCTTCTCGAACGTCGACTGCTCGCGCAGCAGGCTCTCGTCGGGCACGAACTCCTCCGGTATCTCGACCTCGCTCGGGTCGAACTCCGCCACCAGTTCGCCGTCCTCGCGCGCGAGCAGCCCCTGGCTCGTCGCCACGTCCACGAGGCGCTTGGCCTGGTCGGGCGAGAACCAGTCGCGGTCCAGCGACAGCGCGACGACGTACTCGCTCTCGCTCATTCGGTCACGACCCGTCTGTCGGAACGGCGCTGCCACCGCTGTCCGCAGGCTCATCGTCCCGCCGTCCCGCCCGCGCCGGCCTAAATCTGCCGATGTCGGGGCGCAATCGAGCCATTGAAGTGTGACCTGCCCGACCTGCCGTACATGAAAGACCAGGGACGCTCCACGCGCAAGCGGACCGGCGGCCGACTGAAGCATCTCCACAAGAAGAAAAAGCACGAACTCGGTCGCGAGCCGACCGAGACCCAGGTCGGCGAGAACGACTTCCGCACCGTCGACGCCCGCGGCAACACCCAGAAGATCCGGGCGCTCACCACGAACGTGGCCAACGTGACCGACGGCGGCGAGACGGTCAACGCGACCATCCAGGACGTCGTCGAGAACGACGCCAACCCCAACTACGCTCGCCGGAACATCATCACGAAGGGCGCGGTCATCGTCACGAACGAGGGCAAGGCCCGCGTCACGTCGCGTCCCGGCCAGACCGGACAGGTCAACGCCGTCGCCGTCGACGAGTAACCGTCGCTTCCGTTCTCCCCCGTTCTCCGCAATCGACCCTCGACAGCCCCGGGTTCGTCCTCGACTCGATTCCGCGGGACCGACTCGCGCCTACCCGTACCGCCGCGCGTGGTCCTCGCAGAACTCGGGGTCGTCGAGTTGGGCGCGGAGGACGCCCTCGTGACGGTGCGCGTTGTGGAGGCGACACCGCTCGTCGTCGCAGAACGCCTCGCCGCTCGCCAGATAGTGAACCGCCTGGAGGACGTACCCCTTCAGCGCCTCGGTCGTCCGGGGGTCTTCGCGGTGCAGGAACGCCGCCTCGACGCGCTCGGCCAGGACGTCCTCGGGCGGCACCTCGCCCGTCGCCCGCGCGTACCGCCGCTGGTGCCAGTAGTACTCGGTCGGCTTCGCGGGCGCGCTCCAGAGCCCCGGGACCGAGACGACCGCGGGCCGACCGAGGACGCTCACCCGGCGGTGCCAGCGGTCGTTCCCCCACGTCGCCAGCGGCAGGTCGAGCAGTGCGACCCGGCAGTGGGAGAGCGACCGGTCGCTCCCGGCGGCGTCCAGAGCGGCGTTGCACGCCCGCTGGACGGCCCGCCCGTCGTACAGTCGCCCCCGGACGTCGTCGCTCGTCCGCGACCCCGTCCGGGGACGGTCCGGGTCCGCGACCTGCCGGTCGGCGACCGAGGAGGGGTCGAGCGGGAACGGGTCGCGCACGGTCACGTCGACGGTGAGGCGTCCGCGAAGCCAGTCCGCTATCGCGTTCGCGTCGACCGCGTCGGACTCGGGCCGGTACAGCGAGACGCGGTCGGGCACGGCTCTCAGTCGTCGGCCGGCGACGGGGTGCGCGCCATCTCGACGGGGTCGGCGTCGGCGTCGAGTTCGTCCAGCGCGACCTGGGCGGCGCGCTTGCCGGAGAGCAGCATCGCGCCGAACGTCGGCCCCATCCGGGTGAGGCCGTACGTCGTCGCAGTGGCGAGTCCGGTGGCGACGAGGCCCTCGTGGACTTTCCCGGTGTGCTCGACGACCTCGTCCTCGCTCTTGGCGACCCACATCGAGTCGTGGCCCGGCGAGTCGTGGCCCGGCGCGCCGTACTCGTCGTCGCCCGACTGGTCCATGCCCGTGTTGTGTTCCTGGGCGTGTTCGATGCCCGGCGCGTCGAGGA
>QNGA01000027.1 GCA_003298465.1 halophilic archaeon | reverse complement strand
GAGAGATACCCACCGGTGGTGTGCTTGACGCCCTTGGGTTCCCCGGTGGTGCCGGAGGTGTACATGAGGAAGAGCATGTCCTCGGCGTCGCGCTCGACGGGGTCGACCTCGGCACCCGCGTGCTCGTCGACCAGGTCCGCGTAGGCGTGGTGGTTCTCGGCCATCGGGTGGTCGTACGCGTCGCCGAGGCGGTCGACGACCACCACCTCGACGACGTCGTGGTCGACGTCGCCGAGACCGTCGTCGGCCTTCTGTTTGTGTTCGAGGGCGTCGCCCCGGCGGTAGTAGCCGTCGCAAGTGACGAGGTACTCGGAGTCGGCGCTCTCCATGCGGGTGGCGAGTGCGTCCGCGGAGAAGCCCGCGAACACGACCGAATGCGGTGCGCCGATGCGCGCACACGCCAGCATGGCGATGGGGAGTTCCGGTACCATCGGCATGTACATCGTCACGACGTCGTCCTCCTCGACGCCGAGGTCGCGCAGCGCCGCCGCGAACTCGTTGACCTCGCGATGTAACTCCTCGTACGTGTACGTGCGCTCCTCGACCGGTTCGCCGACCCATTCGATGGCGGGTTCGTCGCCACGCTCGTCGAGATGGCGGTCGAGGCAGTTCGCCGAGGCGTTCAGTGACCCGCCGGTGAACCACTCGTAAAACGGGGGGTTCGAGTCGTCCAGCACCGTGTCGTACCCCTCCTCCCAGTCGAGCAGGTCGGCCGCCCGCTCCCAGCAGTCCGGCCAGTTCTGCTCGAACTCCTCGTAGATCGAGTCGTCCGAGACGTTCGCCTGCTCGACGAACGACTCCGG
>QNGA01000026.1 GCA_003298465.1 halophilic archaeon | reverse complement strand
ATTTTGCAGCACCAAGAAGCACCATTTTTTCCTTAGGATTAACTTAGAACAAATCCTGACAGGAGTAACAGCATCCATCGATCCACAGTCCATGCTGGTTGATGCATGGGTCTGCTGGAGCCGAGGATGAACACAGCACTAACAACTGACACAGAGCGACCTTGCAATCAAAAACACAGATGGGCAACAACAAACGAGACGAACGAAGATAAACCCTCTGGACTAGGGTAAACATCACGGTAGCGAACAGGATAACTTGGCCGCGCGGGCCCCACCGCTCAGTTCCTCCAGTTCCCGTCGGAGTTGCCGTAGCCGCCGCCACGGTTGCCACCGCCGTAGCCGCCACCACCACCACCGTAGCCACCGCCGCCACCGTAGCCGCCGCCGCCACCGCCGTAGCCGCCGCCGCCATCACGGCGCCCGCCACCGCCGTAGCCGCCGCCTCCACGGCCACCACCGTAGCCGCCGCCGCCGCCTCCACGGCCGCCGCGGGACTGGGCCTCGTTGACGGTGATGTTGCGGCCGTCCAGCTCCTTGCCGTTCATGCCCTCGATGGCGTTCCGCATCGCCTCCTCCGTGGAGAAGGTGACGAAGCCGAAGCCGCGGGACCTCTGCGTCTCCCGATCGAGGAT
>QNGA01000025.1 GCA_003298465.1 halophilic archaeon | reverse complement strand
AATTCACCGTCGACAAACTGTTGCGTTCGCCGGTCGTTCGGGTCTTCGAATATCTGCTCTGGCGGTCCTGCCTCGACGAGTTCACCGTTATAGATGAATCCGATTCGGTCAGAAATACGTTCGGCTTGATTCATATCGTGTGTCGCAACCACTACCCCGACACCGCGCTCCTTTGCTCGGAGGATCGCGTCCTCGAGGACAGCAGTGTTTCGCGGGTCGAGATTTGATGAGGGTTCATCGAGCAACATGATCTCTGGATTGACAGCGAGTGCCCGTGCGAAGGCGACACGTTGGGCTTCCCCCCCGGAAAGGGAGAGCGCATTCTGGTCCGTCTTGTCGAGCAGATCGACCGTTTCCAGTGCCGTATGCGCTGACTCGGTCATCGGCTGGTCGCCGACGAAATTCCGTACACGCCGTCGAATCCGCTTACTCCACGATTGACGGACGCGTTGGCCGTACATGACGTTCTGGGAGACTGGCGCATTGAAGAGACTTGGCTCCTGGAACACCATGCTGATGTGACGGCGAATCGCGAGCCGTTCCTCGGCTGTGAGTTCCCAGACGTCGGTGTCGTCCCATGCGACCGTTCCGGCGTCCGGTTGCCGGAACATCGCGAGAAGGCGAAGTAACGTCGTTTTCCCCGTCCCAGAGGGACCGACGATAGTGAGAACTTCCCCGGATTCCACGCCGATAGTGACGTCTTTCAGAACGCGTTCGTCGGTATAACCGATCGAGATGTCTTTCGCTGTAAGCGTCATGTTGATCGTTCTCCGTGACCTTTGCTGCGAATCCACGAGCCTAACCAGTTGACGCCGAGGACGAGAACCAGCAAAATCGCGCCGAGTACGAGACCGATCTCGTAGCGTCCCTGTCTCGCTTCGACCGTGATTGCCGTTGTGAGTGTTCGTGTGTAGGACTGGCCATCGCTAAACACGATATTCCCACCGACGATGAGAATCGACCCGACCTCACTGATTGCCCGCCCGAACCCAGCGAGGATAGCCGTGATGATGCCATATCGGGCTTCCTTGATGACGACGATCCCGACATC
>QNGA01000024.1 GCA_003298465.1 halophilic archaeon | reverse complement strand
AGTATTTAGGTGATATTCAGCTATGCAAGGGGAGGAGGTGTGACTCTCGTGGAATCAGGACTGGGGGTAGAGCAGTTGGGGAGCTACGTGCATCGTATATTCTCTCTTCTATGACTAGCGCCGAGCTCTCACAGGAGACGGTGTTCGAGGTTCTCAAGAGCACTCGACGGCGCTACGCCCTCTACTACCTCCGCCAGCACGGGCCCTCTGCTAAGCTGTCGGCCCTCGCTACCCACGTCGCAGCCTGGGAACACGATACGACACCGGATGAGTTACTGCCTCAGCAACGCAAACGCGTCTATACCTCGCTCTATCAGATTCATCTCCCGAAACTCGAGGAGGTTGGTCTTCTCGACTTTGATGAGGAAACTGGCCACATCCATCTGTCAGACCGGGCACGGACACTCGATAAATATCTAAGTGCTACCCGACCAGCAACTCCATGGTATCACTACTATCTCTCGCTCTCGCTCGGCAGTCTCCTCCTCATCGGAGGCATCTGGGTCGGTATCACCCCGCTTGCCTTGCTCTCGCGTCCGACAGCCCTGACACTGATTCTGAGTTCGTTTACTGTCCTGGCGCTTGGCCAGTATCTCTGTTACTATCGAAGCCCCGTCCAGGGACCGCCTCCCGATCACTGACTCGTCGACGGCGGAGTCTTACTACGATTCTGTAAGCTCTCGCGTGGCCCTCGCTGCCCATCCCGTTCGCATGGCCGAACGGCGAATCAGAATCACCCTTTCGTGGAGAGTCTGGCAGCAGTCGACTCGGAACCCGGCCGAGTCCAGTGCTCTCGGGCACGCTGATTCGCCGTCGTCAACCATGTGCCTGACGCGGCTCACCGATCAAAGACGGTGAGCACTGACTCTCTCTTCGCTATCCGTATAATTATGTGCTCTCTGAACGCGGGGAAAGCAAACCCAATCCACTTATTCCCGGATCGGTAAGCGTCGCGTGCAGGCAGCGAACACCTACCCCTTTCACATCCGCTCTTGACTGTCATGGTGTCTGCGTGTCTCCCCCACGCCTGCCCGACCAACGCCTTCGCGACGTCCACCGAGACTGTTAGGTAGTAGGACTCGCCTTGTGAGCGGAGGCCAAGATCGAATACAGCGACCGACCTCGGGCAGCTAGCAGCGAAGGATTCACTCACCACGGCGATTGTCGCTCGTGTTGCCGACCACACGAACATCGCCCCAGAGCAGCTTCCTCCACTCTACGAGGTGATCAATCCAGATGCGCTGGCGACCCTCTTCGAACCAACAGTTGCTGGCGAGTAGCGATCAAACGGCCATGTCTCGTTCACCTACTGTGACTGTCACGTGACCGTGACAAGCCAAGGCGACATCGACGTCGAGACACTCTCCTAATCGGCACAACGTCAGCGGTAGTGAGTCTCAAGAGTAGTACCAGAAACGGATGCGTTATCTAGTCCCTCAGCGTGGGGTTACTTCT
>QNGA01000023.1 GCA_003298465.1 halophilic archaeon | reverse complement strand
AGTATTTAGGTGATATTCAGCTATGCAAGGGGAGGAGGTGTGACTCTCGTGGAATCAGGACTGGGGGTAGAGCAGTTGGGGAGCTACGTGCATCGTATATTCTCTCTTCTATGACTAGCGCCGAGCTGTCACAGGAGACGGTGTTCGAGGTTCTCAAGAGCACGCGACGGCGATACGCCCTCTACTACCTCCGCCAGCACGGGCCCTCCGCTACTCTGTCGACCCTTGCTACCCACGTCGCAGCCTGGGAACACGATACGACACCGGATGAGTTACTGCCTCAGCAACGCAAACGCGTCTATATCTCGCTCTATCAGACCCATCTCCCGAAACTCGAGGAGGTTGGTCTTCTCGACTTTGATGAGGAAACGGGTCGAATCCATCTGTCAAACCGAGCACGGACACTCGATAAATATCTAAGTGCTACTCGACCAGCAACCCCATGGTATCACTACTATCTCTCGCTCTCGCTCGTCAGTCTCCTCCTCATCGGAGGCATCTGGGTCGGTATCACCCCGCTTGCCTTGCTCTCGCGTCCGACAGCCCTGACACTGATTCTGAGTTCGTTTACTGTTCTGGCGCTTGGCCAGTATTTCTGTTACTATCGGTGTCCCGTCCGGGGACCGCCACCCGATCACTGACTCGTCGACGGCGGAGTCTTACGACGATTCTGTAAGCTCTCGCGTGGCCCTCGCTGCCCATCCCGTTCGGCCATGCGAACGGCGAATCAGCATCGCCCCCACTCTTTCGTGGAGAGTCTGGCAGCAGTCGACTTGGAACCCGGCCGAGTCCAGCACTCTCGGGCATGCTGATTCGCCGTCGTCAACCATGTGCCTGACGCGGCTCACCGATCAAAGACGGTGAGCACTGACTCTCTCTTCGCTACCGTATAATTATGTGCTCTCTGAGCGCGGGGAAAGCAAACCCAATCCACTTATTCCCGGATCGGTAAGCGTCGCGTGCAGGCAGCGAACACCTACCCCTTCCACATCCGCTCTTGACTGTCATGGTTTCTGCGTGTCTCCCCTACGCCTGCCCGCCAAACGCCTTCCCGACACCCACCGAGATTGTTAGGCAGCAGGACTCGCCTTGTGAGCGGAGGCCAAATACGTGATGAACGCCACGTTCGTCTTTCGAAGAAGCTAACTCTCTCTATACTGTTTGGATCCCTGTCCAGTTCAGTCACCAAAAAGCAGAGCACGTGATTCAGCATGACCTCTTACAACTCCACACAATCCGAGCCCCAGCGATCGAATACAGCGCCCGACCTCGGGCAGCTAGCAGCGAAGGATTCACTCACCACGGCGATTGTTGCTCGTGTTGCCGACCACACGAACATCGCCCCAGAGCAGCTTCCTCCACTCTACGAGGTGATCAATCCAGATGCGCTGGCGACCCTCTTCGAACCAACAGTTGCTGGCGAGCAGCGATCAACCGGCCATGTCTCGTTCACCTACTCTGACTGTCACGTGACTGTGACAAGCCAAGGCGACATCGACGTCGAGACACTCTCCTAATCGGCACAACGTCAGCGGTAGTGAGTCTCAAGAGTAGTACCAGAAACGGATGCGTTATCTAGTCCCTCAGCGTGGGGTTACTTCT
>QNGA01000022.1 GCA_003298465.1 halophilic archaeon | reverse complement strand
AATGGACACTCCGTGTGTTGTTCCCTGAGCGTGACGGTATCTCAACAACGAGTCAGTATGCAAAAGAACATGGATTCACTCTGGACGTCTCGCGGATCTACGACGTCGATAGGGCTCAGCGCGTCCAGTATGAACTCACCGAGGACCAGCGAACCGCTCTCGTTACAGCGCTCGAACATGGCTATTACGAGGTCCCACGAGAAATCGATCAGTCAGCGCTCGCCGATAGTCTTGGCATCTCACATCAGGCAATGTCCGAGCGTCTCCGCCGAGGGACCGAGGGAATTATTCGAGAAGTGCTGTCTGATTCCTCCCTCAAGGAGGACAGCGACCGGAGTCTCTGACAGAGGGCCGTCCATATGTTACGCCTCTAGAGTGCTTTACTCCTCGGTTGATATTCCATTTCAAGGGCCAGCCTACACAATGAGGAGATTTATCTTGTCCCCGACCGTTAATGAGACAGCTCCAGCGCGTGATCGAGAGCAAAGCGGATGATATCATGGCACCGAACCAACGAAAGACAACTCTCTTTGATGCACTAAACAAGAATAGCTCCTCCAAACTTTCGGAAGCAACGGTTCGTGAATTATTGGCAGACCGCCAGCGACGGGCACTCCTTCACTATCTGGAGAAACATGACGATCCAGTTGAGATTCAGACAATAATTGAGGCACTCACTTACCAGGAAAAGAATGGACGTCTGAAGAATACGACCGCGGAACTCTATAAGCAGATTGCGACTGCAGTCTGGGAGACCCATCTCCCAATGCTGGCAGCACACGATATCGTCCGGTATGACCAGGACAGTGGCATGGTGCGCTGGTGGCGTAATGCTGGGCAACTCACCCGCTATCTCCGAGATCTCGCTTAAAAAATCATCCACCGTGAATACGATACCACGAAACAGTCCTGTAACTCATTCTTCACCCATATTTCGATATAAAGAACTGATGAAATACTGTATCTCGCTCAACGTACATGCGGAGACGTAGGGAATTTGTACCGAACCAACAGCGACACCGATGTTTATGCAAGAAACTCACGATAAATACTCATATATTGGTTCCCGTTCTTTCAATTAGTCAATTACTATGGATAGCCAGCTTGTCGTCGTTGCTGGCCGTTTCAGTGAACAGCCACGAAGAGGGCGCCTGTCACAAACCCACCATCACTTCGGTGTACTCCCTCTGGAACACGGAGCAGGGACTCCTTCCCTAGAGGGAGGCTCTCCCATTCCCGACACTGCAGTCCGTTGTTCGATTCAGCCGAGCAACAGCGCCCTCGTCTTCTACCGGCCCTCGCTCTCAGCAAAGAGACCGACATTCAGTAGGAATGTTCCTCAGCACGGGGTCTGCTGCTCATTTAGAAGATAGAGATCTGTCTCACCACCGTGAGCTATCGTCTCTCTGGGATACGGCAAGTAGCTTTTTGCTGGGGGATACTGTAGTGGTAGCGGTCGAGTGTGCTAGCACCTACCATTGTGCACTCGACATCGCCATCGACACCATATGGGATGGAACGTCTCTCAACCCACGTTCCATTCGACGAAGCGTCTCTGGAGTCGGTGCCGTTACTTCTAGACGGTCTGCGTACGTACTGTAAACTA
>QNGA01000021.1 GCA_003298465.1 halophilic archaeon | reverse complement strand
CGATGCACCATCCCGTGAGAGCGTGGATGGGAAGGGTTCGACGCACGCTCCCCTTTACCACAGGGACGTGGCGATGACGACCGTATGTACGTGCAATCCAGACGTCCACTGGACCCGTTCACTCGGGTTCCAGTGAATTCCAATAGCGTGGCTACTGTGCCAGCTGGTGGATGGCTCGGCTCGAGCGCCGACGACGGACGTGCCAAGCTGCGATAAGCCTGAGGGAGCCGCACGGAGGCGAAGAACTCAGGATCTCCGAATGGGAATCCCCACCGCAATTGCTTCGCGCAATGGGGAACGCCGGGAATTGAAACATCTCAGTACCGGCAGGAATAGAAACCAAACGGGATGTCGTGAGTAACGGCGAGTGAAAACGATCCAGTCCAAACCGAAGCCTTCGGGCAATGTGGTGTTAGGACTGGCTCTCATCACCGGAACTCTCGTTCGAAGTCTCCTGGAAAGGAGCGTGATACAGGGTGACAACCCCGTAACGTGAACAAGTATGGTGTGCGCCAGATCCAGAGTAATGAGGGTCGGATATCCCTCGTGAATATAGCGGACATCGACCGCTAAGACTAAACACGTCTCGAGACCGATAGCGAACAAGTAGCGTGAGCGAACGCTGAAAAGCACCCCACAAAGGGAGGTGCAATAGGGCCTGAAATCAGTTGGCGATGGAGCGACGGGGCACGAAAGGTCCCGTGATAAACGACCCGGGCGCGAGCCCGCAGTAGGACTCACGGGAAGCCGGTGTTCCGTCGTACGTTTTGAAAAACGAGCCAGGGAGTGTATCTGTTCGGCGAGTCTAACCCGTGCATCGGGGAAGGCACAGGGAAACCAATACGGCCGCAGCGCTTTGCGCGAGGGCCACCGTCTTCAAGGGCGGGGAGTCGAACTGATACGACCCGAAACCGGATGATCTACGCGTGGGCAAGGTGAAGCGTGGCGAAAGCCACGTGGAGGCCTGCTAGGGATGGTGTCCTACAATACCCTCCCGTGACCTACGTGTAGGGGTGAAAGGCCCATCGAATCCGGCAACAGCTGGTTCCAGTCGAAACATGTCGAAGCATGACCTCTGTCGAGGTAGTCCGTGGGGTAGAGCGACCGATTGGGAGATCCGCCTCCGAGAGGAGTCGGCCTCCCTGTCGAACTCCAAACCTACGGACGCCATTGACGCAGGGAATCCGGTGTGCGGGGTAAGCCTGTGCACCAGGAGGGAGACAACCCAGAGCTGGGTTAAGGTCCCCAAGTGTGGACTAAGTGCGATCGAAGGTGGTCCCGAGCCCTAGACAGCCGGGAGGTGAGCTTAGAAGCAGCTACCCTCCAAGAAAAGCGTAACAGCTTACCGGCCGAGGTTCGGGGCGCCGAAAATGATCGGGGCTCAAGTCCACCACCGAGACCTGGCGGCACGCATCACAGCGTGATCCAGTAGGTCGGCATTCTGTTCGGGTGGAAGTACGGGTGAGAACTCGTATGGACCGAATAGGAACGAAAATCCTGGCCATAGTAGCAGCGTGAGTCGGGTTAGACCCCCGACGGCCTGAAGAGTAAGGGTTCCTCGGCAATGCTGATCAGCCGAGGGTTAGCCGATCCTAAGTCTCACCGTAGATCGAATGAGACGACAGGGAAACTGGTTAATATTCCAGTGCCATCACCGTTGAAAGTTGACGCTTTGGGGCAGGTCGAGCCGGGCTTTCGCCCGGTCGAACCGTCAAAATCCGTGGACGCCGTAATGGCAGGAAGCGGACGAACGGCGGGATAGCGCAAGTCGACTCAACCTAGAGCCCGTGAAAAAACGAGCACGGTGATCGTACCGAGATCCGACACAGGTACTCTGGCGGCGAAAGCCAAGGTCTGTCGGGAGCAACCGACGTTAGGGAATTCGGCAAGTTAGTCCCGTAAGTTCGCGATAAGGGATGCCTGCCCCGGATAGGGGCAGGTCGCAGTGACTCGGACGCTCCGACTGTCTAGTAACAACATAGGTGACCGCAAATCCGCAAGGACTCGTACGGTCACTGAATCCTGCCCAGTGCAGGTATCTGAAAACCCGGTACAACGGGGCGAAGGACCTGTTAACGGCGGGGGTAACTATGACCCTCTTAAGGTAGCGTAGTACCTTGCCGCTTCAGTAGCGGCTTGCATGAATGGATCAACGAGAGCGTCACTGTCCCAACGTTGGGCCCGGTGAACTGTACGTTCCAGTGCGGAGTCTGGAGACCCCCAAGGGGAAGCGAAGACCCTATAGAGCTTTACTGCAGGCTGTCGCTGGGACACGGTCGCTAATGTGCAGCATAGGTAGGAGCCGCTACACAGGTGCGTGCGCCAGCACGTCGCCGAGGCATCATTGAAATACTACCCGTTAGTGACTGTGACCCTCACTCCGGGAGGAAGACACCGGTAGCCAGGCAGTTTGACTGGGGCGGTACACGCTCGAAAAGATATCGAGCGTGCCCCAAGATTTCCTCAGCCGCGTCGGAGACGCGGCGAAGAGCGCAAGAGCAAAAGGAAGTCTGACAGTGTCCTCCACAACGAGGGACGCTGACGCGAAAGCGTGGTCTAGCGAACCAACCAGCCTGCTTGATGCGGGCGGTTGCTGACAGAAAAGCTACCTTAGGGATAACAGAGTCGTCACCGGCAAGAGCACATATCGACCCGGTGGCTTGCTACCTCGATGTCGGTTCCCTCCATCCTGCCCGTGCAGAAGCGGGCAAGGGTGAGGTTGTTCGCCTATTAAAGGAGGTCGTGAGCTGGGTTTAGACCGTCGTGAGACAGGTCGGCTGCTATCTATTGGGGGTGCTATGGTACCTGACGGGAACATTCGTATAGTACGAGAGGAACTCCGAATGGTCACCACTGGTGTACCGGTCGTCCGAGAGGGCGCGTGCCGGGCAGCCACGTGACACGGGGTAAGAGCTGAATGCATCTAAGCTCGAAACCCACCTGGAAAAGAGGTACCGCCGAGACCACTCGTAGAAGACGAGTTCGATAGACTCGGGGTGTGCGCGCCGAGGCAACGAGGCGTTCAGCCCGCGAGCACTAACTGGTCGAGCCACACACTCATACTGAATGTGGATTCGCACTGATTGGCCCGTTTGAACGGGTCCAGGCGTTAACTGGATTGCACGGACATACGGTTGGTCGAACCACCGACGACTGGTGTTTGACCGCGGTTCGATTCCGCGGGTCGGCGTTAAGGCGGCCACAGCGGCGGGGCGACACCCGTACCCATCCCGAACACGGAAGTTAAGCCCGCCTGCGTTCCGGCCAGTACTGGAGTGCGCGAGCCTCTGGGAACACCGGTTCGCCGCCTCCCACTCATACCACAGCCCACG
>QNGA01000020.1 GCA_003298465.1 halophilic archaeon | reverse complement strand
ATACTCTAATTTATCTTTTGGATCTTCTTTTGAACTACTTTCTGTATGTTCTTTCATACTCCATTTATCTACTTAAAATCAACATACAAATATTTTCTGCATGGTAAACTACATTTAGACTCATACTACCTCAAGCTTTTGCCAATACTGGCTATCAATGGTAGACACAGTCAACTGCATGTTCTGACCCTACCGATAGTAATTAGTAGCAATGTTTTACTGGACCCCTGCAGAGACCAATCACTCTCAGGAAATCAGCCACAATACTGTCTGCAGTACAAACTTCGCTCTAAACCACGATTACTGTAACTCTATAGCGACCGAAAATACCATTACGTCGCCCGATTATAACTCAACTATGCTGTCTACTATTGCCCTCAATCGTATCATACAGTACACGAAACCCGCAGCCAGCCCCGGGATTCCACACTCACTGCAGTGCATCTCACTACTTTATAATTAAAGAGACTCACCGCAGCATCATCCCACCACACCACCCCCGAATCCCCACCCCATGGTCGACAATAAACAAGTCACCGGCTACGTCTCTGAATCCACGCATCGCTCGCTCACAGCCAAGGCCGACGCCCAAGACATCTCCGTCAGTGAATTCGTCGCCCAAGCTATCGAGGAAAAACTCGAACGCGATGGCCTCGAATCAGCTGCCGATCGCTACCAGATCGAAGAGCGCATGCTCCGACTTGTCGACGACGCTGCCGACCGCGCAGCCGACCGCATCGTCGACCGTCTCGCTGCAGCCGATGACGCCGATGAGAGTACGCCAGATGACGGTATGTACGACTGGGGCGAGCAATGAATTACCGCACGACCTACGTTCGGAATCCAGGCCCCGACGATCTCGGCAAGCTCGTCAACTACGTTGCCGGCGAACTCGTCCTGCGCGGGTCGGGCCTCCGTGCTGATCAACGCGATCTCGATGGATTCCGTGCAGCTGCATACAACTGTGAGATGAGCCGCCAACACATGTTCGCGTTTGAACACCACCACGATCACGAAGAGCTCGCCCAGCGCGTTCGCCTCGTCTTCCGCGACCAGATGGATGGTGACTTCCTCGTCGGCGTTCACACCGACACAGACACCAATCACGTCCATGTCGCGCAAGTCGGCACCACCGAACAGTGTTACATGGACACCGACGATATCGAGCAGCTGCGCTCAGCCGTCGTCGACCGATTCCATGGTGAATCCATTGGTACGGGAGGAATGGCATGAGCTTGTCTCGCATTCGATTCAAAGCGACCGCACTCTGGCTGGCTGGTCTCGGCGTTCTTGTCGGAGCCGTGGCGCTCTCCTACCAGCTGGGGAGCACCACGTACGCCAATGAGTTTGCAGCACTCACGCTCCAGAAGAAGGCACTGGTTGGCGGCGGTGCGATTGTTGGCGTCACGTTGATTGGTGAGATCTGGACGCGCATGACCGTGGAGTTCTCCGCACTCGCGGTCCTTGGTGTTGGACTCGTCTGGTTCATCGAAGAGTCTCAAGAAGCAGAGACACAGCGGGCACAAAGCGGACGTGAGAAGTATCACTCTGGGGTTGGTGATTCGATCAAGGCAGGGCTGACCCGTGGCGGTGAGAACGCGCTCGCGGTCGATGATGTCGCAAAGCGCAGCCAGTCCACGTCAGTCCATCCGACGATCGATCGCGACGTTTCGGCGATGTTTCTTGGCCAGACCAATACAGGCAAATCCACCCAGGCCAAGAAACTGCTCAGCCAGTGGGATCTCGATGAGCCCGTCATCGCCCACGCGCTCTCCGAGCCGGGCCAGACCAACGAACTCCGAGCGGAACTTGACGCACTCGGCGCCGACACGGTGACGATTTCATCGAGTGGGTCGGACGTTCGCTGGGATCCGTTTCTGGACTGTGGCGAGTCAACTCGCGAGATGATGAACATCACTGACGGCGTGTTCCGCGCGGAACAGACCACTGACACAGGCTGGTCGGAGACCGCTCGCGCGATGTTGACCGCTGCCATCACAGTCACGAACGCGAAACACGGCGATTTCGCCGCGTTGCCTGACGTGATCGAACAGGGACCAGACCATATCATCGACGAACTCGAGAAGGTTCCACAGACAAACACCCTCACCACCACGCTCGACACGCTTGATGAGAGTGGACGGTCGGCAACATTCACCACGATGACGAGTGAGATCCAGTCCCTGCTGGCGTCAGATGTGTTCGATGCGAGCCTCGACCGGATCTCGCTTGCCGACTGTTTCACCACAGACGGCCGGGCTATTGTCCTGGACAACGTGCGCACCGATTCCTACGCCCGCGGCTTCTGGCGGTTCTTCCTCGAAAGTGCCATCAGCCACGCCTTCTCAATCGATGGCCGCCAGCAGTTCGTCCTCGATGAAGTCGATAAACTCCCACATATCGACAACCTCAACGAACTCTCGTCAGCCGGCCGCGCCGCGGGCGTCCGCAGCATCCTGATCGCCCAGGACGTCCACCAACTCAAGCAGGTCTACGGTGACATGGCGGAGTCGATCTGGTCGAATTGCCCGAATCGCATCGCATTTCGGGCTGGCGACGCCGAAACAGCTGAGTTCGTCCTCTCATCGCTGGGCGAGGTCGAACTCTACAAACAGAGCGTCTCGACATCACGAACGGGTGGCGAGCACGATCGGCAGGTCTCAGGGTCGTATGAGACGGACCTCCCATTGACCACGGGCGATCTCACAGGATTGAGTCAAGGTGAAGCACTCGTCCAGAGTCCCGATGGTTGGTGGCTCTGCAAGCTCTCGAAGTGAGCAAAACACGTCACAGCGCGGCCCTCAGCAATGGCAGGCTCGGCCAAGTCCATTGCCGTGCGTCAGGTGTCGAATCGATCGAGGAATTGGGTCACGTACGAGTTATTTCGCCAACTGCGTTCAGTCACCATCTCTGAGAGAGCTGCGTGCGCATCGGCTGGCGAGAGCACATCTCGAATCACGAGTGCTTCGATCAGCTTTGGTGTGGTCACGAGACGGGCCTCCGACAAGAGCGCATGAACTGTCGAGAGTTCACCGTACTCATCACAGAGGAAGACATCGACGGTCGCTTCGTTCGCAAGGGCAAGGGCCGCAGTTTCGCCATCATCAAGCGGATAGTCCGGCTGCGTACTCGGGGTCTGGACGTGACGCTCCGTCAGATGGTCAAGCACACGTGTGGCTGCGTCGGCATGCGCATCATCATAACGAGCGATCTCCTCAAGTTCAGTCACGACCGCTGGCGGGACACGAACATCGTACTCGTCGAACAGAAGGTGAAGTGGCGTCTCGTCAGTCGTAATCGCGAGGCTGACGAGGGCAGACGTGTCGGCAACAAGCACCATTTACAGATCAGCAATATCCTCGGCAAGCTCGCGATCGTCAAGCTGGTCTTTGAGAAGCCGCAGATTCTCCGCTTCCTTCGGCCCGAGAATCGCTTTCACCTGCTCGTACTCGAGCGTCCCGTCATAGTAGGCATTCGCGATGTCGCGTTTCACTTCGTCGCTTTGGGTAGATTCGCTTAGGTACGCACGGAGTGCTTCGATGAGGACGTCAGTTCGATCACGGTCTTCAGCTGTTGCGAGGACGTCTGCCTGTTCGATCAACTGCACCGGCGCTCGGAACTGCACCCGTTTGCTTGAACTCATGTGTGTACATATGTACACACGCTACTTAGCAGTTGTGCTCACTGGACCGCCACGAACGACCGTACTACGACAACCAAACGGCAGCATGACATGGCAGGATAAAAACCGCACTAGTGTACCATCAACAAGCGCGCCCTCTTTTGATTTCATGCAATGCATGGTGCACTACTACATGCACTAGTTATAATTCCTTCTCTAATAGTAAATATTATTGTGTCTATGTAGAAAGTTGCGACCCTACGCTTCCAGCTGCTTTCGCGATCACCATCCGGTGAGGCACCCCGTAATCATCTGTATAGTCCAACTTGAGGGTAGAGAGAAAACTTTCAATCCTCTCGATACATTATTTTATATTATATATTTAAGTTATATAATTATAGAATATTTTATATTATACGATAGTGAATTTTGTGTTGTTATCCACTCTCCAGAAAGGGTATCCATATGCTGGCCGGCCTGCAGTTCCGCTTGTATTACAAGCGCTATAGTCGGGTCCATTCCAACCCTCAACTCCACTAAACACAGTAACGACTAGATTATTACCATTAGATGTTTCCCACCAAATCGGCCCTCCAGAATCTCCCGATCGCTGGTAATCTGGAACACCTATTTTCACGGCACTTCCATACATTTTAACACATCCGTTTGAGCTAACATACGATGCTCCACCTCCTTTTATATAGGCAGATTGCTTTCCAGAAATAATACCTTTGCTTTTACACGTTCCTCTTTGTCCTTGGATAGACTCCATCCCAACTTGAGTAGCAAATCCATGAACAAAGTTTGCTTCTCCTCCACCACCATCAATCCAGTCAGCATATGTTCGTTTATTATCATTCACCATGAGCCAGTCATGAGTTTTATGACCAGCAGTTCCGCTTCCTAATCTATTTCCTTGACCATCATCAACACCTGATCCGGCAACACGACAATAATCCCGAATAACATGGTTTGCAGTATATAAATATTGATTGCCACTACCGTCAACTGCTCTACATCCGCCAGTTCCTATAGAATTTGTGTTTCCATCCCTTATTTCTAGTCCTCCAGGGAACCAATCACCTGAATTTGCACGATAGCGATCACAGTCTACATTAATATTGATGAATTCCCCGTTCATTTCTCTCTTTCGAATGTTGGAATTCACCATACCTTTTGGCTTGTCAATACCCGCGCTTTCGAGTGAATCAGGTAGTGAGTTGATTTTCTCATTGGATGTTCCAGGTTGAACAGCAATTTCAGGTTCAGAATAAAATGCACCTTCAGCCATTCGATCTGTTGGAACATATGAAACTGATCCAATGTAGGAGCGATTTGCTAATGCCTTCCGAAGACGATCAGTGACTTTTCTTACTTTTCTCTGATGGTTGAGCCATTTTTTCGAGACCTTTTTTGTGTATATTGCTTCATTGCCGCTTCGACCAGCTACAATTCGTTCTCTTCGATCCACAGTCTTAGAACTGATATCGCCGTGGGCAACAGGGAATATCCCTAAACCTGCGGATTTCAGAACCGAACGGCGCGAGATATTATCTTTCTTTACGCTATATTCTTCGCTACCTCTGTTGGTATTTTCTACCATCATTACAACCCCATTATTATATTAACTTAATACTTTTATATTCACCGTATGTATATATTATAGTAAAATAGCGATTTAAGTGTACGTAAAGTCTTTATCTGGAGAAGCATTTTTCGCTTATATGGCTAAGACCAGCAGAAACCAATTAATTCTGTACATAAGCATATCTATTATGATTATCGGATCAGCTGTAATTTGGTATTCCTTCCAACGCAAAATGTGCAATCTCGCAGCCAACCAGCCTTGTGGGCCACTTCCGAACGTAGTGTATTTTGTTCCTGGGATCGCCACATTATTGATTGGAATAGGAACATTTGCATTCATATATACCAAGTAGAGTTGATTATATAATATGTCTACAGTACATTAGAGGAATTTTTCGCAACCGCCACTCGGTGGCGCTCCCCTGCGGTCGCTTATGCGGCCCAGCGTGCGGGTCGGGGGCAAGCCCCCGCTTCCGCCCGCTCCGCTCGGCGGTGGCCGTCGCTCCGCTGTTCTGGGCCTTGGAGTGACTGATGCATGTAGCTGAACCGCGGCAGGAGACACATCGTGATCGCGATCACTGTCGGAGGCTCAGCAATCAGTCCGAGCGAGGGAACAGCGAAGCGCGGGTCCCAGTCCGCGCTTCGCGGACGGAAGCGACCCCTTGTGGGTCGACCCGTCGGCCCGAGCGCATCGACGACCGAAGGGAGGAGAACGTGTTTGCGGTCGCGGTCGAAGTATGAGAGTAGTCAATGTTGTAACAATGAGTGACTGACAGCGGTCCCCCGGATCACTGACAGCGTCGTCAGTGGCCAACCAACCACAGTGGTCACTACCCTACTACTACACTACTTAAAATAAAATAAATAATAGGATTTACCTGACGGTATGAGAGTGTTGTTTTCACCGCCGTGGTGTCTGGGTCCTTAGAGGGTCATCCCTCTCGGGAATGGTGTTCTGACGCCTACTCCTATGTTCCCGCTGACGACGCTGACAGCGAAGTGCCTGACTGTGTTTGTCGGGATGGGAACGACTGGTGCTGGTGGAGGACGTGTCCGTGCTTGTCGTGCTGGTAGAACGTGATCGCGCCCTTCGACAGTCGCTCCACGTGACGGCACGCCCGATACACTTGCTTCCACGACAAATGCTCGTCGCACGCCGTGGAGAGGAGTGAGCGGAGACTGTCGTCACCCGTCTTCATCAACTGTCCCTTCGGTGTGTTCGTACTCCACTGCTTCCAGTGCTCGAAGATTACTGTGGCGCGACGGTCGCTTGCAGTGACGTTATCAGCGAGATCGTCTTCATCGAAGTATGCTAGCCGCTCAATGGGACTCCAATCATCTGTCGGCGTATTCTCAGTGCCTTGACCCTGGGGGTTGGACGTACCTTCAACCACATCTAGACGCTCGTCATGGTTGTTCAGACGATCACCATGACGTTTGACGGCTTTGCCAATTGGATAATTCCCAACCCATAGGTTTTCCGCCTGGTTCTCTTTGCCACGCCACTCGACTGTAGCTTGGTTCTCAATCTCGTCACTGACCGTCTCTTCCAGGTCTGCAACTTGCTCGACCGCTTCGTCACGGACGTCACGGAATTTGCTCACGAAGCTCTCTGGTGCGTCTGTGTGCTTCTCGAAACCTTTGACCGCCATATCTAGTGCCTGTTCCACTGCCGTAGTGACATCGTGCTCGTGTTCGCTCATTCTCGTCAGTCGTGTTCATTCCCGATTTGACGGCAGTGACGGGGGAGCACTGTCACGGCATGTTACGATAGTTACCACTATCGCTATGGAAACGCTTAAGCACCACCGTGACGGAGAAGAAAGTGTACTAGGCCTTCTTCCCGCCGTATTTTTTATCGCTTCTAGTCGCGACTATCAGCAACCACCCTGTTAAACTTTGCCCATCTAGACGGTATACTAACCTTCTAATACCGTTACGTAGCGGACACAGTCCTTGATTTTTGTCTGCCATACGTCTGACGCAGTTACTTGTGAGTCGCGTCTAAGTCACTAGTCGATAACTATGAGTCAGGAGAGTGTAGAGCGGAAGAACGTCACTGTACGGCTTGAGAAACCAAAAGTAGACGATCTTGACGATGAGGCTGACGAGTTAGGAGTAAGTCGCGCTGAGTACATCCGTAGTCTCATTGAATCCCGCCATGAGTCTAGCCGACTCAAAGACGAGTTAGAACGACTTCGTACTGAGAACGAACGACTGCAACGTCAGTTAGCCGCGACAAACAGCCGTATAGATGAACACGAAGAGTTAGTTGAGTACGTCGAGGAGGAGAAGTCTCTGGCTGAGGAGCGACGTGAGCGCCGTCAGGCTCCAGCATGGCGACGTGCGAAGTGGTGGCTGTTCGGTGAACCGAGTTAATGAATCGAATTATCTTCCTGAAGGCACGATGGATGTTCGGGTTTGCTGTGGTCCTTGCTATTTTGCTAGTCTATTTTCTGAGTCCTAGAAGCCAAAGCCCTGTTCTCATGACTGGGCTTATAATCGACATTCTTGGCGCGTTCATCCTTGCAATACCTGATATCCCGTTATTCAGTTCTCCGTTTAAACATAATTTGATGAAGAAGGCACAAGACAAGCTGCTCGGACTCTCTGAAATCCATCGCGACAAATATCCAGCGGTATTTGCGCTCCTAATGGATGTAATGGTAGATATTCCCCGTACTGCCGATAAAGGTGTGGAGTTTACAGAGGAAACATCTGACTTAGCAACTCAACTTGTTATTGGCACTTTTGACGGTATTGGGGTCAATGTCTACGATTCCTCTGATAATCACATGGGTATCTGGGATTTCGGCGATTTGAATGCTATACTGAATGAGGAATTACGTTCCCTAGAAGGACGTGTACGCCGAAGTGGAATCAGTATTATCGGGTTTGGTTTCTTGCTTCAAATCATCTCGATGTTACTGTAGCTGCTTGACGTTATTACGTGCTGCTAACCGTAGAGAATTGGAACTGAAGGTAACTATCTCGACTCGTACGTTCTAAGAAGTTAGATGAGGTTCGGGGATTTCGTTCGACTTACGATGTACTATGCACGTTCTATACAGCACGATAGGTGCATTCTGCGCGTTTACGGTGCACTCTAGGTGACTTACAGTGCATTCTGGGTGACTTACAATGCGTTTCCGTGGAAACATTGATGTTCCATGGAACACCATGTACACACGGACGGCAGTCAGTGCGTCCAATCCCGTCCGAAAGAATGCGTGATCTGGGCGAGTGAACTTCCTTGGAACGTGGCTCACTCGCCACACTTCCATACCATCATCCCACAGACGACGAGTAGCCATCCAGAAGGATTCTGGTTCGCTACAAGCGTGCAGCCGCCTGTGATCAGGCTGGAAGCAATCAACATGGAGTTGCGTGCTTCCATTCTTCTGTCCGCCTTTTCAGACGGACAAATGAGTCGATGAAGACAACCGTAAAAGGGATGTTGCCTGTATGGAGGAGAATATCTGCTGAAATAAACTAGTTTGTTAGCGTCAGCTACTAACCCATGGCTGGCACACACCGTGAATTTCCCCTCCCCAATTTGATACGTATGTCGCCAGATTCTACGTCAATAATCATACATAGCTAGTAGGGACAGAAGTGAATCGCAAGACAGCGTCGGGGTAGATAGTACCGTAAATGAATCTGGTACCAGAGTCTAGTCCCACAGTTCGTGATAAGGAGTGCCAACTCCCTATGTGGAACTACTGCTTCCAATGATCATCATCACAAGGAAATCGATTTCGCTCTAATCAGGGGATTAAATCACTATCACGGAGCATGGAACGTAGCAATGACTTTGCTTTGTTTTCCGTCGACAATATAGACACTAGCGCCATGACGATTTTCACCGCTATAATCCGCAGGAACAACGATTTTCCAGACATATACTGGACGATGATCTTTGAGAGGAGTTGTTATATTATTTAATGAATAACGTGTCCCATCTTGATCTTTAGTTTGCTTATTGGATTTCACCTCATGACCTCTAGTACCATCCCGCTGTGCATGGTACCATGTACCGTTTTTATTCACATAGTAGAAATGAGCTGATGCCTCTGATTGGTGAATATTCTCCACATTAGCAGCAGAAGCTGCTTTTTGCTTTGAAATATATTCTGTCTCAATTGTTGTTTGGTTGTTCATTCCTTTTTCTGATTGCACCCCGGATATACAACCAGCTGCTAAGAGGATAACGACAGTAGCAAAGAGGGTTCTTTTCATATGATACAATACGGTAGAATCCCAGTTAAGCATTCCGGAGGCTCAAATAGCTTTTTTCGCCAATGGAATATTTATTTCTGTTAATCTCTTGTTGGGGTATTTATTTTTATTTTACTTTGGCTTAATTCTTCCGCATATACACTACAGCTATTATTGGAGTGTGTTCCCCACTCTGCCTTAGTCGCATTTCCATTACTATCTTCTAAATAAATATTTTCGAATATACAGTTTCCAGGAATTTGTTGACAATCTCCTTCATCATAGCCAGCTGCTTCAAGCGTCATATACGAATGATCCCAAGTATAAGAACTAAAATCAGGTGTGTAGAGATCGGAATACTCCCCTGTATCATTATTGTATATCTCTATATACCATTGTCCGTCATACTGATAATCCATATATCCCCAAAGTGAATCACCGACACTTGCATCGATAAGTTCACCGTGAACCATATTACCTTGATTGTCAGCCCACCACGCAGCTATTGACCATTCTTGGGGATATCCATTGCCAGTGTTGAATGATTCCCAATTCCACTGAAGCACTGGTTGAATGATAATTTGTCTCCCACCATAACAGAAATTATCACAATTTTGGAATGCAGGAAAGTAGAACATATTTGGATAATTTGTTCCTTCCCACGCTAATGGGGTTTCAGGAACAGTAAAATCGACCTGCATCTGTGAATAATTACCGTTGAGGAATTCATCCCGCGTATAGGCAAGCCATTTATGGACATTTGTTGCAGGCGTATTATCACCTGTTGAATGGACGTTCTCGGAATTCTCCGGAATTTTCCGTTCAACCTCTTCAGGTCGAACACCAACTCCTGCGTTCTCCTTTGCTGTGATTTGAGAAGCAGGAACCTTCCGTCCATCTGGAATATAAACTTCTTTTTCTTTCCCTTCAACTGTTTTAATAAACTTACCAGAACCAATGGTAAACGCGCCTGTCACACTGGCTAATTGTAAAAATTGACGTCGACTGGTACTCTTATTATACTCTAATTTATCTTTTGGATCTTCTTTTGAACTACTTTCTGTATGTTCTTTCATACTCCATTTATCTACTTAAAATCAACATACAAATATTTTCTGCATGGTAAACTACATTTAGACTCATACT
>QNGA01000002.1 GCA_003298465.1 halophilic archaeon | reverse complement strand
TCCCGATCCATAGGGCAGTTTGGCCACGTGTTACTGAGCTATCCGCCACGAGTGTGAACTCGTGCGACTAGCATGGCTAAATCGAACTCCGATAGCAATGGCCTCCGGCAGGATCAACCGGAATGGTCCTGAGCGTCATACTCAGTGGGTCTGGCGGAGACGTCGCTTGATAGCGACAATGTCGTGTTGAGGTGTCGACAGACTATCGGCTGTCAGGGCTCACGTCAGACCCCATCGTGTACGGCGGACCGCAGGGGTGGAGTCCTCATACTGGAAACGACGCCGTCATCGGCGAGCAAAACGTGGCTCGGGGGGCCGAGCACAGCTCACCTTGGCGTCTGCATAGCGAACCCGGATGAACCGGGTTCGCCCTTCGCGTTCCAAGCGAAGCACCGTTCACGTATAAGGCCTTCGAACCAGGTCCGTCGGACCTGGCGAAGACCGCGTGACGGCGTCGCCTTCGCATTCACAGCGAAGGACCGTCTACATATAAGGCCTTCGAACCAGGCCCGTCAGGCCCGGGTCGAAGCCCGCGACGGCGTTCACATTACTACGAAAACCCCGGATACGTTTAAGCACATCGAAATCGGCTCGCCGGACGAGTTCGTGAACCGAAGAAACTCCCGACGAATGGTAGTATCTCGCAATGGACCGTTTCGGTGGAATCGGCGAACGAGCGCCGAGGGGAACCGCGCCGTTGAAACCGGAAACGAACGGTTGCAACCGGGGGCGTCCGGTGGGCGAAAACGAGTCCAGGCCATGCACGTGCGCGTAAGAAAAATTTGGCCCGTTCGGACGGAACGCTCTTTTCGCCGCGGGCCGATACGCCGGGCGTGGGAACGATACTCGGAATCGAGACGACCGCTGGGGTCGTCCTCGCCGGCGACCGCCGATACACCCGCGACGGGACGACGGCGAGCGACGGCGTCCAGCGCGTCCACGACTTCGACCGGGCGGGAGTGGCCGCCGTCGGCGACCCCGGCTCGATACGGAAGTTCGCGAGCCGCGTGGAGTCGGAGCTCCGGTCCTACGAGACGGAGCGCGACGATTCGATGGCGCTCGACCGGCTCGCCCGCACGACCGCCGACGTCGCCGCCGACGAGGGCGTCGACGCCATCGTCGCGGGTCGCACCGCCGACGGGAACGCCGAACTCCGCGAGGTCGGCAGCGACGGGGGCGTCCTCGCGACCGAGGCCACGGCGCGGGGTAGCGGAGCGGCGGTCGCCGTCGGCCTCCTCGAGAGCGGTCCGGACGACGAGGAACTCGACGACGTCGAGGCGTTCGCCCGCGAGACGATGGCGACCGTCGCGAACCGCGACGCCGGGACGGGGGCCGAGGTGGACGTGTACCGACTCGCGTCGGTCGACCGGGACGACGCGACGACCCGCGAGTGACTGGTCGTTTGCGACTGCACGTGTGAAGTGCTAGCTCCCGTCAGAGCTATCTCGTCGTTCGGCGAACCTCCGCCGGGGGAACGACGATGGCAATCGACACGATAGCGGAGAGCGAAGCAGAGGCGCTCGAAACGGGGTTCCGGGGGACGATTCTAACCCCGGACGACCCGGAGTACGACGGTGCGCGGGAGGTGTGGAACGGAATGATAGACGAACGACCGGCACTCGTCGCGCGGCCGACGGGAGTCACGGACGTGCGAGCGGCGGTGGCCTTCGCACGCGAGCACGGCCGTTCCGTGGCGGTCCGAGGCGGCGGTCACGGGGTCGCCGGGACGGCCGTCGCCGACGACAGCGTCGTGGTGGATCTCTCGGGGATGACCGGCGTGCTCGTGGACCCGGACGAGGGCGTGGCGCAAGTCCAAGGCGGCGCGACGTGGGGCGACGTCGACCACGAGACCCGGACGTTCGGGCTCGTCGTCCCGGGCGGCGTCGTCTCGACGACGGGCGTCGCGGGGCTGACCCTCGGCGGCGGCTACGGGTGGACTCGCCGGCTGTGGGGGCTGACCTGCGACAACCTGCGTGCCGCCGAGGTCGTCACCGCCGACGGCGAGGTCCGCCGTGCGAGCGCCGACGAGAACGAGGACCTGTTCTGGGCGCTCAGGGGCGGCGGCGGCAACTTCGGCGTCGTCACGTGCTTCGAGTTCGACTGCCACGAACTCGGCCCGGAGGTGTACTTCCTCGGGACGTTCTATCCGCTCGACGACGCCGAGCACGTGATTCGACGGTGGTACGAGTTCGTCGACGACGCGCCGCGCGAGGTCACGGCCGACGTCGTACTCTGGACGGCTCCCGACCACGCGCCGTTCCCGGAGGAACTCCACGGAACGCCGTTCGTCGCCACGATGGGGATGTACGCCGGCCCGGTCGAGGACGGCGAGGAGGCGATGGCGCCGCTCCGGGAGCTGTCGACGCCGCTGCTCGACATCAGCGATCCGATGCCGTACGTCGCGGTCCAGTCGATGCTCGACGAGTACTTCCCGAGCGGCGACCGGTACTACTGGAAGTCCCACTACCTCCCGGACCTGAACGAGGACGCCGTCCGGACCATCGCGGAGTACGCCGGACGACGACCGTCGTCGCGCTCGGTGATCCCGATTCGGGCGCGCGGCGGCGCAATCGCCGACGTCGACCCGGAGGCCACGGCGTTCGGCGAGCGCAGCGCGCCCGTCCTGCTCAGCATCGACGGGACGTGGGCCGACCCGGCAGAGGACGAGGCGAACGTCGAGTGGGTCCAGTCGTTCTGGGACGCGATGCGACCGCACTCGACGGGCGAGGAGTACGCCAACTTCGCCATGTTCGACGCCGAGGAGGAGCGGGCGTCGTTCGGCGGAAACGCCGAGCGGCTCCGGGAGGTGAAGGCCCGCTACGACCCGGAGAACCTCTTCCGGCACAACGCGAACGTCAGGCCGAGCGAGACGGCGTAGGTCGGGACCGCTCGGCGTCGGACGAGCGCTGCGGCGGGAGCGACGCGCCGGACCCGGCCTCCGGACGACCGTCGAGCGCGACCAGAACGTCCCGAAGGTCGGCGTCGCCGCCGTTCTGCTGGAGCAACTCCACGGCGCGCTGGACGCCCGCGACGCGACGGCGGAGGCGGGCGCGGCGTTCGAGCGCCGCCTGCTTGCCCTCCGCGAGGGCGACGCGGCCCTCGCTGACGGCCTCCTGCGACTCTTCGAGCACCGCCACGACCTCGCGCTTTCGCTCCATGCCGACCTGAATGTCGGCCAGTGCGCCGCGAACGTCGGTGGTTCGGTCCATGACCGCACCGACGACCCGCTCGCGGTTAGTCCTGCTGGCGACCGCTCCCCGGCCGTCAGAGCGGCTGCCAGGTCCGCGGGGAGTCGTTCAGGCGCTCGCAGCCGTCCTCCGTGACGACGACGAGGTCCTCGATGCGGACGCCGAACTCGCCGGGCAGGTAGACGCCGGGTTCGACGCTGAACACCATGCCGGGTTCGAGTTCCGTCTCGTTGCCCTCGACGACGTACGGCTCCTCGTGCACGTCGAGGCCGACGCCGTGGCCCGTCCGGTGGACGAACCGGTCGCCGTACCCGTAGGACTCGACGACCTCGCGGGCGGCGCGGTCGACGGCCTCGGCCGGGACGCCCGGTTCGGCCGCCTCGACGCCGGCCCGCTGGGCTTCGAGCACCGCGCGGTGGACGCGGTCGAACTCCTCGGGCGGCGACCCGGCGAAGACGACGGTCCGCGTCTGGTCGCCGGGGTAGCCGTCGACGAACGCGCCGAAGTCGAGCACGACGGGGTCGCCGTAGCCTATCTCGCGGTCGCCGTGGCCGTGGTGCGGTTTCGCGCCGTTCGGACCGGAGCCGACGATGGTCTCGAAGGCGGGCTCCTCCCCGCCCGCGCCCGCGAGACGCGACTCGATCTCCCGCGCGAGTTCGGCCTCCGTCGTTCCGACGGCCTCCTCGCCCAGTTCGCGGACCGCGACGCAGACCTCGTCGGCGACCCGACCGGCCTCCCGGAGGGCGTCGATTTCGGCGTCGTCCTTCCGGGCGCGCAGCGGGGCCAGCACCTCGCTGGCGAGGCCGAACTCGGCGTCGGGCAGCGCGGCGCGGAGGTCCTGGGTGAACAGCGCCCACATGCGGTCGTCGAGCAGCAGGCGGCCGTCGGCGACGGCGAGGTCCGTCGCGGCCTCGCGGACGAGTTCGCGCGGGTCGTCGCCGTCGCTCCAGGTCCGCACGTCGTCGACCCACGACGCCTCGGCGACCTGTTCGTCGTACATCTCCGGAACGACGAACGCGGGGTCGCCCGTCGCGGGCACGAACAGGAGGAGGTGGCGCTCGCCGGGGTCCTCGCGGAAGCCCGAGAGGTAGAAGAGGTTCGTGCTCGGAAACAGGACGACCGCGTCGGCCTCGGCCGCCCGGAGTCGCTGCTGGCAGCGCCGCGTTCGCTCCTCGAACGCCTGGGTCATGGGCGGAGCCACGCGCCCCGGGAGGTAAAAGCTCCCGTCGCGGGCGGAAGGCGGGTCAGTCGCGCCGTCGAATGCGAGCGACGCTGGTGTCCCCGGAGGAGGGGTCGACGTGGACGTTGAACGCGTCGCCGTCGCCCTCGGCGCGGACGATCCAGGTGTTGGCGGCGCGATACGGCTCCTCGGTGACGGACACGTCGTCGTGGCCCTCCGCTTCGAGCGCGTTCCGGGCGACGGCGACGGCCTCCTCCGCGGTCTCGACGGCGCGCTCGCCGGAGGCCCGGACGGTCATCACCGGCACGTCGGCCCGGCGGACGACGCGCTCGGCGACGCTGCCGAGCAGGACGCGGCCGACGCCGGTCCGGCCGCGAGTACCCATGACGACGAGGTCGACGTCCTCGTCGTCGACGTATTCGAGGATGCGGTCGGAGGGGCGGCCGTCCTCGACCGCGGTGACGACGTCGACGCCCGCGTCGTCGGCCCGGTCGACCACGGCCTCGGTCGCCGCCCGGCCTTCGGCTTCGAGTTCCTCGCGGGTGGCGCCCGAACGCTCCAGTCGCTCCGTGCCGACGACGTACAGCGCGTGGACGGTCGCGCCGTACTTGGCGGCGACGTCGACGGCGTGCTCCGCCGCTTCCCGCGTCGCGGTGCTACCGTCGGTCGGGACGAGAATCCGGTCGTACATAGGGGAGAGTACTCCCGCCGGAGTGAAAACTGGTGTGGACGGGAGTCCCCGCTCGGGACGGCGACGACAGCGGCAAGGTGACCTAAGTGGGGGGCCGTCGTAGCTCGGTCGCCATGCCGCGCCAACGAATCGCGGAGTTCGGGGTGGACTCCGTGCAAGTGCTCGCCGAAGACGGCACCGTCGACCGGGAACTCGCGCCGGACCTCTCGGACGAACGGCTGCGCGAGGCGTACCGGCAGATGAAACGCTCGCGGCGGCTGGACGAGCGCGCAATCGCGCTCCAGCGCCGCGGAGAACTGGGGACGTACGCCCCCGCCATCGGCCAGGAAGCGGCGCAGGTCGGGAGCGCGCTCGCGCTCGCCGACGAGGACTGGATGGTCCCCTCGTTCCGCGAGAGCGCCGCCTTCCTCACGCGAGGCGTGTCGCCGCACGCGCTGCTCTGGTACGCGATGGGGATGGAGGAGGGGGCCGAGATTCCGGACGAGAACCGCGACATGCCGCCGGCCGTCCCGGTCGGGACGCAACCGCTCCACGCCGCCGGAATCGGATGGGGACAGGAACTCGGAGGCGAGGACGCCGCAACCCTCACCTACTTCGGCGACGGCGCGACCAGCGAGGGCGACGTGTACGAGGCGATGAACGTCGCCGGCGTGTTCGACGCCCACGTCGTCTTCCTCTGTCAGAACAACCGGTACGCCATCTCGACGCCCCGGGCGCAGCAGACGCGCACCGAGACGCTGGCGCAGAAGGCGGTCGCCGCCGGCATCGAGGGCGTGCAGGTGGACGGCAACGACCTGCTCGGCGTCTACGGCGTCGTCAGCGACGCGCTCGAACGGGCGAGGGCCGGCGACCCGGTGTTCGTGGAGGCGCTCACCTACCGGCTGTCGATGCACACCACCTCGGACAACCCCGCCGTCTACCGCACGGAGGAGGAGGAAGCGGAGTGGGGGCGTCGCGGTCCGGTCGAGCGGTTCGAGGCGTACCTCCGGGAGGAGGGCGTGCTCGACGACGAGGCGGTGGCGCGGATAGACGAGGAGATAGAGGCGGAACTCGCCGACGCCATCGAGCGCGCGAAGGCGGGCGAGGCGGACGTCGACCCGGCCGACATGTTCGAGTTCGCCTACGCCGACCCGCCGCGGTCGGTCCAGCGCCAACGGGAGGCGTTCGAACGTGGCGAGTGAACTCCGCATCGTGGAGGCCGTCCGCGAGGCGCTCCGCGGGGAACTCGCGCGCGACGAGTCGGTGGTCGTCTACGGCGAGGACGTCGGCGTCAACGGCGGCGTGTTCCGGGCGACGGAGGGCCTCATCGACGACTTCCCCGACCGCGTCGTCGACACGCCGCTGGCGGAGTCCGCCATCGTCGGTCTCGGCGTCGGACTGGGCGCGTCCGGCTTCACGCCCGTCCCGGAGATACAGTTCCAGGGGTTCCTCTACCAGGGGTTCCACCAGCTCCAGCAGCACGTCGCCCGCATCCGGAGTCGGACCCGCGGCCGGTACGGCTGTCCGATGACCGTTCGGACGCCGTACGGTGGCGGCATCCGGGCGCTGGAACACCACTCCGAAAGCTTCGAGGCCGGGTTCGCCAACGTCCCCGGCCTGAAGGTGGTCGTCCCCGGGACCCCGTCGGACGCGAAGGGACTACTGACCGCCTCGATACGGGACCCCGACCCCGTGGTGTTCATGGAGCCGACGCGGCTCTACCGCGCGGCCCGCGAGGAGGTGCCGGACGGCGACCACGTCGTACCGCTCGGCGAGGCCCGGACCGTCCGCGAGGGCGACGACGTCACCGTCGTCGCGTGGGGCGCGATGGTCCGCGAGGCGACGGCGGCCGCCGAGGACGCGGACGCGAGCGTCGAGGTGCTCGACCTCCGCAGCATCGTCCCGCTGGACGACGACGCAATCGTCGAATCGGTGCGGAAGACCGGCCGGTGCGTGGTCGTCCACGAAGCGCCGCGCACCGCGGGGATGGCGGCCGAGATAATCGCCCGCATCAACGACGAGGCGTTCTACCACCTCGAGACGCCGGTAGAGCGCGTCACCGGCTACGACGTTCCGTACCCCCTGTTCGCCCGCGAGGACGACTACCGTCCGGACGCAGACCGCATCCTGGCCGCCGTCCAGCGCACGCTGGACGGGTAGGGAGTCGACGGCGACTTCGAGGCGTCACCGGTCGAGGCGGCCGAACTCAGTAGTTCTCGCGCTCGATGGCGTCGAGGTGTTCCTGGAGGCGGTCGAACTTCGACGGGTCGACGAAGGCGTACTCAGCGCCGCCGAAGAACGAGTCGGGGACCTCCGCGCCGGTCAGCAGGAGGTCCGGGTCGGCGTCGACGTGGTTCACCTTGTCCATCGGGATGACCCGGGCGCGCTCCCCGGCGTCGAGGCAGACGACGGCGTCGTCCTGTATCAGGACGCCGTCGAACTGCTGGGCCTCGTACTCGTCCACCGCGAACACGGTCGGTCGTTCGGTAGTCACAGGAGTTACCACGCACGGCGACCCAATAAAGGGCGATGGACGCGACGGAACTCGACCGCAGACTCGGGGAGGCGTTCGACGCGCCGCCGGGCGCTCGCCGCGTGGTCGTCCGGCAGGCCGGCGACCTCGCCGATTCGGGCGCGTACCGGAGCGACGCGGGCGCGGAACTCACGCCCGCGGCGGTGGTCGAGCACCTGCGGGACGCTCCGGACGACCACTCGCTTCCGGAGCGCTGGAACTGGTGGATGGGGTCGCTCGAACTCGCCTACGGCGGGTACGCCGAGTTCGAGATTCGCCGCTGGTACGGGGAGTGACGCTACGTCCCGGGCATCTGGCCGGTCATCGTCAGGTAGGCGAGGCCGAACTGGACGGCGTTGAACAGCCCGTGGATGACGGCCGGGACGACGAGGTTCCGGGTGTACTCGTACGCCGCGCCGAGGATGGGCGACAGGACGAACAGGATGGCGAGGTACGCGAGCTTTCCGCCCGCACCGCCCTGCAGGGAGAAGACGTGGACGAGCGCGAAGATGAGGCTGGCGACCGCGATGGCGACCCAGCGACCGTACGCCTCGCGGAGTCGCTCCTGGACGACGGCCCGGTAGAGGAGTTCCTCGCCGGGGCCGATGAGCAGGAGCGAGAGCGGAATCAGAAGCAGGAACACGGTCGGGTCCTGTTCGCCGATCTGGGTTATCTCGTTCTGGGCCGACTGGATGCCGAGCGACGACAACAGCACCGAGACGGCGACGAGGCCGCTGTAGAAGACGACGAATCCGCCGACGGTCCAGCCGAGGTCGCGGAGCGTCGGAACGCGGGCCTTCACGTACGAGAGGCCGCGCCCGGTGTACCGGAGATACAGCAGCGCGAACAGACCGAAACCGACGCCCTGCCCCATGACGACCGAGAGACCGATGAGAAGCGACGGGCTGTCGAGCACGGGAACTCCCGCGGCCGCGAGGACGAGGCCGGCCACGAGGACGACGGCGACGGCGAACGCGTACCCGCCGACGCCCAGGCCGACCGCGGCCAGGAGCGCGCGCGAGCGTCGATTCGAGAGGGCTGACATCGTGTGAGGTTTCGGCGCCACGACTGTTAAACCCCCTCGGAGTCGTACCACGCGACGGTTCGCCGGACGCCCTCGCGGTAGCCCACTCGCGGTTCGAACCCCACGTCCTCCCGGATCGCCGCGCCGCTCATCGTCACGTCCGTCGCGAAGACGTGGAGGATGTCGGCGACGGCGCGGACCCGGTCGCTGAACAGCGCCGCGACGCGGACGACCCACGGCGGCAGGCCCCAGACGCGGCCGTCCGTGCCCGCGGCGTCGTACGCCCGCCGGACGAACTTCCGGACCGTCGTCGGTTCCGTCCCGACGGTGTACCGGCGGTTCTCGGCCGCCTCCTCGCCCGCGACGGCGAGCAGCGCGCGCGCCGCGTCGTCCACGTAGACGAACTCGTGCGGCACGTCGACCGGCGCGGGAAAGACGACGCCGTCGCCCGCGAGGGGGCGAGCGAACAGTGGCCGGACGAGGTCGTTGGTCACGTGCGGACCGTAGAAGTCCGGCAGGTGGACGACGGTCGTCGGGAAGGGCGCGTTCGTCAGCACCGCGTCCGTCTCGGCTTTCAATCTGGCGAGTCGCGACGGCGGGTCGAACGGCGTCGTCGGCGTTATCGGCGGATCCGGCGAGCCGAACACCCACGTGTTCCCGGGGAAGACGAGATGCGGTCGGTCCTCGCCGACAGCGGTCACGAGCAGCCTCGCCGCCTCGACGTTCTGGTGGTAGCGAGCGATGGGGAAGTTGACGCAGTGAACGACGACGTCGACGTCGGCCGCCGCGCTCCGCACGTCGATTGGCGTCAGTGCGTTCCCCTCCGCGACCTCGACCGGCGCGTCCGGGAACCGGTCGCGGAAGCGGTCGGCGTTCCGCACGAAGACGCGCAGGACGTCGCCCGCTCCGAGTCGCGGACCCGTCTCGGGCGCGTCGTCCGATTCCGACGCCCGACTCCCGAGAAGCTGTTCGACGACTGCATTGCCGATAGCGCCCGTCGCGCCCGTGACGAGATATCTCACCCTTCCACCCTCCGAGCGTGGATTCGGCGACGTCCGTGGTGTGCTTTGCCCTCGTGTGGCCGAGCCTACCGCGGTAGCCGCTCCTTTCCGCGGCCTGGAGTCGGAGCGACCCCGGCAGGTGCGCCGGCGGTCGTCAGAGCCGTCGGGCCAGGTCGGTCAGCCGCGCCGACCCGCCGCCGACGACGGGGTCGCCGTGGCCGGGACAGACCACCGCGAGCGAGGGGTCGCGACCGGCGAACCGCCGGATGCTCCGGTGCAGTCGAGCGACGTCGTAGGAGTCCCACCACGCCGGCGGCGTCAGGTCGCCGTCGCGCTCCCAGACGAGGTCCCCGAGCAGGCCGACGCCGAGCGCCTCGTGGACGTAGACCGTGTGTCCGGGGTTGTGCCCCGGCGTGTGGTGGGCCGTGAACCCGCCGACGCGCTCGCCGTCGGCGACCGGGCGGACGTCGAGCGTCGCCGGGAGCGAGACGAGTCGGCGCGCGACGCGGTGGAACGCCCCCTTGTGGTGGAGCCACGGCGGGTCGTACGCGCCCGCGACGAGCGCGGCGTCGCGCTCCCCGACGTGGACCGGCGCGTCGAGGGCGAGGTCCCGGAGACCGCCGACGTGGTCCACGTCGTAGTGGGTGACGAGCGCGCGGTCCACGTCGGTCGGGTCGTAGCCCGCGTCCGCGAGTTCGCCGGGCAGGCCCGCTCGCGGCAGTCCCGCGTCGACCAGCGTCACCTCGCCGTCGTCGACGACGAACGCGTTCGCACCGAACACCGGAACGTCGGCGAGTTCCAGCAGCCACACACCGTCCGCCAGTCGCCTGGCCATACCCCCGATACGGCGCTGAACGGCTTAGTCCTCGTGCCGAGGCGTCCGGTTCGGCGGTCGTCGGCGACGGTGCGGACGCAGCGTTCGAGGACGGTCCCGGGCGCATCCTTCCTGCGCCCGTCAACCGACGGTCGAGGTCCAAGTATATGCCTGTCGACGGCGTAGAAGAAGACAGGTGAAGACAATGGCGAACCAGCGCGAACGGAACTGGCCGGAGTTGACGCCGGACCTGGTCTTCGACATTCTCCGTGACCAGCGTCGCCGGCACGTGCTGGCGTACCTGTTCGGCGAACGTCGTCCGGTTCCGATCGACGAACTGACGCGGGCGGTCGCGCGTCGGGAGTTCGACGCGCCGCCGGACAGCCTCGACGACGACCGCCTGGAACGGGTCTGTATCTCGCTCGTCCACACGCACCTGCCGAAACTGACCCAGGCGGGCCTGCTCGAGCGAAACGCCGACACCGACACCGTCGAACTCACGGACCGGGTGGCGTCGCTGGAGGCGGACCTCCGGTTCGCTATCGACGAGGACCTGGAAGAGCACTACGTCCCCTGACCGCCGACGGGTCCGCGGCGACGTTCCGGACGGGGGTCGAAGCGGTAGCCGTAAGGGCTCCCGAACGTCCGGCGGCGGACGCCGACGGCGAACCGACCGCGACGCGTTCGAATCTCGAACCATGACCGACACCACAGCATACGAGCAGGACGTCAGCGCGTACGAACGGATTCTCGTTCCGACGGACGGGAGCGCGCCGTCCGACCGAGCGGCGAGACACGCGACGGCCCTGGCGGCCGCGTTCGACGCGACGCTGCACGTGCTTCACGTCGTCGACGCGCGCCGGTACAGTTCGGGCATCGCCGACCTCGACGATGTCGCCCGCGAGCAGGAAGACCGCCTCGAAGCCGCCGGTGAGAGAACGGTCGCGACCGTCGCCGAACGGGCCGACGACGCGGGCGTCGCGACGGTCTCCGACGTCGTCGCGGGCGTTCCCTCGGCCGCGATTCTCGACTACGTCGACGATTACGACGTCGACCTGATAGCGATGGGCACCCACGGACGAACCGGTCTCGACCGCATACTGGTCGGCAGCGTCACCGAGCGCGTGCTTCGACAGGCGGACGTGCCCGTGCTGAGCCTCCGCGCGACCGGGACCGACGACGGGACCGGGACGCCGACCGAGTACGACGACGTGCTCGTCGCCACCGACGGCCGCGAGGGCGTCGGTCCCGCGGTCGCTCACGCGCTGACCGTCGCGGAGCGGTTCGAGGCGACGGTCCACGCGCTGTTCGTCGTCGACGTCCGGAACGTGCTCGTCGACGACGACGTGTTCCCGGACGCGAACGCGAACGCCCTGGCGGCGCTCGGAGACCTCGGCGAGCGAGCGACCGACGCCGTCGCGGCGGCCGGAGCGGAACGTGGCGTCGACGTGACGACGACCGTCCAGCAGGGCGTCCCGTCGTCGACCATCCGCGAGGTCGCGGGCGAGCGCGGCGCGGACCTGATAGCGATGGGCACCCACGGACGGTCGGGTCTGGGGCGGTACCTCGTCGGCAGCGTCACCGAGACCGTGCTGCGCCACACCGACGTGCCGGTGCTGTCCGCCCGCCGGACGGACGCGAAGTGAGCCGACCCGTCAGCGAGTGAACCGGTTCCTTCACCAGTATCTTCGGCCTCCGTGAGGTTTGGGGCAAAGACAAAGGAGAACGAAACTCGACACTGGCGTGCATGCCAGACTACGCGAACGACGCGCTCGTGAGTGCCGACTGGGTCGCGGACCGACTGGAGGAGTTCCAGAGCGACGACCCCGAGTATCGCCTCGTCGAAGCCGACATCGACTACGACGAGTCGTACGCCGAGGAACACATCCCGGGTGCGGTCGGGTTCCGGTGGGGCCCGCACCTCCAGGACTCGTTCCAGCGCGACATCCTGAAGAAGGAGGACTTCGCCGAGAAGATGGGACGGGCCGGCATCAGCGACGACTCCACGGTCGTCCTCTACGGCGACGAGTGGAACCAGTGGGCGGCCTACACCTACTGGCAGTTCCGGTACTACGG
Organism: halophilic archaeon; assembly: GCA_003298465.1. Next base: position 606,443 of record QNGA01000002.1, on the reverse strand, counting down.
CCACGACGACGTCTACCTGCTCGACGGCGGCCGCAAGTACTGGCTCGACAACGACTACGAGACGACCGACGAGGAACCCGACTTCCCGTCCCAGGAGTACGACGCCGGCGGCCCCTACGACGGAATCCGCATCTACCGCGAGGGCGTGGAAGACGCGCTGGAGATAGACGTACCGCTCGTCGACGTGCGCTCCGCCGAGGAGTACCGCGGGGAGAAGATAGCGCCCGAGGGCAGCCCCGAGACCGCCCAGCGCGCCGGTCACATCCCGGGCGCGACGAACATCACGTGGAAGGAGAACGTGAACGACGACGGGACGTTCAAGGACCCCGACGAACTGCAGTCGCTCTACGACGAGCAGGGGATCACCGACGACAGCGAGGTCGTCACCTACTGTCGCATCGGTGAGCGCTCCTCGATAACCTGGTTCACGCTGCACGAACTGCTGGGCTACGACGACGTGCGCAACTACGACGGGTCGTGGACGGAGTGGGGCAACCTCATCCGCTCGCCCATCGAGACGGAGGTCGACGACCCCGCCAGTCGCGCGAGCAAGGGGTAGTCGCGCCCCGGCCGCCGAGCCAGCGAACCGCGAACTCGTTTTTTCCGACCGATTTCAGGACGGCGAGGACTCGCAGGCGACCGACCAGTCGGTCTCGGAGGCCGCAGCGAGTCGGCGGTAGAGCGCCGCCAGCCCCTCCGAACTGGTGTCCGGCAGGACGTGCAACTCGACGGAGCCGTTCCGGACGACCGCGGTGAAGGTCGTGTCGAGTTCGTCGTCGTGGACGAGATACACCGGCGCCGGCAGGTCGAACCAGTCGCCGAACGTGTAGGCGTCGCCCGCGAGCACGCCCTCGACGAGGTCGGCCAGGTGCTCCTCCTCGCGGTCGGCGTCGGGCGAGAGACGGAAGATGGTCTCGCCCTCGTAGGTGACGCCGCCGCTGCGAGGGTACCGTCGCTGCGGACGGTGCGGAATCGTGAACGTCGGCTCCTGCTCGGACATGCGTGCCAGCCGTGACGTACCGGAGTACGCCCTCGTCCGTTAAATAGTTCCGGACCGGGAGCGGACGAAAATCGCAGCCCCGGAGACGATCACGACGGCGGCGACGTGGCCCACGAGGGCGAGGACGAGGAGCGACTCCCCCCGGACGAACGGCACGAGCACGAGCTGGAGCAGGGCGAACCCGACGGTGAGGACGTCCACCCGGCGGAGGTCGGTGCCGGCCATCGGCTCGTCGGGGTACCGCACCGCCACCCAGAAGCCGACGACGCTGACCCACCACGCCGTTCCGATGCGGTAGCAGACGTCCCAGAGCACCAGTAGCGCGAAGTAGACGGCCGGAAGCGGCGGCTCCCGACCGAGCAGTTCGACGAGCAGCAGCGTCCCGCCCTGCCGGGGGTCGTAGACGAACAGGTACGTGACGAGCCCGACGAACGACAGCAGGCCGAGCACGACCTCGATGCGCGACCCGAACAGGAGTCCCGGGTAGGCAGCCGGCGTCTCCAGCTCCCGGATGCTGCGCCCGAGCGCGAGCATCAGCGCGCTTCCCGCGGTAGCGACGACGACCGCCGCCGTCCCCGCCAGCACGCCCTGCCAGAGGTCGTACGCCCACGCGAGCGCGAGGAGAGCGCCCTCGAACAGCGCGAACTGGACGACGACCGCCGCCCAGTCCGGCAGGTCGACGCCCGGGACGGCGTCGACGATGCCCTCGTACGTCCAGAGCCGGGTCGCCTCCTCGAGTTGCTCCTCGTTCGTCATGCGACTGCCCGCTCGACCGCCTCGTCGAACGGCGTCAGGTCCACGTCCACGAGCGACCGGATGCGGTCGTCGTCGACGACGGTACGCGTCTTCAACCCGCGGATGAGGGGATGTGCGACGTCCCGGGGGACGTCGGTCACCAGGTCGACCCAGTAGGCCGACAGCCGCGGCGTCAGCACCGGGACCGAGACCATCGTCGGCGAGTGGCCCAGTATCTCGGCGGTGTGCTCGACCATCTCGCCGTAGGTGAGCACGTCCGGACCGCCGACCTCGTACGTCTCGCCGGCCGTCTCGGGGACGTCGAGCACTCCGGCGAGGTAGGCGACCACGTCGTCGACCGCGATGGGCCGGCACTCGGTCCGCACCCACTGCGGCGTGATCATCAGCGGGAGCCGCGCCGCGAGCTGGCGGACGATGCGGAAGCTCGTGCTACCGTCGCCGACGACGATGGCCGCCCGGAGGACCGTGAGGTCGAACTCGCCCGTACCGAGGACGTGCTCCACCTCGCGACGCGACTCGAGGTGGTCCGACAGCGTCGCGCGGTGGCCGCCGAGACCGCTGAGGTAGACGACGCGCTCGACGCCCGAACCGCGAGTCGCCGCGACGAAGTTGCGCGCCGCCTGCCGGTCCTCTCGCTCGAAGTCCTCGCTCCTCCCCATCGAGTGGACGAGGTAGTAGGCCGCGTCGACGTCCTCGAAGACGTCCGCCAGGCTCTCGCGGTCGTTCAGGTCGGCCTCCAGAACGTCGACGCCCGCCGGCGGGTCGTAGTCGGAGGCGTCGCGCGTCAGCGCCACGACGTCGTGACCCCGCTCGACCAGCGCCGGGAGGAGGTGACTCCCCACGAATCCCGTAGCTCCAGCGACGAGTACTCTCATCCACGGAAACGTCGGACGCGGAGCGCTCAAAAGCTATCGGGCGATTACGTTCGGATCGCGGCGGGCGGACCGTCCGGCGAGAGCGGGCCGACGCCCACAGCCGTCAAGGGGCCGGCGGCCCCCTGTCCGGGCATGGACCTCTATCTCGTCGCAGTGGCGCTGCTCGTCGTCGGCGTCGTCGGCAGCGTCGCTCCGCTGGTCCCGGGCGTACCGCTCTCGCTCTCGGGCGTCTATCTCTACTGGTGGTCGACCGACTTCGGCGCGCCCGGTCTGGCGTTCGTCGCGACCGCGACGGTCGTCGGTGCCGCCGCGTTCGCGGCCGACTACTTCGGCGGGGCCGCCGCCGCCCGCGCCGGCGGCGCGTCGCGGCTCTCCGCGGTCGTGGCGGCGGTCGTCGGTATCGTCGCGCTGCTCCTCACCGGCCCGGTCGGGATGCTCGTCGGCGTCGCCGGAGCGGTCTTCGCCGTGGAGGTCGCCCGAACGCGGAACGCCCGCCAGGGCCTTCGCAGCGCCGTTTACGCCGCCGTCGGGATGCTCGCCTCGGCGCTCGTCCAGTTCCTCGTGACCGCCGCCGTCCTCGTCGGCTTCCTCGCCGTCACGCTGCTCTGAGTCCCCTCGTCCAGGTCGAACGAACACCCGGACTTTTGACGCTGGCCGTCGTCGCCCGGTGTCATGAGAGCGAACGCGTCCCTGCCCGTCGCGCTGGCCGCGCTGGTGGTGCTGGCAGGGTGTTCGGGAGTGGGGTTGCCGGGCGACGGAACGACGACCCAGGAGCCACCCCGGACGACGGACGTCGAGGAGAACGTCTCCGCCGCGTTCGTCGTCGACGGCGAGCGCGTCCCGGTGACGCTCGAGGTCGCCAACGCGCCCGAGGAGCGCAGTCGCGGACTGATGCACCGCCAGTCGCTCCCGCGGAACCACGGCATGGTGTTCGTCTACGGGCAGGCGGCCCCGCGGACGTTCTGGATGAAGAACACGCTCGTCCCGCTCGACATCGTCTTCGTCGCGGCGAACGGGACGGTCGTCGACGTCGCGCACGCCGATCCGCAACCGAACGCCACCGACGCGGAACTCAGGCGCTACTCCAGCGACGCGCCCGCGAAGTACGTCGTCGAGATGCAGCAGGGGTTCGCCAACCGCACCGGCGTCGGCCCGGGGACGGAACTCGCGTTCAACGAGTCGCGCCCGACGACCGAAAGCTGACTTTTCTTGCTGCAACCGAGCTGGTAGTTCAGAAGCGTTACCACGGCTCACGGAGAAGCCACGGTATGGAACTGCGACCCGCGACCGAAGCCGACACCGAAGCGATTCGCCGAGTCGCGCTGCGCGCGTGGCGAGCGACCTACGATGACCTGCTCGACGAGGAGACCATCGAGGAGACGGTCGACGACTGGTACGCCGACGAGACGCTCGCGTCGGCGTTCGACAGCCCCGGAACCGCGTTCGTCGTCGCTACCGAAGACGACGACGTCGTCGGGTTCTGTCACGGCGTCTGCCAGGACGACGAGGGGTACGTCCTCCGGCTGTACGTCGACCCCGACCACCAGGGTCGCGGCATCGGGACCGCGCTGCACGAGCGCCTGCGCGACGATCTGCTCGATTTCAACATGCGCCGCATGAAGGCGATAGTGCTCGCGGGCAACGAGGCCGGCAACGCGTTCTACGAGGGGCTGGACTTCGAGAAGACCGACGAGGGGGAGGTCGAACTCGGCGGCGAACGGTACGCGGAGAACGTCTACACGCTGTCGTTCACGGACGAGGAAGTCTGACCAGACCCCCGTAACACAAGACATTTACCGCAGGTGGCGCTGTCTCCGTCTACCTCGGGTAGGGGTACACGAGGTTCATTCTTCGGTGACTGCATCGCCAGTCGCGTCCATCCCCGGCGACTCCCGGTCGTCGACCGTCCGCGCCGCGCTCTCCGTCTCGTCCCCCCGACCGCGGGCCGCTCCGTCCGGCGCGACGGCCGAACCCCCGGTCGACCATCCCTCGCCGGTCCACTCCCGTTCGAACAGCCGGTAGGCGCTGGCGAGGTTGACGAGCACGTCGCGTTTCTCGGCACCGTCCGTCATCGCCTGGGCCGTCGCGTGGACGACCTGCGAGTACTGCACCGTGTCCTGGTCGACCGTCCCGACGTACTCCGAGCCGAACTCGCCGCTCCGGAACGCCGCCCGGACCGCGGCGCGCTGATAGCGCTCCAGGAGTTCGAACAGTCGCCAGTAGTCGACGCCCTCGCGGCGCGCGCCCACCACGGCCGACAGCAGGCGGTGCTCGAAGCGCGCCTCCGGGGACGCCGCCAGGTCCGTCTCCCCGTCCAGACCGAGCGCGTCCAGTATCTCCTCCGCGTCCTCGTCCCTCATGTCCCCTCCCTGTGAGGTCAGTGTCTTTACTATTTCGGATGAACGGGCGGAGTCGAAGTGACCGGCGCGTCGACGCGCTACTCGAGGTCCCGGAACGCGCCGACGAAGTCCTCGTGGTCGCTGAGGCTCGCGCGAGCGTGGTCGACCTGCTGGCGGAGCTGGTGGACGTCCTCTATGAGCGCCTGGTACTCCTCGCTCTGACTGAGCTCCTCGGCGTCCTTCTCGGCCTCCAGAACGGCTTTCTTCGAGACGAGCGCGAAGTACTCCTGGAGCTGTCCGTCGTAGTCGACGCGGGTCAGCATCCCCTCGACTACCTGATGCAAGTCGTCTTTTAACACTGGCTTGACAAGGTAGTCGTCGAAGCCCATGTCGAGGATGTCGAAGTCGGGTTTGACCGCGGTCACCATCACTACCCTGGTAGAGAGGTCCTGGTCGCGTATCTCGGTGAGAACTTCGTCGCCGGAGAGACCCGGCATCCGCCGGTCGAGCAACACGACGTCGACGTCGTCGTCGAGCAGTTCGAGGGCGCTCTCGCCCTCGTATGCGCTTCGCACGTCGTAGTCGTTCTCGAGCCACGTCGTGTAGAGGTCTGTCACGTCTTCCTCGTCGTCCACGACGAGAATCGTAGGGTCGTCAGCAGCCATAATTTGAGTTGACGGATTCGGGAATTTCCAACCTGTACTGGTCGCTAATGAATCATTCGCCATGGCATCTTTATATCTTGCGGTTGTGGAGTACCTGAACTATTAGATATCGAACTACTTTTACTTCTTCCCCGGTGATACGACCGGAACAAATAACACGCTGGAGTGCGAAAACCCGACCGGTATGTCCGAAACCAGTGGTCGTTTTTGCTGGACGCACCAGTGACGAAACGCCCGAGGAGCGATTCGAGCGACTTCTAGCACTGCCACCGAGCGCGAAACTGGTCTACCGGGTTCTCCAGGAGGACGCACCCCTGACCCAGCGGCAGGTACGGGAGAACGCGCTGTTGCCCGCCCGGACGACCCGCGACGCGCTGACGAAACTGAAAGACGGAGGGCTGGTCGAGGAGGGGCTCTACGCGCCCGACGCTCGCAAGCGGCTGTACACACCGCTTCCCGTGGACCGACCGGAGGACGTGCCCCTCTAGCCCTCCCTCCACCGGGTCTCGCCGCGACGTCGATGCCGCGACGGCGGGCGACGACGCCCCCGAACGCGACCGACCGGCGGGCGACACACGGACATTGATACGGTACCGCGCCGTCCCTCGGAGCGGTGGAACGATGTCCCGGAACGACCGCGGCCGCCCCGACGGGGAACGACGACCACGGCTTCAGACGAACGAACGCCGGCGGCGTCCGCCCCGGACGCCGGGAGAGCGAGAGCCGCGACGGACGCCCGACGAGCCGTCGCCACGGCTCGACCGCCCGGCGAACGCCCGCTCCGCCGAACTGCGCGCCGTGCTCCGGTCGCTGGAGCGACGGCTGGCGGACGCCGAGTCGAAGCTCGAAGCCCTGGAGGCGGCGAGCGAGGCCCGCCGCGAGGACGCGAAGAGCAGCGAAGCGCTGAGAGCGTGTCGGATGTGCGGGCGCGTCTGCGTCCGCTACGGGATCGACGAGCGGTGTCCGTACTGCGATGAGGGACGGCTGCGCCCGCTGTAGGTCGTCCCGTCGGACGTTCACTCCGGGGTCGAGAGCCCGTGGACGTTCTGCTGGAGGCGGATGCTCGCGGTGAGCAGGAACGCACCGACCATCACGACGAAGACGCTCTGGACGCTCCGGGCGACGACGTGGCCGACGCCGAACAGCGTCGCCAGGTCCGCGACGCCGAGCAGTCCGGCGCAGACCAGCACCGGAACGAGATGTCGGCGAAGCGTGTCGACGGACGTCCCGCGCGTCGACGACTCCAGTCGCTCGGCGAAGACGACGCCGTAGGTGGCGAACGCCAGGCTTCCCGCTCCCTTCACGAGCGCGGCCACCGCCCCCTGGTCGATGAGCAACACGACGACGAGTTCGACGAGGATGACGCCGACGAACCCGGTCTCTATCCGTCGTAGTCGGGCGAGCGAGACGTCGCGGTCCTCCGGCGGCGGTGCCAGCACGCTGTTGTAGTACAGCTCTCGCATCGCGAAGGCCAGAAAGACGGTCGCGAACAGGAGCGCCGCGTGCGAGAGCGCGACCAGGGAGCGGGCGTGGACCGCCGCCCCGAGCATCCCGGTCAGTCCGTGCGTCGTTCCCGCCACGCCGAGCAGCGTCAGGTAGCGCCAGAACGGTCGCTGGGACTCCAGTCGGTCGAGCTGTCGGTTCCGGAGCGCGTAGACGGCGAAGATCGACGAGGAGACCGCGAGCAGGCCCGCCCCGACGAACTGCACGACGCCGGCGCTGACCTGCGACTCGACGTGCCCGAGCGGAACGACCATGTCTGGCCAAACCTGACACGGATATTACTTAAGCGATTCGACCCGTCCCGCCGAACCGGCGGAGACGCCCCCGTCGCCCGATGGCCGAAGGGCCTACACGTGGTCCGTCCAAATCGGTAGCCATGTCGAGCGACCTGACGACGGACGACCTGCCGGCCGACCTGCCGCCGGGGAAACGCGACTCCATCGAGCGGGTCCGGACGCTGAGTACGCTGATGGACGATGCCATCCGGGTGCCGGGCACCGACTACCGGTTCGGGCTCGACCCCGTCATGGGACTGCTCCCGGTCGGCGGCGACGCTCTCTCTGCGGTGATATCGCTGTACATCGTGCTCGAGGGGTACCTGATGGGCGTTCCCCAGGACAAACTCGCCCGGATGGTCGGGAACGTCGTTCTCGACGCGGTCGTGGGGTCCATCCCGGTCCTCGGGACGCTGTTCGACGCGTTCTGGAAGGCCAACGTGCGCAACGCTAACCTGCTGGAAGAGCACGTCGAACAGTACGCGTAAGCGTCGCCGTCCCCTTCGGCTCTCGGTGGACTCGAACGCCGCGACGCACGCGGCGTGCGTTCGCCGTTTCTCGACCAGCGTCGTCGGAGGTGAGTCCCGACGGGACCGTCGTGCTTCTCTCGACCTCGCGTCTCCGAGCCGGAAGCGACCCCCGGATCGCTTCCGTTCGGTTCGCCGTCGATTACCGAGACGGCTCGAACGCGGCGACCCCGTCGACGTCGCCGTCAGTTCTGGTCGCCGAGCGCGACGTGGGCGAGCGAGAGGAGCCCGAACGCGGCGACGACGAGCGCACCCCACTGACCGGTCTCCAGGACCGTCATCGGCGGAACGCCGAGCCAGGACAGCAGGACGACGACGATTCCCGCCGCGGTGCTGTGCCGGTAGTAGTCGAGCCACCGCGTCTCGGTCTCCGCCGGTTCGACCTGTTCTCCCTCCTCGTCGTTGGAGACGTCGAGGTAGGGGTCGAACTGGTCGGCGAGCGACCCGCGCTCGACGATGCCCCGGCTCTGGTTGTAGTCGATGACGCCCTCCTCGTCGAGTTTCGGAAGGTGCGACTGGTAGAGAGCGATGTACACGCGCTGGCGCTCGTCCGAGGAGAGCGCGGCCACCGTCGTGTCGTTCTCCCACGCCGCGACCTGCTCGGCCAGCGCCCGCATCTCGACGGGTCCCTCGTTGGCCTTGAGGTAGCGGAGCGCGTCGCGTCGGCGCTGGGTCTGGAGGATGTGGAATATCTTGTCGCGGGAGAGCGACGCCTGAGCGTCCCCCCGGTCGTCGACCGACCGGGGCTGTGGCGCGTCTGACGAGGCGCTCATTGGTCGCCCGGATACGGCCTCGATGCCTGCCCTGACTCGCCGTTCAAGCAGCGATTACCGGCGGACGTCCACGCCGTCCAGCGCGTACGGCGCAGTAATCTGTCGTTTCCTCGTTCACGTGCCATGGCATTCAATAGTACTGCAGCATTTTATAAAGATACTGGGTCCTGGCGACGGATAAACGGGTGTTCTATCTTTTGGCCGGCGACGGTCGGCCGCGCCGCCGGCGGGACGGCCGTCACCCACCTATTAATAGTCGTCAATCGAACGTTACGCCGAATGGCCAACTTCGACAGGTCGGAGTACCGCCGCGTCGTGCGCCGTCTCGCGGGCGACGTGGACGCGCGCGTCGAATCCGGGATGAGCGTCCGGGCCGCCCTCTACCGCTCCGTGGGCGATTGCGTGGTCGACCTCTGGAACAGCGAAACCTCGCTGCGAGTCTGTGAACTCTCCGAGAAGGAACCCGAGATCGACGTCGTCAACGACGTGGTCACCGAGGACGCGACCGACACGCACGCCGACTACGAGGTGTTCATCCGGGCGATGGCGTTCTCCGTGCTCGCTCAGGACGTCCGGGAGACGTTCGAGAACACAGTCGCCGTACGGTCGGACGACGACGCGCTCTGCGAGTAGAGAGACCGGCGACGGGCAGTACCTTTACTCCGGGCGACTGTGTAGGGACGGCATGGCCGTCGACACTCCAGACGACGACGAGTTCGACGAGTGTGCGAACTGCAACAGCCTCGTCGACACGGGCGAAGCCCACCCCCGCGTGACGGTGCGACGCAACGTGACCGCCAACGACGTAGACCGAGTCGAATGCCACTTCTGCAGCGACGACTGCCTCGACGAGTGGACCGGCGCGTTCCCGGAGTGAGACGGGAACCGGAAGGAGAATGAGACGGGGACCGGGGGAAGCGAGACGGGGACCGGGGAGCGACTCCTCCCCTGAACTTTTGTGCGATAGCGCGGAACGTCCGGACGATGAGCGTACGACAGGTCGTACCGCGTGACGCCATCCCGAGCGTCGACGACCCGGCGTTCGGACGCGGGTACGACGGCGACCCCGACGACCGAGTCATCGTCGTCGAGTCCGACGACGGGCCGACCCGCGCGTACCCGGTCCGATACCTCCACTACCACGAGGTCGTCAACGACCGCGTCGGCGACCCGATAGCGGTGACGTGGTGTCCCCTCTGCGGGAGCGCCGTCGTCTACTTTCGCGAGGTGGCCGGGCGGACGCTCACGTTCGGCGTCTCCGGGAAGCTCGCCGACGACGACCTGGTCCTGTACGACCGCGAGACGGAGTCGGAGTGGAAACAGTCCAGCGGCGAGTGCATCGCCGGCGAACTCGCCGGCGAGTCGCTGACCGTCCGCGCCGCGGCGGTGCTCCCCTGGAACAGATTCCGCGAGCGCCACGACGACGGCGTCGTCCTCCGGCCCCCGGGCGGCGCGAGCGAGGCCAGCGGCGACGGCGACGGCGACGGCGTCGAGGAGATCGACTACGACGAGGAGCCGTACCGCGACTACTTCGAGACGGACGGCTTCGGCCTGGCGGCACACCGCGGCGACGGTTCGCGGGAGTGGAACCGCGACGACCTCGACCCGAAGGCCGTCGTCGTCGGCCTCGAACGCGACGGCGACGCGCTCGGCGTGCCGCTCTCCCGCGTCGAGGCGGCCGGCGGGGTCGTCACCGCCGGCGTCGGCGACGGGGACGCCGTCGTCTTCGCCGCCGAGGGCGTCCACGCCTTCGAGCATCCGGGATTCGCCTTCGAACCCGAGGAGGGTCCGTACTTCCGGGGCGACGGCGCACGCTGGCACGGCGCGACCGGTGAGAGCGACGACGGACGCACGCTCGACCGACTCCCCGCTCGTCGGCTGTTCGCATTCGCCTGGCAGGACGACCACGGTCCCGACGCGTTCTACGAGCCCTGAGTCCGCTCGACGACGGCCCCGTCGTCGCCCGCCGCGACGGCGGTCCCGCCCTCGCCGGTCGCGACGCACCGGAACGTAGCGAACGTGGGGAGGTCGACGCGCTCCCAGTCGTCGGCGCGCCGGTAGACGCCGTCCTCGCCGACTGCCAGCAGCTCCGTGCTCCCGTCGTACCCCGCCACCGCCAGAAGCGGTGCGTCGGCGACGGAGCGGCGCGTCCAGCGCTCGCCGTCGTAGCGCAGCGCCGACCCGTCGTCGGTGACGGCGTACAGCGTCTCGCCCGCGAACGCCACGTCGTGCAGGGCGGCGTCCGCCGCGCCGATGCGCTCCCACTCGCGGCCGCCGTCCGTCGTCTCGTACACGCCACCCCCGGTGTCGCAGGCGACGCCGCGCTCGGGCGAGTCGAACGCGACCGCGGCCACGCTCGACCCGCTTCCGGGTTTGACCGGCGCGGCCCACGAGAGGTCGCCGTCGTCGTTGCGTCCGCGGACGATTTCGCCGGAGCCGGTGGCGAGGTAGACGGCTTCCCGGCCGGCCCGTCCCGCGACCGCGACGTCGTTCCAGGTGCTCGTCATCTCCTCCGGCGCGGAGTGGTCGGTGACGCGGTCGGCGTCGAGTCGCCCCAGCGCGCCGCCGTCGCCCGCGAACCAGACCCGACCGTCCTCGGTCGCGTCCGCACCCCGCAGCGCGTTCGAGGCTGCCCCCGGTCCGTCGTCGACGACCGCCCGCCAGCCGTCGCCGCCGCGCGCCAGGACGACGCCGCCGTCGCCGACCGCGCAGGGCCGACCGTCGGCGGTGACGGCGCGCAGCGTCGCGTCGGTCGGCACCGTTGCGGTCGTCCAGCGGTCGCGTTCCAGTTCGGGGTCCTCGGAAGCCCCTTCGGCCCCGGACTCCGGGGCCGTTTCGTCACCGGCGCTCGGCGCATCGGCCGTGTCGCTCTCGCCGGCCGACTCGTCGGCGTCGCCGCCGGGCGGCGGGCGCTCGCTCTCCTCTCGCGTCGCGTAGAGGTAGACCGGCGGTAGCACGTACGCGGCGACCGCCAGGACCGCGAACCCCTCGTGGACGGTCGTCAGGTACCCGAGGCCGGTCAGCGCCGCGGCGGAGGCGGCGTGAACGGCGGTCTTCGTGTATCGCCGGTAGTAGCTCCAGAATCCCCCGACGGTTCCCCGCTCGGATGCGTCGTCCATTCGCCGGGCGATTGGGCGCAGATACTAATCAGCCTTCTCGCCGCGGACCAGGAGGTGCGTCGCACGGACGACGTCTGTCGCGCGAAGCGGCACCGTCGAGAACGCCCTCCGCGCGACGCGTGCCGCGCTTCGCCGCCGGCTCGACGGTCCGCCGCTTCGAATCCTTGAACTCTCTATCCTTCGACCACAACTTCTCTTCGAAATGGTAGAAGCTGACGAAAGTTTATAACCACGGAGACGACAGAGTCTGACGACTGGTCAACGCGTGTCCGAACCGAACGACGACTCCGAATCAGACGACGACGGCGGACGACTCCCGGGACCGTCGTCGCTAGTACTCCTGTTGCTCGCGGTCTTCTGTGCGGCGTACCTCGCCGTACCGGGGATTCGCGTCGCACCCGCCGGCTTCGACTACGTCGGCGTGACGCTCGGCGTTGGACTGATGCTCGCCGGGACCGTCCACTTCCTGCGCCCTCGCCTGAGCGAGAGTCCCCCCGAGTCGGCGGACGAGTCCGGGTCCGCAGACGAAGCGGAGTCGCCGGAAACGACAGGTGACTCCGGCGCGAACGAGGACTGATGGTCGATTTCGCCGCGTTCCTCGTGCTGGAACTGCTCGTCGCTACCGCGCTCTTCGCGACACTCGGCGCGCTCGTGACGAAGTGCCGGGCGGCCGACGAGTGGAGTCCCCGGGACCTGCGCGACGCCGAACGAGACGGCGGCGTCGAGGACCGCTGGCGCTGAGCGCTACTCGCGCCACTGGGCGACCAGTTCGCTGGTGCGGATTCGCTCGTCCGGGTCCTCGACGACCGCGACCATCGCCTCCCGGTTCAGTGCGTACGCGCGGTCCTCGTCTCGCGTGACGAACGAGCGCTTCCTGAGTTCCGCCAGCAGGCTCTGGATCTGTTCGACGGACGCGGCGACGGTTTCGTCGAGTTCGTGGACGGTCATCGGACCGTCGCGGGCGAGCGTGGCGACGACGTCCCAGGAGTGGTCCTCGTTACACAGCGACTCGCGGCGTGCGGAGTCGATGCGGACGACCACCGGTTCGGACTGGGCGAGGTCGACGAGCGACGCCGTCTCGGGGTTGATGTCGGTCACCACCGAGTCCCGGAGTTCGTGTCCGCGCTCGCGGAGTCGTTCCAGGTACGCCGTCACCTCGTCGTCGTCCGCGTCCCAGACCGCCTCGTCGTCCGACTCCCTCTCGTCGCCCGACCCCTCCTCGTCCGTCTCGTTCCGCGTCGCCTCCTCACCGACCGTTTCGCCGGCGGACGACGCGTCGCCGTCGCCCGTGGGAGACTCGGCAGACGCCGCGTCGCCCGCGTCGCCCGCCTCGCCGTCCGTCGCGGCGGGCGCCGACTCGTCGGCGTTCGCCTCGAACTCGCCGAGTTCGGACTGTTCGTCCTCCAGTTCCGCGACCTTCGCCTCCAGTTCGCGGATGCGCTCGTCCTTCTCGCGGAGTCGCCGCTGGACGTCCTCCGGCGCGCCGACCTCGCCGTGGGCGAGAGCGTTCGCCATCTTCCGCGCGGCGGCGGAGACGTTGCGGGCCGATTCGAGTTCGTCCTCCAGTTCGCGGATGCGCTCGTCCCTGTTTTCGAGGCGGCTCTCGAGTTCTGCGACGCGGTCCTGCTCCTGTTCGCGCATCTCCGTGATACCCTCCAGGTCGTCCATCAGCGCGTCGCTGACCGACTTCAGTTCCGGGCGCTCGAAGTCGTCGAGTCCGGGCGTCGCACCCGCGTCGAACGTCTCCTTGCGATTGAACTTGATGCGGCGGACGCCCCCGTCGGTCCAGTCCGTCTGGACGAACGCCTCGCCGGAGTCCAGGTCCGGCACCTTCTCCCCGTACTCCGAACCGACGATGCGGCTGACGACCTTCGTGTCGTTCTCCCACGTCAGCCGGTGCCAGACCAGCCAGTTCGCCTGCGTGATGAAGTCCTTCTTCACGTCCGCGGGGCGCTGGCTGATGCCCATGATGCCGAGGCCGTGCTTGCGCCCGCGCTTGCCGACCTTGATGAGCATCTTCCCCGTCTCGCCCATCCCGCCGCCCTCCGGGATGTACTCGTGGCACTCCTCGACGACGAGCAGGAACGGCTTCTTCAGCTTCTTCTCCTTGGCGAACAGGTGTCGGGCCGTCTCGCGGATGAGTTCGTCCGCCTCGTCGTCGTCGAGGTAGCCCGACACGTCGAGGATGATGGGGACGTTCTGGTCGAGCGCGAGCGCCGCGATCTTCTCCGCGTGCTCGGCGCTGACCTGGATGTCGCACTCCTCGTCGGCCCCGGCGTGCAGGAGTTCGTACTCCTCCTTCAGGCCGTAGTACTCGCCGTCAGCGTCGATGATGCAGACCGGGTAGCCGGCGTCGAGTAGCTGTTCGACGACGACGCTCGCCGTGTTGGACTTGCCCGACCCCGACTTGCCCGTCACGAAGCCACGGCCCGTCAGAATCTCCACGACGGGAAGCGACACCGGCGTTCCGTCGTCGACGAGATGTCCGACCGACAGCCGCTGTTCTTCGTCCATCTTACTTGCTCGTACCGACAGGTACGTCTTCAAATTTTGCATGGCGACGCGACGGAGAATCGCCGTCGGACGCGAAAACGCCTTGACCGGAGCCGCCGTGTCCGTCGACATGGAGATAGTCGAGAACACGCTCGACGCGCCGCTCGACGCCGTCCTCGACCGACCGCTGTTCTGCTTCCTCGGCACCGCCTCGCCGGAGGGCCACCCGCGCGTCTCGCCGCTGTGGTTCCTCTGGGAGGACGACCGGGTCTGGATACTCGGCGACACGGAGGGGAAGTCGTACGCGCGACGGGTCGCCGAGCGTCCCGAGGTCGCGCTCGCCGTCGTCGACTTCGACGTGCGCTCGGGGCGGGTCGTCCACGTCGGAATGCGCGGCCAGGCGTCGCTGGAACCGCTCGACGACGACCGGGTCGACCGGCTCCTGTCGCGCTACCTCGGCGAGGACCGCTCGGCGTGGGACCCCCGCTTCGCGGCGCTGGACCCGGACCGCTGGTCGTTCGTCCGCGTCGACCCCGACACGGTCGTGGCCCGGGACCAGTCGTTCTCGCCGAGCCTGGAGTGAGCGTAGCGCTACCACGGCCGCCGCCCCAGCGTGCGCCGGACGAGCGCGCAGGCGCGCTGGCGGAGCGGTTCCAGCACCGGCCGCGAACAGACGCCGAGGTACGCCTCGACCGGGTCGTACTCGCCGGTTTCGACCAGCCCGAGGGCGCGGGCCGTCGCCCGGTAGTTGCCGTCGGCGACGTACGGCGGCTCGCAGCCCTCGCGCCGCGCCAGCACCAGGGGTTCGTCCGGCGGGTTCTCGCGAACGTCGAGGACGCGCCCGACGTCGACTCCCGTTTCTGCCGCGAGCGCGTCGGAGTCGCCGCCGGCGACGCGCCGCGCCGCGCCGACGACCGTGCCGTCCGGCGAGAGCGACCGCCACAGCATCCCCTCGGGCCCCTCGATCACGCGCAGTCGCGCGAACGTCTCCGGCGAGAGCGTCGTCCGGTACCAGCGAACCGGGGCGTCGCGCCAGACGAACGCCGCCGCACCGGGCTTGCAGTCCAGGAGGCGGTCCAGCGCGGCCCGTTCGGACAGCGACTCGACCGCGAAGTCGGGCGTCTCCGGCTTCGCACGCTCCAGCCGCAACCAGTGGCGCAGCACCGTCGCCTGCGATACTCGCTGCATTCGTTCCCCTATCGTCGCCCGGGGACTCGAAACGTGTGCCCGACCGAGACGCGGGCGGGGCGACGACGGCGCGAGGATTTATTCGCGAGCGCGTCGTGTTCCACAGTGGTGGTAACCGTGTTCGCCGACAGGAGAGACGCGGGTGAGCAACTGGCGGCCCTGCTCGAGGAGCGCGGCGTCGACGCGGACGTCGTGCTCGCGGTACCGCGCGGGGGGTTGCCCGTCGGGCGTGTGGTCGCGGACCGACTCGGTGCGCCGCTGGACGTCGTCGTCGCGAAGAAGATGGGTGCACCGCAGAACCCCGAACTCGCCATCGGAGCGGTCGGAGCCGACGGGAGCGCGTGGGTGAACGACGCCATCGTCGAGAATCTGGCGGTGAGCGAGGAGTACGTCGAACGGGAGCGGGAGCGACAGGCCGAGGCGGCCCGCGAGAAGGCCGAGACCTACCGCGGCGGCCGACCGACTCCGGACCTGTCGGGCCGACGCGTGCTCGTGGTCGACGACGGCATCGCCACGGGTGCGACGATAATCGCCTGCCTGCGACAGGTCAGGAACGACGGTGCGGCCCACGTCACGCTCGCCGCACCGGTCGGGTCGCCGACCTCCGTCGAACGCCTCCGCGCCGAGGCCGACGAGGTCGTCTGCGTGGATACGCCGCCGGGGTTCGGTGCCGTCGGGGAGTTCTACCGGCGCTTCGACCAGGTGTCCGACGAACGGGCCCGGTCGTACCTCGGCGAGTGACCGCTGCGTTCGACGCCGGACCCCGAACCGCCGAGGCTGGCGCGACGGTCCGTGGTCGAAGAGCGGTGCGAACGCGTTCCCACGTGTACACGGAATCGACGCAAACGTCGACGTCCCGTAGCGTTCCGCCGAACGGTTGTGTGATAGAAACGGAATACCGTGATCCCCGCCCGTCGAAATTTCCCACATATCGGGAGGTTCGGGGGGTGTCGACGAGGTATTCTGGAAGAAGCCGCGACCGGGAGTCGGGTCCACCTTGCACAATCTACCGAAGCATTTATACCATTTTCGGCCTTACTACTGGTTAGGGAATGACCTCCCGGGACTTTCTTAGTTTCCCCCTTCTGGGAGCACCCGCCAGCGCATCCAGCAGTGCGGCCCCATCAAACCATCATGACCGGTACTCGAATCCGAAACTACGGCGGAGCGGACGTACAGTCCAGCGAAACCGAACACGAGAGCGAGCAAGAACGAGAGAGCGAGGACGAGACGGTCTGTCCCGAGTGCGGCGGCAACCTCGTCAACGACGAGGAGCACGGCGAGACCGTCTGTGAAGAGTGCGGCCTCGTCGTCGAGGAGGACAGCGTCGACCGCGGCCCCGAGTGGCGCGCGTTCGACTCCAAGGAGAAGGACCAGAAGAGTCGCGTCGGCGCCCCCACCACCAAGATGATGCACGACGAGGGGCTGTCGACGAACATCGGGTGGCAGGACAAGGACGCCTACGGCAACACCCTCGGCAGCAAGCAGCGCGAGAAGATGCAGCGCCTGCGCACCTGGAACGAGCGCTTCCGCACGCGCGACAGCAAGGAGCGCAACCTCAAGCAGGCACTCGGCGAGATCGACCGGATGGCGTCGGCGCTGGGCCTGCCGAAGAACGTCCGGGAGACGGCGTCGGTCATCTACCGCCGCGCGCTCGACGAGGACCTCCTGCCGGGTCGGTCCATCGAGGGCGTCGCCACGGCGTCGCTGTACGCCGCCGCCCGCCAGGTCGGCGTCCCGCGCAGCCTCGACGAGGTGGCGGCGGTGAGCCGCATCGACGCGATGGAGTTCAAGCGCACCTACCGCTACATCGTCCGCGAACTCAGCCTCGAAATCCAGCCCGCCGACCCCCAGAGCTACGTGACGCGGTTCGCCTCCGACCTCGACGTCAGCGACGAGTCCGAGCGCCGCGCGCACGACCTGCTGAAGACGGCCAAGAGAGCGGGCGTCCACAGCGGGAAGTCGCCGGTCGGCCTGGCGGCCGCCGCCGTCTACGCCGGGTCGCTGCTGTCCAACGAGAAGGTGACCCAGAGCGAGGTCAGCGACGTCGCCAGCGTGAGCGAGGTCACCATCCGCAACCGCTACCAGGAGCTACTGGAGTCCGCACAGGACGACGAAGTGCTGGCCTGACGATGGGACCTGGCGGGCTTTTCTGACTCGACTCGTCGACGACGTTCGTTTTGGCGGAGCTCGACGCCGACAGCTACAGCGCGAGCGTCTTCGTCTCCATCCCGACGAACGCCGTCTCGTACCCCTCGTGGCGCGACACCTGCGGCGGCGACTCGACGCGAATCGCCAACTCGTCGCCGGACGCGACGCCGTCGACGCTCGCACCGTAGTGATACCCCGCGTCCGGGTCGAGCGTCGGCGTCAATGCGCCCTCGAACGACGCGTCGCCGTCCCGGGTCAGCGTCGCCGACAGCGACATCATCGGCAACGGATAGCGGTTGTACGGCGTCCGGGGCGAGACGAGGAGGTAGGTGCCGTCGTTCGCCAGCGGTCCGTCGGCGACGGTGCTCACCAGGAAGGGCGCGTCGCCCGTCGTCACTTCGCCGCGGAACTGCCCCGGGAGATTCGCCCGCTTCGGGACCTGACTGACCGGCATCTTCATGTCCATCCGGTCGACCGCGCCGCGCTCGCCTTTCCTGTCGTCGAGTCGCCTGTACGCGACGTCCTCCTTCGCGGACTGGCTGTAGTCGAACGTCGTCGTCAGCGTCTCCGTCCCGTCGAACTGCCCGGCGAGCGCGCCGGTCTTGCGGAAGTCCAGTCCGCCGACCCGCACCTTGGCCTCGTACGTGCCGTCGCCGTCGAGGCTCAGGTTGTCCCCGAAGTGGAAGCCCATGTTCTGGGAGAGCATCGGCCACATCGTCCGCGTGGCGCTCCAGTCGCCCTTCGAGAGGTCGACTCGGACGTTGCCCGCCGGCAGCACCCGTTTCGTCTTCGCGTCCCACGCCGACGCCATCAGATGCACGTCGTCCTCGGACTGTATCTCGACCTTCTTCTGCTGTTTCGCCGTCCCGCCACCCATCAGCCAGAATCGGTGGGGGAAGCTGTAGAACAGTGCCAGCCGGAGCCGTCCTCGCTTCGCCATCCCGGCCATCTCCATCCCCTCGACGTGCGAGGGGACGTAGACGGCGTCCGGACGGTTCTGCACCATCGGCGGCGAACGACCGACCGTGCGCGTCTGGAAGAGGTTCGCACAGCCGGCCATCGACCCGGCCACTCCGACCCCCGCGGTCCGCAACAGCGTACGCCGGTTCATCGTCGGTCCCTAGTCGTGGCGCGCGAAAAGGAGTTCTGGTACGCCCGTCGAAAACGGTCCGACGCGGTCGTGTTCCCGTTCGGAACCGAACGCTGGACATCCGCCACAGCGTTGATTACCCGGGACGGTGCACTGGGAACGGGAGCGGGTGAGGCTCCGGGGCGACTTCTCCCGTCTCGCGACCGTTAACATGTTAACCCAGCAGTATTTGCCGTTTCTCGTTCCCGGTACACACGTCATGGCAAACCACGGCGTGAACCGACGCGACCTGCTCACCTCCATGGGAGCCGTGGGGGCGGCGGGACTCGCGGGTTGCACCGGCAATAATGAAGACGGAGGGACGACGAACGACAAGGGAGACGGCGGCATGACGGGAACGCAGCAAACGACGACGACGGACGTATCGGGGACGGTCAAGGTCGGCGTACTCCAGCCGGTCTCGGGCGACCTGAAGTACTACGGCCAGCAGAGCCTCTGGGGGTTCCTCTCGGGGCTGGCGTACAAGGCCGACGCCACGCCGAAGACGGGCGTGAAGACCGGGACGACGACCGTCTCGGTCGGCGACGTGGACTTCGAACTCCACGTCCAGGACACGAAGTTCAGCGCGAAGAAGGCCCAGCAACTGGCGACGAACCTCGTGAAAAACGACGTCGACGTGCTCTTCGGCTGTGCCTCCTCGGGGGCCGCCACCCGCGTCATCCAGACGGTCGCCAAGCAGACGAACGTCCCCTACATCGCGGGGCCGGCGGCGTCCGCCGGCGTCACGTCGAACGCGGACACCTGCGCACCGAACGTGTTCCGCGCGAGCGAGACCACCGCGATGGACGCCCGCAGCGGCGGGAAGTACGTCGCCCAGGAGACGGACGTGAGCAAGGTGTTCCTGTTCGGCGCGAAGTACAGCTTCGGGAAGGCCGTCGTGAACAACTACGAGGCGGTCCTCGAGCAGGAGGGCGTCGAGATCGTCGGCAAGAAGTTCGTGCCGAAGGGCCACTCCGAGTGGAAGGGCCTGCTCGACCGCGCCGAGGACGCGGGCGCGGAGGGCATCGTCGGCGGGTTCACCGTCGCCACGCTGCCCGCGCTGTTCACCTCGTTCCTCTCCGGCGACTACAGCTATCGCGTGTTCGGCGGGTTCGCGACGCGCATCACGAACGCCGTCGTCGGCCAGACGATGCAGAAGGTGCTCGGCGAGCCGCTGACGAAGGAGAAGATTCGAAACGCGAAGCTCGGTCCGTTCACCACGCGCTACCACTGGAACCAGTACGACAACGAGATCAACTCGACGTTCGTGGACGCGTACACGAAGGCGTACGGAACGGTGCCGGACCTGTTCACATCGGGCACGTTCACCGCCGCCTCGGCCCTGGTCCAGGGCGTCCGCGAGAGCGGGTCGACGAAGGGCGCGGACATCGCCGAGGCGATGCGCGGCATGAAAGTCAGGGACACGCCGAAGGGCGAGGGCGGCTACGTCTTCCAGGGGTACAACAACCAGGCCCGGTCGTCGATGACCGTCGCCAACCCCGTCCCGACCGCGGACGAGTGGTCGGACAGCTGGAAGGCGGCCGTCATGCCGGGCGAACCCGTCACCACCATCGACGGGGCGAAGGCGACGATTCCGAAGGGCGCGAGCGGGATGGGTTGCTCGCTGTAACATGCTCCGAACCGCGGGGCTGACGAAGCGCTTCGGCGGGCTCGTCGCCGTCGACGGCGTCGACTTCGCGCTCGAAGAGGACCGGCTCTGCTCGCTCATCGGCCCGAACGGGGCCGGCAAGACGACGTTCTTCGACCTGTTGACCGGCGTCCTCGAACCGACGGCGGGCAGCATCGAGTTCCGCGCCGACGGCGCGTGGCGCGACGTGACGGACGCGCCGCCGCACCGCACCGCGAGCCTCGGCGTCCACCGGTCGTACCAGATAACGAACGTCTTCCCGACGAGCACGGTGCTGGAGAACGTCCGCGTGGCCGCCCAAGCGCAGGGCGACGACGCGGCGAACGCGTGGCGCAACGCCGGGGCGTTCGACGAGTACGTCGCGGAGGCGCGCGCCATCCTCGACCGCGTCGGACTCCTCGACGAGGCAGAGACGACCGCCGAGAGCCTGAGCCACGGGGCGACCCGCCAACTGGAGGTCGGCATCGCGCTGGCGGGCGACCCCGACGTGCTCCTGCTGGACGAACCGAACGCCGGCGTCTCCAGCGAGAGCGTCGGCGACGTCATCGACCTCATCGAGGACGTGGCGACCGACCACGCCGTGCTGCTGGTCGAGCACAACATGGACATCGTGATGGAGGTCAGCGACCGCGTCGTCGTCCTGAACCAGGGACGGGTCATCGCGGACGGCCCGCCCGAGGACGTGCAGGGCGACCCGGCGGTACAGAAGGCGTACCTCGGCGGCTACGAACGGGAGGGAGCCGCGTGACCCTGCTGGCCGTGGAGGACGCCCACACGTACTACGGCGAGAGCCACGTGCTGGAGGGCGTCACGTTCGAGGTGGCGGCGGGCGAGGTTGTCGCGCTGGTCGGCCGCAACGGCGTCGGCAAGACGACGACGCTCCGGTCCGTGCTCCAGCTGACGCCGCCGCGCTCCGGGAGCGTCCGCCTCCGGGGCGAGGAACTCGTCGGCAGGGACACCCACGAGGTGGCCGACATGGGCGTCGGCTGGATTCCGGAGGACCGCCGCGTGTTCGCGCAGCTCTCCGTCGAGGAGAACGTCCGCGTGGCGGTGCCCGACGACGGCGACGCCGACGCGGCGCTCGCGGAGGCGTTCGAGACGTTCCCCGACTTAGAGGAGTTCCGCGACCGAGACGCCGGGTCGCTGTCGGGCGGCCAGCAGCAGATGCTCGCCATCGCGCGGAGCCTCGTCGGCGACAACGACATCCTGCTCGTCGACGAACCGAGCGAGGGACTGGCGCCCCTCGTCGTCGAGTCGGTCGCGGAGGCGCTGTCCGACGCCGCCGAGGACACGACGCTGCTGCTCGTCGAACAGAACCTCCCCCTGGCGCTCGACCTCGCCGACCGGTTCTACGTGCTGGACAACGGTCGAGTGGTCGAGGAGGGCGACGCCGACGACGCGTCTGCCGACGACGAGCGACTCAGGAGGCATCTCAGCGCATGACCGACCCGATGCTCGTCGGAGACGTCGTCCTCGCCGGGTTCGTCGACGCGCTGGGGCGGTTCGTCCGGCCGTCGAACCTCGCCTCGGTGCTCGTCGACGGCCTCTCGAAGGCGGCACTGTACGTGATGATAGCCGGCGGACTGACGCTCATCTTCGGACTGATGGGCGTGCTGAACTTCGCGCACGGTTCGCTGACGATGATCGGCGCGTACCTCGGCGGCCTCGTGATGGTCAGCGCCGTCGCCTCGGGGACCGGGCAGTTCGCGCGCCTCGCGCTGTTCTTCGTCGCGGCCGCGGCCGTGTTCGCCGCGCTCGCGGCGCTCGGGGCCGGCATCGAGGTGGGGCTCGTCCGACGGCTGTACGACCGCCCGCCGATCTACCAGATACTGCTCACCTTCGGGCTGACGCTCGTGCTGGACGAACTCGTCCGCATCGTCGTCCAGTTCTACGGGATGCAGCCCATGGCGGAGTGGCAGGCGGCGTTCGGCACGAAGCCCGCCCTCCTGACCGAGTCGGTGGGACTCGGCCCGGTCTCGGTGCGCGGCCTCGCGCTGTTCGAGATCGGCGTCGGCGTCCTCGCCGTCGCCGGCATCTGGGCCTTCCTCACCCGGACGCGGTACGGCCTCGTCATCCGGGCCGGGAGCGAGGACGCCGAGATGACGGAGGCGCTCGGCATCGACGTGCGCCGGGTGTTCACCATCGTGTTCGCGCTCGGGACCGGCCTCGCCGGACTGGCCGGCGTCCTGCTGATGTGGGACCCCCACTGGGGCGCGAGCGTCCCCCTCGCGTCGCACACGCTGTTGCCGGCGTTCGTCGTCGTCATCGTCGGCGGCCTCGGAACCTTCCGCGGCACCGTGGTCGCCGCCCTCGTCGTCGGCCTCGCGGACGCCGTCACGACCTGGTGGTTCAACAACGCCATCGGCTTCGCCGGCCTGCCGGAGATGACCGTCTTCCTCATCCTGGTGGTCGTGCTCGTCGTGCGTCCGCAGGGCCTGTTCGGCGTCGAGGAGGTGGGCGGCCATTAGTACCGAGACCGACGCGGAGACGGCCGCCGACGGCGAGTCGGAGGTGCCCGGGAGGGCCGCGCTGGACGGCACCGACACCGCCGACTCGTGGGCGGTCGAGTACGCCCGCGACCACGTCGCCCACCTGGCGGTCGTCGCCGTCCTCGCGGTCTACCCCGGAATCCACCACGCGCTGGTGAACTCGCCGGTCGGCGCGGAGGCGACGATGCTGCTGCCGCGGGTCGAGACGATGGTGCCGGTGCTGTACTTCGCGCTGTTCGCGATGAGCTTCGACTTCATCTCGGGGTACACCGGCTACCTGTCGTTCGGCCACGCCGCCTTCTACGGCACCGGCGCGTACTTCGTCGTCCTCGTGACCAACGGCAAGGTGCCGTTCGTGCCCGCGGGGACGCCGTACGTGGTACTGCTCCTGCTGGCCGGCGTCGTCGCCGCGGCGCTGGCGCTCGCCATCGGCGCGGTGTCGTTCCGGCTGACCGGCGTCTACTTCGCCATGATAACGCTCGGGTTCGCCCAGGTGCTGTACGTGCTGGTTCGCAACTGGAGCTACGTCGGCTCGAACCCCCGGGACGGCGTGTTCGTCGACACGACGGACGGACTGAACGTCGGCGTCCCCGGGGTCGACGCGCTCAACCTCGCCATCGGGCAGTTGACGGGCGACGAGGTGTCGCTCGCGTTCGTCCAGTTGAGCGCGACGGAGGTCTCCTACTACGCGGTCGGGGTCGTCGTGCTCGGCTGCTACTTCGCGATGCAGCGCATCCTCCACTCGCCGTTCGGGCGCGTGATGGTCGCCATCAGGGAGAACGAGGAGCGCGCCGTCGCCGTGGGGTACGACACCTTCCGGTACAAGCTCGGCGCGTTCGCCATCAGCGCGTTCTTCGCCGCCGTCGCGGGCGGCCTGCTGGCGGGCTACCAGCGCAGCGTCTCGCCCGAGGAGTCCTTCTACTTCCTCGTGGCCGGCGACGCGCTGCTGGCCGCCATCATCGGCGGGTTCGGCACGCTGGCCGGGCCCCTGTACGGTCACCTGTTCAGCGAGACTATCAAGGAGTTCCTCTCGAAGGCCGCCAGCGGCGGCGGCCTGCTGCCGTACCTCCGCGAGCACCTCGGCGAGGGCCTGCTGACGACCGAACTCTACGGCGGAATGACGGTCGGTACGAGCATCGAGACGTTCCTGAACGGCCACGCCAGCCTCTACGTCGGCGCGCTGTTCGTCCTGTTCGTCCTGTTCGTGCCGAACGGACTGCTCGGCACCGTGCGGGACAGGCTTGGCGGCCCGGTCGCGAAACGCCTCCCCGCGCACGTCCGGAGGTACCTGTGACGGTCGGACTCGCCGGCTACGGCGTCTACGTCCCGGACGAGACCGTCTCCGGGACCGAAATCGCCGACCGGAGCGGGATTCCCGAAGAGGTCGTCGTCGAGAAGATGGGCGTCCGCGAGAAGCGCGTCTGTCCCCCCGATTCGGACCACGTCACGGACATGTGCGTGGCGGCCGGGGAACGGGCGCTCGACGACGCCGGCGTCGCGGCCGCGGACGTGGACGCCGTGCGCTACCACGGCAGCGAGTACAAGGACTTCGTCGTCTGGAGCGCCGCCGCGAACGTCGCCGAACGCCTGGGTGCCGAGGATGCGTTCGCCAGCGAGAGCTACGCGCTCTGTGCCGGCGCGCCCGTCGCGCTGCGGGCGGCGAGAGCGCAACTGCTCGCGGACACCCCGGAGACGATACTGCTAGTCGCCGCGAGCCGCGAGGAGGACCTCGTCGACTACGGCAACGAGGACGCCTCGTTCATGTTCAACTTCGGCAGCGGAGCGAGCGCGGCGGTCCTGGAGGCCGACCCCGACGACCCGCGAGCCACGGTCCGCGAGAGCGCCGCCCTCACTGACGGCAGTTTCTCGGAGGACGTGGTGATGCCCGCGGGCGGGTCGCGGAACCCGCCGAGTCGGGAGACGGTGGCCGCCGGGCTACACGCTCTCGACGTGGCGGACCCCGGGTGGATGAAGGAGCGTCTCGCGGACGCCAGCCTGCCGAACTTCCTCGACGTGGCCGACGACGCCCTCGAACGGTCGGGCTACGACCGCGACGACCTCGACTTCGTCGCGCTCACCCACGTGAAGCGGTCGTTCCACGACCTGCTGCTCGACGAACTGGGCGCGTCCGGCTACTACCTGGACGAGTTCGGCCACGTCCAGAGCGTCGACCAACTGCTCGCGCTGGACCGCGGCCGCGAGGAGGGGCTCGTCGAACCCGGCGACGTCGTGCTCTTTCTCGCCGCGGGGACCGGCTACACCTGGGCCGCGACCGTGCTGGAGTGGCACGGGTAACGCTTTTCTCCCTGCCGTCGGCAGTCGCTGCCATGCTGAACCGCATCGTCGCCACGTTCGTCGGCGCGCTACTGGCCGGGACGGTCGCCGCTGCCGCCGAGACCGCCGGGGCTCCCGGCGGCTACGCGGTCGTGATCGGCCTCGGGGTCGCCATGCCGCTGCTCGTGTTCGCCGGGTGGAAGCCGCAGTTCGACGTCGACGCCTACCGCGATGCGCGCTGGCCCGAGGGCGCCGCGCGGGACGCCGCCGTCGTCGCCGTCGCGAGCGCGGCCTTCGGCGCCGTGGTCGTCGCCGTCGCGGAACGGGCGCTGAGCGCGTCGGCGGCCGTCGGCGTCGGCGCCGGCGGCGTGTTCGCGGCCGGCTACGCGGTGGCGTACTTTCTCGCCCGGAGGTTCCGGGCCGGGGAGTAGCGTCGCGAGACCGCGGGCGGTCGTGAACGCCGGACGCACGACCGCGCCGTCGCTTTCTCACGGCCCGTCGTCGGTACGGACATGGCATCGGAAACGGAGACCGCCGTTCGAAGGGAGACGGGAACCGTCGACTGGACCAGCGCCGTCCTGGCCGGCGTCGGCGCGGGAATCGCGATGGGACTGCTGATACAGTTCGTGATGGGCATCATGCCCGTCATCGGGGCGCTCTACGGCGTCGAGAGTCTCGCCGCCGGGTGGATAGCGCATCTCCTCCACAGCGTGGCGTTCGCGCTGGTGTTCGCCGCCGTCGTCTCGCGGCCGCCGCTGTCGGAGTACGCCGAATCGACCGCGTCGATCGCCGGCCTCGGACTGGCGTACGGCGTCGTCCTCTGGCTCGTCGCCGCCGCCATCGTCATGCCGATATGGATGGGCCTGGTCGGCCTGCCGAGTCCCGGCGTCCCGAACCTCGATCCGCAGAGTCTCGTGGGACATCTCGTCTACGGCGTCTTGCTCGGCGGTCTCTACGCCGCTCTGTCGCGCTGACCCACCGACGTGGCTCCGCGCTATCCGTCGCGGCGACGGTCCCGTTCCGGGTAGTTCACGTACGGACCCGGGAGCAGCGCGCGCAACGAGAGCGTCCGCCCCGTGCCGTCCGTCTCCTGCTCGCTCGCCCGCGTCTCCGCGGCGCGGTCCGCCCGGCGTCCGGTCGAGGGGAACGCGTTCGTTTCGGGAGTCATCGTACACTTACGAAAGAACGTCCACTACCTTCATTATAAACTCGTTAACCGGTTACGGAGCGTCTTCGCGAAGCGAGCCTACCGACGGCCGTGACCCCGATCGACGACCGCCACCGCAGTCGACGGCAACCACCGGCGGCCCGCTCACTGCCGGAGTCGGTCATCCGGACCGTGAGCACGGGCACGTCGGAGAGCCGGACGACCTTCTCGGTGACGCTGCCGACGAGGTACCGGTTCAGCCCCCGGCGACCGTGGGTCCCCATCACGATGACGTCGACGTCCTCGTCCTCGGCGTAGTCGAGGATGGCGCGGTGCGGGACGCCGCGAATCACCGTCGTCGTCACGGCGACGCCCTCCTTGTCGGCTTGCTTTCGGACCTCGGCGACGGCGTCCTCCGCGTTGGCCTCGAGTTCGTCGAGCATCATACCGACGCGCACGTCCGGCGGGACGGCGGACTGGTCGGCGACCGAGACGACGTGCAGGGTCGCGTCGGACATCTCGGCGAGGCCGAGCGCTTGCTGAATGGCTTTCTCGGTGGCGGGACTGCCGTCCGTCGGCAGCAGGATTCGGTCGTACATGAACTATCCCCGTTCGTGTGAGTAACGGTTGCACACGCGTGTCATTTGTGGTGGTCGTCACGCCCCGGGAGTCGCCGGACCGCTATCCATTCTCTCCCCCGAGTAACTGCAGGAGGCGAACCCGTCTCGACCCAGCCATCGCCGGTCGTCTCCGACCTCCCCCGACGCCGACGACCGATGGGACCGTCCCGTTGCCGTCGGTCGTCCGGTGACTTCGCCGTCCGCTGCTCGTCGTTCGGCGGTCCCCTGGAGTCCGAGGCGTACCGACGGCCGAAAGCGGCATCCGGTGCCAGCAACGGTTTCCGGTCTGGTAACGTACGTCGGTTCATGGGGACCATCGTCGTCGGGAGGACTCCGGCGTCCGATTTCGCGCTGGAAGCGACGCTGGACCGGGTTCAGGGGGTCGAGTTCGAAATCGAGCGCGTCGTCGCTCCGGAAGCCGGTCAGGTGATGCCGTACGTCTGGGCGGCCGCCGACTCGGACCAGGCCGACGAGCTAGAGCGGGCGCTGTCCGACGACCCGACGACCGACGACGTGGAACGGCTCGCCGACCTCGGCGACGAGTGGCTCTACCGGATGGAGTGGGTCGAACGCATCCGGTTCGTCGTCCACGTCCTCGTGGACGCCCAGGGGACCATCATGGACGCCGTCGGGAAGGACGAGGAGTGGTGGCTCCGCGTGCTCTTCCCCGACCGGGACTCGCTGTCGGCGACCTACGACTTCTGCGAGACGAACGACGTTCCGTTCGACGTCGACCAGATATACCGGCTCGAAGCGGCACCTCGACGGAGCCAGTACGGCCTGACCGAAGAGCAGTACGAGGCGCTGGTGACGGCGTTCGAACACGGCTACTACGAGGTGCCACGCAGCGTCTCCGGCGAGGAACTGGCGGCAGAACTCGACATCTCCCACCAGGCGCTCTCCGAGCGGTTGCGCCGCGCGTACCGCAATCTCGTCTCGCGGACGATCATCGTCGGTGAGGACCTCCGATAGGACGGGGTCGCCAGCAGTTTTATTCCGTCGTTCGTCGTCTCGCGTTCGTATGTCCTGGGAAACCGCAAGCGTCGAAGTCGGGCAAACAGAGTCGACGAGCGACCCGGTGGAGGGCGTCCAGATGGTCGGCGTCTGGATACTGGGCACGATAGCGCTGGCGGTTCTCGCGCGATTCCTCCGTCGGACCAGGTCCGCGGCGGCGTCCTGAAACCGTCGGCGGGCGTCCACGACGGCTCCGCCACTGGTGCGCTCCAGCGGGCGACGGTCCTTCCACGAAGCCGTTCCGCGACTACCTCGCGGTCGGGACCGCCGGTCGAGAACGTCCGGTGTCCCGCCCGCCCCGTTCGTCGCGACGACGGCGTTCGGCACGGAGACGGTCGAGTTCACTTCCCGCAATCGACCGGTTGAGCCGTCATACCGGGTCAAAACTGCGGAAACGGTGGGGGTGGGCCGCGTCGACGCGAGAGCGTCGGAGCGGAAGCCCCCCGTCGTCCAGGTTCGTCGACGTTCGCTGCTCGCCACGTCGGCGGGCCGATAGGCTTATATGGGATGAATCCTCGCAGGGGGTATGGACGTTCGAATCGGGGCCATCGGCCTCGGTGGACTCGGACGCATCGAACTCGGAATTCTCGACGACGTCGACGGCGTTCGCGTCGTGGCGGGCGTCGACGTCTCCCCGGAAGCCCGCGAGAGCTTCGAGTCGGAGTACGACGCACCGGCGTACGCCGACCACGAGGCGCTGCTGGCCGAGCAGGCGGACGAACTCGACGCCGTCACCATCGTCACGCCGCACACGCTCCACCACGAGCAGGCGGTCGCCTGCCTCGCGGCAGGAGTGGACGTGTTCGTGGAAAAACCGATGGTGACCGACGTGGACGACGCGGTCGACCTCGTCGAGACTGCCGACGAGCACGACGGAGTCCTCCAGGTCGGCTACCAGCGCCACTTCCATCCACTGTTCGGGGAACTCCGGCGCGTCGTCGACGAGGGACGCATCGGCGACGTTCACATGGTGAACTGCTATCTCGGCCAGGACTGGATAGACGTCCAGCGGGGGACCTGGCGCACGAACCCCGACCTCTCCGGCGGCGGCCAGCTGTACGACTCCGGGTCGCATCTGCTCGACGCCGTGCTCTGGACGACCCGCACGGAGCCCGTCTCGGTCGCGGCGGTGACGGACGACCGCGGCGAGGACGTGGACGTGAACTCGGCGCTGGCCGCGACGCTCGACCGCGACGGCAGCCGGGTCACGGCGAGCGTCGGCGTCAGCGCGGACGGCGACACCGCCTCGCCAGAAGAGGGGATGGTCGTCTGGGGCACCGACGGTCACGTCGAGTACGACGGCGACCGGTTGCGCATCGTCGACGCCGACGGCGAGGAGTCGACGGTGCGCCCAGCGGAGGGGTCGACGGCGTTCGAACCCCTCACCCGAAAGAAGCTGACGAACTTCGTCCGCTCGGTCGCGGGCGAGGAGGAACCGGCCGTCCCCGGCGAAACCGGAGTCAGGGTGACGGCGATGACCGAGGCCGCCTACGAGGCCGCCGAGACGGGCCGGACGGTCGACGTGCAGGCGCTCCTCGACGACGCGACGGAAGAGCAACTCGCGGCCAGCGCCTGAGCAGTCGTCGGTCGGCAGCGGACCGGACGCGTCGTCGCTTCCGGAACGGTCACCGTCCTGTACTCACTGTCCTTCGACCGCTAATTGAGTTAGGAAAATAACGGAATTTGAGTTTCGGTTCAGCAAATTCAGTCAAATATCGTCGAGATGCCCGACATCGAAAGCGGTTTTATGTCGGCCGGCGAACCGTCGACCGATGCGAAAGCTCGACGACACCGACCGGAAAATCATCAGGTTGCTCGTCGCAGACGCCCGGCGACCGTACAACGAGATAGCCGACCAGGTCGGTCTCTCGCCGCCGACGGTCTCGGACCGCGTCGACCGTCTGGCGGAGATGGGGGTCATCCGCCGGTTCACCGCCGACCTGGACTACGAGATGCTGTCCGACGGTCTCTCGCTCCTGGTCACGGTCCACGCCCGACCCGGACACGTCGAGGAGGTCCGAACGGCGCTGGAGTCGTTCGACGGCGTCGAACACGTCTTCGTCACCGCTGACGCCCACGTCGTCTGCAAGGCGAACCTGCGCGAACACGACGTGGAGACGCTGCTCGCCGACGCCATCGGCGAGGACGCGGTCGAGGAGTACGACGTGCAACTGCTCGTCGACTCGACGTGGAACCCCCAGCCCGGCGACATCGACTTCTCGCCCGAGTGCGTCGAGTGCGGCAACACCGTCACGACCGAGGGCGAATCGACGCGAATCGACGACGAACTGTACCACTTCTGCTGTTCGTCCTGCAAGTCCCAGTTCACCGAGCGGTACGAGCGCCTCCAGGAGGGCGCGACGAGCTGACAGTACGATTACAAAAATCCGGTTCAGCGAACTGTTTTGTGGTCCCGTGGCAATCGAACACACATGGCGACCGACAGCGAAACCTTCGTGAAAGCCGCCGACGCCGACGAACTGCGCGAGGATGGACGACTGCTCGTGAGAGCCGACGGCCGGTCCATCGCGCTCTTCCACCACGAGGGCGAGTACCGCGCCGTCGACAACCGCTGTCCCCACATGGGATTTCCGCTCACGGAGGGGACGGTGGAGGACGGCATCCTCACCTGCCACTGGCACCACGCCCGGTTCGAACTCTCCTGCGGCGACACGTTCGACCCCTGGGCCGACGACGTGCAGTCGTTCCCGGTCGAGGAGCGCGACGGCGAGGTGTACGTGAACCCCCATCCGGAACCGGACGAACCGCCGGAAGAGCACTGGAAGAACCGCCTGGAGACGGGACTGGAGGAGAACCTGCGACTCGTCGTCGCCAAGTCGACCATCGGACTGGCGAACGAGGGGGTTCCCGCCGAGGAACCGCTGCGCGTCGGCGCTCGATTCGGCGCGCGATACCGCCAGCAGGGGTGGAGTTCGGGGCTGACCATCCACTCGGCGATGGCGAACGTCCTCCCCGACCTGCGGCCGGAGGACCGCACCCGGGCGCTGTACACCGGGCTACGCCACGTCGCGGACGACTGCCAGGGCGAACCGCCGAAGTTCGACCAGCCCTCGTTCGACACGCGCGACGTGACCGAAGACCGCCTGCGGAAGTGGTTCCGCGACTGCGTCGAGGTGCGCGACGACGACGGGGCCGAGCGCTGCCTGCAGACCGCCATCGCCACGCTCGAACCGGAGACGGTGGCGGACGTCCTCTACACCGCCGCGACAGACCACCTCTACCTCGACGCGGGCCACAGCTTCGATTTCATCAACAAGGCGCTGGAGATGGTCGACCGCGTCGGCTGGGACCACGCCCACGAGATACTGCCGAGCGTGATTCCCCGCCTCACGAACGCCCAGCGGAGCGAGGAACTCTCCTCGTGGACCCAGCCGGTCGACCTCGGCGAACTGCTGTTCGACGCCTTCGACGACCTCCCGGAGATGGTCGACGAGGGCCAGGCCGCCGCCGGCGACGCCGCCGACTGGACTGAACCGGACGAGTTCGTCGACACGCTGCTGTCCGACGACCCGCGCGCCGTCCTCGACGCCCTGACCGACGCCGTCCGGGCCGGCGCGAGCTGCGAGCAACTCGCCGACCGCGTCGCCTACGCGTCCGCCCTGCGGGTCGCGCAGTTCGGGACGAGCAACGAGTTCAACGACTGGAACACGGTCCATCACACGTACACGTACAACAACGCCGTCCAGCAGGCCGCCAGGCGAGCGAGTTCCACGGCGCTCTACCGGGGAATCCTCGCGGGCGCGATGAGCGTCTACCTCGACCGCTTCCTCAACACGCCGCCCGCACCGATTCCCGAGGTCGAGGAGAGCGACGCCGACCCGGCCGACCTGCGCGACCGACTGCTGGAGACGTTCGACGAGGAGGGCGGCGTCCGCGAGGCCGCGACCCTCGTCGCGGAGCACTTCGCGGCGGGCGGCGACCCCGCCGACCTGAAGGAGACTCTCGGCGAGGGGCTGCTCCGCGAGGACGCCGGCTTCCACACGCTCCAGAACCTCGAAGCGTCGTTCGCGCAGTTCGACCTCCGATCCGGCGACGAAGCCGACGACTTCGCTTCGACGGACCGCGAGCGCGAGCGACGGGTCGTCCTGATGGCGCTCGCCCGCTACATGGCCGCCCACTTCCCGACGCGGCGCGAGGCCGAACAGACCTACACCATCGCGGACCGGTTGCACCGCGGCGAGAAGATCCACGAGTCGGACGGCGCGTGAGGACGGCTCCGCGGGTTTCGACGCCCGTACCAGAACCCCTTTTCGCGCGTGGTAGCTAGAGACGACCGATGAGCGAGCGCGGAATCAACCGACGCGAGTTCGTGAAGGCGGCCGTCGCCATCGGGGGGTCGGCGGCGCTGTCGGCCTGCCTCGACCGGAACGGCGCGCCGGACGTTCCGAAGGGGCCGGACGACCTCTCGACGCTGCCCGACCGCCAGCACGCGTGGAACGGCGCCCTCTCGACGGACGACCACGGCAACGTCCTGCCGGCCCGCCACCAGGTGCTGCTCTACCTGAACTACGCGGGGAGCGGGACGCCGACCGCCGCCGAGCGCGAGACGGTCGAGACGGCGTTCCGGAGCCTCGAACGCGCCTACCGCCGGGGCAACGACGGCCTGCTGTTCTCGGTCGGGTACTCGCCGTCCTACTTCGACCGGTTCCCGGAGTCGCTGCCCGACCCGGTCGACCTGCCGTCGCCGTCGGCGCTCGCCCCGTTCGAGGACCCGGCGTTCGACCACCAGGACGCCGTCGTCCACCTCGCCACCGACCACGCCGCGGTCGCGCTGGCGGCCGAGGAGGCCCTGCTCGGGGAGACGACGGAGCTGAACGGCGTGGAGATGGAGGCGTCGCTGTCGGGGGTCCTGCAGAAGGCCGACCGCCGGACGGGGTTCGTCGGCGCGGGGCTGCCCGCCGACAACCAGGACGTCCAGGGGATTCCGGACTCGAAACCCGTGCCCGAGGAGTCGCCGCTGTACATGGGGTTCAAGTCCGGGTTCGAGAAGAACCAGGCCAGCGAGGACCGCGTGACGATTCGAGAGGGGCCGTTCGCGGGCGGGGCCACCCAGCACGTCTCGAAGATCCGGCTCCACCTCGACCAGTGGTACGAGCAGGACAGTCGCGAGCAGCGCGTCGCCAAGATGTTCTGCCCGGCTCACGCAGCCGAGGACCGCGTCGAAGGAGTCGGCGAGAACCTCGGCGACGACAGCGGAATGGACGAGAAGTGCACGGAGAACGTCGCCGAGCGGGCCCGCGAGCGCGGGATGGTCGGCCACTCCCAGAAGTCCGCGACGGTCCGCGAGGACGACTCGCCGCTCATCCTCCGCCGCGACTTCGACTCGACGGACGGCGGCGAGGCCGGCCTCCACTTCGTGTCGCTT
This sequence comes from halophilic archaeon, assembly GCA_003298465.1. The sequence goes on along the minus strand of QNGA01000002.1, from coordinate 573,072 downwards.
CAACGCGCCGTCGGCGACTTCGAGGACACCCGAACCGCGATGAACGGCACCGACGTCGCCGAGAAGTCGTCGGTCGGCCAGCGCCTCAACAACGGCATCCTCCAGTACATGACCGTCGAGCGCCGGGGGAACTTCCTGCTGCCGCCGCGCTCCAAGCGGTCGCTGCCGTCCCCGACGGCGTAGCGTCGAGCGACGGTCGGACCGCCGCCGCAGAATCCGAGTCGCTCCAACCGACCGAGACGTAGCTTTTTGTGGAAGCCGCGTCGAGAGGAAGACGACGCCGCGATGATACAGCTACCGATTCGTCGCTGTTCGGAGTGTGGGTACATCGGACCGGTCGGCCGGTTCAAGGACGCAGAGCGGTCGCAACTGACGTGTCCGCGGTGCGGCCACGAGATGGCCGACACCTTCGACCCGAGGTTGACATGACGGACGCGACCGCGACGGGCACGACCGAGACGCCGCTCTCGACCGCCATCGAGGAGTACCTCGCCAGCGTCGAAGCGGGCAACTCCGCCGCCATCGCCGACTCCTCGCTCCGGGAGTGGGCGAACTGGCTGGCGACCGAGCGCGACGCGACCACGCTGGAGGAGGTGGCGGTCATCGACTGTCGCCGCTACGCCCGCCACCTCAAGCGACGCGTCCGCGACGACGACCTGAAGGCGTCGACGGCGAACACCTACTACGCCTACGTCCGGGCGTTCCTCGGGTTCTGCGAGGCCGACGAACTCATCGAACGGAACCCGGCCGCGGTCTCGCGCGCCCAGTCGGAACTGCCCGAGGACCCCGGCGACGCGGACCGGCAGTTCTGGTCCGAGCGCGACCGCGCGGCCATCCTTCAGTTCATGGACCGCCGGGTCGAGCGGGCGCTGGACGGAGAAGCGGCGGTCGGGCGCGAGCGGGCGTACCGCGACCGGGCACTGGTCCGGCTGCTCGCGCTCTCGGGCGTGCGCGGCGCGGAGGTGTTCCGCGACCCCGCCGACGACCGCCGCGACGGCGCGACCTGGGACGACGTCGACGTCGAGGGCGGCGCTCTCCGCGTGTTCGGAAAGTCCCGCGAGTACGAGTACGCCCAGTTACCCGAGCGCGCCGCGGAGGCCCTGGAGCGCTACCGCCGGGTGCTGGACCCCCCGACACCACGATTTCCGGTGTTTCCGACCGACCACGCCCCCTCGAAGTACGCCGCCGTGCGCGACCAGCTCGGGGACCGCGACTACGACGAGGCGCGCATCGAGGAGATACTGGACGCGAACCCCGTCGACGAGGTGGTCCGGGAGTACGAGGTGGTCGTGCCCGCCATCTCGACCCGCGGTGCGCGCGACCTGATGAAGCGGCTCTGCGAGCAGGCGGACCTGGACGTCGACGGCGAGTATCTCAAACCCCACGGCGCTCGCCGGGGTCTGGGGCACAAGCTCTACTCGGAGGGCCACGCGGAACTCGCCCAGTCCGCGCTCAGACACGCCTCCATCTCGACCACCCACGAGAGCTACAGCGACATCCGGGCCAGCGAGACGGCCGAGCGCGTCGACGACGTGCTGGACGAGTGACGAGCGCCGCGACCTCCGCCCCTGACCCACTGCGGCCGCGTAACCGCTAGCCACTCGTTTTACGTCGGACGCTCCCGAGTGTGAGAGACGGGAATGCGGGGTTGACGAAACAATGACACCGGAGAGCGGGGAAGGACTGCGGAATGCGGGAGAGGTGGAGGAAACCGGGGGTCGGAGAAACGACGAGAGGACGGGGGGACCGAAGCACGGCGAAGACCCGGAGAGCGCAGGGAGCGTGCTGGTGCGGGGACACTGGGTCGCCGCGGGAAGCGCGCTGCTCGGTATCTGGCTGGTCGCCGCACCGTTCGTCGTCTTCGAGGCGAGTCTGGCGCCGAACTTCTGGAGCGACGTGCTCGCCGGCGTCGCGCTGCTGATCGTCGCCTGCTACGCCGCCGTGCTGACGCTGTCCGGGCGGTCGGTCACGCCCGCCGCGGCCGGGTTCGTCGGCGTCGTCGGTCTCCTCCAGGTCGCACAGCCGTTCGTCGTGGGGTCGGCGAGCGCAGCGAACCGCTGGAGCGACGTCGCTGCCGGCGCGCTGCTGGTCGCGGTCGCGATCGTCTCGTTCCGGCAGGGGTCCGTGCGACGCGAGGAATCGGCCGAATCGCGCCCCGGAGGACGCTGAGGACGATCCGTGCGACCGGGTGACGTGCTTAAGCGCGTCCGGTCCTAACCACGGGCGAAGACGGCCGTGACGGACGAACGCACGGTCGTTCCAGACCAGATGACAGAACGCGAACGAAAATCGGACGAACGGAAGGGAGAGCGAGAGGGGAACGGGACGAAACGAGACGACCACGGTTCGAAACGAGAGGGATACGGGACGTACCAGCGCCTCTACCGCGAGACGATTCCGTCGGTCGTGTCGGTCTACGTGACGCCCGGGAGCGGCCTGGAGAGGGTTCGAACCGGCGCGGGTTCGGGGTTCGTGTACGACTTCGACACCGACGACGAGGGTCACGACGGGTTCGTCGTCACGAACGCTCACGTCGTCACCGACGCCGAGGAGGTCGAAGTCAGATTCAGCGAGGGGGACTGGCGGGCCGGTCGCGTCGTCGGTCGGGACGCGTACACCGACCTGGCGGTCGTCGCGGTCGCCGACCTCCCGGCGTACACCACCCCGCTGCCGGTCGCGACCGAGAATCCGGAACCCGGCCAGCGAGTGGCCGCGCTCGGCAACCCGATGGGGCTGGACGGGACCATCACGACGGGCGTCGTCAGCGGCGTGAACCGCTCCGTCGAGACCGGGAGCGGGTTCACCATCCCCGACACTGTCCAGACCGACGCCGCCATCAATCCCGGCAACAGCGGCGGACCGCTGGTGACGACGACCGGCGAAGTCGTCGGCGTCAATCGCGCGAAGCAGGGCGAGAACATCGGGTTCGCCATCTCGGCGGCCATCGTCTCGCGCGTCGTTCCGGCCCTCGTCGTCGACGGGTACTACCGGCATTCGTATCTGAAAGTCGCGACCCTGGACGTGTCGCCGGTCGTCGCAGAGGCGAACGGGTTGCCGGACACCGGCGGAGTTCTCGTCGTCGACGTTCGTCTCGGCCCGGCCAGCGGCGCACTCGTCGACTGTACCGGGACGCGTTCCGTTCGGGGCCGAGAGATTCCGGTCGGCGGCGACGTCATCGTCGGCGTCGACGGTCAGGAGGTGCGTTCGCACGAGGAACTGACGCGGTATCTCATCACGGAAACCTCCCCCGGAGAGCGAGTGACGGTCGACCTGCGACGCGACGGCGACGCCCTGAGCGAGGAAGTGACGCTGGGAGAACGCCCACGGCCGACGAGAGCGAGTGACGTCAGCGTCGCTGTCGAATGACGGCGGTGGACTGCGACGCGAAACACGCGAAGTCGGCGAACGACGACCCGAAAGCCGGCAGGATGACGAACGGCGATAGGAGAGCAGACGGAGTGACGAACGACGACGCGAAACGGACAGCGCGAAACGGACAACGCGAAACGACGGTACGACACGAGCAGTGTGACGTGGGCAGCGCGACACGGGCAGCGAAGACAGCGGAAACGGCGGTGTCCGACGTCGAAGGAGGTTCAGCCCTGGCTGGCCTCCGTACCCACCGACGACAGCGGAAACGGTGGGGATACGCCGGTCGAAGTGAGATGTATTCGACTTGTTCACGACGGAAAACAGCGGAAACGACGGGGTAACTGAAACGGCTATCGGTGGTGGAAACAGCGGAAATCGCGGAGTTGACAGCGGAAACGGCGGGGTCGCGACTTGCACCGCGTGCAGTCCGTGGTCGACTCGCTGACGCCGATAACAGCGGAAACGTCGGTGTTCGGCGCGGGAAGGAAGCGGGCTATGCGTTCTCCTCGGCCGCGGTCTGGTAGTACGGACGGATGCTCTCGTGAACGCCTGCGAGTTCGATGGTCTCCTCCAGCGCGCTGACGACGAGCTGGAGGTCCTGCTTGAGCGAGTGTTCGCGGTACTTCCCGCCGGACATCCCCTCGTTTTTCTCCGTCGAAGAGATGACGCCGAGCATCGCCAAGTCGGCGAGATGGTCGCGCATCCGACGGCTCGTCAGCGCCTCGGTGCCGATGTGGTTACAGAGCTGTTCGTACCGGGGACGGATGTCTCGCGAGCGCGCCGGCGTGGCACCTTCCGCTTCGAGCGAGGTGAGAGCGTACAGGATGAGTCGCGCGTGCTGGGTCAGGTCCGCGACTCCCTCCATTATCCGGTCGCGTTCGAGCTTCCGGCGGGCCTCCTGCACCTGTTGTTCGGTCACCTGCTGGGCGTCCTTGCGCGCCAGGTCGCCAGCTTCGAGAAGCAGGTCGAGCGCCTGCCGGGCGTCGCCGGCGTCCTGGGCGCCGTAGGCCGCACAGAGTGGGATGACGTCGTCGGCGAGCGCGCCGTCGTGGAACGCTACCTGTTCGCGCTGGCTGAGCACCTTCTGAAGTTCGTTGGCGTCGTACGGCGGAAACGAGACCTCCTTCTCACAGAGCGACGAACGCACTTTCGCGGAGAGCGAGTCCCGGAAGGAGAGGTCGTTGCTGATGCCGATGAGACCGATCTTGGCGTCTTCGAGGTAACCGTTGCTCCGCGCGCGAGGAATCTGATAGAGGATGGAGTTGTCGTTGATGTGGTCGACCTCGTCCAGGACGACGATGATGGTGCCGCCGACCTTGTCAAGTTCGTCCCAGAGGAAGCTGTAGACCTGCGCCTGGGGGTACCCCGTGTTGCTGATTTGGTCGGCCGGGTCGCGTAGCGTGTTGACGAGTCGAACCGCTACCTGATAGCTGGAGTTGAGGCCGTCGCAGTTGATCTCGATGACCGACAGGGAGATGTCGTCGTACTTCGCGGCGTCCTCCTGAAGCTGGTTCAGGAGGAACCGGGTCGCGGCCGTCTTGCCGACGCCACTTTTCCCGTAGAGGAAGATGTTCGACGGGGCCTCACCGTTGATGATCGGCTGGAGCGCGGCGTGATACTCCTCGAGTTCGTCGTCCCGGCCGACCAGGTTGTTCGGGGTGTACTCCTCCAGAAGCGCGTCCCGGTTCTTGTAGAGAGAGTTGTCCCGGTCGAAACTGAACGATGACATTGTAAAATCATTTCGCGGAACGATACTTAAAACTGTGGCGTCCGCTGTTTCTTCTGTCCGGACAGTATTTAAATATACGCCGGTAGCAGCAGGTGCGTCGTTTCCGATGTCTTTGTCGGATCTCGCCGAGAACGGCGATTTTCCTTCGGATCGCAGGGCGTCGTATCTCGCGCCGTCGTTTCACAGTGTCTTTCACGGTATCGTTTGAGGCATCGTTTCGAGGCATTGTTTCGCGTCGGCGCTTCGCTGTGGCGATCCACGTCGAACCCCCTACATGACGGGATTCCCGTCGACGCCGCGCCCCTTACGGACGGCGTATCTAGAATCGACATAGCAGTCGGACTAGCAATCGAACGACGTGAAGGGTCGAGGGAGATACACCCACCCCGTCGTTTCCGCTGTTTTGGCGGGATGGAGAGGGGGTGGGGTGAGAGGCCCTGTAATACCGGTGGTTTTATGCTATAGTAAGTAAAACTTTGTCCGTACTGGGAAAATATTATTTTATTCCACCTTAGTTAAGCTAACTAGTCGCGTTCCGATTCCCGTTAGACCTCCGTTTTCGCCCCCACCGCCTTCGTCGCCGCCGACGGCTTCCGCGAGCTTTCAACCTCGCCTTCCTTCTTACCCTGACTTGTCCCTTGCCCTAACTTGCCCCTTCCCCTGGCTCTCCCCCTTACCACTCCACCGACCCTTCCAAAACAGCGGAAACGACGGGGTGGGTGTCCCCTATCCCATCTCGTCGCCCTCACGTCGTCCGAACACCGGAAACGACGGGGTCCCTGTCTCTTCGCCACGTCTCGACGTCCGTTCCGCTTCCCTCCTTCCTTTTCGCTCTTCCCATCGACTTACCGACTCGCTTTTCCTCTCCTTCCTCTCTCGTTCTTCACTTCTCGTCTCACGCTTTCCCGACCGTCTTTTCTCGTTCGATGATGCTTGGAGCAGTACGACCGTCGACGTGACACGAAGCGGCCCGAGGCACCAGACCAGCGGCCCCGGACCCGAGGCACCGGTTGTAGTACGCGTGTAGCTGTCCCGCCGCGAGACGGTGTCCACGTTGAATTGTACTTCCGGGAGACGGCAGGAACGATGGGCTGTGCCGCCGGGAGACAGCGGAAACGATGGGGATGCGTTCGTCGAGTCGGCCGACATCCCCGCTATCGCTAGATAGAGCCGGACGAAACAGCGGAAACGCCGGTGTCGAGCCTCGGTCGTCTTCGCCCGCGGGTTTTTCGAGAGGGCGGCCCTTCGCTCGTCGTCGACGCTACCGAACCGGACGACGGAGGCCGACTCGGACGAAACGTCCCTACCAGACGAACTAGCCAGCTCCGGAGACGACCGCCAGACCCAGCGAAAAGCGCCAAACCCGGACGAAACAGCCAGGCCCGAAGAAAGCCGCTAGGCCTGGACGGACAGCCAGGCCCGAAGAAAGCCGCTAAACCCGGACGAAACGGGACAGCTACTCTTCGTCGTGAGCCTCGAGTTGCGGACGGAAGGCTCGCTCGGGTCGATTCGGACGAAAGAGGTCCGGTAAAACAACGGAAACGACGGAGTACTATTCTCGGCGTACGTCCGATTCGGGCGACGAACGACTATCGAGCTACTGGTCCTGTTCGACTTCGAGGAGCCGCGCGTCGCAGTTCTGGCAGTTTGCCGCAACGACGTCCATCGAGCGACAGCAGGACTCCACCGTCTCCTGCTCGGGCATGACCGTCCCACCGCACTCGGGGCACTCCTCGAGGAAGATGCGCAGGCCGCTCAGCACGCGACTCTGGTCGTCGACCGTCAGCGCCTCCCAGTCGGGGTGCCGGTCTCGAAGCTCGCGAGCGGCGGCGAGGTCTGCGACGAGCGCGGCGTGGGACTCCCACTGACCGAGATGGCGGCCTTCGAGGCGGGCGAGAAACGCCTGGTCGTGCTCCTCGAACTTCAGGTCGTCCTCGTCGACGTCGAGGATAGCTCCGAGGTCGCTCTTCTCGGCGCCCTCCTCCTCGACGCGCTCCATGCTGTCGTGCCACGAGTCGCGGAACTGGTCGTCGAGACAGAGGTCGTCTATCTCCTCGCACGGACGGATGACGCCGGCCGTCGAGAGGACCTCCTCGGGTTCGACGTCGCTATCGCGGGGGACGGTTTCGCCCGTCTCGTGCTTGTCGAAGGCGGCGAGGAACCAGTCGGGGAAGTACCGCTTCGTGAGCGTGGGCGTTCCCGGTACGAGATAGCCACGGAGGTAGATGGCTGCGAGGCTCAACGCGAAGACCCCGATTCCGAACGGTACCGCGACGAGCGTCAGCACTGCGCCGAGGACGACGGCGATGGCGACGTTGACGATGGTGCACGGCGTACATCGATTCTCGCCGGTGTACTCCGGTCTCCGGAAACGGTCGATGAACGACGGTAGTTCCGTACTCATCCTACTCTATCTCGTTCCTTCTCCAATATATATCTATTGTTAAAATAGTCATGGAGCAGCGGAAATAAAACTGGGTGACGCTCTCCGATTCTCGACCGTCGCTCCGGATCAGTCGGTCGCACTTCCCGTTTCGATTCGGTCGGTCGCACGTCCATCGGCCCGTTCGAGGCGGATCGTCACGACGCTGCCGCGGGGCCGGTTGTGGCCGAATTCGAGTTTGCCACCGAACTTCCCGACGACCCAGTTCGCCAGCCAGAGACCGAGTCCGCTTCCGTGGTGGAGTGCCGTCTCCCGTCCCTCGAGGAGGACGGTACGTTCTTCCTCCGGAATTCCGGGTCCGTCGTCGGCGACGGTGAGTTCGACCCGGTCGTCGCCGTCCGTCGCCCGCCTTCGAACGGCGATAGACACGTTCGGAACGTCGCTGTCGTTGTGTTCGATGGCGTTCTCGACGAGTTCGCTCACGACCGCGTCGAGGGTGTTGTCGCCGTACACCCACGCTTCCTCCGGCACGTCGGTCGAGAGGTTCGCGTCCGGATACGTGTCCTGTAGTTTCTCCTGGATTCGCTCGACGACGTCCGTCAACTCGACCGCTTTCCGGGTTTGGCCCTCTCCGTCGAGCGTCTTCCCGACTTCCCGGGCTTTCTCGCTGACGTCGATGAGTTCCGACGCCTTCCGCCTGATGACGTCGGCGCTCTCGCGGGCGCTGGGAATCGTCTCGGCGAGGTTGTCGGCGTGGCCCAGCACGACGTTCAGGTCGTTTCGCAGGTTGTGTCGGAGGATTCGGTTGAACACCTGCAGTCGCTGCTCCCGCCGGACGAGTTCCTGGCGCGTCTGTATCGAGTTCATCGCGTACGCGATGCTGTTGCCGAACTTCGAGAGGATACGTCGTTCGGTGTCGCCGAACGCGTGCAGCTGGTCGGCGTAGACGTTCAGGACGCCGTACGTCGTGTCCTCGTAGTCGAACGGAACGACGGCCTTGGAGCAGCAGTCCCGTTCGAGGCCGGTCTCGCGCCACGGCTCGAACGCGAGGTCGGCCTCCACGTTCCGGGTGACCTGGGCTTCGCGCCGCTCCAGCGCCTGGCGGAGCGGCTTCGCCTCCCGGGTGGACTCCCCGTAGTCGATGTCGTCGAGATAGCCGTCCTCGATGCCGGCGGAGACCTGGGGAACTACGTTGCGGTCGTCGTCTACCTTTCCGACCCAGGTGAAACGGTACAGTTCGGAGTCGGCCAGCCGCTCGCAGACGGCGCGTTCTATCTCCTCCTTGGAGGACGCCTGCAACAGCGACTGGCTGACGTCCCAGACGAGGTCGTTGACGTCGGCGACCCTGCTCGCGGACTTCTCGGCTCGCCGACGGGAGACGGCGTTCGCGATGCGGTTGGCCAGCACGACGAACTGGCGTTTGCCCTCCCCCTTCTGGAGATAGTCGGTGACCCCCGCCGAGATGGCCTCGCTGGCCGTGTCTTCGCTCCCGACGCCCGTGAGTAGCACGAACGGCATCTCGGGGTAGTCGTCGCGGAGAACGTCGAGGAGTTCGAGCCCGTCCATGCCGGGCATCTCGTAGTCGCTGACCACGCAGTCGAAGCGCTCGTCGTCGAGTCGAGCGAGCGCGTCGGTCGCGTTGCTCTCCCTGCAGACGGTCATGTCGGCTTCGGCTTCGAGGACGTCCGAGGCGACCGTCGCGAAGAACTCGTTGTCCTCGACGTGGAGCACCCGAATAGGTGGATGTTCCATCCTACACACAGGTTCATAAGCTTATATTAAATAAATTGGCACTGTTCGCGCACGGTCGCCTCTCGGTTCGGCCGACGACGCCCGACGGCGCTCGACGGCGCCGTCACGATCACTCGTCGGCGACCTCGTCGTCCTCCCAGCCCTCGCTGTAGACGCGGTCGTCCGGGACGCCGAGTTCGGCGAGTCGGTCCTTCGTCTCGACGACCATCTCCGGGACGCCACAGACGTAGCAGTCGGTGTCGGACACGTCCGGAACGGCGTCGGCGAGGTGTTCCTGGACGTGACCCGTCGGCCCGTCCCAGTCCTCCTCGGAGAGCGAGTAGACGACGGTCAGGTTCTCGTGGTCGGCTTCGAACTGGTCGAGCGTCTCCCGGTACATCACGTCCTCCTGGGTCTTCTCGCCGTACAGGAAGTAGACGTCCCCGCTTCCCTCCTCAAGATACTGCTTCAGCATCGCTATCATCGGCGTGATGCCGGTCCCGGTGGAGACGAGCGTCACGTCCGCGTCGCGGTCGCGCAGGTAGAGGTTGCCGTCCAGGTCCTCGATGCGAACGGTGTCGCCGGGGTCGCGGTCGTGCATGTACACCGACGCCGTTCCGTCGTCGTACCGCCTGATGGCGAGCGTGAGCGTGTCCGTCCCGGGAAGCGACGTCGCCGTGTACGGCCGGACGACCTCGCCGGAATCGTCGCCCGAATCGCCATCTGCGTCGTCGGAACCGCCATCGTCCGAATCGTCGCCGGCGGACTCCGACTCGTCCCGTTCGAAGTGAAGGTGTGTGTGCTGGCCGGGCCGGTACTCGAACGGCTCGTCGGCGACCACCTCGAACTGCTTCACGCTCGGCGTCATCTGATGGATGGACGTTATCTCGACGTCGCGCATATCGGCATCACGGTCGTCGCGTCCGTAAATCTGCCCGCCGAGACGCCTTTGTCCCGGGGCGGCCTATCGACGTCCGTGTTTCCGCGCGCGCTCACCACCGTGTTCTGGAACGCCGACAGCGACCGCCTTCGCGCGCCCTGGCGGCTCCTCGCCGGCACCGTGCTGCTCGTCGGTCTCGGCGTCGTCGTCAGCCTGCCGTTCCGGGCGCTGGTCTCGACGACCCGCACCGGAGCCCTGGCCTCGCTCTTCGCCGGCACCGCGAACTCGCTCGTCCTCTCGCTCGCGGGCGTCCTCTTCACGACCGGCGTGACGGTCGTGGGGGTGTATCTCGCCGGACGGCTGGTCGACCGCCGGCGGTTCGCGGACTTCGGCTTCCACCTGGACCGGGCGTGGCGCGTCGACTTCGCCTTCGGCGTCGCGCTCGGTGCGGCCCTGATGACCGGAATCTTCCTCGTCGAACTCGCGGCGGGCTGGCTCGCGGTCACGGGGACGCTCCGGACGAGCGCCGCCGGCGCGAGCGGACCGACCGCGTCGCTGGTCGGCGGACTGGTCCTCGCGTTCGCGCTGTACGTCCTCGTCGCCGTCGGCGAGGAACTGCTCCTCCGGGGGTATCTCCTGACGAACGTCGCGGAGGGACTCCGGGGACTCGGCGCGACGGCTAGCGTCGCGGTCGCCACCCTCCTCTCCTCGGCCGTGTTCGGCCTGTTACACGCCGGTAACCCGAACGCGACCGCCGTCAGCACCGCGAACGTCGGGCTCGCCGGCGTCGTGCTCGCGGCGGGGTACGTGCTGACCGGCGAACTCGGCGTCTCGGTCGGCTTCCACCTCTCGTGGAACTTCGTCCAGGGGCCGGTCTTCGGCTTCCCGGTGAGCGGTACCAGCCGTGGCGTCGCGCTCGTCGCGGTCGCGGAGCGGGGTCCGGACCGTTGGACGGGCGGCGGGTTCGGTCCGGAAGCGGGACTCGTGGGCGTCGCGGCCCTGGTCGTCGGTCTGGCGGCTATCGTCGCCTGGACGCGCTACCGGACCGGGAGCGTCGGACCCTCGTCGGCCGTCTGGACGCCCGAACTGCGGGAGTAGGGCCGAACGTCAGTCGGCCCGTCCCGGGACCTCCGAGAGGTCGGGCGACGTCTCGGCCGTCGCGTCCGTGGACCGACCGAGCGACTCGTCGACGGCGGCGCGGAACTCCTCGCGGAAGCGTTCGCGGCCGAACCGCCGTCGTATCTCCTCGGGACGCTTCCGGAGGTCGCGCTGGAGGTCGGGATTCGAGAGCACGCGGTCCATCTTCTCGACCGCGTCCGCGGGCGACTCGTACAGCAGTTCCTCGCGGTCGTCGACGATGGCGTGCTGGCCGCCGTCGTTCGGGACGAACGGGATGGCCCCGCCTGCGGCGAGTTCGGCGACGGCCATGCCGAAGTGTTCGAACTCCTTGGCGTGGAGGCCGTAGCGGTGCGAGCAGACGCGGTCGACCAGTTCCTCGCGCGGGAGTTCGCCTTCGAGATAGACGTACTCGCGGTCGCTCGCCAGCGCCTCCACCTCGCGGCGGTACTCCTCGTCGACGGTCGGGCCGATGACGTGGAGATGCGTGTCGTGGCCGCGCTCGCGGACCCCGTCGACCATCTCTATCATCTCGACGACGCGCTTGCTGCGCTCGATGCGGCCGAGCGTGACGAACCCGTCCTCTCTCCGGTCCCACGGCTCGGGGTCGAACTCCTCGGTGTCGACCGGCGGGTGGACGACTTGAGGTCGGGTGCCGTAGGCGTCCTCGACGACGGACGCCGTCCAGCGGGAGTTTGCCATCAGCGTGTTCGCCTGGATGTCCTCGCGGTCGACGCCCGCGATGGCGGTACAGAGGTGCTCGTACAGCGAGTCGTCCTCGACGGTCGGGTGGAATATCTCCTCGCGGTTGTCGAGGCTGACCGTCCAGTCGAACGGGAAGTGGACGTACTGTATCGAGTCGGTCTCGAGGCCGAGTTCGTTGATGGTGCTGACGAGCAGGTCGAACTCGTCGGCGTGTCGACGTGCGTACTGGCTGAGAAGCGCGTTCTGGAGCACGTAGTACTGGAGACCGTACGTCTCGTGCAGCCAGGGCGCGAGATAGCCGGCCTGCCGGACCGACACCGAGCCGACGTCGGTGTTGAAGTAGTCGTTGAGTTCCTCGATGTCGGGCTCTGTCAGCGTTATCAGCGTCACCTCGTGGTCGTCCTCCAGCGCTTCGAGGACGTTCATGGCGACCGCTTCGCCACCTCCCTTCGCCATCATATCCATATGAACGACTGCTATTTCTGCCATAGTGCCAGTCTCCTGTTAGTTGGTCGGCGCCGCTTTCATTAGGCCTTCTGGGCGTATCGAAACACGTCACCGGCTGGTCAGTTCGAACGTGAAAGCTGAAAAACGTATTCTGGAATCATGACGCGATGGATGAAACTTATATTCGTTTCGGTTGCGTTAGCCGGGTACGTCTATCGTACCGCGGGACAGCAGGTGATTGGACGCGCGAGCGTCCGAGACGGGATTTCTGGCCCCGTCGCGGCCGACGTGTAACGGAACGGGAACGACGAAGCGGTCACCGCGACTCTGCCCACGGGCGCCCCCGTCCACCGCCGGTCGTCACGCGAGGCGGAAGGTACTTCGGGGGCGGACGCCGACCGTCGAACGTGCGCTGGACCGCAGTCGCTGCAGGGGCGCTCGTCGAACTGTTCGCTATCGCGCTCGGGGCGACGGTGCCGCTCCCGCTCGACGTTCGAGTGACCGCCGGGCTGGCGCTCCTGACCGTCGGCATCGCCGGGGGCTACGTCGCCGGACGAATAGCCGGTGGAACGTGGAAGACGGGCCTCCGCCACGGACTGGTCGCGGGAACCTTCGGAGGCGTCGTCTTCGCGACCGTGCTCTACTACACGATGACCCACCCCGGATCCGAGGTCGGCGCGTACTGGGGGCTGAACTTCGCCATCTCCAGGATCGACTTCCCGCCCGCGTTGGTCGACCGCTACGGACGGACACTCGCGGCCCTCGTCGCCGTCCTCGGCGGAGTCGCGCTGGCGCTGGAGGGCGCGATAGCCGGCGGGGCGGCGGGCACGGCGCGCGTCGAACCGCCGGAGCCTACCTGACGGCGACCGAGACCGCCGTCTCCGGGTCGGCCGGTCCGCGGACGTACCTGACCTCCCCGTCGCGCTCGACCGCGAACGCCCGAATCTCGACCACGAGCCGGCCGGCGTCGGTCGTTCCCCGCAGGACGGGGCCGCGACTCGTCACCACCACGTACGGCGGCGCGGGCACCGGCGACGCGGCGAGAGACAGTCCGGTCGCCGCGACAGCCTCGGAGAGCAGGTCGGAACAGCGAGCCAGCAGCCCCGCGTCGGTCAGCCGCCGGGAGAGCGGGTCGACCACGGCCGCCCGGTCCGTCGCGGCGTCGCCGTCCCACGCCGCCGTCGCTTCGTCCGCACAGCGGAGGACGGCGGCGACGGTCTCGCGCCCCTCCGAGAGGACGTGCTCCCGAGCGGCGGTCGTCGGCGCGGACCCGTCGGTTCCGTCGTCGGCGTCGACCATCGACCGAACCCCCTCCCGCCGCCGACAAAACCGTGTCGCTCGCGGCCCCGCCTCGGAGCTTCCGGCCGACCATCCCCGTTCGGTGGCGACGCGTCGGGTTCTGACCGGCCGAGACGCTGCAAACGTTTATGACGGAAAGCGACACACTCTCGACCGTATGAAGGAAGTGCTCTCCCGCGTTGGCATCGGTTCCGCGACCGTCGACACCGTCCTCCCGACGACGCTGACCGCCGGCGAATCCGTCGACGCCGAGGTCCACGTCGAGGGCGGGTCGACCGACCAGGCGGTCGACGCCATCTACTTCGCCCTCCTGACCCGGTACGAGACCGACGACAGTACGCGAACCGGCGTCGTCGACAAGTTCCGTGTGGCCGACCCTTTCACAGTCAAGGCCGGCGAACGGCGGACGTTCGAGGTGACCATCGACGTGCCCCGTGACACGCCCGTCACCGTCGGCCGCACGAACGTCTGGCTGGAGACGGGTCTCGACATCGACTGGGCGGTCGACCCGGACGACGAGGACCCACTCCGGGTCGACCCGGGTCCGCGTCTCGCCACGGTGTTCGACGCGCTCGAATCGCTCGGCTTCACCGTTCGGACCGCTGAGTGCGAGGCGGTGCCGGGCGGACTCTTCTCGGGTAGTTTCGTCCAGGAGATAGAGTTCGTTCCCCGTTCAGGGCCGTTCTCGGGTCAGATCGACGAACTCGAGGTGGTCCCACGCCCTGCCGAGGACTCCCTCGAGGTCGGCCTGGAGGTCGACCGCCGGGGCGGTCTGCTCTCCGAGATGAGCGACCTCGACGAGTCCCTGACCCGACTCCGGTTCACCGACGAGTCGGCCGCCGAGGTCGAACGGCGACTGCGCGAGGAGATAGAGGCCCGCGCCTGAGGACCGGGCTAGTCGTTCGAAGCGAGGACGCCGGAGCGATCCGCCACGTCCCCGTCGCCCCAGACGCCGCCCGTCAGGTCGATGGCGTCGTTGTACTTCGCGGCCAGCGACGAGACCGCGAGGTCGCCGGTCACGTTGTTCATGGTCGCGATGCGGCCGAGGATGGGGTCGACGCCCGCGACGAACCCCACTATCTCGAGCGGGAGTCCGGCAGCGTTGAGGATGACGGTGAGCATGACCAGTCCGGCGCCGGGGACGCCGGCCGTGCCGATGCTGACGAGCACCACGGTGGCGAGGACGGTCACCTGCTCGGCGATGCCCAGCGGCGCGCCGACGAGGTTCGCGGCGAACACCGCCGTCACGGCCTGCCGGATGGCGGCCCCGTCCATGTTGATGGTCGCCCCGAGCGGCAGCGAGAAGCCGTAGACGCTCTCGTCGATGCGGAGGTTGTCCCGGGCGTCGGCGATGGTGACGGGGAGCGTCCCGCTGGACGACCGGATGCTGAACGCCGTCACCATGGCGTCTTTCGCCCCGTCGAGGAAGGCGAGGGGCGACTGGCCGAGCAGCCCTGCGGTGATGACGCCGAGGTAGGTGACGGCGATGTGGACGGCGATGGCGACCGCGATGGTTCCGACCAGCGCCGCGAGCGAGATTATCGCGTCGACGCCGTGGGAACCGAGCGACGCCGCGACGAGCGCGAACACGCCGACGACGCCGTACTCCATGACGCCCCAGACGACGGTGAACAGCGCCTCCGTGGCGGCGTCGACCGCCCGGAAGATGGTCTCGACGCCCTCCCGGACGGCCTCGTCGTCGGCCGTGTCCCGGACGACGGCCAGTCCGAGTCCGAACACGACGACGAAGAAGATGGTCGCGAGGAGGTCGCCGCTCGCCATCGCCGAGATGGGGTTCTCCGGGACGATGCCGAGGACGACCTTCGCCAGCGACGGGGGTTCGGCGGACTCGGCTTTTCCACCCGTGAACTCGACGCCGACGCCGGGGTTCAGGAGGTTCGCCACCGCGAGGCCGATGACGCCGGCGACGGCGGTCGTCGCCATGTAGAGGCCGACGACGATGCCACCGACCCGACCGAGTCGCGAGGGCGAGAGGCGTTCCATCCCCGCGAGCAGGGTGAAGACGACCAGCGGGACGACGAGCATCTCCAGCAGGCGGAGGAAGAGGTCGCCGAGCGGTTTCAGTTGCGTCGCCGGTTGCCCGACGGCGAGACCGACGACCGCACCGAGCAGAAAGCCGACCGAGATGCGGTAGACGATGGGTACGGAGCGGTACCCGCGCCACGCGCGTCGCAGTGAACTCATTAGTGCCGTCCCTTCTCACCGGAGGGTCCAACGACTGTCGAAGGCGGGGAGTTTGGCCGCTATCCCTGTCGCCGGTAGGGCGACTGATGTTCGGAATTTCGCCGGGGTCGGCGGGTCTATCCCTGATTCCGACGACCGGCGTTCGTCGGCGCTCGACCCGAACCCCGTTCCGAGAACGGCGAGAGAGGCCGTGAACGTCTCCTCGACCGTTCGACGCCGCGAGCGGCGGGGGCGGCGAACGACACAAGAACGACGAGCGCGTAGCCCGCTCCGTGACCGACGACACTGCGCTCGGCCAGGAGTCGGCGCGAGACGCACCCGACCGCCCCGTCGAGGCCGCCGACGGCGAGGAACTCGACCGACTCGTCGCCGAGCACGACCTCGTGCTCGCGGAGTTCTACACGAAGGGGTGTGCGCTCTGTCAGGCCATCGAACCGGTGCTCGGGAACGTCGCCCGCGCCACCGACGCGACGGTCGTGACGGTGAATCCGGGCGACGACCTCGATCTCGTCGACCGGTTCGACGTGCGGAGCGTGCCGACCCTGCTGCTGTTCGAGGACGGCGACCTCGTCGACCGGATGGCGGAGGGGTTCCAGGGGACGGAGGCCGTCGTCGACTTCGTCGAGCGACGGGGCGACGCCGCGCCCTCCTAACCGCGCCGGAACCGCCGCCGTCCCGCCGGACGGGGTCCTCGCCCGTCCGCGGCGATGGGATGGCAATACTCTGACAGACAAAAAGCCTATAAATAACTGCGTCTGGATGTTCTATACAGATGGTAGCCGAAATGATTCCCCTGTTCGGGCCGGTTCCGGGCGGGATGGAACTGGCAGTCATCCTGCTGATAGCCGTCCTGCTGTTCGGCGCGAACAAGATTCCGAAGCTGGCTCGTTCGACGGGCGAGGCGATGGGCGAGTTCAAGAAGGGTCGACAGGAAGTCGAGACCGAACTGGCGGAGATGCAGAACTCCGAGAGCGACGCCGCGAACGCGGACTCGAACCCCACCGTCGACGCCGAAACGTCGGACTCGGCCTGAGCCGACGCAGTTCCCTCCCGACCGCGAACGACCGCGTCCCACCTTTTATCGCGACCGATTCCGAGTAGCCCTACGGCTCGTCCGGTCGGGGGCAGTCGTAGGTGTCCCGGACGGTGTCGGCCAGCATCGACTCCTTCCGGAGGACGATGTAGACCACCACGCAGGGGAGGTCCGCGGGTCGCAGGACGAACACCTCCTGCGGGCCGTCGGTACCCTCCGCGGCGCGTTCGAGCAGCGGTTCGAGCGGCCGCACGCCAGTCCGGAACTCCTCGAAGAGGTCGCGCTCGCCGCCCTGCTCGGCGAAGGCGTACAGCGCACCGTTGACGTCGCCGTCCGTACTCCGGGTCACGTCGGAGGCGACGCCCTCCGCGCGGGCCTCGCGGCACGCCTCCGTCGCCGCCTCGAAGAGGTTCGTCACGCCGTCCGCGAACGAGAAGAGGGTGGGTTCGCGCACCGAAACCGTCGAGAGCTCCGGTTCGCCCTCGACCCACTCCAGCGTCGCGTCCAGCAGGTAGCCGGGCAGCAACGGCTCCTCCGCATCGTCGACCGCGACGTACGTCGGGTCGTGCGTGTCGACGTCCAGCAGCAGGCGCTCGCCGTCGGCGCGGGGACTGTCGAGGACCCGGAACGTGCCGCTCGTCGTCGGATTCACGTCCGAGGATTCGCGTCGGCGGGTGAAAGGCTTGCGGACTCCCGCGGTCGACCACAACGGAAAAGTCACTGACTCCCGAACTGTCAGGCATGTCTGACGACACGACAGGCGCCGACCGTGCTGGGAGCGGCGAGTCCGGACTGCGAACGCTCGTGATGCTCGGACTCTCGTTCGTCGCGGGGTACCTCGTCGGCCGGGGACGAAGCGGGACGGTCGACCTCGACGAGGACCTGAAAGCGCTCGCACCCGAGGAGGAGCCCATGGAGATCGAGATCGAGGAGTCCGACGAGGAAGACGAGGAGGACTCCGAGGAGTAACTGCCGAGATATCCGGAGAGAAACCTGCCAACGCGTCCCGGGACGACGCGAAGTTCGGCGAGCCGTCAGTAGCCGGCGACGGTCCCGTCTTTCCGCGGTTCGGTCGCGCCGGAGAGGACGCCGTCTTCGTTCCTCGCTATCTGTGCGCCGCCGAACAGCGTCGGCGCGAGCACGCGCACGTCGTGGCCCATCCGCGCGAGCTTCGTCGTGAGGTTGCCGTCGGTGCGCCCCTCGACCGCCAGCGAGCCGTCCTCGCGGTAGCGCCACCGCGGCCGGTCGAGCGCGGCCTGCAGCGGCAGGTCGTAGTCGACGACGTTGCTGACGACCTGGACGTGACCCTGCGGCTGCATGTAGCCGCCCATGACGCCGAAGGCGGCCCAGTCGTCCCGCTCTTCGTCGGGCGCGAAGTCGGCGACGCCGGGGATGAGGGTGTGGAACGGGCGCTTGCCGGGTTCGAGGCTGTTGGGGTGGTCGGGGTCCAGCGAGAACGACGACCCGCGGTTCTGGAGCGCGATGCCGGTGTCGCCGGCGACGAGACCGGAGCCGAAGCCGGCGAACCGCGAGTTGATGAACGAGACGACGTTGCCCTCGTCGTCGGCGACGCAGAGCAGGACGGTGTCGGCGTCCTCCGCGTGGGAGTCGGGGACGCCGAAGCTCACGTCGCTGGCGGTCGCGTCGACGTCCGACGACCGCTTCTCGGCCCACGACCGGGAGGCGAGCGGCGGAACCTCCTCGTACTCGGGGTCGGTGATGTAGCGGTGGCCGTCGTGGAACGCTCGCTTCGTGGCCTCCGCGAAGTAGTGGACGCGCTCGGGAGAGTCGAGCGGATGCTCGCCCGCTCCGACCTCCTGGGCGACGTTGAGCGCTTCGAGGGCGACGAGCCCCTGGTTGTTCGGCGGGAGTTCGTATATCTCCGCGCCGTTGTACCGGGTCGAGACCGGGTCGGGGAACTCCGGTTCGAAGGCGGCGAGGTCGGAGACGGTGAGGAAACCGCCCTTCGACTGGACCTCCTCGGCTATCGCTTCGGCTATCTCGCCCTCGTACACCACGTCCGCGCCGCGCTCGGCTATCTTCCGCATGCTCTCGCCGAGGCGGGGGAGGCGCACTCGTTCGCCGACGGCCGGCGCGCGACCGTCTTTGAGGTACGCTTCGCGGGCGTTGTCGTCGGTGAAGAGGTCCTCCGCTCCCTGCCAGTAGTGGGCGATGACCTCCGAGACGGGGTAGCCCTCGGTCGCGTAGCGGATGGCCGGCCGGAGCACGTCGCCGAGCGACCGGCGCCCGTGGCGCTCGACGGTCGCCTCCCAGCCCCGCGCGGTCCCGGGGACGGTGACGGTGTGGGGTCCGAGAAACGGCATCCCGAGGTCGTCGCCGTCGTCCCCGTCGTCGACCGCGTAGCCCCGGTTCTCGGGATACCAGTCGGACACGTCGTCGCGGTCCCGAAGGGACGCGCGGACGTTCTCGACCGTCGCCTCGGCGGGCGCGCCGCCGCAGGAACGCATCGCGCCGACCTCTCCGTCCGCGGTCCGGTAGAGCGCGAAGGCGTCGCCGCCCAGCCCCGTGCTCGTCGGTTCGACGACGTTGAGCGCGGCGGCGGTGGCGACGGCGGCGTCGAAGGCGTTGCCGCCCTGCCGCAGAATCTCGACGCCGGCTTCGGCGGCGAGGGGCTGGCTGGTGGCGACGACGCCGTTGTCGGCGTAGACGGTAGAGCGACGAGACGTGAAGCGGTCGAGATCGGGTTCGGGCATACGTATTCCTACGCTGACATCCACCTAAAATACCCACCGGATAGTTCCGGGCCGGACGTTATCGACCAGCACACCGTCGCGTCGAGCATGACGTTCTCCATCTGCGTCCGCGAAGAGACCGACGAGGGGACCGCGTTCGGCGTCGGCGTCGCCACAGACGCTCCAGCGGTCGGCGCGCTCGCGCCCTGCGTCAGCCACGACGGGGCCATCAGCACCCAGAGCTTCGTCAACGTGCGCCTGGGTCGCCGCGGCGTCGCACTCCTCCCCGACCTCGCCGTCGACGACGCTCTGACGGGCCTGCTCGCACAGGACGACCACGCCGACCTCCGGCAGGTCCACGGCGTCGACGCGCGCGGCAACGCCTACGCCTTCTCCGGCGAGAACTGCGACGACTGGTTCGGCCACCGGGTCCACGAGGAGCGCGGCGTCACCGTCGCCGGGAACATGCTCGTCGGCGAGGACACGCTGGACGCGCTCGTCGAGACGTTCGCGGCGGCCGACCCCGGAGCGGACGGCGACCTGGTCGCGCGCCTCGTCGACGCGCTCGCGGCGGGCAAGGCCGCCGGCGGCGACAGCCGGGGACACAGCTCCGCCGCGGTCGCGGTGAAAGCCCCGCGGACGACGGCCTATCACGACCTCCGGGTCGACGCCCACGACGAGCCGATAGCGGAGCTCCGGCGAGTGTACGAGGAGGCGAAGTCCGCGAGCGACGGCTTCAGCGAGGAGTCGAAAGAGCGCATCTTCGACTGACGCTCAGGTCCGGCGGCCGGCCCGCGGGGACCAGTCGAGTTCCTCGTCCGCCATCAGGTACAGCCCCGTTCCGAGCAGTCCGAGCGGGACGACGACGAGCAGGAACCAGCCCGCCGGACCGGCGTCGGCGGTCAGCGCCCCGGCGACGAGCACGACCGCCATCAGCGGCGACGCCAGCAGGGCGACGACGAAGAACAGCCGCCGGGACCACTCGCTGTACCGTTCCAGAGTCATACGTCGAGACCTCTCCACGATTACGTAAATAGCGTTACTATTCTGCTCGCCCCGTTACCGACCGACGCCGACGCCGTCGGCACCGCGCTCGCCGACGGACTCCCGGCCTCGTTCCCGCTAGTCGCCGACGCGGTGGCAGGCCGCGACGTGGTCCGGTGCGGCCGCCACGGTCTCCGGCGTCTCGCGCTCGCAGGGCGAGGGGAACGCTTCGGAGACGACGGTCTCCGCGCTCTCGCGGTTGCCCGCGGCGAGTTCGTCGGCCGCCGCGCGGACGGCGTCGGCGGCCTCCGGCGGCAGGTCCCCCGGGTCACGGGGGAGCAGTTGCTCGACGAGGTAGGCGGCGACGCTTCCCTCGTCGGTGCCCCGTCCCTCCGCTCGCAGGCGGTCCTTCGCGGCCTCGCGGTCGAGTTCCGCCGAGAGCACGTGGTTCCTGAACGCGAATGCGTCGCGGAACTCCTCCTCCGTCCCGGTCCAGTCGTCCGGCGGGATGACGACCGGACACCGCGTGTGGAACCGACAGCCGGACGGCGGGTCCATCGGCGACGGGACCGTCCCCTCCAGGATGATGCGCTCGTCGCGGTCGTCGGGGTCGATGCGCGGCACCGCCGACAGCAGCGACCGCGTGTAGGGATGCTGGGGGTTCTCGAACAGTTCGTCGACCGGCGCGGTCTCGACGATCTCGCCGAGGTACATCACGGCGACGCGGTCGGCGACGTGGCGCACGACGCTCAGGTTGTGCGCGATGAACACGAGCGACAGGCCGAGGTCGTCCTGCAACTCGTCGAGCAGGTTCAGAATCTGGGCCTGCACGGAGACGTCGAGCGCCGACACCGGTTCGTCGGCGATGATGAGTTCAGGTTCGAGCGACAGCGCCCGGGCGATGCCGACCCGCTGCTGCTGGCCGCCCGAGAACTGATTGGGGTAGCGGTCGGCGTGGCCGGGCTTCAGTCCGACTCGCTCGAGGAGGTCCTTCGCGCGCTCCAGGCGGTCGTCGTCGTCCGCGCCGATGTCGTGGACCTCCATCGGCGCGGTCAGTATCTCGCCCACCGTCTGGCGCGGGTTCAGCGCCGCCAGCGGGTCCTGGAATATCATCTGGAGGTCGCGTCGGTACGGCCGCATCTCCCCGTCGGACTTGTCCGCGAGTTCCTCGCCGCGGTAGCGGACCGACCCCGCCGTCGCGTCTTCGAGGTTGAGTATCGTCCGTCCGAGCGTCGACTTGCCGCACCCGGACTCGCCGACGACGGCGAGCGTCTCGCCCTCCCGGACGGTCAGGTCGACGCCGTCGACCGCCTTCACGGTCGCGTCGTCGCCGGCCAGTCGGTCGAGGATGCCGTTCGACTGGTCGAAGTGCTTCTTCAGCCCCTCGACCGCGAGCAGGGGGTCCGCTGCGGCGTCGGCGTCGGTTCGCGTCTTCTGCATGCTCATAGTCGCTCCTCCGGCGGTCCGCGGCGAAGGCAGGCCGCCTCGTGGTCGCTCCGCTCTCCGTCTTCCTCCGTCTCGTCCGCCTCCGCCAGTGCGGACCCGACCGGTCGGAAGTCGGGGTGTATCTCGTAGCACTCCCGCTTCGCCTCCGGACAGCGCGGCGCGAAGTGGCACGCGTACGGGACGTCGATGAGGTCCGGCACGTTCCCCTCGATGGGCCGGAGGTCCTCGGCGGGCGCGTCGAGGCGCGGCGTGCTGGCGATGAGCCCCTGCGTGTAGGGATGCTGGGGGTTCTCGAACAGTTCGCGGGCCGCGGCGCGCTCGACGATTTCGCCCGCGTACATCACGTTGACCCGGTCGCAGACCTCCGCGACGACCGAGAGGTCGTGCGTGATGAGCAGGATGGACGTGTCGAAGGCGTCTTTCAGCGCACGCAACTCGTCGAGTATCTGGGCCTGGATGGTCACGTCGAGCGCCGTCGTCGGTTCGTCCGCGATGAGCAGGTCCGGTTCGGCGGCCAGCGCCATCGCTATCATGGCTCGCTGGCGCATGCCGCCGGAGAACTCGTGGGGGTAGTCGCTCGCCCGGCTCTCCGGCTCCGGAATCTCGACGCTCTCCAGCATCTCGATGGCGCGCCGCCACGCCTCGCTGTCCTTCGTCGCGCCCAGTATCTTGCGCTTGACCTCCGCCGGGAGGGACGTCGACTCGCCGACGGGCTGGTGGAGCCGCACCATCTCGGCTATCTGCTCGCCCACTTGGAGAGTCGGGTTGAGGCTGTTCATGGGGTCCTGGAACACCATCGAGACGGTGCCGCCGCGCACCTCGCGTCGCTCTGACTCCGGCATGTCGAGCAGCGACTCGCCGTGCAGGCGGACGTCGCCGCCCGCGATTTCGCCGGGCTCCTCGACGATGCCGGCGACGCTGTCGGCGAGGACGCTCTTGCCGGAGCCGGACTCGCCGACCAGCCCGACTATCTCGCCGGACTCGATGGTCAGGTCCACCCCGTCGACGGCGTCGACCGTGCCCCGGGGCGTCGGGAACCGCGTCTGCAGGTCGTCGACTTCGAGCAGGGTCATCGGCTCTCGACCTCCCCTTCGCTCACGTCGAAGATGTCGCGCAGGCCGTCGCCGAGCGTGTTGAACGCCAGCACCGTCAGCATGATGGCGAAGCCGGGCATCACGCTGATCCACCACGCCTGGCCGATGAACTGCCGGCCGTCCGACAGCAGCAGGCCCCAGGTCGGCGTCGTCGGCTTGACGCCGAGACCGAGGAACGACAGGCCGGCCTCCGCGAGGATGGCGAGCGGTATCATCAGCGTCGCCTGGACGATGAGCGGCGCGACCGCGTTCGGCAGTATCTCGCGCGTCATGATGCGGCGGTCGGTCATGCCGATGGCGCGCGCCGCGGTGACGTACTCCTCCTCGCGCAGCGACAGCACCTCGCCGCGGACGAGGCGAGCGAAGTCGTCGATGTACGCGATGCCGATGGCGATGACGACGTTCGTCACCCCCAGACCGCCGGAGATGGCGATGATGCCGACCCCGAGGATGAGTTCGGGGAACGCCCACTGGAAGTCGACGTAGCGCATCAGCACGCTGTCTATCCAGCCGCCGTAGAAGCCGGCGAGCAGGCCGATGGTCGTGCCGACTGTGAACGCCACCGCGACGGTGGCCAGCGCGACCAGCAGCGAGACCCGCGCGCCGAAGATGATGCGCGAGAGGACGTCGTGACCGAACGAGTCGGTTCCCAGCGGATGCCAGACGCGCTCGGTCGCGCCGTCGTCGTCGTAGTCGCCGACCGAGTGACCGTTGGGCTCCTTCATGAACCCGTACGTCGCCTCGGGGTCGTGGGGGGCGACGAGCGGTGCGAACGCGGCGACGAGCACGAACAGGACGACGACCACGGCACCGAACAGCGCCATCTTGTCTGCCAGCAGCCCCTCGACGAGGCGCTGGCGGGTCGTCTTGTGCTCCTCGAACTCCTCCTCGTCGTCGCGGTACTCCGGCGGTACGTCGGACGGCCCGGGTTCGGCGGGCGTGTTCGGCCCGACGCCCGGTTCGGTGTTCTCGGTCATTGGTTACCTCCGTAGCCGATGCGCGGGTCGATGACGGTGTAGACGAGGTCGACCGCGAGGTTCGTGAACACCATCACGGCGGCCACGATGAGGATGACCGCCTGGGTCACGGGGTAGTTGCGGTCGAGCATCGAGTCGACGAGCAGCCGACCGAGACCCTGGATGCCGAAGACGAGTTCGACCGTGACGCTCCCGACGAGCACGAGCGCGAGCTGGATGCCCGCGACCGTGACGACGGGGATGAGCGCGTTCTGGAGCGCGTGCTTGTAGAGCACGACCCGGTCGCTGACGCCTTTCGCGCGTGCGGTCCGCATGTACGGTTCGTTCAGCACCTCCAGTAGCGACGACCGCATCATCCGCATCACGACCGCGGCGTACGGCAGGCCGACCGCGATGCCGGGCAGGAGGATGCTCTTCAGCCACGGGACGATTCCCTCGCTCGGCGGGACGTAGCCGAAGACGGGCAGCACGCCCAGCCAGACGCCGAACACGAGCGCGAGCAGGATGCCGACGAAGAACGCCGGCATCGAGACGCCGAGGAACGCCGTGACGGTCGCCAGGTAGTCCAGCGGCTCGCCCTTCCGGGTCGCACTCACGATGCCGGTCGGGATGGCGACGCCGAGCCCGACGACGATGGCCAGCAGGGCGATGGAGAGCGTCCGCGGTGCGGCCTGGCCGACGAGTTCGGCGACCGGCTGGCTCGTGCTGAGGCTCTGGCCGAACTGCAGCGTCGCCATGTCGACCAGCCAGTCGACGTACTGGACGTACAGCGGCTCGTCCAGGCCGAGTTCGGCGCGCATGGCGGCGACCGCCTGCGGAGTCGCCTCCTGGCCGAGCATGGTCCGGACCGGACCGCCGGGGATGAGGCGGAGTCCGAAGAAGACCGTGGTCGCGACGAGCCACATGACGAAGGTGGCGTGTGCGACCCGTTTCGCGACGTACCGGCGCATCTATTTCTCGACCCACGTCGTGTGGAAGTTGCGCATGAAGGGGATGTGGGTGAACCCCTTCACGCTCGAGCGCTTCGCCGCGATGTCGTCCTGGTGCATCAGGTAGGCGTGGGGCACTTCCTTTATCAGGTGGTCCTCCAGTTCGTGGAGCACCTTCTTGCGCTCCTGGCGGTCGAGCGTCTGGCGCTGTTTCGCCAGTAGCCGGTGGGCCTTGTCGTCGACGAAGTTGACCCAGTTCCAGACGCCGCCGTCGTCGGGCTTGCGGTAGAAGTTGTACAGCGACTGGTCGGGGTCCGGGTCGCCGACGCTGCCGCTGATGGTGGTGTCGTAGTTGCCCTTCTCGTAGCGCTCCCAGTAGGTGGAGCTCGTGACCTGCTCGACGCTCACGTCGAAGCCGACCTTGTTCAACTGCTGGCGCATCGCCTTCGCGCCGCGGAGGCTGCTCTTGGTCGTCAGGATGCTGAAGGAAGCGCCCTTCGCGCCCGACTCCTTCAGGAGCTGCTTGCCCTTCTCGGGGTCGTAGTCCTGGACGCCCGGCTTGTCGTCGCGCCACACCCAGTTCGTCCCCTTGTTGATGGGGCCCGTGTCGGGCAGGGCGTTGCCGAAGTACGCCGTCTGGACGAACGCCTCGTTGTCGATGACCTTCGCGATGCCGCGACGGGCCTTCCGGGACCCGAACGGTTCGCGGCGCTCGTTCATCGCGAACCCGTACCAGTTGATGCCCGGCGCGGACAGCTTTTCGACGCCGTTGGCCTTCTCGACCTTGTCGACGTTCTGGAGCGGGACGAGGTTGGCGAAGTCGACGTCGCCGCTCCGGAGCGCGTTGACCAGCGTCGCGGGCTCGGGGATCGGCTTGACGTCGATGCCGTCCAGGTACGGCAGCGAGTTCCCCTCCGAGTCGGTCCCGAAGTAGTCGTCGAACGCGTCGAGTTTGAGGCCGGAGCCGACCTGGTGCTCCGTCACCTCGAACGGCCCAGTGCCGACGGGCTTGACCTTGTAGCTGTCCTTGCCCTTCTTCTCGATGGCCTCCTTGTTGACGATGGTCGCGGCGCGCCCCGGGCCGCGGGTCAGGTAGATGAGCGCGGGCGCCATCGGCTGTTTGAAGTTCAGTTCGACGGTGTGGTCGTCCTCGACGACGACGCCGCCGTCGCCGACGGGCTTCAGCGTCGACAGCTTCGAGGCGGCGGGAGCGTCCTCGGAGATGGTGCGCTCGATGGTGTACTTCACGTCGTCGGCGGTGAACGTCGTCCCGTTGTGGAACTTCACGCCCTTGCGCAGGTCGAAGGTGAACGTCTTGCCCCCGTCGGAGACCTGCCAGTCCTTGGCGAGGTCGCCCCGGACGGTCAGGTCCTTCTTCAGCGTCACGAGCCCGTTGAAGACGTTCGCCGCTATCTGGAAGTACTGGCCCACGCTGATGTACGGCGGGTCGAGCACGTCGATGCTGCCGGTGAACCAGGCCGCTTTCAGGCGACCGCCGCGCTGGCCCGACGAGGGAACGCCCGTCGTTCCGCTGCCGCCACCGCCCGAGTCGCCGCCACCGCCGCCCGTGCAACCGGCCAGACTCGTCATGCCGGCCGCGCCGAGTAGCTTCATCGTCGTCCGCCTGTCGACCACCGGTCCGCTCAGGTCCGCGTCGGAGATGTTGTTACCGGAACCCATGTTACAACCGAACAGGGCATGGAACCCACTTCGGTATGCACCCGAATATAGACGGTCGGTCCGACCGCGGCAAAAATTTCCACGGTGCTCGGCTCCTGCGACACCGATTCCCTAGCTTCTTCGTGAGTAAGCTTCAATTTCGTCCAATCCGTACCCGGACACGATGCGAGAAGTGACGCTGCGGGTGCGCCACCACGGCGAACCCGAGAGCGACGTCAGCGCCGACTACCCCGACCTGACCATCAAATCGGTGTCGTCGATGACGGGGAGCGCCGCCGAACGCAAACGCATCATCGAGATGTCGGGACCGGAACGCTCCATCGAGGGATTCCTCGCGGACTTCTCCGCGACCGACGCGGTGCTCGACGCGTCGCCGTTGACCCCGCTCGACGTCTCCCACGTGCTGGTCGCCATCGTGTACGACAGCTACCAGTGGGACAGCATCTCGCAGCGACTCACCGACATGGGGGTCCACTATCGGACGGGCACGTCGATAACCGCCGGCTGGGAGCGGTGGACGCTGTACCTCGACGACGGCGACGACCTGCACGAGATCATCGACTCGCTGGAGAGCGCCGGCAACGAAACCGACCTCGTCAGGGACGTCGAACTCGACGAGGTGAACGAGCGCGAGCAACTGGAACTGTCCCGGGTCGTCGACGAACTGACGCATCGACAGCAGGAGGTCCTGCGGACGGCCATCGACCTCGGTTACTACCGGCGCAAGGAGGACGCGAGCATCGAGGACATCGCCGACGCCGTCGGTATCGCCTCCACCACGGCCTGGGAACACCTCGCGCGGGCCGAGGAGAAGGTGATGTCGGAGGTCGGCGGCCACCTCTTCAGTCCGTAGCGGGACCGCGGACCGACAGGGCGACGCCGAGCGCCGACGCGACGGCGGCGAACCCCGCGAGCACGACGAACAGCGCCGCGGGCGAGGCGTACTGGAGGACGACGCCGGCGACGGCGGCGCCGAGCGCGCCGACGCCGAACACGCCGAGGTAGGTGAAGCCGTACGACAGGCCGCGAGCCCCCGGCGGCGTGTACGTCGCGACGGTCGCCTGGTAGAGCGGCTGGACGACGAACAGGCAGAACCCGAGCACGAAACTGGCCGCGAGCAGCGGGCCCAGACCGGCGTCCATCGCGGGGACGAACGCCAGCGCGACGACCACCAGCGCGCCGAACGCGACGGCGATGCCGCGAGCGTTCTCGACCCTGTCCGTCAGCTTGCCGCCGACGTACTGCCCCGCCATCCCGACCGTCAGCAGTCCGGCGTAGAGGTAGCGGGCGGGTTCCAGCGACTTGCCCGCCACCTCGACGGGCGCGAACAGCGCGAGTCCGGAGAGCAGGTCCGGGAGGAACGTCAGCACGCCGCGGTAGTACAGTCCGGACATCATGACGACGACGAAGACGGCGACGAACCAGCCCGAGAACAGCGTTCGCGAGTCGGCGACCAGTTCCGACATCGAGGAGACGCCGCCGTCGGCGCGGGCGTCGGCCTCGCCCTCGCCCACCGCCGCCGCCTCGTCCACGTTCACGCGGAGCGCGACCAGGGCGGCGACGAACGCCGGGAGCGCGAGCACGACGACGACGGTCTGCCAGTCGAACGCGAGCAACAGCAGCGTCGTCACCAGCGGGCCGACCGCGATGCCGAAGTTGCCGGCCATGCCGTGGTAGGCGAACGCGCTCCCCTGTTCGGTGACGCCCTTGCTCAGCAGCGCCAGCCCCGACGGGTGGTAGACGCTGGCCGCGACGCCCCACAGGAGCAACGCGAGCGTGACTATCCACAGCGACGAGGCGACGCCGAGCAGCGCGAACGCGCCACCCATCCCGAGCAGACAGCCGGCGATGAGCCGCCGGGAGCCGTACGCGTCCGCGAGGACGCCGCCCGGGAGCGCTCCGATGCCGAACAGGGCGTACCCGGCCGAGATGACCACCCCGATGGCCGCGCGGGTCGTCCCGAACTCGGAGAGCCAGACGGGGACGAGAATCGGAATCGAGAGTTCGAACGTGTGGACCATCGCGTGCGCGAGCATGACGAGGCCCACGATGGCACGGTCGTTGTCGTTCATCTCTACTTCGTTGTGTAGATTCGTGGGAGACGACGCCTTAAATCGCTACCCCAATGGGGCCGGGTTTGCCGCCGTCGCGTCGGCGCTCGGCGCGTCACGGCGACCGAGCTCGGTCACTCGACGGGTCGCAGTTCGGCGCTGAAGTGACGGAGTTCGGCCATCTCCGGCTCGTCGACGACCTCCAGGCCCGACACCTCCCCGCGCCTCTCCGCGACGTCCGCGAAGGTCTCCGCGACGTGTTCGAGGTGGTCCCGGAAGTACGTTCGCCGGGGGAGACAGAGCCGCACGAGCTGCGGGCGGTTCTCGCCGGGGAACGCGAACTCGCCGAGTTCGACGCCGCGCACGCCGCCCTCGCGGTAGAGTTCGCAGACCAGCGCCTGGCCGGGGAACCGCTCGCGCGGAATCGACGGCAGGAACTCCTCGGCGTCGACGTACACCGCGTGCCCGCCGGTCGGCGTGCGGACGGGGGCGCCGACCTCCTGGAGGAGTTCGCCGAGTTCGGCGACCTGCTCGACGCGCGACTCGACGTACGCCTCCTCGACCGCCTCGCGCAGTCCGACCGCCATCGCTTCGAGGTCGCGGCCGGCCATCCCGCCGTAGGTGGTGAACCCCTCGTAGAGGATTCCGCGCTGGCGGGTCCGCTCGTACAGTTCGTCGTCGTCCTCGCGCACGCCGACGAAGCCGCCGACGTTCGCGAGCCCGTCTTTCTTCCCGCTCATGACGACGGCGTCGGCGTACGAGAGCTGTTCGCGGGCGACGTCGGCGACGCTCTCGCCGTCGAACTCGGGTTCTCGCTGCCGGACGAAGTAGGCGTTCTCGGCGAACCGGCAGGCGTCGACGACGAGTCTGGCGTCGAGTTCGTCGGCCACGTCCCGCGCGGCCCGGACGTTCTCGACGCTCACGGGCTGGCCGGCCATCGAGTTGTTCGTGATGGTGACGACGACGGCGGGAATCCGCTCCGCGCCCACCTCGTCGGCGAGGTCCCGCACCGCCGCGACGTCGAGGTTCCCCTGGAACGGGTCGCCCGCCTCGCTCTCGACCGGGCAGTCGACCGGCTCTCCGCCGCTGTTGACGACGTGCGCTCGCGTCGTGTCGAAGTGGGTGTTGTTCGGCACGTAGTCGCCCTCCGAGATTATCGCGCCGTAGAGAACGTTCTCCGCGCCGCGACCCTGGTGGGCGGGGACGATGCGCTCGAACCCCATCACGTCCGCGACGGCGGACTGGAGTCGCCGGAAGCTCTCGCTCCCGGCGTACGCCTCGTCGCCGCGCATCAGCGCCGCCCACTGCTCGTCGCTCATCGTTCCCGTCCCGCTGTCGGTCAGGAGGTCGACGAACACCGCGTCGGCGTCGAGATTGAAGACGTTGTACCCCGCCTCGCGGAGATGCCGGTCGCGCGCTTCTCGGTCGGGAAGGCTGATTCGCTCGACCGCCTTCGCCTTGTACGCTCTCATATCTCCACGGTGGCGCGACGGCGGCTTAACGCTGCCGTGGCCGAAACGGCGGACGGACGGTCGCTTTCGGCTCTCGATGACCGACTCTGGTCACCGATCCGCGTCGGTGGAGCGGTCGTCCCGACGTTCGCGTCGGTCGACGGGAGTCGCGTTCGACGGTCCGGTCCCCGTTCGGCCGGGCGTCGGCGAGACGGTGTCGGTATCGGGCGCTTACCGGGCCGTCGTCGACGGGACCGTCTCGCACTCTTTTGTCCGTCGACGCCGAACGCCCGTCGTGATTTCGGTCGCCTCGGCCCGGCGCGTCGGTGCCACGTTCAGGGAGATCGCCGTCACGGTCCGGGACAACCGAATCTCCTTTCTGGCTGCCAGTTTCGCGTACTACGCGTTCGTCTCCATCCTTCCGATTCTCCTCCTGACGTTCGTCCTCGTCTCGACGCTTCGCGGCGAGGAACTCGCGCGGTTGGTCCTTCGACGGGTGACCACGCTCACCCCGACCGGAAGCGACCTCATCCGGGACGCGCTCACGGGTTCCACGGGGCGACTCGAACTGTCCGTCGTCAGTTTTCTCGCACTGGTGTGGAGCGCGGTGAAGGTCTTCCGGAGCCTCGACTACGCGTTCTCCCGCATCTACGGCGCCACGAACGACCCGTCGCTCGTCGAGCAACTGCGGGACGGTGTCGTCGTGTTCGCCGCGATGACGGTCGCGGCGGTGCTGCTGGTGGTCGTCAGCGTCCCGACGGCGTTCATCTCGGCGTGGCTCCCGTTGGGTGGCCTTCTCGACCAGGTCGAACTGTTCGTCGGCCTCCTGCTGGCGTTCTTCCCGCTGTACTACCTCCTGCCGCCGGTCCGGGTTTCGGTGCTGGAGGCGCTCCCCGGAACGGTCGTCGCCGCCGGCGGCTGGCTCGTACTCCAGGTCGTGTTCGGCGTCTACGCGGAGTACGCGACCCGGTACGCCACCTACGGCGTGCTCGGTGCGGTCCTCCTCTTCGTCGTCTGGCTCTACCTCGCCGGCTTCCTGCTGCTCGTCGGCGCCAGCGTCAACGCCGTCCTCACGCAGTAGTCGGCGCGGGGGCTCGACCCGAACAGCGGAAACGACGGTGTCGAGTGGGCGACGTCCGTCGACGCCGAGGACGCCCGGTCGTCCGATTACCCGGACGAGTCCGCCGCTCGAGCGTTCCTCGTCGACCGGGCAAACGGTCAATGTCCCGCCCGTCGACGGTACTCCCATGACGGAACCGTTCACCTTCGAGGGGGGAACCGTCGAACGGGGTGAGACGCGCCACGTTCGCTTTCCGACGAGCGAGAGCTACCTCGGCGACCCGGTCCGCGTTCCGGTGACCGTCATCAACGGCGCCGACGAGGGACCGACCGTCTTCCTCGCGGCCGCCCTGCACGGCGACGAACTCAACGGCATCGAGGTCGTCCGCGAGGTAGCCAACCAGTGGGACCACGCCGGAATCCGCGGGACCCTCGTCTGCCTGCCCGTGCTGAACGTCCCCGGCTTCATCGCCCAGGAACGCTACCTGCCCGGGTACGACCGCGACCTCAACCGCGCCTTTCCCGGCGACCCCGAGGGGACCAACGACCGCCGCATCGCCCACCGAATCTACGAGAACTTCGTCGCGCCCTGCGACTTCGGCATCGACTTCCACACGTCGACGCGCGGCCGGACGAACGTCCTCCACGTCCGCGCGGACGTGGACGACCCCGACGTCGCTCGACTCGCCAACGCCTTCGGGACGCACCTCGTCATCTCCTCGGCCGGTTCCTCGGGGATGCTCCGGCGGGAAGCGACCGAGGCCGGCATCCCGACCGTCACCGTCGAGATGGGCGAGGCCCACCGCTTCGAACGCGGCCTCATCGACGCCGCGCTCGACGGGGTCCGGAGCGTGTTCGCCGAGTTCGGGGTCGACCGGCAGGAACTCGTCCGCTGGCCCGGGTGGCGGACCGTCGTCGACGAGGCCGACACCACCTGGGTTCGCTCGGACGAGGGCGGCATCGTCGACATGCACCACGAACGCGGCGCACTCGTCCGGGAGGAGGACGTCGTCTGCACCGTCGGCGACCCGTTCGAGCGCGAGAGCGTCGAGGTGACCGCGCCGTTCACCGGCGTTCTCGCTGGCGTGCTGGAGAACCCCGTCGTGTATCCCGGCAACCCGCTCTGCCACCTGGTCGCCGTCGACGAGCAGGTCCAGCGCTGCATCGAGTCGTGAAGTCGGCGCACGCGTCCCGCGCCGGTCGCCGGACGGTGCCTGGGGTTTCCCCGACGCGCTCGACGGCCTGGCCGTTAGACCGAAGCTATCGGTCGTCGGTACTGTCGCCATGACCGACTCTCCGGAGCGAACGTTCGAACCGCGGCCGAGCGTCTGCCCGTTCTGCGGCGTCGGATGCGGAATCGAGTACGCCCCGAAGTCGGGGAAGGCGACGGGGTGGAAGGCGCCGGTGAACGAGCGGGGGGAGATCTGTCCGAAGGGTGCCGCCGCGTTCGACGTCGTCGACCACGAGGACCGACTCACCGAACCGCTCGTCCGCGAGAACGGTCGGCTCGTCACCGCGTCGTGGGACGAGGCGTTCGCTCGAATCACCGACGCGTTCGGCGGAATCGTCGAGGAAGACGGTGCCGACGCGCTCGCGTTCTTCGCGTCGTCGAACTGCACGAACGAGGAGAAATACCTCCTCCAGAAGGTCGCTCGCGTGCTCGGGACCAACAACGTCGACAACTGCGCGCGACTGTGTCACTCCTCGACCGTCGCGGCGATGCAGGACCGGTTCGGTGCCGGCGCGATGACGAATACCCTCGACGACCTCGCCGACGCCGACGTGTTCCTCGTCACGGGTGCCAACCCCGCCGAGCAACATCCGATCATCTTCCGGTCGTACCTGCTACCCGCCATCCGGGACGGAACGGAACTCGTCCACGTCGACCCGCGGGCGAACGACACCACCGGGACCGCGACGCTCCACCTCCCGGTTCGTCCGGGGTTCGACATCCCGCTACTCAACGCGATGGCCAGGGTAATCGTCGACGAGGGACTGGTCGACGAGGCGTTCCTCGACGACCGGGTGACCGACTTCGAGACGTTTCGGGAGTTCCTCGAAAGCGTCGACGTCGGCGAGAACGCCGCCCTCGCGGGCGTCGACGAGGGCGACCTCCGAACGGCCGCTCGGCTGTACGGCGGGGCCGACCGCGCGGCCGTCTTCACCGGGATGGGGATGAGCCAGCACCACTGCGGCACCGACAACGTCCACGCGCTGTTGAACCTCGCGCTCCTGACGGGGAACGTCGGCGAGCGCGGCACCGGCGTGAACCCGCTTCGCGGACAGAACAACGTGCAGGGTGCCGGCGACGTCGGCGCGCTCCCCGACGTGTTACCGGGGTACCGGTCGGTGCTCGACGACGACGCGCGGCGGCGCATCGCCGAGGAGTGGGGAACCGAACCGCCGTCGACGCCCGGGCTGACCGAGGTCGAACTGACCCACCGATTCGGCGAGACGGTCCGCGGGGCGTACGTCTTCGGCGAGAACCCGGTCGTCACGGAGCCGAACGCGAATCGCGTCGCCGACGCCTTCGAGGCGATCGAGTTCCTCGTCGTCCACGACCTCTTTCGCACGGAGACCGCGGAGTACGCCGACGTCGTCCTCCCCGGGAGCTCGTGGGCCGAGAAGGCGGGGACGGTGACGAACACCGACCGCCAGGTGATGCGAATGCGGCCCAACGCCGACCTGCCGGGCGACGCCCGTCGCGACCTCGCCGTCGTCAGCGAACTGGGCGCGAGACTCACCGACGCCGCGTTCGACTACGAGGGCCCGGCGGCGGTCTTCGAGGAACTCACGCGGGTATCGCCCATCTACGCCGGGATGAGCTACGACGCCATCGGCACGGATAGCCTCCGATGGCCCTACCCCGAGGGGGCGTCGTCGGGCGTCGACGTCCTCCACGCGGACGAGTTCGAGTCCGGCGACGACACCGCGGCGCTGGTTCCGGTCGAGCACGTCGACCCGGTCGACCCCGTGGCCGACGACGAGCTCGTCCTCACGACCGGCAGGGTGCTCCAGCATTTCAACAGCGGTGCCGTGACCAGACGTTCGGGGACGCTGATGCGCATGCGCGGCGAGGACGTCCTCCAGATACACCCGGACGACGCGGCCGAGCGCGACGTCGACGACGGCGAGGTGGTCCGCGTCGAGAACGACCGCGGCGACGTGGCCGTCCGGGCCGAGGTCACCCCCGCCGTCCGCCGGGGTACGGTGTTCGCGACGTTCCACTACGCCGACCCCCTGGTGAACGTCCTGACGCCGGACGAACTCGACCCCGTCGCGAACGTTCCCGAGTACAAGCACGCCGCCGTCCGGGTCACGGTGTCCGCCGACGCGTGACGGACTCCGGCAGTCGCGAAGACGGTCGTCAGCCGTACAGCGAGTAGAGGACGAACCCCATGCCGACGGCGACCAGCACGGTCTGGGCCGCTCCGAACGCGGCGGGCGAGACGCCCAACGTCTGGATGAGCGAACAGCCCATCGTCCCGCCCGCAGTGAGGAAGACGAACCCGACCGCCACGAACAGCATCGGTTCGCTGTGGTTGCGCCGGTAGCCCCGAAAGCCCTGGTAGGCGATGAGGAGTCCGAGCGCCATCACGAGCAGTTTTCCCGCGAGCAGTTCCATCCGCATCTCAATCACCTCGCATGTCTTCCCAGACCTGGGTGAACTGGTCGGCGACGTCGCGCGCGCTGACCGCCACTTCGAGGTCGCCGTCGACGATGTCTATCTCGACGCGCTCGACGGTGGCCTCGTACACCGCGTGGTGATTCCCGCCGGGGTCCGGACGAGTCCGTTTCTCGACCATGTCGGACGCTTCGAGGTCGTTCAACCGGCGGTAGATGGTCGGGAGCGACGCGTCACATTCGGTGCTGAGAGTCTGGGCTGACATCGGTCGTTCGCTCGTTTTCGTGAGGATGGCGCGCGCGTACTCGTCGTCCAGCAACGCGAAGAGTTCCGCTGGACTCGGCTCCCCACTCACGTACTGATTACCGAACCTCGACTTTTAAAACGTGCCGGACGACTTCCGACCCTGAAAACGAGCGAGTGCGCTTTCAGTCAGGGGACGTTCGGTCCGAGACGAGTACTCATCATGTTCGACAGCGAGACGAGCAGTCGACGCGCGTTCCTCGGAGTCGCAGCTGGGTCGATCGCCGGGTTGGCGGGCTGTACGAGCGCCCTTCAGGGCTCCGACGGAGGAGCCACGACGAGCGAGTCCGGGACGACCGGAGAAGGGGGGACGAGCGCGGCGTCGACCGCGACGGGGACGAAAACTTCGTCCGGGACGGATTCCGCCACGTCGAGCACGCGAGGCAGCGGCGGCGACTCGCGGGACCCGGAGACGCTGATCTACGCCTCGGACGAGACGACGAGCTACGGCGTCGACCTCGAAGGCAACCCCGTGATGGGGTCGCCCGACGCGCCCGTCGACCTCTACTACTGGACCGACTACCAGTGTCCGTTCTGCAAGAAGTTCGAACAGGACACGTTCCCCAAACTCCTCGAAAAACAGATCCGACCGGGGAACGTACGACTCGTCGTCCTCGAATATCCCAACATCGGGAAGGCGTCGAAGACGGCGGCTCGAATGTCCAAGTGCGTCTGGCGACAGGTCCGCGAGGACGACCCGATGGCGTTCAAGCGGTGGCACGCGACGATGTTCGACGAGCAGAAGAAACCGAACTCCGGGTGGGCGAAGACGCAGAACCTCCTCGACATCACCGCGAGCGTGAATGGCGTGGACGCCAGCGCGGTCGAGTCCTGTCTGAAGAACGACGCGCAGGCGGTGCAGGCGAGCGTCGACGAGGACGAGAGAGCGGGCGACTCCAAGGGCGTCCAGGCGACGCCGACGTTCATCTTCGACGACCCGACGTCGAACGACCTGGCGCCCATGATAGAGGGCGCACAGCCGTACCCCCGCTTCGAGGCGGTGATTCAGAGGGCGAAATCATGACCGGACACGCCCGAGTTCGCCGCTGGGGAAGCGACCTGGTGGACGCGCTCACGTACCCGACGACCTCCGTCCCGCGCATCGTCGGGGGCGTCGTCGTCGCGGTCCTGACGTACGTCCTCCTCATCCTCTCGACGTTCCCCGGGATGTCGATGCAGATGCTCGGTGCCGGCCTGAAGTGGTTCGACGACACGCTCGTCCTGCTGACGGAGAACGTGGTGGCGACGAACGGCTGGTTCGGGCTCGCACTCATCCTGTCGTATGCGGTGCTGACCGGCGTCGCCGTCGTCAACGCCGCGGCGCAGGTGAGCCTGACCGGCGTGTCCGGTCTCTCGGACCTGACGGGCGTCCTGCCGGGGCTCGTCGCGTCGGGCTGTGCGAGCTGTGGCGCTGGACTGCTCGGATTTCTCGGGTTCGCGGGCGCGCTGGCCGCGATGCCGTTCCACGGCGACCTGCTCCGCGTCGGCGGCATCCTCCTCCTGGTCGGCTTCCTCGCCCGCGCCGGCGACCCGCGAACGTGTCGCATCGACGCGTAACGTCCCTGCCGACGCTCCTCTCCAGTTTAAACGCCTCCGGCGACTTCCGACCCTGAAAACGAGCGAGGCGAATATACGTCCCGCGTTCGTCCTCCGACACGACGATTGCCATGTACGACAGCGACGAATCGAGCAGTCGACGCGCGTTGCTCGGGACCGCCGCGGGGTCGCTCGCCGCGCTGGCCGGATGCACGAGCGCGCTCCCGTCGATGGGCGGGAGTTCGAATGACGGGGGTGACACGCCCGGCGGTTCCGGCTCGAACGGCGGAGCCTCGTCCGGGACGTCGCTGCTGTACGCCAGCGACGAGACGACGAAGTTCGGCGTCGACCTCGAAGGCAACCCCCTGATGGGGTCGGCTGACGCGCCGCTCGACGTCTACTACTGGACCGACTACCAGTGCCCGTTCTGCAAGAAGTTCGAACAGGACACCCTCCCGAAACTCGTCGACGACTACGTCGAGCCGGGGAAGCTCCGGATGGTCGTGATGGAGAACCCCTACATCGGTCGGGCGTCCGAGACGGCGGCTCGAATGTCGAAGTGCGTCTGGCGGACGGTACGGGACGAGAACCCCGACGCGTTCAAGCGGTGGCACGCGACGGTGTTCGACGAGCAGGGCAAGGAGAACTCCGGGTGGGCGAACGAGAAGAACCTGCTCGAGATAACGCGCGGCGTCTCCGGCGTCGACGCCGGGGCGGTCGAATCCTGCATGAACGAGGAGACGAAGGCGGTGAAAGCGAGCGTCGACGCCGACGTTCGGGCGGCCGAGAGCAACGACATCCGGGGGACGCCCGCCTTCGTCTTCTTCGACCGGGAGTCGGAGAAGGCCGGCAAAATCGTCGGTGCACAGCCGTACTCGCTGTTCGAGAAGGCCATCCGGAAGGTCGACGACGCGTGAGGACGAGAGCCCGAGACGGGGCTGTTTCGAGACCGCTGCCCGCGGGACGACGCGTCGGTACGCTACTTCGAGAGGACGTCCGGTAGATCGCCCAGCGACGAGAGGACGTACGTCGGTTCCGGGTCGTTCGACGCCCGCGTCCGATTCCCGTCGGGAATCCAGGCGGAGTCGATACCGAGTTCGTTCGCGCTCGCGACGTCCTTCGCGAGCGAGTCGCCGACCTTCAGCGTCCGGCTCGGTCCCGAGTCGAGCCGTTCCAACGCACGTTCGAGCGGATCTACGGCCGGCTTGACGCGCGCGACGTCGCTCCCGAACACCACGGCGTCGAATCGGTCCTCGATACCGACGGCTTCGAGTTTGGTCGCGTGGGTGCGCTCCGGGCCGTTCGTCACGAGGGCGGTATCGTAGTCCTCTGCCGCCGCGAGCGCCGCGCTCGCCCCGGGTCGGAGCGACACGGCACCGTTGTCGAGCGCGTCGTCGTACGCGTTCGCGAACTCCGTCGAATCGATAGCGACGCCAGCCGCCGCCGCGACGGTCTCGAACACCCGCCGGTCGAAGGTCTCGGCGTCGACGCCGGTGGACTGTCTCCCGACTAGCCTCGTCGCGCGGTCGAGCGCTTCCGGTCCGCAGAACGGCTCGATTCCGCAGGCGGCGCAAGCGGCCTCGAACACGTCCGCGAACGATTGGTCGTGTTCGACGAGCGTTCGGTCGAGGTCGAAGACGAGCGTCTCGTACGACCGCTCCCCGCTATCGACCCGCGCCGGTTCGTCGCTCGCGGTGGTCATCGCGTCCCCTCCTCGTCGCGCCACTCGTCTTCGAGCAGCCCGTACCGTTCCCTCCCGCGATACTCGCCGCCCGCGAAGCGACGCTCCCTGGCCGTTCCTTCGTGGACGAAACCCAGTCGGTCGAGCAGTCGCCGAGAGGGTTCGTTCTCGGTGAACGCTTCGGCCTCGATGCGGTGGAGTCCGAGACGCTCGAACGCGTGGTCGACGACCAGCGAGACGGCCTCCGTCGCGTACCCTTCGCCGCGGTACTCGTCGAAGAGCCAGTAACTGAGCGTGCCGGCGACGCGGTCGACGTCGAAGAGGTTGACCGCCCCCGCTATCTCGACGCGCTCCTCGCCGTCTCCGTCCGGCCGTCGTCCGTCTCCAGGAGCGTCGTCGTCGAGACAGACGAGGAGGTTGGTACTCGAGTCGTCGGTCGCTGTGGAGGCGACGAACTCCTCGACGCGACTCTCCGGCCACGGAGCGTCGAATCCGAGCGCGCGGCGGAACTCGGGGTCGTTTCTCACGTGGCCGAGGACCGTCAGGTCGGGGTCGTCCCGCTCGACGACTCTGAGGTCGACGCGCTCTCCTTCGAGGAACACGTGTCCTGGCATGGTCTTTCGTACGACACGTTCGGGCAGAAATCGCCATAACGATTCGGAGAAATTTCGTTCCCCATCGGGACGACCAGAACGCCTTACTCGGGAGAACCGGAAGCGGTCGTATGACTCGTCAGAACTCCGGCAGAAGCGACCCGGACGCCGATACGATATCGGAGGCCGGCCGTGAGTCGTTCGGTACCCTCGCGAACGCCACCCGACTCGAAATCCTGGACGCCCTCGCCACGGCCGACTCCCCGCTCTCGTACGCGAATCTGTTCGAACGGTCGTCCGCCGACGACCGCGGACGCTTCAACTATCACCTTCGACAGCTCCGCGACGGTCACGTCCGGAAGACGGACCAGGGGTACGAACTCGCCCAGAGCGGCGTGTGGGCGACCAACATCCTCACCGCCAGCGTTCTCCAGCAGGGAGGCGAACGCCCGTTCCGCGAAATCGATTCTACCTGCGGGAACTGTGGTTCGTCGCCCGTGGAAATCGGCTACCGCGGTGGCGAGGGAATCGTCCGCTGTCGGGAGTGTGACCGCCAGCTCACCCGGTTCGATTTCCCGCCCGGTGCCGTGCGGAATCTCTCGCTCGAGGATTTCGTCGAAGCGTTCGCACAGCGGACGCGCCGGTACGTCGGCCTCGCGGACGCCGGCGTCTGTCCGTTCTGTTCCCACCGGATGACGTCGGTGCTGCGTCCCGGGTCGGCGACCCGTTCGGACAGCCTCCCGGTCGCGTTCGACTGCTCGGGGTGTTCCGCGGAGCTACGTGCTCCGCTCGGACTCGTGCTGTCGAACCGCCCGCGCATCTCGGCGACGCTCTTCGAACGCGGAATCGACCTCGACGAGACGCCCTTCTGGGAACGCGGATGGTGTACGTTCTCGGCCCCGAGGGTCTCCCGGACCGACCCGCTCCTCGTCGCCCTGGAGATGCCAACCGACGACGGAGACTGGACGGTGGTGGCGGACGAGAACGTAGACATCCGCGAACTCGACTGCTGAACTCGCCCTCCCCGGACCCCCTCGTTCCGAACCGCCGACGCTCCCCGGACGAAAGGATATCGCGATATGTGGTTTACGGGGGCGGACGTTTCGCGTCGTTCGGCCGCGGACGTCGCGTCGAATTCGCCGGGCGTCGCGGTGCGAACCGCTCCGGCGTCGACGCGAAGAAGGAATCTGGGGGGCGAAAACGTCGTCGGGCGCGTTCTCCGTTCTCCCCTGGCGCCGATATCCTCACCCGTCGCCCACGAACTCGGCGATTCTACCGCCGTCGTCCCCTTTCACCTTGAACGTCGCCGTCTCGCCGACGCGCACCCGGTCGAACTGCGGCCGCCCGGTCTCGTAGAGACGCTTTCCGGGGCTGTCGTGGGCGACGACGAATCGGTACACCAGTGCGTCGAACGTCTCCAGCAGGCGCTTGGCCGTCCGCCGTCCTACCGTGCGCCCGGACAGCCCCGACCGGTTCGTTGAGACGCCCTCGTCGGTCACGGTCAGCAACCGTTTTTCCGTCGGATTCCGGCCGTCGCGGTTCCGTCTCCCCAGGAGGCGTTTCTCGACGATCCGTCCGGAGCGGACTATCTCGCTCGGGGCGAGCAGTTTCGGCCGGTTGACGAGACCGATCTGGAACCCGATGCCGTCTCCGGCCATCACCTGGTTGAACGTGCTTCGAGTGGCGCGATAGGACGTCTTCTCCCCGGGATCGACGCCGTCGACGTAGTTCTCGTTCCGGTGACGCACCGTCACGCGGCAATCGACGTCGTCGTGGCGCTCTCGAATCTCGCCGGCGAGGTTCTCCGTGATCGTCGTGTTGCCCGCCATCGGCTCCCGGGGGAACCGTTCGCGGAGCAGTCGCGTCTGCGGGTCGATGCCCGACCTCGTAACGGCCAGTAGCGTCCCGTCTTCCGCGACGATTCGCTTGCGGGCGACGATACCCCGGAGCGGCGGCAGCGGGTGGCCGACGCAACCGGCGGTCGAGCCGACGACGCCGGTCGCGAGCGCACCCAGCAGGGACCTGCGTCGCATCTCAACGACTGGCGACGAAGAGGTACGTTTCGGGCCGTTCGGTCGCGTACTCGACCGTCAGTCCGACGTCGGCGACCCGTTCGCGTGCCCCGTCCAGGTCGTATCGCTCCTCGACCGGCGGGCCGCTCTCGCCCGTTCCCGTGGCCGTCCAGTCGGCGACGACGAACCGCCCGTCGCCGTCGAGGATGCGAGCTACCTCTTCGAGCGCCGCCGCTCCTGCGAACTCGTGGAACGTCATCGTCGAGAAGGCGGCGTCGAGTTCGCCGTCGTCGAACGGGAGGTCAGCCACGTCGGCCGTCACGAGGGAGACGTTGTCCGGGACTCCCTTCTCGCGATACTGGTCGTGCATCGCCTCCTGGACGTCGACCGCGTGGAGGCGTCCGACGAACGGGGCGACGTCGTCGGTGTAGAACCCCGTCCCGCTACCCAGGTCCGCAACGACGTCGTCGCCTGCCGGATCGAGGTTCCCGACGAGTTCCTCGCGGGAGACGTACCGGTAGCGCGACTCGTCCTCCAACTTCTCTGCTCGGTCCGGGTCGAACGTGTGAAAGCCCATTGGTCGCCTATTGGTACGCCGTGGTCTTAAAAGCGCGAGGCCAGCGCCGCCGGGAGTCGCGCCCCCGGTCCGGGGGAGGGCCGTCCTCGTCGTGCACTCGTCGACCAGTGGTCGGTCCGAATCCCGAACGTAAACTCCACGGTCGGCGTTTCGCTCACCGAGTGGGTGTGACTCCGTCGCGTCGGCTCGAGGGGGCCGCGTCGACGTGGCCGAGACGAGTACCGTCTCGTCGCGCCGACCAGGTATCGACGCGACCAGGTTCGGCTTCCGCGTCCGTCATCGGAGTGGAATCCGACTACCCTCCGTGCTGTTCGATCAGGTTCTTCAGGGTCGACTCGTCCTGGACCCCGACCAGCCGCTCCACCGGCTCTCCGTCCGCGTAGAGAAACAGCGTCGGCACACCCTGGACGCCGTTCTGCTGGGCGAGCCCCTGGTGCTGGTCTATGTCGACCTTCGCGACCGCCGCGTCGGTCTCTGCCGCGACGCTCTCGACGAC
This sequence comes from halophilic archaeon, assembly GCA_003298465.1. The sequence continues at coordinate 530,985 of QNGA01000002.1, read as the reverse complement.
CGGCTCCAGCATCTTGCATGGACCGCACCAATCTGCGTAGAAGTCGACGAGCACTACGTTCGAGCTTTCGACGAGTTCGTCGAGGTGAGAGCTCCCCTCGACGGAGACTGGCTCGCTCGGGGTTTCGTCCCCACTCTGCTGGTCTTCGTTCAGTATCTCTTCCCGTTTCTTCTGTCGAATGTCTTCGAGTTTGTCGCTCATTCAGTTCGACGTTGTCGCCCGACCGCCTTAACGGTTTTGCACAACTTGCACAATACGAATGATATCTCCGCTGGCACGGGTACTGTCGACGTAGCACTCCCGTTTTCCTCCGAGACCGTCGTGCTCCGACAGGGGCGCAGTGCCGCTCGACGGTACAGTCGCTCGGTACGATGGGCAAAACGACCCAATCATTCCTCTGGTAGATATCGATAGGGAGATTTCCATTCAACTACTTGGAAAGTCAACTGCATAGGTATCCGAATATCCTTGTGGAGGTATGTACAGATATCTCTCTGTATGTCTGGCCAAATATAATCGTGGGTATGTGGCGGGATATCTAGCTAGATAACCGCAAGACGAAGGTGGACTCGCGCTATCGGCGGCCGTATCCCCAGTCCTTCATGACCTGCTCGACGTCGTCGACGTTCTGAAGGCCCGCCCGAACGAGCGCTTCGCGGACGTCGAGAGCCATGACCTTGTCGCCGTCGAACTGCTGTCCGAGCTGACGCTCGATCTCCTCGATCTCGGCTGCCGTGTCGTCCTGGACGTAGACGGGGACTGCTTCGCGGTCGGCTTTCACCGTCCGCCGGGCGAAGATGAACGGTAGCGCGTCTTCCTCGTCGTCCTCGTCGTCCTCCGCGGTCGACGCGACGGCTCCCGAGGAGAAGTCGTCGAGTTCGTCGCCGTAGTCGTCGTCGGTCGCGCCGTACCGGTCGTCTTTGGTCAAGCTTCCACCTCCTGTACGTCGACGGTTCCCTGCTCGACGATCTGCGCGAGATGCTCGAAGTTATCGAGGAGGTCGTGTTCGTACTCGCGGAGATCCCTCGTCTCGTCGCTCTCGGCGAACTCGAAGACGTTCATCTGGCGCTTCCAGGCTTCCTTCAGCACGTCTCGCTTGCGAACGCCGAACGGCGTCACCGGTTTCCCCGCCGCTTCGAGTTCTTCGCGGGTCTCGCGGTAGATGTTCGAGTCACCGACCTCGTTGGGCACCACCGCGAGGATACCGAGAGTGAAGTCGTCGTCGAACTTCCGGAATCCGCGTTCCATGCTGTCAAGTGTGTCTTCGAGTCCCTCGATGGAGATGCTCCCCTTCCGCGTGAGTTCGATGGGGATGAGGACGTTCCGCGCCGCGACGAGGGCGTTGTCGACGAGCACGTTCAGCGTCGCCGGCGGGTCGATGACGAAGTAATCGTACTCCCCAGCGACGTCTTTCAGTGCGGACCGCAACTGGAACTCCCGCAACGATGTGTTGCGCGCGGCCATCTCGCTCTCGATGTTCGCCAGTCCCTCGTGGGAGGGGACGAGATCGAAGTCGCCGGTTTCGACGATGAGCGACTCGACGTCCCCGTCCTCTTCGAGCAAAACGTCGCCGAGATGTTCTCGGTCGCCGGTTTTCAGTTCCTGTTGGCCCACGTGGTCGGTCAAGCTCCCGAGCTGGGGGTCCAGGTCGATGACGAGCACTCGCTCGTCGCGACGACCCAGTGCGGCGGCGACGTTGGTCGCCATGGTCGTCTTGCCCACGCCGCCGGACTCGCTCCAGAGTGTGATGGCCCGTTTCATACGGTCGGTCGTTATACCCTTCTCCCTCATAAATTCTCGTCAGACGACCGGCTTAAACTATTCAGATAGCTATCCAGTTAGCTATATAAACAGGAATCTTCCTAGATAGCTGTCTAGATAACCGCCAGGCTTCGTTGGGTCACCCCGGTTGCGACGGTTCTAGACCGTCCCTTTCGTACAGAAATCCATCTAGATAGCTATCTGGAAATCCGCCTTGGGTCCAAACCGAGAACCGACGTTTCGGCGGACCGGACTGCATCCTGGGAAGCTATCCAGATATCTATTCGGAAATACGACGACCGCCGCGTTTTCGAACGGGGAGTCCGGTCGGTGGCGAGGTTCTCTCGTTGCGTCGACAGCGGTCGCTGCAGGGGTGGTGGCAGCCACCGTCCTCGAATGTCCCGGCGACACCGGCCAGATAGCTATCCAGAAAGCTTGCCAGATAACTAGCTGGTTCGTCAGACTTCGGACCGCCGTCGGACACCGACGAGATTACTGCCTAGATAGCTTTTCGGGTAGATAGACAGATATCCGCCCGGTGGCGGTACGTTACAGCGAGACGTCCGTGCCCGTTCCGGTCGCCCGCGCCCGCTCGAAGACGTGTTCGCTCGCGGCGGCGTCGAGCACCGCCGATCCGACGCTCTCGACGACCAGAATCTCGTAGTCCGACTCCCGGCCGGCGTGTTCCTCGAACACCGCCGAGAGGGGGACGAGGTCCGCCTCGGCGACCCCGACCTCCCGGAGATCACCCACGTCGGCCGCCTCGTCGGGGACGTCGGCGAAAACGCGCGCGGCGCGCTCGACGGTCGTCGCGTCGAGTTCGCGCATCTCGGGCGTGTACGCGCCGATGGCGACGACGAGCGTCCCGTCGTCCACGTCCTCGCCGTCGAGAACCGGCGTCGTGCTCGTCGTCGCCGTGACGACGACGGCCGCGCCCGCGACTGCCTCCCGCGGCGTCTCGACCGCCTTTACGGGGGCCTGGAGTTCGGCGTCGAGGTCCTCGGCGCAGGCCTGCTTCGAATCGCTCGGCGAGTAGACGCGGACGGCGGCGAGGTCGGTCGCCGCCGCGATGCAGCGCGCCTGCCAGCGGGCCTGCGTCCCCGCGCCGATGACGCCGAGCGTGACCGGCGCGTCGGCGAGTTCCGCAGCCGCGAGGCCACCGATGCAGCCCGTTCTGGCGTTCGTTATCCGGTTCCCCGCCAGGAACGCGGCAGGTTGGCCGGTCTCGGCGTCCGTGAGGACGACCTGGGCGTTGACGGTCGGAAGGCCGCGCGCTGCGTTTCCCTCGTGGACGCCGACGAGCTTCGTCGCGTAGTGGTCCGCGCCGTGGACGTAGGCCGGCATCGCGAGGCCGGTGCCGAGCGGTTCGTCGCCCGCGATGCCCGCGCCCACGGGGAAGTGCGGGCGGTCGGGTCGTTCGACCTCGCCGCGGCCCTGACTGACGAACGCCGACCTGACGACCGGGAGGAGTTCGTCGACGTCGAGACACGCCGCCACGTCGGCGTCCGAGAGTATCCTGACCATGCCTCGCGTTCGTCCGGTGGGTTTGTGAGCGTTGCGTGGCGCCGCCAGCGGTCAGGCCACGTTGCGCTCCTCGACGGTGCGGTCTTCCTCGAAGCGCGCGCCGTCGAGTTCGGACGCGTCGACGAGCGAGATTTCCCCGTCGCAGACGAGCTCCGCGACGATCCGACCGGTGGCCGGCGCGTGCTGGAAGCCGTGGCCGGAGAAGCCGGCGGCGGTGACGAGTCCCGGAACCGTCTCCTCGACGATGGGATGGTGGTCGGGCGTGACGGCGTACAGCCCCGCCCAGCCCCGTCGGATGCGGGAGTCCGGGCCGAAGTAGCCCGCGCAGTCCGCCGCTCGCTCGACGGCCGTCGCGGCCCAGTCGAGGTCCGACGAGCGGTCGAACGCGTCCGGGTCGGCGTCGGGGTCGTCGGCCGAGAAGTGACCGCCGACGAGCGCCGCACCCTCCCGCTCCGGCCGGAAGTACGCGCCTGTGTCGAGGTCGACGGTCAGTGGGACCGAGGCCGGGACGGGCGTCTCCGGGTCGACGACCGCTATCTGTCGGCGTTTCGGCACGATCGGGAGGTCGACGTCGGCCATCGCGGCCACCTCCCGCGCCCAGGGTCCGGCCGCGTTGACCACGAAGTCGGCGTCGACGCGGCCCGACTCCGTCTCGACGCCCGTGACGCCGCCGTCGGCGCGGCGGCCGCCGCGCAGCACGTCGGTCACCGCGACGCCGGTCCGGACGTCCGCGCCGGCGTCCCGCGCTCCGCGGGCGAACCCCTGGAGCGCGAGGTGCGGGTCGGCGAACCCGTCCGTCGGGCAGTAGGTGGCGGCGACGAACTGCTCTGCGCGCAGTTCGGGACAGCGCTCGCGGGCCGCCTCGGGGTCGAGCAGTTCGCTCGGGACGCCGAGGTCGTTCTGCACGGCGACGCTCTCGGCGAACCGCTCGGCGGTGGCGTCCTCGCGAGCGAGAAAGAGGTAGCCGGGACGGCGGTAGGCGATGTCCGCGCCGAACTCCGCCTCGAAGTCCTCCCAGACGTCGACGCTCGCCCGCGAGAGTTCGACGTTGACCCGCGTGGAGAACTGCTGGCGGATGCCGCCCGCGGAGCGTTCGGTGCTGCCCGCGCCGAGCGAGGACCGCTCGCAGACGACCACGTCGACGCCCTGCTCGGCGAGGTAGTAAGCACTGGCGAGTCCGACGATTCCGCCACCGACGACGACGGTGCGCATGACCCCAGTACGGACTCGGGCGTAATGGTTTCATCGGTGGGCCCGGCGGAACGCTCGACGCGGGGCCGGTGGGATTTTCGACCGGCGCGTCCGCTCCGTGCTCCGTGCGAGCGTCGGTTTGCTGCAGGACGTACACTGATAACCCCTGCGTCCGGACGTCCACCATGGCAGACACGTTCGACCTCGGCGACTTCTACGACCTGACGCTGGTCGAGGACGTCGCACTGTCGCCCTCGGGCGACCGACTCGCGTTCGTCGCCGACGAGTTCGACCGCTCGGAGGACGACCGTCGAAGTTCGCTGTTCGTCGTCCCGACGGACGGTAGCCGGGAGCCGTACCGACTCACCCGCGCCTCCGACGCGGGGTCGCCGAAGTGGTCGCCCGGCGGGTCGAAACTCGCGTTCGTCGCGGCCCGCGAGGAGGACGCCGCGCTCGCCGTTCGGGACGACGCCGACGAGGAGAGCACCGAGGAGGACGGCGACGAGTCCGGCACGGGTGCGGAAGAACCGCAGTCGCAGGTCTGGCTGTTCGACCTCGAACGCGGCGGTGACGCCCGGCAGGTGACCACCCGGGAGGAGGGCGTCCGCGAGTTCGACTGGGGGCCCGAGGGTGACCGCGTCGTCGTCGCCTCCCGCGACCCGACCGACGAGCAGGCCGAGTACCTCCGCGAGCGCCGCGACGGCGGCCCCGTGGAACTCGAACGCCTCCAGCACAAGGCCGACGGACGGGGCTACCTCGACGACGTGACGACGTACCTCTTCGTCGTGGACGTGGACACCCGCGAGGAACGTCGCCTCGACGACGCCCGCGGCGGCGGCGCGTACGAGCCGATGACGGGGATGCAACCCGCGTGGGGCGACGACCGCATCGCGTTCGTCGCGAACCACGGCGAGCGCCCGGACGACGAGAGCGCGATGGACGTGTTCACCGTCGCCCCGGACGGCGGCGACTGTCGACGGCTCACCGACGGCGACGTCGTCGCTCGCGGGCCGCGCTGGAGCCCCGACGGCGACCGGCTCGCGTTCGCCGCCGGCACGCCGACGAACTGGCACGTCCCCGACGAGGTGTACGTCGCCGAGCGCGTCGGCGCCGACGACGCCACCTACCGGTCCGTCTCGGCGTCGCTCGACCGTACCATCGCCCGCGACGGCACCGTTCGCTGGACCGACGAGGAGACGCTAGTCGCGCTCGTCGGCGACGAGGGGAGCACGCGCCTCGTGCGGTGTTTCGCCGACGGGAGCGACCCGGAGCGGACCTTCTCTGCGCAGGGCGAGTACCGAACGGTCCGGGGGTTCGACCTTGCGGGCGACGCCGTGGCCCTGGCGCTCACCGAACCGGACGCGCCGACCGACTGCTACGCGCTCGACGCCGCCGACCTCGACGCCGACGGCGCGGAACCGAGGCGGCTGACCGCGTCAAACGAGACGTTCGTCGAGAGCCACGCGATGCCGGCGTGCGAGCGAGTCACCTACGAGAACGACGACGGCGAAGCGGTCGAGGCCATCGCCTACCTCCCGCCCGAGTTCGACCGAGACGACCCCGACGAGCGTCCGCTCGTCGTCTCCATCCACGGCGGCCCCGTCTCCTACGACGCTCCCGAGTTCCGGTTCGAGTACGCCTACTTCGCCGACCGGGGGTACGTCGTCCTGCGGCCGAACTACCGTGGCAGTAGCTCCTACGGACGGGCGTTCTCCGAGAGCATCCGCGGTGACTGGGGCCGCCGTGAAGTGGACGACGTCTGCTCGGGCGTCGACCACCTCGTCGACCGCGGCTGGGTCGACCCCGAGCGAACCTTCGCCACCGGGTTCTCCTACGGCGGTATCACGACCGGCTACCTCGTGACGAGCACCGACCGGTTCGCCGCGGCCGCCGCCGAACACGGCATCTACGACCTGCGCTCGTCGTACGGCACCGACGACGCCCACAAGTGGTGGGAGAACGACTTCGGACTGCCGTGGGAGCACCCCGAAGCGTACGACGAATCCTCCAGCATCACCGACGTGGGCGACGTCGACACGCCGCTGCTAGTCACCGCGGGCGGCGAGGACTGGCGGTGTCCGCCCTCCCAGTCGGAACAGCTCTACGTCAGCGTGAAAAAGCGGGGCGTTCCAGCGAAACTGGTCGTCTACCCCGACGAACACCACGCCATCGGCGACCCTGACAGAGCGGTCCACCGACTGGAAACCATCGCCGACTGGTTCGAGTCACACGACCCCGAGACGGTGTAACGACGCGTTTCCCCGGCAGTGCTCTCGTCGTCGGCCGGCGGCGGCGAGTGAACAGTTATCGACGCTCGATTCCGGGTCGTAAACGGTCGTCGCAGTTTATACGTCACGAATCGTATCTCGGGATATGAGTGAATCAGAAACCGAACGTAGACGGCCCACCGAGCAGACGACCGCGGATTCGAACCTGAAGTGGCTCAGCGGCTTCGTGTCGCTCGTCGGCGCGTGGATATTCGTCTCCGCGTTCGTGTACGACGCGATGTCGACCGTAAGTTACTGGAACAACGTGATCGTCGGCCTCGCTATCTTCCTGCTAGCGGGGTACAACTACTACCGGATGACGAACGGCTACGAGGTCAGCGTCGGTAGCGCCGGACTCGTCGCGCTCCTCGGGCTGTGGATGATACTCGTCCCGTTCGTCATCGCGGACATCGGCGCGGCGTTCTGGAGCGACGTCATCTCCGGCATCGTCGTGGCCGGCATCGCGGGGTACAACGCGTACGCCGGACGCGAGACCAGGGCGGGCGCGCCGACCCGGGCCTAGAAATTTCGGCTTTCGTTTTCGAGCTGTCGGATACGGAACGTCACGAGATGGTGGCGCGTGACGAGCACGGCGAACGCGACCATGACGACGCCGAACAGAGCGTGGTAGGTGAGCGTGGTGCCGAAGTAGAACCCGTTGAGCAGCTGCGCGGCCGCGAGCACGACCGGACCGAAACTGAACAGGCTGGTCTGTACGGGCCACTCGCGTAGCATCTTCCGGAAGGTAACGTCTCCGTTGTCGACCATCAATCGTTCCTTGACCGAGGTGACGGTTGTGACCACAATACCGTTTCGGTCTTCGCCGGGCGCTACGAACCGTCGCTTCGATTCGGCGACTCGCCGTTTTCGTTCTGCGGTCCGTCGGGGGAATCGCGTGTCGTCCCGGAGTCCTCTCCGGAGCCGTGATCCTCGGGGGCGTAGATGACCAGCGACCCGTCACCGTGAACGACGATTTCGCACCGCTGAGCGGTGAACACGACTTTCCCGTCCGTTCGCGGCGTTCCGTCGTGTTTGTCGTCGAAGATGGCGTCGAGTGCGTCCGGGTCCACGCTGTCGTACAGCCACGTCCGATTCGACTCGTCGTCGCCGACTATCTCTTCGACGGCCTGGATAACTCTCGTGCTAACGTCTTCGTCGGTACCGGAGACCTGGTACGCCGCCCTCGCGTCCCGGTCGAGGTCCGTCGCTCGTTCGGTGATTCGTTCGTTCTTCATGGATTGTTTCTGGTCCCAAGAGATTCGATTACCGTGCCAGACTGGTTACAGGAACAAAAGAATCCCGATTGTAGTTGAACCCAGCGAAGGTACGACCAGCCGCAGCGTCAGCAGAACGCACCCGTCGAACCGTTTCCCCCGCCTCCGGTTCCGTCGTCGTCGACCGTCGTTCCACGATTATTCACCCCCGGACGCGACGGTCGTGGTCTCCGTAGCTTCGGCCGCCGCGGGTTCGGTCGCCTCCGCGGGTTCGACCGCTTCCGTCTCCTCCGCTACCGTCTCGGTCGGCTCCGGGACGTCGGCGGACTCCGTCGTCGGCGACTCCTCCGTCACCCGTTCCTCCGCCGCGGTCACCGCGGTGGTCGTCTCGGTCGGCTCCGGGGTCGTCGTGGTCTCGATAGTCGTCTCGGTAGTCGTTTCGGTAGTGGTCTCCGTGGTCGTCGTTTCGACGGTTGTCTCGGTAGCGGTCGTCGTCTCGGTGGTCGTTTCGGCGGTCGTCGTGGTCGGTGGTCTCTCCTCCGTCGTGGTGGTCTCCGTGGTCGTTGGAGTTGCCGGCGTGGTCGTTGTCGTCGCGGCGGTCGTCTCCGCCGGCGCTTCCAGGCACCACGGGCCGGCGTAGGGGTTGAACGGCCGGAACCGGAGGTCGGTTCCGGCGGGGTCAGCGTACAGTTCGACGTAGTCCAGGCCGAACGGCGGGTCCTGGAACTGGGTGGGGTGGACGAGCGCCGTCCCGCTGGCGGGGTCGAGCGAGAAGAGGCTCGTGGCGAACCCACCGTCGTCCGCGACGAAGCTGACGTGGGCCCGCACCTCCGGGAACTCGCCGTCGACGCGCGCCGCCGAGCAGTTGAGGTAGGTCACCGGCGTTCCCGCGGCCGGACTGTCGCCGAGTTCGGCCGGCTGAACCGCCTCCCCGTTCAGGTAGACGGTCGCCTTCTCCAGGGTCGCCGCGGTCAACTCGATGCGGAACCGCGAGACGTCGCCGGTGAACCGGTAGGCGTCGGCGTCGCCCGCGACCGCGCCCGTGACCCGGGAACCGCCGCCGGAGACCGTCTCGATGCGGTCCTCGTCGCTGACCGTTATCCGCTCGTCCGGCACCGGCGCGTCGCCGCTCTCGGCGGTCTTCTCAGCGTCACCCTCGACCACGAAGTCGTACCGGACCGGCTCGTCGGCGTTCCCGACGACGACGATGCGGTTCTCCGCCGGCGGTTCCTCCTTCGTCGTCGCGGTAGTGGTGGTCGGCGGTCTTTCCTCCGTCGTCGTAATGGTCGGTGGACGCCTCTCCGTCGTGGTCGTCGTGGTCGGTGGCTCTTCCTTCGTCGTGGTTGTCGTCGTCGGTGGCCTTTCCTCCGTCGTGGTGGCCGTGGTGGTAGTCGGCGGCTTTTCCTTCGTCGTCGTGGTGGTCGGCGGTTTCGCTTCCGTAGTGGTGGTTGTTGGGGGTTTCTCCGTCGTGGTCGTTTCCCCCGTCGTCCGTTTCGGAACGCATCCGGACGCGTCGTTGCGAACCACCCTGAACGAGTTCGGCCCGTCGAACACCCGAATCCGGGTGATGACCTCGTCTGCAGTCGTTCCCGCGAAGACGTTCGTCCCGCTGTAGATGCCCGTGAACGCCTGCCTCGACCCGTCGCGGAACCGGAGCACGACCCGCGTGTACTGGTCCGCGGTGACGGTCGCCTTCGTGCAGTCGAACGCGACCGTCACGTCCAGCGGCTCGGTCTTCGGCCTCGGTTCGGGTTTCGGCGTCGTCTTGGCCGGTTTCGTCTCACGCGGTTTCGGTTCGGTCGGCTTCTCCTCGCGGGTCGTCGTCTTCGCCACCGTCGTCTCGGTCGTCGCCGTCGCGGTGGTCCTCACCGGCGGCGCGCCGCCGTAGACGACGTGCGCCGCCCCGACGTTCGTCTCGCGCGAGTCGTCGTACGGCGCGCCGACGAGGAGGTCGGCGGTGCCGTCGTCGTTGGCGTCGCCAGCGCCCGCCGCGTCGAAGCCCGCGAGGTCGCCCTCGCTCTCGCCGACGAACTTCGCGTGCGCCCCGGCGAGTTCCTGGGTCGACGCCAGTCGGGACCCGTACAGCAGGTAGGCGGCGCCGGCGTCCGTCCCGCCCTCGTCGTCGTACGGCGCGCCGACGAGGAGGTCGTCGAACCCGTCGCCGTTCGCGTCCGCCGGGAGTGCGACCGACCAGCCGGCGAGGTCACCGGCGCGCTCGCCCGGTAGCGTCACGTTCGCTGCCGCGAGGCTGCGGTCGCCGTCCAGGTCCCCGCCGTAGACGACGTACGCCGCGCCCGCGTCCTTCGCCTCGTCGTCGACGTACGGCGCGCCGACGACCACGTCGGCGGTGCCGTCGCCGTCCAGATCGCCGCCGGACGCGACCGCGAAGCCGGCTTCGTCGCCCTCGTTCGCCCCCCTCAGCGTCGCGTTCGCGTCGCCCAGGTCGACCGTTCCCGAGCGACGGAGGCCGGTGACGAGGTACGCCGCGCCGGCGGCCGCCGCCGTGGTGGAGGCGTTCGGCGCGCCGACCACCACGTCCGCCCCGGCGTCGACGTCCACGTCCCCTGCGGCGACGGCGAAGCCGGCGTGGTCGCCCTCGCTCTCGCCGACGAACGTGGCGGCCGCCCCGTCGAGGCTCCGAGCGTTGTCCGGCGAGAGCTCGGTGGGCCCGTCCAGCGATTCGCCGGTGACGAGGTAGGCGGCGCCGGCGTCCTCGCCTCCGGCGTCGGCGTACGGCGCGCCGACGAGCACCCCCGGCGTCTCTCCCCCGTCGCTCCCGGCCGAGGCGTTCGCCATCGTCGCCAGCGACCAGCCCGCGCGGTCGCGGTCCCCCGCTCCGACGAGTTTCGCGTCCGCCTCGGCGAGCGGAACAGTCCCCGAGAGCGATTCGCCGCCGTAGACGACGTACGCCGCGCCGGCGTTCTCGCCCCCCTCGTCGTCGAGCGGTGCACCGACCACAACGTCCGAGACGCCGTCGTCGTTCAGGTCGCCCGCAGCGACGGCGAAACCGGCGCGGTCGCCATCGCCCTCGCCGACGAGTTTCGCGTCGGCGTCGGCGAGCGACACCGACCCTCGCTCGGCCGGCCCGAAGACGACGTACACCGCGCCGGCGTTCTCGCCCCCCTCGTCGTCGGTCTGCGCCCCGACGAGCAGGTCGTCGACGCCGTCGCCGTTCAGGTCGCCCGCCGACGCGACGCTCCACCCCGCGCGCTCCTCGGCAGCCGTCCCCGAGAGTTTCACGTCCGCGTTCCCGAGCGGGACGGTGCCCGCCGGCCCGCGCGGCACCGTTCCCAGTCGGTCGGTCGTCCGCTGGTCACTCGCGTCGCCCGGGGTGGAGCCGACGAGCAGTCCCCCGCCGCCGACTAGCAGGCTCGTCGCCACGAACCACGCGACGACCACCACCGCGGCGCTCCGGTAACGCGGGCTACCCGACGCGTTCTCGCTTCCGCCGTCCTCGTTGCGTCCCGTTCTCCGCCCGCGTTCGCCGCCGTCCGCGCCGTCGCTCCCTCCGGACATCTCTACTCCCGTCCGATACCACCGTCGTCGTCTTTGTTATTGAGACGTGACCGCTCGACAACGCCGGATTGCCGCCGACGGCGAGGCGGTAATCGCGATTACCGCCGGTAGCGTCTCCGCCAGAGGAGGACGGCGACGACGCCGGCAGCGACCGCACCGAGCACCCCGGTGTAGTCGGTTATTCCGCCTGCCGCGGACGGCGTGGCTGTCGACGTGCTCCCGCCCCCGTCTCCTCCATCGTTTCCGCCCGCCTCGGTCGTCGACTGCCCGTCCGTCCCGTCGCTCGCGGCGTCCGTTCCCGCGGACTGACCGTCGCTCTCCAGTCGGAGCAACCAGCCGTCCTTCCCAGACGCGCCGAACCCTTCGGTCCGGCCGGCCAGCAGGTATCCGCCGTCGCGGGTCTCCACCGCCGGCCACGGCTTGTCCCAGGCGGAACTGCCGTACGACCGGTTCCACCGGATCGTGCCGTCGTCGGCCGTCTTCACGACGACCCCGTCCGCGCTACCGACGCGGCCGGTCAGCGTCCCGCCCGTGAACAGATAGCCGCCGTCGACCGCCATCGCGGAGTCGAGCCAGTCGCGCTCGGGGCCGCCATAGCGCTGACTCCAGGCGAGGCTCCCGTCGGCGGCGTACGCCAGCACCCAGCCGTCGAGCGCGCCGCCGCGTTCGGTCTCGCCCGCGAGGACTACCCCCGAGTTCTGACTTCGCGTCGCGGCCCAGATGGCTTCCTGTCCGGGACCGCCCCGCGTCCGGTTCCACGCCGGTTCGCCGTCGGGGCCGACCCGGAGTGCCCACGCGTCGCTGTCGTCCCGGCTGGCGTCGCCGCCGAGGAAGTAGCCCCCGTCTGGCGCGGGTGCGACCGCCTTCAGCCGCGCCGACGAGTAGCCGTCCGGCGCCGGATACGCCCGTTCCCAGTCCTCGTTCCCTCGGGCATCGACCGCGACCAGCCAGCCGCCGACGCCGGCGTCGGTCCGAGTCCATCCGGCGAGGGCGTACCGTTCCCCGTCGCTTCCGCCGGACGCTATCGCCGTGAACGCGCCGGTGCCGAGCGTCCGGTCGGCACGCGTCGACCCGTCGCGGGCGAGCGAGAGCACCCAGCCTCGCGCCCCGCCGTCGCGGTCCGAGCGACCGGCCAACAGGAAGCCCGAGTCGGTGCGCACGACGCCGTACAGTCGGTCTGTTCCGCTCTCACCTATCGTTCGCGTCCACTGCCGGTCGCCGCTCGCGTCGACCTTCACCACCCATCCATCGCGGTCACCGCCGCGCTCGGTCCAGCCCGCGAGGACGAAGCCGCCGTCCTCCGTCCGGACCACGTCGGCGAACGTGTCCTCGCCGTCTCCGCCGTACGTCCGGTTCCACCGCTCCGGCGGGGCCGCGTCGTCGGTCGGTGCACCGCTCGCGACGAGCGCGCTCGCGCCACCGCTGGGTTCGATCTCGCGGTCGTGGACGTGTGCGTGGCCGCCGGCGGCCGGAACGGCGCCTGCGGCCGCGACCGCCAGCGCGAGGACGAAGAGTGTTGCGCGTCGCATGGCCGTCCGGTCGCCCGCCCGGCAGTTTGTTATGCTCGTCCTGAGCCGGCGAAGGCGGCGGCTCCCGGCCGGTAGAGGCTCCCTTCTGACGGTTTCCGGGACCGGAGAGCGTTCGCGTCGCGCCGATACCGGAATCCATTCCTCGCCGGGGCGTGACCGTCGACGCATGCGAACGGCAGTGTTGTTCGCGGTCGTCGGGATGGTCGCCTGGGGGTTCTGGGCGCTGTTCGCCGACCTGGCGACGGAGACGCTGTCGCCCGAGGCGGCGATGGTGATCTCCTACGCCGGCGGCGTCGCGGTCGCGCTCGGATACATCGTCGCCGGTCCCGGTTCGGTGTCGCTGTCGGGGCCGGGCGTCACGTACGCGCTGGCCGGGGGTCTCTTCTCCGGCGTCGGTGCGATAAGCTACTACGCCGCCCTGAAGAGCGGGAGTGCGGCGGTCGCGACGACCGTCACCGGCCTCTACTTCGTCGTCGCGGCCGTTCTCGCCGTCCTCGTCCTCGGCGAGTCGCTGTCGGCCAGAGACGTGGCCGGCGTCGCGCTGGCCGTCTGCGCCGTGGCGCTGCTCGCCTCCTGACGTCGACGAGGGCGCGGCATCCATAAACTGTATGTCGATATACCATTACCACCGTCGCCAGACGGGAGGACAGTGGCTCTCGGTGTACGACCCCTCGAAGGCGAACACAAATTACAATCGAGAGAACTCGATGCATCGAGATTACTGCCGTGCTCGGGTTACCGACTCGAGCATCCAGTGCTCAAGAGAAGAAATTTTTAAGATAAACTGAAGGAGATACCCCCCTCTAACCAGGATGGCTCCTGAACGTCCCTCTCGACGCGAAATACTGGCGTCAGCAGCGACCATCGGCACGGTCGCTACCGCCGGATGTCTCACTGGCTCGCTGTTCGGCGGGAATACGGGATCTATCCAGGCTCCGGCCCAGACCACGGTCGGCGACCCGCTTGGCATTCGCCTGTCCGATTTCGGTCCAGAGAGTTCGGTTACGCTCGATTTCGTCGCCAACGATGCGCGAGGCCGCACGTTCGAGGGTTCGTGGTCACTCCGCACCGATAGCCACGGGGAAGCCACGCTCTCGACTACCGACCTAACGGCTAATGCGCCGAAGTCGACGTGGTACGGGTCGGAGAGGGGCCTCCAGGTGGCAGATCGATCGGCGGTCGACATGATTCTTCACCGACTGTCGTCAGCGGGCCTCTTCTCGTCGCCGTCAACTTTCGTCACGGGCGATCGGACCAGGGCCGAGCTCGCGTTTCGGGCACGCTCCGGCCTTCTCGAACGCTCCGAAGCTCGTGGCTCACAGCTTAGAGTCCTCGTCGATCCAGATATCTCGCGACAGCCGGTCGAAACGAACGGACTGGTGGGATGGCTCTACGAACCGTCGACGTCAGGGCCGCATCCGCCCGTACTCGCACTCCACGGTTCGCACGCCGCTGTCCCGCATCGACTGAGTAAGATGCTGGCAACGCAGGGGTACGCGACCCTGGCGTTGCAGTACTTCGACGCGTCCGGATTGCCCGAATCGCTGAAAGAAATCCCGCTCGAATACTTCGATAACGCGATTCGGTGGCTAACGAATCGACCGGCGGTCCGCGACGGGGGGATCGGAGTACTCGGGATTTCACGCGGGGTCGAAGCCGCCTTACTGACCGCGGCCAACTACGACGGGCCGACGACGGTGATCGGCTACTCCGGCGGGGGCGTCGTCGGCCACGGGGTTGCCGGAGTCCCTCCGAGGGCGTTCATCAGTCGACCCGCGTGGACCCGAAACGGGAAGCCGGTGGCAGGGTCGGACTCGGTCGCAACCGTCTTCGACGCGGTCGAAGACATCTATCGGCACCGGTGTGCGATCGAACCTCTCCCGAACTCGATTCGTTCCCGCGTCCCGGACGAGATCCTCCAACAGGTCCTCGTTCCGGTCGAAGAGATCGACGGACCCGTTCTGCTGCTCGCTGGAGTGGACGATCGAGAGTGGCCATCGGCTCCCGTGTCAGCATTGACTATCAGCCGATTACGGCGACGCGACTCTTCGCATCCGTACGGGCTTCGGGCGTACTGTGATGCCGGCCACGTGTTCGGTGTGCCGTATGCCGACTACACGGGCAGTCCCTCGAACGACGAGAAAGGTGGCACCCCCAGAGCGAATGCACGGGCGGCGGCGGACTCCTGGCCGCTCGTCCTCGATTATCTGGACCACGGCCTCGGACGGGAAGCATAGCGCGTAGGCCTGCCGCCGATACAGGAGACGCGGGTCTTCTCCACTCGACGGTCGGGATTCTCCCGTTCGCTCTCTCCATATCTCCTCGATTCCGGACTAACCCGACGTTTCAGGCCATTAATCCGGCGTTTCTACCTCGTGGCTTTTTGTCCGGCGAACGCGTAACGCGGTCGGGGGAACGGGAATGGCAGCACCGAGAAATGACCACGTGCGAAGAGTAACACAGAGAGACCGGAGGTTCCCGCGAACCGACGGTGGAGTAACGGACCGGAGGTCGCCGACCGACGGTGAATCAATAGACAGGAGGTTCCCGCGGACCGACGGTGGCGAGGGGACCTCGCCGGCCGCACCGTCGAATCGAACGGGGCGAGACGGCCGGGGATGAACGCACTCGAGAGCCTGCGCATCAGCCTGCGCAACATCCGGGAGCACAAGCTCCGCTCCGCGCTGACGACGCTCGGCGTCATCATCGGCGTCGCCGCGGTCATCACGTTCGTAACGCTGGGAGCGAGCCTGCAGGCCGACATCGTCCAGACCGTGGCGGGGGGTAACGCCGCGACGTTGTACGTCTCTGCACAGTCGGAGGGCAACACCGGCCTTCCGGACCTCGGCGGCGGCGGAGAGACCGTGTTCACCGAACACGACGTGAACGGCATCCGGTCGCTCCGCGGCGTCGAGGCGGCGGTCCCGCAGAGCGGTATCGCCGCCTCGTCCGTCGAGTACGACAACTCGACGGTGAGCCGTCAGTGGGTGACGGTGACGTCGCCGTCGTACTTCGACGTCAGGAACCAGAAGTTCGTCGCCGGCGGTGCGTTCCAGAGCGGCCAGCGCGAGGTCGTACTGAACCAGCCTGCGGCGCGGATGTTCGCCGCGGGCAACGTCTCGGTCGGCGATACGATAACCATCACGCGAGCGGCCACCGGCGAGCCGGTGAACGCCACCGTGGTGGGTATCGTCGAACCGACCGAGCAGTCCGCGCTCGGAATCCAGGAAGGGCCCCAGCCGGAGATATACGCGCCGACGGACCCGTTCTACCAGCGGACCGTCTTCAGTCCGTCGGCGAACGAGAACCAGCGCGTCTACGGCCGGGTGCTCGTGCTCGCCAAGAGTACGCAGCAGGTCGACGCCGTTCAGGGCCGAGTGTACACCTATCTCGGCGAACAGTCCGACGCCCGCCAGCTGAAACGACGCGGGTACACGTTCAAGGTCACCACCCAGGACGAACTCGTCGCGCAGGTCCGGCAGGTGAGCAACACGTTCACCGCCTACATCACCGGTATCGCTCTCATCTCGCTGGTCGTCGGCTCCATCGGCATCGCGAACATCATGCTGGTGTCGGTGACCGAGCGGACGCGGGAGATCGGCATCATGAAAGCGGTGGGCGCGCAGAACGGCGACGTGCTCCAGCTGTTCCTGCTGGAGGCGGTGCTCCTCGGCGTCTTCGGCTCGACGGTGGGCGCGCTCGTCGGGCTCGGCGGCGGGTACGTCGCCGCACAACTCATCGGACTACCGCTCACAGTCCGCTTCGAGTGGCTGGGCATCGCCGTCGTGGTGGGGCTGGTCGTGGGAGCGCTGGCGGGACTGTACCCCGCCTGGGACGCCTCGCGAACCGACCCCATCGATGCGCTGCGGTACGAGTAGCGACCCCGCCTTCGACGAGTGGACGAACGGTACGCCGCCCGAACCGGGTAGTGCGTTCGTCCTCCTTCGAATCGGGAATTCTGGCCAATCCGTCGTTACCGTCGGTTGACGGCGGTGAAACCGACGAAACTCCGTGGATAGGTTGGGCCTACGTAACGATAGTCACTGGATAACAAAGAACGTGTCCGGCGACAGGGTTTCCGGAGACTGCGGTCGTCGACGGGACGACCCCGCTTTCGAACTATGGCCCGGGAGCAGACGCACACGACCCAAGAGACGGACTCCACCGAGAGTCGGATAATGGACGACGGTCGGGGAAAGACGGCCGGTGAACTCCTCTGGATGGCCCCCGCCCTCGTCGCCGGCGTCTGCATCTTTCTCTTCTACCTCGAATCCCACCAGTACCCCGCGTTCGGCGCGGGACTGTACTTCCGCATCGCGGAGGAGATAGCCGCCAACGGGTACGCCCTTCCGGAGCGCATCCCGGGCTACACTGCCGACGGTGTTCCCTTCGCCTATCCGCCGCTGATGTTCTACGTCCTCGCGGCGCTCCAGGATCTGACGGGCCTGCGAGCGGTCACCATCGCGCGCTTCCTCCCGGGTATCGTCAGCGTGGCCTACCTCGTCCCGCTGTACTTTCTCGCCCGGGACCTGCTCGGTTCGCGCATCCAGGCGACGCTGGCGGCGTTCGTCGTCGCCGTCAGCCCGCCGGTGCTCCAGTGGCACATCTCCGCCGGCGGCATCGTCCGCGCGCCCGCCACCCTGTTCGCGCTGACGGGTATCTACGCCTGTCTGCGACTGTTCCGCGACGACGAACGCCGCTGGCTCGTACCGGCGATGGTCGCGTTCGCGCTGACGATACTCACGCATCCGGTGTACACCGTCTTCTTCGCCGTGAGCGCTCTCCTGCTGTACGTCAGCTTCGACCGCTCGGTTCGGGGGTTCGCCTCCGGAGCAGCGGTCGCGGTCGGCGGCGTCGTCCTCACCGCGCCGTGGTGGGCGCAGGTACTCGCGACCCACGGCCCCGCGGTGTTCGCCGCCGCAGCGGGCACCCACGGCGGCATCGGCAGCAGCATCCCGACGGTGGATCAGTTCGTCCGGCGCTTCCTCGGCGAGACGCTGTTCCTATCGATATGGAAGGTGGTGCCCGTCGTCGGTTGTCTCTACCTCCTCGCGCAGCGGCGCTACTTCCTGCCGGCGTGGTTGGCCACCGTCATCCTCACCGTCGAGAAGCCGCGATTCGTCTTCCTCGTCGGCGCGTTCGTCAGCGCGGCGTTCCTCCTCGACGGACTCCTGCCGCGTCTACGACGCGAGGCCACTGCGCTCGACAGGGAGGAGACGGTCGCTTTCTCCGTCGTCGCGTTCGCCGTGCTCGGCGTGAGCACCGGGGCGCTGTACGCCGCCGGCGGCGTCGACGCCCACGCCGGCAGCCCCTCTCTCCCGCAGTTCGTCGACGACGGCGAGGTGGCGGCCATGGACTGGGCCGAACGGAGCACGTCTCCGGACGCCCGGTTCGTCGTCCTCGGCGACGCCGCCGAGTGGTTCCCCCAGCAGGCCGACAGGACCATCCTCGTCGGACCGTGGGGCGTGGAGTGGGAGGGCCAGGACGCCTACCGCCAGCAGCTGCATCAGTTCCGACGGACGTCGCGCTGCGAGAACGCCCTCTGTCTCTCCGGGGAACTCGAGCAGGCGGGCGTCCATCCGGACTACGTCTTCGTTCCGAAGGGCAAGTACACCGTCCGAGGGATGAAGAAGGACCGGGGCGAGGCGATGGTGACGACGATGCTGTTCTCGCCGCAGTACCACCTCGCGTTCGAGAACGACGACGTCGCCGTCTTCCGGGTCGCCGACGGATGGCCGCCCCTCGATCCGCCCGCGAGCGCTCCCGAACCGAGGTGATGGTCTATATCGTGGTACAACGGACAGGAGAGTGCAAAACTTTCCAGATTCGTACTACACATACGCGCCCGCGGCTTTCCTGGGGAGGATGGGAGAAAAAGAGAGCGACGAGAGCGTTTCACCGACGACGATATTCGACGCATTGGCACACGCTCACAGGCGAGCCGTCCTCGCGCGACTTCGGGCGGACGGCCCCTGCGAGTTCGCGGCCCTGACCGACGCCGTCGCTCGGCACGAGGACGAGACGCCGGTCGAGCGCCTTCGTATTTCCCTACGACACCACCATCTGCCGAAACTGGAAGACTCGGCGTTCGTCCGCTGCGACGCGGGCCGGGTCGTCCCCACCGACCGATGCGCCGCCGTCGACCCGTACCTCGCGCTCGTGGAGGACGAGTGAGAGCCGGGGCGGTCGCCGGCACGCTCGTCGACGCCCGCCCTGTCGCCGTCGGAACTGACGGTCGGTCGGCCGTCCCCGTTCGATGCCGTCGAGGCGCTCGGTTATTCGGTCTCGTCGTCACGTCGGAACTCGATGCGTCCCCGCTCGAACACGGTCACATCGTAGCCGTGGTAGGAGAACGCCACCGTCGCGCTCGCTCGGACGTCACCCTCGACGGCCGGCAGGAGCAGTTCGTCGAGTGCCTCCCCGTCGACGGTCCAGTACAGCGGGTCGAGTTCCGTCCGCTCCGTCCCCGTTATGTCTCGTATCGCGGCGGGGATGGCAACGCTCGGCGGAACGCTCTCGTGGTCGTAATCGACGTGGTACGTCTTCGTGTCGGGGTCGTACTCGGGCGAGGCCACCTCGGTCGTCGGTCGATTACTCATGCGTCTCCTCGTCGACGATGTGCTCGCCGAAGTGGTCGAACGGCTGGATGTGCGTGCTCTTGAGCACCTTCGAGTTGACGACGTCGAGGCCGCGCTCGCTGAGTTCGTCGGTGATACGGGCCATGTCGTCGGTGTCCGTACTGACTGCCTCTATCTGGACGTTCTCCTCCCCGTTCAGCACTTCGTGGATGGTGACGACCCCGTTCACGTCGCGGACTTTCTTCGCCAGTTGCTCTCGTCGCGGATTCGGCGCTCTACAGATGAAGAAGA
Organism: halophilic archaeon; assembly: GCA_003298465.1. The sequence goes on along the minus strand of QNGA01000002.1, from coordinate 511,114 downwards.
CGTGGAGTTGGAGGCCCGCCCTGTCGTAATCGACGTCCGGATGATAGCCGCGGATGACGCCTCGCTCCTCCATCCTCTCGATGCGGTTGCGCACCGTGCTGGCCGACACGCCGACCGCATCCGCCATCTCTTCTGTCGTTACGTCGCGGGCATCGTTCTGGAGCATGTAGAGGATACCTTTGTCCGTATCGTCGAGGTTCATCGACTCTTCACGGAACCCCAACGACTTCTTCTCTAATGGCTTTTTCGCAACAATTGCAAAATATAGTTCAGTGAACGAATCTCTTCTGAGAATATGTGTGAAATTATCAGTACGCGCGGCCTTCGTTCGAATTTACGAACTGACATTTGCGAAATTCATAAATAGATAAACGTTGTGAACGTTACGGGAGAGGACTGCACGATGACGGATACAGGCTCCGATCGGGACGGAGGTGATGGAAGCAGCGGGGGAACGTCGTTCGACGAACTTCTTCAGATAGTCGCCGACCGGCATCGCCGGTCCGTCCTCTACTGCCTACAGGACGCGAACGAAGACGTCGCCTCCTTCGACGAGTTGCGGGAGCATCTTCTCGCTCGCGACCTCGACATCGACGACTCGGAACGGGCGACCATCGCGCTCCATCACAGGATACTCCCGAGGCTGGAAGACGCCGGCCTCGTCGAGTACGACGCTCGGAGCGACACCGTGCGGTATCGGGAAGACGACCTGGCGGAACGCTTACTCGACCGTCTGGCCGACGTGGAGGACCGATAACCTCGCGGACGCGAAGTCCGTAGTCGCGTGCCGCCCCGCGACCGTCGCGATTCTCGCCGGGAAGCGACGCGTCTCCTGGGCGCGGTCGGTGCCGGCAGCCGCGGGGTTCGAGTCCGCGTTCGCCGCGGTCAGACGTCGACAGAGACGCGCTCGCCGCTCCGGGCTGATTCGTAGGCCGCCTCGGTGAGCGCGGTGACGGCGAAGGCGTCGCGGGCGGTGGCGGGCGGCGTCTTCCCCTGTCGCACGCAGTCGACGAACGTCTCGGCCTTGGTGTCCCCGTGGTCCCGTCGGATGTACGGGACGACGTCCGTGCTGTCCTCCTCGATCTTCGTCAACTGGCGGGGTTCCCACTGGCGCCCCTCGAGATATATCGCGCCCTCGTCGTCCCACGTGTGGATATGTTCGCGGACGCACGGAGCGTCGCTGAACACGGAGACGCTCGCTCTCGCGCCCTCCGCGAACTCGACGTTCAGCAGCACCTCCACGTCGACCCGTCGCTCCTCGTCCGCGAACTCCATGTCCGCGCGGACCGCGGTGGGGGTCAGGCCCGTCGTCCAGAGAACGGCGTCGAGGAGGTGACTCCCCGTGTCGTAGAGGTTGCCGCCGCCGGAGAGGTCGGGATTCGCGCGCCACGTGTCCTCGAAGCGGTCGATCCAGTTCTGTGTTATCTCGGCGGTGACGAACGTCGGCGTTCGGTCGCCGTTGGCCCAGCGCTCGCGCGCCTGGACGAACGCCGGGTTGAGGTGGCGCTGGTAGCCGACCATCAACACCTCGTCGCCGGACTCGCTGCGCTCGACGAGTTCGCGGGCCTGCTCGCGGTCGGTCGTCAGCGGCTTGTCACAGAGGACGTGCAGGTCTCGGTCCAGTGCCGCGGTCACCTGTTCGTAGTGGAACGCGTGCGGCGTCCCGACGAGCACGGCGTCGAGGTCCTCCTCGTCCAGCATCGTCTCGTAGTCCTCGTACCGGGACCCGCGGCCGACGTACAGTTCCTCTCCCGCCTCCTGGAGCGCCGCCTCGCTCACGTCGGCGAGGGCGACGACCGTCGAGCGACGGTCCCGCATGAATCCCGCGCCGACGGTTTTGCCGATGTACCCGCCGCCGACGACGCCGACGCGCAGCTTTTCCGGCTCCGGACTACTCTTCGCCATACGCCACCTCCGAGTGACACTCCATGCGTGTCGTTTCAGCCACCGTCCCCTTAATTCGTGTCGCCGGCGCTGCGTCGAAACGGCCGCTGCGCTGGTATTTCGTGTCCGGGAGAACGTCGTCGGTTTCGCGTCGCCGCCGCGCCGTCTCTCGTACGCCCCCGTTCGCCGTCCCGGCGCGACCGTTCTCCGCGCGTCCTCCGCGTCGCCTCACCGCGCTCGCCAGACAGCAGAGTAAAAGGTCCCGCACGAGAGAGCGTACACCGAGATGAATCGACAGCGGCGTCGGGTGCTGCTCTACGTCGGCGCGTTCGTCACGGTGGTCGTCGGGTACACCTTCGCATACGCGTGGGGGATGGCGACGTTCGAGGAGCGAGAACGGAGCCTGCTGGAGTCGTTCGCCATCGTCGTCGAGACGTTCACGACGACCGGCTACGGCAGGGACGCCGGACTCTGGACGACGACCGAGATGAAACTGCTGATGGTCGCCATGCAGATGACCGGCGTCTTCCTCATCTTCATGGCGCTGCCGCTGTTCGTCGCACCGTGGGTCCAGGAAGCGGTGCGGGTGAGTCCGCCGACGACCGTCGACGAGCGCAGCGGTCACGTCGTCATCTGCGGCTACTCGCCGCGCGCCGAAACGCTCATCGACGAACTCCGGTCGTGGGACCGCGAGTACGTCCTCGTCGTTCGGGACCGGGAGACGTCGCTGGACCTGTACGAGCGCAATCTCGACGTGATACACGGCGACCCCGAGTCCGCCGAGGTGCTCCGCCGCGCGCGGGTCGCGACCGCCGACACCGTGGTCGCGGACGCGACCGACGAGCAGAACGCCAGCATCACCCTCGCAGTCAGGGAGATAAGCGACGACGTCGACGTCATCAGCCTCGTCCAGGACCCCGACCTGGCGAGCTACCTCCAGTACGCCGGTGCCGACCAGGTGTTCTCGCCGCGCCACCTCCTCGGCGAGAGCCTCGCGGAGCAGGTGACCGCCTCGGTGACGACCGACCTCGGCGACACCATCACCATCGGCGAGGACTTCGAAATCGTCGAACTCTCCGTGCAGGAGGACTCGGCGGTCGTCGGCCGCGAGCTATCCGAGAGCAACATACGCGAGCGGACCGGCGCGAGCATCATCGGCACGTGGACGCGCGGCGAGTTCCACACGCCGCCGTCGCCGGACACGATGCTCGACGAGGACACCATCCTGCTGGTCGCCGGCCGCGAGTCGCAACTCGAACGCCTCAAGGAGATGACGCTCGGCGACGAGTACTCCCGCTCGCGGCGCTCGGCCATCGTCGCCGGCTACGGCGAGGTCGGCTCGACCGTGAGCGAGGAACTCGTCACCTCCGGGCTTCGTAGCATCGTCGTCGACCGCGAGGACAAGGAGGGCGTCGACGTGGTCGGCGACGTGACCGACGAGTCGGTCCTGCTGGAGGCCGGCGTCGACGACGCCAACGCGCTCATCCTCGCGCTCGGCGACGACACGACGACCATCTTCGCGACGCTGGTCGCCCGGGAACTCTCGCCGACGGTGGAGATCGTCGCCCGCGCGAACGAGACCGACAACATCGGCAAACTGTACAGCGCCGGTGCCGACTACGTGCTCGCGCTCGAAACCGTCAGCGGGCGGATGCTCGCCTCGACCATCCTGGAGGACGAGGAGGTCATCTCGCCGGACAAGCAGATAGAGATCGTCCGGACGACCGCCCCGAGCCTCGTCGGCCAGAGTCTCGGCGAGGCCGACGTACGCGAACGCACCGGCTGTACCGTCATCGCGGTCGAACGCGACGGCGAGGTGACCACCGACCTCGGCCCCGACTTCGTCGTCGAGTCCGAGGACAGACTGATAGTCGCGGGCACCGACGCCGACACGAACGCGTTCACGAAGATCGCACAGTGACCTGTCCGCCCTCGCCGGTCGAGACCCGTCGCACGGAGACCCACGTCCGGTCCGGTAGCGCCACCGCACGACGGTCTCCCTGGTGACGAGTCCGGGACCGAGGCGGACGCCGGCCCCCCGGGCGACCAGGGAGGTGCCGTGGCCGACCGCGCACGCGCCGAACCGCGTCGACCCGCCCCGGCGCTCACACCACCAGGCTGGCGACCCACCAGGTGAGAAACGCCTCGACGAACCCCGCGACGACGAACAGCGGTAACAGACCGAGCAGGGCGTAGTACGTCCGGACGAGTTCCCCCGCGAGCGCGTCGGCGGACGTCCGGCCGCGGACGTACGACCACGCCGCTCCGCCGAGGTGGAGGCCGAGCGCGGCGGCGACCGACAGTGCCGGAATCTCCACGACGCCGTGGGGGACGACGAGCGCGGCGAGCGCGACAGGGTCCGAACCGAGACCGACGACGCCGCCGACGAGCGCGCCGTTGAACAGCAGATTGACCGCCGTCGGCACCCCGAACCCGAGGCCGGCGTACGCCGTCGAGATGGCGACCGTCCAGTTGTTCGCGGTGAGACTGACGAACGTGTCGAAGGGGAGTCGTCCGAACACGTTCTCGCTCACGGACCCCGGGACGGGCGTTGAGTACGGTCTTGCAGCGGTCCACCCGCCCGCCACGCCGACCGCGAACAGACCGAGCGCGGCCGCGACCAGTCCGGGTCGCGACGCGACGAAGCCGACGAGTTCCCGCCACCCGCGCCGGAACGCGTCTGCGAAGGAGCCGCGACCGCCCCCGTCCGTCGGCGTCCGGCGGGCCACCGTCGCGTCGACCGACCCGCCCGTCTCAGTCGTCCCGTTCGACGGCGCTCCCGCCGCGTCGGTGGCTGCTCCGGTCGTCCCTCTCTCTGCCGGTTCGGCGGCCGCGGTCGGCGGTTCGGGGTCGCGCGGGTCGAGGTACAGCGCGGTCTTCAGCACGCCGAGGGCGGGGGTGACCAGAAACGCCACGGCGACCTGCAGGAGGGAGCCGACGCCGAGCGCCTGGAAGCCGACCGCCGCCGCACCGGTCGCGACGACGAGTCCGAACGCGACGACGAGGTAGCCGACCACTCGCCCGGGTTCGCGTCGGACGAACCCCGTAGCGCGCTTCACCGCCTCGACGACGCCCGCGTCGTCCACGACGATGGCCTGCGGCGCGAACGCGAACAGCAGGTAGACGGCGAACGTGAGCGGTAGCCACGCCAGTACGGCGACGAACAGCACCAGTCCCGCCGCGAGGCCGCCGCCGTTCGCCGCGACCGCCGCCAGCGCGCCCACGGCGACCGTCGGCGCGAGCAGGGCGAGCGCCCGGGCGACGCCGAGTCCGAGGAACGTCCAGCCGTCCGCGCTCGCCCCCTCGACGCCGGCCGCCATCGGACGCGAGTCCGTCGCCCCTTCGAGCGCGCTCACCACGGCGTGGACCTGCGCCGCGCCGACGAACGCTCGCGCCACGAGGAACGCCACCAGCCCGACCGCCGCGGAGCCGAGAAGCAGCGCGACGGTCGTCGGCGTGAACAGTGCCAGCACCGCGTCGGCGAGCGCGCTCGCGGTCGCGTCGCTCACGCCGTCCGTCGGCTCGACGTCGACGCGTCGCACCGTCTCGAGGAAGCGGTCGATGCGGCCCGACCCGAGGAGGACGGCGAACGCCAGCGCGACGCCGACGAGGGGGACCGACTGGGCGACGAGCGCGACCCCGACGCCCGCGAGGAACGCCGGCAGCACCGTCGCGGGGCGGTCGACGAGCACCGAGCGCGTCGCCCTCGCCGCGTCTCCGAGATTCATGGCCGAAGCCTCACGCGCCAGCCGGATACCTCTATCCCTCGGTACGCCGGTTCTCGGTCGGCTCTGCGGCGTACTCGACGGTGAGGAACTGCCGACCGAACGCCCACATCTCGTGGACGGCGCGAACGCCGTCGCCGTCGGGGCGAACCCGGAACCGCTGGGCGAGCGGGAGCGCGACGCCGCCCAGCGGCGTGACGAGGTAGAGCCCCTCGTCGTCGGTGCCCGCCCGCGTCGTCAGTTCGACGCCGCCGTCCTCGCAGGTCCGGGGGAGCAGGACGGTGCTCAGGTTCGAGGCCGGGAGCGGAACGGCGATGTTGACGTAGCGACGGTCGTCGGACACGTGGCTGGCGTAGACGGCGACGAAGACGGCGACGCCGTCGTCGCCGGTCCGTATCCAGGCCCGCGCGCCGTCCCTGGGGTCGGAGCGCTCCTCGACGGCGACGATGCGGCTCCGGAGCGTCCCGCCGATTCCGCCCGGCGCAGGGAGGTTCAACTGTTCGAGGCGACTCGTCGCGTGCGCCGCGAGCGTCGCTCCGAGACGGAAGCCCGGATGCCAGCGAACCGAGTAGTCGAGGTCGTACTCGGCGGTGCGTTCGTAGAACCGCCGCACTGCGGGGTCGAGCGCGTCCGGTTCGAACTCCGGGCTCTCGTACGCCGCGACGTCGTCCATCTCTCCCGGCAGGGGGTCGCCCGTCGCGACGCCGTGACGGTCGAGGTAGTCCGCGCCGACCCGCCAGCGGGCGAACAGCGGGCTGAGCGGCACCGAATCGGCGCGTGCGGCCGCTCTCCGGAGTCGCCCGCCCGCGAGCGCGACGACCGCCAGTCCCGCGGCGAACAGCACGGCGACTCGTCCCCGCCTCTCTCGCTGCGTCGTCACACCGGACGGTTCCTCGCCTTCCTATTTCAACGTCCGGACGCCGGCGCACGTCGCACGGCCGGGCGGCCGGGCAGTCGTCACCGGCTCCGCCACGGAATCCATCCCGAACATTCATGCTGGTACCGGCCCAACCACAGGAAAGGCCCGTACCGAGGGCCGGGGGTTGTGGGATGAGTGAACGCAAGGCAGACTACACGTCAGAGGGAGGACCGTCCGTCGACTCGCACGGCGGTGAGGAGTTCCGGGAACCGACGAGTCGCGAGGAGGGCAAAGCCGAGAGCCGCGACCGGTTCAACTCGAAGCTTCGGGAGGCGTTCGGCTCGTCGCCGTTCATCCTCACGAAGTTCGACAAGTTCATGAACTGGGTCCGGGGGTCGTCGATGTTCATGCTGCAGTTCGGCATCGCCTGCTGCAGCCTCGAGATGATGCACACCTACGCGGTCAAACACGACCTCGACCGCTTCGGCGCCGGCGTGCCGCGGGCGTCGCCGCGCCAGGCCGACGTCATCATCGTTCCGGGGACCATCGTCTCGAAGTTCGCGCCGCGGATGCACCGCGTCTACGACCAGATGCCCGAGCCGAAGTTCGTCGTCAGCATGGGCTCGTGTACGTGCTCCGGCGGTCCGTTCCAGGGCGGCTACAACGTCATCAAGGGCGCGGAGGAGGTCATCCCCTGTGACATCCACGTGCCGGGCTGTCCGCCTCGCCCCGAGGCGCTCATCTACGGCGTCGCCAAGCTCCAGGAGCGCGTCGCCAACGGCGAGGCGAGCCCCGTGACGGTCAAGCCGTACGAACTGGAGCAGTTCGGCGACCTCGAACGCGACGAACTGGTCGAGACGCTCGCCGACCGAATCGACGAGGAGACGCTCGTCATGCGCTACAACTGGGTCGATTCGCCGTGAGCAAGCAGGAAATCCAGCGTCCGGAGGTCGACTACGACGGTCTCGCCGAGTTGCTCGGCGACCGCGTCATCGGCCGGGAGACGCACGGAAACGCGGAGGCGTTCGTCGTCCGCCCCGACGAGGTGCAGGACGTACTGTTCACGCTGCGCGACGAGGCAGGGTTCGACCACCTCTCCTGTCTCACCGCCCAGCAGTACGAGGACCGCTACGAGAGCATCTACCACCTCACGAAGTACGACGACCGCACGCAGGAGGTGGGCGTCGTCGTCCCGACGTCGACGGAGGACCCGGTCAGCCAGACGGCAGAGCCCGTGTTCCGCACGGCCGAGTGGCACGAACGGGAGGCGTACGACCTCGTCGGCGTCGAGTACGAGGGCCACCCGGACCTGCGGCGCATCCTCCTGCCCCAGACGTGGCAGGGCCACCCGCTCGGCCTCGACTACGACCAGGACCGGCCACAGATCGTGTCGATGGAACGACATCGCAACCCGCTCCAGGCCGACCACCGCGACGAGGATTCGGACACGATGCTGCTCAACATCGGTCCGCACCACCCCGCGACCCACGGGGTGCTCCACCTCAAGACGGTCCTCGACGGCGAGCAGGTCGCCGACGTGGAACCGGACGTCGGTTACCTCCACCGCTGCGAGGAGCAGATGGCCCAGACGGGCAACTACCGCCACGAGATCATGCCGTACCCGGACCGCTGGGACTACAGCGCGAACATGACCAACGAGTGGGCGTACGCCCGCGCCGCGGAGGACCTCGCGGACATCGACGTACCGGAGTACGCCAAGGTACTGCGGACGCTCGGCGTCGAACTCTCGCGGATGACCGGTCACTTCCTCGCCGTCGGGACCTTCGCACTCGACGTGTACGGCGACTTCACGGCCATCTTCATGTACGCGATGCGGGACCGCGAGAAGGCCCAGAACATCCTCGAGGACCTCACCGGCCAGCGGATGATGTTCAACTACTTCCGCCTCGGCGGCGTGATCTGGGACGTTCCCGAACCGCGCGACGAGTTCTTCGGGAAGGTCCGGGACTTCCTCGACGACCTGCCGGGGGCGCTGGAGGAGTACCACGACCTCATCACCGGCAACGAGATATTCCAGCTCAGGTGCGTCGACACCGGCATTTTGGAGCCCGACGTCGCCAAGCAGTACGGCGTGACCGGTCCCGTCGCCCGGGGGTCGGGCATCGACTACGACGTGCGCCGGGACGACCCCTACGGCCTCTACGACGAACTCGACTGGAACGTCGTCACCGAGGACGGCTGCGACAACTTCTCGCGCGTCCTGGTGCGCCTGCGCGAGGTCGAGGAGTCCGCGAAAATCGTCGGACAGTGCGTCGACCTGCTCGAAGACTGGCCCGAGGAGGAGCGCACCCTCCAGTCGAACGTGCCGCGCACGCTCAAACCGCCCGCCGACGCCGAAACCTACCGGGCGGTCGAGGCCGCGAAGGGCGAACTCGGCGTTTACATCCGCTCGGACAACACCAGCAAGCCGGCGCGATTCAAGATCCGGAGTCCGTGTTTCCACAACCTCTCGTCGCTGCCGGAGATGGCCAACGGCGAGTACGTGCCGGACCTCATCGCCTCGCTCGGTAGCCTCGACATCGTGCTGGGTTCGGTCGACCGGTAGGTCCGTCGGAACCCGGCCGGACGCCCGCGGACGCGTTCCCCGGTCCGACGTCTTCGCCCGTCCACGTATCATCGAAGTGGAAGTTTTATGTGGTGAGTTCCCAATTCGCCAGTATGGCCGACGCAGTGCGGGACCACCTGCGAGTCCTCTACGTCGACGACGACCCCGACTTCGGCGACCTGACTGCCGACTCCCTCGAACGCCGGGACGACCGGCTGTCGGCGGTCACCGAGACGAGCGTAGCCGACGGGTTGGACCGCCTCGCAGCGGAGACGTTCGACTGCGTCGTCAGCGACTACGACCTGGCGGACGACGACGGACTCTCGTTCCTCGAAGCGGTCCGGGAGGACTACCCGAACCTGCCGTTCGTCCTCTTCACGGGGCGAGGGAGCGAGGAGGTCGCCAGCGCAGCCATCTCCGCGGGCGTCACGGACTACCTCCGGAAGGGGGACGCGCCGGACCGGTTCGCGGTGCTGGCCGACCGCGTCCGCGAGGCCGTCGAGAGCAGCGGAACCGAACGGGCGCGGCGCGAGAGCGAACACCGCTACAGGACCGTCGTCGAGCAGAGCCGCGACGCGATATACATCTTCCGGGACGGGGTGCTCGAGTTCGTCAACGGTCGGGCCTGTCGGCTCACCGGGTACGACAGGGACGAACTGGAAGGAATGGACTTCCGTGACGTGGTCCATCCGGACGACCACGAACGGGTCGAGAGGATCGCCGCTCGACGCGAGCGGGACGGGGACGCCCCCGAGACGTACGAGGTGCGAGTCCGGACGAAGTCGGGCGTCGTTCGCCAGTGCGAGTTGAGCGTCAGGCCGATAACGTACGAGGGGAGATACGCGACGCTGGGGTTCGTCCGGGACGTCACCGACCGGCGGAAGAACGAACGGACGTTCGAGGCGCTGCACACCGCGACCCGCGAGATGATGCACGCCGAGACCAAAGAGCGGGTCTGCGAGATAGCGGTCGAGACCGCGCGATCCGAACTCGGATTCCCGCTGACCGGCTGCTGGCTGGCCGACGAGGACGAGACGCTTCGACCGGCGGCCCAGACGGCGATGTCGCACGAGACGTTCGACGGGCAACCCACGTTCGAACCCGGCGACAGCCTCGCGTGGCGGACGTTCCAGCGCGGCGAGACGGCCGTCTACGAGGACGTGCGGACCGAGGAGAACGTCCACGACCCCGACACGCCGGTGCGGAGCGAAATCATCGTGCCGCTTGGCGACCAGGGCGTGCTGACCACGGGAACGACGGAGATCCGGGACTTCGACGACGTCGACGTCGAGTTCCTGGAGTTGCTCGGGACGAATACAGAGACGGCGCTCGACCGCGCCGAACGCGAGGCGGAGTACCGGCGACTCGGCGCCGAACTCCACGAGAACAAGCGCAAGATAGAGGAACTGCACGAGATAGCGACCCAGATGGAGGTCTGCGAGACCGAGCAGGCCGTCTACGACCTCACGGTCGACGCGGCCGAGCGAATCCTCGAATTCGACATCTGCGTCGTCGACGCCGAGGAGGACGGACTGCTGAAGACGAAGAGCATGTCGACGGGTATCGTCCCGGACGAGACGCCGACGATGTCGGTCGACGAGGGAGTCGTCGGGCGGACGTACCGGACCGGCGAGGCCAACCTCGCGGACGACCTGCGGGACGTCGACGCGGCGGACCCCCAGGGCGACTACCGGTCCGGCATCAGCGTGCCCGTCGGCGACTGGGGGGTCTTCCAGGCGGTCGCCGAAGAGGTCGGCTTCTTCGACGAGACGGACCTCGAACTCGCCGAACTGCTGGTCACCCACGCGGCCGAGGCGCTCAACCGCGTCGAGCGCGAGCGCCTGCTCCGGGAGCGCGAAGAACGGCTTCGCCGCCAGAAAGACCAGCTGGAGGACTTCGCCGGTATCGTCTCCCACGACCTCCGGAACCCGCTGAACGTCGCACACGGGTACGTCGACCTGCTCGCGGAGACGTACGACGACGGGCGGTTGACGAAGACCCTCGACGCGCTCGACCGAATGGAGGCCATCATCGACGACGTGCTGACGCTCGCGCGGGAGGGCGAACTGGTAGACGACCCCGAACCGGTCGCCCTCGCGACCGTCGTCCGCGGCGCGTGGGCGAACGTCGACACCGCCGACGCGACGCTGGCGGGCGTCCCCGACGGTCGCATCGAGGCCGACGGCGGACGGCTCCAGCAGCTGTTCGAGAACCTGTTCCGCAACGCCGTCGAGCACGCGGGCAGGGACGTCACCGTCCGCGTCGGGGCGCTACGGGACGGTCCCGCCGACGGGTTCGTCGACGGCGTCTACGTCGAGGACGACGGACCCGGCGTTCCCGAGTCCGAGCGGACGGTGGTGTTCGACTCCGACTACTCGACTCGCGACGGCGGAACGGGGTTCGGCCTCGCCATCGTCGACCAGATCGCCGACGCCCACGGCTGGACCGCGTCGGTGACCGAGGGCGTCGACGGCGGCGCCCGGTTCGAGATCCGGGCGACGAACGGGGACGCCGGACCGTCCGCGGACGGCTAACCGGCTACCGATTCCACGGCGCGTCGTCGGGGTCGACGATGCGCTCCTCGCGCTCGATGCCGTCTATCGCCGCAACGTCCTCGTCGTCCAGGTCTATCTCCCGCGCTTCGAAGTTGTCCTGCAGGTGCTCCTCGCTCGACGTCTTCGGGATGGCGGCGACGTTCTCCTTCGCGGCGAGCCACGCCAGCGACACCTGGTAGGGCGTGGCGTCGTGTTTCTCCGCGACTTCCCGAATCTCGTCCACCTCGGTCACCTTTCCGCGCGCGACCGGCGAGTAGGCGACGAGCCAGTGGTCGTGTTCGCGGGCGTACTCCTGTAGCTCCTCCTGCTGGAGCAGGGGATGCATCTCGACCTGGTGGGCGAAGATGGGCGCGTCGAGCGTCTCGCGCGCCGTGTCGAGCTGGTCCGGCGTGAAGTTGCTCACGCCGACGCGGTCTATCGTACCCTCGTCGTACAGTTCGTCGAACGCCGGCAGGGTGTCCTCGGCGTCGTAGGTGTCCCGCGGCCAGTGGACGTACAGCAGGTCCAGGCCGTCGACGCCGAGTCTGTCGAGGCTCTCCTCCGTGCTGGCGAGCACGTCGTCGTGCGCGAGGTTGTCGTCCCACACCTTCGTCGCGAGGAAGACGTCCTCGCGGTCGACGTCCGCCTGGGCGATGCCCTCGCCGACGTACGCCTCGTTGTCGTACTCCTGGGCCGTGTCGACGTGGCGGTACCCCATCTCCAGCGCGGCGGCGACGACGTCGGCGCACTGCTCCGGGTCGGTGTTGTCGTAGGTGCCGAGTCCGATCCGCGGTAGTTCGTCCATACTCGTGTGTGTGCCAGGACGCTTGTGAAACGTGTGGCCGCCGCGCTGTCGCCTGGATTCTGGATGGACCGCCCGGTCGTTCGCGCTCGCCCGGACTCCGCAGGGGCTCCGGCGACGGTCGACGGCGGAAAACGAGTGTGACCGGTTCAGGCCAGGCGCTTTCTGATGCCGTGGTAGATGCGCCGGCGGTGGTAGACGCCCTCGCCGAATACCCAGCCCACGAGCAGGAGACCGGCGAGCAGCGCGGCGATGAACGCGTACTCGTCCATCCAGATGGGACGGATGAACGGCGTCGCCTGGTCCCACGTCTCGCCGAATCGCTGCATCTCCTCCTGGAACGGCGTTCCCGCGAACGTGTTCGAGAGGAAGACGGACATCTTGATGCGGTCGCCGCCGGGTTCGAGGTTGGCGCTTCCGGTCACGTCGTACTCGCCGGTCACGCCGACGTCCGACATCGTCGAGCCGTTCGATTCGTCGCCGTACTTCACGCGCTCGACGTCGTACGGCAGCCACGGCGAGTAGAACTCCCAGACGACCTCGCCTTTCGGCGTCACCTCGATGACGCGGTGGTTCTGCGAGTCGACGATGAGGGTGTTGCCGTTCGGCAGGCGGTCGGCGTCACGCGGCCAGTTGAGCGTCTCGTGGGACCCCACGCTCCAGGTCTGGTTCCACTTGCCGTTCTCGCGCTCGTACTCGACGACGCGCTGGTTGTGCGAGTCGGCGACCAGCACGGTCGGGTTGCCGTCCTCGCTCTCGAGGTAGTCCGGGTTGTGCTGCTTGCGGAGCACGTCGTAGTTCCCGTCCTCGCCGAGTTTCATCGTGACCTCCTTGCTCTCGCGGTCGACGACGATGACCTCGTCCATGTTACGCGGGTCGGCCATGTACTTGCCCGGCCCGATCTTCTCCACGTCGTTGACGTGGGTCCAGTCGCTCGTGTACTTGCCCTGGCCCTTGCCGGCGTCCCGTTCGTAGTGACTCCGGAAGTACCAGCGCCAGACGATCTCGTCTTTCTCCAGGTCGTAGACGAAGATGCTGTCGTTGTTCGTCTTGCTCTGCTCGTCGTAGTTCTTCAGGTTCGCGACGAGCAGCTGGTTACCGTTGATGAGGTCGACGTCGTGGGTGTCTTCGATGTCCAGCTCCTGCGTCCACACTTTCTCCTTCGTCTCCGGGTCGAACTCGTACACCAGCGTCTTCCCTCGCTGCGTCGAGGTGACGAGCAGGTTGCCGTTCTCCATCGGGTCCACGTCGTAGAACCACGTGGCTCCCTCCTTCGAGCCGTTGTGGACCCACTTGACGTCGCCGCGGGGACCGACGGCGACGAGTCGGGCGGGCTTCTTGTTGTTCCCCTGTCCCTTGAAGTGGTACCCCTGCACGCTGATTACCGTCGTGCCGTTCGCCGCTTTCTCCATGGTGCCCTTCTCGAGGTTCGACTCCTCCTGGTCGTACGTGAGTGCGGAGACGGCGGAGGGCGCGAGCAGAGCGACGACGAGTAACAGGACGGTCCCGCGCACAAGCCACGGCTGTGACGGGAGTTTCTCCTCTATGTCCATACACCCCTAGTCGGGCGTCTCCTGTTTGAGTATTTTGTGATTCGTCAACTACCGTTCACCCCTGAATTCGAGGGGAACACGCGGGAAACGGAGGTGTTCGAGAACGCCGGGTTCGAATCTCCCCTCATCCTGACAGTACGCCGGTCGGCGGGCCGCCCGGTCAGGCGTTCAGCAGTTCGGGGGCGCGGTCCTGGAGGACGCGTTCGAGGCCGACCCGGAGGTCCGCGACGGTCTCGTAGCGCTCCGGCTTGCGCTTTGCGAGCGCGCGAGCGACCACGTCGTCGACCGCCCCGGGCAGGTCGGCGTCGCTCTCGGTCGGGGCCGGCGGGTCCGCCGACTCGACCTGCTGGACGACGACGTGTGGGTCGCCGGTGAACGGCGGTCGGCCGGCGAACAGGGCGTACAGCAGCGCGCCGAGGCCGTACACGTCCGTCGCCTGGTCGGGCCGGCCGAACGTCTCGGGCGCGACGTGTTCCGGCGCGGCGAAGGCGGGCGAGACGGGCTTCGTCCCGGCCTCGGCGAGGACGCGACCGAACTCCCAGTCGGTCACCTTCGGCACGGGCCACGTTCGCCCGAGCGTCTCGACGAAACCGACGACGCCGGGGCGCAGGCCGCCGTGGACGACGCCGAGCGCGTGGGCGTGGGCCACGGCGGCGACGATTCGGTGGGCGTACCACAGCGACGCCGCGACGCCGTCTCCGAGGTGGTCCGCGAGCGTCCCGGCGTCGAAGAACTCGGTGGCGACCCACGGGCGCGGGCCGTCGCCGCGGGCCAGGACGCCCGCGACGTTGTCGTGCCCGTCGACGCGTTCCCACCGCCGCGTCGCCCGGGCGAACGCCGCGGCGTGGTCGCTCTCCTGCAGCGTCCGGAGCGTCACCACGACGTGCGCCCGCGGGCCGGGTGCGAGGACGCGCGCCTTGTGTCCGACGGTGAGCGGGTCGGTGCCGACCCGACGCAGCCGCTCGAACTCGCCGTACTCGGCGTCGACCGGGTCGGGGGAGACCACGTCGGCCGGGTCGGGCGGGCGACCGCGGACCTCCTCGCCGGCGTCACGGCGGTCGGTGGTCCCGGACTCGGCACCCTCGACCTCGGACGCCGGCGCGACGCGGACGGGCGCGGACTGGCCGCCACCGCCCGTCTGGACGACGTTCGCGCCGTCGAGCAGGTCGGCGAGTCGCTCGTCGCTGACGCTGACGACGGTCGGTTCGCCCGTGAG
This sequence comes from halophilic archaeon, assembly GCA_003298465.1. Next base: position 495,975 of record QNGA01000002.1, on the reverse strand, counting down.
CGTCGACTCGGACAGCGCGTCGACGACGTGCCGGAGCGCTTCGCTCGCGTACCTGCGCGCGATGCCGTCGTCGTCGTCCCTGAGCGCGGCCAGTTCCTCGATGGCCGGTTCGGCCGCACGCGGGTACTCGGTGGCGACGCTGGCGACGGTGACGACGGCGTTCTCGCGCACGAGCGGGTCGTCGTCACCCACGAGGCGGGTCGCCCGCTCGACCGTCGAGCGGGCCGCCTCCGGGTCGGACCGGGCGACCTCGGCGAGCGCCCACGTCGCGCCGCGGCGCACCCAGACGTCGTCGTCGTCGGTCGCCCGGGCGAGGTCCGAGACGGGCACCTGCTCCGGCCGGCTCGCGGCCTCCTCCGCGAGCGCCCACGCCGCGCTCGCTCGCTGGCCGGCGTCGTCGGCGGACAGCGACATGACGAGGTCCGACACCTCCCGGCTCTCCGGCACCTCGACCTCCTCGCGGTGCCGGCGGGCGAGCCGGTCGCGGTCGCTCGCTTCGAAACGTGTCATGCTCTCGGGGGGTCGTTTCCCTATCCTTCTCCCCGCCCGTGATAAAGGTTTTCTCACGCCGCGTCAGGTGTTGGCGTCCGGGCGGCGTCGCTTCCCGCGTTCTTTCGACTTTCCGCGAGTGGCGACCGCGACGTCCGCTTCTCCCGCCACCGAACGCGTCGGGGCTCAGTTAAGGTCCTTCCGGCGGAACCACTGCTGGCTGACGACGACGAGCGCGACCGTGGCGGCGAGGAGAACCGCGGCACCGAGGAGGTCGTACTGGCCGTCGACGAGCACCGCGGTCGGGTCGTAGTAGCGCATCGGCGCGACCGCGCCCAGCACCTCGTAGTCGGTGTCGGTCAGCACGGACTCGACGAGGAAGAGGGCGAACACGACCGCGAGCGCGACCCGCTGGGCGATGGCCTCGCGGTCGAACGCGACCGAGGCGACCAGGCCGATGCCGGCGCAGGCGAGCAGGTACGGTATCGAGAGCGCGTGGACGGCGACGAGGTCGGCGACCGTGAGGGCGTCGTCGACGAGCAGACTGCCGACGTAGACGACCGCCGCGGTGACGACGTTGAGGACGAGGATGGGCGCGAGCAGCGAGAGGAACTTCTCGGCGACGATGCGCGACCGCGAGACGGGCAGCGACAGCAGCACGTCCATGCGCTCGCGCTCGACGTCGTCGGCGACCAGCGACGCGGCGCTGTACGCGAAGTACAGTCCGAGCAGGATGACCCACGCGAAGTTGTACAGTTCGACCGCGAGGAAGCCCGCGAGCGTGCTCATCGTCCGTATCCCCATCGCCTTGACGATGGGCTCGGGGTACGACTGGAGCAGCCGGTCGAGGTCGATGCTGTCGGCGAACGAGGGGTAGACCCAGATGACCATCGCCGCGAGCAGCGACAGGCCGACCGCGAGCGCGACCGCGCCCCGGATGCGGCGGCGGGTCTCGTAGCGCGCGAACGCGAGCGTCACGCTTCACCTCCGTCGCCTTCGGGGCGTCGCTCCGGCGGCACCTCGGCCGTTTCGGCGCTCTCGCCGCCGTAGAATCGCATGAACACTTCCTCCAGCGGCGCTTCCTGCACGTCGAGTTCGAGCACGTCGTGGTCGTGGATGCGGTCGACGAGCGCGTTCACGTCCCCCGTGAAGGTGAAGGAGAGTTCGGTCACGGTGGAAGCGACCGCGGTGCGCTCGGCCGTCTCCCGCTCCCCGGCACCGTCGACGCTTCCCCCGTTCGCTTCGCCTTCGACCGTCTCGCCGTCGACCTGCCGGACGGCGAGGTCGTGGACGCCGTCGAGGTCGAACTCCCCCGCCCCGACGTCGTCGGTGACGGTCAGGTGGACGACCTTGCCGCTGCGCCGTAGCAGGCGCTCGACGCTCTCGGTCGTCACGAGTCGGCCGTCGCGGATGATGCCGACGCGGTCGCAGACGCGGCGCACCTCGCTCAGGACGTGCGAGGACATGAACACCGTCGTGCCGGCGGCCCGCTCCCGGCGCACGAACTCGTTGAACTCCTGCTGTTTCAGCGGGTCGAGTCCGCCGGTCGGCTCGTCCAGCACGACGAGGTCCGGGTCGTGCATGAACGCCTGGACGAGTCCGAGCATCTGGTTGTTGCCCGAGGAGTACTCGCGCACCTCCCGGCCCAGCGGCGGGTCGAAGATGTCGAGCAGTTCCTCGCGGCGTTCGTCGCCCTTGACTGCCGCGTGGAGGTCGAGAATCTCGCGGCCGGTAGCGGTCTCGTCGAAGGCGGGGTCGGCCGGCAGGTAGCCGACCCGTCGCCTGGCCTCGATGAGTTCGCGCTCGTCGCGTACGTCGCTGCCGAGCACCGTCGCGGTCCCCGACGTCGGCGACTGGAAGCCCATCAGGGTCCGGATGGTCGTCGTCTTGCCCGCGCCGTTCGGGCCGAGGTAGCCGAACACCTCGCCTTCCGCGACCGAGAAGGAGAGGTCGTCGTTCGCCAGGACGTCCCCGTATCGCTTGGAGAGGCCCCGAACGTCGATGGCCGTCATGTAATACGCTCGACGCCACGGCGAGAAACAGTTTTCGGAGGGACGACCCGGCGGTTCGCTGGAATCGCCGGGTGGGTACGGCGGTCGTTTCACCCTATCGAACGGGTTTCCCGACGCCGGAAGTCGCCCGACGCATGTACCGACGTCGCGTCCTCGATTCGCGGTCGGGCGACTCTCCGGCGTGGGTCGGTTCGCGCCGGCCGACGTTCTCTCGCGTCGTCGACCGTCGGCGTAGAAGGGACAGACGCGGACGGATGCCCACCGTTCGCGCTCGTTCGCGGACGATACCTCTGGCAGCGTTCGCCCGTCGGCGAGGTTCCGGCGTCGAGGCCCGGAAGACGGAACCGCACGGGCGCTTTCGGAAACGCGGCTCGCAGGCCGGAGACGCATCGTCGCGGGACCGTTCGACCCCCGCGACGTGGCTCCCGCCTCATGTTTTAGGGCGGCCTAAAAACTGGTAAAGGTTGCGGTTCTTCGCTCGTCCCGAACGCGGTCGACCCGCCTCGCGGGACGGCCGGCGGTCGGACCCGGCCTCTCGACGGCGGGGAAACGGAGAAACGGCGGCGACGGTCGCCGGACGCCAAGGGTGCGGTCCGGACGCGGGCGGAGTCGCCGGACCGTGCCGGCGCTACAGCGGTCGATGCGGACGGACGACGGGTCCGTCGTCGCTCGATTCGACGGTCGCCTCGACGCCGAACACCGCCGCGAGTAGCTCCTCGGTCACCACGTCGGCGGGCGGGCCCCAGTCGTACGGCTCGCCGTCTTTCAGAGCGACGAGGTTGTCGGCGTAGCGGGCCGCTTGCGCCACGTCGTGGAGGACCACGCCGATGGTCAGGTCCGCTTCGTCGGCGAGCGTGCGGACGACGTCGAGCACGTGGAGCTGGTGGCGCAGGTCGAGATACGTCGTCGGTTCGTCGAGCAGGAGCACGTCGGTCTCCTGGGCGAGCACCATCGCTATCCACGCCAGTTGGCGCTGTCCGCCGGAGAGACTGCCCATCTCCTCGTCCCGCAGGTGGGTCACGCCGGCGAGGTCGAGCGCCCGCTCGACCGCCTGATGGTCCTCCTCGCTCGCCGACTCGAAGAACCCCCGATGGGGGTAGCGCCCGTGGTACGCGAGTTCCTCGACGGTGATGCTGTCGGGCGACTCGTTCTCCTGGGAGAGCATCCCGAGACGCCGGGCGAGCGCCTTCGTCCCCATCGCGTGCACGTCCTCCCCGTCGAGGAGGACCGACCCGTCGTCCGGCGTGAGCTGTTCGGCGAACGCCTTCAGGAGCGTGCTCTTGCCGGAGCCGTTGGGACCGACGAGCGCCGTCACCTCTCCGGCGGGGAGGACGATGGACTCGCACTCGACGACGATTCCGGTGTCCGGGTAGCCGATGGCCAGCCCCTCGCCGTGCAGTTCGCTGGCGTCGGTCGCGTCGTCGACGCCGTCGACGTCGGCGTCGGCGTCGTCCGCCACTGGCTCCCGTTCGACCGCGATGCCACCGTCGGACCTGCGGTCCGACGAGGCTCGTTGAGCTTCGCTCCTCTCACCACCGTCGGACTTGCGGTCCGACGAGGTTCGCGGTGCTTCGCTCTGCTCACCGCCGTCCGTCGTTTCGGGTTCGTCCGTCATCAGATCTCACCTACGTCGTGCTGTTTCCGCATCAGATAGAGGAAGTACGGCCCGCCGAGGAGGCCGGTGACGATGCCGACCGGAACCTGAACGGTGAGCGCGAGGCGCGCTCCCACGTCCGCGCCGACCACGAGCGCGGGGCCGGCGAACGCGCAGCCGAGCATGAGTTTCCTGTAGTCGCTGCCGACGATAGTGCGGACGAGGTGCGGGACGACGAGTCCGACGAACCCGACGATGCCGGCGACGGAGATGGCGGTGCTCGCGGCCACGATGGCGAGCGTCGACAGGGCGAACCGGATGCGTTCGACCGACATCCCGAGCGACTTGGCCGTCCGCTCGCCGAGCAGGAGGACGTTCAACTGTCGCGACGAGACCAGCGCGGCGGGCACCACGAACAGGGTCGGAACCAGCGCGATTCGCACCTGCTCCCAGTCGGTTCCCGTGAGCGACCCCGTCGTCCACGAGATGGCGTTCTGGACGACGGCGAGGTTGTCCGCCATGAAGAACAGCGCCGTCTGGAACGAGTGGAAGACGGTTCCGACGACGACGCCGGCGAGCACCAGTCTGACGGGGCTCGTCCCGCCCTTCCAGGCGACGGCGTAGACCAGCAGAAACGCGGCGATACCGCCGAGAGCGGCGAACAGCGGGAGGAACGCGGCCATCCCGCTGAAGACGACGAGCGTCAGCAGCACGGCGAACCCAGCGCCGTGGCTCACGCCCAGCACGAACGGGCTGGCGAGTTCGTTCCGCGTCACCGCCTGGAATATCGCGCCGGAGACGGCGAGGTTCGCCCCGACGAGGACGCCGACGAACACCCGCGGGAGGCGGAGACTCCAGACGACGACGGTCTCGTTGCTCAGGTGGTCGGGTAGTTCGCCGCCGAGCAGCAGCGCCCCGAGGACGGTCGGGTCGAACAGGACGTCCGGGTCGGTGACGGCCGACCACACGTCCTGCATCGGTATCGAGTACGCACCGAAGCTGACCTGCAGCAGTCCCGCGACGATCACGATGGCCGTGCTGGCGAGCATGAGCGCACCGAGCGAGCCGTCGAAGCGGCCGAACAGTCGACCGCTCGACTCCGCTTCGGTCCGTCTGCTCATCCCGTCTCCCCCTCGGCACTCGACGCCAGTGCGGTGCCACCGTCCGTGCTTCCCGCTGCGACCATGTGGTTTAGGTCTCCCTAACTGCTGATAAGGGCTGTGATTCGGTCGATAGGTCGGCGGTCGTTTCCGGCCTCAGAACTCGCCGTTCACGATGTTCGCCACCCGCTTGCGGTCGAAGAGCTTGCCTGACGCGTCGTACAGCTGTTTCGCCGCCCGCTCGGTGAGGACGAGGTTCGTGATGGGCCCCTGGTAGAGCGGACCGCCGCGATAGACGTCGCCGTTCTTGACCGCGGTCAGCTTGCTCCCGACGTTGTGGTTCTTCATGGACGAGACGACGGTGTTCTGGAACTTCTCTTCGGTCTTTTGCTCGTGTCCGCGCAGCAGGAGCACGTCCGGGTCCACCTGGAGCAGCGTCTCGTAGTCTATCTTCCCCCGCCCGCTGTGGAAGTCCTTGACGGACGTGTTGGCGAGTGCGTCCTCGACCTTCAGGTCGCGCCACTGCTTGAAGCTCGTCCCCTCGCCGATCAGGTACGGCAGGAACGTCTCCGGCTCGTTGCTCGACGCCCACAGGACCGCCACCGACGGCCGCTTTTCCTTCGGCGGGACGACCGAATCGAGCTTCGACTGGAACGTATCGTGCAGGGACGAGAAGGCGTCGTAGCGGTCGGTTCGCTGGAAGACCTTCGCGAGCTTCCCGAACGCCTGGTACAGCGTGTAGTAGCGGTAGTCCTTGTGCCACTCGTAGCCGCGCGAGAAGATGCTGTTCCCGAAGAAGGGTCCGAGGTTCTTCCGAATCTCGTCGACGTCGGACTGCTTCCAGCCCTTGAACCGGTTCTTGAGGAAGTTCGGGTCTATCACGTGGACGTCCCCGTCGAGCGCGTAGAACCGCTCCTTGCTGACGCCGTCCTGATAGAGGCTGACCATGCCGCTCTTGTCGACGGAGACGCCCGGTATCTCGTCGTAGTACTGCGTGTAGTACCGGCTCGTCATCCACATCCCCTTCGGCGGTTCGAGTCCGAGCGCGACGCCCATGTCGGCCCAACTGCCGTTGTTCGCGACCCACGTCTTCGGTACCGACTCGAACTCGACGCTCCCCATCGGCTCTATCGACACCGAGTAGGGTCCGCTCGACTTCGTCGTTCCGTCGCCCGTCGTCGTTCCGCCGTCGCTGCCGTCCGTCCCCGAACCGCCGCTGGTACAGCCCGCGAGCAGCGTCCCGGCCGCGGCTCCGGTTCCGGCGATTAGCTTCCTGCGCGAGAGTTCCGTCGAGTCGTCGTCTGCCATACGATTTAGGCTCCCCTAAACAATGGTAAAAGTTCCGATTTTGGTCGGCCAAAAACAGTCGCGACTGCGGTACGTGCGACCGAGTCATTCTTTCCGGACGGTCGCGGCCGAACCGGACGGCGGAGATTCAAGTGCTCGTCCGTCGTACAGGTCCGCGAGATGCGAGAAACGGACGACGACACCGGTCGCCGGCCGAGACCGCGGTCGGTTCGTGCCAGCCGACTGAGAACGATGGGGCGACGTCGCTTCGTCGAGACGCTGGCCACGGCGGGGTTCGGGGGGATGGCGGCGCTGCTGACGGCGGACGACGTGCGCGCCGCCGGCAGCGACGAGGTTCCCATCGTCTACGGGTTCGCCCGCGACGTTGAGGACGGTGACGAGGAGGGTCGATTCGGGCCGCGGAAGACCACCGTGCCGGCGGACTGGTTCGCCGACCTCCGTGCGGCGCTCGACGCTCACCGGGAGGCGGCGTTCGTCTCGCGCGAGGGCGTCGTGGCGGCCGGGGTCGTGCCGGGAGAGTTCGGCGGCCGGAACGCCGCCGTCGAGGTCGCCGCCCGGGCGGACGTCGACCTGCCCGAGCGAGTCGGCGACGTGTCGGTCGAGGTGACGCAGGTCGACCCGGGCCGCTCCGCGCCGTCGAGTGTCGACCCGGTCGAGAGCCGCTCCGGAACGTCGGTGCCGGGCGGTGTGGCCTGCGGGACGCCGGATTCGACCGGGACGCTCGCTCCGGCGATGTACGACGGTCGACGGCCGTTCTTCGCCACCGCGAACCACGTCGTCGGCGGCGACAAGGCGGAACGGCGGGGCACGTCGCTACGTCTCGTCGGGAAGGCGGCGTCGCCCCGCATCGGCACCGTCGAGCGGGGGTACGCGCTCGAGGACTTCGTGCGCGTCGCCCCGACCGACGGCTACTGGCCGGCGAGCGCCATCCGCGGTGCCGAGCCTCGAACGGTCGTCGGTCAGTTCTCCCGCGAGGGGCTGGCGACGTTGAAAGCGCAGGGCGAGAAGCTCGCGAAGGTGGGCGTGACGACCGGCCGCACCCGGGGGAAGATTCAGGCGATCGACGGGATGACCTGCGCGTACGGCCAGGTGTGCAAGCGCGGTCAACTGAAGTGGGGGTCGCAGTCGGCGTTCGACGACGGCGACAGCGGGAGCGTCAACTACCATCCGGACCCGGTGCGACCGGACGCGGGCGTCATGGTCGGCGGGTTCAACAACGCCCGGACGTGGTGGCCCGCAGAGGACTACGTCTGGGGGACGGCGGCCCACCACGTCACGGCGCGCCACGGGTTCACGTTCGCGCCACGTGACGCTGGCGCTCGGTGAACTCCACTTCGACGACGGTTTTCCCGTCGATGCGCTGGGCGACGCGGTTCCCGATGGCCTTCGCCAGCCCGGGATAGGACCTGTCGGCGGGCCTGCTGACCACCACCGTGACGTTTTGAGACTCGTCGATCAGGCCCATGTCGTCGAACTCCGCCTGCACGTCGACGAGTTCGAGTTCGCCGTACTGGTCCTGTTCGACGACGCCCTGTACCGCCTCGTTGACGGCGTTCTCCGTCTGGACCTGCTGGACGGTGAGGAGGCCGGCTCCGGCGAAGGCGACGAGCAAGAGGAGCGCGGCGGCCACGACGGGCGTCGCGTCGCGGATTCGCTCCGCTCCGGTCGGGCCGTCCTCGGGCCGGTAGCCGAGATACCAGAGGACGGCGCTCCCGGCGACGTTGATGCCGACGGCGTTGACGACGAGCAGGACGAACGCGCCGAACGCGACGCCCGGTGGTCCCCACGCGAGGCCCACCCCGACCGCCGCGGCCGCCGGGATGAGCGCCGCCGCGATCATGACGCCGACGAGCGACACCGGCAGCGCGGTCGCGAGGCCGAACGCGCCCGCCGCGCCGGCGCAGATGCCGACGACGAACGAGAGCAGTCCGGGCGAGATGCGCTGGCTGATCTGCTTTATCGTCGCCACGTCGAGCGCCGGCGGGACGAACGCCGCCGACTTCAGGGACCACCCGAACGCCGCCGCGCCGACGATGGCCAGTCCGAGACCGAGCACCTGCGAGCGCAGTCCGTCGGTTATCATGTCGCGGTCGTTCAGCACGAAGCCGACGCTGACCGTCATCGCTGAGCCGACCTGCGGTGCGATGACCATCGACCCGACGACCAGCGCGGGCGAGTCCAGCAGCAGACCCGCCGTGGCGACGACCGCCGAGAGCAGCGTCATCGCGTAGTAGGGAAGCGGATTCGGGTTCATCCCGAGCGCCTTCGTCCGTATCTCCTCGCTGGCGACGCTGTCGTCTTCGTCGTTGCCCGTGATGAACCGATTCTCGAGTTCGTCGATGTTCGGCGTCCGTGCAGTCTCGACGTTCCCGACGACGGTGTACTCGTCGTCGTCGAGGCCCGCGTCCCGAAGGTCGGAGAGCGCGGCGTCGACCGCCTGGGTCGGTAGCGGGAACTCGAGCATGGCCGCCTCGTCGCCGTCGCTCGCCTCGGGCGTGAGCACGTAGTCGATGTCCTCGTCGTCGAGAACCCCGAGGACCGCGTCGCGGTCGTCCTCCGGGACGCGGACCTGGATGAGGCGCATGTCCGCTTCCAGCCACCCCGGGGTGATAAATGCGTTCGTCTTCCGGGAGCCGCGGCTCCGGCCCCCGGCGTCGCGTCGTCCGTCGGCTACCGCGTCGGCCCCCGCTGCCGGACGAAATCCTCGGCCGTCGACGACCACGCGGCCCCCACCGGGTACCACCGACTCGCACGGCCTCCGGCGTCCGCGGGCGCGTTCGCACGCACCCGGCGACGGCCCTCGCTGCGCGCCGGGACAGCGGAAATCGCGGAGGTGGTCGGTGCGACCCGCGGGCGGCCGGCCGCGCGGACGGACCCCGGTTCGCCGCGGCGCTCGGGTCGGTGACGCGCCGGTCCTCGTCGAGCGTGACGACGGGGTCGGCGAGGCACTCGACCGCGCGACGGGCCGCGGTCGCCCGGAGTCACCAAGTGCCTCGACGCCGACCGTCCTCCATGGACATCGAATCGCTCGGAACGCCCAAGCTGGTCGCCATCGGAATCGGGGCCGTCGTCGGACTCGTCGTCGTCGACCTCGTACTGCTCCCGGTCGCGCTGCTGGCGCTGTCGATGGTCGGGGCCATCGTCGAGGAGATCGTTCGCGTCGTCACCGAACCTCGTACGGCTCGTCGGTCGCGGTGAACCGTCCGAGGTCGACCGTCTGGCGGTAGTCCCCCGCGAGAATCGCGGCGAGTTCGTCGCGGAGCGCGTCGCCGTCGCCCGCCTCCCACTCGCGCGGGTCGCGTATCGGCACGACGAGGAAGCCCCGGCCTTTCAACTGGGCGGCGTGCAGGGACGCCATCCCCCGGGACAGCTCCGACGCTCGCGCGGTGTACTCCTCGAGGACGTGCGCCGTCGCTCGCTCGCCGACGGGGAGCAACACGTGGGCCGCGATCGCGCGTAGTTCCGCGTCGAAGAACGGTTCGAGGGCGGCGTACTCCCGGTCGGTCGGCTCCCGGTCGTCGGGCAGACAGCACATGTGGAGGTAGCTCGAGAAGAGGTTCGAGACGGTCGGCTCGTCGCTGTAGGCGTCGCCGAGCAGTCCGACCTCGTTCAGCACCGGCTGGAGTCGCTCGCCCGCGACGCCGTCCGTGAACGGGACGCCGGTGGTCCCGCCGCCGTGAGCGTTCGGATGGTCGCCGACGAGGTGGAAGTCGGCGTTGGCGTCGCCGTAGCCGAACACCGCCGACCGGCCGCCGTCGGCCGCACAGTCGTACTCGCAGGGCGGAGACATACCGAACGGGTTGGAGGTCCGGTCCGTGACGTTCTGCACGCCGTGCAGTAGTCGCGTCCGGGTTAAAGGCGGTACGGTCGCCCGGCGGAACCGTAGGAATGCTTATAATATGCCGTAGCGCTCTTCGTGTCGTCTCCCAGCCACATGATTTTCTTGCCCTCCTTTCTTGGTTGCGGTCGTGCGAGAGACGGAGAATTCGTGGTACCAGGACGCCACCGTCTACTCCGTGGACCTGAAGGCGTTCCGGGACGCGGACGGCGACGGCATCGGCGACTTCCAGGGACTCACGGAGAGCCTCGACTACTTCTCCAGACTGGGCATCGACTGCATCTGGCTCCTGCCGTTCTACCCGACGCCGGGTCGGGACAACGGTTACGACGTGATGGACTACTACGGGGTGGACTCCCGGCTCGGCACGCTCGGCGACTTCGTGGAGTTCGTGCGCGCGGCCGAGTCGCGGGGCATCCGGGTCGTCGTCGACCTCGTGGTGAACCACACGTCCGACCAGCACCCGTGGTTCCGGACCGCCCGCGAGGACCCCGACTCGAAGTACCGGGACTTCTACCTCTGGGCGGACGAGGAGCCGGACCGCCACCCCGACCGCGGACCGATATTCCCGGGCGAGGAGGACCACGTCTGGTCGTACGACGAGGCGGCGGACGCGTACTACTACCACCGGTTCTACCACTTCCAGCCGGACCTGAACGTCGCCAACCCCGCGGTGCGCGAGGAGGTCAAGAAGATAATCGGCTTCTGGCTGGAGCTCGGCGTCGACGGCTTCCGCATCGACGCTGCGGGGTTGCTCACTCAGACGAAGGGGCTCGCAGAGGGGCCGCTGGACGACCCCCACGGCTTCCTGCGGGAGATGCGCGAGTTCGTCTCCCGGCGGCGCGGCGACGCCGTCCTCCTCGCGGAGGCGGACAGGCCGCCCGCCGAACTCGGGGAGTACTTCGGCGACGGCGACGAGATGCATCTCCTGCTGAACTTCCAGCTCAATGCTCGCCTGACGCTCGCGCTGGCCCGCGGCGAGTCCGCACCGCTGGCGTACGTGCTCGACGAACTGCCCGACCCGCCCGACGACGCCGGCTGGGCGAACTTCCTGCGGAACCTGGACGAACTCAACATCGGCGCGCTCACCGAGGCGGAGCAGGCGGACGTGTACGAGGCGTTCGCGCCCGACGAGGACATGCGCATCTACGACCGGGGCATCCGCCGCCGACTCGCGCCGATACTCGACGGCGACCGCGACCGCATCGAACTCGCCTACAGCCTGCTGTTCTCGCTGCCCGGCACGCCCGTCGTCGTCTACGGCGACGAGATAGGGATGGGCGAGGACCTGGACCAGCCCGGTCGCTTCGCCGTCCGAACCCCGATGCAGTGGTCCGACGAGGAGAACGCCGGCTTCTCGACCGCCGACCCCGACGACCTCGTCCGCCCGGTCGTCTCGGACGAGGCGTTCGGCCCCGGGGCGGTGAACGTCGCCGACCAGCGGGCCGACCCCGACTCGCTGCTCAACTGGACGAGTCGCCTCGTCCGGACTCGCGGCGAGTTCCCCGAACTCTCCCGGGGGGACTGCACCGTCCTCGACGCGGACCATCCGGCGGTGTTCGCCCACGCGAGTTCGCTCGACGGCGACACCGTCGTCGCGGTCCACAACCTCGACGACGAGACGGCGACGGTCACGCTGGCGCTGAACGCCGACCCGACGCCCGTCTTCGGCGACGCCCGCTTCGAACCGGACGGCGACGACCTGCACGTCTCGCTCGCCCCCTACGGCCACTGCTGGTTCCGACCCTAGCCGTCCGTCTCGGCGACGGCCCGAACCGGCGCACCGTCTCCCTCCGCGACCGGCAGGGGGTACGCCCGGAGTCGGAACCGTCGCGGGAGTCCCGCGAGGTTCGTCAGGTTCTCCAGTATCAGTCGCTCCGCGCCGAGCAGTTCGTGGTGTGCCGGCACGCCCGCCGGTTCGTCGTCGCTCCCGCTTCCGGGCGTCGGGTCGACGCTGAGCGCGTCCACCGCGACGTGGTGACCGCGGTCGGCACACCACGCCGCGGCCTCTCGCGCGAGGTACGGGTGGTCGCGGTAGGCGTCGGTGCCCCAGCGGTCGGCCCACCCCGTCCGGAGGACGAGCAGGTCGGCGTCCGTCTCGGGGAGTGCCGACCGTTCGATGGGGTCGCGCGGTCCTGAGTCCGTGCAGTCGACGAGGCGCGCGTCGAACGCGAACGTCTCGACCGGAAACGAGTCTATCGTCCGTCCGTCGGGTTCGGTGTGGCTGGGCGCGTCCACGTGCGTCCCGCTGTGCGTGCCGAGCGACACCCGGGTCACCCGGTAGCCGTCCGCCTCGTGGGTCGCGTGCGGCGACAGCGTCACGTCGGGGTCGCCCGGGTACACCTGCGTCGACGGACCGAGGGGATGTGAGAGGTCGCGGGTCACGGTCGCCGGTTCGTCGCGCCGGTACAAATCCCGTGCGGAACTCGTGACGTCGGCTCGACGCACGCGCCAAAACCTCGACCGCGCACGTGCGCTCGGGCCGCCCGTCGCGTTCTTCTCGCCGGAAGTGACGGTGTCGGTCGGCGACAGGTCACGCTATTTAGGCTGGCCTAAAATCCGATGCCTTTACGTTGGTTTAGGTTAGCCTAAAGCGATGTATGCAGCGAGCGACACCACGAACGCAACTGCGGTGCGACGCCGAACCGTCCGAATTCGGAGGGTTCTCCCCGTGAGCTACCTCGACGGCGGAAACGACGCGATTCTCGCCCAGCAGGCCGAACGGGAGTCGAACGCGCGGACGTACCCGCGCCACCTCCCGTTCGCCATCCGCGAAGCGCAGGGCGTCACCGTCACCGACATGGACGGCGACGAGTACTACGACTGTCTCGCCGGCGCGGGAACGCTCGCGCTCGGGCACAACCATCCCGTCGTCACCGAGGCGATGGAGCGAGCCATGGACGCAGACCGTCCGCTCCACACGCTCGACATCTCGACGCCCGCGAAGGAGCGATTCGTCGACTCGCTCTTCGAGAGCCTCCCCGACGAGTTCGCCGACTCCGCGAAGGTGCAGTTCTGCAGTCCCGCCGGTACCGACGCCGTGGAAGCGGCGCTCAAACTCGTGAAGACGGCCACCGGGAACCGGAGCGTCCTGGGGTTCCAGGGTGCGTACCACGGCATGACCAGCGGTGCGCTCTCGCTGATGGGCGACACCGAAGCCAAGGAGGCGGTCCCCGGACTGGTCGACGACGTCCATCACCTGCCGTTCCCCCACGAGTACCGCTGTCCCTTCGGCATCGGGGGCGAGGCGGGCCATCGCACCGCGAGCACGTACGTCGAGAACCTGCTCGCCGACCCGGAGAGCGGCGTCACCGACCCCGCGGCGATGATCCTCGAACCGGTTCAGGGCGAGGGCGGGTCCGTCCCCGCGCCGGACGAGTGGCTCCGGGAGATGCGTCGGGTCACCCGCGAGCACGACGTTCCGCTCGTCGTCGACGAGGTCCAGACCGGTCTCGGCCGCACCGGCGAACTGTACGCCTTCGAGCACGCCGACGTCACGCCCGACGTGGTGACGCTCTCGAAGGCCGTCGGCGGCGGCCTTCCGCTCGCCGTTGTCGTGTACGACGAGGCGCTCGACGAGTGGGACCCCGGCGCACACGCGGGAACCTTCCGCGGCAACCAGCTCGCGATGGCCGCCGGCGAAGCGACCGTCGAGTACGTGCTGGAACACGACCTCGACGACCACGCCGCCGAGATGGGGTCGCGCCTGCGCACCCGGTTGGCGGAGACGGCGGCACGCTTCGACCGCGTCGGCGACGTTCGCGGTCGCGGACTGATGCTCGGCGTCGAGTTCGTCGACCCGGACGCGCCGTGGCGGGGTGCCGGTCCGCACGCGCCCGATAGCGACTTCGCCGAGGCGGTTCGGGCGGCGTGTTTCGACCGCGGCCTCGTCGTCGAACTCGGCGGCCGGGACGGCGCTACCGCGCGCTTTCTCCCGCCGCTGGTCGTCTCGTCGGAGCAGGTCGACGACATCGCCGGTATCTTCGACGAGGCGGTCGAGGCCGTCGCGAACGCCCCCGGGGAGGTGTCGACGGATGACTGAGGCGGACGACCCCGAACGCCTCTTCCTCGGCACGGCGGCGGGCGACGCGACCTATCGCGAGGCGCTGGACCACGCCGCAGAGGCGGTCGTCGACGCCGCCGACCGCGAGCGGCCGTTCTCGGGCCGCTCTCCCGGCGCTCTCGACGCACTGCTCGACGACGGTCCCGTCCTGCCGGACGAGGGCGTCGGCCTCGACGCGGCCCTCGACGAGGTGGCCGAGCGCGTCCTCCCGCACACGGTGAACGTGGCCGACGAGCGGACCGCCGCCCACCTGCACTGTCCCCCGATGGTGCCCGGACTCGCCGCCGAGGTGCTGCTCTCGGCGACCAACCAGTCGCTCGACTCGTTCGACCAGAGCGGGGCCGCCACGCTCGTCGAGCAACGCGTCGTCGACGCGCTCGCCGACCTCTTCGACCTCCCGGACGGCGCGGACGGCGTCGTCACGGGCGGCGGGACGGAGTCGAACTTCCAGGGGCTGTTGCTCGCCCGGAACCGGTACTGCGCCGACCGTTTCGGCCGCGACGTCAAGTCCTCCGGACTGCCGCTCGCGGCGAAGAAGCTCCGCGTCCTCTGCTCGGAGGAGGCGCACTTCACCGCGGAGCAGGCGGCCGCCCACCTCGGCCTCGGGGAGAACGCCGTCGTCACCGTCCCGACCGACGACGACCGGCGCATGGACCCGTCGGCGCTGGACGCGACGATAGCCGACCTCCGGGACCGCGACCACGAACCGTTCGCGCTCGTCGGCACCGCCGGGACGACCGACTTCGGGGCCATCGACCCGCTCGACGACCTCGCGGACCGCGCGGCCGACCACGACCTCTGGTTCCACGTCGACGCCGCGTTCGGCGGGGCGCTCGCGCTCGGCGACGAGCGCGACCGCCTTGCGGGCGTCGAGCGCGCCGACTCGCTGGCCGTCGACTTCCACAAGCTGTTCTACCAGCCGATAAGCTGCGGGGCCTTCCTCGTCCGCGACGGCGCCGCGTTCGCCCACGCCGCGCGCAACGCCGAGTACCTCAACCCCGCGGACGCGGCGGCTCCGAACCTCGTCGAGAAGTCGACGCGCACGACTCGCCGCTTCGACGCGCTGAAACCCTACGTCGCGTTCCGGGCGCTCGGCCGGGAGCGCCTGGCCGCCCTCGTCGAGACGACGCTCGACACCGCGGACGACGCCGCCGCGCTCCTCGCCGACGCCGACGACTTCGACCTCCTCGCCGACCCGTCGCTGAACACGGTCGTCTTCCGCTATCGACCCGACGAGGACCTGACGGCGGGCGAACTCGACCGCTTCACCCGCGCCGTCCGCGAGGCGCTGTTCAACGCGGGGCGGGCGGTCGTCGCCCGCACCGAGGTCGACGGCGTGGCGGCGCTGAAACTCACGCTGATGAACCCCCGGACGACGCTCGACGACGTCGCGGCCGTACTAGACGCCATCCGCGACTGCGCCCGGACCGTCACCGCCGTCCAGCGGGAGGTGACGGCATGAGCGACGTCGACCCGGACGCCCGCGCTGACCGGGCGACGGTGCAGGCGTTCCTGAACTGCTACCTCCGCGAGACCGGCGAGTACTCGGTCCACGAGGACGCCGTCGCGGGCGTCGAACCCGGTCCCGACGGGCTCCTGCGGGCGACGCTCCCGGCGCAGGACGTCGCGGTCGTCGCGCCGCTCGCGCACCGCTCGCCGACCGAGCGCCACCTGTTCGAGTTCCCCGTCCGGTACCGTCTCCCCGACGGGTCGGTCCACCGGGCCGACGCCGCGACGCTCGCGACGCTGGTGACGAAGGACCTTCTGCTCGCCGACGGCGGCGACGCGGGCGACGTCCGCGACGAACTCCTCGAACGCGTCCTCCGGAGCGAGCAGAACACGGCGCGGTTCGTCGCGGCGCGCGCCGGCGACGAGGACCGACTCGTCGGTCCGGACGTCTCGTTCCGGGACGCCGAACAGTCGCTCGTCTTCGGCCACCACCGCCACCCGACGCCGAAGAGCAGGCAGGGAATCGCCGAGCGCGACCGCGAGACGTACGCGCCGGAGTTACGGGCGTCGTTCCCGCTCCACTACTTCCGGGCCGACCCCGCTCTCGTCTCGCAGGCCTCCGCGCTCGACCGGTCGGCCGCCGAGTGGGTGGACGACGTCCTCCGCGACGACCCCGAAGTGCCGTCGTCGTTCGTCGCCGACCACGTGGAGTCCGAGGACGTCCTGCTGCCGGTCCACCCGTGGCAGGCCGACTACCTGCTCGACCGCCCCCACGTGCGGACCCACCTCGGCGACGGCCTCGAACACCTCGGCGCGGTCGGCCGGGAGTTCGCCCCCACGACGTCGGTCCGGACGCTCTACAGCCCCGACGCGTCGCTCATGGTGAAGTCGTCGCTCCGCGTGAAGATAACCAACTCCGTCCGGACGAACAAGCGGCCGGAACTGGAGCGAGGCGTCGCCGTCGCCGAACTCCTCGACACCGCGTTCGGCGACGAACTCCGCGCCGAGTTCCCCGACTTCGACGTCGTCCGCGACCCGGCGTACCTCGCGCTGGACGCCGGCGACGGGGCCGAGTCGGGGCTGGAGACGGTCCTCCGGGCCAACCCGTTCACCGGCGACCGCGCCGAGCGCTCGACGCCCGTCGTCGCGCTCTGCCAGGACGGCATCGCGGGTCCGTCGCGCCTCGGTCGCCTCGTCGCGGACGTCGCGGAGCGCGAGGGTCGCGACACCGCCGCCGTCAGCGAGGAGTGGTTCCGGCGGTACCTCGAAGTCGGGATCCGGCCCGTGCTGTGGCTCTACCTCGTGCAGGGCGTCGGCGTCGAGGCGCACCAGCAGAACTCGGTGGTGACCCTCGACGGGGACGGCTACCCCGCCGAGTTCCGATACCGGGACAACCAGGGGTTCTACTTCCCCGAGTCGATGTACCCCCGGGTCGAGGAGTACCTCCCGGGGGTCGGCGAGCGCGCGGACACCGTCTGCGCGGACGCCGTCGCGGACGAGCGCCTGCGCTACTACGTGATACTCAACAACGCTCTCGGCGTGGTCAACGCCTTCGGCGCCGCGGACCTCGTCGACGAGCGACGGCTCCTGTGGCTCCTCCGCGAGGAACTCGAACGGGCGCGGCGGCGCTACGACCGCCCGTCCTCGTCGTTCCTGGGCCCGCTCCTGGACGACGAGACGGTCCCGTGCAAGGCCAACCTCCTCACGCGCTTCCGCGGCCTCGACGAACTCCGGAACGACCTGGAGAACCAGTCGGTGTACGCGGACGTGAAGAATCCGCTGGTCGCCGAACTGGAGGTGGGTCGCGCGTGACGGGGCCGGACGCCGTCGTCGCGGCCCGGTACGACTACCAGACGCACGCGCGCGACGTCGGCAAGACGGTGTCGCTCCGGCCGGTCGACCTCGACCGGGACCTCGGCCGCCTCCACCGGTGGCTCGGGAGCGAGCACGTCAAGCCCTACTGGCAACTCGACCTGCCGCTGCCCGCGTTCCGCGAGGAACTCCGCGAGAAGCTCGAAGACGACCACCTCACGCCCTACGTCGGCTGTCTCGACCACGTCCCGATGAGCTACTGGGAGTGCTACTGGGCGGCCGACGACGCGCTCGCGAACCACTACGACGCCGACCCGAACGACCAGGGCGTCCACCTGCTCGTCGGCCCCGAGGAGTACCTCGGTCACGGGTACGCGCTCCCCCTGCTGCGCGCCGTGGTCGCCATGCAGTTCCGCCACCCCGAGACCCGGCGGGTGGTGGCCGAACCGGACGCGCGCAACGAGCGCGCCCGCCGCGTCTTCGAACGCTGCGGCTTCCGCGACGAGGGGGAGTTCCGCTTCGACGAGCGCGAGAAGGACGCGACGCTCCTGGTCTGCGACCGCGACCGCTTCGAGTCCGAGGTGCTGTCGGACCCGCCGGCGGCGCCCGCACAGGGGGTTGACGACGATGACTGAGGACGCCGGGTCGGCGACGACCCACGACGTCGTGGGCGTCGGCCTCGGACCGTTCAACCTCGGTCTCGCCGCGCTCCTCGACGGGACCGACGGGGTCGACGTCGACGCCGTCTTCCTCGAACGGGACGAGGAGTTCCAGTGGCACGAGGGGATGTTGCTGGAGGGGACGACCCTCGAAGTGCCGTTCCTCGCGGACCTCGTCACCCTCGCGGACCCGACGAACCCCCACAGCTACCTCAACTACCTGCGGGAGACGGGCCGCATCTACGAGTTCTACTTCTACGAGACGTTCCAGACGCCCCGCCGCGAGTACAACGACTACCTCCAGTGGGTGTCGGAGCGCCTCGACGCGACCCGGTTCGCCCGCGAGGTCACCGAGGTCCGGTGGGACGACGACGCGGCCGAGTACGTCGTCGCGGCGCGCCGCCCCGGAACCGACGAGCGCTTCGAGTACCGCGGCGAGAACCTCGCGCTCGGCGTCGGCTCCCGGCCGCAGATTCCGGACCACCTGCAGGGCCACCCGGAGGACGACGTCTTCCACACCTCGCAGTACCGCCACCGACGCGAGCGCGTACTGGACGCGGACTCCGTCACCGTCGTCGGGTCGGGCCAGAGCGCGAGCGAGGTGTTCGAGGACCTGCTGGAACGGCAGGCCACCAACGACTACCGCCTGGACTGGCTCACCCGCTCGGACGGGTTCTTCCCGATGGAGTACTCGAAACTCGGCCTCCAGCACTTCACGCCCGAGTACGAGCGCTACGTCTACGACCTCCCCCAGGCGGTCAAAGACGACCTCGTCCCGAGCCAGGACCGCCTCTACAAGGGCGTCGACCCCGACACGAGCGCCGCCATCTACGACCTGCTCTACCGGCGCTCCATCGGCGACCGCGACCCCGACGTCGGACTGTTCGCCATGACCGAGGTGTGCGACATCGCGGACGTGGGCGACGCCTACGCCCTCGACTGCCGCCAGTGGCAGGCCGAGGAGTCGTTCGTCCACGAGTCCGAGGTCGTCGTCCTCGGGACGGGCTACGAGCGGCCCACGCCGGCGTTCCTCGACCCGCTGGCCGACGCCATCCGCTGGGACGACCGCGGTCGCTTCGCGGTGACCGAGGACCACCGCCTCGACGTCGACCACGCGGGCGACGTCTTCCTCCAGAACGCCGAACTCCACACCCACGGCGTCGGCGTGCCGGACCTCGGCCTCGGCGCCTACCGCAACTCGAAGTTCGTCAATCGACTCGCCGGCCGCGAGGTCCTGCCCGACGACGAGGACACGGTCTTCCAGGACTTCTCGGTCGACCGGTTCGTCGAGCGCGCGCCCGGTGCCTCCCGCGACGGGAGCGAAACGACCCCGCGTACGAACGACCACAGACCATGAACCCGAACGACACGATTCGCGACGCAGCGCTGAGTCAGGACGTCTGGGAGACCGTCGAGCGGCGTCTCCTCACGAAGATGCTCGAAGAGTTCGCCTACGAGGAGATACTCCACCCGAAGAAGGTGGTCGCGGGCGGCGACCGACACGTCTACCGCGTCGACCTCGACCCGGCGAGCTACCGCTTCGAGGCGACCGAGCGGCTGATGGACAGCTACAGCGTCCACGGCGACACCGTCGAACGACGCACCGCCGACGGGGACGCGTGGACGACCGCGACCGACCCCGTGCGCCTCCTCCGGGACCTCGAAGCGACCGTCGACGTCGACGCGCTGACGGCCGGCAACCTCGTCCGCGAGTACGAGCGGACGCTCCTCGCCGACGCCCACGTCGAGGCTCGCAAGCGCGAACGCGACGGGTTCGACCCCGCGGACCTCGACTACGCGCACCTCGAAGGCGAGATGGAGGGCCACCCGTGGATAACCTACAACAAGGGACGGCTCGGCTGGGGGTACGACGACTACCGGCAGTACGCCCCCGAACGGAAGGAGCCGGTCACGTTGTCGTGGGTGGCCGTCCGGCGGAGCGAGGCGACGTTCACCGCGACGCCCGACCGCGACCACGACTCGCTGGTGCGGAGCGAACTCGGCGACCACTACGACCTGTTCCGCGACCGCCTCGCGGACCGGGGCTGCGACCCGGACGCCTACTACTTCGTCCCGGTCCACGACTGGCAGTGGGAGAACAGCATCGTCCCGCTGTTCCCCGGCGACATCGCCAGCGACGACATCGTCCCCCTCGGCGAGGGGCCGGACGAGTACCTCCCCCAGCAGTCGGTGCGCACCTTCGTCAACCTCGACAGCGAGGAGAAACACCACGTGAAGGTGCCGATGCGCATCCTCAACACGCTCGTCTGGCGCGGCCTCCCGGGCGAACGCACCGAGATAGCGCCGACCGTCACCCGGTACGTCAAGGACATCTACGAGCGAGACGAGTTCCTGCAGGAGCAGGGCGTCGTCCTCCCGGGCGAGATAGCGGGCGTCAACTACGACCACGACGATTTCGTCGGCATCGAGGGGTCGCCCTACCAGTACCACGAACTGCTCGGCGCCGTCTGGCGCGAGTCCATCTACACGTTCCTGGAGGACGACGAGCGCGCCGTCACGCTCTCCGCGCTGATGCACGTCGACGGCGACGGCGTCCCGTACCTCTCGCGGCTCGTCGAGCGCTCCGGACTCACCCTCGACGAGTGGATCGAGGAGTTCTTCGACACCGTGTTGCCGCCGCTCCTCCACTTCCTCTATCGCTACGGGACGGCGTTCTCGCCGCACGGCCAGAACACCATCCTCGTCGTCGAGGACGGCGCTCCGAGCCGTCTCGCGGTCAAGGACTTCGCCGACGACGTGAACGTGAGCGACCGGCCCCTGCCCGAACTCCAGGCCCTCCCCGAGGCGGTAGACGACGTGCTCCGGAAGGAACCGCCCGAGGGTCTCACCCAGTTCGTCTTCTGCGGCCTGTTCGTCTGCGTCCTCCGCTACGTCGCGGACGTGCTGGAGGTCCACGAGGACTACGACGAGGAGGCGTTCTGGACGCACGCCCGCGAGACCGTCCTCGACTACCAGTCGCGGTTCCCGGAACTCGAGGACCGCTTCGAACTGTTCGACCTGCTCCAGCCGGAGTTCACGAAGCTGACGCTCAACCGCAACCGCCTGTTCAACTACGGGTACGACGACGCTCCCGGTCGTCCGCACGCCGCGGAACACGGCACGGTCACGAACGCCCTCCACGAGGTGGCGGACGACCGTCGGGTGAACCCGAGGACGGACGACTGACCCGACCCGCTCCCGCCTCGCCGGCGACCGCTACGGGCAGCCGCGCTCGACGACCGAGAGGTCCTCGTCGACGACCAGTTCGAGTGCGTCGCCGTCGGCCACGGTCGACGCGCCTTCGCTCGCGTCGCCCTCTCGCGGGCCTCGCCCGCCCGAACGGTCCTCGGAGCTTCGTTCCGCGCCCCTGGCGGAGACGCCGTCGAGCGAGACGCGCAGGGCCACTTCCCAGGGGTCGGTCGAGCGAACCGTCGTGAAGCGGTCGGTCGCCGCGAACTCCAGTTCCCAGATGGGCGTCGTCGTCACGTCGAGCCCCCGCTCGTGGCAGAACGATATCAGCGCAGGGTCGCGCAGGAGCGCCTCGCCGACCCGCAGGTAGTTCCGGTGGCCGCAGTGGTCGCACGCCCGGTTGACGCACACCTCGCGCAGGTCCGGGCGCGGGTACCCCGTGTCGGACGGGGGGACGAACCGCACGTCGACGGCGTTTCCGCAGAGCGGACAGGCCCCGCGGGCGAACGAGAGGCGAACGTGGCGCTGGTGTTCGCCGACCTGCGAGAGCAGCGTCCGCTCGTCGTCGTGGAGGACGCCGGGCGGAACCAGGTCGTACTCGTAGAGGTACTCGCAGTCGGGACACTGCATCTTGAATATCGAGTTGCGGTACGTCGCTTCGACGGGCGTCCCGCAGTGGTAGCAGTCCAGGTCGACGGCCAGGCGGTCGACCGACTCGTCGCCGGTCGTCCTGGCGCGGATGGTCCGGGTGAGCATCGTCCCCTCGGGGCGCAGCGCGTAGCCGTCGTCCTCCCGGTCGACGACGTCGTCGACGAGCTGGGCGTTCCCGTCCGCGCGCTTCTCGACGAACTGCCCGACGAGCTGCTGGAGGTGGTAGTTGAACTGGCTGCTCCGGACGTCGGCGTCGACGCGCGAACGAAGCTCCGAGAACGACAGGGACGGTGGACTCCCCTCGCCGCCCCGGGCGTCGCTGAGCGTCCGGAGGATTCCCGCCCGGACCTCGTTGCCGACGAGCGCGAACGTCTCCTCGGCCGTCGGGGCCGCCTCGGTGGTCGGTTCCTGGTCGTCACCCGTCATGTGGGAGACGTGTACGGGCGGTGGATAATCACTTTCGGTCCGACCCGTCGGTGGCCGGAAATGTCACGAAAGAAACGGTAATCGAGTTCAGCGAGCGCTTTAGTGCCTGTCGACGCGACGTTCGACAGGAACCGTGACGGACGACATGAATCACGAACGCTACCTGTCCCGCATCGGCGTCGAGCCGTCGCGCGCGCTGGCCCGCGACCGCGAGACGCTCGAACGCCTCCAGCGAGCGCACGTCACCGCGGTCCCGTTCGAGACGCTGTCCATCACCGGCGACCCGCACGGGGACCGCGACGGCGAGGGCGTGTCGCTCGCGCTTTCCGACCTCTACGAGAAGATCGTCGACCGCGAACGGGGCGGCTTCTGCTACGAACTCAACGGACTGTTCGGGTGGCTCCTCGACGAACTCGGGTTCGACGTGGACCGCCTCTCCGCCCGCATCGCGAGCGACGACGGCACGTTCGGACCGCCAGCGGACCACCTCGTCCTCCGCGTCTCCCTCGACCGGCCGTACCTGGTCGACGTCGGCCTCGGCCTCCCGAAGTTGCGACGCCCGATCCCGATGGACGGGACGACTCGTTCGGACGCCGCCGGCGTCGACTGGCGCGTCGTCGAGAGCGAGCGCCCGGACGCCGACCACGTGACCCGGTACCGACGGTCCGACGCCGACGACTGGCAGGACAGGTACATCTTCCGGACCGTCCCCCGGGAGATGGGCTACTTCGAGGCGACCTGCGAGTACTTCCAGTCCGCTCCCGACTCGGCGTTCACCGGCGACCCCGTCGTCCTCGTCGCCACCGAACGGGGGTACGCGAAGCTCACGCCCGACGCGCTCACCCGCGCGACCGAGGGCGACGAGCGCGAACGACCGGTCGAGCCGAGCGAGTGGCACGACGTGCTGGAACGCGAGTTCGGCCTGCGCTACCCGTCCGACCGACCGAGTTCTCCCTGAGACCGGGTCCGTTTCGTCCCTTCGGCCAGCTCCCTCGTCGTTCGCCACAGGTATCAGTCGGTAGTACGAATCGGTAATGCCATGACAGTACTCGTGACCGGCGCGAGCAGGGGAATCGGCCGAGCCATCGCGTTGCGGCTCGCGGAAACGAACGACGTCGCCGTCAACTACTTCCGGTCCGCCGACGCCGCCCGAGCGGTCGTCCGGGAGGCGGAAGCGAAGGGAGCGACTGCCAGCGCCTTCCGGGCCGACGTCCGCGACTCCGACGCGGTGACGAGCATGGTCGACGACGTCGTCCGGACGTTCGACGGACTCGACGCCGTCGTCAACAACGCGGGAATCGTCCGTCCGAGCAGGGCGACCGAGATTACCGACGAGCAGTGGCAGGACGTGATGGAGACGAATCTCGGCGGCGCGTTCTACACGGCACGAGCGGCGATTCCGCATCTATCCCCGGGCGGGGACGTCGTCAACGTCTCCAGCATCGGCGGGACGGGCGGAACCGTCGACGCGAGCTACGCGGCGAGCAAAGCCGGACTCCACGGCCTCACCCGCTCGTTGGCCCGGGAGCTCGGTCCCGACGGCGTTCAGGTGAACGCCATCGCGCCCGGGCCGGTGGAGACGGACCTGAACGACGACATCGTCTCTCATCTGGAGGATATCGACTTCCGGGGCCACGAGAACGTCGACACCCACCTTCCGACCTACGCCTGCGACCCGGAAGCGATCGCACACACCGTCGAGTACGTACTGGAGAACGACTTCGTCCACGGCGAAATCGTGAACGTGAACGGCGGCATGCAGTTCCGATAGTCGGATTGCGCTGTGCTCGTCGCATCCGGGGGGTTTCGTTCGCAGGTGTCGGTCGTGGACGTTCGGTTGCGACGGTCCGGCCGCCCGACGACGCCATCGACGAGCGCGCCGACCCGGGTCGGTACGGCACCGCTCGTCCGGTCCCGGCCTCAGGAGGGCACCTCGGCGACGTCCCCGATCTGGATGCGCCACAGCGTGGCGTACGCGCCGCCGCGTTCGACGAGTTCGTCGTGGGTCCCCCGTTCGACGACGTCTCCGTCCTCCAGCACCAGAATCTGGTCCGCGTCCCGGACCGTCGAGAGGCGGTGTGCGACGACGAAGGTGGTACGGTCCGCGGTGAGTTCGTCGAGCTTCTCCTGGAGCACCAGTTCCGTCTCGTTGTCGACGTGGCTGGTGGCCTCGTCGAAGACGAGAATCGGAGGGTCGGGGAGGATGGCGCGCGCGATGGCGATGCGCTGGCGCTGGCCGCCGGAGAGGGTAGTGCCCTGGTCCCCGACTCGCGTCTCGTACCCGTCCGGAAGCTCCGTGATGAACCGATGGGCACCCGCCGTCCTGGCTGCCTCCTCGATGCGACCCTGCGAGACGTCCGAGACTCCGTACGCGATGTTGTCGCGAACCGTCCCGTCGAACAGGAACGACTCCTGGTCCACGTACCCGATAGCTTCACGGAGGCTCTCCAGGGAGACGTCGCGGACGTCCCGACCGTCGATGGAGATGGCACCGCCGTCGCCGTCGTCGGACTCCGTCCGACTGGCCGACGGGTCGTCCGTCCCGTCGACGTCGTAGAATCGCAGGAGGAGCTTCACGAGCGTCGACTTCCCCGCACCCGTCGCGCCGACGAGACCGACCGTCGTCCCGGGTTCCGCGGTGAGATCGATACCGTCGAAGACGCGCTGGTCGCTCCCCGGGTAACCGAACGTCACGTCGTCGAACGTGACGCGACCCTCGGTGACCTCCAGCGCTGTCTCCGCATCGTTCTCGAACCCTCTGTCGACGGTCGCGAGACCGTCGATTCGCTTGGCGGACGCTTTCGCGGACGTGTAGTGGTCGATCACGCCGCTCAAGTTCTTGAGCGGGAGCGTGAGCCGTTCCATGTAGAAGAGGAAGGGCACGAGTTGGCCAGCGGTCAACGTCCCCGTGAAGAACAGCGGCGGCTCGTCGACGATCCAGTAGATGCCGATGGCGAGCGTCAGCAGCAGCCAGATGCCGACGATGAGCCGGTTCACGGGGCTCTGTTGGACCGCCGCCCGGCGACTCGCGAAGCGCGTCCGGAAGTAGTCGAACGAGGAGGCTCCGACGCGTTCGCGCTCGTGTTCCTCGGCCGTGAACGACTTGATGACGTCGATGCCGCTGAGGTTCGTCTCGAGCCGAGCGTTCAGCGCTCCCCGCTCGGTCCGGACCGGGTCCTGGAGCGGTTCGAGCCGCCGCGAGAACCAGACGTTGACGCCGCCGATGAGCGGCCCCGAGAGCAGGACGAACAGCGCGAGCTGCCAGTTCAACGCCGACATGTAGACGAACGCGCTGACGAGCGTGACGACGATCCAGATAGCAGCGCTGAGGATAGTGTTCAGGAAGGTGTTGAGCTGATTCACGTCGTCGTTCAGGACGCTGATGACGTTTCCGGTCCGGCTCTCGTCGTAGAACCCGAGCTGAATCCGCTGGGCGGCGTCGAACGTGCTCACGCGGACGTCGTGGATGACTCGTTGGGCGAACACGCCGAACCCGTACTCCGTGACGAACCCGCCGAGGTTCGTGAGGAGGTTCGAGGCGACCAGCAGTCCGGTGATGAACAGCAGGAGGGAAAGCGGTTCGGCCGGCACCCACGCCTGCGGGAGGAAGGGGAGAGCGAACGGCTCGTCGTTGAACAGCGCGTCGATGCCGAGGCCGATGAGGAACACGTCCGCGAAGCTCAGGAACGTCGCCATCACTCGTGCCACCATCGCGACCGCCAGATAGTGGACGTCCGACCGACCGTGCTCCCGTATCAGCGCGAGCAGCGGATACCCCCGCTCCGACCGCTCGCCGATCGTCGGGTCCGTCATTCGGCCACCTCGCCCTCGGCGCGACCGACCGTCTCGTCCGCGACGGCGATCTCGCCGGTCTGGATGCGCCAGAGCGTGGCGTACGCTCCGTCCTCTTCGAGGAGTTCCTCGTGCGTACCCTCCTCCGCGAGTCGTCCGTCGTCCATCACCAGGATGCGGTCGGCACTTCGAACCGTCGAGAGCCGATGGGCGATCGCGAACACCGTCTTGTCGCCCGACATCTCGCGCAGGCTCCGCTGGATGTCGACCTCGGTCTCGTTGTCGACGTGGCTGGTGGCCTCGTCGAAGACGAGAATCGGGGGGTCGGGGAGGACGGCGCGCGCGATGGCGACGCGCTGGCGCTGGCCCCCCGAAAGCGTCGCTCCCCGCTCGCCGATGGCGGTTTCGTACCCGTCGTCCAGTTCGCGGACGAACTCGTGCGCGCCCGCCTGCTTTGCGGCGGTCACGACGTCCTCCCGCGTCGCCTCCGGGGCCGCGTACGCGATGTTCTCCCGGACCGTACCGTGGAAGAGGAACGGCTCCTGGCTGACGTACCCGATCTGTTCCCTGAGGCTCTCGACGTCGACGGTGCTGACGTCCTGCTCGTCGATCCTGACGGTGCCCGAGTCGGGGTCGTAGAACCGGAAGAGGAGCTTCGTCAGCGTGGACTTCCCCGCCCCGGTCGAACCGACGACGCCGACGAACTCGCCGGAGTCGGTGGCGAAGGAAACGTCGTCGAGCGTCTGCTCCTCGGCCGTCGGGTACGAGAAGGAGACGCCGTCGTACTCGACGCGGCCCTCGGTCACGCTCAGGTCGGGAGCGTCGTCGCGTTCCTCGATCCGGTCACCGCTCTGGAGGAGCGAGACGACTCGCTTGCTCGACGCCTGCGCGCTCTCGAACTTGTTGATAACGTCGACCGCGAGGCGCCGCGTCGGGTCCAGGAAGGAGAACGTGTACATGATGAACGTCAGTAGCGTGCCGGCGGACAGCGCCTGGGTGAACCACAGTGGCGGTCCCGCGATGATCCAGTACCCGCCCAGCAGGAACAGTCCCCAGATGCCGACGGCGGCGATGAGCCACGAGACCCGATTGTAGACGGCGCGGAGGCGGATCGCCGACCACTTCGACCGCTTGTACTCGGTGGACGCGTCCGCAACGCGGGCGCGCTCTCGCGCCTCTTGCGTGAAGGCCTTGACGGTGTCCAACCCCTCGATAGCGTCGCGGAGGCGGACGTTCATGGCCCCGACGCCCTCCCGGATGGCGTCGAACCTGGGTTCCAGCAGCGCGGCGTACACGCGACCCGTCGCCACGATCAGCAGCGGTAATGCGGCGACGATGAGCGCGAGGTTCCAGTTCAGCAGGAGCATGAAGGCGAACGCGCTGAGGATGTCACCGCCGTAGAGGACGCCGTCGCGTGCGCCGTCGAAGAGGTCGCCGAGGTTGTCGACGTCGTCGTTCAGGACACTCAGCATGTCGCCACCCTCGCTGGTGTCGTGGAAGCGCATCGAGAGCGACGTGGCGGTGTCGTAGGTGGTGGTCCGTATCTCGTGGAGCGTCCGGAGGGCCGCCTCCTCGTAGACGAGTTGACCGTACCACTTCGACGCGCTCTCGGCGACGATCGCGGCTCCGAGCACGCCGACCGTCAGGAGGGCCTGTCCGTTCGTCGTCGTCGGAATCCAGCCGGCGGGGAGCAGTGGCAACGTGAACGCCCGGCTCTCCAGGAGGAGCGCGTCGAGGGCGACCCCGATGAAGAGGGCGGGGATGCGCTGGAGGAACAGTGCGAGGAGGAGAAAGCAGAGCCCCTCGGCGAACCTCCCCCAGCGTCGTCTGGCGAACCGATGCAGGAGATAGTTGATCGACGTCTGTGGCGTTTGCATGGAGCGAGCTGTGTCGGATTCGCGTCGGAAATTCTCGTCGGGGTAGCGGCTTCGTCCTACACCCGTCGCGGTACGTCCCGTCGTCGGTCGCCGCTCGAACCGGTTCGAACGGCGTACGTGTCTGCCATCGTATTCGATTGCGGGAGCGACGTTGCATAAGTGTAATCAGCAGCCGGTTACTGTTGGGAGCATGACAATAGGTGGGTGCGCCAATGCTCGCCTGCTCGGGTCGGAGCGCATCGCAAGCGAAATGGCGTTCGACGGCGATGACGAACGCATGTCCGACGGGGCTCCCGACGACGACCCGGCCGTGGTCGTCGAAAAACAGTCGCCGGTCGAGGTCTTCGAGTTGCTCTCCAGCGGGGTGCGCGTCGAGATACTCAGAGCGCTCGGCGAAACCCCGAACGAGGCGCTCGCGTTCTCCGAGCTGTACGAGCGCGTCGACGTCGCGGACAGCGGGAACTTCAACTACCACCTCGGTAAACTGGTGGGGGCGTTCGTCCGCGAATCCGACGGTTACGAGCTGACCCACGCCGGCAAGCAGGTCGTCGGAGCGATGTACGCGGGCACCTACACGACGAACGCGACCGTCGACCCCATCTCGGTCGGGTGGGACTGTCTGCTCTGTGGCGGCGAGATGGTCGTCAGCTACGACGACGAGAAAGCGGACTTCCGCTGTACCGACTGCGAGAAGGGAGCCAGGTTCTCCTTCCCGGCCGGCAGCCTCGACCAGTTCGACCGCGAGGAGTTGCCACACGCGTTCGCCCGCTGGTGGCACCAGCTCATGACCCGAATCACCGACGGGTTCTGTTCCATCTGTGCGGGACGACTGGACGGAGAACTCGCCAGCCCTCCCGGAGGCACCGAGGACGACCCGCAGCCGTCGCACGCCGAGTTCGAGTGTCGCCGCTGCGGCGGCGTCGCCGAGGTATCCGGTGCGACGCTCGCGACGTTCCACCCCGTGGTCAAGGGATTCTTCGCCGAACACGGGTTCGACGTCTCGGCCCGCCACGGTTCGCAGGTCTGGGGGGAGATGGACGCGTTCGATGCGGCCATCCTCTCGGAGGACCCGCTCCGACTCGAAATGCGATTCGAGCACGACGGCGAGACGGTCGTCGCGGAGATCGATCCGGACGCGACGGTCGGTCACGTAGAGCGTCGCTCTTCTGCGAGGTGAGCCGCCGCGGTGAAACGCGTCCGGTTGACGTGCTGCTGATGGTCCTGTTCACATGGTGACAATTCTCGCCGGTCCCTGGGAGACGACGAGCGTTCCGCTGGCACAGGACGAATCAGCAACCTGTTGAAGCTCTCGAGCAGGAAGGCTTGATCTGGCAGCGCCTTCGACCCGGACGGTCGCAGGACGAACTCCTCAACCAACTGAACGAGATCTGGAACGCCGAGGGGGACGAAGAGTAGAGCGGTCTTCCGCGGCCGAGTCGTCAGGGAGATTCTACTCTTCGTTGCCGCCACGCTTGCACGAACGGGAAGAGCAGCGACGCGACGGCGAGAATCAGTATCCCGAGCGTGAGCGGTTCCGAGTAGAAGATGTCGAGCGACCCGCCAGAGAGTTTGAGGGAGCGACGCAGGTTCACCTCGGCTATCGGGCCGAGAATGAGGCCGAGCACCATGGGAGCGAGCGGGTAGTCTTCGATTCGCATCACGTAGCCGAGAACGCCCGCACCGAGGGCCACCCACATGTCGAGCAGGTTCCCGCGGAGCGCGAGCGACCCGATTATCGAAAGCACGAGTATGGCGGGCCAGAGGTATCTCGCGGGGAAGTCGATGAGCCGTGCCCAGTAGCGTGCGCCGACGAGACCGAGGACGAGGATGACGACGTAGACCATGAAGAAACCGACGAAGATGGCGTAGACCAGCGCGGGTTCGTCCTGAAACAGGCCCGGGCCGGGACGGATTCCGTGGACCATCAGCGCGCCGATGAGGATAGCGGTCACGGAGTCGCCGGGGATGCCTAGCGTCAGCGTCGGAATCAGCGCGCCGCCCGTGCTGGCGTTGTTCCCCGACTCGGCCGCCGCGACCCCGCGGATGTCGCCGTCGCCGAACGACGACTTCGCATCACCGAGCCACCGTTTCGCCTCGTTGTACGTCACGAACGAGGCGATGTCGCCGCCCGCTCCCGGAATCGCACCGATGAACGCGCCCGCGACGCTGGATCCGATGGTGACATTTCGGATGGCTGCGAGGTCATCCCAGTCGGGAATCACGTTCGTCAACTCCTGCGAGACCTCTTCACTACCGATACCGCGCTGGTATCGGAGCAGACCCTCGCCGATACCGAACAGACCTATCATCACCGCGATGAACTGGATCCCCGAGGTCAGCGGCTCGAATCCGAACGAGAACCGGGGGTACGCGAGGACCGGGTCGAGTCCGACGGTCGCCAGGAGCATCCCGAGCAGCCCCGATATGAGCCCCTTGACGAGCGAATCGCCGCTGACGCTGGCGATGATGGTCAGCCCGAACACCGCCAGCGCGAAGAACTCGGCGGAACCGAACTGGATGGCGACCGAGGCAATCTGGGGGGCCAGCAGGGTCAGCAGGACGACGCTGACCACGCCCCCGACGAACGACGCGACGGTGGCGACGGCTATGGCACGGCCCGCGAACCCGCGTTCGGCCAGCGGGAAGCCGTCGAAGACGGTGGCGGCTGCGCTCGGCGTGCCCGGCGTCCTGATGAGGATGGCGGGTATCGAACCCGCGTAGAGCGCCCCGCCGTAGATGCCCAGCAGGAGCATCATCCCCTCGGCCGGTTCCATCCCGAACGTGAACGAGACCAACACCGCGACGGTCATCGTCGCGGTCATGCCGGGAAGCGAACCCATCGTCATCCCGATGAGGACTCCGGCAACGATGAGGGTCAGCGCGAACGGTTGGAAGACGAGCGAGGCACCCTGAAGCAGGTGTCCGACGAGGCTCATCTACACGACCCCCGCTAGCGGGAGCGGCGGGAGCCATCTGGCTACCGACACGAGACTTCCCTCCGGGAGCGGGATGTGCAGGAACTCGCCGAACGTGTAGTGGAGCGCGAGACTGAGGCCGACGGCGAGTGCTCCCGACCGCCAGTAGCTCTCGACTCCGGAGTAGAGCGTCAACACGACCAGGAACGCCACCGTGTCGATGACGAACCCGAGAATCGGCATCAGCGCGACGTACACCACGAGGAGCGCGACCGGAACCACGAACCGTCGCGCGTCGGTCGCGGAAACGTCGTACGTTCGGTTCTCGCTCGACACGACACTCCAGACGAAGAGGACGCCCGCGAGGAGCGCGATTATCGAGACGATGAGCCGCGGGAAGAACGCCGCGCCGGGTGAGTCGCCGAACCCGCTCGGGAAGTCCCGACTGGCGACGAAGACCCCGACCGCGAGGCCGACTAACAGTACCGCTGCCACCTTGTCTGTGTGTCGTATCCGAAGAGACATTGTGAGTGGTTCGTCCCGCCGCCGACGGGCGAGTTACGACGTGGTCGTCGTCGTCGTCGCGTCGTCCCCGCCGGGCCCGAGGCCGAGCTGGTTGACGATGCCGGCGAACCGGTCGAGTTCGCTCTGCATGAACTCGCCGTACTCCTGCGGACCGCGGTAGACCAACCCGAACCCGTTCTGGTTCATGAAGTTCTGGAACTCGTCGGACTCGTAGACCGACCTGTACGCGTCGTGGAGTGCCTGCACCCGCTCGTCCGGCGTTCCAGCGGGGACGCCCAGACCGCGCCACGCGCCGATGGTCACGTCGATGTCTCGCTCCTGAAGCGTCGGTACGTCGGGGAACAGGTCGCTTCGCTCCTCGCCGAAGACCGCTAGCATGTTGAGCGGGCCGTCCTGAACCTGCGGGGCGACCTCTGCCGGACTGGCAGTCGTCGCCTCGACCTCGCCGTTGACGACCGCCTGCGTCGCTGGCGCGCCGCCGTCGTAGCCGATGTGTTCGACCTCGATGCCAACCTCCTGTGCGAACTGGGCGGCCGAGAGGTGCCAGATCGCTCCGATACCCGAGTTGGAGATGCGAATCTCGCCGGGGTTGTTCTCGGCGTAGGAGACGAACTCCTCGATGGTGCTGTACGGCGCGTTCTGATGGACGGTCAGCGACGCCGGGTCGAAGTTGTACTGCATGACCGGGGCGAACGCATCGGGCGTGAGGTCGGCGATACCGAGGTGGGAGATAGTGCATATCTCGACCGTTAACACCCCGACGGTGTGGCCGTCCGGTTCGGCGTTCGCCGCCCGCCTGAAGCCAGCACTCCCGCTTCCGCCGGTTACGTTCGAGACGAAGAACGAGGTATCCATGTAGTTCTCGGCCAGTGACGCGAGTCGCCGGCCGGTCCGGTCGGTGCCACCGCCCGCGGCCCACGGAACTATCATCTCGATGTCGCTACTCGGGAAGTCCTGCTGTCTCGCCCCGACGTAGCCAGGTACTCCGGCGAGGCCCACCGCGGACCCTGCACCGACTGCCTTCAAAAGAGCTCTCCGCTCGATCGTGTTCGTGTCTTTATCTTCCCCCACCATGGCAATAGATAACTATACACAAATTAGGGTAAGACCTTTTCGTATATGTACAGCTAGGTCGAGGGAGAACGAAACGGTGGGGACATCGATGCGTGGTATCTCCCGAGAGACGGTCGTCTCTCCTACCAACGTTCGACGCGACATTGGCGGTTCCGCACGACTCTACCCGGACGACAGCACGGACGTGCAGAAGGCGTTGCTAGCGTCCCTGAATGTGCAGCGTGAACGGCAGTTGACGGCGTCTATTCGTGAATGTCAGTGACTTCGATCCGGATGTCGTCGTTGGTCTGCGAGATGGAGACAGTGACGTCGTCGACGTCGAAGTCGACGGAGAGACCCCTGGTTTGTTGGCAGTTGAAGAGATTATCGAGCGCGTCAGGGTCGATAACATCGTAGAGCCTGAACTCGCTGTCGTGAGGGTCGATGCCACTGTATTGTTCGAGTGATTCAACCACGGCTACGCTTACACGGGAGCCATCTGTACAGTCAAACTGCGTATTGGCGGTTGCTGCGGTCATTCGCTATACTCCCTTAGTCCCTGTTGTGTATAAGAGTGTTGTATGATCTACACTATAATCTAAACAAACTATTTATCGATGTCCCTTTGGTGGAATTTCGGTGTCACGAAACTCACGGAGAGTGATACGAACGGCGTGGTGAAACACCCCGCCTACTCGCTCGCTGGGGCTCGCTCGTTGAAGCGGGGACGTCCCTTGTTACGGGCACTCGACTGCGACCGAGCGAGAGTCGTCCGAGACGAGGTCTTGGTAGTCACTGCCGCCAACACGTTCGTTGCGGTCAACAGCCAGTATTTAAACGACGTCTGATTAAAGCCGGAATCTAATTCGTAATTATCCAGTACGGGTTTATGTAAGCCACTTCACGGAGGGGTTCCTGTGAGTGACGTACGGTCGGGAAAACTCCGAGTGGTTTTGAGTGCCGAACTGCCGACATGAAAGAACAAACTGAACACATACCAACGGATGGTAACGATCGAACCAGCCAGTCGAGGCGGACATTCCTCAAGGGGATCAGTGCCGCCGGGCTGTGCGGTGCCGCTTCACGTGGTATAACCGGTAAAGCG
Source organism: halophilic archaeon (assembly GCA_003298465.1). The sequence continues at coordinate 462,118 of QNGA01000002.1, read as the reverse complement.
AGCGCCGAGTGGTCGAGCCCCCATCTCGACGACTATGGAACCGTCGTGAACATGGTTGATGACGCGGGGGCAGATCCAAACGGAAACGAGCCTATCAACCCTCAATTGGAGGAGTACGCCGGCGACGACACGATACTGGTGTTCCCACCGGGACGCTATCGGATGAATCGTCAGTTCCGGTTCACTGGTTTCGATAACTTCGGTATCATCGGAAAATGGGACGTCACGCTCGTTCCCGATGACTACCACGATTTCGACGGTGGCGGCGATTGGAATCACAAGCTGTTCCGGCTCGGTATTTCTTACAGCCCTGGTCGTGAGCTTCTCTTCAAGAACATCCACGTCGATATGACTGCCGACGACACCGGTGTTCGAGTGCTCGATGCAGCTATTAGTGACGATATGTTCGTCGATAACGTTCACGTTCAGGGTCGTCATGACAGTGGCGCGTGGGGGCCTGGACGGTTCGTGATGACGGACCCTGCTGGAAGCGGGCGCGTGCGGAATTTTACCGCGCCTGATGGGGCGACGTGGACGTCGAACTCACCGGCGGACCGGCTCTGGCGCGGTCCAACGGGGATTCTCTCGAACTCTAATACGGGCAGGATGCTCTTCGAGGACTGTGAACTCGGGGACTTCCCGGACAATGGGTTGTACGCTGCTAACGGTTCAGGGCAGATCATCGTCGATGGTGGCACCTACAGAAACAGCCAGACTGCCAGCGTTCGTATCGGTGGCCAGAACAGCGTTGTCCGAGACGCGGAGATCGTCGTGAACGACGGTCGCGGGTGGGGGAAACAGCACGCTATCAGGGCGGAGAACAGCAATTACATTCGCGTCAAGCGATGCAACATTCGAGCGCCTGATCCAAACGGTGCCGCTGTCAAGACGTTTGACGTCGGTGCGTTCCTCCTCGAAGATAGCGAAATTCGGACAGGCGGTAGCGATGTCGTCCACGGTCTTCGAATCAGCGGCGATACAAAGCGAGCGCGTGTCCTCGACAACGTCTTCAGGCATAACGGGTCGGGAGGGTATAACCTCTGGATCAGGGACGGTGCGAACCAAGTGAAGACAGTAGGGAACAGGTTCGTTGGGTGGGGTGGTCACGAAAGTGCACGAGCAGCCGTTCGAACTGATAGAGACGATTGCGAGTTCCGCTGGAACTACATCAACCAGACGGGGTCAGACCGCCGTCGGGCCATCGAGATCCACGCAAACGACTGTCTGATTTACCAGGGGCGATGTATCAGTGGTGGGTATCCGATCATCAACTACGGCGACGAGACGGTGATAGAGCGGCATTACGCTGACTCTGTTAACGGACGGGAAGGTGTTCTTCTCGAGGAGGGCGGCGATCACGTGTACGTCAAGAAAAGCACTATCGACGGCGGTATCAGGAACGATGGTTCCGATGGTCTCAGGTTGTGGGCTAACGACTGGTCAGCATGATACCGTCTCTCCCCACAGTTGGCAGTCTCTTCGGTCCAGATAGCAGTTACGTGTGGTCGCCCTCCGGTTCATCTATGAGAGCAACCATCCGGTCGAGTTCTGGCCCGCCGTGGTAGCGGATTGTCGTGCGCCGAGCATCGTAGTCAAAGGGTCCGTAGTCAGCTAATTTCGGGAGATGAGTGTGGTGTAACCCAATCGCCACGGCCTCACGTTGGTCACCCGTGTAGCCGGGTTCCTGCGTCGTCACCCAATCCGCGAGTTCGGCCAGCTCCGACACATCGTCGTCTGCGTCGCGGAGGTACGACAGGACGTACCGGCGGTGTTGGTTCGACAAGATATCGAAGAGGTCGTCAGGGGTCCTGTCGACGCTGCCCAGCGGTGTAGAATCGAGTTCACTCATCTGTTGACCACCTCTTTGTTGTCATCGGTAACGTAGAAGGCCTGAGTGTGAATCAGCCAACGGTTTCACTCATAACGCTGTTAAAGTACCCGACGGCTCTATCGGGACTACTCCGTGTCGGTGTCGGGAAGCGTCAACGCAGACTGGATTAGCGTTTCACACCCGCGCCGAATCCGCTGTGAAACAGCGTTGGCCGAGATACCCAACGTCTCACCGATATCGTCTACGGAGGCGGTTCGCGGGATGGTAAAGTATCCTGCTTGGACGGCTGTAACGAGCGCCTCGTACTGTGCTTCTGTCAAGCCGAACTCGCGTTGCCGGGGGGCAGATGGGTAAGAGAGGTGATTGACCTCGAACGTGTGCCCTGTTTCTTGGAAGTGGCTCTGGAAAGACGACACCATCTCCTCCTCGGCAAACCGTATTCGAAGATTCCACTGGTCGCCATGTGCCGACGCCTGCACGATCGCCGCGTGATGGTCGATCATATCGTGAACGAGGTCGCAAAAGGCCTCGCTCCATTCGAGCCGGTACAGCGCTTCGTTGTCTGTCTCCTCCACGATGTTGGCTGCGGTGACCGTCGAGTCGGCGTTTAGCGCGTACGAGAAGCGGTCGAAATCACCACCTGTCGCCCAGAGAAACGGAAACACCTCCTTCGGGCTATGCGACGCCAAACGGTCTGCCTCGACTGTCATCGCAGGGGCCGTCGACAGAGCTGCTTCTAACGCGAATGCATCGGCAGGGATGCTGAAGTCGCCAACGACACTCATACATATGCTCAGCGAGGGTAATGGATAAGTTCACGGGTGGTTTGGAACTAGTACTGTCGATCGTTCTGCTGTGATCCCCGACCAGCACTGACACGCTGTGCTGGACCACTTAATGAGACGCTGAAGGGACCCGACAGACGGGCCTCGTCAGTAGGTCTTCGAATCGTGGAGGTCGCCGGCTTCGTCGTAGAGGGAGACTGTGTCTCCACTGTTGTTCCAAATCATGGTGCTTGACCCCCAGTACACGTCCCCATCTTGGCCGTCGCTGGTTCCGTCGCCAGTGTGCAGTCGACACGTCCCATCCGCCGTAATCGTGTAGTCGTCAGTAAACCAGTACTCGTGGCCCGCCTCGTCTTCGACGTGGAACCCGTCCATGTCTGGGGCACTGTCGGCATGGTTCTCGAATTCGACCCATTCGTCGTTCAGTGTCCCATCGCCATCTGCCTGAATCGTTCCGACTCGGATGTCGACATCGCCGGTGTAGGACCGCTTTGCAACGTCGGACCCGTTATCGTCGAACAGGTACGCCGTGTCTCCACCGTTGTTCCAGGTCCAGCCGTTATTCCAGTACAGGTCGGTGCTCGAATCGGTCCCGTCACCGCTGTGGAGTCGGACGGTCGCACCTGCATCGAGGGAGAATCCGCTCGGGAAGGTGTATGTGTGGCCCGCCGAGTCCTCGACGGTGTAGCCCGACACATCGACGCTACTGGTCCCTGCGTTCGTGATGTCGACGTATTCCTCGTTGTAGTTGTCGCCGTCAGGATGGATGACATCGAACGTGAGCGTCGCACTGCCGTCCGATTCAGTCGTCGCTGCTGACGCTGTGTCGGTGTTCCCGGCCGAGTCGGTGACCGTCGCTTCGACGGTGTAGGTGTGGCCTGCTCCATCGTCGCCCGGCGCGATAAGTCGAGTGGTGCCGGAGGCCGACCCGCCACTGACCGAGACAGTTGCGGCGTCCTCAGATTCGCCGTCCGTGTCGTCGCTCAACGAGAGGTCGAGCGACGAGAGGTCGTCGTTCGGATCGGAGACGGTCCAGTCGACGTCGAATTCGGCGTCCGCGTCGCTCGTTTCGACTTCGGACACTGTGACGCTATCGACGGCCGGTGAACGCCCGGAGTAGGCGGTCCAGAGTGAGAAGTCAGCCGTGTTGAAGTTCGTCGTGGTGAGTTTGTCCTCGTTGCCGGCGTTGTTCGTGCTGTCGTGAACGTCGTCATCGTTGAGGCGGAGGTCCGTTCCGAGGTCGTTGGCGAGCGCATCGAGATTCTCGCGTTGAGTAGCGGTCGCTGCATGGCTTCCCATCAGGATGACGGCGCCACCGTTCGAGATGAAGGTGGTGAGGTGATCGACTTCGGAGGCTGTCCACGCGTCGTTCCCGCCGGTGACGATGAGTGCTCTGGCATCAGCGAGCGCAAACCCGGTCGAGTCACCGTACGTATGAATCGGGTGACACTGGAGGTCCTGGCCCTCCAGGTATCGCTGATAGTATGCGACGTCCTCACAAGAGAGTGCATGGGTGGGGCCGAACGTGTGATGTCCCCCGTCGATGAGTACGTGCCCCGATCGGGAACTGGACGTCAAAGCGTCGATGAGGTTCGTGGTGAACACGAAGTGCTCCAATGTGGCGGTATCCGACTCGTGGTCCTCATTGATAGAGAGGCCACCGAACAGCGCGATGTTGGTGGAGTCATCGACGCCGACCAGGGGGATGTCGCCGCTACTGTAGTCGACCGTGCTCGACGTGGTGTTGTCTTGGACCGCTTCTGACTCGGCCCACAGCGGTGCCCGCGAGTCGGGGAGTTGACTGCCATCACCGAGTTTGATACTGGAGGTGTGGGGGTGGAACGTTTTGGCGACGGCATCGTCCTTCACCTCGGAGGCCGTCCCGTCGGATTGTTGCCAGACTCTGGTTCCGTTACCCCGCGCAGTTGCTTCGGCAGTGACGTACTCGTCCGTTTCGCTCATACTCGCGGCATAGGTACGCGCGTACCCTTTCTGGACGGCGGACTCGTTGTAGACGGTTTCTCTGGTCCCGTCGCCGTCTTGGTCGTATTTGACGAAGGCGAGGAGGCGGTCGAACGGGTCCATCTTGTCGGCTTCGCAGTCCAGTTGAATTTCGACGGTCGCACCTTCGAGTTCGCTTTTGGCCCAGTCCGATGCGTTATTACCCCAGGTTTCGAGGTGGTTCGGGTCTTCGATGAACTCCCATTCTTGGGTTTTCTCGTACTCGGTGTTCCCGGACGTTTCAGGGGTGTCGATACCGAGAAAACGGACTTCGTAGCACTTCCCGTCCTGGTCGACCGTTATCTCTGCTGTATCGCCATCGGTGACGCTGTTGACCGTGCCACTGTACCAGGTACCGCAACTGAGCGATGTCGAGGTCGCCGTTGAACTACAACTTGTGGCTGTTCCCGTTCCCGTCCCTGCCGTAATTCCGGCAGCGGAGCTGCCGAGCAGTTTCAGAACGTCACGCCGTTTCGTTCCAGTCTTGTCGCCCCACATTCGATAAGATACAACAGTAGCGTAATTAAATGACTTTCTAGCAGAAACTGAAAGTAACAATATGTTCGTTTTATCAATATACCGTCTGGTTCAGGAATTCAGAACGAATAAGTATCACGCCGTGCACACTCTCTGGTCGTTCCTGCCCCAGACAGAATGGAGTCTACCTGAATGCTCCTCCCACCAAAGTGAGTGGCGTACCGTGAGCGAGCAGGGTGGGTAGTCTACTCCTCGTATTCGATGACCGTATCGAAGAGGCCCCGAAGTGTTGCTACCGTTTGCTGGTCGTGTGCCTGAGGAATAATCTTGTAGCAGGCACGGGCGTGTGCAGTCTGAACGCGACCGACGAGCGTGTGCAGAAATCGGAACGCGGTCCGGACGCTGTCGGTGTACTGGAGCAGAGCGGTCAACGAATCGAAGCAGATCGACGTCTCGTATGGGTTATCGTCCCAATCGGTGAGATACTCGCTAATCGTGATGCCGAGTTCCGTGAGATTACTCGGATTTCCCACGGTCGCAAGCACGTTCGGTGTCGGTGCCGTCGACGAAGACGCCTGTGATCTCGCTACCGATCGCATCGTTTCACCAACCTGGACAATGCCAAGGTTGGCTGGATGCTCACCGGCGTGGTCGAGCCATGATCGCGTCCATTCATCAGCTGACCGGACGTACGAGATGATGAGGACGTTCGTCTTCTCCGGGGGCGTAGCCGTGAGGAACTCTAATACGTTGGTGTCGCCGTCAGTGGCTATCGCCGGCGTACGAACGAGAACGTTCGTGCTATCACCCTCCCGTCCCTGCGCACGAGCATTCATCTGATAGTTGTATTTGTTTGCACGAACTTATAGTTAATCGACCAATAGACCCTTTGTCTAAGGAACTGCACCACAGTGGTGGCTCACTTCGAGTTTGCTACGTATGTTCGTTTTCCCGTAAGGAGTGGCCTCTCTTGGGCTAGGAGAGCCGTTCGTTTAATTTGGCACGGATGCATCGGGCTTATTATATTATACTACTAGTAAAACACACTGAACTTATGAAACATATATTAAGATATTTTTATATTATTATTCCCTGAAAATATAATCGTCATGTCCGACAAAACGGTCGTCGACTACGTTGCATCGAATCCACGAAAAATGGGCGTCATCTTCACGATGTGTCTGCTGCTCGCGCAGGCCGGCAACGCAGCCGGCAATGTAATTGCGCACTCAGGCCCTTAATTGAGTTCAGTTACAACGTTGCTACTCCACCGAAGCTCGCCGTTAAACCGAACTGGTACTTCATTCAGTTCGAGAAACGCTTTAAGTTCGCTCATAGTAGCGTCTATATCTTCAATCATACTCGAGCTGAGCGCATAGGTCTCAACAGAGTCGATTTTAGGCATTACGACACTGCCCAGCTCGTGTCTATCAGTTGGATAAGTGCTCATACTGATTATAATCGAGTCCTCAACTGAGTCAATCGTCACCACATTGGGAACGGAGCCTGCTGACTGTGTCACGTGAAGACTGCCGTCACCGACGACGAGGTACTGACCACCGATGATGCTTTCCTCCTGTGCGATTTCCAGCGCGGCTTCTAACGGAAAACCGCTGTTAAGTAGACGAGCCATCGTCCGTCCGATACGGACAGCACCACTGTTGACCACGTCGCTCAGCGTGACCACTCCCCCGATCGCACCAGCCTCAATCAGGTGACAGCCCTGCGAATAGGACTGGCATGCGTTCAGGAAGAACGCATCGAGAGCCACTGAGTCGAGTGTCCCCACGTCCAACACACCGTCCGTACATAGGAAGCCACTCTCGTCGATGTGACCGATGTAATGGAAGAAGTCCGTCTCTGTCGACAGCACTGACGCGAGTTCTTGCTTTGAAAGATCACGATGAGTCTGGACAGAGAACGGCAGCCCGTCTCGCGACCCATAGATTGTATCGATAGCGTCCTGTTCGTCCGCCATATTAGCGTCATTACAGACGACAGTAATGTCGATGTCTCCGATCGTCGGCTCCCTGTCGAGACGATTCTCGAAGGCTGTCGCGAGGAGTTTATTTGCGCCGACCGGGGTGTCTTCACCACCCCATGCCTGATACAGGGAATCGGTCGTATCTAATTGAACGTACGACGCGGCGTTTTTCGAGGACCGGGATGACGTACTACGTGTAAACTCATCGGTGCGGAAATAGTCCTCTACAGCTTCCGTCTGTACCGCCGATTGCGGAATGTCGTCGGCCTGTGGAGCCTGGACAACCGCCAAATCGTCCACCAAGAATGGAAGCATCTCAACGCTATCTGGAGTGAGGGTAACATGGCTCGTAAGTTGCCACGTCGGCACTACCGGCTCAATCGCGTCAAACGGAATCTGTAGGTAGTGGCGGAGCTGTTCTGTCAGCGGCTGGTCGTAGAGGTGGGCGAAATCGATGTCGACCTGCTGTTCGACGGACTCGTATTCGGCGAGCGGCACCGAATAATAGCCCTCCGTCCGAGTTAGGCAGTCAAGCGTGAACACGTGTTTGAGGACGCGTTCAACGTGGGTGTCGAAGTCGTGGCCTTCTCCCAATGGGTACTCGAACCCGGTCGTCGTCCGGAGGAGCGGTCGGCTACCCGAAACGATGTTGGCGCCGAGGTAGTACGCGAGTGACGCTGCGACGTACAGGTATCGGTACTCCGGTGGAAGGACGAGTTCGACGCCAGTCTTCGGTCGTCCGATGTGGTCTGGTATCGAGAGCTGGTCACCGAGTTCGACTGTTGGCGGATGACCACGGAGCGTGGGGTACGACCGTTCGGGACTGGTGGTTTTGAGTGCCGATCCGAACGTCGAGATGGCGGCCATCATGTCTTCCGGGTCGCTCGTCGTCGTGATCGTGGCTGCTGGATGTTCGTGGTGCGACCGAGCGCCGACGAGCACGTCGGTCGTGTCGCCGAACGTAATCTCGGTTGTTTCGGTGTCGGATTTAATCGTGACAGCGCTCTCAGTTTTGAGGTACGTCTTTACTGGGCCGGCGATCTCTAGATGGTACGTATCGCGTGGAAGCGCTGTCTGGCCGGACGGTTCAACGCTCGCAACCATGCCGTCTATGGCGGTGTGTGCGTAGACACCAACAGCGGTCGGTAGCGTAATCGATGCCGTTCGAATCTGGGTTGCGGTGTCGACGGGGAAACGGAACCGGTCAGGGTCACATGCCCTTCGTGACGGCGGACCGTCAGTCGACGTATGTAGGGAGAAGCGGTGGCGTTCGATGGGGTCGATGATTTCGAGCCCGGTGGGGGATTCGAGCGGAACAAACGCGAGAGACCCGGCTTGCGCCCGGTCCGTGAATGCGGAGTCCGCATCGAATTCAGTCACAGTACTGTCGAAGTGGCAACGCTACAAGAAAAAAGTATCGGCATGAATAACTAATAGATGTTTCATGAATGGGGCTGTTACTACGAAGGGTCAGAGGGAGACAACCACCGCGTCGTCCAATCCTCGTCCGGGAAATGCCAGCGCTGCTGAAGCATCTCATCCTGGAGTCGGAGTTCAACAATCGCATCGAACAACGACTCGAGCATGGCTACGGCCTCGGTGGTTCGCGAGCGCGGCAGATGGAAATGACTCATCCCGTTGACTGACTTCACACGGCCAATCAGGACGTGAAGGAACTGGAAGAGCATCTCCCGGTCACGGTCGAGAAGGGGTGTGAGCGAGTCGAAACACAGTCGGAGTTCGGCCGCGTCTAATCCGTTAGCTGTATTGTTGAAGCGTTCGATCGCTCGCGAGATCTCGATGCCGAGTTCGCCGAGGCTGCCGTCGAGCACGGTCGTTGAGAGCGAGATATCGCCTGCAGGCCGGCTGGCTGCCGTACTTCGATGAGTCGTCTCGTAGCGGATGAGTTGGGTCTTGGATTCGTCGGCCGGCAACGTGGAGTGTTCGAATGCGCCCGTCGACGGGCCGGTTGTCGTCGAAACAAAAAGACGGCGACGCGTTGCGTGTGCTGTACTGCCGAGCATCTGTCGGCATGCTCGTGCATGCAAGCGATGCGGGAGGTCGCCAACGACGAGCAAAGCAGCGCCAGTCGATTTTAGCCGCGAGAGCACTTCGGAGAACCGTCGCTCATTCCCCTGCGATTGCCCGTCTCGAGCGTCACCCCGTGCCATCCCTTAGAACGGTTCGGCCACAATATATAAAAATTATTATCCTATATGGGTGAACAACTCTGCCTTGGTTTACATCGCGTTCAGACGACGCATCGTACACACGTTAGCATGGCGTACTAACGAGCGTTTAGCAGTTGTACGTAAGACCGGTTCTTTCTTCAGAGTCGACGTCACCGGCCATTCCTCGTCGTCGAGTTCTCCGGTGCTAAGTTCCTGTGTGAAACGATGCGTCGTCGCATCTGTCCAGGCTGGTTTCGCGCGCTCACGGAGCCAGTCAGTAAACGGGATGATTCGCTTGTTTCAGTATACTCCCGAAGGTGACCGGGACGCTCCCCCGCATCGTTCTCACTCTGGGTCATATCGACCACTCCTCCTGTCGCCAGGCGGCGTCCCAGAAGCGATACTCGTAGCGTGCCGACGCCCGAAACAGGTCTCGAAAGCGCTCGCGTTCGGCCTCGCTTTCGTCCGCAGCAACGTCGTCCATCAGATCTAAACACCACGTTGTCAGTTCCGTGAACTCCTCGCCCGCGTACATCTCGATCCACGTGGCGTATCGGTCGTCTTCGGGCACCCCTCGGTCTGCAAGTCGCTTTCCGGTCTCGTTGAAGCCCCACATACAGGGCAGAAGCGCAGCTACAATGTCGCCGAACGTCCTCGTCGATGCGACGCGAACGAGGAAGTCGGTGTACCCTCTCGTAGTTGGTGACGGTTCGGTTCGCTCCAACTCGGCCTCCGAGATGCCGAACTCGGCCGCGTACTCGCGATGCAGGTCCATCTCGGTGTTGATTGTCGAATCGAGGAGTTCGGCGAACGTGCCCATACGGTCGAGATCGGGAGCTTTCGTCGCCCCGTGGGCGAACACCCGTGCGTAGTCGACCAGATAGACGTAATCCTGCCTCACCCAGTACTTGAACGGCTCTTCGTCGAGTGTCCCATCCCCCAGCCCTTCGACGATTGGGTGCTCTAGGATAGCGTCCCAGATAGGTTCGGCCACGACTTCCAGGTCGGTGGTGAGCTCATGGCGTAACGTGAGCACTCCCCGCCGATATAACTCGGTAGTACAACCAATTTGTTCGTGTCTGTAACGAAGGTCTTCGTTACCTCGCTCTCGGTGAGAGTCCGTCCGATCGTCGTCGCCGTTTCAGCCACGCAGATGGCTGACGTTCTCTTCTAGGGATGTCGGGCCCTATTCTGCACCTTGCTGCTTGTTCAGGGAGCGGTCGTCGCTGTGTTCGCGAGAGGGAAAGCGTGATCGCTACCGGTGGCGAATCTACCTTCTCTGAACTCCGCTCTCAGCGCCCCTAGCTATTTCTTTGTCCGCCGCGTCACTTGAACGAGCATCCATGGTATCAGGTAACGTACTGCAATCGATGTACGAGGACATGGTGACGGCACGCCGGTACGAAGAGCGCCTGCAGGAAGAGTATCTCGAAGGCAAACAACCCGCGTTCGATATCTCGGCCGGACCGATTCCCGGCGAACTCCATCTCGCCGCCGGCCATGAAGCGGCCGCCGTCGGCGTCTGCCAGCATCTGCGCGACGACGACACCGTCACGGCGCCGCATCGCCCACACCACGTCGCGATCGCGAAAGGCGTCGACCTGAAACGCATGACCGCGGAGATTTTCGGCCGTGAAACGGGCCTCAGCAAGGGGAAGGGCGGCCACATGCATCTGTTCGACCCGGACGCCGGCTTCGCGTGTAGCGGCATCATCGCGGAAGGCTGCCCGCCCGCAGTCGGCGCCGGACTCGCGGCGAAGAAACGGAACACGGACAGCGTCGCCGTCGCGTTCCTCGGCGAGGGCGCGATCAGCCAGGGGGCGTTCCTCGAATCGCTCAACCTGGCGAGCGTCCACGACCTGCCCGTCGTGTTCGTCATCGAAGACAACGACTGGGCGATCAGCATGCCGAAAGACCGCGTCACCGACGTGGCGAACGGCTCCCAGCGCGCCGATGGATTCGACCTGCCGGGCGTTCGCGTCGACGTCGACGATGCGGTCGCCATCCACGATGCCGCGAAGGCGGCCGTCGGCCGTGCGCGCGACCAGAACGGGCCGACGCTCATGGAGGTGCAGGTGCATCGCCGCATGGGCCACTTCATGGGTGACCCGGAAACCTATCGGAGCGACACGGACAAAACCGCCGCCCGGCAGCGCGACTCGATCGAGCGACTCGCCGACAGACTCCGCAGCCACGACATCGGCGACGACACGATCGACGAGATCCAAGACCGTGCCCACGACCGCGTCGAGGAGGCGATCGCGTGGGCGAAAGACCAGCCCGAGCCCGAGCCGGCGGACGCACACGAGGACGTGTTCTCGAACCCGCCGTCGGGAGTCACGGACAGTGAGCCGTCGGTCGCGGAGACGGGAGGTGACGATTAATGGCTGAACAGGAGGCCAGACAATCGGAGCGATCGCTGACGATGAGTCGCGCCATGGTCGAGGCGATCGCCCACGAGATGCGGGCCGACGACGACGTGTTCTACATGGGTGAGGACGTCGCCGACTACGGCGGTATCTTCGACAGTACCGACGGTCTCCTCGACGAGTTCGGGTACGACCGGATCATGGACGTTCCGATCAGCGAGACGGCGTACATCGGCGCCGCCGTTGGCGCTGCCCAGGAGGGAATGCGGCCGATTGCGGAGCTCATGTTCGTCGACTTCTTCGGCGTCGGCATGGACCAGATCTACAACCAGATGGCCAAGAACACGTACATGAGCGGCGGGAGCGTGAGCGTGCCGATGGTGCTGACGACGGCCGTCGGCGGGACGTACAACGACGCCGCCCAGCACTCACAGACGCTCTACGGCACCTTCGCTCATCTGCCCGGAATGAAGGTCGTCGTGCCGTCGACGGCGTACGACGCGAAGGGGCTGATGCACAACGCCATCCGGGACGACGATCCCGTCGTCTACATGTTCCACAAGCGCCTGATGGGAATCGGCTGGATGCCGGCCCCCGACGGCCCGAAGACGCCCATCCCCGACACCGACTACACCATTCCGTTCGGCAGTGCCGACACCAAACGCGAGGGCGCGGACGTCACCGTCGTCACGCTCGGTCTCCACGTCCATCGAGCGCTCGAGGCCGCCGAGTCGCTCGCAGACGACGATATCGACGTGGAGGTCATCGACCTCCGAACGCTCGTCCCGCTCGACACCGACACTGTCCGCGAGTCGGTGGCCAAGACCGGCCGGCTGGTCGTCGTCGACGAGGACTACCAGTCGTTCGGCGTGACCGGCGAAATCATCGCGAGCGTCACCGAGGAATCGCTGGACGATCTCGAGGCGGTCGAGCGTGTCGCAGTCCCGGACGTCCCGCTGCCCTACGCTCGGCCACTCGAGAACGAAGTGATTCCGGGCGTCGAGGACATCGAAACGGCCGTCCGTTCCGTGACTTCCGACTCATGAGTGCGGGGTCCGACCGGGTCGAAGTTAACACGGAGGACGTGTGGCCTGACGATGCCGAGGCGAACGAAGGCGTGGTCGTCAACTGGTTCGCGAGCGAGGGCAGTCACGTCGACGCCGGCGACGACCTCTGTGAGTACCAGGTGGAGAAGGTGAGCGTCGACGTGCCAGCACCAGCGAGCGGCACCGTCGACGAGATCGTGCTCGGGGAAGACGACGAGTTCGAACGCGGAGAAACGCTCGCCTGGCTCCACCCCGACTAACACCGGCACACACCCGCGTATCGACTGTTCACGAAACAACTGCCAGACCCACACCACGCTACACCAGATGCCACCCACTGACGCAGACGCTGACGAATCGACGCCGGCTAGTTCCGGTGAGGCGACGCGAACCGTCCGCGAGGAGCAGTCGCTCGACCCCATGCGGCAAACCATCGCCGACCGACTACAGGAGAGCTATCGGAATGCGGTCCACGTCACGGTACGTCGCGGGGTCGACGCCGAAGCACTCGTGAGTGCAACCGAGACGGCAGCAGACCGACTCGACGTCGACGTCTCCGTGCTCGACCTCACGCTGTGCGCGCTCTCCGAGACGCTCACCGACCATCCGGGGTTCAACGCCACGTTCGAGGACGGCACCCACCGTCTCTACGAAGAACAGAACGTCGGCGTCGCTGTCGATATCGATGCCGGACTGGTGACGCCCGTCCTCGCCGATATCGGCGCGAAATCGCTCGCCGATCTGGCCACCGAACGCCGCCAAATCACCGAGGCCGTCCGGACCGGCGAGTACACGATGGGTGATCTTCGCGGTGGCACGTTCACCGTCACCAACCTCGGCACTCTCGGCGTCGACTCGTTCACGCCCGTCATCAATCCGCCCGAAATCGCGATTCTCGGCGTGAACCGGATACGCGAACGCGCGCGGCCAGGCGAGAGTGGAGTCGAATTCCGGCGACAGCTGAGTTTCGATCTCAGCTTCGACCATCGCGTCGTCGACGGTGCTGACGCTGCCCGATTCCTTGCGACACTCGCCGACCACGTCACGGACGCTGACGCGTTCGTTCCCGAGGAGTGACGGCCTCGTCCGGTCTTCCCCCTGTTGACCGCAGTTGACGATGGACGAGGAGTTGAACATCATCGAGGTGACCGAGTCGGACTGAGTCAGCATCGGAGCGCTATCCCGAACCGGGCCGATGGAGGAATCATCTGTAGTTCGTACGGGTTACTATCCGTAGTTGAGAAGTTTGCGTAGACACTGCTACATCGTATGCGCGTATCTCGCAGAGCATTGCTCTTGGGTAGATTCACACCGCTTGCGTCTCCATCGGTGCAAAGCGGCTAAACTACGAACTCGACCCAGTCGGCAGTGACGAATTTGCGGCGGCATCCTTCGCAGAGCTGTATTTCGACGACCTGGCCCGTAGAAAGGTGAACGTGATACTGTTGGGCCAGGTACTCTCCCTCTCCGCAGTTGCTGCATGTCACGGGTAGATCGCCCTGTCGGGTGCAGGAACTACAACTACCTTCGATATAACTCTCACGCGCACCGTTCACGGTGCACGTCTGGTGGATACGGTCCGTTACCTCCTACCCTGATCATCATGATATCCTTTCGAGTGGACAGCGACCATCCTGAACCACTACTCCACGTATCGTGCCGGCCAGAGACACCGAACTGCTCGGCCGTCTCACCGACCATCCCTTTCAGAACGTGGACATCCTGCGTGGAGTGTAGTTCGTGGGTGACGCTGTGTTCGAAGTTCGGCGTCGAAACAACGCCCTCTCGAAGCAGAACCACGGGATAGTCGTCTCCAGCGGTTGTCAGCCGACTGGCGTTGCAGCGGCCTGCGTACAGAGAGCGGTGCACGGGAATACAAGATACCTCGTGAACGCTCGATTCCGGATTGCTACTGCGTCGGAACAGCGCGAGTAGGGGCGTCGAGTCGTGCTATCCCCCGTTGTGGCCGGATGACGGTGTCACGTCGAACGCCGCCGGGTCGGCGTCTGCGACCGAGGGGAGTTGCCGGAGCCGCGGGCGCACGAGGATGTACAGCCCCGTGAACCCGAATCCGAACGCGGCCAGCCCCATCGTCGTCGTCGTTCCCAGCACCTCGGCGACGACGCCGCCGACGAGCGAGCCGAGCGGCAGTGTGGCTCCCGAGGCAGTACCCTTGATGGACGACACGCGACCGAGGAGGTCGGCCGGAAACACGGTCTGGTTCAGCGTCGACGTGAGTACGCCGCTGATGCCCGCAGGCACCCAAGCGAGTCCGAACAGGATGACGGTGAGCGCCGTCGACGGCGTGTACACTGCGGCGAGCCAGCAGCACGCGGCCAACGAGTGGCCGACGAGTTCCAGTCGTCCGTACCCAACGTGTTCGAGATAGGGCGCAACGAGCGACCCGACGAGTCGGCCGATACCGAGCGCTCCGAGCAACAGGCCGTAGACGGCGGGGCCGCCGAGCACGTCGCCGAACGCCGGTAGGATTGCGAGCGTCACGCCGGTCGCAAAGTTGGCAACCGCCGTCATGAACACCAGTTCGACGAAGACGGTCCCACGGAGCACGTCGATCCCAGCCCGTAGGTCGGCGACGTACGAGCCGAGCACCGACTCGTCGGTCCGCTCCGGCTTTCCGTCCGTAGCACTGGACGTCGGTACGGCGATACCGGCGAACAGCAGGCCAGCGACGGCGAACGTGACCGAGTCGAACAGGAATAGCGTCGTTGCGCCGAAGACGGCGATGAACGCGCCGCCGAGCGCGTCGAACACCATATCGAGTCCGAGCGTGACGGTTGCGAGCGCGGAATTAGCTCGCGACAACCGTTTGTCGGCCACGATGCGAGGGACGAGCGTCACCTGCATGGGGGCCATCAGCAGCGTCGCCAACGTCAGTACCGGGACTACTGCGAGCAGGACGCCGACGCTCAGCCGCCCTGTCACTGCGGCGAGTGGGAGCGCGAGAACGACGACCCCCTGCAGGACCTGCGATCCCACGAGCACGGGCTTGAGCGGGAGTCGGTCCACGATCGGCCCGGCGAGTATCTGCAAGAGCCACGGGAGCAACAACAGCGCGTTCGCGATTCCCGTGAGGACGGTCGAGCCGCTGAGTTCGAACACGAGCCAGAGGACGGCGACGGTGTAGAGACTGTCCCCAGCGTTCGTCACGAACTGCCCGGCGAAGAACCGTCGGAAATTGGAGTTCAGCCACAGCGATGGCTCTTCCCCGGCTGCGTCAGCTGTGGTCATCGACGACCACCTCCAGCGGTCGTTGACCGCGATTCGAGCCGTGGTTGCGATCGCGAGCGATACGTCTGCTGTTCGAGAGGCGATGCGAGGTCGAGCGAGCCCCGACTGTGCGCCGGCGACTCAACGGATAGCGGCATGTGCGTGCGTGGTTGACCGGTACACTGCGGCTACAGAACGTAGCGAAACGAACCCGAGTGCTGCGGCTATCGGGCCCGTCGCGCGGCGGGAGGCGCGAGCGGATCGAACACCGGACGACACGCGAGCCGGCGAGTCATAGAGCGCTTCAGACCAAATGTGAGTAACAGTCTATATAGGTCTGGTGGTTCCGTGACATTTGGACAGTCAGTAACCGATATCGCCCGGAGACGAGTGGGTATCGAGATACTGTTCTTCGAGGATACGTCGGATCGAGGGACCGTCCTCCGGCATACGGCGAGGGACTCCATCGGAGCGTGTTCCGTACCTGACATCTACCGTAGTATTGTACCTATATGATATCTGTACGATGTCTTCACTATCGGGAATGCGGGGTGACTCGTATGTCCTCCATCGGCCGTGTCGTGATGCTCACGGAGAGATCGAGGGAGTCGGACGCCTCCACGTCCAGGGAGTACTGCTGGGCGATGGTGGCGAGCACGAGTTGGGCCTCGATCATCGCGAACTGTTCGCCGATGCACCGGCGTGGACCGCCGCCGAACGGGAAGTACGCAAATCGCGGCACGTCGTCGCTGAAGCCGTCCGTCCAGCGTTCGGGCCGAAACGCCCAGGGCTCCTCGTAGTACGTCTCGTCGTGATGGACGGTCCACTGCGCGGGGACCACGACCGTTCCCTCGGGGAACTGATAGCCGCCGAGTTCGACGTTCGTAGTCGTCTCTCGGGGAATCATCGGCACCGGCGGGTACATCCGCATCGCTTCCCTGATGACGTCTTCCGTGTACGTGAGATCGGGCAGATCGGCCATCGTCGGCTGATCGCCGCCGAGGACGTCGTCGAGTTCGGCGACGAGTCGCCGCTCGACGTCTGGATGCTTCCCGAGGAGATACCACGTGAACGTCAGCGCCGTCGCGGTGGTCTCGTGGCCGGCGAACAGAAACGTGATGAGTTCGTCTCGAATCTGTTCGTCGCTCATGCCTGTTCCATCCTCGCCACGTGCTGTCAGCAACATGGAAAGCAAGTCCTCGCGGCCCGCATCACTGTGCTGGCGCCGGTCGATGAGTTCAGCGATGAGGTCTTCGATGTGTGCGATGCCCGCCTTGTACCGTCGCCACATCGGGATAGGGACCCACTTCGGCACGACGTAGGCTAGCGGTTGCTTGCGCGGCTTGCCGGGTTCCTGGAGCGCGCGAACTGTCTCTCGAATCTCCCACTCGTCGTAGTCGATGTCCGTTCCGAACATCGCGTCTGCGAGGATGCGGAGCGTCAGCTGCTTCATTTCGTCTTCGATATCGTAGGTGCCGCCCGATTCCCACTCGTCGGTCAACTCCGCGGTTCGACGCACCATCACGTCCGCGTACTCGCCGATCCGCTCGCGATAAAACGCGGGCTGAATCATCTGGCGTTGGCGTTGCCAGTGGTCACCTTTACTTAGCACGAGGCCGTCGCCCAGGAGTTCGCCCAACTGGTCCTGTGAAAACGCTGCCTTCGTGTACTGTTCGCTCTCGCCGAGTAGCACCTGCTCGATAGCAGCGGGGTCGCTGAGCAGGAACATCTCTCCGATACCGGGGAGCGTGATTCGGGCGACGTCGCCGTATTCCTCGGCGACGGCCTCGTAGAAGTCGCCCTGCCCGCGTACGAGGTCGACGATGTTCCCGACCAGCGGAAGCCCACCCGGACCGTCTGGGATATCTGATTCCATGTCGAAATGTTCTCGACACCAAATAATAAATAGGTTTACAAATACTTCTTTACGAATGTATACTCAAAAGATTCGGTGCTAACGCCAATCTGTAGTAAACGGCTCCTGGTGGCTCGTACATCGTCGCCGGCGACTACCTCCTCACCTCCGATCGGACCGGGATTTCGTGGCACGTCCGTTTCCGGTGTTACACTTCGAAGATGGGGGAGAGGGCGGAAGAAGGATGAGTTCGTCACGCGGTGATGCTCTAGCGAGGGTAGACAACCGCGGTACTACCCCCGTTATCGCTGTCGATGACCGTCGTCGCTACCTCCGACGTCGGGCGTTTTGAGGACGTCGGCGTCGGTTTCAGGGCCGATTGACTCGACGCGGACACTGGAGACCTTGAATTCGGGGATGCCCGCCTGTGGGTCGAACGTTTCCTGAGTGAGTTTGTTGACGGCGCCGGCGGCGAAGTGCATCGGGATGAACAGCGTCCCCTCGCCGACGCGGTCGGTCACCTGTGCTTTGACGACGATGTCGCCCCGTCGGGATTCGACACGGACGTACTCGGCGTCGGAGACGCTGAGCCGGTCGGCCGTTCGTGGATGTATCTCGACGAAGCTTTCGCCGACGTGGCCCATTAGTCCTTCGACGCGACGCGTGAGCTGTCCAGTGTGCCAGTGGTAGAGGACGCGTCCGGAGGTGAGCGTGAGCGGGTACTTCTCGTCGGGAACCTCGCCGGGGCGGCCGCCGTCCGCCGGGACGAAGCGAGCGAGGCCGTCGTCGAAGTTGAAGTTCCCGTCCTCGTAGTCGTAGAGATACGGCGTTCCAGGGTGGTCCTCGTCCCAGCAGGGCCACTGAAGGCCGTGCTCCTCGCCTTCTTCGAGCCGATCGTAACTCACGCCGCCGTAGATCGGGACGAGATCAGCGATCTCGTCCATGACCTCCCGCGGGTGGTCGTAGCCCCAGTCGTACCCGAGGCGACTCGCCAGTTCCTGGGTTATCTCCCAGTCTTGGCGCGCGCTTCCCGGCGGGTCGGCGGTCGGTCGAACGCGCTGAACGCGGCGTTCCGTGTTGGTGAACGTGCCGTGTTTCTCCGGCGAGGTCGCTGCGGGAAGTATCACGTCGGCGTGTTCCGCCGTCTCGGTCATGAAGATGTCCTGAACGACGAGGAAATCCAACTTCTGCAGGGCTTCCCCGGCGTGCTGGACGTCAGGTTCGGAGAGCGCGGGGTTCTCGCCGACGACGTACATCCCTCGGAGGTTGCCTTCGTGGACCTCGCTGAACATCTCCGGGACCTTGAGACCGGGCTCTTCGGGCGGGCGTTCGCCCCACGCGTCCGCGAACTTCTCCCCGACCTCTTCGTCGGACGGGTCCTGGTAGCCGGGCAGACTTCCGGGGAGCGTTCCCATGTCGCCGCCACCGCCCTGGACGTTGTTCTGCCCGCGGAACGGGGAGAGGCCGGCGCCCGGCTTACCGACCTGGCCAAGCGTGAGCGCGAGATTCGCGAGCGCGAGGACGTTTTGGGTACCGTGGCTGGACTGGGTCATCCCCATCGCCCAGCCAAAGACGACGTTCTCCGCCTCGGCCAGCGTCTCTGCAGCAGCGCGGAGTTCGTCCGCCGGTACGCCGGCTAGCTCTTGGACCGTTTCCGGCGTGTACGGCTGTACCTTCTCTTTGAGCGCCTCGAAACGCTTGGTGTTGCGCTCGATGAACGCCTCGTCGTGGAGGTCGTGTTCGACGACGTATCGAATCAGGCCGTTGATCCAGGCGACGTCGTAACCCGGCTCGGTCCGGGTGTACTGGTCGGCGTGTTCGGCGATGCCGACCTCGCGCGGGTCGAACACCACCAGATCGGCGCCGTCGCGGACGTTCTGTTTGATGCGGGTCGCCAGAACCGGATGCGATTCGGTCGTGTTCGACCCGGTGATGAGGTAGGCGTCGGCCTCCCCGATGTCTTCGTTGATGCGGTTGGTCATCGCGCCGTAGCCCAGCGTCTGCTGGAGCGCGGCGACGGTCGAGGAGTGACACAGGCGGGCGCAGTTGTCGACGTTCTTCGTCCCCAGCACTTGGCGGGCGAACTTCTGGACGAGGTAGGCTTCTTCGTTGCTCCCCTTCGACGAGGCGAGGCAACTGACTGCGTCGACACCGTGTTCGTCCTGTATCCGGTTCAGGTTCTCGGCGACGTAGTCGAGGGCCGCGTCCCAGCTCGCCGTCTCGAACTCGCCGTCGTCGTTGCGAACGAGAGGCTGCGTGAGACGTTCATTACTGTTGGAGAACTCGTGACCGAACTTGCCCTTCACGCAGGTCGAGAAGTTGTTGGCGGGTGCCGCGTCGGGGTCGGCGACCGGTTGGACGCCGAGCGCGTCGCCGTCCTTGCCCCACATCTCGAAGCGACAGCCGACCGCGCAGAACCCGCAGGTGGTCTCTTCGGTGTCGACGTCGTCGAGTCGGTGGCTGCTGACGGCGTCGGCGACGTCGAAGAGGCGTCCTTCGGACAGCGCTTTCGTCGCGACGTTCTCGGCGGTGTGCTCGCCGAACAGCATCGCCTTCCGGCCGTACTCGCTAGCGAGGTCCGCTGCGCGCTTTTTCGCTCCGGTCATGAACCGAGCGACACCTGCCGCGTCGCCCGAATCGGCGGTCGTGTCCGCGTCGACACCGACGGTGCCACCGGGGTCGGGCGAGCGGTTCGGGGCGGTCGTGTCGTCCAGCGTCTCTGCGTCGTCGCTCTCGATGACCGTGCCGACGGAATTCCGCTGCGAGAAGCCGGGTAGCGGAAGCGTCCCGGCGCCGCCGATACCTTTCTCGGTGAGTGCACCGGTCGGGCAGACGGTAGCACAGTGCCCACAGGAGACGCACTCCGAGTCGGCCATGGTCTCGGCGTCGGACTGGAATCCGATGCGGGTGTCCTCGCCGTGTCCTTCCATGCGGAGGACGCCCTCGACCTGGACGTCGTTGCAGCTTTCGACGCACCGGTTGCAGAGGATACACTTGTTGCGATCTATCTGGATGAACGACGAGGTATCGTCGATGGGTTCGTACTCGTCGCGGTCGTCGAACACGCCGTAGCGCGGGTGGTCGACGCCCTCGCTGATCGCTGTGTCTTGCAGTTCACAGCGACCGTTCCCGTTACAGGTCGTACACCGGAGGTTGTGGTTCGAGAGCACGAGGTCGAGGTTGACGCTGCGACTCTCCTCGGCGTCGGGTGTGTCGGTCTCGACCGTCAGTCCGTCCTCGGCCGGGAACGAACAGGACGGAACCAGACCGTGTCGTTCAGTCTCGACCATACAGGTACGGCACTCGCTGCGCGGTCCGATTTCGTCGCTCCCGTCCCCGTCTCGGTCGTAGTAACACAACGCGGGAACGTCGGCGTCTTTCTCGACGCCGTCGGCGCCCGGTTCGACGGTCACCGTGGCGTCGTCGACGGCCTGCATCGCGTCGACGATGGTCGAACCCGGCGGTACCGAGACCGGCGTTCCGTTGACGGTCAGCGTCGTTGGCGTCTCGCCGTCCGTTCCCGCCTCGGAATCGTTCGCTGTACCGGTCTCGAACTCCGCCGTGACCGACGTCCGGTGCTGTGGGTCGTCGAGATCTGGAACTCCTGGAAGGGGGTCGTCAGTACTCATAGGTTTTCGGAACAGGTGCCGCTCGGACAGCGGCTATCGACGTGTGCTTGGAACTCCGGTTCGAACTCCGCTATCGCGGTCAGCGCCGGACGCGGTGCGTGCGCTCCGATCTGGCAGTTACTCGAACGTCGCATCACCCGCCCGAGTTCGCGAATCTTGTCTGTCTCGAACGAGCCCTGGTAGATATCGCGCAACAGGTCGGTGAGCTGTCGAGTCCCCTCTCGGCCGGGGACGCATCGGCCGCTGTTCTCCGTCGACGCGAAGTGGGCTCGCTCGCCCGCGGTCGCGACCGCACACCGCTCGTCGTTCAACAGCTCGACGACGCCCTCCGTCCCGAGCGTTGCCGCGTCGAGGGACCCGGCGGTGGCCGTGATATCCAAGCTGCGGGTGATCCCGCCGAGAATACCGCCGACGCAGGCCATCTTGAAGCCCCCGTCCATATCGACGGCGTCCCGAGCGACGGCGAGACTGTCGCTGGATGCCAGCTCGATGGTCGCGGGAGCGGCCACGTCGCCGGTTACGGTCACGAGCCGGGTGCCGGGATCGGCAGCGTCTGGGTCGAACGCGTCCGGGTCGCGGAGCGCGCACTGGACCTGAGCGACCGTCCGCGGCGTGTGGACGACCGTCGGGCGGCCATAGAGTCCGTGCGTCGCAGGTGTCGGTGGCTGACGGCGCGGTTCGATTCGGTCTGCCCCTTCCATCGACTCGAGTGCGGCCGTCGGCGCACCGGCGCGATACTCGTCGGGGCCGACGACGAGCTGGGGGACGACCGGCAGCTTCCCTTCGACTGCCTCGACGGCGCGGCGGACGCGCCGCTGGAGGCCGGTGTCGGTCTCGTTCAGGTAGATAACCGCGTCCGTGGCACCGACGTACTCGACGATAGCTGCCATCCCGTCGAGGACGGACATCGGCGCGCCGTCGAGCAACGTCCGGTCCGTCCGCGATGGGTCGTCGGCGTCGTTGGCGTTGACGACGACGACGGGCTCACCGTCTGTCTGGCGCGCTTGCTTCCACGCGTCGGCGGCGGGTTCGTCGGCGGTGGCGTCACCTCTTCCGCGGCCGAGTAGTCCGAGGTCCGCAACGTCGCCGGCGTCTCGTTCGGGCGACACGAGCGCGTACTCGTTCGGATCGAGCGGGTCGACCCATCCGCAGGGTCCGAGAACGCGGCGTCGACCGACCGCCAACGGACCGTCCGGTGGAACCGGCAGCGACGTCACCCCTGGAGCGTGTTCGACGACGGCGTCCGCGCGGTCGGTCGGAAGCCCGTTCGCTTCCGCGTCGGCTGCGAGGTCACGAACCGTCGACGGGCGAGGGGATGCGAAGAAGGCGGTCTCACCCCCGTCAGTCGCGATGACCAGCGGTTCGAGTTCGCCGATTCCCGTCGTCCCCGTTCGTACGACGGGGATCGAATCGGTGGCATCGCGAGCAGCGTCGAGTACCCTGTTCCCCCGGTCAGCTGTCACGTCCACCGCGACGCGGATGACCGGCGAACGGCCGACGGCTCCCCTGTCGTTTGACATCGGCACACACCACGTAGTCGGATGGTAAAAAACCACTCCAAACATCGAACTGTAAATTAAATGATGAACTAAAATCTTGTATAGCCATTCAGTAATCGATCGTACGGTTATCGGACGGCTTGACGGGGCAGGGGGTCCTCCGCCGTGCCCAGAGTGACGACTATCCCACGATTTATCTGATGGCTGACATACGATACGAGCCAGATTGTTTAAGACTGTTAAATTCTCTACCACTGGTCGAAATTTTTAACTCGGCAGTTTCCATTCGATAGATTGTGACGAACACCCATGCAGAGAAAAATCGATGGCTGATAGCACTGTCGGCGGTACTAATCCACCTGTCGATCGGATCGGTGTACGCGTACAGCGTGTACCAGAACCCGCTGCGTGACTCATTGGGGTGGGAAATCTCGGACGTGACGATGGCGTTCACCGTCGCAATAGTCTTCCTCGCCATCTCTGCCGCATTCCTCGGACGGTACGTCGAGAAGCACGGACCGCGGTTGTCCGGACTCGCGGCGGCCGCGCTGTTCGGTCTCGGTACCGTCGGTGCCGGCGTGGCCGTCGAGGTGGGCAGCTATCCCATGTTCATCGGCACGTACGGCGTCCTCAGCGGCATCGGAATCGGTCTCGGATACATCGCTCCCATCTCGACCCTCGTCGAGTGGTTCCCCGACCGGCGAGGAATGGCCACCGGACTCGCCGTGATGGGCTTCGGTGCCGGGGCGCTGATAACCGGCCCCGTCGCTAACACGATTATGCAGTACGCCGGCATCTCGACGGCGTTTTTCGCCCTGGGCGTCGGGTACACGCTCCTGATGGTCGCTGGCGCGAGCTATCTGAAGAAGCCTCCGGAAGGCTGGGTACCCGAGGGGATGGACGAGAGCGAGATCGACGACGCCACCAAGGGTGTGACCGTCAGCACCGACCTCGAACAGCTCACCGCCAGGGAGGCGCTCAGGACGCCGCGGTACTATCTGGTGTGGCTGATGTTGTTCATCAACATCTCGGCCGGCATCATGCTGCTGTCGGTGGCGTCACCGATGACTCAGGCTATCACCGGCGCTAACGCGGCCACCGCCGCCTCCATCGTCGGCGTCATCGGCGTGTTCAACGGCGGTGGTCGCATCGCCTGGGCCAGCGCCTCCGACTACCTCGGGCGAACGACCACTTACGGCGTGTTCTTCGCCATCCAGATCGCCGCGTTCCTCCTCATGCCTCGCATAACCAACGTCCTGCTGTTCGCGTCCCTCCTGTTCCTCATCATCACCTGTTACGGGGGCGGCTTCGCCTGCCTGCCGGCGTACCTCGGAGATCTGTTCGGAACGAAAGAGCTAGGCGCGATTCACGGCTACACGCTGACCGCGTGGGGACTCGCTGGCGTCGCCGGCCCGATGCTGGTCGCACAAATCGTCGAGGCGACCGGAAGCTACGAAACGTCGTTCTACATCGTCAGCGCCGCACTCCTCGTCGGACTGCTCTGTACAGTGCTCTTGCGCCGTCGGATCAACAGCGTCAAACAGTCCCAGGGGAGCAAACATACGTCGCCGACCTCGTCCGACTGAAGTCGGAGTTCTACAGGTGGCGCAGGCCAATTGCCTTGGGGGCTCACGTCGTTCGGAATCGATTCTTGATTCCTGACCGGGCTGGCCGAGTACCGCCGCTGGGAGGATTGTGCTCTCGACTTCGGTTCCGACCGCTGGCTAAATACGACAACGGGGGAAAGAACCGGCAAGTACGCTACGAGGGGAGGGCACTGGACCGACGAGCCGAAGGACTCGCCACGATGGCGTAGCGCGGTACGACGCTCCGACTAGACGAGTTCTCGGTCGAGGAGTCGGCGTTCGACGCTGTAGTACCCGTCTCCGTACACGACGAGGACGAGAAACACCGCGATGTACAGGAGGCCGAGTTCGCCGCCGTTCTGAACCGGAACCAGCCCCTCCGGAAGGTGAGCGATGAACTGGGCGGCGAGCATCTCCCCGATCGTGACGAGCGCGACGAGCCGGGTCAGTATTCCAACGGCGATGAGCAAGCCCCCGACGAACTCGATGACGCCTGCCGCGCCGTACATACTGGCGAGTGGTGCAGTGGCACCGGTTCCGTCGACGCCGCCGAAGAGACCGAACAGTTTCTGAGCGCCGTGTTGCATGAACAAGAGCCCGGTGAGCGCGCGAACGATAGAGTAGACGGGCTCTTCGAACGATTCCGTTATGCGACCGATCGAAGCGAGCATACGATTTATACGACTACGGGAGTAATTAATACAATGGAACCGGACGGTGTTGCCGTCTGGCGGACCGTACCGGGGGAGACGTTCTCTCAGCGTACTCCGGAATCGCCACGTCGCACCACGACAGCGATTTCGAGCGACCAGACGAGCGAGTTCCGAAGCGAAACGCAGCGTCGCCCGAGACTGCACCGCCGAGCGCTCGGTGGCATCGTCCCTCGACGAACGCCGGCCGCTCGCCGACCATAAATGCCTTGTATATATTTGGCCGGACGTTTTCCCCCGTCGTGGTCTTGCTGAAAGATGGATGGTCCAGACGATTTCGCTCGAGACTGCGAAGGACGTTATCGACGCGGCCGAACGGAAAGCACAGGACATCGAGAACCCGATGGTGATAACGGTTGCCAACTCGGAGGGGAACCTCATCGCCCAGCACCGCATGGACGACGCCTGGCTCGCATCGGTCAACATCTCCCGGAACAAGGCCTACACCTCGGCGGCCCTGGAGATGGCGACCGACGAACTGGCAGGACCGTCGCAACCGGGCGAGTCGCTGTACGGACTCCAGACCACCGACGACGACCGCATCGT
Organism: halophilic archaeon; assembly: GCA_003298465.1. Next base: position 436,401 of record QNGA01000002.1, on the reverse strand, counting down.
GGTCTTCGGCGGCGGATATCCGCTGACGAGGGACGGCGAAGTCGTCGGCGCGATCGGCGTCAGCGGGGGGCAGGTCGATCAGGACATGGAGGTCGCCCAGGCCGGCGTCGAGGCGTTCGAGGAAACCGCTGCCCGATAGCTAGCCGACCCCGCTCGCTTCTTTCGTATCGTGAGAGAACGGCACGAGCGACGCTGCTGATTCGCCGAACCTCGTTCGCGTCGATGGAGAAGGGGACGTCCCGATGACGGTACCGCGGTCCGACCGGCGTCGACGACCGGCTCTACGGGTGGAGCAGGCCGAGTGTCTCGGAGTCGTTCGAGAGGGCTTCACTCCCTCGTGATGACGAGACGCCGTCGGCGTCTCGAACCACGTGACTCCGAGGCGGTTCACCGTGGGAAGGGGTCGTCGTGCCACGTCTTCTCGCGTTCCTCGTCCGCTACCAGACAGTCGTCCAACTCGGCCGCCAGTCGGTCCGGGTCGAGGGACCGACCGATGAACACGAGACGAGTCGCCGGTTCGTCGGCCCCCCATTCGCCGATGGGGCCGGCCTGGACCGACGGACCGGCTTGGTTGACCCCGAGGACTTCGTCGGGGCGGCTCGCCACCCACGTGAATCCCTTGGCGCGGATCAGGTCTCCGTCCCAGTCGTCGAGCCAAGCGTCGAACCGTCCGGGATGGAACGGCCGGTCGCGCTCGTAGACCGTCGACTCGACGCCGTGAACTTCGGCTGCCGAAGCGCCACCGTGGTCGTGGTCGTCGCCTTCGCTCCCGTCCGCGAGCGCGCGCTTCCAGCCCGGCGCACGCTTGGTGTCCTCGAAATCGAACCGGTCCGTGTCGAGGACGACTTCGGGATCGACCTCGGCGTAGGTCGTTCGGTGGACGGTCGCTCTGGGTTGGAGTTCCCGGAGCACGGTCTCGATCGTTTCTACGTCGTCGTCGGGCACCATGTCGCACTTGTTGAGCAGGAGGACGTCACAGAACTCGATCTGGTCGATCATGACGTCAGTCAGGGGTCGTTCGGGAGTTGGTGCGGCATCTGGGAGCCCTTCGTCGGGGTCGAACGCTTTCCAGAATCCGTAGGCGTCGACGACCGAGACCATCGTGTCCAGATCGTACTGGTCCGACGAACCGGCGCTCTCCCGGGTCAGGGCTCGGGCTACCGGAAGGGGTTCCGAGATTCCGGACGTCTCGACCACGAGATGGTCGAACTCTCGCTCGCGGGCCAATCGGCTCGATTCCTCGACGAGGTCGTCTTGTAGCTGACAGCAGATACAGCCGTTCGAGAGGTCGATCACTCCTTCGTCGGTCTTCCGTTCGATGAGCGATGCGTCGACGTTCACCTCGCCCATATCGTTGACGATGACGGCGATCCGCCGTCCCCCGGGGTTTTGGAGCAGTCGATTGACGAGGGTCGTCTTACCGGCTCCGAGAGGGCCGCTCACGACGGTGATCGGCGTCGACTGCGAGGGCGATACTGACTCGGTCGTCTTCGTGTCCTGTGACATAGGAAGGATGTCCATTCAGTAGCTCGGTTAGATATCCCTGGTTCGGAACCGGCTCTTCTGATACGCGTTCGAAGCGAGTGTTACTCACTCGATTACTTTCTCTTGAGTAATACCTGTCCGCTACTCTGGACGAGCACCGTGTAGCCGTAGTAGGAGAACGTCACGCACCCTGCCATCGTCGCGTCGTCGTCAGTCGCCTCGAACAACGTATCTAATGCGGCCGGGTTGACGCTGTCGCTCAGAGGCGGAAGTTCGTCCTGGTCCTCGTTTTCGTACGCAGCGACTGCTTCGACAATCTGGTCGCTCACCCATCCTTCGTCGTTCCACTCGTGGTGGAGGTGATGGGTCGACTGTTTGGCGGTGGTCCCCGTGGTACTACTACTCATATACCGTTAATCGGGGTTTAGCTGCATGACCATTGACGTGGAATATGACCGGTGTTTAAGTACGAAGCCGTAACCAGAGTCGTAACCGAGGCGACGTCTTCGGTTTTCGACCCGCGATATCGGTGAACCGGTCGCGGATGGTCGAGACTTCCGATGGCGATTGCTCCAAACCCTCCAGGAAGGGTTGCCGGCTACTCCCGACGAATCTTCGCGTCGAACGGGTCGTCAGAACCCACTCTCCCGCCGAACGCGAGTTACGGGAAACACGTCAATCCTCGTCGTCGATCAGCGTAGCCGAAACCAAGTTCCGCATCCCTCGCCGCAAACGACCGCCCATCGCCGTCGAGGAGACCTCGATCTCTTCGGCGATGTCGCTGAGGGACTTCTCGCGCGGTTCGCTGAAGTAACCGCTCTTGTACGCCACCGTGAGCGCTTCCTGTTGTTCGTCAGTCAATCCGAACGAAATGTCGGTTCCTTCACTTCTTTTTTCGTGTATCTCTATCAAGCTACAGTCGATGCCCCTCTCTTTCGCAAACTCCCAGACGGAGTGGAGTTCTTCCCGGCTCGGTAACTGTATCTGGACGAGCCATCCCCTGTCTTTGGTCTTTGCGTCCAGCATGAAACCGTTGACACTGGTCAGGGCGGGACTCAGTAACAGCGTGTCGTCAGCGTGTCCAATGTAGTAAATGTGGATGCCGGAATTACTGTCTATGAGTTCGTAATCGGTCACCGTGGGGTCCGAGTCGAGCGCGTTCTCGAACGCTTCGCGGTCGTCGCATTCGATCACGAACGGGAACGTCTCCGACTCCGGGTCTGTCGTCGCCTGGTGAACTACTCTGATAGTCACATCTTCGATATCGCGAAGCGTGGGAACGAGAGCGAGGTTTTCGTGTTCTATGTACGCTTTGGCTGTTATTGTCATCTTCCTCTCATTGGGTCTCCACTTCTCTCACCTTCTTATCGCGTATTCTGTCGGTCTGATATCGTCGTTCAGGGCCTCATTCAACCGGTCTCTATAGTCACAACAGTTCTACGGCGAGGTATAAGTAACTGTGCCACCGGAGCGTGCTACCCCACGAGACGCGAATCGCTCTCGTCGGAACTGCTTCAGTACTGCAACGCCTGCTCGTCCGGAGTGGCCGTCCGTCAGGAGACGTGCGTTACAGAACGTGCGAGGCGGATGTCACGCGGTTCGACCTCGAGGTGATTCCCGACGGCCAGGCGACGCCCACCGGCACATCGGAAAAAACGTCCCGTTCCGAGTCCTACGGGCGACCAATGACCGGCGATGGTGATCGGGCGTGCAAGATCGATCGCGTCTGCGAGAAGCGAAACCTCGATGGCATCGACGAACAGCTGCGGGAGCGACGCGAGAACTCCGGGGCGAGCCTTCGAGACCTCGAAGAGTACTTCAATCAGCGGGTTCTCGAGGCCGCGATGCGCGATGGCGACGTCGAGGTCGTAGACGGAGACGCAGAGCACACGTTTCGCCTTCTCACCGCGGACACCGTGAGTTCTGGCACGGAGATAGAGGTGAGAGACCGGCTCAGACGAGCGGGAGTGGACCCGGAGACGGTTACCGACGACTTCGTCAGCTACCAGACCGTCCGGACACACCTCCGAGAGTGTCTAAACGTCGACACGTCTAACGACTCGGAGTTGACGCCTACTGACGCGAAAAACACCGTTTTCAAACTGGTGTCGCGGACGGAGCTCATCACCGAGCGGACCATCGACCGACTCCGGTCCGCCGGCGGCCTGACGATCGGTGACGTGGACGTGACGCTGAGTCTCCGGGTTGCCTGCACCGAGTGCGGGGAGGAGTACCCCTTCTCTCGGTTAGTCGACCGGGGTGGTTGTCGGTGCGACTCGCCTCGCAATTGAGTTCGTCGTCCCCGTCCGCGACGCTGCATCGCCGAGTCGTCAGAGCACCACTAACGCCAGCTCTCCAGCGGGAAGGTCGCTCACGGATCTCGACGCGCTCGTCAGGGAACTGAGCGTGGCGACCCGAGAGAGGGTACGTGCAGTGTGTCTCGTGTTCGCGGTGTTCGCTGTGCGCCTCTGGGAAATCTACGGCCGAGGAATCGGACGCAAGATTAAATATTGCCGAGGGGTGAACTTTCCGATAGTGGAAACCGCCGTCCCCTACCGATACAGCTCCTACTATGCCCGACGAACCCGCTAACTCGACCGCTCGGCCTCCGAGCGACCTCGGTGACCTCGCTATCGAAATTCGCAATATCGGTGGAATATCCGAGGCAGAGGTATCGTTCGCCCCGGGAGTCTCGCTCCTGTCGGGAAAAAACGCGTCGAACAAGTCGTCTTTTCTGCGTGCACTCGCTGCCGTTCTCGGGGGACCGGACCCGCAACTGAAGAGCGATGCCGGGGAGGGGTTCGTTCGTCTCGAAACCGCCGACGCCGAATACCACGTCGAACTAACTGCACGAGATGGCGGACAAGTCGTCAGCGACGCGAACAGGTTTTCCGACCTGGAGGAGCTCTGTGAACTGTTCGTAGCACTCGACGAGACGAACCCGGTTCGGCAGGCCGTCGTCAACGACGGTGATCTCTACGAGCTTCTGATGAAGCCGGTCGACACGGAGGCGATCGAAGCAGAAATCAGCCGCCTGAAGTCCCGAAAAGACGACATCGACGGCCGTCTCGACGAGTTGAGTCGGAAAGAAGATCGGCTTCCCACGCTTCGGACACGGGCCGACGATCTGCGACGGGAGATAGAAGCGGTGGAGGAGTCGCTCGACGAGAAACGCGAGGCCATAGCGGAGCGGGAGGCGGACGCCTCGCCGGACGACGAGGAGGGGGTGCTAGACGATCTCAGACGGAAACGCGGGGAGCGGGAGACCGTTCGAAATCGGATTCAGACGCAGACAGAGGCGCTGTCTTCGCTCCGGGACGAACTCGAAGAAATTTCGGAGCAGACGACGGAGTTCCGACCGTCCGAAGGGACGCGTGACGTCGACGCAATCGAGACCGACATCGAGCAACTTCACCACCAGAAACAGCAGCTATCGACCACGATCAACGCGCTCAGCCCGATCGTAGAGATGAACGCTCAGCTGCTGGACGACGAGGACGACATCCCCGAAGAGATGACGTCCAACGACATCGTCAGCGAACTGGACCCCTCGTCCAGAACGGTCACGTGCTGGACGTGCGGGAACACCGTCGAGCGGTCGGAGATAACCGAGCAGGTCCGGGTCGTCCAGGAGATTCTGGAGGAAAAACGCGACCAGCGCGGAGCCCTCACCGACCGGATTAGCGCCCTCGAGGACGAGAAACGCCGAATAGAGCAGCGACGCGACGAACGCGAACGGCTCTCGGAACGGAAGCGCTCCATCGAAGCAGAGATCGAACGCCGGGAAGAGCGACTCGAGGAACTCGAAGGCGAACGGTCGTCGCTCAAAGACGATATCGAAACCCTGCAGTCGAAGGCCGAGGAAGCCGAAGACGGTGACGAGGAGCTATTCGAACTACACGGCGAAGTGAGCAGCCTCGAATACGAACGCGGACAGTTGGAGAACGAACTCGAGGACGTCGAAGCGGAGATCGAAGAGATCGAGTCCGCCGTCGCCGAACGTGACGATCTCGAGGCCGAGCGCGAGTCAGTCACCACACGGCTTCGAGAGCAGCGCGACCGGATCGAAACCATCGAACGCGACCTTGTTACTGCGTTCAACGAGTCGATGCAGCAGGTGATAGACAGATTGGCGTACGAGAACGTCGAGCGCGTGTGGATCGAACGCCTCACCGGCGCGGACGGGAAGACACGCTCTCGGACCGACTTCGAACTGCACGTCGTCCGGTCGACCGACGACGGGGCAGCCTACGAAGATACGATCGACACGCTGAGCAAAAGCGAACGCGAAGTCGTCAGCCTCGTCGTCGCGCTCGCGGGATATCTCGCGCACGAGGTGGCGACGGAGATTCCGATAGTAGTCGTCGACGCCGTCGAGATGCTCGACGCCGATCGCATCCGTGGACTCCTGACGCACTTCGAGCAACACGCTGACTACGTCGTCGCGGCGGTTCTGCCAGCCGAAGCCGGCGAACTCGACGACACGTACCCCTGCATTCGCACGTCGTCGTCGTTCACGGCCGAAACCTGATCGCGAGCCAGCGACAGAACTGTGACCCACTCACTCGTTCCCGCTCGTAACGCCGTTACGCGTCCGCCAGCGTCACCTACCTGTTCGCTTCGTTCGTTTCTCGAACTGCACGGACTGCGGCGGCGTTCGCGGCGACGTCGTGGACCCGGACGACGTCCGCTCCCCGTTCGGCCGCCATCGTGGTGACGGCAACCGTCGGTTGAAGTCGGTCGCTGGCGTCGCGTTCGATGCGTTCGAACATCGACTTGCGGGAGTGACCGACCATAATCGGGCAGCCGAGAGCGCGAAGCTCCTCCAACCTGTCGACCAGCTCGAAGCACTCGTCGGTGGACTTTCCGAACCCGAGACCGGGATCGACGATGATCTGGTCGCGGTCGAGGCCAGCCCGTTCGGCCAGTAGCACTCGTTCGCCGAGTTCGTGGACGACGTCCTCGACGACGTCGTCGTACGTGACCGAGCGGTCCGGGTCGACGGGCGCGTCGACGCTGTGCATCACGACGACCGGCGCGTCGTGGTCGGCGGCGACGAACCGCATGTCCGGATCCTCCAGGCCGGACACGTCGTTGATTACGTCCGCGCCCGCTTCGAGGGCGGCGTCTGCGACGGCCGCCTTCCTGGTGTCGACCGATATCGGGACGTCCGCGTCGGAGATGCGTTCGATGACCGGGACGACGCGTTCGATTTCCTCGTCGACGGTGACCGGATCCGCTCCCGGTCGGGTGCTCTCCCCGCCGACGTCGACGATGTCTGCGCCCGCGGAGATCATTTCGCGGGCTCGCCGCACGGCGTCGTCGGCTCGGTCGTACCTGCCGCCGTCGTAGAAACTGTCCGGGGTGACGTTCAGGATGCCCATTATCGCCGTATCGGCGTCCCAGGGGTACTGGTCGGCTCCGTCGTCGTCGGTGACGTCGTGGAGCTGGTGCGTGATGTACGAAAGCCCCGGCTCGCAGTCCTCTATCGTGTCGACCAGCCGTTCGTACTGGGCGACGGTTCCGGAGAGTACGACCGATACGTGTCGGCTGGTCGCGTCTATCTCGGAGATGAGACACGTACCGCCGATCGATTGCATCGTTTGCTTCAGGCGTTCAGCCTGCTCCTTTCGTAGGTGCGTTTTGAAGGTCCGGGAGACGGTGTCCCTGGCGACGCGTTCGGCGAAGTTGCCCGGGACGTGCACGTCCGAGAGCATCGACCGCGCGGCGGCGGGCGTGTCCGTCCGCTTGGGAATCTGGTGCTGCGTCCACCGGTCGCGCGCTTCGGCGACGACGTACAGCGAGCCGGTGACGAGGACGCAGTCGTCGTCGCTGGCGGAGTCGAGCGCTCGTTCGACCGAGTCGAGGACGGCGCTGTCCGAATCGGCGTGCGTCGTTCGTTCGTCGAATGCCCCTGCGAGCGTCTCGGGCGATGCGGCCCGGTCCACGTTCGGCCGGCAGAGGTGAAGTACGTCCAGTTCGGGAAGTGCCGCGGCCATCTCGACGTGGTCTTTCTCCTTCATCGCGCCGAATACGAGGTGGATGTCGTCGAACTCGTACCGGTCGACGAGGTCGGCGAGCGTCGCGCACGCGGCCGGGTTGTGAGCGCCGTCGAGTATCACGAGCGGGTCGGTCGACATGACCTCGAATCGGCCGGGCCAATGTGCTCTCCGAAGTCCGCGTTCGATGGTCGAGGTCTCGACGTCCGCCGTTTGTCGTGCGAGCGTCGCTGCAATTCCGGCGTTCGTCGCCTGATGCTGGCCGATCAGTGGGAGATTCGTCGCGACGTCCCAGTCCGGACCCGATATCGAGACGGACGTTTCGACCGGCGACGTCATGTCGCCCTCCCAGGAGAGTACGTCGGCCTCGCACTCGCCGACGGTGACGACCTCCGTTTCGGCTTGGATAGCGTCGAGCGCCCGGTCGTCTGCTCCCGTCACAAGCGGTCTCTCCGCTGGCGCGACCTGGGCCTTGTCGTACGCTATCTCCTCGATGCTCTCGCCGAGGATTCCGGTGTGTTCCAGGCTCACGCTCGTAACGGCGCTGGCGACCGGGTTCACGACGCTCGTGGCGTCGTACCGCCCTCCGATGCCGACTTCGAGGACCGCGACGTCGACGTCTTTGGTCCCGAAATATCGTAGTGCGAGAACGGTCAGCACCTCGAAGTACGTCGGAGCGTCTCCGCTGGCACGAAGCCGTGAGACGCACGGCTTGATCTCCTCGACGAACGAGCAAACGCGTACTTTCGGTATCTTGCGACCGTTGATGCGGATTCGTTCGCGGAAGTCGTTCAGGTCCGGCGACGTGTACAGTCCCACGTCGAGGTCCGCGCTCCGGAGCACGCACTCGAGCATTCGGGCAGTGCTACCTTTCCCGTTCGACCCCGCTATCTGGACGTAGTCGACACCCTCGTGCGGATTTTCGAGCGTGGACAACATCCTCGCGGTCGTTTCCGTCCCCAGCTTCGGGCGAGAGCGGTCCAGACTCTCGAGATAGTTGACCGCCTCGTGGTATTCCATACCAGACCTCCACGCCGATATCGCCATTAATGTACCGTCCGTTCGTCGGTTCGAAACCCGATCTTCCGTAATCGCCACGGTACGGCGTGGCTGGGGCCTCGTTCGCGGACGTTCTCGCCGCTTCTCCACATCGTGTAAGCAAGCGTGAATGTCGAGCGAGAAAGCGTGCTCCCGACGGGTCGTCGGAGGAAACGCAGCCCCGAATCCGTAAACACCGCACCGTTTATTGCGGCGTGTTCCGACAATCTCGGGCATGAGCACCGACGCGAAGAACAACCTATCAGCTGCGGAACCGTACGTGAGGGAGTTCGAAGCGACCGTCGAGTCCGTCGACGGCCGTGCAATCACGCTCGAGCAGACGTACTTCTATCCGGAGGGCGGCGGACAACCTGCCGACCGCGGGACGCTGAACGGTGCCGAAGTCACCGACGTCCAGAACCAAGAGGGGGAGACGCGCCACGTCCTCGGTACCGAACCCGAGTTCGGTGTCGGCGACACCGTCACGGCCTGCATCGACGACGAGTTCAGGACGTACTGCATGCGTGCGCACACGGCGAGCCACCTGGTGTACGGAGCGGGACGACAACTGTTCGGCGATCACGGATACGGCGGGTTCGACATCGGACCGGAGAAGACTCGTCTGGACTTCGAAACCGATCGCGACCCGAACGACGTGGACCCGCTCACGGTCGAGCGGATGGTCAACGAAGTCGTCTGGGACGGGCGTGCGGTCGACTGGCGAGACGTCGACGTCGACCGCGCACGCGAGCGAGACGACGTGGTCTTCAACTCGTCAGACGACGCCGAGTGGTCCGACACGGTTCGAATCGTCGAAATCGACGACTGGGACGTCGCTGCGTGTGGCGGTACGCACGTGAGGAACACCAGCGAGATCGGACCGATAACGGTGCTGGACGTCTCGAATCCCGGCGCCGACCTTCTTCGATTCGAGTACACCGTCGGGCCCGCCGCCGTACAGAGGCGGATCGACACCCGTCGAAACGCGGAACGGGCGGCGGACGTCCTGGACACGAGCGTCGACGGTCTCCCCGAGCGCGCCACCGGTCTCGTCCAAGAGAACTCGTCGCTCGAAGAACGGGTGGACCGACTGCACGAACGACTGCTCGAAGGGCGTCTCGAGAGCCTCGTCGAGGACCCCGTCTCGAAGAACGGCGAAGACTGGGTCGTCGGCGAAGTCGAGAGCGTCGGCCCGAACGACGTTGCCGACCACGTCAGACGCCTCGCGGGGGACGCTGGGGACGTGGTCGCTCTCACCGGCGTCGACGGGAGTTCGTTCATCGTCGTCGGAACGACGGGTTCCACGGACGCCAGCGACGTCGTCGACGACGTTACGTCGAAGTTCGGGGGTGGCGGAGGGGGCGGTTCGACCTTCGCTCAGGGTGGAGGTCTCGACGAAACGCCCCGGGCTGTCGTCGAGTATCTCCGCGAGTAGCCGGTACCGATCCGATCTCGGACGACGCTCGAACGGTCGAGACGGTCACCCTCGTTCGGAACCCGCTGTTCTCTCTACCGTACCTCGCCCAACACATAAGAAATATTACCTAACGTGGGGCAAAACACATCGTATACGGCTGATTTCAGGAGGAACAAGGTTGATTACTGCGGGAACGGAAGCGGCGTTCGTGATGAATCTCGCAGAGAGTGAGTCGTCCGTTTCGACGGACTCCGAACAAGTACGTGCACATACAACGGCTCTCGGACCGCAGCGACGGAAGGCGTGTCCGACGAACGACGGCGTCGACCGGAGGCCGCTAGTATGACGGACGGAACGACCGAGATAACGGTCGTCGGCGACGACGTGGACATCGTCGTCGAGATGACCGCCTTCCTTTTCGAGCGCGACGTCGACATCACGGGACTCGACCAGGCCGCGCAGGAAGGCACCGTCAGGACGACCGTACACGTCGACACGTCGGAGATGGCCACCAGCCGGGAAGCGCTCCGAGAAGACCTCGACGACCTCGGCGACGACCTCGGGGTCGACGTACGGGTACGGTTCCCGGCCGACCGCGAGACCCAGTCCATCGCCGTGCTCGTCACGAAGGAGAGCCACTGCCTCGAAGCCCTGTTAGAGGCCTGGGTCGATGGCGACCTCGGGGCGGACATCGAGGTCGTCATCGGCAACCACGACGACCTCCAGCCGCTCGCGGCGAAGTACGACGTGCCCTTCCACGACATCGGCGACGAGAGTGGGACTCCCGACGAAGGGAGACTGCTCGACCTGCTCGACGACCACGATATCGATCTCATCGCGCTGGCCCGCTACATACGTATCCTCTCTCCGGAAGTCGTCTTCCGCTACGAGAGTCGCATCATCAACGTCCACCCGAGCCTGCTACCGGCGTTCCCCGGTGCGTCGGCGTACAGTCAGGCCGTCGAGGAGGGCGTCCGCATCGCCGGCGTCACCGCCCACTACGTGACCACGGACCTCGACCAGGGTCCCATCATCACCCAGCGGGCGTTCAACGTCCCCGACGGCGCTACGAAGACGGACCTCCAGGAACGCGGTCAGCCGCTCGAAGCCGAGGCCCTCACCGAGGCGATCCAACTCCACGTCGACGACGAAATCACCGTCCGCCGTGGCCAGACCACTCTCCGCAATCCGGAGGAGACCGACGCCCAGCTCGGCGCTCCCGAGGAACTCGACCGACAGACCCCCGATCGTCCGATCGACGTCGACGAGTTCGTCGTCGGCGACCTGGACGAGACGGTCAGTGCAGACGACTGAATCGCGATACCGTCCCCGACCCGCCGTCAGTTCCCGCTGCAAAGCGACGGGAGCGGAATCGTCGTCCGTTCACGCTTTTCTGTATCGTCCGGAAGACGGTTCCGGCCGGATGCGTTTCGCTACCGCGACGGACGAGCGACCGTGCGGAGCGAGGGCAACGTCGACGGGAGAAGCGAGCCGACTCGCGTAACAGTGACATCAGTGTGAAGCAACTTGGTGCCGGAGCCGACTCGTCGAACCGACCCGTCGACCGCGCATCTGCCAAAAGGGGACGGGCGTCGTTGGAGCGCGTTCGGTACTCACTGTGCACGCGGACGAGTGCCACCGCCGAAGACGTCGCCGCGACGTCCGACCGAACGACGGGTGCCCGCCGTCGAAGGACCGTCTGAGCGAGTGCCGCCGCCGGAGTCCGGTAGTCGGCGGAGGCCGGGTCCCGACGTTATTCGGTTACCGCCACCGCCTCTATCTCCACCGCCGCGCCTTTGGGAACTCGACCGACCTCGACCGCGCTTCTCGCGGGCGGCTCCTCCTCGAAGAACTCGCCGTAGGCCTCGTTGAACTCCTCGAAGTCGTCGATGTCGTCGAGGAACACGGTCGTCTTGAGTACGTCGCTCATCGACGCTCCCTCCGATTCGAGTATCGCTCGGACGTTTTCGAGCGACTGCCGGGTCTGTTCGTCGACGGAGGCGTCGTCACGGAGTTCCCCGTCGGCCGTCAGCGGGAGCTGGCCGGCAGTGAAAACCAGGTCGCCGTTCGTCGTCGCTTGACTGTACGCTCCGACTGCTGCAGGGGCGTCGTCGGTGTTGACGATGCGTTTCACACCAGCCGATACCGGTCCCGACGTCTTAAATCTCGGTTCCAATGGGACTCACTCTGCATCGTATCGATGTCGCTACCTATTGAGTTCCCGTGGCAACTGCACGCAAGATATTTACTGTCGATACTCCACATCCGGATATGGCGTTCGAGCAGTCGCTAGACCAGATAGACCCGGCTACGTCCGAGGCGATCGATCACGAACGCGAGCGTCAGGAATCGACCCTCGGGATGATCGCGTCCGAAAACCACGTATCGAAAGCCGTGCTCGAAGCACAGGGGAGCGTACTGACGAACAAGTACGCCGAAGGATACCCCGACAATCGGTACTACGGCGGATGCCAGCACGTCGACACCCCCGAGGAACTCGCCATCGAACGCGCGAAGGCGCTGTTCGGTGCCGACCACGTCAACGTCCAGCCCCACAGCGGCACGCAGGCGAATATGGGAGTGTACTTCTCCGTGCTCGAACCTGGCGACAAGATACTCTCGCTGTCGCTGTCGCACGGCGGCCACCTCAGCCACGGCCACGACGTCAACTTCTCGGGACAACTGTACGACGTCCAGCAGTACGAGGTCGATCCGGAGACCGGGTACATCGACTACGACGCCCTGCACGAACAGGCCGAGGAGTTCGATCCGGCCCTCGTCGTGAGCGGGTCCTCCGCCTACCCGCGCGAGTTCGAGTACGAACGGATCGGCGAGATAGCGGACGCGGTCGGGGCGTACCACCTCGCGGACATCGCTCACGTGACGGGGCTCATCGCGGCCGGCGTCCACGCGTCGCCGATGGACCACGCGGAGTTCGTCACTGGCAGCACGCACAAGACGATTCGCGCCGGTCGTGGCGGGATGATCCTCTGCGACGAGGAGTACGCCGACGACGTCGACTCCGCAGTGTTCCCCGGTGCTCAGGGCGGTCCGTTGATGCACAACGTCGCCGGCAAAGCCGCGGGATTCGCCGAGGCGCAAACGAGCGAGTTCGAGTCCTACGCCGAGCAGATGGTGACGAACGCGAAGACGCTCGCCGACGTGTTCACGGATCGTGGCCTCTCGCTGGTCAGCGGCGGAACCGACAAACACCTCCTGCTCGTCGACCTCCGCGAGTCCCACCCCGACATCACCGGAAAGGAAGCCGAGACGCTGCTCTCCGACGTCGGCATCATCGTCAACAAGAACACCGTACCGGGCGAGACGCGCTCGCCGATGGTTACGAGCGGCATCCGGGTCGGGACGCCTGCGCTCACCACGCGCGGACTCGAAGAGGCGGAGATAGAGACGGTCGGCGGACTCATCGCTGACGTGCTCGACGACCCCGACGACGGTGACGTTCACGACCGGGTCGCCTCGACGGTCGACCGAATTTGCGAGAAGTTCCCGGTTTACGAGTAGCTCTCGAACGGTGGCCGTGCCGTCTGGTTTTCTCTAAGTGGCGGCGGTCGCCGTCGTTCTGACGACTGCGAGTCGATCGGGTTGGACGGCACCTTCGATTCTTGGTCTCGCGCCGGACGGTGCGAGGGACGACCGGCCTGCAGTCAGCAGGGGGCGAGAAGAGGGAACCGATTCGCGCGTAACTCCGGGAACTCGTTTTCGGTCGTAGTCAGTCGTCGTTCGTACTTTCGGCGTGGATCTCCTGGCTTTCTATCTGTGCCGTTGAGCCGATCGTGTCCTCCTGTTGTTCGGATTCGAAGAACACCGGGCGGATGTTGCCGCACGTCCTGCTCATCGAGAAGATAGCGATGAGCGTGATGATCGCGAACGGACCGCCGGTGATGATGGACGCTGCCTGTAAGGCGTCGACGCCGCCGACGACCATCAGCAGCGACGCGAGGGCTCCGACCAGTGCGCCCCAGATGACGCGGTTGATCGTCGACGGTTCGAGTTCCCCGCCGGTCGTGAGCATGCCGAGCGCCAGCGTCGAGGAGTCCGCGGAGGTGACGAAGAACGTCGTGATCAACACCAGGAACAAGGCGTTCAGTATCGTGCCGAACGGCAGCGCCTCGAACAACGGATATCCAGACCCGGCGACGCCGTACTTGCTAATGACACCCAGGATGTCAGCCTGACCGGTATTCTGTAGCTTGATCGCGGTACTGCCCATGATTCCGAACCACGGAATCGTTATCGCGGTGGACGCCAGAACACCGGTGGTGACGACCTGACGGATGGTCCGACCGCGCGAAACGCGAGCGATGAACAGTCCGACGAACGGCGTCCACGAGAACCACCAGGCCCAGTAGAATATCGTCCAGCTGCCGACCCAGTTCGTGTCGTTAGCCGCGTTCGTGTAGAAGCTCATCGCGACGAACTGGTCGACGTACTTACCGACTGCCTCCGTCGTGTTCGTCATGATGTACACCGTCGGTCCGAGGATGAACGCAAGCGCCATCACGAGCCCGAACAGGGCCAGGTTGAACTGCGAGACGCGACGGATTCCCTTCTCGATGCCCAGCGCCACGGACAGCGTGAACGCGACTGTCAGCCCGGTGATGACGAGGACCGTTCCCGTATCGCCCAGGGCGATACCGGTGGTGTACTCGATACCGGTCAGGAACTGGCTGCCGACGAACCCGAGCGTAGTCGCGATGCCGCCGAGCGTCGCGAACACGGCCAGGACGTCGATCAGTTTCGCCCATTTGCTATCGAGGTTGTCTACACCGACGATCGGCGCGAGCACCGTCGAGACGCGCATCGGTGCGTCCCGCCGGTACGCGTAGAACGCGATCGGGAGCGCCATGATGGCGTACGCGGACCACGCCGATATCCCCCAGTGGAAGAAGCTGTACTGTATTCCGCCGATGGCGGCCGCCGGGGTCTGTGGTTCGGCGCTGATGAACGGCGGGACGGTGTCGTAGTGGAAGATGGCCTCGGCCGGTCCCCAGAAGACGATGCCCGCGGCGATGCCCGCCGAGTACAACATCGCGAAGTACGACAGGAAACTGTACTTCGGTTCTTCGTCCTCCTTGCCGAGTTTGATGTTCCCCCATGGACCGAACACCAGAAACAGCGCGAACGCCACGACGGTGAACATCGCGATGAGGTACATCCAGCCGACGTTTTGCCAGAGGAACGAGTTCACGTCGGAAACTGCGTTCCCCGCCAGGTTGGGCATCGTGGCAAAAGAGAGGACGGCGGCCAGCGCTACGACGAAACCGACGACGAAGACGGGTGTGTCGAGTTCGTCGACGAACTGCGTCACGTATCCGTCTGATTCCGATCGTGCCATCGGTCTTTACCTCTTTCTTGCTCCGTCGAGACGGCCGCCTGTGGTCAGTGTCCGCGCCGTCGCGCCGACGCTCGTGCCGTCGTCGCGAGCGGTCGGTCGCTTGGCCTTTATCGTGCTATGGGTGAGCATGGCATTTCCACCTATCCAGGCTATGCTCAGTATCACCTATAAAGACCCGGAAATGAACCACAGATTACACCATGAGATTCCGCCTATCCGGGTGAAAGAAGCCGTTTACGGCGTCAGCACTACGATGTACTGACCGGCGCGCGTTCGCGGTTGATGTCTTCCACAACGTATCCGTTTGCTTCAATAGCGTCGATGATCGACGCCGCGTGTTCTGCACCGCTCGTCTCGACCTGCAACGCGAGATACGCCTCGCCGACGTTCAGGTCCTCCACCGAGCGGTCGTGGCGGACCGTGCGGATGTTCGCGCCGTGGTCGGCGATGACGCCGGATATCTCCTCCATCTTTCCGGGCGCGTCGTTTATCTTGACGCGGAGTCGCAGGAGTTGTTCACGGTCGGTGAGGGCGTGAATCAGAACCGTCTGGAGCATCGTCATGTCGAGGTTCCCGCCGCCGAGCAAGGGCATCACCGTCTCGCCGCGCACGTCGAGGTCGTCGCTCAGAATCGCCGCGACCGACGCTGCACCGGCACCTTCGACGACCTGCTTTGCCCGTTCGAGCAGCAGGAGAATCGCGTTCGCGATCTCGGAGTCGGTGACGGTGACCACCTCGTCGACGTGGTCCTCGATGAGATTCAGCGTCAGGTCGGAGATGCCACCGGTCGCGATACCGTCGGCGATCGTGTCGACCTCGTCCAGCGTCACCGGAATTCCCTTGTCGAGACTTTCGTGGACGGTTGCGGCGCCGTCAGCCTGAACACCGACGACCCGCGTCTCGGGCGAGAGATGGTCGATAGCCGTCGAAATACCGCTGACGAGGCCGCCGCCGCCGACGGGCACGACGACGGTGTCGACATCGGGACAGTCCTCGTACATCTCGACGCCCAGCGTGCCCTGTCCGGCGACGATGTGGGGATCGTCGTACGCGTGCACGAACTCCGCGTCGCTCTCTGCCGCCCGAGATTGGGCGTGGTCCATCGCGTCCTGGAAGTCCTGTCCGACCAGTTCGACGCTGGCTCCGTACCCGCGGGTCGCGTCTATCTTCGCCTGCGGCGCGTTCTTCGGCATGACGATCGTCGAGTCCGCGCCGCACTTGGTGGCCGCCAGCGCCACGCCCTGGGCGTGGTTCCCGGCGCTCGCGGCGACGAACTCGTCGACGCCCTCGTCGACGGCTCGGGCGATCTTGTTGTACGCCCCGCGCGTTTTGAAGGACCCGGTCCACTGAAGATGCTCCATCTTCAGGTACACGTCGCCGCCGACCATCTCGCCGAGCGAGGTGCTTCGTTCGACCGGCGTCCGTTTGACGATCGTGTCGTCGTCCAGTCTGTCGTGTGCCTGTTCGATGTCGGCGTACCGAACTCGTGGGTCTCTGCTGTCACTCATGTTCAAAACCGTGATCGTCAGCGCTGTGGTCTCACCGCAGTATCTTGTCCCGTCCGGGGTCGAACAGCGGTTCGTCGCTCACCGTGGCGTCGTACGTCTCGCCCTCACACTGGATCTGGACCGACGTTCCGGCGTCCGCGTACTCGCTCGGCAGGTACGTGTAGGCGATCGACTCTCCGACCGAGTAGCCGTAGCCGCCCGCCTGGACGTAGCCACGAGCGTCGCCGTCGTCGAAGACCGGGCGACCGCTCAGCATGATGTCGGTCGAGTCGTCGAGCGTCAGACAGGCCACCTGATCGTCGATACCCGTCTCCTTGGCTTCGGCGAGCGCTTCCTTTCCGATGAAGTCCGTGTCCAGATCGACGGCGAACGGGAGGCCAGCTTCGAGCGGGTTGACGTCCGTGTCGATGTCGGTCCCCCACAGCCGGAATCCCTTCTCGAGACGCATCGATTCGAGAGCGCCGTCGCCGATCGGTCTGACGTCGAGGTCGCTACCGGCCTCCCACAGCGTCTCCCAGAGCTTCCGACCGTACTCCGCGGGCGCCCACAGCTCCCAGCCGAGTTCGCCGACGTAGGAGACGCGCAGCGCTATCGCCGGCACGTCGCCGACGAAGATGCGCTTGCAGCCGAAGTACGGGAAGCCGTCGTTGGAAACGTCGGCATCGGTGACGCGTTGGAGTAACAGCCGGGATTTCGGTCCCCACAGCCCGACGGTACACTTCGCCGACTCCTCGACGGTGACCGAGACGGTGTCGGGGGCGTGACGCTCGATCCACGACCCGTGGATGCCGGGCGAGTTGCCACCGCCGGTCGTCACCATGTACTCGTCCTCGCCGAGACGGGCCACGGTCAGGTCAGCGAGTACGTTGCCGCCCTCGTTCAGCATCGTGGTGTAGCGAACCCGGCCGACGCCGACGTCCATGTCGTTGCTACAGATCCGCTGGAGGAACGCTCCGGCGTCTTCCCCCTCTACCATGATCGAACTGAACGACGTCATGTCGTACATCGAGACGCTCTCGCGGGTGTGTAGGTGTTCGGCCGCCTCGATCGGGGAGCGGTTGACGCCCTGCCAGCCCTCCTGCTCTGGAATCCTGTCCTCGTACTTCGAGACCAGGTCCTCGTTGGAGCCGAACCACTGTGCGGTCTCCCAGCCGCCGCTCTGGTAGAACTCCGCGTCGAGTTCCGCCTGCTGCCGGTGGAAGGGGCTCTCTCGCAGTCCCCGGTGGTCGCTGGGCTGGAAGCGAGGCTCGACGATGCTGTACACCTGCTGGTACCGCAACCCCCCACGGTCCATGAAGTACTGCTTGTTGCCGGCGTGGGGTTCGAACCGGGCGACGTGAATCGAGCCCGTGTCCACGGGTCCCGAGGGTAGCCGTGGGACGCCGTTCTCCATCCACTCCGCGAGAATCCTGCCGTAGCCGCCCGAGTGCGTCCACCAGATCGCCAGTCCAGTCCACAGTCCGTCTATCTGTGGCGTCTCCCCTACGACCGGCATTCCGTCCGGCGTGTATACGAAGATACCGTTCTCGGTGACGCGGAAGTCCTTGTCCTGCGTGGCGGGGAGGAGTTCGTCGAACGCCTGCTCGGCCGACGTCTCCCTGTTCGGGTGGGTGGGTTTCGTCCAGTGTTTCTCCGTGAAGCTGTGAACCGACGCCTGGCTCTCGTCGCTGTTTTTCCCCATCTCGTCCGGGTCGACCACCAGCGGTTCGTGGTTGTACGACCCGAGCCCGTACCCGTCACCGTGGGTTCGGAAGTACAGCGAGTGGTCCTGGTCGCGACCGACGGGTCGGTCCGGCGGCTGCGCCATGAACTCCGTGATGTTCCGGTCGCCGGGCACATCGAGACCGGCCGTAGCGTCGCCAGGTGTCGAGTCGCCACCCTGCAGTTCCTCCAGCGGTTCGGTGACGACGTACTGGTGCTCGACGGGGGCGATCGGGAGGTCGAGTCCGACCATCTGTCCGGTCTGATACGCCCAGTTGTTCGTCGCGAGGACGCACCGGTCGCACTCGATTCGCCCGCGGTTCGTCTCCACAGCCCGTATTTCGCCGCCGGAGACCTCGATATCCGTCACCTCGGTGTGTCCGTAGAAGTCTGCCGACGACTGCTCGATGTACCACTGGAGGGCATCGGTGCCGGATACCCGGCCGTCGGTCGGGGAGTAGTAGCCACCGAGAATCTCGTCTTCGTCGAGGAGCGGGAGGTGCTCCGTGACCTCCTCCGGTTCGAGCAGTCGTGGCTCCGGTAACCCGTACGACGTCGCCCACTCGACGCGACGTTGGAGGAAATCCATTCGCTCCTCGGATCGAGCGACTTCGATACCGCCGACTTCGTCGTACACACCGGCGTCTTTCAGCAGCCGACTCGTGTAGTGCGCCGTCTTCGTCTGGATTTTCGACGGCGACGTCTGGAACATTATTCCCGGCGCGTGCGTCGACGACCCTCCGGTGACCGGGAGCGGTCCCTGGTCGAGGGCGACGACGTCGTCTGCGCCGAGTTCGGTCAAGTGGTACGCGACGCTACAACCGACGGCACCCGCGCCGATGACGACAGTCTCGGCGCGCCCTGGAACGCTATCCGTGCTCATATAACACACCTCAATCGTCCGGTCCGTCTCATAAGTGCAACGGTCTTTTTAAACGGAACGCCGGAAACGCCGTTCAGCGGAGGGTCGTAGCCGAAAATCCACTAATCGTACTCTCCCTTACATACGAACCACAAGATGAGACTCTCCTGTCACGTTCCGTCGTGGGAAGTCGAGGAGAAATCCCACGACTTCAGTCGGGGAGTAGTCGCGGTCGTCAGGGCCGAACGCGGTCAGGGGAGAGTGACGTCGACGCCGGTTTGCAGGCCCGCCGCCTTGACCGTGTTGTACAGCAGCATCGCTATCGTCAGCGGGCCGACGCCGCCGGGAACGGGCGTGATGGCCGAGGCTTTCCGCTTGGCCGACTCGAACTCGACGTCGCCGACGATCTCGTACCCTCTCTCGTTGTCTGCGTCGACGCGGCTGACGCCCACGTCCACGACGACGGTGTCTTCCGACAGCATCGTTTCGTCGACGAGTTCGGGCACGCCGGCTGCCGCGATGACGACGTCCGCGCTCCTCGTCTTCTCCGCGAGGTCCGTCGTCCGGGAGTGACAAACGGTGACCGTCGCGTTGCCCATCGGGGCCTTCTGGACGAGGAGGTTCATCATCGGCTTCCCGACGATATCGGACCGGCCGACGACGACGACGTCTTTCCCCTCCGTCTCGACGTCCGTCGCAGCGAGCAGCTTCTGGACGCCGTGGGGCGTACACGGCTTGAATCGAGGATTTCCTGTCACGAGTCTGCCGACGTTTTCCGGATGGAACCCGTCGACGTCCTTCATCGGGTCGATTCGTTCGAGAACGGTCTGCTCGTCGACGTGGTCCGGGACCGGCATCTGTACGAGAATCCCGTGAACGCCCGGATTATCGTTCAACGCATCGATTCGGTCCATCAGTGCGTCCGACGACGTATCCGGGTCGATTTCGTGGTGATGGCTCTCGATTCCGATCTCGTCACAGGCCTGCTGTTTCATGGAGACGTACGTCTCGCTCGCGCCGTCGTCGCTCATCAGGACCGTCGCCAGTCCGGGCGTAACGCCCCGCTGTTCGAGCGTATCGACGCGTCCTTCCAGTTCGTTCCTGATCCGATTTCCGACTTCGTTTCCGTCGATGATTCGAGTCATGTTCTGGGAGTCGAGTACGGTTCCGCGAGCCCGGGAGCTGTAGTCGAGTCGGCCCATCGTGTCGCTGACGAGCAGTCGCTCGTCGAGTTACAGCCGATGCTCGGCCACAGTCGACAGCTGGCGCTGTTCCCCGCTCGCAGCGTCGCAATTGGTAACGTTTCACGGTGGACTAATTAATCTAGGGTGGTCAACTCCACCGGGACACGAGCGATACAGCCCGCTCCGCCGGTGCGACGTCCCGAACGAAGGCGGCGATACGTTTGCGGCCGGGTCGGTTCTCCCGGTCGGGTTCGGGACGTCGATGCAGCGGCGCGTACCGGGGGGTGAGCCTCTTCGCTCAGGACACCAGCGGCTCTTCTCGCACGGTCGCCGCGTACCGGTCGCCTTCGTACAGAATCTCTACCTTCGTGCCAGGCTCGGCGTACCCCGGCGGGAGATACGTGTACGCGACGCAGGCACCGACGCTGTATCCGTACTCCGCGCTGTGGAGGTAGCCGATGGTCTCGTCGCCATCGAGCACCGGTCGATGGGCCAGCACTGTCGCGTCCTCATCGTCGAGGGTCAGGCAGGCGACCTCGTGCTCGATGTTATCGCCGTTGGCCGCGGCAGCGACGGCCGGCTTACCGACGAAGTCGGTGTCGAGATCGACGGCCCAACCGAGTCCTGCCTCGTAGGGATTGTGTTCCGTATGGAGGTCTTCTCCCCACAGCCGGAATCCTTTCTCGATACGGAGCGCGTCGAGCGCCCCGTTACCGTACGGCCGAATGTCGTACTCCTCGCCGGCCTCCATGACGTGTTCCCAGAGCTGTTCGCCGTACTCGGAGGGGGTGTACAGCTCCCAGCCGAGCTCGCCCGCGTAGGACACGCGAAGCGCCGTGACGGGCGCGTTCTTGACGAAGAACTGCTGGCTCGTGAAGAACGGGAACGCCTCGTCCGAGAGGTCGACGTCGGTCACCTTCGAAAGCACCTTCCGGGCGTTCGGACCGGTACAAACCATCGCAGCGAGGCTGGACGTGACGTCGTTGACGACCACGTCGTCGGGCGACTGCTCGCGTACCCACGCGACGTGATTGTTCCCGACTTCGCGTCCGGTCGTCAACAGGAGATAGCGGTCCTCGTCGGTCCGCGTGACGGTGATGTCCGCACGGACGCCGCCCCCCTCGTTGCACATCAGGGTGTAGCGAACGTCGCCCACGTCGATGTCCATGTCGTTCGTACAGAGGTACTGGACGAACTCGCCGGCGTCGCTCCCGACGACCTCCATCTTGTTGAAGGAGGTCATATCGTGGAGGCCGACGTTGTTGCGGACGTTCAGCGCCTCCGCACCCTCGATCGGCGACCAGTACTTGGCCTCCCAGCCGTCTCGCTCGGGAATCCGGTCGCCGTACTCGGCCAACAGGTCGGCGTTGGATTCGTACCACTGTGGCTCCTCCCAGCCGGCCTCGGCCCACAGCTCGGCGTCGAGGTCCTCGTGAGCGTGGTACATCGGCGTGCGCCGGATGTCGCGCTGCTTGTCCGTCCACACCCACTTGGGATGGACGATGTTGTAGACGATACGGTACTCTTCGCCGCCGATGTCTCGGGCGAAGTCCCAGCTCCCCTCGTGGGCGTCGAACCTGTTGACGTTAGCGTGCGAGAGGTCGATGCGCTCGTCGTCCAACCGAGGCACGCCGGTCTCCATCCACTCGGCGAGGGCCTTCCCTGCCCCGCCGGCGTGCGTAACCCAGATGCCCGCAGCGACCCAGAGCCCGTCGTACCCCTGGACTGGCCCCATCGCGGGCAGGCCGTTCGGCGTCTCGGCGAACATCCCGTTGTACTTGTGTTCGAGTTCCGCGCCCTCGGTAGCGGGCAGGAGTTCGTCGCTAGCTTGCCGGGGGGACTTGTCCGGCCGGTCGGGATGGGTCGCGTTGTTCATGTGGTAGTCCGTGAACTCGTGGACCGATCCCTGCTCGCCGTCCGGATCGTTGCCGCCGAGGTCCTCCGGGTCGGGGACGATCGGCTCGTGGTTGTACGAACCGATTCCGTAGGCGTCACCGTGGGTCCGGAAGTACAGCGCGTTATCCTGGTCGCGGAGAATCGGACGGTCGGGTCCGACGAGGAGGCGCTTCGCTTTCTCGCCGGAGACGTTCTGGTAGTTCTCGAACAGCGGATGGTCGGTGATGTCCGTCGCGTTGTCGGCTAGTTCGTCGAGCGACTCGGTCATCGTGTACTGGTGTTCGACCGGCGTCACCGGTAGGTGGACGTCCAACTTCTCGCCGAGCTGTCGCGCCCAGATGTTCGTCGCGATCACGACTTCGTTGCACTCGACCGTCCCGTTCTCGGTGACTACGGTCTGGACCGCATCACGGTCCGTATCGACGTCTTCTATTCGGGTGTGGGGAACGAACTTCGCGCCGTTGTCCATCGCTTTCCGGGCCAGCGCGTCACAGGCGACGACGCCGGAGACCTGTCCGTCGGTCGGCGAGTAGTATCCGCCTTCGATAACGTCGCTGTCAACGAGTGGTAGCTTCTCCTCGACTTCTTCGGGCGAGAGGATCTGTGGGTCCGGAATTCCCCAGGATTTCCCCCATTCGACGCGCCGCTGCAGGTAGTCCATCCGTTCGTCGGTCCGGGCGACTTCTATCCCTCCGACCTCGTTGTACGCCTGCGCTCCGTCCTGTCCTTCGAGGTCCGAGTAGAGGTTACGGCTGTAGCGTGCGAACTTGGAGAGGATCTTCGGTTCGTCCGTCTGGAACATGATTCCCGGTGCGTGCGTCGACGACCCGCCGGTCGTCGGCATCGGCCCCTGGTCGACGACGACCACGTCGTCCCTCCCGAGTTCCGTCAGCTGGTACGCGACGTTACATCCGACGATGCCGGCGCCCACGATAACCGTGTCTGCTTCTCTCGGCAGACTCTGGTCCGTGTTCATAGATAACGATGGGTACTCCAGGGTGGGTACAAATATAATTATCGCCGAGCGCTCTCGTACTACCGAAACCATACAGGATAAAACACGTCGAGTTTCCGTCCTCCGTCGGACGTCCGGACAGACCAGTGACGGTGGCCGCCCGAACGACCGGTGAAATAACAGTGATATCACTGTGAAGAAGGCCAGTCAGCGATTCGTCTCGCAACGGTCCACTCAACGCGCAATCGACGAACAGAAGTTCTCGACCATCTGCTCGCCCGCGTCGGTGAGGACGCTCTCGGGATGAAACTGTACACCAACGTGTGGGCGTTCCGCGTGCCGGACGCCCATGACGATTCCACGCTCGTCGTCAGTTCTCGTGGACTCCACGAGACACGGCGGCAGCGACCCTCGGTCGACCGTGAGCGAGTGATACCGCCCCGCCTCGAACGGCTCTGGGAGGCCGGCGTACATTCCGGCACCGTCGTGGCGTACCTCGGACGGTTTCCCGTGGACGACGTCGGGCGCGTGACCGACTGAAGCGCCGTGGGCGGCGCACAGTGCCTGATGTCCGAGACACACGCCCAACGCGGGGTATTCCGTCTCCGCGAACACGGGAACCGACACGCCCGCTTCCCGGGGTGTACCCGGTCCCGGTGAAACGATGATACCGTCCGGGTCGAGTCTCCGAATCGCCTCGACGTCGACTTCGTCGTTTCGCCGGACGTCGACGGAGGCGAACTCGCCGACGTACTGGACGAGGTTGTACACGAACGAGTCGTAGTTGTCGATCACCAGTATCATCGTGCGTCTCCGCTCGCGTTCGACGACGTTTCGACGGCGAACGCGGCCCGTTCACCGAGTGCTTCGTCGACAGCAGCGACGAGCGCCCGCGCTTTGTCCAGCGTTTCGTCGTACTCGCGGTCGGGGTCGGAGTCGTCTACGATTCCCGCGCCCACGCGAAGGTGGTACTCGTCCTGATATCGAACGAGCGTTCTAATGACGATGTTGAGCGTTGCTCGGTCGTCGAACCCGAACACACCGATGCTGCCGGTGTACGGTCCCCGTCGGGTCGACTCGACTTCGTCGATGATCTCCATCGTCCGGGGTTTCGGTGCGCCGGTGATCGTCCCTCCCGGAAACATCGCCGCGACGGCGTCGGCGAGCGTCGTATCGTCCCGTCGCGTTCCGCGTACGAGAGAAACCAGATGCATGACCTCCGAGTAGCGATCCACGCGCCTGTACTCCTCGACGTCGACGGATCCGTACTCGCTTACTTTGCCGAGGTCGTTGCGTTCGAGATCGACGAGCATGGCGTGTTCGGCGCGTTCTTTCTCGTCGTCGCGGAGGTCCTCCTCCAGGGATCGATCCTCCTCGGCGGTGTCGCCCCGTGGACGAGTTCCCGCGATCGGTTCCGTGGTGAGGTCGTCTCCCTGGACGTCGAGCAGGAGTTCGGGGCTGGAACTCACGAGGTCGACGCCCGGAAACTCCAGCAATCCGGAGTAGGGCGCGGGGTTCACGCGTCGAACGGCATCGAACACGTCGATAGGGTGGGCTGCGGCGGGCGCGACCAGCCTGTGGGAGACGTTCGCCTGGAACGTATCGCCGTCACGGACGTACCCTTTGACGGCGCGGACGCGGTCCGCGAACGCCTCTCTGCTGCACTCGCTTTCGAACGTAGCACGGTTCGTCGTCGGCGGCGGAGCGTACGCTTCCTCGGTTCCGTCCGCTGCGATTCGTGCGAGGGAACGAGCGTTCTCCCGGCCGCGCTCGTACGCAGCAGCGGGGTCGTCGACGCGCGGACACGCCGTGACGTGTAGCGTGACCGATTCCGCGTCCCGGGGCTCTCGCCACGCTGCGACGCGATCGAAAACGCCGAGTTGCAGACGCGGTAGCGCTCGCTCGTTCGCGGTCGCGTCCGGCAGGTCCTCGAGTTCTCGGGCGATATCGTAGGACAACCACCCGAACGCGCCGCAGGGGTACGGAACCGTACAGTCCCCGCGGACCAGTTGCTCGCGATCGAGCAAGGCGTCGATGGCGGCTAGCGACGGACTCGTCTCGTCTCGGGACGTGTCGTCGTCGGTGACGTGAATCCGTTCGATCGGGGAGATACCGAAGTACCCCCATCCGGACTGGCCGCCGGTCGTCTCCAGGTAGAACCCCTCTCCGCCGTCGCGAGCGCGACGGTACGCTGTGAACGGATCGGAAACGGTGACGCGAACCTCGACCGGGATCCGCGCCCTGGCCGGTGCGGCCCTGGCGGTCGCGAGAAACGACGCTCTGTCCGTAACGACGTTCGGTTCGTTCAGTTCGCTCATGTGGGTGTCGCCTCCACGGGAGACTCGCCCGTGTCCCGAAGTGGCGTACGGAGAGAGGGAGAAGGGGATGAAAAAAGTTGGGCTCGGGCGCTGGAACGGGGCATCTCGCTGCCGCGCGGGACTGGCGTCGGAGGGAAGGGTATTTGAATATGTGGATGATTCATGATGTACCTATATGCTCTCCAAGGGGTAGGTTGGAAGCAGATAGTTACCATGGGAATCAGCACCTCGTTTGATAGACTATCTCAAGCACTCGAGTGCTACGAATCGGCGCACGCTGAGATACAGCGCGTAGAGGCGGCCCGCCCCGACGAGTCCGAGTCAAACGAGGAGCTGCGCGCGACCGTCGATATCGCCGTTCCGTTGTGTTCGACGCTACGCGGCGAAGCGGCGGACGCCCCGTCTCCGACGACGGCGCGGATTCGGGACGACGGCGGACTGCAGGTCGACTTCCCGGCGTCGACGCTTCCGACGGCGGACCGAATCGACGACGACCGAGTGTCGGTCGAAGGAGAGAGCGCTCGCGTCGAAGATGGGACGATTCTCGTAACGTCCGTGGTGTCCGTCGCCGCGGATAGCGGGACGAAACGACCACCGAACGTAGAGAGGGCGCAGCGAAACGAGGGCGGCGACCCCACGGAATCGGGCGAGCGAACGGACGTCGTCGAAGGACCGGCGGACGAACGAACGGAGGACGTCCACCGGGAGTCCGGACGGGACACCGCCATCGAGGAGCGGACGGAGCAGGAGCGCGAGGTGGAGGCGGCGCGAAACGAGGAGCTCCCGCCGTACGAAGACACCGAATACCTGCGAACGATCTACGCGTCCTGCGACACGTTCGTCGAGATGGCCGACGTCATCGAGATGGACGTGGCGGCAGAGACGGTGCGTCGCTACATGACCGAAGCGGACGTACACGAACCGAGTTCCTACGACACCGCCTCCGGTTCCGACGACGAGGACGTCACCCCGCCGGAGCGAGACGATAGCGACGACTCGGTGTCGGCGGACGAGAACGCCGCAGAAGCGACGGAGACGGACTCCGAATCGTCCCCCGTCGACCGACGGCCGGACGAATCGGCGGCAGGGATGGAGACGGACGTAGACGACCCCGTCGAGGATATCGCCAACCGGCCGGTCGTCGCCGACGGGATCGGACTCCCGGACGGTCTGACTGTTCAGCAACTGGCCGACGCGGTCGAATCTTCGCGAACGCTACACGAGGTCAAGCGCAAACTGGACATCGAACGGGACCAGGCGCAGCAACTGATGGAGCGCCTGAACCTGCTGGACCTCGTCGTCGCGCGACTGTCGGAGCGGGGCAACCGCAGAATCTCGCGGTCCGAAATCGCCGATCGCATCCGCCAGAGTGTCACGGATACGCCGTGAACCGATTCGAGGTCGAGTCTCGAGGCG
The DNA here is from genome assembly GCA_003298465.1 of halophilic archaeon. Next base: position 409,266 of record QNGA01000002.1, on the reverse strand, counting down.
CCCGGCCCGTCTCATCCGTAGACGCGAGTCGAACCGGCCCATCTCGCGTGCACCGATAGCCCGGAATTTTTACCCGCTACTGTTGGGTTCGTACTGCGCAGTCTCGTCGTCGCGGTTCGTCGCTCGCCGGAGTCCGGTTTCGCACGGGTTCGGTCCCGAACCGGGAACTGTCGAGCCACGGCCGAAACGCGTGAAAACGAGAGCGAAACGCGCCGAACGTCAGACCACGCCGAGGTGGTCGTCCTGTGGTTCGTACAGTCCGCCGTCCATCCGTCGTTCGTGGATTTCGTCTAGGGTCGCTGCGAGCGACAGACCGCGATCGCTCATCACCGCCGCGACGACGCCGATGGGGACGCCGTTTCGGTACTGCTCCTGCAGTTGTCTGATGACTGGCTCGATCTCGTCACCATCGATGTCGTCCGCGAAGCTCGTTTCCGCCTGTGCTATCTCGACGTCGTGGCCGGTGACGCTGCTGTGCCTCCGATACATTTCTACGATTTCGTTCGGAGTGTCGGTCTCCATCTGGACGTCACACTCCGGGCAAGAAACGGCGTAGAACGCCTGTGTTTGGTTGGTCATGATTGGTGTGGTTCGTGTGAAAACGATGCCTGCGTTTCTGGGGAAGACCGTGGAGTCGTTCTTTCGCGCTACTACGAATTGTACGCTTCCTGTGCGAGCTGGTGGAACCGGTGGACGGTGTGCTCGTTCGGTCCGAGCTGTGCCTGTGCGAGCGCGCCGGTCTTCAGGCCCTGCCACTGGCGCTCGACCAGTTCGAAGTCCTCCTCCTGGAGCTGCCGACTCGTCCGGATGAACTCCTCGTCCTCTTCGGAGAGGTCGGCGTCCTTGAAGTAGTAGTCGGCGATGAGTTGGAAGCGTCCCTCGTCGATGGGGTCGATGATGTAGGTCCCGTAGCCGTCGGCGGTCCCGTACATGTTGACCGTGAAGTTCGGCCAGAAGTAGTAGAACTGGGCCTCGTGCTCGTCGTGAATCCGCATCTCGTCGTCGACGTCCTCTTTGTGGGTGTAGTGAAGTATCCAGTGGTAGTCGTTGACCTCGAGTTCCGACTCGGCGAGCTGGAGACCCTTGACCCAGTCTTGGTGGTTCGCCTGGCAGTGGTCGCACTCGGAGTAGTTGCTGCTGAACACCTTCCAGTTGCACTCGACTTCCGAGACGATCCGGCGAGCGTGTTCGTACTCGCTGAGCGGTAACGCTTCGAGGTCCTCCTTCATCGACCCAGCCTGCTCTTCGAGCGGCATCGGGTCGTCGTCCAAGTTGACGAAGATGAACGGGCCGATGGTGTCGACGTGGACGTCGTTCAGTCCGTTCTCCTCGGAATCGAACTCGTGCACCTCCTCGTCTTCGAGATCCGGGTTGAGAGTGGCCTCCTCGAAGCTCTTCGGCGTGCTCTGGAGGTTACCGTCGAGGTCGTACGTCCAGAGATGATACGGGCACTTGATGCGCTTTGCGTTCCCGGGATCGGTCATCGGCGTGTCCTCGACCATCTTCGACCCGCGGTGCGCGCAGACGTTGTCGAACGCCTTGACGTCGCCGTCGTGGTCCCGGACGATGATCAGTTGCCGTCCGCCGACCGTCCGGGTGAAGAACTCCCCGGGCTCCGAGATGCAGTTCGCGTGACCGGCGTAAATCCAGTACTGCCCGAACACCTTCTCTTTCTCCATCTCGAAGACGTCCGGGTCGGTGAAGTATTCGGCTGGCAGTGCGTTGCCTTTGTCCGTTATGTCCGCGCTCACGGGTTGGACTTCGGACTTATCCCACTGTGACATACACTCACAACCAACGCCCACTACACAAAAACGGTTCACCATTCATATTTAACATTCATATAAGATACCCCCTAGATGGCGGTCACCCGTCGTGTGCTCCGTCGCCCGACCATCTGTTCTCGTCGTCGACCGGTGCGACGGCGCGAGCCAGTTGCTCGTCCGTGTAGTCCTGACTCTCCAGTTTCATACTCCGGAGTCGCCACCGGCGACTCAGTTCCGGTTCCTGCTCGGGGCCGACCCGGGCTCCGTGAGTCCTGAAGAAGGCGCCGCCGCGGCCGCGCTTCTTCCCCTCGTACGTGTGTTGGTCGAACGCGACGTCGTACTTCCCGCCCGGTTCGAGGTCGTCGGCCGGGTGGTCGAAGCGCGGTTCCCGGCCCTCCTCGCGTGCGGTGGCCCGTTCGGTCGAGAGTTCGTCGAAGTAGTCGTCCGCGTGTGCGGACTCGCGCGAGGAGGGTGCCCTGGCCGCTGCCAGCGCGGCGTGCACCGCACACAGTCGCCCCCGCCAGGAGTCCTCCGACCAGCGCTCGCGCGCCAGTTCCTCGTAGCGGCTGATCGTGAGCGCCACTTCGTGACCGGCGCGCAGGTCCTCGACGACGTACAGGTTGACTCGATCCCAGAAGTTCCACGCGTAGCCCGACCGCACGAGTTCCCAGGCGGCCCACGCTGCGGTCTCCTCGTCCGAGCGCCTGACCGCCTTCTGGAGCAGACTGGAGACGGCATACCGGTTCGCCCCGGACCTCGTCTCGTTCTCGCCGCGTTCGTCGCCGAAGTCGTTCGTCGTCGCTTCCTCCTCGTCGCCTCCCTCGTTGGTCGTGTCGTCGGTCCGCAACTCCCCGTCGGATCCGAACGTGGCCTGTTTTCGGTCGTCCATACGGGCCTCTCGCGTCTACCGAGTGAAATAGATGGGCAAATCGAGCGTCGACGAGGGGACGAGTACCGGCGACCCACGTAGCAGAGACGCCTGTCACCGTCGCGACCGGCCGTCGTCGCCGTCATCGGCGAATCACTAACGAAGCCGGGTCTGACGTCGTCTCCCTCGCCCGACTGATAAACGGGCTGTATATGCCCCACCAACGTTCACCAGTGGTACGTGTGAGTAAATCGCATATGCGAGTCGGGAAAACCGTCGAGGGTTTCCTCGAAGAGTTAGATACCGGTGTGTTCACCGTCGGATTCGGCGTATCACTGATCGCGATCGTCGTCTTCTTCCTCAATCCCGAAGCGTCGGCCGAAGCGATGGGAGCGGTCAACGAGTACCTCTGGACCGAATTCATGTGGGTGTACGTGTTCTCGATGTTCCTCATGGTCGCGTTCTCGCTGTGGTTGATGCTCGGACCCTGGGGCGATATCAAACTCGGCGGGCCGGACGAATCGCCGGAGTTCAGCACCTCCGCGTTCTTCTCCATGATGTTCTCGGCGGGCATCGCCGCGGGCATCGTCTTCTGGGGACCGGCCGAGGCCATCTTCCACTACGACACCGTCCCGCCGCTCGTCGGTGCGGAATCGCAGTCCCAGTCTGCCGCAGTCGGTGCTATCCAGTACACGCTGTTTCACTGGGGGATTTCGTACTGGGTCCCGTACCTCGTCATCGCGCTCCCGATCGCGTTCTACGCACACCGGCGGGACGCACCGATGCGCGTCTCGACGCTGCTCGCGCCGTTCATCGGCATCGATAATCTAGATAACGCACTGGCGAAAGTCGTCGACGTCCTGGCCGTGTTCGCGACCATCGGCGGTATCGCGACCACGCTCGGATTCGTCGGCAGCCAGTTCCTGTCCGGCCTCGAATACAACTACGGCGTGACTCTCGGCGACGGCGGCACCATCCTCGTTATCACGGGAATGACCATCGGATTCACTATCTCGGTCGTCCTCGGCGTCAAGCGAGGTATCCGGAAGATTTCGCTGTTCAACATGTACACCTTCGCGCTGCTGTGCCTCGCGACGTTTCTGCTCGGACCGACGAACTACATCATGAACACCGGGCTACAAGCCGTCGGCCAGTACATGAACGAGTTCCTCTGGATGAGCCTCTATACGAACGCTACTGGTACCGGCGAATGGGTCGGTAACTGGACGGTGTTTTACTGGGCGTGGGTGTTCTCGTGGGCACCGTTCGGCGGGTTGTTCGTTGCGCGCATCTCCCGCGGCAGAACCATCCGTCAGGTAACCGCGACGGCCTTGGTCGGTGCGACCGTCGCCACAGTACCGTGGTTTCTTACCATGGGCGGGACGGCCATCTATCTCGAACGTACCGGCGCTGCACCGATGCTACGGGCGATCTCGAACCAGGGCGTTGCCGTCTCTGGTTTCCCGCTGTTCGCCAATCTACCGTTGGGTTCGCTGCTGTCACTGATATTCATGCTACTCGTGATGACGTTCTTCGTCACCTCCGCGGACTCCTCGACGCTGGCGCTCGGCATGCTCACGACCGGCGGCAAAGAGCACCCCTCCACCGTCAACCGCGTCCTCTGGGGCGGCCTGATGGGCGGTCTAGCGTCGCTACTCATCGTCGGTGGGGGTATCGATGCGCTGCGCTCCTCCGCCATCATCACCGGCGGTCCGTTCGCCGTCATCGGCGTCGTCGCCATCGTCGGTATGTGTCTCGAGTTCCAGCGCCTCAGGCCGGTGCTGGAGACGGATGCCGACCAACCTTCGACCGCGAGCGGTGATCGGTCGTCGACGCTAACCGCGAACGCAGACGACGACTGAGGCCGCCGTAGCGACTATCTTCGGCTCGTTCGACGATCACCATTCGGGTCCTCTCTTCAACTACGTCCGCTCCAATCGCGATTTCCCAGAAACAAGGACAGCGAACCATGCAGTTCGAGACGCCTCCAGCGTCCCGAATTCCGACCGACCCGAGGAGTCTACCCCTTTTGGTAAACCTCTTCACGGAGGTCCGACCACGATTCGTGGAATCCGTGAGTAGCGTCGCTCGTGCCGGTAGTCGTCTGGTAGACGTCGTCGTACTCCAGAAGCGCTGTCCAACCATCGTGGAAATTAAAGCTACAGTACTGGCACATACAATCGCGTACCGTGGTGACGGTCATAATCGTTCGGGTCGCGCGAGACCGGCTGCCGGAAACGCCCGAGAACGAGACGGTAGGACCCTGTGTCTGCTCGAATACGATCGGTACGGGAGTGCCCGGAGAAATCCTCCTTCAGGGTGGGGAGGATGTCACGGCTCCAGGAGCACCTTGGTGACGCCTTCCTCGCGGTTATCGAATCGCTCGTACATCTCCGGGGCTTCCTCCAGATCGACGCGGTGCGAGACGATCCAGCTCGGGTCGGCACGTCCTTCGATGATGAGGTCTCGAAGTTCCCGGTTGTACTCCTTGACGTTACACTGGCCGGTTCCGAGTCGCTGTCCCTTCTCGAACAGGAGGCCGAAGTCGATGCCGAGCCGTCCCTGTGCGGCGGACTCGTCCGGAGCGCCGGGGTCCTCCGGGACGTACAGGCCGGGGACTCCGAGTTCGCCGGTCGGCCTGACCGTCCGGATGAGATTGTTGAGGACGATGGCCGGATTCTCGCGGGCCGGGTCGTAGGCGTCGTCGGCTTCCTTGTCGGGGTCGACGGCTTGATAACCGACAGCGTCGACACCTTTGTCGACACCGCCGCCGTGTACGTCCTTGATCTGTTCGACCGGATCTGCCTCCTCGAAGTCGATCGGCGTGGCGTCACAGTGTTCTTCCGCGAGGTCGAGACGACTTTCGACGCGGTCGACGACGTAGATTTCGGAGGCCCCCCGTATTTTAGCGCTGTAGGCAGCCATCAGGCCGACAGGGCCTGCTCCGTAGATGGCGACCGAATCGCCGGGTTCGAAATTCGCTAGTTCGAGTCCGTGCCATCCGGTCGGGAAGATGTCCGCCAGGAGTGCAAACGCGTCTTCGTGTTCGTCACCGGGCGGGAGCTTCAGGGCGTTGAAATCCGCGTACGGAATTCGGAGCTTCTCGGCTTGCCCGCCCTGGTAGGGGCCCATCGCAACGTACCCGTAGGCACCACCCGCGAATCCTGGGTTGACGTTCGTACAGAAGCCGGTGTACCCTTCCTCGCAGTTTTCACAGAACCCACAGGCGACGTTGAACGGTGCGACGACGCGGTCGCCCTCCTCCAGGGTCGAGACAGCCTCGCCGACTTCCTCGACCGTCCCCATGTTCTCGTGGCCGAAGACGATGCCCGGTTCTGCGTTCGTCCGGCCTTCGTACATGTGGAGATCCGACCCACAGATCGCTGTCGTCGTGATGTCTATGACCACGTCGTTCGGATGTTCGATCTCCGGTTCTTCTACCTCTTCGACCCCGACGTCGTGGGGCCCTTGATAAACGACGGCGTTCATTCCCATGTGGAAACAACCCACTTACCCGTGCCCTTCCTTGCCACTTATCGCTTTGGACGAAACATAAAAGGAAGAAAATAATATATTTACAAATATACATAAAATACGCGTTACAGTCACGTCTTCGTGGTGAAAGACCATACTACCTGCAGTTTCCGTAAAGCTAAACGAAATGAGTGGAAGAAAGTAGAAACACAAACGGATGCTAATTTTATATTTCCACATAAATATAATCCTACGTAGGTGCTAGCAGTCAGAGGTTGGACGTACGTCCTTGGAGTTCTAAATATCCCAACGTATAAGTGTACGGATACAAATAGCCGCCGATGGTGCCGCCGAGGACACGTTGGTGGAAACCCGACAGGCATCGGGTAGAACCCCTGTAGTGGCGTTGGAAGCCGTGGTTCCGCACAGTAGCATACTTCTTCCGTTGGTTGACGCGACATCAGTTGAAGAGTCTACACGATTTGGCCGAGTATCGCTACGCTAGAGACGCCTGTTTTCCACCTTTCGACCGAAATCGTGCGGTCTGGCCGCTCATTACGGCAGTAGTCTCACCCCCTGAAAGTTGAGACTGGCTCTCTCGATGCAGAACGAAGGCGCTCCCCACTATGACGAAATGACTCTCGATGTTATCCTCTGGTGGTCTGTTAGTGAAACAAAAGTACCCTCGGTGCGACTGCACTCAGTCGATACATATAAGACTGTAGTCTGTGTAGAAAAACCCAGTTCCTTCGTATGACCCACCTGGCTGCACGTCCGTTCATTCCACTTGTTGCGATCGTCGCGACCGCATAGCGGCCATCGCATAGCAGCAGCACTCGGGTCGTCTCACCTCACTACGGGCTCCGTAGTCGCACTTCCTCGAGAATGAATACTCACACATATGCAGACAGTCGCCGGGGCTCTGATCCGCAGCGATCAGAATCCCACTGGAAAGCGAATCGGTTCGTCCCCCGAATCAGCACCAATCGATAGACAGTCAGCGGTCGTATCCCCTAGCGCTCCCAGCCGCATCCTCAGTGACTGTAGAATTCCGCCTGCAGTTACCAACGACAATCAGACGATACACATCTCATCGGAGGCGTGGATATGAGCCAACAACGGGATGTAGTGGACGCCACGGGTGAGGGGGCTTCTTCTCTCTGGAGCAACTGGGATTTCCTACGTCTGTTGTTCGGGCGATTCGTCACGAACGCTGGCGATAGTCTCTACACGATTGCTGGAACGTGGCTGATTTACGACCTCACCGGATCGAGTTTCTATACGGGTCTCGCTGGAGCGTTGCTTCTCCTGCCGCCAGCACTTCAGTTCATCTCCGGGCCACTCGTCGACCGGTGGTCACTCACCCGTACCCTCGTATGGACGCAACTCATTCAGGCCGTCCTCATCTTATCTATACCGCTCGCGGCCTACTTTGATAGCCTCTCCGTCGAGCTGGTCTTGCTGACGATTCCTCTCCTTTCGCTCCTGAACCAGTTCGTCTATCCCGCTCAGAACGCGACGCTTCCTCGAATCGTCGACGAGAGCCAGCTGACACGCGCCAACTCGGCGTTCTCGTTAGCGAATCAAGGGACGAATATGGTGTTCGACGCACTCGGCGGAGTACTCATTGCCCTGATCGGAGCGGTCTCTCTGTTCGTCCTCGACTCGATTACGTTCGTGGTAGCGGTTCTCTCGTTCGTCGGTGTCCGGGTTCCCAAGCCCTCCGACAGGCCTGACGAAGCGACTGCGATCGATATCTCGGGGTATCTGTCCGACCTCCGAGATGGAGTCCAGTGGCTTCGAGGCACAGTGTTTATCGAAATGATGCTCACCACAGCGGTCACCAACTTCGGGTCAGGTGTAATGCTAGCCGTTCTGCCGGGGTTCGCAGCCATTCGTGGGGGCTCGATACTCTACGGAGCGTTACTCGGAGCAATCGGTGCGGGTGGTCTCGTCGGCGCGCTGATTGCCTCCCGACTGACCCACATCAAATATGGCTCTATCCGAATCGTCGGGCTCGGGATTGGATTCGTCCTGTGGCTTGGTGCGGTCTATTCTCCATGGCCAGCGCTCACAGTTGTCCTGTTCGCTCTGACAGGGGTTCCTATGGGTATCACGAACGTGATGGGACAGACGCTCATTCAAACGGTTGCTCCGGACGATCTCCTCGGTAGAGTCACGTCTGTCGACGCGAGCGTAGCTACACTCACGGTACCGTTCGGATCACTCCTTGGTGGGATTGCGGGAAGCACGTTGGGGGTCGTCCCGACGATGGCAGTGGCTGCATTCAGCTTTGCGTTCGTCAGTCTTTTCTTCACACTTCGTCCGCACTTACGCCGTCTACCGGCCGTAGATAACGTTGACCGGACGGAGTTCGTTAGAAGTGAGACGTCGTCCCCCCAAGCGAGAAGCGCAGAGTAGAACACGCGCATCTTACTCTCTACCGTGACACGGGGAGGACAGCACGAACAGTCACTGGATAGATACATGACTGCTAGTCGGGGCGGACCGCGTCCGGGAACAGCGGAGAGTCACCAGTAGCCTAAGCAGTTCGGCAAGACGTCTTTCGAACGATCGCGGCCGACTCGTATCGTGAGTGGTCTGTGTATCGTTCGACCCCGCTGTATGACCGCCAGTCACTTCCTGCCCTCGAGGAGGACGTCCGCACCGTCGTCTGTGAGAGGTTCACAAGCGACCTCAGAGAGACGGTCGGGAAAACCGTGAGAATTATCCTGCTCGAAGCCGACCGAAAGAGCGGCGCTATCCCGCGACAGCTGCAGAGAGAGCTCCGACGCCGCGAGCGAAGGAGGTAACGACAGTCGACGACCGAACAGTACTCGAACAGGCAGAAGAAGTGACGAAGCACCTCGGCTGAATCGTTCACCTCGAGTTCTCGCTCGACGGTAGCGAGGCTGTGAAATACACGAAAACGCCTTCTGGGACTTGCAGACATATCTCGGATTGCGAGAAGACGAAATAACCGGGACGAAAGAGCAGAGCGACGAGTACGGCCAGTGGGCGACGATACAGTCGGTCGACCTTCCACTTGGACGTATTTGATATCGCAGTATATGATTTATAAAATCGCAGAGCGCCATTTTCGCGAGGTACAGGGGTCGAGGCGTCTCATATGTTTGGCAGGGGTTAGAAGGATACCACTTCCGTTTAGGATAGTAAACGGAAGTGCATTTGGCCGGATCACTGCCCTCGGGGAAGCACGAAAGCCGTGTCCGCTAGCGAGCAGTTAGTAGTCTCGAGGATTCTATCATGGCGCCACAGCATCATCCTCACGTCTCGCCCGGCCTCCTTTGCGCTAGCCACGGCCGATACTCGCCGTAAGTGTGCCTGTTGGACTAACTGTGAGAACAGACGGATAGTTGGGCTCATATTTACGTCTCGTTCACAGGCATCGGCGTGGCTGGTGCTCGAAATTCAGGTCTCGAAAGGGAACACCGCGTGGGTCGTCCGTCGTATCTATCCCTTGTCGCCAGAACCACTTAAAGCGAAGTCAGATGCAATAGCAACAGTCGACGGCGATCGGTTGGCTGCGGATGGAAAAGCAGTGTCCGAGCACGGTTCGGTTCTTCAGCTATACGTCATCCTTCGGTGATAAAACAGCGGTGTCGTTACAAGTCCACGACACCTGAGTTGGCAGCGTCCTCCCAGGCTGAACACAAAGCAAGTGCGTCCGCGACCGTATCCGGTGCTGGCGGAACTGCATCTGGTCGAGAATCGCTTCTGGCGGCGCAGATGAACGCGTCGAACTGGCGGTCAAGGATAGGGCTCTGGACCCGTCCAAACACTTCTGCCCGTCGATCGTCCGCCTTGCCGGCATGCCAGTGAATCCCATCGTACCCTTGGTGCGTCGTACGGAGGATTCCGTCTGTCCCGACCACTTCGATTTCCCAATTCCCGAGCGGGTCTCGGCAATCGGTAGCGTACGTCATCGACATCTCTCCGACGCTACCGTCGGCGAAGTGAACGGTCGCAGCGCCAAGGTCGGGATGCGTGCTATGAGACGTATTTACGTTGGAGAGTTCTCCCGAGAGCCGCTCGGGTGCGTCGTCCGCGAGCCACACGAGCGCGTCGGCGGTGTAGAATCCCATTGCGTAACTGCTTCCAGCCTCCCTTGGAGCGTGTTCAGCGTTCGCTTCGATGCCCGCTTCGGGTACGCGGTCATGCCGAATTGCAGCGCGGACGCTGACCACGTCACCGATTGCTCCGCGGTGAACACGTTGTCCAAGGGTCGCCACAGCATCGTCGAACCGAGCAGGACTCGTCGTTACGGCTGGGAGATCGGCCGCTGCTGCTGCGACGGCGATTTCGTCGGCTCCTTGCGGACTGTCGGCGGCAGGTTTCGCTGTGAGCACTGGGACTCCGGCTCTGAGCGATACACAGGCGTCGTCAGCACGTCGGCGTGTCCGTGTGGCTACCACTACCGCGTCGACGCGCTCGGCGTCCAGCAGTTCGTCGACATCGTGATAGAGACGACAGTCGTGCTCCGCCGTAAACGATTCGTCGGTCGGCCGACCGAGGGCAGTTCGTTGTTCGTCACTCGTCTCCCCCGGGAACACGGCGACGACCCCGCAGTCCGGGTGATTCGCTGCCCGTTCTGCGTAGGCTGGCCCGTAGAACGACGCGAGACCGAGGACGGCGACGCTGATCGTCATCACTTAGTCGCTACTCCGTGGCTGGGTCTGGTATCGTTCGATCCAGGTTCCGACCGGGGAGTCGAGCGCGTAGTAGATGACTCCCGCGACGAGCGCGCTCGACAACGCTGGAACAGTCCAGTCGGGTGCCAGCACGGCGAACCCGGCGCCGATCGCCCACGCCATCACTGCGACCGGGTTCCATCCGCGGACGTACCAGTATTTCCCGTCGACTTCGAACAGGGCGTTGATGTCCATCCCACCTTCGATGAGGTAGTAATGCACGAGCAGGATACCTGTCGTCGGGACGAGTGTGACCGTCAGCGCCGAGAGGAAACTCTGGATGCCCCCGTAGCTGAAGATGCCGGCGACGGCGAGTCCAGTTCCGACGAGTCCCGTAAGCACGGTCATGTAGAGCCGTTGCAGGCCCGTGAGTTGCGATAGTGCAATTCCTCCGACGTAGACGTTCGTCACGTTCGTCGTCCACGATCCCATGATCAACAGCAGGAGGCCGACCGATCCGAGTCCGAGTTCGACTGTGATTTCGACCGGGTTCCACGTTCCCGCGGCAGCGGCTGCCAGAATCCCGATCGCTGCGAGAACGATGGCGAAAACGATCCAGGCGAGCGTCGCACCCCATCCTGGGCGTGAGGAGTCCTGGGATTGTCCGTATCGTCCGTAATCCATCGCCACGATGAGGTAAGCGGCGGTGGCAGCCGGGAAGACATTCAGTGCTGCCCAGAACGACATCCCGGTCCCACCACTGCTACCGAGGCTGGTCGAGTAGTTTGTGAAGATCTGGTAGACGACCAGTCCGAGTAGGATCGTCATGATCGGCACTGCAAGTCGGTTGAGCCACTCGATCCACTCGTATCCGAATACTGCGACCGTCGCCATCACGATTCCTAGTGCTCCTGCTAGAAGCCAGAATGGAACCGTGATACCGAAGTTACTGAGAATCGCTTTCGAACTGGATGCGACGATACCGGTTTGAACACCGAACCAGCCGACTGTCGCCAGGACTGTTGCGAGTGCTGGGATGACTCGTCCCCGTATTCCGAAGGGAGCGCGCATTGCTGTCGTTCCTGCTGTTCCCTGTTCGGCGGCGATCTTCGTTCCGAAGTAGACGATGACGCCGACGAGCACGATACTGATCACGGCAGCCGTGAACCCTTCTATCAATCCAGCACCGATGGTTAACGACCCGAGCAGGAAGTTCGTGATCACGATGGCGAATCCCGCCCAGATGGCGAATATTTTCCAGAATCCTCGATTGCGTTGCTCCTCGTCGATGACTTCGACGCCTTCGGTTTCTATGAGCGGCATACTACCACGTACCATTCTATTACGACCACCGCAATGGAATTTGGGTAATATTTCGCGATACTTACCTGAGATATTATGGGAATCGTGCCGACACGTCCGAATTTATGTGTAATGTATAAATGGTAGCAGGTAGCACAGAACAACATGGAGTTCGGCATCTATCTGAACCAGTACGGTGATACACGCGCAGATTTCGAGTTCGAAGCCGCATTCGAGCAGGCAGCACTCATGGAAGACGTAGGGTACGACATAGCGGCCGTCGGAGAACGGCATTTCTACGAGGACGGGTTCTACGAACCATTCACCTTCCTGTCGGCACTTGGAGCTCGTACCGATACGCTGACGCTAGCGACTAACATTCTGATCCTGCCTGTGTATCATCCAATTCACCTTGCCGAGCGCATCACAGCGCTGGACCACCTCACGAACGGACGGACGAACTGGGGAGTGTCGCTGGGATACCGTGAGAGCGAGTTGGTCAACTTCGGAGTCGGGATGGACGACCGCGTGGGTCGATTCCTCGAATCGATCTCGGTCGCGAAGCGACTTCTAGAGGGCGAACGGTTCGACTACGACGGCGACCATATCCAGTTCGACGATGGGTTCGTTCGCCCGGAACCCGTACAGGATCCGCGCCCTCGGTTTTGGGGCGGCGGTAACGCCGAAGTGGCGATCAAGCGTGCCGCGTACCGCTGTGACGGCTTCACCGCAGCAGTGACCGAACCTGAACAACTTCGTGACGACATCGAGTTCTACTACGATTCCGTCGAGGAAGCCGGAAAAGACCCTGACGATGCCGAGGTCACCATCATGGTCGACGGCTTCGTCGGCGAGACAACGGACGAGGCCTACGACGCACTGGAACCGTACATGCTCGACCTCCACGAAAAGTACATCAAATGGGGGAATCCCGAGTTCGACAGTCGGCCAACGTGGGACGATGTTGAGGATCAGATAATGGTCGGGACGCCTGCTGAGGTGGCGGAGAAAGTCGAGACGTACCGCGACATCGGCGTCGACAATCTCATCTTCCGGACGCAGTTTCCCGGGATGAGTCAGGAGCCCGCTCTCGAAAGTATCCGGCGGTTCGGCGAAGACGTACTGCCGGAGTTCGAGTGATTATCGTCTCAGTCGGCTGAACCAGACAACACCGCGTCACGAATCACCGACGTATCTGTTCCAACGGGTTCGGCTGCTACTTCGCCCTCGTCTTTCTCTTTCAGTCCATGACCGGTTACTAGTGCAACGACGGTATCGCTGTCGTCGACCCTGTCCGCTGCACGAACACCGGCGACGCTCGCCGCGCTCGCGGGCTCGGCGTACACGCCCTCGGTCGCTGCGAGGCGGTTCGTTGCTTCGTAGATCATCTTGTCGTCGAGTGCGACTGCGTCACCGTCGCTTTCGACGACGGCTCGGCGGGTCTGTTCCCCGTCGGCGGCGTATCCGTCGAGCGGATCGGCGATAGCGCCGACTGTCGTCGTGATCGGTTCCGTCCACGGACGCACTGTCTCACCGTGTTCTATGGCGCGGACGATGGGATGACATCCGCGTGCCTGCACGCAGAGCATTCGTGGGACGCTATCGATGATTCCTGCGTCGCGGAGTTCGGCGAATCCGAAATGTGTTCCCCCGAGCAGGGGTCCTGCACCGACGGGGACGGTCACCCAGTCTGGGGCCTGCCCTAACTCCGCGACGAGTTCGAACGCGACGGTGCGGTTCGCACTGGCGACGAGCGCGTTAGCGGAGTACACGGCTGTCGCGTTGAGCACTCTGTCGTCACTAACTGTGTCGGCCAGCTGGAAGCAGTCACTGAACGATCCGTCGACGGTGAAGATGTCGACGCCGTGGGCCGCGACTTGCTCGAGCTTGGAAAACGACGTTCCTTCCGGCACTAGCACTACACATGGGACGCCGGCTCGGGCGGCGTACGCCGCGACACTCGGTGCAGTATTCCCGGTGCTGGCGACGATGAGCCCTTCCCAGGGTGTGTCGGCGTCGGTGACAGCCGACACCGTCAGCGAACTGCCGCGGTCCTTGAACGAGCACGTCGGATTCAGTGACTCCAGCTTGCCGTAGACGGTTCCTGAGAGGGTCTGGCTCGTTCGATCGAACTCGACCAAGGGAGTTGAACCCTCGCCCATCCCGAGATCGGACGCAAAGTCGGGAAGCGCCGCTGCTGGATCGCCATCGACGGCGCGACGGAGCGCCGTCGAGTCGTCCTCGACGTAGCGAACGAATCCACCGCACTCGTCACAGGTTGCCGAAACGTCAGCTACCGACGCCCTGCAAGATTGACACCGAAAGGGCATGATCAGGTGTATGCCTCACCCTTCTCAGGGTCGAACACGTGGATCGCATCCGGGCTCACTGAGACTGTGAGGTCGTCGTGCGTCGACACCGACTGAATCACGTCTTCGTCAGCCGTCTTCATGATCAGGTCTTCGTCGGTGCCTGCGTCGAGGTAGTACCAGTTGGCGTCGCCGAACGTCTCGACCATCGAGACTGAGGCATCGAACGACGGCATGTCGGGCGTTCCGCCGTTCCGTGTAGGGCGGAGCTTGTTCGGTCGCAGTCCGATGTGGACATCCCGAGAGGGAATGTTCTCACGGTAGATCTCGTGGTAGGCCTCGGGAATGGCGAGTTGGAACCCGCCTGTGTCGATGTGCGGCTGCTCTCCGTCGTCGACGTACGTCGCGTCGAGGAGGTTCATGCTCGGTGTCCCGATGAAGTTGGCGACGAACTCGTTGTTCGGATCCTCGAACAGGTCGATCGGGTCGCCGTACTGTTGAATCTGGCCGTTGTTGAGTAGCAGAATCTCGTCGGCGATCGACATGGCGTCCTCCTGGTTGTGCGTCACGTGGACGAACGTGGTGCCGATTCGCTGCTGGATACGCGCGAGTTCGGCCCGCATCTCGAGGCGGAGTTTCGCGTCCAGCGAGGAAAGCGGTTCGTCCAGCAGGATGACGTCAGGTTCGCGGACGAGACTCCGTCCGAGGGCGACGCGCTGTTGCTGCCCACCGGATAGCGCTGCGGGCGATTGGTCGAGTTTGTCCTCGATCTGGAGTATCTCTGCGATACGCTCGACCTGTTCATTCTGCTCGTTCTTCGGGACACCGTCCATCTCCAGTCCGAAGGCCATGTTCTCGCGAACAGACTTGTGATCCCACAGCGCGAGATTCTGGAAGACCATGCTGAGATCGCGCTTGCGCGGGGGGAGATCCGTAACGATTTCGTCGTCGATACTCACGTCACCCCTCGTCGGCGTCTCCAGTCCGGCGATCATCCGGAGCGTGGTCGATTTTCCACAGCCGGAGGGCCCCAGAATCATCGTGTAGGACCCGTCAGGGATTGTGATGTCGACGCTGTTCACTGCTACGAGGTCACCATACTCCTTCGTCAGATTGTCGAGTTTGATTTCGCCCATGTTTAGACCACTCCTGCACCTTTCGCGATGCCTTCACCGAGGTACTTCGCCATCAACCAGAACAAGGCAAGGACGGGAATCGTCGCGATGACGCTCACCGCCGCAAGCAGGCCCCAGCTGATGGAGTACGATCCGAGCAACTGCTGAAGCGCGACCGGTACCGTGTGACTGGCTGAATCGGTCATCACCACGTACGCGAACATGTACTCGCCCCACGACATGATGTACGCGAACGTCCCTGCAGCGATGATGCCGGGCATCGCCTGCGGGATAGTGATGCGGAGGAATGCGCCGAACTGACTCGCTCCCTCGACGAGCGCTGCTTCTTCGAGTTCTCGTGGGATGTCTTCCAAGAACGCTTGGAGGATCCACATGCAGAACGGCAGCGCCAGCATCGAGTGGACGAGGATGAGCGTGACGGGGTGTCCGAGCATCCCGAAGTCTGCGGCGAGTTGATACATCGGCACCATGAGCGCCACGTGCGGGAACATGTACGTTAGCAACACCAGCTTCGCGGCTTTCTGGCGGCCAGGGTACGTGAATCGAAGGATGCTGTACGCACCCAGTAGCGCCACGGCCGTCGTCAGCAGCGTCGTCCCGATGGCGACGATGAGGCTGTTCCAGACTGCACCGACGAACTCGATCTCGAGCGCTCGCTGGTAGTGATCGAACGTCATCTTCGGCGGGACGAGGTGGACGCCCTGATAGATGACGTTCGTTGGTTCGAACGACGTCTTGAGCATCCAGTAGAAGGGGAACAAGAAGACGACGAGTACTGTCGCTATCAGGGTGTACCGCATACCCTCTGCGACGCGACGGTAGGTGGAGTATCGCGAACTCATGCGAACTCACCTCCTTCCTTGAATTCCTCCTGCTGGAAGTAGAGTGCGACGAACACGACGAGCAGCAGGAACAGCACGACGCTGATGGCCGTCCCACGCCCGATGCGCTGCGTATTGAACGCGATTTCGTAGATGAACACGGGGAGTGTAGTCGTTCTGCCGACCGGTCCGCCGTTGGTCAGCAGCCAGATGATGTCGAAGATGTTGAACGTCAAGAGGAAGCCGAGTAGACCGAGCACAGTCATGGAGCTCTGTAAGTGGGGATACGTGACGTGATAGAACTCGTTGAGCATGCCAGCTCCCTCGATGCGGGCGGCCTCGTATTCTTCGTTCGGAATCGTCTGGAGCACCGCGAACACGACGAGTGCGACGAGAGGCGCCCACCGCCAGGTGTTGATGAGCGTGACGGTCAGGAGGGCGAGCGACGGATCTGCCAGCGGGTTCACGGGCTGTGACAACAGTCCTAATTGGACGAGCCACTGGTTGAGCGGTCCATAGGTCGTGTTGAGGAGCCACCGCCACATGACAGCCGTCACTGCCGACGGGATGACGAATGGAATCAGCATAACTGTTCGAACCGCGTCGCGTCCGAAGAAATGGCGGTGGAGCAACAGCGCGATGCCGATACCTGCGATACCTTGGAGTGCGAGGTTGCCGACCGTCCACAGGAGGCTTCGTTTGAGCGCCGACCAGAACGTATCCGTTCCGAACAACCATTCGTAGTGCGAAAGCCCCACGATTTCGCCGGCCGCGTAGTCTGTGAAGCTGATGAAGAGGGCGCTCAGAAACGGATATACGAGAGCGAGAACGATGAGGAGAACGGCCGGGACGATGAGACCTGCACCGACGAGCGTCTCCCGATCGTATTTCTCGAGATACTGGCGGACCGCTTCGGAACGAGTTGTCGTCGACATCGTCAGTTGATTTTGCTACTTTTCTCGGTCTTCAAGACGTTCTGTAGCCGTTTCTGTCCCCATGAAGCCGCTTTCTCTGGAGACTGGTCGTTTACGATGAGCCGTTGAACGATTTCTCCTAACACGTGGGAGCCTTCGAGCGTCCCGACACTGGGGATGTACGTGTCGTTCTTGAGGTGGATGTCGCGGAATCCGTAGAGAGATGCTTTGGGTAGCGCGTCGAATTGCGTCTTGACCATCTTCTCGTGTTTCTTGATGAGTTTGTGGTTCCAGAACTTGTCCGAGTTCTTCCCCGTCTTGGTGACAGGAAGGTACAGCGTCGGTTCAGTGTTGGCCAACCACTCACCGTAGACACCCTTGCTGTGCAAGAATTTGACGAACTTCGCGATAGCGCTCTTTTTCTTCTCGTTGAACACCATGATGTCGTTGACGTAGTGAACGCTTCCTTCTTGACCGCCCTTGGGGTAGGGTTGCTCGATAGCGCCGAACTTCCCTGCGAGCCCCGTCTCTTCGAGACTGCGGGCCCACGACGAGAAGCCGTTCGTCGAGTAACTCGTGCCCTGTAGGAGCGACCGTTCCCACTCTGCCCAGCCCCAGTTGGTCGCGCTCGGTGGACTAGCCTGCTCGAACACCTTCTTATAGAATTCCAGCGTTTCAACGGTTTCCGGGGTGTCGAACATGATTTTCCCCTTTGGACCGTAGACGTAGGCTCCGTTGTTGATCATCAGGGTGTAGAGGTTCTCGGTGGTCCAGAGGTTCTTCGCAGCCGGGAGTGTGATTCCGTAATTGTCGTTGTCGGTGACCTTCGTTAGCGCCTGTGACCACTGCTGCCAGTTCTTTGGAGCCCAGGCGTTCGTGTCTTTCAGTTTGTCAGTCCTGAAGTGATGGAGGAACACCATGTCCCACATCGGAATACCCCACGTACCGCCCTGGTATTGGAACGGCGTGATAGCGTTGTCGAACATCCCGTGTTCTTTCTTGAGGTCCTTCACGATATCGGAGACGTCGACGAGGTCACCACGGGACTGGAACGTCATCGTGAACGCCGGGAGGGAGAACATGAAGTCGGGTTCTTTCCCCGCTTCGAGGGCGCTCGTTAGTTTGCCGAAGACGGAGTTCCAGTTCTGGGGTTCGACTGAAACCTCGATGTTATCCTGTTTCTGGTTGAACTTCTTCGTGTATTTCTCGAACTGTTTCTGTCGGTGGGGGACGCCTTCCTGATGCCAGTACGTGAGTTTCGTAGTACCGCTGCCGCCACCGCTACCGTTGCCATCGCCGCCTCCGAATCCGGTGCACCCGGCTAGACCAGCAGTGACGAGGCTCGAAGCGGCGATAAACTTACGTCTCGAAGCGATACTTGTACCGTTGTTATCGTCTGGCATAGACAATCAAGAGAAACCCTTTCCGCTGATTAATAGCTGTCGGATGTTTTCGGGAAAGAATATCGGAAAATAGTCTTCTTCACTGCATAGTCATAAAGTATCAGCTAGGGCATTGTTCGAGCGCGTTTTCGATCCATGTAAGATTGTGTTCCGGCAGGAGCCCATAATTGTAGAAGGAGAGACGTGGGGCGCCGGCTTCCGCGAGTCCGTCGACAATCTCACGGGTCGTCTGTGAATCGTAAACCGAGGGGTGGCCGGGGAGTACGCCGGCGTGAACCGGTACATCGCCGGAGAGCTTCAGTGCCGTCTGGTACTGTTCGACGGCCGCCTCTCGAGAAGACTCGTACGCCATAACCGTGTAGAAGTCGACGGAATCGGCGAGTGCCTCCAAGTCTGCTCCGTGCATCCACGATCGATCCGCTCCGACGAAGCCGACGTAGTATCCGAGTTCTGCATCCGTGACAGCGTCCCCCAGCGTTCGGAACAGGGCGGTGAGAGTGTCTGTTCGAGCGTCGACGTAGTCAGCAACCGCCGGGTGACCGTCGAGCCACTCCTCTACCGAACGCTCTGGGTCGATGTTACCTTCCGCGAGCGCGTCGACAGTCGTCCGGCACGTCTCACGTGCTCTCTCGACGTCGATCCCTGCGTCGGCGGCGTTCGAACGACAGTGGTCGCAGAAACAGAGGCCGAACAGGAACTCGCCGAGCGTCCCGAGGCGGGTATGGTACTTGTCGTGGTGCCATCCGAACCCCGTCCCGTAGAAGTAATCGAACGTCTCCAGTTCGATGCGTTCGAACGGAGCCCGTGCGTCGAGGTCCTCGACCAGATTCGTGAGATACGATTGCACAGATGGGTTGGATGGACAGAGCCCGAACACGAGCGAATCTCCGTGAGGGGATTCCAACGTTAGGTCGGGACGCTCCATCCCCAGTCTCGAATTGTGACAACCGACAGTCCAGGAGTTCAGCGTCAGGTGAGTGTCCGCTATCTCTTCGACGATCCGCTCCAGCCAATCATCCTCACCCATCGTCTCGTTAGGCACCGGTGTGACACCGTCGTAGCCGTCACCGGGCTGAAAGTACGAACTGGCGTGTGCGAAGAACGTTCGTCGTTCCGGGTTATGGGGGAGAAACGTCTGCACCGAGTGGTAGTTGGTTGCGAGGTTGACCTCGGTCACGCCCATCTCTCCGAGTCGGTCGGCGACGGTCTCGACGCCCTCGTCGAGAAGATCCCACGGGTAGGCCCAGATTGCAGCTTGCATATCGACCAGAACATGGCGCGCGACGGTCTTTATTTTTTGGTACCATGTACCGCCCAAGGACAACAATTATGCACCCGACGATACAGATTTCTGTCGATGGAATTCGGTATCGACCTCGGCGGAATGTATGAGTCACCAGCGTACTACCTTGACCGGGCCGAGTCGGTCGAGGCCGCCGGATTCGACACACTCTGGTTCGGCGACCACATTCAGCCGTGGTTCCACGACGACGGGCGGGCGCCGTTCGCGTGGTCGTGGATGCCGGCGGCGATGGAGCGAACCGAATCGATTCCCGTTGGCGTATTCGTAACGCCCCCGCTATTTCGCTACCATCCACTCGTAATCGCGAACGCAGTGGCTACCCTCGACGAGCTATATCCCGGTCGGTTCCTGCTCGGCGTCGGCACAGGTGAGCGGATGAACGAACACCCCTTCGTCGACGAATGGCCGTCGTGGGACGAACGCGGCGCACGTCTCCGGGAAGCCATCGACATCCTACGCCGATATTGGACTGCAGACGATTTCTTCGGCTACGACGGCGACCAGTTCTCGTTCGATCCGGTGTACCCATACGAGCAGCCCGAGGAGGACGTTCCAGTGTACGTCGCTGCGTCAGGGCCGAAGAGTGCACGCCTCGCCGCCGAGTGCGGCGATCACGTCATCACCATCGCCGGTATCCCCGATGTCGAGGAGCGAGTCATCGATACCTACCGCGAGCACGGCGGTGACGGAGAGGTCGTGATACAAACTGTCGGTGGATACGGCGATGCGGAACGTCTGGTCGATCGAGTGATGGATTCGTTCGCATCGACGCTCATTCCGGAGAACTTCGACGAAACAGATCCACGGACACTGCAAGCCTCGACCGACCAGGTCTCCCGGGACGAGGTCCGTGACGCGTTCCTCATCGCCGAGGATCCTACGGATGTGCTTGCGTGGGTGGACGAACAGGCTGACCGCGGCGCCGATCACGTCGTCGTCACGGACGTCAGCTACGAGCAGGACGAGTTCTACCGCGTCGCCGCAGATGACGTTCTCCCAGAGTTGTAACGTCGAACGATCGGCAGTCGCTCCGTCACCTGGACCCCGATACTAATTTACAAGTGAGCGGGCGTCAGATTGCATTGTATGCAGATAGATAGCGTAACGATCCACCAGTACGAGATTCCACTCAAAGAACCCTTCGTTACGGCGCTCAAACCGATTCCGGAGCTCGAACGCGTTCTCGTCGAGGTCGAAACCGACGAGGGCATCGTCGGACTCGGCGAAGGCGCTCCCGCTTACGAGGTGACTGGGGAGACACAGGGATCCACTGCAGCCGTAATCGAGGACGTACTCGCACCACTCGTGCTCGAATCCGATCCGCTCGCTATCGAGCGCGTCGTCGGTGAGATGGGTGCGCTCGTCGACGGATCACCCGCGGCTCACGCAGCGATCGAAATCGCACTCCAGGACATCCGCGGTAAGTACGCTGGGATGCCAGTCTACGAGTTACTCGGCGGTGACGCCGAGTCGCCCTCTCTGGATGCACCCAAGGTGGTGAGCATCAAAGAGCCCGACGAGATGGCAGCAGACGCCGTAGCAGCCGTCGAAGATGGCTACGACCAGATCAAGATCAAGGTCGGTGGCGACCCCGAGACGGACGTCGAACGCGTGCGAGCGATTGACGACGGGGTCCCAGACGATGTGAGTCTCAAAGCTGACGCCAACCAGGGCTGGGGCGATGCGAAGACGGCATTGTCGGCACTGTCGGAGATAGCTGACTGCCTCGACGTCATCGAACAACCCGTCGCGAAGGAGAATGTCGACGACCTCGTCGCCCTGCGCGACCGAGTCGACGTGCCGGTGATGCCCGACGAGAGCGTCGAGACGGCGGCCGACGCACTGAGTCTAATCGAGCGGGGGGCCGGCGATATCTTCAACATCAAGTTGATGAAGACCGGCGGCATCACCGAGGCTGTTCGTCTCAGCGCGGTCGCCGAGGCCGACACTCGGCCGGTCCAGGTTGGGTCGATGGTGGAGGGCCACGTGGGGACGGCCGCTGGTGTCCACTTCGCCGCCGCATTCGAAAACGTAATCTGGAACGAGATGGTCGGTCCGTTCATGACGACGGCGGGCGTCACCGACCTTCGCGCCGATCTGCCCCGTATTCACGCCGACGGTCCCGGTCTCGGCGTGAATCTCGACCGTGACCGACTGGCCGACCTTCGAAGTGATCGGGTGGTCGTCGAATGAGCGGGCGAACACGAGAGGTGGTCGCGCTCACGCGCGACCTCGTTGAGCGCGAGAGCGAGAATCCTCCTGGGAATGAGCGAGCTGTCGCCGAGTTCCTTCGCACTCGTCTGGAGGACTCGTCGATTCCGTTCGAAGTAACGTCCTACGAGGTCGAACCTGACCGTCCGAACGTCGTCGCACGAGTCGGCGATTCGGAGCACGGATCGGTGCTCCTGACGGGGCACGTCGACGTTGTACCGGCGAACGCTGGCGAGTGGACTGGCGACCCCTATCGGCTTCGTGAGCAGGACGGCCGGATTGTCGGGCGTGGTACCGCGGACATGAAGGCCGCGCTGGCAGCAAAGGTCCTCGCCACGGAGTCCTACTACGAAGCGGTCGACGATCCGGGTGAAGTGACTCTCGGGTTCGTCGTCGATGAAGAGGATACCGGTGCGGGAACGCGCGCACTGGTTGAACGTGGCGTCGACGCGGACGCAGCGATCATCGGCGAGCCGACCGAACGAGAGGTTTGTATCGCCCAGAAGGGCGTCGCACGGTACGAGGTGACCGTACACGGGGAGAGCGGACACTCAGGACGTCCGGACGACGCCGTCAATGCTGTTGCCGGGCTACGGCAGGTTCTCGAACGTATCGAGGCGTTCGACGACCGTCTCCGTGCGGAGACGAATCACGAATTCCTCGCACCCGAAACGATCACCGTCACCGAGATCGAGGGTGGCATCGCTCCTAATGTGGTTCCTGACAGCGCGACTGCGACCGTCGATTGGCGGTTCCTCCCGGGTACGACGTCAGCCGAGTCGTTCGACCGACGGCTACGCGAACTGTTGGACGATGTCACCGTCGACGAGAGAACTATCGGCGTTGATATCGAGCGCACGGTGTTCGCTCGCGCTGCGGCAGTGCCAGCGAACCACGACCTCGTTCAGGGGGTTCTTGACGCCGCTGACTCAGTCGGCGTCTCAGCTGACGCAGTCGGTTTCAATGCAGCTACCGATGCACGGTTTCTCATACACGACGCCGGGATTCCAGCCGTTCTGTTTGGACCGGGGAGTATACAGAACGACGCCCACACCGTCGACGAGTCGATCAGCGTCACAGATTTGGTGTCGACCGTCGACACGTATCGTGCCGCGCTGGAACGACTTCTCTCGTGACGGCGCCGGACGGCGGCCGCATCCCGTCGGTAATCATGTTTTCGACGACGGTGTGTACATACCAGCCAGCGCGTCGGCGGCCTGATCGATACTGTCCTGTCCGTCGCGGAGTAGCGGAAGCCCGTGTCCGGTGAAGAGCGCGTCGATTCCCCGCCCGACGAGGTTCTCGATATCGGCGCGGTAATCTGCGAGCGACGACCCAGGCGTGTTGAGAAGGCTAATCGATCCGTCTGGGTACACCGCGTCACCGATGAAACAAGCGGTCGACCCATCGACATCAGTCAGATAGGCGACGTGGTCGCTGGCGTGCCCTCGTATCCGGACGACCTCGAACCGTCGCCCCCCGACCTCGATGGTGGATTCGGGGGTAGCTGTCCGGTCTGGAGTGTAGTGCGTGTACTCGTAGTCGTCGGGATAGACGCCATCACGCTTGGCGGCCGTGATACCAAGTTCCGTCTCGGTACCCTCCGTGAGTAGTGGAACGCTCGAGTCGGGGGCCACGACCGGAATCCCGAAGTCCTGTAAATCCGGGCCGCCCTGTGAGTGGTCGGCGTGTGCGTGCGTGATGAGCGCACCGGCAGGGTCGCCGAACGTCCGTCGTGCGTTCTCCAGTAGCGATTCAGTGTCGCCCCCTCCGCCGCTGTCGACCAGTATCGGTCCTTCTCGAGCCTCGATTGCGTAGACGTTGCAGTCGAGGGGGTCCGTGAGTCGCGCGTCGCCGGAGCCGATGAGTGCGACGCTATCGGTGAGACGCATACGTGCTCCCACGAGCGGACGGAATTTGTAGTTACTGCCGCTGGGATTCGACAGCAGAATTAATACCGTGGGTCCGCGTGTATCTAACAGAATGGTATCAGGGCAAGCCAGCGACTCTCCAGTCGACCGTCTCGCGAACCGCGCCACATCGGTCGAACGCTCTTCGATTCGACTGATGTTCGATCTCGCGCAAGAACATGATAGTGAGGATCTCGTCCACCTCGAAATTGGCGAACCGGACTTCGACACGCCGGACCACATCGTCGAAGCAGCGAGCGAAGCCGCTACAGACGGGCAGACGCACTATACGTCGAACGCTGGGCTGCCGGAACTCCGTGAGGCCATCGCCGCCGACATGGCGCGTGACGGGGTCACTGTCGATCCGCGGTCGGAGATCCTCGTCACGACCGGCGCCATGGAAGCACTCCACCTTGCCATGCTGACTACCGTCGATCCTGGCGAAGAGGTCGTTGTTCCGACGCCCCTGTGGCCGAACTACCGAACACAGGTGAAACTCGCCGACGCAACTCCGATCGAGGTCCCGCTCCCCCACGAAGAGGGGTTCGCACTCGATTCCGACCGCATCATCGACGCCATGAGCGACGAGACCGCCGCCGTCGTTCTGACCTCGCCGTCGAACCCGACTGGAAGCGTGTACGAACAGGATGCAGTAGCGAGAGTCGTTGAAGCCGCGGTCGAACACGACGCATACGTCATCGCTGACGAGGTCTACAAGGGACTCGTGTACGGTGACCAGCCGACTGGGATTGCCGGATACGTCGATGCTGCAGACCATGTCCTGACGGTGTCATCGTGTTCGAAGACGTACGCGATGACTGGTTGGCGACTTGGCTGGCTCGCCGGACCTGAGGCCGTCGTCGATGCGGCGACCAAGCTCCACGAGAGCACGACAGCGTGCGCTCCAAGCGTCTCCCAACATGCGGCCATTGCGGCCCTGGAAGGGCCGCAGGACGCCGTGGAGTCGATGCACGAAGCGTTCCGCGAACGCCGTGATTACGTGGTCGACCGACTCGACGATATCCCCGACGTCTCTTGTGCTGAACCTGAGGGTGCGTTCTACGCCTTCGTCGACGTTTCGTCGCTGGACGCCTCCTCGCTCAGCGTCGCGAAGAATCTGTTGTACGAGCATGGTGTCGTTACTACGCCGGGGTCGGGATTCGGCGACGCCGGAGAAGGATTCCTCCGCATGAGCTTTGCGAACGGACTCGAACGGCTAGAAGTCGGCCTCGATCGGTTCGAGGCGTTCGTCCGCGAGGAAGGTGGCGACTGACATGGTGAGTGTGTCCGTCCTCGGTTGTGGTTTCATGGGCGAGAACCACATCCACGCAGTGAGCGACCACCCGACACTCGACCTTGCAAGCGTCGTCGACGTCGACGAAGACCGTGCAGCGGCCATTGCCGAAGAGTACGGAGCTACCCGCGCTCTGACTGACTACGAGACCGCACTTGACGACGCTGACGCAGCGATTGTTGCCACGCCCGAGCAGTTACATGCCGAGCAAGCTCACGCTACACTCGATCGTGACTGTCACCTGCTGCTCGAGAAACCCGTTACGGACGATCTCTCGTCGGCGTGGAATCTTGCGGATAGGGCAGCCAAAAGTGACGTGACGACGGGCGTGAGTTTCATCCTTCGGTACGATCCTGGCTACAGTGGAGCACGCGATGCTATCGCTGACGGCAGTTTAGGTGATCCTGTGAGCGTACGTGCAAAGCGAGGGATTACGACTGCGGAGTCCCAGCGCATTGGCGGTCGAGGTCATCCCGTCTACTACATGAACGTCCACGATATCGACGCAATGCGCTGGTGCATTGGAAGTGAAGTCGAATGCGTCCGTGCCGTCGAACACCGTGGGACGCTCGACGAAGTCGGCGTCCCCGATGCGATGCAGGCACTCTTCGAATTCGAGAACGGTGCGACCGGCGTCCTCGAAGGGTACGGTATCCTTCCCGACGACACACCGGGCCAGATTGACGCCGCGTTCGGAGTGGTTGGAACAGCCGGTCGCGCCGAGGTCGATACTCCCGGATCGACGTTAACGGTCCACGCTGATCGATTTGACCGCCCTGATACGCGCCATTGGCCAGTGGTGAATGGGCGGATGGATGGGGCTGTTCGCCGTCAGATCGATCGGTTTGCCGCTGCGATCGAATCGGACGAGGAGATGCTTGCTACTGTCGAAGATGGTGCACACGCGCAAGCGATCGCCGCCGCGATGAAAACAGCAGCCGAGACGGGCACCGACCAATCTGTCGACCGACCCTGACGCGGTTCGATTCTTGCTTTTTTGTTCATAGCCACTCTGACGACCGCGATATACGTAATGAAAGATAGTTATATATTCAACTATGTTGGATATCGTCGTCTTTCCCCATAATCTATTATATGTGCCTCAACGATAATGGACGATTAGTCCAGCGATGATAACTTATTGTACAACAATGGTGGACCGAAATCATCGGGTAATTATTTTAATGCCGAAACGACAGGGTACATCATGGCTCAAAACTCAGAAAAGTCATCTGAAAACCGGATTCAGGCGGTTGTAAATGCGTTCAACATCGTCGAATCACTTGAGAAGATGGACGGAGCGACGGTATCGGAACTCGCGGACTACGAGGAAATTCCAAAGAGTACGGCCCATGTGTATCTAAAAACACTTCGCGACAGCGGCTACGTAATCCAAGACGATGACACGTACCGGCTAAGTCTGCGATTCCTCAAACATGGTGGATACACTCGGCATCGGCTGAACCTCTACCAGGCTGCCAAGTCACAGATAGACAAACTCTCGAACGAGACTGGAGAGGTAGTCGACATGGGTATCGAGGAAAATGGGAAGCGGGTCCTCCTCTACAAGTCCGAGGGTCCCGAAGGTGTGACACAGAAACCGGTGACGGGTGAATACACGCACATGCACATGACTGCTCTCGGAAAGGTATTACTGGCCTGCCAGCCCGACGAACGCGTCGAGGAAATCGTCGACACTCACGGACTTCCACCTGCTACCGAGCATACGATCACTGATCGTGAGGCTCTTTTCCAGGAGCTGAAAACAGTACGTGAACAGGATTTCTCAATCGAAGATCAAGAACGTCGAGACGGCATCCGGGCCGTTGCGGTCCCGATTCGCAACGATAACGATCGTGCAACGGGAGCGATTTCTATCTCCGGACCAATGAGCAAACTCACCGACGAGCGTATCTCCGAGAATCTCCTCGATCAGATGCGCAACGCAGTGAATATCATCGAAATCCAGACCAAGAACTACTGACTCTCTCCGTTTCTCGAAGAGCTTTTCGTTCACCACAGCGAAGTACGGCAAACCGGTTCTTTACGGTTCTAGGGATGTAACAGCACCTCCCCAGAAAGACAGATAACGGTATCCAAAGATATGGTTAGTGAGAAATCTTACGTCGGTTCAGTTTGGTGAACCACTTACAATACTACTGGATGTATTCCTGGAATTCTACGGTCCTTAACGGAAATCTCTAAATAACGAGCAAACCTACCTATTGGCGGGTTATTATGTTTGCAGAATTGGTTTATTTTCCGTGGTGTATTGTGAACTTCCACTTCAGGTCGTCACACCGGTCGTTTCAGCGGATGGATTTCCATTTGATAGCATCTCTCTGTACAAATATTCTTACAACTCAATTATATTCTAGGATAATATTGTGGATAGAGTATAATTCTGTGGCTAACGATAGGTTGAAGCTTTCCTGTTTGTGGGAAGAGCGTGACAGCCATGAGAGTGATTCCGTGAAAGTCCCAGATAGGGAACCTACTCCCCACTTAATTATCGCGAATCAACGTATAAAATACGTATTTATAAGTACAAAGCTACTTTTATTTCTCAAGACATGATTTGTTATAGTTGACAAAGAACAACCAAAGATAACCTACTGAACAAGCGAGAATTCCTAGCCAGCGCTGCCGGAGTAGGAACTGGGCTATTCGGACTGAGTGAATGTGGCTGCCTGAATCTCGCCGTCTGACCGCCGGACGGTGACGTCGTCGACGTCGAATACGACCTCGTTCTCGCCAAGGTCAATACCCTCGTATTGTGTGAGTGCTTCAACTACGGCGAAGTTCGCACAGGAGCTTTCTGGACCGCGAAACTGTCGAACTGCAGCGATTCCAGTCATTTCTCGTGTTTGTCTTTGTCCCTGTGACCCATAAGAATATTGTCAGAATGGCACTATATTCTAAACAGGCTCCTCTCTACCGCCAGTATTTGCTAGAAAAGGTATGAGAAGTAGCCGAAGGCACTTCTCCGCAACTGTCGGAAGTGCGGACGTTGGTACACCTGCACGCGAGTCCTCGTTCAACTGTATCGGCGTGGCGGCTGCGATGACGGGCTTCGTGTATCCTTGTCTGCGTTGCTTTTGTCTGCCGTGCTCGTCAACAGTTTTGTGGGGGCACACGAGTGGGGGAAGGCGTTAATACGGATTTCTTGGCCAGAGGAGAACAGACGGGAACGGTGGCGGATCGGGCCGCCGATCTTCGATTTGCGTACGACGTCAGTGAGTTCGTCGCCATTCTCGGACAGCGAGGAGGAGATAGCCGGTGGCGTTGTTGGCTCGTCGATCGTGCGAACGGCGCGTTTACGTTCACTTTCACTCTCCTATTAGCGAGATTCTATATTACTGGGCGTGGTAGACCTCAACATGGGTGGGGGAGATATCGAAAGTCTACCGCGAATCGGGCCAGCCACCGTTGAGAAACTTACGGACGCTGGCTTCGACTCGTACAAGGCGTTGGCCGTCGCAAGTCCCGCCGAACTGGGCAACACCGCCGATATCGGTGAAAGTACAGCCGTCGACATCATTCGGGCTGCTCGCGACGCCGCAGATATTGGCGATTTCGAAACGGGAGCAGCGGTCCTCGAGCGCCGCAGACAGATCGGAAAGATACGTTTACGCAGCGATACGGTTGACGCCCTCCTCGGCGGTGGTATCGAGACACAGTCGATCACCGAATTCTACGGCGAGTTCGGCTCCGGTAAATCACAGATCACTCACCAGCTCTGCGTGAACGTGCAACTGCCTGAAACGCACGGCGGACTCGGTGGGCGAGCGATCTTCATCGACTCGGAAGATACGTTCCGTCCGAGCCGCATTGACGACATGGTCCGGGGACTCCCCGACGAGGCGCTCGCCGCGCTACTGGCCCAGCGGAACATCGGCGGTGATCCAACCGACGAAGACGCGCTCGAAGCGCTCGTCGTGGACGTCCTCGGTAAGATCCATGTCGCGAAAGCGTTCAATAGCACCCATCAGGTCCTACTCGCGGAGAAGGTCCAGGAGCTTGCTAGCGAGCACGCCGATACGGAGTGGCCGATTGCGCTAGTGTGCGTCGATTCGCTGATTGCACACTTCCGAGCAGAATATCTCGGGCGAGGACAACTCGCAGAGCGCCAGCAGAAACTGAACAAGCATCTCCACGACCTCATGCGGATTGCGACCCTACACAACGCAGCAATCGTTGTCACGAATCAAGTGACTTCGGACCCGGACTCGTTCTTCGGTGATCCGACCCGACCAATCGGCGGACACATCCTCGGTCACAGTAGTACTGTTCGAGTATACCTCCGCAAGTCCAAGGGGGACAAACGAGTTCTCCGACTCGTAGATGCACCGAACCTGCCAGAAGGCGAGGCCGTGATTCGTATCGTTGAGGCAGGACTCAAACCCGAGTAGCCCGCCTCGAACCCCCAGCTATCAGCCCCCACCGCCGAAGCGGTGGACTTGCCAATGAACTCCTGCTCTGCCGACACGTAGGTGTGGGTCGAAACTTGCGAGTCGCTCGCGGAGACTCACTGCGATTGCCGTGACTGCAACGACGACTGTAGGTGTCTGGACTCTCAAGTAGACGTGGAAGGTCAGCCGTTACAAGGCTCGACAGTGCGTTGAACAGCGTGTCAGCCGTACTCAGTATGAGTGTGAGTGCAAGCAAAAGGACGCCGAGGACGATTCACTCTGCGAGCGCGTCCTCAAGTAGAACGAAAAACGCGATGCCAGCGGTATAGTTCTCGCTACCGAATTGCGTCACGACGTCGGCGTGGCCGACAGCAACGACGCCTAGCAGCGTCGCCAGCAGAAGTACGAGACCGTTGGCGACGGTGGCCGGAATCCACTCTCGACAGTGCCGGAACTGTCGGCAGCGGAGATACGCTGCCGCCACGTCTGATTGACGAGTTCTGCGCCGAGGACTGCGAACACCAGCGCAGCACCGAATCTGATGCCCAGGATGTAGTCGGGATCGAGGAGCGTCTGGACCGTGTCAGTGAAGATACTTACTTGGAGGCAGCCATGGCTGGTGTACAGGAGGCCGAATCCGCCGACGAGGGTCGCGGTCTGCCGCTACGGAACCTCTTGCCACGTAGTGGAACGCCAGCGAAATACCCGTGAGCTCCGCTGCGAGAAACACGAACGGGTAGAGAACGCTGACGGCAATTACGAACGCGTACCTCTCGCTCCAGCACGACCATCGACGTCGGTCAGTAGTTACTTGACGAACCGCTTCTTACTGCCCTTTTATGGGTGGAGAGACGCGACGGGTTATTATCGATACAGACACCGCTGGTGATGACACGCAGGCTCTCTTGCTCGCGGCAACCTCCGACCGCATTGCTATCGAGGGCGTTACAATCTGTACGGGAAACGTCGAATTCGAGTACATGGTAGAGAACGCCAAGTATGCACTGGACCTGGCGGGCGTTGCTGACGATGTTACTGTCTACGAGGGCGCACGGACACCGCTAGTGAAAACGCACGAATATGCCGATGACGTCCACGGTGAAGGCGGCCTTGGCGGCGATCTCTTTCCAGAGACCGGAGTTCCCTCCGGCGATCAGTATGCTGTCGACTACATCGTTGAACAGGCACGTGAGAATCCGGGCGAACTCACGCTCGTCTGTATTGCCCCGCTGACAAACGTTGCGCTCGCGCTGCAGAAAGAACCGAATCTTAATGAGTTGCTCGACGAAGTATGGGTGATGGGTGGGGCCGTCAACTACCCTGGTAACGTTACGCCCGCCGCGGAGTTCAACTTCTGGGTCGATCCGGATGCCGCAAAAAGAGTCGTGCGCGAACTTGATATCGTTCTCTTCGACTGGGGGGTTACTGTTCGCGATACTGCGTTCGACGCCGAGACGCTCGCCGAGATCGAAGCTGGTCCTGATACGGACCTTGCGTCATTCTTCCTGGAAATCGCCAGTTCAGTTCGCGAATCCAACGAGGCGAATCTAGGCCGAGACCTGACGACCCAGCCGGACGCAGGGCTCATGGCTGGGCTCATTGCACCAGAACTCATCGAAGAGACGGGGACGTACCACGTTGACGTCGATGAACGGGAGGGGCTCACCCGTGGCTACCTCTCGGTCGACAAAAACAACGATACCGGCGATGACGCTCGAACCACTATCATCCAGTCATTCGATACACGTCTGTTCCACCAGATGTTCAATGATATGGTATTCAAACGATCGCCCGAAGCCTCCCTGTAGTATATCCCTTCTCCACCACGTTGGTCTTTGGCCATCGGGTTACGGTATCTCCGTCGCAACCAAACTGGAGGCGATGGAGGCACACCCCTGGGTGTGCGCTTGAACAGCGGAATGCTGAACGTGAACGGAGGCTATTCTTCTGCCTCGTCAGAGGCCAGAACGGAAGTCCACGTTGAATCCCACCGCTTCAGCGGTGGGTAGCTCAACTTTCGAGACGCTTCGATGGGGCGAGAGCCACAGTCGCTGCCTGTGTACATGTTTCAAGCGCATACCCCCTGTCTTCAGGCGGGATGAAGGGACCACTGGCCTCCTTTCCTGCCGGAATCATTTTGGTGTGGCTCGCTGTAACTCAGACGCTATGAAGTCGATGAGAGTCCGTCCTCGAACAGACAGGCGGTGGCGACGAACGCGGTCTGTTCGTCGCACGGCGATAACGGATTCCGACGGGGTGGTTCGAGGGGGCAGAGCTCCCTCGTCGTCACGAAAATCGGAGATTTTCGAAAGACCTCATTGGCCGAGCCACAGCCCTACAAGGGAAGAAACGAAAGTCCCGCCGGTGTGTCACCGGTTCCCTTCGAGTGCGGGTTGGAACCTCGAAGGCTGCAATAGCCGAAATCCGGATGCCGGATTTCACGGTCTTCAGGCTGTGGCGGAGGTCAAGGTCGACAAATAACCAAAGTATGATAGATATAACACAGTCGATGAAACCAACCCGTCGGTTCCGATTACGGGTTCATTCGGTAGACGCGTCGGAAGGTGGTAGCTGGTGAGTCTTGGAGAACCGCCAGGCGATCTCCGAGACCAGGCCAAACGGAACTACGAACACGTAAAAAGAGAGGTTATCGCGGAGGAGAAACGATCGATTCTGTCGAAGCATCAAGTTGACGACTTCGACAGCGTGCTGCTTATCGCGACGGCTCCGAGAGGGGGCAGCAGTCTCCTGTTCGATATCCTTCGACACCATGAAGAAACATGTAGTCTCGATGGTGAGCACGACCGATGGTACACTCTGAACGGGATCTGTTACCCGGCGTTCGAGTCCGACATCGTTCCGGCCGACTTCGAGTCGTTCGATAGGGGAAAACTCCTGACAGATATCCTCGCCGAGGTCGGTGTAACCGAACGATCCGGCGACCGAACGCATCGTGTGGATAACACGCTTGTCCGGCTTCCGTTGCAGTTCCCCGACCGAGAGCTCCCATACGAGCAGATACGCGAAAAGCTGCTCGAGGGAGTGTCGCTCAATGAGATACTCGAAGGGTTCGGAATCCCGCCGTTGCAGTACGATGAATATGCAGAGCGAGACGCAAACAAGCCGTTCGAAACCGAAACGATCGAGGACCGACCGTTCGTCTCCTCGCACAGTCACAAGCGCGGTCTCACAGTGGACGACTTCGAGCGGACGCTCGTCCTGAAAGCGAGTGGCGATGCATACCGACTCCCATGGATTCGCGAGCAGCTATTTCCCGAGACCGATGTCAAAGTCGTTCACCTCACACGGAATCCAGCAGCGTCGATCAACGGTCTCTACGACGGATGGCGGCTGAACAGGGGGTTCCAGACGTACAACGTGGGCGATCTCGATCTCGAAGGATACAACGGCTCACTATGGTGCTACGATCTCCCGCCGGGCTGGGTTAGCGAGGGAAAACTCATCGACGTCTGCCTGATGCAGTGGGCCCAAGCCCACCGCCATATCCTCGATGGTCGCGACGCGTTCGAGGACGTCTTTCGAGTCCGGTTCGAGGATGTTCTCGCCGACACTAGCTCCACCATCAAGGAAATCATCGAGTTTGCCGATCTCGACGAGTCGGCACTGCTCTCCGAGAACGTCGAAAACCCCAATAAGGTCATGACCACGAAGGACCCGAGACACGCTCGCTGGCGAGACAGGGAGGACTTCATCAAGAATGCACTCAATCGAGCCGACGAGACGTATACCGAGGTTGTTGAGGAACTGGAATACACGGAGGAGTCGAAATGGATCTGAGCGAAGAGCAAAGGATGGCGGCAGCGGCGAAGCGACTCACGTCGATTGTCGACGTCGATGCGACAACCGTCGAGATCAACGACGATGAACTTCACGATTGTGGTAGACAAGGAGATACTCATGCCCAACGACACACCGAATGCGGAGTCGAAACTGGCCGAGGCGTATAATATCGAAACCACCACCGTCGAAAAGATCTGGAAAGAAGGTGGACTTGCTCGTCTCACGGGGGAGTAAATGATGTCGGGAGAAACCACGTGGCTCTTCGGGCTGCCGTGTTCCGGAAAGACGACGCTCGCAGAGGGGTTAATCGGTCCGAGTACGGTCCACTTGGACGGGGATTATCTTCGGAACACCCTCAATTCTGATCTCGGGTTCTCGAAGGAGGATCGAACCGAGAACCTCAGACGGGCTGCTGGAGTTGCACAAGCGTTGAACGAACAGGGGTTCGACGTCATCGCGTCGTTCATCACGCCGTATCGTTCCCAGCGAGAACTGATCGCCGAGAAGATCGAGGACGTCTCGTTCATCTATGTCAACGCGCCCGTCGAAGTGTGCGAGGAACGTGATGTAAAGGGAATGTATGAGCAGGCTCGCAAGGGCGAGATCGAGGGCTTTACCGGTATTGACGCACCGTTCGAGGAGCCAGAGGTAGAGGAGATCGAACTCGAAGTTCGGACGGCGATGCACTCGAAGGAGAAGATCATCGAGAGTATCAACACAGAGTTGGACCTCAAGTTCAATCCAAGCCATATCTTCATCGGTCGCTGGCAACCACTTCACGATGGCCACCGGACGATCATTGATTCAGCCGCTGACAACGGAAAGAACGTCATTATCGCCATCCGCGACACCGAACTCAGCGAGAAAAATCCACTCACCGCACAGGAGCGCCGAAAGCTAATCGAGCACGTCTACGAGGACCATCCGAACGTTGAGACGATGATTATTCCGGACGTCGATACCGTCGCTGTTGGACGGGACGTCGGATACTCGGTCGTCTCGGTTCCTGAGGAGGTTACAGAGATAAGCGGAACTGAGACACGCGAGGAGTACGAGAAGAACGAACTCCTCACAGGTCAACACTTAGAGGAATAGATGAATCCTCGATGATACCCAACCATGAATGGAGCAGAGCTACTGTTCGACCAATCTAAATTGCAGGATGCAATAGACACAGGAGAGCTAACCGCGTGGAAGAAAAAGAGATATCTTGAGTTTAGGAAGACAATGCGGGATACTCGTTATCCATGCCATTTTGCAGTACACGCTGAACGTAACGATTCCGCTCGTTACCTCTTCGCTGGGGATGCTCGTGATCGTGATGCACTTCTCAAAGTGAGAGAGGGATTGCGACAGTATCTCGAACGGTATCGGTCGATAGCCAAACGAACGACTTTGGTGATATTTTTCAAGCCTACGACAGAGGATCAAACTGAACAGGAATACCGTAAACAATTCTGGGGCGTTCTTGAATTCCTAAACGCGTGGGATCCGGAACCATGGCCTAGCGACATTCCCGAGGATCCAAATGATCCTGAGTGGGAGTTCTGCTTCTCTGGAGAGCCAATATTCATCGTTGG
Source organism: halophilic archaeon (assembly GCA_003298465.1). The sequence goes on along the minus strand of QNGA01000002.1, from coordinate 374,110 downwards.
GCGCGCTCCGTTCTACACAGATCGAAAGAGTAGATATACGCCATATGGGCTCGAAATGACAATCCAGCCGCGTGGAACACTTGACGATATCAGTGGAGATACGATGGAAGGCCAGCAGGCTCGTTCGGTCATCAGAGATCGGTTAAAGGACTACGATGATATCGACTCTCATCCTGATATTGGAGATTATGGCGACCCCAATACTCGGGAATGGAAACAATATCTACTCCCAACATCGAACGAGGAGGGTTTGAATGAGTTTCCCTTCGAAATAGATCCATAGTGCTTGTGGAGTGTCACCCAAGTGTATTTACGGCTCCCTCCTCAATGAGATGGTAAAACTATAACACTATTGGGATATCGAATCTTGGCGGCTTCTCGCACCAGTTCTGGGTTTCTGGTCCTGTATCGTAATCGGCCAGTACGGCTACGTTCATCTTCCACTCTACATCGACATTGGTCAAGCAGAGGGTCCACTTGTCAGCATTGATGCGAGTAGTGGGGACTAGGGGACCGGATGCGACCGCCATGTGTTTCGATTCGCTCCTGAAAACGGCTCTCATGGGACACAAAACAGTATCAGCGACCGATTACAGTCGCAGCTATGACACCGGTCAGAGCATCGAACTAACAGTCAGTCTCGATTGACGAGGAACTGTTTGACGTTGCGAGCCATCCCCGACCGGTTTGTCTCGCTAGCAGTCGAGCGCTCGGAAAGCGTCGAATTCCGCGTGAGCGGACGGTCGGACAATCCGGTATCAGTCCTCCTTCGATGAGGGCAGTCATTACACAGCGATCGCCGCACCGTATCAGCCATAAACCTAATAGAGGCTGTATATTTCTCTATCTTAAAATACGATTAAGTACCGCTCATTAATAGATGTAGCTGTTCGACTCATTGAATTCACGATGCTGGGACAAACGTCGCGCACGAAGGAAGACAACGAGGAGGACGTATCGAGTTACCCGGTCAGTCGTCGCACGTGTTTCCGCCTTACTACAACGGCACTTTCGAGCGTACTGGGTTTTACCAGCGTCTCGGCGGCCCAAGGAGTATCGCGGCAAGCAACGGTGACCTACCCTATCCGACCAGGTACGAAGGAAGAAACCACTGTCTACGTGACAGAAGCTCCAAAACCAGGGCCGACAGTGATGATCGTCGGTGGACAACACGGTAACGAGGAGGCCGGATACACCGCCGGTGAGGCTATCACCGACTGGAACATCGACGCTGGGAAACTCGTAATTATCCCGCGAGCGAACCGGCCTGCTATCCGGCAGGACAGTTACGGTGGCCTCGACGGCAACCTGAACCGTCACTTTCCGGCTGGAGAGCGCCCCGAGTCCGACTTGGCTCGATCTATTTGGAACGTCGTGCTTGAACATCAGCCGGATTTCCTTTGGGATTTGCACAGCTCTAAGGGAATCTACAGTGAAGGAACTGGAGTCGGCCAAGCCATATTCCCGACCGCAGCAGGTGATGCGGCGACGCAAGCGAACGCACTCAAGGCGTATCTCAATCGAAGTATCGTCGACGACTACCCCGACCGGTACCAGTTCACCGGGTACAATCAGAAGACGGACGGGAAGCGGGACATGCTCATCGATAAAATAGGAGCCGATTTAGCAACACCTGCAGCTATCTTCGAGACGACGAGAGATGGTCTTGACTTGGAAACACAGGTCACATTCACGACTGCAGCCGTCCGGCGTTTCCTCGAGCGGTACGGTCTTCTCGAGTCGGGCACCCGCGTCTAAACAGTAGATAGTAGTACAATCTCTTTATTCGGTGGATTCGAGGTCGGCGTCAGAGTCGGATTCCATCGCACTCTCGTAGCCATCACGTATCTCGTCCTCGAAGAAGCAGACCATGAAGAGCAGTCCGACGAACGGGATGGCGAGCGGACCGAAGACTACGAATCCCAGGGCAAGGGCGAGGCACGCGACGAAGAGTTTCCAATCGTCACGGCTTACCACGGTGGTCATAAACGTAGTGTCTTACAGGCAAAGATAAGTTTTGTGCGCGCCAAGCCACAATAGGAAGAATAAGTTTGCACTACGAATTCGGTCCGCCGTCGGACGTCTGCCGTCTGAAATGTGGTCGATGTGACGAAGAAGCGCCCGTTACACCACACGCCATCGATGGCTACACTGGCTACCTCTGCACTCGATGTACGGAGGTACGGACCCGGCTTCTACCCTCTTGACACAGCCGTCCCGCGGACGCGACAGTCGTCTTCGACTGCTCGTATCCGCTTCTTTTCACCACCGACAAATCACGGCAGATATCTGTGTTCGCGAGGGAGAACACTCCGAACCTCTTGTTCCTTCACTTCCATCACCGCTCGTAGTTCGGAAGGGTATCAATCTCACTCGGATCGGTATCGTCGAAGGCATCGCGGGCGATGGTTCGCTTGTGGACCTCGTCGGCACCGTCGACGATGCGGAACTGGCGGACGTTCTCGTAGAAATCGGCGATGGGGAGGTCTTTGCTGATACCACTCCCACCACAGAGCTGGAGACAGTCGTCGATGATCTCCTGGACGACGTTCGCAGTGAACACCTTCGCCATGGAAACGGGGATGCGAGCCTCGCCACCGGCCTCTATCTCGTGTGCGGCGTGGCGTACCATCGTCCGGGCTGCGTGGAGTCGCGTCTCGGCTTCGGCGACCGTGAAGCGGAGCGACTGCTTCTCGGCAAGTGGCGTTCCGAACGCCTCGCGTTCGCTCACGTAGGCCTTGGCGATATCGAGGGCACGCTCGGCCATCCCGGAGTATCGCATGCAGTGGGTGAGACGGGCCGGCCCGAGTCGTTGTTGTGCGTGCGTGAATCCTTCGTTGAGCTGTCCGAGAAGCGCGTCCTCGGGAACGCGGACGCTCTCATATTTGATTTCGGCGTGTCCGATACCGGTCAGGGCCCCGCCGACGTGGGGTACGTCTCGGACGACTTCGACGCCCGAGGCGTCTGTGGGGACGAGGAAGAGCGAACAGCCCTCGTAGGGATGTGCGTCGGGGTCCGTTCGCGCCATCACGACGAGTACGTCCGCTTCGCTCCCCTGCGTCGTCCACCACTTGTGACCATCGACGACCCATTCGTCGCCGTCGCGTTCTGCCGTCGTCCGAATCATCTTGGGATCCGACCCCGCTCCCGGGGCCGGCTCCGTCATCGAGAACGCAGACCGCGCCTCGCCGGCGACGAGTGGGCGGAGCCACGTTTCCTTCTGCTCGTCGGTCCCGAAGAGTTCGAGCGTATGCATGTTGCCCTCGTCGGGCGCGTCGACGCGAACCGCCGGTGGACCGAGGAGGCTCCGTCCGGCCGCTTCGAACACCGGAAGCATGTCCCGGTAACTGAGCCCCTGGCCGCCGTACTCCTCCGGGAGATGCGGAGCGTAGACGCCGGCCTCGCGTGCAGCGTCTCGCAACTCCCGAATCGTGTCGTCGTCGACCGGTCCATCGCCGAGCATTTCACGCTCGACGGGAGTCACGACGTCGTCGATGAACTCGCGCGTCCGTGCGGCGAACGTTTGCGCCCGGTCGGAGTCGTCATACTCCATACCACCCATCGACCCTACATTGTAAAAAGAGTAGCGTAGACTCTACACTATCGTTAAGAACAATCCATACATATTCGTACAATGAACTCGAAGGGGAGAGTATGCCGGAGACAGGTCGAGACGAGTACTTCCGTCGACTCGTCGACGTGGATGCTCTCGAAGCGTTTCTCACGGACGAACTCGGACCAGCAAACACGTACGACGTCGAACGTCACACCGCCGGCCACTCCAACGAGACGTTGTTCGTCGAGTGGGGAGACCGAACGGTGGTCGTTCGCCGACCACCGCCCGGCGAGACGGCCGACACCGCCCACGATGTCCTCCGGGAGTTCCGCGTGATGGACGCCCTCCAGCGGACCGACGTACCGGTCCCCGAGACGGTCGTCGCCTGCGACGACGAGGCCGTCGTCGGCAGCGACTTCTACGTGATGGAATTGGTCGACGGCGACGTCCTCCGCGAGGCGGAACGCGAACGGTTTGCGTCGCAGGAGCATCGTCAGCGAATCGGCGAGGGACTCGTCGATACGCTCGCACGCATCCATGAAGTCGACTACGAGACAGTCGGCCTCGACGACTTCGGTCGCCCGGACGGATACACGGAGCGTCAGGTGGACCGATGGCGACAGCAGCTCGAATGGGCGTTCGAGCGAACTGAGGACGAACGCGCAGTGCCGGAGCTCCATCGAGTCAGCGAGTGGCTCCAAGAGTCGGCCCCCTCGTCGCATCCGCAGACGCTCGTCCACGGTGACTACAAACTCGACAACGTGATGTTCGCGCCCGGGGCGCCACCGGAACTAGTCGCCGTCTTCGACTGGGAGATGGCGACGCTCGGCGACCCCCGGGCCGACCTTGGATGGCTGCTCTCCTATTGGCGGGACGCGAAGGACCCCGAGCCAGCCGTTCCGGAACTGGAAGCGACGTTCATGCAGCGCGAGGGGTATCCAACTCGGCGGGAACTCGTCGGGCGCTACGAGGAACGGACGGATACCCAATTCGAACACGAGCGGTTCTACCGCACGCTCGCAGTGTACAAGCTCGCGGCACTCGGAGAGATGTTTTATCGTCGCTACCTGGTGGGGAACAGCGACGACCCCATGTACCCACTCATGGCAGAGCGCGTGCCGGCGCTCGCGGACCGCGCGATTCGAATCATCGACGGAGATGAACCGCTATGAGCCAGTACGCAGATTTCACGGTCGGTGCCGTCGAGGAGTTCGGCCGGTACGAAGTCACGAAGGAGGAAATTGTCGAGTTCGCGCGCCAGTACGACCCGCAACCGTTCCACGTGGACGAGGCGGCCGCTGCGGACTCGATGTACGACGGACTCATCGCGAGCGGGTGGCACACCTGCGCGATGACGATGCGTATGCTCGTGGACGATGTGATCGGGGAGACTGGGAGTCTGGGCTCGCCGGGCGTAGACGAGATACAGTTTCGCCGACCGGTTCGGCCCGGGGACGTCCTCTCGGTCCGAAGCGAGGTGACTGGGAAACGTCCGCTGGAGGACGACCGAACCCGCGGCCTCGTCCAGTCGCACGTCGAGACCCTGAACGACGACGATACGGTCGTGCTCTCGATGGACACTGCGATGTTCGTACAGCGCCAGCCCGATAATCGATGACCATCGGTTCAGAAACCGGGAAGATTGCTTTTCACTGCTGTCCACCCTTGGATATTTCCTAACAGTGTAATGTAAAAAGTGAGGGTTAATGATGGGAGAGTCGAAGGGATAGTGTATGGACGTAAACGACATCGAGAACGTCGCCGTGCTCGGCGCGGGGAACATGGGTCACGGTATCACCGAAGTCGTCGCCATGGCCGGTTACTCGGTCACGATGCGCGACGTCGAAAAGGAGTTCATCGAAGACGGATACGAGAGCATCGAGTGGAGCCTCCAGAAACTCGCAGAGAAGGACCGACTCGGCGAGTCGTCCGAGACGGTTCTCGACCGAATCGAGACGACGGTCGACCTCGCGGACGCAGTGTCCGACGCGGACCTCGTCATCGAAGCCGCACCCGAACAACTCGACCTGAAGCGAGACATCTTCGGCGACCTCGATGAACTCACACCGGAGGACGCGGTGCTCGCGTCGAACACGTCGTCGCTCTCCATCACGCGAATAGCCGAGGCAACCGAACGCCCCGAGCAAGTCGTCGGGATTCACTTCTTCAACCCGCCTGTAAAGATGGACCTCGTCGAGGTCATCTACGGGGAAGAGACGACCGACGCGACCGCCGAGACCGCCTACGAGTTCGTCGAGGCGATCGACAAGACGCCGATCTACGTCCGGAAGGACGTGAACGGATTCGTCGTGAACTCCGTGCTCGGCCCGTTCATGGACGAACCCGCCTGGATGGTCTCGAACGGCAATGCCACAATCCAGCAGGCGGACGCCGCAATGGTCCACCGACGCGGCTATCCGATGGGCCCGTTCGAACTCGCCGACCTGACCGGTCTCGACGTCGGCTATCACGTCCGAAACGAGGCTGGACGGCCCATTCCGCCGATTCTACAGGAGAAGGTCGACGCCGAGGACCTCGGTCGGAAGACCGGACGCGGCTACTACGACTACGAGGAGGGCGACGGCCCGGACTACGACCCCGAGGACGGCGAGGACTTCGACACGCTCCAGGTGGAGGCGCGGATGGCGAACGAGGCGGCGAAGCTCATCGGCGACGACGTCGCCACCGCCGACGCGGTGGACACCGGAATGCGTCTCGGTGCCGGATTCCCCGAGGGACCGTGTCGCCGCGCAGACAAAATCGGGCTCGACGCGGTGTTGGAAAAACTCGAGTCGCTGCACGAGGAGACGGGTGCCGACCGGTTTGATCCCGCCGACTACCTCGTCACCCTCGTCGAATCGGGGGCGACCGGACGCGACGCCGGTGAGGGGTTCTACGAGTACGAAACAGACGGCACTCGCGACTACCAGTTCCTCGACCACGACATCGACGACGGCGTTCTCACCGTCGAACTCGACCGCCCCGAACAACTGAACGCGCTCTCGGAGGACCTCCTCGGCGAGATCGACCATCTGCTCTCGAACGTGGACGTCGACGACGTCCGCTGCGTGGTCTTCGAGGGCGCGGGCGACAGGGCGTTCAGTGCCGGTGCCGACATCGGCGGCTTCGCCGACGCCACGCCGACCGACTTCATGGACGTGACGCCCGCGTTCGAGACGGTGCACGAGTTCGACCGCCCGACGCTCGCGAAGGTGGACGGCTTCTGTCTGGGGGCGGGACTCGAACTCGCGCTCGCCTGCGACCTCCGCCTCGCTACCGAAGGCTCCGAATTCGGGTCGCCCGAGATCGGACTGGGGCTCATCCCCGGCGGCGGGGGAACGCAGCGCCTCCTCAGGATGCTCGGTGAGACGCGGGCGAAAGAGCTCGTCTTCCGCGGTAACCGTATCGACGCCGAGCGCGCCGAAGAGTGGGGGCTCATCAACCGCTGCGTCCCCGAAGACGAGTTCGACGACGTCGTCGCCGAGTTCGTCGACGACCTCGTGTCCGGGCCGCCCATCGCGCTGAAGGTCGCGAAGACGGTCATGAACGAGGGTGGCGAGGTAGGGCTCGACGCCGGACTGGCGATGGAGAGCCAGGGCTTCGGGTTGCTCATGGGGACAGAAGACGTTCGCGAAGGGACGGCCGCGTTCCGCGAGGACCGCGACCCCGAGTTCGAAGGTAACTAGTCCGATTGGGGGAGGTTCTCGAACAGTTCGGGGTTCGTGCCGAACTTCAGCACGTTGGTCACCACGGAGTTCCTGAGGTTGTCGATGACGGCCCCGTGCTCCTTGTAGAACTCGTGAATCCACTGCGACTCGGCGTCCCTGCTCGGGAACATCATCACCGACTTCCACTGGTATTCGCCGTCCGAGAGGAAGTACAGGAGCGTGTTCTCGTCGTTCCGGATGTACTCCATCGCGTCACGCCACTCGTCCGCGAAGTGTTCCGGATTGAACTTGAACTCGAACAGCGCGAAGATGAAGTACGCCTCGTTCGGGATGATGGCCTCCCGAAAGACGCCCGCGTCGCGCATCTCCCGGATGGATTCGCTGACGGTCACGTGCGACACGTCGATGTCGTACTTCTCCGCGAGAACTTGCGTAAGGTTCCGAGAGGATATCTGCGGGTCGCGCGCCAGTTCCTGCAGAATGAGGACGTCTCGCTCCTTGAACTCCCAGTCGGGTTCTTCTTCGGTCATGGCGCACTCTACGAAAGACACTGTTTTAATTCTGTGTAGTATCGGTCTGTTCGATCCTCGACGACCCAGTGGTAGGCGTCGTCGAGTTCGACGACTTCACCGTCGCCGGCTACGTCCTCGACGAGTCGCTCGGCGTACGAGAGCGGCTGGAGGACGTCGTCGGTGCCCCAGAGGCAGGTGACGTCCGCGGTGATGGCGCCGTACTCCAGTTCGGTCGTGTGGTTCGTGTTCGTCGCGACGGCGCACCGCGCGAGCGATACCTGTCCGTCCTCGCTCAGCCAGGGGGCCTTCATGCCGTCGACGAACTCGTGGTGGTCGTCTTGGTCACCGTGCAGGCCCTCTGCGAAGGCGAAATCGAGCTTCGACTCGATCTCTGCCCGATCCGCCTCGGCAGTCGACGGGAGGCCCAGATTCGAGATGAACTCGACCGGCCACGAGTCGTAGCAGACGACGTTCGAGAGGACGAGTCGGTCGACGGCGTCCGGTTCGTGGCTGGCGTACCGAAGCGCGACGCCGCCGCCGATGTCGTGGGCGACGAGGTCGAGCGGACGCCGGAGGTCGAGGGCGTCCGCCAGTTCGCGCAGCATCTCCTCCTGGGCTCGGATGGAGCGGTCGAAGCCGTCGCGTTTCGACGAGTTCCCGTACCCGAGGAGGTCGGGGACGACGACGCGGTAGTCCTCGGCGACGGCGTCCGCGACGTTCCGCCACAGGAACGACCACGTCGGGATGCCGTGGAGGAAGACGACCGGCGGGTCGCTCGGGTCTCCCAGTTCCCGGTAGGCGACTTCGAGGTCGTGACCGTCCACCGTGACGCCGACTCGCTCTTGGGCGTCCGTCCATTCTTCGTGATTCATGGTTAGAACAGGCGGTCGGAGATGATGTTCTTCTGGATTTCGCTCGTTCCCTCGTAGATCTTCGTGATGCGAGCGTCGCGGTAGTAGCGCTCGACGGGGTGGTCGGTGACGAATCCAGCGCCGCCGTGCACTTGGATGGCTTCGTCGGCGACGTCGACGGCGTGCTCGGACGCGAAGAGTTTCGCCATGCTCGCATACCGGGTGGCCATCTCGTCGTTCTCCGACTCGACCTGGGACGCCGCCCGATAGGTGAGCGACCGGGCGGCCTCGACGTTCGTCGCCATCTCCGCGACCTTGTGACCGATGGCCTGGTAGTCCTTGATGAGGCGACCGCCCTGCTCGCGTTCGTTCGCGTACTCGACCGACTCGTCGACCGCCGCCTGTGCGGTTCCGACCGCCTGGGCGGCGACGCTCACGCGGCCGGACGCGAAGAAGTTCATCAGCTGATAGAAACCCTCGTTCTCCTCGCCGATGATGTTCTCCGTCGGAACGCGGACGTCGTCGATGACGATCTCGGCGAGGTCGGAGGCGTGGATGCCGAGTTTGTTGTCGATCTTCGTGGACTCGAACCTGTCCGTCTCGGTGGGGACGAGGATGGCGCTGATGCCGCGGTGTGGCGGTTCGGCGTCGGGGTCGGTCTTCGCCATGACGACGGCGACGTCCGCGACGGTGCCGTTCGTGATCCACATCTTGTTGCCGTTGAGCACGTACTCGTCGTCGTCGGTCTCCGCGACCGTCTCGATACCGGCGACGTTCGAACCGTGAGCCGGCTCCGAGATGCAGCTACAGCACGCGGACTCGCCGTTCGCGATCCGTGGGAGCCACTCCTCTTTCATCCACTCGTCGCCGAACTGCTGGATCATGTTCGATCCGAATCCGCGGCTGCCGATGGCGCTCCCGATACCGGGGTCGGCCCGCCAGAGCTCTTCGGTGACGAGCGTCGACGAGAGCGTTTCCATCCCCGCGCCGCCGTACTCGACGGGGATGTTCGGAGCGACGAAGTCGTACTCGGCGGCCTTCTCGACGAGGTCGTGCGGGTACTTGTGCTCCTCGTCGTGTTCGCGGGCGACGGGTTCTATCTCGTTCTCGCCGAACTCGCGAACCGCCTGCCGGATGGCTCGGTGTTCATCTGAGAGTTGGAAACTCATAGTCCCGTCTTGGGGTTCCAATGTTTAGTATCTTCGCTAAAATCCCACCGTAGTTAAGTATAGCCGCGTCAGTCTCTGTCTTCGAGCCGGAACTTCTGGGCCTTTCCCGTCGTCGTTCTCGGCAACTCGTCGACGAATCGAACTTCACATGCCGGGACGGCAGTCTCACCGCCGCTGGCATGGTCGTCATGCTGTTCGGCGATGCTGGCCCGCTCGATGCGGTAAAGTGGGACGTATGAACCGTATCCCCGTATCGAGGCCATGATTACCAATCACTGATATTCTCGGAACGATAGCTTCCAGTGATAAACCCACTCCCGACCAAGTTAGCATAAGTAGGAGGGGCTCGGTTTTGGAAATACGTTTTTATCGCCTTGAGTGGAAGGGCGAGTATGCCGAGTCGGCCACTCACGGACGTCGAAGCGCAGGTCGGGGAGACCAACCGCACGGTCGAGGGATTCCGCGTCGAACCCGGAAAGGTCGCCGAGTTCGCACGAGCGATCCACGATCCAAGCCCGCTGTACTTCGACGACCAAGCGGCGCGTGACGCCGGCTTCGAGCGAATCCCCGCACCGCCGACGTTCACTCGAACCTCCTTCTTTCCGCACCATCGACCCCCGGACATCGGCTCGGAGTTCGGGTTCGACCTCGGCTTCCGTCGCGAGTTCGTCCTCCACGGCGAACAGCACTTCCGGTACGAGCGTCCGTTGTTCGTCGGCGACGAACTCGTCGGCGACACGACGCTCGAAGACGTCTACCAACGAACGGGGGACAACGGCGGAACGATGACGTTCGCCGTCTTCCGAACCGACTTCTACGAGGCCGACGGCGGCGATCTCGTTCAGTCGGCCTGGAACACCCGCATCGAGACCGACGGCGCGCCCGCGGACGACGGCGAGGCGGCTCAGGGGGAGAGCTCGCCCGCCGAAACCGAGTCTGACTTCGAGGTCGGCGCGACCGGTCCCACCGTCGAGCTACCGGCGTTGGAACGTCGCGACTTCGTCCGGTACGCCGGCGCGAGCGGCGACTTCAACCCGATACACTACGACGAACCGTTCGCCACCGACGCCGGCCACCCAAGCGTGTTCGCACAGGGGATGTTCAGCGCGGGCGTCGGCACTCGCCTGCTCCGCGAGTGGTTCGGACTCGCCCGACTCGAAGCCTATCGAACCCGATTCACCGCTCGCGCATTCCCCGGCGACGTCCTCTCGGTGCACGGCCGCGTCGAGGATACGGCCGCGGCCGACGAGGGTCGTCGCGTCACGGCGTCGCTGGAAGTGGTCGCGGACGATGGCCGGAAGGTCGTCGACGGCGACGCGACCGCCGTCGTCGATCACCCACCGAGGTAGGCCGTTCGGATATACTCGTCTCCGCGGAGCGTCTCGGGGTCGCCTTCACGCTCGATCGTTCCGTTCTCGAGGAGATAGACGCGGTCGGCGTGGTTCATCGTGAACGTCACGTTCTGTTCGGCGAGGAGCACAGTCACGCCGGAATCTCGAATCGTGTCGAGTCCGTCGCTGATGTCCTGCAGTATGACCGGTGCGAGGCCGAGCGTCGGTTCGTCGAGGATGAGAACGTCCGGGTCGCCCATGAGCGCGCGTCCGATGGCGAGCATCTGCTGTTCGCCGCCGCTCAGCGTGCGGGCGTTCTGGTGCGTCCGCTCCGCGAGCGTCGGGAACAGTTCGTAGACGAAGTCGAGGCGGTCGTCGACGCCGTCCTGCTGTCGATACGCGCCGAGTTCGAGGTTGTCCTCGACCGAGAGGTGACCGAAGAGGTCGCGGCTCTCGGTGCAGTGGACGAGTCCGGCTTCGACGAGGTCGGACGGACTCGCGTCGCCGACCTCCTCGCTCCGGTACTCGACGTGTCCGGCGTAGTCGTGGAACCCGGAGATGGTCTCGACGAGCGTGGTCTTGCCCGCGCCGTTCGGTCCGATGACGCCGACGATCTCGCCGTCCTGCACGTTCGCGGTGATGCCGCGAAGCGCGGCGACCTCGCCGTACGAGACACTGACGTCGTCGACGGAGACGACCGCGCTCACGGGTCACCACTCCCGAGATACGCTTCTTGGACGGTCTCGTCGTCTCGAATCTCCTCAGGGGTCCCTTCGGCGATCTTCGCGCCGAACTGGATGACGACCGCGCGGTCGATGAGCGAGAGGAGCCCGCGCATGTTGTGGTCGACGACCACGAGCGTCACGCCGTCGTCCCGTAGCGAACGGAGGAGGTCGGAGAGGTCGACGACCTCCTGACTAGACAGACCGGCGAACGGCTCGTCGACGAGTAGCAGGTCGGGGTCGGTCGCGAGCGCACGGGCGAGTTCGAGACGGAGAAGGCCCGCGTGCGGGAGCTCGTCCGGGAACTGGTCGACGCTGTCGCCGAGTCCCACGCGCTCGCAGATGTCGGTCGCACGGGTGAGCGTCTCGCCACGCAGGCCCGAGAGCGAGAAGATTCGGTCCGGGGCTAATGCGATAGCGACGTTCTGTCGCACCGACCGGTCGTCGAGCGGCCGGAACGATTGGAACGTCCGTGCCATGCCTCGCCTTACCATCTCGTGCGGTGACTCGCCGGTGACGTCCTCGCCGTCGTACCACACGGTCCCGGCGGTCGGGGGGTACTTGCCCGTGACGCAGTTGAACGTCGTCGACTTGCCCGCGCCGTTCGGGCCGATGAATCCGAGTATTTCGCCTTCCTCCACGGTGATGCTGAGATTGTCGACGGCGGTGAGACCGCCGAACTCCTTCCGGAGGTCGTCGAGGACGAGGATGCCGTCCGACGGCTCCGACTCAGCGCTCACGGTCCTCACCTCCGAACGCCTCCAGCGCGTCGCGATAAGCGTCGAGCGTCCGTTCGAGCGGCGTCTGCCCTCCGTCTGCGACCGGTTTCGGCTCGCCGCTCACGACGCGGCGTCCGCGTTCGATTCCCCAGCGGAGGAGGCCGCCGGGAAGGAAGAACAGCAGCGCGAGGGTGACGAGCGAGAACAGCAGGAGGTCCAGCGACGCGACCTGGACGTTCACGACGGGAACGGTCGTCGTCACCGTTGAGAGCCATTCGCGGAAGAGGCTGAAGAACAACCCGCCGAAGGCCGCGCCCGTGATGGCTCCCATCCCGCCGACGATGCTCGCGATGATGACTTCGACGCTGACGCTCATCACGAGCAACTGGCTCGGCTGGGGCTTTCCGACCGTGTAAACGAAGACCGCGCCCGCGAGGCCGCCGACCGCCGCGGACAGCACGAACGCGAAGATCTTGAACTTCGCCGGATTGATGCCGGCGGCCGCGACGGCCGCTTCGTCCTCCCGGATCGCCGTGAAGATGGACCCGGCATCCGAGCGCGTCACCGCGAGTAAGATGCCGAGGATGAGAACGAACAGCCCGAACGCGACGTAGTAGTCCGCGATGGCCTGTCCGGTGAACCCGGACACCGGTAGCACTGGTTCCGGACTCGGGAGTCCCAGTTCACCTCCGAACGTGTCGCTGAACACGATGAACAGCTGCAAGAGGATGAGCGGGGCGACGAGCGTGATGAGCGAGAGGTACGGCCCCTCGAGGCGGAGCGCCGGAACGCCGATGAGGACGCCCGCGAGCGCCGCGAAGGCCGTCCCCAGTAGAATCGCTACGACCGGTGTCACGCCGAATTCGAGGTTCAACAGGGCGGAGCCGTAGCCGCCGACACTGAAGAACAGGGCGTGACCGAAGCTGATCTGGCCCGTGTAACCGGACACGACGTCCCAGCTCATCGCGAACATCGCGAAGAAGAGCGCGGTCGTGAGCGTGACGACCGCCAGGATACCCTGTCCTTCCCCGAGGAGCATCCGGAGCCAGAACGGCGCGAGCGAGAGCAGGACGAGCGCCAGACCCCCGATCCGGTACCGGGGCGCGAACGAGACGAACTCGAACCGGCGAGAGCGTTCGACGTCTTCGCTCATGGAATCACTCCGCCAGCTCCCGGCCGAACAGGCCCTCCGGTTTCACGAGCAGGATGACGACGAGGACGACCAGCGACGCCAGCCCGCTGAGGCTCGAATCCACGTAGGAGACGGTGAACACCTCGAGGAAGCCGATGATGTACGCGCCGATGAGGCTTCCGCGAATGGAGCCGATACCGCCGAGGACGACGATGGAGAACGAGAGCACGAGCGGACTCCTGCCCATCGCCCAGCCGGCGGTCTGGATGGACCCGAGGAAGACGCCGGCGAGGCCGGCGAGCGCCCCGGCGATCACCCACGTGTAGAGGTACATCCGATCGGTCTCGATGCCGACGATCGACGCGCCGCGGTTCGACATGCTCGTCGCGAGTATCGCTTTGCCCGTCTGGGAGTAGTTCACCAGCGCGAAGAGGACGCCGATGACGATCCAGGAGAGCGCGAACGCCAGCACCCGGTTGCGTTGGACACCGCCGAGGAGAGCGAGTTGGCCGCCGAGGAGCGACGGGATGGCTCGCGACTGCGTGCCGACCAGTATCTTGACGACCTCCTCGACGACGATGGCGGTCACGAGGGTCAGAATCATCACCGTGATGGGGTCGTCCTGAACGCGGCGTATCAACCCGAGGTACAGCACGGCCGCGAAGGTGGCTGGCACGACGAGCGCCGCGAACGTGGCTACCCAGATGCTGGCTCCGAGGACGCTGGTGACGAAGTAGGCCGTGAACGCGCCGACGGTGATGGTGGCGCCGTGACTGAGGTTGAGCACGCCGCCGACGCCGAAGATGAGCGTGAACCCGATGGCGACGAGCGCGTAGAGCGCGCTGATGAGACTGGCGTTGACGACGGTGTTGAGGATGCCCGTCATTGGTACTGTTCAGATCCATGGCGGTTTCTTGTACGACCCCGTGGCGACGTCTGACGGCCAGACGGCCTGCTGGACGCCGCTTCCGCTGTTCTCCTGCCACTGTAGCCAGATTGGCCAGACGGCGTCCTTTCCGTACACCACGTCGTGTGGGTACGTCTCGTTCTTCCCGTAGTACTTCAGAGTCCCCGTCGTCCCCGTGTACGTGGACGATTCGAGTTTCGGAATCACCTTCTTGGCCTTCCGAGAATCGGCGGATTTGGCAGCGGCCGCGTACTGCTTGACCGCGTCGAACGTGATGTAGCCCGTGTACACCGGGTACTTGCCGTACTCCTTCTCGTAGCTGTTCGTGAACGGAACCGTCTTCTTCGTGACCTTCGCGTTCGGCGTCGCGGAGTTCTGGGTGAGCGCGTAGCGGCAGGCGCCGTCGACCGACCCGTAGTAGGACGGGAACTGCATCGGGACGTGGATGCCGCCGAACTCGAACTGGCGCTGTTGCTTCTTCCACTGGACGACCGCGGCCGTCCCGGTGTGGGCCATGACGACGTACGTGGCGTCCACGCCGGCACTCTCGATGTCGTCGTAGATGGACGAGAAGTTCTTCGTTCCGCTTGCGTACCGCTTGGTGATGGGAACGTCGACGCCTGTGTCGCTGAGTTTGTTCTCAAGGACGCTCGTGACCGGCTTCGTCCACGTGTAGTCCTCGGCGAGAACGGCAACGGAGTTCCAGCCCATCGAGTCGAACTGGGATTTCGCGAAGTCGACCATGTTCGTGCCGAGGTAGTGGGAGTTGACCGGGCCGGTCCGGAAGAAGTACTTGTACTTCTCGTAGTCGTGTTTGACCTTCGTGGTCGCTTCCGGGGTCGCCGCGCCGGTCCCCATGTGGACGGTCTGTTGCTGTGCGATGGAATCCATCGCGTTCAGCAGCACTTCGCTGGTGAATATGCCGGTCGTGAAGTCGACGCTCTCTCCGACGGTAAGTTCCTGATACTTGGACTTGCCCGTCGACGGATCTTCCTTGGTGTCTTTGACGATTACCTTCACGTTTTTTCCGAGCACGCCCCCGTTCTGGTTGAGCTGCTTGGCGGCGAGTTTCGCACCGTTTGCGATGGACCCGCCGATGGGGTTTTTCGAGGGCTCGGGGGCGAGTACTCCGATTTTCACCGGGCCTGACGGACCGCCGCCTCCACTGCCGCTACCGAGACAGCCGGCGAGACCCACGGTTCCCACGACGCCCGTCGTCTTCAACAGTGCCCGCCGTGACGACGTCTGAGATTCTTCCTCTGTTCGCCCTCTGCTTCCATTATCTTTACCATTGCTCGGTACTTTAGGTGTTTGTTTACTATCGTTAACCATTCTCTGGGTTGGGTATCGGAGAGGTTCGACTTAAATATAAGGGTTGGTATCACACGACAAGGGAGACGGACGACGGGCCGCATCACGGCCACGGCGAACGCTACCGCCTCACCGTTCCTCGGTCGAAGGGAAACGTACAGAGCGAACTCGAACGCTCTCGACGCGTCGCTCGTCGTGCCGAAGAAAAACTACGGGGAGAGCGTCGAGCGCCCGCTACACCTCCGGCGTCTCCTCGATGCGCGGGACGCCCTGTGCAGTGATAGTCTCCCCGACGAGATAGGAGCTCGCGGAGCTGGCGAGGAACTGCGCGACGTCTGCTATCTCCGCGGACGTCCCGATCCGTCGTTCGACCTCGTCCCGGTCGATGTCGTCGGCGGAGACGCCCATCTGCGATTCGACCCCCGGCGTGGCGACGAATCCGGGCGCGATCGCGTTCACCCGCACGTCGTCGCTCGCCCACTCGTAGGCGAGCGTCGTCGTGAGGTTGATGACTGCCGCCTTCGCAGCGCCGTAGTGGCTCATCATCGGCGATCCGCGTTGTCCGGCGACGCTCGCCAAGTTGATGACGGTGCCGCCGTCGTCCTGACGCATGTGTTCTCCGGCGACCTGTGTGCAGTGGTACGTCCCGGTCAGGTTGATGTCGACGATGGTCTTCCAGCCGTTCGGACTGACGTCCTCGAACGGGGCCATGAAGCTCGCGCCCGCGTTGTTGACGAGACAGTCGATGCTTCCAAACTCGTCGACCGTCGCCTCGACGAGCGCGTCGACGGCGTCCCGGTCGGTGACGTCGCACTCGACGGCGATGGCGGTGCCGCCGTCCGCCTCGTTTATCGTCTCCGCGACCGGGTCGACGTTCCCCTGTTCGCGCGAGCAGACGACGACGTCGGCGCCCTCTTGAGCGAACTGTTCGGCGATCTCGCGTCCGATACCGCTCGACGCTCCCGTGACGATGACCGTCTGTCCCTCGACGTCGAACCGGTCGTTCGTCATGCTCCACCTCGTCCCGCAATTGCCGTTATCATCGTTAATACACCACTCTCCTTCTCCGCCAACGTTAATAAATACACCCCATACCTCTACCTCCGTTAAGATAATGTGCGATAGCGTACACCAGATGATGTGGATACACCAGAATCCCTTCGAGCCACCGAGGCGGACAACGTTGCTCGCCTCTTCGAAGCGACTGCTGACCGCCGCGGCGCCGCGGTCGCCGTCGAGATGTCGGAAGGATACGGGTTGACGGAGACGACGGCGGCGACCCACACGGGTGTCGGGTCGACGTTCGGAACGAAACACGGCTCCATCGGTCAGCCACTACTGAATACAGGCCGCATAGACGGCACCGACTTTCGAGGATAGAAGACGACTAAATCGGTTAATAAGAGTGACAGCGGAACGCCAACGGAGTACCCCACTTAACAACTGTAAACACCAACGTGTGGGCGGATTGCCTGCTCTCCCAGGTTGAAGACAAGCTTTAGTTCGTTCCTATCCGGCAGTACTGTTTTCCGACCACTGTGTAGAGGCGATCTATCGAGCAACCAAGACAACGCCAACAACTGCGAACGCGATGCCGGCAAATTTGGTTATCGTCACCTCGTCTCCGAGGACGACCATACCGATGATGGCTGCGACGACGAAGTACATGGCACCGAGAGTTGAGACGACCGTCGTCGACCCTTGAGCGAACCCGACGTACATCGAAATAAGGCCGATTCCGGCGAACAGTCCGGCCACGCCAGCAAGCAACCCTCCCCTCGCAGTAACGGCGACCGATGCGTCTGAAACGACGATAAATCCGAGTGCAAGGAGTCCCGCTGTGAGATACGAGATGGCAGCTGCAGTCCTGGGGTCGATGGATTCCGACGCAGCGTTGCCCAAGATGATCCAGATTCCCCACGTCACCATCGTAAGCAAGCCGAACGAAACGGCCGAATCCATTTCGGCGAATTCCATTGGTGAGAGTCTCGTGTCGCCCCTCAAGTAATCCCGTCCTCACAATGACTGATTATTAAGTGAACACTGCTACAATAGGAGTGTAATTTGAACGGACGGGGTACAACGCATTTAATGACATATAACTGATCTCTAGTCGGTTCTCATCGGCCAGCTTCCACTCATAACACGCAGTTAAGGAAGACGGAGAACGAAGAAATGCTAACTGGATTCCGGTCCTCGTAGTAATAGATGAGCAGCCGGTCGCTCGCAGCGTCGACGAGAAAAAGCGGCTGGAGACGGTGCTGTACTCACAGGCTGTCCACGGAGTGTCGACGTTGATCGTGTGGTCGGTCCACTGGCCGACCTCAGCAGTGAACTTCTCTGCGTTGTCTTGGGCCGAGATATCGGTTTCGCATCGTCATTGGCAGAATAAACAGGCTGTCGTTCCGCATCGAAACGAGGCCCGTCCTCTCTATTCAACAGGCCGTTTGTATCAGCAGCTGGGGATTCCAAGGGGCCGACTAATTCAACCCGGCCCGCCACCGGTGTCACCTGAAGAGATTATCCCGCTTGACCACCGAGGACCTATATGCAGTGGTGCGACCAGCCAACGAGACCATCCGCGAGCGAGGGTGTGAGCCCCCGAAACCGAAGCCCGACGGGGGACGTGGCGTGACCGACGACCCTCTCCCGGCCGAACACCTGTCGCCGCTCGCCACCCTCGTCGACGAGGTACTCGCGGGCGTCGGCTACGAGGTGGCGGCCGCCACCGACGCCATCGACGACGCTGTTCCCGGCTACGGCGGTTTATTCGACCCCGCGACCACCTCGGCCGAGTTGCGTCGCGCGCTCGATAGCCTGCTGGCGTCGGGACTCGCCCGGCCACCCGTCCCCGAGCCGACGAGCGACGCGTTCGTCCTCTACGTCGACGGCAGTTCACGCGGCAACCCCGGCCCCGCAGGTGCGGGCGCTGTCATCATGGACGCTGCGGAGGACCAACTCGCCCGTCTCGGCCGACCCGTCGGTTCCCGGACAGGGAACAACACCGCCGAGTATGTCGCCCTCCAACTCGGGCTCTCCGAACTGTTGGCTCGCTACGAGCCACGCAGGCTGGAAGTACGCATCGATTCGATGACGGTCATCCGAGACGTCTGGGGTGGCGATGACCCGACGGAACCGGGCGTCGAGACGTACAGCGAGGCCATCACGGCGGCACTGTCGAGCATCCCGAACCACCAGTACACGCATCTGGCCGACAGCGACCCGAATCCCGCCGACGCACTGGCGACAGTGGGAGCCGATATCGCGGCCTTCGGACCTAGATAGGAGCGTACACCCCTTCAAATTCGAAATCCCGGCTCCGTTGAGATCCTCAGAAGCTACTGGAACTACGGACTGACTACGTCCTCTGTACTCAGCGCGACGCTGTTGACAGGCCTTCGGCAATACGTTCAGTTGTTGCTGAATAGAGGGCGCATATGCGGTATCGCTGCGATCCATACAGTGATGAGCCGAGTCGCTATATACGGGTAGTTCAGTTAGAACGAGCCACCGATGCCGATATACACAAAAATCGCGACCACGGTCGCGAATATATCCAGCAAGAAGAGTGTAGCGTATTCTTTCGGAGTCATAGCGTATTCTCCATTTCCTGTCTCCTTATATCCTTCCGTTAACAGAACCGTATGATTTGTAGGCCTATCTGGCCAAGGCGCTACGATGGATTGGACCGCCGTATGCAGCACGCTCTTCTTGACAGCTGCTCGGTAGTTAGGCAGGGTCTGTTGAATACAGGGCGCGTATCTTGCAGAGCGAGAGGGAGAGATCCGACGTAGCAGACGGGCGACCGTGGGTATTAGCCCTCAGTTCAGTCTTCAACGAACGGTAGCACAGAGGCCCCTCTCTCACGGAGCAGAGCGACCGAGCAGGGGGTGGAGGAGTTCAGGTATCCCTGTTCAACGGTGAACGGTCGGTGAGAAGGGCACCCGCGCTGAGTCCGAGTCCGCCAACGAACGCAAGTGGCGATCGCCAATCGTGCTTTTGCGTGGACGAGAGTGATTCATCTGACGTGTGCCACGATGCTGCGTTTGAACTCCTTCCTGCTTCCTGCGTCAGAAGATCGGTCTCCTCAACAGCAGAAGTGGACGCTGACCGTGAGGGAGGAGACGTCTTCAAATCCGTCTGGTCTGCACCGCCGTCTGAATCGTTTCTCACCGTTCTCGCTCCTTCGTCCGGAACTGATTTCCCGCATTCAGTGGCTTCGAATTTGTAGATATACCCATCAAGCATCGGTCTTTGGATGAACATGAAGAGATCGTTATTAGCGATGCTGGGAGATGAAATCAGCCAACTTCTGTTAGGGATGCCAGCGACCCAGCGTTTCGTGCCTGTTTTTGCATCCAGCGCATAGATTGCATCGCGCTTCTTGTAGTTTCCTGCGAAGTACACTGTCTCATCGGTAACTGTCGGCGCTGCCTCGGCCTGAATGGGCGTTTCAAACCGCCAGAGTTCCTCTCCGGAGGACCGATCGAAGGCGTACAACGCACTTTGAGAATCGTAGTAGTCGCTCTGACTCATAGACGGTCCGGGGAACCACCCCTCGGTGTACGAGTGAGTAAGGACATATACGCGAGATTCATCGGCTGCAGGGACGCTCACGTGCGGATCCCTATCGACAGTAATCTCGGTTTCCGATATATCGCCAACGGTGTACGTTGTCGTTGGCGATGTCCCGCGTATGGGGACGGGCGAACGCCATTCGACACTCCCGTTCGTTCCGGAGAGCGCATAGGTTGAATAGGATGGCTCCTCACCGGACGTTCGGCTCGTCACGTAGAGCGTGTCAGCGGTTGCAGCGGTACCGATAATCTGGTTCAGCGGCTCTCTTTGCCATCGTTTCTCGCCCGTCGTAGCATCGCGGGCAACGATAAATGCCGTGTCCGAATCCCGATCCCAAGACCTACGGTACATCGTATTTCCGGCGACGCCCACCAGCGGTCCCGACTCGTCGACCTCCCAGATCGACCGCCCTGTGTCCGCATCGAGAGCACCGCGATCAAAATACACTCGCCCATCTGTCGCCTCGACAGTGGTTGCTGAGGAGAGGTTCGACCGGTGCCACTGGATTTCGCCCGAGGCGGCATCCAGGGCGTAAATTCCAGCGAGTCCGGTGTGCGTCTCGCTGTTGTTTTCTACCTCTCCTCCACCAGCAAAGTATACCGATCCATCAGATACGACCGGCTGTGACCGAGGAGCACCTACTGGAACGCTCTCCCCTGATTCAGTACTCGCTTGCTTTCGTCTCCACAGAATTTCACCACTTGCCACGTCGTACGCGGTTATCCATCCCTGACTGAACTCTATAGAGGACACAGCGGCAGAATACACGACTCCATCTGCAATGACTGGACTCTCAGAAGTAAGGTCTCCTGAAACGTCAGGGGTACTGTGCGACCAGTCCGTCTCCAGGTAGGGACCCGTCGGTCCCGCTGCCGTCGTCGCTCGTGTTCTTCCGGCGGTTCCCTGAGATGTTGGCCATGCGTCTTCTGATGCAAACAGGTCGTCTGACTCGTGGGAGGCGGCGCTCCCTCCGCCGCTACCGAGTAACAGGCTACCAGTTACTGCGCCAGCCGTCTGAAGGAAGCGCCGACGAGTAGCTCGGGCCATATTTCCGAATTGTAGGCATACGTGATGCCCTTTGTGTTAATACTGGATTTATATAAATAAATAATCGGCCATGTTAATCGTCGCCCAGCTAACGGAAGAGTACGACTCCAAAACTGACAATTAACCGAATAGATAAAAACTATGAGCTCGTATTCCTCCTGTACAAATCCGATGTGCCGGATATACTGAGTGAGAAGACTATGTCCAGCGTGTATCGTCTTCCCGATCAGTATCACCAGTGGTGAATAGATCCTCTTATCCAGCACGCCGTTTGTGATAGCATCTCGGTAGTTCGGTGGATCGCTGCAAGATAGAACGCGCGTATCTTCCATCCCATAGCCTCGAGAGGGCAAGATGCACCGGTCTAATCTAAGAGATGCTCGTAAAGATACCAGGGAAGCACTCCAAGTACGAAGAGGATGCCACCTGCAAGTACGATCACGGCGGGTGGGACGGCGATTGCAAAATACTCTTTGTAACCAATCCCGGCCCAACCTGCACTGAAAGAGTTGCCGATGTGCAAAATGCTCTCACTAATTAGCCACTGAATAGTGACCGCACCACCGATTAAGAGGAGGATTCCACTTCCGAATGCACGGTGGGAGACGTGCGCCATAGGTGAGGATTATACTACCGCTAGGTAAATATTTGTTCTATCATTGGCAGAATCTGTGTTGATGAATGGACGCTCTGCCTGCAGTACGCGACTTCTAACAGCATTCATATAGCTTGTGTCGATGGTGCTGAATGTCGGGCGCGTATCTTTCTTCGCACCAGAAACCCAAGCAGGCGCGTGTTTTGCTGGAAGTAAAGATCGTGGAGTATCTTCGGTTTACGGAAATGCAACTCTTTATTATACCCTATCTAAAATGTCTCGCCCGAAACAATGGCGCAGGATTCCAACGTGACGAGGCGGTCGTTGCTGGTAGCTGGCCTTACAGCAAGTACCATTCTCGCGGGATGTTCTGGCCAACGCGACCCATCCCCCGCTACCACAGAGACGACCAGAACCACGACATCCAGCACAGAAACGACGACCGAAACGACGACAACTACGACTACGTCGCCAAAGCCAACCCTGGACGAGTTCCCGTATCCCGATGGCACCAGTAAGACCGGTATCACTGCCGAAAACCTCTTCTCTACTCACCGCGCATCGATCATCGATGCCGGCTCGGCGAGTGTAAGCATTGAAAAAAACGCGCAAGACCGCCGACCACTCAACCACGATCACTAGTCAGAATGCATGGAGTTCCACAGGTCTCAAGCGAGTCACAGAAGACCAGGGACTTACCAGTACACTTTGGTCGCCAACGAGCGAAGACCGCGGGTACGTGCAGATGGACACGGGCTTCAAGCAGCGCTACCGGATCGAAACAGAGGTCCCCCGTCCCGGACACTATCTCAAACTCAATGCCGTCAAGGCGCTTCTCCAGGCCGCACAATGGGGTGAAGCACGGAACGTCGTCGAGGTCGACGACAACACGTATGGCGTTCGGTTCGAAGCGACGGGCATCGCCAGCCAACGGCACCTCAGACAGGTCGTTTACGGAGACCAGTTCGAAGACGTTACAGCCAGCCTCACGGTGACCGAATCCGGCCACCTCAGCCATGTGACGTTCGATATCACCGCCACCAAGAACGGTGACGAAATCCAGGAAACAGCAACGATCGAGGTGGAAAACCTCGGAGAAACCACCGTGAAAGCCCCCCAGTGGGTTGAAACCGCCCGTCAGAAAGGATATCAATTCACGGCTCAGCCAACCGATAACCAGAAAGCAATCAAGCTCGAGATGACGAATGGTGAACCCCTTCCCAGCGGGACACGGGTATCCCTTTCATCGCCGGGCTACGACTCAAAACCCCTGGAGCAAGAAGTGACCGTTGGTGACTCCCTCTATCTAAGTTTCTCTCCCGACGGCGACCTCCTCATCGATTTCGATGGCGTCCCGGACGACGCCACGACGCTCACGGATCACACCTTCGTCTCACTCCGATACCGACAGTTCTTGCTCTTCGACCACCAACTCCGCCTGTAACATCCTCCCAGCCCTAAAGAGGGTAGGATTCCCCGACGGGGAGTGCACGGTCACACGTTTTCTCCGGTGGCGAAGGACGCTTTCGCGTCCCACATCAACGGTCGCCGCCCAATTCTGACCGAGAGAGTGCGTTCCAGCGCGTTAAGCCCTGTCAGTAGAACCGTCCGAAGCGGTGCGTCGTAGACTGGTGTCGGATTTGTTACCCTGGAGAACGTGGACGTAAAGCGCTCGTATCAGCGAGGCTGGCGAACCCTCGCGAGAGAACTCCGCCACCACTATTTACGGCAGAACGTGGACACCACGGAGAGTCAGGGTGGCAGGGAACAACCTGATTATGGATACTAGTAGAAAGAATGGCCGGTCCAACACCGCCGTTACTGCCGTCTACTGGTTCAAGTGTCAAGCGTATGTGAGCGATAGCTATCCACTCGTGACGGTGTTTGGAGGCTCTCTGAGATTGATGGAGGACATCGGTAATGTGTGACAGAGGAAAAATACCTCACCTATGAATAGTTTTTTGTCGTATACTTAGGAATGAGGATGCAGCCCATGGAATCGAACAATGACACACCGAACGAATGCTCAACGACGTCAACCACCCGTCGGACTTTCCTCGCCTCAGGCGCAGCCCTCGCAGGGGGCATGACCACTGCCGGCTGTCTCGGCAGTTTCGGCGGCGGCGGATCCGGCGACAACACGACCAACATCGCAATCGTCTCGAGCCCAGCCGGATTCGACGACAACGCGTTCAACGACCTCGCCCTCCAGGGTCTCAAGGCCGCCGCAGAAGACGCCGACATCGAGATTAACAAGGTCGAAGAGACCAAGCAGGCCCAGTACCAGTCGACCCAATCAGAACTCGCACAGAGCGGCGACTACGAGCTAATCGTGCTCGTCTCGTACAACCATACCGAGGCGCTCACGCAGAACGCCAAAGACTACCCCGACCAGAACTGGATGCTCATCAACGACCACGTCGACGAACCGAACGTGGCCGGCTACACATGGGCGAACCACGAAATGTCGTACCTGGCGGGCGTTCTCGGCGGCACGATGACCACCAAAGACCTCTCACACAAAGGCAGCAGCACCGCCCCCGACAGCGCCCACATCGGATTCGTCGGCGGCGTCGACGGCTCGCTCATCAACGCATTCGAGAAGTCCTACAAGGCGGGGGCCAAGTGGGTGACCGAAGACGTCGACGTCAACGTCGGCTACATCGGCAACTACACCGACACCGACACGGCAGCCGACATCGCGAGTTCGCAGTACGACGATGGCGCCGACATCGTCTACCACGCCGCAGCAGCCGCAGGCCGCGGTGTCTTCGAGGCCGCACAGGAGAAAAACCGGTTCGCCATCGGGGTCGACGCAGACCAGTCGAAGACACTGCCGGACTTCGAGGACGTCATCCTTGGGTCGGCTGTCAAGTTCATCAACGAGGGCACCAAGGAAGTCGCGAATGCCGTCGTGAACGACAACTTCGACGAGGTTGCTGGCGCGAACACAGTCGGGCTCGAGCAAGACGCTGTGGACTGCGTCATCGGACAGGCGTTCACGGACAAACTCCCCGACGCTGTCAGCCAGAATCTCAAGGAGGCACGCCAAGGCATCATCAACGGCGATATCTCAGTGCCGTGTACCGCTGCCGGCTGTAACTAACCCTCGACCCGGAGAGTCGACGTCTCCGATTGCATTTCCGCACAATGGCTCCAAGTACCACACAGTCGCCTGCGGTCCAATTGAACGGCATCACCAAACGCTTCGGTGACGTCGTCGCGAACGATGGCATCGACTTCACACTAGAACAAGGGACGGTCCACGCGCTACTGGGCGAGAACGGGTCGGGCAAGACGACGCTGATGAGCGTTCTCTACGGACTGTACGACCAAGACGCTGGCTCGATCGCTATCGACGGTGAGCCACGGACGTTCGACTCGCCACGGGATGCGATGGCGGCCGGCGTCGGCATGATCCACCAGCATTTCCAGCTCGTGGAACCGATGACCGTCCTGCAGAACATCATCCTCGGACACGAACCGACCGAGACCGGGCTCGTCGACGAAACAACCGCTAGGGCGGACATCGAAGAGATCTGTTCGCACTACGACTTTGACGTCGACGAGTATCTGGACACACCCGTCCGAGATCTCGACCTCGGCGATCGACAGCGCGTCGAAATCGTCAAAATCCTCTACCGTGGCGCAGAGATTCTCATCCTCGACGAACCGACGGCCGTGCTCACCCCACAGGAGGTCGACCGGCTGTTCGACGTAATGGCTGAACTCACCGCGAGCGGGCACTCACTCGTCTTCATCACGCACAAGCTGGACGAGGCGCTGACAGCAACCGACCACATCACCGTCCTCCGGGATGGCGACGCCATCGGCACGACGGACGCCAGCGAAACGTCCGAGCAGGAACTGGCGCGGATGATGGTCGGGCGCGAAGTGCTGTTCGACCGCCGGCCACGCGAGACCACGTCCGGCAACCCCGTGCTCGAAGTGAATGCTCTCCACGTAGCGGGCGATCGCGGCCTCGAACAGGTCACTGGTGTCGACCTCACTGTCCGCGAAGGCGAAATCCTCGGCATCGCGGGCGTCCAGGGGAACGGCCAGACAGAACTCGTAGAGGGCATCACCGGGCTCCGGCCTGTGGAGTCGGGCACGGTCCGGTTCAACGCCGAGGACATCACCGAGATGAGTCGACGACAGCGCATCGAAGCCGGTATCGCCTACATTCCCGAGGACAGGCAGACCGAAGGTCTAGTGCAGGACTACGACCTCGTCCGAAACGCCCTCCTGGGGAACCAGACCATCGACCCGTACGCGAGCCGCTGGCTCCTCGATTGGACCGCCGTCAGCGAACACGCCGAGGCAATCATTGACGAGTACGACGTCCAACCGCCCCAGCCGACCGCCGAAGCGGCGTCGCTGTCGGGCGGAAACCAGCAGAAGTTCATCGTCGGCCGCGAGATCGAGCACGGCCCGGACGTCATGGTGGCGTCCCATCCGACGCGCGGTGTCGACATCGGCTCGATCGAGTTCATTCACGAGCGACTGCTCGAACTCCGCAACGAGGGGCTCGCCATCCTGTTCGTGTCGTCGAAACTCGAAGAGATCCAGAAACTCGCCGACCGTATCGCAGTGATGTACGAGGGCGAGTTCGTCGCCACCGTCGACCCGGCGGACGTGACGGAAGAAGAACTCGGCCTCCTGATGGCCGGCCATAGCCGCGGGGAGACCGACGATATCGACGCGGGGATACAGGAAGGAGGTGTCTAATCATGGGAAGCGCTGACTCCGGCGGAATCCGTACCGTCCTCGACCGAGCGGCCAGCCGCATGCTGTCGGCGTCAGTCGCCGAGCGACTGGCGATTGCGACGGCGTCGACAGTTCTCGCACTCGCTATCGGCGTCGTGGTTGTTGCCGCGGCCGGCTACAATCCCGCGCAGTTCCTTCAGAGTGTGCTCATCGGGTCGTTCGGCGATGCGACTGCTGTCGCACGGACGCTGAAGTTCACGACGCTGTTCGTGTTGACCGGTGTTGCGGTGGCGATCGCGTTCCGGGCGGGCGTGTTCAATATCGGCGTCCAGGGTCAGTTCGTCGTCGGCGGGTTCGCCACCATCGTCTCGATTCTCTGGCTCGCGCCCGTGCTACCTGAAGGCGCGGTCGGCGGCAGTCTCCTGCTCGTCATCGGGACGTTCGCCGCCGTCATCGCCGGGGGCGCGTACGCGGCAATCCCCGGCCTGCTGAAAGCGTACGGTGACGCGAACGAGATCATCACGACCATCATGCTGAACTTCATCGCGACCGGCGTCGTCGGCTTCCTCGTCGAAGGCCCGCTCCGCGGTCAAGGCCAGCGCGCACCGAACACCGACCGCATCCCCGAGTACGTCACCTTCCCACGGCTCGTCTACGACGTACCCGACTTCTCGATCATCGGCCTCGCTATCGCACTCCTGATCGTCGGGCTTGTCGCCGTCGTCATCGTCCGCACGAACGTCGGCTACGACATGGTGACCAGCGGCCACCAGCAAGCCGCAGCCGCCTATTCGGGCGTCGACGCCAACCGAATGATCGTCACGACCATGACCTTCTCCGGCATGGTGGCCGGCGTCGCCGGCGCAGTCTTCGCCATCATGATTCAGGGCTATTACAGCGACCCGAGCGGCATCGGCACGTACGGCTTCGACGCAATCGCCGTCAGCCTACTCGCAGCCAACAACCCACTCGGCGTCATCCCAGCCGGCCTCCTGTTCGGCGCGCTCGATTCCGCCGGATCACACATCCGCATCAACAGCGACATTCCCGTCCAGCTGATCGACGGCATCATCGGCCTCGTCGTCCTGTTCGTCGCCGCACCGGAACTGTTCCGGATGGCCGCACAGCGGACGGGCCTCGGAGGTGACGACCAATGAGCTTCGTCGACGACACTCTCCAGAGCCGTCGTCGGATCGGGAGCGTCGTCGCCGTCGTCGTACTCGCGGTGCTCCTCGTGGGCTGGCGTGACCTCCCGATAGCAGATATCGTCACCGTCGGGTTCGTCGAGCGCTCGCTCCAGGCAGCGACACCGATCGCGCTCACGGCCATCGGCGGGCTGTACGCCGAGAAGAGCGGCGTCTTCAACATCGGCGTCGAGGGCTTCATGATATTCGGCGCCGTCAACACCGCAGCCATGGCGTGGATTATCGGTGGCGGCGAACCCACCCAGGCTGATCTCTGGCTCGGCATCCTCGCCGCCGTCCTCATCACCCTGGTCTACGCGGTGTTCTTCGCCGTGCTCGTGATCCGGTACGAGGCCGACCAGATCGTTGCTGAACTCGCAGTCTGGTTCATCGGCCTGGGTTTCGGCCCCTTCACGGCAGTCCTGCTCTGGGAGAACCGGAACAGTCCCGGGCTCGTCAGCATCAACGAGGTGACCGTCCCACTGCTTGCGAAGATACCGGTGGTTGGCCCGGTCCTCTTCGACACCTCACCGCTGGTGTTGCTCACCATCCTCATCGCCCTGGTGGCGTGGGTCGTCCTCTACCGGACCAGGTATGGCTACTGGGTACAGGCAGCCGGCGAAAACCCGGAAGCGCTCGACACTGCCGGCGTCAACGTCACGCGCGTTCGGTACGCAGCCGTGCTGTTCTCCGGAATGATGGCCGCGCTGGGCGGCGCCGTACTGCTCGCGCACGCCGGGTCGTTCACCGGCACCGGTGACACGATGGTCAATGGCCGTGGCTGGATCGGCATCGTCGCCTACCTGTTCGGCAACTACAACCCACTCGGTGCTGCAGCCGCAGCGCTCCTGTTCGGCGGCCTCGACATGCTACAGATCCAGTTCCAGACCGCCGGCATCAGCGTCCCGAACCGACTCGTCAATCTTTTCCCCTATCTCGCCGTCATCATCGTGCTCACCGTCTGGGGTTCCACGAGGATGCCGTCGGCCCTCGGTGACCACTACGAAAGCGAAGACTAGCTCTCCACGGCTTTCGCTGTGACCCTCAGTCGACCTGTGACCGCGTTCACAGGCAGTGCGAGGCGGATGCCCCGGGGCTCGACTTCATCAGTCATAAACCGCCGCGGTCAATTTAGCAGAAGCCGACCCCGTACTGTGGCGGTGACCGATACGCGCCCTCTATTCAGCACACAACAATCGAACCACTAATTTTGCTGTCAGAGCTCGCATGACCGATACTGAGGACGTGTTCACCATCAGTGATACGCTGGTTGCCTAGAGCGAACTTGGCGCCAGAACGGCGAGCGAAGACGCTCGCCGTTTGTCTCCCGGATGTACTACTCACCACGCTCGTCGTTCATCCGCGTCGTAAGATGCAGACAGGACGTCGCAACAAGCTCATCCAATACGGCGCCCGGGAGAACACCACTCCGTGTCTTTGAGCGCGCCAGCCCGGCAAGCACCCGCGAAGCGATGTTGTGGTTCTGCCGGAGCGTCGTCTCCCCTGCACGAACTCATCAATTCCTAGTTGGGTATTGCCTTCACCGCTCTCGCGTCAGATTGCTTTACTGAATTGTTATTCTGTCTCAACGCGTTACACGCCAAGGGGGATTAGTATGACAGCAACTGATAACGTCGAACTCGTTAGGGGGATCTACGACAGATTCAATCAAGGCGATCTCGACACAGTTCTCGAGAAAATGGCTGACGATGTGACGTGGGTCGAACCCGAGGGAGATCCACTCTTCGGCGGCACCTATCACTCGCCCGAAGAAGTACGAACGAACGTGTTCGTCCCAGCAAACGAAGAATACGACGACTTCACGGTCACGCCGGAGCGCTTTATCGATGGTGGTGCCACCGTCGTCGTGGAAGGGAAGTTCACGGGTACATCCAAAGCCGGCACGTCGTTCGAACTCCCGTTCGCCCATGTGTGTGATGTCCAGGATGGGAAGATTACACATTTCACCAACTACGAGGATACCGCTCTCTCCCAACAAACGCGGGAAGCATAGCCGCTCACAAACACGGTACAAGTCTTCTATTTGACCGATTTTGACCTAGAAGCTGTCTCGGGTGGATGCAAACTGGACACGATCGTTGGTCGGCGATCCCAGCGTCAGCTCGATCCTATTCTCAGTGAGAACTCGTCCTCCTTCGACGGGGACGCCCCACGTGTCGAACCGCAGATAGCCGCGAATTTCATCGGCATGGGTATAGAGATCGAGATAACGAACCTCGTGTTCGGGAAATTCACTCGCTGAATGGGCCTGTTCCATATCGGAGTAAATCGTGTCTACATTGGTGAAGAACTCCTCAAGACGCTCAGCATCGTCTTGCGTCGCTTCAACCACGGCGTTGGCGACAGCCCGCAACTGATCGGTTGTTAGCCCACCGACTTCCTGAAGAGCATTCTGCGTCCGTTGATCAAAGTGCATATCACCCGCTTAGAAAGCCAGAGTGAAAATCGTTTGCTCACTCCCCACGTACACTCGGATGTTGAACTGGCTCATCATCGGGAACGTACGCGTGTTCGACGTCAAGACCCTCCCTCTCGCCGTCGCAGTGAAATGACCAGCCGAATCTGTCTCGTTTTTACTGTATTTGAGAGCTAACGGTGGGGCGTGTCAGGAACCATACGAACGAAAGTGCTGCCATTGCAATACCCATGATCATCACATTACGCCAGCCATTGAGCAGTATCCCCGCAAGCCAGAGCACGACGAACGCACCGGTTCGAAGTGCTCGTCGATAATCGTGTCGTGCAACTCCCCAATATCCAGCTACGAGTAGCGTGAGGAGTCCAGCAACCCCGAACCCAGTATCGATAACTGCCGGCGTTACCATATCTCACTCATTGCCACCAATTACTTAGAACTATTTTCATATATTGCATTATATCTCTGCAAGTAGTTTTCTCCAAGCCAGATTAATAATACACCGTGCCACGTCTATTGCACATGACTTTATACAAATAATAACAGCGCAACCAGTAGTGTCCGAAGCAACGTTTCAACGCTCGCCCTCACCCCAGGGGCGACAACGCTCGTCGTACATCCGAGCGGGCAGACAATCGCATCGGAATCGATGGTCAGTCCTCGAGAGGGGCAGAGTTAGATACGGCCCAGAGCGTGGCCGAGCGTGCTAACACCATCACTGACTTCGACGCGTGGCAGCAAGCCACCGACGTCACTGCCGCCACGGACACCGAACTGCGACAGAAGTGGCGGCACGATCTCGTCCGCTGGCTCGAAGACGTCACCCGGGCAAAACACGCCGGCCGTACCTATGTCGCGGAACTACGCCGCGACCACTACGAACTCGACCAGGACGACTGCGAAGAGACAACGGCGTTCGATGCCCTGCACGACTACCTCCACGATGCCCGTGGCGCAGTCGACGACCTGCCAGCAGACGTGACTGCCGACCTCATCAACCACCTCGACGACGCGTTCGTCGCCGTCATCACGAACGAGTAGTCACCGACCAGCGCCAGTGATGGTCGCCCCAGCGCCGGTAGCGGCAGCGCTCGACAGCGTGACGCAACGTCACTCCCAGTGGTCAATACGTGCATGATGCAAACCGAGCGGGATGCTACACCTGGATGAGTGGCTATACGACATGCGAGCCAAGAGACTGTCCCATGTCCCCGGCGGCGTTCCCGTCGTCGTCGAGTACTCGGAACTACGTCGCAACTGTCGTTGGTGTCATAGCTACCGGCGTACTCTGCTTTTACAGCGCCCTGACGCAATCCGGGCCAACAGTTGACGAAATCGTCTACGTCATGCTCGCTGTTCTCGTTCGCACTACAATCGCCGACGAGATCGCTCGTCGGTGGAACTAGCAGCGTTCCTCTCTCAAACTAGCACTGGAATGCGATCTACGCTCTAGACCGTGTCAGTCGTTCACTGCTGGTTAGTTCGTGGTACGCACAGTCATTCAGTACTCGTCCTCTGTTGGGGGTGTGATTTCTCGGGGGCTCCGCGACCCATCAATGGTCCGCAAGAGCCGTTAGTCGAGTTCTCTCACTATCTCGGCGGGGTTCCCTTGGACGACGACGTCCGCTGGAACGTCCTGAGTGACGATGGTTCCGGAGGCGACGACCGAGCGGTCACCGACGCTCACACCAGGGTTGAGAACCGCCTGCCCGCCAATCCAGACGTCATCGCCGACGCTCACGGGCTTGCCGTACTCTTCGCCGGCGGCTCGGCTAGCAGCGTCGAGAGGGTGGGTGGCAGCGTAGACGTGGACGCTCGGCCCGAGGAGACACCGATCGCCAAACTCGATTGGACAGACGTCGAGGAAAACACACCCGAAGTTTGCGAAGAAGCGGTCGCCAACAGTGATTTGCTCACCGTAGTCACAGCGAAACGGGGGCTCAACAATCGACTCTTCACCAATTGCCCCGAACAGCTCTTGCAAGAGCTCCTTCCGCATTTCGTCGTCAGTTTCGGTTGTTTGGTTGTACAGACGAACGAGTTCTCTGGTGCGATTTCGTTCGGCGACGAGTTCGGGGACAAATGGGTCGTAGAGCTCGCCGGCGAGCATCTTCTCTTTTTCACTGGCCATAGGTGCCATCACGGAGATGCGTGAATAGGTGTTTCCGTTCGACCCCTTTCCTCGTATTCAATAGACGCTCTATACAGTGCACGACCTCCCGCTGGTCTGGATCGTGGTGCTGGTTTTCGCCATGTCATGATCGAAATCCCTCGCGTCATACCGGACTATCGCGTTCGGTGCCAGTGTCAGGCGCGACATCGAAGTAGAGCCGTGGACCGACTCACTAACGTGGGCGGCAGCTTCACCGCGGCGGCTGGTCTCGGCCCGTCGATGCCGGTCGCCGTCTGACAGTGACGCACTGCGTGATGGAATGCTCGATGCCGCATCGGACTTGACGACAGACCGACGCGAGTGATATCACCCGACGGGTGTCAGCAGCCCCCGGCGCGCCTCGAAGCCCCGTGGGGCCGGCATGTCTCTACAGGCCTCGAGCAGTAGTTCGAACTCGCGGTCGGTTAGAACATCCTCGTAGGAATGGCGGGTGGTCAGTGCCTGTCGGTGACGGTCAGCCCATTCGTTTTTCGCCGTTGGATGGTGAGCCATCCACTACGGACAGGCAGCGTGGAAAGATGTATTTTCACCTCACTACGACGGAAGCTAAGGGCCTTCCTGCTGCATAGAAGGTGCATATCTCGCGAAGCCAGTAGTTGCGAATACTCCGGAAACGGCAGCCGAATCGGGATTAGTATCGAGGTGTGGGCCGATCTGCTCCTCGAGTAGTCTCTTCCGTCAATCCTCGTAACTGACGATGGAGCGGAAGCCGCCGTAAGCCATGCGCTCTTCGTCGAAGTGCATCTCCTCGTCGAAGTGTGCCGGGTCCATCGCGGGATCATCCATCACCTTTGCATTCACTTCGTCGCGGTGCTCCCGAGACTCGAACACAATGAACGAGAACACGACCGATTCGTCCTCCTCGGGTTCGGCGAGCTGTGGGAAGGTCCGCATCGACATGCCGCCCATGTCTGGCTCCATGTCGTCTCCGACCCCTTCGAAGTACTCGAGGGCACCGTGTTTGATCCAGAGCTGTCCAGCCTCGTCGGCCATTTCACGGTACGCATCAAGGTTATCGGTCGGGACCGGGAAGACGAATCCGTCGACATATCGTTCCATAACCTGCGTAGAAAGGACGTGAAAGAGCTTGAACGTTTTCTCCACTTACCGAGAACTCCCACCTGTAGATATCGCTCTGCTGGAAACACGCTCTCTATTCAGCACGCCGTTTGTCACGGATTGGGACAGAAGTCGTTTGGTCTCGAAGACGTAGCTCACAAGTCGATTTGCGCTATATCTGAGGACCGGAGGGGTTTTGTACCGATAGCAGAAAGAGGGAGTAGACGGCACGGTCAGGCAGCTACCTTTCAGCTCACGTGGTTTCCACGTGTAGTTACCGCTGGCTGGCCTACCCCGTCTCTCTAACAACGACGAGCGACTGCTATTCCATGACCAGAAGGTACTGAACCTAGAGCGTGAGGTTCGCACATCTATCTGAAATTTCGTGTCCGATCGATTCAGTGAAAGATACACGCTCTGTATTCAGTATGGCTTTTGAACCTTATCACTACATGAGGGTTTCATCAAGTGAATGCGCTATCGAGTGACGGTGCGTATCCATGGCCTGAAGGCCGTGGTATTGCGCCTGCTCTGCGTATAACACCACACTCCCGCTTCCCTAGCCTAGTTTCGTCGGCTTACCTAGACGCCTGCTAGTTCGATAGAGCGGACGCCTTAGGAGAGAATGAGATGGGGATGCTACGTTTCGATCATGTGGGTGTTGTCGTCGATGACCTTGACGCCGCGGCTGCTTTCTTCCTTGAGCTGGGATTCGAACGCGAGGGCGGGGCGCAGGTCGAGCGTGAGTCTGTGGACAAGATCAACGGGCTTGACGGTGTCCGAGCGGAGGTGGTGATGGTGCGAGCGCCGGACGGCAGCGGCAAGCTCGAACTTGTCAAGTACCATGCGCCGGCCGACAACGAGGGTGCGCACCCCTTTCCGGCGAACCGGCTGGGCTTCCGGCACATCGCTATCGCGGTCGATGACCTCAACACGATTGTCGACGGACTGCGAGACAAAGGCTTTGACACGGTCGGCGAGGTCAGTGAGTTCGAGGATACCTATCGGCTCTGCTATGTCCACGGTCCTGAAGGATTAATCGTCGAATTCGCCGAGCAGATCGCCTCCGAGGGAGCGAGTTAGGCGGCCGTACGGCTCTCCGACTTCCGAGATCTTCACGGAGGGGGTTACAGTGTATAGCAGCGATCAACTGCAGTCGCTTCGGAAGGCGGTGTTCGCCAATGAGTAGTACACGAATCGAGCAGCTCATCGACGACGTACAGGCGGCATTTGACCGCCGTCCAACCACGACTGAACCGGGGCTGGATGTTGCAGATGCAGCACTCCTTCAGTGGCGGAAGGCGTGTCGGTTGCTCGCCGGTGCCGAAGCACTTCGGGATGCAGACTATTACACGCTCGTCATCGAGGTGTCGCTTGTTACCCTCTGTACCCGCGTTGTGACACGATTAATCGTACCAGCCATGCTCGGGTTCCGTCGGTGGAAAGGAGTAACCGATGACGAGCATGCTTGTCGCCACCGAGACGATCAGCACATCCGCGAGCCACGATGGATATACGCCTGACAGTTTTGCCACAGTCAGCGGGATAGCCCACCCGGATGCAAACAGCAGCAGCGATCCACCGAGCAACCGGGTTCGGTCGTCCCGGAAGAAGGTGATGCCGAATATTGCGATACCAACCGCAAACAGGCCCAAAAGCGTGAAAAAGACAGTACTGACCGTGACCGGCAGGACAGTCACGTTGGGGATGAGATCACTGGTGAGCGCCAAGCTGGCCCACCCAACCAAGACGATGGTCCCGACCGGCAGTGCCGCCACAAACGTAATCCCGACGATAGCTGACATCGGGGTGCGGTCGGCGAGAGACTGATACGACCTGAGCAACACGAGCGGTGCGAGGGCGAATCCGATACCGAATGGAATCGAAGTAAGCAGCCACGAAAACGGAATGCCGGCCAGACCCTTACTGTAGAGCCCACTAGCGACCTCGACCAAGAGGACTGCGCCAGCGACCCCCAGTAGTCGCCCAGTCCAGCGCTCGATCTCGGTCCTTCCGCTGCTAGCGAGGGACATACCGGAGATATCCGACGGTCGAATATAATAGTACTGTATTCTACAACTCTCTTAGAAACTGGTCTGGTTTTGATAGGTGCCGCACTGGTCAGCAAGCGCATCTACTTACCAATTCGGCCATTTTGGGCCCGTGTACTTGCTGAATAAAGAACCGCGCTAGCAACTACTGTCAGCTAAGGACGAATGGGTCAAGCCCCGAGGCACTCTCGCTGTGATACTGTAGAGGGCGGACGTTCTGATTCGACGCTACCCGCTGGAGCAGCAGTTCTTCGGTGATAAGAATGAACTGCTACGTATATCGTCTTCCGCAGCGTATAGTCAGTTG
The DNA here is from genome assembly GCA_003298465.1 of halophilic archaeon. The sequence continues at coordinate 338,094 of QNGA01000002.1, read as the reverse complement.
ACTATGTCAATTAACGTCACAAACATTGTCAAGCAGGGCTACCGGCGGACGATTGAGCGAAATGGCCTCGTTCTCATGGGTGTCATTTTCGCTATCTCGTTGGTCAACGGACTACTGGGGATTAGCGTCAGCCAATGGATGATGAGCCAGCAGTTTACGCCAGGTAGTGTCGAGGCGAATCCGACGTTGCTTGTCCCGCCAGTAGCCGCTGGTGTCGTCTCGCTGGTGCTTGGCATTGGGTTGCTCGTTGTGAGTATTGCAGCGATTCGGGTGTTCGTGAGCGACGAGACCGAACGCCTCCCCCGAGAGTACTTCACGCGGAATATCGGCTGGGCGGCAATCAACGTCGTCGTCGGGGCGACTGTCTTCGGGATTATCGTCGCACTGGGCTTCGTTGCGTTCATCATTCCGGGGATCTTCCTGCTCGTGGCGTTGGCGTTCTGGACCGTCTACGTGGCCGTCGAAGATCAGAACTTCATCACGGCATTCCGCAGTAGTTGGAGATTGACGCGCGGCTACCGTTTCAGCCTCTTCGCGCTGGGCGTGGCAGTGTTACTCCTCACGGCGGTCGTCACCGCCGTCTTCGGGCTCGGCGACCTTGCCAGTGGTAGCCTCACTGGCGACATCGTCGCCCTCGTGTTCGCTCAAGCCGCCAGCGCGATTACGACGGTCTTCTCGACCGCTGTGCTCGCGACGGCGTACACCGAACTCAAAACTCGCGACGATAACGAACGCGGTAAAACAATCAGCGAGGACTCCACCGTTGGCCGTCCGGCCGCCTAACCAGAATCGCGACCACACCACAGATTTTCCCACCTAACTTGGGCTGTATCCAGTTGCCTCGGAGCGGGTACCGTAGGTATCTCCCTCGAAATCCGTTCATCTCTCATGGATGAACAGCGACTAACCAAACCGTTATCTCTCGTAGTCTCTGAACTCGATCATGGATCTTTCTGTCGTCGACCTGTCCCCTGTTCCCGACGGCGGCACCGCTAGTGATGCGTATGCGAACACCGTTGAGGCCGCCCAGCAGGCTGAACGGCTCGGCTACTCACGATTCTGGGTGGCCGAACATCACGGCATGGCGGACTCCATCGCCGGCACGACGCCCGAAGTGTTGCTCGGCCATCTTGCCGCAGAGACAAACTCGATTCGACTAGGGTCGGGGGCGGTGCTGCTCAATCACTACAGTCCGTTCAAGGTTGCTGAACAGTTCGGCGTGCTAGACGCGCTCGCTCCCGGACGAATCGACGCGGGCCTTGGACGAGCGAATGGACCACCTGCCGCCGACCGCGCCCTCGGGACTGACCGGCACGTTCAGAATCCCGACGAGGATCACGCAGAGAAGATTGAGGCTGTCGTCAACCACCTCTATGACGACTACCCCGATGGACACCCCTACAGTGACCTGAAGATTCCACGCTCGGGTGGGAGCATTCCTGTGCCGTGGATACTCGGGTCGAGTCCATCGAGCGCGGCTATCGCTGGCGAACTTGGACTCCCGTACTGCTTCGCCGCGTTCATCCGGCCACAATTCGCCACCCGCTCGTTCGAGGAGTACCGCGAACACTTCCAGTCGTCACAGTTGGCTGGCGGCGTCAACGAGCCACAGGGGATAATTGCAGTGAACGCAGTCTGTGCCGAGACCGACGGGGATGCAGCACGGCTTCGCTCAGTAGCCGAAGCGTCGTACAAGCGTATGCAGCGTGGCGTCGTCGGAACGAGACCGTCTATCGAGGAAGCCATCGATGAACTCGGTGGAGTGCCCGAACCGACGCCTTCGACACTCGATTCTGACGAGTGGCCGCGTGCGATCTCCGGAAGTCCGGAGACGCTCGCCGGTCTTCTAGAGCAACTCACAGAACGTGTCGGCGTCGACGAGGTGATGATTCAGCACATCGTTGCAAATCACGACGACGCGCTCCGTTCCCACGAGCTACTGGCCGACGGCGTCGGACTCACATAGAAGCGGCGTACTGAAATCGAGGACTAATTAGGGCGGTCTACGGTATCGGGCCTTGGCATTATCGTATGATTCTGGATGTGCTCCCAACCGTCATCATAGAGGATAATTTCGCACCACAGACGACGAGCTACACCAAGATTGGGGATATAATCTCGTTCACTGGCTCAAAGATATCGCCCGCGCAAAGCACGCTGGCCGCACGTACGCCACTGAACTCCGTTGTGGCGACTACGAGATTGACCACGCCGACGGTGAGAGTATGACTGCGTTCGACGCGTTACACGCTCGCCTGCACGACGCTCTCGAAGCAGTCGACGACTTGCCGGCGGACGTGACCGCCGACGTCATCGACCGCCTCGACGATGCGTTCGGGGCCGTCATCACAAACGCGTAATCACCGACCAGCGCCAGTGATGGTCGCCCCAGCGCCGGTAGCGGCAGCGCTCGACAGCGCGACACAACGCTACGACCAGTGGTCGATACGTACTGGTACGTATCTACGCATCGAGTTGGGCAGCAAAGAACGTCCACGGGAGGTCAGTCTCGTCCTCGTTGGAGTCGTTCTCGTCTTCCAGCGTCTCGGGAACACCCCAACTGTCGACAACATCGAAACCGGCATTCCGTAACTGGTCCCAGGTCGCTTTCGCTCCAGCGATGTTCCACCGCATCTCAACGCCACTATCGAGCCAATCCGGATTTTCACCAATCCATTCGTTGGTCCCTTCGCACACGAGGACTCGACCACGGGGGCGCAAGACGCGTGCAAACTCGTCGATCACGGTCTGGTGATCCTCCATCGGGACGTGAATCAGTGACCAGTACGCGATGACGGCATCGAAAACGCCGTCATCGAATGGAAGGGCAGTCATATCGCTCTGCAGGAGCGAAACGCCGGGAGCGTTCTCCCTGGCAAGCCGGAGTTGTTCGCGTGAAAAATCAACGCCGATAGCCGTCGTTTCGGAACTGATGCGCGGAAGAACAGGTGTTCCCTGTCCACAGCCGGCGTCGAGAATGCGAGACAACTCCGAGCACGAGTCGAGAAACTCCGCCAGGACGTCCATTCCACGACCATCTTCAGAACGATGGGTGGCGTACGCTTCACTCATTTCATCGTATGCGCGACGCACAGCGTCCTTCTCAACCATCAACGAGAGATATCGAGCTAGAACAATTCAATCTTTGGAGTGGCCTGCTCGTGTACGCTCGATACGGAGCACGCACTACCGATGGCCTGGAATCGTCGCGTTGATTCACTCCGGATCGAAGGGAAACCATCTAGCTTGGGGATCGGCCGGGTGGGGAAGCACGGCGTTTTTTCTGGTTGGTCGTGGTGGAAGCGGTATGAGCGACACCAGCGGGACCGACCCGAGTGCTCCTGACTGGATTGAAAACGAAAAGGTGCGGGAGATTCTTCAGGAGCACCTCGACGAGACTGACTACGCTATCTATCGGGAACTCAACACTCACGGCCGAATTTCGGACACTGAACTCGGTGAACGAGTCGGGCTATCGCGGACTGCCGCTCGCCGCCGACGGAAGAAGCTGATCGAAGAGGGAATCATCGACATCCTCGCCGTGATGGTGTTACAGCGTGCAGAGCTCGCGTACGCGGACGTCCGGCTGCGCTTCGATACGACAGCAACGAACGAGGAGGTGACCGAGTTCATCGACGAAATCATCCAGGAAGAACTCATCTACGAAATCGACGAGTACATGGGCGACCACGACCTGTTGGTGCGGACGTGGCACGCCACGCTCTCCGACATCAAAGAGTACGTCCGGACGAAGTTCCAAGGCAACGGCCTCGTCGCCGAGTACGAGATCGCCCCCGTGACGAAAACCTACAAGGCGTGGCACAAGCCCCTCACCAACGGCACCGCCTCACCTGAAGACTGACGTCCTCGCCCGCTGTGAACGGCAAGATTCTTTCGCTGTTTAGAGTAGACAGGGTGTATCCAGTGCGCAACGCCTGTTGGAAGAGCATTAATATATCGCAGTCTACATATGAGACATGCCTGTTGGAGCACGCCTTTCCGTGCGACTCGCCGACTTCGGCCTCCGTTCGATTATCACACACGTTATTATGGGGCTCGGATTCATCGGTGCGGTCGTCTCGGGACTGTTCGTCGAAGGAGAGGTGGGAGTGATCTCCATGGTCGCGTTCATCAGCTTCACCGCGGGGATGTGGATCTGCCAGTCGATCCACTCACTCGGCAACGCCGCGACCGATGAGGAGTACAATGGCGTACTTCGTGAGGTGCTCAACCGTGTCTAGCGAACCGGGTATCGATCTTGGTCGGTTCGGTCGCACGTTGGCGCTAATCGGCGTCATAACTGCGGTTTTCTTGTTACTCACCGCCAATCGACTCGAAGGCAATCTCTTCCGAATCGGCGCCGTCGGAATTGGAGCGGTCGCTATGGTCACTGCTATGATTGGCTTTTTGATCGCCGCTGGGAGCGCGTACGATGCGTGAACGACCGTCAGAACCCGCTGTTGGTACTTTGGTTTAGCGTGTCGCTCAAACAGTCGAGGAAGCTGTTATCTGATGAAAGCGTTGTTGCTCGATCGAATCAAGCGGGACGGACGACAGCTGACCGTTCCGCTCACTCACAGTTCGCCGAGGATCGTGTAGAGGAGCCGCACTGGCTCGTCACCCCGGTTTTCGCTGTAATGGTCGACGCGCGCTGGGATGTGTATCAACGTCTCCGGCCCGACCGTGGACGTCGCACCGTCGACGCCCAAGACGACGGTCCCCGAGAGAACGACCGAGAGTTCGTCGCCGTCGTGGCGCGTGGTACCCGTCTCAGGGACGCGCTCGCCGGGTTCGATGAGGTAACTTCCCGTTTCGAGCCGCGGTTCATCGAGTCGAACGAGCGGCAACGGCGTTCCGGCGCTGTCGGGCCACTTCTCCGAGAGATCAACGACGTCTACGTGAGTCATCGACGGGCCTCTCGCAGACTCGCGGTGGCCGCATGGTCGACGGCTTGGTCGTCCTCGTCGATGACGACGCCGTACACCTCGCGGGCGATGTCGGCGGTGACGTAGTCGTCGCGGTAGTCGTCCAGCACCCGCTCGGGGTCTCGGTCGAGCGGGTCTCCGTAGCCGCCACCGCTGCTGGTGACGAGACGTGCCGTTTCGCCGTCGGCGAGGTCGTAGGTGGTGACTTTGTTGTGGCGTTCACTGGTGCCGTCGGCGGCGACGATCTCGATGTGGTTGCCGTTGCCGTCCTGGCCGCCGTTCACGCCCCACGGTGGATGCTTCGATCGGCCGAACGACGCGGTCAGGAAGGCACCGCTCTCGTTGTACACCGTGTAGTCCTGGACGAGCCCGCTGCCGCCGCGGTACTCGCCGTGACCGGTCTCCTGTGGGGTGTTGAGTCGGAACTGATCGAACAGGAGCGGGAATCGCGTCTCCATGACTTCCACCGGCATCTCGAGGGTGTCGCCGTCGCCGACGCAGACGAGCACGTCCGCGCCGTCGCGTCCGTCGCTCGCGCCCCAGCCACCGGGTTGCGGTTCGATGACGAGGAAGTCCTCGTCGTGGCGGTCATCGTGGCCGCCGACGATGGTCGCACACACGCTCATGAAGTGGCCGGCGGCCAGCTTCTCCGGAACGTGCGGCGCGAGCGCCTGCCAGGGCAGGTCGGCCGCCATCGTCGACGACTCCCAGTCCGTCCCGATTGCTGCAGGCTTGGTCGCGTTGAACACCGTCCCTTCGGGCACGGTGAGTTCGAGGGGAGCGAAAAAGCCCTCGTTGGTGTTCGCGTCGGGAAGGGTGAGCGCCTGAAAGAACGCTCTTACCATGCTGGCCGTCGCCGCGTAGGGCGAATTGATTGGGCCGGTCGCCGCGTCGTCGCTCCCGGTGAAATCGACCTCGACTACATCGTCGGTAATCGTCACGGTGACTTCGACGTGGATTGGCTCGTCGGTGATGCCGTCGTCGTCGATGGCGTCGGTCGCCGTATACGTTCCACTCGGCAGCGCCTCGACCTCCTCGCGAACGAGTTGTTCACCCCACTCGAGGTACTCGACCATCGCCTGGAGGACCGTCGCCTTGTCGTACTTGTCGATGACCTCGCCGACGCGGTCGGCCGCGACGTCCATCGAGGCTTCTTGGGCCTGCATGTCGCCGAGCGTCATCGCCGGCATCCGCGTGTTCGCCTCGATGATGTCGCGCACGTGCTGGTTGATAGCACCGCCTTCGTACAGCTTGACCATCGGGAGCTGCAGCCCCTCCTGGAAGACGCTCGTCGCGTCGGTCGTCCACGACCCCGGATCCTTCCCACCGACGTCGGTCCAATGCGCCTTCGACGCCGTGAACAGGACGATGTCGTCGCCGGCGAACACCGGAGCGACCATCGCGACGTCGTTCAGATGCGTCCCCCCGGAGTAATCGTTGACCAACACGACGTCGCCCGGTTCGAACCCGTCCGTGCCATATTTGTCGACGACGTCCTCGACGCCGTACTTGAGCGTCCCGAGGAACCCCGGAACGCCGTTCGCTTGCGCGATGACGTTCCCGTCGGGGTCGACGAGGCCGCAGGCGTAGTCGAGGGTCTCGTAGATGACGCTCGATTTGGCGGTCCGGCCGAGATTGATGAACATCTCTTCGGCCGCGCTCTGCAGGGCGTTCGCGATCACTTCCCGCGTGAAGGGATCGATGTCGGTTTCGACGTCTGGCGGTGTGGTTTCAGACATGGTTACGCCTCGGTGAGATGGAGGGTACCGTAGTCGTCGACGGTCAGGCGCTGGTCCGGATGGACGAGCGTCGTACAGGCCGGTTCTTCGACAATCGCCGGGCCGTCGATGGCCGCCTCGACCGGCAGTCGGTCGCGCTCGTAGACGTGCGCGTCGTGTTCGCCGTCCGCGCCGTAATCAACCAGCCGCGTCTCCTTGTGGGCGTCGTCGACGCTGCCGGTTCGGTCGACCGGTTCGATGCTCGGCCGCGGGACCGCCGCTGTCGCCGTCAACCGAAGGTTGACGACTTCCGCGGGGTCGTCGAGGTGGAAATTGTACGTCTTCTCGTGGAGTTCGTGGAACCGGTCAAGCGTCGCCGTCATCGTCCGGTCGTCGATTCCGTCGTGGTCGTCCTGCAGGGGCGTGGTGACCGTGTGTTCCTGGCCGGCGTACCGGAGGTCGGCGCTCCGCGCGAGTTCGAGTTCCTCGGGGTCGACTCCTTCAGCGTCGAACGCCGCTCGGGCTTGCTCGGTCAATTCGGCGAACCGGTCGTCGACGGTGGCGGCCGTGGCGGGACCGAACGCCATCACGTCGGTCCGGACGTAATCTTTCCGTAGGTCGGTCATCAGCATCCCCCACGCGGAGAACTGTCCGGGCGCGCGGGGAACGACGATCTCTTTGACGCCGAGCCGACGGCCGAGCGTCGCGGCGTGGAGCGGTCCCGCGCCGCCGCTCGCGACTAGAACGAACTCGCGGGGGTCGTGTCCGCGGCGGATGCTCACCTGCTTGAGTGCGTTCGTCATGTTCGAATCGACGACGCGCAGGATGCCGTGTGCGGCCTCGTGCTCGTCGACGCCGAACGCGTCGGCGATCGGTTCGAGTGCGGCGCGCGCCTCGTCGACGTCGAGGGCCATCTCGCCGCCGAGGAAGTACTCCGGATTGAGACGACCGGTGAGGAGGTTCGCGTCGGTTACGGTGGGGTCGGTCCCGCCGCGTCCGTAACAGGCGGGCCCGGGGTCGGCCCCGGCGCTCTTCGGCCCGACCTTGATCGAGCCGCCCTGGTCGATCCAGCCGATGCTGCCGCCGCCGGCGCCGATCTCGATGATGTCGACGACCGGGATTTTGAGCGGATAGCCCTCCCAGTTCGGGGTGCTCTCGAGCCAGTAGTCGGTCTCGATGTCCACCTCGCCGTCCTCGATCAGCGAGGTCTTCGCCGTCGTGCCGCCCATGTCGAAGCTGATCACGTCCGGTTCGCCGATGCGGTCGCCGAGGTGTGCGGCGCCGAACACGCCGCCGACCGGCCCGCTCTCGACCATCTCGACCGGCGTTCGTTTGGCGTGTTCGAACCCGCTGGTGCCTGCGTTGCTCTTCATCGCATACTTGCTGGCGGTGAGTCCGCGGTCGTCGAGGCTGCCTTCGAGCGATTCGAGGTAGGTGTCCGCAATCGGGCGGACGTACGAATTGAGGACCGCGGTGTTCGTGCGCTCGTATTCGCGGTATTCTTGGGTGAGTTCGTGCGACAGGGTGACGTAGGCGTCGGGGTACTCCTCGGCGATTATCGCTTTCGTGCGGCGTTCGTGTTCGGGGTTGCTGTAGGCGTTGACGTACGAGACGGCGATGGTGTCGATTCCTGCTTTTTTGATGTCCCCGACTGCGGCGCGGACGTCGGCCTCGTCGAGGTCGGTGAGGACGGAGCCGGCCTGGTCGATTCGTTCGACAACTTCCCACCGGTGTCGGCGTGGGACGAACGGCTCCGGTTTCTGATACCGGAAGTCGAACATGCCGGGGCGGTTCGCGCGCGTGATGTCGAGGACGTCGCGGAAGCCGTCGGTCGTGATGAGCGCGCAGTCGACGCCGTCGCGTTCGGTGATGGCGTTGATGACGACCGTCGTTCCATGGACGAACTGCTGGGCGTCGGTCGGGTCGAGGCTGCTCTTTTCGAGCGTTGCGAGGACGCCGTCGGCGAAGTCGTCCGGGGTCGTCGACGCTTTGGTGAGTTCGAGCTGGCCGTCGCGGGCGGCGACGAAGTCGGTGAAGGTTCCACCGATGTCGACTGCTACCCGCGCACCGTCGTCTGCCATGCTATCTCATGCCAACGCGGGCGAGGTTAAACTTTTCGTAGCCAAAAACGCCGTCTAACGAACTAAACGAACACAGAAGTGGAAAAATCGTAGACAAATATGCGACAACACGAACGAAAAGCACACCGATCTGCCCGAGTGCGAGCCACCAGTCCCGACGCAACCACCGTCCCACCGTCAGCGCGTCCGCCACGACTTCGACGAATCATTGAGTCGCTCACAGCCCGCCTCGGTCACTACCACGATATCCTCGATGCGCACGCCGAACTCGTCCGCCACGTACACGCCCGGTTCGACGCTGAACGCCATCCCCGGCGCCAGTTCGGTCTCGTTCCCCTCCACGATGTAGGGTGCCTCGTGCACTTCGAGCCCGATTCCGTGGCCGGTTCGATGGAGGAACTGATCGTCGAACCCCCGCTCCTCGAGCACGCCCCGCGCCGCCCGATCGACCGCCTGTGCCTGCACGCCGGGTTCGACGGCGTCGACGCCAGCTTCGAACGCCGCCAGCACGGCCTCGTACGCCTCTTCGAACCCCGCCGGTGGCTCACCAGCGAACACCACCGTCCGCGTCTGATCACCGGAGTACCCGTCCACCACGCCACCGAAGTCCAGCACGACCGGATCGCCGCGCTCGATCTCGCGATCGCCGTGCCGATAGTGCGGCTGCGCGCCGTTCGGCCCCGATCCGACGATCGTCTCGAACGACACGTCGTCGGCACCCTCGGCAACCAACCGACGGCGGATTTCGATGGCGAGGTCGCGTTCGGTCATGCCGATAGCGTCCGGTCCGAGCTGGCGAATCGCCTCGCTCACCCGGTCCGAGAGACGGGCTGCGTCCCGCAGCCGGCCGAGTTCGTACTCGTCTTTCCGCATCCGCAACTCGTCGAACACCTCACTCGCCAGCCCGAACGATAGCGACGGAAACGCCGACTGGACGTCGAGAGTGAACTGCGCCCACAGCCGGTCGTCGAGCAGGACCGTCCCGTCGGCGAGCCCGAAGTCGGCCACGATGTCGGAGACGACCGCCATCGGATCCTCCCCGTCCTGCCACGTCCGGCAGTCCTCGATCGGGGACGCCGCCCGAATCTGGTCGTCGTACATCGCCGGTGCGACGAACGCGGCGTCGTCGCGGGAGACGATAAGGAACAGATGGCGTTCGCTCGGCTCCTCGCGGAACCCAGAGACGTAGTAGAGGTTCGGACTCGGAAAGAGCACGACCCCGTCGAACCCTCGGTCGGCGAGACGCTGTCGACACGCCCGAAGCCGCGTCTCGAACGGGGATTCGGCGTCAGTCATCGGTCCGTCTCCGCAGATTCTCCGTTTCGTCTCGGTCGATCTCGTCCTCATCGGTCAACGCGACACCGTACTCGGCGCGTGCCGCCTCCCGAGAGACGTATCCGTCGAGAACGTCTTCACGGACCGCCTCCGGGTCGCGCTCGTACGGGTCACCGTAGCCGCCGCCACCGCCCGACCGATTCGAGATGACCTCGCCCGGCTGGAACGTCCCGCGGAACATCCCCGCGTACTTGCGGTCGCCTTGGTCTACGTCGTCATCGTCTTCGTCGACGTAGAGGTCGTCGTTGTCGACCAACACCTCCACCCGGTCGTGCCAGTCGTCCGCAAGATCGAGCGCGACGACGTTGCGCGCCCCGGGGTGACCGCCCGCCAGTCCCCATCCTTCCGTCTTCGTTTTCTGGACGATCGAGAGCGCACCGACGGGGTGCGTGAAACGGAAGTCGCGCTGGATGCCGAGCCCACCGCGATGCTTTCCCGCACCCCCGGAGTCTTGGCGCAACGTGAGCCGGTCGAACTCGATGGGGGCTTTGTTCTCGAACACTTCGATGGGGATGTTCCGGACCATCGTCTCGCTCATGTGCATGAGCGCGTTCTGTCCGTCGTGGTCGGCAGACCCACCCCAGCCGACGCCCTCGTTGTTCGCTTCGACGAACTGGCGGCCCGTCTCGGGGTGCTCGCCGTACAGCATGATGTCGCAGACGTCCCCGCCCGAACTCGCCGGCACCTGCTCGGGGAGCGCCTTCGCGAGCGCTTCGTAGATGACGTTGATACCGAGTAGTCCCGGCCAGATGGTGAACGTCGGCGCGGGATACGTCGCGTTGTAGAGGTTGCCCTCCGGAGCGTAGACGTCGAGCGGTTCGTACTGACCGGCGTTCGAGTCCTCGTCAGGCGTCGTCACCGTCTTGAAACACAGCTTCGAGATCGATTGAGTCATCCCGATCGGAATATTGAGCGGTTCGTCCACCTGGTCGGACGATCCAGAGAAATCCACGGTGAACGACTCCCCGTCGATCGTCACCTCGGCTTCGAGCCGAATGAGGTCGTCTTCCTCGCGGTAGATTCCGTCGGCGTAGTCGACGCCGGTCCACGACCCGTCGGGGAGCGCTCGGACGGCATCGCGCGCCGAGCGCTCGCCGTGGGTGATGATCGAGTCGATGCACGATTCGACGACGTCCGTTCCGTACTTCTCGTAGAGTTCCTGGAGACGAGCTGCGCCCGTCCGGAGCGCCGCGACCTGGGCGTTGAGGTCGCCGATGACCTTGTCGGGAATCCGCGAGTTGAACCGGATGAGGTCGTGGATCTCCTCGTCGGGCTCGCCGTTCTTGTAGACCTTCGTCCCCGGGAAGATCATCCCTTCCTGATGGATGTCGGTCGAATCGAGCACGTACCCGGAGTCTTTCGCGCCGAGGTCCAGCCAGTGGGCGCGACTCGTCGCGTAGCCGACGAGTTCGTCGTCGTAGAACACGGGCATGAACACGAGCACGTCGAGCGTGTGGGTCGAACTCCAGTACGGATAGTTCACGAGGACGATGTCGCCCGGGTTCAGGTTCTGCTCGCCGACGTGTTCGACGCTCTTGCGGAGGCCGTAGTCGTTCGCGCCGAGGAACACGGGGAGTCCCGGCGAATCCGCGATCAGGTTAGTCTCGGCGCCGTACAGCGAGATGCCGAAGTCGAGGATCTCGTAGATGATGGTGTTGTAGGCGGTCCTGATCAGGGTCCGTTGCATTTCGGTGGCAGCCGAGGTGAGGTATTTGCGCACGACCTCGACGGTCGCGGCGTCCACGGCTGTCTCTGTCACGTCCGCGTCCGGTCCGGTGTCGCTCATTGTTCTGCCTCCTGGTGGATGATGACGTGGCCGTACTCGTCGACCTTGGCCGTCTGGTCGGAATGGAAGACGACGGTCGTCGTCGGTTCCTGGACGACCGCCGGGCCGTCGATTCGGTCGCCCGGCGCGAACTGGTCGCGGTCGTAGATGTCGAACGACGTTTCGGATTCGCGTGCGAAACAGTACGCCTCCCGGGTGTCAGCCGGCGAGGGGTCACCGCTCGACGATGCGTCGACTGGCTCGAGTGCTGGTTTGTCGTTCTCGCCGATGGCGCGAACGCGGAAGTGGACGACTTGCGGGGGGTCGTCCATGGTGTGGCCGTACCGGCTGTCGTGCCGGCGTTCGAATCGCTCGCCGAGGTCGGCGACCGACTCGAGGTCGTCGGCCGGAACCTCGACGGTGTGTTCCTGGCCGAAGTACCGCATCTCGACGTACCGTTCGAAGCGCTGGCGTTCGGGGTCGTAGCCCTCGGCGTCGAGCGTCTCCGCGGCCTCGGCTTCGAGGTCGGCGAAGATGTCGTCGGCCGCCTGTTCGGCGAGGTCGTCGAGGACGGCGGTGTGTGTCCGTGCGACGTCTGAGACGACGTCGGCCATCAACATTCCCCACGCCGAGAAGACCGACGGAGCGCGTGGAATCATGACCTCTCGGACGCCCATCTCGCGGGCGAGCAAGGGGACGAACATGGAGCCGGCACCGCCGTACGAGAGCATGGTGAAGTCGCGGGGGTCGAGGCCTTTCTCGACGGTTATCTCGCGGATCGCGCCGATGGTGTTCGCGAGCGTTACCTGGAAGATGCCTTCGCTTGCGTCGGTCGTGGACGTATCGAGTGGGTCGGCGATCTGGTCACGGATGCCGGCAAGCGCCTCGTCTGCGGAAAGGTCCATGTCGCCGCCGAGGAAGTACTCGGGGTCGAGATAGCCGAGTGCGAGCGCGGCGTCGGTCACCGTCGGGTCGATTCCGCCGCGCCCGTAGCAGATCGGGCCGGGGTCTGCGCCGGCGCTCTGTGGGCCGACTTTGAGGAGGTCACCGTCGAGCCACGCGATGCTGCCGCCGCCGGCCCCGATGGTTCGGATATCGTAGACGGGAATCATCATCGGGACGTGTTCGAGTTCGGCCTCGTACTCGACGGCGGGCGCGCCGTTTTCGACGACGCAGGCGTCGAGGCTGGTGCCGCCCATGTCGACGGCGATGAGGTTATCCCGGTTCGTGGCGTCGCCGACGGAGGCCGCGCCGATCAGCCCGCCTGCTGGTCCAGATAGGATGGTGTGGACGGGCGCGGTTTTCGCGCTGTCGGCCGTGAGCGTTCCGCCGCCCGAGCGGGTGATGAAGAACGAACCGTCGAACGCTTCGTCGGCGAGGGCGGCGTCGAGGTCGTCGACGTACGATTCGAAGATTGGTTTGATGTAGGCGTCGAGGACGGCCGTGCTCGTGCGTTCGTATTCGCGGTACTCGCGCGTGATGTCGCTCGATATCGAAATGCTCCGGTCGGGGTAGGCGTCGCGAATCAGATCCTGTGCGCGGGTTTCGTGGGCTGGATTGCGGTAGGAGTGGAGGAACGTGACGGCGATGGCGTCGACACTGTGGTCGTCGAAGAGGTGGTCTGCGGCGTCGAGGACCGCTTGTTCGTCAAGCGGTTCTTTGACGTCGCCGTCGGCGTCGATTCGTCCGGGGACGCCGACGGTTCGCCGCCGCGGAACCAACAGTTCGGGTTTCTCGTACTGGATGTCGTACATCGCGTCGCGTGCGACGTTCGTTCGGCCGATTTCGTGGATGTCTCGGAATCTTTCGTTCGTGATGATGCCGGTTTTCGCGCCGTTCCGTTCGAGAAGCGCGTTGATGCCGAGGGTGGTTCCATGAACGAACGCTTCCGTCTCGGGGATTGTGGCGTCGACTTTATCGATCGAATCGAGGACGCCGTCCGTCGGCGCGTGTGGCGTGGTCGGTGCTTTTTCGAGTGCGATGTCGGTCGTCTCGCGGTCGTAGGTGATGGCGTCGACGAACGTGCCGCCGATATCGACCGCCAGTCGTTCCGTCATGTGTTATCATGCCCCGCACTAGTGACTTCGTCGATGTATATAAAGTTCGGTTCCTACCTCGCTCCGATTCGGCGAAAGGAACCGATTCGGGGAACAGACCATAACAATTCGGTCGTGATTAGCTTAATAAATAGCCGAATCATCCGCCATTAACTTACTATTTTCAACGTCCGCGGTGGTACTGGTGCAAAGAAATAAATAATCCTTCATCGAAGAGGCTTGTGGTATGCCACCCCAAACCAAGGGTGACTGGGAGAGACGAAAGTTCCTCAAGACAAGCGGCGCGGTGGGGGCGGCGACGCTATTCAGTGGGCACGTAGGAGCGTACGGCTCGAACGACACGAACGCACTCGCACAGCAATCCGACCAATCGGGTACCGACCTCGTGTACGCGACCATCGTCGCACCGAGTTCCATCGACCCGATGAAGTCCGGCGACGAACTCGAAGGCATCATCAGCCACACGCTGTACGATGGCCTCGCAGGCTACAGCAACTCCTTCCCGCCGGAAGTCGAACCAGGACTCGCACAAGACTGGCAAGTCAGCGACGACGGCAAAACCTACACGCTCACCCTCCAAGACGACGCACAATTCCACAACGGCGACCCCGTCACGGCAGAAGACGTCGTCTTCTCGGTCGAACGGATGATGCGAATGCAGCGCGGCCCATCCTGGATGTGGGACGGCGTCCTCACCCCGGACAGCGCCACCGCCGTCGACGAAACGACGGTAGAACTCTCGCTCCAGAAGGTGTACGCGCCGTTCGTCTCCACGCTCCCCTGGATGTTCGTCGTGAACCGAAATCAGGTCACAGCCAACGAGCAGGACGGTGATTTTGGCGACCACGGCGACTACGGCACGCAGTGGCTCGAGCAGAACGACGCCGGAAGTGGCCCCTACTCGCTGCAGAATCATCAAACGGGTCAGCGCATCGTCATGAACAAACACGGCGACTGGTGGGGACAGTGGCCCGATGGGAACACCTACGAACGCGTCGTCGCCCAACTCCAGATGGAGGTGTCGACGATAACCGGGATGATGAAAAACGGCCAAGCGGACATGACCGACGGCTGGCTCTCGGTCGACACATACCAACAGCTGGGTAACAACTCGAACATCTCGGTGAGCGACGAAGTGACGTTCGCGCCATTCTTCGTGTTCATGAACACCCAGGTCGAACCGCTGGACGATATCAACGTCAGGAAAGCGCTCGCGTACGCGTTGGACTACGACACGGCGCTCAGCGACGTCTTCGTCGGTGCCGAGAAGATGGTCGGGCCGCTGCCATCGGCGATGCAGTACTCGACCGACGACATTCCGTCGTACACCCAGAACATGGAGCAGGCGCGCCAGCAACTCCAGCAGTCCGACTACAACCCGAACGATATCTCGATTACGTACACGTACGTGTCGGGGCTCACCACCGAGCGGAACCTCGGACTGCTGATGCAGTCGAACTACAATCCCCTCGGCATCGATTTCGAGGTCAGGAAAGCTCCGTGGACGAGTATCGTCTCGCAGTCGTCGAACATCCAGTCGTCGCCACAGATGTTCCCCTTGTGGAGCCTCATCCAGTACGCGGACCCGGACGCACTCCTGTACAACATGTGGCACAGCAGCAACACGAACACGTACAACAACGGCTCGAAGTACGAGAACGACCAGGTCGACGAGCTGCTCACACAAGCACGGACCACACTCGACGACCAGACGCGCCAGCAAGCCTACACGAAGGTGCAGCAGATTCTCGCCGAGGATGCAGCCGCCCTGTTCGTCTGTAACGACGTCTCACGATGGGCGTTCAACAACCGGGTGCGCGGCTTCACGAACAACGGCATCAACGGTTACACCCACCAGTTCGAACGCTACACGGAGAAACAGTAGCTCGCCACCCCCCTCCGGGGGCAGTACACAGAGAACCCAGCATGAACTACCGTCGCTACCTATTGCGTCGCGCACTCTCGACGATTCCCGTGTTCTTCGGCGTCTCAGTCCTCATCTTCGTCATCGCGCGGGTGATACCCGGCAAGCCAGCGCGGCTCGCGTTGGGGCCACGCGCGACCGACGAAGCGGTCGCGCAACTGCGCCGACAGATGGGACTCGACCAGCCGCTCTGGACGCAGTACGTCGAGTACATGACCGGGTTACTCAGAGGGGACATGGGCCAGTCGCTCGTGACGAACAACAACGTTGCGACCGACATCGCACAGTTCCTCCCCGCAACGGTCGAGTTGACCACAGTCGGGATGCTGATCGCCATCGTGCTCGGCGTTCCACTCGGCGTCGTTGCTGGCCAACACAAAGACGAGTGGCCCGACAATGCCAGCCGGAGCTTCGCGTTCTTCGGTGTGTCGCTCCCTCGCTTCTGGTCCGCGATCGTCCTGCAAGTGATCTTCGCGTTTGGACTCGGTTGGTTCCCGGCGACCGGCCGCATCGGGGACGTCGAGTTACAGCACATCACCGGGCTCTACCTCGTCGACAGCGTCGTGACGCTCAATCCCGACGCGTTCGTGAGCGTCGCCTGGCATCTGTTCTTGCCAGCACTGACGCTGTCGCTCGCACCGATGGCCGACATCGCGCGAATCACGCGCTCGAGCTTCCTCGAGGAGTTCAACAAAGACTACATCGAGGGATTGCGGGTCCACAGCATTCCCGAGAAGTTCATCGCGTACAAGTACATCCTGAAACGGTCGTTCACGTCCACGCTGACCATCATCGGACTCGACTACGGGTTCCTCATCGGGGGGGGCGTTCCTCGTCGAGATCGTCTTCAGCTGGCCAGGAATGTCGGCCTACGGCGTCAGAGCAATCCTACAAAAGGACATCAACGCCATCGTGGGGGTGACGCTGGTCATCGGGGTCGCATTCCTCCTCGCGAACTTCCTCGTGGACGTCCTGTACGGATATCTGGACCCGCGTGTCCGCTTCAGCGAGGAACTATGACACGCACAGGCATCGATCTTCTCTCGGCAGCAACGACACGCATCGAACGACTCCGAGACCGATTCGACAAGGCGGACCGTGTCGTGTACCGCTTCCGCCAGAACCCGATGTCGATCCTCGGGCTCGCGGTGATCTTCGCGTTCGTCGTCCTCGCTGTGTTCGCGCCGTATATCGCCCCGTATCCCGCGGACGCGGGCTATCAGGGGCAACCGGCCGTCCACTTCTCCCAGTCGTTCGAGCCGCCGAGTCTCGACCATCCGATGGGCACCGACCAGGTCGGCCGGGACATCCTGTCCCGCGTCATCTTCGGGACGCGCATCTCGCTGACCCTCGGCCTCGTCGTTCTCTCGATCGCGATCGCCATCGGCGTCCCTATCGGGTTGTTCGCGGGCTACCTCGGGGGACAAACCGGCCTCGTGTTGATGCGCGTAACGGACGTCTTCCTCTCGATTCCACCGCTCGTGCTGGCGCTGGCCGTCAGCGTGGCACTCCAGCCGACCCTGACGAACGCGATGATCGCGATCGCGGTCGTCTGGTGGCCGTGGTACGCACGGCTGGTGTACGGTGAGGTACTGTCGGTCCGCGAGGAGACGTTCGTCGAAGCGAGCCGCGGAATCGGCGCGAGCACCCCGCGAATCCTCTCCCGGGACATCCTCCCGAACATCCTCGCGCCGGTCACCGTGAAGTTCAGCCTCGACATGGGGTACGCGATTCTGGTCGGGTCGGCGCTGGGGTTCCTCGGACTGGGCGCGCAGCCACCGACGCCGGAGTGGGGGACGATGACCGCCCAAGGTCGGGAGTTCCTCCCCGGCTACTGGTGGTACTCGACGTTCCCGGGACTGGCGATCTTCCTCGCTGTCCTCGGGTTCAACTTCCTCGGCGACGGCCTCCGGGACATGTTCGACGTGGAGGTGGAATGATGGTGGACGACGCCCCGTTGCTGGACGTCTCTGATCTCACTGTCCACTTCGAGACGTACGAGGGCCGTCAGCGAGTGCTCGACGCGGTCAACTTGACGGTCCACGACGGCGAGACGGTGGCGCTCGTCGGGGAAACCGGCTGCGGGAAGAGCGTCACCGCAGAGACGATCATGGGAATGTTGCCACAGCCACCCGGCGAGATCGTCGACGGATCGGTTCGCTACGAGGGAACCGAACTCCTGAGAGATCCGGACCGCCACGATCGCGTTCGAGCCGACGAGATGAGCATGGTGTTTCAGGACCCGATGACGCACCTCAGTCCCGTGTTCACCGTCGGCTCGATGATGGCGGACGTAATCACCTATCACGGCCAGGAGGACGTCAGCTGGTGGACGCTGCTCAAGGAGTATCTCGGTCGTGGGCCCGGGGCCGACGACGACGAGATTCGAGATCGCTGCGTACAGATGCTCGAACGGCTCCAGATACCGGATCCGGAGGGAATCCTCGACCGATACCCGGTCGAACTCTCGGGCGGCATGCGTCAGCGCGTCCTGATCGCGATGGCGTTGCTCAACGACCCGCGGTTTATCATCGTCGACGAACCGACGACCGCACTCGACGTCACGGTCCAGGAGCAGATCCTGAAGTTGCTCTCCGAACGCGTCGCAAAACAAAACCTCTCGATGCTGTACATCACGCACAACCTGGGCGTCGCTCGCAAACTGGCCGACCGCATCTACGTCATGTATGCAGGGACCATCGCCGAGGCGGGCCGGACCGAAGAGCTGTACGACGCCCCCCTGCATCCGTACACGACCGGGCTCATCGACAGCATCCCGAAGCTCACGACCTTCGACAGCGCGGGAATCCCCGGCCAAATTCCGGACTACACGGAGCCGCCGTCCGGCTGTCGGTTCCATCCGCGGTGTCCCGCGTACATGGCCGGAACGTGCGACGTCGACCCGCCCGGCCGATTCACCGTCGGGGAGAACGACCACGACGTCGCCTGCTACCTCTACGAGGACGGGATGAGCCTCGACACGGCGCTGTCGATCAGCGACACGGAGGTCGAATACGGTCGCCCGGCTGAATCGGACCGCGACGACCTTCCCGACGCGGACGCCGAGCCGACCGACGTCTCGCCCGAAGCGTACAGCCAGGAGGACCGGTCACGATGACCGCGAACGAGACGGCGACGGCCAGTTTCGACGAGCGCCGCGACCCGACCGACGCGCTCCTACAGGTCCGAGCGTTGAAGAAGTACTTTCCCGTATCATCGGGGTGGTTCGGCGGGTCCCAGCAGCGAGTCCGGGCAGTCGACGGCGTCAGTTTCGACTTGCGGGCGGGCGAGACGTTCGCCGTCGTCGGTGAGAGCGGTTGTGGCAAGACGACGCTCGCGAAGACCGTCGCCCGGTTGTTGGATCCGACGGACGGCAGGATCGTCTTCGACGGCCGGGACATCTCCACGCTCTCCAACCGAGACCTCAAACCCGTCCGCCGAAACCTCCAGGTCGTCTATCAGGATCCGACGTCGTCGCTGAATCCTCGCCGACGAGTCGGCGCCATCGTCGCCGATCCGCTCAAAGTCCACGGAATCGGGTCCAAGCAGGAACGACTGGAGCGCGTCAACGATGCGCTCGTCCAGGTCGACCTCCCGATCGAGTTCAAACGACGGTATCCCGGCGGCTTGTCGGGCGGTCAAAAGCAGCGCGTCGCAATCGCCCGGGCGCTCGTCCTCAATCCGAAGCTCGTGGTCCTCGACGAGCCGACGAGCGCACTCGACGTGAGCGTACAAGCGAAGGTCATCTCGCTCCTCGAAGACCTACAGGACGAACTCGACTTGACGTACCTCGTCATCAGTCACGATCTGAGTCTCGTAAAGAACATCGCCGACCGAATCGGCGTGATGTACCTCGGCAAGTTCATGGAAATTGCCGAGAGCCAAACGTTGTTCGAGAACCCATCGAATCCCTATACGGAGCAACTTCTATCGGCGATTCCCGTCGTTGAATCCGACGAACAAGCACTCAAGCCGCGCGAGATCGACATCGAAGGCGAACCGCCCGATCCCGCGAATCCGCCGAGCGGCTGTCCGTTCAACCCGCGCTGTCACAAGCGATTCGACGCCTGCGACAAGGTTCATCCCGACCTCGTGGAGGTCGCGCCGGGACACTCGGTGCGGTGTCTCCTCTATCCGGGAGATCAGCGACCGGCCGTCGACGAGTACAGCACGGAAGCCGAACGGAAGCAGCTCCGAACCGACCAGTGACGATCGGGGCACTCGAGCGAACTGGTTTCTGATTCCCGGATTCTTCACCACTCCGAACCACCCCCGGTCTCGAGTGATATCACGATCGGTGCTGTTGTTCTCGTCCACGCTCGTTCACTAGCTGACGGGGGCGAGGGAAGGAACACGATACTCTCACGGCAAGCAACTGTCGATTTGACGCAGAACGAGAAGCTGATTGGAGGCAGTAGCGCCGTCCCGTTTCGGACGACTACGGGTCGTCCGTCACTCCAAAGGCTGTCGTACGGACCGCTGGGTTCACTAGCCGTATAAAGATTGCTGGTAAAGATAGCTAGATTAAATTTCTATACTGGAGATTAATCGCGATACCGCCCTCATCACTGCTCTGGATCACGTGGTCAGCGGTGGATTTCACCCCCGCCCCGGGAGGCGTTGTGGGTGTCGGTGGGACGACGAGGACACCCGGGGTCGTGATATTACGACTAGTGTGAGTGACACCACTCTATTGGCAAAAGTATCCTGAAAGCAATGGCGGGGGAGACGGTAGTGTGATGGCACACTAGGTTTTTGGCGGTCTGGAGCCAACTAGCTGGTATGAGTGGTGATCGAGTAGACGCCGAAAGTAAAGTGTCGGGGAATCAAGCGAATATTCCAGCACGGATTCGCCGTGAGCTCGATATCGATGATGGAGATCAACTCCGCTGGCAGCTCGAAGACGATGGGAGTATTCGCGTCCACGTCGTGCAGCAACGAACTGGCACGTTCGCAGATTTCGACGGCTATGAGGGTGACGAGGAGACGGACGTGAGTACGGAGCACGACGCCTGGGGCGTTGACGTGGAATAGATGCCGCGTGCACTTGTCGATACGACCGTGCTCTTTGCAGCTGCCTACCAGCGGGACGGGGTACACGCCGGCGGATTATCGATTGTTCGGGGTATCGACGATGGGTCATTGCCGGAGGCAGTGATTCTTGACTATATTCTGGTGGAGACGATGAATGGATTGACGACGCATGCCGGCCATGAAGCGGCTGTCGACTTTCTTGACCGCATTGAAGAGAATGCTCGCTTCCATGTCGAGTCGCTGAGTGCAGATACGTTCGCCACTGCGAAAGCCGTGTTTCGACAGCACCCACCATTTTCGTTTGTCGATGCGGCTCTCGTCGCGTACATGCAGACAGAGGGGTTGGGATACCTGTACGCGTTCGACGACGACTTTGATGCAGCTGAGGATGTCTATCGGCTTGAGACACGGACAAATCCTTACAATCCCTAAGAGGCGGTTCGATCGTTCGGATACTATCGCACTCGTCCAGGGGAGGTCCGGAGATGGAGCGGTAGAAAAGTTTCTAATCGGACATGCTACGGTCTTGCTGTAGTCGCTGACTGAAGGTCACAGATAACGGTGTACACGTCCCAGTTACTAGTCTCGTTTGCAGCGTCAAGGTTTTTAGCGGAAGAGTCACTCGTCTTCTTGAGAATCGGTAACGTCCTCGTGCTCAGTACCAAAGACGGAGTGAAGCACTGCTTCAGTGCCGCGGCGGAGGCGCTCTGAAAGCGCTTGCTGGCTAATATCGAATTCGGTGGCGAGCTCGGCCAGCGTCACCTGTTGCGGCAACGCGAAATACCCACGGTCAAGCGCCTTTTTGAGTGCCTCTCGCTGCTTGTCCGTGAGCCCGTGGACGTCCTGTTGGATACCGCCGTCGTTTAACTCGTGGAGACGGGTAACGTTGAATACAATATCGCGGTCACGACAAGCATCGTGGAACGTCGAGAGCTGGTCGTTCGTCGGAAACAGCAGTCGGAATTCCCAATCCTGATCGCTATGCCCGAACGAATCGAGAATACTGCCGTTACTGTCGATCAGCGCCTCGAAAAAGGCATCCGGTGGAACTTGCCACTCGATCGCGTACAGCATGCGGTCGCCGGTCTGACCAAGATGTTCGAGGGACATCACGTGGTTGCTAGCGCGGACGCGTTGGTCGAACGCGTCCATGTCACTCCCCCAGACCCAAGCCAACGGCACAACGTGGTCGCCGATTGGGACGACTTTCTCGAAGCGAACGTAGAGGCCCGGGTCAGCGGTGAGTAGTTGTCCAAGTGGGAACCCCTCTGGGTCAAGGGTGAGTTCGACGATGACCGCCATCTCATCTGTAATCGTGTATGGACTACATGAGACTAGTGGCTCTGTCAGTGATTCCCAGATTAGCGAGACAGTGATATCACCGGAATCGAGAGGACTGTCGCCGAGTAATGAGACGCCCGGAGAGTGTTCCAGCTTGATTATTAACATAGGATAGTTAGATGACGAGCTTTCGAAGATGAACGTAGCATCGCTACGAAAGGGTCGACTACTCCTCTGCAGCCCGTGAGGTTTTCCGTCTCTATACCCTCAGCACCAGGTATGGTCGGATTCATCCAGCGAACGGCACAAGCGATCGATGATATGTGGCAGTCGGTATGGCATGAGTCGAGTCGCGGCGAGAAAGTGGTGATCGCTACTGTGCTTCTAGTCACCGGATTGGCCATCCCGGTGATACCGATCGTCTGGATCGCCCGGATTATCGCCACCTAATCAGTGGAGTGAGCGGGGCGAGACGCGCGCTCTTGATCGGGCTCGGGCGCGCGCAACGCCAGTAGGACACCGATAAAGGCGACTCCTCCGGCGACGAGGAACGCCGTGCTGTAGCCCGCACGATCGATAATGGTGCCGGCGGCGATAGGTGCGGCAAACGCGCCGAACAGACCAACGCTCGTCAGCAGCGCGACAGCTGTGGTCCCCACCGCCGGCGGGACGAGTTCGGCGATGTACGAAAAGAGCAGTCCGGTGACGAGTTGGATAGCGAAGCCGATGACGACCACCGCTCCGCCGACGAGCCCAAGTCGCGATACGAACGCAAAGGCAACGACAGCGGGTACGGCGACGATGAACGACGACACTACAACGGGGCGACGTTTCCCGCTGAAAACTCGTTCGGAGACCACACCGCTACTTGACCGTCCGATAGCTCCAATCGCCGGGAAGAGCGCGGTCAGCAGGCCACTCGCCGCCAGCGAAATGCCGAACCCGCTGATAAGGTAGCTCGGCAGCCACGTATTGATGAAGAGGTACAGCGAGTAGGCGAGAAAGCAGAGTACACAAACGATCCAGACCGCCTGATTAGTGAATAACTCGCGCAGCTCCGTCGAGTCCGGCGCAGCCGCATCGACGCCGGGAACGTGGTGACGGGTCGCGAGCAAGAAAATAGTGAAGCCGACGACGCCCATGGCGGCATACAGCGGGAAGATCGCAGGCCAGCCGGCGACGTTTGCGACGAGGGGGCTGCCGAACTGACCGAGTGCGAATCCAACTGGTGCGCTCGCGGTGAACACGCCAACGGCGGTTGCCCGATAACGCGGTGCAACGGCACTGCCGACGACGTTCGCACCCGCGTTCCAGAAGATCACGTACGCGACACCGCCGAGCACGCGCGAGACGAGTAGCCAGAGATACGCGCCGGCGGTGGCCGCATGCCAGCCCCAAGCACCTGCAACGACGAGTGCGCCGGTGCCGAAGACGATCATCCCACGGACCGAAAAGCGGTCGAGGACGATGCCGGCGGGGACGCTAGTGACGACCGCAGTCGCGTACATAATGCTGACGAGCCAGCCCGCCGTACTCGCCTCGAGCCCGATCGATTCTTGAATCAGCGGCAATACGCTCGCCGGGGCGATTTCGTAGGCTGCGGCCGCTGTCGAAAGCAAGAAAAAGCCGATGAGCAGGCCTAGTGTCTCATGTCGAGAACGTCCTGTGTTCAGTCGGTCGTTCACGGTCTCTGTACCCCTTCTTGGAGCAACATCAAACCGTTTGGTGTTACTTCCTGAAGACAGAAATTGAAGAGCCATGCGGCAAACACTGCCTTCCAACCGGATTGTAGCGACAGCGCTCTCGTTTCACATCGATCACGCCGGGTAACGTGCCGAGACAGCACCAGGTAGGTAGTCCGCCCAAATTAGGACCGTTCGAGATAGGCATCAAATGTCAGAAGATCGCTCTCATCGCGGCCGAACACAGCAAGATCAGTACGTGATATCGTTCTCGACTTAGTGTTTAACGCTGTTGGCGCCGTGGTCGTCGCTGTACTGGGAACGGCCTATCTGACGGACGTCGCCCAAGGCATGGCACGAATGCTCGACAAATGAATCCATACTTCTGGGCCGTTGGAAAGCTGTGGTCTTGCTTTAACACGTTCAGTCTACTGGTGGCCATAGCCCTCATGACCGAATTGTCCCGATTCTCGGACTCTCGCTGGCAACGGACTGGATACGGACCCGAAGGCAACCGTAAAAGAGGATGGCCGCTCAGAACGTCAGTCGTTCCAGCAGCCGTCGGAGACGACTCGGCCGGTTTCGGTCGTGAAGGTGGACAGCGAGCACCGGCTCCGACTGATCGGACTGATCGACGTCGAGAGGATCGTCGGCGCTAACGAGGGTGAGATCGGGAGTGGAGACACGCCCACCGTCGGGACGTGCGACCACGGTCTTCCCGGGGCTTCCGACGACCTCGCGGAGATCGCCGTGGTAGGCGTCGATAGCATCCGCCCGATGATCGGTCGTGTGACGGCCGACGCGGTACTCGAGATGCATCCGTGCGTCGTTGACCGTGGCGAGCGCGTCACCCAGCGCCAGTTTGACCGGGTCGTACGGCCCGCGGCCGGTGACGACGCGGACGTCCGTCACGTCGCCGACGTCACCGTCGGAGAGCGTCCCAACGTCACACGGGGCGTGCTCGCGGATCCACTGGACCCCGCCTCGCAATAGTCCCCCTTCGAAGCTGGGATCGTCTTCGGGTAGCAGGACGAAATCTGCGTCGTGTTCGTCGGCGACGTTGACGACCGTGTGGGCGACGTCGTGGCTGACGACTTCCCCGAAACTCACCGGAACGTCGACCTCGGCTGCCAGTCGTTCGGTGAACGCCTCGAAGGCTTGGTCGCCCGGGGACTGAACGCCGGCGGCGTGATCGAGTGGCACCTGGTCAGGTTCGACGTCGAAGCGGACGACCGAGACGCCGCCGTCGTGTGCCCGCGCGGCGTCGGCGGCGACGCGTACCAGCGCCCGTTCGCGCTCCGGGCTCGTCTCTTCGCCGACACCGACGAGCACCTCGTAGCCGGGCTGAGAGAGCGCCTCGCGGGTGTCCCCGACGAGGTCCTCGCCGACGCGGCGGCGGACTTCCTCGATGGCCGCTCCCTCGTGCTCGACCCGCTGACGGGCGTACGCGAGGTACCACGCCAGCCCAGCGGCGGTGATGGCCACCGCGCCAACCAGCGGGACGAGTCCCATCTGCGTCAGCAGGACCAGTCCCGTCACGGCGCCGAATACCTGCGTCCACGGGTAGAGCGGTGACCGGAAGTTCGGCTCGTATTCGGCGTGGCCCTCGCGGAATGCGACGACGGCGGCGTTGATGAGCACGAACACGAGAATCTGGAACGCGCTCGCGAGCTTTGCGATCTCCATGATGGGGACGAACGCGATGAGCACGAGCAGGACGGCACCAGTGAGCGTGATGGCAGTCGCGGGCGTCCCAAGCCCGTCGTGGACGGCCCCGAGCCTCGTGGGTACGAGTCGGTCTCGCGCCATCGCGAAGGGGTAGCGCGAGGACGAGAGGATGCCCGCGTTGGCCGTCGAGACCAGTGCCAGCACGGCCGCGGCGACGATCGCTGCGACGCCTAGCGGGCCGAGGGTGACCGCGGCGACATCTGCCATCGGTGTGAGCGTGTCGCCGATCGTCGAGAGGTCGGCGACACCGACCATCACGGCGACGATCAGGACGTACAGCAGAGTCGTGAACGCGAGCGACCCGAGAATGCCCAGCGGGATGTTCCGGTCGGGGTTCTCGATCTCCTCGGCGACGCTGGCGACCTTCGTGACGCCCGCATAGGAGACGAACACGAGCCCCGTCGCGGCGAGGAGACCGCCCGGTCCCTCGCGGAAGAACCCGGCGAAGTTGGCGCTACTCGCGTCGGGGACGCCCCCCGCGACGAACCAGACCAGCGCCGCCAGCATGACGGCGACGATGGCCACCTGAAGCTGTCCGGTGAGCTTGGCGCCGACCAGGTTGACGAGGACCAGGAGGGCGGCCAGACCGAGCGTCAACGGCAGTATCCACGCGTCCGGAACCGAGACGAGCAAGAGGAGGTACGGTACGCCGCCGACGAGTGCGAGTGCGCCCTTGAACGACAGCGAGAACCACGTTCCGAGTCCGGCAATAGTGCCGAGCAGCGGGCCCATCCCGCGCTCGATGTAGACGTACGAGCCCCCGGATTCCGGCATGGCTGTCGCCATCTCCGCCTTGGAGAGCGCCGCGGGGAGGACGAGGACGCCGGCGAGGAGGTAGGCGAAAACGACCGCCGGGCCGGCGATACCGACGGCCAGCGCCGGTAGGATGAAGATACCGCTGCCGACCATAGCGCCGATACTGATCGCGACGACGCTCGTGAGCCCGAGGTCGCGCTCGAGTTCCTTCGCCATTATTCGCTGAGCCTCACTCGCCCGCCAGTATCGGCCGCTCGGTCTGCGGGCGTCGACTCCTCAACGGCTACAGAGTCGGTCGTCACCTGGGCGACGGCCTTCGAGACGCAGACCGTCTCGATGCCAGCGTCGTCGAACGCCGTCTGTTTGTCAGGGTCGTTGACGAGGGTGAACGTCCTGTCGGCGTCGAACGCGCGGGGAGCGGCCGCCGCGAGCAACGGATTCCGTACGTCGGAGGCGGTCGCAACGACGACGGTCGACGCTGGACGGTCGACGGATAACGTTGCAGTCTCGGGTGTCGGTTCGTGGGCAATCAGGCCAGCCTCACGTGCGCGGCTCGCCGTTGACTCTTCGTCGACGACGGCGACAGGCTGGTTCTGTGCTGCTAGTCGGCTCGCGAGCGTGAGACCGATCGGTCCGCCCCCGAGTACGGGTGTTTTCTGGGTCATGTGGTATGGCCCCGAGCCACCCCTCCGAGGGCGACGACCGGTGGCTGCTCTTCGATAATTTGCCGTATGATATAAAACTTTCTAAAAAATATTACTTGCTCAAATTTTCAGCGGAGAATCTTCCCAGGATTCCAAAACTCGGACAGGAATTAGACAATAGTTGGTTCTGTCGTGGTTCGAAAAGCTGTCTCGCCCCTTCGGATGGCCGCAATCCGGCTACGAACTCCATTGGCGACCTAGATGGCGAGCTACGATTTCAGTGGATCATATCGAGGAGGAAGATGAGGAGAAAGCCAGCGAAAAACAGCGACGTTGACGTCGGCGTCTCTGGAACTGTCTGTGCTTTCACGAGCAGTTCCTCGGTCACGAGATATAGGAGAGCGGCGGAACCGAAGGAGAGCACGATTGCGATCGCTACTCCGGTCACGCCGTCAAACACCAGTACTCCGGTAATTACTCCGGTGAGAAGAAGGCCGCCAAATCCGATAGGGACCGCGAGTTTCTTGAGTGCTCTCATCCCCGACGGTAACGCGATGACGCCGGCAACGCCGAGAAATAGGATTTCGATGGCGAGTGCCACCGCGATAAGAATTCCTGTGGCCGCTTCCGTGAGAAACGTCACGCCGATCAGGACGCCGTCGATGAGCATGTCGATACTCACGGTGATGAGAAGGCTTGACGCTCCCGCGACCTTCCCGCCGATACCCCGCTTTTCGATGTACTTGCTGAGCTGATGAATCCCGAGCATGGTGGCAACGCCGATCGTGAACCCGACTACTACCACGCTCGGAGCACGGCTGTGGATATCCGGGAGTAGTTCGGCGGCGACAGCGGCAAATACGACGCCCGCCGCGAAGTGCTGGACGTTACTCTCCATTTGCGGCCCCGGCGGGCGGTAGATGGCGATCAACCCACCGACAAGCGCCGCCACGACGGCCAGCATCGAATACGAGAGCGCTTGTATCAGAGTCTCGGACATTCGTTTGGATTTTGCCTCCCACGCAGTTGAAGGCTATCACCAACCTGCCCGAGGACAAGCCATTCCCATGTTCGAGTTCATCGTCCGAACAATGGCACGGCTTCGACATCCGTTACTCGCTCCCGCGGCCGTGATCGTCCTCACCGTTCCAGTTTTCAGCAGTAAACGGAAGTAGATCGCCCCCGGACCTTCGTCCCAATCTATGCGGAGTTCGTAGCGGAACTCGGCGTTGCGGCACAGCAGGTATTTTATCGATCAATACAATATCGAAAGCATGAGTGAGGATGCGGTCCGGACGGCGTTCCCTGAACTCGACGCTATCGAGGATGACGACCTTCGAGCGGGCGTGGTCAGCGCCTGGGCGACTGCCATCGAGGAAAACGATATTGGCGATCTGACCGAGGTGCCGTGGCTGCCCCCGACACAGCGTGAACTGGGGTTGGACGACGAGCGTTTGGTCGACCACGTTCGGGACGTGACTGCCGGCGCAGTCGCGCTCGCGGAGACGCTCCTCGAGCGGCGCGAGGTTGACCTCTCGCTGGACACCGTCATCGCCGGTGCGCTCGTCCACGACGTAAGCAAGCTCGCCGAATTCGACGGGATGAACGAGACGAAGACCTACGACCTGCTTGGCCATCCCTACTACGGCGTCCACGTCGTCGCAGCGGAGGACCTGCCAGTCGACCTTGCCCACATCGTCCTCTCTCATACGAATCGGACGACAGTTGAGCCGGCGACGATAGAAGCGGAACTCGTCAGGCGGGCCGACGAGGTCGCGGCAGCCGCCGTCCGGTCGCAGGCGATCGACGACCTTCGAACCGTGTAACCGCCGTGTTGTGTTTCGATCGTGTACGCCGTTCCGTTTGTGGTATGCACCTATCGCGCCCACTACGTGACCGCTGTCGAGAACGTCCTGGATGACCTCCACGAATCTCTGTACGGTAACGTGCTGTCGATCTTCATGCACGCTGACTGGGTATGGGTGACTGAAACAAGGGATTTATACGGTCCGACTTGTATAATGAAAAGACTCACGCGGGTGATCAGAAATCTCACTGACCCTAGCAAACTCGTCGTGTGACGTAGTCGTCAATAGCGTCACGAGCAACGATACCTCAGGATGGCTCCGACACCCTAGTGCGTTCGGTATCGTCCGACGGAACGGTCGCGAACTGCCGATGGGAACCACTCCGAGCGGCGATTGGTCCGGAGCAGTAACTGGCGTCTGCCGGACGGGGGGGTTCAGATGACACTCCTCGAAGTCGAGAACCTGGCGGTAACTTACGAGGAACAGGACAGTCAGTTACACAGCGTCAACGGCATCTCGTTCTCTATCGAGGAGGGCGACAATCTCGCCTTCTTAGGGGAGTCGGCCTCCGGGAAGTCGACGATAGCGAAGGCCATCCTGGGGCTGTTGCCCGAGAAGGCGCGGATCGAGGCGGATCGCGTGGAGTTCGACGGACGGGACTTGCGCTCGCTCACGGCAGCGGAGCGCCGGGATTTCCTCTGGGAGGAGGTGGCGTTCATCCCCCAGACGGCCGTCAACGCACTCGACCCTGTGATGACCGTCGGCAGTCAGATCCGGCAGACGATCCAGA
The DNA here is from genome assembly GCA_003298465.1 of halophilic archaeon. The sequence continues at coordinate 308,566 of QNGA01000002.1, read as the reverse complement.
CCCACCGCGAGGTCACCACAGAGAGCGCGTGCCGGCGCACCCGCGAACTGTTCGAGACTGTCGGACTGGCCCCCGACCGCGTCGACGACTACCCCCACGAGTTTTCTGACGGGATGCGCCAACGAATCGTCATCGCGATGGCGCTGGCACTGGATCCGAAACTCATCATCGCCGACGAACCGACGACCGGCCTCGACGTCATCGTCCAGGACAAAATCGTCGACAACATCCTCCAAATCCAAGAAGAGACCGACAGCTCACTGTTGCTCATCACCCACGACCTGGGTGTAATCGCCGAGACCTGCGACGAGCTCGCCGTCTTCTACGGCGGACGGATACTCGAACGCGGCGCGCTCGACAGCGTGTTGCTCAACCCGACGAACCCCTACACGATGGGGCTGACGAGCGCCTTCTTCAGTGAGGAGGGCGACGAACTGGTATCGGTTCCGGGCTCCTCGCCCGACCTGGCGACGACACCGACGGGGTGCGTCTTCGAGTCGCGGTGTCCGTTCTCGACGGACGAGTGCGAGACGAGCGTGCCGGCGCTGGAGAAACTACCCTACCGGAACCAGCATACGGCATGTCACAGAGTCGAACGCGCCGAGCGGATGCGTCGCGAGGCGGCCAGTTCGGGGACATGGGGGCGGACCGCCCCTATCTCGTCGTCGACGGACGGCGAGATTCTGCTGGAAGTCGACGAACTGACCAAATACTACGAGCGGTCGCAGTCATGGCTCCAGTACGTCCCGTTTGACGGTCTTTCGCTGTCGTTCTCCGGGCTTCGCCACAACCTGCGGGAGTGGTACGACCAGCGCGCGGCGGGGTTGCGCGACGCGCTTGACACCGAGGACTCGCTCGTCCGCGCCGTCGACGGCGTCTCGATGACGGTCCGGCGCGGGGAGATACTCGGCATCGCCGGCGAGTCAGGGTGTGGCAAGTCGACGCTCGCCCAGACACTAGCGCTGCTGGAGGATCCGACCGGTGGCGGCTTCGAGTTCGACGGCAGCTCACACGAGTACTACCGGGATGGGAACCTCAAGGAATTCCGCCGGAAGTTTCAGATCGTCTTCCAGGATCCCTACCAGTCGCTGAACCCACGGATGCGGGTCGAATACTTGGTCGGCGAGCCACTGACGATCCACGACTATCGCAGCGACGAGCGCGAGACCGCCATTGCAGAGACGCTCGAACAGGTCGGACTGACGCCCCCGGAACGATTCCTCGATAAGTACCCCAACGAACTGTCGGGCGGTCAGCGCCAGCGGGTCGCCATCGCGCGGGCGCTTGCTGTCGACCCCGACTTCCTCATCTGCGACGAACCAGCGTCGATGCTGGATATCTCCCTGAAGGCGGAGATACTCGATCTGATCCGGGACTTGGCCACCAGCGAGGACATCGGCGTTGTCTATATTAGCCACGACATTTCGAGCCTTACCCAGATCGCCGACCGACTGGCAGTCATGTACCTCGGCCGGTTTGTCGAGCGTGGCGACGCCGACCGCGTCGTCGCGGACCCCAAACATCCTTACACGGAGGCACTCCTCTCGGCCGTCCCGGCAACAGACCCGACGGCGAGCCGCGAGCGTGTCATCCTCGACGAGGACCCGTCCGACGCCGAACCGTCGACCACCGGATGTCGGTTCGCATCGCGCTGTTCGCTGTCGACCGACCGATGCAAGATGGAGGAACCCGACCTCGACACCTGGACCGGCAATGATCATCAGGCGGCCTGTTTCGCTCCCGGCGAGGATTCGTTCCCGGACCGAGACATTCCGGAATTCATCGACGCGACGACTGACTGACCACGCGCCCCGTCCCGTGATTCGCGTGTCGCCACGGCTGGGAGCGTGAAATCGGCAAACAGCCGCTAGGTAGGCGTGATTCGCTGCCAGCGTGTCGACTTTCGCAATTCGGTCCTCGTCGTCAAGCGGCTTCGCGACGACGAACGCGGCTTCGACGCTGGAGCAGGGGTCTTCGAGCCGCTCAACGCCGTCGAAGAACTCGCGGAGATCCGTTGCCTATCCGGTGGACGCGATCCTCCGAGCACGCCTCGGTGCACTCGTCGAACAACGCACCTAGCCGGTTCCTGTGCCTCTCGTCGATCCTGCCCTATGCTTGGTCGAACAGTGAAGAGTGTCCGACAGGGGTTTTTTACCCTCGATGGTGACGTTTGTCCATGGTTCGCCGTTCGCTACTATACTGTCCGGGCGACGAGCAGGCGATGATGGAGAAGGCGGTCGACTCGGGAGCCGATGCGGTGATATTCGACCTCGAGGACGCGGTCGCCCCGGCGGCGCGCGACGACGCCCGCCGGTCGGTCAGAGAGACGATCAACGCGCTCACGGAGCCCGATCCCTCAATTAGCGTCCGGATTAACCCCTACGACCGCGACGGGCCGCGGGACATCGACGCCGTCGTCAGCGATGGTGAGTCGCTCCCCGACAGCGTCGTTCTGCCGAAAGTTGACGGCTACGAGACGGTCGCGGAGCTGACCGACCACCTTGCGGACGTCGGCGCTGAGTCAGTTGACGTCATCCCTTTGATCGAGACTGCGAGGGGGTTGGTAGCCGCCGAAGAGATAGCGGCCGCGCCGGGTGTCGTCGCCGTCGCCTACGGCGACCAGGACTACACGGCCGACGTCGGGGCGACCGTCACCGACGAGAAGACGGAGTCGCTGTACGCTCGCCAGCGCATCGTTGCCGCCGCGGGGGCGGCCGGTGTCGACGCCCTCGACACCGTCTACACTGACATCGAGGACTCCGACGGCCTACGCGAACAAACGGAGACCGTCATCGGGTTCGGGTTCGACGGCAAACTGGCGATCCATCCGGGTCAGGTCGACGTCATCAACCGAGCGTTTACGCCGGACTCCGACGAGGTCGAGTGGGCTGAGCAAGTGATTGAGGGCCAGGAACAGGCTAGCGAGGCGGGGTCTGGCGTGTTTACCGTCGACGGGCAGATGATCGACCCGCCGCTGGTCGAGCGCGCCCGAACCATCCTCGAACGGGCGTCCGCCGCCGGGATTCGCTAACCGCCTCTTCGCGTCGTTTCGATTCGCGTCGTCCACGCCGGGACTTTTTTCACGTCCGACACACCAAGGATAAGCCCACGAAACAGGCCCCGTTACGGCCGGGTTACGCGACGACGTACTCCTCCTTGATGCGGACCATGGCATCGTGCAGGCGATCTCGGTAGGCGTCGAGGTCGTCGCCCTCGATCGGGTTCCCGTGGACGGGCGCGACGGCGGTGACGTCGTACTCCGCGAAAATATCGTCGAGCGTCTGCGCAATCTTCTCCGGTGCGGCGTAGCGCAGCCAAACGAGGTTGTCGCGGTGGTATTCGTATATCTCCTCGGCGGGCGTTACTTCGGGGAAGTCTCCTGAAAGGTAGTCGCACTGGCCGGATTCGTGGTAGTTGCCGAACCCGTCGGCCGTGAAGAGGACGCCGTCGCCGTGTTCGTAGATCCACGTCGTGTGCGATCGGTCGGCCAGCGGCGGGTCGATGAAGCTGAATCTCTGACCCACGATTTCGAGGGAACTGCCGATGTCGCATTTGCGGGCGTCAGGGAGGCCTTGCTGGGCGGGCGACCCCGAGGAAGCGACGAGCTCTACGTCGTCCGTGTCGGCACCCAGCGAGGAGACGTTCCCCGCGTGGGGGTAGTCCGAGTGCGACAGCACGAGCGCGTCGGGACTGGCGCCATCGGTCGCTTCGTCGACGGCTCCGGTGATCTGTTCGCGGTGGTAGAACGACCCGGAGTCGACGAGGACCGTCCCCTCGGGAGCGCGTACGAGGTACAACGACACGTGCTCGTGTTCCCCATCGTGGTCGTAACACTGGTTGATCCACTCGACCGTCGGCGTGATTTGTACTGTCATGATATCACCCGAGCGTGCCGATCCGGCCCTGTTCGTCGACGATGCGGGTCACGTCTTTCATCGTTGCCATGTACTCTGTCGCGTCCTCCCGGATGACGAGGCCGTGAGCGGGCGCGATTATCTCCGGGTCGAACGTCTCTATCAAATCGTCTATTTCGGCGTTGGTCTTCTCGACGTCGACGTACTGGTACCAGAACAGTACGCGACCATGGAACTCCACGAGACGACTGGTGTCGAATTCGCCATCGAGTTCGTCAACGAACGTCAGCGCTTCGTCCTCGAGGTGGATGAACCCCATCCAGTCGACCGGGAACAGCGTCTCTGTCTCGCGCTCGGACATCCACACCGAGACGGGCGCGTCGAGGAAGGTTGCCTCGTGGAAGTCGACGACTCGGCCGCCGAGGTCGATGCTGTCGCCCTCTGCGACGTGTATTCCCCCGTCGAGGTGGTAGAGTTCGTGGTCGTTGCCGTACGCTGGCGCGACGAGTGTCGCCTCGGGATGTTCCTCCAGGATGGGCATCGTATTGCCGGCGTGGGGAACGTCCGGGTGGGAGACGACGAGGTAGTCGAGGCCGCGATCGCCCACGAGGTCGTCCACGGCATCGAGTATCTGGTCGGTGCTGGCCGGAGACAGCGTGTCGAACAGTAGCGTTTCTTCGTCGCCCTCTATCAGGTACGCGCACTGAGGCACGTACGCCTCCCGTCCTTCTTGGTACCAGTCGGGGTCGCGGTCGAGGAGGTCCCACGACTCTGTCCTGTCCGGCCCGGCCTCGTATATCCAGTGCAGACCGGTCGCAATCTCGCGTGGCATGTACGTCCCTCGTTCCGACCGGAGCTACAAAACAGTCGGCGACCGTTGCCCTCCGTTTTCGGGTGTCCTCGGATGCCCGCGACACCTGTCAGTCGACGTGGAACTTAGCAAGCGTCTCGCGGTCGATCTCGATCCCGAGTCCGAGGTCGTCGGGGACGCGGATCGCAGTGCCCTCGTTGCGGATCGGGGTGGCAGTGGGTTCCTCGCGGATCGGGTTCGGCGTCCGATCGAACCCGAGGCGAGCTGGAGAGGGGAGCGCCGCGAGAAGTTGCAGGCTGCCTGCCAGCGCCACAGCACCCCCACCCGACGCTCCCATCGGCCGTCTCGATCTCGGCCAGACAGTACCCCGCGACGGAATCCACTTCTGGGCGTTGGCGAATCGGTCGTCCAGTTCACGACGGAGCGGAATCGCCTCTACCTGTCTGATTTCCATGTGCAGGCGTCCGCGAGGTTGTCGGATAAGTCTTCATCCGGTTACGCGGCTTGACCCCGGACACCGTCATCGTGTACTGGTCGACCGTGATCGCCGCGGAATCTGCCCCCATATAAGTGGTGATGGTTATTGTCCCGGTTCGGGGGTACGATATTGCCCTTTGGAGGGAAACCAACTGACATGACGGTTGACAACGGACACCATAGCGCCGGCGCGCCCGGAGAGTCGCAGTCGGTCCCCGACCTCGACCCCCTATTCGACCCGGAATCCGTCGCAGTCGTCGGCGCGAGCCCCGACTCGTTCTACTCGGGCAACCTCGTGGAGAACCTCCTCGACTACGGCTTCGACGGGACGCTCTACCCCGTTAATCCCAATCGCGAGACGGTCTGGGACCGCCGCTGTTACGACAACATCGAGGCTGTCCCTGAGACGGTCGATCTAGTGGTCGTCAGCGTTCCCCGGGAGTACGTCGTCGAAGTCGTCGAATCGGCGGGCGAGCGCGGCGTCCCCGTCGCGCTAGTGCTAACCGCAGGGTTCGCCGAGGCCGACGAGACCGGCACAGACCTCGAGGCGGACCTCGCTACGGCAGCCGCCGACGCCGACATCCGCGTCGTCGGCCCAAATTGCATCGGCGTGATGGCCAGTGAGGGTGCGACGCTAACCTCGACGTGTTCGCGCGAACCGCGACCGGGCGGCATCGGCCTCGTCAGCCAGTCGGGCGCGCTCGCGTTTACGACGTTCTTCGAGCGAGCAGCAGACACCGATATCCATTTCAGCCACATCGTCTCGACCGGTAACGAAGTCGACCTGACGACCGCCGACTACGTCGCCTACCTCGCCAAACAGGACGAAGTCGATGTCGTCTGCACCTACATCGAAGGGGTCGACGACCCCGAGCGGTTCCTGCGCGTCGCCGAGGAGGCCGTCCGCAACGGCACTCCCGTCCTTGCCGTGAAGATCGGTTCCTCCGACCTTGCGGAGGCGGCGACGCTGTCACACACCGGGTCACTCACCGGCGACGACGACGCCTGGAAGGCCGCCTTCGACCAGATGGGCATCGAGCGTGTCCCCGATATTCCGGACTTAGTGGCGCGTGCGAGCGCCCACACCGCCTACGACGACCCCGACGGCGACACCGTCTGCGTCGCCTCGACCAGCGGCGGCCTCGCGAGCTTGCTGGCGGACATGGCCGCCGAGCGCGACATCGCACTTCCCGATATCGACGGCGAGACCGAACAGGAACTGCTCGACATCGAGGAACTGCTGACCTACGGCGGGTTCAACAATCCGGCCGACATCCGCGGGTACGGCGCCCACGTGCTCCCCGAAATCGCAGATGCGGTCCTCGACGACAACGCCTTCGACGCGTACGTGTTCGCAATCGGTCTCCCGGGCGTCGACGAACGCGCAGCTACCATTGCCAAGGACTTGGAAGCCATCGCCGCCGAAGCCGACGACCCCGTCTTCGTGCTCTGGACTGGACGCAAAGAGCCCGCCGACCCGACTGAGACGCCGCCGTACGCCCGCCTGCGGGAGTCTTTCCCTGTCTACGAGGATCCGAGCCGATGTATGGACGCCGTGGCGTCGACGACCGATTTCGTCGCCGCACGTGACCGTCTAACCGACCGGCCCACACGGGCTGCCCTCGCCGCCGACACTCCCGATGCGGACGTCGACCTCCCGCGCGGCCGGGTACTCACCTGGCGAGAGTCCGAAGCGCTGCTGGACGCCTACGACATTCCCGTTGTCGAGACGCGACTGGCGACTGACGCCGACGAGGCCGCAGCAGCGGCCCGCGAAGTGGGGTTCCCGGTCGTGCTCAAGGTCGACTCGCCGGCACTACCGCATCGCACCGACGTCGGCGCGGTGCGACTCGGCGTCGACTCCGCCGAGGCGGCCCGCGATGCCTACGCGGAGGTCGTAGACGCCGCGCTGGCGGCCGCTGACACCGACGATGTCGAGGGCGTGCTGGTCCAGCCGGTGGTTGGCGACGGCGTCGAGGCTATTGCGGGAATCGCCCCCGACGATGTGTTCGGGTCGCTCGTGTCCGTCGGCCCCGGCGGCGTCCTCGTCGAGGCGCTCGACGAGACCGCCACGCTCGTGCCGCCGTTTTCGCGGGGCAGCGCGCGAACAGCCGTCGAAGACACTGCCCTCGGGTCGCTCCTCCGAGACAGGCGCGACGGACCCACCTTGTCCCTCGATTCGTTCGTCGACTTCCTCGTGAACGTCGGCGAACTAGCGGAGGAGGTCGACGCCGTTGCGGAATTGGACCTCAACCCTGTCGTCGTCACTGAGGACGGTCCGGCCGCCGTCGATGTCCTCGTCCGAACTTACGAGTAGCGATCAATGCAAGCCGATTCCGACTGTCGATTCCCGGCAGCCACAAACTCCGTCCAACGGACGCTCGTAGCCACCGGCCTCGCTCGCCGACCTCACGCACTAACGCCATGACAGCTGACGATGTCACCACTGGGGAGTCCGTCTTCCGGTCGCGACTCCGACGGTACGACGCGCTGGTGCTGACGGCACTGGTCTGGTTCCTCGGCAAGTTCCTGCGGTACGCTCTCCCGCCTCTATTCGGACGGTTCGAGGCCGTCTACGGGGTTTCCAGAACCGCACTCGGGGCGGCGTTCACTGGTCTCATGCTGGTGTACGCGGCGATGCAGTTCCCCTCGGGGCTCGTCGCCGACCGGTTCGGGTCGGTGGGCGTCATCACGACCGGCGGCGCGATAACCGCCCTCGGCGCACTCGCACTGGTCGCGAACAGATCATTCGCGATGCTCGCCGGGGCGATGTTGCTCGTCGGCGCCGGTACGGGGACGTACAAGACGGTCGCCGTGGAGCTGCTGTCACGGATCTACCCGGCCGAGACCGGGCGGTCGCTGGGCGTGTTCGAAACGGTCGGCAGCCTCGCGGGCGTCGCGGCGCCCGCGGCTGTGGTCGCCGGCAGCGCCCTCCTAGGTGTGTTCGGCCCGCCGTGGCGGACGCTCTTCCTCGCTGGCGGCGTCGCGGTGCTGGCAGTCACCGTCGCATTCGCCGTCCGCGTGCCGCGTCACCTCGACGATCGGCCGGCTGTTACCGACGGGCGCGACGGCGCGCCGTCGCTCGACGAGTACCTTCGCTTGTTCCGGCGGCCGCGATTCTCGGTGTTCGTCGCCGTGACGGTCCTGTTCTCGTTTGCCTTCAACGGGCTCGTAGCCTTCCTTCCACTGTATCTCACCGGCGCGGGGGAACTGTCCCAGGTGGCTGCGAACCTGCTGTTCGGCGGGCTGTTCGCGGTCAGCTTGGTCCAGCTAGTGACCGGCGAGGCGAGCGACCGTGTCGGCGTCCTGCTCCTCCTTGCCGGAACGCTCGTGACCGCAACCGTGGGTCTCGTCGGGTTGGTCGCGCTGTCGGGTACCGCGGGTCCGCTGGGGCTTGGCGCGTCGGTGGTCGTGTTCGGCATCGGCGCCCACGGGTACAGACCGGTGCGTGGCGCTTACCTGATGGCCGTACTCCCCGACTCCGTCGCGAAGGGGACGCTGGGGGTCGTCCGGACGCTGCTGGTCGCCGCGGGCGCCGTCGCTCCAGCCGTTGTCGGCTACCTCTCCGAGGTGACCGGGTTTCGAGCGGCCTTCACCGTCCTTGCAGCCGCACTGAGCGTCGCAACCGCGCTGATCCTACTCCTATGGGTGTTTGACCGATGAGACGCATCACGGCCGACCGGCGAACCCCGTCACCGTCGTCGAAGGCCTGCCCCCGCCGGCAGACGAGAGGTGCTGGAGGGCCCGACGGTGCTGTTCGGCGAGACGCGTTGAGGTCGATGCTGGCTCTCGTCGCGTATCACGAGCGAAGCGGTATTGTTCCGAGAACTACACGTAACGCTCGATATTCACAGCCATGACTACTGACAAACGAACCACGACGACGTACGACATCGAATTGATTCCCGGTGACGGCATCGGCCCGGAGGTGGTCGACGCCGTGCTTCCCCTCATCAGAACTGCCGCCGATGATCACGGATTCCACTTCGAGTCGACCCACCGCGACTGGGGGACCGAGTACTACCTCGACCACGGCGAGATGATGCCCGAAGACGGCCTCGAGCGCCTCGTCGACGCCGATGCCGTCTTCCTCGGCGCTGTCGGCCATCCCGAGGTGCCCGACCACGTGACACTCCACGGTCTCTTGCTACCGATTCGCAAGGGGTTCGATCAGTACGTCTGCAAGCGTCCAAACGTTCTCTTCGAGGGCATCGAGAGCCCGCTCCGCGGCTACGAGCCCGGCGACATCGACTTCGTCGTTTACCGTGAGAACACAGAGGGGGAGTACGCCAACGTCGGCGGCCGCGAACACCGCGGGCTCGACCACGAGACGGCCGTCCAGTCGGCGCTGTTCACCCGTCGCGGAACCGAACGCATCGTCCGGGCGGCATTCGAGGCCGCCACAGAGCGCGGGGGGTCTCTCACCAGCATCACGAAGTCAAACGCACAGGCCCACAGCATGGTATTCTGGGACGATGTGGTCGAGGACATCAGCGATGAGTACCCCGACGTGACTGTCGAGCGGTTACTCGTTGACGCCGCGTCGATGGACCTCGTCCGCCGTCCTCACGAGTTCGACGTCATTGTCGCCTCGAACCTGTTCGGAGACATCTTGACGGACATCGGCGCCCAGATAACCGGGAGCATGGGCCTAGCGCCGTCGGGGAACGTTCATCCTGGCGAGGAGTATCCCTCGATGTTCGAACCTGTCCACGGGAGCGCGCCGGACATTGTCGGTGAAGGTGTCGCGAACCCGCTGGCGACCGTCCTCTCCTGGTCAATGCTGTTTGCAGACCTCGGTGAGACGGCTGCCGCCAATGCCCTCTGGGACGTCGTTACTGACCAGCTCGCCGACGACTCAGCTCCGAGGACGCCCGACCTCGGAGGCGACGCTGGCACTGAGGCCGTCGTCAACGACCTGCGGTCGCGCCTGTGAGCCGGCACGGCCGTCCAGTCCGGTGAGCGACCGGTCTGCTGGACGGCCACGGCGCGTCGGAGGAGTGTTCATGTCTGCCGCAGTCGTCGCAGTTATAACGGCCGATACGCTCTACTTTGACGGCGCCAGGTGATTCCGTATTCTCCGCGTTGAATTCCAGACCGCTCCCTCTGGAGTGGTATACGATATGGGGGCACAGCTCCCAGGGGTCCGGAGTATCGACTTTGAGAACGCCTTCTACGCTGACGAGGGCACCTGGATCGAGTCGCTGCTGCTCTCGACGTCAGAGCAGTTCGACCCAGAGACCGCCCTCTTGGACCTCTCACGGGTCGAACTGTATCACTCCCAGCAGGTTTCGGACAGTCAGTCTGACCGGACGAGCTACCGGCTCGTGGTTATCGCAAACGAGCCGTACCCGTTCCTGTTAGGCGTCATCCTCCGGGCAGAAGCCATTCCTAACCGGCTCGTACTGCGCCACGGCCAGTTCAACGCCGTCGTCACCGTCGAGGAGTGGGAAGGTTTCCGCTCGCTGGCCGACCGAATCCAGGAGCGGTTCGGTCGGTTCGAACTCCACAGCGTTAGCGAGGTGGACACGACCGGCGAACCACTTGGGAGCGGCCAGCTCTCACGGGTCCTCCAAAACGAACTCACTCAGGAACAACTCAACGTTCTCGAGATGGCCCACGAAATGGGGTACTTCGACGTGCCGCGTGAGGCGTCCGCTGATGATATCGCCACGGAACTCGACATCGCGCAGTCGACGCTCAGCGAACGTCTGCGCATCGCGGAGAAGCAACTTCTAGATCTCGTCTTCGCGTCGGGCGAGTTCGCCGACGCACTTGAGGATGCCTAGGGGTGACCGGTTGCAATACCGGTATGATATGTGTTCCCATATAAAGGACGATGATCATTACTGAAGTTCGGGAGTAGGTTCAGGCCCCTGTAACAAAGAGAGCGACCCGTATGTCCGACGACCTGACCTTCGAGATCGAGAAGGGACCATCACGGCGTGGATTCGTCCGCATAGCAGGGACTGCCGGGGCAGCCGCACTCGCAGGCTGTAGCGGCATACTAGGCGGTGGCGATGGCGGTGACGGCGGTGGCGGCGATGGCCGGTCCATCGAGACGAAGTTCTGGGAGGAGTGGCCGGTCGACACCAAGGGCACCGACGCCAACGAACAGGCAGTCAAGTTCGAGTACACCGCGGTCGAGGGCCAGACCGTCCCCAAGGTGACGACGCACTTCGCGCAGGCTGAGACACCGTGGATGCGCGAGCACGCGCTGATGATCAAGGATTCGTTCGAATCCATCGGCGTCCCGGTCGAACTGAAGAATGTCCAGCCCAGCACGCGGTACGGGGAATTCTGGCGAGCCGACGTCGGTCATCCGGTGCCGGTGACGATGAACCTCCACGGGCCGGACCCACAGCGCGGCCTCGACCCAAACCCGTTCCTGATGCGAGCCCACCCCGAGACCGGCGGGAACTACTACAACTACAAGAACGACGAGATCACGAAATTGCTCGACAAACAGGCCAAGGAAATCGGGAACAAGCAGAAGCGTGCCAAGATCTGTAAGAAGATTCAACGCAAACTCAGCAAAGACGCCTACATCATCACCACGAACTTCCCGGATGTCATCAACGTGGCCAACACCGCCGACTGGGAGGGATACGTTCCGACCCCAGGCAACGGGACGACCCGCGACTCGTTCATCTGGACGCAGGTGAACCTCCAGCCCAGGGGCAATTCGACGACGTGGGTTAAAGGTGTCACCTCCGGTATGCAGGGGACGAACCTCCCCTGGTCGAGTGGCGGCCAGGAGGAAAAACGTCTGCTGAACGTTTACGATGGACTGTACGATGCCTCGCCGCAACTCGAAATCGTCCCCGGTCTGGCGACCGATCATAAGGTAGTCGACGATACCACCGTCGAGATGGACCTTCGGAAGGGAGTTACCTGGCACGACGGCAAGCCGTTCGGCCCGGAGGACGTCAAGTTTAGCGTCGAGACGTACAAGCAGCACACGGCGCCCCAGCAGGGCCCGTTCTACCGGACCATCGACAGCGTTGAGGTGTTGTCGAACAACGGTGGCGGACGCGTCCGGTTCACCCTCACGGAAGCCGACGCGTCGTTCCTCACCCAGCGGGCCGTCCGAAGCGCCATCATTCCGAAGCACCGCTGGCAGGACGTCGACAGCCCCGGCAAACACAACCCCGACAACCCAATCGGGACCGGCCCATTCAAGTTCGAGAACTGGTCGCAGGGCCAGGAACTGCGCCTCTCGAAGCACGAAGACCACTGGTTGTGGGACGACAAGATCCGTCGAAAGCTCATCGGGGAAGAGCACTTCGTCCCCGGCGACGGTATCGACGAACTGGTCGAGACCAATGTTGGCAACGTCTCGACGCTCATCGGCGCGATACAGTCCGGCGACATCGATGCCATCGGAACCACCGTCTCCAACGAGCAGGCAAAGCGAGCGGCCAAGGGCAACGGCGTCGAGAAACAGCGGTCCCGGAACTTCGTCCCGACAGACGTCCACCTCAACCACATCGTCCCACTGTTCCGCGACAAGACGTTCCGAGTCGCACTAAGCCACGCCGTCGACAAGCAGGGCTTCGTCAAGGGCGTTCTAGGCGGCCGCGGCACCGCGATCAAGGGCCAGAACCTCATCACGCCATTACTCAAACCGTACTACGGCGAGACCGAGCCATACGAGTACAATCCGAAGAAGGGTCGGACGATGCTCCGAAAGGCGGGCTACACGTTCAACGGTGACGATATGCTCGTTTGGCCCAAGGGCAACGCCTGGAAAGCCTTCGCCGACCGCGTCGAGGACGGCCACGCGACACGCTCTGAACTCGATCAATCGGACTTCTCGTAAGCAACATTTCCACACCTATGAGCTTTCGACGATTCCTGATCAAGCGAACAGCGATCGCCGCAGTACTGACACTGGTCGCCGTCAGCGTCATTTTCGCGACGCTGCGGCTGTTGCCCAGCGACCCGTTCAGCGGGCTCGTCGCCTCGGGTGCGCTCACACCCGAGCAGGTAGCGGAGTTGCGCGCGATGTACGGGCTCGATGAGCCGATCTGGGTACAGTACTTGAAGTACATCAAGAACCTGTTCACGTTCCAGTTTGGGGTTTCGCTCACTCAGCAGCGGCCGGTAAGCGCTATCATCGGCCCGGCGCTGATGAACACGCTGGTGTTGCTCCTACCGGCGCTAATCACGACCGCCGTCATCAGTTCCATCGCCGGCATGTACGCCGGCTGGAACCGGGGCTCGTGGTTCGAACAGGCCGGCATCATCACCACGACGTTCTTCCGGGCGACCCCGATCTTCGTGACGGGCATCCTCATGCTCATCATCTTCTCGTACGGGTTGGGTTGGCTCCCAGCCTTCGGGATGCGCAGCCCGACGGCTAGCCCTAAAGGGTACCTCCAGACGTACCTCTCGGTCGACTTCCTGAAACACTACCTCCTCCCCTTTACCGCCACGGTGCTGTTCTACAGCGGAGACTTCCTGATGCTCGCGCGCAACTCGGTCGTTGAGCGCAAAGGCTCGGAGTTCCTGATGCTCCACCGTGCGAAGGGACTCTCCGAGATGGAGCAGCTAGCCCGCGCGGGCCGCAACTCGCTGCTCCCGTTGGTGACGTACTTTGCGCTCCGAACGGGGATGCTCTTCCAGGGCGTCATCACTCTGGAAGTGGTCTTCGCGTGGCCGGGCATCGGTCGCGCGCTCATCCAGGCCATCCTCAATCAGGACTACCCGACTGTTCAGGCCGCCGTGTTCATCATGGCGCTGGCGGTCATTGTGATGAATCTCACGGCGGATATCGCCTATGCGAAACTGGACCCGACGGTCACGGCAGGTGACGTCTGATGTCGGGGTACAGCTTCGACATCGAGACGAACAAGGACCGTTTCCTCGCGGCGCTCTCGCGAGCGCGCCACACGCTGGGGGTCGTCCTCAAGGACGACGCCGCGAAGGTCGGATTCACCGTTCTCGTGGCGTTCGTCTTCATGGGAGTGTTCGGACCATACCTGGCACCCCATGACCCTATCGAGTACACGGTACGCGTCGACTACTCGATAATGCGACTTGAGAGCCCCAGCGCGACTGCGCCGCTGGGGACGACCTCCTTCGGCAAGGACGTGTTGAGCCAGTTTCTCGCGGGCGCGCGTCCAACGCTCATTATCGGCCTGTTCGGCGGTGTCGGGACCGGTGTGCTGGGCTTCCTGGTCGGCCTTACGAGTGGATACTTCGGCGGCCGCATCGACGAGGCGCTGATGCGGCTGACTGATCTGACGTTCGCGCTCCCGTTCCTGCCGATGGCGCTGCTGATCCTGTCGTTCATGACGCCGAGCATCTGGCTCATCACCGCCGTGCTGGTCGTCTTCCTCTGGAAGATGCCCGCGCGGGTCATCCGCTCCGAGGTGATGACCGTCAAGGAACGGACGTTCGTAAAGTCGGCGCGGGCGCGTGGCGCCGGCCACCTGAGGACGATGTTCCTGCACGTCGCGCCGAACGTACTCGGCATCGGCTTCCTCTACACCGCCTACGCCGTTGGATGGTCCATCGTCGCTGGCGCGTCGCTGGCCTTCCTGGGATTCGGCGACCCGACAACCACCTCCTGGGGGCGGATGCTCCAGCAGGTGTTCCGCTCGGGCGCGATACGCGTCGCGTGGTGGTGGGTCCTGCCGCCAGCCATCGGCATCGCCGCCGTCACTACCGCGGTCTTCCTGGTCGGCCGGGCGTTCGAGGAGATAGTCAACCCCGATCTGCAAACGGAGCAAGAATGAGTCTACTCGAAGTCGACGACGTGAAGATCACGTATCGAACCGCCAACAAGGACGTCCACGCCGTCAACAACGTCTCCTTCTCCATCGACGAGGGGGACAACTACGGGCTGGTCGGCGAGTCCGGCTGCGGGAAGTCAACTGTCGCGAAGCAGGTTATGGGCCTGCTCGACGACAACGGCGAGGTCCAATCTGGGAGTATCCGGTTCAAGGGCCGCGAACTACTCGACCTCTCCGAGAAGGAGTGGCAGGACGTCCGCTGGAACGAGATTTCCTACATCCCCCAGAGTGCGATGGACTCGCTAGACCCCGTGATGACCGTCGGCGCCCAGATCCGGCAGGCCATCCACAAACACGAGGACGTCTCGAAAACGGAGGCCAACGAACGCGTCGCGGAGGTGTTCGAAATCGTCGGCCTCGACCCCGCCCGAACGAGCGACTACCCGCACGAGTTCTCCGGCGGAATGCGCCAGCGCGTCACCATCGCGATGGCGTTGGTGCTCGACCCCGACCTCATCATCGCCGACGAACCGACGACCGGCCTCGACGTCATCGTCCAGGACAAAATCGTCGACAAGCTGCTGGAGATACAAGAAGAGATCGACAGCTCGATGCTGCTCATCACCCACGACGTCGGCGTCGTTGCCGAGACCTGCGACGATGTGTCGGTTCTCTACGGCGGAAAGGTGATGGAACAGGGCGAGACAGACGACGTATTCGACCACCCGACGAACCCCTACACGATGGGGCTCAAGAACGCCTTCCCGGAGGTCGACGAGTTCGACCAGCAGGCCATCTCCATCCCGGGATCACTGCCGGACCTCACCGAGGAGCCGACGGGCTGTGTCTTCCGCAACCGGTGCCCGTTCGCCACCGAGGAGTGCGACCAGGGCCATCCGCCACTGACGGAGAACGGCGACCAGCTGTCGGCCTGCTACTACACCGACGAGGCCGACGAGATGCGAGCGGCGGCCGCCGACCCCGAGACGTGGGGCGTCGACGCCGAGGTGGACCGCGAGGCGGCCCGTGAGGCCGGCAACGTCATCCTCGGAACCGACGACCTCGAGAAATGGTTCGAGCAGACTCAATCGATCTTCGACGACCTGCGCGGTGCGGAACCAGACCACGTCAAAGCCGTCAACGGTGTCGACCTGACGGTCCGCGAGGGCGAGATCGTCGGCGTTGCCGGTGAGTCCGGCTGTGGCAAGTCCACCCTCGGCGAGGTGATCGCCGCGCTTCAATCCCGGACGGGCGGGGAGATACGCGTCGATGGGACGACGGTCGACGAGCTACTCGACGAAAACACCAAGCAGTTCCGTTCGCAGGTCCAGTTCATCTTCCAAGACCCCTTCGACTCGCTGAACCCACGCCAGCGGGTCCGAGCTGCCGTCGCCGAACCGCTCAAAATCCAGGGGTACGACCAGGAGACGATCGACCGTCGGGTCCGCGAGACCGTCTCCGACGTCGGCCTCAACCCGCCGGAGAAGTACCTCGACCAACTCCCGACTCAGCTGTCCGGCGGGGAGCGCCAGCGGGTCGCCATCGCCCAGGCACTGGTGCTCGAACCACAACTGCTCATCTGTGACGAGCCGGCGTCGATGCTCGACGTCTCGTTGAAGGCTAATATCCTCAATATCCTGCGGGTGATGGCCGACGAGCGCGATATCGGTATCATCTACATCTCTCACGACCTCGCGAGCCTCTCGCAAATCGCTAACCGGTTAGCGGTGATGTACCTCGGCCGCATCGTCGAATTCGGGTATACCCGAGAAGTCATCCGAAACCCGAAACATCCCTACGCCGCGTCGCTACTGGCCGCGTCACCGAAAGCCGACCCCGACGCCGACCGCCAGCGGGTACTGTTGCCGGGCGAACCGCCTAACCCCGTCGACCTCCCCAAGGGCTGTAACTTCGCACCGCGGTGTCCCAAGGCCAGCGAAGAGTGTCGTCAGGCTGACCCCGAGCGCTCCGTCTATCAGGACGGCGACCACGAGGCTGCCTGCTACTTCCCGGTCGAGAACGTCCAGCACGAACTGTTGGAGCGATATGCCCGTGCTCAGGAGGACGAAGACCAATCCGCCGACGCTGCCGAGTCCATCAGCGACTGACTAGATCTGCGACACTGCCTCGCTCTCGGCAAGTCATGTTCTCCTCCGCCTTCGGGCGGAGAAACCTAACGCTCGAAGTGAAGACCGACTCGATATTCGGGTCGTGTTCGGTGTCGCTAGTTTGTCACTGGCACGCTCTGATGTCTCCCAGTGGGTGGGGTCGACGGAGAACTTGGAGAAGCGTTCAACGGAAACGAGGCACTGCTTGGATAGATTAACCTGATAAGCTATCTTTGATCCAGTGCTAATCGTTCGCGCCTTCGACCGTGCTTCCCACGTCTCCCTCTACGAAATGTCCAAGCTTGTCGATCATCGCCGAGAGTACTACTCCGAGGGAGTTCGTCACCTTCTGCCGGGAGTAACTTGTGTACCGGTCGACGTTTTGGCGGCAAAATCGGGAGCTTCCCGGCCGACGGTAGTCTGCGTCCCGAAGATGACCGGTGGCGCGACCTAGAGGCGGGTCTCTCAGTAACGGAGATCCGCGACGTCGCTCCGTAACCGTTCGGCGTACTCCAACCGCGCTTGCCGTGCGTCGGCCGTCGAAATTCGGTAATCACCGATGATTTCCGCAGCCATCGGCTCGTACTGATCGGTTTCGAAGCGCATGGATGAGAGATACCGACAGACCCGTTTCGAGAGTCCATCGTTCATCGCAGTCGTCGCAATGGCGCGGAGTTCGGTGAACGGCGGTATGCCAATCTCCTCAGGACGGACACCGGGCGTCCCGACGTTCACCGACCGATCCTCCGTCAACGAAAGCAACATTGAAACGTCGCTCACCAACTGGAGTATCTGGCTCGGCAGCGCGACATCGGGTGCACGCCATTCGACGGTCGGCGTCTGTTTCCGCAATCGTACGGGGGTAAGGACGACGTCTTCCCGCTGAATGCAGCGCGTAAACTCGGATTCAGGGATATCGAGCTGTTCGGCGCGTAGCTTGAGCGTCTCGTACATCTGCGTCAGTCGTTCGTCCCACTCGTCCGCCGTCTCCGCGTACGGCCACAGGTCCCGATATCGCGTCAACAACTCGGTAGAATGAGATCGATACGTAATCGCTCGGGCGTCCATTCCCAATTGCACGCCATCGTAGTATGGTGACGAGCTAACGAGCGCAATCGCCGGATCGAGTGCGGTCAAGAGATTGAGCTGGCGAACGACGTTTCCTTTATCGAAGTGGACGTGCGTTCCGGCGCAGTTTTTCGCATAGCGAATCTCGTCGCCGTAGATCCGCTGGAGCAGCTTCCCCCGATCGCTCGTGATCGGAAATCGATGTTCGGTCAGTGGTGTGCCGAGCGGAACGAGGTGCTTGTCGAGGTCGGCCGCTCGCGCCAATACGGTTTCGAGGATGGCGATGAGGTTCTGGCGTAACTCTGCTATCCTGTCTGCCGGTGGTACTTGTATCTCGAGCATCGGTTCGACGAACTCAGGGGCAACTGCTTCATGGATACCGAGGAGATCGGCTGCACTCACTAGCTCACCGTCCTCGTCGATTACCCAGAATTCGAGTTCAACCCCGACTCTCATTACTGTCTCTTGAAGGGAAATAGCCTAATAGATACCGCCGAATTCTCACTGGATTCCGAAATCCCGCTCCTCCAGTTCGGACTCGCTCCTTCGCTGTATCTCTAATGGAGCAGGTCGGTGAGTGAGTGAAGATGGGAACAGGTTCACTGTAATGTCAAGCAACAGTTAGCGGTTCCGATTAGAACGAGGTTTTAGGGTATCCTCCACGTATCCGCCAGCGAACGGCTGGTTTCCGTCGAAACTCCCGGTTCGAAACGAGCGGAGTCTCGGCGATGTAGCCCACGCCGGCCTCTCCCTTTGACCGGGGTCCCCTCGGACTCGGTGCGCGCGGAGGTCGAACCCCACCTACGACCACCTGACAGGACAAGGGAATTCTTGTAGTAGACCGACTAGTTATCACACGTTTATCATGCACGGGTTCGGCGACGCCGTGGACGGTTTTCCGCCGCCTATCCAAACGTGGCGTCGTTCGACGCCGAATCAGCGAGGCTGATACACAGTTTCTGTGACCGGCACGTGACGGAGCAATCGATGGCAGTGCCGGGAATTCCTCTGCGTGAGTAAGACCGAGGGAGTCCCAGAGACCCGTTGACCGCTGTGCCCGGTCTCACTCCCTCACACGACGATGGGTACGACGCGACTACAACTCCGTCGTGAAATCGTGCGTACTAATTCGACTTTCCGCAGTTACGGAGCACGAAACTGTGCTTTCTAAACGAGTGAGTGTGGGTTCCCCTAATTTACGCCCGGTACACTGCCGAAGACGCATTCATGTAGAGAACCAGTCAGTTGATTCGTCGTCACCGTCTTCGCCGATACTACTCTACCGTTCGGTAGAATTTCTTCTCCTCTTCGAGCTCGTCAGTAGCATTCATACATTTCCCTCACTAGCAGTTTCTATGCGCGAAACGTCGCTCGACAGCGAGCCCTCGTTACAGGAGGGTGAGTTCGCTTTGACCGAGTGGCTGCTGTTTCGCGGGCACCGGCTTCTGATCGCCGGTTTGGTGCTCGGGCTGATATGGGCGCTGACCATCCTTCTGATCGAGTTTAACGTTCTCGAAGTCGGTCCGTCGAGTTCGATGCCCACGCTACTCGGTGGTATCATCGCCGGCCAACTGACGCTTTTCACGGTGACGCTTTCTATCAACCAACTCATTCTATCGCGAATGTTCGCCTCTCCGCCCGAAATCAAGAGACGGCTACGGGGGACTGTCAGTTTCCGCCAGCAGATACGAGACGTCACGGACGACCCGAGGCCGCCGGTGAATCCACAGGAGTTCTTGGCGGTAATCGCGCGTGCACTCTATACGCGCTCGGAGGAACTCGTCGAAAGTGCCGACACGGTCGATCCAAAGCACCACGAGGCGATCGAAGAGTGCGCGCTATCACTTCAGAACTACTCGAAGTTCATAGAGAACCTCGCGAAGGACGAGCGGACGGAAACCCTCTACATCGTATCGGCGCTTTCACACGAGACGTACGTACAAAACACAGTAGCTGTGGAACAGCTTCGAGCCGATCTGAGCTCTCTTCCCGAGCGTATTTCGGCGATACTGGAGGACGTTTCGGTGATACTCGAGGCAGTGCCCGTCGCCCGACAGCATTTCAAAACTCTGACCATCCAGCAACAGCTCGCCGGTCTCTCACGGTACATCGTTTACACGGGTATCCCGTCGATTCTCATATCGATACTGCTGCTCCTTTTCTACACTTCGGGTGGAGGAGTCAAAGTTCCGGAACCGTACATTCGTCCGATAGCCGCGTTGACCATCCCGATAATCATGACCCCGAGCGTTCTCCTCGGTGTGTACGTCCTCCCGCTGGCTGTCGTTGCCGAGCGTACCGTCTCGACCGGCCCGTTCCTTCTGGCGGAGTAGGCTCTCCGTTTCGCTGTCGCCCGACCGCGTCGTCGAGTACTGCGGGCCAGGAGTCGCCCACGGGCCACTCGCTCTTCTGGTACCGTGGCGTCCGATTGCCCGACCGCTCCGGTGGTGATTTCCGGTCCGACGCGTTGTCCGCTGCTGGAGTCGGTCGTGGCCATCCCGGCGCAGTTGTCTGACCACTGGACTGACGAGCGTTCGGCGGTGACGTCACGTCGGGTTACGGTCGTAGTGGACCCCCTGCGTCCTCGCCCACTGGGAACGGACTTCGCCGTTCCAGCGGCGCAGTAGCTTGCGCTCGGCGATTTCCCCCTCTCGACGGGCCAGCAGTCCCCGTGAATCGTCGACCTCTAACGACCGAACACCGGCGATGGTGTGTACTTTTCCGTCTCGGGTCGCTACTCGTTGGCGATGAGACTCCCGGACGAAGACCCCGGTCGCGCAGTCGGTCCCGATATCGCCGGTTCGCCGTGTACCGAGGATACGCGACGGACGGTGATGTCGCCGTGATGCCGTGGGGCCACGCCGCCTTCGGCTACGTCCTGTACTCGCTCGGCCATCGGCTCGTGACACGCGACCCGCCCGCGGGTCCAGCGGTCGTCGTAGCGTTGCTGTTCGGAACGCAGCTGCCGGACCTCGTCGACAAGCCGCTCTCGTGGGGGCTCGGTCTCTTTCCGCAGGGGTACTCGGTGGCGCACTCGATACTCGTCGCCGTCCCGGTCGGTCTGGGCGTCCTCGCCGTGACGGCTTCTCGGAGCCGATTCGACGTGGGCGTCGCGTTCACCGCCGGATACTGGTCGCACCTCCTCGGCGACGCGATTCTGGCGGTGCCCAAGCGCGGTGTCTCGCCGCTCGACCGACTCCTCTGGCCCGTCGTCACACTTCCCCCGTACGGCCACGAGACGACGCTGTTCGGTCGAATCGACCGCATCTTCGGCGAGTTCTTCCAGTCCGTACTGACCACGAAGCATCTGCTCTTTCTCGCCGTCTACTCGGTGCCGTACCTGCTGGCGTTCGCGCTCTGGCTCGTCGACGGTGCGCCCGGTATCGCGCACGTTCGGCGGACGGACAGCGGACAGTAACCGCCCGCCGCTCGTCCTCAGCCGACCGTGCGGAGGACCCCGGTGCGTCGTCGACGCCGAGTCGATCGGTGTCCGTGTCGCGTGCGGACGGAGTGCGAGCCTGGATTCGCGTCACAGCCGCTAGTTGTTCCGCGTCCGACAAAAGACGAGCACGTCAACGGGTCGGGTTAGCTACCGCCGCCGCCCTCGGTGGTCGTGGTAGTCGTCGTGCCGCCCCCGGGCGTCGTGGTCGGCGTACCGCCGCCGCCTCCGCCGCCACCGCCACCGCCACCGCCTCCGCCGCCACCGCCGCCCTGGCTGCTGAACGACGTGCTCACCAGGCTGAGCTGGCTACTGAACACGGTCGCGGTCGGCCCGAACTGGAACTGGTTCCCCGTGGGGATCGACGCCCGGGTGAACAGGTACGTGGCCCCCCAGGACCGGTTGCCCTGGCCGGTCGCCGGCCGGACGACGTAGCCGTTGTAGTCGTCGGGCTGGCCGACTTCCGGCACCGTGTTCCCGTTCGGTAACTGCAACAGGGTCACGGTGATGTTCGCTGGCAACTGTTCGACGACCTGGACCGTCTGGCCGGGCTGGTAGTCGTCGAAGTACGTCAGCACGTCCTGCTGGACCTGCTGTGCGCCGGCCGTGTTCGATCCCGAGACGCCGAGCGCGACCGCGCCGGTCGCCAGTGCGCCCTTCTTGAGGAACTTACGGCGCGATCCGTCCGCCGGTTCGTCGGTCGTCTGTTCGCTGGTCGGTTGTTCGTTCTCCATGGTCAACACCCAATGGTGCGCTGAACCTACGACGATTCCACCTATAAATGTGGCATATAGTGAACGTCGCCCGGCCGCATATAAGACCGCACAACTGGTTCTGTATCCTACGTTTCGAGGCAGTAACGGACTGTACTCCCCGGTAACGTGGTGTTGTGGCGGACCGGCCGGAGCGTCGGCCGGATGCGACGGAACGTGGTCGAACGGACGGGAACGGTCGGTGCAACCGCTGCGGTGCCCGCCGAACGTAGCGAGTTGGCCTCCTCGACGGTTACTCGTCGTACCGGGTCAGGTGTTCGACCTCGCCCGGATCGACGTCGTCGAAGGCGTCCCTGGCGACGACGCGTTTGTGGACCTCGTCGGCACCGTCGACGATGCGGAACTGGCGGACGTTCTCGTAGAAGTCGGCGAGCGGGAGGTCCTTGCCGATGCCGTTGCCGCCGCACATCTGGACCGCGGTGTCGACGACGTCCTGGACGACGTTCGCGGTGAAGACCTTGCTCGTAGCCACCTCGACGCGGGCCTCCTCGCCGGCCGCGATGCGGTCGGCGGCGTGACGAACCGTGGTGCGGGCGGCGTGCAACCGGATTTCGGCGTCCGCGACCTCGAACCTGAGCGCCTGCTTCTCGGCGAGCGGTCCGTCGAACGCCGTCCGCTCGCTGGCGTAGGCTTTCGCCACGTCGAGCGCGCGCTCGGCCATCCCGGAGTAGCGCATGCAGTGGGTCAACCGTGCGGGCCCGAGTCGCTGCTGGGCGATGGCGAAGCCGGCGTTCTCGTCGCCGAGCAGGTTCTCCTTCGGCACGCGAACGTCGTCGAACCGGATTTCGGCGTGGCTCAGCCCCGTCACGCCGCCGCCGACGTGGGGGATGTCCCGCTCGACGTGCACGCCGGGCGTGTCCGAGGGCACGAGGATAATGGAGCAGCCCTCGTAGGGGTGGGCGTCCTGGTCGGTTCGGGCCATCACCAGCAGGACGTCGGCGTCGCTCCCCTGCGTCGTCCACCACTTGTGGCCGTCGATCACCCACTCGTCGCCGTCCTTCTCGGCGGTCGTCCGTATCATCTTGGGGTCCGAGCCCGCCCCCGGGGCCGGTTCGGTCATCGCGAACCCCGATTTGGCCTCGCCGTCGGCGAGCGGCCCGAGCCAGCGCTCCTTCTGGTCGTCGGTGCCGACCAGCTCCAGCGTGTGCATGTTGCCCTCGTCGGGCGCGTCGACGCGGAGTGCCGCGGGACCGAGCAGGCTCCGTCCGGCCGCCTCGAACACCGGGAGCATCTCGCGATACCCCATCCCCATGCCGCCGTACTCCTCTGGAACCTGTGGCGCGTACAGCTCGCGGTCGCGTGCCTCCTCCCGGAGCCTGGAGACGGTCTCGTCCGAGACGGGTCCCTCGCCGAGAATCTCCCGCTCGACGGGAACGACCACCTCGTCGACGAAGGTCCTGACGCGCTCGGCGACCGCCTGCGCTCGCGGCGGGTCGTCGTACTTCATACGTCACACTCTCCGCAGTTCCGCAAAAGGGTTTCTCCAGTTCCGGCGACCCAAGTACTATGCCGACCTTCGACGTACACCGAACTCGAATCGGGCGCGACGCCGGCGGGCCGACGCGAACGGACGACCGGACCCACGGCGCCGGTCCCGTACGGTCACACTGCAGAACGCCGACACGACACCCATGACCGAGGACGAACGCGACTACTTCGACCGACTCGTCGACGAGGCGACGCTCCGCGACTACCTCGCGGACCGGCTGGGCGACCCCGGGGAGTTCGCCGTCCGCCATCACGCGGAGGGTCACTCCAACGAGACGCTGTTCGTGACCTGGGGCGACCGCGACCTCGTCGTTCGCCGCCCGCCGCCGGGCGAGACCGCCGAGACGGCCCACGACGTGCTCCGGGAGTACCGGGTGATGGACGCCCTCCAGGACACCGCCGTCCCCGTCCCGCCGACCGTGCTCGCCTGCGAGGACCACTCGGTCGTCGGGAGCGACTTCTACGTGATGGAACGCGTCGAGGGCGACGTGCTGCGGGACGCCGAACCCGACCGGTTCGCCGCGCCCGACGCCCGCCGCCGCGTCGGCGAGCAACTGGTCGACACGCTCGCGGCCATCCACTCGCTCGACTACGAGGCGGTCGGTCTCGGCGAGTTCGGTCGGCCCGCCGGGTACACCGACCGCCAGGTCGACCGCTGGACGAAGCAACTGGAGTGGGCGTTCGAGCGAACCGCCGAGGAACGGACCGTCCCGGTGCTGGAGGAGGTCGGCGACTGGCTTGCGGAGAACCGACCGCCCGACCACGAGCACGCGCTGGTCCACGGCGACTACAAGCTCGACAACGTGATGTTCGCGCCCGGGACGCCGCCCGAATTAGTGGCGGTCTTCGACTGGGAGATGGCGACGCTCGGCGATCCGCTGGCGGACCTCGGCTGGATGCTGTCGTACTGGCGCGACTCCGGCGACCCCGCGCCCGCCACCCCCGAACTGACGGCCACCTTCATGGAGGCGGACGCGTATCCGACCCGGCGCGACCTCGTCGAACGGTACGAGGACGCGACCGGCATCGAGTACGACCACGACCGGTTCTACCGCGCGCTGGCGGTGTACAAGCTCGCCGCGCTCGGCGAGATGTTCTACCGCCGGTACCTGGAAGGCAACAGCGACGACCCGCTGTACCCGCGGATGGAGGACCGGGTGCCCGCGCTCGCCGAGCGCGCGAAACGCATCGTCGACGGCGACGAACCGCTGTAAGTCGTCGTCTCCTCGGTCGTCCGCTCGCCGTCGACGATCCCGCGGTCGCGGACCGCGCCCAGGCTTCCGCGGTCTGGACCGCGCCGACGCCGAGGCCATCCGGGAGAACGGTGTGGGGCCGTTCGACCGTCTATCCGCGGTCGAAACGCCGCTCGACGCGGTCGGCGAACGACGCCCGGTCCACGACCGCGTGGTGCATCCGACCGGTCGCGACCGTCCCGCGCTCGTCCGCGACGGTCGCCGTCGAGACGAGTCTGTCGTCCGTCGCGTCGGTCTCCTCGACCTCGATGGAGACGGTGACCTCCTCGCCGGCGGGCGTCGGCGCGCGGTGGTCGCACTCGATTCGAACGCCGACGATGCGGTAGCCGTCCGGCAACAGCGGCGTGACGCCGTCGCGCACCGTCCCCTCCATGCAGCCGATGAGTTCCGGCGTCGAACTCACCGCGACGCCGTCGGCGATGGTCTGGGGTTCGAACGCTCCGACCTCCCACGTCGACTCGTGCTCGAACCCCGCGTCGATTCCCGATAGCAGGTCGTCGCCGTCCTCAGTCACGTCCGATCACGGTCGTCGGTTCACTCCGCCGGCTCTTCAACCTCCTGCTGTCGGAGTTCGAACTTCTGGACCTTGCCGGTCGTCGTGCGCGGCAGCTCGTCGACGAACGCCACCTCGCGCGGATGCTTGTACTCCGCGAGGTTGTCGAGGCAGAACTGCTTGAGTTCCTCCGCCGTGACGTCGGCGTCCGGTGCTCGCACGACGAACGCCTTCACCGTCTCGCCCCGGCGGTCGTCCGGGATGCCGACGACGGCGGCGTCCGCGACCCCCTCGTGTTCGAAGAGGAGCTCCTCGACCTCGCGCGGGTAGACGTTGTACCCCGCGGTGTTGATCATGTGCGTCTTGCGGTCGACGACGTAGAAGAAGTCGTCCTCGTCCCAGTAGCCCAGGTCGCCGGTGTGGAACCAGCGGTCGCCCTCGGCCTCGGTGAACACGTCCTCGTTGGCGTCGGGCAGGCCGGCGTAGCCTTTCATCACGTTCGGGCCGGCGACGACCAGTTCGCCCGTGATCTCGTCGAGGTCGACCTCGTCCTCGTCGACCGGCCCCTCCTCCACCCGGGGCTGCTCCTCGAAGTCGTCGTCGACGATCTTCGCCTTCACGTCGGGGAGCGGTTTCCCGATGCTGCCGACCCGGCGGCCCGCGTCGGGACTGTTGAAGTGCGTGACGGGACTGGTCTCGGTCAGCCCGTACCCCTCGTAGATGGTCACGTCGTACAGCTCTTCGAACCGTCGCAGGACTTCGATGGGGATGCCGGAGCCGCCGACGCCCGCCAGTCGGAGCGACGAGAGGTCGAACGTCTCGGCGTCGGGCTGGTTGATGACGTCGTTGTACATCGCGGGGACGCCGTGCATCAGCGTCAGCTCCTCGTCCTGGATGAGCGAGACGGCCTGCTGGGCGTCCCACTGCGGGAGCGGATAGTACGCGCCGCCGTTGAACAGCGTCGCGTTCATGACGACGGTCATGCCGTAGATGTGGAACAGCGGCAGGACGCCGAGCTGTTTGTCGTCGGGTCTGATGCCCTCGGGGACGAGGTCGGCCGCGACGCTGGCGTTCGAGGCGAGGTTGCGGTGTGTCAGCTGTACGCCCTTCGGCTGGCCGGTCGTCCCGCTGGTGTACGGTTGAACTGCGACGTCGTCGTCGGCGCGGTCCACGACCGCGGGATCGTCGTCGCCGAGGAACGCCTCGAACTCGCCCTCGCCGACGGCGACGACGCGTTCGACGGCGGTGTCGTCCTCGACCTCCTCGACGAAGGGGACGAGGTCGGCCAGCGTGACGACGACCTTCGCCTCGCTGTCGGCGAGCAGGTGCCGTATCTCGCGGGACTTGTACTGGGGGTTCATCGGGACGACGACGCCGCCGGCGCGGAGCGTCCCGTGGAACGCGGTGACGAACTGCGGCAGGTTCGGCAGGTACACCGCCACCCTGTCGCCCTCCTCGACACCGTGGTCGTCGAGCCCGGCCGCGAACTGGCCGGTACGCGCCCAGAACTGTTCGTAGGTGACGTCCTGGCCGTCGTAGGAGACCGCAGCTTCGTCGGGGTGGTCGGCCGCGACCGACCGGACGTTCGTGACAAGATTTGTCATGTGGTTAGATATCACTCGCCTTCCTTCTAAAGCGTTACTCCGGAATCCATCGACTTCGCGCGCCTGCCGGAATCGTTCGGAACGCGTACCTGTCCGAGTCTCGACGGCGCGGGACGACCGGCCGGTGACAGGGCCCGGGCGACGGTCAGCCGCCGAGGTAGGCGTCGCGGATGTACTCGTCGCCGCGCAGCGTCGCCGGCGTCCCCTCGCGCTTGATGCGGCCGTTCTCCAGCAGGTAGATGCGGTCGGCGTGGTCTATCGCGAACGTCACGTTCTGCTCGCACAGGAGCACGGTCACCCCGGCGTCCCGAATCTGCTCGATGCCGTCGCTGATGTCCTCGACCACGACCGGAGCGAGGCCGAGCGTCGGTTCGTCGAGCAACAGGAGGTCCGGGTCGCTCATCAGCGCGCGGCCGACGGCGAGCATCTGCTGTTCGCCGCCGCTCAGCGTGCGGGCGTTCTGGTGCGTCCGCTCCGCGAGCGTCGGGAACAGTTCGTAGACGAACTCGCGTCGAGCGTCGACGTCGTTCCGGTGGCGGTACGTCCCGAGGTCGAGGTTGTCGGCCACGCTCATGTGACCGAACAGGTCCCGGGTCTCGGTGCAGTGTATCAGCCCGTCGGCGACCAGTTCGCTCGCTGGCGCGTCGGCGACCTCCCGGCCGCGGTACGTGACGCTCCCCTCGTAGGGGTGGTGGCCGGTGACCGCGTCGGCGAGCGTCGACTTGCCCGCGCCGTTCGGCCCGATGACGCCGACGATCTCGCCGGCCTCCACCCGGAGGTCGACGCCGCGAAGTGCGGCGACCTCGCCGTAGGAGACGCGGAGGTCCTCGACGCGCAGGACCGGCTCGTCCCCGTCGTCGGTCGTCGCCGCCGCGTCGGCGCTCACGCCGACCCACCCCCGAGGTAGGCCTCGCGAACGCGAGCGTCCCGCCTGATCTCGTCGGGGGGACCCGTCGCTATCTTCGCGCCGAACTGGATGACGACCGCGCGGTCGATGAGCGAGAGGAGCCCGCGCATGTTGTGGTCGACGACCACGAGCGTCACGCCGTCGTCACGGAACGACGACAGAAGCGCCGAGATGTCCTCCACCTCCCGGCTGGAGAGGCCGGCGAACGGCTCGTCGACCAGCAGCAGGTCGGGGTCGGTCGCGAGGGCGCGGCCGAGTTCCAGCCGCAGCAGGCCCGCGTGGGGCAACTCGTCTGGTCGCTGGGTCAGTCGGTCGCCGAGACCGACGCGCTCGCAGATGGCGGTCGCTCGCTTTCGGGTCTCGCCGCGGAGCCCCGAGAGGGACGCGATCCTGTCCGGGACGAGCGCGAGCGCGACGTTCCGCACGACCGACCGGTCCCGGAACGGCCGGAACGACTGGAACGTCCGGGCCATCCCGCGCTTGACCATTCCGTGGACCGGCTCGCCGGTGACGTCCTCGCCGCCGTACCACACCGTCCCGGCGGTCGGCGGGTACGTCCCCATCACGCAGTCGAACGTCGTCGACTTTCCAGCGCCGTTCGGCCCGATGAGCCCCAGTATCTCGCCGTCGTCGACGGCGAAGGAGAGGTCGTCGACGGCCGTCAGTCCGCCGAACCGCTTCGTCAGTCCGTCGAGGACGAGGACGCCGTCGTCCGGGCCGTACTCCCCGGCGTCCGTCGCCGCCCGGTCACTGCTCATCCGTTCCCTCCCGCGTCGCGGTCGTCCCCGCGTCGCACCCGTCGCCGTCTCCCGCTCGCGTCGGGACGCCGTCGTCTTCCGTCTCGCGCCGGGCGGCCGGCGTCCGGTCGAGCGGAGCGGTGCCGCCGTCCGGCACCGTCCGGTCCCCGCCGGCCACCAGCCGCCGACCGCTCCGGACCGCCCAGGGGACGATGCCGCGCGGCAGGAAGAACAGGAGCGCGAGCGTGACGAGCGCGAACAGGAACAGGTCGAGTTCCGACAGCGGCGCGTCGAGCACCGGCACGGTCCAGGCGAGTTGGCCGAGGTAGTCCCGCAGCAGGAAGTAGAACAGCCCGCCGACCGCCGCCCCGACGATGGTCCCCATCCCGCCGAGCACGCTGGCGACGATGACCTCGATGCTGACGGTGAGCACGAGCAACTGGCTGGGCTGGGGGTTGCCGACCGGCGTGTGGACGAACGCCGCCCCTGCGAGTCCGCCGACGGCGGCGCTCAGGACGAACGCGAATATCTTGAACCGGGCCGGGTTGAGCCCCACCGACGCGACCGCGTCCTCGTCCTCGCGGATGGCGGTGAACACGGACCCAGCGTCCGACCGCGTGACCGCGAGCAACAGGAGGAGGACGAACGCGAACAGTCCGAACGCCAGGTAGTAGTTGGCCGTTATCGCCGTCCGGAAGCTCTCGAACGCGAGCAGGTTCTCCGGGCTCGACAGCCCGAGTTCGCCGCCGAACGTCCCGCTGAACACGATGAACACCCGTAGCAGGATGAGCGGGGCGATGAGCGTCACGAGCGACAGGTACGGACCTTCGAGCCGGAGCGCCGGCACGCCGACGACGACGCCGGCGACCGCGGCGGCGACCGTCCCGCAGAGCACCGCGAGGACGGGGTCGACTCCCCACTCCAGGTTGAGGAGCGCCGAGGCGTACCCCCCGACGCCGAAGAAGAGACCGTGACCGAAGCTTATCTGGCCGGTGTACCCCGAGACGACGTCCCAGCTCATGGCGAAGATGGCGAAGTACAGCGCACCCGTGAGCTTCAGGACCGTCAGCGGTTCGACGCCGAACGGGAGCACGCCGAGTCCCAGCAGTCCGACGACGCCGAGGCGGTGGCGGAGCGCGAGCGACGACGGGTCGAGCAAATCGCGGTACGTCGTCCGCTCGGTGGTGACGTCGTCCGTCATGGTCAGGCCTCCGCGAGTTCGCGGCCGAACAGCCCCTCGGGCTTGAACAGCAGCACGCCGACGAGGACGACGAGCGACGCGAGGCCGCTCAGGCTCGAATCGACGTACGACACCGTGAACACTTCGAGGAACCCGATGAGGTAGGCGCCGACGACGCTGCCGCGAATCGAGCCGATGCCCCCGAGCACGACGATGGAGAACGAGAGGATGAGCGGCCCCCGTCCCATCGTGTAGGTCGCCGTCCTGAACGACCCGAGGAAGACGCCGGCGATGCCGGCGAGCATCCCGGCCAGCAGCCACGTGTAGAGGTACATTCGGTCGCTCTCGATGCCGACGAGCGCCGCGCCCTTCGTGCTCATGCTCGTCGCGAGGACGGCCTTGCCCGTCTGGGTGTAGTGGACGCCGGCGACGAGCAGGCCGATGAGCACCCACGACAGGAGGAACGCCAGGGCCTGGTTCGCCTGGACGGTGTTCCCGGCGAGCGATAGCTGTCCCGACAGCAGCGACGGGAGCGCCTTCGGCTGGGTTCCCTCCAGCACGAGGAAGAACTGCTCGACGGCGATGGACGCCACGAGCGTCAGGATCATCACGGTTATCGGCTCGTCCTGCACCCAGCGAATCATCCCGGCGTACAGCGCGGCGCTGAACAGCCCCGCGACCAGCAACGCGGCTACCGCCCCGGCCCAGATGCCGAGCCCCACCGCCGTCGTGACGTAGAACGCCGTAAAGGCCCCGATGGTGATGTTCGCCCCGTGAGCGAGGTTGAGGACCCCGCCGACGCCGAAGATCAGCGTGAAGCCGATGGCGACCAGCGCGTACAGCGCGCTTATCATGACGGCGTTTATCGTCACGTTGAGTGCGTCGACCATCGTTGCCGGGCTACACCCAGGGCGGCGACTGGTAGTCGGTCGTCTTCACGTCCTCCGGCCAGATGACCTCCTGGCTGCCCCCGCCGTCGGTCTCCTGCCACTGGAGCCAGACGGGCCAGGCGAACTCCGGTCCGTACTTCACGTCGTGCGGGAACTGCTGGTCCCGGCCGTAGTACTCCAGCGTCCCCGTCGTTCCCGTGTACGACGACTCCTCCAGGGCGGAGATGACGTCGTCAGTGTTGCGGCTTCCGGCCGACTGGACCGCGGCGGCGTACTGCTTGACGGCGTCGTACGTGATGTAGCCGGTGTAGACGGGGAACTGGCCGTACGCCTCCTGGTACGCGTTCGCGTACGGCACCGTCTTCTGCGTTATCTCGCTCGTCGGCGTCGCGGAGTTCTGGGTCACCGCGAACCGGGCGGCACCGTTGACGGACTGGTAGTAGGACGGCAACTGCATCGGGACGTGGATGCCGCCGAACCCGAACGGCCGCTGTTGTTTCGCCCACTGCACGAGCGCCGCCGTTCCGGTGTGCGCCATCACGACGTACGCCGCGTCGACGCCCGCGCTCTGGATCCGGTCGTAGATGGGCGAGAAGTTCTCCGTGTCGCTCGCGTACCGGGTGTTGATGGGGACGTCGACGCCCGTCTCGCCCAGCGCGCCCTCTAGCTCCTGCGATATCGGCTCCGTCCACTTGAAGTCCTCGGCGAGGACGGCGACTGAGTCCCAGCCCATCGAGTCGAAGTTCGCCTCCGCGAACTCGACCATGTTCCGGCCGAGGAACTGGGAGTTGACCGGTCCGGTCCGGAAGAAGTACTTGAACTGCTGGTAGTTCTGCGCGACCTGCCGGCTCGCCTCCGGCGTCGCCGCTCCCGTGCTCAGGTGGAGGGTCCGTTGCTGGGCGATGCTCGACATGATGTTCAGGAGCACTTCGCTCGTGAACACGCCCGTGGTCAGGTCCACCTGCTCGCCGACCGTCAACTCCTGGTACTTCCGATTCCCGACCGAGGGGTCCTCTTGCGTGTCTTTGACGCTCACGTCGACGGTCGCGCCGCCGATGCCGCCGTTCTGGTTGAGTTCCTCGGCGGCGAGTCTCGCGGAGTTCGCCATCGACGCGCCGATGGGGTTCTGCCCCGGTTCCGGCGCGAGCACGCCGATGGTTATCGACCCCTGGTTCGCGGCGGCGCCGACGCGCCCCGCGAGCCCCGCGCCCGCGACCCCGACGCCGGCGGTCCGCAGGAATCGCCGCCTGTCGAGGTTCGTCTTCCGTTCCGCGGTGTCGTTCGCTTCGCCGACCGTTTCGGGCGACCGCTGGCCGTCGTGGCTGGTACCGTCGTTCACCATTTTCCCGAATAGATTTCCAGAACTGACGACATAAGCGTGGGGGAAGATACCACTGCACTCGCGGATTGTACTTTCCCGAGCCCGCCGGACAGCGAGGGCCGCTCGACGGCGTGTCTCTTCCGTGACGCTTCGACGCAGTGACGTGTCCCGGCCGACGCGACGGACGGGACCGTCCCCGGCGCGCCCGGGCGGTCGGAATCTGACACCGGTCGATCCGGTCGTTCGTCCGACTACGACCGTTCGAAACCGGCGGCCCGCCGTAACGCGTCGTCGAAGAAGGGTCCCCCCACGTATCGCACGGTACCGTCGTCCCGTCGGAGTTCGACGACGCCGGCGTCGTGGAGTTTTGGGAGGTGGTGGTGACGGAGCGAGATCAGTGCCCGTCGCTTCGACCGTACCGTCTCGCAGTTCTCCGTGAGCGCCTCGGCGACGGCGTCGATCGACAGTTCGGTTCCGTCTGTCGACCTGAGGCGATAGAGGACAGTGCGCCGCCGCGGACTGGCGAGGAGGCCGAAGACCGTGTCTATCGACATCTCGGATGCAGGAGGTTTCTCGGTTGGCATGTCGTGGGGTTTCGCTCGGTGTGGTCGTTCGCTGTCTCTCTACCGTCGCACCGTCCGGTCGCCAACTACAGTACGGAACACAATCATAACATTTTAACATTGGGGGTTCGGCGGGTCGGAGCACGGACCCGTCGACGGCCCGACGCTGGCGGATACCGCGAGGAGGGGGCGTCCCTGACGGTCCCGGACGGTCTCGACGGGCGAGCGTCTACCACTCCGTCGACGACCGCCGTCGCTCGACGCGGCGGTCAGTCCTCGTCGGACGGTAGGAGAAACTCCGGCGGAACGCCGTCGACGACGTCGACGTTCTCCCGGGGAATTGCCTTCAGCCGTTCCGGTCCCTCGCCGGCGTACTTGGCGATGAGCCATCCCGGCGTCCGAAGGTCGACTTCGTCGCAAGTGAGCGTGTCGCCGTCTTCGAGGACGATTTCGGGCATGGAGTGTACTGTTACTACGCCCGTCCTTAAAACTCTCTCCGTCCGAACCGGGGGTTCGGCCCGCTCTTCGAAGGCGGATGGCGTCGACACCTGTCGGGGAAAGCAGATGACACCGGAAGAGAACAAGGACTCGTTCGCCGCGACCCCGAAGAAATCTGGTCCGAAGGGAACGTCGACGTCGTCGACGAGATTTACGCCGAGGACTTCGTGCTCCACGACCCGTCGTCGCCCGACGGAACGCGCGGCCGCGAGGGGTATCGCGAGTACGCCGCGACGTACCGCGACGCCTTTCCCGACGCCGAGTACGCGGTCGAGGAACTGGTCGCCGAAAGAGACGCCGTGGCGATGCGGTACACGGCCCGGGGCACCCACGAGGGCGAACTGATGGGAATCGAACCGACGGGCGAGGAGGTGACGGTGACGGGGATGGAACTCTACCACGTCGACGACGGGAAGATAACCGAGATGTGGACGTACTACGACGCGCTCGGCGTGTTACGCCAACTCGGCGTCGTTCCGTCGGCCGACGAACTCGTCGAGCAGGGGGGCGACCGACCGACACCGCCGTCCGGTCCGCGCGCCTCGCGTCGCGGCGACGCGTTCACGGGCCGCCGGTCCGCAGTCGCCAGAGGTCGGAGAACGTGACGACCTCGACGCCGGACGTGCGGTCGACGTGCTCCAGCAGCGCCCGGTAGTCGGCGACGCTCATCGTGTTCTCGCTCGCGAAGTCGTGGAAGTTGAGGATGCCGGCGTTGCGGTGGGCGGCGACCCGGTCGACGAGGCGCTTGGCTATCGTCAGGTCGTGACCGATGGTTCGGGGGAGCACGAGCGGGTCGAACCCGTGAACGCCGGTCGTGTTGACGCTGCCCGCCTGGTTCATCCCGCCCATGTGGTGGTAGCGGCCGACGACGTCCAGCGCCGTCGCGTCGTAGTTGTTCCCCGGATAGACGACGAAGTCCGCGCCCTCGAACCCGTTGTCGACGAGCCACCGCTTGTTACGCCGGAGGATGCCGTCGAGCGTCGATTCGGAGACCCGTGCGAACGGACGCTGGACGCTCCCGTGGGCCACTATCTCGTCGCCCGCGTCCCGTCGCTCCCGCAGCTGGTCCACCGACATGAACAGCTTCGACCCCGCGTCGTCGGGATGGGGCGGCTGGGTCAACACCGCCGGGAAGCCGTACTCGTCGTGGGCGGACGCGGCGTTCCGATAGTAGCTCCGCTTGCCGTCGTCCCAGCTGAATACCACGTACCCCGTGTCCGGCTTCGGATGCACTCGCACGTCGTCCACCCACGCGACGACCCGCCGGTCGGAGGCGTTGTTCAACCGGAGACGGAGCCGCGTGACGGCGCTCCGGTCGAACTCGTCGTCCGCGACGTAGGTTCCGGGGCAGGTGCGGAACCAGCCGACGTCGGGGGCGTCCCACGTGATGGACCGGAGTTGCTGCTCGGCGGCGTTGCCGTTCGCGTCCAGCAACTGGACGAAGAACGCGACGCTGTCCGGCGTCGTCGTCCGGAGGGCGACGGAGACGTCCGCGTCCGAGAAGTCACGCCGCGGAAGCGTCCGCTCGACGACGGCGTGACCGCCGCCGTCGCCGACCAGTTTCGCGCTCTTCGCCCCGACGAACGCCTGCCCGGGGTCCGGTCGCATCGACCCCCGGCGCACGCGCCACGCGCCCAAGGCCTCCATCGCGTCGAGGCTCTCCCCGGGCGACCGGTACCGCCGGCGACTCCGGTACGCCGTCCGGAGCGACGGGTCGTCGTCGGTCCGCGTCGTCTCGTTTTCTGGCGTCGTCCGCGGACGCGTCTCCTCGTCGGCGGTCGTCGCCGTCTCCCGCGTGCTCGTCGCTCCGCCGGCCCCCTCCGGCGAGTCGTTCACGCAGCCGGCGACCGAACCGGCGACCGCAGCGCCGGCGAAGCGGAGGAAGCGTCGACGGGCGACGCGTCCGCCGTCCGTTCTACCGCTCCGCATGACCGGTCCTCGGCGCGACGACGCCGTCGCGGTCCGGCTCGCCCCCGACGTTTCGGTGGCGCTCGCGGAACAGTTTTGTCGACCGACCCGTCGATTCGTCTCTCTCCGACATCGTAACTATCCGCCCGACCCACTTCCAATTAGTTACGACCCGGCTGAATCCGCGAAATCACCGCTTACTCCCCCGTTGGAGACCCTGGAGGGCGACGGGCGCCGCCCGGAACGCTCGGCGAGACCCCTGCCAGACGAATCAGCCGGTGAACTTGTCGTACGAGATGGCTCCCCGTTCGACGATGGCGCCGCTTGCCGGCACGTCGCCGTCGGGCGGCATGCTTCCCTCCGCGGGCCCGCCGGGTTCGCCGACGACGAGGCGGCCGACCATTCCCAGCGTCTTGTGCGGGAGACAGAAGTAGTCGTACGTGCCCGTCGTCTGGAAGGTGTGGTCGAACGACGCGCCCTGTTCGCTGAGAACCCCGCTGTCCCACGGTTCGGCTCCCTCGGGAATCCGCGTGGTTTCGGCCGCGTCGAGGCTGCTCGCATAGGCCACCGAGGAGTGGGCACCCGAGTCGATGACGAACGAGATGGTCTCGCCCGGTTCCACGAAGAGGCCGATGGGGTCGAAGTAGTAGTCGCTTCCCTGGGTCACCATGTCGACGCTGTTCGGCGCTCCTCCCGCCCCTCCGGTCCCGGTCGTCTGAGTGCCACCGGTCGCGGTCCCGCCTCCGGTGGTCGCTCCGTCGGTCGTGGTCCCGCCACCGTTCGTCGTCCCCCCGGGTGCGGGCGCCTGACATCCGGCAATGCTGGTCGTGACGGCGGCCCCGCAGGCCGCCAGAAACCCCCGTCTGTCCATGTCGCCCCATCGACGGCCACCTGTAAGTGAGTGTCGGGGCCGCTACCGTCGACGCCTCTCCGGTCCGCTCCCTCTCTCGGCGGTCGTCACCGCCGGTCGGACCGCGGCGCCGGCGTCGTCCCCGACCGTTCGTCGTCCGACGGCCGGAAAGGATAATTGCGTGGCCGCCTTCGAACCGAAAGTTATCCGAGCTTCAGCATGAAGGGGGCAGTCGAATGAGGGTGAGGGGGACGGTCGAATGAGGATGAGGTGGATGGTCGAATGAGAGGCGACGGTAACCTTTCGCGACGCGGGCTCTTGCTCGTCCTCGTCGGCGTTCTGATCGTCGGCTCGACGTTCGGGGCGAGCTGGGCCCTCGCTCCGGACGTGGACCGGATAGAGGACCGAACGAACGAGAACACCACCACGCTCGTCGGCGTCCAGGGGCCGGGATGGGGTGGCAACGTCACGTCGCTGGACAACAACGGGACCGTGCGGTGGAGCGTCGAGGACGCGATCAGCTACCAGGACGTGTCACACCTAGACAACGGAACGGTGTTGGCGACCTTCGCCGACAAGTACAGACGGTGCGGCCCGTACGAGCCGCCCTGCAAGCGTACCGGCGTTCGGTTCATCGACCCGGGAGCCGAGGACGGGGAGGAGATTACGAGCGAGTGGAGCTATCCCGTCCGGACCCGGAAGGACAGCGAGGTTCACGACGCCGAACTGCTCCCCTCGGGGGAACTCCTCGTCGCGGACATGGAGTACGAGAGCATCTTCACGTACAACCTCTCGACCGGCGAGAAGACGTGGGTCTGGAACGCCAGCCAGCGGTACGACGCGCCGCCCGACCCCACGAGGACCGACTGGCTCCACATCAACGACGTGGACCGCATCGGCGACGGTCGGTACCTCGTCTCGGTCAGGAACACGAACCAGCTCCTGATTCTCGAACGCGGAGAGGGCGTGGTCGAAGTGATAAACGAGGACCGCGACCCGACGATTCTCGACCACCAGCACAACCCACACTGGCTCGGGGACGGTGCGGTGGTCGTGGCGGACTCCGAGAACGACCGGGTCGTCGAACTGCACCGCAACGAGTCGACGGGCCGCTGGGAGGTGGCGTGGACGGTCTACGAGGTCGGCGACATCTCGCTCGACTGGCCGCGTGACGCCGACCGACTCCCCAACGGCAACACGCTCATCACCGACAGTCGGAACGACCGCGTCGTCGAGATAACCCGGAACGGCAGCGTCGTCCGTAGCTACGACGTTCCGGGGCTGCCGTACGAGGCCGACAGAGTCCCGTACGGCGAGTCGGCCGGCGACCCGTACGTAACCGAGGGGAACGAGGTCGTCGGCGACCGGAACCTGGACGTTCCGGTACTGACGCCGCTCCTCACCGGCGCTCGCCACGTCGTCGTCCTTCCCTTCTGGGTCTCGGAGCTCCACGTCCTCGCGACGCTGGTCGCCGTCGTCCTCTGGATCGCGGGCGGACTGCTGCTGGTGCTGGACCGGTAGCGCAGACGGCTGCGGCGGCGGCCTCGCCGGGAACGCGACGAGCGCGAGGGGGACGAGGACCTACCCGTCGGCGAGTGGACCGACGGGCAGGTGGTCCCGGACCGCCGTCACGGCGTCGGCCGGCCGTTCGAGCGCGAGTTCGGGAAGCCGGTACACCGGCGGGTCGACCATGGCGTCGAGCGCGCGCGGGTTGGTCCGCTCGGCGAGCGTCGCGCCCGCGTAGTCGTTGAGCACGACGGCGAGAACGTCGACGCCGCGGCGGTCCAGCGCCTCGACCGTCAGCGCGCTGTGGTTCAGCGTTCCCAGTCCGGAGCGGGCGACGACCAGTGCCGACAGGTCGAGGTCGGCGACGAGGTCGACCACCTCCCGGTCGTCGGCGAGCGGCACCCGGAGACCGCCGACGCCCTCGACGACGCCGGGGTCGGCCGCGGCGAGTTCGCGCTCGCAGTCGTCCAGGAGTTCGTCGTAGGAGAGCTCGACGCCTTCCTCCTCGGCGGCGACGGCGGGCGCGAGCGGGGGTTCGAGCCGCCGGAGGCAGACGCCCGCCGACTCCGTGCCGCAGGCGTCCTGCACGACGCCGGCGTCGTCGTCCGGGGGATACCCCGTCTGGACCGGTTTGATTGCGACCGCCGCGCGACCCCGCTCTCGGAGTCGCCCGACGACTCCCGCCGTCACCACGGTCTTGCCGACGCCGGTACCGGTGCCGAGGACGGCGAGTCCGGACCGGGTCACGGCAGTCCGACCTCCTTCCCGGCGGATTCGAAGGCGTCGAGACACGCGTCGAGCGCCGCCTCGTCGTGGGTCGCCGTCGGCGCGACCCGTATCCGACACGCGTCCGCCGGGACCGTCGGCGGTCGGATGGCGGGTGCGAGGACGCCCCGCGAGCGGAGCGCGTCGGCGAGCGCGACCGCGTCGGCGCGGTCGCCCACGAGCACCGGGAGGACGTGCGTCTCCCCGAGCACCTCGAAGCCGCGCTCGGTGAGACCGTCGCGGAGGGCCGCCGCGTTCCGGTGGAGGCGGTCGCGGCGGCCGGTCTCCCGTGCGATGCGCAGGCCCTCGCGGGCGGCGGCGGCCGCCGGCGGTGCCAGCCCCGTCGAGAAGACGAACGACCGGGCGGCGTTGACCAGATGCTCGACCAGCGTCTCGGAGCCGGCGACGAACCCGCCCTGCGTCCCGAGCGCCTTCGAGAGCGTCCCCAACTGGACCTGCACGCGGTCTTCGAGCCCTCGCTCTCCCACGACGCCGCCGGGGTAGACGCCCGTCGCGTGCGCCTCGTCGACCATCACCCACGCGCCGTGGCGTTCGGCCGCCGCGCAGACGTCGTCGAGCGGTGCGACGTCGCCGTCCATGCTGAACACCGAGTCGGTCACCACCAGCCACGACTCGTCGGTCGCCGAGTCGCGCGCCCGCCGCGCCATCGCGGTCCGGAGGGCGTCCCCGTCGCAGTGGTCGTAGATCTCGACGTCGGCGTCGGAGAGACGACAGCCGTCGACGATGGAGGCGTGATTGAGTTCGTCGGAGAAGACGACGTCCGGGTCGAGCGCCGCGATGGTGCCGACGTTGGCGGCGTAGCCCGAGGAGAACGCGAGCGCTCGCTCCGCTCCCTTGGCGTCCGCCAGCGCCCGCTCCAGCCGGCGGTGTGCGACGGTGTCGCCGGAGACCAGTCGGCTGGTCCCGGCTCCGACCCCCACGTCGGCCGCGGCGTCGGCGGCCGCGTCGGCCAGGCGGTCGTCGCCCGCCAGTCCGAGGTAGTCGTTGGCCGCGAACACGCGCAGGTCGTCGCTCCCCTCGACGTCGAACGCCGGGGCGTCGCCGCCGGGGTCGGGTGCCGCCCGCGTCCGCGGTTCGACCGACTCGACGGGCCGGAGGTCACGGCGGAGGCCCCGGCGTTCGCGCGTCCGAAGGCGCGCCGCGAGGTCGAACCCGCGGCGGCGCTCGGTGCGTTCGTCCGGCACGGCTCAGAACCCGGGCATGAGTTCGGCGGGTCCGTAGACGCCGTAGTCGCCGGTCCGGTTGCGCCTGACTGCGGCCTTCAGGTAGCCCAGCGCGGGACCGTTGACGTTGGCCTCCATGCTCGTGTCGTCGTCGAGTTCGAACGTGTTCGTCCCGACCTCGCCGTCGAACGTCCGGCCGGTCACCGCGACGGTCGTCGTCGTCGGTTTCTCGTCGTTCCGGAGGTCGAGGACCCCGCCCACGGTGACGTCCTCGGCGTCGCAGATGCCGGCGCGTTCCAGGAGGACGTCGTCGGCGTGCTCCATGTCCTCGAACTCCAGGACGCCGTCGTTGGCGTCGATTATCTCCTCTATCTCCGCGTCGGTGAGGTTGCGCGCCGTTTCGACGTCGTAGCCGTCGAGGTGGGCGATGTCCTCCCGGACGGTGCCGCGGTTGTCCTCGTAACCGGACTCGAGACCGACGCCCCACCGGATGTCGACCGACTCGACCTCGACGAACGACTGGGCGGCGAGCGCCGCCGCGCCGGTGAGGAACCCGGGCGTCGCTCCCGCGCCGCAGACGAAGGTGATGCCCGACTCCCGGAGCGTCTCCTCGCGGTCGTCGAGCATTCCGATGACGCGGGACCGCTTCAGCACGTCGACGAGGACGCCCTCGTAGCCGGCGTCGGCGAAGCGCTCCGCGACCCGCGGGATGAAGTCGTGTTCGAGGTTCGGGAGCGCGACGAGCACCGCGTCGACGGCCTCGCGTTCGGCGATGACGTCGTCGATGGGCGTCTCCGTGGGCGTCGCCTGCGCCGAGGCGACGACGCCGCTCTCCGCGCCGTGTTCCTTGGTCCCGCCGGCGTCGGCGGTGGCGGTCCCGCCGTCGCCGGCGACGTTCCCCTCCGTGGCGGCGAGCAGTTCGTCCACGTCGAGGCCGTCGCGGTCGACGGCGACCCCGTGGCGGTCGCACGCCGCGACCGGCGTCAGTTCGTCCTTGTCCGCGGAGACTTCGAGCGCTCTGCGTCCGATACCACCGGTGCCGAGAACGGCGAACGTGATGTCTTGCATTGGTGTCGTATCCTGGTCAGTCGTTCGTCGATTCCGTACTGCTCGCGGTCGCGCCGACCGCCGCGTCGGCGTCGTCCGTCCCGTCGGCGCGCGATTTCAGTTCCGCCGGGTCGAAGTCGTTGACGGCCGTGTTCGGCTCCAGACCGGCCCGTTCTATCATCCGGACGTCCTCGGCGGGCGACTGGCCCTCCGTCGTCAGGTAGTCGCCCGTGAGGACGCCGTCGGCTCCCGCCTCGAAGGGGAGGTGCTCCTCGCCGTCGGCGAAGTTGACCTCCCGACCGCCGGTCAGGCGGACCCGCGCGTGGGGGTGGAGCAACCGGTACACCGCGATGGTCTTGACCGTCTCCTCGGTGGAGATGAGCGCCTCGTCGCGGTCGCCCAGCGCCGTCCCCTCGACGGGGTTCAGGACGTTCACGGGCAGCGAGGAGACGCCCACGTCCTGGAGCGCGACGGCGGCGTCGACGCGGTCGGTCGGCGACTCGCCCATGCCGAGGATGACGCCGGCACAGAGGTCCATGCCGGCTTCCTTCGCTATCTCGAGCGTTCGCACCCTGTCCTCGAACGAGTGCGTCGAGACGATTTCGGGGAAGAAGCGCGGCGATGTCTCGACGTTGTGATTGTAGTGGTCGACCCCCTCGGACGCGAGGATGTCGGCTTCCTCCTCCGTGAGGATGCCGAGCGAAGCGTCGACCGCCACGTCGGTCTCGTCCCGGACGAGGCGGACGGCGCGGAGGACCTCCGCCCACTCCTCCGGACGTTTCTCCTTCGACACGCCCTTCTCCGCGACGACGATGCCGAACCGCTGTGCGCCGTCGCGTTCGGCCTGTTTCGCCGCGTCCAGAATCTCCTCCGGGTCGAGAAAGCCGTAGGTGTCGATGCCGGTGTCGAAGTGGACAGACTGGGCGCAGAACCCGCAGTCCTCCGCGCAGTTGCCCGCCTTCGCGTTGACGATGGAGCAGGCGTCGACGGTGCCGTCGCCCAGTCGCGCCCGGACGTGGTCCGCTCCCTCCGCGAGCGGCGCGACCGGCTGGGCCATCAGCGCCAGTCCGTCGCGTCGGTCGAGGTTCTCTCCCTCCAGGACGCGAGCGACGGCGCGGTCGACGGTGCGGTTTCCAGTCTCGTGAACCACGCTAGCCAAGCCGGTTGACGAGCCAATTAAAATTTGTGACCGCGGTCGCGGGAACTACCCCGTGGTCAGGAGCAGTCGAGGTCGGACGGCGCGGCGTCGACGACGGCGACGTCGAATCCGTCGACCGTCGGACCGCCGACGACGAACTCCGTCCCGTCGGGGACGGCGACGTCGACGGGGTCGTCGCCGAAGTTGGTGACCCAGGTGAAGCCGTCGCGCTCGGCGACCCTGACCGACTCTGGGAGGCGACCCGTCCGCCCGACGCCCGCCGCGTCGAGGGCGTCCGAGACGAGCGCGTCCGCCAGTTCCGGTTCCGGCCAGACGCCGCAGTAGGTGGCCGCACCGTCGCCGACGTCGCGCTCGACGACCGCCGGCCGGCCGTCGGCGACGCCGCTCTCGTGCGTCGCGACGACGCGGGCGTCGCCGGGAGCGAGCCACTCCGCCCAGGTCCGGTAGTCGTACGAGACGCCGTCGTACTCGACGCGCGTCTCGACCGGTTCGGGGAGGCTCTCGTGCTGGTCGACGGTCGCACCCACGAGGTCGGCCAGCGGACCGGGGGCGGGCGCGTCGTGCAACTTGTTCGAGGGGGCTTTCGCGCCGGTCCTGGCCCCGAAGAGGACGCGACCGCCGGCCGCGACGTACTCCCCGAGCGCGGCGGCGCGCGACTCGTCGACGAGGTGGAGGGCGGGCGCGACGATGAGGGCGTAGTCGGAGAGGTCGGCGTCCGGGTGGACGACGTC
Organism: halophilic archaeon; assembly: GCA_003298465.1. Next base: position 266,212 of record QNGA01000002.1, on the reverse strand, counting down.
GGCCTGGACGCCGTGCCGCCTGACGGCCCCGTAGTACGCCCGGAGGTGCGCCCAGTAGTTCCAGTCGGGCGAGTGGGGCTGTATCTCCGTCGCCCAGAGGTTCTCGTAGTCGTGCAGGACGGCGACGGGCGCGTCGACGGGGTCGAGGTCGAACAGTTCGTCGGCGGCCCGCGCGGCCTCGCGGTAGCCCCGGTCGGGCGACCCGTCGGCCTTCCGGAGGCCGGCGTGGTACTGCTCCTGCCCCTGTCGGCAGCGCCGCCACCGGAAGTAGAGGACGGCGTCGGCTCCGTGCGCGACGGCGTGGTGCGCCCAGAGCCGCATCGCGCCGTCGGCGGGCTGGGGAGCGTGCGGCGGCCAGTTCACGTCGCCCGGCTGCTGTTCCATCACCCAGAACGGCGTCTCCGGCCCGCGGTAGAGGTCGTGGTTCATCCCGACCTCGTCGGGGTCGCCGGCCCGGAGTTCGTCCGCGGTGGGGTCGCCCTGCCGGCGGTCCTGCACGAACCCGGTCGGGTAGGAGTCCCAAGCGAGGAAGTCGAGGTCGTCGGCCAGCGCGTGGGCGTCGAGACCGTCGAAGTCACCCATGAAGTTGTGGGTGACGAACCAGTCGTCGTTCGCCTCGCGGACGAGGTCGGCGTGCAGGCGGTTGTACTCGGCGACGCTGTCGCTGGCGAAGCGGTAGTAGTCGAGCAGCCGCGAGGGGTGCTGTTCCGCCGGCGTGGGTCGAGGGGGTTCGACGGCCGCGAACGAGTCGTACTGCTGGCTCCAGAACGTGGTCCCCCACGCGGCGTTCAGGTCCGCGACGGACCCGTACTTCTCGCGGAGCCAGTCGCGGAAGGCGGCGGCGCAGTCGTCGCAGTAGCACCGGACGGTGTCGTGACAGCCGAACTCGTTGTCGGTCTGCCACCCGACCACGCGGAGGTCGTCGGCGTAGCGCTCCGTGAACCGCCGGACGATTCGCTCGGTCTCCTCCCGGTACGCGTCGGAGTTGAAGCAGGTGAAGCGGCGGCTCCCCCAGTTTCGGGTGGTGCCGTCGCGGTCGACCTGCAGTATCTCCGGCCGTTCGTCGACGAGCCACTTCGGCGGGGTGGCCGTCGGCGTGCAGAGGACCGCCTGCATGCCGTACCCGCCGACGAGTTCGACGGCGGCGTCGAGCCACTCGAAGTCGAACTCGCCGCGGGCGGGTTCGACCCGCCCCCACGAGAACTCGGCCATGCGGACGTACTCGACGCCCGCCTCGGCCATCTGTTCGACGTCGCGCTCCCAGCGTTCGCGGGGCCAGTGTTCGGGGAAGTAACAGACTCCTATCGTCATGGTTCGATAGCGTGGTTCATGAGTCGTCGAAGGTCAGTGCGTTCTCGCCCGGGTCGAGGACGACGTCGGTCACCGGGCGGCCGTCCTCGCGGGACCGGCCGGACGGCGCGGTGACGACGGCCGTCTGCGGGCGAGATGCGTCGAGGGTCACCGAGAGGGTTCCGTCGTCCCAGCCGACCTCGGTCACCTGCGCGGCGAGGCCGGCGAGGTGGTCGGTGCCGATCAGTTGCGGGCGGTCGCGGGCCGGAGTGAGGTGTACCAGCAGACAGCCGTGGGCGGCCACCTCGCGTTCGACCGGGCCGGTGCCGCGGTAGGCGCGTTCGAACGCGTCCCAGACGTGGGCGTTCCCGAGCCCGTGCTCCGCCGGGTCGACGCGCAGCGTCCGGGCGTCGTCGGCCCAGTTGAACGCGGCGACCGCGAGCGCGCCGTCGGCCGGCCGCTCGGTGACGACCCGCGTCGGCAGTTCGCGGTCGCCGACGCCGAGGACGCGCCCCCTCCCGACCGGCGGGAGGGACCGCTCGACCAGTTCGCGGCCGTCGTCGCCGACGTCGGCCATCCGGTCGCTGACGACGTTCGACCCGCCGAGCAGCGCGACGACGGCGGCGAACGACCGCCGCTCAGCGAGCGACAGGTCGGTCGTCTCGCGGACGAGTTGATAGTCCGGGTCCGCCAGCCAGAGCCAGCGGTGGGTCCACTGGCGATTGAGGACGTTGCGGACGGCGTTCTCGTGGGCGGGCTGGCTCGCCGGGTCGGCCCGCCAGTGCGGCGCGGTGTCGGGGCCGACCCGCATGGCGTCGACGAGGCCGACGCTCTGACCCTGCAACGCCCCGCAGCCGAGCAGGAACGTCTCCGGGCCGACGGCGTCGCGGACGGTCCGCAGTCCGAGGCGATACGCCTCCGCCCGGGTCACGTCCTCGTATCGGTCGCCCGGGAGGGCGGCGGCGTAGAGGAAGTCGAGCTTGAGGTAGTCAAACCCCCACTCGTCGACGACCGTCTCGAACGTCTCCCGGAGCCAGGCCCGGGCCTCCGGATGCGTCGTGTCGAGCGCGTACATCGGCCCGTGGCGCGGCCCGGCGTCGACCGGGTCGCCGTCGTCGGTCACCAGCCACTCGGGGTGGTCGGCGGCGAGCGTCGCGTCCGACTGGACGTAGAACGGCGCCAGCCAGAGCCCCGGCGTGTGGCCCGCTTCCCGGACGTCCTCGACGAGCGCCGCGACGTCGTCGAACCCGTCCGCGAGCGTTCGCCAGTCGCCGAAGGCGGTCTGATAGCCGTCGTCCAACTGGACGACGTCCAGCGGCACGTCCCAGTCGTCGAGCGCGTCGACGGTCTCCCGGACGTCGTCCGCCGTGACGTCGGTGAAGTAGTGGTACCACGAGCACCAGCCCGTCGGCGCGTCGTCGGGCACCCGGGCGTCCATCCGCTCGGCGGTCGCCGCCGCGAGGCCGTCCAGCGCGTCTCCCGGGTCTCGCGTGGCGTCGATTCGCAGCGCCGGCAGGACGACGCGTTCTCCGCCGTCGACGGCCGTCTCGTCGCCGGGACAGACGGCGTCGACCCGGCGGACGCCGTCCTCGTCGTGGGCGACGTCGAACCGCGAGACGAACCGCGAGTGGTCGAGGAACCCCAGCGTGAGCGGACGGTCCTCGCCCAGCAGCGCCGTCACGCCGTGGGAGGCACCCCGGGGGGCGGTCAGGTCGCGCATCTGCGGTTCGTTCTCCTCCGGCGGGAAGCGGTCGCCGACGGGGAGCGTCGCCGTCGGCGTCCAGGACTGGTACCCGTGCCGGTAGCGGCGGGCGCGGGGTCCGTGCGTCGGCGCCGTCGCGTCCGCCAGCGGCCGCAGGTCGCCGAGGACGGCCGCGCCGTCGCGGGGAGCGCGCAGCGACACGCGCACGTCGACGTGACCGTCGCCCGCGTCGAGGTCGACCGTCGTCTCCCACGCGCTCTCGTGGACCGCGCAGGCGGTCCCGTCCGACGCGTCGACGGTCGCCTCCCCGGTCGCCGGCAGCGTCTCGCTCCCGACGTCGAGGTCCAGGCGTCCGTCCAGCAGCGTCTCGCCGTCCCGCTCGACGACGAGGCGGCGCTCGGCCGGTCGGTACTCGACCGCCGTGTCGCCGCCCGTAACGCGGACGGTCATCGGTCCTCGCCCTCCGCCCGTCGTTCGCGGCGGTCCGGCGGCGCGTCGTCCTCGAACCGACGAATGCCGCCGTCGTCGGCGTTCGCGGGTGGGCGTTCCGACACGGTCACCACTCCGCGACGCTGCCGTCCTCGTGTCGCCAGACGGGATTGTGCCAGTCGACGTCGCCCGCCTTCGCCTGGACGTGTCGCTCGTCGACGTCGATGCCGAGGCCGGGCCCGTCGGGCAGGTCGACGTAGCCGTCGCGGTACTCGAACACCGAGGCGTCGGCGAGGTAGTCGAGGACGTCGCTCGTCTCGTTGTAGTGGATGTCGAGGCTCTGCTCCTGGATGAGAGCGTTCGGTGCCACGGCGTCGACCTGGATGCAGGACGCCAGCGCGATGGGGCCGAGCGGACAGTGCGGCGCCATCGCCACGTCGTACGTCTCGGCCATGTCGGCTATCTTCTTCACCTCGGTGATGCCGCCGGCGTGACTCAGGTCCGGCTGGATGACGTCCACGCTCCCGTCCTCGAAGACCTGCTTGAAGTCCCACCGACTGAACATGCGCTCGCCGGTGGCGATGGGGATGGTCGTGTGGCTGGCGATCTCGGGCAGCACGTCGTTGTGCTCCGGCAGGACCGGCTCCTCGATGAACATCGGCTCGTGCGGTTCCAGCGCCTTCGCGAGTCGCTTGGCCATGGGCTTCGAGACGCGGCCGTGGAAGTCCACGCCCACGTCGACGTCGTCGTCGACCGCGTCGCGGACCGCCGCCAGCCGGGCCACGGCCTCGTCGACGGCCGCGGGGGAGTCGATGCGCCGCAGTTCGGCCGTGGCGTTCATCTTCAGCGCCGTGAACCCCTCGTCGACCTTCTCGCGGGCGGCCTCGGCGACGTTCTCGGGGCGGTCGCCGCCGACCCACTGGTAGACGCGGATGCGGTTGCGGGCCTGCCCGCCGAGCAGTTCGTAGACGGGTGCGTCGAAGCGCTTGCCCTTGATGTCCCAGAGCGCCTGGTCGATGCCGGCGATGGCCGACATGAGGACGGGGCCGCCGCGGTAGAAGCCGCCCCGGTACATCGTCTGCCAGTGGTCCTCGATTCGACCGGGGGGCTTCCCGAGCAGGTACGTGTCGAGCAGTTCTTCGACGGCGGCGCGGACGGTGTGCGCCCGGCCCTCGACGACCGGTTCGCCCCAGCCGACGAGGCCGTCGCTCGTCTCCAGACGGAGGAACAGCCAGCGCGGCGGGACCTCGTAGAGGTCGTAGTCGACGATACGGTCGGTCACGCCGACTCACCCTCCGTGCGGGCGTAGTCTCCCACTGTCGCGCTCACGTCGGCCGTCTTCGTCTTCAGCGCCTCCCCCGTCTCCGGGTCGAAGAGGTACAGCGCGTCCTCGTCGAAGGTGAAACGGACCGTCTGGCCGGTCGTCGGACGGAGTCCGCTCTCGATGCGCGCCGTCAACTCGCGGTCGCCGAGCGTCGCGTAGAGGAAGTTCTCGTTCCCCATCGGCTCGACGACGGACGCTTCGGCGGCGTTGCCGCCGGATTCGACGAGCCGGATGTCCTCCGGTCGGACGCCGACGCGAACGCGGTCGTACCTGTCGACCCACGATGGGTCGTCGAGTCGGTACTCGAAGTCTCCGGGACCGCGGAGCGTCCCGCCGGAGACGTCGGCGGTGAAGAGGTTGATGCTCGGCGAGCCGATGAAGTTCACGACGAACTCGTTGGTCGGGGAGGCGTACACCTCCTCGGCGGTACCGACCTGCTGGAGTTCGCCGTCGTTCATCACCGCGATGCGGTCCCCCATCGCCATCGCTTCCGTCTGGTCGTGCGTGACGTACATCGTCGTCACGTCGAGGTCGTGCTGGAGTTCCTGTAACTCTGTCCGCATCTGCGACCGGAGTTTGGCGTCGAGGTTCGACAGCGGTTCGTCCATCAGGAACACCTCCGGTTCGCGGATGATGGCGCGGCCGAGCGCGACGCGCTGTTGCTGGCCGCCGGAGAGGTCGCGCGGGCGCTTGTCGAGGAGGTCCGAGATGCCGAGCATCTCGGCGGTCGACTCGACGCGCTCGCGGATGTCGGCCGACGTGCGCTTCGAGGACAGCTTCAGGCCGAAGCCGATGTTCTTGCGGACGTTCATGTGCGGGTAGAGCGCGTAGTTCTGGAACACCATCGCGACGTCCCTGTCGCGCGCCCTGCGGTCGGTCACGTCGTCGTCGTCGAACAGGATGCGTCCGCTCGTGACCTCTTCGAGGCCGGCGACGCAGCGAAGCGTCGTCGTCTTCCCGCACCCCGACGGGCCGACGAGGACGAGAAACTCTCCGTCCTCGACCGTGAGGTCGACGTCGTTCACGGCGGTGAGAATGCTACCGTCGTCGAGTTCGAACTCTTTCCGTAGGTCGTCGATGTTGATTTCTGCCATGTAGTATCACTCCTTGACCGAACCGGCGAGGATGCCGCTGACGAAGTACTTCTGGAGGAAGAGGAAGAGCAGGAATATCGGCACGATAGAGAGTCCCGCGGCGACCATGATCTGGTCGTAGTAGACGCGCTGTGCGCCGACGAGGTCGCTGATGGCGACCGGAATCGTGTACTTGTCCTGGCTCAGGATGACCAGCGGGAACAGGAAGAGGTTCCACTGGAAGAGAAAGAGGACGATGGCGAGCGCCGCCAGCGACGACTTCATCGTCGGCAGCGCCACCCGGTAGAACACCTGGAACTCCGTCGCCCCGTCCATGCGCGCGGACTCGAGCAGGGCGTCCGGAATCGACCGCATGTTCTGTCGCATGAGGAAGATGCCGAGGGGGTTCGCCGCCCACGGCAGGATGATGGCCCAGTAGGTGTTCGTCATGTCGAACCGCGACATAAGCAGGAACAGCGGGATGACCAGCAACTGGATGGGGAGGACGAGCGTCGCCAGGATGGTGTAGAAGATGGGCTCTTTGTACTCGAACTCGTACTTCGCGAAGGCGAACCCGCCCATCGAGCACAGGAGCAGCGACAGGAGCGTGTACACCGCCCCCACGAGGATGCTGTTGCCGACGGCGGCGACGAACCCGAACTCGTACCCGAGGAACTCCGTGGCGGAGCGCTGCTGGAGCGCTCGGAAGTTCTCCATGAACTGGGTGACGGACCCGGGGACGACCCGGGGGTCGCTCGCGGCCGCGAGGAACGCCTGCTCTTCGAGCGTCGCCGCGACGACGATCCAGTACAGCGGGACGATGGTGACGAGCACCGCCACGAGCAGGAACGCGTACGTGACGAGCTTCCATCCGAACTCGCGCTGGTGGTCACGCATCGTCACCACCTCCGTCGCCGACGGCCTTGATCTGGAATATCGAGAGGGTGCTCACGACGGCGATGAGCACCCAGGTCAGCGCGCTCGCGTACCCGAGCTGGAACTGGACGAACGCCATCTCGTAGATGTACTGGACGATGGTGCGCGTCGCTTCGGCCGACGCGCCCGCCTCGCTCACGATGAGCGGCTCGGAGAACAGCTTGAACGTCCCGATGGTCGAGGTGACCGCGACGAACAGCAGCACGGGCTTGAGCTGCGGGAGCGTCACGTACCGGAACTTCTCGAACCGGTTCGCCCCGTCGATTTCGGCGGCCTCGTACAGCTGCTCCGGGACGTTCTGGAGTCCAGCGAGCAGGATTATCATGTTGTAGCCGGTCCACCGCCAGGTGACGGCACCGACGACGGTCATCCGCGACCAGAACTCGCTCTGGAACCACGGAATCGGACCGATTCCCACGAGACCGAGCGCGTAGTTCACCAGCCCGTGCTGCTGCATGAGCAGGACGAAGACGGTCGCGTACGCGACGAGGTTCGCCGAGACCGGAAGCGCGAGCGTGGTCCGGAAGACGCCCCTGAGCTTGACGAACGAGGCGTCGAGCGCCAGGGCGAGCGAGAGGGCGATGGCTATCATCAGCGGCACCTGCACGAGCAGGATGAACACGGTGTTGTACATCGCCTGGTGGAACTGGCCGTCGCCGAGGAGTCGCGCGTAGTTCGCCAGCCCGACGAACTCGAGGTTCGAAATCGACGTTATCTGCATGCCGATGCCGGGAATCGTAAAGAGCACCGTCCCGCCGACGCCCTCGAACTGGAAGAACGAGAGGTAGACGGTGTAGATGATGGGGAACGCGAGGAACACCGCGAACAGCACGAAGAAGGGCAGGAGAAAGACGTACGGCGCTCCCCTGAGCTCCGGCAGGCGCTCGGTGAGACGCTGGCGCCTCCACCTGAATCTGTCCACCAACTCGTCCCGGTAGGGCGTCACCCGCGTGCCCGCTGTTTCGTCCGTTTGAGACATAGAGATAGTGTCGTAAGGGCGGTCTCAGGCTATCTCGCGGTCGGTGCGGTCGGCTACCTGTTTCGCCGCCTTCTCGACGGCTTTCTTCGGCGAGAGCTTCCCGCCCATCATGCTCTTGAAGTGAGTGTTGATGGCTTTCGTGACCTCCGGCGTGTCGGTCGTGTAGCGGTACGGCTGGATGTTCGGCGCGAGGTTGGCGAACATGCGACCGGCGCTCTGTCCGCCCAGGAACTCGTGGCCGGCGTCGAAGGCGTCGCTCTCGTAGGCCGGCTTGTACGCGGGGAAGATGCCGTACTCCCTGTACATCTTGACCTGTCGCTTCTTGCTCGCGAGCGAGTACTTCATGTAGTCCCAGGCGCGGTTGGCCTTCGCGTCGCTGACCTGGTCGGCGATGACGAGGTTCGACCCGCCCCAGTTGGTCGCGCGGCGACCGCCCTTCTCGAAGGCCGGCGGTTTCATGACGCGCCACTTGCCGGACGTGTCCGGCAACTCCGACTTCAGGGTGCCCTCCATCCACGCGCCGGCGCTGAGCGAAGCGATGGACCCGTTCTTGAACGCGGAGAACCACGCGCTCGACCACGACGCCTTGTTGTCGGTGATGCCGGCGTCGCGCAGGCGCTTTAAGTTGCGCGCCACGCGCACGCTCTTCTCGTTGTCGAACGCTATCTTGCCGTCCTTCGCGAACGGCTGTCCGCCGAGCTGACGGTACTGCATCCGCCAGAGACCGTCGTAGTCGTTCGACGGGATGTTGACCATCGCGACGTCGTCGGGGAGCTTCTTGCCCTCCTCGATGAACTGTCCCCAGGTCTCGACGCCGTCCAAGTTCACGCCGTGTTCGTCGAGGACGTCCTTGCGATAGAACGTTCCGACGGGGCCGATGTCCCACGGTAGCGCGTAGGTCTTCCCGTCTTTCGACAGCGGTCCCCACTTGCCGGAGACGAACTTCTTCCTGACGTCCTTTTTCAGCCACTGGGAGACGTCCCGGAGTCCGTTCGTGTCCACCCAGGCCGCCGCGTCGACGCTCTCCATCGTTGCGACGGCGGGCGCTCCGGTCCCCGCGAGGAGCTTGGACTTGTACTTGTCCTTCATGTCGGAGCGACCGATCTGTTTGACGTTGACGGTCCCGTCGCGGTTGTTCTCGTAGGATTTGGCGGTTATCTCGAGGGACTTCGCCGCCACGTCCCAGCTCCAGGCGGTGATGGAGTCGGCTTTCTTCTGTTTGCCACCGCTGCCGCCACCACCACCACCGATGCAACCCGCCAGGGCCGCTGCGCCCGCCGCACCGGCGCTCTTCAGCACGTTTCGTCGGTTCGTACCGTGTCTGTCACCCGTCATGATGCGAGATACCGTAGAACAACAAGCTGGGAGACTTAGTTCTTTGGGTCAGATAGGGAAATTTGTGAGAATTAGTAGTCTGCTACCAATTTAACCGAGATATTTAAGGGAAAGTAAAGAAGCGGCGAAGAGGGTCGGAAATACACCCCTGTTCACCGACGATGAACGAACGTCTCGCGTCTCGCCGGCTCTCCGTCGAGCCCTCGAACGAAATCTAACGTAAGAGGTGTTCTGTGGCGGAACGAGTCGAATCACAGTTGGTGGCGGCGGAGAGCAACTGTAATGAACTATGGCGACAGTCTGTTCAGCGTCGGTGAACGATATTTTAGTATCTGGGGGTTCATCCGCGTGGTATGGCTGAGTATCCCGTCGGCGCGACCGCGACGACGTTCGAAGTCATCGAAGCGCTCGCGACGCTCGACCAGGCGGGCGTCACCGAGCTCGCCGACCGTCTCGGCTACTCGAAAGGTAGCGTCCACAACCACCTCGCGACGCTCGAACGGCTCGGGTACGTCGTCCGGCAGGACGGACGGTACCGTCTCGGACTGCGATTCCTCGAACTCGGCACGCAGGTCCGAGATGACGACACGCTGTATCACGTTGCCCGCCCGGAGATAGAGCGTCTCGCGAACGCTAGCGGCGAGGCGGCGAGCCTCGTCGTCGAAGAGGGCGGGGAAGCCGTCTTCCTCTACCGGGCGGGCGACGGTGCGGACTCGGCTCTCCGGGACGGGAGCCGCGTCCCCGTCCACGCCTGTGCGGCGGGGAAAGCCATCCTGGCCCACCGTCCGCGGGGGGCGGTCGACGCCCTCCTCGACGACGAACTGGCCGAACCGACCGACCGGACGATAGCGAACCGCCCGGCGCTGACCCGGGAACTTCAGACCGTCCGCGACCAGGGCCTGGCGTTCGACCGGGGCGAACTCGCCACCGACAGGCGCGCCGTCGCAGCCCCTATCGTGACCGACGACGGACACGCCGTCGGCGCGGTAACCGTCTCCGGGGAGTCTCCCGGCATGAGCGGCAAACGCCTCGAAGAGGACATGCCGGGGCTCGTTCTCAGCGCCGCGAACAGCCTCACGGTCGAGCAGGTCACGACCGAATAACGACGTTCACCGACAGTGAACGACCGTGGAAATGGCGATGTCAGCGGTCGGAAGCGGCCTTCTCAGCTCTGGCTCGCCGGTGCGTTCGAGTTGGACACCGAATACGTTCACCGAAGGCGAACGGCCGGTGTAGGCGAAACCGCCCGGGTCGGTATCGAATCCTAACCTCGCGAACGGGGAGACGTCGGCCCGGAACGCCGCTCTCGGCGAATCCGAGGGGCGTGCGGCGCTCGGGACGCGATCGACCCCCGCCGGTCCGGACGCCCGACCGTGGAACTATGGGTCTCCCGCGGCTACGACGACCCAAGTAGATGTACGAGACAGTCGTCGTCGGCGGCGGTATCGTGGGGTCGTCGGTCGCGTACCACCTGGCGCGCGACGGCGTCGAGACGCTGCTGGTCGACCGGGCGGACGAGGGCCGTGCGACCGACGCCGGCGCGGGCATCCTCTCCCCGGCGACGAGCAGTCGAACCGGGTCGGACGCGTGGTTCGCGTTCGCGACCGAGGCCGTCGACTACTACCCGGCGCTCGTCGACGCGCTGGTCGACAAACAGGACGGCGACCCCGGCTACGACCGATGTGGCCTGTTGAGCGTCGCCGTCGACGACGCCGAGGTCGACGCGTTCGACGACGCAGTGGAGCGAGTCGAGACGCGCCAGTCGACGATGAACCGACCGGAACCAGGGTCGTACGCCGTGATATCGCCGGCCGACGCCCGAGCACGATTCCCGCCGCTCGCGGACGTCGAACGCGCGGCCTACTACGAGGACGCCGCCCGCGTCGACGGGAAGAAGCTCGCTGCCGCCCTCCGCCGAGCGGGGACTGCCCACGGGTTGACCGTGGAACGCGCCACCGCCGAACGACTCCGGATCGACGACGGAGCGATAACGGGCGTCGTCGCGGACGGGACGACGGTCGAAACCGCGAGCGTCGTCGTCGCCGGCGGGGCCTGGTCTCGGGCGTTCGGCGACCAGCTCGGCGTCCGGCTCCCGGTCGAACCACAGCGCGGCCAGATCGCACACCTCGACCTCGACGTGGACGGGGACCGCGCGTCCGACGCCGGCGAGTGGCCTATCGTGAGCGCGTTCCACGAGCACTACCTCGTGCCGTGGCCCGACGGCCGCGTCGCCGCCGGTGCCACCCGCGAGACGGGGGCCGGGTTCGCACCGCACACCACTGCCGGCGGGGTCCGCGAGGTCCTGGACGAGTGTCTCCGCGTCGCGCCCGGACTGGCCGACGCCGCCGTCGAGGAGATCCGCGTCGGGTTGCGTCCCGTCTCCGAGGACCGGCTTCCCATCCTCGGCGGGGTTCCCGGCGTCGAGGGGGCGTACGTCGCGACCGGCCACGGCGCGACCGGTCTGCAACTCGGCCCCTACTCCGGGAAACTGGTCGCGCGGGCCGTCGCGGGCGACGCCCCCGAAATCCCGTCTCGGTTCGGCGTCGGTCGGTTCGACTGATCCGTCTCGCCCAGACTGCGCTCGCGAGCAGAGGGAGACCGTGTCGACGCCTCTCGTCGTCCGCGGCCCCTGCGCTTTTCCATCTCGCGTGAGCAAACTGCGAACCACGAGTTGTACTAATGTCGGTCGAGAGCGAAACCGCCGTTTCGCGGTTCTTCACCAGGTTGGGCGACGCGATGAGTCGAGTCGTCAAACGATATCTCCCCGACGCGTTCATCTTCGCGTTGCTGTTGACGCTGGCGACGATGCTGCTCGCCGTCGGGCTGACCCCGAAGGGACCGGCCGACGTCGCGCGCCACTGGTCGGACGGGTTCTGGTTCGTGCTCAAGTTCTCGATGCAGTCCTCGCTGGCGCTGATAACGGGATGGGCACTCGCCGATTCGCCGCCGGTGAAGCGCGTGCTCGGCCGTATCGCCGACGTCCCCGAGACGCAGTCGCAGGCCATCTTCGCCACTGCGGTCGTGGGCCAGTTGCTCGGCCTCTTCCACTGGGGCGTCGTCCTCATCGGCAGTGCCATCTTCGCCCGGGATCTCGGCATCGAGATGGACAAGAAGGGCGTCGACGTTCACTATCCCCTCCTCGTGGCGGCCGGCTACGCCGGTCTGCTCCCGTGGCACCAGGGTCTCTCCGCGGCCGCGCCGTTGCTCGTCGCGACCGAGGGCCACTTCCTCGCGTCCGAGATGGGCGTCGTCCCCGTGTCCCAGACCATCTTCCATCCGGCGAACCTGCTGATCGTCGCCGCCGTCGCCCTGACGACGGTACTCGTGATGCCGATGATGTCGCCCGACGACCGCGAGGACATCATCACCGTCCCGCGGTCGCGCCTCGAGAACGCGGGAACGCCGATGGCCGACGGCGGGTTCGCCGAGCGAACGAACCACGACCGGACGAGCGCGGTGAAAGAGCGTCTCCTCGGAACGCCGCTTCTCGGCGCGGGAACGGGACTGCTCGTCGGCGGCTACCTCGCGTACCTCTTCACGACGAACCCGTTCATGCAGGTGTTCACCCTGAACACGTTCATCGCGGCGCTGTTCGCGCTGGGACTGCTCTTCCACGTGACGCTCCGCAGTTACGTCGACGTGCTGAAGGAGGCCGTCGAAGGCGCGAGCCAGATACTGGTCCAGTTCCAGCTCTACGGCGGCATCATGGGAATCATGGCGTGGTCGGGGCTGGCCGAACTCATCGCCCAGACCTTCGCCCAGTACGCCACCGAAACCACCTGGTACTTCTTCGCGTTTCTCGCCGCCGGCATCGTCAACTTCTTTGTCCCCTCCGGGGGAGGCCAGTGGGTCGTCACCGGACAGGTGATGGTGAACGCCACCCAGCAGATTCCCGGCGCCGAGATGAACCTGCTCGTCGTCGCGTTCGGCATGGGCGACCAGTGGACGAACATGATCCAGCCGTTCTGGGCGATTCCGGTCCTCGGCATCGCCGGCCTCTCCATCCGCGACATGATGGGGTACACGGCCGTCCTGTTCGTGTTCAGCGGTCTCGTCCTCTCCGTCGGGACGCTCCTCATGGGGGTGATGCTCTGATGGCGACCGACCACCAGTCGGACGCCGACCGCGAGCCGTCGGGGTTCGTCCCCCACCTTGGCGCGTACTACCCCGAGTCGCTCGCCCTCGCGGTGGTGCTCGGCGTCCTCGCCCTGCTGGCGACGACGCCGCGGCTCGACGCCCTCGTCCAGCTCGAACTGTTCTCGACCGGCTTTACCCGGGTCCTTTCCGTGCAGATGGCGCTCGTCCTCTGGTGGGTGCTCTCCGCGACTGTCGTCGAGTCCCGGCCGGTGGGAGCGGCCTTCGATCGGCTCGCCGCGCGGGTACCGACGAGCCAGCGCGCCATCGTCGCCGGTACCGCGCTGCTCGCGCTCGTCTTCGGCTGGGTGAACTGGGCGCTCGGGTTCGTCGGCGCCGTCCTGGTCGGCCAGTCGCTCTGCCGGCGCGCCGCCGACCGCGGCGTCGACGTCCACTATCCGCTCGTGCTAGTCGCCGCGCTCCTCTCACTGGTCACCGCCACCCTGGGAGCGACAAGCCCGGGCGCGCTCGTGATGGCCGACCCGTCTGGCACGATCAACGTCCTCCTCGACGGTGCCGGAGTCGTGCCGCTCGGTACGGTCGTCTTCCACCCGGCGAACCTGTTCGTCGTCGGCGTGCTCGTCGTGACCCTGCCGCCGGCGCTGGCCGCGCTCGCCCCCGACGAGGACGTCACTCCCGTCGACGAGTCCGACCTCGTCGTCGAGTCGTCCGTCCGCGAGACGCTCGACCACTACGCTCCCGACATCGACGGTGAGCCGGTACCGGCCGACCGTCTCGAGCAGTCGACGTGGCTCACCGCCGTCGTCGGCGCTATCGGCGTCGTGTCCATCGCCTGGCAGTGGGCGCTCGGCGCCCACCGCGCCATGCTCGGCGTCCTCTTCGCGCTGCTGGTGGTCGGCCTGCTCGTCCAGCGTCGGCCGCTCGCGTTCGTCGAGAAGGTGTCTGACTCGACCCGGTGGGTCGAACATCTCCTCGTTCCGTTCCTCCTCTACGGGAGCGTCTACGCGCTCCTCACCGAGAGCGGACTCGCCGGAGCCGTCGGCGACGCGCTCGCGTCGACCGGATTCCCGCGGATAGCGAGCTACGCGGCGGCCCTCGTCCTCGGCGTGTTCGTCCCCGACCCCGGTTCCCTCTGGCTGCTGCTCGGACCGAGCGCCACGGCGACCGCCGCCAACGTCGACGGCCTCGTGGTTGCGGTGATGGCCGGCGCCGGCGTGTCGAACGTCTGGCTGAGCTTCCTCTTCCTGGGCGTGCTCGGCGTGCGCGGCTTCGACTGGCGGACCTTCCTGCGGTACGCCGTCGGACTCACGGTCTACGTCTCCGCCGTCGTCGTGGCCGCGTTCCTCCTGTTCTAACCCCCGGCCCGCCGGCGGCTTCCGACGCGAGCGTGGAACGCCGAGGTGGCCGGAACCCGAAGACTCTTGACTGACCAGTTAGTCAGTCACTGTAACGAATGGACGAAGAGACGTCTGACGAGATCATGGCGGCGACGTACCGTGCCCTCTGTGACCACGGCTTCGCCGACCTGACGATGCAGGACATCGCCGACGAGTCCTCGAAGTCCAAGGCGGCCCTCCACTACCACTACGACACGAAGGAGAAGTTGCTGCAGGCGTTCCTCGAACACATCCTCGACGACTTCGAGGACCGACTGGCGAGCGAGACGGCCGACCCCCGCGACCGCCTCCAGACGTTCCTGGAGGCCGTCTTCGGCCCGACAGAGGACGACCGCGGCGACTTCCCCGTCGCTCTCCTCGAGATCAAGGCCCAGGCTCCCTACCACGACGCCTACCGCGAGCGACTGGCCGCGATGGACGAGCGCATGCGCGAGACCGTCGCGGACGCGGTCCGGGACGGCGTCGCGGCCAGCGACTTCGACGACGCCGACCCCGACGACGTCGCTCGCTTCGTCGTGACCGCCATCAACGGCGCTCACACTCGCGAAGTCGCGCTCGGCGAGGACCCCAGCGAGACGCGGCGGTTGGTCGAGAGCTACCTCGACCGGACGCTCGACCCGACGCCGGAGATGGTAGCGTGAGCCTCTTCAAGGGCCAGGAGGAACTCGACCTCACCGAGGGGGGCATCGCCAGGCCCCTGTTCTATCTCTCCCTCCCCATCGTCATCACGAACCTGCTGCAGACGGCCTACAACCTCGCGGACACCTTCTGGCTGGGCCAGTACTCGACGGAGGCGCTGGCGGCCATCTCCTTCGGGTTCCCGATGGTGTTCCTCCTCATCTCGCTCGGAATGGGGCTCTCGGTGGCGGGGAGCGTCCTCGTCGCCCAGCACACCGGCGCGGGCGAGACGGAGCAGGCGGAGTACGCCGCCTCCCAGACCGTGACGTTCGCGTTCCTCGGCTCCGTCCTGCTCGGCGCGCTCGGCTACCCGTTCGTCCGACCGTTCCTCGCGTTCCTCGGCGCGTCCCCCGACGTGCTTCCCGGCGCGACGGCCTACATGCAGGTGATAGCGCTGGGACTCCCCTTCATGTTCGGCTTCTTCGTCTTCATCTCGCTCATGCGCGGGGCCGGCGACACCCTCACGCCGATGTTCGTCATGTTCGGGACGGTCGTCGTCAACGTCGTCCTCGACCCCTTCCTCATCAACGGCTGGACCGTCGTCCGCAACGCCCCCGCCGTCGGCACCGTCGCCTTCCCGGAACTCGGCATCGAGGGCGCGGCCATCGCGACGGTCATCTCCCGCGCGCTCGCGATGGTCGTCGGCGTCGCCATCATGCTCTCCGGTCGTCGCGGTATCCAGATTCGCCCCCGGGACATGGTGCCGGACCTCGCCTATCTGCGGAAGATACTCCGCATCGGCGTCCCCGCGAGCGTCGAGGGGACCGGGCGAGCGCTCTCCATCAACCTGCTCATGATAATCGTCGGGCTGTTCCCGACGACCGTCGTCGCCGCGTTCGGCATCGGCACGCGCGTCTTCTCGGTCATCTTCCTGCCGGCCATCGCCGTCGCCCGCGGGGTCGAAACGATGACCGGACAGAATATCGGCGCGGGCGACTACGACCGCGCCGCCGAGGCGAACTACCTCGCCGCGAAGGCGCTGTTCGTCATCCTCGCGGCCGTCGGCCTCCTCATATTCCTCTTCCCCTCGCCCATCGTCGGCGTGTTCACCGACGACGCCGACGTGCTCGAAGTGGGGAGCGTCTTCCTCCGGTACGTCGCGCTCTCGTTCGGCTTCATCGGCATTATGCGGGCGTTCACCGGCGGCTTCCGCGGCGCGGGCAAGACGCTCGTCGCGGCGGCCATCTCCATCGTCACGCTCGCCGGCATCCGACTGCCGGTCGCCTGGGTCGCCTCGCAGTATCTCTTCGGCGTGCGCGGTATCTGGATAGCGTTCGCCGTCTCGAACGTCGCCGGTGCCGTCATCGCGTGGCTCTGGTTCGGCCGCGGGACGTGGCGCGACGGCGACGTCCGCGGGACGCCCGGTCCCGCCGGTGCGGACGACGTGGACGCCGCGATATCGGACGACTGACGCGAGCCCGGTCGAACGCCGACTCGCTTCCATCCCCCGCCGGAGCGTTTCCGCCGACTCGTTGTGCTTCGAAAGCGGTTGAACCAGCGCGGAAGCGAACCTCCATCAGCGGCCGAACGCCACTGACGGATGTGAACATGCCCTTTTCCGTGACCGAGACGTCTCGTTCACCATGGGGTCCCTTCGTTGGGTACAGATGAGCGAGGCAGAACGGGACGCGTTCCTGGGGAACGGTGGGACAGGTGTCATCTCGTTCGCGACGGAGACCGGCGAACCGCCGTTCACGATACCGGTATCGTACGGGTATCACGAGGGCGTCGGTGACTTCTACTTCCGCCTCTCGTTCCCGCCCGACAGCAACAAGGAGACCGTCGTAGACCGCCCGATAGCGTTCGTCACGTTCGACGAGACGGACGACGGTTGGCGGAGCATCGTCGCGACCGGCGAACTCGAGGAGGTGACGGACGCACCGTACGAGTCGGTCGCCGTCCAGGGAATGTGGGCCGTCCACATACCGCTCGTCGACGTGTTCGACCGACCGCCGGAGGAACTCACGTTCCGTAACTTCCGGCTCGACCCGGAGACGTTCACCGGACGGAAGGAAGTGAACGCGACGTCGGAATAGCCCTCGCGCGGTCGACGGCGACCCGGTGGTCGCGACTGCGGCCGGGCGTGGAACATCACTCCCGCAGTATAAATATATATTAATATATTAATAGTTATATATTGGCTGTCATGACTCTCCAGCGTCGGCTTGGCCGCCCGTAAAGGGCCGTTACTCAAGGGTCTGGGTGGCCAATGGCGACCATGGCCGTCGAGACTGCCGACTGGTTCGGAAGCGACGCGGGTCAGTCCTCGTCCAGCGTAACAGACCGGTACCGACTCGCAGCATCGTCCACGATGGACTCGGCACAGAAGCCGAGTCTCTGCGTCGTCGACGTTCTGGCCGACGTCGACGAGTCGATGTCCGGCCAGACGACGCTCACGCTCTACGAACACCTCGAGACGGACGCTCTCGACGACATGGTCGAGGCGAGTCCGGAGAAGCGAAGCCACGTCGAAGTCCGGTTCACCGTCGACGAGTACCTCGTCGTCGTCCGAAGCACCGACACCGTCCTCGTCTACGAACCCGACTGAACGGTTCTCGGGTCGAGTGGCCAGCGCCTTCAAACGGACGGGCGAGAGAGGTATCACCGTGACATATCGCACTACGGTGGGCTGGTCGCTCATCACCTCGGGAATTCTCACGCTCGCGCTCACTGTCCTCCCATACCCGTCGTTCTACTGGGGAATCGGTTTCCTCGCTCTCGGCCTCCTCGTGTTCGTCCCGCGACAGATATTCTAACTCGGTCGGCGCGAGGGTGGTGGCGTGTCCAGTGACCGTCCCAGAGGTTCGGTAACGAACTCGCCCGGAGTCGAAACCTTCTCCACCCTCTCGGACAGTTAGAGGAACGATTCCGAGCGATGTTCGAAGCCACCAGCGCCGTCGTCAGCGACGCGCCGTTCGCCCTCGTTCCCCTGCTCGCCGGGGTCGCGGTCCTGCTCCGGAGCCTCCGCCGACGCGGCGTCGCGTACTCCGTCGCGAGGTCCGTCGTCGTGACCCTCGGCGTCCCGGTCGTCGCGCTCGCCGTCGTCTCCCGGGCGACCGGCGACGAGCGCTGGGGGCGACTCGCGGCCGCACTGCTCGACGCGGCAGTTTCGCTTCTCGGACGCGCTCTGGCCGTCCTCGACGACTCGCTCGCGGCGGCGCTCCGCGCGTTCGTCGGCGTCGTCGACTCGTTCGCCGGCCCGGTCGGCCCGCTCGCCGGGCGGGTCGCGTTCGCGGCGGACCTGCCGGAGGCCTCCGTGGTCGCGCGCCTCGCCGGGACGTTCCTCGTGGTGTTCGCCCTCGAAGCGATAGCGAGCGCGGTTCTGACCTGGCTCGTCGGGCGATCGATACGCGACCGGTCGCTGAACGAGGGGTTGGCCGGCGCCGGTGCCGTGCTGTTCGTCGCCGGACTGTCGTGGACGCTTCTCGGGTCGAACGCTCTCTCGACGAACGGGGCCGCGCTGGCGGCCGTCGCGGGCCTGGTCGCCGGCGTCGCCGTCGCCGTCAGACGCGACGCCCCGGACGCGCTCGACGCCGTCGTTCCGGCCGACGCGGACGACGACGCCGCGGCAACGGACCGCGAGACGGCCGGAGCACACCCAGAGCGCACGGGGGACGACCTCCGGTCGAACACCTGACTGTCGCGTCGCCGCATCTCGGGGCGTCCTCCCGCTACTCGAACGCCCAGTACGCTTATCGACGCCCGTGGTGCACGGTGGCCCATGGGGGACGTACGGCGAACGACCGGTCTGGGGAAGCGACTCGACGAGGGCGAGACGGTAATCGGCGTTCTCGACGACACGTACGATCCGACGGTCGTCGAGTTGCTCGGCGAACTGGGCGTGGACTTCGTCTGGCTCGACTTCGAGCACGGCGGACCGAGCCCGTGGGACGCCGAGCGGATGGAGGAACTGCTTCGGGCGGGAGAACTCGTCGGGGTCGAACTGCTGGTTCGGCTGCCGGCGTCCGACCCCGCCCTCGTTCGCAAGGCGCTCGACGCGGGGGTGAGAAACGTCTTCCTCTCGCGCGTCCGCACGGCCGACGAAGTCCGGCAGGCGGTCCGGGCCACGCGCTTCCGGTACGACGGTGAGGACGGACACCGCGGCCTCGCCAACCCCCGGGCGAGCCGGTGGGGGCTCGCGGACGACTACGTCGACCGCGAAGACGAGACGGTGCTCGTCGGGGTGACGGTCGAGAACCGGCAGGCGGTCGACGAACTCGACGACATCCTCGACGTACCGGACCTCGGGTTCGTCTTCGTCGGACCGCTCGACCTCTCCGTCTCGCTCGGCCACCCCGGCGACGTGGACCATCCGGACGTGCAGGAGGCGGTCGAGACGGTTCGAGCGACCGCCGTCGACCGGGGCGTTCCGGTGGGCGGACTCGGCTTCGGCATGGACGACGTGAACGAGAAAGCTGCGAACGGATACCAGATACTGAACCTCGGCAGCACGACCGGGGTGCTCCGGTCGGTCGTGCGAGGGTGGCTCGACGAGTACGACCCGGGGCGAGCGGAATCGGACGGCTGACGTCGTTACTCGACGTCTATCTCGACCACGTCCTGGGACTCGAAGTCGTCGGACCCGCGGCGCTCGGGGGGCTTCGTGAGCTCCTCCATCGCGAGTTCGAAGTTGCGGACGTTGGCCTTCCAGACGGCGTCGAAGAGTTCGCCGACGTAGGGCACCGAGCCCCCCGCGACGTCGATGGCGACGTTGGCGAGCATCCGCAGTAGCGTCGTGAACGTGACGCCGAGCCGAGCCGACTCGACGACGATGTACAGCGAGAGACCCGCGCTTATCACGTCGCCGGCGACCGGGATTGCGCCGAGAAGCGGGTCGACGCCGATCTTGAACTCCGTGCCCGGAATCCGGACGCTCTCGTCGAGGATCGTCGCGACCGCTCGCATGCGCTCGACCGCGGCCTCGTCGACCGAGTCGGGCAGTTCGCCGTCGAAGTCGTCGAAGGCCGATTCGAGGTCTCTGTTCTCTGTCATGGGTCAGGATTGCCGCCGAGACTGGATAAGTCTGATGACCATCGCGGGTCGCCAGCCGAATCGCCGTCCCGTCGTCGCCGGACGTCTGCTCTGCCCGGGCTCACCACTCGTCGCCGAGTCGCCTGCGGGCGACGAGATATCCCGCTCTGGTGCGCCACGTCCGTCCGGTCGCGACGTGTTCGACGCGGTATCGGCTCCCGCAGGCGCCACAGCGGCGCTCCGACGGCCGGCTGACCGCCTTCGAGGCGCGGTGGCGGTCGGCCGTCCACGCGCAGTCCGTGCAGTCGAGTCTGAGACGCGGTTCGGCGAACGTCCGGCAGTGACGCGGCGCGTCCACCGCCGCCGCCTTCCGGCGGAACCTGTCGCCGTGTCCCGAGTCGCCGAAGCGCTGGAACTCCCAGGCGTGGACGAGTTCGTGACGGACGGTTCCGGCGAACTCCGCCCAGCCGAACGCCCGGTAGGCGTCCCAGGTCAGCCGTATCGTCACCCGGCCGGTGTCGGGGTCGTAGACGCAGGCCCCCGCGCGGCGCTTCGCCCGGTCGGATATCTCCCAGTCGACCGCGGCGAGGTCCACGTCGAGGTCGACCGTCCGGGCGTAGGCGGCGGCCCGCTCCAGCAACTCGTCGCGCGTGTCGGGGGCGTCCCGCGGTTCGGTTCCGCGCCGCTCCCGTCCGTCGTCCGGGCGAGCGTCGTCCGGTTCCGGGTCCGCCGACATCCGTCGGCGATTGTCGGGGCGGGTACAAATAACGCGGGGGACGCGACGAGCCGTCGCCCAATCGGGGTGCAACGACGACCTAACGCTCCGAAATACCTAAGTGTTAGGAAAATCATTAAGGTTAAAGGTGGTCCGATGCCGGGACTCCTCGACGCACTTGCGCCCCTCCACGGGAAGGGCGGTGGTATCGTCCCTCGCGGTACTCGCACGGCGGTCTTCCAACAGATATTCGACGTTTTCCTGGTGCTCGGAACGCTCGTTGGCGTCGTCGTCGTCTCCTACATGCTGTACAACGCCGTCAAGTACCGGGACGGCGAGGGCGAGCGGAGCGACGAGTTCGACCCGCCGAAGCTCGGCGAACTCCCCTCCGGCAGCGGTGGCGGCCGGAAGCTCTTCCTCTCGTTCGGTCTGAGCACCGTCATCGTCGTCTCGCTCGTCGCCTGGACGTACGGCACGCTGCTGTACGTCGAGGCCGACTCGCCGGGCGAGGACGAGGCGGCGGTCGAAGTCGAGGTGACCGGGTTCCGGTTCGGCTGGCAGTTCGAGTATCCGAACGGCCACACCGCGTCGAAACTGCGAGTTCCGGCGGACCAGTCGGTCCGGTTGCACGTCACCTCCGACGACGTGTTCCACACGTTCGGGGTCCCCGAGCTACGGGTGAAGACCGACGCCATCCCGGGCCGGTACACGGACACGTGGTTCCGCGCGAACGAGACGGGGACCTACGAGGCGCGCTGCTTCGAACTCTGCGGCGCGGGCCACTCCTACATGACCGCCGAGGTGGTCGTGATGCCCCCCGACGAGTACCGCGAGTGGTACGAGAGCACCGGGAACGAGACGACCGACGCCGGTGAGACGAACGCGTCCGCGTCGAACGACGGCACAGCGAACGCGTCCGCGTACGACACCGCGACGAACGCGCGTTCGCCGGCGGCGCGGACGGCGGCCGTCACCGGCGGGGGAGCAGCATGAGCGAGGACGCGCACGGACTTCCGCCGACGAGTTCCGTCCGGCGGTGGCTGGTCACCACGAACCACAAGGACGTCGGCATCCTCTACGTCGTCACCTCGCTGTTCTTCCTCGCGTTCGGCGGCGTACTCGCGCTGCTCGTCCGCCTGCAGCTCTGGTCGCCGGGCGCGGGCCTGCTCTCGTCGATGTCGTACAACCAGACCGTCTCGGCCCACGGCCTCATCATGATATTCTGGTTCCTCTCGCCGTTCGCCTTCGGGTTCGCGAACTACGTCGTCCCGCTCCAGATCGGCGCGAAGGACCTCGCCTTCCCGCGACTGAACGCGCTGTCGTACTGGCTCTACCTCGCCTCCGGACTGCTGCTCGGCGCCTCGTTCTTCCAGGGCGGCACCTTCGCCGGCGGGTGGACGATGTACGCGCCGCTGAACGTCCCCGTCTACACGCCACAGATCGGCGCGTCGACGGCGGTGCTGGCGCTCGTACTGTTCGTCGCCTCCGTCACGGTGTCGTCAGTGAACTTCCTGACGACGATGCACCGGATGCGCGCCGAGGGGCTCACCCTCCGCCGGCTTCCGCTCTTCTCGTGGACCATCCTGCTCACCGTCTGGATGATGCTCTTCGCGTTCGCGGCGCTTTTGGCCGCGCTCGTCATCCTCTCGTCCGACCGCCTGCTCGGGACGACCTACTTCACGGCGAAGGCCGGCGGGTCGCTCCTCTGGGCGCACCTGTTCTGGTTCTTCGGCCACCCCGAGGTGTACATCGTCTTCTTCCCGGCGCTGGGCGTGATGGCCGAGACGTTCCAGACGTTCACCGGACGGCGCATCGTCGGCCGGAAGTGGTTCATCGCCGCGATGGTGCTCGTCGCACTCCAGAGCTTCACGGTCTGGATGCACCACATGTTCCTCACCGGCATCAACCTCCAGATAAAGACGCTGTTCATGGTGACCACCATCGGCATCTCCCTCCCCTTCGACCTGATGGTGTTCGCGCTCATCTACACCCTCATCAAGGGTCGGGTCCAGTTCACGACGCCGTTCCTGTTCTCGTTCGGCGCGCTGATGCTGTTCATCCTCGGCGGCATCACCGGCGTGTTCCTCGGGGCCGTCGTCCTGGACTACGAGTTCCGGGGCACCTACTGGGTGGTCGCCCACTTCCACTACGTGATGGTCGGCGGCGTCACCGCGCTCGTCGGCGGTCTCTACTACTGGTTCCCGAAGATGACCGGCAAGATGTACGACCGCCTGCTCGGGAAGGTCCACTTCGCGCTGTACTTCGTCGGCTTCAACCTGCTGTACTTCCCGATGTTCCTCGCGTGGGAGACGCCCCGCCGGGACTTCTTCTACGACTCCGCGTTCGTCACCGAACACCGTCTCGCAACCGTCGGGGCCGCCATCCTCGGCGTCTCCTTCCTCGTCATGTTCTACAACCTCTCGAAGAGCCTCGTCGCGGGCGAGCAGGCGGACGACAACCCCTGGGCGTACTCGACGACGACCGAGTGGGCGCTGCCGTCGCCGCCCCCGCTGGAGAACTTCCCCGACGCTCCCAGTTTCTCCGGCGGGTCGCTGCGGTTCGGCCGCGGCGCGGCGGACGGGG
Source organism: halophilic archaeon (assembly GCA_003298465.1). The sequence continues at coordinate 242,705 of QNGA01000002.1, read as the reverse complement.
GTGAGCGGAGCGAAGCGACGCGAGCCTCGTCAGACCAACAGTCTGGCGGTGGTGAGCGGAGCGAAGCGACGCGAACCTCGTCAGACCAACAGTCTGGCGGTGGTGAGCGGAGCGAAGCGACGCGAACCTCGTCAGACCAACAGTCTGGCGGTGGTGAGCGGAGCGAAGCGACGCGAACCTCGTCGGAACGGCGTTCCGACGGCGGCGTCGTCGCGCACGGCGAGACCGCTGGCGGCGCCGACCACGGCGAGGACCACGCGAGCATCTGGCCGTTCTCCATCTCCGTCGCCGCGTTCTTCACCTTCCTCGGTCTCTCGGGGTTCGAACGGGGCGAACTGGTGCCGGGCGTCGGCGGCCTGCTCGCGCTCTCGTCGCTCGTGCTCGGCGTCGGTCTCGGCGGCTACTCGCTCGTCGGGATGGCCCGCGAGCGGTTCGAGGGGCCGACCGGCCCGTTCGGCGAGAGCTGGCCGTTCGACGGCATCGAGAACGGGAAACTCGGCGTGTGGATATTCCTCGCCTCCGACGTGGTGCTGTTCGGCGCTTTCATCGGCTCCTACGTCTTCATCCGGGTGGCGCACGGTTGGCGGGACTGGCACGCCCTCGTCCCCGAGGCCCACGTCCCGCTCCCCGGACTGATAAACACCTACCTCCTGCTGACGAGTAGCTTCACCGTCGTGCTCGCGCTGGTCGCCGCCGAGCGGGAGAGCCGCCGGGGGCTCGTCGCCGCGCTGGCGGCCACGTTCGGCCTCGGCGTCGCCTTCCTCGTCAACAAGGCGCTGGAGTGGCAGCACCTCTTCCACGTCCACAGCGAGGCGTTCCCGCACGGCTGGGAACTGGGCACGAACGTCGCCTCCTCAACGTTCTACCTGACGACGGGGCTGCACGGCGCGCACGTGGTCGTCGGCCTGCTGATATCGCTGTACCTCCTCGTTCGCGCGTGGAACGGCGCGTACCTCGACGACGAGCGGCCGGTGGAGTACTTCGGGCTGTACTGGCACTTCGTCGACATCGTCTGGCTGTTCCTCTTCCCCCTCTTCTACATCCTGTAACCATGACCAGCACGAAACTGTACACCGCGATTTACGTGGCGCTGTTCGTGATGGCGACCGCGCAGGTGCTCGTGGAGTCGGCGGGAATCGCGTACTGGACGGCCTTCGCGGCGATACTCGCCCTGTCGTTCGCCAAGGCCGCCGTCGTCGCGGGCTACTACCAGCACCTCCGGTCGGAACCGCGCTCCGTGACGGTCGTCGTGCTCGGCGGCCTGCTCGCCGCGCTCGCGCTGACCGTGGCGGCGTCGTACTCGATACTGTGACCCGGCGGTCGCTCACTCCTCGCCGAACGCCGCTTTCACCGCCTCGCGGTCTATCTTCGACGGCCCGCTCGTCGGCATCTCGTCGACGAACGCCAGGTGGCGCGGGCGCTTGAAGCGCGCCAGTCGGCCGTCGAGGAACGCGGCAAGTTCGTCGAGCGTCAACGACCCGTCGCCCCGGACGACCGCCTTGCCGACGGTGCCCCACTTCTCGTCGGGGACGCCGACCACGACGACCTCATCGACCTTCGGGTGGTCGGCGACGGCGTCCTCGACCTCGGCGGGGTAGACGTTCTCGCCGCCGCTGACGAACATGTTCTTCTTGCGCCCCTCGACGTGGTAGTACCCGTCCGCGTCGCGGCGCGCGAGGTCGCCGGTCGAGACCCACTCGGCGTCGCCCACGCCGCCGAAGGTCTCCCGCGTCTCCTCGGGGTTCCGCCAGTAGCGGTCGGCGGCGTGCGGGGAGGCGAGTTCGAGTTCGCCGATCTCGCCGTCGGGGAGTTCGGTGCCGTCGTCGTCGACGACGCGGGCGTCGACGTGCATCGCGGGGACGCCGACGCTGTCGGCCTTCTCCTCCGGCCACCCGTCGGGCATCGCGAAGTTGTTCGGACCGCACTCGGTGAGGCCGTAGCCCTGCGAGAGGTCGACGCCGCGAGACCGCCACGCCTCCATCACGGACTGCCGGCAGGGGCCGCCGCCGCTCTTGGCGAACCGGAGCGTCGAGAGGTCGGCGTCGTCCCAGCCGTCGTGCCGGCACAGCATCCGCAGGACCGCTGGCACCGCGACGAGCACGGTCGCGCCCTCCGCCTCGACGGTCCGGAGCAGGCGACCGGGGTCGGTCTCGCGGGCGACGACGACCGTCGCGCCGAGGTGGAAGAGGGGGACCGTGAGCACGTTCCAGCCGCCGGTGTGGAACATCGGGAACGTCATCGGCGTCACGTCCTCGGGGCGCAGTCCCCACGCCGTGATGGTGTTGAACGAGTTCCAGAGGATCGAGCCGTGGGTGAGGACCGTCTCCTTCGGGACGCCCGTCGACCCGCCGGTGTGCAGGAACAGGTGCGGGTCGTCCATCGACGCGGCCGCCGACGCGACCGGCGAGTGGTCCTCGGGCAGCGCGTCCGCGTAGGCGTCCCACGTCGCCTCGCCGTCGGTCGCCGCGTCGCTCTCGGTGGTGAGCGCCAGGACGTCCGCGTCGAACGCACGCTCCTCGCGGTCGAGCACGTCCCGCGCGAGGTCGGCGAACGGCTCCTCGACGACCAGCAGTTCGGGGTCGACGTCGTTCAGCAGCTCGACCAGTTCGCCGGGCGCGAGGCGGTGGGAGAGCGGTGCGAGCACGCCGCCGGTCTTCGCGGTGGCGAAGAACAGGTCGACGAGCGCGGGGCAGTTGCGCGAGAGGACGGCGACGCGCTCGCCGTCCGCGACGCCCCGGCAGCGGAGGAGGCGGGCGGCGCGATTCGCGCGCTCGTCGAGGTCGCGGTAGGTGAACTCCCGACCCGTCGTCGCGTCGACCAGCCCGACGGTCTCCGGCGACAGCAGCGCCCGCTTCTCGCTCCAGGCGCCCACCCAGTCGTACGGTCGCCGGCTGTGGTCAGGCATCGTCGAGGAAGGCGAGCAGTCGCTCGTTCACCGCGTCGGCCTGCTCGATGAAGAAGAGGTGCGACCCCCCTTCGAACGGTTCGAGTTCGCTCCTCGGCAGGCGCTCGTCCAGCAGTTCGGCGTTCTCGAACGGCAGGACGCGGTCGGCCGTGCCGTGCGCGACGAGGGCGGGCACCTCGATATCGCCGAGGCGGTCGCCGGCGTCGAACGCCGCGACCCCCGCGGCCTGCGCTTCCCGGGCGTCCTCGTCGGCGTCACTCGCCAGTCGCCAGTCGACGATGTCGGCGAGGAGGTCGTCGTTCCGCTCGGCGAACTCGTCGGTCATCGCGGGGGCCATCTTGTACCGGACGGTCTCGCGCTCGTCGTACTCCTCGGGCGCGTCGAACATCCGCTCCCTCGTCTCCGGCGGCGTCGGCACCGCGTCGTCGCCCCCGGGCGAGGTGCAGAGCAGTCCCAGGGAGTCGGCGCGGTCGTAGTCGATGGCGTACCGCTGGGCTATCATCCCCCCCATGCTCGCGCCGACGACGTGGGCCGAGTCGACGCCCGCGGCGTCGAGCACGGCGTCGAGGTCGCCGGCCATCTCCGCGATAGCGTACGCGCCGTCGGGGCTCTCGGAACCGCGTTCCGCGGCTCGCCGAGCGTCGCTCGGCGGTGCGTCGGAGTCGCCCGTCCCGCGGTTGTCCCAGACCACGACGCGGTACCGTTCGGCGAGGCGGTCGCGCTGCCAGCGCCACATCCAGCGGCCGTACCCCAGTCCCTCCACGAGGACGACGGTATCGGCCTCGGACGGCCCGTCCGTCTCGTAGTAGAGCGAGACGCCGTCGTTGTCAGCGTATGGCATGACTGGGGCGACGGGCGAACGCGTATTCAACCCCTTCATTCACATGTTAACCCGCCGATTCATCCCCGCGGACGGCCCAGTACGGGTATGCCAGTTGCATCCGTCGGCGACACCGCACGAGCGACGCTCGACGTGACGGCGGCGGCCGTCGACCAGTTCGCGTCCGTGACGGGCGACGAGAACCCGCTGCACACTGACGAGGAGTACGCGAGCGAGGGCGTCTTCGGCGGTCGCGTCGCCCACGGCGCGCTCACGGCCGGCGTCGTCAGCGCCGCGCTGGCCCGCCTCGACGGCGACGTCGTCTATCTCTCACAGGAGAGCACCTTCGAGAACCCGGTCTTCCCCGGCGAGACCGTCACGGCCACCGTCGAGGTCGTCGATGACCTCGGCGACGACCGCCTCCGGGTCGAAACCCGGGCGGAGACGGACGAACCGGTGCTGTCCGGCTCCGCGGTCGTTCTCTCGCTCGTCCACGGATAGCCGGCGGCCGACGCCCTCTCGGTGTGCGGACCGTGGTTCGACGACTCGTCCGCCGATTGCCAGACGAACGTGCCGCCACGGAAACGCTCATGGTCGCCAGTCGCTAGGCGTGATGTATGGTATCGTTCGACGACCGACGGGGCGACGAACTCGACGACGGGCCGCGCGAGAGCGACGCGGAGACCGAGGTGTACGAGTGCGGGGACTGCGGCACCGTCGCGCCGGAACCGGACACCTGCTGTGACCGCCCGATGGCGACGGTGGCCGCGACGCCGGTGCGCGAACCCGACCTCCAGTCGCTCCTCCGGAACGTGTTCGGCATCTCCGGGACCGGCCTGGACATCTGCGTCCGTCTCATGCGTGACGGCGAGTCGACGGTTCCGGCCGTCGCCGAGGCGCTCGACCTCGACCGCAGCACGGTCGCGCGACAGGTCAACCATCTCGTCGAGGTGGGCGTTCTGGAGAAGCGCCAGCGACTCCTGTCCCAGGGCGGTTACGTCCACGTGTACTCGCCGAAAGACGTCGAGGTCGTCCGTCGCCGCCTCGAACGCGGCCTGGCGGCGTGGACGCGCGAGGCCAAGGAACTCGTCGAGGACGTCAACCGCGCGAAGGTCGAGGCCGCCGCCGAGATGGACCGCGAGGAACCCTCCGGCATCTACTGGGACGCCTGACCCACCGGTTCACGACTCCCTCGCCGGCCGTCGCTCCTCGTCTCGACCGACCCCTAGAGACGAGACCCGTCGTCCTGGCCGTATCCCTCGTCCATGCCGGTACCGCTGCCCATGCCGGAACCGGAGTCGCCGGGGCCCATCATCTCCTCGGCGAAGTCCAGGTCGTTCCGGGTGGTGTCGTTCGACGGCCCGTACTCCTTGATACCCATCTCCAGCAGTTCCTCGACGGCCTCCCTTCGGTCGACGAACTGGTCGTCGTCCACGAGTCGGTCTATCTGCACGTCCACGTCGGCCGCGAGCGTGAGTTCTACGCGTCCCATCGACACCTCCTTCCGCGTAGCTGTACCTCAGGGGTGCGGTTGCAACAGCAGGGGCTTCAAGTAGGGCCGCTCGGTCGAACCCGGACGACGTGTCGGATTTCGGCCCGTTCGGCGACGCCGAGCGTGCCGCCCGGGTGCTGGCGGCGAGACGAACTCCCCGTCCGCCGCCGTCTCGTGCGGGAGCGGTCGAAACGAGGCTGGTCCGGCCGGGCGATATCGCCGCCACCTTCACACGAAGGTTCAAGGTACGTGACGTGTTGGTTTCGATCGAGATGCCCTCGTTCGTGGTTCTCGCGCTTTCGACAGCCGTCCTCCTCGTCGGTGGCTGGGCCGTCCGCTCGTGGCGCATTCCCGGCGACGACGCCACCGTCGCCACCGAGCGAATCGGAAGTCACACGCTCCCGCTCGAACTGGCGGAACCGCCCGCCGTCGCGGTCGTCAGGGGGACCGACGACGGCCTCGTCCCCGTCATGACCGTCCTGCTCGACGTCGAAGGAGACCCGGCGCGCCGCCTCGTCTGGAGCACCGTCGACAGCGTGCTCGACGCCATCCACCCGGTCTTCGCCGACCGACGAGTCGCCAGGTACCAGTTCCAGTTCGCCTACGCCGAATCGGGACGCCGCCGGGTCCGGTATCGCCGCGTCGGCGTCCCGCCGTTCCTCGCGGAGCGACATCTCGACGACCGCGACTGGCGACGCCTCCGGAGCGCCGTCGAGAACGCCGACGACGCGACCTTCTGGACGACGCTCGACGTCGGCGGCGGCCGGAGCGTGGCCGACCGTCACGACGTGCCCGTCGTCGCGGCCGCCGCCGAGTGCGAGGTGGGCGTGTTCGCGGACTGTTCCGTCGACCCCCTCGGCGACGCGACGCTCGCCGAAGCGGAGACGAGCGGTGCGGTCTGAGTCCCCGAACTTTAGGTCCCGGGCGCGCGACGGTCCGGTCATGCCGCCACGCGAACACGTGGAGTTTCTCGCCGCGTCACCGAATCGGGTCGCCCTGCTGCGACTTCTCCGCGACGACCCCCGACGGCCCTCGTCGCTGACCGACGAGGGATCGTTCTCTCGCTCGACCGTTCACCGGAACCTCGACGGGTTCGTCGAACGCGACTGGGTTCGCAAGGACGGTCCGCGCTACGCCCTGACCGCGGTCGGCCGGCGCGTGCTCGACAAGTACGAGTCGCTGCTGGCCACCGTCGACGTGGTCCACGAACACCGACCGCTGTTCGCCCACCTCGGCGAGGCGGCCGCGGACCTCCCCGTCGCCGCCGTCGACGATGCGACCGTCGTCACCGCCTCCGCCGGTAACCCCCACGCGCCGCTGAGCCACTACGCCGACGAACTGGCCGAAATCGACAGCGAGCGGTTCCTCGGCGTCTCGCCGATCGTGAGCGAGGTGTTCAACGAGGCGAGTCGGCGGTTCGTCGCGTCGGGGACGGAGATGGAACTCGTCGTCGACGCGGCGACGCTGGAGACCGCTCGCTCGGAGTGTCCGGACGCCCTCGACCGCGCGCGGCGCGCGGAGAACTTCTCCCTCCTCGTCGCCGACGCCGTCTCGGTCGGGCTCGCCCTCTTCGACCGGCGGGTGTTCGTCGGTGCGTACGACGACGGCGGCCTGCGGGCGCTGCTCGACGGGGAGAACCGGCCGCTCCGGGAGTGGGCGAAGGACCACTACGAGTCCGTTCGGGCGGACGCCGAACCGGTCGACGGCGAAGCCTGACCCGCGTCGCGGGAGACGTTGCACGGAGTGACACGTCGCTCGCGGGGTGACACGATATCCGTCGGTTACGTATAAGGCTCCGACCTTCGTCGGACCAGGTGGCGGCACACCGAAACGCCTCTGGCGCCATCACCCGAGGTCTATCCGACGCCGGAAGACGGTCCTGCTCGCCCCGCAGGTCTCGTCTTCGGCGTCCGAAACCGCCCTACGTTTGGCTCTCCGCTGTCGAGTTCACCGCTACCGAGAGCGGTCTCGGGGCGGTCACACGCTTTTGTCCTCCGACGACGTAGTGGGGCACATGCCGGTCAGCCCCGACTACGTCAAGAAACTCGGTAACCTGCTGCTGGAGCGCTACCCGGAAGCGTTCACCGCGGACTTCGAGCAGAACAAAGAGAGCGTCGAGAAACTGACCAACGTCGACTCCAAGGACGTTCGCAACCGTATCGCGGGCTACGTCTCGCGGAAGAAACGCCGTGGGGAGAACTCGCCGAATCAGTAGAGTTCGCCGCCGAGCGGGACCTCCTCGTCGGGGACGGCGAGGACGGGATGGTCGTTTTCGTCCGGCACGCCGACGGTGAGCGCTTCGCTCTCGAACCCCGCTATCGGGACGGTGCCGAGGTCGGTGACACAGAGCACCTGCCGACCCACGAGTTCGTCGGGGTCGTACCGGTATCCGAGCTGGGCGGCCGACCGGAGTTCCTCGTCGCCCACGTCGAGCCAGAGCTTGACCAGTTCGGGCTTGTTCGCCTCCGGGAACGGTTCGGCGCGCCGGACTTCCGCGACGCGGACGGTCACGTCGAATGGGCTCGTCATGTGCGCCCGGACGGACGCCGGGGACAAAAAGTCGTCCCCGCTGTCCCTGCAAGGAGTACTTATAAACTACTCTGTCGCGTCGGTGTCGACATGGCAGAGCAACGCGTGGGTACGGAAGAGTCCGGCCTCCCGCCCGAGGTGGTGCGCGCGCTCGGCGTTCTCAAGGCCGGCGTCGTCAGTACCGTCGTGATGATGGTCGTCTTCGTCATCGCGTCGGCCCAGACGCGCTTCAATCTCGGCGTCCCCGCCGCCATCGCGCAGTTCGTCGGGATGCCGAACCGCGTCACGCTGGGGCTGGTCGTCTTCGTCGCGGCCGGGATAGTGCTCTGGCCGCTGCTGTTCGCCGCCGTCCAGTCGTCGATTCCGGTGGAGGACGTCGCAGTGCGGGGCGTCCTCTTCGCGCTCGTCCTCTGGGTGAGCTTCCTCCTGCTCGGCGCCAGCGGCCTCCACCTCTCGGGCGCGTTCGTCGTCCTCTACATCGTCTTCACGCTGATAGCGCACGTCGCCTACGGCTACTCGCTCGGCGTCTTCTACGAGCGGTTCGTGGGGTGACGACGCCGTCCCCTCGTCGGCGATTCGACGAAACGATCGAGGGCGCACTCACCGCAGCCGGTCCTCGAACTGCTTCCACTCGCGGGAGAAGAAGCCGTCCTCCTTGAGGTTCCAGACGTCGGCGTCGGTGACGCGGGGGCCCCTGCGGGCGGACTGGAGCATGTTCCAGACGAACACGGCCTGGCCGAGCGCGATGACGATCGCGCCGCCGGTCGCGAGCTGCTGGAGCAGTTCGAACTGCTCCGGATACGAGGCGAATCGCCGGGGCAGCCCGAGCATACCGATGACCAGCAGGACCATGAACGTGAACGAGACGCCCACGAAGCTGAGCCAGAAGTGGGCCTTCGCGAGGCGCTTGTCGAACATCCGCCCCGTCAGGATGGGGAACCAGTAGTAGACGCCCGCGAACGCCCCGAACGGGATGAGCCCCATGATGATGAGGTGGAAGTGGCCGACGACGTAGTAGGTGTCGTGGTAGACGAGGTCGACGGGAATCGAGGCGAGGAAGATACCGGTCACCCCGCCGACGATGAACGTGGCGATGGCGCCGACGCAGAACAGCATCGGGGGCTCTAAGCGCACCCGACCGTTCCACATCGTCGATATCCAGTTGAACACCTTCACCGCGCTCGGTATCGCGATGGCGATGGAGACGGCCATGAAACTCGCCCGGATGCGTGGGTCGATACCGGTGGCGAACATGTGGTGGGCCCAGACGCCGAAGCTCAGCACCCCGATGGCCAGCGTCGAGTAGACGACGAACCGGAACCCGAACAGCCGCCGCGAGGCGAATCGCGGGATGATGAGGCTGATGAGTCCCATCGGCGGGAGGACGAGGATGTACACCTCGGGGTGGCCGAAGAACCAGAACAGGTGCTGCCAGAGGATGGGACCGCCGCCGGGCGAGGCGAAGAACGTCGTCCCGAACACGCGGTCGAGCAGCAGCATGATGAGCGCGCTGCCCAGCAGCGGGAACGCGAAGATGATGAGCCCGGCCTGCGTGAGCAGCGTCCACGAGAAGATGTCGAGGTCGGGCCAGCCGACGTCGTCTCCCCGTCCGGTGAAGATGGTCGCGATGATGTTCACCGCGCCGATGGTCGTGCTGACCCCTGAGAGGTGCAGACCGAGGAGGACGATGCTGATCATTGGGTTCGACATCTCCGCCGACATCGGCGTGTAGAAGGTCCACCCGGTCGCGGGCGGCGCGAGCGTGAAAAGCGGTTCCGCGAGCGAGCTGCCGGCGACCGCCTCGACGACGTGGCCGACCACGTCGGTCAGCAGACCGCCGCGAACGAGCAGGAGCGCGGGCGGCAACAGCCAGAACCCGATGGCGTTCAGTCGCGGGAACGCCATGTCGTCCGCGTCGACCAGCATCGGGAGGAAGTAGTTGGTGAACCCGAAGAGAACGGGCGTGGCGAAGAAAAAGAGCATCGTCACGCCGTGCATCGTGAAGAGCGCGTTGTACGTCTCGGCGTTCCAGACGCTCACCTCCGCCGTGACGAGCTCCGTCCGCATCATCATCGCGTCGGTGCCGCCCCAGAGGAAGGCGACGGTCCCGAGCAGGAGGTACAGCTTTCCGATGTCCCGGTGGTCGACGGTGGTCAGCCAGCGAACGAGACCCGTCGGCTTCCCGTAACTCACCTCCTGGTCGGTGACGTAACCGCCGTCGGACTGGTACTCCGACGAGGAGCGTGAGTCGTCGGCCCCTTCGCTCTCGCCGGACCGAGAGTCCGACGACGGTCGGGAGTCGTCGACTCGTTCACCGCCGTCGGTTCGACGGTCCGGAGAGGCTCGCGACTCGTGAACCCGCTCACCGCCGTCGGATGGCTTCCCGTCGTCCGAACGCGGTCGGGCAACGAGCGGGCGTTTCAGTAGCGCTACACCGCCGAGCAGGAGGACTCCGAGAGCGGTTCCGATGAGAGCTTGATGTAGGATGTCCATGGATGCGTTGAGACTGTCGTTCGGAGAGCGGTTCGGTCGGTCGTCGACGTGCAAAACCGTCGTCGCCAGCGGGCGGCCGTTGGCCCGGAGTAGGTGTGCCCCCCTCTTAATCGCCGGGGCCGTTCCCAGCATCTGAAAATGGAGGTGGCATCGTCAACCGGGGGTTTAACCGGGTCGCCGCGCCAGAGGTGACTCAGTCCGGAAGCGGGACGCCGACGACAGGGCGGTTCGTCTGCATGAGAACCGACTGGGTGATGCTACCGAACACGACCTTCTGGGCCGGACTTCGCTTCTGGCTCAGGCCGATGACGAGTTCGTCGACGCCGTGCTCGTCGCCGAGCGTCAGCAGGTCGTGGGCCGGGTCCGACGCGCTGGTGTTCTGGTACGTCTCGACGGCGACGCGGTCGCCGAGTCGCTCTTCGAACACCGTCAGCGCCTCCCGGCCGTCTTCGACGAGTTCCTCGTCGTTGCCGCCCGGCAGCGAGTTGAGGACGTGAACGGCGTCGTCGGACGAGAGCCGCGTTTCGAGGTAATCACAGAGCCGTTCGCTCGTCTCCGGGGCGTCGGTGCCCGCGAGTAGGGTCGACATGGGTGAGTCATCGACCGTCGAAGGGATAAACGGGACGGCGGACGTGACAGCACCGGCGAAACTGCCGCTGGGCAACCGTTCCGACGGTCAGTCCGCCGTCGGTCGGAACGCCCGGAGGACGTCCCGCTTGAGCGATTCGCTGTCGACCTCCACGAATCCCTGCTCTTCGAACACGTGCCGCCAGTTCCGGTAGTACAGCGGGAAGTCGTCGTTGACGTAGTTCACGCCGAACTCGTCGGCGGACCGGTACTCGTCGTCTCCCTCGACCTCCGCCGTGAGGAGCAGGTCGTCGGTGATGCGGGCCAGCTCGCCGAACACCCACTCGTCGTCCGGGTGGATGTGTTGCAGGGTCTCGACGGAGTAGACGACGTCGAACTGACCGTCGTCGAACTCCGTGACGACGTTCTCGATGGCGTCGAGGTAGAAGGTTCCCCGCTCGGCGAGGTCGGGGTAGGTCCGCTCCATCACGGCGAAGGCGTCCTCGTTCACGTCGATGCCGTGCAGGTTCTCGTAGCCGTGGTCGAGGAGATGCGAGAGATGTCGCCCCGAGCTGCAGCCGAGTTCCAGGACGGCCGCGTCGGGGTCGACGGAGGAGTCACAGTAGACGCGAACGAGTTCGCTCTTCTCGTCCGGGCCGTAGTAGGCGTAGTAGTCCGGAGAGTACTCCCCCGACCGTTCTGCCCACTCTCGGCGAACTTCGTTAGAATTCACTAATAACGAGTCGAGGGCCGACGGTAAAACCCCGTCGGCTTCGAGAAAGCGGCCGCCGCCACGCCGCCGAGGGGTCGCCTACCGAGGCGGGTCTCCACCCGCCGGTGTTCGGTCGGGTGTCCCCCCAGAAGCGCGGCTTTCCGCCCTCGCGTTCGCCGCTCTGTTCCGGACGTCCTCAGTGGGCCCGGTTCGCGACTGGAGCCCTTTCGGGACGCCTTACAGCCGTTCGAGGTTCGCCGCTCGCGGGCCCTTCTCGGACTCCTCGATGTCGAACTCCACTTCCTGTCCCTCTTCGAGATCGGGGCCGCCGACGTCTTCCATGTGGAAGAACACGTCGTCGTCGATCTCGTCCGTCTCGATGAAACCGTAGCCTGCGTTGTCGTTGAAGAAATCGACCGTACCGGTTGCCATTGTGTTAAACTCCACTGTCCACCAGTGGCCCGAATTGCATATAACTGCTGGTTCGGCGAGCGCTCGCGGGCGGCGGTCCCGGACGACAACTATACGGGTCCGTCCGCCTTCGTTCGGACGTGATGGACGCGACCGAAACCGAGACCGAACTCGCGGCCGCCGTCGGCGACGCCGACACCGTCGTCGCGTTCACCGGCGCGGGCGTCAGCACCGCCTCGGGCGTCCCGGACTTCCGCGGCGAGTCGGGCGTCTGGAACCGGTTCGACCCCGAGAGCTTCCACTACGACCGATTCCGGGGCGACCCCGCCGGCTTCTGGACGGACCGCGTCGACCTCCACGAGACGATGTTCGGCGAGGACGTCGCGCCGAACGCGGCGCACGAGGCGCTCGACGACCTCGCCGCCGCCGGCCGCCTCGACGCCGTCGTCACGCAGAACACCGACGGTCTGCACGTCGGCACCCCCGCCGACCTCGTCGAACTCCACGGTAACGCCGACCGCGTCGCCTGCGAAACCTGCGGCGAGCGGTTCGACGCCGAACCGGTTCACGAACGGGTGCGCGCGGGCGAGGAACGCCCGCCGCGCTGCGACGCCGACGGCTGCGACGGTCTGCTGAAGCCCGACGTGGTGCTGTTCGGCGAGCGCCTCCCCGAGACGGACCTCTCGATGGCCCGGTCGTGGGCGAAACGCGCCGACGTCTTCCTCGCCGTCGGGTCGTCGCTGACGGTCGAACCGGCGGCGTCGCTCCCCCGCATCGCGTCGCGCTCCGACGCGACCACGGCGGTCGTCAACCTCGAACCGACGCCGTTCGACGAGCGCGCGGCGTTCGTCCTCCGGCGCGACGTGACCGACGTCCTCCCCGCGCTCGCGGACCGGGTGGTCTCCGGCTAGCCGGCGTTTCTCCGGTGGCGGCTCGGACTGCTCGTCAGATACATGAGACTCGGACTCCTACTACGGGTATGAGCGAGACATCCCGTAGCGCGACGTTCGGCGGCGGCTGTTTCTGGTGTACCGAAGCGGCGATGAAGGAACTCGACGGAGTCGCGTCAGTCACCTCGGGGTACGCCGGCGGTCACGTCGAGAACCCGTCCTACAGGCAGGTCTGTACGGGCGACACCGGCCACGCGGAGGTCGTCCAGGTCGAGTACGACCCCGAGGTCATCACCTACGACGAGCTACTGGAGGTGTTTTTCGCCACCCACGACCCGACCCAGCTCAACCACCAGGGTCCGGACGTCGGCACGCAGTACCGCTCCATCGTCCTCTACCACGACGACGACCAGCGCGAGCGGGTCGAGGCGTACGTCGAGGCGTTAGACGAGGAGTACGACGACGACGTGGTGACGGAGATCGAGCCGCTGGAGACGTTCTACCGCGCGGAGGAGAACCACCAGGACTACTTCGAGAAGAACCCCGACGACGCGTACTGCCAGATGCACGCCGCGCCGAAGGTCGAGAAGGTGCGCGAGAAGTTCCAGCAGAAGCTGAAACAGGCCTGAACGGCCTGGGTCAGCGACCGGAGCACGGTTCGTCGGGAGTTTGGGGCGAGCGTGCGCTCGCTCGGCGGCCGCCGGTCGCCGCGCGACGCTCCGTCGGACGCCCGGACGTCTGTCACGAGGGAATCGTCTCCAGGAAACTCGCGGGGTCGTCGTGGAAGCAGTCTCCGACGACGACGGCGTCGGCACCGGCGTCCAGGATTTCGCGCGTCCGGCGTTCGCCGTCGATACCGCCACCGTAGAGGAGCACCGTGTCGTCGAGGTGCGTCGCCGCCGCCGCCACGTCGTCGGGGCCGCCGTAGGTTCCGGAGTACTCGAGATAGAACACGGGAAAGCCGTAGAAGGCCTCCGTCGCCAGCGCGGCACCCGCCACCGCTTCGCTTCCGTAGGGTTCGTCGGCGCCCGTGACGTCCGCTGCCGTCGACGCCGGGTTCTGAACGACGTATCCCTCGCCGACGATTTCGTTCGTCATTCGCGAGACGGCGTCGCGGCCTCTCGACGCGATACGGTCGCCGAGAACGGGTAGCCCGGTTCCGGGCAGTTCCTCCGGTTTGCTCCCGACTTCGGTGAAGAGGTCCACGTGCTTCCCGACGAAGTGCTCCCTGTCACCGTTGTAGACCGCGGGGACGGCGAGGCGGTCCGCCGCTTCCATCGTGTCCGTGGAGACGTGACTCGAACTGTACGGCTCCTGCAACACCGGTTTCTCCGGGAACCGTCGCTTGATGGTCCGAATCGTGTCGAGCGTGTTCTCCGCCGTGACCCCGTCGGACCCTCCGACCATCACCGCGTCGGTCCGGTCGAGGACTCCGAGGTCCGGCGGGAGGTCCTTCGCCGGGTCGGCTTTCGTGACGTGTGTTATCTCGTCCCATCGAAGTTTCATACGGGTCGAACCGAACCCGAGGGTTTAAAAGTTGAGGTTCCCCGTTCGTCGGATATCGGCAGCGCGGGCTATCGCGACGGGTCGGGAGAAACGCTTATGCTCGAAGACGTACACGATAGTACGTTACGTATGGCGTCTCCCGGTTACCTCGCCAGCGCGGTCGTGTTCGGCCTCGTGCTCGTCGGCGTGGTCGTCGCGCTCGCTCGCTCGTTCGACTGGCGGGTCGCCGGTCCGGCGCGTCCCGCTCGCGCTGCGCGGGACCGCCGCGACGGCTTCGACGTGGTCGCGGACGCGGCCCGGAGCCCCGTCGCGTGGCTCGTCGGATTCCTGGCGCTCGCGCTCGGAGGAGCGGCGGCCGCCGTCGTGCTCGTCGGCGGCGCGACGGGCCCGGTCCGCCAGGGGACGTGGCTCGCCCTCGGTCTCGTCACCGCCGCCGTGTTCGGCGGCTACGTCTTCTGGGGGACCTACCAGTCCGCTCGCTCCCGGGGAGTCGGGAGCGCGACCGCCGTGCTCGCGGGACTGTGGCTGCTCGGCAGCCTGTTCGTCGTCGCCGTGGTCGTACGGCTGGTGACGTCGTGACGCCCCCGAAACTCCGCGCTCGCGGTGATAGAGAGAAACTATTTTAACAGTGCTGACGTATGGAACGCGTTAGCAAGGCAGGGCACACATGATAGACATCACGATGGACATGGAGCAGTACGACTGCCCGTTCATCGACACGTCCGACGACCACGGCGTGACCTACTCGGCCATCCACTGGGACTTCGACCGGGGAGCGCGGGAACTGGAGACCCGGCTGGTGGTCGAGGGCGACGACCGGGGGGCGCTCGACTCCGGACTGCAGTCGCTCCAGGACCACGACAACATGCGCGACTGCTCGCTGCTCTCCAAGCGGGACGACGTCGCCCACATCAGGACGACCATCGGCGAAACCGACGCGATGCGAGCCATCCGCGACCACGACGGCTACATCACCGGACCGTTCTACATCGAGGACGGCAGCGAACTGTGGCACGTCGGGTTCGACCACGAGGACACCGCCGACGGCGCGCTCTCGGAACTGGAGTGGAACAACGAGTTCGACGTGGTCTCCCGCGAGTCCACCGACGTCGCGGACCTCCAGTCGCTCGTCCAGAACGCGGGCGCGGCGATGACGCTCATCGAGGGCTGTCGGGACCTCTCCGACGTGGAGCGCGAGACCCTCGAGACCGCCGTCTCGGACGGCTACTTCCAGAGTCCGCGGTCGGCGACGCTCGGGGCCCTCGCCGACGAGTTCGGCGTCTCCAAGCCGGCCGTCTCGAAGAACCTCAGGCGCGGCCAGCGCAAGATGATCGAACGCGTCGTCGAGGCGCTGGACGAACTGGAGGAGTAGGTCACTCGTACGTCAGCGTCATCCCGCCGTCGACGGTGAGGTCGCCGCCGTTCAGGTGGCCGGCGTGTTTCGAGAAGCCGAAGACGAAGAGGTTGCCGACCTCCAGGGGCGTCATCATCTCCGACGCCCGGGACTGCCCGAGCATCACGTCCTCGACCACCTCGTCCACCGAGATGCCGCGCTGCTCGGCGGTGTCCGGAATCTGGTCCGTCACCAGCGGCGTCTTCACGTAGCCCGTGCTGACCGAGAACGAGCGGACGCTCCCGTCGCCCTCGGCGGCGATGGACTGCGTGAGCCCTCGGATGCCGAACTTCGCGACGTTGTACGCCACCTTGTCGCTGGTGACGTAGTGTCCGTGGACGGAGGCCATGTTGCCGACACAGCCCGTACCGTCCTCGCTGGCCCGCATGTGGGGGAGACACTCCTTCGCGAGCAGGAACGGCGCGCGGACCATCACGTCCTGGAGGCGGTCGAACCGCTCCGCCGGGAACGCCTCGATGGGGTCGACGTGCTGGAGTCCGGCGACGTTCGCGAGGTACTTCACCGTCCCCTCGTTCGCGGCGGCGTCGACGACGGCCGCTATCTCGTCGGCGTCCGTCAGGTCGGCGGCGACCGTCGCGACGCGCCCGTCGACGCCGCGTTCGGCGACGCGCTCGGCGGTCCCGTCGAGACCCGCCTCGTCCACGTCGGTTGCGACCACCGTCAGGCCGTTCGCGGCGAGCGCGAACGCCGTGGCGCGCCCGATGCCCGAGGCCGCGCCGGTGACGACGGCGACGGTGTCGGCGGCGAAGCGGTCGTCGTCGACGGACAGTACCTCGTCGGGGTCGAGTTCCGGCGGTTCCACGCGGTCGGAGTCGTCTGACATGGTCGTCCCGACGCGCGCCAGCGGCGAGAAGCGTCGGGTTGACATGTGAACGAGGCGGCGCTCGCCGACCGGGACCCCGAAGACGGCCCGGAGATTCAAACGGCTCTCCGTCGTACCAGACGTCGACGCGGTGAGAAACCTGTGCGCGTGCTCGTCGTACCGGAGATATACCGGCCAGGAGACGCCAGCAGCAGCGGGACGCTCAGCGACGCGGTGACGTGGGTCGAGCAGTGGCTCCGTCGCGACGAGCGTCTCCACGTCTACTGGCTGCTGCCGCCCCGCGAGCGAGCGGGCTACGACCGCGCGGACGTGCTGGCCGACCGCGAGCGCGTCACCCTCGTGGAGGCCGAACCGTTCCTCGCCGACCATCCCGAGCGCACCGCGTTCACCGAACACGGCTACACCGAGGCCGAACTGACCGCGCTGGCCGACGCCGTCTACGAGCGAGGCGGGTACGTCGACGCGGTGGTCGACCAGCGACGGACCGGTCGAGTCACGCTCCAGAAGTGACTGCTCGTCCACACCGACCACTGGGCGGCCGACGTCGCGCCGTTCGACCTCGTGGCGAACGTCCACGACCTCCAGGTTCCCTTCAAGTTCCGCTACTGCCGGTACCGCGAGCGCCTCCAGATGGGGATGGAACTCGCCGGGGCGGCGTTCGCCGACGGCGTCTGGTTCACCGCCGGTGTCGACGCCGCCGCGTTCCGCGAGCACGCCGCCGACCTGCTGGCCCCCGCGCTCGTCGAGGCGACGCTCGGGGAGGCCGTGGAGGCGGGCAGCCCCATCGCGTTCGACGAGTTCGAGGAGTCGTACGCCGACCGCCCCGAGTGGCTCCACGTCGCCGGTTCGCTGTGGGAGAAGAAGTGCGCGGACGACGTGCTCGGGGTCGCGGAGACGCTGCACGAGCGGTTCGGCGTCCGGACCGTGATGACGAGCATGGAGGCGATTCCGGAGGAGTACGCCGCCCTGCCGTGGGTCGAGGCCCGCTCCGAGGCGTCCCCGGCGGAGTACCGCGACGCCCTCTCGCGGGGCGACCTCGCCGTCTGCGCCAGCGAGTACGAGACGATGGCCCGGACGCCGTTCGAGCAGGCCGCGAGCGGCCAGGTCCTGCTCCTGCGGGACGAGCCCTGGATATACGACTGCGTGCCCGAGGACTACGACCTCGTCGCCCACCTCGACGACCTCGAGGCGCTGGCGGTCCGGGCGGTCGAGCGGTGGGACGAGGCGGTCGCGGCGAACCGGCGACTCCTCGACCACGTTCGCGAGGTCCGGAGTCCCGACGCGTGCGGCCGCCGGACCTACCGCGACCTCCGCGAGCGCGTCGCCGCCAAGGTCGCGACGTACGACGTCGACCGCGCGGACGCGCCGGTCGAGCGGGCGCTTTACGACCTCGCCGGTACGCCGGACGCCCAGTTCGCGCTGGACGAACTGGTCGCACGCACCGCCGAGTACACCGACGACGGCCGGCCCGTCACGGACCGGGAGACGTACTCGCGTACCGACGCGCTGTACGCGCTCCGGAGCCTGGGCTACGAGGACTGCGGAGCGGGAGACGCCCCCGAGTTCGTCCGGACCGGCCGATGGGAGTGACCGTCGTCCCCGGTGGCCGACGACACTAACCCGGCGCGGTTCGAACCGGCGAACGTGGTCAACGCGTTCTGGCTGGACCGCGACATCGCGCAGGCCGCCCGGTGGCTCGTGGACAGCCACGTCACCAGCAGCGTCTTCGAGTGTTCCATGGTGCTCACGACCGCCGTCCAGTTGCGGGGGTACGGCGACGAGGCGGAACGCGAGGACCTCTACTTCACGCACGCCGACCATCCCCTCACCCAGTGGGCCGCACGCGCGCACGAGAACTGGCGATACCTCCACGAGTACACGGCCCGCGCCCACGAGGAGTGGCAGTACCGCTGGGACCACGAACCGGACGACCGCCACGGTTCGTGGGAGACCGTTCTAGGACTCGACTGCGAGCGCGTCGCCGCCCTCGACTGGCCCGGCCCCCCCGGCGACCCGCCGCAGGTGACCGGCGAGTGGACGGCCGACGACTACGTCGACGCCTACCGGCGATACTACGCCAACGAGAAGCGCGACCTCTTCGAGTGGCGCAAGGACCGCGCCGCGCCGCCGTGGCTGGAGGAGTACCGGGTCGCCGACGGGTCCGCCGGCGGGCCCGCCGAGTAGCGTCCGGACGCGGGGTCCATACGGCGTCGCCCCGTCGCCGCGGCGCGTCGAGAAACGGACGGTTGGTCGCCGGACGTCCGCGTAAATCGGTCGTTCCCGCTCGAAAGCCGGATTGATTCGGCTGAACCCGACGCTATCGCCGGTGACGATGACCGGGGTTGACGGTTCCGTCCGTCGGAGTCGCGGCGGGGGATGGGAATGAACGACGAACGCAACGAGGAACGCGACGCGACCGAGGGAGCGGTCAGCAGACGCACCGTTCTGAAAGGCACGACCGCCGCGGGGGTCGCCGGGGGACTGCTCCCGGGGCAGGCCAGCGGCCACCCGAAGCCTCGAACGATAACCGTGAAAACGCTGACCGTGCCCGCCAGGTACAGGTTCACGGTCAGCGGCGAAGTGGCGAAGCGACCGAGCGCGGGAACGTCGGACGAGATACGGGGCCACCGGACGGTTCTCGGACGGATAGACACCAAGGGGGAACTCGACGAGTTCGCGTTCTCCGGGGAGATCACCTCCTTCGAGACGCTGAAAGGCGACGTCGACGTCGTCGTCGACGGGAAGGCGGTCGAGGAGAAGAGAGCGAAGAAAGCGAAGGAGCGGGCCCTGCCGAACGCAATCACGATACGGGCGGAAGGCGAAGACGTCAGCTACCGGTTCAGGGTGACGGGACGGGTCAGGAAGGGACCGACCGCGGACGGCGGCGACTCCGTCGACGGTACGACGGTCAGCGGTGCCGTCGGCGGACGCGGCACCGACGACTACCGCTACTCCGGGTCGCTCGTCTTCGACTCCACGGAGGGACCGCTGACGGTCACGCTCGAACTCGACCAGTAAGCCGGTCCGACCACCCGACGAGGACCGACGCGGCCGGGTCACCCGGACGTGGTCGTTCCGGCCGTTTCTTCGAGCGACTCGCGCAGTTCGACGATTCGTCGTTCGAGGTCGGCGAGGGCCTCGGGAGCGAGGTCGTGTTCTTCGCGCGCGGGCCCGGGGAGTCTCCCGGCCTCGACGGCGGTCTCGTTGACGCGCCGATGCAGCAGCGCGCTCCGCGTCTCGAGTCCGTCCAGCCACCGGCGAACCGTCTCCTCGCCGACGGCGTCGTTCCGCCGTCGTTCGGCCAGTCGCCGACGGCAGTCCCCGAGCGTCTCCAACCGTTCATCGATGTGGTCGCGCTCGTCGGCGACGATGTCGGCCCGTTCCTCGACCGTCGTGGCGTTGGCGAGTCTGGCGTCGAACCAGCGGTCGTTTATCTGCGTCTCGACCGCCGACTCCTGTGCCCCGACCACGTCGGCGAGTTGCTCTCCCGGTTCGCTCGTGGCAGTGCCCTCGCGCAGTAACTCGGCGCAGGAGCGCTCCTGGGCGACTGCCGTCGTCGTGCCGGCGAGCAGGACCCCGACGACGACCCAGAGGAGCAGTGCTCGTCGCATCGTCCGTCGATACGCCGTCATCGGTGAAATACACCGCCGATAGTCCGGGCCGGTAAGCTGGCTGTACCGTCCGTTTCGCGCGAGTTAGTCGCCATCGTCCGCGAGCGACAACACGTTCTCCCGTCCGAGCCTGAAACTCTCTATCGTTCCGTCCTCCCGGAGTCGCGTGACGACCTGGCTGGTCTTCGCCTCGGTCCAGCCGAGTTCCTCGACGACCGCCTGCTGTTTCGCCCGCCCCCCGCGGCGTTCGAGGACGTCGACGACCCGTTCCTCGTTGCTCAACAGCTCCGGGTCGGGATCGTCGGTCGGTCCGTCGTCGGAGGCGAGTCGTCGCACCGCCTGGAGCGGCGTGGTTCCGCGCCGCCGATACAGCCCCCAGAAGCCACCGACGACCGTCGTGAGCGCGACGAGCGCGAGGACGATTCCGAGTCGGTGGCGGGCGAATCCGGTCGACCTGGCCATCTCAATCCGCGGCTCGCTCGGACCGAAGTCGACCGGCCCGCGCCAGACGACGGCGTCCTTCCGGCGGGCGTCGGCCGGGGGGCGCACCTCGGTCAGTTCGTATCCGCTCGGCCACGAGACCAGCATCCGTTCGTTCCTGTCGAGGAAGAACCCCGAGAGGGCGTCGCCGACCCGGATGCGGTCGCCGGTCACGGCCGCGAACCCGTGCCACGTGAACCGGTAGACGACGACGCCGTACGTCCTGGGGAGCCGTCGCACCTCGCTCTCGACGCCGAAGTTGGTCCCGGACATCTTGCGACCGGTGGCGTTCTCGGCGGCCGCGATGGTCCCGCGGATACCGTCGAAGAAGCTTCGGCTGTACGCCGTCCGGTTCGAGCGGATGTCCCGCTGGAGGGCCCCGAACGCCGCGGTGACGTTCGGGTCGTCGAGTCGGGTCCGGTACTCGATGCGCCACTGCGCCGTCCCGTTCTCCGCCACGTCGACACGGATGAAGACGCTGTCTCGTTCGATGTCGGTGGTCCCCGTCGTGGCCGCGTCGACTCCGTCGACGCGCTCCGCGCGAACGGTCCTGCTCGCCAGCGTGCTCCCGGCGACGACGCTCCCGACGACGAGCACGAGAAGCGAGACGCTGGCTAGTCGACCCCCCATTTCCCCTGCCGAAGTAGGTCGCTCGTGCCAAAGAACGTACTGATTCCGGACCGTCGGCTGACACGTGGGCGGGTGCCGCCACGGAACCCCGGAACTCCGGGACGCTCGGACGGTTCGCGGCGAACGGTCGTCCCGCCGAATCGGCGTTCGCGTCGGCGGCGTGCCGTCGCTCGCGCGACCGGGGGCGCTCCGTCGCGGGGGTCCGGCCCCGGGGAGTTTAATTTTTCGCGGCGCGTCCCCGGGAGATGGGCCAGGATTTAGACGCTCGGCATGCTACTGCGTGCATGGCCGACAGCCATACGGCTGCCGGGTCCGATGGGGGGCCGGGCGACGCGGTGACGCTACGAGACGTGCGAAAGACGTACCAGCTCGGGGAAGCAGTTCACGCGCTCGACGGGGTGACGCTGTCGATCCCCAGGGGCTCGTACACTGCGGTGATGGGACCGAGCGGGTCGGGCAAGAGTACGCTTCTGAACCTCATCGGCTGTCTCGACACGCCGACGGAAGGGACCGTCTACGTCAACGACCGGGAGGTGACGGAACTGTCCGAAAGCGAACGCACGACCGTCAGGGGAGAGGAGGTCGGGTTCGTCTTCCAGACGTTCAACCTGATGCCGCGGCTCACCGCCGTCGAGAACGTCGCGCTCCCGCTCGTCTTCCAGGGAGTCGGACGGTCGGAGCGCCGGGACCGGGCGCGGGAGCTGCTGTACCGCGTCGGACTCCGGGGTCGGGGGGACCACCGTCCGAACGAACTCTCCGGCGGGCAGCGCCAGCGGGTCGCCCTCGCCCGTGCGCTCGTCAACGACCCCGCCATCATCCTCGCCGACGAGCCGACGGGGAACCTGGACAGCGACACCGGTCGCCAGATAATGGGCCTGTTTCAGGAGTTCCACGACGACGGCAACACCATCCTCATGGTGAGCCACGAGCGCCACATCGCCGAACACGCCGAGCGCATCGTCCACCTGCTGGACGGTCACGTAGAGGAGGTCGAGGAGGTCGAGACGCCGCGCCGGGTCGAGGAGGCGCGTTGATGGACCCGGCGGAGACGCTGCGGATGAGCCTCCGCGCCATCGGGAGCCACCGGATTCGGTCGTCGCTGTCGGCGTTCGGCATCGTCATCGGCATCGCCGCCGTCGTCACGCTGGCCACGCTGGGGACGAGCCTCCAGGCCGACATCGTCTCCCAGGTCGCGGGCGACAGCGCACCGAACATGTACGTCTGGGCCGGCCAGTCGAACGGCCAGCCCGGCGCGTCCGCCCAACCCGTGTTCACCAGCCACGACGTCGCCGGGATTCGCTCGCTGGACGGGGTGGCGACCGTCGTACCGCGGGGCCTCGTCGCCACGTCCGCGGTCACGTACCGGGGGAACACGGTGAGCCAGAGCAGCGTCGTCGCCACCACGCCGGCCAAGTTCGACGGCCAGGAGTTCGCGGCCGGCGGCCCGTTCGAGCAGGGGAGCCGGCAGGTCGTGCTCAACCCGCTCGCGGCGCGGATGTTCGACCGGACGGCGTCGGTCGGCGACCGGGTGACCGTTCGACTGTCCGACGGCCGCCGGGTCGAGGCGACGGTGGCGGGCGTCCTCAACAGTTCGCAGGGAACCGACCAGTTCGAGGGCCAGTCGAGCGTGCCCCGGGTGTACGTGCCGACGGACCCCTTCTACGGGCAGACGGTCGAGAGTCCCTCGCAGGGGGAAGACCAGCGCGTCTACCCGCTGTTGACCGTGGTCGCCGAGGATCACGAGGACGTTCCGGCGGCCAAGCGGCAGGTGCGGCGCTACCTCCGGCGGAACTCGGACGCCGCGACGCTCCGCCCGGACGCGTACTCGTTCCACGTTCGGACCGACGAGGACCTCGTGGAGCAGGTGCGCGAGATACTGAACACGCTGACGACGTTCGTCACGAGCATCGCCGTCGTCTCGCTGGTCGTCGCCTCGCTCGGCATCGCCAACGTCATGCTGGTGTCGGTGACCGAGCGGACGCGTGAGATCGGCATCATGAAAGCGGTGGGCGCGCAGAACGGCGACGTGCTCCAGTTGTTCCTGCTGGAGGCGGTGCTCCTCGGCGTCTTCGGCTCGCTGTTCGGCGTCGCGCTCGGCGCGCTCGGCGGCTACCTCGCCACCGAGTACGTCGGACTGCCGCTGGTGTTCGCCGCCGAGTGGGTGCCCGTCGCCGTCGTCGTCGGCATCGGCGTCGGCGTCGTGACCGGACTGTATCCCGCCTGGAGCGCCGCCCGCGTGGACCCCATCGACGCGCTGCGCTACGAGTGACCCTGTCGCGTCGACGACCCTCCACCGAGGAAGAGACGCGCGGGAATCACTCCCGGAGCCTGCTCTCGTAGAAGCGTTCCAGCGAGTCGACGGTCGACTTCCAGGTGAAGTTCCGGCAGGCGTGCGTTCGGCTTGCACCGCCCGCGGCCCGCAGTTTCTCGTCCGGGAGGTCGAGCCACGAGTCCAGTCGGTCGGCGAGCGCGGGGGGCGTCGCCTCGCGGGCGAGCGGGTCGGCCGGGACGGCGTCGTCCAGCCCGTCGAGCACCTCCGTCGTCCCGCCGACTGGGGTGGCGACGACGGGGGTGCCCGCGGCCAGCGCTTCGAGGGTCGCCAGGCCGAACCCCTCCAGTTGCGTCGTCGGCAGCACGAACAGGTCGGCGGCGGCGTACGCGCCCGGCAGGTCGGCGTCCGGGACGTAGCCGTGGAACGTGGTCCGGTCGGCGACGCCGCGGTCGGCGGCGCGGCGCTCCAGGTCCCTCCGTAGCGGGCCGTCGCCGGCGACGTGGAGGTGCGCGCCCGGGTGGTCGTCGGCGACCCGCGCGAAGGCGTCGATCAGCAGGTCGTGACCCATCCGGGGGCTGAGTCGGCGCACCGTCAGCAGCGCGGGGTCGCCCTCGACGTCGTACCGGTCGTCGACGGCCGGGTCGAACCGCTCGACGTCGACGCCGCCGGGGACGACGCTCGCCGGGGCCGGCGCGTCGTACACCCGCCGGTACTGCTCGCGCATGTAGTCGCTCAGCGTGACGACGTGGTCCGCCTGCCCGAGGACGTACCGCTCGACGGCGGCGCGGGCGCGGGCGTTGAGTTCGCGCCGGGGGTTGGAGACGTCGCTCTCCTCGCGAGCGCGGATGCGGTACTCGGTCGGCCAGGGACTGTGGAAGGTGGCGGACCGGGGGACCGAATCGTCGACGCACCGGTCGACGAACAGCGAGGTGACGGGCCCCTGGAAGCTGACGTGGTCGACGAGCGCGCGACGGTTCGCTTCGGTCACTGCGTCGGCGACGCGCCGGAGCGCGCCGGGCAACTGGCGGAGCACGCGGTCCCCGCGCTCGCCGGCGACGTCGACGTCGTAACGGTAGACGTCGATACCGTCGACGGTACCGCGCGGCGGCGCGTCCCCGCGTCGTCGCGTGACGACCGAGACGCGGTGTCCCCGATCGAGGAGGCGACGCGCCGTCTCGTAGACGTAGCGACCGGTACCGCCGGACCCGGAATCCGGATACAGGTCGTGTGCGGCGACGAGCAGATGCATGGCCGAGGTTCCGTCGAGGACGCTCAAAAGCCCGCGGGCCGGACGCGCGCCCTCGTCCCGTCGGACTGCCGGCCGAGATTCCATCGGCGAGCGCAGTGACACCGCTCACCTCCGTCGGATATCTGGAAAGCTTTCCGGATAGCTATTTGGACTCTCGGTGTCACGCCCTATCGTGTCAAGTGACAACTACCACGCAGGAATAGTATCAATTTTTAGGGGTGGAGCACGATAGACGACCAAGAAGTCCTGACAATGACGGATCAAATCCGGGTGCTGCACGTGGACCCGCTGTCCGACACGGGCGCGCCGCCCGCGGAACTCGACGATCAATCGAGTGACATGTCGGTGGTCAGCGCTACGGGGCAGACGGCCCTGGATGCGCTGGCGGAGGGGACGGTCGACTGCGTCGTCAGCGGGTACGCGCTCCCGGAGAGCGACGGTCTCGTGCTACTGGAGCGGGTTCGGGACCGTCACCCCGACCTGCCGTTCGTCCTCTGTACCACTTCGGGGGACGAACACGTCGCGGCCGACGCCGTTGCGGCCGGCGTGACGGGGTACGTCCCGGCCGACGTCGACGGGGACCGCGTCGGCGCCGTTCTCGCGGAGGTCCGGCGTTCGGTGACCGACCGCAGTCGGCCGCGGCGGAAGTTCGACCGCTACCGTTCCATCGTCCAGGCGATGGGAGACGGAGTGTACACGCTGGACCGGTCGGGGACCATCACCGCGGTCAACGATACGCTCGAGGACCTCTCCGGCTACGACCGGGAGGAACTCGTCGGCGAACACGTCTCGGTACTGCTGAGCGAGGGGGACGTCGCCGAGGGCGAACGGCTCATCCGCGACCTCCTGCGCGACGACGAGCGGGACGTGGGGAAACTACCGATGACCCTCCACACGGCCGACGGAGCGTCGATCCCCTGCGAGACGCGCATCGGACTCCTCAACGACGGCGACCGATTCCGCGGCACGGTCGGGGTGCTCCGGAGCATCGCCGACCACGAGGACATCAAACGGCAGTTGCGCGACGAGAAGCAGAAGACGGAGGAACTCCACGAGATCGCCTCCGAGATGGTGGCCTGCCAGACCGCCGACGAGATATACGACCTGACCGTCGAGGCTGCCGAGGGTATCCTGGAGTTCGACATCTGCGGCGTCGACGTCGTCGAGGACGGCTACATCGTGCCGAAAGCCATCTCGACGGGGATGACCGACGACGGCTACACCGAACTCGAAGCCGACGAAGGCATCGCCGGCCAGACGATTCAGAACGGCGAGTCGTACGTCATCGACGACGTGCGAGAGGTGGAAGACGCTAGCCCGGCGCAGTCGGAGTACCGCTCGCTCGTCAGCGTTCCGCTGGGCGAGATGGGCGTCTTCCAGGCGGGGTCCCGGGAGGTGGGCGCGTTCGACGACGACGACGTGGAGCTGATAGAACTCCTGCTCTCGCACGCCGTCGAGGCGCTGCGACGCGTCCACTCGCAGGAGGCGCTCCGGGAGAGCGAGGAGAAGTACCGCACGCTCGTCGAACAGAGCCACGACGCCATCTACATCTACCGCGACGAGGAGTTCCTGTTCGTCAACCAGCGCGTGTGCGAACTCACCGGCTACTCGCGGTCGGAGCTGTACGGGATGAAGGTCTGGGACGTGTTGCATCCGGACGAGCGCGAGCGCGTCAAGCGCATCGCCCGCCAGCGCATCGAGGGCAATCACCCGCCCCACTACGAGGCGCGCATTGTGACCAAGGCGGGGAGCGTGCGCCACATGGAGTTCTCGGTGTGCGTCATCAGCTACGAGGGCGAGACGGCCCACCTCGGCTCCGCGCGCGACGTGACCGAACGGAAGGCGCGAAAGGAGGAACTCGAACGCCAGAACGAGCGCCTCGAGGAGTTCGCGAGCGTCGTCTCCCACGACCTCCGGAATCCGCTGAACGTCGCGCAGGGTCACCTCGAACTCGCCCGCGAGCGCGGCGAGGACCGTCACTTCGAGAAGACAGCCGGCGCGCTCGCCCGGATGGAGGACCTCATCCGCGACCTGCTGACGCTGGCTCGACAGGGGCAGGTAGTCAGCGAGACGGAAACGGTGGAGCTGGAACCGGTGGTCCGTCAGGCCTGGGCGACCGTCGAGACCGAGGAGGGCTCGCTCGTCGTCGAGGACTCCGTCGAGGTCGAGGCGGACGAGGGACGGCTCACGGAACTGTTCGAGAACCTGTTCCGCAACGCGGTCGAACACGCCGGTCCCGCCCCGACGGTCCGCGTCGGCCGGCTCGACGCCGCGAGCGCGGAGCGACCGCCGCGAGCGGACGACGCGGACGGCGACTCCTCGGACGGGTCCGCCGCCGTCTCGTCCGAGTCGGGCGGGGACGGGGCTCGCCAGGGAACGAAGCGGACCGAGGACGGGTTCTACGTCGCCGACGACGGCCCGGGCATTCCGCCGGAGCAGCGCGACGCCGTCTTCGAGCACGGTCACACCACCGCCGCGGACGGCTCTGGCCTGGGGCTCTCCATCGTGAAAGGCATCGCGGAAGCCCACGGATGGACGATAGCGGTCCGTGAGGGCGACCGCGGCGGTGCGCGTTTCGAGATTCGTTCGGCGTAGCGAGCGCCGCGGCCCGCGTCACTCCGACCGCTTCCAGCGCCCGGGTTCCTCGCCGTGGAACTCGCCCCTGGCCCGTCGCCCGGTCGGCCAGAACGTGACCGCGACCACGACGACGAAGAAGATCGCCACGACGCCGGCGACGATTTCGCCGGGGACGCCGGAGACCGACGCGGTCTCCGTCCACGGCTCCCCGGGCGTGAAGAGCGTGATTCGGAAGACCCACGCGCCTCCGAGGAGGAGATAGAGCAGGAAGTAGACGCGTCGGAGTCGGCGCGACAGCGCCTCCCAGTACGACACCTTCAGCGTCGGTCGACGGAGGTCGGTGCCGAGTTCCTTCCGCCACTCGTCGACCGGCGTCCCCGCGGGGTCGAAGGTGTTCGCGAACACGTTCTCCTCCAGGAGGCGAACGCGCGCCCGGGTCGCGTCGTAGATGCGATACCGGCGAACGTCGAAGAGCAGGAACGCGGAGACGGCGACGATTCCTATCAGCAGGAGGTACGCGGTCACGTCGCCGCCCTGGAACGCGAGCGCGAGCACCGCCGTCACGACGGCTATGGCCCAGTCGACGGTGAGGTCGAGGCGGTCCATGAGGCTGTTCGCCTGCGCGACCTCGCCACGGTAGTAGTGGGGCAGCATGGAGAGGAACTTCTCGTGGTCGGTCGCCGCCTCGCTGGCTACGTCTCGCTCCTCTGGCTCGGTCGAATCGAAATCCTCTGGGTCGACGTCGGAGTCCGACATCACGCTCTCTACCGCATCGACTCGATTAACTCTCTGCCTCGGTTCCAGACGTCTGACGGTCGTAGCGAACGCCGGGGGCGACGGAGCCCCCGTCGCCTACCGTTCCCACCGGAATCCGGTCGCGTCCTCCGGCGCGGGCGCGTCGAGCGGACTCGACGGAAGACCCGGCGACGGCTCGGGGTCGTTGTACGCTCGCGGCGCGACGTCGTTCGGCGCGTCGGGATAGAACAAGGCGGCGAGCAACTGGATCTGGCCGCGGCCGACGCCGAGTTCGAACTGACCGCCGCCGTACGTACGGATGTCCCGCCGGTCACAGTACTCCAGCGTCTCCAGCAGCGAGGCGACGCTGCCGAACCGGGAGGGCTTGACGTTCAGCCAGTCCGGCTCGAACGGCAGCGCTTCGACGCTCTCGACGCCGTGGATGGGGGCGTCCCAGGCGATTCGCCCGCGGGCGGTGTCGAGCACGTCGGCCGTCTCGTCGGTGTACGCCGGGTCCTCGACGAGCGCGTCCGGCAGGCCGTCGCGCACCCGACGGTAGAGGTCGGCGTCCGGTCGCTGGTTCACCTCCGCGTCGCCGTACTGGGCTTTCATGTCGACGACGCGTACCGCGCCGGTGTCGGCGAGGTCGGCGACGAGGTCGTCGGTCCACTCCGGGGTGGCGTCGAGTTTGAACTCCAGTTCCGGGTCGTGCTCCAGCCAGCGCTCGACGCGGTCGGTGGTCGGCGGGTCGCCCAGTCCCGTGCTCGCGACGAACCGCACCGCGTTCGGCTCGCGGTCCAGCGCGTCTGCCAGGCGCTCGCCGGCCTGCCGGAGCGCCAGGTCGAGCGCGGCGCTCTCGAACCCCCAGCGGCGGTAGTCGCGAAAGTCCTCGCGGCCGGGTCCCGTCGGAAAGAGGTCCAGTTCGCCGACCGTCCGGGAGAACTCGTCGAACTCGTACTCGCCCGAGAGGTCGAGGTCGACGTCGGGAAGCGAGCGCTGGTCGTCCTCGTCGTAGGTCACGTCCTCGCCGCGGCCGGTCGCGCCCTCGCCGTGCAGGGCGATCTCGGTCGTGACGCGGGTGAACCCGCTGGAGGTGTCGCGCTCGCGCTGGTCGAACTCGACGCCGTCGACGACCAGCGGCAGGTCGGCTATCCGGTCGTAGAGTGCCATGGTTGACCGTCGGGGGGCGGACAGTTAATTCCGGGTGCCGGCCCGGAGACTACTCGGCCGGCGCGAGTTCGACCTCGTCGGCCTGGAAGTCCTCGACGAACGCCCCCTCGCCGCCGACGCTGTACGTCCCCGCTTCGGTCTCGACGACGAGCGCGTTCTCGACCGGGAAGGAACTGGTCGTCGGCTCTATCAGCGACTGCCGAACGTCGACGACGACGCCGTCGAGTTCGCCGGCGGCGTCCTCGTCGTACAGCGGGTGGCCGGTCACGCGAGCGCGAATCTCCGTGCCGGAGCGGAGGTGAAGCGACGCCTGCAGGACCGCCTGGCGAAAGTTCCGGAAGGTGGCGGGCAGCGCCATCGGTTCGGCGGCGTACACCTCCGTCGCCATCGGGAGGTAGTTGCCGAGGAACGACCCGACGATGACCGGGGTGAGCTGTTCCTGCGCGAAGACGATGGCCTGGGTCGGGCTGTTGGATTGGGAGAGCAACTCGCCGGGGGCGACCAGGCCGTCCGTCTGGTTGACGGTCAGCATCGTCGGCATCGGCTGGTCCCAGGCGCGGGCGACCGAGGCCAGTCCGTCGAGGTCGACCGCCTCCTCCGGGTCGACGCCGGTGACGAGCAGGAGCACGAGCACGTCGCGCTCGACGGCCTCCCGGAGTTCGTCGGCGACCTCGTCCAGCAGGCGGTAGGGTATCGCGAGCGTCACCTCGGTGTCGGCGCGCGACAACAGCTCCGAGATGCGCTTGAGGACGGTGACGCGGGACTTGACGACCTCGAACCGCTCGGAACGGGAGTCCGTCCGCGAGAACCGCGAGTCCAGCGCCGGCCGCATCTCTTCCAGGTCGTCGGTCAGCGCGCCCACGACGTCCTCCGGCGAGTTCGCCCGTATCGTCGTCGGGACGGCGTGGTTGTTCACCTCGACGAAGCCCCTGTCGGACAGCGTCTCGGCGATGCTGTAGACGTACCGCTTGGAGACGCCAGCCTCGTCCGCGATGGTGCTCGCTTTCGCCTCCCCGAGTTCCAGGATGGTCAGGTAGGTGTCCACTTCCTTGTCGGAGAACCCGAACCGCTGTAGCTGGTCCTCGAGCGACGCGTCGTCCATACCGGGGGTTGCGACCGGCCGATACTTACATCACCCGATGGCCGGCGTTCGGTCTCACCGCGCTCGCAGGACGACGGCGTCGCGGACCCGGACCGCGTCCGCTCGCTCGCCGGCGCCGGCGTCGGCCCCGTCGAGCAGATCACGGGAATCGACGGTCCGACCGGGCGTCACCGTGGCCGGTTCCGCGCCGAAGTTCAGGACGACGACGAGTCGTTCGTCGCCGCCCGTGCGCTCGTAGGCGACGACGCGCCCGGGGTCGCCGGCGTGGACGTCGCACGCGACGCGCTCGACGTCGGGTGCGCGCAGCGCCGGACGCTCGTTCCGGAGTTCGACGAGGCGGCGGTGGAACTCGGTCAGCGCGGCGTCGCCGTCGTGCCAGCGCATCGTCCCGCGCTGCTCGGGGACGCCGCGCTCCTGGCCGTAGTAGATCATCGGCGCGCCGGGGAGCGTGAACGTCGCGGCCGCGGCGGGTCGCAGCGTCCCCCCGTCGCACTCGGTCGCGTAGCGGTCCTCGTCGTGGTTCTCGACGTAGCGCATGTGGACCGCCTCGTCGGGGTAGCCGACGCGCGGGGAGTCGTCGAGCGCGTCGAAGAGGGCGCTCGCCGGCGCGTCGCCGGTGCCGACGTCGCGCAGCGCGTCGTAGAGGTCGGTGTCGTAGTGGACGTCGAACTCGTTCTCGCGGAAGTCGGCGTCGCGCGGGACCGTCTCGTCGAGCAGCAGGAAGTCGTCGTCGCGGGCCTTCAGTCGCTCGCGGACCTCCTTCCAGAAGCCGTGCGGAACGCCCCACGCGACGTCGCAGCGGAAGCCGTCGACGACCGGCGCCCACTCGTCGACGACGTCGAGCATCCACTCCCGGACGGAAAGCGAGTCGTAGTTCAGGTTCGGAATCCGCGTCCAGGTGAAGTAGTGGCCCGGCGCGTCGTCGCCGGCCCAGTCGACGTCCGACGCGTCCCGGTCGGCGGGGACGCGCTCGTAGCGGTCGGCGTACTCGGGGACGCCGGCGCGGTGCAACTGGAAGGCGGGGTGGTCCCGCGAGGTGTGGTTGACGACGAGGTCGAAGACGACCCGTATGTCGGCCTCGTGGAAGCGCTCGACGAGCGACGCGAACTCCTCCCGGGTGCCGAGGTCCGCGGCGGTGTCGAAGAAGTCGGTGACGTGGTAGCCGTGCCGAGTGGGACTCGCCAGGACGGGAGTGAGCCAGACGACGTCGACGTCGAGCGACTCGACGTAGGGGACGCGTCGCTCTATCTCCTCGAACGTGGTGTCGACGGTCTCGCCGGCGAACTCGCGGACGAATATCTCGTAGATGGTCGCGTCGCGGACCCAGTCCGGCGCGTCGGCTGGCCGCTCGAAGGCGACCTCGTCGCCGTCGCGAATCGTCAGCGTGTCGGCGACGCCGTGGCGGACCGCGTTCGAGTCGTCCCGCCCGGCGACGGGGACGGCGTGGACCCGGGAGAGCACCGGGAGCGCGTCGCGAGGGACTCGCAGTTCGTCGCCGTCGACGGTCACGTCCTCGCGCGCGAGCGCGTCGCGGTCGTCGAGGTGGAACTCCGCGTCGGGGTCCGCGCCCTCGGGGGCGGCCCGGGCCGTCGCGGTGACGACCACCGCGTCCCCCTCCCGTCGGCCGTCGAGCCGGACGCGGGGCCGTCCCGCGCCCTCGACGGTGGTCTCGGCGGTGGCGCAGGGGTCGAACTCGTCGTCGAAGGCGAAGATGGCCTCGTGGTCGCCCGGCGGCAGCGCCGCGTCGAGAACCCACTCGTCGCCCTCGCGCTCGGCGCGGTGGACTCCCATCGTGAAGTCGTTGAACGCGCCGATGACGGTAGCGCGGTCGACGTCCCGGACGTCCCCGTCCACGTCGTCCGCGGCGACGGTGAACCGCGCCTCGCGGCGGGGGTCGGGGAACGCCCGCACCGTCTGCGCGTGAGCGCCGTCGGGCGCGTCGAGTTCGACCCGGTAGGTGCCGGGAACGTCCGGCGCGAGGTGGACGACCGGGCCGTCGCCGACCGTCGCCGTGCTCTCTGCGGGCCTGTCCGTGACGCGCCACCGGTAGGTCGCCGACGGGTCGGGAGCGCGCGGTGCCAGTTCGACCGATTCGCCGACGTGGAGGAAGCGCGGCGGTCCTGGATGCGGCATACTCCCACGGTTGCCGGTGGCGGCTTTTACCCTTTCGGATTGTGGAAATTTGTGAACTACAATTTCACCACAGTTATTAGTAGAGGGGCGCGTACGTCTCGGCCAATGCAACTCCGCGACGCGCTGAACGATTACAAACGCCACCGGGACGACAGCACGCGGTTTCCCGGTGAGCGACGGACGACGACCGGTCGATTCTCCGGCCGCGACGGACGGCTCGTCCACGTCGACGAGGACGGAGCGGTCCGGGACTTCAGCTACCCGCTCGTCGGGTTGACCGGCGTCGCTCGCTCGCGGTTCGGCGTCCGCCCCGCGAACGAGGACGACGCCGAGACGACGTGGTTCGACGCCGCGGGCGACCAGCGGTACCACGACCGCACGGCGCTCGTCGTCACCGACCACGAGACCGTCCACGGCCGCGTGACCCAGTACGACCTCACCGTCGACGACGTTCACGTCACGCACGTCGACGCGAGCGACGCCGACGCGGCGCTCGACGTGGTCGCCGGCCTCGGGTTCGCCCCCGACGGCCGCGACACGCGCATCGCGCAACTGCACCACGGCGACGCGGTCGAGGTGTACCACGCCGAGGAGGCCGACTTCCTCGCGAGCGCGACCGGGTTCGACGCCGTCCGGGGGTCGGCGTTCGGCGGGTTCCCGGAACTGCTCGAGGAGACGCCCGCCGAGTACCCCCGGACCGGTCAGCACAATCCCTACGACGAGGACCTGCTGAGCGGCGACGTGGTCGGCGTCCTCCCGACCGAGGACGGGACGGCGACGCTGGCGACGCTGCTGACGAACCGCGGTGAGACGCCTCGGGCCGACGCGCTCGACGCAGTCCGGACGGCCGCCGCCCGCGACGCCGCGGCGCTCGAACGCGCGGCCGAAGCGCAGGTCGACGACCCCGTCGACGCCGACCGACCGCACGCGGCGGCCATCGCCGCCGACCGCCGCGTCCTCTCCCTGCTCACCGGTCGGTCGGGCCTGCGCATCGCCGCCCCGGACTTCGACCCGTACTTCGCCCACTCCGGCGGCTACGGCTACTCGTGGTTCCGCGACGACGCCGAGATATCGCGGTTCCTCCTGGAGGCGGACCGCCACTTCGGCCTCGGACTCGACGACTGGCACGACCGCAGCGCGGCGGTGTACGCCGAGACGCAACTCGACGACGGAACCTGGCCGCACCGGGTCTGGCCGTTCGACGCCTCGCTGGCCCCGGGCTGGGCCAACGGCCGGATGGAGGCCGGCGACGGCCTCAACTACCAGGCCGACCAGACGGGCAGCGTCACGACCTACGTGGCCGCCTACGACGGGGGCGGAAACTACGGCGACGTGCTGGCGCGGGCGCTCGACGGCC
Organism: halophilic archaeon; assembly: GCA_003298465.1. The sequence goes on along the minus strand of QNGA01000002.1, from coordinate 208,827 downwards.
TCGACGCCACCCTGGCCGACGACGGCCGACCGGTCGCCTGCCAGAACGCGTGGGAGGACATGTCCGGTCGGTTCGCCCACACGGCCGCCACCTTCCTCGAAGCCTACTCCGCGCTGGCGGCGACCGACCTCGACGTCGTCGCGGACCGCGCGGCCGACCGCGCCGACGAGGTGTACGACGCGCTCGACGACCTCTGGGTCGACGACCGCGGCGTCTACGGCCTGCGCGAGTACGCGGACCACCACGAGGACGCGGGCGAACTCGACGAACGGGTCGACTCCGCCACGCTCGCCCTCGTCGGAGCGCACCGCGCGTACGACCGGGTCGGCGACGTGGACGACGAACGGCTGGACCGCCTCGTCTCGCACGTCGAGACGGTCGTCGACGAACTGTTCCACGACCCCGACGGACCGGTCGCCGGCCTCGTTCGGTACGAGGGCGACGGCTGGCGGCGGCGCGAACAGGACGGCGAGAAGATATGGACGGTCTCGACGGCGTGGGGTGCCAACGCGGCCGGAACGCTCGCCGCGATGCTCGCGGACCGCGGCGACGACCGCGCCGACGCGATGGCCGCGACGGCGCGGGACCTGCTCGCGCTCGTCCTCCCGGACGGACCGCTCTGTCTCGACAGCGGGTACCTCCCCGAACAGGTGTTCGACGACGGCACGCCGGACAGCGCGACGCCGCTCGGGTGGCCCCACGCGCTGCGGCTGGCGACGGTGGGCCTGCTCGACGAGTACGACTTCCTCGAAGAACGGACGGTCGCGGCGGACGACTAAACCGTCGCGGCGGTGCGTTCCCGCTCGCCGTCGAACAGGAGCGACTCGCCGCTCTCGGGGTCGAACAGGTGAACGTCCGACTCGTCGAACGTCACGTGGACGACCTCGCCCGGTTCGGGCTCCGTATCGGAGGCGACCCTGGCGATGAACTCCTCGCCGAGGTCGAGGTGGAGGTAGTTGTCGCTCCCGACGGGTTCGACGACCTCGACGGTGGTCTCGATACCGTCCCGGCCGTCGACGACGGCGACGTTCTCGGGGCGGACTCCGAGGCGCGCTCGCTGCACGCCGGCGTCGGCGACGCGGTCGGCGCGCTCGCCGGTCAGCGAGTACGCGAACCGGTCCCCGTTCCCGAGCGTGACGCCGTCGCCGGCGTCCTCGACCGTCACGTCGAGGTTGTTCATCGACGGCGACCCGACGAACCCGCCGACGAACTCGCTCCGCGGATTCGCGTACACGTCGCCGGGCCGCCCCGTCTGCTGGAGGACGCCGTCGTTCATGATGGCGAGGCGGTCGCCCATCGTCATCGCCTCCTCCTGGTCGTGGGTCACGTAGATGGAGGTGATTCCCAACTCCTCCTGCAGTCGCTGGATCTCCGTCCGCATGCTCGTTCGGAGCTTCGCGTCGAGGTTCGACAGCGGTTCGTCGAACAGGAACACGTCCGGCTCGCGGACGATGGCGCGCCCGAGCGCGACTCGCTGTTTCTGCCCGCCGGAGAGTTCGCTCGGCTTGTCGTCCAGCAGGTCGTCGATGCCCATCATCGTCGCCGTCTCGTCGACCTTCTCGTGGCGTTCGTCCTTGCCCATGTCCGTGCTCATCCGGAGGCCGAACGCCATGTTCTGTCGGACGGTCTTGTGGGGGTACAGCGCGTAGTTCTGGAACACCATCGCCACGTCGCGGTGGCGCGCGTGCACGTCCGTGACGTCCTCGCCGTCGATGCGAACCGCGCCCGACGTCGGCTGTTCCAGCCCCGCTATCATCCTGAGCGTCGTCGACTTCCCGCAGCCGGACGGGCCGACGACGGTGACGAACTCCCCGTCCTCGACGGTCAGGGACACGTCGTCGACCGCGACGATCTGTCCGCTGTCGAACTCCTTTCTGAGATTATCGAGCGTTACAGTTGCCATTTGACGGTATCTCTCGACGACGGAACATAGTTCTTGCCCTCAATATTCGATTCGTGAGGTATAATTACGTAGCAGTTTGATAGCGGAGGCGCTCGCCGGGTTCCGGTCGTGACAGCACACCCGACGCCCGGGTGCTCTACTCGTCGGTATTGCCCGTCGAGGCCGTCGTATCGGCCGAGCGCTCCGTCGTTCCGGTCCGGTGGTGCGCGTTGGTCAACCCCATGATTTAAGTCGTGAACGAATAATACATCGTTATTCCATGACAATGGATCGTAGGACCGTGCTCAAGCACGTCGGCGGTGCGGCCGGTATCGCGGCGCTGGCGGGCTGTACCAGCGTTCAGGAAAACAACTCCGACGGCACGACCGATTCCGGCGGGTCGTCCGGCACGGCGAAGGCGTGGTACTCGCTCCCCGAGACGGAGATGCCCCAGCGCAAGCAGGCCATCAAGTCGTTCAACCAGCAATCCTCGCACACGATAAAGGGCGCGGACATCTCCGAAATGGAGAAGAAGACGACGAGCACCATCCCCGCCGGACAGGGGCCGAAGACCTTCGAGTGGGCCCACGACTGGGTCGGCGACTACTACGAGCGCGGCTTCGTCGTCGACCAGAGCGACGCGGTCGACGTGAGCCTCGACCAGTTCATCGGCCCGGCCAGGGAGGCCATCCGGTACGAGGGCAACCTCGTCGGCCTCCCGCACGACGCAGAGACGGTGACGCTCATCTACAACACCGACGTCGTCGACTCGCCGCCGGAGACGGTCTCGGACATGGTCTCGACCATGGAGGAGTACCACGCCCCGAACGAGAACAAGTACGGCCTGAGCTACCCCTTCGACCCCTACTTCACCAGCGCGTGGCTCCAGGCGTTCGGCGGCTACTACTTCGACCCGAACGAGGACCCGATGCTCGGCGTGGACAAGAAGGAGACGGTCCGCGGCCTGAAGTTCGCACTCGACAACTTCGCGCCGTACATGCCGGACGACGCCAAGTACGAGACCCAGGCCGCCCCCTTCGCCGACGGCAACGCCGCGTTCGCCATAAACGGCCCCTGGTATCTCGCCACGCTCAACGACAAGGACGTGAACTACGAGGTCACGACGCTCCCCACCGTCGACGGTGGCGAGCCCAAACCCTACACGGGCATCACCATGTGGTACTTCTCGAAGAGCATGAAACAGGGCGGCGCGGACACGAAGGCCGCCCGGAAGTTCATCGAGTGGTACGCCACCAACGAGGACCTCATCCGCAAGCGCGCCGAGAAACAGGGTGCCATCCCCGTGCTCGACAGTCTCGTCGGCAGCGACGACCTCCCGAGCCAGGTGACGGCCTTCTCGAAGAGCGTCGACCAGGGGACGCCGATGCCGACCCATCCGAAGATGAACAAGGTCTGGCCGCCGATGAAGACCGCGCTCACCAAGGCGTTCAACGGCGACGCCAGCCCGGAAGCGGCGCTGAACCAGGCCGCCAAGACCATCCGGAACAAGTGGGGGTAGCAGGGACGTGAGCACGTCTTCCCGCATCGCGCGACGGTTCGAGGCGACGCCGTTCCTCGAGAAGCGGGACGTCTCGCTCCTGTTCGTCCTGCCCGGACTGTTCGTCTTCACGGCGTTCATGCTGTTCCCGGTGCTGTATCTCGTCGGCATCTCGTTCACGAACGCCACGCCGGCGACGCTGTTCGCGGGCGACGGAGCGCTGTCGGTCCTGACGCTCGGGGAGGCGGAGTTCGTCGGTCTGCAGAACTACGCGCAGGTCCTGTTCGGCGGCCAGTTCCACGTCGTCCTGTTCGGGGAGACGCTCGTCACCCTCCCCATCAACGGCCAGTTCTGGAACTCCTTCGGCGTGACGTGGCTGTTCGTCGCCACGAGCGTCACGCTGAAGATCGGCCTGAGCCTCGGCATCGCGATGGTCGTGACGAGCGACCGCGTCCGCGGCAAGCGGCTCATGCGGTCGTTCATCATCCTCCCGATGGGACTGCCGGCCATCTTCACCGTCACGGTGTGGCGCGGCATCTTCAGCTCCGCCGAGTTCGGGCTCGCGAACCAGATTCTCGGCGAACTCGGGGTCGGCTCGGTCGCGTGGCTCGCCGAGCGGTGGCCCGCCTTCTTCGCGTACAACGTCACGGAGGCGTGGCTCGCGTACCCGTTCATGGTCATCATCACCGTCAGCGCCCTGCAGGACGTGCCCGAGGAACTGCACGAGGCGGCGAAGGTCGACGGCGCGGGCTACTTCTCCCGGTTCCTGCACGTCACCCTGCCGTCCATCAAGCGACCCGTGCTGTTCGCGTCCATCCTGACGGCCGCCGCGTCGTTCCAGCAGTTCCTCATCCCCTACGTGTTCAACCAGGGCGGCCCGGCCCGCGCGAACGAACTCCTGGTCGTCTACGGCTACCGCGAGGCGCTGCGGTTCCAGGAGTACGGGCGCGGGGCGGCTATCAGCCTCGTCGCGGTCGCGTTCATCGGCATGTTCATGTGGCTGAACGTCAAGCGCGGCAAACTCGCCGACGGGGTGTCCGAGCAATGAGTCTGTTCGACGGCGTCGGACGGAAGCTGAAAGAGGACGCACGGACCATCGCGCTCGCTCCCGTCGGAACCGTCCGGGACGCGACGTACACCGTCGAGCAGGTCCGGCGCGGCGAGCTTTCGCCGATCGAACCGCTGAAGACTGTCGGGGCCACGCTCGGCGCGCTCGTGATGGTACTGCTGTTGCTGTTCCCCGTCTACTGGATTCTCATGGCCGCCCTGGCCGGAGCCGGCGGTTCGCTGCTCTCGTCGGACGGTCTGCAACTGTTCCCGGAGACCCCGACGCTGAAGCCGTTCCTCTGGGTCCTCGGCGACCTCGGGATTCCGGCGTACACCATCGCGGTGAACCTCCCGCTCACCGACCTCGCGCTCGTCGTCGAGACGCCCGAGGTCGTCTTCCTGGACGTCTCGCAGTACGGCGTCGAGAACCCCTCCTCGTTCAAGAAGTTCTTCTGGAACAGCGTCTCGGTCGCCGTCCCGACCGTCCTCATCTCCATGTCGCTGGTCGTGCCGGCGGCGTACGCGCTCTCGCGCCGGGAGTTCATCCTCCGACGCAAGGTGCTCTTCCTGTACGTCCTGATGACGCAGGTCGGCGGTGGCCTCGGTGTCGCGTTGCTCATCGGACTGTACACCGTCTACGTTCAGTTCGGAATCAACGACAGCAAACTCGCGCTCTCCGTCTACTACGCCGCGACCGCGGTTCCGTTCAACACCTGGCTCCTGAAGACGTACATGGACGGCATCCCGGTCTCCTACGAGGAGGCGGCCGTCGTCGACGGCGCGCCGCCGTGGCGCGTCGTCACCGAGGTCATCCTCCCCCTGTCCACCGCGGGACTGGCGACGGTGTTCGTCTTCACGTTCCTCGCCGGCTGGACGGAGTTCGTCGTCGCCCAGACCCTGCTCGGCACCGAGAACTACACGCTGCCCGTCGGGCTGTTCTCGCTCGTCAGCGAGTACTCCATCCCGTGGGCGCGCTTCTCGGCGTTCGCGCTCACCTTCGCGACGCCGATAATGCTGGTGTACCTGTTCGCCCAGCGGTACATCGAGGGCGGCCTCTCTTTCAGCGGAATGGAGGGCTAGCGCCTCGCTCTCCGTTCCGACGACGCAATAGCCCCTTTCTGCCTGCGGCCCCTGTCGTGACGTATGACCGACGAAGCGCGACCGTCGACCGGCGCGGGAACCCAGGAGGCCGCTTCCCGCTCCGGCGACCGACGCTGGCTCGTCCTGAATCCGACGAGCGGCACCGCCGACCACATCGACCGCGTCCGACGGCTCGCTACCGAACGAGAGTACCGCATCGAGGAGACGGAGGGACCGGGACACGCGGTCGAACTCGCGCGGGACGCCGTCGCGGAGGACGTCGACCGTCTGGCGGTCGCGGGCGGCGACGGAACGCTCAACGAGGTGGTCCGCGGTCTCGACCGGGCGAACGGTCTCGATTCCGTAACGCTCGGCGTCGTCCCGACGGGGACGGCGAACATCTTCGCGACGAACGTCGGCATCACCGGCATCGAACACGGGTTCGAGATGCTGGACCGCGGCGAACGGCGGGACATCGACGTCGGCGTCGCCGGCGACGCGCCGTTCGTGATGTCCTGCATCGCGGGACTGCCGGCGGACGCGAGCGTAGCGACGAGCGGCGAACTGAAGGAGCGCTTCGGCTCGCTCGCGTTCGTCATCGCCGGCCTGCAGGAGGTCGCGTCGTTCGACGGTCTCGACATCGAACTCACCGCGGTCTCGCAGGGCGAGGAGACGACCTGGCAGGGCGAAGCGCTGAGTGCGCTCGTCGGGAACGTCCGCCGGTTCACGAAGAAGGGCGGACAGGCGAACGTCGAGGACGGCCTCCTCGAGGTGGTCATCATCGAACGGATGCCCCCGAGCGACATCATCGAGGAGGGAATCGCCCATCGGCTGTTCGGCCAGGACACCGAACACGTGGTCCACGTCCGGGCGAGCCAACTGGAGATCGACAGCCAGAGCGGCGAGCCGATAGATTTCAGCCTCGACGGCGAACTCAGCTCGCACGGACGGCTCGTGGTACACACCCGACCGCACGCGCTCACGGTCTGCGTCGGACCGGAGTACGACCCCGACCCGGCGTACGAGTAGCGGCCGTGACTCCCCGGTGGCGAGTTGACGGACGGGTTACGGCCGTTCTCGCCGGGCGACCCGACGCTGGCGACGCCGCGTATCCTGCGTCACGACGGCTCGAACGTCGTCCCGATGGTTCTCTGCGAGTTCTCGTCCGGACCTGGCAAAAAGGAAAGCAGCGACCGATTGACTATTGACGCGACCGCACTCGGCGGGAGAGCCGTCTCCGTCAGGCGTTGTTCATCCGCTGGCTCGTCGTCTGCCCGCAGCTCAGACACTCCGTGACGCGGTAGGGCTCCCGCGAGAACTCCGTGTTCTCGTTCTTGTCGCTCTCGGTCCGGATCTTGATCTGGACCTGATGCGGCGTCGTGGCGGCACAGTTGTCACACGATTCCTCGACGTCGCCGGTTGCGGTGTCAACAGACATGGTGGATCACTGGCGTTTTCGCGTTCGGTCACGGAGAGGCGTTCCGGCGTCCGCCGGTCGACCGCACCTCGCCGCTCCGTGTCTTTCCGTTCCCCGTTCAGTGGCTGATTTCTCCTGCCTGTCTGTGCAAGTCGACTTTAAGTGAGCCGTTGTATTCGTCCGTTCATCCCAGAACGAATCACGTCCTCTTCTACCTCGCCAGCATTTTCCCCGTCAGTTCCGAACGTCGGAGCCGGCCGAACGGCCGGATATCGTCCGCATCGGGTGCGCTCAGCGTCGGAGCGCGCGACGGAGGCGCGTGAGGAGGCCGTCCGAGGTCGGGAGTTCGCGGGCGAGCGCGTCGAGTTCGTCGTCGCCGAAGCGGTCGTCCGTCCGGGCCTCGCGTAGCCACTCCTCCCACTCGGTCGCGGTCAGCGTGCCGCGCGACTCCGGACCCCACTGGTCGACGAGCGCCTCACGGTCGGCGAACGGAACGTCCATGCCGCTGTCGCCCCAGAACAGGGGCGCGAGTTCGAACGCGTACGCGTCGTCGTCCAGGAATCTGACCCGGTACGGGTACCCGTTGTAGAGGACGACGTCGCCCTCGGTGACGACCTCTCCGTTCGGCAGTTCGAGCGTCCGATCCATCCGGTGGACGTACGCACTCGGGCCTCTTGGGGATTCTCCCGTCCCGCCTCGGTCCGGGGGTCGCGCCGGCCGCCGGCGGCCCCGGCGTCGCCGACGCGTCGGTACGGCTAGTCCAGAATCTCTTCCGCGAGCGCCGGGACGAACGTCCCGACGTCCGTCACCATCCCGATGGCCTGCGCGCTCCCCCGGTCGAGGAGCTGGGTCACGGTCGCGGGATTGATGTCCACGCACACCACCGGCGTCGTCGACGGGAGGCAGTTGCCCACCGCGACGGAGTGCAACAGCGTCGACAGCATCAACACCATGTCGGCCTCGTGGGCCTGCTCGCGGATGGCGTCCTGAGCTTCGACGGCGTCGGTTATCGTGTCCGGGAGCGGCCCGTCGTCCCGAATCGACCCCGCGAGGACGTACGGCACGTCGTTCGCGACGCACTCGTACATCACGCCCTCCTCGACGAGTCCCTCCTCGACCGCCGGTTCGATGCCCCCGGCGCGAACCACCTCGCTGATGGTGTAGATGTGGTGTTTGTGGCCCTTCCGCGGATGCTCCATCGTCTCCACGTCCATTCCCAGCGAGGTGCCGTAGACGCCGCGCTCGATGTCGTGGACCGCGAACCCGTTGCCCGCGCTCAGCATGTCGACGTACCCCTCGCGGACCAGTCGCGCCAGGGCGTCGCCCGCCCCCGAGTGGATGAGCGCCGGCCCCGCGACCGCTAGCACCGTGCCGTCGTCGGCCTTCGTCTCGACGAGGACCTCGGCTATCTCGCGGATGAGCGACGCCGACGGGCGTTCGCTCGACACCCCTCCCTGCATGAAGCCGAACGGACCGCTGCCGCCGCGCGGGCGTTCCGGCGGGTCCACGCGCACACCCGCCTCGCCGGTCACTACCAGGTCGCCCTCCTCGATGGCGTTGAGCACCTTCGTGTACGCCCGCCGCTCGTCCGGTTCGACGACGACGGCGCAGTCCATCTCGATCTGCTCGACGTCGATCCACTCGTCCTCGTGGCGGACCTGCGTCGGGTGGTTCGTCGTCGAGTAGAAGCCGTTCGGGACGACACGGTCGGCCGGCGCTGGCTCCAGTCTCGCGTTCGGCGGGTCCGTCAACTGCGCACCGCTCTGATGGAGTTCGTGCAGTATCGAGCGCAGCGTCTCCTCGTCCGGCGCGGTGACCGTCATCCGGCAGTACGACTCCTCGTCTTTGTGTTCACCCACGTCGAACTGTTCGACGTCGAAGTTGCCGTCCAGGTCCATCACCACGCCGAAACACCGCTGCATCATCCCGGAGTCGATGATGTGTCCTTCGAGTTCGACCGTCCGAGCGACCGTCATACCCCAACAGAGGACGGTCGCTCGTATCAGCGTTGTCACGCGGGCAAAGTTACGTCGCTTCGAGGGTCCGCTCCCCGCTCCGCCGCGACGACTCGGTCCTTTCCGTCGTCTCGTCGTGAGGATTAACCGTGTCGGCCGCGAACCGGTCGTCCACGACCGCCATGATAGCGCGACTCTGGTACGGGTGGACGACGCCGGAAGACGCGGACGAGTACGAGCGACTCCTGCGCGAGAAGATAGTTCCCGGTTTCGCCGAGGAGGGAATCGACGGCTACCGGGGGTTTCGGGTGGGACGGCGTCCCCGCGAGGACGACGTGGAGTTCGTGACCGTCATGCGCTTCTCGTCGTGGGACGCCGTGAAGGAGTTCGCGGGCGAGGACTACGAGGAGGCCCACGTTCCCCCGGAGGCCAGGGAGGTGCTCACGCGGTTCGACGACCGCGCACGCCACTACGAGGTCGCAGTGGACGTGACCGACGGGGAGTCGCCCTGAGAGCGACCGGTCGACTGCACGCGCCGACGGTCGGCACGGCCGTCCGGTTTTATCCTCTGGAGAGCGACGACCCACACATGTCCGACGAAACTCGTCTCGACGACGCAGCAACCCTCGTGACCGGTGCAACGGCCGGAATCGGTCGCGCCAGCGCCCGCGCTCTCGCCGAAGCGGGCGCGGACGTCGCGCTCGCCGCCCGCCGCGAGGAACGACTGGAGTCGCTGGCCGCCGACGTCGAACGCGAGTTCGGCGTCGACGCGCTCGCGATTCCCGCCGACGTTTCCGACGAGGCGCAGGTCGAGGCGATGGTCGACCGGACCGTCGACGCCTTCGGCGGTCTGGACGTCGTGGTCAACAACGCCGGCCTCGGCCGTGAGGAGGGGGACCTCACGGACCTCTCGACGGAGAAGTACCGCCAGATGATGGACGTCAACGTCGACGGCTCCTTCTTCACCGCGCGTGCGGCACTGCCGCATCTCCGCGAGTCGGCGGGGACCCTCGTCTTCCTCGGAAGCTTCGCCGGGCAGTACCCCCGCCCCGGTGCGGCGGTCTACGCCGCGACGAAGTGGTGGACGCGCGGGTTCGCGCTGAGTCTCGCGGGGAGCGTCGGCGAGGACGGCGTCGGCGTGACCGTCGTCAACCCCTCGGAGGTCCGCACGAAGTTCGGCTCGGAGGACGACGACCCGTTCGAGGCGCGCTTCGAGGAGGGCGAAGTGACCGAACCCGAGGAGGTCGCCGACGCGGTCGTGTTCGCGGCGACCCAGGAGCCGCCGACGACCGCGAGCGAGATCGACCTCTACCGGCGGGACAAGTTCGAACACTTCTGAGAGGGCGCGCCGTGGGCGAAGCGATTACCGTAGCCTCCGGGGACGTCCCGTCGTCCCCCGCACCGTTTCCGCCGGGGAGCGGTACCGCGGGTCAGTCCGTGCGCCGGAACGTGTACGCGCCGCACTCCGGGCACACCTGTCGCTGCCGCTCGAAGAAGCAGCCACAGCCGGTACAGACGTAGAGCGGCTCGCTCTCGCCGTTTCGGTCGAACAGGGTCGCCTTGAACGTGGAGAGAACGCCCATTTCAAGTCACCGTAACCCCGAATTCGGGCGCTTCCACCATAGGTAATCCCTGCTTAACGCCGGTCTGAGCCGGTTTCTCCCCCCGAGTAGCGCACCCGGACGGACGTCTCGCGAGTCGTCCGGACCTGCCCCGGAAATCCGGTACGAACCGTTCGTCTGCGACGGACCTGCCGTCGCGGCGTCGCCCGGGCCGGTCACTCGGTGACGACCGTCACGGTGCCGTCGAAGTCGAGGATGACCGACTGCGTGGTGTCGCCGAACAGCGCCTTCCCGGCCGGCGTGCGCTTGTCGCCCGCGAGGAAGACGTGGTCGCAGCCGTACTCGTCTGCCGCGGCGAGAATCTCGTCGCGTTCGTCGCCGACGCGCCCGACCGCCTCCCACTCCGCGCCGACGTCTTCGAGCGTCTCGCGACCGATGTCGGCCGCGAACTGGCGCGCGCCCTCCAGCGCCTGCCCCGCCGTGTACGACGACTCCACGTCGGGAATCCGCTCCAGCGACCGGCGCGTGGACTCGTACTCGTCGTCCGTGGTCACGTGGAGCAACACGAGGTCGGCGCCGACGCCCGCCGCGAGTTCGCCCGCCTCGTGGACCAGTCGCTTCGCGGACTCCGACGCCTCGACGACGGCAAGTGCTCGTTCCATATCGACCGTCATTTACGTTCATGTAATAAATAGGTTCGCACTTCGGTGCAAGCACCGGTCGTACCGGCGCGCTCGCCCCGATTTCCCGCCGGCGGCTTCGACGCGACCCCGAGGTCGGCGGAGGCGGCTGCTCAGACCGTGCGGGCGTCGGTGATGCGGTCGAACTGGTCGTCGGAGAGCGAAATCTCGGCCGCGCCGAGGTTCTCCTCCAGTTGGTCGACGGTGCGCGCACCGACGATGGGGGTGCAGGTGAACGCGCGCTGCTGGACGAGCCAGCGGAGCGCGACCTGCGGCGGCGTCGCGTCGAGTTCGTCCGCGACCGCCCGAATCTCGTCGAGCACGTCCCACCCCGTCTCGGAGACGTAGTACTCCTCGAAGCTGTCGACGAGGTCCGCCCGGGAGCCCTCGGGAGCGTCGCCGTCCCGGCTGTACTTGCCCGTCAGGAAGCCGCCGGCCAGCGGCGAGTACGGACAGACCGCGACGTCCTGGTCGGCGCAGACGTCGAGGTAGTGCTCGACCGTGTCGTCGGTCGCGGCCGCGTGGTACATCGGCTGGGTCACGTCGAAGCGCTCCAGCCCCTCCACGTCGCTCGTCCAGAGCGCCTTCGTCAACTGCCAGGCGGCCATCGAACTCGCGCCGAGGTAGTTCACTTTCCCCTCCTCGACGAGTTCCGTGAGGACGGACAGCGTCTCCTCGATGGGCGTCTCCTCGTCCCAGCGGTGGATGTAGTAGAGGTCGAGATACTCGGTGCCGAGGCGGTCGAGCGTCCCCCGAATCTGACTGCGGATGTGCTTGCGCGAGAGGCCGCTGTCGTTGGGGCCGTCGCCCATCGGGAAGTACACCTTCGACGCGAGCACGAAGTCCTCCCGGTCGCGGTCGGCCAGCCAGTCGCCGATCCAGTCCTCGCTGGTGCCGGAGGGGTCGCCGTACACGTTCGCGGTGTCGACGAAGTTGCCGCCCGCTTCCGCGAACGTGTCGAGCAGGGCGTGGGCCGTCTTGCGGTCCGTCTCGACCACGCCGTCGCTCTCCTTGGCGAATCGCCACGTGCCGAGACAGAGTTCCGAGACCTTCGTTCCGGTGTCGCCGAGCGTCCGGTAGTCCATGTGTGAGTCGTCTTCGCGGAGTGACCTAAAGGTCGGGAAAGCGGTGAGACGGGAGCGGCGTCGAACGGCGGCACGCCGTCGGAGCGCCGTCGAGAACGGTCGCGACACGACCGTCAACCGGTCGGTTCGACGTTCTGGTTCATCCTGAACAGGTTCCCCGGATCGTACTCGTTCTTCAGTTCGACCAGTCGGTCGTAGTTGCTGCCGTAGGCCGTCCGTTCGCGCCCTTCGCGGTCGCCGATGAAGTTGACGTACGTTCCGCCGGTCGCGTGTTCCGCCAGGGCCTCGTCGCACTCCCGCACCCACTCGACGTACTCGTCGCCCTTCGACGGATCCTCCCAGCGTGCGGCGGGGCTCACGATGAACTCCGCGTCCCGATGCGGGTACGCGGTCGCGTCCGAGGCGACGTCGTTGACGGCCCCGCCGACCTGGTGGACGAGGATCTCCGACTCCGGCGTCGGAAGCCGTTCGGCGTACTCGACCACGGTGTCGACCACTTCGTCGGTCAACTCGGTGAAGTTCTGCGACTTCCAGTAGTTCCGCGCGCCCGCAGACTGTAGCTCGTCGAACGTGGTCTGGGCGGCCGTGTACCGCGTCGGCGCGACGGCGTCGGCGACGGGGTCGCCGTACTCCCGGAGCGGTGCGAGCGCCGCCTCACCGTCGCCGACATCGCCCGCGTAGAACGCGACAACGACGAGAACCTTCGTCCCGACGTGCTCTTCGGGGAGGAACGGCAGGGGCGGTGCCGTCAGGCTGTTCACCCAGACGCAACACTCTCGCGGCGCGTCGCGCGCGAAGTCCCCGTAGTGTCGGAGCACGTCGGGCGCGTCCTCGTACGCGTAGACGATCGGCCCGAAGAGCACCTCGGGACCGACCTCGTGACACCGAAATTCGAACGACGTGACGACGCCGAAGTTCCCGCCACCACCGCGGACCCCCCAGAAGAGGTCCTCGTTCTCGTCCTCGCTCGCGTGGACGAGTTCGCCGTCCGCCGTCACGAGGTCGACCGAGCGCAGATTGTCGATGGAGAGTCCGTACTTGGGGCTGAGCCAGCCGAGTCCGCCGCCGAGCGTGAGGCCGGCGACGCCTGTCGTGGACACGACGCCGCCCGGGGTCGCGAGGCCGAACGCCTGGGTCTCGTGGTCCATGTCGCCCAGCGTCGCGCCGGGACCCACGCGGACCGTCTGCGCCTTCGGATCGACGCGAACGTCGTCCATCTCCGAGAGATCGATCATCAGGCCGTCCTCGCAGACGGCGTTGCCCGTGACGTTGTGACCGCCGCCTTTTACCGACAGCACCAGGTCGTTTTCGCGAGCGTGACTGACGGCGGTTACGACGTCAGCGGTGCCGACGGGTCGGGCGATGAGTCCCGGCGTCCGGTCGATCATCGCGTTCCACACCGTCCGGGCTTCGTCGTATCCCTCGTCGCCCTCGCGGAGCACGTCCCCGCGGAACCGGTCTCGAAACGTCTGCGTTGCAGTTTCGTCCGTCGTCGTATCCCTCGATTCCATGTCGTTCACTCCAAGCGGCGACCGTACGCGTCCGCTGCTGCGACCCGTATCGCCCCGCCCGGTCGCCGTCCCCCCTCTGTTTACGGGCGTACGGGGTTCGAGTACCCGTAGCGGCGCAGCGGCCTGACCACTCGCTCCGCAACGGCATAGTAATTTGGTCATTGGAACCATGCCACAATAGCTTGCCCGCCGGCGTCTCGAAATCGAGGAGGAACGCCGGTCCGACGGAACCGACTGGTAGACCGTCGACGGACGAAAACGCCGATGCCGTGCCGATTCGGCGTCCGTTCGAAAACCCGTCGCGGAGAGACGTTTCGAGGCGGGGTCGCGCTTCGGAGGAGGGACGTCGAGTAACCGCATCCGCCAGGGGAAAGCGTCCGGTACCGAACCGAGACGGCCCGGACGGTCGGGCGCCCCCGGCCCGTCTCACTCGTCGCCGCCGGCCCAGGAGTCGAGCGTGCGCTGGACTGCCGCCTCGCCGACCGCGCGTCCGAGAACGTCGAACCCGGCGCGCTCGCTGCGGTCGTCGGCGGATGCGATGAGCCGCGAGACGATGAACTCCGGCGTCGACCTGCCCACCGTGTCGAACCGCGGCTGGTAGTCGACCTGGAGTTCGAGGTCGTCGTCCAGGCCCTCGGCGAAGATGCCGTCCTTCCGCGCCTGGTCGGGCAGGGGGTTGAGGTCGTCGGCGAGGTGGGTGACGAACACGCCGAGCGCGCCCTTGTCCACGGTCAGGCCGACCAGTCCGTGCAGGAGGTCGGCGGCGCTCCCCGGTTCGGTGATTGCCTCGAACTCGTCGACCAGCATCAGGGTGCGTCCGTCCGTGGTCAGCGGCGGGACGATGCTCCGGAGCGTCGACTCCAGAACGCCGGCGTTGAAGCTCGCGTGCCGGCGGTGGAAGACGATGGCGTCGGACGGGGACACCTGCGCGCGGTCGGCGGGGACGGGCAGTCCCATCTGGGCGAGCAGGCCGACCTGACAGAGCGTCTCGAGCAGCGTCGTCTTCCCGCCGCTGTTCGCGCCGGTGAGCACCGAGACGCGGTCGCCGCTCGGCGGCCCCGCCACGCGGTGGTCGCCGACGCCGTAGGTGATGGGCTGGACCGACCCGCTCCCGGCGGCGAGAAAGAGGTTGCGCGCGTTCTCGACGGCGAACGCGCCCTCGGCGAACTCCGGGCGGGTCATCTCGAAGGCGTCCGCGAAGCGGGCGAGCGACAGGTGGAAGGCGAGGTCGTCGACGGTCTCGACGGCGGCGTCGATGGCCTCGCGGGCGGCCTCGATGTCCTCGCGCAGTTCGGCGGCCACCCGTTCCTCGCGCTCCTCGACCGCCTCGCGCTGGGCCTCGACGACCGCCCGCAGCGACTGGCTGACGAAGTCGGTCGCGTCGGTGGCGTCGCCGGTCGTCGCCGACCGGATCTCCCCCGGTCCGATGCCCGTCTCGTCGGCGACGTACTCGACGAACGACTCGCGGAACTCGTCGGGGCCGCGCACGTCCCCCGACTGGACGCGTTCGAGCACGTCGAGCGCGCCGCTTTCGAGGCGCTCGACGGCGGAAAGCGCCTCCCGTCGGCGGTCGAGTTCCTCGTCCGCGCCGTCCGCCACCTCGCCGTCGTCCAGTTTCCCGAGCGCGCCGACGGCGGACTCGAGCGCGTCGCCGTCGATGGCCGCGACGGGAGCGAACGCGCCGTCCGAGACGCCGGCCTCGCGGAGCGCCAGTACGGTCTCGACCGCCGCGCGCTCGCCGCCGTCGTACCCCTCGAACGCGTCGAGGACTGCCTCCCGCGTCGCTTCGTCCACGTCGCCCCACGAGTCGGTCGCCTCCGTCACGGCGTCGAGACGCTCCTCGGCCGCTTCGCGGGTCGGGAGCGGCGTCAGCACCCGGATGCGGTCGGCGGCGTCCTCGGTGACGGCGTAGTCGCTGGCGAGGTCGAGCAGGTCCTTGTACACGGAGCGCGTGTCGCGGGTCGCCAGCACGGCCATCCCCTCGCCGCCGTTCGCGCGCCGGAGGATGCGGGTCGCTCGCCCCCGCGCGAGCCCCGCCTCCGTCAGCGCGCGCACGTCGCTTCCCTCGATGGCCTCGATCGCCCGCTCGACTCCGAGTTCGGATTCGAGCAGGTCGCTCGTCTTGGGTCCGACGCCCCAGTAGTCCTCCAGTCGCATACCTGTCGGCTGACACGGACCCACCTTAACGATTTCCAGTGGGAGCCGAAGCGTTCAGGTGACCTCGTGACATCTTCCTTCCAGATGGCGGTCGACGAATCCACCCCTCCGCCCAGCGTCGTTCACGTCGGAGTACCGACAGGCGTCCGCGACGCGGCGGCGCGACTCGACGAGACGGTCGAGGGGGTCGCGGACGCGTCGGCGGCGTTCGACCCGGAACCGGAGTGTCTGGTCTGCGAACACCGACCGCCGGAGCGCGACGCCCGCGAACTGCTCGCGACGGCGGCCGAGCGCGCGCCGGACTGTCCCGTCGTCGTGGTCGCGCCGGACGACGCCCATCCGGAACTGCTCGACGCGGGTGCGACGGACTGCGTTCGCCCCGACCGCTCCGCGCGCCTCGCGCGCCGGGTCGAGAACGCCGTCGAGCGCCGCCGCGCCGAGCGAGAGCGGTCGACGGCGGCCGCCCGCTTCGACGCGCTGGTCGACTGCGGCCCCGACGCGGTCGTCGTCGTCGACGACGCGGGCACGGTTCGGTACGCGAACGCCGAGGTCGACCGCGTCCTGGGCTACGCCCCGTCCTCGCTCGTCGGCGAACCGCTGGCGACGCTCGTGCCCGAACCCCGCCGGGGCGACCACCGCGACGTCCTCGACTACTGTCTCGCGGACGACGGGGGGGTGGACGCCGGGGGCTACCGCGAACTGCCGGGTCGCCACAGCGACGGTCACGAGATTCCGCTGACCGTCGCGTTCCGCCCGTTCGAACGCGACGGCGACCGGCGGTTCGTCGGCGTCCTCCGAGACGTCTCCGGACGGCGCGCGGCCGAGACCGCGCTCGAAACGACCCAGGAGCGCTACCGGACGCTGGTGAAGACCTGTCCGGACGCCCTGTTCGTCGCGGACGCCGAGACGGGTACCGTCCTCGACGCGAACCCGGCGGCCGAGGACCTGCTCGGCAAACGCCGGGAGGAGATACTGGGCCTCCACCACAGCGACCTCCACCCGTCGGACGACGAGGCGTACTACCGCCGTCTCTTCGACGACCACGCCGACAGTGGCGGCATCACGCGCCGGGACGGCGACCTCACCGTCGTCCACGACGACGGCCACGAGGTGCCGGTCGAGATAAGCGCCAACGTGACGGAACTCGACGGTCGGGAGGTCCTCTACGCCGTCTTCCGCGACGTGACCGAGCGCGCGGAACGGACGTCGGCCCTCGCCTCGCTGCGCGCGGCGACCCGGGAGTTCATCTCCGCGGAGGCGAGGGAGACTATCTGTCAGGTGACGGTCGAGACGGCCCGGGACGTCCTCGGCACGTCGCTGGCGGCCGTTCACCTGTTCGACCCCGACGAGGGCGTCCTGCGGCCCACCGCGGCCACCGAAGACGCCCGCCGGGTGTTCGACGGCGTCCCGACGTTCGGGCCGGACGAGTCGCTCGCGTGGGACGTGTACGACAGCGGTTCGCCCGCGGTGTTCGGCGACGTCGGTTCGATAGCCGGCGCGTACAACCGGAACACGCCCGTCGACACGGAGGTCATCGTTCCGCTGGACGACCACGGCGTCCTGACCGTCGGGTCGCTCGACGCCGCGACCGTCCCGGACTACGCGCTCGATTTCGCCCAGACACTCGCCGCGAACGCCGCTCGCGCGCTCGACCGGGCGGAGCGCGAGGAGACCCTGGGGTCCCAGCGCGCGGAACTGGCGGAGCTGAACCGCATCAACGCGGTCATTCGCGAGGTGGACCGCGCGCTCGTCCGAGCGACGACCCGCCAAGCGGTCGGCGACTCCGTGGTCGAGCGGCTGACGGACGGCGGCCCCTACGAGCACGCCTGCATCGTCGAGCGCGGGGCGGGCGGAGACGTCCGGCGCGAGGCCGCCGCGGGCGAGACGAGCGGAGACCCCGAGGCCGTGGCGACGCGAGCGGCCGACGCCGGACGCGTGGTCGTCGATGAGGACGGGGAGAACCTGGCCGCCATCCCGCTGGAGTACCACGAGACGGCGTACGGCGTCCTCGTCGTGACCGCCGGCAGGGCGGGCGCGTTCGACGACCGCGAGCGCACCGTGCTCGCGGAACTCGGGGAGACCATCGCGTACGCCATCGCCGCCGTCGAGAGCAAGAAAGCGCTCGTCAGCGACGCCGTCGTAGAGCTGGAGTTCGCGGTCAGCGCCGCGGCCGACCACTTCTTCGTCGACGTGCCGAAGCACGCCGACTGCTCGTTCGAGTTCTGCGGCGCGACGGTGACCACGGACGGGGCGATGCTGTACTACCTCACGGTCAGCGGGGCCCCGCCCGAGCAACTGATGGAGCGGGTTCGGTCGTTCGACGAGGTCGAACGCGCCCGCGTCGTCGACGCTCACGACGACGGCGGCCTGATAGAGGTCGTCAACGACGACGCGCTGGTCCTGGCGCTGGCCGACCACGGAGGGACGCTGACGTCCGCGAGCGCCGACCCGGACGGTGCACGAGCCGTGATCGAACTCCCCATGGACGCGGACGTCCGCGGCGCGGCCGAGACCATCGAGCGCTACTATCCGAGCGTGGAGTTGCTGGCCCAGCGCGAGCGCGACCGCGTCGGGACCACGCCCCGGCACATGCGGACCGCGCTCGACGAGGCGTTGACCGACCGCCAGCGCACGGCGCTCGAAGTAGCCCACCTCGCGGGCTACTTCGAGTGGCCCCGGGCGAGCACGGCCGAGGAGGTCGCCGAATCGCTCGGCGTGACGGCCCCGACCTTCCACCAGCATCTCCGCCGAGCCGAGTCGAAACTGCTCGACGCGTTCCTCGAGGAGTAGTTCCGTCGCGGTCGCGTACGCTACCCACACGCTCATAATCGGCGCGTCCGTCGGACGACGCATGCAAGTCGAAGTCGACCGACTACGGTCGGACGTCGAAGCGAACGCCGAGTTCGGCGCGCTCGACGGCGACGGCCGGGGACGGACCGTACTCGCCGGCACCGACGCGAACCGGCGAGCGCGCGAGTACCTGGTCGACCGCCTCGAAGACGCCGGACTGGACGTGCGGGTGGACGCGGTCGGCAACGTCGCAGGACGGTGGACGCCGCCGAGCGCGGACCCCGCTGCCGCCCCGGTCGCGGCCGGCAGCCACCTCGATTCGGTGCCCGAGGGCGGCATCTTCGACGGCCCGCTCGGGGTGTACGCCGCGCTGGAGGCCGTCCGGACGATGCAGGACGCCGGCGCGGACCTCGACAGGCCCGTCGAGGTCGTCTCGTTCACCGAGGAGGAGGGCCAGCGGTTCGCCGACGGACTGCTCGGCTCCTCCGTGGCGGCCGGCGAGCGGTCGGTCGAGGACGCGCTCTCGCTGACCGCCGAGGGCGTGGACGAGCACGGCGACGGCACGGGCGAGGAGGAGACGCTCGAATCGGCGCTCTCGTCCATCGGATTCCGCGGGGAGGGACGGCTCGACGCGAGCGAGTGGGACGCGTGGCTGGAACTGCACGTCGAGCAGAGCAAGCGCCTCGAACGCGCCGGCGTTCCGGTCGGCGTCGTCACGACCATCACCGGTATCACGCACTGCGCGGTCGACGTGGTGGGCGAGGCGGACCACGCGGGGGCGACGCCGATGCTCGAACGCACGGACGCGCTGGTCGCCGCGAGCGAGTTCGTCCGCGGCGTCGAACGGGCGGCCCGCGACGCCGACAGCGAGACGGCGGTCGGGACGGTCGGCAGCCTCGACGTCTCGCCGAACGCGACGAACATCGTCCCGGGCCGGGTCGAGATGGGCGTCGACGTGCGCGACGTCGACTACGACGCGATGAACGACGTCGTCGACGACGCCCGGACGACGCTGGCGCGCATCGAGGACGAGCGCGGCGTCGAGACGCGACTCGACCGGCGCTTCGACCTCCGCCCGACGCCGATGAGCGACCGGGTGCGCGAGGCGGCCCACGACGCCGGCGAGGCCGCGGACGTCGCGACGCTGGACCTCCACTCCGGCGCGGCCCACGACACGATGCACGTCGCGAAGGTCGCCGACGCCGGTCTCCTCTTCGCCCCCTCGCGCGACGGCGTCTCGCACAACCCCGCCGAGTGGACCGACTGGGACGACTGTGCGACCGCGACCCGCGTGCTGGCCGGCGCGCTCGCCGACCTCGCCGGGGCGTAGACGCATCGCTCGGCGCCCTCGAATCGTCGGCGTCGACGTGTTGCCCCGGCGGTGACGTCCACTGGTGCGAGGGACGCGAACCCCGTCCCGCGTCGTCCCCGCTGGTCCGAAAACGGCTACTCCCGGCTCGGTTGCGTCCCCGATGCGTTCTCGCAGGTTTCACAGGACCGCGAGTGGCGGTAGACGACGAGACCGCCGAACAGGACGGCCGTGACCGCACCGAGGAGCGGACGAAGCGGATCGAAGTACGTCGTGAGCGCGGAGCTACCGAACAGCGCGAGCAGGAACGCGTTGCAGATGGGGCAGCCGAACGCCAGGAAGCCACCGACCGTCCCGACGGTCGCAGCGCCGTCGTCGCGCCAGTTCTCGGGGACGGCCCTCTGGACGCTGTAGATGCCGAGGAACGCCGCCGTGAGCGTTAGAAACAGGTAGTCGAGCGCCGTTCGGGGAACCATACGTGCGTACAGCGGGTTCGGAATCAGCCCCGTGACGACGCCGAAGAACGCGAACGCTACGACGCCTACCACGACACCCTTTCCGAATCGCCGTCGAGCGGTCGACACGACCGTGACGTAGCGCCGAACGCGTTTCAAGGCCGCGAACGGTTTCCGAGCCTGAAAACGCCGTCCGGCACCGGAATCGGTCGCGGCAGCGACGAAGCGTGCCCGGAGCGCGGCGGCTAGTCGCCCTCGTCGCCCCGTTCGGTCCCCGCCTGAGCGACGGGGTCGTACCCGGTGAGGTCCCGGAGTTCGTCCTCGGAGAGGCCGGTCCCCTCGTGGGCCACCGCGTCGATGCCGACTCCGCTGGTGACGACGGTGCGGAACGCCTCCTCGACGGTCATGTCCACGTCTTCGAGGCTCTCCTCGGGAACGTTGATGACGAACCCGCCCATGACCGGATTGGGGGCCATCGGGAGGAAGACGGTCGTCATCTCCTCGTTCCCGGTGGCCTCGCAGATTCCCTCGGGCGTGTTCGCGGTGACGAACGCGACGGTGTAGGAGCCGTCGATGGGGAACTCCAGCAGTCGCACGTCGCGGAAGTTGTCGGCGTCGCTTTCGAGCATCGCGTCGCCCATCCGGCGGAAACTCCGGTAGACGGTACCGAACCCGGGGACGCGGCTGATCGCCCTGTCGAAACCGTCGATGGCCGTGTCGCCCATCGGGGAGTGAGCGAGGAGTCCGACGAGGAAGACGAGGGTGGTCACCAGCAGGGCGGCGACCAGTCCCAGTACGACGACGGAGTCGACGGGGACGAGGCTGAGCATCGGGACGAGCAACCGCGAGACGAAGTTCAGCAGAACGACGATGACGTACAGCGTGACTATCAGCGGCAGGACGACCGTGATGCCCGTCAGCATGGCCTCCCGTACCGTCTCGTAAAGCCCCAGCGACCGTTCGGACTTCGTACCCATTTCCCTACCGTACTCTCCCGGCCCTTCAAGGCGTGCTGCCTGCAAATGCAACCTTCGATCCGAAGCGCCCGCAGGCGGCGGGGCGAGGAACGAGCGTCCGTACGATTCGGCGGGGGTGGACGCGACTCGTCGCCGTTCGAGCGCTCCGAGACTCCCTCCGCGGGTTCGCGGCGGAGCGGCCAGTTCCCTTACGGACCGTCGCGGCGAACGAACTGCCATGAGCCATCCCATCGAACTCACGCAGTCGGAAGCGCGCGAGGTCATCGCGGCGCTCTCGGCGGAACCCGCCGGAACTGGGAGTACGAGCGACGAGCGACGCCTGAACGTTCGCGAACAGTTCGAGGAGGCGTTCGGATTCGAGAACGAGACGACCCAGGAGGGACTGGTCGACCAGGCGAAAGACCTCCTCGACAACGAGTCGAAAGAACGGGTCTCGCTGTCCGACCGCGAAGCCGAGACGGTCGTCGAGGCGCTTTCGTCGTTCGAGGGGACCGCCGACACCGACCGGGAGACGGTGCGGGACCTCCGCGAGACGTTCGAGTCGGAGTACGACGTGCACGGCGGGCGGTAGCCGGACGATTCGACGGCCCTCGCCGCGCCGGTTCGCGGGTCTCCGCCCGACGAACCCGTCCCGCCTTACTTCTCGTTGACTTCGAGGACGCGACCGGCGGCGATGGTCTGACCCATGTCGCGGATCGCGAAGCTGCCGAGCTCGGGAATCTCCGAGGACGGCTCGATCGAGAGCGGCTTCTGGGGGCGCACCGTGACGACGGCGGCGTCGCCGCTCTGGATGAAGTCCGGGTTCTCCTCCTCGACTTCGCCGGAGGAGGGGTCGATCTTCTGGTCGATGGACTCGATGGTACAGGCGACCTGCGCCGTGTGGGCGTGGAACACCGGCGTGTAGCCGGCCGTGATGACGCTGGGGTGCTGCATCACGACGATTTGCGCCTGGAACGTGTCGGCGACCGACGGCGGGTCGTCGGCGGGACCGGCGACGTCGCCGCGGCGGATGTCGTCCTTGCCGACGCCGCGGACGTTGAATCCGACGTTGTCGCCGGGGCCGGCCTCCGGGACTTCCTCGTGGTGCATCTCGATGGTCTTCACCTCGCCACTCACGTCGCTGGGCTGGAAGCTGACGTTGTCGCCCGTGTTCAGCATCCCCGTCTCGACGCGTCCGACCGGGACAGTACCGATGCCCGAGATCGTGTACACGTCCTGGATGGGAAGCCTGAGCGGCGCGTCCGTCGGCGGCTCGGGCGTCGGCAGGTCGTTCAGGGCCTCCAGGACGACCTCGTCGTCGTACCACGGCATGTTGTCGCTGAGTTCGACGACGTTGTCCCCCTCCAGCGCCGATATCGGGATGAACGAGGCGTTCTCCGTGTCGAACCGTACCTGGTCCAGCAGGTCTTTGACCTCGGCGACGACCTCCCGGTAGCGGTCCTCCTCGTAGTCGACGATGTCCATCTTGTTGACGGCGACGATGAGCTCGTTGATGCCGAGCGTGCGGGCCAGGAACACATGCTCCTGGGTCTGGGGTGCGACGCCGTCGTCGGCTCCCACGACGAGCACGGCGTTGTCGGCCTGGGACGCGCCCGTGATCATGTTCTTCACGAAGTCGCGGTGGCCGGGCGTGTCCACGATGGTGAAGTAGTACTCGTCGGTGTCGAACTCCTGGTGGGCGATGTCGATGGTGACGCCACGCTCGCGCTCTTCCGCGAGGTTGTCCATCACGTAGGCGAACTCGAAGCCGCCCTTGCCCTTCTCTTCGGCCTCTTCCTTGTGCTGTTCGATGACGTGTTCCGGAATCGATCCCGTCTCGTACAGCAGTCGGCCGACCAGCGTGGACTTCCCGTGGTCGACGTGGCCGATGATGGCCAGGTTCTGGTGTGGTTTGTCGGAACTCATGGTTAACCCCGGTACCCCCGTACCGTGTTCGACAGTCGGGGCCGAGATACAAAAATCGTTGTGCCGATGCCGCCGTGCGCCGGGGGAGAGTGCGAATCGCCCGGCCGGCTGGGCGGTCAGCGCGGCGGCCACCACCGACGCGAGGGCGAGCAGTGCGACCGGCCGCACGACGAAACCGAGTTCGGCGGCGAACGCGGCGGCGACGACCGCGACCGGCGGTTCGGCAGCCGACGCGGCCGCGGAAGCCGGCGCGGCGACCGGCGGGGCCACCACCGCTAAGTGAAAACTCGCCGTCTTTCCGACGCGAGGAAACTATGTCTGACACGGAGAGTAACACCACGACCGACCACGACGAGATTCGCAACTGGGTCGAAGAGCGCGGTGGCCACCCGGCCCACGTCGAGGGGACCGGCGAGGGGGACGACCCTGGTCTCCTCCGAATCGACTTCGAGGACGCCGACGGGGGCGAGGAGTCGCTGGAGGAGATCTCGTGGGACGAGTTCTTCGACGCGTTCGAGGAGAACGACCTCGCGCTCGTCTACCAGGAGGAGACCGAGGGCGGCGACGAGAGCCGGTTCTCCAAGCTGGTCAGCCGGGACGAAGCCTGACGACGCCGTGAGCGCGACAGGTAACCGGACGCTCCGCCGCGTCGAGGGCGTCGAGGACGCCGCCGACGCCGTCGGCGAGCGGGCGTACTACCCCGCGCGGTCGGCCGAACTCGACCGCCTCGTCGAGGCCGTCGGCGACTCGCAGTACGTCCTGCTCGGCGAAGCGTCGCACGGCACGTCGGAGTTCTACCGCTGGCGGGCGCAGTTGACCGCGCACCTCGTCGCCGAGTGCGGCTTCTCGTTCGTCGCCGTCGAGGGCGACTGGACTGACTGCTACGACGTGAACCGCTACGTTCGGGGGGCGAGCGACGCCGACCACGCGGTCGACGTGCTCGCCGGCTTCGACCGCTGGCCGACATGGATGTGGGCCAACTGGGAGGTCGCGGAGTTCGTCGAGTGGCTCCGCGCGTACAACGACGAGAACGACGCCGACGCGGGGTTCTACGGACTCGACGTGTACAGCCTCTTCGAGTCGATGCGGGCGGTGCTCGACTACCTCGAACGCGAACGTCCCGAGGCGCTCGACGCGGCCCGCGACGCGGTCCAGTGTTTCGAACCCTACGGCGAGGATGCCCGCGAGTACGGTCGCTCGACCGGGATGGTGCCCGACACCTGCGAGGACGAGGTGGTCGACCTCCTCGCGGAACTCGGCCGCCTGTCGGACCTCGACGGGGGCGACGACGCCCCCGACGCCCGCTTCAACGCGGAGCAGAACGCGCTCGTGGCGAAGAACGCCGAGGAGTACTACCGGACGATGGTCCGCAGCAGTTCGGAGTCGTGGAACGTCCGCGACGAGCACATGGTCGAGACGCTGGACCGCCTCGTCGACCACCGCGGTCCGGACGCGAAGGCGGTGGTCTGGGCGCACAACACGCACGTCGGCGACGCTCGCGCCACCGATATGACCGACCGCGGCCGGGTGAACGTCGGGCAGCTCGTCCGCGAACGCCATCCGGGTGAGGTGTCTGTCGTCGGTTTCGGAACCCACCGGGGGAGCGTCGTCGCCGCCGACTCGTGGGGAGCCGACCGCGAGCGGATGCGACTCCCGCCGGCCCGCGAGGGCAGCGTCGGCGACGTGTTCCACCGGGGCGCCGGCGCGGACGCGCTGCTGTTCACCGAGGACGTCGCGGACGCGTTCGCCGACCCGCGGGGCCACCGCGCCGTCGGCGTCGTCTACCACCCCGACCGCGAACTCGGCAACTACGTGCCGACGGTGCTCCCCGAGCGGTACGACGCCGTCGTCCACGTCGAGGAGACGACGGCGCTCCACCCGCTCCCGACGGAGCCGAACCGCTCCGAGACGCCGGAGGCGTACCCGTGGGGAATCTGACCCCGCGCGTCAGCGTCGTCCTCCCGACGCGGAACCGGGGCGGGGTCGTCGGCGGGGCGATGGAGAGCGTCCTCGACCAGACGTACGACGACCTGGAACTGCTCGTCGTCGACGGCGGCTCCGACGACGAGACGCCGGCCGTCGTCGGGGAGTTCGACGACCCCCGACTGACGTACCTCCGGAAGCCGCGGGGCGAGGGCGTTAGCGCGGCGCGCAACGAGGGGCTCCGACTGGCGGACGGCGACCTCGTCGCTTTCGTCGACGCCGACGACCGCTGGCGACCGGGGAAGCTCCGCGCGCAGGTTCGGGCGTACCGCGCGGCCGACGACCCCGTCGTCGTCACGGCGGGCATCGAGAAGGCCCACGGCGAACCGCTCACGCGCGAGGGCGTCGACGGCGACGCGCGGGCGACGCTCCGGCGACTCGACGCGCCGACGTACACCTCCATCCTGCTGGCGCGCCGGGACGCCGTCCGCGCCGTCGGCGGGTTCGACGAGTCGCTCCCGTGTTTCGAGGACTGGGACCTCTGCATGCGACTGGCCCGCGAGGGGTCGTTCGCGCACGTCCCCGAGACGCTGGTCGTCAAGGGGACGACCGGGGACAACGTCTCGGCGGACCCCGACGCCCTGTTCGCCGCTCTCCCCCGAATCTTCGAGCGGTACGACCTGCCGGCGGCGGCGCGGGCGCAGTTCCTCGCCGACGCCGGCGTCACCGCCTGCGAGGCGGGGCGATTCGAGGCGGCGCGGCCGTACCTCCGGCGTGCGCTCCGACTGGACTGGCGGCCGAACGCGGCGGCGGCGCTGGCGCTGTCGTACGCCACTCCGCGCGCGTTCGACGTCGGGATGAACGCGTTGTACACCGTCGAGCGCGCGGCGACGCGCCACCAGAATTAGGGGCGCAGCCGTCCTCTCGACGGGTATGACCGCGGAACGACCGAACGTCCTTCTCGTCGTCGTCGACGCCCTCAGGGCCGACCACGTCGCCCCGTATCGCAAATCGACCGGGACTCCGGACCGCGGCCCGCGCGACGGGAACGTCCGGACGCCGGAACTGGCGGCGTTCGCGGAGGAGGCCACGACGTTCCGGAAGGCGGTGAGCACCGCGCCGTGGACGCTGCCGAGCGTCACGTCCCTCCTGACCGGCCGCTACCCCCACGAGCACGGGTCGAACTCGCGGCAGTTCGAGGTCCAGCGCGGTACCCCGCTCCAGCAGGAGCTCTCGGCGGCGGGCTATCACTGCCTGCACGTCTCGCCGAAGACGTGGCTCGGCGACTGGCTCCCGCAGGGGCGGGGGTTCGACCGCGTCGCGGAGTTCTCCGGCCCCCGGCACCACCACTTCGACGAGGGAGCCGACGTGCGCGACCTCTCCCGGGGCGTCGCCGGCGGCCCCGAGTGGTACGCCACCGTCGTCCGGCGCGCGCTGGCCGCCGACAAGCCGCTGCGGAGTCTCGGCAACGCGGCGGCGTTCAAGCTCGCGGAGGCGACCGGCGACGCGTGGCTGGACAACGTCCGGGCGAGCGAGCGCGCGGCGGCCGTCGTCGACGACTACCTCGACGACGCGCCCGAACCGTTCTTCGCGTACGTCCAGTTGATGAACCCCCACCTGCCGTACTACGTGCCCGACGAGTTCCGCACCGACCGTCGACCGCCCGGGTGCGACTCGCTGGACGACGAGCGGGCGTTCCAGCAGGAGGTGTTAGACGACGTGTGGCGACTGCGACTCGGCGAGCGCCGACTCGACGACGAGGAACGCGAGTTCCTCCGGACGCGCTACGCCGACTCGGTGGCGTACGCCGACGCCGTCGTCGGTCGGATGCTCGACAGTCTCGCCGAGTACGGCCTCGACGAGGACACGCTGGTCGTCGTCACCGCCGACCACGGCGAACACCTCGGCGAGGAGGCCAACGGGCGCACGCTCGTCGACCACCAGACCTCCGTGCGCCTGCCGGTGCTCCGGGTGCCCCTGCTCGCCCGCCACCCCGCGTTCGACGGCGGCGCGGACGACTCGCTGGTCCAGACGAACTTCGTCGCCGAGACCGTCCGGGCGCTCGCCGGCCGCGACTACGACCCCGCGCGGTCGCTGCTGCCGGGGGACGAGGACGAGCGCCGCGAGACGGCGCTGGCCGAGTACGCGGGCGTCGTCGCCTCTCATCCGCCCGACGACGTGCCGACCGACGGCCTCTTTCGCACCCGCCGGACGGCCATCGCGGGCGACTGGAAACTCGACCGCGTGGGCGAGGAGTGGCGCGTCCGTCGGGTCGACTGGGACGGGAACGGGGACCCGGAGGTCGACCCCGGCGAGATGCCGGACGCCGTCCGCGAGCGCCTCGCCGCCGCGCTGCCCGACGACGCGTTCGAGGCCGACGACGGCGACGTCCCGGAGGACGTGGCGTCGAACCTCCGTGACCTGGGGTACCTCTGAGATGCGCGTCTGCCTGCTCTCGGACGGCTATCCGCCGTGGGAGCGCGGCGGCGCGCAGAAGGTCGCCGCGCAGCTCGCGGAGGGGTACGTCCGTCGGGGCCACGACGCGTCCGTCGTCACGACGGTCACGGACCGGGACGCGGTCGGACGCTCGACCGAGAACGGGGTCGCGGTCCACCGCGTCTGGTCGCCCCGTCCCCGGGGGCTGCTCCCGTACCTCACCCTCCACAACCCCGCCGTCGCGGGACCGGTCGAGCGCCTGCTCGACCGCCTCGCCCCCGACGTCGTCCACGCGCACAACGTCCACTGGCTCTCGAACGCCGCGCTCCGGGCGGCCGCCGAGCGCGCGCCGGTCGTGAAGACGTTCCACGACGCGGGCACCGTCGCCTTCGGCGACTTCGACGCCTTCCTCGACGACGTGCCGGTCGGCGACCCCGTGACCGCGGCGGCGTACCGCCATCCGCGGCGGCGGCAGGTCCGGGAGGCGGGTCTGCGGTACAACCCGGTCCGGAACCGGCTGAACCGCCGGTGTCTCGCCGAGTGCGTCGACGTCGGCGTCGCGGTCAGCGACGAACTCCGGCGGGCGCTGGCCGCGAACGGCGTCGACTGCGACGAGACCGTCCGCAACGGCGTCGCCGTCGAGGAGTTCCCGCGCTCGCCCCCCGCGGACCGGCTCCCGTTCGACGCCGACGCCCCCGTCGTCCTCTTCGGCGGCCGGACGAGCTACGAGAAGGGCGGCGCGCACCTCGCGCGTGCGTTCCGACGGGTCGCCGCCGACGTGCCGGACGCCGAACTGGTCGTCACCGGCGACGACGACTACGTCGAGCGGATGCGCGAACTCGCCGGCCGACACGCCGACCGCCTCACCGCCACGGGGTGGCTCTCCCGGGAGCGACTGCGCGCGGCGTTCGCCGGAGCGACGGTCGTCGCCTCGCCGTCGGTGTTCCTCGACCCGTTCCCGACCGTCAACCTGGAGGCGTTCGCCGCGGGAACGCCCGTCGTGACGACGCGGTTCGGCGGCGCGTCCGAACTCGTGACCGACGGCGAAGACGGCTTCGTCGTCGACCCCCGGGACGCGGACGCGCTGGCGGACGCGCTCCGGCGGTTGCTCGCCGACCCGCCCCGCGCGGCGCAGTTCGGCGAACGCGGCCGTCGGACGGTGGCCGACTCGTTCGCGGTCGAACGCGCCGTCGACGGCTACCTGTCGATTCTGAATCGCGCGCGCGAACGTTGAACCGGCACATTCAGCCAGCGAACTTATGCGGAACGCCGGCGAACTACCGATACCCTGATTCATTCACTTTCTCCGTCGACGGAGGAAATTGCAGGGGCAGGGGGAGCAAAACCATGCACGAAACGAAGCGACGCCCGAATCGGAGAGAGCGCCAGTACAGTTGCACCCCGGCGGTCCGCGGCGAGGTGAAAGCATGACGACCGGCGTCTGGTTCGTCGGCGCGCGCGGCAACATCGCCACGACGGCGATGGTCGGCGCGACCGCCATCGAACGGGGTGAGATGGACGCCACGGGCATGGTGACCGAGCGCGAACCGTGCGCGGACCTCGAGTTACCCTCCGTCGACGAGTTCGTCTTCGGCGGTCACGACCTCGTCTCGGGCAACGTCCCGGAGACGGCCCGCGGCCTCGCGGAGCGGAACCGGATGCTCGACGACGACACCGTCGAGTCCGTCGCCGACGACCTCGCGGACGTCGACGACCACGTCCGGACCGGAACCGCGCTCAACTGCGGGTCGGCCGTCGACGAACTGGCCGACTGGCGGCCGCTGGAGGCCGACCACACCGTCGCCGAGATCGTGGACGGTCTCCGCGAGGACCTCCGTGAATTCCGGGAGACGACCGGCGCCGACCGCGTCGTCGTCGTCAACGTCGCCTCCACGGAACCGGCGGTCGACGACCCGTCGCGCTACGACGACCTCGCGGGCTTCGAGGACGCCGTCGAGAGCGACGACCGTGACCTGCCCGCCAGTTCGCTGTACGCCTACGCCGCCATCGCGGAGGGCCATCCCTACGTGAACTTCACGCCGAACGCCGGGAGCGCGCTCGGCGGCGTCCGGGAACTGGCCGAGCGCGAGGACGTTCCCCACATGGGCAACGACGGCAAAACGGGGGAGTCGCTGCTGAAGTCCGCGCTCGCGCCGATGTTCGCCCAGCGGAACCTCCGCGTGCAGTCGTGGGAGGGCCACAACATCCTCGGGAACACCGACGGTCGGGTGCTGGAGGACGAGCGCAACCGCGAGGGGAAGATAGAGAGCAAGGGCGGCATCCTCGACGGCATCCTCGACGAGGAGTTCCACGAGGGCGTCCACATCGATTACACGCCCTCGCTGGCCGACCAGAAGACGGCCTGGGACTACATCCACTTCGAGGGGTTCCTCGGGACGGAGATGAAGTTGCAGTTCACGTGGGAGGGGTCGGACTCGGCGCTGGCCGCGCCGCTCGTCCTCGACCTCGTGCGACTGGCCGCCCACGCCGACGAGCACGACGAGGGCGGCCTCCAGCCCCAGCTCGCGTCGTTCTTCAAGTCGCCGCTGGGCGTCGACGAGCACGGCCTCTCCCGGCAGTTCGACGCCCTCCGCGAGTACGTCGAACGCCACGCCGAGCGACGGACGCCCGCCGCCACAGACTGATGCGAGTACTCCTGGCGGTCCACGCGCTCCCGGGGGACGCCCTCGGCGGGACGGAGCTGTACACCCGGGACCTCGCCGCGGCGCTGGCCCGCGACCACGAGGTCGCCGTCGCCGCCCCCACCGGGACGGACGTGCACGTCCCGGGGGCCGACGTGTTCACGCTCCCGTCGGGCGACGACGAGAGCGGTCTGTCCGGCGTCGTCTGCGCCGAGGTGGACGCCGCGTTCGCGGACCTGCTGGCGAGGGTCGACCCGGACGTGGTCCACCTCCAGCACCTGAAAGCGCTCTCCGCCGGAATCCCGGCGCTCTGCGACGAGCGCGACGTCCCCTGCCTGCTCACCCTGCACGACTTCTGGACGGTGTGTCACCGCGAACAGCTCTACCGGCCGGAGGGCTACCCCTGCGAGGGACCGACCTCCGTCGAGAAGTGCACGAACTGCTACGCCGCCGCCGGCGAGAGCGAGACCCCGCTCCGCCCGTTCGACGAGGAGGAGGCCGTCGTCGCGGACGGCGCCGTTCCGGCGCGACCGGACGCCGAGACGGCTCCCGGCCGGTTCTACCGCCGTGCGGTCGCGCGGCGGGCCGAACAGCTGGCGGACGCCCGCGCGCACACCGACCTGCTGGTCGCGCCCTCGCGGTTCCTCCGGGACGCGTTCGTCGCGTTCGGCACGCCGCCGGACCGGATACGCCAGGAGCGCAACGGCATCCGAACCGCTCGGTTCCGGGACGAGGGCTTCGACCCGGACGGTCCGCTCGACGTGGCGTACGCCGGCCGCGTCACCGAACTCAAGGGCGTCCACCTGCTGGTCGAGGCGATGTGGGACGTCGCTGACGCTCGATGCCACGTCTTCGGGTCGTTCGACCCGGCGGAGGACGACTACCACGCTCGCCTCGCGGAGGCGGCGGGCGACGACGTGCGATTCCACGGGCGCTACGACGACCCCGCGACGCCGTACGCGACCGCGGACGTCCTCGTGGTGCCGTCGCTGTGGTACGAGAACAGCCCGCTCGTGATACAGGAGGCGTTCGCCGCCGGCGTCCCCGTCGTCGCCGCCGATGCCGGCGGGATGGCCGAACTCGTCACCGACGGCGAGGACGGCCTGCTGTTCGACCGGAGCGACGCCGACGACCTCTCGGCGGTGCTCCGGAAGCTCGCCGACGACCCCGGCCGCGTCGCCGACCTCCGGGCGGACGTGACCGCCCCGCGACGGCTCGACGACCACGCCGACGCGGTGGCGTCGCTGTACCGGGAGGCACGGTCGTGAGCGTCCTCGTCGTCACCCGCGACCTGCCGTACCCGCCGAACGCGGGCGACCGCGTCGTCACGCACGGGTTCCTCCGGGCGCTCTCCGTGCGCGGGCACGCGGTCCACCTGCTCGCGTACGGCGGCGACGACGAGCGCGACCGGGCGCGGGCGCTCGGCGACACCTGTGCCTCGGTGGCGCTCGCGGCGAACGGGACCGACGACACGCCGGCGACCGTCCGGAAGCTCCGACACTGGCTCTCGGGCCGGTCGGACGTGATGGGGATGTTCGACTCGCCGGCGCTCCGGACCGGCGTCCGCGACCGCGTCCGCGCGCTCGACCCCGACGTGGTGCTGGCCGAGCACCCCTACGTCGCGCAGGTCTTCCGGGACGAGGAGGTCCGGGACGCCGTCGCGGACGCGGACGCCCGCCTCGTGACGAACGCCCACGTCGTGGAGTACGACGTGCACGAACGCTACCGCGAACTCGCGCCGCCCCGCGAGTGCGCCGAACTGGCCGCGGAGATACCGCTCCTCCGGCGGGAGGAACTGGCGGCCTACCGGGCGTCCGACCGCACGCTCGTGCTCGGCCGCGAGGACCGCGCGGAGCTCGACGACCGGGTCGAGGACGTGCGCTACCAGCCCGTCGGCCTGCCGGTCGCCGAGTACGACGCGCTCACGGGGAGCGAGGAGCCGCGACTGCTCTTTTTCGGCTCCTACGAGTGGTTCCCGAACCGCGACGCCGCGGCGTGGCTGGCCGAGCACTTCCCGAAGGTCCGGGAGCGGCGTCCGGACGCCGAACTGGTCCTCGCCGGCCGAGACGCCCCCGAGTCGGTGCGGGCGCTCGACGACCGACCCGGCGTCTCAGTCGTCGGCGAAGTCGACGACCTGGCGGCCGAGGTGTCGCGCGCCGCCGTCGTCGTCGCGCCGCTCCGCGTCGGCGGCGGGACCCGGCTCAAGATACTGGAGTCGATGGCCTGGGGCGCGTCCGTGGTGACGACGCCGGCCGGCTTCGAGGGCGTCGACGCCCGACCGGGCGAGGACCTGCTCGTCGCCGACGACGCGGCGTCGTTCGTCGCCGGCGTCGTCCGCCTGCTCGATTCGCCCGCGGAGCGGCGAAGAATCGGGCGCAACGCCCGCGAACGCGTCGCCGAGCGGTACTCGATTCCCCGGGCCGGCGCGCGACTGGAGCGCAACCTCGGGCTGGTCGACGAACCGCTCAGGCCGACCGCCGGACGGCCTCGGTGAGTTCGAGCACCTGCCGCGCCCGGGAGAGCGGAACGGGGGGCTGGTCGCCGCGCTCCAGCGCTCGCGCCGCCCGGTCGAAGAGGTAGTAGTGGCCGTCGGCGCTGTCGTCGCGGTGGTAGTCGAACCGCTCCTCGACGCGCGCGCCGGCCTCCTCGGACAGCGACGACGCGACGCCGGCGAGCGCGCTCGCCGACCGGCGGACGCCGCGACGCACCCGCTCGTTCGGGAAGTGGTACGGTCCCTCCTCGGCGTCGTGGGCGTCGATGCTCGCGGTCGGAACGTCGACCGTCGCCGACCCCTCCGTGCCGTAGACGCGAATCTGGGTGCTCGGCGTCGACTCCGAGAGCACCGCGGTCGAACAGAGCGCGCCGTCGACGCTCTCGTACTGGAGCGAGACGCCGTCGTAGTCGAACTCGTCGTAGTCGCCGGCCGACCGCGTCCGGACGTCGACCCCGTCGCGGGGCGGCCCGCCGAGCGCCAGCGTCAGGTAGAGCGGATGCGGAAGCCCCTCCTCGAAATCGCCGCCGGGCAGGTCGAACACCCAGTCGCCCCGGTAGGTGTCGTCCGGTCGCCCCTCGCCCGCGACCGTCACCCGGACGCTCCGGACGTCGCCGAACTCCCCGTCCCGAATTCGTCGTCTGAGTCGCCGGACGACGGGGTAGTACAGCCAGTTGTAGACGACCGAGACCGGGACGCCGCGGTCGTCGGCCAGCGCCGCGAGGTCGTCGAGTTCCGACAGCGTCCGCGTCGCCGGCTTCTGGACGGTCACGGGCACGCCGCGTTCGACGGCCGTCGACGCGAGGTCGAAGTGGCTCTGGACGGGCGTCGCCACGTGCACCCAGTCGAGGTCCTCCTCGGCGAACATGGTCGCGGCGTCGGCGTACGTTCGACCGCCGTACTCCGCTGTCGCTTCCCGGGCGCGCTCCTCGTCGGCGTCGCAGACGGCCGCGAGTTCGGTCCGGGGGTTCCGCGCCACGGCGGGGAAGTGGTTGTTCCCCGCGACGATGCCCGCCCCGATGACTCCCGTCGAGAGTGTCATGTGGAAATCCACGGCCGAGAGTACGAAAACGGTGATGGCTGGCGCGCTCGCGTCACCGGGCTCCGGGCGACGCTGGAACCGTAGCGGCCGGCTCTGCCAGCGTCTCCGCGACCACCGAGCGTATCTCGTCGTGGAACCGTTCGCGGCCGAACCGCTCCTCGATGGCCAGCGCCTCCGAGCGCAGGTCGGCCTGCAGGTCGGGGTCGTCGAGGACGCGGTCGGCGGACTCGACCGCCTCGGCGACCGTCGAGTAGACGAGTTCGTCGCGGCCGTCGACGATGTCGCGCTGGCCGCCGTTGTCCGGGACGAACGGGAGCGCGCCGCCGGCCGCCATCTCCGCGACGGCCATCCCGAAGTGCTCGTGGCGCTTGCCGTGGAGGCCGTAGCGGTGCCGGGAGACCACGTCGGTCAGTTCCTCGCGCGACAGTTCGCCCTCGAGGGTGACGTACTCGCGATCGTCGGCCATCGCTGCGAGTTCGCGGGCGTACGCCTCGTCGTACGGCGGGCCGACGACGTGCAGGTGGACGTCGTGGCCGCGCTCGCGGAGGCGGTCGACTATCTCGACGTTCGCCTCGACGTTCTTGTAGCGGGCGAGGCGGCCGACGGTGACGAAGCCGTTCTCCTTCTCGTCCCACGGCAGGGGGTCGAACCCGCGCGTGTCGACCGGCGGGTGGACGACCCGGGGGCGGGTGCCGTAGGCGTCCTGGACCACGTCGGCTATCCAGTCGGAGTTCGCGAGCACGGTCGACGCGCGCACCTCCGCGACGTCGTACCCCCCGGCGCGGTAGCTCAGGCGGTCGTAGAGGTGGTCGACCAGCCCGTCCTCGCCGACACGCTCCGAGACGACGTTGCGCGCGAAACGGGGCGTGTGGACGTACTGGACGAGCGGTCCCGGGAGGCTGAGTTCGTTGTCGGTCCCGACCACGAGGTCGAAGTCGGCGGCGTGTCGTCCGACGTACCGGTTGAGCAGGGCGTTCCGCAGGTTGTACAGCGGATCGTCGACCCGGTCGAGGAGCCAGGGGAGGAACTGCGGGTACCGCGCGGGGACGTCGACCGCGGTCCTGAAGTAGCGATTGAGCTCCGCGAACTCCGGCGGTTCGAGCGTGAACAGGGTCACGTCGTGGTCGTCCTGCAGCGCTTCGAGGACGTTCAGGCAGACGCCCTCGCCGCCGCCCTTCGCCATCAGGTCAGTGTGTGCGACTGCGATTTCTGCCACGGGTTCTCGTCTTCCAGGGACGTCGCCGCGACGGTTAACGGTTCTCGCCGCCGGGTCGCCGACTCCGCGATACGGGCGGGAACTTCCCCCTTCGCAGGTAGTATTTCCGTCCCGGTCCACGACCGACACGTGACGAACGTAGCAATCCTCGTCCTCGCGGGCACCGAATCGCACGCCGACCTCGGCCGCGTCACGAACGCGCTCCAGGCCGCCAAGGAGTTCGACGACGCTGGCGACGACCTCGAAATCGTCTTCGACGGTGCGGGCACCCAGTGGGTCGCGGAACTCACCGACGACGACCACGACCTCAACCCACTCTACGAGGCGCTGGAAGACCACGTCAGCGTCTGCGACTACTGCGCGGGGGCCTTCGACGTGGAGGACGCCGTCGAGGAGAGCGACGCGACCGCCGTCGACGAGTACGAGGGCCACCCGAGCGTGCGCGACCTGGTCGCGGACGGCTACGAGGTCGTCACGTACTGAGCCGCCGGCCCGTTCCGTCTCCGACGACGGCTTCGGACCACGGCCGCCGACCGGTTTCCCCCTGTCCATTTAAATAACTGAACGACCAGGATGGCGTATGCGCGCGGCTGTCCTCCACGAGTACGGCGAACCGCTCTCCATCGAAGACGTCTCCGACCCCGACACCGCCGACCACGGCGTCGTTGTCGAAACGGAGGCCTGCGGCATCTGTCGCAGCGACTGGCACGCCTGGCAGGGCCACGGCGAGTGGGCCGACGACCGGGTGCCGAGGGGCCAGATTCTCGGTCACGAACCGGCCGGCACCGTGGTCGCGGTCGGCGAGCAGGTCGAGAGCGTCCGCGAGGGCGACCGCGTCGCGGTCCCGTTCAACCTCGGGCGCGGCCGCTGTTCGTACTGCCGGAACGGACACGGCAACGCCTGCGAGAACGGCATCGCGCTCGGGTTCGAGGCGGTGGCTCCCGGCGCGTTCGCCGAGCGAGTGCACGCCCCCCACGCCGACTACAACGTCGTCAGGTTGCCGGACGGCGTCGGCGCGACCGAGATGGCGGCCCTGGGCTGTCGATTCGCCACGGCGTACCACGCGCTGGCCCACCGCGCGGACCTCACGCCCGGCGACTGGGTGGCGGTCCACGGCTGCGGCGGCGTCGGCCTCTCGGCGGTCCAGGTCGCGGACGCGCTCGGCGCGAACGTCGTCGCGGTCGACGTGGACGACGACGCGCTCTCGGGGGCGGCGGACCTCGGGGCCGACGAGACGCTGAACGTGGCGAACGCCGACGCGCCGGCCGTGATACGGAACGTCACGGGCGGCGGTGCCGACGTCTCCGTCGACGCGCTGGGGGTCGCCGAGACCTGCCGGAACTCGGTCGACTGCCTGCGTCGTCGCGGCCAGCACGTCCAGTTGGGCCTGACGACCGACGAGGAGCGCGGCGAGGTGTCGCTCCCGACCGACGCGATGACGATGCGCGAGATAACGTTCCTCGGCTCGCGGGGCATGCCGCCGTCGCGGTACGGCGAACTCCTGCGGATGGTCGAGCGCGGGACCGTCGACCCGGGCGCTCTCGTCGGTCGCGAGGTGGCGCTGTCGGAGGTACCGGACCGCCTCGCCGCGATGGGCGACTACGAGACGAGCGGCATCGAGGTCGTGACGGAGTTCGCCGAGTAGCCCGCGGCGGTAGCGGCGCGAGAACGGTGAGAGTGCAAGTGGAGCGAACGCGAGGAGTCCCTGGTGACCGAGAGAGCGAGCACGCAGTACGGAGACGGGGGAGCGGGCGAGTTCGCTACCGGGCCGACGGAAGTACGTCGGTCACGGGCGCGAGGTCGTCGCCGATTCCCTCGGCGTCGCAGTCGTCGTTCGGACATCGATAGTGCCAGCCGTCGTCGGTAGCCGCGTCGGCGTCGAAGCGCTCGCCGCACTGCTTGCAGAAGAGGCGGTCGATATCTGCCGTGCTGGGGCGCTCCCGACTTGCAAGTTCAAGTCCCATAGATACCCATTCGCCAGCATCCATAAAAGAACCTCCGCTTTTTCTCGGGTGACCGGGACGCCACCGCTCCGGTGACGCGAACGTCACCGGGTTACCTGCGAGTTAGCCAGTCGTTTAGTGGCTGGCGTTCGATGCACACGATATGGCAGACCCCGAGAACATCTGTGAGCTCCCGCCGAGCGCGAAACTGGTGTTCAAAGTCCTCGAGTACGACGGCGCACACACCCAGAAGGAACTCGTCCAGCGGTCGCGGCTCTCGGCCCGGACGGTCCGGAGCGCCCTGGAACGGCTGACCGACGTCGGTGCCGTCGAGGAGGAGGTGTACATCCCGGACGCTCGCCAGCGTCTCTACCGCCTGAACGAGGCTCGCAACTGGGATCAGGTGAACTGCCTCGACGAAGCGCCGGTCTGAGGGTCGCAGACCCGGCAGGAATCTCTCGACCCCTGCGGGCGCCGAGGGGAACGTTTTAAGTTCTGATACTTCGCGGGTTGGGGTAGATGAGGGGTTCCAGCGTCGCGATACAGGTGCTCGCCGCGCTGATGCTGGTCGCCGGTATCGCCGTGACGGGGTACGCCCTCTCACGGCCGGCGGGCGACGACACCGTCCACACGCTCGAAGTCACGAAGCTAGAGGGGAACCCGCCCGGTAGCGAGTCCAAGGCCGTGAAGTACGGCGACCTCTCGACGGAGGCGCGCTCGGCGTTCGCGGAGGCGAAGCTGATCGGTACGCACACGACGCAGGGGGACCTGCCCTCGCAGTTGGAGGCGAACACATACGTCCGGGACGGGAAGACGGTGTACGAACTCGCCGTCTCCGAACGGGAGCGCATCACCGACCGCCTCGTCTTCCTGTTCGGCGGCACGACTACGGGGCTCATCGGCGCCTTCGTGTTCGTCTCCTGGCTCGACGTGGGCCAGCGCCGGTAGTCACACGCCCCAGAACGCGACGATGCCGGCGACGGTGACGACCGATAGCAGTATCTGGAGCGGCGCGCCGATACGGAAGTAGTCGGTGAACCGGTAGCCGCCGGGACCGTAGACGAACAGGTTCGTCTGGTAGCCGATGGGACCGAGGAAGGAGGTGCTCGCGGCGAACGTCACCGCGAGGACGAACGCGAAGGGGTCGGCCCCGATGCGGGTCGCGGCCTCCACGGCGACCGGAATCATGAGGACGACGCTGGCGTTGTTGCTGATGACCTCGGTGACGAGACCGGTGGCGAGGTAGAACACCCAGAGCACGCCGACGACGGGGAGGAAGTCGGCGCTGGCGGCGACGGCCTGACCGAGCAGTTCGGCGCCGCCGGAACGTTCGAGCGCGACGCCGAGCGGGATGACGCCCGCGAGGAGGAAGATGACGCTCCACTCGACGGAGTCGTACAGTTCGCTGGGACGCAACACGTCGGTGACGACCATCGCCACCACGCCACCCAGCGCCGACACGAGGATGGGGTAGACGCCGAGCGCCGGCAGCGCGACGACGGCGGCGACGATGGCGAGCGCGACCGGAATCTTGTCGGTCCGGTAGTCCGGGTCCTGGGGCTGGTGGGCGACGATGAAGTCCGGGTTCGCCGCCAGGCGGTCGACGCTGTCGGCTGACGCCTGGACGAGCAGGGTGTCGCCGACGCCGATTCTGACCGCCTCCAGCCGGTCGCGGATGCGTTCGCGTCCGCGGCGGAAGGCCAGGACGCTCGCGTCGTAGCGCTCGCGGAACGTCGACGACGCGAGCGTCTCGCCGACGAGCGCCGACCCGCGCGGGATGACGACCTCGAACAGCGACGTCTCGTCGCCGGGTCCGAGGTCCTCGTCGGCCATCCGGGCCCCGACCGGCGTCAGTCCCCCGCCCGTCAGCAACCGCGAGAGGGTCCCCCGGTCGGTTCGCAGCGTCAGCGCGTCACCCGCCTGGACGGTCGTCTGCCGGATGGGTTCGAGGAACGTCCGCTCGCCGCGGACCAGCTGGAGCACGTCCACGTCGAACCGCTCGGTGTCGATGGCCTCCTCGACCGTCGACCCGACGAGGGCGGAGTCCTCGTCGACGACCACTTCCGTGAGATACTCGTCCATCTCGTACTCGTCGACGTAGTCCTCCTCGGGCGGGATCCGCTCCGGCAGGAGGTGGTGACCGACGAACAGCAGGTAGAGGCTGCCCGTGACGAGGACGACGACGCCCAGGTGCGTGAACTCGAACATCGAGAACCGGTGCAGCGTCGGGTACTGGCCGCTGAGCCGACCCGCCACGTTGCTGGCGAGGAGGTTCGTGGAGGTGCCGACGAGCGTGAGCATGCCGCCGAACATCGAGGCGTACGACAGCGGGATGAGGAGCTTGGAGGGGGACGTGTGGCCCTCGTGAGCGAGGTCCGTGACGACGGGGACGAGGATGGCGACGACCGGCGTGTTGTTGACGAACCCGGAGACCGGCCCCGACACGCCGACGACGGCGAGCAGCTGTTTCCGGAGGTCGTCGCCGGCGAACGCCGCCATCCGGGTTCCCAGCATCTGGACGACGCCGGTCCGGGCGACCCCCTCGCTCAGGATGAGCATGGCCAGCACGGTGATGGTGGCCTCGTTGGAGAACCCCGAGATGCCCTCTGCCGGCGAGATGCCGGTCCACGGTTCGAGGACGATGAGCGTCACCATCACCAGGATAGCGGTCACGTCGACCGGGAGGAGTTCGGTGGTGAAGAGCGCGAGCGCGAACAGGACGACGGCGAAGACGACGAGCACGTCGGTCGGGACGCCGACCACTCGGGTCACGTCCACCAGCGACGAATCCATACGCAGTGACACGATTGCCGCGAAGAAAACGGTTTTCGTACCTCACGAGCCGCCGATAGAAACGTCCGGAGCGTCGCGGGGGACCGCCCGCCGACTCGCCGACCGGGGAGCCAGCCGTTCGACCAGCGCCACCTCCCGGTCGTCCAGGCCGTACGCCCGACAGACCCGGCGGTCGATTTCGGCGTCGGTCGCGGCAAGTTCGGCGTCCAGTTCGCGCAGCCGACGCCACTCGGCGAGGAACTCCCTGGCGTCCTCCACCGCCGGCAGGCGGAGACGTTCGAGGCGTTCGAGGAGCGAGATGGTCTTGCCGGCCTGCGAGCGCACGTCGCCGCGGTCGACCGCCCGCGGGACGAACGCCCGGAGGAGTTCCCGGCGAGCGTCCGAGACGTCGAACGCGAGCGCGGGCGTCGGCTCGGTCTCCACGAACCCCCACCGGTCGCTCTCGCGGTCCCCGTCCTCCGGCCGGTAGCGCGCCGTCGCCGTGAGGACCAGCGCGCCGTCCTCGTCGTCCGTCCGGACCGCGATCCGTCCGAGTCGGAGCCCTTCGTGGGTCCGGGTCGTCCCCCCGAGCGGGGTGTCGTCGCCGACGCGAAGCGGGTCGAGGTCCGACAGCCGCGGCCCCGCCGTCGGCGGCGAGGGCAGCGTACACTGCGACCGCTCGCGGCGCAACTCGCCCATCCGGGCCGCCAGCCGCGCCAGTTCCTCGCGCTCGTCGGCCGGCGCGTCGGGCAGCGGGAGGTTCGCGGCGAACATCGGCTTGAACCGCAGGTAGCCGCCGTTGACGTGCGTGCCGCCGTACACCTGCCGGAAGTAGACCGCCGCGAACGCGGAGTTCACGACGGCGAGGACGTACCGCAACGGCGCGTCGGAGTCCGAACGCTTCCGGACGCTGTAGAGGGTGTTCAGCGCGTACAGCCCCTCGTCGTCGTAGGCGGCGACCGGGCGGTCGCTGATGTCCGGGACGAGCAGCTTCTCCGTCGCGAACACCGCGGGGTCGCGCAGGTCGCCGTACGCGCCGTCTGCGGCCACGACCGACTCGTCCCGGCGGAGCCAGTCGCCGTCCCACTGGACGCCGTACCGTTCGACCGCGCTGCCGCCGACGACGCGCTCACAGTCGTCGTCGGCCTCGTCGACGACCAGTTCGTCCCGGACGTTGCCGGTGTGGACGCCCTCGGTCAGCGTGACGTGCTCGCCGAGGCCGTCGCACTCCCGGCGGACGCGCTCGGCGACCGGGACGAACGACGGCTCGGTTCCGACGGGAATCACGCGGTCGCCGAGCGCCTCGACGAACGACCGTGAGACCGCCGTCTCCGGTCCCGAACGCAGTTCGCCCGGCGAGTCGACTGACCGGACCCGGAACGACTCGGTCGGCCCGTCGTCGGCCTGGACCGAGACGACGACGGGGTACACCTCGGCGTCGGCGAACACCGGCAACTCGCTGGCGTCGACCACCTCGACGAGGCGGTGGCGGTCCAGCAGTCGGTCGCGGAGGCGCTGTCCGTACCGTGCCGTCGTCCACTTGTTCGGCACGACGGCGCAGACGCGCTCGCCGAGGTCGCACATGCGCTCGACGAAGGGGACGTAGAGGTCGAACGCGCCGTGAGCCGTGTCGAACCGGTCCCGGAGGTCGGCCTTGCGCTCGTCGTCGATGTGCCTGCTGCGGACGTACGGCGGGTTCCCGACGACGGCGTCGAACCCGGACTCGAACCACTCGGGGCCGTCGCCGAGCGCGTCGGCCGCCCGGAGGTTGTCGTCCGGCCAGACGCCGGCGCGGAGCCAGACGGCGGTGCGAGCGAGTTCGACCGCCAGCGGGTCGACGTCGACGCCGAACACCTGTCGGGCCGCGCGACGGCGCGCGTCGGCGAGCGTCTCGTCGGTCGTCCGGACGCGTTCG
The DNA here is from genome assembly GCA_003298465.1 of halophilic archaeon. Next base: position 167,137 of record QNGA01000002.1, on the reverse strand, counting down.
ACCGCGAGGTGGTCGAGCGCGCGGACGAGGAAGTGGCCGCTCCCCGTCGCCGGATCGAGCACGGTCGCGTCCGGGTCGTCCACGGCCTCCGCGACGGCGTACTCGACGACGTGCTGCGGGGTGTAGTACGCGCCCGCCGAGCGACGCCGTCGCCGGTCGCCGTCGACGTCGAGGCGGACCGCGCCGTCCTCGACCCTGGGGTCGGCGTCGAGCAGTCGCTCGTAGGCGTCGCCGAGGTCGCGAGCGTCGAGGGCGGCGTAGTCGACGGCGGCCGCGTCGAGCGCGTCGACGACCGCCGTCGCGGTCTCGTCCGGGAGCGCCCGGAGGCGGCGTCGCTCGGCGGCGAGCGCCGACGAACGACCGAACGGGAGGTCCCCGTTCCATCGGGCGACGGCGTCGAGGTCGGCCACGTCGCGGCCCCGTGCCGCGGCGAAGCGGGCGACGGCGAGTCTGACGGCGAGCACGCAACCGGCGTCGAACGCCGCGTCCGACCCCGCCGTCGTCACCAGGGCGCTCGCGGTCGTCCGGACGGCGTCGCGGAGACCGGTCTCGAGTGCGGTCCGCGCCTCCTCGCGGTGCCGTTCGCGAGCGTCCCGCAGTCGCTCGAACGCCGCGTCCGGGCCGAACGCGAGTGCGAACGCCCGGAACGCGTCGCGGTCGTCGAGCGCCGCCGGGAGGTCGACGTCGAGACGGCGGTCCGGCGGCTCGTCGGCGACGAGCAGCCGCCAGCGTCGCCCGTCGGTGACCGCCGCACGTCCCCCGTCGAGGTCGGCGTGGGCGTCCACCGTCGCGCGCTCGTCCGGCAGCGCCTCGACCACCGAGACGCCGTCCGGCCGGCCGCCGAGCGCGTCGAGGACGGACTCGACGAGGTCGCGCCGCGACGCGTCCCCCGACCTCGCCCGGCAGTTCTCGTACCGTTCGGCGACCAGTTCGCGGATTCGGGCGAGGTCGGGGAGCGCGTCGGCAGTCCGAGCGCTGTCGAGGAGACGAGCGCGGAAGCGGTCGGAGAACAGCGTTCCCGCGAGCGCGTCCATGCAAGCGGTTGACACGCCCGGCGAGATAAAGCTACTCCGCGTACAGCGAGTACGCGATGGCGGCGAAGCCGATGGCGGTCAGGCCGCTCTCGATGACGAGCACGGCGTCCCGGTTCACGTTCAGCGCCTGGTCGGCGACGCCCGCCAGGAACGCGCCGAGCGTGACGACGCCGAATCCGATGGCGAGCGAGCGGAGCGCGGGCGAGCCTGTGCGTCGATAGGCTTTGAACGCGAAGTACGTTATCAGCCCGCCGAGAGCGAGCGTCAGCGTCTTCAGCGCGATGACGATGATGGTTGCGTGTGTCATGTCTCTTTGCGCACCTCCGACCAGAGCCGTTCGAGGCGTTCGTCGGTGGACTGTGGCGGTCGCTCGATGGTCACGTCGAACTCGCGGTCGTCGTCTAACGCGATGTTGACCGACTCGACCGCGACCCGATATCGGCTCGTGTGGTGGCCGTCCTCGCGAATCTCGGTCAACTCGTTGAGTAGCGAGGCGTCGGTCAGCAGGTCTATCTTTCGGTAGAGCGTCGAGAGCGGAATATCCGTCTCGTCGGCGAGTTCGCTTGCTGTCATCGGTTCCTCGAGTTCCTGGATGATGGTCCGGCATGCGGGGTCGTCGAGGGCATCGAGTATGGCCTGTAACTCGGGGCCGTCGTCCGCCAAGTCCCGCAGCATTCCCCAGAAACTTTCGACGGCCAGTACATAATTCGTTCGACTACTGGCCGAGAACGCGTCGACCGGGGACCTCCGTTTCCGCTGTTTCCTCCGCGGAGTCCGTCGGTCCCGACGAGGGGAGCTTACCGCAACGTCCCGAGCAGTTCGTAGTCGTGGTCCGGCGTGTAGGTGCGGAACAGCAGGCTGTTCGTCAGGACGCTCACGCTGGAGAACGCCATCGCCGCCGCCGCCAGCGCCGGCTGGAGCAGGCCGAGCGACGCCAGCGGAATCATGGCCGCGTTGTACCCCAGCGCCCAGAAGAGGTTCTGCTTTATCTTCGACAGCGTCCCCTCCGAGATGCGGATGGCCCGCACCACGTCGCGCGGGTCGTCGCGCATCAGCGTCACGTCCGCCGCCTCGATGGCGACGTCCGTCCCGCTCCCGATGGCCGTGCCGACGTACGCGGAGGCCAGCGCGGGCGCGTCGTTGACCCCGTCGCCGACCATCATCGCGTTCCGGCCGTCCGCCTCGATACCGTCGACGACGTCGGCCTTCTCGTCCGGCAGGACCTCGGCGCGGACGTTCTCGCGGTCGATGCCGACCTCGTCGGCGACCGCGTTCGCGGTCCGCTCGTTGTCGCCCGTCAGCAGTAGCACGTCGAGGCCGCGCTCGCGGAGGGCCGCGACCGCGTCCGTCGCGCTCGCTTTCACCTCGTCCGCGTCGGCGACCACGCCCACGAGCCGGCCGCCTCGCGGTTCGTCACCGCTCGACGGTTCCGAGGCGCCCCGCGCCTCGCGGACGCCCACGAGCATCGCGGTCTTGCCCTCCCGCTCCAGGCGCTCCATCGTCTCCTCGCCCGGCGCGGGGTCGATACCCTGCTCGCGCAGCAGCTTCCGGTTGCCGACCACGACCTCGCCGTGACTCGTCGTCGCGCGGACGCCGTGACCGGGAACGTTCTCGAAGGACTCCGGTTCCTCGACCTCGATGCCGCGCTCGCGCGCACCCTCGACGATGGCCCGCGCGAGCGGGTGTTCGCTCCCGCGTTCGGCGCTGGCCGCCGCCGCGAGGACGAACTCCTCGGTCACCCCGGCGTCGGCGACGGACGACGCGCTGACGCCGCCGTCGGGCGCGACGTCGCCGTCCGGGGAGAGCGCCACGACGTCGGTCAGGCGCATCTCGCCCTCGGTGAGCGTCCCGGTCTTGTCGAAGACGACGGCGTCCACGTCCCGGACTCGCTCCAGGACGTCGCCGCCGCGGAAGAGCACGCCGTTGCGCGCGCCGATGGCCGTCCCGACCATCGTCGCCGTCGGGGTCGCCAGTCCGAGCGCGCAGGGACAGGCGATGAGGACGGCGCTGGCGAACACGACGACGGCGAACTCGAAGCCCGACACCGCGCCGCCCGCCGCCGCCGGACCGCCGGCCACGAGCCCCCAGAGCGGCAGGGCGTTCACGAAGCCCGCGAGCGTCTCCGGGACGAGGAGCCACGCCGCGCCCCAGAAGAGGGCGTTGGCGACGACCGCCGGGACGAAGTACGCGCTCACGCGGTCCGCGAGGTTCTGTATCTCCGGCTGGCGGGCCTGCGCCTCCTTCACCGTCTGGACGATCTGCTGGAGCGCCGTCTCCTCGCCGACCTTCGTCGCCTCGACGAGCAACACGCCGTTCTCGTTCATCGTGCCGCCGATGACCTCGTCGCCCTCGCGCTTCTCGACGGGCACGGACTCGCCGGTCACCATCGACTCGTCGACCGCGCTCTCGCCGTCGACGACGACGCCGTCCGTCGGCACCTTCTCGCCCGGGCGAACCCGCAAGCGGTCGCCGACGTCGACCTCGTCCAGCGGAACTTCCTCCTCCTCGCCGTCGGTCACGACGGTCGCGGTGTCGGCCTCCAGTTCCAGCAGTTCGCGCAGCGCCTCGCCCGCGCGCCCCTTCGAGCGCGCCTCCAGCCAGTTACCCATCGTGATGAACACGAGGATGAGCACGGCGCTGTCGAAGTAGAGACCGCCCGGAATCGCGCCGAGCATGACCGCCACGCTGTAGAGGTAGGCCGTCGAGGACCCGAGCGCGATGAGCACGTCCATGTTCGCGGTCCGGTTCTTCGCGAGCGCCGTGTAGCTGTTCTCGTAGAACTCCTTGCCGAGCAGCACCTGCACGGGCGTCGCCAGCAGGAACTGGACCACGCCGAGGTCGACGCCGAGCAGTCGCTCCCCGAGCACGTCCGGGAAGAACAGGTGCTCGAACATGAAGAAGACCAGCGGCACGGCGAGCGCGGCTCCGAACAGCGTCAGTCGGAACTGCTTGCGAATCTCGGCGTCCCGGGCCGCCTCGCGGGCGTCCGCCTCGGCTTCCTCCGGGCCGTCCTCGCCGCCCGCGTCCTCGCGGACCGGCGCGTACCCGGCCGCCTCGATGGCGTCGAAGAGGTCCTCGCGGTCGACCTCCCCCGGATTGTACACGACGCTGGCCTCGTCCGTGGCGAAGTTGACCTCCGCCGAGACGACGCCCGGCACCGACTCCAGGGCCTCCTCGTTGCTCTCCGCGCAGTTGGCACACGACATGTCGGCGATGCCGACGGTCGTCGTTGCGCGAACCGGCTCGTATCCCGCCTCCTCGACGGTGGCGTAGATAGCGGCCAGCGAGACGCGCTCGGGGTCGTACTCGACGCTGGCCTCGTCCGTGGCGAAGTTGACCTCCGCCGACGAGACCCCGTCGAGCGATTCGAGCGCGTCGCCGACCGTCGTCGAGCAGTTCGCGCAACTCATCCCGCGGACGTCGAGTTGCGTCCGTTTGCTCACAGTAGTCACCTGCCGATTACTACGGGTTCCGTATTAATGCGAGTTGTCCTTAGCAAACTTCGGCTTCCAGGCCCGTTCACCTTCGATGATTTAACCCTTCCCGGAAAGAGGGCCACTTCCCGAGACGATTCCGCTTGATGGCCTTTCGTTCGTCTGCGGGAACGCTTGGTCGAACGGTCGACGGTCGGAACCGCCGGTCACGGCCCGGCGTGCGAGTCGGGGCAGGGACCCCCCGGTTTAACTCCCCGTGCGTCGTGGACAGTACGGGGATGCGGGGGAACCTGACTGCCGTGTGTGGTCCGCTTCTCGGAACGTGGTTGCTCACGGCGCCGTTCGTCGTCTTCGCGTCGAGCCTGCCGTCGAACTTCTGGGGCGACCTCCTCTCGGCGGCGACGCTGCTGGCGGTCGGTCTGTACGCCACCGTCCGGCTGGCCCGGGAGGAGCCGGTGTCGCCGGCCGCGCCGGTGCTCGTCGCGCTGATGGGCCTCGTCCAGGTCACGCAGCCGTTCGTCGTGGGGTCGGCGAGCGTCGCGAACCGCTGGAACGACGTCGCCGTGGGCGTCGCGCTCGTCGCGCTCGCGGTCGCCGAGTTCCGGACCGACCGACGGCCGGACGAGCCGACGCCCGACGACGCGACGACGCCGGAACCCGGGCGGCGCTGACCGCCGGACGCGCCACCGTCGAAGCGGGGCGACGGCCTCGTCCAGCGCCGGCTTCGAAACGCTTAGACGCGCGCCGCCGAATTGTCGAGCCATGAGCGACCTGCTAGTTCGTGCGGCCCGGGGCGAACGCACCGAGCGCCCGCCGGTCTGGCTGATGCGTCAGGCCGGGCGGTACATCCCCGAGTACCGCGACATTCGGGAGGAGTACACGTTCAGGGAGGCCATCGAGACCCCCGAGGTGGCCGAGCGCATCACGCTGCTCCCGTGGGAACTGTTCGAACCCGACGGGCTGGTGATGTACTCCGACATCCTCACCGTGCTCGAACCGCTCGGGTTCGACTACCGCATCGAGAGCGGCGTCGGCCCCGTCGTCGAGAACCCCGTCTCCGACCCGGAGGACGTGCCGACGGAGGCGGGCGACGTGCGCGAACAGCTCGACTTCGTCGGCGCGCTACTCGACCGCCTCCAGGAGCGCGTCGGCGACCGGACGAGCGTCATCGGCTTCGCTGGCGGCCCGTACACGCTGGCGTCGTACGTGGTCGGCGACGAGCCGAGTTCCCGGAAACCCCTCCGGCGCTTCCGGGCCAACCATCCCGAGGCGTTCGCTGCGCTGCTGGAGGCGTTCACCCGCGTCGTCGAGGAGTACGTCGAGTACCAGGTCGACCGCGGTGCCGACGTCGTCCAGGTGTTCGACACGTGGTCTGGCGTGCTGACGCCCGCGGACTACCGCGAGTTCCTGCTCCCGCTCCACCGGCGCATCTTCGACGCCATCGACGTGCCGTCCGTCGTCTTCGCGCGCAACGTCGGCGGGAAACTCGACCTGCTCGCGGAGTCGGGCGCGGACGTGGTGAGCCTCGACTGGACCGTCGACATGGCCGACGCCCGCGAGGAACTCGGCGACACGCCCGTCCAGGGCAACCTCGACCCCTCCTACCTGCTCGGCGACGAGACGTTCGTCCGCGAGAAGACGCGCGAGGTCATCGAGAAGGCGGGCGATACGGGGCACATCCTCAACCTGGGACACGGCATCGACCGCAACACGCCGGTGGAGAACGCGAAGGCGTTCGTCGAGACGGCGAAGGCCGTCGAGCGGTAGGCGCGAACGCCAACACTTTTCGTGTCAGTGTGAGATAACGCGTGTATGTCCGGGTCCCTGGTCGCCCGCAAGGAGGTCGGCGACGCGCTCCGTACGAGAACGCTCCGCCTCGTCTCGGCCGTCTTCGCCCTCCTCGTCGTCGGCGACGCGTACCTCTACACCCTCCAGTCGTATCACACCGGCAGCGCCGCCGACGTAGTCCTCCACTTCGTGCCGGCCGCCCGCGCGCTCGTGCCGCTCGTCGGACTCGCGGTCGGCTACCGCGCCGTCGTCGGCGAGCGTGCGTCGGGAAGCATCAAGATACTGCTCGGCCTGCCGCACTCCCGGCGCGACGTGGTCCGGGGCAAGTTGCTCGGTCGCTGCGTCGTCGTCGCCCTTCCGCTACTGGCGAGTTTCGCGCTGGCCGCCGCGCTCGTCGCGAGCCAGTACGGGGGGTTCGCGCTCGTCCCCTTCGCCGGGTTCGTCCTCCTCACCCTCCTGCTCGGCGTCGCGTTCGTCGCGCTGGGCGTCGGCGTCTCGGCGGCGACCGCTACCCCGCGGCGCGCCGCGGCCGCCGCCGTCGGCGCGTTCGCGCTCGTCGAACTGTTCTGGGGCGCGCTCGTCAACCTCGTCGGCTACGCCGTCACGGGGTCCGCGTCGATGACCTACCCCCTGCCGGCGTGGGCGTACTTCGTCCAGCGGCTCAGCCCCACCGGCGCCTACGAGGGGCTGGTCCGGGCGCTCGTGTCGCGCGGAACCGTGCAGCTGGCCGGCGGCGGTCCCGCGCCGGCCTATCTCTCGCCGTGGGTGGCGCTGCTGGTCGTCCTCGCCTGGGCCGCCGTCCCGCTCGCCGTCGGTGTGCGGCGATTCCGGAACGCGGACCTGTAGCGATCCGCGACTCCGGCGGTGAAGGTCCGTAACCTCCGCCAGGAGCGGACCGGCGCTACGACAGCCGTTCGGCCAGCTCTCGCGCCTCCCGGATGCGACTCGGCACGCCCATCCGGGCGGTGTAGTTCGTCGCGAGGAAGAGACCGTCCGGCGTTTCGACGTCGTCGAGGGCGTCCCACGACCGGTCGTACGCCGGGAATCCGCGCTCCAGGCGCTCGACCGACAGCACCTCCGCCGGAACGCCCATCACCCGCTCGAACTCCTCGCTGGCGACGGTGCCGAGGGTGTCGTCGTCCGCTTCGACCAGCTCCGGATTCCGCATCCCGCCGAGAAACGCCGTGTACACGCCGCCGCTTCGCTCCGCTCGGGAGGGACCGTCGTTCGCTTCGCTCGCGCGGCCGCCGTCGCGGTCGAACATGCTGGCGTTCCACGAGACGCCCAGGGTGTCCAACCCCTCGTCGTGGCGGACCTGGTATCCGAACCCCTCGCGGTCGCCGTCGGCCAGGAGGTGGACCATCGCCAGCGGATTGTAGTTCAGTTCCGCGAGCGCGGTCGCGGCGTCGGGCGCGAGGTCCGCGAGGAGGTCGGCGGTCACGTCCGCGGGCGTGGTCACGACCACCCGTTCGACCGCGACCGTCCCGTCCGCCGTATCGAGGGCGTACCCCGCTCCCTCGCGTCGAACTCCCTCGACCGGCGTTGCGAGGCGGACGTTCGTCCGGTGCGCGTCGTACAGCGCCTCGGGGAGTCGCTGGACGCCCTCCTCGAAGGAGATGGCCGGCGCCGACGCTCCCCCCTGCATCGCCCGCTTCACTGCGGGTTTCAGCAGGCAGCCGTACCGCTCTTCCACCGCCAGCAGACCGGAGAGGGCGTGCCGGACCGGCATCTCCGCCGGGTCGGAGCCGTAGATGCCGCCGAAGAGCGGGCCGAGGAGGTTCCGGTAGGCTTCCTCGCCGAACTTCCGGGTGAACAGCTCCGCCGCGGTCTCGTCCGGCCGCGCGGGCTCGGTCGCCGGCTCGCCGACGACCGTCAGCTTCGCCTCCTCAGAGAGGAGGTCGGTCTCGGCGAAGGCGTCGAGGGAGAACGGCGCGCGGCCGAGGTCGCCGTCCGCGTAGACGAACATCTCCGTCTCGCCCGCTTCGAGCACCTCGTCGTCGAGTCCGAGGTCGACGACGAGTTCGTCGACGGGGTCGGTCCGGCGGAGTCGCTGGGGACCCCACTCCAGCAGGTAGCCGTCGACGCGCCCGCTCCGGATGACGCCGCCGGGTTCGTCGCTCGCCTCCAGGACGACGTGGTCGACGCCCGCCTCGTCGAGATGGTGGGCGAGCGCGAGTCCCGTGACGCCCGCGCCGACGACGCCGACCGCGGCGTCGAACTCGCCCTCAGTCATCGCCGAACGGGGCGTTCAGGCACATCGTGCCCGGCGTGTCCTTGCACTGGCACTGCCTGAACTGGTAGTACTCGGGGGCGAAGTCGGCGACGAACGGCTCGACGAGGTCGGCGAGCACGCCGGCGAACCGGTCGTCGTCGTGCGGCACCGGCACGCGGTAGAAGTCCAGCCCCTCCGCCTCGGCCTCCTCGCGGAGTTCGTCGTCTAGCTCCGACAGCGTCTCGCTCTGCTCGTGCATGAAGCTGATCGGCTCGACGACGACGCGCTCGGCCGCCACGTCCTCGATGGCCGCCTCCACGTCCGGCTCCGTCCACGGGATGTCGCGGTTCCCGTGGTTCTGGTAGCCCAGCGTGTACGAGTCGACGCCGAGTTCGGCGGCCATCACGTCGCAGAACTCCTCGACGTACGCGTCGTAGCGACTCCCTTCGTCGAGGTAGTGGGCGGGCGTGCCGTGCGCGGAGAAGAACAGTTCGGTGTCCCCGTCGGTCACGTCGACGCCCTCGGCGGCGGTGTAGCTCCTGACGTTGTCGGCGCGGATGCGGTTGTACGTCGGGTGTTTGTGCCAGCCCGTGACCTCCTGGACGTCGACGTCCCAGTCGCGCTCAGCGACGGTCGTCGAGAGTTCATCCAGCGCCGCGACGGTGGTCGACGCGCCACAGAGCGGGTAGACGGGAAGACCGACGAGTTCGTCGACGTCGTCCTCCCGGGCCGCCTCGACGGCGTCCTCGACGAACGGTTCGGTGAACTGCATCCCGACGTACGTCTCGGCGTCGAATCCGCGGTCGTCCAGTTCCGCCTTCAGGGCCTCGGCCTGCGCCGTCGCCTGGGGGTTCAGCGGCGACCCGCCGATCTCCTCGTACTCCTCGATGAGGCCGGGAGCGCGCCGCTCCGCCAGTTCCCGGGAGCGCTCGCGGGCCTCCGCTTCGGTCGCGTCGCCCTCCAGGTCCCGGTTGTTCATGAAGATGCGCTCCAGGTAGTCGATGACGTTCTCTCGCGTCGGTTCCGCCGGTTCCCCGAAGTTGAGTAGCACGACGCCGGTCGTCATGGTCGGAACTGAGGACGGCGGTAGGGAATAGTTGTCGCTCCGTTCCCGGAGCGTGGGAACCGGCGTCGCCGTCCGGTCCGCTCGTCGGCACCGCCACAACGCGTTTTCCTGCGCGCCTCGAACCGAACCCCGATGGCCGAACTCGACGCAACGGACAGGGAGATTCTCCGGTTGCTGATGGAGAACGCCCGGCGGTCGTACCGAGACATCGGCGAACAGGTCGGACTCTCCCCGCCGACCATCTCCGAGCGCGTCGACCGCCTCGAGGATATGGGCGTCATCCAGGGGTTCACGCTCGACGTCGACCGCTCGACGCTGGTCGACGGCGACGCGGTCCTCGTCGAGATTCGAACGCGTCCGGGGCGCGCGGGCGAGGTGGCGGACGCCCTCGCGGACGTCGAGGCCGTGGCGCACGTCGTCCGGACCGTCGACGCCCGCGTGGTCGCACGGACGTACATGGACGCGGACGAACTGCGGACGCTCGTATCCGAGACGCTGGACGGCGACGTCGTCCGGGAACTCGACGTCCGAAAGGTGGTCGAGTCGGCGTGGAGTCCGACGCTCGGCGAGGGCGACCTCGTCGTCGAGTGCGTCAAGTGCGGCAAGGCGGTCGAGGGCGAGGGCGTCACGGTGACGTTGGACGGCCAGGAGTACCACCTCTGCTGTACGTCCTGCGAGTCGCTGTTCCGCGAGGAGTACGAGGAACTGCGAGCCGGCATCGAGGAGTAGGACCGTCGTCGGCGTCGGCGTCGCCGTCGACGCGACGCCTCAGTCGTGACCCGAGACGGGCACCGGCTCGTACGGCTCTTCGAGGTACGCCTGGTCGCTCGCCGTCAGGTCGACGTCCAGCGCCTCGACGGCGTCCTCCAGGTGCTCGACGCTGGTCGTGCCGACGATGGGAGCGTCGACCCACTCCTGGTGGAGCAGCCACGACAGCGCTATCTGAGCCATCGTGACCCCCTTCTCGGCGGCGAGTTCCTGGACGCGCTCGTTTATCTCCCGGCCGCCGCCCTCGGCGTAGGGGTGGTCGTGAGCGTGCGAGTCGGTCTCGCCCCGCGTCGTCGCCTCGAACTCCTCGTGCGGCCGCGTGAGGTACCCGCGAGCGAGCGGACTCCACGGGACGACGCCGACGCCCTCGCGGTCGCAGAGCGGCAGCATCTCGCGCTCCTCCTCGCGGTAGACGAGGTTGTAGTGATTCTGCATCGTAACGAACCGCTCGGTGCTGAGGTCGTCGGCGGTGTGGAGCGCGTCGGCGAACTGGTGGGCCCACATCGAACTCGCGCCGACGTAGCGCACCTTGCCGCGCCGGACGGCGTCGTCGAGCGCCTTCATCGTCACGCCGACCGGCGTCGACTCGTCCCAGCGGTGGATCTGGTAGAGGTCGACCGTGTCCATCCCCAGCCGGTCGAGCGAGTTCTCTAGCTCCTGCTCGATGGCCTTCCGCGAGAGTCCGCCCGAGTTGGGGTCGTCCTCGTCCATCTGGAAGTACCCCTTCGTGGCGACGACCATCTCGTCGCGGCGGCCCTCCAGGGCGTCGCCGAGCACGCGCTCGCTCTCGCCCTCCGAGTACATGTTCGCCGTGTCGAAGAAGTTGATGCCGAGGTCGATGGCGCGCTCGATTATCTCGTGGCCCTCCTCCTCGTCGAGCACCCAGTCGCGCCAGTCGCTCGTGCCGAAGCTCATACAGCCGAGGCAGATGCGGCTGACCTCCATGCCCGTGTCGCCGAGCGTCGTGTACTCCATGCTACGACGCTCGCACGGAACCCGCAAAAAGGTAGCTGACTACTCGCCGTTCGCCGGAACGGCCCCGGCGATGGAGCGCAGCCACGCCTCGCGGTCGTCGGCCTGCACCGCCGCCGACGCCGCGCCGGCCGCGTCGGCCCCGAGGTCGAACGCCGCCGCGACGTCAGCGGCCTCGCCGATGCCGCCGCCGAGGAACACCCTCGTCTCCGGACGCTCCGCTTCGACGGCGGCGACGAACGACTCGACGCGTTCGGGGTGGGTCCGGCTGATGGCGCGGCCCGTCGCCACGTCCTCGGGTTTCTCGAACAGGAGGCAGTCCGGGTCGAACGACAGCGCGGCCCGACCCTGCTCGATACTGTCCACGCAGACGACGCTCTCCAGACCAAGATTCCGGCAGCGTTCGACCTTCGCCTCGACGTCGGCCAGCGCGTCCGGACTCTCGGGGTGGTTGACGAACGCGCCGTCCGCGCCCGCCGCGGCGACCGTCTCGGGCAGGACGCCGCCGGTTCGACGGCCGGGGTCGTCGGCGTCTACCGCCTGCGCGACGACCGGGAGCGACGTCGCCTCGGCGACCAGCCTGAGGTCGGGCGTCTGGGGCGCGACGACGAACCGCGCGCCCGTCTCCTCCGCGACGCGCTCTATCGTCCGGGCGAACGCCAGTCCGTCCTCGCCGGCCGTCCCGGGGTACGTCTTGAAGTTGACCAGGAAGTAGGGGTAGTCCAGTGCCACGGTACGACGGTGGTTTCGCTCCACCGGAATATCGGTTCCGACCGTCGTCCCGACTACCGCGTCGTGGCGTTCTCAGCAGACGCTCGGGTCGCGCGGTTGCGGCGCACAGTCGGAACTCGACCAGAAATCGAACTCTCCCTTTCGGTCTATTATCCCCTTGACGTGCAGGCAGTCGGCAGGCTCCTCCGCCAGGTCGAACGTCTTCCACGATTCGCGGTCGTCGACGCGGGCACGCAGGACGATTCGCCCCGGTTCGGCCGGCCACGCGCAGGGGACGCTGGCCCACCCCGGCTTGTCGTATGTGGTCCCGTCCTCCGTCACTTCGTGCACCGCCTCGACGTCGTAGGACTGCCGGTGGACGACCTCGCCGTCGTACTCCACCAGCAGGTGGACGACGTGCGGTTCGTCGTGGAAGTTACCGACCGACAGGTCGCGGAGTTCGGTACCGTCGCTCGAACCGCCGCCGAGCGGAAGTCCGGTCCCGAGACAGCCTGCGGTGCCGAGCGCGGGGAGGGCGGCGAGGACGTGGCGTCGGCGCATCGCGTAACTTGCACTGTCCTCTTCCGTATGGTAAAATTTCTGATACCTTCGGCGGCCGACGTCCGCTCAGACGCTCTCGGTCACGTCGAGTTCGTCGGCGGACTCGTCGTCCGCCAGCAGCGCCGGTTTCCCGAGCGGGAGCGAGCCGAAGAGGGCGTAGTGGACGGCGAACGACGCGGCGAGCAGGGCGACGAGGACGGTCAGGGTTCTTCGACGCGTACCACGCGCGAGAGGTGGGCGCAACCCGAAATGAGCGATTCGGTCCGCCGCGGCGCGACGGGAGAGTTAACTGCGCGCCGGCCGTCACGCCGGTCGTGACAGAGATACTCCCCGAATCGACGAGGCGGTTCGCACGCGCGGCCATCGCCGAACCGGACGACGTCCTGCGCGAGATGGAGGAGCGGGGCGAGGAGTTCCCCACCGTCGGGCGCGAGGTGGGCCAGTTCCTCCGGCTGCTCGCCCGGATGGTCGACGCCCGCCGCGTCTTCGAGTTCGGCTCCGGGTTCGGCTACTCCGCCTACTGGTTCGCGGGGGCGCTCCCCGAGGACGGCCAGGTCGTCCTCACCGAGCACGACCCCGACGAACTCGACGAGGCGCGCGAGTACCTCGACCGCGGCGGGTTCACCGACCGCGCAGCGTTCGAGGAGGGCGACGCCCTCGACACCGTCCAGGGGTACGACGGCCCGTTCGACGTGGTGCTGATCGACCACCAGAAGCGACGCTACCCGGAGGCGCTGGCCGCGGTCCGGGAGAAGGTCGCGCCCGGCGGCGTCGTCGTCGCCGACAACGCGATGGTCAGCGGCGCCCAGGACTTCGAGGGCATCCTCGAATCGCTGGAGGGCGGCGACCCCGACCTGGACGAGGAGTCCCGCGGCATCGCGGAGTACCTGACGACGGTGCGCGACGACCCCGAGTTCGAGACGAGCGTCGTGCCGCTCGGCGAGGGCATCGCGGTGAGCTACAGGCGGTAGGCGTCCGAACAGCCGAACCGCCGCGCCCACCGCCGATTACGGCGGCGAGGTGACGACAAGCACCGGCACGTCGACGATTCGCAGGACGCGTCCCGTAACGCTCCCGAGTCGCTGGCCGGAGAACCCCGACTGTCCCTGCGACGCCATCACGACGAGGTCCACGTCGTTCTCCTCGACGTACTCGCGGATGGCCCAGTGGGACCGACCGCGAACGACGGCCGACTCGTGGTCGCCGTCTCCAACCTCCGCTTCGAACCGGTCGAGCGCTTCCCGCCCCTGTTCTTCGAGTCGCTCGACGTACTGCTTCGAGACGCCGCCGGCGTCGAACGGCCCTGCCACAGCCTGGAGGTCCACGACGGTGAGGAGGTGAAGCGCGGCGTCGCAGTGGTCGGCGAGGTCGCCCGCGTACGGAGCCGCCCACTCGGCGGCCTCGCTCCCGTCGGTCGTGGCGAGCACGCGTTCGTACCCCCGGTCTCCCGGCGAGTCGCCGTCGGGGACGACCAGCACCGGCACGTCGATTCGACGAAGCACCTGCTCGGTGACGCTACCGAGGAGCCGGCGTCCGAGCCCGACTCGACCCTTCCGGCCGATCACGACGAGGTCGGCACCCCGGTCGGCCGCGAACTCGGTGATGGCTTTCGCCGGCCGGCCCTCGACGAGATGCGTCTCGACCGCGACGTCCCTGTCGGCGACCAGTTCGGCCGTCTCGTCGAGGATGGCCCGTCCGCGCTCGGCCGCGGTGTCGTCCGTCCCGCCGCGACCGAACAGCGACCGTTCCCTGTACGCGTAGAGCAGGTCGACGGTCGCGTCGTAGGCGTCCGCCAGCGCGAAGCCGAACGTCGCCGCGCGGCGCGCGTGGTCGCTTCCGTCGACCGCGATGAGAATCTCGTCGAACATCCTTGGTCCCTCGGAGAGTGCACGGGGACGAGTATATAGTTGGGTCCCGGGAGGTCGGAGTCAGCGTCGACTGCCGGGCTGGGGGTCGACGTGCGGCTTCGCCATCAGGTCCTCGAACCGGCTCTCGTCGACGAACTCCAGCAGCCGGACGAGCCGTTCGGTGGCGGCCTCGAAGAGCCGCTCGCCCTTCTCGGGGGTCGCGTCGGTCTGGTCGCCGAGGACGCCGTTCCCGGTGTTGTCGATGGCGTCGTAGAAGTTGCGCGCGCCGTAGCGGTACGGGTCGGCGTCCTCGAACACCGGCACGCCGCCGTCGCGAGCCTCCTCGAGGCGGTCCTCGCGCACGAGTTCCGGCGCGAGGTGCATGACCATCGCCGTCTCCTTCGGGCCGCCGTGGGGACCGTTGCGCTCGAAGAGGTCGTCCACGAGGTCCGGAATCGATTCGTCCCACATCCACTCGACGGCGAACGCCGCCCGGTCCTCGCGCAGGCGACGCCCCACCTCGCGGAGATGCTGCATGTTGCCGCCGTGGGCGTTGACGTAGACGATGCGGTCGACGCCGTGGTAGGTGAGGTTGCGCGAGAAGCTCTCGACGTAGTCGCGGAACTCCGGCGGGTCGACCCACATCGTCCCGTGGAACTGCTTGTGGTGCGGGCTGACGCCGACGTTCACGGTGGGGGTACAGAGAAAGCCCGCGCGGTCGGCGGCCTCCCGGGCCAACCCCTCGGCGATGAGGTGGTCGGTGGCCAGCGGCAGGTGCGGTCCGTGCTGTTCGGTCGACCCGAGCGGAACGACGGCGACCGACTCCTCGGCGACGTAGTCTCCCAGGTCCGGCCACGTCTGGTCGGCGAGGTACATACACTGATTCCGGTCGCGAGGGCGTATAAATCCCGCTCTCGCGGCGAACCGTGACTACGGCTCCGCGACCGTGTTCTCCGCGACGTACTGCTCGACCGCCGGTCGCGCCGCCTCGCGCTTGCGCCGGTGCTCGCGCAGGAACGCCGCGAGGCGTTCCTTCGCTATCGACTTCAGTTCGCCGGAGAGCATCGCGCCGGACTCGTACTCCTCGCGGATGCGTTCGAGTTCGTCGTCGTCCGCTATCAGGTGGGCGGCGAGCAGTTCGAACACCACGTCCTCCTCGATGTCCGCGCCCTTCCGGCGGTGTTCCTCGACGCTGACCCGGCCGCCGGTCTTCGCCCGGTCTATCTTCCGCTTCGCGTCTTCGACGTCGTCGGTGAGCGCGACGTAGCTGTCGGGGTCCGAGGAGCTCATCTTGCCGCCCTGCAGGCCCCGGAGGAAGCGGTGGTAGGTGCTCGCCGGCTTGACGTAGTCGGCGTCGCGGAACCGGGCCGCCACGTCCCGCGTCATCCGGACGTGTGGGTCCTGGTCGATGCCGACCGGGACGACGGTCGGCTTCGGTCCGCCACGCTCGGGCGACTGGGGCCGGAGCACGTCGGCGTACTGCGTGAACGCCGCCGTCATCTTCGCGGGGTCGGCGCTGCCGTAGGTCGCCGCGAACTCGTTTTCGGTGACGTGGCGGGCGAACAGCTTGCTCCGGACGTGGTGGTCGTTGCCCGCACCGGACTGGAAGTAGAAGTCCGTCGAGTCGAGGTCCAGCCCCAGCGCGACGTAGTTCAGCAGGTACTCCTCGACGACGCGCTCGCGGGCGTCCGAAAGCGACACGTCGCGGGTGACGTACGACTCGACGTCCGCCGCACAGAGCGTGACCGCCGCGCCCATCTCCTGGAACGTGAGCACCTGCTCGACCACCGCGAGGTGGCCGAAGTGGAACCTGCCGGAGGGCATCAGGCCGGTCATCACCGCGAACGGTTCGCCGGCGTCGCGGGCGTCGAGCACCCGGTCCAGGTCGCGCTGGCCGAAGACGACGCCGCGCCGGACGAGGCGGTCGTCGGGCAGTCGGTCGGCCACCGTCTCGATGGGTTCGATACCGAACTGCGCCATCGTCTCGTCGTAGTCGCCGACGTCGACGTCGCCCCAGGGGTCGATTTCAGCCACGGCTGGTCACCTCCCCGGCGTTTACTTGCAACTGTACACTCGTTACCGCAGAATCCGTCTCAGTGCGCGATGGTCGGCCAAAATCGACCACCGGCAGTAGCAGCGACTGACATGCCGGTCGTAGCTCCGGCCACCACGCGCAAAAGGCTTTCCCCAGGAGGTCGGGCACGTTCGGCCCGGCCGGTCCGGCCCTTCGGCCCCAACCACTAACCCCGTTCCGGTTAGTTAGGCGGGATATGAGAGACGACGATCAGTACACCGACGAACCCCCTGCCGAGGAGGCGTTCGACGACTCGATCTTCCCCTACGGAGGCTCCCCGTACGGGTTCGGATGGTCGGTCTGGCCGTGGTCGGACGCGGAGGACGAGAACGACGCCTACGGCGGGAGCGAGGATATCGGGCCCTCCGAAGCGACGGGCGAGGACGGTCGGTGGAACGAAGGGATCGTCTCCGTACTCCTCGTCGTGGGCGTCGTACTCTTTCTCTTGCCCGAACCGGCCACCTCGGCGATCGGAATGGTTCTCGTCGCTCTCGGACTGGCCGTGTGGCTGCTGGATTGGCTAACGTAGGATCGGCCGGAGGACACGGCCGTTCCCGTTCGAACCGGCGTGCGACCCCCGAACGCGTCCGCGAGGACCTACCGGCGACGGTGCGTGAGCCTCGCTACGGGGTCAATCGTCGCCGGAGACGTGGAAGTTCGGCGATTCCGACCGCGAGGCGGCCTCCTCGACGAACCGCACCGACGGACTCGCGGCGAACGCCACGAGCGAGGCGAGGAACAGGGGCGTGATGCTGGCGCCGTCACTGAGCGCGATGGCGATGAGCGCGGACGACAGCGGCGTGCCGGTCACCACGGAGTTGAACGACGCCATGCCCGCGAGCATCGCCAGCATCGGCGGGAGACCGGGGACGACCAGCGCCGTCGCCTGACCGACGAGTGCTCCCATGAACATATGCGGGACGATGAGGCCGCCGATCCAGTTTCCGTGGATGGTGAACGCGGCGGCGACCATGACCGCACCGAGCGTCAGCAGCAGCGTCTCCAGCGAGAAGCCGCCCTCCAGCAGGACGCTCATCTTCGCTCCGCCGTAGAAGTACGACAGCGGCACGAGCCAGCCGAGCACGCCGATGACCGCGCCGGCGAGCGTCGTCCGGACGTACACCGCGAGGGACAACCGGCGGAACGCTCGCCCGACGAGCGAAAACGTCTTCGAGTACACCAGCCCGAACGGGATGCAGACGACGCCGA
The DNA here is from genome assembly GCA_003298465.1 of halophilic archaeon. Next base: position 149,461 of record QNGA01000002.1, on the reverse strand, counting down.
TGCCGACGGCCCAACCGAGCGTTCCGAGCGTCGGCGAGGCGAGCGCGGCCGTCTTCCACGTGGGGAACAGCGCCATCCCTCCGAGCGAGGCTTCCGTGAGATACCCCGCGAACGAGGCGACGAACGTCGGGATGAGCGCCTCGTAGTACTCGAGTCCGTGGTCGTGGGGGAGTTCCAGCCAGAGGAGCGCCCCGCCGATGGGCGCACCCAGAATCGTCCCGAACCCCGCCCCCATCCCCGCGAGCGTCAGGAGTTTCGTCGAGTTCTCGAACCCGAACAGCTCCGAGACGTACGTGCCGAACGAGCCGCCGACGACCGACATCACTCCCTCCGGTCCCGCGTTCTGTCCGGCGACCAACCCGACGAGACCGACGGGGAGAATCGGAACGTTCTCCTCGAGTTCGACCCGCCCCTCGGCGTGGAACTGCTGGACGAGCGCCGAGAGCGCTCCCGGATAGAACGTCGCGTAGAGGACGGCTCCGACGGCGACGCCCGCGCCGATGCTGACCGGGACGCGCCAGTACGTCGCCGTCAGCGTCGTCCAGAGCTGATGCTTGACGAAGAGCCAGACGAGACGGAACGCCGTGGCGACGAGGCCGACGCCGACCCCCAGGACGGCGGCGACCACCAGCATGTGGTGAAACTCGCGCTCGTTCAGCCGAACGTCGTTCATCGGCAGTCGGTACGGACCGGAGCGGGGCGTGTTTTACGTTCTTCGCCGGAGCCGCCCTCCCCGAGACGCCGGAGAACGGGCCCGACTCGCGAGAACGATTTTGCGGTCCGTTCCGTCGAGGATTTCCCTGGAGGGGGTACCCGTCTCGGTACCGGGGCGTCGCTGCCGACGAGTCAACCCTTTTAGCTCTCAGGCCCCAGTTCTACTCGCATGAAAGCCGTGTTCCACCACTCGAACGACGATTCGGACCTCCACGAGCGCGTCGTCAGCAACGTCGCCAACCTCCTCGACGACGACACGGTCGACGTCGAGGCCGTCGCACTCGTGGCCAACAGCGGCGGCCTCGCCCTCCTGACGACGGACTCCCCCCAGTGCGAGACGGTCGAAGCGCTTCAGGAGCGCGGCGTCAGCTTCAGGCAGTGCCACAACACGATAGAGGGCACGGACCTCACCGGCGACGACCTCATCGACGGCGTCGAACTCGTGTCCTCGGGCGTCGGTGAACTCACGCGACTCCAGGACGAGGGTTACGCCTACCTCAAACCCTGAGCGCCGGTCAGGGGAGCAGCGCCGGAATCGTGTTCCGGAAGATGTTGAGCGCGATAACGAACAGGAGGACGACGACGAACCAGTTGAACTTCCGTTCGTCTATCTCCAGCCGACGGAGGTACGTGCCGATCAGCAACCCGACGACGGTGACGACGGCGATGACCGACCCGAGCCAGAGTCGGTAGGTCGTCATCAGGTCGGTGAAGAGGAGCATCTGGACGATGCGGACGGTGAAGATGGTTCCGAGCACCATCGAGAGCCCCCCGATGTATCGTTCGACGTCGCGTTCGAACGTGTGGAAGTAGGCGGGCAGGAGCGGGCCGAGATTGGCGACGGCGAGCAGGAACCCTTCGAGGAAGCCCGCCACGCCGAGCGCGACGGGGTGGTGCGCTTGCCGAATCGTCACGAAGTTCTGGACGACCTGGAAGACGACGTACCCGAAGATGACGAGGCCGATGAGGAACGGGATTATCGGACCGGTCCGGAACTGCGCGAGGAACGACACGCCGACGACGGAACCGACGACGGCCAGCAGCAACAGCGCCCACTCCTCGCGGACGAACGTGAGCCCCGTGTCGGTCTCGCCGATCTGGAACATGTTGATCATCCACGGTGGGATGGCGAGGACGACGACCGCGAGCGTCGGGTCGATGACCGACGCGAAGATCGGCGTCGTGATGAGCGAGTAACCGAACCCGATCATGCCCTTGACCACGCCGGCGACGATTGCGACGCCGACGAACAGTGCAAACAGGCCGAGGGAGATGTTCGACTGCACGCCTTTCGTGACGTTCTCCGCTCCGGGGAAGAAGACGACCGAACCGACGAGGACGGCGAGCGTCGCGAACGCCATCATCACTTCACGATACTGGAGGTCGAAGAGATTCGCGACGAACGTTCCGGCGTTCCCGCGAGATTCGTGTTGGCTCATCCTTGCGTTCCCTAGCGAGCGCTCGGTTATCCGTCTGGATTTCGCGGTAGTGAGTGCGGCAGCCGATGTCGGCCCCAAAAACGTCGTACCGGGACTTCTGGCCGTTTCGAACCGAAGCGGGCCATTCGTCGGCGTCTACCCGAGTCACAGACACCGGAAAGAATCGCCGCAGAATCGTCCCGACAGCGGACGGACTCACGGCCTACGGCGGGTCGTCGGGAGACTCTCAGCCAGTAGTAGTTTGGGACGTGCCAGCGATACGACGTACGGGGAGATCGAAAATGAACTACGACGACTGGAGTTCGGAACAGGAGACCGCGACCGTCTCGGTCGACGGACACGAACTCGAGGTCGCCTACTACGACGAGGGGGCCGGCGACCCGGTCCTGTTCCTCCACGGAATTCCGACGAACTCGTTCCTGTGGCGGAACGTCGTTCCGCCCGTCAGCGAGGAACGTCGCGTAATCGCCCCGGACATGGTCGGCTACGGGAACTCGTCGATGTACGACGGGTTCGACCGGTCGCTCCGCGCCCAGGAGGTGATGGTCGACGAACTCGTCGAGACGCTCGGTCTGGACGCCGTGTCGCTGGTCGGACACGACCTCGGCGGCGGCGTCTTCCTTCGGTACGCCGCTCACAATCCGGACGCCGTCGACCGACTCGTACTGTCCAACGCCGTCGCCTACGACTCGTGGCCGGTTCCGTTCATCACGGAACTCGGACTCCCGTCGACGGTCGAGGAGACGAGCGTCGAGGAGCTACGGCAGATGCTCGAGGAGACGTTCGCGGACACGCTGTCGAGCGGTGACCCGTCGTCGGAGTTCCTCGACGGGATGACGACGCCGTGGCAGTCCGAAGCGGGGCTCACCTCGCTCGTCCGGAACGCCGTCGCGACGAACACGAGCCATACGACGGAAATCGACCCCGGGGCGGTCGCCGCGGAGACGCTCCTGCTGTGGGGTGCCGACGACGAGCTTCAGGCCATCGAGTACGCAGAGCGCCTCCGGGACGACATCGCGGACGCCGAGCTCACCGGACTGGACGACGCCACTCACTGGGTGATGGAGGACCGTCCGGAGGCGTATCGGGAGGAACTGAGCGCCTTCCTTCTCGGCGCGGAGTGAGCCGCCGACCGCTCGCCCGGCAGGTACAAGACGCTCGCCCGCCCAGCCGAGACCGTGCCCCTGCTCCAGTTCGACACGACCCTCTCGCTGACCGCCGACGAGAAGACGACGTTCGCGGAGCGAGTGACCGAACTGTACACCAGCGAGATGGCGACCACGGCCGGCCACGTCGCCGTCACGATTCGCGAGCGCGCCGACGCGGAGATGCACCTCGGACGGGGCGTCGACGGACCGTTGCTGTTCCTCGACGCCCAGATCCGTCGCGGTCGCTCCCACGAGCGAAAGCGAGCGTTCGCGCTCGGGACGATGGAGTACGCCGGCGACGCCTTCGACGTCCCCGACCCGAACATGAAAGTCGTGTTCACCGAACACCCCGGCGAAGCGATGATGGGCGTCGACCGCGTCGGCGGCGAGTGGACCGAAAAGTGAGTCGCGTCGCCGTCTATCGCCGCGGTTCCCCGCCCGCACTCGGAGCGACGCCGGCTCTCCCCGTCGGGGTCAGTCGGCGTCGCCGCCGATGGTCACGACGTTCGTGCCGAACGGTTCGAGCGTCGTCTCGAAGGTGGCGGTGAGTTCGTCGTCGGGGAAGATGCCGAGAACGCGGGCCGGTTCGTCGCCGACGGTTTCGATACCGTGCGGGACCATCTCGGGGACGACCGCGCACTGGCCGGTCGAGAGTTCGACCGTCTCCCCGTCGACGGTCGCCGCGACCGTTCCGGCGGTTACGACGAGCAGTTCCTCGCTGCTGTCGGTGTGCGTCGGCAGGTGGTCGCCGGGCTGAATCTCCATGCAGACCATCGTGAGGTCGTCGGCAGTGACGTCGCTGGCGTTCGGCGTCCCCGGCGAGAGCGGGAAGTATCCGTGGAGGCGGGCGTGGTCGTCGTCTTCTGCCCGCACCTCGGTACCCTCGAACCGGTAGAGGTCGACAGCCTGCACTTTCTTCTTCTGCGTTTTGCTGGTCATGGTTTCGTCTCCCATCGGAGGGGAAAACGCGCCAAAAACGACGGGCTCGATGCGTTCTACCGCCCCGAATCAAGCGGTATATAGGTTCCGCGAGATATTGACCGTTTCGTTCGATTCCGCGGAACGTAGCCGTGAGCCGACCGGCAGCGTCGGATTCCCGGAAGTGCGAACCGGAGCGCCGGTCGTCGTTTCCCTCGCCGCCACGTTCCCAGACCCGGCGAGCGTCGAGCGCGCCCCGACCTACCCGAGGCGGCCGAGTCGGGCGACTCCGCGGTCAGTCCAGCAGGCGACCGACCTCCGCCAGCGAGTCGAGTACGTGGTCCGGTCGCACGGTCGCGTCGTCGAGGTCCGCTCGCGTCGTCACGCCGGAGAGGACGAGCGCGGTCGTCATCCCCAGACGCTCGCCGAGCGCGACGTCGGTGTCGAGGCGGTCGCCGACGACCAGGCACCGCTCGGCGGCGACGCCGAGTCGCTCCAGCGCCGTCGCCGCCGTCTCCTCCGAGGGCTTGCCGAGCACCCGGTCGGGCTCGCGGCCCGCCACGCCCGCGATGGCGTTGACGACCGCCCCCGACCCGGGGACGAGACGGTCGCTCGTCGGGATGGTGCGGTCGGGGTCGGTCCCGACGAACGCGGCGCCGTCTTCGAGCGCCCAGAACGCCCGCGTGAGACGGTCGTAGTCGAACTCCCGGTCGATGGACGCGACGACCACGTCCGCGGCGTCGGGGTCGTCCGTGGGGTCGAAGCCGTACTCCCGGAGCAGGTCGTCGAGGTACGGCTCGCCGACGACGAACGGCACGCCGTCCGGGTGTTCGCTCGCGAGGTACTCCGCGGTGACGGTCGCGGCGGTGAGCACCTGCCCGGGGGCGACGTCGATGCCGTGGGCCGTGAGGCGGTCGGCGTGGTACTCCGCCGGACGGGTCGGATTGTTCGAACAGAGGAGGAGGTCCGCGCCGGCGTCGCGGAGGACCCGTACGCCCTCGCGGGCGCCCGGAATGCGGTCGTTTCCGCGCACGAGCGTGCCGTCCACGTCAAGTATCGCACCGCGAAAGGTGGCCATGGCTTCGAGAGACGAGCGCGGAGGTGTTCAATCTCACCCCGACGAGTCGACGCGAGGAGCGGACCGTATCAGGCGCCCTCGGGAGCGACGCCGTCCGCTTCCAGGACCCACCGGACGATCTTCGCCTCGACGAGGTCGCGCTCGCTGTGTAGCGAATCTCGCCCGTACTCGGCCACGACTCGCTCGCTGCGCTCCAGCAGCCGGGATTCGACGCCGCTCTGGTCCGGTTCGTCGCGGGTGCGGTCCAGCAGCGCCTCGAAGTCCTCGCGGAGGTCGAAGGACGCTCGGGCGGCGTTGCAGCGCGGCAGGGGACTCATCCCGGCGTCGAGCACGAGGTCCCGGACGACCGCCCAGTCGCTCTCGCAGAAGTGGACGGACACCTCGCCGACGACGTCCTGCCACGCGATGGGGTCGCCGTGTTTCAGTTCCGGAATCGCTCGCGGCGGCAGGTCGACGCGCACTGGGGCGTCCGGGTCGTCGCAGAGACAGCAGGGCTGCTCCGTCTTCCCGGTGTACATAGTCGCCCGTTAGGAGCGAGGCGGTAAGTCCCTGCCGCCGCGAGACGGCAGCAGTTCGCCGTCAGTCGTCCCCGGCCTCGGCGACGTCGGGGAGGTCGGACGTCTCGGCGTCGTGCGTGCCGACCGGCGGGCGATTCACCTCGGCGGCGACCGAGGCGGCGAGGTCCGTCTCGTCGTCGATGGCGGCCATCTCGCCCGCCTCGCGAGCGTCCTGGTCGATGCGCATCGAGCAGAACTCCGCCCCGCACATCGAGCAGAACCGCGCCTCCTTGTAGTTGTCGCCGGGGAGCGTCTGGTCGTGGTACTCCCGGGCGCGCTCGGGGTCGAGCGCGAGGTCGAACTGCCGCCGCCAGTCGAAGGCGTACCGGGCCTCGGAGAGCGCGTCGTCCCAGTCGCGGGCACCCTCGCGACCGTTCGCGACGTCGGCGGCGTGGGCGGCGATGCGGTAGGCCGCGAGACCGTCGCGAACGTCCGCCGCCTCGGGCAGACCGAGGTGTTCTTTCGGGGTGACGTAACAGAGCATCGCCGCGCCGGCGCGGGCGGCTTCGGTCGCGCCGATGGCGCTGGTGATGTGGTCGTAGCCCGGCGCGACGTCGGTCACGAGCGGGCCGAGCACGTAGAACGGCGCGCCGTCACAGACCTCCTGCTGGCGCTCGACCTGGCCGGCGATTCGGTCCATCGGGACGTGACCCGGCCCCTCGACCATGACCTGCACGCCGCGCTCCCACGCCGTCCGGGTGAGTTCGCCGAGCGTCTCCAGTTCGGCGAACTGGGCGTCGTCGCCGGCGTCGGCGAGACAGCCGGGACGGAGTCCGTCGCCGAGGCTGAACGTCACGTCGTACTCGGCGAAGATATCGCAGATATCCTCGAACCGAGTGTAGAGGGGATTCTGCTCGCCGTTCTCCTCCATCCACTCGGCGAGGATGGAGCCGCCGCGCGAGACGATTCCGGTCTTCCGGCCGTCGGTGAGCGGAAGGTGTTCGGCCAGGACGCCGGCGTGGATGGTCTGGTAGTCGACGCCCTGCTCGGCCTGTTTCTCTATCACGTCGACCAGGAGGTCCGGCGTGATGTCTTCCGGACTCCCCGCGCGCGTCACGGCCTCGTATATCGGAACGGTACCGACCGGAACCGGCGAGTGCTCGACGTTCGACGCCCGGATGGCGTCGAGGTCGCCGCCGGTGCTGAGGTCCATCACCGTGTCCGCGCCGTAGTGGACCGCGGTGTGGAGCTTCCGGAGTTCTTCGTCGGCGTCGCTGGCCTCGTCGCTCGCGCCGATGTTCGCGTTCACCTTGGTCGAGAACGCCCGGCCGATTATCATCGGGTCGAGCGCGTCGTGCTCGCGGTTGTTCGGTATCACCGCCCGGCCCTCCGCGACCTGCTCGCGGACGAACGCCGGGTCGACCCGTTCGCGCTCCGCGACTCGCTCCATCGCTTCCGTGACCTCGCCGTTCCGCGCTCGCTGTCGTTCCGTCATCGATTACCCAGTGATACCACTAAGTGATAAAACTTTCCGCGGAGGGCACGGCGGGACGTCCGACGGAGAGGACGACGGTACCGATTACGACGAGACGCCGGCCGTATCGCGTCGCGACGGTTCCCCGGAAGTACCTCGGCGTCCGCAGTTCACAGGTACTGCGCCGCGATGTACGTCAGTAGGGCGAGGAGGAACAGGGGAAGGACGGTCAGCACGTGCATCATGGCGTAGATCAGCGGTTCGCCCGTCCACGGCGTCCAGACGGCGAACATGACGGTGAAGAACAGGAGGATGAACAGGGGAACGAGATTCACCGTGATGTCGAGCAGCGTCTCGCGGTTCCAGATGGAGTGCGGCATCAGTCGTCACCCCCGGAGCCGCCGGACGACTCCCCCTCACCGTCGCCCGCCCCGTCGGCGATGGCGGTCTCCTGACGGCGGGCGAACCAGCGCCACTCCTTCGAGCGGAGGCCGTCCGCTTCGAGGTCCCACGGGTCGGCGTCCTCGACTACCGGGCCCTCCAGCCAGGACTGGGCGACGTTCCAGACGAAGATGAGCTGGCCGACGCCCAGGAGGAACGCGCCGACGGTGGCGACCTGGTTCCACGTGGCGAACCTGGGAAGGTAGGTCGCGTAGCGGCGCGGCATGCCGCCGTAGCCGAGGAACAGTAGTGCGAAGAACGTGACGTTCGAGCCGACCATCGTCAGCCAGAAGTGCCAGTGAGCCAGCCGCTTCTGGTACATCTTCCCCGTGAAGATGGGGAACCAGTAGTAGAACGCCCCGAACAGGGCGACGGCGATGGCGCCCATGACGATGAAGTGGAAGTGCCCGACGACGTAGTGCGTGTCGTGGAGCACGAGGTCGACGGGAATCGAGGCGAGGAAGACGCCGGTGACGCCGCCGATGATGAAGTTCTGGACGAACCCGATGCTGAACAGCATCGGCGCGGTCAATCGTAGTCGCCCGTTCCACATGGTGGTGATCCAGTTGAACACCTTCACCGCGCTCGGTATCGCGATGGCCAGCGACACCGCCATGAAGCTGGCGCGGATGCGCGGGTCGATGCCGGTCGCGAACATGTGGTGGGCCCAGACGCCGAAGCTCAGCACCCCGATGGCCAGCGTCGAGTAGACGACGAACTTGAACCCGAACAGTTTCCGGCCGGAGAACCGCGGCAGGATGAGACTGACCAGCCCCATCGGCGGCAGCACGAGGATGTACACCTCGGGGTGGCCGAAGAACCAGAACAGGTGCTGCCACAGCAGGGGACCGCCGCCTTCGGTCGCGAAGAACGTCGTCCCGAAGTTCCGGTCGAGCAGCAGCATGACGAGCGCGCTGCCGAGCAGCGGGAACGCGAACACGATGAGTCCCGACTGGGTGAGCAGCGTCCACGAGAACAGGTCGAGGTCGGGCCAGCCGACGTCGTCGCCGCGCTCGGTGAAGATGGTCGCGATGAAGTTAATCGCACCCATCGTGGTGCTGACGCCCGAGAGATGCAACCCGAGCAGCATCAGGTCGTTCGCGGGAATCGGTTGCTCGACGGACAGCGGCGTGTACATCGTCCAGCTCGTCTGAGAAGGTGCGAGCGACGGTACGAGCAGTCCGCTCCAGATGAGTAGCGCGGCGGGCGGCAGCAGCCAGAACGCGATGGCGTTGATGCGCGGGAACGCCATGTCGTCCGCCCCGATGAGCAGCGGGATGAAGTAGTTCCCGAACGCCGCGATGGTCGGCGTGACGAACAGGAACAGCATCGTGATGCCGTGCGTGGTCAGCAGACCGTTGTAGAACGTCGGCTCGATGAGATCCGTCTGGGGAGCGAACAGCTCCGCCCGCATCAACAGAATCGAAGTGCCGCCCCAGACGAAGGCGATGATGCCGAACGTGCCGTACAGCATCCCGATGTCCTTGTGGTCGACAGTCGTCAACCAGCGGACGATGCCGGACGGTTTCTCCTCGTGGACGTGCTCGCCGCGCTCTTCCCCCGGCTCCGCCGTTCCCCCGCCGACGGTCGGTGCGTACGACCGCCAGTCCTCGACGCTGAGGATGTAGTACACCACCAGTAGCAAGAACACCCCCATCAGCGCGGTGACCGCCAGGTCGGTGCCGATCTGTGCCATTGAACAGAGGATCGGCAGGCAGCGGGTAATTCCTTTCGGCAGTTTGTCATATTTTCGGAGGCGGTTCGGTCCTATCGAAGACCTGACTTCGTTGCGATGGAGTTCGAACGTGGGTTTAGCGACCCGGACTGTGCGACGGGAATCGAACGACCGGCGAGAGCGAGTCCCCGACGGCGAGTCGGTCAGTGAAGACGACTCGCCAGCGACGAGGCGTCGACCGCGAGCGGTCGGGCGAGATTCGGCGACGTTCCGTTCGTCCCAGGGCTGTGAGCGTCACCAGAACTTGAGGTTGTTCTTCACCGCCGAGCGCTTGAGTTCCTGGATGTGCTCGGTCAGCGGGATGTCCTTCGGACAGACGGCCGTACAGGAGAACTGGGTCTGACAGCGCCAGACGCCGTGCTCCTGGTCCATCAGGTCCAGTCGGTGCTCCGTCGCCTCGTCGCCCTCGCGCTCGTCGAACGCGAACCGGTAGGCCGTGCTGATGGCCGCCGGACCGAGATACTCGTTGTCGCCGGCGGCGATGTTACACGAGGACATGCACGCGCCACACCAGATGCAGCGCGTCGCCATCTTGATCTTCTCGCGGTTCTCGCGGCTCTGGCGCTGCTCTTCCAGTTCGTCCTCCGGGACCGCGTCGGGCTGGAAGAACGGTTCGATGGCGTGCATCTGGTCGTAGAAGTGCTCCATGTCGACGACCAGGTCCTTGATGACGTCCTGGTGGGGAAGCGGTTCCACCTGCACCGGTTCGTCGAGTCCAGCCACCTGGGTCTTGCAGGCGAGTCGCTGGCGGCCGTTGATGAACACCGCGTCGCTGCCGCAGATGGCCTGCCGGCAGGAGTGACGCACCGTCAGCGTCGTGTCGAAGCGGTCGCGAGCGTAGATGAGCGCGTCCAGAACCGTCAGTCCCCGCTCGGCCGGGACGTAGAAGTGGTCGAACCGCGGCTCCTGCTTCTCCGGGACGTCCGGGTCGTAGCGGAACACCTTCAGGTGGACCGTCTCTCCGTCCTCCCGCTCCTCGCCGGCCGCCGCCCGTTCGCGCTCGCGCGCCGCCTCCGCGGCCACCTCCTGCTGCTGTGGCGAGCGTTCCGCGCGGAACTCCTGGGCCTGCGAGTCCGTCGTCGACTCCTCGGCCTCCTCCAGTCCGGTCTGCTGTTCGGGTTCGCTCACGTGAAACCCCCTTCCAGCGACAGACGGGCCGGAGGAGTATAAGTATCCGGTCGCGTCGGGCGGCCTCGACCATCCCGAGGCGGACGGCAAACCACGCTTCGACGTGGTTCGGCGGGCGGCGGAACGCGAACCGGAGGTAGCCTCCGGCGTCGGCCCCGGAGGCGGTTCCAACTGCCGTCAGACAGTTGTCGCGCGGTCCCGTACGCGTAGCCATGCAAGCCTCCGACCTTCTGGTCGAGTGTCTCGAAGCGGAGGGCGTCGAGTACGTCTTCGGCCTCCCGGGCGAGGAACTCGAAGACGTGCTCTTCTCGATGGCGAACTCCGACGTGGAGTTCATCCCGGTGCGTCACGAACAGGGCGCGGCGTTCATGGCCGACGTGCACGGTCGGCTGACGGGCGACGCGGGCGTCTGCCTCTCGACGCTCGGTCCGGGCGCGACGAATCTCCTCACCGGCGTGGCGGACGCTCACCTCGACAAGAGCCCGCTGGTCGCCATCACGGGCCAGTCCGGTCTCGAGAGCCTGCACAAGGAGAGCCACCAGACGCTGGACGTCCTCCACACGTACAAGTCGGTGACCAAGTGGAACACCCAGGTGACCGACCCCGGCGTCATCAACGAGTCCGTGCGCAAGGCGTTCAAGCTCGCCGAGTACGAGAAGCCGGGCGCGACCCACCTCGAACTCCCGGAGGACGTCGCAGCCGAGGAGACCGACGCCGAACCGCTGGAACCACGGGGACGAGTCCGCCGCCCCGACCCCGACGGCGAGTCGGTCGAACGCGCCGCCGAACTGCTCGAATCCGCGGAGCGTCCGCTGGTCATCGCGGGCAACGGCGCCGTCCGAACCCGGGCGGCCGAGGCCCTCCGGGAGTTCGTCGACGACCGGGGCGTGCCCGTCGCCGCGACGTACATGGGCAAGGGAGCGCTGTCGGACCGCGACGACCACTCGCTTTTCACGCTCGACTCGGGCGAGAACGGCGAGGCGGAAGACGCCATCGCCCGCGCCGACTGCGTGCTCGCCGTGGGGTACGACATCGCCGAGCACGACCCCGAGAACTGGAACCCGGACCTCGACAAGGACATCGTCCACCTCGACCACGAGCCCGCGGAGGTGTACGAACATTACAATCCGAGCGTCGAACTCGTCTGTGACCTCTCCGCAGGGCTGGAACGACTCGACGAGGCCGCCGACGTGACCTGCGACGACGCGTGGTACCGCGAGGAGCGCGAGGCCATCGCGCGACAGGTGGTCGACCGCCCGGACGAGGACGACCCCGTCACCGTCCGGAACGCACTGCCGCTCCTCCGCGAGGCGATGGACGACGAGGACGTGCTCATATCGGACGTCGGCAGCCACAAGATGGCGATCGCCACCGCGTTCCCGGCGTACGAGCCGAACACGGTCCTCATCTCCAACGGCCTCGCCAGCATGGGCATCGCGGTTCCGGGCGGCGTCGCGGCCGACCTCGCGACCGACGAGAACGTCGTCGTCGCCACCGGCGACGGCGGGTTCCTGATGAACGCCGCCGAGATAGAGACCGCGACCCGCCTGGGCTGTGAGTACACCATCCTCCTGTTAAACGACGACGACTACGGCCTCATCTCCGAGCAGCAGGAGGCTCACCGCGACGCCCACACCGGCACGGAGCTGTCGAACCCGGACTTCGTCTCGTTCGCCGAGAGCTTCGGCATCGACGCCTACCGCGCCGAGTCCTGGGACGAGATAGCGGCAGCCCTCGACGAGACGGTCGACGCCGACGGGATGTCGCTCGTCGAGGTCCCCCTGGAGGGCGACTGACCCGGCGCGAACCGCGTCGGCACCCGCGACCGCTCGGGGGCCGAACCGCGGACACACCTATCGCCATCGACACGTGCGTCCGTTCCGCCCACGCACTTATCGGACTCGGCGAACTACTCGCCGGTATGCAACTCCGTGAACCGAGCGACGACGACGCCGCACGAATCCGCGAGGTGACCGAGAGCGCGATGACCACCTCGTACGCCCTCAGTCCGCAGCAGATAGAGAACATCGCCGAAACGACGTTCGGCGAAGAGCCCCTGTCGGAGGCGTTCGACGACGACGGGACCGTCCTCGTCGTCGCGGAGGCCGACGCGGAGACGAGCGACGAGGCCGGGGGCGGCGGCGAAGGGACGGTCATCGGCGTTGCAGTCGGCGAGGTCGAGGACGGGAAGGGGGTGCTGCGCTGGGTGCTCGTGGACCCCGAACAGCGCGGCCGCGGCGCCGGCGCCGAACTGTTCGAGAACGGCGTCGAGCGACTGCGCGACCGCGACGTCGAGCGGGTCGAGGCGACCGCACTGGAGGCCAACACCGAGGGCCACCAGTTCTTCGAGGAGTTCGGGTTCGTGCGCGTCGACGAGCGGCAGATCGAGGTCGGCGGCGAGACGCTCGTCGAGTACGTCTACAGCGAGGAGCCGAACGCCGAACAGTCCGAGGCGGCCGAGTCGGGCGACGGCGGAACGGCGGAGACCGGCGCAGAGGGCGAGGAGACCACCGACTTCCCGAACACCGAGACGCGGGACGGCGAACTGACCGCGACGACCGAGGACGGCGACCGGGTGTACGTCGCCCGCGAGGAGACCGAGTCCGGGACCGAGGCGTCCTTCTTCGTGGCGTACTCCGAGGAGGCGTACGAGGAGCGATACGGCTACTACTGCGGAAACTGCGGGTCGCTCGACACGGTGGTCGACGACGTGGGCCGAATCGAGTGCGGCGAGTGCGGGAACGTCCACGCGACGCGGTCGAGCGAGGAGTACGACGACTCGTATCTCTGACCGGGCGACGAACCGCCCCAGCCGGCAGATTTTAACCGGTGCTCGGCCAGCCATCGGGTAGATCGATGCCCGCGACCGCCAGGGACGACCCGGGAGATGCCGCGACGCCAGTCGAACCCGACGTGGTGGTGCTGCCGGCGTTCGCCGCCGGGGACGTCACCGCCGAAGTCGACCTCCCCCACGAGGTCGAACCGTGGCTCGAAGAGTACGCCTTCGACCGCGAACTCGCCGTTCCGGGCGCGAACGCGCCGGTCAGGTACACCGACGACGGCGTCGCCATCACGCCGACCGGGATGGGGAAGACCGACGCCGCCGCGACCGTCACCGCGCTGCTCCGTGCGCCCGGTCTCGACTGCTCGGACGCCGCCTTCCTGACGGTCGGCATCGCCGGGGCGTCGCCCGAGGCCGGCACCCTCGGCTCCGTCTTCATCGCCGACCACGTCGTCGACTGGGACCGCAAGCAGCGGTGGGACGGGGCGGCGGACGACGACCCCGTCGAGACGATGCGGCTGCTCCCCTACCGGCCCCGCGACTACGCCTACCGCCTCGACGACGACTTCGTCGAACGAGCGCGCGAGTGGGCGAGCGACGTTTCCCTCCGCGACACGGAGCGGGCGCGAGAGCACCGCGAGCGCTACTCGCAGGACGCCGCACGGGGTGCGCCGACGGTGGCCGTGGGGACGACCCTCTGCGGCGACGAGTTCTGGCACGGCGCGCGCCACGCCGAGGCGGCCCGGTGGCTCGTCGACCGGTACGACGCCGGAGAGTACGCGACGACCGAGATGGAGGATTTCGGCACGGCGGCCGCGCTCGACCGCTTCGACCGCCTGGAGAGCTATCTCAGCGTCCGGGGCGTCGTCAACTTCGACCGCCCGCCCGAGGGCCGGACCGCGCGAGAGGTCATCGACGAGGACCTCGACGCGGCCACGGTGGACCTCGGCCTGGAGAACGCCTTCCGGGTCGGCTCCCGCATCGTCGACCGACTGGTCGAGTAGCCTCGCGCCGACCGACGCGGGAGTTACTGGCGGTCGTCGTCGTACTCCCGACTGACGGCCGCGAACGTCGTCTCGCCGGCCCGGAGCGACGCGAGCGTCTCCGGAACGTCGTCCACCGGAACGCGAACCTGCGCGGTGCTGTCGCGTTCGCGGACGGTCGCCCGTTCGTCGTCGGAGGTCCGTTCGTCGAGCGTGACGCAGAACGGCGTGCCGATTTCGTCCTGTCGACGGTACCGACGGCCGATGCTACCGGAGTCGTCGTACGTCGCCGGGATGCCGCGGCGCGTGAGGCGGTCGGCCAGGTCGCGGGCCCGGTCGGCCTGGCCGTCCGTGAGCGGGAAGACGCCGGCGACGGTCGGTGCGACCGCCGTCGGGAGCGCGAGTCGAGTGCGCTCCTCGCCGCCGACCTCGTCGCGGCGGAGCGAGTGGACGAGGACGCCGTAGACGACGCGGTCGATACCGATGGACGGCTCGACGACGTGGGGCGTGACGTGTTCGCCGGTCTCCCTGATCTCGTCGACGCTGAAGCCCGTCTTCTCGACGGGCACCGCGTACGTCTCGCCGTCGACCTCGACGGTGACGTCCTCGCTCCGGAACGCGGCGGGGTCGCGCTCGACGAGGGCTTCGAGCGCGTCCGCGACGTCGGTGGCGACGTCGCCGAACTCTGGGCCGAGGTAGCTCATGTCCGGGTCGACCGTCGGGCGTTCGACGACCTTCGGTTCGTCGTACTCCCGGAAGAGTGTGAACCGCTCGTCGGAGTGAGCGTCGTGCTTCGAGAGGTCGTGGTCGGCCCGGAACGCGAAGCCGGCGATTTCGACCCAGTCGCCGTGGAGTCTGGCCTCGGCGTCCCAGCAGGCGCTCGCGTAGTGGGCGAGTTCGCCGGCGCGGTGCTGGCGGAAGCGAAGGCGTTCCGGGTCGACGCCCACGCGCTCGAACCACCGCCGGGCGCGGCCGAGGTAGTAGGCGAGCCACTCGTTCGCGACGACGTCCTCCCGGAGCGCCTCGCGGACCGTCAGTTCCACGCACTCCCCCTCGCGCTCCTGTGCGTCCGCCGGGTAGAGACGGAGCGTCTGGTCGGCGACCGGTTCGAGGTCCGGACCGTCGCCGTCGGGGGCCGTGAACTGCTGGAGTTCCGCGAGCGTGAACTCGCGGACGCGAAGGAGGGACCGTCGCGGGCTTATCTCGTTGCGGTACCCCGAGCCGACCTGGGCGACGCCGAACGGAAGCTGGTTGCGGGCGTACTCCTTGAGCCGCGGGAACTCGACCAGGATACCCTGGGCGGTCTCCGGCCGGAGGTAGCCCGCCCGCGAACTGCCGGGGCCGATGGACGTCTCGAACATCAGGTTGAACCCGGAGACGGGTTCGTCCGCGAGCGTGGCGCGACACGTCGGACAGTCGACGTCGCACGTCGCGAGGAGTTCCTCGACGTCGGCGACCGGCAGGCTCTCGGCGTCCTCGACGTCGCTCGCGTCCTCGACGAGGTGGTCGGCCCGGTGGCTCGCGCCGCACTCCGGACACTCAACGACCATGTCGTCGAACGTGTCGAGGTGGCCGGACGCCTCGAACACCGCTTCGGGGACGACCGTCGGCGACTCTATCTCGTGGTGGCCCTCCCGAACGACGAACTGGCGGCGCCACGCGTCCTCGACGTTGCGCTTCAGCGCCGCACCGCGGGGGCCGAACGTGTAGAAGCCGGCGACGCCGCCGTACGCCTCGTTCGCCTGGAAGAAGAACCCGCGGCGCCTGGCGAGTTCGACGACGTCGGGGTCACTCATCGCGGCGCCTCCGCGGGGAACTGCGGACTCGGGGAGAGTTAGCTAGCTGTGCTGTCGGGGTGGTCGTGGCTGACATGGTTGCAGTGCTGTGGAACGCGCTGTGTCGGTCGCAGTCGTTACTGCCGAGAATTGGGGAGTCGTCGGTTTCTGTCCCGGGGACGACCGTAGGATGCGGCCCGGACCGGGACTCCACCCGACTCCACAGCACTAGCACCGTCCGACGAAAACGGGTGCCATCGGATACATGTCGACGGCTCTTCATCATAAGCTTTCCCCCTCCGGAGCCGACCACCGTCGGTTTCGACGAGAGATACCGAGGTCCGGGAGGCCCCGGCCTACACCCCCAGCCGACCCCGGAGCATCGACAGGCCGCTCCGGAGACGGGAGGGACGTTCGACGAGCGCCATCTCGGTGTCGGTGAGTTCGAAGTCGAAGACGTCGAGGTTCGCCCGGAGATGCTCGCGGCTCGTCGCCTTCGGAATGGCGGCCACGCCGTCGTGCTGGAGCGCCCAGCGGAGCGCGGTCTGGGCCGGGCTCTTGTCGTACTTGCGTCCGATTTCCGTGAGGACGTGGTCGCGCACGACGCCGCCGTGCGCCAGCGGACTGTACGCCGTCAGCAGTACGTCCTCCGCCTGGCAGTAGTCGAGCAACTCGCGCTGCGGTTCGAACGGGTGGAACTGCACCTGGTCGGTGACGACGGGAGCGCTGGAGACTCGCCGTGCCTCCCGCAACTGGTCGCGGTCGAAGTTGCTCACGCCGACGTGGCGGGTCGCGCCGTCCTGCCGGAGGGCCGAGAGCGCCCCCATCACCTCCGCCGTCGACGCGAGCGGATTCGGCCAGTGGACGAGCAGCAAGTCGACGTAGTCGGTGCCGAGGCGCGCGAGACTCTCGTGGACCGAGTCGACGACGTCGTCGTGGGTACGGTGCATCGGCCACACCTTCGTCGTCAGGAACACCTCCTCGCGGTCGACGTCTGCGACCGCCACCGCCCGACCGACGTCGCGCTCGTTGTCGTACGACTGGGCGGTGTCGACGTGGCGATACCCCAGTTCGAGCGCAGTGGCGACCGCGTTCCGGCAGGTCGGACCCGACGTCCGCCAGGTTCCGAGGCCGACCGCCGGCACCTCCTCGCCGTCGACGGTTTCGTACTCCATGGGTCCGTCGTCGACGGGGGACAGTAAATAGCGTGTGGCGAACCGACGGGGAGCGACCTGCCGTCCGGCGGTCGACCGCCGGACGGTGACGGCCAAGCTATTTATTCCACCACTCCGTGTTATTAGCGTTCGAATGTCGGTCATCGCCACCTTCTATTTAGAGACGCCGGTGCTCCGGCGGGCCCTGAGCGAGGTACCCGAGCTGTCGGTATCGGTCGAACAGCAGACGGCGACGGATTCGTCGCCGACGACGATGATATTCTGGGCCGGCGGAGACGACTTCTCAACGTTCGAGGCCGGAATCGAAGACGATCCGACCGTGACGGACCCGGTGGTCCTCTCGGAGGTCGACGGAACGCGACTGTACAAGATACATCTGACCGAGAAGGGCGAGGAGCTCATCACCTACCAGAGCTGGGCCGAGTTGGGTGCGGTTTTCCTCTCTGCGGAGCGGTCGGGCGACGGCTGGACCGTCCAGCTCCGGTTCCCCGACCGGGAGAGTCTCCAGCAGTACGTGGATTTCTGCCGCGAACGCGAACTGACGCTGGACCTCCGGGAGATACACAGCGCCGACGCGAAGACCGACGACTCGCGCGCGCTGACCGACGTCCAGCGCGAGACGCTGCTCGCCGCCGTCGAAGCGGGGTACTTCACCGTACCCCGGGAGGCCTCCGCGGAGGACCTGGCCGAAGACCTGGGCGTCTCCCACCAGGCCGTCTCCGAACGCCTGCGACGCGCCACCGAGTCACTCGTTCGAGAAACCATCGGCAGTTCTAAGGACGACCGGTCGGACGAGTAGGCAAGTCACCGTCGCTACGAACCGGACCGGCTGACCTCGGTCGTTCCCACCCCGCTTCGGGGCCGCTCTTCGCCGTGGACGGCCGACTGGTGTACCGCTCGGCCGATTCCGAATCGACGGAGTGAGTCCAGCGCGCCAGTTCGACGTCGGACGCCGTCTCCCCGGCGACCTCGTGCTGCGGGTCGCCGTACGATATCAGTTCGGACCGGTCGACCGTCGCTTCCTCGTGCTGCGGATCGCCGTACAGCTCTCGTTCGTCGAGCGGTTCCCCGGCGCGTTCGTCGGCGGCGTTGTTTCTGTCCATTGGAGATGGTCATAGCTCGACTGGCTGCATCATCCCGTTCCTTGTCCTCGCAAGCCATCCTTAAGTACTAAGACGAAAACCGACGGACAGCGAGGGGGGCGGACGCCGCCGACGCGCGAGGAGTCGCTCTCGAATCGACGCGAGAAGCGTCCGGATACGACCGGCGTGAGATGGATAACCGAGCGCGTGGTACGTCGCGGTCATGAACGTCCGAGACGGCTTCTTCGTCCTGCTCGTGGGCGTGCTCACCGTGCTGGCCTACCTGCTCGTTCAGCCGTTCGTCACGTACGTGCTCGCCGCGGTCCTCCTGGCGTTTCTGCTGTACCCGTTGCAGCGGCGGTACGCGCCCCGGTTCGGACCGCGGACGACCGCGCTGGGACTCCTCGCGGTCGCGGTGGCGGTCCTCCTCGTCCCGGTGGGACTGGTCGTGCTCGCGCTCGGTAACATAGCGACCTCGAACGTGACCGACCGCCCCGTCCTCCAGCAGGTGGAACGGCTGGCGGGTCGCTTCGGCGTCTCCCTCGACGTTCCCTCGGACGCGGCCGGCCTCAGCGAACAGTTCGTCCAGCTGTTCGCCGGACAGCTGACGGACGTCGTCGGCGCTACCGTCAACGCGTTCGTCGGGCTGACGCTGTTCGTCTTCCTCCTCTACTACTTCCTGGTCGACGGCGCGCAGTTCGTCGGTTGGATCCGGGACCTGACGCCGCTGCCGACGGACGTGCAGGACGAACTGTACGCCGAGGCGAACCGCATCACCTGGGCGGTCATCGAGGGGCACGTCCTCGTCGGACTGGTCCAGGGACTGCTCGGAGGACTCGGGCTGTTCGTCGCGGGCGTCCCGAACGCGGCGCTCTGGACGCTCGTGATGGTGCTGTTCGCGTTCGTCCCCGTCGTCGGCGTCGCCGCCGTCTGGCTGCCGGCCACCGTCTATCTCCTCGTCGTCGGACGGTTCCTGGCCGCCGGATTCCTCTTCGCGTACAGCGCGACCATCATAAGCTGGATCGACAACTACCTCCGAGCGTTCCTCGTCGACCGCGGTGCGGACCTCCATCCGAGCGTCATCCTCGTCGGCGTCGTCGGCGGTCTCTTCGTGATGGGACCGCTCGGGCTCTTCTTCGGTCCCATCGTCCTCGCGCTGTACAAGGCCGTCCTCCTCGTCGTCGACGACTACTACTCGCTGTGAGGCTGCGCCAGCGCTCCGGGAAGTGCAGGAAACACCGGTCGCACCGACTCACCCGAGCGGTTCGAGGCAGTCGCCGCAGTAGTCGACGTAGTTCGGGTTCTCCGACTGACAGTTCGGACAGCGAACGAACGATTCGTCGGCCGTCGCACCGCGGCCTCCGTTGGGAGCGGCGAAGTCGAACACCCGGGCCGGAATCGGTCCGTCGGAGATGGGACCGAACTCGCCGTTCAACGTTCGGTTCGCGAGGTCGTCGTTACGCAAAGCCATCAGTCCGCGCCACAGCCCCAGAAACAGCATCGTCGGCGCCACCACCAGCACCCCGGCGACGACCAGCCGAAAGGCAGTCTCCCCATCCATGCCACGGTGTAACACCCACAGACGTTTAGCTTTTGAACTGGTCGCCACCATTCGAATTCAGGAAATATGATATCTCTCGGGGGACGTACGGAGGGTCGTTTCTAACGCGGCAACGTCACGACGGTCGACGCGACCGACCGCGGTACCGCTACGGAATTGCGAGGAGAAATCCCCTCCCTGAGAGGCGGAGTTCGACGAACGGACCAGACCTCCTTGCGAGTTCGGCTTGGACGAGTGCGACCTCGCCGGTACTTGGTATCTACCCTCTCGTACCAGAACATTAACAGAACGCTTATATTAGCAGGGCCTAATATTAGGATGTGCTAAAATGAGTGGACAGAAGACGGACGGCCGGCCATCCGACGCGCATAGCCAACGGGCGAGCGACTGTTGTTCGGTCAGCCACTCCCATTCCCTGACGGAACCGGAGGTAGCCGCCGACGTGGAGACCCTCGCGACCCTCGGTAACGACACCCGGTACGAAGCGCTTCGCCTCATCGCCGAGGCCGACGACGACGTCTGCGTCTGTGAGTTGGAACCCGCGCTCGGGGTGAGCCAGGGAGCCGTCAGTCAAGCGCTCTCACGGCTCTTCAGCGCTGGCCTGGTCGAACGGCGAAAAGAGGGGCGATGGCGGTATTACACCGCGACGCCGAGCGCGGAACGACTCCTCCGCGTCCTCGACGACGGGAGGTCGCTCGACGATGGCCGATAACCCCACCGCCGATGCGGACGAGGGTCGTCTCGACTCCGCAGAACAGCGCTCCGCCGTGCGCGAGCGATACACTCGCATAGCCGCGGAGTCGTCATCCTGTTGCGGCGAGACGAGTTCCTGTAACGAAGCGTCCACCGACCGATCACGGAAACTCGGCTATTCGGACGACGACCTCGACGCCGTCGACGGGAGCGCAAATCTGGGTCTCGGCTGCGGCAATCCGACCGCGATCGCCAACCTTGCGGAGGGAGACACCGTCCTCGACCTCGGCTCCGGTGGCGGATTCGATTGCTTCCTCGCGGCCCGCGAAGTCGGAACGGACGGTCACGTCATCGGCGTCGATATGACGCCCGAGATGGTCGAGAAGGCCCGCGAGAACGTCGATGCGAACGATGCGACGAACGTGGAGTTCCGACTCGGTGAAATCGAGCACCTTCCGGTCGCCGACGGGTCGGTGGACGTGATTCTTTCGAACTGCGTCCTCAACCTTTCGCCGGACAAACCTCGAGTGTTCCGCGAGGCGTATCGCGTCCTCCGACCGGGCGGACGCCTCGCCATCTCGGACGTGGTCCTGACCACCGAGCTACCGACCGACCTTCGGTCTGATCCGGCGTCGGTGGCCGCGTGCGTCGGCGGTGCAGCATCGATTCCCGCGCTCGAAGCGATGCTGACCGAAGCCGGATTCACGGACGTTTCCGTCGAGCCGAAAGCGGACAGCGACGAGTTCATCCGTGACTGGGATAGCGAGCGCGATCTGAGCGACTACATCGTCGCGGCGACGATAGAAGGAGAGAAGCCAGCGACGGAGCCGCCATCGTAACATGAGAATCGGTCCGTACAATCGCGTTCGTCGCGGGGGAGAACGTACCGCCGACCGTTTCGAACGGCGCAGCCACGACAGACACCACTCGACTCGACAACGTAACGATGCACAGGCCACCGCTTGATCCACGAGATCGTCCGCTGATCGAGACGCCCACTTGGCGAACCGTCCTCGTGAGCTATGCCATGGTAGCTGCGATTCCCCTGCTGTTGCTGGTCGTCAGCAGACCGCTGGCTGGCTCCGTGGCCCTCGCGGCCGTCGTCGGCCTGCTCGTCGGCGGGCGACGGGCCTACATATTGACCCGCTGCTTCTACGACTGCCAGGGGCTCACGTTCGACCTGGGCGGGAGAGCCCAGATTACGGTCACCCAGATTCCCACCGATGAAGCGAACTGACCGACGTTCCGAGCAGTCGGAGCTGTTTTCCAGTCAGGGTAGTCACAGTAATCGGTTCCCGCTACGGGGCTCCATCGAAACCGTATGACCGACCCATCGATAACCCTCCGAAAGGCGGACGAAGACGGCGTAGACCTCGTCGAATCCCTGTTGGAAGCGAACGGTCTCCCGTTCGAGGACGTGCGCGCGAAGTCGGAGTGCTTCTTCGTCGTCTACTCGGACACGGAGCGTATCGGTGTCGGAGGTGTCGAACGATACGGATCGAACGGGCTCCTTCGGTCGGTCGTCGTTACGGAATCGAATCGCGGGCAAGGCTACGGAACGGCATTGTGCGACGCGCTGGAAGAACGCGCACGAACCAGCGGGGTGGAGACGCTCTACCTGCTGACCACGACCGCGGCAGCGTTTTTCCGACAACGTGGATACGAGGAGGTGGTTCGGGGGGACGTCCCGTCGAGCATCCAGCGAACGACCGAGTTCACGGACTTGTGTCCGAACTCGGCAACCTGTCTGAGAAAGGATCTGTGACGGGAGACGCTCCGTAGCACGTCTGCTGCAGTGTGCACTAGTAATGGTAACACTCGTCGTGACCGGCCTCCTTCCGAGGTATTTCGGCAACGTGCCGGCATCGAATCCCCGGAGAACCCGGACACGCCGTGCGGTACTTTAGCCAAAATCTCTCCGAGAGGGATGGATACGGAGCGTGTGACCATCGTCAGTCATTTTTGCCACCTACGCGGAGCGTGACTACACTACTCGACTCATCGTCATCTTAGACTATCGGAAATCCGACCCGGTACTGCCGTCCGTACAATAGTTCGCTTGGCCGGAAAGTTCACTCGTGATGCCAGCAGTCTATTTCTACATGAGCGAATCTCTCTCCACCGCATCGACCCCTGTCCTCGAGCTCGAATTCACGATTTCAGACCCGGAGTATCCATTTGTCGCGGCCTCGAAGGCCGAACAGTGCCGGTTCGATCTCGTCGAGATGATTCCGCGTTGTGAGGGAGAGTACGCGGAGTTCTTCGACGTGACAGGGACCGACCCCCACCGAATCCTCGACCTCGTAGATACCCACGAGACGGTTACTGCACGACTTCTCCAGGAGGCTGATCGTGAGGGACTATTCGAGTTCGACCTCACTGACGAGTGTCCTGCCGTGTCGTTAGCAGAACTCGGCACTCTACCACGAACCGTCCGGAGCGTCAACGGAGAGGGCGTCATCGTCACTGAACTTCCATCCCCCTCGATGGACGAGTCAACCGCGATCGTTGACGCATTTCTGAGCGAGTACCCGGAGGCGGAACTCGACTCCAAACGAGAGAAAAACCACCTCACACCACTGTTCAGTAGCTGGGCGTTCAACCAAGTCCTTCACGAACACCTCACTGATCGACAACAGACGGTTTTACGGACCGCGTTCGAAGCTGGATACTACGAGTGGCCGCGGGAATGTACAGGCAAAGAGATTGCCGAAGAACTCGGGATTTCGTCCGCTACCTTTTCACAACACGTTCATGCTGCCGAACGGAAGATAATGGCAGTAATGTTCAACGAACAGCCGTGATCACGCTCGTCACTGTCTACGATCGAGCGGAACCATGCTAACGTATCCGGCTGCAGTGACAGTTACGTCGTACCCTTCGAACTCGAAGCTCACCGAATCGACCCCCATCGTGTCAGGTTCGGATTGGTCCCTTGGTGAAAAAAGGCCGTTGAGAGCATCGGCATCGATCGTACGATGAAGCGGAGGTAGCTCTCGCGGTGGAATCTCAGTCACCGCGGACACTGCCTGAACAACAGCAGTGGACGGCGATCGTCCCGTTCCCTGGCCCCACTGCACAGTCAGCGTCTCGTTCGCCGAGTCATTGCTCGTCTCCGTCAGGGTCTCGTCTTGCCGTCTCACGAATGATCTCTCCCCTGAAATCCCATCCCGTATAAGTAAGAGAGCGACGCTCTTAGTGTCGTCACCTACAACTCGAGGTATCGCCCCGGCAGCGCTTTCGAGAGTCTTCGGTTCGCACGTTTCCTTTGGATAGAACGAATCGTGTTCTAGCGTACGAACGGCAGCACCCAGGTCGCCCTCGGGGAAGCATAAACCCATCTCACCAGCGAACAGCCGATTCTCCGTTAAAACCGAGTTCGGCGAGAACGGACCTCACCCACCTGAGCTAGTATCGGCCGTGACCGAGAACGCTCTGTTCACTGTATCCCGCCATCGTCCTGTATGAGGTTCCGGCGGTTCGAGTCCGGCCCCCGCTAGTGAGATAACTCGCCGTATCGAACTAGACACCACCTGTTTTGGATGCCTGATGTCGTGAGAGCAGCGATACGTATCGTACTATTCGTACTACTCGACTTCTCTCCCGGCCAGTACGACGAGTCCAGAGCGTGTGCGTATCAGTAATTTCCTCCCGTCGTCGTCTCCTCGGTCGTTTCGTCCTCGCTGGGACACGCCGGATTCACCACGAACCACACGTCACCGACACCTTGCCCGTTCGCGTCGCCCGGTTCCTCGTCCCTGGCGAAGGAGTACAGCGGCGTTCCGTCGTACGTGACCTGCATGGACCCATCCTCGCGTTCTGTCGTGGCGAACTCACCCGGTAGCCCGTCGGGGATGGTCGGCGATTCTTCGACGGTCAGTGGCGGCCACGCTTCGGCGCAGTCGTCGTAACAGGTACTCTCGCCGGCTTCGTCCTCGGTGAACCGGTAGAGGGTCATCCCCTCCGCGTCGGTGAGGACGACGCCGTGCTCCGGAAGGGTCGTCGCTCGCACCGTGAACGGCGTCGTTTCGTCTCGTTCGGTCGTCCCGCTCCCCGCTTCGGTGGTCGTTTCCTGTCGGTTCTCGTTTGCGCCTGCGACCCCGACGATCGAGCTAGCGAAACCGATCGCCGAGGCTTGCAGGACCGTGCGTCTCGTTGGTTTCATGAGACACGTTAACATCCACCACTATCGGATAAAGCAGTTTTCCCAATTTCGTCCTGAAACCCCCCGATTTCACGGAGTAACGCACGAGCGAGAACCGAGGATCGAACGGTAGCCGGTCACCCTCCCGAAACGCGCCCGCTTTCGCGCCGTGTCTGCAGAACACACCCCCAGAGGATCGGATCAGGCGGCGACGGGGCGTGAGATTATCCAGAGCGACAGTATCGTGTAACCGATCATCAGCGCCGTCACGGGGACGTGGGCGTACAGCGCCCGTCGTCGGTCCGGGTACCGGTCGGTCGTCACCCAGTGAGCGGCGACGACCGCGATCACGTGTCCGCCGACGATGAGAACGATCTGAGAGACCCAGAGCAGTTGCACCGAGAGCCAACCGGTGAGCGAAATCGTCTCCGGACCGGCAAGCAGAGGGTCGACCAGGACCGTCAGGAGTCGTCCGGTGTAGTCGAGGACGTATGGGTAGTTGTGGACGAACTCGTACGCCACCGCGATCGGAATCACGGTCGGAGCAAGCGCTTTTGCGGCGGCACGCCAGTCGTCGCCACCACCGATGCTCGCAACGGCGTACGCTACGCCGAAAAAGGAGACGACGAACAGCAGTAGCCCACACAGATAGACCAGGATACTGACTTGCGGTCCGCTCTCCGTGATATCTCGCACCGCAAAGAGCAGCGTCTGGTACTCCGGCGTGTAGGTGAATCCATCGAAGCTAACGGTGTAGACCGTCGCAACGACGAAGCCTACGAGGACGAAACTCGGAATAGCGGACGTCGCTCCTCGCCAGGGAGCGCGGAGCGCGAACTCGTATCCGCCGTCTCTCGTCCTGTCCGGGCGGATGGGGGCGGCGCGTCCGAACAGTCGATACAACACGGCAAGGGCGTCTGCCCGGTCGAACCACTGCTCACCGAATACGACACCACCGAGAACCATGACGATCGCGTAAACAGCGACGACGGCAGCTGTCCCCGCGGGCAACCGCGGTATCTGGGTCAGATTCTCGACGATACCGATCCAGACGAGGAACCCGACGAGCGCCGGCCATTCCCCGAGCTTTTCGGGGTACCGTTCAGCCAACGAGAGGTCGCGACCTTCGAGAGCGACGAGACCACGGTAGAGGGTCCGCCACGGTGACAGGATACGCCACGGACTGCCGAAGAGAATAGCGAAGAGTCCGACGCCCTTGAGCCAGAGCGGCCAGACGAATATCGTAGCGAAGTTCCGGGTCCAGCCACTCGGACCGGTGAGCCCCGCGGCGAGGACGCCGACGAACGCCACGAAGAAGCCGATGCGTCCTCCGGTTCGGGCGACGGTCGCGACGCTCGGCGGCAGCGACGCGATGGTTCGGGGAGCGACCCGTGTAAATCCCGGATTTCTGGTACTTCCGAGCCAACCGGCAGTGATCGCGACTGTCGCCCCCGCTCCGGCGTACAAAAGCGATAGCGGTATCGGCGTTTCGAGGCGCGACGCGCCAAGGCTATGTGCGCCTGCAGGAGCGACGGCGGAGAGCCACAGCAGGAGGCCGCCGAGTCCAGTGTACCAACGCCGACCCATAGCACCGGGTAGTAACTACGTGAGAATAGGAGCGTTGGTTCGATCGTCGAAACCGGTCGGCGATCAACAGCGCTTTTGTACGCTGCGCGCCGACCTTCGCCGATGCGGTTTCGGACTATCGTCGCAGGAGCGGGGATTCTCGTGGTCCTGGGTGCTATTTCGATTCTCGCCCTCAACACCGGCGTTCTCTCGAACGCCCAGTTCACCGAACGGTGGACGAGCGACACCGCAGTCGACACGCAGGGGAACCATCACGCACCAGCGATCGCCACCGTCGACGGTCGAACGATGCTGTATGCACCGATCAGCGCGACGAAAGGCACGTCGAGTTGTCGGCTAGCCGCGCTGAACGCGACCGACGGGACGACGCAGTGGCAGTATCCCGTTCCATCGTCAGCGTGCGCGATTCACGCCGTTGCCGATCCGACCGTTTCGGACTACGACGACGACGGGTCACTGGAGGTGCTCGCTGCGACGACGGAGAACCAGACCGTCGTCCTCAACGCAACGACGGGGGCCGTCGAGCGTCGCTACGATCTCTCCAACTACGGCTACACGCAGCCAGTCGTCACCGATTTGACCGGCGACGGCAAGCAGGAACTCGTCGTCGCCGACGTGAGTGGCCGGGTGTCCGTCTTCCGGCCGAACGGAACGACTGTCTGGTCCCGGAATCTCACGGGATATTCGTGGGGGCAGCCAGCAGTCGATGACTTCGACGCCGATGGACAGCCCGAGATCGCCGTCGGATTCTCCGACGGCCAACTCCATCTGCTGGAACGGGACGGTACCCGTGCCTGGGAACGGCCGAAAGAACTCGGCGGCTCGATCACCTGGATGGCCACCCAGCAAACGGACGGGGATCCTGCAATCGAGATCGTCACTGCGACGCCCGCTGGGAACGTAACGACGATCGACGGAAGAACGAAGACGACCGAGTGGCAGTCCGACTTCGGTCGATTCGCTGCGGTACACGCGGTCGAGGATGGTGATGACGACGGGACGGTCGAAGTGTACGCAGTGGCGCGTGACGGCAAGCTCAGGAGCGTCCGTGCGAGCGACGGACGGGTCGAATGGACGACGACACTCACGACCGAGGACGTCCAGATGATGCCGCCACCCGCGCTCGGCGACGTCGACGGCGATGGCGACGACGAACTCGTCGCGGCTGGCAACGACGGCTCCGTCAGCATCGTCGATCCGTCCTCGGGCGATGTCCGCGTCGCGTACGAGCGCGAAACGCCCATTTTCGTCCACCCCACGCTCGACGATGTGGACGACGACGGCGCCCAGGAGGTGTTCGTGATGTACAGCGACGGTCGAGTAGTCTCCCTCGATACGAACTGAGCGCGTATCACTGCCGAAGCTGCGGTCGACATCCGTGTCAGACCGCCGTCGAACGCTCTCACCGATCGCGGTACACCCTCGCCGACCGCGAGTCGGTAACGAGGGAACCAGCTCCGGAGGCCGATTCGGTCCCGACACGGCGCATCGTCCGAGCAGGAAACCCCTCCCGCGTCGAGCGAACGGCGTCAGCCGTGAGCGAGCGGGACGAGTGGTTCACTCCTCTTTCGGCTCTTGGGTCGACCGGGCCTCTTGGATCACGAGACGTTCGATTCGAGCGTCCTCCACGGCGTCGACCTGGAGGACGTACCCGCTCCGTTCGACCTGATCGCCGACCTCGGGTACCCGTCCCAGGAGGCTGAAGACGAACCCCCCGATCGTCTCGACGTCGTCACCCTCGAATTCGGCGCCTAGTTGCTCGTTCACTTCATGGACTGGAACACCACCGTCGACGTCGTACGCCCCGTCCTCTCGTTGCTCGATGGACGGGGCCTGGGCCGCCGTATCGAACTCGTCCTGGATGTCACCGACAATCTCCTCGAGAATGTCCTCGATAGTCACGATTCCCTCGAAGACCCCCCATTCGTCGATCACGACGGCCATTTGCCCTCCCCCGTGCGACTGGAACTCGGCGAGGATTTCGTCGATCCGTCGCGTTTCCGGGACCACGAGCACCTCTCGTGCGAGTTCACGAGCAGTAGGCGACTCGTCGTGGTCCGCTTCCGTTTCGCTCGCCCGGAGGATGTCCTTGGCGTGGACGAATCCGACCGGTTGCTCCCCGTCCTCGTCGAGCACGAGATACCGCGTGTAGGTCCCGGTAGCGGCAACTGACTGGAGTTCCTGAAGGGACGTCGAGGCAGGAACGGTTTCCACGTCCGGACGCGGGATCATGATCTCACGAGCGACCGTGTCCCCGAGTTCGAAGACGCTCTCGATCATTTCGACCTCGTCGAAATCGATCTGTCCCGTCTCCTCGGACCGGGTGAGAATCATCCGAATCTCTTCTTCACTGTGGGTTTCCTCGCTTTCGGACGCTGGCGAGACGCCGACGAGGCGGGTGAAGTAGTTGGCAGTACCGTTGAAGACGATGATGCCGGGCATGAACGCGTAGTAGAAGAACTTCATGAGCGGGGCGACGAGGAGCGCGATACGGGGGGCCTCCTGGATGGCGAACGTCTTCGGCGCGAGCTCACCGAAGACGACGTGGAGGAACGTGATAAAACCGAATCCGATCGCGAACGCGACGAGATGGATCGTTCCTGCGGGAACCACCTGGCCGAGAACGGGTTCGATGAGCGATGCCACAGCAGGTTCGCCGATCCAACCGAGGCCGAGTGAGGAAAGCGTAATCCCGAGCTGACTGATCGCGAGATAGTCGTCCAGGTTCTCGATGGCGTCCTGTACCAAGGTCGCACCGGGCTTCCCTTGTTCGACGAGCGCGTTCACCTGGGTCGGACGAATCTTGACGAACGCGAACTCAGCAGCCACGAAAATCCCGTTCATGACGACGAGGAAGAACGCGAGCAGCAAACCACCGATCGAGATCAAATCTACCATACAGTATCATCGCCCCGTAGGGTCTTGAGGGGACGGATACGACGACGAGCCAGACGGGGCGGCATCGACCGCGTTCGTCACATCGTCACGACCCGCTGGTCGGCATCGCTCGCGAACGCCGCCGGCCCGCGGTCGCCCGAGCGAACGCCGTCCGTATCCCAGCAGACGAGCGCCGGGGCTGGCCCGCGATGAGTTCAGCACCCTCGTCTGCGATCAACTCGCGGACGGGTCCGACTGGCGGTCGGCGCTGTCGGGAGCGTCCTGCGCCGACGGGGGATGACGCTTGGTACGCGGTGGTATTTTGTCGAGTCGGACCGGGTACGGCACCCAAGATACATTGCGGGGGAACGTGCATCTTCAGAAGATGTCGCCCTCCAGACCGTTCTTCACGTCTCCCGCGGACGAACTCGATACGAGTCAGATAGTCGACGAAGCGCTCCCGCTCGCGAAGCTCATCGGAGCCGTCGGTGCGGTCGCACTTATCCCGGTCCTTCTGCAGATTCTACTGGTCGAAGTCCTGGCGGTAGTGCCCGTATTCGGGGTCTTGTTCACACTTGCTGCTCAGTTCGTCGTCGCGGTCGGGGCCGGTATCGTCCTCATGTACGTCGTCGTACGTGCGAACCAGCTCGTCGACGAGCGATAGAACACCACCCGCTACAGGGCGCAACTTCGAATGCTCGGACCGACGGGGGTCGGAAAGCACACACCAGAAGGATTATCTAAAGCCTGTATTATGTCCCCGTACGTTCATGATAGCCTCCGTCTGTATTACCTTCTTTCTCACTGCGCTACTCGTCACGTCGGCCGTCTCTGGGGCCGCTACGGTCGGAACGGGGTCGGCCTCCGCTTCCGAGACGGGAAAACCACCTGTCGTCCAGACAGTAACGTACGAACGGACACCCGACGACCCCGGACGCATCACGGTTACAGTCGAATACGACCTCGGGCCTGACGCCGACGAGCTCGTCGTCTTCGTACCGGACAACAGCACGGTGACGAACGCGAAGGGCCTCTCGGCGAAACGAGACGCCGAATTTCGGGGCTACGAGTGGAATGAAGTGACCCGCAACCCCGTGATGACGCTCACGGTTCCGGTCAACCAGACGTCGTCCAAGTTCGGCGGGTTGAACTACGTCGACGTCGGTGCCTGGACGCTGTTCGGAGGTAGTCACGTCGTCCATACCGCCTACTACAGCGATAGCGCAAACGACTGGTTCTATACCTACAGAGACACCGACCGGATAGCTGTCCACACTCGGACGGCCAGCGGGGGACACGTAGAGGAGGAACTCGGATTCCTCGGGGGACACACGATTCACCAGACGGCGTCTTCCAACCGATCGTTCGAACTGATAGTCCCGGACGCCGCCACGATGGCTGCGAGTCCGCGGCGTCATCTCGCGACCCTCACCGAGACGGCTCGGGTTCTCCAGATCGACGACGAGGAGGAGAACGTGACGGTGTTCGTCGCTCCCGACCCGATTCGGGGAGGTGGTTTAGCACCCGGTCCCCACAGCGTCTGGATTCACGAATCCGCGTCTGTCGAAAGCGGAGTCGCCGTTCACGAGTACGCCCACACTCGTCAGGCGTACAATTCCTCGAAGTCAATGTCGTGGCTCGACGAGGCGTCCGCAGACTACTACGCGTCGCTCGTCCTGTACAATCAAAATGCGACGTCGTATCGGACCTTCCGGGACAAAGTGACCACGTCTCGGGATGCGGAGGCGGTGCTCGCCGAACGGGACACGTGGCCGTCTGTCTATGCAGAGTACACCAAGGGTCGGCGTGTACTGGCTGCGCTCGACGCGAAGATCAGGAAGGAGACCAACGGGAATCGGACGTTGCAGGCCGTTTTCAGGCGCTTAAACGAACACTCACGTTCGGAACCGATCACCTACGACGTTTTCCAGCGGGTCGTCGCTGACGTTGCCGGGACGTCGCTCGACGGGTGGTTGGACTCGTACGTCCGTTCGACGGCGGTTCCCGAAGTGCCCGACGAACCCCAACTGTTCACCCTTCCTGACCCCGGCCTCGATGCAGACGACGACGGTCTCACCAACGCCGAAGAGCGCGAACACGGCACAGACCTGTTTGCTCAGGACTCCGACGGTGACGATCTCACTGACGTAGCGGAGGTCCAGACCCATCGCACTGACCCAACCGTCGCGGACACGGACGGCGACGGACTGAACGACGCGGTAGAACTGGACGAACTCGGCACCGATCCCACGGCGTCAGACACCGACGACGATGAGGTCGCGGACGACGAGGAGACCCGTAAGTACGGTATCGACCCGACGGACCCGGACACTGACGACGACGGACTTCCGGACGGTGACGAACTTCGGGTCCACGGAACTAACCCCACTGCGCGAGACGCTGATGGTGACGGTACGCCGGACAGTGAGGAGATCACCACTGAAGATAGCGAGAGGGGGACGGACGGCGAAAGGGACCCAGACGGCGAAACCAGCAGTACGAACCAGCCCCGAAAACCGGTAGTGGTTGGCGGGATGATCGTCGCCTTCGTGTCGTTCTGGCTCACGATTATCACGGGAGGAGTCGGAGTAACGGTCGTCTTTCTCCAGTACCTCGACGGAAAAGGTATCGACGTTCCAGATTTCGTCGCGGGTCAGTCAGCCAGGCGAATCGGACTGCTGGTCGCCCTGTTCGTCGTCCTGACCGTAGTAGGGTTCCTCATCGTGACGCAGCCGAGTCGGTTAGTCGGGTTCTGATGCGATTGGCGAGTTTCACGGGGTCGTCGAGACCGGTTCCAGGGTCTCCCCCGGCGGCATGCCGGTCAACGCCAGATCGGTTACCGCCTCGTCCGACGACTCGGGGAGAGGGCCGGCGTCCGAGGGTGAAGCGCCAAAACAGCCCGGTAGTTTCAAACCCCCGACCTGATTACTCTACGTAGATGGCCGATCAGAGAGAGCTTCTGAGCGCGATTATCGCCCTCCAGTTCGTCGTTCTCGCAGCAGCGGTTTTTCTCCTGGTCCCATTCGAAGTTGCCGTTCCTCTCGTACCGCTGTTCCTGGTACTGCTGTACGTTCTTCTCAAATACAGATCCTGAGCGCGTCGCTTCTTCGGCGAAGCCGACTTCGGTGAGGGGCACCCCGCAATCCAGCGTACGACACTGAGTGCGTATGTACGGTGAACGAGGGCGCGTCGGTCTCATCGTTCCGTCGTCGAACACGACGAACGAGCCGGAGTTCGAGCGTGCGCTTCCGGCAGGCGTCTCGCTTCACGCGTCCCGTATGCGTCTCGACGACGTAGACGCTGACTCGCTTTCGACGATGGCCGACGACGTTTCGCGGTGTGCAGGACTGCTGGCGACCGCCGACGTCGACGTCGTCGCCTACGGATGTACGACGGGGAGTCTGGTCCACGGTCCAGGCTTCGACGAAGATATCGAAGCGCGCATCGAGGAGACCGCCGACGTCCCGGCAGTTGCGACAGCAGCGTCGGTAAAGCGGGCGTTCGAGGCGCTGGGCACTGATTCCGTAGCAGTCACGACGCCCTACGTCGACGACCTGAACGAACGCGAGGCGTCGTTTCTGGAGGCGGCCGGCTACGAGGTAGTCGCGATCGACGGACTCGGTATCAGCCCGAACGTCAGAATCGGTGCGCAGTGCCCGGAGACCGCAGCTGATGCCGCTCGCGAGATAGACACTCCGGACGCTGACGCGGTGTTCATCTCGTGTACGAACTACCGTACCTTCGAAGTAATCGACGACCTCGAACGGGAACTGGACAAACCCGTCGTCACGAGCAACCAGGCGACGATCTGGAATGCGCTTTGTCATCTCGACGCCGATATCCAGCCGGTTTGCGAACTCGGCAGTCTTTTCGACTACTCGCCGCCATCTCGATGCAACGGATCTCCGCCAGCGACGGAACCGTGAGATATAGGATGACAGGCTGTCTCTCGGTGGATATGTCTCACGAGCGTGTTACCGTCTCACTCGACGCCGACGCGAAGGCCGCCCTCGACGATCTCACCGATCGAACGGAGGGAGGCCAAAGCGCGGTCGTCAGGCGGGCCCTGACGTTTTACGCGGCGAACTTCGAAGCGGTGAACTCGACGAGAAGCGCCGACAATCTCGCGAACTACTATCAGATGCTTTCGGGCGGTGAACACGTTCTGCTGGACGTGGATTTCTTCCACGCCTTCCTCGACGATATCGATCCGGACGACCCCGACGAAGCGTTTATCGAAACGGTCGATCGGGTTTCCGAGTATCACGCCAGCGAGTATGCCGAACGGTTCGACGACGTCGGTGAAGTGCTGGACTGGCTCTCGCTCTGTGGTTTCCTGGCCGTCCGGAACTCCGACGGAGACACGTACCACGTCGTCTTTCCCTCCGAGTCGATGCGCTGGTTCATGACGCGGTTCCTCCGGAAGAGCTTGACTGATACCTCGTTCGACGTGGAGATCGAAGAGAGCGTCTCGAAAATTCTCGTCCGCCAGCAGTGATGATCTAAGTTCACACGGCGTATGAGGTCGTATGAGCGCGTGTTCACCGGTATTAATAATGCTTTTTATGCAGAAAAGGCTGGGCATCGATAGGCATTATCATGACACGCGGCCTCATAGAACGACTACGATCGATCGGCCCTGGAGCGATGGTCGCGGCAGCCTTCATCGGTCCGGGGACGGTAACGACCGCCAGCGTTACCGGTGCCGCCTTCGGCTACGCACTCGTCTGGACGCTGGTGTTCTCCATCGTCGCGACCATCGTCCTGCAGGAGATGAGCGCACGTCTCGGCCTCATCACCGGCGAGGGTCTCGGCGAAGCGCTCCCCAAACAGTTCGACAACGAGATTCCGCGAGGGTTCAGCATCGTGCTCGTCGTCTCCGCGATCGGCGTCGGGACCGCAGCCTACGAAGCAGGAAATATCCTCGGCGGCGCGGCTGGTCTCGAAGTCGTCACCGGCATCAGTTCCAACGTGTGGGGGCCGGTGATAGGACTCATCGCCGGTGCGCTCCTGTGGACGGGCAAGTACGAGTACATCGAAAAAGCGCTCGTCGGCCTCGTCGTCGTCATGGCTACCGCGTTCATCCTCTCCGCTATCATGGTTGGCCCCAGCTGGGGAGCCCTCGCGGGCGGATTCGTTCCCGCGGTTCCCGACGGATCGCTCTACCTGGTGACCGGTCTCATCGGGACGACCGTCGTCGGATACAACCTCTTCCTCCACGCCTCCAGCGTCAGTGACCGCTGGGAGGGGGCAAGTAATCTCCCCGAATCGCGGACCGACACCGTCCTCTCTATCACCATCGGCGGGCTCATCACCATCGCCGTCATCGTCACCGCCGCTGCCGCCTTTCCCACCGGTACGAATCTCGACGACATCGGCCGGATGGCCGAGCAACTGGAACCGCTCGCAGGGACCCACGCGAAGTGGCTGTTCAGTATCGGCATCTTCGCCGCGGGGTTCACCTCGTCCACGACCGCTCCGCTCGCAGGGGCCTACGCGACTGCTGGGGCGCTCGGCTGGGAGAAAGATATCTCCTCGACGAAGTTCCGCGCGGTGTGGGGAACGATCCTCGCGGTCGGCATCCTGTTCTCCGGCCTCGGCTACAGTCCCGTCAGGGTCATCGTTTTCGCGCAGGTCGCCAACGGGGTCCTCCTGCCCATCGTCGCCATTTTCCTCATCTACGTGATGAACGACGACGATGCGCTGGGCGAGTACACGAACGGGACGTGGTCGAACGTCGCAGGTGGGATAGTGACCCTCGTCGTTATCTGGCTCGGCCTCCGAACGCTGTTGTCCATCGCTAACGTTCAGCTCCTGTAAAATGACAGAACGACCTCGACTTGGTGCAGACGTAGGCGGAACGTTCACCGACGTAGTACTCGTCACCGGAGACGACCTCGTTACCGCGAAGGTTCCGAGCACTGCCGACCAGAGCGTCGGTGTGATGAACGGCATCCGGAAGGCGTGTTCCGAAGCCGGCATCGATCCGTCCGCCGTCGACGAGTTCACGCACGCGATGACGGTCTCGGTCAACGCCCTTCTGGAGAAGACGGGCGCAAAGACGGCGCTCGTCACGACCGAAGGCTTCCGCGACGTCCTCGAGATAGGCCGGCAGGACCGCCCCGACCTGTACGACCTCTCCGCGAGCCGGTCGGAGCCACTGGTCCCCCGACGTCGCCGCTTCGAGATTTCCGAGCGAACGACGCCGAACGCCGTCGAAGAGACCGTCGACGAGAATGCCGTCCGCGAGGTCGGGGCGCGGATTCGGGACGGTGACGCCGAAAGCGTCGCGGTCTCGCTCCTCCACGCGTACG
The DNA here is from genome assembly GCA_003298465.1 of halophilic archaeon. The sequence goes on along the minus strand of QNGA01000002.1, from coordinate 113,916 downwards.
CCAACCCGCGTAACGAGAAGCGAGTCGTCGAGATTCTCGAAGACGAACTCGACGTCCCGATTTCTGCCTCTCACGAGGTGCTCGCGGAGTTCCGGGAGTACGAACGGACGTCGACGACGGTCGTCGATGCGTACGTCACCCCGAAGATCGACAGTTACCTGGGACGTCTCACCCGCGACGCCACCGAAGAAGGGCTCCCCGAACCGCTCGTCATGCAGGCCAACGGCGGTATCGCTGACGTAGACGCGGTCCGCGACCACGCCGTCACTACGACGATGTCCGGTCCCGCAGCCGGCGTCGTCGGCGCGAACGCTGCCGCAGGCGAACTGGCAGACGAACGCGGCCTGCGCGGGCTCGTCACCTTCGACATGGGCGGAACGTCCAGCGACGTGAGTCTCGTCCGCGACGGGGAAGCGGAACGGACGACCGACGCGGAGATCAACGGTCAACCCGTCCGGACGCCGATGGTCGACGTGACCACCGTCGGTGCGGGCGGGGGATCCATCGCGTGGGTCGACGACGGTGGCGCGCTCCGCGTCGGTCCCCGGTCGGCAGGTGCAGAGCCCGGCCCGGCCTGCTACGGGAAGGGCGGTACGGAACCGACCGTCACCGACGCGAACCTCGTCCTCGGCTACATCGGCGACAGCACGGAACTCGGCGGCGAACTCTCGCTGGACGCGGACGCAGCCCACGATGCGCTCGCCGAACTTGCAGACGAGGCCGGTCTCGGCGGACCGGTCGAGGCGGCACGGGGCGTCTATCGCGTCGCGAACGCGAACATGGCCCGCGCGATTCGCTCGGCGACGGTCGAGCGAGGCCACGATCCGCGAGAGTTCGGTCTGGTCGCGTTCGGTGGCGCCGGGCCGATGCACGCGGGCGCGCTCGCTGCCGACCTCGACATCGGAACCGTCGTCGTGCCACCTGCGTGCGGTGTCCTCTCGGCCTACGGACTGCTGGCCGCCGACGAGAAACACGACGCCGTCCGTACACACCGCGTCGCGCTCGACGAGGTCGATCCCGAACGCGTCGACGACCTGTACGAAGAGCTCGAATCCGAGGTCCTCGAGGAGGCTCGCGACGCCGCGTCGGCGAGCGTCCAGCGCCACGCCGACCTGCAGTACGCAGGCCAGAGTTTCGAACTCTCGGTCGAGGTCGGTGACGCGTTTCGTCCGACACGGACCGCCGAGCGCTTCCACGAGACGCACCGGTCGACCTACGGCTACCAGATGGACGAACCGGTCCACCTCGTGAACTTGCGAGCGACTGCGACGACCGGGCGAAGCGACCCTGCCGTCGCCCACGAGTCCGCGGAGGAAGAACGGTCCGGAATCCGCGAGGCGCGATTTACCGATGGGACGGTCCACGAAACGCCGGTCTATCGGCGGTCGGCGCTGCCGACCGACCGGACACTCGACGGTCCCGCCGTCGTCGAACAGGCCGAGAGCACGGTCGTCGTCCCGCCCGCGTGGACGGCGGAAGTCCGTACAGACGGCTCGCTCGTCCTCACGGAGGAAGAGACATGACTCAGAACGACACCGACAGCGAGAGCCACGTCGATCCGGTCACGCTCGAAATACTGCGAAACCAGCTCGAGGGGATCGCCGAAGAGATGGGGCAGGTCCTCATCCGCGGCGCGTACTCGCCGAACATCAAGGAGCGGCAGGACTGCTCGACGGCGCTCTTCGATGCCGACGGACGAATGATCGCCCAGGCAGAACACATTCCAGTCCACCTCGGCGCGATGCCCGAGGCCGTCGCTACCGTCCGTGAACGAGATCCCGAACCCGGGGAAGTCTGGGCGCTCAACGATCCGTACGACGGCGGAACCCACCTGCCGGACATAACGCTCGTCTCGCCACTGGCCCTCGACGCCGACACGAAAACGGAAGACGAAATCGTCGGGTACGCCGTCTCCCGCGCTCACCACGCCGACGTCGGCGGATCGACGCCAGGAAGCATGCCCGCCGGTGCACGCGAAATCTACGAGGAGGGCATCCGTCTTCCGGGCGTACGTCTCGTCCGCGATAGTGACGTCGTCGAGGACGTGTTCGAGGTGTTCCTCGCAAACGTCCGTACGCCCGACGAACGCCGAGCCGACATCCGCGCTCAGCTCGCGGCCCACGACCGCGCGACGGAGCGACTCGGTGACCTCTTCGACAGCTACGGCGAGACCGTTCTCGACGCCTTCGACGCAGTCGTCGACTACTCGCGTGAACGCATCGAATCCGAACTCGCCGAGTTTCCCGACGGTACCTACACCGCCCGAGACGTGCTCGAAGGCGACGGCGTGACCGACGAGGACATCCCGATCAACGTGACCGTGACCGTCGACGACAGCACTCTCGACGTCGATTTCGCAGGGACTGCGGAACAGGTCCGAGGGAACCTCAACGCACCGCTCGCGGTAGCCAAAAGCGCGGTCTACTTCGTCGTCCGCTGTCTCACGGATCCCGAAATCCCGCCGAATCAGGGCTGCTACGACCCCGTTACCGTCGACGCACCCGAGGGGTCGCTCCTGAATCCGACATCGCCGGCCGCGGTCGTCGGGGGCAACGTCGAGACGAGTCAGCGCGTCACCGACGTGGTGTTCGCGGCGCTCGCCGATGCGGTTCCCGAGAGGGTGCCGGCGCAGGGACAGGGCACGATGAACAACCTCATCATCGGCTCTCGCGACGGTGATTTCGCCTACTACGAAACCATCGGTGGTGGCGCAGGTGCGACGAGCGAAGCCGACGGCTTGGACGGCGTGCAGGTCGGAATGACGAACACCCTGAACACTCCCGTCGAAGTGCTCGAAGCGGAGTATCCGTTGACCGTGGAACGCTACGCTCTCCGCCCCGGGACCGGCGGGAGCGGCGAGTATCGCGGCGGACTCGGTCTCGAACGGTCGCTTACTGTCGGGCGTGAGGCCTCGGTCTCGCTCCTTACCGAACGGCGACGTTCCCGGCCGCGGGGCGTCGCCGGCGGTGAGAACGGTGCTACCGGCCAAAATCTCGTCGACGGCGAACCCGTCTCCGCGAAAACCACCGTCGACGTGGAGGCAGGGACTACCGTTACGGTCCGTACACCCGGTGGTGGCGGACACGGGGCCCCCGCCGACCGCGATCCCGAAGCGCGAGATCGCGACCGTCAGGACGGTAAAATCGAGGACTGAGTTCCGCTCCGACCGAACTCTCGACTCGCTCTCGTAGCAGACCCCCGAATCCGCTGCGCCTGAAAGCCAGAAGTTCGAACTGTACGCCCGTCCTTCAGTGCAGTCCGGTTCGTGGTGTGAACTGAGCAGGGGGCTCGTCTACCATCTTTAATTAAATCGATTATTTAGATACCGAACTCCGCACTGCCGGAAGATTCCAGTTGTATGTAACCGCAGCCAACCGAGTCACAACGGTCACTACCGCGCACACCGCCGCAGTCGTACTCCCGGTGGCTCCGAACGTCCCCACCAGCCAGAAAGCACTCCCTCCCAAGACTGCACAACTGGCGTAGAAATCCTCGAAGAGGATGAACGGAGACCGGTCGAGAAGAATATCTGCAAACGCACCACCACCTACGGCGTTGATTGTTGCTATAGCGACGATGCCAAAAACTGAAACCCCCGTCTCAGTTGCGACGATAGCACCAGTCGTCGTGAAGGCAGCGAGCCCGATCGCATCCGAGACCAGAGTGATCGGGTGCGTTTCTGGAGATGACAGAACGACGTCCAACGCGATAGCTAAGCCAACTCCGAGTAGACCCAGACTAATTTCGATTGGTGACTGAAGTGCTAACGGAACTCGTGTCACGAGGAGATCCCGTGTTGCTCCACCAGCAAACGCCATTGCCAGTCCAACGATGGTAATTCCGAACACGTCGAACCCCTCACGGATCGCTTTTGATGATCCGACGAGTGCGAACGCAACCAAGCCGATGGTGTTCATAATAGCAAACGGATCGCCGAATAGTATCGTGACGAAGTCCTGACTCACTGTTTTTGGCTATGAGGGCGAGTTTCTTTAGTGCTACGTATCAACTACTCTCACGCCTATTCAGGCCAATTGAACGGGACACGTGCAGTAATTGCACGACCTGTACGTATTGTTACAATCCAGTGATCGTTGGCCTACGATAGGTTCGTGGTGCGCATCTACCGGTCCTGCTCACGTTGCCGTGCGAAACGTTGCAGCGCATCGGCAATAGCCTCGACTGCGACGAGGAACCGCCACAGTAGATAGATGACTACTATTGTAATTCCCAGTCGAATTCCGCGGAGGGGTTGCTGGCTAGCGAAGAACGAGTAGGCGAGAGGAGTACGTACGGAACTGTCCCGACGAGCCACTTGCGCGAGAGCGATGGTGGAGAGTGACCGGACACGAACGACCAGTAGAAACATCTATAGTACATTGATTTTGACACCCCGACGAGTTCCTCCGCTGTCGTTAGCACCTCACCGTAACGGTTGACGCTAAGCCGAGTATTGGGGGTAGAGAGCGCACCAACGGACATATCGTCCGGGAGCTTCTTAGTGTGGATATGACTGCTACAGTTGTCGAAGTGGAAATCCCCGCTACTCAATTTGCCCTCAGCCAGTCTTTGTCAGAACTCGAGGATTTGAAGTGCGAAATCGAACGGATCGTGGCCGACGACGACTCCCACGTTATGCCGTTCGTCTGGATGCGTAGTGACGGGAACACGCGCGAGGAGATAGAAAGCGCGCTGAGAAACGATCCGAGCGTCGAAACTCTCGATCTCCTCGCGGATCTGGACGAAGAGTGGCTGTATCAGATGGAGTGGATCGACCAGATCGAGACGCTCGTCCAGATTCTCGTTACGGAGCAAGGAACGATTCTCGCGGCGACGGGTGACGACCGCTGGTGGAACCTCCGAATTCTGTTTCCCGACCGGGAGGCGCTCTCACGGACGCACGAGTACTGCGAAGAGAACGGTCTCACGCTCGAGATTCTGAACATTTATCACCTGGACAGCGGACGGCAAGGTCGCTTCGGACTCACGGACGACCAGCAGGACACGCTGACGCTCGCACACGAACACGGCTACTATCAGATTCCTCGTGAGTCGACGGCCAACGACCTCGCCGATGAACTGGGTATATCGCATCAAGCCGTGTCCGAGCGCTTGCGCCGGGGTCACGAAAGCCTCGTGAAGAACGCGCTCATCCTCGGCCAGGGTGCCGACGACCCGGACAAAAAATAGCGCATTCGCCGCCTCTCGACCGTTCATTTCCCTTCCCAGGATGGTTCGCTGCCGTTTAGCGCTCGTTTCTAAGGTACGTTCGCCGGACTCGAGAGGCGATCCATTTCGGAACGAACCGCGCCGTTCTATCGTCGAAGTCGAACGTCTCCTCGCGGAGGTGTAGCGCTCGGCAGTGAACCCCGTTTCAGCGCGGCTCTTCGAGCCGTTTCACCTCTTCCGGGCGTTCGTGCGTGCCACTCGCCTGAATGGCGTTTTCGGGCAGTGACGGAGCAGCGTTTCCAGCGTTCTCAAACGACCCTGAACACGCGAACGGTATCGCGCTTGCCCGGTTCGCTGACGAGTTGGGCGAGGCCGAGGTCGGAGAACACTCGCTTCCAGTTACGGTAGTAGAGCGGGAAGTCGTCGTTGACGTAGCTCACTTCCTCATCCGCTCGGCCGCGCTGTGGGCTGTTCCCCTCGTTCTCGGCAGTTATGAGCAGATCACTGGTGACGCGAGTCAGCTCCTCGAACACCCACTCGTTCTCGGGTCGGATGTGCTGGAGGGTTTCAACCGAGTAGACGACGTCGAACGCATCGTCGGGAAACTCGGGGACGACGTCTTCGATCGCCCCGGTGTGAAACGTTCCCGTCGCGGCGAGTTTCGGATACTGTTCGGCCATCACGTCGAACGACTCGTCGTTGATATCGACACCCGTGAGGTTCTCGAAGCCGTTCTTGCGGAGGTGGGCGAGATGACGGCCGGAGCCACAGCCGACTTCGAGGATCGCGGCGTCCTCGCGCGCGTAGTACTCGACCACAGTGGCGAGGGTCTCACTCACCTCGTTCGGCCCGATCTGGGCGTAGTACGCGGGCGAAAACTTTCCTGAGCGTTCGGCCCATCCGTGATAATCGTCGTCCGGTTCCATACAGACCGTCTCGTGGCCAGGGAGTTAAGACCCGTCTTCGCCGTGCACCGGAATGTCAACCTCGATCCGTCGGCACGAACGCTCCCGATCCGAGCGTCCCGTGAGATGATAGAGTCGACTATCGCCGAACGGTAGACGGAACCCAGCGCTACGGAAGCAGATGTGCATCAGTCGTCGACCGTCGCTCCAGTCGACGTTTCCGGGGCAGGAACCGGCGGCTCGTGGGTTCCGAAGTCCGGATGCGTCTCCTCCATCCACAGGTAGACGACCGCACCGGAGAGGAACATCGAGATCGCAGTCACGTAGAAGGCGGCTTCGGCGTTCACGAACTCCATGGAGAGACCGATGAGAATCGCGCCGACGCCGTAGCCCGAGTCGCGCCACATCCGGTAGACGCCCATCCCGGCCGACCGCCAGGTCGGGTGGGCAGCGTCGCTCGGGACCGTCATCAGGTTCGGGTAGAGCAGCGCCATCCCGAGTCCGGAAAGTCCGGCCAGGGCCGCCCATGGGAGGTAACCGTCGACGAGCACCATCCCGAGGACGCCGGCCCCGGCCAGGAACATCCCCGCGACGACCGGCGGGCGTCGGCCGATGCGGTCTGCCAGTCCGCCGGTCCCGATCTGGAGGAAGTACATCGCGCTGTGGACGCCGACAACGACACCGACGGCTTCGATCGCGAGGCCCCGACTCGTGAGGTAGAGCGGCACTGCAATCCAAAACAGCGTATCAACGAAGTTCTCGACGTGGCCGGCCTGCGCCGCCGCGAACAGCGTCTTGTCGCCGTAGGTCGCCCGCTTAAGTACCTCGTTGAACGGGAGGTTCGCATCGTGGTGGTCGTCGTCGCCCTCCAGCTGGGCGAGTTGGACCGTCTCCTTGATGAGGAAGACCGAGATGAGGAACGCTAGCACCACGACGGCGGCGAGGAAGTAGAACGGCTCGGGCCGGAGGCTCGTCCGGCCAGCGATGACGCCAGTGACCCACGCGCCGACGGCAACGCCGGTGTAGCCGAACGCCTCGTCGATACCGACGGCGAGTCCACGCTGGTCGGGGCCTGCGAGGTCGATCTTGGCGTTGATCGCCATGCTCCAGGTCAGTCCCTGGTTGATGCCGAGCAGGACGTTCCCGACCGTGATCCAACCCCAGCTGGGGGCGAAGATAAGAACGACCGGCAGCGGCAGCGCGGTCAGCCATCCGAGGACGAGGACCGGCTTGCGACCGTACTCTTCGCCCCACTTGCCGGCGTAGAGGTTGAGCAGCGCCTTGACGAAGCCGAACGAGACGACGAACGAGCCGATGACGAAAAACGACTCGACGCCGAGTACCTCTTCGCCCAGGACTGGCACGACGGTGCGCTCCGAGCCGATGGTCAACCCCGTCGCGAACACCAGCAGGACGTGTAGCGAGAACTGTCCGAGGTGCTCGCGAATCCCCTGTTTCAGATCGGTTCGCCCACTCATTGCTTACTCGGCAGCACAGCGGTTGGGGCCCAGTTCGAGTTCGGACAGTTCTTCGTCGGGGACGTCTTCCTGCCCGACGTTCGTTCGCTTGACGCGCTCGAAGTTCGGTGGATGGTCCGGTACGTCCGAAGCGAGCGTCTCGACGAACTCCTCTCGGTCACGGCCGAGGTCCTCGTTCCGTTCTCGAACCTCGCTCAACGTGGCGTTCACGGGCGGCTCGGGTGATCCGGGGTCGTGTGCCGGAAGGACGATCGTGTCGTCCGCCCGGTCCAGCAAGCGCTGGAGGCTCTCGTAGAGCGTGGCTGCGTTCCCTTCGACGTCGGACTCTTCGATACCGGCTTCGACGCCGAGTTCGACGCGGCCGACGCTCTCGTGGAAGAGCGTGTCGCCCGTGATGAGCGCCTCGCCGTCGACGTCGAACGAGACGCTGCCCTCGCTGTGCCCCGGCGTGTGGATCACGTCGACGTCGACGGTCCCGATTTCGACCGTCGCTTCGTCTTCGACCGGGGTCGCGTCGATAGCGAGCGCGTCCTTCGGATGGAGGTAGTACGGAACGTCGTGACGCTCGGCGAGGTCCGCGCCACCGGAGACGTGGTCGGCGTGAGCGTGCGTGTCGAAGACAGCGACGAGTTCGGCGTCGTGCTCGTCGAGAATGGCCTCGTACTCGTCGAGGTAGTGGGAGGGATCGAACACGGCGGCGTCACCGTCCGAAATCAGGACGTGAGAGAGACAGCCCTTCCCGGGACGGGCGACCTGAACGAGCGTACCGTCGAGGTCGGTCTGGACAGGGGCGCTTCGGTGGACGCGGCTCCACCCGTTCATCCCGTCGGTGAGCGTCGCGGCGTCGTAGCCCATCTCCCGCAGGACGTCCGTCGCAGTCTGCGAGACGACCCCCGCGGCACAGACGGTGACGATCTCCCGTTCGTCCGGTAGGTCTTCGAGAGCATCCTTCGCCGCCTCCGGGTCGTCTGCCAGTTCGTCGTAGACGTCGACGTTGACGCTGTTCGGGATATGCCAGTCGTCGTAGTCCTCTTGGTGGCGAACGTCGAGGACGAGAACGTCCTCCTCGTCGGCCCGTACCCGTTCACTGAGTTCGTTCGGACTCACTTCCGTCATCGGTGTTCACTCGTAGGGGGCGTTTTCGAATATAGGTGGTGCCGGCCATGACCGGCACCGTTAATTGAACAGAACCCAAATACCGGCGTATGAGCCTGTACGAGGCCTCGTTCCGGGTGAAACACGAGTGCCCTTACCGGGAGATTTCGGGACGCTACCCGGACCTCACGATACGCGAGTGGTACTTGAGCGACTGCCAGGTGCTCGAAATCACTTCCTCGGAAACGCCGACGGACGACCTGCTCGAAGAGATCGACGACCTGGGAACGATCCTCCACCGGTCGGTCGACGATTCCGGTCTGCACGTCGTCACGCAGTCCTGCCTCTGTCCGGTCGAGGGCTCCATCATCGACCGGTTCGAGGAGTACAACTGCCTGTACCAGCCACCGACGATTCACCGCCAGGGCTGGGAGCACTACACGGTGATCGCGTTCGACGAAGCCGACGTTCGAGCACTGATTCGGGATCTGGAGTCCGACCGAGACATCGACGTGCTCTCCAAGACCGCCATCACGGAACAACAGATTCCGCACAGCATGTTAGCCCCGGTCGATCAGCTCTTCGAGGAGATCACCGAGCGACAGCTGGCAGCACTACGGTTGGCCCTCGAGAGCGGGTACTACGAGCAGCCACGGAAGACGTCGCTTCGCGAGCTGGCCGACCGGACGTCCGTGGCCCGTTCGACGTACGAAGAGCACCTTCGGAAGGCGGAGAACAAACTCCTCACGAACGCGGGAGAGTTCCTGCGGTTGGTGACCGCAACCTCCTCGGGAGACCCTCTGCAGGTCGATCGGTCGGGGACGCCCGAGCAGAGCGCCGACTGAACGCCACGTCTACTCGAAACGGTATCGGAGTTAGCCGACTGTAAGCGTTTTACCGCCGTCATCGACGACGCGAAGACGAACACGTCGACCACGAAGAGGTGTATCGGCGAGGGGGGAAGCCGGACTGTACGATCAAGAGTTCGCCGGCAAGCTGACCAGTCTCTGGCGGACAACCGGTCAGACACGTACTACCGGGAGGGAATCGCGACGGAAAAGCGAGAGCGGCGAAGCTACGACTCGCGGAGGAGATTCACCGGCACGCCCTTCAGCTTGCCGGGAAGAGCCACGAGTGCATCTGTCGCAACGTGTGACTCCACCGTTCTATTCCGACGGTGCAGAGCGACCGTATTCGAGAAACCGGAGCAGACCTCTTCGTGGCGAGTACTCGCCCGGGCACGCTGGCAGTCGTCCGGGACCCCTAGCTCGGCCCGGGGAACTCCTCGAAGCCGTCGATGGAGACGTGCACGCCGTCGCTCCGGTCCGGCTTCAGGACGTACTCCGTCGGGTACCGGCCTTCGGTGAAAAACGCCTCGGGCGTCGTCACGTCCACCGACATCTCCTCGTCGAGGCTGGCGAAGAACTCGGTCGTGACCATCGGCTCGACGAAGTGAATCCGCCCCTCCCCATCACCCTCGAAGACGGGCACCTCTCGCGTCTCGTCTCCGAGTTCCAGCTCCTCGACGTCGTCCGGGTTCTCCGGGTCGATACTCGAATCGTACGCCCCGTAGACGTACGTGTGGGTGAACTCGCCGTCGTTGAACTCCGGGGCCGTGCCGTCGAGCAGATGTTCGCCCATCTCGGGCTCGATGAGACGCGAATCTCCGAACACGTATCCGGACGGGTGCTGTTCGTCGGGAACGTCGTAGGCGGCCACGCCCAGTGGAATCCCTTCCACGGCGTCTTCCCCCATCATGTAGAAGTGGAAGTCGAAGTGAGGGACGGTGTAGATATCCGGTGGCGGGTGTCCCACCGGGTTGAAGTGGAAGCCCATGAACGTGAACTGAAGCGCGTCTACCGCATCCGGGAACGAAAGGTGGGCTGCAACGCGGTCGTGCGGTTTCGATTCGTCCACGTCGACCGACGCGAGCGCGTCGCCGTCGACGTGGACACCCAACGACGAGAGTTCCCCTGCCGAGTTCGTCGTCGCGTACGCCGTTACGGTCCCGTCACCGACGTCGACTGATTCACCCTCGTGGACCTCACGGTCTTCTTGCTTCACGCTCGCGCCGACGGTGCCAGTCGCGAGCGCCCCACTCGCCAGCACAGCCCCCGTCTTCAAGACGGTTCGCCGGTCGATGTGTCTCGCTCGGTGCGTTCTTGCGCGTCTGGTTGGCATCGTACCCCGCTCCCCGAGAGCGGACTACGTGCATCGTCGTCGTAAAACGCTAGTACAGTTTCTCGATTTTATGTGCGGGTATAGAGGTTACTGTCGATTTCGAAACCAGCGATGTCGGGCGACTCGACCTGCAACCGACCGTTAGAAGTCAGGACCGTACCAGGACGACGGACCCCGACTTTCGAGCAGCGAAGGACGAGGCACTGGCGGAGCGTCTCGCTCGAAGTACGGACGTGAGCGGTCGGTGACGAAGGGAGCGTAGACGTTCAGAGGTCGTCCTGGTACGCTACCGGGTCCCGCGTCTCGCAGTGCGGGCAGCGGTTCCGGTAGCGCTCCAAGTTCGTCCCGCAGTACCGGCACGTGTAGTCGCCCGGCGGCGCGTCCTCGTCGCTCCGGCCGTCGAAGACGCCGGCACGCAGCGCCAGCGCGCCGACGACCGCGACCACACCGACGGCGACTCCGAAAACGATCGGCAGGCCGACGGTGCCGACGACCGGCAGCACCAGCGCGTCCGGCGTCTCCAGTAGGCGGCCGCCACCGCCGCCAAGGAAGCGCCCGCCGGTCGACAGCAGGACGAACAGTAACAGGAGCCGGAACAGGCGACCCCGGCCCGGGCCTCGATTCCCCCTCGGATTCATACAGGTTCTCGGGGTCGAACGGAGATAAGGCTTCGGCGTGGCCCCGAAACGGTTCGCCGACACAGCCTCGACGGCGACGTCGACGGGCGACTTCGACCGCCGCGATTCTCCGTCGGTCGTCCGCCGCTCCGGCGCCGTCTCGGTTCCAGGCGGGAAACGCCGGCGTCGATTCCGACGGCCACCCGGGTCAGGTGAGTTCCGGGAAGAAGCGACCGTGGAAGTCGAACGGGACGGCGTGGGGAAGTCGCGCTCGCGCCAGTTCCGACAGCGACTCGCCGTCGAGGACGACGAGGTCGGACCGCTCGGCGTCGTCGTCGAGCGCGACGACGAGCACGACGCCGTCGTCCTCGCGCGTGCCGTCGGGTCGCGGCACGAAGATGGGTTCGCTGTAGTGGTCGTCGGGATCGCCGAACGTCGCTGCGTCGCCCGTCTCGGCGTCGATTTTCACCACAGACCCTGGCCACTCGGTCACGGGGAGGTCGGTGCCCTGGGCGTACACGTAGCGGTGCTCGCGACACCAGCGCGCCGGCGAGACGGTCGGCAGCGCCGTGCCGCGGTACAGCTCCGTGCGGTCGACGGCGGACGAACCGAGGTCGACGCGGAATCGTTCGAGGCGACCGCCGAGCGCGTCGAGGTCGCCCGACCGCAGTCCGTCGAGGTAGAGGCTGTCGATGGCCGACGGGTCCGGCACCGTTTCGAGGTCGAGCACGAGTTCGTCGCCGTCCTCGTAGGCGTTGGCGTGATGGAAGCCGAAAAACGGCTCTGTTCGCGGTTCGGCGACGAGGTCGCCGCTCGCCCGGTCGAGGACGAGAAACCGGGTGCCGCGCCCGGGTTTCCACTCGAAGTTGTCGACGAACGGACCCTGCCTGCCGGGCCTGAGGAACGCCATGGGGTCGACGACGAACGGGAACTCGGTGAGCACGACGTAGTTCGGCGTCAGCGCGAAACTGTGCATGTACGCCGGTTCCTCGACGGAGACGGAGCCGACGTGGTCGCGCTCGGTCGGGGTCGACATCGCGTAGACGTGGTACTGGCTCGTCGGGCCGAACGCGACCTCGAAGTTCACCATCTCGTCGGTCGCCGGGTCGCGGTTCATGTGCGCGCAGGCGAGGCGACCGCTCGGTTCCGGGCCGTCGTACCGGACGTGGCCGCGGGTTTCCAGCGTCTCGGGGTCGAACGCCACCCAGCGCGGCGTCTCCGTCAGCGCCAGATACCGCTCGCCGACGCGTTCGGCGATGACGTTGGCGTTGTCGTAGGGGTCGTCGAGGACGAACGACTTCAGGCGCTGGCGCAGCGTCGTCTCTCCTGTCGCGAACCCGCCGTCGAACTCGCCGGCCCGCGCCGCCGCGTACGCTTCCGTCCGCAGGAAGCGGTTCCGGTAGGTGACGCCGTCGTCGAACGTGTACCGGTGGAGCATCGCCAGGCCGTCGAACCAGTGGTCGACCGACCGCCCCCCGAGTTCGAACGCGCCGGGGCCGTTGCGGACGAGGCTTCCCGAGAGCCAGTCGGGCACCGTCCCGTCGACCGACAGTTCGCGCGCGACCTCGTCCGTAATCGAGTGGAATCCAAGGGCGTGCTGGCGGGCCATCCGTCCCTACCAGGGTCGCTACTCCCCTAAGAGTTCGGGCGTCGGCGCGCCGTTGCGGTTCCTGCTATCCATCGTCACCGTCCTCGGGATCGCGTTCGTCTGGGCGTCCGTGCGTGATTCGAACTGTCCGGCGCGGTGTTCAGCGCACCAAGTTCACCGACCGCCGGCAGTGGCCAAACCTTGATTGACGTGGCCGTCGTCCTAGAGGCATGGCCGAGTTCCCAGACGAACGACAGCTCGTCGTCCGGGCGCGATCCCAGTTGGACCAATGGACGAGCAGCGCCCGGATAGAGGCGTACGCCGAGTTGTTCGAAGGCGACGATTCGATTCTCTCCCCCGAAGAGGTGCAACTCCTCGACGCGCTCGACTCCGAACTGGAGCGACGGGGCGGCGATGGCGTCTGGGGAACCGATCGATACGGGATCCACACCGCGGGACCCTCGGGTTCGGACACCTCGCTAGGAGTCGTCTGTGTCTATCACCCACAGATCACCAGCGACTCCGTCCTTCGTGGGAGAGACAGTCTCGACGACGAGACCGAAGAGCGACTCAATGCGGCACTCTGGCAATACAGCGAGCGCGTCGCGACACTCATCGAAGAGGAACTCGACGAGTTCGTTCGTCGAACCCAGAGCTGAGCTCCGACCGGAGTTACCGTACCGCCCGTCTCAGTCGGGATCGTACGTGACGGTTCGGCCCCAGCTACTTATCTTCCCCCAGAGGCCCGAACGCATGCATTCGAGTTCGACGATCTGGGAGTTGTCGACGAACAGATTCACGTTCGGGCCGAAGTTCTTGATGTACCACTCGAACATTTCGGGGCCCGGGGCCTCGAACACCAGGTTCTCGATGCCCAGCTCGTTGGCGATCTGGTAGGCGACGTCCGTACGCCATTCCTTGACCTCTTCGGTGATGCCCTCGGCCTCGACCATCAGCAGGTCGGCACCGGCTTCGAGGTGGCGCTTGCCCTCCTCGATGGCCTGCTCGGGGCTCTGCTGCCCACCGCGCTCCAACTCCTCCGGGTCGGAGGCACCGCCAGCACCGAACTGGACGTTGATCTCGGGTTTGGGTTTGATATCGTACTCCTGTACCATCTCGGTGAGTGCCACCATGTCGTCGGTGCCGGTGGCCAGGAATCCGCTGGAGATCTCGAGGATGTCGAAACCGAGGTTCTCTGCCTCCTCGACGTAGTCCTCGACCTTGTCGTGGTCGCGCACGAGGACGTTCTCGATGAAGCCACCGGTCGACACCCTGACGTCGTACTCGTGGCAGACGTCGATGAGTTCGCGGACGGCGTCCTCGGGCATCAGCGCGAACGACCCACCGCTGAACTTGTAAATGTCGACGTACCAGCCCATCGTCTCCAGGATGTCCCGTAGCTCGCGGGGCCCCATCGGGTCGTAGTACGGCCCCCGAATCTCGGTGATTCCCGTCTCTCGGGGTTTGTCCGGTCGGTCGTTGTGGTGCAGGAAGTCGAAAGCTCGGTTTTCCATTGGCATGGGAATTCCTAACACGACGGGTGTTTACTTAGTGACTTGGGCTCAGCGCGGCGGTGCGTTTCGTCCGGGATAGCCCCGACGGTCGCGTGAGAATCCTCGGAGATGTCGACGTACTCGCCAATCGCGTCGAGGACGTCCTGCAACTCTCGCCGCTTCGATTCGCGTTCGTCGACGTGTCGGAAGTCGAATGCTCCAGTCGCTCACGGAAACCCCGGACGAGGTACGACGAACGGCTACGAAGGTCTTGGCGCGGCCGACGACGGCGTGACCGCGCGCCGGTCACCGTCGCATCTGTGCAAAAACATACAGAACCAGAAACAAACGTTAAGAGTTTTGCCCGTTCTTTTTCGGTAGAGAGCGATGTTGCCCGACGAACGACGCAGACGAATCGTGGAACGAGTGACCGAAGAGAACGGGTGTGCCGTGTCCGACCTGGCCGAGGCGCTCGACGTCTCCGAGGCGACGATACGACGCGACCTGCGCGAACTCGAATCGGAGAACGAGGTGGAGCGGTCCCACGGCGGGGCGCTTCCCGTCACGACGGTCGGCCAGGAGCGGGAGTACGGCCGCAAGGAAGTGCGAAACCTGACGGCGAAACGGGCGATAGCGACCCGGGCGGTCGAGGAAGTCCGCGACGACGCGGTCGTCTTCCTCGACGCCGGGACGACGACGATGCAGGTCGCCAACCGACTCGAATCCGACGGCCCGACGGTTGTCGCGACGAACTCCCCGCACATCGCGATGTCGCTCGGCGACGCGGACACCGAGGTGAAGGTGACGGGCGGGACCCTGCGCTCGAAGACCGGTTCGCTCGTCGGCCCGACGGGAGAGACGTTTCTCGAACGGACGAACTTCGACGTGGCGTTCGTCGGGACGAACGCGGTGCACGCCGACCAGGGGCTGTTGACGCCCAACGAGTCCGAGGCGCGGATGAAGCGACTGATCTGCGAGGCCGCAGAGCGAGTCGTGCTCGTCGCGGACGCCTCGAAGCACGGGAAACGAAGCTTCGTCCAGTTCGCCGCGCTCTCCGACCTCGACCTGTTCGTCACCGACGAGCGACCGAGCGACCCCCTCGACGACGCCCTCGACGAGGCCGGCGTCGCGGTCGAGGTGGTCGACGCGTGATACTGACGATTACGCCGAATCCGGCCGTCGACCAGACGCTCTCGCTCGACGAACCGCTGTCGGCCGGCGGTGTCAACCGGGCGACCGACCGGCGGTTCGACGCCGGCGGAAAGGGCGTGAACGTCTCCGGCTACCTCCGGGAACTCGGCGTCGAGACGGTCGCGACGGGATTCGTCGGCGGTTTCCTCGGCGATTACCTCGTCGACGAACTGGACGCCGCGAACGTCCCCAGCGAGTTCGTCCGCATCGACGGTATCACGCGACTCAACACGACGGTCCTGGCCGAAGACGGCGAGTACAAGGTGAACCAGCGGGGGCCGCCGCTCGGCGAGGCGGCCGTCGAGGACCTCGTCGCGACCGTCCGCGACCGCGACCCCGAGACCGTGCTGGTCGCCGGAAGCCTCCCGCCCGGTTTCGACGCCGACGCGGTCGACCGCCTCGCGACTGCCGGCGACTGGGCCACGGCCATCGACGCCGGCGGCGAACTCCTCGGCACGCTGGAGGCGAACTACGACCTCTGCAAGCCGAATCGGGAGGAGCTGGCCGCCGCGACGGGGCTCCCGACCGGGACGGTCGAGGCGTGCGCGGTCGCCGCGGCCGAACTGCGGGAGCGCGGGTTCGAACGGGTCGTCGCCTCGCTCGGCGCGGACGGAGCGATACTGGTGAGCGGCGAGGGCGCCTACTACGCCCCCGCCCTGCAGGTCGAGGCCACCGACACCGTCGGGGCCGGCGACTCCCTGCTCGCCGGCGTCCTCGCGGCGTTCGACGCCGGCGAGTCCGAGCGACGGGCGCTCGCGCGCGGCGTCGCCGCTGCGGCCCGCGTGGTGTCGACGGAGGGGACCGAACCGCCGCCGTTCGCGGACCTGCACGTGGACGGCGTAGAAATTTCCCGGATTTCGACGGAGAAATGAGCAGTACTGTTCGACAGAACGGCGATATCACCGGTGATTTCGGCGTCTGTGTCCGGCGTTTACGGCAATACACACAGAATCAATCAAAAACCTGCATACCCGAAAAGTCTATTTTACCCCAACTAAAGATAATGAGTATACCCTATGGCAACTAATAACTCGGACGTCAGGGCACAGATGACATCGCTGAAGGAGAACATCATGACGGGCGTGTCGTACATGATACCGTTCGTCACCATCGGCGGTATCTTCCTCGCGCTCGGGTACGCGTGGTCCGGCTTCTTCGGCGTCGGAACGGAGTCGGTCTTCGACGCGACCGGTTCGACCGGCTGGTTCCTCGCGCAGATGGGAACCGCCGGACTGGGCATCATGGTGCCGATTCTCGGCGGTTACATCGCGTACGCCATCGCGGACCGACCCGGGCTCGCACCAGGATTCCTCCTGTCGTACGTCATCCAGCAGTCGACCGTCGTGAAATCGGCCGGGAACGCGCTGGGCCTCCCGGCCGGCGAGGCGGCCGCCGGCTACCTCGGCGCGCTCGTCGCCGGCCTCCTCGCCGGCTACGTCGCGCGCTGGATCAAGAACTGGAACGTTCCGGGTGCGGTCAAACCGATGATGCCGGTGCTGATAGTCCCGCTCTTCACGACGGCCCTGCTGTTCCCGTTCGTCATCTTCGTCGTCGGCGTCCCGGTGGCGATGGCGAACGCCGTCCTGACGGACTGGCTCACGGGACTCCGAGGCGGCCAGGCGCTGGTCGTCGGCGCCGTCCTCGGCGCGATGATGGCGTTCGACATGGGCGGTCCCGTCAACAAGGTCGCGTACACCTTCGCGCTGGGCCTCGTCGGTCAGTCCAACGGCGCGATAACGGGGCCGATGGCCGCGGTGATGATAGCCGGGATGACCCCGCCGCTCGGGATGGCGCTGTCGAACTTCGTCGCGCCGCACAAGTACGCCGAGGAGATGTACGAGCAGGCCAAGTCCTCGACCGTGCTCGGCCTCTCGTTCATCACCGAGGGCGCAATTCCGTACGCCGCCGCAGACCCCTTCCGCGTCATCCCGTGTCTGATGGCCGGGTCGGCGTCGGCGGGTGCCGCAGCGATGGCGCTCGGCGTCGGCATCAAGGCACCGCACGGCGGCATCTTCCTGTTCTGGATTTCGAACCGACCCCTGCTGTTCCTCGCCTGTCTCGGACTCGGGACCCTCGTGACCGCGGGCGCTATCACGCTCGTCAAACCCGACTTCGAGGAGCAGGTTCAGCGAGACGACGAGCCAGCGGCCGTCACGACCGACTGACTCGAAAGTTTCCACGACACCATGCACGAACACGACCTCGACGAACTGCTCCCGCCGGAGCACGTCGAACTGACGGAACCGCCGACCGAGAAGGAACGAGCCATCGAACACCTGCTGGACGTGCTGGTCGACGCCGGACGGGTGACCGACCGCGAGCAGGCGCTCGACGACCTCCTCGCCCGCGAGGAGGAGGCGACGACGGGCGTCGGTCACGGCATCGGCATCCCGCACGCCAAGACGGAGGCCGCGGAACGGCCGTCGCTGGCGTTCACCCGGTCGTCAGAGGGCGTCGACTTCGACGCGATGGACGGCGAACCCGCGACGCTCCTGTTCATGATACTCGTGCCCGAGGACGCCGACGACGACCACCTCGAAGTGCTCAGTTCGCTCTCCCGGGCGCTGATGCACGACGACTTGCGAGAGAGGCTCCGGGCGGCGTCCTCCGCCGAAGCGGTCCGGGACGCACTCCGGAACGAACTCACGGAGGAGGCCTGATGCCCACGCGGACCGTCACCGTCGTCCCCGAGGCGGGACTGCACGCCCGCCCGGCGTCGGAGTTCGTCGAGGCGGTCGGCGAGTACGACGCCGACGTGACCGTCGCCCCGGTGGACGGCGACCCCGTGAACGCCGAGAGCATGCTCGCCGTCACCGCCCTCGGCGTCGAACACGGCGACGACGTCGTCCTCGACGCCGAGGGCGACGACGCCGAGGCCGCGCTCGCCGAACTGGAAACCGTCCTCTCGACGCCGGAGGACGAGTGATGAACGAGGAGCGAACGTCGCTCGCCGGCGTCGGCGCTACCCCGCGCAGCGGCGTCGGCACCGCCGTCCGGTACGCGCCCGACGACGCCCTCGACCTCGACGGGGCGACGAGCGCCGACGTCGACCCGGAGACGGAGCGCGACCGCTACGAGGCCGCCGTCGAGGCCGCGAAGGCCGACCTCGAACGGGAGCGCGAGCGCACCGCGGCGGACGTCGGCGAGCAGGAAGCCGCCGTGTTCGACGCGCACGTCAAGTTCCTCGAAGACCCCCAGATCACCGACGCCGTCGAAGGAGCCATCGAGGACGGACGCAGCGCCGAGCGCGCGGTCCGGAGCGCCTTCGAGGACCCGATAGAGCAGTTCGAGGGGATGGACGGGCGGATGGGCGAGCGCGCCGACGACCTGCGGGACGTGCGCGACCGCCTCCTGCGCGAACTGCTCGGGACCGAACGGACCGGCCTGGCCGACCTCGACCCGGGGAGCGTCGTCGTCGCCGAGCGACTGACGCCGAGCGACACGGCGCGACTCGACCCCGACGACGTCGCCGGCATCGCCACCGCGGAGGGGGGTCGAACCTCCCACGCGGCCATCATCGCGCGCTCGCTGGCCATCCCCGCCGTCGTCGGCGTCGGCGACGCCCTGGCAGCCGTCGAGGACGGCGACCGGGTGCTCGTCGACGGCGAGGACGGTGAACTCGTCCTCGACCCAGACGCGGAGCGCGTGGCCGCCGCCGAGCGCGGCGACGCCCCCGACGTTCGCCGCGGGCCGGTGACGACGACCGACGGCCGGGCGGTGGAGGTCGCTGCCAACGTCGGCGGCCCGGACGAACTCGCCGTCGCCGTCGAACGGGGGGCAGACGGCGTCGGCCTCTACCGCACGGAGTTCCTCTTCCTCGACCGCGACGAACCGCCGACCGAGGAGGAGCAGTACGAGGCGTTCGTCGACGCGCTCGACGCGTTCGAGGGCGGGCGGGTGGTCGTCCGGACGTTCGACGTCGGCGGCGACAAGCCCGTTCCGTACCTCGACGTGCCCGAGGGCGACAATCCGTTCCTCGGCGTGCGCGGCGTCCGACTCGCGCTCGGGTCCGCCCGCGACCTGTTCGAGACGCAGTTGCGGGCGCTGTTGCGCGCGGCCGCCACGGAACACGGCGACGCGCTCGCCGTTATGTTCCCGCTCGTCGCGACCGTCGAGGAGCTGACGGCGGCGCTCGACGCCGTCGATTCGGTCGCGGCGGCCCTCGACGACGAGGGAGTCGAACACGCCGTCCCCGAACTGGGCGTGATGGTCGAGACGCCGGCGGCGGTGATGAACGCCGCGGAACTCGCCGAGCGCGTCGACTTCCTCAGCGTCGGGACGAACGACCTCGCGCAGTACGTCCAGGCCGCAGCGCGCGACGACGACCACGTCGCCGACCTTCACGACCCCCGCTACCCCGCCGTGCTCCGGGCGATAGCGCGCACGGTCGAGGCCGCGCGCGACGCCGACGCCTGGGTCGGGATGTGCGGCGAGATGGCCGGCGTTCCCGAGAACGCCGAGTTGCTCGTCGGCCTCGGCCTGGACGAACTCAGCGCCAGCGCGGTCACCGTGCCCGCGGTCAAAGAGCGCGTCGCCGAGACGACCTACGGAGACGCGGAAACGCTCGCCGAACGAGCGCGTTCGGCCGAAACGCGAAGGGAAGTAACCGAACTCGTAGAACAATGAAAATCGTCGCAGTCACAGCCTGTCCGACGGGAATCGCACACAGCCAGATGGCCGCCGAGAACCTGGAGAACGCCGCCGAGGACGCCGGCCACGACATCGAGGTCGAGGTCCAGGGGTCGATGGGGACCGAGAACGAACTCGGCAGCGACGACGTCGCCGCCGCGGAGGCGGCGATAATCGCCGCGGACACGGCGGTCGACGAATCCCGGTTCGCCGACCTCCCGCTCGTGAAGGTCCCCGTCGCCGAGGCGGTCAACGACGCCCCGGACCTCGTCGAGGGCGCCGTCGAGGCGGCCAAATCGAGCGAGGGCGTCGACGACCCCGTCCGCGCCGGCGCGGACGACGCCGAGGGTTCGAGCGACGCGGGCGGCGGGAGCGAGGACGGCCGCGAACGCCGCGGCGGCGACCGGGAGAAGAGCATCCTCGTCCGACTGAAGAAGTTCCTGAGCGGGTAGCTCACGACTCGCTTTCCGACGCTCGTCCTCGCCGCCGCCCGTCGCCACCCCTGTTCGACGTGACGAGCAGCAGTGCCCGCGGCGCGCGCAGTTCGCGCACGATTCCATCGGGCTGTGGCTGGTCTCCGTCTCGACCCTCGTTCGTGGTTCCGGTGCTGGCCTGGCACGGCTCGAACCCGGCGTTTACCTCCGTTATTGATAGTTTGAACGCGCTCGGAACGGAGCTACAGTCTCGACGGGGGAGGGGCTAACGACCAGTTCGACGATACGTCCTCCGACCACTGGAGAGTCAGTGCGGGCCATCTTCATCGGCGAAAATCGGCGCAGTCGGCCCCCGTCCTTCCCCCCTCGCGACGTTCCGTCCGACTCACTACGTGCGTTCGACAGTTGAACAGCGACTCTCGAAGGCGTACGTTCACGCTACGCTCCGCGATACTGTCTTCGAAGGAACACGAGCGCCGTACCGGGCCGCGAGTCCTCCGTCAGCGACGGATCGCCGGTTCGTTCGCCGACCGCGGCGGTTCGCCGTCGCGGTCGACCGCGTCCCGCGACGAGGACGGGAGGACGCGCCCGACGTCGACGGGTCCACAGCCCCCGCCGTAGCGGTGGAGGTGCCACGAGAGGTCGGACGCCCCGTCGTCGGAGGCACAGTCGAACGGTCCCGCGGTCGACGGGGCAGCGAACTGGGTGCCGACCACGAGACCGACGAGGAGAGCGACGAGAAGCGCCAGCAGGCGGTATCGATTCACGGGCCAACACCGTCCGGTCGCCGCGGCGGGGCCGCGAACGGGGGGACCCGTTTCGAGCGGCCGCGACGCTCGACGAGGGAACGGTCCCCGGCGTCGTCGAGCCCCACCCTCCCCGGAGGGACCCGCGACGTTCCGTACGCGTGCGCGGTTACAGTATCCACGGCGGTTCACCGACGCGGTCGACCGGCTGGAACCAGCTCGGCCGGCAGTCCTTCCCGCCCCGCTCGACGCACTCGTCGTGAGGCGGGGACTGCGCCGGTCCGGCGTATGTCACGGGCGCGTCGTCGGAGACGACGTCGCTCGCGGTTCCCGCACCGACCCCGGTCAGGCCGACGAGGACGCCGCCGATCAGTACCACGGTCAGCAGGGCGTCGGCCCCGCTCGTCTCTCTCATCGCGCCACCTCTGGCGTGCGACGGCGACCGTTCGCGTCGGTGCTCCCCACGGGAATCCAGCGGGAAGCGTGTGCGCTATCGGCGACTGTCATTGGTTTCTCCCGCCAGAGCGTCGACGCTGCGATACTTTGTTATTTTCCGGTAGCGCCGCTGAAACCAGCGTTACGTCCGTCTCATCTGCGGATAACCCTCCGGGAAGGATAATATGCCCGTCGCTACAGTTCGACGAAGAACTCGATGGTTTCGAACGTCGGTCGCCGTATTTTGTCCGCCCCGGGGGCTTAACGCCGGCTGGCGGGGGTGAACGACCGGAAACTATGGCACACGCACGCACAGTTTCCCTACGGCATCTGAGATACGAGACCGGCGCAGAACCGGGCGTTCGAGGCGGAAAACGGGATGTTCGCGCGAAAAATCCGTCACCCGGAAGTAACCGCGATATCGTAACGTCCGTCGCAAGTTATTTTCCATAAAATTATGAACGAGGTAAAACGCGGTCGAGCTGAACGATTGAACAGAAACAACGGTCTGACGGCTTAATGTGCGAATCTGTCGTCTGCAACTCTTGGGTGGTCCGGGCGAGACAGTGCCGACCTGCACGTGCCGCGGTCCACGCACGTGTGGACTGTCGTCGCCGAACAGTACCGCCCAGTGAGACCTATGAACGTGAAAAAGACACTTACGATGCTGGTAGCGCTGACCGTCGTTAGTACGATGTTCGTCGGCGGTGCAGTTGCCGATCACAGGGACGGCGACAAGACCAAGCAGTCCCAGTGGGCGAGCAACGACGCGCGCGACATAACCCAGACGAACTACGCGGACGTCGACCAGCGGCAGAACGTGCGCCAGAGCAACTACAACGAACAGAATGCTGCCGCGGTGAACTACCGTAGCGGCTCCGGCGACGACACTGCGTCGGTCACGCAGTCGAGTTTCCAGTCGAACTCCAACGCGCAGGTCGCTCAGGTCGAGCAAGAGAACACTGGTCAGGAGATCGACCAGGAGCAGGAGTCCGAGTCGTAAATTAGCCGAATTCCCGACCGAGTTTCATTTTTCGAGCAGTAGTTCGCCAGGGCAGCGACGGGTACGCCCGTAGCGTCCCAGGAACGGGGACGAGACTCACTCCAGCAGCGCCACGAGGTCCGAGACGTCGCGTTCTTCGAGTTGCAGCACCGTCTCGACGATCTCCTCGCGGTGGTCCTCGTCGTAGCGCTCGCTCGCCATCCCGTCGAACTTCGCCTCGACCTGCTCCCACGTCATCGAGGCGTTGGGGTGGCCCCGGAACTCGTCCTTCTCGACGGTGTAGACGGTCCCGTCGGCCAGTTCGACGGTGACGACCGCGGGCATCTCGCCGTGCTCGAAGCGCTCGGTGAGCGCGGGGTCCTCCTCGACCTCGACGGTGCGAAGCAGTTCCTGCACGTCGTCGCGCCGGATGCGCTCTGGGTCGTACTGGGCGTTCGTCATCTCGCGGTCGACGAGCGCGGCGGCGAGCATGTAGGGCAGCGAGTGGTCGGCCTGCGCCTTCGTCTCGACCTCGTAGCGCGACCCCTCGCCGCCGCCGATGATGAGTTTCGCGCCGGCGAACGTGTCGAGGTGAACGCGCTCGACCTCGCCGGGGTCTATCTCCTCGCGCTCCGCGAGTTCGATGATGCCCTCGACGGCGGACTGGGCGTACGTCTCCGCGACGTACCGCTTCGTCATCACGTCGTGGACGCGCTCGCCCGGCGAGAGGTCGACCTCGAAGTCGGCGCCCGCGACCACCTGGTTCCAGCCCTTCCCGCCCTCGAAGAGGTTCGTGGGACCCTCCATCCCGTTTTTCGCCAGCATCGCCGAGTAGACGGCGTTTCGCGCCGCGTTCGCCGACGCGATGCCCTTCCACTCAGAGATGCCTTCGGTGCGGGTGACCCGGAGCGCGTTGTGCGCAGTGCCGGCGATGCCGACCGCCGAGCGGGTCGCCTCGCGGTCCAGGTCCAGCAGTTTGGCCGCGCCGGTGGCAGCGGAAATGACGGTGTGTGTCACGTGGTCGAACCCCCTGTCGCGCACCGGCGCGTTCCAGGCGAGTTCGCCCTGGACCTCGTAGGCGACCGCCAGGCCGGCCAACAGTTCCGCGCCCGAGCGGTCGGCGTACTCGCCGCACGCGACCGCGGCGGCGACGTTGTCGCTCGGGTGCGGCGTCTCCCCGGGTGCGAGAAACGAGTCCATGTAGTCGAGATAGCGCACCTGCGCGGTGTTCAGCATCGTCGCGTCCGGCGGCGATGCGGTCCCGCCGCCCCAGAGCCGGCAGTCGCCGTCGGCGTTCAGCTCCTCGACCGTCGTCCGGACCTGCTCGACCGGTTCCGCACCCATCGCACCGACCGCGATGCCCACCGAATCGAGCACGCGCTTTTTCAGTTCGTCGACGGTGTCCTCCGAGAGGTCGTCGAAGTCGGTCCCCCTGACGAAGTCTGCCAGTTCGGCGGTCGTCGTCATGTAGACCGTCTGCGACGGGGACGAGCAAAAGTGTACGTCTGCGGTTCGGGCGCTGACGGCGTTGATTTCGCCCCCGACGCGGCTGAGTCTCGCCGCCGGTCGGAGGACGGCAGGTATCACGGTGTTACCTGCTTCGAGCCCGAACCGGTTTACGCGTTGGACGAGAAAACCGTCACCGGACACCACGATGTCGTCAGAAACCGTCGCGGAAGAGGAGGGCGTCCGCCCCGTCGTCGAATCGTTCGAACAGATCGGCTCGCGGTGGCGGTTGGTCGTCCTCTACGACCTCCACGGCGAGGAGAAGCGGTTCAACGAACTCAAACGCTCGACGGGGGCGAGTTCGCGCACGCTGTCGCGCGTGCTCGACGACCTCCAGGAGGCGGGGTTCGTCTCGCGACGCACGGAGGCCGACGCGCCGATAGCGACCTACTACAGTCTCACCGAGAAGGGCCGGTCGCTCTGTCCGGTCTTCGACGCGATGGAGGAGTGGGCGGCGGAGTGGCTCGACTAGTTCGAGTTCCGCTGACTGATGGTCGTCGTGTTGTACATCTGTCGACTCGTGCCTGCCGCACCGAACTTCGGCACGTCGACCCACTGGTAGCCGAACCGCTCGTCGGTCCGGTGGTACACCGGCAGGAACACCACGTCCTCCCAGTTGGCTTCCTCCATCGTGACGTACGCCTCGTTGCGCGCCTGCGTCGCCTGGTCGCTCGGCGCGGTGTTGTCCTGAATCTTCTCCCACGCCTGGGTGGCCTGCTGGGCCGCCTGGGTGTCCGACCAGTTGGTGTACGAGAGCGGTGCGGACTGGGACGTGTCCGTCGCCGGCGGGTACAGCAGGTTGAGGAAGTTGTCCGGCGCGGGCCAGTCCATAATCCAGCCGAGCGTGTACGCGCCGAGGTTGCCCTGCCGGCCGCGCTGGATGAGCGTGGCGAACGGCGACTGCTGCAGTTGCACGTTGATGTGGGCGCTCGACAGCTGGTCGCGGATTATCTTGGCGATGGACTGCCACGTGGTCGACTGGTAGGTCGTCAGCGTGAACTGATACTGGTTGTTCGGACCGTAGCCGGCCTCCTCCATCACCTGTCTCGCACGGCCGAGTTGCGACTCGTTGTACCCGTACGGGTAGTTCTGTCGGGCGTGCTGGGTGTACTGCTGCGGCCCGCCGGGGTAGATGCGCGGCGGCGTGAAGTGGTACGACCCCTGGCCGCGCCCCTTGAACACCTGTTCGACGGCGACCTGCTGGTTCAGCGCGTACGCGACCGCCTGCCGGGCGGGTTTCTCGATGGCGTCCGTGTTGAACCCGATGTAGAAGGAGTTGATGGTCGGCACGCCGAGGTAGGTCATCGTCTCGCCGTTCTGGACCGGACCGTACGTCCCGCTCTTGCGGCCGAGGTCGTCGGTGTTCTCGACGTTCACCTTGCTCGGGTCGAACTGGGCCGTCGGAATTTGCTCGTTGGTCACGAGGTCGGCGTTCCTATTCATCGTGTACGTGAACGCCGCCTGGTCGTCCTCGATGATGGCCCAGCGGACGCCGCCGATCTGTGCAGTCTCCCCGTGGTAGTCGTCGTACCGCGTGACGGCCGCCTCCTGGTTGCTCTGCCAGCGGTCGAACTGGAACGGGCCGGCCCCGATGGGATTGCTCGTGGCGAACTGGCTGTGCTCCATCTCGCCGTCGTACCCCTGGATGTCGCCGACGATGCCCTCCGGCAGTGCTGCGAACGAGGTGTACGCCAGCATCTCGAGCGTGGCGTGGAACGGCTCTTGGAGTTCCATTTGGAGGGTGTAGTCGTCCTGGGCTTCGACAGCCAGCGTTCCCGGCTCGTAACTGCCGTCGTTCGTCGTCTCGTGTGCCACGCCGATGGAATCGAGGATGAACGACGCGCGTCGAGAGTTCTCAGAGGCGGCGAGCCGTTCCCACGAGTAGACGAAGTCCTGCGCCGTCACCTCGTCGCCGTTGTGGAACGTGGCGCCCTGCTTCAGGTTGAACGTGTACGTCGTGAAATCGTCGGAGACGTTGAACTCCGTCGCCAACTGCTCCTGGACCTCGATTTCACCGTTCGGGTAGTTCATCAGCGAGTCGAACAGCTGCTGGATGACCGTACCGGACGCAGTGTCCGTCGCCCGAATGGGGTCCAGCGTCGTCATCGTCGAGTTGATGAGCTGGAGCGTTCGGTCGCTCCCGCCGCCGTCCTGCTCCGTTCCTTGACCTGTCGTCTGCTGCTCGGTGGTCTGTTGTGCGACACTCTCGCCGGCTATCGCGACTGCCGACGCTGCACCACCGGTCGCCTTCAGGAAGCGTCTCCGTGTTACGTTGGATTTCTCTGACATCCGAACAGAATTCACGACCGTTTGCCATATGTAGTTAATTCTTGATATGTAGACCGACCTCGGTTGATAAAGTGAACAGTGGAGAGCATCTTTACGCCATAGTGCACGAATTTTGAAAGTTATCAGTGACGTCGACGAGACCGAGGTGCGGCGAACGGTTCCTGTCAGGTGGACGAGTGGGAGGCGTATGCCGGAACGCGCGAACGTCGCCACCGGTTACCGGCGGCCCTCCGCCAACTTCGCTCCGCGCGAGCGACGTTACAAGGAGAGCGTTCTCGAAGATGGCAGTCGTCAGACAGGCGGTAACGACCGCGATGCGCCCCCGAATCGAGGCGGCGACGGAGTTCGGATTGCCGACAGTTCGGGACGGACGAGCGGGCGGCGGGTCGCTCGACTCCGCGTCTTCGAGCAGGGATTTTACAGTCCGGGGTGAGCGCCGACTGCGGCGGGGAAGACGGGACCAGCGAGGTCGAGCGGTCGAACAACGTTAGCCCGAACGGAAAAAAGCGTCACCGCCCTCTGTTGAAACGCAATGGCACTCAGTGAACTCGACCTAGGAGACGAGGCGGACCAGTGCATCGACAACTGCTTCGAAGCCGTGCAGGCCGCGGAGTACTGCGCCGACCAGTGCGCCGACGAGGGCGAGGAGATGGCGAGGTGCATCCGGCTCTGCCGGGACGTCGCCGACATCGCCAGCACGCACGCCCGGTTCATGGCGCGAAACTCCAACTACAGCGAGGAACTCGCGGAAGTCTGTGCCGGAGCCTGTGAGGAGTGCGCCGAGGAGTGTTCGCGCCACGACGCCGACCACTGCCAGACCTGTGCAGACGTCCTCTCGGAGTGCGCCGAGTCCTGTCGGAACATGATGGCGTAGAGCGCTGGCACTCTCCAGCAGTCAGGTTCGGTCGCTCCTTCTTCGCCGATGCGAGACTCGGACGAGCGACGGCGTCGCCGCGGAAGTGCCGAGCCGTAGACGGCGCGACTCACCGCGCGCCGCCGTCAGGCGGCGCAGTTGTTCGGACCCATCTCCAGTTCCGTCGCCTCCCGCTCGCCGTCGACGTGCTCGACGCCGCGGTTCACGTCGATGACCGTCTCGTAGTTCGACGGCTTCTCGGGCGGGTCGCTGGACAGCCGGTCGACGAACGCCGCCTCGTCCAACTGGAGCAGTTCGAGACTGTCGAAGAGGTCGCCCAGCGTCGCCGCCACCGGCACGCCGGGCTCGCCGTTCTCGTAGCGTCCGTCGGCGGTGACGGTGAGGTGGCCGGGGAGCACCGTCGCGTCGTCCGGAAGGTCGCCCAGCGTATCGTGGAGCGTCTCGTACAGCAGTTCCGCGCCGCGGGCGGCGTCCGCCTCGCCGAACTGGAGTTCGGTGCGGCCCACGGAGTCGACGAACAGGGTGTCGCCCGTGAGGACGAACTCGTCGTCGACGACGTAGTTCATCATCTCGGAGGTGTGACCGGGTGCGTGCAGCGCTTCGACCGCCACGTCGCCGAGTTCCAGGGTGTCGCCGTCCGCCAGCGGTTCGAAGTCGTACTCGACGCCGCGCTCGGCAGCCTGCCGGCCGAGGTGGTAGGGGACGGAGAGCGCGTCGGCGAGTCCGGGACTCCCCGAGATGTGGTCGGCGTGGACGTGCGTGTCGAGGACGTGCGTGATGGTCAGGCCGTGTTCCGCGGCAGCGACCTCGAACACGTCGGTCTGGCGCGTCGCGTCAACGACGGCCGCCTCGCCGGCGCTCTTCGAGCCGACGAGGTAGCCGAGACAGCCCTTCGCGCGGCGCTGGACCTGCAGGACGACCAGGTCGTCGTCGCGGGTCTCGACCGGGACGACCTCGTACACCTTGCTCCAGTCCTCCATGCCGCCCTTGACGACCGTCACGTCGTCGTATCCGCGCTGGTCGAGTTCGAACCCGAACGGCGTCGACGTCAGCCCCTTGCCGCACATCGTCACGACGGGGCCGGAGTCGACGAGCGCCTTCACTCGCTCGGCGTCCTCCTCGCTCAACCCCTCGCGCGGGTCGAAGGGAACGTTCTCGGCCCCGCGGACGTGCCACGCCTCGTAGCTGTCCGCCGGACGCGTGTCGATGAGCGTGAACTCCCGTTCCTCGTCGATCCAGTCCGCCAGTTCGTTCGCGGATATTTGCTCTACCATTGGATTGTCCCTACAATACCGTTTGGCGGTTCAGACGTAAACCGATTTTTGCGGCTCAGCGTTCCGGGCGGGACCGACGGACGAGGCGGACGATATCGTCGTCGGGAGAACCGGAGAGGGGACACAACGGCTAATCGTCTGGAGGTAGTCGTTCGGGATATGGCCACGAGAGACCAGACCGATTCCGTGCTGCGGGTCGTGCTCGTCCTGTTCGCCCTCCTGCTCCTGTTGCCGGTGGTGATGATGGTCGTCGCGTTCCCGATGATGGGCGGGTGGATGATGGGTCCGGGATACGGCGGTCGGACGCCGCTGTGGGGCTGGGTGACGGTGCTCGTTGCCGTGCTCCTCCTCCTGGCCGTCGGATACGCCGTCTACCGCCTGCTCGCGGGCGGGGAGAGCGGCGGGCGACGCGCCGACCCCGCCCTGGAGGAACTCCGGATGGCCTACGCGCGCGGCGACATCTCCGAGGAGGAGTTCGAGAGCCGACAGCGGCGACTCCGACGCGACCGGGACTGACCAGGTCTCGACCACGCTGTCTTCGAGTCGCGAGCATCTCGGCCGTCCGCAGGCCGCGAATCGCTTCCGCGCTCTCCTGCTACCGTGGTCTTCCTCGCGGGACGGCGATTCGCCGACCGACGCCGTACCGGAGCGCCGAACGAGAGCGCGACGCGAACGGCGGGAACCGTTCGCGTTCGGCGCGGTGGCCACCCGGCCACGAGTCGGACGACGGAACCGACTCAGTTCTCGGGCGGATGGATGGCGATGTGTCCGTCGCTCTGGATGAACACGCGATACCCCTTGAACGTGAACGAGACGTGCCCGCCTGCCGGCGGAACGCCGTCCGCCATCGGGCGGAACAGGCAGTCGAGGGCGTCGGGGTCGAACCGATCATACAGCGGGTCCATCTCGGTGGGGTCTTCGTCCATCGCTTCGGCGACTGCGGTCATGACCGTCGTACTGAGCGGCTCGCTCTCGTCCCAGTCGTGTTGCGTGTGGTACGTTCCCGAACGGGGGCCCGCACTCCACGCGTTTTTGTCTGTCTTGCTCATGGGGAATCGTCCCGTACGACACGGGGGTCTGCTACACACTGGATACCACCTGAAATTCTATAAATCCCTGTCAGACACAAGACCTGTATCCGTCAGACAGACCGTCGTCGAAACGGGGGACGGGGTGGGAACGGCGGTCGGAGGTACGTCTTACGCCACGCCGTCTCGCGTTCTCGCGCTCGCCCGGGCGGGGACCGTCCGCCGCGACGCGAGATTTCTCCGCGCTCGGAGCGTGTGACCGCCGTTCAGTCGTCGCCGGCGGCGACCGCGTTCGGCCGGAGGTACCCCAGTTCCGGGTCGACGGTCCACTCGCCGTCGAAGAAGCCTGCGGCGCGGCAGGCGTTCCAGCGCTGGTACCGGATGGAGTCGTCGTAGATGGCGTAGTCCGCCGTCGCCCGCTGGGTCGGAATCCAGTTACGGACGCGGGTCAACCGCACGCCGGCAAGCGACGTGCCGGTGTCGACCTGCACGAGGTTGTCCGGGTGTTCGGGGTTCGGATAGACGAACTCGACGCCGAGGTCGCCCGAGTACTCGCGGTCGCCGACCGCGGCCCGACCGTCGCTCACCTCGACCGGGAAGCCGTCCGCGAGGCGCCGGTACACCGCGTTCGAGGACGGCCGGCCGAACAGCACGAGATTGTGCTCGGCCATCAGCGCGTCGTCCACGGTGGTGTCCGGAACGACGGTCGCCTGCGCCCGGGCGCGCTGGACGAGGCGCTGGGAACGAACGTTGGCGAGGTTCCGATTCGTGGCCGTCTCGCCGTCGTCGCCCTGCGTGCCGTAGACCAGGTAGTAGGGGTCGTGGTGGACCTCCGTCAGCGGACCGTACCGGTCGGGCGACTTGCGCATCGCCGGCCAGTCCGGTTCGGTCCGGGACGCCGACGGTTCGTCCCGGAGGTCGAGGTAGACGCGCTTGCGGCCGCCCTTGCCCGGCAACCGGACTCGGTCGCCGTTCACGGTCGCGGTCGGCCGACCGCGGACGCGCACGCCGGCTTCCCGGAAGACGCGGGGGTCGACCGAGAGGACGGCGACGTTCTCCGCCCGGATTTCGAGGCCGTCGCCCGTCACCCGGGCGTCCACTTTCGTCGGCGCGTGGACCGTCTCCTGGTCGTGGACCGCGACCCAGTACTTCCGGTGTTCGACGCGCAGGTTCGTCGTGAAGAAGTGGACGTGTTCGGGGTAGGGGTCGCGGCTCGTCGAACGCAGGAAGGTCCGGAGGTCGGGATGGTTAACGCAGTCGGTTCCCTCGCCGATGCCGGCGTCCCACCAGTGCGACTTGCCGGGGACTTCGAGGAACGCGACGTCCACGGCGTCGGGGTCGGGCGTCGAGTAGCGTTCCCCGACCTCGCCTCGCACCGAGAGGCCGCGGTTCGCCAGCGCTCGCAGGTAGGTCCGGGGATGCATCGTCGGGACGGCGGTGTCCTGGCCGCCGTGGAGCGCGAAGACGGGGAGGGTTCCGTCGGCGGCGTTCCGGGTCTTCGGGAGCGCGAGGTTCTTCTGGAGCGCCGTCTCCTTGACCGCCTTCAGCCGCGGGAACGTGTGGAGTTCGTCCCGGTTGTACGTGGTGGTGATGTACGTCTCGTGGTCGGTCCACCCCGCAGAGGGCGCGAGACCGGCGAACCGGTCGGGGTTCGTCAGGCCGACGTGCCAGGTGCCGTGGCCGCCCATCGAGTGACCCGTCAGGTAGACGCCGTCCTCGTCGACGTCGAAGCGCTCTTTCATCTCCCGGATGGCTTCGAGGTCGTCGAGTCGGCCGAGGTCCTCGTGGTCGTAGTTGACCGGGCCGCGCGCGCCGGGCGCGACGACGTAGGCGTCCTCGCGCTGGACGTTCGCGCCCGCCATGTTGATGGAGGGGACGTTCGCGCCGTGCAGCGAGACGATCAGGTCGTACGGCCCCGACGACCCGCTCGGTTCCCGAATCGAGAACTCCTGGACGCTCCCGTCGTGTCGGGAGACGAACGTCGTCTGCCAGCGCGTCTCCTCGGGCGTCCGGACGCGGAGAGGCACGGCGCGCTCGTCGGTCGCGCCGCCCGCCGCGACCACCGCTCGTACCCCCGCGCTCGCGGCCTGGACGGCGAACGACCCACCGCCGGACCGTTCGACAGCTTTCGCGACCGCCTCGTTCCGACCCGCCTCGGCGGTCGCCGTGCTGGTCATCGCCAGGCCGGGAACCGACTCCGACCGTTCGGCGTCCGCAGCGCTCGCCCCCCGGTTCGGCACCGGTTTCGTCGTCACGAGGCGGGTGTTGACGCGTCGCGTCTCGAACGGCGCCAGCGGGGGGTCGACCGCGACGGTCCGCTCCTCGACGAGGTCGCTGTCGGGCGCGAACGTCAGCGTCGGCGAGCGTTCCTCGCCCGTCGTGTTCGTCACCCGGACGGAGGCGGGACGGTCGGTCGTCTCGCCGACGCGCAGGTCCGGCACGATGACGTTCTGGGGCGTGCCGCGGAACGAGGCGAGTTCGTTCACCTCGACCGGGGCGCGCGGCGGGCGGAACGAGACCGAGACCGAACCGCTGCCGAAGACGACGGTGTTCTTCAGCAGGAGGTAGTTCGTCCCCTCCTCCAGAACGACGCCCGCCGGCGGTTCCTCGTAGCGCCGACCGTTGAGCCACGCGACGGAGGCGTCAGTTTCGATTACCGCGCGCCGCCGCTCCGACATCTCGAACGCGGCGACGGCGTACCCCTTGCCGTAGAGGACGCCGCCCACGCCGAACCAGTCCTGGAAGTCGTCGAACAGTCCGGACGCGCCCGTCAGCGGCGTCAGTTCGCCGCCCGTCGGGTCGATGCGCTCCGAGAAGTCGAGCGGGACGGACGACTCGCCGCTGCCCAGCGAGGCGCGCTTCCAGGTGACGGTCGCCCCGCCCGCGAACGCCGACTGGAACCGCTGGTCGTCACCGGGCGTCCGCTCGCCCGTCGCGTACGCCGACTCGCCGCCCTCGGGGAACAGCCACCCGGTCTCGACCCCTCGTCGCTGGTACTGGAACGGTCCCACGACGTCCCACTCGGACGGCGTGAACGCGGCGTCGACGGGGGTCACGTCCGCCGTCCCGGCGCTCGTCGTCCCGTCCTCGTCGGCCGCCGCGGGCCCGACCGCCGCCACCGCCGCCGCGCCCGCCATCGACTGCGCGAACGCGCGGCGGGTCAGTTCCGACTCTACGACGTGCTGGTTGGTATCGTCCATCACAGATTAATTATTCGATACTTACGGCATAAATCTTTACGAACAGGTACTCTACTTTACAATGGTCTCCCCCTCGATGTTTCTTCCCGTGCAACCGAGATTCCGTAACAGTGGAGTCGCCGGCCGACGACGCGACGGCATGGACGAACGGAGCGGGGACGGCGAGTGGTGCGTCGTCCACCGACCGACGGCGAGCGGCGCGCGTGCCGGGACCGACGCCGACCGGACGCTGGCCGGGAGCGCCGAGTACGTCCGGCGCGCCGGCGACCCGGCGACCCTCCGCGACCGGGCGGGGGCGCTGGCGCGACTCTACCTTCGGGACGACCACGGACTGGCGTTCGCGTTCGAGGCCGCGGCCGACCGGCGCGCGACGACCGTCGGCACGCCGTTCGCGCTCGACGTCGTCTGGACCGTCGACGGGCGGGTGACGCGGGTCGCCAGCCTCGACGCGTGGCGAGACGCCGCGCGGGGAGCGGGCGAGGTGGTGGTCGAACTACCGGGCGGGGCGGCAGAAGCGGTCGAAGTCGGCGACGAGGTGGTCGTTCAGTCCCAGTCGACGCGCTCGACGGCGTAGCTTCCGCATTCGGGGCACACCTGGTACTGCACGTCGAAGTTACTGCCACATCCCTGGCACTCGTACGGCGGGGCGTCGTCGGAAGCCCCGACGCCGAGTCGACTCATCAGTCCCATGGTCGCCGGTTCGGAAGTCAGGAGTATATAGGTCACCAGACCGGAGCGGAAGTGAAACGGGCGACCGTGACGCCGGTTCCGGACCGCTTCGTCGCTTTCGTTCGGTCGCGGAGCGGTCGGCGCTCCAGCGGAATCGTCCCGACCGTCCGCCCGTCTCCCCGTAGCGGTCGGGCGTCGGCCCGGAGGACGGGGAGGACGCCGAGCGGGAGCGACTCGCGTCCGCGCGGCGAGTGCGGAGTCGGCGAGGAACTTCTTGCCTTCCCCGGACGTACTCTCAGCGATGCCAGAGTTCGACCTGCTCGTCCTCGGCGGCGGAACGGGAAACGTCGTGGCCTCGGCGGCGGCCGGGGAGGGACTCGACGTCGCCATCGTCGAGGCGGACGGTCTCGGCGGTACGTGTCTCAACCGCGGGTGTAACCCGTCGAAACAGTTAATCCACCGGGCCGACGTCGTCCGGACCGTCCGGGAGGCGTCGGCGTTCGGGGTCGACGCCTCGCTCGACGGCGTCCGCTTCGCCGACATCGTCGACGACGTCATCGGGGGCGTCACCGAACAGGCCGAGTCGAAGGCCGCCGACGCCCGCGAGGACGACAACGTCACGTTCTACCGGGCGGAGGGCCGGTTCGTCGACGAGCGAACCGTCGCGGTCGACGCCGACGGTGGCGAGGAGCGCGTCACCGCCGACGGGGTCGTCCTCGCCGGCGGGTCGCGACCGACGGTTCCGGACGCCATCGACGGGACCGACGACGTCGAGTTCCTCACGAGCGCCGAGGCCATGCGCCTGCGGGACCTCCCCGACCGACTGGTCGTCGTCGGCGGCGGCTACATCGCGGTCGAGATGGGCTACTTCTTCCGCGAGATGGGGGCCGAAGTAGCCATCGTGGGCCGGAGCGACGTGCTCCTCTCGCGCGAAGACCGCGAGATCGCCGAGCGCCTGACCGACGCCTACGCCGACGACCACGAACTCTACCTCGGTCACTCGGCGACGGCGCTCGCCCGGGACGGCGACGAGACGGTCGTCACCGCCGAGACGGACGACGGCGACGAGGTCGAGGTTCGCGGCGACGAACTACTGCTGGCGACCGGCCGCCGGCCCAACTCCGATAGCTGGAACGTCGCGGCGGCCGGCATCGAGACCGACGGGAAGGGGTTCGTCGAGACGGACGAGTACCTCCGGACCTCCGCCGACGGCGTCTGGGCCATCGGCGACATCGCGGGCAACTACATGTTCAAGCACTCCGGCGACAAGGAGGCCGAGTTCGCCATCGAGAACGCCGTCAGGGGGAACCACCGCGAGGTCGAGTACCCCGGGATGGCCCACGCCGTGTTCGGGTCGCCGCAGGTCGCCAGCCTCGGGAAGACCGAGTCGGAACTCGACGGCGAGTACGAGGTCGGCCGCTGCGAGTACGACGACACCGTCCTCGGGTCGGCGCTCCGGTCGGACGTCGGCCTGGTGAAGGTCCTCGTCGCCCCCGACGGCGACGTGCTCGGCTGTCACGTCGTCGGGCCGAACGCCTCCACGCTCGTCCACGAGGTGAGCACCGCCGTGGCGGCCGGCGCCGACGCAGAGCGCATCGCCGAGACGATTCACGTCCATCCGGCCCTCTCGGAGGTCGTCCAGGGCGCGTTCCGGGACGCCGAAGGGATGGAGGTAACCGGCATCTGAGCGTTCGTCGCGTCCGGGCCGGACGACGACGGGACGGGAGCGGGGGACGTCACCGCCGGGAGCGGAGGACGGACGCGCCGACGAGCGCGCCGGCGGCGAGTACCGCCAGGCCGACGAACGGACTCGTCCCCGATTCCGCGGCCGTGGTCGCGGTCGGCTGGAGCGTCGCCTGGCCGGTCGTCGCTCGACCCGTGGTCTCCCCGGTCGTTCCGGCGTCCCCGGTCGTTCCGAGGTTCTCGGTCGGCTCGGCGGGCGTCGGCTCCCGTCGGGTCGTCGTCTGTCGGGCCAGACATCCGTCGATGTCGGCCTGTTCGACCGCGGCAACCTCCTCGCCGGTGGCGTCGAACACCGACGCGTTCACGAAGACGTACCCCTCCAGACCGAGGTCGGTCGTCGTGTTCGTCCACGTCCACAGGTCGGGGTCGTCCGGCGAGGTAGCGAAGTCCCCCGGGGCGACGTCCTGCGTCACCAACCGCTGGTCATCGGTGTCGGCCGGGTCGACGACGACCGCCTGCAGGCGGTACTGGCTCCGGTTCGTCGTGTTGAACCAGACCTGCGTGCAGGTGAGGTTCGCCTCGAACGTCTCCGCGGCGGGCGTGGTCCCCGGAGGGGTCGTGACGTTCGCCGTGCCCGGCCCCGGCGTCGTGAGCGGGGGCAGCGTCAGGTTCGCGGTCCCGGGCCCGGCGGGCGTGGTCGTCTCGTCCGGTTCGGGAGTACCACCGGGCGTCGGCGGGGCGACCGTCGGGGTCCCGGTCGCGGTGTCGTTCGGGAAGAGGTCGACCGTGGCGGTCGTCGCGTTCGGGAACAGTTCGACGTCCCCGGTCGTCGCGTTCGGCGGCGCGACGGTCGTGGGGGCCGCCGGCGGCGGGAGAAGCGCCGTCGTCGTCGTCTCGGTCGGCGTCGTGGTCGTCGTAACGGTGGTAGTCGTCGTAGTCGTCTCCGGAGTCGTAGTCGTCTCCTCCGCCGGCGTCTCGGCGGGCGGCGGCGTCGTCACCACCACGGTCTCGGTCGTTCGCGTCGGTGCGGCGGTCGTCGTCACGACGTCCTCGAAGTCCGACGCCTCCTGGCGAGCCACGTCGGCCATCTGGGCCGGTTCGACGTCCGGGTTCTGGGCGACGAGGGCGGTCGAAGCGAACACGCCGTCGCGGGCCGCACCCCTGATGCGGCGCTCGTCCGTCACGTCTCGTTCGACCGCTGCCAGGGTCGCGCCGCGAGCGGCGCCCAGCGTCGCCGACTGCATCTGCTCGACCGTCACGTCCTGGCGCTGGCGGACGCCGCCGCTCGACGCTCCGCGCGCGGCCGCCTGAATCTGGCTGGCGCTGGCCCGCTGGGTCTGGGAGAGCGCGCCGACGGCGGCGCCGACGGTCGCCGCCTGCACCTGGCGGACGTCGACGACCTGCACCTGCGTGACGCCGCCCTGGGCCGCCCCCGCGGCGGCGGCCTGCACCTGCTCGACGTTCACCACCTGCTTCTGGACCGCGCCGACGACTGCCCCTCGCGCGCTCCCCCGGGCGGCGACCTGAATCTGGACGACGGTGACGACCTGGATCTGGACGACCGTCAGTACGCCGCGGGCGGCGCCCTGCGACGCCGCCTGCACCTGTTCGACGGTCACGTCCTGGCGCTGGACGATCGCCCCGCTCGCCGCGCCGAACGCCGCGAACTGGAGCTGTCGGACCGACACGCGCTGGCTCTGCGATATCGCCCCGGTCGCAGCGCCGCGGGCCGCCGCCTGCACCTGTTCGACGGCCACCCGCTGGCGCTGGACGACGCTCCCCCGGGCCGCGCCCATCGCCGCCGCCTGCACCTGTTTGGGGTCGGCTCGCTGGCCCTGGACGAGCACGCCGCGGGCGGCACCGACCGCGCCGGCCTGGACCTGGTCGATCGTGACCCGTTGGCGTTGCACGACCGCACCGTACGCCGCCCCCTGCGCCGCCTCCTGAATCTGGGCGACGGTCACGCGCTGGTTCTGGACCGCGCCGGCGACGGCGCCACGCGCACCGCCCCGGGCAGCGACCTGGACCTGTTCGACGCTCGCCCGCTGGCTCTGGGCGACCGCTCCGTGGCCGGCGCCGAACGAAGCGGCCTGAATCTGGCTGACGTTCGCGCGCTGACTCTGGGTGAGTGCGCCCTGCGTCGCGCCGGCCGTGGCGGCCTGAATCTGGCTGACGTTCGCCCGCTGGCTCTGGAGCAACACCCCGTGAGCGACGCCCTGCGTGGCGGCCTGAATCTGGCTGACGTTGGCCCGCTGGTTCTGGCTCACGACCCGGACGGCGGCCCGCGCCGCGGCGCGTCGCTTCTCTTCCGGAACCGAGGCACCCTGCAACTCGGCGAGTCGGGCACCCCGGAGAACGCCGCGCGCGGCGGCGCGCTGGCGCGCCGCGCTCCGCTGGTCGCTGTCGGTCCGCTGGTCCGCGAACGCGCCGGCCCGATGAGAACGGTCGTTCGTCGCGGCGATTCCCATCGTGGCGACGCCCGCGCTCGTGACGAGAGCGACGGCGAGCAGGAAGACGAACAGGCGTGTCGCTGGTCGACCCATGCCCCTGGTCACGCGGGGCGACACGTTCAAGCCACGAATCCGTTAATTCCGTTCACGGAGCCGTCGGCGCACGAACTGCTCGCTACGTCTCGGCAACGGCGAGAATCCCTCGACGGCGGCCGGCAACTCGGCGGCACCGATACGAAGTGGGCGAGGGCCGTCGGACGCGTCCCGTTCGAAACCTCCCGACGAGACGGAGTAACGGTCGTTACCGCGGTGGAGACAGTCGGCCGTCGAGCGCCGGTCGCCGGACTCGTGGCGTCTCGTCGCCGCGGAGACACGGCTTCTCGCCGCCGTCTCGTCGGACCGTCGCTACCGCTCCCCGAGGAACCGTTCCGCGGTTCGCCGGAAGATGTCCCGGTAGGCGGATTCGGGAAGGTCGCGGTCGAGCAGTCCCCGCCGTTCGTCGTCGTAGGCGTACGGGAGGTTCGGGAAGTCGGACCCGAACATGATGGAGCGAGCGAGCGACGAGAGGGTCTCGTCCGTCACCGTCGCCGGGTCGAACCCGAGGAACTCCTCGGACCGCGGCGACAGCGCCATCGTCGTGTCCAGGAACACCTGGTCGTGTCGTCGTGCGAACTCGAGGAACTCGGGCGTCTCGTACGCGCCCATGTGCGCGGCACACGCGCGAACGTCGGGGAACGAGTCGACGAACTGGGCGAACTGCTCGGCACCGACGTGCGGACTCGCCTCGAACGTCGGGGCGGTCCCGGCGTGAAACAGCACCGGACGGTCGTACTCGGCGGCGAGTTCGAACGCCGGCGTCAGGCGCGGGTCCGCGGGGCCACACTCCTGGACCGGACACTGGAACTTCAGACCGCGCGCACCGACCTCGAAGGCCCGACGAACGACGGCGTCGACGTCGTCGTCACCGTGGACGGTGGCGAACGGAACCGCCATGTCGGACCGGTCGGCGGCGTCGAGCACCCACTCGTTCAACTCCTCGGCGACCCCCGCCTCGTGGGCGTACGGGAGCGCGAAGTACCGTTCGACGCCCGCCGACCGCAGCGCGGCCTCCATCCGCTCCCGTTCGACCGGATGGTCGAAGGTCCACCCGGCCTTCCGCGAGAGTGACTCTCGTATCGCCGCCATCAGTCGCGGCGGCATGAGGTGGACGTGCGCGTCGACGATACCGGCGACGGACATACCGGACGATTGCGAGGCCACGCGCTTGAATCGTGGGGTCGTCCGCGTGCCGACGGCGACGGTGCGAAACGCCGGACCCACGAGATCGGCGTCGACGGAGCCGGTCGCTACTCGCCGCGCTCTCCGGGAAGTTCGTCGAGAACGGACTGCGGGTCCGAAAGTAATGGGCGGCGTCGCTCGCTCGTCACGTCTCGATGCAGACGTCGGTGTTCGGGATGCAGACCGTCCGGGCGTCTCCGCTCGACTCGCGTCTCCGCGCGTGGCGGAGCCGCCGAACGGCGGTCCGGGCCGCAATCGCGACGGTCGCGACCGCGGCGGCGGCGACCGGGTGGCTGAGAGCCAGCATCGCGCCGACCGCCACCGCGGCGACCACCACCGTCGCCGTGAGCGTCTGGCCGAGGCTGTACGTCGGGTTCGGACCGCGGTCGATGTCCGGGCGCTGGGTCGGAATCCGTCTCATCACGTCTAGACGGAGGAGCCCCACCACCTTAATGATAATCTGAATTACATTTTTGTAGCTCGTCTTACTGAAATCCGTTTAAGCGACTCCGTCGATCGTGACGGCGCCAGGGAGG
Source organism: halophilic archaeon (assembly GCA_003298465.1). Next base: position 74,186 of record QNGA01000002.1, on the reverse strand, counting down.
TGAGTCGTTGCGGTCGCGACGCTCACCGCCGGACGGCCGAGTCCGAGGTGGTCGTCTCCCGCGCTCGGGCGACTCACTCGACGTGCTCGGAGAGGAGGGCGGCCCGCTCCGACCGGCCCAGTCGCTCGTACGCCTCCGCCTCGTATCGGAGCGACAGGACGGGAACTCGCACGCCTTCGGCGTCCGCGAACGTGCGGTGGTCGGCGACGTCGACCGGGGGCTTCCAGGTTCCGTCCGCCCGGCGCTTCTGCACCCCGCCCATGAGTTCGACGCGAACGCCGTCGAGTTCGAGCGCTCCGAAGTGAGAGCGAATCGCCGCCGATTCGGAGAACGAGACGGGGTCGACGACGTGCTCTGCGAACCGTTCCGCTATCTCGTAGATCCCATCCCCGGTCGTCTGCACGTCGACGTCGTCCGGACTCAGGGGAACGCCCTGCAACGCGAGGCCGGTGCTCCCGGTGACCGCCCATTCGACGACGTCGTCGTCGAGCGTCGTCGAAAGCGTCCGAAGGACGTCGAGGTACCGCTCGTCGAGCGTCGACATCTTCGTCCGGACGTACCGGGAGCGCCGTGATAAGTGTCCCTCCGGAGTTCGCGAACGAACCGAGAGCGATGGAGTGAATCGCCCGAACGCGGTCGTGCTCGGAGACCGGTTCGCGCGCGAGAACTTTCACGAAATCCACGCCAAGGCTTAATGACGCGACGGGCGTCGAGCGAAGTAACAGGACCTATCTGCGGTGACCATGACCGAACCTCCCGACTGGATGCGACCGGTGGACCAGGACATTCTCGCAGCCCTCGAACGCACGCAACCCGAGTACGTCCCCCTGCTCGCGAATCGTCTCGGACTCCATCTCACGTACGTCGAGCGTCGATTCGAACGACTCGTGGAACACGACTTCGTCGAACCGGTCAGCGGCGAGGCCGTCTATCGACTGACGTCGCGCGGCGAATCGCTCCTCGACGCCGAACGAGAGACCGAATGACCGCGCCGTCCGAACTTCGGAGGCGTCGACCGGTCGCGACCGGTTCGGACCGTCTTCGCGTCGAGCGAACGGGGCCATCGACGCCCGACCGAGAGCGGAACCCGGACGGCGCTACTCGTCGACGCCCTCCGTCTCGTCGCGTAGCTCGGTCCGGCGGATCTTGCCCGTGACGGTCTTCGGGAGGTCGTCGACGAACTCGATTTCGCGGGGGTACTCGTGTGCCGCCAGTTCCGACTTGACGTGCGCCTGGACGTCCTCCTTCAGGTCCTCCGACGGGTCGTAGCCGTCGGAGAGCACGATGTAGGCCTTCACGATGTTGCCGCGCTCGGGATGCGGTTTCGGCACGACGGCCGCCTCCGCGACGGCCTCGTGTTCGCCGAGCGAGCTCTCGACTTCGAAGGGGCCGATGCGGTAGCCGGAGCTCAGGATGACGTCGTCGGCGCGGCCTTCGAACCAGAAGTAGCCGTCCTCGTCGACGTAGCCGAGGTCCCCGGAGAGATACCAGTCGTCGACGAAGCAGTTCGCGGTCTTCTCCGGTTGCTCCCAGTACTCCGCGAAGAAGCAGGGGTAGTCGCCGCGCTGGGCTATCTCGCCCGTCTTGCCCGGGTCCAGCGGCTCGCCGGTGTCGGGGTCGACGACGGCGGCCTCGATGCCTGGCAGGGGTTTCCCCATGCTGCCGGGGCGGATTTCCATCGTGGGGTAGTTGTTGATTATCATGTTGCCCGTCTCGGTCTGGCCGTACGTGTCGTGGATGGTGACCCCGAGCGTCCGTTCGCCCCACTCGACGACGCCGGCGCTCAGCGGTTCGCCGATGGAGAGCGCGTGCCGGAGGTCGAGCGAGACGTCGTCGAGGAGGTCGTCGTTCTCGCGGAGCATCCGGTAGGCGGTCGGGACGCTGAAGAGGACGCTGATGGGGTACGTATCGAGGAGGTCGGCCCAGGTCTCCGGGTCGAACTCGCCCTCGTAGACGAAGAGGCTGGTCCCCCAGAACCACGCGCCGAGGGTGTTGATGGCCCCCGTGAGCCAGCCGAGGTCGCCCGTGCTCCAGTAGAGGTCGCCTTCCTGGAGGTCGACGGCGTATCGCTGGGTGGCCGCGACGCCGCCGACCCACCGGTGTTCGTGGAGGACGCCCTTCGCCGGACCGGTCGTGCCGCTCGTGTAGTAGAGGAGCGCGTCGTCGTCGCCGCTCGTGTCGGCGACGTCGAACTCGCGGCCGGCGTCGGCCATCGCGGCGTGGTAACTGACGTCGCCGCGACGGATGCCGGTCCCGTCGTCGCTGACGACGATCACGTGTTCGACGGAGGTGACGTCGTCGATGGCGCTGGCGACGGTGTCGCGGTTGGCGGCGGTCGTGACGACGACCTTGGCGTCGCAGTCGGCGAGTCGGTCGGCGATGCCGTTCGGTCCGTACCGTTCGTTGATGCTCCCCCAGACCGCGCCGGTCTTGAGCGTGCCGACCAGGGCGACGTAGTGTTCGGGGACGCGAGGCATGTAGGAGAACACCCTGTCGCCGTCCGCGACCAGGTCCGAGAGGACGTTCGCGAAGCGGTTCGAACGCTCCGACAGTTCCCAGAAGCTCACCGTCTCGCGGTCGCCGTCCTCGCCGACCCAGTAGAGTGCGACCTTTTCGCGATTGTCGGCGTGGCGGTCGACGGTCTCGTGGGCGACGTTCAACCGTTCGGGTGCGTCCCAGTCCGCTTCGGCGAACACGTCGTTCCAGTCGAACGTCTCGCGCAGGGAGTCGTAGTCTTCGAGATTGTGCTGCGACATCGTGTGACACATGACCGAATCGTAAATTAACGGTTTCCGTAATATATCTTACATCGGGGGCGGCGTCCGGCGTTCGCGTCGACGAGGAGCGGCCGTCACTCCTCGCCGGGCGTCCACCGCAGTTCGGGGTCTTCGAACCGTTCTCGCAGCGTCTTCTTGTCGAACTTACCGGTCGCGGTCTTCGGTACCTCGTCGACGAGCGCGACGTCGTCGGGAAGCCACCAGTCGGGGAACTCCTCGGAGAGGAACCGCCGCAGTTCCTCGCCGTCGACGTCCGCGCCCTCGCGGGTGACCACGCAGGCCAGCGGTCGCTCCTGCCAGCGCTCGTGTGGCACCGCGACGACCGCGGCCTCGACCACGTCCTCGTGGGCGATGAGTTCGTTCTCGAGGCCGATGCTCGATATCCACTCGCCGCCGCTCTTGATGACGTCCTTGGCGCGGTCGACCACCTCGACGTAGCCGTCCTCGTCGACGGTCACGATGTCGCCCGTCTTCAGCCACCGTCCGGAAGCGCGACCCGCTTCCGACTCCCCGCTCTCGTCGCTCGCGGGGACGTCCTCGAACTCCTCTTCGTTCGCTTCGGGCCGGTTGTAGTACTTCCGGGCGACCGTGGGGCCGCGGACGTACAGTTCGCCGAACGAGTCGCCGTCCCACGGAACCGCCTCGCCGTCGTCGCCGACCACCTTCATCTCCAGGCCGGGCGACAGCAAGCCCTGCTTGGAGCGCTTCTCGAACGTGTCGTCGCGGTCCCAGTCGGCCATCCAGGATTTGGGGCGGGAGACGCTACCGATGCTCATCGTCTCGGTCATGCCCCAGGCGTGGTCGATGGAGACGTCGTACTCCTCCTCGTACCGGCGCATCACGCCCTTCGGCGCGGCGCTGCCGCCGACGACGATGCGTTCCAGGCTGGAGACGTCCGCGTCGTGGTCGTCGAGGTAGTCGAGGACGTCTATCCAGACCGTCGGCACGCCCGCGGTGAGGGTGACTCCCTCGTCCTCGACGAGCGAGACCAGCGTCTCCGCGTCCGGCGACGGGCCGGGATACACCTGCTTCGCGCCGGCCATCGTCGCCGCGTAGGGGAACTCCCACGAGTTGACGTGGAACATCGGCACGACCGGCATGACCACGTCGCCCTCCTCGATGCCGATTGCGGCGGGCGTCATCACCATCAGCGCGTGGCAGTAGATCATCTTGTGCGTGTACTCCACGCCCTTCGGCGGCCCCGTCGTCCCGGAGGAGTAACACATCCCCGCCCGCTGGTCCTCGTGGACGTCGGGCCACTCGTACTCGGCGTCGTGACCGGCGACGAGGTCCTCGTAGGCGCGAACGGGAACGTCCGTGTCGGGCACCTCGTCGCTCATCACCACCACCTCCCGGACGCTCTCGAACCGGTCCCAGAGGCGTTCGACCGTCTCGAAGGGGTCGCCGGGGTCGACCAGCAGCACGTCGTCGGCCGCGTCGTTCACGATGTGTTCGACGTGATCGTCCCCGAGCAGGACGTTGACGGTGTGGAGTTGCGCCCCCATGAGGGGTGCCGCGTAGTACGCCTCCAGGTGGCGGTGGTGGTTCCAGCCGAACGTGCCGACGCGGTCGCCCTCCGTCACCCCGATGGCGTCGAGGCCGGCGGCGAGCGACCGCACCCGGTCGCCGAAGTCGGCGTACGTGTATCGGTGGCGGCCCGCCCGCGTCTCGGAGACGACCTCCTTCTCGGGGAACAGTTCCGTCGCCCGCCAGAAGAACGGACGGAGCGTGAGGTCGCCGGCGTGGGTCGTGGGTGCGTTCATGGTTCACCTCGCAGTTCGCTACTCGAAACGGAGAGGTAATCCTCCAGCAGGCGGTCCCGCGACCGAATCTCGTCGACCGACCCCTCGAACACTATCTCGCCCTTGTCGATGATGTACCCGCGGTCGGCGATGTCGAACGCGAACTTCACGTTCTGCTCGGTCAGCAGTATCGTCACGTCGTCCGAGACCACGTCGCCGAACGCCTCGCGCAGGTCCTCGACGATGACGGGCGCGAGCCCCTCCGTGGGTTCGTCGAGCAACAGCACGTCGGGGTTCTGGACCAGCACCCGCGCGACGGACAGCATCTGCTGTTCCCCGCCGCTCAGGTTCCGTCCCGCGTTCGACCGTAACTCGTCGAGCGTCGGGAACAGGTCGTACATCTCCTCGACGTTCCCGGCCCGGTCGCCCGCGAGCCGTCTGGCGAGGGTAAGGTTCTCGTGAACCGTCAGCGTCGGGAACACCCGGCGGTCCTCCGGGACGAGTTTGATGCCCATCTCGGAGATGTCGTGGACCGACCGCCCGACGACGTTCGTCCCGCGGTAGACCACCGACCCGCGCTGTGGGGGGACGATGCCCACGATGCTCCGCATCGTCGTCGTCTTCCCCGCGCCGTTCCGGCCGAGCAGCGTGACGACCTCGCCGCCGAAGAGGTCCAGCGACACGCCGTGCAGAACGTGGCTGTGTCCGTAGTACGCGTGGACGTCGTCGAGCGAGAGCACCGGTTCGGGGCTCGCGGTCACGCTTTCTCACCCAGGTAGGCGCTGGTCACCTGCTCGTCCTCCATTATCTCCCTGGGAGTCCCGTCGGCGATGAGTTCGCCGCGATGGAGCACCAGAATCCGGTCCGAGATGGACAGCACCATCTCGATGTCGTGTTCGGTCAGCACGAACGTGGTCTCGGTCTCGGCGTTCAGTCGCTCTATCAGGTCGACCATGTGCTCGCTCTCGGAGGGGTTCATGCCGGCCGTCGGTTCGTCGAGCAGGATGACCGACGGGTCGGTCGCCAGCGCGAGTCCGATCTCGACCTTTCGTTTGTCGCCGTGCGAGAGGTTCGAACACTTCATCTCGGCTATTCCGGTCAGGTCGACCAGTTCGAGGACCTCCCGCGTTCGTTCGCGCAGCGCCTCGTCGTCGGCGACTCTGGTCCGGAAGTCCAGACTCCGCCCCTCGGCGCTGATGCGAGCGGTTCGAACGTTGTCCAGCACGGTGAGGCCCTCGAAGCTGTTGTTTATCTGGTACGCCCGCGACAGCCCCGACCGCGATATCTCGTGAGGTGGCAGCCCGGTGATCCGTTCGAGGTCCGCGCCGGAGCGCGGCCGGAGAAACACGTCGCCGTCGGTCGGCGCGAGTCGCCCCGACAGCAGGTTGTAGAAGGTGGTCTTTCCCGCTCCGTTGGGCCCGATGATGCTGGTCACGTCCTCGGAGTCGACCGCCACGCTCACGTCGTCGACCGCCTGGAGCGCTCCGAACTCCTTCGTGAGGTCGCGGGTTTCGAGCACGGTGGTCACTGCGACCCCTCCTTCGACCCGCCGCCGGTCGAACGCTGCTGTGTCCCCCCGCGAAGCGAGTCGGCGGCGTTCCCGGCCGACGTCCGGACGAACGCGGCCGCGCCCGACGCGCCGTCGTCCCGGTAGGACGCCGACAGGCCGGCGAGCCAGTCGCCGAGCGCCGCGACGCCGCCGTAGACGCCCTGCTTGAAGAACAGCACGACCACCAGCACCAGCGTCCCGAACACCAGTTGCCAGTGTGCCTCCAGCAGCGGCGACTGGGTGACCGCCCACCGGAGATACCGGAACGCGACCGTCCCGAGCGCCGGCCCGGCGAACGCGAACGGACCGCCGAACACCGTGATGATGACCGGTTCCGCGCTCGTGGTCCAGTTGACCAGTTCGGGCGCGACGACGCTGTGCAGCGGAACGATGAGCACGCCCGCGACGGCGCTGAAGACCGCCGAGAGCACGAACGCTATCCAGCGATGCCGTTTGACGTCCACGCCGAGCGCGGCCGTCCGTTCGGGGTTCTCCCGGATGGCCTTGCACACCATCCCGAACGGCGAGTTGACGACGCGCCAGAGCGCGTACATCGAGAGCGCGAAGACGACGAGCACGAGGAAGTAGTAGGTCGTCCGGTCGTAGAGGACGAGCGGCATCCCGAACAGGCTGGCGCGGCCGAGGATGACGGTGATTCCGTCGCTGCCGTTGGTTATCTGGCCGACGTTCTTGAGCGCGAGGGTGTACAGCGCCATGCTGAACGACAGCGTGATCATGGCGAAGTATATCTCCTCTAGCCGGACGCTGAGATAGCCGACCGGAATCGCGAGCAGCACGGCGAACGCGATTCCGACGGCGGCGGCGACCGCGAGGCCGACGAGCGGGGCCGCGCCGCCGAAGGTCCCCGGCATCCCGAGCGCGGGACCTGCGTCCCGGAGAACGATGGCCAGCCCGTACCCCGCACCGCCGAAGAACATCGCGTGGCCGAACGACAGCAGGCCGGTGTAGCCGTACAGCAGGTTGAACCCCGTCGCGAACAGGGCGAGTACCAGCACCTCGGTCAGGACGTACACCTGATACTGCGGCAGGACGAACGGCGCGACCACGAGCAGGACGCCGACGAGCGCGGTGGCGAGCGCGCGACCGGTGGTCCACTCGAAGGCGGTCTCGCGTACCGCCTCGGTGCTCATTCCACCTCACCCCCGAAGAGACCCTGCGGCTTGAATATCAGCACCAGTATCATGGCGACGAACGGCAGGAACAGTCCGGCGCCGGAGACGACCAGTACGCCCGTGCTCCGGAGGAGGCCGAGAATCATCGCGCCGACGAACGCGCCGACGAACGACCCGAGGCCGCCGATGACCACGACGACGAACGCGTCGATGATGACCTGGTCGCCCATGCCGGGCGTGACCGCCTGCAGCGGAGCCGCGAGGGCGCCGCCCATCCCAGCGAGGGCGCTCCCGACGAAGAACACCGCGGTGTAGAGCCGCGGCACGTCGACGCCCAGCATCGCGGCCATGTCGCGGTCGTTCGACGTCGCCCGGACCAGTTGTCCGACGTAGGTCCGCTGGAGGACGTACCAGAACGCGGCCATCGCCACGAACCCGGCGACGATGATGAACAACCGGTAGGCCGGGTACGGACTGCCCCCGACCGAGACGTTGAACCGGAGGAGCTCCGGCTGGGCCATCGTGTACGAGCCCGCGCCCCAGATGGTCCTCGTGAGGTCGCTGATGATGAGCACCAGCGCGAACGTCAGGATGAGCTGGTCCAGCTGGCCGCGGTCGTACACCCGGCGGATGATTCCCATCTCGATGACGGCTCCTAGCACGCCGACCGCGAGCGTGGCCGCGAGCACCGCGACCCAGAAGTTGTCCAGGACGCTCGTCGCGGCGCTGATGGTGACGTACGCGCCGACCATGTACAGCGCGCCGTGGGCGAAGTTGAGCACGTCGAGCACGCCGAAGATGAGGCTCAGGCCGAGCGCGAGCAGGAACAGCCGACTCCCCAGACTCAGCCCCGTCAGTATCCCCCGGACGGGGAGGGCGCTCAGGACGTCCCACACGCGCTTACACCCCCGCGGGCAGGTCGCTTCCGTCGAGCAGCGACCGGAGCCTGTCGGCCGGAGCGTCGATGCGCCGGACCGGTTCGAGCAGGCTTATCCCGAGGTCCTGGGAGTACTGGGTCTTCCCCCAGACGGCCGGTAGGATGGCCTGGTGGCTCTGCTCGTCGATGGTGAACTGGCCCACCGGAGCCGTGTGCTGCATCCCCTGCCACTGGGAGACGACGGCGTCGGGTTCGGCGCTCCCCGCCTGCTCGATGGCCTTCTTGTAGAGGTACATCCCGGTGTAGGCGTTCTGGGCGTTGTACGACGGGAACCGGTCGTACCGGTTCCGGAACTTCCGGACGAACTGCTCGTTCGCGTCCGACTGGGGCGCGCGGAACCAGTAGCGAGTCCCGGCCCAGAGACCGTCGGGCATGTCGGAGCCCAGCGGCCGGAGCACGTCGGTCGCCGCCCCGACGGTCATCAACAGGTTGTCCACGGTGTCGAAAAACGCCGTGTTCTGGGCCTGCTTGAGGAACGTGACCAGGTCGCCGCCCCAGAGGCTCGTGACGACCGCGTCGGGGTCGGCGTTGACGACCTTGTTTATCTGCGGCGTGAAGTCGCTGGCCCCGAGTTGCGGGAAGGCCGTCGCGCCGTTCATGTAGTTCAGCCCGAGGTCCATCCCCTGGGTGTACGCCTTGAAGTAGTCCCACGTCTGGTGGCCGAACGCGTAGTCGGGGCCGATGGTCGTCCACGACTGGGCGTCCAGGTCCTGGGCGACGTTGGCAGCGCCGTAGAGGTTCTGCGAGAGGTTCACGCCGTCGCGGTAGACGAACCTGTTCCCCTGGGCGTTCGGCCCGCTCTGGGTCGTGACGAACGGCGTCGCGGCGTGCGTTATCATCAGCGGCCGCCGGAGTTGCCGGACCACCGGTGCGACCTTGAGCGCGACGCCGCTGCTGTCCAGTCCGATGAGTCCGTCGACGTTGTCCTGCTGGACCAGGCTCCGGGCGTGCTGAATCGCCGTGCTCGCGGACGCCTCGCTGTCCCGGAACAGCACCTGACCGATCTCCCGGCCGCCGATGCCGCCCTGGGAGTTTATCTCGTCGACGGCCATCTCGATGCCGAGTTCGGCGGACTCGCCGTACACCGACGCGAACCCGGACAGGATGTAGATAGCCCCGAACCGGAGCGGCCCCTGCTGTCTGGCGGTCGAGAGCCCGACCGCGGGGCCCGCCAGCGAGGTGGCCGCTACCCCCGCTCCCGTGGCCTTCAGGAAGTCGCGTCGGCCGACCGCAGGCGTTCGGAAGTCACCGTCGTTTCTCCGATATCTGTCGTTTCTCGGATCTCCATCGCCGGAGAAGTCGTTTCCCATCGTTTACCCCCTCCCGCCGAACCGGTACGCTTTCGAGAGATATAAAGAGTGTTGACTGTTGTCACGGTAACGACTGGCAAACAAACGGAGCGACCGGGAGGACGCTGCCCTATCGCGCGGTCCACCCGCCGTCGACCGTCAGGCACTCGCCGGTGACGAACGAGGCGGCGTCGCTGGCGAGGAAGACCGCGGGGCCGGCGATCTCCTCCGGGTCGGCGAACCGACGCTGCGGCGTCCGGTCGAGGACGGACCGGCGGAGGTCCTCGTCGGCTTCCAGTTCCTCGGTGAGTTCGGTGCTCACGTACCCCGGTGCAATGGCGTTGACCCGGACGTCGGGCGCCCAGTCGAGCGCCATGCTCTTCGTGAGGCCGACGAGGCCGTGCTTGGAGGCGACGTAGGGGTGCTGGCGGGGGAGGCCAACGACGCCGCCCACGCTGGCGATATTGATGACCGTCCCGCCGCCCTCGACGAGCGTTTCGGCGGCGGTGCGGGCGCACAGGAACGCACCGCGGAGGTTCGCGTCGACCGTGTCGTCGAACGCCCCGGGGTCGACCGCTTCCGGCGGTCCGAGCGCCCCGTCGGGGTTGATACCCGCGTTGTTCACGACGATGTCCGCGCCGCCGAGTTCGTCGTCGACGCGGTCGAACAGCGCCTCGACCGACGCTTCGTCGGTCACGTCGGTCGGGCAGGCGAGCGACGACGCGCCGCGCTCGCGGACGGCGTCGACGGCGTCGTCGACGGCCGCCTCGGTCCTGGCCGTCGGGACGACGTCCGCGCCCGCCGCCGCGAACGCCTCGGAGATTGCGCGACCGATGCCGCGAGTACCGCCGGTGACCACCGCGACGTTCCCGGAGAGGTCGAAGTCGTCGAGGACGGTCACGCTATCACCGCGCGACGACCGAGTTCGTCGGCGAACGTTTCGCACGTCATGCGTTACCGTTCTCGCGTGAGGGACTTAAGAATCACCGTGGCGGGGACTGACCCGCGGCCGACCCGTATCCCCGGCAGGCGGCGGAGCGCGGGCGGCCGCGACGGAGCGGGGCCGTAGCCATCGCGGTAGCGTCGAACCACCGCGTGGTCGAACGACGACGGTGGCGTCGAAAATCGAAGGGGTGACCGTCAGTCGGTCGTCGTTCGCACGCCGACGTCGACCGTCGTCTCGGCGGAGATAGCGCCGTCGACGCTCGCGGTGACCGTTCCGTCCTCGCCGGCGGCGTGCTCCGCGTCGAACGAACGGGTCCACTCGATGCGGTCGCCGGCGGCGACGGAGTCCTCGACGATGGTCGACTCGTCGTCGTCGGCGATGCGGGCCGTGGGCCAGTAGACGGCGGCGAGGAACCGACCGTCGGTCTCGGAGACGTTCTCGGCGACGAAGGACAGGTCGACGCCCGCGTCGTGGACCGTCGCATCGAACGACCGGCGCTCGAAGACGGGGGCTTGCCGGCCGAGCGTCGCGGTCTGGTCGCTCTCCAGCGGCCACGTGACGGTCTCGCCGTCGTACCGACAGCGGACCGCCGCGTCGGTGGCGTCGAGCGGCGACGGCGGTTCGAAGGCGACCCAGCCCGTCGTCCGCCCGTCCGCGTACGGAGCGTCGTATCGAATCGAGGCCTGTTCGGCGAGCGACGTGGTGTAGGCACCCCTCGTCCGGTCCTCTATCTCGACGGCGGGATACGTCTCGCCGTCGACCACGAGTTCGAAGGCGTCGTACGGCGGGTCGCCGGTGGCGTCGACGGTCGACCCGGTCTGGCTCTGGACCGACGCGACGACGAACTGCCGGTCGTCGCGGGCGAGCACGCCGCCCGAGCCCATTATGGACTCGTAGGCGACCGCCTTCCGAACGGTGGCGTCCACGACGGCGACGCGAACGTCCCCGAGAACCCGGACGGAAGCGGCAGTGGGCGAACTCGACGTGCTCGCTGTCGTCGTGCGTGTGGTGGTCGTCGACGGCTTTGTGGACGGTTCGTCGGTCGTTCCGGCCGGCGTGTCGCCGAGACAGCCCGCGACGCCGACGAGGGCGGCGCCGGCGGCACCGAGAAACGACCGTCGATTACGGGGGGGCATAGCCCGGCAGTACCCTCCACCCCGGTAAATGTCTTCTGTGGACGACCCGTGGGAGAGCGGACTCGACGGTCACGTCGCGTCGCGCATGCGGTCCGCGAAGTCCCAGCTGTACACCCGGTCCGGCTCGATGCGGAGCCGCACCTCCTCTCGGTCGGACGAGAGGAGCCGGCGAGCGAGCCCCGAGTCGGTCCCGCCGAGGTACCGGTCGAGGAGCGCTCGAAGCGTCTCCTCGCCGGCGTCCGGTTCGACGGTCACCGTCCCGTTCCCGCGGACGCCGCTGTACGGCGGGTCGTTCGTGGACACCTCGAACGCCGCGTGGGGGTCGTCGCGGAGATACCGGACCACGTCCGCGCGCTTGGACGTCGCACAGAGCAGGTCACCGTCGCTGTACCGGAACCAGAGCGACACCATCCAGAGCCGCCCGGACGGCGTGGTACAGGCCAGGCGAAGCGGTACGGTCGTTCGTTCGAGGAACGCCGCGACCTCCTCCGCCGACCAGACTCCCGTGAACGTGACCATGAGTGACACCCTCTGGCGTGCTACGGTCCGCACTCTGATAGTCGCTTCCCCGACCGGTCGGCATCGGGCGGTCGGCCCGGAAACCCGACCCACGCCGGGAGCTAGAGGCGAAGTCGGTCGCGGAGGCGGTCGACGAGTCCGCCCTGCGCCTCGAACACGCGGCGCATCTCGTCGTCGGCGAGCGCGAAGTCGAAGATAGCGAGGTTCTCCCGGAGGTGGTCGCCGTCGGCGGCCTTCGGAATCGCGACGACGTTCGGCTGTTGCACCAGCCACCGCAACGCGACCTGCGCACCGGTCTTGCCGTACCGGTCGCCGAGTTCAGCGAGGAGGTCGTCGTCCGCGACGCGGCCACGCGCCAGGGGCGAGTACGCGGTCAGAATCACGTCCTCGTCGATGCAGAACTCCAGCAGGTCGTCCTGGCGGTAGAACGGATGGTACTTCACCTGGTTCGTGACGACGGGCGTCTCGGAGGCCGCCATCGCCGTCCGGACCTGGTCGACCGAGAAGTTGCTGACGCCGATATGGCGCACGACGCCGCGGTCCTGGAGGTCGTTCATCGCTTCGACGGTTTCCGCGATGGGAACCCGCTCGCTCGGCGCGTGAATCAACAGGAGGTCGACGTACTCCGTGTCGAGGCGGTCGAGGCTCGCGTCGACCGACGACAGGACGTCGTCGTACGCCACGTTCCCGCGGTCTATCTTCGTGGTCACGAAGACGTCGTCCCGGTCGACGCTCGCGGCGGCGATGCCCGCCCCGACGGCGTCCTCGTTGTCGTACATCTGTGCGGTGTCGACGTGTCGGTACCCCAGTTCCAGCGCCCGCTCGACGGCGTCGCGGCACTTCGGTCCCGTCATCCTCGCGGTTCCCAGGCCGATTTCGGGAACGGTAACGTCGTGGACGGTGACTGACTCCATGCGCTAGCGGACGCCGCGCAGGCGCTTGAATCCTCGCGGAGGCGCTCGAGCGCGGGTCCAGACCGCCGGTCCGTGCCGTCCCGCGAGTACCGGTCGACGCGACGGTCGACGAGGCGAGAAGTCAGTTGACGGTACCGCGACGGGACCCCCGAGAAGCGGCGTCAGTCCTCGGACTGCCACCGGAGGGTGACCTCCCAGTTGCGACCGTCGTCCCCGTTCTCGACTCGCTCGACGAGCCGGACCGGACCGGAGGGTCTCGCGTCGCCGGCCATGCCGTCGGTCGACGGTTCCATCCCGTCGTAGTGGCCGAACTCCTCCCGCAGTCGACCGAGGTAGTCGGCCGCCTGGTTCCGGTCGAGTCGCTCCTCGCGGTCGGGAGCGCTCTCCGGTTCGGTCTCGCTCGCGCCGCTCTCTCCCGCGTGGCCGCCCGTGACGGCGTTGATGACGGCACCGAGGAGGAGGACGACGCCGCTGAAGTACAGCCACGTGAGGAGGAGGATGATGCCGGTGACGACGCTGGTTTCGCCGCCGCCGGTCGAGACGGAGACGTAGACCTGGAAGAGTCCCTGGAGGACCGCCCATCCGAGCGCGGCGAAGACGACGCCGGGAAGCACCTCTCGCGGCGAGACGTCGACGTCCGGGAACAGGTAGTACATCGGGAAGAACGCGGCGACGAGACCAGCGGCGAGCACGAGCGGTAACAGCAACCCGATGAACGGAATCGCGTCCCGGAGGACGCCGAACACGCTCGTCGCGACTATCGTCGCGGCGATAGCGACCACGAGCGACACCAGAACGACGAGGCCGTCTTTGATCTGGTCGACGATGGTGTTCTCCGCGTTCGCCTCGTAGATCTCCGAGAAGGCGGTGTCGAGTCCCCGGAAGAGCTTCAGCGCCCCCCAGACGAGCACGACGACGCCGACGAGCGACGACCCGGCAGCGCCGCTCGCCCGACTCTGGAATATCTGTTCGAGGTAGTTCCCGACCACGGGCGAGACGTTCCGCGTTATCAGTCCGAGCACCTCGTTCTGCCAGTTCGCCCCGAAGAGCGCGAGCGCGAGAACGAGGAACAGGAGCAGCGGTACCAGCGACACGAACGCGTTGTACGCGATGCTCCCCGCGAGGAAGGTCACGTTCTTCTCGCTGAACTCGGCCTTGATCGCCTTCGCTGTCGAAGCGACCCCGGAAGTGCTCACCATCGTCCGTCGTTACAGCCTCGCCTTCCAAAAGCCGAGTGGCCTCCGTCACGACGCCGTCCCGTGGTCGGACCGGGAAACGCTCCGCCGTTCACGTCGACGTCACGAACGCGAGCGGGAGGTCCGGACGGACGAGGATGACCACCAGCCCGGCCACCAGCGCCACGACGCCCGAGGCGACCGACAGCTCCCGTCCCCAGTCCGGGAGCCGTTCGACGGTGACGACGGTGGTCAGCGCGACCATCCAGAAGAAGTTCATCTCGCCGAAAACGGGCATCAGCAGGAAAAACGGACCGAAGCAGATGGTCGCGCAACGCAGCCCGTGGACGACGCCCGCCTCGGACGCCCCGACGGCGTCGTCCTCGTGTGGCGCGACCGACGCACAGCACGTTCGCAGGTGCGACTGCTTGAACGCCGACAGCTGATAGAGCCCGGTGAGCACCAGCGCGCTACCGACGACGAGCGTCGCGTGAGCACGGGTGAACCCGTAGATACCGCCGGGGAGGACGGCGTGGTACGCGAGCGGGAGGACCGCGGAGCACGCCCAGACGAGGAGGTAGCTCGCCAGGAACGCCGCCACCGCGACGGTCGCGTCGAGCGCCGAGCCCTCGTGGGCGGCGGCGTACTCGCGCGTGAAACGGGTCATCGCCGGGAGCATCATCGCCCACATCATCACCCCCCACATCGCCACGTAGCCCAGGACCGCACCGAGCGTGCCGACGTGGAAGACGCCGAGTTCCATCGCGCCGGGAGCCGCCATCGGGACGCCCCGTTCCATCAGCCACGTCGCGCCGGGCAGCGGGACCGCTCCCCGGTACAGCACGGTCCAGAGGACGGCGTCGAGACCGAGCATCGCCGCGACGACGACGGTCGTCCGGTCGAGGTCGACGTCGAAGAGGTCGAGTCGGGACGCCGCCCCCGAGTCCGCGCTCATCGGACGCCACCCCGCGTCGGCATCCCGACGAAAGCGCCGGGCCGTCCCGTTCCGGCGCGAGCGAACGCGGCGTCGCGACCGGCGCGGAATCGGTTCGAGAGGGGGAGAGCGTCGGTCGCTGCCGTCGTCGAACTGTTCGACGGTTCCGTCGCACGACGCGGCCGTCGTGCGTTCGTTCCGAACATGATTCAATCGACGGGGCCGAAGGATTTAGGCATCGGGCACCGGCAACGAATCCGGACTGTCCTCCCGGGTGGACGGTACCGGTCGCCGGCAGTCGTTCGAGCGACGACGGGCGGCGCTCGAATTTAAGTGGGTGGCCACGACGACTGAGAGGGATGAGCGACTACGACGCTATCGTCGTCGGCGTCGGCGGGATGGGAAGCGCGGCCGCCTACCACCTCGCACGCCGGGGACAGCAGGTGCTCGGCCTCGAACGGTACGACGTCCCCCACGGGATGGGGTCGTCGCACGGCCTGACCCGCATCATCCGGAAGGCGTACTACGAGCATCCGGACTACGTTCCGCTCCTCGAACGCGCCTACGAACTGTGGCGCGAACTGGACGAGGACCACCCGTCGAAGCTCCTGCACACGACCGGGTGCGTCGTCGCCGGTCCCCGAGGGAGCGAGAAGGTCGAGAACGCCCGCGAGTCCTGCGCGGAACACGACATCGAGCACGAGACGCTGTCGGCGAGCGAACTCGGCGAGCGCTATCCGGGCTACGACCTCCCCGACGGGTTCGAGGCGGTCGTCGAACCCGCCGGCGGGTTCCTTCACGTCGAACAGTGCGTCGTCGCCCACGTCGAGGCGGCCCACCGGCACGGCGCGACGATTCGCGCCCGCGAACGGGTGCGCGACTGGCGACCGACGGCCGACGGCGGCGTGCGCGTCGAGACGGACCGGGGGAGCTACGGTGCCGACTCGCTGGTCGTGACGGCGGGCGCGTGGACGGGCAAGCTACTCCCGGACCTCGACGACGTGCTGACGCCCGAGCGGCAGGTGCTCGGCTGGTTCCAGCCCGAAACCCCCGACCGGTTCGCACCCGACGAGTTTCCGGTGTTCGTCCTGTCGTGCGAGGAGGGGAACTTCTACGGGTTCCCGCGGTACGCCGTCCCCGGGTTCAAGGTCGGCCGCTACAACCACTTCCGCGAGACGGTCGACCCGGACGAAATGTCGCGGGAACCCACCGCGGACGACGAACGCGTCCTCCGCGAGTTCACCGAGCGCTACTTCCCCGAGGCTGCGGGGCCGACGATGCGCCTGGAGACGTGCACGTTCACGAACACGCCCGACGAGCACTTCGTCGTGGACCGCCACCCCGACCACCCGCAGGTCGTCGTCGGCGCGGGGTTCTCCGGGCACGGCTTCAAGATGTCGAGCGCGATCGGCGAGGTGCTCGCCGACCTCTTGGTCGACGGAACGAGCGAGCACGCCATCGACCTGTTCCGCGCCGACCGGTTCTGAGGCGTGGAGGCGGCGAAACGGAACGACGGGCGTCAGAGCAGGCCCGCGACGAGGAGGAGGCCGACCGCGACCGCTCCGGCGGCGTAGAAGATGGGTGCGACGCCGGCGGCGGCGTCGCTGGCGCTCTCGCGGTCGAGGGCGTCGGAGAGCCGACTCCGACCGACGTGGCTCAGCCCCGCGAGCGCGAACCACAGCGCGACCATCGCCAGCACGAGGTGGCCGCGGCCGGTGCCCGTCAGCGACTCGACCTCGTAGCGCGTGCCGGCGAGGTGTCCGCCCGTGGCGAACAGGACGACCGCTGCGAGCGTGGAGAACTGCGCGTACCGGCCCGTGAGCCAGTCGAGCGCCTCCGCTCCGAGACGCCCGTCGCGAGCCGCCGGGACGACGAGCGCCGCCACGAACAGCGTCCAACCGGCCCAGACTCCGGCGAACAGCACGTGCAGCAGTTCCATCGTCGCGTCGAGAACTGTCATCGGCGGAGCTTTCGCCGGCCGGCCCAAGTAGCTTCTGAAGACGCCGTCTCCGGCGTTCTCGTCCGTGCGAACGCGCCCGTGAACTCGGTCGTAGCGGTCGAGTCCAGCGCGGAACCACCGTCGGCCCGGGGCCGGGAGGAGTCAGTCTGCATTTACGTGAAATCTGACGAAAGAAGGGTCGAAAAGCCCGATTCGAGACACAGACCGCTAGCTTGAAGGGACGTCGTCGCGCACGTTATTGGAGCGGAGCTACGCAACACTATGACCGCGAGCAACCGTCGCTGGGCGTGGCTGTCTATCGCTATCATCGGTCTCGGCGGGGTGGTCGCCAACCTGTTGTACTACGCGATGTACGGCGCACTGCTGACGAACTACGGCGTCGGCGGCGTCTTCGTGTACGCCGCCCTCGGAATCGTCTCGGGATACGCGTACCGGTCGGAGCGCGTGCCCGAGTCGACCGGTCCTGACTAGCGCGGCGGGCGCGACGGCCGGGCCCGCGCGTCGCACCCCGGACGAGCCGTCGACGTAGTCTCACCGACCGTCGAGCGACGAGGAGAAGAGCGACGAGGAGAAACGCCGTCCGTACGGTTCGACACCGACTGCGCTACGACCGCGGCCGAATCAGCTGACCGCCTGCTCGGTTTCGGTCTCGGCGTCGTACTTGTCCTCGAACTCCTGGATCAACTGACCCATCTTCGCGTACCACTCGTTCAGCATCCGCTGCATGTCGTCGGTGACCTGGTCGGGGTCGGTCGGCCGGTAGACGTGGTAGTAACCGCCCTGGTCGTAGTTGACCTGTTCTTTCTGGATGAATCCGGCCTGAAGCAGTCGCTGAATCGCCCGGTAGGCCGTCGAGCGCTCGCGGTCGATGCGGTCGGCGATCTCGTCGATGGTGAGCGGTTCCCCGCTCTCGACGACCACCTGGTAACACGTGCGGTCCAGTTCCTTCAGTCCGTGAATACACTCCAGCAGTCCCTCACACTCCATGTCCTGCTGGAGGTACTCTGCCATCGAGCTAGCCATCTCTTGTCGGTCGATAGGAACCAGAAGGATAAAAGGATTTTGCATGGTATCCACAAAACCATCCGCGCAGGCCGCGAGCGGCCGGATTCAGTCCGCGCTCATCGCGTCCGCCGCACGACCGTCGCGGATGTTCTTCACGCTGCTGTAGACCACCGCCCCGCTGACCATCAGCGCGGAACCGAGTATCAGCGCGAGGCTGACGTCGGTGAGGACCGGAATGCCGTAGGCGTTTCCGATCTGGCGGAACGCCACGGCGATCGCACCGCCCAACAGCATGTATCCGAAGTACTGCTTGATCTCGTCCTCGTCGACGATGCTCGTGGCGGCCGACCCGACGCGCGCACCGAGCGCGCTCCCGGCCAGAAGCGGCGCGACGATCGAGAGTTCGACGCCGCCCGACTGGGCGTAGAGGAACGACCCGATGCCGCCCGAGAACACGATCTCGAACAGGTCGGTGCCGACCGCGATGGGAACGGGAACGCCGATGAGGTAGAACAGCGCGGGCATGCGGATGAACCCGCCGCCCACGCCGAGCAGCCCCGAGAGCAGGCCGGTGGCGAACGCCACGCCCAGTATCATCCACAGCGACACCTGAACGCCGCCGCGAAGCGACATCATCGGCGGAATCCGGTACTGCTGTATCTTCTTGGCGATGTCGGGGATGTCGTCGGCGTCGACCTCGGCGTCAGCGTCGGCGTCGTGGTCGATACCGCCGCCGTCGCCTTTCAGCGCCTCGTACGTGACGAACAGGCCGATGCCGCCGAGCAGGACCACGTAGGTCACGCTGATGATGCTCCCGGCGAGACCGAGTTCTTCGAGCAGTATCACGAGCTCTTTGCCGACCTCGATGCCGGCCGTCGTCCCGGCGATCATCAGCACCCCGAGCTTGTAGTCGACCTGTCCGAGGTCGCGGTGCTTGAGCGTCGCGATGACGGACGTGCCGAACACGAACGCCAGTCCGCTCCCGACGGCGACCTTCGGCGCGTATCCCATCACGAGCAGGGCCGGCGTGACGAGGAACGACCCGCCCATCCCGAAGAATCCGAAGAGGACCCCGATGAGCAGGCCGAACCCCGCGAACAGTGCGAGCGTCGCCAGCGCGATTCCGAACAGTTCCATCGTCACTCACCACTCACCGCGTCGAGCAACTGCGGTCCGGCCACGCGCGAGAGAGCACCGTACCCCACGTACAGTACCATCGCCTCGGCGAGGACGACGCCGACCGTCGCCACGGCCAGTGCGTTTCCGCTGAGGGATTCGATTCCGAGCATACTTACCGTCCACCGTCCGTGGTGCAGTTCGGTTGTGTGTGTCTCATACTATTCTGCCTACTACCGGCTAATGGACGGTGGGTAATAACAGTTTTGGGACTACCATACAATATCGATGGCTGGAGATCCGGGTCGCGAGGGAAACACCGACCGGGAAGTGGACCGACGGTCAGTCGACGGTGGGGGCCACCGTCGGTCCCCTGCGACCGGCGAACGGGCGCGCCGTCCCGGTTGTACGGTATCTTTCGGCCGGCGTCAGGGCGACCAACGGCTCCTTCGGTCGCCGACGCGGCAGTCGCTTTCCGGTGCCGCCTCGGCGAGGACGGGGCGGCGGACGATGCGTTGCCGTCACGGACGAGACGAGAGGACCGGACCGCCAACGATGGTCGTGATTATATCGTGCAATATAATCGTGGGGAGCGGACCGTAAAACGAGAGCGGTAAGCGAGAGAGGAGGATCAGTCGGCGGTCGACGTCGGCGCGTTCGCTTCCGCGCGGCGTTTGCGCCAGAGCCCCTGGGCGTACGCGCCGACGAACATCCCGGCGACGCCGAGCAGCATGGGGTAGTTCCCGACGCCGACGCTGGCGTAGGCCGACCCGGGACAGATGCCCGAGACGCCCCACCCGACGCCGAAGATGGCGCCGCCCACCAGGACGTTCCTGTCGAACGACTTCAGGCGGCGAGTGTACGTGTCGCCGGTGAGGGGGGCACTGTCGAGGAACCGGGTCGCCACCGCGAACGTCGTTCCGGTGACGACCGCCGCGCCGCCCATCACGAACAGGAGGCCGAAGTCCTGCAACTGCAGGAAGTTCAGCACGACCTCCGGGCGGGCCATGTGGCTGTACCCGAGACCGAACCCGAACAGCAGTCCGCCGGCCACGATGAGGAGCATGAACACGAGACCGCGTCCGCTCTCCTCGTCGCTTTGCGACTCGGGGCTCACGGCGACACCCCCAGTGCCTGCACGAGGTTCGCCGTCCCGATGGCCACCGCCATGAACGTGACGACGTTGCTTATCGAGGTGAACGACGCCGACCCGACGCCACAGACGCCGTGACCGGACGTACAGCCCTTCCCGATGCGGGTGCCGACGCCGACGAGGACGCCCCCGCCGAGCAGTCGCCACCACTGCACGTCGGTCACCCACGGCTCACCGTGGAAGGCGAACTGGTAGACCGCCGCGCCGGCCACGATGCTGAGCGTGAAGACGACGCGCCAGTCCCGGGAGGCGACGTACTTCGGCTTTTGGAACCGGGAGACGTCGGAGACGTACGACAACGTCGATTCGAGGAACGTACTCGCCCCGGCGATGATTCCCGACCCGAGATAGATGACTGCGACACCGAGGCCGATGAGGAGGCCACCGATGGCGTAGTGGGAAATCCCGTTGGGGAACAACTCTGCGAACGTCAGCGCTGGCAGTACTCCTGTCATAGTTGGAATCGAGTGCCGATCAGTCGCTCGTCATGGCGTCCCGACTGGCGGCGCAGTTGTTCGGACCGAGTTCGAGTTCGAACGCCTCGTCGTCGCTGGCGTCCCGCTGGCCGAGGTTCGTCGCGATGATGTCCTCGTAGTTGGCGGGACGCGGCGGCATGTCCGAGAGCACGAACTCGACGAACTCGTCGCGGTCCATCGAGAGCGCGTCCATCGACGCCTCGAGTTCGCCGACGGTGGCCGTGTAGGTGCCGTCGTCGGCCTGGTCGGCGGCGTCGCTGAAGTGCGCCGGAGCGACGACCGTGTCGTCCGGTAGCGAGAGGACGCGGTCCTGGAGCGTGTCGTACAGCGTCCCGGCGGCGTCGGGCGCGCCCTCGTCGCCCTCTTCGAGGTCGGGGCGAGCGACGCTCTCGGTGAACAGTCCGTCGCCCGTGAAGAGGACGTCCCCCACGCGATAGGAGGTCATACCAGTAGTGTGACCCGGCGTGTGGATAACTTCGACGGTCGCGGCGCCGACCGCCAGTTCCTCGCCGTCCTCCACCGTGCGGTAGTCGGCGTCGTAATCGACGCCGCGACCCTCGGCGGGAGCGGGGACGACCGCCTCGGCGTCGGTCTCCCGGCCGAGTTCGCGGACGCCGCTGACGTGGTCGGCGTGGACGTGCGTGTCGATTGCGTACCCGAGGTCCGCGCCGTACTCCTCGGCGTCGGCGACGTAGTCGTCCGCGAACTCCCTGAGCGGGTCGACGACCGCCGCCTCACCGTCGCTGACGACGAGGTAGCTCAGGCAGCCGCTGGAGGGGCGCTGGTACTGGAGGACCGTCGCGTCGGCGTCGCTCGCTATCTCCGCGCGCTCGTAGATGCGCGCCCAGCCATTCATCCCCTCCGCGAGGTGGTTCACGTCGTAGTCGCGCTCGGCCAGGAGTCCGGCGACGTACTCGCTGGAGCCGCCCTTGGCGCAGAGGACCGTTATCTCCTCGTCCTCGGGGAGGTCCGCGAACAGTTCGTCGTCGGGGTCGTCGCCGAGCAGGTCGAAGTACGGAACGTTGACCGTCTCGACGTTCTCCCCCTCTATCTTCCATTCCTCGTGCTCGTTTTCCGCTCGAACGTCGAAGAGCGTCACGTCCTCGCCCGCGTCGATGCGGGACTTCAGCTGCTCGGGCGTGATCGACTCGACCTCGACGTCCGGGGTCGGAAACTCAGGTTCGTTCATGTGCACTTCCATCTACCGGACGGAGACACATAAGGGTTTGCATAGTATTTTGCAATACATACAATACTCTTGGTGGATATCGGCGTCCTCTTCTCCCTCGACGTCTTCTCTTATTCGAATCCCACGCGTAGACGCGCTCCGGCCACTCTCTCGGGCGGCCGCTGAGGGGGCCGCCTGCGTCATCGGAGATGGTATTTCGCGTTGGACCCACGAACCAACACACTTTTAACCGAAGAAGCGGTATTGTTCGATAAGCCCAATACGAACCACGGGTGATTACCAACAATGAGTACGGAATTCAACGTCACGGAGACGCTCGACGTGAAAGGACTCGGCTGCCCGATGCCCGTCGTCAAGACCAAGCAGTCCATCGACTCGCTCGACGAGGACGGAGTGCTGGAGGTCGTCGCGACGGACTCCGGCAGCTTGAGCGACATCGAGGGCTGGGCGAACACGACCGACGGCGTCGAGCTCCTCGACCAGGAGGAGAACGACGAGGGCGGCGAGACCGTCTACCGCCACTACGTCCGGAAGACGGAGAGCCCATGAGCACGGACACGCCAGACCCGAACGAATCGACGGACGCTCCCGGTAGCGACGCCGACGCCATCGACGAGTCGGCCCTCCTGGAGCGGATAGACGAACTCGAACGAGAGCTGTCGGACCTCAGGAGCGAGGTGGGCGAGGGGCAGAAGAAGATGACCATCATCGCCACCAAGGGGACGCTCGACATGGCGTACCCGCCGCTCATCCTCGCCAGCACCGCCGCGGCCTTCGGCTGGGACGTCGTCGTCTTCCACACGTTCTGGGGACTCGACATCCTCCACGAGGAGAAGTCGAAGGAGCTCAAACTCAGCGCGGTGGGCAACCCGAGCATGCCGATGCCGAACGCGGTCGCCGCGCTCCCGTTCATGGACGCCATGGCGACGAGGATGATGGAGCGCAAGATAGACGAGAACGGGACGGCGACCGTCGAGGAACTCGTCGACGTCTCGCTGGAGAGCGGCGTCGAACTCCAGGCCTGCCAGATGACGATGGACCTGATGGACTACGACGACGCCGACCTCTACGACGGCGTCGTCTCCGACGTCGGTGCGGCCACCGCGCTCGAACACATGGCCGACGCCGACATCCAGCTGCTCGTCTGAGGTCTCGCCTCGATTTCTCCGCGGTTACCCTCCTTTCGCGCCCGCACCGCCAGGGCCGTCTCCGTTTTACGGCGGCCCCGCGTAGGCGTTCGCATGTCTTCGAGAACCGGCCAGGGCATCGTCTCGCGGCGACGGAACGCGGTCGCCGCGTGGCTGCTGGTCGCCTGTCTCGCCGCCGCGACCCTGGCGAGCGCCAGCGCCGGTGACCTCCTCTGGGCCGGGTTCGGCGTCGCGGCCCTCGCGGTCGTCGTCGTGCCGAGCGTCGCGTACCGGGAGTGGACCGCCGCGCTCCCCTGGGAGGTCCTCGCCTTCGTCGTCGTCCCGTTCGCCGGCCAGCCGCTCGGCCTCCTCCCCCGGTCGGCCGCGACGTTCCTCGTCGTCCCCGCGCTGGCGCTCGCCATCGTGGTCGAGTTCGACGCCTTCACCGCCGTCGAGATGTCGCCCGGATTCGCCGTCCTCTTCGCGGTCACGACGACGATGGCGACGGCCGGCGCGTGGGCGGTCGTCCAGTGGGTCGCGGACCTCACGCTCGGCACGCAGAACCTCACCGGACTCCGCCAGGTGATGTGGTCGCTGACCGCGGCGACCGGAGCGGGAGTCGTCGCCGGCGTCCTCTTCGCCGCCTACTTCCGACGGGTCGACGCGCAGCGTCTCGGCTTCCGCACCGGCGAGTCGCGCGAGCGAGCCCCACCGCCACGAACGTCGGACCGGTCGGCCGAGCGTCGCCTCCGGCTGTCGGACCGCCGCCAGCAGCAACTCGTCCGCGCGTTCCAGCTCGCGCTGGTCGCCGTCCTGTTCGTCGGCGTCGCGCGAGCGAGCGTGGGGATCGTGGTCAACGCCGGCGTCGCGCTCGTCCTGCTGGAGCTGCCGGGGGTGCTCGAACGGAACTACCGCCTCCCCATCGACACCGGACTGCTGCTGTGGATCGTCGTCCCCGTCTTCCTCCACGCCATCGGGACGGTGGGCCTGTACCAGTCCATCGGCCTGTGGGACCAGCTCACCCACGCCATGTCGGCGTCGCTGGTCGCCGCGGCGGGCTACACGACGGTTCGGGCGTTCGACGTCCACTACGAGGACGTCTACCTCCCGCAGAAGTTCGTGGCCGCGTTCATCCTCCTCTTCACGCTCGCGTTCGGCGTCCTCTGGGAGCTGCTGGAGTTCGCACTCGACGGCCTCGCGTCGTCGACCGGCACCGAGAGCGTCCTGGCGCAGTACAGCCTCGGGAACACGATGCTCGACCTCGTCTTCGACGCGGTCGGCGGCGTCGTCGTCGCCCTCTGGGGTGCCGCCCACCTCTCGGACGTCTCCCAGACGCTCGCCGCGCGACTGGCCGCCGAACGAGAGTCGGAGTGACCCGTAGGAGAGGCCGTCGGACAGCGGAAACGGTGGACTGCTACGCGAGCCGAGACGCCTCAGCGGACCAGCGGCGCTACCTCGTCGCCGAGGCGCTCGATGCACTCGACCATCGCCTCGGTGCCGATTCCGGGGTGGTAGGTGCGGAAGACGAAGTGGACGTCGTCGCCCAGGGCCTCGCGATACGCGTCGAGTTCGTCGGCGACCTGTTCGGGCGTCCCGAAGATGGCCTGCTCTCGCAGTTCCCGCTTGCGGTCGTCGTCGAGTTCCTCGACCGTCTCGCCGGAGAAGATTTCGGCGTAGCGGCGCTGGATGTAGAAGTAGCCGGGCTTCATCGTCTCCCACGCGTCCTCGCGGGAGTCGCCGACGAACCCGTGCTGGAGGACGTACACGTCGAAGTCGCCGTCGAGACCCTCCCGTTCGCGGACGTCGCGGATGTCCTCGACGCGCTTGCGGACGCCCTCGACGGAGAGCGCGGAGGGCGCACACCACGCGTCGGCCTCCCGCGCCGCGCGCCGCACCGCCGGTTTCGCCGACCCGCCGAACAGCACCGGCACGTCCGACTCGGGCTTCGGCGTCACCGTCACGTCCGGCGACACGTCGTGGAACTCCGCGTCGTAGTCGAGCGGACCGTCGGACCACGCGGCCCGCAGGACGTTCGTCGTGTCCCGCAGGCGCTCGACGCGCTCGTCGCGCGGGACGCCGAACGCCTCGAACTCCGCGGGGTTCGAACCGATGGCCAGCCCCAGCGTGAGCCGACCGTTCGCGAGGAGGTCGACCGTCGCGGCGTCCTCCGCGAGACGCACCGGGTCGTACAGCGGCGCGAGCGCGATGCAGGTCCCGATTTCCACGTCGTCGGTACGGGCCGCGAGCGCACCCAGCGACGGCATCGTGGCGGGGAGGTAGCCGTCCTCCGCGAAGTGGTGTTCGGACACCCAGGCGCTGTCGAGGCCGACGTCGTCGATGGCCTCGCCGAGTTCCAGCATCTCGTCGTAGATGGCGCTCGTCGAACGGTCGTCGTCCGGGCGGCGCTGGCAGGTGAACAGTCCCGTGCCGAGTTGCATGCTCGAACCGTCGGAGGGGCGGACCTTAACGATTGATGGGACGCGTGCGGGCGACTCGCCGTCGCGAGTACGGTCCGGGAAAACCTCTTACTCCAGCCGCGTCAACGTCCGACGACGGAACCATGTACGACGACCTCCTCGTACCGGTGGACGAGAGCGCCGGGGCGACGACCGCCCTGGAGCACGCCCGGGAGATAGCGGAGCGGTTCGGTTCGACGGTCCACGTCCTGAACGTCGCGAACACCAACCGCGACAGCGTGACCGTCGTCGGGACCGACGTCGTGGACGCGCTGGAGCACGAGGGCGAAGGCGTCGTCGAGGAGGTGGCGACCGACCTCCGCGACGCCGGCATCGACTGCCGGACCGAGGTGCTCCAGGGCGACCCCGCCGCGACCATCGCCGACTACGCCGAATCCCAGAACTTCGACCTCGTGGTGATGCCCACGCACGGCCGCAGCGGCCTGTCCCGGTACCTCCTCGGGAGCGTGACCGAGAAGGTGGTCCGGCTCTCGCCCGTTCCGGTCCTCACGGTCCGGATGGAGGAGGCTCGGACCTCGTTCCCCTACGAGAACGTCCTGCTTCCGACCGACGGGAGCGAGGCCGCGACGCGGGCGGTGGGGCAAGCGACCGACCTCGCGGCCGAACTCGACGCGACCCTCCACGTCCTCTCGGTGGTCGGGGAGCCGTCGCTCGGCCTCGACGTTCGCTCGCAGGTCTCGGACGCGGACCTCCGCGAGGCGGCCGAGGAGACGGTCTCGAACGCCGCCGAGACGGCCGCGGACGGCGGCGTCGAGCGCGTGGTGGAGCGCGTCGAACGCGGCGACCCCGCACGGACCATCGACGCCTACGCCGAGGAGAACGACGTGGACCTCGTGGTGATGGGGACCACCGGGCGACGCGAGGTCGACCGCATCCTCCTCGGCGGCGTGACCGAGAAGGTGCTCCGGTCGTCGCCGGTCCCGGTCATGACGGTGCGGAAGTAGCCCGTCTCGTCCTCGCGGTCAGTGGTCGATGCGCGTTATCTCCTCGACGGGCCACTGGCTCAGGATCTCGACGCCGTTCTCGCGGACGACGACCATCTCCTCGACGCGGACCCCCTGGTTCTCGGCGGGTTCCATCGTCTCGACGGCCATGGTCATCCCCTCCTCTATCTCGATGGGGTGGTCGGGCGAGAGACCGCGCCATATCAGCGGCACCTCGTACAGTTGCAGGCCGAGGCCGTGCGCCCAGTGGTTGGTCGTCATCTGCCAGTGCTCGTCGGCGTCGTACCAGTCGGCGTGCTCGCCCTCCATGTCCGGGAAGCCCTTCGCTATCTCGTCCGTGGTCGCGCCGGGTTCGATGCGTTCGAGCACATCGTAGAGGTTGTCCCGGGCCGTCTCGTAGGCGTCCCGCTGCGCCCGGGTCGGCTCGCCGACCGAGAAGGTGCGGTAGTAACAGGAGCGATAGCCCATGAAGCCGATGTTGTAGAAGTCGGCGTAGACGAGGTCGCCGGGGCGGACGATGCGGTCGGTCGTGTTGGCCTGATGTTTCGGCCAGGTGTTCGGCCCGGAGGTGAGATAGCCGCCCTGGACCATCGCGCCGAGCCGCCAGAGTTCCCTCGTCGCGTCGCCCCAGATTTCCGACTCGCGCTTGCCGGGTTTCGCGCTCTCGGTGATGGCCTGGAAGCCGGCCTCGCAGATGGCGGCGACCATCCGCAGGCACTCTATCTCGTCCTGGGTCTTGACCTTCCGGGCGTCCTCCATCGCCTGCGCGCACTCGCCCGGGCGGACGTCGACGCCGCGCTCCTCGAACTTCGAGACGAGGTGGGCGTTGCCCACGTCGATGCCCATCGGCTCCTTGTGAACGCCGTACTCCTCCATCGCCCCCACGACGAGGTCGGCCATCTTGCCCTTCAGCCAGTCCCTGGCCGAGTCTCGCCCGGACGCGCGTGGAACGTTGCCGAGGCCCGGCGCGGCGTACCGGACGTCGTCCAGCCACGGACAGTTGAACCGCTGGTTGCTCGCGTGGTCGGCGGTGTCCCAGTGGACGACGTCGCCGTCCTCCGTGAGCAGCGTGTAGTGGTCCGCGCCGGACCCGCCGGTCATGGCCAGCCCCGTCACGTAGCGGACGTTCGGGTCGTTGATGAGAAGCATGCTTCCCAGACCCTGCTCGCGCATCTTCGCCAGGGCGCGCTCCTTGCGTCGTTCGCGCAGGCGCTGGAAGTTTATCCGTTCCTCCCAGTCGACGCCCATCGTCCCGCGCGTACCCTCCATGAAGTCACGCTGGTAGAATCCCATGTCCGGCGCTACTCCGAGGCGAGTAATGAAAGTAGGTGATACTTCTCGACGGCGGTAGTTCTCACCCGGAAGGGTTCGGACGCCGGAACGTCGGCGACTGCCGGTACGTCGGCTACGGGACCCCCGGAGAGTCCCCGAACGCCCGGCGTCCGGAACGGTCGAACGGCGGTTACTTCGTGCGTTCTCTCACCCGTTCGAGTGTGGGCTGCTCTCTCACCTGTTCGAGCTTGGACTGGGCCGTCGTTCGCGTCTCGCCGACCACGGCGCCGACGAAGGCGCCGATGGCGCCGCCGGTGCTCGCGGCGTTTCGACTGAACAGGCCACCGACGGCGGCGCCGATTGCTCCACCGATGGCGGCGTGGCGAGCGCGGTTCGCTGCGCGTTTGAAGCGGTGAAAACGCATACGTACAGCTTGGTCGTCCGTACAGATAAAGCCACTCGCGGATTCACGCGCTCGTTTCTCCCCGTATCGACTCGTTCCGGTCGCGCTCGCCCCTTCGAATCGCGGCGTTCGCGTCGTTCGTCCGGGGATTTCGCGGTGGCGTCGGGCGGCGGAGCCGTCTCCGTGTGGTTTTATGATCATTCCGACTGACACTGCAACCATGTACAAGCACGTCGCCCTGCTCGTCCGGCAGGAAGGGACGAGCCACGAGGAGTTCGTCGACTACTGGCAGAACGAACACACTCCTATCGCCCGCGACATCGAGGGTGTCGTCCGGTACCAGACCGTCCTCCCCACCGACCCCGAGAACGCCGAGTTCGACGGACTGGCGGAACTCTACTTCGAGGACCTCGCGGACCTCCACGACGCGCTCGGGTCGCCGGGGTCGCGGGACTACGACCCGACGAAGGAGGTCGCGGCGAAGGCCCGCGAGGACGTGGACAACTTCCTCGACGTGGAGCGTCGCCCCCGGTTCATCGGCGAGGAGATCGTCCAGAAGGACGAGGTCGACGGCGACACCGACGGCCTCTACAAGCACTCTGCGTTCCTCGTTCGACAGGAGGACATGACCCACGAGGAGTTCGTCGACCACTGGCAGAACGAACACACTCCTATCGCCCGCGAGATAGACGGCGTCGTCCGGTACGCGACCGTCCTCCCTACCGACCCCGAGAACGCCGAGTTCGACGGCGTCGCCGAACTGTACTTCGACGACCTCGACAAACTGTACGACGCGCTGGGCAGCGAGGGCTCGCGGGACTACGACCCCGACAAGGGGAAGGCGAAGGAGGCCCGCGAGGACGTGGACGATTTCCTCGCCGTCGACGAGCGACCGCGGTTCATCGGCCGGGAGCGCCTGGTGAAAGACGATACGGCCGAGTAGTCGCCGCTCGTCGCAGGCGTCCCCGCGGCCCGGCGCGACGGCGACCGTCGGTCGGCGCCGCCGCCCGAAAAGGAGAGTCGGGAGTCCCGTTACGGACGGACGTAGGCGTAACCGTCGTCCTGGAGTCGCGTCAGTTCGGCCGCGCCCGAGGAGACGGTCTCGACGCCGTCGACGAGGTCGGACTCCTCCAGGTCCTCGAGGTCGAGCGTGTTGCCACACGCCTTGAACGAGATGCCCGCGTCCAGCAGCGACTCGACCACGTCGCTGTGCGTGCCGCCCTTCGTCAGCGGCCCGATGCCGTTCGCCTGCGCGACGACCGCGATGTCGTCCACGTCGACCGTCTCGTCCTTCGAGAGGTTCTCCGCGATGGTCAGGCCGGTCTTCTGCTGGTCCTCGTCGCCCGCGATGAGGTGGAATACGGTTTTCACGCTTGGAGAGGTGGGCCCGGCCGCGCAAGTGAGTGCTGGCCGCGACAGCGAGGGGTCCCGGTCGACGTCGGCGGGTGAACGCGGGAGGCCGGGGGACCGAGCGACGGAGTCGACGAACCCGCCGGCCGGAGCGTCGCGGACGCCTCTTCGACGCCGTCCGGTGCCGACGTCGGGAGCGGAACCGGCCTGCGCGGGCGGTAAGTCACGAACCATTACGTACCAGCGCGCCGACCGGACGAGCATGAACGGCGACCCGGACTACGAGACGCAGGTTCGAGAGGCGTTTCCGGAACTGGACGACATCGAGGACGACGACCTCCGCGAGAAGGTGGTCGAGGCGTGGGTTCTCGGCCTCGAACGCGGCGGCTGGCGGGATATCCGGGACGTTCCCTACGCCTGGAACATCCACGAGGTTACGAACGTCGAGCACGTCCGCGGGGTCACCCGCATCGCCCAGCGCAGCGCCGAGGAGCAGCGCGAGTTCCACGGCGCCGACCCGGACGAGGACGTGGTCGTCGCCGCCTGCCTGCTCCACGACGTCGGGAAGTGCTACGAGTACGTCGACCACGTCGACGACGAGACGCTGCTCGACCCGGACCCGACGTACGCCACGGAGGAGGTGCCGCACTCGCTGTCGGGGTACGCGCTCGCCCACGAGGTCGGCTGTCCGCTCGCCGTCCAGCGCGCCATCCCCCACTTCCTCGGAGAGGTGCCCAAGCGCACCCTGGAGGCGGAACTCGTCAAGAGCGCCAATTCCGCGAGTTCGAACGCCATCACCCAGTCCGCGATGGGCATCACGCTCCAGGAGTGGGTCGAGCGGTACAGCCAGACGAGCGACTGACACGAGCCACAGAGAGGGGAGAGGCTTTTCACCGTGGCTCCCGCCGTACCAGGTATGCGACCGAGCGACCTGACGAGCCTCGTCGACGGCCTGCTCCACGACGAGACGCAGGTGACCGAACGCGGCCTCGACCTCACGGTGAACGAGGTCTACGTCGTCGACGACGCCGGCCGCGTCGACTTCGGCGGCGGAGAACTCGAGGACGCGACCCTCTCGCCCCACGAGAAGCAGTGGCGAAACGAGGACGACGACTACCAGTGGTGGCGTCTCGACGGCGGTCAGTATCTCGTCGAGTACAACGAGAGCCTGCGGGTGGACCGTCCGCTGCAGGTCCAGACGCGGGACGAACTGCTCGCCCGCGGCGCGTTCCACCCGAGCCTCCGGGTGACGTCGCTGGACCGCGTCCCGCTCGCGGTCCCCCCGGGCGGCCTCCGGCTGAAGGAGAACGCGCGCGTCTCCACGCTGTTGCCGCCGGAAGACGACGAGTGAGCGGAGAACGGCAGACCGACCTGTTCGACTGTCCATCTTTATCGCGGCCTGTCACGAAGGAGAGGAGCGTGAGCGAAGCACTCTACGCCGACCGTCCGGACGTGTACGACGCGCTGTACGCCGACAAGGAGTACGACGCGGAGGTCGAGTTCGTCGTCGAACAGTTCGAAGCCGAGGGGAACGGCGGCGACCGCGCGCTGGTCGTCGGCTGTGGCACCGGCGAGCACGCCACGCGACTCCGCGAGCGCGGGTTCGAGGTGACGGGCGTGGACCGCTACGAGGCGATGGTCGAGCGCGCGCGGACGAAGTCCGACGCGGAGTTCCGCGTCGGTCGGCTGCCGGACCTGCCGGTCGACGACGGGTTCGACCTCGTCTTCCTCCCGTTCACCGTCGTCGACCACCTCCCGCCGGAGGCGTTCGCGCCGAGCCTGCGGTCGCTCGCCGACGCGCTGGCCGACGACGGCCTCCTGGTCTTCGACACGATGGGCGAGCGACCGCCGGAGCCGACGGCGCTGCAACTGTACACGTACGACCGACCGGAGGGAACGTACGCCCGCCTCGTCCAGAAACGTCCGTTCGGCGACCGGCGGGTCCGCTGGGACTCGCTCGTAGTCACGCCCGACGGCGACGTCTTCGCCGACGTCCACGACCTGACGGACTACGACCGGGCGGTCGTGGTCGGCGCGCTTGAGGTGCTGGGGCTGTCGGTCGAGACGTTCGACTGGTACGGCGATACCGAACAGGAGGGGTACGACGCGACCGTCTTCGTGGCGAGCGCGGGCTCAGGTTCCCGGTAACACGTCTCCGAGCGACGCGCCGACCGCCATGACGATGGCGGTCACCGTCACCTGCCCGGCCGCTATCCAGGGCGTCGACCACTCGACGCGACCCCAGAGGGTCATCAACCCGAGCGCCATCCCGCCGGAGACGAGCAGGATGCTGACCAGCCGAACGGGGACGACGCCGAGTATCAGGTCCTCCGGAAACCGTCGGAACTCGACGGCGTGGAGGATGCCGAGCACGAGCGTGACGCCGAACGCGACCGTCAGCGCGAGCAGCGGCGGCTGTCGGCCGATGAACCGTCCGATGGTCAGCGTCCCGTCCTCGACGACCATCGGGACGCCGAAGACGAAGCTCCCGACCATCGCCTCGCCGACGTCGCGGGAGTCGAAGGTGTCCCTGAGTCGACCGATGGTGCCGCGAGGGCGCGCCCGGCGGAGCACCCGCATCGTCTCCCGGACCTGCTGCAGTTCCTCGTCGGCGTCGACGAGCTCCTCCAGCTGTGCGAGTTCGTCGAACACGTCGTCGATGTCCGGTTCGGGGTCGGCGTCGACCGACGCCTGATTCCGCCCGCCGTCTGCCGACGGACCGCCTCCCGGCGCGTCGGCCGCTCGCTGGTCGCTGCTCACGGGCGACGAAAGCACCGGTCGCGATAAAGGTCTGGCGTCGTGGCGCTACCCGAGCGGTTCCAGCCCGTGTTCCTCGCGCAGGACGTCGATGTACTTCCGGAAACCGCTCTCGAGGTCGTACTCCGGCTCGTAGCCCATGTCCTCCTGGATGGCCGTCATGTCGAGCTTCTGGGTCCACGGCAGTTCGCCCTCGTCGCTCACGTCGAGGTCGGCGTCGGGGACGATGCCGCGGACAGTCTCGGCCGCCTCGCGGATGGTGGCCACGGTGCCGCGGACGTTGTAGACGCGCCGGCTCAGGTCGTCGTCGGGCGTGAACGCCGCGAGGCGGAACGCCTGCGCGATGTCCTCGACGTGCTGCCAGTCGATGACCTGGTCGCCGTACTCGACGCTGAACGGCTCGCCGAGCGCGGGCTTCTCGACGATGTTGGCGAGGAACGCCGACCCGCCGGTCTCGCGGTACGGGCCGTAGGCGACGGTGGGGCGCAGGGCGACGTGGCTCACGTCGTGGTCCTCGAAGTACACCTTCGCCTGGTGTTCGTTGAACTCCTTCGTCGCGCCGTACAGCGTGTCGGGGTAGACGAGGTCGTCCTCGGTCACCCAGTCGTCGTCGTAGTTCGCAGGCGGCGCGAACGCGGCGGCCGAGGAGGCCCACGCGACGCGCTCGACCTGGTCGTCCAGGGTGCGCGCCGCCTCGAAGACGTTGTTCGTCCCCTGGACGTTCACGTCGATGGCCGACCGGGGGTTCTCGCGGGCGGTGTTGGTCAACAGCGCCGCGAGGTGGACGATGCGGGTCGCGCCCGTCTCCCTGACGGCCCGGAACACGTCCGTCGGGTCGCTGATGTCGCCGCGTCGCACCTCGACGTCGTCCGCGACCCCGAGCTTTTCGAGGATTCGCGCGTCCGTCGAGAGGTCGTAGGCGACCACGTCGTGGCCCCGGTCGAGGAACTCCTCGGCCACGTACGACCCGATGAAGCCTGTCCCGCCCGTCACCAGCACCGTTTCGGTGTCGGTCATGACGACCTGAAGTCCGTCCGGCGTGTTAAAAAATGTGTACAATACGGCTCGCCCGGTCTGGGGCGACCGTCGCCGAAGCCGCTGGTTTCTCCCCGGCGGCGTCCGTACCGTCGGCAATGCTCGACCACGAGAACCGCGGCTTCCGGCGGCTGTTCGACGGCGACCTCTCCGTCGGTCTGTTCTTCCCCATCACGTCCTCGACGCAGGACGTACCGCCGATGGAGGACCAGGTCGAACTGGCGCGGTACGCCGGCGAACTGGGGTTCGACGCGCTCTGGTTCCGCGACGTCCCGACCTACTGGCCGAAGTTCGGCGACGCCGGGCAGGTGTACGACCCCTGGGTCTACCTCTCGCACGTCGCCGCCCACACCGACGACGTCGCGCTCGCGACCGGCAGCGTCGTCCTCCCGCTGCGCCACCCCCTCCACGTCGCGAAGTCGGCGGCGTCGGTCGACAGGCTCTCGGACGGACGACTGGTCCTCGGGGTGGCCAGCGGGGACCGGCCGCCCGAGTTCCCCGCGTTCGGCGTCGAGCAGGACGAGCGCGGCGAACTGTTCCGCGAGAGCGTCCGCGTCCTCCGGACGGTCTGGTCCGAGGAGTTCCCCGAAGTGGACTCGTCGTTCGGGACGATGGACGGGCGACTCGACGTGGTGCCGAAGCCGACGACTGAGACGCTGCCGCTGCTCGTCACCGGCAACGCCCGCCAGTCGGTCGAGTGGATCGGCGAGCACGGCGACGGCTGGCTCCACTACCAGCTACCGCTGAACACGGTCGAGAGCGTCATCGCGGACTGGCGGGCGGCGACCGACGGGGAGAAGCCGTTCGCCCAGGCGATGCGCGTCGACCTGCGAGCCGACCCCGCCGCCGGGATGGACCACGTCCATCAGGGGTTCGCCGCGGGGAGCGAGTGGTTCGTGGACCACTTCCGGGCGCTCGCCGAGCGCGGCGTCGACCACCTGGCCGTCACCGTCCGGGGAACCGACCGCGACGTCCGGACGGTCTTGGAGGAGTTCGCGGACGACGTGATGGCCGAGGTGTAGCGGTCGGTCGCGGCTACGTCGACTCCGCGACGAGGAGGTACGAGAGGACCACCGCTAGCGCGACCTCCGACGCGATGGCGAGGAACTCGACCGGTCCGGCGAAGAGGTGGTCCAGCAGGAAGGGGACGAGTGGGCCGCGGTGGTCCATGCCGGACCCGACGACGAGTAGCGGTCGGTGACCGCCGAGATGCCACCCGAAGTAGCCGACGACGTACCCGACCATCAGGAGGATGCCGCCGAGATACAGGGGACGGCGATGTCGGCCCTGCGCGGCGAGCAGGAGGCCGGCGACCAGCGCGAGGCCGGAGACGACGAACAGCGGCCATCGTAGGTCGCGCGGAACGAGGAAGCCGGCGCTCGCCCATCGGACCCAGTTGAAGATGCCCAGCGTGAGGTGGATGACCGCGACGACGACGGCGAGGTGGGCCGCAATGAGGTGGGCTGGCGACGGTAGCTCCGAATCCATCGGTCGAACGAGGGGCGGACGCGTCAAGTAATTCGCGGTCTTCCGCGAGCGGACTGAAAAGCTTATCACCCCGACACTCCTCCACGTAATATGAGCTACGATACCGTCGTCTTCGACAACGACGGTGTCCTCGTCGGTCGAACCAGCTTCGACGTCCTGCGTGAAGCCACGCAGGAGACGTTCGCGCAGTTCGGTGTGACCGACCCGGACCCCGACCACGTAGAGAACATGACCGTCGGAACGACCCCCAGACAGGTCGACGTCGTCTGCGACGAGTACGACCTCGACCGGGAGACGTTCTGGCGCACCCTCGACCGCACGTCCTCGCTGGCCCAGCAGGAGGAGGCCCGCGCGGGACGGAAGACACCCTACGGAGACATCGACACGCTGGCCGACCTCGACGCCGCGATGGGAATCGTCAGTTCGAACCAGCAGCAGACGGTCGACTTCCTCCTCGACCACTTCGACTACACGAGCATGTTCGGCACGGCCTACGGCCGCGAGGCGACCGTCGAGAGCCTCGACCGCCGGAAGCCGAACTCCTACTACATCGACTGCGCGCTGGCCGACCTCGACGCGGACTCCGCGCTGTTCGTCGGCGACAACGAGTCGGACGTCAGGGCCGCCGAGAACGCCGGCATCGACTCGGCGTTCATCCGTCGCCCCCACCGCCGCGACTGGGACCTCAACGTCTGGCCCACCTGGGAGATAGAGTCGCTGGACGACCTCCACAGCATCTGTAGCGCCTGAGACGGTCCCGAATCTCGCCCCCTCACGGTTCCGGCCAGCGGCGGCCCCGGCACGAGGAGCGACGCCTGCGGGCGAGGGCGAGGCGGGCGACTGGCCCCGCTACTCGTGTAGTCCGCCGACCGCCTCGTAGAACGACGACTGCAACTGCTCGGCCATCTCCTCCTCGCGGTCGATGCGCGCGTCGACGACGAACGGTACCTCGCTCTCCCGGCCCGCCGCGAGCGCGTCGGCGAGTTCGTCGGGCGAGACGGCGCGGGTACCGTCCGCGCCGAACCCCTCCGCGACCGTCACGAAGTCGGTGTCGTGGAACTCCACGCCGGCGATGTCGTCCTCGCCCTCCTGCATCTGGCGGACCATCCCGAGGCTGGTGTCGTTGAGCACGACGAACGTGGGCGCGACGCCCTGTTCGACGGCGACCTCGACGCTCGTCATCGTCATCGTGAACCCGCCGTCGCCCGCGACGCCGACGACGTCCTTGTCGGTCGAGATGGCGGCGCTGACGGCGGCCGGGGTCGCCCACCCCATCCCGCCGACGCCGCCCGAACCGAAGTACGTGCGCGTGGCGGGGGTCTGGAGGTAGTTCAGCAGCCAGAAGCGGTTGTTTCCGGAGTCGGCCGTGACGATGGTGTCCTCGTCGACGACCGCCTCGATCTCCTTCACCGCGCGCTGGGGCTTGATGGGCGCGGCGTCGCTCTCGCAGTTCGGCGCGTGGAACGACTCGCGGGCCGTCGCCGCCCGGTCGCGCGCCCAGTCGTTGCCGGCGTCCGCCGCGCCAGCCGCGTCGACGAGCGCCCGCAGGCTCTCCTTCGCGTCGCCGACGAGGCCGACGTCCGCCGGGTACACCCAACCCGCGTTGCGCGTGTCGACGTCGGCGTGGACGATGGTCTGTTCGTCCGGTCGGATGAAGTTCGGGGCCTGCCAGTTGGTGTCCATCGGGTTCATCCGACAGCCGACGACGAGCAGCGCGTCGGCCTCGCTGACCACCCGGTTCGCGCCCTCGTGGCCGAACGAGCCGATGACGCCCGCCGCGAGGTCGTGGGTCTCGGGGAACGTCGACTTCCCGAGATACGACGTGGCGACCGCGGCGTCGTACGTCTCCGCGACCGCTTCGAGGTCGTCGTAGGCCCCGGCGGCGTGAACGCCGTTGCCCGCGATTATCGCGGGGCGGTCGGCGTCGGCGAGCGCCGCGACCGCCGCGTCGACGTCGCGGTCGGTGGGTTTCGACTCCCAGTTTCGCACCTGCTCGTCGGCGTTCCAGACCGGCGGAATCGGGTCCGACGGAACCTCCTCGGTGATGGCGTCGCCGTCGAAGATGACCGCCGTGGGGCCGGGGCGGCCCGCCGTCGAGTGCTTGAACGCCAGCTGGACGCTCCGCAGCGTCTCGGTCGGCGACCGCGGGAACCAGTGTTCCTTCGTCACGCCGTCCAGGATCTTCGGGAGGTCGAGACCGCCGTAGTCGCCGCGCGACTGCTGGTACGGCGCGAGCGTCGAGTAGTCGCCGCGCTCGCTCGCCTCCGTCAGGACGACCATCGGCGACGACGCGAGGCGGGCCTCCATCTGGCCGATGGTGCCGAGGCTCCCTATCCAGGGGCCCTGCCCGGCGAGCACCGCGGGCTCGCCGTGGAGGCGGCCGTACATCTCGGCCATGACGCTGCCCTCACGCTCGTCGCGGGGTCGGACGACCGACACGTCCGACTCGGGCAGTTCGTCCAGCAGTTCGATGACGCGACCGCCGGGGTAGCCGAAGACGTACTCGACGCCCAGCGTCTCGAGGGTGTCGACGACCCGCTCGGCGGTGTTCGTCACGCTCCGTCCCCCGTTTTCGTCCGAACCGCGGTAACTTCGCTCACACCCGGCCCCACGCCCGGTCGGGTCGTTAGTGTTTCCCTCCCGTCTCGCCGCCGACATCTCCGGCGGCGAACTTCTTTGGTGTCGGCGGCCGAAGCGACGGACATGGTCGCAAAAGAGTCCGAGGAGACCCTCGAACGCGGCGAGCCGGTACCGAACGTCGAGCTTCCGGGAACCGACGGGGAGACGTACACCCTCGCGGACTTCGCGGACCACGACGCGGTCCTGCTCGTGTTCACCTGCAACCACTGCCCGTACGCCCAGGCGAAGATGGGCCTACTGAACGCCATCGCCGACGAGTACGACGACGTCGCGGTCGTCGGCGTCAACCCCAACGACGCCGAGGAGTACCCCGAGGACTCCTTCGAGACGATGGTCGAGTGGGTCGAGGAGGGTCGCATCCGGTACGACGCCTACCTGCGGGACGAGAGCCAGACGGCCGCGGAGGCGTACGGCGCGGTCTGCACCCCCGACCCGTTCCTGCTCCGGAACGAGGGCGACACGTTCACGCTGGCGTACCACGGTCGGCTGGACGACGCGCTCAACCCCGACGACGAACCCACCGAGTTCTACGTCCGCGACGCCATCGACGCCGTGCTCGCCGGCGAGGACGTCGACCTGGAATTCCTGCCGTCGCGGGGCTGCTCCATCAAGTGGAAGTAGCCGTCGCGTCCGGCCCCGGTTTTATTGTCTCGTGCCTGTTTCTCACTGGCATGGCCACCCCGGACGACGCCCCCGACTTCGAGCGGTACCGCGACTCGCTGGGCCACGACCAGCCGGACGAGTCGCCCGAACTCGCGGCCGACCTGCGCGACGCCGTCGACGGCGAGGTACGGTTCGACGAGTACACCCAGGTGCTGTACGCGACCGACGGGAGCGTCTACCAGGCGCGACCGGCGGGCGTCGTCTTCCCCCGGAACGCCGCGGACGTGCAGGCCGCCGTGCGCGTCGCGGCCGACCACGACGCCCCGGTGCTGCCCCGCGGCGCGGGGTCGTCGCTCGCGGGACAGGCGGTCGGTCCCGGCTGCGTCGTCCTCGACTGCTCGCGCCACATGGACGCCATCCGCGACGTCGACCCCGACGCCCGCCGCGCGGTGGTCGAACCGGGCGTCGTCCAGGACGACCTGGATGACCACCTCGCGCGGTGGGGACTGAAGTTCGCGCCCGACCCCGCCTCCTCGAACCGCGCGACAGTCGGCGGCGGTATCGGCAACAACTCGACGGGCGCACACTCGGTCCGGTACGGCATCACCGACGCCTACGTCGCCGGCCTCGACGTGGTGCTCGCCGACGGGTCGCTGATCTCCACCCGCGAGGTCGTCCTCGACTCGGCGGAGTGGGAGGAGATCGTCGGGAGGGACGACCGCGAGGCCGACCTCTACCGGACGGTCCGGGCGCTCGTCGAGGACAACCGCGAGGAGATAGACCGCCGGTATCCCGAACTCAAGCGCAGCGTCTCCGGCTACAACCTCCAGAAGGTCGTCTACGAGCGCGAGGACGGTGAACGCTGTATCGACCTCTCGAAGCTGTTCGTCGGCGCGGAGGGGACGCTGGGCGTCGTCGTCGCGGCGACGCTCGACCTCGTCACGCGCCCGGAGGAGACGGCGCTCGCGGTGTACTGCTACGACGACCTGCTCGACGCGCTCGAAGCCGTGCCCGAGGCGCTCGACCTGAACCCCAGCGCCGTCGAACTGATGGACGACGAGGTGGTCCGGCTGGCCAGCGAGTCGACGGAGTACGCCGCCTACGCCGAGCCGATTCCCGCGGACGCCGCGGCGGTCCTGATGGTGGAGTTCGACTCCGAACTGCACGACGACTTCGCCGACGCCGTCGCGGGGGCGAACGCGCGACTGCTCGACGACGGACCGGCGTTCGACGCCCTGACGGCGTACGACCCCGACGAGCAGGCGAAGCTCTGGAAGCTCCGGAAGGCCGCCATCCCGCTGCTGATGAGCATGGAGGGCGACCCGAAGCCGTACCCTTTCATCGAGGACGCCTCCGTCCCGCCCGACGAACTCGCCGACTACGCCCGCGAGTTCCGGGCGATACTGGACGACCACGGCACCTCGGCCGCCTTCTTCGCCCACGCCGGCAGCGGAACCCTGCACATCCGGCCCGTGCTGAGCCTCAAGGAGGAGGCGGGCGTGGAGACGATGCACGCCATCGCGGAGGACGTCACCTCGCTGGTGCTGGAGCACCGCGGCGCGTTCTCCGGCGAGCACGGCGACGGCCTCGCCCGCACCGAGTTCAACCCGAAGCTGTACGGCCCGGAGCTGTGGTCGGCGTTCAAGGAACTGAAGTCGGCGTTCGACCCGGACTGGCGGCTGAACCCCGGGAAGGTGGTCTTCCGCGACGACGCGGAGGGGCCGACAGACATGCGCGAGCACCTGCGGTACGGTCCCGAGTACTCGTCGCTCGAACCCGGGACGGTCCAGGACTTCTCCGACGAGGGCGGCTTCTCGCACC
The DNA here is from genome assembly GCA_003298465.1 of halophilic archaeon. Next base: position 34,319 of record QNGA01000002.1, on the reverse strand, counting down.
TCGTCGAACTCTGCAACGGCTGTGGCACCTGCCGACAGACCGACAGCGAGACGATGTGTCCCTCCTACCGTGGCATGCGAGACGAGATGACGACCACGCGCGGCCGGGCGAACCTGCTCAGGGCGGCCATCGGCGGCGACCTCCCCGCCGACGAACTGTTCACGGAGCGCTTCCAGCGCGAGGTGCTCGACCTCTGTCTCGGCTGCAAGGGATGTGCGAGCGACTGCCCGACCGGCGTCGACCTCGCGAAGCTGAAGGCCGAGGTCAAACACGAACACCACCGTCGCAACGGGGCCGGCCTCCGCGAGCGCGCGTTCGCGAACGCGGACCGCCTCGCCGCCATCGGGAGCGCGCTCGCCCCCGTCTCGAACTGGCTCGCCCGCCTGCCCGGGTCCGACCGCCTCGGGGAACGGTTCGGCGTCGCGTCGAGCCGCGACCTCCCCCGCTTCCGGCGCGAGACGCTGACCGACTGGTTCGACGCCCGCGGCCCCCGCGTCCCCGCGAGCGAGGCCGACGAGCGCGTCCTGCTGTTCCCCGACACCTACACGAACTACAGCTATCCCGGCCCCGGCAAGGCGGCCGTCCGCGTGCTGGAGGCCGCGGGCGTCCACGTGCGGGTGCCCGACGACCTCGCGCCGAGCGGCCGGGCCGCCTACTCCGAGGGCTTCCTCGACCTGGCCCGCGAGCGCGCCGAGACGAACGTCGCGGCGCTCGCCCCGCGCATCGCCGACGGCTGGTCGGTCGTCTTCGTCGAACCCTCCGACGCCGCCGTCTTCCAGGACGAGTACCGCGACCTGCTCTCCGGCGCGGCGGTCGAGCGCGTCGCCGACGCCGCGTTCGGCGTCTGCGAGTTCCTCGACCGGAGGCGACTGGACGACGACCTCGCGTTCGGCGACCCCGACGAGTCGCTCGCCTACCACGGCCACTGCAACCAGAAGGCGCTGGGCCGGGACCACCACGCGGTCGGCGTCCTCCGTCGCGCGGGCTACGCGGTCGACCCCCTCGACTCGGGCTGTTGCGGCATGGCCGGCAGCTTCGGCTACCGCGCCGAGAACGACGACCTCTCGCGGGCCATCGGTCGCATCCTCTTCGAGAAGGTGGGAGAGAGCGACGCCGCGACGGTGGTCGCGCCCGGCGCGTCCTGCCGGACGCAACTCGCCGAACGCGACGGAGGGGGCCGGCCCCCGACGCCCATCGAGAAGGTCGCCACCGCGCTCCGGGACGACCGCGCCTGACCGCCGCGGCGGGTCCGCGCCTCGTCCGGCGGCGAACGGTCGCCTCGACCCCTCAGAGCGGGACGTAGGGGATGGTCGCGCGCTCCGTCGCCGAGTACGACAGCGCCTCGGACTGGCTGACGCCCTCGGGGGTCACGAGGTCGATGACGTTCGGGTCCGCGTCGTCGTCGCGGCCGCCGCCGAACCGGTAGTCGGTGGCGTCGGCGAGCACCGGTCGGACGCGACCGGGACCCGAACCCTCCTGGCCGAGCAGCAGGGGCGCTATCTCCGCGTCGGCGAGGTCCCCGAGCGCGGACTTCGGTACGTCTATCTTCACGGCGTCGATGGACCGATAGCCCGTCAGCGACACGTCGCGGGTCACCTCGCTGCCGTCGGCGGCCGTGACCCGCGGCGGGGCGAACCCCTCGGCGAAGACTCGATAGTGGTACGGCGACTCGAAGGTGGCGTTGACGCCCTCGCGCGGTTCCGTCGTCCCCCCGGACCGGTCGGGGTGGCGGACGTAGAACTGGAACGACTGGAGCGCTATCTCGTTGCCGCCCCAGGGGTTCGTCAGCGGGCCGGCCAGTCGGACGAGGAACTGGTAGCGGTCGCTCGTCTCGTAGACGCCGAACGTCTCGATGTCGAAGACCCCGTCCTCGAACTCGCCGGACTCGGGGTAGACGTAGGACCCGGGACCGTGGTCGTCGCCCGTCTCGTCGTCGAACTCGGCGATGGGGTCGCCGACGTCGACGTACGCGACGGTGCTCCGGCGGACCGTCGTCCCGACGCTGTTCACGTCCTCGCCGTCGGTCGCGGCGACGACCGTCACGGTCGTCTCGCCGTCGCCGACCGCGATGTCGACGCCGAACTCGCCGCCCGACCGCCGGACGGTCTCCTCGCCGGTCTTCACGACGACCTCCGCGCCGTCGGTCGTCCCGGAGACGGTGACGGTGCGCTCGCCGACGACGGTCGGCGGGAACTCGACGGAGAGGTCCGGCCCCTCGGGAACCGACCCCTCGACGTAGCGGTCGCGGACGACGGCGGGCGTCTCGACCGGTTCGCCGGCGTCGATGCCGTGCGCGAGGCGGACGAACTGCGCCATGCTCCAGGACAGCGGCGTCGCCGACCCGGTCCCCTCGCCGAACTCCCAGCCGAACTCGGTCGGGTACGAGCGGTCCCACACCTGCTCGGGAATCATCCGCCCGGAGTTGGCGAACCCGGCCATGGTCGAGAGCAGGTTGCGGGGCGCGAACGCGCCGTCGCCGCCCGCGAGGAGTTCGTACTCGCCGCGCTCGCCGGAGAAGATGGGCCAGAGCCGCCCCTGCCCGGCGTGGTCGAGCGACCACGGCGCGCCCTCGCGGTAGCCGTCGTCGTCCCGCCCCTGCTCGCCGTACCCGTCGCCGTTGTAGCGGTAGAACGCGGGACCGTGGGGCGTGTCGACGAGGATGGTGTCGTCGACGACGTCGAGGGAGGTGCGGACGGTCGGGTCGTCCCACGGTTTGACTCCGAGGCGGACGAGTTCGAGGAACCCGGCGTCGATGACGTTGCGCTCGTCCATCGTCGGCCCGCCGTTGTTGATGTTCAGGAGCGCGCCGTCGTCCGGGTCGCGGTCGTCGTTGATGCGGAAGTAGTACGGCGTCGTCTCGTGTACGTCGGTGCCCTCGTCGGTCGCCATCCACTCCTCGGTGTGGGACTGCCAGCGGTCGGCGAGCGCGAGGTAGACGAGCGCGTCGGCGCGCCGGTCCTCGTCGGCGGCGAGTGCGGCGGCGCTGACCAACCCGGCGATCTCGGCGGCGGTCGTGCTCGGGGAGATGCCGCTCTCCTCCTCCCAGCGCTCCTGGCCCGTCGACGGACCGTTCGCGACGACGTAGTCCGCCGACTTCCGGACGTTCTCGTAGTCGTAGCTCGCCTCCTCGAACCCGACGTCGTGCCGGCGGTGCAACTGGTAGGCCATCACCTGCGGCCAGGAGACGTTGTCCATCTGCTCGCCGCCCCAGCGCGTGCGGCCGTCGAGGTAGGTGTTCTGCGGCAGGAAGCCGTCCTCTCGCTGCTGGTACTCGTAGAGGTACTCGACCGAGGCCCGGGCGCTCTCGACGTCCCCCATCGCCGTCAGCGCGGTGAAGGCCTGGTAGAGGTCGCGCGACCAGACGTACGTGTAGCCGTAGTCCGCGGGGTCGTTGGCGACGACGGCGCGACCCCAGGGGATGGACGGACTGGCGACGCCCGCGCCGGGGAACTGCTTCGACTCGGCGGCCTTCAGCACCATGGCGGCGGCCCGGTATTGGCGGCGCAGGTCGGGGTCGTCTGCGACGCTGTCCGCCACTTCGACGCCATCGAGGTAATCGCGCCAGGTCCGCTCGTACCGCGCCCGGACGGCGTCGAACGCCGGGGCGAGCGCGCGCTCGGCCTCCTCGCTCGCCCGGTCCTCGTCGGCGTCGTCGGCGAACCCGAGCGCGACCGCGTCGTTCACCGCCTTCGCCGACTCGCCGAGGCGACCGACGAGGGCGACGTTCCCCTCGGCGCTGTCGTAGCGCGTGCTCGCGTCTCCCCCGGTGAGCAGCGGGGAGAGGGCGTCGCCGCCGACCACGTCTACGGTGGCCCAGTCGAAGCCGCCGTCGGCGACGAGGGCCGTCGCCACGTCGTACGGGTCGCCGTCGGGGTCGCGGACGACCGCGGCGTCGTCGTTCGCGCTCCCGTCGTGGCCGACCAGCGAACGGGAGCCGGGGCCGTCGCGGACGCTCGCGACGTCGGCCATCCCGCTGTTCGACAGGGCGGTGTCCGCGAGGACGTACACGTCGTAGCGTTCCGGACCGCGGGCGCGGAACGAGACGTCCGCGAGGACGGCGTCGCGGTCGGGGGGAATCGCGTACTCGACGTCGAGCGTCCAGTTGCGGTCGTCGGTCGCGCGGACCGTCTGGCGGAACGAGAGGGCGTCGTCGGCGGTCATCTCCGTCGTGCGCTCGACGGCGTCCTCCGCCAGGCGGCTGCCGGCGTACGAGCGCGCGACGTAACCGTCCTCCGGGTCGGCGACGACGAAGTCAAGCGTCCGGAGGTTCGGCAGGTCGACGCGCGGGAACCGCGCTTCCGTCAGCGCGCCCTCCGTGAGGGTGAACCAGACCTGCGAGGGGTCGTCTTCGGCGTGGTCGGCCACCGTGCCGAAGCCGTACTTCTCGCCGGTCGTCCAGCGGGCGTCCGCGCCGCCAGTCGGCGCCGACGCGCCGGCCGCGCGTGCGACCGGTCCGAGGGTGACGCCGGCCGTTCCGGCCCCGAGGAGACCGAGCGCGGTACGTCGCGTGATACCGTCCCGGGCGTTGCCGTCTCGCTCGTTCGCGTCTCTCGCGTCATCAGATCGTTCGTTACCGTGTGGCACGCACAGTAATCACCGAACCAACTACTTCAGCTTTTTTCAACAACGGTAGTAAAAATAACGCCCTCGATACGTCCGGGTTATCGCTGGAGCGCCTCGGGCGGCCCGCCGGGAAGTCGGTCGCGGTCGTGAGGTGCCTCGAAGTCGAGGTCCGGGCCGACGGCCACGATGCGCTTGGGGTTGAGGTCGCCGTGGCTCCGGTAGTAGTGCTCTCTGATGTGGTCGAGGTTCACCGTCTCGGCGACGCCCGGCAGCTGGTACAGCTCCTTCAGGTAGTTCCAGAGGTTCGGGTAGTCGACGATGCGTCGCCGGTTGCATTTGAAGTGGGTGTGGTACACCGCGTCGAAGCGGACGAGCGTGACGAACATGGCGAAGTCCGCCTCGGTCAGCACCGGCCCGCAGAGGTAGCGCTGGTCGTCGAGGACCGCCTCCCAGTGGTCGAGCGCGTCGAAGAGGTCGGCCACCGCCGCCTCGTAGGCCGACTGGGTTCCGGCGAATCCGGCGCGGTAGACGCCGTTGTTGATTGGGTCGTAGACCGCGTCGATGGTCTCGTCGACCGCCTCGCGGTACCCCTCCGGGTAGAAGCTCACGTCGCGGGCGGCGACGTCGTCGAACGCCGTGTCGAACATCCGCATTATCTCCTCGGACTCGTTGTTGACGATGGTCTCGCGCTCGGTGTCCCAGAGCACGGGCACCGTCACCCGGCCCGTGAACTCGGGGTCGGCGGCGGTGTACACCTCGCGGAGGTACTCCGCGCCGTTGATCCGGTCGGCGGTACAGCCGAGTCGCTCGGGCGAGAACTCCCAGCCGTCGTTCTCGCGGTACGGGTCGACGACGGACACGGAGATGGCGTCCTCCAGCCCCTTCAGCGCCCGGGTGAGCAGCGTCCGGTGCGCCCACGGACAGGCGTAGGAGACGTAGAGGTGGTACCGGCCGGCCTCCGCGGGGAACTCGGCGTCCGGGTCGTCCTCGACCCAGTCCCGGAACGAGGTCTCCTGGCGGTCGAACTCCCCCTCCTCGTCTGTCGTCTCGTACGCGTCGGTCCGCCACTCCCCCTCGACGAGCATGTTCATCGTGTCCGTCGCTTGGTAGTACGCACCTAAAGCGGCTACGCTCCCCCACGTTCTTTCCGATTGCGTCGCGGCCGCGACCGCCGTCCGTCCACCCCCGGCGCGGACGACGCGATTCGAGGACGCTAGATATCTTTCCAGAAATCTATCTATATATCCGCGGGAGGCTGGAGGTCGTCGGCCGGCGCTCCACACCGACGCGGTCGTCGCGGGGCGTCCCGGGAGCGCGAGCGACCGCGGACGACCGCTTCCGCACGTCGAGCGCGGCCGGGCGGCGCGAGTGTGTCAAAAAGTACATATTTGCCCAGTAAACATATACCCACCCTCGGACCATTTTCGGGCAAGCGATGACGGACGCTCCCTCGACGCGAATCCCTACAGGTGTCGCCGGTCTCGACGAAGTTCTCGACGGTGGACTGATACCCGGTCGCAGCTATCTCGTCAGGGGGGACCCGGGAACCGGGAAGACCATCCTCGGCATGGACTATCTCACCGCCGGGGTCGACGCGGACGAAACGGTGCTCTTCGTCAACCTGGAGGAAGCCGAATCGGACATCCGACAGAACGCCGCGACGCTCGACATCGACCTCTCGGGCGTTCATTTCCTCGACCTGAGTCCGGACTCCGACGTGTTCGTCGACGGACAGTCGTACGACATCTTCACGCCGAGCGAGGTCGAACAGGAGCCGCTCACCCGCCGGATAACGGAACGCATCGAGGAGACGGAACCCGACCGAGTCTTCATCGACCCGCTGACGAAGCTCCGGTATCTCACCTCCGACGACTACCAGTTCCGCAAGCAGGTCATCTCGTTCATGCGCTACCTGAAAGAGCAGGGAGCGACGATACTGCTCACCTCCGAGAACACGTCTCGGTCGCCCGACGACGACCTGGAGTACATGACCGACGGCACCATCGAACTGCGACGCTCGACGAGGGGGCGCACGGTCCAAGTGCAGAAGTTCCGCGGGTCGGCCATCCACGAGGGCGAACACTCGCTGCGCATCGAGTCCGGCGGTATCTCCGTCTATCCCGAACTCACGCCCGCCGGACCCGGCCGCGAGTTCGTCGACGACCCCCTCCCGTCCGGCGTCGACGGACTCGACGAACTGCTCCACGGGGGTATCGAGCGCGGCACCGTGACGATGCTGAGCGGACCGACGGGCGTCGGCAAGACGACCGCCGGCACGCAGTTCCTGAAGGAGGCGGCCCGTCGCGGCGAGCGCTCGGTCGTCTACATGTTCGAGGAAACGCGGAAGACGTTCGTGCAGCGGAACGAGACCATCGGCGTCCCCATCGAGGAGATGGAGCGCCGGGGCAACCTGAGCATCGAGGCGGTCGAACCGCTGGACCACTCGGCGATGGAGTTCGCCCACCTGGTTCGCGAGGAGGTCGAGGAGAACGACACCAGCGTCGTGATGATCGACGGCGTCCAGGGGTACAAGCTGTCGTTGCACGGCGACGAGGCGACGATGGTCCGGAAACTCCACACGCTCGCCCGGCACCTGAAGGACATGGGCGTGAGCGTCATCCTCGTCAACGAGGTGGAGACGGTCGCCGGCGACTTCCGGGCGACCGACGCCGGAATCAGCTACCTCGCGGACAACATCGTCTTCATGCGTCACCTCGAACTGGCCGGCGAACTGCGCAAGGCAGTCGGGGTGCTCAAGAAGCGAACCGGCGACTTCGAGCGGACGCTGCGGGAGTTCCGCATCACGACGGACGGCGTCGCGGTCGGCGACCCGCTCGACGGCCTCCGGGGCGTGCTGAGCGGAACGCCGGAGACGATCGAGGAACGCTGAGGCCATGAGCGCGCCCGCGGCCGCCAGGGGGACCGTCCGCTCGCCACGACGCGCCCTCGTCACCGTCGTCGCCGTCGTCTTCGTCGACCTGCTCGGGTTCGGCATCATCATCCCCATCCTGCCGTTCTACGTCCGCAGCTTCGGCGTCAGCGACGTGTACATCGGGCTGTTGGCGGCCTCCTACTCGCTGATGCAGTTCGGGTTCGCCCCCCTGCTCGGTCGCCTCTCGGACGCTCGCGGTCGGCGGCCGGTACTGCTCCTGTCCATCGCCGGCAGCGCGGTCGCGTGGACGCTGTTCGGACTGGCCGGGAGCGTCCTCGTCCTCTTCGTCTCGCGGATGCTGGCGGGCGCGATGGGCGGCAACATCGCGGCGGCCCAGGCGTACGTCGCGGACGTGACGCCGCCCGAGGAGCGCGCGAAGGGACTGGGGCTGGTCGGCGCGGCCTTCGGCCTCGGCTTCGTCTTCGGCCCGGCCATCGGCGGCTTCTTCGCCAGCGACCCCGTCGTCGCCGCCGCCCGCGACGTGCTCCCCGCGGTGGTACCGGCCACGCGGTTCTCGCTGCCGAGTTTCGCCGCGGCGGGGTTCTCGGTGGTCAACTTCGGGTTCGCCGCCGCGTTCCTCGAAGAGACCGGCGCGCCCGGCGACGCGCCGGACCCGACGTCGCTCCTCGCCGACTTCGCGACGGTGCTCCGGGACGCCGCTCTCCGGGGGCTGGTCGTCTCGTTTTTCCTCATGTCGGTGGCGTTCTCGGGCGTCCAGGTGATGTTCATCCCCTTCGCGGCCGACGCCTACGGCTACGGCGCGAGCGAGACGGCACTGCTTTTGACCTACGTCGGCGTGCTCGGCGTCGTCGTCCAGGGCGTGCTCGTCGGTCGGCTCTCGCGGCGGTACGGCGACGCCCGGGTCGCGCTGGCCGGTTCGGGGCTGCTCTCGGTGGCGCTCGTCGCCATCCCGCTCGCTCCCGACCTCGGACGGGCGCTCGTCCCGCCGCTCGCCGGCCCGCCGTTCCTCACGCCCGAACTGGTCGCGCTGCTGGCGGTGCTCCCGGTGCTCTCGGTCGGCAACGGTCTGCTGACGGTGTCGATGACGACCCTCGTCTCGACCAGCGCGGGACGGGCGACCCAGGGCCGTGCGTTCGGCGTCACGCAGGGGGCGGGCAGCCTCGGTCGCACCGTCGGACCGCCCGTCATGGCCGCGCTGTACACGGTCGTCGGGCGCTGGTCGCCGTTCGCCGTCGGCGCGGTCCTGCTCGTGCCGGTGGTCGCGCTCGCGCTCTCCCGGGTGACCGGCGAGCGCCGCACCGTGCCGTCCTGACGCCGGAGGCGAGTCCGCGACGGTCGCCGGGTTCTTGCACAGTTTTAAATATTATGCCGGGAGAACTGAAAGTGACCGATGGCTCTCGAAGTCGACACGCGGGACTGGTCGCTGAGAACCGCCCGCAACGAGGAGGAGATGTGGGCGCTCGCCGACGAGCAGGGCGTCCACGACGCGCGGCTGTCGTACCCCTCCGGCTGGCTCTTTCTCACCCGGGACGCCGCGACGCGGGACCTCGTCGCCGCCGCCACCGAGGCGACCGACGAGCGCGCGGCCGCGGCGTACGCCGACGACCTCGACCACGACGCCGACCGCGTCGAGCGCGCGCTCGACGACCTCGTCGCGCTGGGGGCGTTCCACGCCGACGCGGACGGGTACCGACCGAATCCCGACAGCGTCGTCGTCCGGAGCGTCGACCGGTTGGACGCGGCGGTCAGGGACGCGGCGGAGAGCACCGACGCCGCCGGGGCCGGCGCGGGGTTCCGCGACCTCGCGCGCTCGGAGGCCGTGCGGTTGATGCTCGACGCGCTGCTGTACGCCGACGACGAACGGGTGAGCCAGGCCGACCTCCACGAGTGGTGCGGTCTCGCTCGCAAACAGGTCTGGATGCACGTCGACCGCCTGGAGGAGTACGGCGTGCTGGTGGCGGCCGGCGACAACTACGCGATCGGCGAGGAGAGTTCCGTGTTCGGCGGCGTCAGGGCGCTCGATGCGGCCGTCGTCGGTGCGGCGCTGTCGCCGTGACGAGTCCGTCGGCGGCCCGGCGGGTAGCCGCGACGCCGAGTGCTCGAAGCCGTGGGGTCCGAGTCAGGCGGTCTGGGTTTCCGTGAGGTCTTCGCTCACGTACTGCTGTTCCCACTCGCGGCGGGCTTCTATCTCGCGTGCTCCCCGTCGCGTCAGCGTGTAGAAGTTGGTCCGACGGTCCCGCTGCCCTTTCTCGACGAGCCCCTTGTCGACCAGCGAGTCGAGATTCGGGTAGAGACGGCCGTGATGAATCTCCTTCTCGTAGTACGTTTCGAGTTCCTCTTTGATAGCGAGACCGTGCGGCTCGTCCAGTCCGGCGATGACGTACAGCAAGTCCCGCTGGAAACCAGTCAGGTCGTGCATGGTTCTCCCTCGCGCTACATAACCTGCCGACAGACAAAAGGATAGTGGCCACAGGAGTTCGCCCCGTCCCTTTCCCCCGATTATCCAGACGCGGGATATCCTGTCAATCGCTAGCCCTGTCGTCGGCGAGACAGGCGACTCTTTTCGCCAGACGGGAAAGATATTCCCCCGGTCGTCAGGTCCCGAACGGCGTGGCCCGCGGGACTGCGCTAGACGGCGACCCGGAAACGGGAGCGGAGTCAGCGCGGCAAACCTTTACGCCGGAACGCGCCGAACGACGGCCACCGTGGCAGAACTCGAAGACTCCCTCGACGTCGGGGGCGTCGAACTGCCGAACCGGCTCTACCGCGCACCGCTGCTGGAGTGCGCCGGCAACGGCCCGGACGCCGTGGAGACGCTGATAGCGGACCTCGAACCCGCCGCCGCGGCGGGCGCGGGGCTGATATGCCAGGGCGCGACCGTGGTCAGCGAGCGAGGGGGCTGTGCCGCGCCGGGGATGACCCGCGTCCACGACCCCTCGTTCGTCGCCGACCTCGAACGCCTCACGGAGGCCGTCCACGCCCACGGAAGCCGCATCTTCGTCCAGCTCGAACACGGCGGCCTCCGGAGCATGGAGACGTGGCACGCCGGCTACCGGGCGGCCAATCCGGACCTCCGGCAACTCGCCGTCTCGCGGCCGCCCGCGATCCTCCGGGCGCTCGACCGGGCGGGGTTCCTGGAGTACGACCCGCGCGTCCTCACCACTGCCGAGGTGTACGACCTCGCGGCGAAGTTCGGGCGCTGTGCCGCGTCCGCGGTCGACGCCGGCTACGACGGTGTCCACGTGGCCGGGGCGAACATGGGCATCGTCCAGCAGTTCCTCTCGCCGTTCTACAACCGCCGCGACGACGAGTTCGGCGGGTCGCTGGCCGCCCGCGCTCGCTTCCTCGAACTCGTCCACGACGAGATCCGCGAGCGCGTCGGCCCCGACGTGCCGGTGATGACGAAGGTGCCCGCCGAGACGGCCGCTCCCGCGTTCGTGCGCCGCCACCTCACGCTCGACGACGGCGTGGCGCTCTGCGAACGCCTCGCCGACGCCGGCTTCGACGCGGTCGTCCCGGTCCAGTGTTCGGTGTTCTGGGACGCCAGCATCGTCCGCGGCGAGTTTCCGGGGCGCGCTTGGCGCGACGACCGCTTCCGCGAGGGGTACGAGACGGCCTTCGGAAGCCGACTCCGCGCGCTCGGCGTGGCCGCGCTGAACTGGCTCCAGTCCCTGCAGTACGACTTCGAACCGGCGTGGAACCGCCGGTTCGCCCGGCGCGTCAGCGAGCGCGTCGCCGTCCCGGTGCTCGCGGAGGGCGGCATCCGCGAGCGACCCCAAATCGATCGGTTGCTCGCCGCGGGCGACTGCGACGCGGTGGGGATGGGTCGGCCGTTCTACGCCGAACCGCGGCTGCCCGCCCGCATCCTCGACGCGGAGGGGGCCGCAGTCGCCTGCGAGAACTGCAACAACTGCACCGTCCCGCAGGCGACCGGCGCGGCGGGCGTCTGTCGGACCCCATCGGTGCTGGCGAAACGCGGCGAACTCCGGCGCGAGGGAGCCTACGAGCGCGAGGACTGACGCCGCGCGACTGGACTGGCAAGCGGGCTGACCCACGACGGCGGCGTTCGGGAGAAACGTTTTGTCGCGGCGGCGACCAGTTGGGACGATGTCGTCGGCGCTCGTCTCGCGCTGGGCGCGCCGGACCGTCGCCGTGGGTGCGGTCTTTCTCGTCGCGTGGCAACTCGTCGTCCTCGCGGCGGCCGCCGGCGCGACGAGCGTCGGCCGGTCGGTCGGGGCGCACGGCTTCGCTCCGGCGGTCGTCCTCGGTCTCTACGGGTTCGTGCTCCACGTCGTCTTCGGGAAGGCGTACTCGCTCGTCCCCGCGTACTTCGACCGCGAACTGGCGTTCGCTCGCGCGCCGGCGGTGCAGTTGCCGCTGACGGCCGGCGGCGCTGCGCTGCTCGCGCTGTCCGCCGCCGGCGTCCGACCGTCGGGGGTCGACCGGTTCGGCGGCCTCGACGGCGTCGGTGCGGTGCTGTGGGCCGCCGGCGTCGCCGTCTTCCTCGGGACGCTCGCGTGGACGGTCCGGACGAATCCGACCGGCGGCGAGACGGGGACGGGGGAGGCGAACGCCCACCGGCGCGGCGTCGACCGCGCCGCGAACGCCGTCGTTCCCGCGGCGTTCGCCTACCTCGCGGTCGGCACCTACGAGACGCTGGCGCTCGCGACCGGCCTACCGACGCTGTTCGTCGCCTACGCGCCGCAGGCCGCCCACCTCCTCGGTGCGGGCTTCGCCGCCCTCGTCCTCTTCGCCGTCGGGTTCCGGCTACTACCGCGGTTCCTCGTCGCCTCGCCGCCGCGGGCGCTCGTCGCGGTCGTCCTGCCGGCCGGCGCGCTCGGGCCGCTCTTGCTCGCCGTCGGGTTCCTGCGGCGCGGCCCCTGGTTCCGCACCGGCGCGGTCCTCGAAGCGACCGCCGTCGGCGGGTTCGCGCTCGCGTACGCCGTCCTCTTCGTCCGCACGGACCGCGACCGCGTCGGCTTCTACGGCGTCCTCGCCGGGACCGCCTTCGGCGTCGTCGGCGTCGCGGTCGGTCTCTGGTTCGCGTTCCGGGGCGTCGACGCGTCGCTGACGCCGGCCCACCGCCGCGCGAACCTGCTCGGCTTCCTCGGACTCACTGTCGTTGGCGTCGCGTACCAGTTCTATCCGCCGGCGGTCGGGCGGTTTCCGGGAGCCGGCGACCGGACCGCGCTCGCGTCGATTGCCGCGCTCGCCGGCGGACTCGGCCTCGAACTCCTCGGTCTCGCGGCCGGAGCGGCCGGCGTCGTCCTGGCCGGCGCGAGTGCGGCGGCGGCGGGAGCCGTCGCCGCCGCCTACCTCGTCCTGGGACTGTTCGTCCAGCGTACCGGGTCCTGAGAGGAGCAACGGGATCAGCGGTCGTCCGACCGCGTCGCCCGGATGCGCTCGCCCGCGTCGAGGCCGCTCCGGAGCGCGCTGTGGACGCGACCCTCGCCCGCAACCCAGTCGCCGGCGAACCAGAGGTGGTCGCCCTCGGCGCGGCGGAGCGTCTCGGGGTCCGCGCCGTCGTTCGGGAGGGCGTCGCGCCAGCGCACCACGTCGAACCAGTCCGGGGCCGCGAGCGCGTCGTCGGAGAGCAGGTCGGCCGCCCGGTCGGCGACGGCGGCGGCGACGTCGTCGTCCGCGCGGTCGTAGTGCTCGGCCGACCAGTCGGGGGCCATCTGGACGACCAGCAGGCTCTCGCCGTCGGGGACGTGGCCAGGCTTGCAGTCCTCGCGCCCCAGCCACCCCACGTCGTGGTCCTTGTCGTCGTTCACCAGGGCGTAGTAGGGCCGCTCGACCTCGAAGGGGTAGTGGAGCGCGACCGAGAGCAGGGGGCGATAGGGGACGTGGCCGACGTGCTCGCGGAGGTCACGGCGCACGGGGGACTGCCAGTCCGCCCCGTCGAGCAGCGACGCGGTCGCGGGCGCGGGCGGCGTGAGGACGAGGGCGTCCCACGGCCCCCACCGGCGGCCAGCGGGGTCCTCGACGTGCCACGCGCCGTCCCCCCGGCGGAGCGTCTCGGCCGGAACGTCGGCTTCGAGCGTCGCCCCGCTCTCGTCGAGCAGGCGGTCGCCCAGCGTCGCCAGCCCCTCGCGGTAGGTCCACTTCGGCGCGTCGTCGCCCCGTCCCTCCGAGATATCGCCGTCGGCGTCGAACGTCCACACGTCGCCCTCGACCGCGGCGAGGCCCTCGCCGAGTTCGTCGCGCAGGAGCCGCGAGACGCGGTCGTCGTCGCTCTTGACGTAGTTCGCGCCGGTGTCGTAGACGCAACCGTCCACGGTACGGCTCGCCGCGCGACCGCCCGGTCGGTCGCTGCGCTCGAACAGCGTCACGTCGGCGGCGTCGCCCAGCGCGCACGCGACGCCGAGTCCGGCCACGCCCGCGCCGACGACCGCGACGCGCATCTCAGGCCCCCTCGTTCTCGTCCGCCCGGTCTTCGTCCGACCGGTCCTCCTCCGCCTCGTCTCCTGACGCCTCGCCGCCGACGTCCGGGGCGGTCCCGGCGCTCTCTTCTTCCTCCCCTTCGTCCTCGTTCTCCTCCCCCGCTGCCTCCTCCATCTCGTCCTCGATGAACGAGTCGTCGCCGGGTATCGGCATTGGTACTCACTCGCAGGGTTGCGTCGGCGTGGCAAAAGTCATTGTGGCGGGCGAGACGGAGAGCGAGGGCGAGCGACGGCGAGCGACGTCCGGCCGACCGCCCTCCTCCGCCGGAGCCGGACAGCCGAAACGGATTTCCGTGTCTCCGTCGCCTAGCGGCTGTGACGGCCGTCAGAGCACTCCAGTTCACCGGACCCCGGGAAGTGAGGGTGTGCGAGCGGGAGGTTCCGGAACCGGGACCGGACGAGGTGCGCGTCCGCACCGAGGTGTCGGCCGTGAGCCCCGGTACCGAGCTGCTGGTCTACAGGGGCGACGCGCCGGAGGGGATGGCGTCCGACGAGGCCATCGACGCGCTCCCCGACGACTTCCAGTTCCCATTCCAGTACGGCTACGCCGCCGTCGGGCGCGTGACCGCGACCGGGGCGAACGTCGCGGACGACTGGACTGACGAGCGCGCGTTCGCGTTCCACCCCCACCAGAGCCACTTCCTCGCGTCGCCCGACGACCTCCACCGGGTGCCACAGGGGATGTCCGCGGCCGAGGCCGCCTTCCTGCCGAACGTCGAGACGGCGGTGAACTTCCTGCTCGACGGCGACCCGCGCGTGGGCGAGCAGGCCGTCGTCTTCGGCCAGGGCCTCGTCGGCCTGCTGACGACCGCCCTGCTCGCGGACTGCCCGCTCGCGGACCTCCTCGCCCTCGACCGCTACCCCGAGCGTCGCGAACTGGCGCGCGGGATGGGGGCGGACCGCGCGCTCGCCCCCGAGGACGCGCCGGACGGAGTTCGGGACGCGCTCGACGCCGACGCGACGCCCGACGGCGCCGACCTGACGTTCGAACTCTCGGGCAACCCGGCGGCGCTCGACGACGCGGTGGCCGTGACGGGCTACGACGGTCGCGTGCTCGTCGGCTCGTGGTACGGCGAGAAGCGCGTCGACCTCGACCTCGGCGGTCGGTTCCACCGGAGCCGCATCGCCGTCGAGAGCACGCAGGTCAGCACCGTCGCGCCCGAACTCCGGGGGCGCTGGGACAAGGCCCGGCGGCTGTCGGTGGCGTGGCGACGCCTCGCCGACCTCGACGTCGAGCGCCTCGTCACCCACCGGATTCCGGTCGCGGAGGCCGACCGCGCGTATCGACTGCTCGACGACCACCCCGAAGACGCCCTCGGCGTCCTCTTCACCTACGATTGATTACCCCGACCATGTACGAACTGAGCGTCTCGCGGACCTTCGTCGCACAGCACTACCTCACCGTGCCGGACCCCGGTCCGGAGGGCGAACTGCACTCGCACCGCTACGAGGCCGACCTCCGCCTGCGGGGCGAGTCGCTGAACGAGCACGGCTACCTCGTCGACATCGACGGCGTGCGGGCCGCGCTCGACGGCGTCGCCGACCGCTATCGCGACGCGACGCTGAACGATCTGCCGGAGTTCGAGGGCGAGAACCCGAGCGCCGAGCACCTCGCCCGCGAGTTCTGCGACCGCGCGCTCGCCGACCTCGACGCCGACGGGGTGAGCGAGGCCACCCTCCGGCTGTGGGAGGACGAGGAGGCCTGGGTCGCCTTCGAGCGGCCGGTGTGATGAACCTCGCGCTCGTCGTCTACGGCTCGCTGGACGAGCAGTCCGGCGGGTACCGCTACGACCGCCGACTGGTGGACAGCCTGCGGGACCGCGGCCACGCCGTCGACGTCGTCTCGCTGCCCTGGACGTCGTACGCCCGGGCGCTCACCCACAACTACGGGTCCGGACTGCCCTCGCGGCTCGCCGACGCCGACGTCGTCGTCGAGGACGAACTCTGTCACCCCTCGCTCGTCGCCGCGAACCGCCGCGTCGACGCCCCCGTCGTCACCGTGGTCCACCACCTCCGGTCGAGCGAGCCGCGCGGTCGCTGGCGCAACGCCGTCTACCGCGCCGTCGAGCGTCGCTACCTCCGTGGCGTCGACGCCGCCGTCTGCAACGGCGAGACGACGCGGGCCACCGTCGCCGCGCTGGCCGACCTGCCGACCGCGGTCGCCCCGCCGGCCGGCGACCGGTTCGCGCCCGCCGACGCCGCCGCGACGAGCGCGCGCGGCGACGGCCCGCTCGAACTCTGCTTCCTCGGCAACCTCGAACCGCGCAAGGGCGTCCACGTCCTGCTCGACGGGCTCGCGCAGGTCGACGGGGGCTGGCGTCTCACCGTCGTCGGCGGGACCGCCGACCCGGGGTACGGCAGGCGACTCCGCCGCCGCGTCCGGGCGCCCGACCTCCGCGACCGGGTGACGTTCGCCGGGCGACTCCCGGACGACGCGGTCGCCGACCGCCTCGCGGAGAGTCACCTCCTGGCCGTCCCGTCGCTGTACGAGGGCGTCGGTCTCGTCTACCTCGAAGCGATGGCGTTCGGCGTCCCCGCGCTCGCGACGACCGCCGGGGGCGCGAGCGAGGTCGTCACCGACGGCGAGAACGGCCTACTCGTCCCGCCCGGCGACGCCACCGCCGTCGCGGACGCCGTCCGCCGCGTCCAGGACGACCGCGACCTGCTCCGGGCGTTGAGCGAGGGCGCACGCCGTCGGTTCGAGCAACAGCCCGACTGGGACGACGCCGCGGACGCGGTCGAAGCGCTGCTCCGCGAGGTGAGGCCGGCGTGACCGAACCGGACGAGGCGTTCCGGCGCTACCTCGCCGCCAAGCGCACCGTCGACGACCGGGCGCTCGACCGCCGCGTCCTCGACCGCTTCGTCGCCGAACTCCCCGACGACCCCGCGGTCCTGGAGGTCGGTGCCGGCATCGGGACGATGGTCGAGCGCCTCGACGACTGGGGCCTCCTTCCCGAAGGCGTCCGGTACACCGCCGTCGACCTCGACGAGCGGACCGTCGACGCGGCGCGCGACCGCCTGCGCCAGCGGGGGTTCCGCGAGGACGAGGGGGGTGACGCGCTCGCGCGCGAGGATATCGTCGTCGAGTTCGTCGCGGACGACGCCGTCGCGTTCGCCCGCGACGCGGACCGGCGCTGGGACGCGGTCGTCGGCCACGCCGTCCTCGACCTGTTCGACCTCGGCGACGCGCTGCCTGCGCTGCGTTCGGCGGTCCCCGGCGGTCTCTGTTACTTCTCCGTCGTCTTCGACGGCGAGACCGGGTTCGAACCGCCGCTTGCGCTCGACGACGACGTCCTCGCCCGCTACCACGAACACCTCGACGACGGCGAGGGGTCAAGCAGCGCCGGCCGCCGACTGCTCGCACGCCTGCCCGACCACGGCGTGCGCGTGCTCGCCGCCGGCGGGTCGGACTGGGTCGTCCACCCCCGAGACGGGGGGTATCCGGCCGACGAGGCGTACTTCCTCCGGTACCTCCTCCGAACGATCGGCGGTGCGCTGGCCGACGAACCGACGCTCGACGACGCGGCGCTCGAGGACTGGGTCGAGACGCGCCACCGCCAGGTCGCGGCCGGCGAACTGGTCGCCGTCGTGCACAACCTCGACGTGCTCGGCCGCGTCGAGAACTAGTCGCTGGCTTCGTTGGCCTCGGCGAGTCGCCGACCGACCTCGTCCTCGACGGCGTCCAGTTTCCCGCCGTCGATGTTCGGGTTGTTCCGGTACCGCGTCACGTCTTCCCGGATGGATTCGAGGCACGTCCGGCGTTTCGCACCGGACATTTCCGTCGTTCCCTTCAGTCGCTTCCACAGACTCGCTATCGCCGGACTCCGCGTTCCATCGTCCCCCACGGTCATGGTACGGCGTTCGGGTGCCACCTACTTGAGAGCGGTGACCGTCCGGACGACCGGAGCGTCCTCCGGTCCGCGAGCGACTCCGTCCCGACGAACGATATCCCCGACGGGTTTGATAAGCCGTCGCCGCCCAGAGGAAGGCATGCTGATGACACCCGG
Organism: halophilic archaeon; assembly: GCA_003298465.1. The sequence continues at coordinate 16,413 of QNGA01000002.1, read as the reverse complement.
CCCGACCGAGGTTCCGGCCTCGGTCCGGGAACGCATGAGCGAACCGATGCCGAATCCGGACGTCGAGTCGTCGTTCCGCGACCTGTACGGGGACGTGACCGAGAAGCTCGCGACGGTCTACGACACCGACGACGACGTGGTCGTCATGGGCGGGGAGGGAATCCTCGGGCTGGAGGCGGCGGTCGCGTCGCTCGTGAGCGAGGGCGACGACGTGCTCTGTCTCTCGAACGGGCTGTACGGCGACGGGTTCGCCGACTTCGTCGAACAGTACGGCGGTCGGGTCACGACCTGCGACGCGCCGCCGACCGAACTGCTCGACGCCGAGGACGTGAAAGACGCGCTCGACGGTCGGTCGTTCGACGTGGCGACGGTGGTCCACTGCGAGACGCCGACGGGGACGCTGAACGACCTGGACGAGATCCTGGGCGTGCTGGACGACGCCGGCGTGCTGACGATAGTCGACGCCGTCTCCTCGCTCGGCGGCGTCGCGGTCCCGACCGAGCGCATCGACGTCTGCCTGGGCGCGTCCCAGAAGTGTTTCAGCGCGTCCCCCGGACTGACGACGCTCTCGGTCAGCGACGACGCCTGGGAGGCGACGCGGGAGGGAGAGCCGCGGACGTTCTACGCCAACCTCGCTCCCTGGGACGACGTGGTCCACGACGACGCACAGTTCCCCTACACGCAACTCGGCGCGAACGTCGCCGCGCTTGACGAGGCGCTCGACCGCCTGCTCGACGAGGGACCGGCGACCGTCCGCGAGCGCCACGCCGAGGTGGCCGCCTACTGTCGCGACCGGGCCGCCGAACTCGGCCTGTCGCTGTTCCCCGACGACGAGGCGTACTGCTCGCCGACCGTGACGGCGCTCGACGCGGACGGCCGCGCGCCGGACCTCCAGCGGCGACTCGACGAGGACCACGATATCGTGCTGGCGACCGGTCTGGGACCCTACGAGGACGACGTCCTGCGCGTCGGCCACATGGGGTACAACGCCGACCGCGGGAAGGTACGACGGACGATGGACGCGCTCGAATCGGTGCTCGGCGAGTAGCGGACCCGGGGCCCGTCGGGCCCCTTCCCCCATTTAACTCTTTCGCTTACATGAAACAGAATTATCTCCCGTAATAACCCGTTAATGCCACCTTCAGGCCGTTTAACGCCCTCCTCTCGAAACCAAATTCTACGAAACATTTAAGTGTGTTTCGGCCTTACCTATAGTTAGCGACGAGAGGAGTCGGTCTCTCGCCCGGGCCGGCTCGACCCTCCGCCAGTGATACACATGAGTAAGATAATCAGAAGCTACGACGAACGGGAGCGAGTGTCGAACGAAGAAGAGCGAGTATCGGACGAGGAAGAGCGAGTCAACGAGCGCGAGGACGAGACGGTCTGTCCCGAGTGCGGCGGCAACCTCGTCAGCGACGAGGAGCACGGCGAGACCGTCTGTGCCGAATGCGGCCTCGTCGTCGAGGAGGACAGCGTCGACCGCGGCCCCGAGTGGCGCGCGTTCGACGCGAGCGAGCGGGACCAGAAGAGCCGCGTCGGTGCCCCCACCACCAAGATGATGCACGACGAGGGGCTGTCGAGCAACATCGGCTGGCAGAACAAGGACGCCTACGGGAACTCGCTGAGTTCGCGCCAGCGCGAGAAGATGCAGCGCCTCCGCAAGTGGGACGAACGGTTCCGCACGCGCAACGCCAAGGAGCGCAACCTCAAGCAGGCGCTCGGCGAGATCGAACGGATGGCCTCTGCGCTGGGCCTGCCGAAGAACGTCCGGGAGACGGCGTCGGTCATCTACCGCCGCGCACTCGACGAGGACCTCCTGCCGGGTCGGTCCATCGAGGGCGTCGCCACGGCGTCGCTGTACGCCGCCGCCCGCCAGGTCGGCGTCCCGCGCAGCCTCGACGAGGTGGCGACGGTCAGTCGCATCGACGCGATGGAGTTCAAGCGCACCTACCGCTACATCGTCCGCGAACTCGGCCTCGAAATCCGGCCCGCCGACCCCCAGAGCTACCTCAAGCGGTTCGAGAGCGAACTCGAACTCTCGCCCGCGACCCAGCGCCGCGCGCACGACCTGCTGAAGACGGCTCAGGAAGCGGGCGTCACCAGCGGGAAGTCGCCCGTCGGCCTGGCGGCCGCCGCCATCTACGGCGCGGGGCTGGTGGAAAACGAGCGCGTCACCCAGGACGAGGTCGCCGAGGTCACCGACGTGAGTACGGTGACCATCCGCAACCGCTACCAGGAACTGCTCGCCGCCGCGGACGAGACCGATGTCCTCCCCACCAACGTCACGGTCGACGGGAGCGACGAGGCCGCCGCGTAGACGACGTCTCAGTCGTCCGCAGTGGCGACCGTCTTTCCGAGTCGGCGCTCTACGAAGTCGTCCAGGATCTCGAACGCGCGAATTTTCTGCTGAATGTCCGATGAGCCGTGTCCCTCCTCGCCGAGTTCGACGTACTCGTAGTCCCCGTCTGCGACGGCTCCGCCGTCGTCCGGCGACGACGTCGACGCCTCCCGCTCTTCGTACCCGGCGTCGTCCAAGGCGTCGCGGAAGATGCGGGCCTGCGAGACGGGGACGCGGCGGTCGTTGACGCCGTGCAGGAGCAACAGCGGCGCGTCGACGTTCTCGACGTGCGTGACGGGACTGCGCTCCTCGTAGAGGTCCGGGTTCTCCTCGGGCGTCCCGAGGTACTTCTCCATCAGTTCCGTCCGGAAGTGCGGCATCGTGTTCTCGTACATGTCCACGAGGTCGGTCACGCCGATCCACGCGATGCCGGCGTCGTACAGCGACGGGTACTGCACCATCTGCCAGTACGCGGAGTATCCGCCGTAGGAGCCGCCGAACACGGCGACGGTGTCGTCGTCGATCCAGTCGCGGGTGTCGAGCACGTGTTCGGCCGCGGCCGCGACGTCGGCCTGCTCCGCGCCGCCCCAGTCGCCGTACAGTTCCTCGCGGAACTCCCGACCGAGTCCGGCGGACCCGCGGTAGTTGACCTGCAGGACGCTGTACCCCCGGGTGACCAGGAACTGCGTGAACAGGTCGAACTCCCGCTTCTCGTGGACCGGCGGTCCCCCGTGGGGGTTGACGACGAGCGGCGAGGGTCGCTCGCCGGAGTCGTACAGCAGCGCCTCTATCTCCAGTTCCGTCGACGGCTCCAGTTCGACCGCCTCGGCGGGCGCGTCGGCGACGCCGTTCGACTCGAACGTGAAGAACTCCGCGTCGGCGAAGGAGTCCGGGTCGACGTCGCCGTACTCGGCCTCGACCAGCGTCTCGTACTCGTCGGTGGCGAGGTCGTAGGCGAGCAGTTCCGGGCGACGCGTGGGAGTGGTGTGGACGACGAGCACCCGGTCGTCGTCGAGGACGGCCGATCCGTTGGCCGGGAACGAGGCGACGCCCTCCGGGAGGTCCAGCGTCCGGGTCTCCCCGCTTTCGACGTCGCACACCATCGCGGCGTCGGCGGCGTCGCGGGTCCTGGTGGCGAGAAAGCGGTCCCCGTCGGGGAGAAACTGGACCGGTTGCTCCTGGTAGTCGTCGTCGCCGAACCAGGTCACCGCGTCGCGCTCGACGTCGTAGACGCCACAGCGGGTCTGGTCCTCGGTCGTGTCCGAGACGAGGAGCCGGTCGCCGTCGGGCCCCCAGTCCACGGGATGGGCTTCGGCTCCCTCTTCCCCGATCTCCAGGTCGTGCGGGTTCGACCCGTCGACGTCGACCAGGTAGACGTCCCGGTTCTGGAAGTCGTCCGACTCGTTGGTCGAGTAGGCGACGCGGTCGCCCTCCGGGGAGAGGAGGCCGCCGGCCGTCGCACGGTCGTAGTCGGTTATCTTCGTCGTCTCGTCGCTCGGCAGGTCGTGGACGTAGAGGTTCATCTGCCCGCCGGCCGCCGACGCGACCACCAGCGTCTCGCCGTCCGCGCCCACGTCCTGGAGGGCGTTCTGTCCGTCCATCTCGAAGACCGCCTCCGCGTTACCATCGGCGTCGATGGCGTGGACGTCGTTCTGCTCGTTTCCGTCCTCGTCGAGGTGGAAGAACACGCGCCGGCCGTCGGCTCCCCAGCGGACCCACCAGCGCGCGTTGCGCGGAACCTCGCCGTCGCTCCACGTCGTCCGCTCGCCGGTCTCCACGTCGAGCACGTGTAGCTGGTTCCGTCCGGTCTCGTCGTAGTACATCGCCACCCGGTCGCCGTCAGGGGAGGCGGTCGGGTGAGCGAGGGTCGGGAGCCGGGCCAGTTCTTCCAGAAGTTCGTCGTCGGACATGTACTGTCACGAGAACTTCCGGTGGCAAAAAGTTTCGCCGAAGCCCGTTTCTATAACTGTTCGTACAATTCCCGTCGTCGGTCGCGTCGGCGCGCCGCCCGGCCGCCGCTCGCGAGTCCGCGAGACGCTCAGCGAGTTGCCGGCGCGCTCGCCGGAACGCCGACGGGGGCGGGTCAGTCCTCCAGTTCGAAGTCGATGCCGTCGGCGTCCTCGGCGACCGTCTCGTTCACGCGGACGCCCTTCGACGCGAGGTGCTGGAGCTGCTGGCGGGCGAACTCCTCCTCGCGGGTGCCGCGCGTCGCCAGCACGTACATCCGCGCGCTGCCGGCGGGACGCATCGTCCGACCGGCGCGCTGGGCACCCTGGCGGCGCGAACCGCCGAGGCCGGACGCGACGACGGCGAGTTCGGCGTCCGGCAGGTCGATGCCCTCGTCGCCGACGCGGGAGACGACCAGCGTGTCCAGGCGGCCGTCCCGGAACGACTGGAGGTGTCGCTCGCGCTCGGCGTGGCGCATCTCGCCGGAGAGGAACGGAACGCCGAGCGCGTCCGCCAGCTCCTTCCCCTGCTCGATGTACTCCACGAACACGAGCGCCTTCGCGTCCGGATGTTCGGCCAGCAGGTACCGGACCTCGTCTATCTTCACGGGGTTTGAGGCAGCCACGCGGCGCTTTCCGTGACGTTCCGCGCTGGCGTACTCGTCGTGGTAGCTCTCGTCGTCCCAGGGGACGTAGCGGATTTCGACCTCCGGTTCGGCGACGTAACCGGCGTCGAACAGCGCGTCCCAGTCCGTTCCGATGGGCGGCCCGATGAGCGTGAATATCTCCTTCTCGCGGTCGTCCTCCCGGACGGGGGTCGCCGAGAGGCCGAGCCGGTGCTTCGTCTGGAGGTCGGCGCTCCGCCGGAACACGCGACTCGGGATGTGCTGGCACTCGTCGTACACGATGAGGCCCCACCTGCGCTGGTCGAACAGCTGTCGATGTCGGTCCATGCCGGCGGTCTGGTAGGTGGCGATGGTGACGGGACGGACGTTCTTCTCGCCGCCGTGGTACTCGCCGACCTGGTCGGGCGAGAGGGACGTGTTCGCGAGCAGTTCCTCGCGCCACTGGCCGGCGAGTTCGCGGCTGGGCACGAGCACGAGCGTCTCGCCGCCGACCGCCTCGACGATGCCCATCGCGGCCACCGTCTTCCCGCTGCCCGGCGGGCCGACGAGCACGCCCGACTTCAGGTCGAGGAACTGCTCGACCCAGCGGCGCTGGTACTCCCGCAGTTCGAGGGCGAGGTCGACCGAGAGCTCGTCGCCCTCGTCTAAGTCGCGCTCGTCCTGCACCGGGTAGCCCGACTCGTAGAGGACGCGTTTCACCTCGGCGACCTTCTCCTCGGCGACCCAGCTCTCGTCGTCGCCGAGCGGCGCTCGCAGGTGGCTCTCGTCGAGCTTCTGGCGCGCGACGTTGCCCATCAGCTCGTCGCTCGCGGCCCGCAGGACAGTGTAGCCGTCCTCGTGGGTGTAGAGCGTGAACTGGTGGGCGCGCTTGTACTGCTCGGTGACGAACGCCTCCAGGTGCTCTGACTTCTCGGGGAGCACCTGTCGAACCGTCCTGAGCAGCGAGTCGAGGTCGTCGTACGGCGCCTGCCAGACGTCCTCCTGGCGGACGACGTAGCGATAGCCGCCCGACCCGGTGGTGTCGGCGAGGTGGGCGAACTGCGACAGTTGCGCGCGGGTGAACTGCGACGGCTGGTCGACGACTATCTCGCGGCGCTCGGGGAAGACGACGACGCGCTCGCGGTCGGCCAGCCGCGCCAGTTCGGTCGGGAACCAGACCACGGGGTCGCCCGCGACGTCCAGACGCGCCACCTCGTCGCGCCCGGCGAGAGCGTCCAGCGCATCGCTCGCCTCCGCCTGGGTGCAGTCGAGCGTTCGCGCCAGCTCCTCCGCGGTGAGCACCGGACGGCCCATCTCCTCGACCGCGTCGTGGAACGCCGACAGGTCGACGTCCTCGGCTCCGACCGCTTCGTCGTCCGCATCGTCGGGGACGACCGTCCCCGCGCCCCCTTCGTCGTCCGGTCGTCCGCCCTCCTCGGCGTCGATGTCCTCGTCGGTCACTGCTCTCGCTTGGCGCGCGGTCGGCATACGGGTTACGACTCCCCCGACCCCGTCGAACGACCCGGCGGTCGGGAGCCGAGTCTCCGGCGGGTCCTCGAACTGAAGTGTCGCGCCCGCCAACTGCCGGCATGGCACGTGAGGTCACTCACACCGCGACCGGGCCGCTGAAACTCGACGAGGACGACCTCGATCCCGAGAAGGGCGACGTGGCGGTCTGCCTCTGCGGACTCTCCGACGACTACCCCTTCTGCGACGGCTCGCACCGCGTCACCGCGGACGAAGCGGAGGGCGTCGTCTACCGCTACGAGGACGGCGAGCGCCGCGTCGTCTCCGGGGACGAGTGAGTCGCCGCGGCGACCGGCGTCCGCGTCGGCGAGCGACGACGGCGACGGCCGAACGACGGCGACAACCGCTAACTACTCTCGTCGCGTGCCGACGGTATGCGTCCCGAAAGCGCCGTCCTGGCCGCGGTCGTGCTCGCGCTCGGTGCCGGCCCGGCGCTCGCGGGGACCGCTTCGCCGAACGCCGCGACGGAGGCGCGTTCCGCGCCCGCCGACGCCACCGACGGGCGGTCCGCGCTCCAGGCGCCCATCGTCGACGCGGAGATAAACTACACCTGCCGGGCCGTGAACGTCTCGGTCTCGCCGGAGTGGGTCCGGTACGACCTCGTCGTCTACTACTACGACGCCGTGACCGACGACGCGGGCAAGGCGTTGCTCGGGCCGCTGAACGGGACGGTGCGGGAACCGTTCGGCCCCGAAATCTACCTCACGCGCGTCCAGGTGTTGGTGAACGGCGCGAACGTGGGCGAGGAGGGCCTCCCGGCGCGGTGCTACCCGGACAGGAGCGCCGACACCGACTCGTCGAGGTCGTCGAGCGCGACGGACGGCGGGTCCACGCCGGCGTCCGGAGGTTCCCGGAACCCCGTCCCGGTCGCGATAGCGACGACGTGATCGTCGCGCGCGACGGCGCCGTCGGTCGAGAGTCGTCGGACGCCGGCCAGCGCCGTCGCCGACGCGGGTTCGACGCAGAACCCCGCCCGGCGGGCGAGCGCTCGCTTCGCGTCGAGAATCTCCTCGTCCGGGACGGAGACGACCGCGCCCCCGGTCTCCCGGACCGCGGTGAGCGCCCGCGTCCCGCTCGGCGGGTCCGGGTTGGCGATGGAGTACGCGACCGTCTCGCCCGCCTCGACGGTCCCCACCTCGTCGGCACCGTCCCTGTACGCCTCGGCGATGGGGTCGCAGGCGGCGGCCTGCACGAGGTAGAGTCGTGGCACGTCTTCGAGCAGTCCCGCCGCCTCCAGTTCCCGGAGCGCCTTCCACGTCGCGCTGGCGTGCCCGCCGCTGCTGACCGGGAGTACGACGGCGTCGGGAGCGGTGCGCTCTCCGAGCGCCTCGGAACGAGCGGGCGACGAGCGGGACGAACCGCCGTCCGCGTCCGGCGCGTCCGGGCCGGTCCGTCGGAACTGCTCGCAGATTTCGAGCGCCGTCGTCTTCTGGCCGGCCACGCGGTAGGGGGTGTCGGAGTTGACGAACCGCACGCCGGAGAGGTCGAGGCTCTCGTAGTATAGGCGGCCGTAGTCGCCCGCCACCCGGACGACGTCGGGGTCGTACGCCGCGAGGTAGCCCAATCGCTCCGGCGGGATGTCCTCGGGAACGAGCACGAGGCAGGGCAGGCCCGCGCTCGCGGCGTTGGCCGCCATGCTCGTCGCCATGTTGCCGTGCGAGACGGTGCCGACGCGGTCGTCGCCCGCGCTCGCGGCGGCCGCCACCCCCACGGCGCTTCCCCTGTCTTTGAAACTCCCCGTCGGGTTCTCGCTCTCGTCCTTGAGCCAGAGTCGACAGCCGGCGGACTCGTCGAGGCGCGGCACGCGGACGAGCGGGGTCGCGCCCGCGGCCGCACCGACGCCGTCGAGGGGGTCGACCGGGAGGAGGTCGGCGTAGCGCCAGACCCCGCGCGTCCCCGGTCCGTCGGCGTCCCCGTCGGGCCACGAGAAGTCGGCGGGGTCGGTGGCGAGCCAGAGCGGTTCGCCGCAGTCACAGCGCGCGCCCGACTCGGCGGTCCGACCGCAGCGGTAGCAGGTCAGGGTCACCGCGGGTCCTCCCGGCGGTCGGACCCGGCGTTCCGCCCGTCGGCGCTCTCCGTCGCGTCCGCGTAGGCGTCGAGCGCGTCCTGGCCGCCGCGGGCGAGGTAGTCGGCGTCGGTGCCGACCGCCTGGAAGTCGAAGCCCGCGTCGGCCCAGCGCGCCACCTCGTCGGCCCCGAACGCGATGGTGCCGACGGCGGTGTCCGCGGCGTGGCCGGCGTCGAGGACAGCGGAAATCTCGGTGTCGATGGCGTCGACGTCCCCGAACGCGCCGAGCGACGCCGAGAGGTCCGCCGGGCCGACGAACAGCGCGTCGACGCCGTCGACGTCGGCGATGGCGCGAGCGTTCTCGACGGCCGCCGCGGTCTCTATCTGGACCACGACGACGACCTCGTCGTTGGCGCGCTCGAAGTAGTCGTCGAGGTCGAGACCGTACGAAGACGCCCGGGTGCCGGCGACGCCCCGGACGCCCTCCGGCGGATAGCGCGCGGCCTCGACCACGTCCCGAGCCTGCTCGACCGTCTCCACCATGGGCACGACGACACCGGAAACGCCGGTGTCGAGGGCGCGCTTGATGCGGGCCGGGTCGTCGTCGGCCACCCGGACGAGCGGTTCGGTCGGGCCGTCCGCGGCGTCGACGGCGCGGGCCATCTCGGCGACCGTCTCCACGGACGTCGGCGCGTGCTCGGCGTCGACGACGGCGAAGTCGAAGCCGAGTTCCGCCTGGAGTTCGGCCACCGCCGGATGGCCGACGGTGAGCCACGTGCCGACGAGCGAGTCGCGGTCGAGGAGAGCCTGCTTGAGGCGTTCGTTCATACCCGAACGGACGCACCGCGCGTGCAAATATGTGGTCGATTCTCCGAACGCGCGACACGGTCGCTGCGCCGGCGAGTCGACGCCGGCCGGTTCGACGCGTCAGTCCGCGCCGGTGACGCTGTAGATGACGAACAGGTATCCGACGGTCGAGACGGCGTAGTTGACCGTCAGCAGGAGGCGGCTGTTCTCGAACCCGGTGAGGAACGCGCTGAACGTGGTCGCGATGGACGCCGCGACGAGGACGGAGAACCCCACGGAGAGGACGAGCATCGACCGTCTCTCGGTCTGGAGATACGCCCGCATCGCCAGTCCCACCATCGTGAGACCCGTCGCTGCGACGGCGACGCTGAGCACGACGTACGTGATTTCGATTGCTTGCATCTGGCGGCGTTCGTGGACGACAACTCACCGATTTGATTTAAAAGTATCCCGTCATGCACGGTCGGGGCGGGCCGTTCGTCTCGACCGGAACGGTTCGCGCGACGGGGCGACCGGCCGACGGCGTCGACCGCCCGGTAGCGCAGGGGCCGCGCCGTCGACCGTCGCCCGGCGTCGAACGCGGCGACGCAGACGCGGTCCCGCGCTAAATTTCCCGGACGAAACCCCGAACGCTTTAGTAGTAATCGGCGAATCCACCGCCATGCGCGTCGAGAACAGTTTCATCCCCGTCCGGGGAGTCGGGGAGAAGACCGAACGTCGTCTGTGGCGGGACGGGGCGACTCGCTGGGAGGAGTTCCGCCCGGACCTCGTCGGGCCGAAGACCGGCGACCGCATCGAGGAGTTCATCGCCACGGCCAGCGAGCATCTGGACGACGGGAACGCGGCGTTCTTCGCCCGGGAGTTCCCCGGCAACGAGGCCTGGCGACTCTACGAGAACTTCCGCGACACGGCCTGCTTCTTCGACATCGAGACGACGGGACTGAGCCAGCGGTCGAGCGTCACGACGACGGTCAGTCTCCACCGCGACGGCGAGACGACCACGCTGGTCCGGGGTCGAGACCTGACGGGGGAGCGCCTGCAGCGCGAACTCGGCGACGCCGACCTGCTCGTCTCGTTCAACGGCAAGCAGTTCGACGTGCCGTTCCTGGAGGGCGAGTTCGACCTCTCGCTGGACGCTCCGCACGTCGACCTCCGATTCCTCTGCAACCGCGTCGGGCTCTCGGGCGGCCTCGACGGCGTCGAAGCCGAACTCGGCATCGACCGCGGCGGGATGGACGTCGGCGGCGAGGACGCCGTCCGGCTCTGGTACGAGTACCAGGACGGCGACGAGTCGGCACTGGAGACGCTGGTGAAGTACAACCGCCTGGACACGCGGAACCTCGAGACCGTCGTCGAACGCGTCACCGACCGCCTCCACGAGGACGTGTTCGCCTGCCACCTCCCGTAGACGCCCGGCGAGGGCAGACGCCGGGCGAACGGGACCGAACTCGCACCCTGCTAACCGGCCGGAGAGACGCGGCGGTGGCCGTCGGATAATTACGTTCGGCCGCCGAGATTCCAGTGGAGGACAACGTGGTCGAATACGACTTCACCGACACGGTAGTTTTCGTCACCGGAGCAGCGAGAGGACAGGGACGTTCGCACGCGCTCGCGTACGCGGAGCACGGGGCCGACGTGGTCGCGACGGACATCTGCGAGACGACCGCCGAATCGAAGTACGAACTCGGCGATGAGACGGAACTCGACGAGACCGTCGAACTGGCGCGCGACCGCGGCGCGGAGGCCATCGGCGTCCAGATGGACGTCTCCTCCGAGGACGACGTCGAGTACGCCGTCGAGACGGCGCTCGACGAGTTCGGCAAGATAGACGTCCTGGCCAACAACGCCGGCGTCGCTCCCGTCGAGAGCCTGCTGGAGATGGACGAGGAGAACTGGGACCACGCCCTCGACGTGAACCTGAAGGGGATGTGGCTCTGTGCGAAACACGTCGGCCAGCACATGGTCGAACGCGGCGAGGGCGGTCGCATCGTCAACACCTCCTCGACCGCCGGGATGGTCGCGTCGCCCGGTCTCGGCCACTACACGGCGGCCAAACACGGCGTCCTGGGACTGACGAAGACGCTGGCCGTCGAACTCGCACCGCACGACGTGACCGTCAACGCCGTCTGCCCGACCGCGGTCGACACGCCGATGACGGGTGGCATCGTCGAGAGCATCGACGAGGACATCGCCGAAATCGCAGAGCAGTCGGGGCCGGACAACCTGCTCGACGACATCGTCCAGCCGGAGGACATCAGCGCCGCGTTCCTGTGGCTCTCCAGCGACGACGCGCGCTTCGTCACCGGCATCGGACTCCCCGTCGCGGCCGGCGCAACCGCGCTGTAACGCGAGGCGATTACGCTCTCTCACTTTTCGACCTATGAACTGGAACGACATACTCGACCGCGACCGGAACCGAATCGCCTGGTGGCTGTTTCTCGCCGCGCTCGGCGTCGGCGTGCTGTTCGTCGGCTACTCGTACGTCGGGACCTTCGTCTTCGGCCTGTTCATCTACTACGCCTCGCGCCCGGCCTACCAGCGAATCCGGTCGGTCGCCGGCTCCGACGGCACCGCCGCGGCGGCCACGCTGCTCGGGGCCACCCTCCCGCTCCTCGCGCTCGTGACGTACGTCGTCGTGATGAGCCTGCAGAACGTCGCGTCGATGTCGGGGCTGCATCCGAACCAGAACCTCGGACTGCTCCAACCGTTCGTGAACGTCCAGGCGCTAACGTCGAGCCAACAGGACCTGCTGTCGACGTTCCTGAGCCGTCCGTTCAGGGTCCTGTCCGGCAACTCCGGACAGCTCCGGGAGCTCCTCTCCACCGGGCTGTCGGTGCTGGGCGTCGTGGCGACCGGCCTCGTCCACGTCGCGCTCGCGTTCGGGTTCGCGTTCTACCTGTTGCGCGACGACGACCGCATCGCGTCCTGGTTCAGTTCGTCTATCGCGTCGAAGGGGTCGGCGGCCCACGCGTACGCGACGGCCGTCGACGACGACCTGGAGACCATCTTCTTCGGGAACGTCCTGTTCGTCTTCGCGGTCGCACTCGTCGCGGCCATCGTCTACAACGGGTTCAACGCCGTCGCGCCCCCCGCGCTGTCGATTCCGTTCGCGATACTGCTCGCGCTACTGACGGGCGTGACGAGTCTCGTCCCGCTCATCGTCGGAAAGCTCGTCTACGTGCCCGTCGTGCTGTACGTCGGCGCGGTGGCTACCACGCAGGGCGGACTGTCGCTGGTCTTTCCGGCCGGGCTGCTCGTCGTCTGTTTCCTGTTCCTCGACATCCTGCCGCAGACGTTCCTCCAGCCGTACATCTCCGGGCGACAGATACACACGGGAATGATGATGTTCGCGTACCTGCTCGGGCCGATGCTGTTCGGCTGGTACGGGTTCTTCCTGCTGCCGATGTTCCTCGTGCTCGTCCTGCAAGCGGTCCGCATCGTCCTCTCGGAACTGCTCCACGGCGACCGCCTCACGCCGCGCGTGACCGCCGCCGAGTCGCTCGGCGCGTCCCCCGAGATAACCGATTCCACCGAGTCGACAGCGTCAGACGACTCGACCGGGGGCGACGACTCGACGGTGTCGAACGGCTAGAACGGTCGGTCCCGGACGCCGGAGACCGCCCCGTGGATAGCTGCCGGCCGTCGTCGGTCCGTGCCGACCACCTTCGGCCACCAAGCGCCGACCGCCGGGCTCTTCGTCCGGCAACCGGAGTCAGGTTATAAGCCACTGGCACGTACAGGTCGACACGTAGATGTACGACGACATTCTGATCCCGACCGACGGGAGCGGTGCCACTGAGACCGTCATCGAGCACGCGGCCGACGTCGCGAGTCGGCGGGACGCGAGCGTCCACGTCCTCCACGTGCTAGACGACCGCGCGTTCCTCACCCTCTCCGACGACCGCATCGAGGAGGTCACGGAACAGCTCCGGACCGAGGGCGAACGGGCCGTCGGCGACGCCGCCGACCAGCTAGAGGCCGACGGCATCGAGGTCGCGACCACTATCAGGAAGGGCGACCCGGCGGACGAGATAGTCGCCACGGCCGAAGAACGCGGGGTCGACCTGGTCGTGATGGGCACGCGCGGCCCGGGTGCCACCGAGAACCTGCTGGGCAGCGTCGCCCAGAAGGTCGTCGCCACGGCGGCCCGTCCGGTGCTCACCGTCGACATCTCCGACGACTGAGACGGCGGCCGTCGCGGACGCCGACGCCTTTCGACGCCGACCGCCGAAAGAGGTTATGCGGCCGCGGTCCACTCGTGACGTATGGCGATCGAAAACCGGAGCGACACCTTCGAGATCGGCGGAGACCGAACAGTCCACCGGCTCGGCTACGGCGCGATGCGGCTCACGGGCGAGGACATCATCGGCCGACCCGACGACGAGGAGGCGGCCCACCAGGTGCTCCACGAGGCCATCGCGCGCGGCGTCGACTTCGTCGACACCGCCGACTCGTACGGCCCCTGCGTCAGCGAGCGCATCATCGGCGAGGCGCTGGCCCCCTATCCGGACGACCTCGTCGTCGCGACCAAGGGCGGCCTCCTGCGAAACGACGACGGCGACTGGATTCCGAACGGCGACCCCGACTACCTCCGGAACGCCGTTCTCGGCAGCCTCGACCGCCTCCGGGTCGACAGCATCGACCTCTACCAGCTTCACCGCCCCGACCCCGACGTCGCGTTCGAGGATTCGGTCCACGCGCTGGCGGAACTGAAAGACGAGGGCAAGATAGACCACGTCGGCCTGAGCAACGTCGACGTCGACCAGCTAGAGACCGCCCGCGACGTCGTCGAGATAGCGACCGTTCAGAACCGGTACAACGTCGCCAACCGCGAACACGACGACGTGCTCGACGCCTGCGAGGACGCCGGAATCGGCTTCGTCCCGTGGTATCCGATGGGGGCTGGCGACCTCGAAGGGAGGGCCGACGACCTCGGCGACGTCGCGGAGGCCCACGACGCGTCCCGTCGACAGGTCGCGCTGGCGTGGTTGCTCCACCGCTCGCCGGTCACGCTGCCGATTCCCGGCACCGCCAGCGCCGACCACCTGCGCCAGAACGTCGCCGCCTCCCACCTCGACCTCACCGACGACGACCTGGCGAAACTGGAGTAAGCGCTCTCACGGTGCGTTCCGATACCGTAATAACTCCGCCAGTCAACGTGTACCGACACGGATGTACTCACCACTGCATCTCGGATTCGAACACCCGAACGTGACGTGGATCGCCGTGACGGCCGTGGTCGCGTTCGCCGCCGGACTCGGCGTCACCGCGTACGAAACCCTCGCGACGGACGAACCGACACCACCCGTCGAGTCGCCGGAAGAGTCGAAGTAGCGCCCGGTCGACCGGATCGACTATCGCGAGCCGTCCGCGGGTATCAGAACCCGGTACGGCGGGTGAACGTTTTTGAAGAATGACGGCGTGGTATCATACATGGACGATAATGAAACACGGGGGGCCGTCGACGTGGACGCGAACGAGGATGTCACAGAGCCGGACTTCGACAACCTCGTCGGCATCGTCACCGACGGACTCATCGGCGCGGTCGGGGGGCTCGTCGGGACCGCAGCGATGACCGCGATACTGCTGGTCGCGGCGGGCCTCGGAGCCTTCCAGTTCGCCTCGTTCGCGGACCTCGCCAACCTCACCGGTCTGAACGTGTTGTTGCCGGGGAACCCCGTCGCCGTCGGCTACGTCATCTTCCTCCTCGGCGGGATGGTGACGTGGCCGCTCCTGTTCGCGTCCATCGGCTCGTACCTCCCCGGCGAGGAGTTCGCTATCAAGGGTCTCCCGTACGGATTCGTGCTCTGGACCGGCTTCGCCCCCGCGTTCTACGAGGGGTTCTCCGGCGCGTCGCTCGTCGTCTACCTCGTACTGACGTTCCTCGGGCACCTCGCGTACGGCTTCTCGCTCGGCTCGGTGTTCGACTACCTCTCCACGCGCCCGACGACACTGGTCTGAGACGCTCACGGCCGTCGTCGTAGCGTCACCCTCCCCCGGCTTCCGCTCCGCCAGGTGAGTCCCGCGAGTCAGCCGCAGCGTACTCAGCCATCCGACGACTCCAGCGGCCGTGGTCGTCCGGCGTTGCGACTACCCAGGGTATTATCGGCTTGCGGTCGAAGGTCGAGATATGACATCCCCCTCCTCGGTTCGGCCGGCGGAAATCGCTGACATTTCCGCCATTCAGAAAGTCGCCAAACAGTCGTGGCACGCCGCCCACGACGACATCGTCGGCGCGGACGCCGTCGAGGAGTTCGTCGTCGACCACTACGACGCCGAGAGCGTCCAGGAGTGCATCGTCGCACCGAACCGGGAGTTCTGCGTCGTGGAGCCCAAAAGCATCGTCGGGTTCGCCGACGCCGGACCGGCCGACGATAGAACCTACACGCTCCACCGCCTCTACGTCCACCCCGACCACTGGAAGGACGGCCACGGTAGCAGTCTGCTCGCCTGGACGGAGTCGGCACTCCGTGACCGCGGCATCACCACCCTGCAACTGATGGTGATGGCCGACAACGAGCGAGCAATCGACTTCTACGAATCGCAGGGCTTCGACCGCATCGATCAGGACTGCGACGACCGGTTCGACGTCGAGAGTTACGTGTACGCGAAAGAACTCTGAACGCCTCGATTCGACGGTCGTGAAACGTCGTCCGAGCCGGTTACTCTTGCTCCGGCCGTCGCTGCTGCCGTAACCTCGCGTCCCGTTCGCGAGACGCGACGTTCTCTCTCCTCGCCTCGCCGACGGTGCTTTCGAGCGCGTCCCGACAGACGCGTCCGGGAAACTCGCTCGCGACGATGCTCGCAGTCGACTCCCTCGCCGTTCGTCGCGAGTCAGTTGAGGACGGGTCGTAGCCGCGAATCGGACGGAACGACCGACGGCGAAGGGACACAACGACGGATTACTACCGGCCGGGTGACATCCGCCGTAGACGAACTCCGCTTCGGTAGGCGTCAAGTGACGATTGCCTGTGACGACTCGGCGTTGCGCGTCGGATCGACGGCGTCGCTACTGGCGAAATAAATGCAAAAAGCCCACAGCCAGCACGCGCTGGCCGTGGGCTGTGGTATGAGTGGGAGGCGGCGAACCGGTGTTCCCAGAGGCTCGCGCACTCCAGTACTGGCCGGAACGCAGGCGGGCTTAACTTCCGTGTTCGGGATGGGTACGGGTGTCGCCCCGCCG
>QNGA01000019.1 GCA_003298465.1 halophilic archaeon | reverse complement strand
ACGAGCGGCGACATGGTGAACGTATCGTTGATGTAGAGGAAAGCGCCGGAGATGATGCCGGTGTCGAACCCGAACAGCAGTCCGTTGAGCGCCGCCAGTGCGGCGGTGAGATAGATGAACCGGTCGCCACTACCCGCTACTGCCTCTCGTATGTCGGTCGTAGCCATGGAAGCTGTACGTTCACCCTCGTCGAATCGAGTAAGAAGTGTTTTGGAATATTATCGGTCGACGATAATCAACAACTAAACGACCCGAAATTAAGGTGCTAATTCATGCAGAAGCCGTTCTAAAACACGGATAGAGTCCTGTCGCATCGTACGCATCGACCGGAGCGTCCCGGAGAGTCGCCGACGATAGCTCCACCGATGCCGGTCTGCGAGACGGGTCGGTGGCGTGGCCTCGCCCCCGCTACGCCGTCTCGGCGAGTGGACGAGACGCCGTTCGCGGGGCGTGCTACGGCGGTGTCAGTCCGTGGAGTTGTGCGCGTCGATACGGAGGGGAACCGGGAACTCCAACCGTCTCAATCGGCCGTCGGGACGGAGGGCCCAAGGGATTATCTTGTGTCGCTCGAAACCCAACAGAAGCAATGGAATCCTCCACCGACGAGCAGCCCTCTCTCCGCGGCGACACCGCGACCGACGAGAGCCGGGACCCCGCGTCGATACTGGAGAAGGAACTCGTCCTCGTTTCCAATCGACAGCCGTACCAGCACAGCTACGCCGAGGACGGCAGCGTCGAGATAGACCGCCCCGCCGGCGGTCTCACCGCAGCGCTGGACCCCGTTCTGCGACGCACCGGCGGTACCTGGATCGCGTGGGGTGACGGCGAGGCGGACGGAGAGGTCACGGACGACGACGGCACCGTCCGGATGCCGCCCGAAGAGGAGTCGTACACGCTCAAACGGGTATGGCTCTCCGACGAGGACGTGAGCGGCTACTACTACGGGTACAGCAACCGCGTCCTGTGGCCGCTCAGTCACGGTGGCCTCTGGAAGCCCGAGTACAACGACCGCCACTGGGCCCGGTACCAGCAGGTGAACGAGCGGTTCGCCGACGCCGCCGCCGAGTACGCGACCGACGAGTCGATCGTCTGG
The DNA here is from genome assembly GCA_003298465.1 of halophilic archaeon. The sequence continues at coordinate 13,601 of QNGA01000019.1, read as the reverse complement.
TTCCAGGATTACCACTTCGCACTCGCGCCGCGACTCCTCCGAGACGCCGTCGACGACGCCTTCGTCATGCATTTCTGGCACATCCCGTGGCCCGGCTGGGAGACGTTCCGGGCGTGTCCCCAGCGGCAGGCACTTCTCGACGGACTCCTGGCCAACGACCTGCTCGGATTCCACATCGACCGGTACTGCGAGAACTTCCTCGACTGCGTCGACGAGTGCCTGGACGACGCGTTCGTCGACCGGGACGCCGGGGAGGTACGCTACGACGGTCGAACGACGACCGTTCGCGCCTTCCCGATGGGCGTCGACGCCGACGAGATTCGAACGGCGAGCGAGGCGGCCGACGAATCGTTCTGGCGGGAGTTCCAGCGCGAGTACGGTATCGCACCGGGGACGAGAACGGTGGTCGGCGTCGACCGCCTCGACTACACGAAAGGCATCGTCGACCGCCTCGACGCGCTCGAACGCCTCTGGACGACCGACCCCGAGTGGCGCGGCGAGTTCACGTACGTCCAGAAGGCCAACGAGAGTCGGTCGCTCATCCCGGAGTATCGGGACCTCCAGCAGAACGTCGAGGACGCGGTCGAGCGCATCAACGAGCGGTTCGGGACCGACGACTGGCAGCCGATAGTCTACATCGACGACTGGCTCAGCGAGGAGGAACTGGCCGGCCTGTACCGCCACGGCGACGCGATGATCGTCAGCGCGATACGCGACGGCATGAACCTCACCGCCAAGGAGTACGTCGCCGCCCAGACCGGCGACCCCGGCGTGCTCGTTCTCAGCGACCAGACCGGCGCACACGAAGAGCTCGGCGACCACGCCATCAGCATCAACCCCCTCCAGACCGACGACTTCGCGACCGCCATCACCTCGGCGCTGACGATGGACGACGCCGACCGCCGCGACCGGATGGAGACGCTTCGACAGCGCGTCGAGGCGAACGACCTCACCACGTGGATGACGAACGTCTTCGAGACGGCCCGCCGACTCCAGCGCGACGAGTGAGTCCGCGCTCGGCCGGGGAGGTCGAGGAGAACGCCCCTCGATACGTCGGCTCGGACGTTCCTCCGGCGGCGCCTACCGTCGAGAACGCACCGTCGGGGTCTGCAGTATCGTTTCGAACGTCTTCCGTTCCGCCTTCCGAAGGTGCTGGTGGAACGTCGGCGGAGAGACGCCGAGCGACTCGGCGACGTCCTCACCGGAGGTCGCCCGGGGCCACTCGAAGAATCCGGCGTTGTAGGCGGCTTCGAGGCACGTCCGCTGTCGGTCGGTGAGTTTCTCGCGGAACAGCCCCTGCAACCGCGGTGGCGAGTCGTCGGTGCGCGAGGTCTGACGGTGGGCGAGCAGTTCGGTGCCCGGAAACTCCTCCTGGACGACGTCGGTGATCGAACGAACGTCGACGCTCGGTGAGAGGTGAATCCGCAGGCGGAGGTCACCCTGGTCGACCCGGGCCGTATCGACGTAGCCGCCTCGCGAGGCGACTGCCGACAGAATGGGCGGCTCGGTGAGCCGAAGTTCGAATCTGGATACCGTTCCCTCCTCGTCGATAACCCGCATCGAATCCCAGTGTTCGAACCGTTCGGTCAGGGCGTCGAGCGCCTCGCGGGCGTCGGTCGTCGTGGTGCCGTACACGAGGTAGGTTCCGTCGCTGGCCGGAACGGCACTGTCGAGGGTGATCCGACCGTCGGTCGTCGCGTCGACGCCGAGGGCCTCGAAGACGTCCGAGAGGTGGAACTCAAGTTCGACGATTTCGTCGCTCATCAGCGCGCGCTTGCGCTCGACGGCGGCGATAGCGTGACCGGCGATCTCGCCGAGTCGCCCGATCACCTCGCACTCCTCGGCCGTGAACGCGTCGGGTCGGTCGGAGTAGACGTTGAGCACGCCGTACAGCGTCTCCTCGTGGGCTATCGGAATCGCCGCCGAGGACCGGACGTCGGCCTCTCGAACGTGGTCGCTCCAGGGCCCGTCCTCCTCGTCGGCGGGGATGTCCTGTGCGGTCTGCATCTCGCGCCGTACGATAGCTCTGGCCGTGGGACCGCCGCTGCGTTCGTCGTCCGGATTCGCGGAAATCGTCGTTCCGTCGAGATAACCCTCGACGCCCGCCTCCGTCCGAAGGTTCACCGTCTCCGTGTGACCGTCGACGTCGCCGATCCAGGCGAACAGGTACGAGTCGGTGTCGGCGAGACGCTCGCAGATGCTCGCCTCGATGTCCTCACGCGTCGACTGGTCGATGGCGGCTTCGTTGATGTCGTGGACGACGTCGTTGATGTGGTCGAGTGCGGTGAGATGCTCGCGCTGGCGTTCCAGTTCCCGTTCGCGCTCGATGCGCTCGGTGACGTCCTGGGACATCGCCATACCGGCGAAGACCGCTCCCTGGTCGTCGTGGACCGGGAAGATTCGGACGTGGCGGACCTGCCCGTCGAACTCAAGTTCGAATTCGCTCGCCTCGCCGTCGAAGACTGCGCTGTACTTCGGTTCGAGTTCGTCGCGTAGCTCCGGCGGGAGTCGTTCGGTCAGCACGTCTCCTTCCATGTCGGCAGTCGAGAACTCCAGGCCCTCGAAGACCTCCCCGCCCGCCGTCAGGTATCGCAGGTCCTCGTCGAACAGTATGACGACGCCGTTCGGGAAGTTGTCCACGAGCGCCTGATACCGTTGCTCCGACTTCTCGAGTTCGCGCTCGCGTTCGACGCGTTCGGTCACGTCACGGACGATTCCGACGCGGCCCGTCTCGCCGCTATCGAGTTCGACCACGGTGAACCGGCTCTCCACCGTGAGCGGGGAGCCGCTGGCCGTCTGGATGTCCTCCTGGTGCTTCGCGACGGCGTACTCGTCGGACTCCCGTTCGGTCCGCTTCTCCTCGACGTCGACGAGGTCGTCCCCGAAGACGGTGGCCGCGCGAGCGCCGATGAGGTCGTCGCGTTCGTACCCCGTCATTGACGCGAATCCGTTGTTCACCATCGTGAACCGGTGGTCGCTGTCGAGTACGTAGATTCCGTCGTCGACGGTCTCGACGATGCGCTCGTACTGTTCGAGTTTCCGCTTGCTCTGTTTGCGCTCGGTCACGTCCTCGAAGTAGACCGAGACGCCCGTCTCTGAGGGATAGACGTGGATTTCGAACCAGGTGTCGAGCGCCTCGTAGAACTCCTCGTACGCGCCCGGTTCCTGGGTCTCCACGGCCTCGGTGATCGCCGCCTCGGCTCTCCGGTCCAGTTCGAACGCGTCCCAGACGTGTTCGCCGACGAGTTCCCCGGGGAGTCGCTCCAGGAGGTCGCCCGCGCGTTCGTTGACGTACGTGAACCGGAGGTCGTCGTCGAGCGCGAAGAACCCGTCGTCCATCCGCTCGAACACGTCGTCGAGTTCGCTCTCGTGGAGTTCCCGTTCGGTCATCTTCTGCGCCGTGATGTCGGTCACGACTCCTTCGAGCATCCGGGAGCCCTCGCCCCCGTCGGCGACGCTACGACCGCGCTCCCAGACCCACCGAGTCTCGCCGTCCGCCGTCTGGACGCGGTACTGGACGGCGAACTCCCCGTTCCGGTCGAGGCCGGACTGGACGGCCTCCCAGACCCGGCCTCGGTCGTCGGGATGGACGACGTCGTCTCCCCAGTCGACCGCGCCGGACTCGACGGCGTCGGCGTCGTACCCGGTCAGGTCGGCGCAGGCGTCGCTGACGAACGCCATCGGCCACGTGCGCTCGTTCCGACAGCGGTAGACCATGCCGGGCAGGTTGCCGACGAGGTTCGAGTACCGTTCCTTGCTCTCTTCCAGCGACCGTTCGGTTCGTTTCCGGTCGGTGACGTCGTAGTAGAGTTCGACCCGACCGCCGGCGTACGCGCCGGAGTTGATGGGTTTGCTGCGGTGTTCGAGCCACCGCCCCTCGCGTCCGTCGCCGGACGTCACGCGGCACTCGAACCGTTCGGTGTACGTGTTGTCGTCGTAGGTCGCGAGGACCGTCTCCGCGAACGTCGCCGAGTCGTCGATGGTCGTTGCGATGTGCTCGTTGACGAGCGCACGCTTGTCCCGTCCGACGACCCGTTCGCGGTCGAGTCCGAAGTACCGCTCCGTCGCGTCGTTGATCCACTCCACCCGAAAGTCGTCGTCGAGGACGAACACGCCGACCTCGGCGTCGTCGAGCACGTCGTCGATGAGCGACTCGGCGGCGGCCGACCAGTCCGGAGCGTCCATCTCCGCGGTCGCGGACGGACGCCACCAGACGCGTGCGCTGGCGCCGACCTTCTTCGTTTCCAGTCGGCCGTGCTCGACGAGACGCTCCAGCCTGGCGTAGGAACTCCGGTGTCCGAGGTCGAGGCGTTCCGCCACCTCGCTCGTCGTCCGTGGCGTTCCCTCCTCGTCGAAAAGGGCCAGAGTTTCCCTGAGCGCGTCGGTCAACGATTCTGTCGACATTACTCCGTCAGTCGCGGTTCACCCTTATCAACCCTCCGTCGACGGAGTCTCCGTCGGACCACGCCGCCGGAATTATCTGTAGACCACCTCGTATTTGGAATTTCTGAGCAAATGCAGTTCCGTTCGACGACGCCGAAACGACTGTGCCCGGCGCGGCCTAAACAGTTTGGGCGAACCCTTACCACCGGACGGTACTTTCAGCAGATACGCGCCGGCAGACGCCGGCGAGGTTGGTAATACACATGAACGAGTCCCCGAACCGAAACGTGACCGAGTCCTCGAACGCGAGTACGGGGGTCCGCTGGAACGACCCCTCGTCTCCCGAACAGGAGCCGTCACTGGACACCGTCCTCGACGTGTTGGCGGACGCGTATCGCCGGCGGTTGCTGGTCACGCTTCTAGAACGCGACTCGCAGGACGCCGACGACGCCCGCATCCCTGCCGACGTGACCAGCGGCGACGAGGAGCGGGACCGTCTCGACGTCGAACTGGTCCACGTCCACCTACCGAAGCTCGAACGTGCGGGGCTCGTCGAGTGGGACCGAGAGACCCGCGAAGTCCGGACGGGTCCGCGTTTCGAGGCGACCCGCCCACTGTTACGGTTCGTGCGGGACTACGCGGACGAACTTCCCGACGAACGCCCCTCGTCCGGTACTACGGCGTAATCCGGGCAGACGGGGCGTGCTGCTCACGCTAAAAAACGTCTCCGTCGAGCGCGTTCCGGACTACCGCTTCACCGTGTAGCCCGCGTCTTCGATCGTCTGCGCGACGGCGTCGGCGTCCGGACTCCCTTCGACGGCGACGCGGTCGGCTTCGTTGTCGGCGGTGGCGCTCTCGACGTTCTCCATCTCTTCGAGTGCCGATACGACCGTCTGCTCGCAGCCGCCACAGCTCATACCTTCGACGGTGAGTTCGGTCGTCATCCAGTAGTCCTAGTGGCGGGTCGCTTTTTCCCGTTTCGCCTCACAATCCGAGAAATACGGACGGACGACCTCGGATTTCGAAGGCGACTCGACGACCGTTTCGGCCAACGCGCGAGGAACGCGGGAACGATCGTCGGCCCACCGGCTAGCCAGTACTGGCTAGAACGGCCACTATCGGCCGGTAATGGCTTCGAGACGCCCGTACTCGATTCCGAATGATGTATGAGTGTCGCTCACCGACGGGAAACCATGAGTGTTCTCTCGCGGGTTCGGCAGTTTATATCGACCGGCGAAGAGCCGGCCGTCGTCGTCGAGTGCCGACAGTGCGGGACCACGCTCGAGGCCGCCCGTGACCGGTGCCCGGAATGCGGCAGCGACGACGTCGTCGCCACCGTCATCGACTGACGTGGCACGCCCGGCGGTCGGCCAGTCTCGCCATTCGTTCGCGGGGCGTCGGGAGCCGAGCGCGTCTCGCCTCCCACGAGCGTCGGGTGCCTCCGGGTGGTCGACGGTCCCTCACGGCGGAGACGACGGACCTGGTTCGGTGGTCCCGCCAGCGGGCGGGCGTAGCGAAGGGGTGACTCCGGATTCATCGCGTTCGAAGCGCCCACAGTGCGGCGATGCCCGCACCGAGAGCGAGTCCCGCAGCCGCGAGAAACGTCGTCGACCAGCCGAGTCTGAGGACGAGAACGCTCGTTACGGTCCCGCCGAAGATTCCGCCCCAGAGCTTCGCCGTGAGAAGTACGGCGTAGTTCTCCGAGGAGTACTTCTCGCCGTAGTACTCCCCGACGAGACCCGGCATGATGGCGAACGACGGGCTTCGGAAAAACATCGTGACTCCCGCCAGGAGGACGAACGCCCAGTCGAGCGTCGACCGGCCGGCGACGACGGTTGCGGCGAGCGCACCGCCACAGAACACCAGCGAGACGACCAGCGTTCGCTCCCGTCCCAGCCGGTCGGACAAACTCCCGAGGACGAGAACGCCCGTCGCCTGTCCCAGCGCGACGAGTGCGGCTGCGGTGGTCGCGGCCGTCGGGGAGAGTCCGAGCCGATTCGCGTACGCGACCACCTTCTCGATGAGCATGAGACCGACGCCGTTGACGACGACGAACACGGCGTAGAGGAACCAGAAACGTCGCGTCCGCACCATGGTTCGCCACGTGATGGCGGAACCGGTCGCGGCGTCTCCGCCGGACGCTCGTACCCCTTCCGATTCGGTGATGGCCGGGTCTCTGAGGACACCGGCCGCGACGAGCGAGCTACCCCCCGTCGCGACGGCCAGCACCGACAACGTCGGGACGAAGGCGGCGTCGACGCCACGCCGGACGAACGGTATCAGAACGAAACTCGTTCCGCTGAAAGCCATACTCACGGCACCGGTGGCCATCCCGCGCCGCTCGTCGAACCACCTCGAAGGAGTGTTCACGGCGATATCGTAGACGATGCCCACGCCTGCTCCGCCGAGGGCGAACCAGAGGTACAACGCGGGCAACGTCGGCGAGAGGGCGGCACCGCCGAATCCGGAGAGGAGCAACACGCCGCCGGCGAAGAGGGGAATCCGCGGCCCCCAGCGGTCGCGTATCCATCCCCCCGGAAACGCCGTGAGCGTCTGTGCGACGACGAGCACCGAAAAGACGGTCCCCATAGCCGTCTCGGACGCACCGGCCCGTCTCCCGAGCGGGCCGCGGATGACCGGCCACGCGTACTGGTACGTTCCCGCCGCCCCCACCGCTACGACGACGACGGCGACGAACGTCCACCTGGAGGAACGGAGGCGGTCTCGGTCCATGGACACCGCCGGCTACTACTCCGTCGGCGAGAATATAAGACGGGGTACCGTTCGAACGATGCTCGGTCGGTTTAACCCCGGTGGCGCTGGAACGTGTGAACGACCGTCGAACCGAACCGGGTGGACCGTCGTAGCCGTCACTCGAATCTCTCGCCGATGCGGAACGGGCCCACCCAGACCCCCGCCTCGGAGTTTCCGCCGGGACGTCGTTCTCGCGACGTCACCGGGCGAGCGCGCCGAGCACGTCGAGCCATCGGGTCACCTGCTCGAAGACGAGGTAGTTGTCGGCGACGCGCCGCTGGGCGCTGTGCGACCACTCGTCCCATCGGTCGGGAGCCCCGAACACGGCGTCGAGCGTCTCCGCGACCGACCCGGGGTCGGCGGCGTCCGGCACCAGCCGACCGTCCTCGCCGTCGCGGATTTGCGCGCCGATACCGCCGGTGTCCGACCCCATCAGGACCGCGCGTTTCCACATCGCCTCCGTGACCGTGAGGCCGAACCCTTCGCGGAGCGAGTTCTGTGCGACGACCGTGGCACAGCGCTGCAGCGCGTTGATGACGAGCGCGCTGTCGTGTCTGTCCGACGGCATGACGACGACGGCGACGTCCCGTCGAATCGAGGGGTCGAGCGAGTGCCACGCTTCCTCTATCGCTTCGAGCGCTGCCTGCCCCTCGGGGTCGTCGGCGACCGACGACGGGTCCGGTCCGGCGAGGACCAGTCGGGCGTCCTCGATTCGCCGCCGGTGGGCGTCGGTGCGAGCCGTCCCGTTCGCCCACTCGCCACCGTTCGTCGCCCCTCCTTCTCTCTCGTTCGTCCCTCCGACGTCCGCGCTGGCGTCGTCTACCGACCGAACTTCCCGTTTCAGCCGGGCGAATCCGCGCAGTAGCGGAACGAACCCCTTGAGGCTATCCCAGCGGGATATCTGACAGACGACGGGGCGAAAGAGCAGCCCGAGGTCCGCCGGTTCGGTCGCGGGCGCGAACGTCCCGTCGGCCTGCAGTCGTCGCGCCGGCTCGTCGAACGGCTCGGTCGGGTGGTCCGTGGCGACGAGTTCGGCCCGCGCGAGGATGCCGGCGACCTCCTGTGGCTTGAGACGTTCGTTCTTCGCACTGAACGGGTCGATAGCTGGCGGGACGATGGTCGCGTCGTCGCGCAGGAACTCGGGGACGTACGCGGGCAGCGAGAAGATGGTCCGGTCGTAGTCGCGCACCCACGGCTGCAAGAACTCCCACGCGGCCCGCGACTTTTCGGTCTGTCGCTCGGAGCCGATGTGACAGCGCCAGACGGCGGGGAGTCCGAGCTCTCCGGCGACTTTCGCACCGGCCGCGAGCGGTTGTGGGTCGTGAACGACGAGCACGTCTTCGGGCGAGAGCCGGTCGGCGAGGTCGTCGGCCACCGAACGGCTCGCTCGCTCGTAGAGCGCGCGTTCGCGGTCCACGATCTCGGGGTCGCCCGTCCCGTGGAGGAGGTTGTGAACGTCTTTCGTGAACTCGAAGAACCCGGGTTCGTCCACGTCGATGACCGCCCACTCCGCGTCGACGCCGAGCGTGCGGAAGATGCCGAGGAGTTTCGGCATCATCTCGGCGACGCCGCCGCCGCTCGCCGTCGAGTTCACCATCCAGACGGTGCGGCCTTCGAGCGCCGCCACGTCGTCGGTGACGGCGTCCTGCATCTCCCGGACCGACTCGCGGAGGACGACGTCGGTCGCGTACTCGGCCAGCGTGTGCTCCATCTCGACGTCGATGCGTTGGACCATTGGAATCTCCGAGGTATTATGCGAATCGTTCCCATACATTAAACAGGTTTTGTTCGGACGGTGAAAGCTCTCCGCAGCGTGGCTACCGGTCGTCTTCGACGCGGCGAATCACCGAGTACCTCGACGGCCCCGGACGCGGCGAGCGAATCGCTGTCGGCGGCGAGCGACGCGGCGCGTTCGGACGGCTCTCCTCCCGGCCGTACTCGGTGGTGTTCGGGTCGCCCGGAAGAGGTCTACTCGTCGTCGCTGATGCGCGCCCGCACCTCGCTGTCGTCCCGCCAGACGGTCACCGTCGCGTCTCGGACGTCGAACTCCACGGAGAGGTTCGCGTCTCGCTGATGGGAGAACAGGCTATCGAGCGCGTCGGGGTCGATGACGTCGTAGAGTCGAAAGTCGCTCTCGTCGACGTCGATTCCAGCGTGTTGCGCCAGGGCTTCGAGTACGGCGGAACTCGCCCGGGAACTGCTCGCACGTTCAGGACCCACACTTACGGTGATCGCTGCCATCGTGTTGGTGTACCCGTTCTCCCGTGGGCCGCATAAGTGTATTGGATAGTATACACAATATTGCAACGTATCGTCTAGCTCCCTCGCGGTGCATTTAATCCGGGTCCCGCGACGAGAGGGTTGCGGTGCCGCCGCGGTAACCGTGACCGATTCCGCGGACGACCGTCACTTCGCGTCTCGCGCCACCTTCAGCGACGCGAAGAACCCGAAGTAGGCGACGACGCCAGCGGCCAGCGACAGATGGTAGGCCCACGTCGGACCCTGGAGCAGGTCGAACAGCGCCGACACCACCGTCACCCACGTGACGGCGAACGCGAGGTCGACGACCATCCCCGACCGATGCTCGCGGACGTGGTCGCGGAGCGTTCCGACGAGTCGCACGTTACTCGTCCTCCCGCCCGTCCACCACCAGCACGGACCGGTGCGTCGACCGCAGCACGCGTTCGGTGACGCTCCCCAGTAGCATCCGCCGGATGCCGGAGCGGCCGTGGCTGCCCACGACGATGAGGTCCACGTCGTGGTCCTCGGCGAAGTCGGCGATGACCCTGTGGGGTCGGCCGCCGCGGAACCGCTCTTCGACCGCGATACCGCGTTCGCGACCGCGGTCGACGACGTATCCGGTCGCCCCCTTCGCACGGTCTTCCAGTTCGTCCATCTCGCCGAACCGACCGGCGTGGATACGGTCGACCTGTTCCGTGCCGAGGCTGACGTCCACGGCGTCAGTGTCGACGACGTAGAGCGCGTGGACCTCGGCGTCGAACCGTTCCGCGACCGCCAGCGCTTCGTCGACGGCCCGTTCTGCGGTTTCGCTACCGTCCGTGGGGACGAGGACGCGTTCGTACATGGGTCAGTCGTCTCCGAGCCGTTCGCCGCCGTCGGTGCTGACGACGTCCTCGGCGGCCTGCTGTTGCCCCATCGGCTCGGGGCTGTGACACTGCCGAACGATCCGTTTGATTCGCTCCGGCGGTTCGTCGGTGACGAGCGAGACGCCGATGGTCACGGCGAACACGATGGGCGTGCCGGCGAGCGCCGCGCCGATGGCGGGGAACACGTCGGCGAACACCGGCACTATCGCGCCGCTTTCGCCGGCGGCGTCCCCGAGGAACCCGACGTACGCGGGCAGGACCTCGTTGAGGATGGCGGCGAACCAGATGAGGAGGCCGGTGGTCATGCCGGCGAGCGCACCCTGACGGTTGGTGTTCTCCCACCAGAGCCCGAGGAAGAACATCGGGAACAGCACGAGACCGGCCAGCGAGAAGGCGTAGGCGACCAGTTCCCCGACCAGCGCCGGCGGGTTGAGTGCGGTGACCGTCACGACCGCGCCCAGGACGATGATGGTGGCGCGACCGACGACGAGCTGCTGGCGCTGGGTCGCGTCGGGGTTGACGATGTTCGTGTAGATGTCGTGTGCGGCCGCCGAGGAGGCGGCGATGAACAGCCCGGCGGTGGTCGCGATAGCCGCGGCGATACCGCCCGCCGCGACGAGTCCCACGAACCACGTCGGCAGGTTCGCGAGCTGGGACGCCAGGACGACGATGACGTCACCCTCGGCGCCGCTCATGCCGTTGGCCCCGTACACGTTCCCGACCGAGTTCGCGTAGAGGTCGGTCCCGAACGCCGCGAACGCGGGAGCGCTCAGGTACAGCAGACAGATGAAAAACAGGCCCCACACGGTCGACCAGCGTGCGGTCCGCTCGCTCTCGACCGTGTAGAAGCGCACCAGCACGTGCGGGAGGCCACACGTGCCGACGATGAGCGAGAAGGCCGTCGCGACCCAGAGGTAGAATCCCCCGGTCGTGAACGGTTCGGTGAACTCCGAGTTGAGCGAGCCCAGCAGTGCGCCGTACTCGATCTGCGGGAGAATCGTGGAGTACCCCTGGGTGAAGCCCACGGCGTACAGGCCCGCGAGGAACGCGACGATGAGGATGACGTACTGGACGGCCATGTTCTTCGTCGCGCCGAGCATCCCCGACAGCGCCAGGTAGCCGACCGTGATGCCCATCATGAGGATGACCATGGTGGCGTAGTCGCCGCCGAAGACGTACAGGCCGACCAGACCCATCCCGCGCGCCTGACCGACCGAGTAGACGAATCCGATGAGGATGGTCGTCAGGGCCGCGATGGCGCGCGCCGTGTCCGAGTTGAACCGGTCGCCGACGAAGTCCGGCGCGGTGTACTTGCCGAACCGGCGCATCTGCGCGGCCATGAAGATGAGCAGGATGAAGTAGCCCGTCGACCAGCCGATGACGAACGACAGCCCGTAGTACCCCGACAACGCGATGAGCGCGGCCATGCCGAGATACGACGCGGCGGACATCCAGTTGGCGCCGATCGCCATCCCGTTCTCGATGTTCCCGATGGAACGCCCGGCGACCCACAGGTCCTCGGTGTCGGCGACGCGGAACGCGTACCCGATGCCCAGGAACAACAGCAACATCCCGGAGACCATGATCGCCGGGATTATCTTGAACGACGCGTTGAGCGCGTCTGGAAGGAGCCCGAGCGGCGTCGGCATCATTCGTCGATCCCTCCGTCAGTCGCCGCCGGCTCGGTCTCCGTCTCTCGCTGCGTTGACGAGTGGTCGATACCGTACTTCGCGTCCAGCTTGTCGCGTTTGCGCGCGTAGATGAACGAGAGGACGAGCGCGCCCGACGGAGCACAGACCGCGGTCAAGAAGTAGTGGAGCGGGAATCCGAGGACGGTGATACTCGTCATGAGGTCGGTCGCGAGGTACGTCGCCGTTACGGGGCCGAAGACGACGATGGCCCACGCGACGAACATCGTCCACACGATTTTGAGGTGGTCCCGCATGAACGGGGTCGACGGGCTGAAGATGTTGATTCGTGCATCGAGGTAGTCGGCGGTCTCTCGACTGGCCGCGACGCCGCCGTCCGTCTCGACGTCCGCTTCCGGTGCCTGTTGTGATATGTCGTTGTCTGTCATAGTTCGAGTTCGTGGTGTCGGTCGAAACGCTGGTCAGTCGTCGTCTACTTTCGCCGCTATCTCCTGGACGACCTCGGGGTTGCGGAGGGTGGAGGTGTCGCCGAGCTGTTCGTCGTTGGCGATGTCTTCCAGGAGCCGGCGCATGATCTTGCCCGAGCGGGTCTTGGGGAGTTCGGGGGTGAACACGACCTGTTCGGGCCGGGCGATGGGGCCGATGGCGTCCTCGACGCCCGCGACGATGCGCTCGCGCAGGTCGTCGTCGCCCTCGTGGCCCTCCTCGGTGATGACGTAGGCGTAGACCGCCTCGCCCTTCACGTCGTGGTGGCCGCCGACGACCGCCGCCTCCGCAACGCCGTCGACACCGACGATAGCGCTCTCGATTTCCATCGTACCAAGGCGGTGACCGGAGACGTTGAGCACGTCGTCGACCCGCCCGAGGACGGTGATGTAGCCGTCGTCGTCGATCTTCGCGCCGTCCTCAGGGAAGTACACCCAGTCGGCGGGGTCGTCGCTGTCGACGTCGGAGTACTCCGCCCAGTACTCCTCGACGTACCGCTCGTCGTTCCCGTAGAGGGTGCGGAGCATGCCCGGCCAGGGCTTGTCGACGGTGAGGTAGCCGGCGCGACCCGGCTCGACCTCCTCGCCCGTCGTGTCGACGACGCAAACGTCCACACCCGGCAGGGCCGGGCCGGCCGAACCGGGCTTCATGTCCTTCACGCCCGGGAGGGTAGTGACCATCATGCCGCCGGTTTCGGTCTGCCACCAGGTGTCGACGACGGGGCAGTTCTCGCTGCCGATGTGCTTGTAGTACCACTTCCACGCGCGCGGGTTGATCGGTTCCCCGACCGTGCCGAGCAACCGCAACGACGAGAGGTCGTGCCGGTCGGGGTGCTCGCTGCCCCACTTCATGAACGCCCGGATGGCCGTCGGCGCCGTGTAGAGCTGGTCGGCCTCGTACTCTTCGACGATTTCCCAGAGGCGGTCCTTCTCGGGATAGTCCGGCGTCCCCTCGTACATCATCGTCGTCGTCCCGAGCGCGAGCGGTCCGTAGACGATGTAGGAGTGGCCCGTGATCCAGCCGATGTCCGCCGAACACCAGTACGTGTCCTCGGGTTTGACGTCCAACACCGCTCGCGAGGTCCACGCCGCCCACGAGAGATACCCACCGGTGGTGTGCTTGACGCCCTTGGGTTCCCCGGTGGTGCCGGAGGTGTACATGAGGAAGAGCATGTCCTCGGCGTCGCGCTCGACGGGGTCGACCTCGGCACCCGCGTGCTCGT
>QNGA01000018.1 GCA_003298465.1 halophilic archaeon | reverse complement strand
GGCGACGTCGCCTATCTCTCGAATCAGACGGGCGCCCCGGTCGACGAGAGCGACCACCTCGACCCGTTCCTCGTCGGTCACTACCACCACGCGGCCGCCTACCCTGTCGGGTTCGGCGACGGCGAGCAGGACGTCCTCGACCATGAGCAACTCGTTCGCGCCGCGGCATCGGCCGGCCTGTGTCCGCACAAGGCCATGATGCACCTCGGGTCCAGTGCGAGCGTCCTGCTCGGAAACTACAATCACCTCGTACACCCCGGGACGCGCCACATGACCCGCGGCGAAATGGGGATTCTCGACGAGGATACGTTTCTCGTCGTCGACGAGGCGCACGGCCTGGAGGAGAAAGCACGCGACTATCTGAGTGAGACGGTCCCGTTCGCGTCGTTCGACATCGCCGCGGGCGACATCGAGGCGGCGCGGCTCCTCCTTACTGAGGGCCGGCTCCGGAAGGGAGAGGACGCGCCGGACCCGAACGACAACCTCCGCGACCGTGCGCGACAGGCCGTCCGTGGGCCAGTTGCGGACGGCCAGCGACAGCGCGACATCGACACCGTCGTCGAGCGGCTCACCGAGGCCGAGGCGTTCGTCCGTCACGCCCGGGGCGCCGTCTCTGACGCTATCGAGGACGGCATCGACGCCGACACTGGTCGGCGTGGCGATTTCTCTCCGGAGTGGCGCGACGATTGGCCCGCCCGGAACAAGGACGCGCTCGCGGCCGACCTCTCCGAGAAAGAGGTCCCGCTCCGAGACCCCGGGACGCCGGAGCAGGACAGTGTTCGCGACGCCCTCGCCGCGCTCCCGGCGGACGAGACGGACATCTGGACGCTGCTCTCGCGCGTCGAGCAGGACGTGGCGACAGCACTCGACGCTCACCCCCGGGACCGCGATTATCGCTTTGGGAGCGTCGCGCGGCTCCTCGACGCCTGGCGGACAGCGGACGACGCGCGCCACTTCCCGCTCGTCACGCTCACGCCGGGTGGGCGGAACAACCCGCCGGCGCCGTGGCAAGCCGGCTATGAGGCGGAGGTCGAACTGTTCGACTGTCTGCCGGCGGACGCGCTCGCCGACGTCTTCGAGGAGTTAGGCGGCGGCGTCGTCATGAGTGCGACCCTGGAGCCGCTCGACATCTATACGGAGGTCGTCGGCCTCGACGCGTTCGCCGAGGAGACCGGCCGCCCCGTCGAGACTGCGACGTTCGGCCTCAACTTCCCCGAGGAGAACCGCGAGAGCCTGGCGGTCGGCCTTACTAAATACACGTATAAGAATCGGGGCGCCCCGGTCCGGGACTCTGGCGATATGACGCCGACTCGCCGGCGCTACGCGACCGCCATTCGGAAGGTGGCGCGGAGCCCCGGGAACGTCCTACTCGCGATGCCGAGCTATCGCGAAGCGAAATGGGCGGCCGACGTCCTCGACGGCGACAGCCGCCTCGGCAAGCCCGTACACGTCGACCAATCGTCTTCGGCGGCGGAGACCGACGCGATGCTCGACAAGTTCACGGCCGGCCCGGCGAGCGTCGTCGTGACGAGCGCCCGGGGGACGATTACCGAGGGCGTCGACTACCCCGACGACGACCTCCACACGGCGGCCGTCGTCGGCGTCCCGCTCGTCGGCCAGTCGCCGCGGATGGAGGCCGTCGTGACTGCATACGGCGATAAGTTCGGGAACGGCTACGAGTACGCGAAGACGATTCCCGCCGTCCGGAAGGCCCGTCAGGCGTTCGGCCGCGTGATTCGCTCAGGGGCCGACGTCGGGACGCGAATCCTCATCGACGAGCGATACGCGTCCGACGGATGGGATTCCGTCAATAGCCACCTCTCGCCTCAGGAACAGACCGGGTTTCAGGCGGTCTCGCCGGACATGCTCGACCTCGCCATCGAGGGGTTCTGGAGCGAGCACGGCGTCGAATAACGCCGCCCAAGGTTAGTAGCTGCTACTAACGTCAGTCGCCGCTCTCCCCGTCGGTCCACTCGTAGGTGTGGGGCCCGTGGTGATACTCGACGGCGTCGACCGCTTTCAGTGCGGGACGGACGCTCTTTCTCCACCACGTCTCGGCGCTTTGTCCGTCGACAGCGTACTCCGGGAGCAGGGCGTCCTCAAAGTCACCGCGACCGCGGGGGCCGTCCTCGTCGCGGAGCCACCGGAGGGCCGCACGGCCGACCGCTCGCCGCTCCTCGCGTTTGCGGTCTCCACGCGGCGGCCAGTCGGCGAGGAGCTTATCGACGTCGCCGTCGACGTCGGGGGAGGCGCTATCGTCCTGCTCGACGTCCTCGGTCCCGCCGTCCTGGGCGGGCGCCGGCTCCGGCTCGCGTGCCACCGTTCCGGGAGCGTCCTCGGGGAGGTCCTGGCCGTCTTCGAGCGCCTCGACCCGACTGAATAAGTCCTGAATCACGGGTGAATCACGGAGTGAATCAGTCTTATTCACTGTTGATTCACGGGATGAATCACCGTTATTCAGCCGTGATTCACCGCCGCCGACCCAGTCCTCGCGAATCAATTGGCGGAGGTACTCCGCGGTCGAGATTCCCCGCTCCGCGGCCTGATACTCGGCGTAGGCCTTGAGTTCAGCCGGGAGCATCGCGGTCTGTCGCGGCATATTCACCACTTATTCAGTCGTGATTCAAAACAGTGTGCCAGACAAATGGTCGGCGACGTCGGAAAGGAACACGATGCCGAAGCCGACCGCAACGGCGTATTTCGGCCTCTCACTATCCGGGAACAAGAAGTACGCGAGGGCGCCGGCCAGGCCAAGAATCACGCCGGCAAGACCGAGCCATGCGACGGCGGCCGGCATCGTATGGCTCATTCCACGACCCCCCGCATGGCGCTCATTCGTCGTTCACCCCGTCGGGGACGCGTTCGACGGCGTCTTGGAGGTCGGCCATCTCCCGCTCCAGGCGTTCGAATCGTTCGTCGATTCCCTCGCGACAGACGGCCTCATGGAGGTCGTCGTAGAGGTCGGGGCGGTGTTTGCGGAGGAGTGCGGCGTCGTCGCGCATTTCGTCCATCTTCTGGCGGATTCGCGAGATGTAGGAGCTATGCGTGTTGGGTTCCATGTCGTCGTCGCCGGCGATGGCTTTGCGCTCGCCGTCGGTGAGCAGTGCTCGCGGCATTAGTCCCCACCCTCGTCGCGGTCGTCCTCAAGGCCGTAATACTCGGCGGCATGGTCCTCGCAGAGATAGGCGGAGAGGGTGTCGCCGGTGGCCCCGGTCGGTATCTCGCCGGCGTCGTGGGTCTCCGAAAGGAGGTAGTAGTCCGCGTCGGCGCTACAGTCGCCTTGACACGTTCGTGGGGCGTTGTTCTCGCGGAGCCGGTAACAGACGCCAAAGTCGTCAGGGACACTCATTCGTCGGTCACGCTCCAGAGAATCACTCCACCGACCTCGCGACGGGAGACGCGGCCGTCGTCTTCGAGGCGTTTCATCCGTCGGTAGACGGTGGACTGTTCATAGTCGAAAGCATCGGCGACCTCGGAGGTTCCGGCGCCGTCCTGTTCGCGGAGGTAGGCGAGGATGTCGTCGTCGTCGACGCTTTGTGTGTATCTGCCGCTGTCGTCGTCGCGTTTCTTTGGCATGTTAATTGCCATGCATTGGACCACAGAAGGGTATTGCCCTCCCGTCCTCTTAACTCCATGCATTACCGAGTGCATGGGAAGCTTTAATACCATGCACTGGGTAATGTATGGTGTGGAGGCGTCGTCACTCAAAATCGAGTGACAGCCCGGCGGTGCAACGCCGGGCGAGCTTCTACAAACCGACCGAAGCCATGTCGACCAACACCACCACCGCTGAAAACGGTATCGAACAGACCCCCGAAATATCCGGCCCGCACGTCGGCCTCGACGCCGACGGCGCCGTCGACCACCACTACTTCCGCTGCTCCCGGTGCGGCCTGGAGAGCACGGACCGCGGCCTGGAGGCCGGCTGTTTCCGGTGCGGCGCCGGAGGCGGGAGCTAATGGCCGCGAGCGCCCCCACACCCGAGACCGTGACGGAGACACTCGACGCGCTGGAGGACCGCGACGTGCGCGCCCTGACGGAAATGATGGTCGTCGTCGACCGCGACGTCGGTCGCTTCGACGTCTACAGCGCGAGCGGTGAGAACCGCTACCACGTCGAGGGCGCCGAATGCGACTGTCCCGACGCCGAATACCGCGCGCCCGACGGCCGGTGCAAGCACGTGCGGCGCGTCGAGTTCCGCACGGGCGCCCGGCCGCTCCCGGAGGGCGTCGTCGAGGACGCACTCGACGAGACGCTCCGGAGCCATCTCGCGGCGGAGGGCCGTCTATGAACGCCGAGAGGCGACGCGAGCGGGCGGGTGGGGACCTTCGGCCCATGCGTCCCGACCGCTGGTTTCTCCGACTGACGGCCGACAGTGACGACACGGAGCGGTCGGCATGACGGACGCCATCCTGCTGGCGCTCACGCACGCGCTCACGCTCTCCGCTGGCCTGTTCGGTGGCGAGGAAATTCTCGCGAAGCGACGCGCGGAACGCGACTGTCACTGTCCGACGTGCCTCGCGCCGACTGACGAGGGCGGAGTGTTCGACTGGAGGGGGCAATGACGGCCGCGCACGACGCTCTCTCGGCGGCGGTCGACGGGCTGGGCCCAGCGCCCGCGGAGTGGCCGGGCGTCTCTCACGCCCGTCTCAACCCGACAGCGGCCGTCCTCGAAACGGACGCCCGTGGCGGTCGGCTGTCGGTCGGCTATCGGCCAAATAAGCGCGACTGGACAATCACCTATCAACATCCACAGGACTGGACCCGCCACTTCGCCGACGTCGAGGACGCGCTCGCGCAACTCCGCGAATCGGCCGCCCGCCTCGACCGCGGGCTCCCTCCCTACGCCGACGGCCCGGGGACTGACGCCGCGACCACGAACGGAGGGCGTCGATGAGCGGGCTGCGATTCTCACCGTCCTTCCCGTGGCGCTACGTCTGTGTCGAGTGCGGGAGCCACGACTTGAACGAGAACGCGCACGCCGGCGGGTCGTTCTCCTCGCCGCGGTCGGCGCGTCGCTTCCGGTGCGACGGCTGTCAACGGACGTTCGACGCCGTCTACGACAAGCGAGAGGACGCCGAGGTCTCGCAGGTGGAACTATGAGCGACATCGCCGCGACGATGCGCTGCCCGCGGTGTGACGCGCTCGTCACGGCGCTGGTCACCGTCGGGCCGGCCGTCGCTCGCCTCGCCCCGTGCGGATGCCTCGTCGGCCGCGGGAGCGACGGGCGGCTCCTCGTCGCCGAGGACGGCGGTCGGCGATGAGCCGGGACGTCGTCGAGGTCGACGACCGCATGACCTACGTGCTCCCGGAGGAGGGCGACCGGATTCGCGTTTGGTATCGGTCGACCTACTCGGATTCGAGCGTCCCGCGGGCGGTCGTCGGGACCGTCACGGAGGTCCGCTCGCCGAAGACGGGGACGAGCATCGAGTTCGACGGCGACGACGTCGAGGCCGACCCGGGCGACCGGTATTGGCTCCGCCAGCACGCTCACTACTCGCACGAGTTGCACAAGGCGGCGCCGAATGAGACGAGCATGTGGGGCCAGTCCTATCGCGAGGTCTCTCGGACGGTCGTCGCGGTGTCGACGCTCCCGGCCGACGCGTTTGGCCGGACCCCGCCGTCGCCGTTTGTCTCCTCGACGACGGCCTCGGGTTAGTATCGGCTACCAATAACCACACTTTTCTCCGGCGCCTGTCGGAGAGGACAACCAACAACAGAGATATGAAGACAAGCAGTGGCGGGATTTCAAGAACGAGCATAGAATTTCTTAACGACGTCGTTGAGAACGCCGACGAATCATACAACTTTGAGGGGACGAGCCGCCAGTGGGCGGAGGTAGCCGACGTCGACGTCGGGCTCCCGGCGGTCACGCGCCGGATACGGGGACTACGCGACGCTGGGTTTGTCGAGAAGACTGGCTATACCTCGGACGGAGCGACGACATACACCGTGGATTGCACGCCCGACGACGTCGCGAGAGTGCTCGGCGAGACGAGGCCCGGTGCCGTCCACATCCGTACAACTGTCCAGGGGTACGTCGTTGCGTACGCGTCGTTCAAGGGCGGGGGGCTTGTGAACGTCGGCATTCATCGCCTCGTCGCCGTCGCCGAGTACGGGTTTGACGCCGTCTCTGGGAAGCACATTCACCATAAGACGGGCATTCCGTGGGATAACCGCCCGGAGAACCTCTCACCGGAAACCCAATCCGAGCATATGCGCGAACACTGGCATTCGTCCGTCGACGATATCGCCCACATGAGCCGGGAGAAGTTAGCCGACCTATTCGAGGAACACGGGCGGGCGGGAATCGCCCAGGACATACGGCGTTAAAACCGACGGGGGCACTCCACCGACGCCGTTCGTTTCCTCGACGACGGCCTCGGGTTAGTATCGGCTACTAACCCAGGGGGCGGGCGCCTGGCCGGGCGGCCTCGGGTTAGTAGCTGATACCAATCCGACTGAACTCGGGGAGAGGGGCGTTTTGACTGAAAGTAGGCGCTGTATCCCCTCCCTGCTCGCGTCTTCGACGCTCGCTGAGGAAGGGGGCTTAGCGCCTACTTTCAGCTAAACCCGCTAAATGTCCGTCTGTAGGCGGTTCGCCGGCGGCCTCGGTTTCGCGGAGGACGGGGTAGGCGCCGTCCGCGTCGTCGCGCTTCTGAACGGCCACTCGTCATCAAGCGGATGCCGCCACTCTCGGCGAGGGTGTAGCAAATTACGACGAGCGCCTCGCGCACGTCTCGGGGTCGAGTAATTAGACGCTGGCCTCGACTAACTCGTGGAGCGGTCGGGTGATGAGCGACCGGTTCGGTGTCACGGAAACCGGGGAACGCTTATGCCTCTCGTACTCATCGTACTAACTGTACTCATGACGGACGACGACCGGGCGACGGTGAAACTCTCCAAGTCGATGCGCGACGAGCTACGTCGGTACAAGGCGGAGCATGGAATCACGTATAGCGAGGCCGTCGAACGGCTGTTAGACACCGCTGGTTGGGAGTTTCACGATAGCGATGAGTCCTGAGACCCCCGTAAGCGGAGTAATACCCGATTACAGGGTGTAAGCAACCCTCCGACTTTAAGTACCCAAAGGGGTGAAAGCAATGCCAACCTACGCAACCTACATCCGAGCAAGCACCGACGAGCAGACCGACAGCCACCAACGCGAAAGCATCAACAACTGGTTAGCCGAACACGACGCCGACGCCGCGGACGTCGACCGCTACGTCGACCTCGGCGTCAGTGGCGCCGCAGACGACCGCGAGCAGTTCACCGTACTCCTCGACGCCATCGAGGACGGCGACTACTCACACGTCGTCTGTTGGGAGATAAGCCGCCTCTCACGAACCGGCGCGACGCTCCAGCAGTTCTTCGACACCTGCGAAGATACCGAGACGACCGTCGTTATCACCGACGGCGCCGTCGAGAAAGTCACGCCCGACGGAACGGGACGGTTCGTCGCCGACATCATCGGCATGGTCTACCAACAGGAACGCCGGACGCTCATACGGCGAATCGAGGCCGGACAGCGACGCGCACAACGCGAGGGAAAGTGGCTCGGCCAAGTTCCCGCGGGGTTCACCCGAGACGGCGAGGGCTACCTCCAGCCGCTCCTCGACCCCGACCATGACGCCGGCGAGGTCGGCTACCTTGAGCTTCGCGACGCCATCGAGCGCGTCGACGACGGGGAATCCTACAACTCCGTCGCGAGCGGCCTCCCGCTCTCCCGTCAGGCGCTCTCAAACATCCACCAAGATAGCGAACGCCGTGCATGGTATCTCGACGCGGAGGCCGACGACGACCGCATCGACGCGGCCCTGGAGGCCGTCAGGACCGCCACGCCGACCGTCCGCGTGACAACTAACGACTGACCATGGCAACGCAACGACGGACGCTCACCGGCGCCGTGCGGGAACGAGACGGATATGCGTGCGCAAAAAGCAGTCGTTAATTACGGGCGATTTTGACGACCTTCTGCGGCGGGTACTCGACCCGGCTCTCGTAATCATCGCTGGGCCAGCACTCGACCCAGCCACCGTCCGTCCGCTTCACGTGGTCGTAGCTGGCCGCGATAGTGTCGCCAGACCCGTCGACGGTGTGAACCGTCCCCGGCGCGGTCTCCGTCTCGTCCGCCTCAATCCATTGCTGGATGCTGGCGACCGGACTCGGGGCACCCCCTTGCGTCTGACCGACGGGATACCCGGCATCGTGAGCTATCAGTGCGGCGAGCACGCTGACGTTATCGGAGAGCTTGTCTATTTTCTGTGCGACGTCGTCGGATTGTCCTCTCGACATAATTTTCTTTTATGCGATACTGTTACTTGAGTGTACGGAAACGCCCGCCAAACCAACACCGTCGTCCTCGACGCTCGCGACGAGGGGCTGTCCCACTACGAGAGAGCGAGAGAGACGGACGACTCACCGAGCAATCACCGCCGGACGCGAGAGGTGGCGAGGCGCCCGAATTCTCTACTTCGCAATCGGCCGAAGGGAAGGTATACTATACGGCCACTTGCGAAGTAGAGAATTCGAGGGCCTCAGTGACTCTCCCGCCCGGACAGTCTCGCCCTGGCGACGCCGACCCCCCGCACGTGGGCAGTAGTTTGATAAATGCGTTATTGGTTTATGGTCCGTTCAGGTGGGGGAATCCGACGGGGAAAATGGCGGGGGCTCTCCGCGAGGAGAGAAACGACCGTTCGGGCGCAAGACGCTGAAACGCCCGAATTCTCTACTTCGCAATCGGCGTTAAGGAACTATTCTATAGCGGCACTTGCGAAGTAGGGAATTCGCCCGTTTCAGCCGTTCTCTCCATTCCCCCGATTTTCCCGTCGGGCATGGCGTTCGCCCCGGTCGGGAGGGCGTCAGACATCCATCAGCCGATTGTAACAGGATTCAAGTGGTGTGGTTGAGAAGCCCACGGCTATGTAACGAATCGTCGACCACGGCAGGAGGAGACGGGGAGGTCGGTTCCTCCCCGAACACAATTGGTACCTGTGGTTTCTCCTTCTGTCGCGACCGATAAAAAGTGTTCGCCTCTCTCATAGTGGCGACACTATCACTCGGTCGCGACGGCGTTAGGGTCCGTGCGCCGCCGTCCTCCACGGACGACCCCCACACAACGACGCTAATGGACGATATCAGCACACAGATTGAAGCGTTCGCAGAGACCGTTGCAGAGACCTTCGACCACCTCGGCGCCGCCGATGACGCCGTCGACGCCGTTCGCGAGCAGGGCGAGGCTATCGCCGACGAGGCCGCGGCCCTGGAGGCGCGCGTCGACGACGTCGAAGACGAGCAGGACGAGCACGACATGCGTCTCAACGCGCTCGGCGCCGGCATCGAGAGCGTAAACGACGATATTGCCACCCTGGAGGACGACGTTGCGGATGCCAACCCCGGGGGTGACGGCGGTGAAACACCGACGGACGATTGGACGCCGATAGAACGCCTCTCCATCATGGGCGAGGACGCCATCGAGGAGCACGTCGGACCGAGTGACCGGCGCGCTGTCGAGGTCTATACCCATTGGCATAACTGGGCGACCAGGACGCCGAAAGGACTTGTCTTGAAGACGGGGAAGGACGGCCTCCGCGACCTCTTGTCGACGGCGGTGGACGAGCGCTTGTCGTGGAAGCTGGTGTATCGCGCGTGCCGGCGGGTAGAAGCCCTCTCGAAGGGGAGAATCACGTTCTTTAAGAATAGCGACGGGGAGTTGATGCTCCAACAGCACGACGTGTTTGCCTCCAGGCAAGCACAGGCGTCGGGCGGTAGCGGCTCACTGTCAGCGTCGTCAGCGGGGACATAGCCATGGGCGTCAGAAGCCACGCCTGAGAGGGGCCACGTCTCTAAGCACTCAAACACGTGGGCGGTGAAAGTATCGGGTCGGTACCTGTAGGTGAACTCTATTATTTATTTTAGTTTAAGTAGTGTAGTAGTAGGGGAGTGACTGCTGTGGGTGTGTGAGTTCTGACGACGGCGTCAGTCTGGTTTCCCATCGCCGGCCGCGGGGGGCGGTCCCGAAGCTTAATCCTGTCGGCGCTCGTAGCGAAATTAGAGAGAACCAGCGCCCTTGGGCGTCGCTCCTCCGCTCTCGGAGTGGGGTGAGGAAGGGACGCCGGGCGAGGAAAGCGCCCGGCGCTGGGTCTCAGGCATCCAAGACCCATGACAGACGACGAAACCGCGGCCCAAGAAACCACTGGAGTATCGGCATCGACATCGACATCGACAGATAGGCGCGCATTTCTCGCGACCGGCGCGGCCGTCGGCGCGACCGCGGCCTCCGGCTGTCTTCTCATGCCAACCGGCGGGAGCACCGGCTCGGCGGCGGCCGGTGGCAATAGCACGAACGGGAACGTGACCGCAGGGGGGTCACCGTCGCTCAACGTCGACCGGTGGCGGTCGGAGTTCGGGACGGTCATTAACATGGCCGAGGCGGGCGCCGACCCGACGGGCGAGCGCGACGTCACCCCCGTGATACAGGACAAGATAGCGAGCGACACACTGCTGTATTTCCCGAGTGGTCGGTACAAGATGAACTCGCAGGTTCGCCGCGTGAGTCTCCGCGACGTCGGCATCCTCGGCGAGAACGCGACGCTCGTTCACGGCTCGGTGACGGAGATTAAGGGATTCGACGTCTACGGCGGCGAGTTCACGGGGCCGGCCCAGCACTTCAAAATTGGCGTGCCTGAGTCGCCGCATGAGGGGAAGTTTCTGTTCGGCGGGTTTACGCTCGACTGGCGCGCGAAGAACGCGGGCATGCAGGTGTTGAATCACCATACGTCGGGGACGTCGGAGGTCCGTGGGCTCCGGCAAGTCGGCATGCATTCGCTCGGCTGTCAGGGGCCGCTCCGGCTCCACCCGGCGACGGAGGACGCGACGATTCGTGCCCGGGACCTCGATTTCAGATTCGGTGGTAAGACGTTCCAGAAGACGATTAACGACCGAGACACGCGGAGCCTCGGCGGGCCTCGGGACCGCTCACTGTCGACGACGGGCATCGCCGGCCACCCGCAAATGCAGGGGCGGCTCCGCGTCGAGAACGCGCAAGTGGGCGGGTGGCCGGATAACGGCATCTACGCGATTGGCGGCCAGCCTGGCGAGGGCGACGGGACGGTCGAGGTCGTCAACTGTGTAACGGCGAACTCGCATCCGTCGAATATCCGCATCGGGGGCGATAACTCCCGGATTCACAAGTGCGGGATAGTCACGGACCAATCGTTTGACGAGGACTACTATTTCGAGCAGCGGCCGATTCGCCTCGACGACGGGACGTGCTCGGTTACGGACACCAAGATTGTCCAGAAGGTTCCGACGGGGTGGAGTATCACCGTTCAGACAGGGGTCGAGAAGGCGCGGCTCCGAAACATCGACGTGACGATACAGGGGACGCCGACCATGGCGCTCGTTATCGACGAGGGAGCCGGCGACGTCCGCGTTCAGAACGTCTCGATTCGGACGCCAGGGTGGAACGCGTCGGAGGCGGCGGTGATTCGCAACGGCGGCGCGACGCTCCAGGGCGTGACGCTCAACGGCACGAAAATAGCATAGGGTTGGTGTGGTGGTATGGTGTCGCGTCGCACCGTTCCGCCGGGGGCTTTTAGGCGTTCACGGGGAACAAGCGCCTCGCGTACAATTTGAGGATGTAGGCCGCGAGGAACCAACTGAGTATCACAACCCACCCGGTGGTATGCTGGGTGAGGTGGAGCACGTGTTTGCCGACGAGGTAGGCCGCGGCAAGGACAATCACTTGAACGGGGATGCCGACGAGAATGAGTTTGCCAAAGCCGTACACGACAGCGAGATGTCGCTGGACGGTCTCTTTTGCCGTCTCGTCCCGAGCAGGAACTGAGAGCGGGGGGATTTGCATCGCCTATTCCCCCGGGTCTGTGTCCGTTTCTTGGTCGTCGGGGAACTGCCGACAGACGACGTCCCGGAGTTCCTCGGCAAGGTCGGGATGATGTTCTCTCAGTATCTCGACATCGGTCGTCAACTCGTCTTGGATTCGGCCGCGAATGACGGAAACCGTCTGGTAGCGACGGCCCTCTTGGTCCTCGTTCATGAGGAGTTCGCGGTCGCGTTCCGTAAGGAGTGCTCGGGTGCGAGCCATCTCGGTTTGCCTATTTGAATACATACCACTTTTTATTGCTGTCCCAATCACCTTAGATGTTGGTGCATAGGAGAGCGTTCGTCCATAGACAAACCTTTATTAACGGAGAGGATGATGGTAGTATTGAAGCTCATGACCGACGAAACACAACCCCCGTCCGGCACTCGGGCAGTGAAAGACCGACTGACAGACATCCTCAACTACCCCGTCACCGAGACGGCCGCTGCGGGGCTCGCAAAAGCCCCCGACAGATACGTTCGCGCCGGCGCCGGCATGCTCGGAACCGTCGCGACGGTCTCCGGGACAGTCGCCGCCCAAGGCGTCGGCGAGGCGAGCGACATCATGTGCTCGTCCGGCCTCGGCAACGTCATTTCGCTATTCTTCGGGCTCATGACCCTCGGCATGCTCCTCTTCGCCGCGGCCCGCACATGGACCGCCGTCCAGAAGCTGGGCGCCGCCCGCTCCGACAAGAAGAAAGAGGGCCGCGAGGCGGTCGTCGGCGCCGGTATCACGTTCGCCGGTGCCTGGGTGTTCCCCCTGTTCGCCGTCCTCCTCGACAGAGCGGGCGTGAGCACGCTGTCGTGCATCGATTTCCAGGTGTTCTAATCGCCCCCCGTAGGGGGCGCCTCCCCGATTATGTTCCAGAAACGACCCTATAGGCGACTGACCATTCTCGTCCTCGGCGTCCTCGTCGCGACGGCGGGAGCTACGGCGCTCGGCGCTGCTCAATCCCCTCCCGACGGCGGGAGTGCGAACAACTCGACGGAGACCCTCGACCACCACTGGTATGACGCCTCCGGAGGCCAGGCGGCCGCGGCGCCGGCGTCGGGGAACAACTCGACCACGAACGGGTCGAGTAGCGGGAGTAACAGCGGCAACAGTGGGGACGGCGGGCTGTTCAGTGGGGGTCTCGTCCCGTCAATTAACCCCGCTGACATGGCGAAAGGCCAGATGAAGGCCGTCACGGACATCCTGCTCGGCATCGGCGCGGGTATCGCGAACACGGTCCGGGACAGTGTCGCGTCCATTCCGGCGCCCGGACAGCCGGGCGACTGGCGGACGTGGATGAACCCGCAAAACGGCCAGTGGCCCGGTATCCAGGATGCCACGAACAAGACGATGGCTATCGGGTCGACCATCCTCCTCATGGCGTTCGGCATGTCGTTCTACAAGAGCGACGTCTACGAGCAGCGCCAGGCGTGGAAACGCGTCGGCATCGGATTCGTCATGGTGACGCTGACGTGGGTTATCCCGCCTCTCATCCTCCACGGCGCGAACGAGGTCGCGATGACTATCGTCCCTGATGGTCATGAGTTCCTCCAGACCCCCGGGAACGCCGAGAAACTCGGCGTCTCCCTCGGATTCGCCGCGGCGGTCGGCGTCCTCCAGACCGGGACGGTCGCGGTCGGCCTTCTCGTCCTGGGCCTGGAGCGCGCGCTCGTCTACCTCACGGTGTTCATGTGGCCGATAGCGTGGGGCTGTCGCGCGCATTCGGGATTCGTGAAAAGCATCGGCGATACGTTCGTCTACCTGTTCGGCGTCGTTATAGTCACGAAACTATTCCAGGCGTTCGGCCTCGCGGCGCTCTCGGAACTCAATTGGGCGTCGGGATTCGCCGGCGCCCTGGAGTCGCTCGCGATACTCCTTGGCGGGCTCATATTCCTCCTCCTCCTCTTCCCGCGGAGCATGCTCTCGCACGCCAATGACGCGGCGTCGGTCGCACTCGGGACGAGCGCGTCGAACCAGCGGAAGGCCGGTCGGTACGTCGAGGAGGCCGGCTCGCGCGTCGGCCACGGCGTGCATGAGAAATACAAAGACTACCGCTCCAGCGACGACGACGGCGACGACGGGACGAATTGGGAGCAACCCGACGGGTCAACGTTCGGCGTTGGCTCCTCCGGCTCCGGCTCGGGGTCCAACTCCGACAGCGGGACGAGCAGCGCGAGCAGCGGCTCACCCTCGTCCGTCGCGGTCGACGGCGGCGACGGCATTGACGCGCGTGAGGTTCGCGACGAGGACCGGGAGCGCGCCGACTACGAGATGGACCGCGGCCTCCACTGAACGCCGCACTGACGCTGACGCTGACGGCCTCCCCGTCCGGTATCCACGCCGGGACCTCGGTGCAACGCCGGGGCGGGGCTTCGGACTATGACAGAACCGAACGTAAACGCACACGGAGACGGAAACGAGACGCCGAAAGACCCGACGCAACTCGTCCCGCCGACTATCGATTCCTCGATTAAAGTCCGGGGGGTTCGGCTCGGGGACGTCGCCTACGCGGGGCCCGGCATCGCACTCGCCGGACTGAGCGGCCTCGGAGCGCTATTCGGCGCGCCCTTGGCGCCCGCCGCGGTCGGGGCGGGCGTCGGCATCCTCGGCGGCCTCGGCGGGTACGGGCTGTCGACGACGTCCGGCGAGCACTCGACCGGCCTCGACCGACTGAAAGCGCCACTGTCCTACGCGAGGGCCGCGCGCAACCTCCCAAAGTCGAGCGACGAGGCGGTGGCCGTGCATGGCGTGAAGCGGATTCACGCCGACGGGACCGCGGAGATGGACGACGGTCGGCTCGTCGCGATGGCACGCATCTCCGGCCGCAACACGGCCATGCAGGCGACGAGCGAGGCGCGCGAAATGATTGGTCGCGTTCGGACGGAACTCGACCAGCACGTCACCGATTTCAATTTCCGGCTCTACTCGACGGCGACCGACATGGACCCGGAGGCGGTCACGGAGAAGTATCGCGCGAAGCTCTATTCCGACGAGTACGCCGGCGAGGACTGGCGCATGGCGCGCGAGCTGCTCCGGAGTGTTGTTCAGTGGACCGAGAAGACCGACTTTCCCCGGTTCGAAGCCCGGGAATGGCAACACTACCTCGTCGTCGAGGTCCAGCCGGGCGAGGTGACGGTCCCGGACATGACCGACGACAGCGAGGTTCGCTCACTGCTATTCGGGAGCGACGACGACCAATGGACGGCGAAGCGCCAGCGGATGCAACGCGAGGCGAAAACGCGTCTCTCTCGGCTCAGTCGGGCGTTCGCCGGCATCGACGGCGTCGACGCGACGCGCGTCGGCCCGGCCGAACACGCGCTTCTGTTGTCGCGCTTCTGGAGTGGCGCGGAGCACAACTTTGACGCGGAGAGCGTGACGAAAGAGGTCGACGCGTCAGTGTGGCCGCACGCCAGCGAGGGCGAGAGCCCCCGGCCGGACGTCGTCGACGAGGACGAGAGCACGGAGCGGACGGGCGTGGCGGACGTCGAGACGGTTAGGGCGGCGGCCGACGGCGGCGTCGCCGGACCGGAGCACGCGGACACACAGACGGTTCCGTCGCGAACGAACGCGGCCGACGACCCAGCCGACGCCCTCGACGACGAGGCGGATGCCGAGGCGGCGTCGTTCCTCTCGCGGGTCCGGGAGGGCCTCTTTAACCCACCCGTCTCTGTCGGCGACGACAGAAGCGGAGTATCCCGGGACCGCGTGCGGGAGTTGCTCGCGCCACAGACGTTCGACGCTCGCGACGGCTACGTTCGGACGGGCGACCAATACTGCCGGACGTACTGGATAGCCGACTGGCCGGTCGAGCCGGACGAGAAGTTTCTTCGAGAGCTGTATACCATGCGCGGCGTCGACGTCGACGTCTGTCTGGACGTTCGCGCTCGCCACAAGAAGGGGACCGAGGCCGAGTTGAAGAACTCTATCAGTAAGATAGACGCGAATATCGACGAGCGGAAGGACGATACAGACGTCTCCGCGATTCTCGTCGAGGACGACCTCGACCCCTACGTGAAGATGTACAAAATGCTCCACCACACTCAGGCCCAGCCGTGGGACCTCGCGGGCTACGTGACGGTTCGCGCGGGGACCCGTCAGGCGCTCGACGAGGCGGAGGAGCGGATAGACGAGGGGCTCGTTACCGAGGAGGACCTCTCGCTCGACATCGCGAAACAGCGGGCGCTGGAGAGCGCGAGCGGCGAGGTGACCGACGTCCTAGAGCACGCGCCCGCTCACCTGACGGCGCTCGCGCCGGAGAAGCGTCAGGCGGAACTGTTCGAATCGGCGTCACCGAACGGCCGCGACAAGTTCGCCGACGTCTCAACGCGCGAGCGGTATAGTCTGACGCTGTCCGGGACGATAGCAGCGGCGTTCCCCCCGGTCTCGGCGAACATCAACGACGACGACGGCGTCGAGCAGGGCCGGAACGTCCAGAACGGGAGCGTCGTCGTGAAAGACCAATTCTCAGTCGCGCCCGGCCACCGCCTGACGATAGGCGCGAGCGGGAGCGGTAAGTCCTACCACGTCGGGAAACAGGGCGTCCGGTGGTGGTTGTCGGGCGACGACCGGACGCTCATCTTGTGCGACACAATGGGCGAGTTCGCAGGACTCGTCGACCTCCTGAACGGCCAGCATATCACCGTCGACGGGTCGCAAACCATCAACCCGCTCCACATCGAACAGACGCCGGAGCACGTCCTCCAGGCGTCCGGGAACATTGACCCGTTCGGCATGAAGTTCGAGGAGGCGCGGAACTTCATCCTCGACGTCGTCGGCGACCGCGAGCGATTCAAGCCCTTGGTCTCCGACGGCCTCGAACACACCTACGAACAGGCGGGCGTCGTGAAAGACGACGTCTCGACACACCGCTCGGAGAACGCGCCGACCATGCTCGATTTCCGCGCGACCGTCCGCGATATGGGCACCACCCCCGGCGACTACGTCGACTCAGAACTCGAACGCGCCCAAATCAAAGAGAACGCCGGGCCGCTCCTCCGCCGCCTAAGCGGGTTCAAGGAGGACGGCGAGCACGACTCTCTCGTCGGCGAATCCGAAGCCCACATTCGCCCGGGCGAGGTCTCCTACCTCGACCTCCAGCAAATCCAGGGCCTCGGCGCGGCGGCGGACAAGTCGACCATGCTCCAACTCATCCTCGGCCAGGTCTATCAGGCCGTGAAACAGGCGCCCGGAAAGACGCTGTTCGTGATAGACGAGGCGCACTATCTGTTCCAGTCGCGCGAGATTCTCCAGTGGCTCCAACAGGCGAGCCGTCACTGGCGCCACTACGACGCCGGTCTCTGGTTCCTCTCGCACCGACCGAGCGACTTCGCGAGCGCCGAGGACGACGATATGCAGGAATACAAGCGAGCCATCCTCGGCCAGATACCGACAACCGAATTCTTCTACACGGACAAGCTGGAGCGCGAGGACGCTATCCAGCGATTCGGCATGAACGACCAACAGATGGACTTTATAACGAGCGACGCCACGCGCGGCGAGCAGGGGAAGGGCTATACGGACTACCTCGTCGACTACGCCGACGTCGAGGGCTGGATGCACTCACAGGTCCGGGCGTCCCCGTTCGAGGACATCGTCTACTCCTACAAAGCGAACGAACACGGGCCGTTCGAGGAGTACGTCGCGGACGAATGGGGGGATATCTAATGGGTCTGTTCGGCGGCGACAGCGCCTCGAACCCGAACCCGCGGAATTACCCGTCGACGCGGCTCGACGCCGAGAGAGCACAGACAGCGGACGAGACGCCCGGCGTACTGCTCCAGGTCCAACCGCATGCCGAGAACGACGGCATGGCCGACGCGAAAGGCGTCCTCCAGTCCGTACATGACGTCGTCACGAACTGGCGCGGGAAGAATATCAGCGACAGTCACACCTACGAACTCTGGTTCGACGGCGAGCGCATCCGATTCTTCATGCACGCGGCCACCGAACGGTCGGCCGACAAGTTCCGGCGCCGCGTCGGCAACAACTACTCGAATAGCGCGGTGTTCCGAGCGGGCGGCGAGGGCTTCCCCCGGCTCTCCGAGGGCGACTACCTCGCCGGCGCCCGCCTCGACCTCGACCGGCACTACTACTATCCGATTCGCCACTTCCGGGACGGCGAGGGGTTCGAGAAAGACCCCTACGGCGAAGTGACGAGCGAAATGCTGTCGACCGCGGACACCACGGTCGTCGTTCAAGTCGCGTTCCGGCCCGTCCCCGGGGGCTGGACCGAAGGCGGGTGGCGCGGCGACTCAGTCGACGACGTCGCCGAGAGCCTCCGTGACGGCAACGTCGTCGGCCTTCTCTCCCCGCGCGTTCGCGACGCGTCCTCGAAAGAGAAAGCGGCGGCCAAGGTCGTCGAGCAACAACGCGGCCAGCAAGCGTTTAGCGCGAACATCCGCGTCCTCGCCGCGTCACCGGACCAGGCGGAGGCCGAGGCACGCGCCCGCGGCGTCGCCGGCATGTTCGTGAAGTACTACAACGCGACGACTGAGCAGGGATTCATCGCCGACGCGGTCGAGGACACGCCCGGCCTCGTCGACGAGATGCACGCCCGCAAGTGGCATGACCGCGAGATGATTCTCACCGTCGATGAACTCGCGAGCGCGGCCCACATCCCGAACGAGGACATCGAGACGCCGCGGATAGACTGGAAACACACACAAGAAGGGAGTCGCGTCCCCGCTGATTCCAACCGGAGTGAGACGCGATGATTGGCGGGTTCTTTGGCGGCGACCCCAACGACCGCGACGACCGCGACAACAGCGACGACGAGCCGGCGGCGGACGAGACGGCGGTGACGGGCGAACTGTATGACATCACACCCGTCGATTCGGAGTACGTCGGCGGCGTCGAGGCGTTCACAACGACGGAGGACGAGGGCGTCGTCGCCGGGCCGACCGTCCGGCGAATCCTCGAAGGCGGCCACTCGAACCCGGAGAAAGACCTCTGGGTCGGATTCACGGAGGACCCCCAAGAAGGGTTCCGCGAGGCCGGCATCCCGTTCGACTCTCTGTTCCGCCACTTATGGATAGCGGGCGTGACGGGCGCCGGCAAGACGACGGAACTGCTCAACTGGATGGTGCAACTCGCGTTCGCCGGCCAGGGCTTCGTGTACTTCGACCCGAAGGGGAAGGACTCCCGGGAGCTACTCCGCATGCTCCCGGAGCACCGCCTCGACGACGTTGTCTGGGTCGAGCCCGGAACCGAGCGCGACCGCGAGGTCGGCCTGAACCTGCTCGACGTCCCGGAGACGGACAGCGCCCCGGAGTTAGAGACCGCTATCGAGAATCGGCTCGAAAACCTGAAAGCGGCGCTCGCAGCGAAAGGCGAACTGCATGCGACGATGGAGAGCGTGACCGAGAGCCTCGGCCGCGCCATGATGCACGCGAACGCCGACCCGGACGCGCCCGACTACGGCGTCATTGACTTCTATTTCGTCCTGCTCGACCAGGGCCGGCGCGAATCGTTCGCCGAGGAGTGCGACGACCCCTACATTAGCGAGTTCCTCGCCCAAATCGCCGACATGGACGACGAGGAGCTACGCCCGCTCATGAAACGCGTAAAAGCCTGGGTCGAGAACGGCGTCGTCCGGCGGATAATCGCCCGACGGGAGTCGACCGTGGAGTGGCGCGACGTTATCGACGAGGACCGAATCGTTATCGTTCGAACGCCCGTCGAGAACACGGACATCAAGCGCCTGACGACGCTCGCGGTCATGCGCGGTGTTTGGTCGGCAGTCCAAAATCGGAGCTATGAGACGACCGGACAGCCGGAGCCCTACTTTGTGTTCGCCGACGAATTCGACGACATCGCGAGCGCGGAACTCGACCTCAAATCAATGCTCGCCCGGGCTCGGTCCATGCGGCTGTCCGTCACCGCCGCGGTCCAATACCCCTCGCAACTCGACAGCGAGGTCCTCAAGCCCATGAAGAATAACGCCGACAACCTCGTCACGTTCACCGCGAACGACGCCGACGACGCCCGCATTCTCATGGACCGCTTCCGGGACTACGGCCCGGAGGACCTCATCGAGACACACGACTACCGCGTCTGGACGGAGCTACCGCTCGGTGGCGGCGAATACTCCCGGCCGGTGAAGCTCTCGACGTTCGCGCCCTACCCACCGCTCCGGCCGGAGAGCGCCGTCGACGACATCATCGAGGCGAGCCTCGACCGGTTCGGCGAGGAGCCGCTCACCGATACGCAAATCCAGCGCGAACTCCCGTTCGGCAACCTCGCCGAGGCGTTCGACGACGGCGACGGGCCGGCGGTCGATACAGCCGACGACGAGACGGCGCGCAACGCGGCGCTAAAAGCCGTCTACGACGAGAGCATTCGCCGGGGCGACCCCGGCGGATACACTCCGATACGGGGGTGTGTCGACCGACTGAACCGCTACCTCCCGGAGGCGGGCGGAATGAACTCGAAAGCCCAGGCCTGGAGAGACGCGCTGAAAGACATCCCCGAGGCCTATCGGTCGACCCGCGAGGTCGACGGGGAGATGCACGTCCGCGTCGAATCCCGGCCGTTCCTCAACATCGGCGAGAACGAGAACGACGGCGGGCCCGAGCACTGGGCGACGATGAAAGACGCCTACGTCCCGCTGACCCGGCTCGGATTCGTCGTCGACATCCCCGAGCAGGATACAAGCGACATGCCGGACGCCGTCGCACGCCTCGACGACGCCCTCGACGTCCCGGACGACGGTCGGCATCGAACGACGCTGGACGCCGTCGAGACCTACCGCGAGGACTACCCACTGCTCGACCGGCTCGCCGACGTCGAGGACGCCTATATCGAGAGCGAGCACACAACGGGCGATAGCCAACCCAGTCAGACAGTCCAGAACGTCATGCAAGCCGTCGCGGACGGCCGGCGATGTCTCCTCCTCTGCCGGGAGCGGACCGCCGCACGCGTCGCGACGACGCTACTGGAGGAGCCGCAGGGATGCCACGCCACTCACGACGTCGACGGCGAGCGGCGCTACTATACGCTGACAAAGGACGTCACCATCGACGGCGAGACCATGACGCGGCCCGGGAGCAGCGATAACGTCTGGGTCTACGACGAGACCGACGGGGAGTACGTGCTCCGCGACGACGACGGGACGGAACACGCCCGCTTCGGGACGGCGGCGGAAATCGTCGAGGACGCGAGCGCGTATCCCGACGAGGGCGACCGACGCGTGAAGGAGCCGGTCATGCCTCGCTACGACCCGGACGACCTCGACATTATCATCGTCCCCGAGGACGCCGACCATCCCAGCGACCTCCTCGTCTACCAGCGAGACGGCGCGCACATCCCGCTCACCGAATTGCTCGACGCGGAGGACCAAGCGGACGCGTCGGACGAGGACCGCGAGCACGGCGCTACACGCGGCCCGCTCGGAGCCGAGGACAGTGGCGGGAAGAACGAGGCGGCGGTCGGCGGCGAGGACCTCGACGGCCTCGACGACGACCTCGACGGCCTTCTGTAGCTACAGGTCGCCGCCGCGCGCTATTTCTCGCACCTTCTGCTGGGTCTCTGTGTCCGCGGAGCCGGCTATCACTTTCAGCATTTCGACGATAGTCTCGGCGCGCTGCTCGGTCTCCCGCTCCAGCTCATCCACGCGATTCTCCAGGGCCGTCACCCGCTCCGCCGCCTCGGCGCTCTCGGGCGGTGTGAGAGCGTCCGGGCGCTCCGCGATGAATGACGCCCCCCGCTCAGTGAGACGCCAGACGCGAGCCCTCCGTCCTCCTCCGCCGGTGTATTCACGCTCGCCGGTGTCCTCGACGACCCCCCATCCCTCCAGGGTGTCCAGGTGGTGGGTCATGCTCCCGCTCGGAACATCGGCGCGCTCCCGGAGTGCCGACGTGTTCAACGGCTCCCCGTCGGCGACCTTGAACGCGCCCAGGATGTTCCGTCGGTGGCCGCTCCCTTGGGCGAGCTTCTGCTCGATGTCGTCCGCCGTCATGGTGTCGGTAGTATCAGAAACCATAATCAGTTACAAGCAAGTATAACGACCCCACGCGACTATAATATTCCGGTTGTATCCACTTGGACACGCCGGGCCCGAGGGCGGTGCTATGGGAGAAGAAAAAGGTCAAAAAATAACGAGAGGGGGACAGCCAACAATGCTGACAGGGAAATGATACAGAAACGTCGAGACGAAACATGGGGGCTACCGCCCCCGGGAACGAGTGAAAACGAGGCGTCCCCCGACGCGTCTCAGAGAGCAACGAGCAGCGCACAAGAGACGACAGACAGCCCCCGAGGAAAATGGGACAGCCACCAAGCGGAGACGCGAGAGGACAGCGCCACGGCGCGAGAACAGGCCAAGACAGACCGCGGTGCGAAACGAAAGCGAAGCGGGACGGGCGACCGCCCCATACACCGAGTGGAAATTCTCGAGTTTTTCGAGGGCGATGCCAAGAGAGCAACGAGGAGCGCGCAAGAGACGGAGGACACCCACCGAGACAAATGGGACAGCCAACAGGCCGGGACGAGAGAGGACGCCGCCACGGCGCGAGAACAGGCCCAGGACAGAACAGGACAGCCCACGGGAAGACCGACGGGGCGAGAAAGGCGACAGCAAGACGGACGAGACACGGCGCTGATAGGACGGGGAAAGCGAATGGTTTCAATAGCGCCGGGGCGCCGTCCCGTGATTGACCGTCGAGATGTGAGACTTCAGGCACGCCCGAGTGCGCGATGTCTGGACGGTGACAGACCGAATAGTGACGCCCCGTCGAGGACGGAGAGGGGTGCAAGAAACGCGAGGGGGACGCGTGGCGTGGGAACGGGGAAGCCTCATGAACCAGTGACACGGCGGCGAAGACGGCGAGACTGGAGAGAAAAACAACACAACGCACTTTCCTTGAACCGGCGGGAGAGGCGAGGACTGACAGCCATCCGGGCGCGAAAGCAGTGGCGACGTCGGCCGGCGCTGGGCGAGAGTGGGCACAGAGAACGGACGCGAGAGTGGTCCTCCCGAACGTTTACGGAGAAGTGGGCCCTATCCGTAGCTACGCCGTGACTAACACTACTCTCCGACGCCGAAATGGCGCGCATCTCCGTCTCTCTCCACCGAATACGCGGCTCCCCTCCCGGGGTGGTGAACAGTGAGCAAGTCCGACAGCAGTAGCGAACAGACCCCCGACGTCGGGGGCGCCCCGGAACGCGACGAGGTGCTCTCAATGCTGGAGGACGGCCTCGAAGAGGCTCACCGGAAGGTCGAGAGCGGCCGCGTCTACGACGCTGAAAACGAGAAAGTGCGGCAAGGCTGGTTCCGCACGCTGGGCTACATCGCCGGCCAGTACCGGCAACTCATGAAGGACAAAGAGCTTGAGGAAATGAACGAGCGCCTGGAGCGCCTCGAAAACGCACAAGGTATCGACGACTGACGTCGGGCCGGCGCGGAAACGAGAGTGGGCTGTCGACCCGTCGAGGACGGAGTGGGCTGTCCGACGAGCGTCGAGACCGTGACATCGACCCGATAGGCGGCTGTGGGGCTGTCGACCCAGGCTGATTCACTTGAAAAGTGGTGTGGCGCGACGGCCACACCGGCCATTCATGGAAACCGACGGGTGAGAAGCACGGCACGCCCGGACTTAACCATAACGACGGGGGATGGGTTAGTATTACCTGCTAACGTCAGGGAGACCGGCCGTGGGCGTCGCCGTCCTCATTCTCATTCTCGACCATTCGAATTGCCTCGGCGAGCGACCCCGCCTTGTCCGGGTTGCCCTCCGCTTTCTCCGCGGTGCGCTCGCACGCCCGGCGAATCCGCTCGCGTGTTGAGAGGTCCTCGCCGTCGCCATATTTCGCCTCGCGCTCCTCTAAGTCCTCCAGGCGCGACTCGATGGTGCGTTTCGAGGGCATAGCCGTGTTAGTCGTCGGTCTCGCTGTTCTCGTCGTCCCCGTTCCCGTCCTCGCCCTCGCCGGTTTGGGCGTCTTCGAGCCGGTCGACTTTGCCGCGGAGTTCGACGACCTCCGACGCGAGTTCGCGGAATTTGAGTTGCGGCGAGAGCGGCATTCCCGCCCAGTCGGAGATGTCGTAGTCCTGGCGGTCTTTCCCGACGCCGTCGAGGGTACCGCCGCGCTCGGAGATGAGCCGGTCCGCGTTCGGGACGAGTTCGTAGCGCGGGGTTCGCGGCATGTTTCCTCCGGACACCCAGCCCGCGTCCGTGATGAATCCCCACTGTTCGAGGATGTCGAGGTGGTGGCCGAGGTCGGCGTCGGGGTGCTCCTCGGCGAGCGCGTCCGCGAGGTCGCGTTCATGACTCCGA
The DNA here is from genome assembly GCA_003298465.1 of halophilic archaeon. Next base: position 7,417 of record QNGA01000018.1, on the reverse strand, counting down.
CTGTAGTCGTCGGACTCCCACATGTGTTCGAGGATTAGCTGTCGGGCGGGTGAGAGGTACGGGAGCGTTTCTTTGAGGTTGTTCGGCATCCACTCTTTGCGCTCGTTAGGCGTCCGATTTTGTCCTTGCATAACACTTTCACAACACGTATCCCAGCCGGAAAAAGCTATCGGGCGCGCCCGCGAGCGCGTTCGCGCGAGGCGGGGTTTTTTGGCGACCGCGCCCGAAACAGAAAACGAGGGAGGAGCCCACGTCATGAGGCACACACAGGATTCGTCCTACGGACGACGAGGATGTCGAGCCTCCCGTCCGTCTCCCTCCAGGTCTATCGGTTCATTCGAGGGAATCGAGTCATTCGAGCCATAGGTTCGTGTGCGTAATTAGTATCTGCCGTCTCCCCTCTCTCCTCTTTCCACTGTCCCACCTCGGGCGCACTCTCCAATCACCGTGAGACCAGCGACCGCTCCGGTGCCACGCCCGGCCGGGCTGTCCCACCGGTCGGGGCGGCGGGGACTCGCGCAAAAACGGCGAAATCGGCGAGAGGCGCTGAGCCGCCCGAATTCTCTACTTCGCAATCGGCGTTAAGGAACTATTCCATAGCGGCGATTGCGAAGTAGAGATTTCCCCCGTTTCAGGCGCTCTCCGTTTTTCGGGGGTGTCTGTCGGGAGGATGTCAATCGTTCGGCTCGTCCTCGCCCTCGTCGGTGGTGAGAGTTTGGTTCTCCCAGGGGACGTGTGTGAGGTCTCCTTGAACGTCGTCGTCTTTGACGATGCGCGAGAGGACTGGGAGAACGAGATTCGTCCACCAGTCGGCGGGGTCGTCGAACCCGAGTGGGTACATCGGGTAGACGTGGTCGGCGAGGCGCTCGGCGTAGGTGTTTTCGTCGATATCGTCGTCCTGGAGTTTCGCGAGGAAATCGTATGCCGCTCGGAGTGCGCGCTGGACCTCGGGGCTATTCTCGTCGAGGTCGTCGCGGGTTCCTTCGGGGATGGTTGGGAGGTGGACGAGTTTCAGCGCCTCGTACGGGTCGGCGGTGTCCTCGGGGATGCCGTAATGGTCGCTCCGCGTTCCGGGCGGGGTTCGGACGCCCATCGGAACGGCGTCGTGGAATTCGAGGAGTTGAAGCTCGTCGGCGTAGGCCATTCCGCTGTCGTCGACGGTCCGCTCGACCTCTCGCAGGGGGCGGGTGTCCTCGATGTCGATGTCGATGTCGACGTCGGCGAGAGTCTTCGAGCGGATACGCGAGCGGCGGAGGCCGCGGTCGAGCCTGGTCTCGAAGGTGGTTGGGTCGGCGTAGTGAAAGAAGGCGATAGCGTCGCTTACGCCCTGTGAGAAGTGCTCTCGCCCGGCCCCGTCGCTGTAGTCGAACACGGCCCGAATGTCACGGTCTTCAAGATGCTGGAATATGAGGGTGAAATCAAGGAGGGCAGAGAACAGGCGTTCGCGGAGCCCTGCTCGCTGGTTGCGGGCGCGCTGGGTGCCTTCCTCGACGTCCTTAACGCCAGTGAGGAACTCGATGTCGGTGCTTGTCAGAACGCCGCGCTTCCTGTCAGTGCTTTGGGGTGGTTTGTCGGTCGGCATATTCGATAGTGCAATGGTTGCAGGTGGAAAGACTTAATACCCCCGAATCCCTTGTATAGTCTATGTCGAAGACTAAATTCGTCTACGTGCCGACCTACGTAGACACGAAGGAGCGGGTTGAAAAACTCCGCTACGACATGAGGGTCGACAGCATGGACGCTGTCGTCCGCGAACTCCTCCGTGTCTACGACGAGTGCGAGTGTGAAAGCCCGCACAGCACGGACGGCGCGACCGCTCACGAGGCACCGTCTGACTAAGGAGTCTCCTATGAGCGGAAAACTACACGCTCCGCTGTGGAGCGTTGGAATCGCGATGCCAGGCCGGTGTCCCACCACCGACCAGGCTGACACAATCGCACTCAGACACGACACCGCTGTCGATAGCGAACACGACCCCGAAGGCATCCAACCTGTGGGACGTTGTTCGGATGGACCTAAGCGCTCGCGGTCCATAAGCATTACTGACGGCCATACACGCTGGCGGGTATGCCAGCCCGGCCGTATTTGCCCCGCGTCACGTGACGCGGCCGAACGCGGTTTCTCTGGTCAGCCGACGGGTGTCGTGCACTCCACACAACGACATCCATATGCAACAGCGTAAACGCGAGACGCGCACTGATATCCGAGTACTTGCCGGTCACGAAAGCTGGAGAGGCGTCCGTGCCTTACTCCACGTCCCCGGCGCCGACCAAGCTGACGCGAGCGACGGCCGCGTAGGAGGACGTCTGTGACGGCGAGCATCGAGTGGCGCGAGATACTCCGCGAGACGCGGGGATACCTCGACCTCGACGACGGCGAGCCGGTCCCGCTCGACGAGGTGCGTGGGCAGGCATCGGCGGTCGGGTACAGCGAGCGCGAGATTACGATGTCGCTCCGCGACACCGACGCGCTCGTCGCCGTCGACAACGACCTCGGCGAGCCCCGTGCGGTCGTCCTCGCCGGCGAGGAGGACGCTGACGGGGCCGACGAGACCGACGGCAGCGCCGGGGAGACCGACGACGACGCCGGCGGGCCTAACGGCGGTGTCGCGCCGTGGAAGCAAGCATTCGCGGATGCCATCGAGTATTTCCACGGTCAAATTGACCGCGAGATTCGCGACCATACTGACGCTGGCGGGCACCCGGAGCGTCCGACGACGGCGCGCGACTACTTCGAGGGGCGTGGATGGGACGCCGACACCATCGACGAGCACAAGCTCGGGTGGGCGCCGCCCTCCCGTACGGGCCTCCTCGACCACTTGATGGCCGAGGGGTACGAGCGGGCGACGATTCTCGCGACGGGCCTGTTCAACGAGGACCTCACCCCGCTCTGGAAGGGGAGTTACGTCCTGCCGTACTCCGATGCCGACGGGCGGCCTGTGTTCGCTATCGCCCGCGCGACTGGCGACAATGGCGGCGGTGACGTTGGCTACGACGGTCACCCGGCCGACTACATGTCGGGGAAGTACGCGAAACCGGCGACGACGAAACCCTACAGCCGGGCGAGCGAGCCGGTGTTCGGCCTCGACAGCATCGAGGCCGGCGAGCCGGTGCTCGTCACGGAGGGTATCGCGGACGCGATAACGGCGCAAGAGGCCGGCTACCCGTGCATTTCACCCGTCACGAAGCAATTCAAGACCGCCGATATCGACGTCGTTCGGGACGTCATTGACGACTACGACATCCCGCGCATCTACGTGGTTCAGGACGCCGAGCGGCCGACGAGCGACGTCGACGATGAGGGGAGTCTGACGGTCGAGCAGTTCGGCGAGGGCGTGAAAGGCGCGGTTAGGACGGGCGCGCAACTCAATGGCGACGTGGAGGTCCGCCTCGGCACCCTCCCCCGATTCGGCCTCGACAAGGTCGACCTCGACGACTACCTCCAGCAATGGAGTGACACGCTCCGGCCGATACTGGCGAGCGCGAAACCGGCGAGCGAGCATCGTGCCTACGACGAGAAACAGGCAGCGATAGACGAGGCGCGCGCGACCAGTTACGCCGCCTCCGACGACGCGGCCTCGGTCTCAGGTACGGGTTCGGGCGCGGACAGTGGCGGTGACGCCGGACCGAGCGGCGGGAGTAGTGACTCTCAGACGGCGTTGTACGACCTCGATATCACGACGGTCGCAGGCCTCTCCGACGGCTACCGCGGGAAGAACCCGCTCGGTCACCACGGCGAGAGCGAGAAATATTTCGTCGTCTCCTCGTCGGAGAACTTCGCCTACGACTACAAGCATGGGAAGGCGTACACGCCGCTGTCGTACCTGCTCGTCGAGGCCGACGAGCGGGACGCCGCCCGCCCGAATGGGCGCCTCGACGACGCCGAGCACCTCGCCGCCTGGTTGCACGCGAAACGGGAGGGCTACGTCCCGGTCGACGACCCCGTCCCCCGGAAGGCACTCCAGCACTTCGCTGTCGAGGACGCCGCCCTCGCCGACCGCGGCGACCTCGCGGATGGATGGCTCCCGACGGACGTTTATAACGAGGCGCTCGACCGGCTCGAAGACGAGCATGGCGTCGACGCCGGCCGGCCCCGGGCGTCCGGGGCGGGTGAGACGCCCGCGTCGGCCGCTGGCGTCGAAGAGTGCGAACCGCCCGCGTACGACACCGTCCCGTTCGACCAAGGAGACCGGTGGGACGCGCTCCAGGGCGAGCGCTTCGACGATTGGCTCGCGAGCGACCGTCTCGAAGTGTGGGCGGACGACGCGGGCGCCGGCAAGACCACGAACGCGGCGCGCGCCGCTGCTCGTCGCGACAAAGAGCACGCTGTCCTCCTCCCGAAGCATGAGAACGCCCGGGAGTTCCAGCAGGACGACGCGAAGCCGGACGGCTACGTACATCTCAAGGGCGCCGCACAGCCGCGAGAGGGTGGCTGTATGGACGCGCGGGTGCATGACGACGAGTGCCCGGACCACGGCGATACGCGGAACTGTCCGCGGATGTGTCCCGTCTACGACCTCGGCGCGGACCACCCAGTCCGCGCGCGCTTCGAGGCGCTCGCCGCACATATCGGCCCGCAGAAAGCGCACGAACTCCTCGGGCTGTCCGACGAGGACGAGCACCCCTGGCATGGCGAGACGTGCGCGTGGCAAGACCAATACGACGACGCGCAGAAGGCCGACCGGGTCGTCACGGTCCACGACTACGCCACTCAGAAGACGGTGCGGAACGCCGAGTGCCTCATCATTGACGACCTCCAGGGGCTCCTTGAGAGCGAGCAGCGGCTCAGTGTCGGCGACCTGACGCGGCTCGGGAACGCGCTCGACGATATGGCGGACACCGCGCCCGAGCCGGAGGCGGCGAATTACGCGGGACTGGCGGCGCTCGCCCGGCGCGCGGTCGACGTGATAACCGACGCCTCGGGAGCGCCCGACGGCCTCGATGGCATCGCTCTCCCCCGGTTCAAGTGGGGAACCCACCGCGTCACGCAAGACCCCATTGCGGGTGAGTATACCGAGGAGGAGATGCCGGGGGAGACGCTGGCCCGCCTGAAACTGTCGTATAACGAGCGCGTCCTCGCCCGGATGCGCGACGACGAATGGACGGGTGAGCCGATGGCGCTCGACGCCCTCTTTGCGCTCGCTGTTCGCGCCGGCCTCGACGAGACCGCGGCGATGGAGGCTATCGCGGCGCCGGACGTCCTCGACACCTGCCCGACGCGCGGGTGCGACGGGAAGCTCACCGACCAGAACGGCGCTCGCGGGTGTGTCAAATGCGGCTGGAGCGAGGAGTACGACACACTCGTTCGCGACGACATCCGGGCCCGCGCCCGGGCCTCGCTCGACGGCGAGCGCGACGCGAGCACGGACACCGGCCTGTTGTTCCGCGAGCTTCCACTCGCGGCCGACCTGCCGGCGCCGGCGCGGACGCTCGTCCTCGACGCGACACCGGAGCCGGACGTCCTCGGCGCGCTATTCGGGACCAGCGAGGACCGCCCCCCGGTCGTCACTGGCGACGAGAACGCCGCCATGCCGGGGCTGAACGTCACGCAAGTCCTCGACGGCCAGTACCACGCGGGCACCATCGAGGACAGCAGCACCGCCCAGGGCCGCATCCAGAAGACGATAGACACGGCCGGGCGGGTTCATGACCGCCCGCTGTTCGTTGTGAAGAAGAAACTGATACAGATGTTCGATTTCCCCGACAACGGAGAGGTGTTCAACTACTACGGCCTCCGCGGCCTCGACCGCCCCGAGTGCGACGCCGTCGTTTGCATCGGCGCGCCTCACCTCCGACCGAGCGACATCCGCCGGGACGCACACCTGCTCGCGATGCACCGCGACGACGTCCGCGTCGGTGGCACCGAATACTCGACCCGCGACGGCGCCGAGCCGCCCGTCTACCGGAAACTCCTCTACGAGGACGACGACGGGCGAGGGCGTGCGGTCCCGACAAAGCACTTCAGCGGGCTCACCGGCGCGCTGTTCCGGGACGGACGCCGGAGCGAACTGGTCCAGGCGCTCCACCGGATACGGCCGATTCTCGCCGACGAGGACGGCCAGAAGAACGCCTATCTCCTCACGAACGTCCCGCTCGACATCCCGGTCGACACGGTCGCGGGCTTCGATGAGCTGGCCGACCCGCTGAAAGCGATGCTCCCCGTCCCGGAGGGCGCGCTCGACCTGCTCGCGAACCTCCGTCAGGCCATCGACGGCGACGGCCCGGACGGGTTCCGCCCGGAGCGCCTCGCCGGCCAGGACGGCGGCGAGGTGTCGAACTTCCGCGCGGAACTCTACCGGTTCGCGCGTCTCTCCGGCATGGACGTCTCCGAGAGAACCGTCTACAACTGGGCGGACGCCCTCGAAGACGTCGGGTTGTTCGACCGCGGGAACTACGTCCGGCGGAAGGGCGAGCCGTTCACGGCCGACGTCGCGACGCTCACGGCGGCGCTGTCCGTCGTCTCCTCGTCGGGCGGGTTCCAGATAGCCGCGATTCGGGAGTTCCGTGAGCGCGTTGCGAGCAGTGACGCCCTCGACTGGGTGACATGGGCGCGCGACGTCTTCGGCCTTGCCGGCGACCGGTGTCTCAGACCACCCGACGATGGTGGCGGCGGCGCCGACGTCGCGGCGGGGGGCGGGGCATGACCACCGCTGACGGGGACGACAGCGGGCGCTCCGGCCGTCTGTGGGAGACGGTGTTTCCGTTCGACGAGCCATATGAGGGCCAGGCGACCGGTATCGAGCACGCGCTCGACGTCGTCGGCGACGGCGGGTATCTCGCGATGGAGGGCGCGTGCGGGACCGGCAAGACCGCTATCGCGCTTACCGCCGGCCTGACGATGGTGCGCGACGACGCGACGCCTCTCTCGCGGGTGCTCGCCGTGACGCCCGTGAAAACGCAACTGGCCCAATTCGTCGAGGAGGCCCGCGCTATCAACCGCGCCAGCGGCCCGCATGAACCGACAGCGCCCGGCATCGAGTTGGTCGGGAAACCCGACCTCCACCCGTACCTCCGCGAGGACGTCTGTGGCGGCGAAGTAGACGAGAGCCTCGACGACCTCCGTGAGACGACGCGGGCACTGCTCGACCCGGAGTCCGGCGTCGAGTTACGGAGCGACGTCGTCGACCGGTTCGCGCCGGACGTCGACCCGAACGCCTCGCCTGACGAGGACGACCGCGGATGGGGATGGCGCGCGAGCACCGTCTTCAACGCACTAACCGCGACAGCGCCCGGGACGCCCCTGGAGACGGCGGGTGTCGCGACGCCGTTCGGACGCGAGCCCCCGACACTGGGCGACGTCGCCTATCTCTCGAATCAGACGGGCGCCCCGGTCGACGAGAGCGACCACCTCGACCCGTTCCTCGTCGGTCACTACCACCACGCGGCCGCCTACCCTGTCGGGTTCGGCGACGGCGAGC
>QNGA01000017.1 GCA_003298465.1 halophilic archaeon | reverse complement strand
ATTTTCAGTGGGTGCATCGCGTTGCTGACAGCGTTTCAGACCCGCCGTCGGCGCAGCCGACGCGGGTCGCGGTCGACGAAACCGCTGTCAAAGTGAACGGCGAGTGGTTGTGGGTGTATGCTGCAATTGACACCGACACAAAGTTGCTGCTTGATATTACCGTATTTGAGCAGCATGGCACTGATCAAGCGGCCGTGTTTCTCGGCCAGTTGGCCGAGAAACACGATCTCTCGGACGCTGAGTTTCTCGTCGATGGCTATGGCTATCGGACTGCCCTCTTTCGAGTTAGGTTGAGCGGTCAGCTTAACTATACGGAGCGAAACCTGATTGAAAAATGGTTTCACACGCTTAAACAGCGTATTGACCGCTTTCATACGTCGTGGGTTGGCAGTCAGCCCACCGTCCAACGGTGGCTTGAACAATTTGCGCATTACTATAACCATCAGCGATCGCACCAATCGCTCGACGATCGAACACCTGCCGAGGAGGAGCTAAACTAGACAGTGCCGAGTGAATTATAGAGTATTTTTGTTGGCTCTATATCAGCTTCACGATCGAATGCTGCTGGCCTTGGACCTACAGCCACTCCTCAGACCAAGCTTCGATTTCATCGAAGACTGGGCAGAGTGACGTCCCTTTCTCCGTTAACGAATAATACGTAGCGACGGGTGCGTCTTCTTCAAGTCGGCGTGTGACAAAGTCGGTTTCTTGTAGATCATCGAGGACACGAGAGAGCGTTCGTGAACTCGCCCCAGTTGAGCGTTTGAGTTCGTTGAAGCGTTTTTCACCGTCCTGGAGATCGTGGAGGACAATGAGTCGCCACTGGGAGCCGATCTGGTTCAGCGAGTCGATAACTGAGCATGCTCCCTCGTCATACTGTTCTTCAGCATTGGACAGTCTGTTTGCTTGGGGCATTGTCTGTGCTTGGTCATCTATACGCGCTGGATCCCCTAATAGGTTCGCTTCCGAATCAGGTATCGTTATGAAACCTGAGGTAACACTACCGTCACCGGCTAACACCGGCTCAACCTGATATCACTGGTGTCAGATTAGGTATAAGTAGGTTCCAGAACGTACCAGGTAACGTTGTGACAGTAGCTTCGATCGCACCATCAATCGCACCGCACACCAATCAGTTGCAGACGAAGGAGGTGAGCCGATAATGGCAATCGATGCAGGACTCGGCGCGATCGGTTTCCTCGTCGCACGGGTACTCTTCGGCGGCCTGCTCGCGTTCCAGGGACTCAACCACTTCCAGAATGCCGACGCGATGAGCGGGTACGCCCAATCGAAGGGCGTCCCCGCAGCCCGGGCAAGCGTCCTGCTTTCCGGTGGCATGCTCATCTTCGGCGGACTCGGCATCGTACTCGGAGCGTTCCCTGCGCTTGCCGCTGGGGCAGTCGCGGTCTTCCTCCTCGTTACGACGCCGATGATGCACAACTTCTGGGCCGTACCCGAAGACCAGCAACAGGCCGAGATGACGAACTTCATCAAGAACGTCGAACTCCTCGGCGCGTCGGTGGTCTTCCTTGTCCTCAGCAGTGAATCCTGGGCGTACGCGCTGAACGTCGGTATCGGGATCTAATCCCCCCAGAAACGCCCGATCTTCGAGAATAGGTTTTCGAACCCAAACACTCAAACAATACATGACTACCAAAACATCCGGACTCCACCACGTAACGTCCATCTCGAGCGATCCACAGCAGAACGTAGACTTCTACACGGAAATCCTCGGACTGCGCCTCGTTAAGCGAACCGTCAACTTCGACGACAAATACACGTATCACCTCTACTACGGTGATGAAGTCGGCACTCCAGGAACCGTGCTGACGTTCTTCCCGTTCAAGGGTGCTCGACAGGGCCGCGTTGGCCGCGGGCAGACGAGCGTGACTGCGTTCGTTATTCCCGAGGAATCGGTCGACTACTGGGTCAACCGGCTCGAATCGAAGGATGTCGACGTCGATACGCCACACACCCGGTTCGACGAAACGGTCGTCCCGTTCCCCGATCACGACGGGCAGCCGTTGGAACTCGTGACCGGCACGAGTGACATCGAACCGTGGGCCAGTGGGCCGGTGCCTGCAGACAAGGCTATCCGTGGGTTCCACAGTGTGACGCTGGATTCGCTCAACCCCCAGCAGACGAGCACAGTGCTCGAGACGTTAGGCTATGAATCAACTGTCCAGAATGGAGACCGGACGCGATACAAGACGGCCGGTACTCGCGCCTCGGTCATCGACGTTCTCGATCGGTCGGATGCTCCGCGAGGCCAACCGGGCGTCGGAACCGTTCACCACGTCGCGTTTCGAACGCCCGATACGCAGGCCCAAGAGAAGTGGCGCGAGCCACTCTCAAAAATCGGGCTTCGCGTGACGCCGCAGAAGGATCGGCAGTACTTCAAGTCGATTTACTTCCGAGAGCCGGGCGGCATCCTGTTCGAGATCGCGACCGAGGGGCCGGGCTTCACTCGCGACGAGTCCGTCTCGGATCTGGGGACGGAGCTAAAGTTGCCGCCGTGGTTAGAGAGTGATAGGACGATGCTCGAAGAACGGCTGCCCGAGATTGAAACCGCCATTCCGACGGGAGCGGACTAAGATGACCGGACCACACCAAGACCAACCCCTCGTCACGGCCGGGGCACCACTCGATGTTGCTGAAGCCGCGCTCGTTCTCGTTCACGGACGCGGTGCGACCGCACAGAGCATCGTTCAAATGGCCGACGAGTTCCACCAGCACGGGGTTGCGTATCTCGCGCCACAGGCCACTCGAAACACATGGTATCCGAACGCATTCACCGCCCCCATCGAGTCGAACGAACCCGGGCGGACCTCTGGATTACAGGCCGTGGGGGATGCCGTGGAGAAAGCCAACGAGGCGGGCATTTCGACGGATCGTATCATGGTACTCGGGTTCTCCCAAGGCGCATGTCTCGCCAGCGAGTTCGTCGCGCGGAACCCAACACGCTACGGTGGACTCGCCGTGTTGAGCGGTGGCCTCATTGGTGAGACCGTCGATCCTGACGACTACGACGGCGACCTTGAAGAGACGCCGGTGTTCCTCGGCTGCAGCGACGTCGATCCGCACATTCCCGAGGAACGGGTTCACGAGTCGGCTGAAATCTTCGAGCAGTTAAACGGCGACGTAACCAAGCGCCTCTACGAGGGGATGGGTCACGGCATCAACCAGGACGAGGTCGACTACGTCTCCACAATGGTTGCGGAACTCGTCGAATAGGACAATCGCTTTCTTCGCAACGGGTTGTCAGCTTCCGGGTCTTCTGCCACTCGTCCAGTAGGTCCCTCGAATTAACCGCATCAGACGGATGGCTACAATTCGATCGTTCTCGTGGCTAGCATCAATACGCGTCTTGCAACACGGCCTCGATTTCCTCCGTCGTTGGATCCAGTCCATGTGGGACGTTCGCCATGAAGGAATCGGTACGGATCGCTTCTGCCACAACAGGGAATTCAGCCGGGACGGGACCGTCGACGTCCCTGAGCCGTGAGGGGAGGCCGAGTGCGTCGCAAACCCGCTCTACAGACTCGACAATCGCAGCTGCTGTGTCAGGACGGTCACCGACACCGAACGCCTCTGCGAGTAACTCGCGCCGGCCATCGACGTTCTCGAAGAGGTAGTTGAGTACATGCGGGGCAACGATACTGTGTGCGGCCCCCTGCTGGACGTCATAGGTGCGGGTCAGCCCGTGTCCGAACGCGTGAATGATCGAGAGCGTCGTTTCCCCGCGCCTTGAAATCCCGTACTGGACCAAAAGGGTCCCCTCCACGACCGATTCGAGGACCTCTTCGGTCACGGTCTGGTCACCGAGTTGGCGGAGCCCCTCATCGAGCAATCGGAGCCCCCGAGTGGCCGTTGCGTCCGTTATCGGCGTCGCGTTCCGAGCGTACACTGTCTCGAGACCCTTGTCGAACCAGTTCATCGCAGACGCCGCGAGAATCCGTTTGGGTGTCGGAGCGAACAGTCCCGGATCATAGAGGACAGTTTGCGGCATCAGTCGCGGATCAGCAATGCCCCCGCTGACCGGTTCGGCGACGAGCCTGGATGTCGGTGCGGCGGTCACACCCGCCACGATGGATAAATCCGCCCCCGCTAGCGTCGTCGGGATTGTGACGATCGGCGGTAACTCATCTGACGGGATAGAAATCGACCCGGTCTCGGCGAGTTCCTGACCAACATCTTGGGGATCGCGGTCGTCAGCAGCGAGGACGCTAATGACCTTCGCGACGTCAAGACTACTTCCGCCACCGAGGCTGACGAGAACGTCCGCATCGTGGGTCTCCATGGCTTCGAGACCGTCATAGGCGGTTTCGAGTCGCTTCTCCGGAGTCGTTTCGGCGAACACACTGACCAGTTTCTCGTCCAGACCGTCCGTGACTGGCTCGATTACTGCGAGCGTGGATCCGACCGTGGACCCACACACGACGAGTGCGCGCTCGTGCCCCTGGGTATCGAGTTCTGCTGAGAGGTCGGCGACACAGCCGGTACCATACCTGAGCACGCTCGGACTGTACTCGAACCGGAATCGCTCCTGATCGCTCATTAGAGGACCTCCCGCCTGAGAGGGCCAGCGTTGTACTGCAGAGCGTTCGTGATAGTAGTCATCCGGTGGAGATCAGAAATCGTCAACTCCATAGTGAGAGATACTACGATTCGGACAGCGTATGGATTCTTTGGGCACCGATGTCACGTAGTAGCATCTGTGACATCACGTATCCTCACCGTCAACAACTCATTTCGTGCTCCCGGGAGTACGCGTTCACATGACCTGCCCGTATCTGGAATATCGCCGGTCGACAGACGACCAGCAGTTCGACGAGCAACGAGCGTACTGCACGGCTGCTGGACGGTTCGTCCAACCGATGCGTGCCGATATCTGTAACGACCGCTACGGACTCGATCACGCCGAACACTGCGAGATCTATCTTGAACACCAAGATGAGGACGGGACCGACCGATGAGCTACGAGGCGTATCTCGCGGGTGAACCAGTCATTGTCACCGCCGCGCTGACGGGGGGTGTTCACGGGAAGGAGGCAAACCCGGACCTCCCGGAGACACCCGAGGAGATCGGCCGAGCGGCAGCCGCCGCAGAGGAGGCGGGTGCCGCGATAGTCCACCTCCACGCGCGCTGGCCCAACGGCGAACGGTCGTTCGCCACCGAGCGCTTCGAGGCGATCGACGAGGCGGTGCGACGGTACGCGGACGACGTCGTGATCCAGCACTCGACGGGCGGAACCGGTGCGCCAGCCGAGGACCGCCATCTCCCGCTTCGGACGGACCCGCCGCCGGAGATGGCCAGCCTCGATATGGGCCCGCTGAACCGGTACGACTATTTGACCAGCGAGAACACGCGGGCGATGGTCGATGCGCTGTACGAGGAGATGGTCGAGCGGGGTATCAAACCAGAGTTAGAAGTGTTCAACGATGGCCACCTCAACGAAGTTCACGGCCTGCTCGAACGACAGAATCTCGCGGAACCTGTGTACGCAACTCTCATATTCGGTGGCGGGACACTGACTCGTCCCCGACCACGCAATCTGCTGAACGCCATCGATAATATCCCCAATGGCGCGCACTTCAATACGCTCGGGTTTGGTCAACATCAGCTGCCCTTTGCGACGATGGGCATCCTCTTTGGTGGACACGTTCGCGTTGGACTAGAGGATAACGTCTACTACCGGCGCGGCGAACTCGCGGAGAGTAACGCTCAGCTCGTCGAACGTGTCGTCCGTGTCGCCGATGAACTCGGTCGCGAAGTCGCCACCCCTGACCAAGCACGGGAAATTCTTGATCTCTAAACAGCGAACTCCGGTTCCGGCGTACGACCGATTACTGACTCAAGTGACGACGTGTTATCCTCCGTGTTTCTGACGACGGAGGAACGTCGCCGAGGCGCCATAGTAGGTAGCCGTCAAAGGGACCAACTAGTTGCACCATATGGGCCAGTTCGAGTGTACAGAACGACCGAGAATTCTTCGCGCATCCGGTGACGCTTGACGCCCTCAATTTCAGCTAAAAACCAGCACTACTACCATTCTCGTAGCAGTGTGATTTCGTTCTCTCATTGGATTGGTTACGTTAGTGGTTCTATTCATCGGAGTTGCGGCTTCGGGACGGTACATTCTGAGTTACGACACTCCAACTATTCAGTTTCTTCTAACTTCGCGATATCGTTCTCGTTGAGTAGATCTGCGAGTATTCAATCTAAATTCACCAAGCAATTTCTAACTTCTCAAATTATATTAAATAAATGATTAGAAAGCAACTACCTGTATTTCATGTGAACTTACGGTTATGTCTTGAGATATTGCTTATGTCATCCCCCGACATTGGTGTTACTTCCGATTTTATGACTTCTGGTTGTAACTACGAATGGATGCCTAGAAAAGTAACCACTGACGAAGATGAGCCGTATATTGTAGACGAAGAGGAGTTTGAAGAACAGGGGGGTACGGTTGTTATTTGCCAATGTGGACTGTCTTCAAACAAGCCGTTCTGTGACGGTAGCCACCAAAATTGTGTTGACGAAAGCGAGGAAGTGGTCTACGAATACGATAACGATGGCGACCGGCACGTAGTTAGCGACGACTGAGAGCTTCCATGTCTATGTGTACCACATCGTACGAGCTTCTCACCATAGGAGGTCTTAAACCGATCAGTTGCGGATTTTAACAGACTACGTCTTCTGTAAAGAGAGATCCCACCATTTGAACCTGATACCGAGATCAATGGCCAACCACCTCTCTCAGTAACGGTGGGTACATTTCCAATTCCCCTCGTGCAGTTCTGGATCCTTGTACTCACTCGGGGCGATACTGTTCAGCGGATCAAGGTAGACTAACGATGCAACCACATGGATATGCTCACGTTCACCTTCATTATCTTAACTGTTCCTTCAAAGAGCGGCAAATCATCATTCCATGTTTTCTGATGACGGAGGCGTTCGCTACCTCCAGGAGAGACCTTGAGAAGTCGTCGGTGGCGCAAGCGGACTGGTCGGGAGATCGCCACTCGGGTCCGGAGCGTTGTACGCCTTCGGAGCCACGTCGTTCGAAGCGTCCGGATAGAACAGCGACGCGATCGCATGGAGGTGTTCGCGGCCGACACCGAGCTCGAACTGCCCCCACCGAATGTCTGGATATCATGGTCCCGGCAGTAATCGATGGTGTCGAACAACGATTGGACCAAGCCGAACCGGGAAGGTTTGATATTGAGCCACTCCGGTTCCCACGGCAGCTCTTCGACCGTCTCGACACTGCGGATCGGGTAGTCCCACGTCACGCGACCTTCGTGTCCCTCGAATAAGGGTCGCGTCTCGTCGTTCAACGCCGGATCTTCGATGAGTGCATCCGGGAACCCCTCGATGATTCGTTCGTAGAGATCGGGAGCGGCAGGCTGGTCGACAGTCGTTCTGTGATACTGGCCTTTCAGATCGAGCGTCCGAACGGCGGCAGTCGCGCCAACCGATCGACGACATCGTCCGTCCAGTCCGAAGATACACTACCCGGAGATTGACCGAATATGGTTGTAAGTGTTTACGGTCTACGCGAACCAACTAATCTGACCAATCACGGAAGTCACGGTTTGCTGACTCGAAGGATCGGCTTGATCGTATCGCCGTTCTCTGAATCTTCGACAGCCTGTTCGATCTGCTCGAAGTCGTAGTAGGTCACGAGTTCATCGAACGGGAACTTCCCCTGGCGGTACAGTTCGATCAGATTTGGGATAAATTCTTTGGGGTCGCTGTCGCCCTCGGTGATACCCATGATTGATTGCCCGCCAAGGAGGAGGTCATTGACATCGTAGCTAGCTCGAGTCTCAAGCGCAGGAGCACCGACGATACCCAGCATACCCCGCTGGGTGAGTACGTCGACAGCCTGTTCAGCGACGTCCGGGACACCCGTCGATTCGATAGCGTAATTGACACCTCCGTCAGTCATTTCGCGGATCGACTCGACGACATCGTCAAGGCTTTCAGGGTTGACAGTAGCTGTTGCGCCCAGTTCGGACGCCTTCTCCAGGCGACTCTTTTTAAGATCAACCGAGATGATTTCCGTACAGCCTTTGAGATCCGCAGCAAGCACTGCCGCGAGGCCGACCGAGCCAGCACCAAAGATGGCTATCGACGACCCAGCCTGCGGATTTAGAGAATTAATCACCGCACCCGCACCTGTCTGGATCCCACATCCGAGCGGCCCGAGAAGTTCAAGCGGGACAGTGTCATCCTCAACGGCGACGACATTTCGCTCGGTCGCGATCGCATGTGTCGCGAACGAAGACTGCCCGAAGAAACGACCGCTGATCTTCTCGTCGCCACGTGAGAGCGGCGAGGTGCCGTCTTCTGGACGCCTCCCACCAAAGTTATGCGCGAAGAAGTCCTCGCAGTACGCGGGGTGGCCGGCGTGACAACTAGAACATTCGTTGTCGTAATCGAAGCTCAAAACTACGCGATCGCCAGGCTCGACATCAGTGACGTTTTCGCCGACTGTCTCAACGACGCCAGATCCTTCATGACCCAGTACGGCTGGGAGTGGCGTCGGATATAACTGGTCGCGAACGACCATATCCGTGTGACAGACGCCGACACCAACGATGCGAACAAGCACCTCGTTGTCCTGCGGGTCGTCGAGTTCGATATCTTCGATAGTAAATGGACCACCCTCTTCATTGACAACAGCTGCTTTTATATCCATCTCAGGTTTTGTATGATGTCATCTCATAAAAACCTTGGCCGCTCTTCGGAAGCAGATTGGTCACGAAATTTACGGGCGACTATCGGCACACGGCTTCATTTCCACACTGCTTTCCGGACGTTTTAGACGACGAGCATAGTACCCCCTCCGTCTCCCACGGAACACGAAGGCAATGGACTACCTGTAAGTGATTTCGATAGATGCCACCACGCTCAAGCGACTCACCACCAGCTGCTGGACGCTGTCGACGTGACAACCGACGAGATCGAAGAGCGATTCGCCCCGCTCGTTAACGACTACAAACTACCTCTCGAAGAGGCCTGCCGAAGCATCGTTAGCACGTATCCCGACGACTCTGACTCGGACCGCGACGACCTCCGGAACAATACCCAGGAGATCACCCTTGATGACGTCACTGACTCCGAGCAGTGGATCGGCGCGACCGTAAAAGTCGTCGACCTTTGGGAACCCAGAAGTGACGTGATCGCGCAGGTCGGTCTCCTCGGTGACGAGACCGGGACTCTCAAGTTCACAAATTGGGCCAAATTTGACCTTCCTGAATTCGCACACGGGCGCATGTACCGTCTTGGGAACGTCGTCAACCGCTTCTCTATGGACGAACGCGAAGGTGACGATGTGAAGGAGCCCACTAACGACGGCTCACCGAATGAAGTCCGGTGTAGTCACCAATCGTACTCCTAGTGGATTTAGCGACTTTCGTCGTTCAAAACGGGCCCGACAACGTCGCTGACACCGTCAAGGATTTCTGCAGAGCGAATTGCTCGGCTTGTTCTTCCCCACGTTGGATGAGTTCAGTGTTGCCGACACCATCAGGGAAGCCGAGATAGTTCTCAACAGCGGTCGTGAGCGTCAGCTGACTGCCAGGCTCGTCACCTTCAAGGACGAGGGGTCGAGGTCGGCGCAAGCAGCGTACACGGCTGCAGAGAGGCCGGCGACGCCTGACCCAGCGATGAGGAAATTACATGTGTCCGTACTCATTTAGTCAGTGTGAGATTCGATTAGTGAGCGGAGCTGTTCTTCAGACTGAACGCCGACCACTTCCTTAACCTGCTCACCGTCGGCAAACAGGACGAGCGTCGGGACGCCGCGGACCCCATATGCGCTGGCGAGTTGCTGGTTGGCGTCGATATCGACCTTCGCGACAGCAGCGTTGGTGTCGGCGGCCAGCGCCTCGACGACAGGCTCGAGCATCTGACACGGACCACACCAGTCGGCATAGAAGTCTGTGAGGACGACATCGCTATCAGCAACGAGATCGTCCAGTTCTGTTTTCCCGTCGATGTGAATCGGTTCGTCGGGGGAGATTGTACTCGTCTCGGATGCGGTTTCGGTTGTCATCACTCGCTAGTACGCACCTGCAGAAGTTAAGAGTTTTGGGAAAGTAATACAATACTATTTAGTGAGGGAGAATCTATCGGTGAATAGTTATACCGATGGTAGAGCGGCGATAAGCTGTGAGAACAAGCGTATCTACCGTTCTTCAAAGAGAGAACTTCGCCCTAAACGGCAGAAAGGATGCCACTTGCATTCATACGAAGGTGACCGCTGCGCTTGCCAGAGCGTGTACGAGGGAGAATCGATGAGACCGTTCGGAATCGGTGGTCACCCTTCGACGGGTGCCGTCGCGTCGGACTGCTCGTACTTGGTCCCGAATTCTTGGATGAGTTGCCCCATCTTGGCGTACCAGTCGTTGAGCATTCGCTGCATGTCGTTCGTGATCTTCGAGGGGTCGGTCGGCGAGTAGACGTGATAGTAGCCGCCCTGATCGTAGTTGACTTGTTCTTTCTGAATGAACCCAGTCTGAAGCAGGCGCTGAACGGCACGATACGCGGTCGACCGTTCGCGATCAACCGCGTCGGCAATCTCGTCCACTGTGAGTGGTTCAGTTGTGTTCGCGAGGGCTTGGAAACACTCCTTGTCGAGTTGCTTGAGGCCGTGGAAACACTCGAGGAGTCCCTCACACTCTATGTCCTGCTGGAGTTGTTCGGACATCGAATCTGGCATTGTTATCAGCACTGAGTAGTGGTTACGGCACTAAAAGGCTTGTGTATGGATTTCACAATCCTGCGCTAGCCTTGTTTACGACCGAACTCTAGTACAACTCTCCGCGAAAAGCGGTGGTAGTGCTGTATATGGCGGGCCTCGCTGATCAGGCGCGCAAAGCCGAGATCCACCGGTTACTACCCGTATTGAGTTTGGAATGCGAGTTCCGTTTTGAAGGCGGTACGTTGTATTCCGTTGTCCTTAGTGGTGATGATGCTGGTGACTATGGCCCGGACGGGAGAACTGTCCTGAAAACGCTCGTTGGACGACTTCTGGAAGTGCCGGATGGATGTGGATCGATTCACGGATATCCTGCACCGTTCCAGAACCGGCTTTCATCGCGACGACAACCTCCTGAATCAGCGTCGAGGCGTTCGGGCCGATGATGTGACAGCCGAGGATTTCGCCCTCTAGACCGATGATCACTTTCACAAACCCCTCGGCATTCCTCGCATCACCGCGGGCTGTATCCTCGAATTCGTAGGTATTGGTCGCGTACTCACGGTCAGCGGTTCGGAGCTCTTGTTCGTGTCGACCGACGCCGGCAACTTCAGGAGACGCAAAGACGGCAAACGGCATTGCGGCGTAGTCGACCGGCTGGCGGTGCTCGCCAAAGAGGTTCCGGGCGACCGCCTGGGCTTCGTGGTTGGCGCTATGTTTCAGGAGGTACTCACCGACGATGTCTCCGAGTGCCCAGATACCGTCAGCAGTCGTCTGGAGATACTCGTCGGTTTCGATGAACCCACGACTGTCAGTTTCCACTTCGGTCGCATCTAAGTGTAGGGTATCGGAGTTCGGAGTCCGTCCAGCAGCGATGAGTAGCGAATCACCTGTTACCGCAATGGACTCGTCGTCACCGCCCGTCACGCCGGCATTGTCGCCGTATTCGAATGGCATGGCCTCCACGGTCACGTTGCCGTCGGACTCGGAAACGGCAGTAGCTTCGTACCCAGTATGGACACTGAATCGGTCGGCGTATCGTTTAGTGAACGCCTCGGCGACCTCCTCGTCGGCTTCGGGGAGAAGAGATGGCCGCCGACCGATAATCGTCACATCACTGCCGAACGTCCCGAAGAAATGGCCGAGTTCCGCTGCGATGTAACCACCCCCAACGATGATAAGGCGATCTGGCGGCTCCTCTAGTTGGAGTGCTCCCCGACTCGTGAGATAGTCGACGTCCTCGATACCATCAATGTCTGGTATCGCCGGTCGCGTCCCGGCGGCGATGAGCACCGTCTCGCCTTTGAGGCGAGCACCGTCGTCGTCACCGCCCGAAATCTCGACTGTCCGCTCGTCGACGAAGTGTGCTTCACCCTCGAACAACTCGTGTTGTGGAGACGAGCGTAGTCCGCGGCGAATCGATTCTGCGTTGCTTTCGACGTCCGTGTTGACTTCCTGAACGATGTCGCTGAACGCGATGTCGGTTACGTCCGCGGAAATGTGGAACTGGTCGGCACGGTCGATGGTTTCGAGGACGTCAGCGTGATACAGTAGCATCTTCGAAGGGATGCAGCCACGGTTGAGGCAGGTTCCGCCTAGTGGCCCCTTTTCGACCACGGCAACGGACTGTCCTTGATTGACTGCCACGTTCGCTACGTCGAGTCCTGATCCCGACCCGATGACCAGAAAGTCGAACTCCTCCATGTCTACTATTAGCACGCGGAACGTGATGAACTCTGGTCTCAGTTTTCCCAACGGTCTGCTGCTGGTATAACTGACGGTCGCCGGGACAGTATTTGGAACCCTCTGCGGGAGTTTCGGCCGACTGCGCTCGACGGACGTCCGCTCGCGTGACGCTCGTGAGAACACGGTTCCGAATGACAGGGCGGTCTAACACGTCGCGCAGTTCCGCCGGTGTTGGTAGTAGAGCAGGCCAGCGAAGAACGCGACGCTCACCGCTCCGAGCAGTGGTCGCAGCGGCTCGAAGTACGTCATGAGCGCAGAAGAACTGAACAGCGCGAGCAGCACTGCGTTACAGATAGGGCAGCCGAACGCTAGGAAGCCGCCCACGAGTCCGCCGGCCGCGAATCGGTCGCCGAGTGGTTCCGCGACAATCGACTGCTGGTAGACGAACGCGCCGGCAAACACGGACGTCGCAACGAGGAACAGGTAATCGAGGGGCGTACGAGGAACCATTCGAACGTAGATTGGGTTCGGCAGGAGCCCAGTTATGACGCCAAATAGCAAGAACGATCCGACGGCAATGCCGACACTCTTTAGCAGTCGACTTCGGAATGCATTCATCACTCACACTCCTCCCTCGTTAGTCTGTCGCCGAGACGTTGTTCTGCGTGGTTTGTACACATTCAGGGTCTGTAATGTGATTGTATGCATGGGTAAACAGTCTCGGACGCGGTGGCCCGAGGCTTTTGTAGTTCCTTCAGCCATGCGTTAGCACTCCTTATTCCACAAAGGAATGGGATGAGGTTGGGCGGCTTATATGCCCCGACCCGGACAGACACACCAACCTGACTTGCGGTTGGGTTTTATGAGTCCGGTAATTCGTGTTGTTGCCGTTGAATTTCGCTTTCTCGCGCCACACGATGGTCACACCTGTGGTTATTCCGGCTATCAGCAGTCGACGATTCGACGTGAACAGATACGCAAGTGTCGCGCCACCGGCGAGGAGTGCTTGCCGTGTTACGCTCTGTCCGCTTCGTCCATTGATATACAATCGTACCCGTAGTCGTCTGAAGGATGTTCTGGTCATCACTCGCACGTATCCTTTCTCAGCTCAGCCGTCGCGGGATGGTGCCGTCACCTGTGGGTCGTCGCTCGCGTTCGCCTCGAGTTCTGGGTGGGTCTCTCGCATCCAGACGAGCGTGATGGTGCCCGAGACGAACATCGCCGCGGCGACGACGTAGAACGCAGCGGTCGTCGAGACGAGGTCGGCGGTCACGCCAATGAGGATGGCGCCGAAGCCGTAGCCGGCGTCGCGCCACATCCGGTAGACGCCAAGTCCGGTCGCCCGCCACGATGGGTGGGCGGCGTCGCCGACGACCGTGATGAGGTTCGGGTAGAGCAGCGCCATGCCGACACCCGTGATGCCTGCGGTCAGGAGCCAGGCCCAGTAGCCGTCGGCCAGCACCGTCGCGAACACGCCTGCTCCGGCGACGAACATCCCCACGACGATGGGTGGCCGCCGGCCGACTTCGTCCGCGAGTTTCCCGGTGTAGAGCTGTAGGACGCCCCAGACGCCGCCGTAGACGCCGACCACGGCACCCACTTGGGCGACCGATAGACCGGCGCTCGTCAGGTAGAGCGGATACGCGATCCAGACGAGCGCGTCGACGAACTTCTCGATGCTCCCCGCCTGGGCCGCGGCGAACAGCGTTCTGTCGCCCCACGTCGCGCGTTTCAGGACCGACCGGAACGGCAGGTCGGCGTCCGCGTCCTCGCTCTCGGTTTCGGCTTCCGCCTCCGCGTACGGGAGTGTCTCCTCGACGAGGAGGATCGAGGCGACGAGCGCGAGCACGATGACGGCTGCGAGGAAGTAGAACGGCGCCGGACGGAGGCCGTACTGTGCGGCGATGATGCCGGTGACCCACGCGCCGACCGCGACGCCACCGTAGCCGAAGGCTTCGTCGAGACCGACGGCGAAACCCCGCGTGTCGCTGCCTGCGAGGTCGATCTTCGCGTTCACGCTCATGCTCCACGCCAATCCCTGGTTGATGCCGAGGAGCACGTTTCCGGCGGTCACCCACCACCAGTTCGGCGCGTAGATGAGAACAATGGGAATCGGGAGTGCGACGAGCCATCCGGCGATGAGAATCGGTTTGCGGCCGTAGGTCTCCGACCATTTCCCGCCATAGAGGTTGAGCAACGCTTTGACGAAGCCAAAGCTGACCACGAACGATCCAATGACCAGCATCGACTCGACGCCGAGTACATCCCGTCCCAGAACGGGGACAACGTTTCGCTCGGCTCCAATGGTCAACCCGACCGCGAATACGGTGAGTAGTTGAAGTGCAAACTGCGGCCAATTCCGTCGAATGCCCTGCGCGTACGCCATCAGAAAAAACGTCCTCGGTCGTTAGTTGGCCGCGCAGTTGTTCGGCCCGAGTTCGAGCGACTCGACATCTTCGCCGGGCTGTTCTTTGCCCCAGTTGATTTGCTTGATTTCGTTGTAGTTTGCGGGTTCGTCGGCGAGGCTCTCCACGATGGTCTTAACGAATGCGTCTTCGTCGCCGTCTTCGACGTAACTGAGAAGTTCGTTAGTCGTCTCCGCCTTCAGGTCGCCGAGTTCCGTTGCGAGTGGTCGAACCTCTTCGTCGCTGAAGTGCCCGGGGAGGACGACCGTCCTATCGCCGAGGTCAGTCAGATCCTCGAGGCTATCGAACAGCTGGCTCGCGGCCTCGTGGACGGCGTCCTCTGAACTGTCTTCGAGGTCAGGACGGCCGACGCTCCGGAGGAACAGCGTATCCCCGGAGAGGAGGGCGTCGCCGTACTCGAAGGAGACGCTGCCAGGCGTGTGGCCGGGCGTATGACGGACATCGAGTTGGCGGTCACCGACTTGGATGGTGTCGCCGTCCTCGATCTCGCTCACGCGGTCTAATTCACCGGTGTCCTCGCCGTGAAGGTAGTAGGGCACGTCGAGTTCGCCTGCGAGACGGCGGGCTCCGGAGACGTGATCTGCGTGTGCGTGCGTGTCAGCGACGCTGACGATCTCGAGATCGCGCTCGTCGGCAGCGTTCAGGTACTCGTCGACGTACTGCGTCGGGTCGACGACGACGGCCTCGTCGCTATCGTGAACGAGATAGGAGACACAGCCCGTACCGGGGCGGACGATCTGGACGACGCCGTCGACCGCGTCGAGGTCGTACTGGCGGTGGACGCGACCCCAGCCATTCATTCCGTTGTTAATGGTTTCTGCATCGTAGCCGTGTTCACGGAGGAACTTGGCTGCACGTGCGGACGTGACGCCGGCGACACAGACGACGGCTATCTTCTCGTCTTCGGGTAGCTCGTCGAGGTGTGCTTCGAGTGTTGAGTAGTCCTCTTCGAGGAGTTCGTCGTAGACCGGCAGGTTCGTACTACCGGGAATCTGCCACTCCTTGTAATCCTCCTCTCGACGGACATCGAGGATGAAGAGATCCTCGGTATCGTCGTCCTGCACTCGCTGTGCAACTTCCGACGGGTCAACTTTGGTAGTGCTCATTACGTACAATACTATGAAACCCTGTGACCTTAAATTCGTTGGCTGCGGTCGGTGCTACCGAGAGCAATTGCTTTGAAAGAGAGGAGTATATCCGCTGAATCGTTCTATATTCGGGTATAAAGCACCATCACGGATGAATCTGAAGCCGTTGAACTGTTTTGGATGACCACTACTTACTTTGTAGTCGTTCCACAACTAAGAACTGATGGGACATCATACGTTCGATGCGACGAAGGCCAATAAACTTGAGAACGCGGCTGATCGGTATCGGTACGTCTCCCGGGAGGAACTCCTGTGGGCGCTTACCCTCGACGGCGGCGAGACTGTCGCCGATCTCGGGAGCGGCACCGGGTTCTACACCGACGATGCCGCTCCGTATGCCGACCGCGTGTACGCTGTCGACGTTCAAGATGAGATGCATGACTACTACCGGCAGAAGGGTGTCCCTGAGAATGTCGCCCTCGTGACGGCGGACGTTGCCGACCTTCCGTTCGAAGACGCCCATCTTGACGCGGCATTCTCCACGATGACCTACCACGAATTCGCGAGTGAGCAAGCGCTCTCAGAACTTGCACGCGTTCTCACGCCAGGTGGTCGTCTCGTCATTGGCGACTGGTCAGCAACCGGAACCGGAGACAGCGGTCCGCCGCTCGAAGAACGGTTCACAGGAGACGAAGTCGCAACTGCGCTCCGTAACGTCGGGTTCGAGATTCGATTTCGAGCGGACCGTCCCGAAACGCTCCTAGTCGTCGGAGTGTTCCATGCGTAGCGTCGGGCCGTCCTGACTGGATAAACGTCAGTCCGCTAACGACGTCTTCGTCCTTGATGTCCAACTTAAAGGAATACCGCGTGGATTGACTCCATTGAAGTAACTTCAGCAAAATCCAGGAACAGTGGCAGTTGGCTCAGTGTAGGAGATGCGTTCACAATTCAGTTAAATAGCTCAGAGTCTTCTGTGCAAAACACACGCTCAGTTTGAATGCATGCTCGTCGTTCAAGTGCTTAGAAGTGCAATGAAGAATCGCGCGTCGGTTCAGTATGGTACAGATCACTGCAGCCGTCTCCGGAGTGCTTCTCGCGTTTAGCTTGGCGATTGGCGTTCGATTTCTTGCAAACCGAATGGCGACCCCGTATACGGTCTTACTGGTCGCTGTCGGATTTTTGCTTACGGTATTACCCCTCCACTCCTATCTCGAATTCAGCTTGGAACCGCTCTTTACTCACGACGTAATCCTTTTCGTCTTTCTACCTGGGATCGTATTTTACGGTGCTGCGGAGATCGATCACGAGCGATTTCGTCGAAACCTGCTGATCACCGGACTGATGGTGATTGTCGGTCTCCCTGTCGCCGTGTTTGCCATCGGCTGGATCGGGTCCGTGGTCTTCGAAGTGCCTCTGTTAATCGTGCTTCTTTTCGCATCGATGGCGTATCCGATTGACCCCGTCGCTGTGCTCTCCTTGTTCGATGAGACCGGGGTTCCGGACCGTCTTGCAGTCCTCGTCGAGGGCGAAAGTTTGCTCGACGATGGTCTGGCGATCGTGGTATTCTCCGCAATCTTGGAACTCGTCCGACAGGCTGGTCCCGGGGAACTTTCGGGATCGGCACTGTTCTCAGCATCTCGATTAGCGGCTATCGTCGGCGACTTTCTACTCGTAAGTGCCGGTGGCATCTTCGTTGGCCTCGGTATCGGATATGCTGCCTACCGACTAGAACTGGTGACGACCGACGACGCGAATCACTTCATGATCTCACTTGTTGCGGCGTATGGTAGCTTCTATCTTGCAGAACACGTGCTTCATGTGAGTGGCATCCTCGCGACGGTCGCTAGTGGTCTCATCCTCGGAATCTTTGCGCGCCGTCACGCGCTGAGCGAGAAAAATCTCGATATGCTAGTACAAACCTGGGGCTATATGGTGTTCTTCCTCGAAACATTACTCTTCGTTGCCATCGGACTTCAAGTACCGTCAACGGAGATCGTCACCAATCTCTCCATCATCTTTGGGACACTTGCTCTCCTCGTTGGATCCCGTGCGGGCGTTATTTACGGGTTATTGGGTCTCCTCAATCAGTGGATCGACGACCCAGTCCCAATAAGCTATCAACACGTCATCATTTGGGGGGGATGCACGGTGTGATTCCGGTTGCTCTCGCTCTCAGTCTCGGCCCCGACATACCGTATCGTGATCAACTGCAAACAGTAGTGTTTGGAATCGTCGTTGCCAGTATGATTATTCAAGGGATCCTCATGCCCAGAGTACTGGAGGCAACAGGGGTAACACGGGCCTGCAGACAGGAATAATATCTTGAACCGAGCAGCGTATCGCATCGCGTTTCTCGAAATGCCACTTCACCACGCAGAAGGACATTCACGGTCGCGTTTCGTAGATTTAGCTCTCTGCGGGTGCAGCGGGCTTGGGATCCTCGCCGTATTTATCCTCGAATTCTCCAATGAGCTGCCCCATCTTGGCGTACCAGTCGTTGAGAGTTCGCTGCATCTCACTGGCAATCTCCGCGGCATCGCGTGGCTGGTAGACGTGGAAGTAGCCGCCCTGCTCATAGTTCACCTGTTCTTTCTGGATGAAGCCAGCTTGAAGCAGTCGCTGGACGCTACGATACGCAGTCGATCGTTCACGGTTAATCTGGTCAGCGATCTCGTCAACCGTGAGCGGTGCCTGCTGGTCGTTGAGGAGCTGGAATATCTCCTTGTCGAGCGTTTTGAGGTTGTGAAAACACTCCAGCAGGCCCTCACACTGCATGTCCTTCCGGAGCATCTCGCTCATTGACTCAGCCATTACTGCTGAGGTCTATGAGACGGATACTCAAAACCATTTGCACAGACGGTACAATACTGTGCTCGTCTACGAGGTGGTGAGCCGACACCACCTTCCGGTCCAGTCACCGCGGAGCCGGCAGACGGCCGCGAGGACGACTGCACTACTGACGAGCAACGCTGCGCCGAAGATCAACACGGTACTCACGGTGTTGAGCAGTTCGATCTCGTAGACGTTCCCGAGTTTGTTCGACGCGACTGCGACGCTCCCCGCGAGGAGCATCGCGGCGAAATACCCCTTGATTTCCTCCTCGTCGACGAGGTTCGTCGCCCCCGCCCCAATACGCGCACCGAGTGCACTTCCGAGGAGCAGGAAGCCGACGACCGGCAGCGCGACCGCTCCGGACTGTGCGTACGTGAACGCGCCGAACGCCCCCGAGATAGTGATCTGGAGGATGTCGGTCCCCACGGCGATGGCGGCCGGCACGCCCAGACCGTACATCATCGCGGGCATCAGGAGGAACCCACCACCAACGCCGAGGAACCCGGATAGAATTCCGATGGCGAGCCCAACTGCAAAGATTATCGTCGCCGAGACGCGGACACCACCGCGAAGCGTCACCATCGGCGGGATACGGATGGACTGGACACGGTCAGCGAGGTTACGCGAGGTGTCATCGTCTCCGCCGTCCGACCACGCATCTCGGAGGGTGAGTAGTCCGACACTGGCGAGCAGGCCGACGTACGCGACATTGATAATGAGGTCGGCCATGCCGGTCGCTTCGAGAAAGAACACGACGCTCTTCCCGCCCTCGATACCGAGCGTCATCGCGACGGTCATGATCGCAGCGAGCTTGTAGTCGACTTGGCCGTGATCACGGTGGCGGAGCGCTCCGATGACGCTCGTCCCGAAGACGAACGCCAATCCGCTCCCGACTGCGACGGTCGACGGATAGCCCATCACGAGCAGCGCCGGCGTGACGAGAAACGAACCGCCCATTCCGAAGAATCCGAATAGGGTTCCGATGAGTAGGCCGAAACCGACGAACACCGCGATCATCGCGAGGCTCATTCCGAAGACTGGCATCGTCAGTCACCTCCGACCAGGTCGAGGACGGCCGCGCCAGCCACACTACTGATTGTTCCGTAGCTGACGTACAGTACGATGGCCTCTGCGAGTACGAGTCCGACTGTAGCGACCGCTTGCGCAGTACCGGTTAGAGTTTCGAGTCCGAGCATCTCACAAGTTCCTCCTTGTATTGTAGTGTCGGTTCACTACTTCACAATACTTTTGGCGCACAATTACCGACGGAGTGCGTTGATCGATCATGGTTAGTTTGCCGGTGAGTCGCTCGTGGATTCAGAGCTGTCTGTGCCAAACGAACGGGCGTACCCCTGGGCGTAGGCGCCGAGGAACATTCCGGCGATGGCCCAGAGGATGGGGTAGTTTCCGATGCCGACGCTAGCGTAGGCCGCGCCCGGACAGATTCCGGAAAGCCCCCAGCCGACGCCGAAGATCGCTCCGCCGAGGATGACGTTCCGATCGAACGATTTCAATCGTCGTTTGTAGGCGTCACCCGTGAGGGGTGCGCGGTCGAGGGATCGCGTCGCGACCGCGAACGTGATTCCGGTGACGACGGCTGCACCGCCCATCACGAACAGCAGGCCGAAGTCATCAAACTGGAGGAAGTCCAGGACAATCTCGGGCTTGGCCATCCCGCTAATCGCGAGACCGAACCCGAAGATGAGGCCCCCGACGTAGATAATCGGAAGGAACAGCGGGCTCCGTTCGCGGTCGCTCATGGCGACACCCCCAGCGCCTGCACCAGTTGCGCAGTGCCGATGGCGAAGGCGAGGAACGTCGCGACGTTCACCAGCGACGTGTTTGACAGCGACCCGACTCCACAGACGCCGTGACCGGACGTACAGCCCTTCCCAAGACGTGTACCGACGCCGACGAGGAAGCCGCCGCCGAGCAGCCGCCACCACTGGACGTCCGTCGTCCAGATGCCGTCACCGGCGACGAGCACGTAGACTGCGGCACCGCTGACGATACCCGCAGTGAACACGAGTCGCCACCCGCGAGACTGGACGTACTTGAAGCGATTGAACCGTGGAATCGCCGAGACGTACGACAGTGTCGATTCGAGGAACGTGCTCGCACCCGCGATGATTCCCGTCGCGAGGTAGATCGTAGCGGCCCCCAGTCCGACGAGCAGACCGCCGACGAGATACTGCGTTACCCCGCGGGGAAAGAGATCTCCGAGCGCGAGCAACGGTGTAAGTGTTTCTATCATTAGTTTGTCAGTGCCTCCTCGCTCGCAGCGCAGTTGTTCGGCCCGAGCTCCAGTTCGAAGGCCTCCTCGTCGTCGGGAGATTCTCGACCGAGGTTTGTGGCGATGATCTCCTCGTAGTTCGCTGGTCGGGGCGGCATATCCTCGACGATGAACTCGACGAATTCATCTTCGTCCATCGTGAGTGCGTCCATCCGATCGATCACCTCCCCGAGTTCAGCCGTATACGTGCCGTCGTCGCCGGGTGTCGCCGCGTCGCTGAAGTGAGCAGGGGCGACGATTGACTCTTCGGGAAGTGAGAGGACCTTCTCGTGGAGGCTCTCGTAGAGCGTTCGCGCGGCGTCCATCGCCGCCTCGGAATCTTCGAGATCCGGTCGTGCGACGCTCTCGGTGAATAATCCATCGCCGGTGAACAGGACGTTCCCGACCTTGTATGCGGTCATACCAGTCGTGTGGCCGGGCGTGTGGATGACCTCGATGTCCACGTCGCCGACGGTGAGCGTCGCACCGTCTTCGACGGTCTCGTAGTCACCGTCGTACTCAATGCCACGGCTGGCGGCTGATTCGGGAAGAACCGGCGTGGCGTCGGTCTCCGTGGCGAGATCACGAATGCCCGAAATGTGGTCTGCGTGGATGTGCGTATCCACTGCGTACGTGAGTTCGATTCCGAGCGTACGAATATCCTGAACGTATTCGTCAGTGAACGCCCGTAGCGGGTCGATGACTGCGGCCTCGCCGTCGGAGGCAATGAGATAGGCGAGACAGCCACTTGACGGTCGCTGATACTGTGCAACCGTCGCGTCAACATTCGTATCTAGTTCCTCATACTGGTAGATACGCGCCCAGCCCTTCATACCGCGTTCGAGGTGGTCGACGTCGTAGCCCGCCGTTTCAAGGTGTTTGGCGATCATTTCACTGGACCCGCCCTTCGCACAGAGGACGGTGATACGTCGGTCGTCCGGAAGGTCGTCGTGCAGGTCCTCGGGGATACCGTCGAGCAGCTCGAAGTATGGATAGTTCACGACGTCGACGGTTTCGTCGTCGAGGTGCCACTCCTCGAAGTCGCCCTCTGAGCGCACGTCGAGAACGAACACGTCTTCGCCGCTGTCGATGCACTGCTTTAACTCCTTGGGTGTGGTCGATTCGACCGCTTCATTGGTATTTGTATCCAGATGGTCCCCTTCAGTCATCGTCATCTCCTTCTATCGGCTGCTGCCAAATAAGGCTTTGTATAGTAGTCCGTCTACCGCACAACATTATTACCCCCTATACAAGGTGATACAGCCGAACAAGGTTCGTATGTATCACCATCGGATTTGGTTGTGCTCAAATTGAGAACTACTACCGACACGCTTTTCATAGCAGAGTCAATATTGGGTAGTGAAGCCAATATCATGACCGAGTACGAAATCACCGAGACACTCGACGTGAAGGGCCAGAACTGTCCGATGCCAGTCGTCAAGACCAAGCAGAACGTCGACCAGCTCGCCGAAGGAGACGTCCTCGAAGTTCTCGCTACTGACCCCGGTAGCATGAGTGACTTGGGCGGCTGGGCTGACACGACCGACGGCGTCGAACTGCTCGACCAGCAGGAAGGCGACGACGTGTACAAACACTACGTCCGGAAGACGGAGGCATAATGAGCACTGATACCACGCAGACAGCGACGTCCGGCGACGAGGTACCCTCGCGCGCCGAACTTGCCGCGCGTGTCTCGGAGTTGGAAGAACAGATTGCCGATATCACAGGTGAGGACAGCCAGCCGAAGATGTCCATCATCGCGACGAAGGGCACCCTCGACATGGCGTACCCGCCGCTCATCTTGGCGAGCACCGCCGCCGCGTTCGGCTACGAGGTGACGGTCTTCCACACGTTCTGGGGGCTGGACATCCTCCATGAGGAGCGCTCGAAGGAGCTGAAGCTGAGCTCCGTCGGCAACCCCAACATGCCCGTGCCGAACGCCATTGCTGCACTTCCAGGCATGGACCGCATGACGACGAAAATGATGGAAAAGAGAATCGACGACAATGACACGGCCACAATCGCGGAGCTCATCGACACGTCGCTCGAGATGGGCGTCGAGTTCCAGGCCTGTCAGATGACCATCGACCTGATGGACTACGACGAGGACGACTTCTACGACGGCGTTACGACCGGTGTCGGTGCCGCCACGGCGATCCAGGACATGGCTGACGCCGACATCCAACTCCTCATCTAATTCTCCTGGTCTTATTGAAGCCCGATTTTGTAGACACGATACGGAGAGCATACAACATGCACAAAACGACATCCAACGACGCTGTGAACGAGTTCGATACGGCCAGTGGCCGAATCACGGAAACGTTCCTCCACATCGGGGAGATCACTCGCAGATGACTTCACCATCAGACGACGATACTGGACAGAGTCCTGAAGCAACGGTGTCACCAGACATCGGTGCGGGCCTGCTCGACGAGGACATGGGGCCGAGCTCTGCGATGGCTCACCTCTATCGCGGTGAGATCCATCGGATGAAACTCTGGCGTGAACGACTCGACAGGACGACCAACTGGGCGGTCATCGTGATCGCAGCGCTCCTCACGTGGGTATTTTCGAGCCCGAACAACCCCCACTACATCATCCTCATCGGTGTCGCGACGCTAACGGTCTTCCTCGTCATTGAGGCACGACGCTATCGCGGCTACGATATCTGGCGGTCGCGTGTCCGCACACTCCAAGAGAACGTCTGGGCGTACGGCCTCGATCCTGACGGCGGCCTCGCTGATGAGAACTGGCGGAAGACGCTTGGTAACGACTATAGGACGCCGACCCTTAAGATCGCCGCTGAGGAGGCTATCGCTCATCGGTTGCGACGCGTCTACCTCCCCCTATTTATCGTGCTTCTCGCTGCATGGCTCGCCCGTATTACTGCGTTCGCTCCCGAACCGTGGACCGAAACGGCGGCTATCGAGACCATTTCCGGTCCGATAGTCGTCGGACTCGTCGCTGTCTTCTACGCGACAGCACTCGTCGTCGCTCTCCGGCCGCGTACCTGGCACGCACGGGGCGAACTCCGCTCTGAAGATCTCCGAAAACAATGAGAACCGACCTGGCCACTACACATTAGCTTCCGTGACTCCAGACCAGCGAGATAGTCTCGTTATTCTTACACAGTATCGACTTTCCGGATCGCTTTTTTAAACAAAGAATACGGCTGTGCGCCGACGATCTTTCCCGCTTTCTCGGATTTCCGGTCGAAGAAAATAAATGCGGGCGTCCCTCGTATCCCATTCTTCTCAGCCGCCTGAATATCGACGTCAATGCTCGCCTTCACCTCCTTCGTGTGGTTGGCCATGCAAGAATCGACCGCATTGACGTCGACACCAGCAACCTAGCGCGTTATTTCTCGCAGATTCTTTTTCTTCGCCCATCCGGAGTTCTCTTTGCCTTGCTTGTCGAACATCGTTGCATGCCAGCACTTGAATGCGTCAGGATTCTCTTCTCGTACCGTTCGCCAGACACACTTTGCCATCCGCGCTGCTATCTTGGACGCTTTGCCAAGATAGGACTTTTCTAATATAACAATTCGGAGCTGGCCTGGTTGAACGTAGTTTTTGATAAGCTTCGGGAACGTATTCTGCTGGAATTTCCGGCAGAACGGACATTGATAGCCACTCCAATAATAGAGATCAATCGGTGCGTCTAGCGATCCTATTAGGGGGTTGCTTTGCAAATTAATGCCGAACTTCGTTGTGTCAGTAGGAACATTTAGAAGCGACGTTCCAGCCGGCGTTCCACCGTTCACATCGCGAGTTGTTTCGCTGTCGCTATTTGTGTCTCCATTGAACGATTGAAAACCAGTCGTACAGCCGGCCAATATCGTTATCATCGCAGCTGTCCCACCCAGGAATGCTTGACGACCAGTAAATCAATTGTTTGTGTTTTTACACATTGGAGTCGAAGACCTCACACGATTACATCGTTAGCTCGCCCATGGTCAGAGCAAGATGCCGTTTTCACGCGCACACATTTTGTCTTCAAACGAGAGATCATTCGATCCTTCATACATCAAGCCGGCATTCCCGTGGATCGCCCGCTCGGACGAGAAACCCAAGGAGTAGGACGATACCGCCGACACGAAGCAGGTCACCATGGAATGGCATCGCAGCCAGCGCGCCAGCGAATCCGAGGAATCCGAGCAAGCCAGCGCCACAACTGGCACACCCCGACGCAACGAGTCCCGGCAGTACACCAAGGAGGTCCGAGATGCTGGACACGCCGGTCACGCTCACCTGTGCCGCCGTGTTTACCACAGCAACCCCAGTCAACACGGCGTACGAAAGGATGAGTCCGAGGCCGAACCAGCCATTCGTCGCCAGTACGTTCTCCGTGAGAAGGATGAGTGTCTCGTCGAACCAGTGCAGACCCGCACCGAGCATCTGCATCGACATTCCCAGAAACGTCGAGAAGATAAGCAGAATGTAGGTCAAGACGGCGACAATAGCACCGCCAAATATCCTGGGAGCTGATGTCGTCGGATAGGCTAATGCCCGCTTCAGATCCGTGCCCCAGCGATGGAGCCGTATCCCACTCGTCATTGGATGACTCCTTCGATGGTCTGTTCAAACAGGGGATAGGGTTGCGCGCCATCAATTGTTGATGGCGCGTCGTTCGACGTCGGATACTGAGCAGGATGCAAAAGGGCTAGACTGGATGACCGAGTTGTCGAGACGACCAGACGTTCTGAGAGAGTCGGACGGCCCTCGGCTCGCCGCCGCAGGTCGATCAGATAGGAGTACGATAACTGGATTCACAATTTCTTCTTATCGGAGGTATCGGCGGTTACTGGCTCGAAACCTGGAATAGAGCCGACGACGAACTGTTCGACGGGTAACCAGGCGACGTTCACAATAGCCTACATTTATAGGTGGAATCGTCGTTGCTTCGAACACACCAGATGGGTGTTGACTATGGAGAACGAACAACCGACCAGCGAACAGATAACCGATGAATCGACAGACGGATCGCGGCGCAAGTTTCTCAAGAAGGGCGCGCTGGCGACCGGTACGGTCGCACTTGGCGTTTCAGGGTCGAACACGGCCGGCGCACAGCAGGTCCAGCAGGACGTGCTGACGTACTTCGACGACTACCAGCCGGGACAAACGGTTCAGGTCGTTGAACAACTACCCGCGAACATCACCGTGACCCTGCTGCAGCTACCCAATGGAAACACGGTACCGGAAATCGGCCAGCCCGACGACTACAACGGCTACGTCGTCCGTCCCGCAACCGGTCAGGGCAACCGGTCCTGGGGGGCCACCTACCTGTTCACCCGGGCGTCGATCACCACGGGCAACCGCTTCCAATTTGGCACTACAGCGAACGTGTTCAGCAGCCAGCTCAGCCTGATAAGCACGTCGTTTAGCCGCCAGGGCGGTGGCGGCAGCAGCTAAATCCGCCTCGAACGAGGAATCAGCTATTTTTTGATCCAGAAGTAGACCGCTCAGCGTGAGGACTCACTTTCTTCGACCAAACGAGCGGAGTAGCTGGTGAATCGGTTTAGAGATGGTAAGGAAGAGAGCCCTCGCTACGGCGAGATAATAGTGATCGACGCCGAGTCCGACGATAAGGTGGTACAGAACGCCTACTAGTGGTGACCGAACGCGGGCCTCAAAAACGGTGGATAAGAGCTCCCGAGCCGAAACATTTTGAGGGATACCGTCGAGAACGTCACCAAGTGTCAATCACGCGGTCCCGAACCGACCGGCGTGTCATCCCTGTGTCGCTCATATCGTCGGGGAGCGCGCGGGTCGATAAAAGGTCGAGTGTATCGAGTAAGTGTAATATATTAATCAGCGAGCATCCTAATTGTTTGCAAGAAAGCCAGGGGAGAGGCATCGAGTGGATCGAAGGGTCGTGTTTAGTTAAGGCTGAAAAGCGAGGCGGGAGTTATTTCTGCTGTCTATGGCCGAAATCACTCTCCTCAGCGGTTGTATCGAGTGGACTGGGTTAGATTTTGTGGAGTGGGGCGGACACCGAACAAGTGGATGAAGCTCGGTATTCGACTGCATCTTGCTTGATTGTCTCTTTCGAATACCGTCTTAGATCTTGAGAAGTTTGGTGTCGAACGGTCCCGGAAAGCCGTTCACGATTGGGTATAGAAAGTCGGTCACAGCCGGCTAATGACGCGAGTCCGGATCACATTGCACTCGACGAGACCGTGATCCGAATCAACGGCCAGCAGTTCTGGCTGTACGCCCCGTTAATCCTGAGACAAACAAATTCCTGCATTTACGGTTATTTACGACGACTACGACGTCACTCACACAGCAGTTTCTTCGAGAGTTTCGTGAGAAACACGACGTCTCCGACGCCGTGTTTCTCGTCGACCACGCTCACCATCTAGCGAGTGCTCTGCAACGAGAAGGGCTCCGATTTCAGTCCGTAAACCATGGAAATCAAAATGCTGTCGAACGTATCTGTATGGAGAAAACGACGTACTTCCTCGTTTAGCAATAGCTTCAGCCATGTCGATCCAGAAATAGCAGAAACGTGGCTGCAATCCTTCGCCGTCTGGTGGAACTCGCTTAACTAAACACGATGACTTTCTCCGTCTTCAGCAAGCACATAACTATACGGAGCGCAAAGAGAGGGCAAGCACTCTCGTCTTCGATCGGGGAGCCGCGACAAACAGAGAGTCCAGATGGCGAATCAGCGTCTCCAAGAGCGCTAGACTCAACTGGGTTCTGAGCAGGCTTGCATCACATTCCCCGTGAAAGGGCACTTCTAAGTCGCTGCTCGCTGGCTAAGGGAGACTAGTAGAGCAGATCAAACCTCGTTTGACGAGTAATAACAGTCCCCATCTACAACGAGTCAAGGTTCAGGTGGAGGTCCCTGGACGGAACAACGATAGTAGCAGAGATACTGGCCAAGCGCCAATACAGTATACAGACTTATAATCAGTGTCAGCACTGTTGGACGCGAGAGGAAGGCAAGCGGAGTAACTTCACCCCAGACACCCCCGATCAATAGAAGGTTCACGAATGAGAGCGAGAGATAGTAGTGATACCACGGGGTTGGCGGTCGAGAGCTAGCATTCAGATATTTATTAAGTGCCCGTGCACGCTCTGACAGATGGATGTGACCTGTTTCCTCATCAAAGTCGAGAAGACCAACCTCCTCAAGTTTCGGGAGATGGGTCTGATAGAGCGAGGTATAGACGCGTTTGCGTTGCTTGGACATCAACTCATCTGGCGTCGTCTCGTGTTCCCAGGCTGCGACGTGGGTAGCGAGGGTCGACAGAGTAGCAGAGGGCCCATGCTGGCGGAGATAGTGAAGGACGTATCGCCGCCGAGTGCTCTTGAGAATATCGAACACCGTCTCCTGTGAGAGCTCGGAGTGGGTCATAAGAGAAGACATTCGATGCACGCAGCTCACCAATTGCTCTCTCCCTGATCCCATGAGAATCATACTTAGTGCCCCTGCATAGCTGAATATCGCCTGATCAGTACTTTGTTCTACTATGGCTGGTCCCGGACAACGTCAGTTTACCACACGTCCACAGCCAATCGAGAAGTAATGGCACCGACCTCAGAGACGCATTGTCGAATGGAACGTAGGCTGAGAGACGTTCCATCCTATGGTGTCGATGGCGATGTCGAGTGTAAATGGTAGGTGCTACCACACTCGACAGCTATCTCTACAGTATTTCCCCGCAAAAAGCTACTTGCCGCACCCCGGAGAGACGATAATTCACGGTGGCGAGACACATCTCTGTATTCTAAGTAAACAGCCAACTCCGTGCTGAAGAGTGTTTTACTACGTTTTGGTCTCTTCGCTGAGAGCGAGGGCCAGTAAAAAAGCAGGTCACCGTTGTTCAGCTAGCCAAACCAAAGGAACTGCAATGTCGGGAGTGGGAGAGTCTCCCTCTGGGTAGGAGTCCCCGCTCCGTGTTCCAGAGGGAGTACACCGAAGTGAAGGTGGGTTTATGACAGGCGCCCTCTCCGTGGCCGTTCACTGGAACGGCCAGCAACAACGACGAGCTGGCCATCTATAGTAATTGACTAATTGAAGGAGCGATAACTAATACATGAGCGTATATTGTGGATTTTTGCGTAAGCATCGGTGTCGCTAAGATACTTTCAAGAGATGAATGGAGTGGTCACGGTGTCTTTCTGGAAGGAGGGAGACAAATACGACGATAGAGACCGTTGACGAGTACGCCGGTCACAAGCCTGTGATGGTTATAAGCTCGCTGTGCCGACTTCACTACTCTCTGTAACCTCAACGATTTCTAGACGCAACTCTTCAACGTTAGTGAGAACGTGTTCGCGAGCTCCGTCAGAAACACCGTTTTCAGCCAATGCGGCCTCTAGATGCTCCGACACAATATCGAACTCGTCGTCTGTACTCCCCATTCCTTTATGAACCCCGCGCATATCGGCTCCGAAGTACTCAACCGAATCGCCACTTACCGCCGAGAGAAATTGCACCTGATGCGCCCAGAGCGCCCTGTATCGGTATATTCAAACTAAGAACAGAATCCCGGGGAGTGTCCATTTCCATTTAGAAATTTAGCCGATTGTAGTGACGAATAAGTAGCACCCAGTCCTAGTCCAATACGTCGATAATGAGTGTCCTCACAAGAAAGTAGTCGGGGAAAACACTGGTGGGGCCGACGATTCTAGGAGTAGTTCTCGTATTCGGGGGGAATCTGCGGAACTCCGACCGATGAACCTCCTCGTCACTGAGACTAACTGAGTGCTCTGGAGGGGTGATCAAACAGCTTTTAATCAGGTGGCTACAGCAGAGGATATCAAGATTATTCTGAGTCCTTCCACTCTCCCTCCTGGACGTCCTCTCGATCGAACTCTTCTTTCGAACGCCGTGGCCGAGGACGGAATGCAATCCAGAGCCCGCAGAGATAGAATATACCGACAAGTCCGACGACGATGTATCCTGGAACTATACCGACTGTAGCGTTGGTTATCCATGTTGCATCATTCCCGAAGGCGGTAAGCCGGAAGACCCAGGCAGCGAGCAGAACAGATAAGAGTGCGAGATAGACTCGACGTAGTCGCCGAGACACGGCCTCTACATATGGTGTTTTCAGCGTCGGATCGCGGAAGTCGTTACTGAGTTTACGTCGCCAGTCTCGGTGTTCAACGCCCTGTGATGGATCAAGTGCATTCGCGAACAAATTCTCTTGGAGAAGGCGAACTCGAGCGCGATACACATCGTAGTCTTGGTATCGTCGCGCCTCAATTCCAAGAAAAATACTGGTAACTACAATTCCAGCAAGTAGTACGGCAGGCGTCCCATTCGTCGAAAATCCGTAGGCGAGGAGACCAGCGATGATTGTCACTGCCCATTTGGTCGTCTCATCAAGACGCTGGCGCCATGTTGTGACACGACTCATCTCACCGCGATAAAAGTGAGCCATCACCGATCCAAGTCCTGTACTTTGATCAACCATCTCACGGCCGATTTCGCGCTCTTCTGGTGCCTCTGGATCGAACTCACGTGCGTCGTCAGTGCTCATACTACTAGCTTCGCTATCAACCTGCTTAAATTGGGAGACCGATATCTTAACCGCCCTTTCATAGCAGCGACGTTTACCAGGATAATACCTCACACTATATTCTAGACTATTTTTATTGTCACCTTCAGACGGTGGAGTTGAGATCACATAAGAAAAATACAGATATTACAGCGAAGTTAGATGAACCCTGTGACAAACAGCACTCATCCGGTAAAGTACCTGATTACAATCACAGAGAGCCGCCATAGGCATCCAAATGAGTTTATGTCAGGGTGACAAACGACTTACCGTCTATGGAGTCTTCAGACAAGTGGGAATACCGAACGCTGAGACCACCACGCGAGGCAACGAAGAAAGAAGCAAGCGACCCAACCAACGAACTTAACGAACTTGGCAGTGACGGGTGGGAAGTCACTGGGACTATCGAATACGTTGGCGGCGGTACGAAGTATATCCTTCTTAAGCGGCCTACCACAACCGATCGAGGAAATAACGATGAGTGAGAACGGAGGGAACGGGATCAGTACCGGAAATACGATGCGTGAGCGCTCGAATGAAAGCCGCCTCAAAATTTGGCTTCTTTTACGGACAAATCGATTTCTTGTAACAGGTATACTCGCATTGTTCGTCTTTATCGGATTTATGTTGTTTAGCGTTTTTCTTGCTCCTTCTCTACAGTCCGAGATCAAGTCAACTGACACGATTGAGACGATCTTCTCGGCGATGATCGGCGTCCTTGTGACTGGGACGACGCTGGTTGTCACGATTAGCCAGCTTGTCCTGTCTCAGGAAAACGGACCGCTCGGTGATCAACGTCAACGGATGAGCGATGCCATGGATTTTCGGACATACACGAAGGACTTGCTCGGTGACGTTGTGCCGGTTGATCCATCAGCGTTCCTTACCGTCCTCGTTGAGGAAACAGAACGCCGATCTGAAGCACTTGATCGGATTATCGCTCGCAACGACAGCAGTGACGTACAGGACGAAGTAACTGAGTTTGTTAATAGCGTTCACGGAAACGCCCAAGAAGTCGAAGATCAACTGGAGAATGCCCAATTTGGCACGTTTGACGTGTTGTTTGCTGCGCTCAACTTCAATTACTCGTGGAAGATATTTCAGATTGAACGGATGACCGCCGACTTTGATGA
Organism: halophilic archaeon; assembly: GCA_003298465.1. The sequence continues at coordinate 6,130 of QNGA01000017.1, read as the reverse complement.
TGAACTTGACGATGACCAGCAGACAGCATTCGATGAATTACGGACTGCACTCGCAATGTTTGGGCCGGCACGCGAACACATTAAGACGTTGTACTTCCAATGGGCGCTAGTTGACCTCTCTCAGTACATCCTCTATGCCGCAGTGCCAGCTCTTGTGATCGCTGGTGGGATGCTCGCCTTTGTTGGCGCTGAAACATTCGGCTCGGCAACATTCCTCAATATTCCCGTTGTTACGTGGGTTGTCGGCATGGCATTCACGATTAGCCTCATTCCATTCCTGCTATTCACATCGTATATTCTTCGGATTGCAACGATTGCGAAACGCACACTTGCTATTGGGCCGCTCATTCTCCGAGATTCCCAACGGTGAGACAAGAGATACAAAACAGTAGTTCTTTAGTGAGAGCTGATTCGGGATAACTCGGTGGTTGTATTCGACTGTTGAGAAGGATCGAAGAGTGAGTAATCAACCAAAATAACGTGAACAACGGCTAACAAAAGTCTCTATTTATGCTGGTGGTAGTTGTGGTCTGGGTGAGGCGGAAGCAAACATGGTCGCAAAACACCAGGAATCGCAGACAAGACGTGAATTCTGTGAAAACTGTGCTCAGGAAACCCCACACCATGTGTCACTGGAAATTCGGGAGGAAAGTACGAAAGAGGAAAATATTGAGTTTTCGCGTGAACCATATAGAATTGTCACATGCAATAGGTGTAACGAAACAACGCACCAACGGATGAATAACGCCTAACAGTTCCGTATCAGTAATCTGGTTAGGGTAAACCTGATGGGCTAAGGCGGTCGCCCACCGACACATGTGTCGTCGTGTCCCGCCTGTACTCGCGTCTTCACTGCCAACCATACATAAACTATCCACTCAGCACAGACACAAGTCCATCACTCCGCCACTCGAATCCACCGGAGAGATCGCTGTTAAGACGGCTGCTGGCAGGTCGTGATTTGAACACGCCTTCGTCGGCGATGAACCAATCACAGGTCAAATGGCCACAGCACCAGACCACGTGGGGTTGTGAGTGCGCTCATTATAGGAGGTCCTCCCCGTGGTCAATCGCATCTTCATCGATCGCACTCAGACATTCCTGTTCCCAGTTACGGTGGGCGCGAAGTTCGGACGCCCCTTGGTCAGTCAGCCGGTAGGCATTGGTGCGGCCATCTATCGGAACCTTCCGAACAAACCCTATCTCGTCGAGTTCGTCGAGATTCTGGTAGAGCCGACCGTGGTTGATCGACTCACCGTACTGGTCTTCGAGTTTCTCCTTGACGACCTTCCCGTACGGATTGCTGCCCGACAACCGGGCAACGGTCAACAGGAGGTCGCGTTTGAAGCCAGTTATGCCGACAAGCGGCTGGGACTGTGCGATTATCTCGGAATCGCTAGTACTCGTACTCATAGGTTCACTCTGGCGGCGGATGCCGCCACGCCGCGCTCGGGACTCGAACCTTACTGCCGGCCTGACTACCGGACGCGGTCAGTAGCAGTTACCGTGATCAATGGATAGCCGCGATCAGTCGACAATTCAGATCGAATTTGGTCAGCCAATAGTGTCTCTCCTCGCTGGAACAGAAGGTGGATGATACTCCGACAGTATGTCTCACTGTTTAAATTGAAGGATTTGGTCAGTTGTTACCGTCTCGTCGAAGGCGGAGGTATAGAGATCAGCAATTGTTGTCCGGAGATGTGGAAGTTGATCTTTGGTGGTGCCGGTGCAGTCAGAGATACAGTATCCAGCAACTGTTCCAGTATCTAATTGCGAGTATTTCAGTCGGCTGTGGCAGTGTGGACAGCGGAGTGAAGCATGTGTATGCATCCAGTCAACAGCATAGTCGAGAATACTGAGCCGGTGCTGTAACGCATACCAGATATAGAGATCCTCGTATTGTGCTCCAGTTGCGGCACGTTTGAGGCGACTCAACGCGAGTGCTGTTTTCCGATACAGCTTGTTATTCTCTGAAGTATGGCGCTGATGACAGCGACGAAAATGGTTGAATAAAGCCGCCTTGGATGAGCGAATCGCGCCCGTTGTTAACTTTCCCTCCTCTTCTCCCTCGATTCCGAATGCATCTGCAAGAGCTATTCGTTGCTGACTGTTCTCATCATAATGAGTCTCGTCCGAAAGCTTTGCGCCTGTTTGTGGACAAAATGCGTCGTCTCCAATCATTGTAATCGATTTTCTTCCGTGTTGATTATGGATTGGTTTCGACCATGCTGTCTTCTCTATCGCCCGGAAAAGTCCTTTGACTGCAGAAGCGACTGACTGAGTGGTGGTAAGCGATCAGGATGGTCGAGAAGTAACTGATGAGCTAGGAGGTCATCCGCACCATCAGGGATGGTACGTCGTCCGGACTTGGGCTCAGACCAACCTTTGGACTGGGCACATAAAAATATTTCCTAGGAGGAAGATAGATAATAAATAGCTTAATAGAGAATAATTTATCTCTAGGATAAAATGAATAGGACGATCCTATAAAAGCGATTTCACTGCTTCAAACGTTTCGAGCCGTTCACCGATTTCGGCCAATAATGCTGCTTGTTGTTTTTGTAAAGTAGCTTGTTCGTAGCCATCAAGTGACTCAGCGGAGTTATTTTTGATTTCGACATACGCTTTGAACAATTGTCGTTCTGAAAGCTCGTCGGGCGGTCGTTCGGGGACTTGCATCAGTATATAGGTTTAATATTCTAGCATATGAAATTTTGTTATCTCTGCTTATATAATAGAGGATCAATAAAGACCAGAGTAATCATACCTCTCTGTTCGAGGAGGAGGCAAACGGACGTACCCGACGAGATGCGCCGGCGAAAATCCAGATCACGCAGAAGTAAGGTCAAATCGTCATCAAAAGTGTCAATGAGAGATTGACATTGTCGGGAATAGACTACACAGACCGAAACTGATCGAAAAGTGGTTTCATACCCTCAAGCAACGGATCGACCGCTTTGATACGTCCTGAATGGGCAGTCGGCCGAGCGTCCAGCCGGGCCTTGAACAGTTTATGCACTACTACAGTTACCAGCGATCGCATCAAGCACTCAACAACCGAACGCCTGCCGATGAGGAGCTAACCTAGACAGTGCCATTGAGAGACAGTGCCGCTGAGAGTGTCTTTCGACCAGAGTGAAATAACAATACGCAACTCTCCTGTGTGTGACTGAGGGAGTCGCAGCATCGACGATTGGCCAATGGCTGACGGCTGTGGTGGGCAACTCGCTAATTACTCGGAGTCGTTCTGAACGTCGGCGTCGGATAGTTCCATTTCGGTGATACGGACTTCCTCGTCCACGTAGTAGATCTCCCCGCGGTTGTAGAGCACCTCAAGCACGTCGTTGACCATCGCTTCAGAAAACCCCCCTTCATCGGCGAGCACCGCCCGTGCGTCTTGCGTCGGAATGCCGTTGTGCTCACCATCGCTATTTGCAGCCACCGCTCGCCGAAGCGTCTCAAGCGCGTCGCGAGCATAGGCTGGGACCCGACGATCGTCCATGTCGTAGTTCCATCTTCGACCTGTCGACGTATGAATGTCACGTCAGCCGTCCACCTGACGCTCAAAGAGAGGCTATCGCATCACGGAGCAGGGGTCACAGACGCCTCCTTCGGCTCTCTGCCGGTACATTAATCTACTTGCATTAGTAGTAGTATAATTCCGATGTCGGGAGTCGTGCCCCGACACTGGCGCCGATTGGGTGTTCATGGGACGTGGTCTGGTGAACCCACGTTCCTTGACGAGACGCCAGACATCGCCCCGTCGATTGACGCCTTTCGCAAAGTTGGTCCCACTCCGGACCAACGTTCGGTGATCAAGGACAGCAAGCCATCGGACTGATCAGCAACAGGGTCTTAGACTGTCTTGCAGCGGATAGAGTGGCCAGGTTGTCTCTCCGATTGGTGGTTCCCGGTGGGAGCCACCTTGGCGCAGAGGGTGGTCGACACTGAGAGTTTTATTCTCTGTGATCATCCTCAATCCAACCAGGTAAATCATAACTATTAGTACAAGACGTGTAGAGTCAGTTGCTCACTGTTTTCCCACGGTGAGCTAACATCGGCCTTACAAAGGTGACTCAGCGTCACCGGGAGCTCTGGGCCCAGTTGGTTCCCGGGCAACTCAGTCCCACACTCCTCACGAAAGTCTCGATCCTGGTTCATCATTCTTCCAGCACTCCAAGAGATGTACCGGGCCAAGGCGCTGATTGACACTATCGAGGGCTAACAATCCCACTAAATATGGGCGAGATATGCTACACGTGGTTTGCCGCTACTATCGTCTGTGATCTCCCATTCGTGGTATCGCCCACTTTCAATAATAGACGTTGAAGAGATACTTCAGTGGTAAGCGGAACCTCATTGTAGACCAATCGGTGGTATTCAAACGAATTGACGTCCGTAACCGCCTCGGTCTGGCTATCTCCCAGACTTCTATCAGCACAAAATCTCCCGCCACTGCATTCTGCTTGCTCGTAAGTCGTCAGATCCTGCCATCTTCAACATACCATAAGAGATTTAATACTCTGGTGACAACCACCAATCAGATACCAATGCACGATCTCACTGGCTTCCAACGCGACCTGTTGTACGTCGTCAACGGTCTCGACGACCCCCACGGCCTTGCCATCAAAGATGAACTCGAGGACTACTACGAGCAGGAAATCCACCACGGCCGACTGTATCCCAACTTGGACACGCTCGTCGAGAAGGGACTTGTCGAGAAAGGGGAACTAGACCGCCGAACGAACGTCTATACGCTGACTCGCCGTGGCAAGCGAGAAATCGAGGCACGCAACGACTGGGAACAGCAGTATCTCGATCAGGACATCCCGACAGCCTGACATTCCCGCCCATCGCCGTCCATTTGGCAACTCACCGTGTTACGGGCCGAACACTGGTTCTCCACCACTCCGAAATCCGCTAGCTCCGAATGTCCCGTCTCTACAGGAATCGGTCAACAACTACTTTCATGCGCTGTTTCATCCCGCTCTTTCCCCGGATCGTCCCATCATGTTCAATTGCATGCTCGACGCCATGCTTCTCGACACGAAGCACCTCCTCGCCTGCATCATACGCAACGTCAAACCCGCTCTGCTCAAGTCGCTCTGCAATCTCCGGGAATGTCTCGGGTAACACTACCTCTTCCTCCGTACCTGTCTCGTCACGTTGAGTGCTCGCAGTCGCTTCGCTAGCAGGGGCTAGCCGGGATTCTGGAAAGCCGTATTGATGGACACCGTTCTCACGAGTACCTTCAAACAGATCCGCCGGCTCGGCATCCTCCCATTCCTCCCAGTACTTGTCCAACGCAGTCTCAAACGCCACCACCACTAACTGCGCGTCTGTTGGATGCTCTGGGTTCGTCTCGGCTGTCGTCGTTGTGCCCTCGCTCGTTTGGAACTCCCAGTCAGCGATTGTCTTCTCTGCCGGTCGCCACACGACAACCGCCTGATTTGGATCGTCATCCTCGACATCAATCACGCGCTCCCCCACCGACAGTTGTGTCGTGTTCCCATCGCCCATACCGCCATCTTCGATACTCTCCTTAAAAAATGATCTGCTCAAAATAGCACCTGACTCTCTCCTGAGCGACAGTGATCCAGGAGGCACAGACCGATTGATTTGGGGAGCGTTGTTCCACTGCTCACTGCAGTGAGACGGTGAGCCACTCACAATTAGCGTAGCGAATCAGCGTTACTGGGGCTCTGGGCTTGGTTGATTTCCGGGAGTGGTGATCTACGCTCCCTCCGGAAGTCTTGGTCCTGATCCGCCAGTCTCCTCCTGTTTCAGTAGACCTCAGAGCAATGTCTTGAGCAGAAGGTCCTCTGGGATGGAGTCCCCAGCTAATCCAGTCCCAGAGGGGTGGCTAAATGTCGGAATGGGCGCTCTCTACCGCTTCGTGGCCGCTCTCCGCTGAACGACCAGATACTATCTATGAAATGGTCGTCCTTAGTAATTAGCCGATTGAAAACATATCGCCAGCAGTTCCACACGTACATAATCCCATCATCAGTGAAATAAGTTCGTCAACAGAATAAACGCTCCACTACGTGAGAGTACTTTCCGAAGGCACAGTTCCACTCTGGTAACCTCGGCCAGGTAACCGAGTTTCCTACTTGTCACTGGTCTGTAC
>QNGA01000016.1 GCA_003298465.1 halophilic archaeon | reverse complement strand
CCGCCAGTTTGATGCTGTTCGTGGCGTTCTTCGCCATCGGTCTCGGCCCGGTGTTCTGGCTGCTCATCTCCGAAATCTACCCGCTCTCGGTTCGCGGGAGCGCGATGGGGACGGTCACCGTCGCCAATTGGGGTGCCAATCTTATAGTGTCACTAACATTCCCGATGCTGACCGCAAACGTTGGCCAGGCCTCGACGTTTTGGCTGTTCGGTATTTGTAGTCTCATGGCCATGGCATTCACCTACCGGTTAGTTCCGGAAACGAAGGGCCGCTCGCTTGAAGCGATTGAATCTGACCTTCGCGAGAACGTCTCGAATTCGGTTGCCGCTACTGGGGAAGAATCGTCTGTGCCATCACGGGAGTAAGAGAACTGACCTTGATCGCGATCTATTTCGACGTTTCTGACTGAGCAATGAACCCTTCAAATAGACGAAGTATAGTCGATTGGAGTTGCTGTTGACTGTTCTTGAGACGGGTCGTTTTCTCCTTGATATGAGTATCCTTTTTGCTCTGGCCACAACCGTGTACACCGCGGAGATACCAACTGTCTACTCCGAGAGTGATTAGAGCCACCCTTTGGGTCAGTGGTTTTCTGATCTACCGATTGCCGTGATAGTAAAATAGATAGGAACGCACTATATCCTTATAGAATATATATTCTGATGGTTTGTATGGGGAGTACAGAGCTTAATACGCCAGATTTAAACATAGTAGCTGCGAAGTGGCTGTATGTCATCGATCGAACTCACATCAAGTCAGCAAACGATACTCACTGCCCTCACGAATCTTTATCGCGTCTCAGAAGATGCAGTAAAAGGCGAGTTGATTGCCGAGGAGGTCAATCGTAATCCCGGAACAATCCGGAATCAGATGCAGAGCCTCAAAGCACTCCAGCTTGTACAGGGTGTTCCTGGGCCGAAAGGCGGGTACAAGCCGACATCTACTGCCTATGAGGTTCTGGATATCCAGGAGATGGATGAGCCAGCCTCAGTCCCTCTCTTCCACAACGATGAGCGTGTCACGGACATGAATGTCGAAGAAATTGATCTCTCAAACGTTCACCATCCTCAAAAATGCCGTGCTGAAATTCACCTCCAAGGCACCATCAGCGATTTTGAAGAAGGAGATACGGTGACAGTCGGGCCGACGCCACTATCGGAACTCGTTGTCAAGGGCGCTATCGATGGCAAAGACGCCCCGAACAATATTCTCATTCTTCAGCTTGAGGAAATAATTGTCCCAGCTGAGCCGAAAGAGCAATAATAAGGCGACTAGAGTGGTTGTGTCGGCAAGAACAGGCCAACACAGTTCACTTCTTTTCGATTTCATCACGACGTTTCTGTATCGCGTTCACCTTCATTTTTGATGATCCCATAGATTATAATTAATGAGTTAGAAAATTAAGTCATTCTCATATCAAATATCTACCTCCGCAACGCACTTTCTCATATGGCCACTAAATCAATGGATTATTGTATATGTTCAACAGTTACTGTTTTATAGTACGCTATTGAGTAGTTATACTGTGAAGAAGATCCAAAGAAAGGGAAGTCTGCATGAATATGTCGAACATCTAGTTAGAATATCAATGTTTGCATTCGATGTACTGCCGAAATGTAATTCGTGAGCAAATCGACTAGCATGTACCAGGGAACGGTGTACCTCGTCGGCGCAGGTCCGGGCGACCCCGAACTGCTGACGGTAAAGGCAGCGCGGGTACTCGAAACCGCCGACGTCGTCCTCCACGACGCGCTCGTAGGCGACAGCATCATCGACCGGTACGCCGACAAGACAGAGTGTATCGATGTTGGAAAGAACCCAAACGGCGAGCGGACAACTCAGGAAGAGATCAACCGCCTGATGGTCCGCAAGGCCCGCAAGGGAAATGACGTAGTCCGACTGAAAGGCGGCGACCCGACCATCTTCGGACGTGGCGGCGAGGAGACTGAACACCTCGCTCGTGAGGGCGTCCCCTTCGAAGTAGTTCCGGGGGTCACAAGCGCCATCGCTGCGCCGGAAGTCGCCGGCATTCCGGTGACCCACCGCGAACACGCTTCCAGTCTTACGGTTGTCACCGGCCACGAGGACCCGACCAAGGACGAGAGCGCCATCGACTGGTCGGCGCTCGCCGACTGCGTCGTCGCTGGCGGCACGCTCGTCATCCTGATGGGCGTCGGCCGGATGGCCGACAACGCGCTGGCGCTCCAAGACCAGGGCGTGCCGGTCGATACCCCGGCAGCGGTGGTCGAGCAGGCGACCTGCGAGGACGATTTCACCGTCACCGGGACAGTTGGAACCATCGCCGAGCGCAGTAGTGAGGTCGGTATTGAACCGCCGGCAGCGACTGTGTTCGGCGACGTGGTGGGCGTGCGCGAGCGGGTGGTCGACTGTCTTCAAGGCGCGACCGCCACACACGGTGGACCGTCGAGTACGACTGCCTCGGACAAAGGATCGGAATGACGAGTGAACGGAAGAACACAGTCACTACAGCTGTCTTAAATTTAGTGTTGTTTCGCATTTTCAAGCCGTATTCCATTCATTCGAAAATTTTAGCGCATGGAGAGCCTTGGACGAGCAATGACGTATAAGAATCTCGATTCAGAACTCGTGAATTCCCTGTTAAATAACGGACGAGCAAGTCTCCCTGACATCCTCCCGCCCTAAAGCGCGGGGCTTTCTCCTCGCACTTCCGTAATTTATTTCCTCGTTCTACACCCATATGGATAATAGATTGAGAATAATAATCCGATAGGGATGTTAAATAGGTGCTTTTCTCAGATACAACTTGACGCCTGCAGCTGCCAGCATCAGGAAGCAAGCGGAGCAGTAGCTAGTCAGCGAAGTGGTGTACCAGAAGAAGCTCTGAGTGGTCGAGCCAGGAAAGAGCGAAGATCGCCACCTCAATATTCCGTTAGGTGTCGATAGCTTGGAGATCAATCTGTGTGTTCACGTTTTTGAACGTGGTGGCTGTCGTTCGTGCGCGGACTTCGTCCTCTGAGATGAGGACCGGATCTAGTCGGTCCAACACAGCCTGAAGCCGGGTTGGGTCCGAAGAGTGACTAGCGTGACAGGCCTCAATCATCAGAGGTACACGGTAGACTGCGCAGAGTGGTTGTCGATACCCATTAAATATTGGAACAGCACCAGCATGGCTGTGGGCGTCATCGAACAACGACTCAAGGAAATCTGAATCAAGGGACGGCATATCGCAGGCCGTCACAAGAGCCATAGACGCGGTCGTGTCTTGGAGTCCGGTTGCCATCCCTGCGACTGGACCGCAGCCGGGAACAGCGTCAACTGCGAAGCGTGGAGCGATTGCCGCATCGTCAAGGGCATGCCGGAATGCATTGACCTGCTCAGCGCGACAGTTCACCACGAGCTCATCAACGACGGGAGTCATACGGTCAGCAACGTGACGCACCAATGGCTTGCCGTCAAGCTCGGCCAATGCCTTATCTTGTTCGCCGAAGCGCTTTGACTGCCCGCCTGCGAGGATAATCCCGGACCGCATTCTTAGGTGAGAAATCCTGCTCGGCCGGTGAACGCCATGTAGAATGCGAAGACCGTGAGGCAGATTGCAATCGTCATCTCGGCGTATAGGACGACCTTCCCCCACGTGTACCAGGAGTCGTATTCTGCCATTAGTCATCACCTCCCAGTGGAGGAGTCGGACTCCGATCATCGTCGAGCCACCGACGTGCGGATCCAATACCATGGTCGCGGGGGTCGTCCTCGTAGCGCATTACCCGCACATAGAATAAGATGAATGGTACGAAGAAGACGAGTGCAACGACGGCGTAGCCCATGTGGATGTTTGGAACGTAGCCGTAGACGAGCGGATAGACAATTCCGCCACTGGTTGAAACACCGCCGATAAACCCGGACGCTGTACCGGGGCGGTCTTTGAATAGCATTGGTACGATGGCGAAGACGCCGCCAGTGCCGAAGCTGACGGTGACGCCGAAGATCGCGAGTATGACTACAGACGCTGGCAGAATGCCTGCTAGTCCGACGAGAGTGAGCGCGACCATTGCGAGTGTAATGAGGACGAGCGCAGTCATCAGCCAGTGAACGCGCGGCGAGTAGTCCTGCGTCGACGCGAGGAACGGGTAGGGTGTCCAGCCTTTACGCTGCCAGAGATCAGACATGTATCCCGAAAATGGCCTGAAGAGCGAGGCGTTGAACGACTGGACTGCCGCGAACGTCCCGGCCGCAGTCTGAATTGCTGCTGTTCCTGTGAATCCGAGGTCACCGAGTGCTCCGTCGAAGCCTTCGGCATAGTAGCTTGGCAGCCACGAGTTCATGGCAATCTCCAGTCCGAATGACATTGCGTAGGCCAGCATGAGTCCGATTGCGGCATACCGCGTCCAGACGAACAGGGTATCGCCGAGCGAGGTGTTTTGCTTCGCTGTTTGCGCTGTCTCAATATCTCGTGCGGGCTCTCCCCGCCACTTGTAGACGACGGCGATGACGAGCGCGACAATGCCGAGATGGAGAAAAGCGTCCGAGAAATTTGTCTCATACATACGAGGGAGCACGAGTGCGCCAACACCCGCCCCGGCATTGCCAGTTCCAGCGTAGAGGCCTTCTGCAGTGCCGATTTCGTGTTCGTCAAACCATTGGGCGACGTGTTGGATGCCGACAACGAAGCTAATCCCCGCGGAGGCGACGATTAGCCGTTCGATGAAGAGTATGTTGTAGGACGTGGCGAATGAGGAGGCGATACTCATAATCCCCGAATATGCGAGGATAATTGCGAAGACATTGTGGGCGCCAAGCCGGTCGGCAGCCCACCCGGCAAGCACTCGCCCGGGCGGGGCCAGCCAAATAGCTGAGCTGGCAAGCAAGGCGAGTTGGCCGGTCGTGAGGCCGTAGAACTCGCCGATGCTCGGACTGAAAGACGCTGTCGAGAACCACATGAGGAACGCCCAGAAGAACCCCACAGTAGCGATGATCAGTTGTTCGATTTTGTTCGTCATGCGCGCTCACCGCCGGCAATCTCCATCATATCGTGGTCGGCAACAAGTCGAACAGCACACTGTTTGAGATGTGGTTCATCCGACTGTGGATCAGTCTCAGGAAGTGTCAACTCGTTCGTTGCAGGGTGGTGGATCGGCAACCACACAAGGCCAGGCTGGATTGCGTCGTCCGCTTCGATCTGAATTGGTACGCTCCCCCGTTGTGACTCGATAGTAATGCGAGTTGGTTTGACGTCGTTCGATGGGTCGAGGTGGGTTTCAACCGTCTCGGGATGGATGCGGGCGACGAGCGGCCCAGAATCGTCAGGTGACGCCCGTGATCGCACACCCGTATTGTAGCCGTCGGCCTTGCGCGCCGTTGTAAGCGTCAGCGGGTAGTCTTCAGTCGGTGGTTCGGGGACTGGCTGTCCCGTCCCGCCGGTGAACCGAGCGTTTCCTGAAGGCGTTGGGAACGAATAGTCGCCGTCGTCGTAGTATCGGTATCCCGCACTCGTCTCGGTGTCAGGTGCTGGCCAGCGGACAGCGAGTTCTGACTCGAGTCGGTCGTAGCTGATACCGGAACAGTCGGCGAGTGATCCCTCAGTAAGCGCAGTGAACTCTGCGAAAATCGACTCAGGGTCTGCTGCATTTCCAAATAACTCGTCGGCTAACGCATTTCCGAGCGTCGTAATAATATCAAGGTCAGTCCGAACGCCCCCCGGAAGGTCAGTTGCAGGCCTGACTCGCGATACTGTGCGCTCCATATTGATCGCTGTGCCGTTCGATTCGCCCCAGGTCGCCGCTGGGAGAACGATGTCTGCGAGGTCAGTGGTCTTCGTACGGAATGCGTCTTGAACGACAAGGAACACATCCTCCAGATTGCGAGCCGTCTCCGACGCGTCCGGCATACCGGCTACCGGATTTGTTGCCACTGCATAGACTGCCTCTATGGGACCATTGGCGATCGCGTCGATCGTTCTGACGGGACCTGGCCCAGTGTCCCCAGGTAGACGCTCAACTGGGACGTCCCAGGCTGCTGCGACGGTGTCGCGTTCCTTGGGGTTCTCGAAGTCACGATGGCCGGGCCACGTCCCCTTCGAGGAGCAGACGCGTGTCCCCATCGAGTTCGCCTGTCCTGTGAGCGAGAACGGACCACTCCCTGGCCCAATGTTTCCGGTAGCAAGACACAGGTCAATGAGCGCGCCGGCAGTATCGGTGCCCTGGTTGCTCTGGTTCACACCCATCCCCCAATAGACGAGTGTCTGGTCCTCGAAGGCCGCTGCCAGCGTCTCCACGGTCTCGAAGGGGACGCCCGCGCGGTCGGCCGCTACCGAGGAATCGGGGAGTTCGGCGCACAGGTCATTGAAGCCAACCGTCGTGTCGGCGACGAACGGTTCGTCAACACGGTCTGTATCGACTGCGTGGGCGAGAACAGCACGAGCCAGATTGAGGTCACCACCTGGATCAAGGTCAATGTGGGTGTCAGCCGCCTCTGCGGTCTCTGTCTCGACGGGATCAACGACAAGCAGCGAACTATCCTCATCGTCGGCACTGTCAGTGATCCATCGAAACATAACGGGATGGGCAACAGCCGGATTTGCTCCCCAGACTATGTGCCGCTTTGCAGCAGGGATGTCGTCGTAGGTTGGAGGCGGTGCGTCACTGCCGAATGCGTCGTAGTATGCGGTGACGGCGCTCGCCATGCAGAGCGTGGTATTGGCGTCGTAGTACTGGGTGCCGAAGCCGCCACGGGCGAGTTTGCCGAGCGCGTATGCGGCTTCGTTGGTTTGCTGGCCGCTTCCGAGAACGGCAATCCCGTCACGGTCATTGTCCAAAATTTCGTCGAATTTCTCAAGGACGGTGGTGAGGGCGATGTCCCAGGTCGTCTTCTGGAGGCTGCCATTCCGACGGATGAGGGGTTGGGTAAGCCACTCGCCATTGGGGTCAGCAGTTTCGCTGACGCCACGCTGACAGGCAAGGCCGCGATTCACTGGGTGGGCTGGGTCGCCCCGGACTGTGTCGAGGCCGTATCCGATATCCGCACCGTGCTGAACGTGTCCACATCCGACTGCACACCGCATACACGTCGTTGAGATCCAGTCGGTCACGCTAGACTCACCTCCTGTCCAGTGGAGCTGGGATTCACTCCCGCACTGGCAGGAAGCGGACGGTCTGGTGCTGGTGCTATCGTGGGGGTTGGTTGTGCGTTCATGCCTCGTCTCCGGTTATTTCTGCAAGCGGGCAGGCCGGTCGCTTCCGTCGTCTTCGATCACTGTCTTCAATGCCGCTATCAGCGTTTCCGCCTGCTCGGTTGTGAGGGAGACGCTATGAGCGTGAGATTCAACAGCGTCTACTGCTGTGGGATCGAGTTCGAGGTCGAGCGCTACGGTCTCGGGGGTGTCCTTTGGCGTTCGAACATCCAGGACAGCTGTCCCGTCCTCACTCCAGTCGGAGCTATACGCTGATGCTTCGACGTAATCGAGCGTGGTATACGCGGTGACGTCCAGTAGGCGTCCTGCCATCATCAGTCACTCCCCTCGATCGGTGTCCCGTCATGTGCTGTCGGTGCTGGACTTGTCCCAGCGTCAAACGGATACCACGATTGCTTGGCATCGTTCAAGCAGGGGTCGTTATAGCCTTGAACTTCCTCCGGCTCGGCGAGTTCGACGATGGTTTCGTGGCCGGTGGCGTCTACCCACTCCCGGAACGTCTGGTCGTCCTCTCGAAGGGCGGCGAAGGCCTCGACAAGGTTGCGAAGCATGCCCGGGACCTCGTCAGCGGGGACGCGCTGGCGAACCCATTCGATGAACGACGGGGTTTCGCCGATGCCGCCGCCGACACCGATATCGAGTGCCTCAACCATCTCGCCGTCTTTCCGGCCACGCATCCCCTGGATGCCGATATCTGCTGTCATCGCTTGGCCGCAGTCTGCCGTGCAACCGGAGTAGTGGATCTTGATTCTGGCAACGTCGTCTGGGAGTTCAGTGTTGTCTCGCAGCCAGCGGAGCATGCGAGCCATCCGTGCTTTCGTCTCAGTCAACGCGAGCGGGCAGAACTCTGTGCCAGTACAGGCCATCGCGCCCTGGGTGAAGGGATTCGGCTCTGGAGTATGTTTCTCTAGCAGGGGTTCGTCCAGTAGCGCCGCAAGATCACCATTGGAAACATCCATGATCAAGGGATTCTGACGGCGAGTCAGCCTGACCTCACCGGACCCGTACGTTTCAGCGAGCTCAGCTAGTTCAATTGCTTCCTCTGCGGGAAGCCGGCCGACCGGCACCGACAGACCGACGTAGTTCTGATCATCCTTCTGGTCGTAGATCCCTACGTGATCGTGCGCGCCACGCTGCGAGGGGCGGCCGGCGTTGTACGTATATTCACCGCGAAAGTCTGTACCAGCGCGTTCAAGGTCGAAATCGAGACGCTCGGCGAGTGCATCGCGGATTTTGTCAGTACCCCAGTCGTCAACGAAGAAGCGCGCGCGATTCTTCGAGCGATTCTGACGGGTTCCCTCATCGTGATACAGTTCGACAAACGCTCTGACGGTCTCGGACGCTTGCTCGGGACAGACGAACAGATCAAGCGATCGCGCCCGGCGTGGTTCGCGCCCACCAAGGCCGCCACCAACACGAACGTTAAATCCCTTGACCTCTTCGCCGTTGATGAACTTGTGCGCAGGTTCGAGACCGATGTCGTTGATCGAGTCTTGAGCGCAGCCCTGACGGCAGCCGGTAACAGAGATGTTGAACTTCCGGGGCATGTTGCAGAGGTCGTCGTCACCGCGGATGCCCTCCTGAATATCGTCGAGGAGTTCCCGACTGTCGACGTATTCGTCGGCTTTGCCAGCGACGGGACAGCCTGAGATATTCCGCATGGTATCGCCGCCTGAGGAGCGTGAACTGACGCCGACGGCTTCGAGTCGCTCCCAGATCTCGGGAACATCTTCGAGGTTGATCCAGTGGAGTTGAATCGACTGACGTGTAGTGAAGTCGATCCACGCATCACCGAATTCTGGGTTGTCAACGGGACCAGACGCATAGTCGTTCGCTACTTCTGCGATGGCTCGTAGCTGACCGGGTTCGAGCACGCCGCCGCAGTTGGTCAGTCGCATCATGAAGTAGCTTTCTTGCCCGCTCCGCTGATGGAAGATACCCCAGAATTTGAAGCGTGAGAACCACTTCTCCTGTTCGTCATCGGGGATCGAGTCCCAGCCGCGATCGGCGAACTCGATGATCTTCTCGCGAACTTCGTCACCATACATCCCGTTCTTGTATTCTTCCTTTTTGTGAGCCATTGTCGGATTAGGAGTTACGATTAGCTTCCTTCGATCCTGATTCCTGAACAAGTGAGTTCCAGTTCACGTGAATTGGTGAAAACAAGCAAGTCTAAAAGATTGTTGCTAATATGTTCTAAGATCCCCTTGTATTTCTCTAATACTTCATGTACTCTAGGATCTTATATCCGATATGTAGTGGAAGAGGGGGAAAATATAAACAAATGTAAGAAACAATCCCGAGGTTCTATTCTGAGGAGTAGCTGTAACACAGTGACGACTTGAAAGAGTGAACTCTCCAGTCTCTCCAGAGTCTCAGGCTGGCGACCACCTGGGCCTCCATGTGCAAGCGGGAACAAGGCGAGCCGAAGCCCTTTCTGCGTGCCAGGATTCTGCAAGGCTTAGAAATCGTCACTCCGCTCGTTCCAAGGTGAATTGTAACGTAGCGTCAACGTCTCAGTCGAGCCAATCGTAGGCGGCGTTGAGATCGTGGGGGACGTGACCCGGACGTTCGCTCGCATGGTCAAGGTATGCCCGGAGACGCTCGCAGTAGTCTGGATGTGCGCACTTTGTGATCAGTTCGTCCGCACGTTCGACGGGACTCAGTCCCCGAAGGTCCGCGACGCCGTTCTCTGTTATGATGACTGATACATCATGTTCGGTCTGATCGACGTGGGTGATTGCCGGCACAACGCGGGAAACATCGCCGCCCGCGGCCGTCGACGGCAACGCTGTGATGGAGAGCAGCCCATTCCGATTGAAGTCGCCACTCCCACCGATACCACTCAGGAGCCGCGTCCCATCGACGTGCGTAAAGTTGGCGTTGCCATAGACGTCGACCTCGACAGCGCTGTTGACGGCGACGACACCGAACCGGTCGATGAGTTCAGCCCGATTCGATACGTCAGCCGGTCGGAGGACGAGCCCATCCGTGTACCGGTCGACATCGGCGAACAGTCGCTGCTGGCCGTCCTCCGAGAGCGCGAGCGAGGTGGCGCTGGCGACCTGGAACGTCCCGTCGGCGAGCAGGTCGAGCATGCCATCCTGAATGACCTCGCCGAAATACTCGATATCGCGGCCGCCATCGTCGAACGACGAGAGCGCACCCATTAGAGCATTGCCCATACTTCCAACACCGAACTGAAGCCGGACGCACTCCGCCATCGCGGGATTCCGGCGGAGTTCGGCTTCAAGAAACGACGTGAAGTTGTCTGCAATTCGCTGGTCGACATCCGTCGGCTCGCGAAAGTTATACGGGGTGTCGGGGTCATCGGTCTCGACAACAGCGATGAGTTTACTGGGATCGAATTCAACATGGGGACCACCGATGCGCTCGCCAGGAGTTGACAGCGGGATGGGGTCGCGGTTCGGCGGGAGGCCGGGACGGTAGACGTCGTGGAGTTCTGCCAGTGTGAGCGGCTGGCTGTGGTTCACCTCCACGATTAATTGGTCGGCGGCCGCAACGTACGCCGGCGTGTGGCCGATAGAGGTCGAGGGAACGAGCCAGTTTGGTCCGGCCGCGACAGCCTCAACGACGGCGATGTCGGCGTCGACGAGCGATCCGAGTTCCACGCGCTCGCCCAGTCGAGAGATGTGTGTGTCGTGGAACGCGACATCGCGGTCGTTGATCGCCGCTCGTGACTCTGTCCGCCCCTGAAAGGGATAGCGGCGCGCGACCGCGTCCGCCTCGAAGAGACGCGTGTCAATTTGTTCGCCCGTGCTGCCGCCAGAGACGACGGTAAGCGAAAGATCCTGACCGGCATTCGCAGCCTCGACGAGTGCCGCCGGAACGGCTTTCGGATTGCCGACGCTGCCGAATCCACTCACCGCGACGGTATCGTCGTCGCCCACACTGTCCGCCGCTGCGGCCGCCGACCGTTTGGGCAAGTCGCCAACGAGGCGGTCTACGATCTCGCTCATAGGTCTTCGGGTTGGGTGCCGACGCCCTCAATCCAGCCGGGCGGTCGAGCAGCGTTCGGTTGAGCGTACTCGCGTTTGAGTACCATCGGTGTACGTTCGAGCGAGAGCACGAGGTCGTCGTCTTGATTGTACACACGGAGTTCGGTGGTGACGATACCGACATGGTCGCGCGAGTCGCTCTCGCGCTTATCGAGGACCTCGCTCTCGGCGAAGATGGTGTCGCCGTGGAACACGGGCGCGTGGTGGCGTATATCATCGTACCCGAGGTTCGCAGTCGCGTTCGCGGAGACGTCGATGACACTCATCCCGACCGCAAGCGCAATGACGAACGTACCGTCCACGAGGCGTTCGCCGAACTCGGTCTCGGCGGCGTACGCCTCGTTGAAGTGCATCGGGTTGAGATTCATCGTCACGTTTGTGAACCAGACGTTGTCGGTCTCAGTGACGGTCCGACCATAGGGGTGCTTATAGATGTCGCCGACCTTGAAGTCCTCGTAGTATCGGCCGTCCCATCCGGAAGCGAGTCGCCGGTCAGAGTCGTCGGAGCTGTCTGAGTCGTTGTTTGCTGTCATGGTTTGATTGGAATCGTGATTGTGATATGTAGTCGTTAGTATGACTGAGGGAGTCCAAGCACGTTTTCCCCCAAGTAGTTTAATGCCAGTTCCTGGGTGATAGGGACGAGACGGGTGAGCCGTGCTTCGCGGAAATACCGCTCGACATCGTATTCGCGGGCTACACCGCGACCGCCGTGAGCCTGTACAGCAGCGTCCGCGGCCTCGAAAGCAGCCTCGGCGGAAAGGTACTTCGCGGTGTTCGCCCGTGCTCCGATCGCTTTCCGATCTGCGTCGTTTGTCTGTGTCGCCGCGTTGAACGTAAACTGCTTTGCGGCCTGAACTCGGGCAAACGCTGCGGCCAGCGGATGCTGGATCGCTTGGTTCTTTCCAATGGACCGGTCGAACACCTCACGATCGTTCGCGTAAGCGACGCCTTTCTCGATAGCGAGTTCGCCGAGACCCACCGTCTCGGCGGCGATGACCAACCGCTCCTCGTTGAGGCCGTCCAGCACCTGATAAAATCCCTCGTCCTCCACTCCGATCAGCCGATCAGCAGAAATACGAAGGTCGTCGTAGGTAATGCGGAAGGAACTAATTACGCCGCTGACGGTCTTCTCTATCTCCTCTACCTCGATGCTTCCCTCTTCAATCCCACGCTCGATATCGACGAGGAACAACGAGACGCCCTCCGTCTTCTTCTCAACCTCGTCGTATGGCGTGGTGCGTGCTGCCAGTACGAGGTAGTCACTGATATCGATGCGGGAGGTCCAGAGCTTTTCGCCGTTGATCACGTACTCATCCCCGTCGCGTTCGGCCCAAGTGCTGATCGCAGTTGATTCGGATCCTGCCTTCGGTTCAGTAAGGCTGAAACACTGGATCCACGCGTCACCGTTCACGACCTGTGGGAGGAGTTCTTCTTTGAGTTCCTCGCTACCGTACTTTACGATCGGCGTTGAGTTGTAGATAGCGGCGTGAATCGTCTGCGCACCGCTAAACCCCGCACCGCTTCTGGCGATCTCATACATCATTACTACAGCCTCTTCAGTTCCGAATCCCTTCCCACCGTATGCTTCAGGAAGAAGAATTCCAAGCCACCCTTCCTCGGCGATAGTGTTGACGAACCCGTGGGGATACTCCCCTTTAGCGTCTCGATCACGCCAGTACTCGTCGTCGTACTCCTCTATGAGATCGCGAATACGGTTGCGGACTAACCGCTGCCGCTCATCGAGTGTGACGATGTCCCGCCCACTGGTCAACATACACGTGATATCTGGCGGTTGATCACGATAAAGTATCAAGACTACCGAACAGACCGAACTGCAATATCGGTAGCGATCAACGGTACAGACGTCCGAAACTAACCCATGAGGCGCTCAACGGTCATGTTCCCGGAAATTGACTGACAGCGCTGTGGCGGGAGGTGTTCGTTATGATCGAACGGCCCGCAATCACGAGTAGGCGATGTTGAGTTCAAGTTCGTTCGCGACGCCGAGGAGTAGTTCGGGGAACTCGTTGTTAAGCCGGTCTCCTTGGAGGCGATTGGCAGGTGCAGAAACGCTAAACGCGCCGCTGACGGAGCCGTCCGGGCGAGTGACAGCGACGCCGACAGCATTGAGCGAGTCGATGTTCTCCCCACGGTTCTTCGAATAGCCTTGGTCGTGAATCACCGCCAACTCCTCGCGGAGCTCGTCCGCGTCAGTTATCGTCTCGTCGGTCTGAGCGGGGAGTCCCCAAGTATCTAAGATTTCGTCAACACGCTGGTCAGGAAGCTCTGCAAGAATGGCCTTGCCCGCGGCAGTCGAGTGCAGGAATACCTCCCGGCCGACGCCAGATTCGGTGTGAACAGCGCGCTCACCGCCCTCGCAGTAGAGGTAGATGCCCTTTCCGTGCTCTTCGGCAATGAACTGGGCTCGCTCACCAGTCTCCTCGCACAACTGTGTGACGAGGTCGGCCGCCAGTTCGTAGTCTTCCCGCCGAGTCCGAGCGTACTCGCTTAACTGGAGAAACCGATTGCCGACGTAGTAGGTCGATCCGTCCTGTACGACGTACCGATGCGCCTTTAGTGTGGACAAGTGGGCATGTACGCTGCTCTTCGCGAGTCCGAGTTCCTCGGCGAGTGCGGTCACGCCCGTCCCGTCGCGCTTGCGGAGCACTTCAAGGATGCGAAAGAGCGTGTCCGTCGACTGCAAGCGATCTTTCATGGTCATAACTCACCGGTGTATCCCTAGTCACATATTCCGTTCGGAGTGAGCGAACGGTCTTGCCGACGGTCTTCTCGCAGACGCCCTGGGAGCAAGTAACCGACACAGTGCGATGGTCGTACTTGCGGTGAGTACGATATATGTGGCGATCAACTGCGGTGTTCCATGCTACTGAGTGAGATAAAATTGAACACGTAGACGCCAGAGTACTCGTTCGTGTGTCTAGGATAGTTACAAACAATTACATCGATGTACTGGTCGCACCGTTCAGCGGCGATGACTGCGACGTACTTCGATATCAAATCGAGGAACGTCGTCTCAGCGTTCCCTACCTCCTTCCATGGTATATTATAGCTCACGAAGCCGCGAACGGTGTCGGATTTGAGGTTCAAGCTTCTGACGAGGGAGTGACAATCGTAGAACTAACCCAGACCGTGACGCTTGCAAACCAGATCGTTGCAATCACAGCTGCAGATACTGACTCATTTGAACTAATTTGAAGCATCGAGCAAGAAAGCGGTAGCATACCTACTTCGACAGTATAACGAGATCTCCCTCACTTCTACAGCCGTTATCCCAAACACTCTCGCTTGGCACCAGACGCTACAGCGAGCAGCACTTGGCGACGACGTGACAGTGGTCGGCTACATCAAGCACGATTGCTCTGGGGCTCAACCTACTCGTCATATCTAATCACGCACCGTCGTGAACGGTCTATCAAATGGTAAAACCCTCCGTCGTTGGTCTTTGGATTAGCCTCATTAGTCTTGCACTCAGTGCCTTCCTTCTCTTCATGGCGTAATGACTGACAGTGTGAGATAGCAGTTGCTGAACCCGATTGTCGGACGGACCCGATGGAATAGGTACTCGTTCCTAATGCAAACCACGTCTCGATCGCGGTTGTGGGCGTCCTGAATTGACACAGTTTGGGACTGACGCCGGACGGCTACTGGTTAGTACGGCAGTTGTATCGGCTGCTATCGGTTACCAGCCAGCAGGAGGAGAGCAAGTACCGGCCACCGCAGTTGTGGCCGGAGATGAGTATACGGTCAGTGGAGCGGTGGAAGCAACGACGGTAGCGTCTTGGATATGGAGAGATGGAATGCGCTGCTGGATGAGGGGCGTGATTCGTGTGAATCGGTGGACTCAAGGTACTGTTAGTGGTGTGAAAAATGGAGCGAGACATCGCTATGGAGATTGACGACAAATTGCTCTGTTTGTTTAGTGCGGATATCGACGAACAGGACGGTGACTACACGATCACAATCCCGGAACGTGAGCTCGAGAAGGGAGAGGTTGACGCCGATGGTGTGTATCGCGTTGCGGTACTCCGGTCGACTACCCCAACAGACAGCCGTGACCAGGATACACGCGAGCCACAGCCAGAGACAGATGATGATGCTGGGCCGCCGGTCGATGTTGGTGACCGTCGAGTTGTTGAGATCGAAGATATTGGCAGTCAAGGCGACGGCATTGCACGAGTCGAACGCGGCTACGTGATTATCGTACCTGAGACCGACCAAGGCGACCACGTCACCGTCGAAATCACTGAAGTCAAACCAAACGTGGCATTCGGTGAGGTTGTCGAAGAAGAAGCAGTCGCCGGATAAGCTCTCCCGTCCTATTCGCTCGCTTGTGCCCACTCGGTGAGCCGGAGCTCGCCATCAACTTCGTAGAGATGGCCGCGGAGCAGGAGGCGTTCAATGATATCGTCAGCCGCTGGTTGGCTGAGGTCTTCTTCGTCGGCAAGAATCGTATAAGCGTGGTCGTAATTGAAACTCTCGTTTACCGGGAGAGCCGCAGAAAGGGCGTCAAGAGAGTCCTGAGCGAGCGGGGGAAGCCGAGGAGTGCCTGTGCTATTTGATGCCATGGGTGTAAATAGATTCACCTGGTGAATAAATAAAGTATCGGGGCGATACGATGTTCGGAGTAATTGACGTGAGTATGTAATACTAATCATGGCAGCAGTCAATTACAAGGTAGGAATAACGCAACCTCGACTCCTGTGAGTTGCTTACTCTGTTATCTCGGTCACTTCCCAGTTGTGATGACTCCGTACATGAATTATGTGTTGCGGCAAGACCGAACGCGTCGCGGTACGCAAACTCGGTCTCCAACTTGCATTCAGGATTACAGTCCTCCAAGCACTCCACAAAGTGATTCTCGCCATACAGGGACACGAACTCTATTTCGACCGGATTCGGAATGCCCGTGACGAGCCGATCAACGAGGACCCGTAGGAATGCTCACTGATAGACGAGACGACCAAGTTGATCCCTGAGACCACTATGTTGATTGCTAATTAGGGTGGCCTGTACCTATGCAATATCTCAGGTTTAGTTTTCCATGGCTTGATCAGCGACCTCAAGGCCAGCGTCAAGATCACGACAATGAAATTCGAGACAGATACCTCGGAAAAGAGAAGCGGAATGCAGAGCAGCGAGTAGAGTAACTTCTGCGAGCGATTGGACGTCCTAGAGATATTTGTACAAATCGCGTCTCCTGGGTGCGAATAGGACACTGTCGCCGCTTCGAGAACGTATTCCGCGAAAAGTCCGTCACCCCTCAGCCGTCAGTCGGACCTGAATGCCGTCTGGATCCGAGACACTGATTCCACCGTCGATAGTAGTGGTCTGATAGTCATCGCTATGTAGTCGTCGACGAGTGACCTCGACTATCTTGGTATCGGGGACGACGAGTTGAAACCAGTCAAGGCCACGTGTATCGGCCGTTGGCGACTGGCGGTGGTTCCACGTATTGAGTCCGACGTGGTGGTGGTAGTTGCCTGCTGCAAGGAACGTGGCCTCGTCACCGTATCGTGTCTGTACTCGAAGCCCGAGCGTATCCCGGTAAAATATTTCCGAGCGTGGGAGATCAGTTACCTCTAGATGGATGTGTCCGATGTCGACGCCGGCCGGAAATGAGGGCGTTGTTGATCCTTCCTCGCTCAGATCGTCGAGATCGAGTGGGAGGGTGTCCATCTCGATACCACCGTCGGCGGTCCGTGGCCACTCATTTTGGGGGCGGTCACAGTACACTTCGATGCCATTTCCTTCGGGGTCGCGGAGGTAGAGCGCCTCGCTAACGAGGTGATCAGATGTACCCAGCAAGGTGACATCGCTTTTCCGAATTCGATTGAGAACGTCGGCCAGCGTACCTCGGTCGGGAACACGCATTGCCACATGGAAGAGACCAGCTGCCGCAGGCGGGCGCTCTGGAGCGTTAGATTCCTCGTGAAGTACTAGGAGCGGTTGGTCGCCAGCTATCAGTCTGGCGTCGTCTCCGTCGCGCTCGACGTCGAACCCGATACCATTGCGATAGAATGGGAGGACGTTGTCGAGGGAGCCGATTTGGAGTGCAACCGATCCGACGTGCGACTCCGGCGGAAGTTCGAACGGCTCCTCTGATTCAGTCGTCATGACGCAGAGTACGACTTACAGCACGAAGCGTCTTACTCCCAGGGACGACGCGTTTTGGAGCGAGCAGGACGAGACGACTCTGAGAAACGGACTGAACAACCACTCGAATGGCTCGACGAAAAGACGGGGGAGGTCGTACGAGAAGAGGCACTTGACATCGCTCGTGCAAAGCACGCCGGTCGCGTGTAGGTCATGGGATTCCGTCGCGACGGCTGCGAACTCGACTAGGTCGATGAGGACACGACGGTGTTCGCTGCGTTGTACGATTACCTCCACGACGCTCTCTGCGCGGTCGACGAGTGTCGGCGGAGGTGACTGCTGACCTCATCGACCGACTCGACGAGGCGTTCGTCGGCGTCATCACCACAGCAAAGCCGCCGATAGATGCCGGCGACGTCGCCCGCGGACAGTTGCGATATCGCTCAACAGTTTGACTTAGCGCCGTTAGCGAACCGTGGAGAGATGCGTATATCGGCGTACCGATGAACGGTTGCTGTAGCTCTGCATATCGTCAGCGACCGCTCGAGCGCCTACGAGAGCGATATCTATCCCCGTATCGGAGGCGGTGTTGGCGTGACGAGAGACAGACGGGGGGGCTCCTGTGGAAACTGCCGACGAACGACGCTGCTCGTTCAACACGGGTGTTCTGTCGGATGACGGGCAGAGTGCTTAGGTTCGATACGGACCAAGGTCTCGTATGGAAGTTCCCTACCAGCTCCAGTCCGCCGCGGACGAACAGGACGATATTACGATAACGCGTCGTGAGTACGAAGAGGAGAGCGTCATCACCGTTGACTTTGGCCCCGACGTTGAGGCATCTCTCGATATCGTCGGCGAGACGGCTATCGTCGTCGCGGGAGACCGCCAGTTCGAGTTCGACCGCCCGACTGAAGCGACCGACATCACCACTAACGACGGCATGCTCATAATCACGGAATAGTGTTCGGGCGATAGTACCGCGTCACGCGACACTGCAACAGGCGAGAGCGCGACGGGAGTGTAATCCCTCGCCGGGTATTACTACGGCTCTCCGTTCAGCGACCGCTGAACGGCTGCGACGATGTCCGCGTGTAAAACGCCGTTTGTCGCAATAATGCCCCGGCTCGACGGCGTCCACGGCTCGCCGAAGACGTCGGTTACTCGTCCACCGGCCTGTTCGACCATGTACGCGCCAGCCACCGTATCCCACGGGTTAGGGTCACCGACGCCGATGGCTGCGTCCAGTGCACCGGTTGCAACGACCGAAAGCGTCGCCTGTGCAGATCCCAACCGTCGGAGATCACCACAAACCGTGGCGATTTCCCGCAACACTTGAGGAAATCCGTCTTGGCTGTTGTTTCTCAAAGGGAGAATCGGAGCGACGACCCCACCATCGAGGGACTGCGTTTCGCTGACCGTGATCGACGCTCCGTTTTTGATGGCTCCGTTGGCACTCGCTGCGTACAGCTCCTCCACTGCAGGGACGACGTTTGCCGCTGCGATCGGCTCCTGGTCGCGGACGACTGCGACGCTCGTCGCCCATAGCTGGATGCCGCGTACGAAGTTCGTCGTGCCATCGATAGGGTCGATCACCCAACTCGTACCACGCTCGGGAATCTCTTTCAGTGCGTCTTCCTCCTCACCAACGATCGTGTCGTCCGGAAATTCGTCGGTGATCATCCCGATAATCCGACGTTGGGTCTGGGTGTCTGCCTCAGTCACGTAGTCCATCTTCGAGTCTTTCGTCGACACCTCCAGCTCCGTCTGAAACCGTTCGAGAGCGTGTACTGCGCCAGCCGACGCCGCTCGAACGACCAGCTCTTTTCGATCCATACTAGAGAATGGGCAAAACGGCTTGTAATTACTGTGGGCAACGGGAGTACCACAGTGAGTAGGCCCGAAGAGCAGTGTAAGCTCTCGGGACAGGATGAGCCACAGACCCGTCGTCGATTCGGAACCCACGTAACATCGCCAGCGCGTCAAACCAGTGTTGGAGAGGGGTTCCTAGCTCCCGAACTGCCCCGGACTGTTACTGACGAACGTGCCGTCGAGCCACTCCGGGAGCGTCCCTTCGACGTCCAGGCCGATATCGTGACCCTCCTCGCGTTGCGTTCGAAACCCGCTCTGCCACGTGTTCTCCACGTATTCCCACGCTGTGGGATCTTATCCGATCACTGTCTGTTCTGTGGCGCTCCGTCACGCGAATCGAATATTACGTTTAGTGGGAAAATAATTTATATTAATTTTGTTAGTTGAGTAGATTTATTATTGAATAGTACATAGTTGGAATGTATGCAAGCAAATAGACGATCGATGCTCAAGGCATTAGGCGGTCTGCTCGCCGCGGGAGCAACCGCCAGCACACGAACGCTCGCAGAACAGGGCGAGCGCAAAGTTGCGTTAGATTATCTCGCGAACGACGACCTGCTGGACAACGATGAACTCGAACGCATTCTACAGCAATTGGAGGAACGGTATTCGGATCGAGTGTCGGTAACGGAGATCGGCCGTTCGAACCAAGATCGGCCGATCTACGCCGTGTCTATCGGTGCGAAAAAGGGGAAGCAATGTCCCGAGACGACGGACGTCATGGCAATCGGCCAACAGCACGGTGACGAAATGATCTCGTCCGCCGAGGGACTTCTGTCGGTGGCTCAGCACCTCGCGAGCAAGCGGGGACGGGCGAAAAAGCTCTTGTCGGAAGTGACGGTTCACATCGTCCCCCGCGTGAACCCGGACGGATTTGTCGCACGCCAGCGGTACAACGTCGACACGGACGCACCGGCGCGTGGCGAAGGTGACGATATCTTTGGCGGGGATGCCGGCTTTTACACTGCCGGTGAAGAAGGAATCGGCTGGGACATTAATCGCTATCACTGGTCGGACTGGACGGAGAGCAATCTCTACAACAACTTACCGGATGAGTACCCGGAGAATCCAGTGCCAGAGGCACGTGCCGTGCTTGACGCCACTGAGGAAATCGATCCTGAATGGATCGTCGACTACCACCGGCAGGGGGCGTACACGACGGATCCGGATGCGACGTTCGACCCGGAGAATCCCGGTGAAGCGTACGAACGTGATACGTATCCACCGGATCCAGACGCTTCCGGTGGTGGTGATGTCGTCACAAGTTCGCTTTTCTGGCCGATCAACGACGGCGTCACTAAGGAGGCCCAGAATCTCTCAAAACAGATCGTGTCGGTCATGTACGACGAACTCACGGAGTTCGACCAGTCGACGGTCTCCCGCTATCCCGGCGGGACGTATGCCGGCATTGCACGCAACGGGTACGGACTCGCCGGATACGGGAGCGTCCTCTACGAACTGAGCGCAGGGACGCTCGGCGACCGAGAGTTCCGTGTGCAACAGGTGTTTACCTCGCTACTCGGTGCGGTCGAGGCAACAGCAACCGGATCCCTCTACGACGTCGATCCAGAAAGCGTCTCGAAACTACCCGAACGGGAGACGGACAGCTTCACGATCGAGGAGTAGCTACTAGCTCTCTCTCACCGCCTCCCGTCACTCAAACGGGTGCTATCGAGGTCCTCGACCAGTGCTCTCGGGTGTCTCCCTGTTGAACACTGTCGGCGTCGCGGCCCTAGTCGTCCGAGAAGAGCGAGAACGCGTTCACTCGATTTTCGAGCGCGCTGTTACGCGACGTGGTCGAATCAGCAGACGAACAACGCTCGCGTCGACTGTTGATGGTCTCGTGTTTCCATCGGACGTTGTCTTCCAGACGGCTCGAATTGGTAACAAGAATATCTCAGTCCGGCCCTGTTTGAACTACTCTCCAAATTGTTCACTTATAATAGTTAACTATTAACACGATACGGACGGTAGTCCGTGGTGTATGGTATCACAGAACAATGAGAGGTCGTATCTGGACCGACGCTCGTATCTAAAAGGCGTTGGTGGTGCGACCGCTCTGGGAATGACAGGACTGTCGGGGTACACGAGGCAGGGTGACACACTCACAGTCGGCCTTTCGACACACTTCACGTCCGGAGCGTGGGTGACCGCAGTCGTCGAAGCGACGCGATTCTACGCGGAAGATCAAGGATTCGACTACAACCTGTTTACCACCGGTGGAGAAAGCCAGAAGCAGATTTCGGACATCCGCCAGATGGTCAATCAGGATTTCGACGGTATCGTCCTGATTCCGTTCAACTCCCAGGCGATTGCATCGGTCGTCGAAGAAGCAACCGACGCTGGCGTCCCAGTGTTCACGGTCGATATCGACGCTGGCACTGGCGCCGACAAGATGCACTTCTCGTGGGACGACGAAGCGGCGGCACGCCGCGCCGGTGAGATGCTCGTCGAAAACCTCCGACAGCAGAAACCGAACCAGGATCAGTACCAGGTCCTCGAAGTTCGCGCACCACCGGGACGCGACATCGCTCGCTTACGACACGAGCCGTTTGTGAACCTTATCGAGCAAACCGATGATGTCACGGTCGCTGATACGGTTGTCGGCGACTGGGTGCGCTCGACGTCCAAACAGCGCACGCAGGAGTGGATCAACGCTAACCAACCACCGGACGCCATCTACTCGGCGAACTTCCTGATGAGTCTGGGTGCCCTCTCGGCACTCCAAGAGATGGACTTGGCTGTCCCTCGTGGACAGGACGACCACATCGTGATGACGCAACTAGACGGGTCGCAGAACACGCACGAAATGATCATGGAGGGATTCATCGACGGCGCTGTCGACCAGCCGAACTACTTCTACGGCCCGCTTGCATTGGCGTACTTGGAACGGTACGTCAACGAAGGGGAATCAGCGCTCCCGTCGGAAGGGTCGACCGTGACCTCGACGAAAGAGCCCGTTGCTGAAACAGGTAACCAGACCACGACGCCTACGAACGCGGCGACAGCGAGTAATGGTGGTGGCGAGACGATCGGTATCGAACCTGCTCAGCATCGAGGCGTCGAACTCTGGCAGGCACCGATCTGGTCACCCGCCACGGTCGGTCGAGCGTTGAACCATCGCCAGTTCGTCACGAGTCACGTCGAGATCACCGAGGAAAACGCAGATGCACCGTATCTGTGGGGGAACATCTGGGGGCCCGACGCGTCTGTCGAGTGACGTCCCTCCTAGCCGGATACTTACATCCATGAGCACTGTCGACGCCATCAGACGGTCGGTCGATATCGACGAGTTCCTGCTACGGATGCTCGAGAACATGATTTGGCCGATTCTGCTGTTGATGTCGCTGGCTATCTGGCTGATCGTCCCCCGGACGTTTACGAACCTGCAGTCGTTCGAATTCATTCTCCACGGGTCGGTCGGACTCGGGTTCGTTGCACTCGCGGAAGCCGTCTGCCTCATTTCGGGGCACTTCGATCTCTCCGTCGGCTCTATCGCCGGGTTCTCCGCGATGTTGGCTGGGCTCATCGTCTCGGCGAACAAGTGGGCCCTCGTTTCGGATCCGTTCGTCGGTGTTCTCGTCATTCTCTCGATCGGGTTGGCTGTCGGGCTCGTGAACGGCGTGATGGTCGGGAAAGTGGGCATCAACCCATTCCTACAGACGCTTGCGTTCCTGATCATCCTTCAAGGCGCGAAGCTCAGCTTGAGTACGATTACCGTCACGGGACTGCCGGAGGGGTACGTCGAGATCGGGAATTCAGCCGAGATTTCGGTCGGTCTGCTCGTCCTCACGTTCGTCCTCGTCGGGCTAGTGATGAAGTACACCTCGTTCGGACAGGCGATCTACGCAGTCGGGAGCGATAAGGAGGCGGCGCGTGCGGTCGGTATCAACACCGAACGGATGATAATCGCGGTGTACGGTATCAGCGGCGTACTCTCCGCTGCTGGTGGTCTGATGCTCACTGGCTTCATCAGCGTCGTCCCGCCGACGATCGGTGACGAACTCGTCTTCCCGGCGTTCGCGGCTGCGGTCATCGGTGGCGTAAGTCTCTTTGGCGGTCGTGGAAAGGTCACGGGCGCGCTTGGCGGTGTACTGCTTCTCGGAGTCATTCAGGCCGCCCTGAACATCAGCGGAACGCCACCCGAGCAGGTAACGCTGGTGAACGGCCTCGTGCTCCTTGGCGCGATTTTGGTGTACAGCTCGCGGCGTCGGCTGCGCGAACGCATTCTCTCACAGCAGGTGGAGCCACGTGACTACGGACGATAATCTCGAGACAGCTGCGGTGGACGCTCGAGACGGTCCGTCCGAGAAAGCCCGCTTCGAGAACGTCACGAAACAGTTCGGACGAGTGATCGCCGTCGAGGACGTGACGCTGCCGGTTTACGAGAACGAAATCCTCGCCCTCGTTGGTGACAACGGGGCAGGGAAGTCGACGCTGATGAACGTTCTCTCGGGCGTTCATCGGCCGACGACCGGTCGCGTCATCTTCGAAGGAGAACCGGTACAGTTTTCGAATCCGAACGACGCCCGCAAGCGCGGTATCGAGACGGTCTATCAGGATCTCGCATTGATGGACGATCTCGACATCGCGACGAACATCCATATGGGGAAGTTTCCGACACGGCTCGGTGTTGGCCCGGTTGACGTTATCGACTGGAGCCAGACGTACGATGATACAACCGAGATCCTGAAGTTCCTCCAGCAGGACATCCGACCGACGACTGAGGTGGCATTTCTGTCCGGCGGCCAGCGCCAACTCGTCGCAGTGGGACGGTCACTGCTGTTCGATCCAGAGGTGCTCATTCTTGACGAACCGACGAGTGCCTTGTCCGTCGCAGGGACCGAGTTAGTCCACGAGACGATGCATCGGTTGAAAGAGGAGGGGCACACCCAGATCGTCGTGAGTCACAACTTGGAGGACGTGTTCAGTCTCGCGGACCGCATCGCTGTGATATATCGCGGGCAGCTCGTCGCAACCGTCGATCCAGACCAGACTGACAAAGCGGCGGTGGCCGACATCCTCCGAAGCGGACGACCGCCGTCTTAGCAACCCACCGTTCACGTCGCGTTTCGCCCTGCAACGTCGTGATTGGGTCGAAGAGCGTGGTCGATCGCTCCAGAGGACTTATGCACGACCGTGGGCGATGATAACGTGAACCATGACAGATCGGGGGAGTGAATCAGCGACCGAGATGGGGGACGAACCGGCGTCGTTTCTGATGTACATTGCCGGCGAGCCGACCGATAGTGAGGGCAACGAAACGTTCGCTGTCACGAATCCGGCAACAGGAGACGCCCTGGGTGAGGTGCCCGCTGGGACGCGGACAGACGCGCAGCGGGCGATCGACGCGGCACGAGATATCCAGCCAGAACTCGAGTTCATGACAGCGTTCGAACGTGCCGAACTCTGTCACGAACTTGCCGACGCCATCGATGCGAACGGCGATCAGCTGGCCGAATGGCTGACGAAAGACCAGGGAAAGCCACTCGCCGAGGCGCGAGTCGAGGTCGACCTCTGTGCGAAGGAGTTCCGGAACGCAGCCGAGGACGTCAAGCGCGACGAAACAGAGGTCATCCCGTCGGAAGACGCTGGCAAACGTATCTACACTCTCCGAAAGCCACACGGTGTTCTCGGCGTCATCACGCCGTGGAACTACCCGTTGAACATTCCGGCTGAGTATCTCGCGCCCGGCCTCGCCGCCGGGAACAGTGTCGTCTGGGTGCCAGCACCAACCACCTCGGTCGTCGCAACTCGACTACTCGAAGTGTTTTCGGACACGTCACTGCCTGACGGCGCACTCAATCTAGTTACTGGCGAGGGGCCGGTTGTCGGGAACGAACTCGTCGTCAACGACGGCACTGATGTAATTGGATTTACGGGGAGTCCCGAGACGGGCGAAGCGATTGCACGGGATGCCGGCACGAAACCGACCCTCCTCGAACTCGGGGGGAACGGCCCCGTCGTTATTCTCGATGACGCTGATCTTGATGCGGCGGTCGAATGCACGTCCTTCGGGTGTTTCAGCAATGCCGGCCAGATCTGTTCCGCGAGCGAGCGCATTCTCGTCCACGAGGACGTTCACGACGAGTTCGTTTCTCGGCTTGCCGACCACGTACAGCAGTTGTCACTCGATGACCCGATGGCTGAGGGAACGGATCTCGGCCCGCTCAACAACGATGCCGTCGCCGACAAGATGGACCGTCATATCGCCGACGCGAAAGAACGTGGGGCGTCAGTCGTTGCCGGGGGGAGCCGTGCAGAGAACATGCCGACGGATCGGTACTACCAGCCGACAGTTCTCGACGACGTGACCACCGAGATGGCGGTGAACTGGGAGGAGTCGTTCGGACCGATCGCTCCAATCATATCGTTCGAAAGTTATGACGAAGCAATAGCGATCGCCAACGGAATCGAGCTTGGACTCACGTCCAGCGTCTTCACCAGTAACGTCGAACTGATGCACTACTTCACCGAACGCATCGAGACCGGTATCGTCAACGTCAACGATAGTAGTGCGTACTGGGAGATTCACACGCCGTTCGGCGGTTACAGCGGCAAGAACAGTGGCCACGGACGAATCGGTGGGAAGCACTCACTGGAACAACTCTCACAGATCAAGACGATTGCTGTCGATTACGAGAACGCAAAGTCACCGCTCGATCAGGGAAGTAACAGAGACTGAGTCCGAATCGAGAACGCTCCGTCTCGTATCCGTCCCTGTACGAGGTTTGTCGGGACCAAGAACGGCTCTCGAGCCTCCGGATAGGTACGTCGACACCGCGTATCGTGCTATCCGCGGTAGAGACCAACGATAGTCGGTCACTGGTGGAATCTACGTCAATCGGCGGATCGGGTGCTGGCTGTCGTTTGATCGTGGATCTCCCGGATAACGTCTGCGAGAGCTTCGCAGAGCCGGTCGAAAATCCGCTCGCCTTTCTCTGCACTCGCCAATTCAGGGTCACCGATCGCGCCCGACGACGAGTACGCCGTGAACGGTCGATAGACGGAGAGCGGTCCGCCTTCCATTAAGTCTACCGAAGCTCGGTCGTACGGTTCGTCGGGATATTC
The DNA here is from genome assembly GCA_003298465.1 of halophilic archaeon. The sequence continues at coordinate 47,616 of QNGA01000016.1, read as the reverse complement.
GCTCTCGATGCTGTCTTCGCGGACGAGTTCGGGGCGAAGATGCATGAGAAGCGAAGTCTCGAACTCGCCGCCGTGCGCCATGCCACCGGAGTCGCTCTCTCGGACGTCGTCGACGAACGATCGATCGAGCTCGAAGTACGTAAGACCGAGAATTTCGCGGTCAAGATGCGTGACACCGATGGCACTGGTCGCAGCATCGACGAGCGATACATTCCCCCCGTGGCCGTTGACCAACAGCAGCGCATCGAAGCCGCTTTCCAGTGCCGAATCGGCAATCTCCTCGAGGACGTGAAGGAGCGTCTCGTTGTCGAGGGTGATGGTGCCGCCGAACGGTAAGTGGTGAGGCGAGTAGCCGGTCCAAACAGGCGGGAGGGCGAGCACGGGAAGATCGCCGGCCACTTGTTTCACGCTCTCGGTGACGACAGCGTCGACCAGGATCGTGTCAGTAGCGACTGGCAAGTGCGGTCCGTGTTGTTCGAGACTTCCGACCGGTACGACGAGGACCGAGCCACTCTCGGCTGCAAGGTCGGTGATTTCGGACGCAGTTCGCCCGGCCCACGAGACGTCTGTTTCACCGAAATGCCGGTAAATCATGTGGCCGTAATCGGGCCGCAACTGCAAAAACCCGAGCGTCAACTACTCCGGGTGAACGCCACGGCGACGATGCGGCGAGCATGACGCGGGCACGAGACGGCGATACAGCTTTCCGCGAACGTGGCGGGGAAGGTCCGTACAGCACCGTTCCGATCACCTCGTGATGAGTGTAGCCGAAAGCAAGAATTCCGAGGGATGTCAGAAATCGGTATGGCAGTGCGTGGCCTCGACCTGACCGCGATACACGTCGACCAGTCGTTCGGTGAGGTTCGACCGGCCGGCCAGCGCGTATCCCCGCTCCCCGAAGATATCCTGCAGGGTTCCCTCGTCTATTTCGTCGCCGACTCCGATGCCGATGACCGCAGCGTCGTGATGGCGACGGGCCCGCCGAACCTGTTCTCTCGCGTCCGTCACCGCCGCTTCCGGATCGGGCGTCGTTCCGTCGAGCGGGATGTTCGGTTTCCCGTCCGTGATAACGATGAGCACTCGCTCTCGGCTGCTACCGGTCCCGAGGAGACCGCGGACGTCCTCGATTCCCGAGGCAGTCGGCGTGTCGTCCATCTCGCTGATAGCGTTCAGGTGGTGCCACTGGAACTTCTCGCTGGGACCCGTAACGAGCGGTGTTTCGATTCGGTTCCCGTTCTCCCCGTCGGTTCCGAACCCGCTGGCGACGACGTCGTCGCCGATGACGGAGGCCGCCCTGGAGAGCGCGCCCAGGGCGACCTTCGCCTCGAAGACGTCCATGCTCCTGCTCAGGTCGATAGCGACGCCGACCGTCCGGTCACTGGCGTCGGTTCGCCGCCGGTGACGGAACACGTCCTGCTGGTGGCGTGCGCCAGCGCGCTGACGCACCGCCGCTCGAACGTCGAGACGCTCGCCGCGCCACCCCCTCCGCTCGGCGGTACGCGTCCCGAACGCGGAGAACGCCGCCTCTATCTCCCGGGCGAGTCCCCGTCTGTCGAGTTCGGCCCTGACGTCCGCCGCGTCGCCGTGCGTCGACGTCCGCGCGTCACGGGCCGCTTTTCGCGCCGTGACGTCGTTCGCCGCGAGTCGTTCCGTCCGCTCCAGGTCACGCCACCGTTGCACAGTGTTCGCGTCCGGCCGTCCGTACGAACGGTCGCTACACCGGTACCAGTCAGCGGCCGTGCCCTCGTCCGCCACGTCCGTCGTCGCGTCCACGGTCGCAGCGGTCTCACGCTCCGCGCCGTCGCCCGATTCGAGTTCGTCTCCGTCCCGAGAGGGGTAGTCCAGTTCGGAGAGGTCGGCGTGGTCGAGCTTTTCGAGGGCCTCCGGCGAAACCGTGCGGAGTGCGTCGACGTCGATGCGTTCCGGCCGAACAGTCTCGGGGTCGACGTCGCGCGGTAACGTTCCCTCGGCGGTCAGGAAACCCTCCGCGGAGTGTCCCGCCGCGGCGAGTCGGCGGTACAGCGCGGCCGCAGTCGCCTCGCGCTGCTCCTCATCGTTGGAACGACCGACGAGTCCGGGGGTGAACGTGCGGAGTAGCCAGCGCCACGCCCCGAGTACTCCGGACGTTTCGGCCGCCCACCGCAGGAGAGCGAGTATCCGGAGCTTCCCGAGGAGCCGGCGTATCGCGCCGAGAACCCCGCTGGCGAACAGGACGGTGACGGCAACGAGGGTCGAAGAGACGTCTCTCAGCGCGTCGCCCAGAACTGCGCGCGCGGTTATCGGTTCGACCGCGTCCCCCGGGACGCGGCGAACGTCGAGAGTGGAGTCAGTGGGAAACGTCGCGTTCTTCGCGTACTCGTCGGCGATTCTCGGGACGGCGATCCGTGACAGGAGCGCGTCGGTCACGCGACGCGCCCGCTCCCGTCGTCGCGACGCATCGTGTTCGCGCCTGGCTTCTACGAGGTGGCGGCGGGTTCGGCCGAGGAACGCCTGAACCCCGTCGTCTACCGACGCGATTCCCTTCGCACGCCCCGCCAGGGCGAGCTGACAGACCCCCTCGACCAGCGCCGCCTCCCGGGGAAGCGCGTCCAGCGGCGGCCGCCGGTCGTCGTCGGCCATGACGACGTCGGCTTTGAACGCGACGGTTCGTCGCAGTCCCTTGAACTCGTTCGTCCGCTGCTCGTCGACGTACACGTTCTCGACCAGACTCCGCACGACGCTGGCCACGTGCGGGGCCGTCGGATAATCGCGCACGAACCCCTCGAACCCGTCGCGCGCTCCGGTACGTATGCGCCAGGCGTGGTGGCTGAGCGCGTCGACGACGAACCGCAGTTCGTTCGCCTCGGACAGTTCCACGTCGGCGTCGATGTCGGTCGAAACGGCGACCGTGTCCTCGTCGACGACGGACGAACGGTCGGCGAACACCACGTCGAGGCGTTCGCCGTCGGTGTGGACGCTCGAGAGCGTTTCCAGGAGATTTCGAAGTGTGTCGCTTTCTCGTAACACCATTGTGGTCGTCTCGAGTTCGTCTCCGGACGAAAGCTACGCGCTCCCGTTCCCCTTCACCGCCCTTCGCTCGTCGGCGAGCCAGTCTTCGACCGCCTCTCCCCCGACGGGTATCCCGGAGAGTCGGTCCTTCACGATCTCCACGGCCTGTTCCCGCGCGGCGTGGTTCTCGTCGTAAAACGGGCGGAGAACGGCGTCGCGTGCCGCTTCGACCGCCGGATCGTCGAGACCCGCATCCTGGTACGCGAAGGCGGTGCGCGCCCAGGAGAGAACCATCGCGGTGGGGACGCCGGCGTTTATCGCCGATCCGTTCTCGTCGCGGGCTTGCGAGCGGATATCGTTCGCCGTCTTCACGATCTCGGTGGCCAACGGCAACGATACGGGGGTCTGATCGGAGACCAGCCGTGCTTCCTTCTCGACGTCGATCAGCCCGAGATAGGTGATCGAGAACTTGTTACCGAAGCGCCGGCGCTCGGCCCTGTCGAGACGCTCCGTGACGTACTCCGGTCCCTGGTTGACCGTCGCGATCACGATCAGGTTCTGCGGGTCCCCCTGGACGATCTCTCCGCCTCGACCGTCGAGTTCCACGCGCCCCCGGTCGTCGAGGGCGCTGAACAGAACGCCTTTGGCTTCGGGCCGGACGCGGTTCACCTCGTCGAGCAGGAGAACGACCGGTCCCTCTCGGCTGGCGAGCAACGCCTTGGTGAGCGGTCCGTCGTTCCACATCGTCCGGTCGTCGACGAGAACCGGTGAGCCGAGCAAATCGGCCTCGTGAAGGCTGTACTTTCCCTGGATGGTGATGAGCGGAACGTCCAAGTGAGAGGCCAGGTAGCGCGCACAGTGCGTCTTACCGCATCCCGTCGGTCCGCCGAGCAGGAATCGGGGTAGTTTCCCGGTTTCCCTCCGCACGCGGATGTCGGCCAGCATGCGGTCGAGTTCGTCCTCGTTCTGGACGTACCTCGGAACGTCCGTCTGGTGGTACTCCTCGAAATCGTACTCCCTATCCACGGGCATTCCGATGGTTACGTCGCGTTGCTCGTCCGACATGGTCTGTTACCACCGGTTTCGTCTTCTCGCCGCCGATTCAATACGATCGTAATTCGGCACAGCGATTCAATGATACTGGCATGATTTAAGCATTGCTTATCTCTCCGAGCTGCAGTTGCGACTCGAAACACACCCGTCTCGGTTGCTCTCGAACAGAATCCGCGTTCTCCAAGAAGCACGAAAGCCGTGTCCGCTAGCGAGCAGTTAGGTTCCCGAAGACGTACGGTCGAACGTAGCTACGACAGCGCGTTACCTCCTCCCAGCCGTGACGGCGCAGTCGGAGACCCAGAGCGGTGTTCTCCCGAGTGCTATCTCGGACGAACTCGTCGAGACGTACTGTCTGCATCGTACGATGCAACCGGACGACGAGCGGGGTGAGCAGTACATCCGGGAGACGGACGGCGTGCTCGTTCGTTCGCAGTTCTGGCGGCATCCCTATCCAGCCAAGGACCCCCTTTTTGTCTCGGCAGCCCACTACGTGACGGCTGTCGAGAACGTCATCGACGACCCGTGATGGAGGGACGGTCCACCGTCTGGATCGAGGACGGTTGCGCTCGGTCGCTACTCCCAATCGTGTTCACGCAGATACGCTTCAAGTTGGGTGAAATCGACGTCGTGATTCCGCCGAAGCGTGTCGATGTCGGCCTCGTACCCGTGGTCGTTGAACCACTCGAACATCACGGCGTACTCCTCACCCATCTGCTCGCGGAGGCTTTCGATGGAGAGGTGATCGGCCTCCACGTCGCGCTCGAGAACATCGGCGAAGATGTCCGCTGCGCTCTCGAGAGTGTGTTCGTCACCCGCGAGTTCAAATGCCTCCCCGAGATACGCATCCGGATTCGTGAATGCCTGCGCGACGAACGCACCGATATCGTCCGCATCGATCATCTGGAGGGAAACGCCCTCGGCGAGCGCCATCGCCAGCGTTCCGTTTTCGATATCCTCGCGCATCCCCTCGAAGTTCTGCATGAAGAATACCGGACGGACGATCGTCGCGGGGAGGTCGAGATCCCGGATTCGCTTCTCGATTTCGTACTTGGAGTCGAAGTGCGAGATACCGGTGTCTCGTTCGGCCCCGCCGACGGAACTGAACACGAAATACTCGACGTCTGCGTCGGCCACGACGTCTGCTAGATTTTTCCCTTCTTGGACTTCGTCGTCGTATCCTGCTTCCCAGAAGTTAGTCACTCCGAAGACGGCGTCAACATCTTCTACGATCGGCCTCAACGAGCTTTTGTCTTTCAGATCCCCTTCTTCCACCGTGACACCACGGTCGGCCAAGTTCCGGGCGTCGTCGCTGTCCGGATTGCGCGTCAGTCCGTGGACATCGAACGCCTCGTCGGCGTCAAGGAGATGGTCGACGACTGCGCCGCCCTGTGTTCCTGTTGCACCGACGACGAGAACGCTCGTCGGAGTATCTCGTGGCATAGTACCGTAGATACGCCAGTGACGTACTTAGCTGTGGGCCACGTCGATTTTATACTTCGAGTGTGTCTCCTGCTGGGGGTCGAATATGTGTCCACGCGTAGCTACCTCCGACGATGAAACGTACACGTAGACTAGCCCCTCGTTGACGCCCTCGACCAGTGTCGGACCTCTGGCGCTCTCGTCAGTTTCGTTGTCGGCCGGGAAAGCGTCAAGCGAACCGTTCACGGTTGCATCGTCGATACCGGCCCTGTGCGTGCAGTGAGCGTACGGGCGCACGTGGGAGGATCGAACTGTGATAGCGGTGTATACACCTTCGTTTCACAATCCTCTTTTATGTCGTTCCGTCACCTCGTAGCAAAGGCCCTTACCGTTGGAAAATATCGCAGCATTCGAAGCAACTCCCTCAACGAAAACACGGTGTGTAACGACCGAAATCTACAGAACTGGTCCCTTGTGTCCAACTCAGATAGCATTATAACCGATGGTGTCCTTACTGGAGATTGGTCGAATACATGGAGATCCAAGCCCCGTTTTTTCGATCTCGGCCGAGATCTCATTTCGTGAGCGGCGGAAAAATTGGTGGTGATGAATTTGGCGACAGATGACACCGAGGTGGTCGAATCTACGACGCTAGACGAAATTTCGCCGATGGCCTGGCGACTTCTCCGGGTCGCCGCCGGATACGAGCAACGGAAAGTCGAACGAGAAACCGACGATCTCATGCAGGCGCACCTTTCGATGCTTGAAAACGGAACTCGTGCCCTCTCCCTATCTCGGCGACAGATTCTGTTCGATCTTTATACTACAGAACTCCATGAGGAACAAATCAAAGCGATTATTCGTAATTTCTGAATACTGCCATAATTTGCTCCCGACCATAATAATTAATAGCGATGACTCGAAAGTAGCGTGTATCAATGATACACCGGCATTTGACCGAGGTACAACAACGATTGGGGAAATTCTGTATTGCATCTCTCGGGGCGTTACTGATCGCGCTCGCACCGACACCGGAGGGACTCTCGATAGCTGGCCAGTACACGCTCGCGACGATGTTCTTTGCCGGGTCACTATGGGTGACCGGAACGCTTCCACTCGCTGTTACTGCACTGACGATTCCAGTTCTCCTCACTGGCACCGGAGTCTACGACGACATGGATACAGCGCTCGTCGGGTTCGCAGATCACCTCATATTCCTCTTTATGGCGGGGTTCATGCTGGCGAACGCCGTCCAGAAGTACGACATCGATCGACGAATCGCGTTGTATACGATGGCGAAGATGGGGAGTTCACCGCGTCGCCTGATTGGAGCCGTCATGATCTCCACTGCGGGGTTATCGATGTGGGTCTCGAACACGGCGACGACTGCGATGATGACGCCCATCGCCGTCGGTGTCCTCTCGCAGGTTCTTAACCGCGAAACCGTTGCCTCTGTCGGTGAATCGACCTCTGAGGATACGTCCACGAGTGCGGTCGCAGACGGTGGGGCGACTGGAACCGCGGACGACTTCACGAACATGCAGATCGGGATGATGCTCGGGACGGCGTACGCTGCCAGCATCGGTGGGGTCGGAACGATAATCGGAACGCCCCCGAACGCCGTTCTCGTCGGACAGCTCAACGCGACCCTGGGCTACGAGATCGGATTCGTCGACTGGCTGCTGATCGGTCTCCCGGTCGTTTTCATCACCCTCCCCATCGTCTGGTATCTCCTCACGTACGTCCTGTATCCCCCGCAGATCGACGACGTCGACGATGCACAGGAACAGGCCCGAACGTACCTCGAAGAGGAGGACAGTCTCGACCCGCGAGGTCGACGTGTCGCGATTATCTTCGCGACCACGGCCGGTCTCTGGATACTGGGCGGGCTTGGGAGTTTCCTGAACGCGTACCTGCCGGACGTGTGGATGACCACGCTCTTCGGCGGTAGCGGGATGACAATCTTCGGTCTCGAAGGGCATCAGGGACTCCTCTACTACGTGATGGTCGGTGTGATGGCGATTCCCGCGCTCGTACTGGCAGATACCATGGACTGGGACGAACTCGTCGATATCGACTGGGGGACGCTCTTGCTGTTCGGTGGGGGTATCGCTCTCGCGAGAGCGCTCGCGGATACCGGAACGACGGAGTGGATCGCGAAAACGGTGTTCGGCGGACTCACTGGAACGCCCGTGATACTCATCATTGCTGTCGTCGTGTTGCTCGTCGTTTTCCTGACCGAGATGACCTCGAACACTGCAACGACGAGTATCCTCGTTCCGATCCTCATCGGATTGGGAAGCGTCTTCGCGGCCACGCTCGGTCTTACGGACTTCAAAACGGCCATCTTCCTGTCCGTGTCCGGAACGATCGCCGCCAGTTTCGCGTTCGCGTTACCAGTGGCGACCCCCCCGAACGCGATCGTCTATGGCAGCGGGTACATCAAGCAGCGCCACATGTTGCGCACCGGAATAATCCTCAATATTATTATGACTGCAGTACTGACGGCGCTGATCTGGATACTGTTCACGTTCGTCTGGCCGCACCTCATCTGGTGAACACGTGCAGGACCGTAGCTCAACGGACCATTACCGTCGCACATGAAGCAGCATCGAACGATCTCACTCGTCTTTCTCTGGCAGCTTGCCGCGAGTATCTGTTACTACGCCGTGTTCGCCGCCACGCCGTTTCTCCGTGATGAATTCGGCCTTACCGGAACGACGGTTGGATTCGTAGTGACGTTGCTCACCCTCGGCTACGCGGTGTTTTTACTCCCGCTCGGAGCGATCACGGATCGCTACGGCGAACACAGAACACTCACCGTAGGCCTCGTCGGCCTCGCTGGGGGATCGCTCCTCGTTCCCATGGCAGGGACGTACGCGACGCTATTGGGTTGCGTCTTCGTCCTCGGTGCGCTGTACGGGACGGCGATGCCGGGCACGAACAAGGCAATCTTCGGCAACGTCCCGTCCAGCCGGCAAAACCTCGCCACGGGCATCAAACAGGTCGGTGTCACGGCCGGAAGTGGTCTCAGTGCAGTTCTCTTGACGAAAGTAGCCACTCTCGTATCTTGGGAAGTCGGGTTCTACGTCGCTGCTGTGGTCGCGTTCGCAGTTGCCGTTATCTTCGCCATCTCCTACACCCCGGCAACAGTGAACCGAGAGACGGAGTTTCCCAATTTCCGAGTGCTGCTTCGGAACCGACCGTATCGATCGCTCTGTCTCGCGGGGTGGTTCCTCGGTGCTGCGCTGTTTACCACCGTCGGCTATACGATCATCTACCTCAACGAGTCCGTTGGCCTGTCGGTTGCAGTCAGTGGACTCGTTCTCGCCGGGCTGCAAGCGTCCGGAAGTGCCGGTCGAATCGTCTCAGGCTGGCTGAGCGATACGTTGCCGGGCAGCCCGCGTCGACGTATCGGCGCGATTCTCGCTCTCCAGTCCCTCGGAAGTGTAGCGATGTTAGGTGCGGTCGCCTTCGTTGACCAGAAGGGTGTAGCGATAGCGACGTTCATAGCGCTCGGTTTCTTTGTTCTTGGTTTCACTGGCGTCTACTATTCCTGTCTCGCGACACTCGTTCCGAACGAAAAAATGGGCGGCGCGACCGCTGGCGGTCAGTTGGCACTTACGTCCGGTGCACTTCTCGCGCCACCGGCCTTTGGATTTATCGCGGAGAATATCGGGTATCGAACAAGTTGGCTGCTACTCGCAGGGTTGACGTGTCTCTCGACGGTATTCGTTATTCGCGTTATCGTAACACCTGCCCCGAAGACCGGTCAAAGTAGCGAAACGACCTGCACTAGTTCATCTGACGATTAAGACTGCTGTCTCAACGACGAGGCGATACCCAATGACGCTCGAAGACGACGCACTCGAATATCACCGGCGTTCTCCGCCAGGCAAGGGAGAGATTTCGACGATTAAAACGAGATCACTCGGCACGATCGTCGCTGCTCACTCTCGGCGGACGAACACCACCGGGCAAGGTGCAGAGAGAAGCACGTCCTGCGTCGTCGACCCAAAAATGGCTTTTCCGGTCGGCGACCGTTTTTGTCCACCGATGATGACGAGGTCTGCGTCAGCCGCGAGATCAACGATGGTGTCAGCGTGTGGTCCGGTGGCAGTACTCAGTTCGTAATCGAGTCCCTCGGAGTCCAACCGGTCAACGATGGCACGGAACGTCCCGTGTTGGTTTGCTATCCTTTCGGGTGTTATCTCGGGATCGTCGTCGACCCCAAGACTAGTTATAGTATTGTCATATTCTTCTTCCGTAAACACCTGGGCGACCACCACACGGGAGTTTGCTGGCTTCGCAATATTGACCAACGTCTGCGCAAGTTTCGTTCCCTGACCTTCATCACCGGGCCTACTGGCGAGAAGTATCGTTTCAAGTGCCATGTATCATTGATACACTCGTCGTAACTTAAATTTACCCGTATCGGGAACGGGGCGGTCAAGATTCCTGTATATCGGTCCTGAACCGATAGAGTTCTTGGGTGTGTCGTGTTCAGCGTCCTATAGCGCCGCTAACTCGTGATTCTCGCCGAGACGTATTTCGACGAATCGCCCGACCCCCAAGAGGAATTTACAGGTAGCAGACTCGGGGAAGGAGATGATCGGACTGCGCCTCCGTCCAAAGACGAGAGTCGTCGATAACAGCGGTCGTTCATTACTGGGGACGTGGCGCGGCTTGATAGCGCTTTATAGCGTCGGTCTTCTCAACTCGGTCATAGATGTCTTACAGCATTTCTTCGGCGCGCAGTAGGCCGTGGTCGTCGAGGAATGCGTGTCCGTCCTCACTGAGTCCGTAGAACCTGTATGGGAAGTCGTTTTGCCGTCAGTCTTTCAGAAGCACGACCTCTTCGACGATACCGACGTCGACGAGTTGCTGGAGATGCTGGCGAATCGTCGTCTGACTCACGTCAGCAATCGTCGTCGTGGTCTGCCTCGCCTGCACGATACGGTCCTTGACTCGAAGCTAGACGGTACCGTGTGTATCCTTGTGCCGTCCGTTCTCTCCCACCCGTCGAGTGTATCTCGACGTCACCCTTCGGGAAATTCGTCAGCGTGGTCATCTAACAGCTGCAGCAGTGGCCGAACCTCCTCGAACTGCGGGCCTTTTCGTACTTTGTTGGCGTCCCGGTCCCATTCGATGAACCCCATGTCCTCGAGTTTCGGCAGATGTACATGTGTCATGGAGACCGTCGGTCGATCGATATCCTCGGTCGATACGACAACCTCGGCTGGAATCCACTGGTCGTCGTCCTGTGAACTGTGCGCTAGCAGTGTCATGAGGAGTCTCCGTCGGTACGTTTTTGCGAGAACGTCGAAAGTCGTCTCTAACGACGCCTGCGTCAGGAAATTAGAACTACTCATGATGTGGCTGACCTCCCGTTGGTCTCGATGCCGGCGGTCCCTGTCCTCGTGGTGGGAATGTCCCGTTCATCTCGTGAGTTCCATGCGTGCTGATGCAGTTGGTCAAAGGAGAGATCGACCGACGGTGAACGAACGGATACGTCGAGAAAGAGTGAGGGGAGGGAGTTCGAACAGTTTGGTTTTTCATTAGCCCCGAATATCATACCTATACTGTGTGGGTGCTATTTGGAAAAGAGCTACTTCTAGCATCTGAATCTTGCTCTCGGGGAGGGGCTCACTATCTAGAGTCAATCGGGTAAACGGAACAACGCCAGTGGGACGGAGCATACGGAACAGTGCCAGCGGCCGAACGGCGGACGTTCTCATGCGTTCTCGAACACGAGTTCACAGAGTTTGCGCTGGGCCTCTCGAAGGTGGTGCGCGAACGTCGGCTGAGAGATATCCAGTGCCGTAGAGAGTTCGTTGCCGGTTCGCGTACGTGGGGATTCGAAGAAGTCGCTCAAGTAGGCCATCTCCAGAATCTCCCGTTGACGGTCAGTCAGCCGGTCATCGAGCGTGTCGCGCAAATCTTGCTGTGATGCAATGGACCGGTTTCGCGTATGGCGTGTCACGAGGTCGGTTCCGGGGTAGACCGACCGAACCATTTCGACGAACTCACGGACCTCGGTAGTGGGCGGGAGGTCGACGACGAGCGTACTGGTCTCGTCGGTGATCGTGAACGATTGGAGGACAGCCTGCTGGTCGACGACGCGCGAGGCGAGCGTCGGCTCGGTAACGGTCGCCTCGAAGGTGCAATGAGTCTCGTCGCGACTGATAAGCTCTGTGTCAGTGATTCCGTCAATCTGGCTACCACTCGCCACCACTGCGTCCGGGTCGGTGTCTCGGGTCGTAAAGAAGTGATGGACCGGGCCATCGCTCTGGACGAGTCCGTCGAACTCGATTTCACAGCCGACCTCGCGAGCGAGACAACCGAGGACGTCGTCTAACTCCTGCACACTCAACGTCAGCTCGGTGACGGTATCCGTCTGCAGCGTTTCTCTGGTCTCTGCAGCATCGATGGAATGAGCGATAGTTTCGCCGAGTTCCGCCAGTACGTCTCGTTCCATCTCGTCGATGGCGTTCGGTTCGCCCGAATACAGTGTCAAAACGCCGTAGGACGTTTGTTCGTAGACGAGCGGGACGCTGATACACGAGCGGAAGCCATGCGCGAGCGTCGCTTCTCGCCACGGTTTGACCGCCGGGTCAATCAGTACGTCCTGGACGTGTTGTACCGTCTGCGTTTGCAGCGCCGTGCTGATTGGCCCTCGTTCAGTGGGCCCGTTCTCATCCGTCGTGATAGTGACGCCGTCGAGATATCCGTCGTGGCCGCCTGCCGATGCCCGTGGCGTGACGGTGTCGGTCTCTACGTCTCGTTCGCCGATCCAGACGAATCGGTACGGGTCGGCCGCCGCGAGCCGTTCACAAACCATCTCTTGGATATCGTCCCGCGTATCGGCTTCTACCAGTGCTTCGCCGATCTCCCGGATGACCTGATTGATACGGTTAAGTCGTTCCAGTTTCTCGTTCCGCTCTTCCACTGTCCGTTCACGGTCGGCGCGGTCCAGAGCGGTTTCGATGTTTGCCCCGACGGTGTTCGCCATCTCGACCGTCGGGTCGTCGAAAACGTTTGGATGAATCGACCCGGCACAGAAGACACCGTGTCTGCCAAACGGGACGACAATCCCGCTCTGGAGTTGGTGTTGCGATGGGTCAGCGCTGATGTCGGGTGACAGTTTGTCGAGCACTTCGGTTTGTCCCGTGACGAACGCTTGCCACGCACGCTCTTCGTAACGGTCGGCGAGAGTAGTGGCGGTCTGGTAGTCCCTGGTACTGCCGCTCTGTAGTTCGAGTTCCCCGGTCGTTTCGTCGTACACCCAGACCGAGGCGAACGTGACGTCGAGCACCTCCCGGACGATGTCGCCGATCCGGCCGGTGATGTTACCGGCGTCGAGCTGCATCAACTCCTGTGTCGCGTCACTGAGCGCGCTCAATCCCTGTTCGCGCCGCTGGAGCTGCTCGTACGCCGTCACTCGATCGAGCAGCGACTGTACCGACTGGTCAGTGGGCGAGTGCTCCCCGCCGGTGATCTCCTCGGACGGGAGGTAGTAGAAGTTTCGTCTGACCGTGCCGTCGTAGACGAGATTGGGATGGGCACGGATGATCTGATTGAGTATTTCGGGGTCGAAATGCGTGACGTTGTATTGGCAGATGCCGAGAACGGGTCGCGTTCCGAACACGTCGTTGAGCGCGTGTTCGTACTCGATCATCTGTTCGACGTCGTGATCACCGTCGAGCACGAACGTCATTTCGCCGGTTATGCGAACGGCGTCGTAGCCGTCCTCCTCGGTCGCCTCACGGATGGTCTCGGTTGCGAAGTCGATGGTGTCGTCCGGCTCGAAATCGCCATCCTGTAGGAAAGAGTCGTCTTTCGAGTGAAAGGAGAGATCGCCGGACGCGACGGCAGCATCGACGTCGATGCCCGCTTCGCGCATCGCCGCCTCGACCGCCTCTCTGTCGTTGTCATCGTAGATATAGAGACACCGGTCGCCGCGTTCGAGGCCATCGCGGATGTACGGCACTACGGCGGCGAACTGTTGTTGAGGAGTCTCGTAGAGGATCGCGATGTGGTGATGGGGATCGGTTTCCTCGACGTTGGAATCGAACTCGAAACGGTCAGCGGCAGCACTTCCGGGGACGTGCCGTGAACGGACCGAGTGAGGAGTATTAGAACTCGGCCCGTTCGGACCTGGGTCGTTGGTCATCGTGTACAAGGGAAGGCACGGCAGCCACAATAGTGTAGCGCAGGCTGGTCGGTCGACCCGAAATACTGCTTCCCGACCGCATCGGACAGCAGTCTCGCTCACTTCGAGACGCTCGCTATCGTCAACGAGTTGCTCGTTTAACCCGGAAGCGTGGTCGGGGCGGTTCGGCCGGACTATCATTGCATATGGGCCGTCGTCGAGCACCGATTGACACGTCAGCTACAGTCGGTATACGACCGGAGTTCACCAGTAGAATGCCGTGAGGAACTGGTGACGTCGTCGTCGAAGTAGGGCCCAGTGTGAGCCTTTACGTGCGCTGGAGCGCAATCACTGGGTTTTTGCGCCGGAGCGTGGCAGACAAGCGTATGCGGTTTGCACGATTGCTCACTCCGGACGGCCCCGTTGCCGGCAGGTACGACGAAGGCACCATTTACGCCACCGATGGTATCTACGAGGTCGGTGTCGATGGTCGGCTTCTCCCGCCTTGCGAACCGAGTGCACTCTACTGCGTCGGCCGCAACTACGCCGAGACGCTCGAACAGATGGAGTACGAACGTCCGGAGGAGCCGGACTTCTTCATCAAGCCCCCGGCGAGTATCGTCGCGGACGGCCAGTCGATTTCGTATCCGTCGTGGACTGACGAACTCACGTACGCCGGCGAACTGGCGGCCGTCATCGATGAGCGGTGTCGGGACGTGACACCCGAGGAGGTGCCCGAGGTAGTTCGCGGGTACACCGTCATGAACGACGTCGACGCGCTCGACCAGGTCGGCCGCACCGCGCGAAAAGCGTTCGACGGCTCTGCACCGCTCGGGCCGTGGATCGAAACCGATGTCACCCCGACGAACATCGACATGGAGACGTACGTCGGCGGCGAAAAACGGCAGGAGGCGAACACGGAGCTGATGCTGTTCGACCCGTACGAACTCGTCGCGCATCTCTCGGAGCGGTTCACTCTCCGTCCGGGCGACTGTATCGCGTTCGGTAGCCCGGCGAATCCCGGTCTCGTCGAACCGGGCGAAACCGTCGAGATAACGTACGATGGCGTCGGAACGCTGACGAACGACGTCGTCGACGCGTCGTTTCCGTAGGCGATGAGGCCGACGAGAGGGTATCAGTGAGCACTTCGAAAGATTCGTTATGCCGACGGCCGGTCGTCGGGTAATTCGTCTTCGTGGTCGGCCATCGATCTCGGAAGCGGCGCAATTTCGCCCGCGACGTCGGTGACGAGGTGCTCTCGGACCTCGACGTCGAGTACCAGGTGACGGGCTTCCTCGACATTAAGGGAGAGAAAATCCTCGACGCCGCCGAGGGGTACGGCTGCGACCACGTCGATATCACCGGACGCCGGTGGTCTCCGACCGGAAAAGCGCTCGTTGGCGACGCCGCACAGAAAATAGTCTTCGACTTCGACCACCCCGTTATCGTGTTCACCGACCGGTTGCCCTATTCTTCAACGATTATCCCCACGACTTCCGACGATTCTCGCGAATTGACGTGAAAATATCGCCGGCAAATCGGAATAATAAAACCGCGGCGCGATAGCCCCCCTCTGTGACCAGTACGTTGCACGACCAGACCGCCGTCGTAACGGGATCGAGCAGCGGTATCGGTTTCGCAATCGCGCGGGAGTTTGCGTCCCGCGGTGCGAACGTCGTCGTCAATTCGCGCTCGCAGGATCGAGCGGCGGAGGGCGCGGACAAAATCGCGGACGAAACCGGGACTGAGTCCGTCGTCCCCATCGAAGCCGACGTTACGGACGCCGACTCGCTCGGCGCGCTCGTCGACCAAACCGTCGAAAAGTACGGTTCACTCGACGTATGGGTGAACAACGCGGGCATCAACATTCGCGGCCCGGCGGAGGAGATGTCGCTTTCCGATTGGCAACAGGTCATTGACGTCAACCTGACGGGCGCCTTCAGCGGCGCACAACTGGCCGGAAGGCAGATGATCGAACAGGGCACCGGCGGGAGCATCATCAACGTCTCCAGCATGATGGGAGAACAGGGCCAGACCGGCCGAACCCCCTACAACACGTCGAAGGGCGGGATCAACAACCTCACCCGCTGCTTGGCCGTCGAATGGGCCGAACACGACATCCAGGTCAACGCCATCTCGCCGGGCTACATCCGGACCGAAATGGTCGACGATGCGCAGGACCAGATCGGCTTCGACGAGCAGGACGTCATCGACCGAACCCCGCTCGGCCGGTTCGGTACCCCCGAAGAAGTCGCGAATTGCGCGGCGTTCCTCGCAGAGAAGGAGCACTTCATGACCGGCGAAATCCTCCACCCGGACGGGGGTTGGCTCTCGTTCGGGTGGGGCAGCAAGTCCTGAGCGGACCGCACCAAATCGGGCGTGTACTGTTTGTTTCCCGGTCAGCTTTCCGTTGGCATCTCCTCACCGAAGAGATCCTCCGGAATCGCCCCGATTTGCATGAGCATTCCCATCATATTGACCTCCTGCCAGGTTTCGGCGAGCTTGCCATCCTCGAAGCGATCGATTTCGATGCCGGTGATGGTCACTTCTTCGTTCGAGGGCTCGATGTTCCCCATCTCTCCGACGTGAGTGCCGGTCTGCTTCCAGCGGACCACAACGTCGTCCCCTGCCGGGATGATCTGTTCGATCTCGATCGGCCCGTCGATGATGTCCGCACCCATCTCGGCCATCATCCGATAGCCCTCACGGCCACTGGGCCACTCGGTGTCTTCCGGCATCGATGGGTCGTGGAGGACGTAGTCCTCGGTGACGACCTCGTCGATGACGTCGTAGTTGTGATTCTGCCAGACCTCTTCGAAAATCCGTCGGGCGACGGATTCGTTGTCTTCGGCTGTCGTCATGGTGTTTCCCCCGCGCTGTGACGGGTAGTAGTAGGAGACGCGCCGTTCGCTTAGTTATGAACTGGTTGGTTCGGTGAAATTCGGTCTTGCCTCCGACAAGATGTCCGCATTGCCGTGATCCGAGTTCGTTCGTCACGAGAGAACTCTCCGGATCGAGCGAGAGAGTGCCTTCGTTCTAGGGCAATCGAGAGACTGTGCCGTCGGTTGTCGTCCGTTGGCTCTGTTGAACTCCCGCTAGTTCGACCCTCTCTGCGCTAAAACAACGGTCAGGTATGTGTGCGAATTGCTTCCCGGACTGACAGGAGGAAAATATTTTTATAGATTCCTGGAGGTTTTGAACTGTGCCTACCATCATTGGACCCACGCTTCCCGACCCGTATTTCAGCACCGTCGAATCGATCTGGGACGAGTTAGTGGATGAATTCGGTATCGACCGGTATGTCAATCCATTTCCGCACTTTACCCTGTACGCTCTGGACGACGAGGTCAATATAGCGACCATCGAAGCCGCCGTTACGGAGGCTGCGGAAGACCACTCTCCGTTTTCCGTTCATACAGATGGTATCGGAATCTTCCCCGGAAACCACGTCTGGCTCCCGGTCGCCAAATCCCCCAAACTCACGGCACTCCACACCGATGTCGTACGGGCGGTTGAGGAGTTGGGAACGGCGTCAGTGCCATTTTACGAACCGCAGCGGTGGTTTCCGCACGTGGGTTTCGCGCTCAGCGTCGACGATGAGAGGACTCGCGACATCGTTTCGTTCCTGCTGGACTACGATTTCGAGTGGGACTTCACTGTCGATAACGTTACGATCACTCGGCCACCGGCTGATGGAAGAGAACACGAAGTAGTGGCATCTATCGATCTTTGAACGTACCGCATCGAACGGTCAGGTCTGTCGAGGGTATGAGCGAGATGGGTGAGAGCGAGTTCACGGGGGCAACCTTCCGAAGCTTGACGGATTTCGCTTTGTATAACGGACAGTAGCGCTGGCTCAGCGAGCCCTAGCCCGCTGTTCTCGGACCCTCGAAAACGCCTAGGCTCGGTCAGCGCGCCGTTCTACTTCGTCTCACGGTTATTGGCCGATTGGGCGGCAAACGGTCCGATGAAAAGCGTCGATCGGGACATCGCTGCCAGGCGAAATACGTATGCAATCAGAAGGATAATTGGAGTGAGCGCGACCGTTACCGCCCCGCTCACGAACAGCAGTTGATGTTCGATGCCAAAAAATTGGCCGGCGAAGATCGTGGGTGCGTAGATTTGGGCGGCACAGTACGTCAGAACGATCGATGGTAACCCGGTATAGAGCAGTCCTTCCGAGAGCCCGATGTACTCTGAACGGATGTAGACGGTTTTTAGATATTCGCGAGCAACGGCGAAAAGTTCGAGGAGTTCCTCCATCTCGTCGAACACCTCAGCCTCAGTCGAGGAGAGCGTCTGTTCGTGCGTTTGACGGACGTCACGTAGGGTTCGAACTTTTCCGGATATCGCGAACCGCAACGCTGCGGACGTCACCTCGAATCGTCCGAAGCGGCTGTCCGCTAACAATGCAGCGACACTTGTCGCTTCGGTGATAACGGACTCGGTGAACATACTCGTTTGCTCGTGGAGCAGTTGATTATCTGACGTGGCGGTCACCTCACGAAGCTGCTCTGCCTGGTGGACGATCGCTTCCATGAGGACGTACAGAAAGCGTGCCGGCGAGGAGGGACTCGTTCGAGTCCCCGTGTGCTCTTCGATTTTCTCCCGCAACTCCATCGTCTGTTCGTACCGGTCCTGTTGCTCACCGACGGGCCCAAGTCCAGGTGACAAGACGAGTTGGTTGATCGAGAGAACGATCACGACAACCGAGACGATCGCCTTGAGAAGCTCGACGAGGACAGCCCCCGGCGAGATGCCCTCGGTGAGAAACGACTGAACGGGAACCGGCCCAAACGAACCAACGAGGACAATCACGAGAAAACTCAGACCCAACAGGAAACCGGTGACGAGCCAGCGGTCGGCATCGAGTTGAATCCACCGTTTCGCCCGAGTGAGCCGACGCCTGATCCGGCTCGTCGGCGGTTTTCCGTACGCCGCATCGTCGATCGTTCGCATCGGAATCGATTCGCTCTCTCCGTCCCGCCGTGTCGAGTCACTACGTCGGCTCATCGTTTCTTGCGACAATGGGTGACGACCAGTGGTGGATTCTTCGAATCGTGTTTCCTGATCGAGATGGCCTCCCGCGCCCGTGTGACTCGCGAGGATGACGGATTAACGCACGAAGTTTTGAACACGATATGCACTACAGTCCGTGTACTGACCGAGAGCGCAATCCTATGTTCCTCAGTTCGGTTCAGAAAGCAAACGGCGGCCATCGTCCTGCGAGATAGAGCGGATACCTTCAGCAGATGTCGTCTTGATGAGCCGGAGCGTACTCGAATAGGTACAGCGATTTAGGCGCCGACGATGAGCGAAACGAACTCGGACGAAGCAACTGGGAAACTTGTTGTTGGAACGTTCTTGACGCTCGGTGGCGTGATGCAAGCGCCAGGTGGGCCCGAAGAGGACCGTGACGGTGGCTTCGAACAGGGACGACCGGCACGAACCGCTGAGATTGCCGATACAGTCGCATATCTTCTCTCCGATGCCTCGAGCTACATCACCGGACAGAATATCCGCGTCGATGGTGGCCTTACAGCGTCCGTCTAGACGCTCCAGGCGCCTCGGGCGTCCCGTTCTTTAGCACCTACACGCTGTGCTGGTTACCCTCTCTTTCCTGCAAGACAACTACTGCTGGTCAGTTTTCTGCTAGACGGAAGCGGCCCCTCGGCCCCTCGTCTCGATCTAGGCGGAATTTCTTCGACAGCATCTCCCCGAGCCATCGTATCGCCTGTTCGACGGTCCGAAAGCTCCTCGAGGCGGTCTCGTTGGCCGTAGAGGACGAGGGTGTCGCCTGGTTTCGTCTCTGTTTCTGGCCGGGGAGAACCGATGTACGAGCCATCTCGGTGGATACCGAGTACGAACACCCTTCCGCTGGCAGATTCAGTTCGGCTATCGTTTTCTCGGTGAGCCAGTCACGTGCGCCGATATCGACCGCAGCTACACGATACTCGCTTTGCCGCCCGAGCAACTGGGTGTAATCCGTGCTCTTCGGCTCTGTTGCCCGACCCAGCGCCCATTCGATGACGGGGGTACTTTTAATTCACAGGCGTCAGTGGTGAGGAGCTGACTTCCCACTGGCGAGGTCGTCGAACGAAAGCTGGACGGGCCATCCGGGGAACTGTTCGGCGTTCGGAGCGGTCGGATCCTCGTTCCACGGCCAACATTCGATGGTGAATCGTTCGGCGTCGTGGTCGGCACGGACGAGTCCGTATCCCTCCCGCTTCCACGTTCGGTCGCCGATACTCCGCGTCCGGCCGTCGACTCGCTTTCGGAACCGCTCGTACGAAATCGTTGGATTTGCGGCCGCCAGTACGCGAATCTTGTTTCCGAACGCGTCCGTGAAGCGTCCCGTATTTGGACTATCGGTGCTCTGTGGGAGCGGTTGGGCTGGTTCGAACCAGCGCTGGAAGAGCGTCCCGCCTGCGGGACCGGTGAACTCGACGACGCCGTCCGTGTGGGTGTCGATACCGTGACGAACTAACGTGGAGAGGTGACGGTCTCCCGACAGTACGAGCGCACCGGCGTCCCGCAAGAGCTTGAGGGCAGCGTCACGACCCCCTTTCGGAAAGCCATTGGAGTCGAGATCCTTGTTCGGCCGTCCGTCCGGCGTCGTCTCTATGCATGCAAACGGCGCCTGCGTGAGACACACTCGCGCTGGACTACTGGCGAGACGGGTTCCCCACTCGTGCAGGAATCGTCGCTGTCGTCTCCCGAGCAACTGCCGGGCGCCGGATTTCTTTGGCGGTGATTTGAACTTGCGGCTTTCTACGATCGCGAAGTCGACGCCACCGTATCGAAACGCGCCGTAGTAGACCGAAATTCCCCTTCGAACCGGCGTCGGATCGTACGGGTCGGGGTTGTGACAGCACTGCGTTCGGATGACGAGGTTGATGAACTCGCTGGTACCGGCGTATCCGCCGCGGCGATAGCGGTTGAAGGGGACGCTCTTGCCCTTCGCACCCCAGAGGTTCGACTGGTACACGTCGTGGTCGTCGGTGAGCACCACTGTCGGCCTGTTACGTGTCAATCCTCGAAACGCCCACATCCAGAGATACCACTTGTACAGGTAGTCCAGCGTCGGATCCGTATCGTCCAATCCGGTCATCGGATTGTTCTGGTAGTACTGGTCCCCGGAGAAGACGAGGAGGTCGGGGTCTTGCCTTCGAACGTTCCGCACCAGTTCCGCGTGCGGAAAGTAGAAGTTGTCGGGCGTGTAACGGCCGAATTTGCTGGCCTGCTTCTGAGTGATCTGTTCGACGTCGCTGCTGGCGGCACGCCGTTTTCGACCGCGTTGGAAGCCTCGAACGGTTGGCACGACACAGCCCAACAGCCCGATCGAACAGTCGCCGCCGCGCGTTTCCGGGTCCGCCCGTATCCGTCCTGCGTACGTCGTCCGGTCCCCGCTTCGGTCCCGATAGACGACGCGATACTCCCAGTTCCGCGCGGAGTCCCAGTCCTCGACGCGAAACAGCGCCGTGTATCCAGCCCCTATGTCTGCGGTCCCGGCAGTCGTCCACGTGTGGTCGGTATCGACGTGACGGTACTGAAGTTCCGCCGTTTGCGGCTGGCTTGCACCGAGTGGCATGAACTGGGCGGAAAGCTTGAGCACTGACCCGTTCAGCGAGTAGAGCGCCCCGGCGATCGGTCCGAACGTCCGATCGGGAAACCGGCCGATTTTCTCGCCTCCCATTCGGAGGTCGCGAAACCACCAGCGCGTCCCGGCGTGGCCCGGCGAGGAAACGAGCGCGATACTCCCGAGCAGGTCCGATTCGGGAACGTTGCGGCGAACGGCTTCCGAGAGCACGTCCCCGTTTTCGTCGTCGCGCGCGACGAGTCGGACGTCGAACCGGTCCTCAGCTACGGGAACGATGTCGACGTCGAGACGAACTCGTCGACCGGGAGCGAACCCCGCTGACGCCTCGCTCGGCGTGCGTCGTTCGGATGACAGTTCGGCGAAGCCAAGGGGAGAATTCGTGCTCGTGTGTTCGCGGAAGTGAGCGATGCCGTCGCGTCCGAACGTGCACAGGAAGCCACCGCCGGTCCCCGAACACTGTTGTGCCAGTGCCGCGGCGCGGTAGTCGAGCGACTGATTGACACCGAGCAGGAGCCCGCAGAACCCCTCCTGCGACGTACCGTTAGTGCTCTGATCGGTATTGACGATTCCGGCTGTGACGCTGATGTGGCCCGGCGCATTCTCGCGAACGACCTCGCGCGTGAGAACGCCGACGGTGCGAACCGGAAGCTCCGAATCGCCTCGCCGACATTCGATGCGGCCGTCGTGGAGTCGCCAATCCTGCAACCGATTGCTCCAGAACTGGTTGCCGATCCACGGTCGGGTGACGTTCTCCGGCACGTCGGCGACCGGTTCGGGCCGACCGCCGTCCGGAGGTCGAAGCTGATTCTCCTCGTCGAAGGTCAACGGCTGATTCAGTACTGCGTCCGCTCCGACAGCCGTCAGGGTAACTGCGCGTACGAACGTACGACGAGTGCTGCTCGATTCGTCCGCGCCAGTCGCTGAACTCTCGGTAGTCATCGAATCTCTTCCGGAAACCCCCTTGCTCTACGATTCCCCCTCGGAAGTAGATGATGACCAAGACCAGCGAGACCTACTAATGCGACGACCCCGTACGCATCGTCACGTTCGAGCGGAATCGGACTACCGTGGAACTGCGAGGACGATATCAAAAACGATTGTACGTACTATTTGCACCGCGATAGAAGCGGAATCCGGAAGTGAACGCCCCTCGAGTCACGTTGACCGCAGCTGTTTTCTGAAGAACCCCACGAGACCACTCACGTAGCCGGTCCCCCAGATCGCCACGAGTAGCGCACCGACTGCGTTGAATATCAGGTCGGTGACTATGTCGTCGATTCCGTAGACGGGAACCAGTTCACCAGCGGCGAACTCTAGGACCTCCCAGAAAATACCTGCGGCGAGGACGAACACGACGATGAACACTGCCCGAAACTCTGACGTGACATCGATGTCATCGGAATGAATTTCTAGGGCGCGGAAAGAGGCGTAACCGACTCCAGCGATAATCGTCGCCGAAACCGTGTGCGTCACCTCGTCGTACCACTGGTATCGTGCATAGAATCTCAGCGTGCCGGCCGTGTGAAGGATCATCGCAACGGTGATCCAAAGGACCAGTCCGGCGTCCATCGTGTATCCGTACTCCCGGCGAAGCAAAGCCGGCAAGAGCGTCACAATGAGTGCAACACCTGACGATACGGCCATCGACAGTTGTCCCGTCACTAAGCCGAAAACGAGTATCCCTCCTAGCGCTACCTGCAGGGCGCGTACAAGAAACCATTCTTGGGAATCCGACAATCCCAACGTGTCGCCTAGAGTCATCGTGTCCTCGCGTGATTCGCCGGTCGGTCGACGGCTCCGACAGGCTCGAATCGCGTAAAGTACCAGTAGAAGACCCCACCGACGGCGAATCCAACGACGGTGACGATGACAATGTCCTCTTGGAGTTCGGTTTGCGAACGCAGGAACCGAGTCCCGAGCCACGTATCAGAGAAAAACTGGGCAACGATCCAGAGCGCTTCTATTGCCATGGTCGTTAGAACCGCAAAAACGACGGCGAACCGGTTGCTCAGTTCGACGGGCGTAAACACGTCGACTTCGACGACGATAACGAGTGCGAGCGACGCGATGGCAACGTATCCCGCGATTTCGGAGAAGACGTCGATTGCCCTGGCAACCACGGCCACGGCAGCCACGGACAAGACTGGCCACGACACCATCTCCTTCCAATTACGGGTTGTCAGTGCTGGTAACGAAGCCACAGCGACGATAAACAGTGAGAGTCCGCCCCAGAGTGTGGCCGTCGTGAGAAGACTTTCGGCTGCCCCCAGCGCAACTATCGCTATCATTGCCCATCCCACGACGGCATTCACCCGTTCGCTGTTAACGAGTTCACTAAACGCCATCGCAGGCAGTTTGGGACAGCAACCCTAAAACTGTTAGCTAATTTTGGATATCTGTTGCGTAGCTCCGATGCTGTTCAGTACTACGGCTAATACGTGTCCGCCAGCGAGTGTCGGTTCTCCCTCGAAAATCCACGGTTCGGAACGAGCAAGGTCGACCGAGCGTCCTTCGATTAGAACGTTGTACTAACGATAGAGATGGCTCGGTGTCTCGCGCTGGGTCGCCACCATCTCCACTGATCCCCACCGTATCGGGGCTACGATCGGCCCCGTCAATCTGTGGCCCCGGAACCACACGGAACCGTTACTCGGCCCGTTAGCGGAGCGTTCGCTTTCTCTACTCGCCCTGACTCTTCAGAGACGCCGCATTAACACCAAAATTCGAGTAGGTGAAGAAGGAGTAACAGCACGTCGAGTCGGCGCTGTCCTCCCCGGTGCGCGAGAGCCCCCTGTTCGCGGAGGTCCTCGACCGCGTCGTACGCACTTCCGTACTCACGTGCGACGGTTATGGAGGACGAGAGACGGTACGGAGCGTTGGACCCGAGAGTCAGTACAACCTCGCTGTCCGCTGCTACCGGATGACGACGACCAGACCGAATCCAGTCGTGCTGACACCTTCACACGGGTTTCGAATCGCTCAGTCGGTCGGGTCGTTCGAACCAGCTCGGTCACTGCTGGCGATGCGTCGAGCGACGGGAGTCTTCGGGATGACAGTGCAACCACAGTACTTGTCCGTGTTACTCGCTTTCCAGCTTACGAGGGGGACAGTATGTACCGGGTCCAACTACCGATGCAGGAACTCGACCTTGCTCGCCCACTCTCACTCGGCCCAGCAACCTATCTCGAATTCGCGACGCTCGGCGAGACCGAGACGGGCATCCTCCCGAGATTTTGGGTGTACGGGCCCGAGCGCGAGGCGCTCGCAGAGCGCCTCGAAACCGACCCCGAAGTCGAAGCCGTCTCCCAACGAACCGTCCGTGATGACCGTGTCCAGTACAGCGTCCGCTGGGGCGCTCGCGTGACTGGCGATCTCGCTCGATTCGTGCAGACAGTCCACGCCCACGATGCCGTCGTCCTGTTGGGTCGAGCCGATCGGACCTTCTGGCGGTGTCTCCTCCGGTTCCCCTCTGAGTCGACGCTCCTCGACTTCTACGCCGACTGTGAGATCGACACTCTTCAGGCCGAACACCAGTCCCCAAAGCAAGCATACGCATTCCTCACGGGCGTCGAACGATCAGCACTTCCTCTCGGTCACTGACGAGCCAGGACCGTGACCGAGTCCTCCCCATTCGTTACGACGAGTCGTCCGGTCACTCACAGCGACGGGAACTCTCCGGCGTAAGCAGGACCGGGGGAGTCCCAACGAGGCCACTGGTTGAACGGGCTTTCCGTCTCCAGCAGGGACTCGTCTACTACTGCTGGTTTCGACGGTGTAACCGGAAGCGGAAAGTTCCGGATCTCCGCCGCTCGAACGGCACAGGCTGCGAGTAGGGACGCTGTCGTTCAGTGATACTGCTGTTCGACTTCGAGAGTCTTTTGCACGGCATCGTCGAAGCGTTCCCGCAACTCGTCGCTGAAGTTCTGGATGTGGGAGTCCTGTTGTACCATTTCTATCGAATCCCAGTTACCAGTCTCGGTCGCAGCGTAAAGTTGGGTGAACTTCTCGCCGTTGTTTCCGTACGCGATTGCGATCACGTACGGTTTCACTTCCTCGGTGTCTCCGACGGAGCGTCTTCCGCGCCACTCTTCGATTTCAGTTACGCTTACCCTATCGAACGTCGTCAGCTCTGCGCTGAACTCGCCGCCACAGAGACGTTGGATCAGTCGTTCTCGATCCCACTCCCGCGTTTCACCACTGTCGATATCCGTCCCCGTTACGGTCTCGGGCGTGATGGACTCGATGCGCCAGTTCGTGAGCCCCGACGCAGCCATTTCGGCCGTCGTCTTCGTGCTGACGTCGCCTTCCTGTATACGGTCGCCCTCCTGAACGCGAATGTAGCGAGGATTCGAGGCCGGAAGGTCGATAAAAATCTCTCCCGCGTCCGTGTTGACCAGCGTATCGACTCCGTCGATGGTTCGAGCTTCCAACGTTTGCTTCTGGTTTTCTCTACTCATTGTAATTGGTCGTGACGTATCAGGTTCCAGCGCTCGCGAGGTAGTACCGAAACCACCGTCGGTGAGTTCGCTCGAAATCGATACGGGTACGACGTATCGATTTTACCCGCTGACTTCACCCGCGCGTCCCCCTTGGTCGGAATACTCCGGCCAGACGCTTCATCCTGTCGTCCGTTCGCATCGGCCAGCGATTTTTCGTTCTCTCCGTCTCGTTTTGCGGTCGTCGTCGGACGACGCACCGCCTCCCCCGACTGACCCGTCTCCGCTGTTACGTGTGCCCGTTCCTTGTACCGAACGAACTCCCGACGACGCCGCGAGGCGGACGCGAGAGCGAACGACGTACCTCCGACGTTCTCCGGATGAATATCGGCGTTTCCCGAGGAGAGCCACTCCCGGTTCTGGCGAGACGTCGTGTGGACAATCTTCGACGAGCTGAGGCGCGAAGCTGGCGGATTCGTCTCCAGTAGCGCCGTTTCGGCCGGCCTTCCGGGGGTGAGAGCGACCGAATCAGAATATACACAACGAGTCCTATCGCACTACCGCTATGACACGAACTGTCGACGAACTTCGAAACGAAATTCGGCAGGCGGTGGGCAGACACGAACGCGTCGAATCGACGGCCTTCACGAAAGAAGCCCTCGCTGCCATCTGTACCGCCGTGAGCTACGATATCGACACGAACAGTCTGCCGTCCAAGCCACAGATGCGGGCGGGCATCCTCTGGAAAGTCGGAGAGTTAGACGACGACACTCCTGAACGTACTGCACGACCCTTCAGGAAGGCAGAACTGGAAGCTATCGCAACTGCACTGCGAAATACGTAGCGACCACCGACTCGCTCACGCACGAACGGAGATGCGATTCTCGCGCCATCCCGGTGGCGACGGCAGGCTCGCTGGCGCTCCTACCAGCGATTCTGGATTGCACGGTCCTCCCGTCGGACGAGTATCGCGACCGGCTTCGACGCACCGGTGGGTCGAACGACGGCGCGTCGAACGCGGACGGAACCGACCGAACGTTCATCGGTCCGAACGACCGCCGACCCGAGTCTCCTCCGCTCGCACGGAACGCGACCACTTGGCGTGAGCGTGACTCGTGCGGAGTGCCAGCGACAGAGGAGATGGACGGTCTCAGGACTGTTCGGGCGTTCTCGAGCGCTCCGACATCGACGCCGCGGCGTCGTCCCCACCCTCGGCCGTGAATGTAGGGAGGACGTCGCGGACGTCGATGGAGTCGCTCCCGAGCACGACGAACCCGAGGAGGATCGTCAGGAAGCCCGCGACGGTGAGTCCCGAAATCACCTCTCCGAGGAGCGCCCAGCCACCGAGACTGGCGACGACCGGAACGACGTAGAAGGCGAGGTTGGCGCGGATCGCGCCCGCTTCGTCGATGAGACCGAAGTAGGCGACGTACGCGATCGCGCCGGCGAAGAGTCCGACGTACGCGAGGGCGAACAGGGCTTCCGACGTCCAGACGACCGACGCGGCCGACTCGCCGCGCCACCAACTCAGACCGTGCGTGAGGGCGGCAGCGATGGGGAGCGCCCAGGCGGTCCGGACGGTGCTCGAGACGGTGCTGTCGGCTCGCCGAATGAGGACGCTCCCGAGCGCGCCGCTCACCGCCCCGGCGAACAGGATCGACTTGCCGACGAGGCCGCCGGTCAGGTTTCCCGGGTCGGGATTCACGACGAGCACGACGCCGGCGAGAGCGAGCACCATCCCGGCCGCCTCCCGCGTCGAGAGCCGTTCGTCCGCGAGGAGGATCGCGGCGAACACCGGCGTCAGAATCGGGTTGAGGCTGAACATGATCGCCCCCACTGCGCTGGTCGCGTACTGCTGGCCGACGAACAGCAGGGCGTTCGTCAGGCCGATGGCGAAGACACCGGTTGCGAGGATACTCGCGACGTCGCCAGCGGTCCGCGGTACGAGTTGCTTCCGCGGGATGGCGTAAACCGCGTAGAGCGCGACTGCAACCGTCGCGATGTCGTACCGTAGTGCGACGAACAGGAGCGGCGGGAGGTAGTCGAGACCGGCCTTCGTCGCGACGAACGTCCCACCGAAGAGGATACTCGTCGCCGCGAAGAACGCGAGCGTGCGACGCCCGATCATCTTACGGAATCACCTCGACGGTTTCGAGACAGCCGGGTCGGGCCGTCGTATCGGTAGCTCGGATCATCTTAGTTCCACATAGGGCGGTCGGCCTTAAAGTTCCGTTCAGTAAATCTTTCGCAGTAAGAAAAACGCTGTCGCCGATAAAATACGACTCGTTGCTGGTGGATTGCGCACCATGAAAGATTTTTAACGTGCGAAAACGGTTTCCCTCGTCGGCGACCAGGACCGACATGGAAGAGGAACTGTCGGACATCGAGTTTCTCGCACTCTCACCCAATCGGGTCACGGTACTCACGGTCCTCTCGGAGGACGCACGGACGCGTCGCGAACTCGCAGACGCCACCGACGCCTCGCAAGCGACGATCGGTCGCATCCTCCACGACTTCGAGGAGCGTTCCTGGATCGAACGGAACGACGGCGAGTACGTCGCGACGCCGACGGGTGCGCTCGTCGCGGACGGATTCGCGGAGATGCTCGACATCTTCGAAGTCGAAGCGAAACTCCGGGATGTCGTGGAGTATCTGCCGGCCGACGCGCTGGATTTCGACCTCCGGCATCTCGCAGCCGCGACCATCACGGTGCCGAGCCAGACGCGGCCGAACGCTCCGGTGCAGCGCGTCCTCGATCTCATCCGCGACGCCGACGACGTCCGCGTGTTCTCCCACGCGTTCAACGTACAGAGTCTCACCGTCGTCGAAGAGCGAACGACCGCCGGCGAGCAGACCTTCCAGGGCGTCTTCTCCCGGAACGTCCTCGACGCACTCGCCGAGGACTCCAGACTCCGTCGTCGACTCGCCTCACTGCTCCAGACCGACGACGCGGAAGTACGGATCTGCGAGGAGGAGATTCCGCTCGCGGTGACCGTCGCCGACGACGTCGTCCACCTCCTGCTGCGCGACGAGAACGGCGTTCTCCAGGCGTCGCTCGACACCGATGATCCGGCCGTCCAACGGTGGGCCGACGAGACCGTCGCGCGGTACCGGGACGCCGCGAACCCGCTCGATCCGGGAACCCTGGAAGAGGGTCGATAGAGGGGTCCGGAACGGCCGAGGGGGCGAAACGCTTCTGCCAGACGATTACGTGCGGTTTCTACCGTGGGACGAGGGCTCTCGGCTACTCCGGCGACGCAGTCGCGTAGTCCGTGAGACGGATCGGACGGCTGGTTCGCCAACGGTGGGAGCCAGTTCCAACCGCAAGCGAACGACGGTGCGCGTGTACGGTCACGGCGGTGGTGGAAGCAGTTCCGGGACCCCACGCTCGCCTGCATCGTCCACGGTCCTGACTGTGCCCTCCGTCTGTCCGGGAGAACTGCACTAGCGATTCCCACGACGGTTCGTCTCTCAGGAACGAAACAGAGCAGCCGAGACGTGTTATCCCTCCCCTCCGACCCCTATTTCACTGTCGAACTGCGCGAAGAACTCGTCCATGAAACTCCATCGGGACTCTCCGAGGCGACGTCCGGGTGACGTGTACAGCATGTCCAGCCGCTCTCTGGCCCAATCCCGAAGGAGAGTGATGTCTGGTCGGTCCGATGGAGCCGTTCCGGAAGCTGACGAATCGTCGATTACTGCGTATTTCTCGCCCGCCCTCCCCGATCTCTCGCCGACGATACAGGCCAGACGAACGATACCGCGGGCTCCAGTGGCTTCCAGCTTATCCGCGTCGAAGAGTAATTGGGCCTCGGGCGTCTCCGGCTCCGGGGAGCTGGACCGAATACTGTGCGTTCGGATGCAGTGTTTGACCTCATCGATTTGGTCGGGTGTCACCGCTTCGGTCGCGAGAAGATCCTCTGCCTCTCCCGTGGCCCACTCGTCGTGATTTTCGATCTCCCCCGATCTCTCTCGTGGCCGACCGATGTCGTGTAGCCACGCCGCTGCGGAAAGAACGTCTCTATCGACGGTTCTCCCACACTCGTCTGCCAGACGAAGCGACAGATTCCGGACTCGATTGGCGTGGAACCTGTCGTGGGCCGGGAGGGCATCTTCGTAATACGGCAACGACAGTTCTCGAGCGAGAGGACCTAATTCCTGCTCCATGGGAGGTGTGAGAGGTATCCTTCCGGACGGTATAGTAGTTGTGGGATTCTCAGACAGTAGTACGGCGAACCCGTGTCTGCGGAGCAGGGATTCGACCCCGACGCACGTGTACGAAACGGGGACTCCGGACGCTGACCGTTCCGATCGCTGCCGAGGCGATGTCCGGTATTGCTGGCCGCTTTCGGTTTCCCGTCCGCCGGGAGCGTCGGAAGACGGGGAGACAGCTTTCGTCGACGACCGGGTCAGTGGACTGTCCGGTCGTCCGAAGCGTCGATGTCCTCGATAGCGGTGTGGTTCCCGCGGACGACCGTTGGTCCGTCCTCGTTCGGCGTGGCCCACTCGCAGGCGTTGCGGAGCACCTGTCGGATCTCGTCTTGATGATAGACGGGATACGCTTCGTGACCTGGTCGGAAGTAGAAGATTCGACCCTCGCCGCGAAAGTAGCAACATCCCGACCGGAACACCTCGCCTCCCTCGAACCAGGAGGTGAAGACGAGCGAGTCGGGTTCGGGAATGTCGAAGTGCTCGCCGTACATCTCTGCGTCGGGAACTTCGAAGTACTCGTCGATGCCGTCGGCAATGGGGTGGGCGGGGTTCGTCACCCAGAGCCGCTCGGTCTCGGCGGCTTCACGCCACTTCAACGCACAGCTAGTCCCCATCAGTTCACGAAATATCTTGGAGAAGTGTCCGGAGTGCATCACGACGAGGCCCATTCCATCGAGGACGCGGGCCTTCACCCGCTCGACGATCGCGTCGTCGACCTCGTCGTGGGCGGCGTGCCCCCACCACGTGAGGACGTCGGTCTCGTCGAGGACCTCCTCTGAGAGTCCGTGTTCGGGCTCGTGTAACGTTGCGGTCTCGACGTCGAACCCGCCCTCGCGGAGCGCATCGGCGACGACGGCGTGAATACCGTCGGGGTATATCTCGGCGACCGTCTCGTTCTCCTGCTCGTGGACGTACTCGTTCCAGACGGTGACGCGAGCGTCGTTCGACATGCTCCCTCGTTTGGCCAGACCTCGTATAAGCGTGCCTCTCTGAACAACACTCACCGGTGCTGGCTCCAACCCCACCGGGTCGGCGGAACGTCGACGATGCAAGCGGACGAGTCTCGACGAATCCCGACTCGTCTCTCCTCGCGCAAGCGACGTTCGAAGGTTCCCTCGGCACGGTTTTGGAACAGAACCGAGAACCGCTACCTCGACTCGTTCGTTCCGGACGAGCGTCGGGACGAGTTGCGCCGGGACCGAGGGGTCGTTGCTAACCAGGGGTTTTGCGGACGACGCCCGCCTTTCGCTTGGACGGACGCCGATTCCGGACGGGAACGTTCGGAGCCGATAAAGGCACACGCTCCCACATGACGAATATTATACGTCACGACCGATACGGGTGGTCAAAATCTTTACCCCTGCTCGTGGCGTGGCTTCTCGTGTCATGCCTGTAGGTGACCTCGGACCCGAGAACGTAGTAACGGCAGAGCCGGACACGCAGGTGAGTGACATCGTCGACAGACTCCGTTCGGAGAACGTCGGGGCAATCGTCGTCGTCGAAGATGACGAGCCGGTCGGCATCGTCACGGACAGAGACGTGGCGTTAGCCGTCAACGAGGGAGGAGACGTCGGGGACAAATCAGTACAGTCGGTCATGACCGAGGACCCAGTGACGCTTCACGAAGACGAAGAAGCGATCGAGATTTCCCGGACGATCGGTGAGCACAACGTTCGCCGGATCCCCGTCGTCGACGACGATGACAAACTGACGGGGATCGTGACGTTAGACGATCTCTATGCGACGATCGGGGAACAATTGGATAACGTCGCAGACACGGTCGAGGTACAATCGCCCAAGTACAGTCCCTGAATTCGGCGATACGCCTCATCGAGGTGTGTGTTAGCTTGTCTTCTGATTTCGAGGACCAGGGTCCTCGGGAGCAACTCGCCCTTTCGGGGTAGGGCCTTCGTGTACAGGGCGTTCGTCAGCCACTTGTATCGTGGCGGTCGAAGGCTCTTCGAGAGGAAAGCGACAGCTACGGTTACGTTCTACCGAGATTTTCTGTACTCGGCAACGGCGTCGCGGATTTCGCGTGCTTTGGTCCGTCCGTGAGCGAGCGGCGGCGTAAGTATAGACGTCTGATATCGCAACGTCGACTCCGCACCGTCGTTGGAATCGATATCGGAGAGAACGGCGAGAAGCATTCCATCGTTACCCCGATATTCGATGGAATCGTCGACTCTCTTCGAACGAAGCCCCTCTACGTCCTCGGTGATGATCCGGTGGACGTCTGCTTTCTCGAGACGTAGGGAGATAGTCTCGAAGCTCATCACTACCATGTCGGCGCGGTCGGACTTAAATCGCCCTCGTCGAGAATCGGTCTCCGAACTTCGAAGTCAGGAGCGGAACCGCGGTTCGCAGCGAAAACGTCGGGTACGCGGGGGGACGTCGGGCGAGCGGTCGCGCGAACACATGACGTTTATCGTTTTTCGGCTCGCTGTATTTTCTATGACGATTTACGAGACGGAGGTTCCGGGAGTCGGGCACAAGTTCGAACTCGAACTCGATGGAGACTCGCGGTTGATCGTCATTCTCCATCACGATGGTAAACGCGAGGTCTATCTCCGTCCGGAGGAGAACGCGGACAGCCAGAAGCTGTTCGCCCTTCCCGGGAAACGAGCCCGTCAGCTAGGGTCGATTCTCGAAGGTGCGTACTTCCAGCCCGTCGAGATGGACGAGATTCAGGTTCCCATGGGGGAAGCGATTATCGAGTGGGTCGAGATCGACCCTGCGTCGACGTTAGTCGGGCAATCACTCCAGGCGGCGAACATCCGCGAGCGAACCGGCGTGTCCGTCCTCGCGATTCAACGCGGCGACGAGACCATCGGTAATCCACAACCGGACACGGTCATCCGAGCGGACGACGTTCTCGTTACGCTCGGGATGCGGGACGAACAGCAGGCGTTCTCCGATCTCGCCGAACGAGTCGACGACCAAGACGCCTGAGAATGGCGGAGGTGTTGTTGCTCGAAGTCGGAATCGCGCTCACCGGTATCGCCATCGCCGGCACGTTGGCCAACCGAATCGGTCTCTCCGTCATCCCCGCCTACATACTCGTCGGCATCCTCATCGGTCCGAACGAACCGTCGTCAGTCGCCGGGATATCGCTCACGCTCGTCGAGGATCGCGAGTTCATCGACGTCCTCTCCGAACTCGGTATCGTCTTCCTGCTTTTCTTTCTCGGCCTCGAGTTCAGCATCTCGCAACTCCTGAACGACCGAACGCGAATCGTGAAGGCCGGGACCGTCGACTTTCTCGTCAACTTCGGGTTGGGAATCGCTCTCGGCCTCGCGTTCGGGTTCTCGATAGTCGAGACGTCGTTCGTCGCGGGAATCGTGTACATCTCCTCGAGCGCCGTCATCACGAAGTCGCTGACGGAGAACGGCTGGATCGCGAACCCGGAGAGCAGTCCGATACTCGGGACGTTAGTGTTCGAGGACATCCTCATCGCGATATATCTCGCGTTGTTGTCCGCGGTGGTCCTCGGCGGCGGTTCCGTCGTGGGTGCGTTGACCGCCGTCGGCACGGCGTTCGGCTTCCTCGGCATCCTGACGATCGTTGCGTGGTACGGAGCCGAGACGGTGGAGCGAGCGTTCGACGTCCCGTCGGACGAACTCTTCCTGCTTCGCATCCTCGGAACGACGACGCTCGTCGCCGGCGTCGCACTGGCTGTCGGGTTGAGCGAAGCCGTCGCAGCGTTCTTCGTCGGGACGGCGTTCAGCAACACCGACCACACCGGACGCATAGAGGACGTCGTCGCTCCGACACGGGACTTCTTCGCTGCAGTGTTCTTCTTCGCGATCGGATTGACGACCGACGTGACGGTGCTCGGTGACGTCGTGCCCTTGCTCGCGGGTGCCGTCGTCCTGACGACCGTCGGGAAGGTCGCGAGCGGTACACTCTCCGGTCGAGTGTACGACCTCGACGGGACGCGGTCGCTCCGCGTCGGACTCGGCCTGGTCCCGCGAGGGGAGTTCTCGCTCGTCATCGCGGCGTTGGCTGCCGGGTCGGGAACGGAGACGCTCCGGTCGGTGATTCCGGCGTTCGCCGTCGGTTACGTCTTGGTGATGAGCATTCTCGGAACGATCCTGGTCCAGCACGCCGATAGAATCGACAGCGTGCTCCACGATGGACGTGACAGCTTCCTTCCCGAGTAGTACGCGCGAACCCTGATATTTTTCACCTCGAACGCGCCTGAATAACAGAACCGAGTACGGGACTCGGCAGTCGAAGTCGTTCGGCGTTACAACGCCCGCCGCCGTGAAGCGAGTTCGTCAGGTGGCGTCCACGAAGACGTCGAGCGTCGGGTCGCTTCCCTCGGTGGTTATCGTCGCACCGACGTAGTTCCCGCCGGAGTCGGTTTCGTACGCGACGTCCTGCACCGCCGTCCGGCCGCGTCCGAACGCGAGTCGCGGTGAGCGAGCGTACGGCTTGTCGAACTCGACGGCGATCTCGTTACTACCGGAGGGAGGCGAGAGATTTCGATGAACCCCCAGTGCCGGCGTGTGGTTCCGTACCTGCGAGGAGGGAGCCGATATCTGCCAGGGCTCGGTGTCGTCCGCCCAGTTGTTCTCGTAGAGGTTCCTCGCTGCGCCGTCGGCCTCGGCGATCGCTGGCCCCGCGGTTCCCCGGACCGTGTTGCCCCGCACGCGCGTCCCGACGTCGCGCACGAGAATCGCGGGGAGATTCCCATCGGATCGCCGGTCGTTAGCCACGACGTAGTTGATCGCGACGTCGTTGCCCGACCCACTGGATCGTGCGCCGCTCGTTTCGATTCCGTACGTCCCCGCCCGTTCGACGTAGTTTCCTCTGAGAGCGAGATTGGCCGTTTGCTTGAGACGAATCCCGGCCTCGCTCGGCTCCGTTACGAGGTTGCCGTCGACCAATCCGTTGGTCGCGTCGACGAGCCGGATACCCGTTAGTCCCGGCCTGATGACGCTGTTCTGCTGGACGGTGACGTCTTCGACGTCGCTGTCGATGTGGATGCCGTGGCCGCTGTAATCGTAGAGTTCGTTGTTCCTGATGGCGAGGTTCCGTCCCTTCGCGACGTCGACGGCGATGCCCGCGAACTCGGTCGTCTGCTCGGTGTGCAGTCCGGCGGTCTTCTGCAGGCTCACGTTGTTCTGGATGCTGATGTTCTGGAGCGCTTTGGGGCCCCGAACGTGACAGAACGACTTGTGCGAGCCGAACCCGACGTTGCCGAAGACGTTGACGTATCCCTTGTTCGAGGCGGTCGGGGTGTTCCGAGCGACGCCGATGAGGCTCCCCTCGACGCTGTTACCGACGAGGTTGCCGAAGATGGAGACGCTCTGTGCGGTACGGTTCTTCCCGTCGGGATACCAGAGGTCGCAGGCGATCGGTCGGTCGAGGCCGTTCGTGACGACGTTCCCGAACGCCATGAGCCGTTTCCCACCGAGCTGGATGCCCCGGTCACCGAACTCGTGAATCTGGTTGTTGAAGATGCGCACGTCCGAGCAGCGCGGCGTGACGCTGATGCCGCTCCCGCCGTTGCCGTGTTTCCGCGGATGCGTCTCCCGAATCTGATTCCGCGTAATCGTCACGTTCTCGGCGTTCCGGACGCTGATTCCGTGGAGTCGCTCGGCGCTACTGCCTTGGTTGTCCCGATTGCCGTGATAGCCGACACCGCGAACGTCGATCTCCCGGCAGCGTTCGTGGTGACCGATCCGGATTCCACCGACGTTTGCCCGCGTATCCGGTTTGACGAGCGTCTGCACCCCCGGACCGACGACCGTCACGCCGTCGACGTCGATATCGAGCCAACTGGTGGTCCGATAGGGCGCGTTCTCGTCGGTGATGCGTATCGTGTCACCCCGCGAAAGGTCGTCGAAAGCCGCCTGGAGTTCTTCGGTCGTCGTGACGACCGTGATGTTTCCCGCCCCGTTCGGCTCGTTTGCTGGCGTACTCTCCGTGGCGTTCGACGTCGGTTGGGTTGAGGTCATGAGATTACTACAGCCGGCGGTGATTCCCAGCGAAGCGGCGAGCAGCGTACCGAATTCGCGACGAGGGATGTCGTCCACGGTTCGGGTGAGCAGAGCCGCCCTCGTATGCCCTTCGGCCGGTTCCCGTCATCGTCGTCTCGCGTGTCGCGGCATCCGAACGCCGGTCCGGCGAAGCGATCGACTCCCGTTCCCGCCGGGCGAACAGGTGTCGGGGAACCGCCGGCAGCCGTCTCTCTCCGGCGCTGCTCATCGCTCGCTGAACGTCGGTGACTGGGGGAGGTCCAGCCGGAGGAACGCCGGGAGCGTCACGACGACGATGCCGGCTTCGAGGACTCCGGCCGTCACGAACGCGGCACCGTAGCCGAAGGAGGTGGTGACGACGCTGCCGACGACGAACCCGGCGAGGAAGCCGAGGTTGCCGAAGACGTTGAAACCGCCCATCGCGACGCCCCGATTGGCGTCGCTCGCGAGGTCGGAAACCAGTGCCATCGTCGCCGGCGAGACGAGGGCACCGAACACGCCCAGCAGTACCATCGCACCGCCAGCGAGCCAGACGGTCGGCGCTAGATACACTGCGACGACGACGGCCCCGTAACAGAGCGAGCCGAGCGTCACCGGGATCTTTCGACCGACCCGGTCGGAGAGAACGCCCAGCGGGTACTGGAGGAGCGCGAAGGGGGCGAAGAACAGTCCGAGCATGATTCCGGCTCCCGCCGCGTCGAGCGAGAACGTATCGCGGAAGTAGACCGTGCCGACGAGCGCGAAGAAGCCGGCCGTGAGTCGATCCACGAACCCGAACGCGTAGGGAAAGCCCAGTGCCGGCGTCGTCCGGAGGCGCTGGACGACCTCGCGGAGTCCCGTACGTCCTTCGGACGGTGCCCGGTCGACGACTCGCGTCGCCAGCACGCCAGCGAGCAGGAGGGCACCGCCCGCCACCCAGAGCGGGACGACGGTCCCTCGCTCGTAGAGTAGACCGCCGAGCGGCGCACCGAGGGCAGTTCCCAGTCCGATAGCGATGCCCGCTGCCCCCATGTTCTGACCGTGGCCGCCCTCCAGGTCCATCAGCATGGTCATGGCGAGAGAGAACGCACCGATGGTGGCCGCTCCCTGCAGGAAGCGCAGGAAGAGGAGCGTCTCGAAGCCGACGTGGTGACGCGGGCCCAGCGACGCGAGAGCGAAGTAGCCCGCGGCCCCGCCGATCGCTCCGACGACGATGAACGGAACGCGACGGCCGGTCCGGTCGCTCAGCACCCCCCAGAAGCCGGCGAAGAGAACGAAGCCCACGAACTCCGCGGCGAGAAACCACGCGCTGGCGTCGAGTCCCGTCGTCGCACCCAGCGTCGCGACCAGATCCGTAACCCCGGGATAGAGCAGCACTTGCGCGAACAGGACGACGAAGATTATGAGAGCCAATACGCCCCGATCACGCTGTACTACCGTCATCGAGAAGTCCTCGACCCTCGGAGCGTCGCGAGCCATTCGACTAGCGGTACTCGGTCCTGGCGATTATAAACGTCGTCTGCCGACCGCAGTGGTACTGGTACCCAAACGGGCGCATCACGAAATCGATGCGTCTCACGTCGGTAATATACCACCAATAATTTGACGCTCGAAGGTCACTGCCGGGACGATGGACTCGATCGAGATTTGGATTCGATTACTCGGTGGTATCGGCCTCATACTGGCGAACGCGTTCTTCGTGGCGATCGAGTTCGCGCTGACTCGCGCCCGCCAGTTCACCGAAGAGGAGTTCGTCGGCGACTCCCCTTCGCTGGAGCGCGCCTGGGAGATGACCCAGAACCTGGAGATCTACCTGACGACCTGCCAGGTGGGAATCACCGCGTCGAGTATCGCGGTCGGTATCGTCGCCGAACCCGCGCTGGCCGCCATGTTCGAACCGCTGTTCGCGAACACGGCGGTGGCGGCCCTCGGCGGCGGGGCGATCATCGCCTTCCTCATCATCAACCTCGTGCACCTGACGCACGGCGAGCAGACGCCGACGTACCTGGGCGTCGAACGGTCCCGGATGGTCTGTCGGTACGGGGCCGCGCCGCTGTACTGGTTCAACTACATCATCTCGCCACTCATCAAAGTCGGCGACTGGGTGGCGAAGGCGACGCTGGGGCTCTTCGGCATCGAGATGACCGGGAAGTGGCTCGAAACCGAAGAGGAGGCCATCGAGTCGCGAGCCGACCTCAGAAATCGCCTCGGCTCGGTTCTCGAGGAAGGCGAGCTGTCCGACGAACGCCGCGAGGAAGTGATGAACGCCCTTCAGATCGGCGAGCAACCCGTCGAGGAGATGATGATTCCGGCGGAGGACATCGTCGCGCTCTCCACGGAGGTCGACGACGAGGAGAACTTCCGACGGATGGAGGAGTCTCCCCAGACCCGGTATCCGCTGGTCGGCGAGGACCTGACCGACTTCCACGGCATCGTCTACTTCCCGATTCTCGCCCGCCACCGCGAGAAGTTGGCCGAGGGCGACGTCGACTTCACCGAACTGGCAGCGCCGCCGATGACGCTCTCGCCAGACACGGACGTGAGCGACGCCATCGACCAGTTCCAGGCCGAGAACCAGGAGCTCGCGCTCGTCATCGAGAACGGCGAGGTCGTCGGCCTCGTGACCGTGACCGACCTCCTGGAGTCGGTCACCGGCGACATCGAAGACCCGCTCGACAAGGAACAGATGACGGAGCCCTCGGACTGACGCAGTAGCGGTCCTACCGCCCGACCGGTGACGGGCCCGGACTTTTGTCCGTGGCGACGTAACCGAACCCGTGTACGACGACGTACTGATTCCGACCGACGGGAGTGCTGCGAGCGATGCGGCGGTAGAACAGGGAGTAGCGATCGCAGCGCAGCAGGACGCGACGGTGCACTTCCTGCACGTGATCGACGTCGGGACGGAGACGTCCGGTCCTGCGTCGGAAACGTCGCAGACGACCTCACCCAGACGCTGGAAGAGGACGCGAACGAGATACTCGGCGAGGCGGAAACGAAGGCCAGGGGAGCCGACGTCGCGTCCGAGCGGGCCATCCTCGAAGGGTTTCCGCACGACGCGATCGTCGAGTACCGTTCCGAGCACGACGTCGACCTCGTCGTCATGGAGGCGACCGGTCGGTCGGGCCTGAAAGAACGCCTTCTCGGGAGTACGACCGACCGGGTCGTCCGCTCGGTCGACACGTCCGTGTTGCTCGCTCGCCCGTAAGTCGTTCGAGATACCGATGGTTTAGTGGGCGAACGGAGTCAACGATAGCGGCGTAGGAGCCATCCAATGCGCGAACTCCGAGATACAGAGGGGCTACACCCCCGGGACCTCTCTCGTCGACAGCGACTGATTCTCGTCTACGCGGTCGGGCTCGTCTCGATCATCCTCGTCTACACGGTCGTCTACAACGTTGGAATGCGAACGCTCGAAAATCGCCCTCAGTCGATTTTCCGCTCGCTCCAGACTGTCACGGAGACGATGACGACGACGGGGTACGGTGCGGACGCGGCGTGGTCGACGCCAGCGATGAATCTGCTGATGGTGACGATGCAGGTCACCGGCGTCGCTATCGGGTTCGTCACGTTACGCATTCTCGTCATCCCGCTGTTCGAGCGGACGCCGCTCAACCTCGACGACCGCCTCTCGATAAAGAACGACCACGTCGTCATCGCGGAGTATCAGCGCGACACCGGCGTCCTGCTCGATGAACTCGAAGAACTGGACGTGGACTACGTCCTCATCGAGTCCGACGAGGGCGAAGCGAAGCGGCTCTCGGACGACGGTTACCAGGTCATCAACGGCGACCCCGAGGAGCGCTCGGACCTCGACCGTGCCAGCATCGAGAAGGCCAACCTGCTCATCACCGACGCCGGCGACAGCACCGCGAGTATCGTCCTGACGGCGTTGGAAGCGAACGAGGAGTTGCGGGTCATCAGCTTCACGGCCTCGACGCGCCGCAAGGCAGCGCTCGCCGAAATCGGCGTCGACCGAATCGCCGCCCCGCACGCACTCATCGGTCGGCGCCTCGCCGAGAAGGCGACGACGCCAGTCACGGTCGACGTGTCGACCACCGCCGACCCGGTTACCATCCGCGAGATAATCGTCCGACGGAATAGCCCGCTCCACGGCGTCCGACTGCGAGAGTCGCCGCTCGCGAATCATCCGAACTTGACGCTGGTCGCCGGATGGTTCGGCGGCGAGTTGCGCCTGTCGCCCTCGCCCGACGAACGGCTCACGCCCAACACCGTACTGGTCGTCGCCGGCCCGCAGAACTCGATAACCGAGGTCACGAGCGAGATGACGGGCGTCCGGACGCCGCGCGCCTCGGCGCACTCTCGGGTGGTAATCGCTGGACTCGGCGAGGGTGGGACGGCAGCACTCGACGCGCTCTCGACGGACGTGTCCGTCACGACCATCGACGAATCCGAGAGTGCGAACCCCGACGTCGTCGGTGACGTCACCGAACCGGAAACACTCCAGACGGCCAGTATCGAGGACGCATCCGCACTGGTCGTCACCGTCGACGACGACGCGACCGCGCTGTTGACCATAGCGATAGCTCGGTCGCTCTCGGACGACGTGGAGATTCTCGCACGTGTGACCGACGCCGACAAAACGTCGGAGGCGTTCAGAGCCGGTGCCGACTACGTTCTCTCCGTCCAGCGCGTGTGTGCACGCCTGGTCGCGGGGGAGGTTCACGGCGAACGGGTCGTGGACCCCGTCGGCCAAATACGACTGATACGGGCCGACGCGGCGCCGTTCGTCGGCGATTCGCTGGCCGACGCCCGTCGTACGCCCGAACGGGGGTGGACCGTGGTCGGCATCTCGCGCGACGGCACCGTCCACACCGACGAACACACGACGATCGAGGCTGGCGACGACGCGCTCGTCGCCGGCAGCGACGACGCGATACAGGAGTTCGAACGAAACGTCAGCCGAACGTGACGGTACTCAGGGCTCGGGGATGGAATATCTGGTTAGCGGACATCGGTACCGCGTAGCCTCGTCGAAGCGGGGAGACGACGCTGTGCCTACTCCGGCGCGGGGAGCGCGTCGCTGTCGCTCCTCGTCCTCACTCCGTTACGAGGAGGTTCACTCCGAGGAGGCAAGCCAGGAGGATCACGATGACGATTCGTACGCGCGTTACCTGTGCAAACTCGACGATGGTGTTTATGAACGTCGTGAACATCGTTACGACGGTCAGCGTTTCTTTGAGTAGATGCGTCGTGTTGTCCATGTTGGGCGGCTCGGATCGGGGAACGATTGGCGTTCGTCGAACGGTGCCTCGGCTTGCTCGGTCGACCGAACTGGGTTCGGCCGTCACGATGCGATCGTTCCTCCGCAGTCGACGGATAAGATAACCCCTGGCCGTTCGCGAACGGCAAACGGTTGTTCTCGGGTTAGCGTGTCGATAAGTCCGTCACGGCGTCCGGGTCTCGGAACGCGACCGCCGAGTACAGTTCAGAACT
Organism: halophilic archaeon; assembly: GCA_003298465.1. The sequence continues at coordinate 6,336 of QNGA01000016.1, read as the reverse complement.
GGACTGCGCGTCGAAACGGTACGAACGAGTTACGGCGTTGCTAAGCTCTGGTACGGCCACTACGGTCCCTTTCGAAAGACGAGACGATACGCGACGACCTCGACCTGGTTGCCGCGGACGGGGGAGAGCCGAAAGAGGCGTACCGTATCGCCTTCGAATGGTTTCATTCCTTCTCGGCCTAAAATATTTTCTACCTTGAGATTGTTTATCATCCCCGTGGCATGGAGAAACACATGAACGATGATAGCGACTACGAGCTTTCCCGTCGGAGCGTCCTCGGCAGCGTCGGGGGTCTCGCCGCGCTGTCGATGTCGGGCGCGACGATGGAGGACGCACAGGCAGCGCTCGCCGACCCGCTTCCGAGCGACCCCCACACCGCCGACACGTACCGAGCGATCGTCGACGCGATCCTCCCGCGGACGCCGGGACTGGAAGAGGAACTTGGACCGGAGCACGTTCCTGGCGGTCTCGATGTCGAACTGGAGAAGTTCCTCATCTGGGACTTCAACCACTTCCAGGAGATCCGCGCCGAGATGGTGTCCGAGAAACTCGATCTCTCGTCGGACGCAGAGATGCCCCGGAGTATGTTCGAGACCGAACTCGACACGACGGGACCGGGGTCTGATCTGGACGCCGTGTTGGACCTCGCGGACGTCAGTCTCCTCGACCTCGACACCGACGGCGAGGCGCTCGAAGAGCATCTCACGTTCGGGCCGGTCGAGCGGTTCGTGACGTCCTTCGACGACCTCGACGACACGGAGGAGGGCCCCGCCGAGTTCGAACTCCTCGTCGAGACGGCGAACGAGACGACCCATCGAGTGTTACGGAACTACCCGTACGCATCGGCGTTCACCCTCGTGTTCGACGTCGTCGCCGCCGAGTTCGTCGCCCGCGGCGAGAACGAGGACGCGGTCTCGCGGGGCGACGAAACGTTCCCCGCCGGTGGTACCTTCGTCCAGCTCTCGCGCGAAGACCGTCTCCGATGCCTCTGGACCATCGTCGACGGTGGCGTCCTCGACCGACTCGACGAGTTGCTCTCGCCGATGGTGCCGGACGTCGGCATCCTGAAGTACGTCGTGATGGCCCTCAACGGCCTCCACGGGTTCGGTTACTACACCGAGTGGTCCGGCTACGGGGAGACGAAGACGGACACCCCCAACGACCGCTCTCTCACGACCCCCGCGGGCGAAGTCCAGAGCCGCGACCAGACGGACTACCCTGGCCCCGCTCCGGGGTACGCCGCCGACTGGCGACACGCCGTCGACGGCGGCTTCGATGACCCGGACGCAGACGAGTTGAACCTTCCGAGCGACCTCACGGGCGACGACGTCGTCGAGGGCGTCGGAGGTGACCGCTGATGGAAGACCCCGACGTCGTCGTCGTGGGGGCCGGTGCCGACGGCCCGGCGGCTGCGTGGAGACTCGCCAGCGACCACGGCCTGGACGTCCTCCTGCTCGAGGGCGGCCCGTGGCACGGCAACGAGAAGTGGCCCGAACCCCACGCCGACGCGGGCGGTACGGTGAGCACCGACCCGGACGACCTCGACGGCGAACTGCTCGACGAGCAGTTCACGCACCGTGAAGCCGACGCGAACGACCCCACGTGGGGGTACCTCCGGGTCGGTCCCGCCGACCACTCGCGGGCGCCGTGGTTCCGGAACCTCCACCAGAACGCCTTCATCTGGCAGGTCGGAGCCGTCGGTGGCACGTCGCTACACTACTTCGCGAACCACCCGCGGGCGTACCCCTACGCCGTCGACGGCCAGCCCCACTGGCCCATCGACTACGAGGAGCTCGTCCCCTACTACCAGCTCAACGAGGAACTGACGAACACCCAGCAGGCGCCGATGACGGCCAAGGAGGAGGTGTTCATCGAGGGCGCGAAGAACGCCGGGTACTCGCTCGTCGACACGAAGAACGTCACCGAAACCGGGTGGCGACCGCAGGCCAACGCCGTCGAGGTGCCGGGTCGGGAGACCTCGAACGGCCAGCCGCTGGACGCCGACTACGACGGCTCGTTCAGCTACGACGACGGCTTCCGCGGCGACACGCTCGTCGGCGACCACTTCCAGGGGGCGTCGACGCCGGTGGACGCGCCGGTGCGCGACAAGGCCCGGAAGTCCAGCAACGTCGGCTACGTGCCGCGCGCGCTCGACACCAACGACGACCCGTCGCAGGGAAACGTCGCGCTCCGGCCGAACGCCTTCGTCACCGACATCGAGACGGTGGAGGGCGTCGGCACGCTGGAGGCGAGTGGCGTCACGTTCCGCGACAGCTGGTCCGGTCGGACGCAGACGGTCGACGCGGACGCGGTCGTCCTCGCGGCCGGCTGCATCGAATCGCCCCGACTCTGGCTCAACTCCGGGCTCCCGGACGACGGCTGGGTCGGCAAGGGGCTGACGACCCACTGGTTCGACTGGGTCGTCGGCGTCTACCCCGACGAGGCGGTCGCGGACGTCAACCCCGAGGTGGAGCATATGGACCCGTACGTCGGACAGAACTCCGCCGTCCGGTTCGACAAGCCCGGCGTCGGTGGGATGGAGGACATCGGGATGTCCCCCGGCCTCGTGTCGTACGCGGACTACCTGTTCAGCCAGGCCGGCTACAGCTTCGACACGCCCGTCGACCCGGACGAGCCGTGGGACACCCGCGGCTACGTCGTCGGCGAGGAACTCAAGCGCAGGATGTCCAACTACCGGCAGACGAAGGCGCTACTGATACTCACCGACGACCTGCCTCGACAGGACAACGGCGTCTCGCTCGACGACACGTTCAGCGACGAGCACGGCGCTGTTCCGAAGGTGAAGTGGGAACCGCACCCGGACGACGACGCGAAGCGCGACGAACTCTGCCGCATCGCGGCCCGCATCCACCGGGAGGCCGGCGCCGAGCACGTCCACCGGTGCGACTGGCCGCCGCTTCTCCTGCACATGCAGTCGTCGATGCGGATGGGCGAGGTGCTCGACTCGAACGCCGAGGCGAAGAACGTCGACCGCCTGTTCGTCGCCGACCACTCCGCCCTGGCCAACGGTCTCGGCGGACCGAATCCGACGAACAGCGGTCAGGCGCTCGCGCTCCGGACCGCGGACCGGATCGGCGAACTGTACTTCTGAGACTGCGAACGCGCCGGTGGCGGCGGGCTCGCCTGCTCGCCCGACCAGGCGCCATCCTTCCTCGGAGCGGACGCCGGCCGGCGAGTCGGCGCCCGGCGCGTCCCCGTCACGCGTCCTCGGGCTCGTAGGGATGGACGTCGTCGGTCGACGGTGCGCCGACGGCGAGTACCTGGACCGTCTCGTCGGCGTCCGTCGGATTGTAGGCCCGGTGCGGGCTCTCCGGCTCTGCGACGAACACTTCGTCTTCGCCCACGACGTGGGTCCTCTCCGGCGTCTCGACGTGGAGTACCCCCGAGAGAACGACGAAGGCTTCCTCCTGCTCGTCGTGGACGTGGTAGGCCAGCGGTAGCTGTTCGCCCGGCTCTGCCCGATAGACGTTGAGCGCCATCCGCTCCAGGCCGACGGCGTCGCTCACGGACCGGTGTTCGGACGGCCGGTCCGGCGTCGGGGCGACGTCTTCGAACGGTACGACGTGATAACCCATGGCGGGGCGAAGGACCGCCGGCGGTAAATACTCACTGTCGTGGGACGCCGCTCGAACCGTCACGGAGAACGAATCCAACCGACGGCGTTCGCGAACGTAATTGCTGCGTTCTCGCCACTGCCAAGCGGAAAATCCGCGTCGAGTGTCACCGAATCGGTAGCGGTGCGCCGGTTCACCCTCCCGGCGATGGTTCGAGGCGAGACCCAACGGCCTCTGTACACACATTCCGTTTGTATGGTACACAAAAAGCTTAAGAAATATCTCGTTCGACTATTTGAACGACGTTGTCATGCCACAGGCAGTCTTCGACAGGAACGAATACGAACGACGGATAGAGCGGACGAAAGAGCGGATGCGAGAGGCAGACCTGGACGCGCTCGTCGTCTCTGACCCCGCGAACATGAACTATCTCGCGGGCTACGACGGGTGGTCGTTCTACGTTCACCAGGCCGTCATCGTGACCCACGAACGCGACGAACCGATCTGGGTCGGGCGGGAGATGGACGCGAACGGCGCGCGAGCGACGACCTGGCTCGCCGAGGAGAACATCCGGTCGTACAGCGACGACCACGTTCACTCGCCGTACGACCTGCATCCGATGGATTTCTTCGCCGACGTACTGGAGGAACTGGACGTAGCGGACGCCCGTATCGGCGTGGAGATGGACGCGTACTACTTCACCGCGAAGTCGTACACCCGACTCCAGAAGAACCTCCCCGACGCCGAGTTCGACGACGCCACGCTCCTGGTCAACTGGGTTCGGGTCAGGAAGTCCGAGCAGGAACTGGAGTACATGCGACAGGCCGCACGCATCTCCGAAAACGCGATGCAGGCCGGACTCGACGCGGTCGGAGAAGGCGTCCCCGAGTACGAGGTGGCGGCGGAGATCTACGACGGCCTCATCAGGGGGACCGACGAGTTCGGTGGCGACTACCCCTCCATCGTCCCACTGATGCCGTCTGGAGACCACACCGGAACGCCGCATCTCACGTGGACCGACCGCCCGTTCGAGCGTGGCGACCCCGTCATCATCGAACTCTCCGGCTGTCGGAACCGGTATCACTCCCCGCTGGCGCGGACGACCTTCGTCGGCGACCCACCCGAGGAGATGCAATCCAGGGCAGAAATCGTCGTCGAAGGGCTCGAAGCAGCGCTCGACCACGCCGAACCCGGCGTCACCGCCGAGTCGGTCGAGCGGGCGTGGCGTGACGTCATCGGAAAGTACGACATCGAGAAGGAAGACCGGATCGGCTACTCCATGGGGCTCGGCTACCCGCCGGACTGGGGGGAGCACACCGCCAGTCTCCGGCCGGGCGACGAGACGGTGCTCGAAGAGAACATGACCTTCCACATGATTCCGGGCCTCTGGTTCGACGACTTCGGCGTCGAACTCAGCGAGACGTTCCGCGTCACGTCGACCGGTGCCGAAGTACTGGCCGAGTTCCCGCGAGAACTCTTCACCGCCTGAGAGCAGCGAAAATCGGAGGCCGCCGCGTTCACCCGATTTCTATCTCCGACTGCCACTGGTTCGCCCTCCAGTCTCGTCGAAGAGAAGGCGTCGCCGTTTCCGAACTCCTCAGCAACCCCATCGACGCTCCCTTCCACCTCCCTCGGCCGTGGTCGTCCCTTCACCTTCGACGTCGAAGTCCCTCGACCGGCGACCGCTACCGCATCAATTCGGCGACTTTCTCGATCGGATGGTCGGGTTCTTCCCCTCGCTCTCTGTCGCCGATCTGGGTTCGACACGACGCGCCGGGCGCGACGACTTCCTCGCCGTCGCTGGCGTCGATCTGGTCGAAGAGGATGCCCGCGATGGCCCGGCTCAGCGAGTAGTGTTCGGCCTCGTACCCGAAACTGCCCGCCATGCCACAGCACCCGGAGTCGAGTTCGTCCACGTCGTAGCCCGCCGCCCGGAGGACGTTGGCCGCGTGGCCCTCCTTCTTCGTCGCCTTCTGGTGGCAGTGGCCGTGGTACGTGAGACGCTCGTCGGGGCTTCCGAGCGCGAGGTCGTCCGTCAGGTCGAAGGCGTCGAGGTACTCCATGACGCCGTACGCGTTCGCCGCGACCCGCTCGACGGCTTGCCCCGAGAGCAAGTCGCGGTAATCCGACTGGAACATCACGGCGTCGGAGGGTTCGACCAGAACCACGTCCCACCCGTCGGCGACGTGCGGCGCGAGCGCCGAGACGTTGTCCGCTGCTCGCGCCCGAGACGTGTCGAGGAACCCTTTCGAATGCGCCGGTCGCCCCGTCGCGGTCACCTCGTCGGGTATCTCGACGTGGACGCCCGCCGCTTCGAGCACCCGGACGGTCGCCTTCCCGGCCTCGGGGTGGTTGTAGTTCGTGTAGGTGTCCGGGAACAGGAGCACCCTCCGGGTCGCCGCAGTCTCGGGGACGCGCGCCCCGCCGCGGGCGTCGAACCAGTCTTCGAGGCTCTCGCGGTGGAACGTCGGTAGACTTCGTTCGCGGGCGACGCCGACCGCCTTCTCCATCACGGTGCGCGCCCCCGGCACCTTCGACGCCCAGTTCGAGACGGGCGCGAAGGTGCTCCCGAGCGCCGAAAGCCGGTCGACGTTCGCGAAGAGGCGGTCGCGGAGGCTCGCGCCGTGGCGCTGATGGTGTTCGTGTTCGACCTCGGCTTTGAGTTTGGCCATGTCGACCTCGCTGGGGCAGTCGCGGGCGCAGCCCTTGCAGCCGATGCAGAGGTCCATCACCTCCGCCATGAACTCCACGTCGAACTGCT
>QNGA01000015.1 GCA_003298465.1 halophilic archaeon | reverse complement strand
TCCTCGACGCGCCGGGCATCGAACACGCCCAGGAACACAACACGGGCATGGACCAGTCGGGCGACGACGAGTACGGCGCGCCGGGCCACGACTCGCCGGGCCACGACTCGATGTGGGTCGCCAAGAGTGAGGACGAGGTCGTCGAACACACCGGGAAAGTCCACGAGGGCCTCGTCGCCACCGGACTCGCCACCGCGACGACGTACGGCCTCACCCGGATGGGACCGACATTCGGCGCGATGCTGCTCTCCGGCAAGTGCGCCGCCCAGGTCGCGCTGGACGAACTCGAGGTGGAGGCAGAAGAAGTCGGCTTGGGAAGCCGCATGACGGCCGCTGACGACTAGGACCTTCCTTGAATATTTCAAGGTCCCACGGTCGTTTCTGCGGATGATAGTCTGGATTAAATAAGCCTGACTGGGATAAATAGGGTCTTGATGGGGCGGTCTGACCATTGTAGTAATAATATAATATATATTATCGGGATAACCAGTAATGATGCTAGAGGAGTGGATTTATGCCTTGAAAACGATATTCCAGAGTATGGATTTGATTCACATCTGTTTGAACGTCACCGATGTCGAAGAATCTGTGCAATGGTATGAAGAACAGCTTGGATTTGAAGAGACATGGTCGTTCGAAACGTCTGACGGTGAGACTGTTAACCGCTATGTCGCCGGACCGAATGGAGTAGAACTTCAGCTCTCAGACACTGCCGGTGAGGATTCAACAGAACACGGAAATGCCTTTGATCATTTCGCTATTTCTGTTGAGGACGTTGATGCAGCCTTTGCGGACATCGACGACTATGGTGTCATTCAAAAACCACAGGACCAACCGGCCGCAGGAGCTCGAACAGCTTTTATTCAGGATCCAGACGGTCATTCTGTAGAACTTGTTGAATCTCTTGATGAATAGGATCAAGTCTGCATAGTACTGTAGACGATACGTTAGCAGACTTAGATAGCTCCGTTCTATGGAAAAGGATAAGAAATCTCATTCCTACCGGTTTTTACTGGTAAATAACTATAAAATAGATTTACCCGTGATCTCCCACCTTAGAGGAAATCCTTCGAGCTTTAGTTGCAGAAGATTCTAGAGCGCATTTATTAATAGAATGATTAGGGCATTTTAGTTTCTAGCTAAGCTTCGTTCTTTGAGTCGTGACTGCGTGAGAATTGGGAATATTCTTAATGTATATATGAAGAATATAAGGTGGTTGTATAGAAACGTATATATGTGTGTATAGGTACCAAAGAACAAGCTATGCGCGGACGAAGGCTAGCCACAATTGAGCAAATAGTGGCTATTGTTAGCCCCGATAGTGAACAGGCAGTCGAACGATTAGAACACTGGACAACTGAGAATGGACTGAAGCTCTCAACCATTGATGTCGGTGAAAGTATCGACACAAAGTGGGACGAAAGTATGGAGACACTTGGAATGACCATTGGTGGCGATGGAACCTTCCTAGAAGGAATTAAAGAGTTTGCGCCACGAAACATTCCGCTACTAGGTATCAATACAGGAACCTTGGCCTTCTTAGTGCGAGTTGACCTTACAAACCTTGAACAAGCACTTGAGGAAGTGATCCAGGGACGGTCAACTATCGATCATCGCCAACAATTCCATGTTGACGGTCCGGATCTCGATGTGACCGGTATCAACGATGTAATGATACAAAACCCAGCTCCAGACAATCCAGTCGAACGTAAAATCACTAAACTTGATGTATATGCAGATGATGAGTACGTTGGTGAATATGACGGTACGGGATTAGCTATCTCGACCCCCACAGGATCGACGGGCGTCTCACTGTCGGCAAATGGTCCAATACATAACCCAAAAAATAATTCATCACTGCAGATCGTCCCGCTTCACACCCATAAAATGGGGGTCCGACCTCTGGTGGTAAGTAATGACACTACAATCGATGTAATCGTCAAAGAGACGGCCGACCTTCTTGTTGACGGTGGACGCCATCACATCCAACTAGAACCTGATGCAATGGCTCGAATCACTGGTGCTGACGCCACAGCAGATGTAGTAAGAACTAGCTATGATGATGATTTCTACACTGCTATCAGTGAACTACTCGGCTGGGGCGCTAGAGGAGAGGAAGCCAAGCAACTACCACGTAATATTGATACGACCGACAATACCGCTGATGATGAACTTGAGCATGCTCTTGAAGTAGCTACGGAAGCCGTCAGAAGTGTTCGAGAGCCCCTTCGGGAACTCCATGGTCGTGTGGAATCTGTTACAGTAAAATCTGACAAGTCCGATATTGTCACAGAAGCTGACTATCTTTCAGAGAATATTATCACAACTGCTATTGAAAACGAATTCCCTGCTCATAATATCCGGTCCGAAGAGAATGTTCACATCGACAGTGGGAGTGAATTTACGTGGCTTCTTGATCCGTTAGACGGGACCGGTAACTACGCCAACGGTAACCCGAATTATTGTGTCTCTGTCGGACTTCTACGTGAAGATGAACCTGTTGTCGGTGTAGTCTATGCCCCAGAAAATGATGAACTTTGGACAGCAATTAAAGGAGAGACTGCCTACCGCGATGGTCAACCAATTACGACCACTGATCGATCAGACATCGCTGAAAGTATGCTAATGTCGGGATATGATCCAAATGGTGATTTTCTTACACATTTCTATCAGGATGCTCGCGGCGTCAGGCGACTTGGCTCGGCTGCACTCCATCTCTGTTATCTTGCAAGCGGGAGCGCAGATGCTGTCTGGGAATACGACACGTATCCTTGGGATGTGGCAGCCGGTCTTGTCATTGCGGAAACCGCTGGCGCTAAGGTGACCAACACTGAGAGAGAACCGTTCGAATTGACTGGTGAAGGAGAACGCAGCCCACTGATCGGTACAAATCAATATATTCACGATGACCTTTTGGAGCGTTTGAATCATAATGACCGCCTCGCCAAATAATCCCATAATGACCCCAAATTAACATCTATCAATAAGGGAGGGTGGTAGACTATCGGGACAGATTTTCCGGATCAATTTCTAGAATTCACAGGTAGACTACTTACGAAAGCACGTATCTGGTCGATGTAATCACTAACGGACGCTATGAAGATGCTTTATTGAAGCAGGGGGATTTTAATCCCTGTATCGCGATTACTCGGTTATGCCTGGGTCAATTGATGCGGAGCAAATTCAACAATGGATTGATGATGAGTTAGTAGAGAATATTGAGCAAGTTCCAGACAATGCAGCAGAATTCAATTTCGCAATTGAGATGTCAAATATCCTTGTCCATGTTGTCCAGCGGCAGTCTGACGGACCTGTGATTATCGGTCAACAGATAGAATATAGTGAAGATATCCGATCGCGTATCCAGAACTTGAGTGAAGCAGATCGAAACGATCTGGTCGCACGTATCCGAGAACTCCTTACCGAAGTGCCAGTTATCTACGGATTCCATAACCAAAACGGAGAAAATGTTATATTTAAAGATATGAGCCAAATATTTCTAGAATATCGGATTTATCCTGATGGGCTAAGCCAACACTCGCTCATGACCGGTTTAGTTGATGTATGGAAGGCAATGAGGTACTTAGATGATATTGTGACCCTTATTGATAGCGTAGAAAATAAACGAGTATAGTAATAGCAGCGCCTTTCTCACAAATCCACTTCTCTATTTGTATTCTGCCTATAATATTACTGAGGTGGCAATTCATCTGCCAGTTCGCGGATCGTTGCTATCGTCAAGTCTGGATCTTGGCCGAAATATTCGCGTGGGTAGTGTTTAGTTTCACGATTGAGCCAGGCAGTCTGCATTCCGGCGTTTTTTGCTCCCCAAACATCCCGCATCGTCCCACCAGATACGTGTAGAATATTCTTGATTGGAGTCCCTGTCCGTGCGGCACTATGTCGATATATTTCGAGTTCTGGTTTGAATGTCCCGACCTCATGGCCGCTGATCCAGTCTTGTATAATATCTCCGATGTTTGCCTGCTCGACCATGTGATCAAGCATCTCAGGATCACCGTTCGAGATAACGTACTGGTCATAACCAAGATCTCGAATACGTTCCATTGCTGGTTTCACATCGTCAAAGACACTGATATTCTCCTTATAGACGGTCCGGCGAATTTCGTCACGTACGTTCTCCGGAACTTCATAGCCGAACGACTCTAGTGCAAACCGAAGCGAGTGTTTCTGGATCTCATAGAACGGCCGATAGGCGTCGATGTCGTTTGCAATCACGGTTAACATCATGTTTCGAGATCGCCAGACTCGAGAGACAAACTCAGGATTTTCTATCCCGTCTACCTTCTTTTTAAGCACGTCTGCCTGTGAGTCGACATCGACAAGTGTCGTGTAGGAATCGTATGTAACTGTCTCCACTTGGTCAAGGTTTACCATGCTTAGAGTAAGACGAACTAATATATAAATATTCGTTGTATCAATAGCATAGCTGGATAGCTGCTAAATCTCCAAGATAAAATGAGCTAATAAATCTAACCGTCATATAGGAGAAGAAATATGCTATGAATTAGTCGATGTGTCAAGATACCACCTTAAAGTAGCTTTTCGGAGCATTTAGGACACACTAATTTTGGTCTGTAGTCTTACTTCAGAGGGGGATCGCTGTGATAGCAGTGTACGTACTATAACCAAGTATGAATGCAAGAGTGAGTGATCCGATCCAGGCAGCAACGGTGTACATTATTTTCTGTTGGCTAATACTGGTATTTCCAGCAGCATAACCGCTTCCGATAATACCTGAGACAATTATTTCGTTAAATGAAACAGGAATGCCAAGTAAAATAGCTGACTGTGCAATGAGGAATGACGGAATGAGTGCTGCAATTGATCGTCGGGGGCCGAGTGAAGAGTAATCCTGTGCGAGTGCTTTGATCATTCGCGGTGCACCGGTCCACGATCCAATAAGAAGGCCGATCCCCCCTCCAACAAGTAGCCAAACGAGTGGGAGAGAGACAGTATCCCGCAGCGGTAAGAGAGGGCCGACTGCAAGGCCAACCTGGCTACCTCCGGCAGAAAACGCGACGAGGCCTCCAAGAACAAGCAGAAAATGTCGTTGGCCAGCTGTGACGTTTCTATTAATATCCGATGCAACAATATGTCTACATCCGACTGCTACCATGAGAGAAACGGCAATACTTGTGAAAGGAACGCTAGCAATCTGAATTAAACCGATGGTGGTCGTAGCAGCTGTAGCAAGCGAGGCACTTTTTCCGGGGGGACCGAGAAAAAAGAATTTGGTGTTTGCGACAGTTATACCGACAATTCCAGCGAGTATTGGAATAGCGGTTTGCTCAGGTATTCGGTCGTCACGGAGTAAACGTGCGGTAGCATACGCGAGTGAACTCCCAACAAATGGCACAGCGATCCAAAGAGCGGCAATCTTCTGGTATGTTGACCATGCTGGGGAACCACCGTGGGCAAGGCCAACGCCTACGACAGAACCTGTGACTGTAAACGCAGTGGCGATCGGATAGCCAGTGTACACTCCGATAGCAACCAGTACTGCGGCAGTGAACAGGGCGACGACGATTGCCATCGATGAGAGAACGGTCCCACGGATGAGACTTCGTCCGATGGTCGCCGAGACGTTTGCCCCCTGGAGGACTGCACCGGCGAACCCGAGGAGACCGACAATGAAGCCAGCCTGCATAATAGAGATGGCATTCGCACCGACCGCGGGCGCAAATGGCGTAGAACCGGATGAACCTGCACCGATTGTCCACGCCATGAAGAGGCTTGCTCCGCCGGCGGCTACCAACGTTAATACGGCATCTATCCCTATCATGTCATCTCTTGGTATTCATGTCGATATTTAATATTCATAATTCGTACGGCTTTGCCTATTACAATACAGCTATAGGGATTTTCCTCCACGGTGGTCATGAATGGGTGTTAGTTGAGATGCGGTTGACTTGAGCTCTCGTTGAGTGTTAACATTGGTCGTTGATTCTTCCACGGGGAGACCAGCAGGCGCGGTCTCCTCAGAGATTGTGAGGACCGAATCGAGCGTTGAGAGCAGTGATCGTGGACCAGATGTTGGAGAGAGTTGTCGTTGGAGACGTTTCACCGCTGATCGTTGATATAATGTATGTAACGGATTAATTGTTCCATCGGAGTGTCGTATCCCTAGCGCTGAGGGCAGTGTATCAAAGGTATATACCCTATCCTGGAGTGTGCAGATAAGCCATTGAACGACTGCTGGCGAAAGTAATGGCATATCACAGCCACAGCAGAACAGCCACGGCGCCTCGACGGCGTCTACTGCGCCGTATAGGCCAGCCAATGGTCCTTCAAATTGTTCATGATCACGCACGAATAAGACGTCACGATCGGATAGAACTTCTGCATACTGCTCTCGTTGGTCGGTAGTCCGAACAGCGACGACCGGCGGCTGACATGTAGCCGCCGTGAGGACATCGACGACGCGGCCGAGCAACGTCCGTGTACCTAGTGACGCGACGGCCTTGTTCGTGTTTGCATCGCCAAACCGGCTGCTCTGTCCCCCTGCAAGCACGAGGCCAACTACATTCAGATCAGATTCAATTATCTCTGTCACCGCCACTACCCTCCTGTCCGACAATCAAGTGATTGATACGTGCAGCAGTCCGTGTTGCTAAAAGTTCAACGGCATCACGGGTTGTGCCGCCTTCATCCCGGACTGCGATAGGTGGAAGGCTTGTTGGTCGTTCGCGTGCATCTTGCCTCTGAGGAAGCTGCAGTCGTCCAATGCCTGGAATCGATATTCCCGGTGGTTCAGCGGTACCATTTTCGCTATCGAGCTTCCCGACTGCCGGGTCAATTGGGAGTTGACCAAGCACCGGGACATTGAACTCTCTGGCCAGTTGTTCGGCCCCTCCTGCGTCAAAGATATCGTGTTCACTCCCACAATCAGGGCATTCGAAGCTAGCCATGTTCTCTGCCACACCGAGGATAGGGGTGTTATATTGAGCGAACCCACGTAATCCACGGTGCGCATCGTCAACTGAGACTGCCTCGGGTGTTGTTACGACAACAGCACCAGTTACGGGGAGGTGTTGCACAAGTGAGAGTTGCGCATCACCAGTCCCTGGCGGCAGATCGACAATCAAATAGTCGAGTGCTCCCCATTCAACATCACCGAATAGCTGTTTGATGAACTCATCGACTAGTGGTCCACGCCAAATAACAGGGTCATCCTCGCCGACAATAAAGTCCATACTCATCACCTGCACGCCATGCGCTTCCCGTGGTACCATCTGGTCGTCGCGTGTCGCATTTGGTGTTCGACGCTCAAGCCCCAACATCGTCGGTGCATTCGGACCGTAAACATCGGCATCAAGTAACCCAACGGTGGCTCCAGCATCTGCGAGCGCGACCGCTAAGTTCACCGCAATAGTACTTTTACCGACGCCACCTTTGCCGCTGGCGACTGCAACGACATTTTTCACTTCCGGAATAAAGTCTACACGCGCCTCAGGATCGGGAACTCGAGGCTCGAACTGACATTTAACCGTCCGTATGCCCCCAATATCCTGAATAGCGTATTTGACATCTCGTTTGATAACAGCACGAATTTTGTCGGACGGGATAGGAAGTGTCACCGTCACGGTTGCTGTTCTTTCTGCAATATGCACCTTTAGCGCATTGAGATCCATAAGCCCAGTGAAGACAAGCCCCCGAGCGATCTCAGCGTTATCGAGAGCTTTTATGACTTGTGCGCTGAGTTCGTCGGGTGAAGACTGCCCTGCTGACATTGGCATTAATCGTCTTTGTCTGTGGCTAAATCGTTTGTGGTGGTTGATTGTGAGTCAGCATCCCAGCGTTCTGGCCGTCCAACTGGTCCATCAACATACCAAGCATCGTCTTCACCGAGGTTCGACGGTGGGGCGATTGGACGTTTGAGCCATTTTGGTCGTCGGAGGCCGTTCGGACCTGGCGCAGGATTAGTGTCTTCGACCCACTCACGATAGATTTCCATCGACTTCTCTGTGTCAACGAAGATATCGCCGTAATAGTCGTCCTCCCTTGCGGGCGTGACAGTTACTTTCTGATGCCAACAGTGCATCCCCGAGATAGGATCCGGATGTGGTGCGTGGGTAAGATTCTGGGCGACGCCTCCGTCTGTCCACCAGACCCGTTCAGAGTCAGGATCTTCCGATTCAAACGGATGGATACCTTCAGTCTGACGCATTCCCCACATTGATCGGTCATTATCGAGGTCGACAGTGACTTTGCCATAGGGGTCGCCGCCTTCGTCGAAATCACCGTCAGTCTTTCCATCATCGTCACGATCGATCTTCCATTGGCCCATATGATGGCTCATCGCCACGATTCCAGGTTTGATACTTTCGGTCACCCACACCTCATTGACGTAATATCCAATCTCGGTTTCAACCCGGACGAGATCACCAGTCTCAATACCAAGACGCTCCGCATCCCTCGTGTGGATCCACACAGGATTGTTATGCGAAATCTCTTCAAGCCACTTAGAGTTCGATGATCGAGAGTGGATTTGGGTCGGCAGACGGAACGTCGGTACCAACACCATCTCACCATCCTCGTAATCAATATTTTCGGGATGCACGTGCGACTTCAGGTAGTGCGGCACAGTATACTTCTCGTCGTCCCAGCCCCACTCCTCTAATGTTTTCGAGTAGAACTGTTGTTTGCCGGTCGGTGTTGGGAATCCACGCTTGGGTTCACCGTCGATCATTACTCCGACGACCTCATTATCGTGTTTGGTGATCGTCTCTCGATCAATCATATCGTACTCGTAGCCAAGATTATCGTCTGTAACCGACTCAGCACCCTCTAGATCCACCTCAACGTCAGGAGAAGTACGGTGAATAGTGCCATACTTATCGACATACACACCGTCCTCATTGAGAAGGCCAGTATCGAGAGCGTCTTTATGAAGCTCATACTGATTCTGTTGAGCTTCAAACGCACCGTGGCGCTTCATATACTCAAGAGGCTCCATCCCCTTCTCTTCGGCTGCTTCGACCAGATTCTCCTCATTCTCAAAGATATACCTATAGTACTCATCGATCGTCATCTGGACTGGATCACCGTCATTGCCCTCCCGATAGGGGCTTTCGAAATACTCTCGGACGCCGAGTTCTCCGTCCTCATCCATACGCCATGAAAGATCCATCCAGAACTCATCTTCCTCCCAGACTTCGCCGGGATTGGCTTCATAAGTACGGTCGATATCTTCGCCCTCTCGTTCGGCGTACTCTCGGAGAACAGGCTGCCGATAGGTGACCCAAGTCCCAGCATGGGTCTCCTGACTCTGGATATCGTGGCGCTCTGGACTGTGCCCCATTGGAAGCACATAGTCCGCGAAGTATGCCGTTTCGTTCCATGTCGGCGTGAGCGCGACATGCATTCCGATCTTGTCTTCGTCGGTGAGCGCTTCGATCCAGGAGAAGCCATCAGGATACGTATATACTGGGTTGAAGACACGTGTGAAGTACACCGAGATATCGCCACGTCCTTCCTTGAGGAAGTATGGGAGCAGTTGGCTCATCTCATAGTGGGCAAATGGCCACTCTACAGGTAACTGGAGCTCATCCCAGAGTTTCTGGCGTGGTGGCTCCTTCGGTAGATCTGGGTCGAACTTGTGCCAGGCATTCGGTGCTGTACCGCCTTTCGTGCCAACCGAGCCAGTCAACACGGACAAGAAGTGAAGCGTCCGTGAAACCTGCCAGCCACCCTTATTCCCTGAGGCAGCCGACCGCCAAATGTGGCTTGCAAACCGATCGCCTGCAGTACCGATCTTCCGGCCAACTTTTGCAATTTTCTCAATATCAACGCCGCTCTCTTGTGCGGCATATTCGGGCGTGAATTTGTCATAGAGATCGTTTTGTAGAATATCGATATAAGTGTCAAACGACCGTTCATGACCGGGATACTTTTCGTCAAGGAATTGATCCCAATTGACCCATCGGCGCATAAATTCCGCATCATAGAGATTCTCCTCAAGGATAATATTAGCCATCGCAAGCAGGACAGCGGCTTCGCTTCCTGGCTGAGTTGGCAGCCAGAAGTCCGACATTGCAGCCGTGTTCGACAGCCGCGGGTCCATTGCCGCAAGCTGGCCGCCTTCCATCACACCTTCCATGATCCGTTGGGCGTGAGGATTGAAGTAGTGACCAGATTCAAGGTGCGCGGACAACAGCAGGATGAACTCGGCATTGGCGAAGTCAGCGCTCGGTCGATCATATTTATGCCAGAAAGCGTATCCCGCGCGCGCTCCCGAAGAACATATATTAGTATGGGAATTGTGTCCGTCGATCCCCCAGGCGTTGATAGCTCGGTCCATGTACTCTTCGTGACCGGGCCGACCTACGTGGTAGGTAATCTCGTTCTCCCGATCGTCCTTAATAGTCTCACGCATTTCTGAGGCGATGTCGTCGAGAGCCTCATCCCATGAGACTCGAGTCCATTGGCCACTCCCGCGTGGACCATCGCGTTTGAGGGGGTACTCAATACGCTGAGGATCGTTAATTTGGTTGACTGTGGCCGGTCCCTTTGCGCAATTACGGCCTCGACTTCCCGGATGTTCAGGGTTTCCCTCAATTTTCCGTATCTCGCCTGTATCCTTCTCTATATATGTCAGTAGTCCGCAGCCGGCCTCACAGTTAAAGCAGGCTGTCGGCACTACAGAATATTCTTGTGGTTCACCACCTGACGCGTACTCAACCCAATTATGCCACTCTGACGGGTCAGGGTAGCTTTCGAGTTCACCTTCGGGCGCGATGCGCTTGACACCGCCGGTCTTCCGCCGTTGTCGTTGCTTGTTTGTTTCTTTAGTTCGGTTCGAGACGATACCTAGTTTCTCGGCAATCTTTTCGACTGCGCTTGGATCGAATTCATGTCCCATGTTTATGCAAGTGAAATGGTTTGCGGAGCGATTATCCAGCAATACTCGTAAGCGAACAACCCAGTGAGCGCTGCCACACTAGCTAACGCGACCACAATTGGCGCTGCGCTCAGCCCCAGGGCAATCAATGGCACTATGATGCCGACCGCTACGCCTCCAGCCCAAAACGCAGTGCTAAACCGGCCGCGGACGATACGTGCGGCTGCCTCTTCTGCGTCTTCGGTCTGATGGGGGGTGAATAATTCAGAAGCCACCAGTGCGAGATGGATTACTAATCCACCAGCTAGTGTGACCCGTGATGGGCTGAGTAGCTCTTCGAAGCCACCAAGACCGAGGAACGTCGTAGCGGACGCTCCCGCAACGAATGCCTGTGCGAGCATGTGGAGCGGCATTGCAGGACTCTGCCAGAGGTCTCGACCTTTTGATTGGCTAAACAGAAATGCAGTGTAAATACCGGTCGCAGCCGCTAAGACTGCTCCAACCAGTAGTATCACTGGATTCACAATAGCTGTGACGTTCAGTAGCCAGCCAATCACCATTAGCCCGAGGAAGGCGCCGAATCCGGTGATGATATATGCGCCTTTCACAAGCCAGGAATTCCAGTTAGGTCGTAACAGTACCCAGTGGAACCGCATCGGTTGTTCGAGGTCGAGAATGAGCAGCACGCCAGTCAGAGCAAGGAACACTGCGCTAACAAGTGAACTCACCCCTATTAGTGTAACATTCGGCTCAAGAACTCCGAACGCCATTAGTAGTGCTGGGAGCAGGAAAACACCTGCCGAAATCGACTTAGTCATCGTATAGGAGTAGACCTCCCAGCCCCAGGATTCGTAATGGCTCTCGCCAATATCGTATACTCGGCGCGCCTCTTCATGAAGCAGCTCGTAAGCCTTGCTCGTTCGGTCCTTTTTCTCACTCGTTGTTCCAGTTGTTGATGTCGTGTTATAGCCCCCGTCAGAGGTGACATGATCGTCAGAGTTACATGAGCAGTTACCGCCACACCCGCAGCCACCACCGCAACTACAGCCACCGTTTGCGTGCGCCGATCCACCATCAGCACGAGTTTGCGATTGACCGTCGTTCTCTTCAGTTGCTAGTGACACATCCGACTCGGCGAGTGATTCAGCGGCCTTCTGGAGATCAAAGTCCTCCCGAGATGCACCTTGAGTCTCAATTTGGTTTGGGGCATCCGACCACATGTAGTGTTCCTCGCGGCCGGTTGAACCAGGGGTGATCGAACCCTCATCGCCGTTAACGTAGAACAGTTTGGGTTCGGTGCCTTTTTCTGGTTTTCTGGCCTGAACCTCCTCGTCTGCGACAGTTTCGGTAATTTCTGTGTTGGGATTTTCCATGTCGCCCGCGAGGATAGCATCTTCTGGACAGACCGTTACACAAGCAGGTTCTCTCCCCGAATCAACTCGGTGTGAGCAATAATTACACTTCGCGGCTGTAGATGTTTCTGGATCAATGTACAGCGCATCGTAGGGACAACCTTGCATGCATGCTTTACATCCGATACAGCGCTCAGGATCGAAGTCAACGATGCCGTCTTCGCGCTCCCAAAGCGAAGTGACTGGGCATACGTCGGTGCAAGGCGAGTCGTCGCAGTGGTTACACCGCATTACCGAGAAATTCCGATTTGTATTCGGGAAATCCCCTTTCTCAATGTATTTCACCCAGGTCTTGTTCACACCGATTGGGTCATCGTGTTCAGTCTTACATGCGACTGTACACGCATGACATCCAATGCACCTCCGATTGTCAATGACGAAACCGTAATTGGTGATATTGGCCACCTCGACTGTTAATATCTGACGTGGACAGGAACTTAAACTTTGCCTGTAATTTTTGGCTAAGTGCTGTCACCAATTCAGGTGCGGTTATAATCCCTCATAGTAATTCGCGAAAAAGACGGAAGCTGTTCCAAGGAATTTCCGACGCCTGTTCCAACCTATCCACTGAATATGATAGCAAATGCTGGAGTTTGCGATAAAAACCGAGAGTGTTAGATAACTCCCTCTTCTTCAAGCTGCGCAATTTTCTCTTTAGTCAGTCCAAGCCGTTCTTGGAAGACTGTATAGTTGTCTTCGCCTTTTGTCGGAGATGGGGTGACGTCTGGAGATGCAGATTCTGAAAGCCGAATCGGCGATCCTGGGACTCGAATCTCATCCTCGAATCCTGGATGATCAAGCACCTGGACCATATCTCGGGCCTCAAGATGTGGATCATGAATAACTTCTTCAACCGATTGGACGGCACCACAGGGAACCCCAGCATCAGTCAGCGTCTCTTCGACTGCATCACGTGTCTGCTCCTTTGTCCACTCCTCAATTATTGCATCGACTTCCTCCATGTGCTGAAGGCGCTTGAAATTTGTTTCGAGTTCTGGATCATCTTTAAGATCTTCACACCCCATCACATCCACAAGCTTTTTCCAGTGTTGGTCGGAGGCACACAGAATGGTAATGTATCCATCTGTTGTTTCATATGCATTGTATGGGCATTTAGCTAGGCCACTATGTCGGTTTCCGGTTCGCGGGGGAACATCTTCCTCTTTATAATAGGCACCCAGTTGTGAAAGAAGCGAGGGGTACACCGCATCATACATCGACGCTTCTATAAATTGACCCTCGCCAGTCTGCTCGCGTTGGTATAATGCCGCGAGAACGCCAGCAGCAAGATGAATCCCACCAAGGAAATCCCCAGGTGCAATACCAGTTTTCACAGGTGCTTCATCAGCAAATCCAGTGACATCCATGACGCCTCCTACTGCCTGAACAATTAGGTCCATGGCAAGGCGGTCGCTTTTCGGTCCTGTCTCACCGAACCCACTCCCATGCGCATAAATCAACTCTGAATTGACCTCTGAAAGGGTATCATATCCGAGACCAAACTTTTCCATTGTGCCTACAGCGTAATTTTCAACTAATACATCTGCGTCTCGGACCAGGTCCTTGAATAAGTCCTTTCCACGCTCTGATTTCAAATTAAGTGTAATTCCATCCTTTGACGAATTCAGCATTACTAGTTCTGGTGGTTCACCCTCATCAACCCGAGAACGGAGAGGTTCTCCGAATGGGGGCTCAACTTTGGTGACATCTGCGCCAAGGTATGAGAGGATCAACGAACAGTATGCACCGTTGTATATCTGTCCGAGGTCAATAACGTCTACTCCCTCTAGCGCTTGCTGCATACCTAATACAGACCAAACCTATATAAAAAGGTTATGGCGGCTCAAGGAGGGAAGACAAATCTTTAGCCAAAATCAACTGAAAACAGTCTTCTAAGCATTGAACGGGCCTTCGTTGGTATGCTACAATTCTCTACTAACTACGAGGTTTGTTCCTCAACAGCCTCCGACTCTTGCCTGTTCAGAAGCCCTTTCGTAATAATATCACCACCGGAGTAAGGGTCCTGAATCGCTTCCACAGCGGTGATCGTAGCAATCTTTACTATATCGTCGACACTCGCTCCCCGAGAAAGGTCACTTACTGGGTGCGCATATCCCTGAAGGATTGGACCAAGAGCGTTTGCGCCAGCTAATCGCTCAGTCAACTTGTATGCGATATTCCCCGCATTCAAATCGGGGAAAACGAGAATATTGGCATCACCCTTAATTTGACCACTCTCAGAGACCTTCCGATCAGCGATATCAGGGACGAGTGCAGCATCAGCCTGTAGCTCACCATCGATAACGCCAGTATCGACGCGTTCACCTGCTAACTCTGCCGCTCTCGACACGTCCTGACAGACTTCATGTTGTGAACTGCCATGTGTCGAAAACGATAGCAAGGCGATTCTTGGATCCCAGTTGAACAGCCGAGAGGCAGTTTTTGCTGTTGCAACACTGACGTCGGCTAGTTGTTTTGGCGATGGAGTGATATTCACCCCACAGTCAGCATACAGCAAAACACCGTCCTCACCAATAGAGTCATCCTCAAAGACCATGAGAAAGTAACTAGAAGCTGTATCCACTCCAGACGCTAGACCGATAATACCGTTTGCAACGGCGACGACTTCGGCAGTCGGATGGACAGCTCCAGCGACCATTCCATCAACTTCACCTAAACGAACTAATAGGGCACCAAGGACCAGTGAACTTGATACCATTTTCTCTGCTTGCTTTTGGGTTACACCACGTATTTCAGCATAGGCTGCGGCGTACTCAGTGCGTTCTTCGTCAGAAACCTGGCGAAACTCGAGCTGACCGCTAGTTCTCCCAAGGTTTTCACACAGTTGCTCAGTCTCTGAGTCGGCATCTAGGAGGACGGGGCGGGCAATTCCTTTTTCCGCCACAATACCAGCCGCTTTCAGTACACGCTCATCATGTACTTCTGGGAACAATATCTGTGTCTGTTCCTCAACGGCGGTACGACGGAGTTGATTGAGTAGGGTTACCATCTATGAACCTGTCAATCGATTACTATCTTAGTCCTAAATCTTGGGTGAAATAAACCCTGCAAATATGGATTACTCTTGGTGGTTGGGATCGCCGGGTTGGCGGTATTTCTCGAGAACCCGCTCAGGATCATCAAGCGCATCTCGCCGGAAGGGTTCCAGAAGTTCAGTACCGTCCTGCATGATCTCAATAACCGACGGTTGGTCGGTTTCGAGCATCTCCTCTATAGCCGACGTAATCTCGTCTGGATCCTCGATACGCACACCATGTGCCCCCATATCCCTAGCGAGTTCCGCGAAGTTAGGGTTCTCAGGCAGATCCGTTCCGACGAAGCGCTCATTGTAGAACCAGTACTGGTTCTGCTTTTCGGCTCCCCACTCCATATTGTTAAATACGACGGCGTTGGCGTTGATACCTTCACGAACGCAGGTCATGACCTCGTTCATCGACTGCATTCCCCAGGCACCGTCGCCAACGAACGCAACGGAAGGTGCGTCAGGTCTGGCGACTTTAGCTCCAATAGCAGCACCATAGGCAAAGCCACAATTGCCGTATGTACCTGCAGCTAGGAAGTTACCTGGTTCATCGAACTCAAGGTATGCGTTAGCCATCGAGCACGTATTCCCAATATCTGTGGAGACAATTGTTCCCTCAGGGAGCGCACGAGTGACGTCAAGTAGCGCCCGTCGAGGATGAATCGGGGTTTGGTCCGAGACGGACATCTCCTCAAGCTCATCCTTCCAGTCGAGGTAATCCTGCTTGATTTCATCGACTCGTGAATCAGATGCTCCAAAGGACTCATCGATCTTCTCGGCGATGCTATCGACTGTTTTCGCAGCATCGCCGACCAACCCAAGCTCAACCGTTGTAGTCCGGCCAATCTGAGAGGAATCTTTATCGATTTGGATAATGTCTGCATCCTCGGGGAACCAATCCATCCCATACTGAGGCAATAAACCAAAGCCGCTCAACCGGCTCCCAACAGCAATAACACAATCAGCATCTGAAAGTAGCCGCATCGCCGACTTCGAACCACCATATCCGAGTGCACCGACAGCCAGCGGATGGCTGATCGGGAATGAATCGTTGTGCAGATATGAGTTTGCAACCGGTGCATTTAGCTGCTCAGCTAGCTCTGTAACCTCGTCAACGGCGTCCGCGTAAATCGTTCCAAGGCCAGCGATGATCGCTGGGTTGTCCGCCTCCGCAAGCATCTCGACGGCTTCGTCAATGTCGTCTTCGTCGGCACCGCCGACATTGGTTTGCCGGTATTGGTGTGGCTGGAGAATGTCGACATCGATTTCCCCATAGAGGTTATCCCGTGGGAAGTCGATTTGGGCAGGTCCATTTTCTGCAAGGGCCTCGCGATGGGCTGTACGGATATATTCTGCAATCCGGCTTTTGTTTTCTAGCCGCTGTTGCCAGTCGACGCAGTCCTCAAAGATCGACATCTGATCGGCTTCTTGGAAGCCATCAGTTCCAATCGATCCTGTGGTAGCCGTCGGCGAGAGCATGATGACTGGTGAATGGTTTAGCTGTGCTGCTTTGATGCCCGTGACCATGTTGGTAACACCAGGTCCGTTCTGTGCAACACAGACACCAGGTCTTTCACCTTGTAGCGCTTGCGCGTAGCCGTCAGCCATGTGGGCTGCATTTTGTTCATGGCGGACAGGAAGGTATTGTATACCGGCTTCTGGCATAATGTCCAGGAAGTCCATGAACGCTGAGCCAACAATACCGAACATGACTTCGGTATCTTCAGCGGCAAATTGCTCGAGTACTGCTTCACTCGGCGTCATTCGCGTGTTTTCGTGAATCGGACCGTCCTCTGACTTACTTCGTGGCTCTTGTTCTGACATCCGCTATCACTCACCAAATGGTTTCGAATACTCCCTCTTATATGTTTGGGCGGATCGGAACGCCGATGCGAAAACGTCTCGAGTCATCAAGGTCGTTCCCTCCTCTACTCCCAATCAAGCTCCGAAAATAGTGATACTAGTCACAGACTCGGTCTAACCAACTTACAGCCATCGTGGGAGAATAAATCATAACTCCTTGGTTTCAATGAGGATCACCAGTAACTGCAGCCGGATCCATCGGGGAGCAGTCGTCTGATGACGAAGCCAGTTCTACTAACCGGCTATAGACAACGACCAGCAATCACTAGCAAGTGTAGAAGGGAATATCACCAACTCCTAGTGCTATGATTAGCCACCGTACTTTTCTTGGTATGAACCGAGTAGATCATCTTCGTCGGGAATGCTCTCTTCGATAACTTCGGCAACTGTTGTGGTGTTAATGAAGTGAGTATATTTTAGATTCTCATCAAGTTGGTTGTCTCCCCATGTTCCTGCCCCCATGGAGAGTGTGAAGTTCATTCCGTTATTGAATGCACCGCCATTACCATAACACGTTGGCTGGTTCACCATGATGCGACAGACGTCTACGTCCTTCCCAATTGAATCGATGTGTTCCGCAGTGGTTGTGTGTAACGCGCAAGAGTGGCCAGTGCCCTCAAAGTCGAGGATTTCACTAGTGATACTGAGCGCATCGTCGAACTCAGCTGCTTCAAAGAGCGTGAGCACGACAGATAATTTCTCACCTGATAAGGGGTAGTCAGCTCCAATCCCTTGCCCTTCGACTATAAGGAACTCGGCCTCGTGCGCCTCTGAATCGTCAATACCGGCTAGTTCAGCTATTTCTCCGGCTGGTTTCGCAATTATATCACTATTGAGGGAACCATGACCTTCAGGAAACATAGTGGATTCTAATTTCTCTCGTTCCTCAGCATCACAGAGATACCCTCCTTCTGCTTTCAGAGCTTCCACCATTTCGTCGTACACCGACTCGACGATGACAGCCGAATTGTCGCTCGAACAGCTAGTTGCGTAGTCGAATGTCTTGCTTTTTTGAATGCAATTTGCTGCTTTTTCGAGGTCTGCTGAACTATCGACTACGGAAACAACATTCCCCTCCCCAACGCAGTAGTTAGGTGTGCCGGATTTTTGTCCCCGTTGGACGTTGTTCGACGAACCAGTCACCTGAAGCAGGTTGACTTTATCCATCAGTGTATACGTTTTGTCCTTGTTGACGGGTGGGGGTACCATCTGAACGAGGCTTTGTGGAGCACCAACTTTGTCAAGTTCTTCTCGGATGGACTCGGTGACGAGCTCACATACCTCGCGCCCGCTTGGTGACGGGGAGAGAATGATTGCATTCCGTCCTTTCAGCGCCATCATAGCGAGGTTTGCCGGTGTCGCTCCGGGATTAGTTGATGGAATGACGGCTCCAACAATACCAACTGGTTTCGCAATTTCTGTAATGCCTTTCTCTTTGTCTACGTTGATTACCCCGACAGACGGTTCATCGAGAATATCGTTGAGTGTACCGAGCGTCTTTCGCTTTTTTTTACTAATTTTGTCTTCTACATTTCCGAAGCCGGTGGTTTCTACAGCAACTTCTGAGATCCTTCTTGCCTTTTCATCATTGTAGATGGCCCAAGCGGCTGCTTGGACCAACTCGTCGACTTCCTCTTGATCGTAGCTTCGTATTTTCTCCATTGCTGCGTGGCCTTGTTCGACCAACTTGTCTATTACGTCTTCTGGAGTCTCAGACTCTTGGTCTAAGCTCATGTCCGAATACACAGCGACCTATGCTAATATAAGTTATGTTTATCAACACACCATCACTTATGAAAATCAAATCGGTGTGAGTTCGGCTTCTTTCTCCTGGAAAATATTGAACTCTAGCTCTGCGTTCGCATATTAGCCGTTCTAGACCAATGAATTCGTTCCATATATCCGGACGACTTGTCTGGAAGTTTCGTAGCTTCTTAGGTTACAACATTTCCTCTATGTCTCTCAAATGCCCAAACTCAACTTCTCCTCTCCGTTCCTGCGTTTTGCCTTCCAGAGCTTGAGTACATATTTGAGCTGGAAGCGAGAACTTTGTTCGATTATAGTGTACTTTAAATAGGGTGGGCTATTTCCATGTCCGTATTTAGTGCTCATTTGCTAACCTTGACAAGTTAGTAAAAGAACTTCCTTTATCTCGTCTTTTGCTTAAACTTGAACGTTCCCCTTACACTACTAGTGCTGTAATCACCAGAGTGTGGTGTTATGACAATACTATAGCTGTAATGGGTGGCTACTATCTATAGCAACTTTATGGAAATCCAAAATTCATAGATGTCCTTGTAAAAATAGTTAGGACACCGACATCAAAAACCTTTACAGCATTAGTTCTGTAACAGCCATAGCTCTAGTTCCATTAACGGAAGTCAACACTGCCTATTTTAATCAGATAATGTATTACTAAGAATACCTAGATTCCTATAATCAATCGTTGAATGCTATATTTAGTTCAAGCTCATTCACAGCCCCAAGCAAGAGATTAGGAATTTTGTCCTCTAGTTGCTCACGGTCTATCCGCTGCTTTGGACCAGAAATACTGAACGCACCAATTACAGTATTATTCTCACTCGTCAGTGGAACGCCAACAGCAGTTTGTTTTGAAATCCGCTCACCTCTATTGTATGCCCAACCTCGTTCCCGAATCGTCGATAATTCATCTTTTAGCTTATCACTATTTATTATCGTATTCTCTGTGTACTTTGGGAGTCCTTGGTTCGCTAAGATAGCGTCTACCCTATTTGTAGGAAGGTGAGCGAGGATTGCCTTCCCGGCAGCAACTGTGTGAAGGTGAGTGATTTTCCCTAAACGTACATCAGCTTGTACTGCATGCGATCCGGTTTCTTGGTGTACATAGATGCCTCTCCCGTGTTCCTCCACAATGAATTGTGCTCGCTCATTTGTTTCATTTGCTAGCTCTTTCACTTTTCCTCGTGCCATTCGGTACGATTTCTTCCGATTGGCTGCGTAGCCTCCATAATCGAGAGATTTTAATCCAATATGGTATTCGTCTCCTTCTTTTACCAAGTAACCCAATTGATGGAGTGTTGATAGGTGATTATGGACTGTGCTTTTAGGCAAATCAAGGTAAGTAGCTATCTCTGTAACACGACCTCCATTCTGGTCCTTCAACGTGTCCATGATAAGAAAAGCTCGTTCAAGCGTTCGAAGCTGATTCCTGTTCTCTTGTGAGTCCATGCTACTCTACCCCAAGGACTCTATCCTATTAAAAGTTCAGTATAAGTGAATGGGAAGGGGACTCTCTTTTCGTAGGTGTGAGAGATGGTAGAGTATATTTACACAATAGCTACTCTCTGTTCGTATCTTTCTCTGAAATTAATTCGAATGAAAAGCCCAATTCGTCCATCTAGGGTGGTATTCATATAGGCATATTTCTCGATTCTTGTTGTTCGTATATCTGGGACGGCTGTTCCATAGGTACTAGTAGTGAGAGGCAATGATATCGCTATTGAATCCGGTCATGAAATCAGTTACTGAACTCTATCCAATCCAATTCTTGTCAGGAGTTCCTATTGATCTCCTCTTATTGGCTCTCACGAGATATTGCTTGGACCATTATCCGCATTTACTACGCAGTTCAAATCCGTTCTAATTACAACTAATAATTCTAAGAGCAGATGAAGGTTTTGACTAGCTTCGGCAGAGTTTTCCTGACTTCCGGGTCGCTATTGTTGCAGGTCATAATAATTCACCTACATATTCATTTTATTCGCTGTAATGATCCGACAAATTTGATGAAATCAGACAAAGTAGACGGTCTATAATCAAAAATAAGTATGGGAGTTGACATACAAAACATTAAATAGCGATGTCTACGAGCGATTAGGCGGGCACGACAATAGATACCAATAGTCAAAAACGCCCGTATGGAAAAGTTGGAAAATAACCAACAACCAAAACAATGGTTCGAAAACAACTCAATCGACGGTCGTTCCTGGAGGCAAGTACTGTAGTTGGCACGGTTGGGCTAGCTGGATGTACTTCCGGCAGTTGGAGTAGTGGCGGCAGCAACGGCGACAGTGGTGGTAACTACCCATCGAAGCCGATAACTGTCGTAGTTCCTTGGTCACAGGGTGGCGGTACTGATCGTTCAACTCGGGCTGTCACCCCGGTTTGGTCAAACAAAATTAGCGGAGATTTCGTTGTGCAAAATTACTCCGGTGCAGGCACACAAATCGGAGGTGAGAAAATCTATAACGCTAAACCAGACGGCTACACAGTTGGCATGTGGAATCTACCACAGATGCAGGCGACTTGGCTGTTGCAGGATGCCCCATATACAGCTAGTGATTTCGATTTCATTGGCACAAACCACGCCGACCCGACAATGTGGTTTGCTCCAAAAAACAGTCCTTACAAGAATTTCGAAGAATTTGTGAGCTATGCTGAAAAGAAGGGTAGTGACGTTGTTGTTGGGCTTACTTCCACGGTTGGCAATACAGCTTTGTCGGGGTTAGTCGTTAGGAAGGAGCTTGACTTAGACTACAAGATAGTCAATCTTGAGGGCGGATCCGGAGTTCGAAAAGCAGTTCTTGCGGGTGACGTTGATGCCGCAATCAACGAACCATGGGCATTCAACCCGACGAATATTGGGAAAGTAACACCGCTTGGCACGCATACGAAGAAGCCGCAAGATCTCTGGCCAGATACACCAGCGTTCTGGGATCTTGGCTTTAAGAAGCTTCCATATGTTGAGCCCGTTGCCCGGCAATGGAAGTTGATGGTTGCCCCCGGAGGACTCAAGGACAAGAATCCTGACCGCTACCAGAAATTGGTAGATACGTACAAATCAACTATGAACGCTGACAAATACATGAAGAAGGTGAAAGGACTTTCGGGATTAAACAAACTTGTCGAGTATAATTCGCCGAAGGAGACAAAGAAAATCGTCCAAGAAAACACAAAATACATGAAGAAATATAAACAGCTATACAGCAAAATATAAGATGGGATGTACTTTCCGGTGGATATTAATACAAACAGCGTGAGTGAGAACCATGGTACTCGAAAACAAATCAATAAGCATTGGAGATCGAAACCTTACACTCGATCTTGGCGAACTCTTATTCCCAAGTCTGGTGTTGGCTTTTAGTATATACTATTTCTACAATACAAATACCCTTCCCAGACAATCCATGCTATACGCAAATCCTATCCTCTTTATCACAGTCGCATTCGCTATTTTCGTCACCCTTGTTCACGGAGTAAAAATAGAAAGGGAAAAAGCTGAAGTAACGAAGAATGATCAGCTATCGACGTCCGCTGTTGAAGCGACAAAGCAAGAGGAAGAGCAATCAGATAGCCCATATTTCACCAAGCGAACTGCCTCCGCACTTGTTATCATGAGTTTCGCGTACTTCTTACTCCTTCCCATGGCCGGATTCATGCCTGTAACAGCTGCCTTCATTAGCGGGACATTGTATCTCTTCGGTGAACGGAACTGGATCTATCTTGCTCTTTATTCAGCCGGTTTTACTATCCTTGTTTGGAGCGTGTTTATTGTATGGCTAAAAATACCGCTACCAACGGTGATCAGTTTATGACTAAGAACAATGAGTTTCTGTCAATACTACCCCCAAAGTTACGGAGGAAGAGCAGATGATTGAAACAGGATTTCACCCAGTAGTGGTTGAGTCCTTACTCTCGATAGGTGACCAGACGTCACTCTTCCAACCACTGTTGATAAACCAAAGTATGGGCAGTGGTATTGAAATACTCCTAAATCCCATTGTTCTGCTAGCCATTTTCATTGGCTGCGCACTAGGAATTGTTTTCGGTGCTATCCCCGGGTTCTCGGCTACCATGACTATAATTCTGCTAACACCGGTGACAATTCCTTTTGCGCCAGAAGTTGCATTGATCCTTCTTGTCTCAGCATATGGTGGTGCCGTCTATGGCGGCTCAATTCCTGCAATATTGATTAACACGCCTGGAGCACCAGGTTCAGTTGTTACCTGCTGGGATGGCTATAAACTCACGGAGAAAGGAAAAGCCGTCTACGCGCTCGCTGTTTCGGCATTTGCTTCTGGTTTCGCTGGGATCTTTGCTGCAGTTGTTCTCTTGATTGCAGCACCAATTATGGCTGACTTCGCACTTCAATTTGGGGGACCTGAAATGTTTCTTTTAGCCATATTTGCCCTGACTATAATCCCGGCTGCTAAAGATGCTTCACTATCGAAAGGGCTTCTCGCAGGCTTTTTCGGACTACTTATTGCAACTATCGGTAACGATCCACAACTTGCTCAACCGCGAGCAACCTTTGGAATCACTCTTCTTAAGAGCGGAGTCAATTACATTGTAGTTCTCATTGGATTGTTCGTCTTTACCGAAATGATTCGGTTGGCTATGCGCGGATCAGTTGTAAGCGAGAACAACGACGATATGGGTGAGGCAGGCAACGGAAACGGGCAGGTGATCGACGGTATCAAAGCTGTCATCCGTCGGCCTGTTGACTTCATACGCGCAACAGTGATTGGCACGTTTATCGGGTCGCTACCAGGTGCCGGCGCAGACATCGCGAACTTCGTTTCGTATAACGAGGCACAACGCTGGTCAAACAAGGAAAAATCCAGCGAGTATGGAACTGGAATTGTTGAAGGTGTTATCGCCGCTGACGCAAGTAATAACGCCACCCAGGGCGGGGCGCTTATTCCTACACTGACGCTTGGAATTCCTGGAAGTGGCTCCACTGCGGCATTACTTGGCGCACTCGCAATTCATGGAATTCAGCCAGGACCCGGAATTTTCCAGCGGAGTGGGCCTATCATTTATGCAATGGTATTCTCCCTGTTCCTCGGGAATATGCTTATCCTTATCTACGGACTTTCGGGATCACGTTATTTCGGAAAAGCAGCGTATGTCCCAATCCGGTACATTATTCCGGCCGTAACAGTCCTTGCAGTAGTTGGAACTTTTGCTGTCAGAAATGGCGTCCTTGATATCCCTATCATGCTTCTATCTGGTTTGCTAGGCCTTGTGTTCATAAAGTATGATTATCCGCTTGTTAGTCCGGTTCTTGGCATTATTGTTGGTACTATTGCTGAAACTGGGTTTGTACAGGGTTGGATAATTAATCAGCGGAACGCAATGGCATTTCTGACTAATAGTGCTGTCTCTGTCGGACTATTCGCTCTTATTCTTCTCTCGCTCCTCATCACGCTATACAAGAACTACAGCCATATGTTTAGAGATTTAGACACATATATTAAGAAATCCTCTAAGGGAAAAAATTGAGCATTACGCCAAATATAATTCAGCTCTTATTGATGTTGATAGTGCTCTGCAATCCAACTTTCTGGTTTAAGGTCATTCAGCGGTAGTTATTTACTTCTCCATGTAACTACCTTATAGGAGAGACAGTATGACAATTGTCGCAGCGATCGGTCGCAATGATAAGAGTGAATCGATTATTAAAGAAGGGAAAGAATTAGCTGATGCATTTCAGGAAGAACTCCATGTACTACACGTACTCACCGAATCCGAGTTTAAGGATCTTGAGATGAGTGTCGTGGAGAAATCAGGACAACCTGGTGGTCAGGAAAACGCTGAGAAGTTAGCTGCCGACCTTGTGAACGAGATGGCAGAAGATCTCATTGATGACTTTACACCGGTCGGCCTTGTTGGCAAAGTCCCACACGAAATAATTCAATACGCCGATCAACAAAACGCTCAGTATCTCGTTATCGGTGGACGACAGCGAACACCCGTCGGTAAAGCTGTATTCGGTAGTGATACACAGACCATCTTACTGAATGCGACACAGACTGTGGTAACAGTTATGACGGACTAACAATGACGATTTCTCCATCCAAGTATGACGGAGCCTGTAGAAGATGAGGATGACCCGTCTCAACCGCAGTGGTGGCTCGAAAACGAGTCTCTTCGGGAGGAAATGGATCTTCCACCATATGATCCACCACGCTTTGCCGATGGGACGTATACTCATGAAGTCGTGTTCCAATTAGAAGACCAATACGATTGCACTATCCAGTTTGTTGGGCCAAACACACGGTATGAAGAGGCCTGGCAGATACGTGTCGATGGAGAACTCGTGGCAGATATTGGACGTCACCGAGACGAAAACGGAAACACCGTGTTCGAAATGACTGCAGATTCATTTCAGGCTACTGTCGGGGCGAACCAGTAATCTGAGTGAATTCGGCCATATAGTCATATAGAATCGGAATTAGGATTAATTTCCTATCTGAAACACGCTGTAGAGACAGTTGTTGTGTTTCGTCTCAAACAGTATGCGTTCAGTTCTGTTACAGAATTTCGATCTGTTGTGGGGACTGTCCGTGCTGACGATAGGCATAAATCAATATGGGTTGTTCAGTTTCTTGTGAAAGTCATTGGAGTGGTTGGCTATAGCAATTCGGGTAAAACTACACTTGTTGAACATCTTATTCCCAGGCTTAACCAGAGGGGATGCGTTGCTACAGTTAAATCGATACATCATGATATCGATTTTGACGAGAAGGGGAAAGACACTTATCGCCATCGGATGGCGGGTGCGCAGCAAGTTACCGGTGTCATGCGTACGAAGTCCTTTCAAATCAACACAAGTGGAAAGGGAACATCTACAGGTACTCACCGTGAAAATACCGTCCTCGTTGATCTCCTTGATGATCTCGCCGATAACGGATTTAAATACGTAGTAATTGAGGGGTTCAAACAGTCCGCTATCCCAAAACTCATTGTCGGAGACATTCCAATCAAAAAGTTAAGTGGCCCTGTGATTCATCGAACTACTACAGATCCAACTCAAGCGCTAGAACCCATTGTTAACGGTATTGAGAAGCTTTCAGACTACGAAACGCACTCTTCCCTTCGACGAACGGCGGGGACACATCCTGCTGCATCACAATCAGCCATCACTGCAACCTTTATAGGACAAGTGTATGCTGATTCCGACTCTGAACTCAATCGATGTTTTGGATGGAAATCCGATTATGTTTCTGATACAGTGGCGGACATCGCTACGAAACTTAAACGGCGAGAGAAGATTACGGGGGTATCGATCTCGATTCGTGGAGGTGTTATCCACGAGAACGAGCGTGTGGTTTCGCTCTGTATTCTTTCGACGGCGCAAGATTCGGCGTACGAAGCTCTCAAAGCCGGCTTTGAGCGTCTAAAGATCGACATAGAAGGGTTTAGGAATGGGTTTGATGGGGATTACCGTATTTCCGGCAATTTTCCCTGATGCAAATATCGATACTGGATCTCGTATAGTCCACAGAAGATTTGGAATGAGGTGGTGGCTATCCCTTTTTCACGACCGTGTTATCTCTAGCGCGTTTTCTATTTGCTTACGTAATCTGTGTTGCGTCTGTTTTGGAACTAATATCTGCGGGATTGACCGTGCTTCTCCCTATAGAATTACATCTATAGTAAAAATATCGGAGATGGCTGTTATAGCTCAAGATTTGTTGGGTGGCGATATATCAATCAATTATTGTTATAATCGAAAGCCTTTACCGCTTGCTAGTGGTCACCAAGAATGAGGCGAAAGCATGTCCCAGTCGAAGAAACTGAACATACTGAAAGAGGAGACAATAGTCGATTCCGACATTCACCTAAGTACACCTACGGAGGAACTCGCTAAATATGCTGACAAACCATACAGCGATTATCTCCGTACTGAGGGCGTCCAATTGAAAAGTTCAGGATGGGATCCAACATTGGGTGGTAAAATACAAAAACGGAAATTACTTGAGCCGCAACAAATCAAAGATGAATTATGTGGAGAACTTCATATTGACCATCCAATCATAAATGCCTTTGTGAATCTTTCCCGCCTATCTCAGACGGACACTGCTGTCCATCTCCAGCGTGCCTGTAACGACTTACTTCTTGATCAATTCCTTGATGATCATGACTTTCACGGACTCGCTACAGTTGCGACACAGCGCCCAGATAAGGCTGCTGAGGAACTAGATCGAATTGGGAAAGAGGATAAAATCGTTGGTGTCTTTTTGACATCAACCGGTCCAAATCCACCATTAGGTGACCCTACCTACGATATCCTTTATGAAGCTGCTGACGACAATGATTTAGCTATCGTTTACCACGGAGCGACGAACAGCGGATTTGACGTCGGGTTTCCCATCCATAGTAAGGAATTTGACAAATTTGTTGAGGCTCACGTGAATGCTCACTTGTGGAGTCAAACAATGACCCTCACCAGCACTGTAGTGCATGGTCTTCCTGTGAAATTCCCGGATATGGATTTCGTCTTCTTAGAAGCTGGCATCTCATGGGTTCCATACATGATGTACCGTCTCAACAAAGAGATCTCTATGCGGCGGAGTGAGGCCCCGTTATTGGAAAAACAGCCGGAAGAATACATCCGGGACTCGTATTATTTTGCAAGCCAACCTCTCGGAGAGCCAATAGATCCATCTCATATGAAGCACATGATCAAAATGGTTGGCACCGACTCACTTATGTTCGCTTCCGATTATCCACATTGGGACTTTGAGCATCCGAGTGAGTTGAACAAGTATCTCGATAATATGTTCCCTGCAGATGAACGTCAACAAGTTCTTTCCGGGAACGCGAACGAGGTCTTTGGACTAAACATATGACCGACCACGTTATAGCCGAAGAAGGAGATATCTCGCCCGGAGAACGGTTTATTATTCAACTTGAGGGCAAAGAAATTGCTGTCTTCAGGAAAGATGATCAATATCATGCTTTTTTGAATTGGTGCCCTCACCAGGGTGGGCCCGCCTGTGAAGGTACAGTAACGGGTACTCAAGAGTCAACCTTCGATCGAGACACACTCGAACTTACTATTCAGTGGACACGTGAAGATGAAGTGTTAAATTGTCCATGGCATGGTTGGGAGTTCGATATTACGTCTGGTGAATGTCTTTCTCGACCGAATGTAAAACTCCCCTCCTACCCTGTTAAGGTTCAAGACGGAGAAATAATCGTCTCTATCTAGCTACGGATTCTGTTTCCAAACTGATAGCTATCTAAATTAGCTATTCTAAACAATTCGGACACCGCTTGAGTAAGTTCTTCTATAACTTTTTCTCCATCGAATAGAAAGAGAATTTTACGTAGTGATGAATAGAGCTTAGTTTGATGATTTTATAAGGAATTGCGTATAATCCTTTCAAGATCCTCTTGGTCAGCTCTACGCGGATTTCCATTCATCAGCCGTTCTAATTGCAGAGCCTTTTCTGCTAAAATAGGAATATCTGAGTCGGTGACTCCAAATTCACTCACTCCACTTGGAATATTTATAGCGGCAGCAAAATCTTCAACTATTCTACTTGCTTGCAGAGCACTCTCGATCGTGTCCTTGTTCGTCGCCTCAATCCCAAAAATTTCTGCGACTTCACTAAACCGCTCAGGTTCAACAGGTGCATTAAACTGAATGACTGCGGGAAGATAAATCGCAACTGCAGTGCCATGGGGAATTTCGAATTTACTTCCTGTTGCCATAGCTAAAGCATGATTAGCTGTAACACCTGCGTTTGTGAACGCTATTCCAGCCAACAAACTTGCTAACGCCATGTTCCGTCGAGCGGTCAAATCCCTACTATTATTCACGGCATGCTGCAGGTTGTTAGCAACCAATTCAATAGATGTCTTAGCTAATTTATCCGTTACAAGTGTCCGTCCTCCATAGTCCGGCCGTTCCATAGGATTAGAGGGACGTGCCTTCGTATCAAAGGATGGTGTAGTATACGCTTCAAGCGCATGGCTTAGAGCATCCATCCCCGAAGAAGCCGTTGGCCCAGGAGGCAATGAAACCATTAGTGACGGATCGACAAGCGCAGTATCTGGAATTTGGTAGCGGCTGGTCACGCCCACTTTAAGATCTTCATCAGGTAGTGAAATCACTGAAACAGGAGATGTTTCTGACCCAGTTCCGGCTGTTGTAGGAATGCAAATTGTCGGAATTCCATGATCAGGGATTTGCTTTCCATCGCCTGTGGGTGGCGCAGCGTATTTTAAAAGATCACCACCATATTCATAAACAATTCCCGTTGTCTTGGCCACGTCCATTGAACTACCCCCGCCGACTCCAATAATCAGGTCTGGATCAACTTCTTTAGCGAAATTTATTGAACCCTCATACACAGATAATGTTGGTTCCGGTTTTACTTTTGAATAAACGTGATAATCGATATTGCCCGGGATTTCACCTTCGATATCGTTGATGATTCCGGCTTTCTCTACCCCTGGGTCAGTTATGATTATCGTTGTAGATGCATTGTATCGTTTAAATAGAGATGGTAGTTCTTTGATTGAACCTATTCCGAATCGGATGTTCTGAGACACATTCAATTCCCAGACCGTGTCTGACTCGAACATAGTGTTGCTCTGTTCTATTCTTCATTATTTATCCCTTGTGGTGAGTCAACACACATCGAATTAGTGTCATACTTGTCATATATAGTTTCCAACCACCCTAAATCGCATCTGTACTGCTGAATTTTAACTCAATCAAATATTCTGGCTAACTCTGAAATAATGAACAGAGAGGAGAAACTAGTGGACTTCTAGTTGCCTACGTTCGTGGCACGTTCGACGACGTCCGTGCCATACATCTCCTCCAACTCCTCGTGCTGGTCCGGCCGGTTCCCATAGACGTCCTGGAACAAGGTGATTGGTGTCTGTGCGGCCTGATAGGTGGCTTCGTCCCACATTCGATCGTTGCTCACCTCGATTTCGATGCCGTCAATGACCAACGTCGCTGCCTGTGTCATGGCAATGGCGCCCTTCCCCGCTTCCTTGGCCGCCTCGAACTCCTCCATCGAGTCGACGATGTCGTCCATGCTCGGGACGTACGCAGTCAAGTCTAGCAGTTCTTCACGCAGTTCATCCTCATCGAGTACTTGTTCATCCCCGTCGACGCGCAGAACGTACTGGCTATCGCCAGTTTCTTCGAGTTCTAGTTTATTGCCATCATAGATCTGGTATCCGTCCTTCTCTTCAAGCTCGATTTCGTGATCGTTGACCTCCAAGAGCCAGCTGCCGGTCTTTGGTGGCAGTGGTGCCTTGTTTGCCTCAACGACCTGGCCCGGGGTCAGCGACCAGATGCCGGTCATGCCCTTCGCCCGATTGTCAGTCATACGCTTGTTGTACCCTTCGATATCACGGATGTCGTCGTATGGGCCATCGACCGCGATCAGACCGGCGGCACTCGCACCGCGGGATGTGTTATGGCGCAGTTCCGGCCACGCCGGCAGTTCGCCAGTGGGCGTCATCGCGCGCATGTCCTTTGTGTAGTCGACTTCACCGTCGACGAGCATAAAGAGCCGCTCAAGATTATTGGAAGGCCTACCCATCTCTTCCCGGAGATCGCTTAGGGCCAGTTCGGCCTCACCACTCTCAATGATGACCGACATAGAGAGGCTCCTCTCTTCGAGGCCATACTCGTTCTCGACAATGGTGAAAAACTCATCGGCCTTCTTCCAATCATCGATATCACCCACTTCCGGGATCACGAAGCCGTCGATGTGCTCGACAGCGCCGTTATCAGGATCAGCGATTCGCAACATATGTTGGAAACCCTGGTATCGCGTCGAGGGTTCCTCGCGATGCCAGACAACGCGAGGATGGATTTCGCCAGGGAAATCGGCTCCATTCTCGGAGACGACCTGAATGATGTTTTCGACGCCCTCGTCGCGCATGGACGGTGCCGTTGCATCCTCGTTGTCCGGAACCCAAACGTCTGGAGCCTCCATTCCACGAAGTTCAGACGCGCTCTGGACCATTTTCGCGGAATCATCTTCCCCCTCAACTGCTGTGGGTGAGGTAAAGAACGTTCGGACGAACTCCCTTTGGTAATGTCTTTCAATACCCATAGCTACCATTTCTATCCTTTTTCGAACCCTAATAAAGATACTGTAAGTATCGAAACTACTCGAGTTACGGAATCAGGTGAATCGACTCTTGCGAGACTAGCACTTTGATTTCTGAGCCGTCCTCAAGAGCCAGTCGTTCGAACGTCGGCGGGCGAACGTTCGCCGTGAAAGTGAGCGAGCTCGCTTCAATCTGGATATCGACCCGATACTCGTTCCCCTCGTTCAACCAACGAGCAACCGTCCCTGTGGCTGTGTTCACCGTCCGGTCACTATCAGCAACGTAGGGTGCTTCGACCTCGATCCGTGACGGATGGATACAGACAGTCACTGCCGACGTAGGGATATCCGACGTGGTCGTTTGGAACTGGATGTCGCCAAACCGAACCCTTGCTCCGTCTGCGGTTCGGTCGGTCACTGCCCCCTCGAAGAGGTTCTCGTTCCCGGTAAAGCGGGCGACGAACCGACTCGTTGGCCGCGTGAGCACTGTCGACGGCGACCCGGCCTGTTCCACTTCTCCGTCTCGAACGATGGCGATCCGGTCTCCGAGTGCCGTCGCAGTCCGCTGGTTGTGTGTGACGTATAGAATCGGTATATCGAGCGATTCGAACAAGCTGTGTAGTTCGTCTCGGAGCCGTTTCCGGATCGGCGCGTCGAGGCTCGACAACGGCTCGTCGAGGAGTAACACGTCCGGGTCTGTTGCCAGCGTTCGCGCGAGGGCGACTCGTTGGCGTTCCCCACCAGAGAGAGTCGGGGGCTTCCTGTGGAGGACCTCCCCTAGTTCTAAGAGCGTCGCAAGCTCGTCGACGCGATCGCTGGTTGCAGTCGCGTACTCGATATTCTCCCGGGCGGTCATGTGTGGAAAGAGTGCTCCCTCTTGGAAGACCATCCCCACATGCCGATCTTCGAGCGACTGACCGATCAGTTCTCTCCCGTTGAGCAAAATCGATCCCGAATCCGGACTGGCGAGACCGGCGATCAGCGAGAGCAGCGTCGTTTTCCCGCTTCCGGATGGCCCTAGAACGGCGAGCACTTTCTCATCGACCGTCAGATCCACGGGGCCGAAGTCGAACTGGCCGTAGGCTTTACTCAATTGAGAGAGTTCGAGTGTCATTCCCATGGGTTTGAGGCGATGGTGTTGAGAATCAACAGTGCCATGGCGGCGATTACGACCAGCAGTATCGCCATCGGATAGGCGTTGTCCAGGCCGAGTTCGATGAACGCCACCCAAATCTGAACGGGCATTGTCCGGGGATAGTACGCCATCATCATCGTCGCTCCGAACTCACCGATCGCCCGCGCGAAGGCGAGCGTCACTCCGGCGAGAATGCCAGGGCCGGCTAGGGGTAGCGTCACGTGGTGAGCGGTCGTCAATCGGCTCTTCCCGAGAGACCGAGAGGCGTATTCGAGCGTCTGGTCGACGCTTTCGAACGCCGCTTTGGCCGTCACGACCACAAACGGCGATGCGACGAACGTCTGGGCAAGCACCACTCCGGCGAGCGACCGAGTGAGCGGGAAGCCAGCGGCGACTGCGGTTTCACCGAGCGGTGAGCCAGGGCCGAAGACGGTGAGCAACACGATTCCGCCGACTGTCGGGGGGAGCACTAACGGGAGGACCACGATCGCGAGGACTACTTTCGTTACAGACCCCTCGGTGCGTGCAAGCCAATACGCGAGCGGTAAGCCGAATAGTGTTGCCATGACCGTACTGATTGAGGCCGACAGCAACGATGTGGTCGCCGAATCCATGACGGTTGGATTGTTCATCCGTGCAAGGATATCTCTCGGCGGTACCGAGAGAAATAGCGACACCATCGGCACGACGTAGTACAGGAGTAACACGCATCCGAGAATGAGCGCAATGCTGAGCCAGTCAAGCCCGAATGTCACCGTTTCCGATTGAGTCGAGTCCGAGCGTGTTGTCATTCAAATCAGTACGGTTATGTCTGAAACTGCCGGGGATAGCTTCTTCTTAGAACTGCCGAGCTGGGGTTGATCCTCACTGGCCTGATCTCCGTTGGACTTATCGGTTACCTGTCTGACACGCTGTGGCACTTCGCCGATATAGTCCGGGAATTGCTCGCGCAGGAGGAATCCGTGTTCCTCGAGGTAGCTCCCGGTCGTATGTACGTCGAACACGGAGATTGCGGCATTGCTTATGTGACGAATGGTCGAGCAGTAGCTAATGAGTCCGCCCTGAATCTCCTGGCCGCTCGGCAGTGTGTACGAGGTTGTTGCGTACCAGTCCTCGGCGTACTGTGGATCACTCAAATTGATCTGGTCCGGCAACTCGATGTACTCGTAATCGCGTTCGACGGCCATATTGCGGTAGGCAATTGCCGCATCGATAGAGCCAGTTTCGAACTGGCTGAGCAGCGACGTTTCGGGATAGATCTGGTTCTGATGGAGGCTCTGTTTTCTTATATTCGATGCGTCGTCGTAGTACTTTGAGGCGAGTTCGAGCACGAAGAGGGTACGATATCCCAGCGGATCCTGGTCAGGGTCGGTTCGGCCGATGCTGACGTTCCCGTTGGCTATCGGTTCGTACCAGTTCTCCGGACCGGCCTCGGCAAGTTGCTGCCCCCCATCTGTGTTCGGATTATATGCGATGACGACCGAGTTGCTGGTGAATACGGAGTGCCACGGGGGTGATAGTGGCTCCTCGAAGAGGGCCACGTCGGCGACCGAGACGATATCGGGGTTACGTTGCCCCTCGTCAATCATACGAGCGACCGTCGCCGAGCCGTGTGACTCGATCTGAACCGGGACGTCTACAGTGGGCTTGAGCCCGTTAGCCAGTGCATTCTGGAGGCTCCCTGCCGCGAGGATAGCAATCGTCGTCGATTGGCTACCATCTTGACCGCTTCCACCAGTACAGCCCACAATCCCAGCGAAGGCCGCTGTACTAGCAGTTAGGAGAAATTTTCGACGCGTATTGTGGCGTCTATTCTCCGCCATACAAAGTAGAGAATCGTTTGAGGGAAAAGCTTATCTCAAACACATCTGTTTGAATCAGTATGGTATCTGTGGACTCGACGACACTGACCGAACGGCAGGTTGAGGTACTCGAACTTCGAGAGCAGGGACAGACACAACAGGAAGTGGCGGACCGACTGGGGACGACCAACTCGAACATCAGCGCTGTCGAACGGGCAGCAGAACAGAATATTGAGAAGGCTCGTCGAACATTAGAATTAGTCCGGACGATTCGGTCGCCAATTCAATTTTCTGTATCTCCGGGAACGAGCTTTGATGAATTGGTCGCCAGTGTCTACTCACATGGGGATGAGGCCGGCATCAAGATCGCGCACTGTCGTCCGGAGCTCTATACACATCTCTACAGCGTCCTTGAAGAGTGTACGAAACAAAACGAACTGAAAACAACGATTGATGTTGGCATTACCAACGGTGGCAAGGTGAGGGTCTTTACCGAAGGTTTCTGATAGTGGCTTTGGCTTATGAGTCCCATCGAACTGACTTGCGATAAATCGCCCAGCGTTTGTAGGTCGAGTGACCCCGTGTACGATTCGACATCGTTGTACGATCGACTCTGGCTTGCTGGATGACTGCTGATAATACGCTCACGTTGTTGAAAAAGCATGCCGAAATCGAGTGAAAACATACTCTTAGCCGATCAAACCTTGCGGAGGTGGAATTTTGAACACGGGTTCCCGATTCGGGACGTTCCTCAGAGATACCGAGACCAACTAAGACTTCGAACCCGCCCCTTCTGGCCCCTCTATAGCAGGTATAGTTTCATCTTCTATCTCGAGGCAATTTGATATCGCAGTATGTAGTTTATAGCGCCTTGTGATGCTGTATTCAGAGGTGAGAGCCGATATGATGGGTGATCACATCGGAAGTGGTGGTGTGCGTTCCACTTCTGCTTACGGCGATAAACGGAAGTGGAAGCCGGCGGGTTGCCGCTCTCGGGGGAAGCATGAAATCCGTCTCCGCCAGGAGACGGTTGATAGTGACGAATCCTGCTAGGGATTTCGGATCATGCCGAGACCCATTATTGGTACATGCTTGGGCCGCCGGTTTCAATTGGGAACTGTTCGAGCGACTGCTGAGCAGAGAGCTCTTGCAGATGGTCTGCCATCTGCTCCATCTGCTGTTGAATTTGGTCAGACTGTTCTTCAAGCGGAGTCGTGTCGATGTCAAAGGAAACGAGCGGCTCAACTGCGTTCTCGATCACTGCTTTCGCAGCTTGGGGATCAGGCAAATAAGGATGGGCGTCCACGATCAGGACTATCGTCGGAATCCCAGCCTGATAATAGGCGTTGGCGAGCGCCCCGGTCACCCCACCAATGAGCCCGACATCAGCCGCGACTTCGATCCCTTCATCCCAAAGAACCGCTTCCAAGTCATCTGTCGTTGCTATCCCTCTGACTTGTCCGATTTGGGCTTCTGTCTCAGCAGGCGCACCAACGAGGAAAATTGCTCGGTCAAATTCGACGTCTAACTCATGCAGCAAACAGTCTCGAAGCGGCGGAATCGAGGTTGGTGGAAAAGCGAAATCACTCTGCAGGGTGAAGATATCTGGATCTGTTCCGGTATACACACGAACGGGATCTCGAATTTGTCCATTAGCAAACGTTGCGACTTGCGGGAATGCCTCGGAACGAATACTCCCATGGTGGCTTAGACCAAGCTGGCGCGTGATTTGGTCAACTGCAATTCCGGCTACCATGCCAAGACCAGGAAGCCCTTCGATCAGTGTCGGTGATGACACCTCCGTGTCGGTGACGCTTTCAAACTGTGCTGTTGGGGTGGTATTGGTCATAGCGAACAGAATACACTGTACAGCTACAAAACTATCCTGGCTACTGTGAAAGCAAACTAGTCAATTAGTCGGAAACAATGCCAAAGTACATATATACACATCGGTTGACCAGCCAGTGGTCAGCATGACCCGAATCGAAGTTGAGGAAGGGGTGGAATTGTTCGGTCAGGATTGGGGATCAGGTACACCGGTCGTGTTCGTACATGGGTGGCCACTGACCCACCGAATGTTCGAATACCAATACATCCAACTCCCGAGGGAGGATATCCGATGTATCGGTATCGACCTTCGCGGCTACGGACAGTCGAGTAAGCCATGGAGCGCATATGACTTCGACATGTTCGCTGACGATCTCAAGGCAGTTCTCGACGAACTCGACGTCGAGGACGTGACACTCGCAGGCTTTTCGATGGGTGGAGGGGTCATCACCCGGTATATGAGCCGCCATAACGAGGAGCACGTAGCAAAATTGGCGCTGCTTGGTGCTGCAAGTCCTGTTCTAGCTGAAAAACCGGATTTTCCGGAAGGCATCGATGAAGCTGCATTCATGGACCTTGCTAAGGGATGCTCTGAGGACCGAGCGAAGGTCAGTAGTGACTTCGCCGACTCGATGTTTCACTCCGCACCGAGTCCCGAGCTGAAAGATTGGCTCCAGAATATGAGCATGGAATCGTCACCGCAAGCCATGGCCGAATCTATCGAGGCGGTCGGCGAGATGGATCTTCGGTCCGACCTCGCGGACATCTCGGTTCCAACGCTCATCTGTCACGGCGTCCACGACGAGGCCTGTCCGTTTGAGCTGACGGCAGAGAAGCTCCACGACGGAATCGAAAACACGGAGCTCGTTCGCTTCGAGGAGAGTGGTCACGCGCTCTTCTACGAGGAAAAAGAGAAACTCAACCAAGAGCTGACTGAATTCAGCAAATAGCTTCAAATAAACGGTGGTCGCGTCGGAACCAGTCTCATTACATTTTCGCATCAACGTAAACCTGCCAACTTCGCGAGTTCGGGGCAGGTCTACGCTCGACGATTCAGGCGACCGCATAGAGGCTTGCCCTACGGGGGGCGCGGGTGTTCGAACGACCAGCCCGTAAACAAAATATCGTATCCTCGTTCTCGACCTGTTTACGTATGAAAGTTTATTGTAGCAGATATTCTCACTGCCAATTCGGCTGAATGTGGTCTTGCCCCCGGCTAAACTAAACGGAAGTGGAAACGGCCACATCGACGCCCTCGGAGAAGCATGAAATCCGGTATCGGTTAGAGGCCGGGCCTCTGCCGGAAACCTCCCGTTCGGTGTGAGCCGACCCAATCGAAGGCAGTTTCCCGAGCCGTATGCCATCGCGCATCTCGTCCGCAACCCCACTCTTCGCTCGGCAGTATACTCGACAGAGTACACCGTTTCGACGATATCCCGTATTCTTGCTCTCGTTCACTGCCATCAGCGGTGAGGAGCGGACTTCCCACTGGCGAGGTTGTCGAACGACAGCTGGAAGGGCCATCCGGGGAACTGGTCGGCGTCTGGGGCGGTCGGATCCTCGTTCCACGGCCAACATTCGATCGTGAATCGTTCAGCGTCATGGTCGGCATGGATGAGCCCATACCCCTCACGCTTCCATTGACGGTCGCCGATACTCCGCGTCCGCTTGTTGACTCGCTTTCGGAACTGCTTGTACGAAACCGTTGGATTTGCGACCGCTAGTACGCGAATCTTGTTCCCGAACGTGTCCGTGAAGCATCCCGTATTTGGACTAGCAGTACTCTGGGGGAGTTGTTGTGCTGGTTCGAACCAGCGCTGGAAGAGCGTCCCGCCTGCGGGACCGGTGAACTCGACGACGCCGTCCGTGTGGGTATCGATACCGTGACGAACGAGCGTCGAGAGGTGGCGATCGCCCGACAGTACGAGCGCACCGGCATCCCGCAAGAGTTTGACAGCAGCATCACGACCCTCTTTCGGAAAGCCATTGGAGTCCAGATCCTTGTTCGGCTGTCCATCCGGCGTCGTCTCTATACAGGCGAACGGCGCCTGCGTCAGACACACTCGCGCTGGACCACTCGCGAGATGGGTTCCCCAGTCTTGCAGGAATCGTCGTTGCTGCTTTCCGAGCAATTGCCGGTCGCCGGATTTCTTTGGCGGTGATTTGAACTTACGGCTTTCTACGATCGCGAAGTCGACGCCACCGTATCGAAACGCACCGTAGTAGACCGAGATCCCTCGCTGAACTGGCGTCGGGTCATACGGGTCGGGGTTGTGACAGCACTGCGTTCGGATGACGAGATTGATGAACTCACTACTGCCGGCGTATCCGCCCCGGCGGTAGCGGTTGAAGGGCACGCTCTTGCCCTTCGCCCCCCAGAGGTTCGACTGATACATATCGTGGTCGTCGGTTAATACAACAGTCGGTCTGTTCCGCGTCAATCCTCGAAATGCCCATATCCAGAGATACCATTTGTACAGGTAATCCAGCGTCGGATCCTTGTCATCCAGGCCAGTCATTGGATTGTTCTGATAGTACTGGTCCCCGGAGAAGACGAGGAGGTTGGGGTCCTGTTTCCGAACGTTCTGTACTA
Source organism: halophilic archaeon (assembly GCA_003298465.1). The sequence goes on along the minus strand of QNGA01000015.1, from coordinate 36,848 downwards.
GTTCCGTGTGCGGAAAATAGAAGTTATCGGGCGTGTAGCGGCCGAATTTGTCTGCCTGTTGTGGGGTGATCTGCTCGACTTGGCTGCTGGCGGCACGCCGTTTTTGACCTCGCTGGAATCCCCGAACAGTTGGCACAACACAGCCTAACAACCCAATCGAACAATCGTTATCGCGCGTTTCCGGATCCGCCTGTATTCGCCCGGGGTACGTCGTCCGGTTTCCGCTCCCGTTCTGATAGACGACGCGATACTCCCAGTTCCGCGTGGGATCCCAGTCCTCGACGCGAAACAGCGCCGTATGCCCAGTCCCGATGTCGGCCGTCCCGGCAGTCGTCCACTCGTTGTCAGTATCGACGTGACGGTACTGAAGTTCCGCCGTTTGCGGTTCGCTCGCACCGAGTGGCATGAACTGGGCGGATAGCTTGAGCACTGATCCGTTCAGCGAGTAGAGCGCCCCGGCGATCGGTCCGAATGTCCGATCGGGAAACCGGCCAATTTTCTCGCCTCCCGTTCGGAGGTTGCGGAACCACCAGCGCGTCCCGGCGTGGCCCGGCGACGAAACGAGCGCGATACTCCCAAGCAGATCGGATTCAGGAACGTTGCGGCGGACTGCTTCTGAGAGCACGCTCTCGCTCTCCGCGTCGCGTGCGACGAGTCGGACGTCGAACCGGTCCTCAGCTACGGGTACGATGTCGACGTCGAGACGAACTCGTTGACCGGGAGCGAACCCCGCTGACGCCTCGCCCGGCGTTCGTTGTTCGGATGACAGTTCGGCGAAGGCAAGGGGAGAATTCGTGCTCGTGTGTTCGCGGAAGCGAGCGATGCCGTCGCGCCCGAACGTGCACAGGAAGCCACCGCCGGTTCCCGAACACTGCTGTGCCAGCGCCGCAGCGCGATAGTCGAGCGACTGATTAACACCGAGCAGAAGTCCGCAAAATCCTCCCTGTGACGTGCCGTTGGTGTTCTGATCGGTGTTGACGATTCCGGCAGTGACGCTGATGTGGCCTGGCGCGTTCTTGCGAACGACCTCACGAGTGAGGACACTGACGGTGCGAATTGGGAGCTCTGGATCGCCTCGCCGACATTCGATGCGGCCGTCGTGGAGTCGCCAATCCTGCAACCGATTGCTCCAAAACTGATTGCCGATCCACGGTCGGGTGACGTTCTCCGGCATGTCGGCCACTGGTTCAAGCTGACTACTGTCTGGAGATTGAAGCTGATTCTCCTCGTCGAAGGTCAACGGCTGATTCAGTACTGCGTCTGCTCCGACAGCCGTCAGTGTAACTGCGCGTACGAACGTACGACGAGTGCTGCTCGATTCGTCCGCGTCAGTCGCAGAACTCTCGGTAGTCATTGAAGCTCGTCCGGAAACTCCCTTGCCTCCTTGTTCTATGATATCCCTTTAGAAGTAGGTGGTGACCACGATCGGTAATATAGTATCAGAATGATATCATATACTGCAGTCGGCTATTGCACTCTGCCAGCAAGCTGCATCTGAATACGTGAGGATGATGTCGCTTCTTCAAGAAGTGTCACAAAACCAAATTTAAGGGAATGTTTGATTAGCCCACGGGAAGCATCGGGGTATGACCCCGATGAGATTTACTTTGGGCGTTTTCGATCGGTATACTATCAGAACCTCTTCTCGGATAATTACTGGCTTTTTAGAGTTACTTTCTATGGGCCTTATAATGGCCAAGAACCAAATAGAGACATCGGCGCCTGAACGTGGGCGTGAATTGTCTTCTATTGAGGAGGGTTTTAGCCCAAGTATTGGTCTCCTTGGAGCAGTTGCAATTGGCGTTGGTACAATGATTGCCCCTAATATGCTCCGAGATGCCTTGCTTCGTTACGAGAGAACCACGTGGATTTACTGTAGTAATTAATCGTATTGAGGATCCTGCCTCGATGTTTCCATCAATGATGGTTTTGGTCTGATAGTCCTCTGAATTGAGCTCTACTTCGTTAGCAACGCTTTGATTACATGCTGAGCAGGCGCAATGTCACGGCCTTCAGGCCATGGTACGCGCCGTCACTGCTTGCCTCCATTGCAAAGTTCACTCTAGTATTCTAACTGTGTTGAAAGCCTCACTGTTTGTGGCGGGAAGGATGTCAAGAGCGCCAGTACGACGGTGTCAATAATACAAGCACAGGAATAATTTCGATTCGACCGATCCACATGAGGAACGTCATAGCGAGCTTCGTCGACCGTGGAAATGGAGCGTAGCTTTCGAGTGGTCCTGCAACGCCAAACGCTGGCCCGATATTGAAGAATGTCGCTGCTGCAGCACTCATCGCCTCGAACTCAGTAACCGGGAACCGTGCCCGTGAGGCATCGACAACGACAAAAATCGTTGCGACAATGAAGAACACTAGGCTTACAAGCGTGTATGCGTAGGTATCGCGAATCGTCTCTTCGTCAACGACGTTCCCGCTCAGCCGAACTGGCTGAATCACGCTTGGATGTGACGCTGTGAACAGATCGCGCCGGAATGCCTTTATTACAACCAGCCAACGGAGCGTCTTGATTGAACACGTAGTACTGCCGGCCATTCCGCCGATGAACATACAGATAAATAGGAGGTGTTTTGCTCCCGACGACCAAAGGTTGAAATCTGCGCTTGCATAGCCAGTGGTCGTTACAATTGAGACAACCTGAAAGAGTGCATGTCGAGCAATTTCTTCGAGGTTCGTATATGGGGTCCCGTCTACGGCTAACACACTGCCAACACCGAAGGTAAAGAATCCAAGGATTCCGATGTAGAACCGAAATTCGTCGCTGTTTCGGAGTCGTTCAAAGTTTCCTTGAGAAACAAAGTATAGGAGAACGAAACTTGTGGCACCTACTGCCATGAAGGGGATAATTGCCCACTGAACAGTGGGCGAGAAGGCAGCCAAACTTTCCGCTCGCGGTGAAAACCCACTCGTTGAGATGGTCGTGAACGCATGCGCAACAGCGTCGTACAGCGTCATTTCAGGTGCATATCCGATCAGGTGGAGTCCATAGAGGACAGCAACTTGGAGTCCAGTTAGACCAATATAAATTTTCCAGAGGAGTGCTGCAGTTTCCGAAATTCGGGGAGTGAGTTTGTTGACGTCCCGTGTCTGGGTTTCCGTCTCCATGAGTTGCGCCCCACCGACGGAGAGTTGAGAGAGAACAGCCGTCGCTAGTACGAGAATGCCGAGTCCACCGAGCCATTGGAGAACTGCTCGCCACATCAGAATTGCCCGTGAGTGGTGGTTGAAGTCCACGATAACTGTTGCGCCAGTCGTTGTGACTCCGCTCATGCTCTCGAACAGCGCGTTCACTGGCTGCACGAGTACTCCTTCGCCGGCGAGGATAAACGGGATTGCCCCGACGATCGCAATACTTAGCCACGTTAGAGACACCATCAGAAATGCTTCTCGCGCCCACAGTTCACGTTCTTCCGTCAGCTGTTCAAGCCCGACCCCGAGACCTACTGTGCCCAGCATTGGGAGGATAAACGGAATCAGTGCAGTTCCGTCGTAGAGTGCAATTCCGAGTGGAAGTATTAGTGGCACCCACAGCCATTTAAGAGTCGTTCCAACTAGTCGGCAGCTAATCCGCCAATTGACTCGAACCCTCATACGATGTCCATAACAGCAGCAAGTGCATCTGCAGCAACGAAGAGGACGACGTGGTCTCCGGGTTCAATCACGGTCTCGCCACGAGGAACGATAAATTCCTGATCTCGAGTGATTGCTCCGATGATGATCCCAGACGGGAGGTCGGTCACACTCTCGTGTATGGGACGACCTGTAAAGACGCTCTCCTTGCCAATCTCAATTTCCAGCACCTCCGCTTGGTGGCCTTCGATGAGCGAGAGATTTTCGACCTGTCCTTGTTGTGTGAAGCGGATGATCTCCTCCGCAGTCGCTTTACGTGGATTGATCGCGACATTAATTCCGACTGCCTCAAACAAGGTCGTGTATTCTCCCTCTTCGACAACCGCAACCGTTCGTCCAACACCGATACTCTTGGCAAGCAACGAAACGAGGAGATTTTTTTCGTCGCTATTAATGGTTGCAATGACTGCATCTGCTTGATCGATCTTCTCACCAATGAGGAAATCCACATCTGTTGCATCGTGTTCCAGCAAAATCGTTCCAGGAAGGTCCTCAGCGAGTTCGCGGCAACGATCAGCGTTCTGTTCGATCAGGCGTGGTTCGAGGCCGCGCTCTTCGAGTAGTTTTGCTGTGTGATAGCCGATATCACCCCCACCAACGACAACGATATCCTGAGACTCCTCCGACGTTTTTGCCGGGGCAATAGTTCTCGAAAACTCTTGGACACTATTCGGACGGCCGATGACGATCACCTTATTCCCAGCTTCGATACGCGTTTGGCCGCGAGGAATTACGGCCTCTCCATCCTTGATTAGCCCAGCGAATGTGAGAGCATCAAACCGATCTGCTTCCTCGACAGATTGTCCCGCTATCTCACTTTCCACGGGAATCTCGAATTCAGCCATTTGAACGAGGCCACCCGCAAACATATCGACCTCGACGGCTGCTGGGAGACCAATGACGTGAGCGATCTTGTTGGCCGTGAGAAGATTCGTTGAAACCATGAAGTTGACATTGAATGCTCCTTCTGATTGCGTCCACGTATCAAGAAAGTTCGCGTTCCGGACTCGAGCGGTGGTAAAAACGTCACTGACCGTCTTCGCTGTCTCACAGGCGACCAGATTTGTTTTGTCGTTGTCTGTGCTGGCGATAAGCATATCCGCCTGATCAATACCTGCGTCGTAGAGTCTCTCGAGAGTTGCTCCATTACCCTCTATGGCCATAACATCGCTCGAATAGGTGAGATCTTCGACCTTTTCCGGATCAATATCAATGACGATGACATCATGACTCCCAGCGAGACTGGTAGCAATATTCGATCCCACCTCACCTGCACCAACGATGATTACTCGCATTGCATCTCCCCCAAGCCGTTCACTAGGAGTTACTAATGGCTAGACTCTATTAAAAAGCTGCAGCAACAGCCCTATCCAATCCATCCTGGAATCCCCTGTTTTTGATAGAATGGATAATCGAGTGACATCCTCGCCCGCCCTCAAGGGCGGGGCTTCCTACAAGGGAAGCCTCGCGCTGGAGGTTTCAGGACGAAAACGCCGCAAGCGTCATCTGTCCGGGTTGCGGACTCGGCGTGCGGTGTCCTGTGGCGCTGTCACTGGTGCTCCCATCCCGAGGCAAGTCATCGGTGTGCGGTTTCAACGCACACCTCTCTCCCCACGGGTTGACGCGACGTGCGATGTTCACACTCGCGTTGATGTCTCCGTGATACTCCGACACCCAACAGTCGTCGTTTGTACAGCGGAACGTCGCTTGGATGTTCCGTTGGCCGACGTGACCGCACTCGTGGCACGTCTGACTCGTGTACGCCGGATTGACGAATCGAACGGGAACGCCCTCCTCGCGGGCTTTGTCCTCGATTCGACCAGCGAGCCGAGCGAACGCCCACGCATGGAGACGCCGGTTCATGTATTTGCCGTAGTCCATCGACTCGCGAATGCACGACAGGTCTTCGAGGCGGTGAGCATACTCGACCGCCTGTCGAGTCGCCTTCTCCACCATGTCCGTAAGGGTGTTCTGGTAGTAATCGAGCCGTTCGTCTATCCGCCAATCGGCGTCTCGCTCTTGCAGACTGACGAGCGTGAACTCTAGTTCTCGCCTGGAGCCGGTAGAGAGTATCACTGATGTCCGTGTCCGGTGAGAACGTTGTCGGCGCCGCTAGTTCGGCGAAGTCGACGTCGCCCTCGGCCAACCAATCACGGTGACGAGCCAGAATTGGAAAATAGATGAGATCGTGGAATCCGGACAGATCTTCGTCGATCAGTGGATACCGTATCTGTGGACGCTCTTCCTTCTGTTGGAAGTTCTCTTCATTGTCAACCCCTGTGGAAATCACGGCGATGGTGTCTGCGAGAATCAGCAATCGACCAAAGAACATACGAAGCCAGTAGCCTGTTGCACAAAATATGGACGACTTTCCCCGTCGTGAGTTCTGTACACTACTTGCGGCTTCGCTGGGGATGACTGCCGGATGTAACAACATCATGACCTCAACGCAATCTACGTCGAACGCCACGGAGAGTACATCAGAAAACGAGCCAAACGGGACGGGAAACATCACAATCGTCACGACAACTAAAGAACTCGAGACAGCCTTCGACGATCTGTCGCGGGGTGACACGATACGCATTACCGACGAGAACGCGCCCTACCGGATCACCAGTTGGCTCGACATCGACGTCGATGGCGCGACAGTCATCGGCCCGGGAGTACAAACACTCATCAAACCCGCCAAGGGAGCGAACGTCGGCGGTATCCGGATCGGCCAGCATAAGCGCTGCCAGGAGATCGACATTCGCGGTATCGGCTATCACGGCAACAGGGCCAACCAAAGCAGTGGCGCCGAGCGACTTCACGGAATTAGTGTTCGAAACGCCGAGAACGTAACGATTACGCGGAACCAGATCCGGAAGACCCATCCGCGGAAACACGGCAACGGCGGGAGCGGCATCAGCGTCACGCCGCGCTGTTCGAACGTCCGCATCTTCAACAACCAGATTCACGAGTTCGGCGACCGGGGCATCCAGCTCGGCGGGAAACGGCTCACGGCGTTCGGGAACGTCATCACAAACGGTCTCGACCGACCGATTGCCTGCGACCTCTGGTATCCTGACGGCAAAAACCGCACCGCACAGAGTGTCTCCATCTTCGGCAACCTCGTCGGTAACAGCGTCGAAGGGAGCCTTATCGGCGTTGCTCGCAACACCCCGACCGCCTCGAATAAGGGGTACGTCAACATCTTCGGTAACGTCGGGTTCGGCTCGCACAAGTCGTTCTGTCACGTTCGGGGCCCGAAAGCACTCCAGAACATTAGCATTCAGAACAACGTGAGCCTGCAGAAGACTGCCGGACTGCACACCGAGCAGACAACCAAGTTCGCGGGCATCGCCGTCGACGTCGCGAAGGGGCAGAACCTCGCCATCAAGAACAACGAACTCTACAATTACAGCGGTCACGGCATCCACATCAACAGTAACATCGAAGACATCACCGTCCAGCAAAACAGCGTCATCAGGCCGGGACTAACGGGTATCCGGCTCGTCGACGCGACCAACGGACTGGTCGACGGTAACCTCGTAACAGAGCCGAACGAGGCCGGGATTCGTCTTAAGCAAACGGCCAATCTCGCTCTCAGGGGAAACTACGTCAAACAGGCAGGGACGTACGGGATTGAAACAAGTGGTTCGAACTCTACTTCGTCCGGCAACGACATTGCCGTCAACTATATCACTGGAAATAGTAGAAGCTCTCAAAATACTCATCCCACAATTCTTGTACGCGATACTGAGACACGAGTGCGAGGCAATACAATTCGCCAAAGCGACGGGGTAGCCATCGCTGAGACCGACGGTGCAGCAAACAATCTGTATGAGAATAATTGGGCGAACAACAGCCAACCGTGGCAGATATCAGCTCCCTCCTCTCAAGTGAAGAATCATACACCCGCGTTGGGGGTTCATCGCGATCTTCAGCCCACTTCTGGCAGCAACAAGATTGCCGTCGAGTTCGACAAGCCGTACGCTCGTTCACCGCGACTCACATTCGGACGTGGCCGGACGGCAGTCCAAGATATCGTGTACAAAACCGATTCTAATGGCAACTACATCGGCGCGACACTAACTGTCGAGGGGAGCAATCCAACACTCGATATCTTCGTGGACGCCACCTGACAACCCCACTTACCACAGAACAGATTAGCGAATTCTAACTTCCTGAGTAACTGTGACTACTATAGTGCCTTATCTGGCTCAGTGGCTCTCATACAGGCCCCAGAGCAGTCCTCTAGGAGGATAGGGAAACATAGATATTTTGGAGGAACGTTGCTCTATCCACCGGAGATCATACTGTTAATGCTATCAGCGTGCTGGATGAGAACTGTTCCGAGAATACTCATTATTAGCACATAGCCGACGGCGAACGGTGGAATCACCGATTGGAGTGTCTCCATTCCCGACCCGGCAGCTAACGCCGCGATGACGAGCGAGAACTCTCCTCGCGGGACTAACCCGAGGCCGACGCGGAGCGATCTTTTTCTATCGAGGCCATACACTCGACCAGAGAGAGTACCACTTACAGCCTTTCCGATAGTCGTGACGACAACAGCTCCGACAAGCAACAGCACGACGTCACCAATCACCATCACGTCGGTCGTCAGGCCGATTGCGAAAAAGAACACAGCAGCAAAGAAGTCCCGGGTGGGAGCGACGACATTCTCGATACGTTCTGTGTGGTCGGTGTTACTGAATGCGGTGCCGACGAAGAACGCCGCCACGGCTTCACTCAGACCGATAGCGAGTGCGGCACCGGCGATAAGCGTTGTCGTCCCGAGGATGCGAAGCAGGAATAGTTCATCAGATGAGACATCGAACGCTTGTTCTACCATTTCCGTGCCGTACCACGCAACAATCGTCAGGGCGCCGAGGAAGCCGAACGCCGTTCCAATAGCAGTCACTACCTCCGTGATGGAACCGCTGCCGAGAACGGCTGCCGATAATACTGCAAGATAGATTGCGATGAGGATGTCTTCGAACACCAATGTCCCTAATATTGGACTGCTCTCTGGATTGGCAATCCACCCGTTTTCCGTTAGCGACTTTGTAATAACTGCACTCGAAGAAATATATACAATCCCGGCGACAAACAATGTTTCAACTATCGAGAACCCGAACACGAGGCCGAGAGCAATCCCGAGCCCGAAGTTGACGAAAAAGTCGACTGTTCCAGCTTTCACAATCCGTGTTTTGTCGTTCAGGAGTTGTGAGATACTGAACTCAAGGCCGAGAAAAAACAGGAGAAAGACGATGCCAAGTTCGGACAGAACCTCGATGAACTCGCGGTCTTCAACAAGCGTGAGCGATATTCCGGCGATCGATGACGGCTCGTTCGGACCAATAAGAATACCAACGAGGATGTAGGCGGGGATAACGGAGAGACCGATTCGGTTAGCGACCGTCCCTGCGATGGCGATACCAGTGAGTGCAATTCCGGCTTCAAGCAGTAGCGTCTCTGCCATTCTTAGACGTCTTGATCATCCGTCTGATTAGCGACTTCAATGAATGCTTGCTGTTCGTCTCGCATCCCTAGAGTGACAAGGATATCATCTGCTTGAATAACGGTGTCCGGTTGTGGATTCCCGATGGTTTCATCACCACGTTGAATCGCGATCACAGATACACCGATTCGGTCACGGATATTTGCTTCCTGGAGTGATTGCCCGACTAACGTCGACTCAGGACTGATCTCATTCCACTCGATGATTGCTTCTCCCATCGGGACTTGAATTTCGTCCATCTCGACGGGCTGGAAGTATGCTCCTTCGAGAATTGACCCGAGTTGACGGGCACGCTTCCCTGGGAGATCAAACAGTTTCTGACTATCTGCGTTCTCTTCAGGGCGAAGGTAGAGTTCCCGTTTTCCGTCGTGATGGAGAATTACGATCAACCGCGAGTCTCCATCAAGTTCGAGTTCGAATTTATGCCCGACCCCCGGAACCTCGGCCTCGTAAATCGTCATGAGTACATACAGTAGGCCGGAATATGATAAACGTCATGTGTTCATGAGGTCATCTCTCTACCGCGCCTCGTGTATAATATCGTTTCTCACTATGATCTCGAGAGCATCTTCGAATCCTACGGTGGTATCTTCAACGCCTGGTAGTTAAGTCTGAGCGTGTCGAACGAGGCGGTAATGAGTTTCAAGACTATCTATCTCACTCTCGAAACAGCGGACGCACACCAGATTATCTCCTCGGAGGTAGAGGGTATTCGGTCGAAAACAGTCGATGAATCAATCGAATATCGATATGGTAATGGAATGCTTCTCGCTGTTCTTTCCCATGCCGAAACCAGTAGTCATGGGGAATCGAAGTTACGATACCAGACGTCGGTAATTACGCCGGCGCTCGCGCATGGACGAGTCAAAGCACGCGAAATTCACGACGCTGTTGCTGACTATCGGACATCTCAGTAGGGTCGCCCTCTTGCCTATCAGCTATTTTCGACGACTACCATTTTCAACTCTCTTCTAATCAATTGTGTGTTCAGTTTCTGCATTCATGTAGCAATTATCTAAATTCATTTATGGAAGAATAGAACTGACTGTGACACTCTACCGGAGGACTATAGTAACACCCCGCGAACCTAGCAGTAGCACGATTGGTTGAATGACAGAATTACGCGAGTTATTTGAGGAATTCGGTGGAGATGGTGACGCTGTTCTCTTGTTTAGCCCTAGCTCGGCTATCTACACAAAGTATCGTTCAGACACTGATCCCGTAGTGGTTGCACAGGAAAACACCGTTAATGCAGAACGATTTATTCAACTACCGATCGAATTTCAGGATCTCACTGAGCGTCTACGGTTTGGCGTTGAAGGAGCACTTGATCATAATTTCATTACGGATGGTGATACTGTCCTTTGTGCGGCGAAACTCTTCAGTGACGATATTGACTGTGTCACGCGCTTTAATCCCAGTTCGGTAGAGTCGCCTAGTATATACGATTTCTTCGCTGGATCACATGCTGACCAATCAGCTATCAGGAACACACTTAAGCTAGTGATTAGTCTTGGGCAAAGCGGACAAAAGGGAAATCCCGTTGGTGCACTTTTCACTATCGGAGATGCTGGAACAGTGGTGAATATGTCGCGGTCGCTGTCGTACAATCCGTTTGAAAAATCGCATGTGCACATCGGTGATCCAATTGTCGATACTATGCTCAAGGAATTCTCCCGGCTTGATGGTGCATTCATCATCTCAGATGCAGGCAAAATCGTGAGTGCATACCGATATCTTGAACCAGACATCGAAGATCTCGATATCCCAAAAGGGCTAGGGACCCGCCATAACGCAGCAGCGGCGATCACCCAAGAAACAGACGCTGTCACGATTGTCCTCAGTGAAAGCGATGGACGAGTTCGCGGATTCAAAAACGGTAGTATGATCTTTAATGTTGATCCGGAATTGTACTAAATTTCTATCTGCGATTCGACATACTGTATAGAACTTCTATGCATTGCAGGCGAGAACACTGTACTGTTCACGGCATAGCTGAATCGTCATCATCCTGCTCAAGTAAATTACATAAGGATTTAAACATATAATTAAATATATAGTAGGTGGTATTTGTCTCGGCAAAAGCCGTAATCAAATCATGACCCGATCGTGTCGATCGATATAATGAAGATAATCTCAGGTCGTCACCACGGAAGGAGCAATTGCCTTAAGGTAGCGTCAGCGCTGTCGGTCACAAACCTTCGGCATCTTACCTTTTGGATCGACGGAGAGCGCTAGATGGATGTTTCGGAGGGTTTTAATTAATGTATTTTATACTATGAAGTGTAGATTGGCGTTAGAGCAGCTCTAAGAGGAGATCAACAGCGACCGGTGCAGTGAATCGAACGACCCCAGTACCGAAACCGAATCCAATAGAACTGAAGAAAATGACGACTTCGTAATTACGGTTGTCATAGCCCGCAAACGCAGTGAGGAATACAATTATAGCTGTAATGACGCAAATTAAACACCCAATCAAAGCAGTGAGTGTAGTAAATAGCGGGTCGGACTGAAGCGATAGGAACTGATATTGAAAATCCATCAAACCGACAAAACTGTTTACTATTCCGCCAGCAGTATAGAGCACGAACACTGCACTAATAAGCAGTAACCCATTGAATGCGAAGTGAAGCAAAATTTTTGCCACCTTCTCTAGCCACCCCATAATTGCAACTGCTGGTGAGGTAGACCACATACATCCTACAATTGACTGTATCTATTTGATGGTTGTGCTGGTTTCTCGAGATTGAGTGTGTTAAACCAGCCATCCGAATCATTATACGATATTTTATAGTCCATTTTGTCGGTGAAAACCCGAAACGAAGTTGGCCTTACTAACTATATTTCTATATAATAGAGAAATATTAATTTCCCAGATAGATAAATCTACAATAATATGTTAAAAACAATAGCGGACAAAAACACCGCCGTGATTCTGATTGTGGAATTAAGTGGGGGACACGATAGTTGGCTACTCTAACTCTCTATCTTAATTCAAACAATTCCATACAAGCTACGGCTATCTCCCCCGCTAAGTGACTCTTCTAGCCGTTACAACTGCAAGCACACTTCCACCAATTACGGTTGGGACCCAATAGACGAGGCCACGGAAGATGATGACTGCAGCAACAATGAGTGCGGACTCGATACTCGTTGTCGAGACTAACAGTGCAACAAGGACCGATTCAATCCCGCCCGCCCCACCGGGCAGCGGCGTTACTCCGGCGATAGCACTAATCGGAATCGCAAACAACACGACAGCAAAGGGGATGGTTGCTCCAATGGCATAGAATGCTAGCCAGAGGGCGCCTGCTTGGAATAACCAGCCAGCACTGGAATAGCCGAGTGCCATGACAAGTTGTATTGGATTCGTCCCAATACGCTCGATTGTCTGAGTAAAGTGATTGATACGGTCCGAAATCGTCTCCCGGCTAGGTGCAGAGATACGTGGAACAATGCTCGCTACTTGGCGCATCACACGAGTAAGTCCTGCAGAGAGATAGCGTTCTATGGCTGGTCGAGACGTCCAGAGATAATAGCCACCGCCAACGATGATGAGTCCAAGGCCGCCGAGAAAAACGGCGGCGAGCTTCATATGAGAGGTGAGGGACAATGCAATTGCGTAGTAGCTAATCCCGACCACAGCAAAGAGAAACGACGGAACGAAATTAAGAGTATCAACACTTGCGATAGCGGCTAATCCCGTTTCATACCTCGTTTTCGATGTGCGCGAGATCAAATAGGCAGTGATCGGCTCACCACCTGCTTGACCGAACGGTGTCACATTATTTGAGAAGGTTGCACCTGAAAAGAGGAAGAATGAACGCGGAATAGACAGTGAGACATCTAATGTCCGAAGCACCGTTCGTAGGGAGAGACTCCAGGCAAACAACCATCCAATCGTCGTCAGCAACACAAACACAATAACCGTCTGCTCGGCTTGCTGGAGGGCCGTAAGAACTCTGTCAACGTCAATAAACAAGAAGAGACCTCCGAACACGGGAATAAGAAGAAGAAAACCAAAGAATGTTCTCCAAATCAGCGAGCGATCCATGATACGAACAATACAACTCTCAACATGACTTTTATGGCTTACTATCCACGTGTTTCATATCTCACCACCAACTACTGATTTTAGAAGTTTAAATGAATAATACTATTATCGGCATATATTATACTGACCATATCATGGGTAGTTATAATAGTGATAGACGAAGCTCACACTGTCTTTATTGAATAGTTGCAACAGTAGATGCCAGTAAGACGTCTGTACCGGTACTAGTTATCTGCTACCGGTATTTCGTCTTAAAGCCATCAAATGGATGAGTAGGAGTGCTTTTTTGGAATCGACTGTCGCAAGCCTACGACACGATGGTCAAAGCTCTATCGTTGTCCAATCGGCAACTCGTCCTCCTTATCATCATCCCACTCGGCATCATCGCTGGAAGCATTCTCTTTATTACTGATGGGTTTATCGGGTCTCCAGACGGGAACGCCAGCGGTGCCGAGTACACAAACATCACGAGCTGTACGACAATCTCTGAACCGGGGCAGTATGCTCTCCGGCGTGACATCAGGGGAAGCGCTGGCCTCTCCGACAGCTGTATCACCATCAGAGCGAACAATGTCGTCCTTGATGGATTCGGGCACACCGTCAACGGTCGCGGAGCGACCAACTCGACCGGCATTCGCGTTGAGGGCAATTCCGTGACAGACGTTACTATACGCGCCGTCACGGTAACCGGCTGGAACCGCGGTATCCATGTGATGAACAGCTCCCGAGTCTCCGTCCAGAACATCACTGCAAGAGGCAACGCCGAAGCAGTCACTTACTGGAACACGGTCCACAGTTCAATCTCGCGGTCAAAGATCCGACGGAATCTGTTCGGGGTCGTCACCGACAATGCCAGTAGGAATGTCGCGATCTCGGACAACCGTTTCGAGAACAACTATGCTGGCGACGTTAAACGGGGACGGGGGCGACTGTCAAGTAATGCCGAATCCGTTACCGCCGATCCAGTCACTGAATTGCCGATGCAGTCGTTATTTCTCTGCCCTGTCTCGAGTTAGTTTCCTCTCGTAATGTTTGTCGGTCTTCATGCTATCTGCCCTCAAAGTCCAGTTAGAGAGATTATTGACGGAAGTCAGTGTTTGAGAGACGAAGATGGTGAGTTTCTCTTTATCAAATAGTAGCTTATTCTGATGTTTCTGTGGAGTTTGGATTGTCTCTACAGGAGTAGAGAGAACGAATAACATTCCGAGGAATGCTGCACTCATTGTGATAAGTAAAATAATCACCGCTTTAAGTGCCTTAATAAATTCTGCCCGTGACACTGAACCCCTCCTAGGATAGGATTTTACCTATCCGACATCAATCTTTAGGCCTCAAAACTGGTCGTGTATAGTTAAAGTTAAGGGAAAATGAAACTGAGCAAGTTTCGGCTGGCTGATGGCAGATATCGCCTGTCTCAACGGTCGTAGTGACTGGATCGAGTGAGAATTTATGGAGCGCAAGTGGATACCGATCGAACTGATGGAGCTTGGTACTCGCCTCCACTTTGCCGGATTATCGCCTTCGAAGACCCTTTCAGAGATTGAAGAATCTGGTGTCCAGCGGTTGCGAAAGGCTGTTCACGATTGGAGTAGAAAGCTTGTCTCCAGCCGACCAGTGATGCATCTCCGATTACTCATGGACCGCTGAGCCAGCTCTTCTTGGGACACTGCTTCTGAGTAGATCATGAATGCTATTCTTTACCATTCTCCATCTACAAGTGATTAATATGGAGGAGAATTGGGCGTACTGGTTTTCCCGCATTGCTGTTATCCTTCTCATTGGGTTATTAGTTGAATTAATTATAATAGTGGTCAATGGTGCAATATTCTTTTCACGTGTCGGCGTGATCGTATCGCTGTTGCTGTTCTTTATCTGGGGTCTTGAACTTCTGGGCAAGTCCCGTTTGCCATACCTGTGAATCGCCTCGGGGCTTACCCGAGGTTTTTCCGCAGCGGGAAGGACCGACAGCCTCTCAGTAGTATAGTTTCAACCCTTGACCGATTAAGTCACACACCGGGTTTTTAATCTTCGATAGAGTACCAGCGGTTGAACAGCGGGGACGCAACTGTGAGGATACTTCGTGATTTCCAAGATGTTCGGTCGCTCGGCGATCTGTCACGCCGCCAGCGGCTAATCATCCTCTACGTACTCGGGCTGTCCGGCATCATTCTGTTTTATACTGTCGTCTATAATTGGGGGATGCGAACACTTGAGGGCGAACAGCACTCTGTATTCCGGTCGTTCCAGACAGTCGTCGAAACGATGACCACGACCGGGTATGGCGCCGACGCCCCATGGGAGACGCCCTGGATGAACGGACTAGTGGTGCTGATGCAGCTGTCAGGGATCGCTATCGGCTTCTTCACGCTGCGGGTACTCATCATCCCGCTATTCAAGCGCACGCCTGTCCCTCTCGACGAGCGCCTGACCCCGAAGACTGATCACGTTGTTATTGCTGAGTACCGACGTGACAGTGATGTGCTCCTCGACGAACTCGAACGGCTAGGACTCGACTATGTTCTTATCGAGTCTGACGAGGAGGAAGCTCAGCGGCTCTCCGATGATGGCTATCAGGTCATCCACGGCAATTCCGAGAACTCGGACACCTTGCAACGGGCATCTATCGATGACGCAGCGCTGATCATCGCCGACGCAGGCAACCGGAATACCAGCATCGTACTGACCGCATTGGAACTGAACGAAACTCTTCGTGTTGTTACTCTCACGGAGTCATCAAAGCAGAACCGGGCGCTTGAACAGGTGGGTGTCGATACCGCCGTCGCCCCGCATGCCCTTATCGGTCGTCGTCTCGCTCACAAGGCTGTCACGTCGATCACGGTTCCTGAGGGAATGTCCATCGACGGGGATATCGAACTCCGAGAAATCCTCATCCGCCGAGATAGCCCGTTGCATGGTGTCGCGGTGCACGACACATTGTTCGTTGAACACCCGCGGCTCACGCTAGTAGCCGGTTGGTTCGACGGTGACCTTCGGCTCCCGCCGGCCCCAACCAACCGACTCACGCCGAACACGGTACTCGTCGTCGCCGGCCCCGAAGATGCGATCGAGGATGTGCGTGCGGAGGTGTCAGGAGTCCGCTCGACCCGCGAACACACAAACATCATTATCGCCGGTGTGGGCGAGGGTGGACGGGCCGCAATCGACGCCCTCCCAGGCGACGTTTCAGTCACGACGGTTGATATCGAGGACTACGAGGAAGTCGACATCATCGGCGATATCGGCGACCCAGAAACGTTGACGGTAGCGGGCATTGAAGACGCGACGGCACTGATCGTCACCGTCACCGACGACGCGACTACGCTACTGGCGATCGCGCTCGCTCGGTCCCTGACCGACGACATCGAAATCCTCGCACGTGTGACTGACACTGAGAACGTACGGACTGCTTTCAGTGCCGGTGCCGATTACGTCCTCTCGATCCAGCGGACGACAGCCCGGCTGCTTGCCCGCGAGGTGTACGGAGAGGATATCGTCTCCCCGGTGAGTCAGATCCGACTTATTCGAGCGAACGCGAAACCATTTGCCGATCAGTCGATCGCCGAGGCTAATCAAGGAGCGGAGACCGGCTGGGTACTTGTCGGCGTCGAACACAACGGGACGTTTCGGACGGAAAAGACGGCCTGCATTGGCGAAGAAGATACCGTCTTGGTGGCAGGGACCGATACAATGATTCAGAAGTTTGAGCAAGAAACAGCACATTCGTAGGTGCTGACGTACTGCCAGCTCCACTGATATCGGACTATAATTTCATTTGGCTTTGTTGAAGCCCTTGGTGGAGAGTTACAGATTCAATCGATAGTGCGAGTGGATACAGACCCTCCCAAAGTTGCAGTTACTCCAGTCTGTCGAGCAAGCATTTCACCTCGCCCAGCGAGCAGTCTCACGATATTCCTCAAAGTACTCGAAACAACGCTACACGCTCCATCAGCACGTTGTTCTGTAATGTCAAAAGTTCGAAGAACACAACCTATCGAATACTTCTCGACGAACTCGTTGAAATGCCTCGTATTCGGAACGCAATCAACCTCACCGGACTTTCTGACCCGTCAACGCTGTGTAAAGCGTTCGATAGACCCGATATGGCCGTTTGGAGGGTACTTCTCAATCTCTCTGTTTCACTGCTCCCGACTAACGGTGTCGTCGGGATCGATGCCTCCGGCTTTGACCGCAGTCACGCCTCGAAGCACTACACGAAACGAACGAAGCTGACGATTCAGCAGTTGAAAGTTACACTTCTCGTGGACACGAGAGTGAACGCAATCATCGACTTACACGTGACGATGACGCGAAAACACGACTCACAGATCGCACCGTCGCTCATTAAGCGGAATACCAATGAAGTAGCTATTCTCCTCGGTGACAAGGGATACGACGACCAGAAGATTCGCGCGTTAGCCCATGAAGATGATGTTCGTCCGGTCATCAAGCATCGAGAATTTTCGCCGCTCCACAAGGCCTGGAACTCCCGGCTGGACGCCGACCTCTACGGGCAACGTAGTCAGAACGAGACAGTGAACTCTCGTATTAAACGGAAATATGGCGCATCCGTCCGCTCACGACGCTGGTGGAAGCAGTTCCGTGAACTCGTGGTCGCCTGTCTCACTCACAACATCGATAAGGTACTCTGAACGTTAGATATGGGGCGCTCATCGACCGTCGCGCAGTGATAGCTGCGTTGCCACCACCGAAACGTTTCTCCATGATACGTGACCAAGAGAGTCCATGGGTACTCCCGAACTTGTCTGTTCTTCGTGTGGGCGGACGTACACCGATCAGTGGCGGTGTGAGTGTGGCGGTGTCCTTGACTTCGCTCACCAACCGCTTCCGGCATCCGACCGGCCAGACCCCGGTCAGTTCGATACCCGAGACGGGCTCTGGTCGTTCGATATGTTCATTCCGGTTGAGAAAGGTCACTCTCTCGGCGAAGGAATGACGCCGCTAATTTCATCATCGACATGGGATGCTCAGTTTAAACTCGAATACGTTTCACCAACGGGCAGCTTCAAGGATCGGGGTGCAACCACAACTATCAGCCATGCAATTGCGTGTGGCGCAGATCGAGTCGTCGAAGATTCATCGGGGAACGGAGGAGCTGCCATCGCAACCTACGCGGCTCGCGCTGGACTCGACGCAGAGATTTACGTTCCAGCCTCTGTAAGAGACGGGAAGCTCCGAGGAATCGAACGGGCCGGTGCGACACCTGTTCGAATCGAAGGCGGACGCCAAGCCGTGACCGATGCATGCATCGAGGCTGTCGAATCGGGCGATGCATGGTACGCGAGTCACTCGTGGAGTCCAGCGTTCTTTGCTGGGACGGCGACGTTCGCGTACGAAGTCGCACTCCAACGTGACTGGAACGTCCCTGACGCGATCGTGATGCCACTCGGCCATGGAACCCTGTTCCTGGGCGTGTACCGTGGATTCAAGGCGTTGTCCGAAGCAGGGTGGATTGATACGGTGCCGCGTCTGCTCGGCGCGCAAGCCGCAGGATATGCCCCGATTGCGAGCGAACTCCGCGCAGTCCCCGAGAGTGAGAACGATGTCGCAGATGGCATCCAAATACGGGAGCCAACACGAAAACAACAACTCCTGAATGCGATTGCCGAGACCGACGGTGATGCGATTGCGATCACGGAAGATGATGTGCAAACGGAGTTAGACCGGCTCCACGCACACGGGTTCTACGTGGAACCGACCTCAGCGATCGCGCCTGCGGCACTTGCGGCGTATCGAGAACGCGGAACGCTTGGGCCAGATGCAGATGTGGTGATGCCACTCACGGGGCATGGATTAAAGATGTAACCAGACGGTACGCTCACCGATACGTTCGCACATCCACCTAACGGCTGTTTCAGCGGGAAAGGTATCGAACCAATAGAATTTCAACAGAGCCAGCTATCCCGTTTTAACAAGCGACTTTTTAAAGCGAGAGTTAGTACCTAGTCCCATGACCCCTGTCAAGCGGTTAGTTATCGACGTGCTGAAACCGCACGAACCGTCGACCATCGACTTCGCCCGACAAGTCGCAGAGACAAACACCGTTGCTGCTGTCAATGCGACGCTTATCGAACTTGACCAGGAAGTGAAAAACCTGAAACTTACTCTCGAGGGCGACGCAATCGAGTACGACGATGTCAAGGCAGTTGTCGAAGATGCTGGCGGGACAATCCACTCTGTCGATCAGGTCGTCTGTGGGGAGCATCTCGTCGAGGATGCACCCACGCCTCAGGACTGATGGGGGCAGAATCGAACTCGGCGTCGATCTCAGAACGAATCAGTGACAGGATTGGGCCGATTGCAAGACGATACTTCGTCTCAAACGGGTTCGACGGCGCACTGACTAGCGTCGGCGTCACCGTCGGCGCGTACCTCTCGGGGGTTTCTGACGGAGCACAGGTGATTGCAATCGGCCTCGGCGGGGCTGTCGGTCTCACGACCTCAGGCGTCTGGAGTGTCTGGGAGATTGAACGCGCTGAGATGCGTGCCGAACTCCACGACCTCGAGGACGCGATGCTTACTGACCTGAGTAATACGCAGATCGAGCGAAACAAGACCAGTAATCAGGCCGTTCACGCTCTCATGAGTGGATTTGGGCCATTATGTGGTCTTGTGGTGCCTCTCATCCCGTTTCTGTTCGAGGGGACAGCACTCTCGTTACTCCAGGCCACGACACTCTCGGTCGCCATCGCGTGCGGCGTGCTGTTCGCCTTCGGCGCCTACATGGCGTCGATCTCGCGCCAGCGGTGGTACGTTGCGGGGATTCGAATGGGAATCGCTGGTATCGTCGTTGCGGTGATCAACATTTTCCTCCCTGGATAGCCCTCATCTCTTGTTTTCCACTGCGGTGGTAGGCACTTCACTAGTGGCGTCATGTTAGATACGAGAAATGGAGGCAAGAGACAGGGGTTGTAGTAGTGGCATTCCCTGGGGAGTATAATTCAGGATGTATTGTCGTTGATATCATGGCTTCCCACTAATCCGCTAGTCCGTCTTTCTGACCGTGATAACCGGGACTGGTGCAGACCGGACAGTCTTTTCGGCGACGCTGCCGAGCAGTATGCGGTCGGTCCTGCGTCTCCCTGTCGTGCCCATCACGACAACGTGGATGTCGTTCGCCTCGATACAGTCGAGAATTTCCCTGACAGGTTCCCCGTGTTCGACGTGTCGGACAGTGTTCGCAACGCCGTATGTCTCCGCCTTCGAGACGAGATCGTCGACGGCGTCGGTCGCTGCCTGCTCACGCTCCTGGTCCGAAATAGTTGACCGAATATCCGGCCCGAGTGACGTATCGTCGACAACGGATAGGACGTGCACGGTTGCATCGAAGGCTGTCGCAAGCGAAAGCCCGTGGCGGGCGGCGTGAGTGGCGCTCGCACTCCCGTCTGTGGGAATAAGGATATTTTCGTAGGGGAACGCGAACTGTTCGTCGGGTTGCATCCGAGCCGTGAGAACAGGTACCGGAGATAGACGGACGACCTTCTCGGATATACTCCCGAGGAGATATCGGGAGATTCCTTCCCGACCGTGCGTTGGCATCACGATTAGATCGTGTTCGTAGCGTTCAGCGTACTCGACGATCGTCGGCGCTGGATTCCCTTGGACGACGTCGGACTCATAGTCGACTCCGAGGGTGCGCAGTGTTTCCTCAGCTTCCTCGACGATCTCCTCTCCCTCTTGAACGAGTGCGTCCACAAGGTGCCCCTCAACGACGGTGACGCTGTCACGGGTGGTGTCGGCCACGTAGAGGATGTGAATCGTGGCATCGGCCCAGTGTGCAATTTCGCCGGCGTGATGGAGTACGTCCGTTGCTCCCTCGGTGGCATCGAACGGAAGTAGGATATCCTCGTACATGCGTGTTACCATGAACCACGAGGCGAGCCCGCTAATTAGTTTGCCTCTGTTCAGAACGCCACTTTGTTGAGCAGGTAGCGAAGGAAGGTATGCCGATGCGGCTCCTAGGAGTAAGTAGGATTGTTGAACGTGAGTGTTCCGCCACCTGGTTCCTCCTGGTTCTGTATGACATCCCCACCTCGGAAGGCGAGACGTTCTTCTCGCACTTCCTCCCACAGTTGGTCGTCCGTGCTATTGGAAGACGACGAGTACTGGCACGTCCACAGTGCGGACAATGCGGTCCGTGACGCTCCCCAGCGACTGGCTGGCCAGGTTTGATTCTCCCTCGGACGCCATGACGATCAGGTCGATATCATTCTCGGCAGCGTAATCTCTAATAGCGTCTTGTGACTCTCCTCGCACTACGGCTGACTGCACCGGCACGTTAACGTCATTGATCTGCTGGGCGAGTCGCTCCACAGCTTCTTGCCCCTCCGTTTCAAGCTCTTCAATAAAGTCCTCTGACACGCCACCAGCGTCGAACGTCCCGGCCTCAGCTTGGACGTCGACCACGTTGAGTAGGTGGAGTGTAGACTCGAAGTGCTGTGCGATATCCTCACCGTAGGGGGCCGCCTGTTCGGCGTTCTCACTGCCGTCCGTCGTGATGAGAATATTTTCATACGTGCCAGTGGAGCGCTCGCTGACCTCACCAGGAATAGTTAGCACCGGAGCACTGGTCTGTCGCAACACGCGGTCGGTGACTGTCCCGAGGAGGCGTTCTCGCAGTCCACTCCGGCCGTGACGGCCCATCACAATGAGGTCACTGTTAGTCTCATTCGCGTGCTCTGTGATGGTTTCGTGAGGCTGCCCCTCTACCAGATGCGTATCGATCTCGATATTGCTCCCAGCAGTGAGCTCTACAATCTCGTCGAGAATTTCGCGGCCTTTCTCTTCCGGGGTCTGGTCACCTCCTCGGCCGGGAAGACGCGATTGATCTTCGAGGACATGGAGTACGTGAAGACGTGCATCGTAGGGCTGTGCGAACTCACGTCCGACTACGGCGGCGCGCTTGGCACTATCACTCCCATCAATCGGAACGAGAATGGTCTCGAACATGGTCAGCCACTAGCACTCTCATGGTCATCAACGCTCGAAAAATCATTGTTGGCCGTTCCCATTTCCCTTCTCATGCAATGACTGAACCAATCATGTTCGGACTAGTTGAAGGAGCATCCGGCCGGTTTAGTTTAGAAAACTATACACCTGTTCCACACAGGGTTCCATGTATGGCGAATCCAAGGACGTCTGCATTCATGTTGAGCCTCGTGCTCGGAATCGCACTCGTGGTCTTGGGCGTCGGTGCGTACGTCCTCTCCGACTTCGCGAGCATCACAGCGCTCATTCCGGCACTCTTCGGCGTTCTCATCGCCATCTTGGGCATGGTGGGTCGCCAGCAGCCAGACCGACAACGGCTCGCTGCCTACGGGATCGGCCTGCTGGCAGTACTCGGAGTGCTGGGATCGACGCGGGGGATTCCAGCTATCATCGCGTTGCTGACCGGCGAATCAGTCGACTCGGTTATTGCGGCCGTTTCACAGGGTGCAATGATCGTCATCTGTCTCATCCTCCTCGCCGCCATTATCCAGTTTATCCGCAATACGCGCACGACGACGAATCTGTGAGCGATCGGAGCACCAGTGCTGTCTCCACGACTTAGCAACAGCTGATTCCCGACGGGTTGGGTAGAGTCGATGTGTTTGATTCACGTACAGACTGACGAAAGCACTGCCAAATTTGAATCGGAGTCCCGGTCTACCGGTTTCGCCTTGAATCCTCGTCTGAAGGGCCAATTCCCCGTGGATGGTTCTCATTCTCTGACGGACTGGTGCGATAACGGTAGTTTCTACGAGCGGGACTCATTTCCGAGCGACCAGAACAGAGGTAGTCACCGACTCGAGAACGTCCTCCGTCGTGCTCCCGAAGAGTTGTTCTGTGAGGGTCGAATCCTCGCTTTCTCCGATCACGATCAGGTCGATCCCATTATCGGCGCTATACTGGGGTATTGCGTCTTCTGGAAATCCTTCGAGAACGGCTCGTTCGGACGTAACTCCGGCCTCATCGGCCATTTGCTCAGCCTGATTGAGTGCCTCTTCCACTTCTTGATCAAGTGCTTCGGTGAGGTCATCCGCGATGTCGCCAACGCCGGATGCGGACATCTCCGTCCCAACATCTACAACGTGCAGGAGATGCACCTTGGCATCCATACTCGACGCGATTTCCATCCCATGGTCCAGTGCTGTTACGCTCGCATCAGATCCATCCGTCGGGATAAGAATGTCGCGGTACATGTCGAGGGCTTCGTGGCTGAACGGCAAAAAGCGTAACCCCGAGTCAGATATACCGGATGATGTCGTGATACTGGGAACTTGGGGGAGACTGAGCGGATTACCCGTCCTGACTTTGCGCTGGTATTCAAAATGCCAATTCTGGCAATGATCAGGATGTGCTATTGCTTCAGCCGAGCGGTTGATTTTTATTTGAATTTCACCGCCACAAATCGCTCACCTATTGAGATCGGTGTGCTGGAGACAGAGAATTGATTCAGCAAACCAAGTCCGTTTGCTCGGTTGATCTGTGAGTATAACAGTAGGGGGACGAATCTGAATCTCTCTATTCTTCGATTCCGGTTAGTTTTAGGACAGCAGGCCTTAGGACTCCCTGCACGCCGACGCTCAGCACAGCGTCGCCGAAGACCATCGTTTGGAATGCCTCGTGGCCCACCGGAGCGAAATACGCTTGAAGAAGATCTCACCGTCCAGCGCGTCATAGAGGCCATCTATCGCTCCTCGGAGACCGGACGAGCGGTCAGACTCGACTGAGCGGTCCACTCGATAGTAGTGTCCGTTTGCCCCCATTGCTTTTTTGTCTCAACGCCGTATCGATGGATCTATACTGCATGCAAGCACCCGAAGTACTCCTCCGTCTCGTCGCGGGTGCCGCGTTGATTCTCGTTAACGGGTTTTTTGTCACCATCGAGTTCGCGCTGACCCGCGCCCGACAGTATCCCAAAGCGGAGTTCATGGAACCCGGTCTCGAACGCGCCTGGGAGATGACCGAGGAACTCGAAATCTATCTCACCGGGTGTCAGGTCGGCATCACCGCCGCTAGCATTGCACTGGGTATCGTCGCCGAACCCGCGCTCGCAGCGCTGTTCGAGCCGTTGTTCGGTGGGACGGTTCTCGCGTCGATTGGCGCGGGCGTGATCTTGGCGTACATCATTGTGAGCCTGGTACACAAGGTCTATGGCGAACAGGCCCCCACCTACCTCGGCGTCGAGCGTTCGAAACAGGTCTGCCGCTACGGCGCAACGCCGCTGTATTGGTTCACGAGGGTCATTCGACCGATTCTCCGCGTCGGTGACTGGGTGGCGAAATGGACGCTTTCGCTGTTCGGCGTCGAGATGACCGGCGCGTGGCTCGAATCCGACGGCGAGGACATTAAGGGGCGGACAGACCTCCACCGACAGCTCGGGTCGATGCTCGACGACAGCGAGGTTCCCGAAGAGCGTCGTCAGGAAGTGATGAATGCGCTGGTGGTCGAGGAAATCCCCATCCGTGACTGCATGGTGCCGCGCGAGGAAATCGCCGCACTCTCGACCGAGAACACCCCCGAGGAAAACCTCGCGGTCATCGAGGAGCATCCACATCTCCGCTTTCCGCTGGTTGGCGAGGATATCGACGATTTCCGAGGAGTCGTTTACCTCGCGGCGGTCACAAACCAGTTCGAGGCGTTCAAAAACGGCGACGTCGATATCGAAGACCTCGCTGAGCCGTCGATGACGCTGCCAGCCGACGAGGAAATCAGCGACGCCATCGACCGCTTCCAAGCGGAAAATCAGGAACTCGCCCTCGTCACTGAGGAGGGACGGGTCGTCGGCCTGCTAACCTCGACAGACGCCTTCGAGGAAGTGATGGGCGGACTCGAAGACCCCATTGACGTCTACCAGCGCGAACAACGCGGGGATGACGCATCGGGACTAGACTCCCAAAACGACCCGGTTTGAGACACCTCCGTGAGAACGGTATTCGTCATAGCGCGAAGAATCGGTTCGCAGACAAACTGTTTTTCCGTGTTGCCATTCAAATAACTTGCAATGGCGATGACTGCGCTCGAAGTCTCGATCAGGCTTATTGCCGGTCTGTTGCTTATTCTCGCCAACGGATTTTTCGTCGCCATCGAGTTCGCGCTGACCCGCGCCCGACAGTATTCCGAAGCTGAGTTCATGGAACCCGGTCTCGAACGCGCCTGGGAGATGACTCAGAATTTAGAGATTTATTTGACCAGCTGTCAGATCGGGATTACGTTCTCGAGCATCGCGGTCGGTATCGTCGCCGAACCCGCGCTCACAGCCATCTTCGAGCCGTTGTTCGGTGGTACCGTTCTCGCATCGGTCGGCGCAGGGGCCATCCTAGCGTTTCTCATCGTCAACCTCCTCCACCTCACCCACGGCGAGCAGACCCCTACCTATCTCGGCGTCGAGCGCTCGAAACAGGTCTGTCGGTACTGTGCGACGCCGCTGTACTGGTGGACGCGGGTCATCTGGCCGGTCATCCAGTTTGGAGATGGGGCGGCGAAATGGACGCTTTCGTTGTTCGGCGTCGAGATGACCGGCGCATGGCTCGAAACCGAGGAGGACGTCATGCAGGGTCGTGCGGGCCTCTACAAGCGCTTCGGCTCGGCCCTCGAAGAGGGAAACGTTCCCGAAGAACGCCGGCAGGAGGTGATGAGCGCGCTAGCCGTTGGCGAGATCCCGGTCGAAGCGATCATGGTTCCACACGAGGAGATCGTCGCGCTCTCGACCGAGAACGCCCCCGAAGAGAACCTCGCGCTCGTCGAGAAACACTCCCACTCTCGCTACCCACTGGTCGGCGAGGACGTAGACGACTTCCGCGGGGTCGTCTATCTCCCGACGATCACGAACCATTTCGAGGACCTCATGAGCGGCGAAGTCGGCTTCGCGGACATCGCCGCGTCGCCGATGACGCTGCCAGCCGACGAGGAAATCAGCGACGCCATCGACCGCTTCCAGGCGGAAAATCAGGAGCTCGCCCTCGTCACCGAGGGCGGCGAGATCGTCGGTCTCCTGACCTCGACGGACGCCCTCGAGGAGGTCATGGGCGACCTCGAAGACCCGATAGACAAACGGGCCGGACACGCGCGCCGTGGAGCGGATCCAACTGGGACCTAAAACGACCTGAAATTTTATTCGGGCAATCGTAGTGGGTTCTGTATGGACATCGGTGTCTTGCCGGTGCTCCTCAGCGATCAGCCGCTCGACGAAACGCTTGAGTACCTTTCCGGTCTTGAGGTCGGAACTGTCGAACTCGGCTGTAGTGGGAATCCCGGCGACGACCACCTCTCCCGGATGAGTACCTCGCTGACGAAACCGCCCAAGACGAACTGCACGACAGCCTCGCAGAACACGACCTCTGCTCCTTAGACTGCAATCCTAAAACTCCCACCACTCTGGAGTCCTCCACGTTTACGCGGGGAGGATTTCAACTAGTGTCTCCCCTCACCAGAAGGCCTATAGATGGACCGTTGATAGCCACGAGGTATGGGTAAGATAGCGGATCTCTGGACGGCATTTCGAAATAATTCGCTGCTTTTCACAGATATTGAGTTCGAGTGTCCTGGATGCGGTGAAACAGTAGAACAACAGCAAGACACATGCCCTCATTGTGGACGTCAACTCCTCTAAGCAGCCCGAGATACTAGCTTCTAGCAGCCAATCGAACGGACGGCTATAGAGCGAGTTTGTCAGGCTGTCGGAGCGTCCTGGTCGAGATACTGCTGTTCCCAGTTGTTGCGTGCCTCGATTTCTCGCTTGCCACGGCGAGTAAGCGTATAAACGTTCGTTCGGTCGTCTATCTCACCCTTCTCGACAAGCCCTTTCTCGACGAGTGTATCCAGGTTGGGATATAAACGCCCATGGTGGACGTCCTCTTCATAGTAGCCGTCGAGTTCATCTTTAATCGCGAGGCCGTGTGGGTCGTCTAAGCCGTTGACGACGTACAGCAGGTCACGTTGAAAGCCAGTCAGATCGTACATTGGTCTCCGACTAGAGAATGTCACCTTCATACTAAAATCTTTTTGGTATGTTTAAATTCGCCGGAATTGATTAGTTGAGAGCGCGTGATTTGCTGACCGTCGTTTAGTTGAACGATTGCAAACAGACCTTCTCATGCTTCGAGAGGAACTGGTTAATCCGATTTCCCCGCCAATCCAGTGGTGAGAGCACGCTTGCTGCCGCCCGTTTCAGCATAACTCAAGGTGGAGCCCCCGGACTACTCGCTCACTTCGTTCGCTCCTTGAGGTCGGGGCATAAACCAACATGGTACGAGACAACCGGTATACTACGACCGGCCGACTCTCATACCTTTAAGAACTGTCGGAGATACATCTGAAACATAAAGGTCCGGCGTACCGCACCCGTCAAACTCGTCGTCCCCGACGAGCGACGTGACGACCTCCACGAATCCGCCCGGCAGTTTCTTCACTGCGCTAACCGTGCCGCCGAGTTCTGTTGGACGACGAATCCTATACGAACTGCATCACGGCCAACACGTGGCGGAAACAGTATATCCACACCGTTGTGAACGAAATCGTTTCTGAAGCTGTCGAACACGACTGCGACGGTATCTCGTTCGAGGAGTTGACTGACATTCGCGAGCGGCTTCCACAGGCGGAGTGGCACCACGTCTGGGCGTTCCGACGCCTGTTCGAGTGCGCAGAGTACAAAGCATCCGAGCGAGGTATCGCCGTGGAACAAGTCAAGTCGAACTACACGTCCCAACACTGTTCTCGGACGGACTGCGGGTTCACGCACGACGACAACCGCCACAAAGAACACTTCTGTTGCTAGAAGTGCGGATACGAGGTGAACGCGGATTACAATGCTGCGAAGAACATCGGGACGCGGTATGCTCGGAAGCGACACCACAAACTCCGTTCCTCGCCCACGTCGGGGGCGGAGACACACCAGTAAACGTGCGTGTAACTGGTGGGACGGTGAACGGTAAGAGTCACCAGCAATCGGCTGGTGACTGATTGCCGGGAGTCCACATCAAAGCCCTCCCCTTAATGAGCGATCCCCGTATGGGATGAGCGAAGTAGGGTAGGGTAATTTACTAGATTCCCTTGTACACGTTGTAGGTGTCATTAGAGCGGATTAGAGATTGAGACCACTGATTTTGTTACTGTAGAGAGATCTCGCTCTCGTTGTCCATCCCGAAGTTAACCGGTAGCGAATAGGATGGAGCCCATAGCTTCGAACGGACAGAGCCAGACGTGACCCTGACAGCGCAGATGCGGGAGGTCGGAAGCGATTTACCGCATTCGCCAGAAATCGAACGTATGAGCGTTCACTTAGATGAAATAGACAAGCGTATCCTGTATCACCTTGCACGAGACGCACGCGGCATCTCCGCCCCGGATATCGCTGAGGAGGTCAATGTCTCGGCGGGGACGATTCGGAACCGTATCAAACGACTCGAGGAGGAGGGTGTGATAGAAGGCTACCATACGCGCATTGACTACGAACGCGTGGAGCGTCGGCTCACGAACCTCTTCATCTGTACGGTCGACGTTCCGGATCGTGAGCGCATCGCCAAACAAGTCGCGGACATCTCAGGTGTCATCGGCGTCCGCGAACTGATGACCGGTCGTAGGAACCTCCACGTGAGTGCAGTCGGCGAGGACATGACCGACCTTTCGCGGGTCGCCCGCGACCTCGCGGGTCTTGGAATTGAGATCGAGGAGGAGAACCTCATTCAGCAGGAGTATCACGGTCCCTACGACGTCTTCGGCCCAGAAGACGAAACAGAGGGTCACTCGATCATGGACTTCATGAGTTTGTCCGGTGACGCAGAAGTCGTGGAACTTACTGCAACGGCATCAGCTCCAATTGCTAATCTCACCCTGCAAGAAGCAGACCAACAAGGCATCATCGGCTCCGAAGCGCTCATCATCTCGATTGAACGTGATGAGACGATGCTGATGCCAAAAGGAAATACCCACATACGTCCAGATGATGTTGTAACCCTCTTTTCGCGGACTGGCATTGACGACGAGACGATTATCGCGTTCAACAAAACGTAACGTGTTCCAACACTACGAAGCGGTAGCCACTAAGAGAACCTCTGGATACGAGGTCGTAGCGAGCGGAGCGACTTCATCTAAACTACTAATCATCAATCGCTTTGCGTCGTTGCTTCGTCGGACGAGTAGTCGAACATGTCGGTCTCGAAGTACACCAGTTCGATAACCACCGCGACGACAGTGATGGCGGTGACCGTGTAGAACACACTACGTTGCGAGACGTAGAGGTGCCAGACCATCATCGGCAGGAAGAGTGCAGTCCCGACAAGCCCGACCGCAGGCGGAATCGCCGAGACGTCCTCGTGGTCGCGCTGGGTCAGCGCAAGGTAACTCATCCCGCCGAATACCACAATGAACGTCAGTGATGCAAACGACGTGATTCCCTCTAGGCTACCGACGATAGTGAACGCCGCAGTTAGCGCTCCGAGGATGAGGATGATGCGCTTAGGCAGGTGGGTGCCTTCCTCGAACTCATCGGGCGACCTGGAGTCAAGCTGGTCGGGCAGGAGGTCGTTCTCGATGAGTCGGTCGGAGAACTGTGCGCTGGTGAACAGCGTCGCATTGATAGCGCTTGCGGTCGAGAACAGTGCCGACAGCGCGATGATGAAGTGCCCCCAGTGACCGCCGAATTGGCTGGCGGCGGTGGCCAGCGCGACCTCGGGATGTTGCGAGACCAGCGCGACCCCGACGATGCTGGTCGTGACGATGGCGACTCCGATGTAGATGGCGACCGCAGTCGGGATTGAGATGTAGATCGCGGTCGGATTGGTGTCGCTGTGGTCTTTGATGGTGCCCTGTGAGTACATTAATAGCTGCCAGCCCTGGAATGCGACGAACGACATTGCCGCCGCCATAATGGGCGTAAAGCCGAGCGAATTCAGTCCAGTCTGTATCCCGCCACCACTCCCGCTGTTCGAGAGCGCAAACCAAAGACCGAATACCACAAACCCAACTAGGACCGTGATCTTGACCACGACCAGCACCACCTCAACCCAACCGGATTCCTCAACGCCGACCAGGTTCAAGCCGACGAACACCCCGACGATAGCTAGCGAGAACACCGCCCGTAACGGAAGACCAAAGATCTGCTCGACAGCGAGCATGTCCACGGCGTAGCTCCCGAACGCGTAGGCGTACATCGCCATCGAGCCGACGTAGCCGAACAGTAGAGTCCAGCCGGCCATCCCTGCAAGCGTCGAACTTTCTGCAAACCACTCAAGGTAAGTCGGTGACGCGCCCTCGGGGTGGCTCAACTGATTTAGTTTGATGTACGAGTAGCCAGCGCACAGCGCGACAAGCCCCGCAAGAACAAACGAGAGCCACGCCAGCGCCCCCGTGACCTTCACCACGACGCCGAGGACCGCATAGATGCCGCCGCCAATCATCCCACCTAATGCCATCGACACTGCCCCGGTTAGCCCAAGATCCCCTCCTTCTTGATCACCCGACATTACCGTGGGCTAGTGCCAAGAGCCCTTTCAGTCTTTTAGCCAGTATTGGACCCCCGCTCTGATTCCTCAGTATACGAACTAGAATCCGGCCTTTCAGTTGGCGAGTAAGCACTTGGCGCCTCTTGGAAGAATTCAAACTGTAAAGTGAGCAGCACTAAAAGGGAAAAGAATGCTGAAAGTTGAACCTCGTATGAATCAACCAGTACTTTTGTAGGGTCCCCACGGTTCTTTCAAACCACCACGAGATCACCTATCTCTCTAATATGGTGCAGTCACAAGCACGAATCGTTGTTGTAGCTACCCTCTTAGAGCGATTCTTGAAGGCTTCGGTCTTTGTGGGTGTACGAGGCGCTACGTTTGTTGGATTCTGGTTGTTCCTCTACATTGTCGTCGGAACACTTGCCAACATGGGTGGCTGGTTTGATCCAACATACCCATTCCTCTCCCCCCATAGTGATCCAGTTTTCGTCATAACGGTGTCCCTCGTCGGGCTATTCATGGTTCAAGCAACTGCCTCAATTCTTCTCTACCATTTCCTAATAGGGTTCGAAGACGAACGGTCCCAGGCTGCGGTTCTGATGAGTTTCATTGGCCTCGGTTTCGGTGGGGGCCTTCTTCGGATGGTCCTTCCAACGACGATTGGACTCATTCTTAGCTTTCTCTAGTGATTTCTTTGCCGTTGACCCAGTATCGGCTTGAAGGGATCGATGGACGATGATTTAATTGGTATGTCCTATCGTGTAGTTTATTCAATCAGCCGCCGGAGACGGGAGGTAATGTCGAGATTGCGCTTGGCCATGATGACCGTGTTCGGTGCGTTCGCGCCGACTTTCTCGGGAATTGCTCCGAGAACGACACGCTCAATACGACTTTCGCGGGTTGCGCCGATGATAGTGAGTTCATGGTTGGCGCTGGCGTCGACGATGGTGTCCACCACGTCGTCGCCATCCAAGACCTCGCCCTCAGCTATCACGTCCGAGAGCGTGTCAAGCGCCTCAGCAATGTCTTTCTCGGCGTCCGCACGTTCGTCCTCGTCTGCGTCAGGCGAGACAACGTGAATGACCCTGACCTTGGCACCTTCGGAGTGAGCGATGACGCGGGCGATTTCGGTTGCGAGTTCGGCGTGCGGACCGCCCGCGGTTGGCAACAGAATCGAATCCACCGATACGGTTTCGCCGATTTTCTCCACCAGTACGTCACAGTCGGCATCCCGGACAACTTCGTCCACGGTGCCACCGAGCACCACGTCCCGGCGGTGATGGGCCCGGCCACGCCACCCAATGAGTACCGCGTCGCTATCATGGTGGCGGACAGTGTTGATGATTGCATGAGACGCCTCATGGCCGATGCGGATCGTTCCACTAACCGAGACATCAGGGTCCTCCCGCTCGGCGACCGCCATCGCGCGGTCGATGATTTCACGCTCGTCATCCACGAACTGGCGGCCTTCCTCTAGTGGCGTCTGTTCGGGGATAGTGACAACGCTCATTACTAAAATCTCACCGCCCTTGTCGGCTGCGATGTCCACGGCAGTCCGCATTAATTGTTCAACATGCTCGGGATTGGCGACAGGGACAACCAACTGGTAGTCGTGCTCATGAACCCCGGGATTGTGTTCGGCGACCACGGTCGGCGTCTCGCGCTCGATATGCTCGGCCTCGGGCACTCGGGACTTCCACACGAACCAGAACCCAATGCCGACGATCTCGGCAATAAGGCCAATGACGAACGCCTTGGGTTCAACGTTAACCAGCAAAGCGAGGTTGGCCAGTACGGCCACTGCAGGCAGCCACGGCACTGCGGGCACCTTGAAGCCGCGGTTGATGTCAGGGGACTTCCGGCGGGACTGAACAACTGCGAGGTTGACGACGATGAGGCCGCCGAGTAGCATGAAGTCCGCGAAGTGGGCGATAGAGTGAAGCCCGAGGTGAATGCCCAAAGGCGTGTGGACCGCCTCGATACCGACGCCGGGAGGTGTGCCGAAGATGACGCTGAACACCGCAATGTAGAAGACGATGAGGCCACCAGTCAGCAGAACGGACTTGTACGGCGTATTGAGACTTGGGTGGAGGTCCTCGAACTGCTTGGGGAGGTGGTTCCGACGGGCCATTGCCAGTTTGACACGCGATCCGGCGAGAATTGTTGCGTTAGCCGCTGACAGCATTGAGAACAGTGCACCGACGATGATGACGTAGAAGCCGATGTCGCCGAGATAGTACTGGGCTGCTCGGCCCATCGACACCTCACCGTTGGTGGCGACGAAGCTACGCGCCGCCTCAGCGCCCGCGAGGTTCTGCTGGTTTGCGAGGAACTGAAGGAAGTCGGTGTTGTTCACCGCGAGGACGATAACGATGACGACCAATGCGTAGATGACTGTCACGAACCCCATGCTGAAGAAGATGGCCCGCGGGATGTTCGTCCCAGGTTCCTCTATCTCTTCGGCGTTCGTGGCGATCGCCTCGAAACCGAAGAAGGTGATAAATACGAGCGCAGTCGTTAGGCCGAGCTGGCGGAAATCACCCAGATTCGCTGCGAGCGAACTAGTCACGACCGAGGCGTCAAATCCCTGGAGGCCGCCGTAGAGGAAGAGAATTATGAGCGCGACCTTTAATCCTGTAACGACGATCTGGAACAGACCCGTCTCCTCGGTCCCCTTGAGGTTGACCGCGAGCAACACCGCAAGTACTGCAAGCGCTGACACCCAGTATGGAATCGCCTGTGGGATGTTCAATGCGGGGTACAAGAACCGATAGAACCAGTCGGCGAAGGAGGCAAGATAGAACGCCGCACTCGCCGGGTAGCCCAGAATCATCGACCATCCGACAATATAGGTAAGGTCAGTGTCGAAGACGTTGGCGACGTACATGTATCCGCCGCCACTCTCGGGATAAATAGACGCGAATTCAGCATAGGCGAACGCTGTGAAACTGGCGACGATGGCGGCTGCGAGGAACGAGATGATGGCCGCCGCGCCCACGTTACTGACTGCGAGCCCAGACAAAACGAAGATACCGGCAGCTATCATCGTCCCAACGCCGAGCGCGACTGCACCGACGAGGCCGATGTCCCGGTCGAGTTCGGCCTCTACCTCGGGTGAACCTTCTGCCGTCGTATCTACGTCCGAGTCGGCCATTTGTGCATGGAGTGTAGCCGAAGCGAAAAAATCCATCGGTATGTTGGTTCAGAATCCCCATTGTGGGGCCACCAAC
This sequence comes from halophilic archaeon, assembly GCA_003298465.1. The sequence continues at coordinate 2,969 of QNGA01000015.1, read as the reverse complement.
TGCGTTACGGAGTGGCGTCAAGGAAGGAGCGACATACGGCAGAGCACACTCGCACGTTAGGGTCCTCGTTGTTCGCATTCTCCGGTAGACTGGTGGCCACTCCCCCCGTCCCTATCTTCCCCCAGCAGGGAGATAGCTATCATATGGGACACGGGAGATGGCGGAGTCATCATCATCGGTTCGGTTCTCTTCATCGTACGGCTCTTTCGTGGACAAATCATCGCCTGCTCTCGTACCTCTAGGACCACTTTATAGAGACGTAGTCTTTTCCGGGATCCTTTACAGTTCAGACTCCAGCGCGTCTTGCATGGCTACAACTCACTGACGGAATTGGTTATTTTGACAGCGTGGCCGACGTCCGCGATTCCTCCTGTCCGCCGATCCAATACCACGCAGCGATGTTGATCGCGATGCCGAGGATGAATAGCCCCCACGTCGCCCACCATGACGTGTACCAGAGCACATCGAGGAGTACGACCGATCCGTTGTACACTGGCCAAAATGGTTCGATGCGCGACGCTACGTCCGGGGCCGATAACATGTCGGCGAACAAGTGCGAGAGTCCGGCGACCCAAACGGCGATGAAACCCAACATGAGTGCATTCTCCTCGGCTTCAGGTGAGAACCAGTCATCATCGCTCCCGGCCGACCGAAGAATCCATCCCACTATCGGTCCGAGGATCGCCGCGAGTATCGTCACGACGACGATGGTGTGGAAAACCCCGTGATGGTGGATGCCAGCAAACCAATTCGACAAGTAGAGGTCAACATCGGGTAACATCCCGAACCAAAATCCCGCCGCGACGACCACCGCTGCGGTCTCTCGCCGGTCGATGAAGTACCATGCTGGCGCAAGCCAAATCAATGCCATTCCGAGATGGCCAAGGACGTCAACCATGGTGATACCTAGCATTCTGCGCTGGAAAGGCCTAATGGCTCTCCCTGTCGATTCTATTGTAGTCACCGCTGAGAGCGTCATGCAACTCCCACAACGAATAAAGAGAACGTTGTTCTAATCAGAATCAATCGTATGCCCTAATCCCAGCATATCTAGCAGCTGTTCAATTAGTTGAGGTGGCGTTTGAAACTGCGTTAGACGAGCATTGAGATGAGCGGTGGGACGCCGAGTCACCAGACCAGTCGGAGGTGTCTATGAGACTGGGTTCCTCAGTATGTGTTTCTAAAATTCCAGCTAGCACCTGTTGATAAGGAGTCTGCAGACGCGTATTTTATCAAATTATAGCGTGATAGCAATTAACACGATCATCGCATGTGACGGATTCTACGACACGCTTTAACAGATTTACTCTAACCAAGATACTGAGGCTGTCCAGTTAGGCATTATTCATCCGTTGGTGAGTTGTTTTGTTGCACGTCTGGCACGTGACGATTCGATATGGTTCACGTGAAAATTCCATGTTCTCCTTTTTCGTGCTTTCCTCTCGAATTTCAAGTGACACATGGTGTGGGGTTTCCTGAGCGCAGTTTTCACAGAATTCACGTCTTGTCTGCGATTCCTGGTGTTTTGCGACCATGTTTATCTCCGCCTCACCTAGACCACACCTACCATCAGCATAAATAGAGATCTTTGTTAGCCGCTGTTCGCGTTATTTTGGATGATTACTCGCTCTTAGATCCTTCTCAACAGTTGAATACAGCTACCGACCCATCTCTGATCACTTCTTACTAAAGCACGACTATTTTGTGTTTCTTGTTTGACTGTTGGGAATCTCAAAGGCGAGTAGCCTACCCAGCAGTGACACCGATACCTCCACAAGACATCTATAAGAGACGCTCATTATCCGTTATCATTCTTTCAATCAGTCAATTACTATGGATGGCCAACTCATCGTTGTTGCTGGCCGTTCACTGGAACGGCCACGGAGAGGGCGCCTGTCATAAACCCACCTTCACTTGGGTGAGCTCCCTCTGGAACACGGAGCGGAGACTCCTACCCAGAGGGAAAATCTCCCACTCCCGACATTGCAGTCTCTTTGGTCTGGCTAGCCGAGCAACGGTGACCTGCTTTTTTACTGACCCTCGCTCTCAGCGACGAGACCGACGCTCAGTGGAAATGTCCCTCAGAAGGAGCAACATCGACGTCGAGACGCTCTCCTAATCGGCACGACGGCAGTGGCAGCGAGCCTCAAGAGGAGTGTCGGAAACGGATGCACTATCTGGTCCCTCAGCGTGGGGCTACTTCTTGCCAAATCTTTAAACGGAAGTGCAACCACCCCCCGGGACTCGCGTTTTGATCTGTGTGGAGTTCATGATGCCGATTTCGCAATCGATGGGACACCACTCGAGGAACCCCAACCGCTCCAAATTCACTCTGTTCATCACAATTTTACTTCTCCGTAAAAATGTCTCCTCCTCAAGTAGCTGGGCGCCCACTCGTTCGTGTGATACACGACGACCCACCCTCTGCTAATGAGGACGTGGCGCGACTCCGTCTTGAACTCCGCCGCACGGACCTCTCGACCTTAGTCGACCGGGGAATCCTCACCTGGGACCAAGAGGCGAACATCGTGCGGAAAGGCCCGCAGTTCGACTCTGTCACTCCACTTTCAGATCTTCCGGCCAACCACGGTGGCAGGCTTCCTGACGACTATCTATAGCACGATACCACTGTCCGACTTTGGTCAATTGTACCGGCGGTATGCCACTGAATTAGTACCGACTGCGCATCCACAGTAGATTGCACCACGGCTCCGTCTCCCAGAACTCCCATTGATGTGTAGGATATATCCATCTCTATGGGTACGATCGCTGAATTCAGTATTCCGGTCGAAGAGTTCGCCCTCTCGGAGACGTTAGACCGGCTGCCCGAGATGGTGTTCACAATCGATCGGGTCGTCGCTCGTGAGACAGATCACGTCATGCCATTTGTCTGGGTATCCGAGGGTGATTTCGAGACGCTGACCACGGCACTCGAAGGTGACTCTAGTGTCGCGAATATCGAGCTGCTC
>QNGA01000014.1 GCA_003298465.1 halophilic archaeon | reverse complement strand
GGACGACCACGTCGGTGAACTCCGTCATGTTCTGCATCTTCGCGCCCGCGTCGCAGGCGGCCTTGATGAGCCCGGAGCAGGCGTGCGGGCCGTTGGCGACGTAGAGGTCCTCGCTCTCGTCGCTCTCCTCGTAGGGCACGTCGAGTTCGTCGAGGACGGACTGGGCAGGGTCGCGCACGGTGACCTTGTTCATCAGGAAGCCGCCGAGCCAGAACCCGCCGCCGAAGTAGTTGTTCTTCTCGACGACCATCGTCTTGACGCCGCGCTCGGACAGTTCCTTCGCGGCCATCAGTCCGGACGGACCGCCGCCGACGATAATGACGTCGCTCTCGGTGAACTCCATGAACTCGTCGCTCCACTCCTGACCGATGGCGCGCGTTACCTCCGCTTCATCTACCTCGCTAAACTTACCAAACTGACTCATACCACTCTGTGGTATTTTTCTCAAGACAAAAAAGCTAGGGGAAGCAATGGAAGTATTCCGCTATGGACGTTTGCACTGTTATTTTATATATGTAATTTATAATTCTGAGTCGAAAATCCTCCAGCACTCCACGCTAGTCTGACTGTCTATATGGCCTACTACACTCATCACAAGAACCATCAAGCACTGGAGGAATTAACTGCGAGTCGAGGCGTTCAAACCGTGGTCGATCACTGTATTGAGGTATGTCTCAATTCCTTGGACAGCTGCATCAGATGACTCATCACCGGTGAGCAGATAGAGATAATTCACAGCATGTCGCAGGTCGTCGCGTGGACCAACTGGCTTGTTTCCCTGTCGGTAGCGCCAGTACGCTGCAACGATTGTTGGAAAAACAGCAACTAGTCGTAGGGCGGTAGACTGCAGATTGTCCGCCTCAGCATCGAGATTTGCAGTAGCAGTTCCCATTCGGAGCGCATCCATTGCGGGCTTGTCCTCGTTGGCGGCCTGTCAGAGCACTGCGTGTACTTCATCACCAATTTCACGACGAGCAGCTAAGCAAGCCTGAAAATCATCGCGCTCCGCTGTCGTGGGAAACCGGTCGTTCAACAGCATCCGGGTCAGATCCGTTACTTATCGTCACCGCCCTCCTCGAGGAAAAGATTCTCGACGGTTTCGAAGTTGCTGGTCATGTAGATCGGGATGCCAGAAACGACTATTTCTCGGATGTTCTCCGTATAGGTGGTGATTGCCTGAACAGCCTCGACATTGATGTCATATACGTACCGACTTCCATCGAACTCTGTGTCTTCAAGATCGCGCACGATGGCGTTTGCTTCACGCTGATTTGCAGCACGGTCAGCCTGCGTGAGCACCCAGAGGTCGATGTCGCTTCCCCGGCCAGCGCCACCTCAGGCTACACCTCCATAGAGGACACCCCAACTACCCCGTTCAGTCGGGAGCAGAGATCATCAACGGCGGCTTTGACGGGTTCTTGGAACTCAGATTGGGGAATTCAAAGTATCGGGTCGTTTGGAATCGTGAGGCGGCTGCGATTGATTTGGACGAGGCGCTGGTTACCCTCCGTTGATTCGACGACCAACTCATTTGTAATGAGGACATCAACAGCTTTCGGACGGGTTGCTGGGCGTGGCCGACTTGATTTGCGATCACTCAAAATGGCAAACAACTGGACAGATAGTTAGTTAAAAAATAGAAGGATATCATTCGTTACCTTGTTCTTAAATAATCCTAAGTCTGCCGCTGGTACAGACAGAGAAATCGAGGTGCCGTTGGTTTCGTCAATTTCCGTCTAGTGTCTCATATGCCATGACATGATTCATTTATATAAACTTTATGCTAAATGTCTATTTCGCTTAAATAGAATGGGAGACACTGGTCACCAATTAATTTGCTCTATGGCGTTAGCAGCCATTCACTGAGCTCACCCGCCATGATGTGGGAGTAGTGTTTGCGAATCATCTTCTTATTGTCCGTCTCAACCGTATCAAAGCCGTTGATCAGTCTAACTGGCGTCCAAATAATTGGAGGGAGTAAGTGCGAAATTTTCCTTTAAAATTCTTCGATAGATTGATCGCCACGAACCTCTACTCCAGTTCTAGTTCCTCGCGCAGTTGTGGGCTCTGGAGTCCTGCTCGGAAAACTGCATTGAAGAACTCCTTGTTTTTCGAGAGTTCGTCGCCATGCTCTCGAAAGTACTCCGAATCCAAGTCTTTGAACTCAGCGACCATCTCCCGATAGATATCTTCGTAGAGGTAGACATTCACGTTGTGGAGATCGCGGACAGCGAACCCTTTCTCTTCAGCGTCAGCCGCCATCTCTCGAACGGTGCCGCCTTCTGCTATTTCTGGCGTATCTGAGGTATCTGAACTTTCTTCCATGCTCTTACTACCAGATAAATCTTCGCTACCAGAGTTTTCTGTCGTATCTGATGTTTCTGCAGTATCTGACGTACCTGAGGCATCTGTATCTGACGTAGGTGAGGAGTCTGTCGTTTCTGAGCTTGCACCAGATGATCGCACTTCATTCATCCCCCAGGTCTCCTCTTTCCGTTCCTCAAGGTCATCGGTCATCACGCAGTCACCTCCGTCTCCGCCGCCAGTTCCTCGGCAATTGAGAGGTATGCTTCACGGGCATCACTGAGCTTCGCCGGGTCTTCATGCTGGAATACGGAAATGCCGTTGTTCCACGCTCGACGGATAGCTACACGCTCCGGCACTTGGAAAACAGGGTATGGGGCATCACTGAAGAACTCCAACATCTGTTTTGTATCGTTGTTCGGTGTGCTTTCAACTGAGTTTACTATGATACCTTGGATCTGTATCTGATCTATCTGACTGGGGAAGCTCGACTCTAGATAGTCGATTTCCTCGTTCATTTTCTCGATCGCCCGGATGCTGCGACGGGTTGGTTCAACTGGGATCACCACGTTCTCAGCTGCTAGCAAAGCGTTATCCAGTATCTGCGAGAGGTCGGGTGGACAGTCGATAATAATGTAATCGTAGTCAGTATCTAGTTCGGCTAGTGCGAGTTTCAGCCGCATCTCGCTATTTGCTACCTGCGTCAGCAGCATATCCTTCAATGCATCCATCGCCTTGTTCGACGGGATGACGTCGAACTCCTCGTGCTCTTGGATGATATCGTTAATCTCGCGGGTCCGGGATGGATCAACCATCACCTGATGCAAGCTCGGAATCTTCTGGTTATACAGCTCACGGAACCCAACGCCCTCCGTAGCAGTTCCCTGCGGGTCAGCGTCAACTAAGAGGACATCGTAGTCAAGCTCGTTCAACGCTCCAGCGACGTTGATTGCGGTTGTTGTTTTCCCGACACCACCGGCTTGGTTTGAGACGGCCAGTACCTGAGTCATGTTCCAACTATATCTGACGTATCTTATCCCACCCCTATAATAGTATGTCAGACGTATCTAAGACATCTTCTATATCCTTCCTTTCTGTTGTATCTGAGGGATCTTCTATCCTCTATAGAACCTATATACTTGAGATGACTGCTGTATCTGAGAAAAGGTGCGTTACTCGTCGAACAGAGTGGAGACGCGAGAACTGCTTTGTCGCAAGGCTTCTTCGACAACCTCGCGGCGAATATCTAAGCTATACAGGTAGTAGCTCCCGCCGTGAATTCCGTCATTCCGTTCGTCGTGCTGGATGAACCCCTTCAATCGGAGCTGGCTGATACGGTCGTGGATTGTCCGGTCAGACACTACGTCAGAATCCACTCTCTCTGCGACAACTTGGTACCGCTCATAGATCTCCGAGCGTTTGCAGGGTGTCTCGTCTTCAGCCTCTAACTGTAGCAGCGAACACAATGTCAGTTGGCTTTGCGTCGGCAACGATTCGAGTTCATCCTGTACTTTCCCTTGCTCGATGAGATCTCGGGCTCTCCGCACATACTCCTCGTCGATCTCGCTATTGTTTTCGGTCCGAGCTAAGTCCCCGGCTTTGTACAGGAGTTTCAATGCTTGGCGAGCACTTCCGGACTCCTGAGCTGCGAACGCAGAACACAACGGAATCACATCTCCGTTCAGCACATCGTCACGGAACGCTTTCTCCGCCCGCTGCGTCAAAATGTTCCGGAGACCGCCAGCATCATACGGCGGGAAATGGATTTCCTCGTCACATAGACTGTCTTTTACGCGGGCGGAGAGGTTGTCCCGGAATGTGAAATCGTTCGAAATCCCGATGACACCCACAAGTGTATCGTGGACGTTCTCGTTGTCGTTCGCCCGTGGCAATTCGTAGAGAATGTCGTCATCGCTACCGATGGAATCGATCTCGTCCAAGACGACGAGCAGGTGTGTTGCGTCGAGGCTGTTGATGTGATCCCACAGCATCTGGTAGACCTGGCTGGATGCATATCCTGTGGACGGGATCTTCTCCGGTGCATCCCGAAACTGGTTCACCAAGTCGACTGATACCTGGTAGCTAGAAGACGCGGACTTACAGTTCAGGTTCACGACTTCGATGTTCAAGTCGTCGAAGCTTTGCTGGTCCTCGATTAAGCGGTTTAGGACGAGTCGTGTGGCAAGTGTTTTCCCAACACCGGTCTGGCCGTAGAGGAAGATGTTCTTCGGCGGGGCTGCGTTGATAACTGGTCGAAGGGCTTCCTGATATTCGGAGAGTTCCTTGTCACGTTCAACCAGTTCGTCAGGACGATAGTTATCACGGAGAACAGACTCATCGACGAAGACTGGGTCGTCCCGTGTAAATTTCTCTAACCCCATCGGTATCGTTTATCCTTGGGAGTAGTCGATGAACTATCAGCACTTAAAACCACGTGTTCATGAGGGTCATCAGTTTCACGAGCTTCACGAGCGTCGGTTCTTTAAGTACACTCTCCCTCTCCAGATTTCACGAGCAGCAAGTCACACACAGTCGGCCAGCCGCAGACAGCAACTACAGTAGCCGCTACTTGCCTTAACTAACCTCGCCAACCAGTCCAGAAATAGTATTTAGATGGGGAAAATTTAAGTAGTCCCTTCCCAAATTAGTCCGTAGTACATACAGCTTGATCACATCCATTCCAATAGTTACCCTATTTTCGAAGCTGTCCGGGGTTCTCTAGAGAGGGCTCGTGAAAAGTGGAGTGTGGGTGTCTGTATTTTCCATCTACTCATCCCCCAAATCGTGTGGCAGTGTGCCACGGGCTCGTGCAAAATGGTGTGTCAGACGCAGTGCCGTCCTGCGGTTCCAAGCCCTCAGACGTATCGGCAACAGTCATCTGATCTTTATAAATTGAGCTGGTGATCAACGCCAGGCGAACTGTACTACTCTGGTGTACCGCTAACTTCCTCATAGACTCGCTGTAACATCTCCACGTTCGGTCTTCGTCTTTACTTGTTATCCTTGCTCACTGCATCTTCGCACAAACCTAATCTCGAAAAACGAGTTCGGTATCACCAGCCCAGAGCTCATGTCCGTTCACCACGATCCGCTTCCAGCCTTCACGCAAGAACTTAGGCTATTTCACTGCATTACAAGTCGTATACCGACTGCAGATTACTCGCAGAGGCAGTTGAAATGGTCCCGGGGATGATCGCGAAGGAACTCGTGCGCCTCGACAGCGAGTCCGAGCATAGCATCCGCCTGTTCGGCGGTCACCGCTCGGCCAGAATAGTATGACGCCGCCCGGTTTTCGTTGTAGAGCGCTTGAAAGTCCTCTTTCAGTGTTTCACTGATTGCACCGAGTTCGAATACGCGCTGGTAGGCGTACTCGTGGTCCATGAAGTCGCGGACAGCGTCGTTACCTAGTGCAATGGCGTAGAACTCGAAGGAGCGCTCGATTGCACCGAACGCAAGCTCGACGACAGCTGTGTGGTAGCCGTTGTGGTTCTGGAGTGTCCGTGCAGCAGCTATTAGACGGCACGCTTTCCGAAGCTGGGCTTCGTCCTCAGATAGTTCGGCAAGTCCCTCTTCAGGGGTTCCGCCACGTTCGAAGGCCTGACTTGCCGTGGCAAGCGCGTCGGCGACGGCATCCGGATCACTCGTCATCGACCATGTCCTCCATGATCGACTGGAATTTCGCAAATTCTTCAGTCTCTATGAGCGTGATGCCGGACACAACGATCTCTGCGATATCTTCTGTATGTGCCGGCACGGAGTCGAGAGACTCTACGACAATGTGGAAGTCGTACCGTTCGTCGTTGATTGGCTGTTCAGCGAGGTTGTTCTCTACTTGTGTTGCTCGCCGCTGATTACGACCGCGATGGTTTCGCATAAGAATCCAGAGGTCGATATCGCTTTGCCGATCCGCCTCACCGCGTGCAACACTTCCATAGACGACAATGCCGAGAATGTCGTCGAGTTCATCCTGAAGGTCCTCAAGAGCGGTCTGTACGGGTCTGTGGAACTCCGACTGAGGGATACGGAGTAAGGGATCGTCGGGAACTGTTACCCGCTCACGGTTGATCTGGACGAGTTTTTTGTTGCCTTCACGCTGGACTACGACGAGTTCGTTGGCTTCGAGAACATCAACTGCCTTCCCAACAGTTCGGTGCGTAACGCCAATGATCGACGCTAACGTTCGCAGCGTATACTCGTTGAAGGGTCGGTCGATTAAAAATTGCAGGAGTTCGTCCGTCGCCGTGTGCCGGTATAGATTCGGATCATTTGCTGGCACTGGCACCTCTATCGTCGCTGCAGACGCCTCCCCATCTGTTGTCGAAACCCGCCCTCGGCTACTTTCACTACCCATAGATACCCTTAGTATCCACACATATAAAAACCTTATATGCTCACTTGCCAAGACACTACACCGTACACACTCTTGTTTGATCAATCTCAACCTGATAGTTGTAGTGTCTGTTTCTCCCTCAATTGACTCACTGGGGTTAGTATCGTATGCTAACCTCCACTGTTCGCCTCAACAAGCTGCTCGTGCCGGATCGTCTCGAGATCCGACGCCAGCCGTTCCGTGTCACGCGTTGCGAGCACGAGCATATTGGGTGCAGTCGTACAGGCCGGTTGATCGCCAACACGGAATCCAGCGTCTTCGGCCGGGGGAAGCTGGACCTGATAGCCGTTGCCGGCAATCTGAATCGAGGCATCCATCACCCGATGCAGTGATGACGTATCGCGAGCGGCCGTCGCTGCCAATTCCGCCACATCATCATCGTCAACACGGTCAGCATCAAGAAGGAGGAGAAGCCCATCGAACGCGAACACGCGGATGTCGGCCCGTTCCTTTGGATTACCCTCCTCATCTTCTTCGACGAGTCCCGCCGTCCGGGCTGGCTTCGTGATTTGGAGTGCAAGCCCATTGCCGGATTGCTTGATTCGATTCGTCATTATGGGTTAGTATATTATGCTAACAAATGAATCCTTGCCTCGTTTTAGATGAGTTCTCAAATCCCGATACAGGAGCTCCGAGACGCCTGAACGACAGGGTGATATGTCCGCAGTCGCTAGCTCTCCCAGATCGAATGACGAAAACTGAGACTGGAAGCGACCAAACTGAGCGACTACGCGAAATCTTTCAGGATATCACTGACGAATCAACCGTCACCGAAGAGCAACAGGAATCCCACGGGACACTCCAACAGAGTCCCACCGTGGATGAGGCGCTTCGCGAGATTATCCACGAGATGCAGGCGGAGTACGAGTTCCAAACTTCCCTGTCGACATCGACGAGTATTCGGATGCAGCGATTGCGCGTGAACTAGGAAGTCCGAGTCGAGACAAATCGGTAGCACGAGCGCGTATCCATCTGCAGCTCTTCCGCGACACGGACTTTGACGCTCCGTTCGACCTCGATCGCCTCTGTGCGTTGCTCGATGCGGAGACGCCGACAGCCGGGATTGCGGACACGTTTGACGTGAGCACGAGTACAGTCCGGAAATACCGACGCGTGATTCAGGCTGAGCGCGCGGCCGAAGCAGTGGATCATCGCTATCGGCAGCGCATCGAGGACGCGCTTGCGGAGCCTGACCAGAACGACTCACTCCGGGAGTCGCTTGCCGATGGCCTTGATGATGCACTTGACGACTCAGCTGCCAAGAACTGACCGGTCGACTGGCGAGCCACTCTGTTCTGAATGTAGTTGATCCTGTGGTTTTGACAGTCGGATCTGTCTGACCACGATTGGTATATACCTCTCGTTGCATAGTTGATCGTGGCGTGGTACCGTTGCACAACTAACCCGAGGAACAATCGCTTGTCAGTGTTGTCGCCACGCAGACGCGCATCCACCGTCTGCTTTCAGACATGCTTCGCTGCGCTCCGCAAATTTCCTCTTAGGAGTGTGACTCGAGTTCAGAGCCGGGCCTGAACTCGGTTAGTTCCTCTATCCGCTGTTCAAGCTCTTCAACTTCCTGGCGTAATTCGTCGGTCTCAGGGTCGTCGCTCAATGCGAGCTGGTCTTTCAATCCCTGGAGGCGGGGTTTCCTTACGTTCCTCGTCGACCTCAGTTTTCCGAACGTACTCGCGTTCATCAATGTCGTAGACCGCCGACTCAGCAAGTTCCGTCACCTCAAGCGCCTCATCGACCTTCTCACGATCAACACCCATGACGCGCTCACGAGGAATGCCGGCGTCCTCAAGTACGTCAAGTACTTGCTCGTCGTCTTTCAGTGATCGATTACGTCGAGACGTTCGCTGGACGGATCCATACTGGCCGTGGACCGCTTGGTCGTGATGCAGTCGGTCAAGCAAGAGCCCTCGGATGTCTTGGCGAAGGGCGCCAGCGCTGCGCTCGACGTCGGAGAGGAGTGTGTAGAGGTTGATGAGAACTGGCGTCTCACAGTCGTCGAGCGCTGTCGGATCATGCCGTTCGAGCGCGTTGATCAACAGTAGCATGTCGGCATAGATGTCGAGATCGGGCTCGACACGCTCGGTATCCTCGCTGGCTGTGGACGGACTGCTATTGATGAGTTGTGAGCTTGTTGGGTCGTCGGTTTCGGTGATAGTGCCGGCGCGCTCGTCGCATTCGTAGCGTGGGTGGAGGCTAAGCACGGCAGCGTATGGTTCAGCGTCCGGCGGCAGGCGTTCAAGATCGAAGACGCCACCGGTGTCGGTGATTTGGTCGGCGAGGGTTGCGAACTGGTCGCGTTGGAGCGGCTGTGCATCGTCCGAGTTGACGAACTCGATGATGATGCGGTGCTCTTGGCTATCGGTAATCTAGAACTGCTTGCCCGTTAGCGGAGTCACGAGAGTAGCATCTTCGGCGAGCGCATCGCATTCCTCGAGCAGCGTATGCCAACTCGCGGTAAACGCCATATCCACGTGTAGTGCTGGGTTCTCATAAGATCATGGTCTCTATGAGTCGCCGCTAGCGGTCGTCTAACAGTGTGCCCTTACGGACGGTGGCCAGCATCTGTTGATGGAGAGGGTAAAACGGAGCATGCTGCAGCCAGTTCTCCGAACCACAAGCGGTCCTGGGTTGCTGGCTTGCTCCTGGAGAAAGCTCAGGAAATCCGGTGTGTGTCTTCCCCCGACGTCAATCGATCTTCCTCCGACGAAAGCAGAGGAAATCCGGTGTAGAGAATCTTCAGCCGAATCTATTTCGTGGCCGCTTGGGTATGAATCAATGATGGTCTCTACATCCACCGACATTCCCGACGACGCCACGTACGAGGAAGCGCTCGAAGTCGTTGAAGAACGACTCTACAACGGCGCTCGAGTTACTGGCGAATGGATGGGCCTGAAGAAGGTCGCCCAGCTTCGTGATGAAGATCGGGATAGAAACATCGTCTCCGACGCACAATCCTCGCACGGCGACGTCATTGAGGATCTGAAAGACCGCAATCCAGGCGTCCCACCCTGGGCGTTCCGACCCCAAACTGAAGACCCGAAGAAGTGGACGGGAATCCGAGCCTCCTGGGCGAAAAACACCGAATTCGATCCCGACGACTGGGACGACCGCGGCCAACTCATCACCAAACCCGAGTAGCGAATTCCAGAGAGACGAGCATATCGCGATTCGTTTATATTCTTGGAGATCACCTGTTCTCCTCAGCGCTGCATTCATCACGGGGGATGTCCTGAGAAATTGTTGGTCTTGAATGTCCTCTCTTCCTCGGTTAGTATACTATACTAACCTAGATTCCTTTTTGAGTCTCGTTCTTGCTCTGCTTTTTCAAGAATCACTGCGAGTAACCGAGTACTCGTCGTACTCGGCAGATCTGCTAGAAAGCGAGGATCCATTTCTCTTTCTCTCGGAGGTATCGCTGCGTCGGAGTTCTGCCGTCCCGAGATTTTATTTATTCGTGGTCTGAATCTATCCATACTCATGGCATCTAATAGCATAGGATCTCCTCGGCTACCCCCACTCGCTCAGGACTCACTTGACGCACTGTCCGCGGCAATTCCAGAACACGAGGGATTCAGCTACGAACGTGCCTATACAATACTGGCCGAGGAAGAAGATCTCAGCCAACCCGGGGCCGATGATACGATCGAACGGCTGCTACTCCGGGGCCATCTCTACGAGGTTGACGGCCAGCTCCGGCTCACCGAATGGGCGCAAGCGAACGAGTAGGCCGGGAGAGCTTATCCAGCGACTACTGGTTCTTCGACATTCCGTTCGACAACCTCACTGAACGCCACGTTTGATCTGACTTCGGTGATCTCGACTGTGGCCTGGTCACCCTGCTCAGTTTCAGGGACGATGATCACGTAGCCGCGTTCGACACGTGCGATGCCGTCGCCTTGCTCGCCGATATCTTCGATTTCAACAACCCGCCGGTCACCAACATCGACCGGCGGCCCAGGTTCGTCGTTACTCGCTGGCTGTGCCTCGCGTGTATCCTGGTCACTGCGGTCTACTGGGGTGGTCGACCGGAGTACCGCAACGCGATACACACCATCGTCGTCGACGGCTCCCTTTTCGACCTCACGTTCCGGGATCGTGATCGTGTAGTTACCGTTCCGTTCGTCGATATCCGCACTAAACAAACAGAGCAATTTGTCGTCAATCTCCATAGCGATGTCTCGCTCCATTTTTCACACCACTAACAGTAACTTGAGTCCACCGATTCACGCGAATCCACGCCCCCCATCCAGCAACGCGTTCCATCTCGCTATCTCCACGACGCTACCGTCGTTGCTTCCACCGCTCCGCTGACCGTGTCCTCATCTCCGGCCACAACTGTGGTGGCCGGTACCCGCTCTCAACCCCCTGCTGGCGAGTAGCCGATAGAAGCCGATACAATTGCCGTACTAACAGCTAGCCGTCCGGCGTCAATCCCGAACTGTGTCAATTCGGGACATCCACAACCGCATTCGAGGCATGGTTTGCGTTAGATATCGACCCCTCTTGGGCGTGATTTCGCTCCGGCCACGCTACTCTCCGGCAGCCGTATCTGTGGCCGGATCACCGTCCGTACGCTCTGACACCCTCTCGCCGGGAAGGTCTACATCGGCTTTCAGCACGAGACGGGTTTCCTGATAGGTCAGGCCGTCTTTGGATCGCTGGCGTTTGGTCTTCCCAAGGCGGTTCTTCGAGAGTTCGTGCATCGCGTCCATCGTCCGGCGGGCAAGCTCCTGGGAGTACTTCTTGCTCACCCCAGCCTCTTTCACGCGAATCCATTCGGCGAGATCTGACGCGTCGAGATACGCGCGAATCTCGCCGCTCCCGCTCGACCATAGGTGGTGGCGGCCGGTCTGGTCGCGTTCGCGCCAGGCTTTGCCGGCGAGTTCGTCGGGCTTGCGATTCGACACTGACGCAAGCATCTCATCGTCATACCGCGCCAACCGCTGGATCGGTAGGAGGTCGGCTGTCGCATGGGCGACTGCGCCGCCGCGATTGAGGGCGTCGTCTTCGCCGGGGACGCGGAAGTAGTGTTTGCCGTCGTCTTTCGTGATGCGTTCGAGTTTGTTGCCCTCGACAGTGACGCGGTCCTGGTCGACGTTGTCGGCGAGCAGGTGTGCGCCTTTCTCGAGTTCGCGGGCTTGGAGTTCTTCGATCCGGTCGTCGCGGGCGTTCGTCTTCCGGACGAGCGCTTCTCGATGCGCTTTTGCGTTTGTTATCTGGTTCTCCGTCTCGTCGACACGCTCCTCGAGCTCGCTGAGGCGTTCACGGTCGTTCGCACGCTTTGTCTCGGCGGCGTCACGGTCTTCTTTGAGCGCGTCGACCTGCTGTTGGAGGTCGTCAATCCGGTCGTCCTGTGTGGCAATTGTCTGCTTGAGGTCGTCGATATGCTCGGTCAACGCCTGCAGCTGGTCGAGGAGTTCCCCAACAGGTGCATCCGCGTCGTCCACGGCGGCCGCGATACTGGAGAGGGCGGCGTCACTCATTGGCCGCCACCTCCGCTGGTGCCTGCACTGTCTCATCGACGGATTGGTCTGTGGAGAGCTGGGGGAGGCGGGCGATGGTGGTGAGCGTGCCGATACGCTGTGCGGGCGTGTCGCTGCTCGGAGATTCGATAACAGTCATGGTTGAGGAATCGGCGTCGGCGGGATGGCAGTGGTAGTGAGCGTGCTGGACCTGCTGGTGGGCGTTAGTGGTGGTCGGCGGTACACTCAGGACGAGGCGTCCCCCGTAGGGGGTGGGTGTGGTGTCGGCGACGGTGAGGATAGTCCGGGGACGTTCGGTTGTGGTGATGCGAACGCGGTCGCCGGGCGACAACTGCTCGACGAGCTTGGTGGGGTCGCGTGGGTTGAGTGGCTGTGGGACGCCGTGGGTCATTGGTGGTCACCCTGGTTGGGGCTGGTGATGGTTTGGATGGTGGCGTGGGTGTGGTGCCAGGCGTACTCGCCGTTGGGCCGGCATTCGTAGCGGGCGAGCTGGGTCTGGGTGGCCTCGTACTCGTCGTAGTAGGTATACTGGAGCCGATAGCAGTCGTGGCACGGTGTCGCGAAGTACAGGACGTGCTCGCCGGGCTCGGGGCCACGTAGTGTGAGTTCGGGCGCGGTGTGGGTGTGCTGGTAGACCACGCCCGTCAGCGTCCGATGCTTGGTGTCGACCTGGACCGGATCGGTCTGGGCCAACGACCGAATCACGCCGTCGTCCTCGCGCGTCACCGCTGCTCACCTCCTCTGGTGTGGCGTAGTGGGTGGCTGGGTGGTGTGGCGGGCGCTGTCGCTACCCGAGTGGGGCGTGCGCTGGTGGGCATTCAGGCACGCACCTCGCTCGTGTGGTCGCTCGCGGTAGTGTCGTGGTGGGTGGCAGTGTCGATCCCGTGGCGGGCTTCGAGCAGGTGCTGGTAGTGTCTGCGTGTTTCCGCGGGGGATTCCCCTGGTGGAGTGGAGGGGAGCGTGCTGTTGCCCGTCTTCGTTGTCGTGACCGAACTATAGACGTCGGTGTTGTCCGGGATCTGGAAGCCGTCCTCGTCGTAGTCGATCTGGAGGCGGCGTTCGAAGAACCGCTGGCAGTCCCTGGTGGCGTAGATGCAGTAGAGGTAGGGCTGTTCGTCGCTCGTCTTCTCGTAAGTCTGCCAGCCAACCCGGAGTTCGACGAGATAGGCCCGCGTGATTTCGTCGTCGGGCGTATCGTCGGGCGTGGGTTGGTCGTCGTCCTCGGCGATGGTTTGGTCGGTCGGCTCAAGGCGGTGGACTGGCTCGAAGACGGTCTCACCGAGCGTGGCGTCGACCGAGAGCGCGCCGCCATTCGGCTGCTCATCGAACGACGCCATCAATAGCATCCTCCCGTCTGGGTTGGCTGATAGTCGATGCGCTTTTCACTCGCATACGTGATTGCACTCATGCTTCGGATACCATCCCGAAGCGCGGTCACGTGCTGCCACACGTGGCCTTTCTGCGAAGGCGTTCCGCGCTTCCTACTTCAGTATATATCATCCCAGGACTTAAAGTTAGCCCCATGTGGGAACATATGCGATTATGGGAGCGTTTTAGTATGTGGGAATGATGCATCTATGTGGTCATGAACATACAAGAACCAGATGAAATGGCAAGACGCCGGGCACTCTTGACTGACCGAGAACGAGAACTTATCCAAGGAGAAGGCGAAGTCGACGAAAATTATCGATACCAAGCTATCTCACGTGTCAGGAACAAAATTCAGGACGAGCTCACCACCGACGTAGAAATTCTCAAGGAACACCACCCAACGCTCTTCAATGAGTTACGAGAGACAGTATGTGAGGAGAGTAAACATGACTGAAAGGTAGATGCTGGCAGGTTCCGCGATTGCACACAAATTGCTCTCTCAAGGGAACTTTCTTGTAATAACCTATCCCCAGTGAACTTGCAAGTCAATTGAACCGTCTTATATATGTATCAGATGATAGGACTGGGTGGATAACTTTCGACCTCGTTATCACGCTGTTCGCGCTGTCTGTCGTTGGACAATCGAACGTCACCTCTCACGGGGGGATTTTTATACAGACGACGAGAGAAGTTTTACGCATACTAGGGATCGAATGTTAGTCACCGCGTAGGGCCGCGGACATCCGCCTTAATTCACTACTCAGAACAATGGGCGACGTACAAAGAGAGGACGACACACTGCTCACTGAACAATATCAGGGACCACGCGTTGAAGAACCGGACAATCCCGTCAATGCTAGCATCCAATGGGGGTTCCGCATCAAACGGGACGGAACGAAACTACTCGTCACGGGCGGCTACATCGTTCTTGACGATGGCGCCTGCCGATATCACGCACTCGCCACGCAACGGCCGCTTGGCGATCTCCGACTTGACCCAGACCGCGTGAATTACCTCCGAATTGCTGTGGATCCAGACGTAACGAACGGTATTCATCTGTTTGCCGAGTCGGACGACCCACGAATGTTGAGCGGTGATCCGAGAGTCGACGTCGACGGCCATGATCCGTACCGCCCATGGGTTGTGCTTGCCGAGTTCCATCCGCCAGACGACGACGGTGATGAATGGACTGTCGTCCGCAAAGACCTGAATGAAACACTGGAAATAAAGGAAGCAGCACTCCCGATACCGGAGTCTCGCGGCCGTGAATACACCGAACCGGATGATGGTCCAGAGCCACAACCGACTGGCGAGATCGTGAAGACGATCAATCTCGCGACGATGCGACCGGGGACAGTGTCGCCAGATTCCCCGGGTGACGACGAGACATTCTGACAGCCTCCTTCTCAAATTATAGCGAAGTACGTTCTGCTGGCCACGTCACCACCAGCATTCAACTTTCCTACTAACAATAGTGATCACAGAAGATACAGTACTGTTCGAGTCCAATGTTGGAACTGGCGAGATGCGGATGATAACTCCGGGGGCGCGTCCCTCGTCTATAAGCCGGACGGTCGCGTCCGGTACGGCGCCGGCATGTATACGAATCTCACCAATAACGCGCCAACAAACCATGGTTAGTATTTCCTACTAACTTCTGAATTTGGGTGACTCGCTTCCCGGAGCAGCAGTAGTCTCGTGTATGATTATCTCGTCGAGACGGTCCTGGACCTCGGACACGGTTGGGAACGCCGAGAAGTTCAGCACCTCAGCGCGAATGTCACTCACGTAGTGGTCGTGATTCAAAGAGCAGAATTCAAATTTTCCTCGGTTTCTGTTCTTCAATGCTTTCTGCGGCGACAACTGCTTCTGGATAATCAACCCCCTGAAGTATAAGAAAATCAGCAATAAGGTACCGGATGAAGTGATCTTGATACTTGGCCCGAGCTTCGCTGAATGTGCGAAAGCTCGTGAGAGCTACTATTATGCTACTAAGGACAAGAAGACCAGGTGGTATTCCTAGTGATCCGAGAAAAGATGTGTAATTCACACTATTCCCAAATGTTCCTATTCCCTTTCCTATTCCATAACAAATGTATATAGCCGCTACGATTATTGAGACAATCCACATGGACCGGTAGAAGGAGTAGACTGCTTGGAATGTCCGAGATCGCCCTCGAGAATCGATATGAACATACGATCGGACTAATCCATATAGATCTTCAAGTTTTTCTTCCTTGGGATTAGCATCATCGGTCCACGGATATTCCTCATCTAGGTGACCAAAAGCTCTAGAACATTCATTGTAGAATGCCTGTACCGTTGCAGTATCTAAGTTCGTAGGATTAGTAAGCTCCTCTATGAATTGCTCTCGGTGAGTTGGCGATGCTTGGTAGTCGTCTTCAATAGTTATTGCAATTGTGTGGACAGCTCGCCCAAAGACAAATCCACCGACGAGAAGTGGAAGGATTGCTCCGAGGGCGTTGAGATCCGTTTTTCTTGGAAGGAACGGGAGAAGACTAAGCAGTAGGCCGATACCGGGTAGTAGGACGCTGAAGAAGTCATAGAGATCGATTCGACGGGCGTTTCCGGCGAGCATTCAATTGATGGTGTGATGATCAGAAGTAGTAAGCCTTACCCGAAAGACTTATCCTGACGGCATTTATTTTATACTCTATTTCTATGGTGAAAATGAAAAACTATTATTGCTCCACCTGGTATTACTCTACTATCCAAGGTTCCTCTATGACTACTCAGACAAGGGAGCAAACGTTCGGGTCAGCGGTGAGCCGCGGTATTGATTGGCTTCTCATCGCTAGTATCTTCACCCTTGTCTTTGCTCTAATTTGGGAGCCGGTTCAAAATCAAACCCTTTTATTGGTTGCTGGGCCGCTTCTTGGAGGTGTCCTTGCCGGGATTTTGACTGCGATCTCAATACGTCGTAATGAATAGTTCTACTTTTCACGATTGCTCTTTCTCGTAGGTCTGGCGACGGCAGTCTTTGAGACGCTTCCGTTCCTGCTTGCGTTCTCGCTCTGCCTCGCGCTCGTCGCCTATCTAGGCCCGGAGCGCTGCCTTCCAGTCATCGTGGTCGACGACGTAGTCCGACTGGAGCGCCTTTATTCATCTTAGTCGCTGTCCCGTGAACCTGTTGAGAAAGGTTGGTTACAACATCGTAATAATGGGGGTCGACGGCGTCGACCCCCTTCTCTTTCGCAGAAACGACGCAGAAAAGGACGCACCTCACGGTAGCCGTACCAACGTTACCACCGTGGGTCACCGGGAATGCGGTGTGGATCTCGTGCGGTGGTGTCGCTGCAAACGGGGGTTCGGTGAACCCCCGTGATTACAACGGTGTAACGCTCTCTCTCTCGTGGTTAGTTCCCTCCCGTGTTGGCGTCGTGGGCTCGCATCCAGCCGGCGAGATCGGGGTCAGCGAACGAGATCTCGATATGCCGGCCGCCAACGCCCATTGCGTCGTCCGCTGACAGCGTCCGACTCTCCTTGTAGGTCACGCCGGGGACGCGGTCGGCCATTTCCTCCATCACGCGATAGCCGTCGTTCTTGTACGCACACCCATAGTGGGTGGCGACCTTCCGATAGTCCAGCCGCGCGATCCTCACGTCGTTCTCTTCCGCGATCTTCTGGCCGGCTTCCAACACGTCGAGATACTTCTCCTCGACCTGCTGGGACTCAGCGCGCTGCTCGCGGAAGTTCACTAATTCCGTGTTCTGCTCGGAGCGCTCGACTGTATCGACGAGTTGGCGGCCTGCGTTCGCTGCTTCTGCCACGAGATTCGGCGACTCATCATCGACGCCTTCCGTGCTATCGTAGTCCCGAACGAGGTTGATCATCCGCGAGACAGACGCCCGCACGCGAGCATTCCGCTCCTCCTTCTCAGCAAGGTCGTCCACCTCGTCTTGGATGGCCTCGGTCGTCGCCTCAAGCTCACTCAGACGCTCACGGTCGCTCGAACGCTTTTTCTCAGCGGCATCTCGGTCCTCCTTGAGCGACTCAACCTGCTGCTGGAGTTCCTCTATCTGTTCGTCCTTTGCAGCAACAGTCTCCTCGAGATCGTCGACACGCTCGGCCAATCCATGCATTTGGTCGACCAGTTCGGAAGTAGATGGCTTCCCGTCACCCAGGGTATTAGCCACACTGGATAGGCCAGCGTCACTCATCGGTTGCCACCTCCGCTAGTGTCTGCCATCTCTATGTCCAGGTGTGAGAGTGCGCATCGCGGCTGCGTGGTGGACTGCTGGTTGGTTCGAGCGGTGATACCGTCGTGTCGTGTATTCTGTGGGTGTTGTGTCATCGTGCGTGGCGGGGAGCACGCTGACCCATCTCAGGGTCACTCAGGCGGACGAGTCCGGCGGTATATCTGTAGGTATACCCCGAACAGTTTTGCCGGCCGAGCAAGAAACGACAACTGAGGGTTCGTCGGTGGGAGCGGGTGCTGGAACACCCATTGACCGCTGACGGGATTGTCATTTCTTGGCGCTGAAGTTACCTAGCGTAGCTGTCTGTGTCGACCGTACCGGGTCGATGGCGGTGGTGTGCGCGGGCGTCTGTCGAAGCATGCGTGACTGTCCGTCATTCTGTGCCGATGTATCCCTGTTTAGTGTTAGATTCCTCCGTCGGTGGTAGTCGCGATTGTATTCATCGATTCTCACTCGCATCTATATTGGTCCCCTCACTAAACGGTTGGGGTATATCCACTCTCGAATGAGGAGATACTAATCGCAGTCGGAGATACCTTGCTTGGCCTTTGCATAGCTTTTTAGCCAATGCTATTCGAACATAGAGTACCTACTACCCTCTATGAGAGCTCGTATCGCCTGGCTCCGAATGAGCGACCTCGACATCCTCGAATTCCTAAACGGGCATTCGCTCACCGACTTCGAGGCCCCGCCAACAGCCATCGCTGTCAACATGGGTCTTGCTGAGGGTACAGTCTGGAACCGGGTGCGAGTAGTGAAAGCTGCTGGTCTCATCGACCGCACCGACGACGACCGCGGCTATTACCGGATTACCGACCTGGGAGAACGATATCTCGCTGGCGAGCTCACAGATGATGAACGCCAGCAGTTAGAAGCGTTCGACCCAGCAGAGATCTGATTCGGTACGCATTTTGTGCGGGGTATCCGAGCTAGAATATATCGATGCCGATC
This sequence comes from halophilic archaeon, assembly GCA_003298465.1. The sequence continues at coordinate 58,488 of QNGA01000014.1, read as the reverse complement.
GAATCCACTGTCTATCACGTCCTGCTCGCGATGCCCTCCGAGATCGACGCAGAACGGCAAGCCGCGAAAGACGTCTTGCTCGATTGGAATGCATCGACTGGCCGCCAGCAAAACATCCACCTCGCACCGGTTGACGCCAACCACGTAGACGTGAGTCGGTCTGACCTCGCCGACGACATCGATATTGTCCTGGGCGCGTTCTGGACCACGGTCGGCGATGGCCCGACTGGCGGAGCAAGTCTCGCCGACACGGTGAAACGGCTTGCAATCGAGGACGACTTGCCGGCGATGATCGGGTTCTCCGAGCGCGACATTCCGACGAATCAGCTCGACCCAGACCAATACGAACGCCTGCAGGACTTCCGCGACGAATGCCGAGCAACAGGCTACTTCACATATGTTGACCGGGCGGAGTTCGAACAGCAGCTCTCGAACGCATTAGCGCGAACAATGGATCAACTACTCTCACCATCCGAGGCTAGGTCGGATAGTGCTGACGACCACGACGGGCCGAGTGAGTATGATCCTGAAGTCGATCACGAACGGCTTCAGTTGTCGGCGGCGATGCATCGCGAGCAGGACGAACGGAACATCGACCGCATTGTCGAGCGGTTGCAAGAGAATGGCATCAAGCCACCGTACTCCGTCCTTGACGCTGGCTGTGGGTACGGAACCGTCACCCAGTCGCGCTTCGGCAATGACGACCGGTTCGACGTTGTCGCGATTGATGAGGCCGAGGACATCCTGGAGGTCGCGAAAGACCGGTATTCAGCGTCGAACATCCAGTACCGTTGGTTGGACGTGAACAACCTCGACAAAGCCGACCTCGGAACGTTCGATATCGTGTTTGCGAGCTATCTCTTCCACCATATTGCGAATCAGGAGTCGGTGCTCTCGCTACTCTGGGAGCACGTTCGCGATGATGGGGTGCTGGCAGTCCGGAGCTGTGAAGACGGCCAGCATATGCATTATCCGCCCGAGGACGAGATGGATTGGATCGTCGAGAAGACTGATGAAATCCCCGGCAGTAGCGATCGGTCTCATGGGCGGCGACTTCCCACCCACCTGAAGCGGCTCTCGCCACCGCCTGCGGACGTCTGGCTGGATTTAAAGAACTACCACACGGTCGGGCGGGACAGCGGCGAACGCCGCGACTACTGGGACGTCTTTCACTCGAACCGCCTCCATTACGCAAAAGTCCGCGCAGAACGCGACGATGCAACCCGAGAAGACAAACAACTGTACGAGACGATGGCAGACCGAATGGACCGACTCGAAGACAAAATCATCGGGAATGAACACGTGTTCGACGGCAAGAGTGTCCCTCTTGCAGTCGCGGTGAAATAGCCGGCCGACATCCGCCTCAAGATCGAATCTAGATACCATGCCACCCCTTAGGTTTCTTCCTGCGGATTCGCCGTCGACTACTCAGCTGGTGGGAAGGTGATTACACCGTCGTAATCAACCTCAACCGAGCAGTGTAATCAGCTGAACCTCTTCCTTTCTCTTCTCACAATCGAGAAGAAAAAGAGAAGAGATTACACCGCAGAGTAGTCGACCTTTCATTCCGCCATCAGAGGGGGCGCAACTTGCGCCCCCTCCTCATCTGGAAGGGGTCAGAGATTACACCGGGGCTGTCGTCTCTGATTACGACACCGTAATCTCTCCGTCAACCGAATCGTTCTCGTCGGACGTGACTGCCGAAGCAGACGAGAGAGCGTTCATTTCGACGTTCACATCGTCCGCCGCTGCATCGCTGTCCGTTGTCGCCTCTTCATCCTCGTCGCTCTCAGCGTCGTCTTGAGCGTCGTCAGCCATGCCGGCAGCTTGCTCCATTTGTTCTGCAAAGAACGCCTCCCATTCATCCTGATCAGCAACGAGTGAGTTGCAACTTTCCCCGTGACGAAGCGTGATCAGGTTATCGTCGGCCTCAGGACGGCGGGTTTCGTTCCAAGCGGTGCCTTTGGCGACGAACTCCATCGTCCGCCGGACAGTGTTCGGGTTCGTGTCGAAGTCGTTGAGTTCGAGGATGCGTTTGACAGTCGAGGACTCCATTCGCAACTTCCCATGGCCGGGGACGGCCCGCTCGTGGAATGCGGCCCACACATAGGTGGCACGTTCCTGGTTCGCCGAGAGATCAGTCGGTGCGTCTGATTTGCGCGCAGCATTGTCCCGCTGGATCGGGAGTTGATTCTCCGTGCCCTTGTGATCGAGCACGTCGTCAACATCAACCTCCCCGCGCTCTAGATCTTCAATCCGACCAGTGTTCTCCTTGATCGCCTTGTTATTGTTGTCGAGCAGGGTTCCGACTGGGTTCGACCCAATCCAGAGATCGTTGAGTTGGCGGGAGTCCCTCGGAACTCGACCGTTGGTTGATTCTCGATCTCTTCTCGAGTGTCCTCAATCTCGTCACTGTTGCTCTCGATCGTCTCCTCAAGTTCGTCAATCCTGTCAAATGCCGTGTCGCGTTCTTCGCGCAGCCGCTCACATTCATTCTCCAGGTCGCTAATCTGCTCGTCACGTTCGGCGAGCATCTCCTCAACTTCTGCCCGAGAGACGCACTCACAGTCACACATCGTCGCTCGCCTCCTTTTTCTTCGCGAGGAGTGCTTTGCGGGTCTTCAGTAGCTCCGCACGTAGCTTGAGCGCCTCTTCGTGCTCGTCGGTGCCTTTGTCGGTCTTCCAGAGGAGTTTGTTCGTTTTGGTGAGCTGAGCGTCTAACTGCTCTTGCTGTGCTTCGAGGAGTGCTTCTAATTCTGCTCGGGAAACCGCGTCGCTCTCGGAGGGATTACACATAGAAAACCACCTCTGTGGTCGCCGGATCGACTGCCTGTCGTTGCGTGTCGCGCTGCTGGTACTGCTCTCTACCGTCGTGCCGTGGGGGTCGTGCTATAGTCATTTGACGCGTCGTGTGACGCGCTGACCCGTTTCAGGGTCACTCAGCCAGAACTGTTCGAGATAGCTACCGCTCTTGCGACCCGAACAATTATATCGACTGAGCAGGAAACAACAGGTGAGTCGTCGTCGGAGGGAGCGGGTGGTGGGACACCCATTGACCTCCGACGGTTTTGTTGCTTCCTGGCGCTGATTCGTGCCTAGCGTAGCCGCCACTTTCTCTACCAGGGTATTAAAACCAGCGTCCCTCTGGCGATTGAACAAACCCCAGCGACCTATTTCGTGTCGCTGCAGCCATTGGCTCATGTCTCGTGCATCCGACTCACTCATCGGTGCACCTCCGAACGTGCTGAGGCCACGCGTTCACACTGACCGCTGTCCCACAGCTCGGGCAGGGGCGTGTCGGTTGTTCTCCTGAGTGTTTCGCGCGACAATTCTCGCAGAGCCGGTCGATATCCTGCGATACGTAGTCTGGCTGATGCCGGGTGAACGACCCCCGACAGCCACACATTGGCTGTTCACCGTCGGGTGTAAGATGACAGACGTCAATGGAGGGATCGCCATCAACGGGGAGCAGGATGGTCTGTATCTCATCCGGTAGATCGAGCGCATCGACTGCCGGCGATGACTCACTCCACTGTCGGGTGAGTCGTACCTGTTCGTCTAAGGGAAAGTTCCTTTGCGATTGGATGGATTGTCTCATGTGCGGTTGCAGTGTGACTCAACGCGAGCGCGTGCTGTGGACACGCGTTCGCTCACTTCTCGAACGCTGAGCACTCGCGCTGAGCCGTTAGTGTAACTACTTTACTGGCGAAAATTAATACTACTCCTCGTATACGGTAGAGATCTACCGTAGGAAAGGTAGAAGTTGACTGGGATGTAGCTGACTTTTGTATGCGTACCCGTTGTCTCAAAGAGATGGTGCAACGCGTATCGTGGTTCGCAAAGATTGACTACCCACTTTTCGGGTTCTTTGAAAATCACGATATCCGAGTCACACCGAAAGTTGTTGCTGACAATATTGGCTACGGGAGAAACTACACGGGCAAACGACTTCGTGCGCTCCGGGATGCTGGACTGCTTGTCCAACACGAAAACGGAGCATACGAACTCTCAGATCTCGGCAGAGAGTTTCTCGCTGGTGATCTCTCCCGGGAAGAGGTGGAAGCACTTGACCCGGACAAAGACGACGAGAACGACGAATAGCAGCTTTCTCGTGCCGGCTCTGTTGAAATACTCAACAGCTGATAATCCCAGTGTGTAAGATACAAAGTATGTAGCACGGCACTCTCATTGATTTTGCCAATGTCACTGAATCACCTACTCGATATGCATGCAGGTTTATCGAGGACGCACCCCACCAAGATACAAGCCATTTAAAATCACAAACGTGCCTATCACCGTGTAGATTATCGTTGAGGAAGGGACAGTATTCTTACTAAAGGCCCAGCTTATGAGCTGTATCCCAACAAATGTAAGTAAAAATCCAAGTAGTTGACGGCTGAGAGACGTACTGATTAGCTGAATTGGGCCAAATTCTCGCGGAGAGCGAGTAGTAGAAGGCATTATTCAATTACAGATGAATTATCGGTAAATAGATTTCTGGTCTATGTGCTTGCTATTCAACACGGCCTCGTCATAGTGAGGTTATGTGCTGTCTTCCGAGTCCTCTATGAGTATCCACAGACGGCTGCTTCCGACTTCCTGTGAGTCGATACGATCGGACTCGTAGAGTTCCTTGAGCTTGTTGTATGCTGTTCGGCGGGCACAGCCCATTTGCTCGCCAACGTCAGCAGTGCCCGCTGTTCCGCCAAGCTCGCGGAGAGCATTGAGGGCGTCGTCAGGGGTGTAGCCTGCCGAATACTGGCCGGTTTCGTCGTTACGGTTTGGGTTGCGTTCGTTTCCGTCGGCCATGGGGAGTGATTTGGGGACCTTTCCTATATCGGTATTGGTGCCCTACCCTATTAAGACCTATTCCTATGTAGGAAAGGGCAAGCTTTAACACCTATACCATCATAGGAATAGGTGAGAAGGTCACTCCCTTCGGGGGAAATCAGAATTCCCCGCGCTGCTGTCTCAGCAGCGCGAGGGTGGGCTTCTCTGCCAGAGGAAACCCATCTCAATAATACCAGCTATAATCCTTGAACCTACTGGTGGGCTCAAAAAACACGTACAGTGGGAACGCCTATCTTCGACGTCGAAGTCTCTGACCAAGTTGACGTGACGAATGAGACCCACGCCACTTCCGCTGCGCACGAATACGTCGTGATACCCGATACTGAGACTTGTGATGCGCTTACGTGTACCTGCCCGTACCACGTCCACTAGAGTGTGTTCTGTAAGCACAGGGCTGCCGTCGACGATTCGACCGCCGACGGCTCACTCGACGCTTTCCCCGCTGACGACGACGCGAGTGACGAGAGTAACGACACAGAGACGCGCATCACTGGCCCGCACGTCGGCCAGGATAAGTACGGCAACATCGATCATCGCTACTGGCGCTGCGAGCACTGTGGGGCTGAGACCACCGACAAACGCGCGCTCGACGCCTGCTGCTAACTTCCCTTCTTCCCGTTTTATGACTCGTCAACAGACGCTTCCCGACGTTGCCGACCAGCGCACGCTCACCGAAAGTATCGACGGGACGACCGACGACTGCAATGCTTTCGATAACGGGCTGACAACGCAGGCAGTCCTGCTCAACCATCGCGAACATATTTGGCCGACATCGCCGCTGCACCCTTCTCCGTAAACTCGATGGACGAGGCGGTTTCAGACCCGGTCCAATGAGAAGCCAATATCACCAAGTCTGTTCCCAGGCTCGAAACGGCCACTTGCTCATTGAGATGAGAAACGGGATCGGGCCTCATCAAATCGTGCGCAAAAATATCGGAGTTGTTGACGCCAATTAGAAGGGGTAGTCGCGTTCTTCGTGTTGGACTGAGATCCACTTCGTTTCAGTGATCTCGTGGAGGATCTGATCGCTGTTGAAGCCGCCCGTACCCGAGGCGTTGATGCCGCTAAAGGGCACGTGAGCTTCGTCATTAATCGGCTGGTCGTTGACGTGGACGTTGCCGGTGTCCATACGCTCGGCGATCTTTTTCCCCCGACCCTCGTCGCCGGCGTGGACAGAACCGGAAAGGCCATACTCGGTATCGTTGGCGATTTCGATAGCCTCATCGACATTCGAGAACGAAATCACTGGCGCGATTGGGCCGAAATGCTCGAAGCAGGCCGCAGACATGTCGTTGGTCACATCAGAAAGAACGGTCGGCTCGACGACTAGCGAGTCGTCGACGCCGTCGAGAGTGGCCGTCTCTCCGCCTGTTTCCAGCGTCGCGCCTGCTTCGACCGACTCCTCGACGTATTCGAGCATCTCGTCACGCTGCGACTCGTCGATGATCGGCCCGACCACGGTGTCGGAGTCATGTGCGCTCCCAGTCGGGAGTGATTCCGCACGTTCAACGAGGCGATCGACGTATTCGTCGTAGATGTTTTCGTGAACGATGTGACGGTTGATCGAGATACAGACTTGGCCCTGATGGACGAACGACCCGAAAACTGCGGCGTCGATTGCTTTATCGAGATCGGCGTCCGCCGTGACGATATGTGCGTTGTTCCCACCGAGTTCCATCACAGGCGTGGCGAGATTCCCGGCCGCTGTCGCCGCCACTCCTCGTCCGACTGGCGTCGAACCGGTAAATGTAACGACGTCGCTTTCGGGATGGCCTGCAACTCGATCACCGATCTCCGAACCGTGGCCGGTGACCACGTTCAGAACGCCGTCCGGGAGGCCGACCTCCTCGAATAGTTTCGCGAACAGTAGGCCACCAGTGATCGGTGAGTTTGTCGCCGGTTTGAGGACGACTGTGTTCCCGGTCGCGATGGCTGGGGCGACCGCCCGCAGCGAGAGATTCAGCGGAAAGTTCCACGGTGAGATAGCGGTGACAACGCCCGCTGGTCGCTGTTCGACAATGTTCTCCTTCCCGGGAATGTTCGAGTCTTTGTGTTGGCCTTGCAGTCGACGAGGGTACGTCGCCGCTTCGCCGGCATGGTCCAGCGCAATCTGCATGGACGTCTCGCCCATGATCGAGCTACCGCCAACTTCGACTTCGAGTAGCTCAATGATTTCATCGCGGTGCTCTTCCAGCGCCTGGGCGAACGCCTGAATGACTTCTTCGCGCCGCGCTGGCGGCGTCTCAGCCCACTCAGACTGAGCTGCAGCAGCAGCTTCGTAGGCCGCATTGACGTCGTCCTCGGTCGCTGCCGGGACTTCCGTAACAGTCTCTCGCGTTGACGGATCTGTAACTGCAATCGTTTCTTCACCCTCGACCCATTCACCGTCGACGTACAACGCATCCCAGTCATCGGTGATAGAATACTCAGTCTCGGATGACGTGTTCTGACTCACAGTACTATTTCTAGGTGGCCTCGCGGCATTTAGCGTTATGGCACCGGCCTAGCAAGACCGTCCGCACTCAACCATGCTCTCACAGATCGTTCAACGCGATCTCGATTGGCGTCTCTCTGCCAAGGATTTCGAACATCTTGCCGTAGGTGTTCTCCAGTGGCAATGCGGTGACGAGCGTTTGGGCAACGTCAGCGCGTGGGATTTCACCGTCTCTCGCAAGGTCATCACCCACTTCGATCTAACCTGTAGCGGACTCATTCGTTAATAGGCCAGGACGAACAATAGTAGCGGTCAAGCTACTTTCTCGCAGGTGTTCATCAGCTTCTGCTTTGGTAGGTGAACTACCCTACTCACTCACGGCTGACGCCGTTCGCTCCGTGAGGGTAGGCTTCCTGCTTCCACGACGCGCTTTGCAGATACAGGTGTATCCACAGGGAGTGCAGTCTCCACAGGCATTGATTCGGAGTGTCTCACTCCTACATCTTCAAGACCACGAGAAAGAATCTTCCACGCTGCGTTTGCGTCCCTGTCAGCCTCAAATCCGCGAGCGGGACAGGAATGTTCTCGGATCCACAACGGTTTGCCAGTTGAAACGCCACACGACGCACATTCTTTGGTCGTCCTACTCGTGAACGTATCCAGCCATCTGCTCGACTGCTGTCGTCACAAATTCTTCATTGAGTCGAGCAACTGCCCGGTCGATATCGATATCCATGAGCGAAACAACAGCCCAGGGCGAAACAAACGAGTCCTGACTTAGGGCTCCGGTTTCAAACGCGTCTGTAAGCGGGAGACTATTAGCATACTCCTTTGATGTAATTCCGAGTGCGATGTATTGTTCGCCAGCAAACGGGTGCCCATCTCCGCTGACGATTAGATATGGTCGACGCGGTGTGTTCCCAAACGGATCCGCAGCAACGACCACCACTCCACGGTCATACATCACTCCTCCTCCGGTGTACTCTCATTTTGTTCTTGCTCCTCGAGGTCCGGCAGATCTGCATCCCAGTCTGGGTTCTGGTCGTAGTAGTCGCCCTCGAATTCCATTGCCACTGTTTCCAACCCGATGAGGCTTGCAGTATGGGCGTCGTAGGCATCTGGGTTGATCGCCCAATAATCGCCTTTGTGCCGAACGAGACCGCGATTTTCAAGACGGGTTAGCGTCGTCCCAACGCTGCCACGGGGGAGCGCAAGTTCCTCTGCGAGCTCGCCGGCACGATACCCAAGGTCTGCGTTGTCGGCAAGGAATTCAAGTATGCGCCGTCCGTTCGTATCCTCCTTCGGGAGATTCGATGGCTGATAGCTGTCGAAATCGACTGGCATGTGTAACAGCATGTAATAGAGAGTAATAAGACTGCTGTTGGTATCGTTCACCTCGCCAAAACAACTGCTGCCAGGAATGACAGTAGCGATCGGTCTCACAGACGGCAACTCCCAACCTCATTTGAAATGACTCTCGCCACTGCCAAAGACGTGGCTGCATCTGACGAGAAGGCACAGAAACGCGCGCAGTGGGAACAATTTAGCTTCGCCGTCGACGCCCCCGGAATGGTCGACGTGACGAATGAGAGCTACGAGAACCCCGACGAGCACCAGTATACGGTGACACTCGACGACGTGACCGGCGACGCAATGGCGTGCACTTATCCTCATCACGTCCACCGCAACGCTCACTGCAAGTACATGGCCGCTGTCGAAGACGCGACCGCCGACGGCTCCCTCGACGCCTTCCCCACTGATGACGACGCGAGTGACGAGACTGATGACGGGCCGCGCATCACTGGCCCACACATCGGCCAGGACACGTACGGCAACGTCGATCACCGCTACTGGCGCTGCGAGCGCTGCGGGACTGAAACCACCGACAAACGCGTGCTTGCCAACTGCTGCTAACTCCTTCTCTCCTTGTTTTTATGACTCGTCAACAGACGCTTCCCGACGTCGCCGACCAGCGCACGCTCACCGACAGTATCGACGGATTTGGATTCCAAGAACGCCGCGTATCTCACTCGTTTTTCGTCCCGGTTTCCTCATCTTCGGCGGTCAATCGAATCCCTGGTCTGGGCGTGTCGAACGGGCGGCCTCCTTCCAGAGTGAACAGGAGTTCGCGCAACGAGAGAACGCGAATCTCAGGATAGCGCCGCTGTTTGGATTGAATATAGGTACCGAGCGCGATCAGCACCACGCCGCCGAACGTGTTGCCGAGCAACACCGGGAGCCAGAACTCGTAGAAGATGGTGAACAAGTCCGGCCCAGGAACCCCAAGGAATACGAAGAACAGAGCCTCGGCTCCTGAGGAAACCACATGGAACAGGCCGACGGTGGGAATCATGTAGAAGACGAGGTAGATGATTATCAATCGCGAAATTGTATCGCGTGCTGCTGTTCCAAGCCATACTACACCGGCGACCAGCCACCCCGCGAACAGGGCCTTGAAGAACACATCCCACCACCCGATTTCGAGGCCATGGCGGACAAACTCGGCTCCGGCTTGCATCGCATCCGGTGCGAGGACATGCGTGTTGGCGAGGATGAACACGCCGATCCCTGCCCCTACGATATTCGCCACTAATACGACGCCCCACATGTGCAACAAGAGCGGGAGGCTGGCCAGTCTGGTCAGCACCAATTTCACCGGTGGGAGAGTTTTCTCAGTGTAAAGCTCGTACCGGCCTAGAATGATATACAGGAATCCAATCGGGTAGAGGACAGTAGCGAGAAAGTCATTATTTGGAAAGTTTGCACTTCCAACTGCATAGCCGATAAACGTCAGCACGATAGCGAATCCAGCGGTGAATCCACTAAAAAACAGCTCCCTGGTAGTGTTGCCGATGACTTCGTCAGCAGACGCGAGGAGTCGTTGGTGGATTTCTTCCCATGCGAAGCGGTCACTGAGTGCCCAGCCAGCAGCTGGGGCTCCAGATGCGGCACGGTCACGCCTGCGCACTCTAGGTGGTGAATCCTCGTCTTCGTCGCTCACATTGACCCCTTTCAGAGTACCTATCTTCTCGTATGGCCATGGGACTTGCGGCGATAACTGCTAGAAACCAATGCAAATCAGCAAGCAGAAAGCAGGAAAGTCCATGCTACCATCAACGTGGAGTATCGAGGTGAAGTGCACCAACGCGATAAACGGCAGTTGGCGGCACGAAACTGTCCTTTCTGTCCATATCAGCACGACGAACCCAGTCGGTAGGACACAACGATTCCCGTTTTACCCTCACCGACGCGGTCTTCAATCAAGCGGCCGGCTCACAATGGAAGGCTAAACGCAACGGGAAGAATAGAGAAAGTTCTTAACTTCAACGGCGGTCAAATCTTCTATGGGCCAGCCAAGCGACAATCGTAGGCAAGTCCCTGTATGTGCTGAATGTGGAGAAAAGATTGTTCGAGCTGTACGCTTCTTTGAGGGGAGTAGTGAGGGGTCGCGCTTCACAGAATCATTAGCATGCGATTGTAAGGTAACAACGGTAGAAAGCAATTACATTGATCAAGAGCTACCAGAATCATGGCACTCTGCTCTTTCTAACTCCGACCCCTGATATCTTCCCTTCCTCATGTTTTATCATATCTGTAACCTATCGGTAGGCGTGTTAAAACCCATGTGAATAGTGTGCTGGCGACGCAGGCGACCCTGCTCGACCGGGCGTGAATGCACGCGGCCGACGTCACTACCGAGCACTTCTCCGAGTTGCCTGTTGACTCGATCGGCTGAGGGGTCTTCGATCCAACGACACGCCGATATCACCAAGTCTGCTCCAAACCCCGAGACGGTTACTTACTTATTGAGATGAGAATCATGGGATGAGCCCATCAGTTTCATGTCGCTCACGCTCGTTTACAGATAAGATGGCGGTCATTGTCGAGTTAGCCCTTGATCCCGAGGGATTCCCGCTTGGCCAACTCCTCACTGCTGACCCAGATCTCTATATTCACTTCGAGAAAGTCGTCCCAATTGGCGAGCAAGTCGTGCCGCTGTGTTGGGTCTGGGGTGGTGACAGAGATGCATTCGAACAGCGCATCCATGCCAGCGACCATGTGCTTTCGTTCGAACATCTTGGCCAGACCGGTGGCCGGACACTGTACACGATTGAATGGGATGTCCCAGCAAGTACCTTTTTTGATGCGCTGACCGACAGCCGTGGCAGTATCCTCGACTCGTTCGGACATAGTGGCCAAGATTGGGAGTTCCAACTACTCTTTCCGACAAACGACCAGCTCTCGGCATTCCATGATGCTTGTCGCAACTATGATCTCGTCCTCACCGTGACTCGTCTCTATGAGTTAGGCGACCGTGGCATTCAACAAAACATCCACGGACTTACAGACAAACAGCAGGAAGCACTCGAACGGGCACTTGACCGCGGGTATTTCGCATCACCACAGCAAGTAACGCTCACCGAGCTTGCCACGGAGTTCGACATCAGCCAGCAAGCGCTCTCCCAGCGTCTCCGCCGAGCCAACGAAGCCGTGCTTCGCACCGTCCTCGGGACGGAACACCAAGAGAACAAATGACTTCCAAGCAGATGAATCACCACTTCTCTATTAAAGCCTTGACGCTACAACAACGATGGGTAACCCGAACACGTGTCTACCATCCTCTGTGACCTCTACTCCCCATCAGCAAGCACAGCAAGACCGAAGCATGTCCACCCGCGAACTATCGCCAGATACTGTCTACAAACTGTTTGCCGACTCCCGCCGTCGTGAACTCCTAGTGACGCTAGCAGCCGCCGATGAACCACTGACAGTCGACGAACTCACTACCCGAGTAGCTGCCACCGACTTATCTGACCCATCACTTGCCAGTGATAGTAGCGCTGACCGAGCACGGGAACTCGCTCATATTCATCTTCCAAAGCTCGCCGACTACAACATCATCGAGTATGATCGATCAACGAAAACAATCACTCCGACAATTCCTGCGCAGGTCGAAACGATGGTGCAGGAAATGATCGATCTTGCCGACGATTTCTGACGCTACACTACCGAACCATACGTGCGATACTGGCAAGTAGCAGGTACACACGGCCCTCACTTGCGATTGGCAAACAGCGTCTCTCTGCTAGTCGCAATAGTATAAATAGTTATCATGGTCTCCCTGTTGTCATTTTGTTATCCGACCGCGACGCCAGAAGGCAGGCTCCAACGGGGAGCAAGCCAGCGTCGTTTAGACGTTGTTCATCCGCTGGCTCGTCGTTTCACCGCACATCTGGCACTGCGTGATGCGATATGGTTCACGCGAGAATTTTGCATTGTTGTCTTTCTCGCTTTCCGTGCGGAGTTCGATCGAGACGTCGTGCGGCGTCTGGACAGCACAGCTCTCACACCATTCACCGTCGGCTTCGGCTCCACGGTCTGTCTGTATCATTGTGACTGACAAAATGCACCTCAGCGAGGGATACGTAGCGGTTGTACCTACAACGTCTTTTATAACAGGGTAGTGGATTGACCAAAGACAGAGACCGACTAGGTACTGTTAACCGATGAAAGAACCCTATTTAGATCTTCTTCTCATACCTCGATCAGCTCTATTCGATCAGTCGTAAATGCACGCAGCCGACGTCGCTGCCGAACACTTCCCTGAGTTCCCCGTTGAAGCGATTGACTGGGAGGTTTCCGAGCGGGCCCAGCAACAGGCTGGCGTCACCGAATACGATCCAGACACTAAGTCGGCCACGATCTGGCTCACCTGGAACACCTACCGGGAGTTCGGCTGGCAGCAGTTCTGCAAGACGGTCCGGCACGAACTGGTCCACGCCTGGCAGTACTGGCGTTTTGATGAAACCGACCACAGTGAGACATTCGCCCGCTGGACGGGCTCGCTCAATATCGTCCAGCACTGCGAGCGATTCACCTCGCCAAGTAGTGCCCTTCTTCGCTCTCACCCTTGGAGTGGAAGTTGTTAACAATGCGTACGCCGTAGTAGGGGCAAGCATTCACTGTGATGGAGCGAGCGGACAAGGCGCTTCCCACACTACGTGCTATGGATGGTGGAGACAATGATACCGTCAGCAACACAGGTGAACGGACATAGTACTCCAATTACTAAACATATCTCGTGGGAATATCGATAAGAGTAGTAGCATGAGCGTCATCGACGACTATGAGAGCTTGCGCAGTTGGTTTCCGCTACCGACGAGAGAGCGGGGACTCAAACTGGGCCGATGGGTACTCCTTGAAGGGAACCGATACGCGGTCACCGCGGCGCTACTTTCGGTAACATTTATCGCTATCCTCGTGATTGGTACCGTCTGGACATTCCAGCTGCAGCGGCTCCTCACCGAGACATCGGCCGTCCAGTCGGTCCTTACTGCATTCCTGAGTGGTATTATTCTGCTGGTGTCCATTGTGGTCTCTATCAATTCTATCGTTCTCTCCTACGACATCACCGACATCAGTACTCAACAGGATCGCATTGAGAAAACCATGGAGTTCAGAAGAGAGGTCGGCCGAATCGCTGACGGTGAGGAGAGTCCATCGGACCCCAACACGTTCCTTGATCTGATGTCCGAGGTCATTCACGAGCGGGCTCAGGCTCTGGAGGATGTCACCGAAGGTGCTGACGAGGAATTCGCAAGTGACCTCCTGGAATATGTCGAGTCGATTTCCGATACTGCCACGTACCTTGAACAGTCATTGAACCGTGTCACAGGAGGGGAGTTTGGAGTACTCTGGCTCGGGCTTGAAATGGACTATGGAAACTTGATAAATCGATCTAGACAGATTACGAACTCGTATTCAAGCCAGTTTTCGGAGGATACAGATGAGCAGTTCGACGAACTACTCCGAGCGTTGGAATTGTTTGCAACTGGAAGGGAGTACTTCAAAACGCTATATTACAGCCGGGAAATTTCAGAGCTTTCGCGGACACTCTTATTGATATCGCTCCCGGCGACACTCGTCACAGCTACGTCCATCCTTGCTATCAACGCGGGACTTCTCCCAGACATGTGGCTGTTAGGGCTACCGCCGCTATTGACCTTCGTTGCGGTGACCTTCACTGTCGCTTTGGCCCCATTTGTTGTGTTAACCGCGTACATGCTCCGCGTGGCGACTGTCGCAAGGAAGACAGCTTCCGCAGGGCCGTTCGTACTCCGTTCGTGAACGACAGAGACGGCTTGTGAACTACCCCGACCGACCGCGCTCGGGCCTCCCCGGCCCTTGCTTGTTGCGGTCGGGGCTTCCTGTTTCTGTGTCGGAACGTACACCCGAAGGCACAGCGGTTCCAGACTCCGCAGGCGATTTCCCGTTACAGAGCGTGTCATAGAATGCATCTCATAGCTTCTCGCAGCCCGGATCGTTTTCTCGCTCGTAGTTGGTGATTGCAACGACCAGTCGGAGGCAGAGCGCAACGTACACTTCTGTTCGTGCGTGGACGCGGCCTCGGGCACGTTCGCGCCCGAGGCCGCAGTCCTTGACTGCATCGTTGGTTCGTTCGACGCCTGTCCGGTGGTTGTACGTCTCCTCCAAGATGGATTGCTTCAGCTGAACGTCTTCACTGTGTTCGGTAATGCGGGTTTCGACCCTGTACTCGATATCGAGTGGATCGTCGGTGTTTCGCGGATTGTACGGAGCGATTGGCACGACCCCTACAGCCAGAAGGTGGTCGTGCCAATCGAGGATATCGTACGCGCTGTCTCCAAGCATCCAGATTGGTGTATCGACGGCGAGCGCGTCACGCGTGACGCGCATCGCCGTCTCTTGATCGGCCTGTTTGGTCTGTGTGAACTCCGCTGCTATCGGGATCTTTCCGCCGGTTGAGACGATCGTACAGCCGAAGCCGTAGTAGTGCTCCTCGGCTGTTGGGTCGTAGTTCCACGAGGCAGCGTCGTTGTATTGGATCGCTTCGACATGGGTCGAATCGATTGAGTACGTGGAGTCGAGCAGGCCGCGGGCGGCGGCCTGCTCGACGAGCCTGTCGAAGACATCGTCAACACCGTGTTCGAGGTCGGTGAGAAAGCGGTCAATGGTGTCTCTGGATGGCGGTTTGTCGAGTCCGCAGTAGTACCAGACGAGGCTGTGCTGGAGTTCCCGTGTAACTGGGCGTGTCCCGTAGATATTCTTGTAATAGCAGTGTAGAAAGCCGCAAAAGAGATCTGGCGGCTGATGCACTCGTGTTCGCCCCCGGCGAGCGGGGGCGAACACATCGTACTCCAGTAGAAACTCGAACTCAAGGTGTTCGAACAGCGGCACTGTTTCGGTAGCCGCCGCATTCAAGAAGTCGTCTACCGATGCTACGTCTTGCAGGGCGTTGGTACTGCTGGACACAGTTTCCAAACCCTGCGGCCTCCCTTGGGAGGCTTTCTATGACACGCTCCTTCTACTATTAGTATCATTCTATACTAATGGGATTTTATTGTCCTTTTACTCGACTTCCACTACGTCGAGATACTTTGCTTCGACCTGCTGGGACTCGGCGCGCTGCTCGCAGACGTTCACCAGTGCCGTGTTCTGTTCAGAGCGCTCGACCGTCTCAAAGAGCTGCGGCCTGCATTCGCTGCTTCGGCCACGAGACTTTCCGTCTCATCATCGACTTCTTCCGTGCTATCATAGTTGCGGACCGAGGTTGATCAGCCGGGATACAGACGCCCGCACGCGATCGTTTCGCTCCTCCTTCTCAACAAGGTCGTCCACCTCGTCCTGGATAGTCTCGGTCGTCTTCTCGATCCCACTCTGTCGCCTGTATTTCGTCCGCTTATCGGCTGTATATGGAAGCCTTGTATTCACCCAAAGCTATTTTTCCTGGAGAGTATTTAGAAAGCAATGTCGGGTATTGCCTTTGACTATGGGGCTTCCGCCCGACGGTTATCTCCGCGGAGCCATCACGGGCCGTGTATCTCACGCTCCACGGCCTTTTGATCTCGATTCACACTGCTTGTCTCTTTATTAGCTCCATGGATGTGAAGAATTATTGGTGGCAGTATTTTCATCCACAGCAAAATTCTACGTTTGACAATCGAATTTACTATTGTCGGGATATCGTGCGCTATTGGGTTGCTCTCTGACATCCAGAAAGTGTCGTCGTCTTAGAGGAAGCATGGACTGCTTGGCCCCATGCCTCCTCACTTTGTCATAGTGTCACAGAAGATTCGGCCTCCCGACGAACCTTCTCCAAGAAACAGACGAAGAAAAAGGACACACTCGGTTATTACTCTGAAATCCCTAGACGAGACGGAAATAATGAGAAACTTCGCGGGGTCTCCGCTCATTACTGCTTGTTGAGGCTTGAATGCTAAGAATGATCATCTTCTATCTTGGAGACGATGACGGTATTGTTCGATCGAGCTCGAATACACGCTGTTGATGATGGTAGTATGATCTACTAACAAGCAGCCGCGAGCAAGCGCACTGAGCCGTGGCGGGTCACAGTGGGGAATCGCTCTCCAGACGTCCGGAAACTGTTGCGAACGTTCACGAAACGGAACAACACTAGGTGTCTAATACCAATCCGTGTCTTGGACGAGTTGCATCGAGTCGCCTCGTCGATGCGTGGTGACTCACATCGGCGGCGGCACTCAGATGCAGATGCGGGAGTACAAGCACCTACCCATTCGCCTGCGCTCACCGCATCGCCACCTCCTTCCATTCCCTCTTCAGAAGAAACCATTCTCACAATCGCGCTATGGCGCCACCAACAATCGCTTCCCTAGCAGCGATTATTATGCGAGAAGCGCAGACTCTCTTGATTCTCGTTCGCTACAGGATCTGCCACTGTCTTTAGGGACACTGGCGTAGTATTCATAGAATGAGGAAACGAACATGCCACAGGCACTTACTGATACGAACATTGCCATCTTCATCGCGCTAAGAGGCACCGAGCAGGTTGAGTTCACAGAACCAAAACAAGCTGTCTCCAACGCTGGTGCCACCGTCGATGTCGTTGGGAGCGAAATTGGGGAAGCTAACACCGTCAATAACGACCTTGATGAAGGTGAAACCTTCGAGATTGATCGGAGCTTTTCCGAGGTATCATCAGACGACTACGATGCGTTGATCATTCCTGGTGGTGCAGTGGGAGCAGATCGGTTACGTACTGATGAAGATGCTGTCGGCCTTGTACAAGATCATGTAGAAGCTGACAAACCCCTCGGTGTGATCTGTCATGGTCCGTGGGTGCTGGTCGAAGCGGACGTGATTGATGGTCAAACGCTCACGTCCTATCCTAGTCTCCAAACTGATATTCGTAACGCAGGCGGCGAATGGGTTGACGAAGAAGTCGTCGCTGATGGACATCTTGTGACCAGCAGAAACCCGGATGACCTCCCTGCGTTCTGTGAGGCAATTGTTGAGGAGTTTGCACCAGATAGAGAGTAATTTCGTAACGTAATCGGCGAATCAAACGAAGCTACTAACCTCTCCGAGGCGGCCGTTTATGTTTTTCCGGTGGCCCAGCGATACGTCGACGTGATTGCCTCCAACACACGGCTGACTCGTTCGACTCGGTGCCGATAGCTGGCGTTGTTTCGGCTGCTCCCCGTCAGGATCGATATGATTCCAAGAACGCTGTCGCTACCGAACGAGCTAGGTGTCCACCACCGCTGAGCGGGCTGTCAGCGACCATGTGTATTTCTGGGAACGTAATGGATTTCGACGCAGGTCTGATGGTCGGTTCCGACGGTATGCTCGTACTGGTTAGAGACGCGTTCGGCGAGCAGCAGAAGCTGATGATCGAAACTATAACGATAGTCTATTCGTCGTCGGGCGTGTCGAAGTCATGCACCGGCTCACCGGCTTTTATACTGGGAATGTTGAGTGCGGCCGCCCCGCCATCACCAGCTGAGATGATCGCCTCCGATTTTTGGTCGCGAATCATCGACCCGACAGTATAGGCATTCTTGATGCTCGTCCGCAAAGTGTGTTCTTTACATGTGGAACTCGGGTGGCCTGCCTTATCTGGAGCAGGGCCCTATGGGTGTAATCGTATCCGTCCCGGAGAGTCCATGACTTCCCTTGTCGGTTCTTTCCCACTCAAGCCGGCCCTCGGATTCATCGCCGTCGAATCCGACCTCATCTGCCAGAAAGTGAAGAACGAGATCGTCCCGTCCGTCGCCGTTCACGTCCTCGACGTGGCCGCTGTGTGCCGGTCTGGCACCGCCACCCTCGGCGACGACATCTGGAGCCCCGAATCGATACCGGACGTCTGCACTCGTCGGATCGAACCCGTCGGTCTGTAAAATAGCAACCGGGATGACACCGTTACTGTTGGGGTTGATTGGATTGTCTTCACTTCCGGGCTTGATATCAATCTCGAGGTCCTCAGGGAAATGCGCGGCAACCTGCCCACCGAAGGTTGCAATTCCAAGGGCAGTCGCTGCCATGCCGGTACTCACTTGAAGGAACCCGCGGCGAGCCATAGACGAGTCAGCTTCAGTTTCTGTAGTCGGTCGACCGCCATCGCGATGTGGTGTGGGAGTCATACTACATCCGAACGCTCACAAGCGGGAAATTTATTCATTCGGGTCCAATCGTCGAAAAAGAAGTACTCGCCGAGAGGATTACCACTTCGAAGCTCCCTGCTGAATCAGCGCTCTCTATTCAGCACGCTATTCCATCACAGTCTGAGGGTTTCAGCAAACCCTTTATTTTCACGTCGACTACGCTATCTGATTCGCGCTCCACACGCCGTAGCCTTTCTACTGAGCCATCTGCATCCTCTGCACGAAGAGCGGCCGCTTACTGAACTTGCTTTCAGTGACGCGCGCGTAGCTGATCCAGAGCAACTGATTGTTATACATGACATCGCCGATATAGATGTAGGTTCGCAGGTGGCCGCTCTCAGTCTTTCCTACCTGGGGGTCGGTCGCGACCGTCACAGCCTGCTCTTAGGATCCTCCTCGATTTACCGGGTAGTGGCCAGTATACCTATTGATTCACGCGTATCCATCCTGATGGAGAAACACAATGTTCTACCACGATGACGAACTCCAGTACGAGGTCGAGGTTGAAGACCCAGATCCGCAGTTTGCAAAGATGCTCCAACAAGCGATCGGTGGGGCCGAGGGCGAGATGCGTGTTGCGCTCCAGTACATGTTCCAGGCGTTCGCGGTGCCGGCCGAGAAAAGCGAGTATCGTCGATTATTGATGGAGACGGCGACCGAAGAGCTCGGCCATATCGAGATGCTCGCGACTGCCGTCGCGAAAAACCTGCAGGGCGCTTCTGAAGAGCAGCGCGAACAGGCGCGCGAGGACGCAGTGATCGCCGAAATGATGGACAGCGGCCAGCCCCGCCAGGCGCTTTCGGCGGGCCTTCACGCGATGCCCGTCGACTCGAATGGAGCACCATTCACCGGCGGGTATGTCGTCGCCAGCGGCAATCTCGCGGCTGACATGTATGCGAACGTCATGGCTGAGTCGACTGGCCGACTGCTGGCGACCCGACTGTATGAGATGACTGATGACGAGGGGATGAAGGACATGCTCTCGTATCTTATCGCCCGGGACACAATGCACCAGAATCAGTGGCATGCTGCCCTCGAAACGATGGAGGATCACGTCCCGGTTCCGAACAGCTTCCCTCAAGAGAAGGAAAACCAGGACGTCAACTATGAATTCATGTCCACGTTCAAGGACGAACAGCCTGACCCCGAGGAACGCTGGACGCAGGGCGAGTCCATTGACGGCGAGGGTGAGTTTTCCTACGGCCGCCAGCCCGGCGGTGGCGAACCAGACCTCAACGATGTCATCGAGGCCATGCACAACGAAATCAACTAAAGGAACTCACTCCCGTCAACTCGTCTCACCACCCTTTCTTGCAGTTGAGGAAGGAGCAGGCTTCCCGAGTCCTCCTTGATCCGATCGACTGACAGATCCCGAGCAGCTCCAGCGAGAAACTGATGTCGCTACCGACAACCCCATCTCCGAATCGGCGGCGACATTCATCAAGGACGCATACTGGATATACTGATCTGGCGAAACCGATTCTAGCTACGTCAGAGTCACTGGAGAAAACGCTGATGCAGGACGGCGTCTTTTCGCTATTCTTCGTATTCGCGTTTGAAGCCGCGGAACTCCGTGCGATGGGCTTCTTCGTCGCTGAGAATGGTGACCGCCAGATCTTCAGTCACAGGATCTTCGGCATCTTCAGCCGCATCAACGAGCGACCGATACGTCTCGATAGCATCCTCTTCAGCGTCAAGAACACCGTTAATGACTGAGAGCACGTCAGTGCTGTCCTCGGGCGGCTGGAGGCTCTCCTGACGTGCTTCAAAGTCGTACGATGCGGGCGGACGCTCGTCGAGTTGTTTAAGCCGTTGGCCGATCATCTCAGCATGCCCGAGTTCTTCTTGAATGTCGGCCGCGAGATTCTCTTTGACTTCTTCAGCGGTCACACCGTCAAGAACGACCGAGTTACTGAGATAGTTCATCACCGTCTCAATTTCGTCACTGTACGCCTTTTGCAAAAGCTGAGTTACTTCCTCACTCGTCATACCCCTGACCACGTTGTCAACCTATGTTACAGTTATGGCAACACAGCCGGCAACTGCCTGCTCACTGCAATCACAATGGCAAGCCAACGCAGCTACATGGAGCACGCCATACGAAGAAAAACTAAGACGGTGTTGGGTTACGACGAGTCGTTGAACCGGTTGTTCGTCAAGTACGGTGCGTCACCGGGTTCACCGCGGACGAAGTGACCGGCGGGGTTGATTTCGTCGTCGCGTTCCTTGCTGAGGAGTTCGATGAACCACGCCTCGTGGTCGATTTCCTCGTTCAGGACGCGCTGAGCCATATCGTACGTGCGCGGATCCTTGCCCTGCATCATATCACAGACTTCGATCCACGTCCGGATTGCACAGCGTTCGGCCTCGAGCAGCACTTCGAGGATGTTCTCCGGCGTTGGGTCGTCCGGTAGATCTGCGTCTGGGCAGGACGCCCGGTCCGCGAAGTCGCGGATGTCGTTCGGCAGGCGTCCACCGAGCCCGTAGATGAGCGGGAAAACCAGCTCGAAGTGTGCGCGATCCTCGAGACGCGTGTCCTCCGTAATCTCCTTGTAGTCTTCTTCATCTGCGAGGTGATTCTCCTCGGTGATGGTGTCGACGCACCGGATCTTGAGCATGAAAAATTCAATCCGCACGGCGTACTGCACAAGTACTCCCAGAATAGCGATGACCTCTTCGCCTGCAGAATGTGTCTTGCTTCTCGCGACCTCAAAGCGGACGACTTTCGGCTGCGAGCCACCATGGACGACTGCCTCCGGATCGTCGAGGACGCCGAGAAGGTGCTTACCATCGGCTAACTGGACCAATTCTCGAGTGACGACACTCGGTCAGTCGGCCGACTGCTCAACTTGTCGAGTCTGTTCGACTCCCAACGGGTCCGCTGTCGATGTTGCGGTGACTAGCCGCAAAAACTGCCCCGCGTTCGTGAGGAGTTTGTTTTCTGCTTTCCGGAGATGTTCTTCGTACGTCGAGCGCGCGACGGCCGTCTGATCGGCCAGCTCGCGGAGCGACGTTTTCCGCGGCTGCTCGTAGTAGCCGCTCTCGAGCGCCAGTCGAAGTGCTGCCAGCTGCCGCTCAGTCACATCCTCGAATAGTTGATCGACCGGGGCGAGCATACTGTGGGGGATCTGCTGTTCCGTAATCGCCGTCTTCGAGAGCACTTCGATATCACGATCAGCTTCAAGATCGTGGAGGAGCGCTTGAACGTCGCTCTCGTCGAACGCGATCACCGTATAGTGCTCCCAACCCTGCCGGTGAATCGTCGGCGGCTGGTACAGGCAATCGTACTCTTCGAACCGTTCGATGATAGAGTCCTCTAACGAACAGAGACAAGACTGCGTGACAACATGGAGACCAGAATCGTCAATCGATTTGTGGAGTATCGTCCCAAGGTGGTCGATCTCGTCGAGCAGTTCGTCAGTCGGTGATTCCGGGGCCGTGATTTCGATCACTTGGCAGTCGCTCAGATACCACTCCCGAATCGTAAGATCCGGATGGCGCTCCGAGATCTCCCGATACGGACACTCGTGTTTGACCCGGAACGAGGCCTCGTACAAACTCATAGAAATACCTTTGAGTTCGAATTAATTAACAGTACCGCCTATGTCCGGCACCACCTATATCCTAACCTTTCCCCTATAGGTAAACACCAATGTCGGAGATTAGCCCCGAAGCACTCGGCGAACAACTCCATGCTGACAACGACCCACTCGTGCTCGATATTCGCCACGAGGAGGAGTACGACGACTGGCACATCCCGGACAGTACCAACGTCGACGTCTACGACGAACTGCGTGACAATCCCGACGCGGCAAAAGACGCCCTCACAGACCTCCCCGACGAGAAGGAGATCGTCACCGTCTGTACCGCAGGCGTCGTTTCCCAGACCGCAACAGAGGTCCTTGACGATCTTGGATACGACGCGAAGACGCTCACAGACGGCATGAACGGCTGGAGTCGCGTCCACCGCCACGCACCCGTGCCTGTCGACTTCGATGGCACACTCGTTCAGGTCGCACGCCCGGGGAAAGGCTGTCTCTCACACGTCCTCATCGCGGACGGGGAAGCCGCCGTCTTCGATCCGTCTCACTACCTCGACGAATACGAAACGATTCTCGACGACTACGACGCCGACCTCGTCGGCGTCTTCGACACTCACGCCCACGCCGACCACGTCTCCAGCGCTGCAGACCTCGCCGACCGACACGACGTCCCCTACTACCTTCACCCAAAGGATGCACTCGCTCTCGACGCAACGCCCCTCGAAGATGGCCAGACCATGACCGTCGGCAGTCTCGACATCGAGGTCATCCACACGCCCGGCCACAGCGAGGGAAGTGTCTCGTTCGATATCGAGGATGCAGCACTGCTTACTGGCGACACACTCTTCCACGACAGCGTCGGCCGTGTCGAACTCGGCGTCGAATCAGGAATCGAAGATTCCGACGTCGAACAGAATGCCGAGACGCTCTACGAGAGCCTCCAGCGGTTACTGGACCGACCGGACGACACACTTGTGCTGCCGGCGCACGACCCCGGATCACCTGAACCACCGGTGACCGCGACACTCGGTGACATCAAAGACCGAAACGAAGATCTCGGCCGTGACCGCGAAGAATTCGTCCGAGAACTCGCTTCGGACATTCCAGACCACCCGCCGAACTTCGAGCGTGTCAAGCGGACGAACGTGGGACAGGAATCGGTCCCTGCCGACGAACTGGCCGACCTGGAACTAGGCCCCAACAACTGCGCAGCCGAATAATCCATGAGTACGGCAACTGACCTCAAACAAGGTATCCGCGAACATCTCGGCCAATTCTCGCTCCACGTCCTACTGGTGTTCGCTACCGGACTGACCATCGGCTCCGAACGCGCCGTTGTGCCCGTACTTGGACGGGACGTGCTTGGTGTCGAGTCACTACTCGTCATCGGGTCGTTCGTCGTCTCGTTCGGCTTCGTCAAGGGACTCCTCAACCTCTACGCCGGCAAGTGGGGCGAGGAGTACGGCCGGAAGCCGGTACTCATCCTCGGCTGGGCAACCGCATTGCCTCTCCCGATCATTCTCATCTTCGCGCCGAGCTGGGGCTGGATTACCGTCGGAAACATCCTATTAGGGATCAATCAGGGACTGACCTGGAGCATGGCGATCAACGCCAAGATCGACCTCGCAGGCCCCGACCAGCGCGGGCTCGCGGTCGGCATCGACGAGGCGTTCGGCTATACCGGCGTCGCCGTCGGGGCCTGGATTACGGGCGTCATCGCCGCCCGGACGAGTCTCCGGCCCGAACCGTTCTACTTCCTTGCTGCCGTCGTCGTGCTGGCGTTCCTCATCTCGATCGTCCTGATCAAAGAGACCGTCCAGTATGCAGAAGTCGAAGTCGATGACGACGACCATCACGATGCAAACCTTCCGTTTAACGAAGTACTGAAGCGGGCGACCTATGGCGACAAGACGCTGTTCGCCGCAGCACAGGCGGGCCACGTCGAGAAGTTCGTCGATACGCTGTTCTGGCTCGCCGTCCCGCTGTATCTCACCAGTCAGGGCCTCGGGATCGCAGCGGCCGGATTCATTGTCGGCGTCCACAGCGCGATGTACTTCTTCCAGATCGCGACTGGTGGGCTCGCGGATCGCATCGGTCGTCGTCCGCCCGTCGTCGCCGGGATGTTCCTCGCCGGCGCGGGGATCCTCGGAATGGTACTCGTCGACGGCTATCTCCCGTGGGCCGTTCTCGCCGGCGTATCTGGCCTTGGAATGGCGCTGCTCTACCCGAATCTAATGACCGTTCCCGGCGACGCCGCCCACCCGACGTGGCGTGCAACCGGAATGGGCGTCTACCGGATGTGGCGTGACTCCGGCTACGGCGTCGGCGCGATCCTGATCGGGCTCTCGATGGAGTTTGTGAACGCCGAAGCCGCATTCTACCTGACCGCCGCTCTGATGTTCGTCTCTGGAGCAATTGTGTTTCTCTGGATGGAGGAAACCCATCCCGAGTTCGGGACACACGAGCCACCCGCCCCTGCGACAGAACAACCGGCCCAGTCGGTTCCGCAAGACTAGCTTGGCAGAGCAGTCTTTCCAATTTCCTGATTGTATCGTACGTTCACTTTCTCTCAGCGCGTGTGGGGCCAGGACAGTGCTCCAACGAGCATAGTTGGCCCGTACATCGGCCAGGACACGTACAGCAACGTCGATCACCGCTACTGGCGGTGTGAGCACTGCGGGGCTGAGACCACCGATAAACGCGCGCTCGACACCGGCTGTTAACTCCTTCTCTCCCTGTTTTATGCCTCGTCAGCAGACGCTTCCAGACGTCGCCGACCAGCGCACGCTCACCGACAGTATCGACGACAGTGACGCCGCCGATAACGGGCCGACGACGCAGGCGGCCCTGCTCGACCGAGCACGAATGCACGCTCTCGACGACGTTGGTATAGACTACTAACAAATAGCTCTGAGTGAGTGCACTGAGTCACAGCAGGCAACTACTTTTCGATCCCAAGCGCTGTTGCAAGCGTTCACGAAACAAAACGATGCTGGGGGTCTAATACCATCCCGTGTCTTGGATAAATTGCATCAAGTCGCCTCGTCGGTGCAACGTGACTCCCACCGACGGCGGCACTCAGATGCAGATGCGGGAGCACAAGTACGAGCACCTACCCATCCGCCTGTGCTCCCCGCATCGCCACCTCCTTCCATCCGGATACAACGTGGGACTGACGTCGATAACTCTTCAGATTACCGTTGGCGATTCCCTGCGTAGACATATTGCAGTCACAGGCGACCCCGTGTGATCGATGTGAAAACGAGAGCACAACCACGGACGATTCACACTCAATAGCTACAAACGAAGCAACTGGTGCTGCTGGGAGCTATGCTGCAGTCGCTTGCTCGGCGAGCGCATCGACATCCTCCAGATCGTCCGGCTCTAACAGCAACCGAAGCCGCGGCCGTCCAACCTCGATCGGGACCTTCTCCGTATCGATCAAACCCCGACTTTCAAGCCGTGTCTTGGTCCGCGAGAACGTAGCTTTGCTCGCCAGCCCCACGTCCTCACCCCATTTACTGATCTCGTAGAGCAACTCCTCGTTGTTCGCAGCCACCAGCAACGCAATCGTCACCTCATCTAGTTCGTCTTCCTCACCAGGAACAGTCTCCATCGACTCCAGCATTGTCATAAAGTCGTCTTTAACCTCTTCGTCAAACTCTTCACTGAGCGTCTCTCGAATGCTGGAAAGCGGTGGTGTCCGCAGACTGAACTCCTCACCTTCATCCCAGTCGTCGTCAAACGTCGACCGTACCGTCTCGACAAACTCCTCGTCCGTCGACATCATCCCACTCAATCCGCCATCAATTGGCACTACTGTCATCACTTGGTCGTCACTGACGAACAGCGAACTCCGCGCGATGTCAGTCGTCGTCCGCAACGACAGCACCTCTTGGTCAATCAAGTCCGCAACCTGGCTAGCCAGAATGAAATCCTCAGTCCCTTCTCGAAGGACATCCGGCGTCGCAAGTACTTGTAGCGTCGGCAACTCATCATCGAACTCGAACGCCGTCTCCATCGCCGTTCGAAACACCGCCAGCGACGGATTCACCACAAGTACTGTCTCAGCATCACCAAATAGCGATGCAAGCGTTTCGTCAAAGTCCGAATCGAGGCTCACAGCTTCTGATGACATACTTATTCTACGACAACCTACGATTCCTTTGTTCTAGACCCATTACCAACCGCAACCCCCGAATAAAATAGCACCCAAAGCCCCGTAACCCAGCTAAAAGCCGTTATTGTTATCTTGAATGACTGCGTTCAGACTTCTCCACAGTCGCTCAAAATGAGCCTCGACAGCGGTACCACGCCGAAAAAGCCCCTCCCAACACTGGTTCTCCCTGTCGTTTCCTCCATCATTTAAAGAGGTGTAAATCAATACCACAAGAAACGGTGGTTAGTATGCTATACTAACGTAACAGCAAACTTGATTTCCTCTGACGGCATGCTACATCTGCTGCCGGTTGCTATGGCTCAGACTATTGTTGCTACCTTGAGTTTCAACTAGAAGTCCTACAGAGGCTCGTAGACGTGAATCGTGTTTGTGCCGCGGACGACGATGAGATACCCGTCGACTCGGAATCGAACCTCCACATGACTCCGCTTGTCCTCACTAGCATCTATGAGATCATTGAGCGCATCCGGGTCGATATGCTCGTAGAGTGTCAGTGTCGTCTGGCCGCCCGAAGGCTCACTCATGTCTAACACAGCGTCGACGACCTCCCGTGTCGGCGGCTGCGCTGGATCAATCGTATACGACTCGGTCAGCTCGTAGCGCGTCGGCGAACCCAAACCTGGCGTGTCTGCCTCCGGACCGAACCAGGTAGTTGTCGCTGTCTCGACTCCCGTTGCTGAACTCACCATACTCTCGCTCAGAACCTGATCCCATTGAGTAACAGGCGATTACGCCGGGATTTTAGCCGGTAGAGGTGTGTTATCTAGCACCCTACTCGAAATAGTAGCACACCGTGTTTAGCACATCGATGGCTGCGCCTGTAGCGTCAGTAGCGATGACATGCTCTCGTGACGGCAGTTCAACGAGATTTGTCTCCTCTAATAGCGGGAGATGTTTGTGAGTGAGTGCGAGTGTTACTTGCTCCGTGTCGTGGCGCTGTTGGTCAGTAGCGAGCGTGGTGGCGAGTTCCTCGACAGCGACGGGAGTATCCTGGCGGTCGAGATACCGAAGTGTTTGTCGACGTTCACGCTGACTGAGGGCACGGAAGAGGTCATCCAAATCGGGCTGTGTCGGTTGCATAACTTCTGAAGATTGGTTGTTAGTGCTGGTTGCTGATCGACTCCATTCATCCATGGTGTGTGTTTTCATTTCTAGTGCCGTTGTGAACGATTTGCATTCATGAATAACTTACCCTAACCCTGTCTTATTTAACGAGGAAACAATCGAGGGATTCTACAGCGCATCCACCTCTTCAGAGACTGTGTACGGCCTTCCTTTCCCACTCTCCTGTCCTATTTCTTCTCGAAAGAACCAGGCGCGCCCCGATCGACCGGGTGCGAACGCACGCTGCCGATGTTGCTCGCGAGCACTTCCCTGAATTCCCCGTTGAAGCAATCGACTGGGAGGTTTCCGAGCGGGCCCAACGACAGGCAGGCGTCACCGAATACGACCCAGCGAGCGAGACCGTCACAATTAGGCTCACCTGGGACGCCTACCGAGAGTTCGGCTGGCAGCAGTTCAGCAAGACCGTACGGCACGAACTCGTCCACGCCTGGCAATACTGGCAGTTCGAGGAAGCCGACCATGGTGAGACGTTCGCGCGTTGGACCGACCGCCTCGACATCTCCCAGCACTGCCAGCGATTCACCTCGCCGAAGTGGTGGCTAGTCTGTCTGGAGTGTGACGGCCGAGTCGAGCGGTATCGTCGCTCGAAGACAGTGCGCAACCCTGAGGACTACAGTTGCGGCGACTGCGGCGGAAACCTGCGTGTCGAAGAGGGTCCCGGCCAATGACCGCTGACCGCTGTCCGTGCTGCAAAGCGGTGGTCACGGTGACAACCACCGCGGGTCCCTCGACGCTGGTCGTGCATCCATGCGGGCATGAGAACCCGTCAGAATCGCTGCTGATCGAACCTGGCGGCCGCTTGCCCCACGCCCTGACGAGTGGCTTACGGCGTTCTTGGCCGACACTGCCGACGACTGACGACCGCTGACGTTTTCGGCCCTCCCTTCGTTCTCTTTGACGGCTGTTACTGTGTGATGTGGTCGCTGGGGCGTGATTTGTGCGGTGTTTTAGGCCGGATATAGATTCGTTGTTGATGAGGTTCGTCCTTGATTTTCGCCTGAGGTGAGAGCCGTGAAACCCGATATGCGTTTCCGAGGTCGGAGTCGCCACCACGTGTCGACCCGGCGGTATTGAAACAGAGTGCAACAGCGGCGACCAGTCCCGGCAGCGAAAAGAGGCCGGCGATCGCGATCACTCCAAGCATGCACAGATCGAGAACGACCAACGGTGCGAGTGTCACCGCAATCTCTTCACGGCGCGTTCTGTACGCGCCAGCGGCAACAACATATGGCGCAATACCCCATCCCCGGGTGTCGATCCCGGCTGATACGTGATAGCCGAGCAGCCAGCCCACACCGGCATGAACACCTTCGTGCAGTATCGCGGTGACGCCAATGATCCCGAGCACACT
This sequence comes from halophilic archaeon, assembly GCA_003298465.1. The sequence goes on along the minus strand of QNGA01000014.1, from coordinate 29,543 downwards.
CGGTCCGAGCCAGAGATTGCTCATCGCGGGGGCAAGTCTCATCACAAGGGCAAACACCGCGGCGAGAAGTGAGACCGTCGCGAGCGCCCAAAGCAGTACAACACCCACATCTAAGAGAAATGTCTCCTCCCAGGTCGGCTCATAGACTTCGTAGCCGGGCGGAATATCGTCGCTCATGCTATCGTCGTATTCCAGAGACCGTAGCCACGCTGTTGCGCCTGCTTCTGTTTCCGTAGGAACTGCTGGCGCTTGCTGAACCCGCTGTCTGTGACGCGCGCGTAGCCGATGCGGAGCAAATCAGTATTATACATGAAATCGCCGATGTAGACGTACGCTCGCAGGTGGCCCTCATCAGTTTTCCCAACTTGAGGGTCGGTCGCGACCGTGACAATCTGTTGGCGGAGTTGCGATTTGGTATAGCTGAGCGCTCGCTCATGGTACTTGCCAAGCGTCTGCCGCCCCTGCTTCGAATCTGGGACACCCTCGAACAACGACGGCGTCGCGTTCGTGGCCGTCCGCGGCGTCTCGATGCCGACAAGATCGACGACGACCGTTTCGCCAGTGTCGCGTTTGATCTTGAGTGTCTCCGGGCCGATCACCTTGACTACGCGCGCTTTGAATTGCTGTCCCTGACTGGGTGGGTCGATATGCGCTGACGTGTTCCGGCCGACCGAGGTCGTGGTCGTCGCCTGCGTCTCCGTCTGAGTCGTGGCCGTGCTGGTTGGGGTCGCCGTCGACGTGATCGTAGTCGTCTGAGTCGTCCTAGCCGTCGTCGTTGCTGACTCGGTGGTGGGTGTCTGTGTGGTGATCGTGGTAGTCTGACCGCCACCAAGTCCGAATCCGCCAAGGCAGCCGGCGAGAACCATGAGACAGGCAAGGCCGAGAACAGGAAGGGTTCGCGCCATATCTGTGATCGCTACTCTGCCCTATTGTCTTTATTGGAACAGGTAGAATTGTGGCGCTTGACTCGTCTCGTGCCTCCGGATATCTCTGAACAAGTCTCGGTCTTGCTCTCGACGGTGACATTTCACCGCTAGGAAGACGTCATAGCTCTGGATTTGCAGCTAATAGCTCCGCAAGCTCGTCCATACGGGCGGAATCGTACTGGGTGAGGTCGTAGCGATTACTGTTGTTGCGCTGGCTCTGTACGCCGATCACGTCGAGATCCGCGAGCAGCGAGAGGATATTGCCAAGCATTTGGGATGTAATCGCTGGATCGTCCACGACCTCTTTCAGTTGTTTTGTCGTTGGATAACTGCGCGAGCAGTCTTCGAGCGCGTGCTGGACGCTCTCGTGATAGGAAGAGAGAAGCCCATAGCGTGTTGGCTGGGTCTCGTTCAGTGCTGTCACTTGCCCCTCTAAACACTGGCTCACGATCGTATCGAACTTATTGTTCTCTATCGCTATCTTTCTTCTGGTTATTATAAACTATATTTCTGTATAATCAGTAATTTCTTAACTATCAGTGATACCTAGCCTTAGAACAGTTCTGTTCTCACTGCTCGTCGGTTTAAGTGGTTCTGGCGACAAGGGATAGATACGACGGACGAACACGCGGTGTCTCCTTTCGATGTCTGCATTGTCGAGTACTAACTGCGCTCGTTGTCGCTCTGGATAGTTCACCATTCGAACTCCTGAATGAGACGCTAAGAGTCACGTCTTTCAGGCTCGTGCTCGTTAGCCTGGAATATGGTGGACGGGTCACGTCCTGACCCGCCTGAAACACATGGCGAGTGGACACCAACCGACTTTGGCTACTCGCGCCTGCTCGCTGTCGGTGTTGAAGCCGTGCTCTGTGCGTTTGCCCTCGGGATTCCTATTGCCATCATCGCCACGACGGGGACGATTCCGGATGTCGAGACGATGCCGCGCTGGCTGTTGCTCGCGAACTTTCTGGTTTGTTTCGCTACCTTCGCTGTCCACGAACTTCTATACGCGGCGGTCGCGAACGTCTACGGCTGCCGCGTATCGTTCACCGACAAGTACAACGTCCAATTTGTCGACCAACCGCTCTCACGCCGCCAAGTCGCAGTAATCCTGCTCGCACCGACCGCCATCCTCTCGACGACTGCGCTCGCGCTGTTACTGTCTGGATCGCCCACGATCGCGTTCACGGGATTTCTGGTGTTCATGGCGAACACAGCCGTGATCGCGGCGGATATCTTGACAACATGGACAGTCGCCAACCTACCGCGTGGCTCAGTGATCTATACGCCACTAGTCGGGCCGTCGCTTGTTTCCTCACCGACTGAGGGATCCGACAGTGTTGGGTGAGACGGCCTTGCTAAATCCCTTAGCAAGTGATGTATTTCTGAGGCTGTGCTGAAGAGAGAGCGCCTATTCAGCAAACAGTCACTGTTCGCTCCGGTCTGTCAGTGACAAAATAGCTGGTCGGTCGTGTCCGTCGCTTACTGTAATCCCGAGCGAAAGAAGGTGAGGACAAAAACTGACCAGAGGACCAGTCCTAGCCCATAGAAAAGCAGGACCGTACGAGTGTCAAAGTCCGCCGGGGACGGATGGAATTGATTCTCTTCGATCATCGTCCCGCTAACCGCTGCTTCGTCTGCACCCTCAACGAAGGTTGGTCCCGTCGTGATGCTCGCTGCGCCTCCGAGTATTACTAACAGCAAACCTACACCTGCGGCAACGACGGTATAGAGTCCCGAGTGAGTCAGGAAATATACGCAGCTGACCGTGATAGCTCCCGCAATACCAGTATAGAACGCCAATCCTCGAGTGATCGATCGAATGTCCATAGACGAACTTATCATTTGCCCCCTATTACTTTTGGGTTGTTATAACCTGAGACGCCAGTGGTTGCTATCCCATCTCGAATAAAAGCGTGTTGAACCTATCCTCTGTATGCGTCACGCACTTCCTGTCTAGATCTGAGGGTTCAACAGAGCCGTGTAGACTTGCTCACAGCGTAGTCACAGCCTCACCTTCTACACCTTCGTAGTCAAATCGTCGTTGAGAAACGCTCTACGCGTCCATCCGTTACCGCGACGGCGTCTTTCCCTTCCAGACGTCTCACAATCTCCTGTACATCAGCTGCAGACCAGTCGAGTTCCTGTTGCAGGTCAGCCACCGATTTCGGTTCGTCAAGCGCGTGCAACACCTCCAGTTCCTCGTAGACGCGCTCGGTGATCTCCGCAACAGGATCGTGCAACGGTGTCGTCACGTTGTGTTGTTCGGTGAGATCAGTCAACGCCTCGTTCACGTACGTCACGAACAGCTCTTGATCCAATAGTTCAACCTGCGTCTCGAGTTCAGCTTCGACGACGTCGAACTCGAGACCGGTCTGCATCAACGAAAACATATCCTCGATGTCGTCTACCCGACCAGCGACCGCCTTGAAGAGGAAAATGTCTTCTGGACTCACGAGCTCGACCACGAGATTCCCCGGATCGAGATACCGTTCGCTCCGCTCACGAATGCCTGGCGAAAGAATCAGTTTGTCGATCACCTGCTGGTTGAAGACGTCGATACGACACCCATCATCGTTCTCGAGGATTCGCTGGGCACCAAGTTCTTCATATTCTTCGTCCGGTTCCCGGACGATATCGTATCCCAGTTCAAGGAGCACCGCTCGTAACTGACTCAGATCGTCGCCGGAGGAGACGATGAGATCGATATCTTTGGTCGTCTCTTTGAGTCCGCGAAACGCCATCGATCCCCCGCCAATCAAGAAGACGGTAAGTGGGTTGTCCAGCTGCTGGCCGATGCGCTCGAGCTCTGAGCGAATGTATGAGCTATCGAATCGCGCCCTCATAGCGTCACCTCGTACTCGTCAGCCAGTTCCAGGAAGTCCTCCCACTCAGGAAGTCGAGACGTCCGCTGGTCACCGTGGGTGTCGAGATATGTGCAAAGCTCGTCGACGAGGTCGTCGACGCCGTACGTGACGGCTTGGGATCGGAGTTCGTCGCGGTTGATGTCGACGTGACTGAGCAAGAGCAGACAGTATGACTGAGCCCGTGCACCTGAATCGATCACGAGCATGTGGCAGCACAATGTCTCCGGCGAGAGCTCGCTCATTGTCTCCGAATAGAGATAGTATCGACGGTCACGTGCCAAGAGCGGGAGGCCATATCGCTGGAATTGGTCTGGCCCTGTCGGAATGAAGTGCTCCTCGGTGACCTCAGTCGGTGTCTGGACAAGGAACTCGTCGAGGCATTCCCACAGAATCGTGTACGCGTCGGTCTGTTCTTCAACAGTCTGGCGGTGGACGTGATGGGCAAGCTCACGAGCGAATGCGCTCAGCTGTTCGAAGCCGTCATTCAGTGCGTACGCACCGTTGTCGGTTTGGTAGACGATTCCGCGATGCTGAAGTGGGGCAAGCGCACGGTGGACGGTGCTTCTGTGGACGTCGACGTGACGTGCGAGATCGGTCACAGTCCGTGGGGTGTCGAGATAGTAGCACACACGGAGGGTTGCACCTGACAACAGCTCCGGCCAGTCGATGTGTGAATACTGCTGCGTGAGGTCCGTGAGTAACTCGAGTGCCCTTGCGTCCGACAGTCGAACCTGCTTTGTTTTCCCCTGTCGGCGTGCCTCGACGAGGCCAGCTGTTTCGAGCCGTGCAACGAGTTCTGAGGTGTAGCTGAGACTCCGATCGAGATTCGTTGCGAGTTCAGAGATTGTCTGCTCACCGTGGAGGGCAGTAAGGGCGCGAACCTCGCCTTCTGTGAGCATACTGTTGCATACTAGCGAACCTATATATAAATAGCTTCGGCATTTTGCAACACACGACTGACTCAGTCGAGACGAGAACGGACAAAGTGAAAGCCCTCGGCCGCTCGGCATCCCGCGACCACGCGAGACTGCGTCTCACTTGCTCTCGTTCGTTTCGCTCATGGAAACTCCGCTGCGCACTCGTTGCACTCGGTGCTAGCTGGGTCGGGGGACAACCGAAGCGGCCTCGCCTTTTCAAAGTCCACCAAGATATCAGTTGGATCACCGAGCGTCGAACTCGGATGAACAGGGAGTACTCTACGGCACGCCCCGCTCGCCGCATTCCGTCCTCCGCGTCGCTCGCGACAGACTATTTGTAGCGGGTTCGATATAGTCGCTGAGTTGATGACAGTTTTTCACACCTGTGCTGCAGACAGAGCGCATACCCCTCAATCACCGTCTCAGGAGGACTGTCGCCCGACTGGCGGACAGCCGGCCGTGCTGAAACAGCCTTTCCCCGGGCTGATCGTGGCGTAGTGTGGTGTCATTCCCCGGTGATGCTCTGGGGGACAGTCAGACCTCTGCTCGGACTTGGATTGACAGTCGCTGGTCGTCTCGCTGTGGACGTCTCGGGTGTCGCCCTGGTGGACAGTCGGCTGCTCACGCTCTGGCTGACAGTCGCCTGGTTCGCGTGATACGGACACCAGATTTCCGGAGTAATATGGCCATGGCCAGTGGTGTTTGCGTCTCTTCCGTACATCTGGTTCGCTTCGGATGACAGTCCCCTTTGGGACGTGCTGGGATGGCAGTCTGGGATTGCTAATCCTGGCAGTCGTGCCGTGGACCATCGGAGGGTTGCCGTGGTGATGCTGCTCGAGGTCAGTGAGTTTGGTTTTTCGCTCGGTGGACAGTCCCCCTGGCTGGACAGTCGGCTCGTCGCTGGTCACTCGCACCTCTCTTCTGGCGCTGCTCGCCTGACTGGCACCCCGGCCTGTCGTGTCACTCGTGGCACCCAGATCTCGCGTTGGTGTCGGCACCCAGGTCTGTCGCGTGACTGCTGGCACCTGGTCGTGCTCGTCGGCCGGCACCTCCTTCCTCGGCTTGGTCGTCACGGCCTGGCTTGCAGAGACTCTCCTGGCTGGCTGTCCCATGCTATTGGTCGGTAGTCCCACGTGGACTGTCTTCGTTGGAGGTAGCACGGTGCTTGTTCACCCCTGACTTCCTGCCACTCTATGGGAGTTCTATTTGCTGTCCCTCGCCAGGCTCGTGCACTCTAGGGTATCTCGGTACCCGGCCATCGTCTCGTATCGGTACTCCCAGAGACAGTGCCGTAATGGCTCTCGTATTGATGGAGTCCCAAACTAGATCCTCCTGCCCGGTTCGTCCTCTGTCTCGCTCCTGTGGATGCGCGTGGTGACTGTCGGACTGGTACTGTCATCTGTCTGCTTCCCATCTCCGCTTTGGGTGACTAGTGGCACTTGATCCGCTCTGGTTCACTCTTCCGCTACGCTCACTATGACTGTCCCACACCGCTATGACATCCTCCAGAGATGTTCTCTCGTGCTCCTGGTGACTGTCCCACATCTCAACTCGGGTTGCTTCATCTCTCGCTGCGCTCCTCCCTGTGGGCCGTCACTCACCACACGGTCCATATTGATACGCTTCTACCGTCGCCATCCACATCTTTTCGCATAATTTTGACTGTCACTCCCGCCTGCTATACTCTGACTGTCCTCCCCGTCGCTCCCACACTATATTTCATATCGTTTACTAAGGAGCTGGGTGCCGCTCTGTCCTCACGCACATCGTGGATGCCACCAGTCTCGCCACCAGCCGGTGCCCCCACTCACATCATCACATCGTCCTCTCGCTCACGTTCACTCACCTCGCCCACCATACTCCAAGACTACTCCTTCACACCGCCAGCGCTCCCGGCTCACTCCACCACCAGCACACACCATCACTTCCAGTATACATCTCGCCAGAGCTCCTCCACCGGCATGCACGCAATTCTCCTTGTTAGTCAGGTATAGTTGTCGGGAGAATTTGATCAGGCCTTAATACAGGCGTAGAAATTAAGGCCTTGGGAGAATTAACGCTCAATAGATCGTAGTATGATAGATGATACATCTGCTGGTGATCAGCCGTCGTTCGACGCTATCGATGACCAGATGAGCCAGGATCGCGCCACCTTGCTCGCCGCGGTTGCCCGGGCCACAGAAGATGATGGTGGTGGGATTCCTACCGGCCAGCTGCGGGAGGCAGTGGGCGTCCCATCGGGGAGCATGCCTTATCATATGGGCGCGCTCACAGAGTGGGGATTGGTCGAAGTTATCGGAAATGAGAAAGAGGGTGGTGGGTCGCCATCAAAGGTCTATGCGCTTACGGAGCGGGGGGAGAAGTACCTAGATAATTCAACTATCAAACAGTATCCATCCGTCGAAGATCTGCGGCAGCTGGAAGCGCAGGTTGATGAATTAGCGGCACAAGTAGAAGAGCTTCGGGAGCAGCAGGATCAGATGAGCGAGGCCTACAACCAGATGGCTGATGCTGTCGAAAGTCTGCAACAAACAGTCGACGATGCTTAGAGTCGCGGCAGGGACTCGTCGCTCTCGTCGTCCGCTGACTCCCCCTGCATCGTCTCACTGTCCTGCTGTTGTAATTGAGTCTCGGACTGGGCCTGGCTCTCTTGTTCAATCTTCTCGGCCTGCTTGTCGTCAGATAGGAGATCAGGGAGTGGCGTCTGCTCGTCGTCCTCGTACAGCCGGATATCCATCGGCGTCTTCGTTTCCGATGGCACCACAATCACGTCCCACTCAACTTCGTGCAGGTCGCCGTCCATCTCATACTCGGGAATGATCGGCGGTTTCACGTTCCGGTCGCCGCCGTCTGGGTAGGCGCTGGCGTCGGTGAAGATGTCCGCCGCCGAGTTGAACCGGGCATGCACCGTCCCATCCCCGTCACGAAGTTCGTATTTGCCGGTCTGCTCGTCATACACCCAGACGTTCTCACGGCCACCAGGCCGGGTGATTGTCTCTCCATCAATACTGAGCGTGTTGGTCCCAGTGTAGAACCGTTGCTCGCCTTCATCTGGATGACTGCTCCGGCAACAGAACGGCTCCGTCGCAACTGTCTCATAGACCTGTTCGGCCACATCTTCGCGAGCAAAGAACAGACACCGGTGCCCGGCATTATGCGCTTGAGCGAGATTCTTCACCGTCTGTGAGGGCTGAGTGCTCCCGGTCGTGTGCTCGCTCTCAATGTAGGCGTCACTCGTCCCTGCAAGACGATCTAGAAGCGGGTGGTCCTCGCGATAGGCGTTCACTGCGTCCGCAATTTCGTCGGGGTCATCGTCCCGATTGATCTCGATCACGTCGTCCAACCGCGCTAGTCCATCGGGCATAGCGTCGCCGGTCTGCTCGGGGATCTCGAAGATAAACCCGAGTTGCGTCATGGGCACGTAGGCGTCAGCCATTGGCGCCCAGTGTTCGGCTTTCCCGTCGTTCTCGCTGTCGCCAAGATTCAAGAACCCCGTATCCAAGGGCTTGACTTCCATCTCGTCGTCGACCTCACGCCGGTCGATGTAGGGGTCGGGCACCTCTTGCAGGACCTTCCGCCATGCCTTCCCAGCATCGGTCGCGTCGACGCTTGGCAGATACCGATTCAGCCGGTCGACACACTCCGCGACTGCAATCCAGCCGCCGGGGTCGCCGTGGCGAATCGTCTCGTCGTAGACGGCTTTCAGTGCCGCATTTCGCGCCTGCTTGCCGTCGGCGGTATCGGCGTCGGTTGGGGCGTCGACGTCGTTGTAGAACTCCGACTCAGCCTGTAGCTCTTCGGCGGACTTGGGGACGTCACCGTATAGCTCGACGCTCTGGCGCTTCATCTGCTCGGCGTCATGCGGTGTCGTGCCTTCGACCTTTTCGCGGACCTCGCGGGTCGGTGGGAACGCATTGACGAGGTATGAGTCGGTCTTGTCCTCCTCGCCCATGTGTCGGTAGTACGTTCGTAGCCAGAACTTGTACCGACCCATGCCGGAGAGCGCGTCGGCGTCGACCGAGTGGTGTGACGCGACGTACTTCGCATCTTCTTCGCCGGTACCGAACGATAGCGCGGTGTCGACTTGGTTCTGCATGGCGTTCTTCAGCTTGCCGTACAGCTGGTTCGACGGGGCCTGACACGACAGAATCATCCGAAAGTCGTGGCCACCGGCGATAGACAGCAGTTCGTGAACGTTCGTGTTCGGCGACACTGCCTTGTCGAACTCGTCCCACATAAGGTAGAACCGTGGTGCGTCTGCTGCTGTCTTCTTCGCCGTGTAGAAGCGGCGGACGAGCGGCGTCAGCATGAACTTGATCTCGGTCTCAGAGAGGTTCGGGTCGATGCGGACGATGCACCACTTACCGTCTTCAACAAGGTCCTGAATCGATGCTGACGGGTCGCGAGCGCAGAGGAAGTTTCGTAGGCCGGCATGCCGCGTCAGGATGTCCATACGTCCTGCGAGTGGTTCGAGGTCAGTGTCCTCCTTCTCGGCGATGCGTTCGGCTTGTTGGCGGACGAACGCGATTCGTTCGTCGTCCATGAATTGACTAAATTTGTCGAGACCGTCGGACGACGAGCAGGCCGCCGCGACGTCAAGCGGCGTCGCCTTGTCGCCGCGCTTCGCGAGGCCGACGATGACGGTCTTCGTGACGCGGTCCATGAGCGCGCCCCAATAGTTATCGGACCCACCGCCAGCCTCGGCGAACGACGCCGCCCAGTCTTCGGCAAGCGATTCGGCCGCTGAGTCGAACTCTGCGGTCCCCGGTTCGGCGTCGGTTGGGACTTCGAGCAGGTTGAAGCGAACGCGCTTGTCGTAGTCGTCGCCAGTGTCGATGAACACGAAGTCTTCGGGATCGCGGTCGGCAGGGAATTCTTCGATGAACCGGTCTTCATCGCTCTCCTTCCCATTCACAACGACGAGGCCGCCGTACCCGCGTTCGGCGAGTTGTCGATTGATGTTGGTGAGCGCGGTCGTCTTGCCTTTCCGCGTCCCACCGGTCACCTGCATGTGTGCGTTTAGGTATTCCTCGTAGATGCCGGCCTCTGTCCCGTGTTTCGCGCCGAATCCAAGCCAGATCGGGTCGCCCGGTTCGCTGCTCTCGTCAAGCATCGCGACCTGCTGCTCCTTCTCCGAGTCGGGCGTCGCGTCGAGTGCGTCCCAGTCAACGCGCGGTGTCCCGACCGGTACGCCCGACCCCGGCTTGGTGAGCGCCCACGGCATTTTGTTCGTGGTCACGAACTCGGCTTTCGGGACATTGAGAAGGCCGGCGACCTCGCGTTGCGCCTTCACGATGCTGCGGTCGTGCCACTCGCGACGAGCGGCGCGCTCCGCGACGTCGACAACCTCGCTCTGGTCGAGCGGATCCGGGACAAACGTCTGCTCGGCGTTGTTCTCGTAGAAGTTGCGGAACATGCCGGCGGTGTGGCTTGCTCGGTTGACGACGACCTCACGGTCCTCGCTTACCGCTAGGACACGCAGACAGAGCCGCCAGCCTTTCTCGCCCTGCTGTTCCTCGAGGAGCTTCGCGACCTGCTTGTCGACCTTTGACGGCGAGTACTCGACCTCTTCACGAGTGAATGGAAACGTCCGCCACTGCTTCTCGTAGGTCGGCTGTCGGAGGTTTTTCGCGAGCATCTTGATACTCGGTGTTCCACGAACGCTCTCATCATCGTCGTCGATGACACCGTGCCCGTCCTCGACGCCTTGCGTCCAGGAGCGATGCGCCGGCTTAAACTGCATCTGCACGATGACGTCCGCTCCCGCCGACGTTTCGTCTTGCGCGCCGACCATCTCCTCAAGAATCGATCCGGTCGGATCAGTCGTGAATCCCGGCAGGTCGATGTTCTTGATGGGATAGAGCGTGTATCGCCGGAGGTTGAGCGTAGCACCGGCAACGTATCGACCTTCGACGTCGTCGGCGAGTAGTCGCGACGACATCCGATTGAGTTGCGAATCGGGGTACTGCGTCTGTAGCTGGCGTTCGAGCGCACCGTCGGTGCGGTCATCGCCGGCGACGTAGTGCAGCGAGACAGCACGGTCGCCACCCTCCGGCGGCCGCGTGAATCGCATTTCGAATGTGTGAGCAGAGCTAATGTTCGTCTCGCCGCCGCGGAGTAGCGGCGACTCGGTATCGACGCTATGCAGCGACTCAAGAACGTCGCCCATCGCCTCAATCCCACCATTGTCCTTGTGGGGACGGACTGAGATAGCGTCACGCTCTCCGGGCGACGTCAACGCGTCGGCAAGGTCGGCGTCAATCTCGGCGGCCTCGTACCCAGACGTCTCGGTCGACCGCGACGACGAGAAGCGGTCGAGCAAGCTCATTCATCGACTCCTCCGTCGGTCGCGGCGACACTGTCCGCGGCGTCGACGTCGATCGTGTCGTCATCTTCAGCGCCATCTCGTGTCTGCGTTAGGATGTCGTCCTCGACCGGCGACGCCTCAACGTAGCACGGTAGCCAGCCTTGGACGTCCTCGGCGTCAATTAGGCATTCGGAGAATCCGCGGCCTTCCTTGCCGCGGACAGCCTTCTCGCGGACGAATTCAATTTGTGTCTTGTTGAGGTCGAATTGACCGAGAACGTCCGGATCGACTCGCGGTGTCTTAAAGAACTGAATCATGGAACACTGCGCTCGAATCGTGTCCTTCGCGTCGCTCTCGTTCTCTCCGGCGACGAAGTCCTGGGGCGACTGTGACAGGAACCAGAGAGCGGCGTCGTAGCGTGCGAACTCCCGGGCAGCTTTCTCAAGCCATTCCGCGGTGCGGTCGTTGCTGAGAAGAATGTGCGCTTCGTCGAGCATGAACACGACCTCCCCGTCGCACGACTTGATTTTCTCACGGACCTGCGAGAGCATCAACTGAAGCATCGCGGATTTCTCCGCGTCGCCGCTATTCTTGACGGTATGCAGATCGAGGTACGCCATATCGACATCGTCGTCGAGCAAGCCGAGACTGTCATCCCCGATGAGACTATTGTATTTGCCGTCGTCCTGGAACGAGCGGAGTTTCGTTAGGAGGTCTGCACACTGGTCTTTGTGCTTCTCTATCTCTAATCCGTTTGACCACGTGTACCGCTCAGGGTTCTCGTGCATATCGACGACCGTCTCGATAAGGTTGCCGAGGTGTGGTGACTCACGGACGAACGACGCGGGGTTGTCTGGATCAATACCGGCGTTCGAGAGCGTCTTCTCAGCGGCCTGCGACAGTAGCGGCGCGTACTTGCCGGGGTTTTCGACGCCTTCACTCCGTAGGATGCTGGTCATGAACCCGACGGTCTCCTCGACAGTCAGCCGGAACTCGGACGATGCGTCGGCGTCGTGCGCCGGCGGTTCGATATGCAGCGGATTCACGCTCTGGTCGCCGTCAACCTCGATGTGCTTCCCGCCGCAGACGTCAGTTAGCCCATCGAATCCTTTCTGCGTGTCACAGACGATAAGCGTCCGGTCGTCGCGTTCGAGATACCACCGTATTGCGGCCTTCGACGCCGAGTAAGTCTTGCCCGACCGCGACTGGCCGATCGTGAGTATGTGTGGTGCGCCACCGCGTTCAAACGGTGACAGTCGGAGCAGACTACCGTTTTCCTCGTTGCGGCCCCAGTCCATGCCGTTGTCCTCGCGAAGATTAGCGGTCGCAAACGGGAACATGGACCCGATGACAGCGCCCGGCACGCGCCGTTTCTTGTCAACCTCCGTCTCGTCGTCCCAGACGTCGCGTGTGAACGGCGACGCGGCACGGAACGCCATCTCTTGTGCTATCGACGGTGTAATCGGCGTCGCGTTCACCGGCGACCGCGACAGCGTCTCTCGGACCTCGTCCTCAGCGTCCGCTAGCGCCTCGTGTTTCGCGGCGTCGACATTGTCGAACGACATGTCCGCCATCTCGTTGCGAGCGGCGTCGAGTGCGTCTCTGTCTGTCGCGCGGACGACAACGTAAGTACTCATCTGCCACGCTTGGCTCGGCGTCTCCTGCAGTAGCGCACGAACCTTGCGATAGGCGTCACTCGCGTTCTCAGTATCCATCGCGCTGATATCCTGCTCCTCGGCGCGCTGGTCGTTCTCCGCCCCGACATTCGCCGCCTGTTTGCCAGCTTCGTGAATTGCCTTGTCCATCGTTTCCGGGTCGACGTTCACGCAGAGGTCGACGTCGACGCCCCGGAGCGTGCAGAGTCGTTTGAGCCAGAGACTCGCCGGTTCGGTCGGGTACTCCGACAGCCACATTGCTTTGGCGTACTCGCCGCCGACGTCGACCCATCCTTTGCGCGGCGTCCAGTCGGTCGCTGTGACGCGACCAGCGTTGGCGATGCCGGCGACAACTTCGTCGACAAGCTGCTCGGAGAGCGGCTCGTCGTGGCCCCAGTAGTCGCGGATAACGTCGAGCGATTCGGCGGGCGTCGGCGCGGCCGTGTCGAGGCCGGGGACAGATTCGATAGCATTCGCAACGGTGTCGACGCGGTCGCGTAGCTCCGACTCTATCTGGTTGTCGTCGACCGACTCGGTGCCAGTGTCGGCAAGCGGGTTCATCATCGACAGGATACTTGGGTCAGTGTTTGCGAGGACCGCGTTGGCGTCCGCCTCGACGACAACGTAGTGCCGCCACTCGCGAGTGTCCCACGATGGCGCAGACTGCTCGGTCATCCAATCAATGATGTCGAACAGCACGTCCGTCTGCGCATCGGACGTCGACGGGTCGAGCGCTACATCCTCGTATCGCTTGGTCACGTCGTCGACGTCCGCCTCACGGGTCGTCGAGTAGATTCGGAACGGTATGTCATGGATTTGCTCGTCAATCGCCTGGGAAAGCGCCGCTGCTAGCTGATGACGCTCGTCAGCGTCCATCTTCGCCGTATTACGGCCTTTGACAGGTATCGGCGCGACGTACCGACCATCAGCCATCTTCACGAATCCGCGACGAGTCACATCGACTACGCCCGCGACGTCGGTATTGACGTCGGTGTCATCGTCATGGCGTCGTGAGAGGTGGTCACGCCACGCTGAAAGTCGTTCGCGCGGCGATGTATACCAGCGGTTGGTGATCCGCATTCCGAGGCCGCCAGCACCGAGTAGTACGCCGCCTCCGAATCCGGCGGCCATGACTGCAGCGTTGCCCGTAAGCAGGCCGACACCGCCGCCGATGAAACTGATGCCCGCCGGCGCGGTCGCCTTGACATCGTCGACAGTCATCGACCCAAGAACTTCGGGCGACGTATCGACGCGCGGCGGCACGAGTTGGCCGGGATCCTTGTCAATCGATTCGTCTGTGGTATCGTTGTTACGTGTCATAAGCGGGGAAGGGGGAAAATCGATTAGTCGTCTGGACGACGTTCACGACGCCGGGAAGCGATACGACGAGCGCGTGTCATAGTCGAGGCGTCCGACCCGTTCGACGAGTCGGAGTTTGGCGTATCAGTCGTGTCAGACGTGCTCTGATTGGAAGCGACGTTGGTCTCTGAGTTTGACGACGTCGACGACTGGGTCGGAATCGGTGAGTCGTTGAGACGGCTGCTTACGTAGGAGCGAGCGGACGAGGCGTAGTCCTTCGTCGTTTCTTTCGCCGCCTCGCGGTTGCTCTCGGCAAAGTCGTCGGCGACGTCGACCGCCGGCGTTCCTAGAACGGTCATCGCCTCGGGGACGAAATTTCGCGCAACGACGTAGGGAATGCCGATGAAGACGACGCCGAGGGCGACGCCCGACGCAACAATATTGATGAATGCCGAGCCATTGCCAGCAATCGACCAGTCCGATTTGTACACAAGGAACGCGAGCGTGCTCTGGAAGACTTTCGCACCGGCGACGCCGAGGTAGGCTGACAGTCCGATGCCGGATGCGGAGTTCGTGAATCCGTTATCGCTCGGTCGGAACCCCCACCACACCGGCCAACTTGCGACCGCGCCAATAAGCACGATGCGCTCGACGAGGACAATGACAAGCGCCGCCAGCGCCATCGACGTCTCGAAGAAGAGCGCGGCCGCCCCGACCACGCCCCCGAGACCGAGTTTCGCAAGGTTCCCGCCCGTTGCGAAGAATTTCCCTCCATTCGGCACGAACGCCATCGCGATACCGTCGGCGAGATGCAGCCCACCGATAGCGATCGGCCAGCCGACGAGAATCATGAGAGCGCACTTGACGATCTCGCCGAGTTTCTGTTCGGTCTCTCGCTCGGGGCCGCCGGTCGCCTCCATCGCCTGATAGATAAGCGCGATGAATGCGAGCGGAGCAAGCGCCCAGTAGAGGTCCCACGCACCGGTCCAGAGACCGGTCTTGGGTGGTCCCCACGATGTTATTGACCGAGGATTTCCCGGCACGTCAATGCCGAAAATAATCTTGTTGAACCCATTGATGAGGTCGACGGCGCCTTTAAATAGCGACTTAACAAACCCCTCAAAGGCCTTTGTCGCTATCTTTCCAGGGTCGATACCGAAACCAAGCGTATTTCCGCCGCCACCGGCGTTGCCATCGCTGATCCAGTGAGTGTCGGCGCTCGTCGAGTTGTTCTGTGTCGAGTTTGGCGGCATAAAAGAATCACTCGAAGATTAGTACGGGAGTATCGGGACGACCGTCCCGACGATACTCCAACTCTGCGGAGTGAGACACGAGATCGTGTTGATGCCAGCGAGCTCGAACACGCCGCCAGCGATAGCGGGGACGAACGCCGCTGCCGCCGTCGAGCCGGTGGAGCTGAGTTTGTCCTTTCCCTCGCGTGCCTCCTGCTGGTTGGTTGAATTCATCTTGTCGAGAGCGCTCATGCCCATAAGTATCGACTTGCCGAGGTAGTACATCGCCGCGCCGATGAACACGAAGCCGAGCAGCTGACCGACACCAGACTGACACATGGCGGATCCGACTTCGCTGACGCTCTGCGCGGCTGCTGGGACGGAAAGCGTCGTAATGCTGGGAATGCCGACGGCGAGAGCCTTCGCCTGCCGGAGCGAAAGCGAGTCGATGACACGACTCTCGACAGTGTTAATACGATTTTCTATTAATTCTCCTACTTCCCTAATTCGGTCAGGAATGAGCGTTTCGAACATGGTTAGTAGGTTGGATTGGAGTCGGAGTCATCAGCGCCGCAGCACCTCGTCATCTAGTTCAATCATACTAGTTCTACTAGTATAAATTTTGGGTGTAAGGTCTATTAGACTACACACCCAAACAACTATTATTAAGGAACTAACTCATGTCGCTATGCCAGATTCAAATGATCCAGACGGAACGCGCCCTCACTTCTATGTCGACCATATCCTACATGGTGCAGTGAAAGACATCGCCGACGATTATGATCTCAATCACGGCGATATCTATCAAGTCGCCGCACGCATCGTTATCGCACTCAACCCGGAAGAGGAACCAGTGTTAAACCCACGCCCTCAAGACGACGACCTCGCTGCTGTTTATGACGAACTCCTCGCCAACTGCTCAAAGTTCGTTAACCACAACAACAATAGCAACAATAATAATAACAACAATAACAACAACTAAGCCAATGACTCGAAAGTCGATCACCGGAATTGTTATTGGCTTCGCGAAGTACTTCGTCGCGTTCATCGTCGCTCTCATCGTGCCAGTCCTCCTAGTCAACCAAATCGGAACCACGGCTGCCCTCATCCTGATGATTATCACGCTCTACCTCGCCGCTCAGTATGGCAAACGTGCTGTTTATGGGTGAAACAGCTCTTCAGTCGTTCAATAGAGTTTTCAGTTGCCCTCTCTCCTGTTGCTTGGCCTGCCCTTAGTTGGGTGCAGACTATGCGTCCCGTCCGCAGACGGGATACTTTTCCGAAAACGGAACGCTCACGTTATCTTCTCCCCGTCAATACGAATATTCGACATCTTCGCGCCACCGCTCTGAATCAAGAGTGGCTCCATCGCCTGCCAGCCCGGCGTCTGGATCGACACGTCCTGAACGCGAACGCGGTCCGCTCCCGGCGAGATAATCAGCGCCGGCGTCGGCTGATCGTGGATCGTGATTCGGAGATTCTTCAGCCGTGCTCGTGTCACGCCATGCAGCACTGTTAGCGACCAGCCGGTCGGATTCTTCTGGATGATCCGGGTGTCCTCGACGCTACAGCTGCCGTGATCCAGGCGGACCGGCCGCTGCTCGAAGTAGTATTTCCCGAACTGCTTGTTGACGATCACAGTGCATCCCTTGATCTTCGAATTGACGCCGCCAATGCGGATATTCGACGGATGGGAGTTCGCCACCACACAATTCACGATCTCGACTGTCCCCGCCTTCGACTGGCCGCCGCCGACCGTGTAGATGCCGTTATCCGGCCAGCCGCCGACGTACGCGTTCTCGACCCGCAGGAGGCCATGCATGTGTGGGTGGTCGGCGATGCCGGTTGTCGCCCACGACCGCCCCCAGCCTGCGTTTCCGTACGGGTCGGCGTTCCGCTCGTTGATCGTCTTCTGGTAGGTCTGGCCGCCAGCGCGAAAGTCGAGATTCTGCGCTCGGATCTTCGCGTCGTCGGTCGCCGGGTTCAGTCGCATCGGCCCCTGACAGCCGAGATCGTGCATCCCAACCTGCTTGACCGCTCGAATCTCAGACGTCCCCGTCGTCTGATGGTTGAGAATCTGCATCCCCGTGTTCTCGCCGCGCCAGTCGGCCGTGAACCCGCCGAAGACAAACTTGCCGTGATGGAGCGAGTCACTGCTGCCGATCTTGAAGTGCTGTGCCTTTCCCGAGAACTCGCCTTCCGTCACCTCGAACCCCTCGATGTCCTCGACTGTGCCGTGGGTCAGCACTGCGTTCTTGCCGATAATCCCGATGTTGCGGCCGCCACGTCGGGCGACCTGCGAGTTCATCTTGTACGTGCCGGGCGGGAAGTACAGTAGCGTGTCGTTCGACAGCTCGCGCTCGATTACCGGGACGACGTCCTGCTTGCCGTTCGGATCCGCGCCCGCCTCGACCATATTCACGACCTCGCCGAACGCGCTCGCGAACTGTTCGGGGTTCACCGCCTGGAAGCTACCGCTTGCGTTCGTGTTGTTTCCCGATGATGGGACGCGAGCCCCGCCCGTGCATCCAGCGGTCGACGCCACTGCGGCAGCCGCACCGCCGGCGAGAAACGTACGTCTAGTTGTCGACACTCCACTAGAATCTTGAGTACTGCGCTCGTTGTCAGTCATGGGTCTTGGCTCACAGAGACCCAGCGCTGGGTGCTACTATCACCCGGCGCCTTCACTCAGACCGGAGTGCTGGCGCCCAAGAGCGCGCTGTGTCTCTAATTACAGCATAATCGTCCAAGATGATAAGGGTTGTTAACGTTAGTAGCCGCTACTAACCATCATATTCTTCGAGACGGCCGAAGATCCATCCGCGAGCTTGGCAATGTAGCTAATCGCCGTGCTACACTTCTGTTCGCGGGCGAATGCTGGCCAGGGTTTAATACGCGCGGTGAAAAGATACACTTTGCCCGCTGGTAGTCTGTGATATACTGCGCTTTAACAGCTAAACTTATATCTGCCTATACTCGAATACAACATGATGTCTGCCGGCGAAGACGAAGGGCTCGTGATTGCCGCAGTAATCGGAATGCTTGCAGTCGCGTTTTCCGGCTGGATTTCCACGATTCTCGGCTCTTGTCCGAGCGATGTTTCAATGATCGACCAAGCAGCGGAGGGAGCAATAATTCTCGCTCAACTCATTGGCATTTTAGGTGGATTGATGGTCGGTGTCGGCTGGAAGCTGAATTCGAGGACTAAGACGACCTATTCCAGAAATAGAGGCAGTTCATATAGCAAAATAGTGATCGCTGGCGTCGGCCTTTTGACGATTGGCATCGTCGCCTCTGCCTTGCTCAATAGACAGACCGATGGCCTAGCTTCTTGTGTGAATGGCCTATTCACTTGGTTACCCTTCTGAGCTCTTCTCGGTGTCCTCTCCAAAACTCGCTCATCTCTCCAAGTATCGTGATGAAGCCGACTCACAATTTCTTTCTGTATTCGTCGCGGACCCGTCGGGGCAGACGCCCGTCCTTGACGGCTGAAGCATCCGTGATCTCAATGGGAAATCACTCCCGACAACGGAATTATACTGCTACTGATGCAGTAGATTAGTGTACAGCAGCTGAGAGAGCGTCTGTGGACCTGCTCCGTGATACGATAGCCATGCTGTGAGCGTCAGGTGGACGGCGAACGTGACATTCATACCAAGACAAATCGAAGAAGTGACTACGACATGGACGATCGCCGGGTCCCAGCCTATGCTCGCGACGCGCTCGACACGCTTCGGCGAGCGGTGGCTGCAAGCGATGGTGAGCACAACGGAATTCCGACACAGGAAGCGCGGACGGTGCTCGCCGATGAAGAGGGATTTTCTGAGGCCGCACTTGACAATGTGCTTGAGGTACTCTACAACTGCGGGGAGATCTACTACGTGGGCGAGGAAGTCCGCGTCACCGAAATGGAGCCGTCCAATGCCGATGGTCGGAACAATTTCGAGTAATCGGCGAGTTGCCCACCGCATACGTTTGCCAGTGGCCAGTCATTGGTACTGTCCCGTGTTCTTCGAGCTGAATCGTTAGACCGTCCTTCTTAGGCGGCACAGTGCGTACCATCCGCCACCGCTACACACTGGCGTGAAAACGGCAGAA
Organism: halophilic archaeon; assembly: GCA_003298465.1. The sequence goes on along the minus strand of QNGA01000014.1, from coordinate 10,242 downwards.
ACGGGCGAATGCCGCTTGTGGTAATGATGTCCCCGGCCAAATGCACGTAGATCCCGCCGACGCCAACCGCGAACCCAGCGGGCGTGAGCATCCCTGTGTCGAGGTCTGCCAGTTGATCGATCACGATAGTGACGTTCGCGGTGTCAACTCCCCAACTGCGGCCGTTTACATCGTGATTCTATTCAGACGTACAAATCCGAGTAATGTGTGATTAACGATAGTGCTGTTAATTGTAGGATTTGGCGCAATGCGAGAAGACATTGAATTCGAAGCGGAAGGGGACACGCTTCGTGGATGGCTCTACACACCAGATGACGCCGATGAACCGGTCCCGACCATTGTGATGGCTCATGGATTCTCGGCGGTCAAGGAGATGTACCTTGATAAGTACGCCGAGGTATTTAGTGACGCTGGCCTAGGAGCACTCGTTTTCGACAACCGGAACTTCGGCGAAAGCGAGGGCGAACCCCGCTACGAGATTGATCCGTGGCAACAGGTACGGGACTACCGGCATGCGATCACATACGCGATCACCCGTGACGAAGTCGACGACGACCGTATCGGCATCTGGGGGTCGAGTTACAGCGGTGGCCATGTGCTAACCGTGGCTGCTTTCGAGAATCGGGTTGACGCTGTCGTATCGCAGGTGCCGGTTACCGATGGGTACCATAACGTTCGGCGGCTCGTCCGATCGGACATCATGGGTCAGTTTGAAGATCAGTTCGACCAAGATAGACTCGCCCGGTTCCAGGGCGAGGAGCCAGAGATGGTTCCCGTCGTATCTGAGGACTTACTCGGGGATGCGGCATTGCCGACGCAGGACTCTTACGAGTGGTTCATGGAGACGAAAGAAGAGCGCGCCCCGAATTGGGAGAATAAAGTCACGCTCAAGACGGTCGAGATGCTCCGTGAGTACGCACCGATTAACTATATCGATCGTATCAGTCCGACGCCGCTCTTGATGATAATCGCGGAGCAGGACCACCTTGCCGTCGCCGACAAGGCCTTCGATGCCTATGAGGAGGCACGCGAACCGAAGGATATCGTTACGCTCGACGGTGGTCACTTCGATGCCTACGTCGAAAAGTTCGAAGAGTCAAGTGGCCCTGCCCGCGACTGGTTCGTCGAACATATGCTGGAGGAAACAAATGGCCAGTAGATTACAGGACCAGGTCGCCATCGTTACTGGGGCGAGTTCAGGATTCGGACGAAAGATATCGCAGTACTTCGCCAATGAAGGAGCGTCGGTTGTCTGTTCCGATATTCGAGAAACGCCTCGGGAAGGCGGTTATGAAGACGACTCCGACCTTTCGACGCCAGAGATGATTGAACAGGATGGTGGCGAGGCGATGTACGTCGAGTGTGACGTCACTGATCCAGACGCCGTCGCCGGTCTTGTCGAACAGTGTGTCGACGAGTACTCGAAGCTTGACATTATGATGAACAATGCGGGAATCTACCCGCCGAACGGCCGTCTCCACGAACGCCCCGACGAAGACTTTGAGAAAGCACTCGAGGTGAACGCCAAGGGCGTCTGGAACGGGTCGAAACACGCCGTCACGCAGTTCCTAGAGCAGGATGAGGGCGGGAACGTCATCAATCTCGTCTCAACTGCGGGCTTGTACGGCTGGCAGGACCAACTCGCGTACAATGCATCGAAAGGTGCTGCCAAGCAGATCACGGAGACACTAGCTACCGAGTATGGTCCTGACGGGGTTCGTGCGAACGCTATCTGTCCCGGATTCGCACCGACTGCACTCACCGCGAATCTCTACGAGATAGAGGAGTTCCAGCAGCACGTCGTCGATACGACGCCACTTGGAGACCGATGGGTAAGTCGGGACGACGTCGCGAAATTGGCGGTCTTCCTCGCATCGGATGAATCGGAATTCATCACCGGACAGTGCCACGTTGTCGATGGCGGGCACTCGCTTGTCTATGCACACACAAAGGATCTGTGAATGAACGAACACAAAACAAGGTAAGCAAATGACAAACTTACTTTCAGATCAGACAGCAATCGTCACCGGAGCGAGCTCGGGTAACGGTCGAGCAATCGCAAAGACGTTCGCCGACGAAGGCGCAGCGGTCGTCTGTGCGGATATCATCGATGACCCGCGGGAGAAGGGATACGAAGACCAGAGCGACCTTGCAACGCACGAAATGATCGAGGAAAACGGTGGCGATACGGTCTTCGTCGAATGTGACGTTACCGAGCGCGAGCAGGTTCGGGCCGCGGTTGACACGGCCGTCGACGAGTTCGGACAGCTGGACATCATGGTAAACAACGCAGGCGTTTTCACTCGTCTCGTCGATATCACTGAGACAACGCAGGAAGAATGGGAGAAGACCATCGCGGTCAACCTTACAGGTGTCTGGAATGGCACCAAAGAGGCGGTCGAACAGCTTGTTGAACAAGATGAGGGCGGGAGCGTCATCAATATTGCATCGGTTGGTGGCCTAGTTGGGTTAGAGGCGGAACCAGCCTATTCGGCCTCCAAGGGTGGTGTAGTGAACTTCACCCGCGCCACTGCGCTAGATTGTGCGCCCCACGAGATCAACGTCAATGCGGTGTGTCCCGGCTGGATATCGACTGCGATGACACGTGAATACTTTGAGGACCCCGAATTCTGGGAGCAACTGAACGAGGTTACCCCATGGCCGCGTCTTGGCAAACCACAGGACGTCGCGGATGCCTGCACATTTCTCGCCGGACCGCGAGCAGAATGGATTACGGGACACAGCTTGGCAGTCGACGGAGGATACACCGCTCGCTGATCATCCACGGGTGACACCGTGGAATTCAGTTCAGCGGTGCTATCATATTATACTAACTCAATCGTTTCAAAGCTATCTGTGGCTGCGCATCCTCAGTGAGTATTCCCCAAGCTTGCGCTTTTATATCTGTTTCGTGTATTTTACTTACTTTGTATGGTCAGATTGTTTTGTTTACTTCTTTGTTAATTTAAACACCTCTTCGAATCTGGCTGCCGTGTAACGAGCGTGCGACTGATTTCGCTTGGAACAATTGTCCCACAATTCATTGTGGGGACAGTCACGCTCTCAGCACTGACGCCAAGAGTTGTCCGTGGAGCTAAGAAATGGTGGATGCTTTCGGAACCAAGAATCGGAAAGCAAGAATGGACAGAAGTGCTGTCTCGATCTCCGTTCCCCCACCACCCCTGATGAAGAGACGAGTAACGTGCTAAAGCGGGGTTGAGAGGGAAATGCTCCTCCCACACCGCCACCGAGAATTCTTCTGATTCGGTACGAGAACACCAGAGTTTCACTGTATCGGAAGCACTGGAAATAACCCAGTCGAGCCTATGAAGGGAGGTTCACGTACGTCTATATGTGATGCTGGACCAGACTCGACAGCCGGACTTACCAATGCTCGACCCAGGGATACCGCTGTTCGAAGGAGACGATCTCACGACCGGAAGAGTGGACTTGTTCCAGACGACGCTGGCGTACTGGCAGTACGTGCTGACCGCTCGCCATCCAGCACTTGCGTCGACAGCAACCCAGGGGGTGACCGTCCATGGGTCGAACTAACCCAACGTATCGCGAGCTGGTGCGGGCGATGGAGGACCGATGGGCTGACTATCGGCGAGCACTCCGCCATGAGGATCAGGCAGCATTCGACCGCCTATTCGAACATACCCGCGGATACGCCGACGCCGGGGGGATGCAGAACCACCAACCAGTTGAGATCGCTATCCTCATGTCGATCATGCTGGCGCACCAGCGACAGCTCGACGATCTTGAAGAGCGCCTCGACGCCCTTGAAGACGATCTCAACGCCGGCGAGTAAATGGATGGTGTACACGCTCGACTATCGCGATGGCGACATCCTCCGATGGTCGCTCACCGACGACGGCGCCGACTGCACAGTCGACGATACGTACACCCCATCGCTGTACGTCTCTGCACATGGAGAGGGGTCGATCCCTGAGATTCAGCCGGCAGTCAGCGATCATCCTGCCGTCAAATGGACGGAGGTTGTCGACGAACGGATCTCGTTCCGCCATGATCCAGCCCCTGTTCTCAAAATCAACGTCGTCGACCTCGATGCAGTCACGACAATCGCCCGAACCGTCCGTCAGTAGGCTGATCCAGCCACGTACCGCTGCTACAATGTCGACTTCTCCCGGGAATTTCGCTACTGTCTCGAAACCGGTCTCACCCCGCTCCCCAAACGCGAACTGGAGTGCTTAGAGCTGTCCGTGCCAGAGTCGGAGCTCGCCAGTAACACCATCACCGAGTGTACGATCGACGACGACCACACTTCCGGAAACGGTAGGGCAGTACTCGAAACAATTCGCGCTCAGCTTGAGCGTACTAATCCAAACGTGCTCATGCTAAACACGAGCGATGTCGTCCCTGCACTATACCAACAGGCAGAACGCTATGATATGGAGTTCGAACTTGGACGCCTGTCTGGCTGGGAGCAACTCGCGGGGGAATCAACCTACGAAAGCTATGGGCAAGTCGGCCACTCACCCGCCCGCTACAACGTTCCCGGACGTGTGATCGTTGACCAGTCGAACACGTTCATGTGGAACCAGACGAACCTCGACGGCTGTCTCGATCTCGTCGAACGCTCCTGGAAGCCCTTACAGGAACTCTCGTGGTCGTCGATCGGGAGTATCCTGACTGCGATTCAAATTCGAGAAGCACGCGAGCGAGATGTGCTGGTTCCATGGCGGTCGTGGCGCCACGAGCAATTCAAAACAATGCGCCAACTCCACGACGCTGACCGTGGCGGGTTCACGTTCGCTCCAAAGGTCGGACTCCATGAAGACGTCCACGAACTCGACTTCTCGTCGCTGTATCCGAACATCATCGTCACGCGGAACGTCAGTCCAGAGAAGATCCGGTGTGACTGCCACGATCGCGCAGATGTACCTGGTCTCGACTACAGTATCTGTAACGAGCGCGGCTACCTCCCGGATGTGCTTGAGCCGCTTATCGAGGATCGTGACGCGATCAAAGCTGAGCTTCGCGAAACAAAGGACGACGATCGACGGGAAGCACTTGAAGGCCGGTCGAACGCGATCAAGTGGATTCTTGTGTCGTGTTTCGGCTACCAGGGGTTCTCGAACGCGAAATTCGGCCGGATCGAATGCCACGAGGCAATCAATGCCTATGCCCGTGAGATCCTGCTGGAAGCGAAAGCGATACTTGAGGAGAACGGCTGGCAGGTCGTTCACGGCATCGTCGACAGTGTCTGGGTGACACCCCGCGATGAAGACGAGCAAACGTCGCTCGAGACACTCACTAAGCGCATCTCCGAGCAGGTTGAGATTCAGCTGGAGCACGAAGCCCACTATGACTGGATTGCCTTTGTCCCACTCCGCGATTCGGACGCCGGAGCGTTGACGAAGTATTTCGGGAAAGAAGCCAGCTGCGACGAGTACAAGTATCGCGGGATCGAGTGTCGCCAGCGAAGCACGCCACCGTTCATCGAACAGACACAGAAAGCGCTCATCGCCGAACTTGATGCCAGCCGTGATCCGGAAGCAGTGTGTACTGAACTGCAGTCATGGCTTGACCGGCTTCGGCGAGGTGCTGTCGATCCAGCGGATCTCGTGATTACGAAGCGGGTGTCGAAGCCACGCGATGCCTATACGCAGTCGACACAAAGCGTCGCGGCGCTTGATCGCGCTACAGATCTCGGCCTGACGCGAGCACCTGGCCAGGACGTTTCGTATGTTGTTGTTGATGACAACAAGCAGTCGCGTGATCGGGCCGCGCTTGCAGTCGAAGAGCCGGCCACGTACGATACCGAAGATTATCACGAATTGTTGGTGCGTGCGGGATCAAGCGTATTGTCGCCGCTTGGCTGGCGCGAGACTAAGATCGAGCAGTTTCTCTCGAAGCATGAGGAGGTCTGCTTGCAATCGTTCAGCTAAGCGACGGTCAACAGATCACACGCTCTCAACTCATCAATCCCGCTGAATTTCAATATGCCAAAAGGAGTTTAATAGGTGAGTTACATTCTCTAGTCGGAGACCAATGCACGATCTGACTGGCTTCCAACGTGACCTGCTGTACGTCGTCAACGGCTTAGACGACCCACACGGCCTCGCGATCAAAGACAAACTTGAAGGCTACTACGAGACGGAAATCCACCATGGACGCCTGTATCCCAACCTGGATACACTCGTCGACAAAGGACTGGTCGAGAAGGGCGAGGTAGACCGTCGAACGAACTCCTATACGCTCACCCAACGAGGCCAACGAGAGATCACTGCACGCAGCGACTGGGAGCAGCAGTATCTCGACCAAGAATCCTTCCCAGCCTGACAACCACGCTCTTGAATCCTCAATTTGGCAGTCTATCACATCACAATCGCCTGTAATCTACAGCAACACAACCCGCTCTATCGGATCACCGACTCACAAGAATCGGTCAACAATCTCCGTCACACGCTGTTTGATCCCACTCTCGCCCCGCACTGTCCCATCATGCTCGACTGCATGCTCAACCCCATGCTTTTCAACCCGCAATACCTCCTCGCTCGTATCATACTCGACATCATACTCACTCTGTTCCAACCGCTCCGCAATCTCCGGAAATTCCTCGGGTAACGCTACTGTTTCCTCTTCTCCCGGATCGTCGCTTTCAGTGGTCTCGGTCGCCTCGTCGGCATGTTGCAGCCGTGACTCGGGAAATCCATACTGGTGAACGCCATTCTCGCGCACGCCCTCAAATAGATCGCCTGTTTCAACGTCTTGCCATCCCTCCCAATACCCATTCAGGTCGTCCTCGAACGACACAACTACTAATTGCGCGTCGGCTGAATACTCTGGGTTGGTTTCTGCTGTGGTCATCATGCCCTCGCTCGTTTGGAACTCCCAGTCAGCAATCGTCTTCTCTGACGGGCACCACACGACAACTGCCTGGTTTGGATCGTCGTCCTCCGTATCGATCACACGGTCACCGACTGAGAGATTTGCCATGCCTGCGTCGCTCATAGATCTGAGTTACTGCTGTGTCCCGATAAATTGGAGGGGACTAAATGTTAGTATGGTCTACTAACCTATGAGCGACCGGTACACCGAAGAAATCAGATATGGAACTACAGTTACGGTATCGCCCGAGAGTTCGTAATTGCCAGTCAAAGGTATCGTGGATACCTGTCACGGTGCGGCTGCACCGGTACTCTGGTTCGATCCCGCAAACGGAATGTCGATTTCGAGACCGTCGTAGGCCAGTGTCGGCTTTTTCGCCTGGCCCGATCCACCCCCCTCGAACGTGATGACGCCGATATCTTCGAGTTCAGAGAGGTTCCGGTGAACCTGCTTGTAGTCCCGATCCACCAGTTCGGCGGCTGCACGGATACTTTCGGGGGCGTGTTCGGCGATTGCCTCCAACAGTTCCAGGTTCTTCGGGCTGAGAAGCCGACTGAGTTCTGCATATGAGCCGAAGTTCAGCACTGGCTGGGCGTCATCCAGATCGTTGCCCTCCTGGGCGGCCTTGATGCGGCTACGCGTGCGCTGGTCGAGGCGGTCGCGTTCGCCGACGGTAACTTTGAGCGTGGGCATGGTGTGTACCTCCGAGAGGCATCCTACTCCGGCCAGTCCCACGGGACGGGCGACATCGTCTCGGTTTCTTGTGTAAACCGGTCATAGAGCGTTAGCATTCCCGGAAACTCGATGGTTTCGACACCGGTCCGAGTGTGGCGCTCGTGGCCTTTTGTCCGTTCGTGGGCGTTGTCGTAGCGAAGGATGGTGTCGCCGCCGACTTCCCCGAGGTGCAGGCTGTAGTCCCATCCGCACGGGTACTTTGCATCCTCCGTTTGGCGGATGGTCACGTTGACGACGTAGCCATCTTCGACATCCTGCCAGTCTTCGATGGTGGTGTAGGACGCCATCCGTCACCCTATGGTAGTAGCTCCATAGGGATAAAGCTATGGACTTCACAACATAGGTCCATTAAGTGGAGGACTACAGAAAGGGTGCGGAGGTTATCGTAGACTGCCTAGTCGTTCATCAAATTGTTGTAAGCCTGTTCAAGTTTTCGCCGAAAGGTGCCTACTGCACTCTCTGGGTTGGCCGTGAGGACGTGCAACACGCCGTGGCCGATTGTCTTGATGTCGGCGAGGAGTCGGGTTTCAACGATCGTTTACTACTCCTTTTACATACCATAGTTTATAACTGAAGGAGTATGAAATTATGGCTTGAATAGTACTCTTCATATAGGCATCGAATAGTCTTATCAGACTTGGTGAAGTAGTGCCAGCGACATGGCTGATCGGACCAGTATCAGCGTTTCTCACGAATTGGCTGATGAGCTGCACTCACGCAAAGCGCGTGGGGAGACGTATGAAGATGTCATCTGGCAGCTGATTGAGGATAGCGAAGAGTAAGGGTTAGCAATTGAGAGCGGGTAGACAGGGATTCGAACCCTGGAGGCTTGACGCCACCTGCTTTCAAAGCAGGCGCTCTACCAGACTGAGCGACCTACCCATGAGTCTGACGGTCGCACTCCGCCAGCCGAGCCCTGAAACTTCCAGCGTTGCCGTAGGTCGACCCGAACCCTTTCGGACTTGCCAGACACGACCAGAGCCGCGATCCAGCATTTTTCCACGGAGAACCTCGTTACAGTCGGCCGCTTCGGTCCATGCTGGGAACTGCTTCCAAGGATTGACTCTCTCCCTATACACTGGCTTACAAGATTACTCCTGTGGACTTATACTAAGATGTGTGTTGACGGCTAGTAAAACTTTCGCTGACGGGTAGCGCACGTCTATCTTTAACCAGCGAGAGAATTCCGGCCGCGCCGATATCGGTATATCTGTGTAGCACCTTTTGCCGATGTAGAGTTGAGGACCAAAATCTTCAACAGCTTGCCACAGACTGATAATGGACACAAATGATTCCCTCCCAAAAGAAAGCGAAGCAACAGTTGCATTTGAGCAAGATCTGAAAGCACTCCTCTTAGAAGCATTCGCAAACGGTGCAGCTGTCGAGGGGACATGGGAGATAGGTTTGTCAGTTGACGCCGCACCAGACTGGACGATCCACATCACCAAACGTCGCTCTGAGAAGCATTCAGTAGATGACCTAGAATTCATTGAGGAGTAAGGCTGCCTGCAAAGCGTAGTAATGATATCGATTGTAGCGTTAGATGCAATATTTGAACATTGCATATAGATTACTATAGTGTTTAAGTAATTGCTCCACCCCATAGACAGTAGGCTACCCTACAGCCAACGTAACGATCGTGAAACACCGATTGATGCAACGGCTCAAGAGAGGACCAACCAATGAAAACGACCAGAACACCTGGATCATCTGTAGATAGTACCGACACTGACATTCTTTCTCCGACAACCATCTTTGAACTGCTAGACCATGATCGACGTCGATACACGCTTCATTATCTCTCACAGAAAGTGGGTGCGGTCTCGCTGAGTGAACTAGCCGAACAAATCGCGCTCTGGGAAAATCAACCAACATCCGACCAATACGAGCGTATTCTCACTGGTCTCCACCACCACCATTTGCCACAATTGGCTGACGCGGAGATCATCCGATATGATATCGATGATGAAACGGTCACCCTCTTAGAGATGGCTGATCAGTTAACGCCCTATCTTCAGCTCGCTATGCCGGACGATCTGTCACTGTCCGACGGAAGCGGGGGCACATAGAAGGAAACTTCTCTGGACGGGACAGAGAGAAATGATCTTTTGAGACTATCTTCAATGTTTATTGTTCCCTCCATCATTGGAGAGCGAGTACACGTGGTTGCGAGTAGATTCCGTAAATGCCCGTAGCATCCGAGGCGGATAAGAATGGCTTACACCAGTGGACATGGGTTGCTCGGAAAATTGATCCTGGATATCCATGTGTGGATTGTTCCGGCTTATTGCTGGTTCACCTGATAAGTCAGCGTCTCTCAGAGAGCACCGATGTGATGATTTTTACCTGGCACTTTCGCGCATATTCCTTGGCGACCCTCCCGGTGCGGTTCTACTTCCGTTTAAAGTTGTAATCTACACCTGTAGATATGTCGGACAAATAGTGTGTTGAATAGACAAAATTTGAATGAAGACATTTATATAATTTACTTTATAGAAAGTATAAAACATAGGTGAGAGACGGGCACTGTCTAGTTAGGCCAGTTTGAGAAGCGAGCAGTTCCGTGGTTTTGGTGTCTATGCTCAACCAAGAACTGCTCAGCGAGACGTTAGAGACGGCGAATCTTGAATGTTGGGAGCGTGAGCGGAC
>QNGA01000013.1 GCA_003298465.1 halophilic archaeon | reverse complement strand
GTACAGACCAGTGACAAGTAGGAAACTCGGTTACCTGGCCGAGGTTACCAGAGTGGAACTGTGCCTTCGGAAAGTACTCTCACGTAGTGGAGCGTTTATTCTGTTGACGAACTTATTTCACTGATGACGGGATTATGTACGTGTGGAACTGATAGCGATATGTTTTCAATTGGCTAATTACTAAGGACGACCATTTCATAGATAATATCTGGTCGTTCAGCGGAGAGCGGCCACAGAGCGGTAGAGAGCGCCCATTCCGACATTTGGCCACCCCTCTGGGACTGGATTAGCTGGGGACTCCATCCCAGAGGACCCTTCTGCTCAAGACATCGTTCTAGGGCCTACTGAAACAGGAGGGGACTGGCGGATCAGGACCAAGACTTTCGGAGGGAGCGTAGATCACCACTCCCGGAAATCAACCAAGCCCAGCGCCCCAGTAACGCTGATTCGCTACGCTAATTATGAGTGGCTCACCGTCTCACTGCAGTGAGCAGTGGAACAACGCTCCCCAAATCAATCGGTCTGTGCCTCCTGGATCACTGTCGCTCAGGAGAGAGAGTCAAGTGCTATTTTGAGCAGATAATTTTTTTAGGAGAGTATCGAAGATGGCGGTATGGGTGAGGGAAACACGACACAACTGTCGGTGGGGGAGCGCGTGATTGATGTCGAGGATGACGATCCCAATCAGGCAGTTGTCGTATGGCGACCGGCAGAGAAGACAATCGCTGACTGGGAGTTCCAAACGAGCGAGGGCACAACGACCACAGCCGAGACGAACCCAGAGTATCCAACAGACACGCAGTTAGTCGTGGTGGCGTTTGAGACTGCGTTGGACGAGTACTGGGATGGCTGGCTGGAGGCCGAGCCGGCGGATCTGTTTGAGGGGATTCGTGAGAACGGTGTCCATCAATACGGCTTTCCAGAATCCCGGCTAGCCCCTGCTAGCGAAGCGACCGCGAGCACTCAACGTGACGAGACAGGTACGGAGGAAGAGGTAGCGTTACCCAAGGAATTCCCGGAGATTGCAGAGCGACTTGAGCAGAGCGGGTTTGACGTTGCGTATGATGCAGGCGAGGAGGTGCTTCGTGTCGAGAAGCATAGCGTCGAGCATGCAATTGAACATGATGGGACAATCCGGGGAAAGAACGGGATGAAACAGCGCGTGAAGGTGATTGTTGATCGATTCTTGTGAGTCGGTGATTTCTAGATCGAGGACGTTGCGTTACTGTCGGCTGAGAGAGAATCGTGAGTGGCTGACTGCCACAGTGACGGGGGTAGAGCGTGATCGAGTCAGGCGGAGTCGTGTCGTCAGCAAGCTGATTATCAGTCGGTGTCATCGTATCGGAGTCGGTGTCATCGTATCGGAACTCCTACCGGAGAGAGAGAGAGAGATGGTGATCGCCCCGACAATATCTGTATATCAGCTGATGAGTGCTGGTAGTTATCCAATTCAATGGTTTTATATTTACTCCACAAATGAATCGCAATGCGTTCGAGCACCTCTTGGACGAGAGGCCCATCCAGTGCAAGTATTAGGTGCCCACCCGCTAGGTGTTAGACGGCCAAACAGCCGTTATTCGATGACTTCGATACAGTCCACAAACCCGTGTTCTTTCCCAGCATGGTTGAGGGCTGTGGTGGTATCCTCGAACTCGTCACCACATGCGGTACACCGATACTCCATACGATAGATGACCACTGCAACCGGTATAAATGCATGTTGTCTCTCAAAATGCGCCAGTCCAAACTCTGGCCGGGGGTTTGGAAGTAGCTTTCCCAAGCATTGGAGTCGCACGCGACAGCGGTACGACTCTCGATTTCTTAGAAACGCGGGTAGGACGTCGGATGATTGAGTAGGACGACGCCTCGCCTGACGACCTGCGACGGTGACTCTCCTGTTGGTGTGGTGACCTACCTGGAGCAGACCGTACGATGTCACTGTGGCCCTGAGGGAGTAGAAACGGGTTATACTGCTCCAATCTGCCGGATATCGTTTCTTGATGATTGTCTCTACGATTAGCGCGTTACAGAGCTTTTACACTGGGTGCGGTCGTTGTGCGACTACCGAAACGCAAAATCAGTCCAAGAGCAGTGATGAGCAGCCATGATTTTGCGTTACTGAGACCGAACCATGACTGAGACCACCCATTCACAGCCACGGCCAGCACAGGTTGAATACACAGACGGCGGCGCCACCGACTCCCTTGCGACAGCAATTATCACTCACGTCGCCGCCCAGAAAGGCGTCAATCCGACCACACTCGATCCACTCTATGAAGTGATCAATCCAGAGGCGCTTGAGAACTTGTTTGCACCGCAGTTCGATGGGACGTCGCGAACAGATGGCCGAGTGGAGTTTGCATACAGTGGCTACCGAGTGACGGTAACGAGTGACGGCGACATTCAGTCTACACCGCTCGACACTCACTAAGGCGGGTCTGATCTGTGCGGAGTTCGTGGTGCGAATGGATCACTACGTGCCCTACGGCCAGTCAGTGGGTAACTCATTTCCATGGGTGTCCATCACTCTCAATTCGATTCTCACTGCGGCAGAGCGTGGAAATAATTGGGCCCACAATATTAAAAATATTTAGTGTTTCTGCTTGTACATTCGTACTAAGCAGCCGTAGGTATCGCCATCGACTGCATTATTACCAATTTATACTTTGCATAAATATAATTTACTCTGTCTTGATTGTTGTATTTGGTTGATCAAGACCGAATCAACGGGCATATCGTTCGGGGAATTCTTCCTGTGTATATGACTGCCACAGTTGCCGAAGTCGAGATTCCTGCTACTGAATTTGCATTGAGCCAGTCGCTGTCCACACTTGATGAGCTCGAATGCGAAATAGAACGAATTGTAGCTCATGATGATACTCAAATTATGCCATTTGTCTGGATGAGGAGTACTGAGCATACTCATGAGGAGATTGAAAGCGTTCTTGCGGAGGACCCTAGTGTGGAAACTATTGAGTTACTCGCAGATTTGGATGAGGAGTGGCTCTATCAGATGGAGTGGATCGATCAGATCGACACGCTTGTACAAATCCTCACGACAGAAAATGGGACAATCCTTGCGGCGATGGGTGACGACAAGTGGTGGAATCTTCGGATTGTGTTTCCTGACCGCGATGGTCTCTCCCGCACGTATGACTACTGTGAAGAGAATGGATTGACGCTTAAACTTCTAAATATTTATGAGCTCGATGAAGGACGCAGCGGTCGGTTTGGACTCACAGACGACCAACAAGATATGCTAACGCTTGCATATGAGCATGGCTATTATCAGGTTCCTCGTGGAATATCGGCTACTGATCTTTCTAATGAATTAGATATATCACATCAAGCAGTGTCGGAACGCTTACGGCGTGGTCATGAGAGTCTCGTGGAAAATGCGTTGATCATTGGAAAAGGTGCTGACAACCAAAATAAAAAATAATAGATCTTTGTCAGCCCTAGGCACTGTCTAGTTGAGAACCTCCTCAACTGGCGTTCGTCCATTTAGAGCTTGGTTCGGTCGGCGTGGTTGTAATGGTGTCTAAACCGCTAGAGCCAGCACTCGCCGCTGGCTCCTGCTAGCGAAGCGACTGTGAGCACTCAAAGTAACGAGACAGGTGAGGAAAAAGCAGTCGGGGGACCCGAGGCATTCCCGGAGATCGCAGAGTGACTTGAACAGAGCGAGTTTGACGTTGTGTGTGATGCAGGCGAGGAGGTACTCCGCGTTGAGAAGCATGGCGTTGAGCATGCGATTGAACATGATGGAACGGTCCGGGGAAAGTGCGGGATGAAACAGCACGCGAAAATGGTTGTTGACCGATTCCTGTAGATACGGGACGTTCGGAGCTAGCGGATTTCGTAGTGGTGGAGAACCAGTGTTCAGCCAGTAACGCGGCGAGTTGCCAAATGGACGGCGATGGGCGAGAGTGTCAGGCTGTCGGGGCGTCCTGGTTGAGATACTGCTGCTCCCAGTCGTTGCGTGCCTCAATTTCTCGCTTGCCGCGGCGAGTCAGCGTATAGACGTTCGTTCGGCGGTCTACCTCGCCCTTCTCGACCAGTCCCTTATCGACGAGTGTATCCAGGTTAGGATACAGTCGGCCATGGTGGATTTCCTTTTCGTAGTAGTCCTCGAGGTCGTCTTTGATGGCAAGGCCGTGTGGTTCGTCTAAGCCGTTAACGACGTATAGCAGGTCGCGTTGAAAGCCAGTCAGATCGTGAATTGGTCTCCGACTAGGGATTATCACTGATCTATCAAACTACTCTTGTCATATTGACGCTCACATGAACTGGCGCTTTCTGAATGCGTGTCTTGAACACTCGATCTGAGAGGCACTTGGTGCCCCAATCCGACGCCATCGTTCGAGCATTAATCCGCAAGTTTTCGGACGTAACAGAGCGTGAAACACTTATCCAGCTGTGAGCAATACTGGTCTATAATGAATCACCGAGCAACGTCGGCCTACCTTCGACACCCCCTTCCGCTCCTTTCTGGCCTCTTAGTTTTCTTGTCTTTGGTGTTCTTTCCGCTGAGTCAGGGATCGTTGCTCACCGATTTGCCTGAGGTAATTCTTCCACTCGCGGTCTCGCTTGGTATCGCTCTGTACGCAATTCGGTTACTCCAAGCGGAGTATGACGTTGATCGAGTCAAACGTATCGCGATGTATGGGTGGACTGGAGCTATTGTTGGGTCCGTCGGAGTCTGGGTGCTAACCCAGCAGCTTCACCGTGAATTATCGATTGGCCTATTGCTTGATGAGGCGCTCATGGTTGTGAGCGTCGGCAGCGGCATTGGTGTCTTGCTCGGTGCTCACGTCATGCGTGAGCGCCATTCTGTGGACCGATCCGACCGCGACCGCGTCCTCGCAGAGTCGGTCTGGACTACCCAACCCCCACCGAACCCGATTCTCACAGCGATCACTACGCAGCTCGGGGAGCTCGACGGTGTCGATCCGCTTGAACTGGATCCCCTGTGTGAACACATCAACCCAGAAGTATTCACTAGTCTTCAGGAACAGGACGACTCCCAATGGCAACTCCTGTTTTATACTGATGACTACGAGATTCGGGTGAGTGGCCAAGGAACGGTGACGATATACAACACCGCTTCCTCAGAAGAAGAAGAAGAATCGGATATCGTCATCTCCTTAGAGGACCAATGGTAACCGATCTAGTCCGACGAAGAATTCTGTCGATCCTTGCTGACGAGGAGGTGATGACGCGGACTGAACTTGCAGAGGTTCTTGCTGGCGATGAGGACATCCCCGCAACGGACACGCAGTCTCTTGAGATAAGTCTTCACCACAACCATCTTCCAAGACTTGACGACAACCACTACATCGAGTACGATCCCCGAACTGGCGATATCGTTCTGTGGAAAGACCCACAGCGGATTCGGATCCAACTCCACGACGAATAACTCGCCTATTTCGTTTCTGGCAAGCACGCGTTGCGATACAAAGTCTAGGTGTCAGTTGAGTTCGGTCGGAGAGGAAGCTCTTTCGTGCTGCATCCATGCCCTCCATTCGGCATGATTGCTAAAATCTATCAATTCTTGGCTATATCGACAAAGCCAAGCGAGACAAGACACCCCCGGATTATATACTTCACTGCTGATACTAGCGTCGATCTAGCCATTGGCTCATCAGCTGAACGATTGCAAGCACACTTCCTCATGCTCCGAGACGAACTCTGTAATCCGATTCTCACGCCAGCCAAGAGGCGATAACACGCTTGTTGCTGCCCGTATCAGTAATTCGCAGTAGTACTCACCGTCGTACATGGCCGGCTCTTCGACTGCGAGCGCCACCCGATCACGCGACTGCTTATCGTCGTCAACAACAACGTACGAGACGTCCTGGCCAGGTGACCGCGTCAGGCCGAGGTCAGCAGCGCGATCAAGTGCTGCGACGCTGTGAGTCGACTGAGTATAGGTGTCGCGTGGTTTTAACACTCGTTTCGTAATTACAAGATCCGCTAGATCGACAGCACTTCGCCGGAGTCGATCAAGCCATGACTGCAGTTCAGTACAGACCGATTCCGGATCACGGCCGGCATCAACTTCATCGATGAGCGCTTTCTGCGCCTGCTCGATGAACGGTGGCGTGCTTCGCTGGCGACATTCGATACCGCGATACTTGTACTCGTCACGGCCGGCTTCTTTCCCGAAATACTTCGTCATTCCTGAGTCCGAGATCACACCCCAAATGCTGGTGAATCTCTTGGCACTCCTTGTCGACTTAGACGTTATTGGGCTGCAAAGTAATCGGAATAATAACAACCGGTACAATCTCACTCACTATGACCAAGCCAGAATGGAGAACCTGAGCTGCGTTCTTGACACGGATTCTCGCGACACACCCACTTAGTTGCTTACTTTGTGGAGTACCGTCATTACTAAAGGGAATAAATAGCGTAAGCGTGTTGGCTCTGTTTGTAACTCGACTTTCTTGCTGGTGAAATGCAGTGAGTTGCTGAACCACCTACTATCTCTTTTAATTCCTTGCATCTTCTACGTACTCGTATCGCCTACCACTGGAACCATATCTCTACCTCGCTCTATAGAACAGGGTTTGGAGTTGGAATTACTCCTCCAGCTCATATGGCTCAGCGATGTTCGCAAGGGCTTCGCCCATAATGATGGTTGCTTCTTGCGTTAGTGCGTAGAGGAGGCCGTCTCGAGTTGCCTTTACTGTTTGCAGTGCTTCGTACGTTGTTGGGTCATAGAGTGTTCCGAGGAATGTCCCACTTTGGACGGTCGAGCCAACTGTAATATCTGGATTTGATCGAAAGAGGCCAGATTCTGCGGCAACGATTCGTCCGAGATGGTTCCGAGCCAGCGTCTGTGGGCCTGTGTCTTCAGGCGTTTCATCGAGCACATCAAGGTGTCGGAGCACGTTCAAAATGCCTCTGACACCGGTTTCGACAGCGTCTTCGAGAATTTGTTTATTGTACGCTAACTCTGGCGTGATACTTGGAATGCCTTCATCAACTGCTGCAACCCGAAGCTTGCCGCCGAAACTTCGCTGATGCCATTCGTCACTTGCCGCTGTATGCGCCTGCTCTGTGAGCAGCAGTTTTGTCCCAAAGACACGCCCAAGTTCCAGTGAGCTAGAATGGCCTTCTAACGCAACAACGTGGGGAAGCATATTTGGGCTTCCTGTATGCAAGTCAATGATCGCATCTGCTTGGCAAGCATGTTCCCATAACCGTGCGGCCATCCGCTCGTGGACGCTACCATTCTTATCGCCCGGCCAGACCCGATTCATATTTGGATTGATTCGATCCAATTGCGCTGGAGTAACGTACGAGACGTGATCGAAGGTAAGTGGATCTGCAACAGGGACAGCGATCACGCGTCCCGCTAGGTCGGCATCGATAATGCGGTCATGAAGTCGGCGAAGGACCTCGGCCCCGTTTACTTCTCGACCATGTTGAGCGGCTTGTAAGTAGATAGTTGGGCCGTCTTCTGTACCAGTGTACGTATGTATTGTCGTGGCGATTTTTGTTCCCGATGGAAACCGTCCGAGCGTTTCCTGTGTTGCCGTGTGTGAACTCTCCCCCATACTAAGTATCCTCGGGAGCGATGACGAACTCTCTTCCCTATTGTTTCATCTCTCTCTTAGAGGTCATTTGTATGTTTACCGGAGCACATAACAATTTTGGAGGCCGGCACTGCGCTGTTCCTGCTACAATAGTTCCTTTCATCAATCCTAGGATCCGAAACTCTCTGAAGGTATTTCCACCACGCGACAAGGAGTAAAGTCAGTGTCTAGGATCAACCGATCGCTTCCAGAGTTGCTCATTGAATTGATGATTATATAATTAAATTGAATCAAGTTATCGTATGATACAGGGTGCTAAATTCGTAGGTCAAATATAGTTTTCTCAGGAACAACTTGAGGGTTAGTTCCCACCGTTATTGCAGTATCTCTACCAATGAGAAACTTGCAGCTTATTCTTGTTCGCAGAAAAATATATGGCCGTCCCTACTCACTTCTATCAAGAATGACTCATAGGTGAAAGAGACATATCCTCCTTCTTCCGCTGGACTATCGTGATTATGTTTAAATAAGGAATTTAGTGCATCTGTATTAATAGACCAGTATAGTGGCTTCATTTCTACTGGATCAGTTCCAGTAATGGAACTAATTGTGGTGACTATTGCTTTGGCGATTGATTCATTAGGATCAGGTTTGACGATTCGGACAGCGTCTTTGTCAACAGCGTGTTCTCGGACGTCCGTGTTAGCTTTTTCAGTAGTCATTGTACCAGTGGAACTGCTATTGACTAGTTATAGCCATAGCTGCAAGACTCCGATGTTGCCATGCTACCACCTATTATAAGCCCGCTCTCTATTCAGATAGAGGTCCACAATATTATTCGTCCTTTTCATGAATAAGTGTGTGAGAGAGAAGGTTATGCTGCCCCCGGCGAAGACGAGCAGATAACGCATTACGAGAGATACTAATCTCCTCTGCTAACTCCGTCATAGATTTTCCTCGCGGAACTTGGAAATAGTCTGCATGAAAGGCTGCAACTAATGCCTCTCGCTGTAGATCAGTCACCCCGTATTCGGCTTCTTCCTGTGGATTCTCAGAAGAATATACCCGCTTAACCTCAAACTGAATACCATTCTCTAAGCAATAATTTCGAAATTCTGCAAGATCTTCTTGTAGTGGAAACAATACTCTAAGACGCCATTCACCGTTATCCCCACTTGATGCTTCCAAGACCGTTGCCTCCGCTTCTGTAAGTGCACCTATAATACTCGGTGATTTCATATCCCAGATCACCCGATAAAACCGCTCATTACCTTTATGATCGTCAATAGTAAGTACATCATTCACCGTTTCATCTTTCTCCAACTCTTGTTCAAATTCATTGAAATCTCCTCCACTTGCCCAAAAATAAGGCGTGATACGGTCACTCCCTGCAACAACACGCTGTATCTCAATGTGCATATCAGGAACTGCTACCAACGTTTCCGTTAGAACAAATTCCGTTGCAGGAATGTTAAACTCTGATAAAATCGCCATGTTAAGAGTAACATACTCACTCCGACAGTATAGCTATTCCGTTAACGGTATTGACAGAAAAAGGGTTAGTTATCGTGTTTCCTGTAACAGACTCCTATGCTTCTGATTCGTCACGAGACTACTAGACGGGTGTTGTCTGAGGAGGGCCGAGAGTGGGGGAGCGTGCGAAGAGGCCGTTTAGATTTGTGGAAGGTCGTCTGGGTCGTCGCCGAAGAGAATTGCGAGGCAAAGCAATAGACTAATCCCTGCAAACAGTGCTTTTAGTCTCCGTTCGAGCTTGATTGTGGCCATCCGACATTCTCTGCTCATAGAGAGATAACTTGAACTTTTTGAAATTCATTCAGAAAATGAAAGTCACTACTAATGATAGTATGATTCTATTATGCCAGCGTTAATCTTGATATGTTCATGCTCGCAAAATGGTTGGCGTCCGTGACGACCGGGATTAACACCGAGAGCGTCACTGTCGTGATCGATCAACTGGCAGACCTCGATCCAGGGATGCCCACGCTCGCTGGGATCGCGGTTGGGGCTGGCGGGATCTCGTATATTTGGCCGGTGACATCCTTACCACAAGCAGCATTCACCCATTTCTGCCGTTCTCACGCCAGTACGTGTAGCGGTGGCGGATGGTACGTACAGTGCCGCCTCAGAAGGATCGTCTAGCTATTCATCTCGAAGAGCACGGGACAGCATCGATGACTGGTCACTGGCTGACGTAGGCGGTGGGCAACTCGCCGATTACTCGAAATTGCTCCGACCATCGGCATCGGACGGCTCCATTTCTGTGACGCGGACTTCCTCGCCCACGTAGTAGATCTCGCCGCGGTTGTAGAGTACCTCAAGCACATTGTCAAGTGCGGCCTCAGAAAGTCCCTCTTCATCGGCGAGCACCGTCCGCGCTTCCTGTGTCGGAATTCCGTTGTGCTCACTATCGCTTGCAGACACCGCTTGCCGAAGCGTCTCGAGCGCGTCGCGAGCATAGGCTGGGACCCGACGATCGTCCATGTCGTAGTCACTCCTTCGACTTGTCTCGGTATGAATGTCACGTCAGCCGTCAACCGACACCTAGAGTCCAACAGTCACCCTAGGGGACACGAACAAAGAATTTCTCCCGAGATAGTAGTCTACACCCGTGACTGCAGTCCAAGACCATCGGAGGACATCGCCATCGCGATAGTCGATCGTGTACACCATCCATTTAGTCGTCGGGGTTGAGATCGTCTTCAAGGGCGTCGAGGCGCTCCTTCAAATCGTCGAGCTGTCGCTGGTGCGCCAGCATGATCGACATGAGGACAGCGACCTCGACTGGTTGGTGGTTCTGCACACCCCCGGCGTCGGCGTACCCGCGGGCGTGTTCGAATAGGCGGTCGAACGCTGCTTGGTCGCCATGGTGGAGTGCTCGCCGATAGTCAGTCCAGCGGTCCTCCATCGCCCGCACCAGCTCGCGATACGTTGGGTTAGTTCGTCCCATGGACGGTCACCTCCTGGGTTGCTGTCGACGCAAGTGCTGGATGGCGGGCTGTCAGCACGCGCTGCCAGTACGCCAGTGTCGTCTGGAACGTCCCATTCTCCGAGGGATAGACGAGTGTTTCGAAGTCCTCTCCCGCGAACCGAGGTCCGAACTCAGTCACCTCACACTGAACAATCTCATCTGCAAGGCCCGCAAGCGGATCAGTGAATTCATCGTCGGCTGTTCGCGTCAGCACGATCGGGATGTCTTCGCTGGCGGCGATATCGGCGACCAGTGAGTGTGCCGCCGAGAACAACTGTTCTCCTTCGCAGTCCGAGCAGTCGTCCGATCGGTAGAACCAGTCGAATGCTGGCAGCACAACCAGTGCTGTCGAGTCCGAGAGTTGGTCGGGCAGATCCTGAAGCAGACTGACGTGCTGCCAGGGAGTGAACCCACTCGCGATAGCAATGCGTTCGAGCACTCGCATTGATGGAGCAATGCGAGTCAGTGGCTGAGTCGTGCCATGGCCGTGTGCGTCAACCCAAACAGCGTCGCCGCCATCGCCGAGCAAGTGGTCGAGCACAAGCGAGTGCAGAGCCCCAGTTGTTCGGTCATCTATTTCGAGGAGCGTTACTCCTGGGTCAAGCGTTGGTAAGTCCGGCTGTCGAGTCTGGCCCAACATTACAAACAGACATACGTTAGTTGCCTTTCATAGGCTCGACCGGGTCGTTTCCGGAGGTTCCGATACAGAATTGCCGTAGGCTGAGAGATGCGTATCGAGTGTGGCGGAAGTGGTGGTGAGATGAGGGTCAACTCCGTTTTGGAGTAGGTTTTTCCAGAACTTATCGAGCCGTTAGCGGCTCATATTCTGGATATCCATCTCTCATAGCAGTCAGCGACGAACCAGATGAATCGCCTCCAACATTTCCGAGGATGGTCGTTCAGACGTGGCCTTCCCAAAGCCTGTGTTTTGGTTTCCGATTGTGACTTCCGAAAACTCGGCAGCATCTACAGCTCGAAAACTTACCGAAGTCTTGCTTTCCCTTGTCGCGCCCGCATTCACGAGGAACGGTGGGTATTCTAGGTTAGTATAGAATACTAACCTCTGAGGAGACCTTTATCGGTATCTGCTTATTAGGAGAATCTCTGAGTGAGAACGCAGCTATCATCGCACGGGTTGTCGCATACAATACGGGCGAGAAGAATCGGCCGACGATTCGTCGCGAACATATGGGGACGATTGCCGACAACCATGGCCGATTTGATACTCTTGACGCTGCTCTCACTGACGCTCTCGAAGATGGTTACCTCAAAGAAGCAGATGGTGAGTGTAGATTGGGCGAGCAAATCCCCGAAGTTTTGCCCAGTGGCCACTTACGAGCCTACGTCTATAGCGACACCTTTGGGAACTTCATGTATAACACCCAGCTATTCCAGATTAATTATGCACGCGTCACTGAGAGCGAGTTTAGCAAGCGCCCGCTATTCATGCAGAAGATGCAGACGGCGTGACAGAACGGCGACGGCATCTAGAAGAACCAACGATTTGAAGCAGCGGTCCAGCGGCGGACGTCGCCTCGTAGTCCGCGTCATCAAAGTGTCATTGCTACCAGACGGAGACAAGGTCATGACTGACGATTGTATCAAGCTGTTCGACCGTGGTCGCGGTCTTGGTGCTACCACAGATTGAGGACGAAGCGGGAATGACTGCGAAGAGATGAAACAGGAGACCCGAGTATCCTGCAGTTTCTTGTAGCGCTCTCTGGTCGTCGCGTCCGACCGTCACGATAGCAAACCTATCGATCATATGGGCAGTAGTATAAAATAATGATCGACACTATACGCGTGAAAGAGAGAGCGCTGAACCCTTCTAGAAAACACCGTCGTCTAGACTTTATAACTCTCAATATCTACTGTGGCTTGGTTAATCTAGGGTATATTCTATTTTATCTAGTTTCTCTAGTTAATTGTTCACGTAGATCAAAGAGCCCTCGTCTCCTCGCGCGAGGTATGCCGTCAGAAGATGTGATTCCGACCGCCGAGTTCGATACTACACTTCATTCACTGTTCGACACCGCTGATACACTTCTCGTCGTAAATCCCACGTTGGAGGTGTTTCAAACACTTATACTGACAGCATCGGAGGATGACGCTGGGCTACCGACGCTCAAAGTACTCGCCACACCAGACATCTTCAAAGCAGCAGTTGAGGATTTCATTCTCGCCAGCCAAATTGCGGATTTGATTGCTGCGGAGAAATTGATGATTCGGACGAAGACTGCTATTCCACAGAAGTCGTTATTTGTCAGCTCTAAGCGGGTGATGGTGGTGGTGTCGCTTGAGAATGGGTTGAGCGGATTGACGGCATCGAATGCGTAATATGCCGAGACTGTCCTGAATTCGTATCACGATGAGTGGGAGACCGGAGACGAATTTAACGTGCGTACACCACCGCTCTCACGTATTCCGGACACGTTGCGGGTGAATTTTGGCGATGATGTTGAAGCAGATTTTATGATGATGCTTGAGTCGATGGAGACGGTGCCTGGCGAAGAGGATGACCTTAATGAGGTCGCGATTGCGTTGTTGGTTGCTGCCAAGCATAATGAGTTGTTCTATGAGATTAGCAAGTGGGGCGAGGATATTGGGCTTGCGAGCAAAGCGACATTCTCGCGGGTCAAGACACGATTGGAAAACCGTGGTGTGATCGACACGGAAAAAACGCCAACTGATCTCGGCCGGCCACGCCTCCGATTGCTCTTAGTGCCAGACAATCTCCACGATATTGACGAACTCGCTGACCAAGTAACTGCCACGTAGCTTGCGCTAACAACAGCAGTTCTGTGCATTTGAACGAGTCATTCATCCTCCAGCGATGAGTAGCATTACACACCACCGCTGTAAGCAGTCGTGAGAGTGCAAGCTTTGTCAGGAGGAATGACTGAAATCGATTATTTCCTATTCTGGATGTCCAGCAGGTCGACAGTAAGTCATCACATAGCATACCAATATACATAGTATTCTCACCAGCACCGTTCGTGGTGCCAACAGTCCAGCGATCGTGTTTCCGCCAGCAATGTAACCACGGAGCGATACGCCGGCAGAAAGCAAACGAGGAGAAGGAAGAGGACTGGAAGAGGCAGCGGACGTCAGTCGTCGGCAGTCTCAGCTAGCAACTCCATCAGCCACTCATTGGGGCGTTGGGGTAAGAGGTCGCCGGAGTCGATCAGCGCCGATTCTAACGCGAGTTCATGCCTACACGGTTGGGCGACCAGCGTCGATGGCTCCAGGACGACCATCTCCGTGACCACCGTCCTGCAGTGCGGACAGCGATCAGCGGTCAGTAGCCGGAAGAAGCTTCGACGCACCGGTTTCCGCCGCAGTCACTACCGTGCAGGCTCATTGTTTAGGCTGAGCGCCTATATACTCCTGAAGAAGTAACAACAGACGATGGAGAAACAAAACGAGGCGAATGAAAGCAGGGTGCATGATTCGCTGTTCACTGCAGTGGGAACACGCCAACGTCGATCGATCCTCACAACCCTTCTCGATCGGACTTCGATCACCGAACGAGAGCTCGCTCTCGCCCACGCAGCAACCCAACAGGACACTTCGATGGCTGAGGTTCCGGCCGAAACAGCAGAGAACTCCTGGGTTGAGCTCCGCCACGTCCACCTCCCGCTGTTAGCGGATACCAGCCTCGTAGCGTGGGATAGCGAGGACAATACCGTTACTACGACCGATCACGTCGCGTTCGACGATCAGCAGTTTCAACGGCTCCTCGAACTGAGGAACGAAGAGGTGGACGAAGCCCTGTCTGGACTGTCCGACGGACGCCGCCGTCGCCTCCTTGCCATCCTTCGAGAGCACTCAACAGCAATGTCGAAGATAGCACTTGCCCGGGAGATGGTACAGCAAGAGCAGGACAAGGCGACGGTCGATCAAGCGACGGTCGACGCGACAGTAATGTCACTGTCTCACAACCACCTACCGAAGCTCGACGACCACGATCTCGTCAACTACGATTCCGAAACGGAACGCGTCGCTTACGTCGAGCACCCTGGACTGGAAACGCTAACGACGCTGTTCCACCAGCCAGACAACCGATTTATCGGAAAATTCGATAATTTCTTGGGCGGATTGCTGTCCACGTACACACGAGCAAGTGAACGGACGGAGGATCCCTTTAGCTGGCCAGCGTCCTGGAGCGACCCGTACTATGGCTAGATCGCCGGAGCTATGGGCGTTCATCATTGCCAACGCGCTGTTGTTCATCAGCGGAAGCGTGTTGGTGATACTGAGTTTTCTCGCCTACTATCAGAATCCAGGAGTCAGATCGTATTGGTACTCTACTCTCGGCTTTGGATTCATCGTTCTAGGCGGGAGCATCAGTCCAGTGTACCGCCTGATAATCCGCACCGATTACCACTTGAATGCCGCCCAACGCCTGCTCCTCCAGGCCGGCGAAAGTATCTTACTAGCGGTAGGACTCGGGCTGGTCTTCTACGCAATCACGCGTCATGACTCCGACTCGACGACTGCGGACAAGTCTGAACCAATTGGCGCCAATCTCCACGAGTTCGATGAACGACGACACGATGACTGAAACCTGCTCGCACTGTCACAAGTCATTCGATTTCGCCGAGGCTACGCTGCTAGATTAAAGCAAGGCCAAGAGACAACGTCAGTGTATTATTGGGGGGAGGCGAGGCTAGGACCAATACACTCCTGTCAAAGGAATCCGATCACGATCACGGAATTGACTACTCTCGATAAGGAGTCAGCAATTGAGAACGGTATGACAAACCACTCCGACACTAGCAGCTGGGCTTGATGCAGTATTTCGCGCGGTCAGCCATCCTACGCGACGATATACACTTCAATACCTCAATCGGAGTGTGTCGCTCCAAACGGTCGATGATATCGCTGTCACTCTCAGTCGCGAATTCCCCTCAGACCCGCACTCGACCCAGCAGCGACTAGTTGTTTCGCTGACCCACTAGCATCTTCCGGTACTGGAAGAGATCGGGTGGGTTGACTGGACGGAAGACGACCGCGTTGTCGCCACTGATACAATACCTGAGGTGGTGTAGCTCCTAGACACCGCCAGCTAGCAGTTCGACTAACTCGCAGCTCTCTCATTTGCGCACATCTTCTGGAACTCTCCGATAGTCAGCAAGAATTGTAAGAAAGTGCTAGACGTTGTTTTTAATCGTGTAGTCCTACAAGAATCGGCATGCTGAACGAGTAGGTGGCTGAGAGCAGTAAAAAGGGATCAGGTACACCTGAAGATCGTGCTACACATGAGAGACTCCGATGACCCACCACCCATCGATCGCACAGGGACCTCATCACAGCGTTCTAATGGGAATGGTGAGCGTGTGCTCACCACGAAGATTGTCAGTCGGATTGCAGCCAAGGAAGGCGTCACGCCAGCAGAACTCAAGCCACTCTACACTGCTATTAACCCAGATGCCCTCGAAGATCTATTCGCGTCAAGTCACCGAACATCGCGGCAGTCTCGTGGCCATGTGGTCTTCGAGTATATTGGCTAAGAAGTGACAGTTACCAGTCGGGGTGTTATCGAGATAACGCCACTCACCAGTCAAAAGTAGAACCGCAGACTGAGGCACTGTACGACGTTACGTATCGTGGATAGCGGGCATCAAGCAACGCTCCTACATCTTTTTGACTTGCAGGAGAGCGCCAATAGAACTTAGCGGAGGTGATCGTCGACGCCGACATAGGCGCGCCGATTATAGAAGAGGGTGATTGATCAGCGATGTCTACAATTACTGTGTAGCATATATCCAGAAATAAAATTATAGTTGTTACATTCATAGTATTGAAAAGACCTTTGATGAAAGAGATCAGTGGACGCTATGTAGAAGATGACAGGGTCTTGGTTTGACTGTGATCAATCAGTCCCTATTGGGCGGACGTTTGAACTGCTTGTCGACCGACAGCGCCGTCTCCTCCTCTTATATCTCCGGGAACAAGATG
Organism: halophilic archaeon; assembly: GCA_003298465.1. The sequence goes on along the minus strand of QNGA01000013.1, from coordinate 68,364 downwards.
ACCCGACAGCGTCAGTTGACGACCTGGTAACAGCGCTCACTGCTGGCAATGAGACGCCATCACCGAAGAAGATTCGGATCGCACTTGTTCATAACCACTTACCAAAATTGGCTGCTACCGGTATTCTTGACTATGATGACCACAGTGAAACCATCTGATATGATGGTCACCAACAAATCAATACCATGCTCGAGATTGCAACACAGTTCAACGACGAATAGCAACTCTTCCGGTGGCGCTTATCTATACTCACGAATGACAACTGATGAGCCATCTCCGTCGCTTTCTACTGGTATCGTACGGTGCATCTGGACATCGGTCTGACCTCTGAATAGTTAGTGACGGAGCACATCTTTGTGTGTTTTGTGAAGTGCTAACATTGTTCTTCACAAATACTATGGTGAGAGCAGAAGATAAACTGTGTATGAGTTTCCCCTCGCCATCACAGTCAACGCCCCTTCAACAGAAGTCATCAACGTCCGCCGAATCAGTTGCTGAAACAGTGGTGGCAGCCGTCGGACACGCTGAAGGGACCGATCCAACGTCCATGACACCGCCACTCTACAATGCCATCAATTCCGACGCATTGAACGCTCTCTACGAACAGTCAGAACTCCAGGTCTGTTTTCAATACGCCGGCTACCGTATTGTTATTCAATCCGATCAGACCGTTGAAGTCTACGCTACTACGTAGACATCTGGCCGCTGTCCATTGTTTTCGTTCTCGCGATCACTTGTCGACGTATAAATCCGGACGTAAAGTCTCATTACTCAACTAGATAGCGGAGAAAACAGTGTACGAAAGAGACCTGGAATGGCTACGAGAATGACAAGGTGGTTTGACGGGAAGGCAGATCATTCTGGCCCGAGCACACCGACTCAGTATTCGTTGTCCGAGTCGTATACGATGAACGCGTCACAGTCGCCGACCCACGGAGTTGTCGACGCTGTGCTCGATGCTACTGAGTCAATCGATGGCCAGACCACGCTTCCACTATACAATCACCTTGATCCAGACGCACTCGAAACACTCATCACCGCCAGCACGGACAAGCAGAGCCACGTCGAAGTCCGATTCACCATCAACGAGTATCTCATTGTGGTTCGCAGTACAGGAGACATCTTTGTCTATGAACCACTAACTGCATAATTCGGATTTGAAGGCGAATATATCGGTCTATCAGTCGACGAGTAGGGGCTAGCCTGTCTGCAGCAGAGATACGGGTGAAACGGAAGGGTGGTGGATGAGATGACAGTCCCGTCGACGACCACAATCGTCAGCGGGGACTGCAATCAGAGAGATCGACAGTGAGATGAAGGGAGAGACAGGCAGACGGATGCTGTGTCGCACTCCACTATAGCATCTGTGCTCCAGCTAATGCGAGTCACCAGACACCAGCAAGCTACCAGATGCAGTCGATTGGTGAACCGGCGTGGTATTAGGCACCCGACATCGTTTTGAATTGTGAATCCTCTCCAATCGTTGCGGCTCGCCTGCAATCACTGGGACCAGCTCCGTGAGTCCGCTTGAAACTGCTTATTCTGGTCGTGATACCGAACGGAGTCGCCGAGTGGGGCTGCTTCGTTTTCCCGTATTCAGTGACACTAGCTTGTCACGGGGCCCGCTCTGATATCTTCCAGTGGATTTGGTCGACGGAGAACGTGGAAAAGTGTTCGCTGGAAACGAGACGCTGCCTCTATGAATTAACTTGATAGGTCATCTTTGATTTAGCGAATAGAGAGACCAAGGCAGCTTATCCTGCTACCCACCAACAACGGTACAGACTATTAGGTTGAGTATCCAGTATGGGGTCTGATCGGTGTGGGTATGTACATGACGTTGAGGGAGTCTCTGATATCGGGCCAGTTTGCTGCTGGCGGCCTGTTCAAGAGGATGACGACCGATGCGTCTGGCATACAGAGCGATCAGTGGGGCGAGACGAGTACGAGCGCCATCGTCCTACGGCAGGAGAACGTCTTGACGGTGCGCAGTTAGACCAAGCACCCTTCTCCGGCGTGGAGTGGCTCGCCGACTGCGTCCTGATTGGGGCGGATTTTACCAATGCGACACTTAATCACGCCGATCTCAGCGGGGTTGATCTCCGGCAAGCGGTGTTTCGAGATCTCAACGCGAAGGGTGCTTCGTTCGATGGGGCGAACCTCCATGATGCTTCGTTCACGGTTGCAGATCTTCGTGGTGCTTCCTTCCGGGATGCAAAGCTCTATCGGATGGATATCACTGATGGTCGCGTTGATGCAGAAACCCAATTTGATGCGATCGCTCCCTACGAGCGAGATGTCCGTGAGGGGGAGACGTCTGACGCAGTGCAAGCAAGTTTTACGGCCGCCACGTGGGTGTATCGTGAGTTACAGCGGCTTTTCAAGTCAAATGCAATGCCAAGACGAGTTCGGAGTTACTATTTGAAGGAGATGGATCTCCGGCGCCGTATGGCCTGGTTTAACAACGAGTATCTTCGAGCGCTCTATCTCGAGTCGTCCCGAGTAGTTATGCGGTATGGGACGAGCCCATGGCGTGTTCTGGGGACTTCCTTCGTGCTTATTGGGATTTGTGCATTGATCTATCCTGTTACGGGCGGCATCCGTGAAATTGCCGGAGAGCGGACGATTACATATCAGATTGAAGATCCTGAGGCTGCGCCGGTTCCATACTTGGTACAGGCGGTATTCAAAAGCCTCTATTTTAGTGTCGTGACGTTCTCGTCGCTCGGGTATGGCGATATCCAGCCAATTGGATCGTGGGCACGCGTAGTTGCAAGCGTTGAAACATTACTTGGGACCCTGCTGATGGCGCTACTAGTGTTTGTATTGACACAGCGACATCCGTGACCATCTTGACCCTTCCGACAATTAACTAACTTGAGTGGGAATTACTGAAAGCGTGGGGGAAGGTACTAAATATCTATAATTATGATTTGATGAAAGGGTGTAGTGACGCCGGCAGTCATTAATGCTGGATTTGGGATTGCTGGATTTCTCACGCTGATTATGGCTAGCTACTGGGGAGTGGCAAGACGAGATCCGCGACAAGCACTTTGAACCGGCGCATTCGTCGTGATTTGGCTTGCAGCAATGCTACTCAGCGGGTGGCGCAATGCTCTCATCATGGCAGTTACCATGACAACACTCACATTCGTGTGGTTCATGACGCGACCGAGCGTTTCTTCCTCAGTACAGCAGTAGTTGTCGGTGATGATAATGGTACACTGCACTAGAAACCCGCTGCATAACCTGTTTCTCAGCAAATAGTACTTCTCTCTGGAAAAGAGAAAGCAATTATTATACATCTACAACTGTAGTCTTCGGAATTCTGCCTTGGTTTTGAGTGCCGTTCGTACTAGATGAGTCGGAAGATTATTGGGCTGAATGTTGTTGCTCCATACTACATGAGCTCAAGTCTTACTCACAATCGTGAACGAATCGCTTGGTGGCTAATCTTTGGTGTGTTCCTCGTCCTTTTTGCATTTGTTCTCTATTCGTATATTGGGACCTTCGTTCTTGGATTATTCATCTACTATGCAACCCGTCCTATCTATCATCAATTGAGCCGCCATGTCCATCAACGGAGTCTTGCTGCAGCCGTTGCACTGAGCGCGATTTCATTCCCAGGACTCTTGCTGATCGCCTACACGGTGTTGGTGAGTATTCAACAATTAGACGCGTTTCTTGGTCCGAATCTTGACCGATATCAATCCCTATTCGGGCCGTATCTTGAGCAGATTTCTGGCTCACAAAATATTCAAACGAGTTTCCAGCGGTTCTTATCGAACCCCCAGCGATTTACACAGATTCTGAATCCGAATACCGTAAGTGATACTCTTGTCTCGGCTGGGGGGTATCTAGGAGCAGTACTCACTGGACTTCTCCATGTATTTATCGCATTGATAATTGCCTTCTATCTCCTCCGTGATGACCAGAAGCTTGCGACCTGGTTTACATCTCGAATAAGTGGCCCTGATACCGCGACATACGCGTTTTTAGACGAAGTAGATACGGACCTCGAGACGATTTATTTCGGAAATATCCTGAACGCATTCGTCGTTGCAATTGTCTCCGCAGTCACATACACGATACTTAATAGCATTGCACCGACTGAAGTGGCGATTCCGGCGGCTGTCCTTCTTGGTTTATTAACGGGCTTCGCAAGCTTAATCCCTATCGTCGGTATGAAACTCATTTATGTCCCAGTCGGACTCTATCTTGGTGGTCGTGCACTCATTACAAACCCTCAGCAAATTTGGTTTCCGATCATTTTCGTGCTAACTGCGGCCGCCATTGTAGACGGTATGACTGAATTGTTATTACGGCCATATATTTCTGGACGCAATCTTCATGTTGGGTTAGTCCTATTCGCATATATTATTGGACCGCTCCTCTTCGGCTGGTACGGCCTATTTTTCGGGCCCCTTTTGCTGGTATTGCTCATCCATAGCACGCGAATTGTTCTTCCAGAACTCATCCATGGCCAGCAATTGACATCGGCTGCAACTGCTGGTGATCCTATCCCTGATTCTGATCCTAGTTCTTCTTCCGAAGATACGGAATCATCCGAAATGTCGACTACGGACGCGCCGGAGACAGAGACTACCTCAGAATCATCTGAGAGTACCAAGAAAAGATCTGACGAGTGAATCGCTTAGAGTTAAACCTCGTGGCATTCACCTTGTAAACCTGTAAAATCGAGTAGAGCCGCTTGCGTCGTTGGCACGCTATCGGCGGCGTCGCAGTTGTCGGTCGTCTCGGCGATGCTTTCGGTGAGCGTACGCTGGTCGGCGACATCGGAAAGAGTCTGTTGACGAGTCATAAAAATAGGACAAGAGAGGGTTTGCAGCAGTTGGTGAGCGCGTCTTTGTCGGTGGTCTCCGTCCCACACTGTTCACACCACCAGTAGCGGTGATCGAAGTGGCCGTACGTGTCCTGCCCGACGTGCGGGCCAGTCACGCGCGTCGCAGCGTCGTCACTCTCAGTGTCGCCGTCAACAGGGATGGCTTCACAGGCAGATATGAGGGAGTTCGGCCTGTGAAAAGCGGTGGGATACAAGAACTACGGATTTTGATTGTCCCCATTGTCCTCCTTGTTTCCATCACTAGCGATCGGTTCTGCGTATAGCAATGCCTCAACACGTGGCTCTTCAAGATACGAAACAAGCTGGAGTGAGGAATTGTACTCGATGAGTCCATAGTCCGCTAGTTTCGGAAGTTGAAGATGATGAAGCTGAATAAAGAGACGATCTCGATCAGGAGCTTGCATTGGCTTGGTTGTCGCATCACAGGCAGATGTGTTGAGATGCTCCATGAGTGCTTCAAGCGGGACAGGCCGGTCAGCATTCTCGATGAGGTACCGGAGAATCTGTTGTCGTTGTGTATCAGCGAGGAGCTTCAATAATTCGTCGAGCGACAACCGTGGGTCGTCATCGTCCGAGGAAGAGCCCATTTCGTGGATACTATTGGGGCGCGTTCTATAAGCCATTGGTCTGTTCTAACAAAGTTGTTTAAACCAGTCGGAAGAACTGAAACGAGGTTGACAGTCAGCGATTGGAGACACTGAACAACACATACTCCACGATCGCTTCGATGCCGTTTCGAATCCGATTGGACAACGACTGCTGGGTGATATCAAGTTCGGTCGCCAATTCCGAGAGTGTCACCTGCCGGGGCGTCATGAAATAGCCATGTTGGAACGCAAGCACGAGCGCCTCACGTTGCTTATCAGTGACGACGTTTGCGAGTTGCGACGCCCCAGCATCTCTCAGTGACTGCATTTTGCCGAGTGTATACTCGATCTCGTTGTTCCGGCTCACGTTATGAAATCGCGTCAGATGGTCGTGCGAGGGGAACAACAATTCGAACTCCCAATTTTCGTTACTATACCCGTGTGCATTTCGAATAATCCCTTCCGCGGTGGTGAGTGCTCCGAAGAAGGCCCCGGCTGGGATATCCCAATTGAGGAGGTACAAGCGACGGTCATCCACCTGATCGATTGCAACGAATTGCTCAACGTTGGTGTCGTCTCGAACGCGCTGTTCGAAGGCCTCTAAATCGCCGTTCCACGCCCAAAAGATGGGAACCACATCTGCACCAACTGGGACAACTCGCTCGAATTCGATATGGAGGTCAGTTCCAGCGGTGAGCATTGATCCTAACGGAAAATTCTCCGGGGGAAGCGACAGCTCAACAGTGACCGCCATACAGCCAATTACTCTGTACAGCAACTTAGTAACTTGGCGGATGAGAGCATCTATGCCGTTGTTTAAGCGGCAGCAACGGTTGGTCCATTCCACCCGTTGATGGCCTCTAATCATTTCACTGCCGCTTATACTGCCCACAGGAAGTCGATCGCTCTACTACGTTCACCGCAGTCCACGCAGACCAGCCACCAGTTGGGCGACGTGAATCGCTGGCAGTGCTGGGCGACGTCGAGGCGGTCGGTCTAGCGAGCGAATGTCTCACCGTGAGCCGCCTCGTCAAAGCGCCAGTACTGCCAGGCGTGGACGAGTTCGTGCCGGACAGTCTTACTGTATTGCTCCCAGCCGAATTCTTGATAGACGTCCCAGGTGAGTCGAATCGTGACCGACTCAGTGTCTGGGTCGTATTCGGTGACGCCAGCCTGTCGCTGGGCCTGCTCTGCTATTTTTCAGTCGATGGAGTCGACAGGAACTCGGGGATGTGCTTAGTCGCGACGGCGACCGCGTGCGTTCGTGCTAGGTCGAGCAAGGCGGCCTGGGTCTCCAGCACATCGTCGCGACCGTCGCGTTCGGTGGTTGTTGCGTCGATACTTTCGGTGAGCGTGCGCTATTTAGCGACGTCTGAAAGCGTCTATTGACGAGTCGTACAATAAGGAAGAAAAGAGATTAACAGCAGTTGTCGAGTGTTCGTTTGTCGGATGTCTCTGTACCGCACTGCTCACACCGCCAGTAGCAGTGTAAAAGTGGCCGTATTTGTCGCTGCCAGCATACGGCCAGTAACGCATGGTGCAGTGTCGTTCTCGCCGGTCTCATCCTTGTCGTCGCTAGAGAGGAAGGCGTCAAGCGAGCCGTCAGTGATGGCGTCTTTGACGACGGACATTTGATTACAATGAGCATTCCGGTGGACATGAGGGAGACTATGATAAATTAGCAAGTGACAGAATTCAAAGGGTATAGTGGCTAATTTGTTAATTCGCCTGTGCTTCGGCATCAGTAAAGTTAGGTCACAAACAGAGCCAACATCCTTACAATATCTGTTCCCATTTATCACTAGCCTAGCGTGTAACTGGATCTTGTTAGAGAGCAACCCTCGGAAAGGGAGAACAACAATGAGCAAGATATCCGATGATACACCCGGCGATATTTTTGTTTTCGGTGAGCAGCTACGTTGTCGTAACTTACTGTGTTATTTGCTACAACATGATCGTCCGCTCCCACTCACAGACGTTGTTCGGCATATCGCCCATAAGGAATCCGCTTCACAACATGACGTGATTCCATCGAATGTCTATGAAGATATACAAAACTCACTCGAACGTCAGCATCTCCCTCGTTTAGTCGATGCCGATCTTGTTATCCTAACCCGTCGGTATGATCAGCGCATGCTCTCACTGACATCCAACATTCAATATCTCAAACCGTCTTTACAGCCGTATGCCGTTTCCAAAACGATATCGTATTAATTGACTTAGATCGACGATACCTGCACAGCTTGCTCTGTATCCGCTGACCGATAGATAGCATCAATCACCTACTGGACGGTCACTGCTTGTTCAACGGTATGTTGGTTCGGAGCAGTCCCGGTTTGTATTTCATTCACGAACACGCGCTGTTCGACCGTAAACGCATCTTGGGGCTATGTTTAAATTGTTGCATCGGACTTGCTAATCTACATCAGTCCAATAGCATTGAGACAGTTCTGAACCGGACCTACTGTGATTTGGACGGTGGCTGCGCCGAACCCGAATGCGATTAAACTTATCAATATCACAAATTCGGCGTTTGCACCCTCCGGATTCACAAGAAGCGTGAGAAGCGTTAGTGATCCGGATAGAAGACAAATGAGTCCTCCGACGAGAAAACTCAATATCGTAAAAATTGGGTCTGTGAAACTCAGTACATGAAACGGCGGTACGTAGAGTCCGACTACATGGAGGCTAAATCCAGCGATAAGGTAGCCGATGAAGCCAATAGTTGCCGTTGCGCCACCGAACAATGATAGTCGGAACAACCGATAGAGTCCTTTTTCGAGTGGAGTGGATGGCTGCCGTATCCGCAAAGCGGAGGGTCGGTTCATTGCTTATGGCCAAAGTCCTCGTGTTTCATGTGCTTCCGCGATGCGGGAGAGCGCAACAATATAAGCCGCATCGCGCCATGTAACGTCACGACTCTCAAATTCCGTTCGAACCGCACGCCAAGCGGCCTGCATTTCTACTTCGAGTTCATCGTTCACCCGTTCAAGCGACCACGACCGACGATTGATGTCTTGAAGCCATTCAAAATAACTGACTGTAACACCGCCAGCGTTAGCGAGAATGTCAGGAATCACAGCAACATCTCGCTCGGCAAGAATCGAATCAGCTGATGAGGTGGTCGGACCGTTCGCTCCCTCGACGACAACATCAGCAGCGATCGACTCTGCATTCTCGTGGGTGATCACGTTCCCCAGAGCAGCGGGGATGAGTACGTCAACGTCGAGTGTCAGCAACTCGTCGTTCGAAATTACGGTATCTGCGTACTTCGTGACGGCTTCCGGCTCTTCATCATGCGACGGTACAGCGGCAGTATCGATTCCGTCCGGCTCGTACATCGCTCCGTTTACGTCGCTGACCGCGACGATAGTCGCTCCCCATTCATCAAGGAGTCGGGCAGCATTCGCACCGACACTCCCATATCCTTGTACTGCAACCGTTGTCTCGTCGAGCTGGCGGTCGTAGTACTCACAGACCAATTGTGTGATGATCGCAACGCTCCGTCCCGGTGCTTCTTCGCGACCCTCACTGCCACCGACAACCGGTGGCTTGCCGGTGACGATGCCTGGAATTGTTTCGCCTTCTTGCATCGAATAGGCGTCCATCAGCCACGCCATTGTCTGTGGACCAGTTCCCATGTCCGGAGCGGGAATATCTTGGTTCGGGCCAATGACGTCGCGGAGTTCTTGTGTAAACCGACGCGTGAGGCGCTCTTTTTCTTTTGGACTCAGTTCCTTCGGATTGGCGGCAACTCCCCCCTTGGCTCCACCGAATGGGAGGTCCATGACCGCACATTTCCACGTCATCCACATCCCAAGTCCAACGCATTCGTCTCTTGTTACCTCAGGGTGGTACCGAAGCCCGCCTTTAAACGGTCCTCTGACACTGTCGTGTTGGGCCCGATAGCCCGTGAACACCTCAACTGTTCCATCGTCGCGTTTGATAGGGACAGTGACTTCGTGGACTTTTTTCGGGTGTTTGAGTCGTTCGACAATATGCTGATCGATGCTGAGATGGTCTGCTGCGTGATACAGCTGCCGGCGCGCTGTTTCGAGTGCTGATTCCGGTTCAACGGATTGTACTGTCGAGTCCTCTGTGTTGTCGCCAGCACTGTTGGAGTTGGATCCCATAGTCATTCAAGCGGTGTCTGGCGATTCCGCATCGGACCACCGCAGTCAGGGCAGCGGTCAGGGTTGTTCGCTGTAACGATGATGCATCCGCATTCGAAACACTCGTATGGACTTTCCTTCTCGGGGGTTGTATCTCCGTCTCTCATGGTAGGTTCACGAGTACCGGCAGTGGAATCCGGTTACTCTACAAAGGAGTAATAACTGTATAAGGGAATATTTGGTAGTTAACTACCAAGGTCGTCTCTACAAAATAGGCTAGTTATTCAACCCCTATGGTAGGGTCGTTGCTGAGAGATTGCTCTCGTCAAACAGCACTGTAAACAGTTTCCGCTGAACGGTTCGGGCATGTTGATAGAACGCTGGCGGGGAAATTCCAAGTGTTTCTGCGACCTCCTCACCGGTGTTCTTACGTGGTGATTCGAAAAAGCCACTGTAGTACGCCGTTTGGATTACCTCAAGTTGCCGGTCCGTTAGTTCATCAAACAATTTTGAGTGAAGGTCCTGTTCGACAGCTTGGTCGAGCGTCTGCTTAGTGCGAAGATCGACATCAGAAAATGTCTCACGGACGAGCTGCGTGATATTTCGAACGTCGATGCTCTCGGGAATATCGATGACGAGCGTCGTCGTGGTTGAATCAGCAGTCGCTTCCCGGAAGACAGCGCCATGGTTAGCCAACTCCAGAGCAAGAAACGGCTGCGTAAATCGTAGCCGCACGACGCCGCCCTCGCCATTCGCACTGATTTGTTGCACCTCATCGATAGCGACTAGTTGTGACGCAGCCTCTTCGACATCATCTACCGCTGCATCTTCGACGGTGACGAACACGTCACTCCCCGCTGTGGATTGCTGAACACCACCTTGATACGAGAGTGTACATCCTACGTCCTGTGCAAGTCTCGATAGGACGAACGCCGGGTCGTCGATAGCGAACTCAACACGAGTCATCGACGTCGTAAGTAGCGCATTCTTCCGCTCAATAGCACTAATTGCAGAGGCAATTGTCTCACCGAGTTCCCTCAACACTGCTTGGGTTGTATCGTCAAATGCATCTTGGGTCGCTGCGTAGACCGTTAGAACGCCGTGCGTAAGATCGTTGTACACAAGCGGAATACTCAACACAGACAAGTAGTCACGAGCGAGTGCGTCCTTCCGCCACGGGTCGTCACGGAGACCGGCAGCAACGTTGGTCACCATCGTTACATCTCCGGTTGCCGCAGTTTGCCCGGCTGGCTCTACATCTGACGCCGCCATGGTGAACGACTGGCTATCTAGATACCCTTGTTCGTCACCAGCCCATGCCCGTGGTTCGAGGGAGTCAGTTGTTGGATCGACCGTCCCAATCCAGGCAAAACTGTACCGATCATCGGCAGTTAACAGCTCACAGACGGTATGATCGATCGCCTCTCGGGTTTCGGCCTGAACAAGTGCTTGATCAATTTCTCGAATCGTCTCATTAATGCGGTTCAACTCAGTGAGTTGCTCGTTTTGCTGCTGGAGCGTTCGATCTTGTTCACGGAGTCGCGACTCCCGCGTGACACGGTCAAGTGCTGCCTCAGCGGTCGCAGCAAGTAGGTCGGCAAGTTCTCGAGTTACCTCATCAAAGGCGCCTACTTGATCTGAACCAGCAACGAACACACCGTGATTTCCAAGGGGTATGTAGGTCGCACTCCGAAGATCGGTTGCCCGATTCTCAAGGCGGTCTGCGTTGTGGACATCATCGAAAAACAGTGGCTCATTCTCGACGAAACTATAACTGGGGATCGTTTCCCCGTCTGCGTGAACGGTCGGGAGCGGCCCGTTCAATTCCTTCATCATTGCCGAGTATGCTGAGGGTCTGAGATCGTTGGTATCGGCATTGAAGAGATAGACGGCACTCGCGTCGAGATTGACGACGCCCGGTGTATCGTCAACGATGTGCTGGGCGATTTCTTGGTGGGTTTCTGCGTACAAGAAATCACGTGCAGTTTCCTGAAGCGTCGCAAGTGCCTCTTCTCGTTGTTTGCGTTCCGTGATATCACGACAGCTGTAGAGGAGCGTCCCGTCTTGAATCGAGACTTCACGGACGTTGACCAGCAGCGTATGCTCACGCCCCGCTTTGTCAGTCGCGGTGCATTCGATATTTTTGAGTACTCCTCTCTCCGCGAGTTCGTCACGGTCGAAGAGGTCCTCGCCGAGGAGGTCCTCGATCGTCCCTTGGTCTCGTATTTCGTCAGCAGTGTAGCCGAAGATGAAATGTACATTGGGACAGACGTACGTGTATTCGCCGTCTTCGTCCGTGATGAGGACGGTGTCGGTCATGTTATTGAGCGTGACTCGGTGGAGTTCCTCGGATTGGCGGAGGCTGCGTTCAAGGTTGACCCGGTCAGTGATATCGACGCCTTCGACGACGATCGAGACAAGATCCCCGCGTTCGTTCTCTACTGGGTGGATGGAAAGATCAATGACCCGCGGATTATCGGTATGCGGCGGCTGTGAGACGACCACATTTCCAAACGACCCATTGCGTGCTTTTGCCACAATCTGTTGCACGTCCGTCTTCATTCCGTCCGTTTGCGACCACCATGGGAGTGTCCAAAAGGGTTCGCCGACGATTGTTTGGACATCCTCGTCGATCATCTCACATGCAGTCTGATTCACGCGGACAAGTGAACCATCTGGGTCGAGAACCCACGTTGCCGTCTGCGCATCATTAAATATCGCGTCGAACTGCCTGGCTCGCTTTCGTTGGGTGGCGGTCCGCCGCGCCGATCGGACGGCGCGCTCAGTCCGCTCTAGCAATTCCTCAATTGTCTGGTCGTCTGTCTCAGTTAGTGCAATATAATCGGTGGCACCGGCCCCAATAGCCTCGCTGGCGATTGTTTCGCTTCCAGAAACAGTGCCTAATATTACGGGAAGAGTTGTCGTTTCGTCTCGGATCTCCCTCAATAGTCCCACGCCCGTTATCTCGTCGAGTGTATACTCATTGACAATACAGTCAGTTGTTTCATCACGGAATATGTCGAGTGCCTTCGCTGCTGTTCCAACCATTCGAATAGTTGCTTCGGTACGGCTCTCCAGCATCTCCGCGAACTCCTCGATCCACCTGCTTGTCCCGACAAGCAGAACATGAGATGAATCGAGCACTGTAGAAGAAGCTGTCATTGATTGAGATTAACTGTCAAGTAACAACACGGTTTCGTATCGATTCGGTATCGGATATGGTCCTGCCGTACTGGATTGAGGACTGCAGTCATAGCTAGTCAATAATTCAGCCTCCAAAGAGCAAAGGCATTTGCTATTCAACCCCAAAAGCAAGAGTCAATACGAGGACAGAGGAGCTTCACGGTCGTGTTCGAGCGGGTTTATCAATGGTCTCAACGCCACATTTCCCCCACCGCCAGTAGCGGTGATCAATGTGGCCATGTTTATCCCAGCTAACGTGCGGGCCAGTGAAACGTGTCTCACTACGTATCTTCAACTGCATCGGCGATCCGCTGGAGCTGGCGGGTAACGTCGCGGACCTCGTCGCGAAGTTGGCGAACTTCTTTGACGAGTTCCTCGTTACTGCTACCTTCGCTCGCACCAGGTGGGCCGCCGGGACCACCACCGCCCATCATTCCACCCATCATCTGTGCCATGGGATTCCCGCCGCCCATACCACCCATTCCAGGCCCACCGCCACCGAAGGGATCGTTAGGTCGCTCGCTGTCTTCCTCACCCTCCTCACTTCGTTGCTCGCGCATTTCCTCGACGCGTTCACGGAATGATTGTTCCTCAGCGTCGTCCTGGGAATCTGTTGTGTCTTCCGAGTGCTCGTCCTGTGTATCAGTAGTATCGTCAGCCATACATCAGTGTCCCCGTCCCGGTCCCAAAAACGTGCCGACTGACACGTATGAATCCACCGTCAGTGTCCCACACTCATATTTGGCACAGTTGATCTTGCTCACACTGTAGGGGTAGTAGACACATGCTATTCGGCTAGATGCGTTCAACAGTTCAGTCGCTAGCTAATTGTGGTTATAATCGGGGGCGGGGCCGGAACAGACCATGGTACGGTTGGTTTCGGTTTCGAACGATGTATGTGAGTCGAAGCCAAACAGCGACAGTATGAGTGTGCTCTCGCGGGTCCGGCAGGTACTGACGACCAGTGAGGACCCAGATATGGTGATCGAATGCCGGCAGTGCGGGACCACGCTCGACGCTGCGCCTGATGGACAGAGGAGAACAATCGTGAGCAAGCATTCGGGAGACGAAACACTGCTTGGCCTATTCGTCAGTCGGAGCGAAGTCGCCGTTGAACACGATCTCGTCTAAGTCCTTGCGCTGGTTCGGCTCCTCTTGGTCTTGATAGTCCTCGGGAAGTGTTTCTTCGGCAGCTCGTTCGCCAATTGCAGCCATTGCTTCAACCTCGTACTCGTCGGAGAGATTGAGGTAGTCGGCTGCAGCATCATAGTCGAAGCCTTGCATCCCATGAAACACGAGCCGGCGGCGAGCAGCCTCAAGTGCGAGATTTTCCATGGCAGCGCCAGTGTCGAGCGAGTGCGTGGGTGCATACTCGTCATTGAAGTCGAAGGTTGTCTTCGAGATGATGATGACGAGTGCAGCAGCGTCCTCGGCCCACGGCTGATTTCCCTCTGCGAGGAGGTCGACGAATGCATCCCAGTTGTCGTCAGTCGGTTCGGCATAGATGAATCGCCAATGTTGGTTATTGTATGAGGATGGCGCCCACCGTGCGGCCTCGAACAGCGCCATGAGTTCCTCTTCAGGGAGTGTCTCGCCAGTCATAGCGCGTGGCGACCAGCGGTTGACGAACAGTGGGTCAATGTCGTATTGGGGGTCGCGGTTGGCTGCAACCTCGTCACGGAGTCCATCTATCGCCGATCCATCGACGTCTCGGTCGAGCTGCTGGTTTCCGTCAGACACAGCCTGTTATTGAGGATAGCAACAGACAAACGTAATGGTCACCTCCTAGCCGTCCGTCAGAAAGAAACGTGGGTGCGTCTCAATCCACGTTCCTAACCAGTCGGCGTCAGCTGTCGAGTGCTATGTGGAAGGTGTTGCTGTACTTGACAGAGTGTATACTTTGGTGAACCGCCTCGAGGCTTGACCCCGAGGCACTCGGCCTGCTCCGCCTGTAGAGTTGAAAAATCTGTTAGCGGACTCTCAGTACTAATAGCACACCCGTTGGAGAGACATGAGCGCAGCTTCAATACCTCTGGGTCGAATTGGGTCACGCAGGCCTATTGCTGGATCTACTTAGCGATGACCAAGTTGATGGAGTCTATTATTGAAGCTCCGAATAGCTATATTTTTAACCATGGATTGCACATCCCATGGTATGGCTGCCCATAGCTCTCAGAATAACAGCAACGCTGGGCCTGAGCTCCCTGATATCGTGCCATTTACTCTCCCCTATCTGAATCGATTAAGTTGGGAGCTCGGGTCACGCACCATCGAAGACAACGATGCATCATGTCACAGCAGGTGGGAGCATACAGAGGCACCGTGGACACTAGCGATTTTTCGAGCTACAAGCCAAACTTCTGTTATCTGTGTCCGCACACCGACCGGGAGAGAGCAATTCTACGGGGTTGCACAATTAGATCTCAAATCGGCACTCACAAGTCTCAATACAGCATCATGCTGGCAACAGTGTGTATAACCGTCTGTAGCCCACAGGGGGTAGACCACCGTGCATCCACGACGCTACAGCCGACACAACATCAGAAAGCATGCTGTCTTCATTAGTAGGTTCACTACCAGTGTATTGATATCGTAGACAGTCAATCGTCGCCAAATTCCTTGGATAGCCGAAAGGGTCAGCAGTGATCGCAGTAGGTGTACCAGTAAACATGATACAGGCAGGTGCAAGCGAACACATCATTTGGAATTACTTACGTATCAGTATTTGAATTATTGTCGTAAATCTCATTCGTCACGTCAGCCAGACTGGGGGCTTCAACGTCGGTGCTGAAGCATTTCAGCTGTGCGCGCTTTTGTCCTTTCTTGTCAGGAAGCATTCTGTGGGCAATGACGTTGCCATAGGGTTCCAATAGTTTGAACGGCCTACTCCTGCGCTGCTAAGACAACATTGGGGGATTTCAGTTCCCCCGGGACGAGGTTGGACACCGGGTATCGTTTGTAGCCCAAACCTTGACCTATATTCCTGCCGAGGAAGAGGTATGGTCGAAGAACACGATCTCAACGGATCCGTTGCTATCGTTACCGGCGCAGCGGGCGACATCGGCGGTGGCATTACACGCGAGCTAGCGAAAGCCGGCTGTGATATCACCATCGCTGACCTCGGGATTTCGGAGGAAGCAGCTGAGGACGATGCGAAGTCAGATAACCGCGAGCACGTGCGTGAACTTTCTGATGATCTTGAATCCTTAGGTGCGGAGACACTGCTCGTCGAGTGTGACGTCACTGACGCAGAACAGGTCGAGAACATGGTCGAAACAACCGTCGACAATCTCGGGGGCCTCGATATCCTCGTGAGCAACGCCGGCATTATCTCGTATTCGCCCGTTGAGGAGATGGACGAGAACGATTGGGACGCTATCATGAACGTTAACGCAAAGGGCCCATTCCTCTGTGCACGCGCAGCCATCCCACATCTCAAAGACGGTGGAGCAATTATCAATACCGCCTCGATTGCAGGGGAAATCGGAGCCGAAGGGATTGCCCATTACTCTGCCTCGAAACATGCTGTCATGGCGCTCACGAAGACACTCTCGCTCGAACTTGCCGAAGACGATGTGACGGTCAACGCGATTTGTCCAGGTATCGTCGACACCCCGATGTGGCGTGACGTGCTCACGCCTGCTAGTGGGGAGGCGTACGAGGAGACGATCCAGCGTTCTATCCCATTAAACCGAGACCAGAAGCCCGAGGATATGGGGCGTCTTGCGGTCTTTTTCGCACAGAACCGCAATATCACGGGCGAGGCAGTCAAGATCGACGGGGGGATTACTCAAGACGTTCTCTAACCGTCTCTATTAACAAAGCCCGAAATTGACGAGTTGCGTATGAGTGAGACGACGCTCCACCAGAATCATAAAATCGCCTCGCGGACGCTGGCCGGGCTGGTACAGTCGAAGACGCAAAGCGGTCTAATACCGGGGTCGGTCCTGGACGAGCCTGTAGAGATGTACTGTCTGCATCTGACCACGTGATTTGATACCGGACGCAGTGAACAACACAGTCGGGATACCTACAGCGAGCTATTGCGCTCGCAGTTCTGGCGGCATCCCGACCCAAACAGGGATGTCGTCTTTGTCTCGAAACTCACTATACGAGCGCTGTCGAGGGGATCATGGACGACTCGCTTGCGTCGCTCGCGCAGACCGTGCCGACGATCTTCTCGTACACGAGCGGGGAACAGGCAGCCGAGACGCAGATGCCAAACCAAAACTGGCATCACAGTCTCAGCGTACTCCTGAAGAATACTGTGACCACTTACCAGGTGGCAGTCGATCTCCACGCTCCTGAGTTGCATCACTCGATTTCGGCGTAGAGGATAATGCAAAAGACGCATGCCATTATACTCACCAAGCACGTCTATGAGCAATATGAGAGTACCGTCGGAAGCTACCCAGTGGAGTCACGTTGAAAACCATCACGCCCCCAATAGCATTAACGAGCTTTGATAGCCCGCTCAGCGGCGGTGGACACCCATCCCGTCCGTAGCGATAGGAAGCATCCCGAGATAGTTGATTTCGCTTAGAGTCATGCTGGCTCTAATTGCCTGACACTCACAACCAACTACCTACTCCGTCAGGAGACCGTCTCTGCCGGGAGGCTTAACATTATTCCAACTGAACAGTGAGTATGGGAGATCTTGACGGTAAATCCACTCTGGTTACTGGCGCGTCGAAAGGGATTGGGCGGGGGATTGCGGAAGGGTTCGGTCGTGAAGGTGCCACGGTCGTAGTAAACTACCACTCGGATAAGGAGGCTGCCGAGGAGACGGTCGAAACCATCGAGAACGAGGGTGGGACTGCTGTTGCTGTACAGGCCGATGTGAGCGACGAGGACGAAGCTCAGCAACTCGTTGAGACAGTGACGGAGGAGTTTGGTGGCATCGACGTGCTCGTGAACAACGCAGGTGTCCTTGAACCGTCGCCGCTGGACGAGATGGACGTCAAGACGTGGGACCAGACCATATCGGTCGACCTCCGTGGGACGTTCTTGGTTACACGCTTCGCCATTGAGGAGATGCTTGACCAGAACAGCGGCCGAATCATCAACGTCGCGTCGCAGTTAGGAATCAAGGGTGGTACGGAACTCACGCATTATTCGGCCGCGAAAGGCGGTGTTATTGCCTTTACACGGGCACTTGCTCGGGAAGTCGCACCCGACGTTCAGGTTAACGCTATTGCACCAGGACCGATCGAAACAGATCTCCTTGACGATACGACCGACGAATGGCGTGAAAATAAACAATCGGAGGTCCCGCTCGGTCGAATCGGAACCGTTGACGAAGTCGTGCCCACGGCCATATTACTCGCTGGAGATGGCGGTGACTACTATACGGGTCAGACGCTCAGCCCCGACGGCGGCGATGCAATGCACTAACCATAGTGTAACGTCGAAACAAAGCTAAACTAAGAGAATAAATAGTTATAGTCAGTATCCCTTCAATTGAAGTTCGGCAAGGGCTGCGTAGGCAGTCGCACCAGCGGGATGGGGGACCTCATCCATCGATGCTTCAAGCAACAACCACAAGATTACTCGTTGATTTTGAATCTGATCACCATCCACGTACTGGGCCGGATGATAGTAGTCCAGTTCTACATCCAGATCATCTGCTCGCATAGCCTGTGACTTGGCCGGCCCGATTTCGTCAGGTTTGCGCTTGAGGACAACAGCCTCCATGCCTCGATCCATAGGGAGATCGATAGTCTGAGACCCATTCGGGTTTGTAAACCTGAGTTTTGTTCCTGGTTCACCCTCCTTATAGAACTCTTTGGCGGGCTTCGACCAGGAGTCGCCGTCGAAGTACTGTACTTCAACACCATCCTGTGTACCAGGCGTAACGTCGAATGCCTGTGCTGAGATATACTGCTGCACGACGTTTTCCTCTCCCTTGTAATCCTCGGGTTGTCCGTACCCATAGAGCGATTCGGTGACATAGCCAGGGCCGTGCCGCCGCCAGATAGGAATGAACCGACCATCTTCGAAGAACTCATACGAGATATTGTAGTTGTACGGGCCGAACCGCACACCGGAGTGGAAGTCGATGCTCGACCGTCCCTGAGCGCCAGTGTGGTAGTGGGTTCGGAACTGGAAGCCTTTCGGGTGGTCACGGCGTTTGGGATAATCGACTTTGGCAAGTGCTCCAGGTCCGCCAAACGAGATACTGTGAATATCCCAGAATATGTGATGCCCGTTGAATTTCGGTTTATGCTCGGGGAAGAACCAATTGAGCGTATTGCGTCCTTTTCGTGGCGGGAGGTCATATCCAGTAAATGTTGTCGGCGCCATGCCGTTCATCGCACTGAATACCGGCTGCCCGCGGAATTGTCCCTCCAGTTTTACTCCCATGGTTTCTGGGGGTTCCCAGTGGATCTTCCAGCCAGCATCCGTGAAATCCTTGTCTGGAAGCGTTTCGAATCGGTGGTAGCCCTTGTTTGCCGTTTTTATCGGTCGCTTGGTTTTCGGCACGTCAGGGACCTTCCCTAAGACTGATTTGTTGTTCGGTTTGATTTCCCGAGCCAGATCCTGGGTTGAGTATCGAACAAAATCATCGACGAAGTATACGTCCACGAATTTCGGTTTGTCTCCTGAGACATCAAGGAATCCGGATACAATTCCCATACTATCTTTGCCGACTGCCGGGAAAAGGACGATTGTTACGTTCCCGTGACGGAGTCCTTCACCAGCTGTGATACTCTCACCGACTTTGATACTCGGCCACCAGTCCTTGCCTTTGAGGTACTCTTTGACTTCTGGCTGATCGTAGAGAACCCGCCCTCGGCGGATATTTTTCTTCTCGTATTCTTCCTTCCACTGGATGTCCATCGGGTTAGTAATTTGAAGTGCGACGAGTTCGTTATGCCGGCGATCAACCAACCCATAGATTGTTTGCCGATTTTTAGCGGTGATATCCCACGATCCCTTATCGAAACTTCCGTTAGCAGTGTAATCTGGACACCCCTGGACACTGATTGTTCCAAGCGTGTTGGTAAGTGGCGCGTAGGCTTCGAAACTACCGATCCAGTTTCTTGCTATTTTGTTTACTTTTGGATCTTGTAGTAGTACCCTGAGCGCCTCATTACGGCGATACGTATGGGTAATCTCGTAGTTTTCTTCATGGAAGTCACGCGGTGAGACTCGCTTTGCGCCCGTAATTCGCGTCGATGTATCCGGCGAGGAGTTCTTGTTGCTATCGTTCGAACTTTCGTCTTGCCCTCTGGCAGTTGTACAGCCTGCAAGTGCACCGAAGGCACTGAGTCCTCCGATTTTCGTGAACGCTCTTCGTCGTATTCCACTGGAGTGTCGATTGTTATTCTCCTGCATGGCAGCTGGCAATTACTGTCCGCAGCCAAATAAAATGATAGGTAGTTGTACCTTCAAGACTGCTAACTCAACCTATTCGACAGAGTACGTAGACCCAGCCCTTCGAAAATTCGACTACGTTACTCATCATCCAAATAGAATACTAGTAATGAATGGATGACTCGGTCGCCGATGAAGGGGACCGATGGGGTATCACATTCGACCAGAAGACTCCCTCGCTGATCCTCTGGGAAATCGTCGAAGATCTCCTCGAGGACGTTCGCCAACATACCAGTTCAGGACAGGCAATCACGACTCTGGATAAGATACCTGGGAATGCGCCGAGCGGGCCGACGCCGACCGCAGTTGTAATGGCTGGACTGAGATCATCCCAGACATCGTCCACCGAGAACACGCCTTCGAGAATCTCGACGAACCAGTGTTCCAGGAGTACACCCGTCACCTCGTAGGTGGTCAAGGGTATGAACAAATCATTACCGCTATATCTCTGCGTGGTATAGCTGATGCATCGACGAGGGTCGCCGGAATCGATCAATTCTGATTCTGACGCGACGTCATGCCCACACGGGCGAACAACGATAGTCGATGGGCCCAAGACGACCGTCGCCGCGACCGCCGCTTTGCAGTGCGGACAGCGGTCGGCGGTCAATGACCAGGACCCTCTTCAACGTGCAGGTTTCCGCCGCAGTTGCCACACTGGTAGTCCTCGGAATTACGGACAGTCTTCGAGCGGCGATACCGCCCGATACGCTGACCGCAATCCACGCAGACCAATCACCAGTTGGGCGAGGTGAATCACTCGCAGTGCTGGGCGATATCGGGTGGGTCTGTCCAACGGGCGAACGTCACACCCTGGTCAGCCTCGTCGAATCGCCAGTACTGCTAAGCATGAACGAGTTCGTGCCGCACCGTCTTGCTGAACTGCTGCCAGCCGAATTTTTGATAGGCGTCTCAGGTAAGCCAGATTGTGACTGTTTCGGTCGCTGGGTCGTATTCGGCGACGCCAGCCTGTCGCTGAGCTCGTTCGGAAACCTCCCAGTCGATCACTTCGACAGGGAGCTCGGGGAAGTGCTTGCGAGCAACATCGGGGGCGTGCGTTCACGATTGATCAAGGAAGGCTGCCTGCGTTGTCGGCACGCTATCGGCGGCATTGCAGTCGTCGGTCGTCTCGGCGATGCTGTCGGTGAGCGTGCGCTGGTCGGCGACGTCGGGAATCGTCTGGTGACGAGTCATACAAACAGGGAGAGACTAGTTAGCAGCAGGCGTGAAGCGCGCGTTTGTCGGTGGTCTCAGTCCCGCAGTGTTCACACCGCCAGTAGCGGTAATCGACGTTGCCGTACGTGTCCTGGCCGATGTGCAGGCCAGTGATGTGCGGCCCGTCGTTGCTCTCGTCACTCGCGTCGTCAGTGGGAAGGCGTCGAGTGAGCCGTCAGCGGTCGCGTCGTCGACGGCGGCCATGTGCTTGCAGTGAGCGTTGCGGTGCACATGATGAGGAAAGGTGCAAGGAGCGCGTCGCCGGTCACGTCGTCCAAAGTGACGATGTATTAGTAGTCAGCAGGGTTGTCATAGCTCTCATTCGTCACGTCGATCATTCCGGGGGCGTCGGACAGCGAAGCTGAACTGTTTAGACTATGCGCATTTCTGTGCCTTCTTGTCAGATTCAGGTCCATCAAGGATGATATCCTAATTCAATAGCTCAGTCTGAGTGTGTCGGCGTTCCGGGTCTGTCGTGGTGAGTATCGTGGTCGGTCTCTCCCGCGTGCTCTCCGTTCGGTGAGAGAAGCCGGCGTTTGGAGTTGAAAACGACAATAAGGCTGCTGATCGCCATCATAACGGCGGCAATCAGGGGTGTGATAACCCCAGTCATTGCAAGAGGAAGTGCGATTGCGTTGTAGCCACCTGCCCAAACTAGGTTCTGTTTGATCCGATTTCGCGTTCCGTTCGCCAGTTCGAACAGTTCGGGAACAGCCTCAAGGCGGTCGTCCAGCACAACTGCGTCAGCTGCTTCAATCGTGAGTTCGGTGCCGCTCGATACCGCGATTCCGAGGTCCGCACTCGCTAGTGCGGGGGCGTCGTTTGTTCCATCGCCGATCATCGTTGTCGTCCCACGCTCGCGGAGTCCTTGCACGATTGCCTCCTTTGATTCTGGGCGCACCCCCGCAAACACGTGATCAACTGCGTGATGGTTCGCAAAGGGATCCGTCATCCGCTCATCGTCGCCGGTGAGGACAACGATCTCCCGCCCTGCGGCCGCGAGTTCGGAGACCACATTTTCCCAGTTCTTGCGGGGGGTGTCTCGCACCGTCACGATTCCACGAACGCTACCTTCCCACGCAACTGCTGTCGGGTGAGTTCCCGATTCGTAAGCGTCCGTCACAGCCGCCTCAATCTCGTCTGGAATTGTCCACTCGTCACCGTCGAAAGAGTCGGGGTGGCCGACTACTACGCGGGTATTGTCGACGAGTGCTGATACGGTGCGGTCGGCACGCTCGAAACTGGATACCGAACGTGTGGTGGGTGGGGCGGCTGTATCGATTGCAGCCGCGATCGGGTGACTCGATCGGCGCTCAACGGCGGCCGCCATTGCAAGTACCTCCTCAGGATCGTCTCCAATGACATCCGCGAGCTCCATTTCACCCGTTGTGAGCGTCCCGGTTTTGTCGAATACAACGACCGAAGAGCTGTCAATGCGTTCAAGCACCGACTCATTAAGTACGAGCATCCGGTTGTCGGTTGCGTCGCGGGTGGCCGCCGCGAGTGCCAGTGGCGTGGCGATCCCGAGCGAGCACGGACACGAAACTACAAGCACAGAGACGCCCGCCATCACGGCCGTATTCGGATCGTTACCGAGAACGAACCAGCCAGCGGCGGTTAGCGCGGCGAGTCCGATCACGAGTGGTACGAACAATACCGCGAATCGGTTGACGATGCGCTGGACGCCCGTCGAGGAGCTCTTGACATTCCAGAGGAGTTCGACGAGGCGATCCATCGTACTCGTGGCGTCTGGGCCGACCTCGACGACTATTGCACTGTCGGTGAGGATCGTCCCGCCGAGCACGCTGTCCCCGATGGATTTGCGTTGGGGAACGGACTCGCCAGTGACAAGCGCTTCGTCAATTGCGGCAGTCCCATCAACGATAGTGCCGTCGATGGGGATCCGCTCTCCGGGCTTGACTAGTAGGTGGTCGCCGGGCTCACACTCAGCGATTTCGATAGTTTCGGTCGTGTCGCTGTCGTTGTCGAGCCGGCGAGCCTCATCGACGCGCGAATCGGTGAGGTCAGCCCGATTGCCGAGCGCGGCGCGTTTAACCCGGGATTCGAGATGATTACCGATGGTGACGATCGCGAGCACCATCACTGCAACGTCGAAGTACGGGTCGCGCCCGCCTGTGAGATAGGTGGCCATTGAGTAGGTGTAGGCCGCGAGCACCGCGATGGCGATCAGTACGTCCATGTTCGGACGGCCGACACGCAGGCTCACGTATGCCCCCCGGAAGATCGGATAACCGAGTCCAACGAGAATGAGTGTGCTCCAGACCGCGAGCGGCCCGAACACCATCGCCTCAATCGTCGACCCGTAAAGGAAGCTTTCAGGGTAGATCCCAAGGTAGACCGGATAGATGAACAAGAGATAAAGGGCCAACACCGGCATCATCAGCACAGCTGCGAGCACGGCGCGATACTTACCGAACTCAACGCGCGAGCGCAGCGAGTCGTTCTCTTCGTCAGGACTATGGGCTTGATAGCCTAGTCGACTCAGGGCTGCGGCGATTGCGTCACGAGCAATGTGGTTGGGGTCGTAGACCACTTGGACCATCTCGGTTGCATAGCTCGCACGCGCTTCATGGACGCCTTCCTCTTCCTCTGCGAGGAGTTCAATGAACCCTTCGCAGGTCTGGCAGTGCATCCCGTCGATTGAGAGATAGGCGGTCTCAGCGCCTTCGGGGACGTCAGGCTGGGACTCCTCGGCCGTGGCGCGCTCACGGACGGCCGCAATCGAGAGGTCGATGTCCTCGCCGTCGTCGACGAGACGCGCGACCTCCAGACAGCCCCGACAGCAGAATTCACCATCGATGTGCTCGTGGGTGATCGGGTCTTTGACGGGAAGCTCACAGAGCGTGCAGGTGGTCATTTCGGGAGTACCTCCGATCCGGAAAGTGGTTGATAATACGGAATATCGGGCAACGGGAGCATGACGCCAAAGCGCATGAATCCCATCGCCAACAGGACGTACCCGAGTCCGATGAACAACACACCGAGCCCGTAGTGGACTACCTGTCGCTGGCGAGTGCTCACTGATTGAATCACCGTACCGTAGAGAAACACGCTTGGCACGGTGCCAAGCCCGAGCGCGGCAAGCGAGAGGAGGCCGTAGACGGGCGATCCCTGCGCGAACGCGTATAGAAATGCCGGATACAGCAGCATACACGGCAATAGTCCATGGAGCGCGCCGAGACCCATGATTCCGACGCCGTTGACCCAGCGGTTGAGCCGTGTTGAGATAGCTGTGTAGGTTCGCGCGAACACTGATCCGATGCCAGTGCCGGCGATGACGCCTTCAACGGCTCCCTGCCGGTACCCCGCTAACCGGGTGAGTCCCATTCCGAGGATTGCCGCGCCCGTGAGTATCCCGACAGCTCCCTGGAATGGGCCGAGAATCCCGGCGAGTTCGATTGTCCCGTAGAGGAGTGCGCCAGCAGCTCCGAAGACGCCTCCAATGAGTGTGTAGCTCACTGTCCGACCGAGATTGAACAGCGTGTGTTGACGTATTTCATAGATAGTGAGAGCGCCCGACCAGCGGTCGTCGGTCTCCATACGTTCAGCGTAGGTTGTAACGAGTGGGCCGCACATCCCGATACAGTGTGCGCCCCCGAAGAGGCCGATCAAGAAAAACACTGCTAGTCCGTAGCCATTTACACCGCCGATTTCACCTATTTGGGTCGAACCCGGCAAGGCGATGTTCGGATCTGATAGAGCCAGCACAGATCGTAGTGTACGGATCATACTGCATAGTGGATTCTGGTTCAAACATCGAAGTCGAAAAACCTCTCTTCAATTGCGGGTGGCGCTATACAGAACGAGAGAGTTAGCAGCAGGCGTCGAGCACGCGTTTGTCGGTGGTTTCAGTCCTGCAGTGTTCACACCGCCAGTAGCGGTGATCGATGTTCCCGTCTTTGTCGTGGCCGACGTGCGGACCAGTTATGCGCGGCCCATCGTCACTCGTGTCGTCATCAGTAGGGACGGCGTCGTATGAGCCGTCAGCCGTCGCGTCTTCGACGGCAGCCATATGCTTACAGAACGCACTTCGGTGGACGTGGTGCGGGCAGGTGCACGTAAGCGCATCACCAGTCTCAGTATCGAACATCACGACGTATTCGTGCGCAGCGGGAGTGTTGTGGGTCTCATTCGTCACGTCAACTTGGCCAGAGGATTCGACGTCGAAGCGATGCATGCCCGCTGTACGTGTTTTTTTGAGCCCACCAGTAGGTTCAAGGACTACAGCTGGTATTATTGAGATGGGTTTCCTCTAGCAGAGAAGCCCACCCTCGCGCTGCTGGCTCAGCGCGAGACGGATTCTTCACTCCTCAAGAATCTCCGACGGAGAACAATATCTCCAGTAGATTCATTCTGTCTGACCGAAAGCAGGAGATGAAATGAGACGTGTGTACATTTGGGAGGGGATGACAATACGTTGGGTAGCGTCGGCGGAAGATGCGCGAGATGCGGTGAGCGTCGACGGATGGGTAGGTGTTCGTACTCGCCCGCATCTCCATCTGCATCTTGCCGGCCATGCCGATGTGAGTCACCAGGCATCGACAGGACCGCCTGATGCAATTCATCCAAGACAGAGGGTAGTATTAGACCCCTAGCGTCGTTTCGTTGTGTGAACGTTTTCAACAGTTTTCGCCAGCTTGGAGAGCAGTTGCATGCTGTGACCTGCCGCAACTCAGTGCGCTTATTTGCAACTACTTGGTAGTAGTCTACACTAACGTCGTCGACAGCGCGCCTTCATGGCCGGTCGAGCAACACTGTTAGTATCTCCGGCATGCGAGAGACGTTACTCTCGGGATGCAGACGTAACGAGAAGTCAGGAAGTGAGAAACCAACAAGACTCACTCATCAGTTCCTGTCTGCTGTCCAGATTCCTACAGCAACAGTCGACTTTCTACGACGGAGAGAGGAGACATGGGGGCAAGCGGTCCATGCTCCTGTGAGACGACAACACTTTCCGGGTGTCGGGGATCAATCCAACGGCATGGGCGGCCCCGACAATTGCAGCTCAACTTGCAAAAAGTAAAATCTTGTTGTAGATGAAAACACTGCCAGGGATGGCGCTGTTTTACCTGTCGAGCTGACAGAGAACCGAGTACGAATGAAGTCAGGATGCAACAGGGCCGTGGAAGGGAAAGGACACGACCCGTGATGGCTCTCGTCAGAGTTGATTGTCGGGTGTAAGCCCCATCGTCAAAGGCAATACCCAACATTATATCCTAGCTACCGATCCGAAAAGTAGCTAGTGGTTGTATGCAAAACTTCCTCATACGACTGAGAAGCGCGACGACGGACAAGGTACAAAGTGAGCTCGAAGAGACGATCGAGGCCATCCAGAACGCTGTGGACGACCGTACCGAGAAGGAAGAGCGGAATGCTCGCGTGTGAGCGTCTGTATCGCGGATGATCAATCATTGTTCGAGACTACGATAGCACCGAGGGCGTCGATGATGAATCGCCGAATCTCGCGGTAGAAGCAAGCGCTAGTCAGGGATGTCTAAAAGCATTTGTTGACAAGCTATATCACGAGAGTGTGAAGCAGGGGATTTGGTGGCCGTCTCGCGGCTACAAAATAGTCTTAGGGCTAACTATATGTATAATAGAGGTATCCTACTTGTGTTATTAGCTGATCATCACTATTGGGAAAACCGATTCTATACTCTTGGCAGATGTATTTCACCGGACACAAGGCCTACATTGCGCCGCCCATGCCACCCATACCACCCATGCCGCCAGCTTCATCGCCGCCCTTGTCGGTCGACAGGTCGCCAGCGGAGATGATGTCGTCAATTTGGAGGATAAGGTTAGCCGCTTCCGTCGCACTCGAGACGGCTTGCTCTTTGATATGTGCAGGTTCGACAACCCCTGATTCGAACGTATTCGTGACCTCACCGCTCTCAACATCAAGCCCGGCATGCGTCTCGCCCGCCTCGTGTGCACCCCGAAGTTCAACCAGCGTATCGATGCTATCAAGGCCTGCATTCTCTGCAAGCACCCGCGGGACAAGTTCGAGTGCGTCAGCGAACGCTTCAACTGCCAGTTGCTCACGCCCAGACACACTCTCGGCAGAGTCACGGAGGCGTCGCGCAACTTCGATCTCGATGGCGCTGCCACCCGCAACCGCGCGGCCGTCCGAGACTGTTTGCGCCACTACATCGAGAGCATCCGTAATACCGCGTTCCAGTTCATCAACCACGTGGTCGGTGGAGCCACGCAGGAGCAGCGTTACACCATGGGCGTCGTCGCCCTCAACGTAGAACAGGTCATCAGTCGTATTCCGGGAGACACTGCCACCACCAAGATCAGCCGCGCTCGCGCTTGCAAGGTCGGCGACGATGGTCGCGCCCACCACGTCCGTGAGGAAGGACATATCGCTCTGCTTTACGCGCTCGACTGCGAGGATGCCTTCCTTGGCGAGATAGTGCTGGGCCATGTCATCGATACCGTTCTGGCAGAAGACAACGTTGGCACCGGTCTCGGTGATCTGTTGGACCTTCTCTTTGAGTTGTTGTTCTTCTTGGTCGAGGAAGCTCTGGAGCTGGTCAGGGTCAGTAACTGAGACGTCTGTGTCGGCTTCGGTCTCCTCAATTTCGATGGCCTCGTCAAGGAGGAGGACGTGCGCATCGTCGACGCTTGCCGGCATCGATTCGTGCACGGGATCGTCGTCAATAACGCCTCCTGTCAATAACTCTGAGTCGCTGGCTGTCCGACCGGTCTGAGACTCGATGTTGATGTGGTCGAGGTCGACTGTCCCGTCGACAGTAACCTGTTGCACTGCGTTAACAACGAGTGCAGCGAGGGCTTCCTTGTTGAGTTCGGCTCCCTTGCCCGTCATCGAGGTTTCGGCTACCTGTCGGAGAAGATCTTCATCGCTTGGGTCGACGCTCCTCGCGATGTCGTCAATCTCTTCTCTGGCCATCTCGCTGGCACGCTGGAAGCCTTTCGTGATGGCAGTCGGGTGAACGTCTTGATCAAGAAGGTCCTCAGCGTTGTTGAGGAGCTCTCCTGCGATAGCGACCGCTGTCGTGGTACCGTCGCCGGCTTCGTCTTCTTGTGTTTCGGCGACCTCAATGATCATCTCGGCCGTCGGGTTGTCGATGTCCATCTCTTGGAGGGTGGTCACCCCGTCATTTGTGATGGTGACGTCGCCTGTGTCTGTGACGAGCATCTTGTCCATGCCCTTCGGGCCAAGGGTTGAGCGAACTGCGTCAGCGACGGCACGAGCCGCGTTGATATTGTGATCCTGTGCGTCTTTATCTTTGACGCGCTGGGAGTCTTCGGACATGACGACCATCGGCTGGCCTTGCATTTGATCACTCATGAATCCGTTTTAGTCACTGATTGTGGTTCTATATAAAAGATTTGGCCGTGAGTCATTGGTGGCGCGTATGTTCGCCCCTGAGCGTCACCACTCTATTGTTTGGCCACTCAATCTCCCTTGATGTACACGCTCGCGATGGCACCGCCCGTCGCAAGACATGGTGAGGAGCCGATCAGCCAATCGCACTCACGAGACATAAGAAGCAAACCTGGTGACTGAGACGCTAGCCGATTATGATTGAAATGAGCATGAGTAGCCAGTAGTAGCTATAAGACAGCTATTTTCGATTCCGAATGATGTATGTGAGTCGAAGCCAAACAGAGACCGTATGAGTGTGCTCTCGCAGGTCCGGCGGGTGATGACGACCAGCGAGGACCCAGATGTGGTGATCGAATGCCGGCAGTGTGGGACCACGCTCGACACCACACCTGATCGCTGTCCAGCATGCGGCAGTGACGATATCGTTGCCACCACTATCAACTAACACAGCCCACCACATGGTCGGCTGATCGCAGTAGTCTCTTGTCGTGGAGAGTCCCGGAAAGCAGATCGGCGATACTCCGTGAGCCAATGCTCGTTGAGAATTCAACCATCGTGCACCGGTGGAAAACGGTGAGTGGATGACAGTGTCCGTTGGCGGACGCAGTGGGACGTCTTTGTGTCCGAACGTGCTGACGGATGTTCGTGCTGCAGTGGGCATAGGCAATCGGGTGGCTTGTGTCACACCACCGCAGCTGCATCTGACACTGTGACAGTCGGTGGTTCGGCGCTGCAGTGTGCTAGATGCAGATTGAGCGTAGAGCGGGCTGGTATTAGTCCCAGCAATCGTTTGTGATTGTGAATCCAGTTGAACTATTCCGAGTGAGGAAACCGTGTATTGATGGTGCTTCTCTTCTTCGTGTTTTGGCCACGGAGATGTGGCATAGAGTACGGTAGTAGAATTCGGACAATAGCGATCATGAAGCGGACTCTGGTGTTTGGTGTTCTCGCCACCGAGGAACGTGGTCGGGGGCATCTCCATCGTATACTGCTTGCCCCACAGCAGAAACGGCTCCCTCTGGATCCACTTCCGGTATGGCTTCCGACTGTCGAGTGTGCACTACTGATCAGTCATACTTGACGTCCGCTGTACTGCATCAATATCCGACAATCCGCGGTCGCTCTTTGCAATAGTGATAGTCCCTGGTGGTGGCAGGGTTGTGGAAGCGGTGAGAAACGGAGACGTGGGACAGTGGCCACGTTCCGGCTGAATCAGTCGGTGACGGTGTGTCGAGTGTGAATGGTAGAGTTGCTACACCCGACAACTGCTGATTCGCTTGGTGATTCAAAAGTCTTGCCTCGTCTCTCGATAACGGTTATCCACAACGACTATTCATTGTCCATCTCTGTGGAAGGGTGGTTCAGGTTGAGCTCACCTAAACAGTGTAGTGCCAATCAGCGAATACAGTGTCGGGCGTCTCGCCAAGGACCGTGGGTAGGAGATCCACGTTCCTTGATAACTGATAGCGATACGGAACGTGAGACGAGGTCACGTTCCGTGACATCGATGGCTCCCCAGTGTCGGACAAGCGAATCCCACGACGCCCCCGACATTGACTAGCATGCCACGCGATTTTCAAAATAGTTTCGGTGGTGACGAGACACAGAAATCGCTCGTTGATCAGTAAGCAAAAAACGTCGAATGACAGAGTAATTTTATGCCATACTGTTTGACTGAATTGATCCCAGTCGAACTCTTTGTACGCATCCAAGGGGATCAAGATCGGTCCGGGGAAGACAGTGTGTTCATCTGAAGGGCCGACTGGGAGAGCAAGTCCAATGAGGTGTGCCCTAATTATTGTGCGATACGGTGAGCAAGAGTTTTCGTGAGCCGTGTATCGGTATCGAATGTGAGCCGTGGACCATGCTGCTCAGTGGCGCCGAGTGGCAGGATTACCGTTTTAACGCCGTTGTCGGAGACAGCTTCGACCGTCGGCCATGAGAGTGATTTCACACTCCAATGCAGGGGCGTGACATTCAACGATCCTTAAATGATCGTCGCCACAACCATTGCTTTGAGCGCGGACAGCGGTCGTCAGTCACTGCCCGATCCCACTTTGATACGCAGGTTTCCGTTGCCGCCTACTTAGCAGGAATTCTCTTCAAGGATATCGCACTGTTTGACAGTCTTATATCGAGCATTAACTTCATTCCAATCAACGATATCCCAGAACGCATCAACATACTTGCCGCGTTCGGTTTGATACTGCAGATAGTAGGCGTGCTCCCACACGTCGAGTACGAGAAGCGGGGTTGCAGCCTGCACAGCCAAGTCGTTATGATCTTCGGCCTGAGTGACAAGAAGTTGGTCAGCAAGATGGTCGTACACGAGCATGCCCCAACCAGAATCCTCAACATTTTCCGCGGCTGCTGAGAACTCTCGTTTGAACGCAGAAATAGAGCCGAAATCTCGTTGTATCGCATTCGCAAGGTCACCATCAGGAGTTCCGCCTCCGTCCGGCGACATCACTTCCCAGAAAATTGAATGCAGAATATGTCCTGAGAGATTAAACGAGAGATCCCGCTTTATGTGCTTAATATCCTCAAAATCCCCATTATCACGCATCTTCATCAGTTTCTGGAGGGCCGCATTTGCTCCCTCGACATATCCCTGATGGTGTTTATCGTGATGGAGCTTCATGATTTGAGCATCTATAGACGGCTCTAGTGCGTCATAGTCGTACGAGAGGGGTGGCAGACTATATGTCGACCCCGGTTCTGAACTGTCAGGGTCTGCCGCGGCGGCTCCTGGAATGCCAACTGCGGCTAACCCGGCTGAGAACCCGAGTCCTTTGAGAACTGTTCGACGCGCTTGGCCAGTGCGTGAGGGACTATTATCGGAGGGCATCGTACGTCCAGTATTAATTCCGGTTTTGAATACGAATAGTTAATGGCCGACTCTTTATTACAGAAATACTACCGGACAGTGAATCATGTATTTTGTGCAGTCGACCACCGCTCGCAAGACAATGCATAATCTATGCACAGGACAATTTCACGCTTGGTGAGGCGGACAACCATGATCCGACTGACGGTGATCCGGCGTCGTATTCGGCGGCGGTGACGCCGGACCAGCTTGCGAGTGAGAGTGCAGAGCTTAGCTATGAAACGTTGTCCGACGCGGTCGCTGATCCGGTCGATGGTGGGTTGTGGTCGGAGGAGCTCGAAATTGACGAGTCGCGTGTAAGTGAGATGACGCTCCGGCAGAACCACAAAACGGCGTCACGGGTGCTTGCCGGGCTGGCGCGGTCGAAGACCCAGAGCAGTCTGATACCAGAGTCGGTCCTGAATGAGCTTGTGGGGACGTACTGTCTGCATCTGACCACGCGGTTCGATATCGAACGCGGCGAACAGCATATTCGAGACACGTACGGCGAGCGTAAAAGCTCGCAGTTCTGGCGGCATCCCGATCCGGACAGGATGTCTTCGTTGTCTCGAACGCCCACTACGCGAGCGCTGTCGATGCTCGCCCTAGCGCCGGTAGCGATAGCTGTGGTGACCACGACCGACCAGCTCGGTAGAAGCAACTCGCTACGAATGCTCCGGCATCGGTAGCCACATACCAGTCGGAATCGTACCCCATTCGGGATGCGTCCAGCACGGTTTGTGACGCTGTGTTTTGTGTACAGTGGCGTGCTCTTGGTAGTGCAGTCGCTGTTCGTCTATCAGGTGCAACTCGGCCTCGTGAGTCTCGTGCGGGTTGGCGTCGCTCTGACGTTTCTTGGAACTGGTCTTGAGCGGCTTCGTCGGCCAGCGGTAGAAGAAGACAATCCAGCAACCTACGGGCTATTCGCATACACAATAGCGGTCCTCTGTCTCGCCTTGACAGTACTCGTGCTTGCGCAATTGTTTGTCGTCTAAGGGCCACAGATAGTGCGATTAACGCAGATGAATGGCGAGCCGTGACCGAGAGCCATCGCTATGACGGCGCTGTTAACGGGTGCGAGCGTGGGATTGCGACTAGCACTGTTGCAGGACACGCTAGACCCTCATAGAACACAGTACTTGATGGGCGACCAACGAGAGTGATATTACTCGACGGGTGTCGACAGCTGCCGGGACACCAGATGTCCAGTGAAATCCACGCTCACCACCCGAGACACCCCCGGTATCGAGTGATATCACAATCGATGCTGTTGTTCTCGTCCACACTCTGCGACCATCCATGGGGCCGGTGGAAACAACACGGGACGCTCACGCCAGCTAGCCGTCGAGTGCACGCAGAATGAGAAACCACACACAGAGCGGACAGAGAGTGCCGTTCCGGACTCCCCGTGGTCGTCCGTCACTCCAACGGCTGTCGTACGGACATCTAGAGTCACAAGCCGTATAAAGATTGTTCTAATAGATAGTTATATAGGTTTTTATTGGAGGTAATTAGCGATGGAGTTCTACCGAGACTAGCCCAATCCACCGTGATCGGTGGTGGATTTCACCCCAACCATTGGGTGTCGTGGCTGTTAGTGAACGACGAGAACACCCGGGATTGTGATATCACTGGCATCGGCGAGAAGAAGAAGAGATGATCGAACAAACAGTCTCAATTGGCTTGGTGAAACGCTCAACGGCTGACAAGAAGGATGATCGGTGTCGCAGGCGCGTGCCAGGACGTCTCGTCCCAGAGATGGCGCCTCGATAAGTGATCGGGCAGGTCTTAGTCCATCACCATCCCGGGGGAGTGGTCGGCGATGCACGCATCCACGTCGGCGACCCGCTTCATCTCAAAGACGTAGTAGGACACGTCGGTCTCCGTGACGACCTCACGGTACGCAGGCAGCGGGTCATGGTCGTCCGCGTCGCCGTCGTTATCGTGCAGGTGAACGACCTCGACGCGGTCGTTGAACCGGGCGGCGAACTCGCACCAGTCGTGACCGTTCACCTGCGCGTGCCCGACGTCAAGGGTGACGCGGAGCCACCGTGGGTCGGCATCGACCGCGTCGATCGTCGCCGCGAGGTCGTCGGGCGTCGTCGTGTGCCGGACCTTCGTCTCCGACCGTGGCTGGTTCTCTAGGCAGAGTGGGACGCCGACGCGCGCGGCATGGCCGGCGCACTCGCCGAGCGAGCGGACGGCGTTCCGCCGCGCCTTCTCGCGGACGTGCTCGGGATACCGGCGCGGCACCGACCCGCCGTGGACGACGACGGCGCCCGCCCCGGCCGCCGCCGCGTCGTCCAGCGTCCGCTTCACCTGCTCGACCGACGCCCGGCGCGAGGCGTCGTTGAAGCTCCCGAGGTTCCAGTCACGGAATGGCGCGTGCAGGGTGAACGAGACGTCGCGGTCGCGCCGAAGCGCGTCGAGTTCCTGCGGCGTCGGGGCCTCCGGGTGGGCGTGCAGGTACTCGCGCTTGAGTTCGACGTGGTTCAACCTGCGGTCGGTCGCGTAGTCGACGAACTCGGGGACGGTCTTGTTGAACCGGAGGTCCATTGCCGCGCCGAGTCGCGCACTAGCGGAGGTCATCGCGGGGCCTCCGCGCGGTAGGCCGGCGCGCCCGCGACAAACGCACGCTCGACGACCGGCGTCGGGTCCGGTTCGACCAAGACGAGATCGGCCCGCGCCCCCGGTTCGATGCGGCCGCGGTCGGTCATTCCGACCGCCGCCGCGGGGGCCGCGGTCACCCGGGCGACGCGGGTCGAGAGCGGTTCGCCGGTGTCGACGAACGGCGCGGCGAGCAGAGACGGCGGGTGGTAGTCGGCCAGCAGCGCGTCAGCAGCGCCGGCATCGATGGCTTCCGCCGTCGAGAGGTTTCCCCACTGGCTCCCACCGCGGACGAGGTTCGGCGCGCCCATGGCGGTCGTCATGCCCCGGTCGCGGGCGCGTTCCGCGGCTTCGATAGTGACTGGGTACTCGCTTATGGCGACGCCGCGGTCGGCGAGTCGTTCGACCTCGACTGGCGTCGCGTCGTCGTGCGAGGCGACGACGACGCCGGCGTCGTCGGCGGCGTCGACGATGCGGTCGACGCGCGCCGACAGCGTCTCTTCCGAGAGGTTCGTGCGCTCCTCGATGAGCCGCTCGGCCTCCTCGATGGAGCGATCGCCGTCGTTCTCGTAGTACTCGCGGAAGCGCTCGACGTCGCGGAACTGGCCCTTTCCGGGGACGTGGCTCATCACCGAAACGAGCGTCGCGGCGTCCCGGACGAGCACCGCTTCGACCGCGTCGACGCAGGGCGCGTCCGTTATCTCGCAGCGAGCGTGGATGCGGTGGTCCGCGATGAGCGAGTCGTTCGCGTGGACGGCGTCGACCAGGTCCGTGGCGAGTTCTGGCGAGCGATTCTCCTCAGGCGAGTCCTCGAACGCGATGGCGTGGAACTTCGTTGTGATACCGGCAGCGACGTTCGCGCGGTCCGCGGCGGCCAGTGCCATCGGCGTCGCTACGTCGGCGTTGCTCCGCGGGTGGAGTTGTTTCTCGATGTCGTCGCCGTGGAGGTCAACGATGCCGGGCATCAGGACGCGGCCGTCGGCGTCGACACGAATGTCGGCGTCCGCGTCGACGGTGCCGGCCTCGACGGCGGCGACATCGCCGTCGCGCACCGCGACGCTCCCGCGGATCTCCTCGTCGGGGGTCACGACGCGCGCGTCCTCGACGACCACGTCGTAGGTCGTCGCGTCCTCGCGGGCGCGCTCGGCCGACTCACTCATGCGCGCACCTCCTGGTCGGCATCGTCTGCGTCGTCAGTGTCGTCCCCGTTCTCCGACGCGGTCTCGGCGATGTACGTCTCCACGTCAACGACCCGCTGAAGGGCGGCGTCGTCAAGGACGGCGACGCGGTCGGCGATGCGGGCCACCACGTTCCGGTTGTGGAACACGCCGACGACGGTCGTCTTGTCCGTGAGGTACCGGTCGAGCAGGTCGATTGCGGCGGCCTTCGTCTCTGGGTCGAGCGCGCTAGTCGGTTCGTCGAGCAGGAGGAGTCGTGGCCGCGGCGCGACGGCGCGCGCTAGGTTCACCCGCTGGCGCTCCCCGCCGCTGAACGTCGCCGGGTACGCGTCGTGGAGCTCCTCGGGAAGGTTCAGGTCGGTCAGCAGGTCGCTGGCGACCGACCGCGCCTCCTCTTGGGCGATACCGTCCTCGACGAGCGGGCGCGCCACCACGTCCACAGCGGGGACGCGCGGAATCTCGTCGAGGAATTGCGACGCGTAGCCGATCTCGGCGTCGCGGAGCGCGAGCAGTCGTCGCTCCGAGCAGGACGCGAGGTCGACAGTGCCGTCGCGGCTCTCGAACCGCACCGCGCCGCCGGACGGCAGGTAGGTTCGGTACAGGCACTTCAGCAGCGACGACTTGCCGCTGCCGGACTCGCCGACGACGGCGAGGAACTCGCCGTCCGCGACGTCGAGGGAGACACCGTCGAGGCCGACGACGCGCTTCCCGCCGACGACGTGCATCTGGAACGTCTTCCGCAGGTCGTCTATCTCTAGAAGGGTCATATGACAGAGTTGATGAGTTTCTGCGTGTATTCACGCTGCGGGTCCTCCATGACGCGGTCCGTGAGTCCCGACTCGATGACGCGCCCGTGTCGCATGACGGCGGTCCGGTCGGCAAGCAGACGGACGACGCCGAGGTCGTGGGAGACGACGATGGTCGCCACCCCCTGCTCGCGCTGGATGCGCCGGAACATGTCGAGGACGCGCGCCTGGACGCTCACGTCCAAGCCGGTCGTCGGTTCGTCGAGGATGACGAGTTCCGGGTCGTTAGCGATGGCCTTCGCTATCTGGACTCGCCGCTGCATCCCGCCGCTGTAGGTTGTTGTCAGGTCGTCCATCCGGTCGACCGGCACCTCGGTCTCCTCGAACAGGTTGCGAACGCGGGCACGGACGTTCTCGAATTTCCGGCAACCGGCCGCCAGCAGCGTCTCCGCGACGTTGCCGCCGCCCGTGAACTCCAGGTTCAGGCCGTCGCGGACGTGCTGATGGACTATGCCGACGTGCTCGTTGCGCAGGTCAACGCGCTCCTCGTAGTTCGCGGCCAGCAGGTCGCCGTCGTGAGGGGCGAAATTGACGTGGCCGTCGGTGGCCGACAGGTCGAGCGCTAGCATCTCCGCGAGGCTGGACTTGCCGGATCCCGACTCGCCGACGATACCGAGCACCTCGCCCGGTTCGACGGCGAGGCCGACGTCGGCGCAGGCGACGACCGTGTCGCACTCCGGACAACGGTTCCGGCCGTGCTCCGGGCCGGTCAGGTCGACGCACCGACCGCACGGCGGCGCGTCGCCGTAGAACCGCGTGACGTTTTCAGCGTTGAGCAGGCTCACGCGTCGTCACCCCCGTCGGTCGCGCCCGACGCATCGTCGGAGTCGGTCGCGGCATCGTCGCGGTTCGACGTTCCCACGTTCCTATCGGTCACCGTTCCCGCGTCCTCGTCGGTCAGGAGTGGGTCCGGCGTCCCGGGGCCCCACGCGACGTCGTCCGCGTCGCAGTGGTGGTCCTTCGGCAGGTCCGGGTCGTCGACGCGCTTCTCGCAGAAGGACGCGTCGTTGCAGGCGTAGCGCGTGACGCTGTCGTCGTCGGTCACCTCCGTCAGGTAGGTGTCGGTCGAGCCACACCGGTGGCACGCCTCGCCGTCGAAGCGCTCGACCTGGAACGAGCGGTCCTCGAATGCGAGCGGTTCGACCTCGGTGTGCGGCGGCACGGCGTAGATACGCGCCTCCCGCCCGGCAGCGAAGAGGAACAGTGAGTCGGCGTCGTTCAGCTTCGTCGTGTCCCAGCGCGGGATGGGCGAGGGGTCCATCAGGTACCGGTCATTCACTATGGCGGGGTACCGCGCGGATATCTGTATCTCACCCCACTCGACGACGTTCTCGTACAGCGCGACCCACATCTTCGAGTAGTTCCTGTGGGCGTGCCGGCGGCGGTTCGCGTCGTCGCTGCCGTCGACACGCCGGAGCGGGTCGGTCGTCGGCACCTGCAGGACGAGGATCTGGTCGTCCGTCAGGACCTCCTCGGGGATGCGGTGGCGCGTCTGGACGATGCTCGCTGCGGTCGTGTCCGTCGTCGTCGTCACATCGGCCGTCGTCGCGGCGAGTCGGCGGATGTTCGCGGCGTTGACGCTCTCGTCGCTTCCCTGGTCGATGACCTTGAACGTGTCCCCGGGGCCGAGCAGCGACAGCGACACTTGGATGCCGCCGGTGCCCCACCCGCGAGCCAGCGGCATCTCGCGGGAAGCGAACGGCACCTGGTGGCCCGGCAGCGCGACGGCCTTAAGGACGCCTCGGCGAACCTCGCGTTTCGTGTGCTCGTCGAGGTAGGCGTAGTTGTACCCGTCTAGGCCGGCGTCCGCGTCGGACAGGAGGTCGCTGACCGCTGTCGGTTCGTGGACGGCGGCCGCCCTGTCGGTAGCGTCGACGGCCGTGATCGCGTCGGTGGACGCACTCACGTCGTCAGACAGGGTCGATTCGCCACTCGGTTCGTCGCTCGGTGTCGATCCGTCTGTTACTGTAGAAGTCGTCTCGTCAGTCATCGTCGCTCACCGCCGGTTCCGCGTCCGTCGTCTCGGCCGCGCCGTCGTCCGTCCCCTCATCGTCGAGTCCCTGCCGCTCGCGGAGCGCGCGAACGCGGTCGAGGATGCTCTGGAACGTGACGTAGTGGGGGAGTTTGAGATGTTCGATGAAGCCGAAGGAATCGATGCCGTCCACGGTGTCGAGGACGAACTCGGCGTCCTCCGCCGGTTCGTCGCCGTCGAGCTGGATGGAGGCGTCGAGGATGGTCATGCCGATGGTCTTGCGCTCGTTCCGACCGAACACGAGGCCGTAGCCGAACGCGAACTGCGGGTCATCGCGCTTCTCGTACACGGGGACGACGCTCTCGGACTCGGTCACCTCAACGCTCGTCACCGTGACGTCGTCGCCGGTGTAGGGATGTTCTATCGCGACCGGAAGCTCTCCGACCCGGACCTCGCCGAGCGTGGGGTGGACCTGGCCGTACCCCCGGAGCGCGCTGTACGCGAGCGCGGTGACCGCGCCGGTCTCGCCGCGCGCGAGTTCCTGGAGCACCGCGTCGCGCGACGCCGGGAACATCACCGGGTCACGCGTCGCGTCGTGGGGGTCCTCGTCGTCGACCGGTTCGGGGTCAGCGACGAGTCCCTCCTCACGGAGCACCTCCATCACGTTGCGGAGTGATTCCGGTTCCTCGTCGCCGAGATCCCACTCTTCCGTCGGGTCGACCTCGTTGAAGTCGAAGTCGACGAGTCGCTGGGTGTAGTCCTTCGTCGCGCCGAGCATCTGGCCGCCTGGAACGTCCTTGTATGCGGGCGAGACGCGCCGCGTGGCGAACATCTCGTCGGGGTCAGCCGGCGTCGTCTCGTCGAAGCGTTCGAGCGTCGACCGGTAGGCGCGCAGGAGGAAAGCTGCCTCGGCGGCGTCGCCCTTCGCCTGCTTGACGGCCCGCGCCGCCAGCTTCGGGGCGTAGAGCCCACCCTCGCTCATCACCTGGCCAACAAGCCGACTGAACTGTTCGTCGACCTGCTCGACACTCACCGGTTCGGCATCGCCCTCGACGCGGCGCTTCTCGAACAGCTCTTCCGCTCGCCGGACGACTTCCTCACCGGCCTTGACGGCGACGTAGCCCATCTACGCCACCTCCTCGACGGCGACGTCGACCGACCGCGGCAGCGCGACGAGGCGGTCGTCGGTGGTGAGGTAGACGTCCACGCCGCGCGGGTAGGCCGACTGCGCTTCGGCAATTGCCTCGACCTCGTCTTCTGGGAGGCCCCGGACGCCGACCCGGCGGCTGCCGGGGACCCCGGGACCGGAGAGTGAGAGCACGAGTTCGGGCGCGTCGTTACCGTCGGTCTGGGCGTCCCGGGTGTCGAGGCCGTCAGCCGGGTCGTCGGAGACAGCGGTCTCGTCCGGTGCGACGAGGGCGTCGACCCGGTAGACGACGGTCGCGCCGTCGCTCGGCTCCTTGAGGCTGCCGCGTTTCGCGTCGACAACGCAGCCGCTGGTATC
Source organism: halophilic archaeon (assembly GCA_003298465.1). The sequence goes on along the minus strand of QNGA01000013.1, from coordinate 28,715 downwards.
GCCGTCGACGAAGACGATATCGGCCTCCTCGAAGGCCGCCTCGCTGTGTCGGCTCTCCCAGTCGAGCGCCGTCCGGAGACGGTCGTCGCCGCCGTGCATCGTCACCTCGTGATCGACGAGCGTCGCGGCGACGGCGTGGTGGGCGGGGGCGACCGGCGTCCGCTCGACGGTCCCCGGGCGACTCATCGCATCCACGAGCGCGCGGAAGGTGTCCCGCGTGTCGTCGACGGGGTCGACGGAGAGTGCCCTCATTCCTCGTCCTCCATCGTCTCGAACGCGACGGTCGTCGCCCGGCTCTCGTTCCACTGCCGTCGCCGAGCGTTCGCTCGCCCTGCCGCCGCGGACGAGAGCGTCTCGCAGATCCGGCCGGAGGCATCGTGGTCGGCCGCGACGGCGGCGTCGACGATGGCCCCGGAGACGGCCTTCGACTCCGCCTTCCCGGCGACCATCGCGAATCCGCGCTCGTCGGCGAACTCGACCTCGGCGGCGGTGACGAGCACCTCGCCATGGTTGAAGGGCCGCCGTTCGACGGGCTCGCGGACCTGCTGCATCAGGAGTTGCGGTTTCGGTTGCTGGAGGATTCGGACGGGCGTCTCCCCGTCTAGTAGGTCCTCTGCGAGTCCGACGAGCGTGCTTCCGTCGCACGCTGCTATCAACTCGAATCTGTCTGACCTGTCGTGTGGATCGGCCATGCGTTCTGCCGATTTGTGGCAGAAGCGTCCGCATAATGGTTCGCTGGGTACTCTCCTTTCGCAGGCGAGACGCGGGGTCGAACGTTCGGCCGACGCGTGGGCGTCCGGACGGGTATGGACGCCGAGAGCCGACGGGGCGAACGGTCGCAGTCGTCTCAGGGACCTTCGGACAACACGTATCACGCCAGACGGGACGGTGAGTGTGGTGACTCTCCCGGAACTGACCGTAGTATACCCAGATAACGGTTAACGGAAGGACCTGACTCTGCCCTCATGTATGTCGAACCCGGGTCGAACCCCGAACGAACGGAACAAGAGCACGGAATCGACGACGCAGACGAACGCGGTCAGTCGGCGGCGCTACCTCCTCGGTGCTGGGGTGGCCACGGCGGGCATTGCCGGCCTCTCGGGCTGTTCGGGCGTCCTCGGTGGCAGCAGTAGTGAGTCCAAAGAGACGGTCACCATCCTCCTGACGCCCGACAACCCGTCGGACGTGCGGAACACCTACATGCCGATGCAGAACTACCTTGAGGGCGAGATAGACGGTCTCGAGATCGAGTACCGGGTGCCCCAAGACTACTCGGCGATCCGCCCCGCGCTCAAGAGCGAGCAGGCGGAGATCGGGATGGACGACATCACCCTCATCTCCAACCCGGACATCATGGACGTATACGGGACGGCGGTGACGGGCGGCAGCGCGTTCTATTTCTCGATGATGTTGACCAACGTGGGGTCGGGCATCGAGAAGCGGACCGACCTCAAGGGCAAGCACGTCGCCTTCGCCGACAAGCTCTCGACAAGCGGCTCCATCTTCGCGGTCTACACGCTGAAGCAGGCGGGCCTCAACGTCGGCGACGCTCCACAGGGTCAGCCGGTCGACTTCGACGGGACGTGGTCGAACCACAAGCACGCGGTCGAGATGCTGGCCAACGAAGAGGCCGACGCCTGCTGTACCTGGAGCGGGAACGGCATGATGCACGTCGAATCCAGCTCCATTCCGGACCGTATCAAGCAGAAGGACGCCTTCGTCGACGAAGCCGCATCCGAGAGCCCCATATTCAAGCCGATATGGTGGTCGTTCCCCATTCCGAAACAGCCTATCTACGCGCGCAAGAGCTGGAAGTCCGACATGAGGGACAAGATCGGACAGGCGCTCGTGGACGCCGACGCGGAAACCATGAAGCAGTACGAGCCGGACGGCTACGACGAGACGCTGCCGTTCACGACGCTCAAGGACACATCGATGGACGCGTACCAGCCTGTCATCAAGCGGATCAACGACCTCGGCGTCGAACTCGGATAGCGGCCGAATATAATCCTTTTAGCAACAATGAGCAAACTCACTGTAGAGAACCTCTCCAAGGAATATGGTGACGTGACCGCGGTCAGTGACGTCTCGTTCGAGATAGAAGACGAATTTGTCGTGCTCCTCGGGGAGTCCGGCGCCGGCAAGTCGACGTTGCTCCGCTGTGTCAACGGCCTCACCGAACCGACGAGCGGCGGCGTCTACCTCGACGGCGAGCCGATATCCAGTTCGAAGCCGTCCATCGGCATGATATTCCAGCAGCACAACCTCGTCGACGGCGTCTCGGCATACCTCAACGCGCTCACCGGGTCGCTCGAGCGGACGTCACTCCTGAACAGCGTGTTCCAGTGGAACGACCACCAGGACAAACTCCGGGCGCTCGAAGCGCTCGAGACCGTCGGCCTGCTCGCAGAGGCTCACCAGCGCGTCTCTGAGATGAGCGGGGGCCAGCAACAGCGCGTCGGCATCGCCCGCGCACTCGTCCAGAACCCCGCGCTCGTGCTTGCCGACGAACCGGTCGCCAGCCTCGACCCCTCTAGCGCGGAGAGCGTCATGGGCTACCTGAAGAAGGCGGCGAGTGTCCATCAGGTCACCGCGCTTGTGAGTCTCCACCAGGTCAACATCGCCGCGCACTTCGGCGAGCGCTTCATCGGGTTGCGGGACGGTCGTCTCCACTTTGACGTCGGGAGTGACGAACTCACCGGCGACCTGATAGACGACCTCTACGGCGACGTCGAGACGGTCGGACTCGCCGAGCAACACGCCGGGAAAGCGCCCGCTTCCCGACAGCGAGCGAGGGTGGAACAGTGAGTTCTGAGTCCTCGTCAGGGCCTGAGAATCTGCGCGAGTACTTCGGATTCGCCGACACCGGGAGTTCGCCGGTCGAGCGGAAACTCACCGAGATGAAGCGGCGGAAGACGATTCGCCGCCTGTGGACTGTCGTGGGCGTCGTCGCCATCGCCCTCCTCCTCAACTTCAGTCTCAACACGGTCGGGTTCTCGCTGGTCGAACTGGTCACGCAGTTTCCGTTCTTCCTCGAGGCACTCCCCGAGTACTTCCCGCCGACGACGTACTACGGGATTCCTTTCCTCGACGTGATGCAGTACTGGAACTTCATCGTCGAGCAGAACCTCGTCCTCACGGTCAATGACGGACGCTGGCTCGCCGGCGACGTCAACATCGTCTGGGGCGCCACGTTCGTCACGATGGCCATCGCATTCGCAGGCACGGTGCTCGGTCTGCCCGGAGCGCTCCTGTTCGGCGTGATGGCGAGCGAGCGCGTCGTCCCATACCCGTTCAACTTCCTCTTCCGCGCTACGATGAGCCTTATCCGCGCCATCCCCGCGCTGGTGTGGGTGCTCATCCTCATCCCGCTCGGCGGCGTCTCGCCGTTCACCGCGACGCTCGCCATCGTCATTGACACGACGGGCTACCTCGGACGCTTGTTCACCGACGAACTCGAGGAGATTGCGGACGGCCCGATAGAGGGCATTCGGAGTACCGGCGCGAACAAGCCCCAGATAGTCTCCTTCGGCATGCTGAGCCAGGTATTCCGGCAGTTCATCGCCTGGATAGCGTTCGACCTCGAACACAACGTCCGAGTCGCCATCAGCCTTGGACTCATCGGGGCCGGCGGTCTCGGCCTGGAACTTGACATCCAGCGCAAGACGTTCAACTACACCGAGATGATGGCCTGCATCATCCTCATCGTCCTGCTCGCAGGATCCGTCGAACTGCTTAGTCAACGCGTCCGCTCGTACCTCCGCGACGAGGACGACGTCGAGAAAACCGGCTTCTTCGAGGCGTTCCTGACCGCGCCGCAGAAGATCGTTGAGTCGGCCGTCGGTCGGCGGTAATCTTCCGGGTTCCTTCCACGCAACCACCTTCCACGCTATGACAGCCACGGACACACCGGACAGCGACAGTTGCAGCGCGAATCGAACACGGAACAGCGCGACAACGGGGACCGCCGCACCGACGGAGGTGTCAACGTGCACGAGGTAGCGTCGTTCGGCGACGTCGAACTGCCGCCACTGGAGCCAGAGCCGACCATCCACCCGACGGCGCGCATCACCGACTCGCGGCTGGGCGACTGGACGGAGGTCCACCGCGAGACCCGGATGCACGAGTCGTCCATCGACGACTATACCTACCTGATGGAGCGAGTACAGCTCGACTACGCGACCGTCGGGAAGTTCGGCAACGTCGCCTCCCACGCCCGTCTCGGCCCGACGAACCACCTCATCGAGCGCCCGACGGCCCACCACTTCACGTACCGAGCGGCGCGCTACGACATGGGCGAGACCGACGAGTCGGTATTCAAGTGGCGCGCCGACCAGCCGGTCGAACTCGGCCACGACGTCTGGATCGGCCACGGCGCGACGGTCCTTCCCGGCGTCTCGGTCGGCGACGGAGCGGTCGTCGCGGCGGGCGCGGTCGTCACACGGGACGTCGACCCCTACGACATCGTCGGCGGCGTCCCGGCCGAACCCATCGGTCGGCGCTTCGACGAGGAGACGGCCCGTCGGGTACGGGCGACCGAGTGGTGGCATTGGGACCACGAGACGTTGACCGACTGCATCGACGCGTTCCGCGACATGGAGACGTTCCTCGACGAGTACGCGCCGAAGTAGTCGGCCACCGCTCCTTTCGATGACCACTGTCTCACGCCGGCGGATTCGGCCTCGCGATGCCAACGCTCGGTGCCGGAACGTTCCTCGGTCTCGGCGGCGTCTACTACCTCGGAAAGGCCGTCGCGTGATTCGGGACGGAGTCGGCGTTCACTTCGACCCGTCGCTTCGCGCAGCGCGGTCAGTCGGGGATGTGTTCGGGCGTGAGTCCGGTGTGGAGTCGGGCAGTGAGTTCTGCGATGTGGATCCAGTAGTAAATAGTCCGTTCAAGCGCCCGGGTCATCGTCGCGAGGTGGCCGTACATCTCCGGTTCGTATGCGGTGACGAGTTCGAACAGTTCGTCGAGCATCCGGTGGACCTCATCCTCTTCTGCGTACAGTCGGTCCATCCGCTCGACGTCGGCGTGGAAGAGCACGGCGACGACATGGTCTTTAATTGCGAGTCCCCCGTCGAAGATGTCGAGGACGTGGTCGTGGACGATGCCGACGGAGTCGGTCTCCATCTTCGCAGCGATGTCGGCGATGTAGCACGCGCGGTCGCCGATTATCTCGAAGTTCTTCGCCACGATGCCGAGGTCCGAGGCGACGCGGTTCCCCGGCCAGTCGGTCGTGAGCGTTATCGACTTCAGCTCCTGGAGGACGACGAGACACCGCTCGTTTGCTAACGGTTCGAGTTCGTCCACCACCTGGTCCGGTTCGTCGCCTGCGAAGCGGGCGCGTGCCGCACGATACTGGTCCGTCGTCACCATTTCGAGGCGACGAAGCTGCTTGAGGAGCCGTTCGAGCGTGTCGTCGTCCGTGTCCTCGCCGCGGTGCAACTCCGAGACGGCAGGTGCACGCTCGAAGACGGCTTCCTCGTCGACGACGTACCCCTTCCGGATGACACCCTCGCTCTTCAGCTCCTGGAGGAGTTCCGAGAGGTAGTGTTCCGAGAGTCCGAGGTCGTCGGCCAACTCCGCCTTGGTCTCCGGTGCTCGCTGGTCTATCGTCTCGATGACGCGGGCGAGAGTCGCCTCGCGTCCCGTCTCCGGCACTGTATGTGGTTGACTCCAGCGCATTCGTCGATACACGCTCGACAGTCGACCAAGGTGATTCCCACCGTACAGTACGGACCGGTCCGGACTTCCAGTCTCCCGATGAAGCTGTACCTCTCAATAGTGTTCAATATCGAGCGTAAGGTCTCATACCAACGGCTAAGGATTGACACCCGAGTCGTCGAATTGACTATGGAGACGCGCAAGGTGCAACTGTCCGGCGGCACCACGTTTACGGTCTCGCTTCCGAAGGTGTGGGCGACAGAGCAGGATATTTCCAATGGGTCGGTCCTGTACCTCCATCCCGACGACGACGGCACACTCCTCATCGAGGCGGGACCGAGGCAGGAAAGCGACGACCGGACGGTGCGTCTCGACGTTTCGACCTACGACACCGAGATGATACTCGAGGCCGCCCAGTCGATGTACCTCGTCGGAACCGACGAACTCGTCCTAGTGGACCGCAATGGGCACGACGACGAACGCATCGCGGCCGCGAAGGACCTGACGACGAAACTGAGCGGGCTCGAGGTCCTGGAGACGACCGACCGGAGACTCGTCCTCCGGAACATTATGGACCCCGCGAGCGTCTCCATCCGCAAGAGCGTCCTGCGATTGAAACTTATCGTCCTCTCGATGCACCGCGATGCCGTCCGCGCAGTCACCGACAACGATCCCGCCCTTGCCCGGCAGGTCGTCGCGCGCGACGATGAAGCCGACAAGTTGCTCCACCTCGTCACCCGGCAGTTCCAGTGCGCTCTCGAGGACCTCCAGACCGTCGAACAGCTCGACACCACGCGGTCGAGGCTGTTCGAGCAGTACCACGCCGCTAGGCAGTTCGAGCGCGTCGGCGACCACGCGACGAAGATCGCTCGCCTCGTCGTCGAACGCACCGACGACCTGGGTGAGATAGACATCGAGGAGTTCGACCGCCTCGCGGACCGGTCACGACGAATCGTCGAACGCGCCGGCGACGTCGTGCTCTCCGACGTCGACGCGCGGACCGGGTTCGACATCCTGGAAGACGCCACGGAACTGGCGGAGGCCGTCGAGAAACTCGACCGGGAACTCTACGACCGCGAGGACGCGGCCGGTGCCTACGTCGTCGGCCTTCTACTCGACAGTGTGCGCCGGACCGCGGCGTACGGCCGGAACATCGCCGAGGTGGGGTTCCAGCGAGCGGTTCTGACCGAGGAGGCCCCCGAATCGTCTTGCTGAACACGGCCGGGAGAGAAAATGCGACGATCCCTCGACGACAAGAGCACCGTGTCCCGAACTGCAATCTGCGGGGGAGACGCTATTCGGCAATGGTGCGGAGTCGACCGTCCGACGCGCCGACGTAGAGGTGACCCGCGCTCGCCGACGGTTACCTCTACGCCGAACAGGAGCGCGCGAAGAGCACATCCGCGAGACGTACACCAACCTTGTCACCGACCAGTTGTACGAGAATCCGTCGCCGACCGCCGACTCGTACTACTGCAGCAAAGACGACCTCCAGATGCGGCTGCAGACGGAGTTAGATACCGTTCAGTCTGTCGCCGAGCGTGCCGACACCATCACCGACTTCGACGCCTGGAAGCCTGAGAAGCGAGACATCGCGCAGGTCGGCCACCGTGTTTGTGGCCGGAGACCGGGAAACGAATCACTGCTGTGTTGCAATGCGGATAACGGTCAGTGGTTATTGGCCTGAGATATCTTTGACACGACGAGTCCTGCCACAGACACCATATTAATAGTCTGCTGAATTACGGACCGTCTTCGAGCGGTGATACGGCCCGATACGCTCACCACCATCAACGCAGAACAACCACCACGTTGGTGACGTGAACCACTTGCAATGCGGGGAGATAGCGAGAGTATCTGGTCAGCAAGTGAGTTTCTCACAGGCGTTCGTTTCCCGAGCAATCACCTCCAGATGTGAATCAGTGAATGACGAGTAAGATACTGTTACGTCGCTCCACAGAGGTTTCTCACCAGTCAGTCTAAGCGATTGAGTTCACCTCGCCGTTCTTGCTGCATAATACCGCCAGTAAACAACCGGAGTTTGTCAACGAGTTCTGTCTCTGTTTCATACGTTTCGACGCGGAGATCCCACCGCATCTTTGCCGACCGAATCATCGCACTTGTGACGTCATCTTCGTGAGCGAAGAGCAATCGATCGCCATGTGTCTTCGAAAGCGCCTCAAGGATACTTCCGGCCTCCTCTCCGACGCCGAAGTTGTGCCCGAGAAACGGGAGCACGAATGCAGCCGCATTGCTGTGTCTCGTGTATTCGATGCTCTGAGTCGCTGCGTCTACGTCGTCAGTAGCTACGTCGACGTCCAGTGCCAGAAACGCATTTATTCCGGGCTCGACGCGGAGTTTGCCCTGTACGCGTCGCAAGAGTGCCTGCGCCTCGTCGATGTCATCCTTACTCTGGAAGAGGCGGCGTAACGGTCCTGGGAGGTCTTTGATATCGATGTCACGGCGCTCCTCTTCGCTGAGAATGTAGTTGAGATTGAACGACTTGTACGGACCCATGAGGTAGAAGAGAAACCGGTCGTACTTCACGTGACCTAACCGTTCGACGATCAGGTCGCGTGTGATTTCTTCAGCCATGAGGGATTCTCCTCGTAGCAGATATTTAAAGGCGGGAGTTTTCGGGATTTCTTGGCTTGAGAACACCTAAGGATCTCTCGTCCGTATCCAAACATAAGATGGCGACGAACAACACACAAGCGGCCGGCGGTGAAGGTCCCGAAGATCCGGAGGACCTTCTCCCTGAGGATAGCGTCCTTAGCCTCGACGAGTATCTGGCAATGCACGCCGCCGTCGGGCATCGAACCCGCTATGAAATCCTCTACCGACTCGTCCACAGCGGAGATATGAGTCCCAAAGAATTGGAAGACTCAATCGACATCGACGATAGTACCCTTCACTATCATCTCAACAAACTCGTCGATGTCGGTCTCGTCGAGAAGCGTCAGCGTACCGAACGGGGACAAGATGGGCTGTACACGTATTACCGGGCGACCGTATTTGGGGAGGTGACGCTCACCGATGGTGTCGACGAGCTAATCCGGGGCGAGCAAGAGTTTGAAGCAATGTACGACAGCTCCGACGAGAGCTAACCGCATGCTTCTATAACTCGATGAGCAGAAGACCAAAAACAGCTATCAGGAACAGTTGTGATTAACAGAGGGTGTCTCTCGTAGACTGCGTTGTCGAACGACCAGATAATTGCGTGGGGAAGGCTCTCTCGGCTCAACATGTCACTGAAACTTCCTCAGTTGCTGGTAGACTTCATCGTCAACTGCTGTCGGAGGATACACGCTCTTTAGTCGTGTCAATGTTGTTGATTGTATACAGATACCGTTGTTCGACTGCCGATGGAGTCACTGTTAACAGTTTCCCACTGCAATCGTAGACATGGACCTGTCGTTTGTTGATTTAGCGCCAATTCCGGAGGGAGGAACGGCGACGGAGGCGTTCGAAAACACGGTCAAGCGTGCTCGGCAGGCGGAAAAACTCGGGTATTCTCGTGTGTGGGTTGCGGAACATCACGATTTTGTAGATCGAATCGCGAGCACAACGCCGGAAGTGTTGATGGCGTATCTCGCCGCGAAGACGTCAGATATCCGCATTGGATCCGGAACGATTCTGCTGAATCACTATAGTCCATATAAAGTAGCTGAAACAGCCGGTGTTCTCGACGCCCTTGCACCGGATCGTATTGATCTCGGTCTCGGCCGTGCGACAGGGAACCCTGTCTCTGACTATGCCTTACAGGAAGAGCGGAGCGAACAACGGCGTGAGACCGACTATGCCGACAAGATCGAAGAAGTTGCGGCCCACCTGTACAATGGCTTCGATGACGACCACCGGTTCAGCGAACTCTCGCTAGCACGATCGCAAGATAGTATTCCCGACATTTGGGTGCTAGGATCAAGCCCATCAAGTGCTGCAATCGCCGGCGAGTTAGGGCTGCGATACTGCTTTGCTGCGTTCATCAGACCAAAACCTGCCGTGAAGGCGTTTGAGGTGTATCAGGATCGATTCCAGCCGTCATCATTTGGTGCTGGACCTGAGGAACCCCAGGGGATGCTGGCAGTGAACGTGACGTGTGCTGAAACGGACGAGGAGGCGGCAGAGCTTCGTGCTGTGACCGAGGCAGCTCACCAGCGGTTACAGCGCGGTATCACCGACCGTCCGCCGATTCGATCGGTCGAAACAGCGATTAATGAACTTGGCTACGTCCCCGAGCCGATGTCCACTCCGATCGTACCAGGCGAATGGCCACGTCAGATCTCGGGGAGTCCAACCACAGTCCGTGATCTATTAGAGCAGATGACCTCTCAGACTGGTGTTGACGAAGTCATCGTCCAGAACCAGATTGCCGATCTTGACGATGAGTTACGGTCACATGAGCTTCTCGCCGACGCTGTCAACCTCACCCCACGGTAAGATGCTCCCGGGTTTCACGTACTCCAACTAGATCTCATTGAGCGAGTGTTATTGACCGATCACAACAAATTCAGCAAGTACAGGTTTGAGGATCTCAGTGGTGAGTTCGCCAGCGAGGGGTTGCTGTTAACGGAGGGCGACCAGTGGCGTCGACAGCGGACGGCCATCCAGAGCGCGTCCACGCTCGACCGCATCCAAGGATATGGCAACATGATAGCACAGTACGCCAACGAGCTTGTCACAAGCTGGGATGACGGCGAGGAAGTCGCGCTTAATCGTGCATTCTCAAGGCTCACACTCCAGGTACTTGCCCAATCGCTGGTCGACCTCGAACTGAGTCAGGACGCCAGTATCGTCACCGAGTTCCCTGACGTCCTCAATAACTAGGGTGACATGGACGGACTCTCGACGGTTCTCCCGATGTGGATTCCGACGCCCGCACACCGACGATACAAACGGGCGCTTGGAGAATTCCGGTCGTTCGTCGAAAGGCTCATCGACGAGCGTCGTGGTTGGGCAGACGAGTACGGCGACCTGCTCTCGCTACTGTTGACCGCTGAGGACGACGCAGGTAGCACTTTGACGAGCACCTGGGGACGTTCGGAGGCTAGGTCGGTATACTCGCGTTTGTCGCCGGTCGGGTTACTTATGAATCTGAGAATTGGTTGAGGAGATGAATAATGTCTGCGCTGAGTTCGTCTTCATTTTCTGCTTTGGCTGTGAGAAGTGCATAGGTTAGAATTGTACGTAGAGAAGACTGGTCTTGGGAAGAGAGTGAGACTGCTGAAGTATCGGTTTTTGTTTCATTTTCGGTTGAATGTGCGCCTTCTGCTGACGTACTTGCGGAGTTCCCAGTGGCCATGCATCTCTGTAAAGGAGATGCGACCAATTGAATCTACATATGATAGCTATGAAGTCACATATACCTATTTAGTAGTTTTGATTATTCCACAGTTAGTACTGGAGGCGTTCACCGGCCCCTCATATGTGCTCTTGATCTGACTTCCAATACGGAGAGGTCAACCAATTGTGAATGCCTATGTCTCGGAAAATCGAGTATATTCAGTTTCAAGCGAGAATTCTCCGTTAGGAACACGGAACTTCGTTAATTTTTGCTTTCTAGCATCGGCTGAATTTTCATCTTTATCGACTTCGTAGATTGTGTAGGTACAATCCTTCTCGGTGAATTTAATGATAGAATAGCCGTGTTTATGCCAATTGACGTATTCAAGATGGTCGTTTTCCTCTGTCGCGATTTCCGCCAGTGCTTTGCGGTCCCAATCGCTTGGGAAATCAACGACGTCTGCAGCGTTGACACTCGTTAGGGAAGGAGTCATGAATTCAATGCCGACTGTATCGTAGTCCCAGGAAACATCTCCGTATCCAGCATGTTGATAGCCAGCGAGTGAACAGTGAAGATCGCCTGTAATGGTGATGAAATTCTGGAGAGATGCATCTTCAATTGCGTTCATGAGTTCTGCACGCTCGGCCTGGAATCCATCCCACGAATCGTGAAGGAATTCAACTTGATACCAGTCTTCGCCAGCAGACAACGGCATTGTGAGTACTTCATTTGCCCAAGTTGTCCACTGTGCGTCCGACTCAGAAATTGCAGTTGTAAACCACTGTTTCTGTTCAGTACCGATCATCGTCCGATCCGGAGCATCCTCGTTAGTGCAGGTGGCCGTCCGATTTCCACATGGTGGTCCATCTCGGTAGAGACGTTCATCAGTAATGACGAGATCAACAAGGTCGCCAAATTCGAATTGACGCCATAGTTGGAGCTGTTCGTGGAGCTCTTCCTTCGAGGGATCGTAGTCGATGCGCATCGGCATCTGCTCGATCCACGCTTGGATTCCATTTGCCGTGATTTCGATTGCTCGTTCGGGATCCGAGCCGTTTTCTTTGGCCGGAAGAACAGGAGCATCTGACGTATAATCCCAGTAGCGGTTATTGCCAATTTCGTGGTCATCCCACCCTGCGATGACCGTGTGCTGTTCCAAGGTTTCCTGTAAGAAAGTATCTGATTTGTACGTTTTGTGGAGGAATCGGAAGTCGGCTAATGACTCGGCGAGGTTGGCGCCGCTCGGAAGTTCGAAATCGCGTCCTGGTTTAATGCTGTCGGTGGGTGACGTGTATGCGCCGTCAGCGGACTCGTAAATGAAATCACCGAGGTGGATAACGAAGTCAATTGATTCGTTGGCGATGTGGTAGTACGCACCGTAGTATCCGTTTTGATAATCTTGGCAGGTCACAACTGCGAATGAGAGCTCGTCGATGTGCTGATCAGATGATGGCAGTGTTCGGAGCCGGCCTGTTTGGCTGGCGGTCTCACCGTAGATAAACCGATAATAATAGAATTGGTTGGGTTGAAGCTCACCATCGAGATCGACTTTGACATTATAATCGCTGTCAGCAGAAATCTTCGAAGCGTCAACGACTCCCTTAAAAACAATCTGATCGAAGTCGGTATCTTTCGCAACCTGAACGCCGACTGGTTCTCCGTCTTGATATGCTTCTTCAGCGATTCGTGTCCAGATGATTGCTCCAGTGTCAGTCGGGCCACCACTCATGACTGATTGGGGGAACGTCGATTCGGAGTTTGATGCTGAATCAAATGAATAGAGTTTGTTTGTAGGATTTGAGGTAACAGTTACTGGTTGGGCGATCGTCCGATCAGCAAGGATAGTGGAAAGACCACCAGCAACGGTTGATGCGGCAATACTTTGGAAAAATCCTCGTCGGTTGATTTTGCTTTGATCTTCCTTCTCAGATCTCTTCATACTACGAGTATCTTACAGAAATAAATATATTTTACGATGCTATATAATTAGGAATATAGTATTCACAGTATTTCTTTAGGCTGTATTGAGCAGTAATGGATTCCGAATTGAACGGAGAGGAGAACGCATGAGTTGGTTGGTATGGTACTGCAGTGAGAGAACTCTGGGGAATGGTATCAGACGCATCCCAAGAACTAATTTGGCGGACCTGCTTTAGAGTGAACATGCAGGATACTACAAATTCGCAGTCAGCCACAGGTGTACATACCTCATCAGCAGAATCAGAATCACTAACTGTTGCTATCGTAGAAGCAGTGGCACAAGCCAAAGGAACGAAACCAGCCACGCCTCTCTATGATATGATCAATCCAGACGCACTACAGGCTCTTTACGAGCAGGCCGCACCAAAGGTGAGCTTCGATTACGTTGGCTACAAAGTCACCATTTATCCTGATCAAACCATCTCTGTTTCGGATCCCGAAAAACGGAACAATAGTTGACATTACTACTAGCCGGAGATGACCTCTGCGGGGTTCAGGAGCAATAGAAATCATAAATATAGAAGAAGCCCGTTCGGGCGACGAAGATGTCTATGTCAATATATCCCAGTAATACTTTCATAGTAACCTTCAGGAGCATGTAGCGACTCAGCTATAATGTCGTCCACCGGCTATGAGAAGCTCCACAGTCAGGTCATCCCATTGGACGATAGTGAGATGATCACACTCATCTCGCTTCGCTACCTTCTATTGTACAGATAAGCTACGCAGATTATTGTAAGACTTGGCCTTGTTGAAACCCTTGTTGAGAAACATTACGGATGAGTAACCTCGGTCACGATGGACGACCTCCCCAAGTCACGACTCCTCCGGTTCGTTGAGCATGCTATGGTGCTGGCTCACCGTTCTGTGGCCCGGTTCTCGACGCGCTATTCGCGGAAGCGATTCACGCTCCGGCAACACGTGGTCTTGCTCTGTCTGAAAGTCAAGAAGACGACCACCTACCGTGACCTCGTTGACGAACTCATCGAGATGCCCCGCATCCGTGACGCCCTCAATCTCGATTCGATCCCCGCCCCCTCGACACTCTGCAAGGCGTTCGACCGCTTGGAGATGGCCGTTTGGCGGGTGTTACTGAACGTTTCGCTCGTGGAGTTACCAGTCAGCGGTGTCACCGGCATTGATGCGTCCGGGTTCGAGCGGGCTCATGCATCGACCCACTACACGAAGCGGACAAATCTCACGATACAACAGTTGAAGACGACGCTGTTGGTCGATACAGCGACCAACGCCGTTTTAGATATTCACGTGACGACAACGCGGAAGCACGATACGCAGATTGCGCCACAGGTAGTGAAACGGAACGCAGCGTCCATCGTGGTGTTGACCAGTGACAAGGGATATGACGACCGGAAACTCCGGCGACTCGCCCGGAATCACGATATTCGGCCACTCATCAAACACCGTGAGTTCACATCTCTTCAAAAGGCGTGGAATGCACGGCTCGACAGTAACCTCTACCATCGACGGAACATAAACGAGATAGTCAACGCGGCGATCAAACAGAAATTTGGGGCATTCGTGCGTTCACGCCTCTGGTGGAAGCAGTTCCGCGAACTCGTTATTAAGTGCGTCGTCCACAACCTGGAACGAAGCCTCGCCATTTCACACGAGGAGTGCGACTGTCCGTAATTCGGAGAAGAACGGGCTGCTGAATATACCCTCTCTACTCATTAAATCGGCTGAACGTGGAGGAGACCTGCTGGAGGTCTCTCGATTGCGTTGATACAATCATGTTCTGCTCTGCACGCTGGCTTACTCCGGCTGTGGCTGTATGTTCCGATTTACGCGGAACACGTTCTCTGGATCGTACTTCTCTTTGATCTCGGTGAGACGGTCGTAGTTGTCGCCGTAGGTCGATTCAATGCGCTCGTGGCCCTCGTCGGCGGTTTGGAAGTTGATGTAGTTGCCACCAGTCGAGTAGGACCGGAGCTGTTCCCACACATCGCGGACCCACTCACGATACTGGTCTCCCTTGGAGTCGTCGGGCTCCCACATGGCCAATGGAAATAACGCGAACCGGGCGTCGCGATTATTGACAGCCCCATCATCTAAGTCGTGTTCATTGAGGGCCCCGGCGATGTGCATGATAACCATCTCGCCCGGGGCAGGGCTCTCTGTGAATCGGTCCCGCATCGTCGATAGCAGGTCGTCGCTCAACTCGGGGGCGAATTCGGACTTCATGTAGTAGTGCTTGCCCTTGGGGAGGATCGCGTCGAAAAGCGATTGCATCCCTGTGTAGGGCCGCTCCTGAAGGAGATCCACAATAGGATCCTCCAGCGCTTGAATCAGAGCGAGCGCCTCGTCGGTGCCGTCCAAGTCACCGCTATAACAGACGATCATGGCGCAGATGCGTTCACCGTGCCACTCTTCAGGGACGAACGGTGCTGGCGGCGCTCGCCGCATGTTCAGGAAGACAGTCAGTTCGCGAGGCGCGTCAGCAGTGAGCGCTTGGTAGGTCTCAAGAATCTCATCAGCACGCTTGAACGGCCAGGCGATGAGCCCGCCGAAGACGGTCGGGCCGACCTCGTGCAGTTGGAAGGTAAATGACGTGACAACGCCGAAGTTGTGGCCGGCGCCGCGGATCGCCCAGAAGAGGTCCTCGTTTTCCTCGCGGCTGGCGCGGCGGACCTGCCCGTCGGCGGTGACGATCTCGACTTCGCGTAGGTTGTCGACCGTCCAGCCGAATCGACGAGTCAGGTAGCCGAAGCCACCGCCGAGCGTCAGGCCGGCCAGGCCGGTTTCGGAGACGAAGCCTCCCGGTGTCGCCAGGCCGTGAACCTGGGTTTCCCGGTCGAGATCACCGAGGAGACAGCCGGCTTGGGCCGTCGCGATTTGCTCGTCAGGATCGACGATGACGCCATGGAGGCGAGACATGTCGAGGGTCAGTCCATCGTCGGCTAGGGCTGTCCCAGCGATGTTGTGGCCGCCGCACTTCACCGAGAACAGGAGATCGTTATCGCGGGCGAAATTCACGGCCGCCGCGATGTCGGCGGTGCCCGTCGGCCGGACGACGAGCGCCGGTGTCTTCTCGATCATCCCGTTCCAGAGCCGCGTTGCCTCCGCAACCCCTTCGTCCTCGGGAGAGAGGAGCGGGCCGCGCAGGTGCTGTCGGAACTCTTCAATGGTTTCTTCGGTCAGCGTGGTCGTAGTCCCGTCTCGGGTGACGATAGTGGCTTGAGTCATGGTGCTAAGGGCATACTTGAAGTCCCATCGGCGGAGGTGACTATTTCTATTTCCCTACCTCTGTCTGGTGGTGTTGCACCTGCCAATGGATGGTTCATCCCCATCCTCTATGCGACGCAGCCACATAGCGTCATTGCCTGGAATACCCCGCTGTCCGTCCAGGAGCGCGACTAACCATGAGTCGGTGAACGAAAAACGCCCTCTATGCAGCACGACCGTCGAAACATGTCTCTCGTGAGGGTTTCAACAAGGCCTAAGACTTGAATCAGAATTACCATTTTGAGACAAGAGATTGTAGCTGGAGACGTTAGTCAAAATGGGTAGTAGCTACATCAAGGACGTAGAGAGCATTCAGGGCGAGATCGGTTGCGATAACGTGATTGCGTGGTGTACGCTCAATGAGATTGGCATCAGCAAGGTATGGGAGATGGATTTGTGTAAGTGCGACGGTGTATGCAGACTGATCAGTGGGAGATGGGTTAGAAGCTGTCTTATGAGCTTCTAGGTAAGCGGCGAGCTTCTCTACTGTAATCGGCGTATCGGTCCGAGTGAGGTGGCGAAGGACGTCACGCCGCATTGGATGGGCGAGTGCACGGAATAGACCATTAACGTCCAACTGGTGTGCAATTGGGACTGGCGGTTGAGCGGACGCGCCTGCAACCGAATGTGATGCGTTTTCAGGCATGTGGAATTGCTCCTGAGCCGTGGTTAGCGGCCCAACCAATAGATTAGAAGCGTATGAGTAAAAACGATGCTAGGACCAACCTATAGGAGTATTTAGATTCCGGATTCCTACTTATAACATCCAAAAGGACCTAGCGTACCGATTATATGGATGAGTTCATAGTACTGCTTATTCACCTAAAGTTCTCCTAGAAGCGAATATACGACACCAGTTGTAAACTTTCTACTATGCCACAACGTCAGAAGGAAACGGGGGCGAAGAATGTGACAACCGCGATTTTGCGGCTCAAGTGTCCATATTGCTTTCGACGATTCGATAATCTAGAGACGGTACGATCACACCTCAAAATACAGCATCGTGAGTAGAAAAGAATTGAGCGAAGCAACCCCCTGTGTTACTTGGTGCTCTCTTTCTGCGCTACTCTCTGAGAAGATGTCATTCTCCTCCTGTGAAGGTCACAGTGGACTGTTGGCGAGTGTCTAATTGCCCAACCGAGGTGAAAATAGGGCTCGCATATGAACTGATCCCGAAGTTATCCCTAGCCGGCCGGGACGTGAGTGACGATCACGCTTCAGTATCCTCGTGTATCCGGATACGCATTGACTTTTGTTCATCCGGTGAATATCCGATAATTTCCTTACATTCTAAACATTCTATCTCACCATCGTCCCGAAGGAGATCTGCTTCAGCGGCAATCTTAACCCCACATTCTGGACAAGTAACATCCTCGCCATAACGAACAGGTTCGTAGGGAACCATGAAATCTACAACTATATTATTTCTAATAAAACTGGTGGAGAAACTACTATCCTTGTGAATATTTCTCATCCCAATCGTGAAAACAGCAGTGGACAATTACATTCTACTTTAGAAACAAGAAAATCGCCAATTTGTATAAGTCGGATTCCGGGCAGATAGCCAGATTGACCACCGCAATTAGCAAAATCAAGGACGAGGCGCTGCTTTCTGCATCGCGGTTTCGGCGATGTTGCCGCCATAGTCGGCGCACCGTGACAGGGAGTCAACAACGAGCCGTAGCAGTTGGGACTGCTGGGCGTCAAGGTCCTTGATTAGATTGTTAACGTGACGGTTATGTTCATCGATATCCCGCACTCGCTCACTGGCGGTATTTGCTAGTTTGGTCGCTTCGGTACCATCATCCTCAAACAGCGCATCCATAGCCATATCGATGACTTCCGTGGAGTCGTCATGGAGGTCCCAGAGCGCGTCAGCAACCTCGTCGGAAACCTCTCCCAGGTCGAGTAAGAGTTGAGCTATTTTGGCAGCATGATCGGCGATACGTTCCAATTGTCGGGCACTGGAGTGAAAGTCGAAACATGCTTCTCGCGATAAAGTCATTTCAGCGGCAGCACTCGCATTTCGGAGCGCAGAACGGAATACACGCGCTACCATGAACCAGAGGCGGTCGACATCGTCGTCACGCTCAATGACATCATGAGCGAGATCACCGTTATTCTCCACCAACGCGGTCAGAGCATCCTTCAGCATCGTTAGCGAGATGAGCCGTATACGGTTGACAGCGTCGGGAACCGATAGCTCTGAGGAATCGAGAAGATCTTGAAGTACAACTTGGTCGCTCGTTTCCTCGATGACTTCGAAGCCAACAAGTCCTTGTGTGGCGTCGCGGATAGTGCTGCGCTGGTCGGCACTGATCTGGGAGGTTTCGATAGTGAGAACATCGAATCCGCTAACATAGAGCGTTAAGATAGTGCGAGTAAGACTTGCTCCGTTTAGACCAGTAATATCGAATGTTCCTTCGATGGCGTTAGAGTTTGTTTTCGGTGATAACAGCATTGAGTCGCCCTCTGGATGGAGCTCGATTCGGTCTCCGACGTCAATGTTGCTGTCGTTCGCCCAGGTTTTTGGAATTGACACCGTATACGTTGATCCGCCGGTCACCTGCACCTTCCGCGTTTCCATAGGCAAATCTAGCAATTAACGGATATTAAAGGTACTTCTTGATATATGTAGAGTTATCGATAGCCATATTGTGTGATATTGCTTATATTAATGCCGATAATAGTTATGGACGCCTAAGTAGTGCCTCTTTCTCTCCGAAGGAATAACCTCGCATATTGCATGTATAAAAGTAAACTAGGTTGCCATTTCAGTAGAGGATATAAATGGGTGAATTTTCGCAGCCCAGATCTATACAATTATGAGGAGAATCCGTTTTCTAGATCGTTCGCTTTGAGTTCGTTGAGCTCAACATGTCCTTCTGGGATTTTATATTTCCGGAGGGTTCTGCGCGCTGCGTCTGCCGAATTCACAGTATCGTCAACGGCATATGTGGTCCAAGTGCAAGCATTCGGCGTAAATTCGGCGACAGAGTATCCGTTGTATTTTGCATTGAAGAACTCAACCCACGGATTTTCCTCAAGCACTGTCTCAACCATCTCTTCATTTGTCAGCGATTTCGAAGCGGACTCCTTGGTGATTTCTTCACCCGGACCCCAGAAGTCGGACGTCCCTGAATTGCTGGAAATCCCGGGTGTAAGGAGCTCAATGCCGACCAATTCCTCTTTCGGCGAAACCGGCGTACGGTTCTCCGTCTGCTCCCAATCGTTCATTAGATACGAGACCAGATAGGTATGCATATCGCCGGTGAACGCGACGAAATTATCGACATCGAAATGATTGAGTTGACCCATGATTTCGTTCCGTTCGTGGGTATAGCCGTCCCAGGCGTCGTAATTCCGTGAAATCTGCATATCGTCGCTGAACGTGAGCCATAACGGCGAGATGGCGAGTTCATTCGTCCATGCTTTCCAGGTGGCATCGGACTCTTTGAGCGTGTCAAGCAACCATTCGCGTTGTTCGAAGCCGAGCCGGGTACGGTCAGCGTCATTACGTTCAGGTGCGTTCGGCGGAATACCCCATTGACGTTGCCCAGCCGCATCGCCACCCGGCGGAAGCGAACTGAAGAGCCGTTCGTCGGTTACTGGCATTTCAAGCAGATCGCCGAATTTGATACTGCGCCACATCTGAAACTGCTCAAGCAGTGATTCCGCATCAGGATTGTACGTGACGCGGGCTGGATTGTACTCCCACCACGCCTGGATACCATCTTCGAAAACCTGTGTAATTCTTTCAGGCTTGTCGTTGAGTGGATGATCTTTCGACCATGGACGGTCATTTTCGTAGTCCCAGTAGCGGTTGTTAACGATTTCGTGGTCGTCCCATGTTGGAATGAACGTGTGTTGTTTGAGCGCTTGCTGGAAGAACTTGTCACCGCGATAGGTCTGCCAGAGATGCCGGAAGTCTTCGAGTGTCCATGCGATATCGTGCCCACTTGGGAGCGAGACAGAGCGGCCGGCGAGTTTCGAATCACCGGCGTATTCATATATCTGATCGCCGAGATGGACAATATAATCGAGATTGTCTTGGGCAATATGACTGTAGGCAGGGTAGTATCCCTGTTGGTAAGACTGACAAGTAACGACTGCAAGACGGACTGCGTCGGGACTGGCGTCTGGTTTCGGAAGTGTGCGAGCACGTCCGATCTGGCTCGTGACTCCGGCATGATGGAAGCGGTAGAAGAGATGGCTGTCAGCTGGAAGTTTGCCGTCGAGATCGACTTTGACGATATGGTTGTGCTCGGACTTGACTTTCTTGGCGGCAACTTTGCCTTCGTATACGGTATCCGAGAACGAATCATCTTTTGCAACCTGAACGCGGACAGGTGCCGGCGGTTGACATTGTTTCGAGGATAATTGAGTCCAGAGGATGACTCCCGATGGTGTTGGCCCGCCACTCATGACGGAGAGTGGGAACATCGTAGCACTGTCTTTATTGCTGCTCCAGTCTGCTGCTCCCTGCTTGGTTGGCTGCGGCGTTAGACCTGTGACAATACTGGGATCCAGCGTCGATAGTGAAAGACCTCCGGCAGCAGCGGCTCCAAATGATTTTAATGCTGTTCGGCGATCAATACTCTGCTCATCGTTACCAATATTGGTCATTGTTGTGCATCCGGAGGCTATCAACGTGTACGCTTCATCGTTTATAATATAAAAATATAGGTTACAATATTTGTATATACTTTATAAATTAATAGTCGGCGTTAGTGAGGCACCCGAGAACTACGGCTATTGTCATCCGGGCAATTGGAGGGCTATTCGATTTCGTCTGGTTCAATACGATCTGGGTTCGTTTCGAGGGTCGCTATCACTGTGACGACTTGCTCGCGGAACGCCAGTCCGCCAATCACGAGAACGCTGAGGATGATTTGCGTGATAAATTTACTTAGCATATTTTGTCAAAATAGCGCACTGCTTGAAGAGACTGTTGACTGTTCGCGTTCATTCAAATTCTCAGGCTCGCAGTAATCGATAGTAAAGACATCTTACAGCCTTGTAGTCGATCAATTGGATAATCGGGATTCCTCCTGGAAATAGATTGTATTCACCTAAGTGATGAATTTATAACTTATATCGACGGTAAATTAGGCAGCAGTATATCGCATTGTCTCAATTCGACAATCACTCGATTCTTGTGGAGCAGTAGGCATCACTATATACTATACTAGAGTAGTATTTCCGGCTAAATTCACTATTTGAGGGTGTGGGAGGGAATGTACTCCTCATAGCAGTGTTCTTTTTAATGGCTAAGAGAGACCGTCGTGATGGCGCAGACCATAGAATCAACACACGGTGAATCCGACTCGTTTACCACCGACGTCGACATGACGAGTCTCGTGGTCATCGCAGGACTCACGGCAGTACTGTTCGCGGGGGCGCTCGCTATCGGTGAGGGCCTTGGCGAAATTCCGCCCGACATTGACTGGAAGGCGTTCTTCGTGGTGTACACGGTGATCGTGTTCGTTCCGTGGGGGACGCCGACCATTGCAGCTGCCGTCGGAGCGACGCTCGCTGAAGGCATCCTTGACTTCTTCGAGGGACTGGAACCAGACGAACCGTTCGGCTGGGCTGGCTATGTTGTTGGCTTCACCGTCGCCGGCTACTTCATGAAGGACCCGAGCAAGACAGTCAAGCTCGCTATCGGTGCAGTGCTCGGCGCCTTCATTCAATTTGCCATCGAAGGACTGTCCCTCGTGCTCATTTCCGGGGATGCCTGGAGCGTCTACGCGACCTCGCTCGCGGGCAACACAGTCACGCATGGCATCATCCTCGGGGCAATTCCGCTCATCCCTACCGTCGCTGCACTGCGCGGTCGGATGCAGCGCGTCCTTGCGCCCTCTGCACAGACGTCCAACTAACCACTGCCGACTGCAGTTTCCTATACCATGACCCAAGACACCGAACCAACGGAGGAACAAATGCTTCGTGCTGACGAGTTCAGTTTCACCTATCCCACCAAGAATGACCTCGCACTGGCAGACGTTTCGTTCGAGCTTGATGAAGGTGAGGTCTTGGGCGTTGTCGGTCCTGTTGAGGCAGGGAAAACGACACTCGCAATGGCGCTGGCGAGCTTCGCACCACAGAACACGGGAGGCACGACGAGCGGCGAGCTCTCGGTTGCTGGACGGGACCCACGCCAAGCGAAGGACAACGACGTGGCCATGGTGTTCGAGGACTACTCCTCGCAGCTCACCCAAGTCCATGTCATCGACGAAGTGATTGCGCCGCTGGTGAACCGGGGCATTCCGCGTGCCGAGGCGATCGAGCAAGCGCGCGAGTTGCTTGAGCAGGTCCGCATGGCAGACGTCGAGAACCAGTTCACGTGGGAGTTGTCAGGCGGCCAGCAACAGCGACTCGCGATCGCGGCCGCCCTCGCCATTGATCCTGAAGTGATGATTTTCGACACCGCGACCGACATGCTCGACCCTGAGGGACGTGATGACGTCGCCAATCTCATTGCGTCGCTCAAGGGAGAGAAGACGCTCGTGGTCACCGAAAACGATCCCGACGCTCTGGTGGGGATCGCTGATAAACTACTTGTGCTTGACGGGGGGAAACGCATCGCTTTCGAGTCCGCTGACGAGCTGCTCCGTGACGATGAACTCCTCGATGACGTCGGGGTAGCTCCGCCAGTCTGCCGCCGCATTGCTCGCGAAGTTGGTCTACCTACCGACCCACTGGCCCCGAGTGAGTTCGTTGACGCGCTTGAGGCACACTCTACTCCCAGAATGTCATCCACCACTGATATGGCAGTAAGTGCTGCCGACGGAGGGTCGGTGCCCGCCGCTCCCGGACTTGGTGATACTCTTGTCCGCACTGACGACGTCACCTATGAGTACTCCGCCGATGCAGTCGCGGTCGACGGCGTGGACGTCACGGTCAGCGAGAGTGAAGTGCACGCAGTTGTCGGCGGAAATGGCGCCGGAAAGACGACATTCAGCAAACTTCTTGTTGGGCTCTTTACGCCAACTGACGGAACAGTGTACGTCGACGGGACGCCCACAGACGGACGGACTGCACGCGACATTGCAGAGTCGGTTGGCATTGCGCTCCAGAACCCTGACGAACAGCTGTCAGAACAGACCGTCGCGCAGGAGATTCGATTCCCACTCGAAAAACGTCGCTACGAACGAACTGGATTCCTAGGCCTCTCAAAACGCGAGCGCTACGACGAAGCGTTTATCGACCAACGAGTCGACGAAGTGTGTGACCTCGTTGGTATCTCCGACGAACTTCTAGATGAAGATCCGATGTTCCTCCCGCGGGGTAAGCGACGGCAAGTGACGATGGCAGGAGCCCTGGCTCCAGACCCGGACGTTCTGGTGCTAGACGAGCCCGTTGCAGGGGTCGACGCAAGCGCTCGGGCACATGTCGAACAAACAATTGACCGGTTACGTGAGCAGGAGAAGGGAGTCATCATCATCGACCATGATATGGGATTCGTCTGTGATGTCGCCGACACGGTCACAGTCCTCGAGGATGGATCGGTCGCGATGCAGGCGCCGACCCACGAGGTGTTCGCTCCTGACAACTGGGAGTGGCTGGCGCAACGGCACCTCCGCCCGCCGCGGGCGGCGCGTCTCGCCCGGCGGGTCGGACTTGACGCACTGACTGCCGACGAGTTCGTCGATGTGTTCACGCCAATCCAGGAGATATCGCAATGAAACGGCGTGTCCCCGTCGTCTACAACGACCGAGATACGTGGTTCCATCGCCGCGATCCCAGGTCGAAGCTCGGCGTGTTCGTGTTGATGCTGTTATACCTGTACCTTGCCCCAACGTGGGAGTGGATGCTGGCGATGGTCGTGGTCGGTCTTGGTTTGGTCGCGGTCGCTCGCGTCCCGCTCAAATGGATCGGTGCGCTCCTCGTACTGCAGATTCCTAATGTCCTCGGTATCCTCGCATTCCCGGCCATTCAGCGGATGGTAACCGGTGGGAGCGCATTTGGCGGTAACTTCGACTTCGGGTTGAAGCTCGCCTTGTCGTGGCAAGCGGCACTTCTGATTAGCGCGAGTCTGTTCACGACAATGGAGTTGACCGAGATCACTGACGGGTTGCGAGGACTCGGCGTTCCAGAACTTGTCTGCTTCACCCTCGAGTACGTCCTCCTGCTGTTGTATGTCACGATCAGTGATCTCTTCCGCATCATGGACGCGATGAAGGTGAAGGGACTCGGCATAGAGACCAAGAACCCTGTCAAGTTCGCTTGGAACATACCGAGTCTAGCCATTCCGATGTTCATGTCGGTGCTGCAGCGGTCGAATACGATGATGTCCGTCCTGACAATGCGTGGGTACTCGTTCTCGAATGACGGGCACGAAATCCGCCATGAATTGAAGTTTGACGGTGGGGACGCACTCCTGTTTGGAGTTGGCTTCATCGTACTCGCAGGAACAGCAGCCGTTAACTTCGGCGTCCTGACCGTGCCCGTGCTGCCATCACCAACGCCATAACTATGACCGAACCAGAACCAGTCTCTCACCCGTCTGAGAACAGTTCGATAGTAAAGATTAATCCAAATACTACTGAGGGCTGGAGTCAGATTCTGTTGTTCGGCGGTCTTGGCTGGCTTGCCATTGGCAACTTTGTTGATATGGGGCTAATAGTCTGGGGTGGAGTCGCTATCGTCACTCTCGGATTCCTTCTCAATACGAGTGGCAAGCTTGTTCATTACCAGCGACTGTCAATCCCACGCGGTGACCAGTTGAAGCTCTCGGTGTCGTGGCTATTGCTTGCGTTGACGGTTGTGGGACTTCTGACGATCTACGCGTACGCTCGATATGGGTCAGGTGAGGGCAGCTTTTTTTGGACACTGGCAGTTGCCGGCATCGGATTCGGTCTGCTCCACATGGCTGCACAGTCGCTGTACTTGCCAGCAACAGAGGAATCGCTCGGTCAGTAATCCCTTCAGAGAACGATGGAGACACGTAAGATTCAGAAAATCGGTAGTGGCACATTCACTGTCTCACTCCCTCAAGAGTGGGCTCAATCAGAAGACCTTGAGCAGGGCTCAGTCGTTAATCTCCATACCCATATTGACGGGAAGGTTATTGTCCAGCCACAGGCGGACGAAAATGACCCGACTAATCACGTTACCGTTGAAATAGCTCACAATGATGCAGAGTACATAAAGCAGGTTGTACAGGCGGCTTACGCTGCAGGATTTGACGAGGTGACGCTTGCCGCACAAGAGTCGTTTACTGGTGTGCATCGTCAGGCCGTCAACGAGATCGCTAGTATTCTGGCTGGTGTCGTGGTCAGTGAGGAATCAGAGAAACAGATAACAGTCCAGATTCTGCTAGATCCAGAGGAGATTTCGGTCCGCCAGTTGGTGCGTCAACTCAAGGTCGTTGTATTGTCGATGCATCGCAATGCAACTGCTACCTTGAGCAGTGATAGACCAGTCGCGAGCCTGGCTGATCGTGACGAATATGCTGACCGCCTGTATGCGCTGACTGATCGCTCATTTGAGAGAGCCCTATCAAGGCTTGATGAGATCGATGCACTCGGATGGACCCGTACGGAGTTGTTCGAACTGTGGGTGACAGCCCATGAATTAGAGCGAATCGCTGATCACGCTGAACATGTCAGCGAAACCACCGCTGAATTTGGTGATTCGGAGGACGTCGCATACGCTGATGAACTCCAGCAGATCGCTCAGATGACTCGAAATATCGTCGACGATGCGGTTAGTAGTATCGTCGGTGATGCGGATGTGGATGCAGCCTTGCAAGCACTGACGCTTCGGGATCAAGTTCGTGAGAAGACGGCAGCGTTAGACCGCCGACTGTTTGAGGCGTCAGCGGCGGACTATCGACTTGCGCTTATTCTCAATAGCCTCCGACGGACTGTCGAACATGGTGGGAATATAGCTGAACGGGAGTTACAAGCAGCGATTCGACGTGGAGACCTGGCCAGTGAACAGACGAACAATAACGTCGCGGACGGTTATCGGCAAGAGTCATCTAACGTAGTGGGATCAAATAGATGATTGATCCGGCGATAGAGTGACTCAACGATGAGATGCTGGCGTCAGTGTCAAATCGCAAGCCCGACGAACTCGCCGGCAAAGCCTGGCGGGAACGCGACCAGACCGGCCGCCACGAACTCTGGTCGAGCGGCAGTGGCGAAATTCGAGCGTATCTCGACGCGTCGGACTTGGCTAAGTGGATTCGCGTGAAAGAGGCCAGTGTGAGCAAGAAATACTCCCAGGAGCTTGCCCGCCGGACGATGGACGCGATGCATGAGCTCTCGAAGAACCGCCTGGGGAAGACCAAACGCCAGCGGTCCAAAGACGGACTAAGCTACCAAGAGACTCGGCTGGTGCTGAAAGCCGATGTGGAGATCCCCGGCGAACGAGTGTCGGAGCGCACGGACGGTGATCCGGCCACAGACACGGCTGCCGGAGAGTAGTGTGGCCGGGGCGAAATCTCGCCCGAGAGGGTTCGATATCTAACACGAACTACAGCACAACCGCGGTTGTGGACGTCCCGAATTGACACAGTTTGGGACTGATGCCATACGGCTACTCGTTAGTACGGCAGTTGTATCGGCGTCTATCGGCTAGTAACTAGCGGGAGGGTGAGAGCGGGTGCCGGCCACCGCAGTTGTGGCCGGGGCAGAAACAAGACAGTATAGCTGAGTGCGTCTCGAATTACTCCACGAATCATCTCTGTTTCTGATCTCAAAAAATAGACAATAGTTGATAGTCGTTTTTAGTGCATACCCGCGTTTTCAGGCACGGATCGAACGGTAGGGCCAACGCGACAACTGCCGTCGATGGCTGCCTCGGATATCCTCCAGCGGGATGTTTAAGCGCCTGTTCGTCCTGTT
The DNA here is from genome assembly GCA_003298465.1 of halophilic archaeon. The sequence goes on along the minus strand of QNGA01000013.1, from coordinate 1,688 downwards.
TCAATATTGTTTCCTGTCGGCACCTTCTCCCATGACTAAAGGCGTGAGAGAGGGAGCCTGTACTCTTGAGCAAGGCCATCTGCGTCTCCAGATCACTATAATCGTCACTCTCAGTGATCGCGTTGTCGATTCTCTCAGCAAGCGTGCACTGGTCGGCACTGTCTGTAAATGTCTTAGATAAGCTAGAAAAAGGCGAGAACGCTTACCAACAGTTATCGAGTATGCGCTTGTTGGGTTGTCTCAGTGCCAGAGTGCTCCTACCACCTGTAGCAGTGGTCGAGGTTCCGTACTTCGCATGGCCGACGTGTGACCAGTGACGTGCGCCCTATTATACTTGGGTCAGACTCATCTGCGAGGGGAGTGGCCGAGGGAGCCGTCGGCGGTCACGTCTTCGATACTAGACACGTATATGCAGTGAGCGTGCCAGTGGATGCAGTGAGGGTAGGTCCAAGCAAATACGTCATCCGTTTCAGGGTCGAGCGTCACGATGGAGTTGTGCTCGGCGGGATTGTCGTAGCTCTCTTGCGGTCACGTCAATGTTGCCAGAGGATTTCAATCGACGCTGAACTGATCCTGCTGCGCGTTTCCATGTTATCTCATCAGGTCCAAAATAACCGTGCTTAATATCGTTGGTTAGAGTCGGTGCACGATCAATTTTGATAGGCCATTGGGATTTCTTCACATCACCTGATGGGGTATCGTTATATACGTAAGTTAATCTGTGATAACAGTGACGGGGCCGTCGAAATCAAGGAGAACTTTCTGCGTTGCGTCACCGAAGAGGGCTTTGCCAGCTGGTGAGCGTTGGCGTCCAGTAAGGAAAATATGATTACAGTCCTGCTGTTCGGCGGCCTCAAGGATTTTTTCGGCTTTGTTCCCAAGGTAGCCGACGGCATCGTATTTGACGTCAAACCCTGTGAGGACCTCGCTCCCAATATCATGGGCAAACTGTGTCGCTCCTTCCTGTGCTTCATCGCGAGTGTAGGTCACTGAACTACTCGTGAGTGATTCCATTGCTTTGCGACGAGAGCTGTACTCTAGTGCGTCGGTGACGTGAACGAGAAGAAGATCAGCGTCTAGCGCTTCGGCAATACTGCCTGCTTCGCGCAGAAGTTCCTTTGCCGCGTCTGTCGGTTCAACCACTGCAAGTAGCTGGTCCATACTATTGCGCTAGGATCAAAACCAATAAAGTTAGTGTTCATTTCATGATCTTGTGAGTCTATGTATGTATTATTTTATATAATGGCGTTATTTAGTACGCTGTTTCTTATGTCCATAGAACAGACTCACTCAATATAGAAATCCTATACTCTACCCTTTAATCCTTATCCTGCTGATCCCCCCGTGATATAGTGGATTCAACGGTTGTTTCGCGACTTACAGAGATTCTATCACATCTTCCTACTATTTTGGCCAGGGGGATCCCCCAAGTCATATAAGAAGAAATCTATAATAATTATACCCAGATGATATTTCGAAACACTTCTAAATCAAAATAGACCATGAGGTACACGGTGTTTCATGGCTACAACTGACATCCCGAGTACAGCAGCGGGAGGTAGCGACCGGTTCATCTATCTCACCGCCGCACTGGCGGCGCTCAACGGACTGCTGTTCGGGTTCGACACCGGCATCATCTCCGGCGCTTTCCTCTACATCAACGATACGTTCACCATGTCGCCGCTCGT
>QNGA01000012.1 GCA_003298465.1 halophilic archaeon | reverse complement strand
GGACGACCACGTCGGTGAACTCCGTCATGTTCTGCATCTTCGCGCCCGCGTCGCAGGCGGCCTTGATGAGCCCGGAGCAGGCGTGCGGGCCGTTGGCGACGTAGAGGTCCTCGCTCTCGTCGCTCTCTTCGTAGGGCACGTCGAGTTCGTCGAGGACGGACTGGGCGGGGTCGCGCACGGTGACCTTGTTCATCAGGAAGCCGCCGAGCCAGAACCCGCCGCCGAAGTAGTTGTTCTTCTCGACGACCATCGTCTTGACGCCGCGCTCGGACAGTTCCTTCGCGGCCATCAGCCCGGAGGGGCCGCCGCCGACGATGACGACCTCGCTCTCGCTGAACTCCATGAACTCGTCGCTCCACTCCTGACCGATGGCGCGCGTTACCTCCGCTTCGCCTACCTCGCTGAAGCCTTCGAAGTCGTTCATACCACCTAGTGATATTATGGGGTGGTTGAAAACTGTTTCCCTCCGCTCGCGTCCCCCCTCGGCGACGAAACGCGATTGACGGACGAAACGGAACCGCGATGGCGGCGTCGGTCGAACCGGAGCGGACGGTCGAAATCGGGCGATCCCGCCTGTTCGACCATCAAGGTTATATGGGTGGTGTGCCTTACCATAGCACGTATGGCCTCCGCACCGACCGGTGACGCTGACGAATCCGTTTTCGACCAGTTCCTGTCCGACCGCGGCCACGAGACCGAGCAGGTAGACTGGGAAGAGGAGTACAACAAGAAGCAGTGTCCGGAGTGCGGCGGACTTCACGAACTCGCGGCCTCCACGTGCTCCGTCTGCGGGTGGGCACCGTAACCGTCGAACCGCCGAGGCCCGTCGTCCGTTCACAGCGCGGTTATCATCCCGGCCCCGACGACGACCAGCGCCGCGCCCGCGACGACGCCGTACGTCACGCGCTCTATGTCCCGGAGCAGGAAGTAGGCGAAGAGAGTCGTGAAGAGCGGCGCGGTCCCCGTCAGCGGGTCGACGACGGCGATACGGCCGGCGGGCACCGCCAGCGCGGCGAACAGCGACAGCAGTGCGACCGCCGTGAGCAGGCCGCTGACGGCGAACCGGGCGTACGTCTCCCGCGGCGCGGTCAGCACGTCCCGCCGCCCGCGAACGGCGGCGTACCCCGCCAGTGCGACGAGCGCCGCCGTCTCGTTCAGCGCGACCGCCTGCAGCGCCGTGGCCGGCGACGTCTCGAGGCCGTACCGCCGGACGACGTTTCCGACCGCGAACGCGGCCGCGGCCGAGAGGGGAAAGAGCAGTTCGCGGGGCCGCCAGCCGCCGACGTCGCCACCTTTCGCGAGCGCGAGCACCACGAGTCCGGCGACGAGAACGACGATACCCGCGGCGGTCGCGAGCGAGACCGGTTCGCCGAGCCACGCGAACGCCAGCGCGGTCGCGAACAGCGGGCGAGCGCTGATGCCGGCGCTGTTGATGCTCGCGCCGACGCGGTGGACGCCCGTGAACGTCGCCAGCCGTCCCAGCGCGGTCCCGACCAGCCCGGCGACGAAGAAGACCGCGACGGCGGCCGGGGAGAGCGCGGCGAGCGGATCGGTGCCGCGCAGCGCCAGCAGCGCGAGCCAGTAGAGGCCGCTGTCGACGACGACCACGACCAGCGACGCCTGGAGCGCGCTCCCGCCGGCGTCCATCCCTCGCTTCGAGACGACCGGCTCGAACCCCCAGAGCACGGCCGGTACGAGCGAGAGGACGTACACCGCTAGCGGAACTGCCATCGGCCCTACTCGCGTCGCTTTCGGCTTAGCTGTCGTGGCGGTGGGCGCCCCGGACCGACGCCGACGCGGAGACGCCGGGGGTGGGTCCCGAAGCGGACGGTGCCGTCGGCACTTCGGAGAGATGTCGACAGACATTTATTGTAAGATTTCGAACCCATGCGCCGAGCCAGAATGCCAGAGTGCAAGAACTGCGGGGCGTTCGTGACGGCGGCCTACGCGCGAGTGTTCACCCCGCGAGACGTCGACGAGCCGCGCGTCTGTCCGGAGTGTGAGGACAAGATTCGCGACGGATCCGACGTTCGGAAGGCGCGGTCACCACGTGGCAATTGAGTGACGGATAGTCCGGCGAAACGGCGATTTCGATTCACGTCGTTTTATAGGTTCCCGTCACTTGTGGTGGTGTAATGACTACGACTGAGGCCGAGGCGGAAGCGAAAGTAACCCGACTGTTCGGCGGCCCGGGAAGCGGTAAGACGACCGAGCTGCTGGACCGCGTCGAGGAGATCCTCGACCGCGACGACGTCGCCGTCAACGACGTGCTCGTCGTCTCCTACACTCGCGCGGCCGCGAACGAGGTCCGCGAGCGCCTCGCGGAACGCCTGGACGTCGACCCCCGCACCCTCCAGGGGAACGTCTGCACGATGCACGCGAAGGCGTACGAACTCCTCAACCTCTCGCGAGGCGACGTGGTCGGCGAGTCCGACAAGAAGGAGTTCTGCGAGGAGTACGGCCTGGAGTTCGAAGACGAGTACAGCGGCTCGGGCCGCCGAACCGCGCGTTCGACGACGCTCGGCAACAAGATAATCGCCACCTCGCAGTGGCTCCAGCGCACCCGCCGCGACGTGGCGGACTGGTACGACGTCCCGTTCCAGTGGAACGAGGAGGAGGTGCGTCTACCGCCGGACATCGACCCGAACGCCCAGGAGGGCAACAAGTACACGCCGACGTGGCCGAGCGACGACGACCGCTTCGACGTCCCCGAGGCCATCCGCGGCTGGCGGGCGTACAAGGGCGAGCACGGCCTCATCGGGTTCGCGGACATGCTGGAGCGCGTGAAGCAGCGCTCGCTGCTCCCGAACGTCGACTACCTCGTCATCGACGAGTTCCAGGACATCACCCAGCTACAGTTCGACATCTACGAGGAGTGGAAGCCCCACATGAAGAACGTCCTCATCGCGGGCGACGACGACCAGGTCGTCTACGCGTGGCAGGGCGCGGACCCCAAGCTACTGCTCGGGGAGGGCGGCAACGACGTCATCCTCGACACCTCCCACCGCCTCCCGTCGCGCATACTGAAGGTCGTCCAGCAGGAGGTCGGCCACATCGAGGAGCGCCAGGAGAAGAACCTCTCGCCGCGCGTCGAGGGCGGCACCGTGGAGGCCGTCGAGAGCCCGTCGATGCTGGAACTCGTCCGCAACGTCCGGTACACGGTCGAGAACCACGACGGAACGATGATGATACTGTTCCGGGCGCGCTACCAGATGTTCCGGTTCATCGACGAGTTCATCGACGAGGGCATCCCGTTCCGCACCCTGACCGACCAGCGGATGTGGACCGACCGCCTGAACCAGTACGTCGACGCCGTCGACAAGATCGACCGCGACGAACCGGTGAACGGTCTGGAAGCCCGGCGACTCGCCGACATGCTCGCCGACTCCGCGTTCGGAACGAACGAGCGCGACGACTTCTTCGACGACATCGACGAGCGCAAGGAGGCGGCCGGCGTCGACGACCTGACGGAGATAGAGGTCGACCCCGACGTCGTCACCGACCACGTGCCGTTCATGCCCGGTCCGGCCGCGGCCGCCGACATGGTGCGGAAGGTCACGAGCTACCAGCGCAACTCGATGGAGTCGTACTTCGAGGGCGACTACCGAGATATGGACCGCAGTCGCGTGCGCGTCGGCACCATCCACAGCGCGAAGGGTCGCGAGGCCGACCACGTGTTCGTCTCGACCGACCTCACGGAGAAGGTCGTCGAGCAGATGGCCGCCTCCATCGACGACGAGACCGAGGTGCCCAGCGTCGACGAGTTCACGTCCACCACCGACCCCGTGCCCATCCTCACCGACAACGAGCGCCGCGTGTTCTACGTCGGCATGAGCCGCGCCCGGAAGCGCCTCGTGATCATGGAGAACCTCGTCAACGGTGCGCCGACGCTCCCGCTCGACGTCCTCCTCGACAACGAACCGGGCGACACCACGGTCGAGGACGTGCTCGGCGAGGAAGTCGAGAGCACGCCCTGAGAGTCCGTCCCGGTTCGAGCGCGCGACCGTCCCGGGGCCCGACGCGACCGAGCGGCGACGCTACCCGGCCTGCGTCTCGGTCGCGCCGGCGTTCGCGTCGAATCGAGCGCCGGACGAGGCGTCGTCGAACTCCCCGGCCTCCGCCGCGGGAAGTTCGACGGTGAACGCGCTTCCGTCGGGGCCCGTCTCGGTCAGTTCGACGGTTCCGCCGTAGCGTTCGGCCAGCGTTCGGACGAGGTAGAGACCGAGGCCGTGAGTCGCCCCGGTGTTGTCGCTGCGCTCGAACAGCGTCGACCGCTCGTCCGCCGGAATCCCGGGACCGTCGTCCGCGATGCGAACGACGACCGCGTCGGCCGTCCGCTCGGCGGTCACGGTCACCCGGGCGGGCGCGCCGTCGTTGTGTTCGACCGCGTTCCTGAGCAGGTTCGAGTAGATGCGCGGGAGGAGGTCGTCGGCCACCACCGAGGCGTCGTCCGGGAGGTCGGCGTCGACCTCGACCGATTCGTAGGTGCTCCGGAGTTTCTCCAGTTCCGCGTCGAGCACGTTCGTGAGATCCTTCGGTTCCGGTTCGGTGACGTCCTGGGTCGCGTCTATCAGGACGCGAACGTCCTGGATGACCTTCGCCATGTCGCCGCTCTGGCGACGGATCGTCCGCAGGCTATCGCGGGCGTCGTCGGGGAGGTCGTCGTCCTCCAGCAGGAGCGACGCGTTCCCGGTGATGACGTTCGTCGTGTTCAACACCTCGTGTCTGAGGAGTCCGTTGAGGTAGTCCAGCCACTGGCGCTCCTTCTCGGCGACTTCGGCGCGGACGGCGGTCCGTTCGGCGACGATTTCGCGTTGGATGGCCTGCGCCTCGATGCAACCGACCAGGAGACCGCCCGCCGCGCCGACGCTCACCGCGAACCGCACCCATCCGACCTGCGCCGGGAAGTCGTACGCCCAGATCACCAGCATGGGGAAGTTGATAGCGAGGGAGAACGCCGCGCCACCGCCCATCCACTTGACGATGCGTGGGTACCGTCCGGGCGGAAGGTCACTGCGAGCGAGCCAGTAGCCGCCGTAGAGGAGCCCCACGACGAAGACGCCGGAGGTGAGAAGGCTGACGAGAAAGTCGTCCGAGGCGACGTACTCCGCGCCGTGGAAGACGACCAGTTCGCCGAGGAAAAAGACGGTGAGCAGAACGGCGAACCCGGACACGAGCGTCGGTATCTGCCGCGTCTTGGGAATCGAAGCGGAGATCAGCTTCGCGTTCACGAACCGTCCATCACACCCTCCGTTCATAATGCTTGCTGGCTGGTATTACGATTGATAATGAGGTCGCGAGGGTGCCCCGGCTTCGCGGCGGTGCCGTGGTCGCCGCCGACGCGCGGTCGTCAGGGCTCGAACACCGGTCGAACGCACCCGTCCTGCTTGTGCTTGAACAGTTCGTATCCGCGCGGCGCGTCCTCCAGCGAGAACCGGTGGGTCGCCAGATACGACGGGTCCATCTCGCCCTCCGCGACGTGCTCCAGCAACTGGGGGACGTACCGCTGGCCGTGTTGCTGGGCGGTGCGGACGGTGAGACCCTTGTTCATCACGATGCCGAGCGGGAACTTGTCCATCAGCCCGTAGACGCCGAGAATCGACAGCGTTCCGCCCTTCCGGCAGGCGACGATGGCCTGCCGCAGCGCCTCGCCGCGGTCGGTGTGGAGCCTGAGCGCCTGCTTCGTGCGGTCGTAGGCGTGCGCGATGCCGGTTCCGTGGGCCTCCATCCCCACCGCGTCGATGCAGGCGTCGGGACCGCGTCCGCCGGTCATCCCCTTCAACTCGTCGACGACGCTGTCGACCTCGGTGTAGTCGATGGTCTCGGACCCCGCCTCCTCCCGCGCCATCCGCAGTCGCTCCGGGATGCGGTCGATGCCGACGACGCGCTCGGCACCCATGAGAGCGGCGCTCTGTTGGGCCATGAGCCCGACTCCGCCGCAGCCCCAGACGGCGACGACGTCGCCCTCCTCGATGTCGCAGAAGTCCGCACCCATGTAGCCCGTGGGCCAGGCGTCGGAGGCGAACAGCGCCTGCTCGTCGTCCAGTTCGTCCGGGACGGTAAAGCAGTCCTCGTCGGCGTGGGGCACCCGCACGTACTCGGCGTGCGACCCCGCGTAGCCGCCGAAGGCGTGCGTGTAGCCGTAGATGCCGGCGGTCGGATAGCCGAGGACCGGCTCCTGGAGCTCCGGGTTCGGGTTCGTGTTGTCACAGAGCGACCAGAGGTCGTCCCGGCAGTACGCGCAGTTGCCGCAGCCGACGAACGAGGGGACGACCACGCGGTCGCCCTCCTCGACCGTCTCCACCTTGCGACCGACGGCCGCGACTTCGCCCATGAACTCGTGGCCGATGACGTCCCCCTCGCGCATCGTCGGGAGGTACCCGTCGATGAAGTGCAGGTCGGAACCGCAGGCCGTCGACAGCGACACCCGCAGGACGACGTCGCGAGGGTTCACGATTTCGGGGTCGGGGACGTCCTCCACCTGCAGGTCGTTGACGCCCTCCCAGCAGAGCGCTCTCATAGCAGATCACCGCTCCCGCGGGCGGACGGATTGCGTTCGAGCGTCGGAATCTCGCCCGTCTCGGCGAGGCTCTTGAAGCGGCGGAGCGCCGTGCCGACGAGCGCGTCGGGCACGACACCGAGGCGGTTCATCGCCGCGTCGCCGACGCGTCCGCCGGGCGGGTCGAACCGGACGCGGAGCGTCACTTCCGTCCCCCGGTCGCCCGGCGCCGGGCGGAACTCCACCGACCCCTCGTTGGGCACCGCCGCGCCCGGAAGCGACTCCCAGTGCAGCGGTTCGCCGTCCGCGTCGAGTCGCGTCTCCCACGAGACGCTCCGTCCCAGCGGCCCCCCGACTTCCCAGCGATGACGCTCCTCGCCGGCGGGCGTCACCGCCGCGAAGTGACCGACGACGCGCGAGAGCCGTTCGGGGTCGCGCCAGTACTCGGCGAGTTCGTCCGCGGGTTCGCCGACGGTGATGGACCGCTCGACCGTCCGGCCGTCCGTCGCCACCCCAGGACCGCGTCGGTTCCCGGCGGGCGCGCCGAGCGAGCGGTCACCGTCGACGGCGTGGTACAGCAGCCATCCGCCGACCAGCGCCACCGCCGTTCCGACCAGCGACCGTCGTCTGAGCCCGAACGACAGGAGCGCCCCGCCGAACACTGCGGAGGCGACGCGTTCGACGTTGCCGGCGTCGGCGGCCGACGGGGAGTCCGCCGGCGCGTTCCGGGCCGGCGGGCTCACGCCGGACCCTCCGGGTCGCGGTCGGATGCAGCGACCGCGGCGTCCCTCGAACCGTCGTTTTTCCGAACGAAACCACGTGAGTCGACCGCACCGGTCGGACCGTCGGCTACGGCTCGACGGTCGGCGGCGTTGGTGAACATGTCGTTTCTCCCCCGACGCAAAATCAGCGGTTCCCGTATTGTACTTTGTGCCCGGGTGGTAGACGCACGCGGCTTCCGCGTCGTTCGATTCCTCGGTCACTCCTCGTCGTCCGACTCCGCGACCCGACCGACGACGCGCTGGGCGGCTTCCGCCGGGACGTCGGTGGGCGTCGTCAGCCACTCCTGGAGGACGACCATCAGGACGCCGACGGCGAGGAAGCCGCCGCCGACGAGCGTCTGGCCCGCGAGCAGGCGCTCGACACCCAGCAGGGCGACGGGGAGCGCGAACACCAGCGTCGCCGCCAGGCTGACGGTGTCGAGGATTCCCAGGTTCATGGGGACCGGTAGTCGGGGGGCGGGCAAAAGTCCGCCGGAGCCTCCCGGCCGGCATCCGGAAGGATTTTCACCGCACCGCTTCACGAATCTGGTATGTTTACCGGAATCGTTGCGGAGGCGGGCGAAGTGCGCGCGGTAACCGACGACGAGGGCGGTCGCCGCCTGACCATCGCCGCTGACGAGGTGCTTTCGGACCTGAACCACGGCGCGAGCGTCAGCGTCAGCGGTGCCTGCCTCACCGTCGAGTCGTTCGACGAGGAGTCGTTCGAAGTGTTCCTCGCGAGCGAGACCGTCGAGAAGACCTACTTCGACGAGGTCGCCGTCGGCGACGCGGTCAACCTCGAACGCGCGCTCCGGGCGGACGACCGCCTCGACGGTCACTTCGTCCAGGGCCACGTCGACACCGTGACCGAGGTCGTGGACGTGCGGCGAGTGGGGGAGGACGGCGAAGTGCTCCGGACCTCGGAGGAGTCGAGCGGCGCTCCGCCGCGAGGGGGATGGGAGTACGAGTTCGCCGTCCCGGAGGGGTACGAGGCGTACGTCGCCGACAAGGGGTCGGTGGCGCTCGACGGCATCAGCCTCACGGTCGCCGAGCGCGGCGAGGGGACGTTCACGGTCGCCGTCATCCCGACGACGCGCGAACTGACGAACCTCTCCGAGAAGGAGCCGGGGGACCCCGTCCACCTCGAAGTCGACGTGCTGGCGAAGTACGTCGAGCGCATGCTGGCGGAGTGAGGTCGGTCAGTCGTCGAATCTCGACCGCGAATCGTCGTCGGTATCGGCGTCGTCGGACCCCGTTCCAGAGTCGGCGTCCAGCCCAAGCGCAGAGTCGTCGGACTCCGTCTCGGAGTCAGCGTCCCGACCGACCACGAAGTCGTCGGACTCCGCTCCGGAGTCGGCTTCGAGTCCGACCGCGGAGTCGTCGAGACCCGCCGCGGGCGCGGCGTCCGCGGTCGGGGCGGCCGCGAACTCCTCGTACGCGCTGCGGTAGCGCGCTATCTTCCGGTACAGCAGGTAGCCGAAGATGCCGTCGTAGACGAGCACGAAGCCGACGAAGGCCGCCGTGGCCGGTATCGACGGGAAGAGTCCGGTCACCACCGCGGGAACGACGCCGACCAGCGAGTTGTACGTCGCGTGGATGAGCGCCGCGATGAGCAGTCCCTTGACGACGATGGGGCCGGCGTTCTCCTCGTTGAACTTCGCGAGGCCGAGGTAGTAGCCCGCGAACGCCGAGTAGATGACGTGGCCGGGGCCGGCGAACAGCCGGAAGACGGCGGTCCTGCCGGCTGCGACGAACGGCTGGGGGGTGGTGGAACTGGCGAGGAACTCCTGGCTGATGTAGATGGCGTTCTCGATGGTGGCGAAGCCGAGGCCGGCCACTGCGCCGTACACGGCACCGTCGACGACCGCGTCGAACTGGGGTCGCCGGAAGGGGTACAGCCGGACCGCGAGCATCTTCACCGTCTCCTCGACCGGCGCGACGACGACGTAGAAGAAGAGGACCATCCCGACGAGCGGAACCGACTGGAACAGCGGTTGCGCGAGACTGTTCAGGACGGCCGCGAACCCCGCGAACAGGATGCCCAGCAGGAAGGTGCCGACGAGCAGCGACAGCGGTTCGGAACTCGTCACGTCCGCGTACCAGATGTACGCCGCGATGCCGAACGCGGGGACGACCGACAGCAGGACGAACGCGCCGATCCAGGGGTCGGTGATGGCCGCGAGGCCGCCGAGCGCGAACTGGGCGACGAGGATGAGGAGCGCGAGCAGGACGACGACGGTGTGCGTGGTCCGAACGATGGCGGCGTAGACGCGGGTGGAGAACCGGTCGAACCGACTCCGCTGCTCCCACGTCGAAACCTCGTAGAGGTCCGTCGATCCGTCCGCCGAGCGGGCGACAGGGTCCCGTTGCTCGTCCATGCCGGGCGTTCCGAGCGGGAGAGGGTAAATCGTTCGGCGCACGTACCTTATACCCCTTATATGTATACAAATAACATTGATTCTCGTAGGGGTGGTCTTATGAAGGATGCTGGGCGACCGTGGAACGATATGGCACCGCGAAGCTCCAGTCGGGGGTTCCTGTACTCCTCGCCGCCGACAGCGACAGACGACGCCGACGAAGAGACCGCCCGAGAGCGAGACGAACCGACGAACGACGTCGCCACCCGCGACGAATCGCCGACGCACGCCGAGGACGCCGCACCCGGGACGACCGACGCGAACTGGACCGGCGACGTCCCCGCCGACGACTGACCGGCGCGACGACCGACCACGAGCGCGACCGTCCTCGCCACCCTGAAGAGGACCCCGTTCGAACGGGACGCTATGCCAGCTATCCGCGACCGCTCGTCCGCCGCACCGACCGCCGACCGAGTTCTTCGGCCGCCTCGACCGGACGCTCCGCGAGCGGCGCGCCGACCATGAGTCGGGTGCGCGTCCGCGGTATCTACACGACGGCGCTGACCCACCTGCTCGCCGACGCGTTCGACGTCGTGCAGGCCTCGCCGCCCATCCGCCGGCGCTTCGACCGCGAGTTCGAGACGGGCGAGTACGACGCCACCGTCGAGACGACCGACGACCGCCAGGGCGTCGGCGTCTTCGGTTCCGACGCCGGAACCGTCGGCGACGAACTCGCCGACGTGGGACGCGACACGCTCCACTGGACCGACGCCGCCCCGCGCGGTGCCGTGTTCGACGGCGTCGTCCACGAGACGATGGGCAGCGGCGCGGTCGTCGACCTCGGCGAGCGCGAGGGCTTCCTCCCCTTCCGCAAGGTCGACCGCCGCGTGCACGAGGGCGACGCGGTCAGGGTGCAGGTCCACGACCCCGCCGCGCCGTGGGACCGCGACCGCCCGCTCCTCGACACGGACGTCGCCGTGTTCGGCGGCGTCGCCAGCCTCTCGAAGGGCGTCGAGCGCGTCGTCGCCGACGCCCCCGACGAGGCCAGCGAGCGGGAACTCGCCCGGACGACAGAGATGCTCCCGACCGACGTGCCGGACGGGTGGGGCGTCCGCTGGGAGTACGCCGCCGCCGACGCGAGCGTGGACGAGATGGACGCCGCGCTCGACCGCGTGGCGACCGCCGCGGAGACGGTCGACGACGCGCTCGCCGACGCCCCCGACCCCGGAGACGCCGGGGCCGGCGAGAGCCTCCCGCGCCGCCTCGCCGCGCCGGAGGGGACGGCGTGGCTCTGGTTCGGCCGCGAGTCGCGGTTCGAACTCGACGCCGCCCGGCGCGCGGTGACGACCACGATGGCGGGACACCACCGCGTCAAGGCCGCCGCCGAGTCCGCGAGCACGGCCGTGGACTTCGTCGAGGACCTCTGTGACCCCGGCGAGTCGTTCCCCACCGGCCCCGTCCTCCGGCAGTTCGGCCCCGCGGAGGGGGAGACGGTTCGCATCCGCCACGGCAAACCCGACGGCCGCTGCTTCTCGCTCGGCCGGGGCGAGGTGACCGAACTCGCTCCGGCGGAGGGCAAACTCACCGTGCGCCGCCGGATGAGCGCCGGCGGCGACTACGACGCGCTCGGCGTCCCCCGCGAGGACGGCGACGTCGCGGTGACGAAACTCCGGGAGGGGCGCTGGTGGTATCCGACCGTCTACCGCGACGAGGACGGCGACGTCAAGGGCACCTACGTCAACGTCTGCACGCCGGTCGAGGTGTTCCCGTCCTCGGTCCGGTACGTCGACCTCCACGTCGACGTGGTGAAGTTCCCGGACGGCCGCGTCGAGCGCGTGGACGACGACGAACTGGACGACGCCGTCCGGGCGGGTCACGTCCCGGAGGCGCTCGCGGAGAAGGCGCGCGCCGTCGCGGCGAGCGTGACGTCGGCGCTCGGGTGAGTCGGGGGAGCCTCATCGCCGCGACGCGACGAAGTTGACGAGCAGCAGCGCCAGCAGCGCGACGCCGGCGAGTTCGGGATGGTCCAGCAGGAGGTCGAACGGCGAACCGCCGCCGCGCTCGCCGGGCGTCGGCTGCGTCGTCCCGCCCGTCGTCGGGGCCGTCACCGCGAGCGTCCCGGCGTCGACGCCGCCGACGGCCAGGCGCTTCCGTCCCGCGGACTCGGCGCGGTAGGTGAAGGTCACCCGCTTCGTCTCGCCCGCGGGAACCCGGACCTCCTCGCGGGCGACCACCTCGCCGTCGACGGTGAGGGTGGCGGTGTACGTCCCGGAGGCGTTCCCCTGGTTCTCGACGGTGGCGCTCACGGTCACGTTCTCGTCCGCCGCGGCCGCCGTGCTGGAGAGCGTGGCGTCGGCGACGGCGAGGTCGGCGGCGGGACGGGACACGGTCACGTTCGCCGTCGCGGTGGCCGCGTTCCCGCCCTCGTCGACGACGGTCACGTTCGCGGCGTAGGTCCCCGGTTCGTCGTAGGCGTACCGGACGGTCGGGGCGGACGTGGTCCGGTCGACGCTACCGTCGCCGTCGAAATCCCAGCGGTAGCGCGCCACGTCGCCGTCGGGGTCGGTCGTCGCGTTCGCGTCGAAGGTCGCCTGCCGACCGACGAGCGCCGAACCGGGGGCGTCGAGCGCGGCGTCGGGCGGAGCGCCGCAGCCGCCGGATTTGACGACGACGGGGGCCGACGTGTCGAGTCCGGTCCGGTCCGGACCGCCCGCGCCGCTGGAGAGGACGCTCCAGGAGGTGACCGGTTCGAACGCCCGGTCGGGGCGGTAGAGCGCGGCCCGCTCGTTGAACGCCGGCGCGATGCGGATGCTGAAGTCGCCGGCCAGTCCGCGGAAGACCGCGCCGTCGGTCCGCGACCCGCCCCACCGCCAGTCGATCCTGTTCCGGGAGAAGCGGTCCTCGCGCCCGTCGTAGGTGTCGTCGACGAGCACCCACTCGCCGGACTCCGGCAGGCCGCCGAACCGGAAGGTGACCGCGCTGTGGGGGAGCGGCCGCACCTCGCGGTTCCGGCGAGCGTCGTGGACGGTGACGAGGCTGACGACGCCGTCGGGCCCCTCGTAGAGGAACAGCGAACTCCCGTTGTCGCTGGTGAACCGTCCCGGCATGAACGAACTGTAGAGCCAGCTACTCCGGGAGGTGTTCGGGTTCCGGTAGTCGTAGAACGCGGCGACGTTTCGCTCGCCCTCGAACGGCGTCACCGGGACGCAGGTGTCGCCCTGCTCGACGGCGTAGGACTGGTTCGACGCGGCGGGCGCGTCCGGCAGGTCGTCGCCGGGGATGCCGGGCGGCGGCACGTCGGGGAGGCCTGTCGCCGCGCCGCCCAGGACGGTCGACGCGACGACCAGGAGGGCGAGCGCGCGACGGAGGCGTCTCATCGGTCGCCCACGGGGAGTTCCTCCCTCCTCCGCGCGGACCGCTGGTGCCGTTCGCGGCGTCTCCGGGCATCGCGTCTCGGTTCTCGACTCCCCGCCCGGGCGGCGCTCGGACGGAACGGTCGTCGCTCCTTCGCTCGGAGTGTCACTGTCGGCCGGACGCGGAACGGGGACTTTGTTCCACGCCGGTTGACCGGCGTTAGTCGGGGCCTGTAGCCGGACGCGGGCGGCGGACCCGTCGGCCTCAGCGAGCGCGCGCCTCCCAGTGGACGGCCTCCGGCGCGTCGACCGGGTCGCCGTCGACGTCCACCACCGCGACGGTCACCGTCTCGGCGTCGACGGCTTCCGGGAACGCCCGGTTCTCGGACTCGGTCTGCAGGAGGACGCTCGTCGGCGGTTCGGCGAGGCCGTGCCGAACCGCCTCGCCGTGCGCGACGGTCGCGCGACCGCCGTTCTCGGTCGGGTAGCCGACGTTGTCGCGGACGAGGCTCGGTCGGGTCCCGTATCGGAGCGCCGCCTCCGGGTGGCCGGCGAAGGCGTTGCCGACCACGCTCGTCCCGTCGTGGTCGCCCTCGACGTCGATCCCGACCCGCTGGGTCGGCGACGCCCGGTCGTCGTAGCAGTCGTTGTTCGCGAGCGTCGCGTACCGGTACGGTCCCTCGCCGGCGGCGAGTCGGATGCCGGCGGCGTCCCCGTCCGCGCCGTTCCGGAACACGGAACAGCCGGCGACCCGGACGTGGTCGCCGCCGTTCTCGAACCGGACGCCCGACCGGCCGTTCTCGAACACCGTCGAGTCCGCTATCGACACCGCTCCGGCGGAGGACGCGACGAAGACGCCGCAGCCCTCGTTGCCCGAGCAGTGACAGTCCGCCACGTCGAGGACGGGGGTCGCCCCGTCGAACGCCGCGACGCCGTGGCCGCCGTTGTCGACCGCGTGGCAGTCGCCGATGCGGTGTTCGGTCGCGGCGGGCGACGTGTCCGCCTTGTCGCTCACGACGAACCCGTGCTCGTCGTTCCCGGTCGCGGAACAGCAGACGAACTTCACGGCGCGGTCCGCCGAGTCGCGGAAGCCGATGCGGTTCCCCCGCGCGGTACAGCCGACGGCGGCCATGAACCCGGCGAGGACGTTCTCGTCGTCGGGGCCCTGGGCCTCGAACATCACGCCGTTGTTCCCGTTGTCCGCGGCGTGGCAGTCCGAGACGACCACGGTCTCGGCCGCGGAGCGACCCGCCCCGATGCCGATGCCGTTCGCGCCGATGTCGCCGGGCGACCGGAGTCGACCGTTGCGCTCCGCGACGCACCCGTGGACGAGGCTGTCGACCATGAAGTCCGTCCCGATGCCGGTCGCGGACGCGCCGTAGGCGTACACGCCGAGGATTCGACAGCGCTCCACGTGCTGGAGGTAGACGCACTTCTCCCCGGTCGAGTACGTCTCCCCGTCGCCGAGGGCCGAGCAGTCGACGGCCAGTTCCTCGACGGAGAGGTCGGTCAGGGGGTCGTCCGGGGTTCCGAAGCCCTCCAGTGCCGCGTAGTCGTCCCCGTCCGCGAGCAGCGTCGTCGCGCCCGGCCCGTCGCCGCGGACCCGGACGCCCGAACGGAGCGTCACCGGCGACGCGACGCGGTAGGTCCCCGGCGGGAGGGAGACGGTGCCGCCGTCGTCCGCCGCTGCGTCGACGGCAGCCTGAATCGCCGCCGAGTCGTCGGTCGTCCCGTCGCCGGCCGCCCCGTGGGCGGTCGCGTCGTGCCACTGCCCGCCGGCGGATGCGGTACCGTTCGGCGCGTCGTCGTTCGGTGGGTCGTCCATACGTCTTTCACCGCACGACTCGACAAGTCGCTCCCGGCCGTCTCCCGACTACCCGGAGTCGAGTTCCGGAATCTCGGCGTCCGGGACGTACGCGACCCACGCCGCCAGCAGGAGGGCGGCGGCGAGCAGGCCGACGCGCAGGGCGGTCTCGACGAGTCCCGTCACGCCGAGGCCGTCGAGGACGAGGAGGCTGGCCCAGAGGGCGGCGGCGGCCGCGAGCAGGAACAGGACGTGCCGACGGAGGCCGGGGGTCCGCCCGGCGACGACGTAGGCCGCGGGAAGCGTGAAGAGCAGCGCCGCCCCGGCGAACAGCAGTTGCGAGTACGGGTCCGGCGGCGTGAGCGTCGCCCCGAGCACGAACGCGAGCGTGACGCCGACCAGGAGGGTCGAGGCGATTCGCTGGAGTGAGACCACGTTCGAACGTTCTCCCGCCGGACCGTCAATCTTCTCCCAGCAGTTCCGGCAGGTCGTTCACGGAGTCGACGACGGCGGCCGCGCCCGCGTCCTCGTACTTCCGGCGACCCTCCGCGCCGGTGAGGCCGCCGGTCAGCACGCCGACGCCGTAGTAGTCGCGGTCGGGGTCCGCCTCGTCGGCGTTGACGGCCGTCTCGACGTCGTCCAGCGTGTCGCCGACGAAGACGACCGCGTCGGCGTCGAACCGCTCGGCGAGCGCCGTCAGCGCCTTCGGGTGGGGTTTGCCCTCCTCCCAGTCGTCCATCGTGAACCGGCGGTCGTCGGGGACGGAGAGACCGGCCCGCTCCAGCGCGATGTCCGCCTCCGCCGCGGGGCGGCCGGTGACGACGCCGACGGGGTAGCGCGCGGTGAGCGTCTCGACCGTCTCGGCGGCGACCAGCACCGGTTCGTCGTCGATGTACCCCTCGTCCGGTCCGTCGATAGCGGCCGGGTCACCGCCCTCGATGTCGGCGTACAGGTCCGGGCCGAGGTAGAGTCGCTGGAACACGTCGCGCAGGCGCTCGGGGTCCCAGGCGTCGCGGACGCGCTCGACGGCGGCGTCGGCGAGCGCGTCGTCGACGACCGCCTCGGCCGCGTCGAGGCCGCCGCCGCGCTCGGCGATGCGGTCGGTGAACGCCCCGACGGCGCAGTCGAGGCCCTCCCGGCGCGCGAGGACGTACAGCGCCGCGGCGTACGTGAGCTCCCAGTCGTTGTTGAATCCGCCGGCGTCCTTGAACGACTGCACGTCGGCCTTCGGGACGGCGTCGCCGTAGACGCGCTCGACGGAGTCGACGATGGCCCGGCGGTAGGAGTCGGCCACGTCCACGAGCACGCCGTCCACGTCCAGCACGACAGCGTCGGCTTCCATGGTCGTGCGCTTGCGGTCGACCGACAAGGGTCTGCCGGATTTATCGTCCCCCGCCGAGAACGCGGAGCCATGCAGTACGACGAACTCCAGCGGGTGTACGGTCGCGAGGAGTACTACTGGGGCACGGAGCCGAACGAACTGGCCGAGCAGGTGGTGGCGTTCGCGCCCGACCGCGACCGTCCCCGGGTCGTCGACGTGGGTGCCGGCGAGGGCCGGGACGCCGTCTCCCTCGCCGAGCGAGGGTGCGACGTACTCGCGGTCGACGTCGCGCCGAACGGACTGGCGAAGGCCGAGCGACTGGCCGACGAGCGCGGCGTGGAGATAGAGACGCGGCAGGCGGACGTGAACGACCTCTCCCTGCCGCCGGTCGACGCCGTCTACTCCATCGGGACGCTCCAGTACCTCCGGCCCGAGAACCGCGAGGCGCGGTTCGACCAGTTCGAGGAGGCGACGACGCCCGGCGGCGTCCACGTCATGTTCGCGTTCGTCGACCACCCCGACATTCCGCCCGCGCCCGACTGGGGCGAGGAGGAACACTTCTACCGACGGGGAGAGCTCCGGTCGTACTACGACGACTGGGAACTGCTGGCCGAGGACGCGCTCGTCTTCGACGACGAGTCCGGCGGCGAACCGCACCGCCACGCCGCCGAGACGCTGGTCGCTCGGAAGCCAGCCGACGAGTAGCGTTGGGGGAGACGACTATCGTGACAGAAACCCTGTTATTTCGGGTTCGAGTGAACTCCCTAAGTTTTTAATTCTGGATGGAGAGATGCTAACATGGCGATAGAGACTATCCTGCTCGCCGTAGGACCGGGCGACGCGGAGAGAACCGACAAGCTAGCTTCGGCCGTCGCGGACGTCGCCGGGCCGACCGGCGCGACGGTCGTGCTCGCGCACGTGTTCACCGACGACGAGTTCGACGAGGTCGTCGGACGACTCGACTACGACCCGTCGGGGACGCCGAACCCCGACGAGGTGGCGGCACGACACGCGACCATCCGGTCGCTCGCCAACTCCCTGGACGAGGAGGAGGTCGGATACGCCATCCGGGGAGCCATCGGCGAGCACGGCGAGACCATCGTCGACCTCGCGGAAGACGTCACCGCCGACAGCGTCTTCGTCGGCGGGCGCAAGCGTTCGCCGACCGGGAAGGCGGTCTTCGGGAGCACCGCCCAGGAGGTCATGCTCTCGGCGCCCTGTCCCGTGACGTTCGTCAGGTCGGACTGACCGCCGGACGACGCGGCCCCGAAGATACTCCTTCTTTCGAACGCGACCGTCCGTCGTCCCGGGAGCCGACGGCGTATCGCCCTGCGGGACGAGCGTCGCTCCGGGGATCCGGTTCGACCGGACGGACCAGTCTCCCCGCGGACAGTATTCGGGGAGTGAACGGTTCAGAGTGCGGAAAACTCCGGTACTCGCTGGCGAGTAAATGCTTGTAGTTAAGTGGGACGACGGCCCTCTTTGGAAGCAAATGGGCTACTACGCGGGCGTCGACCTCGGCGCGACGAACGTCAGGGCGGCAGTCGCCGACGACGAGGGAACGGTCATCGCCGCCCACGAACGACCGACGCCGCAGGGGCCGACCGGCATCGCGGTCACCGAGGCGGTCCTCGACTGCCTTCGCTCGGCCTGTTCCTCCGCGAGCGTCGACCCGTCGTCGGTACTGGCGGCTGGTATCGGTAGCATCGGTCCCCTCGACCTGGCCGAAGGCGCGGTCGAGAATCCGGCGAACCTCCCCGACAGCATCGACCGTATCCCGCTGACGGGACCCGTCGAACAACTCATCCACAGCGACCGGGTGTTCCTCCACAACGACACCAACGCGGGCGTCATCGGCGAGCGGTTCCACAGCGACCGCAACCCCGACGACATGGTGTACGTCACCATCTCCAGCGGCATCGGCGCGGGCGTCACCGTCGACGGCGAGGTCCTCTCGGGCTGGGACGGCAACGCGGGCGAAGTCGGCCACATGATAGTCGACCCACAGGGCCGGCGCACCTGCGGCTGCGGCCGCGACGGCCACTGGGAGGCGTACTGCTCGGGCAACAACATACCCGAGTACGCCGAGATGCTGTACGAGGACGCCGACGTGGACACCGCGCTCCCGGTCGAGGACCCCGACTTCTCCGCGAAGGACGTGTTCGACTACGCGGGCATGGACGCGTTCGCCGACCACGTCGTCGAGCAACTCGCGCACTGGAACACGCTCGGCGTGACGAACATCGCCCAGGCGTACGCCCCCATCGTCGTCCACGTGGGGGGCGCGGTGGCGCTGAACAACGAGGAACTCGTCGTCGACCCCATCGACGAGCGCGTCGACGAGTACGTGTTCAACAACGTCCCCGAGGTGCAGTTGACCTCGCTCGGCGACGAAGTGGTGCTGAAGGGGGCCATCGCGAGCGCACTCACCGACGGAACCGGCGACCGGACCCGGATGCGGCGCTGAGGGCGGCCGCCGCTTCGCGGACGTCGACCGTCGGCGGACACCGAGATATTTACCCGCCCCGGGCCGAACCTCAGCACATGATACTCTCGGACGCGGACATCCTCCGTCGCCTGGAGGAGGGCGACCTCGTCGTCGACCCGCTCGACGACCCCGCACTACAGATTCAGCCGGCAAGCGTCGACCTGCGACTCGGCGAGCAGTTCCTCGAGTTCCAGCACGCGAACATCCCCTGCATCCACCCGGACAGCGAGCAGGAGGTCGAGAACTACGTCACTGAGACGACGGTGCCGGAGGGCGAGGAGTTCATCCTGCATCCCGGCGACTTCGTCCTCGGGACGACGAAAGAGCGCGTCGAGATTCCCGCTGACCTGCTCGCACACGTCGAGGGACGGTCGTCGTTCGGTCGCCTCGCGGTGGTCATCCACGCGACGGCGGGCGTCGTCGACCCGGGGTACTGCGGCCAGATAACGCTCGAACTGTCGAACCTCGGCACCGCGCCGGTGGCGCTGACGCCCGGCACGCGCATCTCACAGCTCATTTTCACGGAGCTGAAGACGCCGTCCGACCGGCCTTACGGCAGCGAGCGCGGGTCGAAGTACCAGGACCAGGAGGGGCCACAGGCCTCCCGTATCGGCGGCGACGAGGAGTTCGGTGGTGACCAGACGTGAAGTTCGCCGAGGAGGTCGTCGTCGAGGAGTTCCTCCCCACCTTCCGGTCGATGCTCGCCGCCGACCTGCGCGAACGCGGTCTGACCCAGAGCGAGGTGGCGGACGCGCTCGGCGTGAGCCAGAGCGCCGTCTCGAAGTACGCGCACGGCGAGGTGGCCCAGAACGACCGCGTCCGCGACGACGAACGCGTCCAGCGCCTCGTCGAGGAGATCGGCGAAGGGCTGGCGACGGGCAGCATGAGTCAGGTGCAGGCGCTCGTCGAGGTCGAGGTCCTCGTCCGGCGACTGGAGGACCACGACCTCATCGCCCAGTTGCACGAGGAGGCGATGCCGGCGCTGGAGGGGTACGGCGGCGACTTCGACGTCCACGACCCCGACGACGAACTTCGGTCGACCGAGCGCGTGCTCACGTCAATGCGCCGGGCCATCCGTATCGTCGAGAACACGAGCGGGTTCGCCGCGCTCATCCCGGCCGTCGGGGCGAACCTCTGCGAGTGCCTGCCGGACGCCGACGGCATCGACGACGTCGCCGGCATCCCGGGGCGCATCTTCGACGTGAAGGGCCGGGCGACCATCCCGGCCGAACCGGAGTTCGGCGCGAGCGAACACGTCGCCTCCGTCCTGCTGGCGGCCCGAGACCACGGTAGCGACGCGCGTTCGGCGCTGAACCTGCGCTACGATCCGGACCTGATCGAGCGCCTCGAAGAACTCGGCCACGTCACCGCGGAGTTCGACGCCGAGTACGACGACGTCGCGTCGGTCGTCGGCGAGGCGCTGTCGGAGACGCCGGACGCGACCGTGCTGTACCACACCGGCGGGTACGGCATCGAACCCATCACGTACGTCCTCAGCGACAGCGCGGCGGACGCCGCCCGCGTCGCGCGGAAACTGGCGTAGGGCGTCGTCAGTTCCGGAACGCCCGGACGACATCGTCCGGCGACGACCCCTCGTCGAGTTGCGCCTCGGCCGTCTCGGCCAGCGAGACGAGTTCGGCGACGGCCGCCTTCCGCGTCCGGACCTGCCCGACCGGGCGAGCGGCGGAGTAACCGTTCTCGACGCCGTGTTCGAACTGCAGGTTCCAGCTCCCGTCACCGTCGGTCAGCGCGGACCGTATCGCGCGCACCGTCATCCGTCCGTCCCGTCGCTCCATGGCGATTTCCCGGCCACGGTCCGGCGAGCGCTCCCATCCGTCGGGGAAGTCGGCGGTTTCGAGTGCGGACATACGTTCGAAAAGACCGCTTCGGGGCCAGTGTCTCCTGCCTGCATCTTCATCCCCCTTACGAGGCCCCCTGAATTTACGACCGAGAGCGAGAGACGACTCGCCTTCGCCCGCCGTCGGTGGTCCCGGCTCCGGGCGCTCTCCACTTCCGGATGGGCGTCGACGACGTCGCCTGGTGTCAGCTTCCCGACCACGACGAATCCGTCATGCACAAAGTATATACTTCGCCAGTGTGTCGGATTACTTACCTCGGGTAGGGGTACGCGAGGTATTCTTTCGGCGCCGACGGCGAGCGGCCGCGCTGGCCCGTTCGAGCGACGGACGCCGTCGCGGAACCCCGTCGGCCGGGCGAACGCGTCCTCGGGCGTCTCAGTCGGCAGCGAGGACGAGACGGTCGTCGTCGACGTTGTCGACGTCGTCGTCCTGGAGCGCGTACGTGTTCTCGCCGTACTCTCCCGCGTCGAAGCGGGTCTTCATCTCCTCGACTCTGTCCTCGTCGGCCTCGACGTGCGCGGTACCGTGCTGGACGTCGGCGACCACGCCCACCTCGGTCCCGTCGGCGTCGACGACTCTCTTCCCTTCGTCTTCCTCCGAGAGTGCCACTGTCATCGGGTCGAAGGAGGGTCGCGGCGGGTTTCAGGGCTGTGGCCGACCGGGCGTCTCCGGCGCGGTCGCCCCCTCCTCGCGACCGCGAGCGAACAGGAACGCCGCGAACGCCAGCGGCGACAGGAGCGCGGCGACGAAGCTACCGCCGACCGCCAGTTCGCCCGGCCCCATCGAGGCGACGCCGCCGCCGCCGTCGGCGGACGCGACGCCGGCGTCCTCGCCGACGACCAGGACTCCCGTCATCCCCATCGACCTGTGGGGCGAGCAGAAGTACTCCGTCGTTCCCGTCTCCTCGAAGGTGTGTTCGAACGTCGCGCCGGCCTCGCCGAGCATCTCGCTCTCGAAGCTCCCGTCCTCGGCGACGACGTTGTGCATCCCCTCGCCGGTCCACGTCCACCGCACGGTGGTCCCGGGGTCGACGCGGACGGCTTCGGGGCCGAACGCGTACGGTCCGCCGTTGCCCTGGACGCCCACCTTCACGGTCACTTCGCTCTTTCCCGTCTCGTCGACGACGTCCGGCGCTGCGTTCGCGGCGGCCGGGGCCGACGCCAGCGCGGCGGCTCCGACCGCCCCGCGGACGAACGTTCTGCGGTCGATTTCGGTCATCGAATCACCCCTCGTAGCCCGCGTACTCCATCAGCTGTCCGAAGATGTCCGAGCTCATCGCCTCCCTGTAGACGATGGCCGACAGCATCCCGCCCGGATAGCTGGCCCCGTTGCGGACGTGGTCGACCTTGTGACAGTGCATCAGGTAGATGCCGGGGTCGGCGTCCGCCTCGAACTCCAGCGTGTACCGCTCGGCGGGCGAGACGCTCACCACGTCCTGGGGGAACCGCATCGCCTCCGGGTAGTCGGCGCCGTCCTTCTCGACGACCTCGAACCGGTGGTTGTGCGTGTGCAGCGGGTGCGACATGAACCCGGCGTTGACGAAGTGGATGCGAACGGTGTCGCCCTTCTCGACGATGAACGGCGTACCGTCCTCGGGGTGGAGCGTGCGCGGCGCGCTCTTGCCGTTGACCGTGAACACGTCCGGGTTGCGCTTGCGCAGGTCGAAGCTACTGTTCTTGCCGGCGTACATCCGCGAGAGGCTGGAGTCCCACTCTCGCACCGTCGCGAAGTACTCCTTGTCGGCCTCCTCGTACCCCTTCGGGTCGACGCGGAGGATGCCGTACATCCCCATCTCCATGTGCATCGGGGTCTGGTAGTGGCAGTGATAGAGGTGAGTGCCGGGGACGTTCGCCGGAATCGTGTAGGTGTGTTTCTCGCCCGGTTTCACCGTGACGCCGGTCGTCGTCGGGACGCCGTCGTTCTTCCACGTCTTCCGGACGCCGTGGAAGTGCAGCGTGTGCGGGTTGTTCATGCCCGAGTTGTCGAGCGTTATCTTCAGGTTGTTGCCCTCGGTCGTCCGGAGGACGGGTCCCGGGACGCTCGGCTCCCCGTCGTCCGCCTGGAACGCCCACGTCTTCGGCAGGTTGACCGGGCCCCCCATCGTGTCGAGGGGGTGTACCTCGTGGCGGGCCGGGACGGCGCTCATCGTCACCTCGTGGTTCTGTTCGTCGAGGTCGACGACCTGTGGGGCGCTCGTCGTCGGCAGTTTCGCCGCAGCGCCCTCGTTCGTCGCCTGCTGGTCGCGCTGTTCCGGCTGGGACGGCGCGGTACAGCCTGCGGCGGCCACGACGCCCGTCGCGCCGGTCGCCTTCACGAAGTCTCGACGCGAGATACCGGATCCGGGTGCTCCAATTCGAGTCATACACGTACTGCTTGGAACAGAAGGAGTATAAGACGGAACGCCCGTTCTCGCGCGATGAGAGGCGTTCTCAGCTACTGGGAACGGCGCGAACGTGTTCGGAACGGGACGCTCCGGCGGTTCACGAGAAGAACTTCAGCAGGTCGTCGCGCTTCTGGTCGTGCAGGTGGGTCTTCACCGCCTCCTGGAGCGCGTCGATGTTGCCCCGTTTCGCGCTGATCGGCGCGATGGTGTCTCGCCACTGCTTCCACGGCGGATACAGCCCGAGGCGGTCACAGAGGTCGTTCAGGCGCTCGTCGCGGTCGTCGACCTTGTCCATCTTGTTCACCGCGACGACGGTCGGAACGCCCACGTCCCGGAGGAAATGGAACATCTCCACGTCGTGAGGGACCTCGTCGCCGCCGGAGTGGCGGTCGATGATGTCGATGACGCTCTTGCCGTCGACGACGAGCACGCCCACGAGGATGTCGTCGGCGTGCTTCTCGACGTACTGTACCACGTCGGTCTTGATCCGTTCGCGGCGCTCCTCGGAGACGCCGGACATGAACCCGAAGCCGGGCAGGTCGGTGAGCACGAAGTCGTCGCCCGCCCAGTCGTAGAAGTTCGGCGACCGGGTGACTCCCGGCTTGCCGCCCGTCTCGAACTGGTGGCCGGTCAACTCGCGCATCAGCGTCGACTTCCCGACGTTCGACCGACCGACGAACACGACCTCCGCATCGCGGTCCGGACGACCCTCGAACATATCCGCCCTTTCGCCTCTCGGGGCTTAACCCCCGCGGTTGCACGAACGCTCCTGCGAAGCGAGCGGACCGGCCCGCGCGGTCGGGCGAACGTCGCCTCGCGCACTCGATGCGATGCCAGCGGTTATTTCGTCCTGCGCGCTCGAAGCGAAACTGTGCGTCACGTAGAGGTCACGATTCCGGCCGGTGAGCGGGAGACGGTAGTCGAGACGCTGGAGGAGATGGAGATCGACTACTACCTGACGGACGCGACCAGCGGGCCGGCAGGCGACCGCGAACACACGGCCGTGGCGACGTTCCCACTGCCACAGGGTGCGGTTCAGCCGGTGATCGACGAACTGCACAGTTCGGGCCTGAGCGAGGACGCCCACGTGGTCATCATCGACGCCGAGGTCGACACCTCGCGGCGCTTCGAGGAACTCACCGAACGGTTCGAGACCGACAGCAGCATCACCCGCATCGCCCGGGAGGAGATACTCATCCGGGCGCGCGAGCTGTCGCCCCGCTTCTGGACGTTCATCACCATGACGATAATCAGCGCCGTCGTCGCCGCGGCGGGGCTGTTGCTCGACTCGCCGGCGGTGGTCGTCGGGTCGATGGTGATCGCACCGCTGGTCGGTCCTGCGCTCTCGACCGGCGTCGGGACCGTCCTCAACGAGGACGACCTGTTCCGACGCGGCGTGAAACTCCAGGCCATCGGCGGGGTCGTCTCCATCCTCAGCGCGACCGTGTTCGCGTTCGTCGTCAGGAAGTTGTACCTCTTCCCGCCGAACACGAACATCGCGACCATCGGCCAGATAAGCGGGCGGTTGACCCCCGACTTCCTCTCGCTCATCGTCGCGCTCGGGGCGGGCGTGGCGGGCGTCTTCAGCCTCGCGACCGGCGTCTCGGTCGCGCTGGTCGGCGTCATGATCGCGGCGGCGCTCATCCCGCCCGCCGCCGCAGTCGGCATCGGCATCGCGTGGCTGAACCCGACCGTCGCGGTCAGTTCCGGCGTGCTCGTGCTGGTCAACGTCCTCTCCATCAACCTCGCCGCCATCCTCACGCTCCGGTACATGGGCTACCAACCCAGGAGCTGGTTCAAGATGGAGCGCTCCCGGCAGGAGATGGTCAAGCGCATCGGCGTACTGGTCCTCGCCATCTCCCTCCTCTCGGTGTTCCTCGGCGCCGTGACCTACTCGACGTACCAGGACGCCCAGTTCGAGCACAACGCGGACGATACAGTCGGCGATATGCTCGGCGAGGCGCCCTACGAGGACGTCCAGAAGATCGGGGTCGAGGTGAACTACCGCCAGGGGTCGATGTTCGGCAACGGGATGTTGCCCACGAGCACGCTGTTCCACGAACCCGACCGGGTGATCGTCACCGTCGGGGTACCGTCCGACGACCGCTACCCACGCCTCGCGGATCGGATCGCGCGGAACATCGAACGGAGGACCGGCACGAACGTGAACGTCGAGCTCCGCTACATCGAGACCGACCGGGCGAGCTGACCGCGTCGGGTCCTCCACGACCCGACGCAGCGTCGACCTCGGCGGCGTCGGGACGGGCGGTCGAGCGGAGGATTGAACCACCTACCCTGTGACGTTCCGGGCATGGAGACGGTACGCACCCTCCTCGTTGACGCCTTCACCGACGAACCGCTCGCCGGCAACGCAGCGGGCGTGGTCCCGGACGCAGACGACCTCACCGGGGCGCAGATGCAGGCGATCGCCCGCGAACTGTCGGTCAGCGAGACCGCGTTCTTCGTCGAGAGCGACGACGCCGACCGCCGGGTCCGGTACTTCACGCCGACGACGGAAGTCGACCTCTGCGGTCACGCGACCGTCGCGTCGCACTTCCGCCTGCTCGAAGACGGCGAAATCGAACCGGGAACCCATTCGCTGGAGACGAACGTCGGCGTGCTCGACGTCGACGTGACCGAGGACGGCACCGTCTGGATGACGCAGGACGACCCCACCGTCGAGCGCGTGGACGTCGACTACGACCGCCTCGGCGACGCGCTCGGCATCGACCCCGCCGCGCTGCGCGACGTCGGCGCGGACCTGCCGCCGGCCGTCGCCTCGACCGGCCTCCCCTTCCTCGTCGTCCCCGTGAACTTCCTCGAACATCTCGGGAACGCCGACCCCGACGCGGCTGCGGTCGAGGAACTCTGCGAAGCGGTGGACGCGGTCGGCGTCTACGCGTTCAGTTTCGACGCCCTGGACGGAGACTCGACGCTCCACGGCCGGATGTTCGCGCCCCTCGCCGGCGTCCCCGAGGACCCCGTGACCGGCACCGCCAGCGGCGCGACCGGTGCGTACCTGCGGCGATTCGAGGCCTTCGACGAGCCCGAGGCAGGACCCGCCACGGACGACGCGACCGGTGAAACCGGGAGCGTTCCGGAGGAGATGCGCTTCGAGCAGGGACACTTCGTGGACCGTCCGGGCCACGTCCGCGTGCGCGTCGGCGACGAAGTTCGGGTCGGCGGCCGAGCGGTCACCGCGCTGGAGGGGAGTCTGGTCGTCCCCGAGGCGGACGACGACGACGACATCCTGGAAGCCTGACCGCGGACGCGTTCGGCGGCGTCGACGGCCGGGCGTCCGGGTCGTTACCGGATTCGGCGGTACTCGTACTGGTCGCGGACGTTCTCGTGGAAGTACGACCCGTGGGAGCGCGCGCTCAGCAGTTCCCGGTAGACCTCGTCGGGCACGTCGAAGTACCGGTAGACGCCGCCGCTCCGGAATGCTATCTCCAGGACCTCCGCCTCCGGTTCGTAGCCGACGCTGGCCAGGTTGGACGAGGCGACGGGCGTCCTGGTCCGGGCGACGTACTCCAGGTTCTCGTAGGGGACGTACCCCACCGTGGCCCCCTCGTGGTCGCGGAGGACGACGCCGTGCTGTCCTTCCTCGAAATCGTGGCACTCGACCTGTTCGCCGCCGGAGACGTTGGCTTTCATCGACGGTTCCACGACGGCGACCGGCGTCAAACCATCGGCTTGCCGGCCGGGGGAGGGCGGGTTGAGAAAATACTCGGTTACGAGTTAATTTGACCGCCGTGACTGGTCGGAAGGTTCTTTATCTATCTTCGTGTGTCCACTCGTACGCACATGGTTGTACTCTGGCTGGACGAGATCAGCGCAGACGACCTCGAACTGGTAGGCGGCAAGGGCGCGTCGCTCGGTGAACTCACCGGGGCCGACCTGCCGGTGCCGCCGGGGTTCGTCGTCACCGCCGGAACTTACCGCGAGTTCATCGAGGAGACCGGCATCGAGGACGAGTTGTTCGAGGCCGTCTCCGTGGACACCGAGGACTCCGCCGCGCTGGCGGAGGCCGAGGAGCGCGCCGAGGAACTCATCCTCGGGACGGACATCCCCGAGGACATGCGGGCGGGCATCCTAGAGGCGTACGATAACCTGGACGACGGCGAGGCGTTCGTCGCCGTGCGCTCGTCTGCGACCGCCGAGGACCTGCCCGACGCCTCCTTCGCCGGCCAGCAGGAGACGTTCCTGAACATCACCGGGGAGGACCTCATCGACCGGGTCAAGCGCTGCTGGGCGTCGCTTTTCACCCAACGAGCTATCTACTACCGCGAAGAGAAGGACTTCGCGCACGACAAGGTCGACATCGCGGTCGTGGTCCAGCGCATGGTCGACGCCGAGAAGAGCGGCGTCATGTTCACCAGCCACCCGTCGACGGGCGACGACAAGATAATCATCGAGGCGGCGTGGGGGCTCGGCGAGGCGGTCGTCTCCGGCTCCGTCTCCCCGGACAACTACGTCGTCGACCGCGCCTCCGGCGCGACGGAGGAGGTCACCATCGCCGACAAGAAGGTGATGCACGTGAAAGACTCCGAGACCGGCGAGACGGTCGAGCGCGAGGTGTCCGACGACAGGCGCGAGGAGCGCGTGCTCTCGGACGACGACATCGACCGACTCGTCGAACTCGGCGAGGAGGTCGAGGACCACTACGGCACCCCCCAGGACGTGGAGTGGGCCATCGTCGACGGAACCGTCTACATGCTCCAGTCGCGACCCATCACCACCATCGACGAGGGCGACATCGGCTCCGACGCGGCCGAGAGCGCCACGGAGGGCGTCGCCGACGGCAGCGGCGCGGTCGAAGCCGCGGGCGGCGGCGGTGGAAGCGGCGATCAGCTCGTGAACGGCCTCGGCGCGAGTCCCGGCATCGCCAGCGGCCCGGTCCGCATCGTCGACAAGCTCGACCAGCTCGACAAGGTCGGCGACGGCGACATCATCGTCACTGAGATGACGACGCCGGACATGGTACCCGCGATGAAGCGGGCGGACGGCATCATCACCGACGAGGGCGGCATGACCAGCCACGCCGCCATCGTCTCCAGGGAGCTCGGCGTGCCGGCGGTCGTCGGCTCCACCGACGCGACCGACAAGCTGGAAGACGAGATGACCATCACGCTCGACGGCGACAAGGGCACCGTCACCGAGGGCCAGCCAGAGACCGAACAGGAGCGCGAACCCATCGAGGACGCCCGCCCGAAGACGCCCGTCAAGCCGATGACGGCGACCGAGGTGAAGGTCAACGTCTCCATCCCGGAGGCCGCGGAGCGCGCGGCCGCCACGGGCGCCGACGGCGTCGGCCTGCTCCGGATGGAGCACATGATCCTCTCGACCAACAAGACGCCCGCGAAGTACCTCGAGGACCACGGCGAGGACGCCTACGTGAACGAGATAGTCGAGGGCGTCCGGGGCGTCGCCGAGGAGTTCTACCCCCGACCGGTGCGGGTCCGCACCCTCGACGCGCCGACCGACGAGTTCCAGCAACTGGAGGGCGGCGAGGACGAGCCGAACGAACACAACCCGATGCTGGGCTGGCGGGGCGTCCGGCGCAGCCTCGACAAGCCCGAGGTGTTCAAGCACGAACTCGAGGCGTTCCGGGAGCTGTACGACATGGGCTACGACAACGTCGAGATCATGTTCCCGCTCGTCAACGACGCCGAGGACGTCCACCGTGTCCGCCGACTGATGACCGAGACGGGCGTCGACCCCGAAAAGCGCACGTGGGGCGTGATGATCGAGACGCCCGCGAGCGCGCTCCAGATAGAGGAGATGGCCCAGGCCGGCATCGACTTCGCCAGCTTCGGGACGAACGACCTCACGCAGTACACGCTCGCGGTCGACCGGAACAACGAGAACGTCGCCGGTCGGTTCGACGAACTCCACCCCGCAGTGCTCGAACTCATCGGCCAGACCATCGAGTGCTGTCGCGAACACGACATCGACACCAGCATCTGCGGCCAGGCCGGGTCGAAACCCGAGATGGTCCAGTTCCTCGTCAACGAGGGGGTCTCGTCCATCTCGGCGAACATCGACGCGGTCCGCGACGTCCAGCACGAGGTCAAACGCGTCGAGCAGAAGCTGATGCTCGACTCGGTGCGCTGACCGCGCCGCCGTCGGGAAGCGCCGTCACGACGCGACCCGGCCGTCGCGGCGCGTCGTGCGTGCCACGTCCGGTCACGCGACCTTTATTATACGCGAGCCGATACGTGCGTTCGTAGACATGAGTACGCGACCGCTTGCCGCCCTCCTCCTCGCCACCAGCCTGCTCGTCGCAGGGTGCGTCGGCGGACCCACGGGCGGAACGACGACCGCACCGACCACCGACACGACCGACGCGGCCGAAACGACCGCCGCGACCACGCTCGACCCGGCGAACGCCGACCTCCCGCCGGGCGTGACGTCCGACGGTGTGGCGAACGCGTCCGCCCTCGTCTCGGCCCACCAGGACGCGCTGGCGGAAACCGGCTACGAGTTCGAACTCCGGACCTCTCGCGACAACGGAGCCGAGAGCGTTCAACGCGGTGCCGCTACGGCCGGCCTGTCGTCGATTCTCCTGACCGAGACCGCGACGTCCGACTCGACCACAGATGGGAGAACCATGTGGGCCAACGAGTCGGTCGTACTCGTGAAGTACGACGAGGGGAGCACCACCCTGTACAACGAGGTGCGACGAACGTCCGAGGGCCGGACCGGATTCGTCGGACGCGCGACGAAGGCCGCCACGCTCGCGGGGCTACTCCGGACGGGCGAGTTCACCGTAAGCCGCGTCGTGCGGACCGACGAGGGGACGCTCACCACGCTCCGCGCTGACAGCTACTCCGGCGGGGGCTACTTCGGAGAGGTCTCCGAGTACGACGCGACGCTCGTCGTCGACTCGGCGGGGCGCGCCCGCGAGTTCCACTGGTCGGTCGCGTCCGAAAGGACGACGTTCGACCGCACCTTCGAACTCACCGCACTCGGTCGAACGACCCTCGATCGACCCGAGTGGACCGACGAGGCGATAGCCGTCCCGTCGCCGACCATCAGTACGACGACGGACTCGGGCCGTCTCGAAATCACTCACGAAGGCGGTGACGTCCTT
Source organism: halophilic archaeon (assembly GCA_003298465.1). Next base: position 70,844 of record QNGA01000012.1, on the reverse strand, counting down.
CCCGCCGGGTCGAAACTCGACGTCGAACACGACGGCGAAACCTACGTCAGAACGTTCGAGGAGCCGCTCGAAGCGGGCGAGACGGCCTACTTCTACCTCTCGAGCGACGGCGGCGACCCCGTCCTCACGACCGACGACCCCGGCCCGGAGGCCGGCGTGAGGTTCGACGGTGCGTATCAGGTCCGCATCCTGGGTCCGAACGCGAATCCGGTGTACTCGGCGGGGTTCTCCGTCGGCCACAGCGAGTCGTCCTCGGACGAACCGACGACCGAGACGGCGAGCAGGTCCGAGGGCTGACCGGAACGCCGGATAACGGAACCGCTAAACCGCGGGAACGTCTTCTCCCCGACATGAGCAAGCAGGGGACCGCGCCGCCGGAACCGCAGGATTTCGAGCGCGTCCTCTCCTCGATGTGTACGGTACCGCACCCGGCCGCTCGCGAGGCCGCCGAGCGCTTTCTCGCCACCAACCCAGGCGACCCGACGACGTACCAGACCGTCGCGGAACTGGAGCGGGAGGCGGTCGCGACGCTCGGCGAGATGACCGGCCTCTCGGACCCGGAGGGGTACGTCGCAAGCGGCGGCACCGAGGCGAACCTCCAGGCGGTCCGGGCGGCGCGGAACCTCGCCGCGGGCGACGACCCGAACGTCGTCGCACCCGAGAGCGTCCACTTCAGCTTCCAGAAGGCCGCCGACGTGCTCGGCGTGGAACTGCGCCTCGCCCCCACCGACGACCGGCGGGCCGACCCCGCGGCGATGGCGGACCTGGCGGACGAGGACACCGCGCTCGTCGTCGCCGTCGCCGGGACGACGGAGTACGGGCGCGTCGACCCCGTGCCGGCGCTCGCCGAGGTGGCCGAGGACGCCGACGCGCTCCTGCACGTCGACGCCGCGTGGGGCGGGTTCGTCCTCCCCTTCACCGACCGCGACTGGCACTTCGGCCACGCCGCCGTCGACACGATGACGGTCGACCCGCACAAGATGGGCCGGGCGGCCATCCCGGCCGGCGGCTTCCTCGCTCGCGACGAGCGGGTGCTCGACGCGCTCGCGGTCGACACGCCGTATCTCGAATCCACCTCGCAGGCCACGCTGACGGGAACGCGGAGCGGCGCGGGCGTCGCCAGCGCGCAGGCGGCGATGGCGGAACTGTGGCCGGCGGGCTACCGCGAGACGTACGAGCGCGCCCAGGCCAACGCCGAGTGGGTCGCCGACGCCCTCGAAGCCCGAGGCTACGAGGTCGTCGACCCCGTGCTGCCGCTCGTCGCGGTCGACGTTCCCCGGACGACCGTGGAGGCGCTCCGGGACCGCGGCTGGCGCGTCTCGCCGACGAGCGCCGGGGAACTCCGGGTCGTCTGCATGCCCCACGTCACCCGCGAGATGCTGTCGGCGTTCGTGGACGACCTGGACTCGGTGTAGAGTCCGGCGTCAGGACTCCTCGACCGGCGAACCGAGGGCGTTCCGCTTCACGCTCTCGATGCCCTTCTTCGCGGCGCGCTTCGAGGAGTAGCCCTGTCCGCTGTCAGCGACGACGTTACCGTTCTGGTGTTGGAGCCGCCAGCGCCACGCGCCGCTTTCGTCCTCGTACACCTCGAAGGTGGCCTGTGCGGGCGGGCGGAACGCCTCGACGGTCGTCCCGTCGGCCTGCGTCACGGCGATGGGCCACGACGCGGGTTCGGCCGTCTCCCCGACCTCGCCGGCGAGGCTCCGGTCGCTCTCTCGGACGCGCCCGACGGCCCGACGGACGTAGTTCGCGGCCGTCGTCCCGTAGCGTTCGACGATGCCGGAGGCGAGGGCCGTCGAGAGGTCGCGCTCCAGCAGCGGTTCGCCGTCCCGCGAGAGGACGACGCGACGGCCCTGCAGTTCGACGCCCGCGTCGGGGGCGGCCCACTCCCCTTCGGCGTCGCTCCGGCCGTCACGACGGTACTCCAGGTCGACGGTCAGCCCGTCGAGGCCGTCTTCGTCGGTTGCGACGGCGGCGGTCACGCGCAGGTTCGGACGAACGACGACGCCGTACTCGTGATCGGGTTGCACAGCCGGATTTGGGTGCGGGACGGTATGAGTCTGTTTGCCAGCGAAACTCCCGGTTTGCGTGGAGACGAAAGTTTACAACCCCCGACGACCGAGAGGGACGTGTGCTACCAGGGTTTCTCGCCGCGTCTGCGGACGCAGCCACAGGTGGAGTCGTCCTCGACCTGTTCGGGCTGCAAGCGGCCGTCGAGACCGCGACTGGCTGGCTCGGTCTGGTCATCATCGGCGTCTACTCGTTTCTCATCGCGTTCATCCTGCCGCTCCCGAGCGAGGTGGTCCTCGCCGCCCCGCTGGACCTCGGACTGGGGCAGTCGCTTCGACTGGGAACCATCATCCTCGTCAGCGGGGCCGGCAAGGCGGTCGGGAGCGTGTTCGCGTTCCACATCGGACACGAAGCCAAGCAGTCGGGGCCGGTCATCCGCGCACTCCAGCGCTCGCGGTTCGACGTGGTCGAGTGGTCGGAGAAGAAGACGGTCGCGATAGCCAGGAAGTGGGGGTACGTCGGGCTGGCGATGGCGCTGTCGGTGCCGTTCTTCCCCGACACGCTGTCCATCTACGCGTTCACCATCCTCGAAGAGGACTACGCGAAGTTCGCCGCCGCGACGTTCGTCGGGAGCGTCGGCCGACTGCTCGTCACCGTCGGTGCCGGGGCCGCCGTCTTCGCCGTCTCCTGACCCGCAAGCCGGCGGGAGCGCGGCGGCGCGTACGTTTATCACGGATGACGGACCAAACGCCGGTCGTGACCGAAACGGCGGCGGTATCGAAAGACGGCGGAGGGGTCTCGATGCAAAGACAACGCTTAAGCGACGTCCAATCTACCATAAAAGTACGATTATGGGCGTTATAGAGGACGTGTACGGGGACCTCGACGCCGACGTCTCTCTGGAGGAGTTCCGGGAAGCGGTCGAGGACAAAGTCGACCAGATGGGCGGGCTGGCGGACGAAGAGACAGCCGCGATGCTCATCGCTCACGAACTCGACGAGGACGAGGTGAACGGGGTCGCGGACGTCGAACCTGGCATGGAGGAGGCGAAGTTCGTCGCGAAGGTCGTCAGCGTCGGCGACGTCCGGACGTTCGAGCGCGACGGCGAGGACGCCGAGGACGGCCACGTCCTGAACGTCGAAGTCGCGGACGAGACCGGCTCCATCCGCGTCTCCCTGTGGGACGAGCAGGCGCAGGCCGCGAAGGAGGAACTGGAGAAGGGACAAGTGCTCCGAATCAAGGGCCGCCCGAAGGAGGGGTACAACGGTACCGAGGTCTCGGTCGACAAGGCCGAACCGGACGAGGACACCGAAATCGACGTCCAGGTCCAGGACACCTACGCCGTCGAGGACCTGTCGCTGGGCCTCTCGGACGTGAACCTGCGCGGGAAACTGCTGGACACGGACACGGTCCGCACCTTCGACCGCGACGACGGCTCCCAGGGGAAGGTCTCGAACCTGACCGTGGGCGACGAGACGGGCCGCGTCCGGGTGACGCTCTGGGACGAGCGCGCCGACCTCGCCGAGGAACTCGACCCCGGCATCTCGGTCGAGGTCGTGGACGGATACGTCCGCGAGCGCGACGGGAGCCTCGAACTCCACGTCGGCAACCGCGGGGCGGTCGAGGAGATAGAGGAGGACGTCGAGTACGTCCCCGAGAGCACCGACATCGCCGACCTCGAACTCGGCGACACCGCCGACGTGGCGGGCGTCGTCCGGTCGGCCGACCCCAAGCGCACGTTCGACCGCGACGACGGCTCGGAGGGGCAGGTCCGCAACGTCCGGGTCCAGGACGACACGGGCGACCTCCGGGTCGCGCTCTGGGGCGAGAAGGCCGACCGGGAGATAGCGCCCGGCGACGAGGTCCAGTTCGCCGACGTCGAGATCCAGGACGGCTGGGAGGACGACATCGAGGGGTCGGCCGGCTGGCAGTCGACCGTCACGGTCCTGGAGAGCGGTGCGGAGGTCGGCACCGGCACCGACACCGACAAATCGAGCGACGACGGCGGTTCCAGCGCGGGACTCGACGCGTTCGGCGACGACGCCGACGACGGCGGGGACGATGGCGGAGACGACGCCGCGACTGTCGACGCGAGCGACGGCGAGAACGAGGACGGCGAGTACGTCGAGTTCACCGGAACGGTCGTCCAGGCGGGCAGTCCGGTCGTGCTCGACGACGGCGAGGAGACGGTGAGCGTCGACACGGACGCGGACGTCCACCTCGGTCAGGAGGTCACCGCCCGCGGCGAACTGCAGGACGGGCGACTCGACGCCGACGACGTGTTCTAGCTGTTGAACGGTTCTTCGTCGCGGTGGTTGTCGACGTTCTGCTCGTCGGCAGCGGCGTCTTCGCGGGCCTCGTTCTGTTCGACGTCGGTCTCGTCTTCCAGTTCTTCCTCGCGGGCACGTTCTGCCTCCGCTTCGCCCTCTTGCGTCGACTCTTCGTCTTTCTCCTTCGCCATCGTTCGGTCGCGCTCGTGGTCGTCGGACATACTCGCGGATTGGGAGTGCATCTTCTTAGGCGTGCTGGCGGTCCCCCTCGTCGGGCGGTTTCCAGGAAACGACGGTAGGGAAAGATTAAGGACGACTGGCTTCCGCCTTTGGACCATGAGCGTTGAGCTTCCGTTTGCGCCGGTCGACACTATCATTCGACGGAATGCGGGGGAACTGCGGGTCAGTGCCGACGCCGCCGAGGAACTCGCCCGCCGCATCCAGCGACACGGGGCCGAACTCGCCGCCGGCGCGGCCGAGCGAGCGACCGCCGACGGACGGAAGACGCTGATGGCAGAGGACTTCGAGGTCGAACAGGTCGTCGACAAGGACGACCTGACGCTCCCGGTCGCCCCCGTCGACCGTATCGCGCGACTCGACATCGACGACGACTACCGGGTTTCGATGAACGCCCGCATCGCGCTGGCCGACATCCTCGAGGACTACGCCGACAACGTGGCGACGGCGGCCGCGATACTGGCGCGCCACGCGGACCGCAGAACCGTTAAGGCCGAGGACATCGTGACGTACTTCGAACTGTTCGAATGAAGTTCGGCTACAGCGAGGTCTGCCTCGAACACGACACCGGCCAACGCCATCCGGAGAACCCGGATCGGCTGCGGGCCATCCGGAAGACGCTCTCGCGTCGGCACGGCGTCGAGTACGTCGAGGCCGACCCCGCGGACGAATCGACGGTGACCGCCGTCCACGACGCCGACTACGTCGAGGAGTTCTGCGAGTTCTGCGCCGACGGCGGCGGTAACTGGGACCCGGACACCGTCGCCGTCGAGGAGAGCTGGGACGCCGCACTCCAGAGCGCGGGCCTCGCTCGCTGGTCGGCCGAGACGGCGCTGGCGGGCGATGACGGCCGCGACACGCCGTTCGCCATCGGTCGACCGCCGGGCCACCACGCGGTCGTCGACGACGCCATGGGGTTCTGCTTCTTCAACAACGTCGCCGTCGCGGCCCAGTACGCCCTCGACTCGGGCGACGCCGACAGCGTCGCCGTCTTCGACTGGGACGTCCACCACGGCAACGGCACGCAGGACATCTTCGCCGAGGACGGCGACGTGCTCTACTGCTCGATCCACGAGGACGGCCTCTATCCCGGCACGGGCGAGATAGACGAGGTCGGCGAGGGCGACGGCACGGGGACGACGCTGAACGCACCGCTGCCCGCTGGGGCCGGCGACCCCGAGTACCGGACGACGTTCGACGACCTCGTCGAACCCGCGGTCCGGTCGTTCGACCCCGACCTGATACTCGTCAGCGCCGGGTTCGACGCCCACCGCCACGACCCCATCTCCCGGATGCGCGTCTCGACGGAGGGCTACGGGATGCTCACCGCACGGGTGCGAGAGGTGGCCGACGAGACGGCGGCCGCGCTCGGATTCGTACTCGAAGGCGGCTACAGCCTCGATACGCTCTCGGACGGCGTCGCGATGGTCCACGAGGTGTTCGACGGCCGCGACCCCGTCGTGCCGGAGGAGGACGCCGACGAGGACGTTCGCGACCTCGTCGACGAGGTCCGGGCGTCACACCCCACCTTCGACGGGGATAGCGACTAGGGCCGCGGGTCGAAGTAACGAGCGAGTTCGACGCCGAACTCCCCGGCGAGGTCGGCCACGGCGTCGCCGCCGGCGAGCAGGTCGTACCCGTCCCGTAGCGCGCCCTCGACGTGCACGCCGAGGGCAGCGTCGAACAGCGCGTCGCTCTCCAGGAACGCGGTCGCGGTCGTGAACTCCCGGGGGCGCTCGACCACGTAGCGGCCGTCGTCGACGAAGGGACCGTACGTGCGGTCGCCGGACTCCGGGTCGCCGTCGCCGTTCGCGTACTTCTCGTAGAACCCCGCGGCGTGCCGGCGGACGTGGACCGGCGGGCCCTCGTGGCGCTCGACTGCGGGGCGTTCGGCGACGCCGAGTTCGAACAGGAGAACGGCGGAGTCGTCGGCGAACAGGTCGGCGCGCAGCACCTCGAACCCCCGCCGTTCGAGGGCCTCGCGGACGCCCGACAGCGACTTGTCCAGCTGGGGGTACAGCTGGTCCTCGACCACGTCAGGCGCGGGAAAGCGCAGCGCGACCGGCGTCGTCCCGCGATCGTCGACGAACTCGCGCACGTCGGCGGGCGAGAGCGGGTCTGGCGACTCGGGGAAGAAGAGCGACTCCCGGGGGTCGTCCAGCAGTTCGCGGGCGTAGTGCTGGAGGCGCGCGAGATTCGCCGCCGAGAGGACGGCCGCCACATTGCGCTCGGGGTCGGTGGGGTCGACGACGACCAGCGGGTCGTCGAACTCCCGGGTGCCGTGGTCCTCGGGGTCGAAGCGAACCGGCGGCTGCCAGTCGACCGCCGCTTCGAGCAGCGGGCGGAGACCGCCGTGTTCGAGGACGAGCAGTTCGGCCAGGAAGCCCGAGAATCCGCGCGTCCGGAGGTCGCTACCGTACGTGCCGATGCCGGTGAGGAACTGCTTGAACACCCGGACGTCGTTCGCCAGGTCGTCGTCCAGGCGCGCTTCGAGGTACCGCGTGTGGAACGGCGTGCGGTCCACCGCCGACCGGATGTCGGTCGCGGACTCGACCCGGTAGCAGGGGACGAGGTCCACGTCGAATCCCTCGAACTCTCCCTTCACGTAGGGGTGTTCGGCGTACTCCTCGTGGCCGTCGGGGAGGACGGCGTGGCCGACGTCGAGGCCGTACGATTCGAGGTCGTCGCGGTCGCAGTCCGGCGGGAACCGCACGAACAGGTCGATGTCGCGGTCGCCGCTGAGCCACGTTCCGCGGGCGGTGCTGCCGACCTGGAGCACGTCCGCCTCGACGGGCAGGTCGTCGACGGCCGACTCCGTGCGCTCGACGAGTCGCTCGACGACCGTCCCGAGGCGGGACCGCTCCTCGGCGTCCGGTTCGACGCGTTCGCGGACCGCCGCGACGACGTCCTCGAAAGCTGCCATTGCCCGAGCGTACCCCTTGATGCGGGGAAAGCGTGTCGATGCCGTCGGGTGAAAGCGAAAGCCCTATCAAACAACTGCGTCTATGAACGATTGCAACGAGCCGTCGTAGCTCAGCTGGTAGAGCACCACGCTGTTAACGTGGTTGTCCCAGGTTCGAGCCCTGGCGACGGCGCTTCTCTCGGCGCACTACCGCGACGAGCGTGGCGGCCGTCGAAACGACGGGACGCCGTCGCTCCGCCCGAAGAAAGCCGGTAGGCTAAAGAGGAGTCGTCAAATACGAGTAGCTGAGTGGGCCCTTAGCTCAGTCCGGTTAGAGCGCTCGGCTCATAACCGAGTGGTCGATGGTTCGAATCCGTCAGGGCCCATGGAGCCTGCGAGCGTCGGGACCGTTCCGGTCCGATATCTTCTGCGAGGCGGCTTCGCGACGAGCGAAGCGTCTACACGGCGAACGGCGGGACGCCGAACCGCACGTCCGTCTCCCCGACGGCCAGCGACGGGAAGACCTCCTCGCTCGACGCGACCGACGTGACTTTTTCCCGTCACTATCCCGCCGCTAGTTTTATCTCCTAGCTGTCTCCTCGGCGTCCCGTCTTGCGCTTCGAGAGGAGAAGTTGGGGCGTGTCGGACGAACGGCTCCGAGACGGTCGAGTAGAGTTCGACGGTGAGTCGGCGGAAAAGTAACCTTCCGAACCGTTCTCCAAAACCAGTTTAGCCATATCATAAATAAGTCGGTGGAGTCGGGAGGAGGTGATATGTCGATGTGGCGGCGGTACTCGCTCGGAAATCTGGTGCGCGTTCTACGCGACCCGCGTCTCCTCCGCGGGGAGACGCGACGACTCCGGGACGATGCCCTCGCACTGAACGCCCGGTGTTATCGATTGCTGAACCGCGCGGAGCGCGTCGACGTGATGGAGGAGGACTGGGACAACCTGGTCGTCCTCGACGCCTGCCGGTACGACATGTTCGAAGAACAGACCGACGTCGGCGACACCGTGACGAGCAAGCTCTCGCCCGGCAGCGAAAGCTGGGAGTTCATGCAGGAGAGCTTCGTCGGCCGGCGACTCCACGACACGGTCTACGTCACCGCCAATCCGCACGCCTACAAGCTCCCCGACGACACGTTCCACGCCGTCGTCAACCTGCTCGACGACCACTGGGACGACGAACACCGGACCGTGATGCCCGAGACCGTGGTCGAGCAGACGCTCGCCGCGTTCGAGCGGTATCCCGACAAGCGCGTCGTCACACACTTCATGCAGCCTCACTTCCCCTTCGTCGGCGAGACGGGTCAGGAGATCGGTCACGCCGGCATCGAGATGCAACTGGACGCCGACGAACGGAGCGGGGAACCCCACCCGTGGAACGCGCTCTTCCACGGTGAGGTGACCGACGAGGAGACCGTCGTCGACGCCTACCGGGAGAACCTCGACGTGGTCGTCCCCCACGTCGAGACCCTCGTCGACCGACTGCCGGGGAAGTCGGTCGTCACCGCCGACCACGGGAACCTCGTCGGCGAGCGGACCTACCCGATTCCGCTCCGGGCGTACGGCCACCCCGGCGGACTGCACAAGCGCGAACTCGTCGAGGTGCCGTGGGCCACCGTCGAGGCCGCCGAGCGCCGGGCGGTCACCGCCGAACCGCCGGAAGCGCGCGAGGAGATGGACGACGCCGTGATAGAAGACCGGCTGAAGAGCCTGGGATATCGGGAGTGAGAGCGGGCCGGGGCTACGCCAGCGAGGCGAGACGTGCGACGTAGACGAGGCTGAGGACGTGGTCGTTGGTGTCCAGGTCGGCCGGTTCCTCGCCGTCGAAGCGGTCCACCTCGGAGAAGCCGTGCATGTACGACCGCAGGTCCTCGTGCGCCTCCGGGCTGAGCCAGTCGACGGACTCGTAGTAGTCGAGCGCGGCGTCGGTGTTCGCGAAGCCGGCTTTCTCGACGAGGAAATCGAGCCACTCGAAGACGACGACCTCCGCGCCGTATCGGGTCGGCAGGGATTCGAGATACGGTTTCTCCGGCAGTCGTCCGGAGCTCATGAACTGCGTCTGGAGCTTCATCAGTTCCTCGCGCTGGCCGAGTCGGAACGCCTCCTCGCCCGACTCCTCGGGCACGTCCAGCGGCGGGTCCTCCTCGTCGGCCATCCTGCGGAGTTCACGCAGGTCGTAGTCGCCGGGTTCGACGGTCATCTCTGCTGTTTCGAACACAAGCCACCCGACCTATTTAACTCTTGGTACGACGCGAATCGAATCCGGAGGGTAACTCGTCCGCGGAAGGCCGTTCTCACGGAACTCAGTATTCATCTTCTGTCATATCGTCGGTCGATGTCCTGCAGGCCGTCTCGTCCCCTCCGAGCGGACGCGCCGTCCCCGCCTGCGCCCGGCGTCCTCGACCGTCACGGGCGGAACTCCTGCTCCCAAAAGGTAACCATTATACTGCGCGGGGACCCGGGCTAGGATATGCAACGACGTGCAGCGGGAGTATACGTCGCGGTCTTTCTCATCATCGCTGCCGGGGCGTACTCGCTCATCGGGGCCGCCCAGGAACCGACTATCGAGGTCGACAATCCGCAGAAGACGCTCGAGAGCCAGGGACAGAACGTCACCGTCGACGGCAGACAGTACAACGTCACGTCGCTCGGCGGCGGGTCCGCGGAGGTGGCGTGGACCAACCAGTCGGCACGCTTCAGCGAGACGCTGAACAACAACACGACGGTCCAGTACCAGAACGAGACCCGTCGGGTGGTCATCCCTAACACGTCCGACCCCAATCGGGCGACGCTCCGCGAGGTACAGAACCTGAGCAACGACACGCAGACGGTCACCCAGAACAACGAGACGTTCGTCGTCACCAACGGAAGCCAGGGCAACAAGACGCTGGTCCCCGTCGACGAGTACAAGCGCCAGCAGTTCGGCGAACCGAACACCACCACGCTCCAGGAGGGCAACGACTTCCGGTTCGGCAACAACTCGACGACGGTCGCGAACATCACCAACCAGTCCGTCGTCCTGCGGTGGACCGCTCCGAAGACGAACACCGTCTCCATCAGCGACGGTAGCACCGTCACGCTCGGACCGAACGACAAGCGATTCGTCGCCCACGCCGAGAACGGGCAGATGCTGTTGTCGACGAACGTGAAAGCCTACAACGAGCAGAAGAGCGAGATAGCACACTTCAACGAGCGCATCGCCGGCCTCTGGGGCGTCACCATCATCAGCTTCCTCGCGGCGGTCCTGCTGGGGATGCTCGCCTACCTGCCCAACAAGGGCTGAAACCGACTCCTCTACTTCTGCGTCGCGAGCCACGCCAGGCCAGCGCCGATGCCGACGGCCGCGAGCGCGCCGAATATCTGTCCGGCAGCGAGGACGAGGCTACCGGACTTGTACGCCCACGGCGTTCCGACGAGTGTCGCGATACCGACCAGCGCGAGGAAGACGCCGACGGCGGTTCCGAGCGATCCGAGCGAATCCGAAGCGAAACTGTTCATGTCGGTGCTGTGAGCGCGGGCGACTTATAATCCCTCCTGAACTGTGCCGTCGTTTTTCCGGGGGTGGTCCTCGGCGGTGAGGGCGCTCTCCGGACTCCGCCGGTCGTTCGAGGTCACTCCCTCTCGTCGCGAATCGATGCTACCCAGTCGTCGATCCGGTAGTTCGTCGCCCAGTTCGTGTTCGGTGAAGGCTTCTCGGGCTCTTCTACGCGGAGGCCCATCGTCGTCGTCGTCGGTGCCGCCGCTATCGGCACTACGAATCCGTCCTCCAGCTCCGGCGAGTAGACCGCAAAGACGTCGATCTCTCCGTCGTACCCCTCTTTCTCGATTTTCCGTGTCAGTGTGCCGGAACTCCGAGTCTCGAACCGAACGCACCCGTTTTCGAGTCGTCCAGTCTTCACCTGTATCCGGTGGAACTCTCCGGCCGCTTCGACTGCGAGGTCGTACCGCTCGTTGTCACCGAACGGTTCCAGCACGGTCAGACCGCGGCGAACCAGTTCGAAGACGATCGCCGCTTCGCTTCGTTGGCCACGTTCCTTCGGATGAACGTCGTCGCCCATATAGTCACTATCGACTATTTCGGTTTAAAACTACGGTCGGTCCCGCAGCCGGAAGAGCCGTCCATCGCTTCGCTCCGGTCGTCCGTCGACCGTTCACGGAGCCACCGTTGACCGCTTCGCTCCCACGACGTGCGTCGCTCGTCGGGTCTATCGTCCGGAGAAGCGGGCCGGGAGGGATTTGAACCCCCGACCGTCTGGTGTCTTCCACAACCATCCGTCGATGCGGCGCGGGTGGGTCGTGTTAAAAGCCAGACGCTCTGCCTAACTGAGCTACCGGCCCTCATCGGGAATTGTGAGTTCGTACGGTTAAACGTTTACCATTCCCGAGCGGACGGGGCGATACCCGCAAACGAACACCTTTTGAGTCCGGGAACCCCAGTTCCCTCCATGGCGACCGAACAAGCGTCCGAACAACGAGCGGCCCACCTGCGGAGCGTCACGGTCACGGCGATAGCAGCCCTGGCCGGCATCGCCGCGGGCGTCGCTTCCGCGTCCGTCGTCGGGACGACGAACGCGGCGGCAAGCGACCAGATGGGTCTGGCCATCGTGCTCGGATTCACCGTGGTCCAGCTGCCGCTCGTTCGCGCGCTCGGCTACGAGCTCGACGGCGCGAAAGACTACCTGTACGTGGCGTTCATGACGTTCTCGCTGTGGTTCATCACGTGGGGCATTCTGCTGACTAACCACGTCCAGGTGTAACCATGGCGGACGATAGTATCGCGGTCGTGGACCTGGAGCGCTGCCAGCCCGACCGCTGCAACTACGAGTGCAAGAACTACTGTCCGCCGAACCGGACCGGCAAGGAGTGCATCACGCTCCGCGGCGAGGACGCGGACGACGGCCAGCCCGACCAGATCGAGATCAGCGAGGAGATCTGTCTGGGCGAGACCTGCGGCATCTGCGTCGAGAAGTGCCCGTTCGACGCCATCGAGATCATCAACCTGCCCCAGGAGCTCCAGGACGACCCCGCCCACCGCTACGGCGAGAACGCCTTCTCGCTGTATGGTCTGCCCGTCCCCCAGGAGGGCCAGGTCACCGGCATCCTCGGGCCGAACGGGAGCGGGAAGACGACGGCCGTGCGGATTCTGGCGGGCGAACTCGCGCCGAACCTCGGCCAGTTCGGGGAGCCGCCGGACTGGGACGCGGTCCTCGAACGCTACCGCGGGACGGAGCTCCAGGATTACCTCGCGGACGTGCGCGACGGCGACGTGACCGTCGCGCGCAAGCCCCAGTACGTCGACAAGATCCCGGACCGGTTCGACGGCAACACCGCCGAACTGCTGGAGCCGACGAACGAGCGGGGCGCGCTCGGCGACCTGCTCGAACGGCTCGACATCGAACACGTCCTCGACCAGGACATCGACAGCCTGTCGGGCGGCGAACTCCAGCGCGTCGCGATAGTGGCGTGTCTCGCCCGCGACGCCGACTTCTACTTCCTCGACGAGATAACGCCGTACCTCGACATCAGCCAGCGCGTCGCGGTCGCGCGCCTCGTCCAGGAGATGGCGGAGGAGCAGGACCGGTCGATGCTCGTCGTCGAACACGACCTCGCCATCCTCGACCTCGTCGCGGACAACCTCCACGTCGCCTACGGCGAACCGGGCGCGTACGGCGTCATCACGTCGCCGAAGTCGGTGCGCAACGGCATCAACGAGTACCTGCACGGGTACCTCGACAACGAGAACATGCGCATCCGGCCGGACCCCATCGAGTTCGAGGAGCACGCGCCCCGGGTCGCGACCCACGCCGACGTGCTCGCGGAGTACCCCGACCTCTCGAAGTCGTACGGCGAGGGCGAGTTCGGTCTCGACGTGGAGGGCGGGACGATTCACGAGAACGAGGTGCTGGGCGTCGTCGGTCCGAACGGCATCGGGAAGTCGACGTTCGCCCAACTGCTCGCCGGGCGACTCGAACCGGACGAGGGCGAACTGGACTTCCGGCTGGACATCTCCTACAAGCCCCAGTACATCGAGATAGACCAGCCGATGCGCGTCGACGCGTTCCTCTCCTCGCTCACGGACGACTTCGGGTCGTCGTACTGGAACACCGAGATAGCGCAGCCGCTCCAGCTAGAGAGCATCATGGAGCAGAACCTCACGGACCTCTCTGGCGGCGAGCGCCAGCGCGTCGCCATCGCGGCCTGCCTCTCCGAGTCTGCGGACCTCTACCTGCTCGACGAGCCGTCGGCGTACCTCGACGTCGAACAGCGCGTCCGCGCTACGCAGGCCATCCGCCGGTTCGCCGAGATGCAGGACGCCACCGTGCTCGTCATCGACCACGACATCTACATGATCGACCTGCTGGCGGACCGCCTGATGGTGTTCGACGGCGAACCCGCAGAGCACGGTCACGCCGGCGAGCCGAAGGGGATGCGCGAGGGGATGAACGACTTCCTCTCGAACCTCGACATCACCTTCCGCCGCGACGAGAACGTCGGCCGCCCGCGCATCAACAAGCCGGGCAGTCAGCTCGACCGCAAACAGAAGACGGAAGGCGAGTACTACTACACCTGACCCGACCGCGACCGGCCGCGATCGGACGACGTTCGACTCTTCTCGGAGCGCTCGACGCGATTCGTCGCCGGAACTCGTTCGGTCAGTGGCGCACGTCGGCCAGCGACTCCCGGACGGCGACGCCGAGCGTGTGCCGGAAGCCGGGGCTGAGCGCGACCAGCGCCACGCCGTACGCCGCGGCCCCGGTCCCCACGAGCACGGCGAGGTCGACCCACGACCGGACCGGGAGCGCGCCGCGGGCGGCGGCGGCGACGGCGAAGGTGACGAGGCTCGCGCCGACCTGCGCCGCCATCGGCCGGGAGACGGGCGCGAACGCGGTCACCGACGACCGCAGGAAGGCGACCGCCCCGGCGTACCGCAGCGCCTCGGCGACGACGGTGGCGGCGACCACGCCGATGGGCCCGAAACGGAGCGTCAGGACCACGCCGAGGACGACGTTCACGGCGAGCGCGACGGCCGAGAGTCCCATCGCCACGTCCGGTCGGTCGAGGCCGTTTATCGCCTGCAGGAGCGGCCCCGTCTGGGTGCGCAGGACGCGATACAGGGCCAGGCCGACGAGCAGCGTGGCCGCGTTCCGGTACGCCGGGCCGTAGACGGTGACGACGAGGGGACGAGCGAGCGCGACGGCTCCGGCGAGCATCGGGAACGCCAGCAGTCCGGCGTACGCGACCGTGTTCGACACGTCCCGGCCGACGCCCTCGCCGTTGGCCGCGCGCCCGCTCACCTTGGCCATCAGCCCCCGGCCCGCCACGTCCGCGACGAAGACGGCGGGCATGGTGAGCATCCACGCCACCTCGTAGAAGCCGGCGGCGGCGGGCACGAGCAGGTAGCCGAGCAGGAGCAGGTCGAGGCGGTCGTAGGCGGTGCCGAGCGCCGACGACGGGACGCTGTAGCGCGCGTAGTCGGCGAGGCTGCCGAGGAACGCCCGCGAGGGCAGTTCGGGGCGAGCGGCGACGAAGTAGGAGACGACGGGGAGGGCCAGCAGCGAGGCGGCCGCCAGCCCGTACACCATCCCGGCCGCGCCGACGAGCGCGACGAGCGCGATCTGCAGGGGCAGGGTCAGCACCGAGCGCAGGGCGTCGATCCAGGTCGCGACGCTGATTCGCCCGCGACCCTGGACGAGGCTCTCTACCGTCTCGTAGGTCGACTCGCTGGCGAGCAGGAGGACGGCGAGCAGGGGCGCGGCGGCCAGCCCGGTGTAGTCCGCGAGCGCGTCCCCGGCGAGCAGCGCGGCGACCCCGGCGACCCCGACCCAGCCGAGGTCGAAGAGCAGTTGCGCGCCGAACGCGGGCGACCGGAGCGCGTCGCTCTCCGAGAGCCGCTTTTTCGCCGCGAGCGACCAGCCGTTCATCGGGCGGTCCGCGAGCTTGACGACCGCCAGCAGGAGGTAGACGCCGCCGAACGCCGACGGGCCGAGCCAGCGAGCGAAGATTATCGTCCCGGCGAAACCGACGGCGGCCATCGCGAACTGCGCTAGCGCGCCGCCGAACGTCTCTCGGCTCAGGCTGACGTCGGCCGCCTCGCTCCGTTCGTCGTCCGCCACGGTCTATCCTTTCTCCGGCACGGGTTTTCGTTCTTCCGTCACGGCGTCGCACCACCGACTCAGGCGTACCCGAGGTCGCGCAGTTGCGCCTCGACCGCCTCCGAGACGGCCACGTCGTCGCTGACGTCCCGGCGGTCGAGGTCGGCGACGAGCGCGTCGATGCGTTCCCTCGGGTCGTCGAGGTCGCCCTCCTCGCGGAAGCCGTCGGGCGTCTCCCAGCCGTAGTAGCCCGGGGCGGCCAGCGCGTGGAGTTCCCGGTCGAGCGCCGCGGCGTCGATTCCGTCCCGGGCGAGCGCGGCCCGGTGGCGGTCGGTCAGCCCGTGGTACTCGACGAGCCAGTCGCGGTCGTCCGGACTCCCGAGCAGGTCGCGACCCCGCGAGTCGCCGGCGAGGTCGGCCAGTTCGAGCACCGTCCGGTGGACGTCGAGCAGGCTCACCGTCTCGCGTCGTTCGCCGCCGAGGCCGTCGCCGGAGATGCAGAGCGGAATCCGCGTTATCTCGGGGGCGAGCCCGCAGAGGTGCTCCCAGTCGCCGCGCTCGCCGAGGGCCTCGCCGTGGTCCGAGAGGGTGACGACGTAGTCGAACTGCCTCCTGAGTTCCGCGAATATCTCGCGGTAACGGTCGGAGAGGTAGCGCACGCTGTCGTCGTACGCTTGCCGGACGCGGTCGGGGTCGGCGACCGGTTCGCCCAGCGTCGCGCGGAGGCCGTTCAGTTCGGGCGGGTCGACGGTGCGGTACTCCTCGGGCGGGTCGTAGGGCGTGTGGGCCTCCATCAGGTTGACGAAGAGGAACTCCCTGTCGCCGAAGTCGGCGTCGCGGACGAACGACAGGGCCTCCTCGGCCCCGTCGTCGCGCGTCGACCGACCCCAGCCGAGGTCGCGGAGTTTGAGGAGCGCGCCGCGCTTCAGCGAGGGGACGGTCGCGCAGTCGCCCGTCAGCACCTCCTTCAGCGCGAGCAGGTACCGCTGGGGTCCCATGTCGTCGGTCTCGACGATGAACCGGTCCCAGTCGAAGCTGTTCTCCGCGAGCGCCCGCAGCCGCCAGCTACCCTCGAACTGGTCGAACCCCCGGTGGAAGTCGAACGGCCGGGAGACGTTGACGTTCGCGCTGAACGCCCGCGTCGCGTACCCCGCCGCGCCGAACCGCTCGGCGAGGACCGGGTCGGGGCAATCGAGCAGTTGCGCGCCGGCGTAGACGCCGAGTTCGCTGGCGTACCGGCCCGCGAACAGCGAGGCGTGGGCCGGCACCGTCCAGTGGCTCGTGGAGTAGGCGCGCTCGAACCGCACGCCTGGAAGCCAGTCGAAGTGCTCGTCGAACGCGTCCTTCCGGAGGGTGTCGAGGACGACGACTGCGACGTTCATGTGTACCCGAGTGCGTCGAGTCGTTCGGAGACCGATACGTCGGCGGCGTCCGCGTTCGCCGGGGCCGGCCGCGCGAGGTCGGGGTCGTGGTCGCCCGTGTCGCGGGCGCTCGTGACGACCCACGGAACCTCCCGGAGGGCGCGGATGGGCACCCTGTCGGGGTGGCCGTAGAGGCCCCACTCGCCGAAGGCGTTGCCGTGGTCGGCCGTGAGCACGACGCGGTCGGCGTCGACGCTGTCGAGCAGGAGCGCCACGTCGTCCAGGACGTACCGGAGGTTCGCCCGGAACGAACGCCACACGCGCTCGCGGGAGAGGTCGCCGCGCCGCAGTCGCTCCCAGACGCCGACCCGGTCGCCGAACTCGTCGCGGCTCATCGCACCGCCGGGCAGCGGGTCCGGCAGCGACGGGAAGTGCGGTTGCATGTAGTGGACGACCAGTCGCTCGGGGTCGCGGTCGCGGGCCGCGGCGACGGCGCGGTCCGTGACGGCGCGGGCGGGAACCGTCCCCCTGTCGTCGTCCCAGGCGTCGCGCCACACCTCGTCGAGCAGGGCGAACCCGTCGGCGTCGAGGTGGTCGGCGGAGTTCGGGTTCGCGGTGACGTGGACGGTGTCCGAGCAGTCCCGGTCGCCGAAGTTCGCCCGCATCCACTCGTCGGAGCGGGTGCCGGCCGACTCGAACCGGCCGACGCGACCGACGAACGCGTACTCGTCGGCGACTTCCCGCATCAGGTCGACCCGGCACCCGTCGAGGACGACGAGGACGTCCCACTCCCTGTCGTAGACGGACTCGCCGTAGTCGGTGCGCTCGCCGACGCGCCGGAGCAGGCCCTTGTAGAACTCGTAGGCCGACTTCTCCGCGCCGCTCCGGCCCTCCGTCCGGACGCGCTCGCCCGTCTCGACGAGCCAGTCGTGCAGCGTCACGAGTTCCCTCCCGCGTACCGAACCCGGTCCACGGCGTCCCAGAACCCCCGCCGCCAGAGCCAGTCGTTGACCCGGCCGAGCGCGGTGTCCGGGACGATGCGCTCCTCGTAGCGCCGGGGGTACTCCCGCCGGAGGCGCGCCTCCTTCTCGTCGTCGATGCTCGCCCGCGGGGGGTCCGGATGGACCATCACCATCCCGTGGTCGTACCGGCACGGGCCCCGGTCCTCCATTCGCCATCCGAACTCGGTGTCGTCGCGCCAGCCCGCGTACGCCGACCGGAAACCGCCCACTGCGAGCGCGGTCTCGCGGTCGACGGCGAGGTTGCAACCGACGTACAGTCCGGTGCCGCGGTAGGTGCGGCCGCCCTCGACGCGCCCCTCGACGCAGACGGCGTCGCCCGCGAGCGCGTCCCGGACGCGGGCGAGCCACTCCGGCGGCGGCCGGCAGTCGTCGTCGGTGAGCGCCACGACGTCGGCCGTCGCGGCCTCGATGCCGGCGTTACGCGCCTCGCAGATGTCGAGGTCGGCGTCGTCGACGACCAGCACCTCGAACTCCTCGACGGTCCCTTCGCGGAGCGCGTCGACGACGGCGTCGTGGTCGTTCGCCGGCAGCGTCGGTATCACCACGGAGACGTCGGGGTCAGCTGACGTGCGGGGTTTCCGTATCATCTACGTCGACCGCGGCGCGCTCGGTGGCGGCGTCCGCGTGGGTTCGGTTGACGACGGTCACCAGGTCCTCTGCGAACGTCTCGTAGTCGTATCGGCCGGCGAACCGCTGAATCTCGTCGGCGTCGAACGCGCCGGGGTCGAACCGGCGGACCGTCTCGCGCAGGGACTCGACGGTGGGTTCGAACCGCAGGCCGGTCGTCCCCTCGACGACCTGGTGACGGGTGAACCCCTCGTTCACGCCGAGCAGGGGCTTGCCGGCCGACAGCGCCTCCGCGCCGACGAGACCGAAGTCCTCGTTCCGCGGGGCGTAGACGACCGCGGTGGCGCGGGCGACGAGCGACTCCACGTCGTCGACGTAGCCCAGAATCTCGACGTTGTCGTGGCCGGCCGCCATCGCTTCGAGTTCCTCGCGCTGCTCGCCGTCGCCGGCGACGAGCAGACGCTCGTCCAGCCCCGCGAACGCCTCGACGACGAGGTCGATGCGCTTCTCTGGCGCGAGCCGCGACCACGTCACGAAGTAGCCGTCGTCGCCCTCCGTTCGCCAGTCGCCGGTGACCGGCGGGTAGACGACGGCGGCGGTACGGTCGTAGTAGCGCTGGATGCGGTCGGCGACGAGTTCGCTGTTGGCGACGAAGCGGTCGACGTAGTCGTTGCCCTCCTTGTCGAGCGTCCGCCAGAGTTTCGCGTACGCTCGTATCGCGAACCCGACGCCGGGGTAGTCCAGCGCGGCGAGTCGGTCGCGGAAGAGGTCGTACAGCCATCGCGGCGGACTGTGGGGGTAGTGGATGACGGTCTGGTCCACGTCGGGCACGTACGACTTCGACAGCGGCGCGCTCTCCAGCAGCACGTCGTACTCCGCGAGGTCGTCGTGGGCGTCGGTCAGGTCGAGCGAGACCGACAGCGTCTCGAAGGGGTTCATCCCCTCGTTCTGCCACTCGAGGAGTCGTCCGGAGAGGCCGCTGGTGTACTTCTCCTGGCGCACCGGGACGACCCGAACGTCGTCCGGCAGGTCCGTCCCCGACGCGACGTAGGTCGTGTAGATGGGCGCGTCCAGCACTCGCGCCGCCTCGATGGCGAACCGCTCGCCACCGCCCATGCCGGGGAACCGGTCGTGCAACACCGCCGCGGAAACGTCCTCGATGTCCTCTCTCATTGCCCAATCCGAGTTTGGCGGTAGTACACCATCTCCGTTTATAAATTGAATGTAATATTAGAAATTGAACCAGGATGTTAGGTCTAGCTTCTGGTATTTCCGGTGCCGGTGGTCGACCCCGCGAACGCCGGGCCGCAACGCCCTACTGTTCGCGACGAGAAGGGCGGGTATGCCCACGTGTCCCGTCTGCGGTATGGAGGTCGACCGGACCAACCCCGCGGAGACCGACTATCAGGACGAGGAGTACGCGCCCGCGACGATGGAGTACGAGGGCGAGACCTACTACTTCTGCTCCACGGAGCACGAAGAGGAGTTCCAGAACGGTCCCGAGAAGTACGTCGAGTAGGGCGACGTCTCGGGGACCGGAGGAGAGCGCGGTCCGCTACAGGTCGTAGATGGCTTCGTACTTCTCGGTGACGTAGTCGAGGAAGTACTCCGCCGTCAGCGGTTCGCCGGTGGCCCGTTCGATCAACTCGTCGGTGGTGTACCGCTGGCCGTGGCGGTGGACGTTCTCGGTCAGCCACTCGCGGATGGGCCCGAAGTTCCCCTCGCGTATCATCGCCTCTGGGTCGTCCAGTTCCTCCTCGATGGTCGCCCAGAGCTGGGCGGCGAAGACGCTGCCGACCGTGTAGTTCTGGAAGCCGGCGAACCGGCTCGACCAGTGGATGTCCTGCAGGCAGCCCTCGGCGTCCGTCTCCGGCACGACGCCGAGGTACTCGTCCATCAGTTCGTTCCAGCGGTTCGGAATCTCGCTCACGTCCAGGTCGCCGCCGACGAACTCCCGCTCTATCTCCGACCGGAGGATGATGTGCATGTGGTAGGTGAGTTCGTCCGCCTCGACGCGGATGAGGTTGTCCGTGAACACCTGGTTGACCGCCTCGTACGCCTCGTCGACGGTGACGTCCTCGAACTCGGGGAACCGCTCTTTCACCGTCGGCAGGAACCGCTCCCAGAACGCCTTCGTCCGGCCGACGTGGTTCTCCCAGAACCGCGACTGGGACTCGTGGATGCCGGAACTGCGATAGTTGCCCAGCGGCGTCCCGTAGGCGTCGTCGCGCAGGCCGAGCTGGTAGGTGGCGTGGCCGAACTCGTGGACGGTCGCGGTCAGGGGGTCGACGAAGTCGGTCTCGTGGAACCGGGTCGTGATGCGGGCGTCGAACTGCGTCCCCGACATGAACGGGTGCGGCGCGGTGTCGAGGCGACCCCTGTCCCAGTCGTACCCGAGGAGGTCGAGGGCGTCACGACAGAGCGCTTCCTGGTCCTCCGGGTCGAACTCGCCCGCGAAGGCGTCGTCGGCGATGTCCGCGCCGTTCTCCTGAACGTCCTCGATGAGCGGCACCAGCCCCTCGCGCAGTTCGTCGAAGATGCGCTCGACGGTCGACAGCGGGAGGTACGGCTCGCCCTCCTCGAACATGACCTCGTAGGGGTCTTTCTCCGCGTCGACGTGCTCGGCGCGCTCGACGTGGAGTTCGCGCAGTCGGTCGAGATACGGTTCGAACGTCTCGAACTCGTCCTCCTCTTTCGCCTCGCGCCACGCCTGCTGGGCCTCGCTTATGGTCTCGGACAGTTCCTGGACGAGGTCGCCCGGAACCTCCACCTCGCGCTCGTACTGGCGGCGCACCTCGCTGACGACCGCGGCCTGCTCGTCGTCGAGGTCCCGCGATTCGAGGTCGTCGAGCAGGTCGCCGACCGCGTCGTCGGTCAGCAGGTCGTGTTTGACCGTCTGGAGCGCGGAGAGCTGTTTCGACCGGGCAGGGGTGCCGCCCTCGGGCATCTTCACCTGCTGGTCCCAGTAGAGCACGCCGGCGGCGTTGCCCACGTTCTCGATTCGTTTCACTCGGTCGAGCAACTCCGCGTACGCGCCGTCTGTCTCGGCGGTTGCCATGCGAACTGAAAGTTCGTGTCTCGTTATCAATTCCGGGGTAGCGGAAACCCGCACCCTTCCATGAGAGGGGCCAGACCTTTCACCCGGCGTGGGACAGGATAGCACGTGAATCTCAGGCGCGCCTTCGACGCCCCCGCTCCCGCGGTCGTGCTCGCGGAGGGGGCGTTCGGAACGATGGACGGAAAGACGGCCAACGGGGTCGTGATGCACAGCGAACTGTTCGACGCGCGAGCGGTCGTCGACTCCACGCGCGCCGGCGAGTCGGCGGCGGACGTGCTCGGCCGCGACGACGTGGCGGACGTGCCGGTCGTCGCCTCCACCGCCGAGGCGCTGGAGCGCGCCCCCGACGCCGCGGCGCTCGTCGTCGGCGTCGCACCCGCGGGCGGCGACCTGCCCGAGGAGTGGGTCGCGGACATCGAGGAGGCGATTCGAGGAGGCTGTGACGTGGTCTCGGGCCTGCACGTCTTCCTCGGCGAGCGAGACGCCTGGCGCGACCTCGCCGACGAGCACGGCGCGCGCATCTTCGACGTTCGCAAGCCGCCGGACGGCGACGGCCTCCGCGTGGGCGACGGGCGCGTGGACGACTGCGACGCGGACGTGGTGCTGACGGTCGGCACCGACTGCGCGGTCGGCAAACGAACCACGACGTTCGAACTGTATCGCGCGGCGAAGCGCGCCGGCCTCGACGCCGGCTGGGTCGCGACCGGCCAGACGGGCATCATGGTCGGCGCGCACCGCGGCGTCGTCGTCGACCGCGTGCCCGCCGACTTCGCGGCGGGCGTCGTCGAGGACCTCGTCTGCGGGGTGGCCGAGGAGCACGACATCGTGTTCGTCGAGGGGCAGGCGGCGCTCACCCACCGCGCCTACTCCGGCGTCACGCTGTCCATCCTCCACGGCGCGTGGCCCGACGCGGTCGTCCTCGTCGACCAGCCCGACCGCGAGCGGCGCACCCACTTCGACCAGTGGCCCGTCGCCGGCGTCGAGGAGGAGATGGAACTCGTCGAAGGGCTGTCGGAGGCGACCGTCGCGGCCGTCTCGACGTGGGGTGACCCCGGAGCGGTCGAGTGTCCGGTCCCCGCCGCGAACGTCTACGACGACGACGGGCCGGCCGACCTGCTGGCGACCGTCCGGGACGCGCTCTGACCGCGACGACGGGGTTCGCGGGACGACGGCTACCGGGCGAGTGCGGACCGGGGGAGAGCTACGAGAGTTTAAGGGGAATGGCGAGCCAACTGCCGGTGATGATAGACACCGTCGTCGTCGCCACGGATGGTTCCGAAAGCGTCACTCGCGCGGTCACGGTGGCGCTCGACCTCGCGCGCCGATTCGACGCGGCAGTACACGCCCTCTACGTCGTCGACACCGGCGAAATAGAGTCCTCGCCCGAATCGCTGCGCGACGAACTCCGGGACGCCCTGCACGAGCAGGGCGAGGAGGCGCTGGAGAGCGTCCGCGACCACGCCGACCGCGAGGTCACCACCGCCGTCCGGGAGGGCGACCCCGCGGCCACCATCAGCGAGTACGCCCGCGAACGGGACGCGGACGTGGTCGCCACCGGCACCCGCGGTCGCCACGGCGAGAACCGCTTTCTCATCGGGAGCGTCGCCGAGCGCGTCGTCCGCATCTGTCCGACGCCCGTGCTGACGGTTCGGCAACTGGACGAGGAGGCGGCGTAGGGAAGCCGTTTGTCACGCCGCGATGACGAACGGACCGTGGCCGCCCCGTCGGCCGGATTGCCGAGCGGTTCGGACCGCCGACCTCCGACCGGGCGACGGGCGCGCCGGCCGTCGGTCCGTAACGGGGAACTCTTTGCGACGCGGGCCGAGGAGACGGTATGGACGATTGGCTCATCGACGACGAGCGCCTCTCGCTCGAACGGAAGTCGCTGCTCCCGGGCGAGGGGTTCTTCGTGCCGGACTCTATCGAGGAAGAACAGGAGGAAAAGGAGGTACGGGAGGCGCTCGACGGCGCGGACGTCGCCGTCGTCGCCGACCCTGACGCGGACGGCCTCGCCGCGACCGCGCTGATACGGGAGGCGTACGGCGACGCGGCGCTGGTCCCCACCGGACCGCACGACCTGGACGAGACCCTGGAGAACGTGGCGGCGTACGCCGAGGACGGCGCGACCGTGTTCGTCTGCGACCTCTGCCCGGACGCGTTCGAACCCATCGCCGCGGAACTGGCGGTGCTGGTCGAGGAAGCCGACGGCGTCTCGTGGTTCGACCACCACCAGTGGGACGAGACGGTCGCGGCGGCGGTCAGGGACGCGGGCGTCGACCTCGTCGTCGGCGAGTCCGACGAGGAGTGCACCGCCGACGTTGTCGCGCGGTCGCTCGACCACGACTTCCCGGAGTACCTCGTCGAACTCGCCGCCGTCACCCGGGACCACGACCTCTGGCTGCGCGAGGACCCGCGCAGCGACGACCTCGCCGACTACTCCTACTGGACGGAACCCGAGGAGTACATGGCGGTCGTCCAGGAACACGGCGCCGACCTCCCCCCGGCGGTCGAGGAGTTCGTCGCCGAGCGCCGCGTCGAGAAGGACGCGCTCGTCGAGCGCGCCGTCGAGCGTGGCGAACTGAAGGAGGTCGGCGACTGGACGGTCGGCGTGACCTACGGCCGCTGCTCGCAGAACGAGGTCGCCGAGGCGATGCGCGAGGAGGGTGCGGACGCCTCCGTCGTCGTCAAGCCCGCCGGTAGCGCCTCCATCCGGGGCACCGACGCGTTCGAGCGCTGCCACGAGGTCGCCCGGCAGGTCGACGGCGGCGGCCACCCGAAGGCCGCGGGGTGCAAGCCGGACATCTACGACGACATGCTCGACTACGCCCACCACTGGACGACCCGGGGCGCGGTGGCGAAGCAGGTCATCCTCGACGGCTTCCGGAACCTCGACCCCGAGGACGGCGCGAGCGAGGAGGAGGCGAGCGACGGCACGAACCCGGCGGACGACTGAAGACGCCCGACGGGCGCTCGCTGCTCGTCCGCTCCGGGTCGGTTCGCTTAACTCCCGCCGCGCCGACGCCACCGGCATGAACGGTTCCGCGGTCTTCGACGCAGACGACCCGGTCGTCGGCATGATCCACCTGCCCGCGCTACCCGGCGCGCCGGAATTTTCGGGCGACTTCGACGCGCTGCTCAAGCGCGCGCTGGCCGACGCACGGGAACTCGAAGCCGGCGGCGCGGACGCAGTGCTGGTCGAGAACTTCGGCGACGCCCCCTTCTACCCCGACGAGGTGCCTCGGCACGTCGTCGCGTCGATGACGCGCGTCGCGACCGAGATTCGGCGAGCGGTCGAGCTACCGCTGGGGGTCAACGTCCTGCGGAACGACGCCGCGGCGGCGCTGTCGGTGGCGACCGCCGCGAACGCCGACTTCGTCCGCGTGAACGTCCACGCCGGCGCGCGCGTGACCGACCAGGGCGTCGTCGAGGGGCGAGCGCACGAGACGCTACGACTCCGCGAGACGCTCGACTCCGACGTGGCGATACTGGCCGACGTGGCCGTGAAACACTCCGCGCCGCTCGCCGAGCGCCCCGTCGAGGAACTGGTCGCGGAGACGCTCGAACGCGGCAAGGCGGACGGCCTGGTGGTCAGCGGCCCCGGCACCGGACGGGCGGTTGACGCCAACCTGCTCGAAGCGGTCGTCGCGCGCCGGGACGACCTCGGCGCGGACGCGCCCGTCCTCGTCGGGAGCGGCGTCACCGCCGGGAACGTCGCCGACCTGCTCGCGGTCGCAGACGGAGCCATCGTCGGCACCGCGCTGAAGGAGGGCGGCGAGACGACGAACCGCGTCGACCGCGAGCGCGTCGCGACCCTCGTCGGGCGGGCGTGAACTCGCCGGTAAGGAACCGCGTCACCGGGGTCCTCTCGGGTGGGCGAATCCGGGGCGTTACGGACGGCGGAACTCGTAGTCGAAGTCGTCGCCGCGGACGGCGATGGCGCCGCCGTCGTGGTCGAAGTGCAGTTCGTCGACGACCGCGTCGAAGTCGTGCAGCGGCATGCCCGCGCTCACCTCGCCGTCGCGGGCGACCGAGAACCGCGAGTTGTCCAGTTCCGCGACGACGCGCTCGCCGACCGCGTCGACGCGCCCGGTGTCGGCGAACCGCCGCAGATGGTCCTCGACGGCGTCCCAGTCGTCTATCGAGACGTGGTCGTAGCGTGCGTCCTCTGGGTCGGTCGACATGGGAGGTAGCGGGACCGCAGACCGGAAAACCGTGCTGGCCGCGGCCGCGGGCCGCGTCTCTCCTACCGCTCGCCCGCGACCCACTTCTGGGAGTAGGCGGTACCGCAGTCGCAGTAGGCGTAGGCGTGAATCACGTCGCCCTCCGCGTAGATGTCGCCGACGTCCTCGTTCTGCTCCTCGGCGAACGCGAAGACGAACTCCGTCTCGTGGTCGGCGTCCTCGTCGCCGTCCGCCTCCTCGCCCGCCGCCGGGCACTCGCCGCCCGTGAGGTCGGCGTCGATGGTGCCCTCCGTTCCCATCGCACGCTTTGCGAACCCCATCGCCTCCATCCCGGTCGCGGTCTGGAAGACGCTGCGGCCCGTGTCGCCCGGGACGACCAGCAGGGTGCCGTCCGGGACGGACTCGCCGTGGTCGGCCAGCGAGCCGCCGTCGACGAACGAGTCGGCCAGGAAGAGCGCCACGTCCTCGACGCGCTCGCCCGCCAGGAACTCCTCGCGCTTGCTCATCGTTCCTCGACCTGTTCCGCGATGTTCGCCAGGCCGTCGTCGGGACCCTCGGTGGCGTCGTAGACGGTGCGCTTGCCCGGTTCGCGGAGGCCGTACCGGAACTCCTCCGAGACGACGTCGAGCAGGACCGACTGGTCGAACTCGCGGTTGCTCGCCTCGAACCACTCCGTGAGGCGGTTCTCGCCGTCGCCGGGGTTGCGCGCGAGACTCGGCGTGTCGTACGCGCCGCGGATGAGGCGGCCGTCGCCGGTCAGTGGTCGTTCGACGCGCGCTCGGTACTCGGTGTCGTCGATGACGAGGCGGACGACGTCGTCCTCCGGGAACGCCTCGGCGTCGTCCGCGGGAATCTCGACGCACGGACGGTCGGTCGCGCCGCTCCGGGTGACGGTGGCCCGGACGGTGTCTACAGTCTCGCTAGAAACCCGCTGAGTCATGTTCGTGTTCGTTCGAAGGAGGCCGAGGCGTTTCAGTGCTTTGCTCGCCGAAGTCGCGCTCCGAGCCGAAACGGAAAGAGCCGGGCGAGAACCGGCCGCCTCAGAGCGTCAGGACCATCTCGAGTTCGAAGCTCTCGGAGTCGGTGGTCTCGAAGCCGACGTCGCGGTAGAGGCCGACGGCGGCGCGGTTCCAGCGTTCGACGGTGAGCCAGACGCGGTCGACGCCGTTGGCCTTGCCGTGCCCCAGCAGCGCGCGGATGAGTTGGGAGCCGATGCCGGCGCGCTGGTAGCGCTGGTGGACGAAGATGGCGAGTTCGTACGAGCCGTTGCCGTCCGGGACGAGCGTGGCGTGGCCCGCGACCTCGTCCTCGTGCCACGCGACGACGTTCAGCCCCTCGCCGAGCGTCTCCACCCAGTCGCGGACCCGGGATTCGGTCGCGGGCGGGATGCCCTGCGCGCGGTCCGCGGGGTCGAAGTCGACGTACATCTCGACCAGCGCTTCCTCGTCGTCCTCCTCGTACGGGCACACGTCGATGTCGCGGCCCTCGCGGTCGGTGAAAGAGAGCGGCGGCTCGGGGAACGGCCCCGACGGTTCGTCGGGGAAGCGTCGGTCGTGTCGTGTCATGGTTCGCGCACCAGCTTCACCGTGACGTGGGAGTTCAGCAGGACGAACTCCGCTATCTGGCCGAGTTTTATCTTCCCCATCGGACTGCGCTGGCCACCGCCGAGCACGATCTGGTCGAATCCCTCGCTCTCGGCGACGTCGAGCAACTGGCTCCCGGGGTCGCCGGTCAGGTCGCGCACCTCGGCGTCGAGGTCGGCGTCGGCGAGCACGTCGTCGACCCTCGTCCGAATCTTGTCTCGCGTCAGGTCGCTCTCGGGGTTTTCGAGGACGGCGATGGTGAGGTCGTCGCCCGCCGCCCGCGCCCGCCCGACCGTCTGCTCCAGCGCGGTCAGCGAGTCGTCGCTCCCACCGATTCCCAGTAGCACTTTCATACACCCCTGTTCCGGTGCGGGCGTCAAAACAGTTCGGCTCCAGTCGAACCCGAGCGCCGTCGCTCCATCTCCGACCGACGACACTCTTTTGCACCCCGGTTGGTAAGGTCCGGTATGTCAGACGAATCCTCCCTCTCGTCGGCCGAATCCGACGAGAGCGACGAATCTCCGGGCACCGACGCCGAGCAGACTGCGGCACAGCGACCCGACGAGAACGACGCGCCGAACGCCGACGAGACCGGCGCGTCCGGACCGGACGACGGCGCATCGGAGACGAGCGTCTCCGGGTCCGACGCCGGGGGAGACGCTCCCGAGGCGGACGCGGTCGACGTACCGCCGGAAGTCCGGAAGTACGAGCGGTTCAAGAAGATGGACGGCGCGCAGTACGACCGCGTCAACGAGTTCCTCCGCGAGCGGACGTACGTCACGGCCCGCGAGTGGGCCATCGCGCGGCTCTGTGCCGACTTCCGCACCGAGACCGGCGTCGAGATGACGAAGATCGGCGAGAACCTCCCGCACCTCGTCCCGTTCATGACCGACACGTACACGCCGCAGGCGGTCAACCAGGCGCGGTCGAGCTTCGAGGAGAAGGTCCACAAGGCCGGCGCGACCTTCCTCTACGGCGCGATGTGTAACTTCTTCACCGCAGAGGAGCTGGACGACCTGATGTACGAGGTCACCGAGGTGGCGAAGTTCCTGCTGGAGGTCGAGGGCGTCGACCTCTCGGTCGAAGAGGAACTGGCCGCCGAAGACCGCATCTCCGGCGTCATGCGCGAGGTGCGCGAGTCCAGCGAGCAACTACGCCACGACGAGGTCGAGTGTCCGAACTGCGGCCACGAGATACGCCCGGACGCGGAGTGACTACTCCGCGGTTCCGTCGTCCGCGTCCTCGCTCGTCTCGGCCTCGGGGTCCGGCGGCTGGAAAGCGCTCTGGTCCTCGTGGGTGAACTGGATGCGGTCGTCGCTCAGCGTCCGGACGAAGGTGTACATCGTCCCCCGTTCGTCGGCGGCTTCGAGCATCTCCGCCGCGCCCCGGACGTCGTAGTACGCCGGGTACAGCACGACGGTCTCGGCGTCGTGGTCCTCCATGGCGACCACGAGGTAGACCATGCGGTCTTCCGTCGCACGGAACGCCTCGAAGGAGTCGAAGGTGACGCCGTCCTCCAGCAGCGACTCCAGTTCCCCGAACTCGTCGTCCGGCACGAGCACGTCGAGGCCGTACTCGGTCACGTTGCTCACGTCGACGGAGTCGCCGGCCGCGTCGGTGGCCTCGACTTCGCCCGCCTCCTCGTCGGAGACTACCTCGACGTCGGCCGCGTCGAGGTCGACGTCGGTCCCCTCGTCCGCGCCCTCGTCGTCGGTGTAGACGACGGGCGTCACGTCGCCGGGGTGCAACAGCAGGGCGTCCCAGCCGGCGTCCTCGTACTCGGCCGCGGTGGCCTCCATGTCCTCGACTACCTCGTCCCAGAACTCCATCGCTCGGGTGTTGGCCGTGTAGTTCGGCGCGTCGCCACTCATACTGTCATTCCGCGCGCTTGTCGGCCAAAAGCGTTGTGCCACGCCGCGCGAGGGGAGCGCTCGCGGTGCAATCCTCGCGGCACCGTTTCGTTCCGAAACCCGTTGATTGATAATCACTGACACCAATTTGGCGACGATGGCAACCGAAGCCGCCGACGCGGACGCGGACGCGTACGACCAGTTCCTCCAGAAGGTGAAACGAATCAACAACGTCGAGGGTGCGGCCGGCATCCTGGGCTGGGACCAGGAAGTCATGATGCCCGAGGGCGGCACGCCAGCGCGGTCCCAGCAGCGTTCGGCGCTGTCGGCCATCTCCCACGACCTGCTGACCGACGACGAGATGGCCGACCTGCTCGACGACCTCGAATCGCGGGACCTCGACGACGAGCAGGCCGCGGTCGTCCGCGAGGTGCGCCGGAAGCACGAGCGCGCGACGAGCGTCCCGACCGACCTCGTCGAGGAGATATCCCGGACCACCTCCGAGGCGCTGCCGAAGTGGGAGCAGGCCAGGGAGGAGGACGACTTCTCCATCTTCGCACCGACGCTGGAGAAACTCGTCGAACTCGAGCGCGAGTACGCAGAGCACATCGACCCCGAGAAAGACCCCTACGAGGTGCTGTTCGAGGAGTACGAGCCCTACCTCGGCATCGACACCGCCGAGGAGACGCTCGAACGCCTCCGGGACGAACTCGTCCCGCTCATCGACGACGTGCGCGAGAGCGACGTCGACCTCGCGTCGCCGTTCGACGGCACCTACGACGCGGACACCCAGGAGGACCTCGCCCGCGACGTGCTCGACACGCTCGGCTACGACTGGAACCGCGGCCGCCTCGACACCGCACCGCATCCGTTCTCCAGCGGCAACCAGTTCGACGCTCGCGTGACGACGCGGTTCGACGAATCCGACCCGCTCGGCGCGCTGATGAGCACCATCCACGAGTTCGGCCACGCCACCTACACCCTCGGCCTGCCGGACGAGGAGTACGGGACGCCGCTGGGGCAGTCCCGCGACCTCACCGTCCACGAGTCGCAGTCGCGGCTCTGGGAGAACCACGTCGGGCGCTCGAAGGCGTTCTGGGAGCGGTTCCTCCCCGAACTGGCCGAGCGGTTCCCGGAGGCCGAGGACCTCACCGTCGACGACCTGTACGAGGCCGTCAACGAGGTGTACGAGGACAACCTCATCCGCGTCGAGGCGGACGAACTCACCTACCACATGCACATCGTGGTCCGGTTCGAGATCGAGAAACAGCTCATCCGCGGCGAGATAGACGTCGAGGACGTGCCGGAGCTCTGGAACGACAAGTACGAGGAGTATCTCGGCATCCGCCCCGACTCCGACGCCGAGGGCTGCCTGCAGGACATCCACTGGAGTCACGGCAGCTTCGGCTACTTCCCGACCTACTCGCTCGGCAGCGTCCTGGCGGCTCAGCTGTACGACGCCGCCGAGGAGGACATCGACGACCTCGACGAGCGCGTCGCGGCGGGCGACTTCGAGCCGCTGCACGATTGGCTGACCGAGAACGTCCACCAGCACGGTGCCAGGTACACCACCGACGACCTCATCGAGCGCGCGACCGGCAAGACGTTCACCGCCGACTACTTCCTCGACCACGTCGAGTCGAAGTTCTCCGAGCTGTACGACCTCGACGGGTAACCCGACGACCGCGACCAGGCACCGTTTTTCCGTCGCTGAACCGACGCCGGAGAGTGGCGCGTCTCGGCCGCCGCCGGAGCGGCCGGCGGCGCCGACCGCTGCCCGAGGAGGGCGGCGTCCCGGGGACGGTCGCGCTACTCGCCGACTCGGCCGCTCGCCTCTCGAAACAGCCCGTCGAGTATCTCGGGTGTGGTGGGATGGAACGCCCGGTCAGGCACGTCGCGGACGTCCATCTCACCCTCGACGACGACCTGCATCGTCTTCGCCATCACGTCGGCGTGGTAGTGCAGCCCCTGGTAGCCGAGTACCGTGCCGTCGTCGGCGTCGACGACGAGTTTCGCCAGTCCCTCGGCGGCGTGTTTGGTCTTGAACACGCCGTCGTCGGTGGCGCGGCGGGTGACGGCGACGTAGTCGCGGTCCTCGGCCTCGACGGCCGACTCGGAGAGGCCGACGTGAGCGAAGGGGTAGACGCCGGTACCGGAGAACATCACGTGGTGGCGGGTGTTCTCGTACGGTTCGAGGTCGTCGCCGCGGGCGTGCGCCAGGACGTTCGCGGCGGCCTGGAACCCCTGCTCCTTGGCGACGTGCAGGATGGGTTCGTGACCGTTCGCGTCGCCGACGACGAAGGTCCGGGGGTCGTCGTGGGCCTGCATCGTGTCCCGGACCCAGCCCGGACCGGGGTCGAGCGCGGTGGCGTCGAGACCGAGGCCGTC
Organism: halophilic archaeon; assembly: GCA_003298465.1. The sequence goes on along the minus strand of QNGA01000012.1, from coordinate 39,317 downwards.
GAGGGCGGGCCGGCGACCCGTGAACAGGAACAGTTCGTCGGCTTCGACGGCGCGCTCCTCGCCGTCCTCCTCGACGTGGAGGCGGACGCCGTCGCCGACGGGTTCGACGCGCCGCTCGTCCGTCTCGGTCAGCACCTCGACGTCGAACCGCTCGCGGTAGATGTCGAGCAGTTCGTCGCCGAAGGCGTCGTCGGCCTCGTCCAGCGGACGCTCGTCGTGCTCGACGACGGTGAGGTCCATCCCCGCGGCCTCCGAGAGGTAGGTGACGAGTTCGACGCCGACGTATCCGAAGCCCATAACGACGCCCGAGTCGGGGAACTCGGTCGCGTCGAGCACGTCGTCGCTGGTCGAGTAATCCACGTCCTCCAGACCGGGCAGGTCGGGGACGTTGACGTCCGACCCCGTGGCGACGACGACGTAGTCGGCCGCTATCTCGCGGTCGCCGACCGCGACGACGTGGTCGTCGACGAACCGTGCGGTGTCGTGGTGGAAGGTGACGTTCTCGCGCTCGGCCATCTCGTGGACGGTGGCGCGGCGATGGCTGGCGAAGCTCTCGACGTGGTCGTCTTTGCGGTCGACGACCGACTGGAGGTCGACCTCCGGCGTCCCCTCCAGGCGAGGGTCGTCGCGAACCTGGAAGCGGTGGGCCGTGGCCGACAGCACCTCCTTCGACGGCATGCAGCCCCGGAGGATGCAGAGACCGCCGCCGGGGTCGCCGTCGTCGACGAGCGTCAACTCCACGTCCGGTTCGTCGACCAGTTCGCTCGCCACTGCGACTCCCGCACTTCCGTACGCCCCAACGACGACGACGTGCGTGGTCATGGTCGCGCTTTTGGACGCCCGGCCCTTTAGCAGTTCGTCCGCCGGCCGGAGATCCCTGGCCGTACGACGCCGGACGAGCAGACGGGGTCGGAGAGTCCGACCGCGCTACCGCGATATCGCGCCGCGGTCGGCGTCGACGACCGCCTCGACCTCCTCGCGGGTGACGACCGCGACGTCGCCCGGAATGGTCCGCTTCATCGCGGCGGTCGCCGCGCCGTACTCCAGCGCGGTCTGCACGTCGTCGCCCGCGAGACGGCGCGCGACGAACGCTCCGACGAAGGCGTCGCCCGTGCCGATGGGGTCGACCGTCTCGGTCTCGATCGCCGGCTGTTCGAAGACGGTGCTGTCGTGGAACGCCAGCGCGCCGTCTTCGCCGCGCGTGACCACGACCGTCTCGAAGTCGTGGTCGTCGGCGAGGCCGCGAGCGATGCTCTCGGCGTCGCCCTCCCGCCCGAGCACCTCGCGGGCGTCCCGCTTGGCGGTCGTCAGCACGTCGACCGCCGGGAAGAGTTCGGTCAGGGTCGCCCGCGCCTCTTCGGGCGACCAGAGCTTCGAGCGGTAGTTGACGTCGAAGGAAGTGGTCGTCCCGGCGTCGCGCGCGGTCGAGAGCACGTCGGCGACGGTCGATTCGAGGGTCGAGGAGAGCGCGGGCGTGATGCCGCTCGTGTGGAACCAGTCGGCGTCGCGGACGGTCGAGAGCGGGAGATCGTCGGGGCGGGTCGTCGTGACAGCGGCGTCCGAACGGTCGTAGATGACGTTGGTACCGCGCGGGGTGGACCCGTGTTCGAGGTAGTAGGTTCCCTGTCGACCGTCGTCGCTCCACTCGACCGCCGCGTCGATGCCGTGCGACCGTAGCTCGGCGGCGACGCGCCTGCCGAGCGGGGAGTCGGGGAGTTTCGACGTCCAGGTGGCGTCCGCGCCGATGCGCTGGGCGGCGATGGCGACGTTGCTCTCAGCGCCCGCCGCCCGAAGTTCGAGCGTCGACGTCGTCTCGATTCGCTCGCGGTCCGGAGGCGAGAGTCGAAGCATCGTCTCGCCGAACGTGACCAGGTCGGCCATGTGCGCGAGGTAGAGAGCGACTCCTATAGTTCGACCGGTCGCGGTCCACGTACGAGGGAGCCTTCGGCGGTCGAGCCGCAGCGGACGACGCTCGCTCGTCAAGTATCGTACCTCTTCGGAGTCGGAAAATGACTCGCCCAGTAAACTTTTCTTTGGACGACAACAAGCGTGACCGGGTATCGACCGACGGATGAACAAGCCTCCGAAACCGGACCGGGACGAACTGGCGTTCGACGACGCGTTCTCGACGGACGTCTACGACGCAGTCCCGGACGTCATCTACGCCTTCGACCGGAACTGGCAGTTTCGGCGCTGGAACGACCGGCTGCTCGAACTGACCGGATACAGCAACGCCGAGATCGCCGAGATGAATCCCATCGAGTTCATTCCCGAGGACGAACGCGAACACGTGAGCGAACTCGTCATGGACGTTCTGGAACGCGGGAAGTCCCGGAGCGTCGATACGACCCTGTTGACGAAGGACGGCGAACCGCTCCCCGTCGAGTTCAACGGGTCGCCGGTGAGAGCGGAGTCGGGAACCATCGTCGGCGTGGCGGGCGGCGGACGCGACATCTCCGAGCGCAAGCGACGCGAGCGCGAACTCAGCCAGTACGAGACGCTGTTCGAGACCGTCGGGGACGGCGTCTACGTCGTCGACGAGGACCTGCGGTTCGTCACGGTCAACGAAGCGTTCGCGTCGATGACGGGGTACGACCGAGAGACGCTGGAGGGAAGTCCCATCTCGCTCGTCAGTTCGGAGGCCGGTCTGGCGAAAGCCCGGCGACTGGCCGACGAGTTGCGAACCAGCGACCGCGAGGTGGCGAACCTCGATACCGACATCCTCTCGGCGTCCGGAGAGACCGTCCCGACGGAGACGCGCTTCTCCCCCCTGCCGGACGAGGACGCCGGCGGTATCGTCGGCGTCACGCGCGACGTGACCGAGCGCCGACGGCGCGAGCGCAAACTCCGTCGACAGCGCGACGAACTGGAGACGTTGAACCGCATCAACGTCGTCATCCGCGAACTCACCCGGTCGCTCGTCTCCACGGCGTCCCGCGAGGGAATCGAGACGACCGTCGTCTCGCAACTCGCGGATTCGAACCTCTACCAGTTCGCCTGGGTCGCCGAGCGCGACCGCACCGGCACCGGACTCTCCGTCCGTTCGGAGGCGGGCGAAGACAACGGCGTGCGCTCGCTGGTCGGCGAAGTGGTCGGCGAGGAGGACCGGCCGGCGGCCGTCGCCCTCCGGACCGGCGAGACGCAGGTCGTGAACGACCCCCGAGTACGGTTGATTCCGCCCGAGTCGGAGACCGCCCTGGGCGAGTCGCCCGTCGAGTCCGGCATCGCCGTTCCGCTGTCGTACGGCGAGGCGACCTACGGCGTGCTCGTCGTCTACGCGACCCGGCCGAACGCGTTCAGCGAGCGCGAACAGGCCGGCTTCGAGGCGCTCGGCGACATCGTGTCGTTCGCCATCAACGCCGTCGAGAGTCGCCGACTGCTGTTCGCCGAGTCGGTCGTCGAACTGGAGTTCGCGGTGACCGACCGCGGCGCGCTGTTCGTCCGCCTGTCGGACGAGTACGACTGCCGGTGTACGCTCGAAGACGTACTGCCCGCCGAGGAGGAGACGATGCTCTGTTTCGTCCGGGTCGCCGGCGAGTCGCCCGACGTCGTCCTCGACGCGGTCGAAGCGTCCGACGAGGTCGACAGTGCCAGACTCGTCAGCAGGGGCGACGACGAGTGCGTCCTCGAAGTTCGCGTCACCGGTCCGTCGCCCGTCGTGACGCTGGCCGACCACGGCGCGTCGGTCACGCACGCAGTCGCCGAGGGCGGTGAGGGCCGAATCGTCGCCGAACTCGCCCCCGACGCCGACCTTCGCGCGGTCGTCGAAGCGGTCGAGTCGGCGTTCCCCGACGCGAAGATGGTCGGCAAGCGCGACGCCGAACGGCCCGCCGGGTCGGCCGCCGAGTTCCGTACGGCGCTGGATGACCGCCTGACCGACCGGCAACTGACCGCGACCCGGGCGGCGTACCGCGCGGGCTACTTCGACTGGCCGCGCGCCAGCACGGCCGAGGAGGTCGCCGACGCGCTCGACATCTCCGCAGCGACGCTCCACCAGCACCTCCGAAAGTCACAGGAGAAGTTGCTCGACGTGTTCTTCGGCGAGCCCGACTAGTTCCAGGGCGCGAAGTCGGGGTCGACCTGCCGCTCCTCGCGGTCGAGGTTCTCTATCGCCTCGACGTCCTCGTCGTCGAGTTCGAGGTCGAGCGCGTCGAAGTTGTCCTCGATGTGGTCGTAGCTGCTCGCCTTCGGGATGGCGACGACGTCGTCCTTCTGTGCGAGCCACGCGAGGCTGACCTGCGCCTCGCTGACGCCGTGTTTGTCGGCTATCGCCGACAGTTCGTCGACTTCGAACACCTTCCCGCGTGCCAACGGCGAGTAGGCGACGAGCGTGAGGTCGTGTTCGCGGGCGTACTCGACGAGTTCGTCCTGCTGGAGCAGGGGATGCATCTCGACCTGGTTGGCGAACAGCGGCGCGTCGAGCGTCTCGCGCGCCGTGTCGAGATGGCGGGGCTCGAAGTTGCTCACGCCGACGCGGTCTATCGTGCCCTCGTCGTACAGTTCGTCGAACGCAGCGAGGGTGTCCTCGGGGTCGTACTCGTGCGCCGGCCAGTGGACGTACAGCAGGTCCAGGCCGTCGACGCCGAGTCTGTCGAGGCTCTCCTCCGTGCTGGCGAGCACGTCGTCGTGGGCCAGATTGCTCGTCCAGACCTTCGTCGCGAGGAAGACGTCCTCGCGGTCGACGCCCGCCTGGGCGATGCCCTCGCCGACGTGCTCTTCGTTGTCGTACGCCTGCGCTGTGTCGACGTGCCGGTACCCGATTTCGAGCGCGTGTGCGACGCTCTCGACGCAAGCTTCGGGGTCGGTGTTCTCCCACGTTCCGAGTCCGAGTTTAGGTATCTCTGCTCGGCCTTCGTCTGAAGACATCGGTGTCCCCGTCTTGGGACAGCGTCCGGAAAGCGATTACGGCGTCGGAACGTCTCGTTGCCGACGACCGCGCTCTAGACTGGCGGGCGTTGTCGCTTTCCGTCGGCGGTTACCCGCCCTGCGACGCCGCTACTCGGGTGAGGGTCGCAACCGCCAAATATAGCAGTAATCTTACACGTCCCTCGCATCCTGCTTTCGGAGGAGTAACCGACGTTACTCCGCTACCGCGCGGTCGGCGGGCGCTCGTCCCGTCCGAGTCGTCGCCGTCGGACGTAGTGGACCAGCGCAGAGAGCGCGAACGCAGCGACGATGAGCACTCCCCAGATTTCGTCGGGGATGGCCGTGAACGGCGGAATGCCGAGCCAGTCCGCGAAGACGAGAACCGCGCTCACGATGGCGAGCCCGAGGTAGTACCGAACCCACGGAAACTCGTCCTGCGGTCGCAGATACCCCTCTAGCTGGGCCGCGTTCTCCGAGAGTTCGACGACGCCGCGATTCTGGTTGTAGTCGACGATGCCCGCGTCCGCGAGTTTCGGCAGATGCGTCTGATAGAGGGAGGTGTAGACCGACTTGCGCTCGTTGGCCGACAGCCCTTCGACGGTCGTGTCGTTCTCCCAGGCCGCCACCTGTTCGGCGAGTTCGCTGAGTTCGACCGGACGGTCCTTTTGCTTGAGATAATGCAGCGTGTATCGACGACGCCTGTTTTTCAACACGTCGAAGATGAGGTCCTCGGACAACTGTTGTGGAGTACCGTCAGTGGAACTCATGCTACCTGGGACGCCCAATCGGTTGTTGTGTCTGTGCCATAGCCACCCGATGTAACGACGACGTGAAGTTACTGCGGACAACACTTTGTTATCCAGTGCTTAGGTGGGAAAATCTGAAATGGAGGTTACATTGCCGGCGTTTAAGGCCGGAGTTCGGTCGGATAACGCGGCCATTCTCCGCGTTGCAGCCCCTCTCTCCGTCGTTCTCCTCAGAGAACGTCGATAAAATACATCTACGGAATCCGACTAAGCCGACCGCGGCGCGCCGACCGTCGTCCGGTGCTCGGCGAGCGTGGTAGGTCCGGGGTTCGCCCGAACAGTCCCCGCCCTCTCGCGAGTCGGCCGTCCGTTCCCGGGCGAGCGCCACCGGACGACGGGCACCGACGCTCTCGACGAACTCGACTCCGCCGCGCTTCCAGCGTCGCCCTATCGTCTTAGTGAAACGCTGGCCGAGCGCGCCGTCGTCGAAATCCGCGCTCGCGGAACGCCCGGTCGGGAAACGCGCGACGCCCTCGCGTCGTCGCCAGTATGGTCTCCGTATCGCGCGAGTACGCGGCGGACGCCCTCTCGCCGGCGCGACGGTGCCACCGGGAGACGGCGTGTCGAAAACGAGGTCGACCGCTCAGTCGTCCATCGCCGCGGGGGCGCGCCGGTCCGAGCGCGGCCCCTCGATGTCGACGCCCGGCAGTTTGTCCCGCAGGTACCGTCCCGTGTGGGAGTCGTCGTTCCGGGCGACCTCCTCGGGCGTCCCGGTGGCGACGACGTCGCCGCCGTTCTCGCCGCCCTCCGGACCGAGGTCGATGACGTTGTCGGCGTTCTTCACGAGGTCGAGTTCGTGCTCGATGACGACGACGGTGTTGCCCTGGTCGGACAGGCGCTGGAGCACTTCGATGAGTTTGCGCTCGTCCTCCTTGTGCAGCCCCGTCGTCGGTTCGTCCAGCAGGTACAGCGTGTCGCCGCTGTCCTTCTTGCCGAGTTCCTCGGCGAGCTTGATGCGCTGGGCCTCGCCGCCCGAGAGGGTCGTCGAGGGCTGGCCGAGCTTCATGTAGTCGAGGCCGACGTCCTTCAGCAGTTTGAGGCGGCGACGAATCTGGGAGTTCGCCTCGAAGAAGTCGTACGCCTCCTCGACGCTCATGTCGAGCACGTCGGAGATGGTGGCGTCCTTGTAGGTGACGTCCAGCGTCTCGTCGTTGTACCGCTCGCCGCCGCACTCCTCGCAGGGGACGTACACGTCCGAGAGGAAGTTCATCTCGATCTTCACCGTGCCCTGCCCGCCGCACTCCTCGCAGCGGCCGCCCTTCACGTTGAACGAGAAGCGGCCCTTCTCGTAGCCGCGCTGCTTGGCGAGTTTCGTCTCCGCGAACAGCTCGCGGACGTAGTCGAAGACGCCGGTGTACGTCGCGGGGTTCGAGCGCGGCGTCCGACCGATGGGCGACTGGTCGATGAGCCGCACCTTCTCGACGTTCTCGATTCCGTCGATGGCGTCGTGGTCCCCGGGGTCGACGCTCGTGTTGTCGTTCATCTCGCGGGCGAGCCCCTTGTAGAGGATGTCGTGCATCAGCGTGGACTTTCCGGACCCGGAGACGCCCGTGATGGCGGAGAACTGGCCGACGGGAATCTCGACGTCGACGTCCTTGAGGTTGTGCTGGCGCGCCCCACGGACGACCAGCGCCGCGTCGCTGTCGCGGCGGTCGTCGGGGACCGGAATCTCCTTCCGGCCGGCGAGATAGTCGCCGGTGATGCTCTCGTCGTGGGCCATTATCTCCTCGACGTCGCCCTGCGCGACCACTTCGCCGCCGCGCTTGCCCGGGCCGGGACCCATGTCGATGACGTTGTCGGCGCGGCGCATCGTCTCCTCGTCGTGTTCGACGACGATGAGGGTGTTGCCGAGGTCGCGCAGCCCTTCGAGGGTGTTCAGCAGGCGGTCGTTGTCCCGCTGGTGCAGTCCGATGGAGGGTTCGTCGAGCACGTAGAGCACGCCGACGAGGCCGGACCCGACCTGCGTCGCCAGCCGGATGCGCTGGCTCTCGCCGCCGGAGAGCGTCGACGCCTCGCGGTCGAGGGTGAGGTACTCCAGGCCGACCTCCTCCATGAATCCGAGGCGAGCGCGGATCTCCTTGAGAATCTCCTCCGCTATCTTCGTGTCCCGCGGCGATAGGTTCGCTTCGAGGTTCTCGAAGTGCTCCAGGGCGTCGCCGATGGACATCCGGTTGACCTCCGTGATGGAGGTCCCCTCGACGTACACCGACCGGCTCTGGTCGTTGAGACGCGTCCCCTCACAGACCGGGCACGTCGTCACCGCCATGTAGTCCTCGATGTGGTCGCGGGTCGAGTCCGAGTCCGTCTCGACGTACCGGCGTTCGAGGTTCGGGATGACGCCCTCGAACCGCTCGTCCTTCTCGCGGACGCCGTTCTTCGTCGTCCACTCGAAGTGGACCGTCTCGTCCGTGCCGTAGAGGAACGCCCGCCGTACGTCCTCGTCCAGGTCCTCGAACGGCGTGTCGACGCTGACGCCGAAGTGGTCGGCGACGTTGTCTATCTGGCGCCGGTAGTACGTCCGCTGGTAGCGCCACGGCTCGAAGACGTGTTTCAGGGGTTTGCTCTCGTCGACGACGACGAGGTCCTCGTCGACCTCCTTCGTCTCGCCGATGCCCTCGCACTCCGGACACGCGCCGTGAGGACTGTTGAACGAGAAGCTCCGGGTCTCTATCTCCCGGAAGTCGATGCCGCAGTGGGTGCAGGCCAGGTCCTCGGAGAACTCGACGACGAGGCGGTCGTCGTCGTCCCCCGCCAGGTCGCCGGTGGAGCGAGCCTCGGTACCCAGGTCGGCGTCCTCCGGCGGGTCCGACACGATCAGCTTCATCACGCCGTCGGCCTCCTCCAGCGCCGTCTCGACGCTGTCGGTGATGCGCGAGCGCGCCTCCTCGCTGACCTTCACGCGGTCGACGATGACGTCGATGTCGTGGTCGTAGTTCTTGTCGAGGTCCGGGCGGTCCAACGTCAGGTCGAACTCCTCGTCGTCGACCTCGACGCGGGAGTACCCTTCGGAGACGAGGTCGTCGAACAGGTCCGCGAACGCCCCCTTCTGGTCGCGGACGACGGGGGCGGCTATCTTCGCCTTCGTCCCCTCCGGGAGTTCGAGCACCCGTCGAACCATGTTCTGGGCGCTCTGTTCGCCCACCTCCTGGCCGCACTCCGGACAGTGGGGCGTACCGACCCGGGCGTACAGCAGGCGGAGGTAGTCGTGCAGTTCCGTCACCGTGCCGACGGTCGAGCGGGGGTTGTTCGCCGCGTTCTTCTGGTCGATGGAGATAGCCGGCGACAGTCCCTCGACGTTCTCGACCTGCGGCTTGTCCATCTGCCCGAGGAAGTTGCGGGCGTAGGCCGACAGGCTCTCGATGTAGCGGCGCTGCCCCTCGGCGTACACCGTCTCGAACGCGAGCGAGGACTTCCCCGACCCCGACAGGCCGGTCACCACGTTGAACTCCTCTCGTGGAATCCGGACGTCGAGGTCCTTGAGGTTGTGTTCCTCGGCCCCCCGGACGTCGATGTACTCCTTGCTCATCTATGGGTAAGACAGCGACCGCATCGGCCTATGTTTGTCGGTTGCGCGAGAAAGCGGAGCGAAAGTGAAGCGACGGGAGGACGTTCGAAGTTACCTCCCCACCTGAAAGGCACATAGCCACCGGGACCGTAGGTGAGTCGATTGGTGAAACGACTCAGTGCGGACGACGCGAACGAACGACCCGAGGCGGAACTGACGAGCGACGGCTCGATGTGGCGGCTCTACGCGGAGTACGGCCGAAAGTCGACGCCGCAGTTCGCGGTCGGGCTGGTGGCGACGGTACTGTCCCGACTGCTGGGACTGGTTCCGCCGGTCGTCCTCGGACTCGCCATCGACGCGGTGTTCCTCGACCAGCGCGCCTACCGGCTGGCGTTCCTGCCGGCCTCCCTGGTGCCGGAGACCCCGCTCGGACAGCTCCGGCTCTCGGTCGCCATCATCGCGGGGTCGTTCGTCGTCGGGGCGGCGTTCTCGTGGCTCCAGAACTGGGGGTGGAACGCCTTCGCCCAGCGCGTCCAGCACACGCTCCGGATTGACACCTACGACGCGATGCAGTCGCTGGACATGGACTTCTTCGACGACCGCCAGACCGGCGAGCTGATGAGCGTCCTCAACAACGACGTGAACCAGCTCGAGACGTTCCTGAACGACGGCCTGAGTTCAGCGCTCCGCATCGGCGTGACCGTGCTCGGCATCGGCTGGGTCATGGTCGCGCTGAACCCCCAGCTCGCGCTGGTCGCGCTCCTGCCGGTGCCGCTGCTCGCCGCGTTCACCTACCTGTTCGTCCGGACGATACAGCCGAAGTACGCCGCGATGCGGGCCAGCGTCGGCGCGCTCAACTCCCGGCTCGAGAACAACCTCGGCGGCATCGCGGCCATCAAGGCCGAGAGCACCGAGGCGTTCGAGAGCGGCCGCGTCGCGGACGCGTCCCGGGCGTACTACGACGCCAACTGGGACGCCATCCGGACTCGCATCACGTTCTTCCCCGGTCTGAGCCTCATCACCGGCGTCGGCTTCGTCGTCACGTTCGCCGTCGGCGGCTACTGGCTGGTCGTCGGCCCGCCCTGGCCGCTCACGGGGACGCTCGACCCCGGCGAGTTCGTGACGTTCATCGTCCTCAGCCAGCAGTTCGTCTGGCCGATGGCGCAGTTCGGGCAGATCATCAACATGTACCAGCGGTCCGAAGCCTCCAGCGCTCGCGTGTTCGGCCTGCTGAACGAGCGCGGGACGCTCGAAGCCAGCGAGGACGCCCCGGACCTCCGGGTGAGCCGCGGGCGCGTCGAGTACGACGATGTGAGTTTCGGCTACCGCCACGCCGGGGGCGACGGCGAGCCGGTCGTCTCGAACGTCGACCTGACCGTCGAGCGCGGCGAGACGCTGGCGCTCGTCGGCCCCACGGGAGCCGGGAAGTCGACGGTTCTCAAGCTGTTGTTGCGGATGTACGACGTGGACGAGGGCGCGATACGCGTCGACGGAACGGACGTCAGGGACGTGAACCTCCGGAGCCTCAGGCGAGCCATCGGCTACGTCAGCCAGGAGCCGTTCCTCTTCTACGGCACCGTCAGGGAGAACGTCGCGTACGGCTCCTTCGACGCCAGCGACGAGGCGGTCGCGGAAGCGGCGAAGGCGGCGCAGGCCCACGATTTCGTCCGGAACCTACCCGACGGCTACGACACGATGGTCGGCGAGCGCGGCGTGAAACTGTCCGGCGGCCAGCGCCAGCGCATCGTCATCGCACGGACGATCCTCAAGGACCCGGATATCCTCGTGCTGGACGAGGCGACGAGCCACGTCGACACCGAGACGGAGGCGCTCATCAGGCAGAGCCTCGCAGACCTCGCAGCCGACAAGACGACGTTCGTCATCGCCCACCGGCTCTCGACCGTCAGGGACGCGGACCGCATACTCGTGCTCGACGACGGCGAGGTCGTCGAGCGCGGCACCCACGCGGAACTGCTCGCCCGGGACGGCCTCTACGCGAACCTCTGGCGGGTGCAGGCGGGCGACATCGACGACCTCCCCCGGGAGTTCCTCGAACGGGCGATCCGGCGGCAAGCGCGGGTCGAGAGCGCCGACGCCCCCGCCGAGGGCGAGTGAGGGCGAATCGTCCCGAGATTTAAATAGGAGACCGTGAGAAACGAGCGACCGTGAGCGACGAACTTCGAGGCGGCGAGACCATCCTGGGTCTCGGACTCGACGACGACGAGTACACGGTCAAACAGAGTCTCCTCCGGAACAAGTACCGGGTGTACGACTCCGAGGGGAGCCTCGTCCTGCAGACGAGACAGAAGCTCCTGAAGATGAAAGAGGAGTTCCCCTTCTCGGACGCCGACGGCGACACCGTCTTCCGGGTGAAGGCGAAGAACCTCCTCGACGTGGCCGGCGACTACGCCCTCGTCGACGAACGCACCGACGAGACGGTGCTCGTACTGACGAAGAACTTCACCTTCTTCCACCACAAGTGGACCCTCAAACGCCCGGACGGCGAGGTGCTGGCGACGGTCGAGTCCCGGAGCGCCGTCCTGGAGGCGCTACGGTCGCTCGTCGACGTGCTCTCGTTTCTCCCGCACAAGTACGACATCCGGAGCAGCGACGGTCGGCAGGTCGGCGAGATAGCGGGGCGATTCTCGCTCCGTGACGTCTACGACATCCGCATCGACGACCCCGGGGCGCTCCCCCGGACCGCGCTCGTGGCGGGTGCGGTCGCCATCGACGCGCTGGAGGGGAACTAGCTACTCCCGCAGTCGGTCCGCGGCCGCCTCGCGCTCTTCGGGCGTGTTGACGTTCATCGACCAGCCGTCGAGCGTCAGCGCCAGCATCGTGTTGCCGGCGTCGACGAACCGCTGGATGGACTCCGCGAGTTCGCGCTCGCCGCGTTCGGAGTAACTGGTCGCCTCGCACGCCGCGAAGATGGCGGGGTGATAGACGGCGACTCCGCCCGCGACGAGGCTGCGCTCCGGCGGGTCGTCCGGTTCCTTCTCGATGCCCCTGAGTTCGTCGCCGTCCACCTCGCAGATGGCCTTCTCGCGGGCGACCTCGGGCGGAACGCGCTCGACGTGCTGGACGGCGTCGACGCCCGACTCCCGCGCTCGCTCGACGAGCGGTGCGAGGTCCGCCTCGAACACGCAGTCGCCGTCCGCGCAGACGAACCGGCCGTCGACGTGCGGGTGGGCCTGCAACAGCGCGTGGGCCATCCCCTCCCGTTCGTCCTGCCAGGCGTAGGTGACGGGCACGCCGGAGAACGAATCGCCGTAGTGCTCGACGATGCGGTCGCCCTCGTAGCCCGCGACGACCACGAACTCCTCGGGGTCGACGGTCAGCAACGCCTCGAAACAGCGCGTCAGCAGCGGCTTCCCCGCGACGTCGACGAGCGCCTTCGGTTTCTCGGCGGTCAGTGGGCGGAGGCGCGTTCCCTCCCCGGCGGCGAGGACGACGGCTTGCATGAGCGGGGACACGACGCGGTCGCGGAAGGGGTTTCGGGTTACTCGCGCACGTTCTCGCCGACCGCGTCCCCGAACTCGCCGTCCGCGGGGCCGACGCCGTCCGGGGTCAGCGAGGCGTCGGGAGCCTCGTACACGACGGTCCCGCGAACCATCGTCAGCCGGGGGAAGACGCCGGTCCAGCCCTCGAACGGCGTCCACCCGCACTTCGAGTGGAGGTCCTCGCCGCGGATGTCGCGGGTCGCGTCGGGGTCGACGAGCACGAGGTCGGCCATCCGGCCCTCCTCGATGCGTCCCTTCCGGGGCAGTCCGAATATCTCGGAGGGGTTGCGCGCCGTGAGGTCGGCGACGCGGTCGTAGCTCAGGTTGCCCTTCCGGGCCTGCTCTAACAGGAGCGGGAGCATCGTCTCCACGCCGGGAACGCCGCTGGGCGCGTCCCAGATGCCGGCGTCCTTCTCCTCGCGCGTGTGGGGGGCGTGGTCGGTGGCGACGACGTCGACCGTGCCGTTCGCCACCCGAGCGAACACGCCCTCGCGTCGCTCCTCGTCGCGCAGCGGCGGGTTCATCCGTCCGTGCGTACCGAGTTCGGAGAGTTCGTCGCGCGAGAGGAACATGTGGTGGGGCGTCACCTCGCAGGTCGCGCCCGCGGCCGCCGCGGCGTCGACCGCCTCCGGCGTGCTCGTGTGGGCGACGTGGACGCGCGCGCCCGTATCGTCCGCGAGGTCGAGCGCGCGCTCGACCGCCGCTATCTCCGCGTCGGCGGTGCGGTAGGCGCTCCAGGCGTCGGCGTCGTCGCGTCCCTGCGCATCCGTGGCTCCGCCGTTCGCGTTCGTGTCGCGTGGCAGCACGCTCTCGTCGAACAGGTCGGCGTCCTCCGCGTGGACCGTGACGACCACGTACTCGTCGCTCGCGCGTTCGAGCGCCTCGCGGAACAGGTCCTCGTCGATGCCCATCTCGCCCGTCGAGTCGGCGAGGAACACCTCGCCGAGCGCGAGCACGGGGCGGTCGAACAGTTCGTCCGGATTCCAGTCGGCCGTGACGCCGCCGTTGATGCCGTAGTCGACGAGCGAGGCGTCGGCGAGGTCGGCCTTCTCGTCGAAGGCCGGCCCGTCGACCGTCGGCGGGGCCGTGTTCGGCTGGTCGACGACGGTCGTCACGCCGCCCGCCGCTGCGCTCGCGCTGCCGGTCTCCCACGTCTCCTTGTGGGGAAAGCCCGGCTGGCGGAAGTGGACGTGAGCGTCGATGGCGCCCGGGAGGAGGAGGTTCCCGGCGGCGTCGACGACGTCGCCGGACTCGGTGAGCGAGGAGCCGACGGCGGCGATGCGGCCCGCGTCGGTGTCGATGCGAACGTCGCGCCGGCTGCCGTCTGCCAGCGTGGCGTCCCGGATGGTGAGCATATCGGCCGTTCTCGCGTCGGGCGCTATAAGGTTTCGAGTCCGAGGAGACGAGCGTCGACCGGAGCAGTCGAGAACCGACGGTGACGGTCCGACGAAGCGGTAGCCCGCCGGTAGTACTTTATTCGCCGACGCCGTTCGGTTCACGATACTTGCTGGCACACCACCATGTTACTCCGATATCCACCCTGGCGTTCCCGGCTTCGACTCGCCGCCTCCGCGCTCGTCGTCGCGGGTGCCGGCGTCTCCTACGCCGCGCTCGCGTCGCACCCGGACCCGACGCTCCCCGTCATGTCCACGGCCCTCATCGGCGCGACGGCGGTGGCAACCGTCCTCGCCGGGTACGCCACGTACGTCGCGTATCCGGCCTTCTCACAGCGCGTCGGGGCCGCCTACGTCGGGGTGGTGGTGCTCGCTGCCCTCACCCTCCTCTGGAACGTGTACGTGGCGCTCGCCATCACGTAGTCGGTCGACTCGACCGTTAGAGAGAGGTCGCACCGCGTCGGCCGTCGGTCGTGCGGTCAGTCCTCCGCCGGTTCCGCCGCTCGACTCGCCTTCGAGGCGGGCGTCTCGACGTCGTCCCGGCCCACGACCTCGACGTTCGCGCTGGCGTCGCCCACGAGCAGTTCCTCTACGACGGCAGCGACCCGCTCGGGATCGGCGTCGCCCTCGGCGCGGGCGACGCTCCCCACGGAGTCGGGGTCGAAGGGCACGTCGAGCGCGGCGTAGATTGGGTCGAGCGCGCCGGCGATTTCGCCGTGGTCGTCGACGACGACGACGCCGGAGACGAGCGCCGCGCCGGACTGGACTCGCTGGGCGACGCCCGCTATCTTGCCGTTCCACTGGAGCGAGTAGTCGCCCGCGCAGAACGACCGCGGCGGTTCGCCGCGCTGGGCGGGCACGCCGACCCGCCAGAGCGCCCGCTGGACCGCCCGAGTCGTCTCGACGTACCGCTCCTCCATCCCGGTCCGCATGTCCGAGAGCGGGACGGTCCGCGCGAACGCGACCGTCGTCCCGGTGTAGGCGACCGCGCGCCCGCCGACGCTGCGTTCGACCGGTTCGAACCCGCAGGCCCGCGCGACCGACTTGGCCACGTCGAAGTCGTCGGCGCGCGCGTCGCGCCGACCGAACGCGACCTGCCGATGGGGCGTCCAGACGCGGACCGCAGATTCGCCCGACTCCGCGGTGTCCGCGAGCATCTCCGCGGTCACTGTCCGGTCCTCGTCCCGGGTCGGCGCCCGGCCACGGAGCACGCGCATACCCCCCCATTGTGACCCGACGTATGTAAACGCTCCCCGTCCGAACCGCCGGTATGGTCACGCTGCCCGCAGACGCGCTCGCTCCCTTTCCGCGGTTCTCGCTGTACAACTCGCCGTACGTCTCCCACGACGAGGGCTGCGCCGTCGACCTCTATCCCGGCGGCGAGGCGGCGGACGCGGACGGCGGAAGTCGCGCGAAAGCCGCGCCGTCGCCCGTCGCCGGCGAGGTCGTCACCACGCGAACCGTCGACGCGCCGTCGAAACCCTACGCCGTCGAGCGCGACCATCTCATCGTCGTCGACACGGGCGACCACCTCGCGCGCGTCCTCCACGTCGACCCCGGGGTCGCCCCCGGCGACGAGGTCCGGGTCGGCGACTCGCTGGGCGAACTGGTGCGCTCGGGCTTTTTCGCCCCCTGGGTCGGCAACCACGTCCACCTCGGGTTCCGCGAGCGCGACGCCGACCCCCTGCGCGCCTCGGGGTCGCTGCCGGTCGACGTCGCCGTCGACGTCGCCCCGGTCGCGTGGGACGGCACGGGCCGCGTCGTCTCGCGCGGCGAGACGTACGTCGTACTCGACGCCCCCGAACATCCCGCCCCTGGCGAGCGGTTCGCCGGCATCGCGGGCACGTCGGGTGGCTCGGACGCCGCGAACGACGGGGGCGCGGTGCTGGACGGCGGCCTCCCCCACTACGAGGGTGGCGGCCTGCTCCCTTCGGGCGACGGCCCCGTCTCGCTCGCGGGTCGGCGCGTCGGGACGGCGAACGGGCGCACCGTCGCGTGGGACGACGTCGAGGTGCGCGCCAACGGGACGGCCATCACCGGCGTCTCGCTGTTCGTCTCCCGCGAGGCGTTCGGCGCGAAACTGGTCTGTCCGGACCACGAGTTCGCCCCGGACGAGCGCGTCGAGGTGACCGTTCACCGGTAGTCCGCGCTCACCGTCCGGGAGCGTCCACGGTCGCAGCCCCCGATAGTGCCCTCACCGGTGGGGTTTTGCGTCGGAAGAGGAACGGTACGCCGTGCGCTCGGACTCGAAGCTCGGTACGCTCGCCGGCCTCGCGGCGTTCGCGGTCGGTCTCGTCGGATACGTCGGGTTCGGTTGGCGGTTCGGCGGGGACGGCAGTCCGGTAGCGACCGGACTCGCGTTCGTCGCCGTCGCCATCGCCGTCGGACTGACCGTCCGGAACGCGCTGTAGTCGCCTACTCGAAGGTCAGGTCGTCCAGCGAGGTGGTCTCGCCGAACAGCCAGGCGGCGTGGTCGGTGGCGTACTCGTGGTGTTCCTCCTCGATGTAGCCGATGGCCTCCTCGACGAGCACGGGCTTGAAATCGCGGAGGCCGGCGCTGCCGGCGGTGTGGAGCACGCAGACGTTCGCCAGCGTGCCACAGAAGAGCAGGTCGTCGATGCCGTGAGCGTCGAGGTACCCCTCCAGTTCGGTCTGGTGGAAGGCGTCGTAGGTGTGCTTCTCGACGACGTGGTCGGCGTCCTCGACGGGGAGTTCCTCGACGATTTCGGTCTCCCACGTCCCCTCGACGACGTGTTCGCCCCAGCGCTCGAACTCGTCGTAGTAGTGGTTGCCCTCGAACTGTTCCGGCGGGTGGACGTCCTTGGTGAACAGGACCGACGCGCCCGCTTCGTCGGCTCGCGATATCAGCGACCGGGCCGGAGCGATGGCCTCCTCGCTGCCGGGCGCGTACAGGCTCCCGTCCGGGTGACAGAACCCGTTCTGCATGTCGACGACGACGACCGCCGTGGAGTCGGGGTCGAAGTTCATGTTCGATAGTAGGGAAGGTCGGTACGAAACGTTTTCGCACCACTGTACATGTCGACCGCCGAAATTTTCACGGCATTTTTTATACAGTAGTCCTTCGTGGCGTCTACAGGAATGCGAACTGTCACTGCCATCGCGGTCGCGGTCATGCTCGTGCTCGCCGGTTGTTCGCAGGCACCGGGCACGGACACGACGACCGGACCGAACGCGACGACCCAGGGAACGCAGTCGACGGCCGCGCCCGGCGACGGCGCGGCGGTCGTTCATCCGCCCGACCCCGATTCCGACGTCCTCGGATGGGAGAACGGGATGTGGTACAACGAGACCGTCAACGTCACCCGGTCGGACGGACTGAACGACTCCGAGATGGACGCGGTCGTCAATCGCGCGATGGCTCGCGTCGAGAAGATTCGGCAACTGGAGTTCGAGAAGAAGGTGCCCGTCAAGGTCGTCTCGCGCTCGGAGTTCAAGAAGAACCAGCAGAGCCAGAAGACGCCGCCGAAGCGTCGGACGTTCGACAACGTCAAGTACGAAGCCCTGATGATGGTCGGCGAGTCGACCGACTCCATCGCCGTCCAGACCCGGAACACGGGGTCGTCGGTCGGCGGGTACTACAGCCCGAAGAAGGAGTCCATCGTCATCATCTCGAACAACGAATCCGCGCCGAAGATGGACGAGATTACGCTGTCCCAGGAGCTGTTCCACGCGCTCCAGGACCAGAAGTACAACCTCTCCAAATTCGACCAGCGGACCCGCGAGGACCACAACGCCGTCGACGGCATCATCGAGGGCGACGGCAACTACGTCGACTACCTCTACGAACAGCGCTGCAAGAACGCCTGGAAGGGCACCTGTCTGCTCCCCCAGAACGGAGGTAACGGGGGCGGGGGCGGCGACCTCGCCAACATCGGACCGTACCTGCTGAAGTTCCAGCCGTACAGCGACGGTCCGCCGTTCGTGAAGTCCGTCCGCCAGAAAGGAGGCTGGCAGGCCGTCAACGACCTGTACCAGAACCCGC
The DNA here is from genome assembly GCA_003298465.1 of halophilic archaeon. The sequence continues at coordinate 21,243 of QNGA01000012.1, read as the reverse complement.
CCGCCAGCACCGAGCAGGTCATCCACCCGAAGAAGTACGGCACGGACGCGCCCGCCGACGTCAACATCCGGGACACGACGAGCAACGGTTGGCAGCGCCTCGAACCGAAGGGACGGCCGAACTACGCCAAGGTCGGCGAGGCCGGCATCATGTCGATGTTCACCTATCCGACCTACGAGAGCCAGGGGAAGACCCAGATAATCCCGTTCAGCAAGTTCGTCAACAGGAAGAACGGCGAACCCGCGAAGTTCGACCCGCTGAACTACAGGAGCGAGCCGTCGGCGGGCTGGGACGGCGACCGCATCGCCGTCTACACGAACGATCGGGCCGCGGCGAACGAGACCGGCTACGTGTTCAAGACGAAGTGGGACTCCAGGAAGGACGCCCGGCAGTTCGTCGACACGTACGAGCGTCTGCTCCAGTATCGCGACGCGAAGAAGGTCGACGGTCGCGCGAACACCTGGGAGATTCCGGCGAAGAACGGCTTCAACGACGCCTTCTACGTCCAGCAGAAGGGTGATACGGTCGTTATCGTCAACGCGCCGTCCGTCGGCGACCTCTCGGACGTGCACGCCGGCGCTGCGCCGAAACGGTAAGCGGCCCTCCCTCCTCGAAACCGGACCTTTATCGCGTTGCCCGAGAGTAGCCCCGACCATGACCGACGAACCGGGGAACGGGCCGTTCGACGTGATTCCCGAGGACGCCATCCGAGACGGAAGCGCGACCGACGCCTACTTCCTGCGGACGGAGACGACGCTCGACGCGGCCGACAGGAACCCCCACGTCGTCGCGGAGGTGACCGCCGACCAGTTCCCCACCGGCGAGTTCGAGGTGCTGGCGGGGCTGAAAGACGCCGCCCACCTGCTCGAAGGACTCCCCGTCGACGTGGACGCGATGCCCGAGGGACGGCTGTTCGACGGCGGTCCCGTCCTCACCGTCGAGGGGCGGTACCGCGAGTTCTCCCGGTACGAGACGTCACTGCTGGGTTTTCTATCGCACGCATCGGGGATGGCGACGAACGCGCTGGAGGCACGGGTCGCCGCGCCCGACTCGCAGGTGCTGAGTTTCGGCGCGCGCCACGTCCACCCCTCCATCGCGGCGGTGGTCGAGCGGTCGGCGCTGCTGGCCGGACTCGACGGGTTCTCGCACGTCGCCGCCGGCGAAGTGCTGGGACGGTCGGCCAGCGGGACGATGCCGCACGCGCTGGTCATCTGCTTCGGCGAACAGGAGGCCGCGTGGACGGCGTTCGACGACGCGGTTCCCCAGGACGTTCCGCGCGTCGCGCTCTGTGACACCTACTCCGACGAGAAGGACGAGGTGATACGGGCCGCCGAGACGCTCGGCGACGACCTCGACAGCGTCCGCATCGACACGACCGGGTCGCGTCGGGGGGACTTCCGGCACATCCTCCGGGAGGTGCGCTGGGAACTCGACGCCCGGGGATTCGAGGACGTGGACGTGTTCGCGAGCGGCGGCCTCGGTCCGACGGAACTGCGCGGACTCCGGGACGTCGCGGACGGCTTCGGCGTCGGCAGTCACGTCAGCAACGCCGAGCCCGTCGACTTCGCGCTCGACATCGTGGCGGTCGACGGCGAGCCGGCGGCCAAGCGCGGCAAGCTCTCGGGGAAGAAACAGGCGTATCGCACGAGCGACGGCGGTCACCACGTCGGTCTGGCGCGCCACGACGGTCCGGCGGACGGCGAACCCCTCCTGGAACCGCTGCTCCGCGACGGCGAACTCGTCCGGGAGTTCGACCTGGACGAGGCGTCGGAACGGGCGCTCGACGACGCGGCGGCAGTCGACTTTCGAGAGTAGCGGGCAGACGGGTCAGATTCGCTCGATGCTTCCCTCGGGTTCGCGCTCGCGGAACACCGGCCCGTCGACCAGGAGGACGGTGACGTCGTCGTCCTCCCAGGCGCCGCGCGGGAGCCCCGCCTTCCGGCAGGTGCGGTCCAGATACTCGAACGCGCTCCAGTCGTTCTCGACGGGGAGCGTCGGGAACATCGACGCGCGCTCGCCGCGCCCCTCGACGGCGACGCCGTGCGTGCCGAGTTCGATGTCGTTCGCCGGGTCGTCGGTCAGGACGGTGTCTTCCACGACGAACACGGATATCTCGAGGTTCGAGAGCTCCGCGGGTTCGACCTCCGACCCGCAGGAGTCGTCGCTGGCCGCCGAGATGGCCGAGTTGACGATGACGTGGCCCAGTTGTTCGCTCGTCTCGTGGGCACCGGCGCACCCGCGCAGGCTTCCGCGTCCCCGCGTGGACTCCAGGCGGACGAAGACGCCGGTCCGCGCGTAGAACGCCTCACGCATGCTCCCGGGCTGCTCGCGTTGCCCGTTTATCACGTAAGAATTGACCGCCTCCCGAGCGAGTTCGACTGCGCGAGTGCCATCCTCGTAGGTGAGGGTCACTGCCTGTGCCTCAGACATACGTAACACCTTATGGGCAGAAGCGTCTTCAACGCTTCCCTTCAATCTGGCCGGTTTTAAGATGGTGTTGTGAGATAGTACGGTGAAATTTCCGTTCGTTACGGCCAGCGATACGGCGCAGACGGTGATGCGGCGCTCGAACGCCTGTGGAGAGTGTCTCGCGGGCGAGCGAAATCGACGATGGAGACGAGGAAACGTCGACCGTCGGTCGTCTCCGCGGAGAGCGTTCGTGCGGTATGCTCCCCTTGACGCGGGAAAGGTCGGCTTGAACGTCCGAAGCGGCGGACGGCGGAACGCCCGACCTGGCGAAAACGAACGCCGTCGCGCCCGCGCGAAACGAACCACTCGCCGCGCTCGCCGGTCGACGCACGTCGCCGTTTTCGCCCGATTTCGCACCGTATGGTACGGTGAACCGAACCATTTTTGCCTACTCGCCGTTCATAGCCAGATAATCGTGACCGATTTGCTATCGATCTCGGATCTGAAGACGCAGTTCAACACCGAGCGAGGGACGGTCAAAGCCGTCGACGACTTCGACCTGACCATCCGGGAGGGCGAGACGGTCGGCCTCGTGGGGGAGTCGGGGTCGGGCAAGAGCGTCACTGCGCTGTCGGCGATGCAGCTCATCGACGACCCCGGAGAGATAGCGGCCGGCGACATCCGGTTCCAGGACCCGGCGACCGTCGCCCGGTTCGCGCGCAAGTATCCGTCGGGCGTCGCGACCGACGCCCGGAACGGCTTCGTCGTCGTCGAGAGCGCGACCGTCGACCGGAGGCGCGCCCCGGACGACGAACTCCTCGACGACCCGGACCTGTCGGAGTCGGAACGCGCCGCTCGGTTGGCCCGCGAGTATCCCGACGGAATCGCGGTCGACGGAGAGGCAGACGACGACGCGTTCCTCACCATCGAGGAAGGGCACCTCGACCTCATGAACGCGCCCGAGTCGGCGATGCGGGACATGCGCGGCGGCGAGATGGGGATGATTTTCCAGGACCCCATGACCTCACTCAACCCCGCGCTGACCGTCGGCGAGCAGGTGGCCGAGAGCCTGCAACTCCACCAGCACGGCGGGAAGCGGAAGGACAACTGGTGGAACGCGGTACGCGAGATACTGCCGAAGATCGGCGGCGACGAGTTCGACGAGGAGGTGTTCGAGGCGACCATCGACATGCTGGAGGAGGTCGGCATCCCCGAACCCGAGTCGCGGACCGAGGAGTACCCCCACGAGTTCTCCGGCGGCATGCGCCAGCGCGTGCTCATCGCCATCGCCCTGGCCTGCCGGCCGAAGCTCCTCATCGCGGACGAACCGACGACGGCGCTCGACGTGACCATCCAGGCCCAGATTCTCGACCTCATCAACGACCTGCAGGACGAACTCGGCATGTCCGTCCTGTTCATCACGCACGACCTGGGCGTCGTCGCCGAAACCTGCGACCGCGTCGCGGTGATGTACGCGGGCGACCTCGTGGAGGTCGGGCCCGTCGACGAAATCTTCCACAATCCGAGCCACCCGTACACGTACGCGCTCCTCGAATCCATCCCGCAGGAGGACAAAGAGCGCCTGACGCCCATCGAGGGGAACGTCCCCGACCTCATCGACATGCCCGACGGCTGCCACTTCGCGCCGCGGTGTCCGTGGGCGAAACCGGAGTGTCGGCAGGGCGAGATTCCGCACCTCCAGCACGGCCCCGACGACGTCGACCACCACGCGAAGTGCGTGCTGGAGGACTTCGACGAGAGCGAGTACGCCGAACAGTACGATAGCGTCACGACGACCGACCACGAAACCGGCGACGAACTCGTCACCGCCGACGGGATGAAGAAACACTTCTCGCGCGCCGACGACCTGCTGGACAAGTGGATCGGCGACGACCCCGGGAGCGTCAAGGCGGTCGACGGCGTCTCGTTCGACATCTACGAGGGCGAGACGCTCGGACTCGTCGGCGAGTCCGGCTGCGGAAAGTCGACCGCGGGCCGGACGCTTCTCCATCTCGAAACGCCGACCGACGGTCGCGTCGTGTTCGCGGGGACCGACGTGACCGACCTCGACAGCGACGACCTCCGGGACCTCCGGAAGGAGATGCAGATGATCTTCCAGGACCCGCTGTCGAGTCTCGACCCGCGGATGACCGTCAGCCAGACGATAGCGGAGCCGCTGAAGATCCACGACCTGCCGGAGGAAGCCCCCGACGACGACCGGTCGCGCAAGGAACAGCGCCGCGAGCGCGTCACGGAACTGCTGGAGGCGGTCGGCCTCGACCCGGACCAGCGCGACCGCTACCCACACGAACTGTCGGGCGGCCAGCGCCAGCGCGTCGGCATCGCGCGAGCGCTCGCGGTCGACCCGGACTTCATCGTCGCCGACGAACCGGTGTCGGCGCTGGACGTCTCGGTGCAGGCCCAGATTCTCAACCTGCTGGAGGACCTCCAGGACGAGTTCGGCCTGACGTACCTGTTCATCGCCCACGACCTCTCGGTCGTCCGTCACATCTCCGACCGCGTCGCCGTGATGTATCTCGGCGAAATCGTCGAGGTGGCGGACACGGACGAACTGTTCGCCGACCCGAAGCACCCGTACACGCAAGCGTTGCTGTCGGCGATTCCCGAGCCGGACCCGCGCGTGGACACCGACGACCGCGTCATCCTCAAAGGCGACGTACCGTCGCCCATCAACCCGCCCTCCGGCTGTCACTTCCGGACGCGCTGTCCGAAGATCATCCCGCCCGAAGGGATGGACGTGGAACAGGACGCCTACCGCGAAGTGATGGACTACCGCGAGCGCGTCGAAGACCGCGCCATCAACCTCGACGCGGTCCGCGAGGCGGCAGCCGACGGGGCCGACGCACCCACGCGGGAAGCGACTGCCGCGGACGGCGGCCACACCGCCGACGCGTTCCGCGCTGCCCTCTGGGAGGACCAGTTCGACGTGGAACCGACCGGGCGGCCGCGCGAAATCGTCGCGGAGTCGTTCGACCACCTCGCCGACGGCGACTGGGAGGCGGCCGCGTCGCTGCTGCGCCAGCACTTCGAGAGCGTCTGCGAGCGGAAAGACCCGGTCCTGCAGGACGAAGCCCACCCCTCCGCGTGTCACCTCTACGACCAGCCCGAGTAGCGTTCCGATTCGCTCCGGCGTTGGTCTCTCTCCATCTCGCGCTATTTCTACCCGGTAGCAGGAATGAATGCCGATAAGTTATATATTTGAACTTATCTCCGAAGGTTACTGTCCGGTCCGGCAGTATTATGCCCACTATCGTTGACGTTTCCGGAGGATGACACCGAATGACACAACGACGACGAGACGAAGCTTCCTGAAAGCGGCGGGCGGTGCGGCCGCCGCGGCGACCGTGGCGACCCCGGTCGCGGGGGGTGGGACCGACGCCGCTCGACAGGACGGCCAGCAGGGCAGTCTACTGACGTACGCGCGCGGCAACGACTCGGGGACGCTCGACCCGCAGGCGACGACCAGCGGAGAGGACGTGAAGGTCACGAACCAGGTGTACGACACCCTCATCGCGTTCGAACCGGGCGAATCGTCGCTCACTGCGGGGTTGGCGACCGAGTGGAACCTCGAGGAGACCACGACGACGCTCACGCTCCGCGAGGACGTGCAGTTCCACAACGGCGATCAGTTCACCGCCGACGACTTCATCGCCACGTTCCGGCGGTTCACCGACCCGGACTTCCAGTACTACCCGGGACAGGAGTACGTCTCCGCGTACAGTTCGTTCACGCTGGGCGACTGGGTAGAGAGCGTGTCCAAGGACGGCGACTTCAACCTGACCATCGAACTGAACCAGCGGTACGCGCCGTTTCTCCGGAACCTGGCGATGTTCGCGTCGAGCGTGCTCTCGGAGCAGGCCATCCAGAACCTCGGTCAGGACCTGAGCGAACAGCCCGTCGGCACCGGCCCGTTCCAGTTCGAGAACTGGGACCAGGGCAACCAGCAGATTCGCCTCTCGGCCTACGACGACTACTGGGGCGAGGGTCCGCAGGTCGACGAAGTCGTCTTCACGGCCATCGGACAGAACTCCACGCGCGCGCAGGCGCTCGATACGGGCGAGGCCGACATCATCGACGGTCTCGGAGCGCAGTCGTCCCAGATCGTCCAGCAGTCGGACAACGCCGAACTGCGGGAGAAGCCGGGCATCAACATCGGCTACATGGCGTTCAACATGGCGAACTTCGAGCCGTTCCGCGACCGGCGGGTGCGGCGGGCCATCAGTCTCGCCGTCAACACGGAGGCCATCGTGAACAACATCTTCCGTGGCATCGCCGAGCAGGCCAGCCAGCCGATTCCGTCGAACGTGCTCGGGTACAACGAGAATATCGACCCCTACCCGTACAACCCGGAGCGCGCCCAGCAACTGTTGCAGGAGGCCGGTTACGGCGACGGCTTCGAGTTCGAACTGGCGACGTTCCAGAACCCGCGGACGTACAACCCGAACCCACAGCAGGCCGCACAGGTCGTCAAGTCGAACCTGGCCGACGTCGGCCTCACGGTGACCATCAACCGGATGCCGTTCAATCCGTTCCTGGACTACACGGACCAGGGCAAGCACGACGCGTGTTTCCTCGGCTGGATGACCGACAACGCCGACCCCGACAACTTCTACTTCGCGTTGCTGCATCCGGGCGTCTCGCAGGACGACGTGCCCCAGGGCCAGGACTGGGTGAGCTGGGACACCGAAGGGTTCAACACACTCGACGTCGCCGCGTGGGCGAACACCGACTTCATGGACCTCACCGAGCGCGCACAGCGGACGTACGACTCCGAGGAGCGCGCCAACCTCTACCGGCAGGCCGGACAGCTCGCACGCGACGAAGCGCCGTGGGTGTTCATGGACCACGCGAAAGAGCTCCGGGGCGTCAGCAACGGCGTCGATGGGTACGTGGTCGAGGTCATCGGCGGTCCGTTCCTCAGGCTCGTCTCCCTCGGCGGCGGCGGATAACCGGCGTTCATGCGCTACCGACTACCATTTTTCGTGCGAACCGGATAGTGAATCCCGCTCGAATCCCAATTCCATCGCCCTCACCGTGGTTACGGTTACCAAATGCCGGTCCGGTATGTTTATATATCCTATGTGTGCACACAGGCGTATGGCGTCACGTGACAACGTAACTGACAGGCGCAGTTTCCTCAAGGCCGCTGGCGGCGCGACCGCCGCAGCGACCCTTGCTGGCTGCCTCGGCGGCGAACAGGGCGACGGCGGTAACGGCGGCGATGGCGGCGGATCTCTCACGTACTCCCGTGGGAAGGACTCGTCGACGCTCGACCCGCAGGCGACGACGAGCGGCGAAGACGCCAAGGTGATGAACCAGATTTTCGACCGCCTCATCCACTTCAAACCCGGAAAGACCAGCCTCAAGAAGGGGCTCGCCAAGGAGTACAAGCTCGAGGGCAAACAGGCGAAGCTGACCCTCCAAGAAGGCGTGAAGTTCCACAACGGCGAGGAGTTCACCGCCGACGACTTCATCGCCACCTACCGGCGGTTCCTCGACAGCGAGTACGAGCACTACGTCGGCGAGAGCAACGCGTCCGTCTACGGACCGTACCTCCTCGGCAAGGTCAAGGACGTGAAGAAGAACGGGAAGTACGAGCTGACGTTCGACATCAAGCAGAAGTACGCGCCGTTCCTCGCCAACCTCGCCGTGTTCGCGCTGGCCGTCCTCTCGAAGAAGCAGATCGAGAACGACGGCGGAAACATCGGGAAGAAACCGATCGGCACCGGCGCGTTCGAGTTCAAGAACTGGAACTCGGGCAACGGGACGATCCGGCTGAAGGCCAACGGCGACTACTGGGGTAAGGGCCCGCACGTCGACGAGGTTGTCTTCGAGGAGATCCAGCAGAACTCCACGCGCGCGCAGTCGCTCGGCAACGGCGAGACGCACATCGTCGACGGACTGGGCGTTCAGGCGGCGAAACAGGTCGAAAACTCCGGCAACGCGAAGCTGAAGAAGCAGGAAGGGATGAACGTCGGCTACATGGCGTTCAACATGGGCCGCGTGAAGGAGTTCCGCAAGAAGAAGGTGCGGAAAGCCATCAGTCACGCCATCAACACGAAGGCCATCGTCGAGAACATCTACAAAGGGATGGCCGTCCAGGCCAGCCAGCCGCTCCCGCCGGGCATAATGGGGTACAACGAGAGCCTCGACCCCTACCCCCACGACAAGCAGAAAGCCAGGAGGCTACTCGAAGAGGCCGGCCACGGCGACGGCTTCGAGTTCGAACTGGCGACGATGACGAACCCGCGCCCGTACTTCCCCTCCCCGGTGCAGACCGCGAACACCGTCAAGTCCAACCTCAACGAGGTCGGCATCAACGTCAGCATCAACAAGCAGTCGTGGGATCCCTACCTCACCTACACCGGGAAGGGCAAGCACGACGCGTGCTTCCTCGGCTGGATGACCGACAACGCCGACCCCGACAACTTCTACTACGCGCTCCTGCACCCCCAGACCGACGCCCCGCAGGACCAGGACTGGGTGAGCTGGGACAAGCTGGAGAACACCAGCAACCGCGCGGCGTGGGCGAACGCGGAGTTCATGGACCTCGTCGAGAAGGGACAGAAGAACTACGACAAGGGCAAGCGCAAGGAGCTGTACAAGCAGGCCGGCAAGATAACCCACGACGAGGCACCGTGGGTGTTCGTCACGCACACCGAGACCATGCGTGGCGTCCACAACGACGTCAAGAACTTCACGCTCGCACCGATTAGCGGGCCGTTCCTCAACCAGGTCAAGCTGTAGAACGCGAACGTATCTTTTTTGTCCGCCGCTCACATGCGCTTAGGTGATGATTAGCAAGCGGTTCATCCTCAAGCGGCTCCTGCTACTCGTCCCGGTGCTGCTGGGGGTGGCGACGCTGGTGTTCGCCATCCTCCACCTCTCCCCCGGGAATCCGGCGCGGGTCATCGCCGGACAGCGGGCATCGGAGGAGTTCGTCAAGCAGGTCGAGCGGGAACTCGGGTTGAACGACCCACTGTACGTCCAGTACGGCCGCTTCCTCGTCGAAGCGGTGCAACTGGACTTCGGCCAGTCGTACTCCATCCGGAAGGGGACGCCGGTCACCACGGTATTGAAGAACAAGCTCCCCGTCACGCTGGAGATGGCGATCTACGGCCAGTTCTTCGGTATCCTGTTCGGGATTCCGCTCGGGATTCTCAGCGCGGTCAAACAGAACACGCTGACCGACCACGTGACCCGCATCGGCGCGCTCACCGGCATCAGCGTGCCCATCTTCTGGAGCGGACCGCTGTTCATCCTGCTATTCGCCCAGGTTCTGGGCGTCCTGCCGACCAGCGGGCGCATCGCGACGGAGTACACGGTCCAGCGAATCACGGGACTCGTCACGCTCGATTCGCTACTCACGGCCAACTTCGACGCGTTCTTCTCCGCGGCGCGCCACCTCATGTTGCCCAGTCTCGTCATCGGCATCTACTCGATGGCGCTCATCTCCCGGATGATGCGCTCGTCGATGCTCGAGGTCGTCCGCCAGGACTACATGCGGACTGCCCGCGCGAAGGGGCAGGGCGAGAAGATCACGACGCTGAAACACGGCTTCAGGAACGCGATGATTCCCGTCATTACCGTCATCGGCATCCAGTTCGGCTCCCTGCTCGGCGGGGCGGTCCTGACCGAAACCGTCTTCGGCATCACGGGCATCGGTCGGCTGCTGGTCAACGCGATCCAGGTCGGCGACTACCCAGTGGTACAGGGGACCGTGTTGACGTTCGCGTTCCTGTTCACGCTGGTGAACCTCGGCGTCGACATCACTTACTCCTACCTCGACCCCCGGATAGAACAATGAACGTCACTGTCCCACCCCGGTCGGCTACTGCTCGGAGGCTCCATCGATGAGTACGGAAACCGAACGCGACGAGGTGACGGAGAGGCGCGGACTGCTCAGACGCCTCCGCGCGTCGCCGTTCCTCTCGGAACTCCTGTCGAACCGTCTCGCAATCATCGGCCTGGCCATCATCGGACTGATGACGGTCACGGGGGTGTACGCCCGCGTGTTCCTCAACATGGGGGAACTCGCAGCCTCGAACTTCGGGTCCGCCAGTTCGCTGAGCGGCCCCTGTGGCGCTCGGACGCTGCCGAACATCCTGGCGTCGGCGGGGTCCTGTGAGTATCCGTTCGGGACCGACGTGCAGGCCCGGAACATCTTCCTGCGGGTGCTGTACGGCGCGTGGCTGGCGCTGAAGTTCGGCACCATCACGGTCGGCGCGTCGACCGTTCTCGGCGTCGGTCTCGGCATCATGGCGGCCTACTACAGCGACATCACGGACAACGTCATCATGCGCTCGATGGACGTGCTGCTGGCGTTCCCCGCGCTGCTGCTGGCGCTCGCGCTGGTCGCCATCTTCCCCGAGGGCTGGGGCCTCTGGCGGGCCGTCGTCGCGCTGACGCTCGTGTACACGCCGCGGTTCGCGCGCGTCGTCCGTGGCGCGGCGCTGAAAGTGCTCGAAGACGAGTACATCGACGCGACGGTGGCGCTCGGCGCGAAGAACCCGCGCGTGCTCGTCCGTCACGTCCTGCCGAACTCGCTCGCCCCCATCACCGTCCAGAGTACGCTCAACTTTGGGCTCGCTATCATCGACCTCGCGGCGCTGTCGTTCCTCGGCTTCGGCGCGAGTTCCGGGACGCCGTCCTGGGGACTGATGCTGTCGAACGGCGTCAACAACGGCCTGCTCTCGGGCATATGGTGGTGGTCGTTCTTCCCGGGACTGTTCCTCGCCGTGACGGTGCTGGGATTCAACCTGCTCGGCGACGGCATGCGTGACGCGCTCGACCCGCGGATGCGAGAAGCCGTCGACTGATGGCGTTCGTCGACGAGTATCTCCGCCCGCGCGTCCGCTTCGTCGCCCGGTTCGGCCTTCTCGGAGTCGCGCTGAGCGTCGGCGGCGTCGTGCTCGCGCTCGCTGCCGGCGAGACGACGGCGTTCGCCACCCGGAAGGTGTTCGCGCTCGGCGCGCTCGGGTTCGGGTTCGCGCTGCTCGGATGGTCCGGGTCGGTGTTCGCGGGCGAAGCCATCGAGCACATGCAGGACCACATGGATACGGCGACGAACTGGACGGAGGCGGACTCCCGCCGTGCGATGACGGTGATCGGGAGCGTCGGTGCCGGCGGGATGGTCGGTGCGAGCCTGGTGGCGTACGTCCTGCGCGCGGCGCCCTGACCCGGACGCTTCCTCGGTACTCGCGGCGAAGGGGCGCTGGCGTGGCAGGTGCAGTCGGCGGACGAACGCGTCGGAACGGTGCCGCCGGGAGAGGAGTGGGCTACTGGTTCGTCGAGACGATTTCGACGACCGCGCGGTGGTCGAGCACCGAATCGGCCCCGACCTGGCGCTGGCTGCGACAGTCGATGCCGTGCAGGAAGCCCTCGCCGATATCGCCGTGGAGGTGGTACGCGAAGTCCTCGGCGGTCGACCCCTCTGGCAGGAGGAAGCAGTCGCGGAAGACGCCCTTCTCGCTCTTCGACCCGTTGGCGGAGCCGGGGAACACGGCGACGAGGTCGAGCACGTCGAACAGTGCGGTTTCGAGGGCCGTCTGGACTCCCGTCCCGCCGAACTCGTCGACGAACTCCCGAATCTGTTCCAGTCCCTGTTCCTGTTCGTCGCTCACGTCGTCCTCGATGGTGAACTCGCCGTCCCCGGGGTCGTAGTCGACGACGTCCCGCTCGGCGGCGGTCTTCAGCGCCTTCTCGGCGTGCGCGCTCGCCGGAACGACGGTCAGGTGGTCGTAGTCGGGGTCGTTCCGGATGGCCTCGTAGTTCGCCCGGGCTTCGGGCGTGTCCATCTTGTTCGCGGCGACGACCATCGGTTTCGTGCGCTTGCGTATCTCGCGGGCGAGGGCCGCCCGGTCGTCCTCGTCCCACGCGTCGGGGTCGAGGTCGAGACCGAGCGAGAGTATCACCTGCTTTATCTCGTCCTCGTTCGTTCGGAACGCGGACATCTGCTCGGCGAGGTCCGCCTCGATGTCGTCCTCGCCGCCGTCGTAGCCCGTGCGGTAACGCTCGATGCCCTTCTCCAGCACTTCGAGGTACCACATGTCGAGTTCGCGTTCGAGGAAGTCGATGTCGTCGCGGGGGTCGTGGTCCTCGGTCGGTTCGCCTTCGAGGTCGGTCCGGCCGGAGAAGTCGACGACGTGGACGAGCACGTCCGCCTCGTTCAGGTCGGTGAGGAACTGGTTGCCGAGGCCGTTGCCCTCGTGGGCGCCGGGGATGAGGCCGGCCACGTCGACGAGCTTCGTCGGGACGTAGCGGGTCCCGTCCTCGCAGAAGCCGACGTTCGGCGTGCAGGTCTCCTCGAACTCGGGGGCGGCGCAGTCGACGCGGACGTACGCCTCGCCGACGGCGGGGTCGATGGTCGTGAACGGGTACGCGCCCTCCGGCACGTCGTTCATCGTCGCGGCGTTGAAGAACGTCGACTTGCCCACTGAGGGCTTGCCGACGAGGCCGATGCGGTAACTCATTACACCGCTTTCGGCGACCCGCCGGTGAAGTAGTTTCGGAAGCTGACAGGTCTGTCGCGTGCTAGCTGGTGGTCCGGGAACGGGCGACACGCGGTCGCTGCGCGGAACCGAACCACATTTCTCCGACCTCTCCGAACCGCCGTGCGTGTCCCCGGACGTGTCCTCCGCGCTGGCGTGGCTGGCGGTTCCCGGTCGTCGCGCGAAGCTGCTCGCCGTGCTCGGCGTCGCGCTGCTGGCGGTCGCCGCGGTCGGCGCGCTCGCCGCCCCCGCGGAGCCGCGGCTCGCCGTCGACGACGACCGGCCGCGGAACAACACCCTGATCGCGCTCCAAGGGTACGAACACGAGGGGAAGGTGATCGAGGTGACGCCCGGCGGCGAGGTGGTCTGGGAGTACGCGAAGGCCGACGACGTGTTCGACGTGGAGGCGCTCGGCGACGGTCGCGTCCAGGTCGCCGTCGCCGACGAGATTCCCGACGGGAAGTGTCCGGATCGGTTCCGGAACGACGGCCACGAGAACTGCGTTCGCAACTCGCTGCGCATCGTCGACAGGGAGACAAAGGAGACGGTGTGGGAGTACGCGTGGTTCGACGCGAAGCTCCACGCGCACGAACTCCACGACGCCGACCGCTACACCGTCGACGGCGAGCCGCGCTGGGTGCTCGTCGACATGGGCAACGACCGCGTGTTCGCCGTGAACCGCTCGAAGGAGGTCCTCTGGCAGTGGAACGCCACCGACCGCTACGAGCGCCCCGAGGGGATGGGGCCGGAGGGCGACTGGACGCACATGAACGACGTCGACCGCGTCGGCCCCGACACCTTCCGGGTCAGCCTGCGGAACTTCGACACGGTGGTCGACCTGCACGTCGAGCGGGGAGCGGGCGGCGGGAACGGGTCGGTCCGCGTCGACCCCGTCGTCGGCCCCGACGACTTCCACGAGCGCGGCGACGTGCTCCACGAGCAGCACAACCCGGACACCCTCGATAACGGGACGCTGCTCGTCGCGGACAGCGAACACGACCGCGTCGTCGAACTGAACCGGGAGGGAGACGTCGTCTGGAAGTACGGCGGCAGCGCGACCTTCGACTGGCCGCGGGACGCCGACCGCCTCGCGAACGGCCACACGCTCGTCGCCGACTCGTACAACGACCGCGTCGTCGAGGTGGACGAGGACGGCGAGGTCGTCTGGGCGGTCGAGACCGGCGGACTCCCCTACGAGGCCGACCGCCTGCCGGGCGAGGGGAGCGACGGCCCCACGGCCCGCGAAGCCGGGATTCCGAACCGGACGAGCGACGCCGGCGTCGTCCGCGAGCGCGCCGCGTGGGCCGTCTCGATGGCGAAGTACGTCGGGCCGGACCGACTCGCGGAACGGCTGTTCCTCCTCGCGGCAGGCCTGCTCGCGCTGGTCGGCGCGGGAGTCGAGCGCTGGCGGTCGCGCAGGCGGTAGCGCGAGGCGGCGCGTCGCTCACCGCATCCTCGCGTCGGTCGATGGAGTCGGAGCCGCCTCGACGGACTCGCCCTCGCTCGCCAGGTACTCCGTCACCGGTAGTTCGAGCAGGGTCAGGAGCGTGTAGAGTTCGGTGGTGTTGTCCGCGCCCGCCAGGTGGTTCCGGTAGCACTCCTCGACGCCCGACCGCGACAGGAACGGGAGCCGGGCCACCAGGTCCCCGCGGTCGTCGAGTCGCTCGACGGCCTCGTCGTCTGTCCGGAGGAGTTCACCGACGTCCGTCCACGGTCCCTCGGTGAGGTGGGGCTCCGACTGCCGGTCGGACCGGACGTGTCGCCGCCAGAACGCGACGGCGTTCTCGGCGAGGAAGTAGGCGGGGTGGGGGTAGTCGAGGGGCACGCGCGACTCGCCGTGGGGGAGTTCGGCCAGGTTCGGGGCGAGTCGTTCGAGCGCCCGGTTGACGACGTTGCGCCGGAGCCGATACCGTATCGGCATCCGGAGGTGGAGGTCGACGAGTCGGTCGTCGAGGAACGGCGACCGGTACGGGAGCAGTTGCATCGCGCTGTTCGTGAATATCTGTTCGGTGTCGTTCGACAGGGGATAGTACTCGCTACAGAGGACGAGTTCGCGGACCGAGTCGTACTCGACGCCGTGGTGGTCGACGGACTCGCCGTCGTACCGGACGTTGTCGGCCAGTATCTCGCGCAGCGAGACCGAATCGTCGACGTACGCCGGCAGGTCCCTGGCGTAGTGGTCGACGAACTCCTCGACGGTTTCGACCCGGTCCTCGACCGGGGGGTGGAGCGTGCCGAGCGCCCCGAGCGACACCGCCGGCGTCGGGATGCCGTGGCCCTTGAACAGCGTGTCGGCGTACATGCCGGAGAGGAGGGCGTCGACCTCGTCGGTCAGCGTCGCCGCGAACCCGGTCGTCCGGGCCTGACTGAACCAGCCATCGAAGTTCGACAGCGGCGCGTTGCGTTCCAGCGCCGACCACTGGTACTCCCGGCCGCGCTCCAGCAGTTCGAACCGCGCCCCGACCTCGTCGGCGGCGGCGGCCGCGGTTCGCGCCTCCCGGTTCAGCCAGTCGTTCATGTGGAACGCGGTGGCGTCCTCGCCGAGCGCGGCGAGCACGAGGCGGGAGTCGCTGCCGCCGCTCAGCAGGACGCCGTAGTCCACGTCGTCGCGCGTCCACTCGTCGATGACCGTCCGGAACGTCCGCGTGAACCGGTCGACGAAGTACGAGAACGGTCGGTCCAGCGGGTCGAATATCGGCTCCCAGTACCGTTCCTGCTCGACCGACATCGAGTCGAGGTCGACGGTGGTCACCGTCGCGGGCGGCAGCTTCTCGACGCCCTTCAGCGGCGTCGTCACGCCGAACGACCGCTTGTACGCCAGGTACTCGTAGACGTACTGGGGGTGGAACTCCGTCTCGAAGGACGGGTGGCGCGGCAGCGACTGGACGTTCGTGGAGAACAGGAACCGGTCGCCGTCCGGTCGCGCGCGGAAGACGGCCTTGGTGCCGAGGCGGTCGGTCGCGACGTGGACCGTCGCCTCGGACCGGTCGTAGACGACGCCGACGAAGCTCCCGTTGAGCCCCGCGAAGCAGTCGACGCCGTGGTCGCGGTAGCGACGCGCGCAGTACTCGACGCAGTCCATCCCGTCGGGGCGGGGAGCGTACCGGGTTCCGTCGTCGAACCCGTACGCCTCGCCGACGAGCCAGAGGAGCGTGTCGTCGTCGACCTCGCGGACCGGAGCCGCAGCGAGCAGGGGGTGGGTGGAGGCGTGGACGGCGACGCGGTCGCCGTCGTGTGTCGACGACCGCTGTCCGTCCGCCCAGACCAGGTCCGCCACCAGGGGAGCGACGTCGGCGTCCCGCCCGAGTACGCCGCAGATGCCGACCATTACGGCGACCGCGTCGAGACGCCGGCTCTCGCGACCGGACGCCTATCGTCGTCGATGGAGGTGCTTTCCGGTTTCGTGGACCGCCGTTCTCGTCGTCGTATCGACGGTTCGGGGTTCTCGTGGCGTCTCATCGCGTCGCACTTCCGGCGGACGGCCGATTGTTATGAGTCGTCTACTCCGGAGCGGGGCCGACGTCAGGGGGAACCTGACGGACCGATAGGCCGTCGATACTCTCCCGGAGCGGGGCCGGCGACACGATCGGCGACCCGAACCGCAACCACTACCACCTGCGGCGCGGAGTCTCCGGACATGCAACTGGGCGTCATCGGACTGGGCCGCATGGGACGTATCGTGGTGGATCGGACGCTCGAAGCCGGCCACGACGTGGTCGCGTTCGACCTGGACGAGGCGGCGGTCGCGGCGGCCGCGGACGCGGGCGCGACCCCCGCGGACTCCGTGACCGACCTCGCGGAGCGACTCGGCGAGGAGAAGCGAATCTGGCTGATGGTCCCCGCGGGCGACCCGGTCGACGCCGCGCTCGACGACCTCGCCTCGCACCTCGACGCCGACGACGTGGTCGTCGACGGCGGCAACTCCCACTTCGAGGACTCCGTGCGACGGGCGGAGTCGACCGACGCCGCGTACCTCGACTGCGGCACCAGCGGCGGCCCCGCGGGCGCGGAACTCGGCTTCTCGCTGATGGTCGGGGGCCCCGAGTGGGCCTACGCGGAACTCGAACCGGTCTTCGACGCCGTCGCCACCGGGCCGGCGGGCCACGACCGCATGGGTCCCGCCGGGTCGGGCCACTACGTGAAGATGGTCCACAACGGGGTCGAGTACGCGCTGATGCAGGCGTACGGCGAGGGGTTCGAACTCCTGCACCGCGGCCGGTACGACCTCGACCTCGAAGCGGTCGCCCGGACGTGGAACAACGGCGCGGTCATCCGCTCGTGGCTGCTGGAACTCTGCGAGGAGGCGTTCCGCGAGGAGGGCACCGACCTCGGCGACGTGGCCGACCACGTGGCCGGCGGGTCGACGGGCACCTGGACGGTCCAGGAGGCGCTCGAACAGGAGGTTCCGCTCCCGCTCATCTACCAGGCGCTCACGGAGCGGTTCGGCAGTCGCGCGGGCGAGGAGGGTCGGTTCTCCCGACGACTCGCCAACCGCCTGCGCTACGGCTTCGGTCGGCACGAAGTCGCGCGTCGGGAGTAATCGACCGGAGACGGCGGGCCAACCGACCGGCAGTTTCGCGCCGACCGACTGTCCGGCGGGTGTCGCGCCTGCCGACCAGCAGCTAGAGGGTTAGGAAACTCGCCGCGAGTGAGCGAAGCCCGAACGAGCGCTGTGTCTTCGTGAGCGCAGCGAACGAAGGCTCGGACGACGCGGCGCGTCTTCCGGCGCTTTTGGTCGAGCTTTTACGGGGAGCCTACCGGATGGCCACACCGTCAGGCGCGTGCCACCCCGCGACGTCGTCGGAAAAGGTCGTTAGAGATGGTCGCTGTTCGGCGAGCCCTCGCCGCGGCCGCCGCGACCGCCCTCGTTGCGGTCGATGCCCATGATGCTCTCGGCCTGGTCGGGGGCCCAGTCGCCGCCGTCGTCGGCGACGCGGACGACGACCTCGTCGACCTCGTCGAACTCCTTCGCGAGGTCGACCTTGATGTTCTGGGTCGTGCGCGGACTGATGGAGCAGCCGCTGCACGCGCCGCCGAGTTCGACGACCACCTCGCCGTCCTCGGGGTCGGCCTTCTGGACCGCGCTGGTGCCGCCGTGCATCTGGATGATAGGCATCTGGCCGGCGAGCCAGGTCTCGACCCGCGATTTCAGGGTATCGTCGGTCGTGGTCTCGGTCATAATGGTTACTTGTTCGAAGTAGGGGCTGGAACTACGGGAATGTTTGGGTTCCAATCGACGGCGGGACGGGCAGTCGAAACGAACGCCCGGCGCCGCGACCAGCCCGCGACTTCTTTACCACGGGGGGCGAAGCGAACCCATGAACTTCGGCGTCGTCAGCACGGCGAACATCGCCACGAAGGCGGTCGTCCCGGCCATCCAGGACTCCGAGCACGAGGTCGTCGCCATCGCCTCGCGCGACGCGTCGCGGGCGACGACCACGGCCGAGGAACTGGACGTCGAGCGCGCCTACGGCTCCTACGGGGAGCTGCTCACCGACGAAGCGGTCGAGGCCGTCTACAACCCGCTGCCGAACGCGCTCCACGCCGAGTGGACGAAGAAGGCCGCCGACCACGGACACCACGTCCTCTGCGAGAAGCCGCTGGCCGTCGACGCCGACGAAGCACGGGAGATGAAGGCCCACTGCGAGGAACGGGGAGTGACGCTCATGGAGGCGTTCATGTACCGCTACCACCCGCGAACGCTCCGGGCGGCCCGCGTCGTCCGCGAGCACCTGGACGACGTGCGCTCGGTGACGGCGACGTTCCAGTTCCCGATGGACGACCCCGACGACGTCCGACTCGACCCCGACCTCGCCGGGGGCTGCCTGATGGACGTCGGCTGCTACGCCGTCGACGCCACTCGGCTCTTCCTCGGCGAACCGGAGCGCGCCTACGCCACGACCGCGGACACGTTCGGCGCGGGCGTGGACACGGAACTCACCGCGATACTCGAATACGGCGACGGCGCCACCGCCGAGATATCGGCCGGGTTCACGACGAGCGACGTCCAGCGGTACCGCGTCGAGGCGACGAACGGCTGGCTGGAGGCCCCCGAGGCGTTCGTCCCACGCGGCGACGACGGCACGGAATTGGCGTACGCCGTCGACGGCCGCCGCGTCACGGAGACGTTCGATCCGACCGACCAGTACCGCCGCGAGGTGGAGCGGTTCGCGGACTACGTCGAGTCGGGCGAACGGCCGCGGACCGACGGCGCGGCGGCGGTCCGGAACCTGGCCGTCATCGACGCGCTGTACGAGAGCGCCGACGTCGGCCGACCGGTCGCCGTCGACCGACGGGAGTGACCCCGGCGACGCGCGACCGACGCGAGTTCCCGCCGGCGTCGACGTCGGTCTGTGTCCCGAGGCGAGGAGGTCCGCGAGCTACCGGGTAGCGAGGAGCACGACGAGACTCCACGCGAACGCGGCGAGTCCGGCACCGAGCAACAGCGGCCGGTAACCGGTCGTCAGCGCCAGTCCGGCGAACAGGACGGGGCCGAGCGACCGCCCCAGGAACGTCGTGCTGTTGCGGATGCTCAGCGCGCCGGCCCGGTAGCGGTCGGAAACCAGTCCGCTGATGGCCGCGTCGACGGAGGGCATGCTCAGCCCGAGCCCCGCGCCGACGAACGTCACCGCGACGCCGACGAACAGCGCCGTGGGTGCGAGCCACGTGCCGACGAGTCCGATGCCGAAGGAGGCGAAGCCGCCGGCGACGAGCAGACGGTTCGAGAGCGAGCGCGCGAGCCGTCCGTTCTGGGAGGAGACCACGATGGAGACGACCTCCGCCGCGGTCACGACGAGGCCGATGCCGACCGGCGAGAGGCCGTACTGGGCCGTCAGGAGGAACGGGAGCGCGGTGAGCACCGACCCGAACAGCAACACCTCGGTCGCGAACGCGCTCCCGAAGTAGACGGCCGTCGAGCGCCCGGAGAGCGTGGAGAGAGCGTTCCGAATGTAGACGAGCCGCCGCGGTTCGCGGTCGGTGACCGGTTCCTCCAGCGTCAGGAACGCGAACACCGCCACCGGGAGGCCGGCGAAGTACGCCAGGAAGGGCGCGTTCCACGCGACGGCGACGAGCGCCCCGCCGACCAGCGGGTAGGCCGCCGCGCCGGCCGACAGCATCGCGTTGTTGACCCCCAGCACGGCGTTGCGCTGCACGTCGGAGAAAGCGTCGCCGATGAGCGTCACCGTGGCGATGAAGATGCCGGCCGCCGCCGTCCCCTGGACGAGTCGGATGGCCAGCAGGAGGTCGAAGCTTCCGACGAACGCGAGCGCGCCCCCGCTGAGGCTGAAGGCGAACAGCGAGACGACGAGTACCCGCCGCCGTCCCACGCGGTCCGCGAGCATCCCGATGAGCGGCGAGAGGACGATGCCGGTGAGGAAGTACACGGAGATAAGCAGACTCGCCGTCGCGTCCGTGATGCCGAACTGATCCCGGACGACCGGGAGTGCGGGACTGATGAGCGGCACGCCGAGCGGCGCGAGGAACGTGCTCGCGAGCACGACCTGGACCGTGGTGGAACGCCATGGGACTGTCGCCGACTGAGGGGTCGTGTCCTCGGGGACGGTCGTCATCCCCGATACGCGACGACGGCCGGCAAGTTATACGCACCTCTGACGTTCGACCGGCGACGCGCCACATTCATCGGCCGGCGCACGAGAAGGGAACGCCGCGTTCGTCGACCGCTACGTTACCGACGGCGACCCTCCGCTTCGAGCAACAACGTCGCACCGCCACCGAGAACGATCGGGAACCAGTAGGTCACGCCGCGTTAGAGCACGCTTCCGCGCTCGATTAACCTTCGATTCCGTGAGGCGATGCGAGAACCGACCGGCACCGAAGACCGGTGGACGACACGGCGAGCGTCGACAGCGACCGCTCGTCGATGGCGTGACCGAGCGCCCGTGGAAATCCGGACGTCGCGTTCTGAACGATACCCCCGAGACGTCTCCGGTTACTGCCACCGTCACCGCCGATGGCGGTGAAATCTCTGGTCGTCTCGGGATCGTGAGAGAATCGTACCAAGCCAAGGGCCGGATTTGAACCGGCGGTAGGCGGCTCTGCAGGCCGCTGCGTTCGGCCGGACTCTGCCACCTTGGCGCACCTTCGTCTACTGCTTTCGACCGCATAAATATAGCGGTCTCAGACAGTTCATCGCTCGTTATACATGCAAAAAGCCCACGGCCAGCACGCGCTGGTCGTGGGCTGTGGTATGAGTGGGAGGCGGCGAACCGGTGTTCCCAGAGGCTCGCGCACTCCAGTACTGGCCGGAACGCAGGCGGGCTTAACTTCCGTGTTCGGGATGGGTACGGGTGTCGCCCCGCCG
>QNGA01000011.1 GCA_003298465.1 halophilic archaeon | reverse complement strand
GGTTCAACAGCCAGTCGGGGTCGAACGCCGTCTTGAGCTCCCGGAACACCTCCCAGACGTGCTCGCCGTACAGCTTCCGGTTCCACTGGGTGCGCGCCCGGCCGTCGCCGTGCTCGCCCGAGACGCTGCCGCCGTACTCGACCACGAGGTCGGTCACCCCGTCCGCGATGTTCTCCAGTTGGTTCACTCCCGCCGGACTCTTCGTGTCCACGAGCGGTCGCATGTGCATGCATCCGGGGCCGGCGTGGGCGTAGAAGCTGGCGAACGTGTCGTTGTCCTCGAGCACCTCCTGGAAGTCCGCGACGTAGTCGGCGAGATGTTCGGTCGGGACGGCGGTGTCCTCGATGAAGCTGATGTGCTTCGCGTCGGACGTCCGGGAGAGCAGGATGGGCATTCCGCTCTTCCTGAGCTTCCACAGCTGTTCGCGTTCGTCGTCCTCGTACGCTTCTAGCGCCGCAAACGCACCCGACCGGTCGGCTCCGTCGGAATCACCGGAGCGGGTGTCGGCTGTGGTGGGGTCGTCGACGCGGTCGGCCACGAGGTCCGCGACCTTCCGGCGTCGTTCGTCGTCCGAGTCGGCGTAGAACTCGACGAGCAGCGCCGTCTCGGTCCCCTCCGGGAGTCGCGCGGCGACCTCCGCGAACTCGTCGGTCTCTCGTGCCAGGTCGAGCAACACGTCGTCGACGGCTTCGACGGCGGCCGGGTCGTGGTCGCGCACGATGGCGTCTACGTCGGCCATCGCGTCGAGGAGGTCGCGGTACGTGAGGAGGGCGACCGACTTCGTCTCGGGGATCGGTTCGAGCGAGACGGTGGCTTCGGTGACGACGCCGAGCGTTCCTTCGCTTCCGGCGAAGACGCGAGCGAGGTTGACGCTTCCGTCGTCGGCCTCCGCGACCAGTCGGTCGAGGTTGTATCCCGAGACGTTGCGCTTCAGGTCGGGAAACGCCTCCCGGACCGCGTCTGCCTCCCCGTCGACGACGCGGCGGAGCGCGTCGTGTATCTGCGCTTCGCGGTCGCCCTCCGGGTCGGCGCGCACTTCGAGTTCGTCCAGCGTCACCTCGCCGAACGTCGTCACCGTGCCGTCGGCGAGTACGACCTCCACTTCTTCGACGTAGGCGTCGGTCTTGCCGTACTTCAACGAGTGCGCTCCGGTCGAGTTGTTCCCGATAGCGCCGCCGAGCGTACTTCGATTCCCGGCGGCCGGGTCGGGCGCGAACTTCAACCCGTGCGGGGCGACCGTCGCGTTCAACTCGGCGAGGACGGTCCCGGCCTGCGCTCGCGCTCGTCGTTCGTCGGGGTCGACGTCGACGACGCCGTCCATAGCGTCCGTGAAGTCGAGGACGACCGCCTCGTTGACCGCCTGGCCGGCGAGACTCGTGCCACCGCCCCGGGGGAGGACGGGTATCTCGCGCTCGGCGCAGTACTCCATCACCGCCGCCACGTCCGCGGTCGATTCCGGGAAGACGACGCCGACGGGCGTCACCTCGTAGGCGCTGGCGTCCGTCGCGTAGAGTTGGCGGGTGTACTCGTCGAACCGAACCTCGCCTTCGACGCGGTCGCTGAGGTCAGCGACGAGACCCGGACGTGTCACGTCGCCGCCCGCGTAGTCGTAATCGGCTCGCGGGTCGTCCGCGGGGTCGCCGGCAGGGTCGGCGTCTGCGTCCACGTCCGCCCGTTCGCGGGCGGGTCTGGGGTCCTGTGATGCCATCGTCTCGTCAGTCGGATTTCGGCGCGAGCACCTGGTTCTCCAGCGTCTCACCGGTGTCGAGCCGTTCGACGTTCGCTGCGACGATGTCGGCGAGCCGTTCCCAGTGTCGCGGCGTGTGGCCGCCGGTGTGGGGTGTGACGAGGCAGTTCTCGAGGTTCCAGAGCGGGTGGTCTGCCGGGAGCGGTTCGGGGTCGGTAACGTCGAGTGCCGCCCCGCGGATCTTGTTCGACCGCAGTGCGGAGACGAGTGCGTCGGTATCGACGATGGGGCCGCGTGCGGTGTTGACCAGCACGGCGTCCGTCGGCATCGTCGCGAACTCGGACTCCCCGACGAGCCCGCGGGTCATCTCGTTGAGCGGACAGGCGACGACGACGTACTCGCTTCGCGAGAAGGCGTCGTGGATGGCGTCTTCCTCGAAGCCGACGACTTCGTCCGTCGGGCCGCCCTTCTCCGGCGTGTACCGGACGCCGATGGTCTCGACGTCGAACCCCTGGAGACGCTGGACGACCGCTTGGCCGATGGAGCCGAGACCGACGACGGTGACCGTGCTGTCGGTGAGTTCGCCCGACTGAAAATGTCGCCACTCGGCGCGCTGCTTGCGTCGCCATCCTTCGTGGAGGCGACGTGCGAAGACGAGCACGTTGCCGACGGCCTGTTCGGCGATTCCGGGCGCGTGGATGCCTCCGGCGTTCGTCACGGCGACGCCGCGTTCGGCGAAAGCGTCCATCGGGACGTGGTCGGTCCCGGCGAAGGTACACGCGAACAGTTCGAGTCGCTCGGCGCGGGTGAGCAGGTCCTCGTCCACGGTGATTCCGGTGACGACCCGTGCGTCCGCGACGAGTTCGCGCTCCTGTTTCGGCGTCCGGGCGAGTGCGACCGTCCGGTCGGGAAGACGTTCGCGTAGTTCCTCGGCGTACGATTCCATCGAGAGTCCTTCCGTCCCCTCGCGGAGGACGACGATATCTGGGTTCACACTCATTCTCTCACCATCGCGCGGCGGACGCGAATCGATGGTCGAAGGATTGTGACAGCCCAACTTAGTCCTTTTGTGTAACCACTATCAACGAAAAGCGTTTACAATTAAGTGGTTGGAGAGTGTCAGCGCCACGCATGGCCGAGTCGATACAGGAGCGACTCTCCGACGTACGACGCGAGTTCCATCGGTATCCGGAACCGGCGTGGCGCGAATTCTACACGACGCACCGCCTCGTCGAAGAACTGCACGCTATCGGCGTCGACGAACTCGCCGTCGGAACCGAGGCGTACGACGGCGAAGACCGCATGGCCGTCCCCGAAGACGACGACGTAGACCGCTGGTACGAGCGGGCGCTCGAACGCGGCGCCGATCCGGACCTCCTCGACCGAATCGAAGGCGGACACACGGGAGCGGTCGCCGTCCTCGACGAGGGTCCCGGGCCGGTCGTCGGCCTTCGGGTCGACATCGACGCCCTGTTCATCGAGGAGTCGACGGCGGACGACCACGCGCCCGCCGCCGAGGGGTTCCGGTCGGAACGGAAGGGGACGATGCACGCCTGCGGCCACGACGCACACATGACGTGGGGTCTCGCCACCCTCGAAGCCGTGAAAGCGAGCGACTTCGACGGGAAACTCGTCGTCTTCTTCCAGCCGGCAGAGGAGGTGTCCGGCGGTGGTCGTCCGATGGCCGAGAGTCGGTTCGCCGACGACCTCGACTACCTCTTCGCGGTCCACGTCGGTCTCGACCACCCGACGGGCGAGGTCGTCGCCGGTATCGAGCGCCCACTCGCCATGTGCCACGTCGATGCGACGTTCACGGGAACGTCCGCGCACGCGGGCAAAGCGCCCCAGGAGGGCGACAACGCGATGCAGGCGCTCGGCACCGCCATCCAGAACGCCTACGCGATTCCCCGTCACTCCGACGGCATGACCCGGGTGAACCTCGGGAGGGCGGAGGCCGGGACCGCGAGCAACGTCATCGCCGAGACTGCACACGTCGAGGCGGAGGCGCGCGGCGAGACGACCGAACTCAAGGAGTACGTGAAATCCCGCCTGACGCGGACGTTCGAAGCCGCCGCCGAGATGCACGGATGTGACGTCGACGTCGACGTCGTCAGCGAATCCCCCCGGGCCGACAGCGACCCCGAACTCGTCGACGTCGTGGCGGACGTGGCCTGCGACGTCGACGGCGTCGACTCGGTCGTCCCGACCGCGGACTTCGGTGCGAGCGAGGACGCCACGTTCCTGATGCAGCGAGTGCAGGAGGAAGGCGGCCTCGCGACGTATCTCATCGTCGGTACCGACCACCCGACGAGCCATCACACGCCGACGTTCGACGTGGACGAACGGAGCCTCGGCATCGGCGTGGACGTGCTCGTCGAGTCGATACTCGCCGTCGGGGAGGACGGTGCATGAACTCCGAGGAGACGAACGGTGGACTGCCGACCGCCGACGACGTCGTCACCGTCGCCGACGTGAGAGCCGCCCGAGAACGCCTCGAAGACGTGGTTCACCGGACGCCGCTGGACCGCTCGACGACGTTCGCGGAACGGAGCGGAGCGACGTCGGTAGGGCTCAAACTCGAGAACATGCAGCGGACGGGGTCGTTCAAGAGTCGCGGCGCGTACAACACGATGGCCCAGCTTTCGCCCGAGGAGCGCGAGCGGGGCGTCGTCGCGTCGAGCGCGGGCAACCACGCTCAGGGAGTCGCCCTCGCGGGACGGTTGCTCGACATCGACACGACCATCGTCGTCCCCGAGGTGACCCCCTCCGCGAAGATAGAAGCGACGCGCGGCTACGGTGCCGACGTCGTCGTCGAAGGCGACATCTACGAGCGCTCCTACGAACACGCGCTCGAGTTGGCCGACGAGGAGGACCTGTCGTTCGTCCACCCCTTCAACGACGAGGCAATCATCGCGGGGCAAGGGACCGTCGGCCTCGAACTGCTGGAGCAGTACCCCGAACTCGACACCGTCCTCGTCTCCATCGGCGGCGGCGGACTGATCTCCGGCATCGCGACCGTGCTCGAGGCCCAGGATCCGGACGTCCGGGTCGTCGGCGTCCAGCCTGAGGGAGCGTCTCACGCCAAACCGTCGCTCGAACGCGGCGAGATCCACGAACTCTCCGACGTGGACACCGTCGCAGAGGGAATCGCCGACACGCGCCTGCTGGAGAAGACCTTCGCCGTCGTTCGCGAGCGCGTCGACGACGTGGTCAGCGTCAGCGACCGTGAGATGAGCGTCGCCGTCACCCTCCTCGCCGAACGCGCCAAGACTGTGGCCGAGACCGCCGGCGCAGCGCCGCTCGCCGCGCTGCTCTCCGGCACGGTGGACGTCGACGACGAACACGTCGCCGTCGTCGTCTCCGGTGGTAACGTGAACCTCTCCGAACACGGCGAACTCACGCGCACCGGCCGCATGGAACTCGGACGGTACGCCGAGGCACGCCTCGCTATCGCCGACTGGCCGACCGGCGTCGAGACGCTCGCGGCGACCGTCGAACGGCACGGTGCGGAACTCGACGTGCTGGAGCGCGCTCGCCGGACGGCTACGGACGACCCGAACCGGACGCCGGTGACCGTCGGCGTGGCGGGAAGCGGGCCGGAACACCTCTCCGCCGTCCTGGGTGCGCTGGACGAACGGGACGGAATCGGTGTCGCCGACGATACCCTCGACGAATGAAACGCCTCTCGGCCGGGTCTCGCGGCTGAAGAACCGCGG
Organism: halophilic archaeon; assembly: GCA_003298465.1. The sequence goes on along the minus strand of QNGA01000011.1, from coordinate 153,826 downwards.
AGGGTCGTTTCGGCTATCTCGATACCGTCATCCCGGCCGCCTCGATGGCCTCGTTCATGATGCCGATGCCGAGTTCGATCTCGCGCTCGGTCGAGTCGAGCGGGGGGAGCAGGCGTATCGTCTTCTCGCCACAGCCGAGGGTGAGCAGTCCGCGTTTCAGCGCCTCTTGGACGACGGCGTCGCGCCGCTCTGCCGTATCGAACTCGACGGCTAGCATCAGTCCCTTGCCGCGCACGTCGTCGACGTGCGGGTGAGCATCGTCCCGGAGCAGTTCCTTGACCTGCTGGCCCCGCTCCGTCGCGTTGGCGAGCAAGTCGTGCTCCTCGATAGCTTCGAGCGTGAAGACGCCCTGCATCGACGAGAGAACGTCGCCGCCGCCGAACGTCGAACCCAACCGGTTCTTCTCGGCCGGGAAGACGTCCGACCGCGAGATCGTGGCACCAACTCTGAGCGCCTTCGCGCTGGCGATGACGTCCGGTTCGATGGGGTAGTGGTCCGAGGCCCACATCTCGCCCGTGCGACCGACGCCGGACTGTATCTCGTCCACGACGAGCGGGACGTCGTACGTCTCACAGACGTCACCCACTTCGGCCATGAACTCGGTGCTCGGGAATCGATAGCCGCCGACTCCCTGGACCGGTTCGACGACGACGAACGCGACCTCGTCGGGGTTGACGTGGCCACCTTCGGGCTGGAGCGCGTTCCGGAGTTGCGAGCCGTCTCCGGTGAAGAACCCGCAGTCGCAGGATTCGGCAGTCCCGTCGTGGTCGTCGCAGAACGGAACCGTGCGAACGCCGGCGATCTCGGGGTAGTGGCGCGTGTACACCTCGTTCGAACGGGTGACGGAGAGGGTACCGAGCGTCCGTCCGTGGAAGCTCCCCTCGAACGTGTAGGCGTACTTGGCGGTCGGGTTGCGGTCGTGGGTTATCTTCATCGCGTTCTCCACGGCTTCGGCCCCGGAGTTCGAGAGGAAGACGGTGTCCATCCCGTACTGGCTGGAGACGTCGACGAGCTTCTCGACGAGGTGGCTGGACGCCGGGAAGTCCGCGGTTGCCGGGTCGTCGCCGGCGCCGAAGTACATGTCCTGTCCGGCGATCTTCATCGGTTCGAGGAGCGAGAACTCGCGCAGTTTGCCGAGAATTTTCTCGTTGTTGTAGCCGAGCGGTGCCGCACCGATGTGGCAGGTGAAATCGAGGAGAACGTTCCCGTCGACGTCGGTGACGAACGGTCCGTCGGCTTCCTTCGTGACGTCCCAGACGAACTCGTGTGAGAACTCGCTCGGTGCTGCGTGTTCGTGGTGAAAATCGATCCACTTCTGGGCGTTCGGTCCAGGAAGCGCGCCCGCATCGGGCTCGGCCGTATCCCTGTCCATACACAAACTTCGTATATGACGTTAATAAAAGTTGTTATCGTTTTGCTGCGGAGCGGACGAGGGTCGCCGGTCAGTCGTCGTCCTGTCCGGCCACCTTCGCGTGCGCGGCAGTTTCGTCACTCCCGCCGGGCGAGCCGAAGAGCGTCGTGCGGTCCTGCAGGAGGATGGGCCCGTGCTCGTCCTGGAACGTCCTGATGAGCCCGAGCATGGCGACGAGACAGACGATGGCAAAGGGAGCGCCGGTGATTATGGCGGCCGACTGGAGCGCCCTGACGCCGCCGATGACCATCAGGATGGACGCGACCGTCCCCTGCAGCAACGCCCAGAAGACGCGGTTGATGGAAGAGGGGTGTTCCTTTCCGCCGGTCGTCATCATCGACACCGCGAGGGTCGAGGAGTCCGCCGACGTGACGAAGAACGTCGTCACGAGGACGAGGAAGGCGAAGAGGAGGACGGTTCCCACGATGGGGAGCGCGCCGAACATGACGTACCCCGACACCGCCTCACCGTACTCGGTGACGGGACCGAGTATCTTCGCGGTGCCCGTGTTCTGCATGATGACCGCCGACCCGCCGACGATGACGAACCACGGGATGGTCGCCATCGACGTCGCTCCGATGCCGGCGAACGCGACTTCGCGGACGCTCCGACCGCGGGAGATGCGGGCGATGAACAGTCCCGCGAACGGCGACCATGCGAGCGGCCACAGCCAGTAGAAAACCGTCCAGGCGTTCGCCCACTCTCCACCGCCGGTGAAGTGGGTGTAGAGGCTCGTCTTGAAGAAGTCGCCGACGAACCGTCCGGTCGCCTGCGTCCCCAGTTCGAGGATGCGGACCGTCGGGCCGAAGACGAGGGTGGCGGCCATCAGCAGGAGGAACATCGTCATGTTGAAATTCGAGAGTCGCCTGATGCCGCGATCCACTCCCAGCACCAGGGAGACGGTGAAGATGACCGTCATTCCGGTGATGACCAGAATCGTTCCGAGGTCGCCGAGTTCGATACCCCACTGGAACTGGAGACCGGTGATGAACTGGCTTCCGATGAACCCCAGGGAGGTGGCGACGCCGCCGATAGTCGCGAACACCGCGAGGATGTCGACGATCTTCCCCAAGTTCCCGTCGACGTTGTCGGCACCGAGTATCGGCGTCAACACCGCCGACACTCTGAGCGGGGCGTCGTAGTTGTAGACGAAGTAGCCGATGCCGAGACCCATCACGGTGAAACAGGACCACTGGGTGAGACTCCAGTGGAAAATCGAGTACTGGACCGCGACCGGCATCGCAGCGGCCGACTTCGCCGGTACGTCGTACAGCGGGGGAACCGTCGAGTAGTGGAACAGCGCCTCGGCTGGCCCCCAGAAGACGATGCCTGCCGCGAGGCCTGCGGAGTACATCATCGCGAAGTACGAGAAGTAGCTGTACTCCGGCTCCTCGTCCCCTAACCGAAGTTTGCCCCACGGGCCGAAGATGAGGAATCCGAGGAAGAGGACGAATCCCAACATCGCGATGAGGAAGAACCAGTTGAAGTGGGCGAGGATCCAGACTCGCACTCCGTCCACCGTCTCGTACGCTGCGTCGGGGCTCAGCCCGAACGCAGCGACGAACAGGAGCGTGATCCCGGCACCGAACGCGAATATCGTCGGTTCGATCTCGTCGAAGAACTCGGCGGCGGCACCCCGTTCGTCCGGTGGACTCACGAGTTCTCACCTCTCCGTCGGCAGTTCGGCGCCCCGTCGACCGCCGATTCGGAGGTCGAATCCCTGCACTCCCACGACCGCGAACCGGTTCGTTCGGAACGTGTTCTCGGTAGTCGATTCCCTGATCCGTGCTCACAGCGGTCGTGCAGTTCGTATGTCATGGATAGTGGGTGCTCTCGTTCACCATGCCGTGCGTTGCCACAGGTCCCTCATCGTGAAAGACCCTGATAAATATTACGGATATCGATGCCATCGGTTACAATATACGTTTACAAGACTAGCCCGAGAACGGTATCCGTGTACGTCGACAACAGGTAAGACGCAGAGACGATTTCGGCGAGGTGCACGATAACGCTATCGAGACCGCGGATAACCGCGACTGGTCGGGCGTACACAGTTTACGAGGAGGGGAAACGCCGTAAACGATGTAGATGGCCGACGGTCCGCCTTCGCAAGCCGTTCCCCGCCGCGGCCCTCGGGTCGAACACGACGAGGGAGGACGCTCCGTAACCCTTAATTCTACTAATATACAAAAACTGTGTATGAACGACGAGTCGAACGAGATCGAGGCTCCCGATAACCTCGCTTACTCCGCTGACCGGGACCGAGGTATCCTCACACCGAGCGACCGGGAGTTCCTGATCGGTCGGAAGTCGGATTACACCGAACACTCCCGGAAACAGAAGCGGAATCGGATTCGCCGCCGCATCCGCAACGCGATTCTCGACTTTACGATCATCTTCGAACACCTCGAAGATCGGGATCGGGAGACGGTCTTCAATCCCGACGACGACGCGAGAGACGCCTACACGCAAGGCATCACCGACCTGCTCGCGTTCCTCCACCTCGGGACGATGGGGTACTACACTCCGTTCAAGGACATGCTCGGCCAGGGCGTCAACAAGGCCGAACAGGAACTGGCGGGGTCGGACTATCGCATGGTGACCGTGGATTTCAACGTCGACCCAGTGGGTCAGATAGACGTCGACGAGGTCATCGACAAACTCGAGTTCGGCGACTTCGACGAGATAACCGACGAGGAACTCCGCGCGTTCGTCCGCCTCCTCGCCGAGTCCGAGGACTTCTCCGCGACGTCCATGCGCACGGATATGAAAGAACAGATGAACGAGTTCATCGCGAAGGTCAACGCCGCCGCGGAACAGCGCGACCAGCGCGTCGAGGACCTGAACGACTGATTCTACTCCGTCTGGACCGTCAGCCGAGATACGCCACTGCGTCCATCTCGACGCGTACGTCCCCCGGAAGGCGTGAGACCTCGACGCAGACCCTCGCAGGCGGGTCACCGGGGAACCGGGCGCCGTAGGCTTCGTTGACCTCGTCGTAGTCGTCGAGATCCGTCAGATAGACGGTCACCTTGACCACGTCGGCGAGGCCATCGCCGTCCGCGTCGTCGACGACGGCGGCGACGTTGTCCAGAACCCGGTCGGTCTGCGCTCGAATCCCGCCCTCGACGTCCTCGCCGGTTTCGGGGTCGACGGGGCCGTAGCCGGAGACGTACAGCGTGTCCCCGGCGCGAACGCCTTGCGAGTACGGATTGTCGTTGCGCGGTGCATCGTCCGTGACGATTCGGTCGGTGTCGCTCATGATTTGGTGTCGAAAGAGTAGTCCGGAGTCGATTCAGGCGGTGGGCTGCTGTTCGCCGACGACGTGCTGGACGGCTTCGGCGACGACGTCCATCGCGGTATCGGCCAGTTCCTCGGTGAGCACCAGCGGCGGGAGGAGTCGCAGGACGTTCCCGTGTCGTCCGGCCTTCCAGACGAGGACGCCGTGTTCGTAGCAGTACTGCTGGACGGCGTCGACGGTTTCGCTGTCCGGGTTTCCGTCCGCGTCCACGAACTCGGCACCGATGAACAGTCCCCTCCCTCGAACCTCTCCGAGTCCGTCGGTCTCCGCTGCGACGTCGCGGAGCCGACTCCGGATGTGTTCGCCGAGTTCGCGCCCGTGTGCGAGGAGGTCGTGGTCCTGGATGTACTCGATGGCGCGCGTCCCGGCGCGCATCGCGACGACGTGACCGCGGTACGTGCCCGCGTGGTCGCCCGAACCCCACGTGTCGAAGTCCTCGTGATAGATCGTCGCGGAGAGGGGGAACCCGACACCGCCGAGCGCCTTGGCCGTCGTCATCGCGTCCGGCGTGACGTCGTACCACTCGCTCGCCCACCATCGGCCGGACCGCCCGAGTCCGCTCTGAATCTCGTCGAAGACGAGCAGAACGTCGTTGTCGTCGGCGATCTCCCGCAGTCCTTCGAGGAAGCCCTCGGGTGGTGCGATGACGCCGCCTTCACCCTGGATCGGTTCGACGAAGATGCCTGCGGGGTTCGCCAGCCCACCGTACGGATCTTCGAGGATAGCTCGAACCTCTTCGAGCGCTCGGTCGACCGCTTCCTCCGACGTCGCGTCCTGTCTGAACGGATGGGGGTACGGTGCGTGGACGACGTCCGAGAGGAGTGGCGTGTAGTGACCTTTGAAATCCTTGTTCCCGGTGAGGCTCATCGCGCCACTGGTTGCGCCGTGATAGCCGCCGCGGAAGGCGATGAGACCGTCGCCACCCGTGTTGTACTTGGCGAGCTTTATCGCTGCCTCGATGGCGTCGCTCCCGGTCGGCCCGCCGAAGAGGACCCGATTGTTCCCCTCGAGCCGTCCCGGAGCGATCTCGTCGAGTTTGTCGATGAGTTCGAGGCGGGCTTCGCTCGGAAAGTCGACGGTGTGGACGAGCTTGTCCGCCTGCTCGTGGACGGCTTCCAGCACGTACGGATTAGCGTGTCCGACGTTCAGCACGCCGATACCGGCGAACATGTCGATGTACGTGTTTCCATCGGCGTCCCGAACGGTTGCGCCTTTGCCCTCTTCGAACGCGACCGGGATGTCTTCGGGGTAGGCGACCGCACTGCTGTCGATTTCGCGTTGCTCCTCCAGCAACTCGCGAGTGTTCGGACCGGGAACGGTCTCGACGCTCGGTGCATCCTCGTAGTGAAGTTGATCGATCGGCGGACCAGCCGTCATACGCCATACCATGTCGAACAGTTATAAATATCTTATCCACGATTTCCATATAGGCCATATACGATATTTGATTCCGAATTTCAGCGGGAGTTCGATTATAGGTAATAGCGTACACAGTTTCCGTAACCACTTTGATGCTACGCCGACGAGTGGCACGGTGATGCTTCACACGAGCGGGCGACTACTCACCATCGACGTCGGGACGAGAGAGACGCGGACGGAATCCATCGACGGCGTCCTCGAATCGTTCATCGGCGGGCGGGGCGCCGGCACGAAACTGGCGCACGACCGACTTCCGTTCGACGCCGACCCGTTCGGGCCCGAGAACAGCCTCTTCTTCACGACCGGCCCGATGCAGACGTCGAACATGAGCTTCACCGGGCGGACGAACTGCACCGGTATCTCTCCGCTGACCGACGGACTCCTCTCGTCGAACGCGGGTGGGTTCGTGTCGCGCAACTTCGCCGACACCGGGTACGCTGCCGTAGAAATCACTGGAGCCAGCGACGACCTGCTCGCCGTCCACGTCTCGGACGAAGGGGTCGCGTTCGAGTCGATACCGGAGCTCTCCGGCGCGACCGTCCCCGAGACGGACGAGTACATGGCCGAGGAACACGGACTCGGCGTCGACAACCTCGCGGTCGTCGGCCCTGCGGGGGAGAACCGGGTTCGGTTCGCGTCCATCATGACGAGCGAGAACCGAGCGTTCGGTCGCGGCGGACTCGGCGCGGTCCTCGGTTCGAAGAACGTCAAGGCGGTCAGCTTCCGCGGCGACTCGGCCCCCGACGTGGAAATTCCGGCGACGCAGATGGAGATCCATCGCGAGGCCGCGACGGACGACCACATCATGAAACGACAGGGGACGACGAGCGTCACCGACCTCGCCAACGAGATAGAGGCGTTCCCGACGAAGTACTTCGAACGGCAATCGTTCGACGGCGCGGAGAACATCAACGGCGACGCGGTCGAGTCGAAGAAGTACGAGAAAGGAACATGTTCCGCGTGCGCGTTCGCCTGCAAACTCCCGACGAAGGACGAAGCGCGCGGCGTCGAAACCGAAGGCCCGGAGTTCGAGACCGTGATGGCCTTCGGCGGCAACCCGATGATCGACGACGTCGTGGACGTGATGCAGTCGAACGAACTCTGTGACGAACTCGGGATGGACACCATCTCCTGTGGCAACGCCGTCTCCGCGTATCTCGAGGCCGAAGACGAGTTCGGAAACGCGGAACTCGTCCACGAGACCGTCGAGAAGATCGCTCACCGGGAGGGTATCGGGGACGTCCTCGCGGAGGGAATCGACCGATTCGCCGACGAACTCGGCGTGAAGAACTGGACCGTGAAGGGACTCGCGTTCCCTGCGCACGACGGTCGGACGCTGAACGGGCAGGGGCTGAGCTACGCGACGGCCAATCGAGGCGCGGACCACATGTACGCGGTCTTCTACTCCTACGAGTACCCCCTCGTGAGCAAAGAGCAGGCGATGGACCCCGAAGGGTTGGACGGGAAACCACCCGCACTCGTCGAGAAGGAGGACTTGATGGCGCTCAACGACAGCGGCGTCGTCTGCAAGTTCTCGCGAGACTACATGAACCCCGAGCGGTACGAGGCGCTGTTCGGCGCCGACTACGACGACCTGCTCGACGTCGGAAGCCGCGTCGTCGACCTCGAACGCCACTTCAACAACCAGCGTGGGTTCGACCGAAACGACGACGAACTCCCGTACGAGATCGAGGGACTCGAATCCGCGCTCGACGAGTACTACGAGATTCGGGGATGGACCGACGATGGCACCGTTCCCGAGAGCCGACTCGCCGACTGACGCGCCGGTTCTTCTACGGCTACCGACCGGGGGCAGACGGTGAGGACAGTTCGTGGCTGGCCGGCGGCAGTACCGGGTCTACTCTCCTTCCCCAGGGTCGGACCGCTCCGGTCGCTCTCCGGGACCGTCCCGGTCCGGACGCTCGGACGCCCCCTCGCCGAGCGCGCGCCCCGACGACTCCGCGGCGAGCGAACGTTCGACGTCCTCGTCCAGGGCACGTTCGCGCTGGACGGCGTCCCACTCCTCGAAGTAACCGTAGTCCGTCATCGTCGACATCCCCGCGATGGCCGCCCGGAGGCTGACGCCGACCAGCGGCACGTCGGCCACCGTCACGACCACGTCGGCCTGGACTATCGCGCCCTCCCGAAGGAGTACGTCGAGCAGTTCCACGGCGGCGTGGTCGTCCTTCGTCGGTTTCATGCGTCGAGTTCGGGTGCGAACGAGTACGGCGGCCACGGCCCCGTGAATCGGACTTCGACGCCGGGGTCCGCCGCTATCTCGTCGAGCGCCTCGCCGACCGCTCGCTCGTCGTCCTCGTGGGCGAGGAACGCCACGTCGACCACGCTGTCGGAGTCGTCCCCGAGGAGGCCGCTCTCGTCCTCCCGGTCGTCGAACTCCCGAACGAGCGGGTCGAGTCGCTCGCGCAGGCGCTCGTCGAGGCGGCGTCGCCTGGCTTCGCGGCGCTCGCCGAGTCGCTGGTCGTACTGCTTCTCCAGCAGGAAGGCGGTACCCTCGTCGGCGTCTTCGATGCGTTCGCGGAGGTCGGAGAGTTCCTCGTCGTCGGACGCTATCTCCTCGCGGACCAGTTCCTCGTCCCAGGTAACGGAGACGCGATACTCCCAGTGGCCGGCGAGGTCGTCGAGGTAGTCGGCGAGCGTCTCGCGCTGGTCGGCCAGCCACTCGCGAACGCGGTCGTCGTCGCCCTTGAGGATGGTGTCGAAGCGGAACGGCAGCGGCGTCCCGAACGCCTCGCCCGCCGCGTCGACGACCTCCTGGTGGGTCAGCAGCCACTCCCGGACCGCCGCCAGGTCGTCGGAGTCGTAGGCGTCCGTGCAGGGCTGGACGACGGCTCCCACTCCCTCGCCTGCGACCAGCGACACCGGTTCGCCGTCGATTCCCCTCTCGGAGAACTCGTCCGTCTCGTCGGCCGCGACCACGCAGTAGAGGTAGCGTCCCGTCTCGAACGCCGGCGCGTCCGTACTCGTCTCGGCCTGCGACGCGTCGTCACTCATCGTTCCCTCCGAGGACGGTTCCCGGGTGGGAGTCTGCGGTTCCCACGAGCGCCTCCCGGAGGAGGCCGTCGAGGTCCCCCCGGAGGTCGTCGACCTCTGACTCGACCCCCTCGGACTCCTTCAGGCGCTCTATCTCCTCCTCCAGCGCGGCGAGTTGGGAACCCAGGCGCTCTATCTCGGCCGGCGAGAGGTCGTCGTGCTCCATCCGACGGACCGCCTCGCGCTCCAGCGCGTCCACCAGCAGTTCGACGACGGTGACGACGAGCGCGACGAGTCCCGAACGAGTCTCCTCGCCATCGATTTCTATCTCCGTCATCCGTCTTCGGCCTCCGCGTCCTGGGACTCCTCGCTCGACGCCTCGGTTTCGCGTTCCTCCGCGCCCTCGTCGTTCGTCCGGTCGGCGTCGTCCGCCTCGTTCCGGTCGTCCGACGCCGAGGCTTCGATGCTCACTCGCTCCGACTCGGCGTCGAGCGCGTCCCGGTCGGAGGCCGACTCGACGCGCTCCATGTCGGTCCCCTCGGGGAACTCCAGGCCGTACTCGGCGGCCGTCTCGAAGGAGGCGATCGCAGCCCGGAGCTTCACGCCGAGCAGTTCCGTCTCGCCGACCGTCACCGCGATGTCGGCGTTGATGACGACGCCCTTGTCGAGCAGCGTCTCCAGCATCTCCGCGAGGTCGGCCTGGCTCCGCGTCGGCCCCGGGTCGGTCATCGTCCACCTCCGGTCGCGTCACTCATCGTCGCGGTCCTCCTCGAACCGGTCGCCGTACACGCGGTCGAAGTTCGGAGCGGTCGAGTAGCGCGTCTCTCTCGGCACCGTCGAGAACTTCGTCGCGTTCCCCACGTCCGACCGCTTGGACGGCACCGTCGAGTACGCGGTCGGGTTCCGGGAGTCGGGCTGGCTCCGGGACCGCTCTGCCTGCTGCAACTCGTTCTCCTCCTTGGCCTGCTTCAGTTGGGCGCGAGTGTCCAGCAACTTCTCGCGGAACGTCTCGACGCTGTCGGCGAGTTCGGTCTGGAGTTTCGTCTGGTACGCGTCCGTCGGTATCTCGTCCCGGTCGCCGACGCCGAGTTCGTCCGCGTCGACGTCGAGGAAGTCGTCCTCGTCCGCCGACGAACCGTCCGAGCCATCGTCCATCGTTTCGCCGACCTCTTCGACGGCCTCGGCGAACTCCCGGGTCTCGCGCCACACCTCGCGAACGTCGGTCGAGTTCCAAAGTTCGCGGAGCGTGACAGCCTCCAGCAGTCCCCGGAGGTCGACGGCTTCCTCGACGTCGCCTTTCATCGCCTCGGGCACGTCCTCGTACTCGATGGCCGCCGCCAGGTCGGCATGGTCGACCGCATCGCTGAGTTCGCGCAGGTCGACCTCCTCTAGCAGTTCCCCGGCCTCCTCGACGACCTCCCAGAGGTTTTCCGCCTCGGCGGCGATCGTCTCGAACGAGTCCGAGGTCTCGAACGTCGATTCGAGGCGTTCGATGCCCGACCGAGCGCTCTCGTCCAGTTTCCGCAGACGGTCGCTATCCATTCTGGGGGACTCCCTCGATTCGGAACTGCAGCACGCCGTTGGTGAACGACGCGTCGGTCACCTCGCCGTCCCAGTCGAGTTCGAATCGCTTCACGGGGTCGTCTCCATCGCGAATCACGATTTCGTTGGTCACCGGGACGCGAGCCAGAGAGAGGTCGTCTGCCGCAACGTCCGGCAGGTCGACCGTCACGACCACGTCGCCGTCCTCCCGGCGGGTGTCAGTCAGGTACCGCTGGGGCCGGGGTCTGGTCCGACGGTCCCGGCCGTCTCGTCGCGACCTCGACTGCTCGGACGCCTCCTCGCGACGCGGCCGAGGGGGGTTCTTCCGGATGGAGTCGACGCTGACCCCGTAACTGATTCGCGTGCCGGGGTCGTCTCCGGCACGCGTACGTAACGAATCGCCGTCGGCCAGTCTCGACGCGAGTCGAGCTAGCCCTCGGAGGATTCCTGTCATCGTTTCACCTCGACCTTGCCGTTCCGTAGCCGCTCACGGACCTCTTCGGCAGTTTCGAGTTGCGCTTCGAGGTCCGCTTTACGGCGCTCGTACTCCCACTCAGGGCGCTCGCCGAGTTCATACAGGAGTCGGTTCTCCTTGATGTCGTCCTGGATGGCCTCCACGTCGTACATCTCCTCGACGGCCATCGCGTGGAGGATGTCGAGGAGCGAGACGAACGGCTTGACGAGCAGGTCGTCGACGAGTATCATCGCTGTGCTCCGACGCGAATGTCCACGAAGTTGTACGGCGCGAACGGTCCGGTGTACTGGACCGTGAGACCGTCGTACTCCTCGCGCACGTCGGCGACCGCTTCGTCGAACGCCTCGCGGTCCTCGTCGGCCACGAGATACGACCTATTCAGCAGGAGACGGTCGCTGAACAGGTCGTCGTCCGTCTCCCCTTCGCTCACGGCCGACAGACGGTCGCCGACCTCCCGACGAATCTCGTCCCGGAGGAGATCTGCGTCCTCGTCGACGACGAGTTTCACGCCGAGTTCTACGGTCCCCTCCACGTCGTTGAGCGCTTTCCTGAACGCGCGTCGGCCACCGCGAAGGACACTCTTCAGCGTCCGTGCGTCCTCAAACGCCATCCCGAACTGCATCGGGACGACGCCATCGACGTCGTCCGATTCGAGGACTCGGCGAAGTATCTCGTCGTGGGCCTTGCTGTCTTCGTCCGTGCGCTCGGGGTCGGTCGTGTCGATGTCGGAGACGACGGCCGAGAGGCTCCGATAATCGACGGTGTACACCCGCTCCGCACCGCCGACCGCGTCCGCGTCGAACTCGACATCAGTCTGCTCCACGACGCCGTACACGTATCGATTGGGGCTGCTCATCGTTGGTGAGGAGTACGGACTCTTCCCTTCGAAGTTGGATACGTGTACTAATAAGTTGTTTGGCGGACGGACGAGGTTGTTCCCGGACGGACGTACGGGTAAAAAGGGCTTGCCATCGCAGCCTGAACCGTCAATCGGTAGCTGTCCCACTTTCCAGCAGCGTAACCATGTCCCGAGCAGAACCCAACGCGTCGAGCCTGGCCGAGGTACTGGACCGCATCCTGGACAAGGGCGTCGTCATCGACGTCTGGGCCCGCATCTCCGTCGTCGGCATCGAAGTGCTCACCGTCGAGGCCCGGGTCGTCGCGGCGTCGGTCGACACGTTCCTCCACTACGCAGAGGAGATATCCAAGATAGAGAACGCCGAGGCCTCGGAGGACCTCCAGTATCAGGAGATGGAGGTGGAAACGTCGAGTTGACGAGTCTCCGTCGCTCCGCTATCTAACGCCGTACGAGTTCGTCCAGCGGTCGCCGGGAGTTCGTCCCCTCGCCTTCTTCGGTCAGTTTCCCACCGGTCGCTCACCCTCGCTCGCGTCATTCACCTGGTGTTCCGCCACACCGCCTCGCGTTCCGGTCGAGCACACCCTCGAACCGTTCGTCCGTCGGCCGTCGACGTCCACCGTTTCCCCGGACCTCGATTGTTTCTACGATTACAGCTCGTCCGCCCACAACGCGGGATTTCCCCGCGACACGCCGTCACTACTCCGCCGAAACTCCGCGGAACCACCGTCGAAGAGCGGCGTCGAGACGTTTCGGGTACCGAGCCTCGACCTGACGTAATCGCGCGTTTATCGCTCACGTCGTTTCCTTAAAAAGAGGCTTGCACCATCGGCCCCAACCGTCAAATGGAGGTAGACCTATTTTCCTATCTCAGGTAACTAAAGCCTATGTCACGAGCAGAACCCAACGCGTCGAGCCTGGCCGAGGTACTGGACCGTATCCTGGACAAAGGTGTCGTCATCGACGTCTGGGCCCGCATCTCCGTCGTCGGTATCGAGGTGCTCACCGTCGAGGCCCGGGTCGTCGCGGCGTCGGTCGATACCTTCCTCCACTACGCGGAGGAGATATCCAAGATAGAGAACGCCGAGGCCTCGGAGGACCTCCAGTATCAGGAACTGGACGTGGAAGCGTCGTCGTAAGATGACCGAATCCTCGCACGACCGGCGAACGCGCGGTCGCCAGATTCGGACGCCTCGCAAACAGAAGGAGAACAGGAGAGGGAAGAAGGAACTGGAAGACCGCGACGACGCCTCGCACGACCTCAGAGACGGTTCCGAACTCGCGCCCGACCCGTTCGTCGAAACGGAGGCGGTCAGCGACGTCCGCGAGCGCGTCGGGCACTGGCTGTCGGTCGACCGACCGGTCCATCTCGTCGGGCCGACGGGGTGCGGCAAGACCGCGCTCGCGCTCCACGTCGCCGCAGAGCGCGACCGACCCGTCGTCCTGGTGAACGGCGACGCCAGCCTCGGAACCGCCGACCTCGTCGGCGAGTACGGCGAACGCGAGCGGTACTCGGTCCGCGACGAGTTCGTCCGCGACGTGGTGAAGCGCACCGACATCGAACGAGACCGTTGGGTGGACAACGCCCTGACGACGGCCGTCAGGGAGGGTGCGACGCTCGTCTACAACGAGTTCTCCCGGACGAAACCCGCCGCGAACAACGTCTTCCTGTCCATGTTCGAGGAGGGGGTCCTCGAACTGCCGGGAAAGCGCGGCGAGGACAGATCCGTCGACGTCCACCCCGAATTCCGCGCCATCTTCACGTCGAACGACGCCGAGTACGCGGGCGTTCACGAGCCACAGGACGCGCTGCTGGACCGGCTCGTCGGCGTCTACCTCGACTACTACGACGCCGAAACCGAACGCGAGATAGTCGCGGCACGCGTCGAGGAGGCCGACGCAGACCAGGTCGAGACGGTGGTCGACGCCGTGCGCGCCGTCCGGGCGCAGCTTGACGTGACGGTCGGAACGCGCGCTGCCGTGATGGCCGCCGAGGCCGTCGCCGCGCTCGAACGGGGCGACGAGAGTGCGGACGACGACGCGGTCGTGCAGTGTTGCGTCGACGCGATGGCGTCGAAGACCGCGACGCGGGGCGAGATCGAACCGTTGCGCGAGACGGTCCAGGAGGTGACCTGACGTGGCCGAAGTTGCCGACGAGCAGGCGACGGGCGACCAGGAGCAGTGTCGCGCACTCACCGCCGACGGCGAGCGCTGCTCGAACACGGCGGGCGAAGACGGGTTCTGTCACCTTCACGGACCGGACGACGAGACGATAGACGACGATGGGTCGTACTACGACGACGTCGTCGATGAAGGTTCGATCGACGACGAGGACGACGCGGAGAGCGGGTCACCGAGTTCCGAGACAGAAGACGACTTCGGCGTGATGGCGGTCCGCGACCGGGTCGAGACGGCGGCGAACGACCTCCTCGGAGAACCCCTCGACCGCATCATCGAGATAACGGCCGACGAAGACGGCTGGCAGGTCTTCGTCGAGGTTGTGGAGCGCAGCGCTGTACCGGACACGCAGGACATCCTGGGCCAGTACAGCATCACCGTCGACGAGTCGGGAACCATCACGGGCTATCGACTCAGCGAGCGATATCGACGAGGGGACGACCGGGAGCACTGAACCCTCCTTTCTTGGACATTACGGTGGACTGCACGTATCGGAGAACGGCTGTAACGGTAACGTATCGTCGTTCGGCTGGGTTCCTCGCCAGTAGAACGTATCTTAGCGGGCACACTGGCCAGAAACCACAGAAGACAGAAGGTACACACGGTAGTCAATGAGAGAGCTTCATATCAGAATTTCCGACGATCGTCTCGACGACGTCACGTCGATCCTCGACGATTACGACGCCGATTTTACGACGATAACGGAAAACGAAGGTGAGATACTCGTTCTGTGTCCGATTCCGACGGCGGCGGTCTCCCTCATCCTCGACGAGCTACGACAGGCGGGGATCGACGACGAATCGTACACGGTTCTAACGAAAGCGGAGATCGTCGAGACGCCGAATTTCGACGACTTTCGGGAGCGGCATTCGACCACTGTTCGAAAGCTCGCGAAGGCCGAGTTACACGCAAAAATCCGAGAGATCCAGTGGCCCTATCAACTGTACTACCTCGGTACCATCCTCAGTGTCATCGCAGCGGCTGCCGGACTGTTACTCGATCAGCCGGCGCTCATCATCGGCGCGATGATCATCGCGCCGCAGGTGAGTTCGGCCCTCGCAGCCCCTACCGGGATACTCTTGGGCGATTGGAAACTGTTCGTCGACAGCGTGAAAGAGCAGGCGCTCGGCCTCGGTGCTGCGATCATCGGCGCCGCTTTCTTCGGGTTGCTCGTTCGCTGGACCGGCTTCGTCCCACCAGGATTGGTTCTCACAGATATCGAGTTGGTCGGCGTTCGCCTCGCACCGACGTTCCTCTCGACGATTGGAGCCGGGATCGCGGGTGTCGTCGGCGCGTTCGGCTACACCACCGAACAATCGACCACGCTCGTCGGCGTCATGATCGCTGCAGCATTGATTCCTGCAGCTGCAGGGACCGGCCTCGCGATGGCGTGGATGGCCCCACTGTTCGGTCTCGGTGCATTGCTCCTCTTGCTGGTCAACATCCTCGCCATCAATCTCGGTGCCTTTCTCACCCTGCTCGGAATGGGCTATCAGCCCGATTGGCGAGTTGCAGACCACTCCCTTCGCGAGTCGGTACCCTCCGAACGCCGGGTGTCCGTGTACGGCATGCTGTTCTTGCTCCTGGTAGTGACGCTCGGTACCGGATATCTCACCGCAACGAACGTCGTCTTCACGCAAGCGGTGAACCAGGAGGTGGACCGAACGCTCGACCAGCCGGCGTACGCGAATCTCTCGCTCTCGAATGTACAGACCACGTACGGCGGGCCGAGCGGGAGAGCCGAACCGACGAACGTGACTGTACAGGTGAGCCGAACGTCCAATCAGGAGTATGCAGATCTCGCGGAGCGGTTAGAAAGGGAGATCGAACGGCGGACGAATCAGGACGTCAAAGTTACCGTCGAGTACACCGAATCGCAGACGGCCGATTCGACGGCCTCGTCGGCGACGAGACGCGACGTTTCAGTCGCCGTGCCACAGTTCCGTGCCTAGTCGAGTTCGACCTTCGTGCCGCCGAGCGTCTCTTCGACCCCGCCGTCGGCGATGAAGGCGGCGGTCTCCTCGATGACGTCGGAGAGTGCCGCGTCGGAGAGCGGGACGTCGACGCGCTCGTGGAGTCCGTCGAGCAGGTGCTCCAGCGGTGACCCCCGTACGGCGTCGTCGCAGTCGGCGTCGACGGCGAGTTGGTGGAAGCGGACGGCACAGAGCAACTCGATGGCGAGCACCTGTCGAGCGCGCTCGACGGTCGCCCGGAGGTCCCGCGCGGCGACGGTCCCCATGCTGTGGATGTCCTCCTGGCCGGCCGAAACCGTTATCGAGCGGTCGCTGATGCCGTCACTTCGCGTCTCGGCGACGAGGCCTGCCGAGGTGTAGTGAGCTATCATCAAGCCGGTCTCCAGTCCGGGGTCGCCGGCCAGGAACGCGGCGACGTCGTCGTCCCCTTCCAGCAGGTTTCGGGTTCGGGACTCGCTGATGGACCCTAGCTTCGAGATCGTCGCGGCCGCGGTGTCGGCAGCACTGGCAACGGGCTGGCCGTTGAACGTACCGCAGGAGTAGACCTCCCCGTCGGGAAAGACGAGTGGATTACCCGTCGCCGAGGCGAGTTCGGTCTCCACGGTGTCTGTCGCGAACTCGACGTGCTCGCGCGCGGTCCCGTGAACCTGCGGAATGACGCGCAGGGAAAGGGGGTCCTGGGTCATCCGGGGGGTTTCTTCGGGATTCACCGGGAGCATTGCCCTGACGTTCCGGGCGGTGGCGGCGTGGCCGTCGTGAGGACGGACGTCGCTCACGCGCTCGGTGAACGTCTCGGGCGCCTCGCCGATGAGGGCGAAGGTGAGCGCGCCGACGGCGTCGGCGGCGCGTACGAGCCGACGGGCGTCGGCGACCGCCAGCGCCGCGAGGCCGGTCATCACCGGCGTCCCGCTGATGAGCGAGAGCCCCTCCTTGGGCTGGAGGGTGAGCGGGTCGAGGCCCGCGCTGGCGAGCGCCATCTCGCCGTCCACCGTCTCGCCGTCGTACTCGGCTTCGCCACCGCCCGCGAGCACGAGTGCGACGTGTGCGACGGCTGCGAGGTCGTCGCTACTGCCCGAGAGCGGCATCCGCGGGTGGACACGGGCGTTCAGCATCTCGCAGAGCCGTTCGACGACGATAGGACGAACTCCCGAACGGCCGGTGGCGAGGGCGTTCGCACGAGCTAGCATCGTCGCCCGGACGACCTCGGTGTCGGCAGGGTCGCCGACCGTCGCCGCGTGGCTGGCGACGACGTTGCGTTGCATCTCGACGAGCGCGTCCCGGGAGATGGAGACGTTCTGGAGGTCGCCGAGGCCGGTGTTGACGCCGTAGACGTGGCGATCCTCGCTGTCGACGATGTCCTCTACCACCTCCCGGGAGGCGGCCATCTCGTCGGCCGCCGCGGGGGCGAGTTCGACAGCTTCGCCTTCGCGGGCGACCGCCACTACGTCGTCGATCGTGAGCGAACCGTCGAGTCGAATCATCGTGTGGTATCCTGGTCGCGACAGCGTTCGGTGTTCGCAGCGAGCGATGCGGACCCTCGTGCGTGCGATGCTTCTCTGGAGGGGTGAATGGTGCCTGACATAACTATCAGGCGGACGCGGTGTCCCTGGCCGCGTTCGTTTCCGTCGGCGTGACCCGCCCTTCGAGCCACGCGAACGTGCGGTCGAGTGCGATGACGAGCGCGGCACCGGGGATGGCCCCGGCGAGCAGTATCTGCGTCTCGAAGCGCTGTTGCCCGAGGATGACCCAGGTGCCGAAACCCCCGGCGCCGATGAACGCGCCGAGATAGGCGACGCCGATGCAGAGCACCGTGGAGGTGCGGATGCCGCTGAAGATGACGGGACTCGCGAGCGGTAACTCGATGCGTCGCAACCGCTGGAACTGCGTCATCCCCATGCCGCGGCCCGCCTCGATCTGCGCGTCGTCGACGCCCCGGATTCCCGCTGCGGTGTTCTTCAGGATGGGTAACAGCGCGTAGAGGAACAGCGCAAGGATCGTCGGCGCCATCCCCAGTCCGAGGAAGGTAAACGAGAGCGCGATGACCGCCAGCGGCGGGACGGTCTGGGCGACGGCACCCATGTTCATCACGAGCCATCCGAGGCGGTCGTGGCGCGTCACCGCGATGCCGGCGGGCACCGCGACGAGGATGGCGGCGAACTCTCCGACGAACACCATCGTCATGTGTGCTTTCAACAGCGCGAGGAACTGACTCCAGTTCGCGAGTATGTAGCCGATCCAGTCCGTCGCGATGCTGAGCGTCACCTCAGCCATGGGCGACCTCCGTGGCCAGCGCGTCGTCGGCGGCGTCGACCGCGCGCTCGATGTCCTGTTCGGACAGGGAACCGACGACGTCGCCGTTCTCGACGACCGGCACGAGGTCGCGGTCGGCCGCGAGCAGCATCTGCATCGCCGTCTTGAGGTCGGTGTCGGGGGCGAGACCCGCGTCGTCAGCCCCGGACCGTTCGGCCCTGGGGTCGCCCATCACCTCGTCCACGGTCATCGCGTGGAGCTGTTTGAGGAGGCGGTCCCCGCCGAGGAACTGCGCGACGAACTCGTTGGCGGGATTCGCCAGCAACTCCTTCGGAGTGTCGAACTGGACCAGTTCCCCGGCGCGCATGACGGCGACGCGGTCGCCCATCTTCAGCGCCTCGTCGATGTCGTGGGTGACGAACGCGATGGAAACGTCGAGTTCCGACTGGATGTCGAGGAACTCGTCCTGCAGTTCCTCGCGGGTGATGGGGTCGAGCGCCCCGAACGGCTCGTCCATCAGCAGTACATCGGGTTCGGCCGCAAGTGCGCGGGCGACGCCCACCCGCTGGCGCTGACCGCCCGAGAGTTCGTCCGGATAGCTGTCGGCCGTCGACTGAGGGAGCTGTACGAGTTCCAGCAGTTCGGCGACCCGGTCGTCGATACGGGCCTGCTCCCAGCCGGAGATTTCGGGAACGATGCCGACGTTCCCGGCGACGGACATGTGGCTGAACAGTCCGATCTTCTGGATGACGTAGCCGACGTTTCGACGGTGTTCGATCGTATCGACGTCCGCGAGCGGAGTCCCGTCGACGTAGACGGTTCCCTCGGTCGGCTCGACGAGACCGTTGATCATCTTCATCGTCGTGGTCTTGCCACAGCCCGAGGGACCGACGATAGTCACCGTCTCGCCGGCAGGCACTTCGAAGCTCACGTCGTCGACCGCGACGGTCTGGTCGTCGTACACCTTGGAAACGGAGTCGAATCGTATCATGAACTACCCACCTGGTTGCCCGGGAGGAGACGCTGGACGCCGTAGAGCCCGGAGTCGAGAGCGATGGCGATGGTCGAGATGACCATCGCTGCGCCGATTATCTGATTGGGATTGTCGAGACGGATACCGCTAAAGATGCTGTCGCCGAGACCGCCTGCGCCGAAGAACGCCGCCACCGTCGTGATCGCGACGAGCAGGACGGCCGCCTGGCGGATGCCGGCCATGATGACCGAGAGCGCGAGGGGCACTCGCACCTTGAGGAGCAGCTGGCGGTCGGTCATCCCGAGACCTCGTCCGGCTTCCACCATCGCTTCGTCGACGTTCGTCAGCCCGACGTAGGTGTTACGCGTGATGGGAAGCGCCGCGTAGAGCACGAGCGCCACCACTGCGGCAGGAACGCCGATGCCGACGAGCGGGATGAGCAGGGAGAGCAACGCGAGGCTCGGTATCGTCAGCATCGTACCGGCCCAGCCGAGCAACAGCTCCGCGGCCCGGTCGTTCCGACGGACGAGCGCGCCAGCCGGCACCCAGAGCAGGACGCCGAACAACAGCGCGGTCATGGCGATGTTCAGGTGCTGGATGGCCTGCGAGACGAGCAGGTCCGAGTTGGCAGTCATCCAGCTCACGACGCTGCCGACGGAGACCATCTCAGAGCAGTCCCTCCGATTTCAGGAAGTTTTTCGCCACCGTCGCGGGGTCTTTGTCGTCGAGGGCGACCTTTCCGTTGAGAGTGCGCATCGTCTCGGCGTCGAGTTTCGGCGCTACCTCGTTTACGGTCTTCTTCATCGAACTGGTGAAATCCTTGTTGCGGACGTTCGGTGCCGGATTGTACGCGATGAAGAAGTTCTGGTCGTCCTCGACGACGGGGAGGTCGTACTTTTTGATGTTCGGGTTGGTGGAGAATCCGAACCCGAGCTGCACGTCGTCGTTGGCGACGGCCTTGTACGCCAGTCCGATCTTCATCGTTACCGGCTCCATCCTTTTCTTCGCAGCGTCCGCGAAACCGTAGGCCTCCGGGAGGCCACCCCAGGAGTCGTCGCGGTTTTTCATCTCCGGGTTCATCGCAATTTTGATGTCGGCGTCGTTGTTCTTCACGTGCGCTGCGAGTTCCGAGAGCGTCGTCACGCCGGTACGTTTCTGCCACTCGGGGTTCGCGATGATGACGTAGGTGTTGTTGAACTCTGCCCGGTTCAGCCAGTCGAGATTCCACTTGTCGTTGTAGGCGTCGTCGACTTTCTCGTAGAGTTTCTTCGGCTCCGCTATCTTCTTCTCCTTGTTCAGCACGTTCGCCCACGCCGTACCGGTGTACTCCCAGTAGAGGTCGGACTCGTCGTTCTTCAGGGCGCTGAAGTTGGCGGGTGAGCCGCCGAGGCCGGTCTTATCCTTGACGGTGTGCCCTTCGTCCTCGAGCAGCTTGATGGCGAGTTGACTCAGGACGAACTGCTCGGTGAAGTTCTTCGAGGAGACGACGACCTGTTTACCGCCGCTACCACCGACGAGGCTGAGACAGCCGGACGTACCGGTGAGTCCGGCCAACGCGGCACCTCCGGTCTTCAGCGCGTTGCGGCGAGTGATATTATCTCTCATGGACGTCTCTGTATTTCGGAGTCCCGGGAGTAACAGTTGCTCCGGACATGTAGGGCGATTCAAGTCCCCCTTCGTAGTTCCGAGTCCCTCCGGGGGGTAGAGCCGCCTTCGACGGTGAACGCCGCGAGATGGCCGAGCGCTCGCTGGAGGTGTTCGCCGACAGTGCTCTTCTGCAAATCGAGGTCTGACGCGAGATCCGTCAGCGTGACCTCACGCGGAACCGAGAAGTAGCCGCGGTCGACTGCGAGCGTCAGTACCTCCAGTTGCCGGTCCGTGAGGTCGTCGAGCAGGTGGCTCCACGCGACGGGGTTGGGTTGAGCCGGCAGTTCCACGTCGGAGACGACGCGTTCGATGGCAACCTCTCCGACGGCCTCCAGACGGTCGACGAGTTTCAGGAGCCGTTCGCGATTGCGGATGATGAGGTCGAAGTACTCCCGACCCCGGCGGAGCACCGTGGGGTCCAACGGCATGTAGCCGTTTTCCAGCATCACCGTGAACGGCGTCTCCTCGGTCAGTTCCGCGGTGACGAGAACGGTTGCACTTCTCTCCGTCCTCCCGACGACGTCGACCGACTCGTGGTAGTCCGCGTCGTGGACGAGCGCCAGCGCCTCCTCGACGCGGTCACCGTAGAGTCGCAACAGTCCCATGTAGCGCCGGCGATGGAGCGTTGCAGTGTAGATGTCGCCACCGATTCCGAAATCGCCGATGGCTTCGGTCCAGTCGTCCCGGTAAGCGACGCTGACTCGCGCAGTGAGCATTACTCGCCTCTAGCCTGACACGCTCACAAAACATTTGTCCGGAACACCGCGCCGACGGGGAGGCAGTCACGGTGGTCGCTGGACCAGGACTCGATGGTGCCATCGGTGCCGAGGGTCACCGTTTCGGGCCGACCGTTTGTTCGGTCGGGTCGAGGGGTTGAACCGGTTCGACGCTCACCCCTGAATAAATGTAAATACTATTAAGTGATTGGTCGGCGTTACTCTCACCGGAGAATCATAACGATGAATGGGGGAAGACACTGGCTATCACGCCGGGGTTACGTGAAACGTCTCGCCGGGGCGGTCGGCCTCGCGGGACTGGCTGGATCCAGCCGAGCGCAGCAGGGACAGACGCTCGAAATCGTCCACTGGTGGACGGCGGGCGGCGAGGAGGAGGCACTGAACGCCCTGCTGGACGGGTTCACGGAGCAGAATCCACAGGTCGAAATCAACAACAACCCCGCGCCCGGCGGCGCGGGAAGCGCGCTGGACGCGGTCATCAGAAATCGAATCGTCAACCAGAATCCGCCGAGCACCTTCCAGATATGGCCCGGGGAGTCGCTGACGCCGTACGTCGAGAGCGACGTCCTGGTGGACATCGGCGACAGCGTCTGGGGACAGGGGATGCGTGACGCCTACCTCGAATCGGTTCAGAGCGTGTCACAGCCCGCGGGCAACTTCGTGGCGGTGCCGATCAACATCCACCGGCTGAACAACCTCTTCTACAACATCGAGGTCGTCGAGTCGGCGGGCGTCGACCCGACCAACATCGACAGTCCGGACGCGCTCGTCGGGGCGATGGAGACGGTCCAGTCCGAGACCGACGCCATCGGGATGGCCCACCAGACCCAGTCGCCGTGGTCGACGGTGCAACTGTGGGAGACGGTGTTCATCGGCCAGCACGGACCGCAGGCGTTCCAGCGGTTCCTGAACGGTAACGCGTCCGATCAGGAAGACCAGATCAAGAGTTCGCTCGAACTCGTCTCACGGTACAGCGAGTTCTTCCCGCAGGATTCCGGGTCGGTGACGTGGGATCAGGCCAACGCCAGAGTCATCGACGGCGACGCCGCGTTCATCCATCAGGGCGACTGGGCGGCCGGTCAGTACAGGGCCCAAGAGGGGTTCGAATACCAGGACCAGTGGAACTACGTTCCGTTCCCAGGCACGCAAGGGGCCTACTCGATGGTGATCGACTCGTTCGTCTATCCGGACAACAACCCCTCGCCCGATGCAACCGAAGCGTTCCTCAACTACTGCGGTAGCGTCGACGCCCAGGAGCGATTCAACCCGGTAAAGGGGTCGATTCCGCCGCGTACCGACGTTCCGGACGACGAGTTCGGGCCGTTCCTCACGCAACAGAAGCAGGACTTCGCTGACTCGGACAACCAGCCGTTGACCGTAGCTCACGGCTCGGGCGTGGACCCCGAGACCAAGACCGCGATCGAGGAGACGTTCTCCGGTTTCAACGAGCAGTTCAACGTCGACGCCACCTACCAGGGCATCGTCAACGCGTTCAACTGACCTCAACGGGTTTCTTTCCATGGATTCGCTACGGACGCTCGCGCGCCGGCTGCTGACTGCCAGTGACGACCCCGAACCGAGCGCCGACGGCGGAACAACCCCCCGACGACGCGCCACCGTGCGGTCGGCGTTTCGAAGCGGGTTCCTCCGGTCGATTCCGTTCTGGCTACCAGGGGGGCTGTTCGTCGGCCTGTTCGTGTACGGCGCTATCGGCTGGAACGTCGTCATCTCGCTGACCGACTGGAGCGGTCTCGGCACTCCCGAGTACGAATCGCTCGACCTCTCGACGTACGAGCAAATGGTGTCGGATCCCACGTTCGTCAACGCGCTGGGCAACACGCTGGTGCTGCTCGTGGCGTTCACCGTCGCGTCGCTGGCGGTCGGGCTGGCGCTGGCCATCCTCGTCGACCGGGGCATCCGGTTCGAGAACACCTTTCGGACGATCTATCTGCTGCCGATGAGTCTGTCGTTCGTCGTGACCGCCATCTTCTGGGCGTGGATGTACAACCCTCGAGTGGGGATGATAAACGTGGGTCTGCGAACGCTCGGACTGGACTTTCTGACGCAGGCCTGGATCGGCAATCCCCAGTTCAAACTGGCGGCAGTCGTCTTCGCGCTGATATGGCAGTTCAGCGGCTACTGCATGGTCGTCTACCTCGCCGGGCTCCGGGGGATTCCCACGGAGCAGTACGAGGCCGCGAGGGCCGACGGTGCGAGCACCTACCGCATGTACCGACGGGTTATCGTCCCCCAGCTCCGGGCCTCGACGACCAGCGCCGCCGTCGTGCTCATGGTGTTCGCGCTGAAGGCGTTCGACTTCCTGTTCGTGATGTTCGGAGACACGCCCGGACCTTCGGTCGACATCCTCTCGGTGATGATGTTCCGACAGGCGTTCTCCTCGACCAACTGGGCGTACGGCTCCGCGATCGCGACGGTCCTGTTCGCCATGGCCCTGGCCGTCATCGCACCGTACCTCTGGATGCAGCACAAGCGGGGTGAGTTATGAGCGGGGAACCGGCAGTCCGCGAGGAGTCCCGACGGTCCAGGCTCCGTCGGACGCTCACGGCGGTGGGCGCGCGTCGAGTCGCGCTGTACGCGGTGCTGGTCGCGCTCGTCGGGTTCTACCTCGCGCCGCTCGAAAGCGGTCTGACGACGGCGTTCAAGACCCAATCGGAGTTCATCAGTACGACGCCGTTCGCGCCGCCGTCCCCCGAGGGGTTCACCGTCCAGCCGTGGGGCGAGGCGTGGAACGCGCTAGAGTTCGCGATCGTCAACAGCGCGCTGTTCGTGGTGCCGGCGACCGTGTTCTCGGCGTTCCTCGGGAGTCTGGCGGCCTACGGCCTCACGCTCATCGACTGGCGGGGACAGGTCGGTATCATGCTCCTGTTCCTGGCCGGCGTGTTCATCCCCTACCAGTCGGTGCTGGTTCCGCTCACGCGGTTCTGGACGATAGTGGACTTGCGGACGCTACTGGCAGGAATCGAGCCGCTGGCCACTCGAACCGACCTTATCGAGTTGACGGTGACTCACACCGCCTACGGCGTCCCGATATGTACGTTGCTGTTCCGGGGGTACTACCAGACGCTCGACGAGGAAATGCTGGAAGCCGCTCGCCTGGACGGTGCGAGCACGGCGCGCATCTACCGGCGCATCGTCCTGCCGCTGTCGAAGCCCATGTTCGCGGTGACGCTCATCTACCAGTTTACGAACATCTGGAACGACCTGCTGTTCGCGCTCGTGCTGGTCTCGTCGCGGTCGAACTTCGTCGTGACCCAGGCGTTGAACGAACTGCAAGGGTCGTTCGTCCAGCAGTACAACTTACAGATGGCCGCCGCGTTCCTCGCTGCGCTGCCGACGCTGCTGGTGTACGTCCTGTTCGGCGAGCAGTTCGCCGAGGGCGTCGCGGGTGAAACATGACGAACGCTACGCAACTAACGAACGGAGGGTGAGACGATGGCCGAACTAACGCTCGACGGGGTGAGCAAGCACTTCGACGACGGCGGTGACCGAATCGTCGCCGTCGACGACCTCTCGCTGACGATCCGGGACGGGGAACTCCTCGTCCTCGTCGGTCCCTCGGGCTGTGGCAAATCGACCACGCTCAGGATGATAGCGGGGCTGGAAACGGTCACCGACGGCGAGATACGGCTCGACGGGACCGCCATCGACGACCGACCCCCGACGACCCGGGACATCGCGATGGTGTTCCAGTCGTACGCGCTCTACCCCCACATGACCGTGCGGGGAAACATGCGCTTCGGGCTGGAGGAATCGACGGACATGCCCGACGATGACATCGCCCGACAGGTCGAGGAGACCGCCACGATGATGGGCATCGCCGACCTGCTGGACCGCAAGCCGAGCGAACTCTCCGGCGGCCAGCAGCAGCGGGTCGCGCTCGGGCGCGCCATCGTCCGCGATCCGAAGGTGTTCCTGATGGACGAACCGCTGTCGAATTTGGATGCGAAACTGCGCGCGCAGATGCGGACGGAACTCCAGCGATTGCAGGAGGACCTCGGCGTGACGACGGTGTACGTCACCCACGACCAGACGGAGGCGATGACCATGGGCGACCGCATCGCCATCCTGAACGACGGGAAACTTCAGCAGGTCGGCACGCCCATCGAGGCGTACCACCGCCCCGCGAACCGGTTCGTGGCCGGCTTCATCGGCGAACCGTCGATGAACTTCTTCGAAACGACGCTGGAGGGCGACACGCTCGTCGGCGAGCACTTCGAGTACCCGCTCTCTTCGGAATCTCGGTCCGCACTGGAGGGCGTGAAGCGAGTGACCCTCGGCGTCCGCCCGGAGGACGTGGAAATCGTCCCGGACGGGAGCGACGACCCGGGACGGAGCGACCGAGAGAGCGACGGTCACGACTTCCGCACCGTCGTGGACGTGGTCGAGCCGATGGGTAACGAGAACAACGTCTACCTCCGGTTCGCCACCGTGCGCGACGAGGGGCTGACGGTGGAGGGACGAGCGACGGAAGAACGCCGAACCTTCGTCGTCACGCTCGGCGGAATGCGGACCGTCGAAGCGGGAGAGGAGGTCGTCGCCCGCATTCCGGAGGAGGCGATACACCTGTTCGATGCCGAGACGGGCGAAGCGTTGCGAAATCGCGTGCTCGACACCTCGGGGGTGTCGATACCGAACCGCTAGCCGCACTCCCCTCCCGCCGACACACCGGCGTGCTCTCCGACCGCTCGGCAGCCGCGAGCGCGAGGTGACAGAAGACGAGACGCGACGTCCGCCGCTGCGAAGACGTCCGTACAGCGACCGCGAGGCGGCCACCTATCCCCGCTTCACCCCTGTATGGCTGCTCACCAACTGCCGACGCGTGGCGTCGACAGCTAGAATGGATCGAGGGACAGTTCGAGCGACGGCCACCAGCCGAGCACGCTCGCCGGTAGCGTGTACTTCATCGTCGTCTGAGCTGCTCTAGGAGTTCGGTTACGAGCGAATGCAACTCCGTTTCAGACATCTCCTGCAGTGATGGAGTTTTGCTCGTCTCCCGTCCGCGCTCTCCAGTTTCTTCCCCCCGTTGGTCGCCCTCACCGTCGTTCGGAGTTTCGTCCGGAGTTGCCGTGGACAGTGCGTTTCCGACTTTCGTTCCGAGCAACCTCCCGCGTCCGGACATTGCAGTAACGTTTAGCTCGACCTCGTCGAGATCCACTTTGAGACCGAGGAGATCGAGAAACAACCCCTCCAAATCGAGATAGAGAATCGGCGTCTCTGCCTCGCCGCCTTCGGTATTCGCTCCACGCGATTCTTGGCGTATAGGCGACGTCTCTCCCAGAGTGGAGCTACCCGCGTTCTCCTCTCCTCCGTCGGTCCGGAGCCCATTCGACTCGGCGGTCGGTGTCTCTTTCCTGTCGGTGTATCGGCGTGACGTCCCTTTCATATCCATCCACTCTGTCAACCTTCTCCAGGAAATAACTGTGCCGGCGTTCGCGGCCCACACAGAGTACCCCGGCCCGGAATACGACAGTCGTGAGGGCCACGCTCCGAACAGATGACGTTCGGCCGTTCGCAGAATTCAGTCTGCTGCTCATGTTACCGCCGTTCTACTCGTTGAATCGCTAGGGCGCACTGCCGTTTCGAATCTTCGTCAGCGGCGGGTCACCGTACGTTCGGAGGGTTCTCAGGGTAAGTTACCACCGCGAGGAGACAGGACTCAAACCGCTCGGCCACTTCCACGTACTGTCGTAGTCACGTATTGCAGTCGGATTACGTTAGTTTATAAGTGGTTTCTGCGTTCATGCATTCTGGTTTTCAATAATAGTAGTGATAGAAATGCTATCACAGTTTCTGCTCGACGGTCAGATGGACGCATTACCACTTTCGAGCGCGGTTGTACGATAGTCCATTGAGCTCCAGTTTACGATGACGGCTACTACTCAATTTCTATTCATATGTATCCATATGAAGGTTGCAAATATTCATCATTACTTCCCGTCTGTCAGTCTCTGTGACAATCACGCTTTCTTTCCGGCAGTACTTCTCTTGCTCTTTATCTCCCCTGTACTCTATTTTTCTATAGATAATTCTACTCGGACAGTAGTGGCTACGTCGACTTCTTATAAGTATCGAACGAATTCCCCTAGATTGTCATCTTCCGCCAAGGAACTACCGCCACAGGGGGTTGCGTTCGAGTAGACCCCGCGCCCCGCACGAGACAGCGTAACCATGAAATAATTGCTCCGTGACCACACGGCTATGGACTACCGAAACTGGTTCGACGAGTTCGACCGTCGAGACTGGTCGACAAATCCCAGCGGGACCGTGCGCTTCGCTCTGGTAGGCCTGGGCTGGTGGACGACGGACGTCGTACTTCCTGCCCTCGAATCCTCGGACATCTGCGAGACGACGGTGCTCGTAAGTAGCTCCAAGGAGAAGGCCCAGAATTACGTCGACGACAGCCCTGCAGACGTCGCGCTCACGTACGATGCGTTCCACGAGGGGAGTGCGAGCGAGAGGTACGATGCAGTGTACGTAGCGACGCCGAACGCTTACCACCTCGACTACGTGGAGACGGCGTCAGAACTCAGGAAGGCCATCATCGTCGAGAAACCGATGGAGGCAAACGTGGACCGAGCCAGGCGGCTCGTTGACGTGGCCGAATCCAACGACGTCTCGCTGATGATTGCCTACCGGATGCACACTGATCCCGTCGTCCGTCGCGCTCGCGGTCTCATCGAGAACGGGTTCCTCGGCGACCCGGTTCACGTCTATGGAACGAACTCCCAGCGTCTGCTCGACATCAACCCGGACCACGACCAGTGGCGGCTAGATTCCGACGTCTCGGGGTACGGGACCTCCGTCATGGATCTCGGCATCTACCCGTTGAACACGGCGCGATTCCTCCTGCGACGCGACCCCATCGAGGCTCGGGCCGAGATGGTTTCCACGCACGAGGCGTTCTCCGACGTCCCCGACGAGCGAGCCTCGTTCGTCCTCCGACTCGAAGACGACGTCCAGATGGCCTGTACGACGAGTCAGAACGGGTACGAGGACACGGAACTCACGCTCGTCGGCACCGATGGTCGTATCGAACTGTCACCGGCGTTTCACGGAGACTGCAACCTCCACCTCACGCGCGATGGCATCTCGGTGTCCCTCGAGATGGAATCGTTGGACGTCGAACGAGAGATGCGCGAGGAGTTCGAATACTTCGCTGACCACGTCCTGTCCGGTCGATCTGTATACGCCGATGGCCGGCACGGTCTGGTCGATATGCGGACCATCGAGGCGATACACGAGTCCGCTGAGACCGGTTCAGCTGTCCCAATCGAGGAGTAAGCGGTCGGGAGTGTCGACGACGAGCCATCTCGGCAACGGTCGACTCCCTCCATCTCGGCCGTCAGACCGAGTTGCGGTCGTTCGAACGGGAGTATCGAGAGGAGAAAGCGCTAACAGACTACCGCCGTAGCGTCACCGTACTGTCGGCATCCATCGCCCTGTGACGGATTCCATTGTAACACCGTCAGGGGAGTAGTTCAGCGAGGATGGCGGTAGCGACGGGCTGGTCGTCGAGGCTATCACTCACTCGAAGCGTGCAGAAAGTGATGTCACCGTCCTCGTGTGAACGGGAGGTGACGATGGCACCGGAGTTGGCGATCCAACCCTCCGTGTAGCCGACTTCGACCTCGTCTGCAGCGGTCGTAGAGGTGACGTAAGCGTACGGATAGAGATCGTCGAACGCCCAGCCGGGGACCCGTGGCACGCCGTCGAACAGCGTCTGATAGATGAACGAGGCACAGAGGTTCCAGCTCTCTTGCTCCGGCAGGTCACGGACGGTAGCGTCGTCCAGCAGCGTCTCGTCGACGTCACCGTCTCGGTTCGGTAGTGCGACGACGTGCCCCCCGTCGGCCGCGAACGCACGAAGTTCGTCACCCTCCGGCTCGTCGCCAGCGACGACGACCGCGGCATCTGCCGCCGACAGGTCGGCCACGGTGTCGTACCCGAGGTCGGAGAGAGACGTCCGAACCGCCTCGTCGGACGCGTAGACGGCAGCCCCACCGCTGGTCACGTTCCCGACGACCGCGAGGTCGGTCGACCACTGCGCCTGCGTTCCCTCGAGACTCGCCTCGACGGGCACTGATTCAACTCCCGATACGGCCGGCATAGCCACGTCGATGGCGTCCGCGAGTCGTCGTGTTCCGTTCCGGGGGACATCGACCTCGACCGTTTCGGTCGTTCCGGCGACGTTCCATCGGAGCGTAGTGTCGAGTATCTCGTTTCGGTCGTTCACTACGACGACGTCGGCGCGGAAACGGTCGCCGCTGGAGAGAGTACGGTCTGCTGGTTCGACACGGACCATCGTCGGACCGTTGACGCCCGCGAACGCCTCGACGAACGATTTGTCTTCCCGGACGTAGTCGAGGATGCCGTTGAACTCCCACTCGATATCGGTGAACTCGGTGATTACGTACCCCGAAACGTCGTCGTGGATGCGCATGTCTGCGATGATGTTCGCGACGGATTCGAACTCGCGACGCTGCCAGTCGGCCGCGAGTTCGTCGAGGTCTGCGTAGGTGTCGGCAACGGGGCTTTCGGCGAAACGATCCTTGACGCCGGCGGGTTTCTTCAATCCGTCGAGGAACGTATGGTCGAACCAGTGGGGATCACCGTCGTAGTGGTCGTCGAACGTCGAGACTGCCGGAAGCCCCCACGTGCCGAACTCGGACATCACCAGCGGTACGTCATCGGGGTCGTCGTGTGCCGTCGTCGCGTAGTTCTCTTCGGGGTTCGAAACGATGTCGGCGAGGCGGTCCCGCCAAGCATCGTCCCGGTCTGGAACGACGAAGTACTCGTGGTAGTCGTTGATATCGGTGGCGACGTGCGCCCAGCCGGAGTTGTCGCAGACGAGCCGCGTCGGGTCGAGATTGCGGGCTTCCTCGTATAACTTTGCAAGGTACGCCTGTTTCTCTTCGTCGTGCCACAGACGAACGGGGTCGTCTCGGTCCGGGAAGTCGTGCTGGTTGATGCCGATACCCCACTCTTCGTTGTAGAGACTCCAGACGACGACGCTCGGGCGATTGTAGTCGCGTTCCACCATCCCCTCGAACTGCTCGCGAACGGCCCGTTTCGAGTCGTCGGTGTACAGGTCCGGGTTTGCCGGCTCCTCCCAGACCAGAACACCGAGGCGGTCGGCGAGTTCGACGAACTGCGGGTGAGCCGGCTTGATATGCTTGCGAAGCATGTTGAAGCCGAGCTCTTTCGCAATCTCGATTTCTTCGCGGTAGCTCGTCGAATCGCTCGGCCAGTGGAACGTATCGGGGTAGTACGCCTGGTCGAGTCCTCCCCGGACACGCAGGGGCTCGCCGTTGAGATACCAATCACCGTCCTCGACCGAGACGCTCCGCATACCGAAGTAATCCTGGTAGGTGTCGACCGTCTCTCCGGCGTCCGTCAACGTCAGGTCGAAATCACAGAGAGCCGGCGTCTCCGGCGACCAGTACGTCGGACTGTCGAGTCCGACGGTGACTGTCGAAGCGGTATCCGAGAGTTCGGTGGTCCGGGTCCCGAGCGTCCGTCCGTCCTGTGTGACCTCGACCGTCGCCGTCAGTCCGTTGCCAACGGCGGCGTCAGTAACGTCGATATCGAACGTGGCCACGTCGGCCTCGAGGTCTGGCGTGACGTTGCTCGAAACCACGCGCCGTTCCGGGACGACCGTGAGTTCGACCGGTTGCCAGATGCCGCTGACGCGCGTGTACCACGGCGGGCCCTGCTTGCCGTGCGGAATCTCGCGCAGGTCTTCTGGGTCGTGTACGCGCACCGCGATTACGTCCTCGCCGCCGGTGAGCGCCTCGGTGACGTCGACCTGGAAGGGGAGGTAGCCGCCCTGGTTGGCGCCGACCCGGGTCCCGTTGACCCAGACCGTCGCCGCGTAGTCGACCGCCCCGAACCGGAGAAGCGCTCGCTCACCCGTCCCCAGGTCATGCGATAGCTTCCGTTTGTACCAGGCAGTTCCGGTGTAATCGCGGAGTTCTTCCTGCTCCTGCCACACGTGTGGAACGCTCACGGTCCGACTCTCGGGAAGCCGCGTCGATTTCTCGTACCAACCTGCGTCGACACCTTCTTCGCGAGGATCGACGGTGAATTCCCAGTCTTCAGACAGCTCTACGGTCGGGTCTCTGGCAAACGCTTTCATGAGGGCTCTCGCTAAAATACGGTTTCCGAAGCACCATTACTTTTTGGCATACGGTATTCGGTCGGACCGTTCACTCGGAGGGGACAACGGAGTTACAGCACTACCCGGATTCGTCCGTCGCCGAACCGGCATGATCTCCAAAACGGCCGACGTCACAGGCGTCCTGGTTTCGTCCCTTTTCGGCGACTACCTGTCGCTTTTGCGGTCGGTCGGACGGCGCTGTCTCGTGCTGGGCGTCTTGGTGCGGACGGTAGGCCATCCGCCGCGCCACTGAACGGGATCGATGAGTAACGGACGGCGTGGAACACCGTGGACGAAGCCGGGTTCGTCACGCTCGTAGGCGTGGTACACTAGCCAATCCGTGCCGGCGTCGTCTTTGACGATAGCGTTGTGGCCGGGTGCGCCAAACTGCTGGTCGTCGTCGATGACGAGCGACCCGGGGGCGTTCATCAGCGTCTCACCCTGCTCGTTACGATACGGGCCAACGAGATCCCGAGCGCGTCCGACCTCCACCTGATACGTGCTGTCTGGCCCGGAACAGCAACCGCCGCTCGAGACGAACAGATAGTACCAGCCCTTGCGTTCGACGACGTACGGAGCCTCATAGCGGTCACTCGCAATCTGAGTCGGGGAGCCAACGTACTCCCATCCGTTACCGTCACGGGCCAACTCGACGAGATGGATACCGTCGAAACTTCCCCACACGAGGTAGGGCGTTCCGTCGTCGACGTAGAACATCGGGTCGATGGAGTTCCCGACGCCGACGGCCGAACCCTGTAACACCTCGCCCTGGTCCTCGAACGGTCCTGCGGGCGAGTCGGCCGTTGCAACGCCGATTCCCTGGTGCTCCCAATTGTACTCGGGCGAGAAGTCTACCAGGGCGTAGAACAGGTGGTACTTCCCGTTGTACTGAGCGATATCGGGTGCCCAGACGAACTCCGCCGTCCCGTTGTCGTACCAGTCGGGAACCGTCTCGAAAGCGTCACCGACGAACTCCCAGTTCACCAGGTCGGTGGAGCGGATGATGGGAACCACGTGCCACCCGCCTCGTTCCGGACCCCAGTTGTCCATCGTTGCGTACGCATAGTAATCGCCGTCTTCCGTTCGAATCGTGGACGGGTCCGCGAAAATTGGCTCGAAGACCGGATTGCGGTACTGGCCTTTTGCCGTCTCCGTGTCTGCGGTGGTACCGCTACTAAACCCGATTACTGAAGCTGTACCCGAGACCGCGAGGTTCCGAAGAACCGTGCGTCTGTTTACCATGATACGAGTATCCTTTTGATATGAATTAATATAAAGGTTGTCCTAATAAAGGCGCTGCGCGTTCAGTAGTCGAGCAGCGCGGTTTGCGCGCCGGAATAGCGGTCTTCGGCTGGAAGGAAATCCACTATTTCCAGGTGGAGTACGAAGGCAACGGCGGGGAAGACGAGAACGACGGCAACGGTCAAAAGTAGGCTCGCGACCAGGACGGCGAGCGTCAGTGTGGCCGTCGTGAACGCCAGCGTAGTGTGGTCGGTCATCCAGGTGTGTCCGGTCTTCATCGACGTACGTGCGGACGTCTCGTCGGTCAGTGCGACGAAGACGGGAATCAACAGCACGCTGACGTAGACGGCAGCGTAGAACGACCCGATAGCAGCTACTTGTAGGAGAAAACGCCCCGTCTGGAAGTAGGCGTAGACGTTGATGGTAGTGATACTGACGAGGACGGTGGGAAGGAGTCCGAGAAGGGTCGCGTTCCACGCGTTTCGTTTGACGGTGGAAACCACGGCGCTCCGGTTGACGCTGCCCGTCCGTCGCAGCGACTGGATGGCGACGTACGCGCCGAGCGTTGCTGGTCCGATCGTAACGACCGGCAGTGATACGACGAACCAACAGACGCTCAAGATCACCAACGCTCCGACGTTTCGGAAGAGGAGTCGTCTGGCGTTTCGGAGCGCAACTCGAAGGCGGTCGACGTCCGAGTCGATGGTCGTCTCGGCCATCTACTTCGTCGCCCCCTGCATCTGAATCGCGTTGATCAGTTGGTCCTGCAGCAGCAGGAACACGACGAACAGCGGGACGGATGCAATGGCCGCGGCGGCCATCTCGACGCCCGGCTGGTAGACGTTCGTCGGTTGCATGGTGACCAGTCCGATGGGGAGCGTGTACGCCATGGAGTTCTGCAGGACCAGCAGCGGCCAGAGGAACTGGTTCCAACTCCAGACGAACATGAACAGTGCAAGCGAAACCAGCGCCGGCTTCATCAACGGCAACACGATGTGCGTGTAAATACGCAGTGAGGAGAAGCCGTCGAGGCGAGCAGCCTCGATCAGCTCGTCGGGAACGTCCCGGAAGAACTGAACGAGCATGAACACGCCCAGCGGCCCGGCTGCGAACGGGAGAATGACCGCGAGATAGTTGTTCAACAGCCCCAGTTCCGAGATCAACGTGTACAGCGGAATGATGTTGACGTACACTGGCACCATGAAGCTGGCAATGATGATGCCGAGCACGTACCGCTTGCCAGGCCAGTCGAGTTTCGTGATAGCGAAGGCGATCATCGAGTCGATAGTCAACACCATCACCGTCGTGACGGTGGAGATGACGAACGTGTTGATGACCCACTGGACGATCGGCGTCTCCTGTAGTAACAACAGATACCAGCGGGCAGTGACGTCCGCAGGTATCCAGTGGGGTACTTGAGTGAAGACCTGTCCCTGCGGTTTGATCGACGTCGAGAACATCCACAGGTACGGGACGAGGAACAGGAATGCAACGCCGTAGAGAACGGCGTATATGCCCCAGTCCTGTACGCGTTTACGGCTGATATCGCTGATGACGTTACTCATCGCCATCACCGCCGATGAACCGATAGTTGACGAGTGAGACGGCGACCAGTACCGCGAACAGGAAGTAGCCGACGGCAGCAGCGTAACCGAAGTTGTGCGACTGGAACGCGGCGCGATAGAGGTACAGTACGAGCGTCATCGTCGAGTTTCCGGGACCGCCTCCGGTCATGATGTACACCTGCCCGAAGATCTGGAACTGGAAGATGAACTGGACGATCATGACGAACAGGATGGACTCCCGCATCTGTGGGAGGGTAATGTCTCGGAACATTCGCCAGTTGCGCGCGCCGTCCAGTTTCGCCGCCTCGTACAGGCGGTCGGGAACGTTCTGGCGGGCGGCGAGGAAGATGACGAAGTTGAATCCGTTGACCCACCAGATGGTTGCCGCGGCAACCGACGGCATCGCGAAGGTGTAGGAGTTCAACCACTGCGGGGGATTCTGTACGATCCCTCCGACGTAGTAGTTGACCGGACCGTAGCTCGGACCTAGCAGACTGATCCACACCAGCGCGACGACCGAGACGGTCAGGATGTACGGGCTGAAAAATATCGCCCGTAAGATGCGGCGTCCCTTCGCGACGTAGTTGACGCCGAGCGCAAGTCCCAGCCCTAGCGCCACGAGAGGCAGAACCGTCAGTACGACGAAGATCACCGTTCCCCGAAGCGCCTTCCAGAAGAGGGGAGTCTGGAACATCCGGATGTAGTTCTCGAGGAAGATGAACTCCGATTGCGACGGGACTACCGGATTCCAGTCGAAGAAACTCATGTAGAGTCCCTTGGCGACGGGATAAAGGATGAAGATGGTGAAGAGGACGAGGTAGGGCAGCGAGAAGGCGACTCCCTCAACCGATTCGCGATCAAATCGGTTATAAAGGGCTCTCACCGCTTCGAATCGCGCCCCTGTAGTTTCTTTGTACGACATGAGTATCTACGTTGTAATCCGGAGTATCATTTCAGTATCTTGTCGACCTTCTTCGCCGCCTCGTCGAGCGCCGGCCTCGGTTTCTGCTTGTGTCCGTATATCTCGTTGATATTCTTGGAGATGGGACGTTTGTACTCTAGGATTTTCTTGGTACGCGGGACGTAGGCTATGTTGCCCTTGTTCGCCATTTCGTAAAAGGTACTGAGCGACTTGTTCCAGACCTTGGAGCTCCGTAGGTCGTCCGACTCGAGGACGGACTGGCTCGCGGGGAGATGCCCCGCAGTCGTTGCCCACTCTTTGCTGTGTTGCGTTAGCCACTTGACGGCCTTGGCCGCCGCTTTCTCCTTTTCTTTCGAACGGCTTTTCTTCATGGGCACGCCGAGTGTGTGGCTATTGGCCCACGTCGCTCCCCGCTTCTTCCCCGGGGCGACGTACGGTTTGGCCATGCCGTAATCGAAGTCTTGCTCCTCGCAGACGCCGTAGTACCACGTTCCATTGACGACCATGGCCATATCTCCGGCGCGGAATGCCTTCGTCCCGCGGTCCTCTGCAGTGTTAGGCTTGTCCCAGTTCCATTTACCAGTCAGGTTCCGATAGAACTTGCCGATGGCGTATCCGTTCTCGGAGTCAAACGTTGCTTTCGTCTTCTTTTCGTTCAGGAGGCTTCCGCCTCGCTGCTTGAGGAAGGCGAGGTACGACCGTAGCATCGAAGCTCCACCGTAGGGGCCGGGGTTGAACGCGAGACTGTCTGTTTCTTTGACGATGGTGTTGGCTTTGTCCTCGAGTTCGCTGAAGCTTTGTGGGGGTTTCTCCGGGTCGAGGCCGGCTTCCTCGAAGATGTTCTTGTTGTACCAGAGACCGACTGGGTGCGCGTCGAGTGGAAGCGTGACTCGCCGGTCGCCGACGCTCGACTTGTTCCACATCGCGTTTACGTACTTGCCCTGCGCTCCGGAGGAGAGATGGTCGTCGAGGCCGACCAGATAATCCGAGTACTTCAAAAGTCGCGTCGCATGGATGACTGCGATGTCGGGCGCATTTCCGCCGGTAAGCGATGTGTAGAGCTTGTTGTAGTAGGCGTCCCACGGAAGACGCTGGCGCTTTATCTGTATCCCGTCGTGCTGGTCGTTGAACTTCTTGACCATCGACTTCATTGCCTTACCGTCACCCCCGGCGAAGAGCGTCCAGTAGTCGAGTTTGATGGTGCCGTTCGTACCGCTGTTCTTACTCCCGCCACCGATCATTCCAGTACAACCGGCGATTCCGCCTGCTCCGGCCGCACTGAGTGTGGTGAGCATTCGCCGACGACTGAGGGTCCTGCCACTGGAGGTACCGTCGCTGCTATTGCTAATGTTTGCCATTCCACCACTCCCTTTTCTAACCAGCTACTTAGTTTTTGCTCCTGTAGCGTCGTTTTTCTCCTCGGAGAGGCTGTTTTTCGACGAAGGTATGATAAAATAGTTTACAAAATAGTTATAATGTGGTGCCCGGTGACGTGCAAACACGCTATGAGCGGGATGAGCTTCGAGGACGTCAGGAAGGAGTACGACCAGAGTATCGTTGCTGTCGATGGCTTTTCGATGGAGATCGAAGACGGGGAGTTCATCACCATCGTTGGCCCGTCCGGTTCCGGGAAGTCGACGCTCCTCCGGATGGTGGCCGGACTCGAGGAGATCTCCGACGGAGTCGTTCGACTCGGGGACGAGGCCCTCAACGACGTTCCGCCGCAGGACCGTGACATCGCGATGGTGTTCCAGAAC
Organism: halophilic archaeon; assembly: GCA_003298465.1. The sequence goes on along the minus strand of QNGA01000011.1, from coordinate 116,410 downwards.
TACGCACTCTACCCCCACATGTCGGTGAGAAAGAACATTTCCTACGGTCTCAAGCTCAAGACCGACCTTTCGAAGGACGAGATAAACGAGCGTGTCGAAAAAGCGTCGCGGATGCTCGACATCGAGGAGCTCCTCGACAAGAAACCCGCCAACCTCTCCGGCGGCCAGCAACAGCGCGTCGCCACCGGGCGAGCCATCGTCCGAGAACCGGAAGTGTTCCTGATGGACGAACCGCTGTCGAACCTCGACGCAAAACTCCGCCTCCATCTGCGGACGGAACTCCAACGGATTCAGGAGGACCTCGATACGACCACCATCTACGTCACACACGATCAGGAAGAAGCGATGACGATGAGCGACCGGGTTGTTGTCCTGGCCGAAGGACAACTTCAGCAGATCGCCGATCCCGAAACCCTCTACGACGAACCTGCGAACCTGTTCGTCGCAGATTTCATCGGTAGCCCCTCGATGAACTTCTACGACGTAACCCTCGAGGGAGACCACCTGCACGGAGACGGATTCGAGTATCGTTTACCTGTGGAGTATCGCGATCGAATACGCAACCGAAAGACCGGAGATGTGCTCACACTCGGCATCCGACCGGAGGATATCGAGATCATCGAAGACGGTGAAGACGCCATCTCGGCAACGGTCGACGTCGTCGAACCTGTCGGAAGCGACTACTACGTCTACCTCCACATCGACCAGGAGGAGTGCACCGTTCGGGTTCCTTCCTCGACGGATATCCAGGAAGGCGAACAGGTGCAGCTCCGGTTTAACGAAGCGAAGATGCACCTCTTCGACCACGAAACTGAAGAGAACCTCACCGTCGATCACGGACGTCCGGTTTCAGCGTAGCCCACTGCGTTTTCCTTCCTGCAGTTCTTCGCTCTGTTCTTTCGAGTAGGAGGACGTCGTCAGACGCTTCAGCTTCTGCCTGCGGATCGTTTCCCAACAATAAACGCAGAGCGACACCGTCGGCAGGCTCGAACGCAACGGTGGCAGATGATTGTTCATTATAGTTTCTAGCCTCCCCCGTCGCGCATTTCCCATCTGGAAACGAAGTTCGTTGCGATTGATTGAAGGTGAAAAGAGATCGTCTCCGAGGCTGGTCATTACAAAATTAGGGGTGTAATAGATTGGACGTTACAACCGAACAGTAGTGACGCGAGTCCGACCGTTTCCAGATAGGAAACGCGCTAGGTAGAGGCCAAAGTGACTTCGATTCCCTTCCCAGCGCTCACCAGTAGACCCGAAATATCCTCTTCGAGTCGCTTTCCCGAGAGACTCGTCGGCGGCCCCGTCACCATCACGGCCCCGATAGCGTAATCGTCGACGTCGCGAATCGGAACGGCGACCCCGTTGTACGCTGCTGCGTCCGTCCGTTCGATGGCGATGTGATGGTCTCGAATAGAACGGAGGTCGGATTGAAGCTCACGATAGCGGTCGTACCCATTCCGCGACTCGGAATCGAGCAACTCCGTCACTTCGTCTTCCGGCCGCCACGCGAGAATGGCTCTCCCGGCGACGGAGGCGTCGAGTGGAACGCGCTCTGCCTCCTGAATCTCCGTGTCGGCCACCTGCCGCTCCGTGGCCTGATAGAGACAAATAGCCTCTCCTCCTTCTTCGACGATGAGCGAAACCGTCTCGCCCGTCGTCACTGCGAGATCGTCCAAGGGCTCCTGAGAGACCTCGTATAACTCTCGACTGTGCCGCGTGTGGTAGCCGAGACGGAAGAACTCGAGGCCGAGAGCATACTCGCCATCGACCTTCTCGACGTACCCGAGGCGGCGCAACGTATCCAAGTGTTTGTAGGTCGAGCTCTTCGACCGGTCGAGATGGGATGCAAGTTCCGTAACACCGGCCGGTCCGAGTTCACGAAGTCCCTCGATAACAGCGAACGAGGAGGCCACGGAACTCACTGGTACGTCTTGGGGAGGCATGGTAAGACATCGGGAAGTCCCCTACATAGTATTTCCCATAGAGAAACACCCGGGGTTACCGTGACGTACCGGGAACGTACTCTCGGCATGCAGTCTCGGGGGAACCTTTTTACTACCACACGATTGACGTAGGCGCAAACGTGAACTCGCTCGTCCGTCGGTCACGCCCGACCCTAAACTCTCCATCGGATTCCACGACGAGCAGTATCACGACGAAGTAGACGCTATCGATGTCATCTAACACTACACCACGGTCGGAGTTTCGCACGACAGAAACCCTCAGTGGGTCCTGGGAGTTCACCGTCGACCCCAGTGATCGCGGCTTGGCCGAGCAGTGGTTCGAACCAGAATCCGAGTGGTCGGACAAGCGGACGGTCGAGATACCTCATGCATGGCAAGAACTCGACGAACTCCGTGAGTACACGGGAACTGCCTGGTACCGACGAACGTTCGAGATCGACGAAACCCCGCAGGTGGAAGAAAACGCGCTCGTCCGGTTCGGGGCGGTCGACTACGCGGCGACGGTCTGGGTCAACGGGACCCGGGTCGGCGCCAACCAGGGTGGCTACCTCCCCTTCCAGGTCGACGTCACCGACGTCCTGAACGAAGGAGTCAACACCGTCGTCGTTCGCGTCCACGATCCGGAGGACCTCCGCGAAATCCCGCACGGCAAACAGGGACCGCCGTGGTACACGCGCGTCAGCGGTATCTGGCAGTCCGTGTCACTACGCTTTCGACCGGCGATGCGGGTCGAGACGGCGTCTATCACCCCCGATTTGGCGTCGAATACGGTGACAGTCGACGTCGACGTCCACTCGGAAACTCGCACGTCTGAGGATATCGATGCCAGGGTCACCGTCCGCTTAGACGGAACAGTCGTCGCTGGCGCGAACACGACGGATCTTGCGAGTCCAGTCGAACTCTCCGTTGACGACCCCGACTACTGGACCCCCGACTCGCCGACGCTCTACGACATCGTCGTTCGTCTGGAGCAGGACGGAACGGTCGTCGATAAGTACGTGGACACCTTCGGCTTCCGAAGCGTCGGGATAGCCGACGGAAACGTCACACTTAACGGCGAACCGATTACGATTCGCGGCGTACTTGACCAGGGATACTATCCTGAAACCCTCTACCGTCCGCGGGACGAAGACGTTCTCGAGTGGGAGATCAAGCGGACGAAGGAACTCGGGTTCAACTTGGTTCGGAAACATCTCAAACCAGCACATCCCGATTTCCTCGACCTGGCGGACAAGCACGGCCTCCTCGTCTGGGAAGAGCCGGCAAGCCCCTCCGTGGACACGGAGAAATCGCGCGCCGCAGTCCGCGAGCAACTCCGTAAATTGGTCGAGCGCGATTACAACCATCCGAGCGTCGTCGTCTGGAGTCTCTACAACGAGGAGTGGGGTTTCGGCAACCGTAACAAGTGGCTGCAGCAGAACGACGAGACGGAATCCCTGTGGTCCGACGACGAAAAGCAGGCCTACTTGACCGACTTTTACGACACGGTCAGCGAGTGGGATCCGACACGGCTCATCTGCGACAACTCCGGATGGGCCCACGTCGCCACCGACATCAACGACTACCACCGCTACTTCGTCGAACCCGACCGCAGTCAGGAATGGACGGACGACCTCGACCACATCCTCACCCACCCCGGCGACAACTACGGTGTAGTGGACACGACCGTCGAGGACGTCCCGATCATCGTTTCGGAATTTGGCACGTGGGGTATGGACGACGTCGGGGCGATTCGTGACCAGTACGACGGTGACCCTCCCTGGTTCCACCACGACTTCCTCACGGACGAGTACAAACAGCCGAACGACGTAGACGCGAATTTCGCGTCTACAGCCCTGGAGACGGTCTTCGACGACTACGCAGATCTCGCAGCAACCTGGCAGGAGCGCGAGTTCACGTCCTTGAAGAGCCTGATACAGGAAATGCGCAGTCGAGAAGACGTTGCCGGGTACGTCCTAACTCAGCTTACCGATGTCGAGTGGGAGTTCAACGGGGTGCTTACCTACCTCCGTGAACGGAAGGCGTTCTACGACCGGCTCGCTGCTATAAACGGCGACGTGATGGTCGCACTCGAACCCGCCCGACGAGTGGCGTGGGCCGACGAAACCGTTCCGGTGGACGTAGTGGTGGTGAACGATTCGACGAAGTCGGTGACGGGGACGCTCTCGTGGACCGTGGACGATGACGAAGAGGCGGAAGTGGTTGCCCTCGATCCCCGCGATCAGCGAACTATCGAGGGGGCGTTCTCGGTCTCGGCTCGGGAAGATACCGAGGTGACGACCGTCGAAATGACAGCATCGCTCGCGGACGCTCCGAACGATCCCTCTACCGAAGAGTCCGTCACGTTCGTTGACCGTGAGACAGCGACGTTCGCAAACGAGACGGTGATCTATCTCCGGGGGACCGCAGTGTCCGCCCTCGTTGCCGACGGCGTAGATGTACGCCACCAACTCGACGACGATGTGGACGTCGCAATCACCACTCGAATCGACCAGCGTCTCGAAGCATTCGCGGAAGCCGGGGGACACGTGCTCGTCGTTCCCACTTCGAGTGGGTCGATGGCGCAGACGGACTGTTTCGAGTTCACGGATCTTCCACCGCACGAGAGTTGGCGTCTCGTGTCCTCGCTCTACTATCACGATACGCCGCTCCTTGACGATCTCACCGAGGGGAGACGACTCGGGTGGACGTTCGAGGGGGTGTACCCCTATGCCGTCGTCAGCGACCTGGACGCGACCGACGAGGTACACGTTGGCTACGTCGAAGGCTGGCTAGCGAACCACTCCAGTCCGCTCGTCTCGCGCTCGTACGGCGACGGCTCGATCACGGCCTGTACGTTCCCGCTTCTCGACCAGTACGGCGAGCACCCCCTCACGACAACACTTATGAGGCGGCTACTTCATACATTATCACGTTAATCCAATGAAGATTACCGACTACGAGTTGTTCGAGGTACCACCACGATGGCTGTTCCTCCGAGTGGAGACCAGCAACGGACTCGTCGGTTGGGGGGAACCGGTTATCGAAGGCCGGGCACGAACCGTCAGAACGGCCGTCGAGGAACTGATGGACAACTACCTAATTGGAAACAATCCACTGCATATCGAGGACCACTGGCAATCGATGTACCGCGGCGGGTTCTACCGAGGAGGCCCGATTCTGATGAGTGCGATCGCAGGCATCGATCAAGCGCTCTGGGATATCAAAGGGAAATACTACGACACCCCCATTTACGAGCTACTGGGCGGAAAATCCCGGAACAGACTTCGTGTCTACCAATGGATTGGCGGCGATCGTCCTGCAGACGTCGGCGAGGCCGCCCGGGAGAAAATCGATGCTGGCTTCACCGCGTTAAAGATGAACGCTACGTCGGAGATGCGCCGGATCGGCACTCCGGCGGCGGTGGACGAAGCCGTCGACCGTCTCGCCAGCGTTCGCGAGGCCGTCGGCGATGAAGTCGACATCGGCGTCGACTTCCACGGCCGTGTCCACAAGTCGATGGCCAAGCGTCTGAGTTCGGCACTCGAACCCTACGATCCCTTCTTCATCGAAGAGCCGCTCCTCCCGGAACACAACGACGAGCTGCCGGACATCGCGGCACACACTACCACGCCGATTGCCACCGGGGAACGGATGTTTTCCCGGTGGGATTTCAAGGGCGTTCTCGAAGACGGGGCCGTCGACGTTATTCAACCGGATCTCTCACACGCGGGGGGCATCACCGAGGTGAAGAAGATCGCCGCGATGGCCGAGGCGTACGACGTGGCGGTCGCGCCGCACTGTCCGCTCGGCCCCATCGCGCTCGCGGCTTGCGTCCAAGTGGATACGTGCTCTCCGAACGTGCTCATTCAGGAGCAGAGTCTCGACATCCACTACAACGAAACGAGCGACGTACTCGACTACCTTTCCAACCCGTCGGTGTTCGAGTTCGAGGAAGGATACGTCGACATCCCCAGCGGTCCCGGACTCGGCATCGAACTCGACGAAGACGTTATCCGGGAGCGTACGGAACTCGAAACCAACTGGCACAACCCCATCTGGCGCCACGACGACGGCAGTGTCGCCGAGTGGTAGAACCGCTGAAGGCGTGGAACCGTAGGTGGCCGAACGACGCCTGCAGCTCGGCGCGACGCTCGCTGGATCGTCCTGAAAACTGCCCTCGGTCGTCTGTTCGACCGCAGTTCGAACTCGTTCGCCGACGCCATTTCATCGGCGAGGACGCCTCCGATGCGTTTGCCGGCTGTCACGGACGACGAGGAGCGCAGGGATCGAACTCGACCACGACAATTGGTACGGTAGAGCAAAGGCTACGACGATAGCTGATGGCGGACTACTACTAAAAGCTACCTGTAACCGGCGTCGTCTCGATTTCTGATACGCACACAGCGGACGCTGAACCGGACGAAATCGTCTTCCGGGTTACGGGAGAGCGGACTTCACCGCTTCCGAATTGTTTCGACGATCCGACGCAGAAGCGGCCAACTAGCGGTCACGACCTCGTGAGGTTCCTGTAGGTCCCGCTGTGTTCTTCGTCGAAGACGCTTCTCGTACCGACAGAAGCGTTCGACCGGAGTCGGTGCGGACCACGTACGCGTCCGTCCGGTCTCTCGACGACGAACCGTGGCCGATACGCGACGACCGGCCACCGAGGACTCGACTCCGCAGTGTCGGTACTCGACTGCCGGCCATCAGTAATTATTTATCAGGCGGTGATAGAGCGTTCAATGGTGGCAAGTGCTTGCCACCAGGGCGCCCATACAATGCCACGAACGAATAAATCCGAGATGGCGAACGAGGAGGTCGAAGACCGATACGGGGAGTACCTGATGCCGATCTGGAAGAGTCTCGACGTCCCCATCGAGCGCGCATCGGGGTGTGTGGTGGAAGATTACGAGGGGAACGAGTACCTGGACGTTTTCTCGGGCATTTCGGTGACGAACGTGGGCCACGGCAACGACGCCGTCGTCGAAGCTGCCAAGAACCAGCTGGACGAACTGGTTCACAGCTGTTCATACGTTCATCCTCACCAGCAAGCCAGTCGACTCGCCGAACGGCTTGCCGAAGCTACGTCCGGAGATCTCAAGAAGAGCTTCTTCTGTAATTCGGGGACGGAGGCCGTCGAAGGAGCGGTGAAGCTCGCACGGAAGTACACGGGGAGCAAGGAAGTCGTCGCCCTCGAAATGGGATTCCACGGGCGGACGCTCGGAAGCCTCGCCCTCACCGGGAACCACTCCTACAAACACGAGATGGGTCCGACGATGAACGACGCGACCCACGCCCCCGCACCCTATCGCTATCGATCCGAGTACCGCGACCTGTCGGACGAAGCGTTCGCGGAGCGGACGGCTGCCACCGTAGAGCACGTCATCGGGACGCACACGAGCGACGACGTAGCCGCTATCGTCGTCGAACCGATTATGGGAGAGGGAGGAATCGTGGTTCCACCGGCCGGCTGGCTCCAGCAGGTGCAGGAGATCGCCCACGACCACGACGCACTACTCGTCGTGGACGAGGTACAGACCGGCTACGGTCGAACGGGGAAACTGTTCGCCAGCGAGCACGCCGACGTGACTCCGGACATCCTCACCCAGGCCAAAGGCATCGCGAACGGTCTGCCGCTCGGCGCGTTCACGGCCTCCGAACGAGTGGCAGACGCGTTCGAATCCGGCGATCACCTCTCGACGTTCGGCGGGAATCCGGTGGCGTGTGCGGCGAGCCTCGCGACGATCGACGAACTGCAGGACGGCATCGTCGACGACGCCGCGTCCAAGGGAACGTGGCTCTCGGAGCAACTCGACGAACTGGAGTCCGAGTTCGGCGTCGTCGGTGAGACGCGCGGTCGCGGACTCATGCACGGCGTCGAACTCGTCGACCCGGCCGAAACCGGGCCGAGAGGGGTCGCAGCCGCTCCCGACGCTGCGCTCGCATCGTCAGTGGCGAAGACGCTTCGGGAACGAGGTATCATCATGGGGGTCGGCGGATACTACAAGAACGTGATGCGATTCCAGCCACCGCTCACGATCACCCGGAACCAGCTCGAACGGACCGTCAGTGCGCTTCGGGAAGCCCTTCGGGAGGAGACCACGGATGAGTGACCGAGAGCTATCGCGCGCCGAGGAGTTCCGGAGTGCACACGAGGGCGCCAACGTCGAACTGGCGTACGCCAACCCGAAAACGTTCCTCAAGGCACCGACCAGAGACGTCACGGACCTCGGCGATATCGACGCCACCGTCCTCGGAGCGCCGTTCGACGCCGCTGCGAGCAACCGGCCGGGCGCCCGGTACGGACCCGACGCCGTCCGCCACGCGAGCGGCTGGTGGGCGTACCTCTCCGGATACAAGGGTGGGTTGACGAACATGAACACTGCCACTCAGGTCGATTTCTCGGACCTGAACCTCGCCGACTGCGGGGATATCCCCGTCTTTCCGATGGATCGAGAGAAGACCGCCGAGAGCATCGCTGCCCACGTTGCCACCGCCGCGGACCAGGCGTTTCCCGTGATGATCGGCGGTGATCACTACTGCACCTATCCCGCGTTCCGTGGCTTCGCCGAAGGCACCGACGCAGACGACGTCGGCCTCGTCCAGATCGACGCTCACACCGATACGGCCGACGAGAGTCCCGTGTTCGGCGAACAGTTCCACGGATCGAGCACCCGACTCATCGCCGAATCGGAGTACAGCGACTACGAACACGTCAGTCAGGTCGGCATCAGAGGATACGAGAGTCCGAACTTCTTCGACTTCGTCGAGGACACCGGCCTCGACCTGTACACGATGCGTGACGTGCACGAGCAGGGTATCACCGACGTCGTAACGGAGGCCGTCGAGGCTGCCGCAGCGGACACGGACGCCGTCTACGTGACATTCGACATCGACTCCGTCGACCCGGGTGTTGCACCTGGAACGGGGACGCCCGAACCGGACGGACTGAGCGCCCATCAGGCGCTGAAAGTCATGGAGATTCTGGGCACGCACGACGCGGTCGGCGCGGCCGATCTGATGGAAATCGCGCCCGAGTACGACCCGACGAAGGCGACTCAGACTCTCGGAGCGTACCTCCTCGTCACGCTGGTCGAGCGGCAGTTCGCCGAATGAGGCCGGCTACTTTTCCCATGCCCGGACGGCGGGAAGCGGCTCGAACGTCGACCGAGGAACTAACCCGTACAGCGTTTCCCACGAGTCCGCGTAGCCGTCCTCGACGAGTAGCGAGAGGAGGAGTTCGCCGACGCCGCCGTAGGTCAGCGCTGCGAACTCCCACCCTGGCTTCTCGCTCGGGAACGGCCCCGATTCTCGCGGTTTCCGAATGTCAAGAACGCCACCGAGTCGCTCTCGGGTCTCGATGGTGAGGTCGTTTGCCTCCTCGTATCGCATCAGGGGAAACTCTCGGTTGTCGACGACGAGGAGACTCGGGTCATCACCGTCGATGGCCCGACGGACGTCGGTCCGACCGGCCTCGATGAGGAGGCTCACGACGTCGACGGTCGAGCCCTCGCCGCTAATCGCGTCGGTGTATCGGAGGACTGCTCCGCCGTGTTCGCGGAGCACGTCCCCGTCGTGTGGAAACTGCTCCGGCTCCGGGTCGGGATGGTATTCGACGATTCCGGCCGTCTGCAGTTCGACGTTGATGCCGCGAGAGAGCAGGACGCCATCGAGGGTGATGCTCGATGGGGCGAAGATACGGGCCGAGTCGGATTCCGCAGACTCCGCCGGTTCGTCCTCGACGGCGATCGGAACCGGAGCGAGGGGCGAGTCCGTCAATGGGGCCAACGTTTCGAGCGCGTCCGAGAGTCGGTCACGGGACACGGTTACGCTAGAGGCGATGACCTCGCCGGTGTCCTCGATCGGGTCGTAGGTCACCTGGCCGGTGAGCATCGCGATTCGTTCGCGGACGTGTTCGAGGCGGCCGTTGATGTGGCCGCGCTGGAGTTCGGAGCGGCCTTTCTCCGTCAGGCGTCGACCCTTCCCCGGAAGTTTCTCGGTGAAACCGGCGTCGTCGAGATTGGAGAGCGTCAGTCGGACCGTGCGCCCTTTGATGGAATAGCCGTGCCGGTGCAAGAGGTCGACGAGCCGAAGACTACCGATGGGTTCGTGGGCGTCGATGAGCCGCAGGAGATCGTACGCTCGTCGGTCGAGATTCTCAGACATGCCAGTACGACGGTGTTACCTGCCGATAAACGTGTCCCTTCCGGTGGTAGTTCGCTTCGACGAGTTCGTGATTTCCGAGAGGTTCCACGGTCGAATTGCAAAGAGTTAAATATCGAATGTGGCATGGTCATGCCATGGCAGTGTCCGTCATTGACACGGGAGTCCTCGTACTGTACATGCTCGGCATGATCGGCGTCGGGTACTGGGGGTACCGGAAATCAGATTCCCTCGACGATTATCTCGTCGCCGGGAGGAACATCCCCCTCTGGATGTACGTCCCGGTCATGTCGGCGGTCATCCTCGGCGGAGCGTCCACCATCGGCGGCGGCGGACTGGGATATGAGCACGGCGTCTCGGGCGCGTGGCTCGTAATCTCGCTCGGAGTCGGTACCATCGCCCTCGGACTACTGATCTCGACCAACCTGGCGAACCTGAGAGCGTACTCGCTCGGCGAGATCCTCGAACGCCGCTTCGACAAGTACTCCGGTACTGTCGGCGCCGTCATCGCCGGCGTGTACGCGCTCACGATCGCCATCACCCAGACCATCGCCATCGGGAAAGTCCTCGGGGCGCTGTTCGGGTTCGAGCAAAACACGATGATCCTCGTCGGCGGACTCATCATCATCGCCTACACGTCGCTCGGCGGAATGCTCACAGTGACCATGACCGATTTCGTCCAGTGGTGCATCATGACGGTCGGCATCTTTCTGCTGGCCCTCCCCCTCGGTCTCAGTTCCGTGGGGGGAATCTCGGGCCTCACGGCCGAACTCGATCCGACGTACTTCGACCCGACCGCGATCGGGTGGCAGACGATTACCAGCTACTTCCTCCTGTACGTCCTCGGGATAATGATCGGCCAGGACATCTGGCAGCGGGTGTTCACCGCGGAGAGCGCCGAAACGGCCCGGAAAGGGAGTATCGCCGCCGGCGTGTACGCGATCATCTACGGAATCGCGACGGCGTTCCTCGGGGCCATCGCGCTCGTTCTCCTCCCGAACCTGCAGGACCCCGAACTTGCGCTCCCTCGGATGATCCTCCAGGTCGTCCCCGTCGGACTGTCCGGACTCATCCTCGCCGGATTCGTCTCCGCGATGATGTCGACCGCGGACTCCGCACTGCTCGCTTCCAGCACCCTCTTCACGAGCGACATCTACAAACGGTTCGTCGACCCGGACGCTTCGGACGAGACCTACTCGCGCGTCTCCCGGGTCGTCATCCTCGTCCTCGGTGGCATCATGATCTACGCTGCGATCGCGATCGGCAACGTCGTTCAGGCGCTCGTCCTGGCGTACGACCTGCTCACCGGCAGCATCTTCGTCCCCATCTTCGGGGCGTTTTTCTGGCGGCGTGCGACCTGGCAGGGAGCGCTCTCGTCCATCGCGGTCAGCGCAACCGTCGTCGTCGCCACCATCTGGATGGAGGGCTTCTCTTCGAACCTCCCCATCATCTACGGCCTGACTACGAGCTTCCTCACCTTCGCTGTAGTGAGCCTGCTCACGGGGCCGCCCGCCCGGGAGAAAGTCCGCGAGTGGGTGCAGAACCTGGACTCGGCTCCCTCGATGGACTGAGCCACCACCAGTGCTTCTCGTCGTACCGTCGAGTAGCGACGGACGGCTTTGAACCCGACGATCAGCGAACCGTTCGGCGTGACGCTACCCGTGCTTACGGTATCCGTATTCCGATAGTGTGGAAAACCGGTCGCGTGCTCGCTGGACCGCTTACGCTCTCGTTCATATCACGGTCCACCTCGTCCCTTCTCCACGATAAACCTTCCACGCGACCAGCTACGAGCGCACCCGAAATCCGCAGCCGATCCGTCAAAGTTCGTCTAGTGCGACTCGGATCGGCGTATCTCCAGCGAGGATTTCGAACGTTCGGTCGTAGGTGCGTTCCACGGGAAGAGCCGCGACAAGCGTCTGTGCAACGTCGGCGCGGGGAATCTCCCCGTCTCTCCCAAGTTCGTCTCCAGCCTCGATTCGGCCGGTACCGGAATCGTTCGTTAACGGACCCGGACGAACGATAGTATGCGTAACGTCGCTCTCGCGGAGCCGTTCGTCGGCCTCTGCTTTTGCGGTCAGGTACTCCCGCAACGCTTCGGGACTGTCCTCGGGGGAGTCGGCGTTCATCGAACTCAGCATGACGAACCGCTGCACTTCCTGGTCTTCTGCAGCCTCGATTAGATTGATCGCTCCATCCCGGTCGACGCCCCACACGTCCTCTCCCCCGGAACCGGCAGCAAAGATGATCGCATCACGTCCCTGAACCGCATGGCCGACGTCCTGCGTCAAGTCCGCAACGACCGCCTCCGCGCCAAGTGCTTCGACGTCGGCTACCTGGCCATCATCGCGAACCATTCCCCGAACGGTGTGGTCGCTCTGGCTCAACGACTCCGTAACGTGCTGTCCCACCTGGCCGTGTGCCCCCGCCACGAGTACGTCCATTGGATTCCCGAGTATCGGTTCGGTAGCCAGCTAAAAGACCCTGATGACCACCCGGCTGAACAGCGTACGTTCCGCTAGACGAATGCCGAGGATGCGACGCCCCCGGTAGCGACCGGTCTACCCGGAAACCTATCGATTACGTCGACGCCCGACGAGGGGAGTTGGATTCCGAACTCGTGATCGAAGCGAGTCGGTTCGATGCCCGCGCTGCGGAGCCAGCGCAGGTACCTCTCCGGTGGCCGAACGATTTCCGCCCCGAGCCGTTCCACAGAGCACTCCGGTGACGGAGACGCGCCATCTACGACCGAAACTCGTCCACGACGGGGATACCTATCGTCTCGAAGTCAGTCATCGCCGCGAGCCGGTCGGGCACGTCGTCGAGGGTCACCGTTTCGGACACGACGGCGCTCGGGGTGAGCGTCCCCCGTTCGACCATCCGGAAGATTTCGTCGTAGCGCGGGGGTTGCATCCCGAACGAACCGAGAAAGTCGATCTCCTTCATGACCATCGCGTCGGTCGGGAGGTCGACGCTCCCCCGCTCTCGTTCGGTGGTGAGACCGATCTGCACGTGCTGGCCCCGACGGCGGAGGCTGTTCACGGAGTTGCGACACGTTTCGGCGATGCCGAGCGCGTCGACCGAGACGTCGGCTCCGCCGTCTGTTACGGCCCTGACGGCTCCCGGAACGTCGTCGGTCTCCGCGGCGTTCACGGTCTCGGCTGTGCCGAGCGTTGCGGCCTTTTCCAACTTCTCCTCGGCGAGGTCGACGGCGACGACGTTCGCGCCGACGGCCGAGGCGATGTGGACGGCCGAGAGCCCCACGCCGCCGCAGCCGTGGACTGCGACCCAGTCGCCCGCGTCGACGTCCGCCCTGTGGACGAGCGCGTGGAACGCGGTTACGAACCGACACCCCAGTCCGGCCATGGCTACCGGCGATACGTCGTCGGGCAGCGCCACCGCGTTCTGGTCGGCGGCGGGGACGTGCACCTGCTCGGCGAACGCCCCCGGCGCGGCCTCGGCGAACCCGAGCGGAACGAGGTTCTCGCAGACGTTCGAGTGACCGTTCCGGCACTCGGGACAGGTGCCGTCGCTGAGGTTGAACGGGACGGCGACGCTGTCGCCCTCGCGGAGACGCGTCACGTCCTCCCCCACCGCCACGACGGTTCCGGCGGGTTCGTGGCCCAGAATCTGTCCTTTCGGTGGTTTCGCCCCGATCCAGTCCCAGTCGCCCTGCCAGGCGTGCCAGTCGCTCCGACAGATGCCGCAGGCCTCCGTTTCGATCACGACGCCGTCGGGGTCGGGGCTGGGCCGTTCCACGTCCTCGATCCGAAGCGGTTCGCCGTACTCTCGTAACACTGCCGCGCGCATACGGATTTGCTGGTTGTTCTCGCAGATAAAGCTACGCCCGAATGGACGCCGAAACCCACGGTTCAGTTAACGGGAGATGTATCTACGGCAGATTATTTTGTATTGGAAGTGCTTTAGAGGGATAGCGCTTCGATTGTCAGCGATACAGCGTACGATACGCGAGGCAGTCCGAGAGTTCGGCGAGGAGAGCGAGGAGTGCCACCGGCTCGTGGACTTCTTCGCCAGCGGCCGGGTCAACGCCGCGGCGCAGGGGTCGGGGCTGCCCAGGCGGCGCTCGACCACCGGACCGGCTTCGTCGACTGCCGATTCCAGTTCGATGGCGGTGTCGATGGTCCGCGTGCGTCGTCGACCGACTCGTCGAGTTGGTCCATCTCGACTCACTCTCCAAACTCGACTCGAGCGCTCCCGACGACACCGGGGGTCACGACGCCTCTCCGCCGTCGATTGTACGCTTCATCCGCCGAGCGAGGTCGGGGTTCCGTTTCTACGACCGGTTACGTCCGTCGTCCGCGAACGGGTGCGTACCGTTCCCGATTGGACGTTCAGGACGCTGTCGTGCCCACGTGGGCCACCGGCCAGAACTGCGGGTCCGTTCGCGGCAATGGGAATCGGAGAGGCGCTGGTCCGGAGGTACGTTTTCACTGGCCCCAGTACGTGAAGGCGGCGGTGGTCCCTGCCCGTCGGACGTACTCGGTCTGCATTTCGCGGATGGCGACTTCGAGCGAGCCCGTCCGGTCGAGATGCTCGCGGACCCGAGCGAGTTTCCAGCGGCTCGGGGTCGTTCGCCGATCCCAACGCAGTTCGATCGGCCCGAGATACGTCTCGACGAGGTCCGTCGGGACTCCCTGCTCACGAAGGCCGGAGCGAGCGAAGTCGAACACTTCCTCGTAGATCTCCTCCGCGTTCGTCGTGCGGACGCCGTCAGCGGTAATCCAGGCGAGGTCGGCGTCGAGGCCGGACTCGACGGCGCTGTAGAAGCTCCGTTCGGCTGCTCCGTGATCGAGTTCCGGGAGCGGATGGTCGGCACTGACCAGTCCACGGAGCAGTCCGGCAACCAAACACTGAAAGCCCACTACGCCGGTTATCGTCGGCTGCGTCGGGAGGGGCCGATACTCGATACGGATCGACCACTGGTCGCCCTCGCCGACCGGTTGGCCGCCGACAACGCCACGGAGCCACCGCCAGTACGTCCCCCGCTTGTGGCCGAGTTCCCAGAACTGGTCGTCGAACGTCTCCGAGTCCTCCCCAGCGATCCACTCCCGCAGGAACGGCGCACAGGTCGGATCTGCGACCAGATTGTCGACGACATCGGTCGTCGTCCGGATGTCGTCGGGGAACCGCACCTTTTCCCATCCGGCGTTGACCGATTGCTCGAACACGGGAATTCGAAGTTCGTGAAACGTGGTCTCGAACAGCTCGTACGGGTCGCCGACGTCGTAGAGATCCGGTGGCAAGAGCGGCGAATTCGTCGCTAACGCGAGTACCGGACCGAGCGTTCGGATCGCGGTGTTGTAATACTGGGGGAAGCGTTCCGGATCGGGAACCTGGACGTGTGGCTGGATCGAACTCGTTAGCGACTCGAAGAGGATCGACGGGAAGTCACGGACGGTTCCGGGAACCGTGAGGGAAAGCGTCCCCTCGGCCCGATCGAGGACGTCGTTGTCGATCGCGTAGTATCGGGGAGAGACCGTCATGTTCTCCGCGACGGTCACGTCGTCGCGTTCGTCCACCCCGCCGAGGTACGAGACGGTCCCCTCCGGAGGCGGCACGGTCCACATTCCGTCGAGGACGAGTTCCACGCCGTGTCGGTCCGCGACTCGCTGTGCCCGCTGGTACTGGCGCCGGAGTTGCGTTACCTGACTCTCGATTCCCTCGCCGGCGAATGGGCTGGGCGCAGTGTGGAGTTCGGCGTTGTGGAGGCCGAGTTCCCGCTCGCAGGGACCGTCGAACACCTCCTCCGGTAGTCGTGCGAGACGGGCGTCGTCGTCGACGGCGTACAACTCGCACTCGAGTCCGAGGGCGAACCCCGGATTCGCAAGCCGTCCGTCTCGGACGGCTGCGGTCACGCTCGCAGCCTGCTCGGCGACTCGACGGTCAAACTCATCCCGGGTCGCGTCCGCGAGCGATCGTTCGACGAGTTCGACGGGGTCTGCCATCACGCTCTGTACGGAGTCCTGCAGGTTAAGATGCTATGTGACGGAGTTGACGAAGCCATCGTTTCATCCACTTCACTGACACCGAACGGAGACTCCATCTCTCATCTCGAAGCTCTGTCCGGTGAAACCGATTTTCGTGGCTACGGTCGTTCGTAGTCACGTGGCCAGCAGTGGTTCGAACGGTCGTCAGTCGGCAGTAGCGTCGGTCGAGTTGGACGCGCCGTGGTAGTTCGGGTCGCTCCGGCGTCGAGACTCCGCGTCTCGTTGTCCTGTGAGCGTCCCGACGCGAGGATTCTCGTGAACAAGAATCGAACATCTGGATAGTCTATCGAATAAAAGAACACAAATGTACAATGGTAACGCTTAACAGAGTAGAGGGCGATACGTATTCCGTCGAGAGGTAGACGAACAACCATGCGAAAGTACTACGAGTGCCGAAACTGCATGCAGCGGGTCACCACGAGTTCGTACCAGTCGACCTGTCCGGACTGCGACGGTCGGTTACGGAACATCGCCGTCCCACGGGAGTGAGAGATGTCGGAAAACTCCCGCCCCGACGGCGTGACGACGTGGAACGACCCCGAACGGTGTCCCTTCTGTAACGACGAACTCGCGAACGCAGGTCCGGCGTTCGTCGACCACCTCGAACGTAACCGGTCCTGCGAGAAGCGCTTCGAGACGTGGCGGGAACGCATCGCCGACGACATCGGGGGCGAATGGGTCGGGTGATGCCCGTCACAGCGAACTGCCGTCCTCTCGTGTTCGCCAACCGAGACTCGCAGGGTACTCCCCGTCGTGCTGGGCTACTGGCAATTCGAGCACTCTGACCTCGGATGAGTCCAGCGAAGCGTTTCGCGTTCGTCCGTGCTGACGCTTTCGGCCGATTAGATTAACTGACCCTGGTCGCCACGTCCAGTATGAGTTACTCCGCAGCGAGCGGCGATTTGAGAGAGGCGATAGAGAAGTGCGTCGATAAGAACTACGCTAACGGAGAAGCGGCCCGTCCATCGCCGTTCGACGAAGCGGCCACGGACGACGCATCCGATGACGAACCGGAGGGGAAGTATCGAGTCGAGGTGCTCAGAGACGATCCCAGAGACGACAGTCTCGTCGTCGTCGATGCGAAGAAGGTCGAGGGGAGTTGGGAGGTCACCTTCATACGCGAGTTGTAGCGACGCGAGGGGGCGGACGCCTCGTTTCGAGTTGCGGCCGTCGTCCGTCTCGCTACGCGTGCGGTCCAGGAGGCCGACGGTTCGACGTACGGAGGACGTCACGACGCGTCCGCGTTCGCTATCTCCGGCAGTGGCTCGACGCGAAATACGTAGTCCTCGTAGACGCCATCGAGGTTCGTCGGACTCTCTTCGTCCGTGTGCTCTCGACACAGGAGGGCCTCCGCCTCGACGGCGCCGTGGCCGGTCTCTTCCAGATATCGTTCGAGGACGAGGAACGCTGCCGGCTCGTCGCAGTTGCGGCGGTGACACTCGCGAGCCGAATCCGGAGACTCGTCCCGGGCACGTCGGCTCTCGTTCGCTTCGCCCCGTTCGTCACGTGGCGGCTCGGCCTCGTCGATGCGCTCGCGCGCCTGTTCGAGTTCCCGTTCTCGCTGGCGGTTCTCCGCGTTACGGGCTTGCTCGTCCCGGCTCTTTTTCGTGTCTGCCATACCGTGACAGAGGGGAATGAACGGGATAACGTTGTGGGCGCAACGCGTAACTCCTGCCCGTACCCCGCTCGCTCGCCGACCACTGCGTTTCCCTTCGTGCTCGACCGGCGGCACCGCCGTTCGGGTCCCGTACCGTTCCGGTAGTGGGTTCATCGCTGTCGCATCGCCGAGTGTAAAAATACGGACGAACTGCTATCGTCTCGGACGACGGTCGAAGACCAGGGAACGCCGACTTCCCCGTTATCCGACGCTCATCGCGCGTTCCACGACGTCCTCGCCGTACAGCTCCGCCAGCACGTCGTGCTGGTCCGGACGATTCTCGTACACGTCCTGGAACAGACTGATCGGCGTCATCGCAGCCTGGTAGGTGGCCTCGTCCCACATCCGGTCTTTGGTGATATCAATTTCGTTCCCGTCGATGACGATGGTCGCCGCCTGCGTCATGGAGATAGCGCCCTTGCCTGCTTCCTTGGCCGCTTCGAACTCCTCCATCGAGTCGACGATGTCGTCCATGCTCGGGACGTACTCGGTCAGGTCCAGCAGTTCTTCGCGCAGCTCGTCCTCGTCGAGTTCGAGTTCGTCACCGTCGACGCGGAGAACGTAGCCATCGCTGGTTTGCTCGAGGTCGATCCGGTCACCGTCGTAGACCTGGAGACCGTCCACGGATTCGAGTTCGACCTCGCCGCCGTCCGCGTCGACGAGCCAGCTGCCGGTTTCCGGCGGTAGCGGTGCCTCGTTCGCCTCGACGACCTGCCCCGGGGTCAGCGACCAGATGCCGACCATCCCCTTGGCCCGGTTGTCGGCCATCCGCTCGTTGTAGCCCTCGACATCCCGGATGTCGTCGTACGGGCCGTCGACCGCGACGAGGCCGGCGGCGCTCGCACCCCGAGACGTGTTGTGACGGAGCTCCGGCCACGACGGCAGTCCGCCAGTCGGCGTCATCGCGCGCATGTCCTTCGTGTAGTCGACCTCGCCGTCGACCAGCATGAACAGGCGTTCGAGGTTGTTCGTCGGCTTCGCTATCTCTTCGCGCAGGTCGCCCATCGCCAACTCGGCCGTCGCGCTCTCGACGATGACCGACATGGCCAGACTCCCCTCCTCCAGACCGTGCTCGTTCTCGGCGACGGTGAGGAACTCGTCGGCCTTCTTCCAGTCGTCGATGCCGCCGACCTCCGGAATCACGAAGCCGTCGATGTGCTCGACGGCTCCCTTCTCGGGGTCGGCGATCTGCAGTATGTGCTGGAAGCCCTGGTACCGGGTGGTGGGGCTGTCCCGATGCCAGACGACGCGGGGATGAATCTCGCCGGGGAAGTCCGCCCCGTGTTCGGCGACGACGTCGACCACGTTCTCGGCACCCTCGTCGCGCATCGAGGGCGCCGTCGCGTCCTCGTTGTCCGGGACCCAGACGTCCGGTGCTTCCATTCCGCGCAGTTGGGCCGCACTCCGCACCATCTTGGCGGAGTCGTCTTCCCCTTCCACCGCCGTCGGCGAGGTGAAGAACGTCCGCACGAACGCTCGGTCGTGCTGACGTCGCGCGCTCATATCAGTCGTCCTCCCCGGGGGTAGACGTGATGGGGTCGGACTCGTCCTCCGAGTATCCTTCGGACTCCTGGATGCGTGCGTTGGCCTCCGGGTCGAACTGGGTCTCGACGTCCTGATAGCGGTCCACGAACGAGAGTTCGTGGTGGGACTCGGTCGGATGGTCGATGTACCGGTCCTCCAGGTCGAACTGCGCCTGCTCGGCTCCCTCCGCTAGCTGCTCGAAGTCCTCGTAGACGCTGTGGGCGCCGGAGTGGAGGGCGAACAGGGTGATGAAGATGTACTCGTACCCCAGGTTGCCCAGCTCTTCGAACGTGAGCGGATCCTCTTCGTCCGACCACGCGAACGACGAGGAGTAGTTGAACGCGAGCCTGAGGTCCGGGTGCGTCTCGTGGATGGTCTCGGCGTACTCGACGGCGTCCTCGCGGCTCGGGTCCGGCATCTCCGGCCAGACGATGTCGACGCCCGCGTCGGCGTAGATGCGCCCGCGTTCGAGGTGTTCTTCCCAGTCGCCGTTCGCGGAGCCGTACGCGTCGGTCCGGGCGATGATGACCGTGTCCTCGGACTGTTTGGCGTCGACCGCGGCTTCGAAGCGACCGCGCGCCTCCTCGCGCGAGACGATCTTCTTCCCGGCGATGTGTCCGCACCGCTTGGGCGTCGTCTGGTCCTCGATGTGGACGGCGGCGACGCCCGCCTTCTCGTACTCGCGGACGGCGCGACGCACGTTGTGAACGCCGCCGTAACCGGTGTCGCAGTCGGCGACGACCGGGAGGTTACAGGCCTCGACGATGCGTTTGGCGTTCTCGACCATCTCGGTCATCGTCACCATCTCGAGGTCGGGGAACCCGAACTGCCCGAGCACCGTCGAGTAGCCGCTCATGTACGCGGCGTCGAGCCCGGCCATCTCTGCCAGGCGGGCGTCGAGGGCGTGGTACAGCCCGGGTGCGAACACGTAGTTCTGGGAATCCAGTCGGTCGCGGAACTCCTGTGCGGCACGGTTCTCCAGGTCGGTCGTCGTCACGTCTTTGTCGGGAATCATCGGTCTTCTCCTTCTATACCGTCGAGTATCTCTTCGATCTGTTCGAGATGCGTCCGGAGGACCGCGCATTTCTGTCGGAGTGCGCGGACGCTCGTCGGGTCGGTCATCGGCGTCTGTTCACCAGACGGTGCGATCATCGGGACTGTCGGCGCTTCTTCTTCGCTTCGGTCGTATCGAGTCCGGTCTGTCATATCGGTTGCTGCGGCTGTCGGGTCGTTCGAAGGGCGATTCAGGGTCGACGTCTGGGACGGAGTACGGATACCATCGTTCGTTTCACCACAGTCGTTGGTCACGCGAACCACCGATAAATGTTATGATTGATAATGTTAATAGTCTTTAGTGGTATATTACGATTCGGTAGTGGTTAAGGTGTATAAATGGTAGAGAATGACTCACACGCTTCTAGCCCACGGAACGCTACCGACGTGCGCGACGGCGTCCGGAACTGGTGGAAAACGTCCGACGAACCGGAACGGCGAGCGAACTACCCCGGTCGAGGCGTCAACTCGAACGTGTAGAGGCCGGTGAACGCGTCGCTCGCGACGACGAGTTCCCGTTCGCGATTGTACGACGCCTTCCACGCCATCGGCGGGGTACCGAGCGCGGCGACGCTGTCGTTCGGCGTGACCGCGTCCGCACCGTCGGCGGTCGGATACCGGTCGACCGGATGCGGAGCCGTCGGGTCGGTGACGTCGTACACCACCACGCCGTCGTGCCAGTCGGCGCTGACGAGGAGGGTCGCGTCCCCCCACGGGACGACGTTGAAGTGATGGCCGGTCCAGTCGAAGCGCTCGGTCCGCTTTCCCTCTTCCATGCGACGGGCGTTCGGCGAGACGGTGAACCCGACCGGAACGGGGTTCTCAAGCGACCCGTCCCGCCACCCGACGTCGAAGACGTGCTTTCCGCCAGGGACGCCGAACGGCCGCTCGTCACCCAGGAAGAGCAGGTCGCGTCGCGGGTCGAAGTGGCCGTGATGCGCGCTGCCGAACGCTTCCTCCCCGACGGACGCCTGCTCGTACGACTTCCGACTCCCGTAGTCGAAACGGCCGATTTCGGACGGGTTTCGAGGGTCGCTCACGTCGTAGACGACGAAGCCAATGAACTGTCCCGCCTGAAACGCCGCGCAGAGCACCTCCCGCTCCGGATCGACGGTGATGTCGTGACAGGCTCCCTGGGGACCGTACTGGCCGACCTTGCGCGGGGCGGTCGGATCGGCCACGTCGTACACGTCGAACCCGTTCGTCTCCAGGCCGTAGTTCACCGTGTAGAGGACCGGCTTCCCGGGGTGGGGCGTCACGTTGTGGGATTTCCCTTCGGAGACGGTTCCGACGACCTGCGGGTTCGTCGGCGTTCCCGCGGAGTGGCCGTAGTCGACGACCTCGAAGTTACCCGGCCACGTTCTCTCTATCGTCCGGTAGTACAGACCGTCCCGGTGGTCGAACTTGACGTCTATGTTCGGCGCGTCGTTCGAACTCTTCAGATAGTGGACCGCCTTCGGGGAGGCGGGGTCGGCGAGGTCGATGAGATGCGTGCCGTCCGTCCCCCACTTGGTCCCGAGGACGGCGTACTCGCCGTCCGCTCGAACCGCCGTCTCCGCATAGCCGCCACCGGGTGGCGGTTGCGCCGCGGGTCGCGTCTGGCCGAGTTTCCGCAGCGTCGTCCGACCGGGGTCGACCGTTTCCGCCCTCGTGCTCGTCGTCGTTCCGTTCGCGTCGTCATCGTCGTCCTCACCGGGGGAGCCGGCGCACCCGGCGAGGAACGTCCCCGCGAGGGCGACGGCCGAACGCCGCAGCAATCGACGACGGGTTCGCGAATCGTGCTGGGAATTCACTGGAATCACTCCAGCGGTCGGAACGGCGGACTCGCCGTTTGTTATGGGCCGCCTGAAAGGAAGGAAAACCGTCCACCGGTGGGCAGTTTCCCCTCCGGGCCGTCTCTTCCGCGGTCGTTGCGGTCCGGGTGGTCCTTTCCCGCGTGCCACCGACTCGGCGACGGCGACGTCGGGCGGTAACCGAACGTAACCAGGTGATGCTCGCGTCCGGAAAACCATACCCGCTCGGAGGTCAGAGTAGAACACATCGTGTCACCGACCACACCCGGACTCCACCACGTCACCGCCATCGCGGGCGACCCCCAGCGCAACGCCGACTTCTACGTCGGCACGCTCGGTCTGCGGTTCGTCAAGCGGACGGTCAACCACGACGACCCGACGACGTATCACTTCTACTTCGGCGACGGGGTGGGAACGCCGGGGACGTCCATCACGTTCTTCCCCTGGACGGACGGCGGCCGCCGGGGACGGGCCGGCGCGGGACAGACGCGGACCGCGGGCTACCTGATACGCCCCGAGTCGGTCGACTACTGGCGCGACCGACTCGCCGACGAGGGCGTCGACGTCGACCGGACGGAGCGGTTCGGCGAGACCGTGCTCCGGTTCGACGACCCCGACGGCATCGGCCTCGCGCTGGTCGCGAGCGACGATGCCGCCGCCGCCGACGTGCGACCGTGGGACGGCGGTCCCGTCCCGGCGGACCACCAGCTTCGCGGATTCCACGGCGTGACGCTCGCCGTTCCGGCGTTCGAACCGACCGTCTCGGTGTTGACCGACGTCCTCGGCTACGAACGCGAGGCCGAATCGGACGGGCGACGACGATACCGGGCGAACGGGGGCGGACCGAGGTCCGTCGTCGACGTCGTCGAGACGGACGGCCGCGGACGGTCGGGCGTCGGAACGATCCATCACGTCGCGTTCGAGGCGGCCGACGTCGAGGAACAGGAGCGCTGGCGGGAGGCGTTCGCCGACCACGGACTGACCGCGACCGACGTCGTCGACCGCGAGTACTTCCAGTCCGTCTACTGTCGCGAACCCGGCGGCGTCCTCTTCGAGATGGCGACCACGGACCCCGGCTTCACCGTCGACGAGGACGTCGACGACCTCGGCTCCGACCTGCGGCTCCCCCAGTGGCTCGAAGACGAGCGCGAGGTCATCGAGGCGCAGTTACCGCCGTTCGACGGGCCGACGGTCGCGTCGGAGGACGCGTAGCGTGGACCGGAACGACGGGTTCCGCTTCGAGTACCGTCCCGGCGTTCTCAGGTACGGCACCCGCTGCGTCGAGGATCTCTCGGACGAACTCGCCGAACAGGGGTTCGACCGCGCGCTCGTCGTCTGCGGAACGACGGTGGGCGACACTCCCGCGGTCATCGACCCCGTCACGGCGGGGCTGGGCGACCGACTGGCCGGCGTCTTCGCCGAGACGACGCCGGAAAAGCGGCTCGAAACCGCCTACGACGGGGTCGAAGCCCTGGAGGCGCGCGACGCCGACGTCCTCGTCGCGCTCGGGGGCGGGAGCAGCCTCGACGTTGCGAAGGTGGTGAGCCTCCTCGCCGGGGACGACAGGTCGCCCGAGGCGGTCGGTCGGGAACTCGCCGAGACCGGGTCGATATCGTCCCCCGACGGTTCGACGCTACCCATCGTCGCCGTTCCGACCACGCTCGCCGGCGCGGACCTGTCCGACGGTGCCGGCGTTACCGCCTCGCCCGCCTCCGGACTCGTCGACGAACCGGCGAGCGGTGGCGTCTCCGACCCGCGACTGATGCCGCGGGCGACCGTGTACGACCCGGCGCTCTTCGCGACGACGCCGAAGCCCATCCTCGCGGCGTCGGCGATGAACGGCTTCGACAAGGGAATCGAGACGCTGTACGCCCGCAACGCCACCCCGATAACGGACGCGACGGCCGTCCGGGGGCTCGGCCTCCTCGACGAAGGGCTCCGACGGCTGGGACGGAACGCCGCGGACGTACGGACGCTGGAACCCGTCGTCCGCGGCCTGCTGCTCGTCCAGTACGGCATCTCGCGACCCGGCGAGACGACGCTCTCGCTCGTCCACGCGTTCGGCCACGGCCTGACGCGCACCGACGACGTCCAGCAGGGGGCCGCGCACGCCGTCGTCGCCCCGCACGTCCTCCGGTACCTCTTCGACCGCGTCGACGGTCGACGCGACCTCCTCGCCGAGGCGCTGGGCGTCGGCGACGCCCCCGACGCCGCCGACGCGGTCGTCGACGCGGTAGCGCAGGTCCGCGACGCCCTGGGCCTGCCGTCGCGGCTCCGGGACGTCGACGGACCCGACCCCGACGAGTTCCCCGCGGTGGCCGAGGCGATAGTCGCCGACTCGTTCGTGGCGAACGCGCCGCCCGGACTCGACCCGGACGCCATGGAGATAGAGGCCGTGCTGCGGGAGTCGTACTGAACCGCCGGTCCTCGCACCGGGACTCCGGTCGACGGCGTTCGCCGTCCGGCGACGGACGGTCGGCTGCCGCGGGACTCCGTCGACAACCCTCACGCTCGTCGAACCAGTACTTCGTCGGTCCGCTCCATCGCCGTCTCGCCGTCGACGGTCGCGGTGACGTGGACGTCGACGACGCCCCGGTCGGCGTCCATGGCGTCCTTGTCGACGATTTCCGCGGCGACGGCGAGTTCGTCGGCGGGGCGGAGCGGTTCGTACCACCGCAGCTCCCTGATGCCCATCGCACAGACGACCGCGATGTCGGTGAGGAAGCCGTCGACGCACTGGCGCATCGCGAGACTCGCGGTGTGCCAGCCGCTCGCGACGACGCCGTCCGAGAGTTCCTCGCCGTGGTCGGGGTCGAGGTGGATGCGTTGCGGGTCGTACCGCTCGGCGAACGCGATTATCTCGGCTTCCGAGACCGAAACCGCCCCGCAGTCGAACGTTTCGCCGACCGCGACGTCCTCGAAGTGTCGGAGCGCCATCGACATCCCGTGGTAAGGGGATTCCGCTCATAAAGTTCGGGGTGGCGGCGGCCCGCCTATCCGAGGTCGAGTTCGACCTCGTGCACCGGTTCGAGGTCGGCCTCGACGAGTTCGGTCGCGAGCTGGGTGGCACACCCCGGACAGTAGAACTTCCGGAACTCGAGGTCGTCGTCGACGTACTCCGCCGGGTCGTTGACGAGCGGACCGGCGTCCTCGACGGGCAGCCGCTCGCAGAGCGCGCGGAGCTTGTAGTTCTCGTCGGCGTCGCAGAGCGTCTCGTCGCAGCGCCGGCAGACGACGGTCTCCGCGTCCGTGTCCACGTCGAGGTGGGCGTCGAGCCGTCGGCGAGCCATCACGCACCACCTCCCCAGGGTTCGGCGGTCAGCCGTCGCTCGCGGATCTCCTCGCGGCGTTCGTCGGTCGCGGCTTCGTCGACGTCGCCGCCGTCGAGCACGACGCCGTACGTCTCCCGGGCCTCCGTCTCGGAGACGTAGCCGACCGCCACGTCCTCGGCGACCG
Source organism: halophilic archaeon (assembly GCA_003298465.1). Next base: position 90,810 of record QNGA01000011.1, on the reverse strand, counting down.
CTTCGGGGTCGCGGTCCAGCGGGTCGCCGTACCCCCCGCCGCCCTGCCAGCGGCTGTAGTAGACGTCGTCCGCGCCGGTCTCGAACTTCGCCTTCGGTTGCGGAACCTCCGTCTCCCCGTCGACGTCGTCCCTGTCGGCGGGAATCGTCCCGTCGGCGAACTGGTCGGCGACGTCGCTGTCGCGGAGGAGTTCGTACCGGACGGCGTTCGACGGGTGGCCGCCCGAGACGCCTTCGCTGGTCGGCATCGCCGCGCCGAACGAGGAGACGACGTGCGCGAGTCCGTCCGTGTCGTGGGCCTTCCAGGCCATGCTCGACGTGACGCCGCCGCGGTGTTCGCCGGGACCGCCGGAGTCGGTCTCCTCCTTCCGGTAGAGATACAGCATCGGGAACGAGAGTTCGTTCGACTCGACGTTCGGGGCGGCGCCGCCGGGCGCGACCCAGATGCCGCCGGTGTTGACGCCGTCGGAGTGTGTGCGCGCCCCCCAGCCGCCGGCCATCGGGTCCATGAACTGCGTGACGAAGAACTCGCCGCGCTGGTCGACGCCCATCGCGTTCATCGTCACCCACGACCCGGACGACCCGGCGAACAGTTCCTCGTCGTACTCGTCGCTGGCGTCCAGCATCTTTGCGACGCAGACGTTCGAGAGGTTGGCCGTGTGCCACGTGCCCGCGACGGCGGCCATCCCGGTTCCGGCGGGGTACTCGGCGTTGACCATGATGCCGTCGTCGGCCTCGAAGTCGAGGACGCGATAGATGCCGCCGAGCGCCCACGGGATGTCGTAGCAGAGCATCGGCAGGACGGCGGTGGTGAGCGCGCCGCGCATCCCCGCGTACGTCGTGTTGATGACGCCCGCCGACTCGTCGCCGCTGACCCGGAACGTCAGTCCGTCGTCCGCCTTCCGGAGTTCGAGGCGGGTCCGGTAGACGCTCCGGTCGGCGGCGTTGGCGACGTCCTGGTAGGCGACGTGCCGCCAGACGCCGTCGGGGAGCTCTCGCAGGCGGGCGCAGAGGCTCTCCTCGGCGTAGTCCATCGTCTCGTTCATCACGGCCTTGACCGTGTTCGCGCCGTAGTCGTCGACGAGTTCGTGGATGCGGTCGATGGCGACGTTGTTCGCCGCTATCTGGGCGCGGAGGTCCATCCCCAGGAGCGGGGCGGCCCGCGACTTCCGCAGCAGCAGGTCCTCCACGTCGGCGCGGAGTTCGCCGTCCTCGACCAGCTTCGTCGGCGGCACCGGCTCCGCCTCCGCGAACGCGTCGTCGTCCTCGATGGAGAAGCTCCCGATTTCGTTGCCGCCGACGTCGACCTGGTGGAGCGTCGAACTCACCCAGCCGAACAGTTCGTCCTCGTAGAAGACGGGCGCGATGACGACGGCGTCGTTCTGGTGGACGGCACCGACCCAGGGGTCGTTGCAGAGGAACATGTCGCCGGGCTCGATGCCCGGGTTCTCCGCGCGATGTTCGAGGGTCCACTTGATGATGAGGTCGGTGACGCTCGCGTGGTACATGACGTACGGGCCGAAGCTGACGGTTTCGCCGCGTTCGTCCGCGATGGTGACGTTGAAGTCGTTCGCTTCGGTGGCGATGGGCGAGCCGCTGACCCGCTTGAGCGTCGTCCCCTGTTCGTCGTTGATCTGTCCGAGTCGGTGTCGGAGCACCTCGAACGTGACCGTGTCGAGGTCGTGGTCGTCCGAGACGGTGTGCAGGTCGAGGTCGTCCGGGAGCGCCGCTTCGTCGAACTCCGTGACCGCGTCGTACTTGTCTGCACCTGGAATCTGTGACATGGATGCTCACTCGATGATGATGTTGCGGTAGTCGTCGACCGTCGCGCGCTGGTGCGGGCGCACCGTGACGGTGGTGTCGGGTAACTGTACGACCGCGGGGCCGTCGACCGCGTCGCCGGGCGTCAACCGGTCGCCGTCGTAGATGGCCGTCTCGACGAACGCCGACCGGTCCGGCCAGTACACGTCCCGCGCGTCCGTGCGAGCGTCGCCGCCCTCGGCGGACGCCGCGAGCGTCGGGTTCGTCGTGTCCCCGCTTCCGCGGACGCGCTGGTGGGCCAGTTCGACCTCGGCCTCCGCGTACGTCGACCCGGGGCCGTACAGCGACTCGTACTTCGCCTCGAAGCGTTCGAGCAGGTCGTCGACGTCCGCGTCCGCGAGGTCGCCGGTCGGCACCGGGACGGACACCTGGTGGACCTGCCCCTTGTACCGGAGGTCGACCTCCCGGTCGTAGGAGACGGCGTCCGTGTCGAACCCCTGGCTCTCGAAGTCGGACTCGATGCGGTCTTCCAGTTCCTCGAACGTCTCCGCGAGGTCGTCCGCGTCGAACGGCGCGACGGCCGGGTTCGACATCTCCTCGACCCAGCCGACGTTCGACGTGGAGATGCCGAACGCGGAGAACACGGACGCGGTGTCGCCCAGCGGGACGATCGTCGACTGGGTGCCGAGGTCCTCCCCGTAGAAGGACGCGTGCAGCGGGCCGGCCCCGCCGTAGGCGAAGATGGAGAAGTTCCGCGGGTCGTGGCCGCGCTCGACGGTGACCTGTCGGAGGAGGTCGGCCATCGCCCCGTTGACGATCTCGAAGACGCTGGCGGCCGCCTCCTCGACGCTCACGCCGAGGGGGTCGGCGACGTGTTCCCGCATCGCCGCTCGCGCGGCGTCGACGTCGAGTTCGCGGCGACCGCCGAGGAAGTACTCGGGGTTCAGGTAGCCGAGAACGAGGTCCGCGTCGGTCACCGTCGGTCGGTCGCCGCCGAGGTCGTAGCAGGCCGGGCCGGGGTCCGCCCCCGCGCTCTCCGGGCCGACCTGGAGCGCACCGCCGTCGTCGATCCACGCGACCGAACCGCCGCCGCTCCCGATGGATTCGATGTCGACCGAGAGCTGGTAGAGGCTGTACTGCTGGACGGCGGAGGTCGCGCGCACCTGGTGGTCGCCGTCGATGACGAGGCCGACGTCGAAGCTCGTCCCGCCGACGTCGGTGCAGATGAGGTTCGGCTCGCCGACCGCGTCGCCGATGAACTGCGAGCCGATGACGCCCCCCGCGGGGCCGGAGTTTATCGTCGCGACGGCGTCGTTCTCGACCTCGGTGAGCGGCATCGCGCCGCCGGTGCTCTTCATGAGGTAGACGGGGGCGTCGAGGCCGCGGTCCGACAGCGCCGACGCGAGGTCGTCGACGTAGTCGGCGAGCACGGGGGCCGTGTACGCGTTGACGGCGGTCGTCGCGCCGCGCTCGTACTCGCCGAGTTTCGGCACGACCTCGTGGGAGAGGTACGTCGGCGTGTCGGGCGCGACGTCCGCCGCGATTTCGCCGACGCGGCGTTCGTGGTCGGCGTTCCGGAAGCTCCACAGGAGGTTCACCGCGATGGCGTCGACGTCGTCGGCGAGGTCGGCGACGGCGTCCCTGACCTGGTCGTCGTCGAGGGAGACGACCTCCTCGCCGGCGTAGTCGGTTCGCTCGTCGAGTTCCCGGACGTTGGCCTTGGGAACGAGCGGTTGCGGCTTCGACTGCGCCGCGTAGTGCTGCATCTCCTGCTGGGAGAGCCCCTTCGTTCGCGTCGTGGTGCGACCGATGTGCAGCGCGTCCCGGTGCCCCCGGGTCGTGACGAGGCCGACGTCGCCGCCCGTTCGTTCGAGGACGGTGTTGGTCGTCAGCGTGGTGCCGTGGAACAGCACGCTCGTGTCCGCCAGCACGTCCTCCAGGGGGCGGTCGAGGGTCTCCGCGGCGTTCGCGAGCGAGGCGACGACCCCCTCCTCCGGCCGGTCGGGCGTCGTCGGTGCTTTCCCGGTGACGCGGGAGCCATCGTCGGCGACGATGACCGTGTCGGTGAACGTCCCTCCCGTGTCAACTCCCGTTACATATGCCATACCATAGCAAACCACGGCGGGAATGAATAGGTGTTTTGTTAAATAAGATAACGGACTCGATTCTGAATTAACCGGTTCCGGAACCGGTCACAGTTCGTCGTCGTAGAGCACGCCGAGGTCGGCGCGCCCGCTCCCGACCAGCGTGTTCACCCCGTCCGTCGTCGTCACGTAGTTCGTCGCCATCGTCGGAATCTCGACCGTGTTCCTGATACGGTCGCTCAACCGCCCGAGCGTCTGCGGGTCGTACCGCGGGCGGCCGTTCGGACTCGCCTGGCCCGCCACCACGGCGGCGAGCGCACATCCGCGTTCCGCGAGCCGTTCCGCGAGCGCGTACGATTCGCGGGTCTTGAACCCGTTCGGATGCCAGTCGGTCGCCTGCAGCGTCACGGTCACCGCCCCGTCGTCGGGCCACGCGTCACGCACCGTTTCGAAGACCGCCAGCGGAAACCGCATCCGGTTCTCGAGCGACCCGCCGTACTCGTCGTCGCGCTCGTTGGCGAACGGCGAGAGGAAACTGTTCAGCAGGTATCCGTGCCCCACGTGCAGTTGTGCGACGTCGAATCCCGCCTCGGCGGCGCGCGTCGCCGCCGACTCGAACGCCGCGAGCACGCGCTCGCGGTCGTCGTCGTCGTCCATCGCCGTCGGCGTCCGGGCGTCCTTCGAGAACGGTTTCGCCGACGGCGCGAGCAGCGGCCAGGCCGCCTCGTCGGGGAGCGGACGGTCGAGTCCCGCCGACCGCGGTCGCATCGCGCCGCGCCGGCCGGCGTGAGAGAGCTGGACCGCGACCTTCGCGTCCCCCGCGTCGTGAATCCGTCCGACGGCGTCCGTCCACGCCTCCCGGTGGTCGTCGGCGTAGATGCCCGCGTTCCGCGGCGTGATGCGGCCGTCCGCCGCGACGGCCACCGGGTCCGTCAGGACGAGGCCGGCGCCGCTCCGACCGGCCTCGACCAGCGCGTCCCGGTACGCCGCGCTCGGCAACCCGTCGGTCGCGTCCTGGTCGTCGGCCGGGAGCTTGACGACGCGGTTCGACAGCGAGACGCCGTCCAGGTCGAACCGCGTGAAGAGCGGCGGAGTGGCGACGTCGAGCGTCCCTGGGTTCGCGCCGTCGGCCCGGTTCGCGAACCAGCTATCGTAGTCGTCGACGAAGCCGGTGTCGCGGACGCGCAGGTTGTCGTAGGTGATCCGGCCGCTGCGGGTCAGGAGGTGGACGGTGAACTGCTCGGGGGCCATGTGGAGGTAGCGGTCGACGTGCTCGAAGTAGCGACGGCTCCGGTCGGCGGCCGTCTGGAGCGCGCTCACCGTGTCCCGGCGGTCCATCTCGTACCGGTTCAGCGCCGCCGACACGTCCGTCCCGTGCTCCTTGAACCCCTCCCAGAGGGCGATGGCGTCCTCCATCGCCATCTTGGTGCCCGCCCCGATGGTGAAGTGGGCGGACGCCGCCGCGTCGCCGACGAGCACGACGTCGTCGAAGTGCCAGTTCCGGTTCTTCACCGTCCGGAAGTTCCGCCAGCGCTCCTGCTTGGACTTCAGCCCGTAGCCGTCGAGGTGGTCGGCGAACAGGTCCTCGAAGTACGCCAGGCTCTCCGCCTCGCTCTTCTCGTCGAGGCCGGCGTTGCGCCACGTCTCCTCGCTGCACTCGACGATGAACGTGCTAGTCTCGCCCGGATAGGCGTGTATCTGCCAGAGGCCGTCGTCGTTCTCCCGGAAGATGAACGTGAAGACGTCGAACGGCTTCTCGGTCCCGTACCACGCGAACTTGGCGTTCCCCTCCGAGACGTTCGGCTCGAACCGGTCGGCGTACGCCTCGCGGACGGTGCTGGCGATGCCGTCGGCGCCGACCAGGAGGTCGGCGTCCTCCCGGAGTTCCTGCGGCGAATCGATCTCGACCTCGAAGTTGAGGTCGACGCCGAGTTCCCGACAGCGGTCCTGGAGGATCTCCAGCAGGTCGGTCCGCATGATGCCGGCGAACGTGTGGCCGCCGCAGCGGTGGCGTTCGCCGCCGTAGTACACGTCGATGGGGTCCCACTGGACGAACGCCTCGGTGATGCGCTCGTGGGTCTCGTAGTCCGCCTCGCGGAGCGAGGACAGCGTCGCGTCGGAGAAGACGACGCCCCAGCCGTACGACGAGTCGGCGGGATACTTCTCGTAGACGCTGACGTCCCAGTCCGGGTTCGACTTCTGGCACAGGAGACTGGCGTACAGACCGCCGGGTCCCCCGCCGAGGACCTCGACGTTCATGCGAGACCGTCCCCCCACTCGTTCTCGACGATGCGCTCCAGGCGCTCGTACTGCTCGACGCCGGTCACCGTCGGGAACAGGAGGAGTTCGTCGCAGCCCCGGTCCTCGTAACCGCGGACGAACTGGACGACCTCCTGGGGCGTCGTGAGGAGTCCGTCGGCCACCTTCTCGGCGAACGGTCCGGTGAACGCGTAGTAGTCGAGGAGATACTCCCGGCCCCGTTCCTCGACGTCCTCGTCGCCGAGCGCGAAGTAGCCGTGTCCCCACAGCGCGGGCCCGCCCGGTCGCTCCGCCTCCGTCCAGGCCGCCCGGGCCTTCTCGGCCTCCCGTTCGAAGACGCTCGGGGGGCCGCCGCCGTGGATGTACCCGTCGGCGTACCGGCCGACGCGCTTGTACGCCGGGTCGCTCATCCCGCCGACCAGTAGCTCCGGACCGCCGTCCTGGACCGGGTCGGGGCCGACCTCCTCGCTCTCCCACTGGTCGCGGAGCGCGCCGAGTTGCTCCGTGAAGCGGCGGCCGCGCTCGCCGTACGGAACGCCCGCGAGTTCGTAGTCGTCGCGCCGGGCGCCGAGCGCCAGTCCGACGGTGAGCCGTCCGTCCGAGAGCACGTCGACCGTCGCCGTCTTCTTCGCCAGCAACGCGTTCCGCCGCAGCGGGCCGGCGATTATCGACGTCGCCAACCGCACGTCGTCGGTCACGCCGGCGCACGCGGCCAGGGTCCCCGTCGGGTCGAGGCTGTCATACCGGAGGCGGTCGAAGACGCCGACGCTCGAGAACGGTCCGGCGTCCGCGCGTTCGGCGTACTCCAGAACGAGGTCGCGGTCGGTTCCCGTCAACGTGTTCGGTAGGCCGACGCCTACATGCATGATGTGTCAACACAGGGCACATCGGAACGTAAAAGTACGCTGCTCGATCCGGCCCAGTAGGGGACGGTATCGGACATGGTTCGACAGTTCTGTACGCCGACGGCCCGGGTGATGATTTAAGGTCCTCTCGGCGGAAGACGTGTGCATGAGTAACGCGGTGTTCGATGTCACCGACGGCGTAGCGACCGTGGAGATACGTCGCCCCGACGCGCTGAACGCGATGGACTCGGAGACGAAACGCGACATCATCGACCGGGTCCGCGAGTACAGACACGACGACGGCGTCCGCGTCGTCGTGTTCAGGGGCGCGGGCGAGGACGCGTTCTGCGCCGGCGGCGACCTGAAGGAGGTCCGCGAGACCGACTACTCGCTCGCCGCGTTCACGGAGACCTGGCAGGAACTGTTCGACGCGCTCCGGCGACTCGGCAAGCCGACCGTCGCGCAGGTAGACGGCGTCTGTCTCGGCGGCGGGTTCGACCTCATGCTCCACGTGGACTTCGTCGTCGCCGCCGACGACGCCACCATCGGCCAACCCGAAGCCGGCCTCGGCATCGTGAACCACTTCTCGCCGCCGATGCTGCGCGAGATGGTCGGCTGGCGGCGGGCGCTCGACCTCGTGATGACCGGCGAACCCGTCGACGGCGCGGAGGCCGAACGCATCGGTCTCGTCACGCGGAGCGTCCCCCGGTCCGAGGTGGAGGAGGAGGTCGCCTCGCTGACCGCGTCCCTCCTGGAGAAGAGCCCCCGCGTCCTCCGGAAGCTCAAGACCGGCTTCTACGAGACGATGGACATGTCGCCGGCGGCGGCCAAAGACCATCTCGGCCGCATCGCGCACGAGGCCGCCAGGGAGGACCCCGACTACCGGGAGGGCGTCGACGCGCAACTCGACGGTCGCGACCCGGAGTGGGAGACGTAGCTACCGCGTCGTCCACCCGCCGTCGACCGACAGGACGGTCCCGGTCACGAAACTCGCCAGGTCGCTCGCGAGGAACAGCGCCGGCCCCGCGACTTCCGCCGGGTCGGCGAACCGGCCGAGCGGCGTCCGGTCGACGACCGACTCGTACAGCTCCTCGTCGCCCTTCAGCGGCTCCGTCAGGTCCGTGCTCACGTACCCGGGTGCCAGCGCGTTCACCCGGACGTCGGGCGCCCAGTCGAGCGCCAGGCTCTTCGTCAGGCCGACGAGACCGTGCTTGGACGCCACGTAGGGGTGCTGGCGCGGGATGCCGACGAGGCCGGCGACGCTGGCGACGTTCACCACGCTCCCGCCGCCGTCGCTCGCGAGCGCCGCCGCGCCCCGGCGAGCGCAGCGGAACGCGCCGCGGAGGTTCACGTCCACCGTCCGGTCGAACGCGTCCGGGTCGACGTCCTCCGGCCGGTCCATCCCGTCGACGGGGTTGATGCCCGCGTTGTTCACGACGACGTCGACCGAACCAAGCTCCGCCTCGACGGTCTCGAACAGCGCGTCGACGGCCGCCTCGTCGGTCACGTCGGTTGGCGCGGCGACCGAGTCGCCGCCCGCCTCGCGGACGGTCTCGACCGCGTCCTCGACGTCCGCCCGGGTCCGCGAGGTGGGGACGACGTCCGCGCCCGCCGCCGCGAACGCCTCGGAGATTGCGCGGCCGATGCCGCGCGTACCCCCGGTCACCACGACGACCTCGCCCGAGAGGTCGACGTCGGGCCCGACGGTCATCGCTCCCCCTCGTTCTCGTACATCCGCTTGCTGATGACGACGCGGTTTATCTCGTTCGTCCCGTCGTATATCTGCATCCCCTTGGCGACGCGCATGTACCGCTCCACGGGATACTCCTTCGAGTAGCCGCGACTGCCGTGTATCTGGACGGCCTCGGTCGCCGCGTCCATCGCGGCGTCCGTCGCGAACGTCTTCGCCATCGCGGCCGCCTGGGTGACGCGGTCGCCCCTGTCCCGGCCGTCCGCCGCCGCGAGCGTGAGCAGTCGCCCCGCCTCGACGTCCATCGCCATGTCGGCGAGCTTGAACGAGATACCCTGGTTCTCCCGGATGGGCTGGCCGAACTGTTCGCGCTCGTCCGCGAACTCGCGACTGGCGTCGAGGGCTGCCTGTGCGACGCCGACGCCCTGTGCGGCGGTTCCGATGCGGCCGACGTCGAGCGCTTCCATCACGTGTCGGAAACCGGACCCGGGGTCGCCGACGACGTTCTCCGCCGGGACGCGGACGCCGTCGAACCGTATCTCGGTCTCGACGGCCGCTTCGCCCTCCATCGACGGGATGTCCCGCACGACGGTCACGCCGTCGCGGTCGTGCGGGTCCGGGATGCCGACGAGGCTCAGTCCCCGGTGGCCGTCGTCCTCGCCTGTCCGCGCCAGCACCAGCAGGAGGTCCGCGACGGCGCCGTTCGTCGACCACACCTTGTGTCCGTCGACGACCAGTTCGTCGCCGTCTCGCTCCGCGGTCGTCGACGCCGACGCGGCGTCGCTCCCCGCGTCCGGTTCCGTCATCGCGAGCGCCGCGATGGACTCGCCGGCGAAGACGTCGGTCAGCCACCGTTCGCGCTGCCAGGGAGCGCCGAACGTGGCTATCGGATAGCCGACGAGGCCGGCGGCGACGTTGACCGTTCCCGCGAGCAGTTTCCAGGTCCGGGCGAGTTCCTCCATCGCGATGGCGAACGATCGGTAGTCGAGGCCGCCGCCGTCTACGTCCTCGGCGTACGGGACGCCGATGAGTCCGGCGTCGCCGAGCGTCCGCACCAGGTCCCCGGGAAACTCGCCGGCGCCTTCGTACGCTTCGACGTGCGGCGCTATCTCCGCGTCGTAGAACGCCCGGACCTCCTCGCGGTAGGCCGCGTGGTCGTCCGATATCGTGAGCCGAGTTAGCATGGCGTCCGTCCAGTCGGCGACCCGGGCCTTAATTTCTCGGTGCGCCGACCGTTCGACGCCACTGCCGTCCGGGCGGCCACGTCGGCCACCGTCGCTCCGCGAGGGTATGGATGGGCGACGGCGGCTCCGAGCGACCCCAGCGGGCGGGTGGCCGACAGGCGTTCCCCTTCTGACCATGACGGACCAACCCCTCACCGACGGCAGCGACGAGAGCGACGACGATGGTGGGTAGGTCCGTCGTCGCTCGGCGTCCGCCGGAACCCCGCCGACCGATGACCTCGTCGTCCTCGCGGTCCCCAGAGTCGACGCCGCGTCGAGAGCGTCGCGCTCGCGGTCACTCGTCGTCGACGACGGCGAACCCCTCCATCTCGATTCGGGCGTCGTCCGCGAAGAAGTCGGCGACCTCGAACAGCGCCATCGCCGGATAGTCGTCGAAGTACCGTCCGAACGCGTCGCCCAGTTCGTCCAGGTTGGCCTTGTACTCGTCGCGGTCGGCGACGAAGACGTTCAGTTTCACGATGTCGTTCGAACTCCCGCCGGCCTCCTCGACCACGGTCGAGAGATTCGAGAGCACCTGCTCGAACTGACCGACGAGGTCGTCGGGGGCGACGATATCGGCGTCGGGACCGCTGGCGTCCTGGCCGGCGAGGTAGAGCGTCTTCCCGCCGTCGACGAGGACGCCGTGGTTGAAACCGCTGGGCGGTGCGAGTTCGTCGGGGTTCAGTATCTCGCGTTGCACGCCAGTCAGTGGTGTGCCACCGCCTATCAATCTACCTCCGTCGGATCGGACCGACGGCGCTACCGACGTCGACGGGACGAGCGATCAGAACGCCACCGCGTCGAGAATCTTCTCCTCGATGCGCGGCGGGTTCGGGAGGTAGTAGTCCTCCCGGGCGAGCATCGGAATCGGAACGTCGAATCCCGTGACGCGCTCGATAGGTGCTTCGAGATACGTCAGCGCCTCCTCGTTGAGCGTCGCGATTATCTCGCCGGCGAACCCGCCGCTCTTCGGCCCCTCGTGGACGACGACGCCGCGACCGGTCTTCTTCAGCGACTCGACGAGCGTCTCGCGGTCGAGCGGCGAGAGCGTCCGGACGTCGACGACCTCCGCGTCCAGTCCCCGTTCTTCCGCGAGCGTCTCCACGGCCGTCGTCGTCGGCTCCATCATCGCGCCGTAGGAGACGACCGTCACGTCCTCGCCCTCACGCCGGACCGCGGCCTCGCCGATGGGTTCCGCGTACGACTCCTCGGGGACCGCCTGGCGGAACGAGCGATAGAGGCGTTTCGGTTCGAGGAAGAGGACGGGGTCGGGGTCGCGGATGGCCGCGGTGAGCAGCCCCTTCGTGTCGCGGGGCGTGCTGGGGACGACGACCTTCAGTCCGGGAACGTGGCTGTAGACGGCCTCCATCGATTCCGAGTGGTGTTCGAGGGCGCGAACGCCGCCGCCGTACGGCGTCCGCACGACCATCGGAGCGGTGCGTTCGCCGCGCGTCCGCCAGCGAATCCTGCTCGCCTGCGAGACGAGCTGGTTGAACGCCGGCGGCAGGAACCCGGAGAACTGGATTTCCGCGACGGGGCGGTAGCCCCGCATCGCGAGGCCGACCGCCGTGCCGACGATGGCGATCTCGGCGATGGGCGTGTTGACGACGCGCTCGCTCCCGAACGTTTCTTCGAGCCCCTCGGTCGCGCGGAAGACGCCGCCGGTTTCGGCGACGTCCTCGCCGTAGACGACGACGCGGTCGTCCGCGGCCATCTCCGCGTGCAGCGCCTCGTTGACGGCTTCGACGAGTGTCAGTTGCATCTCGGTCACCCCTTCGGTCTGTCGTCGACGTACTCCATCACGTCCGGTCGCTCCTCCAGCAGCGCCTCGAACTCGGCGAGCTGGCGTTCGAGCTCCGGCGGCATCTCCTCGTACAGGTACGTGAACAGCTCGTCGACGCCGCCGGACTCGTACGCGTCCGCGGCTTCCTTCGCCCGGTCGAACTCGGCGTTCAGTTCGTCGCGAATCGCGTCCTCGTCGACCGTCTGCCAGACGCCCTCCGCCTTCAGCACCGACCGGAAGCGGTCGACGGGGTCGTAGGCCTCCCACCGCTCGACCTCCGCTTCGCTCCGGTAGAGGGACGGGTCGTCGTTGGTAGTGTGGGCGTCGAGGCGGTACGTGACGGCCTCGACGAGCACCGGACTCCCGTCGACGGCCCGCTCCCGGGCGCGCCGGCAGGCGTCGTAGACTGCGAGGACGTCGTTGCCGTCGACGCGGATGCCGTCGAACCCCCAGGCGATGGCCTTCTGGGCGACCGACCTGGCGTTCGTCTGCTTCTCGAACGGCTGGGAGATGGCGTACTGGTTGTTCTGGCAGTAGAACAGTGCCGGCGCGTCGACCACGCCAGCGAAGTTCATGCCGGACTGGAGTTCGCCGGTGCTGGGGTGGCCCTCGCCGAAGTACATCGCCGAGACCGCGTCGGCGCCGTCGAGTTTCATCCCCCACGCCTGTCCGACGCCGACCGGGATGTGGGTGCCGATGGCGATGGACATCGGGAAGATGTTGCTGTCCTCGAACCGGTTCGCGTCCATGACGCCGCGCCAGTACAGCAGGAGGTCCCGCAACGCCATCCCGTGTTTCAGCAGGGCCGTCGCCTCGCGACCGTACGGGAACAGCCAGTCCCGGTCCACGTCGAGCGCGTAGACGCAGCCGATGATGCTCGCTTCCTGCCCGCGGCCGGAGGCGTACGTCCCCATCTCGCCGCGGCGCTGGAGTTTCACCATCCGCTCGTCGACGACGCGCTGACGGATCATCCACCGGAAGAGGTCGCGCAGTTCCTCGTCGTCGAGGTCCGGCAGCGAACCGGCGTCGTAGCTCCCGTCCGGCGACACGAGCTGGTATCGCGCCGGCGCCGTCTCGGGCTGTCGCAGCGTCGCGGCGTCGAGCGACGACGTCGCCTCGCCGTGGTCGGACGTGATGTCGATGTCTTCTTGCACGCTGTCCACCGTCGCGTGTCCACAACACTCATACCACGGATATTAAGGTTTGTCTCCCGGAGGAGCGCTTCGTCGGCGGAGCGACCGCTGGCGGAACCGGCGAACGGAGACGGCTCGGTTACCCGCGAGCGGAACCTTCACCAAACGTATTTAAGTGTAGTAATAGTAATAGGTGGGTATGTCAGAGGGTGACTTCCAAGGCTACGGTGGCCGCTACGTTCCCGAACCGCTCGTCGAACCGCTCGAACAGCTCGCAGCGGCGTACGACGACGTCAGCGACACCGACGAGTTCCAGTCCGAACTCCAGGCGCTCTTCGAGGAGTTCGCCGGTCGACCGACGCCGCTGTACTACGCCGACAACCTCAGCGACCGATACGGTGCAGACATCTACCTCAAGCGCGAGGACCTGCTCCACGGCGGCGCGCACAAGATCAACAACACGCTCGGCCAGGGACTGCTCGCGAAGCAGGCCGGCAAAGAACGACTCATCGCCGAGACGGGAGCGGGCCAGCACGGGACCGCGACCGCCATGGTCGGTGCGTTCCTGAACCTGGACACCGAGATTTACATGGGGAAGAAAGACGTCGAGCGCCAGAAGATGAACGTCTTCCGGATGCGACTGATGGGCGCCGAGGTCAACGAGGTCACCCGCGGCGACTCCGGGCTCGCCGACGCCGTCGACGCCGCGCTCGAAGACTTCGCCCAGAACGTCGACGACACCCACTACCTCGTGGGAAGCGTCGTCGGTCCCGACCCCTTCCCCCGAATGGTGCGGGATTTCCAGAGCGTCATCGGCACCGAGGCGCGCGAGCAGTTCCAGGAGCGGACGGGCGAACTCCCGGACGCTGCGGTGGCGTGCGTCGGCGGCGGTTCCAACGCCATCGGCCTGTTCCACGCCTTCCGCGACGACGACGTGGAGTTCTACGGCGCCGAAGGCGGCGGCGAAGGAGCCGAGTCGAAGCGCCACTCCGCCCCGCTCACCAGCGGCGAGGACGACGTCCTCCACGGGATGAAGACGCGCGTCATCGACGACGACGTCGAAGTTCACTCGGTTTCCGCGGGGCTCGACTACCCCGGCGTGGGTCCCGAACACGCCATGTTCAGGGAGATCGGCCGAGCCGAATACACCGGCATCACCGACGAGGAGGCGCTCGCCGCGTTCCGCGAACTGAGCGAGACGGAGGGCATCATCCCGGCGCTCGAATCCAGTCACGCCGTCGCGCGAGCCATCCAGCTCGCCGAGGCGGGCGACCACGACACGATACTCGTCAATCTCAGCGGCCGCGGCGACAAGGACATGGAGACCGCCGCGGAGAAGTTCGACCTCTGAAGCTCCGTTGCGGAGCGCATCGCGACTCGCCGTCCCTGACGATACGTCGGAGGGGCCGGACCGAGTCACGAATCGCCCGCCGTCCTCGCCGTGGGGGCGAGAGTACGGTAGATGACGGGATTCTCGCGGAGCCTCTCCCCGTTCCGGTCGAGGAATCCCCACCCAGGGCGCTGAAGGGGCACGAACCGTCGCCGGTGGTGTCGTCGGGAGCGTACGGGCAGTCCGGAGCAATCACCCATCCGGGAGGCGTAGTACGCGGAGGCGGCGTACGGCTCGGTAGCGAAGAGTCCCGCCGTACGACGCATCTCGACGACGGTAGGAGACGCCACCCAGCGACAGACGTCGACGTAGCTCGGTGAGACCACTCGTCGAGCCGCCGGCGACGCCGGAGAGGAGGGCGAAGGTCGACTCGTGACCGATTCCCGCCGTGTCACGAGAACGTCGAGCGGGTGAGACGAGTGGCCGTGATCCGAACGTCGTTCGGAGACGACCGACGGCCGCTACTGTCATGTGACTACCTCCCGAAGCCGGTTGGGACACCCACATGACGAAGCCACCGGACGGTCGGACGGAGGTTTCCGACGCGCCAGCCCACGAGCACGAGCGGAGTCTGTGGCCGTTCGTCGCCGCTGCGGGTGCGGGCGCGCTGTATCTCGGCGCGGCCGTCACGCTGTTCGCCGGTGCGGCCGGTATCGTACCGACGTCCCTCGGTATCGCCGTCGCCGTCGCAGGGGGTGTCGTGGTCGTCGTCGGTCTCTTCGGCTGGCTCGACCAGGCGTACGTCGGTGGAATGCGTGTAGCCGACGAGCGAAAGCGCGCGTCGTACCGGATGACGATGGTGCTCTTTCTGGTGACCGACGTCGCTACGTTCGGCGCCGGCTTCGCGTACTACTTTTACGTTCGGGCTGGAGCGTGGACTCCGGCCGACGTCCCCGACGTGTTCGGGTCGCTCGTGCTGGTGAACACGGCCGTCCTGGTCGCGAGCAGCGTCACGCTCCACGTCGCCCATTCGGCGCTCGACGACGGGAATCAGCGCCGGTTCCGCCGACTGCTGGGCGTAACGGTCGCGCTCGGCGTCGTCTTCGTCGTCGGTCAGGTGTTCGAGTACTACGAGTTCGTCGTCGAAGAAGGGTTCACGTTGACGAGCGGCATCTTCGGGAGCGCCTTCTTCGGTCTGACGGGACTCCACGGCCTCCACGTCCTCCTCGGCGTCGTACTGTTGTCCATCGTGTTCGGTCGCGCGGTACGCGAGGGGTACGCCGCCGGGCACGATACGTCGGTGACGACCGTGTCGTGGTACTGGCACTTCGTCGACGCCGTCTGGCTCTTTCTCGTCGTCTACGTCTACGCCGGTGCCACGCTCGTCGCTTAGCCCTGTTCCTCCCGTCGCGACCGTTCGGACCGGGCCTCGAGCGCGATCAAGCGGCGGTAGACGGGCGGGACGAGGATTCCGACGACGCCGAGCAGGATGGAGACGACGCCGAGCGGGAACAGGAGCGGATTGACCGACAGGCAGGCGGTCGTCGACGCGATGGTGACGTAGCGAGTCGCTCCCCGGTACTCGACAAGCGCTCCGCGTTCGAACGCGGAGCGGTGAGCGAACCGCCCCCGTACCTCCGCTTCGCCGGCCGGGTCGGAGACGGCAGTTGCGACCGCTCGTCGCTCCGCGGGCGTGAGGTCGTCGAACCCGAACCGTTGTAGGTTCGGGCCGGACGGTTGCTCGGCGGTCAACCGGTCGGTCGCCTCGGGGGAGTAGACGACGACCGTCGGGTCGCCACAGAGGCCCAGTTCGGCCTGCACGAATGCGTACCCGCCGACGACGCCACCGGCCAGCCCCAGCGCGATGAGGAGCGTGCCGATGAACGGCGGACCGTAGGTCAGCGCGGCCGATCCGCGCGGGTCGGTCGTCGTCCGTCCCGCGGTGGACGCCGTTCGGCGCGTCGGGTCGCCGGTCGGGGTCCCGTCCGCGGAGTCGTTCGTCGCTCGTCGCGTGGGGTCGTCGTCGGTCATAGTTCGATGGACCAGCGGCGCGCCAGGTAGCCGAACGTCCCGGCCAGTCCCAAGCCGTACAGCCAGTGTCCGATCAAGACGAACACGACGTAGGCGAGCAGTTCGAGGCCGGTCTGTCCCGTGTAGAACGCCAGCAGGAATCCGACCGAGATGACCGTCACGAACGCCTCGCCGGCCACGACGAGCGGTTTGCCCGGGAGGAACTCCACGAACGCTACGAACAACAGCGGCCACGTCGTCATGCCGCCGGCGAGGAAGAGCGCGTACCCGACGGTGACGTTCCGGCCCAAGCCGACCAGTTCGGCGAGTTCGCCGAACGCGGCGGGGTCGAGTACATCCAGTCCGGCCGCAGTCGCGAGCGCTCCCGCCATCAGCAGCGTTCCGACGAGTCCGGAGATGGCAGCGGCCGCGACGACCTGCGAGACGGTTCCGACTAGCGGTGTGACGCCCCGGAGGATGGTCGGACTTCCCTCGCCGGGGACGCTCGTCGAGGACGGCCGGACCGTCTCAGGTTCGGTCGGCTCGATGCCGTACTGCTCTTCGAGTCGCCGTTCGAACCACTGCCACTCGCGGGTGAACTGATCCGTTTCCTTGAGATTCCAGACGTCGGCGTCCTCGATCGGTCGTCCGTTCCGGTACGACCAGAGCATGTTGTAGAGCCACAACAGAACGCTGATACCGATGACGTAGGCGCCGACCGTCGCGACCTGCTGGTAGAGGACGAACTCGACGGGGTAGTTCGCGTGCCGGCGCGGGAGCCCCAGGAATCCGATTACCACCAGCGTTCCGAACGTGACAGTCGACCCCGTGACCAGCAGCATCGACTGGAAGAGCGCGAGCTGGCGGTCGTACATCCGACCGGTGACGATGGGATACCAATAGTAGCTCGCTGCGAACATCATGAACGGAATGATTCCCATGAGGATGAGGTGGAAGTGGCCGACCACGTAGTACGTCGCGTGATAGAGGATGTCGATGGGAATCACGGCGAGGAACACGCCGGTGACGCCGCCTATGACGAACGTACCGATACCGCCGACGCAGAGCAACAGCGGCGCGGTGATCCGGAGGTTCCCGGACCAGATCGTCGTTATCCAGTTGAACGTCTTTATCGCACTCGGCACGGCGATGGCGATGGAGACGGCCATGAAGCTGGCGCGGATGCGCGGGTCGATGCCGGTGGCGAACATGTGGTGGGCCCAGACGCCGAAGCTCAGCACCCCGATGGCCAGCGTGGAGTAGACGATGAACTTGAACCCGAACAGCTTCCGTCCCGCGAACTTCGGGAGGATGAGGCTCATCAGTCCCGTCGCCGGAAGGAAGATGATGTACACCTCGGGATGGCCGAAGTACCAGAAGAGGTGCTGCCAGAGGATGGGGCCGCCGCCCTCGGTCACGAAGAAGGCGGTCCCGAAGTTGCGGTCGAGCAACAGCATGACGAGCGCGCTACCCAACACCGGGAACGCGAACAGGACGATGCCGCTGGTCGTGAGCATCGTCCACGAGAAGATGTCGAGGTCGGGCCAGCCGACGTCCTCGCCGCGCTCGTAGACGGTGGTGACGACGAAGTTGATCGCACCGACGGTCGTCGAGATACCGCTGAGGTGGAGGCCGAGCAGGAGGAAGTTTATCTGGGGGTCCGGAACCTGTATCGACAGCGGCGTATACAGCGTCCAGCCGATTCCCGGCTCTCGAAGCGTCAGAAAGAATCGAAGGACGTCGCCGGTCTCGACGAGAAGTCCGAGCAACTGTCCGACGACCTGCGCGGGCAGGCCCGACCGCGCGATCAGCAGTGCCGGCGGTAACAGCCAGAAGCCGACGGCGTTCAGCCGTGGAAACGCCATGTCGTCCGCGCCGATCAACAACGGCAGGAAGTAGTTCCCGATGCCGAAAAAGACGGGCGTCACGAAGAAGAACAGCATCGTGACGCCGTGCGTCGTGAAGAGGGCGTTGTACGTCTCCGCCGACCAGATGGTCGTCTCGGGGGTCAACAGCTCGGTCCGCAACATCATCGCTTCCATCCCGCCCCAGAGCGCCGCGAGCGTCCCGAACACGAGGTACAGTATCCCTATCTCGCGGTGATTCGTCGTCGTCGTCCAACGACCGACCGTCTCCCGGAACCGTTTGATTCCAGTCTCGGGTTCGTGCCCCCGTCCATATCCGCCGGTCGAACCACCGTCGCTGCTCGACCTGCCGCTCCCCGCCTTCGACCGCCGGACCACGGCCCAGCACCCGACGAGGAGCACGGCGATCAGTCCCACCTCGACCAGTGCGCGGTTCATCGCCCTCTCCCCGGTCGCGCCGCTCGGACCCGCAGGTCTCCCCCTCCTTGCGTCCCCCAGTCCATCGCTTCTCCACCACCTGTCTCAACACTCGTTCCAATAAAATCGGGGGCCGTCGTCGAAAGACCGGGTTCACGGCCGGTGAAGGGCGACGTACCGCGGCGAGCGGCGGAAGCCGCCGGCGTTCGCCGCGGAGAGACACAGTTCGGCTCGAAACCGTCTACCTCCTCGGACGATGGCCGTGAGTAGCCTTGGACAACAGATATAACTCGCCGCCCACCGACCGATGGTGGTGATGGTACCGGGGGGCCGTCGCACGGCAGTCGTGAGGGGAATCGTCACTCTGGCCGTGGTAGTGGTAGCCGAGCCGGCGGCGGCACAGTCCGTGAACCGGCAGCTTATCGACCAGCTGAACTTCCAGTTGCTCTACGTCGCTATTCCGCTCACGCTGTTCGTCGAACTCATCCTCGTATACGCCGTCTACCGGTTTCGAAACAACGACGACCCGCTCCCGACGGCCGAGGCCCCCTCGCTGGAGATAACGTGGACCGTCGCGACGGCCATCATCCTCCTGTTCGTCGGAGTCGCGGCGTACAGCGTCCTCAGCAATCCGTACATCTCACCGAACCAGTCCGGGAACGCCGCCGGCGACATCCCGGAGGACGCCGTCGTCGTCCGCGGGCTCGCCTACCAGTGGGACTGGCAGTTCAGCTATCCAGAGCAGAACGTCACCGACCAGGAGGAACTCGTTCTGCCGGCGAACCGTGACGTCTACGTTCGTATGACGTCCAAGGACGTAATCCACTCGCTGTACGTTCCCGAATTGGGCGTCAAACAGGACGTGTTCCCCGGCCGGACGACCGCCATCCACACCCGCGTCTTCGAACCGGGAACGTACCGCGGCTACTGCGCCGAACTCTGCGGTGTGGGTCACTCGGAGATGCGGACGACCGTGCGGGTGCTCCCTCCCGACGACTACCGCGACTGGCTTCGACGTAACGGCGCGTCGAACGCCAGTTTGTCGAACGATTCCCGGACCGACGCCAGCGAATCGGGCAACAGCGTATCGAACGCGAGCGATACCTGACCGAGATTTCCTTCGTGAGAAGTCAGGCGAACGCTCACACAACACGGACGGCGAGCGGTTCGTGGAACGCTACTCGCCCGGCCTGACGAACCTCGACGGTCGCGACGCGGCCGCCCGCGCCCGAGAAATCGTCGAGGGACGGGGAACGGTGGCGTCTGCCCCGACATCGCACACTGCGACGAGTCCTCCATCGAGAAACGACTCCCGCGGACGTACGAGCGGTTCTCGGACCGCGTCGTCGAGCGGTCAGACCGAATCGCCCTGACCGAACGAAGGGGGACCCTCCGAGGTGTTGGTAACCACGAGCGGTTCGTTCCCGTCGGCTAGCATCTCCTCGACGGACTCCTTCTCGTCGCGCTCTGCCGCCGACTCAACCATGGTCCTGTAGTGGACGTCCCGGGCCGGGCCGAGAAACTCGTCGGGGACCGAGAGCTTCTCCCCTAACCACGTCCAGAGGTCGTCACCGCCGTAGAAGTAGGTGGCCCGGTCGTCCTGCCACCCGAAATTGAACTCGGAGGAGTACTCGTAGCCTCCGTCGCTACGGTCGAGTTCGCTCTGGAGCTGCGCGAGCGTCTCGTCCAGGCGTTTCTCGTCGACGTCGCGTTCCTCCGCGACGTCCTCGATGCGGTCGACCGAAAACGGATGGGATGGGTCTGTCATTGGTGCGGTGATGTGTCGGAAGTCGGGGAAGCGTCCCTATTCGGCGTTCTCCTCGACCTCGCGAAGCAACTCCGTCGCGCTCTCCCGGAGCGACTCGTCGAGGGGGCCTTCTTCGACGAGTTCCCGAAGCGTCGAGTCACATTGCGGGGTGGCCAGCGCCCGGAGCGCCCGTTCGCGATATCGGTCGTCCAGGCCGTCCATCCGAACGAGTTTTTCGAGTTCGTCGCACTCGTTCGCCGTTTTGAGCTCCTGAATCGCGTCTTCACGCCGGTCCTTGCTCGCCGACTCGTCGACTGCGAGGTCGACGCACTCTTTGGGCGTTCGCGAACTCATCGGTGCGTGGTTCGTGTCCCTCGCGGATAGTTCTTGAGGCAGGAGACGTCGCCGGTTATTCTATCTCCGCGACGTCCGTCGTTTCCATCTGGCCGTCGTCTCTCTCCCGGGTCACGCGAAGGCGGATTCCCTCCTGGGTGTCTGATTCCCGGACGACGTCGACCACCTTCGGGGTCGCCTCCGGGTCGAGCATCGTCAACCGGTCGTCCTCGGTGACGACGCCGTAACCGCTTTCGATGCAGTGACCCATGAGCGCGCACTCTCGCGTGTGTTCACGCGCCTCCTCGAGCAGTTCCTCGCGCCCGTTCTTCCGGATACAGCCGCCGTCTATGACGTATCCCTCGACCGTTTCGGTGTCCATTGCCATCTCGGTGCAGTCTTCGGGGTCGATGCGTATGTCGTTTTTCGCCGTCGGGGGATCCCCGCCGGAGTTACGGTGGCGAGTCGACGGTGCCGTCACCGTACGGCGTCCCGCAGCCGTCCGAAGAACGCGGATTCCTCGTCTGCCAACGCCGTCGCCTGTTCGCCCGCCCGTTCCAGCTTTCCGCGCTGTTCGTCAGGGTCGGCCTCGCTCACGTCCTTGAGCGTCCCGGCCAGGGCGGTCCAGTCGTCCGCGATGGCGTGGAGTCGGTCCGAACTCCCCTCGGGAAGTTCGACCGCGGAACTCGCCTGGTCCAAGAAGTCGGCGTAGAGACGGCGGAACGCGCCGCCGCCGGTCCCCCGGCGTTCGACGTTCTGGTACGCGAACCGCGCACACCATTCCGTGTCCTCGAACCGGTGCCAGTCCGGCAACTCCTCGGCGAACTGCCGTATCCCCGCGACGCCCTGCGTGTCCCATGCCGAGTCTCCGGAATCGAGCATGACGGTCGCCGTCCGCTCGACCGCCGCCCGGACCGCCGGTGCGACGTCCTCCAGAACGGTCGGGTCGGTGACGGCGAGCCAGTGGTTCTCCAGCGGAGCGAACCCGTGCTCCGAGTTCCAGGCTCGCCGGAGGTCGTCGGTCCCGACGGTCTGTCGCTCGTCGAACTCGCCGTCCGACAGCACGACTTCGTCCTCGTCACCGCCGATGCAGAGCACCACGTGCGGCCCGAAGTGCGTGCTCGTGTCGAAGTAGTCGAGATAGTAGAGGTCGACGAACAGCATCACCGGCGTCCCGGCGTCGAGTCTGGCGCGGACGTCGTCCCACGCCGCCGGCCACTCCTGCCCCGAACGCTCGACGTAGTCGACGCCGAGGTTGTCGAAGAAGAACGTCTCCAGTCGGCCGTTGCGACCCATTATCGTCCGACTCGCCGGTCCGCCCTCGTAGTATCCGAATCCGAGACCGGCACCGAGTCCGAAGCAGAAGGGCTCGTCGAACCCCCACCCGTAGTGGGCGGCGAGGTTGCGAAGCGACGACGACCCGCAGTGTGCACCCGGCGCGTGTTCGTATCTCGTGAGCATGCCCGTACTATCACCGCACTGGTTGAAATCGATACCGTTGCGACCCGACCGATGGCGGTCGTGCCGGTGGCGGGAGGAGATACGACCCGGGAGGATTACGTCCCTTCTGTCGTCACGTCGGCGTCGGGCGCGTTCGCCATGACGCTGCGGAGCCCTTTTTCCGCGTTCTGGCGTGACGTGTACCCTTCGCCGCTCGTCGCGATGATGTTGCCGTTTCGATGGACGAGGCGCCAGCGCCATTCGTCAGCCGTGTCGCGATACACCTCGAACCGCCCCAGCGATGCTCGCGTCGCTCGCGCGGGGTCCAACGATTCTGTGACCGGAGTCGCTTTTCGTGGTCGCTCAGCGTCGTCCGCGGATTCCGAGTCCGTTTCGCTGGTGTCCCACTCCAGTTCGATTTCGACCTCCGTCTCGTCGTGTCCGTTATCGTCAGTCTCGCGTTCTACCTCGACGGAGACCGACAGCTCCGACGGGACCGAAATCGTCGTCGTTCGGTCGTCCTGCAGAAACGAGAAACTGGAGTCGTCCCGGAGGCAATCTCCGAGGTAGTGGAGTAGCGTTGCGACTTCGGCTGGGGTTTTCCTCGATTCGGACTCGAAAACGGTCTGTTCGCTCATGAGTTGGCAGAGAGGACGGCCAGGACCAAGAAGATGATGAACCGTTTGGAAATTTCCGTACGTCTCCCGGCGACCTCGCCGGCGCCAGCAGCCGAGGCGAGGAGCGCCAGCGCGAAGAGGCGACCGCGAGATAGCGGCGGTCGTCCGAAACTGTTGGAGCGGGAACGGCACGCGTTCAGCTAGCGTCGTGCTCCGAATCGCTATCGGTCGATACACGTGGAGAAGCGCCGTGCTCGTGTCCCCGGTGCGACCGTGTTCGATTGCACGTTGCTCGGGGCACTCGGCGTTCGACACGCCGTAGAACCGACCAGCGCGTTCCCTTCGACTTATTATCACAACCCCGACTAGGACTATAGGCGAAGGGAGCAGTTACAGGGTATGACACGTACTCGAACGACGGAATCGAACTCCGTTCGAAGTTCGTCCGCAGGGGAATCCTCGTGATCGACAGCGATACGAGTCGAGTCGTTGTCCTGAACCCGGTAAGCGGTACGGGCGAACACTCCCGGAACGTTCGATCCCTCGCCGACGAGTTCGGTTACACTACGAAGGAAACTCGAGCGAGTGGGGAGGCGATCTCGTACACACGGGAAGCCGTTCGAAACGGCGCATCGGTAATTGCCGCGGCTGGTGGCGACGGAACTCTGAACGAGGTTCTCCGGGGAGTGGACGCCGAAGACGCCTTCGACGACGTTACCGTCGGGGTCGTTCCCGTCGGGACGGGGAACGATTTCGCCGACAACGTCGGTATCACGGACGCCGAGTCGGCGTTCGATGCGCTCGAAAACGGGGAACGGAGGCAGATAGACCTCGGGACGGCCAACGACCGCGTGTTCGTCAATTCGTGTGTCGGCGGGCTCACGGCAGCGGCGAGCGGCGAGACGACGCCCGAACTGAAGAATCGGTACGGCGTCCTCGCGTACGTGATTACGACCCTCCGAACGCTCTCGTCGTTCGAGGGGCTACGCCTCGACGTCCGGGTCGGTACACGGGGCGGAGGAGCACCGCTCTGGGATGGCGATGCGATACTCGTCTTGGTCGGCAACGGACGCCGGTTCCCTACCGAGGACGCCCACAAGCTAACATGGAAGACGGGGAGTCCGACGTTACGATCGTCGAAGACGAACCCGCGATCGATCTGATGGGCGACGCGGTCGTCGAGCGCCTGTTCGGTCAGGAGTCCCCGCACCTCTCCCGGATGAAACGTCTTCGCTCACGGTTACGGTCGAAAACGCCGATTCGGCATCGTTCAGTTTGGACGGGGAGATAGTCAGGTCTCGGTCGCTATCGCTCGCTGTCCGTCCGCGCGACCTTCGGATGGCCGTGGGCGCTGCCTACGACCCGACGCCGGAGTGAGATTCCACAGGTATCGGGATAGAGACGAAAGAGGCTTCGCTGAACGCGAGGTGGTCGGGTGCGTCGACAGAGAACGACAATTTTCCGTCGCGGACCACGTCGGGCAACTCCTCGTCGAGACGGCCTCCGATAGCGCACCGCTTCCGATCGAGCGGCGACCGGGACGATCCGGCGCTCAGGCGCTCGACCGCTCGCGTTCCCGTTCGCGGAGCCGGTCGCGCCGTATCTTTCCGGTTTCGGTCGTCGGCAGGTCGTCGACGTACTCGATCTCGCGGGGGTACTTGTAGGGTGCGATGCGTTCCTTGACGTGGGACTGGAGCGTCTCCGTGAGGTCGGCGTCCGGGTCGTACCCGTCGGCGGTGATGACGAACGCCTTGACTATCTTTCCTCGCTCCTCGTCGGGACTGCCGACGACGGCGGCCGTGTACACCTCGTCGCGCTCCTGCAGGACGTTCTCGACTTCGGGACCCGGGACGTTGTAGCCGCTGGCGATGATGAGGTCGCCCTGTCGGGACTTGTACTCGAACCGGTCGTCGTCGCGGTACACGAACACGTCGCCGGGGACGCTCCATCCGTCCCGGACGGCTCTCGCCTGCTCGTCCGGCCGGTCCCAGTAGTCCACGCCGGTCGGTCCGCGGACGGCGAGCAGTCCGGCTTCGCCGCGGTCGACCTCCTCGCCGGTGTCCGGGTCGACGACCTTGCACTCGTAGCCGGGGATGGGATACCCCGTCGCGGACGGGTCGACGTCGTCGTCTTTGCGGTGGCTGATGAAGATGTGCAGCATCTCGGTGGTCCCGATGCCGTCGAGCAGTTCGATGCCGAGCCGTTCCTCTATCCGGTCGAACGTGCTCGGCGGCAGCGGTTCGCCCGCGCTCACGCCGAGTCGGAGCGACGAGCTATCCATCTCGGCGAGTCGGTCGCCGTGCTCGCCGAGCATCTGGTTGTACGCCGTCGGAATCGACCCGATGACGGTGACGTCGTGCGCCTCGACCGCGTCGAGGAGGTCGGCCGGTTCGGGGTTCTGGACGATGACGGTGCTCGCGCCGAACCGGAGGGGGAACGCGACGAGCATCCCGTACCCGAACGTGAACGCCAGCGGCGGATTCCCGGTGAAGACGTCGTCCGGCGACGGGTCGAGGCAGTACCGCGCGTACCCGTCGGCGATGGCCAGCATCTGGCGGTGGGTGTGTATGGTCCCCTTCGGTCGGCCCGTCGTCCCGCTGGTGTACGCGAGCATCGACAGGTCGTCTCGTCGCGTGTCGGCGGGCTCCAGCGTCGGGTTCGCGTCGGCGACGAGGGCGTCGTAGTCGCGGTAGTCGTGGTCGACGCCCGCACGGTCTGCAACGACGACCGTCTCCAGCGTCTCGCACTCCTCGTCGGCGGCCACGACGGGGTCGAGCAGGCCGTCGTCGACCAGCGCGGTGGTCGCCGCCGAATCTTCGAGGACGTACGTGACTTCCTTCGCCTGCAGGAGCTTCATCGACGGTACCGGGACTGCGCCGATCTTCTGGGTCGCGAGGACCGCGACGGCGAACTCCGGCCGGTTCGGGAATCTGACGAACACGCGTTCGCCCGGTTCGACGCCGAGGGTTCGGAGCGCGTTTCCAAGTCGGTTCACCCGCTCCTGGAGGTCGGCGTACGTCAGCGTCTCGCCCTCGAAGTGGATGGCCGGTTCGTCCCCGCGTCCGGCGTCGACGTGCCGGTCGACGAAGCCGGGCGCCGCGTTGAGCCGTTCCGGATAGTGGAGTTCGGGCAGCGCGTGGACGAGATCCGGGCGTGCGTCGGGGTCGGGGAACCGGTCCGTGGGCACGTTCGGTCGCTGGATGCTCTCGTTGTGCAGCATACGAAAGGTATGCAAGACCATGACATAATAGTGTATCGCAACTTGACACTACCGTGGCAGTGGTAGGAGTTCCGACGTATCGGAGGCGTGTCAGGGGCGATCAGGCGACAGGTGACCGGCGGTCACGTCACGCCGCTTCCCCGGCCCTCGAACCGCTCGTACTCGCGCTCGTCGAGGATCTCGCGCAGTCGGTCGACCGTCTCCCAGACCTCCTCGAAGCCGACGAAGAAGGGAGACGGGCAGACGCGCACCACGTTCGGCGGCCGGAAGTCGACGACGACGTCGCGCGCCTTGAGCGCCTCGCTGATGCGGTAGCCCTCGGGATGCTCGACGGCGACGTGGCCGCCCCGCCGGTCGGGGTCGCGCGGCGTCCCGACCGTACACTCGGGCAGGCGCTCGTCGACGAGGAAGAGGAGATACTCGGTGAGTTCGACCGACCGCTCGCGCAGCGCCTCGATGCCGACCTCGTCGACGATGTCCACGACTCCGAGCAGCGGCGCGGCGCTCAGGACGGGAATCGTGCCGGTCTGCCAGGCGCCGGCCGACTGCGCCGGCGTGTAGGTCGTCCGCATCTCGAACTGGGTCTCCTTCTCGTGTCCCCACCAGCCGGCGAGCGCCGGGGTCTCGCCGTGGTAGTCGCGGTGGACGTACAGGCCCGCGACGGCACCCGGCCCGGCGTTCAGGTACTTGTAGTGACACCACGCGGCGAAGTCGACGCCGTAGTCGGCCAGCGAGTGCGGCACCGCGCCGATGGAGTGTGCGAGGTCGAAGCCGGCGTACGCGTCGTGTGCGTGCGCGAGCTCCGTGACGCGTTCGACGTCGAGGAGCTGTCCCGAGCGGTAGAACACGGACGGCATGAACACGATACCGACGTCGTCGTGGGCGTCGAGGGCCGCCGCGACGTCGTCTTCGCGGAGCGTCCGTCCGTCCCTGGACTCGACGACGACGAGATGGTCGCCGGGGTCGAGCCCGCGGTTTCGCAGTTGCGCGCGGATGGCGTAGTGGTCGGTCGGGAAGTCGAGTTCGTTCACGAGGACCTTCTGCCCGCGGTTCTCCCGGTCGCACCGCGTGAGGAAGGTGCCGACGAGCGTGTGGATGTTGACGGTCGTGGAGTTGGCGACGACGACTTCGTCGTCGCGAGCGCCGACCAGCGACGCGAGGCGTTCGCCGAGGTGCTCGCCGTAGCGGAACCACGGCGGGTCGCCGTCGGTCCACCCTCGAATCCCGAGGTCGCGCCACTCGTCGAGGACGTGCTGGAGGACCCGTTCGGCGTCCGTCGAGAGCGGGCCGAGGGAGTTCCCGTCCATGTAGAGGTCGTCGGGACGGTGGAAGCGGTCGCGGACGCCGAGAGCGGCCGCCTGGTCGCGTTCGCGGGCGTACTCGCGTCCGCGTTCGAAGTCGTCGTCCATAGTTCGTGTGCTATTTCTTCTCTGTTGGGTTTTTCGGATAGGTGTGCGTGGAAGAACGAAGGCGGACGCTTCGGGCGGCGACTTCGGTCGTCAGGGCGGGATTACCGACCGAAGGAGAGCCCCGAAACGTGCGTGGCCGACGGCGGCCAGTCGGGGGCGGTCTCCCGTCGGCGTCTTCCGGAACTGGTGAAAACCGGGGAGTGGTGACCCGGTATGTAATCTGGTGTACGTCTCTGGTATCTGTCCGCCAGAAATGACAGAAAAACGAACCTTCATCTTTTACTGCGGCTAAATAGAACTCCGACGGTACAATGACAACCGATGACGAGGCACCCGACCCCGACCGGTTCGGCGTCAGTCCCGAGCGGGGCTTTCTCCCCGACGCCGCACCCCGCTCCTCGCTCGACCGGGACGCACATCCGCGACTCCGGCGACTCGACGAACTCGGCGAACGGCTCCCGTCGCTTCTCGAACGCGACGAACTCGGGCCGAAGGTGCGCGACCTGTCGGCACCGCCGAAGGACGCCTTCGACGGACTCTCCGACCGGGAACTCTACCACGTCTACCGGACCACCGGCTTCCTCGCGAACGCGTACGTCAACGACCCCGACGCAGACGTCGAGACGATTCCGGCCGGCGTCGCCGTCCCCCTCTACGAATCGACCGACCGCCTCGGTTGCACGCCCGTCCTCTCGTACGACGCCTACGTCCTCCACAACTGGACGCGCGACGAACCCGAACGGGGACTGGGACCGCCGAACGTCCGCCCGATCGCGAAGTTCGCCAGCCTTCGCGACGAGCGGTGGTTCATCGCCGTTCACGTCGCCATCGAGAGCGCGGCCGGACCGGCGATCGCCGCCATCGGCGACGCCCAGCGCGGCGTCCTCGACGACGACACCGACCGGGTCGTCCGTGCGCTCCACACCATCACCGACGCCCTGCGGGACGTGACCGCCATCCTCGACAGGATGCCCGAACGGAACGCGCCCGAGAAGTACGGACGGGCGTTCCGACCGTACCTGAACTCGCTCACCCACGTCGAGTACGAGGGCGTCCCGGAACTCGACGGCTACCAGTCGTATCGGGGCGCTTCGGGCGCACAGTCCAGCTTCGTTCCGGCGCTCGACGCCGCCCTCGGCATCGACCACGGCGACAACCCGCTGGTCGACCACCTCCACGAACTGCGAGAGGACATGCCGCCCGCCCATCGAGCGTTCGTCGAGGCCGTCGAAGACGGACCGTCCCTCCGCGACCACGTCGACCGCGCCGACGACGCCCTCCGTGTCGCCTACAACGACTGCATCGACCAGATGGTCACGTTCCGCGAACACCACGTCGACGTCGTCGAGACGTACCTCGTGAACCAGCTCGACGACACCGAGGGGACCGGCGGAACCCCGTACGGTCGCTTCCTCACGTCGTTCACCGACGATACGCGCAACAGCAAGCTGCCGACCTCTTGAGAGAGCCCCCGCCCGAGAGGGGAGAGACCTCTCCTCGCCAATCCCACTCTCGGACTCGCCGGTCGGCGTTCGGACCGCCGAACGCTCCCTCGACCCGACGGCGGTAGCGAAACGATCCGTCACCATAGGTAAGGTCCGAATACGCGCGTAGAAACGTCCGTTAGCGTCTGCCCGCCCCTGACCCGGCGCATCGCACGGCGCCTCGAACAAGCGAACCCATCCGCGCGAAGCGAGTGCGATGCGCCCACCGTAACTGTGACTCGCTTCCGGGCGTCGGGACCGCCTACGGCCAGAGCCCGCGGGATTCTTTGGCCTCGCCGATGCGGTCCAGCGCCACGATGTAGGCCGCTTCCCGCCAGCTCGTATCGCCGGCCTCGACTTCGCGTCGGACGGTTTCCCAGGCGTCCAGCATCATGGTTTCGAGTTCGTCGTTGACGCGTTCGAGCGACCACTGGCGGCGGTTGATGTCCTGCAGCCACTCGAAGTACGAGACGGTGACGCCGCCCGCGTTCGCCAGGATGTCCGGGACGACGGGGACGTCACGTTCGTCGAGGATGGAGTCGGCTGCGGCGGTCGTCGGGCCGTTCGCACCCTCGACCACGACGTCGGCCTCGACGTCGTTGGCGTTGTCGGCGGTGATCACGTTCCCGACCGCCGCGGGAATCAGCACGTCGACGTCGAGTTCCAGGAGTTCCTCGTTCGTGAGCGTGTCCGGCGCACCGTACTGCATCACGGCCTCCGGCTGTTCTTCGTGCGACGGGACGGAGTGGGTGTCGAGCCCGCCGGGGTCGTAGGCCGCACCGTTGACGTCGCTGACGGCGACGACGGTCGCGCCCCAGTCGTCGAGCAGGCGGGCGGCGTTCGCGCCGACGCTGCCGAACCCCTGGACCGCGACCGTCGTCTCCGCCAGGTCGTAGTCGTAGTAGTCGGCCGCCTCGCGGGCGATGATGGCGACGCTCCGACCGGGCGCTTCTTCCCGGCCGTGACTCCCGCCGATCACGGGGGGTTTGCCGGTGACCACGCCGGGCGTCGTCTCGCCTTCCTGCATCGAGTAGGCGTCCATGAACCACGCCATCGTCTGGGCGTCGGTGCCCATGTCCGGCGCGGGGATGTCCCGTTTCGGACCGATGGTGTCCCGGATCTCCTCCGCGAACCGCCGGGTCAGCCGCTCCTTCTCGTCATCGCTGAGGGTCTTCGGATCGACGACGACGCCGCCCTTCCCGCCGCCGAACGGCAGGTCCATCACGGCGCACTTCCAGGTCATCCACATCGAGAGACCGACGCACTCCTCTGCCGTGACGTCCGGATGGTATCGGAGACCGCCCTTGTACGGACCGCGCACGTCGTCGTGTTGCGCACGATACCCGGTGAACACGTCGACCTCGCCGTCGTCGCGCTTGAGGGGGACCGCCACCTCCACGACCCGCGTCGGGTGTTTCAGCCGTTCGATGACGCCGCTGTCGACGTCGACCTGCGTCGCGGCTTCGGAGAGCTGCCGACGAGCGGTCTCGAGGGCCGATTCCGAGGCGGAGCGAACGTCGGTGTCGGCGTCGTTGAGTTTTTGCGATGACATTGTCCTGGTGCTTCGACGAGCTATTCGCAGGGCATCCCTCGATTACGGACTGCCTCGCCACAGTCGGGGCAACTGCCGGGGTGGTTAGTGGCGGTCGCTATCGTGCCACAGTGGAGACACTCGTACTCGTACGCGCCGTCGCTGTCGTGTCCGCAGTCCTGGTAGCTCACGGTTAGCAATTTTTGCTATACCGCCGCCGGCACATGGGCACCCCGGTTGAATAGTAAACAGGGAGACGGAGAGACACGGTTTACTATTCAATATCGCCGGGAGGCGAGGGTCGTTCGAACAGCGAGACGAACAGTTTCCGCTGAATCCGGCGCACGTGATCGTAGAACGCCGTGTGGGAGATGTCGAGCATGGCCGCGACGTCCCGTCCGGTCACGTCCCGGTCCGCATCGAAGAAGCCGCTGTGATACGCCATCCGGGCGACCTCTCGCTGTCGGTCGGTGAGTTGGTCGAGCACGTCGTCGGAGAGCGACGCCCTCCCCGGCGTCTGCGGTTCGGTGCGCTGTGCGACCAGTTCAGCCGCGTCGTAGAGATTCGTGATGACCTCGTCGATCGACCGGATGGGCACCGACTCGGGAACGGCGATGGTCGCACGGACGTCCCTCGGCGTCGCCTCGAAGTGTCGCAACACCGCTCCGTGGTCGGCCAGAACCGTCGTGACGAAGGGGTCCAGGACCCGGAGACCGACGAGTCCTCCGCCGTCCGTCGACTGGAGCACGTTCGCACCGGACACGCCGACGAGTTCCGCTGCGGCGTCGACGACCGCTTCGACCGAGCCGTCGTCGACGCGAGCGAACACGAGCGTCGTTTCGTCGTCGCGTCTGACGCTGCCCTCGACCGTAATCGAGGAGTTCGCCGCATCGACGAGACGGCCGAGGACGGTGCTCGACCCCGGTATCGTGTACTCCAGTTCGACGACGGTGTCGCTCTGGAGCGCTTCCTTGCGTTGCACGGCGTTGATCGCCGAAGCGACCGTGTTGCCGAGTTCGCGAAGAACCGACCTCGACATATCGTCGAACGCGTCCGGCCGACTGGCGTAGACCCCGACCGTACCGAACAGCACGTCGTCGTACACCAGCGGAATCGCGAACACGGACTGGAAGCCGCGCGACACCGCCTCCTTACGCCACTCCTCGGACCTGAGGTGGTCGGCGACGTTCGAAACGTACGTCGTCTCCCGGCGTTCCCCGGCGCGGACGGTCGGCTCTCCGCCGTCCGGGTCGGCGTCGCGGGTCAGGGACACGCTGTCGAGATACCCCTGTTCGTCGCCGGCCCAGGTACTCGGCTGGAGCGTCCCGTTCGACGCCGTCGTCTCGCTGACCCAGGCGAACGAGAACCGGTCGTCGGTCGTCAACTGCTGGCAGACCGCCTCCTCGATGGTCGTGCGCGTCTCCGCCCTGACGAGCGCCTGGTCGATTTCGCGGATGAACTCGTTGACCCGGTTCAGTCGCGAGAGGCGGCGGTTCTGCTCCTGAAGCGCCCTGTCGCGCTCTCTGAGCTCCGTTTCACGCTCCACCCGGTCGAAGGCCGCCTCCGTCGTCGCCGCCAGCAGTTCCGTGATTTCCTCGCTCACCGCGTCGAAGACGTCCGCGTCCGCCGCCGCGGCCACGAAGACGCCGTGCCCGCCGAGCGGGACGACGATGTAGTCGTCGAGCCCCGACAGGGGCGACGGCCCTCGTTCGTCACACGCCGCGTCGGCGGGGCGCTGGGTCTCCTCCCCGACGAAGGCCCGCTCGATGGCGTTGGTCTGGTCGAGACTCACCGCCGGGAGGGTTCCGAGAAGCGACGCGAGTTCTTCTGCCACCCGCGCCGGAGCGAGGACGTTCTCCTCCCGGTCGAACTGGTAGACCGCCGTCGCCGCCGTCGGAAGGATCGATTTCGCGTCCGTCACGACCCGGTCGGCGATCTCGGGATACCGCTCCGCGTAGAGCAGGTCGCGACTCGTCTGGTGGAGTTGCGTGAGCGCTTCCTCCCGCTTCTTCCGCTTCGTGATATCGCGACAGCTGTACAGCGTCGTCCCGCCCTGGATCGAGACCGTGCGGACGTTGACCAGTAGCGTGTGGTCGCGGCCGTCCTTGTCGGTCGCCGTGCACTCGATGTTGGTGAGCACGCTCTCGGACTCCAGGGTCGCTCTGTCGAAGAGGTCCTCCCCCAGGAGCGCGTCGATCGTTCCGAACTCGTAGATCTCCTCGACGCTGTAGCCGAAGATGAAGTGTACGTTCGGACAGACGTACGTGAACTCGCCCTGGTCGTCGGTGATGAGGACCGTGTCCGTCATGTTGTTCAGCGTGACGCGGTGGAGTTCCTCGGACTCCCGGAGCTCTTCCTCGAGACGGGCGCGTTCTTCGAGGTCGTGTCCCTCGACGACGAGCGAGGAGACGGTTTCGTCGCCGACGGGGCGAACCGTGAACTCGAACTTCGCTTCGTCACCGGCGAGGGCGAGACCGGCCTCGAACTCGGTGTACGTACCGGTTCTACCGTCCCGGACCGCTCGCTGAACCTGCCGGCGCGACGTGTGGCTGTCGGCCCAGGGGAGCGCCCAGAACCGTTGCCCGACCACGGCCTGTTCGGAGAGACCGAGATACCCCAGTCCGGCGTCGTTCACGCGCCTGACGGTGCCGTCCGGGTCCAGAACCGCCACGAACCGAGACGGGTCCGTGAAGAACGCCTCGAACTGGCTCGCTTCCGCGCTCCGGCGTCGGTCTGCCCGCAGTCGCTGCACTGCCTGCCGGCATCGTCGCGGCAGGTCGTCCGGGTCGGTGTCGACGTCGACCGGGGCGTAGTCGTCGACGTCTCGCTCGACCGCTCGTCGGGCCAGCGACTCGCTGCTCTCTCTCGGCGCCAGAACGAACGCGGCGGATATCGCTCGCGCTCGCATCGCCTGCAGTAGGTCGAGTCCCGTACCGTCGTCGAGGCGCTCGGCGCTGACGACGCAGTCGACCGTCCTCGTCTCGTCGGTCACCGCCGTCATCGCCTGCTCGACGGTTCGCACGGACTCCGTGGTGACGGTCGCCGAATCGGCGAGGGCCGGGCGGACGGTCCGTTGCCACGCGTCCGGTCCGACGAGGAGGATCTCGACGTCGCCAACGGGCGTACGGGGGAGCCGCGTCCTGTCCATCGGGACGGCTTTGGACCTCGCTACGATAAAGTTCACGTCTTACCCGCGTCGGTACGCGGTGACCGGTACGACTCCGTCGGCCGCTTGCGTCCGTTCGTCCGCGGTCGACTCCGGGCCGGCGCGGGCGGCTTCCTCGCTCTCGTACGCGTCGGTCCTCGACGGTTCGGGAAAGCGAGGCGACGCGGCCCGCGTTCACTCGGACGACCGGACGAGATTCCGGAGGAGGTCGTCGCCGAACGCGAGCACGAGGAGCGCGCCGACCAGGTCGAAAAGGAGGTCGAAAGCGGTGTCCACCGCACCGTAGGGAAGGAGGATGGGTTCGAGGTCGAGTCGCCGCGCGACCCAGTGAATCGCGTACTCCATGAGTTCCCAGAGGACGCCGACGCCGAGGACGGAAGCGACGACGCGGGGCTGCGGGTCGCGGCCGCGACGGCGGGCGGCGACGTGGACGAGCCCGCCGAGGAGAGTCGCGGAGTGCGTGTGGGTGAGGTGGTCCCACCACCACGTGTCGTCGTACGGGCCGAGCATCCCGACGGCGTGCGTGAGCATCGCCGACTGCGTGTACACGCGTTGCCACGGCTGGAGCGCGACGTCGTACCGCCGTTCGACGATACCGGGGAGGTACGTGGCCGCCAGCGCGAGCACGGCGTTCACGACCGCGCCCGCGTTCCGTCGACGGAGCCCGACGACGAACACGGCGAAGATTCCGTACCTGATTCCACGTTCGGTCTCCTGCACTATCGACGTCTGGGTGGTTACCGTCACGGGTCTAGGTCACCAGTCGAAAGGGAGCCGTTCGGGAAATAGATTCCCGTTTCT
This sequence comes from halophilic archaeon, assembly GCA_003298465.1. The sequence continues at coordinate 56,663 of QNGA01000011.1, read as the reverse complement.
GGACGCTGCGGCACACTCGTCGCCGCCCCTATCGTCCTCGCGAACCCACGCGGACGGGACGGACCTCCGGTGGAGAACGAAACCGCTCTCGGTGAGCAGCCACCCCGACCGTCGACGGCACCGACGACTCCGCAGGGTCGAAAACGCCGACCGCGTCGACGGAGAACGGCGGACGACGCGCCGTCACCTGGCCACGAAAACAGGTTTCGATGGTGCTCGTACGGTTCGTCGCTGGACGTCTCGCGGGGCGCGAGGGAGTTACTCGGCGAGGGTGAGAACGCCGTTGTTGACGTCGACGACGCTCGCGGTGCTGGGAATTTCGAACTCGAACTGGTCGTCGTCCAGAACGACGATGGCCGTCTCCCCGACGACGTCGACTGCCGGCTCTCCGGCAGCCGGACCGAAGTCGACGGCGATGACGCCGCCCTCCTCGTAGTCGCGGTGGGTCGTCGTGACGGCCTCCTCCAGGCCGGCCATGGTTTCGAGCGAACGTGGTACTTCCACGCTCGGTTTTGTGGTCTCGGACGTGTAAGTCCCACGCCCGCGGAACGAAACGCCGCATGACGGACGACGGCCGGGTAGGGCGTCGCCGACCCGGTGAAGCGACCTTCGAGGCCGCCGGTGAGCGGTCGCCGACCCGAGACGGATATCAGGAGGGGTGCTGGTGTTTGATCTGCTCGGCGACCGTGCCGGGAACCGGCGTCCCGCAGTGTTTGCACTTCCAAGTCGGATAGACCTCCGCCTGTTCCCTCGTGAGGTCCTGTTTGAACTGGAGGGTCGCCCCACAGGTGCAGGTGTAGGTCGTCGGTGACATACGCGATAGTAATCGACAGAGCAGAATAAACCACCCGCCGCCGACGGCCGCCGCGTTCCCGACGACGCGCGGGGATGCAGGGGAGCGAGACGAGACGGCCAGCGGCCGTCGGCGATTCCGCCAGCCGTCCGGAGTCCAGCAAAACTAAACCGTTCGCCACCCTCTACTGGCGTGGAAATACATGGACTCTACTCGGGAAGAGGACAAGATAATCGTCCGGCTCGACCCCGGCGAAGAGGTGCTCGAATCGCTCGAAACGCTCCGCGACGACCACGACATCCAGAACGGGTTCCTGATGGGTATCGGAGCCGTCGACCGTGCGGTCCTCGGTCACTACGACGTGGCCGAGCAAGCGTACGACGAGGAGGAGTTCACGGGCCAGTTCGAGGTCACGAGCTTCCTCGGCAACATCGGCCCCGACAAGATTCACACGCACATCCAGCTGGCGACGGACTCGTTCGACTCGCTCGGCGGCCACTGCTCCGGCGCGACGGTCTCCGGAACGTTCGAAATCGTCGTGTTCCCCGGTGAGACGCCGCTCACTCACCGCCTCGACCAGCGGACGGGACTCGACGTCTTCGATATCGGAGACGGCGACGAGGAGTAGGTCGTCGGCCGGGTGGCGACGTCGTCCCGGCGTCAGGGACTACGGTCGCTGGCGGTAGATGAGATTGCGCTGGACGGCGTTCGCACCCTCGTAAATGACGGGGACGCGGACGTCGCGGTAGACCCGCGCGATACGGCGGTCGGTGAGGATCGAGCGTCCGCCGTGGAGTTGCATCCCCCGTTCGGCGCACTCGACGGCTGCCTCGGTGGCGGTCGTCTTGGCGAGGGCGGCCCAGTAGCCCGCGTCGTCCCCGTCGGCGACCTTCTTCGCGGCTCGCCAGTTGAGTGCCCGTGCGCGTTCGAACTCGACGAGCATGTCCGCGAGGTCGTGCTGGACGGCCTGGAACTCGCAGACGTCGCGGCCGAACGCCTCGCGGTCGTGGACGAACTCCCAGGCCTCCTCGATGGCCGCCGCCGCGAGACCCAGCCCGTGACCGCCGACGATAACCCGGCCGTGGTTGAAGAACTCGGCGAGCATGTAGAATCCGGTGCCTTCCGTTCCGACGAGGTTCTCCTGGGGGATGCGGCAGTCGTCGAGGACGATGTGGCCCTGCTTCGACGCGCGGAACCCCATCTTCTCGGGGACGTGTTCGGCCTCGTAGCCGTTGGCGTCCGTGGGGACGATGAACATCGAGTAGTTCGAGTACCGGTCGTCGGAGTCGTCCGTCTTCGCGTAGAGGGTCAGCCAGTCGGCTTCGACGGCGTTGCCGATCCAGTACTTCTCGCCGTCGAGTACCCATTCGTCACCGTCCCGCTCGGCTCGCGTACTCATCCCGGCCAGGTCGCTGCCGGTGTCGGGCTCGGACACGGCGAGACCGGTGATCTGCTCGCACTCTGCGACCGGGCGGAGATACTCCTCCTTTTGCGATTCGCTCCCGTACTTCTCGACGATTTCACCGCCGAAGCTCGCCAACTGGAGCGTGAGCGCGATGCCGGCGTCCGCCCGGAAGAACTCCTCCGCGACGGCGAGCGTCTGCTCCAGGCTCAGTCCGCGACCGCCCACCTCGGAGCCGAGGTCCTGGGCGACCAGCCCCGCCTCCTGTCCGGCTTCGAGGACGTCCCACGGGTAGTCGCCGCTCCTGAAGTACTCCTCGGCGTTCGGTGCGATGTGCTCGGCGGCGAACTCGCGGGCGTCCGCTTTCACCGCGCGGGCCTCCTCGGGGACGATGGAGTCGTCCAGCAGTTCCATGCGACACGTCCGTCCCACAATCACAAAACGGTGCTGTCGACGGACCCGCTTCTCGGCGGGGTTCCGGTTCGTGCGAATCGCGAGCATCGCACGATGTTCACCGGGTGGGGCGGTTCGCCCAGAGAGGTCGGGGAGCGAATCCCGCGATTCTCACGATGTTTAGAGTTCGTGGGAAGTCGACGAGCCGGAGCCACACCAGGAGCGGGGCGGACGCTACGGACGACCGCAGCCGAGCGGTCTCGTTCGCGGTCGTTGACACGCAAAATCTGCCAGACACAGTTGGACTATATGCGTGCGGCTCTCATGCTCGGATGGATATCATGACCAGTGGTCGATTTATTCGGGGGCTCCCCCGAAACAACTCCCCTCTCCGATTCTGACGTACAGTTCCTCGACACGACACTCCGCGACGGCGAACAGGCGCCCGGTGTTTCACTGACGCCGGCGGAGAAGGCCGACATCGCCCGGAAGCTCGACACCGCCGGCGTCGGCGTCGTCGAGGCCGGCAGCGCGTGCACGGGCGCGGGCGAACGAGAGACGATTACCCGCGTCGCCGACCTCGACCTCGACGCGACGGTGACGAGTTTCGCTCGCGGCGTCGAACGAGACGTCGACCTGGCCCTCGACTGCGGCGTCGACGGCGTCAACCTCGTCGTCCCAGCGAGCGACAGACACATCGAGGGCAAGGTCGGCACCACCCGCGACGAGGTCGTCCAGACCACCGTCGAACTCGCCGAGTACGCCAAAGACCACGGTCTCTGGCTGGAGGTGCTCGGCGAGGACGGCTCGCGCGCCGACCTCGACTTCCTCGAGCGACTGATGGGTGCCGCCCTCGACGCCGGCGCCGACCGCATCTGCTACTGCGATACGGTCGGCCACGCGACGCCCGACCGCACCCTCGACGTCGTCTCCCGACTCGCCGCGCTCGGGCCGACGAGCACCCACACCCACGACGACCTGGGACTCGCGGTGACGAACGCGCTCGTGAGCGTCGCGGCCGGGGCGGACCTCGTTCACGCGACCGTGAACGGCATCGGCGAGCGCGCGGGCAACGTCGCGCTCGAAGAGGTCGCGATCGCGCTCGCCCACGGCTACGACGTCGAGACGGTCGACACCGAACGACTCTACGACCTCGCACAGACGGTCGCGACGACGACCGGCGTCCCGCTCGCGCCCAACAAGGCCGTCGTCGGCGAGAACGCGTTCACGCACGAGTCGGGCATCCACACCGACGGCACGCTCAAGGACGACGCGATGTACGAACCGTACCCGCCCGAGACCGTGGGCCGCGAGCGACGGCTGGTCCTCGGAAAGCACGCCGGGCGGGCCGGCGTGCGCGCCGCGCTCGACGAACACGGCGTCGACGTCAGCGACGACGAACTCGGCGCAATCGTCGACCAGATAAAGGCGATCAGCGACAGAGGCAGACGCATCACGGACACGGACCTGCTCGCCATCGCCGACGAGGTACGGGGCCGCGAGCGCGACCGGCGCGTCGAACTGCGGGACCTCACCGCCACGAGCGGCGGCACGACGCCGACCGCGAGCGTTCGCCTGGCCGTCGACGGTGACGAGCGCGTGGCCAGCGGGGTCGGGAGCGGTCCCGTCGACGCCGCCATCACCGCCACCAGGAAAGCGCTCGACATCGACGCGACGCTCGAGTCCTACCACGTCGACGCCATCACCGGCGGAACGGACGCGCTCGTCACAGTCGCGGTCGAAGTGTCCCGCGGCGACCGGTCGGTGACCATGGACGCGAGCGACGCCGACATCACCCGCGCCAGCGTCGAGGCCATGCTCGACGCGTTCGATCGCCTGCTCGCGGACGACGCGACTCCGGCTACCGTCGCGTGAACGCTCCCCGCCTCGCGCAGGCGCGAGGCCCGCTGGCGCGGTGAGAGCGGTGAATCGACGGCGAACGGTTCGCGGCCGCCGCGACGCGTCGTCCGCTCCGGCGCGAACCGACTACCGATACCGAACTCGCGATCAGCCGCCATCTTTTACGGTGACGGCGGGGCGCTAACGAGAGCGTCCCGAGCGATGCACGACCCCGTAGTGTCCACCGACCACTTCGACGCACGTCTTGAAGAGGCCGATGAGGATCGGCCCGACGAACAGCCCTATCGCACCGAGGAGGTACGTCCCGCCGACGACGCCGACGAAGATGACCGCGGAGTGCATCTCCGACTCCCGGTCGATTATCAGCGCTCGGAGGTAGTCGTCCGTGACGGCGACGGACGTCATCCCCCAGACGACGACGAACGCCGCGGACAGCACCTGGCCGTTCGAGAAGAGGTAGACGACCGCACCGCCGAGAACCGGTGCGACGCCGACGATGGGGACGATAGCGAGAAACATCATCGCGACGGTGAGGAGCGGGGCCTCCGGGACGCCGGTGAGGAACAGGCTGACGCCCGCCACGAGGCCCTGGATTATCGCGACGAGGACGTGACCCTTGAGAACCGCCCAGGCCATGTGGTTCACGGACGCGAACAGTTCGTCGCGCACGGCCGGTTCGAGCGGCGTCATCTCCCGCAACCACCTGACGAACAGGTGGCCGTCCTTGAGGAGGTAGTAAAAGACGAACACCAGCAGCAGGAACCCGACGAAAGCGTGGAGTCCGGCGCCGAGAATGGTCGATGCGCGACCGCTCACGTAGTTCCCCAGCCGTTCGACGCCCTGCTCCGCGTACGACTGAACCGGAACGGAGATTCCCGCGTATCGTTCGAGAAAGCCCTCCAGTTGCCGGAGTATCCTCGCCCGGGAGACGCCCTCCAGGAGAACGGTCCCTCGTTCCAGTGCCGCGTTCACGCCGAGCGCCAGGGGAACGACGACGACGAGCACGACGAGGACGGAGAGCAGTCCCGCGGAGAGGCGTGGTCCGATTCGGTCTTCGAGCCGTCGGTGGAGGGGAAAGCAGACGAACGCGAGGAGTCCGGTCGCGAGCAACCACGAGAGGAACGGTTGCACCAGGAGCCAGGTGATCGCCGCCAGTACGGCCACCAGTATCCACGCGAACGCCGTTCGACCGTCCATACGCGAACACGTGCCCTCGAACGGACGAAGGCGTTGTGGGGGAGAGCCGAACGCGGTCGCCGTCTCTCCGAGGCGTTCGTCGAAGGGAACTACCGCGCGCCGAAGCCGAGGAGTCCCGGATAGTCCGCGATGAGGCCGTCGACGCCGGCCGCCGCGAGCCGTTCGGCCTGGAACCACGTGCCGAGCGTGTAGACGTTCACGTCTCGCCCCTCCTCGTGAGCGACCGCGAGGAGGTCGACGTCCGCCCAGTCGGAGCCCTCCGTGTAGTAGGAGTCGGCGTAGAACGGCGTGTCCTGGATCATGTTGTACGGCGGGTGGACCGCCTCGGCGTCGTACGTCCGGGCGATGTCGAGACCGTCGGTGATCGAGTCCCAGAGCAGCGGCGCCACCGGAAGGGTAGACTGCTCGCGCACGGTGGCGAGGGCCGCCTCGTAGAACGACGACACGAGGACGTCGTTCTGGTAGTCGTCGACGATGGCGAGTACGTCCTCGGTGAACGGTCGCCAGACGTCTTTCTGCGCTTCGAGGGCCTCTCCGGACAGCTTCGACGCGAATTCGAGGTCGAACGAGCCGGGGTTCTTGAACTCGACGTTGACGTCGACGCTCGGCGGAATCGCGTCCAGCACGTCGGTCAGGAGGGGGACGGTCTCGCCGCTCCGGAGGACCTCGGCGCTCGTGACGACGTCGGTGGGCGTCTCCCAGACGACGCCGCTCTCGTCGGTGAGCCCACGCTCCCCGCCGTCGCGCTCCGAGAGCCGGGAGTCGTGGAACACCACCACGTCGCCGTCGCCGGTGGGCACTACGTCGATTTCTATCATGTCCGCACCGCGCGTCGCCGCGTCGTCGCTACGTCCGCCTCGGGAAGCGGCGGCGACCGCGCCGACCGTGTTCTCCGGGTAGACGCCGGCGTACCCGCGGTGGGCGATGATCGCCGGACTCGCGTCGTTCCGGCCGTGCGCCGCCCCGCCGGACGTCTCCCGGGCGTCCGCGGTGCCGGCGTCGAACGTCGCGCCGACGGCCGCTGCACCTGCGCCGGCGACGAACGTCCGCCGCTTCATGCTGGCCGCGTCGGGAGTCGCAATTCCGTTCCGGGCTCCGTGACCGTCGTCGTATTCGGGCATTACGACTGACACTGCTCTTCACGACGACTAATGCCTTTGTATTTTCTATATAGATGATAAAAGTATTAATCGGTTCACTATATACATCGGCGGACGAAAGTGGAGACTACGTTGTCCTCCCGAGCAGTTCGGACGCGGCGGACTCGGGGCGGACGGCTCGTTCGTCCGGTGCGACGCTAACGTTAAGTCATGCCATATCATGGTCGTATCTGTTCCTGCATGTCCAAGATAGAGCAGTACGCGGCGGTCGGTCTCTCGCCGACCGTCTGGGGCGCGACGGAGCGCAGCGACATCCAGAAGAACCTCGATCACATCCACGACAACCTCAAGGCGGCGACCTGGCTCAGCAGTCTGGAACTGCCGGTGAAGCTCGCGGTCGTCCCCGAGGGCGCGCTGCAGGGGTTCACCGACGAGGTCTTCGACATGGACCACGCGACGTACGCGGACGAAATCGCCATCGACGTCCCCGGCGACGAGACGGACACGCTCTGTGAGTATGCGAAGGAGTTCGAGACGTACATCGTCGCGTCGGCGAAGGAGCGAGCGGGCGCGAAGTTCCCGAACAAGTTCTTCAACACGGCGTTCGTCATCAGTCCCGACGACGGACTCGTCATGAAACACCGGAAGGTGACGCCGCTGTTGCCCGTCGAGCGGTCTGTGAGTCCGCACGACGTGTGGGACGCATGGGTGGACGAACACGGCGACGACCTCGACGCGTTCTTCCCGGTCGCGGACACCGACATCGGTCGCATCGGTATCTCGCTGGCAATCGAGGGCGCGTACCCCGAGTACGTCCGCGGTCTCGCGATGAACGGCGCGGAAATCGTCTGTCGCATCTCCTGTCCGGAACCGCTCGTGGCCAACGACGGGTGGCGCGTCCAGAACCGCGCCCGCGCACTCGACAACACCGCCTACGTCGTCGCTCCGAACCTCGGCACCTACTATCTGACGCCGGACGAGGAGACGCCCGTCGACACGTTCGGCGGCGGGTCGATGGTCGTCGACTACCGGGGCAACGTCGTCGCGGAACACGACTACGGAGCCGGCTCCTCGTACGTCGGTGCGCCGATAGACGTCGAGGGGCTCCGCGAGTACCGAACGAGTTCGCCGCTCACGAACTGGCTGAAGGACCTCCGCACCGAACTCTGTCAGGTCGTGTACGACCGGGAACTCTACCCGAAGAACCGGTATCTCGACGAGCAACCGCCGCACCACGACGAGTACGCAGAGGAGGTGACGCAGGCGCGCATCGACGAAATGGTCGACCGGGACATCTGGGTGCCGCCGTACCACGAGCGCAAGGACGAGTCGTCCCGGTAGTCCCCCTTCTCGTCACCGGGCGGAGGACGGCGGAATCCGACTACTTACTCGCGGCACCGCACAAAAAGTATCGAGATGTCGAACGCCGATTACGGGTCGTACTTCTTTTTGTTCCGCTTGCCCTTCTTTCTCCCCTTCCTACGCTTCTTTCTCCCTTTCTTGTGCTTTTTCTTCTTTTTCTCTTTCTTACGCCTTTTCTTGTGTCTTTTCTTCTTTTTGTGCTTCTTGTGTCCTTTTTTGCAGTGGGGGTTTTTGTAAGGAGCTTTGCCCTCGGATTTCTTGCAGGCTGGTACTTCGTGACCGGCGCTCGTTCCGGCAAACCCGGTTGCCGCGACGGCCGTAACACTCGCAGCTCGCAGGAATGAGCGACGTGAACGTTCATCTGCTGCCTGAGCTTCCATTTTGTGTGTCTCTTTCATAGGTTTCCCCTAGCGACGCTGACCGTCTCAGTCAAGCGAGTAATCGCCGAGACGGGGTCATAGCGTAGTCGACCTGCGTCACCATCAGCCCGTTTTCCGGGGCATGTATTCAATACCGAGAATTGTTTGGGTAGTTTGGCTCGCAGTTCAGAGGACCAATTTCAGGTTGAGAATTCGCAAACTGGCTCGTTTCTCCCGTCGAAAATCCGTATTTCGGGGATAGGAAGCTTCTCCGGACGGAAGACGCCACGTTGGCCGAGTGGGTCACATCGCTCCCTTCGGTGTCGTTTCGACGCTTCGTTCGCGCTATTTCGGGCTGTTTACGACGTCTGTGATAGCTTCCGACGCATTAGTGACCGATACTCGGGAAGTCACTGTCTCAGTTTAGTAACTACCCGCAAATAATCGTTGTTACCGCGTCCGGTAACGGTGTAACCAGTAACTGTCAGCGTAATCGATTCGGCAGTGTCCCGATAACGGCGAATAATCCTCGTTACTTCACATCGAGCGGTGACGGTGGCGGAGCTCTCCTACGAGCGCAGAACCGCCGTACGATACGCCCTTCTTCGGAATCCCCGTCAAACGTCGGAGTCGTTTGAGGGGCAGTAGTTACGAGTCGTTAACACGGCAAGGGGTAGCGAGGAGGTTACGGGGACAGTCGCTCTTCGAGCTGGTCGCTCGCGGTCCATATCCGTCCCTTGGGATGGTAGCGCTCAAGCCAACCGCTCTCTTCCAACTGCCGCAGCACCAGCCGGACCGTGCTGTTGGAAGGAGCATTTTCGGGGAACGACGGGTGGTCTTTCAAATCCGGAAGGCGGAACTCGTTTTCGTCGAGTGCCAGAAGGAGCGCCGCTACCGTGACTTTCGTCGTCCGGTGCGTGCACATCTCTCCAACGATATGCGAACCAGCCCAATAAGTATACGAGACCTATAACTGTCCGCTGACGTGTAGGTGATCCCTACGACGGCGCTTCTGCTGTGCGCTCCTCGGTTATAGACCGCCTGAACCCTCGGCAAATGCGAGTGGGATGCGTCCTCGGTGATACTCGTCCTGTTTTTCGACGGCAGAAGCCATCAGGATGGTCGACGCCAGCTCCATTCAGGCTCCCAGTCGAACAGTTCCTCCGCCTTCGCGGTGTCGACCAGCGGCGCGTAGTCGTGTGCTTCGAGACTGTCGCGAATCTCGACGTCCGGGAAGACCTCCGCGGCGATCTCCCGGCTGGGGGTCTCGGCGCTCGTGTCGGGTGCCGACACCCAGACGCGCTCGTGTCCGTCGAAGTCGGCCTCGACGGTCCGCCGCACCAGGTCGACCGCGTCCGACGCGTGGACGTAGGTAAACAGCGTGTTGCGCTGGGTGTGGAAGTGGTCCGACTCGCGCATCCCTGCCAGGGTACGGTCGGCCTCGACGAACGTCTCGCGGGCCAGGTCGTCGTCGACGACCCACGGAAACCGCAGGGAGGTGATGGTCCACGGCCGGTCGTCGGTGCGACGGGCGAACCCGTCCGCGGCGATTTCGAGCGTCTGCTTCCCCATTCCGTAGGGGTTCGACGGCGTGAGGCGGTGGTCCTCGTCGACGGGCAGGTAGTCCACCGTGACGGGGTCGGGCTCGAATCCGCCACCGATGGCGCTGAAACTCGACGCCAGCGTCACGGTGTCGATTCCGAGCGCTCCCGCGGCCTCCAACACGTGGTAGCTGGACATGACGTTGCTCTCGTAGGTCCGATACCTCGGCGTCGCGTCCGGCGTCGGAATCATCCCGAGGTGCACGACCGCGTCGGCGTCGCTCTTCGCCAGCGAGCCGTAGACCTCGCCCGCCTCTAGGAGGTCGGTTGTGAGGTAGGCGTCGGCGCGCTCCTCCTCTCGCTTGCCCCGGGAGAGGTCGACGGTTCGGTAGCCTTCCTCGTTCAGATGGGCGAGGACGCTCCGCCCGACGCGGCCGTTTCCGCCGGTGACGGCGACCGTCTCGGTCATGGTCTGTATGGCTCCTCGCGGGCCTAAAGCACCCCGGCCCGCGCCCGTCAGAGCCCGACGACGGCACCGTCGCGCCGACCGTCGGCGACGCCGACGTAGCGGCCGTCTTCGGTCACTCTGATGACCTGGGCGTTGCCGAGGTCCGTCGGTCTCTCGGTGAGATGGAATCCGTAGTCCCGGAGACGTCCCCGGACGTCGTCGGGGACCCCCGGCTCGTACAGCACTGCCGGCTCGGCGTCCTTGTAGACGCGCGGTGCCGCGACGGCCTCGTCTACGCTCATGCCGAACTCGACGACGTTGAGGACGATGCGCGAGACCGTCGTGATGATGGTCTTGCCGCCAGGCGAGCCGACCGTCATGAACGGTTCGCCCTCTTTGAAAACGATGGTCGGACTGGTGCTGCTCAGCGGGCGCTTGCCGGGCGCGACCTCGTTCGGACCCCCGGGAACGGCGTCGAAGTCCGTGAGTTCGTTGTTGAGCATGAAACCGTGGCCAGGCACCATGATCTTCGTCCCGAAGAACTGTTCGATGGTGCTCGTCCACGAGACGAGGTTGCCCTCGCTGTCCGCCGTCGTGAAGTGGGTGGTCTGGCCCTTGTCGGGCGTGGCGAGGCGTCGCTTCGCGTCGCCTTCGAGTTCGCTCGCGCCGACGGCGTCGACCCTGTAAGGGGTCCCGGGCTGGTAATCCCACGGATTCCCGGGCTGTGGTGGGTCGCTCGCGGACCCGTCGACGGCCATCGCTTCCCGGCGTTTCTGGAGGTACCTCTCGTCGAAGAGACCCTGCCAGGGCGCGTCGACGAACGCCTTGTCGCCCATGTACTCGCCGCGGTCGGCGTAGGCGAGTCCGAACGCCTCCAGCAGGGCCTCGTACGTCTCCGGCGCGTTCGGTCCGTACTGGTCCAGTTCGAGCGGTTCGAGCAGTTTCAGAATCTGGCCGATGGTCAACCCGCCGGAACTCGGAAGCGACTGGGTCCGAACCGTCACGTCGTCGTACTCCGCGTACTCGGGGTGGTCGACAGTGACGTTGTAGCGCGCGAGGTCCTCGGTGCGCATGCTACCGCCGGTCTCCTGGACGACGTCGGCGATGGCCTCGGCGATGTCGCCCTTGTAGAACGCGCCGATACCCTCGTCGCGGATGGTCTCGAACGTCTCCGCGAGGTCGGGCTGGACGAGTTCGTCGCCCGCCGCGAGCGGTTCGCCGTCCGGGACGAACACCTCGCGGGCGGCCTCGTTGAAGAGTTCCTGGTTCTCCCGGATGGACTCGGCGAGGTGTTCGCCGACCTGGACCGGATCACCGCTGCCGCGTGCGAGGGCGATGGCCGGTGAGACGAGTTCGCCGATGGATCGGGTGCCGAACCGCTTGAGACTCACGTCGCAGGCGCGGAGCGTGCCGGGGACGCCGACGGCCTCGCCGCTGGTGTGTCGTTTTTCGAACGGAATCGGCTCGTTGCAGTCGTCGAGGAACATCTCCTTGTCGGCCCCCAGCGGTGCTCGTTCGCGGTTGTCGATGGTGTACAGTTCGTCCTCGTCGGCCGAGTATATCACCATGAATCCGCCGCCGCCGATGCCGGAGCTGTGAGGCTGGACGACGTTGAGTGCGAACTGGACCGCGACGGCAGCGTCGATCGCGTTGCCGCCGTCTCTGAGGACGTCGGCCCCGACCTCCGTCGCCCTGGGGTGGACCGTGGACACCATCCCCTCCTCGCTCTCCGCTCGCTCCGGTGACGGTGCGGCCCGTGCTCGTTCGGTGAGCGTTCCGGGGACGTCAGACTGGGAGAGCCCCACCACCGACCCGACGCCGAGCGCCGTCGCCGACCCCTTCAGAAACGTTCGTCGACCCGTTCCGTCTGCTTCTCCGTCCTCGCTGCCCGCGTCACCTGGATTCGCCATACCGTACCAATGCCCGAACCAATCTTAAATTTACTCTAAGAATATGGAATTTACCACGAGAGTCATTGATTTCTCTTGTCTCGTTCGTGCACAGACCGTCCGTTCCGGCGACCTCCGACGGGGCCCGAGAGGCGAGACGCGAGACGCGAGTCCCGCTACCGTTCGCGGACGGTCATCGCAACCGGTTCGGTCGGTCTGAGCGTGATGACCGGGCGAACCGACAGATCGTCGATCTCGGGGTCGAGACGCCACCGGGAGGCGATCGTCGCCAGCACGACCCGTGCCTCGACGGTCGCGAATCGATGACCGAGGCAGTGACGCGGGCCACCGCCGAACGGGAAGTACGCGTACTCCGGGCGGTCGGCGTCGTCGAGCCAGCGGTCCGGACGAAACGTCTCGGGGTCGGTCCACCAGCGTTCGTCCCGATGGGCGATCCACTGCGGCAGGAACACGGTCGAGTCCGCCGGTATCCGGTAGCCGTCGACGGTGACGTCCTCGACGGGTTCGCGGGCCGTCGCGTGCGTCGGGGGATACAGCCGCAACGCCTCCGAAACGACCGCTTCCGTGTACTCCAGTTCGGTGACGTCGGACAGCGTCGGAACGCGCTCGCCGAGTTTCGCATCGAGTTCCGCACGGAGTTTCCTGCCGACCGCGGGCGAGGTTCCCACGAGATACAGCGCGTACGTCAGCGCCAGCGCCGTCGTGTCGTGGCCCGCCGCGAGGAGCGTCACCACCTCGTCGCGGACGGCCTCGTCCGACATGCGCTCGCCCCGCTCGTCTTCGGCGACCAGCAGCGCCGACAGCAGGTCGTCCCGCGTCTCGGCCTCGTCTCGCCGTTCGTCGATCAGGTCGAAGACTATCTCGTCGATTCGCTTTCGGCCGCGCCTGAATCGCCAGTTCGCGGGCGTCGGCACCCATCCGGGAAGCCACATGTTGACGCCCTCGAACCGGGCCATCGCCATCTCGAACGCCTCGCGAATCTCCGCCTCGCGGTCGCCCAGGTCGGTACCGAACAGCGACCGCACCAGAATCGACAGCGTGATCCGTCGCATCTCCTCGTCGACGCGGACCGTCTCGCCCGGCGACCACGCCGTCGCTGCCGCGGCCGCCTGCTCGGCCATGATCTCCGCGTACGTCGCGATCCGGTCTGGCCGGAACGTCGGTTGCATCCGGGTTCGCTGCCGACGCCAGTGTTCGCCGTCGCTGACCACCAGCCCGTCGCCGAACAGCGGCTCCAACCGCCCTTGTCCCATCTCCGCCTTCCGAAACCGGTCGTCCTCGGTCACGAGAACGCGCTCTATCTGCTCGGGGTGAGCTACCATGTACGACTCGATCGGCCCGACGTTCGTGTACACGACGTCGCCGTACTCGCGAGCACACGTCTCGATGAACGTCAACTGACCGCCGAGAAATCGGTGGAGGTTCCCGACGACCGGTAGTCCGTCGGGGCCGGGCGGTCGTCGCGTTCCCGCCTCGGAACCCCGTTGCCGTGCGTCCGTCGACATCGCTCCGTGTGGAACTACGGCGTTCGACGTCGATAAATCCCCGTCTCGCTCCGCCAGACTCGTCGTCGCTCAGAAGTCGAAGGGGAGGTCGGCGACCGGAACGCTGTCCGCGAGGAGGTCGGCGGCACGGTCGTACGGTGACCGACGCGAGGCGTCGCCGCCGGGTCGCGTCCGGTCGGTCGTCCGGAACACCGCGTCGAGAAACGCGGTTCGAACGTTCTCGTTCTCGAAGAGACCGTGGAGGTACGTACCCAGGACGCGGTCCGTCGCGGCGCTCTCCCCGCCGACGGGGCGCTCCGCGGGCCGCGTGAGCGTCGACCGCCCCATGTGAATCTCGTACCCGCTGACCGTTCCGTCCGCGTCCGCCAGCGGGCCCGCGCCGTCGAGCGTCCGCGTCACTCGCTCGACGCGCTTGTCGGTCGAGAACCGCGTTTCGACCGGGAGCAGACCGAACCCGTCCACGACGTCGTGGTCGGCGGTGCTCTCGACCGCTGCGTTCGTGATGCGCTCGCCGAGCATCTGGTAGCCGCCACATATCCCGACGACGGGGCCGGTGAACTCGCGCAGTCGCTCGCCGAATCCGGCGTCCCGCAGGGCGAGCAGGTCGTCGACGGTGTTCTTCGTCCCCGGAAGCACGACGGCGTCGACCCGGTCGCAGTCCGCTTCGAGCGGGAGATACGCGACGCGGACGCCAGGTTCGTCCGCCAGCGGTGCCAGGTCGGTGAAGTTCGAGATCCGGGGGAGTCGCGGGACGCCGACCGTCACCGACCGGTCCGGCGGGACGTCGTCGCCGGTGCCGACCGTCGCCGATTCGCCGGGCGAGGGGAGCGAGACGCTGTCCTCCTCCGGAAGGCCCGGGTCGTCGTACGGAATCACGCCGAGAACCGGAACGCCCGTTCTGTCCTCTATCTCGTCGATGCCGGACGCCAGGAGCGTCGGGTCGCCGCGGAACTTCGTGAGTATCGCGCCGAAGACGCGGTCGCGGACGTCGTCCGGCATCAGCTCTAGCGTCCCGTAGAGGCTGGCGAACGCGCCCCCGCGTTCGACGTTCACGAGCAGGAGGACGGACGCGTCCGCGAACCGGGCCGTCTCGAGATTTGCGAGGTCGCGGTGCCGGAGGTTGATTTCGGCGATGCTTCCGGCCCCCTCCGCGACGACGACGTCGTAGCGGTCGGCCAGCCGTTCGTACGACTCGACGGCCGCTCGACGCGCCTCCTCCCAGTACGACTCGTAGTACGAGCCGGCGGGGACGTGGTCGACGGCCTCGCCCTGTATCACCAGTTGACTCTCCCCGTCCCCGCGCGGTTTCAGCAGGACCGGGTTCATGTCCGTGTCCGCCGGCGTTTCGGCCGCTCGCGCCTGCACGTACTGCGAAACGCCGATCTCCCCCCAGCCGCCGTCGGTATCGGCGACCGCCCGCGCGTTGTTGCTCATGTTCTGGGCCTTGTACGGCGCGACCGCCGCGCCGCGTCGCGCGAGCAGTCGGCACAGCCCCGCCGCGACGGTGCTCTTCCCGGCGTGGCTTTCGGTCCCGGCGACGAGCACCGTCTCGGTCATCAGTACTCGGTGCCCTTGCGGGCGCGCTGGCCCGCGTCGATCGGGTGTTTCTCCTTCCGGACGTTCGTGACGAGGTCGGCGTGTTCGACGACGTACTCCGGCCGCTCGTGGCTACCGGTGAGGACGAGTTCGAGGTCGTCCGGTTTCGATTCGACGAGTTCGACGACCGTCTCGGGGGCGAGCAGCTCCCGGTCGACCGCGTAGAGGATTTCGTCCAGTATCAGCACGTGCACGCCCTCCTCGGGCGGGGCGTCGAGCGCCAGCGGCTCGTCGAGGGCCGCCTCCCCGGCCGCCCGCAGGAGTTCCTCTGTGCGCGCGAGACCGGCCTCCGCCTTCGCCGCGTGCTCGTCGTCGTCCGACCCGTCGAGGAACCCGTGCCAGCCGTAGTGGCCCGTGTTCTCGTAGCTGAAGCCGGGAAACTGCCCGATGGCGTTGTACTCACCGCGAACGTCCTCGACGCTCGACGCCCCACCCTTCATGAACTGGAGCATGTGGACGCGGTAGCCGTGACCCGCGGCGCGATACCCCATCCCCATCGCCGCGGTCGTCTTGCCCTTGCCGTCGCCCCACCAGACCTGGACCAGGCCGAACTCCGCCGGTGCCGACGGTTCGACGGCCCTGGTCTCCGGTGGTCTTTCCGTCCGTTCTCCGCGGTCGGTATCGTCGGAACTGTCGCGTGACATCGTTAGAGTGCGTCCGTGTGGTGGTCGAAGGTGCCGCGCTCGACGACGGCGCAGCGACCGGAGTCGGCGGCGAATCTAGCGGACTCGGCCCCCAGACCGCCGGGTCTCGACGACCCTCGTCGTGCGTTCACGCCTCGACTCCTCCTCTCCTGTGATTAGTGCAACCAGACTTTAGTCGTTCGGTGCGGTCTTCCCGGTGGCGAAGAGGGAGCCTCCCCCGGACGGGTTCGCGCACTCGAATCGAGCGATAGCCTCCCGTCGACCTCCGACGGACTGAGTTTGCTCATCGGCCCGAACACCTCACGGAGGTCGTCGGTACCGTCGTACGGTCGAGGCTCGTAGCGGACGCCCGCAGCTTCAGGCGCCGAAAGCGGACGGACGCGGGCGGTCGATAACCGTTCAAAGCGTTCACGAACGAAAACGATTGCCGGGGTCTAATACTAACTCGCCCCAGTACAGAAACGCGTCTGGCCATCTGATGTCGCCTGTCACCCAACTTCCGTCGGAACGCCAGATGCGGACGTGGCGGGTCTGATGCCTGCCCCGCCACGTTCAGACGGTCTCTCGAGCCTGACTACACCGCCGTAGAACGACCGTATTACCGGCGGAGTACGCCCTGAAACCTTCCACTATCGTTTTATCCGCGCACGGCCTTCTTTCCGCTATGCGATTGCTCGAATCGACGACGAACTTCCCGGAGGTCGGCGCGAAAGACCAGTACCTGGCCTGTGCTCACTGTGAGAACCTGGTCGACATCTGCGCGACGCACCCGATACTCCTCAGGGTCGTGTACGACGACCTGGAGGACGGTGTGACGGAGACGCTGCACTTCTGCTCCGGCGACTGCCGTACGCACTGGAAACGCGAGTCCGGCGTCGACGTCGACGACTGACGGGACGGACGACGGCTACCCGTGCGTGGGCCCCACGTCAGCGACGGCCGACGATTCTTCCGCCGACGAGCAACTCAGGGTTCGAACGTCTCCGTGCGCCGGTCGGTTCGTACGCCGTGGTCCGCCGCCTCGACCGACTCGGGAGGGTCCGTGGCCGCGTACCGCGACCGGAGGCTCTCCTGCACGGCGTCGCGTACGCTCGCTCTGGCCGCCGCGCCGATGGGCGTCCCGCTCCCGGCGAAGGTCGCCGCCTCGCCGTCCGGGTCGGACGCGACGATTACCGCGTCCGTGGTCGTGCCGGGGAACCCCGTCTCGGACAGCATCGTCGCGGTCTTCGCCTCGACGGCGACCGACATGAGCGTCGCGAGACTCCCGTCGTCCACGGCGCGGGACGTGCCGAGGAGCACGTTCACCGTGCCGGGGGTCCACTCGCCGGACTCGGCCTCGGTCGAGGGGCCCTCGTCGTCCCCGCTCGTCGGAAGCGCCGCGGGATTCGAGATGCCCGCGGTGACGACGGCCTCGACCGCATCGCATCGCGCCCCGCAGGCGTGGCGCAGGTCGACGCCCGTGAGCAGGGTCGGGCCGGCGCGTTCGAACCCCGCCCCTCGGCGTCGCTCCCCGATGTAGGCGTCGAGGTCCGTCCGCTCGAACCCCTCCGGCACCGAGACGTTGTAGGCCGCGTCGGCGTCGACGTATCCGCCGCCCCACCCGCTGCTCAGCCATCGGGTTCCGCCCCGACGGGCCTGCAACACCCCGTTTCGGACGGTGAACTCAAACATCTTCGAGGACGTCGAGCAGTCGGTCGTTCTCCGCCGGTACCCGAACCGCCACGCGAACGTGCGAGTCGAGGCCGCGGAACGTCGTCGCGTCGCGGACGGCGACGCCGCGCTCGCGGGCGCGGCGCACGACCGCCTCGGCGTCTCGCTCGCCCACGTCGACCAGCAGGAACGGCGCGTTGGAGCGACGGACGTCGAACCGCTCGGCGAGCGACGCTCGCATCCGGGCGCGCTCGTCCCGGACGCGCTTCCGCGTCGCCGCGACGAACTCCGTGGCGTCCATGCAGTGGACGCCGACGTCGGCCGCGGGCGTGCCGAGCGTCCACGCTCGTCGGGCGGTTTCGAGACGCTCCCTGGCGGGGCCGGTCGCGACCGCGAAGCCGGCGCGGAGTCCGGGGAGGCCGAACAGCTTCGTCAGCGAACGGGCCGCGACGACGCCCGGGCGGCCGGCCAGCGAGTCCCGGTCGGTGAAGCCGAGAAACGCCTCGTCGACGAGCAACGGCGTGTCGGCCGCCCGACAGCGGTCCGCGTACGCGCGCAGTCGGTCGCCGTCGTAGGCGTCGCCAGTCGGGTTGTTCGGGTTGCAGACGACGACGAGCGCGTGGTCGGTCGGGTCCGTTTCGAGGACGCGGTCGTAGGGAACGTACTCCGCGTCGGCGCCCTGGAGGCGCACCTCGCGGGCGTACTCGCCGAAGCTGGGGTACGGAACGAGCACCGAGTCGCCCGCGGAGACGGTCGTCTCGATGGTCAGCCGAATGGCCGCGAGGCCGCCCGGCGTCGGGACGACCCGGTCCGGCGAACAGTCGACGTACGCGGCCGCCGCGCGACGGTACGCCGGGTAGTCGTCCGGCGGGTACGTCCGCGACCGCTCCAGCGCCTCCCGATACGCGTCCTCCACGCCGTCGGGCGTCCGGGGGTTGGTGTTCGCGCTGAAGTCGAGCAGCGCCGGGTCGTCGGTGCTCCCGTGCGGAACGCGCTCCGCGCCGTCGACGGCGTCGGGGTTCACGGTCGTCCCCCTCCGGCGTCTCGCGCGAACGCCTCCGCGACCGCGGCGTCGGACTGTCGGTTCACGTTGACGGCGAGGCGGGCATCGTAGGTAACGTGTGTGGTTTCCGCGTCCGATTCGCCGACGACGTTGACTCCCGTCGGAGCGAGTTCCCGCCCGCCGGCGGTGAACGTCGTGTCGGTACCGACGCCGAGTCGCCGCTTGAGCACGGCGGGAACGCACGTCGTCAGCGAGCCTCGGTCGTGGCGGGCGAGCGTCCGGTCGACGACCGCCCCGTCGAGCAGCGGGAGGTCCGAGACGACCGTCAGGACGGGCGGGTCGACCCGTTCGAGCGCGTACCCGAGGTCGTCGACGTAGCCGTCGCCCGGGGCGTCGACGACGGACACCGACGTCGAGTCGAGGTATCGGCGCGTCGCCGGCGTGTGCTCGGAGACGACGGCGTAGACGTCGTCGACGCGACTGTCGTCCAGCGCGGTTCGCACCCGGTCGACCATCGGCGTGCCGCCGACCTCGAACAGCGGTTTCTCGACGGGGGCGTCGAGCCGAGTTCCCTCGCCGCCGCACATCAGGAGAGCGTCCACGCGACCACCCCCGCGTGCAGCGCGACGACGCGAGCGAGTTCGTTCGCGGCCCCGAAGACGTCGCCGCTGACGCCGTCGAGCCACGACCGGGCCCACCACCCGACGCCGAGGGCGGTGACCAGCCCGGCGCTCACCGAACCGGCACCGACGACCGCCGGCCGGGCGAGAGCGACCGCGGGCACCGCGACGAGGAGCGCGACGGCGAATCCGCCGACCGTCTGGTCGAGGAGCGCCGCCCCGAGTCCGTCGTGGGCGGGCGACCCGAACGCCGCGAGCGCGGCCATCCCGAGCTTCGCACCGACCTCCGCGGCGACGACGGCGGACAGGGCGGCGACGAGCGGAAGCCGGGCCAGACCGAGGCCCGCGAGCGCGAGGCCGGCGACGCCGAGACCGACGGCGAGGACCGCGCCGACGCCGACCGTCGTGTCCTTCATCACGGAGCGACGCTTCTCGGCACCGTGGACCGCGGCCGCGTCGCCGAGGTCGGCGAGACCGTCGACGTGATTGACGCCCGTGACGCCGTACGTGACCCCGAGGAACAGGACGGCGCCGACCGACGCGGGGACCGGGAGGACGAACGGCACCGCGAGGAGCGCACCGATGACGTATCCGGCGAGCGGGAACGCCGCGGGCGTCCGTCGAAACGCCTCCCACGCTCCCTCGTCCTGGCCGACCGGCAGCCGACTCAGGAATCCGAGCGCGCCGCGGAGCGCGGTCAGAACCACGCGACCACCCCCGTCGCGACGTACGCGAGCAGGCCGGCTCGACGAACGATGCCAACGCCCCGCTCCACGTCCTCGACGGCGGGCAGCCGTGCGCAGGGGTTGAGCGTGTAGACCTCCGGCTTCTCGAAGCGCGTTCCGAGCGCGGCGGCGAGCGTCGCCATCGGCCAGCCGGAGTTCGGCGACGGCGGCTCGTTCGCCCAGGAGCGCACCGCTCCGAAACCGCCGGCCGCGGTTCCCGCGAGCGCGATGAGCACGGCGCTGGCTCTGGCCGGCACCCACATGACGACGTCGTCGAGGCGGGCGCTCGCCCAGCCCACGGGTTTCGAGCGATAGCCGAGCATGGAGTCCAGCGTGTTGACGGCCTTGACCCACGCGGCGGCGCCGGCGGCGACCGGGAGCGAGAACGGCGCACAGGCGGCGAACGCGAGCAGCGGTGCGACGAGACCGTCGGCCAGGTTCTCGGAGAGACTCTCGGCGACCGCGCTCCGCACCTGGCCGGCCGAGAGGGTCGCGGCGTCGCGCCCCGCCAGCGCCCGGAGGTCGTCCCGGGCAGCGTCGAGGTCCGTCTCCGTCGCGCCGTTGACCGCCTCTGCCGTCTCGAGGAGCATCCGCATGCTCGTCGTCGAGAAGAGGACCGTCCCGGCGAGCGCGCCGCCGACGAACGGATGCACCGCCGCCGCGCACCACACCAGGAGTCCGGCGACGACCGCGGCGACCGCCGGAAACGCCAGCGCGACGAGGACGCTCGCCGCCCGGGGAAACGGCCAGTCGCGGTCGACCGTCGCCGTCGCCCTCCCGAACCAGACGACGGGGTGCAGTCGTCGCGGCGGCTCCCCGACGGTCCGGTCCAGCGCGAACGCGAGCGCGACCGCAGCCACTCCGGCGAGCGTCATTCTGCGTTCTCCAGGTGCGAGGGTACCGCCGTCAGCGGCACGTCCTCGAGCAGGACGCTCGTCGCGCCCGCCGCGGTCGCTCCGCCGTCCGTGTCCGGGTCGTCGCCGACGTGACGGAGTTCCGACGGGGAGACGTTCAGTCGAGCGGCGACGCGTTCGAAGGCCCGCTCGTCGGGTTTCCGCCACCCGCAGTCGACGCTGCTGACGACCGCGTCGAAGGCGTCGGCGCGTAGCTCCGACCGCGAGAGGGCGCGCGGGACGAGACCCGGGACGCTACAGTTCGAGAGCACGCCGACCGGTCCGCGTTCGGCGGCGGCACCGACGGCGGCGCGAGCCCCCGGCTTCGTCCGGACGGGCGTCGCGAACGCGTCGAGGAGCGTCGCCCGTACCACCGCCTCGGACGCCGCGACGCCGCGGCTGTCGAGCCCCGCGACGACGTGGTCGACCAGCGAGAGCTCCGCACCGGACTCCGTCTCGACGTGTCGTTCGGCGTAGGCTCGCTCCCAGTCCGACGGGACGGGAACGTCCCGCGCGGCGAGTTCGGTCGCGACCGCTCGCGCGGGGTCGTCCGGCGGCGTCACCTCGACCAGCGTCCCGAAGAGATCGAACGAAACTACCACTGCGATACCGTACGAAGGTGGGATATTTGAACTTCGGGGACCGCCGCCGCCCCGGACGGGTCTCCGGGAGCGGGACGAACGAACGCGGACGCGGCCGTTCGGGGTCATCCGGCGAGGTGGACGGTCGCCGTCGTCGCCGACGACCGCGACCGACTACTCCGTCCTCGTCTCGCGGTCGAGCGCCGATTCCGCCCGGTCGGCGAGCCGCGCCACGCGCTCGTCGCTCCAGGTCAGTATCCGCTCGACGATCGGTTCCTCCCCCGCCAGCGCGGCCGCGGTTTCGACGTTGTACCCCTCCTCCCGGAGCTGCCAGACCTCCCTCGTTCGTTCCCTGAACCTCGGGTCGCGAAGGAGGTGATGTCCCCAGACCATCAGCTCGGGGTCGACTTCCCGGAGGACGCGTGCGGCGTTGTCGATCGACCGCTGGAGGTTCGTCCGGTTCAGCATGTACCCCAACAGGTACGTCGCCGGCCCGTCCAGAAAGAGGAGGTCGGGGTCCTCCTCGACGAGCCAGTCCGCGTAGTCCTCGATAACCGGACCCTGGAGGTCCGAGGAGTGAATCACCTTGGTGTCGGGCGTCTGGACGACGACGCTGAACACCCACCCGGTGTTGGCGTACTCGATGCCGTGAAACAGCGGGCCGACGAAGCGAACGACCGTCTCGTCCCGTTCGAGGCGCTCTCCGTCGGCGTAGCGGAGAAACTCCGGTTCCGCTAGCCAGTCGGCGGTCCGCCACCGTTCGACCCGCTTGCGGAAGCGCTCGCGCCACTTCGCGAGCAGTTCCTCCCGCCTCGCCTGGTACTCCCCGAAGTCCTTGCTCCGTGCCCGGTCGAGGCTCTCAAGCGGGTCGGCGAAGTCGGTCTGTCGCGGCTCGCACCGCGCGAGCGATTCCCCGCGACGGTCCGCGAGCGCGCCGACGAACTCCCGCGCTCGATTCCACTGGGAGTCGTTTATCCACCGGTTCGGGTCTTTGACCCAGAGCTCGGTCCCGTCGTACGCTCCGGGGTCGTCCAGATAGTGGTCGCGATGGTAATGGGAGATCGTGGCGAGGTCCGCTTCGCCGAGCGCCGCCCGGACGGCGACGTCGGCGCGCCGAGCGTAGTACTCCTTTACGACGTCCGGCAGCGGGTACGACGGCTGCATCGCCGCGACGCCCGGGTCGATACAGACCGACAGCGACGGGGTCTCGACGACCCAGCACGAAGACTTGGCACCGAACGCGTCGTCCCAGACGGGACGACACTGCACGTCGCCGACCCCGACGCTGTCCGGGTCGAACGCG
Organism: halophilic archaeon; assembly: GCA_003298465.1. The sequence continues at coordinate 33,778 of QNGA01000011.1, read as the reverse complement.
ACGAGGTCGACGGAGTCGTCGTCCGGTGGAGTCATCTCTGAGTGCGTGTCTCTTTCACGGCCGCGCACTCCATAGGTGCTTCCGCCGGTGGTCGCGGGGAGGAGACGGCCCCGACCGCCGTCCAGCGCGGTCCGTCAGCGGGTCTCGGTTCCGACGGTCTCGCGGGTCGCGGTGCGGCGGCCTTTCGCCCACCCGCCGATAGCGCCGGCGACGGCACCGGGAATCGCCTGCGCGAGCAGGACGGCCAGACCGAGCGCGAATCCCGTGACCGCCGGGAATACGCCGGCGAACAGGGTCCCCAGCACCAGCCACGCGACGAGCAGGACGAGCCCCCCGACGACCGTGGCGAGGCCGCCATGGACGGCCCCGCGTCCCGCGCCGACGACCATGTACCCGGCGACCAGACCGCCGACGAGGCCGGGGAGCGCCTGCGCCAGCCCGGACATCCGTGCGGGCGGGACGAGCCAGGCGACGAGTATTCCGAGGACGAACGCGGTCAGGAATCCGGTGAGGACGGCTCTCCAGTTGATGTCCATGGACGGGTGGAGGCGCCGGGAATCGATAAGTGTTCTTTACAAAGGTACGGTACGTTCGCGGTTCCGGTTTCCCTCCCTCCGTCGGTACTGAAGCACCTCCGTCGGATGGATTAACGGTCGTTCGGACCTGCAGCGGGAGTCGAAGTGCGACGCGTCGACGAGCGACGACGGCGCTGTCAGCCGAACGCCGGACAGCGTTAAGAGCGTACGTGCCGTCGTCGATTCGTATGCGCGTCGTCTTCGATGCCGAGGGTCTCGAAGAAATCACCTACGAGATGGACGCTCCGCCGCGGAAGAACGAGGTGGTCCGTCTTCGGGGAGACGTCTACAACGTCGTCGAGGTGATCTGGCGGACGCGGAACGAGGGAGACGGGTTAGAGCCCATCGTCGAACTGCACCGTAGTTCCCTCTGACCGCCTCTCACGTCGCTGTCGTGAGGCGATTCAGCTCTCGCGTTCCCAGGGGACTTCGAGGTCGACGAAGCGGTCGCCACCGTCGCCTGCGGCCCGAACGTCGGGTCGACGGCGGTCGTGTTCGCCCGAACGAATTATCCGAACGTCTAGCGTAGCGCTCACGGTCGGAGGAGGGAGATGGAGTTCCGGAACGATAGTGAGTCAGGACGGTCGGGACGTGGTTGGACGCTGTTTGCCGTCGCGCTCGCGCTGGTCCTCGTGGCGTCGCTCGACGCGTACCTCGGCTGGCTGATATTCGGTCTGTTCCTGTACTACGTCGCGCGACCGATCTCCCGCTGGCTCCAGCACCGCGGCGTCTCGTCGGGCGTCGCGTCGTTCGTCACGATGGCGGTCATCGTCCTCCCGTTCGTGGGACTGCTCGGCGCGGTCGTCGTCGTCGCGGTCGGCGAACTCTCGGCGGTACGTCCGGCGGACATCGAGCAGTTCGCACGAACGTTCTTCCCGGGGGTCAACGTCGAGACGATACTGACCGAACCGGCGCGGGTGTACGAAACGGTCACGGAACTGCTCAGCGACCCGTCCATCCAGACCGTTCTCAACCAGTTCGGCGCGTTCGTCGGCGCGTTCGCGACCCAGATGTACAATCTGTTTCTCACGCTCATCTTCGTCTTCTTCCTCGTCCGTGACGAGGATGCGATCGCCGACTGGTTCCGACGCACGGTCACCGACGAGGGGACGACCTACGACTACCTGCAGGCGGTCGACCGCGGTCTCTCCTCCGTCTTCTTCGGGTACACGCTCACCATCTTCGTCATCGTCATCGCGTCCGCGATAATCTACAATCTCCTGAATTTCGTCGCACCGCCGGGAATGGCGATTCCGATGACGGTGCTCGTGGCAATCGCCACGGGCCTCGCGACGCTCGTTCCGCTGGTCGGGCGATCCATCGTGTACTTCCTCGTCGTCCTCTATCTGGGCGTCGTCGCGGTCCGGACCGACCCGACCCTGCTCTGGTTCCCGCTCCTCTTTTTCGTCGTCATGGGTTTCGCGTTCGACAACGTCATCAGGACGTACGTCCGGCCGTACCTCTCCGGACGGCTGTTTCATACCGGGCTGGTCATGTTCGCGTACCTGCTCGGACCGCCGATTTTCGGCTGGTACGGTATCTTCCTCGGACCGTTCGTCATGGTCGTCGTCGTCCAGTTTCTCTGGGTGGTGGTTCCGCGACTACTCCGCGAACGCCCGGCCGACGCCCCGACCACGGGCGAACGTGCCGGTGAGGAGCGTCCTCCAGACGAGAGCGCCGAGGGAGAACGAGCGGAGTCCGACGAGAGTCGTCGGGACGAGGATCCGTCCGTCTGAACCGAACGGGTCCGCACCGCGAGGTTGCGCCGGCGGGAGGGCCTGGTGGTAGTCGGAGGCACAGTCGGCGACGGCGCGGCCGGGCGACGCAGTCCGAGACGCCGCACCGGGCCGGGTTCAGGAAATCGCGTCAGCGTGCGCGCCGACAAGTGACGCACCCGTGACGTTATCGGATTGGACGTCGTGCGGGTGGTATGCGTCTCGTTCAGGTGATGATTCCGGAGGGGCGACGGGATTCGGTTCTGGCGGCGCTGGACGGACAGGACATCGACTACGCGGTGGTCGAGGAGACGGGACGGGGCGAGTTCGAGGCGCTGGTGTCGTTTCCCGTCCCGCCGAGCGGCGTCGAGCCGGTGATGGACGACCTGCGCGCCGCCGGCGTCGAGGGGGACGCCTACACCATCGTCCTGCCGACCGAGACCGTCGTCTCCCGACGCATCGAGAAGCTGACGGAGCGGTACTCCGGCCTTCGCCTCTCGCGCGAGGAGCTGATGGCGCGGGCGGAGGACCTCGCCCCGGCGCTGTCGACGTACGTCGCCCTGCTCGTCCTGAGCACCGTCATCGCGACCACCGGACTGCTGCTCGACTCGACGGCGACCATCATCGGCGCGATGGTCGTCGCACCGCTGATGGGACCGGCCATCTCCGCGAGCGTCGGAACGGTAATCGACGACGCGGCGATGTATCGGCGCGGCGTCGCTCTCCAGGTCGCCGGGCTGTTGCTGGCCATCGCCGTCGCGGCCGCGCTCGCCGCGCTCGTCCGGGGGACGGTCCTCGTGCCGCCGGACCTCGAAATCCGGCAAGTACCACAGATCGCCGAGCGGACCAGCCCGAACTTCCTGTCGCTGTTCCTCGCGCTCGGGTCCGGCGTCGCGGGCGCCATCAGCATCTTCCGGGGTGCCGGGTCGGCGCTCGTCGGCGTCGCCATCGCCGTGGCGCTCGTGCCGCCGGCCGCGACCGCCGGCATCGGTATCGCGTGGCTCGACTTCGGCGTCGCCGTCACCGCGACCGTCCTCGTGCTCGTGAACCTGCTCGGCATCAACCTCTCGGCGCTGCTCGTGTTCTGGTTCGCCGGCTACCGACCGCCCGAGGCGGCGGCCGCGGACCACGCGAGGGCAGCGGTCCGGTCGAACACGATCCGCATCGTAGCCGGCATCGTCGTGCTCTCGGTCGTGCTCGCGGCAGTCACGTTCGCCTCGTACCAGGCGACGACCTTCGAGAAGGAAGCGACCGCGGAGGCGGAAGCCGCGCTCGGGAGTCCGGAGTACGACAGGCTCGATTACGTCGACGCGGAGGTCGACTACTCGCCCGCCGACGTGCTGCTCGGTCGCCCGGCGTCGGTGGAGATCGTCGTCGGCCGTCCGGCCGGCTATCGGCCGCCGCCGGACGTCGCCGATCGGCTCGACCACCGGATAACGGACGCCACCGACCGGGAGACCGGAGTCCGGGTCGGGTTCATCGAGGAACAGCGGTCCGGGGCGGCCGGCGTCTCGAGGAGCGTTTGGCAGCGTGCGCTCACTCGACCACAGTGACGTCGAACTTGCTCCGCCATCGATACCGCCGGCCGCCCCACACGAAGGTTCGGCGAGCGAGCGCGTAGGCCATGAGCGGTAACTGGACGAGTATCGCCGGATAGGCCAACAGCGCCGTCCAGCGACGGACGCCGAACAGGGCGTAGATTCCCGCGAGGAGCAGCGTGGTGACGCCGAAGGTGTACGTCGGCAGGAGCAGACAGAACGCGGCGACCGCCGCCGTTACGGTCCCCATGAGCGCGGTGTCTCTCGGTTCGTGCCGGTGGACGATCTGCGTGAAGCGGACGTGTCGTTCGAGCGTCTCGCGGATCGTTCCGCCGATTTCGACGCGTCGGACGCGTCTGAGAGGGGTCGCGTCCAGATGTTCCGAGAGCAGGCCGTCGTCGCTCACCGTCCGCCGGAGTTCGGCGAGGAACGCGTCGACGTCGAGGTCGTCGCGCTCGAACATCACGGCCCCGCCCCAGGCTTTGTCGTTCGCGTAGGCCCCGAGCGTCCCGCCGAGTGCGTAGACCGGTTCGAGGAGAAGGGAGAGCGGGTCGCGCCCGACGAAGAAGGGAAGTTCCGACACCGGGCCGTGCCGTTCGTAGTCGGCGTGGAGACCGGCGAGCCAGTCCGGCGGGTGGTGGAAGTCGTCGTCGGTCCACACGAGTCGGTCGTGTCGAGCGCTCTCCATCCCCGTCGCGATGGCGTTCGCCTTCCCCGAACAGCCCGTCGGTTCCCCGGCGACGACGAGGCGGACGTTTCCGGGAAGGTCGTCGCTGCGGTCGGCGACGGCGTCCGTGTCCTCGTCGCAGACGACGAGGAGTTCGTCGGCCGGACGGAGCTGGTCGGCCACGTCCGCGCAGGCGGACGTCCATCGAGTGGTCGGAAGGAGAACGCTCGTCGGCGGCGCTTCGTCCATCGTTTCCGTCTCGGACCGGGAGGGGAAATGTGTTTTCGTTGATACCAGGGTCGGGGGAGTCGCAGGCGGTCGCATCGGACGCGTCCCGAGTGCCCGATACGACGCCATCGAGAGGCGGGGCGACGACGAACGCTCAGTCCAGGTCCGCCTGACCGAATCGGACGTATCCGAACAGCGGTGCGACGACAGCCCAGACCACGAGAACGGCGAACGAGAACTCCGCGGAGACCCAGACGGTCTCTACGTTCCCCGGATGCGTGAGCAGCGGATGGTACCGTTCGGGTTCGACCATCAGTTCGTTCGAAACCCTGACGTAGGCGTTCATGGGATTGATGCGCCCGAGCAGGAAGTACCACGCCGGGGTGTCCCGGTACACCGACGCGTCGGCGAGGCGGAGACCGACCATCTGAACGCCCATCCAGCCGAGCCGAAAGACGACGAAGACGCCGACGAGAGCCGCCACGCCGCGCGTCACCGAACTGAACGTCCCCGAGATGCTGAGACCGAGTCCGACCCAGATGGCAGCGTAGAGCAGCGTCACGGCGACGAACAGGAGATACTGGCCGAGATACACCGTCGGATAGGTGAGCAGGACGACCGCCGTCGCGACCGCGAATCCGACGGTCGCGGTCCCGAGGACGATGCCGATTCGGCCGAGATACTTCCCGGCGTACACCGTCGCCCGCGAGACGGGCAAGCCGAGCGTGAACCGAACGGCACCGGAGGCCCGCTCGTGGAGAACCGCCCCGTACGTCGCGACGAGGACGACGAGCGGACCGAGAATCGAGAGCAGCGACCCGCCCGCGAAGATCGTCTCGTCGGTCGTGAGTGGTGGAGCGTACGGGCTGTGGAGCAACTGTTGAACGAAGGCGGTCACGGCCGTCAGTAGCAGGAACGCGACGCCGAGACCGAGAAGCGTCCGGTCCCGACTCGACTGGAGGACGTCGCGTCGCATCACGAGCAGGGCCCTCCGTCTCACGTCGGGTCACCGCCCACGCGCTGCAGGACGGGCGTATCGTCGGCGTCGCGGCCGCCCGCTTCGGTCGTGTATCTGGAGAAGATCTCCTGGAGCGACGGTTCTTCGGTCGTAAAGTCGACGAATCCCGCGTCGGACCGGTGAACGCGCTCCAGGACGGCGAGCTTCGTCTCCCCGCCGCGACACTCGACGACGATGCGGGAACCGCTGGCGGAGACGGTGGCGACGCCCTCGATTCCCCGGAGGTCCGCCAGAACCGACCGTGGCGTCCGCTCGACGGTCACCGTCAGCGTCGTTTCGGCGGCGAGTTCGTCCCGGAGTTCGGTGACGGTCCCTTCCGTGACGAGTCGTCCGTTCAGCAGGATTCCGACGCTGTCACAGACCGCCTCGACTTCGTCCAGGATGTGGCTGGAGAAGAAGACGGTCGCGCCGCGCTCGCTCTCCTCGCGGACGATTTCGCGGAGCCGACGGGCGCCGTTCGGGTCGAGTCCCGTCGAGGGCTCGTCGAGGATCAGCAGTTCGGGGTCGCCGATGACCGCCGCCGCGATGGCGAGTCGCTGCCGCATCCCCTTCGAGTATCCGCCGGCCTCGCGGTCGCCGGCGTCCTCCAGGTCGACGCGGGCGAGCAACTCGTCGGGGTCGTCGTCCGCCCGTTTCATCGCGATGGCGTGTTCGAGGTGTTCCCGGCCGGTGAGATTCTCGTAGACATCGTACCCTTCGAGGAGGACGCCGGTTCGCTCTCGAACCGCGACGCTGTCCGTCTGGGCGTCGAACCTCAGGACAGAGACGGACCCCGACGTCGGGCGGATGAAGTCCGTCAACACGTTGATGGTCGTCGACTTCCCGGCGCCGTTCGGGCCGAGGAATCCGAAGACGGACCCCTCGGGCACCGACAGGGAGAGCGAATCGAGGGCGGTAACGTCGCCGTACCGTTTCGTGAGTTCCGTGATCTCTATCGCTGGCATGGGTCCTCCCGTTCTCTACGGGCAGCGGGGAGCAGTTGGAGGGCTGACATCGGATATGTGTGCTCGGGGAGAGATTAAATAGCTGAGGGTGTTCCTGCGACGGCCGCCGAGACAGCGTTCGACGGGTCGCGACGGACGAGTACGGCATCCGGAAGGCAACTCCTCCCCGCGAGTCGACAGAAACCGGGAGCCGAGACCGCTCCGGATACCGACGGGATGAGATAGCGTCCGGTTCACGCGTTCGTCCGCGAGGGGCCGGTTCCGACCGCCTCCGTTCGGCAGCCGCGGTTTCGCCCGTCCCCGGCGGGGACCGGTCCGGACCGGAGACGGTCCGAAACGGTTTGTGGCTCGTGGTCCATTGACGAACCGATGGTCGACGCACGGGAGTACCACGAGCGGACGAAACACTCGATGGAGAGCGTCCGCAACGACGCGTTCTCGCTGGACTACGCGAACAAGCCGCGGCCGTACAAGGTGTACGAGGACCGCCCGCGCGTCTCGCCGCCGGAGCCGATGCGGTCGGTCGAGGAGCCGGCGCTGTCGGCCGTCGCGAACGCGAGCGCCGACCCGCGGGGCGGGGAAGACGCGTCCTCGGTCGATTTCCGTGACGTCGTCACGCTCTGTCACTATTCCACGGGCGTCACGAAGGAACTGGAGAAGCAGGGCCGGCGGATGCGCTTTCGCGCCGCGTCCTGCACGGGGAAGCTCTACCACGTGGACCTCTACGCCGTCGTCGGCGACGTCGACGGACTCGCCCCGGGCGTCTACCATTTCGACCCCGACTCCGGGTCCTTCGACGTGCTCCGCGAGGGCGATTACCGCGGCGCGCTCGCACGGGCGGCGGGAGACCAGCGGTCGGTGTCGAACGCTCCGGTGACGTTCGTCGCCACCTCCGAGTGGTGGCGCAACGCCTGGAAGTACCGCGAGCGAACGTATCGTCACGCGTTCTGGGACTCGGGCACCATCCTGGCCAACCTGCTGGCCGTCGCGCACGGGACCGGACGCCGGGCGACAGTCGTCACCGGGTTCGCGGACGACGCCGTCGCCCGACTGCTCGGCGTCGACCCCGAGGAGGAAGCGCCCCTCGAACTCGTCCCCGTCGGCAGCGGGGACCCCGTCCCGGACGCGTCGGACGTCGCGGCTATCGACCCGGACGAGACGCCGCCGTCGGAGGAGGTCGTCGACTATCCGCTGGTTCCCGACGCGTGGCGCCAGAGCAGGGTGGCGGACGGCGAGGCGGCGCGGGCGTGGCGCGACGGCTTCGACGAACTCCCGGAGGACGCCTTCGGAACCCACGGACCGGGCGACGGCGAGACGATCGCGCTCGACCCGGTCGACGCAGAGACGGCGTCGAGTCGTCCCGTGAGCGCCACCGTCGAGCGCCGGGGGTCGTTGCGGGAGTACGGCCACGACGCCGTCAGTCCGCGACAGTTCGCCACGGTGCTCGACCGGGCGCTCCGCGGCGTGCCGTTCGACTGCCTCGGGTCCGACGGCAGTCGGCGGCTGGTCGACTGTTACTGTCTCGTCCACGCCGTCGACGACGTTCCGAGCGGAGCCTACCAGTACCATCCCAAGGCGAACGTCCTCGAACGTCTCGGCGACGCCGACCGTCGCACCGCCGGCCGCCTCGCGCTCGGCCAGTCGGTCGTCGGCGACGCCGCGGTGAACGTCTACCTCATGGCGGACGTCGACGCCGTCGTGGAGGCGGTCGGGAACCGCGGCTATCGGGTCGCCCAGCTGGCGGCCGGAATCGAACTGGGACGGCTGTATCTCGCCACCTACGCCCACCGCGCCCTCGGCGGCCGCGGCTTCACGTTCTTCGACGACCTCGTGACCGAGCAGTTCTCCCCCCGGGCGGCGAACCAGACGCCGATGACGCTGTTCGCGTTCGGGAAACCGGAGGCGTGACTCGTCCGTGGCCGCGTCGAGGGGGCTCGCAGTCCGGCGGCCGCCGACGCGAACCGCCGGCCGTGTCACCTAAGGGAACTCCCTGATGTTACCCGGAGGAGGCACACGAGATGGCTGACTTCGAGGCGCTCCGGGAGTCGTTCTCCGACGTCGAGGGTGACTACGCCGCCTGGAGAGAGAAGTACACGCCGGACCACCGCTATCACGAACTGTTCGACCTGACGACGCAGGTAGCCGGCCACGACGACGCCGTCCTCGACGTCGGTGCCGCCCCGTTCCACTTCACGTTCCTCCTCGACGACGCGGGGTACGACGTCACCGGTATCGACCTCGACCCGTCCCGGCACGCGGCGTACGTCGACGAGCACGCGCTGACCGTTCACGCGTGCGACATCGAAACCGAACCGTTCCCCCTCGCCGACAACAGCGTCTCCGTCGTCCTGTTTTCGGAGGTCCTCGAACATCTGCGGCAGAACCCGCTCCACGCGATGGAAGAGATCGAGCGAGTGCTGGAACCCGGCGGAACGCTGTTCCTGTCGACCCCGAACGCCCACTCCATCTTCGACCTCTACGACTATCTACTGGGAGGGAACGTCGGACCGTCGCCGACCAGCGAGTACGCGGAACTCAGCGAACGAGGCCACATGGGCCACGTTCGACACTGGGCGACGTCGGAGGTCAGGGAACTCCTGACCACCTACGGGTTGACGGTGGTGAGCGTCGACTACCGGAACTGGCACTACGTCGACGACGACGCCTCCCTGAAGATGACGGTCGCGGAGCGAGCGACGGACCTCGTCCCCCGACTCCGGCGCTTTCAGCTCGTCACCGCCCGGAACCTCTTCCCGTGACGGTACGGTCCCCGAGGAGCCGCCGAGCGAGGGGGCCGGAGCCGTGCGCTTCGCTCCGGCCCGTCGAAACGGTCGCCCGCGACGCGGTCGTCGCGCGGAGGACGGGGCGACGCGGCACCGCGGTCGATGCGGCGTCGGTCGCCGACGCCCTCGGAGCGACCCGTTCCGTGCTACTAGCTACCACTCTGCTAGCCTCTGCCGGAGGAGTCGCGAGTGTTAGTCGGTACCGAGGCACTCTGGAAACCATCCGGAAGCGGAGCGTCGGAAAGAACGCCGTCGGTTTCGGCGACGTCGCGTCGATTCGTCGGGAACGACCTAATCAGTTCGAGCGAATCCTTACCCACGGTCGGTGCTTCCGACAGAGACACGCCGGCTGACGTCGGCGAAGAGGGACGACAACCATGATAGGAACCGACCACAGCGCGGGTGACGACGTCGAGCGGTGCGAGACCTGCGCCGTCCAGACACCGCACGACGTATCTATCGAGATCCGCACCGAAAGCGACAAAGAAAAAAACGCCGAGTTCTCTCGCGAACCGTACCGCGTCACTCGCTGCCGGATGTGCGGCGAAACGGCGAGCCAGCGGATGAACAACGCGTGACCGCCCGGCTCGCCGCCGACAACTGATTCTTCGAAGTCGACGCCTCCGCGGCCCGGAGCGGCCGCGCCGTCACCGAACGGGGGTCCGTCTACTCCAGTCCCGTTCCGTCCCGCGGACAGTACTCGTACGCGTCGTCCGTCGTCCGGAACCCGCAGGCCGGACACTCCCGGACGGATTCGTCCGGTTCGCCCCTCCGAAAGAGAAAGGGGACGAACGGGACGAACAGGAAGAACGCGACGGTGTCGAAGTACCACCAGAGGAGAGCGCTGACGAGGAGGCTGATGAGGAGTCCCGCCACCGCAGTCGCCGTTCGAGAGCGAACCATGCGTCGTCCGGTAGGCGCTCGACCGGGAAAAGCCGACGGGGAACTCCGTTGCCGTCGCCGGAATAGTTGAGTCGACCGCCTCGGTACGGACACGTAGTGAAACGACGCCTGTTCGGAACCCTCTGTGGGCTGGTCTTCCTGATGAACTTCGGGCGAACGGTCTTCGCACCGTTGCTGGAGCCGCTGATGGTCGCCTTCGCGGTCGACAAAGCGACCGTTGGCGTGCTGGTTTCGCTGGTGTGGGTCGGAACCGCGATTCCGCGCATCCCGATGGGGTACGTCCTCACCCACGTGTCCCGTCGTCGAGCCGTCATCGCCACCGGCGGTCTACTGTCCGCAGCGTCGGGTCTCCTCGTCGTCGCGAACTCCCTGGTTGTCGTCCAGGCCGGGACGCTGCTGCTCGGCGTCGCCACCGGCGCGTACTTCGTCGCCGCCGTGCCGCTCATCGCGGAACTCTATCCGAACGCGGTCGGCCGAAACGTCGGCATCCACGGCGCGGCCGCCCAACTGGCGGCGGTTCTCGCCCCGACCATCGTGATCGGCGTCCTGTTTTTCGCCTCGTGGCGGGCGGTGTTCGCCCTCCTGGCGGTCGCAGCGGTCTCGTTCAGCGTCGTACTGGCTGCCGTCGTTCGGGAGTCCCAAACCGCCGACGGCGCCGTGCCCGACCGCGAGTTCCTCGCCGCTCTGCGGTCGCACTGGCGACTCGTCGCGACTGGACTACTGATGGTCGGTGTCGCCGGCTTCACCTGGCAGGGGCTGTTCAACTTCTACGTCACGTATCTGAAAGCGGCCAAAGGGATGCCGGCTTCGACGGCGAACCTCCTTCTCACAGTCACGTTCGCGGCCGGATTGCCCGCGTTCTGGTTCGGCGGACGGCTCGCCGACCGCCTGCCACACGTTCCCTACATCCTGGCCATCCTGACGGGGTTCGTCGGTTCGGTGGTCGCGCTCACTCGCGTCGGCGATCCGCTCGCCGTCCTCGTCGTCTCGGCTGCCATCGGCTACTCCATCCACAGCCTCTTTCCCGCCCTGGACACCTACGTTCTCAGCGCACTGCCGGACGAGAACCGGGACGCCGCGTACGCGTCGTTCACCGGTCTCTCCCTGTTGGTCGAGGCGAACGGCACCGCGGCCGTCGGCACGCTGACCGAAGCCGGATACGGATTCGACGCGGTCTTCGGCGGACTGGCGTCGCTCGTCGGTGGGGTGGTACTGGTGGTCGCGGCACTGTACGTGACGGGGCGACTCCCCACCAGCGGGTGACGGGCAGGGTACCGCCGATACGTCTTCGCCGGGTTCGGCACGTCCCTCGTTACCACGGCCCCTGGAGAGGATTTATGGGCCTGATTTCCCATCATTACGTGTGGATTCCCCGTTCGACGTACTCGGAGTCGATCCGGATGCGGACGAGGCGGAAATCGTCGAATCGTATCGAGAGCGGGTGAAGGAGGCGCATCCAGACCAGGGTGGATCCGTCGACGAATTTCGGGCGGTCCAGACGGCGTACGAGCGAATCCGGGCTGGATACGGGACCGAGGAGTACGACCCCGAGCGCGAGAGCATCGCCGAGCGACGGCAGCCGGGAACGCAGGTCGAATACCTCGATTACGCGGTTCTCGACGACTACGCCTGGGACCTCGACGACGAAAGCCTGTTCGAGAAAGCGGCAGACGAGGGACTGGACCCGGCGGACGGCGGTCAGTTCCGGGCGCCCCCCGACGAGACCCTCCTGGAGGCCGCCGAGGACAGCGGACACGCGTGGCCCTACGCCTGTCGGGGCGGAGCCTGTGCGAACTGCGCCGTCGCCGTCCTGGAGGGAGAACTGGAGATGCCGTCGAATCACGTCCTCTCCTCGGACATGATCGAACGCGGTCTCCGACTGTCCTGCATCGGCACGCCGACGACGGACGAGATGAAGGTCGTCTACAACGTCAAACATCTCCCCGACCTCGACGAACTCCGGTTGCCGCCCCGCCAGTTCGGGCAGGCGCACTCCGACGATTAGCCGCCACGCCGGTCGCCTTCGGGTCACCAGTCCCCGAGTTCACCCTACTCACGACGTCCGCCTGGCCGAGAACGCCGTCCACGCTCGCCTCGTCACTCCGGGACCACCAGGGGTTGGTCCAGTGGTTCGACTCGACGTTCGCGTCTGCCGGCTACGGTCGTCGTCACCGTCGTCCCGTTACGAGTCGGTGAGGCGGAGCGACCCGTCTACCTCGTAGAGATATCCCCGTGAGAGTAGTCGTTCGAGGATATCGTCGGCGGCCGGTTGGTCGAGACCTTCCGCCTCCGCGAGGATCGAGTACGCTCGGTCGTAGCCGAAGCTCTCGTTCGCAGGGACTGCCGTGGCGAGGGCGTCGACTGCATCTTGGGCCAGTGGCGTGAGCGAGGAATCCCCATCCGAGGCCATAGCGATAGTTTCGACCAGGAGGCAAGTAAACCCCGGGGACGATACCCCCCGCGAGTTCGGGTCTCTTCGCTGGCCCCGGACCGGTAGTATCCGGGCGGGTCGCTGCCGGAGCGGTCGCGCGTTCGAGGGCGGCGAGCGTGCCGCCGGCGTCACTTCGCCCAGCCACCGTGCATGTCGTCCGCGACGTTGTCGCGCCAGGCTTCGAATCCGGACTCGCAGTCCGGATGGTCGTCGATGTGGTCTACGAATCCGGCGCCCGGATCCGGAAGCTCCGCTTCGCAGAACGGACAGTGGTTCGGGTCGTTCCAGGTTGGAGCCATGGACGAACGGATGGACTTCGGCCTCGTGTATAAATTCTGCCCTGGTATGGCTTAAGTGCCTATAGGGTGTTAATATACCGTTTTATTTTTCGGTGGCCACGTCATCCTCGGGGGTTCATTCGGGCTTCCAGTCCAGTTTGAGCGACACGGTTTCACGGCTCCCCCGGAGCACGGAAGACGACTCTCGAACGCCGACCTCGTAGGCGATTTCCTCCCGCGGCGAGAGGGTGACTGTCTTGTTTCCCACGTCGATGTCGGCCTTCTCACTGCCGCGAAGCTGTTCGGCGATCGCTTCGAGTCGGTCCGCTGCCTCGTCGCGGGCGATTCTCTCCTCGTGTAGCGTTTTTTCGGCCATCGAAGTGTTCTATTCAACCGTTTTGCATAGAGGTTTTGGGCAAACAGTACGGCCGAGAAAGACAGCGCCGCGTCTTCGAGTCCGGGAGAGGACTCGGACCCTCACTCTTCGTACCACGAGAGGTCGACGTACCGACCGTACAGGCCGTCGGGAGTCGGGTCGTCACCGACGACCGCTTGCTGAAACTCGTTGTTGAAATACAGTTTACAGCTACGTGCCGGTCGGCGGTTCGTCGACTGCATCCGAGGTCCCGCTGCAGAGGAAGGGGCGCGACGCTCCGTCGGTCGAAAAACGGGAGATCCGCGACGTCGGCTACCGGTCGGAAGCGCCGTCAGTCGGGGAGGTGACGCCGCATCGTCGACGGCATGTCCGCCCACCACGCTTCGCAGACCAGCCACGCGAGCACGGCGAGAACGCCGCCCAGGATGGCGAATAGTTCCTGAATCCCGATCCAGACCGGCGTGATGTACATCAGACCGTTCAGGTACTTGCCGGGGAGGACGTCCTTCACGCTGATCCAGAAGCGGTCGATGGGACCGTTCGTCCGCGATTCAAGGCCGGCCTTCTTCGCGCTCGGCCCGCCAGTGCTCTCGTCGCCCGTGCCGAGACGTTCGGCCTCGTAGGGGAACGCGATCTGGACGCTCCAGACGATCTTCCCCTTGTCGTTCACCTCGAAGACGCGGTTGCCGTTCGAGTCGGTGATGAGCGTGTGACCGTTGGGCAGGCGGTCGGCGTCCCGCGGCCACTGCATCTGGGAGTCCTGCCACGTCCACGTCTGGTTCCAGGAGCCGTTCTCGCGCTGGTACTCGACGACCCGGTTGTTCTCGGAGTCGGCGACGATCTCGGCCGGCCCGCCGTTGGAAGCGTTGATGTAGTCGGGGTTGTGCTGCTCGTAGAGGACATCGTAATTGTTCTCGGCCCCGAGCGTCCAGTTCTTCACGACTCCCGTCTCGCGGTCGAGGAACAGCACGCGGTCGTGGTTGCGAGCGCTGACCGTGATGCGACCATCGTCGAGCACCTCGACGTCGTTGATGTGCGACCAGTCCTCGGGATACGGTCCGCCGGTCGCGTTCGTCGAGAAGTCGTCGCTGGCGTTCCACGTCCATCCGACCTGTCCGGTTCTGGTGTTCACCGTGAACACGCGGTCGAGGAAGATGTCCGCGACGACGAGATGCGTCGAGTTCAGGCGGTCGACGTCGTGGTAGCGAGTCGCTTCTTTCCCGGGCGTGGCCTGCGACCAGACCGGGGTGACCGTCCCGGTCGACAGGTTGACCCGTTCGACGCCGTTCATGGTACAGGCGCCGGCATCGTCGTGGACCTGCTCGTACTCTCGCCAGACGCTTTCGTTCACGTTCCGCTGAGAGAGGTTCCAGTCGGTCGGGCACTCCGACTTCGTCAGGTGGTCGGCGTAGGCGTACTCGACGGTCGTCCGGGTCCCGGGGACGGGGTCTACGTCCCAGTAGCGCGTGTGGCTATCGTTGTAGTAGAGGATACTCCCGTTGGGGTTGAACGCGACGAGTTCGGCCCGTGCCCGTGGACCGTTGCTCTCGCTGCCGAGCCACGAGTTCGAGTCGGTCGCGATGACGGTGACATTCCCGCGGGGCGGGGCGACTTGCTCCGACGTTCCCATGATGTCGTCCTGAGACTTCCCCTCGAAGTCGGTCGCGCTCGCGGGCGACGACACGAACGCGTTCGTGACGGCGAGTCCGGAGAGTACGACGACTGCGGCGAAAAATAATCTCAGAGCCCGTTTCGATACCATTGGTTTTCCTATCGATGGCCGTTATTAAACCGGTTACGAACGATGGAGTGCCACGACAAAGTGTCACGTGACGGCCCGTTGGAACTCACGCTTCGAGAAGCCGTGGCCGAGACGTCCGTTACAGAGAGAAGGGGCCGTATTATCGAGCGACGAAACCGTGCGGATTCCGACGGTTTCGAGCAAGGGACCGAAACCCCCTTCGAGCGAGCGATTTCTGGGGCGGGCACGCACGCTCGAAACCATCGCCGAAGACGAGCGCGGCCGGCACGGTCGACGTAGACGACCGGTCTACGAACGGGTGACGACCGTGTTCGCCCTCTCCGCGGCAGAACCGCATCGTCCCTGATGCGTGTTCGTCGTCGAGATAGCTTCGCTGTCACTCTGTTAATCAGAAACCAAAACGGTAATGAAAATGAGACTATTTTTGTTTCTCCAAGCCCTCACGTGTAACTGTTGGAACGTGGGACTATGCACTGTCTAGAGTTCTCTACATCGAAGTTCGACCTGTCACGCGTACTCCGCCTCGACACGGAGACGTACGTCGAGTTCGTGACCCTCGGCGACTCCGACAGGGGAGTTTTCCCCCAGTTTTGGGCGTACGGCCCCGAACGCGAGACACTGGCAGATCGTCTGGAAACCGTCCCGGAAGTCCTGGCGGTCTCCAAAGACGCCGTTCACGACGACCGCGTCCGGTACGAGGTTCGGTGGGACGACGACTGGAACAGACACCTCACGTACATCGCCCGGCTCATCCGGGAGTCCGACGCCACGTTCCTGTTCGGTCGCGCCGACCGGACGCTGTGGAAGTTCCTCGTCAAGAGCGACTCCGATTCGGCGTTGGTCGACCTGTACGCCGACTGTGCCGTCAGCCCTCACCGCGTCGAACACCGCTCCCCGCGCCAGGCGCACGCGTTTCTCACTGGCCGCGAGAGAACCGCCTGACCACTGTCGTCATCGAATCGAGGGAGTCGGTAGTACCGAACTCCGAGGTCGGTGGCGAGGCGAGAGTGAGCGATACGTCGCACCGTGGCTTGCCCTCGACCCGTTTCGACTGAGTCCGGGCGACGGCAACCGCACCGCTGTCCGGCGCTCGTCACCGCGACGACGGGGACGAGTTCGAGCGTTCTCGGTGACGACCCGTCGGTGGACCCGTCGCCGATTACGCCAGGTCCTGGTCCCGCCGATACGCGTCCAGTTCGTTCCGGGCGTTTCGCAGCGCCGCCTCCGTCTCGTCGTCGGTCTCGTCCATCAGCCCCCGGAGCTTCTCCTCGACGTGTTCGAATCGCTCTCCGCTGTCCGTCGATTCGTCGGGGCCCTCCGTCTTCCCGCCTTCGGTCAGTTCGCGGAGCCCTTCGTCGACCGAGAGCAGGTTCTCGCGGACCTCACCGTCGGCGCGTTCGCTGGCTCGCTGTATCTCCTCCCGAGCACGTCGCAGGTGGTTCGTCATACCTCCGCCATCGTCTGGAATCGAGTTAGAGATGGTGGCTCGATTCGGCGGCACTCCTGTGCCGTCAGAACAGTTCGTCGATGGGGCGGTCGGCGTCGCCGTCGGTGTCGGCGTCCGGGTCGGGGTCGACCGGCGGAGCGTCGAACAGCCGACCGCCGCCCCGTTCGCGGGCGGCGAGTGCGTCGTCGATAGCGGCCGTCGTGTCCGCGTCGAGTTCGGGCGTGGCGAACGCGTCGACGACGCCGGCGGGGAGGTCCGGGCGCGGAGCGTCGCGGTGGCGTTCGATTTTCGCGGTCACGTAGAGATTGTCCTGCAGTGCGCGCAGCACCGGGACGTACCGCAGGTAGTCGTACTCGTCCAGCAGGCCGACGCCGTACTCGGTGAACCCCCAGAACTCGCGGGGGTCGTGCTGGCCGGCGTCGTCGCCGTCGTAGACGTACTTGTCTAGCAACTGCTTGTCGGCGAGCCGGTCGAGATGTTCGCGAATCGTCGACCGGTTCTTGGGGACGAGATACTCAAGTTCGTCGAGCGTGACGAGATGTTCGGGGTGTCCGAGGACGGCCTGGACGACGTGATACCGGGTCTCCTGCGTGAGAAACCGGTGAGCGCGGCGCTGTTTCTCGAACGGCATGACCTCCTCGCCACCGAACGGAGCGGGGGTGCCGTCGGGCGAGCGTCCGCGGCTGTCCGCGCTGTCACTCATACGTGTGTGTTCCGTCCGCTGGCTTGTAACTGTTCGGGTCGTCCAAGTTGGGAATACTATGTTTACCCAACCCAGATACGAACATTTAAGCCAACGAAGGTCCGTTCCGTACGCACGATGAGCGGCCCACGCGTCCCCCGGAACACCCACGCTCTCTACCACGCCGTCGACCGGATTTTCGAGGGGATGGAAGCTCCACGAGGCGACTATCACGAAGTCGTCCGGTACATGAACGAGGAGCTTCCCCGGTTCGAACAGGCCGACACCAGCTACCTCGTACTCGGGAGCTACCGGAACGAGTACGGCCGCCGCCTGCGAACGTTCGCCAACTGGCTCAACATGCCGACCAACGCCGAGTCGCTCGTGCTCGGGGACACGCTCGATTTGGACACCGCGGTCGTCCCCGAGTTCGACATCAAGATCAACCTCCTGGGGGAGGCCGCCGACTACATCGCCGGCGTCTACGAGAAGGAAGACGGCGGCGAGAGCCCGGAGCTGGGGTTCGTCCGGGCGCTGTTCGCGACCAAGACGTCTGTCTTCCCGCGGGACTACGTCGGCCTGACCCGCGAGAGCCTCTCGACCCGCGAGGACGTCGTCCGCGCCGCGCTCGCGGTGTACTACTCGGACGCCGACGAGGACGACCGGAAGGAGGAGCTGCTGTCGCTGGTACGGGTCGCCCAGGAGGAGGGCATCGACGTCAGCGAGCGAGAACTGACCGACGCCATCGCACAGCGCCGACGGGACGTCGACGAGCCGCCGGCCGAGTACAGCTGGGTGCATCTGAGCTTCTTCAGACGGTTCGAGGCGATGGGCCGGTGTCATCCCTGGACGACGATGGCGGAACTGCGCGACCGGACCGACGAGATGCCGGGGCCGGAGCGTCCCCGCTGGGAGACCGAGTTCGACCCAAACCTGTTTTTCGACGAATGACCGACGACGCTGCACGGCCTCGGAATGATTTTGCTGCTCGCGGTTGTGAACGTAGAACATGGACCGGAGCGAAACGCGGATGGCGGAGACCGAGGCGATACTCGACCGCAAGCTCGGAACGCGGGCGGTGCGCGACGAGGACGACCGCTACACCGTCGTCGGAGCGGCGAGCCGGCGGACCTTCGTCGACTGGCTGACGCCGGTCGAGGATCACTTCGTCTGTCACCGGAACGACATCCCGGACGCCGACGCGGACGCCTGGCGAGTGCAGGTGACGGGCGTCGACGACGACGCGACCCTCTCCATGGACGCGCTGCGGACGGAGTACCCGACGGTCGCCGTCGCACACACGATGGAGTGTGCCGGGAACGACCGCGGTCAACACGACCCGGAGACCGGGAGCGTCCAGTGGGAGTGGGACGCCGTCGCGACCGCTGTCTGGACTGGCACGCCGGTACGGGCGGTGCTCAGGAACTGCGGACTCGACGTGACCGACGACGCGGACCGCTGGCTCACCGTCGTCGGCGGTGACCCGCCCGCAGACGACGACGTGTACGTTAAATCCATCCCGCTGGCGAAGGCGCTCGACGACTGCGTCCTCGCCTACGAGATGAACGGTCGTCCCCTCCCGCCCGAGCACGGGTTTCCGGTCCGGCTGGTCGTCCCCGGCTGGTACGGGACGAACAGCGTCAAATGGGTCGACGAACTCCGCGTCACGGACACGATGGTCACCGACGCGACGTTCGCCGACGAAGACGACGGGCGGACGTACACCTACTGGCAGCACGGTGCCTACCGCATCCATCCGGCGGACGCCGAACCAGAGGTCCAGGAGACGGTCCCGACGGCGGACACGTGGGACCAGCTCGTCGGCGGCGTCGAACATCCGTACACGTTCGACGAGAACGTCATGTCGCTCGTCGGCCATCCGGACGGCGAATCGACCGTGACGCCGGACGAGAACGGGTGCATCGAGATTCGGGGCGTGGCGTGGGCGGGCGACGACCGCGTGGCTCGCGTCGAGGTGTCGACCGACGACGGCGACTCGTGGCACGACGCCGACCTGTACGGGCCGGACTACGACGGCGCCTGGCGGCTGTTCGCCTACACCTGGAGACCGGACCTCGACGCCGAAGCGACCGCCACGCTGCTCTCGCGGGCCACCGACGAGCGCGACAGGACCCAGCCGGCCCGCATCGCGGTCCTCGACGAGTGGGGAGACGTCCCCGACGACGTCTACCCGTGGAACGAGGGCGGGTACGCGGCGAACGCCTACCGGCCGAACGGGGTCGAAGTGCAGATCTCACCCCGACGGAGCGAGTGAGTCGACGACCTGCAGGGTGCCGTCGGTCGTCCCCGTGCGAACGTCGGCTTCTCCGTGTCGAGGGCGACGAGACGGCCTCGCAGTTCTTCTCTCGCGCTCGGTCGGACGTGCTGCGTGCGACCGACCGCCGCAGACCCGTCGCGAGCCGCGAAAGTGGTCCTCTATAGCAGTATATATTCGACTTGCGAAAGAATTTAATTAGTGGTCGTGCTCTATCGTACCGTCTACCACTCCGCGTTCACCGCTCGGAATCGACGAAAATCGGCGGGCCGCCACGGGACAAAGGATGTCAGAAGCTAACCAGAACGTTTCCACCGGGGAGGACGAATCGGTTTTCAGAGAGTACGTACTGGACGTCCGGATCGTCGAGCGGTCTCCCCCGTCCGGAGAGGGGAGCGAGTATCGATTCGACGCTCCAGGTCACAGAGAAGTCGTGTTCGACGACCCCGACCTCGTGGAGTTGTACGCCGACGTTTACTTCGACGTGAACGGGTTCGAGGAAGCCGGAACGGGCGAACGCGGCGTTCCGCCGGAGATAATCCAGGCCGGCCGAGACACGCTCGCCGCGTACTTCCTCACGCAACCGTACACCGACATCAACTGGGTCGCCTCGTTTTACGGCAAAAAGACCACGAAGGTCGAACGGTACGTCGCCGCGGTTCGAAAGCGCGCCCGGGAGATCCGCGAGGGCGCAGCGAAACTGGACGAGGAGTAGCGCTTCGCCCGCCTGCGAGCGGAGGAGTCGTCGTCCACAGGCTACCGCTCCTCAGCGTGCAACGCGAACCGACGCGGTTCTCGGCGTTCACCTTCCGACCACCCGGAACTTCGTCCCCCCTCGTCCGTCGGCCGGGAAGCGACCACGGTACCGGTCGTCGTCCGTCAGCAATCCCGGTCCGAATCGAGGTGACCGCTCCCCAGACCACCGAGTGTCGGGCAAATCGGTATATAGAGCTTCGTAAGCTAATACCACATCATATATATAATTATCCAACATATAAATTTACTTGCCTCGATGATGTAACCACACGTCTGCATGGTGGAATTCACCAGACGGAAGTTGATGGCAACGTCAGTGGCCGCTGCTCTCGGGGCGAGCGTCTCGGGTGTCGCCGGAGGTCGGGGTGCAGGGTCGCCCGAAGACGCGGATACGGCGCGCGCACCCTGGGTGAACGGGGAACTCAAGCGGTTCTCGTCGACAGCGCTCGGAGCGGAGGTCACCGGACCGTTCGTCTTCGAGGACGGAACGCCGCTCTACAGCCTCCAGCACCCGAGCCGGGACAACCCGGCACCGTACGACAGATCGGGAATCGGTTACTTCTCGGGGTTCCAGTTCTCGCTCGACGGCAACAACGACGACTTCGACGAACTGTCGATACCGCAGACGAACGAGGAGAAAGGGGTGGTTCGAGGTGCCGACGCCGACTACGAGTTCCTCGCCCAGGAACAGGACCCCATCAACGGGGGCACCGAGCGCCTCGGCGTGGCGCAGACGCCGGACGGACGGGACATCACCCAGGACGAGTTCGCAGGCACGCAGTACGGGGACGCAGCGTACAACCCCGACTGCAACCAGTTCGTCGCCACGAACGAGGCGGGGACCGAGGGGTACCTGTTCACGAACTGGGAGAACAGTCCGGGGAACGTCTCCCGGATTCCGCTCAGCCAGGACGAGGACGGCGAGTGGAACGCCGACCTGGAGAACGCGATCAACGTCGCGAACACGGAGGCGCTGCGCGACCTCGGCGGGACGCGAATCAACTGCTACGGTGACCTCAGCCCGTGGAACACGATGATCTCCTCCGAGGAGAACTACTCCCATCCCCGCGTCTCCCTGACGGCGACCGTCGGCGACATCGAGGAGAAGGGGACCGGAAAGGGGCTCGTCGGAGCCGCCCCGTTCTGGAATCGACCCAATCCGAACGAGATCCAGGAGGCGGTCGAAGGCTACTACGGCGACGATGCGTGGGAAATCCAGGGCTGGTGGTCGCTGACTGGCCTCGAATTCCTCGCGTACTACCTCGGTGCGGAACGCGTCGACCAGCGTTCCGACTCGGCGGCCGACTCCGCCGACGAGGAGAGTAACACCCTCACTCCCATCGGCGACTGCTACCCGAATCCGTACCGCTACGGCTACCACGTCGACATCCGCGAGCCGACGGCAGAGACGCCGAAGCCGGTCAAGTACTACGTGATGGGTCGGGCCGCCTGGGAGGCGCCCGACGTCCAGAACGACCTGCGCACCGTCTACGGCTGCTCGGACGGTGACAGCAAGGGAATCTACAAGTTCGTCGCCGACGAGGAGATTCCGAGCTACGACGACCCGATGGACGTCGCGGGGACGCTCTACGCCCCGAAGGTGACCAACGAAGAGGCGGCGAAGAACCTCCCCCCTGCCAACGTCGACCTCGAGTTGGAGTGGATGGAACTGGGTCACGCGACCAACGCGGAGGTCGAATCCTGGATCGCCGAGTACGACGACGTCACCCAGGAGGACTACCTCGAAACCCACGCCGACACCGACTGGCGAGAGGACCTCGACGCGGCGGTCGAAGAGGCCGACAGGGAGGTCATCGAGAACGGCAACCGGAACTACGTCACGAACGAGGAGATTCTCGAGTGGGCCGAGCAGTACGAGAGCGAGGGGCCCGACGGTGTCGACGAGGAACTCCGGAAGGTCCCGTTCCTCGAGACCCGTGCGGCCGCCAAGGAGGTCGGTGCCACCATCGAGTTCAACAAGGCCGAGGGCGTCGACAGCGTCGACGACGCCGGCCCCAGCGACTACGTCTACTTCGCCATCTCGGAACTCAACGACGACATGGCCGAGGTGGGCGACGTCCAGCTAGAACGCGTCGACGGCGGCGTCGTCTACCGCGGCAAACTCGAGGACGACTACGACGTCTCGACGCTCGAACCCGTCATCGTCGGCCCGGACGCGAGCGACCCGGCCGACGTCGCGAACGACGCGCTCATCAACGTCGACAACGTCTACGTGATGGACGACGGTCGCGTCCTCTGCTGTGAGGACGCAGATCAGTTCGGACGGTCGTACGCCAACGACTGTCTGTACGTCTACGACCCTGCCACGGACGGCCAAGGTCGTGCTACCGACGAAACCGGCGACGAGACGGCCGACGAAGCCGGCAACGAGGCCAGCAATCGCGCATCCGGTGGCGACGAAGGCGACTCCGGGTGCTAGCTCGACGTGCGGGAAGCGCACCTCGGAGACGCGGGCGAATCCGTGCGAGCGGTCGCCGAAGCGACGAGCGGTGAGGAGTAGTCCTCTCTCCCGCCTTCGAGTACGGCCGTTCGAGCGAATCGCGTTCCGCGTCGGCACCGCCGCCGGCTACGGTGGCTCCAGTCCGCGTCTTCCGACCCGGACCGTCACTCCCCGGACGAGTACTCGACGGTGACTTTCCTGACGCCGTAGATGTCGTCCCACTCGCTGTCTTTGTCCATCAACAGCACGAGGACCTGAACCTTGCCCTCCTCGACGTTCGCCTCCTCGAGCGCCCCGGATTTGACCTCGAGCGTGTACTCGCCGTTCTCCTCCTGGGTGACCTCTCTCGTCCGCTCGGCGAGGGTGCCGTTGACGTAACTGAACCGCGATTTGTTGTCGAGCGACGCGCCGACGTAGACGAGGAAGTACGGCTCGCCGACCACGGTGCCGTGGTCCGCGGGGTCGACGTCCTCCATCAGGGTGTCGGCCGTAACCGTCAGGTCGAAGCCGCCGTCGGCCCTGGTCTCGGTCTGGACGCTCTTCATCCGGTTACGGTCCTCCGAGTCCATCTTGTTCTGCAGCGGCTTGTTCGGAGCCGTGGGCTTCGACCACGGCTCCGTCGTCGTGGTCGTCGTAGTCGTAGTCGTGGTCGTGGATGGAGACGTGGTCGAAGTCGACGTGGTCGTGGTCGTGGATGGCGACGTGGTCGAAGTCGACGTGGTCGTAGTAGTCGGCTCGGTCGTCTGCGTCGTGGTCGTCGTCGCTGCGGTCGTCGACGTGTCCGTCGTCGAGGTGTTCCCGGACGGGCCGAGACCGCTACAGCCTGCGAGCAGGAGGGTAACGACGACTGCTACCGTCATCAGTGATCGGCGCTCCATGCGCTCCCGTTGTGCCCGGGGTATGTTTACTATGTATCCCGTAACACGCAATTTAGGAATCCCGTAAGTCGTCGCAGTGTCCGGGTCGCGGCGTCCCAACGACGTCCGTACCGGGGTCGAGTTCCGCGTCCGGGCCGTCCGGCGAGCGGACGGGACCGAGTGTGCGACCCGGTTCGAGGACGGTTTCGGGCACGGGGCGGCGAGTCGACAACGGATTCGAGAGAGCGGACCGCGGTCACTCCGTCACGGCTTCGAGGGGGTCGAGATAGCCGGACCCGTAGTACGCCTTCTCGTACCCCTCGGGTACCGCGGCCGTCCGCGTAAGCGCCGACTCGACCTGGTTGGCGTTGTACCGGGGATTGACGCTCGCGACCAGCGCCGCCGCGGCAGTTACCTGCGGCGCTGCCATCGACGTGCCGGCGAGGTAGCCGTACTCGTAGGTCGCGCCCTGGTACTCGCCGGACTCGCCGAACGAGGGGACGGCGAGACAGTTGAGCACGAAGTCTTGCCGCCAGCCCGCCGGTCGATTCTCCGGCTTCATCGAGAGGATCGCCTCGCTCGCGTTACCGCCGGGGGCTCCGAGGTCGACCGCGTTCGTTCCGTAGTTGGTGTAGAACGTGGGGCTGTGGTACGGTTCCTCGAGACCGTCCTCGCCCCATCCGAAGCCGACGGGGCCGGTCGCGCTGACGCCGAGGCCCTGGGCGCTCTCGCTCGAATCGACGAACCCCTTGTCGTGCTGCAGGTCGACGCTGACGTTACCCGCGGCGTGGACCAGCAGGGTTCCCCGCCGGTTGGCGTACGTGGTCGTCCGATTGAGCGCTTTCCCCCAGAACGAGCCGAGGCCCTCGCGCGTGAAGTAGGCCCCCAGGCTCAGGTTCGCGGCGTCCGCGCCGACGTCGGCGCTGTAGACGATGGCTGCGAGGACGTCGCCGAAGAACGCCGACAGCGTCTCCTGGGGTGCCGTCTCGGAGAACACCCGACAGTCGACGATCTCCGCGCCGGGCGCGCTGCCGACGACGCCGCGCTCGTTTCGGTCGTTCGCCGCGACGATTCCGGCGACGTGCGTCCCGTGATAGCCGCCGTACGGGCCGGGAGCGCCGAGGGAGTCCTCGGTGAAGTTCCGCGACCGTTCGGCGTCGACCGCGTGCCGGAGGTCGGGGTGACCGGCCGCGACGCCGGTGTCGATGATCGCGACGCGGGCACCCTCGCCGCGAGTGTGCTCGTGAACCTCCGGAACGTGCTGGTCGTGCTTGTCCCACTGGAGGGAGTAGAGCGGTTCGTCCCGTGCGCTTTCCGTCGCCGACACCGACCCGCCGCGGGTCGGACGAGCGCGCGAGAAGACGACGTCGGCCGCGTATCGCTCGCCGAGTCGCTTCACGTCGCGTTCGCTGGCGCGGACGACGCTGAGGCCGACCTGGTCGAGGCGGTGAACGACGTCGATACCCTGCTCGTCGCCGACCGACGCCGTGTCGACGACGTATCGGCCACGCGATTCGGCGGTCGTCACCGTCGTTCCGGCCGCGACGCCGCCCACGAGCGCCGCACCTGTCTTCAGGACCGTTCGGCGTGAGTGTTCGTACATCCCATCTTCTATGGGGTTTAATCTGTCTTAAATATAGCTATCTTAGTATGATAATTCAGTCCTCCGGTCGGAGTCCGTCACTCACGAGCACGCCGCGTCGGGCAGTTCGGCAACGCGCTCGTCGGCGCAATCCGCGCTGGCCGCCGTCCGTGGAGTCCGCGCAGTCGGCCCGAACCCGCCGGTACCGATAGCCTTCGAAAACATTCAAGAGGTTCGAACATGTCCGCTGGTGTATGAGGACGCCGATCTGCCGAGGCGACCGATACGAGGTGGCGTCCGTCTCCGCCGCGGCCGTAGCCCCCCGATAGGGGGCACTCTCTTCTCCGGGTTCCGGACGGCAGGCGACCCGTAGTTCCACCAGCGCGATTACCGCGAAACGCAACATGAGCGATACACAACAACGAACAACCGAAGGCATCGAAGGCGAGTACGAACCGGAGACAGTCGAATCGAAGTGGCAACGTCGGTGGATAGCGGAAGACACCTACGCGTACGGAGGGGCGGACGACGCCGACACGTCGTTCACCATCGACACGCCGCCGCCGACCGTCTCCGGCGACCTTCACATCGGTCACCTCTACCAGTTCACGCTCCAGGACTTCGTCGCCCGGTTCCACCGGATGCGCGACGGCGACGTCTACTTCCCGCTCGGCTACGACGACAACGGCATCGCCTCCGAACGGCTCACCGAACGGGAGCTGTCGGTTCGCCGCCAGGAGTACGACCGCGACGAGTTCCAGGCGTTGACCAGGGAGGTCTGCGATACGTACGAAGCCAAGTTCACGGAGGACGTCCAGTCGCTTGCGGTCTCCGTCGACTGGAACAACACCTACCGGACTATCGCGTCCGACGTCCAGCGAATCTCCCAGCTGTCGTTCGTCGAACTGTACGAACAGGGCCGGGGGTACCGGCGCAACGCGCCGACCATCTGGTGTCCGACGTGCGAGACGGCTATCTCGCAGGTCGAAACCGAGGACGCCGACCGCGACGCACACTACACCGACGTCAGGTTCCCGCTCGTCGACGGCGACGGGGACGCCGTCACCATCTCGACCACGCGACCGGAGCTACTGCCCGCCTGCGTCGCGATGTTCGTCCACCCGGACGACAAGTCGAACGCGGACCTCGTCGGCGAAACGGCGCGCGTGCCGCTCTTCGACCACGAGGTCCCGGTTCTGGCAGACGAACGCGTCGACAGGGAGACGGGGACGGGCGTCGTCATGTGCTGTACGTTCGGCGACCGGACCGACATCGAGTGGTACCAGGCCCACGACCTGCCGCTCCGGATCGCCATCGACGAGTCCGGAACGATGACCGACGTCGCCGACGAGTACGCCGGTCTGTCCACCCGCGAGGCCCGCGAGGCTATCGTCGACGACCTCGACGCGGCGAGGTACGTGGAGGGACGGCGCGAGATCACCCACGCCGTCCAGGTCCACGAGCGCTGCGAGACCGACGTCGAGTACCTCGTCACCGACCAGTGGTACGTGAAGCTCCTCGACAAGACCGACGAGTACCTCGAA
Organism: halophilic archaeon; assembly: GCA_003298465.1. The sequence continues at coordinate 6,956 of QNGA01000011.1, read as the reverse complement.
CTCGGGCGCGAGATGGACTGGTACCCGGAGAAGATGTTCACCCGGTACCGCCACTGGGTCGAGGGGCTGGAGTGGGACTGGTGTATCTCCCGCCAGCGAGACTCCGGCGTCCCGTTTCCGGTCTGGTACTGCGCTGACTGCGCCGAGACGATTCTCGCCGAGCGGGCGGACCTCCCGGTGGACCCGCTCTCCGAGGACCCGCCGGTCGACGCGTGTCCGGCCTGTGGCGGCGGGAGCTTCGACCCCGAGGAGGACGTCTTCGACACGTGGGCGACCTCGTCGCTGACGCCGCTCGTCCACGCCGGATGGGACTACGACGCCGCGACCGATGCGCTCACGATGGACCGACCGCATCTCTACCCGATGGACCTCCGACCCCAGGGCCACGACATCGTCAGCTTCTGGCTGTTTCACACGGTGGTCAAGTGCTACGAGCACACCGGCGAGGTGCCGTTCGACGCGGTCATGCTCAACGGGATGGTCCTGGACGAGAACCGGGAAGCGATGTCCAAATCGAAAGGGAACGTCGTCACGCCCGGAGAAGTCCTGGAGGAGTTCTCCGTCGACGCCACCCGCTACTGGGCGGCCGGAACCTCCATCGGCGACGACTTCCCGTTCACGGAGAACGACCTCGTCACCGGCAAGAAGCTCCTCCAGAAGCTGTGGAACGCCTCGAAGCTCGTCGACTCGCTCGCGGACGCCGACCCGGACGAACCGGCAGAACTGGACGCGCTCGACGAGTGGCTGCTCGCCGAGCTGGACGACGTCACCGCGGAGATCACCCGGCACATGGAAGCGTACGAGTTCTCGAAGGCCCGCGACCGGCTCCGAAGCTTCTTCTGGCACACGTTCTGCGACGACTACCTCGAGATCGCCAAGCGACGGGACGCGCCGTCGACCGACTTCGCGCTCCGGACCGCTCACGAGCGGTTCCTGCGACTGTTCGCGCCGTTCCTTCCCCACGTCACCGAGGAGCTGTGGCACCGGCTGTACGGCGAGGCGAGCGTCCACGAGCAGTCGTGGCCCCGGCCCGCCGGCTACGAAGCCGACCGCGAAGCGGGCGAGACCGCAATGGAAGTCGTCGGCGCGCTCCGGACGTACAAGGCCGAGCGGGGACGGCCGCTGAACGCCGACGTCGAGCACGTCGCGGTGTACGGCCCCGTCGACGGGTTCGAGGACGCCATCGCCTCGGTGATGCACGTCCGGGAGTTCGACCGCCTCGACGACCCGCCGGAGACGGAGACGCGCGTCGTCGACGTCGACCTCGACTACTCGACGCTCGGCCCGGAGTACGGCTCCAGAGTCCAGGAGTTCGACGCGGCGCTCGATGCCGGCGACTTCGAGATCCGGGACGGAGCGCTGCTCGTCGCCGGCGAACGCCTCGCCGGCGAGCGCTTCGAGGCGCGCGAAGAGCGTCGCTACGACGGTGACGGCGACCTCCTCCAGACCGAGAACACCGTCGTGCTCGTGCGCTGAAGCGAGGCCGGGGACCACCGCAAGGCGGAGCCGGCCCGCCCGCCGGTCTCCGTCTGTGACGGCGGGCCGGAGACCGCTACCGTTCCTCCTTCAGGACGACGGTTCCGTCGTCGTCCGTCACGACGACCGTGTCGCCGCCGTTGTTCCATATCGCCGCGTCGGACCCCCAGTAGAGTTCGGTCGACGAGTCGGTGCCGCTCCCCGTGTAGATGGTCACGGAGGCGTCCGGTTCGAGCGTGAACCCGTCCGGGAACCGGAACCGGTGGTCGGCGGCGTCCGAGAGCGTCCATCCGGAGAGGTCGACCGTCGACGAGCCGGCGTTCGTGAGCGTGACGTACTCGCCGTTCCGGTTCTCGTGGTCGTCACCCGGGGCGTCCGCCCGGTAGTCGGTGACCGTAATCGAACTCCCGGCCGTCCCGCCGTCCGTCGTGGTCGTCGGGGCGTCGTAGTTCCATAGGCCGACGGCGTCGTCCCGCGCGCGTCGCTCGTCGGCGGCGAACTCCGAGCGTTGCGAGAACGAACTGTCGTACAGCCGGGCGTACCCCTGTTCGAGGAGCCGCTCGTTCACCGACTCGTCGTCGTTCGCGTACACGTACACCAGTAGACGGCCGTAGCTCCCCCGGCGGTCGGCCGCCGGGTCCGTCTCGATAGTGACGGTCTCCCCCAGGACCCGGGTTCGGGCGAACTCGCTCGCCCTGTGGCCTCAGTCCCGCAGCCAGTCCCTCCCCGCCTCGGTCGTCGGGATGCCTTCGAACTCGTCCGGCGTGTTCTCGACGTGGACCTCCGGCGTGTCGACGCCGAGCAATCGAACGTCCTCGGTGTGGCCGTCGGGGAACTCGACCGTGTACGTGTCACCGTCGACGACCTCGACCACCTCGACGCGATAGCTCGTCCCGTCGGTCGTCGTGGTCGACGCGGTCCGAGTCGTTTCGGTCGGAGCGCTACCGGTGGTCGTCGCGTTCGGGTCGTCGAGTCCCGTACACCCGGAGAGGACGAGCAGGAGAACGACGACTATCGTAACCCCGCGGTTCATGGGAGAACGGACGCGCTCTCCTCCTGTCTATTCCAGTTAAATAAATCCAACACTGTCCGACAGTACACCTAAAACAACGATTCGTTTCGAGCATCGGACATCAGTCGACCGAAGCGAACAGGAGGAGTCGTGCGATTTCTGAAAGCCGAATACTTTTGGTCGTTTACACGAAATCTCGAACGGATGGCAGACGGCAGTACGGACGAAACGACCGGCGAGCGCGAGTGGGTAACTCCACCCCCGTCGTTCGTCGATGCGGCGAACGTCACGGCGGCCGACCGCGAGGCGTTCCTCGACGCCGGCTGGCCGGCGTGCTGGAAGCGCGCCGCCGAACTGTTGGACTGGCACCGCACGTTCGACTCGGTGCTCGACGACGAGGAGACGGTTCGCTGGTACCCCGGCGGACGGCTGAACGCCTCGTACAACTGTCTCGACCGCCACCTCAACGAGCGCGGCGACGAGCCAGCCGTCACGTGGGAGGGAAAGCTCGGAGAGACGCGGACCTACAGTTACCGGGAACTGTTCGACGAGGTGAACGCGTTCGCGGCGGCGCTGCGCGACCTCGGCGTCGGCGAGGGCGACGTCGTCACGCTCTACATGCCGATGGTACCGGAACTCCCCGTCGCCATGTTGGCGTGCGCCCGCATCGGCGCGCCCCATTCGGTCGTGTTCGCGGGGTTCTCCGCGGACGCGCTCGCGACGCGACTGGCCGGCGCGAACTCGGAGTGTCTCGTGACCTGCGACGGTTACTACCGCCGCGGCGACGCGCTCGACCTCGAGAGCACGGCCGACAACGCCCGTCTCTCCGTCGACCACGCGGTCGAGCAGGTCGTCGTCGAGCGTCTCGGGGACGACCGCTCGTTCGACGACGACCACGTCTACGCGGACCTGGTCGACGAGCACGCGGGCGCCGAGGTCGACCCCGTCGAGCGCGACGCCGGGGACCTGCTCTTTCTCATCTACACCTCCGGGACGACCGGGGAACCGACGCTCGTTCGGCACGCGACCGGCGGGTATCTCGCGTACGTGACCTGGACGAGTCGCGCGGTGCTCGACCTCGGTCCCGGGGACACCCACTGGTGTTCGGCCGACGTCGGCTGGATTACGGGCCACTCGTACGCCGTCTACGGACCGCTCGCGCTCGGGGCGACTACCGTCCTGTACGAGGGGACGCCGGACCACCCCCAGAAAGACCGCCTCTGGCAGATCATCGAGCGCAACGAAGTCGACGTCTTCTACACCGCGCCGACGTCCATCCGGGCGTTCATGAAGTGGGGCGAGGAACACCTCGAACGGCACGACCTCTCCTCGCTCCGACTGCTCGGCACGGTCGGTGAACCCATCGACGAGACGACCTGGCACTGGTACCGCGAGCACGTCGGCGGCGGCGAGTGTCCGGTGGTCGACACCTGGTGGCAGACCGAGACGGGCGGCATCGTCCTCTCGACGCTCCCCGGCGTCGACCGGATGCGTCCCGGCGCAGTCGGGCGGTGCTTGCCTGGACTGGGGGCGGCAGTCGTCGACGACGCGGGTGAGAGAGTCTCCGCCGGAGAGCCGGGGCGGCTGGTGCTCACCCGACCGTGGCCGGGGATGGCCAGGTCGCTCTGCGAGGCGACCGACTGGGGCGACCACCGGACGACGACCGTCGATAGCCCGGAGCGAAATCGAGGGAACTCGGAGAGTTCCCCAACATCGGGAGCCGACGTCTCCCGAGACTCCGCGGACCGTTCGAGCGGGCGAGGCCCGCGAGAAGACGGCGAGTGGCGGTACGACACCGGCGACAACGCCGTTCGGGACGCCGACGGCTACCTCCGTCTCCTCGGACGGGCCGACGACGTGCTCAACGTCTCGGGTCGCCGCCTGAGCACGACGGAGATAGAGTTCGCCATCGTCGGCGTCGACGGCGTCGCCGAAGCCGCGGTCGTCGGTGGGAAGGACGCCGTGACGGGGGCGAGGGTCCACGCGTTCGTCAGCCTCGAATCGAACGTCGCGGGCGACGAGGCGCTTCGCGAGCGCGTCCGGGCGGCCGTCGAGTCGGCCATCGGCCCCATCGCGGTGCCGGACGTCGTCACGTTCGCCCCGTCGCTGCCGAAGACGCGGTCGGGCAAGGTCGTCCGCCGCTATCTCGAGGCCATCGCGAACGGCGAGGACCTCGGCGACACGAGCGCGCTCCGGAATCCGGAGGTCGTCGGCGAACTCACGTCGCTTCTCGACCGGTAGCGTTTCGCTCTCTTCTAGCTGACCGAAACTCGGAGCGAGCCTCTGGAACGTTCTTCGGCGACCGTTCTCGGTACCGTCCGGAACCGGGGCCAGCTACCCGAATACTTTATTCGTCTTCTCGAAAAATAGCGAAGCGGAATGGATAGCGCGGACGGCGACGAGCCCCTGACGACGCCGGAGTACGAGCGACTGCGTCGCGCAACCGAGACCTACCGCGAGGACCTCGTCGTGGCTCTCGCCGGCCGCGTCGGGCTCGGACCGTCGGAACTGACCCGGATTCGCCCGGCCGACCTCCGCGAGCGCGAACACGACGGGGGGACGGTCGACCTCCTCTCGGTGCCGGAGGGGGACGGCGACGGGCGAGAGGCGTACGTCCCGCCCGACGTCGCTCACGACCTCCGGAAGTACGCGAACGGAAACGACGTGGACGAGCGCGACCCGTTCGTCGACGTCACGCCTCGACGCGTTCAGATGCTGGTCAGCGACGTGAGCGACCGGACCGACGACCTCCGGGACGTCACGTGCCGCGAACTACGCAAACACTTCGCGTGGCGACTCCTCGTCGAGGAGGACGTCGACCCGCGGGTGGTCCAGGCCGTCGGCGGGTGGCAGAGCCTCGAGAGCCTCGCCCCGTACCTCGACGCCCCGACCACGGCCGACATCGTCGACGCCTTCGCGTATCGGCCGCCGGAAACGGGCCGTGGAACGGACGACCGCCCGCGACGGGATACCGACTCGCGGAGCCACGACCTCCTCGAGTGCGTGGACGAACTGGGCGCGGCGCTCGCGGACGCGTCCACGGACGAGGACGTGGGACGGGCCGTCTGCGAGCGGCTCTCCGACGCCTATCGCGCCGTCTGGGTCTGTGGCGAGCGGGGCGTCACGCGGGCGAGCGACGCGCCGGAGCGAACCGACGGGGACGTTCCCGGCGACGTCCTCGACGCCGCCGGCGCACTGGACGAGGACGGACTCTCGGACGTGACGGTCGTCGAGGACGCGTCGGTCGACGGACCACTGTCGGAGTGTTCGTTCGCCGTCGCACCGCTCCGGTCGAACGAGACCGTCCACGGCGTGCTCTGCGTGGCCCACGACTCGTTCTCGTCGGGCGACCGGACGCTGCTGGCGGACGTGGGCCGACGCGTCGGAGAGACCATCACCGCCATCGCACGCAAACGCTTGCTCCTGGCGGACACCGGCGTGGCGCTCTCGCTGCGGAGCACCGATGGCGGCGTGTTCCTCGTGGCCGCCTCGACCGACCTCGGCTGTCGCTTCGAACTCGAAGGTGTCGTCCCGGTCGCGGACCAGTCGCTGCTCTACTTCGTCACGGCGAGCGGAGCCGCCGTCGGAGACGTCCTCGACAGGGTGACTGACGCGGACGCCGTCGACGACGCCCGCCTCGTCCGCGACTACGACGACGACGCGCTCTTCGAGTTCGTCGTCTCGGGCGAGTCGCTCGCGACGGTCCTCGTCGAGCGCGGCGGGACGGTCCGCGAACTCTCGGTCGAGGAGGGCGTCGCCGACGTTACCGGAGTGTTCTCACGGCACGTCGACGTCAGAGGGGTCGTCGAGGCCGTCGAGGCGGCGTTCCCCGGGACCAGTTTGCGCTCCAAACGCGAGGTCGAGGAGCCGGTCGGGAACGCCGCCAGCGTCCAGCGAACCGTCCAGGACGACCTGACGGAGCGCCAGCGGTCGGTTCTTCGGGCCGCCTACCTCTCCGGGTACTTCGAGTGGCCTCGCGGGAGTACGGCCGAGGAACTCGCGGCTTCGATGGCCATCTCGTCGCCGACGCTTCACAACCACCTCCGGAAAGCCCAGCAGAAGGTGCTCGACGCGGTCTTCGACGGCGTCGACCATCGCACGCCGAACGCCCGACGACACTAACTGTTTAGCGTCACGGACGCGCGGACCCCGGTGAAGCGTCGCGCTTCCAGGGAACGCCGCGACGTTCGTCTAGATAGCGTTACACGACGGGGACGCCAGTTTATCATAATTAGTTCCATCATTTATATAGCTAAATGGGAGTTGTGAACCTAGCACATGGGTGACGCTCAGAACGTCGAACTGGAAGCACGGCTCGAAGAACAGGAGCGATTCGAACCCCCGGAGTCGTTCGTCGAGCAGGCGAACGTCTCGGACGACTCGATCTACGAGGAGTTCGAGCAGAACTGGCCGGACTGCTGGGAGCGGGCGGCCGACCTGCTCGACTGGGAGGAGGGGTACGACACGG
>QNGA01000010.1 GCA_003298465.1 halophilic archaeon | reverse complement strand
CCGCCAGTTTGATGCTGTTCGTGGCGTTCTTCGCCATCGGTCTCGGCCCGGTGTTCTGGCTGCTCATCTCCGAAATCTACCCGCTCTCGGTTCGCGGGAGCGCGATGGGGACGGTCACCGTCGCCAACTGGGGGGCGAACCTCGTCGTGTCGCTCGCGTTCCCCCTGTTGACGGCGAACCTCGGCAAACCGACGACGTTCTGGCTGTTCGGCGTCTGTAGCCTCGCGGCGCTCGCGTTCACCTACAGGCTCGTCCCCGAGACCAAGGGTCGGTCCCTCGAAGCCATCGAGACCGACCTCCGCGAGAACGTCACCGACACGGTCGCGACCGCTGCGGACGATTCGTCGACGATATCACGCGAGTAGGGACCGTCGGCGTCCCCGGCGACCGCCCGTCGTTCAGGCGGAGCGCCACCGGCGTCGGAGGAGGTACGCGGCGACGACGACGACCGTGACGACGGCCAGTGTCGAGTAGAGTTCGACCTCCGTGAGACCCCGTGCGGCCTCGCCGACGACGAGCACGAGCGCGGCTTCGAGGAAGTACTTCCCGCCGCGGCCGACGAGCGACGCGAGTACGTACGACCGGAGGTCGAGCCCGAGGACGCCCGAGGCGACCGACAGGAGTTCGTACCCCTCGGGGACGGGTGCGAACGCGCCGAGCGAGAGGGCCGCGAGACCGTACCGGTCGAAGTACTGCTCGGCGCGGACGGCCCGATCGCCGGCGAACCGGGAGTCGAGGGCGGGCCGACCGCCCCTCCGGCCGATTCCGTACCCGACGAGCCCCGCGCTGACGGAGCCGGCCGTGGCGATGGCCGCGTACAGGAAGGCGAACTCCGGACGGGCGACCGACAGCGGGATGAGAACGAAGTCGGGCGGGACGGGCAGGAGGAAGAACTCCAGGAACGCGACGGCGAACAGTCCCGGCGCGCCGAGCGAGAGGAAGAACTCGAGCGTGAGGTCGACCGACTCCGGGAGGTTCGTCGAGGGCACGTTTCGACCACACGGGAGCCCGGATAGATATCCTCGGCGATGTCGAAACGCCTCGGGAGCGACGCCCCGCGAAGGGGAACCGCCGCTGCCGGAAGCGCTAATCCGGTGGGGAACCCACTTCCGCCCAGTGCCACAGAACTACGACATCACGCACATGTCGGGCGAGGGGATGGAGAGGGAGACGCTACGGGTCGACACGTGGAACGACGACGACCACTGGGTGTACTACTTCGTGAAAGACGAGGAACGGATGGGGTACGAACTCGCGACGGGGGCGACGACGGTCTCCCGGAAGGGGGAGGGGATCGACGAGGAGGGACTGGACACCGCGAAGGAGGCGGTGGGCCGCAGCGACTACGTCCTCGTCTCCTGAGCCGAGCGGCGGACGGGAAGAACGCACCCGTGGGTCACGTTTCGCCCGGCAGCAGAGCGTAGCAGCCGAGAGCGACCGCGGAGAGGCCCGCCAGCGCGAGGAACGCGAGGTCGAACTGGCCGGCGTCCGCGAAGAACCCGACGAACGTCGACCCGGTCGCGCCGACGAGGAAGAACGCGGTGCGGATGAACCCCCACGCCGCACCCTCGATGTGGTCCGGCAGGGCGCCGACGATGTAGGCGTTCGTGACGGGGTTGACGGCCATCCGGGAGCCGAGAACGGCGACGACGACGGCGAGGGCCGCCGTTCCGGACGTGACCGTGAGGACGGCGGGGGTGACGACGCCGACGGCGGTGACGACGAGGAGGACGGGTTTCATGCCGACGCGGTCGGCCGCGCTCCCGGCGACAACCTGCGACATCGCGCCCGTGATGAACATGAGACCGAACAGCAGTGCGGCGGTCTGCTGGTCGAGCCCCTTGGTCTGGAGATACAGCGGCAGGAACGCGGTCAGTCCCTGGTAGACGAACAGGAGAAGCGCCACCGCGACCGTCGCGAGGCGAATCGACCTGTCGGAGAGCGTGTTCACGATCTCGCGGACGAGACGGCGAGGCGAGCGGTCGGTCGCCGCCGCGTTCGTTTCGGCCGCCGTCCGCTCGGGGACGACCCGCCACGTCAGCGCCGCGACGACGAAGAACGGCGCGGCGAGACCGGCGAGGACGAACCGCCAGCCGACCCGGCCGACGACGGCCGTCGCCACGTTCGGCAGGAGTGCGGAGCCGAGGCTCCCGACGGCGAGCGTGATGCCGAACGCCGCGCCGGCGTTCGCCGTGAACGTGCGCGAGAGGACGGTTCCGCGGCTCGGACCGTAGATGCCGGAGCCGAGTCCGAACGCCGCGCTCGCCGCGAAGAAGACGACGAACACCGGGGAGAGTCCGAGCAGGCAGAGGCTCACCCCCGAGAGACAGAGACTCGCCGTGAGGAGCGTCCGTTCTCCGAACCGGTCGACCAGCACGCCCGCCGGAAACTGCATGACGGCGTAACCGACCCAGAGAGACGTGATGGCGAGTCCGGCGGTTGCGTTGGTGACGTCGAAGGCCTCCTTCACCTGCGGCAACAGCGCCGGAACGAGGAAGCGGAGGCCGAGCGTGAACGCCCAACCGAGCGCGACGGAGAACAGGATCCAGCCGCGACCGTCGCCCCGGAGCCCGTGAACTGCGTCTCGGAGGCGACCAACGACCGGGTTACGACTCGACGTCATCGGGTGGTTCGATGGACGTCCGGCGGCGGGTTAAGGGAGTGGATACGCCTCGATTTCTCCGGTAGTTCCGACCGTGGACTGACCGACCGCACCTCTGCGATTCCGCCGTCGAAGCCGTCTCTCGATTCCGGCGCGGGAAACTCGGAAACAGAACGCCGCTGCACGCCGTTTCCGGCCCTCGTCGTGTGGATATCGTCGACCGATGCTGTGCGACCCTTTCGTAGGCCACGAGAGAAAGAGGAGGATTTGTTTGGAATTATCCTTATCGTCGTCGAGTACAACTATTAACATCGTTAGATAACGTTTATTTATTTCTGGTCGGTGGTGTTCCGCAAATGGTAGACGGTCTTCCACTGATACTGCTACTGCTCGCGGCGGTCGGGTTCATCGTTTTCGCGACGGCAAAGCTCGACCTCCACGCCTTCCTCACGCTCCTCGTCGCCGCCTACGCGACCGGCCTAATCGCCGGACTCGACCCGACGAGGACCGCGACGCTCGTCACGGACGGCTTCGGCAGCGTCCTCGGCTACATCGGCATCGTCATCCTCGCCGGCACCATCATCGGTACCGCGCTCGAACGATCCGGTGCCGCGATCGTCATCGCGGAGACCATCCTCGGCCTCATCGGCGAGGAGAACACCCCGGAGGTCATGGCGGTCACCGGCAGCCTCGTCAGCATCCCCGTCTTCTGTGACTCCGGGTACGTCATCCTCTCCGGCCTCGGCCGCTCTCTCGCGGAGCGCTCGAAACTCTCGCTCGCGACCATCAGCGTCGCCCTCGCGAGCGGCCTCTACGTCACCCACGTCTTCGTCCCGCCGACGCCCGGCCCCATCGCCGCCGCCGGCATCCTCGGTGCCGACGTCGGCCTCGTCATGCTCGCCGGTCTCGCCGTCAGCGTCCCGATCACGCTCGTCGGGGCAAAGTGGGCGACGACCGTCGCCTCGCGCTATCACGTCGACCCCGACCCGGACATGACGATGGACGACGTCAAAGCGGAGTACGGCACGCTCCCGACACCAGCGAAGTCGTTCGCACCCATCCTCCTCCCTATCGTCCTCATCACGATCGGCAGCGTCGCCTCGTATCCCAGCGCGGACGACCCCGCCTTCGTCTCCGGTCCGCTCCAGAACTGGCTGCTGTTCTTCGGCGACCCGGCCGTCGCACTCATCATCGGCGCCTTCACCAGTTTCACGGTCGTCCCCGAACTCACCGAGGCGGTCACCGACGAGTGGGTGAGCGACGGCCTGACGGACGCCGCCGTCATCATCGCGGTCACCGGGGCCGGCGGCGCGTTCGGAAACGTGCTCTCGAAGCTCCCGCTCAAGGAGTTCATCAGCAACGCGTTCGGCGGACTCGGCATCGGTCTCGTCGCCGCGTTCGTCATCGCCGCCGCCCTCAAGACGGCGCTCGGGTCGTCGACGGTCGCGATTCTCACCACCGCGAGCCTCGTCTCCCCGCTCCTCGGTCCGCTCGGCCTCGCGTCCCAGTGGGGACGCGTCTTCGCCGTCCTCGCCATCGGCGCCGGTAGCATGACGGTCAGTCACGCCAACGACTCGTACTTCTGGATCATCACCGAGTTCTCCGACATGGAAGCCGCGACCGCCTACCAGGCCTGGACGGCCGGTACGCTCGTCCTCGGCGTCACGAGTATCGCGTGGATCGTCATCCTCCAGAACGTCGTCAGCGCGTTCGGCTGACCGCCGACCCGGTCACTGGAGCGGTCCCTGCGAGCAGTCCGAACGGGAACCGGACTCGCCTCCCTCCTCCGCGTCGGCGACGACGAGAACGCGCAGGTCGTTCACGTTCGTCCCCGTCGGCCCCGTTTCGACGAGCGCGCCGGCGGCTTCGAGGAACGGGGAGGCCTCGTTCGCCGCCAGCGCCGCCCGTGCGTCCATCGACGTCCGCTCGGTCGTTTCCCCGTCGACGATGGCGCCGGCAGCGTCGGACGCGCCGTCGATACCGTCGGTGTCGACGCTCCCGACGACGACGCCGTCGGCATCGAGTTCGATCGCCGCGCTGAGCGCGAACTCCTGGTTCGGCCCGCCGGCACCGGCGTCGTCGGACAGCGTCACCGTCGTCTCGCCGCCGGAGAGCACGACCGCCGGCGGCGCGATCGGATGCCCGGTGGCGCGAACCTCCTCCGCGATTCCGACGTGCGTTTTGGCCGCCTCGCGCGCCTCGCCTCGCACGCGCGAACTGAGGACGAGGGGCGTGTAGCCGCGGTCGGCCGCCGCGTCACCGGCGGCCGTCAGCGCGGTCAGTCCGTTCGCGAGGACGTGCACGTCCACCGTCGCGAACGCGTCCGCGCCGGGTGCCGGGGTCTCGGCGACGTCACCGTCGACGCCCCGTTCGAGGTGGTGCTCGACGCGAGGGGGCAGCGCCACGTCGTAGCGGTCGACGACGTCGAGCGCGTCCGCGAACGTCGACGCGTCCGGAACGAGCGGCCCGCTCGCGACGACGTCGAGGTCGTCGCCGACGACGTCGCTGAACACGAGTCCGACGACGGTCGCCGGCGCCGCCGCGGCCGCGAGTCGGCCGCCTTTGATCGCCGAAAGGTGTTTTCGCACGGCGTTGATCTCGTGAATCGTCGCGCCGCTGCCGAGCAGGTCGTCGGTGACCGTCTGGAGGTCGTCGAGCGTGACGTCGCCGGCAGGCGCTGGAAGCAGGGCGCTCCCGCCGCCCGTGACGACGCCGAGCACGAGCGTGTCCGCGGTCGCCTCGCCGGCGCGGTCGAGGATCCGTTCCGCGCCGGCCAGTCCCCGCTCGTCCGGTACCGGATGGCTTCCGTCGACGACGTCGATAGTCGTCGTCGGCTCCGGGACGTCCGTGACCACGACGCCGTCGGTGAGGCGCTCGCCGAGTATCGATTCGAGCGCGGCGGCGACCGTCCCGGCGGCGTTCCCGCCGCCGAGGACGACGACGTCTTCGTACGACGAGAGGTCGTAGACCGTACCGTCGACGGTGAGTTCGTCACCGGTGAGCGCGACCGAGTCCCCGACGACGGTCGCCGGATGCGCCGCCTCGATTCCGGCGTCGATACACGACCGCGCGACCGCGCTCGGGGACGAATCGTCGTCCGGTTCGCGATTACTGGACACACCGGTCAAGACGGCGCACCCGGTAAAGTAGCTCCGGCCTCGGCGCCGACGCACCGCTCTCGTCCCGGGGACTCCCGGAGGGGAGCCATCGCCCGCGAGTACCTGCGAGGGTAGCCCCGCCCGGCGAGGACTCGCTCGGCGGTCGACGGCGTCGTCGTCCGGTCGCACCGACATCGCGTTCGACGACGTGCCGCCGTTCGGCGAGAGCGCGACCCCCGTTACGTACGGAATATATCGGGGGCGAACCGCTAACGGGAGCGTTCCGTCGAGGCTGCGACTCCATACTTAACCGTCGCAGTACCGAGGAACGACCGTGGGACCGAGCCAATCCACCCTCTACCTCCGATGGTTTCTGATACTCCAGTTGCTCCTCTGGACCGCCGTCCTGTTTCTCGCGTGGATCGTCGCCGGCGCCCTGCTGTAGCGACGGTCCGCTCCTCGTCTCGACGACCGTTTCGGGGCCGAAGGCGACGGACGAGGAGAGCCGGGAGTCGGCGACGGCCCGAACCGGAACCGCCGATGGGTTGTCGAGCGTCCGGGTAGTACGGGAGACGGTGAGACGGATGGGAGAGCACGTCTTCGCTCAGTACAACGTCGAACGGTTGACGACGGAGAAGGTCCAGCGCGAGGGAACCGACCAACTGGAGGCGGCCGCCGAGATGGTCCAGCGGTTGCCGACGCCGGACGTTCTCCTGGTCAACGAGATGGACGACAACTTCGTGCAGGGGTGGGAACGGACGCACAACGCGGCGGCGTTCCTGGAGAACTATCTCCGCACGCCCCAGGTCCCGGACCTCCAGGGGGTCGACTTCGAGACGTGGTTCGCCCCGCGGTGTAACACCGGCATCCCGAGCGGGATGGACGTCGGGAAGGACGGACTCGGCGTCGAACCCGGAACCGACGCCTACGCCCGGGACTGTTTCAGCTACGCCCCGTACCCGGGGCGATACGCGATGGCGTTGTACAGTCGGTTTCCCATCGACGCCGACGGCGTCCGTACCTTCCGGGAGTTTCGCTGGACCGACCTCCCGCGTCACCGGATTCCCACCGATTCCGACGGCGACGTGTACCTCACCGCCGACGAGCGCGAGCGGTTTCGACTCCCCGCGAAGACGGTCGCGGACGTGCCGATCGAGTTTCCCACCGGAACGGTCCACGCCGTCGTCGCACACCCGTCGCCGCCGCTCGCGGACGGCATGGAGACCCTCAACGCCCCGCGGTGTCACGACGAGATTCGCTTCCTCGGCGACTACGTCACCGACGCGGACTATCCGTACGACGACGACGGCCTGGAGGGCGGTTTGGCGACCGACGAGCGGTTCGTCGTGCTCGGCGACATGAACGCCGAACCCGGCGGGGCGGTGACCGACGACGCGATCACGCGCTATCTGCTCGACAATCCGCGGGTGACTGTGACGACCCCGTCCAGTCCGGGGGGTCGTGAGCGCGGCACCGCTCGCGCGACCGGCGTTCTCTCCCGCGGGCCGACGCGGGCCGACTACATCCTGCCGTCGACGGAGTTCACCGTGCGGACGTCCGGCGTCGGCTGGCCGACGGACGAGGACCGTCGCGCGGTCGCCGAGCGAGCGTCCGACCACTTCCCGGTGTGGGTCGCCGTAGACGGTGGCTGACTGTCCCGTCGACGACCGACCGTCGGTCCGTCTTCCCGCCCGCCTCCGCCGTCGACCCGACGGGGTTATCCGGCTTCCAGTCGTCGTTTCGTGCGATGACAAGCAAGCGCGCGACGGTGACGTGCCCGGCGTGCGAGCTCGAAGAGACGTTTACCAGGCTCGCGACGGCCCGTTCCCGCATCGAAGACCACCGCGCGGAGACGGGTCACGAGGCGACGTGGGAGCTCCATCGGCTCAGCCCCGGCGTCGAGCGGGCCGGAGACGACGCCGGCGTCTGCGGGCGACCGGGCCGTACGAACGCCGACTCTCCGCTCAGACGACCGCTCGCCCGGCGGTCAGCCGACGACGAAACGGAGACGTAACCCGACGTTCGAAGCTTCCCAGACCCGGCACGTTCGAGCCCGTCGAGGCGGTGGCACACCGGAGAACGGCGACGGAGGTCGGTTCGCGACCGGGACGGCCGACCTCCTCAGGGGACGGCTGAAGTGCAGTACGTGACGCCTACGTCCCGACGTGAGCGACCCTACTCCCGTCTGGCGATCCAGAAAGTACTTACCAGATCTACAGAACCGTCACTGTGACGAGGGCCTGGCGGTCGAAAACCACCTAGAGTCTGGTACCATCACCTCGCCCTCGTCACATCCCTCAAAAAGGGCGGTTCTACCGGCGGGGTAGGCCGAGGCGGTCCTACAATCGCTGAGGTACGTAGCGTCGACCGACGTTCCACGTTCTGTCCTGGCTATCGTCGCCGCCCTCGTTGGTCGCGGTCCCTTCGGCGATCTGCACGTTCTCGTTCACCTGGTAGTTGACCTGTTCCGCCGACGCGTTACCGCAGTTGGTGGCGAACGCGATCGCGCTGAACTGTTCGTTGACGTTCAGTTGCTCGATGAGCTGCAGTTGCGTGATGTCGACGTCGGCCGTCTGCTGGTTGGCCTGGTCGCCACCGTTCTCGTAGGCGACCGCCCAGGACTCGTCGCCCTTCGCGTCCGTGCCGTCCATCACTTTGGACGCGCTGTACCGACCGTCCTCGACGTTCACCGCGGTCGCCGACGCGATCTGCGCGTTGAAGTTGCCCTGGTAGCTGGCCTGCGTGGCCGTCGCCTGGCTATCCTCGAGGGCGACGGCGATGGCCGCGTTCTGTATGTTGATGTTCTCCTGGCCGACGCTCTGGACCTGGTCGATGTCGGCCGACGCGACTTGCTGGTTCGACTGCTCCGAACCGTCCTTCGAACGCGTCACGTCCGAGTCCGAGAAGTCGCCGTTCATGTCGGCGCTCGCGGTGACCTCCGACATCGTCTTCGGCTCGAAGTTGATCGCCGTCGCGCTGGCAACCTGCTTGTTCACGTTGAACTGGCAGCTTATCTGCCACGCTTTCGCGACGCTTCCGTCACCGACTGCGACGGCGACCGCGACGCCCTGTTCGTTGACGTTCAGCTGGTTTACGTCCTGCCACTGGTCGACCGACGAGTCGGCGTTCTGGGAGTCGCCGTCACCGGCGTTCGCTGCCAGCGCTTCGGCGGACTGGAGGTTGTTGTTCTCCTGGTAGCTTCGCTGGTACGCCCGGGAGTAGCTGCTGTCCTCTGCGATCGCGACTGCGGTACTCTGGCTGTTGTAGTTGAACTGTTCGACCACCTGCGTCTGGTCGATATCTGCCTCGGCGGACTGCTCGCTCTCGTACGCGTCGTCGCTGACGACCCATCCCGAGAACTCCCGGCACTCCGTTTCCTCGGCGAAGACCACGTACGCGTTCCCGACACCGCTGAACGTCTGTTCCTTCGTCTCCTTCTTCGCGTTTATCGACTGCGCGCTGCCCTGCTGGGTGTTCTGGTTGTTCTGGTACGTCCGCTGGATGGCCTCGGCGTCGCCACCGTCGATGGAGATGGCGACGGCGTTGCCCTGCTCGTTGACGTTCAGTTGCGAGACGTTCTGATACTGGATGACTTCCGACGAGGACTGCTGTGAGCTCGCTGCGATGTCGCCCTTGTGATTCTCGACCCACGATTCGAGGTCGGTCGAAGACGTGTCCGCACCGAAGACGAGATAGACGCTCTCCCCGTCCGCGTGCACGACGTCGTCCGATGCCGCGCTCGCCGAGTCGGAAAGCTGGGTGACAGCACCCACGCTCATTCCTGCCGCTGCGATTCCTTTTAGATAGCCTCTGCGCTTAACCTTGCTATGATTTCCGTTGTTTTCTCGCATAGCGCACTCTGGTCGAAGAGGGGTTCACACTTCGTTATGAGTCTCCTGAGGCCAATAGTTACGCAGTAAACGCTAGTTACAACGGTCGTCTCCACAACCGAAAACCGTTGGTTCGGGAATAGTTCTATCCCGGCTGGCGCTTCAATCAGCGGGGGAGCGACCGGAACGTACGGCGAGTCGTACGAGGTTCGAACACACAACGAGAGCCGACGGTGCTCCCCACGAAGCGGGCTTCGTTTCCGTGGTAGGGGCCGCCTACGGTGCTACGCCGCGGCCCCCGACGGGCCATCGTAGTATCGAGAAGCACGGAACGAGGGGGAGCGACGGCGGTGGCGTCGAGTCCGCGGCGGCAGGCTCGAACGCCTCGACGACCCGACGCCCGTGGTTCACGGACCGATTACTGCAACCGCAGCGTACGCCTCACCGCGAGAACGAAGTGTAACTTTTTGGCACCTGACGTCGTAACGACTGATTCTCGATGGCGGCATCCGACGGAGCAGTCCGGCAGCGATGGATGCTACTCGGAGCGTTCGTGCTGGGCGTCCTCGTTGCCGGCGGAATCGTAGCGATCGGCACCATCACGGACTCGTCCGACGGAACCGGCGATGTCTCGACCGACTCGTCACCGACGTTCACGAACATTACCCAGTGCACGACGATCACGGAACCCGGTCGGTACGCGCTCAGGCGGAACGTCGGCGGCGCGGTGGGACTCTCGGATAGCTGTATCGTCATTCGTTCGAGCAACGTCACGCTCGACGGGTTCGGTCACACGGTGGGGGGCGGGGGCGTGACGAACTCCACCGGCATTCGAATCACGCACCCGCGATCGGTGTCGAACGTCACCGTTCGGACGGTGACCCTGACCGAGTGGAATCGAGGGATGCTCGTTCGCAACGCGTCTGGGGTCACGATTCGACGGATGAACGTATCGCACAACGCCGAGGGAATAGCGTTCTGGAACGCGACCCGAAGTTCCGTCAGGAAGTCCGGCTTCGAGCGCAACATCATCGCGATCACCGTCGACGACGCGAGCAGTCGGGTCACGACCGGGAACAACTACTTCGACGAGAACTACGGCGCTGCCATCATGCGAAACCGTAGCCACGGGCGGGAAAATCTGCAGCGGACTACAGCGCGGCAGAACGAGACGGTAGCGCCGGGAGTGTCCGCTCGCCACCCGATCAGCCGAAACGACGTCGCGTTCGAACCGCCGCGGACGGACCTCGACTTCCGACGCGGCCGAAGCCGTACCGCCCCATCGTGACGCCCGCCAGTTCCACGCTGCCGTGACGGTCTCACCGGGGGTACTCCGTCCCCGGCATCTCGACGTCACGTCGGCCGGGTTTGATCTTCGCGGCCCACTCCGGAAACTCGCGTCGCTCGCGTCCCTCGAACGTCGGGTCGCCGGACATGGCCTTGATGGCGCGGGCGTCGTCTTCGCTCCAGACCGCCCCGTCCTCGTGGAACACGCCGTTGATGACGCCCATCCGCCGGAGGCGGACCGAGTACGCCGGTTTCACCATCAGCGACCAGAAGAAGTTCCCGATGCCCGCGTCCGCGATTATCGGCGCCAGCGAGGAATAATCGGGGACCGCCGACTCCTCGTCCACGTTCGCGAAGAACCCCTCACCGGCGCGGATGCGCTGCCACTCCGACAGCCAGACGGGGGCGTCGACCTGGTCCGCGATACGGTTCGCCAGTCGGAGCGTCCGGCGATACTGGGCGGGCGTCTGTGCGAAGTTGTAGTGGAACTGCAGGACGTCCATCCCCCAGTCGAGATAGCGGGTGTTGTTCGTGAGGCTCGTCGCCCCCACCGTCAGCGGGATGTCGCCCCGGTAGGCGGTGAGCGTGTTCGCCATCTTCGCCATGAACGTTACGTCCTTTCGGTCCCAGCCCGGTTCGTTGGTCAACTCGATGGCGAGCAGCCGCGAGTCGCTGCGGTACCGCCGCATGAACCACAGAATGTACTCCCGCGGTTTCGTCCAGAGCCGCTCGTTTCGCATCGTCCGGGTCGCGGGCGAGAACGTGTGGACGGCCGTCAGCGGGTCGTCGTCGACCAGGTTCTCGTACGTCGGTTCGTGGCCGATGCTGTCGTGGAGGCCGATGACCACGCGCATGTCGCGGTCGGCGGCGGCGTCAAGGAAGTGTTCGAGTCGCTCCTCGTGGCCCTCGGGGTCTTCGAGCCAGTAGGTGTAACTCAGCCACGTCCGGATGGCGTTGAGGTTCAGGCGAGCGGCGTACCCCAGGTCGCGCTCGATGACCGCGCGGTCGTAGTCCTTCCACATCTGGTACCGGTTGAACGCCCGCGCCGGCATGTAGATAGCGCCACGCAGGTCGACTGGCCCGTCGGCGTTCGGCAGGTTGGTCAGAATCTGGCTCCTCGCGTCGCCGGACTGCGTCCCGGACGTATCGTCCCGTTCGGCGTCGACGCTCTGAAGTGCGGTGTCGCTGGGCAGTCCCCCGACGACGGTGCCGACCCCCAGAGCCAGAAACTGCCGGCGAGAGGTGTGCTGGCTCATTCTCGAACGGTCACGACAGCCAGCTACTAAAGTGTTATCTCTGATATACGTCTCGCCGTCGAGCGCGCTGGACCGAAGGAGTCCGGCGCGACGGTCGGACGGCGCGGGTACCGTCGGCGCAATCGCTTGCGAGAGCGAGCGTACTCCGGACTCCGCGAGGGGGACCGTGGTCGGACCCGCGGCGGCCGAGCGCTCGTCTTCACGGCGTCTTCACGGACGGAACGACGCGGTCGTCGGACTGGCGGTCGGTCTCGCCGGTCCGGCCGCGGACGCGGTCGTTGAGCGCCACCATCGGCAGGATCTCGACCGCGCCGCGGTCACGCAGTTCCGCGAGCGTCCCGAGGAACGCCCGGATGGGGGGCCACTGGGAGTCGTTCGCCATGTCGTGGAGATGACACCAGAGGTGGGTGTACGAGTCCTGCTCGGCCGCCGTCTCGACCGCTCGCGTCAGATAGCGCTCGTGGAGACGCTGACGGAGTCGGCGGGGGACGCTCCGGAACGCCGCTAGCGGTGGTTCCGACCCCGAGGCGAGCGACGACGCGGTCAGCGTCGTGAACGGCGCGCAGTACGTCTCGACGACGCCGTCGACCAGACGCGGCGCCTTCGGCGGCGGCGGTTCGAACAGCAGGCGACGGAGTTTGCGAACTCTCCCCGGTTCGCGGTCGTAGCCGACCGTCCGAACGATTTCGATGCCGGCGTCGTGCAGGACGTCCCGCGGCGGTGGCGAGTGACGAGGCGGGACCAGCGATACGGGCGCCGGCTCGCCCGCCGCACGGTGGACGTCGGCCGCCCGCTGGAGGTCCCACGCGACCACGTCGGAGTCGACCTGCGAACAGAGGACGTGAGAGTACGTGTGCGTGCAGAGTTCGTGGTCGACGTCGGTCCGCTTGAGCCGCTCTATCATGTCGGGGGCGTAGAACGCCGGGTCGGGACCGTCCGGGACGCCGTCGAACCAGCCATCGGGATGGGGCGAGTCGTACGCCGGCAGGCGGTCCTGGAACAGGTGTCCGACCACGTCGAACGTGAACGGAACGTCGAGTTCGTCACAGCGGTCCAGAAGCCTGTCGAGCGCGACGTCCTCCTGCTCGCGGTCTTCGCTCACGCGGCCGTCGTGGTCGAGGTCGTGATAGCCCCATCCGAGTTCGATTTCGACGCTGAGCGTGACGACCCCCGTCATCCGGGCCTCTCACCGCCGTCGGTGGCCGTATCGCAGCCGTCGTTGCGGTCGCTCGATCCGGGCGGGTCGCGAGTCTGTGGTAGAACCGTCATGGTAACGAAAGCCATCCGCCACGACGCCGGGTTACGGCTTTGTTATGGTCGTGCTTCGACGGGCGTACGAGACGATTACGCGAGGGCACGGCGTCGGAGGGCTGTAGTAGGGACGCTCTGCCCCCGTATCGTCCGTCGAGGGAGGAAACGTCGGTGGGGTCTCGCGAGTCCGGAGCGGTCCCCCGGCGAGCAGTGCGAGGGGCTGCGCCGAACGCGTCGCGACCCCGTCGACGGGCCGTCGCTCTCGGCGGATCGAACGAGTCTCCTTCCGTCTGTCCCCGCAGGTAGTTTCGAACGCGGTCGATGCCGACCGTTCGACCAACCAGTCCGGACGTGGGTGTGGACGACCCCGACCGAGGAAGGCCGTTCGAGCGTCAGGATTCGTTCGCGGACGACGGAGCCGCCTCTCGCCACCGTAGCTACGAACTGCCGGTGGAGACGAAGCGTCACACGTCGCCACCTCGATATAATCGCCCATCTCTGTCGCCGGACTAAATTTACCTCACTTCTCCTAACGACGATAACTACCGATAAGTTACATATAACAAAACTCGGCGAGCGCGACGCTCTGCCCGTGCAGAAACCAGCGTTCAGGCGTGCGGTACCAGGGAGGAGGTGACAGGCCCGATGAGAGCCCTGCAGCTCGTCGCGAGTGCAAACGACGCGTTCTATCGCAAGCAGATAGAGGCGCTCGAAGCGAACGACACCGCTTGTACGACGATAACGCCGCCGGGGGAACACGTCCGCGAAGAAGTGGCAGGGAACAGGTCCGTGCTGGATTATCTCCGGTTCTATCCGCAGGTGCGAGCGCACGTGCCCGATTCATACGACCTCGTCCACGCTAACTACGGGTTGACGGCGCCGTTCGCGCTCGCACAGACGCACTTGCCGGTGGTGCTCTCGCTCTGGGGGACGGACCTGTTCGGAAAGTACGGCTGGGTGAGCAAGCTCTGTTCCCGCTGGTGCGACGCGGTCGTCGTCATGTCGCAGGCGATGGCACGCGAACTCGACCAGGACTGCTACGTCGTGCCCCACGGCGTCGACACCGACCAGTTCCGTCCGATGCCACAGGAGAAGGCGCAAGCCGCGGTACGCTGGGACCCCGCGAACAGACACGTCCTCTACCCGTACCCACCGCACCGCGAGGTGAAGAACTATCCGCGCGCCGAGCGGGTCGTCGCCGCTGCACGGGAGTGTCTCGACGCCGACGTACCGATAGAGATTCAGACCGTCTTCGACGTTCCACACGAGCGCATGCCGCTGTACATGAACGCGGCGGACGTCCTCCTCGTGACGTCGCGCTGGGAGGGTTCGCCGAACGCGGTCAAGGAGGCGCTCGCCTGCAATCTTCCGGTGGTCGCGACGGACGTCGGTGACGTCCGCGAGCGACTGTCGGGAGTCTCCCCCTCGTACGTCTGTCAGTCCGATGCCGAACTGGTGACCGGCCTCGTCGATATCCTCTCCGCGCCGCGCCCGTCGAACGGTCGGACGGCCGCGAAGGAGGTGAGCCTCTCTCGGATGGGCGACCGTCTCCAGCACGTCTACGAGACGGTGCTCGACACCGGAGGGTGAGTCGCTCGACGAGGCTCGGACCGGGGAAGATTCGACCGCTTTCGATGACGAATATCAAGTATAGATTCATATGGTATTATACTGTACGTCGAACCGGTGGTAACGATGGGAGAGAGTGGTGCTTTGGCGGATGGGGCGTTGGACCCCGTGAACTGGTATCAAACGCGGGTCGGGGAGACGCTGCTCTCGCTGGCCGGACTGTTCCTCGTACTGTCGGCGTACGCCGTACTGCGAGTAGAGGGCGCTCCGTGGTACGTCCAGCACTCCGCACTCGCGGCCGGTATCGTCGGCCTCGGAATGGTGCTGACCTTTTCGAAGCGAGCGGCGATGAAAGCGGCGTGCCGACCGTTCGGCGAGAGCCGACCGTGACCGCACCTCGGTCCGAAGTCGCAGCGACGCCGAGTACCGGACCGATCGACGATTCGCCGGCGCGACGACCGTTCGCCAACGCTGCCGACGCCGGCGGCCCGACGGTGCCGTCGTCCGCCGCAGCGACCGCGAAGCGACGGAACGAGTTATCGTCGGGGCGGTAGTAGCCGTGATATGGACACGGAACCGGACGCGCCGCTTCGCGGTCGGCTCGAAAACGCGTTCTGGGAACGGCACTCGAATCCGAAGAGCGGCTGGTCGCGCCTGCTCGTCTCGCCGCTGTTGGTGTTCGCGCTCTATCGCCGGGACCGGCGGCTGGTCGCCCTGGCGGTGCTCGCGACCGTCGTCAATCCGGTCGCGTTCGGCCCGCCGGACCCGGACACCGATAGCTTGATGACGAGAGCGGTGCGCGCAGAACGGTGGTGGATCGAAGCGGGCAACGGTTCGTTGGGACTGGGGTGGCCGAACGTCCTCAACACGGTGAACGTGCCCGCGTTCGCCTACGCGCTGGCCGCCGCGTACGCCCGAAAGCCCGTCCGTGCGGCGCTCGCGACGGCGCTCTCGATGGGGCTGAAACTGGGGTGGGTCGAACTCGTCGCCAGGCGCTACGACGCGGCACTCGACGCGGAGACCCGCTAGCGTTCTATCGACGTCGACGGCGAGAGCGAGGCCCGACGTGGCGTCGAATCCGGTCTCGGCGTGCACTGCGAAGGTGGCGGTAGCTAGTGGTACGCCTTCTCGCCCGCCTCGACGGGGACGTCGAGCCAGTTCTCGGTCGGCGGAAGGGGACATTCGTACTGTTCCGAGTACGCACAGGTCGGGTTGTACGCCTCGTTGAGGTCGAGAATCCACGTCCCCTCGTCCGTCCGGTGGCTGGCGGCTTCCAGGTCGAGGTAGCGACCCGCCCCGTAGGTCTCCTCGCCGCTGGTCGCGTCGCGGAACGGTACCCACAGACGGTCGTCGTCGGGGTCGCTCTTGTACGCCTGGAGCGTGACCGCCTCGCCGTCCACCTCGAACCGGAACTCGCCCCAGCGGAGATACTCCTGTTCGCCGCCGGTGCTGGTCCCGACCGTCACCGTCTCTCTGTCGTCGTGTTCGTCGAGCGGTAGCTCGAACCGGTAGGACTCGTCGACGGGATAGTACGAGAGCCCGTCGAACGACGCGCGTTCGTCGGACGGAATCGGCGAGTGGGGATTCGAGCCGAAGTACTCGTCTTTCTCTTCGCGTCTGTGACGGATGCGGGATCGCCAGTCGGGGCTCATGCTCGTAACGACGGCCCGAGACGTCTCCACGCTTTCGGCTCTTCCGGAGACGCGCGAACGACCACCAGTCCTTAGCGGTATCCCCACGTACGCCCAGTATGGTCGATACGTTCGTCGTCGTCGGTGGTGACGCGGCCGGAATGAGCGCTGCCAGCAAGGCGAGGCGGGAGAACCCGGACCTGGACGTCGTCGCGTTCGAGAGGGGCGACTGGGTGTCGTACGCCGCGTGCGGCATGCCCTACTACGTGAAAGAGGAGGTGGCGTCGCTGGACGATCTCGTCCAGATAACCCCCGAAGAGTTCCGGACGGAACGGGACATCGACGTCCGGACGAACCACGAGGTCGTCGCGATAAATCCGGAAGAAAGGACCGTGACGGTGTCCGCGGACGGAGACCGGTTCGAGCAGCCCTACGACCACCTGCTCGTCGGGACCGGCGCCAGCGCGATCGAACCGCCGTTCGAGGGGTTCGACCGCGACGGCGTGTTCACCATCCACGACATGGACGAGGCGGGCGCGATTCACGATTACGTCGGCGACGCCGCGCCGGAGACGGCGGCGATCGTCGGCGGCGGCTACGTGGGCATCGAGATGGCCGAAGCGCTCGCCGGACGCGGTCTCGACGTCCGCCTGTTCGAGATGCTGCCGCACGTCCTCCAGCCGTTCGGCGAATCGGTCGCCACCGCCGTCGAGGACCACCTCCGGGAGCAGGACGTCGAACTCCGTCTCGACACGCCCGTCGAGGGGTTCGCCGGCGACGGTGCGGTCACCGCCGTCGAGACGGCGGACGAGACGGTGCCAGCGGACATCGTCGTCGTCGGCGTGGGCGTCGCGCCGAACGTCGAACTCGCCGAACGGGCCGGCATCGAGATCGGCGAGACGGGCGCGATAGCCACCGACGAGTACGGGCGAACGAACTACGAGGACGTCTACGCGGCCGGAGATTGCGCGGAGACGACCAACGTCGTCACCGGCGAACCGGACCACGTCCCGCTGGCGCTGACCGCCAACCGCGCCGGCCGTGCGATCGGCCAGACGGTGACCGGAGCGCCGACGGAGGTGGGCGAGACCGCTGGCACGGCGATCGTCAAGGCGTTCGACCTCAGCGCAGCACGGACGGGGATCCTCGACGAGGAGACGGCTCGCGACGCCGGGTTCGACCCGGTCTCGGTCGAGATTACGGCGTCGTCGCGCGCACGCTACTACCCCGGTGCCGAGGACCTCACCGTGACCCTCGTCGCCGACCGGGAGACGGAGCGCGTTCTCGGCGGGAGCATCGTGGGACGAGAGGGCGTGAAACGCATCGACACGGTCGCCACGGCGCTTCACGCCGACCTCACGGTCACCGAGCTACAGAACCTCGACCTCGCGTACGCCCCACCGTTCAGTCCCACCTGGGACCCCGTCCTGACGGCGGCGAAGGTCCTGAACGGAAAGTTCGACGGGTGACGGTCGTGAGTCCAGCACCGGTCGATTCGCCCTCTCGCTGGCGCGCCGACGCGGCGGTGGACTGACCGCCGTGCTCCCGGCCGCGTTCGGGCGCGACGGTGAGGGCTGACGGGAGATTTATCGCACTGTTCTTCCAATTTTGCACTATACTTCTTCGTCGGTCATCTGAATGTCCACCTTTCCGACCGCTATCCCGTCTATCCTCCATCCTCTCTCATCGGGCGAATTCTTTATACGTGGCGAGCCAATAGTAGTGCACAGAATGAGCAATACCAAATTCGAATCGCCCGACATCGCTCCGAGCGAAGTAGCCGAACGACGCGACGACGACGACCTGTTCGTACTCGACGTCCGCAACGAGGACGATTACGAGGAGTGGGCCATCGACGGAAGCCACAACGTTCCCATCTACGACGAACTGCTCGACGGGGATTTCTCGGGCCTCGAAGCGGCGCTCGACGAGATTCCCGAGGAGAAGGAGATCGCGGTCGTCTGCGTCGGCGGAATCACGTCGTCCGACGCCGCCGGCTTCCTGAACGAGCGAGGGTACGACGCGCGTTCGATGACCGACGGGATGCGCGGCTGGGGGCGCGTCCATCAGACCTACGACGTCGACGAGCGCGGCGTCAGCCAGATAGTCCGTCCGGGCACCGGGTGCATCTCGTATCTCGTCTTCGACGACGGCGAGGCGCTCGTCGTCGACCCGAGCCAGTACGTCGAGCAGTACGGCGACATGGCCGACGAACGGGGCCTCGAAATCGTCGGGGCGGTCGACACGCACGCCCACGCCGACCACGTCAGCGGCGGGCGAGAGATCGCCGATCGGTTCGACGTGCCGTACTACCTCCACGAGGACGACGCCGGGTCGCTCGAGGAGTACACGCCGCTCGAGGACGGGGAAACGATACCCGTCGGTGACCGCGAACTCGACGTCCTGCACACGCCCGGCCACACGCCCGGGAGCGCCTCCTTCGAGTTCGGCGACGCGATTCTGTCGGGGGACACGCTCTTCCTCCGGAGCGTCGGGCGTCCCGACCTCGAAGACGGTAGCGAGGACGCGATTCGGGAGGCGGCGGACGACCTCTTCGACAGCCTCCAGCGACTCGCCGACCTGCCCGACGACATCGTCGTCCTCCCCGGGCACTTCAGCGACGAGGAGGTCCGTCCGCTCGCGACGACGCTCGAGCGTCTCGCCACCGACAACGAACTGTTCCACCTGGTCGAAGCAGACGACGAGGAACTGTTCGTCGAGACTATCGTCGAGAGTCTCTCGGACACCCCCAACAACTACCAGCGGATCAAACACATCAATTGGGGCGACGAACCGCTCGACGACGACGCCGAGGACCTCGAACTCGGCCCGAACAACTGCGCCGCGAACTGACGGGCGTCGTCCCGGCCGGCGGAGGAACCGCCGGGAACGCCCGCCGTCGGCGAACTCGCACACCTCTGGGAGCTGGAGTTCGGCCACGTCGAGGCGCCGTGACCCAGTCGAGAGAGCGCGAACGCCCGTCGCCGTCCGCCGGGCGACGAGGTCGGGAGTCAGACGGTCGCCAGCAGTTCCTCGACGTGGTCCTTCCCGAGGGCGATGGTGTCGTAGTCCTCGGTCCCGACCTCCAGCGTCGCCGTGCCGGACCAGTCGGCGTCCGCGAGACCCGCGAACACCGTCGCGAAGTCGATGCGACCCATCCCGACGGGGAGATGCTCGTCGTCACCGCCGCGGGTGTCGACCAGGTGGAGGTGTCCGATTCGGTCGGCGTGCTCGCGGCAGAACCGCGCCATCTCGGTCTCGTCCATCCCGGCGAGCAGCGCGTGGCTGGTGTCGAACGTCATCGACGCGTCGGGGTACCGCTCCAGCAGTTCCGGGAACGCGGTCGCGTCGTAGTAACTGGAGACGACGTTCTCGACGCAGGGAACCAGGCCGCGTTCGCGAGCCGCGGGAATCAGTTCGTCGAGGCTCGCGTGGACGAACTCGCGGCGCTCGGACTCGGTCCAGCCGAGCTCCCAGGCGTCCGAGGAGGGATGGAACACGACCGTCTCCGCGCCGAGACCGGCCGCTAGGTCCATGCCGGCGGTGAACTCGGCGACGGCGCCGTCCCGGACGGGGGTGAACGGCGACCCGGGGTCGACGGTGAACGGGAGGTGAACGACGAGGCCGACCCCGGCGTCGGCGAGCGTCCCCCGCATCGCGTCGCGCCGGTCGGCGATGCGCTCGCGGGCGTACCGGCCGTCGAGCAGTAGTTCCACGAACGCGAACCCGACGTCGGCGGCCCACTCGACGCTCCTCTCGAACGGCAGGTCGAGACCGAGGGTGAAGCCGACGTCGAGGTCGAGGTCCCCTCGGGACTCGGTGTCGCTGCTCGTCATGGAGCCCGAACCTCGGGGGGCCCGCTCATAGCGGTTCCGATTCTGACTCGGACGACGCCGTTCCCGAGCAGCGCCGTCCGGCGGCCGTCGGGGCGGGGACAACGCCTTCCTTTCGTCCGGCCGGGACGGAGGTGGTTCGCGGCGGGTGAGAACCGACTCCGGGGTATATCCGACGCGAGGGAGACGGAGTAGACGGGACCTACGATGACGTCGATCGACTCACCAGACGCGGACGTCGGAGGGGAGGGAGTTCGACCGTCGGTCTCGCGGCGGACGGTCGTCGGGGGACTCGCCGCGCTCGTGGCCGGCGTCGTCCTCGTCGCCAAGCTCCGACTGGAGCGCTCCCGTGCCAGACTCGTCGAGGAGCTGCTGGGAGCTGCCGACGCTCGCTCGGAGCGCGCGTTCACGAGGGACGACGTCGAGGGGCTACCGGCCCCCGTACGGCGATACTTCGACACCGTCCTCGAAGAGGGCCAGCCGTACGTGCGGACGGTCCGGCTGGAGCAGCGCGGCCAGTTCCGACTCGGCGACGCGGACGCGCCGTGGCGAACGCTCGAAGCGACCCAGCACTACACCGTCGACCCCCCGGGGTTCGTCTGGGACGCCACGATAGCGATGGCACCGTTCGTCCCGGTTCGCGTCGTCGACCAGTACAGGGACGGCGAGGGGTCGCTTCGCGCCCGACTTCTCTCGGCCGTCACGGTGGCCGAGGCCGAACCGTCCCCGGAGACGAACGCCGGAGAACTGATGCGGTATCTCGCCGAGAGCGTCTGGTTCCCGACGGCCCTCTTGCCGGCCGAGGGCGTCGAGTGGGAGTCGATCGACGGGCGGTCGGCGCGGGCGACGCTCGACCACGACGGAACCACGGTCTCGCTGGTCTTCCACTTCGACGACCGGAACACGGTCGAGCGCGTCGTCGCCGAGGACCGTTACCGGCGGGTCGACGGTGGCTTCGAGCCGACCCGGTGGACGGGCTATTTCAGGAACTACCGGCGCAGAAACGGGATGTTCGTCCCCGTCGACGCCGAGGTGGAGTGGAACCTGCCGGACGGGAACCTCCCCTACTGGCGCGCGAGGATTACGGCGCTCGACCACGGGCCGGTGGACTGGTCCGGTCGATACCGGTCCTCGTGAGCGTCCGCTCTCGCGTTCGATTCCGCCCCCGGAAGATTTGACTGACGCGGGACCGTGGTACCGGTGAACCACCGGACGGCGGGGACGGTCAGTGCGACGGGACGGCCGACCGTCGTTCTCGCCCGAACGTTCCACTGAACACGCATGAACGACGCTGACGACGACCGTTTCGGGTTTCCGGGGCGCAACTACCTCGCGTCGGCGCTCGGGGCGCTCGTTCCGCAGTCGCTCGCGCGCCGGGCGGTCACCGTCAGCGTCGCGACGGACCGCCGTCGCTGCCGGCCGGGCGACACGATCGCGATAGACATCGAGTTCCGCAACCGCCTACCGGTTCCCGTGGCCGTCTCGACGCCCGGCCTCCGCCTGTGGGGATGGTCGGTCGACGGCCTGCTCGAAGCGAGCGACGAACCCCGGTACCGCCGGGCGACGTCCGCCGAGTTCGTCTTCCGGCCTCGCGAACGCAAGCGATTCCGCCGGACGTGGGACGCGCGGTTCGAGCGAGCGGGCGAGCAGGAACGGGAGGACGCGGCGCCGGGCGAGCACGAGATCGCCGCCTTCGTGGCGACCGACGGCCGACGGCCGAGCGACGCGACGACCGTCGTCGTCGACCGTCGTGCGCCGGGGAGCGACGTCCGCCGTTCGGGGTCGGGAGAGCCTCACCGGTGAAGGTGACAGGCCGCGAAGTGGCGGCCGCCGTACTCCGACGGCACCTCGTAGTCGGGGACTTCGCGGGCGCAGATGCTCCGCTCGGCGAACGACTTGTTCAGGAGTTCGCTCGCCGTCTCCCAGTCGCCGGCCAGCACGCGGTCGATGGCCTCGTCGACGATGCGTCCGGCGTCCCCCCGGGGCGTGGCGTCGGCGAAGAACGTCTCGGTGGGGTCCGTCTCGTCGACGTCGAACGACCGCCGGTCGACCGCCCGCACGAACCGTCGGACGTTCGCCCACTCCTCGTCGGCGAGGTCGTACTCGGGCGGCGCGATGAGCCGGGGGCATCTGGTGCGGAACCGACACCCCGACGGCGGGTCGATGGGACTGGGCACGTCGCCTTCCAGTACGCCGCGCGTTCCGGTCTCGCGCGGGTCAGGAACCGGAATCGAGTCGAGCAACGCCCGCGTGTACGGATGCTGCGGGTTCTCGAACAGTTCCTCCTTGTCGGCGAGTTCGACCAGCTGGCCGAGATACATCACGGCCACGCGGTCGGAGATGTGCCGGATGACGCTCAGGTCGTGCGCGATGAACAGGTAGGTCAGGCCGAACTCCCGCTGGAGGCGACGCATCGTGTTCAGCACCTGGGCCTGTATCGACACGTCGAGCGCCGACACCGGTTCGTCGCAGACGATGAAGTCGGGTTCGACCGACAGCGCCCGGGCCAGGTTGATGCGCTGGCGCTGGCCGCCGGAGAACTCGTGTGGGTAGCGGTTGTAGTGTTGCTGGTCGAGTCCGACCTTCTCGAGCAGTTCCCGGGCGTGGTCCTCGCGTCCCTCCTCGTCCAGCATCCCGTGGGCCTTCAGCGGTTCCTCGACGATGCGACCGACCTTCATCCGCGGGTCGAGACTCGACTGGGGGTCCTGGAATATCATCTGCATGTCGGCGCGCCGCGAGCGCAACCGTTCGCCGTCCATCGACGCCACGTCTTCGCCCTTGAAGTACACGCTCCCGGCCGTCGGTTCGAGGAGTCTGAGAATCGTGCGGGCCAGCGTGGACTTGCCACAGCCGGACTCGCCGACCAGCCCGAGCGTCTCGCCGCGGCGGATGTCGAAGCTCACGTCCTCTACGGCCCGTACGCTCTGTCGGTCGAACCGCACCGGGAACCCGCCCCCGTCGCCGTCGACCGTCAGCCCCGCGAGCATGCCCTGCTGGTTCGAGAAGTGCTTCGTCAGGCCGTCGACCCGGACGAGCGGCTCCTCGCCGTCGTTCACTTCGCCCGCGGACGACGGCGTGGCGGCGTCGCTCATCGTCTCTCCCCCTCGGCGACGAGGTCGTCGTCGAATCGCCGCCGCGTCTCGTTCTCGATCGGGTCGCTCTGCCGGTAGTCCACGTCGAAGGCGTCGTGTTTGATGCAGGCCGCGCGGTGGGGTCCGTCCTCGTCGGTCACCGAACGGAGGTCGGGATGGACGCGCGTACACGCCTCGCGTGCGTCCGGACAGCGCGTGTGGAAGCGACACCCCGGCGGCGGGTCGATGGCCTCCGGCATCACGCCGCTGATGGGATTCAGCTCCTCTATCGTCTGGTCGGGCCGCGGAATCGAGTCGAGCAACGCTTCGGTGTAGGGGTGTTTCGTGTCGTAGAAGAGGTCGTCGACCGTCGCCTGTTCGACGACCTCGCCGAGATACATCACGTTCACCCGGTCGCATATCTCGGCGACGACGCCCATGTCGTGGGTCACCCAGACGAAGCTCGTTCCGTACTTCGACTGGAGTTCGTCGACGAGTTCGATTATCTGTCCCTCGACGGTCACGTCGAGCGCGGTGGTCGGCTCGTCGGCGATGATGAGGCTCGGCTCGCACGACAGCGCCATCGCGATGAGGACTCGCTGGCGCATCCCGCCGCTGAACTGGTGGGGGTAGCTGTCGTACCGCTCCTCTGGTTCGGGGATGCCGACCTCGCGGAGCATCCGTATCGCCTCCGCTTTCGCCGCCCGTTCGTCCAGCCCCCGGTTGAGTTCGATCACCTCGCGGAGCTGACCGCCGACGGTGAACACCGGGTTCAGGCTCTCCATCGGGTCCTGGAAGATGATGGCTATCTCGCTGCCTCGAATTCGCTGGCGCATCTCGCGGTTCGACAGCATCGCCTCCCGGGGGCGTAACTCGCCGTCCGGTCCCTCCTCGACGCCGAACAGGAGTTCGTCCCGGAACCAAACCTCGCCGCCGACGATTTCGCCGGGCGCCTCGATGAGGCGGAGGACGGAGGCGACCGCGACGCTCTTGCCCGCGCCGCTCTCGCCGACCAGTCCGACGATTTCGCCCTCTTCGACCGTGAACGACACTCCGTCGACCGCGCGGACGACGCCCCCCTCCGTGTAGAAGTGGGTGCTGAGGTCGTCTACTCGTAGCAGTGGTTCCGTCATGGTCAGTTCTTGATGCGTGGATCGAGCGCGTCGCGGAGGCCGTCGCCGAGCAGGTTGAACCCCATCACGGTGACGAGGATGGCGATGCCCGGCCAGACGCTGAACCACGGGTCGGGAAGCATGAACCCGCGCGACTGGGCCAGCATCTGTCCCCACGATGGCGTGGGCGGCTGGGCACCGAACCCGAGGAACGAGAGACCGGCGACGATGAGGATGCTGATGCCGACCTGGAGCGTCGCCTGCACGAGCACCGGCGCGAAGCTGTTCGGAATGACGTGTCTGAGGATGATGTTGCGGTCGCGGACGCCCGAGGCGCGAGCGGCCTCGACGTAGTCTTCCTCGCGGACGCTGACGACGCGCGAACGGATGAGGCGGGCGAACACCGGAATCGTCGTGATGCCGACGCCTATCATCGCGAACGTGAGGTCGCGGCCGAACGCGGCCATGAACGCGATGACCAGCACGAGGAACGGGATGGCGTACAGCGTCTCGACCACGCGCATGAGCGCGTCGTCGATCCAGTCGCCGTAGTAGCCAGCGACCGCACCGACGAGCGTCCCGACGACCATGCCGATGACGGTCGAGATGATGCCCACCTGGATGGCGATGCGCGACCCGTACACCAGCCGAACCAGTATGTCGCGGCCGCGGTGGTCGGTGCCGAGCGGATGCGCCCACGACCCCGTCCCGTACACGTTCTCGATACCCACCGGCGGATAGAGCATCTTCGGATTCGCCGGGTCGTGGTTGGGGTTGTACCAGACCGCCTCGGCGACGGCGTAGTCGAGGAACTGGGAGTCGACGAACGCGAACGCGGCCATCGCCGTCATGAAGCCGATGAGGTACAGGCCGATGCGGGCGGTCGTGTCTCGCTTGACCTGCCGGACGGTGTACCGCCATCCGACTTTCGATTCGACGTCCTCGCGCTCCTCGCCGAGTTCTCGCTCCGGTTCGCGCGTGACGAAATCGTCCGACTGGGTTTCGCCTGTTGCCATGTCAATCCGCCTCGTCGTAGGACACTCGCGGGTCGACGTACGCGTACGAGAGGTCGGTCAGGACGACCCCGACGACGAACGTCAGTCCGAACACGAACGTCGTCCCCATCACGAGCTGGAAGTCCTGGTTGTTTATCGCGGTGATGATGAGCCGGCCCATGCCGTTGATGTTGAACACCGTCTCGGTCAGCACCGCTCCCCCGAGTATCGAGGTCAACTGGAGGCCGACGACGGTGATGACCGGAAGCTGTGCGTTCCGGAACGCGTGCTTGGTGACGATCGTCCGCTCCGGGATACCGTACGCGCGGGCCAGCCGAACGTAGTCCTGTCCGAGCACCTCGAGCATCGAGGAGCGCTCGATGCGCATGATCGCCGCCATCTGGAGCGTCCCCAGCGAGAGCGTCGGCAGGAGCAGGTGCTCTATCGAGGCGACGACCACGTCGAGTCGCGTCTGCGCGCCGTCCACCGAAGCGGGGGCCGCCCACGGCAGGACGAGTCCCGTGGCGGGAAGCACGTTGAGGTGGTACGCGAAGACGATGATGAGCATCAGGCCGATCCAGAACGACGGCGTACTCACGCCGACGAGCGCGACGACGCGGGAGACGTGGTCGGTGGGCTGGTTCCGTCGCTTCGCGGAGATGATGCCGAGCGGAATGGCGGCCGCGATGGCGAACGCGTAACTCGACAGGAGCAGCAGTATCGTCACCGGCGCTCGCTCCATGATCTTCTGGGTGACCGGCACGTTGTAGTAGAGGCTCCGTCCGAGGTCCCCGTGGAGGAGGACGTCCGTCAGGTAGTTGAAGTACCTGACGTAGAGGGGTTCGTCCAGTCCGTACTTCGCTCGTATCTCGGCGGCCTGTTCGGCGCTCGGTGACGGCCCGAGCATGATGCTGACCGGGTCGCCAGGGATGGCGTCGGTCAACAGGAACGTGATCGTCACGATGCCGATGACGACCGGAATGGCCTGCAGGAATCGTCTGATCGCATACCTCAGCAGACCCACGACCGATCACCTCCGGCGTCGCTTCGTTTAGCTGTAATGGTTACCACACTTTTTCGGAATGTCGTCGTCATTTCGCCTCGGAGACGGGAGGGGGAGCCGTTCGCCTACTGACTCGAGAGCGAGGTGTTTGCGTACTCCTCTGCCACGGTGAAGCTACCCACCGGGTGCGCCGCGAAGTCCTGCACGTACTGCTTCACCCCGAAGCTGTTCTTGAGGTTGTACGCCGACAGATGCGCGCGGTCCTGCAACATCGTCGTGATGGCGTCCACGTAGAGCTGCTTTCGCTCGGCCCGGTCGTTGGACTCCCTCGCCGAGACGATCTGGTCGCTTATCTTGCCGTAGAACGTCCCGTCGGTCACGCCGTGTGACTCCTCGGCGAAGAAGTAGTACGTGAACGAGTCGGGGTCCGGCACTCCCGACCACCCGAGCGTGTACATGTTGTAGTCGTTCGGGTCGCCCGAGACGTACTTGTCGAGGAACGCGCCCCAGTCGAGGCGCTGGACGTTGGCGTTGTACCCGGCCTCCTTCAGGCCGTTGGCGACCGTGACGCCGATCTGTTCGCGTTTGTCGTCCGGGGGGACGATGATCTTCGCGTTCCAGTCGTCCGGGACGGAGTCCGAGCCGTCGAGCATCGACTTCGCCTTGTCCACGTTCTTGTCGTGTGGAATCTGCTTCCACTTGTCGACGGGCATCCCCCACTCCTCCACGACCGGTTGGGGGAGCGGGCTGTACTGGCGCTCACCCGTCGGTTCGATGAAGTTCGACACCGCCTGGTCCATGCTGAACGTGTAGTCGATGGCCTCGCGGACCTCGGGGTCGGCCGTCGGACCGTTCTTGCAGTTGAACGCGAGGTAGAAGTAGCCGATGCCGAGGACCTCCTCGATGCTGGCGTCGCCCATGCCGCGGACCTGCGGATACAGTTTCGGCGGAATCTCCTCGATGACGTCGTTCTCGCCGTTCCGTAGGGTGGTGACCCGCGTCGTCGGCTCCTCGATGGGCACGAACCTGATGCCCGCGAGTTGTGGCTTCGGTTCGCCCCAGTAGTCCTCCCAGCGACTAATCTTGGCGAAGTTGCCCTCCTGCCAGTTGTCGAACTCGAACGGTCCGGACCCGACGGGCTTCTTAGTGTTGAACGCCTCCTTGTCCTGCTCGCGGACATTCTTCGGGACGATGGACCACGTGAGCGTGTGGTTGAATGCCCCGAACGGATACTTGAGGTCGAACCGGACCGTGCGCTGGTCCTCGGCCGTCACGGTGTCGATCATGTTCACCTCCGAGACGTTCTCGGTCTCCTCGTTGACCGGAGCCTCGAAGGAGTACTTCACGTCCTCGGCCGTCACGGGGTCCCCGTTCTGGAACGTCGCCCCTTCCTTTATCTCGACGACGTAGGTCTTCCCGCCGTTGCTAACCTTCGCTTCGCCCGCCGCCAGTTCGGGCACGGTCGTGGTGGACTGGTCGTACCGATACAGCCCCTCAAATATCCGTCCCGCTACCTGCGCTGAGGGGACGTCGTTGAGGACGATCGGGTCGAACTCCAGTGGACTCTTGACCTGTGCGAGGTTCAGTACCTGGTCGCCCTGCGCTCCGGCCGTCCCGGTGAATCCAAGGACGGATACGGTCCCCGCTGCCCCGATACCGCGTAACACGCTCCGTCGGTCGACGCCGGAGGTTCCGCTCTCTTCTCGTCGTTTGTCTTTCTCG
The DNA here is from genome assembly GCA_003298465.1 of halophilic archaeon. Next base: position 174,386 of record QNGA01000010.1, on the reverse strand, counting down.
TTTACCGCCATTGTGACTCACCACCACGGGTGATGGTAAACAACAACGTTCGACAGACGATAAAAATCTATCGACGTTGACCAGTCTACAACGATACATTAACTATTTTTATCGTTGTATTACCGAAGTATTTCCGGGAGAACCGGTCTTCGGAAAAATATTTTGAGCGGATTGTCGGAACTCAATCCGTTCATACCCCAGTGCGTCGAACGGACGAATAGGTGACTCTCTTTCTCCGTGCCCGAAATGCGGACGACCGACGGGGCGCGACATTGTGCCGTCGCTCCTGAAGCGGTAACCGACCGGGGCGGTAACCCGAGTGGTTGCATGACCGACGATTTCAATAGAGCGGTGGTGATTATCGTGGACAGGGAGTGTTACCACGTGTCAACCCAGCATCCGTACGAGGAACTCACCGAAGGCCGCGATTGTAACTACTGGCGGATGGACCCGACGCTCAGACGGCACGCTCGAAACGCGTACGGCGACGAGTTCGACTGGGCAGAGCCGAAACTGGACGAGTGGGGCGGCGTCGTCGGGATGCGAATCGCCGACAACGCCGACGTGGCGAACCGGCACGGACCCGTCCTCCACACCTACGACAGACACGGCGACGTCCAGAACCGCGTCGAGTACCACCCCGCGCAGGCGGAGAACGACCGGCTCGCGTACGAGGCCGGCGTCGTCGCGGACTCGTTCGAGGCACCACCCGACCGAGACGAACGGCTCGGACTGACCCACACGCTCGTGATGCAGACGCTGCTCGCCTACTGCGACATCGGGTTCACCTGTCCCGTCTCGATGACCGCCGGGGCGGCACTGGTCCTCGAGAACTACGCCGACGACTCCGAGCACGCGGACGTCCTCCGGCGGTACTACGAGCGTCTCACCGCACGCGACGTCGACGACCACGTCGAAGGTGCGATGTTCCTCACCGAGAAACAGGGCGGTAGCGACGTCGGCGCGAACGAGACGACGGCCGTCGAAACCGACGACGGCACGTACCGACTCGCGGGCGAGAAGTGGTTCTGTTCGAACGTCGACGCCGAAGGAACGCTCGTCCTCGCGCGCCGCGAGGGAGCCCCCGACGGCACGGACGGCCTCTCTCTGTTCCTGGTCCCCCACACGAAACCCGACGGGTCGCTCAACGACCAGACGTACCGCCGTCTCAAGGACAAACTCGGCACCGTCAGCGTTCCGACCGGCGAAGTCGAACTGGACGGCGCCCTCGGCTACCTCGTCGGCGAGCCGGAGAGCGGGTTCAAGCAGATGACGCGAATGCTCAACTTCGAGCGCGTCGCCAACGCCGCGGGCGCGACGGGCGTCTCGGCTCGCGCGCTCCTGGAGGCGAAGGTTCACGCCGCGAACCGGGAGGCGTTCGGAAGACGGCTCGACGAACATCCGCTACTGCGGCGGGACCTGTTCGAACTCACCGTCGACTACGAGGCGATGACCGCGTTCACGATGGAAGCGATATCGCTGCTGGACGCCGCCGAACGCGGCGACGGCGACGACACGGTATCGCTGATGCGGGCCGTCGTCCCCGTCGCGAAGTATCGAACCGGACGCATGGCGGTCGAGACGACCTCGTACGCGATGGAGATTCTCGGCGGGAACGGATACGTCGACGAGTTCGTCACCAACCGTCTCCTCCGCGACGCGCAGGTCCTTCCAATCTGGGAAGGCACCTCGAACGTCCTCTCGCTGGAGCTGCTTCGTGCGCTGTCGCGCGGCGACGCCGGCGAACGCCTCCTAGCACGGGTCGGCGAGTGTCTGCAGGCCGTCGCTCACCCGTCGCTCGCCGACGCGACGGGAACGGTCGAAACCGAACTCGACGCGCTCCGCGAGGCGCTCTCGTCGCTCGCGGCCACCGACCCCGACGAGGCACAACTGGTCGCGAAGGAGCTCGCGGACTACGTCTTCGACGTCTACGCGGCCGCGCTGTTGCTCTCGGCCGCACAGCGACGCCTCGACGACGAGGACGACGCCCGCGAGGCGGTCGTCGCCAGGACGTTCGTCGACGACCGCTTCGGCACGGACCGGGGGCGGGGCATCCCGGACGACAGTCCGCCCAACCTGGACGCCTACGACGCGGTGGTGCGGTACCACCGCCTCGACCCCGACGCGATTCCCCACCCGGAGATGGCCGACTGAACGGCCCGTCGGGCGTCGACGTCCGGAAGAAGTGACCGGAGTCGGCCTACTCCAGATTACCGTACGTCGCCACCAACTCGCCGTCGACGTACCGGAGTTGCCGGTGTCCGAGAGCATTCGTCAGCACGGTGTGTCCCAGGAACGTCGCCGTGTAGTCCAGCATTCCGAAGGGGTGGAGACTGGACTGGTGCGCCGGCGGCAGCAAGCCGCCGACGACGTGGATTTCTCCGTCGCCGTCCGTGAACGAACCGGCGGAGACGTACCGTCCCGAACCGCCGGTCGCGTTCGTGTACCCCGCGACGGTGCCGCCGGCGGCCGCGAACGCCGCCGGTTCGACGACCGTGAGCGGCGCGGTGCCCGGCGTCGAGATGGGGTAGCCGAGCGGCGCCGGCTTCCACAGTTCCCGCTGAATCGGACGCGTGTCGGCGAGCAGCGGATGGTCGCCGACGCGTTCCGAGAGGAACGCGCTGAACCGTTCGATTTCGGTGACGTCCTCGTCGCCGATCGCGTCGACGAGGTCGTTTTCGAGCGCGGCCAGCAGCGACACGCCGCGGTCGGTCAGGACGAGGGTACCTCCCGCTTCGACGAACCTGTCCAGTTCGGCCGTGTACGCGTCACTCGACGCGCCTCGCGCGTGGTTGACGACGAGGTTGTCGACCGCCCGCCGGTGGCTCCGACCGCGGAACAGCGCGCCGTCGCCGACGTCGTCGACCGTAACCCCCGTCACGTCATCGACCACGTTACCGTTGCCGCGTTCGTTCCGTCGCCGCCCGTCGTTCGTCGCCCGCCGGTCGCCTCCCGAGATAGCCGCCGCGTAGTCCGGGAAGTACTCCAGAGGCGACACGCTGTACGGTCGCTGCTGGTAGCCGAGGACGTCGACCGGGTCGGGCGCCGTGACCGCGTCGTCGGTGTCGGTGAGGACGAGCGACTCTCGGACCGTCACCGCCGCCTCCTTCGAACCACCGACCGTCTTGACGTCGATGGTCCACTCACCGGCGCGGGGCGTCTGGACGGTCCACTCGACGCTTCCCTCGGACGAGTCGGCCGCGGCGGCGTTGTATCGCTGCACGACGCGCCCCGTCGGGGTGCGGAGCCGCGCCAGTATCAACCCCGACGCCGTCAGCGACACCGAGACGGACCGCGACGCATCCGGGACGTCGAGAGTGACTCGCTCGGGTGCCGGGCCGACGGTGACGTGGTGCGTCGTCGTCCGCGTCCGTGCGTCGGTGAACGACAGCGCGGCCGACGTCCGGGTGAGGGCGTCCGTGTCGACGTAGGCCGTGGTTTCGCCGCCCGTCTCTATCGTCCCGGTGACCGTCCGTACGGCGTGCTGGGCGGTTTCCCGTATCACCTCCTGGTAGCCGGTGATCTGGAGGTCGACGAGCCAGGGACGGAACGGAATCCGGTCGAGAACGCGGTTGTCCCAGCCCATCTCGTGGGCCATCATCTGGATGTCGAGCCCGCCCTGGTCACGGGGGTGGCTCATCCAGCTGATGAGCGTGCCGCTCGTCGTGTAGCCGATCGTATCGAGAATCGTCCCGTAGTCGTACGCCTCCTCCGGCGTCGGCAGCGTCGAGCCGTCGAATCCCCACTCGTTTCCGTACGTCTCGTTCAGTTCCCTGAACCGTTCCCGGTGAGCGTCGAGTTCGTCGGCGAGCGCGTTCTCGACCCGACGCTCGGTGCGACGGTTCCACTCGTAGAGGTCGTGGAACTCGTCGGTGTCGTACTGGTCGTTGACGATGAGGCCCTCGATGAAGTCCGAGGACCAGAACATACCGTGGAGGTCCGAACCGATGCGGACGTTGTCGTACCCACGGAGGAACTCGACGATGTCGAGCGCGTCCGGGACGGTGTCGGTGTACCGGGGAGGTACGTCGCCGTCGATACCTGGCTCGTCGTCCACCAGGTCGGTTCCGTCCGGCTCGGCCGGATTGTGTTCGCTGTCGATCCAACCGACGGTCGGGTACTGGCGGTTCGGATCGACGCCCGTCGCGGTGACGCGCTTGAAGGAGTTGTGCTCCGGTTCGCCGTCGCCGTCGGTGTCGACGCGGTACTGCTGGTTGCGCGCGACCCAGCCGTCGGGGTTCGGGTAGAGGAACACGAGGACGACGTCGTCGAGCAGGGCCTCGACGTCGGGTTCGTCGCCAACGAGGAGTTGCTCGACGAATCGCGTGCCCGCCTCCGCCCCGGACCGCTCGTCGCCGTGTATCGAGAGGGTGAAGACGACTTTCTGTTTCTCCGCGAAGGCGGCGGCGTCGTGGACGTCGTTCGTCAGTTCGGCGACCCAGAGGTTCTGTGGGCCATCCTCGTCGAGAAAGAGGTTGTAGTGGCCGGGGCTCTCGCCGACGGAGTAGAACCGCATCCGGTCGTCGTTCCGTTCCTCCAGGTACCGCATACCGTCGACCATCTGTTCGAAGTCGATGAAGTCGACGCTTTCGTCGGGGCCGGGGAAGACGCCGTCCGGGTAGTGGTCTAGCAGCCAGAAGGGGTTCGAGCCTGGCGAGTAGCGCAGCGCCGTGACGCTGTCGACGCTGGTGACGGCGTCGACGTCGGCCGGCGTGACCGAGACGTACGCCGCGATAGTGGGGGAAGTGGTCGTGACGGGGTCGAAGCCGTTGGCCGCTAGCTCCCGGAAGCCGGCCGTATCGGAGAGTTCGACGAGCGTCGGGACGGAGTAGTCCTCGGGGACGTGGGTAATGACGTACTCGTACAGGTCCGAGAACTTCGGCGAGGTGGTGTCCGCGACGGCGTTGCCGGGAAGCGTCAGTGCGCCGGCCGTCGCGGCGGAGAGCCTGACGAACTGACGCCGCGAGATGCTGCTCCGTTCGAAGCGCGATCCGTCGTCGGAACCGCCGGGTGTTTCTGACATGGTTGGGTCCGCTCGCTGCGTGCGCCAGCGAGCAGTGTGGGTAATGGTAACGAGGATAGATTAATTTATTGTGAGAATTATAAAGTTAAAATATCTTCGAAGGAGATTTTATTACCTGACTCGGTCGTAGCGGTCCTCACTCGTCGACCTCGGGTCGAAATCCCAGAATGCGACCGTGGGACGGCCCCGGGACGGCGGTACGCTCCGTCCGTGCGGTCGAACGTCGGGGGAGACGTACTAGCGCCGTCGCATGCTCAGGTGGGGGTTGTCGAGCGGCTCCCCGTGCGTCGGGATGTCGAAGTAGTCGCTCGCCGACACCTGGTCGAGCGTCTCCGTCGCCAGCGCTTCGAGCGATTCGACGAAGCCGACTCTCGTCGCCTCGACCATCCGCCCGAGCGACATCTGGCCGCGGTCGTCGGTCTGGTAGGATACCTCGTAAAGCATGCCGGCGGCGTCCGTGTGCGGCGTCAGGGCGTCGAGATACGACCCCCACAGCGGGAGGTAGCTGTACCGGGTGATGGTGTCGAAGACGCTGTTGCCGCGCTCGGCGAGCGCGTTCGCGACGAGCGCGTTGAGGCGGAGCGATCGCGTGCTGGTGGCCGCGTCGACGAACGGGTTGACGACCTGTTCGACGGGGACGTCCGGGTCGTAGAACGGCGACTCCTCGATGTACGCCGGTCCGTACTGTCCCATGACGCTCATGATGGTCTGGTCGGCGGGCCCGTTTCCGTTCCCGGAGTCCGGGACGAGATAGGCGCCCTGGTGGTGATGCGTGATGGCGATGTCGGGGGCGGCGTCGAGATACGACCGCGTGACGGCCCTGACTTCGGGCGCCAGCCGAAGACCGCTCGCGAGCAGCGTGTATCCCTCGTACGGCATGTCCAGGTACCAGTCCCCGTCCACCTGCGACCACCACTCGGGTTCGGTGTCGGTCCGCGGGTCGAACTCGGAGGGAGGCCGGACGTTGAAATCCCGGTTCATGTCGTAGCCGGGTGTCGTTCCGGCCGGGTGCGTGTAATGGTACCAGGGTTCGTGTCGCGAGTCGTCGGCGTTCCACCGCTGGGTGTTCGTCCGTCGACCGACCCACTCGCTGCGACCGTCGTCGTCGATGTCGTAGTGGAACATCGCCCCGTCGGGGTTGACGCGCGGTACGACGGTGAGCGTGAGTTCGTCGAGAATCGACCGGACTTGCCGGGAGTCGCTCAGCGCGAGTTCGCGGAGGAGGTCCACCGCGACCTCGGTCCCCACGGGTTCGTCGCCGTGAATCTGCGTGATGAGGTGGACGTTCGTGTCGCCGGAGCCGACCGTCGCCTCCCATATCGGGGCGTTCCGTCCCGCCGACTGGCCGATCTGGCGGAGGTCGAGCCTGTCGCTCCGTCGGTCGATCTGCTGTAGGCGCTCCGCGAGTTGCTCGTTGGTGAGCAGTCCGTTCAGGTTGATCGCCTGCAACTGCCCCGGCCAGGGGCCGCCCGGGCGATAGGTGGGATGGTCTTTCGCGGCGGCGATGCCCGTCGTCGCCGCGCCCGCGACCGTCGCGCCGAGCGCCGTCAGGTACGTTCTGCGATCCATATCTACGACGATGTAACTGGAAAAGTATAGTACTTATTTTGTTGTATTATGGTATGTCATCTTACGAATCTGCGGAGGGTAGCCGTCCGGGGATGGCCGTCGCTGGCGTCGACGAGATACCCCGAGAAGCGTGCAGTGTGCGTTCGTGTCGGTCGTCGTGGGAACGTCGCGTCCTCGGGCAAACGGGATAACCAGGGCGGCGAGGGGCACGTCGAAGGCGTCGTGGTGATGGCGCCAGACGCGAACGAACGTTCGGGGACCCTCGCCGTACGGTGATTCACCGCAGTACCTCTAAAGTTTTACGGCGAAGCGACCGGAACGCGATTCCGGGGTTCGAGCCGTTCGTTTCTCTTCCGCGTTACTAGAGAGTGGAATCGACCGTCACGAACGACGATTCGTTACCGTTCGCGGGGGCCTACTCGTCGTGAACGGAGGGAACCAGGGTGGGATTCGAGATTCAGCGTGGCACGGCCGCGTTCCAGTCCGAAGGCACGATGAACCACGGAGCGATTCTCGGGAACGGCGCGTCCTTCGGCGTCGACTTCACTGCGGACGCGTTGCGGCTCGAGACGAAGTTCATCGCCCGAGCGGCCGGTCACGTCGACCAATCGTCCCGCTCGTACCTCATCCTGACCAGTTCCTCGGTTCCGCCCTCGGGAATCTCGACGTCGCGGTCGGACGGGTCGAATCCGACCGACTCGTAGAACGACACCAGCCCGCGGCGACAGAGTAGCGAAAGTCCCTGGACGGACTGCAGTTCGGGATGGTCGAGGACCGCGTTCAGGAGCGTCTCACCGAAGCCCTCACCGCGGCGGTCGGCGGCGACGATGACGTCGTAGACGGTGCAGTAGTACGTGAAGTCGGTGAGAACCCGCGCCGCGGCCACGAGTTCGCCATCGTCTTCGACGCCGACGGCGACCTCCGTCTCGGCGAGCGCCTCCCGGACGGCGTCGACCTCGCGGTCGTCCCACCACCCGTACTCTCCGTACAGGGCCGTCAGTGCCGGAGCGTCCTCGGCTGTCAGGTCGTAGACGGCAGTCATCCCGACTATCCTGGCCCCCCAGCGAAAAAATCGTTTCCGTCACTCGGGGAGTAGTCCGAAGGTGAGACGCACGTCGTCGGTCGAGAGCGTCGCGGCGTCGAGGCGACCGCGGCCGCCGACGTCGGTCGCTCGAAGGAGTCCGTCAGCGATGCTTGCCGACGGACCGGTCGTGGAGTTCGTCCTCGGCGTGCCACGTCCGGGGCCGCAGAGCGACGACGACGGCGACGAGATAGGACGCCGCGACGACCCCGGACACCAGCAGACCGGGTATCCGGCCGATGGCGGCGCTGGCGGGCCACGGTCGCGGCGCGAACGCCGCGATTCGGACGACCCACGCGGCGAGCATGATCGTGAACAACAGCAGGTAGACCCGTCGAAGCCGATGGGCGACCGACTCCTCGATCGTGATCTTTACCGTCGGCGTGCGGTAATCCTGGCTCAGCTCCCTGCGCCAGTCGGGGTCCTCGATGCCGGCGGAGGGGTCGAGTCCGTACGCGAAGACGTTCCGCTGGAGCGTTCGGACGCGTCCGCGCCAGATGTCGTAGCCCCGATAGCGCCGGGCCTCGATGAACAGGAACGCCGTCAGCGCCGCCATGCCCAGGAGCAGAATGTAGTGGGGGTTGTCCCTGCTCGAGAAGGTCCACGTCAGGATCGCGCTCATGATGACGATAGCCCAGTACGTCGTCTGGTCGAGCCGCTCGCGCCAGAATCGCATCCGGTGGATTTCGCCCCGGTAGAGATGCGCCGCCGAGGAACTCGGCCCCATGTTCTCCTCCAGTAGTCCCCGACCGAGTTCTTCGTCCTCGGCGTCGGTGGAATCGCCGTCGTCCGGTGAATCGCGAGCCATCGTTTACGGTAGGGACGCGGAACGGAATGAGCGTAATGGGGGATGCGACTCCCGTCGCACCGCGTTCGGGCATCGCCGTCACGAGCACGCGGGGGCGAGGCGTCGACGAACGAGAGTCGTGGCCGTATCGTACCGCACGCGCCGACGGACTGCGAGCGACCCGCCGGCGGCCGAGGGGTTAACGACCCGGAAAAATCGGAGTGAGTTCACCGGGGTGCGTTAGGCACAACCGCGTTAGGTGGAGAGGCCGTACACACGACCATGGAGAGAAAGGAGTACGCGATCCTCGCGATCATCGCGCTCGCGACGGTCGGTGTCGGCGCGTTCACCACGTCGAAGCCGCTGGGTGCGTTCTTCGCCGAGAGCACGCATCAGTTCGTGACGACGACGGCGGCGATGGCGTGGATCACGTGGTGGGCGCTTGTCGTCGGGTTCGCCATCGCGGGCGGCGTGGAGGCGTGGACGTCCAACGAGGCGGTCGCCGACCTGCTGGACGGGCACGGCCCGCGCGAAATCGGCTACGGGTCGCTGTTCGGATTCGTCTCCTCGTCGTGTTCGTACAGCGCCATCGCGACCGCGAAGAACCTCTTCAAGAAGGGCGGGTCGGCGGCGGCGACCCTCGGCGCGTTCATGTTCGCGTCGACGAACCTCGTCATCGAGATCGGCGCGGTCATCTGGATCCTGCTGGGCTGGCAGTTCCTCCTCGCCGATATCGTCGGCGGGTTCGTGCTCATCGGCCTGATGGCGCTGGGGTTCGTCTACGTCGTTCCCGACGAGGTCGTCGAGCAGGCGCGCCAGAACGTCCTCGACGAGGGTCAGCCGACCGTCCAGGACCCCGTCTGCGGCATGGAGGTGAACCCCGAGGAGGCCGACTACTCCACCGAACACGACGGCCGGACGTACTACTTCTGCTCGCAGTCGTGCAAGGAGAGCTTCGACCCCGAGGAGGCCAACACGACGATACGCGAGCAGGCGACGTCGCTGTCGGGGTGGAAGGCGCTGGCCGACAAGCAGTGGAAGGAGTGGGGGATGCTCTGGGACGAGATCGCCATCGGGTTCGTCTTCGCCGGACTCATCGCCGGATTCATCCCCGAACGCGTCTGGACGTCGATATTCGCGGAACCGACGTTCGGACTGCCCGTGTACGTCTTCTGGACCGCCGTCGTCGGTGCCGTCATCGGCGTCGCGACGTTCGTCTGCTCGGTCGGGAACGTCCCGTTCGCAGCGGTCCTCTGGACGAACGGCCTGCCGTTCGGCTCGGTGCTGTCGTACATCTACGCCGACCTCATCGTCCCGCCAATCATGGACGCCTACCGCGAGTACTACGGGACGAAGTTCGCGGCCGTCCTGTCGGGGATGATCTTCCTCGCGGCGGTTCTCACGGGATTCGTCGTCCACTTCCTGTTCCTCGGCGCCGGACTCGTCCCGCCGCGGTCGACCGCCCAGATAGCGGAGATCAAGATCGAGATGAACTACAAGATGGTGCTGAACGTGCTCGCGACCGCGTTCTTCCTCTTCCTGTACTGGCTCCACCGGTCGGAGCCGACGGAGGGCGAAGGCGGCCACGGCGAGCACGCCCACCCCGCCGACTGAACGGAACGGGAGGAGCGCGGAGGTCGCCGGGCGGGACCCGACGACGGCTGATGTTCCAAGAGTACTCGCGCTCGGTTTCTATTTCCGTGCAGAAGTCGGCTACGAGCCGAACGTCGTTAACCAGAATAAGAGTAAGGCTCACTCCCCAACTGTAGAGCGTAATGTTCGAACTCTTCCGAGCGATAGCGCTCGCGAGTTCGCCGATACCGCCGTGGTTGGTTCACTTCGGAAAGCAGGTCGAACACGCGCTCGCGCCCGCTCGACAGCTCGTCAAGCCGATTCTTTCGAGCTGGTGGACTCTCGGAATCTGGGCCGGACTGAACGTCGCATCGCTGGGCGTCCTCTGGTGGGACGTCCGCGAACGGAACGAGAACCTGCCGTCGCTGATGAAACTCGTCTGGACGCTGGTGGTAGCGTACTCCGGACCGGTCGGACTGGCCATCTACTGGTACTCGGGCCGAACGCAGATAGACGACGACTCGGTGTGGAGGCAGGGGTTCCGTTCGACCTCCCACTGCTACTCCGGTTGTGGACTGGGCGAGGTCATCGGTATCACGTCCGCGACGATCATCCTCAGCTTCTCGACGCTCTGGGTGACCGTCGTGACGTTCGCGCTCGCGTACGCGTTCGGCTACGCGCTCACCGTCGGACCGCTCTTGCAGGAGGGCGAAGGGTTCGGAACCGCGATGAAAGACGCCCTCTACACCGAGACGCCGAGCATCACCGTCATGGAGGTCACGGCCATCGGGACGGACCTCCTGCTCGCCGGCGGCGCGAAGTGGACCGAGCCCCTGTTCTGGACCGCGCTGTTCTTCTCGTTGACCATCGGCTTCGTGTTCGCCTACCCCGTCAACGCCCTGCTCATCGACGTCGGAGTCAAAGAGGGGATGGGTAACCCCGCGGAGATGGACGGCAGTAGCGACGGAAGCGCGAGCGCCGACTGACGCTTCTGCGGTGAAGAGAGCCGGTGTCAGTGGCCCAGGCCCGCTCGCTTCGCGGCATTCATGTGGCACCCTCTCGTTTTCGACTCATGTCGCAGACGATCGGTGACGCGGTGACGACCGTTCGCCGCATCGTTCGCCTGGCGAACGGGAGTTACGTTCCCTTTCTCGCGGGGAGCTTCGCGTATCACAGTTTCCTGCTGCTGCTGCCGCTCCTGCTGTTCGTACTCGTCGCCCTCTCCGCGCTGATAGGGGACGCCAACGTGGCGTATCTCGTCGATTTCACCCGGCCGTATCTCACGGAACGCGCGCGAACGCTGCTCGCCGAAACGCTCAGGGGGCAATCGGACCGCGTCGACGTGGCGATCGTCGGCGCCGGCGCCGTGGTCTGGAGCCTGTTTCGAATCTTCCGCGGACTCGACCTCGCGTTCTCCACGATCTACGACACGTCGACGCACGAATCGGTCTGGGGGCAGGTCAGAGACGGCAGCATCGCCGCGATCGCGGTCAGTCTGGCGCTACTCGCGGCGGTCGTCGCCGCCACTGTCATCGCGATGTTTCCCTGGGACCCCCTCGTCCGCGTGTTGAACGTGGGCCTGTTCGTCGTCGTGCTCGTGGTCGTCTTCTTTCCGCTCTACTACGTGTTTCCGAACGTCGAAGTGTCGGTCCGCGAGGTCCTCCCGGGGACCGTCGGCGCCGCCGTCGGATGGGTGGTCTTTCACGTCCTGTTCCAGGTGTACAGTTCCTACGCGGTCACGCTCGAAGCGTACGGCGTGCTCGGCATCGTCATCTCGGTGCTCGTCTGGCTGTACTCGAGCATGCTCATCCTCCTGTTCGGCGTCGCCACGAACGCCGTACTGGCCGACCGCGCGTGACGACACTCGACCGTCCCCTCCGACGCGCCGACGCGACGACCGTTCCGGACGAAACGGCCGGACTGCACCCCCAGCGCGCTCGTCGCCGCAACGGTAATCCGTTCCCGGTGAACTACCGTTCGAGACGAGGGCAGCGCTATCCGGCGAAACAGCTCCTTCTAGCTGGTTGTCACGCGGTTCGAACGCCAGCAGTCTTTTCCGGGTCGCGCAATAATGGTGGATGCATGCCATCTGCTCTCTTCGTCGTAAGTGAAGAAGGGTACTGGGGAGAAGAGTGCGTCGAGCCGCTGACGACGCTCGACGACGCCGGCTTCGACGTCACCGTCACGACGCCGACGGGGTCGAAGCCCGTCATCGACGACACGTCGATAGACCCCGACAACCCGTTCGTCGGCGCCGAAACCGCCGAGCGGGTCGAAGAGGTCCACGAGACCGACGAACGGCTCGACGACCCGGTTCCCATCGCGGAGACCGACGCCGACGACTACGACGCCGTCGTCTTCCCCGGCGGACACGGCGTCGAGTGGGACGTCAACCAGGACAGACACGCCCGTTCGCTGCTCCGCGAGACGCTCGAAGGGGAGGACGGCAAGGCGCTCGTCGTCTGTCACACCCTCGCCATTCTGGCGTTCGCACGGGACGGCGACGGAGAGCCGCTCGCCAGCGGCCGCGACGTCACCGGCTTCCCCAACGAGTGGGAAGCGGACATCGTCGACGAGAACGACCTGCTCCCGGACGGCAGGAAGCTTCCGTACTGGGTGGAAGACGAGGTCGAGGCCGCCGGCGGCAACTGGGACGCCGAAGTCGATCAGGACGTGAGCGTTCGCGTCGACGGCGATCTCGTCACCGGGCGGGGACCCCGGTCGTCCCGTGCCGCGGCCGAGACCCTCCTCGAGGAACTCGGCGTTCGAACCTCCGCCTGAAACCGACGACCGTCGGCGCCGGCCGTCCGTCGCGTTAGGGATCGCTCGCTCGACCGCCGCGGGACCGGGCCGTCTGCTCGACTGCCGCGGGACGGAGACGTCTTCGAACGGGTCGGCTCACGTGGAGTTCTCCAACGGTAGTGAAATCGTCCGCAAGCGGAGGAACGCGAGACGGATTTCGCCGAGCTTTTATCAGACGTTCTACTTGTTTCCGGACGATGACAGCGATCGAAACCGACGGACTGACCCGGCGATTCGGGGACTTCGTCGCCGTCGACGACCTCTCGTTGACCGTCGAGGAGGGGGAAGTCTTCGGGTTCCTCGGTCCCAACGGTGCCGGGAAGTCGACGACGATCAGCGTGCTCCTCGGGTTCCTGAAGCCGTCGTCGGGAACGGCATCGATTCTCGGCCACGACGTCACGACGGACTCGCGGGCGATACGGGAGCGAATCGGACTGCTTCCGGAGGGGTACGACGTGTACGAGAACCTCACCGGTCGCGAACACGTCGTCTCGGCCATCGCGACGAAGGGCGCCGACGACGACCCGGACGCTATCCTCGACCGCGTCGGTCTCGACCCCGACGACGCCCGGCGGCCGGCGGGCGACTACTCGAAGGGGATGAAACAGCGGATGTCGCTCGGGGTCGCGCTCGTCGGCGACCCCGACGTGCTCGTCCTCGACGAACCCTCCTCCGGGCTGGACCCGAAGGGTATCAAGCTCCTGCGCCAGATCGTCCGGGAGGAGGTCGACCGCGGCGCGACCGTGTTCTTCTCCTCGCACGTGCTCGACGAGGTCGAGAAGGTCTGCGACCGCGTCGCCATCATGCAGGCCGGGGAACTCGTCACCGTCGACACCGTCGACAACCTCCGCACGGAACTGGGCGCCGAGTCGGTCGTCGAAGCCACCGTCGACCGCTCGCCGTCCGACATCTCGCTCGCCGACGTCGAGGCCGTCACCGACGTCACCGTCGACGACCGGACGGTCCGGGCGACGTGTGCGAGACCGGCGGCGAAGATGCGAGCGCTCCGCCGGATCGACGACCGCGCGACCGTCACGGACATCGCCATCGAGGAAGCGTCCCTCGAAGCGTTGTTCGAACGGTACACCACGGCCGACGACGGCGCGACCGACGACGCGCCCGCCGCCGAATCGCCCGAGGCGAACGCGATGGCCGCGGTCGACACCGGGGGTGATGCCGAATGAGTTTCTACACCGTCACGCGAGACGACCTCCGGAACGTACGCCGGTCGTACGTCGTCCTCGGCGTCGTCGGCGTGTTCACCGCGCTCGTCGCGCTCGTGTTCGGTTCCGAAATCAGCATCTACGACGACGCTTACCGGACGCTCTACGACGTCTCCGCGCTCGTCGGGTTCGCGTTTCCGCTGTTCGTCGCCTCGTTGACGTACCTCTCCGTCGCCGGCGACCGTAGCGGTGGGGCGATAAAGTACGTGCTCGGGCTACCGAACAGTCGCGCCGAGTACTTCCTCGGGAAGTACGTCTCCCGCGCTGTCGTCGCCGTGTCAGCGGTGGTACTGGCGACCGTCGTCGGGTTCGTTATCGCCGCCGCGACGTTCACGAACGGGGCCGACCCGATCCGTTTTCTCAAGTTCGCCGCCGTCTCGGCGCTGTACGCGCTGACGGTCACCGGCATCTTCGTCAGCCTCTCGGCGACGACCGCGAGTCGGTCGCGGGCGATGTTCGCCGTCATCGGTGCGTACTTCCTCCTCGTCCCGTTCTGGTTCGGATTCCTCCCGGTGATCAGCCTCGACACGGTAATCGACGCCCTCACCTCGACCCTGGGGATAACGCTCTCGGAGTCGACGCGCGAACTCGTCAGCGTGCTCTCCCCGGCGACGGCGTACCTCCAGGCCACCGGGGTGGTGTACGCGGGCGTGTTCGACCAGTACCAGATTTTGGGGACGTTCCACCACGAGAGCGACCGGCTCGCCAGACAGACCTGGTTCAACGTCCTGGTGCTGGGCTGCTGGGCGACCGTCGCTCCCCTCCTCGGCTACCTCAAGTTCCGCGTCTCCGAACTCGGATAACGGTCTCCCGCGGAGACGACCCTGCCGCCTCCCGGTCTAGTCGAACGAGGCAACCGACGGTCCTCGTCACAGTCGTTCGGACCGACCACGCTTCGGGGTCGTGGTAAACGTATCCGCGTGCGTGGCCCTCAAGGTTTATTCGGCACGTCGACCGATATTCCGTATCGATGGACGACGCTCCGACGCCGTTCCGAGACGCGCGGTGGCTTCGCCAGCACGCCGGCCAGCTACTGAACTTCTACTACCCGGACTGCATCGACCACACCCACGGCGGTTACGTCGCACAGCTGAGCGACCACGACGGCCACGTCTACGACGGTCGGACGAAACATCTCGTCGCGACGTGCCGTCTCGTGTACAACTTCAGCGTCGGCGAACTGCTCGACGGCCCCGACTGGTGTCGCTCGGCGGCGGCGCACGGACTCCAGTTTCTGCTGACCGAGCACCGCGACGAAGACGGCGGTGGGTTCGCGTGGCTGCTCGACGGCCGCGACGTGACCGACGCGACGCGGTCCTGTTACGGCCACGCGTTCGTCCTGCTGGCGCTCGCGACGGCGACGAAGGCCGACCTCCCGGGTGCGCGCGAGGAAGTCGACGCCGTCTACGACCTCGTCGACGAGCACTTCTGGGAGCCCGACCACGACCTCTGTCGTAGCGAACTCGACGCCGACTGGGAGCCGACGTCGACCTACCGCGGCCAGAACGCGAACATGCACGTGTGCGAGGCGATGCTCGCGGCGTACGAGGCGACCGACGACCGGCGGTATCTCGACCGCGCGTACGCCATCGCCGACGCGCTCGCCCGCCGGCTCGCCGACCGGGGCGACGGCCTCGTCTGGGAACATTACACGGACGACTGGGACCTCGACTGGGAGTACAACCGCGACGAACCGGACCACCTGTTCCGGCCGTGGGGCTACCAGCCCGGCCACCTGCTGGAGTGGAGCAAACTCCTGCTGGTGCTCGACCGGCACCGCGAGGAGTCCTGGTTGTGCGACCGCGCCGAACAGTTCTTCGAGAGCGCCGTCGAGAACGGCTGGGACGACGAGTACGGCGGGTTCTACTACACCTTCGACCGCGACGGCGAGCCCATCGTCACGGACAAGTACTACTGGAAACTCGCGGAGGGCATCGCGGCCGCCGCGCTGCTTGCCGACCGAACCGGGGACGACCGCTACTGGGAGTGGTACGACCGCTTCTGGGAGTACGCCTGGGACAACGTGGTGAACCGGAAGTACGGCAACTGGTTCTTCAAGCTTTCGCGAGACAACGCCGTCCACCCCGACGTCGACCAGTCCCCGGCGGTGACCGTCGACTACCACCCGCTCAGCGCCTGCTTCGAAGTGCTCGAACGCGTCGTCTGACGGGAGGGGTACGCGAGGGGACGGCGCGACCAACTCCGGACGGTCAGCTCTCGCGACGGAGGAGTGCGGTGAGCAGTTCGGCGTGGCTCCAGGCGAGCGGTCGTGCGAACCCGACCACGTCGTCCTCCTGGACTCGGTCGGCGAGCCGCCGGTAGGAGTCACGCATGTTCTGGGCCTCCTCGACGACGAGGTCGAAGGGGACGTCGCGCAGCACCGCTTCGTCGAACTCCTTCTCGAAGTCCCGTCGCGTGTGCCATTCGTTCGCCATGAACGATTCGAATCGCGCGCGCGTGGTGAGATGTTCCGGAACGTACCCGTCTTCGTCCGCGTACCGAGTGATGCAGTCGACGATGTCGTCGCCTCGCTCCAGTTCGTCGCGGTCGTACCGGAACTGTGCGTGCCACGCCGTGTACTGCATCCACGGGCCGTTGCCGCCGTGTTGTTGGACCTCGTAATCCCGGTAGAACCCCATGAACCGCTGGAGTCCGCCGAGTCGCGGGTCCTCGAGTGCCGTCGCAGCACGCTCGGCAGCGTCGACGGCTGCCGTGCCGAAGACGTCGTCGAGACCGAAGTAGTACGGCGCAAACAGGGTCACGTCCGGTCGGGTGTCGACGTTCCCGTCGGGGGAGTACCGCCGCGGCACCTGCTGGGGACTCGTGAACGCACGCCTGACACCGCTTTCGAGCAGCGGCGATAGATCGCCGATTCGTCCCTCCTCGGTCCCTGTCTCCACCGGGAGTCTCGTCAGCGCATCCTGCGCCTGCCGCAGCGCGGCGAGGAGGACGGCGTTCACCCACAGCGTGTAACCGGATTCGATTCGGCCCTCGTGGATACTGGTCGTGCTCTCGACGAGGTGGGCGTTCGGGTCGAACAGCTCGGCCCGAACGTGAGAAACGGCTGCGTCGATGGCCGCGACGGCGTTCGTCACGAACGAGTCGGACACCGCGTCGACCGCGTCGGTTTCGTCGAGGGCGACGATGGCGTGAGCGAGGACGCGAAGGCCGTGACCGACGTTGTCCTCCTGGACGTAGATGCTCTCGTCCGTCCCGTCGAGGGCGTAACGTTGCCGCCAGCGACCGCCCGCTCCCTGAACGTCGAGCATGAACCGGGCGGCAGCGACGATTCCGTCGCGGCAGCGTTCGGGTCGGACGTCGGCCCGGAACGCGGCGAGCCACGCCCGGGTGATGGACGCGACGTCGCGCGGGTACGCGTAGGGGTAGCGGTTGTCCGGAAAGCTAGCCAGTGGTACAGCACCGGGACCGTCCGCCTGGTAGACGAGGTCGTCGAGGACTGCGAGATGGAACTCCGGCGACCGCAGGTCGGAGGTCTCCGACTGATCGGACGACTGTTCTTCGTCGGGCGAGCGTCGAGGGTCATTGTTGGACATCGTTGTCAGAGGCGTCAGTCGATCGAAGCCGCACCGCGCTGCTGGCCTACTTCCCCTTCGAGATCCACCCGTCGGCTGGCACGTACGCTATGTTCCCCGAAGGTGGTACCATCGCCGGACGTGGGACACTGAGTAGCATAATACCAGCGGTAGTTCTCGCAACGCGGAGACGTCCGTGGAACGAGTGCGCCAGCGAAGCACTCGGGACCGTCCGTCGCTATCGCCGAAGGGAACGACGCCGGATTCTCGTGAGCCATCCTCGCTTACTCCGCTGTTCGCGGACCAAGACGGGCGTTTTCGGGAGAGACGATAGCCGTGCAAGATGCGTTTCTTTCCCCGTGACCGTAGTCTTCATGCGCGTTAAGCCGGGAATTCTTAGGAGCAATCGGTGAACAACAAAGTATATACCGCCACCAAGTGCCATTATGCCATCCGCCGAACTGCTTGACCACGACATCGTCGACCTCTTTCACAATCTCTTCGAGACAACAACCGAGCCGATTCTCGTGGTTAATCCATCACGGACCGAGTTCAATGGTCTGATTACGGCCGCTATCGAGTTCGAGGGAGACCTCTCCGAACTGCGCGTGCTCACGGACGAGCAGACGCCGAAGGACATCTTCGACGACTTCGTCACCGCGGGCCACGCGGCCGACCTGATCGCCGACGGGCGGTTGTCGCCACGGTCGACGGAAGACATCGCCCGGAGTTCGTTGTTGATCACGGCGGACCAGGCCATACCGCTCGTCGAGGTGGAGGGAGACGTGACGGGGTTCCAGTCGGACGACCCTGAACTGGTCGAACGAATGCGAACTGTGTTCTCGGAGGAGTGGGAGAACGCCGACGAGGTCACCCTCCGGACACCGCCGCTGTCACAGGTTCGGGAGACGATGCGCGAGGACATCGGGGAGGACGCGGCCGACGATTTCGACCGGATTCTCGACGCGGTCGGGACCGTAGACAGCGACAGTGACCTCGACGAGGTGACCATTTGTTTGCTCGTTGCTGCCAGAAACGAGGTGTTGCTCTACGATATCAGCAAGTGGGGCGAGGACGTCAGCCTCGCAAGCAAGGCGACGTTCTCGCGCACGAAGACGAGACTGGAGGACAACGGAGTCATCGACACCGAAAAGGTCCCGATAGAGGTCGGGCGTCCGCGTCTCAGGCTACGCTTCGCGGACGAACAACTCCAGGACGCGGGCATCGACGAGATGCTCTCGGAAGTGCGAACGCAACTGGAAGCGTAGGCCCGTCCGACTCGGAGCGGCCGTCGAACGGCAACTGGCGACCGATGTCGTTCTCCCCGGGACGTTACCGATGGAGACGTCTCCGTGAAGACCACCGTGGCGACCAGCGTCGACCGAACAGCGTGAAACCGGCAAAACGAGTCGACGGAGTCGGTGGTCGCTACCGTGACTTCGTCACTACCGTGGACGTCCTTCTGCACCGACCGGAGTCACGGTCGGCGATTCGTCGTTCCCGTTCGCCAGCGACTGCTGGCCCGACCGATCGCCTCGTCGGTCGCGCCGTCGTCTCACTCGGACGTCTGGTTCGCCGCCGTCTCGTTCGCGGCTTCGGTCACGGTCGGTCCTGCCTCGGTCGTTTCTGCGGCCTCGGTCACGGTCGTGTCGCCGGCGGCTTCGGTGGTCTCCGCGGCGGTCGTCTCTTCAGGGGCCTCGGTCGTCTCCGTGGCGGCCGGCGCCGCGGTCGTCGTCGTTCCGACGGCCTCGGTGGTCGCGTTCGCCGCCTCGGTGGTCGTCGCCGCGGGCGTCGTGGTGGCGTTCGCCGCCGCGGTGGTCGTCGTCTCGTCGAACTCCGCCCCGACGACGACGTCGCCTGCGGAGGCAATCTGTGCCGTGGCCTCGTCGACGGATCCGTTGGTAGCGGCTATGCTCACGAAGTCGAAGTCGGGCTCGGTCCCCTCCGCGATGGACTCCACGTCCGGTTGCGACTGGCCGGTCGTCACCTGCTCGACGGTCAGCGATCCGATAGTGAGCTGTTCGAGTTGGACCTGGTCGACGACGGCAGTACCGAAGCTCTCGTTCCCGTCGGCCGTCGTCCCGTTCGCCATCTCCGTCGTCGTCTCGTTGGCAGTCGCCTCCGTCGTCGTCTGGTTGTCCGTTTCGTTCGCCGTCTCCGTCTGGGTGGTCGTCGTCGCCGTCGTGGCTCCGGTCTGGAACTCCTCGACGACGACCGTATCGACGGTGACCTGTCGGATTAACATCTGTTGGAAGGAGGCGTTTTCGACAGCGACGTTTCCGGCGGACTGCTGTCTATCGGAAAGATTCGTCCCGTTGACGCCCTCGAGACTAGCGTTCGCGAGCGTCAACTGTTCGAGACGGACGTCCGTAATCATGACGCCCGTGAGCGTCCGGCCTTCGTCTCGAAGCTGTATCTCGTTCGCCTGTATCGTCCCTATCGTCGCGTTCTCGACCGTCGCGTTCCCGACCTGAAGTCGGTCGACGGTCACGTCCTGGAGCGTGACGCCCTCCCGTGCCTGTCCGGACTGAGCCGCCGCTGTCGAAACACCCGCGACGCTCGTGAGCATCAACAGCGCCGTTACGACCGCTACACCGCGTTGAACGTTCCATCTCATACCCCCGACGCTACCGCGATGGTGTCAATAAACGAGTGGGATGGTTTCGCTCGATTCATCCTTTCGACGCCGGCCTATCGCCAGCGAACGAGGATTACTCGACCGAATCGTCGGCGTATCTCGACGCAGTTCTGGAAGTGCGCCGTGTCGAGAGCCGCCCGTCGGGAATCGTGGGAGTCGAGCGAGCACGCCCGTGTCACGTTCGTAACAGGGAGGGACGCTCTTCGACGGCGTCGACGCTGGGCGGGTCCCGTACGTGGCGACTGGCTTCGACGACGTCTGCACGGTTCGGTCGTGAAGGGAGTACTTACTCGGGTAATCGGCCTCTGAAGGAGGAGATTGAGGGTCCACAGAGCGAACCTGTACGGTTAGTTACGGCCTGTAGGTAGCGGTTCGACGCGGGAAGCGAGAGCCTATCTCGTTAGTATCCCGCACATAACAATTAAGACATCACTACTATTTGGAGCTGGAATCATGCAATTATCCGGCTTCGGCCTCTCGGACTATAAGCAACTGTTGAGGACGGCACTCGACCAGGGGTACGAGTTCTACACCGTGGCCGAGTACTTCGACACGACTACCCTAGATACGCCCTCCATCGTGCTCCGGCACGACGTGGACCGCCGCGTCCACAACGCCGTCGCACTGGCCGAGGTCGAAACCGACCTGGGAATCGACGCCACCTACTACTTCCGGACGAGTACGTTCGACCCCGACCTCGCCGAATCGATGGAGGCGGACGGTCACGAAATCGGCTATCACTACGAGGACCTGGCGAACGCACGCGGTGACGTGCGACGAGCACACGCCCGGTTCGCGGCCAACCTCGCGTCGTTTCGCCAGCACGTTACCGTCGACACGATCTGCTCTCACGGGAGTCCGCTCTCACCCCACATGAACACGGACCTGTGGGAGGGTGCCCGGACCCCGGCGGACTACGATCTCTCCGGGAGAGCGTACGAGGTAGAGGCCGACGACGATGGTACCAGCGACCGGTTATACTGTTCCGATACCGGCCGCGACTGGAACGCGTCCGTCCCCGGCTTCGGCCACGTCCGCTCGACCGACGACGTGATTCGGGCTCTCGAGTCGGGAGCATGTCGGGACGTGTATCTGCTCGCACATCCCAGTCGGTGGGCGACGTCCCGCATCCAGTCCGTCGAACGACCGAGCTGGGACGTCGCTGCGGAGACCGGGAAAGCTATCGCGAGCGGCGTTCACGACTTACAGCGAACGACCAGACGAATCGCCGAACGAACGCACGTCGCAAGGGCCGTTCGAGCGATAGCGAGCACTACGTCTCCGTCCCGAAGCGAGCGATAGCGAGCAGTCGCGGACATCGTCGCAGCGGCGAACCGTCGCGGACTCGGTCCGTCGCCAGCGTCACGTCGGGACCGGGGAGACGAGTGCTACGTCGTTGTGCCGCAACGGACGAAGACCCCGGTGAGGTAGTGTCGGTTACGGAGTCGTCAGTGGATCCGTGTCGGGCGAGAAGACGACGGTGACACACACCCCTCGTCCAGAGTGTATTTGTTGGAGGGGAAGGGTGGGTGGGGAGGGGTAGAGCGAGCCGGGCGGATACGGTGAGAACCCTGGAGGAAACGATTAGACGAGGAGTGTCCGTCGGATTCGGTCAGGATCTCGTCCTCCCGACGAAACCATCGAGGATGAACGAACCGGAGAGTGCGCCCGTCCGTTTCGCCTGTTCGAAACGAACAGTCGTTCTTTCTCACTGGAAAACGAATTAGCTAATGGACTATGAGAACATACCGCTACATAAAACTTCTAGATAGAAGAGTCATTTTACCGACGAGAGTCGGCTTGTCGATTAGTGAGTTTTCAGTTCCTTCGTTCGGTCGATCGATTCGACTGACCCGAAGGACGGTCAGATGACGACCAATCACAGGGACCGTGCCTGCCTTCATCGCGTTTCACTCTGGACGAGGGGTGTGCGTCAGCGGGAGAGTGTGCATCAGCGGGATGAATAAAGCGTCCTGACGGAATGAGAAGCACGAACCCACGGAAGGAAAAGCGTGCACTGACGATACGAGAAGGGTTCCGAATCACGAGGACGAGACCGAATTGCGACTTCGGCGTACTCCAGCCGAGCCCCCCGTCCACCGTGTGTATCTGAGGACGCTGACGAGTGGCGAGCGGATCGAACTCTCTTCGACAGCCGTGACAGTACACTCTGTATCGGGGGTGTCCCCGACGAGTCGAAGTGGCCGATGCCGACCACGAACCGGTCGCCCTTTTCACTTTGGACGAGGGGTGAGGGCAGGTTCGTTCGCGAGTTCGATACACTCTGGACGAGGGGTGTGACCAGCGCTCCGGCTCTCGTAATCCTCTTCGGTTCGACGTTCGTCGGTGACTGCGTTTTCACTCTGGACCAGGGGTGAGTCCCGACGAGATCTTTCCAGGGATGTCCACCTCGGTCGACCACCGCGACGACCGGCGGAATACAGTCTGGACGAGGGGTGTGCGGTAACGAAGCTGCGAGTTAGAAATTCTAAACCTCGGCGATTCGCCCTCTGTATTTACGGGCGATACACTCTGGCCGAGGAGGGAGTAGTTTTTTATACAATAGCGATAGGACATGAGGTATGACCGACGACCCCGCGCGTCTCTCCGACGTCGACGATCCGTTCGAGGATCCGTCGGAGGACCCCCTGTTCAACTGGGACGAGGACGAGGCCGTCCACACGTCGATTTTCGAGCGAAAAGAACTGCTGAAAGTCGGTCACGTCCCGGAGAGCAACCGGATCGTCGGCCGCAACAGCGAAATCGAAGCAGTCGCCGCCGAACTCCGCCCTATCGTCCGCACCGAACCGCCGAACAACGTGATGATCTACGGGAAAACGGGGACGGGCAAGTCGCTCGTCGCCCGCCACGTCACCGAACGTGCACGGCGGGCCGCCGTCGCTCAGGACGTGTCGGTCGGCACCGTGTACGTCGACTGCGCCCAACACAACACGCAGACCCGCGTCGCACGGACGATCACTCGCGACCTCAACGACGAAGCTCGCACCGACTTTTCCATCCCCCGAGCAGGCATCGGTAGCGGCGAGTACTACGATTATCTCTGGGAGATCCTCGACGCGGTCTACGACGCCGTCGTGATAATTCTCGACGAGGTCGACAGACTCGAAGACGATGACGTGCTGATGCAACTCTCGCGCGCACGCGAGTCCGGAAAGGCCGACTGTCATCTCGGTATCGTGGCGATCAGCAACAAGATCGAGTATCGGGACGAACTCAACGAGCGCGTCAAGAGTAGCCTCCGCGAGGAGGAGTTCGTCTTCCAGCCGTACGACGCCAATCAACTACGGGACATCATGAACCATCGTCGCGACGCGTTCAAAGACGGCGTTCTCACGGACGAGGTCATTCCCCTCACTGCCGCGTTCGCCGCCCAGGAGCACGGCGACGCTCGAAAGGCGATCGAGATCCTCCGTCACGCTGGTGAGCTCGCCGAACGCCAGGGAGACGAACAGGTGTCCGAGGACCACGTCCGCGAAGCCCAGGAGTGGGCCGAGATCGATCGCTTCGAAGAGCTCCTTCGGGGCTCGACGACCCAGGTGAAGTTCATCCTCTACGCTCTCGGTCGCCTCACGAAGGAGAACTCCAGAGACGAGTTCTCGACGAGCGAGATTTACGAGCGCTATCAAATCGTTTGCAAGCAACTCAGCGTCAACGTCCTCGGTGAACACCGCGTCTACGAACTGCTAAAGGAACAGGCGTTTCTCGGCGTCGTCGAGTCGACGAGAACGGGCGGCGGTCGAGGGCAGGGAAGCTACCTGGAGCATCGACTCGTGAAAGACACCGACGTCGTGTTGAAGGCCGTGCTCCGGGACAGCCAGCTAGAAGAACTCGCGTAACGATATCTCATCTCCCCGGCGAACCCCGATTCCGCTCTCGTCTATACCCAGCAACAAAAGACATCGTTAGCGACTACTTTCCAGCCGTCCGGCGTGACGGAAGAGAAATAGCGAAGGTCCTCCCTCAGCTTCCAGCGTTCCCGAATCGTACAACTCCTGCGAATCGCAGACTGTTCGTGATTCTAACGAATCTTACGAATTGTCAACATCTCGGACATCCTTGAACGTATTTGTCTCCTCCGAGAGTCGCCCGACGCTTACACTTCGTACGGGTTCTTCAGTTCGAAGGATGTTTATGAATCGTACGTTTCTCACGATTCGTACGATTCCCTCTACGTATGCTAACTGGCCCCTTCCAGCTGATTTGGCCGAGATTTTCGCGAGGCTCGGGGATCGTAAACGGTTCAAGAATCGTAAACCGTTCGAACTTCGCAAACTTCGTCTCGGCTTCTCGACCGGTCGTCTTCGAGTTCAGGAGTCGAAAGTGGTCGCGTGAGGTACGGTCACAGCGCGATAAGTTCGCAAAATTCGTGGAGTTCGCAACATCCTACAATTCGCAATCGAACCGGATTGCAGAGGAGTAGGGCTGTCTCCCGCCGACGTATCGCCGTTCTCGCTGGAATCCTGGAACAGGTCACGGATACCAGCTACGAATCGTACGATTCCCACAATTCGTACGAAGTCCGAAACTCGTGCGGTGTGTAAAAATCGTAGGCGTAGTATCCGTTCGGAGAGTCGAAAGAAAACGTGTCGCTGGCCGTGGTCGGTGATCGTCGAAGTGGGGACCTACTCTTCGTCGATGTCGATTCCGCGACTTTCGAGGACGAACCGTGCGAGCTCGTCGGGATTTTCGGCGGCGAGACGGACCATGGCGTCGTGGACTTCCCGGGAGGTTACGTCGCGAACGTCGTGGTCGCGGAGGACGCGGGTCATCTCGAGGTCCCGTCCGTCCTCGAACGCCTGCCAGGACTGTTCGCGGGTGTAGATACTGCGGCGTAGGTCCGAGGAGAACTCGAACGCCGGCGTCGACCGTGGATCTCGGGTCGTCTTCCGCTCGCTTTCTGTCCGCGTCTCTCCGTCCGTGGTCGTCTCCGACTCCTCTTCCTCCGATTCTTCTTGTTCGGCGACTGCGTCCTCGAGATCGTCGAACGCGCCCGTCATTCTCGAACCACCTCGCCACGCTCGACGATCTGTGACAGTTCGGCGTACGCCGATAGCTGGTCGCACGACTCGTCGTAATCGCGGAGCGGGAGTCCCTCGTCGTGTGCCCGGTCGATCGCCGACCGATGTCTGATACCCGGAAGGTCGCCGTCGTAGTTTCCGTTCTCGAGTGCAGCCCAGTCGTCGTCGGTAAGGCGGGCGTAGTTGGGGACGAGTTTGGCCACTGCGTCCCGAGAGTTGATCTCCTCGAGGAGAGCGCGATCACGGGTGTCGTAGTCGATACGGTTCTCGAGGTCGGTCGGCGTCACCGCCAGGATGTCGAGTTCGAAGTATTCCCGCGCTTGCATGACGAGGCGTTGGACGGTGCTCGTGAGCCCGCTCTCGTAACCGCTTTCGGCGCGTAGCGGGATGATGATGTTTCCGGTAGCGTACATCGCGTTGTCGTTGAGCTTGCCGCGGTTCGCCGGACAGTCGACGACGATGTATTCGTACTCGTCGCCGAGCAGAGGGTCGACGAGATTCTCCTTCAATCGCGTCGTCCCCATCGTCGCTTCTTTCAGGCCGCTCTGGACGTCCTCGAGTGCTTCGTGTGCGGGGAAGATGTCGAGCCCGCCGACCACCGACTCGATGTACTGTTTTGGGTCTTCGCTACCGATGAGGACCGCTTCTGCGTGATTTTCGTCGGCCTGATACTGGTCGTCGTACCCGAGATTCTGGCTCATGTGTCCGTTGTCGTCGAGGTCGACGACCAGTGCAGAGCCGTTACGATGCGCGAGCTCTCGTGCGAGATTGAGCGCCGTCGTCGTCTTTCCGAATCCGCCTTTGAGGACGCCGACGGACACCGCCCGTGATTCGCGTTCGTCCGTGTTCTCGTCTGTCATGTCTAGCTCCCGTCCACCGGGCGAAGTTCGCGAACTCCAGCTGTTCTCCGAACCGCCGGACTCGTACGATTCGTAGGCATCGTACACTTCGCCGGTGACTCTGTCGTAACCCACACACGGACCCTATTTAAGAATTGCGCGACTCGTATACATCGTATAATCTCTCGGAATCGGACGATTCGTAAGAATCGCAGACCTCGCAATTACCGGTGGGACCCCCCTCGTGGAATTCGACTCCGTGCCCTCTAACAGTTCGAGGAAAGGGATTCGCGACTGTGATGACGGATCGTTCGTTGACGACAACTTCCGTACGCCCTGGTCGTATCCGGAGGTACTCGCCGAATTGCCGCGATTCCTGGACCTATCCGGGAATCGCATAGTTCGTACGATTCCTGCGAATCGTAGACATCTCTAGAATCCCGACGTGACGACGGACCTTTACCGCAGCTGTCGGACTGTGTTCTTCACTAACTCGTCCAATTACAGCGGAGTCCCGTCCGACCCCCAGAGAGACGGCGGGCGATGGTCTTCTCTCACGTCGGGAGACGGAGATCGGTCAGGAGGATCGGACGGAACCCCGGGCGATACGCGACTCTAGGTCTTGCGATCCCCGTCGCTGACCGACGAGGACGGGACGATTCGCCGCGAGAGGCATCGATGGCGGGAACGTGCCCCGGTGCTGGACCGCGAGTGGTGAACGGCGACGTTCTGGCGTTCGGTCGGGTCTGCTAGCCTCGACCGTCAAGTCGGCCCCTGCTCGTTGCAATCTACAGCCGACGATTCGCGAATGGAACCGGACGGTCCGGAGGCAGTAAACCGGCAACTGACCCGCCGGAGCGTCTGCCGTGGGAACTGCGGTCCGTTCTCTCAAAGCCGGAACCGTCGAACACCTACCTCTCGTGTACCCTCTACTTTCACTTCTCTCAGTGGCGGCCATCGATTTTTCTCCAATCGCTCTTAACCACGCGCTCCTAAACTTCATACCGCTATACCAATGTGGCTGCGGTAGCTCACTGACTTGGGCGGAGGGCCCGACCCGTCGTCCGGTGTGCTTACGTTCGAATGTCGTCGCTGCGGCGACGAGGACCTACGAATCCTCGTGACAGTAGGCCATCGCTCTCTCCTCGCTCACCCGCTCGGATTTTTCGGAGACCCAACGCCGCGACTGACGTTCACGACATCACCCGGACCGTCTGACGGTTTCCCTTCGCTACGTCGTGGAATCGGCGTAAGCCGAGTTGGCGACGTCGGCTCCCCTCGACTGCTGATTCGAGTTCGACGAGCCGAATACGTCGGCAGGCGACGGCCGGCCACGTCCTGCGATTACACTTCTATACCTGTAATGAGATTTCTCCGGGACGTTCCGTCCGAGAGTGACCTGGGACTCCGCCACCGCGAGTGGTCGGAACGGCAGTCCATCTCCGAAACAGTCAAAGGTGTAACGAGAGCAACTGTGTGGTATGGGCGAGAACTCGGGTACTCGAAGCAAAGTTCAGCGGGTAATCGACGAGTACGAACTGGCGGGGATGGGCGAGCAACTCGAAGCGTACTGGACGGGCGACGACGAGGAGGAGTACAGCCTCCGTGAACTCGCCGACGTCTTCAATCGGGCCGTGCTGCGGGCCGCGCTGGACCGGGCGGGTGCCTCGCCGCTGGAGGGCGAGGTCGAGAACACGTACCGCCTGTTGACGGACGACTCGGTGAGCAGCGGGGTGCGGACCGAAACGAGGAACGCGCTCGCACGCGACGGCGTCGCCGTCGAGGAACTCGAAGACGACTTCGTCACCCATCAGGCGATTCACACGTACCTGACGAAACATCGCGGCGTGAGTTACGAGTCGAGCGCGGACGAGACGGATCAGGTCGAGAAGGGTGCCGAAACCGTACAGCGATTGCGGACGAGGACTGCAGCCGTCACGGAGACGACGCTCGAGAACCTCGAAACCACCGACCGCATCACGCTGGGGGACTTCGACGTCATCGTCGACGTGCGCGTGCTCTGTGACACGTGCGGTCGGTCGTACACGGTCGACGAACTCCTCGAAGACGGTGGTTGCGCCTGCCCCCGCTCGGAGTGAACCCCGGTATTACAGATTTAGAGCTGTAACAGGGATGGCGAAGACCCTTCCACGTACGAACAACGCCGGAGCGGACGGTACGGTCGCGGCACTGGACCGACGTCTCCAGAGCCGTTCCGTCCGCCAAGCGTCGTGATCGAGACTCGACCATTACGTTCGCAATCGGCGAACACGGCTGCGTACGGGAGCAGTGGGGCGACCCCGTGCGTCGGTCGGTGGTACGCAGCGGTGAGACGGCGAAACTGGCGAGAAGAGCGATGGCACCGGCCGACGTCTACGCTTTTCGCACGCTCCGACAGCGAGGAGATCCGGTGACCGAAGAGGCGTCGAGAACGGACGAACGGCGTTCTACCGACCGTTGCTCCCGCTAAACCGATCGATAGCGACGCCGTTCACCGTCCACGAATCCGGGGATCGACCGGTTCCGACGGAAAACGGCTCAAAGCGGCGGTACTACCCGCTGAGCTGGCGCATCTCGTCACTTTTCGCTCGATTACGTGCGGAAACTCCTCAGATTCGCGCTCTCACACTCTGTGACTCCGGATTCGCGATGGGCGAACGACTACACCTGCGTCGCGTTCACTTCGATGACGTTGGCCGCACCGCGGACGATTTCGGGCAGTTCCTCCCGGAACCTGTCGCCCTTGAACCGGCTGGTCGGGCCGGAGATGCTGATTGCGCCCTGGATATCGCCGTTCGGATGCGCTATCGGTGCGGCCACGCATCGCAGCCCCTGGAGGATCTCCTCGTCGTCGAACGCGACTTTCTGCTCGCGTATCGTCTCGAGCTCTTCGAACAGCTCGTCGCGAGTGGAAACGGTGTTCGGAGTCCGCTGAGGTAATCCCGTTTTGTCGATGATCTCGTCGACTCTCGTTCCGGAAAGCTGCGAGAGTATCGCCTTTCCGAGCGCCGTGCAGTGGAGGTCCTTCCGGTTGCCCGTGTACGACGCCGTCTGGATGGCGTTTTCTCCGCTCGCCTTGTGGAGGTAGACGCCTTTCCCGTGTTCCTCTATCATGAACTGGGCGACTTCGCCGGTCTCCTCGGCCAGTCGGTCTACCTCCTTCTTCGTTATCTCGTAGATGTCGACGTTCGACTTCGCGTACTCCCCGAAGTCGACGAACCGAAGACTGACGCGGTACTCGTCGCCGCGCTTGACGACGAACTCGTTGTCGACGAGCGTTGCGAGATGGCTGTGCACCGTCGCTTTGGCGATGTCGAGATGGTCGGCCAGCTCGGTGACGCCGGCCCCGTCGAGTTCCCGCAGCGCTTCGAGGATCTCTGTCGTCGTCTGGACGGCCTTCACCCGCCGTCCCTCGCCGCTTGGACCGTCTTGCTTGCTCATACGTGGTCGTACTCGACACAGCCCCATATCGTTTGCGACTAGCGAACGCTCCTCGAGGTCGATCGGTCACCGTCCCGCAGCTACCCACTCGACCGTGGCGAAAATCAGTCCCGGAACGGGGGTCGCGGTCAGACTCGAGACGCCGATTCGACGGTCTCGGTCGTTCGGCTGTTCTTCACGGCCTCGCCCGTCTCGGTGTCGAAGAGGTGAATCTTGTCCTCCGGAAACTCGACGTCGACGACGTCGCCGGAGGAGAGACGCATTTCTCCACTGACGCTCGCAGTGTACGTCGCCTCGCCGATCGTGAGGTAGACGTAACTGAGTTCCCCCATGGGTTCGACCACTTCGACTTCGGTCCGAACGGCGTTCTCCACGTTCTCGTCGACGATGGCGATGTGTTCGGGGCGGATACCCATCGTCAACCGGTCGGACGCCTCGTCGATGGCGTCGACGGTCTCGCCGGAGATCGCGTATGTGAACGCCTCGTGTTCGAGAACGTTTCCGCCGCGTTTCACGTCGAAGAAGTTCATCGAGGGTGACCCGATGAACCCCGCGACGAAACGGTTCCTGGGTTTGTGATAGCATTCGAGCGGCGTACCGAGCTGCTGGAGTTTCCCGTCGTTGAGGACGGCGATGTAATCACCCATCGTCATCGCCTCCGTCTGGTCGTGGGTCACGTAGATGGTGGTCACGCCCATGTCCTGCTGGAGCTGTTGAATCTCGGTGCGCATCGTCGTCCGCAGCTTCGCGTCGAGATTGCTGAGCGGTTCGTCCATCAGGAACACTTCGGGTTCCCGGATGATGGCGCGCCCGAGCGCGACGCGCTGTTGCTGGCCGCCGGAGAGTTCGGAGGGCTTCTTGCCGAGCAACTCCTCGATTTCGAGCAGCGTCGCCGTCTCTTCGACGCGTTCGTCGATTTCGCTTTTGTCGAGATCGGTGGTGATCTTCAACCCGTAGCCGATGTTCTTCCGAACGGACATGTGCGGGTAGAGGGCGTAGTTCTGGAACACCATCGCCATGTCGCGTTCCTTCGGCTTGAGGTGGGTTATCTCGCGGTCGTCGAGCAGTATCTGTCCCGACGTCACCGTCTCCAGTCCGGCGATACACCGGAGCGTCGTCGACTTACCGCACCCGGACGGCCCGACGAGGACGAGGAAGTCCCCGTCGTCGACTGTCACGTCGAGGTCGTCGACTGCTACGATTTCGTTCTCTCCCGTGTCGAACACTTTCACCAGGTCTTTGAGTTTTAGCTGTCCCATCGTTCACCTGTTGTCTGTTGTGGCATAGTTTACCAGCCCGGTTAATAAAACCACCTCTCGTCCGCTGGGCTACGCGGCGACGATCACGCTGCCGTCGTCCACCGTCCACTCGCCGCTCGTCGGCGTCCCGTCGACGCGCTCGAAGGCGGCCCCGTCGACAGCGACCGCGTCCGGCGTCGCTCCGTCGGCCTCGACGGTGACGGCGTCGGCGGTCAGTTCGCCGAGCGAGACGGAGAGCGTCCCGTCCTCGGTGGCGACCGCCACGTCCACGAGTTCGTCGCCGTCAACGTCGTAGAACCGGCCGCTGGCGGCTCCCTCGGCGTCGAGCGTCGCGTCGAGCGTCAGCGACTCCGGCGTCCCCGCCCGTACCGTCTCGGTCGGTTCGCGTCGGGGAACGACGCTACCGGCACGGACGAACATCGGCATGACCTCCAGCGGCGCGTCGACGCTGGCGGTCCTCTCTCCCTCGTACCGTTCGTCGGTCCAGAAGTCCACCCACTCACCTTCGGGGAGGTAGACGTCCCGCGTCCCCGACTCCTCGAACACCGGCGCGACGAGCAGGTCGGTGCCCACGAGGTACTGCGTGTCGAGGCGGTGGGTGTTCGGGTCGTCCTGGTACTCCAGGACGAGCGGACGGATCACGGGGAGGCCGGTCCGCGCGGCGATCTCCGCGTACGTGTAGATGTACGGCAACAGCGAGTATCGGACGCGCGAGTACTCGCGGAACACGTCCAGCGCGTCCTCGCCGAACTCCCAGGGCTCCCGGGGCGTGGTCCCGTGGCAGCGCGCGTTGCTCGACAGGAGACCGAACTGCGACCACCGGGCGTAGAGCGCGTCCGTGGGCGTCCCGCGGAACCCGCCGATGTCGTGGCTCCAGTAGGCGATGCCGGACAGCGACGCCGACAGGCCGCCCCGCAACGCCGCGCTCATGCCGTTCCAGGTCGTCTGCGGGTCGCCGCCCCAGTGCATCGGGAACCGCTGGCTCCCCGTCCAGGCCGAGCGACCCCAGACGATGCCCTCGTCTTCGCCGTTGACCTCGCCGACCACCTCGTAGACCGCCTCGTTGTACAGGTAGGGGTAGAGATTGTGCATCGACCGCCCGCTCTTTCCGTTCGCGAAGACCGCGTCTTCGGGGACGTACTCCCCGTAGTCCGTCTTGAACACGTCCACGCCCATCTCCAGCAGGCGGCGGTGCTTGTCCTTCCACCACTCGACTGCGTCGGGGTCCGTGAAGTCCACGAGCGCCCCCCGGTAGTCGCCCTGGCACGTGTTGTCCATCACGTACGGTTTTCCGGTACCGTCGGTGACGAAGTACCCCTCCCGCGCCGCTTCGTCGAACGCGTCCGTACCGACGGGGACGTGAGGATGCTCCCAGAGCGAGAGGTGGAAGCCGTCCTCGTTCAGTCCCTCGATCATCCCTTCGGGGTCGGGGAACTGCTCGGTGTCCCACTCCAGGTCCGTCGAGGAGCGGTCCCGCATCCAGAACGGGTCGAGGTGGAGGACGTCGCTCGGGATCCGCTCCTCGCGCAGTCGGTCGGCGATGGCTTCCAGCTGGTCGCGCGACTCGTAGCCCAGTCGCGACATCCAGGTGCCGAAGCTCCACTTCGGCGGACGGTTCGGCCGACCGGTGAGCGCGGTGTACCTTCGCAGAACGTCGTCGAACTCGGGGCCGTAGAAGAAGACGAACGCGAACGCGTCGTCGGCGACCGAGACCGACGCGCTGGCCGTCGACGTCTTTCCGAAGTCGTAGTGGACGCGCGCCGTCGTGTCCACGAGCATCCCGTACCCCTTCGTCGAGAGGTGGAAGGGGACGTTCTTGTACGCTCGCGGCGTCTCCGTGCCGAGCGGCTCCTCGTGCCAGAGGTCGATCTCCCGACCGCGACGGTCGAACTCGACGAACTGCTCGCCCGCTCCGTAGAGCTTCTCGTCCGGGTCGAGACCGAACGCGGTCCCCGTTTCCGCGACGCGTCGAGGGTTGTGGTTGATCTCCTCCTGGGTGACCCCGAGCGGGTCCACGCGCGACCGCGCGAACACGTCCAGGTCGCGGCGCTGTTCCCGCAGAATCGATTCGCCGTCGTCCTCGACGCGAAAGCTCCACTCGTCGAGGCCGACGACGACCTGGAGTTCGCCCGTGTCGAGGACGAGGTCCCCGTTCGTCTCGGTCGCGTCGAGCGCGAAGTCCTCGGCGACCGCCTCCTCGTCGAACTCGGGGTACTGCCGGTCGGCGCTCACTTCCGGGTTCGCCCGGAGCGCGAATCTGAACGTCCTGGGGTCGTAGAACTCGAGCGTCACGGGGAGCGTGCGCGCCGTCGCCGTCTCCGGCGCGTCGGTCGCACAGTCCAGCGTGACGTCGGTTCCGTCGACGGAGTAGTCGTCGACCGCCGCGACGGTAATGCGTTCGCTCGTCATTGACAGTCGATTTAGGGAGGGTGGCACTATTAAAACTACCCCGTCGACTCCGACGCTCGTCGCGGACCCTTCCCGTCTCCTGTTCTGCCACTGCCGTGACCGCAATCTTTATTCGCCCGTTGGGAAAGAACACACACGATGACGAACGACAAGCCAGACTACCGCATCGCACAGGGCGGTGGCGTTCCCTGGCGCGACATGGGCGTGGAGGAGACCCACCGACCGTCGGAACGGGACGTCGAAATCACCGACGTGAAGACGATGGCCATCGCCGGCAACTTCACGTGGGGCATCGTCAAGGTCGAGACCGACGCCGGCGTCTACGGTCTCGGCGAGACCTTCCGCGCCGAAGCGGCCCTCGACATGGCCGAGCGGATGACCGTCGACCTGGAGGGCGAGAACCCCCTCGACACGCACCGACTGCGGGAACTCCTCGAACAGCGCTACACCGGCACGGGTCGCATCGGCCAGGCCGCGTTCACCGCCATCGAGACGGCCTGTTACGACATCAAGGGCAAGATGTTCGACGTCCCCATCTACGAACTGCTGGGCGGGAAGTATCGCGACAGCGTCAAGATTTACTGTGACACGCACGCGGGCGAGTCCCTCGGCGAGGCGGAGAGCCACGACCCGAAGGACGTCTACACGCCGGAGTCCTACGCCCGCGCGGCCCGCGAGGTCGTCGACGAGGGCTTCGAGGCCCTGAAGTTCGACCTGGACGTCCCGACCCACGAGACGTACGACGAGGCCAACCGCCGGATGGACAACGAGGCGCTGGAACACAAGGTGTCGCTGGTCGAGGCGGTCCGCGACGAGATCGGCTACGACGTCGACCTCGGGATGGACCTCCACTGGAACTTCACCGTCGAGACGGCCGTTCGCCTCGGGAAGAAACTCGAACGGTTCGACCTGGCGTGGCTCGAGGACCCGGTTCCGCCGGAGAAGTGGGACGCCCAGAAGCGCGTCACCGAGAAACTCGACCTTCCCGTACTCACGGGCGAGAACCTCGTCACGGTCGACCAGTTCAACAAGGCCGCCCGTCAGGGCATGATGGACATCGCCGCCCCCGACGTGAACAAGTGCGGCGGCCTCGGTGAGTACGTCGACATCGCGACCGTCTGTGACCTCTACGGCATCCCCATCGCCTCGCACAACATCTCGAGCCCTCTCGGTACCGTGGCCGGCGCCCACGTTTCCGCGGCGATTCCCAACTTCCTCTGCATGGAGTGGCACTCCCGCGACGTCCCGTGGTGGAACGAGATGGCCGTCAGGACCGAGGGAAGCGGTCCCATCCTCGAGGACGGGTACGTCGACGTGCCGGAGGGACCGGGTCTCGGCGTGGAACTGAACCGCGACCTGTGCGAGCGGTACCTGACCGACGGCTCCGAACTCGTCGTCTGACCTCTCCATGACTCACACCGTAGTCGTCACCGACCACGACTTCGAAGACCTGTCCATCGAGCGGTCCGTCCTCGGCCACCTCGCGGAGGTCGTGGAACTCACCGACGACGTCGGCGAAACCGCCGAAGACGTCGAGGAGACGCTCGCGGCCGCCGACGCGGTCATCAACCTCCGCTACGACGTCGACGCGGACGCCATCGCCGTGATGGACGACGTCCGGGTCATCTCCCGGTACGGCATCGGCGTCGACAACGTCGACGTGGACGCGGCCGCCGACCGCGACATCCCCGTCACGAACGTCCCCGACTACTGTCTCGAGGAGGTGTCGACGCACGCGCTCGCGCTGCTCCTCTCGATGGCCCGCAGCGTCCCCCGCTACGACCGTTCGGTCGAGCGGGGCGAGTGGAACCGCGACGTCGGTACCCCGGTCCACCGGTTCTCGACGCGGACCGTCGGCGTCGTCGGGTACGGCGCTATCGGCCGCGAGGTCGGTGCCCGCGCCGCGTCGCTGGGCGCGGACGTGCTCGCCAGCGACCCGTTCCTCTCCGCCGACGACCTCGCGGACGACCCCGCGGACCTCGTCGCGTTCGAGGAACTGCTCGAACGCGCGGACTTCGTGAGCGTCCACTCGCCGCTGACGGACGACACTCGCGGATTGTTCGACGCCGAGGCGTTCGCCCGCATGAAGGACTCGGCGTACCTCGTGAACGTCGCGCGCGGCCCCATCGTCGACGGTGACGCGCTGCTCGACGCGCTGAACGCCGGGGAGATAGCCGGCGCCGGCCTGGACGTCTTCCCCGACGAACCGCCGGCGGCCGACGCCCCGCTGCGCGACCACGACCGCGTCGTGGCAACGCCCCACGTCGCCTGGTACTCCGAGGAGGCGAACGAGGAGCGGCGTCGAACGGTCGCCGAAATCGTCGCGTCCGTCCTCTCGGGCGGCGAACCGTGGAACGTCGTCAACGGCGTCGAGTAGCGGTTTCTCTTCTACCTGAACTGGCGGAGGACGACGCTGGAGAGTACTGCGAGTACGGACACGGTGCGACTGGAGACGCCTCGGCGACCGGGCGGGAAAAGAGGGCGGCGAGTCAGGCCTTGCCGGTGCCGGCCGTGAGTCCCTCGACGACCTTCCGCTGGAAGAACAGCATGAACAGCATCAGCGGGACGATGGACATGAACACCGCGGCCGAGATGGTGCCCCACGGGTACTGGAACTCGCCCTGGTAGGTCGCGATGCCGACCGTGATCGTCCGCATGCTGTCCTCGGTCATGAACGTCAGCGCGAAGAGGAACTCGTTCCACGCGTAGATGAAGACGATGATGGCCGTCGTCGCCATCGCGGGCGCGGAGACGGGGAGGATGATGCGAAAGAGGACGCCGATGCGCGAGAGCCCGTCCATCAGCCCGGCTTCCTCCAGCGAGTCGGGGAGTTCCTTGAAGTACGCCTGGAAGATCCAGACCGCGAACGGAAGCTGGAAGGCGGCGTAGGGGATGATGAGACCGACGTAGTCGTTGAGCAGCCCCCACGACCGCGCCAGCGAGAACAGCGGGATGAGCCGGGAGATGAACGGCAACATCGCGGTACCCAGGATGAGCAGGAGGACCGGTAGCTTGAACCGGAACCGGAGCCGCGAGAGCGCGTACCCGGCGAGCGCACCCAGGATCACGTCGACGAGGGCCGTCCCGCCGGCGACGATCACGCTGTTGAGGAGGTAGCGCATGAACGGCGCATCTTCGAGCGCCGTCCGGTAGTTCTCGAGCGTCGGGTTCTGCGGCAGGTAGTGGACCGGGAACTGGACGACGTTCGACGGTTGCTTGATGGACGTGAGGAACATCCAGAAGACGGGGAACATCGAGATGGCCGCGATGGTGAGTATCGAGCCGTAGAAGCCCAGTTTCTCCCCGACCTCCTGTAGCGAGTCGACGTCGAACGTACCGCCCGTTTTCGTACTCACGTTAGCGCACCTCCGGTTCGTAGAGGGTTCCGACGTAGACGAGCGAGATTATCAGCGCCATCAGCGTGATGAGCGTCGCCGCGGCCGACCCCCGGCCGAACGCCAGTTGGGTGAACGTGAGCTGGTGGTCGAACAGGACGAGCGTGGTCGTCGCCTCCCCGGGACCGCCCCCGGTCAGGCCGTACGGGAGTCCGAACGCCTGGAACGCCGGCAGCGTCCGGAAGATGAGCGCGACGAGGATGGTCGGTTTCAACAGCGGGAGCGTGATGTCGCGGAACTGCCGCCACTTCGACGCTCCGTCCATGCGCGCCGCCTCGTAGAGGTGGTCCGGGATGCCGGACAGGCCCGCGAGCAGGATGAGCGCCATGAAGGAGCTGGTCTTCCAGATGGTGATGAAGATCATCGACGCGAGCGCGACGTCCGGCTTCGCCAGGAACGGGTACGCCGACTCCAGAATCCCGAGGCGGACGAGCACGTCGTTGATGACGCCGTACTGCCCGTGGAACATCCACGCCCATATCTTCGCGTTGATGACGGTCGGCAGCGCCCAGGGGAACAGAATCGCCGCCTGGATGAAGTACTTCCCCTTGAACGCGCGCTGGAGGAGCAGGGCGATGCCGAGCCCGATGACGAGTTCGACGGGCACCGACACGAAGGTGTAGATCATGCTCACCTTGAACGAGTTCCAGAACCCGCCGTTGCTCAGGATCTGCTCGTAGTTCTGTAGGCCGACGAAGGTCGTCGGCCGCGATTCGATGATGTACCCCGTGTAGAGGCTACTTCGTATCGTCTCGACGATGGGGTAGAAGGAGACGGCCAGCAGGAACAGCACGACGGGCGTCAACAGCGCCGTCGCCAGTTCCTCCTCCGTCAGCCGAAGTTCTCGGTACCGCTGCCATCGCGACTGGACGGGCGTCGACGCCCCGTCGGACGAGTCACGGCGGGAGCTACTTGCGTGGTCCACAGTGTCTGGCATACGTATACGTCGCACATGAAGCAACCCTCGACAATAAACCTACGGGAGTCCGCGGAGCGTCGCAACGCGAATTTTAAATAGTTCGTCGGAGACGGTGCGAACACGACCATGGTATCAGCAACGTCCGCGTCTCTCGATAGCGACGCTGTCGGTGTCGCGCTCCGCTGGTGGAGCGCGCTCGACCGTGGCTGGAAGGCGACGATTCTGGGCGTGGGAATCGTGTCCATCCATCTCGTAGTCGGATGACGGCGCGGACCCACGCGCGAAGCCTCCTCCCGGGACTCGCGCTCCTCGCGGGCGTGGCGGTCGTCGCTCGCACGCTCGGAACGCGCCTCGCGCATCTCAGCCCCCTCATCGTCGCCATCGCCGTCGGCGCGCTCGTGGCCAACACCGTCGGCGTCCCGGACTGGGCGACGCCGGGCGTGAGTCGACACAAACTCCTCCTGGAGACCGGCATCGTCCTCCTCGGAGCCCGTCTCACCGTCGAGGAACTGGTCACCACCGGCCCGCTCGTCGTCGTGTTGGCCGCCGGGGCCGTGGTCGTCGGCGTGCTCTTCACGGAGGCGGTCGCCGGACGTCTCCTCGACGTCGACGGACGAACCACGTCGTTGCTCGCCGCCGGTGCGAGTATCTGCGGCGTCTCCGCGGTGGTGGCCGTCGCCGGGAGTATCGACGTCGACGAGACCGACATCACGTACGCCGTGGCGACGATACTGCTGTTCGACGCGGTGACGCTCGTCGTCTTTCCGATCCTCGGCAGCGTTCTCGGCATCACCGGCAAACAGTTCGGCATCTGGGCCGGCCTGAGCCTGTTCAGCACCGGCCCGACCGCTGCCGTGGGATTCGCGATGTCGGAAACGGCCGGCCGGTGGGCGACCGTCACGAAGCTCGTCCGCAACTCCTTCATCGGCCTGCTGGCCATCGCGTACGCGGTCCGGTACACGGCGGGCACCGGCGACTCGACCGGTCCCACCGAACTCTGGAATCGCTTCCCGAAGTTCCTCCTGGGGTTCCTCGCGGTCATCGCCATCGTGAACGCGGTGACCCTCCCGACGTCGACCGTGGCCGCGATAGACGTCACCGGCGACTGGCTGTTCGCCCTGGCGTTCGCCGGTCTCGGCTTCGACCTGGACCTCGACAGTCTCGGTGCGGCGGGAATGAGACCGGTGGCCCTCGTCGTCGCTCATCTCGCCACCGTCAGCACCCTCTCGCTGGTCGCCGTCGTGACGCTTCTCTAACCAGCCGTACCGGACCGCGGTACCGCTGACAACAACTGTTAATACGAAGGAGTTTGTTCGCTCGATTGCATGGCCGACCAGCTTATCGAGGTCGTAGAACCTGCAGACAACGTCGCAACGGCGCTTCGTGACGTCGAGGCCGGCGAGACGGTCACCGTCGCCGTCGGCGACGCGGAACGAACCATCGAGATGAACGACGACGTCGAGTTTGGCCACAAACTCGCACTCGAACCGATACCCGAGGGGGAGACGGTCACCAAGTACGGCAAGAGCATCGGAAACGCCTCGACCGACGTCGAGGCCGGCGACTGGGTCCACGTCCACAACGTCGACTCAAACTACGGTCGCGGCGACCTCGCCGACGACCAGAACCAAGCGCAGGCAGCACACGAGTGAACACCATGAGCGAATTCCTCGGATACGAACGCGACGACGGTAGCATCGGCATCCGGAACAACGTCGTAATCGTCTCGACGGCCCCGTACGCGAACGACACGGTCGAGCGCGCGGCGGACATCGTCGAGAACGCCATCCCCATCACCCACCCGCTCGGGCGGTGTCAGACCAAGCCCGACGTCTTCCAGACGTACCGGACGCTGCTGGGTTACGCGACGCATCCGAACACCTACGGCGCGGTCGTGGTCGCCCACGCCGGCGAGATCGTCGACGGCGACGAACTCGCGGACGACGTCGCCGAGACCGGCCGACCGAGCGAATCGGTCAACATCCACCGGGAGAAAGGCGTGATGAACGGTCTGAAGGCCACGGTCAACGCCGCCCAGGGAATGGTCCGGGACGCCAGCGCGCAGCGCCGCGTTCCGGCGGACATGTCCAACCTCACCTTCGGCATCAACTGTGCGACGTCGGACACCACCTCGGGGCTCTGCCAGCACAAGGCGACCGCGGGCGCAGTCTGGCGACTCATCGACGACCACGGCGGCCGCGGCGTCTTCGCCGAGACGCCCGAGTTCTTCGGCGGCGAGAAGGAACTCGCGGAGCGCGCAGTCTCGGAGGAGGTCAAACAGAAGATTCTGGACCGCGTCGAGTGGTGGGACGAGCGCCTGCAGGCGACGGGCTACGACGTCCGCGGTGCCCAGCCCACCCCGGACAACATGGACGGCGGCCTGACGACCATCGAGGAGAAGTCGCTCGGCGCGCTCGTCAAGTCCGGCGACGGTCCCATCCAGGACATGGTCGACTACGCCGAGAAGATCCCCGACCGGTCGGGGATGTATATCATGGACTCGCCCGGCCACGGTGCGGAGTCGGTCACGGGCATCGGCGCGAGCGGCGCGCACTTCATGGTCATCTCGACCGGCCAGGGACACACGCTCTCGAACGCCGTCATGCCGACCATCAAGGTCACCGGCAACCCCGGCAGCGCCGAGCGCGTCCCCGAAGAGACCGACGTCGACGTGAGCGACGCGCTCGTCGGCGACGAGTCCTTCGACTGGGCGACCGACCAGCTCTGGGACGAGATAGAGGACGTCGTCAACGGCAAACTCACGATGAGCGAGGCCCTCGGCGAGAGCCAGTTCGCCATCCACCGCATCGGACCGTCCACGTGAGATGGAGGTAGATCGTCAGCGCGCCGTGGACGTAGCGACTGCCGCCTTCGAGAACCAGGGCATCTCGCCGTCGGACGCCGAACTCACGGCCGAGACCCTGGTGAGCGCGGACGCCCGCGGGAAGCACTCGCACGGGCTCCTGCGTCTGCCGCGGTTCGTCCGCGGTATCGAACACGGGAACGTCGACCCCGACGGCACCATCGAGGTGGTCGCCGAACGCGGCGGCGCCGTGACGCTTTCAGGCGGCTCTCGACTCGGTCCCGTAGTCGCGAGCGAAGCGGCGGTGACCGCGATGGACCGCGCCGACGAGTTCGGCGTCGGCGCCGTCGGCGTCCACGACACGAACCACCTCGGGATGCTCGGCTACTACACCGACCGGATACGGTCGGAGGGGTACGTCGGCGTCGCCATCACGAACACGGAACCCGCGATGCCGCCGTACGGCGGGGCCGAACCGATACTGGGGACGAACCCCATCGCCGTCGGCCTCCCGACGGACCCGCCGTTCAACCTCGACATGTCGACGTCCGCCATCGCGCGCGGAACGGTGCTCCACCGGAAGGAGCGTGGCGAGGCGCTCCCCGAAGCCGTCGCGCTCGATGTGGAGGGCGAACCGACGACCGACCCCGCCGCGGCGCTGGAGGGGACCATCCTCCCGTTCGGCGGCGCGAAGGGGTCCGGCCTCGCCATCGCCGTCGAGGTGCTGGCCGGCGGTCTGGTCGGTGCGGCCATGGGAACGGACGTGACCGGCACGTACCACACCGGCGACCCCTGCACGAAGGGCGACTTCCTTCTCGCCCTCGACCCGTCGGCGTTCGGCCGTCCCGACTTCGCGTCGGAGGCGAGCGCGTTCCTGCGGGAGTTGAAGGCGTCCGAACGGGCGAGCGACGTCGACGAGATTCGCCTTCCCGGCGAGCGGTCGGTGGCGCGCGACCGTCGTCGGGACGTCGTCGAGATCGAGGACGACCGCTGGCACGAGATTCGGACCATCGCCGGCCTGGCCTGACGCCCCGGCGATCCGATTTCACCCGTTCCGGGTTTCTTCCACGGTTAATGAATATGTGTTAACAATAACAGTTATCACACCACCTGACCTTGTGTGACAATGTATGTGGAACGAGGATACTAGCCGTTCGAAACGTCAGCTACTGAAAGGAATGGCCGCCGGTGGAACCGCCCTGCTCGCAGGGTGTACCGGTGGCGACGGCGGCGGTGGCGGCGGCGGAGGCTCCGGCAACCAGGACGGTGGCAAGACTAAGATAAAGTACGTCTACCCCGGCTACTTCAGCGCGGACGCGAAGGACCTGCTGCCGATGTTCAACGAGCAGGCGAAGAACGTCCAACTCAACTCCCAGAAGACGCCCGCCGAGTCGTCGTCGACGCGGAAGTACTACGTCAACCAGTTCATCTCCCAGTCATCGGCGTTCGACGTCGGGAACATGGACGTCGTCTGGCCCGCGGAGTTCGTCAAGAACGGCTGGGCGGCCAAGGTCGAGGATTCGAACGGCCACACCGACAAGATGCTGAAGACCCCCGTCGAGTCCGTCACCATCGACGGCTCGATGTACGGGATGCCGATTCACACGGAC
This sequence comes from halophilic archaeon, assembly GCA_003298465.1. The sequence continues at coordinate 132,444 of QNGA01000010.1, read as the reverse complement.
GCCAACGCGCTGTACTACCGCACCGACCTCCTGAAAGACGCCGGCTACGACGAGCCTCCGAAGACGTACATGGAGCTCGTGAAGATGGCGAAAGACATCAAGCAGAACAGCGACAAGGACCTCAACGGTTACATCTGGCAAGGTGGTGCCAACGAGGGGCTGACCATCATGTGGCTCAACTGGCTGTGGGGCATGGGCGGCGGCGTCCGGAAGAACGGGAAACTCAAGGTGAACACCCAGAAGGGCGTCGACGCGCTCTCCCACGCCGTCGACCTCATCCACGAGCACAACGTGACGCCGGACTCCATCCCCTCGTCCAGCACCGACCAGAACCGGAAGACCTTCCAGCAGGGCAACACCATCTTCATGCGCAACTGGCCGTACGCCTACGCGCTGATGAACGAGGACGGGTCGGCGGTCAAAAACAAGTTCGACGTCGCGCCGATGCCGAAGGCCGAGGGCAACCCCAACGCGAAAAACTCCTGTCTCGGCGGCTGGAACATCTTCATCAACAAGAACTCGAAGAACAAGGGAGCGGCCCAGCAGTTCGCCAACTTCATGGCCTCGATGAAGGCCCAGAAGAACATGGCGCTCGAGCACAGTCGACTCCCGGTTCGGCAGGAACTCTACAAGGACAAGTACTTCGAGCAGGCGGAACATCTGAAGGTGTTCAAGAACATCGTCGAGCAGACGAGCGCCCGCCCCTCGACGCCGAAGTACTCGACGTTCTCGAAGATCGTCTTCACGGAGTGCAACAAGGCGCTGATCAAGAACAAGTCGCCGAAGAAGGCGCTCGACGACGCCCAAAGCCAGATCGATAGCCAGGTCAACAGCGGCTGACGAAACTGCCTCTCTTTCGCGGATCGTCGTTGCTGCAGTCGAGGCGCACCGACGCGACCGCGAGTAGTTCGAAGAAGTTCGATGGGTGACGACGAGCGGACCGCGCGGTCACTGCTCGACTCGTCCGTTCTCGACGGCGTCGACGATGCGCCCGTAGGACTGCTCCAGTCGCGCCCGCTCGGACTCCGTCAGCGTCGGCAGGGGCGGCAGCGGGTCGCCGATGTCCATCTCGTGGACGGCGACGAGGTGTTTGACCGCCGCGGCGGTCGGGAGGTCGTTCGTCGCGCTGACCGCGGGCGCGACGACGCGCTCCATGATGCGGGAGACGACGTCGTGGTCGTTCGACTCGTAGGCCTCGTACAGGCGAGCGAGGTGTTCCGGAAAGACGTTCGCGGGGCCCGCGATGATTCCGTCGGACCCGAGTTCGAGCGACGCAGCGGCGAGTTCGGTCGCGCCCTGAAAGACGGTGAACTCCTCGGCGGTCCGTTCGTTGACTCGGTGGTGGTAGGTGAGGTCGCCGGAGGTGTCTTTCAGTCCGACGACGTTCCGGTGGTCCGCGAGCGACGCCACGGTCTCTATCTCGATCGGGTTGCCGGTCAGCTGTGGGATGTTGTACAGGACGACCGGAAGCGGCGACCGGTCCGCGACGTCGGTGAAGAAGCCGTCGAGACCGCTCTGTGTCGTACTCAGGTAGTAGGGAGTGACGACGACGGCGACGTCGGCGTCCGCCGCTGCGGCCGTCCGTGCGTTCTCCACGACGGCGTCGACGCTCGTGTGGCCACAGCCCGCGAAGACGGGAACGCGGTCGTCGGCGACGGCGGCGACGGTCTCTACGACGGTACGATTCTGCTCGGTCGTCAGGCTCGAGAACTCTCCGATAGAACTCCCCGGAAACAGGCCGTGAACGCCGCTCCGGACGAGGGAGTCCGTGAATCGCTCGAGCGCAGACACATCGATTTCCCCGCTCCGCCTGTCGGTAGGCGTAGCCATGGGAACGACTGTCCCCGATAGGTCCATAACTACTGACTGGACTAGCACCGATTTATAATTTGGGATGGAGTCACAATCGGTTAAGCTCTCTCCTTTCTGTCAAAAACGGCGCGTAGCAGACGACGGACCCGGCGGCTGCACGAGCGGCGTTCTCGGGGCAACACTTATTGTGACGTTGGGCCACGTTGAGGTATGAGCCTGGAAGTAGCCAACCGTCTCGACAAGCAGATGCTCATCGACGGCGAGTGGGTCGACGCTGACGACCGAACGGACGTCGACTATCCGTACGACGGCTCCACCGTCGGGTCCGTCCCGGTCGCGAGTGCGGCACAAGTGAACGAGGCCATCGAGGCCGCAGACCGTGCGTACCGGGAGTCGACGCTCTCGGCCTACGAGCGCTACGAGCTACTCACCGCGGCCGCGGACAGACTCGAAGAGCGCGCGGACGAGGTGGCGAACGTCGTCACGAGCGAACAGGGGAAACCGCTCTCGGAGTCGCGGACCGAGGTCGACCGAGCCGTACAGACGCTGCGGCTCTCCGGCGAGGAGGCAAAGCGGATGTTCGGCGAGTACGTTCCGATGGACGGCCAGAAGGGGTTCGCGAAGGACCACTGTTTCACCCAGCGCGAGCCGCTGGGGGTCGTCGCCGCCATCACGCCGTTCAACTTCCCGCTGAACCTCATGGTCCACAAGGTCGGTCCCGCCCTCGCCGCGGGCAACGCCGTCGTCGGTAAACCGGCGTCCAACACGCCCCTGAGCTCCATCGTGCTGTTCGAGTGCCTGGCGGAGGCCGCCGAGGAGGTGGACGCCCCCGACGGTCTCGTGAACGTCGTCACCGGGAGCGGGTCGACCGTCGGCGACGCGATCCTCGACCACGAGGCGGTCGAGGCCATCTCCTTCACGGGGTCGACGGACGTCGGCAAGTATCTCGCGAACAACAGCGGCATGAAGGAGCTCACCCTGGAACTCGGCGGGAACGACCCGACCATCGTCTGGGACGACACCGACATCGAGCAGGCCGCGGAACAGCTCGTCGGCGGCGCCTGTTCGAACGCCGGGCAGGTCTGCAACAGCGTCGAGCGCGTTCTCGTCCACGAGACCGTCGAAGACGAACTCGTCGACGCGCTCGTCGACGCCGCCGAATCGCTGACCGTCGGCGACCCGACGGACGACGAGACCGACGTCGCCTCGATGGTCGACGACGACCAGTTCCAGACCGTCGTCGACCTGTTCGAGGCGACGGTCGAGCAGGGTGCGACCGTGGAGTACGGCGGCAACTACGGCGGCGACCTCGGGGAGCGCGTGTTCGAACCGACCGTCCTCTCGGGCGTCACGCCGGAGATGCCCGCGGCCAGCGAGGAGGTGTTCGGACCGCTCGTGCCCGTCATCCCGGTGAGCGACTTCGACGAGGCCATCGAGGAGGCCAACAACACGAACTACGGGCTCGAAGCCGGACTGTTCACGCAGGACATCGACCGCGGGAAACGCGCCGCGGACGAGATCGACGCCGGCGGCGTCAACATCAACACCGTCTCCGGATTCCGCGCAGACCACATGCCCTACGGCGGGTTCAAGGACTCCGGCGTCGGCAAGGAGGGCATCAAGTACGCCCTCGACCACTTCTCGCGCGAGAAGCTCGTCGGGTTCCACCAGGGGTTCAACGCCTGAGACGGGCCGCGAAAACGAAGTAACGACGCCCGTCGCCGTTTTTTACGTGACGTCCGGTACCGCGCGACCTCCGGTAGGGGAACGTCCGGTCTGGACAGCTCCGGTACGGCGAAGTCCGGGGCGGGGAGGTCCACGTCGGACGGGACTCACTCGACGGGGGTCCAGGTCCGGTCCGCCGCCGACTCGTAGACGGCCTCTATCGTCACCATGTCGACGAGACCGTGCTCGCCGTCCGGGTGCATCGGCGCGTCACCGCGGACGCGGTCGGCGAAGTAGTCGAACTCCTCCAGCATCTGGTCGACCTTCTCGAGCGAGATGGACGACCGGCTGTCCCCCCGCGAGACGTGTAGGGTCCGCGACTGGTCCTGGAAGAACGCGGGTTCGACGCGCACCTGGCCCTCCGTGCCGGTCACGGTGATGCCGCTGGACTGGCGAGCGTTGTGACTGGCGTAACAGGACGCGTACACCTCGTCGGGGAACTCCAGCGTGAAGGACACCGTCTCGTCCACGTCGTCGAAGGCGTCGTGAGTGCTCGCTGTCCGGCCCGTGACGGCCACGGGGTCGGCGTCCAGGAGGAAGCGGGCCGTGTTCAGCGGGTAGATGCCGATGTCGAAGAGCGCGCCACCGCCGGCCAGTCCCTCGTCGAGTCGCCACTGGTCGGGGTCCGGATTGATGCGGTCGAGCAGGCGCTGGGACATGTCCCCGCGCACCTCCATCGGTTCCCCGACGAACCCCGACTCGACGAGTTCGCGCGCGCGTCGGACCGCCGGTTCGGTGTGCATCCGGTAGGCGACCATCAGTTCGACGCCGGCCGCCTCGCACGCCTCGATGAGTTCCCGGGCGCGCTCGCTGTCGCGTTCCATCGGCTTCTCGCAGAGGACGTGTTTCCCGTACGCCGCCGCGGTCTCCACGTATTCGAGGTGCAGCGCGTTGGGCGTACAGACGTAGACCGCGTCGTACTCGTCGCGGGCGACGCCGTCGTGGAACTCGTCGTAGTCGATACCGTCGACCGCGCCGTCCGTGTCGGCCGCCACTCGCTCGGCCTTCTCGGTCGTGCTGCTGACCATCACCGTCGGTTCGCAGCGGTCGCTCGTTTCGAGCGCCGGCAGGGCGCGTCCCTTCGTGAACCATCCGAGGCCGATGACGGCGAACCGAACAGGCGCCGTCTCGCCGCCGTCGACCGTTTCCCAGTCGCGCGCACAGCTATCCTCGAAAAGCGCGTCTAGCTCCATGTCGGGGAACACTGGGGCATGGCTATTAAGCCCACCCCTGCCCGAGTCCGTTCCGGAACGTCGGCAACTCTCCGGGCGGACTGCTGCGACCGGACGGCCGACGCCTCCGCCGGGAGAACCCCGAACCTGACGTTTGCACTGGATACTAGAAAATATCATAAAAAGGTTCGACGCGTCGTCCGAACTCGGAAATCGACGCCGAGACGCCGACACCACGCCAGCGCTATCCTCGCCCGCTCTTCGACCCGGACTCGTCGTCGACGTCGTTTCGGCACGTTCGGGACGGACCGTCCGAATTCGTTCGCGTCGTCCGGTTCGTCTCCCCGTCCTCCCCGCCGATGTCGCAGGTCCAGAGAGGACTCGGACGGCATCGCCGTCGATGGTACCAGCGGGCGTCGAGGCGTCTCCGCGTCCATCCGCTTCACGTTCCTGCAGCCGTCGACCACGCAAGCGGTCTCCGTATCACGACTGACCGACCGGTTCCGAAGTCCGCTCCCGGAACGTCCTTCCGGGTCATACAGCTCTCCTCCGACCCTGCACTCGCCGACGTCGTCCGGGGGGAGTACTCCACCCAGATTCCAAATAGAAACGCGAAAACGAGTCGGAGCTTACAATACATTCGAATCGAAAAAAGGAGGTGATGAGATTCATCTGTATCTTTCGCTATACTATCGATATCAGCAGTCGACCGTGGCTGGCGAGTTTCGCTCCGTAGCGCCTGACTCGGCGACTGTCGAATAGACTGGTACGTGGACTGCCGTCCCACCTATTGCCTTCGAAACCGTACCCCGCCAGAGGTGAGCGGACGATGGATCCCTCGACGAACCCAGCCCCGAACGAGGCGGAACCGTCGATGCTCGTCGATAGGTACCTGCCGGAGTACGACGTGACGGAAGTTCGCCACGCGGTCGTAGACGCCGACCCGGAGACGACCTACGAGGCGATGCTGACGGCCGACCTGCTGGACCTCGGGCCGGTCGTCCGCACCCTCGGACGGCTACGCGACCTGCCGGTGGCGCTCTCGAACTGGCTCCGGGGAACCGCTCCGGAGGATCCGCCGGACCAACTGCGGTTCGCCGACGTTCCGGAGACCGACGAGTGGACGTTGCTGGACGAAACGCCGGGCGAGGAGTTCGTCTTCGGCGCCGTCGGGAAGTTCTGGCGGCCAAGTATCGAGTGGCGACAGGTCGACCCCGAGGAGTTCGTGACGTTCGACGAACCGGGGTACGCGAAGCTCGCGATCAGCCTGTCAGTTCGGCCGTTCGGCGAGAACCGGACGGTGCTCTCCTACGAGGCCCGCACCGCGACGACGGACGCACGCGCCAGTCGGAACTTCGGACGATACTGGCGGGTCATCGGTCCGTTCGCGGGGTACCTGATGTCGCGCGCGGTGGACCGCGTGGCGACCGACGCCGAGACGCGGGCACGCCAGGTCCACGAGACGACGGCGAAGAGCGTCGAAACCGGCGAACGGACCCGTTCGTCTCGGACTCGCGGGCGAGTCGCGGCGACGGCCACGCTGGTGCTCGCGGGAGCGTACCACTTCTTGGTCAGGCCGTGGCACCGACGCTGGGGAGCGACCGACGAGGAGGCGAGGGAATCGCTTCCCGGCGACGACCTACTCGCGGGGGCGACCAGGCAGGTCACGCACGCGGTCGAAATCGACGCGCCCCCCGGAGAGGTCTGGCCGTGGATCGTCCAGATAGGGCAGGGTCGCGGCGGGTTCTACAGCTACGACTGGCTGGAGAACGCTATCGGGGCGGACATCCACAACGTCGAGCGAATCGTTCCGGAGTATCAGGACCTGGAGGAGGGCGACGTCGTACGTCTCGCTCCTCCCGACTACCCGTTATCGTCACCCGAGTCGGCGCCCGAAGTCGCCCGTCTCGACCCCGAGCGGGCGCTCGTCCTCCGGCCGCCGGGCGAGTCGCCGGCGTGGACGTGGGCGTTCGTCCTCGAACCGGTCGGCGATGATACGACGCGGCTTCTTGCCCGGATGCGGTCGAAGCCGGCCGAGTCCTCGATCGGTCCCCTGGTCGGACGTCCCCGACTCCTCGGCGCCGTCGACTACCTCTTCTGGGAACCGGCTCACTTCGTCATGGAGCGGAAGATGCTCCGGGGAGTCCAGCGACGGGCCGAGCGGGAGGCGACGACCGAACCACGGTCGACGGCGTGATACGTGTCCCTTCGCGTTCGGGACCCCCAACGAGACGCGTCCGCCAGGAACCCCCGGACGGTAGCACTCCACCGGTCGTTGACCGCCGAACTCGTTCTCCCGCGGCTCATCGCACCGGACGCGTCACGCGTCCCTTCCGAATGCCGCGATGGTACGACAGAGAGCCTGCGTTTCTCGTCCGCTCACCGGACCGACGTCGACCACCGGTAACGGGGGTTGTCTCTGCGGCACTCACTTCGTCTGCCAGATAGCAGTCACCACCACGCCGTCGTCCGTGACGGTCTCGTACTCGTACCCTCTCTCGGTGAGCTTCGGGTAGAGGTGTCGGGGCGCACGGTCGTTGACCTGCACCAGCACCGTCCGCTCGTCGAGGTCGGCCAGCGTTTCGAGCGTCCGCGTCAGCGGTTTCGGCGGGCCGAGTGCTCGGACGTCGAGCGACTCGCGTGGTCGTTCGGTCGGAGCACGAGTCCGGTCGACCGCCGCTTCGGTGACGTCGGTCTGCATGGTCCGAACGACGACTCGTACCGCTACGACCGTTGCGCCGAACACGTTCGACGACCCTCCGAACACGTTCGGGGAGACTTATGGGAGCGCGAGGTCCGAACATGTACGCACGGATGCCGACCGCGAAACTGCACATCACGCTCCCGGAAGACGTATGGATTCATCAGGTGTCGTCGACCCGTCCGAACGCCGAGTTCCGCGTGCTCGCCGCCTTCCCCGCCGAGGAAACGGGCGTCGGCCTGCTGGAGATCACGTCGTCGGACCTGCCCGCCGTGGTGCGCGCGATGGACGACGACGAGGAAATCGTGAGCCTCGAACTCCACGAGGCCTCCGAGGAGACCGCGCTCGTGGAGTTCGAGACGACCGAACCGCTACTGCTGTTTTCGGTGCAGGAGTCGGGGCTACCGCTCGAGCTTCCGTTCACCGTGCAGGAGGGCGTGGCGGAGATCGAGATAACCGCCTCGCGCGACCGTCTCTCGGCGTTCACGACGCAACTGGAGGCGTTCGGGATGTCCTTCGACGTGGAGTACGTCCGGGAGATGGTCGACTCCGAGAGTCTACTGACCGACCGTCAGCAGGAGTTGCTGGACGCCGCGGTGGAGGCAGGGTACTACGACACCCCGCGCGAGTGTTCGCTGACGGAACTCGCCGAGGAGGCCGGGGTGGCGAAATCGACCGCCAGCGAGGTCCTGCACCGCGTGGAGGAGAAGATAATCAAGGAGTACAGCGAGGGGTGACGTCGGCGGTCTGGCGCTTGGCCAGGGTTTCCGCCGTCGCCTTCGCCTCCCGAATCCGGCCTGGAATCCCCGCCCGCGACGTGTAGTTCGTACACAGGTAGACTCCCTCGGGCGTCGAAACCCCGTCCAGTGCGGTCCAGCTCGCGTCGTAGGCGGGCATCCCGTGTTCCAGTCGATGCACGGACAGTACCCGCGCCGGACGGCCGGTGACCTCTTCGAACTCCTCGACCGCCACTGCTGCCAGGCGCTCGTCGCTCCACTCGACCATCTCCGGACTCCGTGACCCGGCGAGAAAACAGGTGTAGACGCCGTCCCTGTCCAGCAAACTCGCGTTCCACGTCACGCCGAGCGTCCGAAACTCCTCGTCGTACTGGATCTGATACCCTGCACCCGTCGGGCCAGCCTCGGAGTGGAGGTGGACGACGACCTGCGGGTTGTAGTTCAGGGTTCGGAGTGCGTCGGCGGAGTCGGGTGCGAGGTCACAGAGGAGACCGGCGGTCACGTCGGCCGGGGTCGTGACGACGAGTTCGTTCGCGACCGTCTCGCCGGCCGGCGTTTCGAGGACGAACCTCGCCCCCGGTTCCTCCTGGCGCACCGCCCGCACCGGGGTTCCGAGGCGGACGCTCTCCTCGTGGGCGTCGGCGAGTGCCGCCGGCAATCGCTGGAGACCGTCGTCGAACGAGGCGATCGGCGGGGCCTCCCGGCCGTTCAGGAACTTCCGGACGACCGACGTCAGGACGCTTCCCTCGACGCCGGCCGAGTCGAGCGCCCGGGACAGCGAGTACTCCATCGGCATCTCGCCGGGATGTGACCCGTAGATGCCCCCGTAGAGCGGCCCGAAGTAGTACCGGGCGACCTCGTCCCCGAACTTCCGGGTCAAAAACTCCTCGACCGTCTCGCCGTCGCGGGCCGGGCCGGTGAACGGTTCGAGGAGAACTCGGGCCTTCCCGCGCCACGAGAGCAGGTCGGTCGTCACCGCCGCTCGCGGCGTCTGAGGTACCCGCCGGAGCCTCCCGTGATGGTAGACGTACAGGGGGACGTCGTCGGCCTCCCGCAGTTCCTCCGTCAGTCCGAGCGACTCCACGAGCCCGGCGATGTCGGGGGTGAGGCGAGTTCGCTGGGGTCCGAAGTCGAGTACCCGCCCCTCGATTTCGGCGCTCCGTACGACGCCGCCGGGTTCGTCGGCCGCCTCGAAGAGGACGCTCTCGACGCCCGACGCCCGCAGATAGTGGTGGACCGCCAGTCCCGTGATGCCGCCGCCGACGATGCCGACTCTCATACTCGAAAACGGGGAGCGCGGGCCGGTTATCCCATCTCCGAACCTGTTCGGGTCTCCTCGCCGTCGGCGAGCAGTTCGAGCGCGACCGCGTGGTCTACGCCGTCGTCGGCCAGATTCGTCACCCAGCGTTCGACGAGCGCGTCGGTAATCCGGGCCGAGAGGCGGGACACCGCCCGGCGGTCCTCGGGCGCCACTCGGCCGCAGGTCTCCAGCCGTCGGAGCGCGGTCTGGAGCTCCCGGCGACGGATTCGCTCGGCCCGGTCGCGGACCAGGTCGGCCACCTCTCGGGCGTCGAGGGCATCTTCGTCGGCGGTTTTCCGGTCGCACCGTGCTGCGAGTCGGGTCACGAACACGGATTCGGCTTCGGGTCCCGAATCGACTGTCCCGAACACGTTCGTCTCGACGCCCGACGGACGGGAACGTCGGCGACGGACGTCACTCGGCGTCCGTCCACGGAAGCGGTCCGTCGTACCCCTCCGGAACGAACGAACAGAGAGGGTCGCTTTCGAGCGGGTCGCCCGTGTAGGCGTAGGCCCTGGACCGACTTCCGCCGCAGACGTTGCGGTACGGACAGGCGCCGCACTTCCCGCGAAGGGAGTCCTTCTCGCGGAGCGACTCGAACAGTTCCGAGTTCCGGTAGACGTCCACCACGCTCCGGTCACGGACGTTTCCGGCCGATAGCGGGAGGAACCCCGACGGGTAGACCTCGCCGACGTGACTCACGAAGGCGAAGCCGTCACCCGCGGTGATACCCATCTGTCGGTCCGGCGGTCGCTCGGTCTGCTGGACGGCGACCCGGCGATAGTGGGGTGCCTCGGTAGTCTTGACGCCGAACGGCCAGTCGGTGTCGACCAGCCACTCCATCACTCGCTCGGCCCGGTCGGGTGAGATGGGCGTCAACGCCGCACCCCGTCCGACCGGGACGAGGAAGAAGACGCTCCAGAGGACCGCCCCGAGGTCGGCCACGAGGTCGGCTATCTTCGGCAGGTCCGAGACGGTCTGCCGACAGACCGTCGTGTTGATCTGCAGCGGCAGTCCCGCGTCTCGGGCGGCACACGCGGCCCGTAACGTCTCGTCGAAACTTCCCGGTTCGCCCCGGAAGTCGTCGTGGTCGTCGGCCGTCGCACCGTCGATGCTGACCGCCATCCGGCGCAGACCCGCGTCGGCGAGTTCGCGAACCGCGTCGGGCGTCAGCGAGGCGGTGCCACTCGGCGTCATCGTGACGCTCAGGCCGACGTCGGTTCCGTACTCCACGAGGTCGACGACGTCGTCGCGCTTCAGAGGGTCACCGCCGGAGAACACGACCAGTTGGTTCTCCCCGAACTCGCGAGTCTGGTCGAGGAGGCGCTTCGCCTCCTTCGTCGAGAGTTCGTCCGGGTGGCGGTCGGGCCGAGCGTCGGCCCGGCAGTGTTTGCAGGCGAGGTCGCAGGCCTGCGTGAGTTCCCATATCAGCACGAAGGGGCGTTCGCCCGTGTCTACGCGTGGCGGTGGTCCGGCGGACTTGCTCGCAGGTGTGGACATGATAGTGACTCACTCCGCGACGATTGCGTCCCTCGTCTTCGACGCCGTCCGTCGGTCGAGCGTATCGCGTTCCGTCATCGGTCGGGGGTTCGTGGGCTACGTAAATGGCAGTAGCTCCGATTCCTGCCGGGTGAAAACCCCGTCCGAACGTGTTCGGGACCACCGATACCGGACGCCTCGACCTACGCACGCACATGCCCGGATTCCCGCGTCCGTTCGCCAGCGAGGATGCCAGCGACGAAATCTTCGACGACTACGACGAGTTCGTCCCCCGACACCTGCCCGAACCCGGCCCGTTCCTCGAGGGAACCGACGTGCTGACGGGCGACGACCACGTCGACTTCCATCGTCTCACGCACGAGATATTCGAAGAACGGGGCGTCTACGACGCGACGTTCGGCTACAACCTCGCGCGCCTCAACCTCGATTCGCGCCACCCCGGTGCCGGATTCCGGTACGCGGTCGCCCCCGGAGAGAGAAACGTCTTGCTCGCGGAGTTCACGCCGACGACGAAGTTCTGTCCGCAGAGCGACAGCCTCACGGTCGGCGCACTGCGTGCGTGGAACGGACTGAGCGACCGTCACGACTACGACCGGGTGTCGGTCGCCGTCGCACCGATGCACCAGCAGAGCACCGAGATAAACGGAGAACTCCGCGACATCGAACGTCGGCTTCGTGACCAGAGCGACCACCCCGATTCGAACGCCGACGATGGGCCGTCGTCCCCGTTCTGAGGTGGCGGATCGAGCCGTCGGTCGGTGGTCGCGACGTTGTCGTGCGATTGCGTGACCGCTCCGGAACGATGCGGCCGGCCGAACGTCCGCGAGGCGCGCTCACGGGCTCCACCGTGCCCGGTCGAACATGGTCGGGACAACCGATAGACCGACGTCTCACGGAGAGTGACACATGCCACGAGAACTCGACGTGCGTGAAATCGAGGGCGAACCGTTCAGCGATATCGTGTCGGCGCTCGACGGACTGAGCGCCGGCGAGACGCTGGTGCTCGTCAACGGCTTCGAGCCGGAACCGCTGTACGCGGCGTTGGACCAGCGGGGCTTCGACCACGATACCGAGCAGACCAGGCCGGACGAGTGGCGCGTCGAGATAACGCCACGATGACCGTCCCCGCAGGCGTCGACGCCGACCGTGGCCCGCCGATGACGGTGCCCCTGGGCCACTTCCTCGTCGGTTTCGCGTTCCTGCTCGCGGGGAGCGCCCTCGGTGTAGCCTCGGCCGCGGGGTTCGACGGTGGACTCGCTGGGCTGGCCCACGTCCACCTCCTGCTGGTCGGGTGGGTCTGTATCACTATCATGGGTGCGATGACCCAGTTCGTTCCGGTCTGGTCGGGCGTGGACCTCCACTCGCGGCGGCTCGCAGTCGCCCCGCTCGCGCTCGTCGCGGCTGGCGTCGCCGGATTCGCTGGCCTGCTGCTGTCGGGGCGACTCGACTGGCTCGCGGTCGCCGGCGGGCTGATGCTCGCCGGGTTCTGGACTTTCGTCTACAACGTCGCCCGGACGCTCCGGCAGGCCGAGAGCCTCGACGTGACCGAGCGTCACTTCGCGCTCGCGCTCGGCTACGTCGCCGTCGTCACCGCGTTCGGCTTCGTCCTCGCGCTCGATTTCGTCCGGCCGACGCTGGCTCCGGCGGGACTCGCCCGTCCGCGAGTCGTCGCCGCTCACGCCACGCTCGCGGTGTTCGGCGTCGTGCTCACGACGGTCGTGGGCGCGCTCTACCAGCTGGCGACGATGTTCACCCAGACCGAACTCCACGGCGTGGACGCGCCCCTGCGGCGGTTCGAGGAGGTAGGCTACCCGGTCGGCGTGGTCGCGCTCGCGGGCGGACGTCTGTTCGCGGCCGAGTGGCCCGCTCGAATCGGCGCGTTGCTCGTGCTGGCCAGTCTGCTGTCGTTCGCGGTCGTCTTCGGACGAAAACTCCACGAGACCAGGGTCGAGCGGACGCCGATGCTCTCCAGATACGCGGTCGTCGCCCTCGCGCTCTTCGTCTGGGCGCTCGTCTCGCTGCCAGCGTGGGTCGCCGACCCGACTGACCCGGCGGCGACCTTCGGACCGCCCGACGCGACCCACCTCCTGCTCGCGGTAGTCGTCGGCTTCGTCCTGCTCGGGACGCTCTACCACGTCGTCCCCTTCATCGTCTGGGTCCGCCAGTACAGCGACCGCGTGGGCCTCGAACCGGTGCCGATGATAGACGACCTCTACGACGACCGGCTCGCCGCGGCGGACTTCTGGTCGACCCTCGGCGGTCTCGTCCTGGTCGTCGGTGGTGGGGTCGCGGAGGTCGAAATCGCCCGTCTCGTCGGCGGGGTCGTGGCGACCCTCGGCTTCGCGGTGTTCGTGCTGAATCTGGTCGGCGTCGTCGTCCGTCACGGTCCCGAGTCGCTCCGCGTCGGCTTCCTCGCGCGGGCCGGGAGCGACCCCGACGCGGACTAGGGGACCACCGTGGTTCGCTTCTCTCGACGAAACCATCGCTGCCGTGGACCGAACACGTTCGGCGAAGCCTCCACGACCGACTCGCGCCACGGTTCTGACGTGGTCGCCACCGACTTCGACGCGGAGCGGGAGTACGACGACGAGCGATTCAGCACCCGGTCGGTCTTCCGGAGCGACCGGATGAAGGTCGTCCTCGGCTACTTCGAACCGGGGCAGTTCATCCCCGTCCACGCACCCGACAGCGACGTGGCGATAACCGTCCAGGACGGCAGGGGCGTCGTTCGCGACGGCGAGACCGACCGCGATGTCGGACCGGGCGACGTGGTGGTCGTTCCCGCCGGGGAGCGTCGAGGCGTGAAGGCGGGAGACGAGCGCCTGGAGGCCACGCTCGTGACGGCCCCGCCGCCGACCGACGCGGAACACGACCCCGTGCGCGAGAGGCTGCGGAGGGGAGCGTTCGACTCCGACGTCGACGCGTAACGCGACTTCCTCCAGGGGACCGACCTCCGGTTCCCCGGCGTTTGCGTACGGCGACGACGTTCGTCAGTCCGACGCGGGGGCCTCGCTCGGAGCGCACGGTTTCCAGACGCTCCTCCTCCGCGCGGTCCGAACACGTTCGGGGGAATCCCGAATAGGCCGGTCCGTCTCAGTGTACGTGTATGCCGACGCTAGACGTGCGCGAGATTCCGCCGCCGCAACGCCATCCGAAGATACACGAGACGTTCGAGGAGATGGACAGCGGCGAGGTCTTAGAGATAGTCAACGACCACGAACCCAAACCACTGTTCTACGAGATGCAGGCGGAGGTGGAGTCGTTCGACGCCGACAACTACGAGGTAGAGCGCGAGGCGGCCGAGAAGTTCGTCGCCAGGTTCCCCAAGCAGTAGTCGGCCGGAGACCAGTCGTCCACGACGCGCGAGCGGTACGACGGGTTCGAATCGCCGTCACTGCCGTCCCATTTCGAACGTCGACCAGATAGCGTCGCCCACGTCCGTCCCCCGCCTCGTTCCGACTCCGTCCCCTCGCCACCTCGAAAGTCGTACTCGGAGGTCGAACACGGGACCCGAGACTGGGACGAACACGTTCGGACGCCTTCCCAAATTTCAGGAATCGCGTCCCGGTTAAAAGCCCCACGGCGACGAACTCAGACGTGTATGAGAGTGAGACGTAGCACACTCGGCAAGATACTGGCGACGGTCTTCGTCCTGAATCTACTCGTGATGGGCGTCGGCGCGTGGTACTCCTACGAGCAGGCTCCGCCCATCCCGAAAGAGGTCGTCGGTCCGGACGGCGAGACGGTGGTCACCGCCGAGCAAGTGCGGGCGGGCAAGACGACCTTCCAGTCGGACGGCCTGATGAACCACGGGTCGATTCTGGGCAACGGGGCGTACTACGGCGAGGACTTCACCGCCGACACGCTCGACCTGAAGGTGAAGTACGTCCGGCAGTACTACGCCCGGGAGCAGTACGGGGAGTCCTACGGGACGCTCTCCGCGGGCGAACGGGCGTCCGTGGACGCGCAGGTGAAATCGGACCTCGGCGACGGCGACCCCGGTGCGAAGATACGGTACTCAGCCGCCGAGGCGTACGCCCACGAGCAGGTCCGGAAGGTGTACGTCGAGCGATACCACGACGGCGCACCCGAGCGGGGCGTTCCCGACGGGATGATATCGAGCGAGGAGGAGGCGAGGCGGTTCGCGGACTTCGCGCTCTGGACCGCGTGGATCGCCCACACCGAGCGCCCCGGTACGAGCCACAGCTACACCAACGACTGGCCGTACCAGCCCGCGGCCGGTAACGAAGCGACCGGCGCGGCCATGACCTGGAGCGTCGTCGCCATGGTGCTTCTCGTCGGCGGGGCGGGCGTCGGCGTCTGGCTCTACAAGTCCATCGAACTCCCCGAACCCGAGACCGAGGGCGTCTCGATTCCGCGACCGGACGAGGTTGACCTGTTCCCCGGACAGGCGGCCGCGCTCCGGTTCGTCATCGTCGGCGCCGGACTGTTCCTCGGGCAGGTCCTCCTCGGCGGTCTGCTCGCACACTACTACGTCGAGCGCGCGGGCTTCTTCGGTCTCGGCGAACTGCTCGGCGTCGACTTCCTCCGGCTGCTCCCGTTCGCCATCGCCAAGACGTGGCACATCGACCTCGGCATCCTCTGGATCGCCACGCTGTGGCTCGGTGCCGGGCTGTTCCTCCCGCCGCTGCTGACCAAACGCGAGCCGAAGAACCAGGGCCGGTACGTCAACTGGCTCCTCGCCGCGCTGGTCGTGGTCTCGGTCGGCGGCCTGGCGGGCGTCTGGCTCGGCGCGAACGGCTACTTCGACGGCCAGCTCTGGTGGATACTCGGCAACGAGGGGCTGGAGTACCTCGAAATCGGCCGACTCTGGCAGGTCGGCATCCTCGTCGGCTTCCTCGCGTGGGCCGGACTGACCGCGCGCGGACTCAAGCCCCTCCTCGACCGCGAACCGCGCTACGGGTTGGCGCACATGATACTGTACGCGGGCGGCTCCATCGCCCTCCTGTTCACCGCGGGGATGCTGTACACTCCCCAGACCAACATCGTCGTCACCGAGTTCTGGCGCTGGTGGGTCGTCCACATGTGGGTCGAGGGCGCCTTCGAGTTCTTCATCGTCTCGCTGGTCGGCGTGACGCTGGTCAGTATGAACCTGCTCGAGAAACGGTCGGCGGAGAAGGCCGTGATGGTTCAGGCCCTGCTGGTGATGGGAACGGGCGTCATCGGCGTCTCACACCACTACTGGTGGGTCGGCCAGCCCGACTTCTGGGTCCCCATCGGGAGCGCCTTCTCGACGCTCGAACTCATCCCCCTCGTCTTCATCCTCTACGAGGCCATCGGCCAGTACCGGGCGATGTCGACGAGCGGCGAGCGGTTCCCCTACACGCTCCCGTTCATGTTCATCGTCGCCAGCGGCGTGTGGAACTTCGTCGGCGCGGGGGTGCTCGGCTTTTTCATCAACCTCCCGCTCATCAACTACTTCGAGCACGGCACCTACCTCACGGTCGCTCACGCCCACGCCGCGATGTTCGGCGCGTTCGGCTTCCTCGCGCTCGGCATGGTGACCTACATGCTCCGCATCGCGGTGCCCGAAGCGAAGTGGGACGAGACCAACCTCCGGCGGGCGTTCTGGGCCTGGAACCTGGGACTGGCGCTGATGGTCGGCATCAGCCTGCTTCCGGTGGGCTTCCTCCAGCTCGAGGTCGCGTTCACCCAGAACTACGACGCCGCCCGGAGCCTCGCGTTCTACGAAGACGACCTCGTCCAGTTGCTGTTCTGGGCGCGGATGCCCGGGGACACGCTCGTCATCCTCGGCACGGTCGTCTTCGGCTACGACGTGGCGAAGAAGGTGTCGAACCGTGGCGAGACGACGCCGACCGACGACCCCGCCGACGCTCCGGTGGTGGCCGGGTCGTCGCTTGAGAGCGACGACTGACCTCGTCACGGTTCGTTTTTCGGTCGCTTTTCCGCTGTTCGCTCGACCGTACTTGGCCGAATCGCCAGCCAATTCTCGGAATCCGAGAACGGCGCGAATACGTTCGACGGCCTTCCAGCCGGCTGAGAATCGGATGTCCGTTTCAAGATATGTCGAGCACTACCTGCAACTGTGAGGTGGCCCCAATGCCAAAGACCACTCGACGAACGGTCCTGCAGGGAATCGGCCTCGGCGGTGCGGCCTCGCTCGCCGGCTGTTCGAGCCGCTCTACGCCGCAAACGACACGGACGCAGACGGACGACCCCGTGAACACACAGAGGACGGTACGTCGCGTCGCTGCAGACCCGGCGGACGTACCGTCCCCGATAACCCGGAACGAGCCGAAGGAAGTCGACGTGACCCTCCGTCCGGAGGAGGTCACGGCCGAGATCGAGGACGGCGTGCGGTTCGAGTACATGACCTACAACGGTCAGGTTCCCGGCCCGTTCATCCGGGTCCGGAAGGGTGACACGGTCAATCTCACCTTCGACAACCCCGCCGAGAACGACCTGCCCCACAACGTGGACTTCCACGCGGTCGCGGGGCCGGGCGGCGGTGCCGAAGCCACGATGACCGCACCGGGCGAGACCGCCCACCTGACGTTCAAGGCGACCTACCCCGGAGCGTACATCTACCACTGCGCCGTGCCGAACCTCGACGTGCACATCTCGGCGGGAATGTTCGGCCTCATCCTCGTCGAACCCGAGGACGGCCTCCCCGAAGTGGACCACGAGCTCTACTTCGGCCAACACGAGATATACACCACCGAGCGTGCGGGCAAGGAAGGGACTCACGAGTTCGACGTGGGAGCGATGCGCCGCGAGGAACCGACGTACGTCGTCATGAACGGCGAGAAGTACGCCTGCACGCCGGACAAGTACGGCCCCGCCGAGGTCGAGACGGGCGACACCGCGCGGGTGTACTTCGTCACGGGCGGGCCGAACCTCACCAGTAGCTTCCACCCCATCGGCAACGTCTGGACGAAGCTCTGGCCCGAGGGGTCGCTGACGACGCGACCTCAGACCCACATCCAGACCAAACAGGTCGCGCCCGGCAGCACCACCGTCGCCACGATGAATTTCCCGGTTCCGGGCGATTTCAAGTTGGTCGACCACTCGCTGAGCCGGGTCGCTCGCAAGGGCTGTATGGCCATCGTCCAGGCCGACGGCCCCGAAAACCCGGAGGTGTTCGACCCGAACCCGGGCGAGTAACCCGGCCCCCGTCCGTCGCTCCGACCGCACTAGACCAGGTGCTCTCGCGCGCTGTCGCGACCGCTTCGAGTCTCTCCTCTCTTCGTGGAACGTCCGCGAACGGGCCGGTTCAGCCCTCGTCGTCGTCCAGCCAGGACAGGACGACCAGTTCGAGTCCGTCGAGGGCGGCTTCGAGGGCCCGTTCGTCCGTGTCGATGGTAAGCGCCTCCCGCGGCGGCGCGAACTCCGCGTGGACGACGCGGAGTCCCTTCTCTGAGATGGCGTCCTCGCGCGCGCGGTTGCGAGCCAGACACGTCTCGACGTCGGCCGTCACGTGGACGAAGCGAACCTCCTCCAATCGTCGGAACCGCTCCTGCCACTCCCGTCTGTAGAAGGTCCCGTCGATCAGCCAGTCCGCGTCGCTGTTCACGACTCGTTCGTACATCTGCTCGTACGTTCGCCGGGAGAACTCGTCCGAACAGAGGCGTTCGAACTCGTACCCGCGCGCTCGGAGCCGCTCGTGTAACTCCGTCGCGAGCGTGGTCTTCCCGGTGGCCGGCGGACCGCAGAGGACGACGAACACGGTCGTTCTTGGCGGTCCGGACGAATAACGATGCGGTCTCGGAGCGGGCTCTCTGTACCGGTCGACGGACTCCGACTCTCCGGGTATCGAAGGCGCAGTCGACGTCGGCGTCGACTGCAGCGTTCTCATCGGTCCGATTCGACGCCGGCACTCCTCGGGTCGGGAATCCCCCGGCGGGACAGCGATTCGGCGTCGCTCCAGCTAACCACGGCGACCGCAGCGAGCCAGATGGCGACGATCAACGCCCCGTCGACCACCAGCGGCCACTGTTCCGCGACGCCTTCTCGAACCGGGAGGAGCCCACCCGCCGTGTTCACGCTGGCGTGGAACAGCATGGCGAGCAGGACGCTTCCGCCGGTGCTGTTGTAACACCACGTCAGGAGTATCGAAAACCCGACCACTAACAGCGCGTACAGCAGGAAGCTCCCCGTCTCGTTTCGGGGGAATCCCATGAAGTACAGCGGCAGGTGCCAGACGGCCCACACGCCACCGACGATCAGACTCGCCGTGAGGGAACTGTAGGTCTCCTGCAGTCGCGGCAAGGCGAATCCCCGCCAGCCCGGCTCCTCCTGTCCGCCACCGACGAGAAGTACGAAGAGGAGCCCGACGGGATACTGGGGAAGCCGTCGGGTGAGTACGGACGCGTCGAGCGAAGCGCCCGCGAGTGCGACTCCGGCCGTGACGCTCCCGACCATCAGCACGATCGGAAGCCCCAGCGCGGCGAGATACCATCGCGGCGAAACCCGCCAGTCGACGATCTGTGCCGCCCACGCACGGAGGTCACCCCCGCTCGCCCAGGTGACGAGGGCCGCGGCTATCGTCGGCCCGAACGCGCCCGGGACGAAATGAACCTGTGTCAACTCGTCGCTGGGCAACGCGACGTAGGTGAGCGCCCAGCACCCCCACGATACGAGCAGGGTCATCAGGACGAACGCGGTCGTCTGGTACCGCCGGGCGAGTCCGCGAAGCCCCTTCTCGCCTGGCGCTGTGGTATCACCCCGGTCCGAGATCTTCATACCTGACATCGTACATGTATGTAGAAATGACTGTTTTATAACGCTTCCCCACTGACCGTGCCCCGTCCGAACCCGCAGCGCTGCCTTCTTCCGAGGCCGTGAGTAAGCCGCAGTCCGGACGACGCGCTCCCTCGCCTCGTTTCTCGGGTCGGTCAGGAGTCGGCCGAGTGACGAACGCAGCCGGGGGACGCTCGCTCCGGAGAAAACGCTTCCGCCGAGAGAGACACGCTCGGGCCGTCGCCCGTAAGCGACTGCCGAACGTCCCCCAGCGCTCGAACACCGTTCGAGTCAGAAGAAAATCTCTTCGCTGAACGTAGGCGCTAAGCCCCCTCGAGCCACGAGCGAACGTGCGTGGGTAGGAGGGGGTAGTTCACCGATAGCAACTGACCGCTAGTCCGGAGCTACGCGGGTGCTAGCATCGCGCTCCTCGTTGGCGGCCTCGGGGAGCCAGGTGCCGGATACGCGCCGCCGCCGTCCCCGTCGAAAGAGCGCGTCCGGAAGCAGTCCGAACGCGAGATTACGCGCCCGACAGCCGATGTTCGATTGCATCGTTCCGAGTCTCCCGAGTCTCTCCGATTCGGAACGAATCCGGTCGGCTCTGGGCTTTCGTTCGGATTCGTACGTCGCGAAGGCTGCTGACTGATCTGCGTGCACATCTATCGAGTGGGCCAGCGCGAGCGCGTCCTCGATCGCCTGAGCCGCACCTTGTCCGGCGAACGGTAACATCCCGTGGGCAGCGTCACCGGCGAGGACGACCGACCCGCGATACCATCGTTCGAGTGGCGGAACGTCCTCCAGCTCGGTGACGATGACGTCGTTACCGTCGAGCGATTCGACGATGGATGGAATCGGGTCCGGGAACGCAGCGACGTAGTCGCGGAGCGCCGAGGTCGTCTCTCGTGGGTCGGCCGTGTCCTCCGCCAGTTGCTCGGGTGCCGTCGCGAACCAGTAGAACCGGTCGGAGTCGACCGGTGCGCCACCGGTGTAGGTTCCCTCGCCCCATATCTCGAATCCCAGCGTGCGGTACTGCTCGGGCAGTTCGAGCGTGGCGATGGCCCGATAGACGACGCTGTCCATCGCTTGCGGTTCGACGTCCGGGGCGACCGCGTCGCGAACGGCGGAGTCGATGCCGTCCGCCCCGACGAGAACGTCGGGACGAACGCGCGTCCCGTCGGCGAACCGGACGGTCGGTGTGTCCGTGTCTGTCACCGCCGCACACGCCATTCCCGTTTCGACCTCGGTGTTCAGTTCGTCGAGGAGTATCCGCAGCAGGTCGGCACGATGTATCGCGACGAAGCCGTAGCCGAAGTCGTTCCGTTCGACCCTATCCAGGTCGAATCGTTTCAAAACCCGTCCGCTCGGGGACCGAATCTGACTGTCCTCGAGGGGAACTCCGTCGGTACGGACGCGGTCGACGACGCCGAGACGTTCGAAGACGAGCAACGCGTTCGTCTGCAGGAGGATTCCGGCACCGACGGGTCGATATTCCGAGGCGGCCTCGTAGACGGTCGGCTCTAGGCCCCGCTGTTCGAGCGCGAGTGCCGTGGTCAGCCCGCAGATGCCGCCGCCGACGATCGCGACGCCGGGCGTCTCTTCCGTGTGTTCCATGTCTCTGCGTTGGTCGGCGCCTACGAAACGCCGACTGCAGGTCATGCACGATTCTTTAAGTCCAGTCGGCGCTTGCTTTCGCGCGTATGCGATATCTCACGGTCCTCGCTCACCCCGCTGAGAGCGGCACGTTCCATCCGCTCGGAAAGCAACTCGCCGAGGAGCCATCGCTCCAGCGGGAAGCGATCCACCACGTCGAACTCCTCGCCGACGGTACCGTGCTGTTGCTCGCCGAGGGGAGCGGCGACCGGGACCGATACCGGGAGATCATGCGGGACTCACCCTACGTCGTCGATTATCTCGTCTCGGGAGAGGAACGCTGGATGGCGGTGAGCCAGTTCGAGCCGACGGCCTCGACGCGACGAATCCTGGAACTCGGGCGCGAATCGGACATCGTCATCGAGATGCCGATTCGCATCAACGCCGATGGGTCGCTTCGAATAACCCACCTGGGGAGCGACCCGGACCTCCGGGCGTTGTTCCGAGACGGCGTCGATGAGACCGCCCTCACGTTCGAGGTCGTCGATACGGGCACCTACGAACCGGACGAAGGTTCGTTCACGAGACTGCTGACGACTCGCCAGCGAGAGGTGCTCGAGGCGGCGGTCGAAGTCGGATACTACAGTGCCCCCCGGGAGTCGACGCACGAAGACGTAGCGGACGCCGTCGGAATCGCACCTACGACCGCGGGCGAACACCTCCGAAAAATCGAGGAGCGAGTGTTCGGTGCTCTGGTTCGCTGACCCCGCACGTTCCGCCATAAGCACCGATTACTCAACCGGATGGAGGACGAACGTACGCGCACGGAGGACATCGATGACCGCTACAACGACTACCTGGTTTGGCACCGAGACGGACCGCCCTGGCCCGAGCGTGTCTACTCAGTACACTCTGACGGGGTCCTATTCGATGGATTCGTCCCGGTCGCCGAAACACGGCGTCGTCGACGCCGTTCTGGACGCTACCGAGCCGCCCGATGGCCAGACGACGCTCACCCTGTACGAGCATCTCGATCCGGACGCACTCGACGCGCTCATCGACGCGAGTGCGGACAAACGGAGCCACGTCGAAGTCCGGTTCACGATCGACGAGTTTCTCGTCGTCGTCCGGAGCACCGACACCATACTCGTCTACGAACCGCTGCAGACACCCGAGTGAACCGCCTCGGGGTCACTCGCCTCGTCCGTCCCTAGACCCGAACGAGACGAGGCGAGCCACCGGTAAGCGGGACGGCTGCGGTACCGGACTCACGTCCGTCCGGCTCCGAACAGGCGCGCTCGCCAGCAGGCGTCGGTGGCTCTCGTACCGCTCGGTGTCGGGTCCCGGTTTCCGGCTAGCGATGGGGCCCTTCGAGACGAGAGAGACGGACAGCGGAAGTCTGCGCGCTCCGTCGGAAAGCGGCAGGGGGATGACAGCGTCGTCGACGGGTGGGTAGCCGTGAGCGCCGGTCGCAGCGACCGACGGGTGCAGGGAGGCTCCCGATGCGGTGGGCGCAGGCGAGGGTAGCTTCCGTCATCACCGCATCTGCATCCGACTTCCACGCCGGCGCGAGTCACAGACACCGTCGGACTGTCGGATGCGTTTCGTGAGTCGAACGGGGTGGTATTAGACACCGGGTATCGTTTTGCTCCGTGAACGCTTTGAACCGTCTCCGACTCCGTTGAAACGTGTAAACGGTCTCCACCGAACGACGCTCCCCGACCTCGTCGCCTCCCTCAGCGGCCCGTCGTCCCGATGCCATTCGATCGTCGGCGAGCGGTACGTGGGACACCGAGATGCGGGCGCGCAGACGGCACCGCTGGCAGCGACGCGCGACGATTCACGTCGTAATGGTTATGGCTATCACACGGCGACGTGAAGGTACGGTGGGGACGACACAGAAACAGTTCAACGTCGGTGGCATGGCCTGTTCGTTCTGCGCCGAGAGCATCGAGAAGGCGTACGACAGGACGGACGGCGTCGAAGACGTCGACGTGAGCCTCGCCCACGAGGAGGTCCTCGTCCGGTACGAGGAGGCGACGCTGAGCGAGGTCGAGTTGAAGGACACGCTCCGCGACCTGGGGTACACGATTCGCGACCCGGACAAGCGGAAGCGATTCGAGGAACGACGGGCGGAACTCGCCGACGGGAAGCGTCGACTCCTGCTCGCCGGCGGCGCCTCCATCGCCACCGCCGCGCTGATGCTGTGGATGATACTCGTGACGGGACGCTTCGAATCCGAGTCGCTGGCGATGGACCTCGTCACGCTCGCGGTCGCGCTCGGGACGGTGTTCGGACCGGGGGGTTACGTTATCGAGAAGGCGTACAACAGCCTCCGCAGGGGCATCCTCAACCAGCACGTGCTGCTCGAGGCGGGGGCGTTCGCGGGGCTGTTCGGGGGGTTCCTCGGTCTGTTCGTCTTCCCCGACTTCCCGACCGTCCACTTCTTCGCCGTCTCGGTCTTCATCACCACCTATCACGTCCTCTCGGAGTACACCAGCTTGCTCGTCCGTACGCGGGCCTCCCAGGCGGTGCAGAACCTGCTCGACCTCCGACCGGACACCGCTCGCCGCGTCACTGTCGAGGGTGACGTCGAAGAAGTCGCCGTCGCCGACCTCGCTGTCGGCGACCGCGTCCGGGTCAAGCCCGGCGAACGCGTTCCCGTCGACGGTGACGTCGTCGACGGGGAGTCTACCGTCGACCAGTCGGTGGCGACCGGCGAGTCCGCTCCCGAAGACAAACGGCCGGGCGACGAGGTAATCGGCGGGAGTGTGAACGAGACCGGGACGCTCCTCGTCGAGGTGACCGCGACCGGAGAGGACGCATTTCTGAACCGGGTCGCTCGCGAAATCGAGGAGGCCCGTGCGACGAAGCCCGCGGTCGTCCGGCTCGCAGATCGCGTCCTCGAGTACTTCGTCCCCGGCGTGCTCACCGTCGCGGGACTCTCGTTCATGTTCTGGGCGGTCGCCCCGCCGACGTGGGGCGGTAGTCCGAACGTCCAGCGAGGTGCCTTCGCCGCCCTCGCCGTCCTCGTCCTCGGCTACCCCTGTGCGCTCGGTATGGCGACGCCACTGGCTCTCGTCCGCGGCGGCGGGAAGGCCGCAAACCGGGGCGTCCTGATGCGTAGTGGCGACGCCTTTCAGATATTCCCGGACGTCGACCACGTCGTCCTCGACAAGACGGGCACCGTCACCGTCGGCGACCCCGGGGTCTCCGAGGTCGTGGCGTTCGACGGGAACGAGGCGGACGTGCTGGCCGCGGCAGCGAGTGCGGAGGCATTCAGCGAGCATCCGCTCGCCGCCGCCATCCTCGCGCGTGCAGACGAGCGTGGCGTCGAGTACGGCGACCCCGAGGCGTTCGACTCTACGACCGGAAAGGGGGTCGCTGCCACCGTCGACGGCTCGGACGTGCTGGTGGGCAAGCCCGGTTGGCTCGAAGCCGAAGGGGTCGACCTCTCGGTCGCGAGCAACGAGATCGAGCGACTCCAGCATCGCGGGCTCACCGTCTCCGGCGTGGTGGAGGGCGGTACGCTCGTCGGCCTGGTCGGCATCGGCGACGAGATAAAGAGCGACGCCGCCGAAACCGTCCGGCGGATGGCGGACGCCGACGTAACGCCCGTGGTGATCACGGGCGACGACGAGCGAACCGCGAACGCGGTCGCGGACGCGGTCGGCATCGACCGGGTGATGGCCGACGTCCTCCCCGGCGAGAAGCGCGAGGAGATCGGTCGCCTGCAGGACCTGGGCCACCGCGTGGCGATGGTCGGCGACGGAATCAACGACGCGCCCGCGCTCACGCAGGCGGACGTCGGCATCGCCATCGGCGCCGGTACCGACATCGCCATCGAGTCCGCCGATATCGTGCTGATGGGCGAGCGACTCGGCGGCGTGATGGACGCCTACGAGATTGGTGCGGAGAGCCGTCGGAAGACGCGACAGAACCTCGCCGCCGCGTTCTCGTTCAACGGCGTCGGCGTCGCCGCCGCGACGACCGGCCTCGTCCATCCGGTGTTCGCGATGGTCGCGATGGTACTGTCGGTGTCGGCGGTGCTGGCCAACAGTTTTGTGGGCCAACTGCTTGGCGGCGAATACGTGAACGCGGACTTCGCGGTCGAAGGTGACGAAACTGGACCCGCGACGGAAGAGACGCCGGACGACTACGCCGGAACGTCGTAGCCCGCGCTCTCGATCGTTTCGCGGACGTCGCGGTCCTCCACGTCGTCGTCGACGACTATCTCGACGGTGTCGTCCTCGTGGTCGGCCTCGACGCGCGCTACGCTGTCGAGCCTCTCGAGGGCGCTTTCGACGCTCTGTTCGCAGTTGCTGCACGACATTCCCATGACCGGGACCAGCTTTCGGTTCATGCGTGTTCTTGGGGAGCATCGCCGAAAGCTGTTGCTACTCGGGGTTCGCGCCCGACATCTGGACGACGAAGGGTTACTGTCCGACCCAGCCTCCGAGTCCTGCCGTGTACGTACCGCTACAAAGGGGTACGTTCCCCCACTACATCTACTCACGCGGGATATATTAATATTATAAAGTCTGAAATAATAACGGTGGGACTCCCACCTGCATGGAGTTAGACAATCCATCGAACCCGGACCCGACGGACCACAGCCGACGACAGTTTCTGAAGCGGACCGGCGGCGCGACGGCGCTCGCCGCCGTCGGCACGGCGGGCACGACCACCGCAGTGATGGACGACAGCGGCCGGTTCAAAGAGGACCCGTTCTCGCTGGGGGTTGCCTCGGGCGACCCCCTGCCGGACTCCGTGGTGTTGTGGACTCGTCTCGCGCCGAATCCTCTCGAGAACGGTGGCGGGATGCCCCGGAAGAGAGTTCCCGTTCGGTGGAAGATCGCATCGACGGAGGACATGGCGTCGGTCGAGAAGGCCGGCGTCGTCTTCGCGAAGCCGGAACACGCACATTCCGTCCACGTGGACGTGACGGGTCTCGACCCCGGCACGGAGTACTACTACCAGTTCACCGCCGCTGGACACCGCAGTCCAGTTGGTCGGACGAAGACCGCTCCGGCACTCGACGCCAGTCCCGAGGAGTTCACGTTCGCGTTCGCCTCCTGTCAGTCCTGGGACAGCGGGTTCTACACGGCCTACGACCACATGGCCGCGGACGACCTCGACCTGGTCGTCCACCTCGGCGACTACATCTACGAGTACGGTATCGGGCCGAACGGCGGAGCCCGCGATACCGCGGTTCCGCAGGCCTACCGCTCCCAGACGGAGACGCTCGACCGATACCGCCTCCAGTACGGTCTCTACAAATCCGATCCCGACTTGCGGGCCGCCCACGCGAGCGCGCCGTGGCTCGTCACGAGGGACGACCACGAAGTGGACAACAACTGGGCCGATGACGTGCCACAGGACCCCGACGAACAGACGCGCGAAGCGTTCCTCGAGCGCCGGGCCGCGGCGTTCAAAGCCTACTACGAACACATGCCGTTCCGGCTGGCGCAGATGCCGAACGATTCGAGCCAGAAACTGTACCGGAACTTCACGTTCGGCGACCTGGCCGAGTTCAACGTGCTCGACACGCGTCAGTATCGAACCGACCAGGCCTGCGACGACGCGTTCAGCGTCGTCGATTGCACGGAGCGGTTCGACGAGGACCGAACCATCCTCGGCGACGCACAGGAGCAGTGGCTGGTGGACAACCTCGCCGCTTCGAACGCGACCTGGGACGTCCTCGCGAACCAGGTGCCCATGGCCTCGATGGACCTCGAAGAAGGCCCAGAGGAGGGGTATCGCACGGACCAGTGGGACGGATACGTCGCGGACCGGAACACGGTCCTCGAAGCCTTCGAGCGACACGTCTCTAACCCCGTCGTCGTCACCGGGGACTTCCACGCGAACTTCGCCAACAATCTCAAGCGGGAGTTCGACGACCCCGACTCGGAAACGGTCGGTACCGAGTTCGTCGCCACCTCCATCAGCTCCGGTGGAGACGGTACCGATATGGACGAGTTCGGCCGGCAAGTGACGTCGGACAACGAGAACGTCGAGTACTACAACAACCAGCGCGGGTACGTTCGCTGCACGCTCACGCCGGACCGGTGGCGGACCGACTACCGCGTCGTCGACTACGTGACTCGGCCGGGGGCCCCGATTCGGACGGACGCGAGTTTCGTCGTCGACGACGGGAACCCGGGCGTCTAGGGACTCGCCATCCGGCTCGGGCGCGTCTCGGTCAGGGTAACCTCGTCTCCCTGCCCGGGTCTTTTTCGAGCGGTCGGCGACATCGGGAACGTCCCTGGTAGCTCACCGAGTTGGGCAATCCTTTTCTCTATCACGAACGATAGCTAGGTAGTCAGGTGGGGAGGGATGGCCACACACGGTATCGCCGTCAGTAATCTCTCGAAGACGTTCGGTCGCGAGTCGGTGCTCACCGACGTCGACCTCACGGTCGACCCGGGCGAGTTCTGCGTCGTCGTCGGTCCGAGCGGTTGCGGGAAGAGCACCCTGCTGAAGTGTATCGCTGGCCTGCACGACATCGACGCCGGCCACGTCGAACTCGACGGACGCGACGTGACGACGATGCCGATTCGAGAGACGGACGTGGGCTTCGTCTTCCAGGAGTTCGAGAACACGCTCTTTCCGCACAAGACCGTGGCCGAGAACGTCGCGTTCGGCCTCGAACAGCGGGGCGATCTCGCCTCGGAGGCCATCGACGACCGCGTCGATTCGATGCTGGAGTTGCTCGCCATCGCCGAGACAAGAGACGACACTCCGAGCGAACTGAGCGGCGGCCAGCAACAACGGGTGGAACTCGCCCGCCAACTGGTACGCGACTGCGAGACGATGCTGCTGGACGACCCGCTCGCGGATCTGGACTACAAACTCCAGAAGCGGATGGAACTCGAACTCCGTCGACTGCACGCGGACTCGGGAAGCACGTACGTCTACGTCACGCACAACCAGGAGCAGGCGCTCGAACTCGCCGATACGCTCGTCGTGATGAACGACGGCCAGATCGAGCAAGTAGGCGCGCCGACGGAGGTGTACGACCGGCCGGCCACCGCGTTCGTCGGTCGGTTCGTCGGTGATTCGAACCTCTTCCGGAGCCAGCTACGGAATCGGAACGGCGAGACGGTCACCGTCGAGACGGACGTGGGCGAGATGACGGCGACGACGACGGGACGCTCGAAGTCGCTCCCCGACGAGTCGGTGACCATCGTCCGCCCGGAGAACGCGGTTCTCGGCGCATCTACGAAGGCCAACGCGTTCGAGGGAACACTCGAAGGACGGACGTACACCGGCGAACGAACGGAGTTCACGGTGGCCGTACCGGCGAGAGACGGGACTCGACGATCGCTGACCGTCGTCGAGCCGGGGGAGGCGACCGCTGGCGATCTCCACGAGTCCGTTACCGTCGGCTGGGACGCGACGGACGCCGTCTACTTCGACACCGTCAGCGTGACGGAAACGACGACCATCGACGACCTGGAGGTGCTCTGACCCGTGGCCGACACGCCGCGAGAAGAGGGGGTTCCGCGGTCCTCCTGTCCGGGCGACTCGACCACGGGCGGAACGCGGCCGGACGTCCTCCGGGTCCGGGGCCTGACGAAGATCTACGACGACGGAACGCTCGCCGTCGACGACATCGACTTCAGCGTCGCGGCGGGCGACTTCTGCGTGTTGATCGGGCCGAGCGGCTGCGGAAAGTCGACGACGCTCCACTCGATCATCGGGAAGGTCGAGCCGACCGAGGGGGAGATCGTCCTCGGCGACACGGACGTCACGGACGTCCCGACGTACCGGCGCGACATCGGACTCGTCTTCCAGGACTTCCAGCTGTTTCCCCACCTCTCCGTCGAGGACAACGTCCGGTACGGGCTGGAACGGACGCGGGCCGACCGCGCGACCAGCGACGACCGCGTCGAGGACGTGCTCGAGTTGATGCAGCTGACGGCCCTTCGCGACAGTTCGCCGGAATCGCTGTCCGCGGGGCAGAAGCAACGCGTCGCGCTCGCTCGGAGTCTCGTCCTCGAACCGAAGCTGTTGCTGCTGGACGAGCCGCTGGGCGACCTCGACTACAAGATGCAAAAGCGGATGGAACGCGAACTGCTGCGGATCCACCGCGAACTGGACACGACGTTCGTGTACGTCACGCACGACCAGTCCCAGGCGATGCGGCTCGCCGACCAGATCGTCGTCATGCACGAGGGCCGTATCGAACAGTCGGGGTCGGTCTCGGCGGTCTACAACCGTCCCGCGACGGCGTTCGTCGCCGCCTTCGTCGGCGACTCGAACATCTTCACGGGTCGCGTCACGGACGTCTCACCCGACGCCGCAACCGTGGACGTCGAGACGCCGTTCGGTGAGTTCACCGTGAGCGCACGCACGGTCCGGTCCGACGCCGGTGACCTCCTCGACCAAAAACTCCCGTTCGTCGTGCGACCGCAGGCGCTCCGGCTCGATTCGAACGCCGACAATACGCTCGCGTGTTCGGTCGTGGACGTCATCCGACAGCCGAGTCGAGGGACCCGACTCGTTCTCGAGGCCCGCAGCGAGGGCGGACCGGAGATGGAAGTTCAGGTCAAGATTCCGGAACGGGTCGACGTCGACGGGGATACCGTGACCGTCGGGTGGGACGCCGGCGACGGGCTCCTGCTGGAGGAGACGAGCGTCGTCCCCGACGTGGACCTCCGGAAGGACATCCTCGGCGAGTGACCGGCCGACCCGTCGTCGCCGTCGTTACGGGCGGCCCCGCGCGATAGCGACGGGCGGGCCGTTTCGACCGGCGGGGTCACCCCTGGCTGATCTCGGTGATGTCGACGAGGCGAGTCAGTCCGTAGACGAACGCGAAGATGACGACGAGGAGGGCGATCGAGAGCGCGGACGCGGCGGGATAGTTGAGCCCGGAGTTGACGGAGAGGTAGATCAGCGTCGTGATGGTGCTTTCGCCGCCGCTCAGGAACTGCGGGACGGTGAAGTTCCCGATGGAGAGCACGAACACGAAGATGGAGCCGATGACGACGCCGGGGAGACTCAGCGGCCAGGTCACGTGGCGGAACGTGGCGAGCGGGTTCCCGCGCAACGTCTCGGACGCGTCGAGGAGGTCGGAGTCGATCTGGGCGAGCGAGATGTAGATGGGCGCGGCCATGAAGACGACGTAGTTCTGGAGATACCCGACGATCTGCGAGAACGGGGAGAACAACAGCCAGCCGAGCGGTTCCTGAAGGAGTCCGCTGCCGACGAGGAGTTTGTTGACGACGCCGGTTCGACCGAGGACCGGATACCAGCCGAGCGTCCGGATGACGCCGGAGGTCCAGAACGGAATCACGAGAAACAGAAGCAGGACGATGCCGCCCGTCTGGCTCATGTAGAAGCGGAGGAAGTACGCGAGGGGATAGCCGAACAGGAGGGTCACGACGGTGACGGTCGCGCCGATGGTGAGCGTTCGGACGAAGACGTCGTAGACGGTCTCGTCGAAGACGCTCGTCCGCCAGGCTTCGAGCGTGAACTCGTGGACGACGCTGAAACTCGAGTAGGTGAGGAAGCTGTAGTAGAGGATAACGCCGAGTGGAAACAGGAGGAAGACGGTGAACCAGAGGAGCGTCGGCCCGACGAGAAGCGACGTTTCGGCCTGTCGAATCCGGGCGCGGAGTGACGGTGACATGGCGAGACGGGAGAGACGGTCAGGCGCTCGTGAAGTCCCGCCAGCGTTCGATCATGTAGTCGGCGTTGCTCGGCCAGATTTGGAAGAAGCCGATGCGGTCGATTCGCTCCTCGATCGGGCCGGAGTCGCGCTGCTGGCCGTTCTGGTCGGGTTCCCCCTCCTCCATCGACCAGTCGTAGCTCTGCGGGTCGAACAGGTTGGGGTTCTCCACGGGCTGGTACGTGCGCTCGCCGCGGTACGCCCAGTCGTAGTACTCCGGCCCCATCCCCTGTCCGGAGTCGTCCGACCCGGTACGGACGAGTTCCGTGTTGGGGTACTGCGGGACGGAGTAGCCCCACCCCTGGATGAACCCCGGGAACCAGGCGCCGTAGTGCACGTCGTTGATGAGGGTGTTGACCTCGTCGACGTTGTTCCGCTGTTGGGCGCCGGGTTTGGTCGGGATGATGCCGGCGTACCAGAAGCGGTAGCCCTGGACGCCTTCGCTCATCGTCGCGTACTTGCAGGGCGTCCCGGAGCGCCGCACGTCCAGTGCGGCCGGCTGCCAGATGTCGCCGATGACCGCCTCTTCGCTCGCCATCAGGTTCACCGAGTTCCCGTACGCGGTCCACGTCGAGCGGAACTGGCCGCTCTTTTTCTCCTTGACGAGGAAGTCGATGGCCTGGTCGAGCTGGTCTTTGGTCGGGTCGTTGAGCTGGCCGACTTCCCCCTGGACCATGTTGTTGTCCATCATGTGCATGAGGGCTTCGGGAATCCCGATTGCGGCGATGGCGTCGTACAGGACCTGCCCGCTGTACTGGTCGTCGAAGAGCGCCGACCACTTCGAGACGCTTCCGGGTTCGACGAACTTCGGGTTGTAGCCGATGGCGTCGAAGTTGTAAATCGTCGGCGGGAAGCGCAGCCGTTGCTGGTCGTTCACGTCCATCCAGAGCTGCTGGCTGAGCGTCTCCGCCTGTGCGCCGATCTGGTCGGACAGCCGTTCCTCGGGACTGGTGAACAGGTCGGCGATGGCGTCGCTGTCCCACTTGTCGAGCGCGGAGGTCGGAGTGGCCGCGGTCACGTCGTTGTCCATCGTGAGCGCGCCGGCGCTCGAGGTGTCGACGGAAACGGCGTCGAAGGTTTCGTTGCCCCCGCCGAGGATCCGCTGCTGGGTCGTCGGAAGGTCGCCGATCGTCCGGTTGAGCGGGATGTCGGTCATCTCCTCGAACTTCTGGCTCTGGCCGTCGCGTGCCGCGTAGGCGGTGCTCGCCCATTGGACCGGCCGCTGCCCGTTCTGGAGACCGTCCTGGCTCCGTGCGCGGTTGGCGTCCGCGTCGGCGGCGGCGCCGTCGGCGACCGCCAGACCGGCCGACGCCGACCCCGCGTACTTCATGAAATTGCGTCTCGTTAAGGGGTCTCCCATGGTACGTGTGAACGTCCGACCCCATCCGTAATCATGATTGATGTCGGATGCTGCGAGACGCGCGTTTCAAATAGCTCGAATCGGACGGCAGTTAATCGCGGATATCGTGTGTCGAACGGCCGTACGAGCAAAAATATCCCGATCGTGTCTCGTAACCGGATAAACTCACTTACCGGAGAGTCCCGTACCCCGTTCCATGACGCCCGTAATCAGGGTGCTCGGAACAGGGGGCACCATCGCGAGTACCCGGGACGAAGGCGGTGCATCCCCGACCGAACGGGGTGCGGCGCTGCTCGACGCCGTCCCCGGCCTCGACGCGCTCGCCGAACTCGACGTCGAACAGGTCGCGCAGGTCCCCAGCTTCGAACTCGACGTCGACACCGTCGCGACCATCGGCCGACGAGCGCGGCAGGCCGTCGACGAC
The DNA here is from genome assembly GCA_003298465.1 of halophilic archaeon. Next base: position 99,729 of record QNGA01000010.1, on the reverse strand, counting down.
GGGGCGGACGGCGTCGTCGTCACCCACGGGACGGACACGATGGAGTCGTCCGCGTACTACCTCGACCTCGCGCTCGACATCGACGCGCCGATAGTCTTCACCGGGGCGCAACGCCGTCCCGACGAGCTGAGCCCCGACGGACCGGCCAACCTCCGCACCGCCGTCCGCGTCGCTACCGACGACCGGTTCCGGACGACGGGCGGCGTGTACGTCGCGTTCGACCAGCAGGTACATGCCGCCCGCGACGTCCGGAAGATGCACACGAGCGCCCTCGATACGTTCCAGTCCCCCGAAACGGGGCCGGTGGCGGTCACCACGCGCGACTCGATTCGCCACTTCCGACAGCCGGGCAGCTACGCCGACCACATCCCCGTCCTCGACCCCGACGCCCGGGTGGCCGTCGTCACCTCGGACCTCGGCGTCGACGACGCGGCGTTGAGGGCCGCCCAGGACAGAGGCGTCGACGGAATCGTCGTCGAAGCGACCGGCCTCGGAAACACGACGGCACCGCTCGGGAGAGCTATCGCGGACGTCGTCGACGCGGGAACGCCGGTCGTCGTCGCGTCGCGGTGTCCGGCCGGCAGCGTCGCCCCGGTTTACGGCGGGGACGGCGGCGGTGAGACGCTACGCGAGCACGGCGCCATCTTCGCGGGCGACCTCCCGGCGCACAAGGCTCGAATCAAGCTCATGCTGGCCCGCGACCAGCACGACGGGATCGACGGCGTTCGCCAGCAGTTCCAATGACCGTGGCCGCTCGCTCCGACCGTACTACGTTCGCCGCCGAGCGACGGAGCACCGTAACGCTGGGGGGGAACTGACCGATGGGAGGACGAGACGCGAGACGCTCGCGGTCCGAACCGGCGCCCCGGTTTCCACAGGCGAACATCACCGCCGTAGGAGCCATCGCGGAGATCCTTCGCACGACGCTCGGCCCGACGCCGCAGGACACGCTCGTCCTGTCGCAACTCGAAACGCGAAGCGGCGACGCCGACCGGGGCATCCCCGGCACCGACGAGTACGTCGTCGCGAGCGACGGCGCGACCATCCTCGAAGAACTCCCGCTCGAACATCCGATCGCACCCGTTCTGTTGCGCGTCGTCGGCCCCGAACGCCCCGGCGATACCGACGTCGAGGGGGAACGGGTTCCGGACGGAATCACGACGACCGTCGTCCTCGGCGCCGCGCTGCTCGACGAGGCGGCGACGTTGCTCGAGAAGGGACTCCACCCGACGACCGTCAGCATGGGCTACGAGACTGCCCTCGGCGTCGTCGCGGACGTCCTGGACGACGCGACCCGAAGCCTCTCCGCGTTCCCGGACTCGACCGCCGCCGCCAGCGCCGTCGCCCGAACGGCGATGACGGGCAACGACGTCGGAGCGTTCGCGGACGACTGGGCCCCGCTCGCGGTCGACGCCGTCGAGACCGTCGGAACGCCGGACGAGACGACGTTCGCCGTCCGACGGTTCTCGAACGGGCGAATCGACGAGTCGAGACTCGTTCGCGGCGCAGTGCTGGACCGCTACAGCCGAGCGCATCCCGAGATGGAACGGGAGAAGCGTGACGCGACGGTGTTGGCGCTCGGCGGGCAGGACAATCGAGGGCTACAGATTCGGGAACCGGAGTCGATGGCGGGCGTTCGAGTCGACTCGGTCGCGACGGAGGCCGCGCTGGGCGACGCGGAGCACGCTCGCCGCCGCGAGGTCGTCGACCACCTGGTCGAACTCGGCGTCGACGTGGTCGTGACGCGGTCGGGAATCGACCGCCACTATCTCCGGCTTCTCGTCGACGCGGGCGTTCTCGGGGTACGTGGCGTTACGAGCCTCGATTTCTCGCACGTCTGTCGCGGGACGGGGGCGACCGCGATAATCAAACTCGACGACGCGACGGCGGCGGATCTCGGCCACGCGGGCGTCGTCGAGGAGCAGCGAATCGGACGACGCAAACATCGCCGCAAACGACGGCGCATCCTGGTGTTCGACGAATGCGACGCTCCGGAGACCGTGACGGCCGTACTCACCGGCGTCTCTGGACAGCCGGGAGACCAGATGGCACGACAGGTCCGGAAAGCCGCGGCCGCAGTCGCCGCCGCTCGGGGATTCGGTCGACGTCGTCCCGGCGTCGTTCCCGGGGGCGGGACGACGGAACTGCGTATCGCACGGGCACTTCGAACCACCGCGCGGTCTACGGACACGCGCGAGCAACTCGCCATCGAGGCGTACGCCGATGCGGTGGACCGAATCGTGACGACGCTGGCCAGGAACGGGGGCCGTGACCCGGTGACGACGCTCGCGGACCTCCGGGCAGCCCACGAGACCGACTCCGAACGGGCCGGGTTAGTGCTACCGGACGGAACGATAGAGGACACCGTGGACGCCGGCGTTCTCGACCCCGTCGCGTACCGTCGGGAGCAGTACGTCTGTGCGACCGAGGTGAGCCAGCTACTCCTCACGATCGACGACGCCATCGACGCCGAACGCGGTGAGGAAGGAGCGAGTCCGGGCGAGGCGTTGTACGACACTCCCGGCTCTCGACGCACGGACTCCACGGACGGGTGAGCGATTCCGGCGACCGTCTCGCGTCGGCTCCACCGACCTCCGTCCTGTTGTCTTCGGTTCGACGCGTCCAGACGGTACTTCAGCGCCGATTGCGGGATGCATGACCCGCGGTCCTCCCCGACATTTTATGATATCCTTATCCCCTATCGCGATGTGCGGTAACGTATGACGGGCGCCACCGTCTGTCTCTCATACGACTTCGACGCGGTATCGACGTGGCTCTGGTCGTACGACTCCTGGGAGATGCCGACGAGACACTCGCGCGGCGTGTTCGGGGCGGACGTAGCCGCTCCTCGATTGCTCGACCTCCACGACGAGTACGACGTTCCCGCGACCTGGTTCATCCCCGGTCATACGATCGACAGCTTCGAGGAGATCTGCGGCGAGGTGTGGGACCGGGGGTACGACATCCAGCACCACGGGTGGAGTCACACCGGTCCGGCGACGTTCGAGAGCAAGGAGGACGAACAGGCCGACATCGAACGCGGCATCGAGAGCATCCAGGACGTCACCGGGCAGGAACCGACCGGCTATCGCTCGCCGGCCTGGGACTTCTCCCAGCACACGCTCGACATCCTGCAGGACCTCGGGTTCGAGTGGGATTCGAGCAAGATGGCGTCCGATTTCAGACCGCACTACGTCTACGGGGACTGGAGCGCGCCGGAAGACGGTCCCTACGACCGCGGAGAGCCGACCGACCTCGTGGAACTCCCCGTCTCGTGGCAGCGCGACGACTGGCCACCGTTGACGTTCACGTGGTCCCGCCCACACCGGATGGGGTACGCCAGCGAAGATTCGATCTTCCAGCGCTGGTACGACCAGTTCGACTGGATGTACGACCACGTCGACGACGGCGTGTTCATCCTCACGATGCACCCCCAGGTAATCGGCCAGGCGCACCGACTCCAGCGACTGGAGCAACTCGTCCAACACATGCAAACGAAAGACGACGTCGAGTTCGAGGAGATGGACACCGTCGCACAGAACTTCGACGGATAGCCCCGAACGCCGGGCGGCCCGGGACGACCTGACGCCCGCTGAACGACGGCCGGCAACCCGTCAGACGGACCACCGATAGATGGCAGCCGACACCGAAACGACCGACCGCGAGACGCGCCCGACCGGCGCGCGCTCGCTCGCCGAAACGGCGACATCGTTCGCGGAGAGCCTCGGCGTGAAGCGGTTGTTGGCGGCGTACGCCGTTCTCATCTCGCTCTACATCTACCTCCCGATGCTGTCGCTCATCGCCTTCTCGTTCAACGAAGGCGGGCTTACGTTCCCGTTCGTCGATTTCAGCACGCGGTGGTACGCCGAGTTGCTCGCCAGCAGCGGCATCGTCACGGCCGTAGAGCGCTCGCTCAAACTCGCGTTCGTAACGATGCTCATCACGACGGTTCTCGCGACGGCGACCGTACTCGCGTACCGCCGACGGTTTCCCGGGCGACGCGCGGTGTTGTACCTCCTCCTGCTCGGTATCATCACGCCCGGGATCACGTACGGCGTCGGCGCGACGCTCTTTCTGAACCAGCTACTGGGGTTCTCGAAGGGGCTGTGGCTCGCGCTCACGGTGCACGTCGTCTGGACGCTTCCGTTCGCGATGATCGTCCTCCTGGCGGGGATTCCGCCGAACCTCCCGCAGAACGAGATGGCGGCGCGCGTGCTGGGCGCCGACGAGCGGACGGTGTTCAGGGAGATAACGCTCCCCCAGATCGCCCCGACCGTCCTCGGGGCGGCGGTCTTCGCGTTCACCCTCTCGTACAACGAGGCGACGCGGAGTCTCCTCCTCGTCGGGCGCCAGAACACCATGCCGATACAGGTGTTCTCGATCGCGTCGTCCCGGCGAGCGACGCCGGAGTTGTTCGCGCTCGGCAGTATCACGACGGTCTTCTCGACGCTCCTGCTACTGCTCGCGGGAATCTTCGTCGTCTATCGTACCCGCTCGTAGCCGCCCGCGTTCGACACGGACGCCGCCGGTTGCGAACGAGACGGCGGCTAGATGCCGGGAGCGACGCGGCCCGCGTCGTCTCGCGCCGAAATCGACCGCCGACTGCCGTCGCGTCCGCCGACCAGTACGGGAGGCGTCCGTGGGGCGTGACGGCTTCGGTCGCGGAAAACGGTTTCTGCGTGGGAGTCGATGAAACGACGATGTCCGACGACGCACACGCGGAGAACGAATCCCGTGACCGGCGACTCGTCGCCGGGTGGCAGGGACGCTACTACGAGGACTTCGACGTCGGCGACGTGTACAAACACCCCTACGGACGGACGGTGACCGAGACGGACAACGTCTGGTTCACGAATCTCACGATGAACGTGAACCCGATGCACTTCAACGAGGTCTACGCCGCCGACACCGAGTTCGGCGAACGACTCGTCGACGGGACGTTCGTCATCGCACTCGCCGTGGGCCTGAGCGTCGTCGACGTGTCGACGAACGCGACGGCGAACCTCGGCTACGACGACGTCCGTCACCACGCACCCGTCTTCCACGGCGACACTATCTTCGCCGAGAGCGAGGTGCTCTCCAAGCGCGAGAGCGACTCCCGCGACCACGTCGGCATCGTCACGACCGAACTGCGAGCGTACAACCAGAACGACGACCTCGTGCTGTCGCTCGAACGAACGCCGATGGTGCTCAAACGCCGACACGCGAACCCGGACGCCGCCACGCCACCCGGCTGGCCGGAGGATATCGGGACGCAACCGGACGACCTCGAATGACGAGGGCGGCCCCGTCGACGGGTGGAAACCGGGCTACGCGTTCGCCGTCCTCGTCGGCGGCGTGCGCCAGCGTCAGGTGTCGGACCGTACAGCGAGCGGGGAGGGCAGGGTCGGTGGCCGTCCCGCGTCCCCGTTCGAGCAGTCGCAGCGGCGGAGCACCCCTCGTCCCTCAGGCTGCCTCCCCTCGGGGCGAGGTCGTCGTTTCGGCGGTCGATTCGTCCCCCAGTTCGGCGAGCGTGCCGTCGACCTTCCAGGTCTCGACGACCTGCTCCAGGCCGTCGCGGTAGGTCGGATACTCCGGCGACCAGCCGAGTTCGCGCTTCGCCTTCTCGTTGGTCGTCGGCATCGGGCTGGTGAACCCCTCGGCGTTGACCTTTCCGACGAAGAACCGGGCCAGCCAGGCCGGGATTCGACCCGGCTTCGGGGCGTCCAGCAGGTCCGCGAACGCCTCGAAGAACGCGGCTCCGGTCACCGGTTCGTCGTCGACGACGTGGTACGTCCTGCCTGCCTCGGTCTCGATGGCTGCGACGAACGCCGCCGCCGCGTCGTCGGCGTGAACGAACGAGAGTTCCGCGTCCTGCCGGCCGAGCAGGCCGCCGCCCACTACGGGCAAGTCGCCATCGAGCAGTCGTTCGCCCCAGGTGCGCGTGTCCCTCGCGTCCGGCGCGTAGAAGAACCCGCAGCGGAGGACCGTCGCGTCGAAGCCGTCCCTGGCGGCGCGTTCCTGGAGGACGTCCTCGACGTCGGCAGCCGACCGCGTGGCCCTGTCGGGGTGGCGGTCGGCCGTCTCGTCGAACCGCGAGCCGTCGGGCTGGCGGGCGACCCAGACGACGCTCGGGAACAGAACCTGCCGGAGGCCGTCAGGGGCTGCGTCGAGCAGATTCTTCGCGCCCTCGAACCGGACGCGGTCGTTTCGCGCCCACTCCTCGTCGCTGGGCTTGGTCGAGTCCGGGATGGCCGTCGCGGCGTGGATCGCCACCTCGACGTCGGCGTCCATCGCTCGCTCCAGCGTCCCGGGGTCGAGGACGTCACCGCGTCGTGCAGTTCCACCCCGGCGTCCGACGACGCGCTCGCCCGCTTCGTCACGGGCCAGTCCGACGACCTCGTGGTCGCGGTCGGTGAGTCGGTCGACGAGTCGGCGTCCGAGGACGCCCGTAGCCCCCGTGATGAACACCTTCATACAGATGTCGGTAGTCGCCGGGAGTGCGAAACGCTGTCGCCGGATTCGCACGGGGGATTTAAGACGGCCGACGCGGTGGTCCCCGACATGAAGCACGTCCGGGTTCGCATCACCGCGGGCGGTCGCGAGGCCGAGATCCACCCGATGTACGACGTGTGGGCCAACGCTTCCTTCGTCGAGCGCGCGACCGCCCTCCAGTGGAACTTCACGGGCGACGCGCTGGGAATGCTCCACTACGCCGTGGGCGACGTCGACGCCTTCGAGGCGGCCGTCGAGGAGATCCCCGAGGTTCTGGGCTACGACGTCGCACGGGCCGGCGAGGACGCCTTCTACGTCTACGTCCGGGACGCCACGACCGACGCGTTGGGCGAACTGTTCGGTCCCATCACGCAGGGCGGACTAGTGGTCGTTCCGCCGATCCGGTATCACGAGGACGGGACGGTGACGTTCTCGCTTTTCGGCCCGGACGCCGAGATTCAGGCGGCTATCGAGACCGTTCCCGACTCCGTGGACGTGACCATCGAGGAGATCGGCGGGCTGGACGCGACGGCCGCGACCGTGGAAACGCACCTGAGCGAGCGCCAGCGCGAGGCCATCGAGGCCGCGTTCGAACTGGGCTACTACGAGATTCCGCGCGAAGCCAGTCACACGGACGTCGCCGCTGCGATCGACTGCGCTCCCAGCACTGCCGCCGAACACCTGCGGAAGGCCGAGTCGAAGCTCGTCTCCTCGATGGTCGGGGAGTAGCCGCGTTTCGGTATCGTCCTGCTCGGGGCGTCCGGGCGACCGCAGACGAACGCTTTCGTCTCCTGGCGTGGAACGGGGTTCGCATGGTCGATATCGAATCCGTCGACATCGACTCCGTCGCCGTCGAACCCGAACACTGTCACCGGTGTGGCGCCGCCGTCGGAATCTGCGAGTTCGAGGGCCGGGAGCATCCCTGGTGTTCGGAGTGCGAACTCGTGCTCTCCCGGAATCCGGTTCCGGGCGTCCACGTCGTCGTCGTGGACGACGACCACGTCCTGCTGCTCGACGAACCGATACCGCAGCACGAGGGCGTCCGGAGCCTTCCCGGCGGCCACGCCAAGTACGACGAGGGACCGAAGCGGACGGCCGTCCGGGAACTGGAGGAGGAGACCGGCCTCCGGGCGAACCCCTCCGACCTGCAGTTCCTGACCATCCTTCACGCCGAACTTTCGCGCGTCGCCTTCTACCTCATCACGTACGTCCTGGAGCGCTCCAGGGTCTCGGGGGAGATAACCCCCGAAGCGGAGGGCTTCGAAGCTGCATTTCTCCCGATAGAAGCGGTCAGGGCGTCGCCCGACCGGATACGGGATTCGGACCTGGAACGCATCGAGATAGCGCTGGGGCGGTAGCTCTCACCAGCGATTCCTTTCGCGTCTCCGGCGCGTCGGGGACGCCGGTCGTCGGCGTCGTCCCGAACGAGCCCTCCTCCACCGTCTCCAGTGGTTAGCAGGAAAATGCGCCGCCAGAACCATAAGTTTTCTATCGCAATCCTCGATACCATCACCTATTTCCCCGATAAACGATGACTCTGGGCCATGATCTCGGTAACAATGGACATGGTCCAGTACGACTGTCCGTACATCGACGTGACGGACGTCGCCGACGTCTCCTTTCACACGATGCACTGGGACTTCAACACCGCCCAGCAGAAACTGGAGACCAGAATCCTCGTCACGGGAGACGATCACGGCGCGCTGACGAACGGCCTCAACGAGTTGCAGGACCACGAGCGGATGCTAGGGTTCGAACTCCTGTCCCGGCGGGGTGACACGGCGGTCATCAAGTCGTTTATCGGACAGACGAACGCGATGCAGACGATTCGCGACCACGACGGCTACATCACCGGGCCGTTCCAGATCCAGGACGGCAGCGAGCTCTGGAACGTGGGGTTCGACACCGGCGCCGACGCGGACGGCGCCCTCGCCGACCTGGAGGTCGAGAACGATTTCCGGGTCGAAGCTCGAAACGCCACGTCGTTCGAGGATTATCTCGACGTCATCCAGCACCTGGACGCGGCGAAAGGGCTCCTCGACGGCTGTCGGGAACTCTCCGAGACGGAGCGTCTGACTCTCCAGAAAGCGGTGGACGGCGGGTACTTTCGAACGCCGCGCGATGCGACGCTCGAAACGCTGGCGGACGCGTTCGACGTCTCGAAGACGGGAGCCTCGAAGAACCTGCGACGAGCCGAACAGAAGGTCCTTCGTCGCATCGTCGCGGCGTTTCCGGCCCTCGTCGAAGAGGACCGACCGGGTCGAGACGAAGGGAACTCCGTCCCGGACCGATAGGAGACGTCAGAGCAATCGACCGCTCGTCTCGACGCCGATATCCACGTGCGAGAGCGCCGACTCTTCTCCGAGCGCTTCGACGACGTCGACCTGCGAGTCGCTCGAACGCGTGCTGTACAGTTCGACCGAGGTCGAGGCGTCGTCGTCGTCGCGCCACGTCACCGTCAGCGCCGTGCGCCGAAATCGCGACCCCTCCCGGAGGTGGACGGACCGGAGCGATTCGAGCGCGACGGCGAAGTTTCGGTCGTCGAGCGCCAGCGCTCGCTCGGCCGACGAGCGCTCGACCTCACGGCGACCGCGTTCGCCGGTGTCCGCCCGCAGGAGGAGCGACTTGAACGACTCGCCGACGAAACACCAGACGACGCGCCTGTCGGTCACGAGCAGTTCCCAGAACTCCAGCGACGTCGGGCGTCGCCGGAACCATCCCGTGAAGCGCGCGAGCCGAGTTTCGTTCGATTCGGCCATCGTCATCGTTCGATGAGGACGGCGATGTCACGGGGAACCGTCCGGTCTCCTTGCGTCGCCAGCGAGACGACGACGAAGAGGACGACGGTGACGAGGAGTGCGACCGTCCCGACCGGGAACGATTCCGGGAACGGGTAGAGACTCGCGACGGTGGCAGCGAGTCCATCGAAACCGGCCGTGTCCGCGACCCGAGGGACGGCGCTGTAGAGGAGGTTGATCGCCAGTCCACCGACGAGCGCGGCTATCGCGCCCTCTTTCGTGGCCCCCTTCCAGTTCAGCCCGAGCGCCGCGATGGCGAAGAACGCCGCCGCGAAGAATCCCCACCCGATGGTCCCGAGGATACCGACCAGCGCCTCCGAGAAGTAGACGATGAGCGTCGACACGACGGTGATACCCGCCAGCGCGGCCTGGGTCACCCGCAGTTCCGTCCGGTCGTCCTCGATGGGCCGTCCGAGCGAACGCGGGATGTCCCGGGCGACTGCCGCCGCTCCGATGTTGAGGAACGAGTCGCTCGTGCTCATGATCGCCGCCAACAGCGCCGCCAGAATGAGGCCGGCCAGGACGCCCGGCGTGTGTTCCAGCACGAACACCGGACCGACGACGGAGGCGCTCTTCGGTGCCGCGGCCTGTCCGGACTCGACCATCGACCGCATCGACAGTCCGGTCGAGAACGCGAGGAGGCTCGAAATCGCGTACGTCACCGCGGCGATCGGTGCACCCCAGCGAAGGATGCGGAGGTTACGACTCATGTAGAACTTGGTCACCAGATGCGGCTGTCCGGCCGCGCCGATAGAGAAGAGAATCCACCAGCCGAGCGCCGTGAACACGGTCGCGACGGGTGGCCCCATGGCTCCGAATGGCGAGACGAACGCCGGGTCCGCGCTCGCGAGATTACGCGAGATGGTCTCCATGCCGCCCCCGAACGAGAGCGCGAAGGCGAAGACGAAGACGGCGCCGACGATCATCGTGATGGCCTGCACGAAGTCGGTCCAGACCCCTGCTATCATTCCGCCGAGCATGCTGTAGAGCAGGAGGATGAGCGCACCGACGAGCAGCCCCCACGCCACCGGGAGGCCGAAGATCGCCCGCATCACGTACTGCAGCGCGGCGAGGTTGGTCGCCAGGTACGCCATCACGCCGACGACGACCGCGACCGCCGTCAGTCCGCGTACCCACGCGCTCTCGTACCTGACGTACATTCCGTCCGCTATCGTCATCACGTCGCGGATGTCCGCCAACAGGCGCATTCGCTTGGCCAGCAGTATCCACGTGACGACGAACCCGAGCGGGGCGGTGAAGAAGATCCACAGCGCGGTCGTCCCGAACGAGTAGACGAGTTCCGGTCCGCCGACGAAGCCGAACCCGGACTGGATGACCGAGAACGCCGTCAGCGCGAGCACCCACGTCCCGATGCTCTTGCCGGTGATGAGGAAGTCCGCCGTGCTCTCCGTCTGGAGGTAGCCCCAGACGCCGATAGCCAGCACCAACAGCAGGTACAGACTGCCGAACAGCAGGACGTACGGGTTGTCCGTGACCGGAATCTCCTGTAGCGGGACGAGCGGTGGAGCGGTCATCGCCGCTCACCTCCGTCGGGACGGTCCGTCTCCCGACGCGACTCGTTTGCGCGTGGCTCTCCTTCGGTTCCGTCCGAACGGCGTTCCGACGACGCTCGCGGCGTTTCTGCCTCCTCGCCGCCGTCGGCCTCTGGTCGAGACGCCGACAGCGGGTAGCGTCCGGTTCCCTGGACCTGCCGCACCTCGCTCATGATGTCGTCGACGACCTGCTCGTCGCCGATCCTCGGAAAGACGAGTGCGTAGTACACCGCGCCGAGGATCGGCAGCAACCAGAGGAAGACGACGTACGCTAGCGTCGGAACTGGCAGTCCGAGCACGTACGTGTACTCGGTCGTTCCCGGCCGCCAGGTGAACCAGATGATAGTCAACCCGGTCGCGAAGACAGCGCCGAGGCCGACTACCAGCCAGGAGTACGGCGCGAGGTCGAGTTCGCCGTCGTTTCGCTCGACCGAGGCGGTACCCAGCACCGCTGCGATGAACAACGCCGCGAGGTACGAGAACGCGCGGTACGTTCCGGTAGCCGCGGAGAGCAACAGTCCGGCCGCCAGCAGGGCGAGTACGCCCATCACCTTGTTGCGCGCTCCTCGTTTCGACCGTGGTCGTGAGGACACCATCTTTCCATGAACCAGGGTAGCAAATAGCGAAAAACGGCGGGTTGATATGTAAACAACCGTCGTCGATGTCGGTGTCACGGACGAGACGATTACGGACAGTCGTTCACGTCACGCGTTCGACGTTTGGACGACATCGCTTGGCCGAACGCGAGCGCGGAGCCATACCCGCAAGGAGCGACCGGCGGCGGGCGTGCGCGAGGAGGGGAGGGTCGTCACCGGGAGAGCACCTCCCGATTCGACAGTTCCTCGACTGCTACGTACCAGGCAGCACTCGTTTCGAATCGTGTCCGTTATTTACCGTTGACTCCGAGAGCAGGTGTGACACCCCCCGATTCTCCCCACGAGAGTCTCGAGTTAGCGAGTCGTGGCTACCAAATCACCGTCGACGATGGACGCGATTCGTTTTTCGCCATCTGTATCGAGGAACCGAAGAGCGAGACGGCGTGGATTATGTCGGACACCGTCCAAACGCTGGAGGAAATGCGGTAGGTCGTCAGTCCCGGGGCTCGTGACGCGAACACGGTCGGAACGCCCGACTCGATCACTCACCGGGCGATGGCTGTCTGGACGGACGCGGTGGCAGCAGGAGTTCTTCGAGGTCCGGCATATGTTTCACGTTGTAGATCACGTGTAACTCCTTCGTGATGGGGATTCCGTTGCAGGACAATCGGATGTTCCGCTCTACCATCTCCGCGGGGAGGACGTGATCGACCGGCATCGACAGCTCACCGGCGGAGAGCACGATGGCACAGTTGGCGCAGGCGCCACCGCGGCAGGAAAACGGCCACTCGAGACCGTGACTCTCGGCCGACTCCAGGAGCGATTTGCCGGGCTCGGCTCGAAACTGGCCGTAGTCCGTCTCGTCGAGGTCTGCAGCGGCCGCCCTCTCGAAGAGCCGTTCGTCGGTGAGTTCCCAGCCGTAGTCGGCGAGGAGGTCGTAGTTCAGGTACGTGACCTGCGAGGGCGTCGCGCGGTAGTCGGGGGTATCGTTCGAGTCGGCCGCCCCGCCGCGGCCGGGTATCTCGTCGCTACCCCGTGAGCCTGCTTTGAGTCGTTCGTAGGCCGTTCTCACCGCTCGAAACGCCTCTATCGAGCCACCCTGGTCGGGATGCGTTTCTTTCACCCGTTCTCTGTATGCGCGTTCGATCGCATCCTCGTCGGCATCGGGATCGAGACCCAACACTGCATGCGGGGTGTCCATTACCTCTTCTAGTGAGATCGACGGGATAAGCAGCACGGCAGCATCCTGGGGACCGGAAAACGAACTGCTGACGAGCGCCGACGGCGAGACGGATTTCTGGCCAGTATTTCCATACCCCCGCCGCCCCTACTGGAGCTTGCAGATGACCTCGAGACAAGCCGAAACTCACTGGCAGGGTGGAAAGGACGGAAGCGGCGACTTCGAAACCGAGAGCGGGCAGATCGAGGGAACCTTCCGGTTCCCGACTCGCTTCGAAGACGAACCGGGGACGAATCCCGAAGAGATCATCGGAGCCGCGCACTCCGGCTGCTTCTCGATGCAGCTGACGGCGTTCCTGGACGAGGAAGGACACACGCCCGACCGCCTCGACACGCAGGCGGACGTGCATCTCGAACGAGCCGACGGTGGCGGATTCGAGATTCCGCGTATCGAGCTGACGCTGGAAGCTGCCATCCCCGAAATCGATCAGGACACCTTCGACGACCTCGCCCAGCGCGCCAAGGACAACTGTCCGGTCTCGAAGGCGCTCGCCGGACCTGACATCACGCTAGACGCGACGCTAGAGCAGTAAGTGACGACGGGAGTCGCTACCGGGGACGGCGAACGCAAACGCGTCGGTGGCAACTCCTCGTCGGTAGTTTTGCCACGGCTGCGGTACCTGGGGCGCCATCGTCACTCGCATCACGGGCATGGGAGCCGACGTTCGGGAGCGTCATCGATTTGAAACCATCGACGCGGACGCGACGTTGACGACGACGAACGTAACGATGAGGACGACTGCGATCACCACGAATCCCAGCGCCGCCGAGGTACCGCCGGGCCCGAGACCGAGACGCCGTCGTCCCCACGTCGTTCCGACGAGAACCGAGGCAAGGAAGTTCGCACCGATGGCCGTGATCCAGAGTCCGGTGAGGCCAGATTCGGGGAGCAAGAGCACCCCGATGGCGGTACAGAAGAGCCCGAGCGAGGTGACGACGACGCCTGCGAACCCGTCGAGTGGAGACCGCTGTTCCGAGGCCACGGCCAAAGGCGCAATCGCTGCAGATATGATTATGTGCCAAAAGTAGCCGCGAAGGTTCGATAGAAAGTCCCACTAACTATCGTCTACGCATCAGTACGTCGCGGTTACCACTCCGGTAGTCGTCTCGTCGATGCGCTGTGCGAGCGCTACCGGCCGGCCCGTGCGTCAGCGACCGGTGACGGGATAGAAAGCGAGAGGGGAGTTCGCCAGCAGTCGCCGAGGGCGCCGTCGGTGGTGGCGTCTTCGACACCCGTAGTGTGCGTGGCGATAGACGTAGTACGGACAAGCCACCGGTCAACTAATCGGGGATACTGGCGTGTGGAGGGAGTGGTCGCTGGTTTCGAGCGGCGCCAGTGTCTTAGCCCGTTTGACGAGCGGTCGTCGAGAGCAGGTTCAGGTCCGAACTGAACACCTGGGCGCTACCGGAGAGTCGGTAGCGTGCGTTCGTCTGCAGCGCGTCTCGGCTGAACAGCAGCGTCGTGATGCCGGCCGACTGCTCTCCACCCCCGCCGAGGCGGTAGTTGATGACGTAGCCGTTGTAGTCGTCGGGCTGGCTGATCTCCGGCACCGTCCTGCCGCTGGGACGCCGGAGGACGTTGACGGTGGTCGACGCCTGCAGTTGCTGGGTGACGTCGAAGACCACGTTCGGATAGTAGTCGTACGTGTACACCAGGACTTGGGCCTGGCCGTCCTGCGCCGCTGCGCTGTCCATGCTCGAGAGGCCAAGTGCGGTCGCCCCCGAAGCGAGCGCCCCCTTCTTCATGAACGAGCGGCGCGACTCTTCCGTCGTTTCGCTTCCGGCGCTATCTTCCGTCTCGATGCCGTCGTCGTGTGTCTTGTTTTCTTCCATCGCGCCAACCCGGTTCGGCTGACGATTGTATAAAGAGCCGCCATCGTTTAGCTCTCGACGACGAGTTTGCAGTCCGAAAACGGTGGTATCGTTCGTTACGTTGTTCGCCGGGAGATAGGCAGGTATTGACCATAATACAGGTATTAATGTATTGATACTTCTCGGCTATAAACGCGAGATGATTCCTCCGTCGGGGTTCGCTCCGCCAATTCCATGGCCGCAACTTGCGAGGTCGTGTTCACGTCTCCGGGACTTTCGTAAGAATGTCGTTTCCCCGATCGTTCGTCGTCGTCCCGTTCGAATCGTACGGGCAGTAACCTAGTCCTCATAACGGAATCAGAGCCAACCGAACTCGACTCGAGCTAAGATTTCAAGCAAAGCGGCCACTCACAGACTACAACTGAAGACTAGTACTCTCCCTATTCAGGAGAGACTACCGTCGTTCGGCTGATCGTCTTCTCTATGCAGATAGCGCGACATGCTGACGAGCGTACGTAGTATTTGAACGGAGCGGCGTCTCCGAGGTGGCGGACCGAGTGGACATCCTCTCTAGCACCGTCCACAACTACCTCGCGACACTTCAGGCCCGGGAGTACATCGTCACGGTGGAATCCGAACACCACCTCGCAGATCAGTTCGTCCACGTCGGCGACGACCCACTCCACGCGTCCCGAACTCGTCGTTCACCGTGTCACCGAACTGTGAGTGGACGGCGTACGGTGTACCGTGAGAGGTGGGAGTCCGAAGGCAAACACGAGCACGGCACTTGATCGCCCCGTCTCCCTCGAACAGTTGCCGAATCGGGCCAGAGGAACTGGCTCGACCGAACGCCCGACAGCGTTCGGCGTCGGTTCGACCGTTCTCCCGGCGACAATCGCGTACGCAGCAATCCACCCGTCGACGCTGAACCGTCGGTCGAGCGGTCGAAACGTCCGCACGATTCGACGGCGTCCGTCGCTGGGGTATCGTCACCGAAGGATTTGTTAAATCCCCTCGTATCCGGCGGAGTAGACTCATACTCCGTTCCTCCGAAAGTACGGGTGTCGAATGGGATTGCGAATCCCGTGGCAACAATCCAGGAGTGATCTACGATGACCGATGGCGAACCGGTTCGACGGATCGAAGCATCGATCGATAAATCGGACGAAGAGCTCGAAGACGAACTTCCGTCGCTGCTCGACGACATCGAGGGACAGACCGAGGAGCTAGCACGAGAGCACCCGGCCGTGTTCGGACGAATGGTGAACAGAATGGAGGGAATGGACGTCGCCGCGTTCGTCTCCGCCAATCCGGACACCGCCGACCAGTTCCAGACGTTGCTCTGGACCGGAATGAACGTGCTCGTCGAGAGAACCCCGGAGGTGAAAGAGGAGATCGACGACGACATCACGGTCAATTTCACGGCCAACGACTGTCCGATGAAAGGGCACCTCGAAGTGGACGAGGAGACGGAGACGGTCGCCGGCGGGGCGGGCCACGTGGACGACCCGACGCTCGAGATAAGCGGTCCGGCGGACGTCCTCGTCGGTCTCGTCACCGGCAACGTCGACCCGATTCAGGGGTTCATGCAACAGCGGTACGAGATGGACGGCCCCGTCCAGAAAGGCACGCGTCTGGCACCGATAATGAACACGCTCTCGTCGAACGTTCCGAGTTGAGCCGCGGAGAGACGAGAACCCCCGTGACGGCGTCCTTCCCGACGGGGGAGGAGAAATGCCCGGAGACGGTGAACGACTCTCGCCAGCAGCGAACTATCTCCAGCCCCGTTCAGAAGCTGAACAGGTCGACTCCTCCGGTGACGCCGATAACCTGCCCCGTTATGTAGTTCGCCTGCTCGGAGCAGAGGAACGCGACCAGATTGGCGACGTCCTCCTCGGTCCCCAGTCGACGCATCGGCGTCGCTTTGGCGATGCGCGCGAAGTACTCGTCCATCTTCCCAAGCTGGTCGACGTCCATGTCGGCGAACGCGCCGACGACGATGCTCGGCGCGACGACGTTGCAGGTGACGCCGCTCTGTGCTCCTTCGAGTGCGAGCGTCTTCCCGAATCCGATCAACGCCGCCTTCGTGGCGGCATACGAGGCCTGGCCGAAGCCACCCTGCCACCCGGCGATCGACGACATGTTGACGATGCGACCCCACTCCCGTTCGAGCATGTTCGGGAACACCTCCCTCGTAACGTTGTACGTCCCGTCGAGGTTCACGGAAACGTCTCGATCCCAGAGGTCGTCCTCGAAGTCCTGGAACTTCGACCGAGCGTCGACCATGCCCGCGTTGTTGATGAGGACGTCGACA
Source organism: halophilic archaeon (assembly GCA_003298465.1). The sequence goes on along the minus strand of QNGA01000010.1, from coordinate 82,943 downwards.
CCGCCGGTTTCCTCCTCCACGCTAGCGACCGTGTTCGCGACGTTCGTGCGGTCGGTGAGGTCGCACTCGACCGCGTGCGCCGTGCCGCCCGCCGCTTCGACTTCGTCGGCGGTGTTCTGCGCCGCGTCGAAGTCCACGTCGAGAACGACTATCTCGGCTCCCTCCTCGGCGAGCACTTCACAGTCGACGCTTCCGATTCGACCGCCGCCGCCAGTCACCAGAGCGGTCTTGTCGTCCAGTCCGAAATCCATGGGTGTTCACGTGGATAATGGAAGAACGAGTACAAGGTCGTTTCTCGGCGTATAGAAGGCCGTTTATTGGGCGGCACGGCGCTGTCGAGGTCGTCCCTTCGGACGCGGTGTACCGCGTGCAGACTGGTAGATAGGCGTGCGAATCTACTACGCCGTGTCCGACCACATCTGCAAAACCGTTCTCCCCGTCGTACGCAACTCCTCTGCCGGTCTCGGACGGAAACGAGTCAGAACCCAGACTGACCGTAAACGAGGTTCCGCTGGACCTCGTTCGCCCCTTCGTAGATGACGGGAATTCGCGCGTCGCGGAAGACTCTGGCAATACGGCGGTCCGTGAAAATCGAGCGGCCGCCGTGGAGTTGCATCCCTCGCTTCGCGCACGTCGTCGCGACCTCGGTCGATTTCGTCTTCGCGAGCGCGGCCCACAGTCCGCTGTTCTCGTCGTTCGCCACCTTCTCGGCGGCGCGCCAGTTGAGCGCGCGTGCCGACTCGTACTCGATGCGCATGTCGGCGAGGTCGTGTTGGACCGCCTGGAAGTCGCTGATCGTTCGGTCGAAGGCCTCGCGGTCCTGGACGAAGGTCCACGCCTCTTCGATGGCGGCCGACGCCAGACCGAGGCCGTGCCCTCCGACGACGATCCGTCCCTTGTTGAAGAAGTCGGCGAGCATGTAGAACCCCGCTCCTTCCGCTCCGATGAGGTACTCTTCGGGGATGCGGCAGTCGTCGAGCGTCACGTCTGCCTGCTTGGACGCACGCATCGCCATCTTCTCCGGAACGTGTTCGGCCTCGTACCCCGGAGCGTCGGTCGGGACGACGAACAGCGAGTAGTTACCGTACCGATTCTCCTCGTCGTCGCCGGTCTTCGCGTACAGCGTCACCCAGTCCGCCTCGACGCCGTTTCCGATCCAGTACTTCTCGCCGTCGATGACCCACTCGTCGCCGTCTCTCTCGGCGGTCGTCTCCATCCCGACGAGGTCGCTTCCCGATACGGGTTCGGAGACGGCGAGGCCGGAAAGCACGTTCCCTTCGGGAATCGGCCGGAGGAACTCCTCCTTCTGCCACTCCGCGCCGTACTTTTCGAGGATGTCCGTCCCGAAGGCGGCGAGACTGAGCGTGAGTCCGATGCCCGCGTCTGCGCGGAACAGCTCCTCGCCGACCGCCAGCAGTTCGTAGATGTCGAGTCCCTCGCCTCCGTACTCTTCGCCGACGTTCGCCCCGATGAGATCCTGCTCTCGGGCCGCTTCGACGATGTCCCACGGGTACTCTCCAGTTCGGTAGTACTCTTCGGCGTTCGGAGCGACGTGTTCGTTCGCGAACGCACGGGCTCGCCGTTTGGCTTCGCGTGCGTGTTCGGGAACGATGTCCTCGGTGAGGGGGTCCACCTCAGTCATCGTACCGGCCTCGACCGTCGGTCCGGTGCAATCGTTCTGGACGCGTCTGCGTCGCCATACGACCGATTCCAACGGACAGCGCCCTATCTCTACCTCCGGTCATCCGAGGGCCATTAAGACACCCGAGGTGGGGTCGATACAGATAGACGTCGTCGAGACGAGGCGGTCGGCTACCCGCGAGTGAGGTCGCGGACCTGTCGGTGGTTCTCTCTCGAATGAGACCACTCCGTCCCGGGCGTCGTCCGACCCGTCCGTACCACGGAACGTGCACGTCGACCGGGGGAGGACGGCACTTAAATCGCCGTTCATCCGGCGAGGTAAGGCCATACTCGACCCCGCGAAAGCACTGGCGTACGATGGACCTAACTGACGACCAGGCGGCATTCCGGGACGAACTCCGTCGCTACCTGCAGGAGAACGTCGACCCGGTGGTCGACGAACTCGACCGGAACGGACCGATGGATCGCTCCACCCTGATGGAGTTCGTCGCGGACCTTCGGGAACTCGGCATCGGGTTCGACTCCGAGACTGCGCCGACGTTCTTCGGCGACGTGTGGCGGTTCGCAATCGCGTCCGAGGAGATCAGCCGCGTCTGGCCCAGCCTGAACGTCGGACTGTTGATGTCGTTCCCGACGCTGTTCGTCCGGTTCGCCTCCGAGCGGACCCGCGAGGCGATGATGCCGAAGCTCGAGGCCGGGGAGTGCCTCGGTAGTCTGGCGGTGACCGAACCGAGCGGGGGGAGCGACACCGCCCGTCCGCGAACGACCGCACGCAAAGACGGCGACGAGTTCGTGATCAACGGTCAGAAGACCTGGGTGGGGAACGCCCACTACGCGGACGTGTGTCTGGTCGTCGCTCACGACGAGTCGGCCGAGGCACAGGACATGTTCCTGGTCGACCGCGAGCACGCTACGTTCGAGACCGAGGAGATCGACAAACTCGGCTGGAAGGGCGTCTCGAACGCGAAGATAACCTTCGACGACGTGCGCGTGCCGGCGGACAACCGTCTGTCGAACATGTTTAGCAACGCTGTCATGGCGGGGAGGGACATGAACGAGATCGTTCCGTTTCCGGAGAGCGTTACGCAGTTGTTCTTCGACCAGAAGCCCCTGAACGCCACGTTCTCGTTCATGCGGACCGGAATGTCGTTCATGGCGGTGGGTATCATGCAGGCCGCGTTCGACGAGGCGGTCGCGTACGCGGCCGACCGCGAGACGTTCGGCAAACCGATCGCGCAACACCAACTCGTCCAGGAGAAGCTCTACGACATGCGGGCCGGACTCGAGACGTCGAGACAGCTCTCGCGTCGGGCGGCCGAACTGCTCGAACAGGGCGACACCGACGCGCGACTGTTCTCCTCGCTCGCGAAGGGCTACACCAGCGAGACCAGCAAGGAGGTGACCGACGACGCCATCCAGATCTTCGGGGGAGAGGGGCTCAAGACCGAGAACCGACTCGAGCGCTACTACCGCGACGCGCGCGTCATGACCATCCCCGACGGAACGACCGAGATACAGAAGCTCATCGTCGGCAAGGAACTGACCGGGATGAGCGCCTACAAGTGACGGTCCACGTCCCAGCGTGCGTTCGACGACCTGCCCGACTAGACGGCTACCGTCGAAGTCGGTCTGCGGAATCGGGCGGGTGCTCGCGCACCGCCGGCGGCTCCTGACCGTTCGGCATATCAACGACCGCGCATCCGAGCGCAAACCGCTTTCCCCGTCGAACGTTCACGTGCGTCCATGACCGAGTGGTTTCCGTCCAGCGAATGGCTCGCGGCGTACCGACGTGCGCTGAACGCCAACGAGGCGTACCGTACCGGGAGCGAAGGATGGGGCGTCGACTTCGACGGCGATTTCCTGTTCGAGATCACCGACGTTCCGGTGGGGGAGACGACCGTCGGGGACCTTCCCGACGACCTCTCGGACCCGCTCCGCGAGAACGTCGAATCGCTCTCCGACGACCGCGTCGAGGAACTGCTCGCCGGCGCGCCAGCGGCGCTCGAAGATCGGATGGCCGAACGCGAGGGCACCGAGCGTGAACGACTCGCCGGGGCGCTGCTCTCGACACCGCTCGAGGAGACGCCGGCGACGACCTTCCCCGCTCTCAGGGAGGAGTACCCCCCGGACCTCGACGACCTGCTCGACCAGTTCGAGCGGTACGTCCACGACGACACCATCTACGCGTACGTCGACCTGTACGACGGCAGATGCCGAGAGACGGACGTCCTCGAAGATCCCTCGGCGCGCGATCCCGGGTTCGGTCTCACCGGTCCGTACGCACACTGGAAAGACCTCCTCGAGGGGACCGACGTCATGCAGTCCATCTTCTCCGAGAACCTCGAACTCGACGGCTCGACCACGACGATTCTCCCGTACAACGAGGCCGCGGAAGAGCTGGGAGACACCGCCGCGCGGATAGAGAGCCGGTATCTATTTTAATGGCCGAGAATGACAGGAACAATCCTGATACGAACGAAGGGACGATAGAAGTAACGTGTATGTCAAAGTCACCCAAACCTGGCTACACCGGTCAGCGAATCGACACCGGAGACGAGTGGTACGAACTGTTCCAGAAGGGCGTCGAACTCGGGACCTGGAACGTCGAGAAACTGTTCGACGAGATCGGGTTCGAACGGGACCGGGAGTCGTGGCAGTCGCTCGAACCGCGAGAGCGGGACCAGATACGATACCTGCTCTCGGGCTTCCTTGACGGTGAGACCGAGGTCGCCGGCGACGCCGCGACGAACCTCTCGCGCGTGATGGGTGCCGACTGCCTCGAAGACAACACCCAGAAGGAGATGTTCATGACGATGCTCACGCTCACCGAGCACAAGCACACCCAGTTCATCGACATCTACATGAACGAGGTGATGCGTGGCCAGGACAACTACACGGAACTCGATCCGCGCGAGGGAACGCGCATCCCGATCGTACAGGCGACGGGGCTCGGCGAGGTGTTCGAGCGTCAGGGACTCCTGACCGCGAAGGCCGCCCAGACTCACGATCCGGTCGACATCGCCAGGGCCGCGACGAACTACCATCTGAACGTCGAAGGCGTCCTCGCGCGGGTGGGGGCGGGCGCGATCAGTCGATTCCCGGAGCGTGCGGACTTCCCGTTGCTGAACTACGCCTTCAAGTTCATCAGCACCGACGAGGGCCGACACATCACCCACGGCGTCGAACTCCTGAAGGAACTCCTCGAAAAGGAACGCGCCGGCGAACCGAGGTTCCAGGGCGTCGAGGAGGGCATCGTCGACACGCTCTACAAGGACATCCCGTACATGGCCGACTTCGGGTACATGTTCACCGACGCGGTGGACGACCCGCTCGAACTCGACATCGACCGAGTCCTGTTACGTGGTAGCAACCTCATCGACGGTATGTACAACGAAACGCTGGGATGCGACGTCGACTACCGGAGGGTCATGGACGTCGTCGGCGACCGCTACGACGAGATATGGGAGTGGGACATCGACAGCAGGCTCGACGATCAGCAGGCCCACTACCGGCGCAAGCGCAGCATCGCGACGGACGGCGGTGATGGCTGATGGCGGGAGACCGCGAACTCCGCGAACTCGCGCGCGGCGCGTCGTTCACCGCGAGCGACGAGGAGGTGGACGAGGCCATCGCCGAGGCCGCGGACGAACTCGACGAGAGCGAGGAGGAGGTCCGGAACAACGTCGCGTACATCATGGATTCGACGTTCGAAGAGGAGGGCGTCAGCACCTCGTTCAACGAGATGGTGAGCGGGGCGGCGCTCGAAGACGACGTCGGAAGCACCGGCGATCCGCGTCTGGAAGCGCTGGAGCTGTACAGACTCAGGAAGAAGCTATGACGACGCACACGGTTACGGTCGAACTCGACGGCGAGACGCGCGACGTAGAAGTCGCCGCCGACGAGTACATCCTCGACGCGGGCCTCGCAACCGGCCTCGATCTACCGTACTCGTGTCGAAGCGGAAACTGCACCTCCTGTACCGGCGAACTGCTCGAAGGCGAGGTGGACCAGAGCGACGGAACCGCTCTCGACCGCGACGAACGGGCCGACGGCTACGTGTTGCTGTGTAGCGCCCGTCCTCGCGCCGACTGTCGCGTCCGAGCCGGAGACGAGATCCAGGAGGAGCTACTCGGCCTCGACCTGTTGTGACACCACGGTCGATCGTCGGGACCCCACAAAACTGCGGTGAGTCCCGGCGAGCGCGTCGACCCGAACTCAGAACTCGTCGACGACCGGGATACCGACCGTCTCGTAGTCGCCGAGGGTGGCGATCTTCTCCGGAACGTCTTCGAGCGCGACGGTCTCCGAGACTATCCGTCCGGGGTCGAGCTTTCCCCGCTCCATCATGCGGAAGATCTCGTCGTACTCCTGCGGTGGCATGCCGTACGAGCCGTAGAACTCTCGTTCGTCCGTCACCATGACGTCGACCGGGAGCGAAACCTCTCCCTCCTCGTCGGTGGTAGTGAGACCGATCTGGAGATGTTGACCGCCCTTTCCCAGGCTGTTCACCGAGTTTTTACAGGTCTCCGCGATACCGAGCGCATCGATGGAGACGTCGACGCCGCGACTCCGCTCGGTGAACCCCTTGACCGTCTGCGGAACGTCCTCGACCTCGTGGGCGTGTACCGTCTCGTCGGCGCCGAGTTCGACTGCCTTGTCGAGCGAGTCTCGATTCAGGTCGACGGCGACGACGCTCGCACCGAGCGCGTCGGCGACGTGGACGGCCGAGAGGCCGACGCCGCCACAGCCGTGGACGGCGACCCAGTCGCCCGGGTCGACGTCGACGCGATGGGCGACGCCGTGGAACGCGGTGGCGAATCGGCAGCCGAGGCTCGCCACCGCCGTCGGGTCGACGCCGTCGGGAAGCACGACGGCGTTCTGGTCCGCTTCGCGGACGGGATACCGTTCGGCGAACGCACCCGGCGCGAAGTCCAGGAACCCCATCGGAACCGACCGCTCGCAGATGTTTCCTCGTCCCTCCCGACAGCGGACGCACGTTCCGTCGCTGAGGTTGAACGGGTTGGTGACGCGGTCGCCTTCACTGATACGTTCTACGTCGTCGCCGACCTCCACCACCGTGCCGACGGGTTCGTGGCCGAAGACGAGTCCGGGGGTTGGTCGCATACCGATCCAACTCCAGTCGCCCTGCCAGGCGTGCCAGTCGCTCCGGCAGATGCCACAGGCGTCCGTTTCGACGACGATACCGGCGTCGTCGCACTCCGGCGGCTCGACGTCCTCTATCTCGAGGGGCTCTTTCGGCCCCTGAAAGACTGCTGCTCTCATGGTCGGTTCGTTCGTTCTGGTGTTTCGATCACGTTCGCTACCCCAGCTTCGGCAGTTGGTCGAAGTTGAGCTTGACCGATTTGACCTGCCTGTACCCGTCCAGGGCTTCGACGGCGAGTTCGCGTCCGATGCCGCTCTGCTTGTAGCCACCGTACGGCGCGGGTTCGAACAGGTCATTGTAGGTGTTTATCCACACGGTGCCCGCTTCGATCGCGCTCGCCATCTGGTGGGCCGTCTCGAGGTCTGTCGTCCAGACGCCGGCGGCGAGGCCGAACTCGGTGTCGTTCACCCGCCGGACCAGTCGTTCCGGGTCGGACCACTCGAACACGCTCAACACCGGGCCGAATATCTCCTCGCAGGCGACCGTATCGTCGTCCTCGACGTCGGTGAGGACGGTCGGCTCCACGAACGGTGCACCGTCCAGATCGGAGTCCGTGGGCGCTTCCCCACCGTACGCTATCTTCGCGCCCTCCTCCACCGCCGTCTCGATGTACGACTGCACGTCTCGCAGGTGGTCGTGGTCGACGAGCGGACCGATGTCCGTCGTCGGAGCGAGCGGGTCGCCGACGGTCAGGCCGTCGATGGCGTCGACGAACTCCGCGAGGAACTCGTCGTAGACGTCCTCGTGGAGGAACAGCCGAGAGCCGGCGGTACACTGTTCGCCCTGATTGTAGAAGATGCCGATGAGCGTCCCTTCGACCGCCTTATCGAGGTCGGCGTCCGGGAACACGACGTTCGGACTCTTCCCGCCGAGTTCGAGCGCGACCGGTTTGATCGTCTGCGCTGCGTTTTCCATGACGCGTCGTCCGGCGCCCGTCGACCCGGTGAGCGCCACCTTCCGGACGGCATCGTGGCCGGCGATGGCGTCGCCCACGTCGCCACCGGGTCCGGTGACGACGTTGATCGTCCCCGGTGGGAGCACCGAATCGATGGTTCGCACCGCCTCGAGCGTGGAGAGGACGGCGCGCGAAGACGGTTTGTAGACGACGGTGTTCCCCGCCGCGAGCGCGGGAGCGACCTTCCAGGCGACGAACATCGCGGGGAAGTTCCACGCGCTGATCTGGCCGACGACGCCGTAGGGTTCCTCGAGCGTGTACCCGACCTTGTCGTCACCCATCGGCGGCAGACGACCTTCGTCGGTCGTCCGGGCGAGGGCGGCGAAGTGGCGGAACTGCTCGACCATAATCGTCGTGTCGACGAACAGCGAATGCTGGTTGGCTTTCCCCACTTCGAGGCTGTCGAGCCGTGCGAGTTCGGTCTTCCGCTCCTCGAGTTCGTCGGCGACCTCGTTCAGGAGCGCCGCACGTTGCTGCGGTGATTTGTTTCCCCACTGTCCGTCGAACGCCTCTCGTGCGGCCGTCACGGCACGCTCGACGTCTTCGGGGGTTCCGTTCTGGAACCTCGCCAGCGTCTCCCCGGTCGTCGCGTCGACCGCCGCCATCGTCTCGCCGCTCGCGGACGAGCGGCGCTCTCCGCCGATCAGCAGGCCGTACTCCTCCTCGCTCACGACGTCCGCCGCGACGTTCCGATGTCGCTCTCGGACGGGGTCGCTCACGTCGATGCGGTCGGCATCGTAGTACTCACGTTGTATCATTGGACGTGTCAGCTATTCGTTCCCGACCCCACGCCGATCGAAAGCGCGTTCGGGCGCCGTCGCGCCGTTCCGACTCTGCTACAGATATCCGACCGCCCACCCTCCTTCTTCGCCACCTGACGAGGTCCACGAACGCTTCGCTCGACGCCCCTCGCCGTCCATCTCTTACGCTCGGTGGTCTGTGAGACATTGACTCTTACACCAGTTCGTTGTGGATCGGCAGCGTCGATTACCGTTTCGCCTCCCATGCAGGGTCCTTTTTTATTTCCCCGAATCCGTCGGCCCAAACGGACGCGATTCCCGATTTCGGATGTGGAACGGAGCGACCATTCGCCGGAGTTCCCTGCACCATGCTGGGCGTCGCCGTTCACCCGTTAGCGACCGGTCGAAAACAGTACGGACGATTCGAGTCGCGTCGATTGTGAACGCACCCGTTCGTACGTCGGCGTCGTCGGGCGGCGTTCCGGTCGTCGAGAACGGACGGTTCCGTTCGGCGCGGTCAGGCCTCCATGACGAGGCCGTAGACCAGCCCGAGCACGCCGCCGTAGAGGGTCCACCCGAGGACGCCGACGAGACCCGTACTGGTGAGGTACGGAACGGGCGTTTGAACTCCCATGACCGTGCTCAGCCACAGCGGCATGAGGACCAAGTGGAAGACGATACCGACGCCGAGTCCGTAGACGTTCCCCAGCGCGTTCGTCGTGACCGCGAGCGCCGACCGGTTGAGTAGCGGGACGAGCACCTTCTGGAGCACCGGCCGCTGGCTCGACAGCATGATCACGCGGTTGACGAAGGTGTTTATCGACCCCGAGACGAACGCGCCGAACGGGACGGCGAAGAGCACGCCGAGCGCCAGCAACACGAGCCACCCACCGTTGAGCGAGTCGGCACCGACGAGCGCTCCGATTCTGTGAATCGAGTGCGTGTCCCAGAGCTGGACGACCAGTCCCGCTTGCACCGCGCCAGCGAGTCCGCCCGCGACGATCGCCTCACCCTCGTCGACGCCGAGGTTGACGTCGAAATCGGCGAGGGAGGGGCTATCGAACGTCACAGTGATACCCCTGACGTGGTGGTCTCCCCTTCGTTCGTTCCACCGGAGTCGGAATCGGTGCCGTTGCTCGTGGCGTTCGTCACTGCCGACTTCGACGAAGGTGTCCCGCGCTCGGTCGTGGGAACGGTCGTATCGGGGGTCGACGACGTCTCGGCTAGCGACGAGTTCGAGGCCGTCGTACCGTCGGTCGCCCGTTCCGTTTCGGGAGTGGAACTCGACGACCACTGCGTCGACGTCGTCGCGTTCGACGCCGTTTCTGTCGTCTTCTGCACGCTGGTCTCGTTTGCGCCACCGTCGGTGACCGTTCCGTCCGAAGGGCGGTCGGTACCGGATTCGGTCGGCGATGTCGTCGAGACGGTATCGCTTTCGTCCGACTGCGTCTCTTCGTTCGTCTCCGCCGCGGTCGTGTCCTCGACGACTTCCGTCGCTGTCGTGACTTGACGACTCGCGGTCCGTTTCGCACCGTCGACCGTCGACGTCACCCGAGTCGTCGTCCCGTCGGTTCGGTTCGCCACGCCGCTCTCGGCGTCCGGTGCGGTACCGGTGCTGTCGTTCACCTCCGTACTCGCTCGGTCGGTAGCGCCACTGGTGGCGTTCTCGACCGCATCGTCGGCGTCGTCGGTTCCGTCCTTCGTTTGCCGTGCCGTACTTTCGACCGACTCTTTCGTCTGTTTCGTCGTGCGTTCGACCGTCTCGGTGGTATCCCTGGTCCAGTTCGTCGCGTCGTCGGTCCGGGTCGTCACCCGGTCGACGGTCTTTTCGGCCGAGTCGGCGTGCTCCTCCGTTTCGTTTTTCACGTTGTCGACCGTCTCGTTGGTTCGATTGGCGACCCGTTCGGTCGTCTCGTCGGTCCGGTTCGTCGCCCGATCCGTCGCCTCTTCGACCGGGTCGATGGCGTCGTCCGTTTCGTTGTTCGCTCGATCGACCGTCTCGTCGGTCCGGTTCGTCACCTGGTTCACCGTGTCTCCGACCGTCTCGACGGTATCCTCGGTGCGATCCGTTGCGTCGTCGGTCTCGTTCGTCGCCCTGTCCGTCGTCTCTTCGACCGCGTCGGTGGCGTCGTCCGATTCGTTGGACGCCCGGTCCGTCGCGTCTCCTGCCGATTCGTTCACCCGGTCCGTCGTGTTTTCGACCGTCTCGACGGTGTCGTCGACGCCGTCGCCGGTACGATTCGTCGCGTCGTCGGTCCGGTTCGTCGCTCGGTCGACGGTGTCGGTGGCTCGGTCCGTCGTTCGGTCGACGGCGTCGGTCGTTCGGTTCACGGCGTCGTCTGCGCCCTCTCGTACCCGTTCCGTAGCGTTCCGTCCGGCATCGACGGGAGTGGCGTCCGTCGTCTCGTTTTTCGTGCGATTCACCGCATCGTCGACGGGGTCAGTCGTTCTGTTCGTCGCGTCTTCGGCGTCTTTCTGCGGTCGGTCGATGGCGTCCGGATTCGTCGCTCCCGGGGCGTCGTTCGTCCCGTTCGTGACGGTGTGATTCGACTCCGAAGTCGAGTCGTTCTCCGGCGTCACCCCGAACTCGAACCCGTGCGGTTCGGGGACGGTGGTCGAGGCGTTCATGGAGTCGAACGCGAAGGAGTTCGTCGCGAACAACGAACTGCTCACCTGGGTAGCGTTGACCACTCCGGGGTTCAGCTGGTCGGTGGAGACGCACCGATTAGCGGCGCTCAACAGGTCGACCTCCCTGTTTTCGCCGGTCGTGTACAGTACCACGGGTCCGTCGACTCGTGCCTGCTCCGTGTGCACTCGCTCTCTCCCGGGGAAGTAGAGGGTGAACTCCTCGAGCGTCGCGTTCCGAATCGTGAGCTTGTTTCGACCGTCGTCCAGCTTCTCCGCACAGATGCGCCCGTCCGACTGGAGGGCGATCGCGCCGATTTCGACGGTGATAGCGTCGTCGCCTCCGCCTTCGCCGCTCACCTGGGCCTGTGTCGCCGGCACCGTTGCGACCGTCGTGCTCACGGCGATGAGCGCAACGATCGCGAGACAGCGAACCCGCGTCGCCGTCCGTCCCGATTCGCGGGTCGACTCGGTTCCGCCGGTGACGCCGTCCGGGAACGTTCGCTCACTGCCCCATCGTGGAACGAAGCGGCCGTTTTCGAGAGATTCGGAGAGCGCACTCGTCAAGCAGGATCCGAGCCGACGTAGTGTTCGCCTCATCACTCGGTCGATTCGTCTGAGGCGTTCGGTTCGTCCTCGGTGGCGTCGTTCGGGGTCCACGAGATACAGAGGTTGCTACCTATTATCCCGAGGAGCATGCCGACGAGCAGTCCTCCCAAGGCTCCGAAGAGCGAGAGAATCGAGAATGCCACGCCGACGATACCGAGCTGGGTCGAAAACTTAGGGCGCATGAACGTGAACACGCCGCTGAGGAACACGCCCGCGGCGAAAAACAGCCCGATGAAGGTGTACGAACCGCCGACGAAGATGAGCTCCGTGGCGAACTGTAGCGGCACCCAGGCGATGAGGAGTCCAGCGGCGCACAGCAGGACTCCGCCGAGGAACGGTCGGCGCGAGCGGTACTCCTTGAACGGGAGTCGCGGACGACTGACGGAGTTGCGTATCGTTCGCAGTCGTGTTTCAACGGATTGTGGGGTCATGGTCGTTCAGTGTTTGAATCGAAGTCCTCGGTTGCGTTTCTAATCGCACACTTCAACTGTCGTTTCCCGAACTGGAGCTGTTGCTGCTGTTGTCGTCCCCTTCGACGTCCGTTCCGGCCGCTTTGTGTTCGTAGTTGCCGTCGCCGTCAGGGTCGTACTGAACGTCGATTTGCAGACCAGGCAGCGAAATTTGGGACGTTGCGAGGTAGTGGGCCTGTATTTCGGCGTCCTTGAGAACGACCGCCGGCTTGGACCCCGAGATGTTAACCATCTTTCCCTGCGCTTGGACTTCTCGTCCGTTTCTGATGCCGAACGAGTCCTTGTAGCCTTTCGGATGGTCGTCGATCAACTGTCCACCGAACGTCGCGTTCTCCGCTTGAATGTTACTAGCTTTCAGTATCTGTTCGTCTATTCTCACCTTATCCTTCTTCGAGGAGATGACGATGCGTGCATTTCCGTTCAACAGAGGCACCTCGTCGACCGGAAGTTGTTTGATCAACACCATATTCACGATCCTGGTGTTCTTCTGTTCGACCACCGCCACCGGGTAGGCCTTCTGTTCGCTCGTGTCTTCGACTCCCGGGTAGAGCATCTGATCCGATGCGGTGATCTTGTCGGCTTTGATAGTGAACCCGCCGACGCCGGCAACCGGTAGCGCGTACGCGGTACCCGACGAGATGATCACCATCACGACGATTGCTAGTATTGCAAACGATGCTCCCATGCTCTTTGCGAAGAGTTTCCTATTGTACATTGTGTGGTTCCCTGGCGTGTCTGCTTGCTCGGGGTGCTGACTGAATCATGGTGTGGAGTGCCACGATCCTGGGTGCATTCTTCATCATAGTTAGTCCTCAGTCTTTGGTCCCGTATCCGAGGTTCTTTATACCAATGTAGAATATCGTACGTAGAATTGATACAGGATATAAAATAAACATTACAGTGGCGGATTGATTATGAATTATTTCCGTCAGCTGTGGTGAAGCAACTGGACGGTGCGGAACCGGTTTAGCGTCGAACGCTACGACTGACGCTACTCGACGACAGCAGCAGTTCGCACTCGCGACCGACGCAAGGGCAGTAGCGACGGGAAAAGCGGCTCAACCCCGTCTGAACTTCTCGTCTGCGAACTCGTCGTCGAGCGACCCCGCCAGATCCGTCAGTCGAACTGCGGCGTCCGAGTACTGGAGGATTTTCTGCATGTCGCCATCGAGTTCGAAATCGCCGCTCATCAGCCCGTCGATGATTCCCTGTTCTTGGTTCAGGAGGGACTTCCACTTCTCGGTCGTCGCCGTCAGGTGGAACCCGTTATCGACCTCGTCCTCGCTCTCGACGAGTCGCGTGCCCGTGCACTCTCCGTCTTCCAAACCGAGATACGCGAGTCCGACGTACCCTCTATCGTCCGTCTCCCGTAGGAAGGTGTGTATCTCCTCCTGGAGGTACGCGGGCATCGCGTCGATATCCATGTCGTCGAGGGGCATTTCCGTCATCTCGAAGACGAAATCGCCATTGAACCCGACGCCCCAACCCTCGCTTATCTCCTCGTACTCCTCGTCCTCGTTGATCCGATCTTCGTACGTCGAGAACCACGCCTGGCTCGGGAAGATCAGCGGATCTGCTGTGGAGTCTTGATTTGCCATCGTTTCACACAGATAATCGATGGAGGAACCGCGTATACTTTCCTCCTCTTATGCGAGACCCCTTAATAGCGATTCGCGTACGAGCAACGGACGAACTGCGAGACCGTTCGGCCGTCGCTGCCGTCCCCTCCGCCGTCCCCGCGACGAGCGAACGCCGGCGCTACGCGACGTGGCCGAGCGTCTGTGGACCCGTCGCTTCTTCCGAGTTCTCGTTGACTGCGGGCGAGAATGTTTCATCTTTTAGCCAAAATTTATATAAGGATTTCCACAATCATCTGGGTTATGAGATACGTCGAGTGTGTACTTATCCCAGACGAGGGAGGCCTACACCCGACGGAACAGCAGTTGGCCGACGACGCCGACGTGACCGTGAAACTCCTCCACAACATCAACCTGCTGGGCGACGACACGATAGTTACTCTGTACAAACTCTCCGGTGACGAGACACGAGTGCGGGAGATCCTCGACGATTCGTCCGACGTAATAACGCACAACACGACCTGCGCGGGCGATGACGTGTTGGCCTATATCCACTTCGAGCCGAACGAGACGGTCTATCAGCTGTTGAAGGTACTGCAGGAGTACGAACTCGTGCTCGACACGCCGTTAGTGTACACGACGCTCGGCGGACTGAGCGTCAGGCTCATCGGGAAGCAAAAAACTATTCGCGAGGCGATTCCCGCGGTGCCGAAAAACGTCAGAATCAAACTCGAACAGACGGGAGAGTACGTACCGACAGCGGACCGGTTTTTCGCACAGCTCACGTCCCGACAGCAGGACACGCTCGTCAAAGCCGTCGAAGTAGGATACTACGACGTTCCCCGGCAGGCGACACACGAAGACATCGCCCGAGAACTCGACCTGACCGGCGGAACCGTCGGCGAACACCTCCGGAAAATCGAGTCGAAGATTTTCACACAGATCAGCCCGTAGTACCGCTTCGTCCGTTCTCTCGCCTGGGCTCGCGGCGCGAAATCGGCGTCCCCTGATACTGCGCGGAGGCTACTCCCCGGTAGACCGAAACATCCGATAGGCCCCGTGGCCGGTGGCGACGGGCTGGGTATCGCCGTCGGGTTGCTCGCTTTCGACGGTAATCGTCGAGACGCCGATGGTGTTACCTGCACGAATCACTTCGGCGGTTGCCGTCAGGTCGTCGGTTGCTGGCCGGAGGTAGTTGACGTTGAGGTTCACCGTCGCTATATTGCCGCTGAACGGGTCGTCGAGAAACGGTCGGAGTGCGAGGCCGCCCGCGGTATCGATCAGCGTCGCAGCGACCCCGCCGTGTATCTGTGGTCCCACCTCGGGGTCGCCGTCCGCCCCTTTCGGTGGCTTGTTCGTCAGTCGTTCGTCGAACGGGACGGCCATTACGACTGCTCCGTAGTCCACTTTTTCCACTCGTGCGCCCAGCCACGATAGGAAGCTGTGGCGTTCGTCGATGTACTGTTGGACGATCTCTGCCGCGTCGTCGATCTGTCGTTGACACATATCAGTCTTCGATATTACCTCGGTTGGTCGGTCGAACGATTCCGTCGAATTCGTCGGCAGGCATCGTCTTCATTCGACCGAGTTTCGGACCGTTTTCAGAACGCCACCGACGACGCCTCCGACGATTCCGTCGACAGCCACGAAGAGCGTTGTCGCGAACACGAAGAACAGCGGACCGAACGTGACGAACGTGAACGTCGGGGCGATCGGCCCGGTGAACTCACCGATCATCGTCGGCGGTTCGAGATACATACCGAGCAGCACGCCCTGAACCATCGCGAACCCGCCCAGCGACAGGCCGGCCCCCACGCCGCTGAGGAGGCCGTGAATCGGACCGCGGACGGTCCCACCGACTATGTAGGCAGCTACGAGTCCGCCGACCAGTCCAGCGTACAGATGGGTGAACAGGGGCACCAGTAGACTGGTCATACTCACGAGAACGCCGACCGTCACGCCCACTTTGATCGCGGTAGTGTTGATACCCTCCGTTACTCGCTCCTGGAACGCCGCTTTCGTCTCGCGTTCGAAGGGACCGTTCTCGAACATGATCTATCTCTCGCTCTCCGGGAGCGCGAAATCGATCGCCACACCCTGACCAAACCCGACACACTCCGTCGCTAAGCCGCGTTCAGCCCCGCGCTTCCGCAGTTCGTGAACCAGCGTCACCGGGAGCCGCGCACCGCTCGCCCCGAGCGGGTGTCCGATGGCGATGGCGCCGCCGTTGACGTTGAATCGCTCGTCGGGAATTCCGAGAACGCGCTTGCAGTGGACGGTCTGGCTGGCGAACGCCTCGTTCAGTTCGACGAGGTCGTAGTCGTCGATCTCTCGATTCGACCGCTCCAGTAGCTCCTCGACTGCGGGAATCGGACCGATTCCCATCACCGTCGGATCGACGCCGGCGACGCTGTTGTTGCCGACCTCGGCCAGCACTTCCAACCCGTGTTCGTCCGCGAACTCGGCGCTCGTGACGAGCAGCGCCGCCGCCCCGTCGGAGACCTGCGAGGCGTTGCCGGGGGTGACGGTGCCGTCCGCCTCGAACACGGTCGGGAGTTCGCCGAGCTTCTCGGCCGTCGTGTCGGGGCGGAGCCCCTCGTCCGTTTCGACGGTCTCCTCGTCCGTTTCGATGGGGACGATCTCGTCGTCGAATCGGCCCTCCTCGGTCGCCGCGACTGCACGCTGCTGCGAGCGGGCGGCGTACTCGTCTTGTGCCTCCCGGCCGATGTCGAACTCCTCGGCGACGTTCTCGGCGGTCATCCCCATCTGGAGGTCCGAGGGGTCGTAGCGCGCAACCAACTCCGGATGCAGATTCTGGACGTTCGCCCCCATCTCCACCCGGCTCATGTTCTCGACGCCGCCGGCGATGATCGCGTCACGCTGTCCCGCACGGATGGCATCCGCGGCGCTGATGAGGGCCTGTGCGGAGGAGGCACACCAGCGGTTGAGCGTCGTGGCCGGAACGGACTCGCCCAGTTCCGAGAGCAACGCGATGACTCTCGCGAGATTGTTCCCCTGCTCGTCGCGCTGCTGTGCACATCCCCACATCAGATCGTCTATCTGTTCGCCCGAAAGAGCGGTCTCGGCCAGTATCTCGTCGACGAGCGGGACAGACAGGTCCTCGGATCGGACGTCCGCGAAGACGCCGTCCTCCTTGCCCTGCGGTGTCCTGTACGCCTTCACTACGACGGGTGTAGTATAGTTCATCGGGAGTACGCTGTGTTCAACGTTAGTACGTGACGAAAAGCCGATTTCCCCTCGTATGCGCGGGACTTGATGTGGAGTACAGTATCGGAACTGGCTCCGACGGCGAACCGCCGCGCCGGTAGACGCGACCAAACGCCGTCTCAGCGACCTGACGACGTTCGCCCGTCACAGCTGACGTCTCTTCCTCCTCGCCCCGTCTCGCGGACGACCATCGGACCCGAATCGCGGAGGCGGTCGCCGGCGACTGTCGCGTTGGCGTCATAGTCGCGGGCACCGCCACCGTACGCCGCCGAGAAGATGCCCCGTCGTTCGCAGCGAAACTCCGTTCCGCCCGCGAACGTTCCGAAAGAGTCTCGGTGAAACCGGTCGGACGGACGCGTTTCGTCCCTCGGACGACGACGGTACTTGACTCCCCTCTCATCGGAGGCACCAGTGCTACCTGCCAGCGGGACCATGCACGGATGCAATGGTCGACAGAGACGATCTCAGACGACAACTCCGCGAAGCGTTCGAGGGAGCGGACTACCCCGTCAGCAACCCGATGGACCTCGTCCCGGCGCTCCCGAACGGGCCGTCGACGAAGTTCGAATCCGGCGATACCAGCTTCACCGCCATGGAACTCAACGCCCGGGCGAGCGGCAGACAGGACTTCCCGTACGACGACCCCGACGCGTTGGTCGACGACGTCATGGCGGGACTGGAAGAAGAGGGAGAGCTCAACTGACGCCCCGATAGAACGGCGAGGCGTCGCCGCGACGGCGAAAGAACGGTCGAAGTTCCGTCTCGTCATCGACAGCGCCGTTTTCCCCGCGTCAGGCGACACGTCCGATCGCGTCCGTGCTCTCGTCGAGACCGGACGGCAGACCGTACTGAACGGGGGTCGGACGTCCGTGACGACCGGAGTCCGGTAGCGAACGCTGACGTGAACGGTGTCGAGAATATCGGGCGAAAGCGTCTCCGAGTCATCGTTCGGAGGGTCGGAGCAAACCACGACATCCGACGTGTGAATCCTCGCCCTCCGGGACGAGGAGGGCGTCGATACGGTGCAGTAGCCGAGGTCGCTGTCAGGCCTCCGCTCACCGGTCTCCGGACTCGCGTTCACGAAGGGCGACCTTGTCCGTCTTGCCGACGTCCGTCAGCGGTATCTCCTCGATGAAATCGACCTCCCACGGCATCGCCTGTCTCGGTATCTTGCCATCGAGATAGTCCACGACGTCCTGCGTCGAAAGCTCTCCATCGTACGCCGGGTCGGATTCGACGTAGATTTTGACGCGTTCGCTGCCCGGTCGTTCCGGATCCGGTACTCCGATTGTGGCGGCACGTTTGACGCCGTCCAGTCCGAACATGATCTCGTCGACCTCCTCCGAGTACACCTTCAGTCCCGACACGTTGATCATGTCCTTGACGCGGTCGACGATGTAGAACTGACCGTTCGAATCGACCTTCGCAACGTCTCCGGTCGAGACGAACCCCTCCTCGTCGAACGGCTGCTTGCCCTCGTCGAGATAGCCTTTCATCCGCTGTGGGCCGCGGACCAGCATTTCGCCTTCGAGCTCCTCCGCTGCGGCTCGTTCGAGCGGGATTTCCGCCTCCGAATCGACGTCGACGAGCTTGACCTCCGTGTCGGGAACGGGAACGCCGATGCTCGGCTGATCGTATCCGACCGTTTCGTCACTCGATCCCGTGAGCGACTCCTGTAGACCTCGGACGTTGAAGTGGGTTATCGGCGACATCTCCGACAGGCCGTACCCCTGAGAGACTCCCCGACTCTCGTCTTGGAACTGCTCTTTCGTCTCGTTAGCCAACGGTGCAGAGCCGGAGATTCCGATGACGTCGTTTTCGAGTTCTTCGTCGACGATCTCCATGAACTGCGTCGGCACGCCCAGCATGATGATTGGGGAGTGCTCCTCGATGAGCCGGCTCATCAGCTCCGTATCGCGGGCATCGGGGACGACGAGGACGTCCAGCGCCAGGTCGAGCAACGAGTTCGCGACCGAGTACCCGTACGCGTGGTACATCGGCAACGCCATCACGGCCGCCTCGCTGCCACGCATCAACTCGGATATCCTGGACTGAGCTGCGACCCCCTGAAGGGCGTTGGCGACGAGGTTCCGATGCGTGAGAAGACATCCTTTCGGCAGCCCCGTCGTTCCGCCGGTGAAAAGGAGCGTGTGAACGTCCTGCTCGACGTCGAACTCGACGTCTGGCGGACGCGGTTCCGCGTCGGCGACGACATCGGTCCACCAGTCGACGCCGTCGAGTTCCTCGTGGTCTGCGGGCGCGTCCGCCGAGTAGTCGTCTATGGAGGTCAAGATGACGTCCTCGATTCCGAGCTCTTCCGAAAGGGAACGGATCAGTTCGTGATGCTCGTCGTGTCCGATCAGGACCTCAGGACGACCCTCTTCGAGCCGGTAGACGAGGTCCTCCTTCGCGTCGAGAAAGTCGTTCGGGATGTGTACCCCGCCGGCTCGTGAGATCGCGTTCGTGGCGACGATAAACTGCATCGACGTCGGTAGAATCGTTGCCACGCGACTCCCCTTCGTGACGCCCTTCTCGCGCAGTGCGGTCGCCAACCGCTCGACCTCGTCGACGATTTCCGGATAGGTGAACTTGCGTCCGAACTGTACGACGCCCTGTTCCGGATGTTCGTCCGCGGCCTCGTAGAGGAACCGGTGAACTGGTTCGTCCGGATACGGTTCGAGGGTGTCCGGGATTCCGAACTGCTCGTACTCGTCCGACCAAAGTTTCGGACTCTGGGCCATGTGGGATTCACTTCGTTCGCGCACCGCTCTAAGCCTACTCACTCCCATACGAGGCGATTGAAGTCAAGAGAGGCCGAGGGCTGCGATGTCCGCGAGCTTCTCCGAGCCGCTCGCACGAGATTCGGCCGGAATCGACGGTCACAGTCACGACCAGAGCCGGCCGATTTCGAACGAGAGGACAATCCACCGGTGAGCTTCCACATAAAGAGCCTGCTTGGCGCGGCAGTTTTTTGAATAGTTCACCCGTCTAAACGCAGAACTGCGAAAGATAGTTCGAAGGGTAACAGATGCACCGGGAACAGGTACTGTCTGATTGTCCGACGACATTCGTCGTTCGACTCGGGTTCGGTCCCTCCCAGGACGTGCCTCTCGACTCGGGCTACAACACCGTCAAACCATGACCCAGAGCACACTCACGAAGCAAGAGGACTTTAGCACCGAGGAGATCGTGGAATTCTACAACGATACGGCTTGGGAGTACAAAGTGTTTTGGAGCGATTTCAACCTCCACTACGGGTTCTACGACGAAGACCACACTTCCCACGAGGAAGCGATGGTAAATTCGAATCGGATTTACGCGGAGAAGTTGGGGGCCGAACGAACGGATACTGTCCTGGACGTCGGAACAGGACGTGGCGGTCTTCCGATCTGGATCGCCGAACACGTCGGAGCAGACGTCCACGGCATCGATATCGATCGACGCCACGTAGACGAGGCCGAAGCGAACGCTCGCCGCCGGGGAGTCGCATCGAACACCGATTTCGAGGTCGCTAACTTTCTCGACGTCCCGTACCCCGACAGTACGTTCGACGCGCTGTCCGGAATCGAGACCGTCTGTCACACGAAACGCAAGAAGGATTTTCTGCGGGAGGCCCGACGCGTCTTGAAACCCGGTGGAAAACTCCTCCTCTCGGACGGGTTCGTCAACCAGTACGATTTAACGACTGACGAGGAGAAAACCATGCGTACGCTGGCCGATGGTTGGGCCGTCCCAAGATTCGCTCACGTCGCGGACTTTCGAGCTCACCTCGAGGATCTGGGATTCACGAACGTCGATTTCGATAACCATCGCGATTACATCCTTCCGTCGTCACGTCGGCAGTTGTTTCTCTCGATCGCGATCACGCCACTTCTCAAAGTTGCGTCGGCGCTCGGTATCAAGGACGAATCGTCGGTGAAACAGGGTATCGCTCTCTATCACCAGTACGACGCGATAAAGAGCGGTCTCGCCGTTCACGGTGACTTCACGGCTACCCTCGGAACGTGACTGCCCATCGTGTGGCCTCGCGTTCGACGAGTTCGCGTTCGTCGAGCCGTGAGCGTGCAGCGCTGACAGCGTCCGTCCCACGGTCGAAGGGGGACGGAGAACGACTGCGGAGCTGCCTCTGGTTCGAGGAAGGACGTTGGCGGGCCCTACTCGTGGCCGGAGCCGTCTTCGAACGAGACTTCGGCGATTCTGGTGAAGTAGGGGTCCCGCTCCGGCTGGTCCACGGGCACGTCGATGTCCGGTGAGTACTGGCTCACGGTCCAGAAACGGCCGGACGACGGGTCGATGGAGACGCCGTTGTAGTCGCCCCAGCGTTCTACTTCTCCGGGTAGCGCATCGTACTTGGACTTCCCTTCCTCGACGATAACGGAGTCTTCGAGTTCCCCGTCCGTGTAGTCAGCTGTTCGGCCGGCGACGTCCATCCGTGGGAACGTGTCCGGACCGCTCACGTTGTGGGCGATAACCGTCGCTTCGCCGTTCGTACGAATCGTCGGTATGAAGTACGACTTCCCGGGCTCGCCGTAGAGTCCGCTCTGGACGACCGACCGAGATGCGGCGTCGATCTCGAACCACTGGATAGCTGCGACCGGACGGCCGTTGCCGTTCCAGTCTACGGCTGTCGAATGAGCGGTCCACAGCGAGCCGTCGCTGTAGTCGGCGTTCATGAGCCGTGTGCCGAGCGTGTCGATGAGCGACGAGGATTCCGGCTGACGAGCCGGCGGCGGTGACGCGTAGGGACTCGCGTCGATAGTGAAACAGTCCAGCGAGGGATCGTCCGTCGGGTCCGTTACCTCCCAGAGCGTTAGCTCGTCGCTGTCGAACCCAGCGTTGACCATGTAGAACGCACCGTCCTCACCCCCGGAGTACGCTTGCTGTGCCGGCTGGACGGTGAACGTGAACGGTCCGTCTGGGTCGTTCATCTCGTCGAAGTGGCGAGTGGTCACGTCCTCGCCGGCGTACATCGCCGACTTGTCCAGCGTCGCCATCGTCACTTCGAACTTGGTCTGGCCGAAGAAGTTCTGCGAGAGGTAGACGGCGTCCCGATCGAACCCGAGCGTCGGGTAGTCGACGAGACCCGTGTTGTCGATACCACTGGCGTCCACAGGCGGAATTCGGTACACGTACCACTGGCCGTTGGGGTTACTGGTGGCTGATACAGCCACGACGAACCACCCTCTCGGTGGGCGACTGATTTTTGCCTCGGCCACCGGTTCGTCTTCCATAGCGGCTTCCTCGAGATCTTCGCGCTCGATCAGCTCGCCGCTCGTCGTGAGTCCGGGTTCGTACTGTGTCGCACAGAGGATGAACCGGTCGGCGTTCCGGTCGTAGCGGGCCCGTGGGTCGAACACGAACGGATACCCGTACGCGAACCCACCCGGTGGTTCGGGAATCACCGGCTCCCAGAGCCGTTCGAGTCGAAACAGTCGCTGGCGTCGGCCAGCCCGTTTGTTGTAGATAGCGATCTGCTGGTTCAGTGCGTGGACGATTTTCCCGTTCCCGGCTGCGACCTGGGAGTCCGATGGAACACCGCCGCGTGTCTCCAGCGAGTTTACCCCGTCGTACTCGGTCAAAATGCTCAACGACCCACCAGGCTCAGCGTGTGGGTCGTGCGCGGTTCGTTTCGGTGGTTGGCCCGAGTCGTCGCGGGCCGTCGTTCGCGGCGAAGCCGCTCCCATCGTTGGCGGGGTCTTCCCTCGGGCTTGGTCGGCGCGAATCTGGCCGACATTGACGGTTCCGACCTCGGCGGTCGCCTCGAAGGGCCCTCTGGCACATCCGGATTCTGCGGCGGTCACGGTGTCGCTACCGATGCCGACCAGTGAGAGACCGCCGATTCCCGCTCCAACGGTTTGCAGTAGTTGCCGGCGTTCGACCGTCTGCTCACTTTCTTGTTTGCCTTCCTTACGTTGATTGTCTGGCATACACTATACAATGATTATCACCAGATCCATAAATCTACTAGATAAACATTATAATAATTTAGTAACTGTTCTTATAACCGAGTGGTAGCCGACGATCGAAGCCGAAGCTAACGGTCGGAATCACCTCGCCCGCATACTTCTCCTCTCCTCTCCTCTCGCCGAAGTGAAGATGCTGACTCGAATCCACGCCTCGATGGCAGTTTTCCCTGCCACGCAGGAAACCCGAAGCCGCTGGTACGGAACGGACCCAACCGGTTTCGATCGTTCGCCACCCCGCTCTCGGTCACCCACCAGCCGATGATACGAACCAGAAGAGCGCGTTGCGGCGTCGAAAGCGACGCAGGAGGTGACCGACACGTCTCAGTCAGACGAATCGTTTGACGCCGTCGGGGCGCTTTCGAGCGTGTTCCGTCCATGGACGCGGGCGAGCGGCTGGAACGCGAACAACACGCCGACGACGATGACGGCCGCACCGACGCCGACGAGCGTCGCGCGTGCGCTCGCCAGTTCGATGAGCGGCCCGGAGAGGCCCAGACCGACCACGAACGCGCCCGACCCGAGCGTGCTGGCGACCCCCGTGTAGCGGCCACGACGTTCGTCCGGAACGAGCAGTTGGCCAAGGGTCTGCCCCGGAACCGTCGCGGCGGCGAAAGAGAGACCAGCGAGCGCGAACAGTCCCAGCGACGCCACGGTAAAGGTCACGACGTCCCTCGCGAGCAGCGTGGCGGCGGCGAGGCAACCGCCGAACCCGAGAATGCCCGCGATGATGAGGACACCGCGAGTGTTCTCGACGACCTCATCGAACCGGCCGATAACGAGGGTACCTGTCGTCATACCGGTGAAGAACACGGAGTACAGTAGGCCGAGCGCGAGGCCGCCCTCGACGGCGAGTGTGGGTGCGAACACGGGTACGGCTACGTTAATCGGCGCTACGGCGAACTGGAGGACT
This sequence comes from halophilic archaeon, assembly GCA_003298465.1. The sequence goes on along the minus strand of QNGA01000010.1, from coordinate 59,058 downwards.
GCCTGCAACACGAGGAGGTTCAGGAGCACGGGTCGTTCGCGGACGAAGCGAAGCACCGAGCGAACGTCCGCGACCATGTTCCCGACTGCCGAGCGACCGCGCTCTCGTAGGCTGACCGTCTCGGCGTCGGTCGATGCCTCGCGGTTTGGTTCGCCGTGTTTGCCGGGGATCGTGGCGACGAACGCCGCTGAGACCAGGAACGTCGCGGCGTCGACGTAGAAGGCGACGAACGACCCGAACAGTGCGACGACGACACCGCCTGCGGCGAACAGGACCTGGGAGAGGCTGGACGTCGTTCGAATCAACGAGTTCGCGGCGTCCAGGTCCTCGTCGGGCACGAGACGCGGCACGAACGCACCGCGCGCCGGTCCGTCGATAGCGTCCACGACGCCCGTAACGACGGCGACAGCGAGCACTGTCGGAATGAGCAACGGCCCGCTGCCGACGTACGGAATCGCGAGTACGACTGTGGCCCGTACGAGGTCGGAACTGACGAGCACCCACTTTCGGTTGATGCGATCGACGATGGCGCCGGCGGGGAGCGACAGTACGACTGTCGGCAGAAAGCTCGCGACGAACGTCAGCGAGAGTAGCGTCGGGTCGCCGGTGACCTCGTAGACGACCCAGACGAGCGCGATCTCGTGGACGCTGTCGCCGATCCGGGAGGCGAGTTGCCCGAACCACAACCGCCGGAAACTGCGATGGGAGAGCGTGCGACGGAGCGCCATCAATCGCCCTCCGCGTCGAAGCCGTCCCAATCCGTGCGTGCCTCCTCGGTCAGCAGTACGTGGGCGACGTACTGCTCGATGCTCGATTCAAGGAGGGCGCCGTCGGCTTGCCGGTCGAGCGTGGCCGTCCGCAGGATGCCGCCGTCGTGGGCCGAGAGCAGCAGCGTGGCGACTTCGGGTGGAGAGACACTCCTGAACGTTCCCGCCTCGATGCCGTCCTCGATGGCCGTTTCGAGAAAGTCGCGGGCTTCGGCTTCCAGGTCGTTCAACGCGCTCTGGTACCGGTCGTTGAAGGGAGCACTCCCGTGTAGGTCGAACAGCGCGAGAGACCCGGACTGGCTCTCACCGTCACAGATATCCCGAACGACCGCTCTCTCCAGCCGCTCCAGGGGTGAGTCTTCGGCGTGCTCCGCGTACTCGCGGGAGATTCCATCGTGGAGGTACTCGATGTACGCGACGACGAGATCGGCCTTCGTCTCGTAGTAGTAGTGAACCAGCGACTGCGAGCGCCCCCACTCGTCGGCGACTTTCTGCGTCGTCACGTCCGATACGCCATGTTCGGCGATAGCCTTCCCCGTCGCTTCCAGCAGTTCCCGTTTCACGTCGTCTCGGTCGGAGTGACCGTCGGCCATGTTGATTGAGTACTCAATCAAACACCCCATAAGTGTTTCCATACTATCATGGTTTGGCTGGTCTGCTCAATCCGTTATCTCGTCGTTGACGAAATAATACCGAGACGATCATTATACCGTCTTGTTTCTTCAAATATACGTCCGAAGGCGTGTCGATGCCCGTGTTTTTCGTACTGGAATCGGAGGCCGTGTCGTGCAGGGACAGCGTGGAGTCAGGGCGCGCCATCGACGAGGACGGTGGAGTCGTCGACCTGACGTTTCTCGCGGAGTTCCGCAAGAAACGTTTCGGTGAGTGATTGCGTCCTCGTCGAAAAGTCCTGCCGTGAGAAATCGGTTGGCGTGCGCATCGACGGCGGTGGACGGCCAGTATCGCTGGGATTTGAACCGGACCACCGTTCCGTCGACCGCAACGTTACCCGGATTTTGGCCCTCGGTGGGCTGTAGACCTGTTTTCTGCACCCAATCGTGGACGGTGGATCGACAGCGACCGACACCGTAATCCTCAAGTAAGTATACTATAAAAGGAATTTATATGATAGCAACGTAACTGCCGACTGACGTATTCTACTCACTGGATGACCCATGTACTCGGTCATTCTAACAGGCGTATCTTCTGACTCTAATCTACACCCGTTCAACGCTAGCAACGCGACGCGTTCGCTCACCGTTCCCGTCGGATCTCCGGAAAAGGCGACCAGTCAATCGAAGGTCCGCAGTCAGTGGTCGTCGGCATCGGAAGTCGCCGGACAGATGGAGAACTGGGAATGCGAGTACGGCTGGCGAGTGAATCACGAGAACGCCGGAACGTACGAAAAGCGAGAGTCAAAGCGTCAGCGAGGGTGTTCCACGCGGAACCACGTGACTGTGCGCCATCGCGTTGAGGTGTTCGCACGTACTTCCGTAGCAGTCGCGATCTCCGAAGACGGCGACTGCGTCCGTGTTCGTCCAGGCCCTGTTACAACTATAGGGCTGTAATCGTCACGCTATCGAAGGCCGGATTTTATATACGAGCAAGACGACGACAGTAATATGGGAGCAACTCAGGACAGACGTCTCCACCCGGTGATTTCGGTCCGAAACATCGGTGGCATCGACGAGACGGAAGTGACACTGGCGGCCGGCGTAACTGCGTTGACGGGGCGGAACGCGACGAACCGCACGTCGTTGCTACAGGCCCTCATGGCCGCTCTCGGGAGCGAACGTGCGTCGCTCAAGGCCGACGCCGACGAGGGGACGGTCACGCTGGAACTCGGCGACGAGACGTACACGCGCACGTTGACGCGTTCGAACGGGACGATCGCGACGAGCGGCGACCCGTATCTCGACGATCCGGAACTCGCCGACCTGTTCGCGTTCCTGCTCGAATCGAACGAAGCACGGCGGGCGGTCGCGCGCGGCGACGACCTGCGCGACCTCATAATGCGGCCGATCGACACGGACCGAATCCAGGCCGAAATCGAGCAGCTCGAGAGCGAGAAACGAAACCTCGACGATCGACTCGACGAACTCGACTCGCTCGCCAACCGACTACCCGAACTCGAACGGGAGCGAGCGCGTCTCGACTCCGACCTCGAAGACAAACGGGAGGAACTCGCCGACAAGGAGGCCGAGATCGAGGACCTCGACGCCGACCTGGACGAGACTCGATCCGAAAAGGAAGCGCTCGAGGAGAAGCTCGACGAACTGCGCGACGTGCGCTCTCGCCTCGAAGATACGCGCTTCGACATCGACACCGAGAAGGAGAGTCTGGAGGCACTGCAGGCGGAGGTCGAGGAACTCGAAGCCGAACTGGACGACGTCGACGATGTCGATGAGCGAGCGGTCGACGACCTCGACAGCGAAATCCGGCAGTTGCGCGACCGGAAACAGGAGATCGAAGCGACGATGTCGGAGCTCCAGTCGGTCGTCCAGTTCAACGAGGAGATGCTCGAGGGCACGAGCCAGGACGTGGCCGACGCGTTGCGAACGGACGACGACGCCGGTTCGGAGACGGACGGCTCCCTCACCGATCAGCTGGTCGAGGACACGGACACGGTGGTCTGCTGGACCTGCGGGTCTGAAGTCGACCGCGAGGAGATCGAGACGACGCTCGACCGACTTCGCGAGCTTCGCCGCGAGAAACGCAGCGAACGCAACGAACTCGGGTCGGAGATCGACGACCTGCAGGCGGAGAAACGCACGGTAGAGGAGCAACGACGGAAGCGCGAAGAAGCGACTCGTCGTCTCGAACGGCTGGAGTCCGAGATCGACGACCGAGAGGTGCGTCTCGAAGAGCTGCGGACGACCCGCGACGAGTTCGCCGACGAGATCGAAACTCTCGAAGAGGAGGTCGAAGCGCTCGAACAGGACGATTACGGCGATATACTCGACCTCCACAAGGAAGCGAACCAGCTCGAAGTCGAAATCGGTCGCATCGAAGACGACCTCGAAACCGTCGAAGAGGAGATCGGTGAGGTCGAAGACGAACTGGCGACCAGGGACGACATGGAGAGCCAGCGCGAGAGCGTTCAGGAGGAACTCACCGAGCTCCGGACGCGAGTCGACCAGATCGAAGCGCAGGCGGTCGAGGAGTTCAACGAGCACATGGCGACGGTCCTGAACCTGCTCGATTACGAGAACCTCGATCGGATCTGGATCGAACGTACCGAACGGGAGGTTCGCGAAGGTAGACGGAAGGTCTCGAAGACCGCGTTCACCATGCACGTCGTCAGGAGTACGGAGTCCGGGGCGACGTACGAGGACACCATGGACCACCTCAGCGAGTCCGAACGGGAGGTCACGGGGCTGGTGTTCGCGCTCGCCGGCTATCTCGTCCACGACGTATACGAGGAGGTGCCGTTTATCCTCCTGGACTCGCTCGAGGCGATCGACTCCGACCGCATCGCCGCGCTCGTGGACTACTTCAGCGAGTACGCCGACTACCTCGTTACGGCACTGCTCCCGGAGGACGCTGCCGCCCTCGACGAGAGTTACGAGCGCGTGACCGAAATCTAACTGGGTCTCCTCGTCGTTCGGCACGTCGTGAACGGAGAATCGCCGTCAGGTCCGAACCCGTGAACGCCGAGTTTGAGACGCTCAAACTGCCGTCGATCTGATGTATTCCGCTGGACGGCTGTCCCGTGTCCGCGACTCCACGTCAGTGAAATCGGACTCGACGGGGAGGAAGCCGCCTTCAGGCGAACCTGGCGTTGATCTCGATCACGTTCGCCGACCGCTTCACCATGGCCGGAAGTTCCTCCTCGAACCACTCTCCCTCCATGCGACTCGACGGTCCCGAGACGCTCACTGCGCCGAGTACTTCGGAAGACGTTCTCACGGGTGCGGCGACGCACCGGAGTCCTTCTATCTTCTCCTCGTCGTCGATGGCGTATCCCCGTTTCCGAACGCGAGCGAGGTCGTCGAACAGTTCCTCGCGGGTGGTGATCGTCTGCTCCGTGAACTTCGGCAGTCCGTGACGGTCGACGATCTCGTCGACCCGTCGTTCACCGAGATGAGCCAGAATCGCCTTCCCGAGCGCGATACAGTGGAGGTGTTCGCGCGTTCCGACGCTGGAAGCCGTCCGAACTGCTTTGTCGCTTTCGGCTTTGTAGATGTACACGGCCCGTCCGTGTTCCTCCGTTGCGAACTGCGCTAGTTCGCCGATTTCCGCGGCGAGATCTGTGAGTTCGTCTCGAACGATATCGTAGATGCCGAACCGGTCTTTCGCCGTTTCTCCGAGTTCGAGATATCGCAGGCCGAGCCGATACTCGTTTCCTTCCTTGACGACGTGCTCGTTCTGTAACAGCGTCGCCAGATGACAGTGAATCGTCCCCTTCGAGCGGTCGAGTCGATCCGCCAGCTCCGTCACTCGCACTCCATTTCGCTCCTGCAGGACGTCGATTATGTCGAGCGTCGTTTGTACGGCCTGGATTGTCCTCGAACCGGTCTCCCCCTCCGGCGTTCCCGGACTGGATTCCCCCGACATACGACGCGTTACCACTCGTTCCCACATAACTGTTCGTGTGGTTCAAACGAGGCCGTTGCCCGGTCGCTCTCCGAGAGCGGGTAGATGGACGCTTCGTCGGCGTCGTACGACGGATACGGCCGGAACGAGCGGTCCCGGAACGCGTCCGTACGTCGGACGTCGTTTGAAGTCCTCGAACGTGCGGTTTCCGTCTCTTCCCGCCAGAGTGGACGTAATGCCTTTGTAACCGTGCAGAGTAGTTCTACGGGTATGACGAGCAAGCAAGAAGAGGCGGGAGACGCTCCTGCGGTGCCCGACTCCGTCAGTAACTACGTCGACGGGGAGTGGGTGGACGCTACCGCCGAAACGTCTCTTCCGGTAACGAATCCGGCGACTGGTGAGGAACTGGCGACGGTGACGCTGTCGGCCGACCGCGACGTGGATACGGCCGTCGACGCCGCGAGCGAAGCGTTCGAATCCTGGCGGCGGGTACCCCCGGTCGACCGCGTCCAGTACCTGTTCGACCTCAAGCAGGAGCTGGAGAAACGCCACGAGGACATCGCACGAACGCTCTCCCGCGAACACGGCAAGACCGTCGCGGAAGCACGCGGCGAGGTCCGACGCGGAATCGAAAACGTCGAGGTCGCGGCCGGCATCCCGAACATGATGCGTGAGGGGAGTGGAACCGTCGAGGACGTGACCGCGGGCATGGACGAAACGGCCGTCCGCCAACCGCTCGGCGTCTTCGCGGCTATCACTCCGTTCAACTTCCCGGCGATGATTCCGCTGTGGTTCCTGCCGTACGCCGTCGCGACCGGGAACACGTTCGTCCTCAAGCCGAGCGAGCGGGTCCCGCTGAGTTCGCAACTCATCGTGGAGGCTATCGAAGCGGTCGGACTTCCCGATGGCGTCGTCAATCTCGTCAACGGCGCGGCCGACGCGGTGAACGCGATACTCGAACATCCGGACGTCGAAGGGGTCTCGTTCGTCGGTAGCACGCCCGTCGCGAAACACGTCTACGAAACCGCCGCCCGGCACGGAAAGCGCGTCCAGGCGCAGGGCGGCGCGAAAAACTACGCGGTCGTCACTCCCAGCGCCACCCTGGACGACGCCGTTCCGAACATCGTCGGTTCGGTGTACGGAAACGCGGGCGAGCGCTGTCTCGCGAACGACGTCGTGGTCGGCGTCGGCGACGTGTACGACGACCTGCGCGAGGAAGTCGTCTCGAACACGGAGGAACTCGTCGTCGGAAACGGCCTCGACGAGGACACCGACGTCGGCCCGCTGATCACGGAGGACGCCCGCGAGAGCGTGGTCGCGATGGTCGACGAAGCCCTCGACGAGGGGGCCGACCTCGTCCTCGACGGCCGCGACTTCGAACTTCCCGACCACGACGACGGCAACTTCCTCGGACCGACCATCCTCGAAGGCGTCACGTCCGACATGGCGATCGCCCAGGAGGAGATTTTCGGCCCGGTGTTGTGCCTCGCACGCGCCGACGACTTAGACGAGGCCGTCGAGATGGTCAACTCGACCCGGTACGGCAACGCCTCGTCCATCTTCACCGAGCGGGGGAGCGAGGCCCGCAGGTACAAGTACGAGGTCGACGCCGGCAACGTCGGAGTGAACGTCGGCGTCTGCGCCCCGATGGGCTTTTTCCACTTCGGCGGCCGGAAGGACTCGTTCTTCGGAGACACCCACGCGCAGGGCGAGGACGCGGTCCAGTTCTACACCGAGAAGAAAGTCGTGATGGAGCGCTGGTACAGCTAGCGCCGAGCGGTCGGTTCGCCGCGGTTCTTCTCGGACCACGCTCGTTCCCGGTCACCCCTCGGTCGACGCGTTCGGCCCCGGTCGGCTTCCTTCGGCCCCCGTCGGTCGATTCGAGACGGACGGATTTCCGATTCAGCGGACGCGCTCGTGGTAGAAGTCGTAGTTCTCCTTCGCGTGAACGAGCGGCTTCCGGTGTCTGTTCTCCACTTCGACGGTGATCGGCCCGTCGTAGCCCACCGTTCGAAGTCGGTCCCGAACGTCCTCGAACTCGATTTCGCCGTCGCCGAGATCCGTGAACGATCGGAAGTAGTTGATGACGTGATCGAGGTTGAAGTTCGCCGCGGTGAGCGCTTCGACGTGGTCCTCGAACCCGTGCGGTGGGCGAACGTCCTTGAAGTGGACGTATCCGATGTCGTCCGCGAACCGGTCGACCCCGTCCCGAACGTCGCCGTACGGGTAGTAGTGGGCGGTGTCGAAGAGGAGCCGCAGGTTCGACGGCCCCGCGTCGAGCCACGTCCGTATCTCGCTTGGCCGTTCGACGAGCGTCGCGCCGTGGTGGTGGAGCAGCGGCGTGACGTCCGCGTCGGCACACGCCTCGCAGAGGTCGCTCAACCACCGCTCGAACGTGCTCTCGCCGACGAGTCGCCGCCGCGGGGGGAGCAGTCCGTATCGGGTGACGCCGGCGTCCGCCACCAGCGACGCCCCCGCTGCCACCCGCTCGACCTGTTCGTCGGATTCGAGCCACTCCCCCATCACGCAGTACGGTTCGAGGTCGTGCCGGGCGCAGCGGTCTCGTATCTCGTCCGGACCGCACGCACGGATCTCCGGGAGGCTGAACTCGATGCCGTCGTAGCGACACGCCCCGATGTCGCTTATCGCTCTGTCCGTCTCGTCGATATCGTACATGATAGTCGAGTACCCCACCGACATGGCTACTCCGTCCACGGTCGGAGTATTAACGGTTCGGGTGACCCCGACGGCGTCGTTCGGCCGGGCCGTATCGGTCCCGAGCACGGCGAGGCGCACCGAAAGCTTATGTCGACCCACGGTGCCCGTTCAACGGGAGAAACGGTCTCGACGGCGAGAGAGGGTGACTCGTGAACGCGGTAGTCTTCCGCGGTCGACGCGATGGTCGGGTCGATACGAGGGCGCTCGACGACGGCGGGGTCTCCGACGGTAGCGTCGTCGTCGGATTCAGGGTCGTCGGCGACGCGGTGGCGAACCCCTCTCCGGTACTCGCCGTCAGCGACGCGTTCGAACCTACCGACACATGGTTTCAATCGACTACATGGCGCACCAGGAGCAGTACAGCCCGAGGCAGCTACTGTCGTACGCGGAGCGCGCCGAGGACGCCGGTTATGACTTCGTCTGGACGTCAGACCACTTCCATCCGTGGTTCCACACCGACGCGGAAGCCGGGTTCGCGTGGTCGTGGATGGGGGCCGCCACCGAGCGCGTCTCCCTTCCGATCGGCACCTGCGTGACGCCCGCGACCGGCCACTACCATCCCGGCGTCGTCGCGCAGGCGTTCGCGACGCTTCAGGAGATGCACGACGAGCGCGTCGTGCTGGGGCTGAGCACCGGCGAGGCGATGAACGAGACGCCGCTCGGGTTCGACTGGCCGGAGTACTCCGAGCGTCGCGACCGTCTCGAAGAGACGCTCGAAATCGTCCACCGGCTCTGGGACGAAGACGACTTCGTCACGTACGAGGGGGAACGGTTCCAGTTGGACGACGCGAAACTGTACACGATGCCCGAGACGCCCCCCGAAGTCCACGTCGCCGCGAACGGCCCGAACACCGCACGGCTCGCCGCCCGCTACGCGGACGGGTTCGTCACGGTCATCAAAGGCGACGAGTACACGGACCGCCTCTCTCCGGCCGTCCGCCGCTACGCGACGGAGGAGGGACGCGACCCCGACGCGATAGAGACGACGCTGTTGGTCATCGCGTCGTACGACCCGGACTACGAGCGGGCGGTCGAGGGGACGCGGCCGTGGTGGGCGACGACGCAGGACGTCTTCGACCGTGGGCTCGCGAATCCGAAGCGGATCGAGGCCGAGGGCGAGAAGGCCACCCGGGAGCAGGTCGAGGAGAAGTTCCTCGTCGCCGACGACCCGTCGACGCTCGCCGCCCGACTGGAGGAGTACGCGGCGATGGGGTTCGACCGCATCGCCGTCGCGAACACGAGCCCCGAACCCGAACGACTCTTCGAGGTGATGGGCGACGAGGTCGTTCCGTCGCTCTGAGCGGGAGCCGTCTCAGTACACCTGCCACCCCCCGTCGACGTAGAGGAGTTCACCGGTGACGTAGGAGGCGTCCTCGCTGGCGAGAAAGAGGACCGCACCGGCGACGTCCTCCGGCGTGCCCGCGCGCTGGATGGGAACCGGCTTGGCCACCTCGCCCGCGGCGACCGCCTCTTTTTTCTTCTCGGCGCCGCTCCCGAACTCCGTCGCGATGTGACCCGGCGCGACCGCGTTGACTCTGATGTCGTGGTCCGCCAGTTCCAGCGCCGCACCGCGGGTTATCATCCGGACGGCGCCCTTCGTCGCGTCGTACGGGATCTGGTTCCTCTGCGCGTGCGTCGAACTGATCGAGGCGGTGTTGACGATGGCGCCCGGCTCGCCGCGCGCTATCATGTCGTCGGCCGACGCCTGACAGCCGAAGAAGACTCCACCGGCGTTGATCGACGTGATTCGGTCGAACTCTTCGGGGCTCACGTCCCGGAGCGGCGATTCGAGGAACCACCCCGCGTTGTTCGCCATGACGTCGACGCCGCCGTACTCGTCGGCCGACGCGACGAGCGTGCGTAACGCGTTCGGGTCCGAGACGTCGGTTTCGACGAACTCGGCCTGCCCGCCGGCCTCCCGTATCGCCTCGTGAGTCGGCCTCTCTTCTCCCCGGTCCTTCGGTCGTTCGCGCACGTCTCCGTTGATCACGGTGGCTCCGGCCTCCCCGAACCGTACCGCTATCTCCCGGCCGATTCCGGAGCTTCCACCCGTGACGACGACGGTCTCGCCGGTGTAGTCGTAGCTAACTCGCCCCATAGGGATGGATAGTCGTCGACCGTCGACATCACTGTTTCGCGTCGGTCGACATCCGCGACGGCGGGTGAACGTTCACGGGGACGGCCCTCACGTCCTCGTCGTCGGTGCTCAACGAAGGGTCGACTGGCGGAAACGGTCACCGTAACCCCCGTCGACCTCGCCGACGACCGGTGGAACCGACCCCTCACGGCCGTCTCCCGAGGACGGCCCCGTCGGGGGACGACGGGTCTCCGAGATAGCTTTACGGTCGTGCTCGGTGTAGTCCGGCTATGCGCGGGACGAGTATTCCGCGGCTCGGGTACGGAACGTACGACGTGAGCGGCGAACGGGGAGCGGAGGCCGTGGCCACTGCTATCGACGTCGGGTACCGGCACGTCGACACGGCACGGATGTACGAAAACGAGGACGTCGTCGGCGAGGGAATCAGACGGTCGGGAATCGACCGCGACGACCTGTTCGTCGCGACGAAGTTCGGGCACTTCACGGAACCGGAGCCGACGCCGGAGTACGTCAGAGCCGCGGTCGCCGAGAGCCGCGAGGCGCTCGGCGTCGACGTCATCGACCTGCTGTACGTCCACTGGCCGACCGACGACTACGACCCCGAAGTGGTGTTCCCCGTCGTGAACGACCTCCGGGACGACGGTGCGATACGCCACCTGGGAGTCAGCAACTTCACCGTCGACCACCTCCGGGACGCGCTGGCGGTCTCCGACGCGCCGATTCTGGCGAACCAGGTGGAGATGCATCCGCTGCTCCAGCAGGAGGAGTTGCTCGATTTCCTCCGCGACCGAAACCTGTCTCTCGTGGCCTACTCGCCGCTGGCGCAAGGGAACGTGTTCGACGTGCCGGCGTTGCGGGAGATCGCGGCCAAACACGGCGTCAGCGAGGCCCGGGTGTCGCTGGCGTGGTTACTGTCGAAGGAGGAGGTAGTACCGATTCCGAAGGCCACCAGCGAGGAGCACGTCCGGGACAACTACGCCGCGCTCGACCTGGAACTCGACGACGAGGACGTGGCTCGCATCGAGGCCATCGACCGGACGGTGCGGCTGGAAAGCCCCGACTTCATGTGGTGATTCGGCGGGCCGCTGCCGTCGACCGTTCGTTTCTCTCGACGAGCTAACAGAAGTAGTATCGGAAGCCGAATCTTTAAGCGCCGAATCGTCGATGGTGTTCGTTGTCATGGCGGAGCGCAACGGGGGCGAGATCATCGCCGAGTATCTCGAAAAGGAAGGGGTCGAGTATCTGGTCGGCATTCCGGGACACGGAAGCACGAACCTGCTGGACGCGTTCAACGACTCCGACGTAGAGGTGATACAGCCTCGACACGAACAGGGGGCGGCCCACCTCGCGGACGGATACGCTCGTGCGAGCGGGAAACCGCTGGCCGTGTTCACTTCCATCGGGCCAGGGGCGACGAACACCGTAACGGGAGTCGCGACGGCCTTCGTCGATTCGATTCCGATGGTCGTGTTCACCGGCGGTCCACAGACCCACGAGTACGGGGAAGGCATCTTGCAGGAGATCGAGCGCAAGAAGCCGGGCGACTTCCCGAGCGTGATGGAACCTATCACGAAACAGAGTTTCGTAGTCGACGACGTCGAGCGACTGCCGCGAGTTCTTCGGCGTGCCTTTCAGGAGGCGCTGACCGGTCGTCCCGGCCCGGTTCACGTCGAAGTGCCGATGGACGTGCAGGGTGCCGTGGCCGACGTGGAGATTCCCAATCCGGAGCGCTCGCGGGTGCAGAGCCGCCCCGGTGGCGACCCCGAGTCGGTCGCGGCGGCCGCCGACCTGCTGGTGAACGCCGATCGCCCCGTCATCGTCCCGGGCGGTGGGTGTCAGCTGTCCGAGGCGTGGGACGAGGTCCGGGCCCTCGCCGAGTACCTGCAAGCGCCGGTCAGTCCCACCTTCCAGGGGAAGGGAGTCATTCCCGAGGACCACGACCTTTTCGTCGGCTACGCGGGCTGGATCGGGAGTACCGCGGCCAACGAACTCGCCAGCAGCGCCGACGTTATCCTCGCCATCGGCGTGCGGTTCTCGGATCTCCACACCTCGTCGTTCGAGCCGGGCGTGAGCTTCGAGATTCCGCCGAGCGAACTCGTCCACGTCGACATCGACCCCCACGAAATCGGCAAGAACTACCCGGTCGAGGTGGGCATACAGGGTGACGCCAAAGTCGTCACAAACCAGATTCACGACGCGGTGGCCGACAGGACCGAACCGGTCGACAGTGAGGGCAACGAATACTACGACGAGATCCAGGAACTCTGGGACGAATGGGAGGAGATGGTCAAAGCGCGCAGAGCCGACGACGACGTGCCGATGAGCATCTCTCGAGTTCTGGCGGCCCTCCGGGAGTCCATGGACCGAGACGGTATCGTCGTCTCCAGCGCGGGCCAGCCGCAGGAGACGACCAATCCCGAATTCCCGGTCTACGAACCGCGAACCAACGTCTCCTGCGGCGGGTTCTCGACGATGGGCTTCGGCGTGTCCGCCGCCATCGGCGCGAAACTCGCTCGTCCGGGTCGTCAGGTCGTCGCGGTCGAGGGCGACGGCAGTTTCCTCCAGACCAACCAGGAGGTCGCCTGCGCGGTCCAGCACGACGTCGACCTCGTGTACCTCGTCCTCAACAACCACGGCTGGAAGTCGATCCGGAACCTGCAGGTCGAGAAGTACGGCTGGGACCGGGTGCTCGACACCGAGTTCGACCCGGAGACGGACGTCGATTACCTGAAACTCGCCGACGCGTTCAACGTCGAGTTCGCCGAGCGAGTCGTGAAACCCGAAGCCCTCGGCGACGTCCTCGACGACGCGTTCGAACACGACGGACCGGCCGTCGTCGAGGCGATGGTTCGGCCGGACGACCCCGACTCGGGGGCGATCATCACCGGCGAGTGGGACCTCGCCGACCTCGAGAACTGATCCACTCGCCCTTTCCGTCGGTCACCGATTCGACCTACGGCACTCCGTCGGGACGGTTCACCGCGTTCTCCGGTCGCGTCCCCTCGAGAACGCGGCGGACGTCCCGTGCGGCCTGCTGGCGACGCTCCCGGTCCGCCTCCCGGGAGTACCACGCGACGTGCGGGGTGAGAACGACGTCGTCCCGGTTCCGGAGGTCGCTCTCGAACGGCACTCGCCGTCCCGACGGCTCCGTTTCGAACACGTCGAGGCCCGCCCCCGCTTTCTCACCGGCGTCGAGCGCCGCGATCAGAGCGTCCTCGACGACGATTTCTCCCCGCGAGACGTTGATCAGTACCGCCGTCTCCTTCATCGTCCGGAACGCGTCCGCGTCGACGAGTCCCCTGGTCTCCTCCGTAAGTGGTGCGTGGACGGAGACGACGTCCGCGGTTTCCAGCACCCGCTCGAACGTTCGTTTCGACGCGCCGTGGGACGCCATCTCGCTTTCGTCGACGTAGGGGTCGCTCGCCACGACGTCCACGCCGAACACCTGCGCTTTCCGTGCCAGGGTTCTGGCGATACTGCCGAATCCGACCAGTCCGAGCGTCGAACTGCTCAGTCGATGGATCTCGGCGTCCGGAACCCGCCGTTCCCACACGCCCGCTTTCAGCGTCGAATCGTACTCGACGAGGTTCCGGGTGAGCGCGAGCAGCAAGAGGAGCGTGTGCTCGGCTACTTCGTCCTGACAGTAGTCCGGAACGTTGACGACGTACATTCCGCGTTCCGCTGCCGTCTCGGTGTCGATTCTATCGACGCCGATGCCACAGCGAGCGATGACCGCACAGTTCGCGAGCGACTCGACGACCGCAGTCGTGTACGGTGCGGTCTGGAGTCGGTCGATTACCGCGTCGACGTCGGCGAACGCGTCGATCGCGTCGTCCGTCGTTTCGATACCGACCGGTCGGAGTTGCACGTCCAGTCCCTCGAAGACTCGTCGCTCGACTCCGAGGTCGAACCGCCGCCCGCCGGTCACTCCGACGACGAACGGTGGCCCTCCGTCGGTGCTCATGCGCTGTCCACGCTTCACCGTTCCAGTGTATAAAGGTGGTCCCGCAGGACAGTGCTAATCGATACCAATACGCACTTTTTTATCCCCGACTCTCGTTGAGGGACGCGATGCAGTTCGGAGTCCTCGGATGTGGGCGCATCGCACAGATCATGCACGTTCCGAACGTCGCCGCGTTCCCCGAGACGGAGTTGCACGCTATCGCCGACCCCGCCGAAAACGTACTCGAGTCCGTCGGCGACCGGTACGCCGTCCCGCACCGATACGCGGATCCGACCGAACTGATCGCGGATCTCGGGTCCGAACTGGACGCCGTAATCGTCACGACGCCGATGCACACGCACGTGGACGTGGCCGTCCCCGCCCTGGAGGCCGGAATCGACACGCTCGTCGAGAAACCGCTCGCGGTGACGGTCGAGGACGCCGACAGACTCGTCGACGCTGCCGACGACGCCGACGCGACAGCGATGGTCGCGTACAACAAGCGCTACGAACCGGCGTATCGGTTGGCGAAGCAGGAACTCGACCGAGTCGAGGAGGTCGATCTCGTCACCTGCCTCGACATCGACCCGGATTACGCCCGGACCGTTCCGGCGGTCTACGACCTCGTCGACCCGGAGCTACCGGACGCGTTCGTGGAGGACAGCGCCGACGAGCGCAGGAGGCAGGTCCAGCGAGCGATCGGCACGACCGACGAAACGCTCGCGTGGGCGTACGACTTCCAACTCGAACACGTCTGTCACGACGTGAACGTGCTCCGCGGGCTCTTCGGTCGCGTCGAGGAGATCGGACACGTCGACATCTTCGCAGACGGAAAGTACGCGACGGCGACGCTCGAGTACGAGGACGGGAGACGGTGCGTCCTCGAAACCGGTCTCTCGGGTCGTAGCTTCTTCGAGGAGTACGTTCGGATCGACGCGCCCGACCGTCTCCTCAGGCTCGAGTTCGGCCATCCGATGCTCCGGTACAACCCCGCAACGTTGCGAGTGAAACGGGGCGTCGACGACCTCACCGACACCGTCTACACGCCGACCCGGGAAGAGGCGTTCAAACGGGAACTCGAGCACTTCGTCGACTGCGTCCGCGGTGATGCCGACGTGCGCACGACGTTCGCCGAAGCCCGCGACGACGTGGCGCTCGTCGTCGACCTCTTCCAGACGTACCGGGACGAGTGATGCTCACCGCTCGTGCTCGTCGACGACTCCCCAGTCGAGTTCGACGCCCAGCCCCGGACCGTCCGGCACTTCGATGCGTCCGTCGTCGATGAGGTCGTCGCCCGCGACGAGATCGTCCCACCAGGGCACGTCGCGGGCGTGATATTCGAGGGCCAGGAAGTTCGGAACCGCCGCGCCCACGTGCACCGAGGCGATAGTCGCGACCGGACTGCCGATGTTGTGCGGGACGAGGGTCCGATAGTGCGTCTCGGCGAGGTCGGCGATCTTCTTGGTCTCCGCGATGCCGCCCGTTTTCGGCACGTCCGGCGCAAGGAAAGCGACCGCTTCGTCCTCGATCAGGTCGCGGAACCCGTGGCGACCGTACCGATTCTCCCCGGTCAGGAGCGGCAGGTCGACGCGCCGACCGAGTTCGGCGAGCGCGTCGGTGTTCTCCGGCGGAAGTGGGTCCTCTACCCACGCGACGTCGTACGGCTCGATGGCTCGACAGAGCGCTTCCGCGGCCTCCGGACTGAAGTTCCAGTGCAGGTCGACCGCGACCTCGGCCTCCGTTCCGACTTCGTCGGTCACCGCCTCGACGAGCCGGCGTTTGTGTTCGATTTCGGCGGTTTCGAGGTGGCGGGCCTTCCGATCTCCGTCGTGGTCGGCGGGAACGTCCAGGTCGAATTTGACGATGTCGAACCCGTCGTCGACCGCGCTCCGTGCGGCCGCCGCGTACGCTTCCGGTCGGTACGTTTCCTCCGTCTGTCCCTCTTCGGCCGACGAGACCATCGCGTCGCCGCCGTGGCAGTCGGCGTACACCCGGACCGAGTCCCGCATCTTTCCGCCCAGCAACTGGTAGACCGGTAGATCGAGTAGCTTCCCCGTCGCGTCCCACAGTGCGATCTCGACCCCGCTGATCGCGATCGTTCCCACGCCCTGCTGGGAGCCGCGACCGGAGAGGCTCGCGCGCATCAGGTTGTACAACCGCTCGACGTCGGTTGGGTTCTCACCGACCAAGACCGGTCGAAGGTAGTCGGTGATGATCTCGTGGACGCCCGGGGAGGGGTAGGCCTCGCCGACGCCCACCGTCCCGTCGTCGGTCTCGACCGTGACGAGCGTCCACGGGAAGTTCCCGTCGATCACTCTCGTCGAGAGGTCGGTGATCTCTACCGTCGCGGTCGGCCCCTCCCGGTCGGGCGTCACGTCGAAGTCCGCCCACATCGTGGCCGCGAGTTTCGAAGCGAAGTCCTCGTACATGGTTTCTATCGTTCCGCGAACGCGAATCGGGTGGGAGCGTCCACCGTTTCCGCTTTTCGAACGGTCCGCAACGACGACTGTGTCGGTAGCGACGGGATTATACTTTCCGGTGGTGTCGCTGCTCCTCGCGGGGGCGACCCCCGGCGAGCATTTTTATGTCGTTCGGCGTGAAAACCGGAAGTAGACCTGCAAATGACGCCTCGGAGCAGGCCAGACTCGCGGCGGGCGCCCCTCGACCGAGAGACCGCCGACGTAACCGACCAGCGATCGCACAACCATGACTAACGAGCTGAAAGAATCCATTCGAGCGTACGAGTATCCGGCCGGGACGTGGGTATCTATCGGACATCCGACCGTCGCGGAGGTCAGCGCGATGTCGGCGTTCGACTTCGTCCTCGTCGACACCGAACACACGGCGATGCATCTCGAAACCGTCGAGAACCTCGTCCGGGCCGTCGACGCCGTCCAGGAGCCGACGGCCACGGTCGTCCGGGTGCCGTGGAACGACGCGGTTCGACTCAAGCGAGTGCTCGACATCGGCGTCGACGGCGTAATGGTACCGATGGTCGAAACCGCAGACGAGGCGCGGGAACTCGTCAGGGCGGTCCGATATCCGCCGGACGGAATCCGCGGCGTCGCGTCCGGTCGGGCGTCGGGCTACGGGCGCGACTTCGAGGAGTACGTCCGTACCGCCGACGGAACGAATCTCACCATCGTCCAGATCGAGACGGAAGCTGGCCTCGAAAACGCCGAAGCGATCGCCGCAGTCGACGGCGTCGACGCGCTGTTCGTCGGGCCGGCGGACCTCTCGTGTTCCCTCGGTGTGTTCTCGGAGTGGGAGTCGACCGGACTCGCCGACGCGATGAAACGAGTCATCGAGGCCGGACATCGCTCGAACACCCCCGTGGGGACGCTCACCGTCGACCCCGACGACGTCGAGACTCGACTCGAACAGGGCTTCGACTTCCTTATCGTCGGCAAGGACACCTCGCATCTCCGAACCGCGAACCGGGAGGCCAAGGAACTCTACGACCGGACGGTTTCGCGGATCGGTGAGACCGAATCCGGGGGTCGCGATTGACGGTGCGGCCAGCGCCTCCGAAGCCGCGGGGCGAACGCCTCGTCTACAGAGTGCCGCTCGTCAACAAACACCGTTATACCGATCGGTCGCACAGTGGTTCACATGCAGGCTCTCGTCCTCGACGCGGACTGGAATCCACGTCCCGACTACGACCTTACCGACGACGAGCGACGGACGCGTAACGCGACGAACGCGTCCCAGGTGTGGACGGACCCGACGCTGCGGGTCGTCGAGCGCGACCGACCGACGCCCGCACCCGACGAAGCGCTCGTCAGGGTCCGGTACGCCGGCGTCTGCGGCAGCGACGTCTCGATGATAGAGACGGACGACGAAGGATACCTCCACTACCCGGCGTACGCTAGCCTGCCGAACGTTCTCGGTCACGAGTTCTCGGGCGAGGTGGTCGAAACCGGGTCCGACGCGCGTCTGTTTTCCGCGGGTGATCTGGTCACGGCAGAGGTGACCGACTACTGCGGGCGGTGCGAGACGTGCCGACGTGGGTTCCACGGTCACTGCGAGAACTTCGAACAGCTCGGATTCACGATTCCCGGTGCACACGCGGAGTACGTCGCCGTCCCCGAGAAGATCCTCTGGGACGTGTCCGCACTCCGAGCGTCGTACGACGCCGAGGACGACCTGCTCCGGGCCGCGGCGACGGTCGAACCGAGTACGATCACGTACTACGGGTTGTTCGGTCGAGCCGAGGGTATCCTCCCCGGCGACTACTACGTCTTCCACGGGACCGGGCCCATCGGCCTGACGGGTATGAACGTCGCGCGCGCCGCCGGAGCCGGGAAGGTGATCGCGTTCGAACCGGAATCAAAACGCCGAGACGTCGCGCGTGAACTCGGCTTCGAACGCGTCTTCGATCCCGCGGCAGTGGATCCCGCTGGGACCGTCCAAGACGTGACCGACGGCGAGGGGGCCGACGTCCACGTCGAGACGGCCGGGGCCGTGGAACAGACCTATCCCGCCATAGAGGACTCGTTGGCGGAGCGAGCGAACGTCGTTCACATCAGCAACGCCGGAACGAGCCCGGAAATCGATCTCCGGAAGTACCAGGGCAACTCCGCCCAGATATACGGCTCCGAGGGCCACACCGGTCAGCGTATCTTTCCCCGGGTGATTCGGCTGATGGCCGCGGGGCAGCTGGACAATCTACCGCTCGTCACCGACACGTACGCCCTTTCGGACGCCGACGACGCCGTTCGAAAGGCGGCAGAGCGCGTCGACGGGAAGGTGCTTGTCGAAATGTGACCAGTTCCTTCCGTCCGGCCGAGATGCCGTTCGGGGCGACCGTCGCTCGCTACCGTAACTCGGACTGTACGTGTAGCGCAGGCGAGCGATAGGGAATGTTTTATTATTCGTGATACAGTATATCGTTCCATGCCATCACATGGCAGAGAAGCGGGGGAAGAGTCACCCGTTAGTTCGCAAACGCGACGCCGATTCCTCGGCGCAACGGCAGGACTCGGAGTGGGAGCGGTATCAGGATATACCGGCTTTCGAGCGAATCAGACAGCACAGAGTGTTGCCGTCGCCGCGGTTGGGGGTGGAGAAGGGGAACTGTTCCGACGGTTGATTAATCAGTACGTCCAGGACGATACGGGGGTCAACGTCGACGTATCGTTGTTCCCGTACGCCAATCTATTCGAACGGACGAACAGCGTTCTGAGCACTGAAGGAACTGCGTTCGACATCCTCTTCATGGACGATCCGTGGTTCCCACTGTTCGCTCAGTACGTCGACCCGATTCGGCAGTGGCTCCCAAGTGACATTCCCGAAGACCAGTTCATCGATACCACCATCGAAATCGCAACATGGCCCAATCCGAGAGGGCCAGTTCCACCGGCGGCACAGGGGCAACAAGAGCAACTCAAGGGACTCGTCGTCGTCGGGAACACGCAACTGTTCGCGTACAATCAAGAGTACTACGACCAGGTCAACGAGTCCGAACCGAACACATGGCAGGACGTGCTCCGCGCAGGCAGGAAAATCGACGAGCAGGTCGAGGGTGCGAACGGATACAACATCCGGGGTAGGCGCGGGAATCCGATCATGGCGAACTTCTTCAGCCTCGGCATGTCGAGAATCGGTAACATGTTCGACGAGAACTGGCGATACGTCTGGGACGACCAGAACGGCGCTGAAACCGTGAGCTTCTACGTCAACGATCTGAAATCGATCAGCCCGGACGGTGTCGCCTCGTTCGACAGCGACCAAGTGCTCAACAGCCTCGGAAACGGAAGCGCCGCACAGGCACCCGCGTGGCCCGCGGCAGCGTCGATTCTGCTCAATCCGGAGCAGGCCGAGGAGGCAGACAACATCCAGTTCACGGTGATTCCGAGAGGTCAACGACGGGCCCCACAGCAGGGCAACTGGATAGCCGGCATCAACTCGTTCGTCAGCGACGCGAAAAAGCGAGCCGCCGGACAGGTGTTGCGGTCGTTCGTCTCGCAGGAGGCACAGGAGCGATACGTCGAACTCGGTGGCGTTCCCTTCCGGCGGGACACGTTCCAGAACAACATGAACGCGCAGCCGTGGTTCCCACCGTTGTTCGAGAGTCTCCAGACGGCCCAGTGGCGGCCACGGACGCCGCTCTGGAGTGAACTCGAAGCGACGCAAGGTCGGTTCCTGAACACCGCGCTAACCGGACAGATACCACCACAGCGAGCGATGAACCAGATGAACAGCGAGGTGGAGACGATACTGGAGCAAGCGGGATACTACGGATGATAGATGTCTCTCGACACTGTTGACGAAGCGACGACGCACGACCTCGACGAAATCGTCGGAACCCAGCACGACTGGCGAGAGCGACTCCTGCTGTGGGTCGACGACCACCTGCAGTGGTTACTGACACTCCCCGCAGTCGTGATTCTGTTCGCGCTCACGTTCTATCCGCTGGTTCGCGCCGTGGAAATGTCGTTCTACCGATTTCTCCCGACAGGACAGTCGTACGTCGGATTGGAGAACTACACGGGGCTCGCCAGTAACGAGGCGTTTCTCCATTCGCTGTGGGTGACCGCGAAGTTCATCGGTATCGCCGTAGGTGTCGAGTTCGTGCTCGGGTTCGCCATCGCGTTATTGCTCAACAGGAATTTGAAGCAACGGGGATTGTTACAGACGCTCATCCTCATTCCGATGATCCTGTCGCCGACCGTCATCGGACTCATCTGGCGGTTGCTGTACGCGCCGAACGGTCTGCTCGATTTCCTCGCACAGCCGATTATCGGCCACAACGTCGGCTGGATAAGCGAGCCGAACATTGCGCTCTACTCGGTCATTCTCGCCGATATCTGGCAGTGGACGCCGCTCGTCGTGCTGGTGATGCTCGCCGGACTGCAGTCGATACCGAACCACGTGCGCGAAGCAGCGATCATGGACGGCGCGTCGCGCCGCCAGCGGTTCGTCGACATCACGCTTCCGTACCTCAAGTCGCTCATCGTGCTCGTGCTCATCATTCGCGTCGTCGACGCGCTCAGGGTGTTCGCCAAGGTGTTCATTCTGACCCGCGGTGGCCCAGCGAGTTCGACCAACGTCATCAGTATGGAGATGTATCGCGTCGCCTTCCGATTCAACAACTGGGGCGAAGCCTCCGCGATGGCGATATCGCTGCTCGTTATCGTGCTCGTGTCCGCGATCACGTTCGTCAAAACCGCAAACGTAGAGTTCTGATCAACCATGGCTACCGAACCTAAAGAACGACAACTTCCGTTTACGACGCCGACCCGGGGCGAACAGTTGTACAATCGACTCGTCGAAACCGGGGTGGCGAGAGCATTGACGTACGCCGGACTCGGAGTCTACCTCGTGTGGTCTCTGTTCCCCGTCTATTGGATGATAACCGGGTCGCTGAAGACGCGGCAGACGTTGCTGTCCTTCCCGCCGCACTGGCTTCCGTACGAGATGGAACTCGGCAACTACGTACAGTTGTTCGCACAGCGCCCCGAGTTTGTCAAACTTATCCTCAACAGTATCACGGTTACCATTGTGACGACTATCATCGCGACGTTCGTTGGTGCATGTGCCGCGTACGGGTTCGTCGCGTTCGACTTCCCGTACAATCTCGATTTTCACCTTCCGTTCTACATCCTCTCGACGCGGTTCATGCCGCCGATAGTGACCATCATTCCGTTGTTCGTCGTCCTCCGCGATTTCCAGCTCGTGAACACGCTACAGGGGCTCGTTCTCGTGTACGTGATGTTCAACGTTCCGTTCGCGGTCTGGATGATGAAGGGGTTCTTCGACGAGATTCCCCGGAGTATCGTCGAGTCGGCGATCCTCGACGGGCATACGCACGCCGGGGCGTTCATCAAGATCGTTCTGCCGCTCGTCAAACCGGGCCTCATCGCGGCCGCCATCTTCACGATGATAATCACCTGGAACGAACTCCTGTTCGCCATCATCCTCACGTTCGACGAGTCGGCGATGACGCTACCGGTCGGCCTCGCGTCGTTCATCACGAAGTACTCCGTCGAATGGGTGAACATGACCGTGGCGGGAACCATCGCGCTGGTTCCCGTGCTCGTGTTCGCGTTCGTCGCGCGCGACCAACTCGTGCGAGGGTTCAGCATGGGGGCGGTCGAGAAATGAACCGACCGAACGCGTCTTCGCT
Source organism: halophilic archaeon (assembly GCA_003298465.1). Next base: position 36,868 of record QNGA01000010.1, on the reverse strand, counting down.
GAGGAAACTACAAGTACTCGCAGGCTGTTACCACGTATCAAGGTGAACGTCGATGGTGCGCGTCAAATACGATTCCGTCGAGAAGCGGTTCGGTGATACGCTCGCGGTCGAGGACATCGACATCGTGGTCGAGGACGGCGAGTTCGCCGTCCTCCTCGGCCCCAGCGGCTGCGGGAAGACGACGACCCTCCGCTGTCTCTCGGGACTGACCGAACCGACGTCGGGGCGCGTGTACCTCGACGACTACGACGTTACCGACGTCCATCCGAAGAACCGGAACACGGCGATGGTGTTCCAGAACTTCGCGCTGTATCCCCACATGAACGTGCGGGGGAACATCGCCTACCCGCTGAAGGTCGCCGGCGTGGACAAAGCGACCCGCCAGGAGCGCGTCGACGAGGTCGCCGAAATGCTCGAAATTCCGGAGCTTCTGGACAGGGACGTCGGCCACCTCAGCGGCGGGCAACGGCAACGGGTGGCTCTCGGTCGCGCTATCATCCGACGCCCGTCCGTGTTCCTGATGGACGAACCGCTGGCGAACCTCGACGCGAAGCTGAAGATCAGTATGCGAGGCCGAATCAAAGTTCTCCAGAAGGAACTCGGCATCACGACGCTGTACGTGACCCACGACCAGGAGGAGGCGATGACGATGGGGGACAAGCTGATCGTGATGGACCAGGGGCACATCCAGCAAGTCGGCACCCCTGACGAAGTGTATCACGAGCCGACGAATCGGTTCGTCGCGGGATTCATCGGCTCGCCGAGCATGAACTTCATCGACGTGGAGGTCTCTGCGGACGGACTCGTCCGGACGCAGAACGTCGACGCGTTCGAGTACCGATTCGAGTCGGACGTCGCCGCGCGCTACGCCGATTACGACCACGTCGAACTCGGGGTCCGGCCGCAGTATTTCACTGCCCGGTCCACGCCGGGCGACAACGCCATCGAAGGAACGGTCGAAGTGACCGAACCGCTCGGCGACGAACAGATCATCGACGTCGTCGTCGGTGACGAGTCCGACGCGCCAATCGAACTGACGGTGAAAGCACCGAGTACCGTGGAGGCTTCCCGCAACGAGCCTATCTGGCTCGGTATTCGGGACGAACTCGTCCACGGGTTCGACCCGGAAACGGGGCAACGGATCGCTCGTGAGGAAGACCGCGAGCACCGCGTCGCCACCTCGGAGTACGGCCAAACGTGACCGCGGTCGGTACGCGCGGGGCTCGTTGGTCACCTATCCGCGCTGAACTGCCGTCCTCCGGCGCGCCACTGCAGACGACGAAAGCGACGAAAAACGCGCTCCCCGCCGAGTCGCATCCGTCGACACAGCCAGTCGGGAACTACACGCGACGAGCAGAACCATCTCCTACCGGTCGCCGTCCTCCGTGGCGGATTCGTGCTGAACCACCAGTACCGGACCGAGGAACCGCTCGGCGACCTGGTCGACCGGCATCCCGAACACGAACGTCACCAGGGACGGATCAGATTCGCCCATGACGACGGCGTCGAACGCGGCAGCGGCGTCGACGATCGCGTCGAGGACGTCTCGGTCGCGTTCGATTCGCGTCTCGATCGCCGACCCGTCCAGCCCGAGATCCGTCGACCGGTCCGCTACCTCGTCCAGAACCGCCTGGACGTCATCGTCGGGTTCGTCCGCACCCGTTACGTGATACAAGGTCACGGAAACGTCCGTGTCACCGAACAGGCCAGCGACGACCCGGGCGAGACGGTCGACCCCGACGCTACCGCGAACGGCGACGAGCACCTCCTCCGGCGGTACGGTGGCGTTCGGAATGAGGACGGCCAGACAGTCGTACTCGGCGATCGTTCGGTCGATCGTCTTCTGCTCGTCGTGAGTAAACACGAGTCGTCGCTCGGTCGTCGCCCCCGCCGCTTCGAGTCTCGTCTCGTACTCGCCGAGCCTGTGGGTGGCACGTTCCTCGAACTGCATTCGAGCCTGTCCTGGAGCGGTCTGCTCCGGAATGACGTGATACCCCAGCAACACGACGTGGGCGTTCGCGAGCAGTTCGGGGACGCCCTCCGGAATCGCTTCTCCTTCGAGCACGCGAATCGGGACGAGTATCGATGGACGGTCGCTCATGGTCAGACGTCTCCTCTGAGGGTAACGTCCCCAGCGTAATAGCGGTACCAGAGGTACGACACGATCATGACCGCGATTCCGATTCCGATCGACGCGAGTTGCATGAACGCGATCAGGCCGAAGCTGGCGAGCGCACCGAGGGTCGGTAACAGCGGATAGCCCGGCATTCGGAAACTGGGGGCGTACCAACCCGGATTTCGCCGCCGCAACACGATCATCCCGATGCAAATCAGTCCGTACATGACCAGGTGGAGGAACGAAGCTACCTCCGCGAGCAACTCGACCTGGCCGGTCGCGACCAGGACGAGAATGGGGCCGCCCGCTGCGAGCAACGCGACGTGCGGCGTACCGAACCGGAGGTTGATCGTGCTCGCGGTTCGCGGGAGCAAGGCGTCGCGGCTCAGCGCGTACACGGCCCGGGAGGCGCTGAGAATCGACGCATTCGCGCTCGAAAACGTCGCCAACAGGCCGGCACACAGGATCGCTACCGCGCCGGGGACCCCGAGCAGGTCACGAGCGACCTCGACCATGGCCGTCTCTCCGAATCTACCCAGACGGTCCGCGCCGAAGGCGCTCGTCGCGACGAAAATAGTCACGACGTAGAAGACGGTGACGACGAGTACCGAGCCGACCATCGCCAGCGGGAGATTCCGATCCGGCTGTTCGATCTCCCCTGCGACGGTTGCGACCTGAGCGAAGCCCAGATACGATGTAAAGACCAGTGCAGCGGTCGTCAACACCGGGAAGTACCCCCGGGAGAAGAACGCCTCCGAGATGGTTTCGCCGCCGAAAACGCCGACAGCGTCGAGGGTACCGTACGTGAGGAAGCCAGTCAGAACCACGAGGAGAACACCCACCACGCCGTTCTGGAGTGTTGCGGTGTTCTCCGTTCCGCCGATGCTCAACACCGTCAATCCTACACCGAACAGCAGTCCGGTCACGACGACAGGATCGAACGGGAGTCCGACGCCGATTTCGGCGAGGATGGCGGTCGAGTAGTGTCCCAGACCGACGAGATAGAACGCGGAGGCGAACACCAGACCCAACCACAGGCCGAGGCCGACGATTGCACCATAGGGCGTACCCATCCCTCGAGAGATGAAGTAGTAACCGCCGCCGCTTCGAGGCATCGCCGTGGCGAGTTCCGAGGTCGGGAGGGCCACCAGCAACGCGATCACGCCGCCGATTGCGAACGAGAGCGTGGCTGCGAGACCGGCAGTATCGGCTGCCAGACCCGGGAAGACGAAGATACCTGCGCCGATCATGGTGCCGATTCCGATGGCCAACCCGCCGACGAGCCCGATCGTCCGCTCGAGTTCGACGTCGTCGTCGTGGACCGTGACGTCATCCGTTACTGCTTCCGGCTCTTGGGCAGGTGCTTCACCAGCCACGTTCCTCCCCGTCGGTTCCACGTCGACAGGCTGGTCGGCCATGTGACGTCGTCGTTTCACCCTCGGGATAATTATGAGTAATGGCCACCAACGTGCTACTTGGCTGCCCGTCGGCCGATTCACAGACGGCCCTCCGATCGTGAACCATCTCCCGGCGAGTGAGGGTATTCGGTCATCTCCTTCGACGTCCGTCCTCAACGACGGGAGCGGCCAGTAATCGTATTTCGAGACGACTCCACCGCGGTGATAGCGAGTGCCACGAAACGTCACTCCTGGCACCGTCGGCGTCGACTTCGAGGGTACCAACTCCCGGCAGTACCCGGCGGTAATGACGAACGGAGAAATGTTATCGAATCTTATTACGAGAACAACTGATATATCCTCGATTACGGGACCAGACAGTAGTCGAAACTGCTCTCGATGCAGACAGTGCATCAGCAAGGTAGCTGAATCCTCCATCGACCCGTCAGTGGTCGTCTCCTCGGTCGACGCCCTCGTTCCAAATTGAGACGGGGAGTTAGGAGTTCATTGACCGCCAGGTGGCGTTTCACTAGGGAGATAAACGATCGTGCTCACTCTGCCGATGGCGCCCTTTCGATAATTATCGATCCAAAACCGAGACGCTTTGTGCGTATTGCTTCCCAGACTAACAAGAGGACATTCATCACAATTGCTTGAGCATATCGGGGCGCGACTACCGTCATTCGATCTACCTTTCCTGGCCCGTGTTACAGCACCGCGCACCAATCCGGGATGAGGTAGTAGATAAGTTCGTCAGTGACGAGTGCGTCAACCCGTTTCCGAACTCTACCCTATCGTGACGGCCAATAACACGTGTTGAAGAAAGAGACCGAAATCCGAGACACTCGCTCAGCCTGGTCAAACGCGATCGCTAAGTGCAACGCTGATGGTGGACGCAGGAAATCTCAGAAAGGGTCGATAGCACGACGGGAGTTGACGCTTGAGAACCTCTCCACAGCAGTTCTCGTTCAGAAATTCGGCCGATGCCACGTATCAACGACCCTCCAAACCCGCTGTAGTCTCAACATCTCCGATCGGAGATTTGATATTGCAATATACGGTTTATAAATATCGAGGCTGCCGTTTTCGAGGGGCACGAACCCTGTTGCAGGTGGTTTCATCGGAAGTGGTGGTGTGTCTGCCACTTCCGGTTATATCCATAAGCGGAAGTGGTATTTGCCGGGCCGCCGCCCTTGGGGAAGCACGAAACCCCCTACCGCCAGCGAACGGTTAGTTTCGGTCGGAAACACAACCGATTCGAAGCGGTCAGGATCGAACCAGCGACTGTGGTTGGAGTGGCCTGACTTCTGAGGGGCCTGTTGTATCGCTGTTCTGTCGCCGATCACTCCAAACAGTCCCCTCAGGTAACCACCTCTCTGTGGTACGTCAGTCGACAGACGTTGGTTTCGGTGAAAACCCTTACTCAGTGCGCTATAGATGACGGCTGTTCGACAGTAGTTCCACTTGACAGGACGACTGACTGGACGTTGCTACCGAGGCCGCTCCCTGGTTTACTGTGGTTCGCTCGGCGAGTTCGACTCGTCGTACTCTCCTTCCTGCCTCTGACCTGACCTTCAGTTTTCACCGCATTCGTGCCGTTTTCGATCTCCCAACGCTCCCTTAGGGCTCGTATTGAACCACTTCTAGCGGTCCCATAGTACATCTTGGCGTCGTCGACCTTCTCTTCCGAAGGGATTACAGAATTAGAATTGTAATGCAATCTGGCGCATGGCCAAGGAGGGTAAGGGGAAGTCCGTGCCTGAAGACGAGACGTCGAGCCGAACCAAATTTAGCTCTCCTAAATTTCTACGAGTACGAGAGATTGATTCCGATGACGTTCGCAGCACGAGTGACGAGTTCGGGGATAGTATCGTGTAGACGGTCTCCTTCCATACGACTTGCTGGGCCTGCCACGCTGACGGCACCCTGGATCCGGTCATCGTTCGTGATGACTGGCGCAGCCACGCAGCGAATGCCTTTTGCTCTTTCTTCCATATCGTAAGCGTATCCTCGCTCTCGCACGTCTTCGAGTGTCTCGAAAAGCTCCTCGCGATTGCTAACCGTGTTTTCGGTACTCGGTGCAAGGCCGTGTTGGTCAACGATCTCGGTCACGTACTCCTCCGGGAGATGAGCTAAAATCGCTTTACCGAGGCCAGTCTGATGGAGGTAGACGCGGGAGCCAACGCCAGTGTCCAGTGAAAGTGCGTTCTCTCCTTTCGCACGGTGCAAATATATTCCTCGGCCGTGTTCCTCGACGAGAAGGTTGCCAAGTTCACCCGTCTCTTCGGCGAGTTTGTCCACCTCTGCAGCGCCAATGTTGAGAATCGTCTGCTGGTTTTTGGTGTGCTCACCGAAGGTGAAGAACCGGAGGCCAAGCTGATACTCGTTCCCCTCTTTGACGACCAGTTCAGCCTGTTCGAGGGTCGAAAGGTGGTTGTGTACCGTAGCTCGGGTTGTATCGAGCTGTTCCGCGATTTCGCTTATCCTGGCTCCGTTACGCTCGTGTATTAGATTCAGTATACGGGTAGTAGTTTCCACGGCCATCACGGGGTTCTTTGCTTGTTTCATAGTTGCCCGATTGGCATTCACCCACATAAAGATTATTTAGCTTTGCTAAACAATCTTCCCAGTGCAGCATTTCAGTATAAATCAGACGTAGTATCTGAACTCAAAAACCCGGGCTCTCGAAACAGGCTGTAAGCATCGCTAAATTACCTAACCACCATTTCGTAGGGGAAATTTTTATCCCGTCGGTGTCCGATGTCCCCACTGCTAACGATGGACTATGGAATAGATGGGCATACCGCTCTGGTTGCGGCATCCAGTAGCGGCCTCGGAAAAGCTGCAGCAAAAGCACTCGCAAGCGAAGGGGCAAACGTCGTCATCAACGGTCGTGACGAAGACCGACTCGAAGACGCCGTCGAAGACGTTCGAGACGTCGCCGACGGCGAAGTCGTTGGAGTACGAGCGGATCTCACGGCTCCGGACGACATCGAACGGCTTGTCGACCGCACCGTCGATACGTTCGGAGGACTCGACCACCTCGTAACGAACTCGGGCGGACCACCGAGTGGTCCGTTCCTCGAAATGACCGACGAAGACTGGTACGACGCCTACGATCTGCTCGTGATGAGCGTCGTCCGCCTCGTTCGCGAAGCTGCGGACCCGCTTCGCGAAGGCAACGGCGGTACGATTGTCACCATCACCTCCCGTAGCGTCAAGGAAGCGATCGGTTCACTCGTGCTCTCGAACTCGGTTCGCATGAGCGTCGTCGGTCTCGAAAAGACGCTATCGAAAGAACTGGCACCGGAGGTGCGGGCAAACGCCGTTCTCCCTGCACCTCACGAGACCGCACGCCAACAGGAACTCATCGAGGACGCCGTCGAGCGCGGGGAATACGATTCCTACGAGGAAGGATTGGCCGCGAAAGGAGAAGGAAACCCGCTCGGCCGTATCGGGGATCCGATGGAACTGGGCGAGGTAGTCGCGTTCCTCAGCTCCGAACAGTCGAGTTTCGTCAACGGAACTGCGATTCCTGTCGACGGTGGGCAGGGAGCTTCAAACCTCTAACGAGCGCATGCCTCGATTAGCACGCACGACAGATGGTACGCCGTTACTCGGCGACGAAGACGGGTTCGTCCCGCTCTCGTCTGCGGACCCATCGCTCACCTCCGTCGAAGACGCGCTTCCACGAGCGGCCTCTGGTGACCTGCCGACGCCAGATGACGCTGTCGCACAGCGCACGTCGGCAGCGGAGCTGTCGATCACAGCACCGCTGGAACGCCCGGGCAAGCTCTGGGGAATCGGGCTGAATTATGCGGACCACGCTGCAGACTTGGACGAGGACCGTCCCACCGAACCGGCGAGCTTCATGAAACCTGCGTCGTCCGTGACGGGTCCAGACGGTCCGATTCGGCTTCCGCCGACGGACGTCACTGACCACGTAACCGCCGAAGCCGAACTCGCGGTCGTCATCGGGCGCACATGCTCGAATCTCGCCAAGAACGAAGTGGACGACGTCATCGCAGGATATCTTCCCGTCATCGACATGACGGCTGAAGACATATTGAACCGGAACCCGCGGTTCCTGACCCGGGCGAAAAGCTTCGACACTTTCCTCGTTTTCGGACCATCGCTGCTTACGACCGACGAGGTGGGCTTGCTCGATGATCTTACAGTTCGGACGATACGCAACGACGAAGTTGTCGCCGAGAACGGCGTGCGAAACATGATGACGCCGCCACGAGAACTGGTTTCGTTCCACTCCAAGGTGATGACGCTCGAGCCAGGCGACGTTATCTCCACCGGGACGCCAGGAGCAGTTCACATAACACCGGACGACGAGGTTCGCGCCGAAGTCGACGGTGTTGGTAGCGTTGTCGCTGATGTTGTCTAAATAAACACCGATGAACGATCGACCCGAACAATCGAAACAGAGAATCCAACCATGAAAGTTACAGAAGTCGAAAGCTTTGCCGTATCGATCCCCCTCGAAGAGCCCGTCGCGTTCGCAACTCGCGTCGTCGAACAGCGAGATCACGCGATCGTCTACGTTCGAACAGAAGACGGTACCGAAGGCGTGGGATACACGCTCGGTTACGGCGGTGCGGACGTCGTCGCCAAGGCTGTCGAAGACGTCCTCGCCCCAATGATAGAGGGTGAAGATCCGCGCGACACCGCACGCCTCTGGCGAGAGATGTTCGATGGGACGGTACAGATCGGTCGTAAAGGCGTGATGCTGCGCGCGATCTCCTGTATCGACATCGCTCTCTGGGATATCAAGGCGAAGGCCGCGGACATGCCGCTCTACAAACTCCTCGGTGGTCACGCCGAAGAAGTTCCCGCATACGCTAGTGGCGGATACTACCGGGAGGACAAGGGGCTCGAAGGGCTTCGCGAGGAGATGGAACGCTACGTCGACCGCGGCCACGACGTGGTAAAGATGAAGGTCGGCCGGCAACCGCTGGAAGAGGAGGTCGAACGGGTTCGGGTGGCACGTGAGGCGATCGGGCCGAATCGCACCCTTCTCATGGACGCGAACGGGAAGTGGAAGAACAAACAGGAGGCGGTGCGATCGTGCCGAGCGTTCGATGAGTACGACCCGTACTTCATCGAGGAGCCGGTCATGCCCGACAGTCTCGACCTCTACAGCGAGGTTAACGAATCGCTCGAGTACGCCGTCGCCGGTGGAGAGCTCGAGTTCAGTCGGTACGGCTTTGCCGACCTGCTCCGTGAAGATGCCGTCGAAGTCATTCAGCCCGACGTAACGGTCGTCGGTGGAGTCACCGAGTGGATGCGCGTCGCCAACATGGCCGCGTGTCACGACATTCCCGTTGCACCTCACTACAACTGGGATCTTCACATCCAGCTCCTCGCGGCCATCGAGAACGGACTCTGGATCGAGTACTTCTACAGGGACTCGGACGTCAAGGCGTTCGACGACGTCCTCGAATATCCGATCGAGCCCGAGGACGGGATGATTCAGCTTCCGGACCGTAGCGGCCACGGTGTGGAGCTCAAACGAGACGCACTCGAGGAGTTCCGCATCTAAGCGACGGTTCCGGACCGTCCTCGAATCAGAGTTCGAGTCGCTCGTTCACGTCTAACTCGGTAACGGACGGGTGGTCACCGTCAGTGCGAGCGGTCAGTTCGGTCTCGAATTCGTCTACTTCATCGCTGCCAGGGACGTAGTGAACCGGTACGATACGCTCGACGTCGAACCACGATGCAGCCGTCGCAGCATCACGAGGAGGAAGCGGTGCCCGGTCCCCCGGAGCGCCACCCACGGGAAGCATCACTACGTCAGGATCGTTCTGTTCGACGAACAGTTCGAGGTCACTGAACAGCGATGTATCTCCTACGTAGTAGAGGCTACTGTTTGAGAATTCGAAGTGGAATCCGATGGGCATCCCCGACAGTCGCTGGTTCGCCGATTCGAAATACGAGAGGTGACGAGTCTCGAGGATACGGACGTCGATACCGTCGATCTCGAACTCGTTACCCCAGATTACTCGCTCGACCTGTTCAGACGGTAGCCCTTCGTCGACGAGATGGTCTGCGACGGCAGGTTCGGTGAACACCCGGGCGCCGGACGTTTCTGCGACAGCAACGGTGTCTCCGAGATGGTCATAGGCACCGTGGGTGACGAAGATACACTCGACATCGGCGAAGTCGGAGATTTCGACGTCGATCCACTCGGGTTCAGTAAGCCATGGATCAACGAGTAGGCGTGTGTTCTCGTGTTCGATGCTGAACGACGATAGGCCGTAGTATTCGAGTTCGGTTTCCGACGGCATCGTTCACGAATGTGGACGCGGGCTATAATACTATTTTGCCGCTAGCACCTGAACCTTTTTGATGCAGGGGTGAGAAACGATAGCACGTAAGCCATGACGACCAACGTCCTCCTCACTGGAGCGTTCGGCCGGGTAGGAACTGCGATTATCGATCACTTGGCGGACCGCGACGAGTACGAGTTTACGTACCTCAATCGTTCGGACCGAGAGGGCTTCGACACCGTCGTCGCTGACGTATCGAACTACGACGAGATACGGCCCGCGTTCGACGATCAAGACGCCGTCGTTCACCTCGCGGGCTACCCCGAAACTGACGGGACGTGGAAAGAAACGCTCGAGAACAACATCATTGGAATGTACAATACGCTGGAAGCGGCGAAGGACGCCGGCGTGCCGAAGTTCGTCTTCGGATCGACGAACCACGTAGTCGGGATGTACGAGGTCGAGTTCAGTCCCGAGATTTACGAACAAGGCTTCGATCTCACTGTCGATCACACGTCTCCCCGGCGCCCGGACTCCTACTATGGCTCGTCGAAATCCTTCGACGAGGATATCGGACGGTACTACGTCGAGAACTACGACGCTCCGGAGCAATTCTACTCGCTGCGGATCTGTTCAGTGCGTCACGAAGAGTACGACCATCCGTATGGCGATGCCGAACACGGCGTTGATGACGGTGACTGGGAGCGTGGCAGTGACCAGTACGAGGAGAAGGTCGCCCGGATGAAGGCGATGTGGCAGTCTCGGCGGGATCTGGCCCACCAGGTCGAGTGTTGTCTACAGGATGACGACGTCGAATTCGATGTCTTCTACGGGGTCAGCGACAACGACCGTCGCTGGTTCGATATCGACCACGCTCGCGAGGTCATCGGCTACGAACCGCGGGACAATGGCGAGGAGTGGGACGCTCCGCCGGAGGATCGGTGACTCCATGACGAACAAGTTACTTCTGGACGTCGATCCCGGCATCGACGATGCGCTCGCAGTTCTGATGGCGCTTGGGAACGACGACGTCGATGTCGTCGGTCTCTCTACGGTGATGGGGAACACGACGATCGAGAACACGACGGAAAATGCCCTCGCGCTATTGGAGTTCGTTGACCGCACCGACGTGCCGGTCGTGCAGGGAGCGTCACGTCCACTCGCGGACGACCTCGTGATGGCCGAGTATATCCACGGCCCTGGCGGTGTTCCCGAAAACGTCCGTGCCGCACTCCCCGACCCGTCGACCGACACCGTCGACGCTCACGCCGTCGATTTCATCATCGAGCAGGCTCGCGAGCACGGCGACGACCTGACGATCGCTGCCGTTGGTCCCCAGACAAATATTGCCCTTGCGATGGCGCTCGAACCGGAGCTCCCGGAGATGGTGGGCGACATCTATCAGATGGGCGGGGCGCTGAAGACGACGGGGAACGTGACACCGCAAGCGTCGTTCAACTTCTATGTCGATGCCGCGGCCGCTGCTCGCGTCGTCCAGGACGGCCGGCCGAAGGTCGTCGGACTCGACGTGACCGAACCGGCGTATCTTCTGCCGGCGGCGCGAGAGGACTTCCGTAATCGAGGAGCGTTTGGCGACGTTGTGGCAGACATCCTGCAGTACAAAGCACAGGGCCCTGACGGTGTGGTCGCCAAGGGCGGGTCCATCACCAGCGACGCAGTTGTGCTTGCCAGTATCCTCGGGGACCCGGTGACGTTCGAGGAGGCGTACGTCGAGATCGACACGACGGGCGGTCCCTCGAACGGTGCGACGATCTACGACGAGCACGGCGTCTACGAGCAGTCGCCGAACTGCGAGGTCGCACTGGACGTGGACATCGAGTGCTGTCGTGATATCGTGCTATCGAATCTGACGGCGCTGCTCTAACGAATCTCAACGAATGCATGGACAAGATACTCACAATCGTCGGACCGTCGGAAACGGACTTCGAACTCCTGGAAGAGGCTGGGGCTATCGCTGCCACGGCCGATGTGGAGGTTGTCGTCCTCTCGCTCGTCATCGACGGCAGTGACTATGCGTCGGTCGATCGGATGCGGTCGTGGGCCGACTGGGACGCCAGTAGTGGACCGGCAGAGACCTCGACTGACGTGGCCGCTCACTTCGCGGCGTCTGCGGGGGCCGACGTCCTCGATTCCCTACAGGTGACCTACACGTCCATCGGTGATTCCGTCGAGGATACGCGACCTTCGGCGAAGGTGATCGACGTGGCAGAGAATCATGGCTGTGATCACGTGTACATCGCTAACAGGAGCCGGTCGCCGGCTGGGAAGGCACTGTTCGGCGAGATGGCACAGTCGATTATTCTCGGCTTCGATGGTTTCGTGACGGTTCGTACGGTCAACGAACTGTAATCTCCTTTTCTTTTTGAAGTAAATCCGCAACTGAGAGTAACCCCAATTTTTAATTATTAGCGTTGTACATTGTTATGGTACAGCGTACCAACTATGAGCGCCACAGCCGACTCGAACAGCCGTATCGAACGGCTCCAGGAAAGTGTATCGGCAGATTTCACAACGACGACGTGGGTCCTGATCCCGATCGGTATCGGTATCAACGCCATCGGCGGATTCATCGCCAGCACGCTGAAGCTCCCGTTGTTCCTCGATAATATCGGGACGATGCTCATCGGTATCCTCGCCGGGCCGTGGGCAGCGGTCGTGACGGGAGCGTTAGCCAACATCGTTCAGGCAATGCTCGGGAATCCCGTACAACTCGCATTCATGCCAGTTCCGATTGCGATCGGCTTCGTAACGGGCGTGTTTGCTCGTCGCGGCTGGTTCGACAGCGTCAAGAAAGCAGCTGTTCCGGCCGTCGTCTTGACGTTCGTTGCCTGGATCATTGCAACGCCCATCGTCGTTCTCGTCTTCGGCGGTGTCACCAGTTCCGGGACTAGCCTCGTCACCGCGACGCTCGTCGCGAGCGGCCGGAGCCTCATCGAAAGCGCGGCCTCGGCCCAACTGATGGTCGAGTTCGTCGACAAGGGTGGCTCGGCGTTCGTCGCATACTTCATCGGTAAGTCCGTTCCGACTCGTTTCCTCCCACCGCAGGGGCAAGATATATATTCGTAGTTGAGACACGATATGGTATGGCACGACGGAGCACTGCCCACAACCAGCATACTTTCACCCGCACACTAAACCATGGCTGAGAAGGACACGTCGATATACCAACCCGGGGAGAGCGTTCTTCACCGGCTAAACCCCGTAACAGAGATAATCCTCGCCGTTTGTCTCTCGCTCATCGTCTTCATCGCCCCCGATTACCGAGTCGCCCTAGTACTAGCCGTCGCCCTGCTCGGGTTCGTCTTCGTCGCCAGAGTCCATAACCTGGTGTTACGGCTCTACGGCGTCGTCGCCATACCGTTCGCTTTCTTCCTGCTCCTCGTTCAGGGCGTCTTGGCACCAGGGAAGAAAGTCACGCCACTCCTCTCGATTGGTCCCGTAACTATCTGGGAACAAGGGTTCGTATCGGCCAGACTCATCTTTCTCCGTATCTCGGTGCTGATCCTGGCGTTTTTACTTCTCGCCACGACGGCACAACCACAGCGCATCCGTGTCGCTCTCATCGAGAAAGGTGTTCCGAACAAACTCGCGTACGTGTTCGTGGCGTCGCTCCAGATAATCCCGGAGATGCGCGACCGGGCACAATCGATTACGGAAGCCCAGCAGGCGCGCGGCCTCGACACGAAGGCGAACCTCCGAACGAGACTCCAATCGATAACAGCGTTGATGGCTCCACTGCTCATCAGCACCCTTATCGTCGCGAACACACGCGCACTCGCACTCAATGCAAGAGGATTCGAAGCAACGGGGCAGCGGACGTTCCTCTACGACATTCCCGACTCGACAGGTGAACAGGCGTTACGTTACATAGCCGGTGGTGCCGTCATCGCTACACTCACATGGAGGGTCGTCGCATGAGCCAACTCGAACTATCAGACGTTACGTTCCAGTACCAGACGCAGCCGGACGACGAGTATGCAGTTACCGACACCTCACTCGCCATCGAAAAGGGAAGCTTCGTCGGAATCACCGGACCAAATGAAGCAGGTAAGGCGACGGTCTGCCGGCTTCTCTCCGGACAGATTCCGCACTTCTACAACGGAGACCTTTCCGGGACAGTAACGGTCGACGGAACGCCAACGAGCGAACAGTCTATCGGTGAACTCTCGAAGAAAATCGGATTCGTCTTCGAGAACCCGTACGACCAGATGACTGGCGCGACGTCGACGGTGCTCGAAGAGGTTGCGTTCGGGCTCGAAAGCCGTGGCCTCACCAGCCGGGAGATGCGAGAGCGCGCGAAGGAAGCGCTCGCCGTCATTGGCGTCGAAGACCTCATGGACCGCGACCCCCAGCAGTTGTCCGGTGGCCAGTGCCAACGGGTTGCCATCGCGTCGGTCATTGCGATGCAACCCGAGATTCTCGTCCTTCAGCAGCCCACAGCGCAGCTCGACCCCGAAGGCACCGAGGAAGTGTTCGATATCGTCAGCGACATGAACGACGAGGAGTACACAGTCATCATCGTCAGTCAGGAACTCGAACAGCTCGCCCCGCATCTGGATCGACTGCTGTACATGGAGGACGGACAGATCCGCCTCGACGACTCGCCACGAGCGATCCTTACCCGGGCTGTCGAAACGGATCTCCCCGTCCCCGTTCCGACGACTATCGAAATCGGTCATCGTCTCCGCACAACTGGAACCATTCCGGAGGACGAACCAGTGCCGCTGACGGAAACGGAATGTCTCACCGAACTCCAACGCCTCGTCCCAGCACCAGCGTCTCCCAGCGGGGATGCCGCAGTAGAAGCACGGAGTGACGGGAGCACGATCAACCGACCGTCGTCCTCGAACAGGAGCGATCGCGATGAGCCAATCGTCCTCGACGATCTCCACCATACCTATGCGAGCGGCGTCGAGGCGCTTAGCAGCGTCTCGTTCTCGCTCGAGGACGGCTGTGTCTGCCTGATCGGTCAAAACGGCGCGGGGAAGTCGACACTGGTGAAACACTTGAACGGCCTCCTCGATCCGACCGAAGGGGCAGTGTACGTGCGAGGCACGGATACTCGCGATGCGACGGTCGCGGAACTCGCACACGATGTCGGTTTAAGCTTCCAAAACCCCGACGACCAGCTGTTCCACAATTCGGTCCAGGAGGAAGTCGAGTACGGTCCCAGAAATCTGGATTACGACGAAGACGAGGTCGAGAAGCAGACCGAACGTGCGCTCGAACTGTTCGAACTCACCGAGCGACGGGAGGAGAACCCCTACGACTTCGGGGAGCCGTGGCGCAAACGAGTCGCTGCGGCGTCCATCGCCGCGATGGACACGCCCGTGATCGTCCTCGACGAACCAACGAGTGGACAGGACGCCCCGGGCCGGCAGTGCCTCGGCAACGCCGTCGAGACGCTCGTCAATCGCGGCAAGCTCGTCGTCGTCATCACGCACGACATCGACTTCGTTCGCGAACACGCTGACCGGACAATCCTGCTCTCGCAGGGATCAGCGATTGCTGACGGGGACACGCAAACGGTGCTCGGCGACCCCGAAACCCTTGCTCGCTCGAACGTTCATCCACCGACCGTAACCCAATTCGGCTTGAAGCTCGGCGTGGGACCCGTTATGTCCGTAGACGAACTGTTCGACGCGATCGAAGCAGAATAATCACGAACCAGAAGATAATTACCACAACCACAACGAAATCCGCTATGAGCCAGAAACTACTGCTAGATGTCGATCCAGGTAACGACGACGCAATCGCTCTGTTCATCGCGCTCGGCTCCGACGAGGTCGACCTCGTCGGCGTTACGACCGTGATGGGGAACACGACGATCGAGAACACGACGGAAAACGCTCTCAGGCTCCTCGAATACGTCGACCGCACCGATGTGCCAGTCGCACGAGGGGCTTCGCGTCCACTCGCAGACGAACTCGAAACTGCAGAGCACGTTCACGGGCCTGGCGGTCTTCCCGAAAAAGTCAGAGCGGATCTTCCCGAACGTAGTACGGCCCCAATCGATACCCACGCCGTCGATTTCATCATCGAGCAGGCTCGCGAGCACGGCGACGACCTGACGATCGCTGCCGTTGGTCCCCAGACGAATCTAGCGCTTGCACTTGCGAAAGAGCCAGCTCTTCCGGAGATAGTGGGCGACATCTATCAGATGGGCGGGGCGCTGAAGACGACGGGGAACGTGACACCGCAAGCGTCGTTCAACTTCTACGCTGACGCCGCGGCCGCTGCCCGCGTCGTCCAGGACGGCCGACCGAAGGTCGTCGGACTCGACGTGACCGAACACGTGTACGTCGACACCGAGGATATCCGTGCGCTCGCTGAGGAGCCTGCCCCCCTCTCGACCATGGCGTCTATCCTCGAGTTCAGTATCGAAGAGGTGCGCTCGAAGTTCGGTCACGACGGTGGTCTCGCGAGCGATGCTGTCGTGCTCGCCGACATCGTCAACGATGCGCTAGAGTTCGAGGAGGCGTACGTCGAGATCGACACGACGGGCGGTCCCTCGAACGGTGCGACGATCTACGACGAGCACGGCGTCCACGAGCAGTCGCCGAACTGCGAGGTCGCACTTGGCGTCGACGGCGATCGGTACGCCGAGACCGTCCTCGAATCGCTGCGTTCGTTCGGGGAGTAACGTCCCCCATTCGGACGGCGGCTCCTCGAGGTAAGCCAACCGCTCGTAGACTGTTTTCCATCTAATCGTCGCTACTCCCGATCTATCCGGGAGAATCCTCGTCCACGGTTGCTGAGCTCCGGCTGAAAATAATCCGTTTCTGCAGGCGTTTCAGGAGAGAGCCTGTTGGCCCTGCGTCGGGAGATACCGCTGAGGGACTGCTTCCGCAATGAGATAGGCTGCATACGCCATGATAGTTTTGTCGACGATATCGACGATTAACTGAGAGAGTAAGGCGCTTACCGCTATATTGAGGCCAGATGCGACGAAGAGGCTCGTAACCACGCTCATGCCGGCACTCGTTACGCCGCCGAAGACGACGACGACGACCGGAACCGAAAAGACCACCGACGTAAGCCCAATCAGTACGCCGGCGATGACGACTTTTCTCGCGGTTTCGAACAAGCCTCGGCGAGCGAGGAAGCCGGCCACGAGTCCCATGGCGATGGGTGACATTATGAACGCCATCTGTATCGGATTTCCGATCATTCCGCTGATGACGTTGCTCAGCCCGCCGGTCAGTGCAGCGGCCCACGGTCCGACCAAGATGGCTAACAAGATGGTTCCGATATTGTCGAGGAACAGCGGGAGTTTCAGCGTGTTAGCGATGAAGCCCCCTGCGGCGTTCAAGCCGATGCCGACTGGAATCAGGACCCACGTCGTCGTCGATGAGAAATCGGCGCCGATCTGTGATTTGAGCGATCCGAACCTGCTAGTCGTATCACTGGTACTGTCTGCCATTAACTACCACACAGGTAGTTTTCCTCTTCAACTATTAAAATTACTGGTCAGGGTCGAAAACAACAGGAGAGAAAGAAACCCGACGGAAACGATCAGGCAAGTAAGTACCTCAACTATAGATACTCATCGAGATTTCATGATTGCATACAGTACGGGTCGAGAACGAACTCGAATTCTGCAATATAGCACCTATTCATAGAAAGAGACCAAACAACTCCTATTCGCACAGATATCACATCGTGCGTTCACACAGACTGGCCACTACTCGGTACGTTCAGAAGAGCGGTTGGCATACTCGTTGACTGTAGTGACTAAGTCCTCCGGTTCTTCGACGATATCGTCGAGAACACCGTAGACCATCGCATTGTACGGTTCGTCCCTGGCGAAAACACGCCGATCCGTTTTCAGGCCGATGACGGGGATGTCGTGTTCGTACGCGATAGCTGCCTCGATAACTGTCCCTTCCGACGGGACGCGACCGTCGAGGGTCGCTGTCACGATGTCCGCCTCAAGCACACCGTTGCGGTCGATCTCGAAGATCTTCTGGAGTACGTCCTCGGTCGTAGCGTTTTCATCGTTCATCACCTCCAGCTCACCAATATCGCCGACGTCTCTCTGCGGAAGGAAGACGTCGTAGCCTTCTGCCTCGAGCATGCCACAAACTCGTTCGTTGAAATCTCGTTCCGCCTGATTGAACAATGGACCCGCGAAGTACACGTCCATGTGTAGCAATCACTCCTACCTACTACTTAAAATGATGTTATACTCTACCAAGTGTTAGCTGTGTACTGCCGAAGACAGGGGGACGGATTCCCTGAACGAAACACCCTGGCTCCGCGACAGAGGACTCGAGAATGGATCTCTCGTCCGCTACTAGTTCGACTGCCCGGCGTCGTGTTCGTTGACCGCTTCGACGAGTGCCTCGGGGGTGTCGACCCGCTGCTGGAATAACCCGTGCAGCATGGCATTGTACTCTTCTTGACGACCGAAGGTGCGTCGGTCAGTCTTGAGCGCGATAACGGGGATGTCGTGGTCGTACGCGAACGCCATTTCGACGCAGACGCCTTCCGAAGGGACACGACCGTCGAGCGTGGCTGTAACGATATCTGCGTCCAGCACGTTCTGCCGATCGAGTTCGAAGATCTCCTGCATCGCCTCTTCTTCACTCTTGTCCTCGACGAGGACGTTGCTCTCGAGACCATCCCGCTGAGGCAGGAAGACGTCGTGTCCCTCCGCTTCGAGCATGCCGCATACTCGTTTATTGAACTCTAACTCTGCCTCCGTGAATAACGGGGCTGCGAAATAGACACTCTTAGGCATCTTGTAACACATTCTCCAGGCAGGTAATAAATATTGGGAGCATGAGTCGTATCGTCGGTTCCGAGTTCTCTGGGGACTACCTCTGTTGTGTCTGGACGCCTTTCAAGAGGCCGTTGAGGTAGCCGACAGTGTACGTACGGCCTGTGACGCTCCCGAACTCCCAGCCAGTGTCTCCCTCCATAGCCGGGACGTGATCGGGCGTCATCACGCCCGAAAACCCGATATCCTGGAGAGTTTGCATCACTTCGAACTCGTCGAAGTTACTGGCGTCGTCGTCGAGGAACGTTTCATGGAACTCCGGGACAGTACCGACGACGTCACGGAAGTGGACGTACACGATATTTTCGCCACCGAAGTGCCGAAGGACATCTGGGATATCTTCGCCCATTTCCGACCAACATCCGAGACAAAACTTGAGGCCGTGGTTATCACTCGGAACCAGATTCATCGCGTGCTTAAAGTTCTCGAAATTCCGGAACAGAAGCGGAACACCACCTAGCTCCTCCACAGGAGGGTCACTGGGATGAACACCGAGTGTAGCTCCTGCCTCCTCGGCGACGGGGAGTATCTCCGAGAGGAATTCTTCGTACGCCGACCAAATCTCGTCTTCGTCGTACTCTCGGTCGTAGAGCAACGTCTCGTCATCGATATCCTCGTCCGAGAATGCGGATGCTTCGGCACCGCCGCGAATCTCTACTGTTCGAGAGGTGCGGACGGCCCCGTCTGGTGGATGGCCACTGTATCCTAGAACGGGAACCCCGGCCCGACCTAGATTACGAATCGTTGTCTTGATCGCTTCAGTTTTCTCTTCACGGTTCCCATCTCCGAGCAGAATCTCGTACAAGGGAATTGGCATCTTCTCGAATGCGAACAGACGAAGTCCGTGCGATTCGATACGGTCCTGTATGGACGTGATTTCATCGTACGTCCAGGCTCGTCCCATCGGCATCGCCGAATCGAATCCGGAATGACGATGCGGAGTGAGTAGGACGTCCTCAACGCCGAGCTGCTTCATCAGTTGTAGTAGGTCGTCCGTCAGAGGCTTGTAACTACCCATCGCCACCCGCATTGATAGGTCCTCAAACCGATTCTGGCTTTCCGCATCACTATCAGAACGTCGAACGGGCATCAGAGGGAGGTTAGTTGCTATCCTATATAATAGTTGTAGATGAAACGATCCTTGCCCGCTCAAAGATCCGGATCAACTGCTTTCTCCGCGGGAATGGGACAGTAACTGTCCGTATCCATTTAGACCTCTCACCCTCCTTCGGCTCATCCACACTGACGGCACCAACAAGATTAATCATAAAGATGTAACTAGTACTCAGTTTTCATACCCATGCGATAAGTACGTTTCGGTGGTACCGGTAGTGGGAAAACTGTGGATCGCCGAGCAGACGGTGCTTTTCGTACAGAACTTAGCATACGCGCATCGCTTCGCCAAACGAGGTGGCGTAAGGGACGGTAGTACGTCTCCAGGGGGAACTGAATCAGGAAGAATAACAGTACGGAGGCCATCCGATGGGGTGTGAACAATCGTTTCGCTACTGGCGGACTGTTCGGGAGTCTGGCCATCTTATGGGGGCTTTCGTTTCTCGCGATTTCCGTCGGACTCAGATCGCTCGAACCGGTGCTTCTCGCTGCCTTCCGATACGACATCGCCGCCGTCCTCCTCCTGGGCTATGCAACCTACGCTAATACTACCTGGCAACTGACCGACCGTGCGAACGTTAGTGCCGTTCTCGCCGGCGCAGTGTTCCTCGTCGGTTCAAACGCGTTCCTCTTTATCGGCCAGCAGACCGTGTCTACCGGGATGGCCGCAATCCTACAGAGTCTCCTCCCGATCATGACCTCACTGTGGGCGCTGGGATTCCTACCAGAGGAACGTATCTCCGTGGTTGGTGCTGTCGGCATCGTGTTGGGGTTCCTCGGTGTCGGATTGATCGTGCGCCCGAATCCTGCTAACCTACTCGGAAACGAGATCGTCGGCCGACTCCTGGTGTTTATCCAAGTTGCAGGGGTGGCGCTTGGCGGTGTTCTCATCCAGCGAGTTGGTCCTACGCTTGACAAGGCTGCTCTCTCAGGGTGGTCGATGTTCATTGGAGGGCTTCTCCTTCACGCTGTCAGCGTTAGCATTGGCGAGTCATTCTCACTCCCGATGTCTCTTACATCCGGTGCTGCTGTCGCGTATCTCGGCGTCTTTGCCACCGCTATCGCCTATTTCATCTATTTCACTCTTCTGGAGGTCCAGGGCGCACTCGAAACGTCGCTTGTCTCCTACCTTATACCAATCGTCGCCACGATAGTGGGAGTAATCGCCTTGGGAGAGTCCATCACTCCGCTTACGATCGCTGGTTTCTTCGTCGTCTTCACTGGATTTTTGGTTCTCAAACGTCGTGCGATTGTCGATCTACTGAACGAGACGACCAAGCAGAAAGAGAGAACGGGGAGCTAAATCGCAACCAGTAGCCATCGGCGGTTGACTTCGTCTCAGATGCGGACGACGTACCATTCATTGTGATGAGGTACCAACATCTATTGATTTCTACTAGATAGTCACGTATAAACCAAACCCGTCTCGACGTCGATTGGTTCCCGGGCTTGAGGTTCGAACTGGCAATCGAGTCGGGAACCGAATCAGAAACAGCACGTCCAGACAAAGTGTGATGGTCATCCTGACGTGAACTCGCCGAGACCGGGCTGTTCGTGGTCCAGCGGCTCGATCACGGACGGATCGTCGTTACCCGGGTTGTTGACTCGCGTCGAGATTTCGTATGCTGCTAAGTCGTCGCCAGGATACGGCTGACACAGCGTTTTGCGCTCGTTCGGACCAGCGGACAGCCACCGCTCCTCCGCATCAGTTGGGAGCACGACCGGCATACGATCATGAATTGGACTCATCATCTCGTTCGGGTCAGTCGTCAGGATGGTCACGCACGAGATCTGCTCTTCGTCGCCCTCCCAGACGTCCCAGAGCCCGGCCATCGCGAACGCCGAAGTGTCTTCTCGATACACGCGGTACGGTTGTTTCGGTCCGACGTTCTGTTTCTGCCACTCGTAGAATCCCGACGACAGGACGAGACACGGCCGTGATTCCCAGGCGTCCGCGAAGACACGTTTCTCACTTGCGGTTTCCGAGCGAGCGTTGATGATGCCCTCTCCGGGCTCGTCGGCCCAGAACGGAATCAGCCCCCAGTGGTACTGGTCGATCTCGTCCGTGGCCTCGTTCGTGATGACCTCTAACGGCTCACCGGGGGCGATGTTATAGCGCGGTGTATACCCGCCATCAGTGACGACTTTCGCCCCGAAGCGATCCTCAAGATCCTGTTGTTCGATGAAGAGAGCCGTACGTCCACACATATTCTCTGTACACGCCGTAGCAGCATCAAGGTATGGTGGGAGACTCTAATTCCGGTGAATCGGAAGAATCGGAAACGGCCCTCTTCCGTTTATATAACTGGACATTGAGAGCAATAAATAGTCGATGATTCGCGATGCTCGCGTGCTCCAGCCCCAGTTCATCCCCGACGAGGTCGAGCATCGGAACCCCGAGGTAAACCGACTGTCCGATTCGCTCCGGCCGATCATGGACGGCCAACCGGGTGAAACCTCCCTCTTGTTAGGTCCATCTGGAGCGGGCAAGACCTGTATCGCGAAGTACACGGTCGAGCGACTGCGTGAGAACGTCCTGGACATTAACACTCAATACGTCAACTGCTGGCAGGACTACACGCGCTTCCAGGTGCTGTACCGCATCCTCGATTGTATCGACCGCACTGTCGATATCCACCGTCGTTCGACGCCGAAAGACGAATTGCTTGACCGCCTTCGAACGTACGACGGCCCCCAGTTTGTCGTTATCCTCGACGAAGTCGACCAACTCGAGGACAAGAGCGTCCTCTATGATCTCTACCGAATGCCACTGCTTTCGATGATTCTCATCGCCAACCGTGAGCAGGAACTATTCTCCCAGCTCGACGGCCGCCTGACAAGCCGTCTACAGACCTGTGTCCGGATTTCGTTTGACAAATATCCGCTCGATGAACTCGTCTCGATTCTCCAAGCGCGAGCCCGGCGTGGACTTGCGGAAAACATAATCGGAAAGCAGGAACTTGCGTTGATTGCCGATGCTGCGGCAGGTGATGCCCGAGTTGGGATCAGCATTCTCCGGAACGCTGCGAGGCGGGCAGACCAAGAGGGACAGACTGAAATTACGACCAATCTCGTTCACGAGGCGGTTCCGGAGGGTCGTGACGAAGTCCGTCAGAAAACAGTTGAACAGCTGAATCCCCATCAGCGGTCGCTCTACGAGATTCTACAGGACGGGGGTGAGCTTAATCCTGGTGAGTTGTACGATCGCTACACTGAGCGGGTTGACGAGCCGAAGACGAAGAGAACAATCCGCAATTATCTCTCGAAGTTGGATCACTATCGGCTTATCGTTGCCGACGGGGAGAACCGTGCACGCACGTATCGAATCCAGTAGCGTGAGATAGCCTAGTTTCGGTATCTGAATGAATTGTTATTGATGGTTATTTCGCTCGTGGCGGCGTCTCACAACGACACCCAGAACACCTCTATTAGTATAATACTAACTCAGGAGAACCCAATTTTATCGGTGTTCATGGCGACTTTCGCGGAAATGGGAGATGCAATCCTGGCTCGATTTTCAGGGTGTGGGAACGGGAGAAAGGCCTACAAAAGCCCGTGATGAAGCACGAATGTGGTATGCGAGACGGCCACAGGCCTGCTCGGACGCCCACTGCTGGAGACCCACAGCAGACCACCGGCTTTTCGACGGTGCGAACCAGGGTAGTACGGGCTTGCCCGCGCCGATGCCCGGGACAACCGGAACAAGCGGCAGTTTGGCGGGCCACCCCGTCCCAGTGAGACTCCAAACGCCTCCCCATCGTCTGTCCAATTAACGTCATCCACCCGCCGGGGATTGGCGTGGACGAGTCGTCCCCGCTGACGCTCGAGACGGGGAACACGCCACAAACGTCTGCCCGACCTCCCTCGGTCACACGGCCGGGGGCGTCGGTTGCTGCCATCTCACCTTGGCTAGGAGATACTCCTAGTATTATCGCCATTAGAAATAGAATACTTCTGATGCTGTTCTATTGCTCACTGTATTTGAACTATAAATGTCAGAATTCACTTACATTTGGACGGTACAGTGTCTGTTTAGGCTGGACTCGGGGTTTGGACATGTGAAAGATAGGCAGTGAGATCGGTGGTTGAGAGCATTCCAATCACGCCTTCGGTATCGTCGACGACCGGCAAATGATGACAGCCATGTTCGAGCATCTCATCGGCGGCATCACGGATGGTATCCTGTGCTGTCGCCGTGGTCACGTCGGTCGTCATGTAGGCGTCGACGGGTGTCTGGTCTTTCGGGCGGCGTTCGGCAACGATCCGGACGAAATCAGTGGTAGTGAGTATTCCCTCGAGTTGGTTATTGTTATCGACGACGAGTGTTGAGCTGATATCGTTGGTCAGCATTGTCTGTGCTGCCTCTTCGACGAGTGTCTCCGGTGTGACAGTGTGGAGGGTCGTCGACATGAGTCGGCCAACGAGGATATCGTCCATGTGTATCCATCTCACCCATCAACTATAAGAATTATCGCTGTTCAGACCGCCGAGTAGATGATTTTTGTATCTGCTTCGGAGATGGCACTATAGGCAAGATAAGTCCGGCACAACTGTCGATCGGAAATTACGTAATCGCATAGACGATGACGATCTGAACCAGCCAGCTGTCGTATGGTGACTATGGAGTGATAATTTATATTAGTGTTACTTTTTGCTATGAATATAAACGGAAGTGGACAACCCCCGGGACCCGTATATCGATCTGTGCGGAGTTCGTAGTCCGTATTTGCCTTCGTCTTCAGTCTGCGTGTTCTAGTTGATCAGGACTCTTCCCGAGAGCCGCCCGAGCGGTCGAGAAGGTCTGTTTGACGAGCTGACGAACACTATTGCGGCGCATGATGAACAACCCTATCCCAAGGATGATGTATACAGCCGTATAGGCGTAGAGAATGTCCATACTAAGATTCGTCGCAGTTGGCTTGGCATAGGCCTGAATCACGTAGAACTCTGCAAGAACCTGCGTGACGAACAACACGAGCAATACAACTGCTTCACGGGTGCTAATCTCGAGGTTCGTCAGGATGGCGATGGCGAAGAAGCTCTGAGCAGCCGTGATCCAGATCTCTGCGGCCTGCTTCTGGTCAAACGGAAGCGTTCCAATAGCTCCCGCCGAGATAGAATACACAACGGCGAGCGTGCCGATGAGCAGCGTCCACTGATTGAGCTTCGAGGAGATAAGTGCGTTGAATCCAGCGGTCGAACGCGCCTTATTCACGAGGTAAGCGACGACGATGAGTTCGGGACTCTCAGACGCGAGCGGTGCAAGCCATTGAATCATAAAAAATTCGGGGATACCATACTGAAGTCCCAACCGCTCGAGTCCCTCGGCGAACGGGTGGACAGCAGTGAAGATGATTGCCCCCGAAAATGTGAATCCAAATAGAACGACAATGATTCGAGGTATTTTCGGATACTGCTGGAAGTACGCGGGAACGCCAATGTGTTCCTCGGACTCATCGGCGTCACCGCGGATGATGACGAGGAGATAGAGCACGTATAGGCCGACGAGAATTAGTGTATCGACTGCTCCGATGCCGCCACTGAAGGGGACGAAAAACGCGTACGCTGTCGCTGCCAGCAGGAAGGCGATCTCAGTGGAGATTTTCTGATCAAGCCCCACGACATCTGCGAGGAATCCCGAGCGGTGCTCAACTGCTGGATCGTGGGCGTGTTTTGCGCGGAAAATGCTGAACAGGGCGATCCCGGACCACCCAAGTCCGATAAGGATTCGGTTTGCTCCAGTCATGTTAGCCACCGCGAGGTTAGCCGCCTCCCTCGAGCCGGCGCCGGCCTGCCACGCGTACAGCGCGTCGACGGCGTATTCGGGAGCGACGGCGAGAACCGCTAAGACTGCGATCGCGAATGACTGCGGGACGTCTTTTTCAGCCGTTTCAGCTGCCCACGCGAGTAGAAACGCCGCACCGAGAATCGCGAATCCAGCGACACCAACAGCCACACTAGGCGCGATATTTTTACCAGGATGCACCGTTCCGTATCCACCAGATGAGATGAATGTCCCAATCCACGGAATTGTCAGTACGAGTGCGACGACAACGGCAACCAATGGGTGGCGAAAGCGGTCAAGCATTGGCTTGGAACCCGTGTAGGACTTCATTTTCAATCTCTAACCGTTCAGTCGTTGTGGCCCAGGCAGGTATTTTCATGTGAATCCACTGTGCGGTCCAGAGAATGGCCAACGAGACTATCACAGCAATTCTGTAAGCAGTTACTGTCCATAGATTGATGCAAGAAGTGGTCGAGAAGTTCAGACCTATTCAGTTGATTGAAATTCCGTCTACACGTTAGTAATTAATCATCTATTTGCTCTAGTTGGTTAAGTTATAACTAATATATAATGATTATATTCCGAATCGCCGGCATTGTCTAGTCAAAGATCGAACAGTTCTTAGAGATGGATGCTATGGCCGCCCAAGAACCGTTCACTGTCTCTCTGGAACCGAATCCGCTTGGGTGTTGGGACGACGAGAGAACCACGAGCGCCCTCTGGAGGATACTTCCAATAAGGCTTATAATATCAATAGTTACTGATAATCTACTCTATTACCGTATACTAGCCAGAATTCTCTATTCCATGTAGGAAATTCGGTATCTAAAGGCAACTACACTTATTGATATCCTTGGCAACTAGCTCTTTGGATGCACAATGTCCGAGAAACGCAACACAGATGATGAGAAGAAACAAAGACAGTATACGCGACGATCCGTCCTTCGTCATGGGGTACCAGCGGTAGTTGGCTTCTGGTTCAGTACTCCCACGGTCGAAGCACAGGAGAGATACCGACGACTACGAATGGTGCTTCCCGATACGCCATTTCTCGATAACTACCAATACAGTCCAATTCGTATCTTGGAGAGCACGCCGAAACGAGTCAATCCGAGCTCGATAGGCGAGTGTACGAGCTATTTTAGCGGTCCAGTCGAGGCGTTAGAAGTCTATAAGGCGAGACTGTTTGAAAGTACGCTCAGCGAATCCTTCAAATTCGCTCAAGAGTCTGGAGAGGAACTTGAAAATATCAGATCGATACGAATTGGTGTGTATGTGGCGGCCCACCAGCGTTCACTCAAGGAAAGTGCCACGTATATATTGTCAGGGTGGAAGAATTGCGGCGATGACTACATAGGTGTCGAGGTTCACGAGTACACCCAGAGTGGTGCTGGAGTCATACCAAATGAGTAGGTTAGTTAGTTTTGATCGGTGAAACTGCTATCCCTCAATATCGTAAATTGCAAACATTAGAGCATCGCTGTGAATAAGGGGTTGCAGAAACGGCCATGTACATTCTTGGCATTGTTCCACAAAGAGAAAGAGGGGGAATACAATGGCAAGACATCAGGTAGGAATGGACAAGAGTACAGACGCCAATATGCATGTGGCTTTGTGTGAAGACCAACCTACGACGACTCGACGGTCATTTCTGAGAGGCGGAACACTTGGGGCACTCGGGTCAGTCGTGAGTGGAAGTGCACCCATGGTCTCGAGCGCAAGTGCGCAGACGGTCGCACAGACGTACAGGTTCGGTGGTGAGGTAATCGCCTGGCATGGCCGCGCTCCGCCGAGGATAGAGGGCCAAACCAATCCTACTATCCAGCTGCAGGCCGGGCGACAGTATCGCGTCGTCTGGGAGAACCTTGATGGTCAACCGCACAACTTCACTATACAGGATTCTCAAGGTAACACTCTAGCGAGTACGGAGACAGTAAGCGAGGAGGGAGCGACGCTCTCGATGACGTTTACTGCCTCGGCGGAAATGGCCCAGTACATTTGCACGATTCACCCAACAACGATGGTGGGGAATATCCAAATCGCCGGTGGCAATCAGGGAGACGGCGGAGAGGGGGGTGGCGACGAGGGGGCGAGGATATCGACTGGCACGTACTTGTTCGCCGGGGCGATTCTGCTGGCATTCATCTCGCCGCTTCTGTTCGCAATTGTCCTCGCTCTTGTTGGAACCGGCGATCAGTTTAGACCCGACAAATAACTCTTGGATCCTCAGTAAGAGAAATTTTCAGCGTATGGTCTCGATGTACTGATCACGGTCTCAGTGCGTGATGTTCCACAGGTTAGAGCTTGGAGTTGCTGGCATGGTTTATGACATGGTAGAAAGCATCGAAAAGTGACTGTCTCGGTAGAACAGTCAACGGCCAGCGTCCGGTGGCCATCAGTAAGTGTCTATCCCTGAGTAGTTGTCCCGTTCATCGTCGTTTCGGTCTGCGTGGTTGTGCCTTCGGTTGTGTTGCCCTCCTCCGGCGGTACAAGTTTGAGCACCGCGCCGGTGTCTCCCTCGGGGACGCCACGCTTGTTCACGAGGACATATATCTCGCCGTCGCTGCCTCGACCGAACATCCGGACGAACCAATTGAACTCGCCCTCGATGACAAGTTCCTCCATGTCCCAGAGGTCGTCGCGTGGGACGACCTCCGGTCCCGGCGGCGGAACCTGCTGCTCACCGGCGGTCTGATTGCCCTCAGTTTGATTGCCGGCGGTTTCGTTGCCGACCGGAGCTTTCTGTCCCGGTGGTGTTGTTTCTTCGGTCGCGTTATTGCCTTCCGCCGTCTCGGTCTGGTCCCCACTGGCAATCGTTGTCCCGGCTTTGGTCTGATTGCCAGTGGTTGTGTTCCCTGTCCCGGTAGTCTTCGTTGTTGTGGCTCCGCCGCCCTGGTCGAAGCCTTCTGGGGGCGTGGCGGCGAGTATCCGGCCGGCTGGCTGCTCGCGGGCAGGGTCCTCGGTCCACGCACCGTAGATGTATTTCCCCTGGAGGCCCGAGATAGTCGACTGTTCATAACGGTGGCCGCCGACAATGGTGATACCGACGAAGTCCCCCTGATATTCGTGGGGGAACTCCACGATAGGGTCGATAAGTGGATCGCCATTGTATGGCGCCTGGTCGGGCGTGCTACTCGGACAGTTCGTGATGGCGCTCGGGTCGCTCGGTTGCTCCGTACTGAAGCAGTGGGTCCCCTCCTTGACGTTCCAGCCGTAGTTACCGCCCTTCTCAACGACGTTGGCTTCTTCCCAGAGGTTCTGACCCGCGTCGGCAACAAACATGTTGCCCTGGCTATCGAATCCGATGCCAAACGGGTTCCGGAAGCCGTAGGCGTATATCTCGTCGAGACCGGCTGTGTCACCTGCGAACGGGTTGTCGTTTGGGATGCCGTACTCCTTCTCTTGGTCCTGGCTATCCACATCAATGCGGAGGACGGTCCCGAGTAGGTTGGTGACGACGTCCTGACCGTTGCCGCCCGTGTTCCGGTCGTACCAGTCGGGAACGTGGCCGTAGTAGTTGTCGTTCGCCCCGCCGCCATCGCCCATGGGCACATACAGGTAGCCGTCGGGACCGAACGCCATCGGCCCGGCGTCGTGGTTGTACTGGGGCGACGGTAGCTCCATTAACCTGCGCTCGCTGTCCAGGCTGGCGCTGTTCAGGTCCTCGCCCGCCCGGAACTCCGCGATCACCTCAACGTGGTCCCAATTGATATTGCGTAGCAGGTCTGTCGGCGGCGCGCTGTAGTGGAGATAGAATTTACGGTTTTCCTGGAAGTTCGGATGGAAGTCGATACCGAGTAGCCCTCGCTCGTCGTAGTTCTGCTGGTCGCTGGCGTACAGGCCATAGAACCGCCCAAGTTCGACCATCCGTTCCTGGACATCAATGAACGGTTCGGACGCGAGGCCGTCGTCCGTGATCTCCCACACCTGTCCGGTCTGGTCGGAGACGAAGTGCCGGTCGTTCTCCCCGCTCGCCACCGCGAAGTCCGTCGGGGCGGTCAACTGACCGTTGGCAACCATCTGCGTGCCGACTCGCGTTCCTTGCTCGAAGAACCCTTGTCCACCCTGCTGGGTAGTAGTCGTTTCTTGTGCGATGCTGGTACTGCCAAGACCGGTGACCGCTCCTGCCGCGGCAGTGGCCTGGAGAAAAGTTCGACGTGAAGGATACTTGTACTCTCGGCTACTCTCGTGTTCTTGGATGTTCGTCTGTTTTCGCGCCTCAGCGTCTGTTTGCTCCGGATCCTCGCTATCGTCTATCTGTTCCTTCCCCGTTGCATCCGTCGTTTGCTCGGGGTAAGGGGTTTCGTCAGTCATTTTTGCTCCCAGAACGTCGAACAGCAGCTACGTCATTAAACGACGACGACCGTTTTCACGGTCATCTCGATTACCATGAATAAGTAGGCGATTCCATCAATCCACTGTTAGCATCCACGGCCAAGGGAGAGCAGCCAACGTTGGCGTAAACTGCGACCATAACGGGATTAACGGTGACGACAGAGGCAGTGAAGCCGCCTTGTCATACTGTACATCAATGTCATTATCGCTGATTGACGAGACGTCATCATAACGAGCTCCTCCAGAGGAAATACAAAATTAATCGATATCTCAACTACTCCATTATCAACGTTGAAGACACCCGCTGTTACCTCTCTTGCCAAACGAGGACCAAGCCGTTGGCAATTTAGCTGCTATTGGCCGGGTTACCGCTAGTTTAGTTACCGCTACTGCCGCCTCCACTACCCTGTAAGCTTACATCGCCGACCATCGTCGTCGGATGGACAGTACAGAGGTAGGTCGACATCCTACGTGTGGCGACGAACCGGAATGTCTGGGTCGCTCCCTGTTCCGAGACGATATTCGTCACCGGAATTGCGTTCTCCGGCGGGGTAACTGTCCCGCCAGTCGTCTGATTGCCGGTGGTCGTTCCAGTACCCATGGCGGTTCCTGTACCGGTGGTCTGAGTACCCCCCGTCGTCTGATTGCCCGCCGTCTGATTGCCGCTACTGTCGGTCTGGACGTTTGGGAAAATGACGGGGAGATTGTTCCCCTGTGCGTCTTGGAACGCCCAATTATGTGGCTGCCCGTCGAGGTTCTTCCAGGTGATCTCGTACATGTTGCCGGCCCGGAATTCTAACGTCGGGTTCTGTTGTCCGGATATTGCCTGCGGCTGGCGGCCGATCCACGCTTGGACGCGACCGCCAAACCGGTATGATTCGGTCACGTCGACTCCTTGCATCGCCGTTGTCCCCTGGCCCTTCTGTGTTGTTGTCTCCTGGGCGGCCGACAACGCGGAGAGTCCAAAGACGGATCCTCCCGCGACTGCGAGGAAACGTCTACGTGATCTGTTGCGGTGACTGTCGTTATGTGAGTTCTCGGTTGGCATTGCAGAACACCATCAGCGAGAACGAGCGACGGGCCAATAAATAAGGGATATCGTTCGAACCGTAACGAAACATACGAATGAAGAAATTGCGCCTATTGGCCGGTAACAAAGTAATACGGCATTCATCCACGAATAAAAAGGTAGCATACATTTAGTGTGATAGCAGCTATCGCCGTCTATCCACAACCAACGAACTGCTCATTTCGGCTTTGGTGAATTGCCAGACTGTGTCGGGCCTGGGTCAATTTGCGTTACTCTGAGAAGGGTACCAACGAGATCGTCTCCCCAGTTTTCGACTATCGCTCCAACTCTTCAGTACCAGTAGCAACGTGTGCCAGGTATCTCCCCGTCAAAATCGCCGCCCTCTAGTGATTCACCAGAGCCCTCATTTCTCAAACTGCCTTAACTAGACAGCACCGATCTCTATGATATATTCTTCGACTGTATCGAACAAACAGCCGCCAAGGTCAGTATTCCTATAAGAAAGAGTAATCCATTTCGCAATGGTGCACCGAGCGGAATGAGTTCGATATGGAAGTGTTGTGGATTGACCGGCCAAAACGGACTGACCGGTTGCGTTCCCGGGAGCATGACGAAGATATCGGCGACGACGTGACTTGCACTACCTGTAAACAGGGCGACTGTCGTATAGAGAAGCACGTGTCGTGGTATAAGAAACGAAAACCGTGGTGGACCGGCAATGCGGTGATACACAAGTATGCCAATGGTAGCGATAATACCACCGATGAAGCCAATTATAATTGCGAACGCAAACGTATGTGTGAGACCGTGATGAGTGACGTACGGTAAATAACGATCGAGATCAGGAGCCATCGCAGCTAGAAGTACAATGAGCGTATAGACGGTTCCAGCTTTCCGACCGAGAGCGTACACGATCGGGGCAGCAAACATCAATGCAACGCCGAAGTGACCTAGTGGGTAATAGGTTTGAAATGTTTACAGGATTATAGTCGAAGGATGTCTAAACTCTTCAATCCCCAACCGACAAGGCCCGCACTGACCAGGAAACCACCCATACCAATTATCAATGGCAGGGCCGTCCCTGGAAGTGGTCCGTGTGACGGATCAAGCACCATCGACCATAAAAAGTACATGCCAAACGCCGTCCCACTAATAGCTACAAGTGGTGCTATACATCCTTCATTGGAATGTAATTTCAATTCTTTACCTTTGTTCGACATTATGAATAGATGTTGTAGAAACGATCAATCACCCTGTACCGCTGCAGTCGTTGTTGGTTATCGCCACCATCGCCGGAGGCGAGCCAGGCCATAGTGAACCAAGAGTTTAGTCAGCCGTCAGTCTGATTGCCAGCAGTCTGGTTACCAGCAGTCTGGTTGCCGCCTTGTTGACTGCCGCCTTGCACAGGGCTGAACTGGACCTGGAGGAGTCCGAGTTCAAGCGGATTCTCGTATGTGAGATCCTCGTCGAGAGCGCCTTGCTCGAAGCCTGGGCCGACCCCGTCCTGCTGGCCGAACGCAGGAGTGTACCGAGGCTGGAACTGATACACCTGTCCCTGCTGGAGGTCGGCGTTCTGCGGGACGAACAGCATCATGTTCCCCGGCGCGCCGGTGTACTTGATAGCGCGTGTTGCATACTCTTGGCCCTGTGCGTCTCTCTGAACGGGTGCGTACCCGATGGCCTCTGAGACGATCTGGAATCGCGCGCCGCCACGGAACTGGCCTTGTGGTATCAGACCGAAATAGGTCTGATCGCCATCTTGGGCTGCGGCGGTGGCGGTTCCGCCGAGTCCGAGCGCGGTGGCCGCAAAAGTGCCGCGTTTCAGGAATGTTCGTCGTGACGATTCGCCGAGGAGCCGTGAAACCGCTGTGTCGTCGGTGGTCATGATTTTGTAGTCGTAGTTAGTCGGTTTAGGACTGGACTGCGCCTGCGGGCAGGAACGTGATGTTTACGAAGTCCGCAGCAGCCTGTTCGTTCTCGTTATCTACCTCGAACCCGATATCGCCGCCATTCTGCTCGTCCTCGACGTCCTCCCAGTCGCGACCCATCACGTACTGCTGGCCTTGTTGGACCTGTGCATCCTCATAGGGAAACAGGAAGGCGAACTGGTTCGGCGCGCTCGTGTACTGTATCATCCGCGTCTGGAAGCTCGTGAACAGCTGTCCTTCCCCGACGTTCTCGGGGTTCCAGGGAAGCGCTTCTGAGATAACGACGAACTGCGACCCCGGCTGGAACTGGTTGTTGAACATATACCCTTCGCGGGCGTTACCGTCTTGTAGCGACAGCGACGCTGTATCGATCTGATTTTTATTGAATGCCATCATTTCTCACGCTCTGTATCGCGTTCGGGGACGAACGCCCTCTTCACGTACTTGAGACGCTTAGATAATGCCCGCGACCGTTCAGGGGAGCAACAAAAGCCCTATTCGCCCATAATCTAAATTACCCGCTTAGAGGACTTCTTATGGACAAATTTTATGGGTGACTGCGGAATGGCTTACTGATTAAAATCAATTTGGAGGTGTTTTACGACTACCGCGATCTAATTTCTCAGAATATTGTAAAGCAAGAGAAAGACCCCGGCCGTAATAGCAAGAAGAAACCTAGCAGGTAGAAGTCACTCTCTCTTGACGGTTCAGCACTAACGGTACGATGGTGTCCAGAACTGTAAACCCAAAACAGTGGCAATCACCGTTACTAGGGACTAATCCGCAAAAATTGGTGAAAACGACCCCTGCGATTCTTTTATCCCTCTATAGAATCGCTATTGATGCGTTCAGCATACGTTCTTGTGATTACCGTGCTTGTCGCCATCGCAGGAGCTGGAATCACACCCATCCAAGGCCAGACAGCGAGTGAGACGGGCAATCAACCAACAGCTTCACCAAGCCAATCAGGATGTAATTATACTGCACTCTATAACGAGACAATTGATTCGACTGTTTCAGTACAGCGAGCCGGTGGACAGGGATCAGGATTCGTCTACAACGTCTCTGAGAACGGTACAAGCTATATTGTTACGAACGCCCACGTCGTAGGGAACGCCACATCAGTGACTATTCGATTTAGCCGTGGTGAGACCCGAAGAGGGCAGGTGATCGGCCGCGCCCGATCTGTTGATCTGGCGGTGGTGAGAATTAACCAAACACCGTCGTACGTTGAAGCGTTACCAGTTGCTAACACGCTTCCACCAACTGGCCAGTACGTCGCAGCACTTGGGAGTCCATTTGGGTTGGAGGAAACGATGACGCACGGCATTGTGAGTGGGGTGAACCGGTCACTGCCAACAGTAGGTGGGTTTGTGATTCCGACGACTGTCCAAACCGACGCTCCGATTAGCCCTGGCAATAGCGGCGGTCCGCTTGTGACATGTAATGGGACTGTTGTCGGCGTCAACACGGCTGGCATTGGAGCACGACGAGCTGAAAATATCGGCTTCGCGATCCCTGCTCCACTTATCCAGCGCGCTGTCCCCCAACTCATCCGGACAGGAGAATTCAATCTTGCGTTCTTCGGTGTGCGGACGACGGAACTTACACCAGCAATCAAAACAGCGAACAATCTTACGACAAGTCAAGGTGCATACGTCGTTTCCGTCCTTGAAGGAGGACCAGCTAGTGGCGTACTGCAAGGCGCTAATCGTACTGTCGCTGTCAATGGGACACGGGTCCCAGTCGGTGGTGATGTGATCGTCGCAGTAGAAAATCGATCAGTCACCTCGTCACAAGATCTTTCTGAGTTCCTTGTCCGGCAGGCGCAACCAGGAGAAACAGTTTCGCTGACAGTCATTCGGAATGGCGAGCGCAGACAAGTAAACGTGACACTCGGTGAACGACCAGAGCCTGGGACAAGATAAACTAACCGCTCGCTCTTTCCACTCTTGAGCTATAGTATCCTATCTATTATCACCTCTCCGGGAAGTAGTCGTTTCTGCGATTCTTCACAGTTTAGACTTTAGCGCGTCTTGCATGGCCACAACTCACTGACGGAATTGGTTATTTTGACAGCGTGGCCGACGTCCGCGATTCCTCCTGTCCGCCGATCCAATACCACCCAGCGATGTTGACCGCAATGCCGAGGATGAATAGCCCCCACGTCGCCCACCACGACGTGTACCAGAGCACATCGAGGAACACGACCGATCCGTTGTACAGTGGCCAAAATGGTTCAATGCGTGACGCTACGTCCGGCGCCGATAGCATGTCGGCGAACAAGTGCGAGAGTCCGGCGACCCAAACAGCGATGAAACCCAACATGAGTGCCTTCTCCTCAGCTTCAGGTGAGAACCAGTCATCATCGCTCCCGGCCGACCGAAGAATCCATCCCACCATCGGTCCGAGGATCGCCGCGAGTATCGTCACGACGACGATGGTGTGGAAAACCCCGTGATGGTGGATGCCAGCAAACCAATTCGACAGGTAGAGGTCAACGTCAGGTAACATCCCGAACCAAAATCCTGCCGCGATGACCACTGCTGCGGTCTCTCGTCGGTCGATGAAGTACCATGCTGGCGCAAGCCAAATCAATGCCATTCCAAGATGGCCAAGGACGTCAACCATGGTGATACCTAGCATTCTGCGCTGGAAAGACCTGATGGCTCTCCCTGTCGATTCTATTGCAGTCACCGCTGAGAGCGTCACGCAACTCCCACAACAAATTGAGAGAACGTTGGTCTAATCAGATTCAATAATATATCCTAATCCCAGCGTACCCAGCAGCTGCACAATTAGTCGAGGTGGCGCTTGAAACTGCGTTAGACGAGCATTGAGATGAGCGGTGGGACGCCAAGTCGCCAGACCAGTTCGGAGATGTCCATGAGAATGGGTTCCTCAGTATGTGTTTCCAAAATCCAGCTGGTACCTGTTGATAAGGAGTCTGTAGACGCGTATTTTATTTGCCCACATCACAAAATAGTAACCAACACGACCATCGCATAGGACGGATTCTATGACTCGCTCTAACAAATTTACTCTAACCAATACACTGAGACAGTCCAGTTAGGCGTTGTTCATCCGTTGGTGGGTTGTTTTGTTGCACGTCTGGCACGTGACGATTCGATATGGTTCTCGTGAGAACTCCGTGTTCTCCTTTTTCGGGCTTTCCTCGCGGATTTCAATTGACACATGGTGTGGGGTTTCCTGAGCACAGTTTTCACAGAATTCACGTCTTGTCTGCGATTCCTGGTGTTTTGCGACCATGTTTATCTCTGCCTCACCCAGACCACAACTACTACCAGCATAAATAGCGACTTTTGTTAGTTGTTGTTCACGTTATTTTGGCTGATTACTCACTCTTCGATCCTTCTCAACAGTCGAATACAACTACCAACCCATCTCTGATCATTTCTTACTAAAGCACGACTGTTTTTGTGTTTCTTATCTAATTGCTGGAGGATCTCAAAGGCTGAGTAGCCTACCCAGCAGTGACACCGATGCCTCCACAAGAAACCTATAAGAGACGCTCATTATCCGTTATCGTTCTTTCAATCAGTCAATTACTATAGATGGCCAACTCGTCGTTGTTGCTGGCCGTTCAGTGGAACGGCCTTGGAGAGGGCGCTTGTCACAAACCCATTCACACTGGCGTACTCCCTCTGGAACACGGAGCGGGGACTCCCTACCCAGAGGGAGACTCTCCCACTCCCGACATTGCAGTCCCTTTGGTCTGTTCAGCCAAGCAACAATGACCTGCTTTTTCCCACCCCTCGCTCTCAGCGACGAGACCGACGCTTAGTAGGAACGTTCCTCAACATGAGTTTCGCTACTCATTTGGAAGACAGAGATGTATCTCCCACCCTGAGCTATCGTCTCTCTGGGATACGGCAAGTAGCTTTTTGCTGGGGGATACTGTAGTGGTAGCGGTCGAGTGTGGTAGCACCTACCACTGTGCACTCGACATCGCCATCGACACCATATGGGATGGAACGTCTCTCAACCCACGTTCCATTCGACGAAGCGTCTCTGGAGTCGGTGCCGTTACTTCTAGACGGTCTGCGTACGTACTGTAAACTA
>QNGA01000001.1 GCA_003298465.1 halophilic archaeon | reverse complement strand
GGTTCAACAGCCAGTCGGGGTCGAACGCCGTCTTGAGCTCCCGGAACACCTCCCAGACGTGCTCGCCGTACAGCTTCCGGTTCCACTGGGTGCGCGCCCGGCCGTCGCCGTGCTCGCCCGAGACGCTACCGCCGTACTCGACCACGAGGTCGGTCACCCCGTCCGCGATGTTCTCCAGTTGGTTCACGCCCGCCGGACTCTTCGTGTTCACGAGCGGCCGGACGTGCAGGCACCCCGGGCCGGCGTGGGCGTAGAAGCTGGCGAACGTGTCGTTGTCCTCGAGCACCTCCTGGAAGTCCGCCACGTAGTCCGGCAGGTTCTCGGGCGGAACCGCCGCGTCCTCGATGAAGCTGATGTGCTTCGCGTCGGAGGTCCGCGAGAGCAGGATTGGGAGTCCGGACTTCCGGAGCTTCCAGAACCTGGCACGTTCGGCCTCGTCGTGGGCCTCCATCGACGCGAACGCGCGGTCGCCGTCGCGCGCCTCTCGCAGGGCGGCCACCTTCTCGCGGCCCTCCTCGTCGTCCGCGGCGTAGAACTCGACGAGCAGCACGGAGTCGGTGGCCTCGGGCAGCATCCCCACCACGTCCTCGAACTCGTCGGTGTCGCGTGCGAGGTCCAGCAGCACGTCGTCCAGCACCTCGACGGCGGCCGGGTCGTGGTCGAGGATGGGTGCCACGTCGGCCATCGCGGTCAGCAGGTCGTCGTAGGCGAACAGCGCCATCGCCTTCGTATCCGGAACGGGTTCGAGGCCGACGGTCGCCTCCGTGACGATGGCCAGCGTCCCCTCGCTGCCGGCGAGCAGGCGTGCGAGGTTGACGCTTCCGTCGTCGGCCTCCGCGACCAGCCGGTCCAGGTTGTACCCCGAGACGTTGCGCTTCAGGTCGGGGAACGCCTCCCGGACCGCGTCGGCCTCCTCGTCGACTATCCGCAGGACCTCGGCGTGGATGCGCGCTTCGAGGTCGCCGTCGGGGTCGGCGCGCGCTTCGAGTTCGTCCAGCGTCACCTCGCCAAACGTCGTCACCGTGCCGTCCGCGAGAACGACCTTGCACTCCTCGACGTAGGCGTCGGTCTTGCCGTACTGCAGGGAGTGGGCCCCCGTCGAGTTGTTGCCGATCGCTCCGCCGAGGGCGCTCTTGTCGCCCCACGCCGGGTCCGGCGCGAACTTCAGGTCGTGGGGAGCGAGCGCCGCGTTCAGTTCCGCGAGGACGACGCCGGGTTGGGCGCGGGCGGTCCGGGCGTCGGGGTCGGCGTCGAGCAGCGCGTCCATGTGGCGCGTGAAGTCGAGGACGACGGCCTCGTTGACGGCCTGGCCCGCGAGGCTCGTCCCGCCGCCCCGGGGGAGGACGGGTATCTCGCGCTCGGCGCAGTACTCCATCACCGCCGCCACGTCGGCGGTCGACTCGGGGAAGACGACGCCGATGGGCGTCACCTCGTAGGCGCTCGCGTCCGTCGCGTACAGCTCCCGGGAGTACTCGTCGAACCGCACCTCGCCCGCGACGAGACGCGACAGGTCCTCGACGAGAGCGGGTCGTCGGACGTCCTCGGAGGCGTAGTCGTAGTTCGCGCGCTCGTCGCTCGACGGATTCCCAACCGGGTCGGCCGCGTCACGCCGTGCCATTGGAGGCCGTTGGTACTCCCCCACGAAAAGCGATGCGGGGCACGACCTACCAGTCCCGGTATCGTTTTGTCCGTCGCCCGTCTCGCTCCGGTATGGACCCAGACCTCTCAGCGCTCGACGAGGCGCTCGCTTCGGCCGGGGCCGACGGCTACCTCGTCGACGCCGACTCGACCGACTCCGACCAGCTCTATCTCTCCGGGTTCGACGCGCCCGACCCCTTCCTCACGCTGTACGAGGACGGCGCGGTCCACCTGCTCGTCTCCAGCCTGGAGTACGGCCGCGCGCGGACCGAGAGCCGCGCGAACTCGGTCGCCCGACTCGCCGACTACGACTACCGGTCGAAAGTGACCGAGCACGGTCGGACCGAGGGACGACACCGCGTCGTCGCCGAGTTCCTCGCCGACCACGGCGTCGAGTCCGTCGTCGTCCCCGAGCGGTTCCCGGTCGGGACCGCGGACGGCGTCCGGGAGCGGGGCGTCGGCGTCACGGCCGACGAGTCCGAGGTCGTCACGGACGTCCGCGCCACCAAGACCGACGAGGAGGTCGAGCACGTCCGGACCGCCCAGCGCGCCAACGAGGCGGCGATGCGGGCGGCCGAGGACCTGCTGTCGGCGGCGTCGGTCGAGGACGGTATCCTGCAGTACGAGGGGGAACCGCTGACCAGCGAGCGCGTCAAGGAGGAGATAGAGATGACGCTGCTGCGCCGCGGCGCGGCGCTCGACGAGACCATCGTCGCCTGCGGGGCCGACGCCGCCGACCCCCACGACCGCGGCAGCGGCCCGCTCGCGGCCGACGAGCCGATCATCGTCGACATCTTCCCGCGGGACAAGGCGAGCAAGTACCACGCCGACATGACCCGGACCTTCCTCCGGGGCGACCCCACCGACGAACTCCGGGAGCGGTACGACCGCACGCACGAGGCGCTGGAGGCGGCACTGGCCGCCATCGAACCGGGCGCGACGGGCGAGGACGTTCACGACGCCGTCTGCGACGTGTACGAGGACGCCGGGTACGCGACCCTGCGCAGCGACCCCGACGCCGAGACGGGGTTCATCCACAGCACGGGCCACGGCGTCGGTCTCGACGTGCACGAACTCCCGCGACTGAGTCCCAGCGGCGGCGAACTGGCACCGGGCCACGTCGTCACCGTCGAACCCGGGCTGTACGACCCCGAGGTCGGCGGCGTCCGCATCGAGGACCTCGTCGTCGTCACCGAGGACGGCTACGAGAACCTCACCGACTACCCCGTCGAACTCGTCCTGGACTGACCGTCCCCCGCCCGACCGTCCGCCACAACCGGGAAGTACGCTTCGGGCGAACTGAAGGACGTGTTCCGAGATACCGACGAGTCACGGGTGGAGGAGACGACGCGAGGGGAGCGGACGCTGTCCGACCGGGCGAGGGGTCTCGCACGTCCCCTCGCGCTCGGCCTCGCCTTCGTCGCCGGACTCGCGTTCGGCCGACGCTCCAGCGGCGGGGAGTCCGAATCGGAGATGACGGACGTCGAGGTCGAGGGGTCCGACGCGGAGGCCGTCGACCGGTCGAGTCGGGCCACCGAGCAACCCAGTTCGATGGGAAGCGTCACCGGAGCGGAGGAACGCGAGGACGAGCGCGAGACCGAAAGCGAGGGCGAGCGGCCGACCTCGAAACCCGAGACGGTCGAGACGGAGACCGAGGGAGAGGAGTCCGGGACCGAGACGGAACCGGAAACCGACGCGGCCGAGCAGGAGTACGAGGAGGACGTCGACGACGACATCGAACCCCTGCTCGAAGCGACCGACGTCGAGGTCGACGAGGAAGTGGCCGCGCTGTCCGCCCCGACGACGCGCGGGATGCCGATGCTCGGTATCGGAACGTACCAGATGGACGAGTACGACGAGTGCTTCGAGAGCGTCCTGACCGCGCTGGAGATGGGGTACCGCCACGTCGACACCGCGGAGGGGTACGAGAACGAGGACGCGGTCGGCGACGCCATCGCGGCGGCGGACGTGGACCG
Organism: halophilic archaeon; assembly: GCA_003298465.1. The sequence continues at coordinate 1,752,051 of QNGA01000001.1, read as the reverse complement.
CGAGGACCTCTTCGTCGCGACGAAGGTGAGCCCGGAGAACCTCGCGTACGACCACGTCATCACCAGCGCCGAGGAGAGCCTGGAGCGCCTCGGACTCGACTACGTCGACCTGCTGTACGTCCACTGGCCGGCGGGCGAGTACGACGTCCACGACACCCTCGGAGCGTTCGCGGAACTCCGCGAGGAGGGGCTGATCGAGAAGATCGGCGTGAGCAACTTCACGGTCGAACTGCTCGAGGAGGCGGTCGAGGTGGCCGAGGAGCCGATATTCGCCAACCAGGTCGAGATGCACCCCCTCCTGCCCCAGCGAAAGCTCCAGCAGTTCTGTGCGCAGGAGGACACCGACGTGGAACTGGTCGCGTACTCGCCCATCGCCCGCGGCGACGTGAGCGACGTGGACGCGCTCCGGGAGGTCGCCGAGAAACACGACGCCACGCCCGAGCAGGTCAGCCTGGCTTGGCTCCGCGAGAAGGAGGTCACCGCCATCCCGAAGGCGACCAGCAGGGACCACCTCCGGGACAACTGGCTGAGCCTCGACGTGGACCTCGACGACGAGGACGTCGAGACCATCGACGACATCGACCGCGAGGAGCGACTCGTCGACCCCGACGTCGGCCCCTGGAACGAGTAACGGTCGCCGGAGGACGGCGAACCGACCTGTGAGATTTTTCACATACGCGGTCGAATGGTGGGTATGCCAGGACCGGTCTTTCTGGAGGGCGACGATGTCACCCTCCGACCCGCTGAAGAGGAGGACGTCGAGTTCGTCCAGCGCTGTATGAACGACCCCCGGGTGTGGCGTCCCGCGCTCGACCCGAACCCGACGAACCGCGAGCAGGGCTCGGAGTTCTTCGAGAACGTCCTCTCCGACGACGACGGCGTGAAGTGTCTCGTCTGCGACGGCGAGGAGCCGCTGGGACTCGTCTCGCTGACGGGGACCCAGTACGGACCGGACGCGACGGACCGGTCGCGGTCCGTGGAACTATCCTACTACCTCGCGCCCGAGCACCACGGTCAGGGGTACGGGTCGGACGCCGCCGCACGGATGGTGGAGTACGCGTTCGAGGACCTGAACCTCCGGCGGGTGGGCGCCCGTCTCGGAAGCTTCAACGACGCCTCCCGTGGCCTGCTGGAGTCGCTGGGCTTCGAACACGAGGGCACCCTGCGGGAGGCGGCGTGGTTCCGCGGCGAGTACCACGACGTGCTCTGGTACGGACTGCTGCGCGAGGACTGGCGGGCGGACGGGTAGGGCGACGCGGCGCTTCGACGCGACCCCTGGTTCTCGACGGGGCGGGACGGAGACCGTCGTCGGTCAGGGACCGTACGTCTCGGCCAGCGCGTCGAGCGACTCGTGGTGTTCGGTCGTGTGCGGGGCGGTCAGCGGCGAGACGCTCACCCGGCCCTCGTGGACGGCGCGGCGGTCCGTGCCGTCCGGGTCCGGAATCGCGTCCCGTTCCATCTGCTCCCACGTCCGGTCGTGGAGCGTGACGACGCCCCCTTCGATGGTCGCGTCCATGTCGTAGACGCGGGAGGGACGTGTGACCTCGAGTTCCGCAGGCTCGTCGCCGGCCATCGGCGCGTTGACGTTCAGATACTCCGCCTGGTCGAACACGCCCGCCCCGAGCGCGTGCTCGACGAGGTACTTCGTGACGCGGGCGGCGTCCGCGTACTCCTCCACGCTCGTGTCGTACGGCCACATGTGGTTCGGGACGTGCAGCGAGACGGCGACGGCGGGAACGCCGAAGAACGCCGCCTCGACGGCGGCGCTGACCGTCCCCGACCGTCCGAGGACGTACGCGCCCATGTTCGCGCCCTCGTTGCACCCCGAGACGACGATGTCCGGATACGGACCGAGTTCTTCGAGGCCGGCGACGACGCAGTCGGAGGGCGTGCCGGCGACGGCGTAGCCGAGTTCGTGCTCCTCGACCTCGACCTCGTAGGACATCGCACGTCCGACCGCGCTCTGGTCCGTCGCCGGGGCGACGGTGGTGACGTTGCCCACCTCCTGGAGCGCCTCGTACAGCGCACGGATGCCGGGACTGTCGATACCGTCGTCGTTCGTCAACAGTATTTCCGCGGGGTCGGCCATGTCAACGGAGTCGGAGGCGGACCGCAAAAGTGCATCGCTGTCGGTCACGAGAGGGGTGGAGGAGCGGCGAATCGGCATCGTTACTACTATACATAATCAAAATATCAGTGGGATTTAAGCCGAAACGCTCTGTTCGTCTAGATGGACATGGCGGAGGGAGACACGATAGACGCACGAACGCTCGAGCTCAACTACGAGTACGCCCAGCGCAACGTGGACGTCCTCTCCATCTGGTTCGAATGCGAACCGAAACGGACGGTGGAGCTACTCGCACAGAAGGACATTCCGCTGTCGCCGAACGACGCGGGCAAGTTCGGCGTGTACTACGAGTCGGTGCGCCAGAATCCGCTGCGGAACTAGCCGTCAGAGGCGGTCGACGACCGTCTCCTCGTCGACGACCAGGTTGTACGCCTCCTCGTCGTCGTTCCAGAGCACGAGCACCTCCTCGAACGCGAGCAGGTCTCCGTACGCCGCTTCCCGCAACGCCCGGTTCAGCGCCGTCTCCCTGGTCAACACCGCGAAGTGGTCTTCCTCCTGACTCCCGTCGCCCACCCGGTACACCTCGTTTTCGGCGTCCGACTCCGACAGCGAGTGGCTGAGTTTCACCGCGACGAGGTCGACCCGCCGGGTGACGTGGCGCTCCGTCTCGGCCATCTTCGCGAACCGGCCGGGGTCGGCGGTCAGGTCCCGGCGACGCGTCCCGTCGAGCCGCAGGATGGAGTAGGAGTACTGCACGTCCGCGTTGACGAACTCGCCGCTGCCGGGCGCGTCGTCCCCGTCGCTCGCTCGACTCCCCCCGTCCAGTCGTCGCTGGAACGCTGGCACGTCGATGTCGGACCGGACGTCGAACGACCAGCACCGGTCCGAGGGCTGCTCGCCGGGCCACAGTCGCAGCGTCGGCGCGTACACCGTCGCGCGGTCGGTCACCGCGCGTTCGACCTCGCGCAGGCCGATGCTCGCGTTCCGGTCGGCCGGCGCGACGGCGACGAGCGAGCCGTCTTCGGCGAGTGCATCGAGGTACTTCCGGACGACCGCCTCGGGGTCGTCGAGTTCGCTGAGGACGTTGGCGAGGAGGACGAGGTCGTACTCCCCGTCCGGGTCGAACGCTTCCGCCGTCTCGCGGTGGACCGTCGGGTGGAAGTTCCGCCCCGTCTCCTCCAGCAGGGCGTCGAGCACGTCCGCGGAGTCGCCGGGTTCGACGGCGTGGTACTCCGTGAGGGCGTCGTCCGGCAGGAAGTCGTGCAGGCCGAGCGCCGGCCCGCCGACGCCGGCCCCGACGTCGAGCACCCGGAGCCGACGGGGGAGCAGGCCGCGCTCGGTCAGCGTCGCGAGTACGTACTGGACGACGGCGTAGTAGTCCGGCAGGTGGTAGACGGCGTACCCGAGCGCCACGTCCTCGTCGTACGCGACGGGGTTCTGTGCGAAGTAGTCCTCCTTCAGGCGGCGGATGGTCTCCCGGAGCGCGTCGCCGGACTCGCCGTCGGGCCACCCCGGCCCGAACGCCTCGACGAGCAGGTCCTCCAGCCGACGGGCGTACCCGTCCGGGAACGCCTCGACGCCGCGGAACTCGTGGGGGACCGGCTCCTCGGGGACGGGTTCGAAGGTGCCGTCCTCGCGCTCGACGAGACCGAGTTCGACCGCCTCCTCGCGGAGCACCTGCCGGACGGCCGCGGGGTGGGGCTGGCCCGCCACGTAGTCGCTCACCTCCTCGGGGTCGACGGGGCGGACGCTCCGGAGGTACTTCGCGTTCGACACGACTCCCTCGCGCTGGTCGGCGTTCATTCCCCCACCTCCTCGTAGAGCCGTTCGAACGTCTCGGGGTCGGCGTCCGCCAGTCGACGCGCCGCCGTCGCGACGCCGTCCGCGCCGTCGAACTCCGACTGGATGTCGGCGTACACGCGGGCGTCGCCGCCCCCGACCCGGTCGGCGAGTTCCGCGAGGCGGTCGTACACCGGCGTCGTCAGGCCGTCCGGGACGGGGCCGGCCGCGAGCGCGAACGCGAGCACCGCCGCGTGTGCGCTCGCCTGCACCGTCTCCATCGCGTCGTCGTGCTCCTCCGGCGTCGTCTCGACGAGGTCGTTGCCCCGCGCCGCCAGCGCGGCGAGCAGTTCGTCGGTGACCGGCCCCGACGAGTCGACGACGACGGCGACGTTGCCCGGCGCGCTCTCCGGCCCGAAGAGCGGGTGGAGGCTGGCGCGCTCGCGGTCGGGCGCGTGTTCGGCCATCGCCGCCACCGGGTCGGCCATGACGCCCGTCACGTCGACCAGCGCCTCCTCGGCGTTCCCGGCGTGCTCGGCGATGGCCTCCCTCGCGGCCGGCATCGGCACGGCGACGCAGACCGCCGCGAAGGTCTCGTCGGTCGAGAGCGCGACCGCGCGACCGCCCACCTCGCTCGCGGCGTCGGCGGCGGCTTCCGGGTCCGCGTCCGCGAACGCCACCTCGCAGTCGACGCTCTCCGCGAACCAGCGACCCATCGCGCCGGCACCGACGACGAGTACGTTCATCGGTACCGAGTTGGCACGTTTCCGGTAAAAGGAGTTCGTTTACTCGCGTTTCGCCGGATGCCCCTCCGGCGGGCGTCGCCGGCCGAACATCCGCTCGCGGAGCGTCCCTCCGTCGTACTCCTCGCGGAGCAGTCCGCGCTCACGCAGTTCGGGCACGACGAGGTCGACGAAGTCCCGCAGCGTTCCGGGCCGGACTACCTCTTTCACGTTGAACCCGTCGACGCCCACGTCCTCGAACCAGTGCTGGAGTTCGTCGGCGACCTGCTCGGGGCTCCCGACGACCACGGGCGAGGTGGAGCCGAGACCGCAGAACTCCGCCACCTCGCGGACGGTCCAGTCGCGCTCCGGCGCGTGCTTCGTCAGGGCGTTCACCGCGCCCTGGATGGCGTCGGTCTCGATGTGTTCGACGCGCTGGTCCGGGTCGAGTTCCGAGAAGTCCAGGTCCATGAACCCGCCCAGGAGGGCGAGGGTGGCCTCGGTGTCGACGTTCTCGCGGTAGCGGTCGTACTTCGCCTGCGCCACGGCCTCCGTCTCGCCGACGACGGGCGCGATGCCCGGGAAGAAGCGGAGGTCGGCGGGGTCACGGCCGGCGTCTTCCGCGCGGTCGCGCAGGTCGTCGACGTAGCTCCGGACGCCCTCCTCGGTCGGCTGGCTGACGAACAGCGCCTCGGCGTTCCGCGCGGCGAACTCGCGGCCGCGGTCCGACGACCCGGCCTGGAAGAGCACGGGCGTCCGCTGCGGCGAGGGTTCGCAGCTGTGCGGGCCGGGAACGGAGAAGCGCTCGCCCTCGAAGTCGACGGCGTGGACCTTCTCGGGGTCGGTGTAGATCCCGGCGTCGGCGTCGCGGACGACGGCGTCGTCCTCCCAGCTGTCCTCCCAGAGCGCGTAACAGACGCCGAGGAACTCGTCGGCGCGGTCGTAGCGCTCCTGTCTGTCCATGCGCTCGTCCAGCCCGAGGTTCTCCGCCGCCGACTCGAGGTAGGAGGTGACGACGTTGAACGCCAGTCGGCCGTCGGTCAGGTGGTCGAGCGTCGACAGTTCCCTGGCGAGCTGGTAGGGGTGGACGTACGTCGTCGAGCGCGTGACGGCGAACCCGAGGTGGTCGGTCACCGACGCCATCGCCGGCACGACGAGTTCCGGGTCGTTCGCGGGCGTCTGGACCGCCTTCTCGATTGCGGTGTCACGGCTGTCCCCGTACACGTCGTAGACGCCGCGAACGTCCGCGAAGAACACGGCCTCGAACCCGCCGCGCTCGGCGAGGCGCGCGACCTCCTGCCAGTACTCGGTGTCCGTGTACCGGTGGGACTGGTCGCCCGCCGTCCGCCAGTTGCCCGCCGTCACGTGCTCAACGGCGTTCATCGTGAACAGGTTGAGGTGCATCCGGTCGTCGGTCATCCCTCGAAACTGGCGTCCGACGGACGAAGTGTGACGGGAAGCCGGCGAGACCCTCCGGCGTCTGTGTCGCTCGAACCCGGACGGCGTGGGGCGTCACTCGACTGCGCTAGACGTCTCGCACGTTCGTGAACTCGAACCGGGCCCCGCCGGCGTCGCCGTCCGTCACCGCACACGTCCACTCGTACACGCCCGCCAGTTCGTCGACGAACGCCAGTCCCAGCCCCATTCCCCCGTGGTTTGCCGCCGTCGTGTACCCTACCTCGAACACCGTCTCCCGTTCGTCGGCCGGAATGCCGGGGCCGTCGTCTTCCACGTAGAATCCGGTCGGGAGTTCGCCGACCGTGATAGCGACGTCCGCCCTGCCGTGGTCGACGGCGTTCTCGAAGAGATTGCGAAACAGATGTTCGACGTACGTCTCGTCGGCCCGTATCGTGCCGTCGACCAGCACCTCCAGCGTCGCGTCGGACGCGTCGACTTTCTCCCACGCGCTGCGTGCCGCATCTGCGAGCGGTACCGAAGCGCTCTCGGAGACCGCCTCGCTCCCCTGCGTCACCACCAGCATGGCCTCGATTATGTCCTCGATGCGGTCGAACGACTCCGTGACGTAGTCGACCGCCTCCGGGGCCGCGTCCGCCGGAAGCTCGTGGGAGTACATCTGGCCGATCATGACGGGGTTCCGGAGTTCGTGGGCGACCATGCTCGCGAAGCTGTCCAGTCGCTCGTTCTGTCGTTCGAGTCGCAGTTCGCGCTCGTTGCGCTCCGTGACGTCGCGGACGACGCCGACGAAGTCGTGTCCGGCGTCCCCCTGGTCCGGGAACCCCGCGACGGTCGCTTCGACCTCGATGGTCTCCCCGGACGCCGTTTCCAGCGTCCCCTCGTACGTGCTCGTCTCGCGGTCGCCCGCCGCGACGTCGCGGTGAATCTCGTCGGCGAGTCGGTCCACGTCCTCCTCCACGACGAGCGACGCGTGCGCCCCGATGAGTTCGTCGCGGTCGTACCCGACCATCTCGGCGTACGCCTCGTTGACCAGCGTGAACTGATCGTCCTCGTCCACGACGTAGATGCCGTCGTTGACGGTTTCGACGATGGTCTCGTAGCGTTCGAGTTCCTGGCTGTAGCGTTCCGCCTCCCGCCGTCGCTCCTCGGCGTTGAGCGCCCGGGTTCTGGCCCGCGCGTCGTGGATTCCCATTCCGAGTCCGGCGACGCTGGCGAGTGCCGTGAGGATGAAGAGGTTCGCGACGGGGTCGTTGAGGTCGGCCGCGAACGCTACGAAGAGGAGGATGCCGAGCATCACTCCGATGCTTCCCAGACACCACCGGACGACGGTGGCGGAGAGGCCGGGCCTGATGTCGGTCCCCGGCAACCGATAGCCGCTGTAGAGGAGGACGAATCCGGGGACGGCGGTCAGCACGGAGATCATCAGGACCTCGTTGAGCGTCCTCTCTCCGACGAGTGGCGTGAACGGCCAGAAAGCAGCGAGCGCGACGTACAATCCTCCGAGGGCTACGATAACGTGCCACCCGTCGACCATCGAGAGGACTCGCGACTCGCCCTTCATCACCCTCTCCAATACAATACAGATTAATCATGCTTGTGGCAAGTTCGAGTATTACCTAGGTATCGTCAGAGCCCCGATTCGACGGGAGGAAGACGGCAGATTCGGTGGCGGATGGAGAAACGGTCGAGGATCTGAATAGTTTTCTCCACCGGTAGTCGATAACGAGGTTCCGTTTCGACGGTCGTTTCCGGTTAGCAGGAGCAGTAGTACTCGGCGCTCCCCGTCTCGGTACGCAGGAGGCGGTACGCCGGGCCGGGGTCGCTCGGTCGGTAGACGCCCGTGGTCAACCCGGCCTCCGTCTCGAACGCGCCCGAGAGGAGCGACTGCCACTCGGCCTGGCCGAGCACGTCAGAGAAACCGGCATCGCTTGCGAGCAACCGGAGGTAGTCCGCGAGATACACCCACGTCGCGTCTCGCGGCTGGCCGGTCCGGAACGTCTCGCCGACGGCCTCGGCGTAGGCGGCCCACGGCAGGTCCGCACCGGCGGCGACGGGGAGGCTGATCCACTTCCACGGACGGGTGTTGACGTCGAGCAGAACGTACTCCTCGCGGTCGCCGTCGTAGACGAACTCGGCCTCGCTGATGCCGTAGTATCCCGTCTCCTCCAGGACCGCCAGCGCGCGCTCCCGCACCTCGGGGGTCTCCGTGCGCCGGACGAGACAGGACGTGCCGAACGCTCGCGGGTAGCGCACCCGGGCGTTCCCGACGAAGGTGACCGGGTCGCCGTCCCGCGGGACGTAGGAGGCGAGCGAGCGGTCCTCTCCCGTGACGACGGGCACCTTCTCCTGGGCCATCACGCGGATGCCGTGCTCGCGGGCCATCGCGGCCACGTCGTGCAACTCCTCGCGGTCCGCCACCTCGATGACGTTCGTCCCGACCGCCTCCTCGAACTCCCGCTTGCGGGCGGGCTTGACGATAAGCGGGAACCCGAGCGCGTCCGCCGCGTCGTCCGGGTCCGTCTCCGAGAGCCGGTACGTCTCGGGGTACGGCACCCCCAGTTCCTCGGCGGTGGCGTACAGCGACTCCTTGTCGAGGACGGCGTCGACGGTCTCTTGGCCGGCGAACGGCAGGCGGACGCCCTCCGGGTCCGCGCCGGCGAAGGCGTGGACCCACTCGTCCATGCAACCGAACGCGACCGGTTCGTGGCCGGTCTCCGCCGCCAGCGCCTCCACGTCCTCCCGGAACCCGTCCCGGTCGTCGAGGGGGTAGGTCACCCGCCCCGCGAAGTCCACCGCGTCGGAGTACGGTGCGACGCCCCGACCGTTGCGGTCGATGGCGACGACGGGCACGTCGTGAGCGGAGAGCGCGCGGGCGACGCTCAACCCGGTGACGTGAGCGTTACAGACGATAGCCGGCGGACGGTCGAAGGACGCGGCGGCGAGCGCGTCTCGGAGTCCGTCGACGGAGCGAAACTCGGAAGCCATGCGTCGGAGTTCGCACGGTCCGCGGTAAAAGCTCCGGCACGGGGCGAGACGTTCCGCTATCCGGGACGCCCGGAGTCCGGCGGCGTCGTTACCCGTTCGTCTCCCCCCGTCGCTGGCGGTCCGTCGACGGTCGTCCCCCGGCCTGGAACCGGTAGAGCGTCGCCACGATGACGGCGGTGAGGACGAACGCACCGACTGACTGCACCCAGGTGTGGGCTTCGACGAGGACCCGATTCGGAACCATCACCGCAGGGACGACGAGCAGCGGCCAGAACTTCCTGTCGACGAGCGTGAGATAGAGCGTCGGCATCACCGAGAGGAGGACGTGTCCCGAGACGTTCCAGAACGGCGACAGCAGGACGTAGGGGACCGTCACGACGGCGAGTATCTCCGCCGCGCGGGGGACGAGTTCTCCCCAGTCGAACCGCCGCCAGAGATACCAGGTCGCGCCGGCGGCCACGAACAGGCCGCTCGCGACCAGCGCGTCGACCTGCCAGGCGTTTCCCTGCGTGAGCTTCGCCGGCGGTGTGCCGGTGACGAGCGAGTAGACCGCCGTCGGGGCGAGCGAGAGCACCCCCGCGACGAGGAACGCTCCGAGCCGCCGCCAGAGCGTCGAGCGACCGACGTCCTGACGGCTCCACTCGTAGTGGATGGTGAGGACGAACCCGCCGCCGACCAGCACGGCCGGGTGGAAGACGTACGGATAGTACGTCATCGCGCGCATCAGTAGATTCATCGTCCGACGTTACGGCGTTCGGCCGAAAAACGTCTGGGGCGGACCGGACCGCCCGTAAGGCTCGCGCTGCGTTCCGACCTCTTCGGCGCTTGCCGTACGCTGCTCGGGTCGGACGGAGTCACGTCTCGTGGCCGGTGTCGGTAGCCGAAGCGGTCGACGGAGAAGCTGATTCGGGACCGATGGACGCGAGGAGCCGAACCATCAGAAGCACGCTTGCGAGGGTCAACGCCCCGAAGATGGCGATCTGGGGTACCGGGGCGGCCTGACCGTCACGAATCATGAAGAGAGCCATGGCCAGCACGGCCCCACCGAGGGTGGCGACCTTCACGAGCAGGACGGCCGTGAACGCGTACCCCCAGGGCCGGCGTTTCCGGAGCCAGTACGCCGAGAGGGCGAAGGCGGGAACGACGATGCCGAGGTCGAACGAGTAGATGACGGACGTCGGGAGGCCGGCTTCGGCGATGTTCGACGGCGTCGTCCCCGCGAGGGTCGCCGGGAGGATTTCCGATAGCCACAGGAGCGCTATCAGCACGACCAGCAGCAGTTGGAAGGCGACGTACGGCCGGGTCGACGTCTCACCGACCGCTCGTTTCAGCGCGGCAGCGTCCAGTCGGACCATTCCGCCGACGAACGTGAACAGCGTCAACCAGAGCAGCGTCGTGTAGACGAGATACAGTTCGTTGAACGCGGTCATGAACGCGTACGAGGCGTAGGTGTACAGCAGATACCCGGTCACGCCGAGCCAGACGACGTATCCGCGGAGCGACCCGCGGGTGGCGAAGTACAGCGACGCGGCCAGTGCGGGGACGGCGACGGCGAGCGTCAGCAGGTCCTGGCCGTAAACCTGCGGGAGCAACACCGGCGCGTCGCGGTAGAAGCCGGGGACGAACAGGCCGACGACGGTCGCGACGACCGTCAGCACCAGCGTCGCCAGCGAAGCGAGGACGTACGAACGCGGGAGCAAGTCGCCGGACACGGTCACTCGGTCCCTTCCACGCCACTGGCCTCGGATGGCGTCACGCCGAGGCGCCCCTCGACGAACGCTGCGAAGTCGTCAGCGAAGGATTCGACTTCGTGCCAGTCGGTGTACTCGTAGTCGCGGGACGTGTCGGTATCGCCGGTTGCCTCCTTCGCGATTCGTTTCATCATCAGTCGCTTGAGGAAGCCGTACTTCGAGTAGCGAAGCGCACCCCCGAAGAGACCGATCCGGTCGGGGTGCCAGTCGGTCTCCTCGAGAAACGCATCGACGTACCCCGCCGCCTCCGCCCGTCGCGTCTCGTCGGTCACCGCGGAGGACATGGACAACTGGAAGAACGCCGTCGGTCGCGCCGCCAGCGCGTCGCGCCGGGCGCTCACGAACTTCCGCACCGCCGGCTGGTGTTTTCCGACGTGGATCGACGCGCCGATACACGCTGCGTCGAACTCCTCGACGTCGAAGTCGGTCGAAACCTCGTCGGCGTTCACGGTGGTGGCATCGTGGCCGCGCTCGACGAGCACCTCGGCGATTCGCTCGGCGACCTTCGCCGTCTGTCCCTCTCCGGTTCCGTACAGTACGAGAAACGAAACCATCGTAGCTCTCCGTGAGATACACCCCTGTGGTCAATAAAAGACGGCCAGGGCCACCGGTGTCTCCCTTCTCGAGCAGAGATGCGACCTGCAGCCGACCGTCCGTCAGGCCGTTCTCGTCGTTGCCGGGACGACCGCGCCGCACCGCGACCGACGGTCCGAACGACACGCACCTCGACCGACGCGACCGAAAAGTCGCCCCTTCGTGGAGACGGTAGAAGCAAGGAATATATCCGAAGGCGTTATTCGCTCCAACTATGCATCGAGGATTCGTCGAGCTACTGCGGAGCAATTCGGACCACGCGAACGAGTTCCAGTCCCGGTTCGACGACGTACAGGACTCACAACGACCGGACGTGGTCACCGTCTGTTGCTCGGACTCGCGCGTCCTGCAGGACCACATGTGGGGGAACGACCGGCCCGGACGCATCTTCACGTGCAGTAACATCGGAAACCGGGTCGTTCAGCGGACCGAATCCGGCGAGGCGGTCTCGGGAGACGTCCTCTATCCCGTCGAACACACGGGGACGGACACCGTCGTCGTCGTCGGACACACGGGCTGTGGGGCCGTCACGGCGACGTACGACGACCTGACCGGCGGGATATCCGAACCGCCGGGTATCGACCACTGTCTCGAACTGTTGAAGCCTCGACTCGAATCGGGGGTCGAGTCGCTCCCCGCGGACCTGAGCCGAACGGAGGCCGTGAACCGGCTCGTCGAGTACAACGTCGACAGGCAGGTCGAGTTCCTCGTCGAGAGCGACGAAGTCCCGTCGGCGGTCGACGTCATCGGCGTCGTGTACGACTTCCAGGACGCGTACTCCGGGCGCCGCGGGCAGGTCCACGTCGTCAACGTCGACGGTGAGACGGACGTCGAGGCGCTGCGCGAGGACCACCCGGAAATCGGCTCGCGGGTCGAGCGACTCTGGGAGTACTGACCCGTCCGTCGACGTCGTCTGCCGAAATCCCGGCGATGGAGTTCGACCGGCGACGGCGTCGGACCGGTCGCCAGGCGACCGCTCTGCCGGGTCGCTCCGACCGGCGACTCTCCAGAAGAGTCGGCGACCCCAAAGTCGAGTCCGCCCCGACTCCGCTCGCCCGAGCGTCGGCCCGGGTTCAGAGGCCGTGGACGGTCTCCACGACGCCGACCGTTTCGAGCACCATCCAGAGGAGGAACGCCGCGTACAGGGCCACGAAGACGTACGCCTCCCGTTCGGTGAGTTCGAGGTGCGTGCGGGTGAAGACGACGAACACCAGAGTGGCGAACCCGAGGAAACCCATCAGCGGGACCGCGACGAGGAAGTTGATGGTCGCCGACCCGGCGATGAGGACGCCGACCGGGATGGCGACGAGGAGGTTGAACGTGTTGCTCCCGAGGACGTTCGTCAGGCTGGTGATGCTCTCGTCGTTTCTGGCGGCGCGGACGCTGACGAACGCGTCGGGGAGACTCGTCCCGATGGCGATGACGGTCAACCCCCAGAGGAAACTCGGCGTGTCGAGAATCGCGCCGAAGCTGAGAGCAGCGCGGACGATACCTTCGACGCCGACGGCGATGAAGACGAGAGCGACCGCGAGCTTCGTCCACTCGCGACGCGGTTCCACGTCGACGTGGTCGGTGCTCGCGTGCTCGCGGGTGTCCTGGTAGTGGAGGAAGACGTAGACGCCGTACGTGGCGAGGGGGAGGAGCGCGAGCGTGGGGGTGAGGATGGCGACCCTGTTCGTCCCGCCGGGCACGTAGGTTGCACCGAGCGCGAACGTGATGAACAGGACCAGGACGCTGATGATGTAGAACTGAGCGTCCTTGTGGACGATGTCGCGGGTCGCTTCGAGTTTCTCGCTGGTGAGCGCGGACACGGCCGGGATGACGAGGAGATTGAAGATGGCGCTCCCGACGATAGCGCCGAGACCGAGCGAGAACTCCCCGTGGAGGGCCGTGCTGACGACGACGGAGCTGAGTTCCGGAAAGCTCGACCCGACGGCGACGACGACGGCTCCGTGGACGGCGACGGGCAAGCGGTAGTGCTTGCTGAGACGTTCGGCGGACCGTTCGAGAAGTTCGCTCGCCTTCCAGATGACGCCGGTCGAAATCAGCGCTACGACGAACGGGACGAGGAGGCTGCTCATCGGGTCGACCGTGTGGACACTCGCAGAAAAGTAGTCCCGTTCGAGACGGCCGCCGGAAATTAGCCCGCCGACCTCGCGTTCGGCTCCGTCGAACGGGACCGATCAGTCGTCGTGGCGATGCGACCCGCCGTCTCCGTTCCAGCCGTCCGGAACGTACGACCGATTCTCCCCTCGTCCGAGGAACCAGTCCCGGACCGACAGTCGCCGGTCGGCAGCGTCCGTTCGGGCCATCTTGCGTCGTTCCGACGTCGTCTGGAAGTAGTTGACCACGGTCACGAGCAGGACGCCGCCAGCGGTGTTGCCGAGCAGCACCGGCAGGACGAAGTCCACCAGGGACCCGACGAGCGCGGCCTGCCCGCCGACGACGAGATACACGACCTCGGTGAACGAGACGACGACGTGGAACAGGTTCCCGAAGGGGATGGCGAGAAACGCCACGTACACAAGAACCAATCGAGAGATGGTGTCACGGGCGGCGTAATCGATCCACACGACACCGGCGACGATCAGCCCGGCGAAGCAAGTTTTGAAGAACAGATCCCAGAACGGCGTCTCGATGCCCTTCGTCGCGATGGTGCTGGCGGCGACCGCCGCGTCCGGCGAGAGGACGCCGGTCGTTGCCAGCACGACCCCACCCAGGCCGCCGCCAGCGAAGTTACCGACGAGGACGATCGCCCAGATCCGGAGCAGCCGAGGGAGACTCGCCAGTCGCTCCAGCACGAGCACCACCGGCGGGAGCGTGTTCTCCGTGTACAACTGGTATCCGCCGAGGATGATGTAGATGAATCCGAGCGGGTAGAGCAGTGCGCTCAGAACGGGGTCACCGCCTGTGGCAGCGGTCAGCGAGGCGTACAGCAGGTAGGTGATCGTGATCGCGAATCCGGCCGCGAGGGCACTGAAGAACAGCTCCCGGTCCCCGGTCGTGGCCTCCTCGTCGGCGGCAGCGAGAATCCGCTGGAACACCTCGTGAGTTTCGAACCGGTCCCGGACGACCGATCCGACGGCGGGTGCGCCGTGACGCGAGTGCTCGATAGCTTCGCGAACTGTTTCGTCAGCGTTTGCATCGTCGTCGCTCATCCGATTTTCCTTTTCGACACATCTGGAAAAATCTCTCGTTCCGAAGACTACGGACCGAAGAACCGTCCCGCCGGTAGCCTGCAGTGGGAGTCGCTCCGCGACGGTTCGACCGATGGTGTCGGTCGACTTCCGTCGGCGTCCGGTCTGGTTCGGACGCCCCGCGTAGCACGAGAGAGTCGGGGAACACCGCCGAAACGCGCTACTGACCGTTTCCCTCGTTCGTCCGCGAGTCGTGCTCGGTACGGCAACGGATCATCGGTCCGTCTCTTTCCATTCGCCCGTGTCCCCTTCGCGGAATTCGCCTTTGGCGTGACGCTCTCGGGGCCAGAACGCGAGGCCCAGTAGCGCGACGTAGAACGCGCCGACGACGACGACCACGGCAATCCCGGGGATACGGGCGACTCCGGCGGTTGCCAGCCAGTCCTGGCGCGGCGCGAACGCTGTAATCCTGAAGACCCACGCGGCGACCAGGACACCGAGCAAGGCGAGGTACACGCGCCGAAGGCGGTTCGCGAGTGCTTCGTAGAACGAGACCTTCAGCGTCGGCCTGCGATAGTCCCTGCTCAGTTTCACCCGCCAGTCGTGGCTTTCGACGCCCTGGGACGGATCGAGGGCGTTTGCGAACAGGTTCTCTTGGAGGAGCCGGGCGCGCGAGCGAAAGACGTCGTAGTCCCGGTACCGCCGGGCTTCGATGCCCAGGAAGATGGTGACGACGACGACCCCGATCAGCAAGATGTAGTGGGGGTTATCGGGACTCGAAAACGCCCACGTCAGTATCGCGGCCAGCACGGTCACCGCCCACGTCGTCGTCTGGTCGAGGCGCTGGCGCCACGTCCCCACTCGGTCCAGTTCTCCGCGATAGGCGTGAGCCATCACCGACCCGAGGCCCGTACTTTCGTCGACCATTTCTCGGCCTATCTCCCGTTGGTCTGACGCTGTCGGGTCGAACTCGTCGCTGTTCGAATCGGTCATAGAAGGGAGACACGCCGCCTCGTTCCATAAGCGGATACGGTGAGGGGCTCCGGCCAGGTGGCTGTTCTCCCCGTATCGTCGTGTCCGAGAACGTCGGTCGACCCGACCGAGTCGAACGCGGTGGAGCGACGGAGAGCGGGGAGACCGACTTCCGTTCGCCGGCCCGACGAATCACCAGCGGTGAGTAAACCGCTAGCGCATCTCCGAGAGATGCAGCGCCGTTACCCGCCGCGCCTCGTGGGAGGACTCTATCCGTTCCGGTCCGATACAGAAAGCGTATTGTGGACCCCCGCTCCCCTGTACTCATGCCAGGCGCACGCATCACGAGTGGCGAGCGGGTCACGCTCCGGACGGTCGAGAGCGAGGACGTTCCGTTCCTCCAGCGCGCCAGCGCTAACCCCGAGATCCGGTATCCGCTCGGCAATCCTCTCAGGAACCGGGAGCAGATCGACGTGTCGGACGAGAAGGGGACGGACCGGTTCCTCGTCTGTCTCGACGACGACGCCGGTCCCGGTCGACCCGACGAAGACGACGTGACGCCAATCGGCCAGGTGAGCGTTTCGGACGCCGACTGGAAACGCCCCGAACTCGGCTACTGGCTCGTTCCGGACGTTCGCGGCGAGGGTTACGGCGCGGAATCCGTCTCGCTCGTCGTCGAGTACGTCTTCCGAGAGTACGACACCCCCGCCGTGGGTGCGGGGGCCTACGACTGTAACGACGCCTCCCGCGGTCTGCTGGAGTCGCTCGGGTTCACCGAGGAGGGACGCCGCCGCAAGTTCATGTTCGTCGACGGCGAGTACCGCGACATGGTCCAGTACGGACTCCTCCGTCGGGAGTGGCGCGAACGAGCGTGACTACTGTACCCCGCCGACGGGTCGAGGTCGTCCAGCTATCGCCGTCCGTACGAATCCGTCGAACGAGTGAAACGACGGGGCAGCGGGGATCGTCTCGGTGTACGGGCTAGAAACGCCGTTATCGAGGACAAAACTGTTATATCGTCGGCATGCGTACAGATACCATGCCACCGCGCACCACGAGCACTCCGCTCGACGACGTCGAGTTCCTCGCGCGGTCAGAACACCGCGTCACCGCGCTCGCCGCACTGGCCCGGCGGCCCCAGAGCCGGGCCGACCTCCGGGCCATCACCGGCGTGTCCCAGTCCACGATCGGGCGCACGCTGCGCGCGTTCGAAGACCGACGTTGGATTCGCAGGGAGGGACAGCATTACGAGGCGACACAACTGGGTGCGTTCATCGCGGCGGGGATGTGGGAACTGATCGACCGGGTCGAAACGGAGCAGACCCTCCGCAACGTCTGGCAGTGGCTTCCGAGCGAGGCAAGCGGCTTCACCGTCGAAATGGTGTCCGATGCGGTCGTGACGGTCGCCGAGGTAGACGACCCGTACCGCCCGGTGAACCGATTTCTGTCCCTGCTCCGGGAGACGGACCGGTTGCGGTTCGTCGGGTTCGACCTGGCCTTGCTCGAGCCATGTAAAGACGAACTCTGTCAGCGAATCGTCGATGGCATGCACACGGAGATCGTCGATCCGCCGAGTGTCGTCAAACACATCCGCTCGACGTACTCCGAGCAGTTCGTCGAGGCTCTAGAGAGCGACAACCTCACGGTGTGGGTACACGACAACCTGCCGCCTTACGGCGTCGGAATCTTCGACGACCGAATCGCGATAATCGGCTACGATTCCACCAGCGGGACGGTCCAGGTCGTGGTCGATGCCGACGCCCCGGAAGCGCGCGAGTGGGCGGAATCCATCTTCACGTTCTACCGGCGAAAGACGCCAACGATCGCTCTCGAAAACGATCGCGGAATCACTTCACGGGCATCGGGAGCGTAGTCGAGAACTGCCCGACGACTACGTTCCTGGGTGCAGCGCCGTCCACGGCGCTCGGTACGGGCGACGAGCGCGGACGACGCGGCGAACCGCACGACGGCCAGCCCCGGCTTGCAGTCGAGGCCCACATTGCAGCCGATGAAAGACGCCCAGGGGTTGCCCGAAACCCGCTAGATGCCTACACAAGCTCCTGTCTCGTAGCATCCCTCGGTGATACCATGAGCGTAAACCAAGCAACAGTCGACCGTCGGGAGACCGACTACGAACTCGGGCGCAGGGAACGGCTCGGCTCGCTCCTGATGGCGCTCGCGGGCGTTGCCTTCATCGGCTACGGGGTGGTCTTCCTCGCCAGAACGTTCTTCGGCACCGGCTTCGAACTCGGCGTCGCGACTCTGAACGGGGTTACGAGGGCGGAGCTCAACGCGATCGACCCCGCCGTCGTGCACTACATCGATCATCTCCACGTTGCGACCGCCGCGTTCATCATCTCCACGGGAATCGCGATCGTAGCGTTGGCGTGGTACGGCGTGCGAAGCGGCCTATTGTGGGCGTGGGCGGCTGCGGTCGTCGCAGCCGTGGTCGGACTGGGCCTCGCCCTTCCGATGCACTACATGGACCTCTTCAGCCACGACTGGTTGACGCACCTCGGGCCGATCTACCTCGCTACGATCGTGTTCGTGGCGGGGGCCGCACTCGCATACTGGGGGTTCCAGTCCGAATCCGAGCCAGTAGAAACCGGCGCGGACGCCGAAACGTAGCGCTTCCTTCCCGGTTTTATCAGTTGCACGGTCGACGATAAGCTGTACTTTCACGAGCAGACGGACTACCCGCTTGCAGCTGTTGACGCCCTTTCATCGGTTGCAAGGCGGGCAGTCGCTGCTCGACTGTCACGGAATACCTATCTAACCGATGCACTCGTACCGTCTCTCGCCGGGAGGCAACATCGATGGCGAAAGCACACAAGCTCGATTGTGAGGCGGCAGCAGCCGATTGCCGATTCATCATTCAATCAGAAAACGAAGCGGAAGCGATCGAACTGGCCAGGAGACACATGAAAGACGTTCACGGGCGAGAATACTCGGACGAGGAGCTTCAGAAGGACCATCTCCAGGTCGTGTAACGCGACGAGAGCAACCACAGATGGAAAAGAAACTTGACACGGTCGACCTCGAACGCCAAGTGAAAGGCGTGTACCGGGCCGTTGCCGAGGCCCCCGGCGACGAGTACCACTTCGAGATGGGCCGCGCGCTGGCCGAACAGCTCGGTTATCCGGCGGCGGAACTCGACCAGGTGCCCGACCCCGCGGTCGAGTCGTTCGCGGGGGTGGGGTTTCACTTCGA
This sequence comes from halophilic archaeon, assembly GCA_003298465.1. The sequence goes on along the minus strand of QNGA01000001.1, from coordinate 1,733,417 downwards.
TCTCGCCGCCCTGCGAGAGGGTGACCGCGTGCTCGATCTCGGCAGTGGCTCCGGCATGGACGTCTTCGTCGCCGAGCGCCGCGTCGGCGATGCCGGGAGCGTGACCGGCATCGACATGACCGAGGGGCAACTGGAAAAAGCGAGGCGGCTCCGGGACGAAGCCGGAATCGAAAGCGTGTCGTTCGAGGAAGGCCACATCGAGGACCTGCCGTTCGAGGACGAGTCGTTCGATGTCGTGGTCTCGAACGGCGTTATCAACCTCTCCGCCGAGAAGGAGCGCGTCTTCGAGGAGGCGAATCGGGTACTCGAACCCGACGGACGGGTGGCGCTCTCGGACATCATCAGCGAGACGGAGATGCCCGACAGCATCAGGACCAACGCGGACCTCTGGGCGGCGTGCATCGGTGGCGCTGAACAGATCAACGCCTACACGTCGATGATCGAAACCGCCGGCTTCGACGACGTCGAACTCAGGGAGAATCCGCAGTACGAGTTCATCTCGGAGCAAGCACAGGGAGCGTGCCAGAAGTACGGTGTGAAGAGCATCTCGCTCGTCGCTCGAAAGCAGTAAGGAGCGAACGACGTTTCCTCTCTCGTTTGGGCACGGATTCACGGACCTCGTCGAGCGGCCGAAATCCGAACGGTCGATTCGTGACGCGTGGCGGTGGTTCCCCACCGAACTCGGCTTTACCATCGAGACGTTCGCCCCGGAGAACGTCACGGTCCCGGACCCGAACGGCCCACGAGGAAGTAGCCGGTCTCTTAGTTCGCGGTCAGACAGGGAGGCTCGAACTCTCACGCCACTCCTCGTCCAACCGCGCTCCGGTTTCCGCCAGACCGTCGAACACCGTCTCGATATCCTCGGCGGTCGTCCGGTGGCTGCAAATCGACATCCGGAGGGCGCGCCTGTCGTGGATGGACGTGGTCGTGAGAAACGCGAGCCCACTCTGCACGACATCGTCTGCGATGCGCTGGTTGAGTTCGTCGAGGTACTGGTGGACCCGCGCCAGCGGGACCGCCGGCGGGTCGGCCAACACCTCCTGGAGGTCTGCCGGGACGTAGCGGAACGAGTAGATGAACAGATTCGGTTCTTGCACCGTCGCGAAGTCGTCGTGAGTGCGGACGAGTGCATCGAGATGCTCGGCACAGTCGACGCTCTTGCGCAACAGCGTCCGGTATCCGTTCAGTCCGTAGTGCTTCAGGGTCATCCAGAGCTTCAGCGCACGGAACCCGCGCGACATCTGCGGTCCGAACTCGTAGTAGTCGAACTCCTCCGGTGTCTCAGCGATCGACCCCCGAAGATACGACGCATCCATCGCGAATGCCTTCGCGAGTACGTCCTGATCGCGGACGAGGACCGCCCCGCATTCGTAGGGGATGAACAGCCATTTGTGTGGGTCGAGCGTCACGGAGTCGGCACGTTCCATCCCGTCGTAGCGCGACTCGAACTCGGGGACCATCGCCCCCACCGCCCCGCAGGCTCCATCGACGTGGAACCAGAGGTCACGCTCCGCGCAGACGTCGGCGAGTGCTTCGAGGGGGTCGATCGCACTCACGTTGATAGAGCCCGCCTGACCGATGACACAGAACGGTTCGTCGCCGTTCGCTTGGTCGGCTTCGAGCATCCGTTCGAGAGCGGCCACGTCCATCGTGAAGTCGTCGTGGCTCGGCACCCGTCGGACGGCGTCGCGTCCGAGATTCAGCATGTCTGCGACCCGGACGACGCTGGAGTGGCCCTCGTGATCGGCCATGTAAAGCGTGTACCGTGGTCGGTCGGTCTCCTGCAACCCGGGACCGGTCGTTTCGTAATCGGTACGCTCGCGAAGTGCGGCCAGAAGGGCGGTGAAGTTGGCCATCGTCCCGCCGCTGGTTAGCAGGCCGCCAGGATCGGGTGAGTATCCGATCGCCTCGGCCAGCCACTGGACGCAGCGGCGCTCGACCTCCGTCCCGGACGGTGCCGGGTGCCAACCGCCCGTGTTCATGTTCACCGTCGCTGCGATGGCGTCGGCCAGCGGAGCGAGCGGGGTACCCGACCCCATCACGAAGCCAAAGTACCGCGGCGAGGGGTTGTGGGTCGCGTACGGGATGACGAACTCTTCGACGGCGTCCAGGATCAGTTCCGGGTCTTCACCCGCCTCCGGAAGGGGCTCTTCGAACGCCTCGACGATTTCCTCGGGGGGAGCCTGGGGGTAGACCGAGCGGTCGTCGATACTCTCGTAGTAGTCGGCGATGAGGTCCACGGTCCGGTGTCCCAGTTCCCGGAACGTATCGCGGTCGAATTCGGCGATCGACGACTCGTCTGGGCGTTTCATAAACTACGTTACTCCGTGCGAGGAGTTAACAACTAACGTTCGTCACAGGTAAATGGCCTGTCGATCAGAAAGCGAATTCGAGGTCGCCTGTGACCTCCACGAGGGGTCCACGGGTCGGTCGGTGGTCTACAACCGCACGACAGTAGTCCACCACTACGGGCCGGCCGCTCGACTGAAGGCCCCGTCGGCGAGGGCGAACTGAGATCTCCGCATCCTACCGACCTCGAGAATCCACAACCGCCGAATCAGTTACGGCTGTAGACAGAATAAAGAAATCGTATTACCAGCTACCGTTACGTAACGTTGCGGAACTCGAACCGGGCACCACCAGCCTCGCTTTCAGTGACTGTAACGTCCCAATCGTACACTTCGGCGAGCTTCTGGACGAACGCCAATCCGAGGCCGGTCCCACCGTTGTCCGCGGCCGTGGTGTATCCCTCGTCGAACACCGTGTCGCGGTCATCGGGCGGGATACCAACGCCGTCGTCGGCCACGTAGAACCCGTCATCGAGATCGCCGACGGTGACGGTCACGTCGCTCCCACCGTGTTCGACGGCGTTCTCGAGCAGGTTCCGGAACAGGTGGCGGACGTACGTCTCGTCGATCCGTATCGTCCGGTCGAGGTCGACGTCGAGCGTCGCGTCGAGCGTCTCCACGGTCTCCCACGCCTCGCGGGCCACGTCCGCTGGCCCCACCGGAGCGCACTCGTCGACGGCCTCGCGACCCCGGGTGAGTAGCAGCAGGACGTCGATCATGTCCTCGATCCGGTCGAACGACTCGGTGATGTAGCCAACCGCCTCTGGGGCTGCGTCCTCCGGAAGTTCGTGGCAGTACATCTGGCCGATCATGGTGGGATTCCGAAGTTCGTGTGCGAGCATACTCGCAAACGATTCGAGCCGGTCGGTCTTCTGCTCGAGTTGGGCTTCCCGGTGATTGCGTTCGAGTTCGTAACTCACACACTGCCCCATCAACTCGAGGAACGTCTCCCCGGCCTCAGTAAACTCCACGTCTCGGGGTGACAAGTCCGTGAAGCAGATAGTGCCGTAGGCCTCGTCGCCGACGGTCAGTTGTACCCCGGCATAGCAATCGAGGCCGAACTCGTGGTAGAGGGCATCCCCATCCCAGCCCGCTTCCCCGGCGTCGGCGACGGTGACCGTCGACCCGGTGTTAACGACCCGGCGACAGTAGTTGTCGGTCAGCGGCGGCGTGAGCGTCCCCTCATCGAGGTCGGGATGAGAGCCGCGCATCTTCGTGATTTCGAACGCCTCCTCGCGCTTGCGGGTCAGCATCCCCACGGGCAGGTCGAACCGTTCACATCCCAACTCCAGCAGTTCCGCTATCTTCTCATCGGTCGAGAGGTCGCGGTCGGCCGTGATTCTGTACAGTTCCTGTTGGTCCTGCTTGTGTTCGCGGTGCTCGAGTTCGTAGCTCACCCATTGGCCCATCAACTCGATGAACGTCCGTTCAGCTTCCGAGAACGGACGGTCACGTGAGTTCGCACTCCCGAACCAGAGCGTTCCATAGGGAGCGGCGCCGCTCATCACCCTGGTGCCGAGATAGCTCGTCAAGCCGAACTCTTGGTGAATCGTGTCCTCAGCCCAGTCGGTGCCACTGACGTCTGCCATCGCGACCGGTTCGTCCTGCTCGATGGTCTGCCGACAGAAGCACCCAACACCCGGGTCGGTCCACAGCTCTTCGTCGGGGTCGACATCGAAACCGATGCCCTTCTCCAGTCGGAACGGCCCGTCCCACGATGGAAGGTGATTCAATCCGGCCATCTCGACACCAAACTGCTCACGTCCCACATCAAGTAACTGCTCGAGTTTCTCCTCGAACGACGAATCGGGATTGGACGTGATTTCGTAGCACTTTCGGAGGCACCGCTCGCGTTGGCGGCGGTTGAGTTCGTAGCCGACCCACTGTCCTATCAGCTCGAGGTACATCCGGTCCTTCTCGGAAACGGATACCGTTTCGGTGTCATCGGCGGGGACGAACGCGAGTGTGCGGTCGGAACCGCCGTCGACCGGGATGTACGTGCCGAGGTACCCTTCGACGCCGAACTCCTCGTAGACGGGGAGGTCGTCGTAGCCCTCGGCGACGGGCTCGGTGATGCTCGCGGCCGCTTTGATGTCCACGGCGGCCTGACAGTACGTGTCCGACAGTGGGAGTTTGCCGCCGACCTTGTAGTGCTCGTGGTCGCCACTGGCGTATTCGATCTCCAGATGGTCGTCGGCAGGGTCGACGCGGTTGAGGAATCCGAAGTCGATGTCGAACTGCTCGCATCCGAGGTCGAACAGGGCGTGGAGTTTCTCCTCGAACGACCGGTCTTGACTTGCGGTGATAGTGTAGAGGTCCTCCAAGAATCGGTCGCGCTGCTGGAGTGCGGTCTTCGCCTCGGTGCGCTCGCGAAGCGTCCAGAGCATCCGCTCGTTCTCACGGGCGAGGTCATCGTCGCCGAACAGTTCCTCGGGCGGCGTATAGTAGAAGTTGTGGCAGGCCGCCCCGTCGTAGATGAGATGGGGGTGGGTCCGAACGATGTTGTTGATGACCTCCGGTGTAAACAGGTCGCGGTCGTACTGACAGATGGCGAGCACGTCCTCGGTATCGAACAGATCGTTGATCTTCGACTCGTACTTCATCAACTGCTCGACCGTGGTGTCGTCGGCCTCGATCCACGACATCTCGGCGACGAGCCGAAGCGCCTCGAAGTCTTCGGTGGCTTCGGCGGTCGCGTCGGCGTAGAACTGGATCATCTCGTCGGGGTCGAACGACCCGTCCCGGAGGTATGTCTCGTCGACAGTGTAAAACGTCAGTGCCCCCGAATCGAGCGCGGCCTCGACGTCGATGCCGGCGTCCTGCAACGTCGTCCGCACTTCAGGTTCGGTGCTCTGGTCGACGACGTACGCAATTCGTTCACCTTGGTCGAGACCGTGGCGAACGAACGGAATGGCCGCCTCGAATTTCTCCGCGGGCCTCTCGTAGATTTGTGCGAAGTGATCGTTGCAGTCGTGGCCGTCGAGGTCCTCGACGGGACCGTGGAACTCGGGGCTCGACCGGAACGCCTCGAGTCCGGTCTCGAGCGTTACAGGATCGCCAGTAGCGGCGGTTGGGGGTGCATGCTCACTCATGGAGATTCCCTCCCTTCACTGTGTGACCGCAAACCCGTGATTCTCCCATTCTGTATCCCATTATGTATGCAGCCAGTGGCTGGGTCGGAATAAGGTTACTGTACTCACTAGACGACGACAGGATTAGTTCGTGATGAATACATTCTCTGTATTCAGCACTCCGGTTTCATCACCAGCCAGGTTGGTCATTCCGTTACTGATGAAGACAGAGTGCGTGTTCAGCACTCGCCCCTCCGTTTTATATCGTGGTGTATGTTACTGTACCACATGGACAAATCGAATTCGACCGAGTCACCACTGGAGGCGGCGGCGGGCGCTGCCGGGCCACGCGCGACTGAGGCTTTCTCCGTCTTGGGGAACGAGACCCGGCTGGCGATCCTGCTGGCGCTCTGGGAGGCGTACGAACCGTTTGAAGCAGAGAACGCCGTCTCGTTCGCGGAGTTGCGCAAACGCGTCGGGATGCGCGACGGCTCGCAGTTCAACTACCATCTCACGCAACTCGTCGGGCACTTCGTCCGGCAGACCGACGACGGCTACGAACTCCGGCACTCCGGTCTCCGGCTCGTGCAATCGGTCATCGCGGGCGCGGGCCTCGACAACCCTGAACTCCCCCCGACCGAGGTCGACCGGGCCTGTCCCGTGTGTGGCGCGCCCACGGCGGTCACCTACCGCGACGAGTCGTTCTTTCACGTCTGTACCGAGTGCGAAGGGCGATTCGGGAACCGCGGTCAGTTTCCGGAGGGGACGCTCGCAGGGGCGAACCTCAATCCGGCCGTCGTGACCGACCGGGAGCCCGAAGAGCTACTCAATGCGGCCTTCGTCAGTGGAACGTGGAACTTGCAATCCGCGGTCGAAGGAGTGTGTGCCGAGTGCTCGGGCCCGATGGAGGGGTGGCTGCACGTCTGTGACGACCACGAGGGCGAGGGGGTATGTCCAAATTGCGACCGGCGGTACGAGGTGATGGCTCGGTTTCGCTGTCCCGTCTGCAAGGCCTCCGGCGAGTATGTGCCATCGTGCTCGTGGCTGGTCATGCACCATCCCACCGTGATAGCCTTCTACGCCGACCACGGGGTTCCCCTCCAGTACGATGATGATGACAGCGGGGGTTTCCAACCGCGATATCGAGACGTAGATCCCAAGGAGGACATCGACTATGAACTCATCGCAACAGATCCACCCCGGGTTCGAGTTACGTTCCAGCATGAGGGTGCCGAATTGGAACTGACGCTCGACGAGAACGTGAACGTCGTCGACGTAAGCGAGAGCGGAAGGCACAGTGTGGATCACCTTGGGGCTTGACCCCGAGGCTTTCGCCTTGAACCGCCCCCTGCTTCCGGAGAGCATACCGATCGCAACTGTAGTTAGAGTTCGTCGAGGGGGACACAACCGGGCATGTTAGAGAACCGAGAATTCGGCAGGCTGAACACGCCTTCGGGGTTCCGTTCGTGCACCCACACGTGCAGGTCCCAGATGTGCATTCCCGTTCCAGGATCTTCGATGAGTATCCATCCTCCTCCGGTGTCCCTCGAAGCGGATCACCCTCCAGTGGTTCGCTTTCGTCGTTGAAGAGATCGGGCTTGGGAACCTTTGGATCGTCGTTCTCGTCCAGTTCGGTAGGGAGGATGAATTCGGCGCCTCCGAGGTTGAGTTTCCCGTTTTCGTCGACCATGTAGAAGAGGGACTGTGGGTTTTCGGGGTCGAGTTCGCCTTGTTCCCAGAGTGCAGCGTTGTCGAAGTGAAGGCCCTCGCTACAAACGAGCGGAATCGGCGCACTGACGTACCCGGCTTCGGCCATGGCCTCCAATTGTTCGAACGGCTGCGTTGCCTCGCGAACGACTTCCAGCTGATCGGTCAGCGTGGTATCGTCCCAGCCGGTCGATTGCCCTCTGGCAGTTCCAGGGACACCTCCGGCGGCAGCAATGCTCGCCGTAACGACGCCCGCCTTCAGAAGTCGGCGACGGTCGACGTCGAGATGGTTCCCGTCCGTTGCCGTTCGGTCACTCTCCACTGGTTCTTCCGTTCGTGACGTTCGTTTCATAGTGGTTTCGTAGTGTATTTGGGCGTTGTTCGGGTGTGACGGTGTAGCCGATCACGTCGGTGAACGGCGGAGGGACGACCCCACGACTACCCTCATGGGGTGTCGATCTCCACCGAACCAGTCATGGTAAGGCGCAATAAGTGTTAGTTGAATTATATTTCAGTGAGTGAGCTGATACGTCGAAGCTCGTTGGCAGCGCGGGGGCGCGAAGGAACGCGCATTGGAGTTAGTACGTCCGACGTCAGTCGCCACAAGGTCACTTTTCGGTTTAGTGCCCGAGACGGCTATAGAACTGTGTTATCGTTCACCGGTTGAGGAACGAAAGAGCAACTTCCGAAGGAAGATTTAGCTGACCGGCCGACAATAGAGGCTCTGAAACAGCCGAATTCGGCCACCTGATCTCGCGCTGTTCGACCTTGTTCAGGTCTCAAACTGACGTTACAGATTTCGTCTACTTTGCCGCTTTCGGAGGAAGAGTCGGTGGAGTGAGTGACTACTCTGCAATCTCGAACTGCGGATTCCAGACTACTTCCCACAGGTGTTCATCCGGGTCTTGGAAGTGACCTGAATACCCGCCCCATTCGCGGTCACGAGGCGAGTCGGTAATCTTCGCACCGGCTTCTTCCGCCGTCTGCATTACGTCATCGACTTCTTCTTTCGACGCGACGTTGTGGCCGATAGTGAACTCCGCAGGACTCGACGCAGTTTCGTCGACGTTTGCGTCTTCCGCGATTTGATGTTTAGGGTAGAGTGCAAGTTGCAAGCCGTTACTCAGAGGGAAGAAGGCGACTGCTCCTCCCTCAAACTCCGTTCCGACGATTCCCTCCGTTGGCCAACCTAAGCCATCACGGTAAAAGGTGAGGGATTTTTCTAAGTCACTGACTCCCAACGTAACGACGGTAATACGTGGTTCCATAGTTACTGGTCTAGCGTGGGCTGAGAACCACCCGCTGACCAGTATCTAGATGGGTGGGTAGTGAAATAGGCTTACGTAAAAATTGGAGAGCGGTAACGTGGTTCATCGACCGGGAATCACGAAGACAGCTAACGGAAGAGAATCTCGAATCTATGCGGCCCGGATACAGCCTAAAACGCCTGTTTCGACTACCTGCTCTCGCGCTGTTCGACCTTGTTCAGGTAGCTGAAATCCATACTGGATTCTTATGGAAATAGACCACGAACACTTCCCCATACTTCTGAAAGCAAGCGGAACAGACGTTCAGACGCCCTCGTATATAAACGAACGACGAATATAGAATCAAACTCAATCGTTATCAGGGGCCTTGCACAACGATGAGTCATGGGATATGGCGGCACGTTTAGGCTAATTGACCACCACGAACTCTATGGACATTTCGAGCGTGATTACGAAGAACTGAGTTCCGTCGTGGAAGCGATGGGGGAGGCGACGCCTCCGACGGTACGACAGGCTCGGGAGAGATTAGATGACGCACTCGCGTTAGTCGATGGATTTTCGCCGCCACCCACGCGCAATTCCTTCGACGAGTTCGCGGATGTACTCGGATGGACGCCAACATTATACGGCCTGACTGCTCCGCATCAGGGGTGTAGATTATCGCTTCTCACCCGTAAAGACGGACGTATTCTCTACGAACGGGTTCCCGTATTTCTAGAGGAACATTCCGAGTATGGGGCCGAACTCTGGCGTAAACTCGTCGGAAGAGCGGACGACGCGACCTATCGTCTCGAAGTCCGTGAAACTGAGTACCTATTCGAAACCGACCTAACAGGGTTTCTCTACGGGACCGAACTCTCGGAGCTTGCCGAGCAACTACGACCGATACTCCCCGAGACGGACGCCTTCTACGCGGAAATCGTACGGGATGTTGGCTCTTACCCGGACGCCTGCCAACTCCGCATAATCGACGCTATTGCTATCCTCTGTGAACAAGCTGGTGACGATGAGCTACTCATCCACGAGTTTAGCTATTAGCGGTCACTTTATCAAACGCCAGTAAATTACCTCTTCTCCCGTTGTTCAAATTTGTTCAGGTAGCTGAACTACATAACACGTTCGAATGAAATAAAGGCGTTCTCCGGACCTGAAACCCTCGCATACACTAAGTATAACCAATAGCTCGTCGCTACGTTTAAACAACGGAATGCAGCGGATAGCGGTCCGCCGCAAACTACCGTCAGGAACGCCCGTCGATCGACTGGCGATCGCGGCCCACGATCGGCTTACAAGAAGACTGCGTTCACTCCGATGAGACTGACCGTACCGGACGGGTCTTCCCCGCATCCGCCATAGGAGAGGTCACACGACAGCCGAAGTCCCTTGTATTACCGGGAGCAAGCAGGAAGTATGACCGAGTACGAGCCCGATGATATCGATCGAGAAATCCTCTACGCACTCCAGGAGGAGGCTCGAAACCTCTCGTCCTCCGAGATTGCCGACCGTACCGAAGCGTCATCAAGTACAGTTCGAAAGCGCATCCAGCGCTTGGAGTCTGAGGGTATCATCAAGGGCTACAGCGCCGACGTGGACTATCAGAAATCAGGGCACCCACTCCGGATGCTCCTATTCTGTACGGCACCGATTCCGGAACGGGGTGAGCTTATCGACGACATTCTCGAGATTCCGGGAGTCGTTTCCGTCCAGGAGCTAGTCACCGGCGAGAAGAACTTGCTCGTGACAGCTGTCGGTGAAACTGACGACGATATCACGCCGGTCGCGCAGGAACTCCTTGACATGGGCTTGACTGTCGCCGACGAAGTACTCGTCCGCAGTCACGAGCGGACTCCCTTCGACGACTTCTCCTCACAGTCGAAAGCGAGCGACGAGTAGACTTCCGCGAGTTCGTCTCGGACTATAAGACTACGCGTTTCACGTCCTGAGCGCCAGCCCGGCGAACGATCGCCGCAATCGGGTCCTCGTACCCGACAAGGTTGTTCGAATCACCGTCGAGTACGAGCAGTTTCGCATCCCGACCGGGTTCGACGACGCCGTAGTTCAGGTCGGCGACGGTCGCACCTGCTTTTGTTGCCATCTCGAGCACCTCGCGCGGTGTGACATCGAACGCTTTCGAGGTGTACGCCATCTCACGGAACATCGATGGTGCATTCAGCATGACGTTGTCCGTCCCGAGTGCAACAGTCGTGTGATCTAGTAGTTCCCGGAGCGGCGGCAGACCGACATCTAGTACCATATTCGCACGAGGACAGACAGCGATAGGAACGCCCTCGTCTGCGACTCGCGAGAGATGCTCTGGACCTGCGTGGACCATGTGGACGAGCAGATCGGGGTCGAGATCAAGCGCAGGATAGATGTCCGTCGCGTCGGGTTCGCCAGCGTGGATGGCGAACGGCTTGCCAGCGGCCCGTGCAGCCTCTCGGTGCCGAGTGAACTCGGCATCGTTGGCACCGCTCGCACCGTATCCATCTGCCACATCCAGTACGTCCGGGTCATCGCTACCGAACACGAACGGGCGGACAGCCTGTTCGGTAGCGGCGTCCCGAAGTGCGAGCGCGCCCTCGAGACCGAATTCACGGAAGTCCAGAAATGCGGCGGTTCCCATCGTCTCCATGAACGCCATCGTTCGCCGCATCGCCGTGACCAACTCTTGCCGCGAAGCCTCCTGCAAACTGTGGTGCTTTCGGCTGGTCGGCGGGACGACGGCCTCATCCAGAGACAGACCGACTGCGGCTTCTTTGGCGACCGAGTCGCCGATGTGCGTGTGCGCATTGACGAACGCCGGGAGGATTATGTCCGTGGAGTCAGTGGAACGTTCCTCAACCGCCTGGATACGTCCTTCCTCGAAGACGACACGGCCACGAAGCGGCTCCAGATCTTTCCCAGCAATGATCGTCCCTTCAAGTTGCACGATGTTCACCCCCGAGGGAGGGGTGAATGCTGCCCATCCCGAACGTTTTGTTCGATATCTTCATTTTCAGTGTCGGATTGTTCCGTTCGGAAGATATTATATCCATCCTGTCCCAACGCAACAGGTACGGACAGCCGCTCGGGTCCGGAACCAAATCCATGACGAACGACACGCTCTTTGAACTCCTTGAAAGAGAGGGACGCTCCCTCGAACCAGCCGATAGTGACCACGAATTCGGCGGTGAAGCAGCTGTCGGTCTCGTCGTTTCTTGTCCGATGGCACAGCAAACATCGAAACAGCTGTGGCCGCTCGACCCGATTGATGCGGTTTCCAACGTTAGCCGACTCGGCAGTCAAACCTGGAAACCCGTCGAAGAAGACCGTGTACTCGCATCAGATATCGCTCATCTCACGCGCACACACGAGGTAGAAACGATACTCGTCGTCGGACACTCCGACTGCGACGTCGTTGCAGACGCGTACGACGAGTACGTCGCCACCGACCAGACTATGTCGGCGGGCGTTGAAGCTCAAGTCGAACCCCTCGTCTCGATCGTGCGTGAGGCGATCGAATCGGGTCAGGTCGAGACCGACTGTCCCCAGGAGACGCTTCTCGCTCGTCTCGTCGAATACATCGTCACACGGCAGGTCGAGTTTCTCGTCCAGAGCGAATCGGTCACGGCGACGGTCGCGGGATACGTCCACGACGATGACGGGGTCTACGGAGGATTTCCTGACACACCCTACCTCGTCAGCCTGAACGGAGAGCAAGACGTGGGGACCCTCCGGTCGCGTGTTCCCGAGGGGCGTGACGTAGCCGTGGCTAGCGTCCGGAACTAATCCCTCCCGTGGCGTCAGCAGAAACGCAACCCACCTCTGGCTATCCCTCATTATTGAACATCCTGTTCTCTCAATCTTGTATTTAGAACAGTTTGGTAAAATCGAAGCCTATAATAACCACTATGTTCGTACATAGGGATAGAGCCGGCCAGCCCGGTTGCAGTGACTTCAGGCCCGGGAGGCCTGATGATCTGGGCTGGCAGGTAGCGCATCCGAACAATGACTGGACAATCACACTCGAACAGGCCAGTACAACTCTCAGAGACGACGCCGTCATCCTCGATGGTGTCGCGAGCGGCGACGGCGGGTGTCTGGGCACTATTTTTGCTCAGCCTGGCGACGGTCGCGGTTTCAGTCTGGGGGGGCTACAAGTGGCACCTCTCGGGCTACGTCGTCGTAGATGGGCTGACGATGGTCGTGTGGGCCGTCGTCACGTTCTTCAGTGGTATCGTCCACTCCTACTCTCGCCGCTACATGGCCGGTGACGTCCGCATCGACCAGTTCTTCGGTCGGATGTTCGCGTTCACGCTCATGGTCATGGCTATGGCCGCGGCTAACCACGTCGTGCTGTTCGCCGCGGCGTGGCTGGGAATGGGGCTGGCGATGGCGTCCCTCATCGGACACGTTCGCGGGTGGGAGCAGGCGCGGGCCGCTGGCTCGCTCGCCCGCCGCTACTTCGTCGCAAGCAGCGGCTTGCTCGGTGGAACCCTCGCGCTCCTTGCTTGGACGACGGGAACGAGCTCTATCTCCAGTATCATCGCTCAGACCGGGAGCCTCCCCTCTGGTCTCGTTTGGCTCGCTATCGGGGGGCTCTTCCTCACAGCAATGGTTCAGTCGGCACTGTTCCCGTTTCACAACTGGCTGCTGTCGTCCATGACGGCACCAACCCCGGCGTCCGCCCTGATGCACGCCGGGTTCGTCAACGCTGGTGGCATCCTGCTGACTCGCTTTGCACCTGTGTTCGCCGATGTCTCGATTGCCATGTCGCTGCTCGTCGTCGTCGGCGCGACTAGCGCCCTGCTCGGACAGGCGCTATTACTCGTCCGGCCTGACATCAAGCGCAAGCTCGGAGCCTCCACTGTCGCCCAGATGGGCTTCATGATCCTCCAGTGTGGACTCGGATTCTTCGCCGCCGCCATCACCCACCTCGTCCTGCACGGCTTCTACAAGGCGTACCTGTTCCTCTCCTCGGGCGCCGCCGTCGAACAGACAGCTCCGACGAGATCCGCTCGTACTGACCTGGGGCTGCCGGGTCTTGTCGTCAGCCTAGGCGCCGCAATCGGCGGTGGCGCACTCTTCGTCGCAATCACCGGCAAAGGGGCGAAGCTAGAGTCCGGCGCTTTCCTAGCGCTCGTGGTGGTCCTGACGACGCTGCATGCGACCCGCGGCGTGCTCAAGCGGTCGCAGCTCCCCTCGAGGTTCGAACTCGTTGGTCTCCCACTCATCGTCGTCGTGCCCATCGCCGTCTATGGGTTCCTGTTTAACACCGTCTCGGCACTGCTGGCGGACGTTCCGATGACCAGCGCACCGACCGAGATGACGGTTGTTCACCTCGCTATCGCCGCCCTCTTCGTCGGCTCGTATCTCGCGGTGGAGCTCGGCTGGCACCGGTCCAGCAAGCGCCTCTACGTCGCGTTGCTGAATCTCTCACAGCCGGCCCCGGAGACTGTGCTGACCACGAAGGAGGACTACGATGACGCTTGAAAACGAGGAAACCTACCTCGCGAACAGTATCGAACGCGCAGCTGAGAACGTCGGCTCGGTCTGGCCGCTCCACTCGTTCGTTACGGCCAATCCACTGTCCGGCTTCGAAGACCAGCCGTTCCACGAGGCGGTCGCCGAGGCCGAACAGCTGTTCGGGGGCCGTGGCTATCCACATCCCTCCGTCTTCAGGCAGGCCTGGGAGAACGGGCAAATCGAACCGGAAGTGCTTTCTACCGAGCTAGAAGCCCACGGCTTCGACGAGGACCCGGAGACGTTGCTGGACGAGATGGAGACGACCGAATCCGCCGCTCCCTCCGAGACCGATTCCAGCACGGAGGAGGTCGATCGCGTCCTCTCGAAGTGGCTCGCCGCATTCCTCGACCAGGGGAACGCCAGGTGGCCGATGCCCGACCGCGAAGAGGGGTTCTACGCGGCCTGGCGCGAGGTGGCACCCTACGATGGTGATATTCCCGCCTGTGAAAGTCCATCCGACCTCCCAGAAACCCCAGTACCGGCACTGGAAGACGTCCTGGCGGACTATCCACAGGGGGAGTGGGAGACGATCTTCGAGCAGCAACTCGCCGCACTCCCCGGCTGGACCGGCTTCATCAAACAGCGAGCCGGCGACGACGCCGACCCGTGGCAGTCGAACTATCCTATCTCGCTGACCGAGTATCTCGCGGTCCGGCTGCTCCTCGCGGATTTCCTCGATGCCCCTCTCCAGCCGGACGAACACGCCACCGAACCAGTAGAGAACGACGAGGTTCCGCTTCCCGAGATCTGGCTGACCGCGTGGGAGAAGAGCCACCGTGACCGGCTGCTAGAGTCGATATCACAACCCGACCCGGAGACCACTACCGCGGATGAATCCGCTCGCCCAGCCGCACAGCTCGTGTTCTGTATCGACACGCGCTCGGAGATCATCCGCCGCCATATCGAGGCAGTCTGCCCGTACGAAACCCACGGCTACGCGGGGTTCTTCGGCATCCCGATGCGTTATCAGGCGTACGACGCGGACGTGGCTGTCGATGCTTGCCCGCCAATCCTCGACGCCCAACATCGTACCACGGAACGTCCAACCAGAGGAGCGGACACCAAACAGGACCGCTACGACCGCTGGCACGGCGCTCTGGACGTAGGGAAGAAGACGCTCAAGGCCCTCAAGTCCAACACAGCGACGGCGTTCAGCTTCGTCGAGAACGCCGGGGCAGGGTACGGCGCCGCGCTGACTGCTCGGACGCTCCTGCCCGCTCGCGTCTACGACGCACTTCACGACACCGACCACTCGCCCGACGAGCACGAGTTCTGTGAGCCGTCGGTCGATTACAACCCGGACGCCGTCCATTCCCTCCGGGAAGGACTCTTTTTAGAGGAGAAAGTCGAGTACGCCCAGACCGCCTTCGAACTGATGGGCTGGGAGGAGTTCGCCCGGCTCGTCGTGTTCACCGGCCACGCTAGCCAGACGACGAACAATCCGTTCGATTCGAGTCTGGACTGTGGCGCCTGTGCGGGGAACCCTGGCGGCCCGAACGCGCGTGTGCTCGCGGCCATCTGCAACGACGAAGCCGTCAAGGAGGAACTGCGCGAGCGCGGGTTCGACATCCCCGCCGACACCGTGTTCCTCGCCGCCGAACACAACACGACGACCGACGAAATCACCCTGTTCGACAGCGAGGTGCCCGCGAGTCACCAGGAAGACCTCGAGCAGTTGCGTGAGGCCCTCACGCAGGCGCAGGCTCGCGCGACGGCGGAGCGGACGGAATCGTTGGCGGAAGAGACTGCCGACAGCGTTCGCGAAACAGAGCGTCGGGCCGCCGACTGGGCAGAGACGCGCCCAGAGTGGGGATTGGCCGGCAACGCCTCGTTCGTCATCGGTCCACGCGAGTTGACGGAGGACGAGAACCTCGGCGGTCGCACCTTCCTCCACTCCTACGACTGGCGTACCGACTCCGAGGGTGAGGCACTGGAGGCTATCATGACTGGGCCGCTCGTGGTCACGCAGTGGATCAACAACCAGTACTACTTCGCCACGGTCGATAACGCCGTCTACGGAAGCGGCTCGAAAGTGACACAGAATCCGGTCGGCAACGTCGGTGTGTTCCAGGGCAACGGCGGCGACCTGATGACCGGCCTTCCGCTCCAGTCGCTCTACGCCGACGCCGACCAGCCACACCACCAGCCGTTGCGTTTGACGGCGGTGATTCACGCACCTGTCGAGCGGGTCACCGAGATTCTCCGCCAGCACGAGCAACTCGTGCAGCTCCTCGACAACGGTTGGATACAACTGACAGTACTCGATCCCGAACAGGACAACGCACCGCTCCACTATCAGGAGACCCTGGAATGGAAGCCTCTCCAGCCGGAGCGGTCCCCCGTCGAACCACCCGTTCAGACGGTTTCGGGAGGAGTGGCTGATTAGGTCGGGCCGTGAGTGACCTCCTCTCTCGCCTAAAGGTGGAGATTCCCGAGGTTCTGCTGTTGTTCCCGTCAATTCGGATGGTCGGGAATCGAAGGTACCGAACCTTCGATTCAGTGACGGGGACGGCTGTGGAACTGTGTTGTCGTTCACCGATCGCAGAACGAAAGAGCAGCTACAGGAAGAAGAATCGGAGCATCGACCGATTACAGAGGCTCTGAAACGCCTGAATTCTCCTACCTGCTTTCGCGCTGCTCGACCTTGTTCAGTTCGATGAGCAGTCTGAAGATGGCCTTCACGAGGTTCGCGTCCACGTCGAACTGCTCGGCGTTCTCGCCGGCGCGGTCCATCACCGCCTGCTCCTGGGACTCGTCGGTGGTCGGCAGGTCCCGCTCGTCTTTCACCGCCGCCACCGTGTCGGCGACGTAGGTGCGTCGAGCTATCAACTCGACTATCTCGCGGTCGATGCTCTCTATCTCCTCGCGGAGCTCCGCGAGGCTCATGTCCGTCGGGTCCCGTCTGTCTGTGTCGTCGTCAGCCACGTCGTTCCCTCCCGTTCGTTCCATTGTTCACGTACCTCCGATAGAGCGTCTCGTTCGCCGATGGCGACGAAGCTCGGTCCGGTCCCCGACAGCGAGACGCCCGCCGCGTCGGGGAGCGCCTCGACCAGCGGGTCCGCCGGGAACCCCAGCGCCGCGCAGAACGCGAAGCCGTTGACCGTCATCGCGCGCTCGAACTCGCCGTCGAGCGCGAGGTCCGCGACGAGGTCCGCCACGGGCGCGACGCGGCGACAGCGGTCGACGTCCGCGTCGGCGCTGTAGGCGCGCTCCGGCGGCGTCCAGACGAGCACGTCCCGGTCGAGTTCGTCGCGAGCGAGCAGTTCGTCCTCGCGGTTGTCGGTCACCGTGACGCCGCCGAGCATGCTCGCGCTCGCGTCGTCGAACGCGCCCGTGACGGTGACGCCGGCGTCGCGGGCCGCCCGCACGCCGACGCGACAGGCGTCCTCGCGGTCGACGTCGTCTGCGACCCCGAGCGCGTCGAGGGTCGCGAGCACCGTCGCGTTCGCGGCGGCGCTGGAACTCTTCAGCCCCGCCGCCATCGGCACCTCGCTGTCGGTCCGGACCGTGCCGCCGACGTCCGCATCGTCGCCGTCGCGGTCCCCCCCGTCGCCGTACTCCGCCACCGCGAGTTCGGCACAGCGCTCGACCAGCGCCGTGTCGGCGTCCGGAGCGCCGGCGACCTCGCCGCGGAACGCGCCGGAGTCGTCGAGGTCGACCTCGACGGTCGTGACGGCGTCGATGGCGAACGCGGACCCGACGCCGGTCGCGAGCGCGTTGAGCACCGTTCCCGCCGCGGGGGCCTCGGCCCGGCCGTGCATGCCTCGCGGTTCGCGGGGCCGCGTCTTCACGCTGGCGGTCGTGGCAACTCCGGTCGGTTCCCGGTGGGCGTTCGGAACGTGCCCCTTTAGTCGGCGGCGGTCGAACGTCCGGCCATGAGCGCCCGCAACGACGTCTCCCCGGACACCCTCGGCGTCGAACTCAGAGAAGACGGCATCGTCGTCGAGTACACCGACGGGCGAGAAGCGTTCTACAACGGAGTTCCCGAGAAGGTCGACGGCACCCTGCGAACCCAGCCCGGAAAGCTCGTCCAGGTGCTCGTCACCGACCCGACCGAGACGGAGGGCGTCCTGATGTACGTCAACGACCGCAACACCCACGACGACATCCTCGAGTCGACGGGCGTCGGCCGGGTGATGCTCGAACCGGGGGAGGAAGAAGAGCTGTTCCCCGGTGTGACCGTCCGCGCCGACGGGTACGCCGTCGAGGTCGAGGCCGACCCCGAGGTGGCCCGCGGCCGCGTCTTCGTCTTCGAGGAGGACGAGCGGGGCGAGCGCTCGTTCGAGTTCGTTCCCGAGGAGAGCGACGGAGCGGACGCCCCCGTCGACGGATGAGTCTCCCGAAGCGGTGGCGGACGCTGGACCGCTCGACGGTCGGGCGAGCGCCCGAGCGCTGGGGTGTCTACGAACTCGGCGACGACGGCGAAATCCTGGCGGTCGAAGCGGGCGTCCTCCGCGACGAACTGAAGACGGAACTGTCGTACAGCGACGCGACGCAGGTGCGCTGGGAGGCCTGCCAGTCGCGCGACCACGCCGAACGACTGGCCGACGAACACCGCGAACGCGCCGGCCTCAAGTGACTCACTGGATGTACGACGGGTCTTCGGCGTCGCAGTTCTGTTCGTGCTGACTGGCGTCCTCCGGGTCGTCGAACAGGAGTCCGCACTCCTCGCACTGGTACCAGGTCATGTCGTCGCGCTCGGTCTCGGCCACCATATTGGAACCCTCGCCATCCGTGAACAAAGGCGTTTCTCCGGGACGGTGCGCCGTCGCTCCCCGGAGCGGGGGCGGAGCCGTCAGAGGGCGAGCGCGAACTCGGCGGATCCCGTCCGTCCGTCGGCGAGTTCGTACGCGACCCTGACTGTCAGCTCTTCGCCGACCATATCGACCGGCGCACCGTCCGACTCGAACTGGTAGAGCGAGACGGTGGCGGACGACCCGGCGGAGAGGACGGCCTCGCGGTCCGCGCTGTCGCTGAAGCCGTCCGCGCTCAGGTCGATTGTCGCCGGGAGCGCCGTCCCGCCGTTGATGTCCGTAAGGCCGTCCTGGACGTCGGCGGCGACGTGGAGTTCGCTCGTCCACTGACCCTCGTCGTAAGAGTGGTCGGCGAGTTCGTCGACGGCGGCGTTCGCCGGCGCGACCTCGATATCGGTGATGGTCGCCTCCCGGTCCGCGTCGTTCGTCACGCCGAAGAGGAGGCCGGAGTGCTGGCCGTTGTCGTCGGCGGGTGCGTTCACGGCGGTCGCGTCGCCGTCGTAGCTCAGGTGGCTCGAACTTTCGGTCACGCTCACCGTTTCGAGGAGGCCGAACCGGTACATGAACCGCTCGACGGCGGCCGTCGTGTACTTCGTCTGCCGGTCGAGCGACAGCTCTTCGGTCGTCTCGAAGATGATGGCGGGCGTGTCGAGCGTCGCACCCATCTTGTGTTTCAGCATGTCGCGGGAGCCGTCGTCGTTGTGGGTGTGCTCGCGGAAGTCGTACTCGTCGTCCAGTGAGTCGTCGACGACCTCGGCGTTCAGGTAGTCGCGGATGGCCTTCGAGTGGACCCCGGCGTCGCCCGCGTCGGTAGCGAACAGCGCCTGGCCGACGCCGCCGTCGCCAGACTCGTACACGCCGTAGGAGCTGTGGAGGTCCCAGAGGAAGTCGACGTCCTCCTGCAGTACCACGTCCCAGATGGCGTCCGCGAGCGGCGATTCCTCCTCCGTACCGTCCGGAAAGTGACGGTTCAGGTCGCCGTCCTCGTACTGCCGGGTTCCCGCCTCGATCGCGGGCTTGCACGCCTCCGGCAGGACGACGAGTTTCCCGGCGTCGATGTCCCACTTTCGAATCCTGTGCGCGGAGCGATAGCCGTTCGTCTCGTCGCCGTGGATGCCCCCGGTCACCATCAGCGTCGGCCCGTCGTCCGCCGCCTCGGTGACGTACACGGTCGTCTCTTCGGCAGTCCCCGCGCGAATCGTGTACGTCGACCGCGAGAGCCGTGCGGACGCCGGCCGCGAGGCCGACGCCACCATCCCCGTGCCCCCTAGCGCGCAGGCTCCGAGCTTCACGTACTCCCTCCGACCGACGTGTAATCTATCTGTCTGCTTCTCCGAATTGCGGTTATCGTCGTGTGTCATGTATTTCCTCCAACCGATTTGGATTTCTCCACGAGTAGACACATCTGCGTTCTATCCGTATCTTTTCGGCTTCAAATGGGAATCTTTTATAATCGATTCCGATAGCATCTTCGACTTATTAAAAATATTTTATAGATACTACATCTGATACTATTTCGGAATACTGGTGTCGGGGAGCTGTCTATCGACGACAGTCAGCACCCGACGCTCGTTCGCGGAGAAAGCTCTACGCTCGACGTTCGGCGGAGAAAGGAGAGACGGTCGGCGGGGAGCAGAGGCGGTCGGTCCCGAGTCAGCCCTCGACGACGCCGTTCGAGAGTTCTTCGAGGCTACCCTCGACCGTGTATTCGGGCGTCTCGACGACGATGGTCGAGGACGGCGTCACGTCGTGGAACTTGAGATGCATGGTGTACGTGCCGTCGCCCCGGATGTCGGTCGCCTCGTTCTGTCCGGTGTCGGGGTGGCGCGCCCACGCCGACTTGCCGGCGAACTCGTCGCTGGTGACGCCGTCGATGGCGTAGTTAGCCGGCGCTTTCTTCGTGTTCTGGCCGTTGATGGGGTAGCCGGACTCGTGCCACGCCCAGAACCCCTCGTCGATGACGAAGACGTTCTCGTACCCGCTGTTCATGAGCGCGGCCGCCCGGAGCGACGAGAGGTGGTGGGGACAGCCGCAGTAGCAGACGATGCGGTCGTCCTTCGACCAGTCTTCCACCGGGTCCTTGTCGAAGTTCGTGTCGATGCCCGGGGCGGGGCTGAGCACCGCGCCGGAGATGTGAGACGTCTCGTACTGCTTCGGGCCGCGCGCGTCGACGAAGCGCGCCTCGCGTCGTTTGTACCACTTGACGGCGTCGTCGACCGGCAGCAGTGGCACGTTCTGGCCGTTCTGTTTCGTCGTCGCCAGCGACGAAACGTCGACCTGCGGGTCTTTCGCTCCGCTCACGGCCGACTTCGGCGGATAGCCGTCGGTGTTGCCGTCTTCCGGCATCGGATACGACCCGCTCCCGCCGCTGAGACAACCGCTCAGTCCGGCGAGCGAGACCGCCCCCGCCGAGAGAAAGGTACGTCGGTGCATGGTACACGCTCCTAGTGACCCCGCGTCTATTAGCTTTATTATGCCGTCTTCGCGGATAATCGACACTCGACGGAGCGGTCGTCCGGCCGTCGCCGCCCCCGGTAGTTCAGGACAGCGCGCGCCAGGCGTGGTAGAACCGCTGGAGCGCGGTGAAGTGGCCCACCACGGCGAACACGCCGAGGAGGAGCACGACGAGCGAGACTCCGGCGACGCCCTCCACGAACGCAGCGACGCCGGCGGTCACGCCCATCAACGCGAGGCGGTCGGCGCGCCCGAGGAGTCCGCCGTAGACGCGGTCGAGTCCCACGGCCTGGGCCTGCGTGCCGAGGTACGAGGTCATCAGGACGCCCGTGACGGCGGCCAGGCCGAGCGCGTACCGTCCGACGCCTGCGGTGAACCCCGCGATGAGAACGATGTCGGCGTAGCGGTCGAGCACGTGGTCGAGCAGGTCGCCCGCCTTCGACTCCGTGCCGAGTTCCCGGGCGAGCGCGCCGTCGAGCAGGTCGAGCCAGCCGTTCAGGAACACGAGGACGGCGCCGACGAGATACCAGACGCCGGTCTCGCCGCCGAGGTAGAAGCTGCCGGCAGCGGCGGCCGCCAGCAGGAAGGCGACGACGCTCACGGAGTCCGGCGTGAGTCCGAGTCGCCGCGACGCCGAGACGAACGGGTCGAGCGCGCGGTCGGCCAGTGGGCGCAACCGGTCGAGCGTCATAGGTAGTCGGTGAACTCCACGTCTCCGGCGGACGGCGCTCGGTCGCCGCGGACGACCGCCTCGACGTCGTCCGCCACCGCCTCCGGATCGCGGTCGGTCGTGTCTATCTCGTACACTGCGTCCGCACCGTGCTCCGCGACGGCCTCCGAGAGGACGACGTCCAGCGCCTCGCTCTCCGCGTTTTCGCGAGTCTTGCGAGCGAGGGCTCGGGACGGCTCCGCCGTCCCGGTGTTCTCGTCGGCCTTCGCCTCGGACTCGTCGCGGTCTTCCAGTCGCTCCGCCAGTTGCTCCGGGCGACAGCGCAGGACGACCACGCGGTCGGCGTCGAAGCGGTGGGCGAGGTGCGACTCGACGAGGAGGTGGTCGGCCTCGCTCTCGCGTTCGCGGTCGTCCAGCCAGTCGGCGAGCGCGTCGAGGTCGGCGACCAGGCTCCCGCGTTCGGCGTCCTCGCCCTCGTGGAACCCCTCCTCGCGGACGACCTCGTTCAGGTGGACCACGTCGATGGCGGAATCGCCGAGGTTCGACGCCACGAGGTCCGTCGCGGTCGTCTTGCCCGTTCCGGGCGTTCCGGTGACGGCGACTCTCATTCCGCGAGCACCTCGTTCAGTTCCCGGACGGCCGTCCGGGTCTCCTCCTCCGTCCCGCAGGTCACCCGGACGCAGTCGGGGAGGCCGAAGCTCGTGCAGTCGCGGACGATGACGCCGCGCTCCCGGAGGTCGGCGGCGACGCCCGTCGCATCGCCGACCTCGGCCAGCACGAAGTTGGCGTGGCTCTCCCAGGTCGGCGCGTCGAGTTCCGTCCGGACGTGCTCGCGCGCCCAGCGGGCCGTCTCGACGGAGCGCCGGACGTGCTCGTCGTCGTCCAGCGCGGCGAGGCCGGCCCGGCAGGCGAGTTCGCTCGCGGCGAACGGCGTGTTGACGCGGGCGTAAGCGTCGGCCCACTCCTCGGGGACGAGGGCGTAGCCCAGGCGCACGCCGGCGAGGCCGTAGGCCTTCGAGAACGTCCGGAGGACGGCCACGTCGTCGCGCGCGTCGAGGAGTTCGACCGCGCTCGGCGCGTCGGCGTACTCGCCGTACGCCTCGTCGACGACCACGAGCGTCTCGTCGGCGGTCGCGTCGGCGACGCCCTCGACGGCGTCGACGGAGAAGCGACCGCCGGTGGGGTTGTGCGGGCTAGTCAGGTAGACGATGCGCTCGCCGTCGTAGGCGGAGAGGACGGTGTCGGCGGCCAGCGCGAAGTCGTCGGCCTTCGAGAGGTCGTACTCGCGCACGTCGCCGTGGTGGTAGCGAGCGCTCATGCCGTAGTAGGCGAATCCGGGGTCCGGCACGAGCACGTCGTCGCCCGGTTCGAGCATCGCTCTGGCGAGGTAGTCGAGCGCGCCGTCGCCGCCGTTGGCCAGCCACACCTGCTCGGACGCGACCGACCACCGCTCCGCGAGACGGTCGACGAGGTCGGCGTGGGAGGCTTTCGGGTACGAGCTCGCGCGCTCGGCGGCGCGCTGCATCGCCCGGACCGCCGCCGGACTCGGGCCGAAGGGGTTCTCGTTCGACGCGAGCTTCACCAGTTCGTCGGGGTCGACGCCCAGTTCGCGGGCCACCTCCTCGATGCCCCGCCCGGCCTGGTACTCGACGTGGGCGGAGAGGTCCCGTGGTTTCATGTCCGGGAGGAGAGTCCGCCGGGCCTTAAGCGTGCTCACACGGGCCAGCGGGTCGGTTCGAGACTCCGGACCGCCCGAGGCGGTGAGCGAGAGCGGGACGCCGGACGAGAACGCGCGAGCGACGCGAGCGGAGCGGTTCCCCGGCCGAGACGCCGGCGACCGGAGCACGGTGGGTTCGGAAAAACTTAATCCACGCGCTGCCAAACGGGCGGGTATGGCCGACGACAACGAGGAAGAAGAGGAACCTGCCGTCGAACTTGGCGAGCGAACGCCGGTCGAAGGTGCGCCGCTCGCTCGCGTCTCGTCGCGGCTCTTCTGGCCCATCCAGAAGAGCGAAATCGTCCGCCGGGAAGGCGAGACGACCATCCGGACGCCGGACGGCCCACGACAGCTGAGCGACCTGCTGGACGAGGTCGAGGAGACGTACTTCCAGAGCGAGAAGGAGTTCACCGACGAGCTTCGAGGGGTCATCGGGAACGGTCCCGTTCCGACCGCCGACGGCTCGTGAACGTCTCCAGGTCGGTCGCCGGACGGGTGCCGGGTCTGACCTGGGTCCGGCTGTCGCTACTCGTCGGGGGGTTGCTGACCGTGCTGTGGTCGCTGTGGGCCGTCCCCGCCGGCGACCTGCAGGCGCGCCTCGTCCGCGACGTGACGCTGTACATCGCCATCCCGGGCGCGCTCGCGGTCACGCACGGCCGCCACCTCGGCTATCGGGTCGACCGCCGCGCGGTCCGCAACGCCGTCGCCCTGGCGGTAATCGTCGTGCCGTTCTACGTCGTCGGCTCGTCGCTGCCGACGATACGCGCCTACTACCCGATGTGGCAGACCAGCCCCGCGCTGGGCGACTTCCTCCCGCACGCCGTCAAGCAGTTCGTCGTGGTTCTCGCCGCGGAGACGTACTACCGCGGTCTGCTCTGCGTCGGCGTGCGCGAGATAGGGTTCAAGAGCGTGTTCATCAGTCCCGTCGTGTACGCGTTGCACCACCTCGGCAAACCGCCGATAGAACTGCTGCTGTCCGGACCGACCGACGTGCTCTTCGGCGCGTTCGACTACGACGGGAACTCCCTGCTCCCCTCCGTGGTCGCTCACGGCCTCGGTCTCGTCCTGCTGGACTGGCTGGTGTTACACGAACCGCTCATCGCGCCCGAGACGGTCGTGGACTGGCTCCAGTGGCTACCGGTGCCGCTGTGAGCGCAGATGACGGGCGTCTGACAATGGTCTGACGCAGTTGTTTAGTATGAGGGGTTCAATGACGGAGACATGACAAGCCTCGGTGAAACCTACGCGGGTCGCGACGGCGTGAAAAAGCGCCCACGGCGACTCTACGCCGGGGTTGGCCTCTTTCTCTCGGGGTCGTTACTCGTCGTCGTCGCCATCCTGGCCGCGACGACCGACCTGTTCGCCGCCGTCGGACTCTCCACCTACGGCTCCCGCAAACTCGCGGGCGTCACGGCGGGGCTCGGCGTCCCGGCGGCGTTCGTCGGGGTGTTCACCGTCTTCCCCGCGACCAGCGACCGCGTTCGGGCCGCGGCGGCGATCGGTTCCTCCATCGCCGTGCTCGGCGTGGGCATGTTCTGGTACGCCTACCCCGACCACTGGGCCAGCCACGGAAGACAGCTCACCCTCCCCGTCGTCGCGGTCTACTTCTTCGGTCTCGTCACGACGTTCTGGTGCCTGTTCAGCGCCGTCGTGAACTTCAAGACGCGCAACGACCCCGGCGGCACCGTCACGATGGAGGTGACCTGCCAGGGCGAGACGAAGGTCGTCGAGGTCGAACCGTCGAGCGGCGGTCTCGGCGGCGTCGGCGTCTTCGGACGGGAACCGGACGGCGACGTCGACACCGCGGGCGCGTCGTCCGGCGACGCGGCCGCCAGCGACGGCGGCGCGACCGGCGACGTCCTCACGTCGCCCATCGACCCCGATAGCCAGCGCACGCCCGGAACGCAGACGGGTCCGACCGACCGGTACTGCGGCAACTGCACGCACTTCGAGTACGTCCGCACCGAGAACGGCATCACGCCGTACTGCAAGCGCCACTCGGAGCGGATGACCGACATGGACGCCTGCGAGCGGTGGGAGCCGAACCGGTAACGCGGACGGGACGGGCGAAATTCCGGTGAACGCCGGTCGCGTTCCGCTCGCGGGGTCGAGGGGAAAATCCCGTGAACCCGTTCTCAGAGTTCCGAGAGCGTCTCCTCGACCGACTCCCAGTGGCTCCCTTTCCAGAAGTGCTGACCGCAGTTCCGACAGCGCCAGACACGCCGCTCGTCGACGTCGGGGGCGTGTTCCGGAGTCTCGCCGGACTCGACGCGCTCCAGGGCCCCGTTGCAGGCCGAGCAGCGCGAGGGGTCGTCGAGCGAGAGCGTCCAGCCGGCCGCCCGGAGCTCTCGAAGCTGATCGGTCACCTCCTTCGATTCGAGCAGGAGCGCGTCGCCGGCGCGGGTCGCGAGGGCGGCGTCGCGCGTGAGAAGCGTTCGGCCCTCCTCGCGGGCGAGAGCCAGCACCGCGTCGTCGTCCTCGACGCTCCGGTCCAGCGCGTAGGCGGCGTCGTACCCGCACATCCGGAGGTACGTCGACAGCTTGCCGAGCATCGCGTCGAGGAGGAGGCGGGGCGAGGACCGGGAGGTCATCAGTGGAGGAACTCGCGGAGGCCGTCGGCGTCCCGGGCGTTCAGCACGTCGCTCGCTTCGGCCCACCCGCGACGAGCGGTGTGGACGCCGTAGCGGACGTACGCGTACTCGCCGGGGCTGTGGGCGTCGGTGTCGATGGCGAGCGTCGCGCCCTCGTCGACGGCGACGTGGACGGCTCCGCCCCAGAGGTCGAGGCGGTTCGGGTTGGCGTTCACCTCGAGGGCGACGCCGTTGTCGGCGGCGGCCCGCGCCACCTCGCGCACGTCGAACTCCAGTCCCTGTCGCTGGTTGATGAGGCGACCGCTGGGGTGACCGAGCACGTCGACGCTCGGGTGTTCGACGGCGGCGACGAGGCGGTCGGTGGCCTCCGTGCCGAGTCCGCTGTGGGGCGAGGCGACCACGCAGTCGAGGTCGGCGAGCACGTCGTCGGAGACGCTGATGCCGCCCTCGGCGTCGACGTTCGCCTCGACGCCCGCGAACACGTCGACGTCAGCGTCCTCGTCGACCGCCCGGACCTCGGCTATCTGCTCGCGGAGGTCCTCGTCGTCGAGGCCGACGCCGCCGACCATCCCCGGACCGGTCGCGTGGTCGGAGATGCAGACGTAGTCGTGGCCGAACTCCGCGGCCCCCGCCGCCATCTCCGCGATGGTGTCGTTGCCGTCCGACCAGGTGGTGTGGACGTGGAGGTCGCCGCGCACGTGGCCCTCTTCGAGGAGGTCGGGCAGGTCGCAGGCGGCGGCGGCGTCTATCTCGCCGCGGTCCTCGCGCATCTCGGGCGGAATCAGCGGCAGGTCCAGCGCCGCGTACATGCTCTCTTCCGTCTCCCCGGCGACGCGTTCGCCCACGCGCTGGCCCGCGTCGGGGTCGTCGACGTTACTAACGTCGAAGACGCCGTACTCGTTTATCTTCATGCCGCGCTCGATGGCGTAGTTCCGGAGCGTGATGTTGTGGTTCTTGCTCCCGGTGAAGTACTGGAGCGCGCTCCCGAACTCGTCGGGGACGACGACGCGGAGGTCGACGCGCATCCCCTCGACGCGGATGGCCGCCTTGTCCGTGCCGGCCTCGATGACCTCCGCTGCGCGCTCCCAGTCGGTGAACGCGTCGACGACCGCCTGCTTGTCCTCGCTCGCGGCCAGCAGGTCCACGTCGCCGATGGTGTCGCACCAGCGCCGCAGCGACCCGGCGAGTTCGCAGCGCCCGACCGCCGGCACGTCCGCGAAGTACGAGCGCACCTGCTCGCCGACGGGGCGGGCGTTGCCAAGCAGTTCCCGGCCCTGGACCTGCCGGGCGAACTCGACGCCCTCCCGGATGTTCTGTTCGGTCTTCTCGCCGTACCCCTTCAGCTCCTTGATTCGGCCCTCGTTGGCGGCCGCCTCCAGGTCGTCGAGCGTCCGGACGCCCAGTTCCTCGTAGAGGTCCCCGACCGTCTTCGGGCCGACGCCCTCCACGCGCGTCAGCGCGCCCATATCGACCGGCAGTTTCTCGCGCTGTTCGTCCAGTTCCTCGATGTGGCCAGTCTCGAAGTACTCGACTATCTTCTCCGCGATGGCGTCGCCGACCTGTTCGATGTCGGCGACGGCGTCCGGCCCCTCGGACGCCAGTTCCTCCACGTCCTCGGGGTAGTCGCGGACGTTGTCCGCCGCGCGCTCGTACACGCGAGGTTTGTACTCCACGTCCTGGGCGTCCAGCAGCGCGGCGTACTCCTCCAGCAGCGCCGCCACCTCGGCGTTACGGCTCACAGCTTCGACCTCCCGTGGGAGCCGGAATCGTCGCGGCCGAGAGCTTTCTTGAGGAACGACATCCAGCGCTTCTTGTCCGCGGCCTCGTTCGCCCTCGTCTCGGCTTCGAGGTCGGTCGTGCCGAGGTTCTCGAGGGCGTTCAGCGCGCGGTCGATGCCGACGATGGCCTCGACGATGTCCTCGCCCGTCTCGCGGCTGATGTCCTCCTCTTCGAGGCGCTGTTTGCGCTGGAGACGCTCGCGGCGCAGGTTCGACTTCGCCTGCTCGACGCGGTCTCGCTCGCCCGGCGGCACCGTGTCGCGGCGCTTTATCTCGAAGACGAACTCGCGCAGTTCGATGGGCTCGCCCTGCACCGTTATCGTCTCCGGAATCGTCGCCCCGACGGTCGCCCCCTCGCGCTCGACGCGTTCGAGCAGTTGCTTGCGCTCGTACTCTTGCACGTCCGTAACTCGTCCCCCCGGAGCAAAAATCTCCCGTCCGAGGCGGCGGGTGCGACGCGACGACCGGCGCGTGCCCCGTCGAGCGACGTTCCCGGTCCGGAAACCGCCGCGGTCGGATGGTTGGTTTTATAGGCTGGCTCCCTATCACCGAAAACGATGGTTTCCCGGAGCGTCTACCGCCCTCTCTTCGTCGTCCTCCTGCTGTGCTGTGCGGGAGTGGTCGGCTACGCCTACGCCACCGCGGAGACGAAACCGAAGATGGACCAGTACCGCCAGCAAGCCAGCGTTCCCTTCGACCAGCGCGAACCGGTCGTCCCGCCGCGCGAGAACGTCACGGTCGTCACCGGCCACGGGATGAACGGGGACGCGGCCGCCGTCGTCGCGTTCGCCCCCGACGGTCGAGTGCTGTACTACAACGACACCCACGCCGGCTACGAGGACGTCGACCCCGTCCCGAACACGTCCGCGACGGTCGAGTACGTCGCCGAGAAACCGCTGACCGGCGAACGCAGCGACGCCTGCGACGCGAAGTGCACGGTCTCGCTCGTCGAGCGCGTCAACCTCTCGACGGGCGACGTCACGCGCGTCCACTCGCGCACCATCCCGCAGGACCGCGGCGCGAACTGGCACGACGTGGACCGCATCGACGAGCACCGACTGCTCGTCGGCGACATCCACCGCGACGCCGTCTTCGTCGTCAACACGACCACCGACGTGACGACCTGGCGCTGGAGCGTCGCCGACGACTACCCCATCACGGAGGGCGGTCCCTACCCCACCGACTGGGCGCACCTGAACGACGTCGAACGACTCCCCGACGGCCGCTACATGGCGAGCCTCCGCAACCAGGACCAGGTCGTCTTCCTGAACGAGAGCGGTCTGATCGAGGGGTGGACGCTCGGGAGCGAGAACGACTACGACGTCCTCTACGAGCAGCACAACCCGGACTACATCCCCGAGTCGCGGGGCGGTCCCGCGGTGGTCGTCGCGGACTCGCTGAACGACAGAGTGGTCGAGTACCAGCGCCGTAACGGGTCGTGGGAGCAGACCTGGGTCTGGAACGATTCCGAGATGAGCTGGCCCCGGGACGCCGACCGCCTGCCGAACGGCAACACGCTCGTCTCCGACTCGAACAGCAACCGCGTGCTGGAGGTGAACGAGTCGGGCAGCGTCGCCTGGTCTATCCCATTCTACTCGGTCTACGAGGCCGAGCGCCTCGGGACGGGCGACGAGAGCGCGGGCGGTCCGAGCGCCGTGCGGGCGAATCTC
Source organism: halophilic archaeon (assembly GCA_003298465.1). The sequence continues at coordinate 1,703,884 of QNGA01000001.1, read as the reverse complement.
GCCTCCCGCACCACGCCGGGGGAACCCCGCGGCGTCTACGAGACGGTGGCGCACGCCCTGTTGCCGCGCAAGACGGTGAACGGCGTCACGTTCGTGCTGCCGATGTGGGCCGGCCTCGGCGAACTGCTCGCCGTCGCGGTCGCCGCCCTCGCCGTCCTCGCCTGGGCGGGGCTCGAACTCCGGGACTCCTCGCTCACCGTCGACCTGGAGTGGCCAGTGACGTTTCGAAGATAGGTATTTATTCAATATATTTATAGACTAGATTTAATACTTGTTCTCCGGTACGTACTCTCGGGGTGACCCACGTGACAGAACCAGAATCCGACCTGACCCGACGCAGCGTGCTGAAGAAAGCCGCCGCGACCGCGACCGTCACCGTCGGCGCGACCGCGGGACTCGCGGGAAGCGCGGCCGCCTCCCCTGACCTGGAAGCCAGGCGAATCGAGGAGCGGGACGTGAAGGCGGCGTTCCGGAAGAACGCCGGTCCCCTGCTTGCCGACCTCGCTGCCGACGGCCTGCTCGACCGCGGTGCCGTCGCCGAACTGCCGACCCGCGACGTCGGCTTCGGCGAGGTCGCAAAGAAGAACGAGGGTGCCGCGTACCTCGAAGGGGAGGACCACGCCGAGATCGACCTCGTCACGCACGTCGACGACGGCGTCCTGACGATCACCGTCGAACCGGACGACGGTCGCGCGTACGCGTTCTTCTCGCCCAGCGACGAGGACACCCGGTACCTCTACGACCAGGACACGAGCGGCGCGGAGATCAGTCCCGACTGCGAGACCACCTGTACGTGCACCAACATCCTGTGCGACGGAACGCGGTCGCAGAAGTGCACGACCTGCTGTAACGGCGACTGCAAGACCGACTACTGGTGTAACTGCTGAGCGACCGTACGTTCGCCGCGACGGAGAAGCGGTCGCGGCGTGACGCTCGCGGCGCTCGTCCGCGGATCGCGGCGACGGACCGACCGACGGCGCGTCCCCCCGACGCGCCTTCCGGACACGACGAATACTTTTAAACTATCCCCTCCCAAGTTCGAGTGATGAGTTTAGACGACCATGCCGAGGCACTCGCCTCCGACCTCGGTGTCGACAAAGAGGAGGTCAAATCCGACCTGAAGAATCTCGTAGAGTACAGCGTCCCGATGGACGAGGCCAAACAGAGCCTCCGGCGGAAGTACGGCGGCGGTGGCGGCGAGTCCAGCGAGCCGTCGACCGTCGACGTCGCGGAGGTGACCACCGATTCGGGCAACGTCACCGTCACCGCGAAGGTGTTGACGGTCGGCAAGCGCTCGATTCGCTACCAGGGCGACGACCAGGTCATCTTCGAGGGGGAACTCGCCGACGGGTCCGGTAAGATATCCTACACCGCCTGGAACGACTTCGACCTCGAACCCGGCCAGGTCATCACCGCGGGCAACGCCGGCGTCCGCGAGTGGGAAGGTGAACCGGAACTCAATCTCGGCGAGAGCACGAACGTCGCCGGCGCCGACGCCGACCTCGACGTTCCCTACGAGGTCGGTGGCGACGCTAGCCTCTCGGACCTCCGACCCGGCGACCGCGGCGTCTCGCTCGAAGTCGTCGCCGTCGAGGTCGAGCAGAAGACCATCGACGGCCGGGACGGCGAGACCGAGATCAAGAGCGGCGTCGTCGCCGACGAGTCGGCACGGCTCCCCTTCACCGACTGGGAGGCCCGCGACGAACTCGTCGAGGGCGCGACGCTGCGCGCGGAGAACGTCTACGTCCGGGAGTTCCGCGGCGTCCCCTCCGTCAACTTCTCGGAGTTCACGACGGTCGCGCCGCTCGACCGCGACGTGGACGTCAGCGACACCGCGACCCGCAAGAGCGTCCGCGACGCCGTCGAAACCGGCGGCGTGTTCGACGTGGAGGTCGTCGGCAACGTCGTCGCGGTCCGGGACGGCTCCGGCCTTATCCAGCGCTGTCCGCAGTGCGGCCGCGTCATCCAGAAGGGCCAGTGCCGGAGCCACGGCGAGGTCGACGGCCAGGACGACCTCCGGGTGAAGGCCATCGTCGACGACGGGACGGGCACCGTCACCGCCATCCTCGACGACGAACTCACCGCCGAGGTGTACGGCGGCGGGTTGGAGAAAGCGCGCGAACAGGCCCGCGATGCGATGGACCAGGAGGTCGTCGCCGACACGATTCGCGAGCGACTCGTCGGCCACGAGTTCCGCGTCCGCGGCAACCTCTCGGTGGACGACTACGGTGCGAACATCGAAACCTCGGAGTTCGAGGCGACCGACGACGACCCCGAAGAGCGTGCGGCGGCGCTGCTCGCGGAGGTGGAAGCATGAGCGGTCAGGGTGGCGCGGGCCGACGCGAGGTCGCGTGGCGCGTATTCGCGGCGGAGTACGACGACGCTACGCTCGAACACTCCGACAGCGACGAGGAGCGAGCGCCCAACTACGTCGTCACGCCGACGGGCGCGCGGATCAACCGCCTGTTCGTCGTCGGCGTCCTCACGGAGGTCGAGCAGGTGAGCGACGACGTCCTCCGTGGGCGGGTCGTCGACCCGACCGGCGGGTTCGTCGTCTACGCCGGCCAGTACCAGCCGGACGCGATGGCGTTCCTCGAACGCGCCGACCCACCGGCGTTCGTCGCCGTCACCGGGAAGGCCCGCACCTTCCGGCCCGAGGACTCCGACGTCGTGTACACCTCCGTCCGCCCGGAGAGCATCAACGAGGTCGACGCGGAGACGCGCGACCGGTGGACGGTCCAGACCGCCGAGCAGACGCTCCAGCGGGTGCGGACGTTCGCCGGCGCGCTCGAGTCGGGCGAGCGCGGCGACGACCTCCAGCGGTCGCTCGCGGCCAGCGGCGTCGACGCCGGCCTGGCCGACGGCGTTCCGCTCGCGCTCGACCACTACGGCACGACGCCCGCCTACCTCGCCGCGGTTCACGACCTCGCGCTCGACGCGGCACGGGTCGTCGCGGGCGAAATCGACGCCGACGAGGTCGGGCCGCTCTCGACGGCCCCCGACGAGAGCGGCGACGTGACCGTGGACCTCACCGAAAAAGCGCCCGACGTGGCCGCAGTGAGCGGCGTCGAAACCGGCGGTGAGCCTGAGCCGGAGTCGGCCCAGGAGACCGCCCCCTCGGACGCCGAAGAAACCGAGACCGACGTCGACGCCGAGGAGGCGGACGAGTTCGAGACCACACCGGCGGAAGGAGACGAAGCCGAGACCGCGCCGGAGGAACTCGGCGAGACCGCCGAACCCGCCGGTGCGGACGAACTCGCCGAAACCGTCGAGGAAGACGAGTCCGCACCCGAGGTCGAGGACGCGTCCGACGCGGCCGAACTGGAGGCCGAGACCGAGGACGAACCTGCCGTCGAGCAGGAGCAGGAGACGGTGAGCGACGAGGAGTTCGAGCCCGAGGTCGACGCGGAGACCGACCCCGGCACCGACGGGGCCGCCGACGAGATGTACGAGTTCGACGAGGGGGAGCGCGAGCGCATCGAGGAGGAGTACGGTACCGAGTTCTCGACCGCCACCGAGGTCGGCGAACCGGGCGAGGCTGGCATAGAGACGCCCGCGCCGGAGGACGAGGCCGACCAGTCGACGGACGACACCGCCGAGTTCGACGCCGACGAGGAACTCGGCGACTTCGAGCCCGGCGAGACCGCGACCGACGACGAGGCCGAGCAGTCCGAACCGGCCGAGGAGGGGGAACTGGAGGAAGCGACCGACGAGTCGGCGGCGGTCGGCGCGGCGACCGGCGACGAAGACGCCGGGGACGAGTCCGCCGGCGGCGAGCCGGAGGACTTGGAGAACACGGTGATGCGCGTGATGCAGGACCTGAACGGCGACGACGGGGTCGAGCGGGAGCAACTGCTCGCCGCGGTCGTGAACCGCTACGACGTGACGCCCGCTGACGTCGAGGACGCGCTCCAGGACGCGCTGATGGCCGGGCGCTGCTACGAGTCCGGCGAGGACACGCTCAAACCCATCTGATGGCGCTGGTCGAACCGGTCCCCGGCGAACCGGCCGCGACCGCCGACCTCGGCCACGAGCGCGCGCTCGTCGTCGCGGACTACCACGCCGGCATCGAGGCTGCGCTCCGCAAGGAACAGGGCGTCAGCCTCGACAGCGCGGCCGAGCAGCGCCGCGACCACCTCCGCACGCTGCTCGACCGCACCGACCCGGACCGCATCGTCTTCCTCGGCGACCTGATGGAGTCCATCGCCGGCCCCGGCGGCGCGGAGCGCGGCGAGATAGAGGTGCTGCTGGAGACGGTCGAAGAGCGCGCCGCCGTGACGCTCGTGAAGGGCAACCACGACGGCGACATCGAGTCGTGGGTGGACTGCGAGGTGACGCCGGGCGACGGCGTCCGCCTCGGCGACGTGGGGTTCGCGCACGGTCACACCTGGCCGGCGCGCGAGGTGCTCGAATCGGACGTGGTCTGCGTCGGTCACGAACACCCCTGCGTCCGCCTCGAAGATTCGGTCGGCGGGAGACGCGTCGAGCGCGTCTGGCTCCGGGGAGAACTCGACCCCGCGCCGTTCGAAACTCATTACGGCGAGTCGCTGACGACGGACGCGGAGCTGACGGTCTTCCCGGGGTTCAACGACCTCTCCGGCGGAACGTGGGTCAACGTCGAGGGACAGGAGTTCCTCGCGCCGTTCCTCCCGGAGGGGCTTCGCGGCGGGCAGGCGTACCTGCTGGACGGCACGCGGCTCGGAGCGTACGCGGAGATATAGGTCACAGGGTGCGCTCGGTCGCTTCCTGGACGGCCGCGAGGAGTTCCTCCGGGCGCTTCGACCCGACGTACGTCGACCGGTCGTTCGTGCGGTCGATCTCGACTCCGCTCCGCCCGCTCACGGTGTAGGCGGTCGTGCCCGGCGTCCACCTGAATCCCCAGCCGCCGAAGCGGACCGGGCTGTACCCCGTCGCTTCGAAGCCCGTCACGTCGTCGAAGGGGATGCGTCGGAACGAGCGGTGGAACGGTTCGAACTTCACGTAGAGGGCGTCGTCGCGCACCTCGGTGGTCAGTCGGGCGGTGCCGAGCAGGAGCGCGACGCCGCCGAACGCCGCGAGTTCGCGGACGACGTCGCGTTTCGATTTCGTCCCGCGCGCGAGGCCGACGAGCGCGAGTACCGGGCGCACGGCGAGCAGCGCCCACAGCCAGGGCTGGCGGTACCGCTGGGTCTCACGGTAGTGGACTTCGGATGCCATGCTCGTCACTGGCACCGCCGACGGGAAAGCGATTGTCCCCGAACCGCTCCTCGAAGGTCGTCGGTCCGGCGTGACGGTGCGGAGTCGCCGGACGCCGTCGCAACGGACTGGACCCCTTCCACGAGAAGCCGGCCTCTTCGCCGGACGTCCGAGGCGTCGACGCTCCGCCTCCGCGAACGATTCGGTGTCGACCGGACCTGCCCGTCGAGAAGACCCTCACGGTGGTACTCGCGCTCCCGTCGTCCCCGACTGCGGACGACCGTACTCGCGTTCCGGCCGCGTCGATGGCAGCCCCAACGCTTTTTGCCGGCAATTGGTACGTTACCCTATGACACGAAATTATACGCGTCGGAGCGTGTTGTCCGGGCTGGTAGGAGCCGGACTGGTTACCACAGGAGTCAGCGTCACGTCGACCGACCCCGTCGCGGCCGACGCGCCGTACTCGCGCACCGACTTCACGACGGCATCGTGGGACGGGACCGAACTCGTCGGCTCGACGTACGTCCCCGACGGAGACGGCCCGCATCCGGTCGTCCTGGGAACGCACGGGTACGGCAACGACCACACGACCGCTGCCATCCAGCGCCGCGCGGACGTCTACGCCAGCAACGGCTACGTGTTCTGCGCGTACGATTCGCGCGGGTTCGGCGAGTCCGGCGGCGAGGTCGGCGTCGACGGACCGAACGAGGTCGCCGACGCACTCGCCCTGCTCGATCAACTCGCGCTCGGCGAGGTCGGCGACGTCCCCGTGAACGTCGCGACAGACGCGAACGGACCGGTGTGTGCGATGGACGGCCTCTCGTACGCGGGCGGCATTCAGCTCAACACGATGGCCGTCTCTACCCCGGAGACGGCCGAGCGGCTGCTCCCCGCCGACGCGAGCTTCGAGACTATCTCGTTCGCCGAGGGGAGCCCGCTCGACGCGGCGGTGCCGCGGTGGGCCTGGCACGACCTGCGTTTCTCGCTCGCTCCGCGGGGCGTCGTCAAAGCGGGCTGGGATTCGTTGCTGCTCGCGACCGGCGCGACCGGCTCCCGGGGGTTGACCTCCGGTGACGGGAAACCGAGCATCTACGATCTCAAGTACGGCGTCACCGAGGAGGTGCCCGAGGCGTTCGTCACGGCGACGGCGCAGAACGACTTCGACGGCGACAGCGAGGCGTTCTACGCCTCCCGCTCGCCCGTCTCGAAGACGGAGACGCTCGACACTCCGTCGCTGTTCGTCTCCTCGTGGACTGACACGCTGTTCGTTCCGAACGAGGCGGTGTGGAACTACCGCGCCGTCCGGGACAACGGTGCCGAATCCAGGCTGGTGCTGTTCCGCGGGGCCCACACCTTCGAGGAGACGGCGGACGAGGAGATGAACGCCCGCCTCGACTCGCGGGCGCTCCAGTTCGTCGAGGCTCATCTCCGTCGGAACGAGGAGTCGGAGCTCCCGCCGGTCGAGTACTACGAGACGCAGACCGATTCGTGGTCGACGACGGACGACATCGACCCGCACGGCAGCAAGGAGTGGTCGGTGGCGTTCGCGGACGCCCGACTCGACGACAGCACCGTCGTCTACAACAGCGTCGCACCGAGTTCTACCAGTCAGTTGACCAGCGAGGAAGAGGACCTCCTCGACGGGGTGACGGCGGTCCACTTCGAGTTCCCCGTCACGGAGCAGCGAGAGCTTCTCGGCGCACCCTCGCTCCGGCTCGACCTCGAACCGCTCGGCACCGACCCACGGCTGTTCGTGAAGGTGTACCACGTCGACGAGACGGGCGAGACGCTCGTTCACGACCAGGTGACGCCGGTTCACCCGACCGGCGACGGGCGTCGGACGGCCGAGGTGGAGATGACCGCGCTCCAGCGTTCCCTCGACGTCGGCGATCGGTTGCGTATCACCGTGGCCGCGACCGATGCGGGATTCTACTCCTCGCGGAAGGCCGCCGGCGCGCGTATCTACCACGGGGACGACGCGGACTCGGCGGTGACGTTCCCCGTTCAACCGGACTGAGCGGCCCGCAGAAGCCCGTTCGCCGTCCGGGACGTGGTACGCGTAGTCGGCCGGGGCTCCGGGCGTCCGTTCCGAGAGGTCGACGTCGGAGCCGCGGTGTCAGCGACAGAGCACGTCGTCCTCCAGCGCCGCCACCTCCGCCATCACCGCCTCGACCTCCTCGTCGGGGACGTCGAACGCCCGGAGCGCGCCTTCGAGGTGCGTCGCGACGGCGTCGAAGTGCTCCCGGTCGAGGTCGAGCGGTTCGTGGACGTCGCGCATCTCGTCGCCGGTGTACTCGACGGGGCCGTCGGCCACCGAACTGAGGAACTGCGTCATGTGCGCTCGCTGGGCCGCCATGTCCATGTCGTCGAAGAAGTGCGCGACCGTCTCGTCGTCCAGGACGCGGTCGTAGAACTCGTCGACGATCGCTGCTATCAGTTCTCGGCCGCCTATCTGCTCGTAGAGGTTCTCGCTCGTAGACATCTATCGGTCGTTGGGTACGCCGCGCTACCGCGGCAGGGTCGTTTCAGGGCGGTGCCACCGGTTCGTCCCAGCCGCTGTGGTTCGTAAGTAACTACACGGAGTAGCGTTCGGCCGACGCGGGAGTAGGCGTTGTGCCGAACGTGTTTACGTCAGCGCGAGGTCACGAAGTCGCCGGACGCTGTCGCGCTGGAACGCGTAGTCGTCCACGAGCAACTCGACCGCGACCGTCACGTCGCGGTCGGCCGCCCACGACATCACGGGCGCGAAGTCGACGCTGCCGGTGCCGACCGGAACGTGGTCGTCCCCCCGTTCGCGGGCGTCGTGGACGTGCAGGTGGCGTACGAGGTCGCCGTGGTCGGTCAGGAAGGACTCGACGGCCGCCTGCCCGCCCTCCAGGTAGGCGTGTCCCACGTCGAAGCAGACGCTCGCGCCCGCCTCGCGAGCGAGTTCGGCCACCTCCGCGAGGGGGAACCCCTCGCTCAGGTGCCCGAGATTCTCGACGACGAGTTCGAGGCCGCGGTCGCGGCAGGCGTCGGCCAGCCAGGACGCCTGCTCGACGAACGCCTCGCGGTGCCGGTCGTCGTGGACCCTGGCGGTCGCGTGCACCACCCCGACCTCGGCGTCGAGCGTCTCCGCCTTCGCCAGCGCGCGCTCCTGGTACTCGCGCATTCCGGCGTCGACCTCGGGCACGGTGGTCGCCAGGTCCGGGAAGTGCGGCAGGTGGACCGTGCAGTCGAGGTCGGCGTCGTCCAGTTTCGCCCGGAAGTCGGCGGCGTCGAACGCCTCGACCGGGCAGTCCCGGGGGTTCAGTGCCGGTTCCACGAAGTCGAAGGCGGCCGTCTCCTCCTCGACGAGGTGGCGGTTCGGACCGAGCGTCGTGCCGAGCTTCATCGTTCGCTCTCCTCCGAGCGGTGACAAAAGAGCTTCGGCGACCGTCGAGGGTGACCGCGAGCGACCGGCCCGTTCCGAACGGTTCACGGAGCCCCGCGTCTGCCACTGTCTGGCAGGGCAACGCGCTTAATTTCCTCGAACCACTACGAAATCTCGATGACTGACGAGCAGGCCGTGGGATTCGGGGCCTTCGCCGAACTCGGTCCGGAGGTCCGGTCGGCGCTCTCCGAGCGGGGCTTCTCGACGCCCACCGAGCCACAGCGCCGAGCGATTCCGCCGCTGGCCGCGGGGGAGAACGCGCTCGTCATCGCGCCGACGGGGACGGGCAAGACCGAGACGGCGATGTTGCCCGTCTTCGACGCCATCGTCGAGCATCGCTCGACGTCCGACGGGGGTGCCGAGGCCAGCCCGCGGTTCGGCATCTCCGCGCTGTACGTCACGCCGCTACGGGCGCTGAACCGCGACATGCGCGAACGCCTGGAGTGGTGGGGCCAGCACCTCGACCTGGACATCGACGTTCGCCACGGCGACACCACCGACTACCAGCGCCAGAAGCAGGCCAACGACCCCCCGGACGTGCTGGTGACGACGCCCGAGACGCTGCAGGCGATGCTGACGGGGTCGAAACTCCGGACGGCGCTCTCGGACGTCCACCACGTCGTCGTCGACGAGGTGCACGAACTCGCCAGCGCGAAGCGCGGGGCGCAACTCTCCATCGGGCTGGAGCGTCTGGTCGAACTCGCCGGGGAGTTCCAGCGCGTCGGCCTCTCGGCGACCGTGGGAGACCCCGGTGAGGTCGGACGATTCCTCACCGGCGACCGTGGCTGCGAGATAGTCGAGGTGGACGTCGGGAGCAAGGTCGACTTCACGGTCCGGGAGCCGGAGATTCGACCCGAGGACGAGGACCTCGCGGGCGAACTGATGACGAGCCCGGAGATAGCGAGCCACGTCCGGACAATACGTGAGATAGTGGCGGCGAACGACTCGACGCTGATATTCGTCAACACGCGCCAGACGGCGGAGGCGCTGGGGTCGCGGTTCAAGGAACTGGACGCGAACGTCGGCGTCCACCACGGCAGCCTCTCGAAGGAGGCCCGCATCGACGTGGAGGACCGGTTCAAGGCCGGCGACCTCGACGGCCTGCTCTGTACCTCCTCGATGGAACTGGGCATCGACGTCGGTCGCATCGACCACGTCGTCCAGTACCAGAGCCCGCGGGAGGTCGCGCGCCTGCTCCAGCGCGTCGGCCGCGCCGGCCACCGCATGGACGAGCTATCGGAGGGGACGATACTCACCGCCCACCCGGACGACGCGCTGGAGGCGATGGCCATCGCCCGGCGCGCCGCCGAGGGGGACGTGGAACCGGCCAACATCCACCACGGCAGCCTCGACACGGTGGCGAACCAGATGGTGGGACTCGTCATGGACTTCGGCGACCTCGACGCGCGCCGGGCGTACGACGTGCTCACGCGGGCTTACCCCTTCCGCGACCTCGACGAGGCGCAGTTCAAGCAGGTGGTGCGCGAACTGCAGAGCAACCGCCTCGTCTGGCTGGACGAGGAGGAGGACCGCCTGGAGAAGTCGGGCGGGACCTGGCAGTACTTCTACGCCAATCTGTCGATGATTCCCGACGAATCGACGTACGAGGTCCACGACGTCGCCTCGGGGTCGCAGGTCGGAACGCTCGACGAGCGGTTCGTCGTCAACTTCGCGGAGCCCGGCGAGGTGTTCATCCAGCGCGGCGAGATGTGGCGCATCGTCGAGATAGACGGCGACGAGGAGCGCGTCGACGTCTCGCCGATCGAGGACCCCGGCGGCGAGATTCCGTCGTGGGTCGGCGAGGAGATTCCGGTCCCCCGCGACGTGGCCCAGGAGGTCGGCGAGATGCGCGCCGTGGCGGGACCCCAGTTCGAGCGCGGCGCGCCCCGCGAGTCGGTGGCCCGCGAGTTCGCCAACCGCTACCCGGCCGACGAACGCACCGCCGGCGAGGCGCTCGAACAGCTGGACCGTCAGGCGGAGGCCGACGCGCCCGTCCCGACGAGCGACCGCATCGTCGTCGAGCACGCGCCCCGGTCGGTCGTCGTCAACGCCTGCTTCGGCCACAAGGTCAACGAGACGCTCGGTCGGATGCTCTCCTCGCTGGTCGGCCAGCGCACGGGGTCGTCGGTCGGGATGGAGGTCGACCCCTACCGCATCGAACTCGACGTGCCGCCCAAACTCGACGCCCGGGCGGTGGTCGAGGAACTGGAGACGACCGACCCGGACCACGTCGGACCGCTCATCGAACTCTCGCTCAAGCGCTCGGACACGCTGAAGTTCACGCTCGCACAGGTCGCCGCGAAGTTCGGGGCGCTCGACCGCCGGCAGGGCGACCGGCGGATGTCGATGGACCGCCTGCTCGGCGCGCTGGAGGACACGCCGATGTACGACGAGGCGGTGCGGGAGGTGTTCCACGACGACCTCGCCGTCGAGGCGGCCAGCGACGTGCTCCGGCGGATACGGGCGGGCGACGTCGAGGTGGTCTCGACCGGCGGCCACACCCCGGTCGGGACCGGCGGGCGCTCGTCCGGGCGCGAACTGCTCGCGCCGGAGAACGCCGACGCGAGCGTCATCGAGACGGTCCGCGAGCGCATCCGCGAGGACGAGGTCATCCTCTTCTGCCTGCACTGCCAGGACTACGAGCGCACGACGACGGTCAAGCGCGTCTCCGACCAGCCGACGTGCCCGAACTGCGGGTCGACGCGCGTGGCCGCACTGAACCCATGGGCCGACGAGGTGGTGACGGCGGTCCGCGCCGACGAGAAGGACGACGAACAGGAGAAGATGACCGAGCGTGCCTACCGGGCCGCCAACCTCGTCCAGAGCCACGGCAAGCGGGCCGTCGTCGCGCTCGCGGCCCGCGGCGTCGGCCCGCACAACGCCGCCCGCATCATCGCCAAGTTGCGGGAGGACGAGGACGACTTCTACCGCGACATCCTCGCCCAGGAACGCGAGTACGCCCGGACGCAGGCGTTCTGGGACTAACCCTCCGGCGACCCGCGTTTGCGTTCGCCGGCTGGATTTCGGCGTCTACGACGTTTCCGTGGTCGTCCACCACTCGACCAGGTTCACGGTGCGCTCGCGCTCCTGTTCCATCTGGTGGCGCGGCGACGTGCGCTGTTTCTCGTCGAGCACGTTCCGCTCGACTTTCTCTGCGGCGTCCTTGAACGCGGGCCCCGCGCCGTACTCCTCGCCGGTGCCCGAGAACAGCCCTTCGTCGGTGAACAGCCTGATGGTACACCGAACGAGCGGGGTTCCCCGCTTTCGCTCCTTGTGTCTGTGGAACCGAACGTTCGCCTCGATGAGGTCCATCTCTCGGTACTTGCCGTCGATTCCGTCGATGCGGTCGGCGATCTCCTCGCGCGAGAGGACGTCGAGCAGGTCCACGCCGTACACCTGCACGTCGGCCCGCTCCTCCTCGCCGGTCCACGTCAGCGCCTCGAGCAGGTCGGTGATCGTCACGATGCCCACGGGCGTGCCGAACTCCTCGGGTACGACGACCAGCGACGAGTAGTCGTGGTTCTGCATCTTCTCGAAGACCCCGTCGAGTCCGACGTCGAGCGGAATCGTCTCGCAGGGCGTGCTCATCACGTCGCGGACGGGCAGGTCGGTCATCCGGGCCTGGAAACCCGACCGCTCGCCCCAGCCGCCGTGGGTTCGCTGTTGGCTCTTGGAGACCTCGCCCCCGAAGGAGTCGGTGGCGTTGTTGTTCCCGCCCTGCTCCTTGTTCATCTTCCGCGTCGTGAAGTCGACGAGGTCGTAGAGGCTTATCATCCCCACCGCGTCGGTGTCGTCGACGACCGGGAGGCGGGTGAACCTGTGGGTTCGAATCGTGTGAATGACTTCCCCGAGGACGGTGTCGGGGGCGACCGACATCACGTTCTCGGTGTACACGTCCGACACGTCGAGCGCTCCCAGGTTGTCCTGCACCATCGCCAGGAGGTCCTTCGCGTTGACGACGCCGCGCAACACCTCGTCGTCGTCCAGCACCGGGAGCATCTTGACCTGCCCCTCGACCATCAGCCGCGCGGTCTCGCGCACGTCCTCGTCGCGGGTCACCGTCGGCGGATGTCGCATCACCGACCGGACCTTCTCCTGGGGGTCGTGGTGCGAACTCACGAGGTCCTTACGGGTGACGATGCCCTCGAACTTGTCGCTCTCGCCCCAGACGACGATGGCTTTGAGGGTCTGGTCGTCGTCGAAGAGTCCCCGAATCTTCCCGAGTCTGGTGCCCGGGTTCACGTCCACGTAATCGGTCGTAACCGCGTCAGTAATCTCCATGGTTTCCCCACCTACCCCTGCTAGTGGCCTCCCCGGTTTCAACTTTCCTGCCGAACCGGGACCCGCGCGGGACCCACGGCCGACCGGCCTCGGTCGGGGGGCGGTCGTCCTCCTCGGTGGCGGTGTCCCGGCTTGCGGTCGGCCTGCCGGAACCGCGGGTCGGCGCCGTCGGTCCGGTGACGGACCCGAACGAGGTCCGACGCGTCCGCGTGACGTCCCGTTCTCGCCGCCGCCCGGAGTAGAAAGCTTATTCCGTTCCAGGGAAATCGTTCGCTCGTGACTCGTCGGAGCGCTTTCACGAATCTCACCGACCGCGAGCTAACTCGCCGGCAGTTGCTCGCGGGTATCGGCGGCGGCGCGGCGACGGTCGGGGGAGCGAAGGCCGTCGACAACGTCGTTCTCGGGTACGGAGTTCTCGTCGGGACGAATCTCCGCGACCAGAATCTCGGGGCGCTGGCGCGCGAGCGGTTCGGCCCCTCCGCGTTCTCCGTCTCGGTGTCGGGCCATCGGCTCCGTCTCCGGGGCGACGAGATTCGCGTTCGGGACGGCGACGCGTGGCGGTCGCTCCCCCTCTCGGCGTCGCCCGAGGCGGCGGCCGAACTGGACGCGGAACTGGGGCTGGAGGGCGGTCCGCTGGAGCAACTGGTCCGGGACCTGGGTGCCATCTCGGCCGGCGAGTTCCGGTTCGAGTTCGCACAGTACGAGGAGTTCTTCGACCGGGTGCGGGACGCGGACGACCGGCCGTTCACCGTGCAGGCGGTTCGCGGGAACCGCTTCGCGGACGTCCCTCCCGAGACGGTCGAATCGTTCACGGGGGCGTCGCCGAAGCGGCCGGAAGCCGTCGTCGAAGGGCTCGTCGGCGGGTTCCGCGACCGGACCTCCTACGACGTTCCCCGGTACGTCGCCGGGTCCGTGGAGGACAACGTCATCTTCGGCGCCACCGACCTGCGGAAGTACTTCCGGTCGCCGACGACGTTCGACGCTATCGAGTCGGGCGACGACACGGGTATGTTCTGTTACGAGTTCACGTGGCGGTCGGTCGAGGCCCTCCACGCGCTCCCCGCCCATCGCCAGCGCACGCCCGTCGTCGGCGCGAAAGTGTTCGACGACCGCCACAAGCACGTCTACACCGGCGTGGCGAGCGTCGTCAGGAGAGACGGCGACCTCGTCGTTCCGATGACGTTCGTCGACTACACGCACACGACGCTGTACGACGACCTCAACGCCCGGGGACTGCTCGGCGAGGGGCTTCGGGCCTACGACGACCGCCATCGCGCGACGGCGATATACTGGCAGCCGTAGCACGTCGGACGCCCGACGCGACACCGACCGACCCTGTTCCGCAGACCGTCGAACGGGTTCAGCGGTCGCTCTGCGGTGGACGACGAAGAAGGCGACCCGTCGGACCTACAGCGTCGGACGGACGTGGTCGCGGGCGGCGTCGAAGTGGCGCTCCTCGACGACGATCTCGTCCGCGTTCCGGTCGGCCTCCGCGACGCCCCAGGCGTCCGCGGCCTCGCGGATGGCGCGCATCGAGGCGTTCCGGACTAGCGCCTCCAGGTCAGCGCCCGTGTACCCCTCCAGATCGGCGGCGAGTTCGTCCAGGTCGACGTCGTCGGCAAGCGGCTTCTCGTCGGCGTGGACGGCGAGTATCTTTCGGCGGGCCGCCTCGTCCGGCGCGGGAACCTCGACGTGGGACTCCAGGCGACCCGGCCGGAGGAGGGCGGGGTCGAGGGCTTCGCGACGGTTCGTCGCCGCGAGGACGACGAGGTTCGGGTTGTCCGTGAGACCGTCGAGTTCCGTCAGCAACTGGGAGACGACGCGCTCCGTCGTCTCGTGTGAATCGCCGCGCTGGGCCGCGATGGCGTCTATCTCGTCGAAGAAGACGATGGCGGGCGAGGCCTGTCGGGCGCGGTCGAACACCTCGCGGACGGCCTTCTCGCTCTCGCCGACGTAGCGGTCGAGCAGTTCCGGCCCGGCGACGTGGATGAAGTTCACGTCGCTCTCGCCGGCCAGCGCCCGCGCGAGCAGCGTCTTACCGGTCCCCGGCGGACCGTACAGGAGGACGCCGCTCGGCGGTTCCGTGTGGGTCACCTCGAAGAGGTTCTGGTACGAGAGCGGCCACTCGACCGCCTCGACGAGCGTCTGTTTCGCCTCGTCGAGACCGCCCACGTCGTCGAAGGTGACCGTCGGCGTCTCCGCGACGAACTCCCGCATCGCCGACGGGTCGACCGACGCCATCGCGGCGTTGAAATCGTCGCGGGAGACGGTCACGTCCAGCAGCGCGTCGTCGCCGCCGTCGTCTCGCGCGCGGCGGAGCGCCGCCATCGCCGCCTCCGTCACGAGCGCGTGCAGGTCAGCGCCGACGAACCCGTGCGTCGTCGCCGCGAGGCGGTCGAGGTCCACGTCGTCCGCCAGGGGCATCCCGCGGGTGTGAACGTCGAGGACCTCGCGTCGCCCGCCCTCGTCGGGCGCGCCGATCTCTATCTCGCGGTCGAAGCGGCCGCCGCGCCGGAGCGCCGGGTCGATGGCGTCGACGCGGTTCGTCGCGCCGATGACGACCACGTCGCCCCGGGACTCCAGTCCGTCCATCAGCGACAGCATCTGGGCGACGAGGCGGTTCTCCACGTCGCTCTCGTCGTCGCGCTTCCCGCCGAGGCTGTCTATCTCGTCGAAGAAGACGATGGCGGGCGCGTTCTCGGCGGCGTCGTCGAATATCTCGCGCAGGCGCTCCTCGCTCTCGCCCTTGTACTTGCTCATTATCTCCGGGCCCGACACCGAGATGAAGTGAGCGTCGACCTCGTTGGCGACCGCCTTCGCGATGAGGGTCTTGCCGGTCCCCGGCGGGCCGTAGAGCAGGACACCCTTCGGCGGTTCGATTCCGAGCCGGCGGAATATCTCGGGGTTCGCCAGCGGGAGTTCGATCATCTCCCGGACCCGCCGGAGTTCGTCGTCGAGGCCGCCGATGTCCTCGTAGGTCGCGCCGGTCATCTCGCCCGCGTCGTCGCCGACGTCGCCGGTCGCCGCGGCGGGCGTCACCGTCGAGTCGGCGACGCCGGCCAGCGATACCTCCACGTCCGTCTCGCCGGTCACTCGGACCGTGCCGTCGGGGTCGGTCGCCGTGACGGTGAAGAGGCCGGCGTCGCCGAGCCGTTCGATGCGAGCGCGCTCGCCGGGGCTGACGGGTCGGTCGCGGAGTTCGCGCTTGACCGCGACCTCCAGGGTGTCCACGTCGTCGAGCGAGAAGTTCGCCTCGGGCGAGACGGTGACCGACTCGGCGTCCTCGACCGCCATCGGTCGAACGGTCACGGTGTCGCCGATGCTGACGCCCGCGTTCGAGCGCGTCTCGGCGTCTATCTGGATGACGTCGTCCGGGACCGACGCCGCGGCGGGCCACATCTTCACCACCGTTTTCCGGTCGCCCTCGATGGCGAGCGTGTCGCCGCTGAGTACCTCCAGGTGTTGCCGGACTGCGTCGGAGATGCGGGCGATGCCACGCCCGCCGTCGCGTTTCTCCGCGCCCCGGACGGTGAGCGTGACGCTCCGTTCACTACCCATGTCACCTACTCCTCGTCGAACTATCTTCAGGGTTGTCCCGTGACACCGCCGCGGCTACGACGGTGCGGCGTTCAGACCGTGTCCCGGTCGGTGTACGTCCAGCGCTTCGCTATCTTCCCGTCGCCGTCGAACCGGTGGAAGTCGGCGAAACCGAACTCGACGCGGTCGTCGCCCTGGACGCCGCGGAAGGTGCCGCGGACGGCCACCGTGTCGCCGTCGACGGTGAGCGAGTGCACTTCGTGTTCGCCCTCGTCCAGCGGCCGGTCCTCGAGGTAGAACGTGCGGAACTCAGCCATCCCGTCCAGGTCGGCCTGCCCGGGGCGTTCGTAGACGACGTCGTCGGCGAAGAGGTCGAACAGTCGCTCGTACTCCTCGGCGTCCACGCGGTCGTAGTAGTCCCGGACCGCGTCCGGGTCGGCTGTCGGGGCCATACGATGGCCAACGCCGGTGACGCGAGTAGTCGTTTCGGTCGAAAGAAAGACTTACCCCCGCTCGAAGAGTGGCGTATGGACTACGAGACGCCGCTGTTCTTCCACGTCATGTCCTACGCGACGGAGGCCGACCGCGACGTGGTCGACATGGTGAGCGGGAACCCCGACTGGGGGTCGCCGCCAGGTATCGCGGAAGGACTGCACGAGTACGCCGACCTCGGCGGTGAGGACTTCCAGTACCCGCCGAGCGAAGGACTGGCCGAACTCCGGGCGGAGATAGCCGCCCGGCGCGACGTCGACGCGTCCCAGGTCGTCGTGACCAACGGCGGCGGCGAGGCCAACTACCTCGCGATGGCCCGCGCGCTCGAACGAGACGCCGGCGACGAGTTCCTCCTGACCGACCCGGTCTACCCCTACTACCCCGGGAAGACGAAGATGCTCGGCGCGACGGCGCGGTACGTCCCCGTCGCCGACGACGGCACGTTGGACCCCGCGGCGGTGCGCGAACGGGCCAGCGACGACACCGCCGCCATCGTCGTCAACACGCCGAACAACCCGACCGGCGCGGTGTACGACGAGGCGACGATGCGCGAACTCGTGGCCGTCGCGGAGGAGTACGACGCCCTGCTCGTGAGCGACGAGGTGTACGACCACTTCGACTTCTCCGGCGAGTTCACGTCCGCGCTCGCGTTCGATTCCGACCACCGCGTCGTCACCACCGCCTACTCGAAGACGTTCGCCATCACCGGCTTCCGCGTCGGGTACGCCGTCTTCCCGCCGGAACTCGTCGACGTGGCCAAGACCCGGCACATGCTGACCAACGTCGCCACGACGCGGCCCGGCCAGTACGCCGTCCTCAACGCGCTCCACGACACCGACCCCGACTACTACGCCGAGAACCGCAAACTGCTTGAATCCCGCGTGGAGACGTTCACCGACGCCCTCGACGCCGCGGACGCGGAGTACACCTCGCCCGACGGCGCGTTCTACGTCATGGCCCGGTTCGAGGACTACCGGGGGACGCTGTCGAACGTCGAACGACTCGTCGACGAGGCCGGCGTTGCGGGCATGCCCGGCGAGGCGTTCGGCGAGAGCCGCGCCGACTGGTTCCGGTTCGCGCTGGTGACCCCGCGCGTCGAGGAGGCCGCCGCGCGACTGGCCGACTACTTCGACTAGCGCCGCACCCTGGACGTCGACCGGAACGACGCGAACGCTCGACCTCCATCGCCGCAGACGTGTCGGGGGAGTAGAATGACACTCAGGTTGATTATTTCACAGAACGACACCATTTAAATACCGGACGTAGCCGCTTCGAGCCACTTACCAGAAAGTGGATTTGTCCAGCCACATATTTATTAGGGATGGGAGGTAACGGGTGATACACCGCGCCGAAGCCGTGAAAATAACGGAGACCTGCCGGGACCGCATCCCATCTCCCGACACCCGAAACTAGTCGTCGGGACATATAACTTCCCCGACCGGTCTCACCGGCGATAACGCGCGTCCAAGGAGAAACACGACTATGACACTCAAAGAGAAGTTCGAGGCGATAACCGGACGCGACTTCGACCGCGCCGTCAGCCCCGTCATCGGCGTCATCCTGATGGTGGCCATCACGGTCATCCTCGCCGCAGTCATCGGGACGTTCGTGATGGGCATGGGGAATAACGTAGAGAGTAACGTTAACGCCGGAGCACAGATTAATGTAAATAATTCAAGCAATGGTGGGAGCGTCACAGTTACTTGGATTAGTAAAGGGTCTGCCAGCAAACTCAGTGTACAGGTAAAGCCTAAGGATGGTACTGGCTCGGCTCAGTCGAAAACCATCAAATCTGTAGGGGATTCAAAGTCGATTGCCGAAAGTGCTTTGAGTAGTGGTAGCGATAACAACAAAGTCCAAGTAATCGTTACTGCAATTGGTGAAGAAGGTAAAAAGAAAACCGTCATAAACAACGAAGAACACACTATCTAACCGCCTATCCTATCGCTTTTTGAGCAGTTCAGAACCGCACAACGAAAATCAGATAGCAGTCACTACGCAATATCAGGATTTCAATCTATGACTTGACCAGTCAGAACACCGCCGAAAGGGGGGAGAGAGTGTCCGATTCGGCTTGGGGTAGGGGTGTGACAACCTGGTGTTCGGCCGGGCGAACGACCCGCCCGTACTGCGACCGACGCGCGGGAAGATAAAAGCTCTCGGCCTTACCCGCGGCGAAAGTGAAAGTGGCCGCCGGGGGTCAGTCGAGCGCTCGGGCGAGGCCGCCGACGAGGCCGGCGAGGACGGGGACGGCGACGCTGACGGCGAGGAGGCGGCCCGTGTCGAGGTAGCGACCGAGCGAGCCGCTGGCGGCCAGCAGGGCGGCGAACGCGAGCCAGCCGAGGACTCCGAACGCGAGGCCGGCGAGGAGGCCCCGCCGCCAGTTCCGGGTCGGCAGGCTGACGAGCGCGCCGCCGACGAGGAACCCGAGGGGGTGGACCGTCGCGAGCGTGAGGCCGACGAACGCGGCGACGGCGAACGCCGACCAGCGCCGCGTCGGGTCCGACCTGACGACGTCGAGTCGCGCGGTCATCGCCGGGCCTCCTCGAAGGTGACCGTCTCCTCGCCGCGCGACTCGCGGGTCATCGGCTTGTACTCCCCGTCGGCCCAGGCGCACAACTGGTCGCGGTAGTGCTCGGAGAAGTAGTCGCCGGAGTTGCCGCCGGGCAGGACGGCGACCGACTCGCCGCCCACGGGACAGACCATCCGCCAGCTGCTCCCGACGGCGGACTCGACGCGGTAGTTGTTCACCGTCTGGCTCGACCCGTCCGTGGGGACGGCGGGGTAGTTGAGGAACGACTGGTCGAAGGGGTGGGTGATGGCCGCGGTGTCGTTGTAGTCGCCGTACGTCTCGTAGCCCGCCTCCTCGACGGTCGTCACGGCGCTCCGGAGCGCGCGCACCATCGCCGCCCGGCGGGTCCCGTCGCCGAACCAGCGCCGGCCGTCGAGATGGGCGACCACCCAGTCGCGGGGGTGGTACGCCTCGCCGAGGTCGGCCCGCTCGAACGCCGCCCCGAGCGCTTCCTCCCGGAACGCGTCGAACCAGTGGGCGAACAGGAGCGCGGCCCGCGAATCGCGTTCCATCCGGTAGTCCCACCCCGAGAGCGTCTCGACGGCGGACCGGAGCCCGTCGGCCCCGTCCGCGGCCCGGACCAGTTCCGGCACGAGGTCCCGGGCGCGCCCGTCCAGCGCGTCGGCCTGCATCTCCTCGACGAACGCGGGCGTCACGGGGCGATCGGAGTTCGCGCGCTCGTCGAGCAGTTCGTAGATGCGCCGGCCGCGGTAGGGGCTGGCGTACGCCTCCGAGAGGTACGGGTCGTCGGTGACGCGCTGGTTCGCGGTGGCGAGGTACGTCGGGTTCCGGACGTGGGGCTTCTCCTCGAACGGAACGAACCCCTCCCAGGAGGAGACGCCGAACGGCTCGAACCCCCGCCACTCGGCCTCCCCCGCGGAGCCGTCGAAGATGCGGTCGCCGCGGACGCGCTCGCCGTCGACGGTCCGGACGGGGATGCGGCCGGTGACGTAGAAGAGGGTCTCGCCGTCCCGGTCGGCGTAGACCAGGTTCTGGGTCGGCAGGTCGAAGTGACGGGTCGCGGCCAGCACGTCCTCGACGCCCTCGCTCGTCGCGTACCGGTGAACGGCCAGCGTCGTCTCGGTGGCGGTGTGGCCGGTCCACGCGACGCCGACCTGCTCGCCCTCGCGTTCGAGGTAGGGGCCGTGGACCGTCTTTCGCACCGTCACCTCGCGGTCCTCGCCGTCCGCGACCGCGACGGTCCTGGTGTCGGCGTCGAACTCGCGCCACTCGCCCCGGTAGCGGTACCGGTCGCCGTCCGTCTCGTACCGGTAGAAGTCGATCACGTCCGCGCCGGTGTTGGTGAACCCCCACGCGCCGGCGTCGTTCTCGCCGATGACGACGAACGGGACGCCGGGGAAGGTGACGCCCCGGACGCCGGCGTCGCCGGCACGGAGGTTCATCTCGTACCAGACCGGCGGCGCCATCAGCGAGAGGTGGGGGTCGTTGGCGACGATGGGGTTCCCGCTCGCGGTGTGTTCGCCGGAGACCACCCAGCTGTTCGAGCCGACGCCGGGGTCGCTCTCGAAGTCCGCCAGCCATTCGACGAGGTCGCTCCCGACGGCGCGGTCCGGAGTGGACTCCCGGACGGTCGTCCCCGCCTCGCCGCCCTCCCGGACGATGGGCGCGTCGTGGTCGAGACGCGCGGGATAGAGTTCCCGCGCCGCCTCCGCACCGAGCTTCTCGGCGACCGTCGCGCGCCGGAGCGTCCGGAAGCTCCCCGTGAGCTCCCAGGAAATCTGTTTCTCCATCAGGAGCGTGTCGGCCGGCGTCCACTCTGCCGGCTCGTAGGACAGCAGTCCGAACTCCAGCGGGAGCGGTTCGTTCTCGACGTAGGCGTTCACGCCGTCGGCGAACGCGCGGACCACCGGGGCCGTGTCGGTGCCCCGGAGGTGTCGCCAGGTCTCCTCGGCCGCGCCCGCGAAGTCCATCTTCACGTGGAACTCGTCGGACTCGAACGCGGCGTCCCCGACGACGGCCGACAGCTGTCCGCGCATCAGCCGCCGCTGGAGGTCGAGCTGGAAGAGCCGGTCCCGGGCCTGGGCGTACCCGACGGCGAAGTACAGCGCGCGCTCGTCGTTGGCGGAGACGTTGGGGACGCCGTGGTCGTCGTACCGCAGCGTCGCCGGCCCGTGCGGACTCTGGACGGTCCCCTGCGGACGGTCGGTCGCTGACCGCCACGCCGACCCCGACAGCGGTGCGAACCGCCGGAGGTAGCTCCGGACCGGCGAGAGGGCGCTGCCGGTCGCGACGCCCCCGAGAATCGCGCCGACCAGCGCCCGTCGCTTGGTATCGATGTCCATACCTGGGCCTGTGGCGATTTCGATGTAAAACCGTTGTCGAACTGCGGGCCAGTTTCGCCGCGTTCCCGGCTCACGGGCCCGGACCGGCCGAGAGTCCGAGGACGCCGGTGGTGAACGCGTACAGCGAGATGACGTATCGCCACACCGCGTTCGAGACGACGCGGACGAGGGAGGGCGCGCCCACGGCGGCGACGAACCTGCCCGCGTACATCGAGGGTAGCGGCGTGAGGGCGAGGGCGACGCCCGGGGTGGTGAGGGCGAGGAACGTGACCACCTGGGGCGCACCGAGGTGCGTCGCCGGACTCACTTCCAGGGGTTCGAGACGAGGTCCCGTTGGACGTCCACGCCGACCTCTATCGAGCAGTCGGTCCGCGGTTCCGCGATACAGAGCAGGACGTAGCCCGCCTCCCGGTGGCGGTCCTTCAGCGCCCGGGGCTCGCGGTCGTGGTCGAGTTCGCCGGCCAGCAGTCGCCCGGTGCAGGTTCCACACGCCCCCGTTCGACAGCCGAAGGGGAGCGCGACGTCCGCGCGCTCGGCCGCCGCCAGCACCGTCTCGTCGGCGCGGGCGCGGATCGCTCTCTCGCGCCCGTCGCGCCAGACGAGTTCGACGCGGACCCACCGCGTCGCGTCGCTCCCCGTCGCCATCTCACTGCCAGACGTCGCTGGTGCAGTCGCCGTCCGGCCAGCGTATCTCGTGCGCCCGGGCCGGCCCGTTCGGCATCTCGCCGAAGTCCACCAGGAAGTCCTCGTCCAGTTCCATCGTTCCCTTGCGCGGGTCGACGTCGGCTTTCAGCATCACCGAACCGAGTTCGCCTTCCTCGGGGAAGAACTGGTTGTCCCACGTCGAGAACAGCGACGTGGTCCAGTACAGCCGCTCGCCGTCGATGCTGAGTTGGAGCATCTGCGGGCCGGCGACCACGGGCCGGTCGTCCTCGCCGGTCGGGTGCCGCGGTCCGAAGAGGCCACCCGCCCAGAGCCGGTCTGCCAGCCGCGGGTTCGTGGGGTCGCTCACGTCGTACATCCGGACGTCGCCGTGTAGCCAGTCCGAGAAGAACAGGTAGCGGTCGTCCATCGAGACGACCAAGTCCGTGATGAGACCGGGGACCGGCATGTCCCAGTCCTCGTGTTCGCGGCTCTCGACGTCGATGGCCTTCTCGGCGTGCCACTCCCCGTCGTCCTCGTAGAAGTGGAAGATGTTCGACGACAGCGCCGCGCCGACGTAGCCGTGGACGGACTCGGGACTGTGGAGGAACCGGACCTCCAGCGGGATGAGGCCCTCCTCGCCGAGGTCGATGGACTGCTCGACGGTTCCGTTCTCCCAGTCCCAGATGTGGATGCTGCGGCCGTACTTGCCCTTCTCGACGTCCTCCAGGTCGAAGCCGGGGTAGTAGGTCTTCGGCGCGGCCCACTCGCTCGACACCATCACGTTGTGGCGCGGCTGGTACCAGTAGTCGTAGTTCATGTCTATCTCGCCCGGCGGGTCCCACCGGCCCTCTATCTCGAAGTCGTCGTTCAGTTCGAGGAAGCCGCCTGGCAGGTCGCCGTCCGCGTCACCCAGCATCGAGATGAGTATCTCACCGTCCGGGATGCAGTGGACCGTGTGCGGCGCGCTCAGGTCGTACTCGTACACCTCCTCGGGTTCGATGACCTTCACTATCTCCGGGTTCCGTCGGTCCTTCGTGTCGATGATGTGGAGTCGCGACGACCGCTGGCCCGGAACGACGAGGTGGCGTCGTTCCAGGCCCTCGACGTGACAGGACGACGAGCAGGCGTTCCAGCCGAAGTGGTGCAGTTCGTCGCCCTTGTTCGGCATCTCGACGCGGTCGACCACCTCGCAGTACGTGTCCGAATCCGGGTCCACGTCCACGACGGACAGGAAGTCCGGCGCGTCAACGTCGGTGCCAACGTACAGCGACGGTACGTAGGCGACGCGCTCGCGCTCGGCCTGCTCGATGGCGGCCTGCGGCGTGGCGTACCCCGGCCCCTCGACGTCGTGGTGGTGTTCGTGTTCTTCGTGCGCCGCTGCGCCGCTCTCTCCGGGTGATTCCGTGTCACTCATTTTCTCTCCCCCGAAGGGGGTACGTCGCCGGTCATCCTGACCGGGAACGTACCGGCAATTATTGCCGGGAGTTCGCGGAGGGCGTCGCCCGGCTCGGAAGTACCGAGACACAGTCCGTCCGCGCCCCGCCGGACGCGACACCGTCGACGTCGCGCCGGTCGACCCGTGGGACCGAGCGCCGCCCCGATGCTATTCGGCCTCCGTCCCTTCGGAGCCTCGTTCGCTCTCGACCGCTTCGTCGATGGTCTGCTGGTCCGCCGAGTCGCGCGGGCGGAACTCCCCGCGGTCGAGGTCCGCGCCGGTCGGGTCGAACTGCTCGAACGCCCAGGCGAACGCGGGTTCGCCCTCGGGCGGGAGCCAGAGCTTGCACCATCCGCGCGGATGGATGCGCTCGCCGCCGAACCGGTCTTCCTTCCGTCCGACGACGTGGCACTTGCCGGCCTCGCCGGGCGCGCCCTCCTCCCAGAAGCGACAGCGCCCGCAGGTGTTCACCCACATGGTAGGCGGAAACGGCGACTGCGGCAGGTAGCCGGCCTCTTCCTTCCCGAACTTCTCGCCGTGCCGGTCGTGGGCGCGGTGGTGTATCTCTTCGGCGAGCTCCGCCAGGCCGTCCTCGCCGTCCCTGAGGTACGCCAGCAGGACTCGTCCGGCGTGAGACGGCCACGAAACGTCCTCGTCCCCCATGGAACCCGGTTCCACGCCGAAGCGCAAATGGTTGCTGGCACCACGTCCGGTCTAGTTCGTCTATTCCGCCGGCTCGCCCTCTCTGGGTTTCCTGCTCGGAGGGCCGCAGATAATCGGCGGCGTACTCGCTGTTCGCGGACGGTATCGGCCGGAAAAGTGCGGTAGCGGCGTTACTCGTACAGCCACTGCTCGTCGACGCGCTCGTAGTCGACCAGTTCGTCCTCGTCGAAGAACAGGTCGATTTCGCGCTCGTTCGCGCCGGGGTCCTCGTGGTCCGAGCCGTGGATGACGTTGCGACCGAGGTCCAGGCCGTAGTCGCCCCGGATGGTACCCGGGGCGGACTCGGCGGGGTCGGTCTCGCCCATCATCTTGCGGACCTGGCGGGTCGCGTCCTGGCCCTCCCAGACCATGGCGAAGACGGGACCGGACGTGATGAACTCGACCAGTCCCTCGAAGAACGGCTTGCCCTCGTGCTCGCCGTAGTGTTCCTGGGCGAGGTCCTCGTCGATCTGCATGAACTTCCCGGCGACCATCTTCAGGCCGCGGTCCTCCAGCCGTGAGACGACCTCGCCGATGAGGCCGCGCTGGACGCCGTCGGGCTTGACCATCACGAACGTGCGCTCGGCCTCGCTCATTCCTGCGTGGCCTCCTCGGGCGGCTCTTCTTCGGTCCACTCGAGGTCGCGCGGTTCGCGTCCAAGGTCCGCGTTCTTCTCGCACTTCGACGAACAGTAGTGGATGGTCGTTCCGTCCGTGCGAACGAACATCGTGCCCGTACCGGGCTCGACGTCCTCGCCGCAGTAGTCACACTCTCGCGTCTGTGGCATTATTGTCCTCCGATGGAGTCGGCTTCGCGTGCGGTCTCGCGCAGCTGTAGCACGTCGCCCTCTCGGACGGGACCGAGACAGTTGCGCGTGATGATGCGCCCCTGATTCTCGCCCTCGCGGATGCGGCACTTGACCTGCATGGCCTCGCCGTGCATCCCCGTCTTGCCGACGATTTCGATAACTTCGGCGGGCGTGGAGTCTTCCTCTTGTGTCTCTTCAGCGCTCATCCTCTATCACCTCAGCGGAGTTCCTCGACCTTGTCGGCGACGTCGTCGACGTCCTCGCTCGCATCGCCGGCGTCGACGATGGCGGCGGCGGCGCTGCCGACTTCCAGTCCGGCGGCGTGACCCACGTCGTCCTGCGTGTCGACGAAGACGAACGGGATGCCCTTCTCGTCGGCGAGTTCGGGCAGGTGCATCACGATCTCCTCGGGCTGGACGTCCTCGGCGATGTAGACGAGGTCGGCGTTGCCGCGCTCGACCGCCTTGGTCGTCTCGTTGGTTCCTTTCTTGACGGTTCCTGTGTCTCGGGCGACCTCCAGCGCATCGAGTGCGCTGTCCTGGAGGTCGGCTGGGACGTCGAAGTTTACGTAAACTGGCATGGTTGTTCACCTCCCCGCGCGTCGGCTCAGGCTCCCCTGCCGTTCGAGTCCTGTGCGGCTAGGAGCATCATCAACCGCGCGCAGGTCGTACCCATCTGTAGATGGTTCCCCCATAAAAGAGCTTCCAAACGAGCGACGGACTGCGAATCGCTTACACACCCTCGATTCCGGGTAGATTCCTCCTATCGCCCGGCGAGGAGAACCCGTCACCCCGGCGCAGTCGTCGGGGGTGAAGAGGGAGACCGACCACCGTGCGATTCCGAAACCGGTCGTCACGCGGCCGTCGCTGCCTGCAACGGGGTCCTATCGACCGCGGGCGGCCCGAGGGTTCGGCACCGACGAGCGCGAGGCGTCGTCGCAGGCGGAGCTTCGAGGGACGGCGTTCCGGCGAGGCGGTCGAACGGAAAGGCCCTTGCCCCGCTCCGGCCAACTCTCCGACATGGACGTGGAGGAACTGGCGGCCGCGCTCGCCGCGGAAGCCCGGCAGGCGAACGAGCGCCGACTGCTCGTGCTGGCGGGCGACCGCGCGGCGACCGTCGACGCGGCGCGGCGGGCGCTCGACGCCGCCGGCATTTCCCGCGAGGCGACGACGCAGGTCGCCCCCGAGCGCGCGCTCGACTGCGAGCGCGTCGGCCAGCACCGCGCCGCCGAACTCCTCGGCACCACGCGTGCGGCGGTCGTCTTCGACGCCCACGACGAACTCCACCCGAACGCCGTCGGTCGCGTCGTCGGCGCGGTCGACGGCGGCGGACTCTTCCTGTTGCTCGCGCCCGCCCTCGACGCGTGGCCCGACCGCCGCGACGAGTTCGACGCCTCGCTCGCCGTCCCGCCGTTCGAGACGAGCGACGTGACGGGACGCTTCCGCGAGCGCTTCGTCGCCACGCTCCGGACGCGACCCGGCGTCGCCGTCGTCGACGTGGACGCCGGAACCGTCGAGCGCGACGGCCTGACCGACCCCGCGCCGCGACTCGCCCGGCGGGAGGCGTCGATTCCCGCGGACCGGCGGTTCCCCCGGGCGGCGTACGAGGCCTGCCGCACCGGCGACCAGGTCGCGGCGGTTCGCGCGCTCGAAGCCCTCCGCGAGACGACGGCCTCCCCCGCCGCCGTCGTCGTGGAAGCGGACCGCGGCCGCGGCAAGTCCAGCGCGGCGGGCATCGCCGCCGGGGCGCTCGCCGCCGAGGGCAGCGACGTGCTCGTCACCGCGCCGGAGTACCGGAGCGCTCGCGAGGCGTTCGTCCGGTCCGCCGTGCTGCTCGACTCGCACGGCGAACTGGCGGGGACCGACGGCGACCCGCCGAGACGCGTCCGGAGCGATGCCGGACGCGTCCGGTTCGCGACGCCGACCGCCGCCGCCGACGCAGTCGACGCGGCCGACGACGCACCCGACGCCGTGCTGGTGGACGAAGCGGCCGCCCTCCCGGTCCACCTGCTCGAACGCTTCCTCGGCTGCCCCCGCGTCGCGTTCACGACGACGGTCCACGGGTACGAGGGCGCCGGCCGGGGCTTCTCCGTCCGGTTCCGCGACCGCCTCGACGGGAGCGACCACGACGTGAGCGAGGTGAGCATGGTCGAACCCATCCGGTACGCCGCGGGCGACCCCGTGGAGGTCTGGGCGTTCGACGCGCTGGCGCTCGACGCGCGACCCGCCGTGGACCCCCTCGTCGCCGACGCCGACCCGGCGGGCACGGAGTACCGCGCGCTCGCCCCGGCCGACCTGCTCGCCGACGAGC
Source organism: halophilic archaeon (assembly GCA_003298465.1). The sequence goes on along the minus strand of QNGA01000001.1, from coordinate 1,676,212 downwards.
ACCTGCTCCGGGAGGCGTTCGGTCTGCTCGTGCTCGCACACTACCGGACCGAGCCCGCGGACCTCGCGCGCCTGCTCGACGCGCCGAACGTCGCGGTCCGGGCGCTCTGCCGGGACGGCCACGTCGTCAGCGTCGCGCTGCTGGCGCGGGAGGGCAACCTCCCCGCGAGCGTGCGCGAACACATGTACGAGGGCGGTCGCGTTCGGGGGAACATGCTCCCCGACGTGCTCACCAGCCAGTTGCGCGACGAGGACGCCGGGCGGTCGGAGGGCCTGCGTGTGATGCGCATCGCCACCCACCACGCCGTCCGGTCCCGGGGCCTCGGCTCGCGCCTGCTCGCCGAGATTCGCGCCGAGTTCGCCGGGGAGGTGGACTGGCTCGGCACCGGGTTCGGCGCGACCCCCGAACTCCTCGGGTTCTGGCGCGAGAACGGCTACCGGGCCGTCCAGCTCTCGACCACCCGGAACGACGCCAGCGGGGAGCACTCGGCGCTGTTGCTCGACCCCACGAGCGACGCGGGTCGCGACCTGCACGACCGCACCGCCCGGCGGTTCGTCGGGCGCATCGCCGCGGTGCTGTCGGACGCCCTCTCGGACCTCGACCCCGACGTCGCCCGCGCGACGCTCCGGGCCGTCGACGCGCCGGTCGCGCTCGACTGCACCGCCTGGGAGTGGCGGATGGTCGCCGCCAGCGCGTACGGCCCCGGACAGTTCGACCAGGACCCCGCCCCGTTCCGACGGCTGGCCGTGAAACATCTCGTCGAGTCCGACTGCGACCTCTCGCCGCGCCAGGAGCGCCTGCTCGTCCGAAAGGTGCTCCAGGCCCGCGGCTGGCCGCGGGTCGCGGACGAACTCGGCTTCCACTCCGCCGGCCAGGCGATGCGCGCGCTCGGCGAGGCCTTCCGACCGCTCGTGGACCGGTACGGCACCGATGCGGCCCGCGATGAGCGAGAGCGGTACACCGATTAGGAACCGGAGCGTCGTTCCGGACGATGGAGTGCGCCGAAGACGACTGCGACGACGAGGCGGCGGTTCGGTTGCACGTCCCGTGGGACGCGAACCGGGAGGTCTGCACGAGCCACGCCCGCGTCCTCGCCAGGCAGGACGGCGTGGTCGCCGAACCGCTGGCGGACGCCGAGGAGTGGCGGTGACGCCGAGACGCGGCCGCGGACGTCCCCCGGCGGTAGCCGCCGGTGCAGAACGGAAGGTATAGTCGTCCGGTCCGACTACACCGGACCGATGTCATGGTACGTCCTGGTGGTCGCTGGCGTGTTCGAGATAGCGTGGGCGGTCGGCCTCGAATACTCCGACGGGCTGTCGAAACCCGTGCCGACGGTCGGCACCGTCGTCGCGCTCGTCGTCAGCATGCTGTTGCTGGCGAAGGCGGTCGAGACCCTGCCCGTCGGCACCGCATACGCCGTCTGGACGGGTATCGGAGCCGTCGGCACCGCCTCGCTCGGCATCGTCCTCTTCGACGAACCGGCGGAACTGACTCGCGTCTTCTTCATCGGCGTCGTCGTCGTCGGTATCGTCGGCCTTCACCTCTCCTCGGGCGGCCACTGAGCGCCTCGACGTGACGCGGGTGGCGAGTTCGGAGAAAACGGTGTGCGTCGCTTCGAGCGCCTACTCGTGGGCGAAGTACGCCACGGACTCGCCGCTCTCGTGTCTGTCGACGCGCGCGAAGCCGACGCGCTCGAACTGGACGACCTCGTCGGGGTCCCGCTCCGCGAATCCGGGTTCGGCGTGACCGTGCACGTCGCCGTCCATCGTTCGCAGGCGGACGTGGACGTTCGCGTCGGCCGACACCCAGTGGACGACGGGGACGTTCTCCTCGCGGACCGCGTCGATGTCGTCGCCGGTGTACTGGAGGGCGTCGCGGGTGTGCCGGAAGCAGCCGAGTCCCTTCAGCCAGACGCGGTCGTCGTGGTCCGGCACGTCGCCGGACTCGAGCAACACGGCTTCGCCGGCGGGAACGTGTCGAGTACCGCGGTCCTCGTGGTCGGGGTGGACCGCCGGCTCCGCGGCCTCGGGGTGGTCGCCGACGAGCGGGTACTCGACGCCGTCGCGGACGAAGAAGCAGCGCGCGGCCTCGTCGTCGACGAGTTCGCGGTTGTTGGCGTAGACGGAACTCATCGCGAGGTCGACGTTGCTCGTCGACGTGCCGAGTTCTATCATCGACTCCGTGACGGCCTCGCCCGCGATTCCCCGTCGCTGCAGGCTCAGCAGAGTCGGCGCGCGCGGGTCGTCCCAGCCGTCGAGTTCGCCCTTCTCGATGAGTTCCTTGATGGTCGAGGTGGACATCTTCACGTCGTACTCGTCGACCTGGACGTGCCCCCAGTGGATGACCTCGGGGTACTCCCAGTCGAAGTAGTCGTAGACGAACCGCTGGCGCTTCGCGGAGTCCTGGAGGTCGATGCCGCGGATGATATGGGTGACGCCGGTCAGGTGGTCGTCGACGCCCGACTGGAAGTCGAGCATGGGCCAGCACCGGTAGTCGGCGGCCTCCTCGCGCGGGTGCGGCGTGTCTATCATCCGGAACGCCACCCAGTCACGGAGCGCGGGGTTCTTGTGCTCGATGTCGGTCTTCACCCGGAGCACCATCTCGCCCGAGTCGTACTCGCCGGCGACCATGTCCTCGAACTCCGCCAGCGTCGTCTCGGGGTCCTTGTCGCGGTGCGGACACGGCTCCGCGCTGTTCTTCAACTCCGAGAACGCCTCGCCGGAACAGGAGCAGGTGTACGCCCCGTCCTTCTCGACGAGCCGTCGGGCGTGCTCGTAGTAGGTGTCGAGGCGGTCGCTCGCCTTGATGACCTCGGCGGGTTCGAAGCCCAGGTACTCGACCTCCTCGACGATTTCGTCGTACACCCAGGTCAGGGGGCGTTTGGTCTCCGGGTCGGTGTCGTCGAACCGGACGATGAACTCGCCGTCGTACTCCTCGGCGTACGTGCCGATGACGGCGGGCATCCGGCCGTGACCGATGTGCCACGGGCCGTTCGGGTTCGGCGCACAGCGCATCCGTATCTCGTCGTACTCGTCGGCGTTCGGCAGGTCGGGGAGCACCCGGTCGTCGCCCTCGTCCTCGCGGTCGAGTTCCTCGACGAGTTCCGGATCGAGTTCGCCGAGTAGCTCCCGCCGCTCCTCGCGGTCGAGACGGTTGATTTCGGCGACCGCCTTCCCCGCGACGCCCGGCACCTCGTCGCCGTGCTCGCGGAACTCGGGGTTCTCGCCCATCAGCGACCCCATGATGGCGCCGACCTCGGCGTCGCTTTCGTGTTTCAACGCGTTGAACAGCGCGTGCTTTTTGGCCTCCTCCTCGACTCTCTCGCGCAGGTCCTCGTCCATTGGGGGAGCGTTCGGTCGGCGCGTCTAAACTGGTTGGGGTTTCCGACGACGTAGACTGCGTGGCAGACGCTCGCGCGTTCCGTCGAAAGCGAATCGAATCGCGGGCCGGGGTCGTCTCAGTCCTTGCGCTTCACGACGTCGCCGAGCGTGGTGCCGCCGGTCGAACTTCCCCCGCTCCACTCCTCGTCCCCGCCGGAGCCGCCGGCGGAGAGGCTGATGTCGAGCTTCCGTTCGAGTTTCGTCTGCACGTCGTCGCTCGGCAGGACGTCACCGCGTTCGAGCTTCCGGATGAGACTGGCCTTCTCGTTGAGTTCCTTCGCCAGGTCCTCCTGGCTCAGTCCCGTCGACTCGCGGGCGTTCCGAATGCGGTCGTCGTAGTCCTGGGCGAGTTCGTCCATGTCGTCGAACATGTCCGAACGCCGCGTCCGGGAGCTACCGCCGCCTCCTGAACTCGAACTACCGCTGGTGCTGGACGTGCTCGACGACGACGACGTCGAGTATTTCGTCGACGTCGACGAGGTATCCTGAGTCTGGACCTCGGTACCGAAGTCCGCGCAGTTGTCGCAGACGTCGAGTTCCGCGCCCTCGACCTTGACGGTCTTCGGCGACGACGTCTCGGCACCGCACATCTCGCACTGTACCATGTGTTACGGTTTACCGCCTCTACTGATAAATGGCACGCCGTGATGTGCCGGCCAGGGACGGTCGGTGGCGAAACCGTCGACGTCGGCGCGGTCGGGCCGCGAGCGTCTCGTCGGTCGGGTTTTCGAGGTCGCCGAGCGCCGTCTCGACCGCTCCCGGCGGTCTCCGCCACGTCGGTTCGTCGTCGCTCCCCCGACCCGGGGCCACGACCGCGCTACGCTAGGTACTCCCGGCGTCGTCGGTGTCACGCGCGGAACCTGTACCTTTTTGTCCGAGCTGTTAGTAGGACTCTAACAACAATTCACCGATGACCGAACGCAGAATCACGACGTCGGGAGCACGGGAGGGACGGACGTGCTAGACCGGCTGTTCGCGAACGTCACGGAGCACAGTCGCGTCATCGTCGCCGGCTTGCTGGTGCTGACCGTCCTGGTCGGTGCCGGCGCGCCGATGGTCGAGCAGTCCTCCTCGCTGGAGCAGTTCCAGAGCGACAGCGAGGCGGCGAAGAAACTCGACTACATCGAGTCGAACTTCACGACGGGCCGCGAGAACACGACGACGGTACAGGTCATCGTCCGCGGGGACGACGTCCTCTCGAAGGGAACGCTGGTGGACACGCTCGAACTCCAGCAGCGCCTGCGCGAGAACGAGACGGTCGGACCGACGCTCGCCGACGAGACGCCGACCTCGGGCATCGCGAACGTCGTCGCCACCGTCGCCATCCAGCGGGAGCAGGGCGCGAAGCTTCGCGCGCGGGCGACCGAAATTCAGCGGCGGAGCGACCGCCTCAACCGGACGGCGGCGCAGTTGCGCGCCGCGCTGAACCGTACACGGACCCTGCAGAGCAGGTACGACCGGTTGAACGCCTCCTATCGACGAGAGGAGATCAACGAGTCCACCTACCAGCGGCGCGCCGCGGGTCTGGAGTCGAACCTGAGCCGGGTTCGCCTGAACGCGACCGAGAACCTGACCGCGAACCAGACGGCGACGTTCACGAAGGCGTTCCGCCAGACGAGAGGGCTGCAGGCGAAACTGGACCGGTTGAACGCCTCCCGAGAGCGAGGCGAGATAAACGAGTCGGCCTACCGGGAGCGGTCGGCCGAGATTCGCTCGCAGTTCCAGCAGGTGTACCGGCTCGGCACGCGCGGCGTGCTCTCGGCCGAGTACGAGGAGCTACGGCGGTCGTCCGAGGAACTGCGGGAGCAGCGGACGGCCCTGCGGGAGTCGTCGCCGACCATCGAGGAACAGAGAGCGCAACTGGAGTCGATGAACCAGTCGGCCATCGACCGGACGCTGACGTCGGTGCTGAGCGAGAACGCGACCGGGATGGCGGCGCAGTCGTTCGCGTTCATGCCCACCTCCTACGAGCCGGGAAGCACGGAGGCGAACGCGACGATGCTGATAATCTTCCAGCAGCAGGAGGGGCAGGCGGCCCAGGGGATGGGGTCGACCGGTCTCGTCGAGTCCCAGCAGGCCATCCAGTCCGTCGCGAAGGAGACGCTGGACCAGGAGGCGCTCGTCTTCGGGAGCGGCATCATCAGCCAGGAGATCGACCAGTCGATGACCGACAGCCTCGCCATCGTCGGTCCGCTGGCGCTCCTGTTCGTCGTCCTCACGCTGCTGGTCGCCTACCGCGACCTGCTCGACATCGTGCTCGGCGTCTTCGGCATCGCCCTGGTGCTGGTGTGGACGTTCGGCTTCATGGGCTGGGCGGGAATCACGTTCAACCAGATGTTCATCGCGGTGCCCGTCCTCCTCATCGGACTCTCCATCGACTACGCCATCCACGTCTTCATGCGGCACCGGGAGCAGCGCTCCGCGGACGGCGCGGAGGGGTCCGAGAACGTTCGCGGGTCGATGCGCGTCGCGCTCGTCGGCGTCGGCGCGGCTCTGACGTGGGTGACCGCGACGACGGTCATCGGCTTCCTCTCGAACCTCGTCAGTCCGCTGCCACCCATCCAGGACTTTGGCGTCGTGAGTTCGTTCGGCATCGTCGCCGCGCTCGTCGTCTTCGGGGCTCTCGTCCCGGCGCTGAAGGTCGAGGTGGACGAGTTCCTGGAGAGTCGCGGCTTCGACCGCAAGAAGCGCGCCTTCGGCACCGGCGGCGGGGCGCTCGGTCGCGCGCTGTCGGTCGGCGCGGTGGCCGCGCGGAAGGCTCCGTGGGTCGTCATCGCGGTCACGCTGGTCGTCAGTTCGGTCGGCGCGTACGGCGCGACGCAGGTCGACACCAGTTTCTCCCAGGAGGAGTTCCTCGCGGAGGACCCGCCGGGGTGGACGAAGGACCTGCCCGAGCCGTTCCGACCCGGGAGCTACTCGGCGAAGGCGAACATGGAGTACGTCAACGAGAACTTCGTCAACCGCAACTCGCAGGCCCAGCTACTGCTCCAGGGCGACGTGACGGGACCGCAGACGCTCGAGAAGGTGAAGCGACTCCGCGAGCGGGCGGGGGAAAAGGACGTGACCGTGGTCCTCTCGAACGGCGACCCGGAGGTCACGAGTCCGCTGTCGGTGATGGAGCAGGTCGCGGCGCAGAACGAGTCGTTCAACGAGACGTTCACGGCCGCGGATACCGACGGTGACGGCGTGCCCGACAGGAACGTCGAGGAAGTGTACGACCGCCTGTACGAGGTCGCGCCCTCGCAGGCGAAGAGCGTCGTCCACCGCGAGGACGGCGAGTACCGCGCGCTCAGGATGTCCGTCTCCATCGAGGGCGGCGCGAGCAGCGCGGCGGTCAAGGCGCAGATGACCGACGTCGCGGACTCGGTCGACGGACTCGACGTCACCGCTACCGGCCAGCCCGTCGTGTTCGAGATCGTCCAGCAGCAGTTGCTGGAGACGGTCATCCAGAGCCTCGTCATCACGATGGTCTCGGTGTTCGCGTTCCTGATGCTGGTCTACCGCATCACGGAGGGGAGCGCGACGCTCGGCGCGGTGACCCTGCTCCCCGTGCTGTTCAGCGTGACGTGGATTCTCGGCACGATGTATCTCATCGACATGCCGTTCAACGTCCTGACGGGGATGATAACCAGCCTCACCGTCGGACTCGGGGTGGCCTACAGCATCCACCTCTCCGAACGGTACAACGTCGAACTCGAACGCCGCGGATCCGCCTGGGACGCGATGGAGACGGCGCTCACCGGCACCGGCGGCGCGCTGCTGGGGAGCGCGGCGACGACGGTCGGCGGGTTCGGCGTACTCGCGTTCGCCATCCTGCCCGTGCTCCAGCAGTTCGGCATCATCACCGGGCTGACCATCATCTACGCGTTCCTCGCGAGCGTGTTCGTGCTGCCGAGTCTGCTCGTCGTCTGGACGCGCTACCTCGGCCCCGGCGCGCGGGGCACGGTGGACACGAAGACCACGGACTCGACGCCGACCCCGGGTGAGGACTGATGGACGAGAGCGACGCCATCGAGGCCCTGGAAGAACTCGGCCTCTCGAACTACGAGGCGAAGGTGTTCGTCGCGCTCCAGCGACTCGGCACCGGGACCGCCCGCGACATCCACCAGGCGACGGACGTGCCGCGCTCGCAGGTGTACGGCGCGGCCGAGAGCCTCCAGGAGCAGGGACTCGTCGAGGTCCAGCAGTCGAAACCCCTCCAGTACCGTCCCGTCGGCCTGGAGGAGGCGCGGTCGCATCTCCGGAACCGGTTCGAACGCACCGAGGAGCAGGCGTTCGACTACCTCGAAACCGCCCGCCAGGAGGGCAGCGAGGACGAACAGCGCGAGGACGTCTGGACCATCCACGGGCACGAGGGCGTCGCGAGCAGGGTCGAGCAACTCATCGACGAGGCCGAAGCGCGGATCGTCTTCGGGTCGCGCGACCCGCTGGTGACGCCCGGCATCGCCGAGGGGCTCCGTCGGCGCTTCGACGCCGGCGTCTCGGTCTCGTCATCAGCGAGGACGAGGCCGTCCGCGAGCGGTTCGACGACATCCCCGTCGTCGAACCGCCGGACGCCCCCGACGAGTCCCACGCCGGGCGCGTGCTCTCGGTCGACGACGACACCGTCCTCATCAGCGTGCTCGACGACAGCGACCGGGAGACGGCCATCTGGAGCTCCCAGACCGGCTTCGCGTCCGTCCTCGGACAGTTCATCGACGCCCGTCTCGACGACGCCGAGCGCTGACGGTCGCCGCGGACCTCGCGGTCGTTCGTTTCGACCGCCACGCATTACTCCGGGGAGACGCCTCGTCCGCGTATGGACTATCGACAGCAACTGGCCGAGAACCTGCTGTCGGAGACGAGCGCGTACGGCTACACGCTCTCCATCTGGGGCGGCGGCGCGCTGTTGCTCTCGCGGTTCGGGACGCCCACCCCGCCGGAGGTCTTCTACTACGTCGCCGGAGCCGTCGCCGCGTTCGGGGTGCTGGCGGCCGTCGCGTTCGGCCAGTTGACGGTGCGGCCCGACGACGACCGGTCGACGACGGTCAACTCCTTCGTCCACATCGCGGCGACGCTCGGCAACCTCGCCGTGAGCTACCTGCTGACGGTCGCGCCGGTCGTCGTCGAGGACGCGACGTTCGCTCTCGTCGGCTTCCAGGCGACGCTCGTCTACAACCTGCTGTTGCTGCCGGAGGCGTGGCTGGCCAAGCGGTCCGCGTCGCAGTGACGGCCCGACCGTCTCCCGCCGCGGCCTTCCACTTCGCGGGAACGGACGCTACTTTTAACCCCTGACTCGCCGACCATCCTGACGATGGGTGACCGCGTACTCTCCGATATGTTCGCGCCGTCGCGCGTCGCCGTCGTCGGGGCCACCGAGAGCGAGGGCTCCATCGGTCGCGCCATCGTCGAGAATCTGCGCGACGACTTCGACGGCGAGACGGTGCCCGTGAACCCGAACTACGACGAGGTGTTCGGCCTCCGAAGCTATCCCGACCTCGCGTCCGCACCGGACGTGGACCTCGCGGTGGTGGTCGTCCCGCCCGGCGCGGTCGTGGACGTGGTCCGCGACGCGGGCGAGGCCGGGGTGCCGAACGTGGTCGTCATCACCGCCGGGTTCGGCGAGACGGGTAGCGAGGGCGCAGCGCGCGAACGCGAGTTGCAGACGGTCGCCGACGAGTACGACATCAACCTCGTCGGCCCCAACAGCCTCGGCGTGATGAGCACGCCGGTCGGCCTGAACGCCACCTTCGGCCCGGAGAACGCGCTTCAGGGGTCGATGTCGTTCATGAGCCAGTCCGGCGCGTTCATCACGGCGGTGCTCGACTGGGCGAACGACCAGGGTATCGGCTTCCGGGACGTGGTGTCGCTCGGCAACGAGGCCGTCCTCGACGAGACGGACTTCGTCCGGGCGTGGGGCGACGACCCGGATACGAACGTCGTCCTCGGCTACCTGGAGGGCATCGACGACGGCCAGTCGTTCGTCGACGCCGCCCGCGAGGTGACCGACGACACCCCCATCGTGCTGGTGAAGTCGGGGCGAACCGACGCCGGCGCGCAGGCCGCCTCCTCCCACACGGGGTCGCTGGCGGGCAGCGACCGGGCGTACGAGGCCGGTCTCGAACAGGCGGGCGTGCTCCGGGTCGAGACGGTCCAGGAGCTGTTCGACTACGCCCAGATCCTCGCCGGCCAGCCCCTCCCCGAGCGCGACGACCTCGCCATCGTGACGAACGCCGGCGGTCCGGGCGTGATGACGACCGACGCCGTCGGCGACTCCGACCTCTCGATGGCGTCGTTCTCCGAGGAGACGCTCTCCGAACTCTCCGAGACGATGCCGGAGGAGGCGAACATCTACAACCCCATCGACACCATCGGCGACGCCGACGTCGAGCGGTTCCGCACGGCGCTCGACCTCGCACTCGCCGACGACAACGTCGGGGCGGCGGTCGTCCTCTCGGCACCCACGGCGGTCATCGACTTCCGCGACCTCGCCGAGGAGGTCGCCGACCTGCAGGAGGAGTACGGCAAGCCGGTCGCCGCGGTGCTGATGGGCGGCGAGCGAACCGAGCGCGCGGCGGAGGTGCTCGGCGAGGCGGGCATCCCGAACTACTTCGACCCGGCGCGCGCGGTCCGGAGCCTCGACGCGCTGGCGACCTACCGCGACGTCAGCGAGCGCACGTACCAGGCCCCGACCGAGTTCGACGTGGACCGCGAGCAGGCGGAGGCCGTGCTGGCCCGCGCGAAGGAGCGCGGCGACAACCGCCTCGGCGTCGAAGCGATGGACCTGCTCTCGGCCTACGGCATCCCGACGCCGGAGAGCGACATCGTCGACAAGCCCGAGGACGCCGTCAGCGTCGCGCAGGACATCGAGGGCGACGTGGTGATGAAGATAGTCAGCCCGGACATCCTGCACAAGTCCGACATCGGCGGCGTGAAGGTCGGCGTGGGGAACGAGGACGTGTACGGCGCCTACGAGGACCTCGTGACGCGGGCGCGCAACTACCAGCCCGACGCGACCATCCTCGGGGTGCAGGTCCAGGAGACGGTCGACCTGGACGCCGGGACCGAGACCATCGTCGGGATGAACCGCGACCCGCAGTTCGGCCCCCTGCTCCTGTTCGGCCTCGGCGGCATCTTCGTCGAGATAATCGAGGACACCACCTTCCGGGTCGCCCCCGTCAGCGAGCGGGAGGCCCGCGAGATGACCGAGGAGATAGACGCCGCGCCGCTGCTGCGGGGCGCTCGCGGCCGCGACCCGGCCGACGTCGACGACGTCGTCGAGAGCATCCAGCGCCTCTCGCAACTCGTCACCGACTTCCCGGCCATCCTGGAACTGGACATCAACCCCCTGGTCGCCACGCCGGACGGCGTGCAGGCCATCGACGTGCGACTGACCGTGGACACCGACAAACTATGACGAAAACCATACTCGTCACCGCAACGGAAGAGAGCACCGGCAAGACGGCCGTCGCGCTCGCGCTCGCTCGCCTGGCGAAAGAGCGCGGGCTGTCGGTCGGCTACATGAAACCGAAGGGCACCCGCCTCCAGAGCAACGTCGGCAAGACCCTGGACGAGGACCCGATGCTGGCCCGCGAGCTGCTCGACCTGGACGCGGAGATGCACGAACTCGAACCCGTGGTCTACTCGCCGACGTTCATCGAGAGCGCGATTCGCGGGCGCGAGGACCCGGACGAACTCCGCGAGCGGGTCCGCGAGAGCTTCGAATCGCTCGCGGCGGACAAGGACCTGATGGTCGTCGAGGGCGGCGGCGAACTGACGACGGGCGGCATCGTCGACCTCACCGACCCCGAAGTCGCCGACCTGTTCGACGCCGAGGTCCTGCTCATCTCGAAGTACGGACAGGCCGGCGACGTCGACGACCTGCTGGCCGCCGCGAACGACGTTGGGGACCGCCTCGCGGGCGTGCTCTTCAACGCCGTCGAGAACGCGAACTTCGACCCGCTCGAAACCGACGTGGTGCCGTTCCTCGAAGGTCGCGGCGTTCCCGTCATCGGGGTCGTGCCGCGCGAACGCGACCTGGCGGGGGTCACCGTCGAGGACATCGCCGCGGAACTGAACGCCGACGTGCTGACGAACGCGGACACCGACGCGTTCGTCGAGCGGTTCCTCGTCGGGGCGATGAGCGGCGACTCGGCGCTGCGCCACCTCCGCCGGACGAAGGACGCCGCGCTCATCACGGGCGGCGACCGCCCCGACCTCCAGACGGTCGCGCTGGAGGCGCCGGGCGTGAAGTGTCTCATCCTGACGGGCGGGTTCCGGCCGCCGGGCGCGGTCGTCGGGAAGGCCGAGGAGAAGGGCGTCCCCGTCCTGCTCGTCCAGACCGACACGTTGACCGCCGTCGAGCGCGCGGAGGACGTGGTGCGGAGCGGCCGTACGCGCAACGCCGAGACGGTCGAGCGCATGCGGGAACTCCTCCACGACCACGCCGACGTGGACTCGCTCCTCGGCGACGCGGCAGCGACCGACGGAAGCGAAGAGAGCGAGGAGTGACGAGCGACGGCGCGGCCGCGACCGAGCCGCGGCCGCACCGTCGGAGAGGCGACGAGAGCGAGCGCCGTCGCGGTCGTCAGGCGCGGTGGCTGGACTCGGCACGTCGACTCTCGTCGCAGACGGTGTTCTGCAGGAGCGTCTTCGTCCCGCGTCGCAACCGGTTCGACGCGGCGTTCGCCGAGATGCCGAGGTGGTCGCCGAGTTCCTCGAGCGAGGCGTCGCGCGGTATCTCGAAGTAGCCGGCCTCGAACGCGGTTCGGAGCGCCGCCCGCTGTTCGTCCGTCAGTCCGAACCCGCCCCCGTCGCCGGTCGACTGCTGTTCGTACACCCGGTGCAGTTCGATGTCGATGTCGTTGTTCCGGCAGTAGTCGTGGAGCCGTTCCAGCGACGGCCGGTCCGGAAACGACGTCTTGAACTCCCAGCCCTCGTGCGTGGCCGCGACCTCGTGGTTGACGCCGCCGACCTCGACCAGCATCGGATAGACGCTGCTCTCCAGTCCCTCGCCGGAGAGTTCGACCTGGTAGAGTCGCCGGTCGTCGATCGTGGTAACCCGATTCGGTTCGGTGACGGTCGGGTCCTCGCTCAGTGCGCTCTCGAACGCGTCGAGGTCGCCACCCTCCGCCCAGAAGAGGATGCGAACGCGGTCGTCGTCCACTGCGTTCGATCGTTCGTGGAAGAGCGTCGTCTCCCGATTGGAACGCAGCGTCTGCCGGAGAATCGGATGGTCGAGGGTGAACTCTGTGATCAACATGCCCCGTTGTCTTGCTGTAGTTTACGGCCACAATATTTAACAAATCGGATTCCGGAACCGGACGAGATCGGCCCGTTCACTCCGGCGACTCGTCGCCGCGGCCGTCCTTCGCCTCCTCTATCTCCATGGTCGTCCACTCGCCGTCGTCGGTCCTCACCTGGACGTGACCGTCGGGGACGTCGGCCTCGACGGTTTCGACGTGTTCGGCCAGCACGTGTTCCTCGTACTGTCGCCACGCGGCCCGTCCGGACGGCGCTATGGCGACCCAGCCGCAGTCCTCCTGCTCGCAGCGTACCATCGACAGTGGGGAGACGCTCCCGGTGGTAAAGCGTATCGAACTCGCTCGCCGAGACGCGTCGACCGTGAGCGAACGCAAAACGTCCCGCGAGTCGCGTTCGACGGGCGTCGTCGCCCACGCCCGTCCCCGTAATCGATTTGAGGCCGTAGCCACCAACCATCGGACATGCCGGAGTTCGAGACCTACGAGTGTGCAGAGTGCGACACGGAGTTCAAGGCGGTTCCGGGCGCGAACGCCGCCGAAACCGAGACGTGTAGCCCGCGGTGTACCGGCGGGACGTAGACGGGGTTCGACGCGTCGGCGTGACGCCCGCCGCACGGCGTTCCGAAGAAATCGTTTTTCGAGGGGAGTCGTCGGTCGCTACTCGCCGGGGCTGTAGTTCGGCGCTTCGTCGGTGATCATCACGTCGTGGGGATGGCCTTCGGTCTGGCCGGCGGAGGAGACGCGGACGAACTCCGAGCGCTCCTTGAACGCCGGGATGGTCTCCGTACCGACGTAGCCCATGCCGGACTGCATCCCGCCGACGAGCTGGTGGAGTTCGCTCTCCAGGGTCCCGGTGTACGGCTTGGCGGCCTCGACGCCCTCGGGGACGTACTCCTCGTCGTCCTCGGGTTCGTCCTTGAGGTAGCGGTCGCCGTCGCCGGTCGTCATCGCACCGACGCTGCCCATGCCGCGGTACTGCTTGTACTTCTTGCCGTCGATGGTGATGACCCGGCCGGGGGCCTCGTCGGTGCCGGCGAAGTACGACCCGAGCATGACGGCGTCCGCGCCCGCCGCGATGGCCTTGATGGCGTCGCCGGAGTACCGGATGCCGCCGTCCGCGATGACGGGGACGTCGTGCTGGTTCGCCACGTCCGCGACCTGTGCGATGGCGGTTATCTGGGGCATACCGGCACCGGAGACTACCCGAGTCGTACAGATGCTACCCGGGCCGATGCCGACCTTGAGACCGTCGGCGAAGTCGACGATGTCCTCCGCGGCCTCTCGCGTGCCGATGTTGCCGACGACGACGTCGGCCTCGACGGCCTCGCCGATGTCGCGCGCGCCGTCGATGACGTTCCGGTTGTGGGCGTGCGCGCAGTCGATGAACAGCACGTCCGCGCCCGCCTCGTCGGCCGCCGTCGCGCGGTCGGTCTCGAACGGACCGACGGCGACGCCGACGCGCAGGCGACCCTCCTCGTCGCGGGCCGCGTCGGTGTACTCGCGGCGCTGGAGGACGACCTGCATCGTGACCAGGCCGGTGAGGCGGTTCTCGTCGTCGACGACGGGCACGCGCTCGATCTTGTGCTCGTACATCAACTCGAGCGCCTCGCGCGCGGTCACGTCCTCGGTGGCGGTGATGACCTCGTCGGTCATCGCCTCGCGGACCTCGTCGCTCTCGCCGACCTCCAGGTACGGACGGATGTCGGTGCCGGAGATGATGCCGAGCACGCGGTCGTCGTCGCCGACGACGGGCGCACCGCTGACGCCCTCGCGCTCCATCATCGCGTCGACCTCTCGCACCGTCTGGTCGGGGTTCGCGGTGACCACGTCGCGGATGATGAGTTCGTCCGCGCGCTTGACCTCCTCTATCTCCTCGACCATCTCGTCGACGTCCATGTTCCGGTGGAGGACGCCGAGGCCGCCCTGGCGGGCCATCTCGGTCGCCATCCTGCTCTCGGTGACGGTGTCCATCGCCGCCGAGAGGACCGGCACCTCCAGTTCGACGGACTTCGAGACGCGCGTACTCACGTCGGCGTCGTCCGGTTCGACGTGACTCTCCTTCGGACGGAGGAGCACGTCGTCGAACGTGAGCGCCTCCGGTACGCGGAGTTTCTCGGAGAACGGGCCACCGTGATGAGAATCGTTCGCCATGTAAATCGAACGTGGCCCCACGTGAAAAACGTTGCGAGATTGTGGTTTCATCCTCCCTCGGCGAGCGCGCGATGTGCACGAGCGTGCGTACGGTCCGGTCGCGTGCGGTCGCTTCGTCGGTCCGCCCCGTCGACCGCCAGCCGTCGGCGACGGGGACGAACCGGGTGCGCACCGTCGCCGGTGCACCGCCCCGACGATAGTTCATTGACAACCGTTCACATTGACGACTCGCCAGCGGTCCGCAGAATCCGTCGACGATTCGTAACCGGATTACGGGTCAGTCTTTCACTTTCGCGCTCAATGAGGCCGTTTCACACGCAACGCTTAAGACCAAAACGACGGTATCATTTGATATGGACTCTACCAGTCCCCTCGCGGAGTGCACTGCTGGTCCGAAGAGCGCCGCCTCCAGCAACCCGACCATTTTCCTTCCGACGATGCTCCCGACACTGGTAGAGAAACTCGCGGTCCGATTCGGATTTCGGTTCGGACGCCACGGTTCGTCGTACCGCGAGAGCTATCGCCGTTCGCCCGACGGTCAGGGCCATCCCAGATAGTGAATGAGTAGTTCACGCCACCCGGTCGCCTATCGCCTCGAGAGACAGGTAGGCGGCAAGACGAAGCTGCTGGCGACGGTGATGGGGCTGCCCCTGGTAGACGGCATCTTCCCGGCGATGGTGCTCGCCGGGGCGCTCGACACCTGGGCGGGCATCGTCCAGGTCGGCCTGCTGGTGTTCGGCGGCAGCGCCACCGTCGCCGTCATCCTCGCCGAGATGGACGGGACGCCCCGCGAACAGGCGGCGAGCGTCCTGCTCGTCGGCACCGGCATCGTCGGCATCGCCGCCCTGGAGGCGGCGTTCGCGCCGACCATCGAGAGCGTCCTGAACATGCACGTGTTCGAGCGGTTCGCAGCGCTCGTCATCGCCGCCATCGCCGCCAAGACGGCGAGCGCGCGCATCGGGGAGTATCTCCCCAGCCCCGGCATCATCATCGGTCTCGGCATGCTCGCCAGCCTCCGGCCGGCCGGATTCGAACTCGTCACCGACCCCAACATGACGCGGGTCGTCCACGCCGTCGCCGCCGCCGGGAGCGGGGTCACGTTCGCGCTCGTGGTCGCGCTGCTCGCGCCGCGCCTGCGCGAAGTCGTCGACATCGACCGCTTCCGGTTCGGGAGCGCCGTCGCGCTGGGCGTCCTCCCGCTGTCGATACTCCACGTGGTCGACAGCGACGCACCGCTGGCGCTGGCAGTCCTCGCCGTCGCCGTGCTGCTGGCGCTCGACCCCGGCGAACACGGCGAGGTCGTCGAATCGTCGGACGACGACCCCGGAGCGACGCCCGCGGAAGCGGCCGCCGCCGACGCGAAGACGGTGACGGACGGCAGCGGCCGCTCCGACGGCGCGCGGCTCGAAGCGGGCGTGCTCGCGGACGTCTCCGACGGGCCGGGCGAGGGCCAGACCACCGTGACGGCGGGCCACATCGCCGCGGCGTCGCGGGACGTCGACCTCCTGTCGGACGACGACGGCGACGACGACACGGGGAAGGCCGACTACGGCTACCCCACCGAGTCCGACGGCGAGCGCAAGCCCTGGCTGTAACGCTTTTCCACCCCCGGCCCCGAACACGAGTATGGCCGACAACCGCGTCGTGCAGGGACGGATGGTGACGCCAGCGAAACTGGCCGAGATGATCGAGGGCGAGTCCGTGATGGACGCCGAGGACATCGAGGAGGCAGACCGGCAGTGCCCCGACTGCGGCAGCGACGTGCTCGAAGTCGGATACATGCCGAGCGTGACGGCGTTCGTCACGGGCTACAAGTGCCAGGAGTGCGACTGGAAAGCCCGCGAGGAGTAGAAATCGAAACCCCTTTAGGCGATTTCACCCAATTCACTGGCGAGGGGTCGTGGCCAAGCCCGGCATGGCGACTGACTCCAGAGGCACGCGCCCGGGACGAGACTCCAGCTGATATACCGAGCGGGCGACTGATCATCGCTCGCGTTGACGACCCTCTGGAGTTCCGAGGCGCACCGGAGATATCAGTCGATCGGGGGTTCAAATCCCTCCGACCCCACTACTACTGCGCGCTCACAACCCGTGAGCGGCTGTACATAGAGCTACATCAGCAGTAGGGCTCCAAGGGCTAGTAGCAGGAAAACCAGAAGGAACAGCATCCACAAACTCCAGAACCAGGTACCTGATGAGGAGTCTGACGAATTCCCCTCGTCGGTCTCAGTGATACGCGTCGGCTCTTCCTTATAGTCGACAGTTCGGCTCTGAGAGTGAGGCTACTCCAATCTTAAGACGAACACGCGCGTACGCCCGACTCGAAACACCATGACCGATCCGGTCGGCGGCACGACCGCGGAGCCGTTCACCCTCTCGACGGGAGAGACGGTCGACCTTCCGTTGTCGACCGACGCGGCGATGACGGGGGCCGCGTTCGGGGCCAACTACGGGGGCGTGCGAGAGCTGTTGCCCGAGGGGCTCGTTCCCATTCGGACGGCACCGGGGCGAGCCGCGGTGACGTTCCTCTGCGTCGAGTACCGTCGAATCGGAGCGGGGGAGATAGCGCCGTACGACGAGTTCGGAGTCCTCCTCCCGGCCGTCCGGGGCTCGACCGGGACCGTGCCGCTCGCGTCGGCCCTCCGGGGCGGCGCGGGCGGCTACGTGTGGTACCTCCCCGTGACGACCGAACCGGGGCGGGCGCTCGGCGTCGACGTCTGGGGGTATCCGAAGGCGGTCGGCGACGTCACCTTCGACGACGACGGCACCCGACGGCGGACGACGGTCACCGTCGACGGGAAGCGCCTCCTCACCGTCGAAATCGACCGACCGCCGACGTTCGGTGCGCGGCTCTCCGCGTCCAGTTTCACGGTGAAGGACGGGACGCTCCTCCGCGCACCGCTGGAGTTCGTCGGCGACGTCGGCGGCTGGCCGTTCAGTCGCCGCGCGTCGTACGCGCTCGGCGACCATCCGCGGGCCGAGCGCCTGCGGCGACTCGATCTCGGATCGCGGGCGCTCGTCCGGTTCGCCGCCGACGGGGAGTTCACGATTCGTCCGGGACGGCCCGTCGACGAGCCGTGAGGCGAGCGGACGCGACCGGTCGTCAGCCGGACTTGTCGACCGCCTCAGGAAAGGTTGGTTCGGTAATCCGTCTTAGGGAAATACAATTCAGCTAACACATATGGCGGCGGGGAGCGAACTGACGACCGATGAGAGAAGTGACCACTGACGAACGCCGACTGACCGGGACGACCCTCGCGCTCGCGGTCGTCTTTCCGCTCGGCGGCTTCGTCTGAGATGACGGAGACCGAGGGGGAAACGAATCGATGACCACGGGAGAACTGCTCCTGCTCCTGGGCGCGTGGGTGGCGATCTTCGGCCTCTTCGTCGTGATTCCGTGGGTCGTAATCGCTCTGACGACCCGCATCCTCGAAGCGACGGAACAGCGGCCGACGACGCGTCGCGCCCGGACCGGGCCGGAGACGCCAGCCTTCGAGGGAGACCCCGAGACGAGGGACGTCGACCGGGTCGGTCGGGAAGACGCCGACCCGCTACGTAGGGACCACGACCGTCCTCGTGTCCGGTGATTCACCCGCGAGTGCGGCACGGAATCTCGCCGACAGGCACATAGTGTGGTCAATGCCACCATTACACATGACAGCTCCGTCCCAGGCGGATTCGCCGCTCGAAACCGTGGCGAATCCGGTCGCTCCGGCGATGGCCGACGCGTTCGCGCTCCTGAGCAACGAGACGCGTCTGGCGATTCTGCTGTCGCTCTGGGAGGCAAGCGCGCCGTACAACGAGGGGTCCGCCGTCTCGTTCGCCGAACTTCGCAAGCGCGTCGGCATGCAGGACGGCTCGCAGTTCACCTACCACCTCGACAAGCTCGTTGGAAACTTCGTCCGTCGCACCGACGAAGGCTACAGGCTGAGTGGCACCGGTCGCGCCATCGTCTGGGCGGTCATCGAGGGGACGGGCGTCGAGAGTCCCCCGTTCGAGGCCAGCGAACTCGACGAGCTGTGTCCGTGCTGCGGCGCATCGACGGTGCTCAGGTACGAGGACGCACACCTGCTCGTGACCTGCACGGAGTGCGAGGGGCGGTTCTCCATCGAGGGGTTTCCTCCGGGGATAGTCCTCCTCCAGACGTTCTCGCCGGCGGGGCTGACGGACCGGACTCCCGAGGAGATACTCGAGGCGGCTACCGTCCAGCGACACCACCGGTACGCGACGCTGTTCGAGGGCGTCTGTCCGAGGTGTGCCGGGTCGGTCGCGTCGACGCTGTTCTGGTGCGAGGAGCACCACCTGACGACCGGGTCGGTGTGTCGGGCTTGCGGTAGACGCGACCGGTTCCTGGTCAGATTCACCTGCGCCGTCTGCGAGGATGGTGCGCAACTGCCGCTGTCGAGAGCGGTCGTACTGCATCCCGTCACGAGGGCTTTCTACTACGACCGCGTCGCCGACGGCGAGTTTCGCGTCGCCGACTTCGACGGCGTACCCTCCATCTGGGAGGCAGTTCGCGGCCACAGACCGGAACTCGTCTCCGAGGACCCGGTCCGGATTAGCGTCACGGTCTCCTGTGACGGCGACGATCTGCACCTGACCGTCGACGAGTCGGCGACCGTCGTCGGTGCGAGGACCTGAAACGCTGCACTCACGGTGTAGGTCACGGCAAAATCACGGGCCGGAAGGGATTTGAACCCCTGACCGTCTGATTAAGAGTCAGACGCTCTGCCGGACTGAGCTACCGGCCCAGCGCATTCCGACAAAATCGGGATGGACGTAAATACGTTTCCTTTCGGAACGCCGAGGGCGCTTCCGTCGCCCGAAAACGGCCGAACTCGACCGTCGCGGAGTCGCGGTCCGGACCGCGTCGACGCCGCGCTCGTCCGAGCGTCGGGGGTCGATTCGGCCGCCCGATTCGGCCCGGCGCGTGGGAGGGCAATCGACGCCCGCGTTCGGTTCCGACCATGCTCCGGGAACATTAAGTGTTGGCCGGGAAAACGGCTCAGGTAATGAGTGCCGGGATCACCATCTCCTCGATGTCCACGTACGCTATCCTGGGGTGCGGGAGCGTCGGGTTCGCCGTCGCCGAGGAACTCGTGGAACAGGACAAGGAGGTTCTCATCGTCGACCGGGACTCCGACCGCGTGGAGGCGCTCCGGGACCAGGACCTGAACGCCCGGTCGGCCGACATCCGCGACGAGGACGTCGCGGAGATGGTCGCGGACCGCGACGTCGTCCTCATCCTCTCGTCCGACGTGGAGGCGAACAAGGAGGCGGTGGAGAACATCCGCGGGCGCGACGACGAGCGTTTCATCGTCGTGCGCGCGAGCGACCCCGTGTCCGCGGACGAGCTGACGGAACTCGGGGCGGACGTCGTCATCAACCCCTCGACGGTCATCGCCAACTCCGCGCTCCGGTCGCTGGAGGCCGGCGAACTGGAGTACAAGGCGCGCAAGCTCTCGACCGTCATCGAGGAGACCGACGACCGCCTCGCCATCGTCACGCACGACAACCCCGACCCGGACTCCATCGCGAGCGCTGCCGCGCTCCAGGCGATCGCCGACAGCCTCGGCGTCGAAGCGGACATCCTCTATCTCGGCGAGATCGGCCACCAGGAGAACCGCGCGTTCGTCAACCTGCTCGGCATCGAGTTGCTCGCCCGCGACGAGATGGACATGGACGAGTACGACACGTTCGCGCTCATCGACTACGTGAAAGCGAGCAACACGGAACTCGCCCATCCCGTCGACATCCTCATCGACCACTACGAACCGGACGAGGAGTACGAGGTCGAGTTCTCGGACGTCCGACCGAACGTCAGTTCGACCTCGACCATCATGACGAAGTACGTCCAGGAGTTCGACATCAGCCTCAGCGAGGAGGTCGCGACGGCGCTCCTCTACGGCATCCGTGCCGAGACCCTGGACTTCAAGCGCGACACCACCCCGGCCGACCTCACCGCGGCCGCGTACCTCTACCCCTTCGCCAACCACGACACCCTCGAACAGGTCGAGTCGCCCTCGATGTCGCCGGAGACGCTCGACGTGCTCGCGGAGGCCATCACCAACCGCGAGGTGCAGGGGAGTCACCTCGTCAGCAACGCCGGCTTCATCCGCGACCGGGACGCCCTCTCGCAGGCCGCATCTCACCTCCTCAACCTCGAAGGCATCACCACCACCGCCGTGTTCGGCATCGCCGACGACACCATCTACCTCGCGGCGCGTTCGAAGGACATCCGGATGAACATCGGCAACGTCCTCCAGGACGCGTTCGACGACATCGGCGAGGCCGCGGGCCACTCGACGCAGGCCAGCACGGAGATTCCCCTCGGCATCTTCACCGGCATCGAGACGAGCGACGACAACCGCAACACGCTGCTGTCGCTGACCGAGGAAGCAGTCAAGAAGAAACTGTTCGACGCGATGGGCGTCGACGGCGAGACGAACGGCAGCTAGACGGTCACTTCGTCGTCGCTCACTTCTTCCTCGGGCTCTTTCATCCGTTCGACGACGTCGTTGACGAGGATGACGTCACCGACCGCGCGTACCCAGCGGTACGGGAGGATGACGCCCTGGCTGGGGTTGATGCGGTTCGAGAACAGTTCGTCGTTGAGACGACCGAGCGCGAGACCCGTCACCGTCGTCGCGTCGAGGTTCAGTCGCACGTCGTCGACTTCGCCGACGAAGACGCCGTTGTTAGAGTACACCTCGCGACCGACGAGCGTCGTAATCTCCTCGGGGGATTCGTCCATACGAGGTCCGATTGTGTGGCTGGACCTTAATTCTTGGTAGACCGCCTGCGGAAGGGCCGGGCTCCGCGCTCGGCTCACCGCCACTCCTCGACCAGCAGGCCGTAGCGCACCACGTCCTGCCAGTCGCCGTCGACGAACGCCTCCTTCCGGGCCACGCCCTCCTCCTCGAACCCGACCGACTCCAGCACGCGCCGGGAGGCGACGTTGTCGGCGAACGCCGAAGCAGTCACACGGTGGAGACCGAGGTCGTCGAAGGCGTGGGCGACGAGACGGTCGGCGGCTGCCGTCGCGTAGCCGTTGCCCCACTCGTCGGGCGCGATCCAGTAGGCGAGTTCGCCGAGGCGCTGCGTGTGTGCGTTCGGATCCTCGCGGACGAGGTAGACGAGGCCGACGGGGTCGTCGCCGTCGCAGACGAGCAGCGCGAGCGAGTCGCCGTCCCGTCCCATCGTCCCGCCGAGTCGGCGTCGTGCCCACTCGTCGTCCGCCGGTTCGTGGACGCTCCGGGTCGCCCGAACGCGGGGGTCGTCGTGGTTCTCACGCAGGAACGGGAGGTCCTCTTCGGTCGCCGTCCGCAGGGTCACGCCGTCGCCGTCGAGGAAGACCGGGCCAGGCATGCGCCGGAGTACTCGCGCGAGCACCGTAAAGGTCACCGAAGCGACAGTAGCCCGGGGCGGTTCGCCGTCGCGTTACACCCACTCCCCCTCGACGTACTCGCTCACCGTCTCGCTGGCGTCGGGAACCGAGACGCGAGCGGCGCTCGCGGTGTCCGACGAAGCGGTCGTCGCCGTGGTGTCGGTGGTCGTGGTGGTCGTGGTCGTGGTGGTCGCGTTCGACGACTCGGTCGTCGTAGTCGTCGTGGTCGTCGTTCCGTCCGAAGCGTCGCCGGTTCGCTCGACGATGGCACCGTTGTTGCCGACCGCCACGTCGACGCCGTCGCTCCCGTGCGAGACGCCCCGGAACTTCGTGTCGGAACCGGTACTGTAGCGACGCCACTGGCCCGTCGACTGGCGTTCGTAGACCTTCCCGCCGGCCCCGGCCGCGAGACCCGCGTCTCCGTCGCGGTCGATTGCGCGGATGGCCTGGCGCCCGTGGTCGACGACGTGCGGCGTCCATCGGAACCCGTCGTATCGGTAGATGATCCCCGCACCGGCCGCGACGTTCGCGTCCCTCGGTCCGACGCTGGCGACGTCGAAGAAGCTCTCGCCGGAGAACCCGATACCGATCTGTTCCCACTCGGTGCCGCCCGTCGTCGACTTCGAGACCAATTGGCTCGTGCTACAGACGTGACCGCCCCAGCGGGAGTAGAACTCGATACCGGGAATCGTGGAACCGCCGCCCGGCTTGAGCACGTCCGCGTACCGGAGCGCGCCGCTGTCCTCGCGAACCCCGATCAGCAGTTCACCGGACCCGTTGACGAAGTAGAGTCGCTCGTTCTCTCCGGCGCGTCCCCTGACGGCCACGTCCTCCCACGTGCTCGTCTTGTCCTTCGGCGCGGAGTAGTTCGTCAGCGTCTCGGTCGTCACGTCGTACTCGCCGATGACGCCGCTCCCGCCGACGAACCAGATCCGCTCGCCGTCGTCGGTCACGTCGACGCCGGTCAGCGGTCGACTGCGCGCCTGCGGCCCGTACTCGACGACCTTCTGCCAGCCGTTTTCGCGGCGCGTGACCACGTCGCCGCCGTCACCGACGGCGACCGGTCCGTCGACGGTGTCGACGACGTCGTTGAGCGTCTTGGTCGTCGGCGATTCGACGGCGTTCCAGTCGGTCGACGATTCGGTCGGTGCGCTCGTCCCCGTGCTCATCACGCCGAGCGTGGCCGCGACGCTCGCGCCCGTGGCGAGGAGGAAGTCGCGTCGTGTTTGCCCGTTCATGGACTCCGACAATACGTTTCACGTGCTGGTTGTTGAGTTCACGACATATTCATAGAATACAATATATAAAATCAAAATTTATGGCGGTCTTGAGCGCGCGTTCCGACGCCGTCGCCGAAACGGTTCGCCGGTCCGCCGGAGTGCTCCACCGACTGCCTGGGAATGCTTCGGTCGGTGACGGATTGCTAACCTATTTCTCCTTTCCCCGTCTCACCTCGTGTCATGCCAACGTATCGGCCCGTCCCGGACGCGGACCGCGAGACGTACCAGCGGATGCTCGACTACGCGTTCCAGCCCGAGGCGGGGCCACAGACCTACGAGTCGGACGACGACTTCTCGGTCGACCTCGCCGACCGCCGGGGGCTGTACGACGCCGACGACCTGTGCTGCGTCTGCGCCCACCACTGGCTCACCGCTCGCGTGCGCGGCGCGTGGCGCGACGTCGCCGGATTGTCGGCGGTCGCGTCGCCGCCCGAGAACCGACGCCGGGGGCTGGTCGGCAGGCTGCTCCGCGAGTCGCTCGCCGAGTACCGGGACCGCGACGTCGACTTCTCGGCGCTCTGGCCGTTCGATTACGGTTTCTACCGCCGGTACGGTTGGGCGACGATCACCCGGTACACGCGGTACGAGACGACGCCGGAGGCGTTGGCGCTCGACACCGACCGCGCGGGCGAGTTCCGCCGACTCGACCCCGACGACTGGGAGTCGCTCGCCCGCGTCCTGCGCGCGCACGGCGAGAACCACGCGCTGGCCGTCGACCGCACAGAGGACTGGTGGCGCGAGCGGACCTTCGACACCTGGAGCGACGGGGACCCCTACGCCTACGGCTGGTTCCGGGACGGGGAACTACGGAGCTACCTCGTCTACACCGTCGACGATGGCGACGACGGCAAGCGCCTGGACGTGAGCGACCTGGCCTTCGCGAACGACGAGGCGTACCGCCACCTGCTGCGTTTCCTCCACTACCACGACTCGCAGGTCGAGTCGGTGCGCTTCTACGAACCCGCGAACGCCGACCTGCTCGACGTCGTCGACGACCCCCGCGCGGTCGACTGCGAGATTCGGACAGGCCCGATGTTCCGTCTCGTGGACGTTCCCCGGGCGCTCTCCCGCGTCACCGGCCCCGACGGACAGGACGCCGAGGCGGAGGGACGGGTCGTCCTCGAAGTGTCCGACCCGCTGGTCGACTGGAACGAGGGAACCTTCGCGCTGGAACTCGACGGGGAAGGCGCCGGTTGCACGCGGACGGACGCCGCCCCCGACGTGACGACGGACGTGAACGCGCTCTCGCAGGTCGTGGCCGGCTACCACTCCGTCGGCGAGGCCGAACGGTTCGGGAACCTCTCGGTCGTGGACGCCGACGCGGGCGAGCGCCTCGCGGCGCTGTTCCCGCCGCGCGAGGTCTTCCTCCGCGAGGGGTTCTGACGGCCGTCGAGCAACCAACGCTTTTGTCCTGCGGTGCGAACGTTCGGACATGACAGACGACCGGGACGACCTCGAGGAGCGCGTCGAGGAACTGGAGGCGACGCTGCGGGAACTCCGCGACGAGTTCGGTCGGCCGCCGCGGGGTCCCATGGGGTTGCCGCGACCGCCGACGCCCGGCGAACTACTCCGGTTCACCGGCGAGTACGGCATTCCAACGGCCATCGCGGTGCTCGAAGCGAACGTGCGCGCGCTGGAGATGCTCCAGCGGGTCATCCGTCTGGTCGACCCCGAACGCGACACCGCCGCCGACGCGGCCGGCCAGGCCCGCGACGAACTCGGCTCGCGCGCCCAGCGCGCCAGCCGCGCCACGCTCGACCGACTCGACGCCGCGCTCGCCGACCTCGACGAGGCGCTCACGGAGGGCGACCTCCCGCGCGAACCGGCCGCTCGTCGGCTCCTCGACGAGGCCCGGCGGCTGAACGACGACATCCGCGAGGAGGTGGCGGCCGGCCGCGAACGGGCCGACGCCGGGCGCGAGACGACCGCGAGCATCGACGCCGAGACGACCGAGAGCGACCGCGCCGACCAGCGACTCGGAGACGACGCCGTCGACATCGAAGTGCGCGAGGAGAGCGACGAGGACGAGAACGGCGAGGACGAGAACGGCGAGGACGAGAACGGCGAGGACGACCGTCCGGAGGTGGACGTGGACGCCGAACTGCGGTCGATTCGCAAGGAACTGGGCGAACGCGACCCCGACGGGAGCGAGGAGAGCGCCGACGGGAACGACGAGGACGCGAACCGCGACGCAGGCGAGGACGACGGCAACGATACCGGCGACCGACACGGTGACGACGACCGAACCGGCGACGACGGCAGAAACGACGACGAGGACGTGAACGCCGGAATCTGACTTCTCGCGGCGGGACCGCTACGACTTCTCCAGCGCCGCCCGGTAGTGCGGGCCGTCGTCGCCGTACCGGACCTCGCCGACCGTCCAGCCGGTGCCGACCGTCGCCTCCCGGAGCCGGTCGGGGGCGAACAGCCGGAACAGGAGGACGTCGCTCACGTCACCCTCGTACTCGAAGTCCATCACCCGGTGGGCCAGCCCCGGTGTCGGGTCGTCGCGGTACCCCAGCAGCTCCTCGGCCTCCTCGTGGTCGGGGTCGTAGCAGTCGACGACTGCCGTCCCGCCGGGGGTCGTGGCGAACGCGAGGTCGCCGAGGAACTTCCGCAGGCCCTGCATCGACTGCGCGAGGCCGACCTGAGTGCCGATGGCGAGCGCCGACCGGAACCGGTCGCGTTCGAACTGCTCGCGGAGCGCGAACATGTCTCCGCGGCGTGCGTCGGCCACGCCGCGCTCGCGCATCGTCTCGACGAGGTGGTCGCTGACCTCGACGGCGACCGTCTCGAACCGCTCCTGGAAGTACAGCGAGTGTCTGCCCGCGCCGGCACCCATGTCGAGCAGCGGGCCGTCGAGCCGCGACGCCAGCCACTCACTCTCCTCGCCGTCGACCGTGAACGACGAGAAGTAGAACCGCTCGACGGGGTGGTCGAGGGTCAGGTCGCCGTCTCGCTGCAGCAGCGGTTCGTCCTGCTCGCCGCGGTGGAAGTCGCGGATGGCGCGACCGAACGGGTCGGGCATGACCGGACGTTCGGGAAGTGTCGACAAAAGAATTTTTGTGAACTGGTACCGTCGAACGCACGAAGGCGGGGCGGTCTCACCGACGATTCGGTTCCCGAGATGCAGAGAAAATCGCGTTCAGACCGGTCCTCATCGCCGATTCGAACCGGGAACCGCGGACGAACCGCGTTCAGACCGGTTCGAATCGGTACCCGTCCCACTCCTGGCTTTCCTTCTCCCGGATGCCGGCGTCGGGGTCCCTGAGTTCCTCGGCGTAGACGGGCCGCACCCGGTCGCCGACGTCGACCTCGGCGTCCTCGGTCAACTGGCCGATGGCGCGCACCAGTTCGCCGTCGACCGTGAACTCCACGATGGCGAGGGAGTTCGGCGAGCGAACGCCGGGCGGCGTCGCGGTGTTCGTCGTCCACGTGACGACCTCGGCAGTGCGGTCCGCGAGGTCGACGGTTTCGACCTGCGGTTCGGCACACTCCGGGCAGCGCGGGTGGCCCGGGTAGGTCAGGTGGCCGTTGGGACAGCGGTGCGCCTCGAACGTGGTGGACTCGTCCTCGCTCATGCTTCCTCCATGATGGTGGTGGTGACGCAGTTGCCGAACCCGCCGACGTTGCACGCCAGCGCGACCTCGGCGTCGACCTGGCGCGCGCCGGCGTCGCCGAGCAACTGCTGGTGGAGTTCGTACGCCTGTGCGACCCCGCTCGCGCCGAGCGGGTGGCCCTTCGACTTGAGACCGCCGGAGGTGTTTATCGGGAGGTCGCCGTCGCGGTCGGTGACGCCCTGCTCGACGGCACGCCAGCCCTCGCCCTGGTCGAAGAAGCCGACCGCCTCGCTCTGGAGGAACTCCAGGATGGTGAACATGTCGTGGAGTTCGGCCACGTCCACGTCGCCCGGTTCGCGGTCGGCCATCTCGTAGGCGACGTCGCTGCTCTCGACGGCCGCTTCCATGACGGTGGGGTCCGTGCGCTCGTGGACGATGTGGGTGTCGGTCGCGCCCCCGATACCCGAGACGACGGTGTACTCGTCGACGTACTCCTCGGCCGTCGATTCGGGACAGAACAGCAGCGCGGCGCTCCCGTCCGTGATGGGACAGAAGTCGTAGAGCCTGAGGGGGTCGGCCACGACGGGCGAGTCCATCACCGTCTCCAGGTCGACCTCCTTGCGGAACTGCGCGTGCGGGTTGTCGAGGCCGTTCCGGTGGTTCTTCACGGCGACCTTCGCCAGGCTCTCCCGCGGTGCGTCGTACTCGTGGAGGTAGCGCCGCGCCGTGAGGCCGGCGAAACTCGGGAGCGTGACGCCGTGCTTGTACTCGGCGGGATGGGTGAGCGAGGCGATGACGTCCGTCGCCTCCGCCGTCGTCCTGTGGGTCATCTTCTCACCGCCGACGAGCAGCGTCAGGTCGCTCGCGCCCGAGGCCACGGACTGCCACGCGGAGTAGATGCCCGCACCGCCGCTGGCGCTCGTCTGGTCGACGCGCTGGGTGTACGCCGGCATCGCGCCGAGGTCGTGAGCCAGCGCGTTCGGGACGCCGGTCTGGCCCTCGAACTCGCCGCTGGCCATGTTCGAGACGTACAGGTGGTCGACCGCCCGGGGCGAGACGTTCGCGTCGTCGAGACACGCGTCGCCGGCCTCCGCGAGCAACTCGCGGAGCCACGCGTCGCGCTCGCCGAACTCCGTCATCGACGCGCCGATGACTGCAACTCGGTCCATGCGGGCATCCACGGCACGCCGCGGTTATAAACTTGAGATTTCCGGACGGCGTCAGACGGCGCGTCGATACTGCACGGGCCACTCCACGTCCTCGGCGTCCAGTTCCCGGGCGGCGCGGAGCGCGAAGTACGGGTCGCGGAGGTGTTCGCGGCCGAGGATGGCGAGGTCGGCCCGTTCGTTGCGGATCAGGGCGTCGGCCTGCGCCGGTTCGACGATGCCGCCGACGGCCCCGACCGGGACGCCGGCCTCCTCCCGGATGCGCTCGGCGTACGGCACCTGGTAGTTCGGCCCCGGACTGGAAATCTGCTGGTCCGGATGGAGGCCGCCCGCGCTCACGTCGACGAGGTCGACCCGGTCGGCGAGGCGGTCGGCGAGGCGCACGGAGTCGTCGACGGTCCACGACTCGCGGTCGGGAAGCCAGTCGGTCGCCGAGATGCGGACGAAGACGGGCTTGTCGTCGGGCCACGCTTCCCGGACCGCGTCGACGACCTCGCGGACGAGACGCGTGCGGTTCTCGAAACTGCCGCCGTACTCGTCCTCGCGGTCGTTCGCCGCGGGCGAGAGGAACTCGTGGAGCAGATAGCCGTGTGCGGCGTGGACCTCGGCTATCTCGAAGCCGGCGTCGAGGGCGTACTCGGCGGCGCGGGCGAAGTCGCCGACGAGCGTCTCGATGTCGTCGCAGTCCATCTCGGTCGTCGCCGGTTTCGACCGGTCGTACGGCCAGACGTCGGCGCTCGGCGCGAGCGTCTCGTAGCCGCCCTCGACCCGTGCGACCGTCTCGCTGCCCTCCCACGGCGGGGTCTTGCTCCCCTTCCGGCCGGCGTGGGCGAGCTGGATGGCCGGGACGGCCCCCTGACCGCGGACGAACTCCGCGACGGGCGCGAGCGCGTCGGCGTGTTCGTCGCTCCAGATGCCGAGGTCGCTCGGCGTGATGCGGCCTCGCGGCTCGACCGCGGTCGCCTCCGTCATCACGATTCCCGCCCCGCCGACGGCGCGACTTCCCAGGTGAACGAGGTGCCAGTCGGTCGCCAGCCCGTCCGGCTCGCAGGAGTACTGGCACATCGGCGACACCATCACGCGGTTCGGGACCGTCGTCTCGCGGAACGAACGGGGACTGAACAGGTCGTCGGTCATCACGTCACCGTAGTCGGTCGGGGATTGAAACCACCAGCAAACGGGGAGAGGTTTGCCGGGTTTCGGCCGCGACGGCATCCGAAGTCTTATTGCACGGTGTATTGGCCTAGTTGAACGATGAACCGTAGCGACGAAAAGAGCGCCTCGTCGTCGGAGGCTGCCGTCTTCACTCGAACGCTCGCGGGGCTCAAGCGGCGAGGATGCGGCATCCTTCTCGTCGGTCCGAGATGCGACGACGCTCTCGACCGGGCGTGCGACCGCTTCCTCGGCGAGTCACGCGAGCGACCGCGACGGCGACTGCTGGTGTGTACGGACGCGAGTGGCCACGACCGCCTCTCGAACCACGCTCCGTTTCCCGCCCCCGAAACGAGTTCGGAGACGGTCCGCGTCGTCGACCGGACGACCCGAACCCGGAGCGCCTCCGGCGCCGCGACGTCCGTGGCCGCCGGAACGCCCGACGCCGACGTGACGGCGGTCAGGGTCACCGACGAGTCGCTGCCCGCTCTCGACGACGCAATCGTCGAGTGTATCGACGAGTTCCGCGCGGTCAGCGGCGGTCTCGACCCGGCCGAACTTCGCGTCTGCGTCGACTCGGTCGCGCCGCTGGTGGAGGACCACGGTGCGGAGGCGGTGTTTCGATTTCTGCGCGTGCTCGCCGCACGCGTCCGTTGCGACGGCGGGATGGGACACTTCCACCTCCCGACCGACGCGAACCTGGACCTCGTCCGGACGCTGGCGCCCGTCTTCGACGCCGTCGTCGAGGTCCGCTGCCGGAGGGGGGACGCGGAGCAACGCTGGCATCTGCAGGAACAGGACGTCACGACGCGGTGGCTGTCGCTCTGAGTGGACGCGAGTCGGGTTCACTGACGCCGCCGGCCGGTCTCCGCCAGCAGCCACCGGTGACGTTCGACGAGTCGGCTCGAAACCCGCAGGGCGTCCTCTGGCGCGCAGGTATCGAACGCTCGCAGGCGGTCGAGGTCGTCGCGGGTCAACCGTTCGAACAGCGCCGAGTCGAGCAGTCCGGCGACGCCCGGCAGGTCTGACTGGCCGTACAGGCGCTGTCGCCTGCGCTTTTTCCCTTCCGCGATGCGTTTGCCCGGATTCAGCGCGAGGTCGTACGCCCGGACCACCGGATACCACCCCTCCCGGACGGCCCGGCCGGTGTTGCGCGACGCGACCGTCTCCAGGCGTTCGTCGCGGTCCACGAACCCCGCCGATTCGAGGGCGTCGACGAGCGCGTCGTGTGCGTCCAGTAGCCGCCGGAGGTCCTCGACGCAGGCGGAGGCTTCCTCGGCGACCGTCGACCGCAGGTTCCGTTCGACCGTCGAGTCGTACCTGTGGAACTTGCCGCGAGCGTCCTCCTCGAACGCTCTGGCATCGAAGTAGTGGTCGTTGATAGCGTCGAGCGCCGCCGCGTACGCTTCCGTCCGCTCGTCGACGGCCTCGCGCGCTCGCTCGTCCGGCACTGCCGAGAGGGAGTCGGCGTCCAGTCCTGCCTCCGAGAGCGCGATGACGTTCCGGCCCACCTCCGAGAGCGACAGGAGATATCGCTCGCCCTCGTGGAGCAGGTAGTCGTGCCTGCCGTCGTTTCGTTCGATGACTCCCGGGGCCGTCCGGACGTTCGAGACCATCTCCTCTACCGTGAGTTTCCGTAGCTCGTATAAATGTCTCACTCAGATTATCGTCGCCAATAATCGGACCGGGTTCGTCACGTCGCACCCGGCACGTCCTGTCCGTTACGCCGCTCCCTTCACGTCTTCTCCGTCGCGTCGTGCCCGTCACGCTTTTTCGTCCGTGCGACCTCGAACGACACGACCGCGATAGCGGAAAACGAGGTCCTTGCCCGTAGAACTCGGGCCCGAGACGAAAGGGGGCGACAGTGACCCGACTCGGGGACGGGAGACGGTATTCCGACTTCGGCCTGACCGTCCGTCGGCTCCGAGCGTATCGATGGGAACCGCTCGGCGTTCGGCTCGGAGGTGGGAGTTCTCGACCCGTCCGTGCGAGGAGGGTTTTCGACCAGACCCGGGTACAGGAACGAGCATTAATCCGATTGTGAGTAAATGATTTACCGCAGGGGCACCAAAGTCGAAGTATGTCACAACGACCGATCCACCGGCGGGAACAGCTCTACGTCGACGGCGAGTGGCGCGACGCCGACGATGTCCTCGAAGTAACCGACCTCGCCGACGGCGGCGTGTTCGCGGAAGTCGCCGCGGCTGACGGTGAGCAGGCCGACGCAGCGCTGGAGGCCGCCCAGCGAGCGCAGGCGGAGATGCGCGAGACGACCATCCCCCAGCGCGTCGAGTGGGTCGAGACCATCGCCGACGAACTGCTGGAGCGAAAGGACGAACTCGCGGAGGTCATCGTCCGCGAGGCCGGCAAGCCGATCTCCAGCGCGCGCGGCGAGGTCGACAGCGCCGCCGAGCGGTTCCGCCGCGCCGCCGAGGAAGCCCGCGACCTCAAGGGCGAGTTCCGTCAGGGGACGACCAGCGGACACGAGGGCTGGGAGGCCATCGTCAAACCCGAACCCATCGGCACCGTCCTGGCCATCACGCCGTACAACTACCCCCTCTCGACCACCGCGCTTGAGGTCGCGCCCGCGCTCGCGGCCGGGAACTCGGTCATCCTCAAGCCCGCGAGCAAGACGCCCGTGAGCGCCGCCATCCTCGCTGACGTCGTCTCGAACCTGGACCTCCCGACGGGCGCGTTCAACTTCGTCCCCGGCCGCGCGAGCGCCATCGGCGATCTGCTCGTCGGCGACGACCGCATCAACATGGTCACGATGACCGGCAGCAGCGCGGCCGGCAAGCACGTCGCCCGCGAGAGCGGCATGGTCAACCTCCACATGGAACTCGGCGGCAACGCGCCCGCGGTCACGTTCCCCGACGCCGACCTCTCGGACGTCGCCGGCGCCTGTGCGAAGGGGTCGTTCAAGTACGCCGGCCAGCGATGCTCGGCCGTGAGCCGGGTCGTCGCCCACGAAGACGTCCACGACGAGGTCGTCGAGCGTCTCGAAGCCGAGGTCGACAGCTGGGTCGTCGGCGACCTCTTCGACGAGGAGACCCAGATGGGGCCGCTCATCAGCGAGGACCAGGCCGAGTGGGTCGAGGAACTCGTCGAGGACGCCGTCGAGAGGGGTGCGGACCTCGTGCGCGGCGGCGAGCGCGACGGACAGTTCTTCGAACCGACGCTGCTGGCGAACGTTCCGCAGGACGCCCGCATCGTCCACGAGGAGCAGTTCGGTCCCGTCGCGGCGGTGACGACCTTCGAGAGCGAGGAGGAAGCCATCGAGGTGTCGAACCGCGGCGACCTCGCGCTCGACGCCGCCGTGTTCACGTCGGACTACGACCGCGCGCGCCGCATGGCCGACGAACTCGACGCCGGCGCGGTCCGCATCAACGGCGCGCCAAGTCACGGCATCGGCGACATCCCCTTCGGCGGCAACAAGGCCTCCGGCATCGGTCGGCAGGGCCTCCACCTGACCATCGAGGAGATGGTCCGCCAGAAGAGCATCATCCTCTAACCGGCGACCGCCGCGCGGACCGTCGTTTTCTCTCACCCGTCTCACGCTCCCATCTGAGTTCGGTCGTTCGTTCACACTCTCGTTTGGGTTCGATCGCTCGTCTCACGCCCTCGTTTCCGTCGCTCGCCAACCACCCCACCCCGTCGTTCCTCTGTCTTCCTGGCGGACGCGGACCCCCGTCGTCCCCGGGACCGCACCGTCAGCAGGGCCGACCGTAGCGTCTCGGCCGACCGTAGCGTCTCGGCCGTTCGCGTCGCTTCCGCCGACCGTGGCGGTTCCTCGGACCGACACGCCGTGGTCTCGAACGCGGGCCGATTGGCGACTGTCGACCGCTCTGTCGTCAGTCGCTCCGACGGCGACCACTTTGCCGTCGACCCCTCCGACGACCTCACCGTCCGTCACTTCGACGCCGGTTCGGACGGCGTGGCTAGCCGACGGTTCGCACACACCGTCGTTCCTCTGTCTTCGAGAGGCCGGTCGCGGACGCTGGACCGCGTCCGGGCCTTTCTCGACCAGCGTCCGTCGATACCCCGAACGTCTTGCCGGCGAACGAGCGGCGTTCCAGCGCGCCACTACCGTTTCCTAAGTTTCCGCTGTTTGTGGTGTTTTAAGAGCACCCCCACCCCGTCGTTCCTCTGTCTTCGTGAGTCGTAGTGGGGAGGCCAACGGGAGGTCGGCGGCGTCAGGAACCGTTCGCGTGAGACGACCGAGCGTCTCGGTTTATCTCCCGACTAAATAGCTGAAATAGTCTTTTTCGACTAGTTTGCGGATACTGTTTTCTGGGTGGTCCCTTCAAAGTTTCTACTACAAAGTCGCCATATCTATTCCCACCTCTCCTTACTCGCCACACACAGCGGAACGAAGGGGTGGGGGTGTCTTTTAAATCATAGCTTCAGACGAATCACTGGAAACAGACGAACGGGTGGTGTGTCTCCGAAGTACCTTAGATTCGTGCCTCCCTTGCGACACAGTCCGCCGAACGTTCGGCAGTCTCGGTCGACGAGGGTCAGTACGTCGACGTGGGGTCACCGTGCCGACGTCGGTGAATTCACCGGCGTGAGTCAGTTTGTCGACGTCGGTCGATGGGTGGAGACTGGCCGTGCGTCGATGTCGGTCGATGCGCGGATATCGGTCATGTACGGATCATCGGTCGTACACGGATATATGTCGTGCGTTAACGTCGCCCAGTATCTCGCCATTGGTCGAACCATCGCCATCGGTCGGGCCATCACCATCGGTCGGGCCGTCGCTATCGGGCGTGCATCGGCATCGGGCGTGCGTCGGCGTCGGCCGACGGAACCCGCATCCACCGGTGCGGGAAGTGATTCTCCGTCCCGCCCGCCGTCGGCGCACCGTCTGACACACACGAATCAGCGGAATCAGCGGAACGGGTGGTTCGGAACCGTTATGAGCGTCCCCCGTTTCCGCCCAGGTAATGGGTTCGTTCGAATTCGTTCGAGAGCACTCTCCCTACAAGAACCGGGAAGCACTGCTGGACGACTACACGCCGGACACGCTCGTCGGACGCGACGACGAACTGGACGAGTACCACGGCGCGCTCCAGCCGGCTATCTACGGGGAACAGCCGGACAACATCTTCCTCTACGGGAAGGCGGGGGTCGGGAAGACGGCCGCGACGCGGTTCCTGCTCGACAAGCTGTCGGACAACGCCGAACAGTACGACGACCTCGACGTGGTGACCGAACTCGTCAACTGCGACGGTCTCAACTCGAGCTACCGGGTCGCGAGCCACCTCGTCAACATGCTCCGGGACCCCGCCAACCGCATCAGCGAGACGGGGTACTCGCGCTCGCAGGTGTACGAACTGATGTGGGACGAACTCGACGACCACGGGGGCATCATCCTGCTCGTGCTGGACGAGATCGACCACCTCAAGGACGACAGCATCCTCTACCAGCTCTCGCGCGCCCGGGAGAACGAGAACATCACCGAGGCCAGAATCGGTCTCATCGGCATCAGCAACGACCTCACGTTCCGGGACAGCCTCTCGCCGAAGGTCCGGTCGTCGCTCTGTGAACGCTCCATCTCCTTCTCGACGTACGACGCCAACGAACTTCGAGCCGTCCTCGAACAGCGCAAGGAAGTCGCGTTCAAGGACGACGTGCTCTCGGAGGACGTCATCCCGCTCTGTGCGGCGTTCGGTGCCCAGGAGTCCGGCGACGCCCGCAAGGCGCTCGACCTGCTGATGAAGGCGGGCGACCTCGCCCGGGAGGAGAACGCCGAACAGGTGACGGAGGAACACGTCCGTCGCGGTCGGGACCTGCTGGAACGCGAGCAGGTCGCGCGCGGCATCGCGGACCTGAACGACCACGAGCGCCTGGTCGTCTACGCGCTGGCGACGCTCGAAGCCGAGGACGAGACGCCGGCGCGCTCCCGCGAGATCTACTCCCGGTACAAGGCCCTCTCGGAGGCCGCCCAGCGCGAGACGCTGACGGCGCGCTGGCTCCGCGAACACCTCGACGACCTCGCGATGCTCGGTATCCTCACCGTCAGCGAGATAAACGAGGGCTCCGCGGGCGGGAAGTACCGCGAGTACGCCCTCCAGCAGGACCTCGCGGTCGTCCTGGACGCGCTCGAAGAGACCCTTGAGGCGATGGGCGTTCACACCAGTGTCAAGGGGTACGTCTGACCGCAACGGGCGACTCGTACCGCCGATCCAATCGTCTCGTACCGTCGCCCCAATCGTCTCGTACCACCTCAGACCGACGGGCGGCGTTATCGACCGCTTACCCGTTCGAAACGTGAGTTTCGTCGTTCGTCCGCTCGATTACTCTCCGAACGATAGCCCTCGTTTATTGTCCCGTCGGTGGTTCTCGACTGTGGTGTTCTGAGATGAGAGACGAGAACTCACGTTCCGGTAGTAGCCAGTCACGCAGGCGCTTCCTCGCGGTCGCCGGAGGTTCCGTGTTCGGACTCTCCGCGGTGTCGGCCGCACAGCAGACGACAACGCCGACCGCGCAACAGGAACCCGCGACGTCGTTCCGATTCGGCGGGCGGGTAGAGGCGTGGATCGGGCGCGAACCGCAGCGCATCGCCGACCAGGAGAATCCGACGCTACAGCTCCAGGCCGGGCGGGTGTACGAGGTGACGTGGGAGAACCTCGACGGCCAGCCCCACAACTGGGCGCTCCAGGACGAACAGGGGAACAATCTCCCGGTCATCTTCCCGGACGTCCAGACCGGCACCGCCGGTACCCAGACGACGACCACCCAGACGACGACCACGGAGGGTACCGCCACCCAGACCACCGCCGAGACGGTCACCCCGCCGGACGACGCGATTCCGGTGACCGACAACCTCTCGGAGCAGGGGGCAACCCAGACGCTGCGGTTCGTCGCCACGTCGGATATCGCCACGTACATCTGCACCATCCACCCGACGACGATGGTCGGCGACGTGGAGATTCAGGACGGTGGGGGCGGCGGTGGCGGCAACTAAACCAACGGAGACGCGTCCGACGGTAGCTAAACCGTCGATTCCGTCGCCCGTCGGTCGAGAGCGGTGACGCCCGGTTCGACGACGGAGATGACAGGCGACTTCGGCCGGAGTAAAAGAGACGACTACCCAATTTTCGAGAGAAAATAGTTTCCAGAAAAGCAGTGTTCGAAATAGAAACTTCTCAGTCGAGCATCCGCGGGCGCTTGAAGTACTGCTTCATACCGTCCGCAGCCCGGTACGCCAGTGCGCCGACGGTGCCCGTGGGATTGTAACCGCTGTTGTGGGCGAACGCCGACGCGCCCGGGATGAACAGGTTCTCGGCGTCCCAGCACTGGAGATACGAGTTGACGACCGAGATATCGCTGTTCGGACCCATTATCGCGCCGCCGGTGTTGTGCGTCGACTGGTACGGCCGGATGTCGTAGTTCTCGTTCTGACCGACGACCGTCTTGCTTACCTGCATCTTCGTCGGATTCATCGCCTCCATGATTTCGGCGCAGCGCTCGCCCTCGAACTCGGCGAGCTTCTTGTCGTTCTCGGTCCAGTCGAACGTCATCCTGAGCAGCGGGTCGCCCCACTGGTCGGTGTAGTTCGGGTCCAGGTCGAGGTAGTTCGTCCGGTGCGGCATGACGGCGCCCTGCGCGGCGATGCCGACGGAGCTGTTGTGGTACTTCAGGCTGGCGCGCTTGAACTCCGACCCCCAGCTCCGGTCGAGGTCCGGCGGCGAGGCGTTGTTCGCGATGGGTCGCTTGCCGGTCTGGGTGATGGCGATGTTGCCGCCGTGGATGAAGTCGAGGTCGCTGTGGTCGAAGTTGTCGCCGTTCCAGTCGTCGGCGGCCGCGCCGAGCGCGCCCGCGCCCATGTACAGGTTCCACTCTTCGTCGTCGAAAAAGCCCGCTGCGCTCCCGCCGAAGTTCTGGTAGCAGTAGTTCTTCCCGACGTTACCGCTGTCCTCGGGGTTCTCCGGGTCGTACGGCTCCCCGATACCGGACAGTAGGAGTAACTTCACGTTCCAGAGCGCGTACGCCGTGAGTGCGACGGTCTCCGCCGGCTGGATGTACACCGTGTTGTCGCGGGTGTCGACGTACTTCACGCCGGTGACGCGACCCTGTTGTTCGTCGTACTGCAGCCTGCGCACGTCGCAGTGGGTCCGGAGTTCGAAGTTCCCCGTCTCCTCGGCGACGGGAAGGACGGTCACGGTCGGGTCGGCCTTCGCGCCCCACTCGCAGCCGAACCGCTCGCAGTACCCGCAGTACTGACACGGTCCCCGGGCGACACCGTCGGGGTTCGTGTACGGTTCCGAGAGGTTGGCGGACGGGGCCATGAACGGGTGGTTGCCCTGACTCGCCGCGGCGTCCATGAACCGCTCCAGGACCGGCGTCGTTATCATCGCCTCGGTCGGGAAGTCTATCTTGCGCGGTCCCTCGAACGGGTTCCCCTCGTCCTGGATGTTGCCTTCGATGTTGCCGGCGTTCCCCGAGATGCCGGTCATCTTCTCGAACTCCCGGTAGTATGGACGGAGTTCCTCGTACGTGATGCCCCAGTTCTGGAGCAGCATGTCGTCGGGAATCTTCTCCGGCCCGTACCGGTCGAGCGTCTCGGACCGTATCTGGAAGTCGTACGGCAGGAACCGCCACGTCTGGCCGTTCCAGTGGACGCCCGCTCCGCCGACGCCCTTCCCCGGCAGGAACGATCCGAGCTGGCGCATGGGAAGCGCCTCGTCGTCGGGGTCGAGCCGGAACGTCAGCGTTCCTTTCGAGAGGTCCTGGAACATCTCGTAGCGGAGCGCGTACCGC
The DNA here is from genome assembly GCA_003298465.1 of halophilic archaeon. The sequence goes on along the minus strand of QNGA01000001.1, from coordinate 1,638,128 downwards.
AGCTCGTTGTGCATCGTGAGGTAGTCGTCGGGGCTCCGCTCGCGCCCGCGCTCGATGCTGACGACCTGCTTGCCGTCCTCCGCGAGTTCCTTCGCGACGATGCCGCCCGTCCATCCCGCGCCGACGGTGACGACGTCGACGGGGTCGAGTCGCTCAGCCATCGGTGTCCTCCTCGACGTTCTCGTGCACGTCGTCGGGGTTCCCGCCTTCGAGTTCGTACCGCGGGCCGTGGTCGTGGTTGTGGACGGCACCTTGGCTCTGCTCCTCGTTCCCGCCCTCGCTCGCGCCGGTCTCGATGCCGACGGACTCCACGTCGTCCTCGACGCTCCGCGGCGGGATGCGGATGAACTCCCCGCGGTCGATGAGTTGCTTGTAGCTTCCGAGCGCTCCCGGCGAACCGGGGAACCGCTTTAACTTCCAGCCGACCATCTCGCGGTTGCCCTCGTACATCGGGTCGCAGTACATCCCCTCCAGCACGTTCTGCCGAAAGAGGGTGAAGAACTCCTCCGGCTCGATGGACTGGAACGTGTCGACCTCGTTCTCCTGGACGGCCAGCAGCACCTCGTCCTGCTGCTCGTCCGACAGCTCGATGAAACTGCTGTCGTACTGCTCGTTCGTGTACTCCTCTATCCACTCGACGGCGAAGCGGTACACTTCGCGCGGAACGAGATTCGACTGCCATCCCTGGTTGGGAATCGCCCCCTCGTTTCGGTTGACGAACGGCGGCTCCATGTACCACTTGTCGCCCGCGCCCCACTCGCTGTCGAGCTGGTGGTCGATGAAGTAGAGGACGCCGGCCTCGACCGCTCCCGGTCCGTACTCGTCGGACGGTACGATGCGCGACGCCATCGCCTGTACGACTCTGGCCTCGTCGACGTCGAGATACTTGAGTCCCTCCTCGTCGACGCCGGCGTCGTCGTCCGCCTGCTGTCGTTCTCGCCGCTCCCCGCGAGCGACGTCCGCCGCCTGTCCCGCTAGTAGCATGGCCCCGCCTGCGAGTCCCGAGTTTCCGAGGAACGCGCGACGGGAGAAGTCGAATCGAGCGTCGTCCGGTGGTTCGTTGGTCATCGTTTCCCCCGCACCTTCGACCAGAGCCACCGAATAGTAACTAACGACCGTTGGTAACTGTTCACGTGGTATCGCCGCCTTGACGGGGTAGAAATCCCACTAGAATCTCGGTATTGCAGACATCGCCTCCCGGGCACCGACGCTTGGGTCGACGGACGAGATTCGCCGAGTCGGCGGAACGAGACTCGCCGGGCCGACCGCCGACCGTAACGCCAGCGTATCGCCCCCGAACGGCGCGAACGGTCGCCTCGTTTAACGACGAACGCGAACTACGTACGTCGGTATGAACGTCCAGCAGTTCGGCGTGTTCTTCGCGGTCCTCGCGCTCGTCGCGGCACCTGCTGCCGGGACGGCGGGCGCCTCCGGACAGAACGGTTCGGCGCCCGTCGACGTCGCGAGCGAACGCACGGCACAGGATACGAACCAGACTAACCAGACGAACGCCACGTTCGAACCGGTCCAGTTCACCGACGAGCGGGTGTCGTTCGCGGACGCGGAACTGTTCGTCGAGAACGGGCTTTTCACGCTGCGAAACGGAACGTTGACGCTGTTCGTGAAGACCGGGACGCTGTCGGCGGGCCCGACGGACGCGAGGGTGACCAACCTGCGGCTCGTCCTCGGGAACCGAATCAGCGCGGCCGAGGCGAGCCGAATTAGCCAACAGTTGGCGCGGGGCGACGCGGGTGCCTTCGACGTCCCCGACGGCGTGCGGAACGTCCAGTTTCTGTACGGGTTCCTCACGGTCCAGGTCCGCGACGAGACGATTTTCCGGGACGCGGACCAGCAGGTGACGCTCGGCGAACCGACCCGGCTGTCGCAGGGGAACGCCACCCCGGGGCCGGTCGAGCCGGGGTTCCGGGTGACGAACCTCTCGGCACCCGACACGGTCTCGACCGGCGAGTCGTTCGAGGTGACGGCGGAACTCACCAACCCGGGTAGCGAGTCGGGCGTCGAGGAGATTCACTACCTGTTCGGCGGCGTCACCGTCCAGCGGGAAGTCGTCGAACTTGCCCCCGGGGAGTCCCGAACTGTGACGTTCCAGGTCAGTTCGGGTCAGATTCCGGGCGAACCTGGCGTGTACACGCACAGCGTTCGGGCCTTCGACAGCCAGCAGTCGGCTCAGATTCGGCTCACCGGCGGGGGGAACAACAGCACCGCCGGTAGCGTCGCGGGCGACGTCGCCGCGTAACGCCGACCTCCCCGGACGTCCGCCCCGCCAGAGCTAACACGCCGTCCGTCGTCGTTTCCGGCATGGACGAGCGAACCGGCTTCGTCACCCAGATGGGGATGGACCGGGAGGCGGCGTTCGACGTGGCGGCCGACCTCGGGTTCGACTACGTCGAGGTGATGCTGGACGGTCCGAGCGCACATCGGAACGTCGACCCAGAGTCGGTCCGGGAGTCGGCCGAGGAGCGCGGCCTCGACCTCGCGGTCCACCTGCCGTTCACGCTCGACGTCGGGTCGCCCCACGACCACGTCCGCGAGGACGCGCTCCGGGAACTCCGGGCGGCCGTCGAGGCCGCCGCCGCGTTCGGCGCGGAGAAGGGCGTCGTCCACGCGAGTTCGAACGCCTGGCGGCCGGCGTGGGACGGCGAGACGGTGCGAGCGACCATCGTCGATTCGCTGGCCGACCTGGACGCCTTCGCCGCCGAGCGCGGCGTCGAACTCTGCGCCGAGAACGTGCCGGGCGGTTGGTTCTCCATCGAGGAGTTCGACGGGCTGTTCGCCGAGACGGACCTCTCGATGACGCTCGACACCGGCCACGCGCGCATCGACGGACTGGACTCCGACGAGACCGCCGCGTTCGTCGCCGAGCACGCCGACCGGGTGAGCCACGTCCACCTGAACGACACCCGGCAGCCGAAGGACGAACACCTCCCGTTCGGCGCGGGCACCATCGACTTCGAGCGGATATTCGCGGCCTTCCCCGACGACTGGTCGGGGACGCTCTCGCTGGAGGTGTTCACGCTGGAGTACGGGTACGTCGAGACCAGCAAGGCGCACCTCGACGACCTGTTGTAACGTCGACGGACGTCCGAGTCCGGCGGGCCACGCCCGTGTGACAAACACTATTTCGGGGGACGACTCAACAACGAGCATGCCCGACCCGAACGTACTCGTCTCGGGGGAGACGCTGATAGACTTCCTGCCCGAACGCCCCGGCCCGCTCTCCGACGTTCCGTCGTTCGCCAGGCGGCCCGGCGGCGCGCCCGCGAACGTGGCCGTCGCGCTGGCCCGCCTGGAGGAGACGCCGTGGTTCTGGACGCGCCTCGCCGAGGACCCCTTCGGCGACTTCCTCGTCGAGACGCTGGACGAGCGCGGCGTCCCCGACCGGTTCGTCGAACGCGACGCCGCGGCCCAGACGACGCTCGCGTTCGTCACCCACGACGAGACGGGCGACCGCGAGTTCTCCTTCTACCGCGACGGCACCGCCGACACGCGCCTCGAACCCGGCGGCGTCCCCGACGAGGCGCTCGACGCGGTCGAGTGGGTGTACGTCGGCGGCGTGATGCTGGCCACCGAACCGGGACGGACCGCCACGGTCGACCTCGCCGAACGCGCTAGCGAGCGCGACTGCGAGGTCGTCTTCGACCCGAACGCCCGGCCGGAACTGTGGCCGGACGGCGGCTTCGAGGACGCCGTCGCCGAACTGCTCGACGTCGCCACGGTCGTCAAGGCGACGCCGGAGGACCTCGCGATGGCGGGCTTCGAGGCCCAGGAACCGGAGCGACTCGCCGCCGCGGTCGCGGACCGCGGCCCCCACACCGTCCTGCTGACCCTCGGCGGAACGGGAGCGTACGCGCACGCCGAGGCCGCGGCTCCCTGGGGCGCGGAGGCGGCCTCCCACCGGGGGTACGACGTGACGGTCAGGGACACGACCGGCGCCGGTGACGCATTCACCGCGGGCGCGCTCGCCGCGTTCGCCGCCGAGGACGACCGCTCCGACGTCTCCCTCTCGGACGTGCTCGCCTTCGCGAACGCCGTGGCCGCCCGGACGACGACGGAGGACGGCGCGATGGCCGCCCTGCCCGACCGCGACGCCGCCACTCGATTGCGAAATTCGTAGAACTCACTTCGCTCTTCGTAACGTCACTTTTAAGCCGACTACGAGGAATCCGACGAACGGACTGGCGAATGAGCGAGGAACACAGCGACACGGAGGAATCGAACGGAGGAGTCGCCGACGCCGCACGCTCCGACGGAGCGGGGGTCGACGAAGCCGCGACCGGCGACGCACGACCCGACGGGGGCCGACCGGGCGAGGAACCGTCGGAGGACGGGTCGGTGGCGTCGTTCGTCGAGTACGGCATCGAGGACCGACCGCCGCTGGGCGAATCGATACTGCTCGGCGTCCAGCACTACCTGACGATGGTCGGAGCGAACGTCGCCGTCCCACTCATCCTCGCGGGGACGCTCGGGATGCCGGCGAACCTCTGGCCGCGGTTCATCGGGACGTTCTTCGTCGTCTCCGGTCTCGCCACGCTGGCCCAGACGACGTTCGGCAACCGCTACCCCATCGTGCAGGGCGCGCCGTTCTCGATGCTCGCGCCCGCCCTCGCCGTCATCGGCGTCGTGCAGGCGACGAACCCCACCGGGATGGCCGACTGGCGCGCCGCCCTCCTGAGCCTCCAGGGGGCGATCATCGTCGCCGCGCTGTTCGAGGTCGCCGTGGGCTACCTCGGCCTCATCGGGCGCATCCGGCGCTACCTCTCCCCGGTCGTCATCGCGCCGACCATCGCGCTCATCGGTCTCTCGCTCTTCAGTACGGGTCAGGTGACCTCGGCGACCCAGAACTGGCCGCTCCTGTTGCTCACGCTCGTCCTCATCACCCTCTTCTCGCAGTACCTCGACACCCGCGTCCGGGCGTTCAAGCTCTTCCCGGTGCTGCTCGGCGTCGTCACCGCGTACGCCGTCGCCGCCGTCCTCTCCGCACTGGGCGTCTACGCCGCCGGAACCGCCGGGTACGTCGACATGGGGACCATCTTCGAGGCACCCGCCGTGGTCGTTCCGACGCCGCTCCAGTGGGGCGTCCCCCGCGTCGAGGCCTCGCTCGTCGTCGGGATGCTCGCGGGCGTGGGCGCCTCCATCGTCGAGAGCTTCGGCGACTACCACGCGGTGGCGCGCCTCTCCGGTCTCGGCGCGCCGAGCGAGAGACGCATCAACCACGGCATCGGCATGGAGGGGCTGATGAACGTCTTCGCCGGCGTCATGGGTGCCGGCGGGTCGACCTCCTACTCGGAGAACATCGGGGCCATCGGGCTGACCGGCGTCGCCTCGCGCTACGTCGTCCAGATCGGGGCCGTCGCGATGCTCGGCGTCGGCTTCGTCGGTTACTTCGGCGCGTTCATCCGCTCGATTCCGGACCCCGTCATCGGCGGCCTCTACGTCGCCATGTTCGGCCAGATAGTCGCCGTCGGCCTCTCGAACCTGAAGTACGTCGACCTCGACTCCTCGCGGAACATCTACGTCATCGGCGTCGCGCTGTTCGTCGGGCTTGCGATTCCGTCCTACATGGCCAACGTCGCGAGCGCGGCCCCCGAGGGCGTCGGCGGCGCGGCGTTCTTCCGCCAGAACATGCGGAACGTCGCCGTGCTCGGTCCGGTCCTCGGGACGAAGGTCGTCGCCGACACCGTCTACGTCATCGGCGGTACCGGGATGGCCGTCGGCGGTCTCGTCGCGTTCCTCCTCGACAACACCATCCCCGGCACCCGGAAGGAGCGCGGCCTCGAAGCCTGGGACGACATCTCCGAGGACGACACCGACTTCGAGTCCGCGTTCGACCGCTTCGGCTCGGACGACTCCCGCGCTGTCCGGAGCGACTGACCGCCGCCGACGCCCGTCGATTCCCCGTACCGGAAGACCGAAAATTTCGCATCGAGCGGCGCCGTCACCGACAAAAATCTACGCGTACCGACACCAGATTTTTGTATCTATGAGTATCGCTAACACGTGTATACCTCATGACGTCCAACGAGTCCGAGGTCGCCGACGAGATGAATTCGTCCGAGGGTGGTCGCCCCTCCGACGAGAGCGACGACAGCCAGGTCCAGCGACTCCAGTCGCAGGTCGAGCAGCTCCGGTCCCAGCTCGACGAAACGACGGAACGGCTCCGGCAGACCGAGCGGAACCTGCGCTGGATGGCCCAGCAACAGGCCAGCGAGACCGGCAAGAGCGTCTGTCCGAGCTGTAACTCCGGGGGTGCGCTCGGCGTCGAACGCACCGCGACCGGGAAGAAGAAGGTCGAGTGTACGAACTGCGGTGAGCGCCTGGTGTAGTCACCGTACTCGCAGGCGGCGGCTCCGCGGCCCGTCGCACTCGACGAACAGAATCGACTGCCACGTCCCCAGCGCCAGGTCGCCGTCCTCGACCGGGACCGTGACGTGTTCGCCGAGCAGCATCGACCGCAGGTGGGCGTCGGCGTTGCCGTCGAGTTCGTCGTGGCCGTAGTCCCCGTCCTCGGGCACGAGGTCCGCCAGGGCGTCCTCCAGGTCGGCGAGCAGTCGCCGCTCGTTCTCGTTCACGACGACGCCGGCGGTCGTGTGCGGGACGAAGACGGTGCAGGTGTCCCCGTCCGTCGGGACCCGTTCGGCGACGCGGTCGGTCACGTCTACTACCTCGACGCGCTCGTCGGTTTCGACTTCGAGTTCCATACCCGACCGTCCACTCGCAGCACCTAAACCCCCGGCGTGAAACTGCTCTGACATGGACGCTCAGCAGCGAGTCGCCGCGTTCGTCGCGGAACACGAGATGGACGCCCCGCCCGCGTTTCGCCTGCTCGACCTGGCCTCCGAGGTCGGCGAACTGGCGAAAGACGCGAACGAGTCCTCGGCGTACGGCGCGAACCCCGACGAGGTGTCGGTGAACCCCGACGAGATCGGGGACGCGCTGTTCGCGCTGCTCGCGCTGGCGACGTCGCTGGACGTCGACGCCGAGGCGGCCCTCGACGGGGCGCTGGAGAAGTACGAGCGTCGACTCGACGACCGCGGCGAGATGTCGTCCGGCGAGTGACGCGGTGACCGTCGGAAGCGGACCGCTAACGTCTTTGGTCGTGCGGACGACCTGCCTCGACATGCACGAACGAGCAGCGGAGTTCCGGGAGCACGCCCGGGAGGAACACGACTTCGACGTCGAGGTCCACGAGTTCCCCGAGGGGACGAAGACGGCCGAAGACGCCGCCGACGCCGTCGGCTGCGACGTCGCACAGATAGCGAGCAGCATCGTCATGCGCGCGGGCACCGACCTCGTCGTCGTCGTCACCAGCGGTGCGAACCGCGTGAGCGAGGCGAAACTCGCCGACCGCCACGGCGTCCCGGAAGAGGAGGTGTCCATGGCCGACGCCGAGGAGATTCGGAACGCCCTCGGATGGTCCATCGGCGGCGTACCGCCGTTCTGCCACGACGGGGACCTGCCCGTCTACCTCGACGAGACGCTCGCGGAGTTCGACACGGTGTGGGCCGCCGCCGGCACCCCGGAAGCGGTGTTCCCCGTCGACCCGGAAACGCTGCGGGAGTACGCCGACGCGGACGTGGCGGACGTGCGAGCTTAGACGTTCGCCGTGACCTGTGCGACGCCGTACTCGGCGGTCGTGCTGGTTTCCTTGACGACGTTACCGTCCTCCAGTACCTGGATGGTCAGCTTCGCCCCGCCCCCGTCCTCCTTCTGGGCGTTCGCGGAGACGACGTTCGCGTCGGCGTCGACTTCGACGACCCTCTCGCCCACTCCGGAGATACTTCGCGACGACCCTCCGGCCGAGACGGCGCCCTGCCACTCACCGTCGTAGAGTACCCGAACGGCCAGCGGCGGGAAGCTCTCCCCTTCGGTCGTGGTGGTCGAGGTCGTCAGGTCGAGTTCGTCGGCCAGCGTCGCCCAGAGTTCGTTGGCCTTCTCGACGTGCGGCGTGCTCTCGTCGCGCTTGCGCTCGGCCGCCGCCGTCTCGCCGTCCGCAGCGAGGCGCGCGGCGTCTCGCCGTATCGTCATCGCCTTCTCGACGTGCGCGTAGTAGTCGACGAGCTTCGTGAAGAGTTCGTGCAGGCGACTGCCGTCGTCGTCTATCTTCTTCCGCCGCTCTTTCGCGTCGGTCAGGAGCGTCGTGACGCCGTCGAGTCCGTTGGCGTACTGGGTGGCGGCCTCCTCGTACCGGCCTCGCCGGTACGCGCTGTCCCCGGCCTGGAACCCCGCTTCCATCAGCCGTCTCGACTCCTGGTGGTCTTCGAGCCACGCGTTGACCTTCGACTCGGGCGACTCCTCCAGCATTCCCCCACACCCGGCCAGACCGAGCGCGCTCGCGACCGCTGCCGTCGAAAGGAACTGTCGTCTCCTCATACGCACCATTCAAATATAATACACATAGTGGTTTTGGTAATTGTTGGCGCGTTGCAGAACGTTGATTGTGCCCCGACGTCGATTGGGGGACCACCGTACCATCGACGCGACGCTACCGCCGTCGCGGGAATCACGTCGACGCGACGCCACCCATGACCGAGCGAGGCACGTACACGCTGCTCGTGGAGCTTCGGTCGCACGCCGAGATAGCGTTCGGTGCGCGCGGCGACCGCGACCTGCCCGCCGGCTGGTACGCCTACACGGGCAGCGCGTTCGGCTCCGGCGGGTTCTCGCGCGTCGAACGCCACGAGCGAGTCGCGCGCGGCGACCACGACGCGCGCCACTGGCACGTCGACTACCTGCTCGGTCATCCAGCGTCGCGCCTCGCCGACGACGCCCGGACCGCGGAACGGGACGTCGAGTGCGACGTCGCACGGCGACTCGGGGCCGACGGACCGGTCGCCGACGCGATCCCCGCGGTGTCCGGCGTCGGCGCGTCCGACTGCGACTGTCGGTCGCACCTCCACGGCCCCGCCGAGCGGAACGCGCTGGAGCGGGCGGTTCGGGCGGCACACGCGCGCTCGCGGACCGACTGAGCCCGACGCCTTCTTTCCATCGCCGTGCTAATCGAAGCCTGACGCTTCGCCCCGGAAACGAGGACGTTCCTGCGATTGTTTAAGTATCAGGGGACCGAACCGTCCGACATGGTCTGGTACGCCGTCGAGGCCCTGGACGACGCGGTCGAACCGGTCCGGTCGCTCCTCTTTCCGCTCGACGTTCGACAGTGGCTGAAGCTCGCGTTCGTTGTCCTCTTCCTCGGGGGGAGCGGCGCGACGCCGCCGATGACGGGGACCGGAACGCCGGGCGGGGTCGACGGCGGGACGGTGACGACCGACGACGCGTTCGTCGCACCCGACGGGTCGTTCGTTCCGTCGGAGACGCTCGTCGCCGCCGCGGTCGCGCTGGTGCTCCTCGGTCTGCTCGTCGCGCTGGCGTTCGCGCTCGTCGGGTCGGTGATGGAGTTCGCCTTCTTCGAGTCGCTCCGCCGCCAGCGGGTCCACGTGCGCCGATACGCCCGCGACAACCTCCGGAAGGGACTCGGCCTGTTCGCATTTCGCGTCGTCCTGTTCCTCGTCGTCTTCGTCCCGGTCGTCGGCCTCGCTCTCCTGCTGTTCCCGGGGCTGGCGACGGGGTCGCCGGCGGTCGTCGTCGGGGCGCTGGCGCTGTTCGTCCCCGCGTTCGTGGTTCTATCGTTCGTCGTCGCGCTGGTGGACGGGTTCACGACGAACTTCGTCGTCCCCGTGATGCTGCTGCGCGACGAGGGCGTCCTCGACGGCTGGCGCACGTTCTGGCCGACGCTCCGGAGGGAGTGGAAGCAGTTCGCCGTCTTCGCCCTGCTGCGAATCGTCCTCGCCATCGCCGCCGGTATCGCCGTCTCCCTCGTCGGCGGGTTCCTCGCCGCCGTCGTGCTGGTGCCGTTCGCGGTCGTGGCGGTCGGCGTCGTCGTCGGATTCGGGGGTGTCTCGGCGCTGATTTCGAGCACGGCGGGACTGGTCGTCGCCGGCCTGCTCGCGGTCGCCTACGTGGCCGTCTTCCTGTTCGTGCTCGCGGTCGTCCGCGTCCCCGTCCAGGCGTACCTCCGCTACTACGCGCTGCTCGTGCTCGGCGACGCCGACGCGGCCCTCGACCTGATTCCGGACCTGCGGTCGGACGTCCGGGGAGAAGAGTCGGTTTAGAGCTTCGAGTCGAGCTGTCGGCCCACGGCGTCGTCGCCGACGTGGTCGCCGTTTCGCGTCAGGTGGACCAGCGGTGCGTTCGCCATCCGGAGCCACTCGCCCTCGCCGTCGCCGGCGGCGACGACCGACCGACTGGTCCGCGGCAGGCCGTTCGCCCGGGTGTCGTCGGTTCGCTCCCGGACGCCGGCGAACTGGAGCGCGCGGGCGGCGGACTCGCTGACGACGAACCGGTGGCGGGGCAGGTCGGGGTCGTGTTCGCGGAGTCCGTCGCGGTACTCGCGGGCGAGGGCGGCGGCGCGTCGGGCGTCGTCGGCGTCCGCGAACCGCGCGCCGGTGACGGGCGGCGGGCGCTCGCCCGTCTCGGCGCACGCGACGCAGAACTCCCCGTCTTCGACCGTCAGTTCCTCGATCTCGCTGCGGGCCGTCCGGAGCGTCTCGTCCATGTTTAGGCCGGCCTAACATATTTTAGGATGGCCTAAAAGCGTTGCGACCGCTCGAACTATCGGCTCGCTGGGACCAGACCGGTAGCCTCAACGAGGGCTCACGCGCCGACGAGTCGTTCCAGCAGGTGCGCGGCGAGGTCCTTGTCCAGCGGGTCGTTCGCGTTCCCGCAGTGGGGCGACTGGACGCAGGCGGGACAGCCGGCGTCGCAGTGGCAGTTCCGTATCATCTTCGCCGTGTTGTCCATCAGTTCCTCGACGGTCTCGTACCCCTCGCGCGTGAGGCCGACGCCGCCGGGATAGCCGTCGTAGATGAACACGGTGCTCGCCCCGGTGTGGGGGTGGAGCGGCGTCGAGAGACCGCCGATGTCGCGGCGGTCGCAGAGCAGTTCGAGGGGGAACAGCGATATCATGCCGTGCTCGGCGGCGTGGATGGCTCCGTTGAAACTCCCGTCCATCGCCCGGAGTTCGCGGTCGAGCGAGTCGGGAACGGTGAAGTACAGCGCCTTCGTCCGGAGGGGCAGCTCCGGCAGCGAGAGCGATTCGCGGCCGAGCGTCTCCCCGCGGGAGGCGTCGCGGCGCTCGAACCCCGTGATGGTCTTTCGCATCGTCACGTCGGCGAACCGGACGACGCAGTCGTCGCGGGTCGACAGCGTCTTCTCCGCCAGGTCCGCCTCGACGGTTATCTCCTTGTCGTGGAGGACCCGTGTGTAGTAGTCCGCCCACGTCGGCGACAGTTCCGCCACGTCGCGCTCCAGGTCGAGGTCGACCACCTCGTAGCTCTGGCCCTGGTGGTGGTAGATCGCTCCGGGGTGGACGTCGGTCAGGGAGTCCCCGAACGGCAGCGAGGCGATGACGTCGCCCGAGGAGCGGTCGAGGACGTCGACCTCGCGGTCGTCGATGGTCCGGAGGCTCATCTCGTGCTGGGGGCTGCCGCCGCCGTCGTACGTCCAGCGTATTCCGGCGTCGGTCTGGCGGCGTTCGAGGTCGCCCTCGGATTCGAGGTCCGCCACGAGGTCGGGAAACGACTCCCCGAAGTGCTCCTCGTCGTCGGGCGACAGCCACGTCTCGCGCGCCGCGGACGTGACGTGGTCCGGCAGCAGTTCGTCGTTCGCGGGGTTGACGACCGCTCGCTCGGGGTCGCCCTCGAAGAACTCGTCGGGGTTGCTCATCAGGTACTGGTCTAACTGGTCCTCGCCCGCGACGAGCGCGACGAGGCTGGCGTCGTCGCCGCGGCCCGCGCGACCGGCCTGCTGGAACGCCGCCATCCGCGTGCCGGGGTAACCGTCGAGCAGGACGGCGTCCAGTTCGCCGATGTCGACGCCGAGTTCGAGCGCGTTCGTGCTCCACGCGCCCCTGATGGCCCCGGAGTGGAGACCCGTTTCGAGCTCCCGGCGGCGGTCGTTCCGGAGCGCCGCCTGGTAGGCCGCGATGCTGTCTGCGAGGTCGCTCCGGCCGCGCTCCCGGAGGTCCTCCTCGCTCTGCATGGCGTACTGCTCGGCGGCCTGCCGCGCTCGCGTGAAGGCGAGCGTCTGGTGGTCCCGGGCGACGAGGTCGACGAACAGGCGTCTCGTCTCGGTGTGGTTCGACCGCCTGCGCGTCGTGGCACCGTCCTCGTACTCGGGCGGGTTCCACAGCAGCCAGTGGGTCGGCCCCGTGACGCTCGCGTCCTCGTCGACGAGACGGAACGACGACTCGGGGCGTCCCGTCACGCCGCTGGCGTGCTCGACGGGATTGCCGATGGTCGCCGAACAGCAGACGACGTCCGGGTCCGCGTCGAAGCGGTCGCAGATCCGCGCCAGCCGCCGGAGGACGAGCGCGACGTGGCTGCCGAAGACGCCGCGGTACTCGTGGACCTCGTCGACGACGACGGTTTCGAGCCCCTCGAAGAACCAGTCCCAGAGGCGGTGGGCGTACGGCAACAGCGCGTAGTGGAGCATGTCCGGCGTCGTCAGCACGACCGTCGGTCGGCGGTCGCGAACGTCCCGCTTCTCCCCCTTGTCGAGTCGACCGGTGTACTGGTCGACGGAGACGCGACTGCCGAAGCCGAGGTCGCGTGCCAGTTCGGACAGCGTCTCCTCCTGGTCGTTGATGAGCGCGTTCTGCGGCGCGACGTAGAGCGTGCGTCCGCCGTGGTCCATCGCGCGCTCGAACGCCGGAACGGTGTACGCGAGACTCTTCCCGCTGGCGGTCCGCGTCGCGAGCACGACGTTCTCGCCGTCGCGGACCGCGTCGATGGCGTCCGCCTGATGGCGGTAGAAGCGCTCGATGCCCCTGGACGCGAGCGCCGATTCGAGCCGCGATTCGACCGCGACTTCGCGGAACTCGCCGTCGCTCCCGGCGAGCGTCTCGTGGCGTTCGATCTGGCCCTCGTAGTACGGGCGGCCGCGAAGCCAGTCGATGGTCTCCTGCACTGGTCCCGTCTTGGTGACGGGGGGTCTAACGCGTTTCGTCGCCCGCGGTGTTTCGCGTTCTCGTCGAGTCGCAACTCCCGCTCCCGAACTGGCAAGAATAGTTAAGGGTTCGTTAACCGTTCTCGTGGTCGGGGGGAACGAAAATGGCAGACGACGAACGACGACACGGTTCAGGAAGCGTCGAACCGGGAAGTACCGACAAACGAGTGGGGATGGAGACGCTTCGCGACCGGGGGCTCGACCCGGAGGAACTTCGGGAGCGACTCGTCGACGCTATCGGTGCCGAGTTCTCGACGTACTACTACTACACCAACCTCCGGATGCACCTCGCCGGTCACGAGGACTACAAGGAGATAACGGAGGACGCCCGCCTCGAAGACCGCGCACACTTCGAACTGGTCGCCCCTCGGGTGTACGAACTCGGGGGACACCTTCCCTACGACATCGACGAGTTCATGGGTCGGGCCTCCTGCCCGCACGCGGAGTTGCCGGTGCCCTACGAGGGGGAGGAACCGGACCTCTCGAACCTCGACGCCGAAGGCGTCCTCGAGGTCCTGCTGGAGGCCGAACGCTGCGCCATCCGCACGTGGAGCGAAATCTGCGACATGACCCAGGGCAAGGACCCGCGCACCTACGACATGGCCAGCCGCATCCTGCAGGAGGAGATAGAACACGAGGCGTGGTTCGTCGAACTCCTCAGCATGGAGCGCGACGGCGAGATAAACCCGGCCGGTCACTTCGTCCGCGGCGAACCCGGCGAGGCGCCGTACTCGACGAACAACCGCATCAACGACTCGGCGTAAACGACACGCTCATCCGTTTTTGGCCAGTATCTTCTCCCGTGTGTAGTTACTCCGTCGACATCGAGGTGCCGGAGGACTGTGACGTCGACCAGTCCGGCGAGACGGTGACCATCGACGTTCCCGAAGACGAGTACGTCCTCGCCGCCGCGCGTTCCGAGGGCGTCTGGCTCCCCGCCGACTGCCAGCAGGGCTGGTGTACGACCTGCGGCGCCGAACTCCTCTCCGGCGAGGTCGACCAGTCCGACGCCCGCCGCTACTTCGAGGAGGACGAGGACGCGGACATGATTCTCCCCTGCACCGCGAAACCGCGCTCGGACCTGACGATTCGGGCCTGCCAGTACGAGGAGATGCTCGACCATCGCGCCGCCCACGACAAGCCGCCGGGTAGCTCCAAGCGCTGAGCGCGTCGAACTGCGGACGCTTTTGCCCCAGGAGCCCGTAACTACGTCCATGAGCGACTACGACGCCGTACTCGTCTTCGACGGGGACTGTCCGTTCTGCTCGGCGGCCGCCTCGGCGCTCCGGCAACTCCGGGACGTCGGCGCGATATCGTGGGAGGACGACGCCGCCCAGACGTTCCTCCGAGCGCAGTTCGGGGAAGCGCCGTTCGCGCTCGTCCTCGCCGACCGCCGGACCGAGACGGTGTACGTCGGACGCGAGGCCGCCCGCGAACTCTGTGACCGCGCCGGGATGCCGACGCTCGTCCAGGACATCGTCGGCGAGAACTACGAGTCCATCGCGGACGCCGTCCGGACCGTGACGGGCGTGGACGGCGACCCCGACCCCTACCACGGGACCTATCCGCTGGCCGAGAACGCCCACGCCGCGTTCGACGAGCTCGTCGCGAACGCCGGACACACCGTGAAGGTCGGGGGGTAAGAACGCTGCCGGGGCCCGGAGAACTAAACGCGGGGTCCGCCTATCTCTCGACGTGTTCCCCGACATCGAGTACCTCGAATGGATAACGGGTCGCCCCGAGCGGGCGGACCACGACCTCGGGTCGAGCGACCTGCACCGGAGACGGCCGGAGGGAGAGGGCGTCGTCCCGCCGGCGCTCGAGGACCTCCCCGCTCCGCCGTCCGACGTCGGCCTCGACGCCCTGCTCGCCGACGCGTACGGCGTCGGCACCGAGAACGTCCTCGTCACCGCGGGCGCGACCCACGCCAACTTCCTCGCGGTCGCCGCGGCGCTCGACGGCGAGGGGGAAGCGGCGGACGGCGAGGAATCGCGACGCGAGCGCGTGCTCGTCGAGAAGCCGGGGTACGAACCGCTCACGGCGACCCCCCAGGGGTTCGGCGCGACCGTCGACCGCTTCCGCCGCACACCGGACGACGACTACGCGCTCGACCCGGACCGCATCGCCGGCGCCGTCACGGACGCGACCCGGTGTATCACGGTGACGAACCGTCACAACCCGAGCGGTCGGCTGTCGGACCGCGAGACGCTTACCGCCGCGAGTCGCGTCGCGGAGGACGCCGGAGTACCCCTCCTCGTCGACGAGGTGTACGCGCCGTTCGACGGTGAGCGCGGCGACGGCCCGCTCGGCGGTCCGACCGCAGCCGACCTGCCGAACGCCGTCGTGACGAACTCGCTGACGAAGTTCCACGGACTCGGCTCGCTGCAGGTCGGCTGGCTCGTCGCCGACGAGCCGTTCGTCGAGCGTGCGCGGTCGATCGAGTTCCACCTCCCGGGCGTCGCCGGGCCGAGCGTGGCGCTCGCGCGTCGCGCACTCCACGACGAGCGCCGGCGGAGAGAGGCCCCCGAAGACGCGGACGCCGGTCGTCTCGACGACGACTCGCGCGCACGCATCGCCGAGAATCACGACTTGCTCGCTTCCTTCGTCGCGGGCCGCGACGACCTCCGCGGCTTCGTCGCGCCCGGTTGCACCTACGGCTTCCTCGCCCACGAGTCTGCGGACGGCGACGAAGTCGTCGAGGCGGCGTGGGAGGCGGGCGTCCTCGTCGTTCCGGGGCGCTTTTTCGCCGACGACGACCGGTTCCGGCTGAGCCTCGGTCGCGACCCCTCGGCGGCCCGCGCGGGCCTGGACGCGTTCGGCGACGTGCTCGACTCGCTCTGACGGGTCGCCTCCGTGCGGGGAGTACGGTTACCTGCCGCCGGAACGTAGCCGTCCCCGTGCTCCCGTCGCTCCACCTGGACTGGCGACACGTCCTGTTCGCCAACTGGTCCGTCGACCCCGAACTGGTCGCCAGAAAGGTTCCCGACGCGCTGGACGTCCAGACCCGGGACGGCCAGGCCTGGCTCTCCGTCGTCCCGTTCACGAACGTCAACGTCCGCCCGAGGCTGACCCCGAAACGGCTCGGTCGACGTCTCCCGGAACTCAACCTCCGGACGTACGTCACCTTCGACGGCGAGCCCGGCATCTACTTCTTCAGCCTCGACGCCGACGGCGTTCTGAGCGTGCTCGGCGCGCGCCTCTTCCACCACCTGCCGTACTACTTCGCCGACATCGACCTCTCGGTCGCGGACGGGCAGGTCCGCTTCGAGAGCCGCCGCCGTCATCCGGGTTCGCGCCCGGTCCGCGTCTCGGCCACGTATCGGCCGACCGGCGAGCGGTTCCGGTCCGAACCGGGGTCGCTGGCCGAGTTCCTCACTGAGCGCCACTGCCTCTTCACCGAGGCGCAGGACGGGTCGATACGCTACACGACCGTGGCCCACGAACGCTGGCCGCTGTACGACGCTGAGGCGACCGTCGACGCCGAAGACCTCTTTCGCGCCAACGGCTTCGACCGTCCCGCGGGCGACGCCGTGTTCTACTACAGTCCGGGAGTCGACACGCTGGCGTCGCCCAGTCGCCGCCTGGAGTAACGGCTCGACCGGCCCGCGGTCCGACGCCGGGCCGTCCGATTCGTCAGCGTTGCGAGGGGGGACAACGTAAAACGTCTCGGCGGCGTACGAGTACTGCTGTGCCAGAGGACGACGACCTTAGCTCCATCACGGGACTGCCGGAGGAACTCGGCATCGAGGAGGACCTCGGGCGGACGGAGCAACGAATCACGATACGAACGGAGAAACGACGGTACGACAAGCCGGTCACCATCGTCACGGGTCTCGACCCGAACGACGTCGACGTCGGCGACCTCGCGTCCGAGTTGAAGAGCAAGGTCGCCAGCGGGGGGACGGTGAACGACGACGACGAGATAGAACTCCAGGGGGACCACCGCGACCGCGTTCGGGAGATACTGACCGACAAGGGATTCACGGTCGAGTAGCGCGGAACGGGCGGGGATTCCGGACGAGGCGGGCGTTTCTCTTTCGGCGGCGGTAGCCGCTGCCCTGCGTCCGTCGGAGCCGACGCTCGCGGCTCACTCGCCGAACTTCGACTCCTCGCGGTCCCGGAGTTCGACGCGGCGGATCTTCCCGCTGGACGTCTTGGGCAGTTCGTCGACGAACTCGACCCGGCGGGGGTACTTGTACGGCGCAGTCTCCGCTTTCATGTACTCCTGTAGCTCCTCGACGAGTTCGTCGCCGCCCTCGCGGTCCTCGGCGAGCACGACGTATGCCTTGACGACGTTCCCGCGCTCCTCGTGCGGGCTGGCGACCGCGGCCGCCTCGGCGACGGCCTCGTGACCGACGAGGGCGTCCTCCACCTCAAACGGGCCGATGCGGTAGCCCGAGGAGATGATGATGTCGTCGGCCCGGCCCTCGAAGAAGAAGTAGCCGTCCTCGTCGCGGGAGGCGAGGTCGCCGGTCCGGTAGTAGTCGCCGGCGAACGTCCGCTCGTCAAGGTGGGGCTTCTCGAAGTAGCCGTCGAAGATGGCGGGGCTGTCGACCGGCACAGCGATTTCGCCGATGTCGCCCGGTTCGACCGCCTCGTCGTCGTCGCCGAGCAGCGTCACGTCGATGCCCGGCACGGGTTTGCCCATGCTGCCGGGCTTCACGTCGATGCCGGGGTAGTTCGTCACGAGCGCGACCGTCTCGGTCTGGCCGTAGCCGTCTCGCGGGGTGACGCCGAACGCCTCCTCGAACGCCTGGATGGGCTCGCGGTTGAGCGGTTCGCCGGCCGACACCGCCTCCGTGAGCGAGAGGTCGTAGGCGTCGAGGTCGGGATGCTGGGCGAACATCCGGTACTGTGTCGGGACGGCACAGAGGCGGGTCACGCCCTCCTCCTCCATGAGGTCGAGGAACGTCTCGGCGTCGAACTCGCCGGCGTAGAGGAACTGCGGCGCGCCGGTCGTCAGCGCGACGCCGACGGGGCTCCAGAACCACTTCGCCCACCCCGTTCCGGTCGTCGCCCAGAGCAGTTCGTCCGAGAAGTCGGTGTCGCGGTCGACGCCCCACCAGTAGCGTCCGTTGACGCGCTCGAAGCAGTGCATCCAGCGGTGGCGGTGGAGCACGGGCTTGGGCTGGCCGGTCGTTCCGCTGGTGTAGTTGATGGACATCGGGTCCGACGCCGACAGGTCGGGACCGTCGTGGTCGGCGGCCGCGCCGTCGATCAGGTCCGAGAAGGACCGCCAGTCCGCCGCGCGTTCGCTCTCGCCGGTCTCGTCGTCGCCCAGCACGACGAAGGTGTCGAGCGGCGTCTCCGCCGCGACGTCCTCGACCATGTCGGTCAGGTCGGCGTGACACACCATCGTCGTCGCGTCGCAGTCGTTCGCGCGGAAGGCGATGTCCTTCGGTTTCAGCATGGCCGAGGAGGGGACGAGAATCGCGCCGCGAGCCAGCGCGCCGAGTTGCACCGCGAACACGTCCGGGTCCCGCGGCAGGAGATGCATCACGCGGTCGCCCTCGCCGACGCCCAGCGCTTCGAGGGCGTTGGCGAACCGGTTCGCGTCGTCGCGCAGGTCGGCGTAGGTGCGTTCTTCCTCGCGGCCCGCTTCGTCCAGGAATCGCACGGCGAGTCGGTCGCCGAAGGCGTCGGCGTGGTCCTCGACGACCGCCGGGATGGCGTAGTCGTCCGGAATCTCCCACTGAAACGACTCGCGTTCGCGCTGATAGTCGACGTCCATGACGGACGGAACGTGGACGTTCGATTATTTGGATTTATCGCGACGTATAAGAAAGCTGACTCCCCGACCGGCGTCCGGGGACGACGGCGGTCACGGGGACGTTCGGGACGGGAGGCGTCGAGGCCGAACAGATAATCTTTTAGGGTAGCCTAAACCATCACGTACCGAGAGAGAGATGAGCGAGGAGGACATCTGCGTCGTCGTACCGACCATCCGGGAGCCAGAGTGCGTGCGCGACTACGTCGGAAACGCCCGCGACCACGGCTTCGACGTCGACCGCCTGCACTTCGTGCTCGTCACCGAATCGTTCTGCGACACCGACGCGATGGAGGCGATGCTCGACGACCTCGGGGTCTCGGGTGCGGTGTTCGACGGCCCCCGCCGCGAACGGTGGTTCGACGAGCGCGGCGTCGCGGAGTACGACCATCTGGTCCCCGAGGCCAGCCACGCCCAGACCAGTTTCGGCCTGCTGTACCTCTGGGCGGACGATTTCGAGTACGGCGTCTTCGTCGACGACGACACGCGTCCCCTGCCGGGCGTGGACTTCTTCGGTCGTCACCTCCGGAACCTGCGGTACGAGGGGGAGATCGACCGAGTGTCCTCCGACGAGAACTGGGTGAACGTCCTCTACCAGAACGCCGACGAGCACGGTCTCTACCCCCGGGGCTACCCCTACTCGGCGATGGACGAGGAGACGACGACGGAGCGGACCCGCGTCGGCGACGTGGTCGCCTCGCAGGGCCTCTGGACGAACGTGCCCGACCTCGACGCCGTCCGCATCCTGATGGACGGCGACCTCCGGGGGCAGGCCCAGACGCGCACGTCCCAGGCGGACTACGGCGATAACTTCGTCGCCGCGCCGGGGAACTACCTCACGGTGTGCTCGATGAACCTCGCGTTCCGCCGGGAGGTCGTTCCCGCGTTCTACCAGTTGCCGATGGACGACAACCCGTGGGACGTGGGGCGGTTCGACGACATCTGGAGCGGCGTCTTCCTCAAGCGGGCCTGCGACGTACTCGGCAAGCAGATCGTCAGCGGCGCGCCGCTCTGCCGACACGACAAGGCCCCGCGCTCGACGTTCGGCGACCTCAACAACGAGGTCGCCGGCCTGGAACTGAACGAGCACCTCTGGACGCTCGTCGCGGGAGACGGCGAGGAATCGGACTCGTTCGCCGAGGCGTACGCGGCGATGGCGGCCACGCTCGCGGACGGCGACTACGACGAGTACGAGAACGGCGCGTTCCTCAACTACGTCGGCGAACACATGGTGGACTGGCTCGCCTGCCTCGACGAACTCGACGCCGCCCGCGAACCGGTCCCGGCCGACGACTAGGTCCGGTGCGACGCGCGGTCCACGTCGCTTCTCGCGACGGCCCCCGACTCGACGACCTCGGTCCGTCCGGGGTGACGCCGGGGTCGACCGCGCCCGTGCCCGCGACGACGAGGCGGCGGTCGACGGCAGTCGCCTCCCTCGACCGACCGTTTCCTCTCGTCCGGCGCGAACCGCCGCTCGCGCCCGGTCTACGGAATAAACCGGTAGGTATAAGCGCTTTAGGCCAGCCTAATCTATGACATGGAGCGACGCGACTCCGCTGGCTACGAAGGCAACGACGGGGGTCGCCGCCGGTTTCTGGCCGCGGTCGGTGCCGGTGCCGTCGGCGCGACGGCCGGCTGTCTCGGCGGACTGATGGACGGTAACGACGGCGGCGGAAACAACAGCACCGACGTGGCGGGCCAGATAGGCTCGGGACGGTCGCCGTTCGGCGACCGCGGGCCGCCCGGCGGTACGTCGATGAAGGAGATGCCGGACCTGAAGGGCAAACTGATTCTCTACTCGGGACGCGGGCAGGCGCTCGTCGGCGAACTCATCGGGTTCATCGAGAACCTCTACGACGGCTTCGAGGTCAAGACGCAGTACGGCGGCTCGACCGAACTCGTCCAGCAGATCCAGACCGAGGGGAAAAACAGCCCCGCCGACGTGTTCTACTCGGTCAACGCGGGGTCGCTGGGGATGCTCGCGGAGGCCGGTCGCACGACGAAGCTCCCGAAGGACGTGTCGACGATGGTCGACGAGCGGTTCCGCGACCCCCAGGGCGAGTGGGTCGGTACCTCCGGGCGCGCGCGGTCCGTTCCGTTCAACACGAACGCGTTCGACGAGGGGGGAGTTCCGAACGACATCTTCGCGTTCCCGAATCGGAAGAAGTTCGACGACAAGATGGGGTGGGCCCCCTCCTACGGCTCGTTCCAGGCGTTCGTCACCGCGATGCGACTGCTGAACGGCCGGCAGAAGACCAAGCAGTGGCTCCAGGCGATGAAACGTGAGAAGATCGTCAAGAACTACTCCGACGAGTTCCTCGTCGCGCAGGCGGTCGCCCGTGGCGAAATCAAGGCGGGGTTCACGAACCACTACTACATCCAGCGCGTACTCGCCGGGAACGAGAACGCCTCCATCGGCACCGCGTTCACGAAGAACGACGCGGGGTCGATGTTCAACGTCGCGGGTGCGGCCGTGGTGAACACGACCGGCAAGCAGCAACTGGCGTCGAACTTCGTCCGCCACCTGCTCTCGGCCGAGGCCCAGGAGTACTTCGCCGTGAAGACCTACGAGTACCCGCTGATTCCCGAAGTCGAGCCGCTCGGCCGCCTGCCGACCATCGACGAACTCGAACCGCCGGCCAACCTCGACCTCGGCCAGCTCTCGAAGCTGAAACCGACGCTCGACATCCTTCGAGAGGTCGGACTCCTCTGACATGACCGCCGAAACCGAGCGGACGAGCGAGCGTTCGGGGCTGCGCGAGCTACCCCTGGGCCTCGTCCTGCTCGGTGGTGCGGTGTCGGCCGCCGTCCTGCTACCGCTCCTGTGGCTCGTCGGCATGGCCGCGGGCGTGGGGCAGGCCCGCGCTCTGGAACTGTTGACCGGTTCGCGCACCGTCCAGGTGCTTCTCAACAGCGCGCTGCTGGTCGTCGGCGTCACGGGCGCGTCGATTCTGCTCGCGGTGCCGCTGGCGTACCTGACCGTCCGGACCGACCTGCCGTTCCGGCGGTTCTGGACCGTCGCGGTGTCGCTCCCGCTGGTCATCCCGAGCTACATCGGCGCGTTCGCGTTCGTCTCGGCGTTCGGTCCCCGCGGCGAACTCCAGCAGCTACTCGCGCCCTTCGGCGTCGAGTCGCTGCCGGCCGTCTACGGCTTCGAGGGTGCGCTGCTCGTACTGACGCTGTACACCTACCCCTACGTCTACATCACGACGCGCGCCTCGCTGAAGTCCCTGGACACGACGCTGGTCGACGCCGCGCGCACGCTCGACCACTCGCGCTGGGACGCGTTCAAGCGCGTCACGCTCCCGCAGGTCCGGCCCGCCATCGCGGCCGGGAGCCTGCTGGTCGCACTGTACGCGCTGTCGGACTTCGGCACGCCGGCTATCATGCAGTTCGACGTGTTCACCCGCGTCATCTACGTCGAACAGCAGATAGGCCGGGACTACGCCTCCCTGCTCTCGCTCGTCCTGGTCGCGGGGACGCTGGTCATCCTCGCCGTCGAGTCCCGCATCCGGGGCGAGGAGCGCGACGCCGGTCGGCAGAGCGGGCGGGCGGGCGACCGGGTGCGACTCGGCCGCTGGCGGTGGCCCGCGATGGCGCTCCCCGCGCTCGTCGCCGGTCTGGCCCTCGCGGTACCGCTCGCCATCCTCGCGCTGTGGCTGGTCGGCGGCGGTTCCGAGTACGCCACGACGCTCGCGTTCGAGTGGCAGTACGTCGCCAACTCCGTCTACGTCGCCGCCCTGGCGGCGCTGGCCGCGACGCTGGCCGGCCTGCCCGTCGCGTACCTCGCCGCACGTCACGACTCCGCGCTCACCGACGCGTACGAGCGCCTCTCGTACGTCGGCTACGCGGTGCCGGGGGTCGTCCTGGGACTGGCGCTCGTGTACTTCGGCAACCGATACGCCACGCCGCTGTACAAGACCGTCCCGCTGCTGGTGTTCGCCTACGTCGTCCGCTTTCTGCCCCAGTCGGTCGGGTCGACGCGGGCGTCGTTCCTGACGGTGAACCCGCAGTTGCCGGAGGCGGCCCGGACGCTCGGCCGCACCACGGTCGGTGCGTTCCGGGCGGTCACGCTGCCCCTCATCGCGCCGGGACTCCTCGGCGGGGCGGCGCTCGTCTTCCTGACGACGATGAAGGAACTGCCGGCGACCCTGCTGTTGCGGCCCATCGGCTTCGACACGCTGTCGACGTTCATCTGGCAGGCGCAGAAGGCGGGCCACTTCGGCGCGGCAGCGGTGCCCGCGCTCGTCCTGCTGGTCGTCTCCGGACTCTCGATGCTCGTGATACTCTCACGGGAGGGATACGATGTCAGATAGTCAACTCGCAAGCGCCCCCGAGAACGTATCGACCGACGACCGACCGTCGAGCGAGACGGTGCTCGAACTCCGCGACGTGGTCAAGCGCTACGGCGGCGGACCGCGCGTCATCGACGACCTCTCGCTGTCCGTGCGCGACGGCGAGATACTGACCCTGCTCGGCCCCTCGGGCTGCGGCAAGACGACGACCCTGCGGCTCGTCGCCGGCCTCGAACGTCCGGACGGCGGCGAGGTGGTGCTGAACGGCAGCGCCGTCGCCGGGAACGGCTCGTTCGTCGCCCCCGAGCGGCGCGGCATCGGCGTCGTCTTCCAGGAGTTCGCGCTGTTCCCCCACCTGACGGCCGAGGAGAACGTCGCGTTCGGACTGACGGACGTCTCCGACGCGGAACGCGAACGCCGCGTCGACGAGATGTTCGACCTCGTCGGCCTCCACAGTCACCGCGACAGCTACCCCGACGAACTGTCGGGCGGCCAGCAGCAGCGGGTCGCGCTCGCGCGTTCGCTCGCGCCCGAACCCGACATCCTCCTGCTGGACGAACCGTTCTCGAACCTCGACGTCGACCTCCGGGTCGAGATGCGCGAGGAGGTGCGGCGCATCCTGAAGGAAGCGGGGGTGACCGCCGTCTCCGTCACCCACGACCAGGAGGAGGCGATGTCCATCAGCGACCGGGTCGCCGTGATGAACGGCGGCGAGATAGAGCAGGTCGGTGCGCCGGAACGGGTGTTCCAGCACCCGGAGTCGCGGTTCGTCGCCTCCTTCCTCGGCCACGCCGGCTTCCTCTCGGGGTACGTCGACGGCGACGAGGTGCTGACCGGCGTCGGGCCAATCCCGCGCGACCAGATTCACGGCCTGGCGAGCCAGTACGACGAGACCCGCGTCGACGTGCTCGTCCGCCCGGACGACCTGGAAGCGGTCCCCGCCGACGCCGACGCGGCGGACGGCCGCGTCACCTACCGGCGGTACCTCGGCCCGACCGTGCTCTACCGAGTCGAACTGGACGCCGGCGACGATGACGACGACGCCGACGTGCTCCAGTGCATGCACAACCACGACCGGCAGATTCCGCTCGACACGCCCGTGAACGTCGAACTCGCCGCGGACCACGACCTCGCGTGGTTCCCCCGCGGCCAGCGCGAGACCCAGGCTCGCGCCCCCGAAGCCGACTGATGAACCTACGGCGCGCGCTCAGGGAGCCGACCGGCCGACCGCGCGTCGACCGCACCCTCCGTGCGGTCGCCGTTCCCCTCGCGGTCGGCGTGCCCGCGGCCGTCGTCGTCCTCTGGCTCTCGACCACCGTCTTCCCCTACCTCTCGGTCAACCACGACGAGGGCGTCTACCTCCAGCAGGCCGCCATGTTGCTCGACGGTCGGCTGTTCCTCCGGACGCCGTTCCCCGACGCCCTCCGCCCCTGGTTCTTCGTCGTCGACGGCGACCGCATGTACTCGAAGTACACCCCCGTCCCGGCCGCCGTCTTCGCGCTCGGGAAACTCGCCGGGAGCTACCGCTACGCGCTCGCCGGCGTCGCCGCCGCCAACGCCGCGCTCGTCGTCGCGCTGACCCGCGACGCCTTCGACACCCGAACCGGCCTGCTGGCCGGAATCGCCCTGCTCGGGACGCCGCTCTTCCTCGTCACGTCCGCCACCTTCCTCCCGTACGCGCCGACGACGATGCTGAACCTCGCGTTCGCCGCCGCGTACGTCCGGGCGGTCCGCCGGGACGACCGCCGGTGGGCCGCGCTCGCCGGTTGCTTCGTCGGCCTCGCGTTCTTCGCCCGCCCGTACACCGCGGTCCTGTTCGTCGTTCCCTTCGCCGCGCACGGCCTGCTGGAACTCGCCCGCGCGCGGCCGACCGACCGCTCGCTTCGCACTCCCTCGTCGCTGTTCGGCTCCCCAACGTTCCGCCGAGTCGCGGGCCGCTACGCCGTCGTCTCGGCGCTCGGTCTCGCCTGGGTCGGGGTCACGCTCGCGTACAACTGGCACGTCACCGGGTCGCCGCTCCGGTTCCCCTACGCCGCGTTCGCACCGCAGGACGGCCTCGGCTTCGGTCACCGCGAACTGCTCGGGTACGAGCGCGACTACACGCCGATGCTCGCGCTCCGGGCGAACGCCCGCGTGCTGTGGTCGTTCGCCGCCCGGTGGACCGTCGCCGCGCCCCTCGGCACCCTCCTCGCCGCCGCCGGCCTCGGGTCGTTCGTCGCGCGGGCGAGGGCCGCGTGGTCCGGCCCCGGAACGAGCGGCGGTCCCGGCCTCTCGGACCTCGAACTCCGGGCCGTCTTCGCCGGCCTCCTCCTCTCGGTCGTCGCCGGCAACGTCTACTTCTGGGGGAACCTCAACGTCCTCGCGGAACTGGACAATCCCGGGGACGGCTTCATCGCGCTGTTCGGTCCGTTCTACCACTTCGACCTGCTGCTCCCACTCTCGGCGTTCGCTGCCAGCGGAGCCGTGGCCGTCGCGTCTCGCGTCCGCCGACTCGTTCGCGTTCGCCTCGACCGCTCGCAGACCCGGGCCGTCCTCCTCGCGCTGCTGCTGGTCGCCGCACCGGTCCTCGCCGTCGCCGAGCAGCGCGCGGTCTCGCGGCCCGTCGCGGCCAACGCGGACCTCTCGGAGAAGCACGCCGCGGCCTACCAGCCGTTCGAGCGACGCGACCTCTCGAACGCCCTCGTGTTCGTTCCGACGCCGTACGGCGACTGGCTCAACCATCCGTTCCAGGCGTTGCGAAACGCCCCGTCGCTGCACGGCGACGTGGTGTACGTCCAGAACCGCGATGCAGCGGGCGATTTCCGCATCGTCGACGCCTACGACGACCGGAAGCTCTACCGGTACACCTACCGCGGACGGTGGTCGCCGGCCGCCGACGCGACGGTGACGCCCGCACTCCAGCGTCTCCGCGTCCGGGAGGGCGAGCGCGTTCGCGTGACGACGACCGTCGGAATTCCCGACGACACCCGCGGCGTCAACGTCCGACTCGAAGCCGGCGACCGGGCGGCGACCTACTCGCTGGTCCGAACCGGCGACGACCGCGTGACGCTGACGTGGGTCGTCACGCCCGACGGAGCCCGGGTCGTCGACGCCGTCGGCGCGAACCTCACGGAGACGGGGCGGGCGCGCGTGCCCGTCGACGGCGCGGAGAGGGTGTCGCTCGCCGTGACGGTCGTCCAGCCCGGCGGGTCGACGTTCACCTACCGACAGGAGGCGTCGATGCTGGCGGCGAACGGGACGGTTCGGACGCTCTGGCCCCCGGAGGAACGGCTCTGCCGGCTGACGGTCCACTGCGGGCGCGAGGGAACCTACCTGCCGGGCGAGACGACCCTGGACGGTGCCTTCGTCAACGCGACGGTGGAGACGGACCCCTGACGATGCGCCGTAATCGCTCCTGTAATGCGACCTTGGCGATGGATTTCGCGATGGCGGCCCCGCCGGAGAGGGGGTCGAGTTTCGTCTCCCCCAGCCGCTCGTCGTACGCGATGGGAATCTCCTTGACGCGGTACCCGCGCACGAGTGGCCTGACGAGGAGTTCCGCCGAGAGGCCGGTGTTCTCCGTCCACGCGATGCGCTCGAAGACCTCCTTCCGGTAGGCGCGCATCCCGGTCGTCGTGTCGTGGACGCGTTCGCCGAGCAGTAGACTCGCCAGCGCCGCGAACGCCCGGTTCCCCCAGCGGTTCAGCTCCGGCATCGCCTGCGCACCGTAGTAGAGCCGGTCGCCGCTGACCACGTCGTACCCCTCGTTTATGGCGTCGAGGAACGCCGGCAACTGCTCCATCGGGTAGGTGTCGTCGCAGTCGGTAGTGACGACGACCGGACGTTCGGCCGCCAGCAGCGCCGCTCGCACCGCGACGCCGTACCCCTCCGGATCCTGGCGGATGACCCGCGCGCCGTGCTCCCGAGCTATCTCCGGCGTCCGGTCCGTAGAACCGTCGACGCAGACGACCTCGGCCTGCCCGTCAGTCACGCGCTCCACGTCGGAGAGCACTGCGTCGATAGCCTCCTCCTCGTTGTACGTCCCCATCACGACGCTCACGTCGTCGAACGTGAAGCCCTCGTGCTCCTGCGGGTCGCTCATTGGCAGTCGGTAGCTCCCCGGCGAACTTGAGCGTTCAGATTCGACGGAACGCGGCGTCGCTCCGGCCGTCGTCGTCCGTCCGTCGAGTCTCGCGATTCGGCCACCGCCACGTATATGCTACCGTCTCACGTACGTCCGTTCGGCATGCCCGGCAAGCAACTGCTGATGATAGTCGGCGACTTCGGCGAGGACTACGAGATCATGGTACCGTTCCAGGCGCTCCAGGCGGTGGGCCACGAGGTGGACGCCGTCTGTCCGGAGAAGGGGAGCGACGAGACGGTCAAGACGGCGGTCCACGACTTCCGCGGCGACCAGACGTACGTCGAGTCCCGCGGCCACGACTTCGCGCTGACGGCGTCGCTCGACGACGTGGACCCGGCGGAGTACGACGGACTCGTCCTCCCCGGCGGTCGCGCGCCGGAGTACCTCCGGACCTACGACGAGGTCCTCGACGTCGTCCGTCACTTCGACGAGGCGGACAAACCCATCGCGGCCATCTGCCACGCCGCCCAGATTCTCGCCGCGGCCGACGTCGTCGAGGGCCGGACCTGTTCGGCGTATCCCGCCCTCAGGCACGACGTGGAGGACGCCGGCGGCGAGTACTACGACGGCGTCACGACGGACGGCAACCTCGTCACCGGCCGCGACTGGGGCGACCACGTCGAGTGGATCGCCCAGTTCCTCGACGTACTCGGAACCGAGATAGAACACGGCCAGCCGGCCGAGGCGGCCCAGGACTGACCGCGACTACGTTGCGCCGCTCCGGCGTCGCCGTGCGGGCGGATCGTACGAGGAACGAACCCCGAACGCGGCTGTGGTGTCCTCTCTGACCGTTTCTCCGAACGCTCGCCGTTCGACCGCGTCAGCAATTTTGTATAGCGCAATATGGTTTATTCGACGCGTGCGAGACGCCGTCCGACCGACGGTGTCGGCCAAGTTGACGGTGAACCGACGGGTTTCGAGCTTTTCGAGCCCCCGGCAGTGTCCGCGTTCGCGAGGTGAAGACGGCCGATTCGACTCACAGTCCGCACCGTTCCGCAGAGCGTCGGCCCCTTCGAGGCCAAGCGACGCCTCCGGCGGGGCTTCACGAAGAGAGCGTCCGCGAGGGCGAGGAGAGGCGCGCCACGGACGCGACGGTCACGGG
Organism: halophilic archaeon; assembly: GCA_003298465.1. The sequence goes on along the minus strand of QNGA01000001.1, from coordinate 1,609,821 downwards.
GTTCGGCGCCCGGGTAGACCGACCCCGATATTACTCCTCGTCGGTCCCGGCCAACAGCGTGTGCTGAACGAGATTGGCATAGGCACGCCGTATCCGCTGGGAGACGGCGTTCGACGAGACGCCAAGGACGTCGGCCAGTCCTTCGGTCGAGATGTCGCGCGGAACGCTGAAGTAGCCATTCCGCGATGCCGCGACCAGGGCGTCGCGCTGTTCCGCGGTCAATCCGTATTTGCGTTGCCGCGGAGCTGAGGGATGGTAGACTCTCCCGACCTCGAACCTGTGGCCTCTCTCCGCGAAGTGGTCGTGGAACGACGAGACCTGTTTCTCCTCGGAGAATCGCAGCCTGAGCCACCAGTCCTGAGCCTGTGCCTGCGCTTCCAGGATGGTCGCCTCCTGGTCTATCATCTCGTTGATCAACTCGATAACCGAATCGCTCCAGTGTATCTTGTACAGAACGTCGCTGTCAGTCTCCTCGATGACGGCGGTGTTCGCCACCGTCGGGTCGTCTTGCATGGCTCCGTGAAACCGCTCGAAATCCCCACCAGATGCCCAGAGAAACGGAAGCGCCCACTCCGCACTGTGCGATGCCAACCGTTCGGCTTCGACGGTCATATCCGGGACGGCCGTCAGTGCTCGTTGGAGCGTGAACGCTTCGGCCGGAACGGTGAAATTCGCGATGACACTCACACCGATTCAAGAGCGAGCACGCCAATAAGACCGGTGACGGCGCTCGTCCGCACCGTGAACCGAACTCCTGCGAACGACTGGTGAGCAGCAGGAAGACTTCGTTACGTTCGAGTGAGCTTCACTGACCCCGACGGTCGGTAGAGCGGGTTCGTTGAACCCGATTTTCGACATCTCTCTATTACGTTCGGGAGTCCCGTCTCGCTGCCCCACAGGACTATCCGATCAGGGACCGTAATGTGTGGAATGACAGACGACAAGAACAGCCGAGACAAGAAAGCGCACGACGAGAAAAGGCGCCAGCGAGAGCGCGACATCGCCGAGGAACTCGAGCGCGAGGACGAAACGGAGCCACCGGTCGACGAGGCAGAACTAACCGATATCGAGACGGAACTCGAACCGCTGGAATTTCCGGCGACGGGAACCGACGTCGTCGCGGCGGTCGGCGACCGCGAGGTCGAATCGGACGACGGAACGTACACCGTCGAGGAACTGGTACCGGACACGGACGAGGAGACGTTCGGCTCACCCGCTGCCGTCCGAGTGCGAATACGGCGGCCGACGGTCGCCGCGGCCATGAAACAGATCGTGGAAGCCAGCGAGACGCTCCCGAACGCTGATCTCCGTGGCTCACAGCGCGAAGCCTACGAGAAGACGCTTCGAGAACTCAAAGCGATCGACGCCGACGACGACGACGAAGGGATTCGGGCCATCACCGACTGGATCGTCGAGCGCATCCGCGACAAAGAGAAGCTTCCGGGGTCCCGGGCGGTACGCCGGCAGGCGGCGAAGTTCTGTCGGGCGAACGGATACCAGATCCGGAACGACGAGTGGCTCGGCATATAGACCGACGACCAGCGACCGACCGCGAGAATCGATAACTATCGATATCCGGGGGAAGCGGTTCGCCGTACGAACCAACGGACTCAGCGCTCGATACGAACACCGACTCGCCACGTCCGTCACCCATCGAGTCCCGACGGCGTTCTCCCGCGCGGATGGCGGCGGTCGGAACCGACGCCCCGAGTTCAGTATAGCGAAATGGGATTTACGAGTTCCGCCTCGGACTACAGCAGCGAGTAGACGTTCGCCTCGTACACCTCACGCACCCGGTCGCCCCAGTTGTGGGTGTAGGTGTCGATGATGTCGCTCGCCACGTCGCCACGGAGGTACTTGACGATGCCCCGGTCGCCGGTTCGGTCCCGGAGATGCGTGGTGAAGAAGTGCCGGAAGTAGTGCGGCGTGACGTTCTCCTCCGCGCCGCCGCCGGTCCGGTACCAGCCCGCCTCCCGTGCGTGGCGTTCGACGACGTGTCGGACGGTCTTCGGCGTGACGCGGGACCCCCAGTCACCGCTCGTGCTGACGAACAGCGGGGCGGCCGGCGACCGCGCGTCCGGCCGTACCGCCAGCCAGCGTACCAGCGTCGCCCGGAGCTCGTCGTCCACGGGGACGACGGTCCCTCGCTTGCGCTTGTTCGAGGCGCTGCGCTCCTCTCCGTTGACCACCTCGCCGCGCGAGACGTCGGCCGCGACGTACAGCGAGTCCGGTCTCCCGTCCAGTTGCGGGCGCTGGCCGAGTTCGTACGCCGTGCGCACGTCCTCGTCGGTGAGGTTCAGGTCCCGGAGGTCGAGGTTGCAGAGTTCGCCGACGCGCATCCCGGTCTTCAGCAGCGTGACGACGAGTGCGCGCTCCAGCGGATGGCGAATCCCGTCGACGAACGCCGCCATCCGCGGAATCGAGATCTCGCGGCGCGTCGGGTCCTTGTCGATGGACTCGTGCATCTCCTCGACGACGAGCGCCATTGGGTTCGAATCGAACGCACCGACCTGGGTCATGTAGGCGTAGAACCGATGCAGGTAGGAGGCGTACGTGGCGACCGTGCTCTCGGCGTTCGCGCCGCGGAGCGTGTGAATCCAGGCCATGCACTCCCGTCGACTCGCATCGCCGGGCGCGACGGCCCGCCCCGAGGGGTTGCGGTCGGGGTCGTCGAGGAAGGACTCGAACTCCCGGAGGACGCGTTCGTACGCCCCGCGAGTGCGCTCGCTCTTGCCGTGGAATTCCAGGTCCTGGAGGAAGTAACCCACGGGGTCCTCGGGGTCCGTCTCGCCCGCCGCCGGACTACTCGCCATCGTTCGCCTCCACGAGCACGTACCCGCCGTGGCGTCCGCTGTACCGGACGCGGTTCTCGTCCTGGAGGTCGCCGAGTGCGTCGTCGAGTCTGTCCTCGAAGTCCCCGGCCAGTCGCTCGACGAGCTCGTCCCACGAGAGCGGGTCTTCGGCCAGGATGTCGAGGACGGCGTCTTCGAGCCCGTCACCCCTGGGGTTCGAACCGCCTTCAGGGGGTTCCGCAGAGCCGAGGTCGAATCCCCGCCGTCCCGCCTGTACCATCGTCCTGACGAACTCGCTCTGGCTCATGCCGAGGTCGTCGGCGTGGGCCTTCCACTCGGACTTTTGGTACTCCGGCACGTAGGTCTTCACGACAGCGCGGTCCGTCCCGTCGTCGGGCATGAACGGGGCATCTCACCCCCACCACTTCAAATTGTCCCACGAATCGTGATAAGCGAACTTATCTCCCCGATTAGTACTCTCACTGCTGCCGGATATTGTTATTATCTCGGCGAGCGGCACTCGCTAACCACTCATCGTAGTACCATCAATGCTGATAAACCTCAACGGCGACGGTCGTCGGGAAGATTCGGTTCGATTCCGAACTCCCCGTCGCTCGGCGGGGGGTCAAGGCCAGCGGTCGGGGCGTCGGCGCTGGCGCTCTGAGAACGGGAAGGTTCTCGACGGCTCTGGGAGAGATGGAAGCTTCGGTCGAAATACGGGCGACTCTGTTTGCGGAGGCAAGTGAGTTCGCTGTCTCGGTTGCCACGAGCACGAACCCGGTTGAACGGACGCGGAAACGGTCCCTCGGTCGGTGCCAGTCGGGGCACCCCGAACGTCGACCGTGCGCGCTCACTGGAACGCGACTGCAGTCCGCTACGCGCCTGGCGTGAAGAGCGGCGATCGGTAGTCGACAGTGTGGCGGGGTGGGCGATGGAGTGTCGACGACCAGTCGTCGGTTCCGTCTCTCACACGGAGCAGTCGCCGGGGGTCCGATGCCGGCAAAAAACGAGTACCGGTGAGCGACGGAGTCGTCGGCCGACGTCACGACGCCGTCCGACGAGCGACTCGTAAATCACATACCGCTATATCCAACTGCGGAGGTGTCGGCGGAGAGTCGCGACGGTCAGGATTCGACCTTGTCTGCGTAGCGTTCGAGTTCGGCGGCGAGTTCGCGTGCGCGGTCCGGGGAGAGCGTCACGGTGTCGGCGTGGGCCGGCAGGTCGTCGAGTTGCGTGTTGTCGAGTTCGAGCTGGAGCGTCACCACCTCGGGATCCTCGACGCGAGGCGTGCTCACGTTCAGGACGGCGTCGGCCTCGTCGGTCCAGCCGTGGCCCTCGGCGACGGCGTCGAGCAGGTCGAAGGTCGTGTAGGCGGTGACGCTCATCACCCGGTCGGCCATCTCAGTCGTCCCCCGAGACGGGCTGGTCCTCCGGGCTGTTCGGCGCGGGACTGGACTCCAGCGCGTCGTCGTCGGCGTACGGGTACCACGTCTTCTTGGTGTTGTGCATGAACGGGTCGTCGTAGGAGGTCTCCTCGGGCTCTACGAGTTCGGCCAGCGTCTCCTCGTCGCGAGCCTGGACGAACTCCCGGAACGTCTCGCCGTCTCCCCGCTCGGCGGCGTACCCCTCGACGAGGTTCCGTATCGCGCCGGGCACCTCGTCGACCGCGACGCGCTCGCGGACCCAGTCCGCGAACGCCGGATTCTCGCCGAGTCCGCCGCCGAGACCGATGTCGAGTGCCTCGACCGGTTCGCCGTCCTTGCGCGTCTTCATCCCGCGGAGGCTCACGTCCGCGATCTGGGGCTGGGCGCAGGAGGCCGTACAGCCGGAGAGGTGGATGTGGAAGTTCTCCACGTCGTCTGGCAGGTCGACGTTGTCGACGAGCCAGCGCGAGAACCGGACCTGCCGGTTCTTCGTCTCCACGATGGACAGCGAGCAGAACTCCGTGCCCGTGCAGGCGATGGAGCCGCGCTGGAAGGGGTGCGGGTCAGGACTGTAGTGGTCGAGGACGGGTTCGTCGAGCAGGTCGTCGACGTTCTCCTCGGGGACGTCCGTCAGGAGAATGTTCTGGCGCTGGGTGAGCCGAGCCTCGCCGGAGCCGTACTTCTCGGCGACGTCGGCGATTTCTATCATGTCCTCCGCGCCGACGCGGCCGACGAGCACGTTCAGGCCGACGTAGTAGTTCCCGTCGTTCTGCCGGTGGACGCCGACGTGGTCGGCGTGGCCGTGATCCTCCGGAACGCCCGCGTTGTAGGAGTACTGCTCCCGGAGGTCGCGTCCCGCCGTCTCCAGTTCGAAGTCGACGTAGTCCTCTTGGAGGACGCGCCGGAGCTTCTCGGTCCCCCACTCGTCGACGAGGAACTTGATGCGAGCGCGCCGGCGGTTGTCGCGGTTGCCGTGGTCGCGGAACAGACCGGAGAGGCCGCCCAGCACGTCGACGACCTCGTCGGGTTCGACGAACACGTCGATGTCGCGGGCGAACCGCGGTTCCCTACCCGCGAGACCGCCGCCGACGCGGACGTTGAACCCGCGGACCTGCTGGCCGTCGACCTCCTTCTCCGCCGGCTCGATGCCCACGTCGTTGATGTCGCCCTGGCCGCAGCCCTCTCGGCAGCCCGTAACGGATACCTTCCACTTCCGGGGCAGGTTCGCGTAGTCGGGGTTGCCCTTGAAGTTCTCCTGGAGGTCGTCGACGACGGGCAGGGCGTCGACGAACTCGCGTTCGTCCTTGCCGGCGACGGGACAGCCGACGATGTTACGCCACGAGTCGCCACAGGCCTGCTTCGTCGAGAGACCGACCTCCTCCAGTCGGTCCCATATCTCGGGGACGTCTTCGATGTTTATCCAGTGAAGCTGGACCGCCTGCCGGGTAGTCACGTCGGCGTAGCCGTTCCCGAACTCGGGATTCGCGGCCGGGCCGGTGGCGTAGTCGCGCGCTATCTCGCCGATGACGCGCAACTGACCCGGGTCGAGCACGCCGCTCGGCGGGCCGATGCGCATCATGAAGTAGCTCTCCTGTCCGTCGCGCTGGTGGTACAGCCCCCACCACTTGAACCGCTCGAACCACGCGTCGTGTTCGTCGTCCGGAATGGCCTCCCAGCCCTCTTCGGCGAATCGTCGGAGATGGTCGCGTATCTCCTCGCCGTACACATCGTCTTTCCACTTCTCGACGTCGCTCGGCATGGGGCCAACTACGGAGTCGCCGTGTATACCCCCACGCTTGCCGTCAATCCTCTCCCTGACTTCCCGAAACCGGCAATTCTTTCGCGGTCTCGCGGAGACGACGGTAACCGGCGACCGCGACCGTTCATCCCGGAACGTGGACGCCGCCGACCGCGACGCGGCGGAACTCGCCGTCGTCGACGCGGCCGACGGTGAGCCAGTCGGTCGTCGCGCTCTCGCCGCAGCCGATGCAGCGACCGCCCGCTCGCACGTCGACGCTGCGGGCGTCCACGGCCGTCTCGGTGAACACCTCGACGACGAAGAAGGCCGTCTCGCAGTCACAGACGGCGTGGTCGGCGAGTCGCCACACGTCGCTGTTGCCGACGACCCGCGAGTCGTTCACGCTTACCCACGCTCCTTCGTCCAGAAGCCGGAGGGAGACAGTCACGCTCACCGCTTCGCGGGGGAGCCACGTGAGCGCGTCGTCGCTCGCAACGACCGCCGCGGTGCTCGTCACGGAGATTCGGACGTTCTCGCCGCTCGCGGACGAGTGGTCGCCGCTCGCGGCGGAATCGTCGAATCGGTGCCATCGGAGATGGCGACCGGTATTGCCGCTATTTCGAAGCGACGGCGTCGTTTACGGGTAGAGGCGTCCTTATCCGTGTTTCCGTTCTACGAAACGTCGATGAGAACTGAGACGACCCCTGACGACGAGCGTCCCTACCTGGACGACCGGCTACCGGACGCATCGCCGACGCCAGAGGTGAGCCGATGAGCGAGGACGCCGACGACCGGTCCGGTCGACGGTCGGCGAGCGACCGTGCGGCGGACACCGAACACCTCCAGGACGTTGCGGACGGCGGCGGTTGCACGGAGATATGGGAGCATCTCTCCGAGAACCGCAGCGGGGGTTCGGAATCGGACTGCGACGCCGCGACCGACTCCGACCGGACGCTGGAGGGCGAAAGCTGATGGGCGAGGGGACGACGCAGGCGCTGGTGCTCGCCGGTCACGGCTCCCACCTGAACCCCCGGTCGGACCGTCCGGTGTTCGACCACGCGGACGCCGTCCGCGAGCGCGGCGCGTTCGACGAGGTTCGGACGGCGTTCTGGAAGGAGGAGCCGTCGCTGTCCGAGGTGCTCCGCACCGTCGAGAGCCACGCCGCCTACGTCGTCCCCTTGTTCGTCAGCGAGGGGTACTTCACCGAGCAGGTGCTCCCTCGCGAACTCCGACTGACCGACGACCGCGACCTGGACGTCGGATTTCCGGTTCGCTACGCGCCGCCGGTCGGGACGCACGACGCGATGACGGACGTCGTCGTCCGCCGCGTCGAACGCGTGACCGGCGACCCGGACGTGGGCGACGGCGTCGGCGTCGCGGTCGTCGGCCACGGTACCGAGCGCAACGAGAACAGCGCCCGCGCGACTCAGCGCCACGTCCGCCGCATCCGCGAGCGCGACCGATTCGAGGAGGTCCAGGCGCTGTTCATGGACGAACCGCCGTACGTCGACGATCTGTACGACGAGTTCGACAGCGAGTCGCTCGTCGTCGTCCCGCTGTTCGTGGCGGACGGCTACCACACCACCGAGGACATCCCGGAGGACCTGGGACTGGTCGCCGAGGGCGAGGGCGGCGACGCCGATTACGACGTGCCGGCGACGGTCGAGGGCCGGGAGGTCTGGTACGCCGGCGCGGTCGGTACGGAACCGCTCGTCGCGGACGTGGCGGTCGAGCGCGCCGTGGACGTCGGCGCGGAGGTGGACGATGAACGACTCGAAGGTTGAGGAACTCCTCGCGGCGGCCGCGGACGGCGTCGCTTTCGACGGCCTGCGGGTCGCGCGAGACGACCGAGACGCCGGACTCGCGTTCGAGACGCCCGAGGACCGTCGCGTCGGCCTCACGGAGGCCAAGTTCCGCGCGGTCGCCCGCGACCACGTGGCGTACGTCGACAACTGGCACCACTGGGAGCGAGTCGTCGAGGGCCACGGCGGCTACCGCCGGGCCTTCCTCCGGTGGCTGGAACCGGACGACGCCGTTCCCGCGCGTTACGACGCCCTCGCGGACGGCGTCACGCGGACGTGGGGCCAGCTCGCGGTGACGGTCCGGCGGGCGGACGGCGAGCGCCGATACGATCTGCGCCACGTCGACGACCGCGAGAGCGAGCGCGCGGACCTCGACGAGCGGACCGACCCGCGCGAGGCGCGCGAACTGGCGAAGTACGACGCCGAGGGCGAGTACCGGCCGCTGAAGACCGCGCCGACGCTGCGGACCGGGTGGGCGCTGGTGGACCTCTCGGGCGACGACTGCGTTCGGGCCGTCGACTGGTTCTACCCGGCGACGGTCGCCAACTGGCACCGCGAGCGCGAGGGCGACCTCGACGTGACCCACTGGCGCGAGACGGCCGACCGACAGACGGGCATCTACGCGGACGTCGACGACCTCTCCGGCGACGCGCTGGACCGGGCGGCCCGCGCCTGCTGTGCGGATTCGCAGTGCCTGAAACGCCGCGAGTGGGACGAAGCGTCGGACGCGGACGTGGACGCGCCGCGCGGCGACGGGGAGTTCCCGTGCCGCGAGGCCTGCTCGCTGTTCGTCGCCGCGGCCCGGGAGTTCGCGGCGACGGACGAGGAATCGACGCGCGAACTGACGCTCACGTCGGGGGAGCACGAGCAGCTGTCGGCGCTCGTGGACGCGGCCGCCGAGGGCCGCGTCGAGGGCGTCCGCCCCGGCGACGTGAGCGACCCCGCGAACCGCTACCGCGCACGCTACCTGCGCGAGACGCGCTTCGCGGACGAGGAGAGCTAACTATGTATCAGGGAACGGTGTACCTCGTCGGCGCAGGTCCGGGCGACCCCGAACTGCTGACGGTGAAGGCAGCGCGGGTGCTCGAAACCGCCGACGTCGTCCTCCACGACGCGCTCGTGGGCGACGACGTCGTCGACCGCTACGCCGACGCGACGGAACGTATCGACGTTGGAAAGGACCCGAACGGCGAGCGGACGACCCAGGAGGAGATAAACCGCCTGATGGTCCGCAAGGCCCGGGAGGGAAACGACGTGGTCCGGCTGAAAGGCGGCGACCCGACCGTCTTCGGCCGGGGCGGCGAGGAAGCCGAACACCTCGCGCGCGAAGGCGTCCCCTTCGAGGTGGTCCCCGGGGTCACGAGCGCCATCGCCGCGCCGGAGGTCGCCGGCATCCCGGTGACCCACCGCGAGCACGCCTCCAGCCTCACGGTCGTCACCGGCCACGAGGACCCGACGAAGGACGAGAGCGCCATCGACTGGTCGGCGCTCGCCGACTGCGTCATCGCCGGGGGGACGCTCGTCGTCCTGATGGGCGTCGGGCGCATGGCGGACAACGCCCGGGCGCTGCGCGAGCACGGCGTGCCGGCGGAGACGCCGGCCGCGGTGGTCGAGCAGGCGACCTGCGACGAGGAGTTCACCGTCACCGGGACGGTCGGCACCATCGCCGAGCGCAGCGGCGAGGTCGGCGTCGAACCGCCGGCAGCGACCGTCTTCGGCGACGTGGTCGGCGTGCGCGACCAGGTCGTCGACTGCCTCGAAGGTGCGACCGCCGCGCGCGCCGGGCCGTGGAACGCCACCGCCTCGGACAGGGGGTCGGAATGACGGGCGAGTGGCCGCTGAAGCGCCTGCTCACCGAAGCGGTCGGCTCCGGCCCGCGGTCGGCCGACGACATGAGCTACGACCAGGCCCGGGAGGCCTTCGAGCGCATCCTGGCGGGCGACCCCGCCCCGGAGACGCTCGGCGCGTTCTGGATGGCGAACCGGTGGAAGCGCAACACGCCGACCGAACTCGCCGGCTTCGTCGACGCCATGCGCGAGCGCTCGGTCGACGTCGCGCGCCCGGACGCCGACCCCGTCGACTGCGGCGCGAACTACGACGGCAAGTCGGACACCGCCCTGCTCGGCGTCGCGTCGGGCCTCGTCGCCGCGGCCGCCGGCACGCCGGTCGTCGTCCACAGCGCCGACCGCGTTCCGGCCAGCGAGGGAGTCGCATACCGCCACGTGCTCGACGAACTCGGCGTCGAGACGGACCTCGCGCCCGCCGCGAGCGCGGCGATGGTGGACGAGGTCGGCTTCGGCTTCTATCCGCAGTCGCGGGCCAACCCCGGCGTCGACGCCCTCCTCCCCGCCCGCAGGAACCTCGGCGTGCGCTCGTTCGTGAACACGGTCGAGACGCTGGCGAACCCGGCGGACGCCGACGTCCACCTCGGGAGCTTCTTCCACCTCTCGTTCGCGAAGAAACTGGTCGGCGCGCTCCGCGAGAGCGACCAGTCCGTCGACCGCGTCGTCGCGTTCCAGGGACTGGAGGGGTACGACGACGTGCGCCCCGGTACGACCCGGTTCGCCGACTGGGACGGCGAGTTCCGTGACGACGAGATAGAGACGGCGACGCTCGGCCTCGACGGCGACACCGCCGCGCTCGAAGTGACCGACGTGCGCGCCGACTCCGCTCGCATCACCGAGGCGGTCCTGTCCGGCGAACGAGACGGCGCGTTCGCCGACGCGATCGCCGTCAACGCCGCCTTCCGGATGTACGCCCGGAGCGACGTCGAGACGCTGACCGACGGCGTCGAACTCGCGCGGAAGGTTCTCGCCGACGGCGACGCCGCCGACCGCCTCGCCGCGCTCCGGTCCTTCGACCCGGGCGAACGCGCCGACTAACCGTCCAGCGCTTCTTCTGCCACCCGTTCCGCCGTCGCCCGGACGTCCTCTCCTTCGCGCGCCGCCCGCCAGACGCGGTCGGCATCGACGACCGCACAGAGGGCGTCCCGTCGCTCCTCCGGCGGACGGTCGCGCAGGTCTCCTCGCAGTTCGGCGGCCGCCTCGGCCACCCGGCCCGCGCCGTCGAGTTCCGGTTCGATGCGCTCCCGGAGACGCTTGCTCAACGCGGGGCTCAGCCCGCCGGTCGCGACCGAGGCGACCACCGACCCGTCTCGCACCGTCGCCGGGACGACGACGCTGCCGGCGTCGCGCTCGCCCGACTCGTCGGCGCGGTTCACGAGCACCCCGCGCTCCCGGGCCGCTCGCTCCACCGCCGCGTTCACCGCCGCGTCGTCGGTCGCCGCGACCGCCAGGGCCGGTTCGACCCGGTCGAACCACTCCGCCACCGTCGACGTTCCGGCGTCCTCGTCGGCCGCCGGGCTGGCGCGGACCATCTGCGCCGCCGGGACGCGCCCGTCGAACGCCGGCGCGACGACCACCACCTCGGCCTCGCCGGCGAACCGGCGGGCCTTCCGCAGACCGACCGACCCGCCGCCGAAGACGAGCACGCGCTCGCCCTCGAAGTCGTGCAGGAGCGGAATCATCGTCTTCTGGTACGCGGAGCGGGGCCTTGACCGTCACCCTTCGCGGACGTCAGAGCGGCGAACGAGTCGAGTCGCTCCGGCGCGTCGACGCCGACTCCTGTCGTCGGTTCCTGCGGCTCGACCGCTTACGCTGGTTGGCACCAGAGTAATGTCGGATGCAGTCGTTTCGAGAGTCTATGCGCGACGGAACTCTCCGCGGGCTACCCGAGGTACGCTCGTTTCTCGCGCTCTTCACCGTCTCGTTCGGCTTCTATCTCCTGCTCGGAGAGCCGACGGCCTACGACGCCGCCACCGGCGCGGTCAGCGCCGCGGTCGTCGCGGGCCTGCTCTTGCGGGTGACGTTCCCACGTCCGGCGGCGCTCCGGCGGAGCGTCGGTCGCACCGTCCGGGCCGCGCTCGCGCTGCCTGTCCTCGTCTGGGAGGTGGCGAAGGCGAACGTCGCCGTCGCGTACGCCGTCCTCCATCCGTCGCTGCCCGTCGACCCGGCGCTGGAGTACTACGAGACGGACGCCGAATCTCGAATCGAACTGGCGACGCTGGCGAGCGCGATAACGCTCACGCCCGGGACGGTGACGGTCGAGGCGGACGAGGGGACGTTGCTCGTCCACTCGCTGACGGCGGGGTCCCGTGCCTCGCTCCGCGAGGGACGCCTCCGGCGCACCGTCGCGTTCGTCTTCCGTGGGCGGGGTGGCGGGGGCGAACTGCGGCTCGTCGGCCCGGCGGAGCGTGACGGCTCGTGAACGCGCTGTTCGCCGCCGCGGTCGCGCTGGTCGCGCTGGCGGGCATCGCCGGCTACCGGATCTACCGCGGGCCGACGCTGTACGACCGTGCGGTCGCCGCCAACGCCGTCGGGACGACGACGGTGGTGGTGATCGCGCTGCTCGCCGCCGTGCTCGCAGAGCCGGGGTTGCTCGACGTCGCGCTGGCGTACGCCCTCCTGAACTTCCTGCTGGCCATCGGTCTGGCGCGCTACGCGGGAGGGCCGGCGTGACCCCTGCCGACCTCGCCGCCACGCTCGCCGCCGGCGGCGTCTTCTTCGTCGCGGTCGGCGCGGTCGGGCTGGTGCGGCTCCCGGACTGCTTCGCCCGTGCGCACGCGACCTCCAAGAGCGAGACGCTCGGCGCGCTGCTGACGCTCGCCGCGGCCGGCGTCGCGGTGCCGGCCGAGGCCCGTCCGCGGGTGGCCGTCCTCGCCATCGTCGTGCTCGTGACCTCGCCAGTCGCCACGCACGCCATCGTCCGCACCGCCCGCGAGTCCGGCGTCGAACCGTGGACGCGTCCGGAGGGCGAGGAGCCGTGAATCTCCTGCTCGCGGTCGCGCTGGTCGTCGTGGTCGGCGGGGCGTTCGTCGTCGCGGTCCTCCGCGACCCGCTCGCCGCGACGGTCGCGTTCGGAGGGTACGGGCTCGGGATGGCGACGCTGTGGGCCGTCCTCCGCGCCCCGGACGTGGCGCTGACTGAGGCCACGGTCGGTGCCGGTATCACCTCGGCGCTGCTGCTGGTCGCGATCGCGCGCACCGGCCGCGCGACCGTCCCGGCGTCGTTCGACTGGCGACCCGCGCTGGCCGTCGCCGCGCTCGTCGTCGCACTCGCCGCGACGGTGCCCGCGCTCCCGACCGGCGGCGAGCCGATAGCGCCCGGTGCTGCCGGAGACGTCGGCCGTCCCGCCGGATTCTACCTCGCGAACGCGCCGGAGCTGGGCGTGAAGAACGTCGTGACGGCGGTGCTGGTCGTCTACCGCGGTTTCGACACGGTCGGCGAGGTGTTCGTCGTCTTCGCCGCCGGTCTCGCCGCGCTGGTCGTGCTCGGAGGGCGAGAGTGGTGAGCGTCGTCGTCCGGGCCGCGGTTCGGGTCGTCGCTCCCTTCGCCATGACGTTCGGCCTGTTCACGGCGTTCCACGGCACGAGTTCGGTCGGGGGCGGGTTCCAGGGCGGCGTCGTCGTCGCCGCGACCGCCGTCCTGCTCGCCCTGGCGTTCGGTCGAGACGCCGCGGAGCGGTGGCTCGACGTCCAGTCGCTCGGCGGTGCGGCCACTGCGGGCGTCGTCGCGCTCGCCGTCGTCGTCCTCACTCCCCTCTCGGTCGGCGCCGGCGTCCTCGACCTCCGGGCGCTCCCGGTCGCCGTCGTCTACGCCGTCGAACTGGCAGAACTCGGCATCGCGGTCGCGGTGGCCGCGACACTCACCGCGCTGTTCGGCCTGCTCGAGGGAGGGGAGGCGTGACGCGACTCGTCTTCCTCGCGGGCGTCGCGCTGGTCGGCGTCGGCCTGCTGGTCGTGATCGCCGACCCGGACCTCAGGAAGAAGGTGCTCGGACTGAACCTCTTCCAGACCGGCGTCCTCCTCTTTCTGGTCGGGGCCAGCTTCCGCCGAGGCGGTCGCGCGCCGCTCGTCTCCGGCACGGCGACCGATAGCGCGCGGTACGTCGACCCGCTCCCGCACGTTCTCGTGCTGACCGCCATCGTCGTCGGGGTGAGCGTCACCGCCGTCGCGCTCGCGCTCGTCGTCCGCGTCGGGGGTGGCGAGGGTGAGTGACCCGTCGACCCCCTTCTCCGTCCTGCCCGCGCTGCTCGTCCTGATACCGGCCGTCGCCGCGGTCGCGGTGGCCCTGCTCGGTCGGCTGTGGGCCCGCGCCGCCCGCTGGACGGCGCTCGCCGCCACTGCCGCACAGACCGTCCTGGCGCTCGCGCTGTTCCAGGCCGTTGCGCGGTCCGGCTCCGTTCGAGCGGTTCTCGGCGGGTTTCCGGCGCTCGCCGGCGTGGAACTCGTCGTCGACCGCCTCGCGGTCCCGTTCGTCGTGCTCGTCGCGGCGATTGGTATGCTGGTGGTCGCCGTGACGTCGTCGGAACCGGCGGAGTCGTTTCTCGCGCTCGTCCTCCTGCTCGTCTCCGGCCTGACGGGCGTGTTCGTCACGGGCGACGCGTTCAACCTCTACGTCTTCCTCGAACTCGCCGGACTCTCGTCGTACGCGCTGGTCGCGACCGCCGACACGGACGTCGCGGCGGGTGCGGCGCTGCGCTACCTGCTCGTCGGAACCGTCGGTGCGACCCTCTACCTGCTCGGAGTGGGCTACGCCTACGTCGCGACGGGCGCGCTGAACGTCTCCCTCCTCGGCCAGCGCCTGGGTGCCGGAACGCCCGCCGTCGCCGCGTTCGCGCTCGTCGCAGTCGGTCTCGGCGTCAAGGTGCCCGTGGTGCCGCTGCACGGATGGCTCCCCGATGCGCACGGCGAAGCCCCGGTCGGGGTCAGCGTCCTGCTGTCGGGGTTGGTGACGACCGCCGGGGCGTACGCGCTCGCTCGCCTCGTGCTGGCGGCGTTCGGAATCGAGTTCCTGGCGGCGGTGCCGCTCGCTCGCGTCGCCGTCGTCGTCGGCGGCGCGACGAGCGTCGTGGTCGGGGGGCTGCTCGCGCTCCGTCAGTCGAAAGTGAAACGCCTGCTCGCCTGCTCGACCGTCTCGCAACTCGGGCTGGTCGTCCTCGGCGTGGGGCTGGCCAACCGCCTCGCGCTGACCGGCGCGGTCGTCCACCTGCTCTCCCACGCCGCGCTGAAGACGGGAGCGTTCCTCGCCGCCGGAGCTATCGCGGAGTCCACGGGTGCGAAGACGGTCCGGGAGTACGGGGGGGTCGCCCGGCGTGCGCCCCTCGCCAGCGCAGCGCTCGCCGCCGCCGCGCTCGGACTCGTCGGCGTGCCGCCGGCCGGCGTGTTCGCCTCGAAGTGGTACCTCGTCGCCGGGGCGGTGGCCGCCGACGCGCCGGTGCTGGCCGCGCTCGTCGTCGCCAGCAGTCTCCTCTCGCTGCTGTACTTCTGGCGCGTGCTGGAGCGACTGGTCGCCGCCGGAGACGCAGGGGACGACTCCCGCCCTCCCCACGCGAACGACGGTAGCGGCGCCCGCACGCCGACTGGAATCGCCGTAGCCGCCACGCTCGCCGTCCTCGCCGGTGTCCTGCTCGGCTTCGTCGCCGCCCCTCTCGAAACGTTCCTCGAACCGACGCTGACGGCTCTGCTCGAATGATACTCGAAGACATCGTCGCTCGATGGGGCGTCCTGCTCGCGGCCGTCCTCCCGTGGCTGGCGGTCGCCGCCGCGCTCGCGCTCCACGACCGGACGCGGCACGCAGCGACGGTCACCGTCGCGCTGGCCGAACTTGCAATCGTCGCCGCACTGGTGCCCGCGGCGGTCGCGGGCCGAGGCGGGGCGGTCCGACTGGCGACGCTGCCCGGCGGCGTTCCCTTCGCGCTCCGGGCGGACGCGCTCGGCGTACTCTTCGCGCTGCTCGTCGCCGTCCTCTGGGTCTTCGCGACGGTGTACGCCGCGGGATACATGGCGCACGAGGAGCGCCGCGGGCACTTCTTCGCCGCCTACGCGGCCAGCGTCGCCACCGTGGTTGGCGTCGCCTTCGCGGCAAACCTGCTCGTCCTCTTCGTCTTCTACGAACTGCTGACCCTCGCGACGTACCCGCTCGTCGTCCACTACGGAACGGCGGAAGCGCGCGCCGCGGGGCGGACGTACCTGGCGTACACCTTCGCGGGCGGCGTCGCCGTCTTCGGTGGAACCGCGCTCGCTCACCAGATTACCGGCACCGTCGCCTTCGTGCCGGGCGGCGTCGGCCTCGGGAGCGCGGACGCGCCGGCCGCCACCGCCGCTTTCGCGTTGCTGGTCGTCGGGTTCGGCGTGAAGACCGCGCTCGTGCCGCTCCACCGCTGGCTCCCGGAGGCGATGGCCGCGCCGACGCCCGTCTCCGCGCTCCTGCACGCCGTCGCGGTCGTCAAGAGCGGCGCGTTCGGCGTCCTCCGGGTCGTGCTTTTCGTCTTCGGTCCCGGCGCCGTCCGGGAGTTCGGGGTCGGACTACCGCTGGCGACTGCGGCCGCCGCGACCGTCATCGTCAGCAGCGTGCTCACGCTTCGCCAGGACAAACTCAAACGGGGACTGGCGTACTCGACGGTCGGCCAGCTTTCGTACATCGTGCTCGGCGTCGCCCTCCTCGCTCCCGCGGCGGTGTTCGGGGCGCTGCTCCACCTCGTCGCCCACGGATTCATGAAGATAACCGCGTTCTTCTCGGTCGGCGTCGTGACCCACGAGACGGGCGTCGACCGCGTCTCCGAGATGGACGGCGTCGCTCGCAGGCTTCCGGCGACCACGACCGCCTTCGCCGTCGCGGCGGCCGGCCTCGTCGGCATCCCGGGCGTTGCCGGCTTCGTCAGCAAACTGTACGTCCTCCTCGGCGCGTTCGAGGCCGGACGTCCACTCCTCGCGACGACGGTCCTGCTCTCGGGGCTACTGAAACTCCTCTTCTTCTGGCCCATCGTCGCGCGGGCCGGCTTCCGGACGGATCCGGTCGCAGACGGCGACGGAGTCGACGACGGCGGGCGCGGCGGCCTCGAAACCCCGTGGTCGCTGCTCGCTCCGCTTCTCGCCACCGCCGCGCTCGCGGTCCTCTTCGGCGTCCGGCCCAGCGCGTTCCCGTTCTTCGCCCTCGCGGAGCGCGTCGTCACGGACGTCCTTGGGGATACCGCGTTCGACGCCGGGGAGGTGCTGGCCCGTGGCTGAACCGCTCACCCTCGCGCCGCCGGCGGCGCTCCTCCTCGTCGCGTCGGTCGCCGCGCTCGTCCTGCCGCGGCGTGCTGGCCACGCGGTCGGCGTCTCGGCCGGCGCGCTCGTGACCGCCTGGTCGCTGGCGGTCCCGTTGGGAACGCATCTCTTCGTCTCGCTGTTCGGCTTCGACGCGGTCCTCTTCCGTGTCGACGCCCTCTCTCGTTTCCTCGGCGCGACGCTCGGGTACGCATCCGCCGTGGCCGTGCTCTACGCGGACGCGACCGACGCGCCGCGGGGACAGGTCGCCGCGATGATTGCGTACGTCGGGGCCGGCGTCGGAGCCGTCTTCGCCGGGGACTGGCTGACGCTGCTCGTCTTCTGGGAGGTGATGGCCGTCGGCGCGACGCTGCTGCTCTGGAACGCGGGCGGTGACGCGGTCCCCGCCGGCTACCGCTACGCCGTCTACCACGAAATCGGGAGCCTGCTCCTGACCGGGGGCGTACTGCTCCAGTTCGTCGAGACCGGAACCTTCCTCTACGGCGGCGGCGTGGCCGCCGGCCTCCCGGCGCTCCTCTCAGGGTTGGGCATCGGACTGAACGCCGCGTTCGTCGGCCTGCACGTCTGGGTTCCCGACGCCTACCCGACGCCGCACGTCGCCGCCAGCGTCCTGCTCGCCGCGGTCACGACGAAGGTCGGCGTCTACGCGCTCGCCCGGGCGTTCCCCCGTGGCAACGTCGCGGTGGCGTGGATGGGCGGCGCGATGTTGCTCGTCGGCGTGACGCTGGCCGTCCTCCAGACGGACCTCCGCCGGTTGCTCTCCTATCACGTCGTCTCGCAGGTCGGGTTCATGGTCGCGGGCGTCGGTCTCGGCTCGGGGCAGGGGCTGGCGGGCGCGATGGCCCACCTCCAGAACAACGTCCTCTACAAGAGCCTGCTCTTCGTGGCCGCCGGCGTCGTCGCCGTCCGGACCGGCGACGAGAACCTGAAGAAACTCGGCGGGCTGGCCCGACCGTTGCCGGCGACGTTCGCGGCGTTCGTCGTCGCCGCGCTCGCCATCTCGGGCGTCCCCGGATTCAACGGGTTCGTCAGTAAGGGCATGATCGTCGACGCTGCCGCGGCCGCGAACCGCGACGTGCTCTGGTGGGCGCTGCTGGTCGGCAGCGTCGGCACCGTGCTCTCGTTCGCCAAGTTCGGATACTACGTCTTCCTGCACGGCGACCCCCCGCGCGACCGCGCGGTGCGGGAGATCGACGCCCGCGGCATCGCCGCGATGGCGCTGCTCGCGATTCCGTGCGTCGTCTTCGGTCTCTTCCCGTCCTTCCAACTTGCAGTCCTCCCCGGCGCGCCCGCGGCCGCCGCCCCGTTCGCGTTCGGACAGTTCCAGAAGGCCGGCGCGATACTGGCGGCCGGCCTCGTCGCGTTCGCCGTCCTGCGACGCCCACTCGGCAGGGTTCCGGACGTCCCGGACCTCGATTCGGCGTACCATCCGACGGGTCGAGCTTCACAGCGGACGACCGTCGAGGTCGTCGCCGAGGCCGGGACGGCGCTCGACCGCGGTGCCGAGCGAATCGTCGACCGGGTGGCGGACCGGACAAGGGCGGACCGTGCGGTCGAACGCCCGCTCCGCGAACGCATCGCCGAGGACGTCCTCCGCGTCGTACTCGCGCTCGTCGGCCTGCTCGTCGCGCTGCTCGTATCGACGTAAGCGGCGGTTCCGACCATTCCTGGTTCGCCCGCACACTTTTCGTGGTAGGTGCCGAGGGGGTGGTATGCCGAATCCAGAGTATCCCCAGTTCGTCTCGGCGCTCGAGGAGCGGTACGGCGACGACCTGCGCTGGATTGCCTCCTTCGACAGCGAGTCGTTCGCCTACAACGTCCGGTACGTCCGCGAGGACCTGAAGACGGACCTCTCCGATCGGGACCTCCAGATCATCATTCACCGTTCGATGGCGGTGTTCAACCGCCGCCACGTCGAGGACGTGTACTCCCACCTGGGCGACGCCCAGTCGCTCGTCGTCCAGCACGAGGAAGCGACCGCGGTCCACCTCTACCTCGACGACCGCACGGGCGTCGTGGTGAAACTCGCTGCCGGTGCGAGGGTCGAACTGCCGACGTTCCGCGAGGAGTATCTCGACCTGCTGTACGGTCGACGCTGACACTCAGAAGCATAGATAATTTTACATTTACAGCGATTCGCACTGGCCGAGACGCGATACGCAAACCGTATATCGCTATACGAAATACGAGGGTGAGCAATCGACGCTCGCGAGATGTTCGTTTCCCATCAGGGAGTCGAGACCGAGGCGAACCCACGGCGTTCCGGCGCTCGGCTGTCGGAATCGGAGAACTACCGCCGCTACCGGCCCAGTAGCCGCTCGACGAAGCTCCTGTCGCGCGCCTTCTCCGCGAGCAGGACGGAGCAGTCGACGTCGTCGACTACGTCCATGACGAGCGAACCGCGCACCAGCCGCGAGAGGAGGCCGCGTTCGGTCGCGCCGATGACGACCATCGAACAGTCATCGGCGGCGCGCGCGATGGCCGTCTCGACGTCGCCCGTCTCGACCAGCAGCTCGGCGTCGCCGAGGCCGTGGTCGTCGGCCCACTCCGCGAGGAACGCCTCGCCCTCCTCCGCGGAGTCGGCCACGTTCAGCAGGGTGACCTGCGAACCGTACTCCTGGCGGAGCAGCTTCGCGACCTGCGCGCTCAGGTCCGAGTCGGGGCCGCCCGCGGTGGGGACCAGGATGCGTTCGGGGTCGAACCCGCGGTCGTTCAGCACGAGGAAGTCGGCCGGCAGGTCCATGGCCAGGTCGTCGACGGCGCTCTCGACGCGACCCGGCGACCCGTACCAGTCCTCGCCCCAGCCCATGACGACGACGTCGGCGTCGTGGGTGCGCGCGGCGCCGAATATCTCCTCGAAGGAGCGGTGCGAGACGACGGTGTGGGTCTCGACGTCGACGCCGAAGGTCTCCGCGTCGCGCTGGGCGTCGTCGAGTACGGCGTGATAGTTTTCCTCGTGCTCGTCGAGGTGTTCGGCGGCGTGTTCGAGCGGTGTCTGGTCGGGGACGGAGACGATGTGGACGGCGTCGACGGTGCCGCCGCGCTGCTTGGCTATCGCGCTAGCGAGCGTGATGAGGTCCTTCTCGTTTTTCGGATTGGCGAGCGGCACCATCACGCGGTACTCGCCGCCGTCGGGTTGCACGCTCGTGGCGGCCGAGACGGCGGCGTCGGGCATCCTCTCCTGCCGGGAGAGGATGTACTGGGAGAGTATCCCCTGCTTGTCGGCCTTCCCACGGGCGTAGACGAAGTACCAGACGACGCCGCCGACGACGAACACGAGCGACAGTCCGATTTCGACGGGTTTCATGAACGCGATGAGACCGAAGGAGGTGACCGCTCCGAGTATCGGGACGACGGGGTAGAACGGGACCTCGAACTCCGGCTGGTACTCCGGGGGGTTCGCCTCTCGCATCACGACGAGCGCGACGTTGAGCAACCCGTAGACGATGAGATGGAGGACGCTTCCGGCCTTGGCCAGCGTCTTGACGTCGCCGACGACGATGAACAGGAGGATGAGACCGCCCGTGACGGCGATGGAACGGTACGGCGTCGCGAAGTCGGGGTGGACCTCGTTGAGCTTCGAGGTGATGAGCCTGTCCCGCCCCATCGCGAAGTTGATGCGAGAGGACGCAAGGATGCTCGCGTTCGCGCTGGAGGCCGTCGCCAGCAGTCCGGCGAACGTGAGTAGTCCGACCCCGACCGCGGCGAGACCGACGGAGCCGAAGGAGATCTCCGCCACGTCGAGCACGGGCGTCTTCGTGAACTCGGGGCCGAGCTGGCGCCAGTTGACGACGCCCATCAACACGACCATGATTATCGCGTACATCACTGTCACGATGACGACGCTCCCGACCACCGCGAGCGGGAGGTTGCGCCCCGGATTTTCGAGTTCCTCCGCGACCGTCGTTATCTTCGCGAAACCGAGGAAGGAGACGAATACGAGCCCGGTCGCGGGGAGGACGGCTGTCGCACCGCCGGTCTCCGCGGGGAAGAACGGCTGGAGCGTCGAGACGTCGGCCTGCAGGAATCCCAGTACGGAGAACAGCGTGAGGATGCCGACGAGCGTGACGACGATGACGACCTGGACGCGACCGGTCTCTTTCGCGCCGGCGTAGTTGATGGCGACGAAGGCGGTGCCGGCGAGGAGCGCGCCGATCTGGAACGACGACAGCCCGACCGGACCGAGAGCGAGTGCCGGTAACGGCAGGAACGTCGCGAGGTACTCGCCGAACCCGAGCGTGTAGAACGCGCTCGCAAACGCCAGGCCCATCCAGTTACCCCAACCGGCGACGGAGCCGAACAGCGGTCCCAGTGCGTGATTGACGTAGTAGTAGCTTCCGCCGGCTTTGGGCATCGCGGTGCCGAGTTCCGACGCCGAGAGCGCGGTGAACAGGGAGATGACTCCCCCGACGACGAACGAGAGCGCGACCGCCGGCCCCGCCGCCGCAGCGGCCTGCCCCGGCAGGACGAAGATACCCGCGCCGATCATCGTCCCGACGCCGATGGTGAGCGCGGCGAGGAGGCCGAGGTCCTTCGCGAGTTCCTCGTCCCCCGACGTCATGCGTTCTCCCCATTCGGAAGCGAAACGACTGGTCGGTCCGCGTTGGTGACGAGCCGTAGCGAGCGGTCTCCCGAGAGGAACTTCCTGAGTCGGCCGCCCTCGCGCGGACGGAAGGCGATGGCGCTCGCCTCGACCGCCGCGGCGGCCGACGAGATCTCGCTCACCACGTCCCGACCGTAGGCCACGCGGTCCTCGGCGTCTGGGAACGTCTCGCGGAACGCGGCGAACGCCTCGTTCGCGATCTGTTCGCTCTGTTCGACCGGCGTCTTGTCCGGAGCGCCGTCGCCTTTCTCGACGACGTGGAGCACGGTCACCTGTTCGGGCCCGTACCGTGCGAGAGACTTCGCCGTGGCCCGCGCGTCGTCTTCCGATGCGACTGGCACGAGGACGTGCGACAGAAGCGGCGGTCCGGTCGCGTCGCTCGACGTATCCATATCGGGGCTATTCAGCGTGTGGTTATAACGATTCGTGATAGTTGCTGGGGCGATTCGACGTGGAGAACGTCCGGGAACGGTGGCACAGACCGCCCCCGGACGGAGCGTTGACTCGAGTCGACGGCGTCAGTCGTCGAACGTTATCATCCCTTTCACGACCTCGGGTTCCATCGACCGCCGGAAGGCGGCGTCGACGTCTTCCAGCGGGCTCTCGAAGTCGATTATGCGCTCGACGTCGACTTCGTCGTCGGCGAGCAGGTCGACGGCGGCGTCGTAGGTGTTCGCGTACCGGAACGAGCCGTGAACGTCGAGTTCGTTGTCGATTATCTCGATGACGTCCAGGGGAACTTCCGCCTCGCTGGCGAGGCCGACGAACACGACGGTGCCGCCGCGGCGGACGCCGTCGAGCGTGGACCTGATGGACGGTTCCGCGCCGGAGGCCTCGACGACCACGTCGGCACCGACGCCGTCGGTGTACTCGTCGACGACCGTTGCCAGGTCCTCCTCGGTCACGTCGATGGCGCGGTCGACCCCGCCCTCCTCGGCGAACGCGAGTTTCTCCGCGACCACGTCGGTGACGAGGACGTCCGTCGCGCCGGCGGCGCGGGCGGCCTCGGCGACGAGCAGGCCGATGGGACCGGCCCCGGTGACGAGCACGGTGTCGCCGACGCCGACGTTGCCGCGCCGGCAGGCGTGGATACCGACGCTGAGGGGTTCGCACAGCGCGCCCTCGCGCGTCGAGACGGAGTCCGGGAGTTCGTACGCGAAGTCGGCGGGCCAGGCGACGTACTCGGCGAACGCGCCGTCGTGGGGTGGCGTCGCCATGAACACGACGTCCTCGCAGAGGTGGTAGTCGCCGCGCTTGCAGTGTGCGCAGTGACGGCAGGGGACGCCCGGTTCGAGCGTGACCCGGTCGCCCGGAGCGAGTCCGTCGACGTCGTCACCGACCTCGGCGACCACTCCCGCGCTCTCGTGGCCGAGCACGAGCGGACAGTCGACGACGTAGTCGCCGATGCGACCGTGTTCGTAGTAGTGAACGTCCGACCCGCAGATGCCGACGTCCCGGACTTCGACGAGCACCTCGTCCGGTTCGGGCGTCGGTCGCTCCCGTTCGCGTATCTCGAACTCTTCGACGTCGGTGAGTGCTGCCGTGCGCATCGGTCCCAGAAAGCGAACTCACCGACAAAAGCGTGATGGTAACGTGTCTAACACGTTCGCGGCCTCGTACCGCTCCTCCCGTGACCGTAACCGCACGAAGGAATGGGGGAGTCGATGAAAGCGTTGAGCGGACGGTAACTCGAACACCAACGACGCCGACGTCTCTAACTTTCGGGTCACCGCGACTACGTCTACGCGAGGGGTGCTCTGTTTCTATCCGTCGCGGATTCTGGCGTTTCACCAGTCTCAGATCAACCATCTACAATCGTGGGGAAATTTTATTAATGGTCATGATTATATCTTCGACGGAGTCAATCAGGGATGGCAGACAACAACAAGCACCTAACGAACCGACGAACGTTCGTCCGGGCGAGCGGCGCCGCCGGTGTCGCCGGAGTCACCGGGATGGCCGGCTGTCTCGGCGGACTGGGCGGCGGTGGCGGCGGTGACAGTACGGCGGCCCCGAAAGACGTCGAACCGGCGAAGAAGATCAACTTCATCTCCGAATCGACGCCGCCGTCCGTCGCTATCAAGCAGATAACCGACGAATTCAAGAAGGAGACCGGAATCCAGGTCGAGATGACCCTGGTCCCGTTCAACAACTACTCGGAGAAAGTCGCCTCCGACCTCAACAGCCAGTCCGGCAACTACCAGGCGTTCTACGTCGACCCCTACGTCGTCGGCTCGAAGTACTACCCGGACATCCAGGCGCTGGATCCGTACATCAAATCGGACGACTACGAGGACGTTCCCAAGGGCACGGAGGACTTCATCCAGAGCCACGTCGACGCCTGCGGTCGCTACGGCGACGGGAAACTCCGGGCGTTCCCGTACGACTGCCCGACGATGATGTGGGCCTACCGGAAGGACATCTTCCAGAAGTACAGGAAACAGGCCGAGAAGGACCTTGGCTTCCCGTTCGAACCGGGCAAGGAGCGCACCTGGGAGCAGTACTACCAGATGGCCAAGTGGATGAACGACAACGTCGACGAGGTGCCGTACGGCACCGGCCATCAGGCCAAGCAGCACGACTCGCTGCAGTGTGACTTCCACAACGTCTTCTGGGCGTACGGTGCCGAGGACATGGAGGGCTTCAGCGGGAGACCGGGCGACGAGATAAAGGACGACGCGAAGCCGCAGTTCTCCGCGAAGAAAGGGGTCAAGGCCGCGAAGTTCTACGACAAGCTCCTGAAGGTCGCCCATCCGGGGTCGACGACGTGGACCTGGTCGGGCGTCGGCCAGGCGTTCGCCCAGGGCAAGATAGCGATGACCCCGGAGTGGCACGAGTTCAACTCGATGTTCGCAGACCCAGACCAGAGCAAGGTGAGCGACTCCGTCGGCTGGGCGCTCCTCCCACAGGCGGACGCGCGCTCGGCGAACATCTACGGCGGGTCCGGCATCGGTATCAACAAGCACGCGAGTGACGCCGAGAAGAAGGCGGCCTGGCAGTTCCTCGTCTGGGCCACCAAGCCGAAGACTCAGTTGAAGATTCTCAAGCGGACCGGCGGGACGCCGACGCGGACGTCGGTGTACAACATGGACGAGGTGAAGAACGCGTCCAAGAAGTCGACGAGCGAGAGTCAGTACCCCAACGTCGTTCCGCCGACCCAGGAGGCCTGGAAGAAGCAGAACGTCGGCCTCCGGCCCCACCTCGCGCAGTGGCCGGAACTCGACAAGATCCTCTACACCCAGGTCTCGAAGATGGTCAACGGGAACAAGTCGCCGAAGAAGACGATGAAGGCCATCGACAGCGGTTGGTCGAGGACGCTCAAGTAGCCCCCTCCACGCTCATTCTATCATGTCAACACAACACGAACGTACGGACGTCTACGTGGGGGAGGACCCCGAACGAGATGGGGGCGTCTTCGACTACCTCCCCGTCTCGTTCGAGACGCTGCTGCTCGCCCCGAGCATCCTCGTCCTCGGCGTTCTGAGCATCGTCCCCCTCGTTGTACTGCTGTGGATGTCGGTGATGGAGATAAACTTCTTGCCGGGTCACGAACCGACGTTCGTCGGCATCGAGAACTACCGGCAGATGTTCAACGACAACGTCGGCCACGCCTGGTGGGTGACCGCGCTGTACGTCGGCGGGTCGCTCACGCTCCAGGTGGTGCTCGGTACCTTCGTCGCGGTCTTCCTCGACCGCGTCTCACAGGGAGAGAACGTGCTGACGAGCGTCATCATCATGCCGATGATGATCGCGCCAGTCGTCGTCGGACTGCTCTGGCAGTTCCTCCTCAACCCCTCGTTCGGGCTGTACACGTGGATTCTCAACCAGTTCGGACTGTTCACGAACACTCCGATACTGGGTAGCAAGTCGTCGGCACTCGTCGCCGTCATCGTGATGGACACCTGGGAGTGGACGCCGCTGGTCGTGCTCATCGTACTGGCCGGCCTGAAGTCCATCCCCCAGCAACTGTACGAGGCCGCGCGCGTCGACGGCGCGACGGCACTCACGGAGTTTCGATACGTGACGCTGCCGCTGCTGAAGCCCGCGCTGGCCATCGCGCTGTTGCTGCGCTCGATGGACCTGATGCGGTACTTCACGAAGATATTCATCACCACCGGGGGCGGCCCCGCCAACGCGACGAAGATAATCGGCTTCCTCGTGTACGAGCAGTCGCTGCGGTTCTACAACCTCGGCTACGGGAGCGCGCTGGGTATCGGCATGCTCGTCGTGACGATACTGCTCGGCATGTTCTTCGTCGAGTCCGTGATGGGAGGTGCCGGCGACGATGAGTAGCGCGACCGCGGGCGGGTCGTCCGACCTGCGAACGTGGGCGCGGAAGCTCCTGCCCTACGGCGTGCTCGCGCTGTTCGTCCTCTGGACGCTGGTGCCCATCGTCTGGATGCTGCTGTCGTCGCTGAAGATACGGCGCGGCATGTTCCAGATGCCGCCGAAGGTCTTCTTCGACCCGACGCTGCGCTACTACCGGGAACTCCTGTTCGGCGCGAACCCGCTCACGAAGTACCTCGTCAACAGCGCCGTCGTGGCGGTGTCGTCGGCTATCGTCGCCGTGACGCTCGGCACCCTCGGGGGGTACGGCCTCTCGCGGCTGGAGATAAGCGGGAAGAAACACCTCGCGTTCTGGATCATCAGCACGCGGATGGCACCCATCGCGGTCGTCATCATGCCGCTGTACTTCCTCTACCGGTACGCCGGACTGCTCAACACGCGGCTGGGGCTGGTCATCGCGTACACCACGTTCAACCTCCCGTTCGCGATCTGGCTGATGCGGTCGTTCTTCGACGAGATACCGAAGGAACTGGAGGAGTCGGCGCGCATCGACGGCGCGACGCGCTGGCAGGCGTTCTACAAGGTCGCGCTCCCCCTCGTGCTGCCGGGGATGGGCGCGACGGCCATCATCTCCATCGTGTTCGCCTGGAACGACTTCCTGTTCGCGCTCATCTTCACGAGCAACCAGACCCAGACCATTCCGGTCGCGGCGGCCCAGTTGGTCACCCAGACCGGGACGCTGTGGGGGCAGGTGATGGCGACCGGCGTCGTCATCCTCGCGCCCATGGTCCTCTTCGGGATGATCGTGAAGAACTACCTCGTCAGCGGGCTCACGATGGGGGCCATGAAACAATGAGGGAGTCGCGCGTGACGACCGGGGGAGTGCATCTACAATGACAACTGTCGTGGTACAATGATACGGATGGGTGAAACGAGATGACGGTGAACGACCCGTTCGAGTCGCTCGGTCGGACCGAACTCCGCGAGACGCTCGAAGAGAACATCGGCATGTCCTCGTCGGAGGCGGAGGTGTATCTCACCCTCGTGCGCTTCGGCAAACAGTCGATGTCCGAGATAGCGGGGAACAGCGACGTGCCGAAACAGCGCGTCTACAACGTCGTCGACGACCTGCGCGACGACGAGTACGTCGAAGTGGTCGACGAGTACCCCAAGAAGGCGTACGCCATCGACCCGACCGAGACTATCACGCCGCTCATCCAGCGGCTCCAGCACGCCGAGTCCGAACTGGAGTCGCTGTACGACACCGTCGAGGACGCTCGCGGCGGCGTCAACCTGTTCAAGAGCCGCGCCTCGGTGAAAAAGCACATCCGGAACCTCATCGAGGAGGCGGAGGAGAGCATCAACGTTCTCCTGCCCCAAGACGAGGTCGAGCGGTTCCGCGAGGACCTGCTGGCCCGGGACGACGTCCGAATCCAGCTCATCGTCTCGAACCTCCGGAAGGACCAGATCGGCGAGGAGACGGTCTCGCTCGACGAGTCCTGCCACGACCTGGCCGACCGCGTCCGGGGTATCAAGTCCAACGAGTCGTTCGTCCTCATCGCCGACCGCGAGGACGCCTTCTTCTGGACCGACGTCGCCGAGACGGGGATGACGAGCGAGGAGCAGGGCTTTCACATCACGAACCCGGAACTCGCCTTCCTGCTCGACCGGTTCGTCGACCAGTCCATCTGGCCGCTCGCGAAGCCGGTCCAGGGGGTCGACGGGTCGCCCACCTTCCCCCAGCGGTACATCCGGATGCGGGACTGTCTCATCGACCTCCAGACGGCCTCGCGGAACCGGTCGGTCGAGTCGTTCGCGGTGGAGTTCGAGGGCTACGACGTGGAGACGCGCGAACCCGTCCAGAAACACGGCAAGGTGACCGGGTACCACTACTCGAAGTTCGACGTTCGCGCGTACCTCGAACTCGACCTCGACGATTCCGAGAACGGCACGGTCACCGTCGGCGGCTGGAAGGCGACGCTCGAGGACTACGAGGCCCGGGCCATCACCGTCACGGAGCGCGAGGAGCGTACCCCAGCTCGGTCGATGGACGACGAGACGGCCGACCACCTCGCCGCCTGTCGGGAGGCGTTACCGGAGACGCTCGACGGCGGCCCGGTGACGTTCGGCTTCGACGGCTTCGTCGACAACGTCCGCGAGATGGTCGACGTGCGCCGCGGCCCCGACGAGTACGACCGCCTCGACTCCCTGGAGGAGTTCGGCCAGCGCATCACCCGCTCCGCGGCCGGCGACACCTCGCTGTCGACGGAGTGGATACAGTCCGGGACGCGGTGCGGCGGCCACGCCGCCCACGTCTCGCGAGCGTTCGCCAGGCTCGGGTACGAGCCGACGCTCGTCGGCGCGTTCGGGCGGCCGATACGGGAGGAGTTCCGACGCGAGTTCGGCGACCACGAGCTGCACTCGTTCGGCGAACCCATCATCACGGACGCGGTCGAGTTCGCCGACGGGAAACTCCTGCTCCAGAAGACGGAGACGCTACCGACCGTCGACTGGGAGTTCGTCTGCGACGAGGTCGGCCTGGAGACGGTCGCGGCGGCGGTCGACGGGGCCGAGATTCTCGGTATCGGTTACTGGGCGAACATCCCCGCGATGGCGACCATCTGGGACGGGCTCCGCGAGGACCTCTGGCCGCTGCTCTCCGACCCGCCGTCGTCGGTGTTCGTCGATTCGGCGGACGTCCGCCAGCTCTCGCGGGACCGACTCCGCGACGGCGCGGCGTCGCTCGCGCGACTCGACGACCTGGTGCCGGTCACCGTCAGCGCGAACTACGGAGAGACGGTCGTCCTCTCCGACGTCTCCTCGCCGGAGACGCACGAGCGGTCGCTGCCGGCGGCCGCCGAGCACGCGCGCGAGGAACTCGGCGTCACGCGCTTCGCGGCGCACTCGCCGGTCGAGGCCGCGCTCGCGACCGCCGAGGCCACCCGCTGCGTCGACGTACCGCGCACCGACGACCCCGAACTGACGACGAGCGCCGGCGACCACTTCAACGCCGGCCTGCTGCTCGCCGAGACGCTCGGCATCGACGACGGGGCCGCGCTCGTCCTGGGCAACGCCCTCGCCGGCTGGTTCGTCCGCAACGGCGAGCCACCGACGTACGACCAGCTTCGGACGTTCGTGTCCGAGTACGAGACCTACTTCGAGTAACCATGGGACAGATAACGCTCAACGACGTCACGAAGACGTTCGACGACGGAAGCATCGTCGCGGTCGACGACCTGAACATCGAGATAGAGGACGGGGAGTTCCTCGTCCTCGTCGGGCCGTCCGGCTGCGGGAAATCGACGACGCTGCGGATGATCGCCGGCCTGGAGACGGTGACCGACGGCGACGTCACCATCGGGTCGACGCGCGTCAACGACCTGGACCCCCGGCAGCGCGACATCGCGATGGTGTTCCAGAACTACGCGCTCTACCCGCACATGTCGGTGAAGAAGAACATCGGCTTCGGGCTGCAGCTCTCGACCGACCTCTCCGACGACGAGATAGACCGCCGGGTCGAGGAAGCCGCGGAGATGATGGGCATCGAGGACCTGCTCGACGACCGTCCGAAGGAGCTCTCCGGCGGGCAGCAACAGCGGGTCGCGCTCGGGCGCGCCATCGTCCGCGAACCCGAAGCGTTCCTGTTCGACGAACCCCTCTCCAACCTGGACGCGAAGCTCCGAACGCACATGCGGACCGAGATAACGCGACTCCAGCAGGAACTGGAGGTCACGTCCATCTACGTCACCCACGACCAGGCGGAGGCGATGACGATGGGCGACCGCATCGCCGTCCTCGACGACGGCGAACTCCAGCAGGTCGGGTCGCCGAACCAGGTGTACGACCATCCGGCGAACCGGTTCGTCGCCAGTTTCATCGGCAGTCCGTCGATGAACTTCGTCGACGTGGAAGTGCGAGCGGACGAGGGCGACGAGCGACTCGTCGCCACCGCGGGCGAGGACGTGCTGTCCTACCCGCTCGGCGACCTCGCCGCGACCCTGAACCTGGAGGCGGGCCAGCGCCTCGAACTCGGCGTCCGTCCGGAGGACCTGGTTCGCGTCCGTGACGGTCGCGACGGCGACCGCGTCCAGAGCGCCCGCGTCGACGTGGTCGAACCCATGGGTTCCGACAACTTCCTCTACGCGGAGGTCGGCGAGACGACGTGGACCGCCCGGGTCGACTCGTCGTACGAACCCGACCCCGGCGACCGGTTCCGGTTCACGTTCGAACCCTCGGTCGTCCACCTGTTCGACGAGCACGGCAACACCATCAAATCACAGGGCAGCGACGGCGGCAGCGTCCACGAACGCCGCGTCGCTCCCTGAGCACAGCGAACGACCGATTCCAACCCGAACAATGCAAGCAGCGACACTCACCGACGTCGGCGAAATCGAAGTACAGGAACGCGAACGCCCCGAACCGGACGACGACGAACTGCTCGTCCGGGTCGGTGCCTGCGGGGTCTGCATGACGGACTTCCACATGTATCACGGCTCGTTCGCCGTCGAGACGCCGCTCGTGCTCGGCCACGAGAGCGCGGGCGAGGTGGTCGAGGCCGGCGAAGACGTGACAGGGGTCGACGTCGGCGACCGCGTCGCCATCAACCCCGTCGTCCCCTGTAACGCCTGCTCGGCGTGCAAGTGCGGCGACACGCACCTCTGTGAGAACAACACGTCCATCGGCGGCGCGGGCGAGACCATCGTCGACGGCGCGTTCGCCGAGTACGTCCGCGTCCCCGCGACGAACGTCGAGGACGTCGGCGACCTGCCGTACCGGACGGCCGCGCTCGCGGAACCGCTGGCCTGCTGCGTCCACGGCGTCGTACGCAGCGGGGTCGAACAGGGCGACAGCGTCGCCATCGTCGGCGCCGGTCCCATCGGACTGCTGCTCCTCCAGACGTTCCGCAACCGGGGCGCGAGCCCCATCGTCGTCTCGGAACTCGACGACGACCGGCGGGAACTCGCCGCCGAACTCGGCGCCGACGTGGTCGTCGACCCGGCCGAGGGCGACCCCGCGGACGCGATTCGTGATGCGGTCGGCGAGGTCGACGTCGGCGTCGAGGCGGTCGGCAAAGTGGCGACCATCGAGCAGGCCAACGCGGTGACGGCGAAGGGCGGCAACACGCTCATCTTCGGCGTCCCCGACCAGGACGCGACGATGGAGATCAGTCCGTTCGACGTCTACTTCGACGAGGTCGACCTCCGCGGTACGTACGCTCTCGACCAGGAGTCGTTCGAGCGCGCCGTGTCGCTGTTACGGCACGGCCGCATCGACGCCGATGCCCTCGTCACCGAGGAAATCGACATCGGCGACCTGCCGACGGCGTTCGACCGCATGGCGAACGCCGAGGGGTTGAAGAAGCTGGTCGTCCCCGGAGGTGACCGATGAGCGAATACGACCTCCTCGACACGCGGTCGGGGAACGCCGTCGTCGTCGCGCTCGACCACGGCATCGGCATGGGCGCGGTCGAGGGGTTCGAGGACCCTCGCGCGACCCTCGACGCCGTCCTCGCGGGCGACCCCGACGGCGTCCTCGTCAGCCCGCCGTTCGCCGAGCACTACGCGGACGCGTTCGCCGACTCGTCGACGGACGTCCTCGTGACCGCCGACTTCGTCTCGCCGTCGACCCATCCCGGCGAGGACGTGGGCGGGTGGGCCCAGTCGCGGGCCTACGACACCGAGCGCCTGCTCGACTGCGACCCCGCGGGCGTGAAGTGCGTCCTCGCGTTCGGCCGCGACGACCGCCGGGCGTTCGAGCGCAACGTCGACTACGTCACTGACCTCGCCGAGGAGTTACGGGGGACGGGCGTCCCGCTCGTCGTCGAGACGGTGATGTGGGGGAAGGCGGTCCCGGACCGCTTCGAGACCGACGCCGAGTACGTCGCCAACGCCGCCCGCATCGGGTGGGAACTCGGCGCGGACGTGTTGAAGGTGCCGTACACCGGCGACGTCGAGGAGTTCGCGGCCATCGCCGAGAACGCGCCGGTCCCGACGATGGTCCTCGGCGGCCCCGCCTCCGGGTCCGAGCGCGCCATCCTCGACGACGTGGCGGGCGCCATGGCGGGCGGCGCGCGCGGCCTCGTCGTCGGTCGGAGTATATGGCAGACCGACGACCCGGAGACCGTCGTGAGCGCGCTCGACGCCATCGTCCACGATGGCGCGAGCGTCGACGAGGTCTGGGACGCGTAGTAGGCGAGAAGTACGCTCACCGAACCGTGTACCCGCCGTCGACGACGACGGACTCGCCGGTCACGTAGGCGGCGGCGTCGGAGGCGAGGAAGACGGCGAGCGGTCCCAGGGTCTCCGGCGGCGCGACCTCCTCCTGGAGCATCCGGCGTCGCCACTCCCCGGCCATCGTCGGGTCGTTCTCCAGCACCTCCTCGACCATGTCGGTCGCGATGTAGCCCGGGTTGATGTTGTTCACTCGAACCCCGTGTTTCGCCCACTCGGAGGCGAGCTGGTTCTTCAGCCCCTCGACGCCCGCCTTCGAGGCGTTGTAGCCCGCCTGGGGCTGGGGGTGGTTGGCGACGAACGCCGAGACGGACGAGACGTTGACGATGGAACCGCCGTCGTTCGCTATCATCGACCGGCCGGCGTGTTTCGCACAGAGGAACGCCCCGGTGAGGTTGACGTCGACGACCTTCTGCCACTCCGCCAGGCTCATCTCCTCCGCCGGGGTGTTTATCGTGATTCCGGCGTTGTTTACGAGGACGTCGACCGAACCGAACTCGGCTTCGACCGTCTCGACCATCGCCGCCACCTGCGCCTCGTCGGTCACGTCGACCGGGACGGCCAGCGTCGCCGCTCCCGTCTCC
This sequence comes from halophilic archaeon, assembly GCA_003298465.1. The sequence goes on along the minus strand of QNGA01000001.1, from coordinate 1,577,252 downwards.
GATTCGATGTCGGCGGCCGCCGTCTCTCCGGACTCCTCGTCGCGGTTCGCGACGACGACCGTCGCTCCCGCCTCCGCGAGCGCCGTCGCGAGCGCCTTCCCGATGCCGCGATTCCCGCCGGTCACTACCGCCACGTCGCCGTCAAGCCGGAACCGGTCCAGTACTGACATAGAACCATCAGGCCGCCGGGCGAGCCTGAAGGTTGGGGTACGGGCAGGACTGTCGACACCGGGTTCGACGGCGGTGGGTGCCGTCGGGGGACGGTCGGACTCCTCGGTTCACCGGGACCGTCGTCATCCGAGCGTATCGCGTAGCCGGTCCGCGACGCCGTCCATCGCCTCGTCGGCGGTCGAGACGTCGTCGGTCAGGCTGAGGAAGCCGTGGGCCATCCCGGGGTAGTGGCGGTGGTCGACGTCGACCCCGGCCGCCGCCAGTCGCTCGGCGTAGGCGACCCCCTCGTCGCGCAGTGGGTCGAAGCCGGCGGTGACGACCGTGGCGGGCGGGAGGCCCGAGAGGTCCGGGACGCGGAGCGGCGACGCGTAGGGGTTCGCGCCGTCGACCGGACTGCGGAGGTAGCGCTCCCAGAACCACTCCATGTCGGCGCGGGTGAGCAGCGGTCCGTCGGCGTTCTCGGCGAACGAGTCCGTGTCGCAGCCGTGGTCCGTAATGGGGTAGAGCAGCGCCTGTGCGGCGACGTCGGGACCGTCGAAGTTCCGGGCGCGGAGCGTCGTCGCGGCCGCGAGGTTGCCGCCCGCGCTCGTGCCGGCCACGGCGAGGCGGTCCGGGTCGCCGCCGAACGCGTCGGCGTGGGCGTCGACCCAGGAGAGGGCGGCGTGGGCGTCGTCGACCGCGGCGGGGAAGGGGTGTTCGGGAGCGAGCCGATAGTCCACGGAGACGACGACGCAGTCGGCCCGGACCGCGAGTTCGCGGCAGACGCCGTCGATGGAGTCGAGCGTCCCGAGCGTCCAGCCGCCGCCGTGGTAGAAGACGACGACGGGGAGCGGGCCGTCCGCCGTCTCCTCTTGACGGTAGACCCGGAGCGGTATCTCCCCGCCCGGCCCCGGAATCGCCAGGTCACGGACGAAGGCGACCGGTCGCGACTCCTCGGCGGTGAACACCTCGTCCTCGACGCGACGGGCCGACTCGACGGACAGCGAGTGCCACGGCGGGACGCCGGCGTGCTCGATCTCGGCTATCGCGGCTGCCATCTCGGAGTCGAGTTCCATACGTCGACTCTCGGAGCCCCCGAAGTTATAGTTCACTGACGGTATCCCGGAGTGTCCCGTCGCACGGTCCAGGCCGTGGTCCGTGCGTCGGGCGACTCCAGGCTGGCTCGCCCCGAGCGACGTTCGACGGGCGGCGTGGCCCGGTTCGCCCCGCCGGTGAACGCCGTAGTCGGAACCACAGGGCGTATAGCCCTCGCTCGTTTCTGTACGGGCATGAGTACAATCGCGGAGATCGAACTCCCCGCGGACGAGTTCGCGCTTCGGAAAACGCTGAACGCAGTCCCGGAGGCCGAGTTCAACGTACTGCGCGTCGCGGCCCACGACGACTCCAGCGTGCTCCCGTACATGTGGGCGGAGGCGGACGACTTCGACGCGCTCGACGAGGCGCTGAGCGAGGACTCCAGCATCGACGGCTTCGAGGTGCTCGAGGACCTCGGCGAGGAGCGACTGTACCGAATGAACTGGGTGGAATCCATCGAGGTCATCGTCCACGTTCTCGTCGAGGAGAGCGCGACCGTCCTCAACGCCCACGGCGAGTACGAGCGCTGGCGGCTTCGCCTCCTCTTTCCCGACCGCGACGCCCTCTCGGCGACGTACGACTTCTGCGAGGACTCGGGACTGTCGCTCGACATCCGCAACATCTACGAGATGAACGACACGCGCCACGGCCTGTTCGGCCTCACCGAGGAACAGCACGAGACGCTGATGATGGCGCTCGACGAAGGGTATTACGACATTCCGCGGGACTCGACGGCCGACGACCTCGCCGACGGTCTGGACATCTCCCACCAGGCCGTCTCGGAGCGACTGCGCCGCGGCCACCGGAGTCTCGTGAAGAACGCCCTCGCCATCGGTCCCGAAGAGCGCGGCAATCGGACGCGATGACCGGTTCGGAAATCAGTCGCTTTTCGCCAGTCGCGTGAGAGTCATCGGCCGTTCGCAACGACGGCTCCCGTCGCCGGGCCCCGCGACGAACTGCCACTCGGTCGGCGAGTCGTACTCCTCGACCTCGTGTTGCGGTTCGCCGTAGCGTTCGGCTCTCGAACTACCGTCGGGAAGTTCGTGCTGCGGGTCGCCGTACAGTTCCTGTTCGTCGGCGACGCCGTCCGTCTCGCCCGCGTCCCCACGCATGGTACTTGCCATCTCTCGTTTCGAAGTGTACGACCAGCACCCCATTGTTTGCGGCCGCACTCGCAAGTAATTGAAGTGCGGTCAGGTCCCGAAGGCGCTGGTCAGGTCCTCGCGCCACTCGTCGAGTTCGGCGAGTTCCGACTCGATGTCGGCGACGTCACCCCGGACGCTCTCGATTCGGTCCGCGAGGTCGGACTCGGTGCTCGACAGCGACGTGGCCAGGTCGTCCACGTCCGACGACAGCGTTGCGATGTCGTCTTCGAGCGACATCGCCTCCTCCAGGTCGTCGCGCAGGTCCTCGACCTCGTCGTCGAGCGCGGCGGTCTCCTGGGTGTTCTGTGCCACGAGGTCCTCCAAGTCCGTTAGCTGGTTGCCCAACTGTTCCACGTTCTCGCCCACGTCCGCGATGCTGTCGAGACCGTCGGCCAGGTCGGCGAGTTCGGCCTGGAGGTCGTCGACGCGCGCCGCGTCGTCGCGCACGTCGCCGAGGTGGGTTTCGAGGTCTTCGAGGTCGTCCCGGAGATCGCCGAGTTCGTCCACCCGTTCGCCGAGGTCGTCCAGGCGCTCGACGTCCTCGCGGACGCTCTCGACGTCCGTTTCGAGGCCCCGGAGGTGGGTCAGCTCCTCGCGAAGCTCCGCGACTTCCTCGTCCAGGTCGGCGACGCCGGCTACGTCCTCCCGGACGTCTTCGAGGTCCGCTTCGAGGTCCTCGACCCGGTCCGTCTCCTCGCTGACGGCCGCCACGTCGTCTTCGAGGTCGGCCACCCTGGCCCTGGTCTGTGCGCCGTCGTCTTTCGCGTTCTCGACGCCCTCCCGGACGTCGGCGAGTTCCTCGCGAAGGGCGTCGACCTCGCTCTCGAAGTCGTCGACGACGTCCTGGGCGGTCCCGTTCTCGTCGATGAACTCCTCGAGCGCCTCCGTGTACGCCGAGAGGTCGTCGACGCGCGACTGGAGGTGACGAACGCGCACGTTGGTACTCTCGGGCACCTCGAAGTCGAGTTCCTGTCGAAGCACGTCCAGGTCGCTCTCGGCGACTTCGCCCGCCCGAATCTCGTCGGCCAGCGCGGCCGCGACGCTCCCCGGCCGGGGCGGTGACGTCTCGCGGTCGGGCACCGTCACGTCGCCGCCTCTCTCGGCCGGTTCCGCGTCCGGCACCGGTTCCCCACCCGTCTCCGCCTCGTTCGACTCCCCCAGCGCGAGTGCGTCTTCGTCCTCGTCTCCGGTCCCGTCGTCCGGTACGTCGTCCGCGAGCGGGTCCGCGTCGGCCGCCGCGCCGTCTGCGGACCGGTCGTCGCCTCCCCGCTCGTCGTCCGTGAAGGAGTCGGCGTCGTCGCCCGCGAGGGGGTCGTCGCCGCCGAGCGGGTCGTCATCACCCAGAGGGTCGTCGAGGGAGTCGTCGTCGCCAACGGGGCCCTCGTCACCGTCCGAACCGGTAGCGAGCGGGTCGTCGCGAGAGCCGTCGGCCTCCGCGAGCGGGTCGCTCCCCTCGTCGGCGAGCGGGTCGTCCTCGAGGGGGTCGTCGCTTCCGCCTTCGCCCCCGTCGTCGCCGAGACCGGGCAAGTCGCTCTCGCCCGCGATGACGTCGCGAACGACCTGACTGCTATCCTCGGAGACGATGTCGGTGATGGTGTTGTCCGCGACCTCCTCGTCGTCGCTGGCCTCGCGCTCCTCGCTCGCCCCGACGGCGTCGACCATCGGCGGTCGGAGGAACTGCTCGGCCTCCTGCCAGTTCGAGAGTCGGATTCCGTACACCGTCGTCAGCGTCTCCCCCGGGGTCCAGCACGCGCTCGAACTGGACGCGGTGGTCCTTGTACGCCGTCCAATTGTCGTTCTCGAACTCGGGATGGAAGCCGACGTTGTCCATCGGGAAGTCGTCCGGGATGCGGTCGGTGATTCGAACCGACACCGCCTCGTCGCGCTCTGACGCTATCTCGAACGTGATAGCCGGCACGGCGAACTCCTCGCCGTCGAACGATTTTTCGACGGTGACCCCGCTCGCGGAGCTGGTCACCACTTCGTTCCCCTCGGTGAAGTTACTCATACAGTTCACATCCGGGAAGGGACATATAAAACATACGCTGGAATACTGGTACGTTCTTACGAACGCCGACGGTCACTGACCGACGCGCTTCTCGCTACCACGGCGAAACGAACGCTCCGCTACTCCTCGGCGTCCTCGTCGCGGTCGTCGGCGTCGCCCTCCTCGTCGTCGGCCGTGCCGACGTCGGACCCCGCTTCCTCGGGGTCGTCCTCGACACGGATGCTGACCGGTTCGGTCTCGGTCTCCGACTCGCCGCCCTGGAGGTGTCGGTCGAGGTTGATCACCGTGTTGAGTTCGTTCTGAACCTGGTCGACGATGCCGCCGACGAGCTCGCTCGGCGCGATGGCGGTGTACTCGTAGGGGTTGTTGCCGGCTCCGGCGCTCTCGCGCTTCTCGCGCGTGACCTTCTCCTCCTCGTGGAGTTCCGCCAGCGACTCGCGGACGGTGCTCGGATAGAGTCCCGTCCCCTCGGCAATCTCCTCGCTGGTGCTCCCCGGGTTCTGGCGGAGGTAGACGTAGATGCGAGCGCGCGTCTCGGTGTCGAGGATCCACGAGAGCAGGTCGACGATACCCTGGTCGAATCCTTCGACCGCGCGGTCGGCCTCCTTTTCGAGTCGCTCTCGCCCTCGCGAGAGGCGCTCGGTTCCCGTCTCGTCTATCTCCTCTTCGACCACCGCCGTCTCCTCGCCCTCCTCTTCGACGGTGACGCGGTCGGTCACCGTGTCGTCCTCGACGGTCAACTCCTCCTCGACCGTGACGTCCTCGTCGACGTCCTCTATCTCGGCTTCTTCGACGGTGTCGTCGTCGACCGTGACGTCCTCCCGCTCGTCGTCGGTGTTCTCCCCGGACATGTTGTCTCAAGAAGGACAAAAGCCACGCGCGATTAAAAACCTTGCCTACAGGAGCAGCGATGCGTACAGCGCTTCGATCCCTTCCTCCTCCCGGAGACGGCGTTGCCGGGTCGCGCCGCTCTCCCGGTCGTAGACGTCGCGGATGCCGGAGACGCCGAGACGGTCGCTCTCGCGGTCGACGACCTCGCCGAGCGACACCTCGCCGTCGAGGTCGCGAGCGACGAAGGTGGCGTCGTGGCCGTAGCGTATCGCACGCCACTTGTTCTCGTCCAGCAGCTCCCGGCGGTGGTTGTAGCCCGCACTCCCATCTCGCGGCCCGTGCCCGGCCGACCGGTACGCGGCCCACGGGTCCGCGCTGTCCTCGTACCGTTCCACGAGGTCGGTCACGAGCGCGTGCGTGTACTCGACGAACGCCATCACGCGCTCGGGGTCGGCCTGGCCGTCGGGCACCCGCACCTCGACGGTGCCGTGGCCGGAGTGGGGTCGCACGTCGTACCAGAGTTCGCCCCGGTCGTTGATGGCGTCGCCTTCGACCATCCGTTCCTCGAAGCGGGCGAACTCCTCGTAGGAGTCGAAGGCGGTCGGCATCCCCGTGTTCGGCAGCGCCTCGAATATCTTCGCGCGGGCGGACTGGAGACCGGTGTCGAACCCGTTCCAGTACGGCGAGTTGGCCGACAGCGCGAGCATCACCGGGAGATACCACCGTATCTCGTTGGCGACCCAGACCGCGGCGTCGGCGTCGTCCACGCCGACGTGAACGTGGAGCCCCGCCGTCGTGTTCCGGTGCTGGGGATACTGGATTCGGTCGAGCTGTTCGCGGTACCGTTCCTTGTCCGCGTGTTCGAGTTCGCGCCACTTCGCGGCGGGGTGGAGGCCGGCGGCGGCGACGCCGAACCCGTGCTCGCAGGCGTGGTCGACCAGCGCCTCCCGGACCGCCCGGACCTGCTCGCCGGCCGACGAGAGCGTGGTCTTCGGCGTCTGCGTCTCGATGACGCACTTGAACAGTTCGTGGTCGAGACGGTCCTCCAGTATCGCCGGCGGGTCGTGCTCGTAGACGAGTTCGTCGGTTCCCGCAGTGGGACGACCCCGCTCGTCGACGACGTAGAACTCCTCTTCGACGCCCAGAGTCCCCCTCTCGCTGAAGTTCTCGGCCGAACCCAACTCCATTTTGCGGAAGTTAGCAACCCGCCGGGTAAATAGTTCCGGGACACGGCCGCGTCTACCGGGTGTTCGACGCCGCTGTCAGGGATTCGACGGAAATCGGCCCCCCCCGCAGCTAACTCTTCGAGAGGACCTTGTACGCGATGGCGACGACGCCGCTCACGACCGCGACGACCGCGGCGAGCGCGACGACGAGTCCGACGTAGGTCACGGCCGGGTTGACGGCCGTGCGGAAGGCGAACTGGCCGACCAGCAGCAGGACCCATCCGCCGACGAGGACCGCGTAGAGTTTCAGTATCTCGTCGTCCGTCGCGTATCGGAGGGCTTCTCGTGCGGGGACCGAGGACATACGTTCGTCACCGCACTCTCGGCTCAAAACATTTCCGGGACCTGACCCTTTCGGTTCGCTAGCGGGGCACCGCCGCGACGCCGAGGTGGTCGTCGTGGAACGGGTCGAGCTGTCGGGTCTCCAGAATCTCGTACTCCTCGCGGAGGTCCGCCAGGACGAGGTCGAACACCTCCTCGGGGTCGCTGGCGACGTCCTCGCTCCTGGCCTTGATGGCCGCCAGCAGGACGCCGTCGCGCTGGAGGAATCGGACGTTCTCTCGCGCGACGCGGCCCTGTCCGCGCGTGGCCACGTCCTGGACGATGGCGTCGACCTCCGACTCGACGACGTGCGCGTAGGTCTCGGGCTTGCGAGCGTCTTTCAGCAGGGGGAAGAGGTTCTGGCGCGCCTCCGCGACGTCGAGCAGGTCCCGAGCGGGGCGGGGAGCGAACTCGACCGCGTAGGTCGGCCCCGCGAAGTCGGCGACGTGACTCACCGTCGTTCCGCTGGCCGCGCCGAGGTACAGCACCGTCTCGTCGCCCTGGAGGCCGGTCTCCATCCCGAGTTCGAGGAAGGCCGCGAGCTTCGACCGCCGGGCGTCCCAGAGCCGCCACTCGCCGTCCGTCGGTTCCCCGTAGACCGGCGGTCCCCGGGTCGCCAGCCGCTCCTCGCCGTCGAACTCGCGGCGCTCGACCCCCTCCGGCAGCGTCATCCGTCACCCCTCCGGTCGAGGATGCCGTCGAGGCGCTCGCCGAGCTGTTCGTCCAGTTCCGGTTTGCGCTCGCCGGAGTAGTGGTCGACGCGCGCGGCGATGGCGAGCTTGCCCGAGAGCGTGCGGGCGACCGCGCCGCGGCGGTCCGGCGGCGCTCCCCTGACGGACTCGTGCGTGTAGATGACGCCGTGCTTCGGAGAGGAGGCGTGTCCCCGGAGGTGCGCGAACAGCGCGTCCTCCGCCCCGAGCACCTGCACCGTCCCGCCGGGCATCTTGGCGAGCGATTCGAGGTCGCCGGCCAGCGCTATCAGCCGCGCGGCCAGCACCGGCCCCGCGAGCGCCGCTAGATTCGGGGCGACCGCGGGCGCCTGCCGTTCGACGAACTCCCGGAGCGCATCGCGCTCGTCGGCCAGGTCCGCGACGCGCTCGGCGAGCGAGACGACCCGTCGCTCGACCGGGGATTCGGGGTCGCGTTCGGCGAGTTCGCGGGCGTAGGCCACGCCGGTGTCGGCGTCGGGATACAGCGTCCCGGCCCACTCGGCGACTCGCTCGGCGAGTTCGTTCGCCTCGGACTCGCAGTCGTCCATCGCCCGCACGGCGTGGACGAGCTGGCGGTCGTCGGCGCGCTCGCGCTCGGTGACCGCCTCGCGGGTCGCCCGGATGCTGGCCTCGCGGAGCTTCGCATAGTAGTCAGCGTCGTCCTCGGCGAACCCGGCGTCGACCGCGCGGCGCGGCCAATCGGCCGGCGCGTCGGCGCTCCCCTCGCGGACGGCTGCCGCGCCCGCGTCGACGTCGTCGGGGTCGACTCCCGCGAACCACCCCTCGTCCGCCTCTGTCATGGTCGTGGGTTGTGCGCCTTCTCGTTTAAACCTGCGTTATTCGGCGCTCCGCGACGGTCGGTCGAGCGAAGCCACTCGACGGCGGTCGTACGCACCGGCGTCGAACGGTGGCCGGCGAGAGCGTTAAGCCGGTCCTCCCCGAATCTCGACCGCATGTCCGAACCGCACGACGCCACCTCGAACCCGGAAGCGGAACCCGCCCCTGCGAATCGCGTGACCGTCCCGCTGTGGGAGTGGACGGTCGAACTCGACGCCTCGTTCGTCGACGAGTCGCCGACGGAACTCCGGCGGCAGGTCCGCGAGTACGCCGCCGCCGAACGCCGCTCGTTCGACCTGACGGTCGAGACGCCCGACGGCTTCACCGGAGCGGTGGTGGACGCGATGCGGACGATTCCGCGGGGCGAGACGCGAACCTACGGCGAACTGGCGGCTCACCTCGACACTGCGGCCGTCGCCGTGGGACGGGCGTGTGGCCGGAATCCGCTCCCGGTCGTCGTTCCCTGCCACCGCGTCGTCGCCGCGGACGGACTCGGCGGCTACTCGGGTGACGGCGGAGTACCGCTCAAGAAGCGGTTGCTGGAACTCGAATCCGAGTAGCTACTTGTCGGGTGCGACGCGTTTGACGCGCCCGGTGACTCCGGACTCCAGTTCGACCTTCACGCCGCCGGGCTGGGTGTGTTCGTCGGAGAGGAACCTGACGATGTCGCCGACGAGCGGGTCGGCGTCGTCGGCGTTCGTCTGCTCTATCTCGACGGTCATTCCCTTCCGCAGATCCTCTCGCGTCGGCTGGTCGGCGGACATACACGGAGTTGGGGTGCTCCCGTCAAAGAAGATGACGGCCCCTCGATCGCTACTCGAACTTCTCGAACGGCTGCTCGCAGGCGTTGCAGAAGTGCATCGAGCGACAGAGCGACGGTCCCTTGGGATGTTCGCGTTCGGTGTCCGTCGACCCGCAGTACGGGCACTCAGCGCCCGAATCCTCGCCGCTCGTGTCGACGCTGGGGTCGAGCCGTCTCATACGCTCAGTCCGAACTCGCGCAGGTCGTCTTTGCCGCGTTCGGTCACCATGTCGATCGTCCACTCCGGCGACCAGACCAGTCGGAGGTCGACGTTCGCGACGCCCTCGACTGCGGCCACCGTCTCGCGCACCTCGTCCGTCAGCATGTTCCGCGCCGGACAGCCCGAGTAGGTGAGCGTCATCAGTATCTCGACCGTCGCCCCGTCGTCCTCGTCACTCTCGGTCATCTCGACACCATAGAGCAGTCCGAGGTCGACGATGGAGATGGGCATCTCCGGGTCCTCGACGCCGTACAGCGCCTCCCAGACGTCTGCTTCGAGACCGGTCGCGTCTTCGCCGGTCGCCGGCAGGTCCTCGACGTCGCCGTCGCCCTCGACGTACTCGGTGTAGGCGCACAGCGCCGGCTCCGCGTAGTCGTCCACGCCGGGGACGGTGTCGCCTCTCGCCGCCCCCTCGTCGTCGAGGTCGGGTATCTCGGGGTCGTACGGAACGCCGTGAGTCTCACGAGACGACGAACGTGGTTCGTCACCGTCACTCGACATCGTCGGGGTCCTCCATGATGCGGGCGGCCCGGTCGCGGTCGAGTTCGCGGTACGTCTTCGTGAACGCCGACCAGAGGTCGTCCCAGTCGTCGGTGTGGGACCGGTCGCGGCCCACCGTCTCGGGCATCTCTACGTTCTCGTGGCTGGCGTCGTACTGCTCGGGCAGTTCGACGTCGTCCACCGACAGACCGAGGCTCTCCAGGTACGGGACGACGGTGTCAAGCCACTCCTCGCGCATGTCCGCAAGTGACCGCGTCCGGAGACCGAGGTCGTCGATGCGCTCCTCGACCGTCTCGTCGACGGGCGCGAAGATAGTCAGCGCGTACGGGAGCAGTCGGTCCACTGCACTCTGGACGCGATCGCGACTCGACTCGTCTTCGCAGAGCCGTTCGAGCCAGCTCTCGGCGTGTTCGCTGTGGTAGTCCTCCTCGTCTCGTATCTTGCCGACGCGGTCCCGGATGCGGGGATACGACGAGTCCGCCAGCGCGGCGAGCCGCAACTCCTCGGCCACGTCGTAGAGGTACGACCGCACGACGGGGTCGGCCCAGTCCCCCTCCTCGAACCGGAGTTCGGTCAGCGTGCTGTGGTGCCACCTCCCCGGTTCGCGCTCCCAGATGAGTTCCGACTCCTCGGCACCGAAGTCCTGCAGCAGGTCGTACCAGAGCCGAGCGTGACCGAGTTCGTCCTGCGCGATGTTGGCGAGCGCGAGGTCGGACTCGAGCGTCGGCGCGCGCACCTGCCACTCGGTGTAGCGCTCGGCGAGGACGAACTCGTCGTCGGCGAGCCGGTACAGCAGCGTCTCGACGGCCTCGCGCTGCTCGTCGGAGAGGTCGCCCGGTCCCGGGAGGCTCTCGGCGGTCGCCATCAGTCGTCACCTCCCTCGACCCTGCGCTCGGCCTCGACCTGTTCGCTCTCGGACTCGGCGACCTCCTCGGCCGCCGCTTCGAAGCTGTACGAGGTCGCCCACCGGTAGGACTTGTCGGTCGTCCCGCCGAACTTCGCGTCCTCGGTGTCGACCTCGCCGATCTCCTTCTGGGGTGCGACCCAGAGGCTGTTGGTCGGCTTGCGCCGGGCGTGCTGTATCTCCGCGAACAGCAGTGCCATCTCCCGGTCCGGCGCGTGGACGTTTCCGCAGTGGGTGTGGTACCCGCCTTCCTGCTCCTGTCTGAACACTTCCCAGATCATGGTCAGTCGGCCGCCTGCGGCTGTTCGCCGCCGTACAGTCGCTGTTCGTGGCTGTCCATCGACTCGCGAACCCACTCGACCGCCTCCTGGGCCCGCTTGCGGCCGTTTATCTGTCCGAGGCCCGGTTCGTACTCGTTTTTCGCGATGGTGAAGAACTCGTCCCAGTCGAGGTCGTCCTCGACCACCTCGAACGTCCCGTCGCCGTTCTCGCGGATGCGCGGCTCGTCGGGAATCTCCAGGCCGTACTTCTCCGCCTTCGGGACGTAGGAGTTCAGGAAGGCGTTGCGAAGGTCGTCGTTCGACATCTGCTTCAGACCGACCTCGCTGGCGAAGTCGTGGTGGGTCGACTTGTCGTTTGTCGGGCCGAAGAACTGGATGATCCTGGGCCACCACTCCTCGAAGGCCTCCTGGGTCATCTCCCGTTCCTTCTTCGACCCCGTCATCAGTTCGTAGAGGATGGCCTCGCCGTGTTTGACGTGGAAACCCTCCTCGAAACAGACCTTGTCCATCGCGTGGGCGTAGGGTTCCCAGCTGGTCTGTTTGAGCGTGGCCTGTCGGCGCATCGCCGCGCCGTCGACGAAGAACGCGATCATCGGCGTCTCGACCCAGCTCTCCAGCGGGTAGTGGAAGCAGTTGAGGAACTTCCCCTCCCCGTTCGCGAGTTCGTCGAGCATCTGCTCGCGGCTCTTGACGCCGAGCGACTCGGCGGCCCGGTACAGCAGTTGCCCGTGGCCGATCTCGTCCTGCACCTTCGCCGAGAACGCCAGCTTTCGGTCGAGGCTCGGGGCCTCCCGGATGAACGGGCGTTCGAGGTACGCTCCCATGATCTCGCTGTTCGCGTGGAACTGGATCATCCGGGTCGCCGCTTTCCGGTACTCCTCCGGTAGGTCGTCCTTCGGGCTGAACTCTCGCGGTCCGGCCCGCTGTTTGACGGTCTCGATGTCCATGGTCGTTCATTACACCTCCCGTCCCATACTACTTGACCCGCCTATGGAGCGCTTTTAAATACGAGCGGTGCCTTCCGTCGGACGTGATAGAGGAGTGCCTCGTCGTCGAATTCACCGTGACCGGCGACGACTGTCCGCTCGCGGAGGCCTCCCGTGAGACGGGCGTCCACGTCGACTGCCAGCCGCCCCAGCTTCGGTACGACGGTAACGCACTCCTGCGGTTCAGCGCCGGCGTGCCGCCCGACTTCGACGACGTCGAGGGCGACCCCCTGGCCGAGTTCCTCGACGCCGATGACCGCATCCGTTACCTGCACGTCTCCACGACTGACGACCGCCGGAACTACCGCTGTCTCTCGAAGCATCCCTGCATCGTCCACGAACTGACGAACGCGGGATTCATGGCCGAGTCGCTCCGCTACCGCGACGGCGGTGCGACGTTCACGGGCGCGGTCGTCGGTCACGACGTACTCCGGGGAGTCCTGGAGGCGGCGGGGGAAGCGGTGGGCGTCACGCTCTCTCGGGTCCACCCGCTCGGTTCAGAAGACGAGGACGCCGTCGCTCGAACGTGGGACGTCACGCCCGCTCAGGAGCGCGCACTGCGGACCGCCCTGGAGATGGACTACTTCGGCGTCCCACGGCAGGCCACCGCGAGCGAGGTCGCGGACGAACTCGCCATCAGCAAGTCGGCGTTCCTCGAACGCGTGCACCGCGCGGAGCGAACGCTGTTCTCACAACTCTTCGAGTAGCGCCCTCGACACGGACCGTGACGCTCGCGAGACGGCGGCCGCGGCAGGCCGTTCCTCCGGTCGCTGTGTAGTGGCGAACAGACGGCGGACCCGAGCGCGAAGCGGCGTGCCGTACTCCCGCGGACCGCTCCGCGGCGACTCGTCAGGTCACGCCGACGTTGGCCGCGCCTTCCGGTTTAAATCTCCGCGTCGCGGAAGCGTTCGGCGTCCGGACGTGCTCGCCTCCTCGACGTCGGTCGGGCGCGAGCGCTGGCTATCCCGTCTTGTAAACGCCGCGGGCTTCGGCCACGTGTTCGTCGTCCTCGTCGTGGACGCTCACGTCGACGACGCCGACGTCGCTGCCGTTCCGGACCACGTCGGCCTCCGCGTACAGGTCGCCCGTCCCGGCTTCGATGTAGTCGATGCGCATGTCGATGGTCGGCACCGGCTGGTCGTTCAGCGAGACGAGCGCCGCGCCGCCGACGGTGTCCGCCAGCGTGAACGTCACACCGCCGTGAGCCATCTGTCGGTCCTGGTTCCACGAGAGCTCATCGCGCATCTCGATGCGACCTTCGGCGTGGCCGTCCTCGGCTGCCGTCACCTCGACGCCGAGGAGGTCGGCGAACGGCATGTCCTCGAAGAACGCTTCGATGTCCATACCGCGTGTCCGAGTGGCGAGCAATTAAATGTGGGCCACTCGACTCCCCCGGTATGGACGTAACGGACGACGACGGCATCCGAACAGTCACTTTCGACCGCCCCGAGGTCATGAACGCCTTCACGACCGATACGGCCGAGGAACTGGCCGACGTGCTCGCGGAAGCCGACGCCGACGAGCACGACGCCGTCGTGCTGACCGGGGAGGGCGACGCCTTCTCGGCGGGCGGGGACGTGCAGTCGATGGCCGAGCGCGAGGAGACCACGGAGGCGGCCTACGAGCGCATCACGGCGACGTTCGGACGCGTCGTCGAGGAGGCGCTCTCGGCCTCCGTCCCCATCGTCGCGAAGGTGAACGGCGACGCCGTCGGCGCGGGGCTGGCCATCACGGCCGTCAGCGACTTCGCGTACGCCGTCGACTCGGTGAGGTTCGGCTGTGCGTTCGTCCGCGTCGGCCTCATCCCGGACACCGGCGGCTCCTTCCTGCTCCCCCGCATCGTCGGCCTCCGGACCGCGAAGCGACTCGCGTTCACCGGCGAGTACTTCGGAGCCGACGAGGCGGCCGAGATGGGGCTGGTCAACGAGGTCGTCCCGGACGAGCAGCTCGGTCCCGCCGTCGACGACCTGCTCGACACGCTCCAGGAGCGCCCGACGAGGACCATCGGTCTCGCCAAGCGCGCCATCCACGAGAACATGGGCAAGGGATGGCGCGAGGCGGCGGACTACGAGAACATGGTGCAGTCCCAGGCCTACGACACGCCGGAACACGAGGAGGGCGTGGCGGCCTTCCTTGAGGGGCGCGACCCCGAGTTCGAGTGACCGTCGGTTCCTACCGTCGAGCCTCGGCGGCCCTGCTCACAGTCCCAAGAACTCCTCCGCGTTCTCCCAGAGTATCTTGCGCTGGACGTCTTCCGAGAAGTCGAGTTCCGCGAACTGGTCGAGCCACGGTCCGGGTTCTATCATCGGGTAGTCCGTGCCGAACATGACCTTGTCCGAGAGCAGGCTCTTCGCGTAGTGGAGCACCTGGTCGTCGATGTACCGCGGCATCCACCCCGAGAGGTCCATGTAGACGTTGCCCTTCTGCTGGCAGATGGCCAGTTGCTCCTTCTCCCACGGGAACGCCGGGTGGGCGAGGAGTATCTGGAGGTCCGGGTGCTCGGCCGCCACGTCGTCGACGAGCATCGGATCGCCGTACTTGATCTTGAGTCCGCGTCCGCCGGGCGCGCCCGCGCCGAGCGTCGAGTTGCCGCCGTGGAAGACGACCGGAACGCCCAGGTCCTCGATGGTGGCCCAGAGCTCCTCGTGTTCGGGGTCGCTGGGGTCGAAACCCTGCGCTATCTGCTGAAACTTGAACCCCGAGAGGTCGAGGTCCTTCACCGCGCGCTCGGCCTCCTCGACGCAGTCCTCCTTGAGGGGGTCGACGCTGGCGAATCCGACGAAGAAGTCGGAGTACTCGTCCCGGACTTCGGCGACGTAGTCGTTGGGCACCGGCGGGTTGCCGGTGTTGGTCTCGGCGTCCCAGCCGAGCAGGACGGTCGTGCCGATTCCGACCTCGTGGTACTCCTCGATGAGGTGGTCGTAGGTGTCCGTCTCCATCTCCGCGCCGAACTTGTTCGCGGCGTCCTGCATCATCTGCCCGCCGGCGTCGTGGAGGAACTCCTCCGTCGGCTGGTGGCAGTGGGTGTCGACGATGGGGTAGTCGTCCTCGTGGTCGGCGACGACGTCGAGCGTTTGCATGTGCGCTCTTTCTCCGGAGATTCCTAAAAAGGTAGGCAACTCGTCGCTTCGGCTCGATTCGGCGTTCGCCCGGCTGAACCTGCGCGAGTTCGAGTAAAACATATTACAATGGTACTTATTATTTAATACGTTGCGTGTTGGCTTCATGCCGAAAGATCCGGACGAAACCGGTCGGGCGGAGCGCTCGTGGGACCGTCGGTCGTACCTGAAACTCGTCGGCGGAACGGCAGGCGTACCGACGCTGGCGACGGCCGCCGGCACGGCGGACGGTTCTGGTGGGGGGTCGACCGAGGCGAGCGACCGGTCCCGCGCCGACGCCGGGCGGGCGTCGTTCGAGTACGAGCAGGTGTACGACGCCGTCGAGGACCTGGGCATGGACCCGACGGGCCAGGAGCCGATCGACGATACGCTGGACGAGTATCTCCGGAGCAACACCAAACTGGAGTTCCCGCAGGGGGAGTACCTGGTCACCGAGTACAACTACGATTACGGCAACGGCCTCCACGACTTCGCGATGGTGGCGGTCGAGACCGGCGCGACGTTCCTGCTGGAGACGCCGGACGCCGTCACCGGAAGCGCGGGAGCGTACTGGCTGTCGCTCGGTGGCCCGGGGTCGTACAACGTCCGCTACGAGGGGTTCAGACACGACGTCGGCGGCGCGCCGGAAGCGCCGCGGATGCAGATTCTCGTCGACGACGGACTGGTCGTCAGGGACGTGCTCCACCGCGGCGTCCACCGGGGCTCCCAGGGGCCGTTCCTCTGGGGCGTCCGGACCGCCGACGGCACCGGTCTGGTCGAGAACGTTCGTGCGCCGGACGGTGCACCGTCGGGCAGCGGGGCCGTCGGCACGTTCGTCGAGGCGGAGACGACCGGCGAAATCGAGTTCAGGAACTGCGAACTGGCCGGATTCCCGAACAACGGCCTCTATCAGTCGAGCAAGAGCAGTGGCACCGTCCGCGTCGTCGGCGGTCGCTACCGCAACAACAACATCGCCAACGTGCGTCTCGCGGGAAGCGGCGGCGTCGTCCGCGACTGTTGCGTCCGCGTCGCCGAAGCTCACTCGGACTCCTCGTTTCCGACGAACATGCGCGGCATCTGGCTCCTCGGGACCGACGCGACCGTCGAGAACTGCGACGTGGAACTGCTGGTCGACGTCGCCAGCGACGGGGCGGTCGTCGTCGAGAAGAGCGGCCGGTCGCAGACGGTACGGGACTCCCGCATCCGCGTCGACGCCGACGACACCGCCGCGGTGTACGCCAAACCGCCGGACAGAACGCCCGCGCCGGTCACGTGCGCCGGTCTGCAGGTCACCGGCGACGCCGCCCACACGTCCGGTGGCGTCGCGGGCAGCGCCGCGTTGCGCGCCTACGGACGCCCCCGTTCGGTGTTCGACGCCTGCTGCGTCGAGCAGACGGGCGAGGACCGCGACGGTCTCCTGCTCCAGTACTGCAGCGACAGCGACATTACCGACTGTCGGTTCGACGTCACCGGCCAGTCCATCGTGCTCTCGAACTCCGGCAACGTCACTCGCCGACGCAACCGGACCGGGTCGGCCGACTGCACGCTCCCGACGTGCGACGGGACGACCGGGACGCTCGTCGACGGCTTCGAGGACGGCGACGTCGCCGAGTACCGCTTCGACCGCGGCGGGGCGGGCGCGAACGTCGTCTCCTCCCCGACGAGGCGGGGCGGTCGTTCGCTCGAACTGGCCGACCGGGCCGTCGAACTGATCAGCACCGAGGGGCTGGACGCCTATCCGGAGGCCGGCGACACCTTCGCCTACTGGTTGCGCGCCGAGGCGGGGGCCGAGGACCTCAACGTGACGTACGGGGTCCAGGGGCACGACGACCGCTACTTCGTGCGCGTCGACGTCGCGAACGACGACCTCATGCTGTTCCGCTACGAGAACGGGTCGGCTCGCCGCCTCGGGTCCGACTCGGCCGGGTACTCGCTCTCGGCCGGTGCGTGGTACGAGGTGGTGGTCGACTGGAGCGACCGCGGGAACCACTCGATCACCCTCCGCGACGAGGAGGGCGCACGAATCGCCCGCGTCGGGGCCGCCGACGCGACCTGGACCGACGGCGGTGTCGGCTACGACGCGTACCTCGCCTGCGGCCAGCGAGCGTACGTCGACGCCGTCGGCATCAAGTGACGGCGGGGGAGACGGCGGCGCTACTCGGCCGTCTTGACGAGGAACTTCATGTCGCCCTCGAAGACGACGGTGTCCTCCTGGTTCGTCATCGTGGTGTCGATGACGATCAGTCCTGCGTCGTCCCGACTGCTGATCTCCTTCGTCTCGGTCACTTCCATGTCGAGACTGATGGTGTCGTCCATGTAGACGGGGTTCGGGATGTCCATGTAGTTCATCCCGAGGAACGCGAGGACGGTGCGTTCGAGGATCCCGATGCGGTAGACGAATCCGGTGGCGAGCACGAACGTCATCGGGCCGTGGGCCACCCGCTCGCCGAAGTACTCGTCCTCGGCGTACTCCCTGTTCGTATGGAGTTCGGTCCAGTCGCCGGCGAACGCCGAATGCATCACGAAGTCGTACTCGGTGACGGTGCGGCCGACGCTCTCGAACGTCTGTCCCTCCTCGAAGTCCTCGAAGTGGTGGGGCTGGTAGCTGTACGGCATATCGGAGAAAACTTCGGTGAAATATAAGTAAGTATTGCACCTACCGCCACCATGACCGAGATCCCCGACGAGCGCCGCGAACGCATCGCGACCGACCCCTTCTGCGAGACGCTCGGCGTCGAACTCGTCGAACTGGCTCCCGGCACCGCGACGACGGAACTCGTCGTCACCGAGGACCTGCTGAACTTCCACGGGACGCCCCACGGCGGTGCCGTCTACTCGCTCGCGGACGCCGCCTTCGCCGCGGCGTCGAACGCCGAGGGGGAGACGGCCCTCGCGCTGGAGACCAACGTCTCGTATCTCGACTCGGTCGCGGTCGGCGAGACGCTGACCGCGAGCGCCGACCGTGAACACGCGTCCGACGCGACCGCCAGCTATCGCGTGGACGTGACCGACGAGGACGGCGAGGCGGTCGCCGTCTTCCGCGGCCGCGTCTACAGACCCTGAGAGCCACGAGGTCGTCCATCGTGGGACGGTCGCCGTCGCGAAAGCATCGTCGAGAGTTGGGGCTACCGTCGCTCACCGGTGGTCGTAGACGCGCTTCACTTTCCCCGTCTCCGAGCGGTCGATGACGCCGGGCTCGACGACCTCTATCTCGTCGGGGTTCACCTCCAGCGTATCTTCGAGCACCGTCCGGATGCGGTCCTCCAGTTCCTCGTGGGTGCCGCCGTACTCCTCGTGGCACTCGACGGTGAGTTCCATCCGGTCGAGGTTACCGCGGCGGAAGAGGTCGATGCGGTAGTACGGCGCGACGTCGTCGAGGTCGACCATCACCGCCTCTATCTGGCTGGGGTAGACGTTGACGCCGCGGACGATTATCAGGTCGTCCGTGCGGCCGGTGACGTTGTCCATCCGGACCGCGGTGCGTCCGCAGTCGCATTCCTCGTAGGTCAGGGAGGTCATGTCGCCCGTGCGGTAACGCAGGACGGGCAGCGCTTCCTTCGTCAGCGACGTGAGCACGAGTTCGCCCTCCTCGCCCTCCGGCAGGGGTTCGCCCGTGTCGGGGTCGATCACCTGGGGGTAGAAGTGGTCCTCCCAGACGTGCAGTCCCTCCTGGGCCTCCTCGCACTCGATGGAGACGCCGGGGCCGATGACCTCCGAGAGACCGTACACGTCCACGGCGGTCACGTCGAGCGCCTGCTCTATCTCCTCGCGCATCGGGTCGGTGAACGGTTCCGCGCCGATGACGACGGTCGAGAGCGGTAGCTCCCGGGGGTCGATGCCCCGCTCTTCTGCCGCCTCGGCGAGATACAGGCAGTAGGAGGGCGTACACGCGAGCACGTCGCTCTCCATGTCCCGGAGCATGTCGAGTTGTCGGCCGGTGTTGCCGCCGCCGGTCGGGATGACGCAGGCACCCAGTTCCTCGGTGCCGTCGTGGAAGCCCAGCCCGCCCGTGAACAGTCCGTAGCCGTAGGCGTTCTGGACGACGTCGTCCTCGGAGACTCCCGCGGCGGCAAGCGAACGCGCCATCACCTCGCGCCAGAGGTCGAGGTCGTCGTCGGTGTAGGCGACTATCTTCGGTTTCCCGGTGGTGCCCGAGGAGGCGTGGATGCGGTTCACGTCGGCGTGGCCGACCGCGAACAGGCCGTCGGGGTACTCGTCCCGGAAGTCCTCTTTCGTCGTGAACGGGAGTTCCGTCACGTCCGCGACGCTCTCGACGTCGTCGGGCGCGACGCCCGCCTCGTCGAGGGCGTCGCGGTAGAAGGGGACGTTCTCGTACGCGTAGGCGACCGTCTCGGCGAGGCGGTCGCCCTGGAGGCTCCGGAGTTCGTCGCGGGACGCGGCCTCTATGTCGCTGTATACCATACCACTCGACGCTTCGGAAGCCGACGACAAAGTCCTTTCTCGGGTCGAGATGTCACAGAACTTTTATCCGACAGACCGCCGCACGTCATGGCGGAAGATGTCGCCGCTCTCGTCGGTTACCACGTTCGAATCCACTCGTCTCTGGGGTCGGCCGGACGACAGGCGTCGCCACTGGCGTCGCTTCGTCGGCGGATTCGCCGCGTTCGTCCTCGCATTGCTACTCGTCGTCCTGGTCGGCAAGCGCTTCCCCGGCGCGAGAGGGCTCGTCGGCCTCGTCTACGACGCCGTCCTGCCCGCAGTACTGTTCTACGCGCCGCCGGTCGTCTCGGCGGCGAGCGCGTACAGCGACGGCGGCGTGTTCGCCTCGCTCGCCGTGGGCGTCGTCCCCGGAGCGCTGTTCAGCGTCGTCCTCGCGCTGATGCGGATAGCGACCGGCCAGTCGACCGGGGAGGCACCGCTCTGGGCGCTCGCGCTCGCGTTCGTCGGCGTCGGCGTCGCGGGCGCGGTCGCGGGGTACGGCGCCGGTCGCGGACTGTCCCGTCTCGCGGACCGGCGTTCGACGTAGGGACCGCCGACCCGGGTCCGGAACGCCGCCCCAAAGTGACGGCAATTATTTCTTCCCGGGGCTGTGAGTGTGGCGCATGCGAGACGCGTACCTCGTCGGCGCGGCCCAGACGGACTTCGGGTCGTTCCCCGACGAAAGCTACCGGTCGCTGTTCCGCACGGCGTTCGAGGACGCGTGCGACAGCGTGCCGGCGGGCATCACCCCCGACGACGTCGACGAGGCGTTCGTCGGCACGCTGGGCGTCGGCGGTCGTCAGCTCGGGCTGGCCGGCCCGGCCGCCACGGAGCACGTCGGCCTCGACGGCGTCCCGACCACGCGCGTCGAGAACGCCTGCGCCGCGTCGGG
Organism: halophilic archaeon; assembly: GCA_003298465.1. Next base: position 1,556,805 of record QNGA01000001.1, on the reverse strand, counting down.
CTACGCAGTCCGGCAGGCGGTCCAGGCCGTCAAGAGCGGGATGGCCGACGTGGTGCTCGCGGGCGGCGTCGAAGTGATGACCGACACGTCGAGCGACGCGACGAAGTACTGGCTCGGCGTCTCCGGCGAGACGGAGTGGGAGCGCCTCTCCGGGACGACGTTCGCGGGCGTCTACGCCCAGATGGCGGACGCGCACATGGCCGAGCACGGCACGCCGCGGGACGCGCTGTCGCGCGTCGCGGTGAAGAACCACGCGAACGGCGCGAAGAATCCCCACGCCCACCTCGGCTTCGAGTGCTCGCTGGAGGACGCCCGGGACGCGGCCGTGGTCGCCGACCCCCTCACGCTCTATCACTGCTGTCCGACGACCGACGGGGCGGCCGCCGCGCTGATCGTCGGCGAGGACGTCGTGGAACGGTACACCGACGCCCCCATCAGGATAGCGGGCGTCGGCGCGGCCAGCGACCGCGTGGGTCTGTTCCAGCGCGACACGTACACCTCGATTCCGGCGTCCCGGGAGGCGGCGAACCGGGCCTACGAGATGGCCGGCGTCGGTCCGGACGACCTGGACTTCGCGGAGGTCCACGACTGCTTCTCCATCGCGGAACTGCTCGCCTACGAGGACCTGGGCTTCTGCGAACCGGGCGAGAGCGGCGACCTGGTCGCCTCCGGCGCGACGGAACTCGGCGGCGACCTCCCCGTCAACACCTCGGGCGGCCTCAAGTCGAAGGGCCACCCCATCGGCGCGACGGGGGCGGGCCAGGTCGTCGAGGCGTTCGAGCAGCTCTCCGGCCGCGCGGGCGACCGGCAGGTCGAGGGCGCGACGCGGGGGCTCACGCACAACGTCGGCGGGAGCGGCGGTGCGGCGGTAGTCCACCTGTTCGAGCGCGAGTCGCCACGCGACTCGGACGGCGCGAACGGACGGCGTCCGCGAGGGAAGGAGGGAGAAGCATGAGCGGCGAGACGCCGAAGATAGCGGGCGTCGGAGCGTACGCGCCCCGGTTCCGCGTCGACGCGGCGGCGTTCGAGGAGGCGTGGGGACAGTTCCACGCGGCGGGCGTCCGGTCGAAGGCGGTTCCAGCCGCCGACGAGGACGCGCTCACGATGGCCCACGAGGCGGCGACTCGCGCACTCGACGCCACGGACCGCGCCGGCGAGGACGTCGCCTTCCTCGCCGTCGCCTCGACGACGCCGCCGCTGGCGGAGGAGGACCCCACCGCCCGCCTCGGCGGCACGCTCGGCCTCACCGAGAGCGCGACGCGACACGTCTTCACCGGGAGTACGCGGGCGGGGACGCGAGCGCTCGACGCCGCCCTCGCCGCCGGGCCGTGGGACGGCGTCGGCCTGGTGGTCGCCGCCGACTGTCCGCGCGGCGAACCGGACAGCGAGGAGGAACACGCCGCCGGCGCGGGCGCGGCGGCGTTCGTCCTCGCCGACGACGGCCCGGCGGAGGTCGTCCAGCGGGCCGAGTTCGCCGCCGAGTACCCCGGCACGCGCTTCCGGCGGCGGGGTGCGGACGTCACGGAGGGACTGGGCGTCACGAGCTACGACCGCCAGGCGTTCACCGAGACGCTGTCGAGCGCGGTCGGCCGACTCGACTTCGAGGCCGTCGACGCCGCCGCCGTGCAGGCCCCGGACGGCAAACTTCCCTACCGCGCCGCGGGCGCGCTCGGGGTCGGGACCGACGAGATACGGGCGGCCGCGACGGTCCACGAACTCGGCGACACCGGCGCGGCCAGTGTCCCGCTCGGACTCGCGACGGCGCTCGCGGACGGCCACGACCGCGTGCTCGCCGCCGCGTTCGGCAGCGGCGCGGGCGCGGACGCGCTGCTCGTGGGGGCCGACGAGGTTCCGGCCTCGCTCTCGCTCTCCGGGAGCGAGTCGCTCTCCTACGCCGAGTATCTCCGTCAGCGCGGCGAACTCACGTCGGGGCCGCCGAGCGGCGGCGGCGCGTACGTCAGCGTCCCCTCCTGGCGGCGGACGCTCGACCAGCGTCACCGCCTCCTCGCCGGCCGGTGTCTGGACTGCGGGGCGCTGAACTTCCCGCCCGAGGGCGCGTGCACCGACTGCAACTCGCTGGTGGAGTACGACGACGCGGCGCTCCCGGGAACGGGCACCGTCGAGGCGACGACGACCATCTCGCAGGGCGGCGCACCCCCGGAGTTCGCCGAACAGCAGGCCCAGTCCGGCGACTTCGACGTGGTCGTCGTCGCGTTCGACGGCCCGCGAGAGGGGGAACGTGCGGGCGGCGGGACGTCGCGCGAGGTCGGCGACGCGCGAGACGACGGCGACGAGACGGCGAGCGCGCCGGCGCAGGTGACGGGAGCGGACCCCGGCACCCTGGCCATCGGGGACCGCGTCGAGGCGACGATGCGTCGCATCTACACGCAGGAGGGCGTGACGCGGTACGGGTTCAAGGTCCGTCCGGTGCGCAGCGACGATTCCGGATAGACTTGCTGCCGGCGAAAAGCCGGACCGACGACGCGTATCGTCGTCTCCCCCTCACGCGCCCCGCTCGGCGTCGTCTTCTCCGGGCGACGGCGGCGCGTCACGTAGATAAACGCTTTTCCTGTGCCCCCTCGCGTTTCGACGCATGAAGGTAGGCGTACTCGGTGCCGGGACCATGGGCCACGGTATCGCCCAGGTCGCGGCCACGGGCGGACACGAGGTGGCGCTCCGGGACATCGAGGAGGACCTCGTCGCGGACGGCATCGACAGCATCGAGGAGAACCTGCGGGGCGGCGTCGAGCGCGGCAAGGTGACCGAGGCGGAGATGGAGGCGGCGCTCGACCGCATCACGGGGACGACCGACCTCGAATCCGCGGTCGGCGACGCGGACCTGGTCGTCGAGGCGGTGCCCGAGGAGATGGACGTCAAGCGACAGACGTTCGCGGACGTGGAGGCGCTGGTCGATCCGGAGACGGTCGTCGCCTCGAACACCTCCTCGCTCTCGTTGACCGAGATCGCCAGCGCGCTCGACGACCCCTCGCGGGCCGTCGGACTCCACTTCTTCAACCCGGTCCACATCATGGAACTCGTCGAGGTGGTCGTCCCGGAGCAGGCCAGCGACGAGACGGTGGCGTTCGCCACCGAGTTCGTCGACGGCATCGACAAGACCGCCGTGGAGGTGAACGACTCGCCCGGGTTCGCGTCCTCGCGGCTCGGCGTGGCGCTCGGCGTCGAGGCCATGCGGATGCTCCAGGAGGGCGTCGCCGGTCCGGAGGACATCGACGCCGCGATGGAACTCGGCTACAACCACCCGATGGGGCCCATCGAACTCGGCGACGTGGTGGGCCTGGACGTGCGCCTGGACATCCTCGAACACCTCCGCGAGGAACTCGGCGAGCGCTTCCGCCCGCCCCAGATCCTCCGCCAGAAGGTGCGCGCCGGGAAACTCGGCAAGAAGACCGGCGAGGGGTTCTACGTCTGGGAGGACGGCGAGATAGTGGGCACCACCGTGGAACAGGGTGCGCCGACCGACCGGGACTCGACACGGGCCGACGGGGGTCACGGGGGTGACGACGAATGAGCGACGACGCCGGAGACGTCCCCGGAAGCCCCGAAGCGGTCGCCGGCGAGTGCGAGACGGTGGACGTGTCGGTCGGCGAGCGCGCTGACCACGTCGCCACGGTCACCCTCTCCCGTCCGGACGCCCGGAACGCGCTGAACGCCCAGTTGCGCGCCGAACTGAAGGCGGTGCTCGACGCGGTCGAGGCGGCCGATACGGTGCGCGTCGTCGTCCTGACGGGGTCGGACGAGTCCGGCGCGTTCGTCGCCGGGGCGGACGTGACGGAACTGCGCGAACGCGGCCCCATCGAGCAGCGAGAGGCGAGCAAGCGCCCCCGCGTCTACGAGTACGTCGACGACCTCGAGAAACCGGTCGTCGCGGCCGTCAACGGTCACGCTCTCGGCGGCGGGTGCGAACTCGCGCAGGCCTGCGACGTGCGCATCGCCCGCGAGGACGCCAAACTGGGCCAGCCGGAGATAAATCTCGGTATCATGCCCGGCGGCGGCGGCACCCAGCGTCTCGCCCGCCTCGTCGGCGAGGGCCAGGCGATGCGGCTGATTCTCTCCGGCGAGATAATCGACGCAGAGGAAGCCGGCGACATCGGCCTCGTCGACGAGGTTCACCCGGAGGGGGAGTTCGACGACCGCGTGTCCGAACTCGCCGGACGGATGGCATCGAAGAGCCCGCTCGCGCTGGAACTCGCGAAGAAAGCCGTGAAGGCGAGTAGCCGGATGGACCTCGACGCGGGCATCGAGTACGAGGCGGAACTGTTCGCGCAACTGTTCGCCTCCGGGGACAAGAACGAGGGCATCGACGCGTTCCTCGAGGACCGCGAACCGGAGTGGGACGGCGAGTAACGTTCGGTTCCGAGACGCATCCGGGTGAGTTCCCGGACGCGACGCGGCGCGGAACGCCGCGATTGTCAGAGACACGTCGATCCAGTCGCCTGCAGTCGGCGACACGACCGTCTGCAGGCGTTCGAACGAAGTGACCGTTAGGATATATGTCTTCGGTTTATCATATGTTATCGTGTATTCACCCGGCCGGCGGGAGGGCGGCTCGAATCCGTCGTCTGGTTACCCCTTTCGCAACACTTAGGCGGGTTCTCACAGCAGTGTGGGACATGACGATACACAGCGACTGGGGCGACTGGCTTCCGCGCGCCGTCGAGGACGCCGACCCCGACGGCGTCGCCGTATGGTATCTCGGCTGCAACGGCTTCGTGCTGAAGGGCCGCGACGGGACGACGCTGTTCGTCGACCCCTACCTCGGGACGGGCGACCCGCCGCGGACGGTCCGGATGGTCCCCGTGCCCTTCGACCCGGCGGACGTTTCGGCGGCGGACGCCGTCCTCGCCACCCACGAACACACCGACCACGTCCACGGGCCGAGCCAGGCGCCCATCCTCGAACGCACGGGTGCGACGTTCTACGCGCCCGACGCCGGCCTCGAAGTGGCCCGCGAGGACGAGCGCTGGACCGACGAGTGGGACGTGGACGACGACCAGCTCGTCGAGGTCGCGGAGGGCGATTCCCTCGACGTCGGCGAGTTCACGGTGCACGTCGAACCGGCCCACGACGCCGACGCCGCCCACCCCGTCTCGTACGTGTTCGAATACGACGCCGGGACCGTCTTCCACGGCGGCGACACCAAGCCCGGCGACGACCTCGCGGACGTCGGCGAGCGGTACGACCTGGACCTCGGCGTGCTCGCGTTCGGTTCCGTCGGCAACGTTCCGGACAAGGAGTCGGGCGAGCCGAAGCGCACGAAGTGGTACAGCGACGAGAACGAGATAGCCGAGGCGGCCAACGCGCTCCAGCTCGACCGACTGCTCCCGAGTCACTGGGACATGTGGAAGGGGCTCACCGCGGATCCGACCGCCCTCCACGACCACGTCCGCAGCTTCGACCGTCCGCGCTCGCTGGAGATCGTCGAGATAGGCGACCGCGTGGACCTCCGAGACGGGGCCTGACCCCCGACGAACGGGCCGCGAGCCGTCGCCGAGTCCCGATATCTGGCGCGGCAACACTTAACACGCCACTGCGCGAACTCGACGGTGAGGAGTGGACAGCCGTGACCTTAGCAACCGTTCCGCGATACGACAGCGACAGGATTTCCGAACCCGGGGGGCACGCGGTGGTGGTCGGGGCCGGCATGGCCGGTCTGCTGTCGGCTCGCGCGCTCGCCGACGGGTTCGACGAGGTCACGGTCGTCGACCGCGACCCCCTGCCCGACGAACCGATCACCCGCCGGGGTGTCCCCCAGTCCCACCACATCCACGTGCTGCTGGAGGCCGGACACGCGACGCTGGAGGACCTCTTCCCGGGGTACGGCGAGGAACTGCTCGCCGACGGGGGGCTGGTAATCGACGGCGCCAGCGACGTCGACTTCTACGACGGGGGCGGGTTCCTCGCCGACGGCCCGCGACGCATACCGCTGTACTGCGCCACCCGCCCGCTGTACGAGCAACTGGTCCGCCGTCGCGTCGCCCAACACGACGACGTCCACCTGCGACCGAGTTGCCGTTCGATCGACTACCTCACCGACGACGCGGCGACGACGGTGGAGGGCGTCGTGGTCGAACGGGAGGGGTCGACGCCGGAGGAACTCGCCGCGGACCTGGTCGTCGACGCCACCGGTCGGACGAGCAGGACGCCGGTCTGGCTGGACGAGCACGGCTACGCGTCGCCGCCCGTCGACGAGGTGCGCATCGACCTCGCCTACAGCACCGCCTTCTTCCGGCGTCCCGCCGACGACCGCCGTGCGTTCGTCGTACAGCCCTCCCCGCCGCACACTCGCGGCGGCGCGATTCTTCCCGTCGAGGGCGGTCGATGGCTGGTGACGCTGTTCGGGTTCCACGGCGACCACCCGCCGGCGGACGCGGAGGGGTTCGCGGAGTTCGCCGCGAGCCTGCCCGTCCCCCACCCGAAACGGCTGCTGGACGAGCACTCGCAGGTCTCCGAGGGCATCGTGCACTACCCCTTCCCGTCCAACGTCAGGCACCACTACGAGGACCTCGAACGGTTCCCCGACGGTCTGGTCGTCGTCGGTGACGCCGTCGCCAGCTTCAACCCCATCTACGCCCAGGGCATGTCGGTCGCCGCGCTGGAGGCGCTGATCCTCCACTCCGTCCTCGCGACGGACGACCGCGACGACCTCGCGCTCCGGTTCTTCGAACGGGCCGCGGAGACCGTCGACGTCGCGTGGAACATGGCGGTCGGCGCCGACTTCCAGTTCCGGCGTACCGACGGTCCCAAGCCGCGCGGAACCGAGGTCTCCAGCCGATATCTTTCTCGATTGGTCCGCAAGGCCCACACCGACGGCGTGCTGTCCGACGCCTTCTTCCGGGTGATGATGATGGAACGGCCCCCCAGTTCGCTGCTGCGTCCCGGCGTCGCGTGGCGCGTGCTCGGGCCGGCCGGCTGACCCGTGGAACCACCGTTGGGGTTCGCGACACGGAGACGTCCACGTCGAGACGACGCTCGTCCGATTCGGTCCGCACGGACGATAGGTTCGTCAGGACGTGCAGCGGTGAGACGCCCGTTTTCCGGGTACAACTAAGAGAGCGGGCGTACACTGTGAGTTCATGCCCGGGACGGTCTTTCTCGGCGGCGACGGGGTGACCCTCAACACGATTCGTCCGGACGACTACGCGCTCGTCGAAGAGCAGCACAACGACCCGTCTAACCGGCGGCAAGCGGGAATCTCCCTTCCGTGGCACGAGACCGACGTCGCGGAACTCGTCGAAGAGCGAGACGACGTCGTCCTGTTTCTGGTCTGTCGCGACGGGGACGCCGTCGGAACCGTCCTGCTGTCGGGACTCGACTCGCAGGCCAGCAGGGCCGAAATCGGGTACATAATTCGGCCGGAGTTCCACGGCGAGGGCTACGCGACCGAGGCGGCGGACCTGTGCCTGGAGCACGCGTTCGACGACAGGGGCCTCCACAGGGTCTGGGCGCAGGTCGTCGAGGGGAACGAGGCCTCGAAGCGAGTCCTGGAGAAGTTGGGGTTCCAGCGGGAAGGGACGCTTCGAGAACACGAGTACGCGAACGGCGAACGCGTGGACGTCTGTTACTACGGACTGCTCTCGTCCGAACGATAGGCGCGTTCTCCCGTGAGAACGCCCGTACGAAACTTCCCGATCGGACCGCTCGCCGAAAGTATCGCCTCCCGAGGGGCTCGACAGAGCCAACGACGCCGAACCAGCCGTCCTCCGTCCCGTCCGGTCGTTCTCGCGGCCGAGAGCGGCAGACATTTACCCGCGGCACGCGGCCAGTCGCACATGAGCGAGGACGCGGACGAGGAACTCACCTACGCGGAGACGGGGGTCGACATCGACGCGAGCGAGGCGGCGACCGCCGCGCTCGTCGGTGCCGTCGGCGACATCGAGAACACGACCGACTACGCCGGACTGCTGGACGTCGGCGACCGCTATCTCGCGCTGGCGACGGACGGCGTCGGCACCAAACTCCTCGTCGCCGAGGGGCTCGGCGACTACTCCACCGTGGGGGTCGACTGCATCGCCATGAACGTCAACGACCTCGTGGCGGCGGGTGTCGAACCGGTCGCGTTCGTCGACTACCTCGCGGTCGAGGAGCCGAGCGAGGAGTTCTCCGAGCAGGTCGGCGAGGGTCTCTCGGCGGGCGCGGAGGCGGCCGGCGTCGCGCTCGTCGGCGGCGAGACGGCGGTGATGCCCGAGGTCATCCGGGGGCTGGACCTCGCCGGGGCCTGCGTCGGCCTCGCGCCGAAGGACGCGGTCTTCCCCGGCGAGGCGGCGGTCGGGGATGCGCTCGTCGGCTTCCCCTCCAGCGGTATCCACTCGAACGGCCTGACGCTGGCCCGCGAGGCGGTCACCCGGAACCACGACTACGACGACCCGTTCCCGGGGAGCGACCGGACCATCGGGGAGGAACTGCTGGAACCGACGCGCATCTACGCCGACCTCCTGCCGGCGCTGCGCGAGCGCGACGTCCACGCCGCCGCGCACGTGACCGGCGGCGGCTGGACGAACCTCTCCCGGATGGGCGCGTTCCGCTACGAGATATCGGACCCCTTCCCGGCCCAGGACGTGTTCGCGTTCGTCCAGGAGGAGGGCAACGTGAGCGACGAGGAGATGCACCGCACGTTCAACATGGGAACCGGATTCGTCGTCGCGCTCCCGGGGGACGACGCGGAGTCGCTGGCGGCGGCGACGGACGGCGAGGTCGTCGGCGAGGTTCGCGAGGGCGAGGGCGTGGCAATCCGCGGACTGACACTGACGTGACCCGCCACGACGGTACCTGACGGAAAGCATTTGTTCTCCGGTTACGACTCGACGGTGTGACCTCCGAGATTACCGTCGAGACGAGGGACCTCACGGCGGCCGACGAGCGTCTCGTCGAACGAGCGCGGGCGGCGACCGAGGCGGCGTTCGACCCCGAGCGGTGGGGCGGTGCACACCTCGTCGGTGCTGCGCTCCGCACCACGGACGACGACGTGTACGCCGGCGTCAGCCTCCCGGCCAGCGTCGGTCGAGCGTCGATGTGCGCCGAACCGGTCGCGTTCGGCGCGGCGGTCGCGGACGGTGCGACCCGGTTCGACGCCGCGGCCGCAGTCCGCCATCCGCTTCCGGACGAGGACCGCGGCTTCGAGGTGGTCCCGCCGTGCGGCGCCTGCCGGGAGCTGATCGTGGACTACGGGGAAGACGTCGACGTCGTCGTTCCACACGACGGCGACCGGCGAAAAGCGACGGCGTCCGCGCTGCTCCCGACGCGCAACTGGTGACCCGAGCGGGGGACGCGTCTACGACAGTCGCGCCGCGACGTCGGCTTCGGTGACGATACCGACCGTCTCGCCGTCGGCGGTGACCATCACGGCCTTGTAGTGGTCGAGCAGGTTCGAGATTTCGTTCAGCGTGGCGGACCGCGACACCGTCGGGAAGCTCTCGCCCATGAACTCCCGGACGGGCTGGTCGCGAGCGTTCTCGTCGACGTGGACGAGGTCGCTCTCGCTGATGGAGCCGACCGGCACGCCCTCGTTGATGACCGCCAGTTGCGAGTAGCCGGCGTCCTGCATCCGGCCGACCGCCTCGCTCACGGTGTCGTCGGGCGCGACGCTGACGACCTCCTCGTGCATCAGGTCCTCCGCGCGGACGATGTCGCCCTCGGACTCCTCCAGGGCGTTGATGATGCGGCGGAACGTCGAGAGACGCGGATCTACGTCGTCGCCCTCGATGCGGGCGATGAGCGGCTGAGAGACGCCCGCCCGCTCGGCCAGTTCGCTCTGCGTGAGTCCCAGGTCCTTTCGGCGTTCGCGGATGTCCTGGGTCGTCGGGATCTCCATACCTAAAATAACTCCGGGTTATCAAATAAATCGTTCGACTCGTCAGAGTTCGCTAGTTTCCTGGTCGCCGCTGCCGAACTCGATGTCCTCGTCCTCGCCGAACTCGACCGTCTCGACGACCGAGAGCGGAACGTCGCGGAGCGCGCCGCCGACCTCGCTCTTGGCGATGCGCTTCGCGTGCTCCTCGCTGTCGGCGTTGAACACTTTCATCTCCAGCACGAGGCCGACGAGGGCGGTGTTCGCTGCGATGAACGCGGAGTCGAACGGCTCTCCGCAGGCCGGACAGCCGGTCGCGCCGACCTCGACCTCGACGTAGTCCATGTCCTTCTCGTTCAGACGCTTGCCGGCCTCGCTGACCGCGACGCCGATGGCGTCGTCGATGTCCTCTACGTCGCGCACCAACCAGGCCGCCTCCATCGCAACGAGATAGTTGCTCATACCCGAACCGTTGCTCCCGAGGGTTTCGTGTCTTTTGGTTTAGCCGCCGAAATTCGAGCGTGTCAGGAACGCGGACGGACGGCCGGACGTACGCCGTTCGCGAACGACGGTCGGCTACCGGGCCACCCGTCACGTGACCACGGAGTAGGTGAACAGGAAGGCGAAGTACAGCAGGACGAGGAGGGCGACCGCCTTCAGTCGGAACAGGCGGAGCTCCTCGTTCTCCGCGTCGTAGGCCTCTCGGAACGCCGCGACCTCCGACTCGTCGAGCGCGTCGGGGTGGTCGAGTCCCCGGTGGAGCACGAGCTGCTTCTCGCGAGGGAACGGCCGGCCGCAGTAGGCGCACTCGACCGGCGACTCGTCGGCCGGAATCCGGGTTTCGAGCGGCCAATCGTCGACTGGCCGGTCGTCTCTCCGCTTGTCGTCGGGCGTGCGGTCGTGGGATGGCTGGTCGGTGGTCATACGTACGGGGGGTCGACGGACGGTTGCGAGACGATCCACATGCTCGTCATCGTGTACAGTATCATCACGACGACGAGGGCGTACTGACTGCGGACGGCCTGCAGACGCATCGGAAACAGCCTGTAGGCCGTCGCGTGGGCCACCCAGACCGCGAGCAGGTGACCCAGCAGGACGAACGACATCTGGAGGCCGCCGAACCACGCCGGCAGGACGATGACGACGGCCTGGGGCGGCGAGAGCGGACTGGCCAGCGCTCCGAACAGCGTCGGCGACAGCGCGAGGAAGTACCCCAGGTAGTGTGCGAGGTGGTAACCCGCCGCGATGGGCAGCAGCGAGGGAGCGAACCGCCGAGCGATGGCGGCCAGCGTGAGGTAGGTGTCGGCCGACCGTCGCGCGAGCCGCGCGGCCAGCCAGTAGACGCCGAGGAAGAAGACGTATCCGGCCAGCAGCGCGGCGAGGTAGACGACGCGCGGCGGGACGCCGATTCCGACGACGGCCCGGGCCGCGTCCGCCCAGAGGTCGGTGGCGACGAGGCCGTCGTACGTCGTCACCCACAGCAGCGCGACGACGAACGCGACCTCGTCGAACCCCGTGACGAGTTTCGTCTCGGCGAGGCGCGCGCCCGGCAGGCGCAGTTCGAAGCCGTCGTCGGTGCGCCGGACCGGAGCGACCCGGCCGTAGTAGCAGAACACGCGCGCGACCGGGTCGACGGTGCCGAACCAGCGGTCGGTGCCGTAGACGGCCGCGCCGGCGAGCGTCACCGCCGAGTAGACGAGCACGACGCCGGCGAGCAGGTCGGGGTCGCTCGCGAGCGGACTGACGACCTCCAGCCAGACGAGCGCCAGCAGTCCGGCGACGCTCGGCCACGCGCCGAGCCGTTCCGGGTAGTCGGTCGTCCCCCCGGGGAGCAGGTCGGCTATCGTGCGCCAGGGGTTGATGGCCGGCCACGCGTTGCCGACGAGGTAGGTGGTCGCCGTGAATCCGGCCCACCAGCCGACCCAGACGACGAGGATGGCGATGTTCCGGCGCGGAGCAGACGGGCCGACGAAGCCGGCGACGACGATGGCCGCGAGCGCGAGCACGCCGACGGCCCGCGTCGCGGTGACCAGGTGGTCGTTCAGCGTCGCCAGGCGACGTCGCCAGTCGTGGAGCGCGCGGATGAACGCCCGGTCGGTGACGAAGCTGGCGAGCAGGAACGAGGCGCTGACGGCGCCGCCGCCGGTGAGCAGGAACAACCACGTCGGCACCGACAGCGAGTCTCCCGACGCGCCCCGGAGGCTACCGCCGTGCGCCAGCGCTCGACCGGTGAGCGCGGTCAGAACGACCGTCGCGGCCAGGGCGGCGTCGAGGGAGCGAGTGCGTGTTCGACCGCTCATCAGCGGAGGTAGGGGCGTCGAGCGATAATACCTTCCGGAACAGTTCGATACCGACTCCGGGAACTCCGGTCGAACTCCCACGTCGAGACGGTCCACCGTCGCGAGCTAACGGGGAGCACGGTCGGGGCGGACGGCGGTCGGCGAGAAGAGACGAAGAAGTGTCGAAATGGGGTTCGGCTACCGACGGCGGGCGGCGGTCGTCAGTGCTCGGGCTGTTCGGCGGGCGCTTCCATCTCCGATATCTTCAGGATGAGGATGTGGTTGGTGTCGTCCTTGCCGTCGACGACGCCCTCCACGACGAGCTTCGACAGCGGCGTCGGTCCGACGGTCACCTCGTCGCCCTCGTGGAACTCGCGTACGGAACCGCGGAGGTGTATCTCGGCGCGACAGAGCTCCGGGTGGTGGACGCTGGTGAGGCTTATCTCCTCGACGTTGGCCTCCTCGACTTCCTCGCCGTCGTGGAGCAGTCCGACCTCGGCGACGGTGTCCATCTCCTGGACGTCGAGCGCCTCGTAGGCGTTGGCGGTCGGCTTGTACCCGCCCTTCGGGCCGGGAACGCCCTCGACGAGCTGGAGGGCCTTGAGACTCTGCATCTGGTTGCGGATGGTCCCGGGGTTGCGGTCGACTTCGGCGGCGATGTCCTCGCCCTTGATGGCGTCTTCCGCCTCGCGGTGGAGGTTCAACAGTGCCGTCAGTATCGTCTTCTGGCTCGGTGTCAACTCGATGCTAGACATTACCCCGAAACTTAGTAATTGATTTCCTTAAATGGCACGGAGTGGATGAAGTTTGGCGGATAATCGACGTTTTCGCCCTGCCACTCATAACTCCCTCGACTGCAGCGCGGTAGATGGCGGTTCCGTCTGCGACTTTTCCGTGGGCTCCGTCCTCGCGCTCGAACCGGGGCTTCTTTTTCTCCCCGTCCCGTTCGTCGAAGCATGTCAAGGACGGTCCACATCATCGGTGCGCCGGTCGACTACGGAGCGAACCGCCGCGGCGTCGACATGGGACCGTCGGCGATCCGGTACTCGGGGCTCGCCGACGAACTCGCCGCCGCCGGCGTGACCGCTATCGACACCGGCGACCTGCTCGTCCCCCGCGCCGAGGAGCGCGACCCCGAACGCGAGGAACCGCCAGAGGGGAAGGCGAAGTTCCTCCGTGAGACCGCGGACGTCTGCTCGCGGCTCGCCGACGAAGTGGCGGCGTCGATAGAGGACGACGCCTTCCCGCTCGTGCTCGGCGGCGACCACTCCATCGCCATGGGAACGCTCGGCGGTGCCGCGCGCGACGCGGACGTCGGCGCCGTCTGGTTCGACGCCCACGGCGACTTCAACACGCCCGGAACGTCGCCGAGCGGGAACGTCCACGGCATGCCCCTCGCGGGCGCGCTGGGTATCGACGACTTCGCCGACACCGAGTGGGCCAACGTTCCGCGCCTCCGGGAGGAGAACGTCGTCATCGTCGGCCTCCGGAGCATCGACGACAAGGAGCGGGAGGCCATCCGCGACAGCGAGGTGACGGTGTACACGATGTCGGACATCGACGAACGCGGCATCACGCCGGTCGTCGAGGACGCACTCGACGTGGCCACCCACGGCGTCGACGGCATCCACGTCAGCCTCGACCTCGACTGGCTGGACCCGAACGAGGCACCCGGCGTCGGGACGCCCGTGCGCGGCGGCGTCACCTACCGCGAGGCACACTCCGCGCTCGAAACCGTCGCCGAGCGCGACGACCGCGAGGACGTCCTGCGCTCGCTGGAGGTCGTCGAGGTCAATCCCATCCTCGACGAGCACAACGAGACGGCCGAACTCGCCACCGAACTCGCCGCGAGCGCGCTCGGGAAGCGAATCCTCTGAGGCGACCCGCTTCGCTTTTGCCGGAGCAGACGCGTCACCACCTCCGACCCGACAGTTCACGCGTCTACTGGGGGTAGAGGACGAACCAGCGAGCGGACCGACACTGTCATGGGGGTCGCCGAACGACTCGCGAGAGTGACAGATTACGACGCGATTTTGTTCGACAACGACGGCGTTCTGGTCGAACCGCCGACCGACGACAACCTGCTCGACGCCGCCGAGTCGGCGTTCCGGGCGGTCGGCGTCGAGAACCCCGACCCGACTCACGTCGACGAGGTCGTTCGAGGCGTGACCTCCGATAGCCTCCGGGACGTCTGTTCCGTCTACGACGTCGACCCGGCGGAGTTCTGGCACGCCCGCGACCGCCACGCCTCCGAAGCGCAACTCGCCGAGTTCCGGGAGGGCGGCCGGGCGCGGTACGACGACGTGGCGGCCATCGAGGACCTCGCTCACGACCTCGGCGTCGTGAGTTCGAACCAGCACAGGACCGTCGAGTTCGTCCTCGAGTTCTGCGAGTTCGAAGACCTGTTCGACACCTACTACGGCCGTGGCATGGGCGTCGAGGACCTGGACCGGAAGAAACCCGACCCGTACTTCCTCGAACGCGCGCTCGACGACCTCGGTGCCGAGTCGGCCCTGTTCGTCGGCGACAGCGAGAGCGACGTGGTGGCCGCCCACCGCGCGGGCCTCGACTCGGCGTTCGTCCGGCGACCACACTGCGCGGACACGTCGCTCTCGACCGAACCGGACTACGAGGTCGACGACCTCTACGACGTCGCGAAGATAGCGAACTGAAAAAGGAAACTACTGGCCGCCTACTCTCCGCCGTCGGCGACCGTTTCGCTCTCGTCGTCCGGCGTCGGAAGCACGTCCACGCTCGCGACGGCGTCCCCGTCGTCTATCTCCATCACCGTCACGCCCATCGTGTTGCGACCGACTCGCGAGATATCGGCGGCGCGGATGCGCATTATCTGGCCGTTCTCGCTCATCACGACGAGGTGGTCGTCGGGGGCGACCGACTTCACCGACGTGACCGGACCGTTCCGGTCGCCGGTCTTGATGTCGACGAGGCCCATGCCGTTGCGCGACTGGGGGCGGTACTCGTCGAGCGGCGTCCGCTTGCCGTACCCCTGCCGGGTGACGGTGAGCAGTTCGCGACCCTCGCTGTCGGCGGCGACCATCCCGACGACCTCGTCGCCGTCCTGAAGGTCGATGCCGTGGACGCCGCGGGCGTTGCGACCCATCTCGCGGGCGTCGGACTCGTCGAACCGGATGGTCATCCCGTCGCGGGTCGCCAGCACGAGGTCTTTCGTGCCGTCGGTGACCTCCACGTCGACGAGTTCGTCGCCATCTTCGAGTTTCGCGGCGATGATGCCGGTCGAGAGGATGTTGTCGAACTCCGCAGCGCTGGTTCGCTTGACGTAGCCCTGGCGCGTGACCATGCTCAGGGATTCGTCGTCCTCGAACTCGTCGGTGGTGACGACGGCCGTGATGTCCTCGCCGTCGTCCAGGTCGAGCAGATTGATGGCGGACTTGCCGCGGGCGGTCCGTGACATCTCAGGTATCTGGTAGGTCTTCAGTCGGTACACCTGCCCGTAGTTGGTGAAACAGAGCAGATAGTCGTGGGTGTTGGCCCGGAACACCTTCGAGACGCGGTCGTCGTCTTTCACGTCCGCGCCGATGATGCCCTTGCCGCCCCGACCCTGCGCGTCGAACCGCTCGACGGGCATGCGCTTGACGTAGTCCTGCTCGGTGACGACGACGAACACGTCCTCCTCGGCGATGAGGTCCTCGCGGGTGACCTCGTCGGTCCCCTCCACGATGCTGGTCCGGCGGTCGTCGTCGTACTCCGCCTTCACTTCGCGGAGTTCGTCTTTGATGACGGCCAGCAGTTCGGACTCGTTTTCGAGGATGGTCTGGAGGCGCTCGATGCGCGCCTGGACGTCCTCGTACTCCTCCTCTATCTCCGCGGCCTCGAACGAGGTGAGGCTCCCGAGCTGCATGCGGACGATGTGCTCGGACTGGGTCTCCGAGAAGCCGAATTCGCCTTCGAGCGCGGCGCGGGCGGCGTCGCGGTCCTCGGCGTCCTGTATCAGGTCGACCACGTCGTCGATGTCGTCGAGCGCGCGCAGTCGGCCTTCGAGGATGTGTGCGCGGTGTTCGGCCTCGTCGAGTTCGTGCTTCGACCGCCGCCGGACGACGCTCTTGCGGTGGTCGACGTAGTGTTCGAGCGTCTCCTTGAGGCTCAACACCTTCGGTTCGCCGTCGACCAGCGCGAGGTTGATGACGCCGAACGTCTTCTCGAGGTAGTGGTCGAGCAACTGGTTCTCGACGACCTCGGCGATGGCGTTCTGCTTGAGTTCGACGACGACGCGGATGCCGTCGCGGTCGGACTCGTCGCGCAGGTCGCGGATGCCCTCGATGGTGCCGTCGTTGACGCTGTCGGCTATCTTCTCGATGAGCCGCGCCTTGTTCGTCTGGTAGGGAAGCTCCGAGATGACGATGCGGTCGTCCTGGACCTCGTACTCCGCGCGCACCCTGAGTCGCCCGCGACCCGTCTTGTACGCGCTGTGAATCGCGTTCTTCCCGACGATGTTCGCACCGGTCGGGAAGTCCGGCCCCTTGACGTGCTCCATCAGGTCCTCGACGGTCGCGTCGGGGTTGTCGATGAGTTCGACGGTCGCGTCGACGATCTCGCCGAGGTTGTGCGGCGGGATGTTGGTGCTCATGCCGACCGCGATGCCCGAGGAACCGTTGACGAGCAGGTTCGGGACGGCCGCCGGCAGCACCTCCGGCTCCTGGAGGCGGTCGTCGTAGTTGGACTGCCAGTCGACGGTGTCCTTGTCGATGTCCGCCAGCAGTTCCTCCGCGATGGGGGCCATCCGGGCCTCCGTGTACCGCATCGCGGCCGGCGGGTCGCCGTCGACGCTCCCGAAGTTACCCTGACCGTCGATGAGGGGGTAACGCATCGAGAACTCCTGGGCCATCCGCGCGAGCGCGTCGTAGATGGACTGGTCACCGTGGGGGTGGAAGTCGCCCATCGTGTCCCCGACGATGTTCGAGGACTTGCGGTGGCTCGCGCCGCTCGTGACGCCGGAGCGGTGCATCGCGTAGAGGATGCGCCGATGGACGGGTTTCAGCCCGTCGCGCACGTCCGGCAGCGCGCGTCCCGCGATGACGGACATCGCGTAGTCGATGTAACTCTGCTCCATCTCGTCCTCGACGCGGACGCTGTCGATTCGCTCCGCGACCTCGTCGGGGACGTCCGAGGGTTCTGAACTCATATGTCTACCCACTCCGCTTCCGTCGCGTGTTCCTGGATGAACTGCTTGCGCGGTTCGACGGCGTCACCCATCAGCACCGAGAACATCTTGTCCGCCGCGGCGGCGTCCTCGATGGTTATCTGCTTGAGAATGCGGTTCTCTGGGTCCATCGTCGTGTCCCACAGCTGTTCGGGGTTCATCTCGCCCAGTCCCTTGAACCGCTGGACCTGCGAGGGGTTGCCGTCGCACTCCTCTTCGATGATGCGGTCGCGCTCTTCCTCCGTCATGACGTCGTACGTCTCCCCGCGGTGGCGGATGCGGTACAGCGGCGGCTGGGCCGCGTACACGTACCCGGCCTCCAGCAGGGGCCGCATGTAGCGGTACAGCAGCGTCAGGTAGAGGGTCCGGATGTGCGCGCCGTCGACGTCGGCGTCCGTCATGATGATTATCTTGTGGTAGCGCGCCTCGTCGAGGTCGAACTCCTCGCCGATGCCCGTGCCGATGGCGGTGATGAAGTGGCGTATCTTGTCGTTCTCCAGCACGCGGTCGAGGCGGTGTTTCTCGACGTTCAGCACCTTGCCGAACAGCGGGAGGATGGCCTGGAACTTGCGGTCCCGGGCCTGCTTGGCCGACCCGCCCGCGGAGTCGCCCTCCACGACGAACAGTTCGGACTCCTCGGGGTCGCGCGACTGGCAGTCGGCGAGTTTGCCGGGCAGGGCCGTCGAGTCGAGGGCGTTCTTCCGTCGGGTCAGCTCCTCGGCCTTCTTCGCCGCCTTGCGGGCCTTCGCGGCCTCGACCGCCTTGGCGACGATGGCCTCGGCGGTGTCGGGGTTCTCCTCGAAGAACGTCCCGAGGCCGTCGTGCATCACGCTCTCGACGATGCCCCGTACCTCGCTGTTGCCGAGTTTCGTCTTCGTCTGGCCCTCGAACTGCGGGTCGGGATGTTTCACCGAGATGACCGCCGTGAGGCCCTCCCGGATGTCCTCGCCCTTGAGGTTCTCGTCGATGTCTCCGAGGAGGTCGTTCCCGTTGGCGTAGTCGTTGACGACGCGCGTCAGCGCCGTCTTGAACCCGGTGAGATGGGTGCCGCCCTCGCGCGTGTTGATGTTGTTCGCGAACGCGTGAATCGACCCCTGGAGTTCGTCGGTGGCCTGCATCGCCACCTCGACCTGGATGTTCTGCTCCTCGTCCTCGAAGTAGATGACGTCGCGGTGTAGCGGGGACTTCGTCTCGTTCAGGTACTCGACGAACTCCCGGATGCCACCGTCGTAGTGGAAGGTGTCGCCCGACTCCTCGTCGCGCTCGTCGTCGAGCGATATCCGCACGCCCGAGTTGAGGAAGGCGAGTTCTCGAAGCCGGGTCTCCAGCGTCGAGTAGGTGAACTCCGTCGTCTCGAATATCTCCTCGTCGGGCCAGAACCGTATCTCCGTGCCCGTCTCTTCGTCGTCGTCGAGTTCCCGGACCTGCTCCAGTTCGCCCTGGGGTTCGCCGCGCTCGAACGTCTGTCGCCAGAGCACGCCCTCCCGCCTGACCTCGACTTCGAGGCGCTGGGAGAGGGCGTTCACTACGGAGACGCCGACCCCGTGGAGTCCGCCGGAGACCTGGTAGGACTTGTTGTCGAACTTCCCTCCCGCGTGGAGGACCGTCAGTATGACTTCGACCGCGGGTTTGTCGTACTCCTCGTGCGTGTCGACGGGGATGCCGCGACCGTCGTCGACGATGCTGACGGAGTGGTCCTCGTGGACCGTCACGTCGATGGAGTCGCAGTGACCCGCCAGCGCTTCGTCGATGGAGTTGTCGACGACCTCGAACACGAGGTGATGTAGTCCGCGAGAGTCTGTAGAACCGATGTACATCGCCGGGCGCTTTCGAACGGCCTGCAGCCCTTCGAGCACCTGTATCTGCCCGGCTCCGTACTCATTTGCGTCACTCATAAATCCTGATTTATCGTAGAGCCTGGCCCCTGATAAAGCTCACGCACGCGCGCGCGAGATTTGTAAAATTATCTTAAGGAACGGGTGGACGAAGTGCCGAGTGCCGAGATTCGTCCGACACCGTCTCCGGCGGAGGAAACCCGGTCGCAGATGCGGTCGTTGGACGCGGGTGGCTCCCGGCGACGAAGTCCTCCCGACCGTCGGGGGAAGGGTCGAAAACTCCCTCTCGCCGGCGTCTCGGTCCCACTTTCACTTTCACCACGCCCCATCCGGGCAGTTTTATGCTCCCCGCCAATAAGTACAGGCGAAGAATGCCTTCCATGCAGTCGACGCTCGGCGACGAGGGGATCGCCGAGGAACTGGCCGAAAGCCAGCGCCAGATCTCCATCGCCGAGTTCTTCGAGAAGAACAAGCACATGCTCGGGTTCGACAGCGGAGCCCGAGGGCTGGTCACCGCCGTCAAGGAGGCCGTCGACAACGCGCTCGACGCCACCGAGGAGGCACGTCTCGACCCGCCGGACATCTACGTCAAGATCGAGGAGGCGGGCGACTACTACCGCCTCGTCGTGGAGGACAACGGTCCCGGAATCACCCGCGAGCAGATTCCGAACGTCTTCGGGAAACTGCTGTACGGCTCGCGGTTCCACAAGCGCGAACAGTCGCGGGGCCAGCAGGGTATCGGCATCTCGGCGGCGGTCCTGTACGCCCAGTTGACCAGCGGGAAGCCCGCGAAGGTCACCAGCCGGACGGAGAACAGCTCGTCGGCGGAGTACTTCGAACTAATCATCGACACCGACGAGAACGAACCGGAGATAAAGACGGAGCGGGACCTCTCGCCGGGCGAGAGCGACCTCAACCCGACCCACGGCACTCGCATCGAGCTCGAGATGGAGGCGAACATGCGGGCGCGACAGCAGCTTCTCCGGTACATCAAACACACCGCGGTCGTCAACCCGCACGCTCGCATCCGGTTCAAGGAGCCGAGCATGGACGACGAACAGGTGTTCGAGCGCGCCGACGGGTACGAGATGCCGGCCGAGACCGAAGAAATCCGGCCACACCCCCACGGCGTCGAACTCGGCACCGTCCTGAAGATGCTGGCCGAGACGAGTTCCCACAGCATCTCCGGGTTCGTCCAGGAGGAGTTCACCCGCGTCGGCCGGAAGACCGCCGACAACATCGTCGACAACTTCCGCGACCGCTACTTCGGCCGCGAGATGGCGTGGTCCGGTCCGCAGGCGCACGATGACGCCGACGTGGAATCCGCCGTCGTCGACGCGGTGGCGAACAAGGGTGCGGACGCGACGGCCGCGTTCGCCGAGCGCGTCGCCGCCGAAGTGAGCGAACGCGAACCGATCGCACACAGCCAGCTCCGGGACGCCGTATCCGAGGTCGCCGAGGCAGTCGGCGACGACCACGGCGCGACGTTCGGCGACACGGTCCAGGCGAACGCCGTCGACGCGGCGTGGGACGCCGTCACCGACGACCGTGTCTCGGACCTCTACCGACACGTCGACGCGGCGACGACGACCCAGAAGGACGACGAGACCGTCCGGGCGCTCGCGGAGCGCCTCGCCTCGCAGTTCGACCGCGACGACGGGACCGACCGCCTCACGCGCCCGGAACTCGCCGAGTTCGTCGACCGCGCCGCGGACAACACCGAGGAGTACGCGGACGCGACGGTCGGCGAGACGGCCCGCGAGAACGTCGTCGAGGCGGTCTGGGAGTCGACGGTGACCGTCCCGGACGACGTGCCGCTCGTGCGCGAACTGGCGGACGACCGCGACGCGACGAGTGAACTGCTGACGGCGATGCGAGAGACGGACATCATCTCGCCGCCGACCGACTGCCTCTCGCCCATCACCGCGGAACTGGTTGAGGCCGGCCTCCGAAAGGAGTTCGACGCGGACTTCTACGCCGCCTCGACCCGCGAGGCCGACGTCCACGGCGGCGACCCGTTCATCGTCGAGGCCGGCATCGCCTACGGCGGCGACCTCGAAAGCGAGGGGAAGGCCGACGTGCTGCGGTTCGCCAACCGCGTCCCGCTGGTGTACCAGCGCGGTGCGTGCGCGACGACAGACGTGGTGAAGTCCATCGGCTGGCGCAACTACAACCTGGACCAGCCGGGCGGTAGCGGCATTCCGAACGGACCGGTCGTCATCATGGTCCACGTCGCGTCGACGAACGTGCCGTTCACCAGCGAGAGCAAGGACGCCGTCGCGAACGTCCCCGAAATCGAAGACGAGATAGAGCTCGCAATCCGGGAGGCGGCTCGCGACCTGAAGTCGTACCTCAAGAAGCGCCGGTCGCTCCAGCAGCGCAAGCGCAAGCAGAACGTCATCGCCTCCATCCTCCCGAAGATGGCGACGAAGCTGGCCGAGGTGACTGACCAGGAGGAGCCGGAGTACGGGGACGCGCTGGCACGGATCATGAACAACGTCCTCGTCGAGCGCGAGGTAGAGGACGGCGTCGTCACCCTCTCGGTCGAGAATCACACCGACCGCAACGAGGAGGTCGACGTGACCGACATCGTCTCCGCCGAGCCGCGGAACCTCTCCGACGGCGCGACGGCGGTCGACATGGACGAGGAGTGGTTCGTCCAGTGGTCGCCGACCGTCGAGAGCGGGGAGACGGTCGAACTGCAGTACGAAACGGACGAGGAGGCGTCGTTCGACGTGAACGTCGACGGCGTCGAGAGCGAGAAACTCACCATCACCGACGAATCATGAGCGCAGACACAGACGCAGACGCGCGCGAGAAACTCATCGAACTCGCGGCGGAGTTCTACGACCAGTTCGAACAGGGCGAAGTGCCGCGGATGAGCCTGCCGACGCGGACGAAAAGCAACATCGAGTACGACGAGGACGAGGACGTCTGGGTGTACGGCGACCGCCAGAGCACCCGCAGCGCGAAGAGCGTTCGCGGTGCCCAGAAGCTGATGAAGGCGGTCTACACCATCGAGTTCCTCGCCACGCAACTGGAGGAGGACCGCTCGTCGACCCTGCGTGAACTCTACTACCTCTCGGAGTCCTGGGACGCCGACGAGGCGCAGTTCTCCGACCAGGACGAGTCGAACCAGCTGGTCGAGGACCTGGAGATCGTCTCGGAGGTCACCCGCGAGGACTTCCACATGCGCCCCGAGGAGTCCGGCGCGACCATCATGGGACCGCTGCACCTCCGCGAGCAGACTCGACGCGGCGAGCGCGAGATTCACTGTCAGGAGGACGTGGGCGAGGGCGGCTACCAGATTCCGAACAACCCCGACACCATCGAGTTCCTCGACAACGACGCCGACTTCATCCTCGCCGTAGAGACCGGTGGGATGCGCGACCGCCTCGTCGAGAACGGCTTCGACGACGAGTACAACGCCCTCATCGTCCACCTGAAGGGACAGCCTGCGCGGGCGACCCGCCGCATCACCAGGCGTCTACACGACGAACTCGACCTCCCAGTCACCGTGTTCACTGACGGTGACCCGTGGTCGTACCGCATCTTTGGCTCGGTGGCGTACGGCTCCATCAAGTCCGCACACCTGAGCGACTACCTCGCCACCCCCGAGGCGCGGTTCATCGGCATCCAGCCGGAGGACATCGTGGAGTACGACCTGCCGACCGACCCCCTCAGCGACTCCGACGTGAACGCCCTCGAATCGGAACTCGAGGACCCGCGCTTCCAGACCGACTACTGGGAGGAGCAGATAGAGCTCCAGCTCGACATAAACAAGAAGTCCGAACAGCAGGCGCTCGCCTCCCACGGCCTCGACTTCGTCACCGAAACCTACCTGCCCGAACGGCTCGACGCGATGGGCGTGCTGTAACGGCCGTCACCGCGCTTCGAGCGCGAAGTTCACCGACCACTCGACTTCCGTCGACGGCTCCTGCATCTCCGAGCTGTAGCTCAGCGTCCCGTCGACGACGTAGCTGCCGAATTCCATCCCCGGGATTCCCGGGCGGAGTTCGTACCGCTTCGTCACCGTCTCGCCGGGTTCGACGGGGGTGAGCTTCCCGATGTCGCAGACGGCCCGGACGCGCCCGTTCTCCACCTGCGCGCAGCCCTCTTCCTCGTAGTCGCGCCAGAGGAGGAACCGCCGGTCGGCGTCGCGTGTCTCGGCCCGGAGGACGCCGAACGGCGGGACGGTACCGCTGAATATCTCCTGGGTTGTCTCGCCCTCGTTCGTCACGGCGAACGCTATCTCGCCCGGGTCGTCCGGCGCGACGCCCCGGTCTACGGGACGTGCGTCGAACCGCAGTTGCGGCGACGACGATGGCGAGAGGCGGTACAGTTTCAGCCCGTAGTGGGTGTGGGTGCCGCCGTCCGCGTTCACGCCCGTGAAGAAGGCGTAGCGCTCCAGCGCGTCGTCGAGTCCCGCCGGCACGTCGTCGGTCCGCAGTTTTCCGTTCCGGATTGCTGCCGCGATGGTCTCGCGCACGTCGGGGTCGGAGAGTTCCGACACGACGGCGATATCGCTCGCGTCCACCTCCGCCAGCGCGGCCTCGCGGGAGTACACCTTCGTCGTCTCCAGCGCGTACTTCACCGTCGGCGCGACCTTCTCCGTCTCGACCGAGAAGTTCGTGACGGCGTACCGCGCATCCGGTGGGACGGCGGTCGTGGTCCCGTCGTTCGTCGTGGTACTGGTCGTGGTTCCGCCGGACGTCGAACCGGTCGGTTCCGGACCGGAACCGGCTCCGGGCGAGCCGACGCAACCGGACAGTAGACCGGCCGCGACGCCGGTGAGGAGGGTTCTGCGTCGCATACGTGAGAACGCGACGCGTACTGGTAAGTAGATTGTCGAGAGTCAAACGGCCGTTGTACCTATCCCGCCCGAACGGGGACGGGGCCTCGCGGCTGCGCGGCGTCGACCGCACAGCGAATCGTGTCATCGATTGCCCACAGTACCCTTGACGACCGCCCGCGTCGTCCCGGTATGGAACCGACGCTGACCGAGAGCGAGAAGGGAAAGGACGTCGCCACGCGGGACGGCGAGACGCTCGGAACCGTCGAAAAGGTCGACCAGGGCGTCGCCTACGTCGCGGTCGCCGACGACGCGTCCGACGAGGCCCTGTCCGTTCTGAACGTCGAGGGGGAGAAGTACACCTTCCAGGAGTCCCAGATGGAGGACGTGACGGACGAGCAGGTCGTGCTCGACGCCGACGTCACATAATCAGCAGCGCGAACAGGCCGACGCCGACGGTCGGAACGAGCGCGGCCACGAAGGCGACGGTGCTCCACTTGCGAACCGTGTTCCCGTCGAGCGGCCCCCACGGCAACATGTTGAAGCCAGCGAGCAGGAAGTTGATCTGCGCGCCGCGGTAGCCGACCTCG
This sequence comes from halophilic archaeon, assembly GCA_003298465.1. Next base: position 1,532,325 of record QNGA01000001.1, on the reverse strand, counting down.
GAGACGAAGCCCGGTCCGAGGAAGATAAAGGGGAAAAAGAGAACGCCGAGTACGACGTTCGTCGCCGGGCCGGCGAGCGCGATGAGGCCGTTCTCCCGGAGCGTGGCTCGACCGCGGTGGTAGACGGCACCGGGCGCGGCGAAGAGGAAGCCGGCGAGGCCGCCCGCGACGGCGAGAAACAGCATGCCGTAGTCGGCGCGGAACTCGGCGGCCTGCCCGAACCTGATGGCGGTGACCTTGTGCGCGAGTTCGTGCAGGAGGAAGCCGACGCCGGCCGTGACCAGCGAGAGCACGAGCGCCGACAGGAACTGCGACGGTGGCGCACCTCCCTGCATCAGCGCCCGAACGAGGTCGCGTTCGAGGAAGAACGCGAACGCGACGCCGAGCGCGAGCCACGCGACCAGCAGGTCCCGGAGTTCGCGGCCGCTGAAGTTCACGTCAGCGCCTCCACGATGAGGTCGGCGCTGTTCTGTGCGCCTCGTATCATCAGCTCCGTGATGCGGTCGACGCCGCCGATTCCCGGGGCGACGATGGGGAGCACGACGAAGGGAAACATGAACGTCGCTATCATGCTCCCGAGGTTCGTCATGGCGACGATGGCGATGAGCCGGAACAGCGGCACGTCCATCATCCGCGTGACGAGGTCGGAGATGGGGCTCTCCTCGTCGCTCATTATCTCGTTCAGCGTCGCGATGTCGGCGACGTTGACCCGGGTGTACTTCAGTTCCACGTAGCCCGCGAACCAGCCGGGTGCGAGCAGCGGGTTGACGCTGGTCAGCCACGCGATAGCGCCGCCGACGAGCGCGCTCCCCCAGTGTGCGCCCGCCAGCTTCGCCAGCGAGAACGCGAAGATGCCGTTGAAGAGGAACCAGGCGGCGAACACCTTGATGAGGAAGGCGTTCCGCACGCCGGCCATGAACAGCAGGACGAAGAACGCGACGAAACCGGCGGAGACCAGGTAGCCGAACAGCTTGAAGAGCGAGAAGCGCCGGCCCCGTTCCGTGCCGGTCAACGACTCCATCGGCGGCAGCGTCTCGGGGCGTTCGAGGTACTCCTCGATGCCGGCGCGGTGACCGGCGCCGACGACTGCGACGACGTCCTTTCCCGCGTTCCGCAGGTCGACGAGGTTGTGCGCGATGTACGCGTCGCGCTCGTCGATGAGCGCCTCCGCGCCGCCCGGCGAGAAGCGCCGGAACTCCTCCATCATGGCGGTGATGACGTCGCTGTCGGTCAGGTCCTCGACGTCGAACTCCTCGTCGAGTTCCGCCTCGCTCTCGACGCCCGTACCCATGACGAAGCCGGCGACGAGCCCGAAGACGAGGCCGACGCCGACGCCGGCCGCGATGGCGACCAGCGAGCGCAACGCGACCGCACCGATGGATTCGAGCGTCGGAGCCCCGACCAGCACGGGTGCGATGGCACCGACGCCGACCGCCGCACCGACGCCGAGGCCGACGAGCGCGCCGCCAGCGAGTACGACGTCGTAGCGCCGGGTGAGACCCATCGAGAGCGCGAACGCGCCGAGCGCGAGGCCGGCGACGCCACCGCCGACGACGGCCCCGAACAGTTCGAGCGTCCCGGCGTTCGCGCCGAGCGTGAGCAACTCGCCGACGCCGATCAGTGGCGCGAAGAAGATTCCGAACAGGAGCGCGAAGAACGTGCCGAGGATCGCACCGCCGAGCAGTCCCAGCGTCAGCGGGTCGGTGACGCCCAGCGCGAGGCTGCCGACCATCCGTGCTTTCTCCCGACCGGTCATCCGCGCCCAGAACCGCTGGATGGTCGTCTGGATGTCTCGGTCGACCAGGGCGACGTCGCTGCCCTCGCGTTCGGCCACCTCGATGGCCGCCTTCATGTCCGCGCCGGGTTCGATGTCGAACTGCTCGCCCATCCGCGTCTGGACGTACGACAGCATCCAGTAGGCGAGAAACTGGAAGACGGTGTTGCCGTGCAGCAGGTCGGTCGGTTCGAGGTCGTCGGACATCTCGCCCCGCATCTGCTTGTACCGCCCCTCGTCGAGTTCGACCGCGACGGTGTCCGGTCGGTCGTCTTCGACCGCCTCCTCGACGCGCTCGACGCTCTCGGCGGAGACGTGGGCCGTCCCCACGACGCGCACGCTCCCGTCGCCGTTCTCGGACGACGGCGGGTCCTGGTCGGTCATCAGTCCACATTCTCACCCTCCGTTTTTACCGTTGTCGGTGAGAAGACAGTTATTCACGTCACGGCTACACGGGAATAGAAACGCGCCCTGCGAGGCCGTCTCCGGACGAGTACCGGGTTCGGCTACCTCGCTCGCGTCACTCGTCGGACCTGACCAGGACGCGGCCGTCGCTCTCGACGACGACCTCGTGTTCGGCGACCGTGAAGGATATCTGGCCGGCGACGGATCGCCCTACTCCGTTCGGCCGCGGGCCGAAAACGGTTTCGAGAGCGTCCACGTCCACGTAATGGTGGAGCGGCGCGAGGGACTCCGAGGGCTGCCCGGTCGCCGCCTCTAGCGTCTCGACGACGGTCTGGACGAGCGACGTGTCGTCGCCCCAGGAATGCCGGGACGAGGCGATCGGTTCGGGGTTCTCGGAGAGTGTCATTCCTGACATACTGAACACGAGGGGACCGAGCCCCATCCCCGTGTCCGTTCAATGCTTCACTTTTTAAGTGAGGCCGTGTCGCGGAACGTCCTTTCCGGCGTCGGGTCGTCCGGAACGCGACGAACTAAGTGAGCGTCACGCGAACGTCCGGCCATGAGCGACAGCGCGACGCTGATGGACTCGTACACGGAGATGACCGAGCTGCTCCTGCCGAACGACACGAACAACCTCGGGCGTGCGCTCGGGGGCGTGGTGCTTCACTGGATGGACATCTGCGGAGCTATCGCGGCGATGCGGTTCTCGAACCAGCAGTGCGTGACCGCCTCGATGGACCACGTCGACTTCATCAGCCCCATCGACCTCGGCGAAGTCGCGGTCGTCGAGGCGTTCGTCTTCTCGACCGGTCGGACCAGCGTCGACGTGAAGGTGAACGTCCGCGCCGAAGACCCCCGGACGGGCGAGGAGCGCGAGACGACGACCTCCTTCTTCACGTTCGTCGCGCTGGACGAGTCCGGCACGCCCACGCCCGTCCCCGACCTCGACTGCCCCACGGAGAACCAGCAGTCGCTCCGCGACGCCGCCAAGAAGGAACGCATGGAGGAACTCCACTCCATCGCCGAGCGCATCGAGGGCTGACCCAGCGACCAGCGACTCGCGCCTTGGCGCGCACGACGACCGCGCGGTGGTCCACGTCGGAAGCCGCTCGACCCGTTCGGCGTCACCGACGCCGTCGCGTCCGAGCAACTCGTCGACGCTCCCTACCGCGTACTCTACGTCTGTGAACCGAACCGTCGGAAGAAAAACGTCGGCGTTCAGTAGCCGTTGCCTTTCGTCGTAGCGGTCTTCTTCCGCGGCTCTTGGCCGTCCTTCTTCGGCTTCTCAGGTTTCTCTGGCTTCTCCGGCGTCTCAGGCGTCTCAGGCTTCTTGGGTTTCTCCGGTTTCTCCAACGTGGTCTTCGTCGTCTCGTTCGTCGTCGTCTCTATCGTCGTCGTCTTCTTTGGCGTCTCTTTCGTCGTCTCCTTCGGTGTGGTCTCTTTCGGCGTGGTCTTCTCTGGGGTTTCCTTCGGCGTGGTCTTACGTGGTGTCTCCTTCGGCGTCGTTTTCTCTGGGGTTTCCTTGGGCGTCGTCTTCTCTGGCGTCTCTTTCGGCGTGGTCTCTCTTGGAGTAGTCTTCTTCGGCGTCTCTTTCGGCGTGGTCTTCTCTGGGGTTTCCTTCGGCGTGGTCTTACGTGGCGTCTCCTTCGGCGTCGTTTTCACTGGCGTTTCCTTCGGCGTCGTCTTCTTCGGCGTCGTTTTCTCTGGCGTCTCTTTCGGTGTAGTCTTACGTGGGGTCTCCTTCGGCGTCGTCTTCTTCGGCGTGGTCTTCTCTGGAGTTTCCTTCGGCGTCGTTTTGCGTGGCGTCTCCTTCGGCGTCGTCTTCGCTGGCGCCGCCGTCGTCGTCTTCTTCTCCGCCGTGGCGTCGATGGCCAAGAACAGCTGGAACGGCACGTCGGCCGGCGCGTCGTCGGGGTTCAGGTACCCTGCTGCGAACGCGGTGTACACCGTGCTCTCGTTGAGAGTGACGTTGAACGTCGCCACGACCTCGCCGGAGTCGTTCGCGGTCGCGGGCCGGACTTCCAGCGTGTAGTTGCCCGCCGGGACCTCGACGTAGTCGGTGGCGTTCTGGAAGGAGACGTTGTCGAACAGTGTCGCGTTCGTCTCCTCGACGGTCACGTCGACGGGCGGCGCGTCAGGTGACGCGTGGAAGAGTCGGACCGAGGCGTTCTCCTCGGGGACGGTGAAGTTATCTTCGAGCACCACCGGCGCGAACTCGGTCGTCGCGTTCTCGGAGATCTCGCCCGTCGCGGCGACGGTGTAGTTGGTGTCGGCCTCGAAAGTGACGTTCCCCGAGAAGACGACGGTGCTCGGGTCGCCCGCCGCCTGAATCGTCACGTTCCGCTCGCCCGCGGGAACGGCCGTGTACTCCGTGACGTTGCCGAACGAGAGATTCTCGACGGCCGTCTCGCCGTCGACGAGCACGTCGACGGGCGGTGCGTCGGGCGACATGTGTGCCACGCGGACCATCGCATCGCCGTCTGCGCTATCCGACTGCTCCGTCGACAGTCCGATGCTCGCTCCGGCGTAACCGACGAGTAGCAGCGTTACGAGCGCAATACTCAGCGTTCGTTTCGAATTATTCTCCCTCATCGAGTCGCCGATTCGACGGGTCCGTCATTAAAACGGTGAGACCGTCCACGGCAGAAAGAGCCCGGTACTCCGCGGAACGGCCCGCTGGACGCACTCGTAACGAGAATTACGGCCGTCTGTTCGTACGGCGGAAATCCCGGTTCGCCGGTCGAAGTTCGAGGCCGGAGGTCAGTAACTGCCGTCGGTCGTCGTCGCGCCGCCGGCGGTGGTCGTGCCGGTCACCGTCCCCGCGGCGGTCGTCGTTCCGGCCGCCGCAGTCGTGCCGGTCGCCTCCGTGGTTTCGGTTCCCGTCGCTTCGGTCGTCGTTCCCGTCTCGGTCGTCTCGTTCGCGGCCTGGGTCGTGCCCGCTGCAGTCGTCTCGTTCGCCGCGCCGCCGGCGTCGACGACGATTATCGGCTGGAACGGCACGTCGGCCGGCGCGTCGTCGGGGTTCAAGTACCCCGCCGCGAACGCGGTGTAGACGGTACCGCCTTCGACGGACAGGTCGAACGTCCGGACGACCTCGCCGGAGTCGTTCGCGGTCGCGGGCCTGACCTGAACCGTGTAATTGCCGGGCGCGACCTCCGTGTACTCCGTGGCTGTCCGGAAGGAGACGTTGTCGAACAGCGTCGCGTTCGTCTCCTGGACCGTGATGTCGACGGGCGGCGCGTCAGGCGAGACGTGAACGAGCCTGACCGAGGCGTTCTCCTCGGGGACGGTGAAGTCGTCTTCGAGAATCACCGGCTCGAAGTCGGTCGTCCCCTCGTCGGTGACCTCGCCAGCGGCGACGATGGTGCGGCGTGATCCGGCGTCGAACGTCAGTTCTCCGGAGAAGACGACGGTGCTCGGGTCGCCCGCCGCCCGAATCGTCACGTTGTGCTCCCCGGCGGAGACGGCGAGGTAGTCGGTCACGTTACCGAACGCGATGTTCTCGACGACCGTCTCGTTGTCGACCAACACCTCGACGGGCGGGGCGTCCGGGGACATGTGCGCCACCCTGACGTTCGCGTCACCGTCGCCGCCCTCCTGCGTTTCCGCCGTCGTCTCGGTCGTCGTCTCCTGCGCCGCGAGTGCGCCACCCGCTCCGGCGTAGCCGACGAGCAGCAGCGTTACCAGTCCGACTGCGACCGTTCGTGTCAGTGTGGTTCTCCTCATTCGCACTACCGTCCGGCGACTCTCGGCATAAAACGCCGTGACCGTCCACCGACGAGCGTTGCGTATCGGCCTTCTTTCGGCGTTCACAACGAGGATTACGGCCGGTTAGGGTGCCGATTCACAGGCGCTGTAACTCGACGGTGGAGAGCCGATTTGCGCCGACCGTCGGGTGAGTTCGTGTCGACGGTCGGTGGAGTCCGCACCGACCGTGGGGGCGGCGTTCGCGGCCCTGTGGCGAACGGTTCTCGCCGAAGGAACGCTTATCCGGGGGCCTGTCCTATCGTGGCGCATGGGACTCGACGTTGCGGTGCCGGACCCGCCGGAGCTACGGGCCGAGGCGGACATCCAGCAGTACGAGGACGTGTCAGTCGACGGTGAGACGAACTACCGGCGCGACGAACTGGAGACGTTCCTCCGGGAGGGCGCCTGGACCGAGGCGTTCGACCAGTGGGCCGAGCACACCGACCTCGACGAACGGGAGTTCGAGACGGCCCGCGACCTCGACCTGTTCTACGAGTTCGATTTCTTCTGGGACGACTTCGCCGACCGCGTCGGCTACCACGCTCCGGGCATCCCGGAGGACTGGCAGGAGCGGGACGTCCACCCCGACCTCGACTCCTGGAACGCCGTCTCCTCCATCAACGCCTCCCTGACCGAACTGGGTCAGACCGTCTGCGACGTGCTCGAACGGGACTACGTCGACTGGGAGGCGGAGTTCGACGCGCCGGACGACCTGCCGGAGTTCGACCAGTAGACTCCGACGGTCGGCGTCACCGGAATATCACGCCCTCGGTTCGGCCGTCGAGAACCACCTCGTCGTCCGCGTTCCGGCAGACGAACGTCGCCGCCATCTCGTACCGGTCGTCGCGCTCGTCGACGCGTTCGACGCGCGACTCACAGGAGACCTCCTCGCCGACGTAGACGGGCCGCCGGAACTCGAACTCCATCGACTGCGCCACGTAGTCCATGTCGCCGCCGATCTTCGTCGGAAGCGTCGCCGTCAGTAGCCCGTGAACCATCGGACGGTCGCCCTCGTGGTGGGTTCCCCGGTCACCGGAGAGGTCGGCGAACTGCTCGACCTCCCGTTCGGTGAACGTCCGCGAGTACGTCGCCACGTCGCCCTCGTCTGGAACGTCGACCATGCGTCCTGGTTCGCGACCTCCGGAATTACTCCTTTCGAAGTCGCCATCCCGTCGGGGGCTGCCCCGTCGGCACGGTCGTCGTCCTCTCTCAATCCGGTCAGTCGACCGATACGTGTTCATTTATATCCCCGTGGTCACACAGTCCGCGTATGGCTTCTCCGTTCGACGGATGGCCGATGCGGGTCGCCATCCCGGTCGGCCTGGTCGTCTCGCTGCTCGTCGTCTGGGCGCTGGACCGTCCGAACGGTCGCTGGAGTGCGAGGCTGCGGAAGCGGTTCCTGCTCGGCGTCCCCTGGGGAACGCTGGTCTCGGTCACCTTCGTCGTCGGCGTGTACCTGTTCGTCCAGCACGGCTGGGAGCACTGGCGCAACCCCGTCACGGTCGCGTTCGCGTCCTGGTCGTACCTCTACCCGCTCGGCGTCGTGCTCGGGCCGTTCTCCCACGCCGGGCCGGGACACCTGCTGGGGAACGTGACGAGCACGCTCGCCGTCGCGCCGCTGGCGGAGTACTACGTCGGCCACTACCCGACCCGGCGCGGCGAGCAGTCGTTCGGGTCGTGGCGGACGAACCCCTGGCTTCGCGCGTTCGTCCTCTTCCCGCTCGGCGTCGGCGTCGTCGGGCTCTGCACCAGCCTGTTCGCCTGGGGCCCCATCATCGGGTTCTCCGGCGTTCTGTTCGCGTTCATCGGGTTCGCGCTCGTGCGGTATCCGCTGGGGACGGTCGTCGCGCTGTCGGCCCAGGGCGTCGTCCAGACGGCCTACCAGGCGCTCCAGAACCCGCTGGTGGTCCAGGGTGCAAGCGCCAGCTACTCGAAACCCTGGTGGTTCGGCATCGCCGTCCAGGGCCACGCGCTCGGATTCTTCCTCGGGGTCGTCGCCGGTCTGCTCGTCCTCCGGTTCCGCGACCGGGCCGCGCCGCCGGCGCTCCGGACGTGGACCGGGACGCTGCTGGTGGCGACGTCGCTGTCGCTCTGGGCGCTGTGGTGGTACCGGGGCGTGGAGACGTACGTCCTGTTCCGCGGGCTGGGAATCGTGTTCGTGCTGGCGCTGGCCGCACTCGTCACGTTCGCGGTACGGACCCACGACGCTACCTCGTTCGGACCGGGCGCGCGGCAGGCGGGGACCGTTCTGGTGTTCGTTCCGCTCATCGTCATGGCCGGCGTCGCGGTGCCGGTGAACCTCACGACCGTCCAGGGCGACGGCAACGTCGAGGGTGCGACCGGCGTGCAGGTCCGCGACTACACCGTACTGTACGCCGAGGACGTACCGAACCAGAAGGTGAGCGTGGTGGACGTCTCCGTCGGCGGGGAGACGACCAGCGTCGACACCAGCGGCGTCATCGTCGTCAACGAGGAGCGGGAGGTGTGGACCCGCGAGGTGACCAAAGGACAACTGGCGTTCGCCGGAAGGAGGGCCGTCCGCGTCGGCGGGGTCGGCTGGGCCGAGACGGTGTTCGCGCGACGCATCGGCTGGTCGGCGGTCGGCGGCGGCGCCGCGTACCAGGTCTGGTTGCGTCCGGCCGACGACGGGTGGCGTCACGCCTACGCCTCCGACCCGGCGACGGCCGACCCCGTGGTGGCGGGCATGAACGTCTCCATCGTTCCGGCTGACGACCCCCGGAAGAACCCGTTCCGCCTGCGACTCACGAACGGTAGCACGACGGTCGCCTCCCGGCCGCTGCCGACGGCCAACGCCACCGTGTCGGTCGAGGGGGTCCGGTTCACCCGCGAGAACGGCGTCGTCTACGCCCGGGTCGACGACACCCGGGTCCGGGTGGCCAAAAAGGAGAGCTACAACTGACCGGACTACGTCGCGTCCCCGACCGCTCTCACTGCCCGCCCCGATTCCCTCCGTCGCTCGTCCGCGACGGCGGCCACTCGACCCTGAACACCTCGGCGTCCAGCACGCGTCGCTGCTCCTGCTGGAACGCGAACTGCCGTTCGAGCGGTAGCTCCGCGCGAAACGCGTGGGTCACCTCACCGCCTGCGTCCCCTGCGAACGCCTCGACGAACTCGCGACTCCCCTCGTTGTGTATCGAGTAGGAGACGTCGGAGAGGGACGCCGCGGCGTCGAGGAACGCGCGGTCGGCGTGCTCGTTGCCCCGCTGTGCGCCGAACGGCGGGTTCATCAGCACCGTCACCCCGGCGTCCGCGCCTCGTCCGGCGGGACACAGCGGCGGGCGAGTCGCGTCGCCCCGGACCCAGTCGACGCCGACCGCGGGCGCGACCCTGCGCTCGTTCTCGCGGGCGCGGTCGAGGGCGGCCTCGTCGACGTCGACGGCCACGACGCGAGCGGGGTCGCGGGTCGCAGTTCCCAGCGCGAGCACGCCGGTCCCCGCGCCGAGGTCGACCACCGTCCTCCCGGCGACGTCACCGTGCACGTCCGCGAGGTGGACGAGGTGCGCCGCTAGGTCGGCCGGGGTGGCGTACTGCTCCAGTTCGAACCGGGGGTCCTCGAAGCCCCGGACCTCGGCGAGGCGGCGTTCGAGCGCGCGCTTCGACATACCGACGTCGAGGGCGGCGGCGCAGGTCAGTGTTCGGATTCCCGCGAGCGAACGACCGCTCCACGGTAGACGACCGCGAAGGGCCGACGTTAATTATCCCGAACGACAACGGGAGAGCGATGGACGAACGCGACATCACGCTCCTGAAGGCCATCTCGGACCTCGAAACCGGGAGTCCCGAGGTGCTCCACGAGGCGACGGACATCCCGGTCTCGACCATCCACTACCGGCTGAACAATCTCCGGGACGAGGGCATCATCGAGAACGACCTCTACGACATCGACCTGGAGAAGTTCGGCCTCGGCGTCACGGTCGTCGTGGAGGTCCTGGCCGACTACAGCGGCACGTACGAGGACGTGGGCGAGGAGCTGCTGGAGGTCGAGGGCGTCACGCAGGCGTACTTCACGATGGGCGAGACCGATTTCATCCTCGTCGCTCACCTCTCCGACCGGGAGATGGTCGAGCGACTCATCAGCGACTTCGAGGCCATCGACGAGGTCGAACGCACCTACTCGACGTTCGTCATCTCGACGCTCCGGGACTCCCACCGCGTGCTCCAGAGCTACAGCCGCGACACCCTCGTCGACGAACTCGCGGAGGATTAGACCGGGGACCCGTCGTTGTCGCCCGTCGAACACCGGACCTGCAGCGACTCGCGGTCCTTCGCGACGCAGGAGACGGAACTCAGCGTCGACGTGCTGGTCGGGTCCGGCTGGAACGTGATGCTCTCGCCGACCTGAACGCGGTTGAACAGCGACCGGTAGGTGGTGTAGCGCTTGTGCTCGCCGGGCTCGGCCTCGTTGGGCCACGCCGTCTTGTAGTGCATGATGGAGACCACGAACGCGAGCGACCCGAACTCCTTCCGGAGGTGGTTCGCGAACTCCTCGCCGACCGTGAGGTTGCCGGCGCTGAGCGTCGTCCCGTCCTCGCCGCCGCTCTGGTTCCCGCCGCTGGCGTTCCAGCTCGCGGTCCCCTCCTCGGTGGTCGTGCCGGACGTTTCGCCGTCCGTGGTTTCGTCGTCCGTGGTCCCCTCGCTCGTGGTCGTGCTGCTAATCGTGTTCACCGCGCTCTCGGTGGCGTTGGACGCTCCGGCGTACCCCTCGCGAACCGAGAACTGGCCCGGACGGTCCTCCGCTATCGGTTTCCCCCCGGCGAGGACCGTCTTCGACACCACGCGCCCCTGGTTGGTCCCGACCGCGGCGGTGGTGCATCCGGCGGTCGCGCTCAGGACGCCCACCACTCCGGCCCGAAGGATACTGCGACGCTTCACGCCCTCCCCTTCGAGCGAATGGTTGAAAACTCTGGCTACCCGGAGTCGCGGGCGGCGGCGCACGAACGACGGAACGAAAACGGGAAACGACGCCGCGCCCAACTCCGCGACATGATTCGCAACGTCGCGGCGGGCGTCCAGTCGTTCACGAGCAACGCCTTCCTCGTGGACGGCGAGCGCACCGTGCTCGTGGACACCGGGGCGAACTTCGACGTGGTCGAACGCATCGAGGAGCGCGTCGAGGATCTGGACGCCGTCGTCCTCACCCACACCCATCCCGATCACGTCGGCAACGTCGACGACGTGAAGGCCGCCTACGACGTCGACGTGTGGGGGTTCGACGTCGACCGACCGGGCGTCGACCACCGCATCGAGGACGGCGAGGACGTCCCCATCGGCGACCACGACTACCGCGCGCTCCACACGCCGGGGCACAAGGACGACCACCTCTGCTTTCACTCGTCCGAGGCCGGCGTGCTGTTCGCGGGGGACCTCGTCTTCCAGAACGGGAGCTTCGGCCGCACGGACCTCGAAGAGGGCGACCGTGACGCGCTGGTCGAGAGCATCGACCGCGTGCTCGGAGCGATAGACGGGGACCTCCGGGAGATGCACACCGGTCACGGTCCGAGCGTGACGACGAACCCCTACCACGACGTGGAACTCGCGTCGAAGGCCGCCCGGATGCGCTGACCCCTTCTCACCCCGACAGCAGCGCCTCGTAGGCGTTCTCGTAGGCCGACGCGACCGCCGCCGGGTCCGAGCGTTCGACGTCGGACAGCGGTGGGAGCGATTCGACGGCGGCGGGGTCGAGCAGGTCGACGACGTCCTCGACGCGTTCCTCCAGCGCCCCGTCGCGGGGGCTACCGTCGGCGACGTCGCAGGCCTTGTCGAACCGTTCGCCGTCGTACGCCCGGACGCGGCGCGGTTCGACCACGGCGACCGCGTCGAACTCGACGTTCCGAATGGGCCGGGCGATGTCGCTGTACGACTCGACGACCGCCCGGTCCGCCTCGCGGACGCGTTCCGCGAGCGCCCGGAAGTGGGGCAGGTGGCGCTTCTCGGTCTGGTCGTTCAACTCGGCGAGCGACCCGACCGACGCGGCGTCGTCCAGCGGGAGGTGCCGGCGGACGAACTCGGGCACCGCGGCGGTCTCGTTCGCGAGGAAGCCGTCGCCGACCCGGTCGACGAGGAACTCCCGGCGCGACTGCCCGAGCAGCCCCGAATCGGGGCCGGGCGAGGGCTGCCAGAGCCGGTGGACCGGGTTGACGTCCTCCGGCGCGCGGTCCCCCCTGCTCGCGGCCGCGATTCGCCTGGCGTCCTTGCCGTAGAGTCGCCCCCCGCCGACGGCCTCGCGAACGTCGTCGTGGTCGAACCAGTAGTCGTTGCCGGCGCGTGGCTTGAACCCGACCCCGTCCACGTGCTCCAGCAGGCCGACGGTGAACGTGGTCTTGCCGGCGTCGACGCGGTCGCTCCCGGCGACGAGCAGCCTCATGTCTTCAGGCCGTAGTACCCCGGCTCCTCGTCGGACGGCGGTTCGGCGACGACCAGTCGTTCCGAGTTGCGCATTATCCACGGAATCGCCCAGTCGAGCAGTATCTCCTCGTCCGCGACGTCGAGTTCCGCGTCGACGTCGAGGCCCTGGAGGAGCCGCGCTATCTCGTAGACGGTGTACATCACGTCCGGGTCGAGCAGTTCGTCCGGCTCGTAGAAGTCGCAGGGGTGGAGCCGGTCGAAGGTGTCTTTCGGCTTGGGCATGCGCGGGAGTACGAGCGTCCGCCGCTAAAACGTCCCGAATCGCGTGCGACGGTTCGGGGCGAGGCGACGCGTTCCGCTTCGGCGGGGGGTACCGATTCCGGGTCCTCGCTGCCATGCGATATTTGTGCAGGGACGACCTGTGTTCGGTGGGGGAGAAACATGGATTACAGCGAGTTCATCGGTCAGACACAGCACCGACTCGAACTGGGAACGCAAGGAAAGACCGTACGCGCGATCCGGGCCGTGCTGACGACGCTCGGCGAGCGGATTCAGGAGGGCGAGGCGACCGACCTCGCCGGTCCGCTCCCGATGGAGATAGACTGGTATCTGGAGAACGCCGACTCCGGCCAGCGGTTCGACTACGACGAGTTCGTCTCCCGCGTGGCCGAGCGCGCGAACGTGGACCAACAGGACGCGAACTACTACGCGCAGGCCGTCGTGAGCCTCGTCGCGGAGGTCGTTCCGAAGGGCGAACTCCAGCAGGTCCGCGACCAGCTACCGGACGACTTCGACCCGCTCTGGGAACTCGTCGGCCAAGAGGGAGCGCTCGAATAACGTCGCGGTTCTCCGGGGGAGTCCCTATCGTCGCTCCGGGACGTGGGTCAGCAGTTGCGCGACGTCGGAGACGTCGTGCGTGTCGATCACGAGTTCCGCGACCTCTCGCACCGTGAACTCCGCCTCGATGGTCTCGCCGTAACAGCGGGCGTACAGTTCGAACCAGTCGTTCAGCGCCCGCTCCAGCATCGACATCTCCACCTCGTCGAAGGCGGCGAACTCGCCGGTGCGCCCGTCGACGTACACCGAGACGACGTCACCGACGCCGTCGCGGAGATACGACAGGGCTCGCTCCTCGTCCGGCGGGTTCTCGGGCGCTTCGAACGCCTCGCGGTCGGCCCGGGAGCGCTCGGCGAGGACGGCGATGCGGTCGCGGTACTCGCTCATCCTTCCCGGAACTCGACTCCCTTGCCGCCCCGGGGGTGCTCCCAGTCGGTGTCGGCGACGATGGCGCAGGTGCCGCACTCGACGCACGGCTGGGTGTCGAGGCTGACGACCGTCTCCTCGTCGCCGTTCGTCCCGACCGTCTCGGCGCGGTAGCAGCCGCCGCCGAAGTCCTCGGCGCTGACCGGACAGGCGGTCACGGCCGCGCCGCTGGCCTCGAACGACCTGTCGCGCAGTTCGATGTGGGGGTTGCCCACGTCCGTGTCGTAGGTCAGGTCGCCGATGCGGTCGGCGAGGCTCTTGGGCTCGACGTCGCTCTCGTCGCTGACCCGGGTGCCGAGTTCCTCGGCGATGACGGTCGGCAGCGTGACGTACGGCGTCGTCGTGTCCGGAATCATCATCGAGAGGAACGGCGAACTGTAGAGGTTCTCCAGCTGGTCGGCGACGGGGCCGGCCCGCAGGACGGCCCGGCCGAGTCCGGACGTGAGGACGCTCTCCGCGAGGTCCGTGACGGTGTCGTTCTCGCCGAGCGTCCGCGCCAGCCGGTACTGGGGCGGCCGGAGCTTCTTCATCACGCCCTCTTCGCTCAGTTTCTTCGAGTAGAGTCGGCCGGCGGCGTCGGGGTCGCCGCGCATGCTGGCCTCGGCGAACGCCTCGCCGGCCAGCGCGCCCGCCGTCACGGCGTGGTTCATGCCCTTGATGATGGGGCCCTGGGCCTGCATCTGGCCGGCGGCGTCGCCGACGACGGCGAGGCGACCGCGATGCGGTTCGGGGTGGGCCGCCTTCTTCGAGTCGGGGACGAGCTTCGCCGAGTACTCCACCTCGTCGTAGTGGCCGTCGAGCCACTGGACGAGCAGGGGGTGGGTGAGAAGGTTGTCGAGCAGTTCGTGCGGTTCCGCGCGCTCGTCGACGAGGCTGTCGAGGTGGAAGACGGTCCCGATGGACAGCGAGTCGTCGTTCGTGTAGAGGAAGCCGCCGCCGCGGACGCCCTCGAACAGGTCGCCCGAGAAGAGGTGGGCCTCGCCCTCGTCGTCGTCGACGTCGAACCGCTCCGCGATGACCTCCTCCGGGACGTCGATGACGGCCTTGACGCCCTGGAACCACTCCTCGGGCTCCTCCCAGTCCATCAGGCCGGCGTCGCGCGCCAGTTCGCTGTTGACGCCGTCCGCGGCGACGACGAAGTCCGCACGGATGGGGTCGAGTTCGTCGCAGGTGACGCCGACTATCTTGCCGTTCTCGCGGAGCAGGCCGTTCACCCTGACGTCGGTCAGCAGACCGCCGCCCGTCTCCTTCGTCTTCTCGTGGACCCGGTCTTCGAGCCACGAGTCCATGTGCCGCCGGAGGACGGCGTCGGACCACTCCGTGTCGTGTTCGTGGAGGTCGGTGATGTCGAAGGTCTTCACCTTCTCCCCGGCGACGTTGTGGAGGCGGTAGTTCGTGATGGGTCGCTCGGTCGCCTCCTCGCGGAAGCCGGGGAACAGGGAGTCGATGGTGTAGGGAGCGGACTCCTCGGCGTAGATGAGTCCCCCGGAGACGTTCTTCGACCCGGCCTCGACGCCGCGTTCGAGGACGAGCGTCTCGATACCGTTCTGTGCCAGTGTCGCGGCCGCCGCCGCTCCGCCCGGTCCGGCTCCGACCACGACAGCCTCGTAGTGTTCGTGTTCCTCGGTCATCGTCGTGTTCCTCGTTCGCAGTTCTCGGTCGTCGCGTTCGCAGTCGTCGTGCGTTCGTCAGTCATCGTCCTCGGCGGTGACCGCGTCCAGTTCGCCCGCCTCGACGGCCTCGGTAAGGCGGGGGAGCACGTCGAAGAGGTCGCCCTCGACGAAGTAGTCGGAGAAGTCCCGGATGTCGGCCTCGGGGTCGGTGTTGATCGAAACGATGGTCTCGGACTCGTCCATCCCGACCTTGTGCTGGATGGCGCCGCTGATGCCCGCGGCGACGTACAGGTCGGGTTCGACGACCTGGCCCGTCTCGCCGATCTGTCGCTCCTCCTCGACGTACTGTTCGACGTGTCCGTCGACGTCGTAGGAGGCGGTGACGACGCCCCGGGAGAGTCCGAGGTCGGCGTCGTCGAACGCGTCCACGAGGTCGAGCGCGAGTTCGAGCCCCCGCGTGGGGTCGTCGCCGATTCCGCGGCCCACCGCGACGACCACCTCGTTGCCGGTGAGGTCGATGCCCGCGTCGAGGGTGTCCCACTCCGGGACCTCGACCCGGAACCAGTCGTCGGGCAGTTCGAGGTCGTGTTCGACGACGATCCCCTCGCGGTCGAAGTCGGGGTCCATCGCCTCGAAGCTCCCCGGGATGACCGAACAGCCCTGCGGGTGGAACTCGCGGTCGGGGTTGTCGAGACACAGGATGGTGGAGTACTCGAAGCCGGAGAAGTCGGGGCGCTTCATGTGGAGGACGCGCTCGAACTCCACCTTCTCGCCGGGTTCGCCCGTCTTCACGGGGTTCGTGATAAGTTCGTTCTCGATGAACAGCCCCGAGCAGTCGCTGGCCAGCCCGGAGTCGAGTTCGCCCTGCACCTGCGCGGAGAGGTCGCGACCGTTGTTCGTCGCCGGGAAGAGGAAGTACCGCGGCTTGTCGTAGTCGCGCCAGTCGGGCTGGTCGTCGCCCGCCGGTTCGCCCGGCGGCGACCCGCCCCGCGCCACGTCGGCTACTATCTCGGTGTAGGGCTTGTGCCGGAACCGCTCCAGCCGGTCGTCCTCGTGGTACACCGCGACGTCCGCGCCGTAGGCGACCGCCTCCTCGGCGAGGGCTTCCATCTCGTCGCCGACCAGGACGGCGACGACGCGCTCCTCGTCGCTCGGTCCGCCGTCGTCCGGCGGGCCGTAGTCCTCGGCGTACCCGTCCATCAGCTCGCGGGCCTTGCCGAGCATCTCCTTCGACACGTCGAGCAGTTCGCCGCCCTGCGTCTCGCAGTAGACGTACGTGTCCCGGTAGACGCCGTCCTCCAGCGCCCGGACGTGTCTCTTGTCCGCCGTCGGGCGGTCGAGGCCGTCCTCTTCCTCCTCGTCGTCGCTTCCGGCTTCGTCTTCTCCTCCGGCCTCTTCCGCCTCGTCTCCGCTCTCGGCGTCCTCCTCGTCGCTCCCCGCTTCCGCCGCTTCCTCGCTCTCGTCGTCGCCGCGCTCGCCGGCGTCCGCGTACTCCTCCTCGTGGTCGGCGTCGCCCGCGGCGTCGCCGCCCTCGGTTTCCTCCTGCAACTCGTCGATGCGGGCCTGGATGGCCTCCTTCGCCGTCTCGCGGTCCTTTCCTTCCTCCTCGTCGGTCAGCAGGTCGTCGAGCGCGCCGGGGTCGTCGACGGACTGGACCTCCGATTCGAGTTCGTCGACGGTGTGCTCGTCGGGGTCGATGTCCGCCACGGTCAGTCACCCCCCGCGAACGTCTGCATCGTCTCGACGACGTCGCCCATGGCCGCCTCGTCGTCCGGGTCCACCATGGTCGCGTCGCGCTCCGCCGGGGCCTTCGGGATGGGGTCCACCCCGGAGACGATGGTGGGCGACCCGTCCAGCCCGATGTAGTCCGGGTCCAGGTTCAGGGCCGCGTGGTCCCACGTCGTCATGTGTTCCTCGTGGTTCTCGGCGCGTTCTTCGGTTTCTGCTTTCAGTTGCTTGCGCCGGAGCCGATGTTCGGCCTTCCGGTAGGACGCCTCGAACTCGGGGTCGGGAACGATGAACGCCGGGAGCGGCGCCTCCACCGTCTCTATCTCGTCGACGTCGCCCTCGACGAGGCGCTTCGCGCGAACGCGGCGCTCGTCCTCGTCGATCTCCATGGCGACGACGTGCGTGACGATGGGGCGGTCGAGACACCACGCCGTCTGCGGACCGGTCTGGCCCGTCTCCCCGTCGGCGGTCTTGAAACCGGCGAAGATGACGTCCGGCTCCCCGACCTTCTCGATTCCCGCGCTGAGCGTGATTGCGGTCGCCCAGGTGTCGGCGGCCGCCATCTCGCGGTCCGAGAGGAGATAGCAGTCGTCGGCGTAGACCGTCATCGCCTCCCGGAGCACGTCGCCGTACCCCGGCGGTCCCATGCTCATCGCGCTGACCGTCCCCCCGTGTTTCACCTTCGTCTGGAGGGCGGCCTGCAGCGCGTACTCGTCGTTCGGGTTCATCACCGTGGGCGTCTTCCCGCGTTCGAGGTGTCCGTCCTCGTCGAACGACACCTGCCCCTCGCGGAAGTCCGGCACGCCCTTGGTCAACACGACCGAGTGCATCGATACCACGTCCCTTGTGTATGTCTGTCTTTCATGCGGCACTCGGTACCAACTCGCGCGTTCTTTATTATATTGTCGCCAAATCAACAGAGAACCGACACGCAGACCGACCGTCGACTCTCGACGGTGCTGTCGCTCGAGCGGTAAGTAGCTCGAAGCGCGGTAATCGGACGCCTCGGACCCGTCGGAGCCTACGCCCCGGAGGTGGTTCCGGGTCCGTCCGGCCGCTTGGGTTCCGGCACGACGGACTCCTCGTGAGCATCGCTCTCGGAGTCGTCGGCTCCGTCGTCCGCGGAATCGTCGGCTTCGTCGCTCCCGTCGGCGCGGTCCGTCTCGCCGGTCGCGTCGTCGCTGGCGTCACCGGTCGCGTCGTCCCCGGTATCGCCGGTCGAGCCCCCGGTCTCGCCGGCGGACGACCGGGACTCCTCGGTCTCCCCGTCGTCCGGGTCGGCTCCGTCGCCGGCGGTTTCTCCTGACTCCGTCGCGTCCGCGGTGGCCGTCTCGTCCTCGCCCGAGGCCCGTTCGCCGTCTTCGGTCGCCCCCCCGGTCGGCGCGGAGTGGTCCGAATCGGCCTCGCCCGGTTCCGACGCTTCGTCGGCGTCGGTATCGCCGGGCGAGTCCGCGTCGTCCGCCTGCTCCGCGCCGGTCCCGTCCGTCTCTTCGGCGTGGGTCGGCTGACGCCCTCGTTCCCGTATCATCGTCATCTCCCCGCTGGCGCGCATCGTCCCGTCGGCGGTCGCGTTCTCGTGGAACCGCAGGTCGTCGCAGGAGACGTCCCCGAGCACCTCGGCGTCGGCTTCGAGGACGACCGTCCCGTTCCGGGTCGTCACGTCGCCGTGGATGCGCGTGCCCTCGCCGACGACGATGTCGCCGCGGGCGCGGAGACTGCCGAACACCTCGTTGCCCGCCCCGACCGCTATCTCCTCGGCGCGGACGTTGCCGTGGAGGCGGCAGTCGTCGCCGATGGTCGCCGGCGTCGAGACGCGCCAGGCGTCGTCGTTGACGCTCGCGTTCCGCGGGACGACCAGCGGGTCCGCCTCGGCTCCCTCCAGCAGCTCGTCGACGAGGCTCTCGGCGGCCTCCTCCTCGCCGATGCGGAGCAACTGGGAGAGGTAGACGAACAGGAAGACGATGGTCGGCATCGGATTCCGGATGACTATCCAGCCGTTCGCCTCGAACCCGTCGTCGATCTGGACGTCGTCGCCGATGTCCAGGTCGCCGCTGACCATCAACTGCCCGGAAACGTGAACGCGCTCGCCGAGGTAGGCGTCCTGGCCGACGAGCACGTCGCCGTCCACGTCGCACCAGAGGTCGAGGCGGCAGTCCTCCTCCGCCTCGATGTGACCGCCGAACGTCACTCGCTCGCCCGCGAGGACGTTGTTTCCGCGCACGCCGAACTCGACGGTGCTCTGCGCGCCGACGATGACGTCGCTGTCGGTCACGAGGTCGTGTTCTTCGACGGTGGTCTCGTCGGGAATCGACAGTTCGTCGAGAGGGTCGGAGCGGAGCGACACAACAGTATCTCTTCGAGCCACTCGTAATAAACTTCCCGAGAGCGTCAGACGCGCGTCTGTCGCGACGCGTCGCGCCGCGGCGGTCGCCGTCGCCCGTGCCCGGGGAGTCGCACAGGGCTTTTGACCCTGACACGCCTCGCCTCGACCATGTACGAGGTCGAAGTGAAGGTGCGCGCCGACCACGACGACGTCCGGGAGCGCCTGGACGAACTCGGCGCGACGCCCGCCGGACGGGTCGTCCAGAAGGACGTCTACTACGACGCCCCCCACCGCGAGTTCGCGGAGACGGACGAGGCGCTGCGCGTGCGCCGGCAGCGCCGGAGCGCGGGCGGCGAGGGCGACGCGGCGGGCGACGAACGCGCGGGCGCGGACGACCGGTACGCCGAGATGGTGGTCACGTACAAGGGGCCGCTGGTCGAGGAGGAGTCGAAGACGCGCCGCGAGGTAGAGACCGGCGTCGCGGACGCCGATGCGGCCCACGACGTGTTCGACGCGCTGGGGTTCGACCCGGCGGCGACCGTGCGTAAGGAACGCGAGTACTACGAACTCGACGGCTACACCGTCACGCTCGACGCGGTCGACGATCTCGGCGAGTTCGTGGAGGTCGAGGTCGAAGCCGACGAGTCCGACCTCGAAGCGGCCCGCGAGGGCGCGTACGCGGTCCTCGACGACCTGGGTCTCGACCCGGACGAACAGATTCGGACCTCGTACCTCGGCCTGCTCCTCGCGGGCGACGATGCGGGCGAGTAATACGAGCAGCGCGAACCGTTTCCGCAAGTTATAGATTCTACGGCTGTGAACCTGCGATAATGACCGAGCGGAACATTCAGGTCGAACCCATCGACCGGCGGGCAGTCGAAGATCAGGAGATCGAGATCGTCGAGCGAAAGGGTATCGGCCACCCCGACTCCATCTGCGACGGCATCGCCGAGAGCGTCTCCCGCGCGCTCGCACAGGCGTACCTCGACCGGGTCGGGAAAGTGTTGCACTACAACACCGACGAGACGCAGCTCGTCGCGGGGAACGCGAACCCGCAGTTCGGCGGCGGCGAGATGATAGAACCCATCTACGTGCTCATCGTCGGTCGTGCGACCAAGGAGTACGAGGGGACCAAGATTCCGGCCGAGACCATCGCGCTCGACGCCGCCCGCGAGTACCTGCGCGAACAGATTCCGGAACTCGACGTGGGTACCGACGTCATCCTCGACGTGAAACTCGGCGAGGGGAGCGGCGACCTCCAGGAGGTGTTCGGCGAAGACGGCGCGACCGTGCCGATGGCCAACGACACGAGTTTCGGCGTCGGACACGCACCGCTCACCGAGACCGAACAGATCGTCCTGAACGCGGAACGACGCCTCAACGCCGAGTTCGCGGCCGAGAACCCCGTACTCGGCCCGGACGTGAAGATAATGGGCAAACGCCAGCGCGACCACATCGACGTGACCGTCGCCGCCGCGATGATCGACCGGTACGTCGCCGACCGCGCGGAGTACGACGCCGTCGTCGAGGCCGTCCGGGACTACGTCCGCTCGGTCGCCGACGAGTACACCGACCGCGAGGTCACCGTCCACGTCAACACCGCCGACACCGCGGGCGAGGACGAGGAGAACATCTACCTGACGACGACCGGCACGAGCGCGGAGATGGGCGACGACGGCTCGGTCGGCCGCGGCAACCGCTCGAACGGGCTCATCACCCCCAACCGGTCGATGTCGATGGAGGCCACGTCGGGGAAGAACCCGGTCAACCACATCGGGAAGATATACAACCTGCTGGGCACGGAAATCGCCAAGTCCGTCGTCGACGAGGTGGAGGGCATCCGCGACCTCCGGATTCGGCTCCTCTCACAGATCGGTCGTCCCATCGACCGGCCCCACGTCGCGGACGCCGAGGTCGTCCCGGAGGAGGACGTCGGCTTCTCGGACATCGAGGAGGACATCGTCGACATCGTCGACCGCGAACTCGCCGACGTGACCTCGATAACGGAGTCGGTCATCGACGGCGAACTGCGGACGTTCTGACCGCGGGCGACCGACGGCCTCCCGGAACGCCACGCGGTCGAGCAGATACCGGAGGACGGCGTGGCGTCGCGGTTCGTGGGAGTGGACGACCCCCACCGTGCAGTCGAGTTCGGTCGCCGGAACCGAAGGCCGTTTATTCGTCACCTGACTATCTCCGCACGTGCATCCGCCAGGAGCCGACACCGTCCTCGTCCGGCACGCCGACGTGGGCGTGAAGAGCGGCAAGGTCCAAACGGAGATGGAGCGGCGGCTCCGGAACAATCTCGCGGCGATGCTCGACTCGCGGGGCGTCGACGCCGACGTGGAACGGCGGTGGTCGCGCCTGCTCGTCCACGCGGACGAGGAGAACGTCGACGCGGCGACCGACGCCGCGGCCGACACGTTCGGCGTGCGGTCGGCCAGCGCCGCCGTGGTCGTCGACCCGGACCTCGACGCCGTCAGGAGCGCGCTCGCCGACGCCGCCCGAGCGCTGTACGACGGCGACACGTTCGCCGTGCGCGCCCGTCGGGCGGACAAGAGCCTGCCGTTCACCAGCGAGGACGTGGAACGGCAGGGCGGCGAGGCGGTCTGGAACGCCGTCGACGACCCCGCCGTGGACCTCGAAGACCCCGACACGACGTTCCGGGTGGAGGTGCGCGAGTCCGAGGCGTTCGTCTTCGTCGAGAAGCGGGCGGGGCCGGGCGGCCTCCCGCTCGGCAGCCAGGCGCCCGTCGTCGGCCTCGTCAGCGGCGGCATCGACTCGCCCGTCGCTCTCTGGGAGGTGATGAAACGCGGGTCGCCGGTCGTCCCGGTCTACCTCGACCTCGGCGACTACGGCGGCCCGGACCACGAGGCCCGCGCGATGGAGACGGTCCGGCGACTCGCGGCGTACGCGCCGAACTTCGACGTGACCGTCCGGAAGGCGCCCGCCGGCGACGTGATGGACCTGCTGGTCGAGGAGGTCGGACCGGCCAGGATGCTCGTCTACCGCCGGTTCATGTACCGCGTCGCCGAACACGTCGCCCGCGACGTCGACGCCTGCGGCATCGTCACGGGCGAGGCCATCGGCCAGAAGTCCAGCCAGACCGCGCGCAACCTCGGCGTCACGAGCGCGGCGACCGACCTCCCCGTCCATCGACCGCTGCTCACGATGGACAAGACGGAGATAACCGACCGCGCGCGCGAGATCGGTACGTTCGGGGACTCGACGATTCCCGCCGGCTGCAACCGCGTCGCGCCCGACTTCCCGGAGACGAACGCGACGCTGGAGATAGTCGAGAACGCCGAACCGGACGACCTCTTCGAGCGCGCCCGGGAGGTCGCCGCGAACGTCGAACTGGTCGACGTCTAAGTCGAAATCGCTTTGGTCCGCCGTCCGAACCCATCGACAGTGACTCGCGTCTGTCTCGTCGGCTCCGACGACGTGGACCTGCGCGCCGAACTCCTCTCCCGGGAGACGGCGCGCGACGCCCTCGCGACCTACGACCTCCGGGAGCCGTACCGCAACTGCCTCGAGCTGGAGACCATCAGCCTCGGCGCGGCCGTCTCGCTGCTGAACGACCTGAACTGGTATCTCGTCCGGTTCGCCGACGACGCCATCGTCCGGGAACCGAGCGTCAGCGGCGAGGAGTGGCTCTCCAGGGACCTCGCCGCGTCCATCCGGGACGGCGAGGTCCGGCCCGCCGAGACCGACGCCCTGCTCGAAGTGTACGGCGTCACCGACGAGGGGGAACTCGTCGAACCGATGTACGTCGCCCGGGCCGACGGCGAGGTCCCGGAGTACGACCTCCGGGACGTCCCCGAGACGCTCGTCGTCCGGGTCACCGAGTCCGAGTTCGGGAACTGACCGCCTCCCGCCGGGCGCGCGACGCCGAGCGATGCGGACGCGTCGCCGACCGCGGTTGCGTCGGAGACGGCGTCAGTCGAACAGGCCGGTCGAGAGGTAGCGCTCGCCGCTATCGGGGAAGACGGTGACCACGAGCGGGCAGTCGTCGTACCCCTGCTCGGTGCCGCCGTCGGACGACACCGTGGCGTCGTTCTCGCCGTCCGCGTCGCTCGCCACCTCGCTCCAGTCGTCGGGCACCTCGGGGCAGTCGAGTTCGGGTTCCGCGATGCGCTCGGCGACCCGGGTCGCGGCGACGCTCGCCGCGCCGGAGGACTGACCGACGAGGATGCCCTCCTCTCGGGCGAGTCTGCGGCACTCGTCCTCGGCGTCCTCCAGCGCGACCGTCTCCACGGCGTCCACGAGGTCGGTTTCGAGGAGGTCGGAGACGAAGCCCGGTCCCATCCCCTGGTAGTCGTCGTCGCCGGACTCGCCGGACGAGAGCACGGCGTTGCGCTCCGGTTCGACCGCGACGACCTCCATGTCCGGGAACTCCTCCAGCAGCCGGGAGGCGGTGCCGGTGATGGTGCCGCCGGTGCCGACGCTCACGACGAGGGCGTCGACTTCGCGGCCGTCCACCTGGTCCAGTATCTCCTCGGCGGTCGTCCGGTAGTGCGCCTCGGCGTTCGCCGGGTTCTCGAACTGGCCGAGCTGTATCGCGCCCGTCTCCTCGGTGAGTCGGTCGGCGCGGTCGCGGGCCGTCTCCATGTCGCCGGGGACGAGTTCGATGTCCGCACCGTAGGCGGCCATCACCTGCCGTCGCTCCGACGACTTCGACTCGGGCATGACGATGGTGAGGTCGTACCCCCGTGCGGCGGCGACGATAGCGAGGCCGATACCGGTGTTCCCGCTCGTCGGCTCGACGATGCGGTCGCCCGGCGAGAGTTCGCCCGCCCGTTCGGCGGCCGCGACCATCGCCTGGGCCGGGCGGTCCTTCGCCGACCCGCCCGGGTTGAACGCCTCGACCTTCGCCGCGACGGTCGCTCCTTCGGGAGAGCTGACGTGGACGAGCGGCGACCCCACGGCGTCCAGGATGCTCTCTTTCATTGGTCCACGGTATGACGCGCGAACGTAAACCCCTAGCGGACAGCGGCAGTCGGTGCCGGAAGTACGTGCACGAACGTCCGTGACGGTCCGTGATACGCTCGATACCGTGCCGGAAGGCGCGCACTTAACTACGTCGGGGCCAAATCCGGGGACATGGAAACGACCGAACCGAATCCCACGTGGGACGCGGCGGAACACAGCGAGACGGTCGACGCGTTCGAGGCCGCCATCGGCGAGGTGTCCTACCACGTCTGGGGCGCGGACTGGTGCGGAGACTGTCACTCGGAGCTCCCCGACTTCTTCGCGGCGCTGAACGCCGCCGGCGTCTCGGAGGACAGGGTGGCGGTCCACGAGGTCGACGAGAACAAGGACGGCGAACTGGTCGAGGAGTACGACGTCGAACTCATTCCGACCGTCGTCGTCGAGCGCCAGGGCGAGGACGGCGAGGAAAACGAGGAAGTCGCGCGCTTCGAGGAGGAGGAGGACCGCCCGGCCGCGGACTACCTCGCCCGGCAGATGATAGACTCGAACGTGCTGGCCTGACGACGCGGCTGCTTTTCCGCTACTCCGGTGCGAGGTCGGCCGCCCACTCCAGCGCGGCGTCGACGTCCGTCACGGGCGGCGAACAGGTGAACGAGCGACAGACGTACAGCGTCGGCTCGTCGTTCTCCTGGTCCCGGTTCGCCCAGACGGGCGGCGCTTCGTCGAGGTCGAGAGCGTCCAGCCACGCGGCCAGTCCCTCCTCGGTCGGCGGGCGGCGCGAGAGGAGGCGGGTCGGGAGGTACGCCTCGGCGATGCGCCCGCGCCACCGCTCCGGCAGTTCGTCGGCGACGACGGTCATCTCGAGCGACCCCGCGGCGTAACGGTCCGCGGCCAGCGAGAGCGTCGCGTGCTGAAGGGGGTTGGACTCGACCGTCCTGGCGTGGGTTTCGAGGGCGCGCTCGGCCACGTCGGCGAACCGCTCGTGCGGGACGAAATGAGAGAGCGAGAGCAGGGTGTCGACGGCGACGCCGAGGCTGGACGGCGTGGACTGGTCCGAGAGCTCCTGGGGCCGGGCGACCAGCCGTTCGCCGCTCTCGGGCGTGAAGTACAGCGTCCCGGCGTCGTCGTCCCAGAACTCCGACTCGATGGCGCGCGCCAGGTCGACCGCGAACCCGAGGTGGTCGACGTCGCCCGTCGCCTGGTAGCAGTCGAGCGCCCCGCGGGCGAGGAACGCGTAGTCCTCGAGGTAGCCGTCGATTCCCACGTTACCCTCCTTGAACCGCCGGTGGAGTTTTCCGGCGTCGTCGTCCCAGAGGCGTTCGCGAGCGAACTCTAGGGCGTCGACCGCGAGGTCCGCGTACGTCTCGTCCAGCACGAGGCCGCCCTCGGCGAGCGCGGATATCATCAGCCCGTTCCAGCCGGCGAGGATCTTCTCGTCGCGGGCGGGACGGGGGCGCTCGCTGCGCGCCTCGAACGCCTGGCGGCGCGCCTCGTCCAGCAGTTCGACCGTCTCGCTCCCGTGGAGGTCGTGCTCCTCGGCGAGCGCGTCGATGGACTCGCTGACCGTCAGCACCGTCGACCCCTCGAAGTTGCCGGACTCCGTGACGCCGTAGCGGTCGCAGAAGAGGTCGGCCATGAGGTCGGTCTCCACCGCCTCGCGCACCCGTTCGGGAGTCCAGACGTAGAACTTCCCCTCCTCGCCCTCGCTTCTGGCGTCGAGCGTGCTGTAGAACCCGCCGTCGGGGTGGCGCATCTCGCGTTCGACGAACCCGAACGTGTCGTGTGCGACGCTGGCGTACCGCTCGTCGCCGGTCACCTGGTAGCCCGCGAGGTAACACCGCGAGAGTTCGGCGTTGTCGTAGAGCATCTTCTCGAAGTGCGGGACGGTCCACTCGCGGTCGGTGGCGTAGCGGTGGAAGCCGCCGCCGACGTGGTCGTAGAGACCCCCGTCGGCCATCGCGGTCAGCGCTTCGAGGGCCACGTCGCGGTACTGGGCCGTCCCCGTCCGGTCGGCGGCGCGCAGCAGGAGGTGGATTCGCCCGGTCTGGGGGAACTTCGGCCCGTTCGTTCCGAAACCGCCGTACTCGCGGTCGGCGCTTCGGACCGCCTGCCCGGCGGCGGTGTCGAGCAGGTCGCTCCCCGGCGCGTCCCCGGCCGCCGGCGTCGACTCCAGTTCGCCCTCGATGGCGTTCGCCCACTGCTCGGCCCGGTTCTCGACCTCCTCCCTGTCCTGCTCCCACGACCGCCGGACGTTCTCCAGCACGTCGACGAACCCCGGCTGGCCGCGCTTGGCCTCCTTCGGAAAGTACGTGCCGACGTAGAACGGCTTGCCGTCCGGCGTGAGCCACGCTGAGAGCGGCCAGCCGCCGTGGCCGGTCACCTGCTGGCAGATGGTCATGTACAGCGAGTCGAGGTCGGGTCGCTCCTCGCGGTCGACCTTGATCGGCACGAACCCGTCGTTCAACACCTC
This sequence comes from halophilic archaeon, assembly GCA_003298465.1. Next base: position 1,505,704 of record QNGA01000001.1, on the reverse strand, counting down.
CGCGACCTCCTCGTCCTCGAAGCTCTCCTCCGCCATCACGTGACACCAGTGGCAGGCCGAGTAGCCGATAGAGAGGAAGATGGGGACGTCGCGCTCCCGCGCCGCTTCGAGCGCCGCGTCGTCCCACGGCTGCCAGTGAACCGGGTTGTCGGCGTGCTGGCGGAGATAGGGACTCTCCTCCTCGTCCAGTCGGTTTCGGTTCGTCGGGTCGGGCATGGACGACGATACGAACCGACGGGATGTAAACCCCGGCACACCGGTACTCGGCGACTCGCGTTCGATTGCCGTGCCGTCCGGCAGACCCTCGCCAGTCACCCCCCGGACTGGGCCGCCCCTCTCGCCTGCGCGACGTGGGTGAGCGTGACCAGGCCGAGTCCGCCCACGAGGTTGCCGGCCGTGACGACGACCGTCGTCCTGACTAGCGCTCCGAAACCGATCGACGAGCCGAAGAGCATGCCGAAGAAGACGTGCAGTACGGTGACGACGACGTGGTCGAAGGGACCGAGCGCCAACAGCACGCCGACGAGGTAGGCCACGGTGATGCGGCTGTCGACGCTGTTGACGGCCTCCAGGAGGAACGAAAGCAGGGTCACGAGCGCGCCGCCCGCGATACCCTTCGCGAACCCGGCCATCACCTCTCGATTCACGGTCTCCTCGGCGAACGAGTGCAGCGAGTGCGCCGTCCCCGGCGGGAGCGCGCCGTCCACCGACCAGACGAGCGCGAAGATAGCGCCGCCGACGAGGTTGAACACGAGGGTGACGATCCAGAGGCGGAGGAGTTGCGGGACCATCCAGGTACCGGACTGGTCGAACGCCTTCGCGACCGGGTCGAAGAAGTTCTCGTTGAACAGTTCCGCCCGCCCGACGACCAGGAGCACGACGCCGGAGCCGAAGGCGAGCGCGCCGGCGAGCGTGGCGACGTCGCCGAAGCGCGGTTCGACGACCGCGTGGACGATGCCGAGCGCGACGATGCCGAAGACCACCGTGAACCCAGCGATGAAGCTGGTCGAGACCAACTCCAGCGTCGACTGGCCGAGGCGGCGGTCGCCTTCCTCGACCGCTCGCTGGAAGATCTCCGAGGGATCGGGTGCTATGGACACGTAATGTCGGTCGTTCGTCGGAATGAAAAAAGCAGAGGCCGACGTCGCCGTACGACGGCAGTCGAAGGCGCCGCGTCGTCCCCCGAACCGGGTCGACGGCCGAGTTCGTTCAGTGACGCCCCACCGCGTGTGAGTGGCGCAACGGGGGGAATGACCACGTTCGTGTACACTCCCGGCGGTGACAAGAGCAACCTTTACACTCCCGTGCCCACTCTCCCCTGACATGAGCGAAACGGTACTGCTGGTGGGAGGCGGCGGCCGCGAACACGCTATTGCCCGGGCGCTGGCCGACGGCGACGCCGAAGTGCACGCCTGCGCCGGCAATCGAAACCCCGGCATCGCCGCGGTGGCGGAGTCGTTCGAGACGCTGGAGACGACCAACTCGAAGGCCGTCACCGCCTTCGCCGAGGAGGTCGGCGCGACCCTGACCGTGGTCGGTCCGGAGGGGCCGCTCGAAGCGGGCGTCGCCGACGCGCTCGACGACGCCGGGGTCTACGCCTTCGGCCCCCGCGAGGCGGAGGCGCGCATCGAGACGGACAAGGCGTTCCAGCGGCGGTTCATGCGCCGGAACGACATCCCCGGCTGTCCGGAGTTCGAGACGTTCGACGACACGGCGGCCGCCTGTGAGTACATCGACGAGTACGACGGCGACCTCGCCGTCAAGCCCGCCGGACTGACGGGCGGGAAGGGCGTCCGCGTCGTCGGCGACCAGGTGACCGCCGAGGAGGCCAAGGAGTACCTCCGGAACAGCGACTACGACCGCGTCGTCCTCGAGGAACGCCTCGTCGGCGAGGAGTTCACGGTGCAGGCGTTCGTCGCCGACGGCCAGTTGCGCGTCACGCCGGCGGTCCAGGACCACAAGCGCGCCTACGAGGGCGACGAGGGGCCGAACACCGGCGGGATGGGGAGCTACAGCGACGCCGGCCTCGAACTCCCGTTCCTGACGGAGGGCGACTACCGCGAGGCCGTCTCCGTTCTCGAAGCGACCGTCGACGCTCTCGACGGCTACAAGGGCGTCCTCTACGGCCAGTTCATGCTCACCGCCGAGGGCGTGAAGGTCGTCGAGTTCAACGCCCGGTTCGGCGACCCCGAGGCGATGAACACGCTGCCCGTGCTCAACACCGACCTGCTGGACGTGCTCGTCGCGGCCCGCGACGGCGAGGACCTGCCGCAGCTATCGTTCGCCCCGAAAGCGACCGTCTGCAAGTACGCCGTCCCGGAGGGGTACCCGACCGACCCCGAGGCCGGCGCGAAGGTGCGAATCGACGAGGAGAGCGCGGCCCGGGCCGCGGAGGGAAGCGACGGCGAGGCCATCCTCTACTACGCCAGCGTCGACGAGCGCGAGGACGGCATCTACACGACCACCTCGCGGTCGTTCGCCGTCGTGGGGGTGAGCGACACCATCGCGGACGCCGAGCGCGTCGCGGAGGACGCGCTCGCGGTCGCCGGCGAGGAGGGCCTGCGCGTCCGCCACGACGTCGGGACCGACGACCTGGTCCAGCGCCGCGTCGACCACGTCGCGGAACTGCGCGGCGAGTAACCCGCTCGAAACCGGCGTCGACCGCGGTAGGCTCGCCCTGCCGACGGTCAACCGTTCCATAACAAAGCCGAAGTCTGCCGATTCCCACCCATGGTAACCGACCCCACCCAGTACGACGACGCGCTGTCGACCGACGACGTGTTCGACCTGCTCGCCGACCAGCGTCGCCGAAACGCCCTCGCCGTCCTCCGGGACCGGGACTGCGCGGTGGCGCTTCCCGAACTCGCGGCCGAGACGAAGGCCCGATGCGACGCCGACCCCGACCGCCAGGACGTCGAGGTGAGCCTCCACCACGCGCACGTTCCGCGTCTCGCGGCGGCCGGCGTCGTCCGGTACGACGGGAGTCGGGTCGAGTTGACCGACGCGGCGACGCAACTGGACCCCTTCTTCGAACTGGCCGAGGAGTAGTTTCAAGCCCTCGCGGCGTCTACCCCGGTGCGTGACCGACGACGACACGACGCGCCGCCACGACCACATCGCGCACCACGCGACGCCGGGCGGTCGAAACTCCCTGCAGTACTGGACCGAGGCCCGCAATCCGCTCCGGGTCGCGCTTCACTACGTCGTCATCTGGCTCGTGCGCGTCAACCCGAGCCTGCGACTCAAAAACTGGCTGCTCCGGCGCATCGGCGTCACCGTCGGCCAGGGGGTCTCGTGGGGCCTGGAGTCGACGCCGGACGTGTTCTGGCCCGACCTCATCACCGTCGAGGACCACGCCATCGTCGGCTACGACGCGACGATCCTCTGTCACGAGTTCCTCCAGGACGAGTACCGGACGGGTGAGGTGGTCATCGGCGAGCGCGCGATGGTCGGGGCGGGCGCGATAATACTCCCCGGCGTCGAGATCGGAGCGGGCGCGAGCGTCGCCGCCAACTCGCTCGTGACGCGGGACGTGCCCCCGGGCGCGACGGTGGCCGGCGTCCCGGCACGAGAGATGTCGACGGAGAGCGTCGCGGACGACTGACTAGTTCCGGAACCGAACCGCGCCGTTCCGCATGACGACGTGGTTCGGCACGATGAACTCCTCGTCGTCGTTCTCGATGCGCGTGACGAACATGTCGACCTCCTGTACGATGCCCCGGTTGTCGGCGACGCGAATCTCGTCGCCGATGCCGTACGGCTGGTTGAGCAGGAGGTAGATGCCCGCCGCGCCCGACCGCAGCAGGTCCCAGAACGCGACGACGCCGAAGGCGATGACCGCGAGCACGTACGCGGCGAACAGGACGATGAGGGTCAGCGTGGCGACGCCCACCTGACTCAGGGCGATGAGCGAGGCGACGTAGACGATGCTGTACTTGACCAGACGCGGAATGACGCTTATCTCGGGCAGTTTGACGCTCCGCAGGCGCTCGCTGACCAGCAGTTCTGCCTTGTCCGCGACGACGAATCCGAGGATGAAGACGAGCGCGGCGACGAACAGGTGCGGGACGAAGAGTGTTATCTGCCAGAACAGCTGGGTCGACAGCGGGAGTTCCGCCGTGTTGAGCGCCAGCAGGATGGTGACCCCGTAGATGAACCAGGAGGTGATGCGGGCGATGAGCGCGACGGTCGTCGTCCCGAGGCTCCGGGCGGTGCGCTCGAACGGCGTCCCTTCGACGACTTCAGGGACGCCCGCTGCGCGGAGAACGCGCTTGTTGAGGCGACCGAGCAGGTAGCCCGCGATGCCGCCCCCGATGAGGATGAGGGCGGCCAGGACGATGCGGTACTCCTCCTGGAGGATGACCTGCCAGTCTACTGCCATCAGTACTCCTCCGGATCCAGTTCCAGAATCAGTTCACCGCCCTTGAACGCCCGGACGAGGCCGTCGCTCTCGGAGAGGACGATGGCCGTCGCGTTCGTGTCGCGGGTAATGGCTCCGGCGGCCATGTGGCGCGCACCGAGACCCTTCGGGATGTCGACGCCCTCCGCGGAGGGTTCGAGGTAGCGGTACGCCGAGACTATCTTCCCGGAGTCGCTGATGACGAACGCGCCGTCGAGGCGGGAGAACTCCTTCAGCATCACGTTCACGATGGGGTCGCCGACGTGGACGTGACTCTTCTCGAACGGGTTGTACGAGAGCGGGCGGGACTTGTTCATCACCTTGCCGGCGTCGCCGACGACGAACAGCGCGCCGACGGGCTTGCCCTTCTGTCCCTTCTTCCCGAGTTCGATGGCGACCTCGAACACGTCGCGGATGACGCCGGGGTCGGCCCGCGAGTTGGCGAACAGGTCGTAGATGCCCGAGTGGTCCTCCTCGTCCGCGCGGACGCGGGAAATCGTGTCGATACTGTCGTCGAACACGTCAGTCGCGCAGACGACGAGGTCGCCGTCCTCGATGACTCCCTGTTCCAGTCCGCCCTCGAGGCCGAACCGGACGCGGTCCCTGACGTTCTCGAACTCCACCGGTAGCTCCACGAACTCGTTCGCGCCGACTTGGTTGTCCGCTCCGACGACGACGAGGTCCGGGTCGGTGAGGTCGGTGAACCGCTCGTAGTACGACCCGCTGGGGGAGAAGAGAAACACGGCGTCCGCGTCGTCGACGATGTCTCCAAGAAGGTCCGTGAGGTCAGCCATTAGGCGGTTTCACTCAATCATTCGAGAAAAAGGTTGTGGGCTGCGGGTCGTCGGCCCGCTCCGACCGTCGAGAACGCCCTTCTCGGAGTTCGAACCGGGCGTCCGGCGGTCGACGAGTCAGCGTCGCTCCTCGATGCGGCGCATCTGCTCGCGGTGGAGCGTCACGATGAGATCCGAGAGCACGCCGAAGATGAGCAACTGGACGCCGAAGAGGATGGAGACGCCGGCCACGATGGCCAGCACCTCGTGGGAGATGCCCCGAGTGAACCACTCGACGCCGACGTAGACCCCCAGCAGAACGCCGAAGAGACCGCTCGACAGGCCCATGACGCCGAAGTACACCAGCGGGTTGTTCGTCTTCGCGAGCTGGTACAGCGTCAGGACGATGTTGCCGCCGTCCCGCAGCGGGTGGAGGTTCGTTTCGGAGTCCTCGGGGCGCTCCTCGTACTGTACGGGTACGACGGTCGTGGGCAGGTCGTGTCGCACGCACTCGACGGCCATCTCGGTCTCGACGCCGAACCCGTCGGCGTCGAGGCGGAACCGTTCGGCCGACTCGCGGGTGAACGCCCGGTAGCCGCTGAGGATGTCCTTGAAATCGCGGCCGTGGATGACCCGGAACGCCCGGTTGATGGCGCGGTTGCCGAACGTGTTCAGTCGCGTCATCGCCCCGTCCTCCATCTCCGCGAAGCGGTTGCCGACGACGTGTTCGTACCCGTCGTCCAGCGGTGCGAGCATGCGCTCGGCGTCGTCCGGTCGGTACGTGCCGTCGCCGTCGAGCATCAGCACGTACTCGGTCTCGATGCGCCGGAGCCCTTCGCGGATGGCCTGTCCTTTGCCGGTGCCCGTCTGTTCGACGACGCGCGCACCGTGCTCGGCCGCCACCTCCGCCGTTCCGTCGTCGGAGCGACCGTCGATTACGAGGACGTTCGTGTACCCGCGTTCGCCGAACTCGTCGACGACTTCGCCGATAGTCTCGGCCTCGTTCAGCGTCGGAACGAGCACGCACACGTCCTCCGGGTCGGGCATTGTCGGGACGCTAGAGTCGGGATGCTAAAAGCCCAACCATTCGTAACCGCCAGCAGTCCGAAGGGCTGGCGCTCGCGGCTGGCATCGTCCGGACATATCCGATTTACTAAACCACAAGAAACTTAACCTATCGACGTTCTGGTTCGACCAATGCAAGTCGGTATCGACCCTCAACAGCTCGGGCTCGAGTTCGGTAGCGGTGCCCTCATCGGCGGCGTCATCGGGTTCGCAGCCAAGAAAGTGGCCAAACTCCTCGCCGTCATCGTCGGTCTGGAACTCGCCCTGTTCAAGTTCCTGGAGTCGCGCGGGATCATGTCGGTGGACTGGGAGAAGCTCTCGGCGGGCATCCTCAAGACGGGCGAAGCCGCCCAGGGTGGCGCGCCGCCCTCCTGGGTGGCGACGCTGCTGTCGACGCTGTCGATAAGCGGCGGCTTCATGGTCGGGTTCAAGAAGGGATAGTTCGGCGTTCTCGACGCTCTTTTGGCGCGACGACGACCACGCGGTCTTTTCACCGGAGAAACGGTTCGAACGGCGATTCGGAGTGCCGGGTGTCGGGCGCCGCCAGCCCGGAGGCAGGCGAAAGCGCCAAGTCCGACGATGCGCGATTGATACGCATGCCCAGTCAGGAGTGGACGGACATGATAGTCGGCGACCGGATGGCGGTCGACCGGGAGTTCTCCCAGCGCGTCACCGACTCGGAGTTCTCCCGCCAGGAGTGGGGTCTCGTCATGACCGCCGTCGAGTTCGACATCGAGCATCCCGGCGACGACGAGCGCGCGAAACTCGTCGCGGACACGAGCAAGGTCGAGCAGGTGATGCCGGAGATGGAGTCGATACAGTCGCAGATGAACGCGATGGGTGGCGGTCAGCAACGGAAAGAGAGTAGAGGAATCTTCTCGTCGGTCAAGGACGCGCTCGGTCTCGGCGGCGGCGGTAGCGGCGTCGACCAGGACCGCCTCGCGGCCGCCGAACGCCTCGCCCAGGAGTACGCCGACGAACTCCAGGAACGCCTGGAGTCCCAGGGGAAGTGGAGGCGCGTCCGCTCGGCCGTCAGCGAGTAGCGATGGAGCTGGCACCCGGTGCGTGGACGTACGCCGCTCCGCCCTTCGTTCTCGCCGGTCCGCTCGGACTGCTCTCGCCGGTCGCGACCCTGCTCGCGCTCGGACTCGGGGTCGCCGTCCTGCTGTTCTTCCGCGACCCCGACCGAACGCCGCCCGCCGAAGGCGTTCTCGCGCCGGCGGACGGCCGGATCTCGGTCGTCCGCGAGGAGGGCGACTGCGTCCGCGTCGGCGTGTTCATGAACGTCACCGACGTGCACGTCAACCGCGCGCCAATGGGCGGTGAGGTCGAGTCGGTCGAGCATCACGCCGGTGCTCACCGGCCGGCGTTCAGCAAGGAGTCCGACCGCAACGAGCGGGTCCACGTCCGCTTTGCCGACCACGACCTGACGCTGATAGCGGGTGCGTTCGCTCGCCGCATCCACCCGTACGTCGAGGCCGGTGACGACGTGGGGCGCGGCGACCGGCTCGGCCACATCGCGTTCGGGAGTCGCGCCGACGTCCTGCTACCCCCGGCCCTCGACCGTTCGGACGTCACGGTGACGAAAGGCGACCGCGTGCGCGCGGGCGAGACGGTCGTCGCGCACCGCGATGCGAGCGAGTAACTCGACGCACGGTCGACGCCGAAGGGACGGTACGTAGAGCGTCCGCTATCGCTTCCGTCGTCACGCCCGCCGAGAGAGATTAGTCGCTAGAGTAGTCGCCGCCGTGGAACAGCGTCAGTTCCTCGGCTTCGTAGATGTTGATGAGTTCGTTGACGATCTCGTCGTAGGACTCGTCTTCGACGCGGAGGCTGTCGAGGCGAGATACGGTCTCCTCGTCGAGTGTTATTTTGGGCATCACCCAATTTTAGACCTCGAAGTTCTTTAAACTCTGCGGCGGTCCGGCGTCGCGCGCGTCGTCACCGTCCAGACGCTCTCTCACGGTCGTCGCGGCCCTTCGACCGCCGGTTCGGTTTCCGTGTCCGGCGCGTAACCACTGCTTACCGGCTTCGTAGACACCGCTTGCTAATACGTATCTTAGACATGCGCTGCGGCAGGAGATGCTTTCGTCCCGGTAGGTAGTGGATAACAAAGTGGTCGGACTGTCCTTTGTCGTATCGCCGAGGCCCAGCCATGACAGTCTCCAACGATCAGATGACGAGCGGAAACGACACAGTCGCTGAGAACCGTTGCCGGAGCTGCGGGTCCTTCGTCACTCGCGACTTCGCACGCGTCTTCGGGAACAACGAGAACGAGGTGTTCGGCTGCCTCGAATGCATGACCGCTACCGAGGTGAAAAAGGGGGGAGCGCGAGCCGAGGAGGTCGACACGACACAGCTCATCGGAGGACGCGAACCGCTTCGCTGAGTTTCCGTACTTTCGGGGGTGGAGGTCGACGAACGGCCGTGGTTTTCCTTTTCAGTGAGAAGAACGAGTAGACGCGGGCCAGCGTCGCTGCGACGCTGCGGCGAGTTCTCGGCTCGTCGTCGGTCCTACTTGCCCTCGTTGCCGCGCTCGAACACGCCGTTCGCGTCGGGCGCGCCGCGAGGCGGCGTGTGGTCGACGTCCGCCATGGTTGGACGACGCCGGTTCCGGCCGCCGTCGGTCGCCACGCGGGGTCCCCGCGCGAACAGGTCCGTGGTCGCGCCGCGGTCGGTGTAGGGATGCGTGTGGCTCACGTCTCTCATCGTTCGCTGGTTCTCGGTCGATTCGGTCGAGTGCTGTCGGTTCGGTCGTGTCATCGGTGGTGTCGGGATACGGTCGGCTGTCGGTCGAAGGTCGATGCGCGTCGGGACTGGGGTGGTGATAGGTAGGGGCTCAGGCCCCTACGATGAGGATAGCGCCGACAGCACTACCGCTCGCGACGGGCGAGCGCGAACGGGTGGGTGACTGTCGCATGGTAGTAGGTTATCAATGGCCGTACCGATATAACAGTTGCGTACGAAACAACTGTTGCGGTGCGTCGGGCGGGGCGCCGTCGACGGTCGATTCCGGCGGCGTTGCGGCCCTGCCGTCGTCGACTCGCCCCCGCTTTTCGCGTCGTCTGTAGCGAACGGGACACGCGGACGACAGGTCAGGCGACTGGAGTTGCCCGAGGGCTTTTTGCCTCGGCCCGCCAGCGTTCAGCCATGGATGCGACGGAAGTGGACGACGAGCAGCAACGGCGGTACAATCCGGACGAAGACCACGCCTTCCCGGACGAGAAGCTGAACGAGGTACTGTCGTTCATCGACGACGACACCGAGATTCAGACCTACCTCAGGGCCCAGAACGTGAACGCCGTCACGCGGAAGGGGTACAACGACCACGGCGCGAAACACATCGAGATCGTCCGCAATCGTGCGCTCATCCTCTACGACCTCCTGAAGCGCGGCGGCGTCGAATTCAACGGCGCGAGCGACGAGGGCCTCGAAGAGGAAGACGAGAGCGTCATCATCGCGTTCGCGGCGACGCTACACGACATCGGCCACGTCGTCCACCGCGACGACCACACGTACTACTCGATTCCGCTCGCCGCCGACATCCTCGACCGCGTCCTGCCGAACTTCTACGACACCGAGGAGACCGTCCGGATGAAAGGCGAGATACTCCACGCCATCCTCTGTCATCACACCGAGGAGGACCCGCTCACGACGGAGGCGGGGGTCATTCGCGTCTCTGACGGCCTCGACATGGAGCACGGTCGCTCGCGTATGCCGTACGAGAAGGGCGGCCGGGGCATCAACACGGTCTCCAGCCAGGCCATCCGGAAAGTGAGTCTCCAGCCGGGCGACAGCGTCCCCGTCCTCGTCGAGATAGAGATGCTGAACGCGGCCGGCGTGTTTCAGGTCGACAACCTGCTCAAGGCGAAACTCCACAACTCCCGACTCGAAGACGACATCCGTATCGTCGCGCTGAACGTCCGCGAGGGCGGCGACCAGCTGGTCGAGCGCGTCGAACTGTAGGTGCTGCCGCCGAATTCTCCGCGTTCTCGTGGCGAGCTATCGACCGCGGCGCAGACGTCGGCTCACTCGACGGCCGCGTACACGTCCGCGAGCTTCTCGACGGCGCGCTCGACGCTCACCGCCTCGCGGCGGGCGAGACAGGCCTCCCGGAGTCGCTCGCGCTCGTCCAGCGCCCGCCGGATGGCCGTCCGGAACCCCTCGACGTCGCCGGTCTCGAAGTGATAGCCGGTTTCGCCGTCGTCGACGGTGTTGGAGAGCGCGCCCGCGTCCGCGCCGACGACGGGCGTCCCGCAGGCGTTCGCCTCCAGCGCGACGAGCCCCTGCGTCTCGACCGGACTCGGGAACGCGAACACGTCGAGCGCGGAGTAGAACGCCGGCAACTCCTCGCGGTCGAGAAAGCCGAGGAACCGGACGTCCGCGTCGACGGCCCGGGCCTGGGCTTCGAGCGACTCGCGAGCCGGCCCGTCGCCGCCGAAGAGCACGGTCACGTCCATCCCGTCCGCGGCGGCCACCAGCTCCGAGAGGCGCTTCTCGAACCCGTGTCGGCCCGTGTACCCCACCAGCGGTCGGTCGCCGTCGACGTCGTACTTCCGACGGAACGCGTCGGCGTCGACCGGTCGGAAGCGTTCGGTGTCGACGCCGTTCGGGACGACCCGGACCGGCGCGTCGACGCCGAGTTCCTCGATGTGGTCGCGCGTCGCCTCGCTCGGCGCGAGGACTGCGTCGGAGTGGTCGAAGAACCAGCGCTCGTACGCCTCGGAGGTTCGCTCGATGACCCTCGCGACGGAGTCGGAGGGGACGAGGTAGTCGGCGTACTCGCTCGTCGGCGTGTGATAGGAGGTCACGAACGGACGGTCGCGCTTGCGGGCGAGCCGGAGACCGCCCACGCCGATGCCGAACGGGGTGTGAGAGTGGACGACGTCCACGTCCACGTCGGCGACGCCGGCGGGGATGTACGGCGCGCCGAGGTGGTAGCCCTCGTAGAACGGAAACGGAAGGCTCCTGACGGGGTGTTCACCCGGCTCCGGCCGGTATCCGTCGGCGCGGGGATAGACGACCTCCATCCGACCGCCGTCGCCCTCCCAGCAGTCGCGCCACGACTTGATGGTGTACGTGACGCCGTTGACGGTCGGCAGATAGCTGTCGGTGAACGCGGCGACCCGTCGCATTACTCGGTCCTTTGTGAACCGGTAGTTAAGGCCTTGCGGAGTCGAATCGAACCCCTGCCGTCGCCGTACGGCGGGCGGAACCGGGGACTCACGCCAGGCTCCGGTACAGCGCTTCGAGGTCGTCGCCGACGCGCTCGATGGTGAACTCCTCGCTTTTCTCCTTCGCGTTGCGTCCCAGTCGCTCCCGGCGGTCAGGGTCCTTCAGCGCATCGAGTTGCGGCGCGAAATCGCGCTCGGCTTTCAGGCAGTGGTAGCCGTCCTCCAGCCAGCGGTAGGTGTCGATGTCGCGGACGACGAGCGGTTTGCCACAGCTCATCGCCTCCAGCAGCGCGATGCCCTCGTTCTCGTTCTTGCTCGGCCAGAAGAACACGTCGCCCGCGGCGTACGCGCCGCGGATGTCGTCGACGTACCCGGTGAACGTGCAGTTGTCGGGCGCGCTCTCGACCAGTTCCGTCGTCTCCCGACTCCTGAGCAGCCGGTCGAGTTTTCCGCCCGTCGGGTTGAGATAGCCGAACCAGACGAAGTCCAGTTCCGGCATGGCGCGGGCGGTCTCGACGAACGACTCCAGACCCTTCCGCTTGATGACGTGGCCGACGTTGAACACGACCGGCGGGTCGAGGTCGTACCGGTCGAGATACTCCGCGCGCAGGTCCTCGTACCCGGTCAGGAGGTCCGGGTCGAACCCGTTGCTGATGACGGTCTTCGGAGCGTCGGGCGCGTAGTCCGCGACGACCGCCCGGTTGTGTTCGGACGGACAGACGAGGTGGTCGCCCAGCGAGTAGGCGTACCGGAGGTACGGTTTCATCGGCCGGGCCAGCGCGTTCGAGAAGGCGAAGCTCTCCCGGAAGTCCTCCGCGGTCTGGTGCGTGTGGACGAGCACGCGACAGTCCCGCTCCCGCGCCCGGCGGGCGTAGTAGAGCGAGCGCGGCCCCATGTTGTTGAGGTGGAGGACGTCGGCGTCCAGAATCGGTTCGGTGGTGTACTCGATGCCGCGACGGTCCATCACCTTGCGCTGGTTCTTCACGGACTGGACGTGACCGCCAGTGATGTACTCCTCCCACTCGAAGTAGTGGCTCACGAGCATCGATGCTCACCGTCGAATCCCCCGACGCCGCGGCGGTCGTCCGACCGCTCGTCGCCCCAGCGTCCGTCGTCACCGCGATCGTGAAGCGTGCGCACAGGTCGGCGATTGCGTGGCCGGCCATTAATGCTGCCGGAACGACGGCGGAAAGCCCCCCTTGAACGACCATAAAGTATTTGTTGAAGCAAGAATATGCCTCGCATGGGGCAACACAGGAACCTTCTATCCTTGTCCTGTCTCGCCCCGGAAACCCCCACCCCCCCATTCCCGATGACAATAGCCGAAGAGCGCATCGAGCGTCTCGCGTCGCTCGCCAGGGACGCCGCCGCCGACTGTTACGACGACCGTGCGCGGACGTACGTCCGCCGTACGCGTCGCATCGCGGAGCGAAATCGCCTCTCGCTTCCCCGGGAGTTCGACCGGTTCACCTGCTACGCCTGCGACGCCTACCTCCGTCCCGGCAAGAACGCTCGCGTCCGAACCCAGGACGGCCACGTCGTCGTCACCTGCGACTGCGGCAACCAGTCGCGGTACCCCTACCGCTCCTGACCACAGCCCCGAGTAGGTGACGGTGCTCCGGACTGTCCCCGTAAGGCGTCGTTTCTCGTGAGCGCGTTCGATTCACGTCGACCGGGCCGACGCGTTCTCGATGGAGCTGACGGCCCAGTCCCCCACGGTCGCGTTCCGAATCCGCCCGCGCTCGACCGACGAGTTCTGGATTACGACGTCGGGTCGCGGGTCGACCGAAGCGTTCGCCACGGTCTCGTTCACGACCGGCCCGTCCGAGCGCGGCGGCACGGACGTGTTCCGGACGGACAGGTTCTCGATGACGAGCGTGTCGAGGGTGGCACCGTCGACGGTCACGTTCGCGAGGACGTGACGGTCGACGACCTGGTCTTGCACGCCGGGGTCGACCAGGTCGCCGCCGGGCACGTCCCAGATGGAACGGTTGCGGACGACCAGCGTGTCGGCGCTGACGTTCAGTAGCGAGCCGTTTACGACCTTCATCTGCGCGATGGAGACGTTCTGCAGCGTCACGTTCTCGCGCGTCTCACCGCCGACCCGGAGTCGGCGGACGACGACCTCCTCGACCGTTCCGTTCCGAATGGTGGTGTTGCGCAGCACCCACCGGCGAACGGTCACGTTGTCGATGGAGATCTTGTACTGGAACCCGCGGCGAAGCGGTTCGTCGACCGTTCGGGTCGGCGCCGCGACAGAGTCGGACGTGTCGTCGGTGCGCGTCAGTCCGCCGGCAACTGCGGGAGCGACCGCAGACAGAACGAGCAGGACCGACAGGGTCACTGCGACGCGCTCGCCAGTCTTCGTTCTCATACCTGCCCGTGTACCGCGAGCGCGACCAAAAACCGAACCGACCGTTTCGACGCACCGCAGGGGTTAGTCCTCCGTTTCCGCTCACTTCACGCTGATGTGCGCGGCGAGGTCGTCGCGGATGATGGTGTCGCAGTACTCGCAGCGGACGCCGTCGGGCAGCACTTCGAACTTCGAGTCGACGGGTTCGTCCGCGGTGGAGATGCAGTTGCGGTTCGGACAGGAGAGGACGCCGACGACGCGTTCGGGGCGTTCGAGTCGGTGTTTCTCGACCACGTCGTACTCGCGGATGATGTTGATGGTCGCGTCGGGCGCGATGAGCGAGAGCACGTCCACCTCGTCCTGACTGAGTTCTCGCCCCTCGACCTTCACGATGTCCTTGCTCCCCATCCGGTCGCTCGGGACGTTCATCCCGACGCTGATGGCCTCGCCCTCGCTGCCGTCGATGCCGAGGATGGCGAGGACGTTCAGCGCCTGACCGCCCGTGATGTGGTCGATAACGGTGCCGTTGTGTATCTTGCTGACGCGGAGTTCGTGTTCACTCATCGTTCGACAGTAGTTGGTCGAGCAGCGCCATCCGGACCGGGACGCCGTTGTGCGCCTGCTCGAAGTATTTCGCCTGCTCGGTGTCGTCCACCTCGGGTGCGATCTCGTCCACCCGGGGGAGCGGATGCATGATCGTCAGGTCGTCGCTGGCGGAAACCAGCGTCTCCCGGTCTATCTGGTACTCGCCGGCGATTTCGCGGTACTCGTTCTCGTCGGGGAAGCGCTCGCGCTGGATGCGCGTCACGTACAGCACGTCGAGGCTCGGCAGGACGGCGTCGAGGTCGGTGTGCTCGCGCACCTGCGCGCCCTCCTCGTGGAGGTCGTAGCGGACGCTCCGGGGCAGTTGCAGGCTCTCCGGGCTGACGAAGTGCTGGCTCGCGCCGAAGTTCGTCAGCGCGTGCGCCAGCGAGTGGACCGTCCTGCCGTACTTCAGGTCGCCCATGATGCCGATGGTGAGGTCGTCGAGGCCGGCGTTCTCCCTGATGGTGTAGAGGTCGAGCAGCGTCTGGGTCGGGTGGTGGCCCGCGCCGTCGCCGGCGTTCAGCAGGGGAACGTCGACGAACTCGCTGACGAGTTTCGACGACCCCTGGCTGGGGTGGCGGAGTACGAGCGCGTCGGCGTACCCCTCGATGACCCGTGCCGTGTCCGCGAGACTCTCGCCTTTCTTCACGCTGGAGGACTCGACGGGCCCCATGTCGACCACGTCGCCCCCGAGGCGTTTCATCGCCGTCTCGAAGCTCATCTTGGTCCGCGTGCTCGGTTCGTAGAACATCAGTCCGAGCAGCGCGGACGGATGTCGATCCCCGAACGACGACGGGTCGTCGTCGAACTCCGCCGCGCGGTCGAGGACGGCCTCGATGTCCTCCCGCGATAGCTGTTTCGTGTCGATGAGGTGGTCGTGCCGCATCGATTGGAACGCGGTCGTCGCGCGCCTTGAATGTCACTGTCCACGTTCGTGGTGAACTGACCGACCCGCTCAGGGATAGCGGTACACGTCGATGCAGTGCTCGACCGTCGTACCGTCGTTTCCCGGCGGCGTTTCGCTCACCGTCCTCTCTCCGAACCTTCAAATACCGAGGCGGGACCAACCCCGGCATGCTCGCCGTCGCCGGAGGCAAGGGCAGATGCGGCAAGACGACCACGACGCTCGGACTCGGGGCAGCGCTCGGACGGACGGGACGTGAAACGCTGGCCGTGGACGCGGACCGGGACATGCCCGACCTGCACGTGGTCGCGGACGTTCCCGCGGAACCGAACCTCGCCGCGCTCGCCGACGGGGAACCGGTCGAGAGCGTGACCCATCCGCCGCCGGACCTGCGGGGCGTCGAGGTGGTGCCGGCACCGCCGGCGACGGGCACGGACGCGTCGCTCTCGACGGCGCTCCCTCGCGTCGCGGACGCCGCAGACCGCGTGCTGCTGGACTGTCCCGCTGGCGCGGGGCCGGCCGCCGCAGTGCCGCTTCGGCACGCCGATAGCGTACTCGTCGTGACGACGCCCGTCCCGGCGTGTCTCCGCGACGCGGCCAAGACCGCCGCGATGGCCCGTGCGCTCGGCACCGACGTCGCCGGCGCGGTACTCACGCGCGCCGAGCGCGACCCGGGAGGCGTCGAGCGCCTGCTGGACTGCCCGGTGCTGGCGACCGTCCCCGATGTCGACGCGAACGCCCCGACAGCGGCCGGCGACCGTCGGGATTCGGGCCGACGAGTGCTCGCCGCGGACGCGGTGGGGCGGGCGTACGACCGCCTCGCCGCAGCGGTCGTGACCAAACACTTATGAACGCGCTCTGAATTGTCGGAAGTATGGTAGAGCGGCTCTCGACGGGCGTTCCCGTCCTCGACCGGAAGCTCGACGGGGGACTCCCGGCCGGGAGTACGGTGGCGCTGTCGGCCCCGCCGGCGAGCCAGTCGGAGCTGCTGCTGTACGAACTCACTGCTGCGCGGCCGACGCTGTACGTCACGACCGACCGCGACGAGGCGGCGGTCGACGCGGCGTTCGAGCGCGCGCCGGGGCGGACGGGGTCGCCGGAGGTGCGGTACGTCCCGGGCGACGCGCCGCTGGAGCACGCTCGACGTCTCTTCCGCCGGCTTCCCGCCGAGTCGACGCTCGTCGTCGACCCGGTGGACCTGCTGGAGCGCCAGGACGAGAGCCGGTATCGGAACTTCCTGCACGACCTCCAGCACCACGTCCAGACGAGCGACAGCCTGGCGGTGTTGCACTGTCTCGACGGACGGAACGTCCCGGACCAGCGCGACGTGACCGAACACGTCGCGGACGTCGTCCTCCAGTTACACACCGAGATCGCCGGCGACCGCGTGGAGAACCGCCTCGCGGTGCCGAAGTTCCGCGGCGGGCGCGCGCTCCCGGAGACCATCAAGCTGGAACTCGCCGAGAGCGTCTCCATCGACACCAGCCGCGACATCGCGTGAGGAGAGCGCAAGCGCCAAGTCGCACGCACCCGGACCGAGAGACGAGACGCCATGTACGAGGCCGTTCACGCCCGCCCGGATGGAGACAGCACCGTCGCGCGACTGGCGGCCACGGCGGCCGAGTACGGGTTCGACGGCGTCGTCGTCCGAAACCACGGCGACGCCCGCGTCGGCGATGACGTCGACTTCGAACGAGTGGCGACGGAGTACGACGTGGACGTCGTCGACGGGCTCGAAATCCAGGCCGACGACCCCTCACGGGCCAGCGGCCACGTCGGTAACTTCCGGCCGAAGACGACGGTGCTGCTGATGCACGGCGGGACGACGACGCTGAACCGGTTCGCGGTCGAGGAAGAGCGCGTGGACGTGCTCGCGCATCCGATGCGCGGCCGGGGTGATTTCAACCACGTGCTCGCGAAAGCGGCGGCGGAAAACGGCGTCCGCGTCGAGTTCGACCTATCGCGCGTGCTCCGGACCGACGGCGGCCCTCGCGTGCAGGCCCTCCAGGACCTCCGGAAGCTCCGAGAACTGGTGACGAAGTACGACGCGCCGTTCGTCGTCAGCGCGGACGCTCGCTCGCACCTCCAGTTGCGCGCGCCGCGGGAACTGCTTGCGGTCGGCGAGGCGGTCGGGTTCTCGCGCGAGCAGGTCGAGACGGGCCTGCGCGAGTGGGGCCGCGTCGCCGAGCGAAACCGCGAACGGCGGTCCGACGAGTTCATTGCTCCGGGAGTGAAACGGGGCCGATATGAAGAGGACAATTGAGGAACACGCCGACCGGTTCTCGGACATCGCCAGCGACTACGACGACTCCCAGGACAGCGAGGAGTACCGCGCCTGCGTCAGTCTCGTGGTCGAACACGCCCGCGAGGCGCTCCGGGCGTCCGACGACCGCGTGGTGGCGGACCTCGGAACCGGGACGGGAGCCATCGCGCTCGCGCTGGCCGAGGACGCCGACCGCGTGGCGGGCCGCGACATCAGCGACGGGATGCTGGCGAAGGCCAGAGAGAAAGCCGCCGAGCGCGGTCTGGACGTCGTCGAGTTCGGCGAGGGCCGGTTCCGCGACCCGAACGTCGACGCCGCGGACGTCGTCGTCGTCTCGAACTTCGCGATGCACCACCTCAGCGACGAGGAGAAACGCGAGGCCATCGCGGCCATCGCCGACCTCGACCCGCGAACGTTCGTGCTGGGCGACGTGATGTTCTTCGGGACGCCCGACCCGGACGAACCGTTCTACAGTCCCGAGGTCGACGACCCCTCGACGGTGGGCCACCTCGCGGACGCACTGACCGACGAGGGGTTCGCGCTGACCGCCGTCGAACGGGTCCACGACCAGGTCGGCGTGCTCGTCGCCGAACGCCGCGACGACTGACCGGGCGGTCCCGAAGCCGAGCGGCGAGCGTTAGTCCTGCTGTTTCTCTCGGGCGGGCGCAGGGGGACTCAGTTCGATACCCACGTCTTCGGGCGTCAATCGGTCCGGCAGCGCCTCGTCCCGCTCCCCGGTAATGTCGGCGAGGATCGCTTTCAGATACGCGTTGAACAACTCGGGGTGTTCGCTCATCGGGAAGTGACCGATTTCGGCCGCCTCGACGGCGACCGCACCGTCTCCGACACCCTCGGCGGTTTCCCTGCCGTCGTCGGGCGTGGTGAGGTAGTCGTACTCGCCGTTGACGATGTACAGCGGACACTCGTCGGCTTTGACCTGGTCTAGCTTGTCTCGGTAGTCGTGGTCGACCGAGTAGTAGTAGAGGTCGCCCTTGAACACGCCCGTCGCCCCCTGTTCGTAGAGGTACATCGTCTCTCGACGCGTTTGCTCCGGACTCTGCGGTGCCATCAACCCCCAGCAGGAGTAGGCGTTCACCTCCGTCGTGTTGACGTGCGGATGGTCGAGCCAGTCGATGTAGAAACCCGGACTGTACGCGCCACACTCCAGTCCGATGAGGGCGCGGAACCGGTCCGGATACCAGTCTGCGAGTTCGAGCGTGACGTTCCCGCCCATCGAGGACCCCATGTAAATCGGATCGTCGAGTTCGAGCGCGTCGGCCAGCGAGACGAGCGTCTCGGTGAACTGCTCGGCCGTCAGATTGTAATCTTCCTCCCACCAGGACTGGGTCGTCGGCGGAACCGATTTCCCGTGGAACGGGAGGTCGTGGGCGATGACGCGGAAATCCTCGGTTATCTCTTCGTCCGTGAGGACGTGGCGCCACTCCTGGCAGTTGTTGCCCGCCGTGTGCTGGCACAGTAGCGGAATTCCGTCTTCCGGACCGTTCTCTTCGAAGTAGATTCGATGGTCTACTCCCCCGACCTCGGTGTGAACGTACCTGCCCGTGATCGGTTCGATGGCTCCTTCGTCGGCCATGTTAGCCCCCTCCGTCGTTGTGCGCGACGCGCATCAGGTCGAGCGCGCGCTGGAACGGTCGCAGATTCTGGAAGATCTTCTTGTTGTTCCCGGTCATCGTGAGGTGACCGTCCTCGTTTCTGACCGCGGTGCGATAGTGAGAGGCGATTATCTCGTGGTTGAACGCCGGCGGCGTCTCCCGGACGAACTCCTCCCACGCTTCCCGGTCACCCTCCACGCCGAACGACCAGCGGTCGTTCAGCGTCGGATTCGGGACGACCTCCTGCACTTTACCGCCGTCCATCTCGACGAGAAAGCGTTCGTCTCCGATCTCGACGTAGAAGTTGTCGTCGAACTTGTCGTGTCCCCGAACCCGCATCTCGGGGTCGTCGTTCACGGTTTCTTTGTAGCGCTCCCACCACTCGTGGCTAGCAAGGTCCAGGTCGTTCATCTCTCCCCATCCCCCGACGAACGACGACGCCTACTATCATAAAAATAGGGCTCGGTTAGCCGTCGATACGTACGGAGCCGAAATCGTCTCGCCCGCTCGTCGTTCGGTCGTCGACCAAACTGAAACGACCGTTCGAAGCGTGGGTCCCTCGTCCGGTACTGTAGGACGACGGTCGACCCGGCTTCCGGCTCCATCGATCTCGCACACGCCTCCCCGTGACGCCCGTCCCGTCTCCGAAACAGTGCCGGGAACGAAAGGGATTTAATGTGTTAACGCTTAGCACAGTGGGAGGTCAAGCCGATGTCCGACAACGCCACCGAAGACGGAAGGTTGGACCGTGCCGAAAGCGAACTCCCGGCACCCGCCGAGCCGACGGACTCTATCGAGACGTACGAGACGGACGACGGCGTCGTATTCTACGACGCCCGAAATCCGCTCGGCTGGCTCAAGGCATCGGCCACAGTGACGCTCGAAGACCACGTCTGAGCGCAACTCCGAACGTTTTTCCTGCCGCCCGTAGACGTGTCGAATCCGTGCTCGACAGAGACGACGAGCGGTCGTCCGACCTCGGCGACCAGGGGACGACCGACATGCCGGGTCAGATAGACGACCCCTCCGAGGACCTCGTTCCCAGCGCCCCCCAGGTACGCGACTACAGCGAGGTGGACGCGCCACGCGAGATACGCAACGAGTTCTGGGCGCAGGTCATCCTATTCAACGTCGCACTGTTCGCGGTCAGTCTCGGGCTGATGTTCGTCGGCTTCGAGGGGCGCTGGGAACTCGGCGGAGGGCTCGTCCTCGTCGGACTGTTCGCGTTCGCCCGCGGCTACCACCGGTACCGGGCCTTCCAGGCCGACGCGGAGGAGTCCGACGAGGACGAGACCGACGAGGACTGACGCGGCCCCCGAAAATCGCGGCCGAGGACCCCGTCGCAAAGACTAACCGCGAGCGCGGGCTACGCCGACGCATGCGAACGGTCCGGGACGAGTCCGGCGACACCTACCTGCTCCTCAAGCGGTCCGACGAGTCCAGCCTCGTCCGCGACCCCCGCTCCGGCGAGGAGACGTACCTCGACAACGACCGTCTCGAACTCGCCGACGACGACGCCGTGCTGGAGACGGCAGCGCTCGCGGTGCCGTCCGCCGTCCGCCGGGTGCTGACCGCCGTGTCGAACGAGCGCGCGCTCGGCCTGCTGGTCGCGCTGGACGACCGCGGTCCGCTCCCCGTCCGCGAACTGCTCGACACGACCGACCTGTGCGAGAGCGACCTGCACGGACTGCTCGCGGAGTTTCGCGCCGCCGGTCTGCTCGAAGAACGTCGCGTCGCCGGCGAACGCGGGTACGCGACCACCGACGCGGCCGCGGACGCGCTCGCTTCGCTGACCCGTTCGAGCGACGCGTCCGGAGGACACGACGACGCTCCCTGAACGGCGCGGTCCCCGGAGAGCGCAGGGCTGATGCGGGTGCAGACCGAGCGAAGCCGCGTTCTTCGATGGTCCCGCTGCCCAGGCCGAGACGATAATCAGCGCTGTACCGCGAGAACGGGCGTTTTGCCGTCGCGGAGGACCCCTTCGGTGACGCTCCCCATGAGGAATCGTCCGACGCCGGAACGTCCGTGCGTGCTCATCACGATGATATCGACGTCGTGCTCGTCCGCGTAGTCGAGGATCGTACGGTCGGGGTTCCCGACTTCCACGGCCCCGACCGCGTCGACGTCCCGCGAGAGGGCCTCTTCGACGATGTGCTTGGTCGAGTCGGTGCCCTCCTCGCGGAGCGTCTCTAGCTTCTCGTCGCCCCGGCCCACGATGGAGGCGCTCTCGCTCTGTTCGACGACCGACAGCACGTGAACGGTCGCCTCGTACCGCTCGGCGAGGCTGAAAGCGTGCTTCGCCGCGTCCATCGCCGCCTCGCTCCCGTCCGTCGGAATGAGGATCACGTCGTACATGGCTCGAACGAGTGCCGGAAACAACTAATATCCTGTCCGGACCCGCTGCGGTCGAGGACAGGGGTCGCCGTTGCTCGTCCTCAGTCGTCAGCGCCGGCGCTCGCTTCGAACACGGTCGCACCGCGTTCGACGTGCGACCGGTTCGTCGTCGCGTCCTTCTCGACGCGGACGAGGTCGTCGGCCGCGCCGACCAGTTCCTCGTCGTGACTGACGACGATTATCTGTTCGACGCCGAGTTCCCGCATCGACTCCACGAGTTCGACGAGCTGCGAGACGTGGCCCGAATCGAGGAACACCGTCGGTTCGTCGAGGATGAGCGGCGGCATCGGCGCGGTTCCCTCGATGCCCTCCGAGAGCAGTCGATAGATGGCACAGCGCAGGCTGAGGTTGAACAGCGCTCGCTCGCCGCCGGAGAGCTGTCCGGGGTCGAGCGGCTCGCCGTCCTTCTGGTAGACGGTGAGTCGGTACTCGCCGTCGAGCGCGATTCGCGAGTACGAATCGTTCTGGTAGACGAGGTCGAACACCTCGTTCAGCATCCGTTCGAGGCTCTCGACGTTCCGCTGGCGGAGCTCCGCCCGGAGGTCGCCGTACATCGCTTCGAGGTCGGCGGCCTCCTCCCGTAGCGATTCGAGCGCTTCGACGCGCTCGCGGAGGTCGTCGCGGCGGTCGCGCAACTCCTCCAGCGCCTCGATTTCGCTCTTCACGCCGCCGATGCGACCCTGGAGGTCGTCGCGGTCCTCGCGGAGGCCGTCCAGTTTGTCCTCGACCTTCTCCAGGTAGTCCTCCGCACGCCCCTCGTCGTCGCGGGCGGCCTCGACCTTCTCCTCGTCGTACGCCTCCCGGAGGTCGTCGCGGCGGTCGCGCTTCTCGGCGAGACGGTTCCGGCGCTCGTCGTTGACCTCCGCGAGGTGGGTGCGCTCGTCCCTCAGGCGCTCTATCTCGTCTTCGAGTTCGTCTCTTTTCTCGCGAACCGACCGAATCTCCTCCAGGCGCTCCTGTTTCGCCGCGATGGCCTCGCGTTCTGCTTCGAGTTCCTCGACTCGTTCCTCGCGCTCGGCGGCCTTCTCCCGAAGCTGTTCGGCGTCCTCGCGTTTGTCTTCGGCCTCGGAGTCGAGGTCGGCGGCCTCCTCGCGGAGGCTCTCGGCTTCCTCTCGCTTCTCGGTGACCGTCGCCTCCTTGTCGTCGACCAACTGTTCGACGCTCTCGCGGTTGTCCCGCAGGTTGGCGACCGTCCGTTCGGCCTCCCGGAGTCGCTCGGCGCTCTCGACGTCGCTCTCGACGCGCTCGCGGTCCTCCCTGACCGACTCCAGTTCGTCGTCGAGTTCCGCGAGTCGGTCGCGGTCCTCGTCCAGTCCGTCGACGTGCGGCGAACCGTCGACGGGCTGACCGCACTCCGGACATTTCCCGGCGTCGAGCAACCGTTCGGCCTCCTCGATGCCGTCGCGGAGGCTCTTGCGTTCGGCGGTCAGTTCCTGCTCGCGCTCGACGAGCGCGTCCCGTCTCTCCCGGCAGTCCTCCAGGTACGTCTCGGCCTCGCCGAACTCCACCGACGCGTCTTCGAAGGCCGCCCGCTCGGCGTCGATGCGGTCGCCGAGCGTCTCCAGTTTCTCGCGGTAGTCGGCGAGGTCGGCGTCGGCGTCCCCGGCCTCCGATTCGAGTTCGTCGGCCCGCCGGCGCTTCTCGGCGGCCCGCTCTTCGAGTTCGTCGGCCCGCTGGCCGAGGTTGTCCGCCTGATTGCCGAACATCTGCGCCTGCGTCCTCGCGTCGCCGAGGTCGTCTGCGGCCTCGTCGTCGTCCGCGTCGAGTTCCGTCAGTCGCGCCCCGATTGCGTCCTCGTCCGCGGCGTCCACGTCGGTCTCCGCGAGCAGGTCGTCGACGTCCGACCCGAGCGTATCGACGCGCTCGCGGAGGTCACCGATGCGCTCGCGGAGGTCGTCGCGCTCGTGTTCCGTCTCCGTTATCTCCGACTGCAGCTCCTCGATCTCCTCCTCTACGTCGTCCAGTTCCTCGCGTTTCTCCTCGTAGCCCTCCAGCACGGCCCTCGCTTCTTCGAGCGTCGTGCGAGCCTCCTCGCGGTTGTCCTCGAACCGCTCTATCTCGCCTTCGACCTCCGCGAGTTGCGATTCGAGGTCGTTCAACAGACCGTGCAGGTTCTTCTCCTCTTTTCCTTCGACCTGGGACTGGAGTTCGGTCAGACTCCCCCGGCGGTCGTCGAGGACGCTCTTCACTCCGAGGCGGGCGTCGCTGGCGCGTTCGCGGTACTCCTCCAGTTTACCGAGCTGGAGGAGGTCGTCTATCATGTCCTGGCGCTGGCCCGGCGTCGCGTTGATGAGCTTGTTCACCTCTCCCTGCCGGACGTACGCGCAGTTGACGAACGCCTCGGCGTCCATCCGGAACAGACTCACGACGTGGTTTCGCACGTCCTCCGCCCCGTCGACGCTCCCCTCGGGGGTTTCGAGGACGCACTTCGCGGTCCGGGCGCGCTCGCCGGTCGCGCGAATCCGCCGGTGGACGTGGTACTCGCCGCCACGATGGGTGAACCAGAGTTCGACTTCCGCGTCCTCCTCGCCGATGGTCACCACGTCGTCCAGCGTGCGATCGAGGGCCGTCGCGCCGTACAGCGCGAAAAAGCAGGCTTCCAGCAGCGACGACTTCCCGCTGCCGTTCAGCCCGTGGATGACCGTCACGCCGCTGTCGAGCGTGAGGTCGGTGTCCCCGTAGCACTTGAAGTTCGAGAGGCGGATGCGGTCGAATTTCACAGGAAGTCCTCCATCGAGACCTGGTCGTCGGCGTCGTCTGCGTCGTCCGTCTCGCCGGCCGGGTCGGCGGTGACCGTCGTCTCCGGCGGCGTCCCGGTCTCCGGTTCTCCAGTCGTTCCGTCACCGTTCTGCTCCGGCCGCTCGCCGGACGCGTCGCCAGGTTCCGGCGGTTCGCTCGCCGCGTCGTCGGCGTCGACGTCGTCCGCCTCGTCGGCACCGTCGGGGGATTCGCCGGCGGACGAAACGTCCGGCTCCCCGGTTCCGTCGTCGGGTGCCGGTTCGAACGCTTCGATTTCGTCGTCGACGAGGTCGGCGACCCGATTCTCGACGGCGTCACGGACGTTCGAGTCGGCGAGTTTGCTCGCCCGCACCGTCTCGTCGAGTTCGCGGGCGGCGTCGCTCAGGCCCATCTCGCGGACCCGCTCGCGGACCGCCTCGTCCGGGTCGGCGAAGGAGACGTCGGTGGCGTCCTCGTCGGCGGCCACCTCCCGGCGGTCGTTCACCCGGGCGACGAGCGCGCCCTGGTCGAGCGCGAACTCCTCGACGCGGGCCGGCGTCACGTCCTCGCCCTCGCCTTCGATGGAGATCAGGGCGACCGCGTCCTCCAGCGCGTGCTCGCGAATCGTCTCGCGGACGCGGTCGACGCCCTCGTTCTCCCCGAGGTCGACGGTGACGAACGCGAAGTCCCGAGTCGGGATGCCCCGACGGCGTATCGACACCTCGTCGTCGAACTCGACGATGTTGTAGCCGCGGTCCTCGCGCTCGTCGGCGCTCGCGCGCTCGGTCGACCCGCAGTAGGTGACCCAGGCGTCGGCGACGCGTTTCTTGCCCGGGTCGTGGTTGTCGCCGAGCAGCATCGCGTCGAACTCGACGGACGCCTCCGTGAGCACCTCCTCGGCGTCCCAGTTGCCGAACTCGAACGGCTGGAACAGTCCGTGGGAGACGAGGGCGGCCCGGTCGGCGTCGTGGTCCGCGAACTCGTAGTCGAGGTCGTCGCGCTTCGACAGCGGCACGTGGTCGAGGCCGTAGAACGCCGTCTCGCCGACGACCTCGGGTTCGTCGCCGAGACGGATCGCCAGCCCCAGCGTCTCGAGCAGGTCGAGCCACTGCTCTCCCCGCGTGCTCTCGTGGTTGCCGACGACGGCGAGGAACGGAACGTCGGCGCGGTCGAGTTTCCGCAGGACGGAGATGGTTCCGTGGAGGTCGACCAGGTCGGGACGGCGGTCGTGAAAGAGGTCGCCAGCGTGGACGACGGCGTCGACTCCCTCCTCGACGGCGTCGTCGACGACCCGTTCGAAGGCGGCGAGGAAGTCGTCGCGTCTCTCGGGCGAGTGGTACTGTCGGTACCCGACGTGGGTGTCGCCCGTGTGAATCACCCGTGTCATTGATTCGTGAGTTGGCGCTCTGCTCTTAAATCATTTCCGTGCCGGTACCGTCGTCCGAACGTATGACGCTCTGGACCGACCGCGTACGACCGGAAACCCCGGCCGCACTCACCGGCGAGGTCTCGCCGGCCGACGACGCCGTCGACGCTCGCGACGCCATCGCCGTCGAAGCGCCGTTCACGGGCGAGGAGATCGGTACGGTGCCGGCGGCCACCGAAGCGGACGTCGCCGCGGCCGTCGAGCGCGCTCGCGCCGCCCAGGCGGAGTGGGCCTCGCGGCCGCTCGAACGGCGAGCGGACGTCCTCTCGCGGTTCCACGACCTCGTCCTCGACCGCCGGGAGGAACTCCTCGACCTCGTCGGCATCGAGAGCGGGAAGGTCCGACGGGACGCGTTCGAGGAGATACTGGACGTCGCCACGAACGCCCGCTACTACGGCGGTCGCGCCGACGAGTTCCTCACCACCCGCCGACGCCACGGCGCCATTCCGCTGCTCACGAGGACGGAAGAGCACCGCCACCCTCGCGGCGTGGTCGGAATAGTCTCGCCCTGGAACTACCCCCTCACACTGGCCGTCTCGGACGCCCTTCCGGCGCTCGTCGCCGGCAACGCGGTGGTCCTGAAACCGGCCGAGGAGACGCCGTTCACGGCGCTCCGCGTCGCACAACTGCTGGAAGCGGCCGGCCTGCCGGAGGACGTCTTCTCGGTCGTGACGGGTCGCGGAAGCGAGGTCGGGCCGGCCCTGATAGACCGCGTGGACTACGTCGCGTTCACCGGAAGCACCGAGACGGGCCGGGAAGTCGCGCGTCGGGCCGGCGAGAACCTCGTCGACTGTTCGCTGGAACTCGGCGGCAAGAATCCGATGATCGTGCTCGCGGACGCCGACCTCGACCGGGCAGTTCAGGGTGCCGTCCACGGGGCGTTCACGAACGCGGGACAGCTCTGTATCTCCTTCGAACGCCTCTACGTCGAGGAGCCACTCCACGACCGGTTCCTCCGGCGGTTCGCGGAGCGGACGCGGGAACTCGGGCTGGACGCCGCGCTGGACTACGGCGTCGAAGTGGGGTCGCTCGCGTCGAGCTACCAGCTGGAGAAGGTCCAAGCGCACCTCGCCGACGCCGTCGAGAAGGGCGCGACGGTCGTCGCAGGTGGCGAGGCGCGGCCGGACGTGGGTCCGTACTTCTTCGAACCGACCGTCCTGACCGACGTGACGCCGGAGATGGACCTGGCGCGCGAGGAGACGTTCGGTCCGATCGTCGCCGTCCATCGCGTCGCGGACGCAGAGGAGGCGGTCGAGCGGGCGAACGACTCGGCGTACGGCCTGAACGCCAGCGTCTGGACCGACGACGGCGAGCGCGGCCGCGAACTCGCGGCCGAAATCGACTGCGGCACGGTCGGCGTCAACGACCCCTACCCCGCGATCTGGGCCTCCGTCGACGCACCGATGGGCGGGATGGGCGACTCGGGGCTGGGTCGCCGCCACGGCCGCGAGGGCGTCCTGAAGTACACGCAGTCCCAGACCGTCGCCGAACAGCGCGGACCGCCCATCGCGCCCCCGGGCGTCCCCGGGGTACCTCGCGACGTCGCCGAGAGACTGTACGCGCGGACGACGACCGGACTGTTGCGTGCGCTGAAGCGGCTCGCGGAGGTGCGGTGAGCGATGGCGGTCTTCTTCACAGGCTTCCCGGGCTTCCTCGGCTCCGAACTGGTCGAGCGACTCGTGAAGCGGGGCGAGGACGTGACCTGTCTCGTCCAGTCGAAGTACCGCGACCGGGCCGAGGCGCGCGCTGCGCGCGTCGAGCGGTCGACCGGCGACGAGCGGACCGGGAGCGTCGAACTGGTCGAGGGCGACATCACGAAGGCCGACCTGGGCCTCGGCGCGGCGTACGAGGAACGCCAGGACGAGACGGACGAGGTCTTCCACCTCGCGGCCGTCTACGACCTCGGCGTCGACCGGGAGGTCGGGATGGCCGTCAACGTCGAGGGAACCCGAAACGTCCTCGACTTCGCGGAGGGCTGTGACCTCGACCGGTTCCAGCACGTCAGTACCTGCTACGTGAGCGGACGGTACGACGGTCGGTTCACCGGGGACGACCTCGTGGAGGGCCAGCGGTTCAACAACTTCTACGAGACGACGAAGTACCTCGCCGAGGTCGAGGTGCAGGACAGGATGGCCGACGGATTGCCCGCGACCGTCTATCGGCCGGCCATCGTCGTCGGCGACAGCGACACCGGCGCGACCCAGAAGTACGACGGACCGTACTACCTGCTGCAGTGGCTGCTCCGTCAGCCCTCGGTCGCCACCGTGACCACGGTTCTCGGGGCGAGCGACTGCGAACTCGACGTCGTTCCGCGGGACTTCGTCGTCGACGCCATCGCACACCTGAGCGACCGCGAGGACGCGGTCGGGGACGTGTACCAGCTCTGCGACCCCGACCCCCTGACCGTCGCGGAGATGGTCGACGTGCTCGCCGACGCGGCCGACCGCCGCGTGTTTCGGGGGCCGCTGCCGAAGTGCGCCGCGAAGGAAGCGCTGGAACGGGTGCCCGGCGCGCGGCGTCTGACGGGCATCGAGCCCGCGACGATGGACTACCTCGACTATCCGACGCGGTACGACGGCGAGGCGACCCGGGACGCGCTTGCCGGCACCGACGTCGAGTGTCCGCCCTTCGCGTCGTACGTCGACGAGATGGTGGCGTTCGTGCGCGACCATCCCGAAATCACCCCCGACGCGATGACGTAGACTCGTCCGTGCGACCCGACGGTTTGGCGGCCTCCCGGAATCGGCGGAAGGCGGTCAGCGCTCGGTCCCCCCGGCGCGCGAGCCGCGGGTCGCTCTCGGCGGCGGCGTCGACCGCGCGTGCGAGTCGCTCGACGCCGACCCGGTCGGCGAAGTCGGCTGCCGCGGTCACGTCCTCGGTCGCGTCGACCGCTTCGTCGATGACGGTGCGCGCTCGACCGGGTCGGTCGCGGGCGAGCCGGGCCAGCGCGCGCTTGGCCGTTTCCGGAGACACGGACCACCCTGGCCGCGCTCTACGATTTAAACCCTCGGGTCGACGGTTCCGGTAGTCTCGGTCGAAAAACGGACTTCGACGCCGAGTCGGTCCATCTCTCCGCGGTCCGTCGGCGGTAGCGGCGTCCGCGCGACCTGGCCTCAGTCGTCGAGGTCGAGAGCGTAGATGCGCTTGCGCGCGTCGGCGAAGGAGAACCGGGAATCGACGAGTTCTTCGTCTTCGAGTCGGTTCAGCGCGTACCGCACGGTCCGGGGCGGCAGCAGCGTCTCCTCGGCGAGTTCGCTCTGGGTGAGCGTTCCGTCGTACTCTAGCACCTTCGCCACGAGCTTCGCGCTCGGCGGCAGGTCGCGTATGGTCTCCGCCACGTCGTCGTCCGTCAGGCTCGTCTCCTCCGTTCGGGAGAGCTCGGTAGCACTCATCACAACTGCATTTTGGATACAGGGTAATAATATTTCCCCTTCCTTCTTATTACCTGTAGGAATCCAGACCCGAGCGGTGGAAGGCTCCGTTTCGCGAGCGAGCAAGCGCGAGTGCGGCCAACGGCATCCTACGGCCGTCAGACGCACGACTGCTCTCACCCGAAGCCTCTTAAGACACAGGCCCCTATCCGGTGTTGATGACTGATACTGTGGATGACGTCGATCTCCCGTACGACGAGGAGAGCGCGTCCCAGCAGGAGAAAATCGAGGCCCTCCAGGAACGCCTCGAGGTCCTCGAATCCCAGAACGAGGAGATGCGGGACAAGCTCCTCGACGCGAACGCCGAGAACAACAAGTACCAGCAGAAACTGGAACGGCTGACCCACGAGAACAAGAAACTCAAGCAGTCGCCGCTGTTCGTCGCGACGGTGCAGGAACTCACCGACGAAGGCGTAATCATCAAACAGCACGGCAACAACCAGGAGGCGGTCACCGAGGTGACCGACGAGATGCGGGACGACATCGAGCCCGACGACCGCGTCGCCGTGAACAACTCGCTGTCGATAGTCAAGACCCTCGAAGACGAGACCGACGTCCGCGCTCGCGTGATGCAGGTCACCAGGAGCCCGGAGGTCACCTACGAGGACATCGGCGGTCTCGAGGACCAGATGCAGGAGGTTCGCGAGACGGTCGAGATGCCCCTGGAGAACCCCGACATGTTCGGCGAGGTCGGCATCGACCCACCGAGCGGCGTGCTGCTGTACGGTCCGCCGGGGACGGGCAAGACGATGCTGGCGAAGGCCGTCGCCAACCAGACCGACGCCACCTTCATCAAGATGGCCGGCTCCGAACTCGTCCACAAGTTCATCGGCGAAGGAGCGAAGCTCGTCCGGGACCTCTTCCAGGTCGCCCGCGAGCACGAACCCGCGGTCATCTTCATCGACGAGATCGACGCCATCGCCTCCAAGCGGACCGACTCGAAGACGTCGGGCGACGCCGAGGTTCAGCGGACGATGATGCAACTGCTCAGCGAGATGGACGGCTTCGAGGACCGCGGCGAGATTCGCATCATCGCCGCCACCAACCGCTTCGACATGCTCGACCGCGCCATCCTCCGCCCCGGTCGCTTCGACCGCCTCATCGAAGTGCCCAACCCCAACGAGGAGGGCCGCGAGCAGATCTACCGCATCCACACCCGCGACATGAACGTCGCCGACGACGTGGACTACGCCCGGCTCG
Source organism: halophilic archaeon (assembly GCA_003298465.1). The sequence continues at coordinate 1,475,406 of QNGA01000001.1, read as the reverse complement.
CCAACGAGACCGAGGACAAGAGCGGCGCGGACATCAAGGCCATCTGCACCGAGGCCGGCATGTTCGCCATCCGCGACGACCGGACCGAAATCCGGATGCAGGACTTCCTCGACGCGAAGGAGAAGATCGAGAACGAAGAGGAAGACGAGGAAGTGTCGAAGACGTTCGCCTGATCGAAGGTTCTCTCCGTTCTGGGGTCGACGTTCTCCACACTCGTTCTCTTCTGTCGATTCTCTGCGCGCGCTTCCCCGAGAGTCTCCGCCGGTCGTCCCGGAAGACGGGCCGGTCGGTCAGTTCGTCGAAGAGCGGTCGGCTCGAAGCGATCGGCCGGAAGGGGGGACGCCGACGGCCGACATCGGCGGTCTTCTCAGTTGATGGTCGTGTGCGCGCTCTCCTCGTTGAGCGCGAGGTTCGCGGCGATTTCGGCGTTCCGCATCGCGTACTGGGCTGTCTGCTGGAGGCTGACGAGCACGTCGCGTACGCGTAGCAGGCGCTCGTTCTCCATCTCAGGCAGATCACCGAGGATGTCGCTCTCCCGGTCGCCGAGTTCGTGGAACTGTCGACGCACCTCCAGGGTCAGGTCGTAGTCGCGCTCGACCGCGGCCTGCACCGCCAGCGCGGTGATGTCGTCGACCTGGTCGGTGAACTCCCGGATGCGACGCATCGTCGAACTGTCGATCTCCAGCGTGTGTCCCTCGGCTTCGAGGACGATGTCCGCGATGTCCTCCGCGTTGTCGGCCGTGAGTTCGAGGTTCTTGGCGATGGACCGGTAGCCGATGAGCGGGAAGCCGGTGTCGAGGCCGATCGCGCGAGCGAGCGTCGGATTCTCGTGGGCGGTGAAGATGAGTCGCAGCAGGAGGACGAATATCTTGTTCGCCTGGCGCTCGCGGTTGAGCGCACGCTGGGCGAGGTCGGGGTTACCGTGGGCGAGCGCCTTCACCGCCTCGCCGCGCATCGTGCTGCCCGTGTTCTCCAGGCGCTCTAACAGGTTGTCCAGGTCGAAGTCCTCGGGGTCGACCGAACACCGGATGGCGATGCTGTCCGGCGTCTCCTCGATGACGCCCAGGCCCATGAGCTGAGTCTCGGCGTTGTAGACGGCGTTGATGTGACTGCTGTCGAGCGTCCCGTCGCTCTCGACGTGGATGACCCGCCGACCGAGGACGTACTGTGCGACGATGGCGCGCTCGACGGCGGCGGCGTCCAAGTTCTCGGTGTGAATCTTCGCCTCCGTCTCCTCGCCGTGGGCCGACTCCGGCAGCACCGTCAACGACCCCTTCTCGCTGAACCGCAGCGAGACCTCGTCTCCCTTCTCGACGTCGTGTTCGCTGGCCCACTCCGCCGGCAGAGTCATCGCCAGCGTCGACGGGCCGAGTCGCTGCACCTTACGCGTTTCCATGTCCTTTGATTCTGCGCCACGACCTTAAACCTCTCCCTATGGCACTATATGCCAGAAAGCTATCGCGTTCGCTCGGCCTCGGACGGCGGGTCACACGACCTTCATCATCCGGCGTTCGAACCGCCCCACCCTGACCTTCCGCCATCCTCGCAGTGACTCGTCGACCGACTCGTCGCCCGTGTCCACGCGCAGGACGCCGACGCCGTCGAGTTTCGCCTTCGAGGCGACGACCGCCACCTCCGACTGCCGAAGCACGGCCGGCGACACCTGGTCGTTGCCGCGGCCGAAGACGAACCCCTGGCCGCCGATGGGGGAGACGACGACCACGTTGCGGTCGCCGAGGTGTTCGAGAATCTCCGCTTCGCTCGCGTCGCGGACGAGCACCTCTCCGTCGCGCCAGACGTCGACGCCCAGCGGCGACCCCTCGAAGCCGAGTTCGGACTCGATGGCGCCCACCGTGCTGCCCGGACCGAACACGTACGTGACGCCGTCCTCCACGTCGTCGGCGACGCCGGCGGCGAGGCTCTCGACGGTGCCGCCGCCGAGTTGCTTGCTCGACTGGAGTCCGTCGGCGACCGGCACGCGAGCGATGGCCTTCAGTTCGGCGTGGACCTCACCCTCGCGGTAAGCGTCCTCGTCGATGTCGTTGACCTCGCGCTCCTCGACCCGGTCGAATCCCGCCGCGATGCGCCCGGCCGTCTCCGGCGTCACCGCGAACGCCGACGAGTAGATCTTCACGCCGGCCGGGACCCCGAGGATCGGGACCGACGAGTCGGCGTCTTCGAGCGTCTCGGCCACGTCGACGGCGGTACCGTCGCCGCCGACGAAGAGCAGGAGGTCGACGTCCTCCGCGAGGAGGCGGCGGACCGCCTCCCGGGTGTCCGCAGCGGTCGTCTCATCGTCCGCGGGTTCGCCGACCACTACGGGGTCGAACCCGGCGGCTCGCGCCTCGGCGGCGCCCATCTCGCCGCCGTACGTCAGCAGTTCGACGTCGCTGGCGCGCTCGCGGAGGGCTTCGAGCGCTGCGACGGCGCGGTCGGGCGCGCGGGGTTCCGCGCCGCGCTCGCGGGCCTCCTCGACCCTGTCGTCGGTCCCTTTCAGTCCGACTCGCCCGCCCATGCCGGCGATGGGGTTGACCACGACGCCGATTCGCATCACCGGGGCTTGGATGGCCCGGGCTAAATGCGTGCGGGTCGGCGGAAAATAGCGACGCGACTTCTCAGGAAGCGACGTCGGTCGGCTCCAGCGCCAGGAGGCCGTCGTCGGTCGTCGTTCCGCCGTCCGTCGTCGACGCTCCGGTCGTCTCGCCGCCCGCCGTCGTCGCTCCGTCACCACCGGTCGTCGTTCCGTCGCCGTTCGTCGTCGCCCCCTCGCCGTCCGTCGTCGTTACCGTGGTCGTCCCGTTCGTCCCGGTAGACGGCCCGAGCGCGCCCTCCGCGGAGTCGTTCCCGAAGATGTTCGTCTCGATGTGCTTCTCGTAGGTGAGGTTCCGTAGCGGGACGCGAATCGTCTGCCCGCTCGGGAGTTCGATGCGGGCGTAGAACGTGATTTTCAGGTCCGTCACCTGGTCGTTTCGGAGGTGGCTCACCCACCACTCGTCGAGTTTCTCGTTCTGGATGCGCGTCTTCATCTTCACCGTCTTCGCGGACTCCGGCGGGATGGCGTACGGTCGCTTCGTCGTCCCCTCTCCGACGGGCACGTCGTTCATCGTCACGCGGTACCCGATTTCGGTGACGGTGTACGGGACGGATTTCGGATTGTACACCTGCATCTGCATCCGGATGGGCGTCTCGGACTCCGTCACGTTCCCCCAGTTCGCGCTCGTCTCGTTGACGTACAGCACCGGGTCGGAGACCAGCGTGGCGTTGGCGTTCACCGGCCGCGTCTCGGTGGAGTTGAACTGACCGATGATGTCGGTCTCGACCGGCTGCTGGTAGGGGACGTTCACCGACCGCCCGAGCAGCGAAGAGCGGACCGTCGAGTGGATTTTCAGCGTCGTCTCCTCGTCGTTGCGGATGTGGGTGACCCACCAAGCGGGAATCTTCTCGTTGTTCATCGCCGTCCCGAACCGCAGCGTCGTGTTCCCCTTCTCCAGGCCCAGCCCCGTCTCGTTCCCGCGAGCGAGCGCGACGCCGTTCATCTCCACGGTGTAGTTCACCGACGTCTTCCCCAGCCGGATGCCCACGGGATTGGGGTTGTTCACGACGAGCGCCGTCTCTATCTCGGTCGTCTCCGCGCTGACGTTGCCGAACTCGTTGTCGACGCCGGCCACCTTCGGTGCGCCGAGGACGCCGGTCAGGAATCCGGCGGCCAGCACGGCGACCAGCAGGAGCACGGCGAGGACCAACCCGCGCTTGCCGGTCGACAACGTTGCCTTGAGTTTCTCCAGTACCATACCGGGCCTGTTTGCCGACCGACCAAAAACTTTCTCGACTATTTCCGTTCGTCGACAGTCGACGGCGAGTAGAATGAACTAAGTTCCGCGTGCCAGAACGGTGACGCATGGCAGGAAATCAGGCAGTCGCGTCGGACAAGGGCCTCGGTCTCGTCGTGCTGTTCACGCTCGTCGCCGTCGCCGCGGCCGCAGTAACGTTCGTCAGTCCGGGCACCGAGACGGCCGCGTGGGGCTTCGCCGCTGCGATGGTCGCCGGCGTGCTCGGCGTCGGCGCGACGCATCTCTACTGGAACTGACGGTAAATCGAAGCTTGCTCGCACGGCGACAGAGGTTAATAGCGTGAAGTGCTATTTTCCGTCGAGGATGACTGACTTCACCGACGAGGAACGGCGCATCCTGGAGTTCCTGAGCGATAGCGTCGCCAAGGGTGAACGGTACTTCCGCGCCAAGAACATCGCGGAGCATCTCGGCCTTTCCTCGAAACAGGTGGGTGTGCGGCTTCCGAAACTCGCCGAGAAAGCCGACGAGATGGAGATCGAGAAGTGGGGCCGCGCTCGTTCGACCACCTGGAAGGTCGAACCGAGCTAAGTGGACGGGTTTTTACCGTCTTAGACGAACGTAGTTGTATGACTGTCCGGGTAGAGCGAACGTTCGACCTCGCGGTCCCGCCCGAGAAAGTCTGGGACTTCATCTCCGACCCGGCACGTCGGGCCGACGCGATCAGCGTCGTCGCCGACTACGACGTTGAGGGGGACCGCGCCACGTGGCACATCGAACTGCCGATTCCCCTCGTGAATCAGACGATTCCCGTCGAGACGGAGGACGTCACCCGCGAGGAGTCGCGTTACGTGAAGTTCGTCGGGCGTTCGTCGGCGATGCACGTCGTCGGCGAACACGAGATAGAACCGACCGACGACGGCTGCCGACTCGTCAACCGCTTCGTCGTGGACGGCCGGCTCCCGGGCATCGAGCGATACTTCAAACGTCATCTCAACGACGAGCTGTCGAACCTCGAAGCCGCGCTCCGGAGGGAGGTCGAACCCCCGTCATGAGGCTCGCACTCGCCCAGATCGACGTCGAGGGAGGTCAGGTGGCCGCGAACCGCGAGCGTGCTGCCGACGCCATCGCGGCCGCGGCCGACCGCGGAGCCGACGTCGTCGCGCTGCCCGAAATTTTCAACGTCGGCTACTTCGCCTTCGAAACCTACCAGCGCAACGCCGAACCGCTCTCGGGGCCGACGCTTTCGCGGGTGAGCGACCTCGCCGCCGAACACGGCGTCGGCGTGCTCGCCGGAAGCATCGTCGAGGACCTCGAAGCGACGAGCGCCGACGACCCCGACGCCGAACCGCCGGCCGAGGAGGGACTGGCGAACACCTCCGTCTTCTTCGACCGCGACGGCCGCCGGCAGGCGGTCTACCGTAAGCACCACCTGTTCGGGTACGAGTCCGCCGAGACCGAACTGCTCGTCCCCGGCGAGTCACTCGGTCTCGCGGAGTTCGACGGCGCGACCGTGGGGATGACGACCTGTTACGACCTCCGGTTTCCGGAACTGTACCGGTCGATAGCGGAGGCCGGCGCGACGCTCGTCTTCGTCCCGAGCGCGTGGCCGTACCCCCGCGTCGAGCACTGGCAGGTGCTGTCCCGGGCCCGCGCCATCGAGAACCAGTTCTTCCTCGTCACCGTCAACGGAGCGGGGTCGTTCGACGACGCGACGCTGCTCGGTCGGTCGACTGTGTTCGACCCGTGGGGCACGACGCTCGCGAGCACCGGCGACGAACCGGCCCTCGTCGTCACCGACATAGACGTCGACCAGGTCGAACGGGTGCGCGAGGAGTTCCCGGCCTGGCACGACAGGCGACGATAGGAAGGAGTTACAGCGAGACCGCGGTGTCGTCCGACAGCGTCTCCGGGATGCTGTGGTGGTACGTCACCGCTCCGGAGGGGGTGACCACCTTGACGGTGAACTCCTGGCGTGCCGCCAGTCCGCCGGTGATGGCATCGGCGTCGAGAACTATCCTGAACCTGTCCTCCTGTTCGGTGAGCACCGGTGCCGTGTCGCCGGCGTCCCGGATGGTCTCGACCGAGAAGTTCCTGGCGTCGGGGGCGTCGCTCTTTTGGAGGACGCGACCGTCGTCCGGGCCGAGCCACTCGATGGTAGCGGTCGAGAGGTTGACGTCGCCCGAGCCCGAGCTTTTCATCACGGTGAGGTTCACGTAGTCGACTTCGTACTGGTCGTCGGTCCCGTTGAACGTGACGTTCCCTACCGTGCTGACGACGTGAACGCGGTTGGTTACCTGTGCCGTGCTCTCGTCGCCGGTCTGTTCGGATTTGGTCTGGAGGAAGCCCGCCGTGTTGATGAGCACGCCCGCGGCGATCGCCGCGACCAGCACCATCGCGATGAACACGATGAGCGTCCCGATACCGACCTGACCCCGTTCCGTCGACCGGTCGTCGTTGTCGTTGTCTGTCATGTTACTGTGTAGAGTCCTTTTTCGGGAGAGTCCGCTCTCTCGGTGGTACGAAGCACTCGCGCCCCGGCATTAAAACCAGCAGTAGGTTATCAGGTGTGAAAACCGAGATGTAGCGCCGCCGAAGGAGCGGTCGCTCGCTACGTCGGTGGGGGAACGGCGCAGGCGAGCGATTCGGACGAGCTAGAGTCGACGGAGACGCGTAGTCGAGAGAGAACAGTCGAGACGGCGTCACCACTGGAAGTTTTCGAGACGTCCAGAGACCGTCGCAGCTACCTCAGTCGGCTTTGGGTGCGACCTTCTCTTGTTCGGTCGCTTCCATGGAAGAAGTGATGGCGTGGGACAACGCAAAGACGGCGGCTTTGTGGTCAGTTTTGGATTTGTGGATGGACGTTGGTCGTACACCGAGCGAGTCGTACTCGTCGAGTGTAATCTGTTCGTCGTTCTTCTCCTCGTAGTGATTCCCGACCTCCGCGAGCAGTCCGTGAAGATGGATGAGTTCCTGCTTCTTCATAACCAGACGGCAGTAACAGTTGCAGGGTTATATTATTATCTTGAGCCCCGTTAACACGACTTATCCGAATTGGCCGTTGACGGCTCCATTGCGGTCATTTCCGGCAGGTTTGAAACGTTTTTAACCGGGAAGCCCGTTGTGTCGCCCATGTCAGACTACGACGAACAACTCGACCGTGCACTGGAACGGACGCCGGACATCGACGAAGGAACGGACCGGTTCGACGTTCCGACGCCCGACGTGCGCCAGGAGGGGAACGTCACGGTCTACGAGAACTTCCAGGACACCCTCGACCGTCTGGACAGGGACGACGAGCACGTCCTGAAGTTCCTCCAGAACGAACTGGGCACCAGCGCCCACATCGACGAGAGCGGTCGGGCGCGGCTGACCGGCGAGTTCAGCGAGGGTCGAATCGCCGACGCCATCGACGAGTACACAGAGCGCTTCGTCCTCTGCTCGGAGTGCGGTCTGCCCGACACGAAACTGGAGCGAGAACAGGGCGCGCTGTTGCTTCGCTGTGAAGCCTGCGGCGCCCGGTCGTCGACGAGCGCCTGATTACTGCAACTGCTTCAGCGTCTCGAGGTCTCGCTCCGTCCGCGTAAACTCCGCCGTCCGTCTCGTCGCGTGGCAGTTCGGACAGTGAAACTGGTCGTCGTGAAGCGGTAGTTCGTCGGGACTCGACTCCCAGTTCTTCCCGCATTCGGGACACAACAGCCGGACGTACGTCTCTACCATGGTGGCACGTCGCAGGGAAGGCGGAAAAATCTTGTTGGTGTCACCACGAAACCGAGCGACGGCTCTCGAACCGCTCGCGCGCCGGAGCGTCGGGCCTCCGCGTCGGCCTACACTCGCTCGAGGTTGGTCGCGCGCGGGCCCTTGTCGGCCTGCTCGATGTCGAACTCGACTTCCTGCCCCTCCTCCAGGTCCGGACCGCCGACGTCCTCCATGTGGAAGAACACGTCCTCGTCCGCATCGTCAGTCTCGATGAACCCGTAACCGCCGGTGTCGTTGAAGAAGGTTACCGTACCTTTCGCCATTGCAGGTGAACGGACCACTGACGAGAAAATAAGAATTGCGGCTGGCGACGTGACGGTGACGGAGAAAGAAACTCCGAGACGGTCGATCGGTGCCGGTAGCGGCCGGGATTCGGCTCGCAGCCACGAGGGACCGGGCGCGGTCCCGAACGATACCGCTCGTCGCCGCCCGAGAGTGGGTCAGTCCCAGGTCACCCACGCGAGAAACACGAGGGCGGCGAACTCCAGGACGTGAAGGGTCATCATCGCCTTCCACGCTATCGACGGAACCGCCGTGGCGAACCAGGCCGACAGTATCCGATGGACGAGGTAGAAGTACAGCGCCAGCGCGTTCTCCCCCAGCAGGAGGAGAGCGAACACCGACAGCCCGAGGGTGTGCTTCGAGCGGAACTGCCAGTAGTTTCGCATCCAGACGTAGCTCAGACCGCCGAGCAACAGCACGTTCAGCCCCGTAGCGACCCGCGCTACGTCTATCCAGAGACCCATCCGTCCTCTCCTTGCGAACGCCGTCGGTTATATGCTTTCCCAGATTCGACCATACTCACTCCACCTTCTCGATTATCTCTTCGACCGTGTCCCAGTGATGGCGCGCCTTGTCGGTCGGTAGGTACACCGCGCCGTAGTCGTCGCCGCTGTTCTCGACGATGTCGTTGTCCATGAGCACGTCGAGGTGGTGACGCACCGTCTTGTAGTCCAGGTCGAGTTCTTCCGCCAACTGATTGGCGTTCCGCGGTCGCTCGTCTATCGCGTGGAGCAATCGTACGCGATTGGCACCGCCGCGGGTGCCGGTGAGCACGTACCACAGAACGCCCTCCATTGCCACTAACCGACACACTCACTCGACGTAATACCATCGTTACAGGCGAGACCGTCCCCGTGACTGGGTTAGTCGAGGCGGGCTACACGGTGAAGAGATGTCCGTCGGTCGGCACGTCGAACAGACCGACGCGTGCACCCGCGTCCAGCCACGCGTGCCCGTACGAGAACGAGGCGAGCGCGTTCACCAGGTCGTCGTCCTCGCGGAAGTGGCGGCCGTCGGCGAGATACGACTCGGCCATCTCCAGACACTCGGTCGCCGCCTCGCCCATCGGCGTATCGGCGGGCGGAGCGACCGTGGCGGCGTCGACGGCCTCCGCCAGCAGACGCTCGTAGCGGTCGGTCTTCTCCTCGATGTCTGCGGCCATGCGCGGACGGAGGGCGACCAGCGGGGTAAACGCTTCGAGAGTCGCCGAACCGGGCGGTGACTTCCCTTCGACGGGGGGCGGCAGCCCTCGTCCGCGATACCGGAAACCTGGCGGGACAACGCAAGGTAAATACCTCCCGCGCACTGATATTGCACCATGACTGAACACCCGCGCGTCGAGATATATACCAAGGACAACTGTCCGTACTGCGAGAAAGCGAAGGACCTCTTCGACGAGAAGGGCGTCGAGTACGAGACGTACAACGTGACGGGCGACGACGACCTGTTCGAGGAGATGGTCGAGCGCGCGAACGGTCGCAAGACGGCTCCCGAGGTGTTCGTCGACGACGAACTCGTCGGCGGGTTCGACGACACGAAGGCGCTGGACGAGACGGGCGAACTGGACGAGAAACTGAACCTCGCCGTGGCGGACGGCGGTGAGGAGGAGAGCAGCCCCGAACACCGGCGACTGATCGTCTCGGGGAGCGGCATCGCGGGGCTGACCGCAGCCATCTACGCCGCGCGAGCGAACAACGACCCCCTCGTGCTCCAGGGCGACGAACCCGGCGGTCAGTTGACGCTGACGACCGACGTGGAGAACTACCCGGGATTCCCGGACGGCATCAGCGGTCCGGACCTCATCAACAACATGCAGGAGCAGGCCGAGCGGTTCGGCGCGGAGGTCAAGAACGGAATCGTCGAGGACGTCGACGACGACTCGCGGCCGTTCCGCGTGGAACTCTCGAACGGCGACGTGTACACTACCGACGCGCTCATCGCGGCCAGCGGGGCGAGCGCACGCACCCTCTCTATCCCGGGGGAGGACGAACTGATGGGCTACGGCGTCTCGACCTGTGCCACCTGCGACGGAGCGTTCTTCCGCGGGGAGGAGATGGTCGTCGTCGGCGGCGGCGACGCCGCCTTCGAGGAGGCGACCTTCCTCACGAAGTTCGCCGAGAAGGTGTATCTCGTCCACCGCCGCGAGGAGTTCCGCGCGGAGGACTACTGGGAGGAGCGCGTCCAGAAGAAGGTCGACGAGGGCGAGATAGAGATCATGAAGAACACCGAGGTTACCGAGATTCACGGCACGCCAGAGGAGGGCGTCGACGACGTGACGATGGTCCGGCATCCGGAGGGCTACCCCTCCGAGAAGCCGGACGACCCGGAGACAGAGACGTTCGACTTCGACGCGGGCGCGGTGTTCCTCGCCATCGGCCACACGCCGAACACGGGCTACCTCGAGGACACGGACGTCGAACTCGACGCGGAGGGGTACATCCGCACGCACGGCGGCAAGGGCGGTGGCCAGACCGAGACGGACGTACCGGGCATCTTCGGCGCGGGCGACGTCGTCGACTTCCACTACCAGCAGGCGGTCACCGCGGCCGGCATGGGCTGTAAGGCGGCCATCGACGCCGACGAGTACCTCGAAACCGCCGACGTCGGCGGGACGAGCACTGCCCAGGAGGGCGTGACGGCCTCCGACGACTGAACCCACGTCGGTAACCACAGACCCTTACGTCCGGACGTCGAACCTGGGGGCATGGCAGACGACACTGTCACCTACACCATCGAGGGACCGGACGGCGAGACCGACGATCTCGAACTCCCGCCCGGTCTGGTCGAACTGCTCCAGGAAGAAGACGAGAGCGGCCCGACGGTCGTCGGCGACATGGCGCTCATCTCCTTCGTCCAGCAGGTCCACGGCGCGGTCCACCACGCGGAGGGCGAACCGGACCCCGAGGTGGCGGCCATCGAAGAGCAGGCTCGCGAACAGTTCGAGCAGCGACTCGGCATCACGTTCGAGCAGGCGACCGGCCACTCTCACTGACGCCGACGCAGTTCACCTTCTCTCTCCGAGCACCGTCGCGCCAGCGCGGTCGCCGTCGACGGACGCCTGAAAAACGCCCTGCATGTGCAGCCTGTTTCGACTCGGGACAGTTCGCCCTAACGTGAACTGCCATGAGCGTGGAATTCACCGACGACGACGAGGGTAAAACCGTCGTCGACGACGACGGCGACGAAGTTGGAATCGTCTCCGACGTCCGCCACGGACAGGCGTACGTCGAACCGGACCCCGGAATCACCGACAAGATAAAGTCGAAGCTCGGCTGGGGCGACGTCGACGACGACACCTATCCGATACAGGACGAGCAGGTCGACGACGTGACCGACGACGAGATTCGCATCGAACGCGTGTAACGTCGCGCGAGCCCCGGTACGAGCACCGTCGCGTTCCCCGCCGACCGTTCCCGGCCCGTCTCCGTCGAACCGTTGTCCCGGCGGGGAAGGGTCGGGAGAACTCAGCGCGTTTTCAGGTCGTCCTCGTCCTTGATGATGCGCGTCTCCGCCTCGCCGCTCGTGTGCTCGTTGACGAGGTCGTAGAACTCGTTTTGCATCCCCGCGGGGAACGTGAGCACGCCGACCCACGAACCGTCGTTCTGCCACTCCTCGCGTTCGAGTTCGCCGAACTGTCGGATGCGCGCCTGCGCACTGCCGGCGTAGTCGGCGGGCACCTGCACCGCGACCGTCACCTCCTCGAACCGGATGGGGATGACCGGACGGAGCGCCTCTAACGCGTCGTCGACCTGCTGGCTCACGGGTTCCATCGGGTCGACGGTGAACCCTGCCTCCTCGAGCGCGGTCTCGATGCGCTCGGGCGGATGCGGCGCGTTGTCCATCTGCGGGTTGACCGCGTTGCGCGTGATGCGGTCGACGAGCTGTTTGTGTTTCTGTTCCTGCATCTCCTGGCGCTGCTCGGCCGTTATCTGGATTTCGCCCTCCTCGATGACCTGGGGGATGATCTCCAGCGGCTCGGTGGTACCGAACACGTCTTCGAGATCGGACTCGGCCGGTCGGTCGCCGCGGCTGGCGTTCTCGAACACGTCCTCCGCGGCGATGACGTCTTCGAGTTCTCCCTCGAACTCGCCGCGCTTGATGGCGAGCGCCGCGTCGGGGTCGACGAGCACCTCGAATCGCTCGCCGTGAGATTCGAGGCGAGCGGTTACGGCTTCCTCAAGTGAAATCATACCCGACGATAGTTCCGCCCGCCTAAAAGGTGTTTCCCGCGAGAGGGGAGTTCGGACCCGGACGGTGGCCCACCTCTCACTCCCGGCGGCGGACCGACGCTCTCAGTCGAACGGACGTCGCTCCCGGAGAACCGATTCCGACGTGGGCGTCCGGAACGAACCGAACGCTCGGCGGCGAAGGGGAACGCAGGCGAAAAGAGGGACGCCCTACTCTTCGTCTTCGTCGAACGAGTCGAGTTCCTGCACGTACGTTTCGAGTTCGTCCGTCTCGATGCGCTCGTAGCGCTCCGTCTCGACGTCGATGGTCGCGACGGAGAAGCCCTCGGGATCGAGTTCCTCGTCCTTGCTCTGGGCGAGCGCTTCGAGCGAGAGCGTGATGCCGCCGTCGAGGTCCAGGTCGTCGGTGTAGTTCTCCTCGAGGTAGTCCTGGATGTCGCTGCGGTCGGCACCGATGGCGTTCGCCTTCCACTCGTTCGGCGTGCCGCTCGGGTCCGTCTCGTAGAGGCGGGGCTCGCCGTCGTCGATGCCGCCGATGAGCAGCGCCGCACCGAACGGTCGTGCGCCACCGACCTGCGTGTACTGCTGCATGTGGTCGGTGACCTGCTTGGTCAGCGTCTCGACGCCGACGGGTTCACCGTAGCGCAGGCGGTTGATCTGGGCCTGCTGGCGCGCGAAGTCGATGAGCTGACGTGCGTCGGCGACGTGGCCCGCGCTGGCGATGCCGATGTGGTCGTCGACCTTGTGGAGCTTCTCGATGCTCTCGCGTTCCATCAGCTGTGAACGGATGTACTTGTCCACCGTGAGGACGACGCCGTCGTTCGTTCGAACGCCGATACACGGCGTGCCTCGCTTGACCGCCTCGCGGGCGTACTCGACCTGGTAGAGTCGGCCGTCCGGCGAGAAGATCGTAATCCCTCGGTCGTACGCTTGCTGTTGGGCTTGTCCCTGCATAGTATCACTCGAAATCGAGTTCCGTCGCGCCCGCGAACGCTCCATCGAGCCGTACGTCGATTAGACCGTCCCGTTCGACGGCGGCCCGTTCAGCGTCCGCAAACACGACGCTTCTCTCCCCCGAAAGTTCCCTGCGACGACCTAAATACTTTTCTTCACAACCCCGTACCGTACCGCTTATGCCCCGTACGAACACCCCTACGGGGTCGCCGTTCACCTCGTCGATGCAGGCCAGCGCCGCACGGGCGCGCTCGGCGTGACCGCGCCGGGCGCGGACCAGCGCTTCCCCTTCGCCGTCTCCGAACTCGAACGAGAGGAGGCTCAGGTCGGCGTCGGCGCTGCCGGCGTCGCCCAGCAGGTTCTGGGCCGCGAACCAGACGCTCCGCTGGAACGACCGCCGGTCCAGGTCGGCGTCGGGCCACGCTTCGATGCCGACCGCGAGGTAGCGCCAGCGCGGCCGCAGATGTTTCGGGAGGTGCTTCATCGTCCGGTCGGCAGTTGGCGCGGCGCGGGCTTGAATGGTGCGCTCCCGAACTACCCCCATCGGAGCCGGCCCCGACGCTCGCTGGGACGGGGACGCCGGTCAGCCGCGCGAACGCCGACCGCTCGCGGGGTCACTCCTCGTCGACCGGGCGAACCGTCTTCCCGGTCTCCTCGGGGACGACGCGCTGGCGCGCGCCGACCCACTCACGGTCGAGTTCCCGACCCTCGAACAGGCGGTCGAGGAACACCGCCAGCCCCGCGACCTCGGAGTGGGGCTGGTTCGTCACGCCGACGTTGTAGTCCGCGGCCTCGTACACGTCGAAGGGAACCTTCTCCGCGCCGACCACCGCGAGCAGCGGTTCGTCCCCGTGGGCCGCCCGTATCTCGTCCTGAACGTCCTGGACGCGCTCGCCGTACATCGTCAGGTGGACGACCGTTCCGTCCCAGTCGCGAACGAGCGCCTTCTGGCTCCCCGAGAGTTCGACCGAGAAGGGACCGCCGAACCGCTCCGTGATGTCCTCGATGGTGTCCCGCGACTTCGCCGCGTTGTCCGGGAGGACGACGCGGTCGGCCCCGAGCGCCCGCGCCGTCAACCCGACGTGGGTCGTCATCCGCTCGTCGCGTCCCGGGCGGTGGCCCAGTCGGACGACGGCGACCTCCGGTTCGTCTTGCATACGTCGAGGTGGGCGGCGGGCGGGTTAGGGGGTTTCGAAACCTACTCGAACGCCTCGGCCACGTTCATCTGCTCGGTCGCGCCGACGTGCTCGGAGAGGACGTAGGTCGCCCCGACCAGCAGGCCGACGCCGACGGTGAGGACCACGCCGACGGACACGCCCGTGTAGCCGCTGACGAGGAACGCCAGCGTCGCCACCCCCGCAGCCAGCACTGCGTAGGGAATCTGGGTGTTGACGTGGTCGACGTGGTCGCTCGCCGCGAACATGCTCGACAGCACCGTCGTGTCGCTGATGGGCGAGCAGTGATCGCCGAACAGCGACCCCGTCAGGATGGCACCGATGGCCATCGCGAGCGGCGTTCCGATCGTGTGCGCGAGCGGAACAGCGACCGGGAACAGGATGCCCATCGTCCCCCAGGAGGTCCCGATGCAGAAGCTGATGATGGCCGCGCTGAGGAAGACGACCGCGGGCAGCAGCTCCGCGGTGATGATACCCTTCGAGACGCTGACGACGTACGGGCCGACGCCGAGCGCCTCGCTGACGGAACCGATGCTCCAGGCCAGCGAGAGGATGGCGATGGGGAACATGACCATCTTGAACCCCTCGAAGATGGAGTCGCTCACGTCGTCGAGTTCGATGCGGGCGTGGGCGACGAGGATGGTGAGGACGGTCGCACAGCCGGCGAACGACGCCCAGAGGATGGCGTTCGCCGTGTTGGCTTCCTTCAGCGCGTCGGCGTAGGAGCCGAACAGGGCGGAGACGGAGTCGAACATCCCTCCGGCACCGGCCAGGGCCTGGGTCGTCTTCGCGACGCCGCCGCCGGTGAACCAGAGGCCGAAGAGCGTGACCGCGACGAGCACCACGATGGGCGAGGCGAAGTACCACCAGCGTGGGTCGACGTGGTCCGGCGTCTCGATGTCGCCCGCCTGCGTCTCCATCAGGGGGTTGGCGTCGTCGCGCAGCACCTTCCCCTCGTTCCGGGCGCGGCGCTCGGCCTTCTCCATGGGGCCGAAGTTCCAGTCCGAGAGCACGACGGTGAACACCAGCACGAGCGCGAACAGGCTGTAGAACCGGAACGGGATGGACTCGATGAACACGAGGAAGGCGTTCCGCTGGATTCCTAATGCATCGAACTGCTGTTGGATGAGGCCAACCTCGAACCCGAGCCACGTCGACACCACGGCGATGCTCGCGGTCGGTGCGGTCGTCGAGTCGAGGATGTACGCCAGCTTCTCGCGGCTCACGTCGAACCGGTCGGTGACCGGACGCATCACCGACCCCGATATCATCGTGCTGGCGTAGGAGTCGAAGAATATCAACATGCCGAGGACGGAGGTCCCCAGCTGGGCCTGCCGGCTCGTCTTCACGCGTTTCACGATGCCGTCCGCCACCGACTTCATCCCGCCGGAGAGGAATATCATCCCCAGCATCGCGCCGATGAGGAACGTGAACAGCAACAGTTTCACGTTGAACGTTGCGGTGACGTTCGTCACGACGAACTCCAGGCTCCGGGCCGCACCGGCGACCGGATTCCAGCCGACCAGTATCGTCGCGCCGATCCAGATACCGGCGAACAGCGACAGGAGCGCCTGCCGCGAAACAAGCGTCAGGACGATGGCCAACAGCGCCGGGAAGAGACTGATAATTCCGTACGTTTCGCTCGCCATACCCTGACACCTGCAACGGTGCGTCATAAACATTATTGGCCACAGAATTGGAATATAAGTTCCACAATTTATAGAGACGCGAAATAATTTCCTACGATTGTACAGCGTCGTGGGCAGCGAACCAGGACCGGAACGCACATGCCACCGGTGCTCGCAACTACGACGCATGGAGCTCTCCGAAAAGCGAGTGCTCGTGACCGGCGGTGCGGGCCTCGTCGGTTCCCACCTCGCGAAGCGACTCGCCGCGGACAACCACGTCGTCGTCGCCGACGACCTCTCGAAGGGCGACCGCGAGCGGGTACCCGACGGCGTCGAGTTCGTGCAGGCCGACATGACCAATCCCGACGACGTCACCGAGGTCGTCACCGAGGCCCTCGACGCGGTCTTCCACTTCGCCGCCTACACCGACACGAACTACGAGAACCCCCGCCAGCTGTTCGAGGAGAACGGCGCGATGACGTACAACGTCGTCGAGCGCATGGACGAGGTCGGCGTCACGAACCTCGGCTTCACCTCGTCCTCGACGGTGTACGGCGAGGCGCCGCGCCCGACGCCGGAGGACTACGCGCCGCTCGAACCCATCAGCATCTACGGCGCCAGCAAACTCGCCGACGAGGGCATCGTCTCGACGTACGCCCACTCGCACGACTTCACGGTGTGGATGTACCGGTTCGCCAACATCGTGGGACCACACCAGCGCGGCAACGTCGTCCCGGACTTCATCGAGAAGCTGCTCGCCGACCCCGAGTCGCTGACCATCCTCGGCGACGGCCGCCAGGAGAAGTCCTACATGCACGTCGAGGACTGCGTCGACGCGATGTGTCACGTCGTCGAGCACGCCGAGGACGACCTCAACACGTACAACCTCGGCACGCGCACGACCACGTCGGTCACCGCCATCGCCGACATCGTGAGCGAGGAGATGGGCGTCGACCCCGAGTACGAGTACACCGGCGGCGACCGCGGCTGGACGGGCGACGTGCCGAAGATGCGCCTCTCCATCGAGAAGCTCGCCGCGCTCGGCTGGGAGCCGCCGACGAGCAGCGACGAGGCCGTCCGGAAGGCGACCCGGCAACTGTACGACGAACTGCGCTGAGACCGCTCACACCGAGAAGTTTGTTCTCGTCTCGCCACCGTCGTCGACCGTGTTCAGCGTCGCGACCACGGTGTACTCGCCCGGCTCCGGCTCCGACCACTCGCCGCGATAGGTGCGTTCCCCGCCCGCCTCGACGGTCTCGGACTGGAGCGCCTGCGTGAACATCCGGTTCTCGCTGGCCCGCCACCGCTCCTCGTCGTCGTCCAGGACCGCGAAGTCGGCCGTGAGACTGCTCCGGAACGTCAACTCGACGGGGTCGTCGCCGGCGTTTCGGACGGTGAGTTCGAACGCGACCGCGTCGTCCGTCGGCGTCGCGGTGACGTCGGTTTCTAGCGTCATGGGGATAGCTTCGCCGCGCCGCGACGAAAAATTTGGGACCGGTGATCGGCGACGCGGAACGGGCACCCCCGAGGTGGTCCGGCAGGTTGAAACCCGTCCGGTCCGAAACACCGTCCATGAGCATCGACGCACAGGCGGAGGCTGGCGACGAATCGCAGTCGGTCGAGGAGATGGCGACCGAACTCGGCGAAGCCATCACTCGGACGCCCGAGTACCGGCGGTTCGAAGAGACCAAGGAGGCCGTCGAGGCCGACGAGGAGGCCCAGGAGCGCATCAAGGAGTTCGAACAGCTCCGCCAGGAGTTCATGCTCGCTCGCCAGACGGGCGAGGCGACCCAGGAGGACGTCCAGCGAGTCCAGGAGGCCCAGGAGCATCTCCACGCCCTGCCCGTCATGGAGGAGTACCTCGACGCCCAGGAGGAACTCGAGACGCGGCTGGAGCAGCTGAACGAGGCCATCTCCGCGCCGCTGGCGGTCGACTTCGGTCAGCAGGCCGGCGGCTGCTGCGAGGACGAGTAACCGCCGACTTCTCTTCTCGGTCGGGCTTTCGCACTCAAGCCGAATCCTTACCCGCGAGAGCGCCGTTCGTCCGTTGATGCTCCGAACACTGCTCGGCGTGGCGAAAGCCGGCGCGAAGATGCTACTGTCGACCTCTCCGGTCCGCATCAAATCGTTCGACCGGCTCAACGTCGTCTCGCTGGTCGTCCAGGCCGCCTACGCGCTCAAGAAGGGCAACCCGACGCGCGCGCTGATACTGCTCGGTGCGGCGTCAATCGCGCCCAGGCACAAGGGGCTGTCGTACGCCGTCCAGGGCGCGCTCACGCTCAACGACATCCGGAAGAAGCTGCTCTGAGCGAGGTCGGAACCGACGACCGAGTCCGGAGACGGAGCGACCGCGATGGGAAAAGTAAAGGATTGACTACCCGAAATTACCTGCATGGATTTCAGCCTCTCCGCAGAGCAGAAGCAGATTCGGAACATGGTCGCGGAGTTCGCCGACGAGGAGATCAAACCCCGCGCCGCGGAGATCGACGAGAGCGACGAGTTCCCCACGGACCTCGTCGACCAGATGGCGGACCTCGGACTGATGGGCATGCCGTTCCCCGAGGAGTACGGCGGTGCCGGGCTGGACTACCACTCTTACGCCATCGGTCTCGAAGAGATATCGCGGGGGAGCGGCGGCCTCGGCACCATCGTCGCCGCCCACACCAGCCTCGCGGGCAACATGCTGTACGCGTTCGGCGACGAGGACCAGAAGCGGGAGTACCTCACGCCGCTGAACCGGGGCGAGGACGTGGGAGCGTTCGCGCTCTCGGAAGCCGGTGCCGGTAGCGACGTGCCGGCGATGGAGACCACCGCGGAGAAGGAGGGCGACGAGTACGTCCTGAACGGCGGGAAGCTCTGGATCTCGAACGGGTCGGTCGCCGACACCGTCACCGTCTTCGCCAAGACCGACCCCGACGCGGGCAACCGCGGCATCTCCTCGTTCGTCGTCCGACCCGAGGAGGACGACGGCTTCCACGTCGAGGGGACTGAACACAAGCTCGGCGACAAGGGCTGTCCGACCGCGGAACTGCGCTTCTCGGACATGCGCATTCCGGAGGACCGCCTGCTCGGCGAGGAGGGCCGCGGGTTCGTCCACGCGCTCAAGACGCTCAACGGCGGACGCATCACCATCGCCGCGCGCTCCATCGGTCTCGCCCGGGCGGCGCTCGAAGACTCCCTGACGTACGCCCAGGACCGCGAGCAGTTCGACCAGCCCATCAGCGAGTTCCAGACCATCCAGCACAAGCTGGCCGACATGGACACGAAGATACAGGCCGCGAAGATGCTGATGCACCGCGCCGCCGACCGGAAGATGCGCGGCGAGGACTACATCAAGCAGGCCGCCCAGGCGAAGCTGTTCGCGTCAGAGATCAGCCGCGAGGTCGCCAACGAGGGCATCCAGATACACGGCGGCTACGGGTACACGACGGACTTCGACGTGGAGCGGTACTACCGCGACGCGAAGCTCAACGAGATCTACGAGGGCACGAGCGAGGTCCTCCGCAACACCATCGCCAACGAACTGCTGGACTGAGACGACGCCCCGAACGGTCCGGCGGCGTTCAGTCCTCGATTCGCTCGCCGAGCCAGTCGTAGTGGGCCAGCAGCGCACGCTCGCCCGCGTCGGTCAGCGAGTACAGGTCCTTCAGTTCGGCCTCGCGCCGCTCGACGTGACCGCTCCGCTCTAGCTTCTCCAGCAGCGCGTAGAACCGCTCGGGGTCGAACCGGGCGTCGTAGTGGGACTCTATCTTCGTCTTCAGTTTCTGTCCGGGGAGTTCGCCGGCCTCGTACAGCAGGGCGCAGGCGTCGCGGCGCGTGCCGCTCTGGTGGTACCGCGTCATGGGCGGGCGAAGGGACTCGTCCGCCACGTCAGTTCTGGTTTCGCCCGACGGAGCCGCGGACCGCCGTCCGAGAGTCCGTAGATTGAAACGGCTGGACTACGATTGGCCGGGTATGACCGACGATGACCTCGCTTCGAGCGTAGAGACGGTGCTGGACGTCGATCCGGACGGATTCCAGAGTCGAGTCGAGGAAGAGGCCGAGGTCATCAAGCGCGGACTCGCGGACGGCGTCTTCGACAACCCGCAGGCCATCGTCGGGTTCGAGTACGAGTTCTACGCGGTCGACGCGGAGACGCGAGCGCTCTCTCGGGTCCCCCGACGGCTGCTCGAACTCATCGGGTTCGAGAAGGAACTCGGCCTGCACAACGCCGAGATGTCGACGAGCCCGCAGCCGCTGAACAGCTACGGGCTGGCCGCACAGGAGGCCGAGGTGAAAGCGCGCCTCGCCGCGGCGGAGAACCGGACCAACGCCGAGGGGATGGTGCTGGTCAGCGACGGCATGTGGACCATCCCGCCGGAGGGCGAGACCGCCCGCAGCTACCTCACCGACAGCGTCGACGACGACGGCGTTCGCATCGCCTCGAACATGAGCGACTCGGTGCGCTACCACGCCATGGCCAACACCGCGGGCGAGGACAGCACCGCTCCGGCGGGGATGCAACTCGACGCGCCGCACGTCTCGCTGTCGGCGGACACCGTCATGCCGGAGAGCCTCATCACCTCCATCCAGCCCCACTACCAGGTTCCCCACGCCCGCGACCTGCCGACGTACTTCCGGTACGCCATCCGCATCGCGGCCCCGCTGCTGGCGCTCGGCGTGAACTCGCCGTTCTTCCCGCCGGACCTCTACGACGACGCGCCTCCCGAGGAGATTCTCGCCGGCGCGTGGATGTCGAACCGCATCTCCGTCTTCGAGTCGGTGCTGAACGCGCCCGGCGACACGCCCGCGAAGGTCCGGTTCCCCGACGAGTTCGACACCGTCGAAGACGCCGTCGACGGCATCGCCACCGACGAGACCATCGTCCCGATGCCGGTGTCGCCCGCCGACCGCTTCGACGACGAGTTCGCCCACTTCCGACTGAAACACGGCACGTACTGGCGCTGGGTGCGGCCGGTGTTCGGCGGGGCGACGCGCTCGTCCGCCAACGCCCGCATCGAGTTCCGGCCCATCGCCGCCCAGCCGACGGTCCGGGACGCCATCGCGTTCCAGGCGGCGTTCGCCGGGCTGCTGGAGAGCACGTTCCGGCGCGAACATCCCGTGCGCCACCTCGACTGGGTCATCGCCCGGGACAACTTCTACGAGGCGATGCGGGAGGGCCTGGACGCCGACCTCTACTGGATCGCCAACAACGGCGCGGAGACGACCGACTCCGAGGAGATATTCACCGACCTGTTCGCCCACGCGAAAGACGGACTCACGTCGCGGGGGCTCTCCGAGGAGGAGGCGGCGAAGTACCTCTGGCCGCTCCGCCAGCGCGCCCGCCACGCCGTCACGCCGGCGGGGTGGAAGCACCAGGAGGTGAAACGACGCGTCGACGACGGCGAGAGCTTCGCGGACGCCGTCTTCGACATGCAGCGCAGCTACATCGACCACCAGTCGGAGACGCTGCTGGAGGGGAGCTTCGCGGACTGGGTCGGTCGCGGAACGACCGAGGTGTGAGCGCGGCGTCCCCCGACCCGTCCGTTTCGAGAGACATATACGCCCGGCACACCGACAGTCGGGTATGAACCGCCGAGCGTTCCTGGCCGGGGCGGCGGCCGCGGGAGCCGCGAGTCTGTCGGGCTGTGCCGGAATACTGAGCGCGGGGTCGCCGAATCCCGAGGACGGTAACTTCGACGTCGGCATGGGGTCGAGCTTCTTCAAGCCCCGCGAACTGACGATACGGGTCGGCGAGACGGTGGTCTGGAAGAACACCGGTATGCGCCGCCACACCGTCACCGCCTACGAGAACGCGATTCCGGAGTCGGCCGACTACTTCGCCTCCGGCGGGTTCGACTCCGAGCAGGCCGCCCGGGACGCGTGGGTGGACGGCTACGGCGGTACCGTCCAACAGAACAAAACCTACGAGCACACCTTCGACGTACCCGGAACCTACGCCTACTTCTGCGTTCCGCACGAGCCGAGCGGGATGTCCGGCAAGATAATCGTCGAAGAGTAACGGCGTCGCTCGTCGGCACCGTATCCGCGAAAAAACGACGTCCGCCGCAGTTCAGACTTCGACTTCTTCTTCGTCCACGTCGACGGCCGTCTCCTCTTCGGCGGCGACCTCCTCGGGACGCGCTTCGAGCGTCGTCTTCTGTATCTCGACGCGGCGCAGCGGGTAGATGGTCTTGGCCTCGCCGTAGATGGCGCTGGAGAGGCGACCCTCGACGATGCTGTCGATGAGGTCGTCGAAGGTGCGCTCCTCGCCGGCCTCTCGGACCATGTCGATCATCTGTCGCCGGATGGCCTTCTCCTGGCTGTGGTCGGCCTTCTTCGTCGTGAACGCCACGGGCTGAATCTGGACGCGGTAGTCGTCCGTGGTCAGCACCGTGACGTACGCTTCGACCTTCGACGCGCCGCGGCGGACGAGACTGCGCAGGTAGTCGCGGGTGAGTTCGTGCTTGACGAACTCCGTGTACGCCGCGTCGCTGCCGACGTCTTCGATCTTGAAGGTCAGCTTGGTGTTGTTCTCGCTGGCGTCGTTGGTGAGATCGCCGAGCGTCGTTTCGATGGTGCGTCCGAGCACCTTGTTCGGTTCGTCAGCGGGGGTGTCGCCGAGCTCCTCCCGGTCGAACTGTTCGGGAGCGTGCACGGTGTACCACCGCTTCTCCGTCGCTTGCTTGGAGACTGATCGTTCACTCATGGTTTGTATCGTGGAATCGTTCGGCTGTCTGTACGACCTGGGTCGCCACCGAGAGGTTCACGACGTAGTCGTCGACGGTCGACTGGAGGCCGCCGGTCGTCTCGCGTTCGATCGTCGTGACGACCGTCCCGTCCTCCACCCGGGTCGACATCTCCGGCGTGTTGTCCGGCACGAGCGCCGCCGCAACGGCGTCGGCGTGCGTCAACTCCGTCCGGAGCGTCGCGCGTCGTTTCCCGCTCATAGTGCCTCCCGGAACGCCGTCAGGAACTCCTTCGCCGCCGCGTCGAACCGTGCGTACCCCCGCCGTGCGGTGCCGGTGCCGTCGCCGCCGACCGCGCTCGCGGCCTCGCGCATCGTCGCGCCGAGGTCGCGTTCGTCGTCGGTCGGCGCGGCCACCGCTGCCGCTTCCCCGGACGTGACGACGAGCGCCGTCGGCTCCGGCGACCGGAAGTCCCGGAGCAGTCTGGCCGCGGTTTCGACGGGTGCGTCGTCCGTGCGGGCGACGAACAGGCCGTCGTACCGGCCCGTCGTCGCTTCGCGCAGGCTCGCGTGCGCCGCGTCCGCGTGGTCGCGCCACGCGTCGAGCGCCGACGTGCGAGCGTCGTGACCGAGCGCCAGCGCGACGGCCGTTCCCGGCCGCTCGCGTGCGACCGCGTCGAGCACGTCCGCGTACCCGCCGAGCGTCGCGAACGGCGCGTCCGCGAGTTCGTACGGGCGGAGCGCGCGTTCGACCGCCTCGGCCGCTCGGGGGGTCGCCGACTCGGAACCGGCGACCGCGAGCGCGACCAGCGAGGCCACCTCGCGGTGGGCCTCCCCGTCGAGTTCGGCGGGGAGGTCGAGTTCCGCGAGGTCGGCCTGCACCGCGCCGCTGTCGCCGGAGAAGCCGGCGTGCAGGAGCGTCGAGTGCGCCAGGCCGTCCGCGAGGTCGTTCGTCGGGACGGCGACGCCCGGTCGCCGCGCGAGGCGAGCCTCTGCGGCGTCGAGCAGGTGCGCATCGTCGCCGGTGCCGGGAGTTCGCCCGGCCGCGACGACGCCCGCCAGCGCGAGCACCGGGTCCGGTGACGCGTCGAGTTCCGCCGCCGCGTCGTGGGCGGTGACGGTCGGCGCGTCCGCGAGCGCCAAGTCGCCGCCCGCCGCGCCGACGGTCACGACGAGTTCGTCCGTCGAACCGTCGTCGTCGTCGCTCGTCGCGGACCGCGCCTCGGGGAACTGCGACGCGCTCGCCTGGAACGGGATGCCGGCGTCGGAGCACGCGCGGGCGAGGAGACCGGTCGCCGCCAGCGCCTCGCCGTCGGCGCGCGCGAGCAGTCGCACGAAATCGGCCTCGCGCAGCGCCGCGGCTACCTCGCTCGCGGCGGGGTCGTCCTCAGGGGTGGTTCGACCGGCGGTGGACATCTATTCGAGCAGTTCCTTGGCCTTCTCGTAGGAGTACGTGAAGTCCTCGTCGATCTCGTCGCCCTGGTAGTAGCTAATCAGGCGACGAACCTTCGACTGGGTGTTCTGGAGCGCGCGCTTGTTCTGGGCGTCGAGCGGGTGCTCGTCCATGTGCTCGCGCAGGCGGACGGCCCGCTTCAGCAGGTTCCGGAGGTCTTCGGGCAGATCGGGTTCCGCCTCGTTCTCCTCCAGAATCTCGGTCACTTTCTTGCCGGTGACCGCTTTCACGTCCGGCACGGGGGTGCCGGTCACGCCTTCGTCGCGGAGCTTCAGCCCGATTTGGCTGGGGCTGTGGCCCTGCTCCGCGAGTTCGACGACGCGCTCTTCTACGTCGTCCGCGTCGACGTCGCTCCACTCCGGTGGTTCGTCGTCCGTAGGTCGGTCCGAACCGGACGACCCACGGCGTCTCGTGTGCATTCGTGCCATCGTTCGAGGATAGGAACTGCACTAGCCGCTGCGTGAAGTCGGCGCGGGGTGCGCCGAACGCGAGACGGTGGTCTCGCTTGCACGTCCGCAATCCCAAGCCGCGCAATGAGAGTCGCGCGACGAGTCAGATTTGCGGCTGTGCCGTTCCCGTGTCCGGTAGGAATCGGTCGAGGTAGTTAAATGGTTGCTATTCCGTTCGAGCCCCGTACGCGTCGACGGCGCGACCGGGTTCGTGAAACCGGGCCGGGGCGGCCGAATTTCGAGAGGTTTATCAGTACCGCCCCGGAAAGAAGGAGTGCGGACGAGGGCTCGTAGATCAGTGGTAGATCACTCCCTTGGCATGGGAGAGGCCCCGGGTTCAAATCCCGGCGAGTCCACTCATTTCCTGCCGGTCGCTTCGCTTCTGGCAGTCGTTCGTTTCCTAGCAGGGTGTTACGCTCGCGCCCCGTCGATAACTCCATTGATATAAGCCAAGAAATAGCTAACTGAAACTCCGCTACCGCTCTCCGCTCCGTAGCGTTCGAAGGCATTTCGGACAGGCGTCGTCCGTCGTCACGTAGTTACAGCCCGGACACATCGTGACCGACCGCAGCTTCTCCAGAATCGTGTTGCTCACCGGTGAATCGCCACTCTCTATCGGACTATCGTAGCGGAGAGCGGACAACTTTCTCGTTCAGATATCCGCCCTTGATAAGGCCGGTTCGGAACTCTCGAAGCGCGGAAACCGAGAGAGCCGAAGGAGCACCGGGCGACCGTCGACCGTGGACCGTCGACCGTCGTCGTCGAACGCCAGCGCGACGGCCCGGCCGACGCCGGAGCTACCGCCGGCGACGACGGCCGACGGTCCGCGAAGTCGGGGGTGAGCGTTGCCACGTCTCTCCGGCAGTTGGCGCTCCAGTCGTAAAGTCCCCCGAGCGCGCGTGGGTCCGAGCGCGTGCGGTGGGGCTGCGATGAGCGACACCGGTCGTCCGCCGCGCTGCCGTCACACGACGGGCGCGTCGAAGCCCCGTCCGGAGGAGAGCGTGTTCTCGACCAGCGTCTCGTGGGCGCGTCGCATCCGCTCGGAGACCGCCTGGTGGGAGATGCCGAGTTCGTCCGCGAGGACCATGGTGTCGGCGTCCCGCGGAACGTCGTAGTAGCCGCTCTGGAGCGCGAGCGCGAGCGTCCGCTGCTGTTCGTCCGTCAATCCGAAGCGGCGCTGTCGAGCGTCGCAGAACTGGGAGATCGTCGAGACGGCGAGCCCCCATCCCGCATCACGGCACCGGTCGTAGGTCCTGGACAGCGACTCCCGATCGGGAAACAGCACGCGGAAGTTCCACTGCTGCTCGGTCGCCCAGACGTCCAGGACGATTCCTTCGGCGGTCACGTTCTCGACGAACGATTCGACCGCCTCGCTCCACTCCACCCGATAGAACTGTTCGTCCCCGACCGTCGCGACCAGGTCGAACCCGTCGAGGCTGGGGTCGTCGGCCAGCGCCGACGCGACCGCGTCCTGGTCGTGTCCGAACATCCACGCGAACGGCATCGCCCAGTCGCCGCCGTGCGCGACGATTCGTTCGATCTCGACCGACAGGTCCGGAAGCTCCCGTACCGTTTCCCCCAGTGCCAACTCTTCGGCCGATACCTGCATCTCTGCTTTCGTCCCGCGCATTACCGGTAATGATTGGAATCAGATGGATAGATTCGACCCTTCGTGAGACGAAGGTGTTTATAACCTCCAGAGATACTATGAAAGTATTTATGAGAGGGATGTGTTATTTACAGATTCGAGAAACTAGGCGTCGGAATCCAAATATTGTCCAATCGACAGGGTGTTCGTGACTAAGTTAGTGAGCCCGCGACGCAACCGCTCGGAGGCGGCGCGGTTCGATATCTCCAGTTTCGCCGCGACGTCTTCGAGGGTTCCCGCCCGCGGGGTGTCGAAGTACCCCAGTTCGAGCGCCGTGAGGATGGCCTCCCGCTGTTTCGGCGTCACGTCGTACTGACCCATCTTGGGTTCGGTGAGACTAACGAGTCGCTCCAACTCGAAGTTGATGCCCCGCTCGTGACAGTGCTCTTGGAACTGCCGCAGCGACGCCCGGGAATCGGAGCGGACCTTGAGGAACCACTCGTCGACCGACCCCTTCGCCTGGAGAATCGTCGCGTCACCGCCGTCGATTGCACGAAAGAGGTCGTTGCCGGACCAGCGAACCCTGTAGAGGACGCCGTCCTGAAGCTCGGCGGTCTGCTCGATGCGCTCGACGGTAGGGTCGTCTCTCGCCGCGTCGACGAACGCTGCGTGGTCGCCGCCCTCCGCCCAGACGTACGGAACCTTTCGATTCCGCACTGGAACGAGGAGTTCGCACTCGAGGACCATCTCGGGGGCCGCCCGCAGACCGTCGGCCAGCACGAAGTGGTCTGCGGAGACGAACAGTTCAGCGACGACGCTCATACTCACAACCCGTGTGAGCTACTGCCGTAATCTGCATGCGTAGGACACTCTCGGTCGCGTTCAATAATCCACCGGCCCCTCGCGGTTCTCGTCGGGAGAGAACCAGCCGACGGGTATATTGTTTCAGATCCCGTCGGTACTCGTATGAACACCTATGCGAGGGCTATCGTCTCCCTGCTGGTCGGGGGCGTCGGATTCCTGGTCGGCCTCGTCGTCGCCACGGAACTGCTCACCCCGTACGTCTGGCCGGCGCTGCTGGTCTCTCTCCCCGTCGCTCTCGTCGCGGGCGTCCTCGCCGCCGGACTGACGTACGGCGGCCTTTCCTATCGAGAGCAGCAGGCCCGATACGGCGAGCCCTCGCCGCGCACCGTCGCCGCGCTCGGCGCGCTCGTCGTCGGCACTGCTGCGTTCGTCGTCACCGCTCCCGTCGTCGCGTACGCGCTGGGCTTCGCCTCGGTCCCGCTGGCCACTGCGTTGCTGTTCGGTGGTCTCCCCGTGGGACTGATTGCGTCCGCGGTCGGTGCCGCGGTCGGTGCGAGCTACGCCGGTCGTTCCGGAACGGTCGCACCGCGGTGACGATTCTCGCCGGTCGGCTGGCCCCCAATCGCTAATACTTCGTCGACCGTACTGCGGCCGAACGGCGACGGAGGAACCGATGACGGACACGCCCACACGTCGAACCGTCCTCCGGCGGATAGCAGCCGCGGGGAGCGGACTCGCGGCTCCGGGAGTCGCCGCGGGCGAGACGGACGCCGGGACGCCGCGACGGGCGTTCGCGTACACCTGCGACGTGACCACCTCCGGACCCGACCCGAACGTCGACGACGTGCTGCTGCTCGTGCGGGTTCGGGGGACGTTCGGGCCGACGGAGCCGGACTGCTTCGGCGAGCGAGCGACGCTCTACCGATACCAGTTCGTGCGATACCGCGCCGGTCGAACGCGACGAAGCATCCTCTGGGCGACCGAACGGGACCTCCCGGACGGTCTCTATCGAATCACGAACGTCTCCGTCTGCGTCTCGGCTCCGAGCGGCTACTGCGGGTTCGAGCCGTTCTACCGCGTTCTCCTCGAACGACTGCCCGACGGAGGATTCGGAGGGTCGTGGTGAGGGCGGCGGACTACCGTTCGAGCCACTGCGAGCACTGTTCGACCACGGCCAGCAGCGGCACCGCCTCGTCGTCGAAGTGGACGAACAGCGCGCCCGGCTCGGCGGGGAACTGGAGCAACACCGCCTGGTCGAACGCGTAGATGGCGACGTTGAGGCGACCGGTTCGGAGCACGTTCTCGGCGTCCTCGCGGGCTCCGTCGCCCAGTAGCGACTCGCGGTGGAGCCGCCGCAGGTCGGCCGACTCGTACCGTCCCTCGACGTCGTCGCGCTCGTAGAGCGACCGGTACTCGCCGTCGTCGTAGATGGTGACGCCGCGCAGTGCCGGCCCGACTCGCGACCGCAGCTCGTCGACGAACTCCTCCCGAGTTTCGTCCACGGTCGTCCGGAACAGGGACGGGAACGTTCATAGTTTTGACGGGGGAGCAACGCCGCACGCGCTGGCGCGGCGCCGACCGGAACCGCGGATCGTCGGCCGGTCGGGCGGTCGGACGGTCGCTCGGCACGCGGCGAGCGCGGTCGAACCGCTATCCGTAAACCGGTCCCGTCCGTAACGCCGACGATGACCGAAGCGGACTGGTCGCTCCCGGGCGACCGCGACGCGGTGCGGACGGCGCTGGTCTCGTGGTACGAGGACGACCACCGCGCGTTCCCGTGGCGCGAGACCGACGACCCCTACGAGATTCTCGTTTCGGAGGTGATGAGCCAGCAGACGCAACTGGGGCGGGTCGTCACCGCCTGGGAGGCGTTCCTCGACCGCTGGCCGACCGTCGAGGCCCTCGCCGCGGCGGACCGGGCCGACGTGGTCGGCTTCTGGACCGACCACTCGCTGGGGTACAACAACCGCGCGAAGTACCTCCACGAGGCCGCCGGACAGGTCGTCTCGGAGTACGACGGCGAGTTTCCCGAGACGCCCGGGGAACTGCAGAACTTGCAGGGCGTCGGTCCCTACACGGCCAACGCCGTCGCCTCCTTCGCGTTCGACGCGGGCGACGCCGTCGTCGACACGAACGTCAAGCGCGTGCTCTACCGCGCGTTCGACGTGCCGGACGACGACGCGGCGTTCGAGGCAGCGGCGCGCGAACTGATGCCCGACGGCGAGTCGCGGGTGTGGAACAACGCCGTCATGGAACTCGGCGGCGTCGCCTGCGAGAAGACGCCCGCCTGCGACGAGGCGGCCTGTCCGTGGCGCGAGTGGTGTCACGCCTACCAGACGGGCGATTTCACCGCGCCGGACGTGCCGACCCAGCCCTCCTTCGAGGGGAGTCGCCGGCAGTTCCGCGGGCGCGTCGTCTCCGCGCTGAAGGAGTACGACGAACTCCCGCTCTCGAAACTCGGCCCGCGCGTCCGGGTCGACTACGGCGGCGACACCGGGGCCGAGTGGCTCCGGGACCTCCTCGCGGACCTCGAACGGGACGGCCTCGTCGAGGTCGAGCGACGCGAGGACGACGGCGAGAGCGCGACCGTCGCGCGACTCCGGCGGTAGGCGCGGAACGCCGTGCGACAAGCTATATTCGGCTACCGCCCACACGTCCACCCATGCCGAACCAGCCACACGTCGTCGCTATCTGCGGCAGTCTCCGGGACGCCAGCGTCACGCGAACCGCACTGGAACACGCCGCCGCGGGCGTCGAAGAGGCGGGCGGGACCGCCGAGCTGCTCGACCTCCGGGAGTTCGACCTCCCGCTGTTCGACGCCGACGAGGACGAGGCGGGCGACGCTCCGGAACTCACGAGGCGGGTGCGCGAGGCCGACGCCGTCGTCCTCGGGACGCCGATGTACCACGGCTCCTACTCGTCGGTGCTGAAGACCGCGCTGGACTACTGCGGCTTCGACGAGTTCGAGAGCAAGACGGTGAGCCTGCTCGCGGTGTCCGGCGGTCGCTTCCCCGTCACCGCGATGGACCACCTGCGGTCGGTCTGCCGGGCGCTCGACGCCTGGGTGCTGCCCTACCAGGCCGCCGTGCCGCGCTCGCACAGCGCGGTCTCGGGCGGCGAGTTCGCGGACGAGGAACTCCGGGACCGGGTCGTCACGCTCGGCCGGCAAACCGTCCGCTACGCGAAGATAGAGCCCTGCCCCGCGTCGTTCGAGAGCACCGAGAACGTCGGTGCCCAGAAGTAGGTACCACCCCACACGGTTTTCACGAATCGCGTCGACCTACCCACGTCGCCTCGTCGACAGTCAGACATGATCGAACTCGAAACGGTACGAGAGCGACCGGAGTTCGCCGCGGTCGCGCTCACGATAGACGCGGCAGACGCTCGCGACCGCGTGCAGCGGTCGCTGAAGGGACTCAGTGCGACGGAGACCGAGGACGGCATCAAGCTTCGCACGACGCGCGGGATGCTGGTCGCAGTCGTCGGGGACCGCCCCGAGTCGGACGAGACGGAAGCCGAACTGGCGTACCGGACCGCGCCGCCGTCGGAACTGGCGACGCGGAAGGGCCGGAAGGTGTTCGAGACCCTGGAGCAGTTCACCGCCTGATTCGAGCGGCCGGCGGCGCCGCACGAAATCGCGTCCCGCCACGGCCCCCGGGAGCGCCGGACGACGTCGACGGTCGGGACTCGCGATTCAGAACCCGTAGTCGTCGTTCGGCTCGTCCTGCATCGCGGGGTCCTGGTCGTCGACGGTCTGCGTGAACAGTTCCTCGTCCTCCGTCGTCGTCTCCTCGGTCACGTTGTAGGTCGAGACGCCCATCGAGAGCAGTTCTTCGACGGCCTGCTCCCGATTCACGAACTCGCCCTGGTCGACGAGGCGGTCGATGTCGTCGTTGATCCGGTCGGGAAGGGTCACCTCTATCTTGGACATACGCAGTGACGTTGGCGGTTCGGGGGTGTGAATGTTGGGGTCGCGGTCGGCGGGGCCGACTGTCCCGCGGAACGCCTCGACGACGGGCGGACGAGGTCGGTTCGTCCCGGGTCCGGGAGACCCCCGACGGCCGCGCTCGCCTCGAATCGGCAACCCTTTTGACGGAGTCCTGTGCGCCACTCGGGTATGCACAAGATAACGAACAGCGGGTGGGTCGAGGTCGTCACCGGTTGCATGTTCTCCGGGAAGACCGAGGAACTGCTCCGGCGACTCCGGCGCGCGGAGATAGCCGGCCAGTCGGTCGCCGTGTTCAAGCCGGACCTGGACGACCGATACGGCGAGGATACGGTCGGCACGCACAACGGCCGGTCGTGGGAGGCGACGGTCGTCGAACCGGAGGGCGACGGCGTCTGGGCGATCGCCGACGCGCTGAACGGCGAGGAGGTCGTGGCCGTCGACGAGGCGAACTTCTTCTCCGACGAGCTCGTCTCGGTCTGCGACTTCCTCGCGGACGACGGTCGCCGGGTCGTCGTCTCCGGGACGGACCAGACGTTCCGCGGCGAACCGTTCGAACCCCTGCCACAGCTCGTCGCGCTGGCCGAGTACGTCGAGAAGTACCAGGCGATCTGTGCGAAGTGCGGCGAACCGGCGACGCGCAACCAGCGACTCATCGACGGCGAACCCGCCCACGTCGACGACCCGACCATCCTCGTCGGCGCGGAGGAGTCCTACGAGGCGCGATGTCGGAACTGTCATACCCTCCGGACCGACTAGTCCGCGTATGACTCAGTGGGTCGAGAATCCGCGCGGCGGACGGGACCGCGGTCCGGTGGCGGTCGCTCGCGCGTGGGTCGAAGTGCTGGTCCGCCCGCGGCGGTTCTTCCGCACCGGAGTCGCGCCCGGCGACCAGGCTCCGGGGCTGGTGTTCGGCGTGGCCGTGACGGTCGTCGCGGCGGCGACCCGCATCGCGGTCGGCGACGTCGACGTGCCGGAACTGGCCGGCGACCCGCTGCTGTCGGCGCTGTTCGTCCTCGCGCTCGTGGGCCTGTTCGTCGCACCCGCCGCCCTCCACCTGACGGCGGCGTTACAGACGCTGCTGTTGATGGCGCTCGTCCCGGACCGCGCCGGCGTCAGCGAGACGGTGCAGGTCATCGGCTACTCGACCGCTCCATGCCTGCTCGCCGGCGTTCCCGTGCCTGAACTGCGACTCCTCTGTGCGGCCTACGGGACGGCCCTGCTCGTCGTCGGCACGCGGGAGGTCCACGACACGTCGTTCGCGCGCGCGGCGGCGGCCGGCGCGCTCCCGGCGGCGCTCGTGTTCGCCTACGGCTTCGGCGGCGAGGCCGCGTGGCGGACCGTCCTCCCGTCCCTCGCGGCGGCGGTCCCGTGGTGATTAAAGTATCCGGGCCGTATCGCCGGTATGCTCAACCTGCTCGTCGACGACTTCATGGTGGAACTGAAAGACGGCGCGATTCGGAACGTCGGTCCGTCGAACAAGACCGGGACCGCGAAGCTGTTCGACGTGGAGACGGCCGAAGCGCGCGAGTTCGGCGACAAGCGCGTGAAACTGGTGTTCGAGGACGACGAGGGCAACGAGGTGCAGGTCGCGCTGTTCCCCGAGCAGGTTCGGACGGTCGCCGACGACATCGAGAACCTGGAAGACGACAGTCCGGTCTTCGAGTAGGCCGTCGTCCCGACCGATAACCGTTTCGGAGCACCTGACGCCTCGTTAGTTACTTCTAACCGTTTTAACCACTCAATAATGAAGGCGCGGGAGACCGTCTCTCCGCGTACGGAGTATGTCGACTATCACCGACACGATGGACGGGGACGACGACGAGGACGACGCCGAGACGATGCGCTCGGTACCTGCGCCCGTCCGGTTCGTCGGATTCTGGGCCGCAATCGCGCTCCCGTTCATGTACGTTCCGTTGCTCGCCACCGGTCTCGAATCGCCCAGCCAGCTCCAGACGTTTCTCCTGTTGCTCGCGCTCAACGTCGTCGCGCTCCTGCTCGGCCACCGCCACGACGGCGATACTTAACCGTCTGCTAAGCCGTTAACGGCCCTCTTTCGCCTCTATTCTCGTACGCTAGCCGAACTATAACTATACGTTCGACCGTCTCAGAGACGACCATGTCGAAAGCAGCGACGACCGTCGGCTGTCCCCACTGCGGGCGCTCCGGGACCGTGACGCTTCCGACCGGTCGCGAAGAGTCCCCCGGGATAGACGACGACCGGCTGAAGGGCCGCCTGGTGAACTGTCCCGACTGCGGTGACGAGTTCTCGTTCTACTACTACTGACGCGAGTCCCTCCGTCGAGCGCGGAACCGCCGAGGTGGACTGAAAGTCCTGATATCGGACAGTAGAGTCGGCGGCGGGAATCGAGCGACGACTCCGGCGACCCGTCGACACTCCCGTCAGATTTCGACAACCGTTTTAGGCCGGGCCTATTGGATTCGTGTATAAATGGGTAATTGCGTCATCTGCGGGACGCCTGCCGACGGCCCCATCTGCAAGAGCCACGAGCAGGACGTCCTCTTCGAATTCGAAGGAAGTAACCCCGACGAGCTCACCCGAGGGCGATACTACAGAGGTACCGTCGACGGGTTCGCCGACTTCGGCGTCTTCATCGACGTCGGCGACGAAGTCACCGGCCTCCTCCACAAGAGCGAACTCGACCGTCGTCTCGACGCTCTCGACTGGGAGCCGGGCGACACGGTGTTCGTCGAGGTCATCGGCATCCGCGACAACGGCAACGTCGACCTCGGCTGGTCCATCCGCCAGTCCGAGCGGGAGTTCCGCGGCAAACTCGTCCAGGACGCCGACAGCACGTACCTGCCCGACGACGATGAGTCGAACGACTCGACCGACGGCTCGACCGACGAGTCGAGCGCCGGGAGCGAGACGACCGACGAGGAGTCCGACACCACCGCGACCACCGACGGCTCCGGCTCCGCGGTCGGCAAGATGACCGCGCCGGAGACGGGCTCGACGGACGAGGACGTGGACGAAGCGCCGACCGACGAGTCCGCGGGCGACGAGCGAGCGGACGACGAAGCTGTCGAACTCCCGGAACGCGCCGCCATCGACTCGCTCTCCGAGCGTGTCGGCGACCGGGTTCGCATCGAGGGCGAGGTCGTCGGCGCGAGCCAGACCGCCGGCCCGACGGTGTTCGAGGTGCGCGACGAGACGGCCGCCGTCGACTGCGCGGCGTTCAAGGAAGCCGGCGTTCGCGCCTACCCCGAAGTCGACACCGGCGACGTGATACGGCTCGTCGGCGAGGTCGAACTCCGGAACAACGAACTCCAGGTCGAGACCGAGCGCCTCGACGCCCTCGCAGGCGACGAGGAAACGACGGTCCGCGAACGGCTGGAGGAGGCGCTGGCCAGCGAGGCCCGCCCCGCGGACGTCGGCCTGTTCGCCGACGACCCCGCCGTCGAACCGCTCCACGAGTCCATCCGCGACGCCGCCGGTCTCGTCCGGCGCGCGGTGATGGAGTCCCGCCCCGTCATCGTCCGGCACAACGCGAGCGCCGAGGGGTACGCCGCCGGCGCTGCCCTCGAACGCGCGGTCCTCCCGCTCGTCCGGGACAAACACGCCCGCAGCGACGCCGAGTATCACTACTTCGACCGGCGTCCGCTCGAGAACGGCCACTACGACATGGAGGACGCGACGAAGGACGTGACGACGATGCTGGACAACCGCGAGCGCCACGACGAGAAACTCCCCCTCTTCGTGCTCGTCGACGCAGGCAGCACGCTCGAGTCCGGCGACGGCCTCGAACTGCTGGACGTGTACGGCGCGCCCCACGCCGTCGTCGACACCCACTACCCCGACGAGGGCGTCGCCGAGACGGCCGACGCGGTCGTCAACCCCCACGTCGGCGACGACGGCGACGGGGTGACCGCGGGCGTCCTGGGTGCGAACGTCGCAGCCCACGTCAACCCCGACGTGCGCGAGGACGTGGCCCACCTGCCCGCCGTGAGCTACTGGTGGGGTGCCCCCGACCGGTACGTCGACCTCGCCGAGGACGCGGGCTACGACGAGGACCACGTCACCGCGCTCCGGGAGGCCGTCGCGCTGGAGGCGTACTACCAGTCCTACGAGGACAAGCGCGAACTTATCACCGACCTGCTGTTCGAGCACGAGAAGCGCGACCTCGCCGAGCACGTCAGCGAGCAGTTCCGCACGAAGCTCGAGGACGAACTCGACACGGTCGAGCCGAACCTCACCATCCGCGGCGCGAACGGCGTCACGTTCACCATCCTCGACACGGACGCGTACACGCACCGCTTCGACTTCCCGCCAGAGTCGGTCCTGCTCGACGCGGTCCACCACCGCGACTTGTCCGGCCAGCCGACCGGCCAGAACGTCACGCTCGGCATCGCCACGGACGAGGTCCACGTCCGGAGCAACGAGGGCGTCAACGTCCGCGAGGTCGCCGAGACGGCCCGCGAACAGGCGCCCGAAGCCGGCATCGTCCCCGTCGGCACCCGCGACGGGAAACTAGAGTTCCTCGCCGGCGAGCGCGACGAGGCTCTCGACGCCGTCGTCGAGGCCATCAGCGAGTACCTGAACGACTCGAACTGACGACGCGGTTCGATGCGGCTCGACGCTTCTTTCGGACTACTGGCGTAGCGCTGCGAACTGTTGCATCGACGTACCCAGGGCTCCGCGAGCAGTCGTAGAGGGTAGAATCGGCGGTGGCGGCGGTGCAGTGGCGGTGGTGCAGTGTCGCGCCCGCGGCAGACGTCCTCGCTCTCGGAGCGGCTCAGAGTCGCTTGCTGACGTACGGGCCGTCCTGGTGGTAGCCGAGCTTCTGGCGGTAGTACTCCCGCGCGCCGATGCCGGAGATGACGCTCAGTTTGTCGAAGCCGGCGTCGGCGGCGAGTTCCTCGGCCGTCTCCATCAGCCGGCGGCCGTAGCCGCGGTGCTGGTGCTGGGCGGCCTCGCCCTCGTCCCCGACCGACACTTCGCTGCCGTACACGTGGAGTTCGCGAACGAGCGCGGCGTCGTCGAGTTCTCGGCGTACGGGGCTCCCCGGGAACCGGAGCCGACAGAAGCCGACGAGGAGTTCGCGGTCGAAGTCCTCGAACGAGATGAAATGTTCCGTGCCGCCCGCCGCCTGGTAGGTCATCACGTCGAGTTCGACGTTCTCGGGCTCCTCGTCGTTCATCCCGGCCTCACGACAGCGGATGCAGTCGCAGGTCCAGCCGTGGTCGTCCATCCGCTGGCGCGCGAGCTGGCGGAGGTTGGACTTCCAGACGCCGGCGTCGATGAAGTCCGCGGGGATGTCGCGCTGGACGCGCTGGAGGCGGGTGTACCTCGGAATCATCGACTTGATCTCGGCGACGAGTTCGGCGGCTTCGTCGTTCTGGAGCGGCTCGAACTCCCCCTTGTGCCACCAGTCGTAGGTGGCGGTGCCGCGGACGACGAGCGTCGGGTAGATCTTGAGGTAGTCCGGTCGCCACTTCTCCTCCTCGAACAGCCGCCGGAAGTCCTCGAGACACATCTCCTTGCTCATCCCGGGCTGGCCGGGCATCATGTGGAAGCCGACCTTGAACGCGGCGTCCCGGAGGCGCCGGTTCGCGTCGACGGAGGCCTGGACGCCGTGGCCGCGGTGCATCTCGCGGTTGATGCGCTCGTAGGTGGTCTGGACGCCCACCTCGACCTTGGTACCGCCGAGGTCGAGCATCCGGTCTATCTGCTCGGGGTCGCACCAGTCGGGCTTCGTCTCGAACGTCGTCCCGATGTTGCGGACGTCGCCCGTCTCGTTCTCGGCGATGACGTCTTCGAGGTACGAGAACTCGTACTCGTCGGGGTCCTGGGCGAAGCTCTCGCCCTCGGCGGGGTCGGGCTCCTTGCCGACGTCGTAGTCGTTCATCGCCTCCAGGCAGCGCTTGACGAACCACTCCTGGTAGTCGTGGCTCCGGGCGGTCATCGTCCCGCCCATCAGGATGAGTTCGACCTTGTCGACGGGGTGGCCGATTTCCCGGAGCTGTTCCAGCCGCAGCGTCACCTGCCCGTAGGGGTCGTAGTCGTTCTGCTCGCCGCGCGCCGCGGCCGGCTCGTGGCCGGTGTAGCTCTGCGAGGAGGAGAACTCGGAGCCGGGACCGCCCGGACAGTAGAGACACTTGCCGTGCGGGCACTGGTGGGGGCTGGTCATCACTGCGACGGGCGAGACGCCGGAGGCGGTCCGGACGGGCTTGCGCCGGAGCACCGCCTCCAGCTCCTCGCGGCGCTCGTTCGGCGCGAAGTCCAGCAGTTCGGAGTTCTTCGGCACCTTCGGCGCCGAGTGTTCCGAGCAGACCTCCAGCTTTGCGCTCTCGACCTCGTCGCGGTCGATCTCCCCGGCGAGGATGCGCTCGACCATCTCCGAACAGACCTGCTCGAACGCCTCCGTTTCGGTCGGGTCCGGCGACTCGGTGCTCATTGGTCGTTGTTCGTCGGTTCCGGCGGATAAGCGTGTCGTCTACGGAAGCGCGCCGAGACGAACCACGGAAGAAAAGAGGGCGGTTCTCGTCTTCGACCGCTGGCCGTCGATTCGGGCACTCCGTCAGGTATCGTCGCTGGAGTCGAGACCGAGCGCGGCGGCCGCGTCGAGCAGGCCGGACCCGGACTCGTTACTCGACAGGCCGACGTCCTCCGCCGTGTTCTTCAGCCGGGTCCGCGCCTCGCCGTTCGTGTATCCGTCGGCCATCAACTGACCCGCCGCCCCGGAGACGTGCGGGCAGGCCATCGACGTCCCCGAGAGCGTAGTGTACGAACCCCCGAGGTACGTCGAGTAGATATCCGTCCCTGGCGCGGCTATCTCGACCTCGGCCCCCGTCGAGGAGAAGTCCGAGAGGCCGTCGTTCTGGTTCGTCGAGCTGACTGCCATGACCGAGTCGTACGCGGCCGGGTAGCCGACGCAGTCCGTACACGGGCCGCTGTTGCCCGCCGCCGCGACCAGCAAGGTACCCCGGTCCCGGGCGTACTGACAGGCGTCTTTCAGCGTCTGGGAACTGGAGTCGGAGCCGAGGCTGAGGCTCCCGACGTCCCAGCCCTGGTCGGCCGTGTACTCGACGCCCGCTGCCACGTCGGAGGTCGTTCCGGACCCCGACGCCGTGAGCACCTTGACGGCGTGGAGGGTCGCCTGCGTCGAGACGCCGACGACGCCTTGACTGTTGTTCACCGCGTCCGCGATGCCGGCGCAGTGGGTACCGTGGCCGTTGTCGTCCTGCCACGCGGGGTAGTTTCCGGTCGTCACGAACGATTTCCCTTTGCCGAGATTCGCTTCGAGGTCGGGGTGGGTGCTGTCGATGCCGGTGTCGATGATGGCGACGTCCGCCCCGTCGCCCGTCTCGCCGTTGCGGTGAGCGACGTCGGCGTCCACTCGGTCGGTGCCCCACGGAAGCGTCTGCGCCAGCGCTTCGACGGTGCCGTTCTCCTCGACGTACCGCACGTCCGGGCGAGCCTCCAGGCCGGCGACCGCTCGCTCGGGCGCGCGAATCGTGAGCGCGTCGAACGCGAACTCGCGGACGACCTCGCTCGCGGAGCTACGCGCGGCTCTCCGTCCACTCCCGGCCGAGAATCCGACGTTCACCTCGACGGTGTCGCCGGCGTCGGCCGACGCGAGCCCGGTCGCGCCGAGTCCTGCGATTGCACCGCCGGTCGCTTCGAGAACGTCGCGGCGAGTCGTATCGATGGATATCTGATCCATGAGCGGTAGTTAATAAACGAAGAACAATAAAATATTTTCATTGAGATTTTATTTAATCAAGTTCGTATTGGCGAAGAGCATCGCGTCGGTCGACGGGTAGCGGGCGCGGGGACTGTGGTATCACTGGCGTCGTCCCGGTGCGTCGAGGACCGGAAAAGCCGGTCAAGAGCGGCGTCTCGTCAGTTGTTGCTGGTGGTGTCGTCGCTGGAGTCCAGCCCCAGTGCGGCGGCCACGTCGAGCAGCCCATGGCCCTGGACGTTGCTGGAGAGGCCCAGGTCCTTGGCCGTGCTCAGAATCGTGTCCTCCGCGTCGCGGGCCGACGAGCCGTTCGATATCAGCTGGCCGACGGCCCCGGCGACGTGCGGCGTCGCCATCGACGTCCCCGAGAAGGTGTCGTAACCGCTGGGCACCGTCGAGTAGATGTCGGTGCCGGGCGCGATGACGTCGACTTCGGGACCCTGGCTGGAGAAGCTGGACTGCTCGTCGTTCTGGTTCGAGGACGCCACCGCGATGGTCTCGGGGTAGGCGGCGGGGTAGCCGACGCAGTCCGTACACTGGCCGTCGTTGCCGGCCGCCGCGACGAGCGAGACGCCAGCGTTGTAGGCGTACTCGACCGCGTCCTGGACGGTCTGGGAATCCGAGCCGCCGAGGCTCAGCGAGCCGACGTCCCAGCCCTGGTCGGCGACGTACTCGATACCCGCGGCGATGTCCGAGTACGACCCGCTGCCGCCACAGTCCAGCACCTTCACCGCGTGCAGGGTGATGTCGGGGCCGACGCCGACGACGCCCTCGCTGTTGTCGTCGGCGGCCGTGATGCCGGCGCAGTGGGTGCCGTGGTCGTTGTCGTCGGACCACGCGTAGTTGCAGGCGTTGCTGTTGCCGGAGAACGAACAACTACCCGTCAGGCCGCCGGAGCCGCACTCGACGAACGCCTTGCCCGAACCGAGATAGTCCTGGAGGTCGGGATGGTCGTCGTCGATGCCGGTGTCGATGATGGCGACGTCCGCCCCCGAACCGAGTTCGCCGTTGGCGTGGGCGACGTCGGCGTCGACGCGGTCGACGCCCCACGGTTCGGTCTCCGCGAGCGCGTGCATCGTCCCGTTTTCTTCGACGTAGCGGACGTTCGGGTTGTTCTCCAGCGCGGTCGCCGCCCGCTTCGCCGCCCGAATCGTCACGACGTCGATGGAGTCGAACTCCCGCACTACCTCGTTCGCCTGTTTTCGTGCCGCAGCGCGACCGCGCCCGCTGCTGAATCCGACGTTCACCTCGACGGTGTCGTCGGGCTTGGCCGCCGCGAGTCCGCTCGCGCTGGCCGCTGCCAGCGATCCGCCTGCCAGTTTCAGCACGTTCCGCCGCGAAACACCATTGGCTTTATTCACCATGCCACTCGCCACAACGAACTCTTACAGTAAAAGTTTATCTCAAGATTCTAGATAATATATGAACTTGCTCAATGGAGAAATAAAGCTCTGACTGGCGGGAAAGCTGCTCTAGCTACGTGTCGTCGCTGGAGTCGAGCCCGAGCGCGGCGGCCGCGTCGAGCAGGCCCGACCCGGACTCGTTCGACGCGAGGCCGATGTCCTCGGCGCTGTCCTTGAGCGTGCTCCGGGCGTCGGCGTTCGTGGCGCCGTCGGCCATCAGCTGACCGGCGGCACCCGCGACGTGCGGACACGCCATCGACGTGCCGGAGAACGTGTCGTAACCGCCGGGAATCGTCGAGTAGATGTCCGTCCCCGGCGCGGCTATCTCGACCTCCGGACCGGTCGAGGAGAAGCCGGAGAGCGCGTCGCTGCTGTCGGTCGAGCTGACCGCCACGACCTCGGAGTAGGCGGCGGGGTAGCCGACGCAGTCCGTACACGGGCCGTCGTTGCCGGCGGCGGCGACGAGGAACACGCCCTTGCCCTGGGCGTACTGGACGGCATCTTTGAGCGCCTGCGACCCGGAGCTGGCACCCAGGCTCATCGAGCAGACGTCCCAGCCCTGGTCGGCGACGTACTCGATTCCGGCCGCGATGTCCGAGTACGACCCGCTCCCGCGTTTGTCGAGTACCTTCACGGCGTGGAGGGTCGCCTCCGTCGAGACGCCGATGACGCCCTCGCTGTTGTCCACGGCGTCCGCGATGCCGGCGCAGTGGGTGCCGTGGTCGTTGTCGTCGTCCCAGCTGTACCGGCACAGCGTCGGGCCGCCCTTACACCCGACGAACGCCTTGCCCGCGCCGAGGTTGGCCTGCAGGTCGGGATGGTCGGAGTCGATGCCGGTGTCGAGGATGGCGATGTCGGCACCGTTGCCGGTCTCGCCGTTGGCGTGGGCGACGTCGGCGTCGACGCGGTCGACGCCCCACGGTTCGGTCTCCGCGAGCGCGTGCATCGTCCCGTTTTCTTCGACGTAGCGGACGTTCGGGTTGTTCTCCAGCGCGGTCGCCGCCCGCTTCGCCGCCCGAATCGTCACGACGTCGATGGAGTCGAACTCTCGAACGACGTCGTCCGCCCCGTTCTGCGCAGCCGAAAGGCCACGCTCGTTGCTGAATCCGACGTTCACCTCGACGGTGTCGTCGGGCTTGGCCGCCGCGAGACCGCTGGCGGTCGCCGTCGCCAGCGATCCGCCTGCCAGTTTCAGTACGTTCCGCCGCGAAACACCATTGGCTTTCTTTACCATGCCAATCGATACAATGTATCGCACCGACTTAAAATTTCCTTAGAATACCTGTTGTTTTTATTAGTCGAGCTAGAAGACAATGCCGGTCGTCGGCGCAGCGTCGGTCGACCTGCGGACGAGAAGCGCCGCACGTTCGGATTTCGTCGTCGTTTTCGACCGCTGTACCCCGTTCGACCGGCGGGTCGGCCGTCCGGAGCGCGACATCGAGCGGCCGAGCAGTGCGTTCTCGCGGCCGGGCGCAACCGCAGCCTGTGCCGCGTCGCAACTGCGCTCGCCGTCGGAACCGACGTTCGCCTCGGCGGCGTCTCGGATGCGCTCCACGTTATCGAAAACCATGGTCGGAAGCGAGGACGGTGCGTTATTAAAACGTTTTCACTTCGTTCAACCATCTCGATGGCGTTCAATTTCAACTGACGTTCATCCTGACGCGGAGTCGAAAGACACCGGTACGCCGGGAGCGGACCGCTTTTTACCCAGGGTGGCCTACCGGGAGGCGTGCAAATCGTCGGGTACGACACCGGCGCGGCGGACGAGCGGTCGCCAGCCCTGCTCGTGAGCGACGCGGGGGCGCTCTCCCGCGAGCGACTGACCTCCGGCACCGAACTGTCGTACACGCTCGGCGAGCGCCACTGCGCGGGGACGCTCGGGGACGACGACCACGTCGCCTGCGACCGACCGGACGCGCCCTACTGCGACGCCCACACCAGTACGTGGGTCTGTGCGCGCTGTACCGGCACCTGCCTCAAAGACGAGATGGACTGTCACGAGGACCACGCCGTCTACCTCGCGGCGTTCGCCCCGGCGACGTTCAAGGTCGGCGTCACCCGCGAGTGGCGACTCGACACGCGCCTCCGCGAGCAGGGGGCCGACCGGGCGGCCCACCTGCGGACCGTCACGAACGGCCGCGTCGCCCGCGAGATAGAGTCCGACCTGGCCGACCGATTTCCGGACCGCGTGCGCGTGCCGGACAAGGTTGCGACCCTCCACCGCGACGTGGACGACGACGCGTGGGCCGACGCGCTCGCCGACTTCTCCCCCCTCGACACGTTCGCCTTCGACTACGGCCTCGACCTGGACGCGCGGCCGGTCGCGGAGACGCTCGCCAGCGGCACCGTCGTCGG
This sequence comes from halophilic archaeon, assembly GCA_003298465.1. Next base: position 1,433,262 of record QNGA01000001.1, on the reverse strand, counting down.
CACGCAAGGACGGGTCCTCGTGCTCGAACGCGCGGGCACCACCTACGCCGTCGACATGCGCGACCTCGTGGGGTACGAACTCCGGGCGGGTGCGACCGACCGCAGCCTCCAGGCCAGCCTCGGCACCTTTTAGGCCGCTCGACGCTGATTCTCCGACGTGGCCGACGTGACACTCGCCTTCGAGGGCGGCACGGTCCGGGTGGAGGCGGAGCGCGACCTCCCCGTCGAGGGCCTGCCGTTCGTCGACCCGGACCCGCGCTCGAAGACCGACCGCGCTCCCGCGTTTCGGTACGCCGCCCTCCGCGACTCCCTCCGTGCGAACGGCGTCGCCTTCGACGACCGCGTGCTCGACGCGCCCGACCTCCCGGACCTCCGCTCCGACTACGAACTCCGGGAGTACCAGGCGGACGCGCTCGCGGCGTGGGAGGACGACGCCGACGGGACGCGGCGTCCGCGCCGTGGAGTGTTGGAACTGCCGACCGGGAGCGGCAAGACCGTCATCGGCGTGAAGGCCATCGAGCGCCTCGGAACGCCGACGCTCGTCGTCGTCCCGACGCTCGACCTGCTCGACCAGTGGCGACGCGAACTCGAAGCCGAGTTCGACGTTCCGGTCGGCCAGCTTGGCGGTGGCGAACAGCGCGTCGAACCGCTGACGGTCGCGACGTACGACTCGGCGTACCTCCGGGCGGACGACGTGGGCGACCGGTTCGGTCTCGCCGTCTTCGACGAGGTCCACCACCTCGGCGGCGAGGGGTACCGCGAGATAGCGCGCCTGCTCGCCGCCCCGGCGCGGCTGGGCCTCACCGCGACGTTCGAGCGCCCGGACGGTGCCCACGAGGTGGTCGCCGACCTCGTCGGGCCGAAGGTGTACGCCATCGACGCCGACGAGCTGGCCGGCGACCACCTCGCGCCGTACGACGTCAAGCGCCTGACGGTCGAACTCACCGAGAAGGAGCGCGAGCGGTACGAGGCCGAACAGGAGGTGTTCACGGACTACCTCGCGCGCTCGGACATCCGGATGCGGAGCGGCAGCGACTACCAGGAACTCGTCAAGCGCTCCGGTAGCGACCCCGAGGCCCGGGAGGCGCTCCTCGCCAAGCAGCGGGCCCGGGACCTCATGATGAACAGCGAGGGGAAGGTCGAGACGCTCGCGGAGATACTCGACCGCCACCGCGAGGACCGCGTCATCGTCTTCACGGCGCACAACGACCTCGTCTACCGCCTCTCGGAGCGGTTCCTCCTCCCCGCCATCACCCACCAGACGCCGACCGCCGAGCGCCGCGAGATTCTGGAGCGGTTCCGGCGGGGGGAGTACTCCCGGGTGGTCACCTCGAACGTCCTGGACGAGGGCGTCGACGTGCCGGACGCCAACGTCGCCGTCCTCCTCTCCGGCAGCGGGAGCGAACGCGAGTTCACCCAGCGGCTCGGACGCGTCCTCCGGCCGAAGACGGACGGCGGCCGGGCGCTGCTGTACGAGGTGGTGAGCGAGGAGACGGCGGAAGAACGGGTCGCGGAACGGCGGCGATAGACGGAGACGGCGAGGTGGTGGGGGAGAGGTCCGGCGAGGGACTACTGCAGGTTCAGGCTGATGCTTCGCTTGTCCGCGTTCTCGTACTTGGCGTACTTGACCTCCAGGGGGACCTCGACCTCCTTCAGTTCGCCGCCCGGCACCGTCACCCGGTAGTCCCTGTTGTGGACCGTGTCGTCTATCTCGACGGTGACGTCGAGCGTGGCGGAGGACTTCTTCTCGCCGTGGTTCTTGATCTCGGCCGCGACGACGAGGTTGTCGTTCTCGCCCTCGCGCGGTCCCAGAATCTTCATCGTTTCGAGGCTTCCCGAGCGCTTCGGATCGTCGTCGCCGGATTTCTTCTCTTGTCCGCCTTCGAGGATGGCGGCACAGCCGCCAGTCGACCCGAGGACGGCGACGAGACCGAGCTTTTGGAGGGCGTCGCGTCGGCGCATACCCTACCCTGAGATTCGGTCGGAATGAATCTTCTCATTCAGATTGCTTTTGTAGTCGCCGTCCCTACCGTCCGCCGTGCTGACGAAGGACCTGCTCCGGGTGTCGCGCGCCGGCGGCGGCTACCACCCCCAGTTCGCCGACCGCGGACACCGCCCTCTGGCCGCTCGCGTCCTCGGCACCTACCAGGGTCACGTCGACGAGCCGCGGTCGGCGCTGGACGCGGCGCTCGCCGACCTGGAGGCCGACGCCGAGGACTTCAAACTCGTCCGGGGGTTCGCCAAACTCCTCGAACGCGAGGCGACGTTCGAGACGCGGTCGGCCGTCCCGCCGGAGCGCGCCCGACGCGTGACCTTCGAGGCCGCGGAGGCGGTCGGCGTCGTCACCGAGGACGACCGAACGACCGCCCTGCGGCGGGCCGCCGACCGCCTCGACGCGTCCCCGGACGCCCTCGCAGACTCGCTGTACGCCGACCTCGACGAGCGCCAGGTGCTCGCCGCCTTCGAGTCCCGCTGGGACCCCGAGGAACTCGTCGCCCAGTACAACCTCTCGCTGGCCCAGACGGCGCTGTTCGACGCCACCGAACTCTGCGTTCGGACGTCCGACCCGAAGGCGCTGGTCTCGGCGGTCAAGCGCCTGCGACTGATGTACGAGATACGGAAGACCGAGGACGGCCGCGAGGTGGTCGTGACCGGGCCGGACGCCCTGTTCCGCTCGACCCGGCGCTACGGCACCCGGTTCGCGCGCCTGCTCCGGACCGTCGCGAAGGCGGCGGAGTGGCGACTCGTGGCGACCGTCGACGACTACGGCACCGAGCGCGAACTCGTCCTCTCCGAGGCCGACCCGGTCCGCGTGCCGGCCACCGAACCGGTCGCGGGCGTCTCGTTCGACAGCGGCGTCGAGGCCGACTTCGCCGCCCGGTTCGAGGCGCTCGACCTGGACTGGGAACTGGTCCGCGAACCCGAACCGCTGGAGGCCGGGGCGCGCGTGATGATTCCGGACTTCGCGTTCGACTGGCCCCACGGGGAGTTCCGCGTCTTCTTCGAGGTGATGGGGTTCTGGACGCCCGAGTACGTCGAGAAGAAGCTCTCCCAGCTCGACGCGACGGACGAGCGACTGCTGGTCGCCGTCGACGAGAGCCTCGGCGTCGGCGAGGACATTGCGGCCCGCGACCATCGCGCGATTCCCTACTCCGGGACGATTCGGGTGAAGGACGTGCGCGACGCGCTGCGCCGGTACGAGGACGAACTGGTCGCCGAAAGCGCCGCCGACCTCCCCGCGGAACTCGTCCCGGACGCCGACGCCGCGACCGTCGCCGACCTCGCCGCGGAGTACGGCGTGAGCGAGGCGGCCGTCGCGGACAAGACCTTCCCCGACCACGAGCGCGTCGGTCGGACGCTGGTGCGGCCCGCGCTACTCGAAGCGCTCGCCGACGAACTGGAGGACGGGATGGCGTTCTCCGAGGTCGAGACCCTGCTCGCCGAGCGCGGCATCGACGACGCCAGCGCGCTGCTCTCGGAACTCGGATACGTAGTCGAGTGGGAGGGGCTCGGCGGCGGGACGGTACGACGACTGGACGGGTAACAACCCTATATGGTCGTACTTCCCGGTACAATCTTTGCGGGTTGTATTTGGGATAACAACCTTTTTGAGTTGTTCGGACCGAACGTCGACACTATGGACGGTGTCTACGTGCTGCTCGGCGACGTAATCGGTTCGCGCGACGTCGAAGAACGTGCGTCGTTCCGCCGTCGCCTCGAACGCGCGTGCGAGCGCGTCAGCCGGAACGACGACGTTCTGGCCGACGTCGAGATTCTGAAGGGAATCGACGAACTGGGCGGCGTGCTCTCGTCCCCGACCTCCATCGACGAAATCGCGTTCTCGCTGGCCGACGACCTCCGTCCCAACCGAGTGCGACTCGCGCTCGTTCGCGGGGAGGTCGACGTGGGCGTCGAGACGCGCGACGTCGCGAAGATGGACGGCCCGGCGTTCCACCGCGCGAGCGAACTCCTCGAAACGGTCGAGCGGACGGATCTCTTGTTCGACATGGAGACGGGCCGTCAGCCGCTCGACGCTGCCGTCGCGGACGAGATCAACCTCCTGTTGTTGCTCCGACAGGATTGGACCGACGGCCAGCGGGAGATCATCGAGGCGTATCGTCGACGCGGAACTCAGGTCGAAGTCGCGGACGAACTCGGGGTATCTCAACAGTCCGTGTCGAAGTCGCTTCGACGGGCGTCCTGGCCGACGATTCGAACGGTTGAAGAGCGGCTTGACGAAACCCTCCGGGCGTACGAATGAACACCTTCGACCCGTCGGTCGTCGACGCCGGCGTCGTCGTTCTGGGCTATCTGGCGTTGCTGGCGACCAGCGGCCGGGTCGTCACGACGGCGCTCTCCTGGGCCGACGAGACGTACGGCGACGACGTGTCCGACGAACAGCGAGACATCGGAGTCATAGTCGGCAAGGCCGAGAACGTGTTGCTGTTGACGTTCGTGCTCGTCGGGGCGTACACCGCTCTCGCGGTCGTCTTCGCGGCGAAAAGCATCGTCCGGCGGGAGGACATGAAGAACGACAGCCTGTTCTACCTCGCGGGAACGCTGGTCAACTTCACGTACTCGTTCGTCGTCGGCCTCCTGGTGACCGTCGCGGCGACGGTCGCCGGCTAGGTTCGGCGACGGTCGTCCGTCAGATGTCCCGCTGGCGACCGCTCGGGACGAGCGACTGCAGTTCGCCCCGCAGATAGAGCCCTACGCCGAGCGGTTCTGTCGCCCCCGCGAGTTCGTGGGCGGCGACGACGTAGCCCCAGTCGCCGTCCCACTCTACGTCCTGGTCCTCGCCGCGGGCGAACCGCCGGGCGGCGTCGCGGTCGAGTTCGACGACGTTTCTCGTCGCCTCTCGACCGAACCGCTGGACGGCGTTCGTCGTCGGCTTCCAGTGCTCCTGGCGCGTGCGCAGGAACGTCATCCCCAGCGCCTCGACGCGAACCGGCGAGTCGAGGTCGCCCCGGAGAATCCATATCTTGCCCTTGCCCTTCTCCCAGAACGAGTAGTTCTCGAACGTCCCCGGGCCGATGCCGAACCGCTCGTCCCACCAGTCGAGCACCTCCCGGCGAGTGGCGCGACCCTCGACGCGCCGTTCGTCGCTCGTCGCCGGCAGGCGGTCGAACCGCTGGCCGTCGTTCGTGGGGTCGCTCACGCGACCACCTCCAGTTTGGCACAGAAGAACCCGCCCGTGTCGTTGTGGTGCGGGTAGTACCGCCGGGCCTTCCGGACGCTCTCGTCGTACTCCTCGCCGTTCCACTCCGTGACGCCCGGGGCCGAGTCGAGGCCGACGTCGAACTCAACGAGTCGGCAGTCCTCCGCGCCGAGCACGTGGTCGACCACGGCCTCGTTCTCCTCGGGAGCGAACGTGCAGGTCGCGTAGACGACCTCCCCGCCCTCGCGGGTCGCCTGTATCGCCCGCCGGAGGATGCCCTTCTGGACGCCGGCGACGCTGCGGACGTGGCCTTCGCTCCAGTCGTCGAGCGTCGTGGGGTTCTTCCGTATCGTTCCCTCGCAGGAGCAGGGAGCGTCCACGAGCGCGGCGTCGAACGTCTCGAAGGGGAACTCCTTCAGCGAGAAGTTCCGGGCGTCCTGGTTCGTGACCGCCGCGGCGGTGACGCCGAGGCGCTCGGTGTTGAACCGGAGCGCGGAGAGACGACCGAGGTTGTTGTCGTTGGCCACCACGAGTCCCTCGTCGTCCATCAGCGCGGCGAGCTGGGTCGTCTTCCCCCCGGGCGCGGCGCAGGCGTCGAGGACGCGCTGGCCGGGGTCCGGGTCGAGCGCGACGGGCGGTATGGCCGACACCTCCTCCTGGCCGTGGCTCCAGCCGTGGAAAGAGGGCCACGTCGTCCCCGGACTCGCGTCGATTTCGAGCACCGCGTCGTTCCACTCGCGACTCCGCCACTCGATTCCCGCTTCGTCGAACGCACGCCGAACCCGCTCCGGGGTGGCCTTGACGGTGTTCACCCGGACGACGGACGGCAGCGGGCGCTCGCAGGCTGCACGGAACGCCTCGAAGTCGTCGATTATCGGTTCGTACCGCTCCAGTACGTCCATCGGCCCGACGTGCGGGCGAGAGCCGCTTGTGGGTTTCGGAAGGACTCTCCCGGTTCCAGCGTTCGAACACACACCCCGGTTTTATGCGGTCACGCACCGTATCCCGAGCCATGAGTGGAGTTACCATCGTCGCCGAGGACGTCGAGTTGGATTCCCCCACGCTCGTCGAAGGCCTGCCCGGCCTCGGACTGGTCGGCAAGATAGCGACCGACCACATCGTCGAGAAGTGCGAGATGACCTACTACGCCAGCTTCGACTGCGAGGGGCTGCCTCGCATCGCCGTCTACGACGAGGGGGACCGCAACCTGCAACCGCCCGTGCGCCTCTACGCCGACGAGGAACGCGACCTCGTGGCGTTGAAGAGCGACGTCCCCGTCTCGGCCGACGCAGCGCCGCAGTTCGCCGACTGCGCCGTCAGTTGGATGCTGAACCACGACGCCACGCCGCTGTTCATGAGCGGTCTGCCCCACCAGAAGGAGGCCGGACAGGTGCCGGACCTGTACGGCGTCGCCACCGGCGCGGGCGGCGACCTGCTCGACGAACACGACATCGGCACGCCGCCGGAGGCCGGTGCGGTCGGCGGCCCGACCGGCGCGCTGCTCGCCGACGCGGGCGACGCCGACCTCGACGCCGTCGGCCTCATCGTCCAGAGCGACCCGCGGTTCCCCGACCCCGAGGCGGCCCGCGTGCTCATCGAGGACGGCATCTCCCGCCTCACCGACATCGACGTGCCGACCGACGACCTCGTCGAGCGCGCCGAGGAGATTCGAGAGCAGAAAGAACAGCTCGCCCAGCGCATGCAGCAGGCCGACACCGACGAGAGTTCGCAGGCGCAACCGCTGCAGATGTTCCAGTGACGACCGCGAGACGGCGCACTTTTCCCCGCGAATCCCCTCCCTTCGGGTATGACCGACTTCGAAGACGCCGTGGAGCAGTTCCTGCAGGACGCCGACGCGGTGTACGACGAGTACGACCAGGGGTACGTGGACGCCGACGCCGCGCTGTCGATGCTCGACGACCGGCTGAACGACCTCCGGGCCGCCGTCGAGGGGGCCGAGGACTGACGCCGCCGCGCGGTGCGTTCGCGAACCACACACGAACAATTATCCCCCGCGGCTACGTCGTCGGGGACGCATGACAGGCTTTTCGGACAGGGTCGAAGCGGTTTCCATAAGCGGTATTCGAGAAGTGTTCGAGGCGGCGGGCGAGGACGCCATCAACCTCGGCATCGGCCAGCCCGACTTTCCGACGCCGAGCCACGCCCGGGAGGCGGCCAGGGAAGCCATCGAGGCGGGAGAGGCGGACGCCTACACGGAGAACAAGGGCACCCGTGCGCTCCGCGAGGCCATCAGCGCCAAACACGACCGCGACAACGACCTCGCCGTCCCGCCCGAGAACGTCATCGCCACCGCGGGCGGCAGCGAGGCGCTCCACCTGGCGATGGAGGCGCACGTCGACCCCGGCCAGGAGGTCGTCTTTCCGGACCCCGGCTTCGTCTCCTACGACGCCCTGACGAGGATAGCGGGCGGCGAGCCGACCCCCGTCGCGCTCCGGGAGGACCTCACGCTCGACCCCGCGACGGTCGAGGACGCCATCACGGACGACACCGCCGCGTTCGTCGTCAACAGCCCGGCGAACCCGACCGGTGCCGTCCAGAGCGAGGAGGACATGCGTGAGTTCGCGCACATCGCCGACGAGCACGACGTGCTCTGCATCAGCGACGAGGTGTACGAACACATCGTCTTCGACGGCGAGCACTACTCGCCGATGCAGTTCGCCGAGACGGACAACGTCGTCGTCGTGAACGCCTGCTCGAAGGCCTACTCGATGACCGGCTGGCGACTCGGCTGGGTCGCCGCCAGCGAGCGCCGCACCGAGCGCATGCTCCGGGTCCACCAGTACGTCCAGGCGTGCGCGAGCGCCCCGGCGCAGTACGCCGCCGAGGCCGCGCTCTCGGGACCGCAGGGCTGCGTCGACGAGATGGTCGACGCGTTCGAACGGCGACGCGACGTGCTGCTCGACGGCCTCGCCGACGCCGGCCTGGAGACGCCGACGCCCTCCGGCGCGTTCTACGCGATGCCGAAGGTGCCCGAGGGATGGGTGGACGAGGTGCTCGACCGCGACGTCATCGTCGTCCCCGGCGAGGCGTTCGGGGAGCGCGGCGCGGGCTACGCTCGCATCTCCTACGCGAACGACACCGAGCAGATAAAGGCGGCGCTGGAGGCGATGGACGCGGCGGCGAGCGCGGTCCGCTGAGTCCGCTCGCGGTTTCCCGACGCGTCCGCCTGAGACTTTATTTCCGTCGCGCCCGTTACACGTCCGTATGTCCATCTCCCGGCGGAGCAGTGGTGCGTCGTCCGCCCTCCAGGCGCTGGCCTCGCAGGTGCATCCCGTCTTCATGCTCCCGCCCGTCGCCTGCTCGTGGTTCGGTGCATTTCTCGCCGGCGAGACGTCGCTCCTCGTCGGACTCGTCCACTCGGTCGCCATCTTCAGCGCCGTCTACACGGCGCACGTCAAGGACGGCTACGTCGACTTCTACGGTCGCGGCGAGGACGACGACCACCCGCTGACCCGACGGGGCTGCGTCCTCGCGCTGGTCGGCGCGACCGCCCTGTTCTTCGCCTGCCTCGCCGCGCTGTGGGTGCTCGCGAATCCCGGCGGCGTCGCCCTCACGCTGCCCACCTGGTTCATCGGCTACTTCCACGCGCCGCAACTGGACACGAACCCCGTCACCGCCACGTCGGGCTATCCGCTCGGCATCGCGCTGGCGATCGCCGGGGGCTACTACGTCCAGGCCGGTGCGCTCTCTCCGGTGGCGGTCGCGTTCGCCGCCGTCTTCCTCGTGCTGCTGTCGGGCGTGAAGGTCATCGACGACGCGCAGGACTTCGAGTACGACCGGTCCATCCAGAAGCGAACCGTCGCGGTCGCGGTCGGCCGGGAGCGAGCGCGCACGACGGCGTACGCCCTCATGGCGCTCGCGCTCGTCGCGGTCCTGGCGTTCGCCCTCGCGGCCGTGTTCCCGCCGAGCACGGTGCTCGCGGTGCTTGGGTTCGCCACCGTGGCGGTCGTCGCCCGCCGGGCCGACCCGGAACTGGCGACGATGCTGCTCGTCCGCGGGTCGTACGTCTTCCTCGCGCTGTTGCTCTTCGCGGTCTGGTTCCGGCCGCTCTCCTGAGACGGGCACGCCACGACCCGGACCGGGCGAGAGCGGCGTCGCCCACGCGACGCCCGGACGACGGACGGGCCGATGCTCGACGGACCGTCCGCTCCCGCGGCGTCAACGCTTAACCGTCGAACGTCCCTCGGTGTCGGTATGGCCGCCTGGACTCACCGCGAAGCGATAGTCGACGGCATCCGTCTCCACTACGTCGAGGCCGGCGACGCCGACGACCCGCTCGTCGTCCTCCTCCACGGGTTCCCGGAGTTCTGGTACTCGTGGCGCGACCAGTTGCCCGCGCTCGCCGACGCCGGCTTCCACGTCGTCGCGCCGGACATGCGAGGGTACAACGCCTCCGAGAAACCCCCCGGCGTCTCCGCGTACGGCATGGACGAACTCGTCGGCGACGTCGTCGGCCTGCTGGACCACTTCGGTTCGGACGCGGCCCACGTCGTCGGCCACGACTGGGGCGGCGTCGTCGCCTGGGAAGTCGCCATCCGCTACCCCGAGCGAGTCGACCGACTCGGAGCGCTGAACGCGCCCCACCCCGGCCGGTTCCGGGAGGTCGTCCGCACGCCCGAGCAGTTGCGCCGGTCGTGGTACATGTTCGCCTTCCAGGTTCCGTGGCTGCCGGAGGCCCTGCTCGGTTCGCGCGACTGCGCCGCGATTCCGGAGATGCTCCGCGGCAGTGCGGCGAACCCCGACGCCTTCGACGAACGCGACCTCCGGCGCTACCGCGAGGCCGCCTGCCGGTCCGGCGCGCTCGGGGCCGCGATCAACTACTACCGGGCGGCGTTCCGCGACGAGGTGCGACGCGAGGTCGGCGCGCTCCTCGGCGGCCGCCGCGAGTCGCCCCCCGTCGCCGTACCGACGCTGCTGGTCTGGGGCGAACGGGACCCCGCGCTCGGCACCGAGTTGACGGAGGGGCTGGACCGGTGGGTGTCCGACCTGCGGGTCGAGCGCCTGCCGGACGCGAGCCACTGGGTACAGAACGACCGACCGGAGCGCGTGAACGAGCTGCTGACGGAGTTCTTGCGGACCACGGAATGAGACTACCCGCGTCTCGCGTCCCGTCGCGAACGACGCGCGACGCGCGGGTCACCGGGTGGACTCCTCCGGCAGTCGGACGACCTCCTCGGGGTTCTGGAACGCGTACAGCACGACGGTTCCCTCGACGCGCTGGTCACGCAGGAGCTGCGTGACGTCGTCCCGGTCCATCTCGGCGATGATCTCGACGGCCGTCTTCAGCGCGTTCTGGGAGACGCCGAGTTGCTCTCGCTGGACCGTCACTCCCGGCGGCGATTTCACGCTCTCCAGCATGACCGCCACGAACTCCGAGAGGTCCGTGGTGTCCGCGAGTCGCTCGTGCCACGAGGCCGGGTAGATGCTGACGTCGCCGTCGACCTCGTAGATTCGGTCGCCCGGTTGCCACGTCTGCGAGCCGGTCAGGCGGTCCTCGAACGAGGTCCGCACGCGGTCCAAGTCGTAGTCGAGCGCCTCGGCGTAGGCTTCGACCAGGTCGCCGGGGACGCCCGGCCCCTCGACGGGGTGGTGGCGTTCGAGGTATCGGACGAGGTCTCTCAGGGTGAGGTACTCGTCGTGGTGGGCCAGGTCATCGACGAGGTCGGTGTCGACGGATGTCATGGCACGCTACTGCGACGCCGAATCGCAAAAGCACCCCGTAAGGTTTCCGAGAGGTGCGCGACGGTACCGAGCAGTACCGGGAGACGTCCGGCAGGGAACGCGGCGGCCGGCGCTGCGTCACTTGGCCGTGCTGACGATCTTGACGACGTCGCCCTCTTCGAGTTCGTAGGAGTCGCTTATCTCGCGGTCCGTCTTCGCGTTGACCGCGTGGAGGTAGCCGTCGCCGATGTCGCTGTGGACGGCGTACGCGAGGTCTCTCGGCGTCGACCCCCGGGGCAGCAGGTTGGCGTCCGGGAGGACGTTGCCCTGGCCGTCGGTCCACTTCGACTCGTTCTGGACGGGGTACGCCGTAATCCTGTCGAGGAGGTCGTAGACGGCCTCGTTCAGCGACTGCTGGACGCCCGTACCGCCCCACTCCTGCATGACCGCCCGGATTCGTTCGAGTCCCTGCTCCTGTTCGTCGCTTACGTCGCCGACGATATCGAAGTCGTCGTCGCCGGGGTCGTAGTCGACCACGCCCGCCTCGACCGCCTGCCGGAGGGCGAGTTCCCCCTCCGCAGTCGCCGGGACGACGGGCTTGCCCGTCTCCCGGAGGCGCTCGACGTTCTCCGCCGGAGCGACGTCGGCCTTGTTCGCCACGAGGATTATCGGTTTCGTTCGTGCGCGCACGTCGCGCGCGAGCGCCTCGCGGTGTTCGTCGGTCCAGTCGCGGGGATTGTCGGGGTACTCCAGTTCGCGGAGGCTGGCCGCCACGTCGGCCTCCGTCGCGCCGAACCCCGTCAGCATCTCCGCCAGCGCGTCGTCGATGTCGAACCCCGGCGACCGGCTCTGGCGCTCGACGGTCTCCCAGTTGCGCTCGATTATGCCCGCGAGCCACATGTTCATCTCCTCCTCGATGAAGTCGACCTCCTCGACGGGGTCGTGGCTCCCGACCTCGACCGGTTCGCCCTCCTCGTTCGTCCCGCCCGAGGCGTCGACGACGTTGAGGATGGCGTCCGCGTTCGTCAGTTCGTCGAGGAACTGGTTGCCCAGGCCGCGGCCCTCGTGTGCGCCCGGGACGAGGCCGGCCACGTCGAGCAACTTGACGGGAACGTATCGCTTGCCGTCGTGGCAGGCCTCGTTGCCGCAGCGCTCGTCGCGTTCGAGACAGGGACAGTCCGTGCGCACCGAACTCACCCCGCGGTTGGCGTCGATGGTGGTGAACGGGTAGTTCGCCACGTCCACGTCGGCCATCGTCGCCGCCTTGTAGAAGGTGGATTTGCCCGCGTTGGGCTTGCCCGCCAGCGCGATGGAAATCATGCGTGGTGGTACCGCCGTTGCGGGGAACTGCCTTTCGGTTCTCCGGGTCCGAGTCGCGATGGCGGTGCCGGACGCCGACGGGAGTCCGGAAACGAGCGAACGGCCGGCGAGAACGCCGGATTCCCGCCGTACCGCCCGGAGTGGCGGTTTAGGAAACCTTTTCCCGTCACTCGTACTGCAATCGCTCAATGAGAACCCATCGGAGGGACGCCAGACCATGACGATGGACGACAGCATCGACGACCTGCGAGAGAAGCGCGCGGAAGCCGAGAAGGGCGGCGGCGAGGAACGCATCGAGAAGCAACACGAGAAGGGGAAGATGACGGCGCGCGAGCGCATCGACTACTTCCTCGACGACGATAGCTTCAACGAGTTCGACCAGCTTCGGACCCACCGGAGCCACAACTTCGGCATGGAGGAAAAGCAGGTGTACGGCGACGGCGTCGTCACGGGCTACGGCGAGGTCAACGGCCGGACCGTGTTCGTGTTCGCCCACGACTTCACCGTCTTCGGCGGATCGCTCGGCGAGGTGTTCGCCGAGAAGGTCTGCAAGGTGATGGACAAGGCGATGGAGGTCGGCGCGCCGGTCGTCGGCCTGAACGACTCCGCCGGGGCGCGCATCCAGGAGGGCGTCGCCTCGCTCGCGGGCTACGCCGACATCTTCCACCGCAACCAGCAGGCCAGCGGCGTCATCCCCCAGATTTCGGCCATCATGGGGCCGTGCGCCGGCGGCGCGGTCTACTCGCCGGCCATCACGGACTTCATCTTCATGGTGAAGGACACGAGCCACATGTTCATCACCGGCCCGGACGTCATCGAGACCGTCACGGGCGAGGAGGTCACCTTCGAGGAACTCGGCGGCGCGACGACCCACAACTCCGAGAGCGGCGTCGCGCACTTCTCCGAGGACGGCGAGAAGGAGGCGCTCGACGACATCCGACGCCTGCTCTCGTACCTCCCGCAGAACAACGTCGAGGACCCGCCGAGGGTCGAGCCCTGGGACGACCCCGACCGCCGCGACGAGGAACTGAAGTCGGTCGTTCCCGACCAGCCGAAGAAGCCCTACGACATGACGCGGGTCGTCGAGGGCGTCGTCGACGAGGACTCGTTCTTCGAGGTCCAGGAGGGGTACGCCAAGAACATCGTCGTCGGGTTCGGTCGGCTCGACGGTCGATCGGTGGGCGTCGTCGCCAACCAGCCCCGGGTGAACGCCGGCACGCTCGACATCGAAGCCAGCGAGAAGGGCTCGCGGTTCGTCCGGTTCTGTGACTCGTTCAACATCCCCATCGTCACCTTCGTCGACGTGCCCGGCTTCATGCCCGGCACGGACCAGGAGCACGGCGGCATCATCCGTCACGGCGCGAAGCTCCTGTACGCGTTCTCGGAGGCGACGGTCCCGCTACTGACCGTCATCACGCGGAAGGCGTACGGCGGCGCGTACGACGTGATGGCCTCCAAGCACATCGGCGCGGACGTGAACTACGCGTGGCCGACCGCCGAGATCGCCGTGATGGGCCCGAAGGGCGCGGTGAACGTCCTCTACAGCGACGAACTCGACGCGGCCGAGGACCCCGACGAGCGCCGGGACGAACTCATCGACGAGTACCGCGACCAGTTCGCGAACCCCTACACCGCGGCGGACCGCGGGTTCGTCGACGACGTCATCGAACCGCAGGACACCCGCCCGCGGCTCGTGAAGGACCTTGAGATGCTCGAAACGAAACGCGAGTCCCAGCCGGAGAAGAAGCATGGCAACATCCCGCTCTGAGGACGTCGACCTGTCGATCCTCGACGACGCCACCGAGGCGGAGGCGGCGGCCATCGCCGCCGCCGTGAGCGCGCACCTCAGCGCGCGGGCCGCGGCCGCGGCGGCCAGCGAGGAGACGGAGACCGACTGGGAGGGCAAGCGCTGGGGGTTCGCGGGGAAGGTCGCGCGCCTGCAGAACCGCGACGTGCGCGTCCCCGCGGACGCGCCGACCAATCCCTGGAGCGCGGCCGGACGCTCGAGTCGCTTCTAACCGCATCGCTTCCGGCCTGCGGTTCTGTCTGCTATCTGGCAATCATCTCTAAATACGAGAACGTCCTACTAGGGAACAACTACTCGCTCTCGGGAGATGGTCGTGCGACTCGTCAGTCGATATCCGGACGACTACCGGTAGATTTCGTTTCGTTCTGGGAGCGCGTGGGGGTGTTCTTCATGACTAAAGTACTGTACGTCATCGAGCGCGAATTCATGCGGAAGACGTTCGAGGCGATAGACCGACACGTCGACGCCGAATCGGCCTACGTCGCGGTCAGGTCCGAAGCCGTCGGCTGTTGCGAACGGATTCCCGAGGTCGAGGTCGACGACGTGTCCGACGTCGACCGCCACGTCCGCGAGGTCGACCCGGACGTGGTGGTGTACAACCACCGCTTCCGCATCGGGGACGCGACGTTCCACGAGGAGTATCCGCTGGTCCACGTCCGACACGGCGCGTCCATCGGACGGGGCGAGATCGAGACGACCGTCACGAACACCGGCGACGCGGTGGACGTCGCGCTCGCGCCCGGGGAACGGTGGGCGAGACGGTACGAGGAGGCGTACCCCGCGAACGTGGACGTGTCGGTGGTCGGCATCCCCGAGGCCGACGCCCTAGTGGCGGCCGACCCGCCCCGCGAACGGCGCGTGCTGTACGCGCCGACCAACCACAACTACGGCGGCGGGTCGTACCTCGACACGGCCGAGGCGGTCATCGACCTGTTCGCCGACACCGAGTACGAACTCCTGTTCCGGCCCCACCCGATGGACCGCAGGGAGGACCCCGGGAAGTCGCTGACCGCCGAGTGTCGTGAGCGCATCGCGGACCTGCCGAACGTGGTCTTCGACGAGGCCGAGACGCCCCGCGAGGGCGTGCTGGCGTCGGACCTGCTGCTCTCGGACTACTCGGGCATCGTGACCGAGTGGCTCCACACCGGACGGCCGCTCGTCCAGTTCACCGACCTCGCGTCCGAGGACGGGGAGGTGCCCGAGATAGGGCACGTGACGGCCGTCGACGACCTCGACCTCGGGACCGTCGACGACCTCTACGAACGCGGCTACTCCGACCGGGCGGCCGAGCGCGAGGCCACCGTCCGGTCGAATCTCGGCATCCCGATGGACGGCTCCGCCGGCAAGCGGGCCGCCCGGGAGGTGACGGCATGCACGGAGTGATACTGGCGGCGGGTCGCGGCAGTCGG
Organism: halophilic archaeon; assembly: GCA_003298465.1. The sequence goes on along the minus strand of QNGA01000001.1, from coordinate 1,417,886 downwards.
ATGAACGAGGTGACCGACGACGCACCGAAGGCGTTCCTCGAAGTCTCGGGGCGGACGCTGTACGACCGCCAGCGCGAGACGCTCGCCGACCGCGTCGACGGCATCACGGTCGTCCTCGGCTACGAGGCCACGACCGTCCGCGACCGCCTCTCGAACGCCGATGCGCTGGTGCTCGACCGGTGGGACGAGTACGACAACGCCGAGTCGCTCCGGCGCGCGCTCGAACGCGTCGACGACGACGTGCTCGTGCTGAACGGGGACGTGCTCGTCGCACCGTCGGTGCTCGACCGGCTGGTTCGACGCTACGAGGAACTCGACGGCGGGTACAACGTGGTGGGGTGTCTTCCTGGCGAACAGGAGGAACACACTGCCATCCGGGGCGACGACGCGGGCAACGTCGTCGACTACGGCGAGATTCGCGGTCACCGCCACGCCGGCATCGGCATCGTCAGTCGCCGCCACCACGACGCGGCGACGGACGTGCTCGCCGGCAACCGCACCGGCTGGTACCCCCACCTCTACCCCGAGACCCCGACCAAGCGCGTGTTCGTCCGCCCGGACGCCCACATCGAGATCAACCGTCCGTCCGACCTCGACGCCGCCCGCGAGCGACTTCCCCTGGTCCGCCGGGCCGAGCAGGACGCCGGCAAGTCTTAGGAAGGCTTATACGGTAAGCGTCCCGTTCCACCGGCAACGAATGGATCTCATCGCCCATCGTGGGTGTGCCGAGGAGTATCCCGAGAACACGATTCGCGCGGTCGAACGCTCTTCTCGACGTCTACCGGCAGTGGAACTGGACGTGCGGCAGTGCCGGTCGGGCGAACTGGTCGTCTTCCACGACGAGACGGTGGGCCGGGTGACCGACGGAAACGGCTCCGTCGCCGGAATGGACTGGACGCGCCTCCGGGAGCTAGAGGTGCTCGACTCCGGCGAACGGATTCCGCTCCTCTCGGAAGCGCTGGCCGCGATTCCGCCGGACGTCGGCGCGCAGGTCGAACTGAAGCAGGCCGGCGTCGCCGCGGACGCGGTGGCGACCGTCGCCGACGCTCGCGTCGACGCGCGGTTCACCTCCTTCCGTCCGGAGGTGTTGACCGAGGTCCGCGACCACGACCCCTGCGCCCCGCTGGGGTACCTGTTCGGGCGGGCCGTCGGCGTCGAGACCGGTCTCGACACCGCCCTGGCGCTCGACTGCGACTACCTCCACCCGCACGCGACGCTGTGTCTCGAGACCGACGTTGTCGAGCGCGCGCAGGAAGCCGGGATGGGCGTCGTCGCCTGGGGCGTCGACGACGCCACGACCGTCGAGGCGCTCCGGGACGCGAACGTGGACGGCGCGACCGCCGACAGCTGGACGCTGATGGGCGAGCGCGCGGAGGTCGAGGCGATGGCCGCGGACTGAGTCCGGGGGCCGGTCCGCGACGCGAAAGCCCGAACTACGCCCGGCAGACGGCCAGCATGTGTTCGGACCAGTCGACGGCGGTGCGGTCCTCCCGGAGCGTCCTGACGACCTCGCGGACGTCCTCGACCGCCTCCTCGTCGGCCGCCGACAGCGCTTCGTTCATCCGCGAGGCGACGTTCTCCAGGCCGACGAGGCGCTCGACCTCCAGGCCCGCCGCCGCCAGTTCGCGCTCGAACTCCTCGGCGCGGAAGAGGTGACACTCCGCCCACCCCTCGCCGTCGCCCAGTTCCGCGACCCGCTCTTCGGTGTACTTGCCGTCGGCGGCGACGGGCCCGAGCAGGCCGTGCGAACCGTCGAGGGAGAACTTGACCACGTCCCGGAGCGCGGCGAGTCGACCGATGACGGAGACGAAGACGGGTCGACCGGAGCGGGCGACCCGCCGGAGTTCGGCCGCGGCCGTCGCGCGCTCGTCGTCGTCGACGACGTGCGAGAGTGGGCCGCCGAGACAGCAGACCGCGTCGAAGCGTCCGTCCTCGAATCCGAGGTCGCGCACGTCGCCCCGCTCCGTCGTCACGCGGTCGGCGAGGCCGCGCTCCGCGGCCTTCTCGCGCGCGAGCGCCACCTGTTCGGCCGAGAGGTCGACGAGCGTCACGTCGTGGCCGCGCTCGGCGAGCCAGATCGAGTACCGGCCCGCGGCGCCGCCGGCGTCGAGGACCCGACCCGAGTCGGGCAAGTATCGGTCGAGGTAGTCGGTCGTGTTCTCGAACTCCATGCGAGTGACGGGGTCGCGGTCGAGGCGCTCCCACTCGCTCTCCCCGAACTCGTCGTAGTAGCGCCGGGGGTCCATGCCCGTCATCGTCGCACCCCCGCGAGGGTGCCGCGAGTCGTTTCGCTGTCGGTGCGTCGTTCGTATTGCGTGTGTGACTGCATCGTTGTCGTGGTGGAGACGGTCTGCTGGCGAGCGAGCGGTCCGAATCGCCGGGTTTCACCCCGCCGCCGTTCCACCGGCAGAATCGAGGCTCCACCCGACGAAAGCGGTCGCTGGTCCCGGATGCGGGAACCGAGCGCGGGGTGGAGCGGTACGCCGCACGACCGACGTGTCAGCCCCCGGGACAATAACGATTTCGCTCGCGCGCTGGCGTCCGGGGCGGTCGGACTGCCGACGACGTCCGGTCGCTTCTCCGCCGCGTATCGAACCGTCAACGGCGGTTCAACGAGCGGTTGACGCAATCGAGAACCGACAGAATGAGGTTACCCACCCGAATACTCTCCCGCAAGAATGTTCGACAAGGTTCTCGTCGCCAATCGCGGGGAGATCGCGGTGCGCGTGATGCGAGCGTGCCGAGAGCTCGGCATCGACACCGTCGCGGTGTACAGCGAAGCCGACCGCAACGCCGGCCACGTCCGGTACGCCGACGAGGCGTACAACGTCGGACCGGCGCGCGCCGCGGACTCCTATCTCGACCAGGAGGCCATCCTCGACGCGGGACGGAAGGCAGACGCCGACGCCATCCACCCCGGCTACGGCTTCCTCGCGGAGAACGCGGAGTTCGCCGCGAACGTCGAGGACAGCGAGATGACGTGGGTCGGTCCGTCCGCCGACTCGATGGAGCAACTCGGCGAGAAGACGAAGGCCAGGAAGACGATGCGGGACGCGGACGTGCCCATCGTCCCGGGGACGACCGACCCCGTCGAGGACCCCGACCAGATCCGCGAGTTCGGCGACGAGCACGGCTACCCCATCGCCATCAAGGCCGAGGGCGGCGGCGGCGGCCGCGGCATGAAGATCGTCCGCGAACCCGGGGAAGCCGAAGACCAGCTCGAATCCGCGAAGCGCGAGGGCGAGGCGTACTTCGACAACGCCAACGTCTACCTCGAACGCTACCTGGAGAACCCCCGTCACATCGAGGTGCAGATCGTCGCCGACCACCACGGCAACGTCCGCCACCTCGGCGAGCGCGACTGCTCGCTGCAGCGCCGCCACCAGAAGGTCGTCGAGGAGGGACCGTCTCCCGCGCTCTCCGACGAACTCCGCGAGCGAATCGCCGAGGCGGCCCGGCGCGGTGCCGACGCCGCGGGCTACCGCAACGCCGGGACCTTCGAGTTCCTCGTCGAGGAGGAGGACCGCGAGGACGGCGAACTGCTCGGCCCGGACGCGAACTTCTACTTCCTCGAGGTGAACACGCGCATCCAGGTCGAACACACGGTCACGGAGGAGCTCACGGACATCGACATCGTGAAGTGGCAGATTCGGGTCGCCGCCGGCGAGGCGTTCGACTTCGACCAGGACGACGTCGACCTGGAGGGCCACGCGATAGAGTTCCGCATCAACGCGGAGAACGCCGCCGACGACTTCTCGCCCGCGACCGGCGGGGAGCTGACGACCTACGACCCGCCGGGCGGCATCGGCGTCCGCGTCGACGACGCGCTCCGGCAGGGCGACGACCTCGTGACAGACTACGACTCGATGGTGGCGAAACTCATCGTCCACGCGTCGGACCGCGAGGAGTGCATCGCCCGCTCGCGGCGCGCGCTCGCCGAGTACGACGTCGAGGGCATCCCGACCATCATCCCGTTCCACCGGCTGATGCTCGACGACGAGCGGTTCGTCGCGGGCAAGCACACGACCAAGTACCTCGACCACCACCTCGACAACCAGCGTCTCGTCGACGCCCAGGAGAAGTGGGGGACGGAGACCGAATCCACCGGCGACGACGAGGAGGTCGTCGAACAGGAGTTCACCGTCGAGGTCAACGGCAAGCGCTTCGAGGTGAACCTCGAACAGCGCGGCGCGGCGGCCATCCCGGCCGGCGGCGCCGACTCCGGCGGCGGCCAGAAACCGCAGCCAGCGGGCGGTAGCGACGACGGCGGCGAGTCCGTCGTCGAGGGCGAGGGCGAGCAGATCACCGCCGAGATGCAGGGCACCATCCTCGACGTGAAGGTCGAGGAGGGCGACGAGATATCGTCCGGCGACGTGGTCTGCGTGCTGGAGGCGATGAAGATGGAGAACGACGTGGTCGCCTCCCGCGGCGGCACCGTCACGCAGGTCGCCATCGGCGAGGGCGACAGCGTCGACATGGGCGACACGCTCGTCGTCGTCGACTGACGGACGCTACTCTTCTCGGCGAAAGGCGACGCTGTACATCCGTCCAGCGTCGACGCCGTCCCCCGCCCGCTCCTCGGCGGCTTCGGCCCGCGCGACGAGGGCATCCCCGAGGTCGGCCGGAAGTTCCGCGGCGTGCTCGCGAACGAGGTCCGCGTGGGCGGACAGCAGGTCCGGCGTCCAGGGTACGGGGTCGAGCAGCGTCTCCGTCCGAGTCGGCCGCCAGCCGTAGCCGGCACAGAGCCGCCGGACCAGGGACTCGGGGTAGAACGTCAGCGCCGGGTCGCCGGTCGCGAGTCGGCTGGCGGCGTTCTCGACGTCGAAGAGGTCGGCGACTGGCGCGGCCGCCGACGTCTCGGGAACGGGATCGTAGTCGTCGACGACCAGCCACGCGCCCGGCCTGGCGACCCGGGCGAGTTCGGCGAGAATCGGTCCCAGCGTCTCGGGGGAGACGACGTTGACGAGCGCGTGCGCGGTGACGACGTCCACGCTATCGTCGGGAAGCGGCGTCGCGGCGAGGTCGGCGGTCAGGACCGAGACGCGAACGGGGTCGACGCGCTCGCGAGTGTGGTCGGCGTCGTCGGCGTCGTCGGTCACGGCGTAGACGCGCTCGGCTCCGGCGTCGGCGAGCGCGACGGAAGCGTTGCCCGCGCCCGCGCCGGCCTCCAGACAGACGGCGTCCTCGACGGGAAGGTCCGCTATCGCCGTTCGAACGGTATCGGACATCGTTCGCGTCGACGCTCGCAGGCCAGGCGCTTCTATCTTTCACCCCGGTCGGCCCAACTAGTTCGGCACGACGAGCAATCCGCCCCGTTACCAACGGTCGACCGTTCGTCGTACGTGAACCCGCGAGGGAGGCGTTCACGCTGGCGGGTTTCGTTCGTGCGACGACGCAACCACGACACGCTGTACTGTCCACAACGACGCGAACGAGATTTCGGTCGACGACGCCATGGACGCGCTCGCCGTACGGCGACGACGGGTGCTGCTCGCACACCCCTCCGAGGAGCGGCGAGCGACGGTCGGGAAACTCGTGGACGAACTGACTGACGACTCCCGGGGGACCGACCGCCTGCGGGTCCGGACCGAACTCGTTCACGTAGACCTTCCTCGTCTCGCCGACGCGGGAATCGTCGCGTTCGACCGCGACGCCGACATCGTCTCGCTCGACGGAGAGCCACCGCTCCTGGACCTTCGCTCGAAGCGGCCCGTCGGTGCGAAGGACGAACGTAATCGAGGAGCGGACCATTCTTGGTGAGCGTGTGCGAAGGGGTTCCCATGAACGAGACGCGCCGCTCCGTCCTCGACGCCCTGGCCGAGGGACCGGTCGCCGGCCCGGCCCTCGCCGACCGCCTCGACGTCTCGCGGAACGCCGTCTGGAAACACGTCGAGGCGCTCCGCGACGCCGGCTTCGAGATTCACAGCAGCGACGCCGGCTACGAACTCGCCGCAGTTCCGGAGTTCGGCGGTTCCACGGTCGAGTACGGACTGGAGGCGCCCTTCGACGTCGAGTACCACGACGCCATCGCGAGCACGAACGACCGCGCGCGAGAACTCGCCGCGACGGGCGGGTCCGACGTGGTCGTGCTGGCCGACGAGCAGACCGGCGGCCGCGGACGACTCGACCGCGAGTGGGTCGGTCCGAGCGGCGGCGTCTGGCTGAGTCTCCTCGTGCGCCCGGACGTGCCGCCGTCCCACGCGCCGCTGTTGACGCTCGCCGCGGCGGTCGCCGTGACCCGCGCCGCCCGCGAGGCCGGCGTCCCCGCCGAGATAAAGTGGCCGAACGACGTCGTCGTGCCGGCGGAGGGCGGCGACGGTGACGGCGACTCGTCGGCGCGCGGCGGCCGGAAGTTGGCCGGTGTCCTCACCGAGATGGAGGGCGAGGCGGACCGCGTCTCGTGGGCGGTCGTCGGCGTCGGCGTGAACGCGAACGTCCCCGGCGAGCGCCTGCCGGCGGAGGCGACGAGCGTCCGGGAGGAGTCGGGGCCGGTCGAGCGACGCGTCTTCGTCCAGCGATTGCTGGAGACGTTCGACGAGTTGCGCGCCGACCCAGACGCGGTCCTGCCGGCGTGGCGCGAGTACGCGGCGACGCTCGGGCAGCGCGTCCGCGTCGAGACGCCCGCCGGAACGGTCGAAGGCGACGCCGTGGACGTGGCTGTCCCCGGCGCGCTGGTGGTCGAGACCGACGAGGGCCGAGTGCGCGTCCACGCGGGCGACTGCGAACACCTCCGACCCGCGTAGGCCCTACGAACTCCCCTTCATCTCGCCGACGCTGTCGGCGGTCGGCGGTTCGTCCTCGTCGCCGACCCGGACGGTCATCACGGGAACGGAGCACGAGCGGACGACGCGTTCCGCGACGCTGCCGAGTAGGAGTCGGTCGATGCCGCCCCGTCCGTGGGTCCCCATCACGACGAGGTCGCAGGCCTCGCGTTCGGCGTGACGGACTATCTCCTTGTTCGGCGGTCCCTCGACGACGTCGGTGCTGACTGGCACGTCGTACGGTTCGGCGAACTCCTCGACGTCCGCGAGCGCCGACTGGCCCTCCTCGCGCAGCACCTCGTTGACGTCCTCCCAGGAGGTCTCCATCGGAAGCCCCGCGAACGTCGCCGTGTTGACGACGTACAGTGCCCGCAGTTCCGCGTCGTGTACCTCGGCCAGTTCGGCGGCGTGTTCGACGACGCGTCGCGTCTCCGCGGAACCGTCCGTCGGCACGAGGATGCGGTCGTACATAGACACGTTATCGCATGTCACGGGACGGGGCCGTTTAACCCTTTCCCGAAAGGACAGTGAGGCCCCGTCGGCGAGACGGGACGAACGGGGCCGAGCGGAGAACGGCGGGCGTTCGGAAGACGGACGGAGACCGCGGCTCAGAGGACGACGTCTTTCACGTCGTCGGCCCCCGCCCGGCGGACGACCGCCCGGACCACGTTCCGGTAGCCCGCGAGGTTGTCCGAATCGCCGTCGAGCACGAGCAGTTTCGCGTCCCGGCCCTCTTCGACGACGCCGCAGTCGAGACCGGCGACGCGCGCCCCGTTCAGCGTCGCCATGCGAAGCACCTCGCGGGCCGAGGCGTCCGTGAGCTTCGCCGTGAACTCCATCTCGCGGAACATCGACGGGCTGTTCAACATCACGTTGTCGGTGCCCAGCGCGACCGTCGTCCGGTCGAGCAGGTCCCGCACGGGCGGTAGTCCGACGTCGGTGACGAGGTTCGAGCGCGGACAGACGACCACCGGAACCTCGCTGTCCTCGATGCGGTCCAGGTGGAGCGGTTCGGGGTGGACGACGTGGACGAGGAAGTCCGGCGAGAGGTCCAGCGCCGGATTGACGTCGCTCGCGTCCGCTTCGCCGGCGTGGATGCCAAAGAGCTTCCCGGCGCGTTCGGTCGCCGAGCGTTCGCGCGAGAAATCGCCGTCGTTCGCACCGCTCGCACCGAATCCCTCGGCCGCCTCCATCGCGTCCACGGTCTCCCGCCCGAGGATGACCGGGTCGACGTCGAGACCGTCGACGGCCTCCCGTAGCGCGTAGACGCCCTCGACGCCCCCCTCGCGGAACTCCAGGAACGACGCGGTACCGGTCGACTGCATGAACTGCGCCGACCGCCGCATCGCCGCTATCTTCTCCTCGCGCGGGGTCGACCGGAGCAGTCGGTGCTTCAGGCCGTCCGGCGGCGCGACCAGTTCCTCCAGCGAGAGTCCCTCCCCGGCCTCCTTGGCGATCGAGTCGCCGACGTGCGTGTGCGCGTTGACGAACGCCGGGAGGACGACGTCGTCGGAATCGACCGTCGCCTCCTCGATGGCCGCTATCTCCCCGTCCTCGACGACGACGCGACCCTCGACCGGGTCGAACCGCGGGCCGCGCAGTATCGTACCCTCCAGGAGCATGCGTGGAGGTTGTCAGCACCGGGACTTGAAACTCACCATTGACGCGTGCTCGGACGGAGTGGGCGTCTCCCGCCGACCGGCGACGCACGCGAGCGCGACCGCGCCGATTCGGGACGCGAGGCGTCGGTGCGGTCGCCCCGCCGATTTATGGACTCCGCGACGCGAATGCCAGTATGGGACTCAAGGAGACGACGCCGGCGACCGACTTCGAGGAGATGGACAGATGGGACGGCGGGGTCGGCTGGATGGCCCACCCCGGGGAGAAGATGCAGCGTGCCAGCCACGCGCTCGCGGTCGACGGCGACGTGTGGGTGGTCGACCCCGTCGACGCTCCGGGGGTAGACGACCTGTTCGCGGAGTTCGGCGACGTGGCGGGCGTGGTCGTGTTGCTCGGCCGGCACATGCGCGACGCCGAGGCAGTCGCGCGCCGCCACGACGTCCCCCTCTACCTCCCGACGTGGGTCCGTCGGAGCCCCGGCCCGGACGTCGCGATACGGCGCTTCGAGAACACGCTCGCGGACACCGGCTTTCGCGTCCTGAATGTGGTCGACAACCCGGCGTGGCAGGAGGCGGCGCTGTACGACGAGTCCGGGGGAACGCTGGTCGTCGGCGACGCCGTCGGCACCGCGTCGTACTTCCTGACCGAGCGCGAGCGCCTCGGCGTCCACCCGATGCTCCGCCTGTTCCCGCCGGACGAACTTCGCGGGCTGACGCCCGAGCGGATCCTCGTCGGTCACGGCGACGGCGTGTTCGACGACGCGACCGGCGCGCTCGCCGAAGCCCTGCGGGAGTCCCGGCAGCGCTCGGCGCAACTGTACGCCGACATCGTCCGTCGGCTCTCACCGCTGTAACGCATCTCAGAACGACGATGCTTTTTTGGCGATACGCTACCACGGTCGAGGTATGAACTCCGTGCGCCGGGACTCGACGTCTCGGAGCGAGGAGGTGAGAGCGTGACGCTTTCGTTCGGATTCCGTGAGGACCCGCCGAGGCTGGAGGTCGTCGACCCGGTAGAGCGACGGACCGCTTCGCTGGCGACGCCCGACGTCGTCCGACCCTCGCCCGCGGACGCCGACGCGTTCTGCTTCCCCGTCGACGACGCGGTCGCGGTCAGGACCACCGCCGTAACCCTCCCGACGGCTGCAGCAGTGTACGTCCGGGATGCGAACGGTGAGATGGTCGCGAGCGCCGAGTGTGGCACGAGCCGCGAACTGCCCGCCGGGACGTACAGCGTCGAACTCTGCACGCCGGTCAAACTCTACCTGCGGGTCGAGAGTTCGCTCGCCGTCTCGGCGACGTTCGACCGCGTCGAACTCGCGTTCGACGGCGAGACCGAGGTGTTCGTCGGCGCGCGGTCACACCATCGACGCCCGGCGGCGACGGTGACCACGACCGAGAATCCGCGAGACCTGATGGCGGCGGTGTCGACGTTCGGGTCGGCGCTGAAGACGACGAGTCCCGAACGGTCGTTTCCGACGCTCCGGGGCCACCCCCCGACGGTCGAACTCGGCGACGACCTGGCGATTCCGGACGGCCTCGACGCCCCCGACACCGGCGTCCGCATCGAACTTCCGCCCGACCCCTCCTACGTCTATCCCGCCGCGCCGCTCGCGTACTATCTCGGCGCGAACCTCGTCCCGGGGACCACCCCTCGCATCGTCGCCGACGGGGTCGACCACTCGCTTCGGACGGCGCGCGGGTTCGAGGCGGAGGTCGAGCGCGTCCTCAAGGGAACCTTCCTGCTCGACTGCGTCACCCGGACGGAGGGGTACTACCCCGTCGATCTCCACGAACGCCGGCAGGTCGAACCGGTCGTGGACCTCGACTTCGCCGACCTCTACGACGCCTCGCTCTCGGAGCGGCTGGCAGCGTACCTCGACGTCCCGTACGCGCTGCTCGAAGAGCACGTCCCCGAGTGGCAACTGGCCGCCCACGTCGCGCCGGAGCCGGAGAACGTCGAGACGCTGCCGTTCGTCGTCGACGACCTCGCGGTCGTCCGGACCCCCGCGGCGTCCGAGCGGTCCGCGTCGAACGTCCAGCTGTCGGCCACCGACGAGTTCGTTCGGAACGGCGGATTCACCCGAAGCGTCACGGAGTCGAACGCCCCGGACCGATCGCTGGTCGAACCGGACCTGACCGACGCCCAGGAGCAGCTGTGGGTCGGCGACGACGCTCCGGTCGGGGCGAACAAGGCCGTCGCGGAGGCGTTCCGCAACCGCCTCGAACGGACGTCGAGCGACGGCGAAATCGACATCACCGTCGTCTGCAACGACAGCAAGATGGACGAGGAGCGAACCCTCGCGGACGAGGTGTACGGTTCCCGCGAGGAACTGCCGTTCGACGTCACCGTCCGCAGCGACCTCACGACCGGCGAACTGCGCGACGCGCTCGCCCGCGAGACGCAGTTCTTCCACTACATCGGCCACATCGACGAGAACGGGTTCGACTGCGCCGACGGCTACCTCGACGCCCGGTCGCTCGACTCGGTCGGCGTGGAGGCGTTCTTCCTCAACGCCTGCCAGTCCTACGACCAAGGTGTCGCGCTCATCGAATCCGGCGCCATCGGCGGCGTCGTTACGCTGAACGACGTCGTCAACAGCGGCGCGGTCCGGGTCGGCAAGGCGATGTCGCGGCTGTTGAACCGTGGCTTCCCGCTTCGAGCCGCGCTGAACGTCGCGCGCGACCGGAGTCTCGTCGGCGACCAGTACCTGGTCGTCGGCGACGGAAATACGGATATCGTGCAGACGGAGAGCGTGATTCCCATCTTGCTACAGATCGACCCCATCACCGAGAACGAGTTCGAGCTAACGCCACAGAGTTACACTTCGAGTGAGGCGGGTCTCGGTAGCTTCGTCACGCCGAAAATCGGCCCCTACGAGCGATCCTTTCTAGCCTCCGGGCCGCTGGCTTCGTACACGATGACGCGAAAAGAGCTTGAACAAATGCTGTCTCTCAATGCAATGCCGATACTGCTCGACGGTAAATTCACGTGGAGCGACTCCGTCGACAGTTTCTGATTTACGGTCCCGTCGTTCTGGTGTACATCGCCGCCGCGCCGCCCATCTGCGAGAGCAGCAGCAGCATCGTGAACATCGCGCCGATCATTCGGGGGTTCTCTTCGAGGTACGAGGTCAGGTCGTTTTCTGCCATCGTGTTCGTATGAAACACCGCCATTATTATCAAATTTTTTAAACTATTTCGACATATAAATACGTTAAAATACTATCGTGGCGATATCGAGGGGGAGCAACCTCTGCTCTCCCCGGGTTCTACCGGGTCGCCGCGAGCGACGGTGTTTTGTCTGGGCGACACGAACCACGGGCGTGGTGTACGTAACCCAGGGACTGGTAGAGGCGCTGCTGGAGCTGGCGGCCGAAGCCGAACCGGAGAAGGTGACCATCTCGCTCGCGGTCACGCCCGCGGGCGACCTCAGCGGCGACGTGGATCTGTCGCCGGAGACGCCCGTGTTCACCCACTTCTATCCGCCGGACGCGGGCGGGTCGGTCACCGCCGTATTCGGCATCGACCTCTCGATTCCGGCCGGCCAGACGCAGGGTCGGTTCGTCTCCCACCCGCAGGGTCCCCTCGAGGTCACGCGCAGCGACGACCTCCACGAGACCGTCATCGTCGCCGTTCCGCCCTGGGACGACGACTCCGTGGCCGCGTTCGACCGCTCCGGCCGCCGTCAGTCGCTGTCCCGCGTCGACGCCGAACCACCGACCGAGCTACTCTAGGTAGCCCAGCTCTTCGAGCTGATCGGTTATCTCGTCGAACTCGGCGTCGGTGAGTTTGCCCTGTTTCTGGTGCTGGATGACGATGCTCCGCAGGAGGAAGCGCACGAGGTCGCTCGTGCTGGAGAAGCTCGTCCCCTCGATGGTGTCCTCGACGCGGTCGGCGAGGTCCTTCGGAATGGAAACCGTGGTGTAGTCCGTCATGACTGGACGGAGGGTCGCCGGCCGGTTAGACCTTTTCCAAGCGGTCCGGTCGCTCGACGGTGGCTCCGGACGGACGGAAGGAAAAATCCGAGAACTACAGGACGTCGTCGAAGTCCTTGTGACCCTGAATCTCGACGCCTTCCTCGGTTATCTCGGCGAGGAAGACGCCGTCACCGCTGCCGGTGTCGCGCTCGACCGCGCTCTTGATGCCGTGAGCGGCGATCTGCTTCCCTTCCTCGTTGCTCAGGCCCTCGGTGTACTCCTGTTCGAGGACGCCGTAGGCGAGCTGCATCCCGCTGCCCGTCACGGTGTAGTCGTCGGACATGACGCCGCCGGCGGGGTCGATGCTGTAGACGTGGTGACCCTCCTCGTCGAGGCCGCCGAGGATGGGCGAGACGATGAAGAAGGGGCCACCGCGGAGGAGATTGCCGGCGAGCGTCGAGAGCGCCTGCATGCTCATGTGTTCGCCGCGCCGCGTCTCGTAGAGGTTCGACTCGATGCGCATCGTCCGGATGAACGACTGCGCGCCGCCCACGGACCCGGCCATCGTCAGGGCCGCGTTCGGATGAATCTGCTCGACCTTCTGGACGTTCTTGTTGGAGACGAACCGACCGCCGAGACTGGCGCGCATGTCCGTCGCCATGACGACGCCCTCGTCCGTCGCGAGACCGATGGTGGTCGTTCCGGTCTTGTTGACGTTCTCGAGGTCGTCCTTCGAGAAGTTGTTTTCCGGGAGCGATCCTATCTGGGGCTCGTAAGGGCTCGTTTCGCCGCCGTCGAGGCGGTCCATATTGCGCGAGAATTCGGAACCGTGCATTGGCGTACGCATTGGGCGAACGTAGTCCGCCAGCACTGATAAAACCAACCCTTCACGACCCCGTCGTGGAGTGCGGGGTCGTCCTTACGCCGTCTCCGTGGCCTCGTAGGCGTCCTGGAGCCGCTCCACGACCCTGTGGATCGGGAAGGGGACCCCGAGCTGGCGGGCGAACAGGGCGACCGGAAGCAGGACGATACCGGTCAGGATGCTCATCTGGTACAGGGCGAACAGCATCGCGCGTCGAACGAATGCGATCATCGGAACCTCGCCCGTCGCTGGGCCATCGCAGTATAAAAGCGTTGTTGAAATGTAATTTACATAATGAACGTACATCACGGTTGAAGGCCCCGCAGTCGTGCGGTTCAACTACGCTTGCAGTACGGTCAACTCCGTGGGAGTTGGACGGGGCGAAACCGTAGGCACGGGGTTTCCAACGCCGGTTGTACGCGTAAGTTATGAGGATAATCAATCTCTCGTGCGCAGTTCGGGCGCGGCGTTCACGTTCTAGACGAAACGGGTTCGACCGTCTCCCGATGGTTTTAAACGGCTGAACGCCCCCGTTTAACGTATCAATGGCTTTCGAGGACCTGCTGAGCGATCCGGTGATTCAGAAGTATCTCCACGAACTGGTCGGACCGAAGGGGATGCCGGTCGCCGCCGCACCGCCGGACGGCGAGGTCACCGACGAGGAACTCGCCGAGGAACTCGACCTCGAACTCAACGACGTCCGCCGGGCGCTGTTCATCCTCTACGAGAACGACCTCGCCAGCTATCGCCGACTGCGCGACGAGGACTCGGGATGGCTGACCTACCTCTGGACGTTCGAGTACGACAAGATTCCGGAGAACCTGGAGGAGGAGATGTACCGACTGCTAGACGCGCTGAGACAACGTCGGGAGTACGAGCGCACCCACGAGTTCTACCTCTGTGAAGTCTGTTCGCTTCGCTTCGAGTTCGGCGAGGCGATGGACTTCGGCTTCGAGTGTCCCGAGTGCGGGTCACCGCTCGAATCGATGGAGAACGCTCGGCTCGTCGACTCGATGGACGACCGCATCTCGGCACTCGAAGAGGAACTCAACGTCCAGGAACTCGAGGCATAATGGTCGTCCTGGCCACCAAACTGTACGTCAGCGGCGAAGCCGAACGACGTTCGCGCGACGCGCTCGCCTCGCTCGTCGACAACGCCATCGGGGACCTCGACGTCGAGTACGACGTGGGCGTACGCCACGACGGCTTCGTCTCCGTCACCGTCGACGGCGAGGACGCGGTGGTGGCGCGCAACCTCCTCCGCGAAGAGTGGGGCGAGATAACGCCGGAACTCGACGCCGGCGAGACGTACGTCGGGACGCTCGAATCGTGGGACGACGACGGCATCGTCCTCGACGCCGGCCAGGACGTGCGAGTGCCGGCCGACGAACTCGGCCTCGGTCCCGGCACGCCTGAGCAGATCGTCGAGCGGTTCGGTCTCGTCCAGCACCTCCCCCTGCGGTTCGTGGCGGGCGGCGAGGACGCGCCGGCCCGACTCGCCGACGAGGAGCGCGACCGCCTGTTCGACTGGACGCGCGGCGCGGGTCGCGTGAACGTCAACAGCACGACGCGCGGCGAGGCGCGGGCGACCGTCAACCGCGCCGGTCACGCACAGGACATCGTCACCGTCGAACGACTCGGCCTCCTGGAACAGAGCATCGTCTGCAAGGAAGACACCGACCCGCCGGGGCTGCTCGCCAGCATCGGCGAGTACCTCCCGGCCGAGCTTCGTTGCGTCATTCCATGAATCGACGGCTGCTGTTCGCGTTCGGGCTCCTGGGGATGATGGCCGCCAGCGCCGGCTGTTCGTCCGTGCTCGGCCCCGGACAGATCAGTCAAGACCGCTTGAACGACGACGCTTCCTACGACTGGGACACGTCGCAGTCCGTCACGTTCAACGTCACCAGCGGTAACTACCGGGCCATCTACGAGATGAAGGGGAAGTCCTCGCTCGAAGTGTACCAGCACGAGTCGCTGGGCGGCAAACAGCCGGTCGAGATAGCGTCGGTCAAGTTTCGCTATCGGAACGGCACCGTCGTCGGGGCGAAACACATCGACGTGAAGAAGACGAAGAAGAAGACGATAATCGAGCCGCCGGCGAAACAGGGGAAGCTAGCGTACACGGCACCGCGGCGCGGGAAGACGTTCAGCGTCCCCACGTACGTCGACGAGCGGACCTACGAGGTCGTCCTTCCGAAGGGGATGCGCGTGGACAACTTCCTGCTCAGCGACGTCAGTCCGGACGACCACGAACAGCACCTGACCGACGACCGGGTACACCTGGTGTGGGACGAACCGGTGAACGCCAACTCCCTCACCGTGCGGTTCTATCTGGCGCGCGACGAGACCATCTTCACGGGCATCGTCGGCGTCGCCGGCATCGTCGCCCTGCTCGGACTGGCGTACTTCCGGTTCCAGATACGCAAGCTGGAGGAGAAACGCGAGGAGATGGGCCTGAACGTGGACGTGTCCGACGACGACATCGGCGACGGCGGCCCGCCGCCGGGGATGCAGTAGAACCGCTTTCCACCGGGATGCGATAGGGCTTTTCCGCTCGGGAACCCAACTGCGGGTATGCGAGTCGCGCTGGTCACTGTCGGGGACGAGATTCTTTCCGGCGACACCGCGAACACGAACGCCGCGTGGCTGGGCGAACGGCTGTCGGAGCGCGGGGTCTCGGTCGAGCGTATCGTCGTCGTCCCGGACCGCGTCGCCGATGTCGCCCGCGAGGTCAACGAGGCGCTCGCGGAGTACGACGCCGTCCTCGTCACCGGCGGCCTCGGTCCGACGCACGACGACCTGACGATGGAGGGCGTCGCCGCGGCGGTCGGCGTCCCGGTCGAGGAACACCCCGAGGCCGTTGCCTGGGTCGAAGAGCACAGCGACTACGAACGCGCCGACCTCGTGCCGGGGACGACCCACCTGCCCAGGGGGGCGCGTCTGCTCCCGAACGAGGCGGGCGTCGCGCCCGGCGCGGAGATAGAGGGCGTCTACGTCCTGCCGGGGGTCCCCGAGGAGATGAAGGCGATGTTCGACCACGTGGCCGACGAGTTCTCGGGCGAACCGCGCCACCGGCGCATCGTCGACGCGGACGAACCGGAGAGTGCGCTGCTGGACCGCATCGACGGACTGCGCGAGCGATTCGACGTGACCGTCGGGAGCTATCCCGGTGATCACGTCAGTGTGACGATACAGGGTCCGGACGAGGACGAGGTCGAGGACGCGGCGGCGTGGCTGCGCGAGCGCGTCGACGCCGTCGAGCAGTAGTGGCCGCGACGTCGGTCGAACGACGGTACGCGCCGGCTACCGGTAGAGATAGGCCAGCCACGCAGCGACCATCGCGATGCCGACGACGCCGACGACGATACCTGCCGCGTTCGTGGGGAACGTCTCCGCGAGTGGAATCATGGTCGGCGGTTGTCGGCCTGCTCTCTTAACTTTTGAGAACTCGTCCGGGCGCGACCGTCGATTTCTCGTCGCGTCGACAGAGTTTTTACGTCGGAGACGGGACTGGGAAGCATGCCACGGAGTACCCAGTCTCCTGGTCGCGTTCTTCTCGGATGACGAGCGCGCCGCATCGGTACAGCGAGACGGTGAATCGGTCGTACTGACTATCGACGACGTCGAATACGAACTGACTCGACAGGAAGCCACGGCTCTGCAGGACGCCGTCGGCGACGCGCTGACGGAACGTCGCGAGTTCTTCCGGACGGCGGGCACGCACCGCGAGGACGGAAGCTACGAGGTGTCTCGCCGGGGCGCGGACTCCTCGGGCAACGCCAAGGTGTTCGAGACGTTCGACGGCCTGCGACGGCTGTTCGAACGGCTGCCGGAGGAGTTCACCGCCGAGGACGTCGGCCGGACGGGCATCACGGGGTCGCGGCGACACCTGCTGGTGCGTCACTTCGCCGAGCATCCGACGTTCGACTGCCGGATCGGCTCGCAGAACCCGCTGACCGCGGTGAAGGCGTCCGCGTCGAGCGACGCCGACGGGTCCGGCGAACCGCCCGCGGAGGTGCGCGCCGACTGACCGCTTCCCCACTCCGACCGACCGTTCCGGACGTCTCGACGACCAGCGGCGGTGACGGCGACCGCGCGCCGGAAGAGCCGCGCGGATTGCAAAAAACGTAAGACCGCCGCTCGTCACCCGGCGAGTATGCAACCCCGGTTCGTGGGACGGCTCTCGCTGGCGGACGCGGTGACCGTCTCGAACGCCGCCGTCGGCTTCCTCGCCGTCGTGGTGGCGGGCACGAACCCGGAACTGGCCGCGCGGCTCGTCCTGCTGGCGGCCGTCGCGGACGGTCTCGACGGCGTGCTCGCGCGCCACGTCGGTAGCTCGGCGGCGGGGCCGTACCTCGACTCGCTGGCCGACGTCGCCTCCTTCGGCGTCGCGCCCGCGACGCTGGTCGTCGCCGTCGTGGCCCAGTCGTGGGGACTCGACACGCCGCGCGGGGCCGTCGCGGTGCTCGGGGCGGCGCTGTTCGTCGGCGCTGCCATCGTCCGACTCGGACTCTACACGGCCTACGACACGGACGGCGACGTGACAGAGGGCGTCCCGACGACGCTCGCGTCGGTCGTCCTGAGCGCGGGCGTGCTCGTGGGGGTCACCGACCCGCTCGCGCTCGTCGTCCTCGCGTACGTCCTCACGGTGCTGATGGTGTCGACGATCACGTACCCCGACCTGCTGGCCCGCGACGCGCTCATCATGGGCGTCGTCCACTCGCTGGCCGTGCTCGTTCCGGACTTCCTCGGTCGCACGTTCCCCTACGCGCTGCTGACGCTCGCGCTGGCGTATCTCCTGTTCGGTCCGCGCTTCTACTGGCGGACGACCACCGCGAGCCGTCCGGCGTAATCGGTGGCGCTTCGCCGTGAACCGCCGACGGTCGCCGCCGCGTCGCACGACAGAAGGGAAACGCTCTTGATGGGTACGCCCCGAATTTCGAGTATATGAACCGAGTGACATCGTCGTCGGGGGTGCGCGCATGAGCGACGAAGAGGACGCCGAGGAGCGGGAGCAGGCGGAGGAAGAGCAGGTCGACGATGCGGAGCAGGAACAGGCGCAGGAGGAAGCAGAGCAGGAAGAGGAGGTAGCGCCGGCCGACGAGGGAGGCTCGACCGCGGAGGACATCGACGCGGAGCTCGACGCTATCGAGGCCGACCTCGACGCGGCCGAGACGGAGGCCGAACTGGACGACGTCGAGGCCCAACTCGACGACGTGAGAGAGCGGCTGGAATCGGCCGACCTCCCGGAACCGGACGAAGACGAAGAGGACGAGGAGGAGGCCGAGGACCCCCGCGAGGAACTGGAGGCCCGCATCGAGGACTTGAGCTCGGGCATCGAGGAGAAGCGCGGTCCGTACGCGGAGAACGTCGTCGAGGACGTCGAGGACGTGAAAACGACCATCGAGGATACACGCTGGACCGACGAGGGCCGCGGCGACCTCGCGGACGCGGTCGGCGAGTTCGCGGAACGCGTCCAGGAGATTCTCGGTGCGGACTTCGGCGTCACCGTCTCACGCAACACCGACGACCTCGCGGAAGTGCTCGACAACGCGGCGTCGGCCATCGAGGACGCCGACCTCCACCCCGACGACGACACCGAGACCATCACCGAACTCGTCGAGGCGACGACGTCGCTCCGGGAGTCGGTCGACAGCGCTCAGGAGTGGAGCGACCTCGAAACCCGCGAACAGCTGGAAGCCGAGGGATACTACGACGTGCTCGACCACCGCAAGGACTTCCCGCCGGAGTGGCACGCGCTGAAGGTCTGGGAGAAGCGCGACCGCGTCGACATGGTTCTGCTCGCGCTCGACCGCCTCCAGTCGAACTTCATGGAGCGTCACTGCCTCGACGCGCTCGAACGCATGGGGTCCGAGGAGTCGCTCGACGCGATGCTCGAACGCGCGGAGCGCCGGGACAAGGACGCCATCCGCATCGTCGGCAAGATCGGCAGCGCCGAGGCGGTCGACGACATCGTCGAGTACGCCGACGCCGACCCCGGCATGGCGAAGACGGTGCTGAAGGCGCTCGGCGAAATCGGCAGCGACGAGGTCACCCAGGCGGTCGCCGACCAGCTCGCGGCCGACGACGAGAGCGTTCGCAGCCACGCCGCCCGCGCCCTCGGCCGCATCGGCGACACGCGCGCGATCGACCCGCTCGCCGACACGCTCGCGAACGACGAGTCGGACACGGTGCGCGCCAGCGCCGCCTGGGCGCTCAACCAGATCGGGACGGAGAGCGCCCGCGAGGCCGCGGCGGAGTACGCGGACGACCGCTCGTACCTCGTCCAGTCGGAAGCGCAGAAGGCCAACGCCCGGTAAGCGGTCATTACTGCGTTCTAACCGGTCAATAACGAAGACCCTCGCTCCGCTACTCTCTCGCGGAGTCGAGGAAATGGCGACCAAATCGGCGACGTTGGGTACGTGTCCGGAGTGTGGAGAGACGATTCCCGGTGGCTACCTGCTCATAGAGTACGAGACGACCGAGGGACCAGAGCAGTTCGCCGAGTGTCCCGACTGCCGGGGAATCGTTCACCCCAGGCCGTGAGCGAGTATCGCGGCCAGAAACTCCAGTGCGAACGCGACGGCCACCAGGAACGCGCCGACGCGGCCGATCCAGGTGTGTTCGGTCACTTCCATCGGCGAGATGTCGACCGTGTAGTCGTTGAACTCCGGGTCGTACTCTACGTAGTTCGGAACCTGGAAGAACTCGAAGAAGACGAGAACGGAACCGAGCACCCCCAGTGCGTACCCGGCCAGTTCCAGCGCGACGTGAATTGCGACCATATCCGGGAGAGCGAACGTCTCCGGCAAAAAGCCTCCGGTAAGGCGATGGAAACAACCGGGGAGACCAGCCGACAGAGCGGTCGCGAGCGACCCCGAACTCCCGCTGGCGGACGAACGTTTATACCGGAGGCCGGAACCACTCCGGACCGTGACCCGTCTCCCCGCGTCCGTCGGCCTCGCCGTCGCCGTCGGCCTCGCGATGGCCCTCCCCGTCGGCGTGGCTCCCGGCACGACGGCGCCGGCGACCCCGGAGATCGTCGCCGTCTATCCGGACCCGGTCGCGACCGAGGACGCCGGGGAGTTCGTCGTCGTCTCCTTTCCTCGCGAGGTGAACCTCTCCCGGTGGGCGCTCTCGGACGGCGAAACCACGGCGAACCTCTCTCGCGGAAGCGGGCGACGCGCGAGTGGCCGAATCGCGTTCTCGACCGCGCCGGCGCGAACGC
This sequence comes from halophilic archaeon, assembly GCA_003298465.1. The sequence goes on along the minus strand of QNGA01000001.1, from coordinate 1,397,496 downwards.
GGAACCTGACCGACTACCGGGTGTTCGCGCTCGCCGACCACCTCTCGCTGGCCAACGGCGGCGAGACGGTCCGCCTCCGTCGCGCGAGCGGCGACGGGCGAGCGGTCGACATCGTGACTTATCCCGACGCGACTGAAGGCGCACGGTGGCGCCCCGACGCCGACGAGTGGCGGCCGCTCGGGGCGACCGACCGGTCGGTCGTCAGGACCGATGCCCGACGCGCTCGCGCGTTCGTCCTCCCCGACGCGCCGGGGGTCCCGGTCGAGACCATCCGCGGCGCGGACGAGCGAATCCTGCTCGCGGGCTACTCGTTCACCTCGCGCCGCGTGGCCCGCGCGCTGGTGGCCGCCCGCGAGCGTGGCGTCGACGTCCGTGTACTCGTCGACGACGGTCCCGTCGGCGGTATGTCCCGGCGAGAAGCGAGCGTACTCGACTTCCTCACCCGCCGGGGCGTCTCCGTCGAGGTCATCGGAGGCGAGCGCGCCCGCTACGAGTTCCATCACGCGAAGTACGCCGTCGTCGACGACCGCGCGCTCGTCCTGACCGAGAACTGGAAGCCGGCGGGGACGGGCGGCCGCGCCAGTCGCGGCTGGGGAGTCGTCGTCCGGAGCGACGCGACCGCGGCGGAACTCGCGGAGGTGTTCCGCGCAGACGCCGGCTGGCGCGACACCCGCCCGTGGAAGCGGTTCCGGCGGGGGCGGTCGTTCCAGCCCGCAGAGCCCGCCAACGGAACCTACCCGTCGCGGTTTCGCCCGCGGAGCGTCCCCGTCCGGTCGGTGAGCGTACTGACCGCTCCGGACAACGCGGAGTCGGGGGTCGTCTCGCTGTTGCGCTCGGCGAACGACTCCGTTCGCGTCCAGCAGATGACCGCCGGCGGCCCCCGTCAGCCGTTCGTGCAGGCGACGCTTTCGGCCGCTCGCCGCGGCGTCGAGGTCCGGGTCCTGCTCGGCAGCGCGTGGTACGTCGAGGAGGAGAACCGTCGACTCGTCGAGTGGCTGAACGAGCGCGCGAACGAGGAGGGACTCCCGCTGACCGCGAGGCTCGCCGACCCGCGCGGCTATCGAAAGGTCCACGCGAAGGGTCTGGTCGTGGACGGCGAACACGCCGTCGTCGGGAGCCTCAACTGGAACAACCACTCCGCGCGACGGAACCGCGAAGTCGCGGTCGTCCTGCACGGCGAGGAAGCCGCGAGCTACTACGCCCGCGTGTTCGACGCCGACTGGCGAGCCAGCGGTGGCGGGTCGCGGTTACCGGTCGGTCTCGCCGCGACGGTGGCAGTCGGCGTCGCTGGAGCGGTCTGGGTAGCGCGGAAGGAAATTCGATTCACTCCGACGGGGCGGTAGCGCTAGTCGTCGCTCTCGTGTCCGACGGTCGTGCTCTGGAGGTCCTCGTCGAGTTCCGCGTCGGCCATCTTCTCGACGAGCGCGTCGAGCACCTGCTCGCGCATCCCCTGCACGAACTTGATGGAACCGACGACGAGGTGGCCGCCGCCGTTGACGCCGCCGCCGACGATCTCGTCGTTGAGTTCCGACACCATCTCCGGGATGTCGAGGCGGACTCCGTCGCTCCGGAGGACAGCGAAATCCGGCCCGTAGCCGATGGTGATGACCGGTTCGCCGGTCTCCTCGACTTTCCGGTCGTGAATCTCGCCGGTCGTCTTGCCCGGCGGCGGGTAGGTGAACCGATAGGCGTGGTTCTCGACGTCGACGCGATAGAGGTGGGCCTCGCTTGCCAGTCGCTCGTGTTCGACGTGGGGCATGGCGGCGTCGAGTTGCTCGTCGACGTCCTCGCGGGCGCGGTCCGCGAGGAACGAGACGAGTTCCCGGTGACGCGACTCGTCGTCACAGCCGACGTTGAGCACGTCGTTGATGAGGTTCCGGCCGGCGTCGTACTTCAGCCAGAACGCCTCGTAGTCGAGCGCCTCGCTGACGTCGTTGAGGAACGACTCCTCGTACCCCTCCGACTTGGCGAGTTCGACGTAGTCGGTCATCGTGTCGGCCTTCGACCGGTCGGAGATGCCGGCGACGGCGGGAACGTGGCGGAGGTCGTCCGTTATCTCCGGCGCGATCATCCGCGCGAGTTCGACGCACATCATCCCCGTCGTGATGCGGTAGTCCTCGTCGTACAGGTACGGGTTGACGTGGCCGTCGACGTACGGTTCGACGGCCTCGGGGTCGGGGTGGTGGTGGTCGACGACGAGAATCGGGATGTCGTAGTGAGCGAGGTTCTCGTACGCGGGGACGTCTTCCGCCGTACTCCCGTTGTCGAGCATCAGGAGGAGCGGAAGCTTCTGGCCGTGCCGGGCCTGGTCTTCGAGCGCGAAGTTGAGGTCGCGGGTGACGTCCTCCATCTCGTAGAACGGTGCCTTGCTCGGCAGGCGCTTGAAGAGGTGACGCTTCGCGTCCGGGTCCTGGTGCGTCTGCTCGATGAACTTCCGGAGCGCGAGTTCGACGGGAATCGACGCACACATCCCGTCGCCGTCGGCGTGGTGACGGACCCGAATCGGGCGGCTTTCGAGGACCGTTCGTCGGAGCTGTTTGGCGATCTCCCGGAGGTCCGGGAACATCTGTTCGAGCGCTGGCCACTCGACGAGCGGTTCGACGTCGTTCGGTTCGGCCCGCTGTTCTAGCGCCTCGTCGAGGCGCTGGCGCACGTCCGTTGCGTCGTCGCCTTCGAGGCGGTCGAGCGAGTTCACCTCAACCTGCAGCGACTCCTCACGCTCTTCGACGACGCCGGTGATGTGGACGAGGTCGCCGATGTCGATGTCGGGGTGCGCGCGGACGCCCGCCTCCTCGAACGCGGCGCAGGGGACGACGCCGGTTTCGTCGCTGACGTGGAAGATGGTGGGTCCGCCGGTCTGCTTTATCTGGACGACTTCGCCCTCGACGTGAACGGACTCGCCGACGCGTTCGGCGAGCGCACCCGTGTCGGACACCTCGTAATCGTGGGTGACCGGAACCGTCTCGTACTCGTCGAGGTCGGCGGTGTCGAAGCTCAGGTCACCGTTCTCGCGGATCTCGACGAGTTCGACGACGAGTTCGTCGCCGACGCCGTACTCGCCGGAGAGGTTCGATTCGTGGACGAGACCGGAGACGGAATCGGAGATGTCGACGAAGACGCCGTAGTCGACGACGCCGTTGACCTCGGCGTGGTATCGGTTCCCCTCGGAAACGTCGGAGAGAGTGCAGTCCGCGTCGAGGTCGTACACGACGGGCGTGTCGGACCCGTCGCCGGGACCGTCATCGGAGGTAGTCATGTTGTCCGTGTTTTCGGGGTGGCTATTTTTAACGCTTTGCAACTTCGACCCGGGCGTCGGCGGGTCGAGCGGCCCCGGTTGCGTCTGCGAGCGTCGCGATTCCGGGGGCGGCGGTTCGCAACGTTTAGAACGCGTCCGGTCGAACTGTAACCCATGCGGCTGTTCCGGTCGAACGAGATACTGGGGATCGCCGAGGGGGCGCTGGAGTTCGCTCTCGAAGCGTCGCGCGACGCTCATCCGGACGAGTACATGGGATTCTTCCGGGGCGAGTCGGCGTCGACGCTCGGCCTCGACCGCGAGGGGACGGTCATCACCGACGTGCTCGTCATGCCGGGGACGGAGTCGAACAGCGTGAGCGCGACCGTCAAGTCGAGCACCATCCCCAACGACGTGCGGACGGTCGGCTCCGTCCACTCGCATCCGAACGGCGTGCTCCGCCCGAGCGACGCCGACCTCCGGACCTTCGGCCGGGGCGACGTCCACGTCATCATCGGCGCGCCGTACGACCGCGACAGCTGGCGCGCGTTCGACCGGAACGGCGACCGACGGAAGCTCGACGTGCTCGACGTGGCGCTCCCGGAAGACGAAGGGTTCTTCGACTTCACGCAGGAAGACATCGACGCGGAGCTTCAGGAATGACCCACGTCATCGCCCAGGGGACCTTCGACCTCCTCCATCCCGGGCACGCACACTACCTCCGGGACGCCGCGGCGATGGGTGACCGCCTGTCGGTCATCGTCGCTCGCGGAGAGAACGTCACTCACAAGGACCCGCCTATCCTCTCGAACCGGCAGCGTCGGGACATGGTCGCCGCGCTGGAGATGGTCGACCACGCGCGCGTCGGCCACCGCGAGGACATCTTCGTCCCCATCGAGGAACTCGACCCTGACGTCATCGCGCTGGGGTACGACCAGCACCACGACGAGGAGGCCATCGAGGCGGAACTGGCGAGCCGGGGCGTCGACTGCGACGTTCGCCGCGCGTCGCCGCGCGACGCTCACGAGGAGGAACTGCTCTCGACCGGCGACATCATCGACCGCATCTGCGACAGCCGGTGCTGACGGCACGCCCGAAACCTTTCTCTGGCACCCGACAAACTGAAGGATTAGAGGTGCCAAATTCCGTCACCGGATGCTCAGCGACGTGATGGAGGACTACCTGAAGGCGATATACACGCTCCAGGAGGAGAGCGACGGCCCTGTGGCGACCTCGGACATCGCGGACTACCTCGACGTGACGCCGCCGACCGTCACCAGCATGGTCGAGAAGCTGACGGACCGCGGCCTGCTCGAACGCGAGAAGTACAAGGGCGTCGAACTGACCGACGAGGGGGAGACGGTCGCGCTGGAGGTCGTACGCCACCACCGCCTGCTCGAAGCCTACCTGACGGAACATCTGGACTACTCGTGGAGCGAAGTCCACGAGGAGGCCGACCGCCTCGAACACCACATCAGCGAGGAGTTCGAGCGCCGGGTCGCCGAAGCCCTCGGAGAACCGGAGGTCGACCCGCACGGCGACCCCATCCCGGGCGCGGACCTCGCGCCCATCGAGGCGGACGACACGACCCCGCTGAGCGACCACGAGACCGACGACCGGGTCGTCGTCGCCCGCGTCAGCGACCGCGACGAGGAGGAACTCCGCTATCTCGACCGGGCCGGCATCTCGCCCGGGACGGAACTGGAGGTCGTGGACGTCGCGCCGTTCGGTATGGTGACCGTCCGTGTCGCGAGCGGTGAAGACGACGCCGGGGACGAACAGAGCCTCCCGGAGAGCGTCGCCCGTTCGATACGCGTCCGGGCGGTCACCGAGGAGGTAGCGTAGATGGCCACCTGGCTGGAGGTCGTCGCGGTCGCGTTCGTGGCCCAGCTGGCGGTGTTGCCCGGCGAGAAGGTGCAGTTCATCATCGCCGGTCTCTCGACCCGATACAGGCCGTGGCTGGTCGTGAGCGCCGCCGGCAGCGCGTTCGCGCTGTGGACCGCCGTCGAGGTGTACGTCGGCGGGGCACTCACTCGCGCACTCCCCGGCATCTACCTCGACGCTCTCACCGCGAGCCTGTTCATCCTGTTCGGAGTGTCGCTGCTCAAATCGATGCCCGAGGGGAAGACTCCCGACGGAGTCGCGGAGACGGACGGCGGCGCAACGAATCTCTCGGGGTTCGTTCCGGAACGGGTCCGGGACAGCGACCTCGCGGAGTCCGACGGATACGGCGCGTTCGTCCCCATCTTCGCGATGATGGCGTTCGGCGAGTTCGGCGACAAGACGCAACTGGTCACAATCGGCCTGGCCGCGCAGTACGGCGCTCACGGCGCCATCTGGCTGGGGGAGATGTTCGCCATCATCCCCGTGAGCATCGCGAACGCCTACTTCTTCCACACCTTCTCGCACAAGGTGGACATGCGGAAGGCACACCTCTTCTCGGCGGCGTTGTTCTTCTTCTTCGCCGCCGACTTCCTCGTCCAGCTCGCGTTCGGCTTCTCCGTCTGGGAGACGGCCGTCCGTGCCGTGGTCCGACTCGGGGCGGCCGCCGTCTGACCGGATTCGAGATAGTTTTCCCGACCCGCGACGAACGTCGACCGTGCTCGACGCCGTCGTCTCTGCAGTGGCTGGCGCGGCCCTGGGTCTCTCGCTGGCCGCACCGCCCGGACCGATGAACGCCGTCATCGCCGAAGAGAGCGTCCTCCGTGGCTGGAACTCCGGGTTCCGCGCCGGTCTCGGTGCGATGACGGCGGACGCCTGCTTCTTCGTCCTCGCACTGGCCGGGGTCGTCGCCGTCGTCCGCGAGGCAACGGTGGTGCGCGGGGCGATGGTCGGCGTCGGCGGCCTGCTCATGCTGTACTTCGCCTACGGAGCGGCGCGGGACGCGAATCGAACGTTCACCGCGGAAAGCGACGCGGACGACGCCAGGGGGTTCCGGAAGGCGTTCGCGCTGGCCATCACGAACCCCTACCAGGTAATCTGGTGGCTCACGGCGGGCGTCGGCCTGCTGAACGAACGGAGCTACGACCTGTTCTCGGGGGTCGTCGGCGGCGCGCTGACCGTGACGACCGGCGGGCCCGTCATCGTCGCCGGTTTCTTCGGCGGTATCGCGCTCTGGATCACCGGCTTCCCCGCCGCTCTGGTCGCCGCCGGCCGCCGCGTGGACTCCTTCGCCCCCGCCGTCGCGTACCTCAGCGCGGTGGTACTGGCGCTGGCCGGCCTGTCCTTCCTCTACGACGCGGCGACGACGCTGGCCTGACGGCGCGTCCGAGAACCCGAAGCGGTCGCCCCCTGCGGCGGAGCCACGAGCGCCGACGTGCCTTACGGACCGTGGCCTCGGGGGGAACTCGTCTCCTCGTCGTCCATCTCGGGCACTTCGTCGAGGAGCCACTCGCGGAACCACTTCACGCGCTTGAGCCGGCGGTGGGCGATGTCGCTCGCTGTGTCGCTCTGGACGCGGTCCGCGGCGTCCTTGCCGCGTTCGAGTACCCGGTCGACCATCTCCGCGGCCGCCATGTGCGTGCGGGCCTCGTAGCCCATCCGGAGCAGCATCAGGGCGGTGCCGTTCGCTCCTACCTTGTCCAGCATGTCCGCCTCGATGAGACACTGCGTCTCCTTCGAGAGGCTGTCGAGGTCGCCCTGGTAGGAGTGGTCCTCGACCGCCTTGCAGACCTCTTCGACGAACGACTCCGGAAACTCGCCGTGGGATTCGAGATACTCGCGAGCCACCCGTGCGCCCTCCTCCGCGTGGACGTCCTGGTCGGCGTCGAGTTTGGCGATGTCGTGGAACAGCGCCGCGACGCGCGCCACGTCGACGTCCGCGCCCTCCCGCTCCGCGATGGTCTCCGCGAGATCGACGACGTTGATGATGTGATTGTACCGGTAGTCCGCGGAGTGCCAGGGGTACCACCGCATCCGACCGCCGCCGTCCTCGTTCTGGACGCTCGCGGCCAGATACTCGTAGACGAACTCCTTCATCTCCTCGAACTGCTGGTCAGAAACCGGCGAGCCCTTAATTTCGACACCCACAGAACCACCTCCGTTGTTCGACGTACGTACTCATTACTGATACAAACGGACGATTCGCTCTTTAGCGTTACGACGAGGAGACGTCACGGCGCGTTTTCGCTCGGACTCGCGAACGCTTCGTTTCGTTCAGAGAGAAACAGGTAAATTACGGTACCCTCACCCGCCAGCCTCGGCGGTCTCCGACGCCCGCAGTTCGAACTCGATGCGCTCGGTGTCCTGCCCTTTCGACTCCCGATTCGTGATTCTGACTCGGCCGATTTCGCCGAGGCTGTCGACGTGGGTCCCGCCGCAGGGACAGTAGTCGAACTCCTCGACCGCGACCACCCGGAGCGGGTCGACGTGGTCCGGGATGAGATGGAGGAGCGACCGGCCCTCGTCGACGCGCTCCTCGACCTCCTCGCGGGGGTGCTCGGCCTTCGTAACCGCGAGGTCGCGTTCGATGGCCTCGTTCGTCGCGCGCTCGATGGCTCGGACGTCCTCGTCGGAGAAGTCCGCGGGCTCGAAGTCGATGCGCGACCGGTCCGCGTGAATCTGGTTGCCCGCCGTCTCCGCGCCGTACTCGTCCAGTACGACCCGCGAGACGACGTGCTGGGCGGTGTGCATCCGTCGGTGAGCCTGGCGGCGTTCCTCGTCGATTCGTCCCTCGACGGTCGCTCCCGGTTCGGGCAGGTCGCCGTCGACGTTCTCGACGTAGTGGCGGACGTCCCCGTGGTTCTTCCGGACCGCCACGACGTCCGCCGCGCCTCCGTCCCAGGTCAGCACGCCGCGGTCGGCCGGCTGACCGCCGCCCTCCGGGTAGAAGTACGTGCCGTCGAGGACGACGTACTCCTCGGTCGCGTCCTCGACCGTCGCTTCGAACTCCGTCACGTCGTCTTCGTCGGGGAGATAGCGCTGTTCCGTCACGGTCGAACAGAGGCCGCCGAACGCCTTAATCGATTGGCTGGCGGTAACCGTCTCCGTTTGCCGGCGACCGCTCGTCGACGAGCGGGAGGTTCGCCAGCCGGTCGAGCGCGAGTTCCGCGAGCGCGTCGCTGCGCGCGGAGTCGTCTTTCGCGTGCAGGTACGCCTCCTCGACCCCGGCGGGGTCCGCGACCGGGACGTGCCTGACCGTCGTTCCGTCCGGCCCGACCTCCAGCAGAAGGTACGCCTGCGGGAACGAGCAGAGCGGCGGCGATACGACCTGTCGGACGCCGGCCACCTCCGACACCGCCGGCAGGTGCAGGTGGCCGGAGACGACCAGCGGCGCGTCGTGTCGGGCGAACGTCTCCACCACCGTATCGGCGTCGCGCACCGGATACGACGAGCGCCGCGAGTGAGAGTCGCCCCGGATCAGTCCCGGGAGATTGTGGTGCATGACGACTACTGGCGCGTCGGTCTCCGGAAGCGTCTCGTCGAGCCACGACAGCTGGTCGGCTGACACCGCGCCGTCGTGGGTGTCGGCGAGCGTCCCGTCCGGCGTCGATGCGCTGTCGATGCCGAGAACGTCCACGCCGCCGACCTCCGCGTGGAACGGTAGGCCGCCGTCTGCGTAGTTCGCGGCGAACGTCGACGTCGGCGGGACCTCGTGTTCGTCGAACGCCTTCGGGACGTCGTGGTTGCCCGGAACCGCGAGCGTCGGAGCGTCGGCGTCCGCGAGTATGGCGTCGACGGTCTCGAAGTCCCTCGTCGCGCCGTCTTTAGTGAGGTCGCCCGCGAGGACGACCGCGTCCGCGCCGCGGTCGCTCGCGTCGGCGAACGCGGTGCGAAGTCGGTCCCGGGTCCGATGGAACATCTTCCACGTCCCCTCTCTGTCGGTCGAAACGTGCGCGTCGGCGACGACCGCGACCGTCGTCGACGTCGCGCTCCGCGGCCTGGCGAACCGGGCCAGTACGGGTCCGGCAGTCGCGCTTCCGTCGCCGCCGCGAGCGTGGGCCGTCGGTTGGTCGTTCGCCGAACTCCCCCCGGCAGTTCCGTCTGGCCCCGTCTGGGTCATACGTGACAGAGGGGCCGTCGACGGCATAAGGCTGACGCAGTAAATATATATCTACTACCCATTCCTATATATTTTCCGCGGGGAACGGCGACAGTTTTAAAATGTGACTGGTCTAGATGAGAAAGCGTGTCTGACTGAACTTCATTACGTCGGGCTTCGAAGGACTGGTCGGGGAGATGAGTACAAGAAGCTTCGACGGGCTTGGCAGGCCCGCGGCAGATTCGGCATTCGACTATCTGAACAGGGGGCTCCAGATCACGGGACTGTTCTTCTTCATCAACGGCATCTACGTGGCGTTCTTCTCCGCGAACATCGTCACGACGGTCGGGTACTACCTCGTCGTTCTCGCACTACTGATGCTGACGCTCTCGCGCGCAGTATCTCCGGAGAAGGCGTTCGTGCCCGACGAAGTTCGGGAAGTTCTGGGAACCGAGACGGACCCGGAGCGGGCCCGCTCGCACGGCAACTCGCGTTCGAGTCGCGGCACTCGCCAGAAACGAGCGCGGTCGAACCGCGGCACGCGTCGGAACGGAACCGGCGGACAGCGCGGAGGGTTCGACGTTCGCCGATACTACCGCGCCGCGCTCGAGAAACTGGACGGCGTCGCGTCCAGCGGTCGTACGTCCCGCCGTAGCGGACGCGACCGTCTCTGAAACCGTTTCGACGCCGACGAAACCCTCCATTCGAACCGTACTCCGGGGCGGACTGCCGCCCGGCACGGAGACGAAGACCGGGAACCGCGAAGTAAGTTCGAAGACGAGCGGTGTGGCGTCACCCGGTTCGTCCGTCCGACCGGCGGTGCGACCGGAAGTAAGCACCCGTTCTCTCCCGAGAAACTACCGACGACTTACGAAACGCGAGACGGCGTAGCAGCCGCCTCGACCGGGCGAGACGGCTGTCGAGCCATTATCGACTCGTTGACCAATCCTAAGGGTTACCTTGTTCTCGGTCAATCATCGGTTGTGAACAGCCAACGTCTCACAGCTGTCGTGCTCGTCTTCGCCGTGCTGCTCGCCGGCTGCACCGGTTTCGGCGGCTCGACTGACGGGACGGACGCGACGACGACCACCGCAACGACCACGACTCCCAGTTCGACGCCGACGAGTACCTCGACGCCGACCACTACCACCGTCGCTTCGACGACCAGCACGACGACTGCGACGCAGACGACGGAGATGTGGGTACGCCCGACGGAGCCGCGGACGCCCTTCCAGAACAGGCTCTCCGACCGCATCTCCAGCGTCGAGTTCGTCGACAAGAAGAACGCCAGCGGTGGCGGATACAGCGATTTCGACATTCAGGTCACTGCGGACACGCGGATGAACAACGTCGATCCCGAGAGCGACGGCGAACCCTACTTCATGGTCAAGATAAACGGCACGTGGATCACGAGGAAGGACGTTCGCTGGGACCAGACGGAAAGCGGCACCTACACGCTCGAAGTGCTGCCGGACGCCCTCAGCCAGTTCGACTCCGGCACCCTGAACGTACGGGTGTTGCTGCTCGAGGCGGACAAGAAGTACGACGACAAGTACGACGTCTGGAACGGAACCGTCGAGTACAGTTCGCAGTAGCCGCTTCCCCGGTTCGTCGCTGCGGCCGTCTCGTCGGAAGACGTCCGGAACCGGTCGACGGGGACGGTCGATTCACCGCCACGCCGCACCTCGTTTCGTCGCTGTCTCGGTGCGGACGATGGCGTCCGTACCGCTCCCGGGGAGCGACCGACTAGCGACTCCCGCCGCTGCGGTCGACGTTTCTGAACTCGAATCGCGCACCGCCGGCGTCGCTTTCGGTTACCGTACACGTCCACCCGTACACGTCGGCCATCTCCCGGACGAACGCCAGCCCTAACCCGGTTCCGCCCAGTTCGGCCGCCGTGGTGAAGCCGGGCTTGAACACGGCCTCGGTGTCCTCGACGGCGATTCCACTTCCGTCGTCCGCCACGTAGAACCCGGTCGGTAACTCGCCGACCGTCACGCTGACGTCCGCCCCGCCGTGTTCGACGGCGTTCTCGAACATGTTCCGGAACAGATGCTGAATGTACGTTCCGTCCGCCTGTATCCTGCCGTCTATCTCCACCGCCACCGTCGCCCTGGGTGCGTCCACTTCCTCCCACGCCGCGCGTGCGGTGTCTGCGAGTTCGACTTCGCTATTCCCACCGACCGCCTCGCGGCCCTGGGTCAGCGCCAACAGGATATCGATGGTGTCTTCGATACGGTCGAACGCTTCCGTGATGTATTCTACCGCCTCTGGCGCTGTCTCGGCTGGAAGGTTCTGGGTGTACATCTGGCCGATGGTGAGGGGGTTCCGGAGTTCGTGGGCGAGCATGCTGGCGAAGCTCTCCAGGCGCTCGTTCTGTTGTTCGAGTTCGCGTTCGCGCTCGACGCGATCGGAGATATCTCGAATCACCCCACACCGACCGTTCTCGTCGGCTAACGGAAACGGGCCCAGCCGGCTCTCTACTGGCACCGTCTCACCGTCTTTTCTGTGGATACTCAGTTCGAGGGTCGCCGCGTCGCGCTCGCCCGCTGCCACCTCGTCAGCCAGTTCGGAAGCGCTGGGAGCGACTTCCTCCCCGTGAATCATCGTTGCGTATCCGTCCAGCAACTCCTCGCGGTCGTAGCCCGTCAGCTCACAGAACGCGTCGTTGACCAGTACGAACTGTGCGTCGGAATCGACCGCGTAGATACCGTCGTCGACCGTTTCGACGATTCGCTGGTACTGCTCTAGCTCCTGTTCGTACTCCTTACGACGAGTGATATCCCGGAAGTAGATCGACAGACCGGACGGCGAGGGGTAGGCGTGAACTTCGACCCATCCCTCGACGAGGTCCGAATGCATCTCGAAGTTCACCGGTTCCTGGGTCTCCATCGCCTCCTGGTACCGGTCGTGGAGCAGATCCCGGAAGGGTCCCTCCGGGAACTGCTCCGAGAGTCCTTTCCCGACCAGTTCGTCCGCGGAACGACCGATAAGGTCCTCTGCGTGCTCGTTCACGTACGTTACCTGCCACTCGTCGTCGATCGCCACGACGCCGTCGGTGGTCCGTTCGAACACCTCGTTGAGGTCTTCCTCCAGTTTGTCGCGCTCGCGGCGGAGTTGGCGCTCGCGCTCGCGCCGCTCGGTCATGTCGCGGGTCACCTTCGCGTACCCCAGCAACGTGCCGTCGTCGTCGCGGATCGCCGTGATCGTGGCGTTCGCCCAGAACATCGTACCGTCCTTTCGAACGCGCCATCCTTCGTCCTCGACCACTCCCTCCTCGGTGGCGGTCGCGAGATTCGTTTGCGGTACGCCCGCTTCACAGTCCTCGTCGGTGTAGAACGTCGCTAAGTGCTTGCCGAGGATTTCGTCTTCGGTGTAGCCTTTCAGGCGTTCGGCGCCACTGTTCCAGCTTCGGATGTGCCCGTCGGGGTCGAGCATGAAAATTGCGTACTCCTCGACCGCCTGTACGAGCGCTCCGAAACGCTCGCGTTCCGTCTGGAGGGCCTCATCGGTGTCCCCTCCAGTGTCGTCCGTCGTGGGGGCGGCGGCGGCGGACGCCCGCCACCAGACCCGTGCGCTGGAACCTACCTTCTTGGTGTGCAAGTCACCGCGGTCGACGAGTTTGTCCAGCCGTTTGTAGACCGTTCGCCGCGTGCAGTCGAGCGCCTCCGCGACTTCCGTGGTCGTGAGCGGCTCGTGCGCGTGAGAAGGTTGGTCGAAGACAGCCAGCGTTTCGGCATAGATGTCCCGAGACGGACCCGAGGAGGTCATGGTCTCCATAAGTAGTCGGCTGTGATAACGGTTCCGCCAACGGCACTTCCGCCATAATCTTATCTGTAGATACTCGATACGGATGCCCAAAACTCGGTGTGGGTTCTCCCACCGGCTCCTCCCTTCAGGAGGACGTCTCCCCGGACGCTACGCTGTCCTCTCGGAGGGGTCGCTCCCGAGCGTGCTCCTCTATCGTGAGTAGCTGGAGCGCTTCCCGAAGGTGATAGTTCGTCTCGTCCATCTCGTCAGCGTCCAGGGCGTCGACGAGGTGTTCGAAGGCTTTCGTTCGTCCTTCCGTTGGGAGTGTTCCATCGTCGACGCTGGCGTTGGGGTGTGTCATAGTGCGGTGGCCGATGATGCGGAACGGAGGTCCTCTGTGACCGGTTCCGTGTGACCGGCACACGGAGGAGACGGGGTGTCGACTGTACGACGGTCCCCGTCTGACCTACCCTCGATCACAGATTCGCGAACGCACGAGTTCCGTATTAAAAAATGAAGCTACGGTACGGAATAAAGGTTGCGGAGATTCCAACGAGAGCGATAGCTAGCTCCCCGGGCCGGTGAGGGCGAAGGTAACGTTCAGATCCGAACGAGGGGAACCTCGGGCGAGTCCCGTGAGCGAACACTCCGTCCGTGAGTTCATCCCTATCGAGCGCTTCTACGGACGGTGTGCCGACGGTCCAGACGAACGACGTCGAGACGTACTACGAGCGACGTGGCGATGGTCCGCCGCTGGTGTTCGTCCACGCTTCCGTCGTCGATCGGACGATGTGGAAACAGCAGGTGGACGCGCTCAGTGACGACTACGCGACGATAGTCTACGACGTCCGCGGGCACGGTCGGACGGGTGGCTCGACCGAATCCGAGTACACGATGGACCTCCTTGCCGAGGACCTCCACGCTCTCGTCACCGCACTCGATCTCGACCGGCCGGTCCTCTGTGGCCTCTCCATGGGCGGGGGGATCGCACAGACGTATGCGGCGACGCACCCCGGGAGAATCGCTGGGCTGATACTCGCCGACACGTTCACGCCGAGAATCCTCACTCGCGGTGAGTGGTGCCTGCGCCGACTGGTGATGAACGGCCTCGTCCCACCGGTCCGACTCGTCGGATACGAACGGGTCGAGAAGGCCAACGTGTGGCTGACGGAGCGGCTCTTCGGTGGCTCCAGCGGCGACTACGAGAAGATCGAACGACTCCGCGAAACGGGCCCGAAGATGGCCACCGACGAGTTCGCGAAGGTCATTCGGTCGATGACCCGGTTTCACGAACTGTCGATCGATCTCTCCGCGATTACGGTCCCGACGCTGGTCCTGTACGGCGAGAACGAACTCCCGTTCGTCAAGCGCCACGCGGCAGAGCTGGCGGCCCACCTCTCGGACGTGGCGGTCGACGAAGTGCCGGACGCCGGCCACGCTTCGAACCTCGACAATCCCGACTACTTCACCGCCGCCGTCCGGACGTTCCTCGCGCAAATCCACGAGGGCTCGGCTGACATCAGTCCGTGAAGTGTGACCGGGCGACCGAGACGGACCGGTCCCCGAGTGCGAACGATTCGACCGTGCCCCGAATCAGGCGCGATTGCGGGGCCAGCCAGTCGAAGGCCGCCGCCGATCCCCGGACGAGCCACGCCGGGACGTACCGACCGTAGTCGAGCCAGAACCGTAGGTTGTCCGCGGCGCGCCGCTGGAGCGAGATGACGCGCTCGACGGTCGGGCGGCGTCGACGCTCGAAGTCCCGAAGCGTCTCGTCGGACAGCGTCCCCTCCGTGTTCGTGAGCGCGTCCGCGAGGACATCGTGGGCGACGACGGCGTCCTCGACGGCGAGAGGATTGCCCTGCGCGCCGATGGGGCTCGCGGTGTGGGCGGCGTCGCCCAGCAGCAAGAGCCCGTCCCGAGTCCACGTGTCCGCGACGCCGGGCGCGACGTCCAGCAGTGTGGTGTCTCGAAACCCGTCCAAATGCGCGTCGATGGCCGCAGCCACCTCCGGATCGATGGCGGCGACCCGCTGTCGGAACGCACCGAATCCCGCCTCTCGGACCCCGGGCCACTCGCCGTCCCGGACGAGGTAGCCGACCTGGAGGTCGCCGGCGCCCAGGCCGAAGTACACGAGGACGCCGTCGCGGTCGATGCGGCCCTGGGTGCTGGCGTCGACGGCGCCCCGCGGGAGCTTGAACCACACGAGGTCGATCGGTGACTCGAACAGACCAGGGTCGATGCCCGCACGCTTGCGGACGGTCGAGTACCGGCCATCGGCACCCACAACGGCGCGCGCCTCGAACCTGACGTCCTCGGCGGCCCCGCGGTCGCGGGCCTCCGCTCCGCGAACCGCGCCCGAGTCGTCGACTCGGATGTCAGTAACGGTCGTGGCCGGGTGGAACGCGAAGCCGTCGTACGTGCTGGCGTGCTCGACGAGACGCTCCAGGAGCGCCGGCTGCTCCATCATGAGCGCGTACGGATAGTCGGTGTCGAGCAGGTCGAAATCGAGCACGGTGACCTGCTCGCCGTAGAGCGAGAACGCGCCCTCGGTGACGGTCTCGTGAGCGAGCGCGAGAACGTCGTCGAGGACGTCCATCTCGTCGAACAGACGGACGACGCCCGGATTCCA
The DNA here is from genome assembly GCA_003298465.1 of halophilic archaeon. Next base: position 1,381,905 of record QNGA01000001.1, on the reverse strand, counting down.
CCCGAATCCACGGTACTCGCGATCGAAAGTAGCAGCCCGCTCGACGAGCGCGACGTCGACGCCGCTCCGCTCGAGGAGGTACGCGAGGACAGCACCACCGGGCCCGCAGCCAACGACGACGACGTCCGCGAGTTCAGTTCGGTCGGGCATACCTCTCCCTCGTGTACCACGTAGTTATAGCTCACTTCGTCGTGCTCCGAAGCACCTCCACGGCCCAGGCCATCGGGGGGCACGACGGAGCCGGGTAGAGGCCGAACAGTCGAGTACTCGTTGAGAGGACTGCGAGTCCGGCAGACGCAACACCGTCCCAGTCTCGCTTCCTCGCGCCGACCGGTCGATCGCTTCGGCGGTCTTGACAGACCGGCTTCGAAGCGATTACGGGTCAGCGCCCGGCTACTCCTCTAGCGCCACATCGTCGGGATCGACGGGGACAAACGAGCCATCGTCCCGGGCAGATTCGTACGCTGCTTCGGTGACTGCGGTCACTCGTAACCCGTCGAGCGCAGATGCTACTGGTTTCTGTCCGGTCTCGATCGCCTGGATGAACGCGTCGGCCTTCGTCTGTTGATTCTCGCGCTGGAGCGAGGGACGGTACTCCCCGCTTTCCTCGTTGATTTCGACGTACTCGCTCGGCTCCCAGTCCTGACTGTCGAGTGCGATGGCGCCCTCTTCGTCCCACATCCGGACGTGCTCACGCATGCACGGAGTCTCGCCCGACATCGAAAACGACGCCGTGGCACCGTTCGTGAACCGAACGGTGACGTCCGCGCGACCGTCGACGCGTTCTTCGTCGTCGATGAAGTCCATGCTCGCCGAGACAGCGTCGGGGGTGAGTCCAGTGCTCCACAGCACGCAATCGAGCAGATGGCTTCCGGTGTCGTACAGGTAGCCCCCGCCGGAAAGGTCCGGATTTTGCCGCCACGTGTCGTCGAACCGGTCGACCCAGTCCTGGCTTACCTCAGCGGTAATCCAGTTCGGTTCCCGTCCGTCCGTGTCCCAGAGGTCGCGGGCCTTTCTGAACGCCTCGTAGAGATGACGCTGGTAGCCGACCATCAACACCTCGTCGCGCTCGCGGTCGCGCTCGACGAGATCACGTGCGTCGTCGAGGTCGGTCGTGAGTGGCTTGTCGCAGAGGATGTGGAGGTCACGCTCGAACGCCGCGATAATCTGGTCGTAGTGGAGGGTGTGCGGTGTTCCGATGAGTACGGCGTCGAGCGTCTCGGCGTCGAGCATGGTCTCGTAGTCGGTGTACCGGGAATCGGTGCCGACCGCCAGGTCAGCACCGGCCTCCGCGAGGACGGTCTCGTCGATATCGACGAGCGAGACGACACGTGCGTCCTCGTGTTCGACGAACTCACTACCCACGGTCGTCCCGATAAATCCCCCACCGACGACGCCAACCCGGAGCGGATCGACTGCGCTAGTTTCGTCAGCTCGGCTCTCGCCTTCGACGACTGTGTCGCTCATGTCTGGTTGTGAGCCTTGGACGATCGATATGTATTGGGTTTCCGGCCAGTGATGGCAGTACCGTCGCCCGTCGAATATCGCTATACGTAATCCGCCGAGACAGCCCGAGAATGCACCACTCCTTCAGAAGAGATTCTTGTCACCGAGACCGCTGTTGTCCGTAGAATCGGCTGGGAGACGAAACACACGTCGTTCGAAGAGTTCAGCGTTAACGTCGAACCTTCTGCCAGTCAGAACGACGAGTGAAAGCTACGACGGCCTCAGTGAGCCACAATCGTCCTCGTGCTCGACACGGATTTGCGCCAAATGGAGATAGTCCCGGGCGGATTCGAACCGCCGTCAATGGCTCCAAAGGCCATTATGATTGGCCACTACACCACGGGACTTCGTTCCGCATCTAAGGGTATTCCGCCTTTACCTATTACGGATTTTCCCTGCCAAACGCCCGTCGATTTCTGACGTTCATATCGATACAACCCAGAGTACCATATAAAACCCTGGATGTATGGCCCGTAGCCAAACCACGCTCAGTAAATGAGCGTAGGAAGGGGAGAGAGGATAGTAAGAAGCCTCTCAAGCATACTGACTACAAATGAATTTCATGGAGTTTGTCGGCCTGTAGCCGATTCGAGCTCTTTGGAAAAGACAGAGGGACTTCCAGCATCCCAGAGACCTATCCAGAAAGGGTACGCCCCTTCTGTAGACTTCAACTGCAGGAAATCAATTGATTCGTAAAACGAATATCCTGCTAGAAGGCACGCCAACCATTTGACTAATATTATTATAACTAGCAAGAAAGTACTGTTGCCATAACAATTAAGCAATTGTCTCTCTTCTCCTCCTATGGGGAAGCTACTTCCCCGAAACACGTTCATGGTTTCACTGGGTAGTGGAACCTGACAAGCAAGGAAGCACCTTAGAAGGGGCAAATCTTGCTTGTCACTCACTAATTCGACAATTAGCAACGCAATCCTTTATGGCTTTCTGTGTACTCGTCAGAATAGTATTTTTGCCCTCTCGCTGGCGTCACGGAAAAACTCCTACTACCACTACGTGGATCCCCCGGAATAAAAAGCGGCGAAGACTGCGTTGTTAATTCGACTAGTCTTCGACTTCGTTTTCGGCTTCCGAATTGGCAACCTGTGCGTTCGCGTTCGTCTGAGTGTTCGACTGAGTGACAGTTGCCCTGTCGGAACCAGAACCACTACGGAAGTTCACGGCGGCTGCGTTCTGGCGGTTGAAGTTCTGCTGGTTCACGCTCTGGGACTGCCAAATCTGTGAGTTCGCCTGCTGTTTGATCGTGTCGCCTGTTTTCTTCTTCTGGTCCTTCTTATAGTCCGAGTCGTGCGCTGCGACACCGCCGACGAACAGACTGCCGACGAGTGCCACTGCGAGGAATACGGTCAGTGCTTTTCTCATGGTTGTTGTTCTCCAGGCACCGGCCCCCCATTCCGTTAGCTGCTTCGAGGCGCCTACTGCCCATCACTGGCCAACGACGCAGTTGTATTTCAACCCCGCCAACCGTTGATAGAGCCAAAATTGTTCACCACTCTCCTCAATTCTGATTGAGCTGGGGGTATGCGAAGATAAGCGAGCCGGTTGCTAACAATGATCTCAATGGTAAGGGCAAATTCGTGGATCTGCAACACGAATATCCTCTGTTATTCCGCTAGTATCGATGGTTACAGAGTTCAAACGGTTAGGACAGCAGAGAGTTGCTGAGAGGATCAAGTTTAGTGTTTATCGTTTTCATGTAGCTAGTTTCCATAGGGTACCATAATACATAGAATGGTTCGAGGCGTACAACGAACACGGAGAAGAGGGGTGTGCCCTAAAGGAAGAGTACAATGAAATGCGATGAACCATAGTGGAGAGTCAAACGATCATTGAACGAGGAACAGATGATCATACAGCAACAAGAGGAACATCAATAACTTATCGAGTACAGGAAGAAGGAGAAGTCCCTCTGGAGACGCAATGCGGAGAAAGATGAAACGCGAGCCTCTGCTGGCCTTTTGGCGGGATTCCCTGCCTGCTCTGTTCAGTAATTCGGATGCTTCGTTTATAAAACCCACTTACGTCGGCCTGTAGCCAATTCGGATTATCCGGACGGGCGGAGGGTCTTGTAGTAGCTCAGAAACCTACACAGTGACCATGCGTTCTTCCTGCAGAGTTTCTCACTACAATAGGTCCAGTGAGTCGTTCAAAGAATAAGCCGTCACAGACGATAGTGAGAAGGGCGAGAAGAACATGATAAGAATTCCTCGATACAGATAGCTTCTACCTCATAATCAAAACTAGGTACTTCCGCCTTGGGGACGGAAGAAGGGAAACTATGGTGCAAATTTATTAAGTAATGTTACTATTATCTTGTGATCATGGAAGACGGAAATTCTAAGGAAAGAGAAGAAGAGCTGAGGGAATTTGTTTATCTAGACTCCCTCAGCGTCAACAGTCTTCTTGCTTCCTTGTTTATGGCAGTACCCGAGGACGTAGAACAGGTGTTTGAGAAAGGTGAAGAAGAGCAAAACAGAAAACAAGCTGAAGCCGGTCTGACTCTCTCTAATCTACTGAGGTTGGGTGGACAAAAAGAATCAACGGATACAGAAAATCGTATAAATCAGACTACTACAACTAATCGAATTAACGACCAATATCGATTTACAGTACTCTATGAAGCCCTTCGAGAGAAAGGAAAAGTGAAGGACCTAACTGGAGATGAGCCGTTTGAGAAATCACTGAATCCTGGAAACGTAGTCAAAGTCGAGGGAAATTGCAGTACAGACCCTATGTATAGGATTTTTGGTAGTTTATCCCTACTTGAAGATGACGGACCTGAAGAAGAGTGGCAACTCCTAGAACAAAAGGAAGAAAATCCCAGTAGTTACCGGGATGAGATATATAATGGCAGAGTAGGATTAAAAGTGAAACCAAAGCATGGAAGAGGACCATTTGGAATGGTTGTCAAAGAGGAAGAATTATGGATTGATTCCCGGCGTGAATTCCTTGGGCCACAAGAATATACAATTCTAGGTCGTATTGAAGGAAGAATTCCCAATAGTGAGAAATGGGATTTAGTTGATGCATTTAGGATCTTAGCCGAAATTCTTCCGCCCAAAGAGTTGCAGGATCAACGTGATGAACTTCTTGACGAAATATTTGATAGCACTCTTGATCCTGAAGAAGTAGATCAAATTGTTAATGGTATGCTGGTCGAAAATTTGCAGGAGGGAGAGATACAAGCACATGAATTGCAGAGTGAAGAAGAGCAGCTAAGAGAACAAGTTGAAGAGTACTTAGAAGAGCAAGACCATGATGTGGACATAGACTTGTCCGAGTTCATGGAGCGCGAAGATTTTACATTAGATAAAGGGTACATCATCAGCCCAATTGCAATATACTGGTAAAATGTATGTCCTCAATTTAAAATCATACCGAGAGCAGTATAAGGAGCTAGTCGGGTACAGGAAGGAGGAGAAGTCCCTCCAGAAATACAAAGCGGAGAGAGACGAAATGCGAGTCTCTGCTGGCCTTCTGACGAAAGCCAAGTGGACCCTCTTCGGGATGGACTTGGATAACGAGGGATAAATCATGCCATTTGGTCTGTCATCTGCCCTCTGGAATGTTGTTACAGTGGTGATTGGTGGTCTTCTCACCCTTACAGGGTCGATGATTGTCCAACACTATCGTCGTTGGAATGAACGAAAGCGGCTTTGCTCTGCCTTAGTTGTTGAAATTGAACTCATGGACGACGTGATCTCCAAGCTAGAACGGCTCGATGATGAATATTCCCCTGTCATAGGCGAAGAGTATGAAGAGTTGGCAGAAGGGTATCAAACAGAGATCCATTTTGAGCATCGTTGGATGGTTGCCGCGATCGAGAATATCTCCTTCCGAGTCTATGAGGAAAATATGGACAAGATAGGAAATTTGTCTTCTTCACAGGCAAAGGCAACGATGAGATTCTATGATAGGGTGGGAAGCCTCCATGAAATGGTAGATAGTGATTCCGAATTATCGGGGGAGGAAAAGAGAGGAGAGATCCTGTTGTATGCAGCGCAATGTGCAAAACTGCGCTCTCAGCAACAAGCTACGATTGATACCCTACAAGAACCATTTTGGAAGACACTCTAGCCGTTCTAGAATCAATTTGAAGATCAGAAATTGATTACAAGGTCGAAGGGACGACTTTTCGAGGAAACAGGGTGACGACTAACCTAATCACATCTCCCATATCGGAACATTCATCTATGATTGGTCAATGTCTCAATCTGTATGCCGGAACAAAATAGACGACGATTCCTGATTGGTGCAGGTGCGGTAGTTGCTGGAACAGTTGGTCTGGGCAGTACAAGTGTATTTGGACAAGACGAAACGCCAAATCTCGTCTTCGTGGACATTGATCCCAAGAACGAGTACTTCACCGTAAAGAATATCTCTGGCTCAGAAATGGACATTAGCGACTATCAGGCCCGATTTGAATACACCCAGCAAACCACGCAGAAGAAGGTATTCCCTTCTAACACTACCATTCCCGCAGGTGGAACCCTCACCGTGGCAACGGGGGACAATACCGTCCCAGATGCGGACGTAACCTTCGACTATAATGTCCCACGGATGACTAACGACCAGTCGGACGTGTACGCGATTCTCACCCCTGAGGGCGACGTTGTGGCCCGAAGTGATGAGGAACAGTACGTCGGTGAACCGGAGACCACCACTACAACCACCGAGGAGGCTACAACGACGACTGAGACTGAAGAGACGACAACCACAACGGAAGAGGAGACGACAACTGAGGAAACTTCCACCACAACGGAAGAGGAAACTACTACCGAGGAGACAACCACTGAAGAAACGACTACCGAAGAAACCACTACGACCGAGGAATCTAGTAGTGGTTCGGACAAGGAGACTACAGAGAGCAACGAGGAGACGACCACTAGTTCTTCGGGCGACAGCAGTGGCGAGTCTGGCAAGAAAGAAGATTGCTAATCCCCGCCCCAACGTTAGTACGTTAAACTAACGAATCTCCTCTCTCTTCTCACTTGTCTGTAAGCCTTGACAGACGCCTCAACCATCTTCGGGACTCATGGGTCAGCTTGGCCTCAAACGCCTCGATGACTCCGGCGGAAATACAGGGTGACCAACGTTAGTTTGAGCTAACAACCTAGTCTGTCCTTCACGAAGATGAATGCCACTCACAGGCCCGTGAGGAGTGTGAGCTTCCATGCCTTACGGATAGTAAAACCTCGAGGATTAGCCGAGAGCAATGAGACTCGTCTGGGTAAATGCCTCTCTCGTCGATTCTGAGCTAAAGGACAGAAATGAGGGTGCTTACTCGGCTTCTTCCAGGAAGTCCGTCAGTGTCTTCACCGAATAAACGATATCACATTCCTCGACTCGCGCCTCAATCTGACGGATAGTGCTGGAATGCTGCTTAGGGAGTAGTGGCCCCTCATTGTAGATCCCGGCTAGGGAGGCCACCCCCTCATGGAGACCGAAGGTTGCTTTGATGCCCCTCATCTTTGCAATGATCTTGGTGCCCTCTCCGGAGTAGCCCATATCTCGGATTTCGATGTCAATCTGTGCATTGTCAATCTCGTTGGTGTCGCAAGTCTCGCTCATTGTTGGTTTGATTTGGGTTGGTTAGTTAGATGTCGATTCCATCGTCGCAGTCGTTATCGGGTCCATACACAGTGTAACTCCCTTCTTCGAACGACAACACTGCCTTGCAGTTCGTACAGACGTATCGCCCATCGCCACGCTCGATGACGGCAGTGCTCCGGCAAATGGGACATTGACGACTATCGTCAGTATCGTCACTCACAGCGGAAGCACCCATCTTTCAGACGTTCATCAGTCGTCTCCAAGCTACAGTTCTCGCACTTGTAGTAGACATATGCCTCTCCGGAAGCATCCATATCGAAGTGTTCTGTGACGGTCGTATCATCGTCCTCAGAAACGTCCGTATTGTCGTCAACCGTCTTCGTGTCTAACACTGCCTCCTCATGTTTGCATAGCGTGTCTGGCCGATACTTGGCATCGGGGCAGGTGCAACCATCAAGACTGGTGACCGTATACGTGTGTTCGTGAACGTCGTCACCGCCATGTTCGTAATTAGCGACGTTGTGAATGCCGTTATCGACCTGGACAACAACCATTTCGCCGACCGTCGTTCGATCACCGAACTGTCCGTAACGCTCTTGGGATTGGCTTGCTGATTTCGACATGCTTCGGTAGGGTCCGAAGCGCAGGTCAGTGCTGGAACACTGGCCTTTCTCAAGGCGCTCTGCGCTTCTACTAGTGACAACGGTAGCATGCCACTTGTATCTTTGGGTCAATCAGACCCCTATCTAACCACCATAAGCCTAATTGTGGTTCATACACTACTGAAGAATGGATGGCTCAGTACACGATAGACGATCCAGACCTAGTAGAAAAGAAGAGTGTCGATAGTGAGGGCCGAATTTATCTCGGGAAGGACTATCAGGGTAAAGATGTCCGTATCGCCCTTGAGATCCTTGACGAAGACTAAGCCCGGCTCCTCAATGAAGACTACTGGCTCAATGATTTCAGGCGGAAACGTGGGGTGTCGAGTCGGCCAGAACAATCCCCAGAGACCAACCCTATCAGAAGGCCCGTGGAGGTCCCAAGGACAGTCATTGACTCATGACACCCCCTCTCCATTATCGTCATATCTGACGACCCCCCTTAGTGAATCCCCGTCCTTCGATCTTAAGACTCATTTTCCATACCGGATGTGAGCACTCGGACAAACCGGTGGCGGCTAAGACAGGTTGCTCTTGGTGTCCGAATCAATTTTGAGCCAGGCGTTTGCCCCTCTTTTCGACTAGGAAAACCGATCTGCGAAAATTACACACAAAATCTGAGGCCCAACAATTGGCCCTACTTTGAGAGGACTGTGAGTGTTGTGCAGCTAGACGGCATCCAAATTCTTGGACTAGATAAAGAAACGAGAGTGATGGTACTCAGTGGTCACTCGAAGTACCAGAGGATCCAAGGAGAATTGATAGGGAGGGGATACCCCTCCCAACATGTCTCAGAGGGCGAGCGAAGGCCCGCCATTGCCCACGCAGTCTCGCACCATTGCGAATGGAAGTGACCCGGTTAACCCGGGATCGACGGTGACGAGAGCATTGTGCTCTCGCATCATACCTTACGTTCCCTAGCCTTAAGTATATATCGGTGATAACACAGATTGTTATCTAGACTATTTTCTCAAGAATGACGATAAACAGAGGAATCACCGTATTTCGGGGTGAAAGTAGGGGGGTCACCCTTGAAATGGGGTGATATGAGGGTATTTAAGGTAGTGAGAGAGCAGGTGACTCTCGGTTTGAGTCGAAATATAGCTAAATCTGGCGACCGAAAGGGTACACCGCGGGATTAGTTGATGGAGGTTAGCATCTTCGTCTCATTGCAAATCCAGAGCCTGTGAGACAACTCACAGTCATACATCAGATTAGCCGAGAGGATGATAGCCCAAGGTCAATTTCTATCAGGCGAAATACTTATTAGTGTGGGACCATTAGTATGGGGTGTAGTCTGCCCATGCAAACTATCGAACTGAATCTGAATGCGGATGTCTATGGCGATTTGCAGGATATCGCAAGGGAGAGCGGCGAATCTAACCACATTTATCCTCAACAGGAGGAGAGAATCCGGGGGATCCTCCGGACTTTCGTCCGTGCTAACGTCGCTGAGGGAACTCACACTCCCGAAGCAGATTCGAGCGTTTCCGCTGGAGAATATGACGCGCTAGCCCAGGATCTCCGGGATGCTGCGGAATCCCTGGAACGAGCCAAGGAGGAAGCGGATTCGGAAGATGATGGCTCACTCTTGGACAAGCTCTCGCTCCGCGATCTTTCCCCACGGGGTGATGCCTGAATGGCCCGAGTTCGTGTTGAACTTGAAGACGATCTTTACGATGCCTATCGTGAGATTCACCGGAAGAACGGTTCTTCTCGGAGATATGTCGATTATCACAGCACTGCGGAGAGACTCGTCGAGGATTTCGTCACTGGAGAGTTGGATCTGGACATGATGGCCCTTGATGCCGATGATCAGCTCTCAGACGACGATATTAGCCGGGTGAAGGGTCAACTCCGTTCAATAGCTTCGGAGTTGGAAGAGGCCTCTTCGAGCGGAAAACCGGAAGATGAAGAACTGGAAGAGTTCCTCGACAAGTATTCGCTTTAGCAGACACTGACAGAGACATCGACCAACAGGTTACTTTTCGCTTTCTCGTTTCTCGCCGTCCCCTATTCGGGGCATTTGCTTTTCCTCTTATCTCACTGTGAGGCGCACACTAGCCCCTCAGTGGGTTCCTTGTCTCTCAACCCTCGGAAGGGAACATGGCATCTTTCTTCATTCTAATAAACTATTTGACGGGTAGACTTATGGAGCTACCGTGCATGAGGATTTAGATGACGAACACCGAAGGGAACGAAGACGAATTTACAAACGACCCTGACGATCTTATCAAGCAATGCGGGAGTTGTGGGAGCGCATTCAACGAGACCTATCTCGAAGACGATCTCTGCCCCGATTGTCGTGATGTTGAGTGAGGGTATTGGAGTAGCGGCTTGTCCATTCACTTGCTATTAGGCAGGGATCCGCTCTGGAGCCGATTTTGCGGAGTACTTTTTGAGAGTACCTAGTCGTCCGATGGGGGTATGACCAGTCTCCCTAAGATGCTGTACGAGTTTGGTGTTGGCCACCTCATCATACTTCCCGTCCTTGGTGTACGACCACCCACACTCGGAGCAAATGTATCTCATATTAACGCTAGCCACAGGACGCGGATAAGCCTTCTAGCTATGGCAGCTTGCTATATTTGGCCTGGCTTGTCGTCGTGAGACTGAGGACACATGATGATATCCTGGTCAACGATCAGGATCAGACAAAATTCGAGATCGAGTTGGAATTTGAGGTAGTCTAAGTCACCGTCCCCATTCGGGGCATTTGCTTTTTCTTTCTTGCTCCCATAAGGAGCACACAGGCTTCTCAGTGGATTGCTTGTCTCTTACCTCTCGGTGACCTAAGGAGTGACTCCTCACGGACCACAACGAAGCAGAGCACACTGGAAGGCCACAGAGAATGGTTGGTTAGATGCAATGGATGGTACATCCCCTAGTGACGAACAAGGCCGACTGACCATCGTCTAGACTAGAAGGGGAGGGGTGGAAAAGTCTCCATATTGGAACTGGTAACGCTTGTAGTAGTATCAATATGGACCTTTTTCCACCCCCTAGTCTAGGAGGGCGTACTTCTTCCGACCATGATCGTCCCAATCTTGCCATGATTCAAGTTTTCCCTCTTCTTCTAAATCGTTCACAGCCTTTCTAACACCTCTTTTGCTGGTATAATCAGAGTTCTCAAGGATCTCCTTCTTCGTTGCTTCTTCGACCTTCTCAAGGAAATCGAGGAGACTTTGCTTCTTTCCGCGATTATAACAGACACTCTTCTCTTTGCCCCAAGCATCCTGCAGCCACGGTGGGACACAACAATGATTCAGGTGGAACGTTGGGGAGCTGTCTTCTCGCTCGCCAATTGAGAGGATGGGACGAAGGACTCGGTTGTGAACGAAATGATGATAGAACTGAGTCCCGAGAGATTCGTTGTCAATCTCTGCGTCCCCCTCTCTCATTGCTTCATAGAATTTGTCTGTTCCTGTCCCTCCCTTCTTCTTGAGAGTGAAATTGGAGTAAGCGGCCCATCGTTTGAGGTAGTGATCTCCGGGATGAGGCGAGTTGAAGAGGGCGAAATGATCCTGGTCGGGAAACTCAGGGATGAAGGACTCGTAATTCTGACCTCCATCAGTGTAGGCAAATGCCATAATTCCCTGGTACTCCTCCCGTGCTTTCTTCGTTGAGAAGAGATATGGCTTCCCCGAGATGGTATCACAGATATCCTCTAAGATCGCGGGGTCCTTCTTTGGGGCGATTGTTTTAAAAGACGAAGCGTGCTTTGTCGAATCCTCGTTGTACTGCTCAATGGAACAATCCATCTTGTCGAGAACGAGTTTCTTCCTCCGAGAGTCGTGAGAGATGACGCTTCGCTCCTCAAACTCGGTCTGATGGATAGTGTTCCACATCCGCTCAATGGGGTCAGTGTCGAGGGCCACAATCCCTTGAGAGGAGTTGAGGTCTGCTGTCGAGAGGACACCAATGTCTGGCCCACCATCAAAGGAAGAATCTGACTCATCGTCGTCTTGGCCCTCCTTGTAGACTACTCGTCGCTGAATATCATTCTCGACATTGATGCTGTCTTCAAACCAATCCCCGAGATTGTATGACCAGAGGCCATTGCTCCTTGGGTTTGCTAATAGCAAAGCTAGAACGATGAAGGGAGCTTGTCGGTGGTGGAGATCATCTATATCAGGTGATTCGGTGAGATATTCAACTCCCTCATCTTGGAACCACCTGAGGAGTCCTTCCTTCTGCTCTCCACGACCGAGGTATTGTAGCAACTCGTCTGTATCTTTGAGCGGAAGGCTATCTTTGCTCGCTAGGAATGGGTCTAAGACATTGCTGATATCATCAAACGTCTTCTCGAATGAGCCACAATTGAGGCCGTCAATGACCGGAACCCGGCCCTCAAATAGTCGACTGATACGGACATGATTGTGGTGAGCGATGACGATTGAGTATTGGTCTAACTCTCCGTTCTCGGTCTTCCGGTCAATCTCCTTGCGCTTCTCCATGTACTCACAATCTGGAAGCCCCATTTCATCATGGATCCGCTTAGTGTGGTAACCATTTTCATACAATAGGTCACGAATTCGTTCTAACAAGGCTTTAGCAAGGGAGGGAGGCATCCGACCGAAACAATCGCAATCCTCCATGCTCGGAAGACGGAGAATCTGATTAGATGGGACGCCCGCCTCATCACAAAGGTCTTCCATCTTCTCCTGGTTTTTCGTCCGCTTGACAAAGTACGTGATAAGATGCTCTCCCTCAAATGCAAGTTGGGCAATCGTCTTCCTTGCTGCCTCTCGACAAGTGATGTCATGGAGAGTGCCGCCACTCGTCGCCACTGACTCCCTGATGAGATCTGCCTCTTTTCTCCGAACGTCGTCCAGAGACAGTGAATCAAATGAGGAAATACTTTGGACAGTTTGCCCATTCGCTTGTTCTTGCTTGGAACTCATTGCATCTTCTTCTCCTAAATTGGTCGTGATGAATGACTCGTAGCTTTCAGTCATGTCTAAATTAGCCTGTCTGCTCTTTCACATAGACAGCAAAATTCTTCTCTTCATCAACTTCCGACATTCTAACTAATGGCCCCAAAGCTGATAAGACTCTTGCTAAGTAAAGAATATAATAAAAGTATCTGGTCAATTTAGATCCTTCCATTCAAAGTAATCAGGTAGCGGAAAGAGCACGCCATCTTTGGGAGCGAAGGGACAGACGTGGGAAGTGCATCGTCCAATCTTGCTAGCCAAAGTTGGACAGTATAGACACACTCTCTCACGTTTCCTTGATATCACAAAGCATTTGATGAGTGATTGGGTTGTGGCGACTGTCGGGCTACCCTGACTCAAGGACTACCCGACACACCTCAGGATAGTGTACCATTTGGAACGTGGAGCGCCATCCCATGTTCTATTATCCTGTCATAGTTTGCCAAAGTTGGTTTGCTCCCGAACCAACTTTCCTCGAAAAGTGAAGACGAATAGTGATTCATTCTCTTGCATCCTCCGTCTCCTTAAGGGCCCTCAAAACGGGGTTTACATCGTCGCCATTGGAATCCTTTTCTTCGAGGGGAAGAACTTTAGTTAATAAACAATTAATGAGCTAGTGTCGGGTATTGCCTTTGACTATGGGGCTTTCACCCGACATTCATCAGTGATCGGCCTAGGGGCGTGGAGACTCCATTCCACGTTTCCTTTCTGACCGCTTCCCCATTCCTTGAATTGTCACGAAACGAAGTTTGATAATTGGTTAGTCGCATGATTTAATTGTCGGGTGTAGTGCCCCGACACTTCGAGAGACCATTCGGGACGTGCACCTACCCTACGTCCCTTTGTGAGTCATCTGTGTGGACATGAGAGTCATTTCTGGGGGACGCTTCGGGAGTCGAGAGACATTCCCCTCGTTGTTCTAAGGGTCTTCAGAATACGAATGTGAGACGAGACTCAGGACTCTCACGCTCTTCTGATGGCCACCGTCGTCAGAGATGTCATTTGGTTATGGAACACAGGAAAGGTGGGTTTCGACTGGTTCAACTGCGGCCCCTCACTTCCGGTGGACAAATTTGGGAGTAGTTTGCGAGGAGGATTCAGCCCATTCGATCTAGAGCATCCTGGCGATCTTCGACGGGGGCATTGTCGTACTTCATCGTTGTTTGCTCGCTCTTGTGACGAAGCTGAGCCTGTGCAGCGGCTAGATCTTCCTCACGGGTCATGTAGGTCCCAACGGAGTGGCGTATCGCATACCAGCTTATTTGGCGGTTTCCTATCTCAATCCCGGCGTGCTCACAAAGTCGTTCGAGAAGGTACTTGAGCGACCGAGATTGATACGGATTCCCTTCACGGGTCAACCAGAGTGCATCTGTCTCGTCGTACTTCTCATACAGCTCTCGCTCCATCAGCCACTTCTGTAACATCGTCGCTGTTTGAGAGCGAATAGACACCGTCCAGTTCTCGTCACTCTTTGCAGCATCGTCAGCGGGGATACGCAGTACTTCGTTGTCTACATCTACCCAGTCAACTGACGCACGTTCCACTTCCACAGGACGTAGCCCTGCATCAAGTGACATCCATACAAGTGACGGGAATTGGAATCCATTTGCTCGTTGGAATTCTTCTTTGCCTACGTCATTGAGAGGCATCTTGTATCGTTGTGCGAGAAGACGCTTCCACTCTCGACGTTCGTTAGCAGTGAGAGCAGTGTAACAGGGGACGCTATCGTATTCCAAGGCAGCTTCTCGAAGTGAAGTTCGTTCATCCCGAGTAAAGTAATCCCGTGGCTGTGACGGTTGTGAACCGCTGCTGAACGTCATATCTGGCTCCCACAACTCTCCGCCACGTTCGTATTTTTGCCACTTGAACAGCATTTTTAGCGCCTTCACAACGTTCGACTTGTGATTGGTACTACTGTCACTATAGGCTAGTTCTCGAACGTATCTGTCAGCATGATCGTGCGTGACATTCGTGGTGTAGCCGTCATACTCGTCCCAAACCCATTGATAGAACGAGTCAATACGGTACGCACGGTGTTTGACAGTGCCATGAGCGTACCCATCTGCTGTGGATGGGTCTTTGCCGAGATGTAATGCCCATCGCACAAGGTCACGTCGATGATTCCGGTAGTCAACCACTTGTCGGTCATTCAGTCGCTCCTGTGCCGATTCGGGGACGAGAAGGATGCTTTCGACGTAATCGTCCGTCATCGTTGTCCCCGTTCTTGAATTTGGCTAGACACGAACTGGAATCGCTGTACGGGACACGGGTGGGTAGTGTAATGAGTGTATATGGCCTGTGGCATGGTTTTACGTCCATTCGCTGAACGCCAGAAAACTACGGACGTAAGGTGTGTGGTGGCGATTTATGCGGATTCGAACCGCCGTCAATGGCTCCAAAGGCCATTATGATTGGCCACTACACCACGGGACTTCGTTCGCCGTACTCGTCCCGTAGACGCCCGGCGTCTCGGGGGCCGTTCACCGCCACGAAACCGGGGATACACGGGACGTCACCGCCACGTAATTCCCGGGCGAACTTGAACGTACCGCAACCGACCGAACGGACGGTGGAACGGACTAGTCCGCGTGGCCGCACTCGCCGAGGAGCTCGCACATGTCCGCGTCCGCGTTGAAGCAGTCCGGACACTGCGGCTCCCGGTCGATGATGGTGTCGAGTCGCTCGGCGACCGTCTCGTCGACGACCGCCTCCAGTTGGCGGGCCTCCGTGCGGAACTCCTCCACTTCGAGGACGTTCGCGAGGAAGCGTTCGAGAATGCAGTAGGTCTGGAGCGCGTCGCGGGCGCGAGTCTCGCCCTCGTCGGTGAGCGTCGCACCCTTGTACTTCTCGTGTTCGACCAGACCGCGGTCCGAGAGCTTGCCGACCATCTCGTTGACGCTCGCGGGGCTGACGCCGAGACGGTCGGCAAGTTGGCCGGTGGCCGCCGGACCGTCGTCGATTCGCTGGACGAGAAATATCGCCTTGAGATACTGGTCTGCCGTGTTCATTCGCTGTCCTCCATGATGCGAGTGACCTCCTCGACGCCCTCGGCTTCCTCTTCCCGGATCGATTCGAGCGTGTCGAGCAGACGCCGACGGTCCAGCCCGAATGCGACGTCGCTGGCTTCGATGGCTTCGATGAGGTCGTCGTAGAACTTGTACGCCGTCTCCTCGCCGTGGAGCTGGTCGTAGAGGACGCCGTCGAAATCTTCCGGAGCGGTCTGGGCGTACTGCTGGCCGACCAGCGTCTCTATCTCCTCGAACGGTACCGACTCCGCGTCGAGTTCGTCGACGAGCGTTTCGAGACGCTCGCGGTGCTCCGCGGACTCCTCGCGCGCTTCGGTCAGTAGCTCGCGGACGTCCTCGCGGAGGTCGTCGCGCTCCGCCGACGAAAGCGACTCGTAGTGGCGGGCGGCCCGCGCCTCGACGACTTCTTCGAGCACCACGCCTATCTGGAGCAGGCGGGCGAGTTGACGGTCCGACGAGACGCGTTCGCCGACCGACATCCTCAGGCCCGCAGTCGTTCGCCGATCTTCGTCTCCAGGTCTTCTTCGAGTTCCTCGACCTCGATTTCCTCGAGGACGGGAACGAAGAACCCTTCGACGAGCATGTTCCTCGCGCTCTCGTCGTCGACGCCCCGGGAGGTCATGTAGAACAGGTCCTCCGAGTCGATCTGGCCGACGGTCGCGGAGTGGCTGGCTTCGGTGTCGTGGTTGTTGATGATGAGTTTGGGGGAGGCGTCGGCCTCGCTCCCGTCGCTCAGCATCAGCGTGTTCTCGCGCTGGTAGGAGCTGGTGTCCCACGCGTCGCTGCCGACGTCCTGGACGCCCTCGTACACGGAGCGGGCGGTGTCGTCGAGGACGCCCCGGGTGATGAGGTCGGCGGTCGTGTGGGCAGCGTTGTGCCACACGCGCGCGGCGATGTCGAAGTGCTGGTCGTCGTGGCCGAAGAACGCGCCGACGGTCTTGGTCTCGGACGACTCGCCGTCGAGTTCGGTTTCGACGCTGGACTTCGTGAGCCGCGAGCCGAGGTTGCCCTCGATCCAGTTGACCGTCGCGTAGTCGTCGGCGCTACCGCGCTTGAGCGTATAGTTGTACGTCTCGTCGTCGAGTTCCTGCAGGGAACCGTACTGGACGTGGCTGTTCTCGCCCGCGACGACTTCGACGAGGCCGCTGTAGTAGCGCTCCCCGTCGGCTCCGGCGGCTTCGTCGCCGGTCGACTGCCGTTCGAGGATGGTCACCGAACTCGACCGCTCGGTGACGACGAGCGTGTAGTTGAAAAGCGACTGGCTGTTCATCGTCGTCCGGATGGTGACGTCCTCCGCGTCGACGCCCTCCGGGACGTAGACGACCGTCCCCGTGCTGAAGAGGGCGGTCGACAGCGCCGTCAGGTAGTTCTCCTGCGGGTCGACGACCGAGCCGAAGTGCTCGCGCACGAGGTCCTCGTGCTCGTCGACGGCGTCCGCGATGGACAGCACCTCCACCTCGTCGGGGCCGACCTGGTCTTTCTCCTCGGCCGCGTTCAGCGGGTCGACGAAGCTCTCGAAGTCGAGCGCGTGGAGGTTCGTCCAGTCGCGGCCCGGCGTCCGGATGACGTCGGGCATGTCGAGCTCCTCGAGCGCCGCCAGCGCGTCCAGTCGCGTCTCCAGCAGCCACTCCGGCTCGTCGAGTTCGTCGGAGATCTGGCGGACGGTCTCTTCGGAGATGGAGCGGTGCACCTGCGTGCTCATCCGAGGCTCCCCTCCATTTCGAGTTCGATGAGTCGGTTCAGTTCGACCGCGTACTCGATGGGCAGTTCCTCCGTGATGGGCTCGATGAACCCGGAGACGATCATCTGCTTCGCGTCGTCGTCGTCGAGACCGCGGCTCTGGAGGTAGAACACGTCCTCGTCGCCGATCTTCCCGACGGTCGCCTCGTGGGCGACGTCGACGCGGTCCTCGTTGATCTCCATGTACGGCATGGTGTCCGACGTGCTCTCGTTGTCGAACATCAGCGCGTCACACTCGACGCTGGTCGAGGAGTCCACCGCGCCGTCGCTGATGTGGACGAGACCGCGGTAGTTGGTGCGGCCGCCGTCCTTGCTGATGGACTTGGACTCGATGGTGGAGTTCGTCTTCGGCGCGTTGTGGTACACCTTCGCACCGGTGTCGATGTTCTGGCCCTCGCCCGCGAACGCGATGGTGATGTTGTTCGTGGACGCGCCGCGACCCTTCAGCACGGAGCAGGGGTACAGCATGGTGGCCTTCGACCCCATGCTGCCCGAGACCCACTCCATGCGGCCGCCGGCCTCGACGAGCGCGCGCTTGGTGTTGAGGTTGTAGGTGTTCTTCGACCAGTTCTGCACGGTCGAGTACTGGACGTGGGCGTCCTCGCCGACGAACACCTCGACGCCGCCTGAGTGGAGGTTGTGGCTGCCGTACTTCGGCGCGGAACAGCCCTCGATGTAGTGGACCTCGCTCCCCTCTTCGGCGATGATGAGGGTGTGCTCGAACTGGCCCATGCCCTCGGAGTTCATCCGGAAGTACGCCTGCACGGGCATCTCGACGGTGACGTCCTCGGGCACGTAGACGAACGACCCGCCGGACCACACCGCGCCGTGCAGCGCCGCGAACTTGTTGTCCGACGGCGGCACGCAGGAGGTCATGAAGTACTCCTTCACGAGATCTTCGTGCTCCTGGACGGCCTCGTCCATGTTGCAGAAGACCACGCCTTTTTCCTCCCACTGCTCCTGCATGTTCTGGTAGACGACCTCTGACTCGTACTGGGCGCCGACGCCGGAGAGCGCCTTCCGCTCGGCCTCCGGGATGCCCAGTTTCTCGAACGTGTCCTGGATGTCCTCGGGGAGGTCGTCCCAGCTGTCCGCTCCCTCGCGCTTGTCGACGTCGGGACGGATGTAGGGGACGATCTCCTCGATGTCCAGTTCCGTGAGGTCGGGCTGGCCGGGCCAGTCCGTCGGCAGGGGCATGTTCTGGTAGTGCTCCAGCGCGCGAAGGCGTCGCTCGAGCATCCATTCGGGTTCGTCCTTGTCCTCGCTGATGAGGCGGACGACCTCTTCGGTCAGTCCCTTGTCGGACCTGACCGCGGCCTGCTCTTCTTTCTTGAACGCGAATCGTTCCTCGGTGTCTGTCTCTTTGAGATGGTCCTGGTCGGAGCTCATGATATCACTTTATGCGGTCTGGTAGACTTCGTCGCGCACCCAGTCGTAGCCCTTGTCCTCGAGCTTCTCGGCGAGTTCCGCACCGCCGCTCATGGCGACCTCACCGTCCAGCATCACGTGGACGTGGTCGGGTTCGACGTAGTCGAGGATGCGCTGGTAGTGCGTGATCTGAAGGATGCCGGTCCCCTGCTCGTCGCGCAGGGCGTTGATGCCCTTCGAGACGTCCTGCAGGCGGTCGATGTCGAGACCGGAGTCGATCTCGTCGAGCACCGCGATGGACGGTTCGAGAATCGCGGCCTGCAGCACCTCGTTCTGTTTCTTCTCCCCGCCGGAGAAGCCGGCGTTCAGGTAACGCTGGGCGAACTTCTCGTCCATGTCGAGCTGTTCCATCTTCTCCTGAAGGATCTGCTGGAACTCGGCGACGCCGACCTCGCCCTCGTCGGCGGGACCTTCCATCGGGCTCGTCTCGTAGCCCTCGTCGTCCTCTTCCTCGTCCGCTTCGGCGGCCTCGTCCTCGTCCTCGAACAGCTCTTCGCGCTCTTCGAGCTTGGCGTTGAGCGCGGTCCGGAGGAAGTTCGCCATCGTGACCCCTTCTATCTCTGCGGGGTACTGGAAGCCGAGGAAGACGCCGAGCGCCGCGCGCTCGTTCGGCTCCATCTCCAGCAGGTTCCAGGTTCGCTTGTCCTCCGGGATCTCGTCGTCGAAGTCCTCGTCGTCGAGGTGGACGAGCACCTCCCCTTCGGTTACTTCGTAGGCGGGGTGGCCGGCGACGATCTTCGCAGTCGTCGACTTCCCGCTTCCGTTCGGTCCCATCAGCGCGTGAATCTCGCCCGAGCGGACCTCCAGGTCCACTCCGTTGAGAATCTTCTCGTCTTCCTCCACGACCTCCGCGTGGACGTTTTTGAGTTCCAGTGTTGCCATCGTTAGGTTCACCTAAGTCGTTTTGATGAAGGGGCGGTCGTCCCATAACAGTTTCGCAAGCGTCTGCAATCGGTTTCCGGAACGGGAAAAATCTTTTCCGAAGGCGGAAATATGGCGTGTTACCATCGCTCCCGGAAAACCCGTTCGAGGCGGTCAGTGGCGGCTTTGCGACCCCGTTTCGTGACCTCGCATTCGCCGTCTCCGGCCCGGAAGCTCCCGGTTTCCCGCTCCCCGAGCGTCCCCGTGCTCGCGTTCCTCACTCCGTCCTCGTTCGTGTTCTCACGATTTTGTACGTTCTCGCGCGCGAAGACGAGGGCGGACCGACCCCCCGCGAAATGGCCCGGGCCGACCTCGTCCGAAGTGCCACGCGCCGACCTCACCGGGGATGGCCCGGGGCGACTCACGTGAAACTGCCGAGGCCGGTCTGCTCCTGGCCGCTCTTTACCTCCTCCCAGGAGATGTCGAGCGCTTCCAGCACGCGGGCGATCGGGCCCCTGAGCGTCTTCTCGAGCATCTTGTCCCAGTCGATTTCGAACTCGTCTGGGATCTGGTCCGCGTACTCGAAGCAGATGACGTCCGGGTCCTTCTTGAACTCGCGGTACAGGGGGTCGGCCTGCGGATCGAAGTCCCGTTCGCTCTCCACCCGCTCGAAGAAGGAGGGGTGGACCTTCTTCAGGTAGAGGCGCTTCGGCTTGCTCCCACGCTGGATGTTCGTCCCCAGCAGGAGGTTCGCGTACTTCGCGCCCCGGACCTGGGCAGTGTCGGTGTCGTAATCGTCGAGGCGCTTGCCGATGCCGCCCGGGACCGCGACGTCGTCCAGGTCGACGTTTCCGGCCTGGAAGTCCTCGATGATGTCGTGGACGTACTCCTTCACGTCGTCCAGGTCCTCGCCGGTGACGATCATCTCGATGACGTCGCGCTGGACCTCCTTCGTGATGGGCGCGATGTCGCTGCGCTTGTACTCGAAGCCCGTGATGTCGATGTCGTCGACGTCCTTGCCCTCCTTCCAGACGATGTGGCCCGCGTAGCGTTTCTTCTTGCCCGCCTGGAAGAACCGCCGGTAGAGCTTCTCGAACTCGATCTGGAAGCGGTGCTCGGCGGCGTTCAAATCCTCCCGGGCGAACTCGTCGTACCGGTCGTTGATGTGGTCCTCTATCTCGAACGACTGCTCGATGGCCTCCTCCTTCGAGAACTCGCTCCCGAGTTCGAGCATGACCGAGTCGGTGTCGCCGTACGCCACGTCGTACCCCACTTCGCGCGCCGCGGTCTCGGTGAACTCGATGACCTCCCGACCGGTCGCGGTGATGGCCGCTCCCATCTCCTTGTCGTAGAGGCGGAACCGTTCCCAGCCCAGGACGCCGTAGAGGCTGTTCATGATGACCTTCACCGCCGCCTGCTGTCGGTCGAAGATCTCGTACTCCGCGGTCTCCGGTTCGTGTTCGTCCCGGAGCGTCTTCTTCTCCTCGCGCTCGGAGAGCGTCTCGTCGATTATCTCCCGGATGATGCCGTTCCGGTCCTTCCGGAAGTGGGTCCCGTTCGGCGCGCGGTAGGTGTCGCCGTCGTACTCGTCGGGGTCGACCTTCGTCTCCGGACTGGCGTTGATGGTCGCCATCGACATCGGGTACAGCGACTTCAGGTCGAGGACGGTGACGTTCTCCCTGACCCCCGTGATGGGGTCGAACACCGCACCGCCCTCGTAATCCTCGCTGTCGACCTGGCCCTTCGACGGGAGCGCGAACTCGCCGTGGGCCTTGTGGAGGACGTAGACGTCCACCGCGTCGCCGGGCGTCGTCGCGTCCTCCAGCTTGCAGCCGACGAAGGCGGCGACCTCCTCCCAGAACGCGATTATCTCCTGCTTGCGGTCGAGTTCGACGCAGATCTCGACGTCCCTGACGTTGTACTCCAGCAGGCGCTCGGGGTCCTGCTCCCAGAGGTCGCCGATGTCGCCGGGATGCCGCTCCTTGCCGACGCCGAGTTCCGTCTCCCCGACGGCGTCGAGGCGGTACGATTCGAGTTCGCTGAACTGCGTGCGCTTGTAGGCGTACAGCAGGTCGAAGACCACCCGACCCTTGACGGTGGGACCGCCCCAGTCGCTGCGCCACACCTCGTTCACGCGCGAGAGGCGGTCGGAGTCGAGGTCGTGGTCGTGGTGTCGACCGGCGAGTTCGTCGAGGCGGTCGATGAGGTACGGCATGTCGAAGTCGTCGACGTTCCAGCCGGTGAACAGGTCGGGGTCGGTCGCGTCGAGGTAGTCGAGGTACGCCGCGAGCATCGCCTCCTCCTCGTCGAAGACGCGGACGTCTATCGCCGAATCCTCCTGGAGCGGGTCGTAGTCGGCGAGTTCCTCGGGTGCGACGTCCGTGGCCTCGGGCGCGTCGTAGAGCCAGGCGACGTATTCGTCGCCGTAGTTGTCGTGGCTCGTGAGACAGATTATCGGTTCCTCGCCCTCCTCGGGGAACCCCGAGCGGTCGTCGACCTCGATGTCGAACGTGTGAACGCGGAGGTCCGCCTCGACGTCCGCGGGCGCTACTTCCTCGTGACGGACGACGAGGTCACCGTCCTCGCGGCGACGCTCCGGGAGGCGCACGCCGCTGTTGATGTCCTTGTCGATGAGAAAGCGGTTGGGGAAGAGGATGTCCGCCTCGTAGTGGTCGAACTGGTCGCGGATGTTCCCGACGTCGCGCGGCGTCTGGCCGAATATCTTCGTCAACCGCTGCCCGCGGATGCTCCGGTAGGGTTCGCCGTCGTCGTCGGTCTCCTCGTAGCCCGTGATGCGGTCGTCGTCGAGTTTGTCGTCGTCCAGCGTGTCGGTCGGCGCGTAGAAGTACGGCCGGAAGCCGACGACGCGGACGTGTTCGAGGTCGTCGTCGCGCGTGCGGCCGAAGACGTGGACGATGGGCGTCTCGTCGCCGTTGCCGCCCTCGACGGTGTAGTCGACCTGGGTCACCGCGAGTTCGAGCGTGCCTTGCGCGTCGGGAAGCCAGTCGGTGTCGACGTCGACGTGCGCGTGGGCGTCGGCCGTCTGGCCGTCCTGGCCCGCGATGGCTCGCGCCTCCTCGGCGGGGCGCTCGTCGGCGTCCCCCTCCCCGAAGTCGTCGAGCCCGGATTGAGTCATGTCGGTGATTTTGGCGCTTCCCGATAAAAACCTCCCGCTCGAGACGGGCGAGCGACGGGAGCGTCGAACACCTCGTCGGACAGGGAGGTGTCCCTCGTCCGACCGGCGACTCCCGGTACGCCGCCCCGCAAGCGTGAACTAATAGCACGGCCGAGGGCAACATGAACGCTTATACCACCCTCGTGGTAACTTCCGGGAACATGCGCGTGCGGTCCTCCACGCTGTTCCTCGTCGGCGTCGTTATCCTCGTCGCCCCCCTTGCTCCGCTCGTTTTCGCACGAAGTCCGCTCGTCTGGTTCGTACTCGGTTGTACGTTCGTCCTCGCCGGCATCGGAACGGCGCTCCACCGACGCGACGCCGACGACGCCGCGCTTTCGCGAGACACCGACCACTACATCGTCTGCCCGCACTGCGACACCCGAAACTACGTCAGCCGTGACGCTTGCCGGGTGTGCGAACGCGAGTTCTAGAGCGAAAGCGGTATCCGGTCGTCGCCCGACGTCTCGGGCATGAGCCTGGACGACCTGAACGACGACGTGGAGGCCGCGTACGCTGCTCTCGACGACGAACTGTCGGTCGAACTCGACCGGGAGACGAGAAACGAACTCGCGATGCTCGGGGCCGCCCTCGACGTCGACGACACCGACGAACTCGTTCGACGCGCGGTCCACATGCTGTTCCAGTCGACCGTCGACACCGGCAACCTCGACTTCCACCTCCGCAGCACCTACGACGTGACCTACGACGAGTACCTCTCGGGAATGACCTACGAGGAGATGACCGGCGGCGTCAACGCGTCGGGGGCTTCGACGGGACTGGACGGCGACGACAACCGACGCTACCAGTTCTAATCGAGGTCGACGGCGAGCGAAATCGCTTCGTCGTCCCGACGCCACTCGACGAATCCGGCGTCGGCCAGTTTCGGCACGTGGGTGTGGTGGAGCGACGCCGCCGCCAGCTCGACGCTCGGACACGAATCGTCGTCGTCCGCGACCGCTCCGGCGAGTTCCGTTACGGTGGCTCGACCGTCCCCCTCGCGCAACTCTCGGAGGACGATTCGCCGACGCTGCTCCGCCAGCACGTCGAGGATTCCCTCGGGCGCGTCGAGTAGCGCGTCGAGGTCGACCGCCCCTCCGTCCGCGACCCACTCGGAGAGTTCGCGCTCGCCGTCGGAACCGTCGCTCGGACGCGCTCCGGCGTTCGGGTTGTAGTCCACTTTCACACGTGGAACCAGTAACTCCCGGGAGGTATCTACGGTGCCTGTTCTTACAACCGCTTTTTATGGGTCAGTTGGAATTACGCTACCGTATCGCCGTCGGCTTCGGACAGCGCCGCACGCATTACGGTCTGCTCGCCGCGGCGCAGACGCTCCGACATCGCCTGCTGGGTGATGTCGAGTTCGTCGGCGAGTTCGTCCAGCGTGACCTCCCGCGGCACGTCGAAGTAGCCGCGCTCGACGGCCATCGCGAGCGCCTCTTGCTGCTCGTCGGTCAGCCCGAAATCGTACGACTCGTCGTGCGTGGCGCTCTCGGTGCTGACCCGGTCGAGTCGGTAATCGAGGCCGTGTTCGTCGCAGTACGTGTCGAACGCCGACAGATCGCCGTGGTCCGCGAACCGGAGCCGGAAGTACCACTCGTCGTTGCCCCGCGCTTCGAGAATCGTCGCACCGGACTCCGCGATGCCGTGCACGAGACTCTCGACCGCCTTGCCCCACTTCGCGCGGTACAGCACTCGGTCGTCGAGTCGGTCCAGCGCGACGAGGTCCTTCACCTCCTCCGTCTCGCCGACGTGACGCTCGAACTCCTCGAAGGCCGACGGATCGTCGGAGACGACCCAGAAGAACGGCAGGACGTCGGGGGAGGCCGGGACGACTCGTTCGAGTTCGACGCGAGTCCGATTCGGTATTCCCAGGGCGGTCCCGAGCAGGAACTCCTGGCTCGAGATGGTGAGTTCCACGATGACGCTCATCGCGTGCGTTTCGCACCCGAAACGTAAACGTATCTCGCCCCTACGCGACGTCCTCGATGGCGTCGAACAGCAGGTCCATACCGAGGTCGATCTCGCGCTCCGTCACGTCGAGCGGCGGGAGCACGCGCAGCGTCTTGTAGCCGCAGCCCAGCGTGAGCAGCCCCCGTTTCAGCGCCGCCTCGACGACGGCCTCGCGGCGCTCTTTGGTGTCGAACTCCAGCGCGAGCAGCAGACCGCGGCCCCGAACGTCGACGACGTTCGCAGGGTCGGCGTCCGCGATCCTCTCGCGGGCCTGCCGCCCCCGCTCGACGGCGTTGCCGAGCAGGTCGTGTTCCTCGATGGCGTCGAGGGTGAGCGCTCCCTGGAGCGACGAAACGACGTCGCCCGCTCCCCACGTCGAGGAGAGCCGTCCCGTCTCCTCGGGGAACACGTCCGACCGCGAGATGGTCGCGCCGACGCGGAGCCCCTTCGCGCTCGTGATGACGTCCGGTTCGAGGTCGAGGTGGTCGACGCCCCACATCTCGCCCGTCCGGCCCACGCCGGCCTGTATCTCGTCGACGACGACGTTCACGCCGAAGCGCTCCCGGATGTCGGCGAGGTCCCGGACGAACTCCTCGTTCGGGACGCGGTAGCCGCCCTCGCCCTGGACCGATTCGAGGATGAGGAACGCGACCTCCTCGGGGTCGATGACGCCCTGTTCGGGGTCGAGTTTGTCCGCGATGGGGTTGCCGCCCGGCCCGTCGGTCTTCCAGCCGCACTCGCAGACGTCGTCGCAGGAGCAGTAGGGGACGCTGACGACGCCGGGAATCTCGGGATACCCCTTCCGATGAGCCCGCTTCGAACGGTTGAGCGAGAGCGCGCCGAGCGTGCGACCGTGGAACGCGCCGTCGAACGTGAACGCCCGGTGGCCGCCGCTCTGGTAACAGATCTTGATGGCGTTCTCGACGGCCTCAGCACCCGAGTTGCTGAGGAAGACGGTGTCCATGTCGTACTGGCTCGTCGCGTCGGTCAGTCGGTCCATCAACTGGGCCGGACCCGGGAACTCGGGGTCCTCGGGCGGCCACCCGCCCGACGTGTAGAAGTCCTGGCCGGCTATCTTGGTGGGGTCGACGAGGTCGAACTCGCGGAGTTTGTCCATTATCTTCGGGTTGTTGTACCCCAGCGGCGCGGAGGCGACGTGACTCGTGAAGTCCATGAGGACGTTGCCGTCCACGTCCGTACAGAACGGGCCTTCGGCCTCGTCGGTGATGTCCCAGACGAACTCGTAGACGTAGGTGCTCGGAGCGGAGAACTGGTGATGGTACTCGACCCATCGCTGTGCTCTCTCGCTCGGTATCTCTCGGACCTGGGGCTCTGCGGAATGGCGGTCCATGCACCGCCGTACGGAAGACCGTGCTTTAAAAAATTCGTTACAAATCGGTTAGTACGCTGCCACGATGGCAGCGGCGCCGGCCCCGACGAGTAGCGCGGTGCTCCAGACGGCGACCCGGTAGGCGAACTGGCGGTCGGGTGCGGACGCGGTCAACGCGGCCTTGACGGCGATGCTCGACGCGGTGGCCAGCATGATGCCGAGCACGGCCGTCTCCTGGTCCAAGTTGCCACCGCTGTAGAGGGTGACCGCCGACGCGGTCACGCCCGCGCTGGAGACCAGTCCGGAGAGGAGGGCGGTGACGTAGAACCCCGTCTGGCCGAACTGGGCCTTCGCGACCGCGCCTCCGACGACGACGACCAGGAAGATGAGTCCGAATCCCAGCACGTTGCGCAGCGAGAACGGACTCTCGAGGTCGATGTCGACCTGCTCGGACCAGTCCGCGGTGTAGGCGGCGATGGCGATGCTGCCGACGATGATGACGCCCAGCGGGACGGCCGCGCCGTACAACGGTTCCTTCGAACTGCCCAGCGTGAACGCGATGGCGATGGCGAGGTTCCGGGCCGCCATCGCGGCGTCTGCGAGCAGGATGGCCGCCACGCCGTAGGAGGCGGCCTGCGGACGCTGGCGGACGTGGTCGAGCATCGTCCCGACGACGGCCGTCGAGGACGCCAGACCGCCGAAGAATCCGGTGACTGCGATGCCGCGTCCCCCGTAGTTCCGGACGAGCGCGTAGTTGGCGATGCCGATGCCGGCGACGGTGACGACCATGATCCAGACGAGTCGCGGGTTGACCGTGACGCCCAGGACCGGCACGTCTTCCGGCGGAAGCACCGGGTAGATGACGAACGCCAGGATGGCGAACTCCGCGGCCGAGCGCAGTTCCTCCCGGGAGAGCCCCCACGCGAACGTGTGGAGTTCGCGCTTCAGCACGAGCAGCAGCGACGACACCACGGCGACGGTGACGCCGACGAGGATGTACCCCTCGGCGACGAGGACGCCGACGCCGAAGGTGACGAGCATCGAGACGGAGGTGGTCAGCGACAGTCCCTCGTTGTCCTCGGCCACCAGCCCCTGGACCGCCAGCAGGACGCCCTGGACGATGACGAGCAGGCCGCCGAGGAACAGGAGGACGTCCCGGTCGACGATGGTGAACGCCGCGCCGAGCAGACTGATGAGCGTGAACGTCCGTATGCCCGCGGACTTCTGTGACCACTCGCGCTCCAGTCCGAGGAACAGTCCGAGTGCGCCTGCGAGTACGACGCGAACGACGTCGCTGTCGAGCGAGGCCGACACGAGTGCGTCTTCGATTCCCGGCACTGTTCGAACTACTGCCCCCATTCGATTAAAGACTAGCGGCCGTGACATCTCCGACGTCTTCCCGAACCGTCCCGGAGGATCCGCCGACGCCGGGAGCGGACGGTGGTCTCCTACAGCGAACCGTGCGTCGGGGCGACGCCACCGGAACCGTTATCTGAACAGCTGTTCAAGCGTCGAATCGATGTCGACCACCGACGGAACGCTACGACGACTCCTCGCCGACCGACTCGGCGAGTGCTGCGACGAGGACGTCGAGCAGCGTCGCGAAGAGTTGACGGCGCTCACCGACGCCGTCCCCGAGAGCGCCGCCGACACGCGAGCCCTGTCGGCGCTGTCGAACGACACCCGGTACCGCGTCGCCCGACTGCTCGCCGCGGCCGACGGCGACCTCTGCGTCTGCGAACTCGCGCCGCTCGTGGACGTCGGCGACAGCGCGCTGAGCCACGCGCTCTCGGACCTGACCGACGCGGGGCTCGTCGAGCGCCGGAAGGACGGCAAGTGGCGCTACTACGCGACGACCGAGCGCGCCGAGGCGCTGCTCGCCGCCCTGGACGACACGCGCGGCGGCGGAGGGAGCGACGCGTGAGCGAACCGTCGACGGTCGCGTTCGTCTGCGTGCAGAACGCCGGACGGAGCCAGATGGCCACCGCGTTCGCCGAGCGCGAGCGCGAGAAGCGCGGCCTCGAAACCCTCGAAATCCGCTCCGGGGGGACTCGCCCCGCGGACGCGGTCCACGACGAGGTCGTCGAGGCGATGGCCGAAGTGGGAATCGACCTCTCCGACCGCGAACCGCGGGAGATAACGGCGGCGGAGTTGCAGGAGTGCGACTACGTGCTGACGATGGGGTGTTCGGCGTCCGACGTGTGCCCGGCCACGTGGAGCGGCGAGAACCGCGACTGGGACCTGGACGACCCCCACGGCGAGAGCGTCGACGAGGTCCGCGAGATTCGCGACGAGATCGCGTCCCGCGTCGTCGCGCTGTTCGACGAACTCCAATCGGAAGTGACGGACTGACTCCCCCTCTGGACCGGCTCTCCCCTCGGCGGCGAACGACGTCGTCCCCGCCGTTCGACCGCTCTCCGTCGTCCGGGACTCCGTTCCCGGTTCGCGGAGTCGGGGAGACTAAATATCGCTCGTCCGAACGACCGGGCATGGACCCGCCGCTCGTCCTCGACATCGACGGCACGATGACCCGGCGCGACGACTCGGTCGACCCCCGCTTTTTCGACCTGCTTCCGGACTGGGACGCTCCCGTCGTCGTCGCCACGGGGAAGGCGTTCCCCTACCCGGTGGCGCTCGCGCACTTCCTCGGACTCCCGCAGAACGTCATCGCGGAGAACGGCGGCATCGTCCTCGCGCGCGACGAGGTGACGGTGAACGGCGACGGCGAGGCGGCCCGCGCGGTCGCCGAGGAGTACCGTGCGGCGGGCCACGACCTCGGCTGGGGCCGGTCCGACCTCACGAACCGCTGGCGGGAGACCGAGATAGCGGTCCGGCGCGACCAGCCGCTCGGCCTGCTGGAGGAACTCGCCAGCGAGCACGGTCTGGAGGTCGTCGACACGGGGTACGCCTACCACGTCAAGCCGCCGGACGTGAGCAAGGGCCAGGGGCTGAAGTCGGTCGCGCGCCTGCTCGACCGCGACCCCGAGGAGTTCGTCGCCGTCGGCGACTCGGAGAACGACGTGTCGACGTTCGGCGTCGCCGGGGAGTCCTACGCCGTGGCGAACGCCGACGAGAAGGCGCGCCAGGCCGCCGACACCGTGGTCGAGGGGTCGTACGCCGAGGGGACGCTCGCCGTGCTGGAAGCGTTGCGGGAGTAGGCCGCGAACTCCCCCGGGCGAACAGACGTTTCCCGTACTCGGCGTCGGGCCGTGATTTTACGTCGAGCGTCGTCCCCGACTGCGCCGTCGCGCTCGCCGTCCTGTACTGAAACGGGGTCGTCTCCGGACTACTCGTCGTCCTCGTCGTCCGCGCGCCGCCGCCGTCGAACCTCGTTGGCGAACGCGGCGACGCCGACACCGAGGACGCCCAGCGCGAGCGCCCAGGGGCCCCTCTCGTCCATCACGCCACCTCCGCGTCCACCCAGTCGCCGAACGAGTCGAGCGTCGCGCTCTCGTCGAAGCGCTCGACGCAGGGGACGTCGTAGGGGTGGGCGTCCTCGATTCGGGCGACGAGGTCGTCCCAGCGCTCGTCGGTCGTCTTCGCGAGCAGGACCACCTCCTCGTCGCGGTGGACGTCGCCGTCCCAGCGGTAGACGGACCGGCAGGGGAACCGGTTGACGCAGGCCGCGAGGCGCTCCTCGACGAGCGACTCAGCGATGTCGGTGGCCGCGTCCGGCGGCGCGGTGACGTACGCGGTCGGCATCTCACTCGGCGATTGGATTGTGGGTGCCGTTGATGTCCCACTCGTGGATGCAGTACGTTTCGCCCGCCGACGAGGAGACGACCCAGCCGTGAACGGACTCGTCGAACTCCTCCTCGCGGCCGCAGCGCAGACACCGTCGACGTTTCGGTACGTTCAGTTCGACCATCGGTCGGAACGTGGCGTCGAATCCACTTAACTTGCCTTCCCTGCCCCGACGGTGACGCGCGAGCGGGGCACGACAACGTCACTACCGTCGTCCGAGCGGAAGCACTATTTTACAGCGGAATCGCCGACACCGTCCCGGAGACGTCGCCGACGTACGCCGCGTGACGGCCGACCGCGGGACCGGCGACGACGCCGTCCTGCGCCAGGAACCGCCAGCGCGTTCGTCCGGTTGCGCGGTCGAACGCGAACGTCAGGCCGTCGTCGTTGGCGACGTACACCGCCTCGTCGGTGACCGCCGGCCGGCCCCAGATGCGGGCGTCCGTCGCGACCCGCCACCGAACCGACCCCGTGCGAGCGTCGAGGGCGTAGGCCGACCCGTCCGTGCTCGTCGCGTACACCGCGTCGCCGGCGAACACCGGCGACGACCAGACGCCGGCCCCGGTGCGGTGCTCCCAGTACGCGTCCCCGGTCGCGGCGTCGACGGCGAACACGCGGTCGCCGTCCACCGTGCCGACGTAGGCGACCCCGTCCACGACCGCTGGCGCGGCCGCGACCGCCAGCGAGGGCCGGAAGCGGAACCGTTCGGTGCCGTCGAACTCGTGGGCGTACAGGCCGCCGTCGAGTCCCGTCACGTACACCGCGTCGTCCGCCACCGTGAGCGAACTCACCGCGCGGGCGACGGTCCGGAACGACCGGCGGCGGTCGCCGTTCGCGGCGTCGAGAACCGACACCCGGCCGTCGCGGCTCGCCACGTATACGTCGTCACCGACGGGGACGGGCGCGACGTCGACGCCGGCGTCCGTCTCGAACCGCCACAGTTCGACCCCACTGCTCGCATCGAGCGCGTGGAGGACGCCGTCGCGGTCCCCGACGTACACCGCCTCACCGGTCACCGCGGTCGGTCCCACGGCGGTCGGCGTCTCGAACAGCCACTCGCTCACGCCGTCGCGCCTGTCCAGTGCGACGGTGGTGCCGTCCCCCGTACCGGCGTACACGGTCCGGTCCCGGACCACCGGCGGCGTCCCGACCGGACCGCCGACCCGCGTGTGCCACGTCGCGCGGACCCGTCCGGCCGCCCGACCGGTCACGTCCCGGCCGCGCTCGCTCGTCGCGTCGCTGGCTCCCCCCCGCTTCGCCCCGGTCCCGATATCGCCGGTCGTCGACCGTCGCCTCGGTCCCCGCGTGAACCCCTCCGACGGCGACGCGACGTCGTCCGGCCCGGTCGTCTTCGCTCCCTCGTCCGCGTCGTTTCTCTCCACGCCCCCGTCGGACGCGAGGTGGTCCGAACCGTCGCTCGCGCCGCCACGCTCGAACGACCACTCGACGCTGCGAGTGACGCGCTCGTCGCCGCGACGCACCACCTGGTCGAACTGGAACTCCGCGACCGCCTTCCTGTCGACCTCGCTATCGCTGTCGTTCGAGTCGCCGGTCCGTCCGGTACCTGTCGGTTGGAAATCACTCGGTCGCGCCGTCGTGTCCTCTGTCTCGTCCCCGTTCATGTGTAGTTACAGACCTGATTACGGTCTGATTGACCGATTATTCGAATACTTACCACTTTGTTATGGACCGGTTAGCCGCCGGTATCGACACCTTACCGGCGCGCAACGGTCGGAACTGTTCGCTCCAGACCGACAGGATTTTTCCGGCCGGTAGCGCAGTTCGGCCCATGACGGGTCTGTACTACGAGGAGTTCGAGGTGGGCGAGACCATCGAACACGGCAAGCGCCGGACCATCAGCGAGAGCGACAACCAGCAGTTCTGCGACATGACGATGAACCAGCAGCCGCTGCACCTCGACGCCGAGTTCGCCGCGGACACCGAGTTCGGCGAGCGCCTCGTCAACGGCCTCTACACGATGAGCCTCGCGGTCGGACTCTCCATCCCGGACACGACCGACGGCACCATCGTCGCGAACCTCTCCTACGACGACGTCGAACACCCGAACCCGGTGTTCCACGGCGACACCGTCCGCGCCCAGTCGACCGTCACCGACAAGCGCGAGACGAGCGACGGCGAGCGCGGCGTCGTCACGATGCACGTCGAGGCGTTCACGGTGAACGGACCCTCGGGGAGCGGCGGCTCGTCGGACGAGTCCGACGGCGGGGACGAGACGCTGGTCTGCGAGTTCGACCGGACGGTGCTGTCGCTGAAACGCGAATACGCGGACGGCGAGTAACGAGCGTCGATCGGAACCGCATCCGTTTCGTTCCCCGGGGACGAAGCGTCACCGTGGACGGACGCCTCGAACGGGAACTCTGGCGGCGCGCGCCCGCCCCGGCTACCGCCGCGCGCGTCGGTCTCGGCCTGACGATACTGCTGGCGGGGGTTCACAAGCTGTTCGCCCCGGACGCCTGGGCCGCGTACGTCGTCGACTGGCTCGCGCCGTGGCTGGTCGTCTCTCCCCAGTCGTTCATGCTCGCGAACGGCGTGCTCGAGGTCGGATTCGGCCTCGCAATCCTCGTCGACCGCCACACGGCGTTCGCCGCGGCGGTCGTTGCCGTCTCGCTCACCGCGACCGTCGCGTACCTCGCGCTCGCCGCGCTCACCGTCGACGCTCCCTTCGTGGACGTTCTCGTCAGGGACGTCGGCCTGACGGCGCTCGCGTGGGCCGTGCTGTTCGAGACGGTGAGCGAGACGGAGGGCCGGAGCGGCCCGTCGTCGGAGCGCTCCCGTCGCGACGACTCAGAGGAACAGCGAGAGGTTGAGCAGCGTCGCGACCGCCCACGGTAGGGCGAGGCCAGCGGGAACGACGGCCGTGTACTCGCTGGGCAACAGCGGTCGACAGACGACGCCGACGCCGACCGCGAACGCCTTGATGCCGAAGAGCGCCACGAATCCGAACCGGGCGATAGCGGAGCGCGCGACCGGGTTCGACTCCACCATGCCGGCGCGGAGGCCGGCGTACGTGGTGAGGAGGTCGCCCGCGAGCGTGAGTGCAGCGATCAGCCAGAGGATGCGCTCGACGCGTCCGACGTCGGGCCACGCCGCGCCTCCGAGACGAACGGTCGAGGGTCGTCGGTGACTCATGGGTGTGTCACGCGGGAGGCCCGCGTCGTCCCCACCGACGACCCGGACGGGCTTTATTATATACCGGCTTGTCGGCCGTTAGGCACCCTCTAAGACCGCCGATAGGTCCCCCGGTGTCGGCCGATTCGGTCCACATCCGGCAATTGCTCGAAAATCTGTTCGAGAACGCCGTCGAACACGGCGGGGCGGACGTGACCGTGCGAATCGGCGACCTCGAGGACGCCGACGGCTTCTACGTGGAAGACGACGGCCCCGGTATCCCGGACGCGGACCGCGAGGCCGTCCTGGAGGCGGGGTACACCACGGCGTCGAACGGCATCGGCCTCGGCCCCACGTTCGCGTCGCAACTGGCCGCGGCCTACGCGTGGGACTGTACGGTCACCGGGAGCGCGAGCGGCGGGGCGCGGTTCGAGTTCCGGAACGTCGAGTGCGCCGACGCCAGTCGCCGATCGCTCACGCTGCGACTCCGTACGGAACGACGGCCGGAGTCGGATACGTTCGACGTCTGCTCGTAGAGAGAGTGCGACGCCGGGTGGTTTAGAACACGATGCTCGCAATCATCCACCCGAGGAAGAGGACGGCTATCCAGAGCAGTAGCTGGAACAACAGGAACAACCGGAGTTTCAACGGTGACTTGGTTTGCACCATGCCAACAATAACCATGGCCCGGAGCGGGTTAGTTCTTACGTCCCTGACCTGCGTAAATCGCGGCCACGACGAACACGCTCGGGTACTACGCTGACGGGACCGGGTTAGCGTCGGCCTGGAACCCCGTTCGGCCGGAGCGCGGTCGGCCGACCTCCACCGAAAGGCCCTCGTAGCTCGTGGTAACGTCCCACTCCGGAGGGTCCCGCGACCGACCATCGGTAGAGCAACCCACTCAGAAGGGGGGCGGAGAACCTTCGAGGGCGATGAAGCCAGCGCCACTGCCGGAACCGCTTCGAAGGCCGACCTGCCGTTATTCGACGGCGGTTCCGTCCGTCGACGCCGCCGTCGGTCCGTGGCCGAGAACTATCGTGTTCGTGACGAGAGCGTCGTGCGCCCGCCGGAGTCGCTCGGAGAGCGCCTGATGGGAGATCCCCAGTTCCTCGGCGAGCTCTTCCGCGCTCGTCTCTCGCGGCACCGAATAGTACCCCCGGTCGGACGCGAGCTGCAAGGCGTCTCGCTGTTCCTGCGAGAGCCCGAGTCGTCCCTCTTCGTTCCCCGAGAGGGACTTTATGTTCTGAACTTCGAGGTCGATCCCGTTCTCCACGCAGTACTCGTTCGTCTCCGTGATCGCGTCTCGATCGCCGAACAGGAGTCGAAGACTCCACTTGTCGCCCTTTCCGGAGGCCGCGAGCACGGTTCCCTTCTGCTTGACCAGTATGTTGGCGAGGATTTCGATGCGCGTGCTCCATTCGAGTTGGTACAGGTACTCGTCGTCGAACTCCGCGACGAGCTGGAACTCGTCGACGGTGTCGTCGTTCCTGAACGCGTCTTCGATCTCGTCGCGCTCCCCGGTACCCACCCAGACGAACGGCAATATCAGATCTTCCTTCGACGCGACCAACTGCTCGACGTCGAATCGGACCGTCTCCAGGCGCTGCAACGTCTGCTCCAGTGCAAACTGCTCGGACGGAATTTGCACTTCGACGATCGTCCCTGCCATGAGAGCCAGTGAACGGTGCTATCTCTATACGCTTTTCCGTTCTTTTCTGATTATCCGAGTAACAGATGGATACAGGGACGTCGGCACGCGACACGCACGGTGAACCAATTGTTGAGGGTCGACGGCCCGTGTCGACCCGCTCAGTCCCGCGGCGTCTCCTGGTCGACGTTCGTGAACTCGAACCGCGCCCCGCCGGCCGCGCTCTCGATCGCCCGGGACTCCCACTCGTACACCTCGGTTAGCTTCTGGACGAACGCCAGCCCCACTCCGGTACCGCCTTTCTCGGCTGCCGTCGTGAATCCGGCTTCGAATACGGCGTCCCTGTCGTCGGCCGGTATGCCGGGGCCGTCGTCGGCCACGTAGAATCCGGTCGGAAGTTCGCCGACCGTGACGCTGACGTCCGTCCCGCCGTGTTCGACGGCGTTCTCGAAGAGATTCTGGAACAGGTGGCGAATGTACGTCTCGTCGGCCTGAATCGTCCGGTCGACGTCGATATCGACCGTCGCGTCGGGCGTCTCGACTTGGTCCCACGCTTCCCGCGCCACGTCCGCGAGGGAGACCGTGGTACGTTCGCCGACCGCCTCGTGGCCACGCGTCAACGCCAGCATGACGTCGATCATGGCGTCGACGCGGTCGAACGCTTCCCTGACGTGCTCGACCGCGTTCGAGTTGGCCTCGTCCGGCAGTTCGTGACAGTACATCTGGCCGATGGTGACGGGATTGCGGAGTTCGTGGGCGAGCATGCCGGCGAAGCTCTCCAGGCGCTCGTTGGACTGTTCGAGCTTTTCGACCGTCTCCTCGAGTCGCTGCTCGCGCTCCTTCTGCTCGGTGATGTCCTGGGCCATGGTCATGCCGGCGAACACGTCGCCTCGCTCGTCGGTGATGGGGACCGAGTGGATGACCCACTCGCGCCCAGCGTACTCGAGTTCGACCGAGCGCTGTTCGCCGTCGAGCACGGCCTCGAACGTGGGTTCGAGCGCGTCGGCGGTGTCCTCGGGCCACACCTCTCGGAACGGCTCTCCCTCCACGTCCTCGGGGTCGACGGGGATGTCGCCGAACCCTCGACCGGCCGCCAGCGTGTACTCGAGGTCGTGGTCGAACAGCGTCACGATGCCGTTCGGGAAGTACTCCGCCAGGGTGCGGTAGCGGCGCTCGCTCTCCTCGAGTTCGGTTTCGAGGCGCTTGCGGTCGGTGACGTCCTGTGACATTCCGAGCGCGGCGAACACGTCGCCGTCGTCGTCGCGAACCGGGGCGAAGTGGAACTGGTAGACCCTGTCGCCGACGGTGGTCTCGAACGTAGCGGTTTCGCCGTCGAGGGCGGCTTCGTACCGTGGGACGACGACGTCTGCCAGTTCCTGTGGCAACGCGTCGCGAAGGGAGGCTCCTTCGAGATCCGCTCTCGTCACGTCCACGATGCTTTCCGGCGTGCCACCGAAGGTGATGTAGCGGAGGTCTTCGTTCACCAGCGCCACGGCACCGTTCGGGAAGTTTTCGACGAGGCTCTGGTAGCGGGACCTGTACTCCTCGAGTTCCCGCTCGCGCTCCTTGCGGTCGGTGATGTCCCGGAAGTACACGGAGAGCCCCGTCTCGGAGGGGTAGGCGTGAACCTCGTACCACGCTTCGAGCGGTTCGGGATAGTAGAACTCGAAGGAGGTCGGCTCCTGGGTCTCCATCGCGATCCGGTACTCCTCGCCGAGTTTCGAGTCGGTCGCCCACTCGAACACCTCCCAGAAGTCCTTGCCGACGAGTCCTTCGTCCTGGTAGTCGATCAGTTCCTCCGCCCGTTCGTTGACGTGCGTGAACTGCCACTTGGCGTCGAGCGCGTAGAACGCGTCCGAAATCCGACCGAACACCTCCGCGAGTTCGGTTTCGAGGCGCTCGTACTCGGTGGCGTCGGAGGGAGGTCCCTCGAGCGTGACGGCCGAGGTTTCGAGGACGTCGTCGGAGCGACTGCGAGCGGGCGCACCGTCGGCGGACGAGTCTCGGTCGACGGGCCGCCACCACACGCGGCCCCGTTCGCCGACCGTCTTGCTTCCGAGGTCGCCGCGCTCGACCAGTTCGTCGAGTTCGCTCGCGGCGGCGCGAGAGGAACACCCGAGTTCCTCCGCGATTTCGCTCGCCGTCAGCGGTTCACGGGTCGTCCCCGCGTTCTCCCAGACGGCGAGCACCTCGTCGGCGGTGATCTGGCCGGAACTCATTGGCCCTCTTTCCGTCTGTGGGGAACAAAAATCCGTTGGGCGACAGGTCGTAGTATCCGCCGGCCGGTCGGTCCGGAAGACCGCTCCCGGACGTTCCGACCGTATCGCCGGACGTTCGCGAACGGCCGTACGGTCGAGGACTCGCGTTACAGAATCGTCCCGTGTTTCTTGTCCGGCAGGTCCTTGTCGAGGTCGGCGTAGAACTCGAAGCGCGCCTCGAGTTCGTCGCGCAGCGTCGACGGCGGGACTATCTCGTCGATGACGGTCTCGCTGGCCATCCGGTGGACGTCGATGTCCTCGCGGTACTCCTCGCGGAGTTCCTGCTCGCGCTGCTTGCGTTCCTCCTCGTCCTCGATGTCGTTCAGCTTGTTCGCATAGACCGCGTTGATAGCCGCCTCGGGGCCCATGATGGCTATCTCGCCGGAGGGGAGCGCGATGGTGCTCTGGGGGTCGTAGGCCGGCCCAGACATGGCGTAGATGCCCGCGCCGTACGCCTTCCGGACGACGACGCACTGCTTGGGCACCGTCGCCGAAGAGGTGGCGTAGATCATCTTCTTGCCCTTCTCCAGGATGGCGTCCTTCTCGACCTGTGACCCCGCCATGAAGCCGGGCGTGTCGGTGAGATAGAGCAGGGGAATCTCGAACGCGTCGCACTTCCAGATGAACTCCGCGGCCTTCTCCGCGGCGTCCGGGAAGATAGCCCCCGAGCGCTGGGCAGGCTGGTTGGCGACGATGCCGACCGGCCGGCCGTCGATGCGCGCGAACGCGGTGATGATCTCCGTTCCGTACTCCGACTGGAGTTCGAAGTACGAACCGGCGTCGACCACGCGCTCTATGAGGTCGGTCATGTCGTAGGCCCGGTTCGGGTTCTGGGGGACGACGCCGTCGATGCCCTCCGGCGACTTCGCGGGGGCGCTCGGTTCGCTCCGGGGCGGTTTCTCGTGGGCCTTGTCGGGGAGGTACGTGACGAGGTCCGCCACGAGCTGCCGGGCGTGCTCCTCGTCGCGGGCCACGAGGTCCGCGCTCCCGGAGTGTTCCGCGTGCATCCCCGCGCCGCCGAGGTCCTGCATGTCGATGTCCTCGCCGGTGACCATCTGGACCATCCGCGGGCTGGCGATGGCCATCGCGGACATCCCCTCGACCATCACGGTGAAGTCGGCGAACACGGGGGTGTACGCCGCCCCCGCGATGCAGGGGCCGTAGAGCACGCAGATCTGCGGGACGCGCCCCGACAGCATCGAGTGGTTGTAGTAGTACTTCCCGATACCCTCGCGGTTGGCGAAGAAGCCGGTCTGCTGGTCGATGCGTCCCCCGGAGGAGTCCATCAGGTAGAGCACGGGGTTGCCGCTCTGGAGCGCGCGGTGTTGCATCCGGAGGAACTTCTCGACGCCCTTGCTCGCCATCGAACCGGCCTTCACGGTGAAGTCGTTCGCCATGAAGTGGACGTCGCGGCCCTCGAACTCCGCCGCGCCCGTGAGCAGGCCGTCCGCCGGCAACCGGTCGTCGGCGTCGAACTCGGCGAACTTGCCGTCCTCGAACTTCAGTCCGTCGTCCCCGAACCAGAGGTCGAGGCGGTCGCGGACGAACAGCTTCCCCTGCTCCTCCAGGCGTTCTTTGTACTTTTCCGGGCCCCCCAGCTCTATCTCCTCGATCTCCTCCCAGAGCCGTTCCTCGCGCTCGGTCGGGCCGAGGTCGTCCTCGTCCGCTCCGCCGACCGTCGCGTTCGTCCCGTCGCCGGCCGACGTGCCGGCCGGTTCGCGCCAGGTCGCCGCCGGTTCGTCGGCGTCACCGACGAACACCTCTACCTCGTCGCCGACGTGCCGGGAGAGCGCGCTGGCGATTGCCGAGGCCTCCTCCTCGGTCGCCCCTTCGGCGATGCGTACCTTCATGCCTGGCAGTCCGTGGAGCGATTTCAAACCGTTTTCCATTTTAGACTACGGCCGGGTCGGCGCGGCGTCCTCCGTCCCGCCGGCGAGAGCGGTCCCGAGTCACTCTTCGGCTCGGGCCGCGAGTTCCACGAACAGTTCGAGCGTCTCGGACGCGTCGTACTCGACGAACTCCCCTGTCCGCTCGAAGGTTATCGCGCCGGCGTCGTCCAGTTTTGGCAAGTGCGTGTGGAGCAGTTCCGTGCGGAGACGTTCGCGACGGGCCGGGTCCGGCGTGACGGTCGACCCGTCGCGCTCCCGTTCGGCGATGTGGTCGGCGAGCGACTCGGCGACGGCCGTGTCGTGCTCGCGGAGGTGATAGAGGACGTACCGCCGCCGCCGGTGACCGAGCACGTCCATGATCGTCTCGACCGAGCAGCCGTCGGACCGCCGGAGCACGTCGTCGACGGACGTCACCGACTCCTGCTCGCGCACCAGCAGTTCGAATTCCCCGGCTCCGCGTTCGTCCCCTGACATCTGCCGACGACGGTATGCCGTCCAGGTACAAAAGACCGCGACACGTTGTCGGACGGCCACCCGGGAAGCCCGAGCGTAGCGGGCGACGAACCGTCCGTCAAGGAGCCCTTTCCTCCAGAAATCCTCCGTTACCGTCGACGGTCGTTCGCCATCGCGGATTCCGTTCGGTCGGTCGCCGGGTAATCGCTCGTTCGCGTTCCGGTAACGACGGCGTACCCTCGCCGTGTTTCCGGTAGCGGCTCGATAATCTTCGCCGAAATGTGGCAAAGACCAATTACTTTCCTCGCTATACTCTTAAGATAAACATAAGATGAGGCCGGGACGAGAAGCGCCTGCAATGTCCGACGAAAACGAACGATTACGGAAGTACTTCGCAGAGAATCCGCGGATGATGGGCGTCGCGTTCACGCTCGCCCTGCTGGTGCTCGAAGCCGGAAACGCGGCCGCCGCCGTCGGCGGTGTGAACTCGGGTCCCTAACGCAGGTCGTCGACGTCGAGGTCGGTCGACCAGCGAAAGGTCCCGTCGAGCACGACGGGGAACTGTTCCATCTGGAGGTAGTAGCCGAGTTCGTCGGCTCCGATACGGAACTCGGGGAGCGGTCCCCCGGCGATGAAGTGCGTCTCCACGTCGCCGACGTACGGGATGTACAGCGACCCCATCCCCCGCTCGGACGTCGGATAGGTGTCGATCCTGACGCCGTACTCGCCGTCCGCGTCGGTCGAGCGGACGCGATAGAAGACGGGGATGCCGCTCTCGTTCTGTGCCACCTCGACGCCGCCGTCGCCGACGACCGTGTACTGGTTGGCGACGATGCGCCGCTCCCGGACGACCGCCAGCGCCGACCGGAGCGAGAAGCCGGCGTTGAGCAGGCGCGCGACGAGTCGTCCGACCGCGGTCGCCCCGCCGTTCCCGACGTCGCCGTGCGTGACGATACCTCCGATGCTGCCGTTCTCGACGAGGCTGACGCCCTGCCGGTAGGAGTTACAGCCGTTCAGGAAGAACGTCCTCGCGCCGGTCCGGTCGAGGCTTTCGGCGTCGAGCACGCCGTCCGGACAGACGAACCCCCCTTCCTCGACGTGTCCGACGTAGTGGAGGAAGTCCGTCTCGGACGCGAGCAGTTCGGCGAGCGTCCCCGTCGAGCAGTTCGCGTGAACGGTGACGTCGAACGGGAGGTCGTCGCGGTCGCCGTAGAGCGCACCGTCTTCGCCGTCGACCTCCCCGCGCATCCGCTCGTCGTTACAGACGATGTCGATGTCGATGTCGTCCGCGGTCGTCTCTCGGTCGCGGTGCTCGAACGCGGCCCGCCGGAGTTCGTTGGCGCCGAACACGCGGCCGCCGCCGAGCCACGCCTGTTCGAGCGCGTCGGTCTCGGGCGGCGAGACGTACGGTTCGTCGCCTGCCGCCCGTCGGCCCCGGTCAACCGACCGGACGAACTCGTCGACGTAGGACGGCGTCGACGAGCGTGCTCGCCGTCGGCCCTGCACGTCGGCGCGTCGGACGACCGCGAGGTCGTCGACGAGGTACGGTAGCAGCGTCGCGTTCTCGGCGTCCGGCGTCACGTGCGCCGCCAGTCGCCACGTCGGCACGACGTCCCGGACGGCGTCGAACGGGACCGAGAGGTAGGCCGCGAGTCGCTCCGCCGAGGGAGCGTCGTACAGGTCCGGAAACGACAGGGACACGTCGTCCTCGACCGCCTGCCGCTCGTGGAGGTCGACCGGGTACAACCCCTCCGTCCGGGTCAGACAGTCCAGGAGGAACACCTGCTGGAGAACGCGCGCCACCTCCGCGTCGAACCCCCGGTCCGTGCGGAGCGAGTGTTCGAACCCGTCCTCGGTGACGATCAGGGGTCGCTCCCCCGGTCGAACGTCGGCCCCGAGGTAGTACGCGAGCGTGCTGACGGCGTAGACGGACTGCCGGTCCGCGGGCACCTCGATGCGGACGCCGGTGTCGGGGGCGACGAGGCCGTCCGGAATCGCCAGGTCGTCTCCGAGTTCGACCGTCGGGGGGTGGCCCCGGAGCGTCGGAAACGACCGCTCGGGACTCGTCGTCTTCAGCGCCGACCCGAACGTCGACACCGCCGCCATCAAGTCCTCGGGGTCGCCGGTCGTCGTCACCGTCGCCGCCGGGCGTTCGTGGTAGGAGCGCGCGCCGACGCGGACGGCCGTCTCCTCGCCGAAGTCGAACTCCATGCGGTCGACCGACGACGCGACGGTCACCTCGCCGTCGACCCGGACGA
Source organism: halophilic archaeon (assembly GCA_003298465.1). The sequence goes on along the minus strand of QNGA01000001.1, from coordinate 1,340,340 downwards.
ACGTCTTGATGGGCGCGTGCAACTCGATGCAGTACTCGTCCGGCGGCAGCTCTTCGTACGCGTAGTGTTCGGCCTCGACCAGCGGCGATCCGTCGGCGTCGCGGACGTAGGTCTCGACGACGTACGGGAGGACGAGCCGGTCGACGGCGACCTCGACCGCCGCGTCGACGGGGAACCGGAAGCGTCCGGTCCCGACCGGCGTCGGGTCGACCGGCGACGACGTCTCGAGTTCGAACCGTCGGTCCTGGACCGGGTCGAACAGTTCCAGGCCCGGCCGCTCGGTGGTAGTGAATCTCGGTTTCATACTGAACTCCCCGCGTCGCGTCCTCGACGACCGTCTCGCAGCACCGTTCAGCGTCCGTCGAGAGCGAACCAGTCCGTGGTGAACTCGGTGTCCTGGAGGTGCCAGCGCTGTTCCGGTCCGGCCTCGCCGACGCGAAGTTCGACGGTCGCGTCGAACTCCGGTTCGACGTCGGCCACCGTCTCGGAGCGACGCCCCATCGGGAGGACGTAACACCCCACCCCGGAGAGGTCCTCGACGGCGTCGAAACAGTCGCTGAGGAACCGTCCGACGTCGCGGTCGTCCTCGTCGTCGACGACCGGCCGGAGGGAGTCGAAGCAGAACCGGAGTTCGCCCGGGTCGAGTCCGCGTCGTTCGAAGTCGATCTGCCGTAGCGTCTCCTCGATCGCCGCGCCGAAGTCGGCGAGGTCGCCGTCTACGTCGGTCACCCGGTAGTCGGTCCCCGACGCCGTCGCGGCGGTCGTCGACCGGGCCTCGGCGTGGTAGTCGAGCACGTGCCCGCCGGCGGCCGGCGCGCCCGCGCGGTCGAGTCGGTCGTAGGCGGTCCCTACGTTCCGGTCGTGGAGTGCGACGACCCGTTCGTGGTCCCCGCCGCGACCGAGCAGTCGGACTGTCGCGTCGTCGAGGACCTCGTCGGGCACCTGGCCGGTGAGGAGGAGGTTCCCGCCGGTGCGCTTTATCCGGGCGAGTTCCGACTCGACCTCCACGACGCCGTCGGCGGAGACGGTCGCGTAGTGGCCGTGTATCGGGAACGTCACCTGTCCGTCCGTTCGCTCCCCCCCGTTCCGCCGCGAGGCGAACAGGGCGTCGAGCGCGTCGGGGTCTATCACGTCGTAGAGATTCGTGTCCATCTCGGGGGGCGCCACCCCCACCGACTCCGCGACGGCCTCGACGACGAGCGTCCCGAGCATTCGACCGCCCTCGTCCGAACGTCTCTTTCGGACCTTCCGCACGCCGTCGACAGCCGTCCGGTCGACCGTGTCCTCGTCCCGGTTCATTGGTTTTCACTTCCCGTAACACCTAGCTACGTATAAAACACACTGATTTTTTGAAGAAGTGGGCCGGAAGTGAACATACCACACTCGAGGCCTCCGGTATCACCGCTCCCGGGCGTCGACGACGGCCGAGCGGTCCACGTCCGCCACGGCGTCGTACCCCGAGAGCGCGAGCGTCAGGTCGAGGTCCGCGAGGAAGTTGGCGAGGACGGAACGAACGCCGTTCGCCCCGTCGACCGCCAGGCCGTAGGCGTAGGGGCGACCGAGCAGGACGGCGTCCGCGCCGAGCGCGATGGCCCGGAACGCGTCCGCGCCGCGACGGACGCCGCTGTCGAAGAGGACGGGAACCCGGCCGTCCACCGCGTCGACGACGTCCGGCAGGGCCTCCAGCACGCCGATAGCGCCGTCGACCTGGCGACCGCCGTGGTTCGAGACGACGATGCCGTCGACGCCGCGGTCGAGCGCCTCGCGGGCGTCCCCGGGGTGCAGGATACCCTTCAGCACGACGGGGAGGTCCGTCTGCTCTCGGAGCCAGTCCAGGTCGTCCCACGTCAACGACGGGTCGCCGAATATCTCCGTGAAGTGCCAGACTGCGGCGGTCTCGTCCTCCTCGGGTGGCGCGTCGAGCGCGTCGCGGAAGGCGGGGTCGGAGAAGTAGTTCGCCACGCCCTCGCCGTCGAGGAACGGGAGGTAGGCCCGGTCGACGTCGCGTTCGCGCCATCCCATCATCGGCGTGTCGACGGTGACGACGACGGCCTCGTACCCCGCCTCCTCGGCCCGCCGGAGGAAGCTCGCGGTCACGTCCCGGTCGGCGCTCCAGTAGAGCTGGAACCAGGCCGTCGCGTCGCCGAGTTCGTCGGCCACGTCCTCCATCGTCTCCGAGGAGGCGGAACTCAACACGACAGGCACGTCGAGGTCGGCGGCCGCGCGCGCCGTCGCCAGTTCGCCCTCCTCGTGGACGATGGACTGGACGCCGATGGGGGCGAGCAGCACCGGCACGGGGAGTTCGCTATCGAACAGTTCGACGGAGAGGTCCCGCTCCGCGACGTCGCGGAGCATCCGCGGGACGATGCGCCAGCGGTCGAACGCCCGGCGGTTCTCGCGGGCGGTGCTCTCGTCGCCGGCGCTGCCCGCGAGGTAGGCGTACGCCTCCGGCGACAGCGCCTCGCGGGCGAGGTCGGCGAGTTCTCCGGGCGAGGCGGGAAGGTCGGGCGTCTGGTCGGCGAGCATTCCCGCGGCGTACACCTCGTTCTGGCGGTCCGGACCGAACGGTTCCGATGGGTCGTCCATGACTGGTGCGACCACCTGACAGGAATTATAGCTTGCTCCGGAGCTGGTACGCCGCGGTGCCAGCGAGGAACGCCACGCCGACGTTCGTGACGAGGCCGAGCGCGCCGACGCCGACGGCGAGCCAGCGGTCGTCCGTGGCCAGTCCGGTCCGACCGAGTTCGACCGCGACCAGCGCCAGGACGACGCCGAGCACGGCGAGCGGGAAGTCGGCCACGAGGTCGGCCGCGAACAGCGCCGCCACCGCGTACAGCAGGCCGAGGACCAGGTTCGCGCCGGCGCTGCGCGCGCCGAAGGCGTGCTTCCCGGCGACGCCGCCGCTCCCGTGGCACATCGGCATCGCGCCGAAGGGGACGGCGAGGAGGTTCATCGCGCCCATGCTGGTCGCCAGGTCGTCCGGCGAGACGTCGGCGTCGTACAGGTCCGAGAGGAGCAGCGACGTGGCCACCGCGGCGTTGCCGACCGTCATCGCGAGCTGGCCGGCGGTCGCGGCGAGCGCGTCGTCCGTGAGCGCGACCGCCACGCCGCCCGCGAACAGCGGGACGCCGGCGGAGAGCGACGGAACGTCGGGCGTCGGAATCCCCACGTCGACGCCGGCGACGACGACGCCGAGGGTGAGCACGGCGAGCGCGCTGGCGCGGCGGTGGCCCAGCGCGACCGCGAGGCCGGCGACGCCGACGGCGGCCGCCGCGGTCGCGGGGGCCGCGACGCCGAGGTCGAGTCCCGTCCGCGCGAGCAACAGCGCGACGCTCACCTGCACGCCGCGGACGACCGGTTCGCCGACCGCGTCGGCCAACCGCCCGACCGCGCCCGTCGTGCCCAGCGCGAGCAGGACGCCGCCGGCGACCAGCCCCGCCGACAGCAGTTCGCCGGCCGTGAGCGTGCCGGCGACCACGAGCCCCGCGAGCGCCTTCATCGGTTCGACGGAGACGGGCACGCCGTACCGCAACCCCCAGACGACCTGGAAGGCGGCGAACCCGAGCAGCAGTACCGGCAGTCGGAGTTCGGTGAGCGCGGCGACGGCGACCACCACGGGCAACACCGTCACCGAGTCACCGACCGCCCCCGTCACCTCTCCGACCGAGAGTTCGAACCGACGCTCCCCGCCGTACGACACCTCGACGGCCATGCCGGCGGAACGGACGCAACTACCAAAGGTTTACTCAGTAACCGGAACCGGGTCACATCCGGGGTTTTCGAAACCGAACACGGTTGCCTCGCCCGCTCGAAACGGGTTTCGCTGCGACGACAAGAACTTTCCTGTCGGTTTGAGTAGTGTCACCCATGGACGAACGCGAAACGGAGCTAGACAGCGAGACGCCGAACCGCTTCTCGGTCGAGGGCAAGCGCGTCGTCGTGACCGGCGCGTCGAGCGGCATCGGCCGCACCGTCGCAGAACAGTTCGCGGCCGGCGGTGCGGACGTGGTCGTCTGCTCGCGCGAGCAGGGCAACGTCGACCCCGTCGCCGACGGCATCGAGGAGAGCGACCGCCCGGGGCGCGCGCTGGCGGTCGAGTGCGACGTGACCGACCGCGACGCCGTCGACGCGCTCGTCGAGGCGACGGTCGAGGAGTTCGGCGGCGTGGACGTGCTCGTCAACAACGCCGGCGCGAGTTTCATGGCCGGCTTCGACGACCTCACCCCGAACGGCTGGCAGCGCATCGTCGACATCAACCTTACCGGCACGTACCACTGCACGCAGGCGGCCGGCGAGCACCTGAAGGAGGACGGCGGCGCGGTGGTCAACCTCGCGAGCGTGGCGGGCCAGGACGGCGCGCCGTACATGAGCCACTACGGCGCGGCGAAGGCCGGCGTCGTCAACCTGACGCGGTCGCTCGCCTACGAGTGGGCGGGCGACGGCGTCCGGGTGAACTGCGTCGCGCCGGGGTTCGTCGCCACGCCCGGCCTCGAATCGCAGATGGGCATCAGCGCCGACGACGTCGAGCGCGACGACGTGGAGCGCCGCGTGGGGACCAGCGAGGAGATAGCCGACGTCGTCCAGTTTCTCGCCAGCCCCGCCGCCTCCTACCTCGTCGGCGAGACGGTAACGGCGGCCGGGGTCCCCGACGTCATGGAGTCGCCGGACGTCTGATCAGAGCCAGCCGTCCTCGGCCAGCAGTTCGCCGTTGAGCAGGCTCGCGCCCGCGGCGCCGCGGATGGTGTTGTGCGCGAGGCAGTTGTACTGGACCCCGCTCGGCGTGTCCTGGACTCCACCCGCGGCGACCGCCATGCCGCCGCCGAGCGTGCGGTCGAGTCGCGGCTGGGGGCGCGACTCGTCGTCGAACACCTCGATGAGCGGGTCGGGCGCGCTCGGCAGGTCGAGCGTCGGCGCGTCGCGGAACGCCTCCTCGACGTCCGTCGGACCGACGTCCCGGTTCGTCTCGGCCCAGACGTTCTCCAGGTGGCCGTCGAGCGTGGGCACGCGGTTGCAGGAGGCCGACACCTCGACGTCGTGGAGGTCGACGCCGGTCCCATCGAAGCTCCCGAGGAGCTTTCGCGTCTCGGTCTCCATCTTCTCCTCCTCGCCGCCGATGTGGGGCACGACGTTGTCGAGTATCTCCATCGACGTGACGCCGGAGTAGCCCGCGCCCGAGACGGCCTGGAGGGTGGCGACGTGGACGCGGTCGAGGCCGAACCGGTCGAGCGTCGCGAGCGTCGGGACCATCGCGATGGTCGAGCAGTTCGGGTTCTTCACGAGCGCACCGTCCCACCCGCGCTCGTCGCGCTGGACCTCGATGAGGTCTAAGTGGCCGTGGTTGACCTCCGGGATGACGAGCGGGACGTCGTCGGCCATCCGGGCGTTCGAGGAGTTCGAGGAGACGACGTAGCCCGCCTCGGCGAACGACGGTTCGACGTCGGCGGCCACGCCGGAGGGCAGCGAGGAGAAGAGAAGGTCGAGGTCGTCCGGAACCGCCTCGGGTTCGGTCGCGCGCACCGTGAGGTCGCCGACGTCGTCCGGGATCGGCGAGTCGACGCGCCACTTGGCCGCCTCGCTGTACGGTTTGCCGGCGCTGTTCTCGCTCGCCGTTATCGTCGCCAGTTCGAACTCGGAGTGGCCGTCGAGTAGCTGAACGAACCGCTGTCCGACCGCTCCCGTACCGCCGAGAATACCGACTCGTACACTCATGTGCGAACGTCTAACCTACGTCCGTGCAAGTAGCTTTCGACGCGCTCAGAAACTGCCGCCGTCGCGAAAAACCCTACTTCTTCCGGGTGACGTACCCGGCGATGCGGTTGCGAACGCCCTTCGAGTCGATGTTCGTCAGCTTCTGTACGCTGTCTTTGTTCTGTTCGAAGTCCGTCGTGAACGCGTCCGGGTATCGCTCCAGGAGGATGGTCCCGGTCTTCTTGACGTAGTCCGGTTTTATCGCCATACCGGTCGTTTGCTCGCTGTCACCCTTAAATGCATTCGTTCGGCTCCGTCGCGGACTACCAGTCGGCCTGCTCGCGGACCCGCTCGAACGCCTCGCGCTCGCGCTCGCCGCCGCAGGTCTCGACCACCGACTCGAAGTACGCCAGCCGCGACCGGAGTTCCGCCGCGTCGTACGTCGGAACGTCCAGCCGAGAGGCCGCGACGGTCGCCTCGATGACGGCGTAGAACCCCCGGTTCGTCGTCGGCACCGTCTCGCGCTCGACCCGCGATTCGACGGGACGAAGCTCCCACTCCTCCCAGCGCGCGTCGCCGGACTCCCCCGAACCCACCCGCTCCACCTCGACCTCGACCCACGCGTCCGCGGCGTCGAGCACCGGGTCCGGCTCCTCGCGGACGGCGAGCGCCGCGTCGGCGAAGACGACGGGGTCGGACACGAACTGGACGACGCCGCCACCCTGCCGGTGGAAGTTCCGCCGGGTCCGGGTGTTGCCCCACGTCCGGGCGGTCACGGGGTCGCCGGCGTGGAGTCCGAGCGCCGCGACGTTCCACAGCCCGTTCGGTCCGAGCGTGGTGACGACGGACTCGGTGACCCCGCGGAGGTCGACGGGCCAGTCGGTCACACCGACACCTCCCCGCGCTCCAGCGCGACGAACAGCGCCGCCGCGACGACGTCGGCGGTCGTCCCCGGGTTCAGGCCCTCCGCGACGAGGTCGTCCGCGAGCGCCCCGGGGTCCGTCTCCCCGGCGAGGGCGGCCGCCGCTCGCTCGCTGACGCGCTCGGCGGCCTCCTCGCCCGCCTGCTTCGCGACGAGGGTGTCCGGTTCGTCGGCGAGCAGTTCGAGGAAGAGCCGGGCCGTCCGGTCCGAGAGCGGGCCGTCGAGTTCCGCGAGGCGCTCCACTCCGTCGAAGGTGCGCGCGAACCCCGTCGTCCACTCGCGGGCGACCCCGTCCTCCGGCGCGGAGAGCGCCATCACGTCGGCCAGGGTCGTCCCGCGCTCCTCGACCGCCGGCACCGCGTCCGCGCCGCGTCGCACGTCGAGGTCCGCGGCGTCTTCCGGCGGGTCGTCGACGAACACGTCCACGTGCTCGAACGCCCGGTAGAAGTTCGCCGCGTCGTCGACCGTCGTCGCCTCCACCACCGCCGTCGCGGCGTCCGGCGTCACCGCCCCGCGTTCGCTCGCGGCGCTCACGAGCGGAACGACCAACAGCAGCGCGCCGAACTGGGTGTTGTCGCCCTCCTGCCGGCTCATCCCGGCCACGGCGCGCTCGAACGCCTCGCCCACCGGCGCGCCCGACTCGGCGGCCCGGAGGCCCGCGCCAGCGCCGACCGCGCCCGCGAGGAAGTGCTCGAACCGGAGGTCCGGCAGGTCGCGCTCGCGGTCGACGTTCCCCGGCTTGGGCGTCCCGGAGACCTCCAGCAGGAGCGCGAGCTGGGCGTTCTCGGCGGGCGTCACGGTCGCGCCTCCGTCCGCTCGTCCTCGAACCACTCCGCCGTCGCCCGCCGGACCCGTTCGAGCACGGCGGGGTCGTCGCTCGGCCGACCGACGCTGACGGCGTCCGCGCCGTAATCCAGGTACTCCCGGACGGTCGCGGCGTCCCGGACGCCGTTGTTCGCGACGACGAAGCAGTCGTCCGGGACGGCGGCCGCCACGTCGGCGACGACCGCCTCGGAGTCCATCGCGTCCACGTGGACGGCGTCCGCGCCGGCCGCCGCGACGCGCCCGGCGAGTTCGGGGAGGTCGACGCCCGCGACCTCCGTCCTGACCTTCACGCTCACCGTCGCGCCGGCGTCGGCGGCCGCCCGGACCTGTCCGCAGAGGCGGTCGGGATCCCGGAGCAGCGCCTCCCCGGCGCCCGCGGCGCACATCTCGTCCTGGCGGCAGTGGGCGTTGACCTCCAGCATCGCGCCGTGACGCCGACAGACCGCGGCGACCGCCCCGACCGGTTCCGGCGACGCCGCGCGGACGTTGAATCCGGGCCGGAGCGGCGCGTCGTCGAGCGCCCCGAGCTGGCGGTCGACGAACGCCACGGGGTCGTCGGGCAGGAACTCCTCGCGGTCGCGGGCGACGAGTTCGCGGGCCGCCGCCCGGGTCGGGTCGTCGAGCGCGATACCGCCGAGGAACGCCGCGCCGACGTGCGCTTCGGCGGCGCGCGCCCACTCGGCGTCCGACTCGCCGCTGAGGCTGGCGGCGGCGACCCTGGGGTCGAACATCACGCCACCTCCGCGAGGGCGTCGGCGACCGCTCGCGCGACCCGGCCGGCGTCCTCGGCGTCGTTCATCTCGGTGTCGGTGCGGACGACGGTCCGGTCCAGGTCCGTGCCGTCTGCGTCGTCCAGCACGAACGCGTCCGCGAACGGGTAGGCCGCGGCGACGCCGGCCGTGCTCGGGTCGTAGCCCACCGCCGCCATCAGCTCCGCCGCTGGGCCGGAGAACACGCGGTCCTCGACGAACGGCGAGACGGCGACCACCGTCGCGTCGTCGAGCGCCTCGCGGACGCCGTCGACGGCGAGCATCGGCCCGATGCTGGTCACCGGGTTCGAGGGACCGACGACGACCGTCTCGCCGCGGAGCGCGTCGAGCACCGGTGGCGCCGGCTCGGCCTCGTCCGCGCCGCGGAACTCCACGTCCACGACCTCGGGGTCGCCGCGCCGGGCGACCCAGAACTCCTGGAAGTGCATCGGCCCCTCGGGCGTGTGGACGATGCTCGCCACCGGGTCGTCGCTCATCGGCACGAGGTCGAGCGGCACGTCGAACGCGTCCGCCAGCGTTCGGGTGGTCTCCGTGAGCGTGCGTCCCTCGTCGAGCAGTCCGGTCCGGGTCACGTGGACCGCGCGGTCGCGGTCGCCGATCTCCATGAACTCCGCGACGCCGGAGAACCGCCGCCAGCGCGCGATTCGGCGGCCCGCGGTCTGGCGCTCGTCGGGCAGGTAGCGCGGCCCGCCCGCCAGGTCGGCCGACTCGGCGAGCCGACGGAGTTCGTCGTGGGTCGCCGTCGTGTCGTCGGCGATGCCCCACCACGTCTCCCGGTCGAGTTCGCCGGCCTGCTGGAAGAGGACGGTGTCGACGTCCGGACAGACGAGCAGGCCGCCGAGTTCCACGTCGTCGCCCGTGTTGCCGACCACGGTCGTCTCGGCGGGCGAGAAGACGTCGCCCGCGCCGTCGAGCAGCTTGGGGGTGCCCGTCCCCCCCGAGAGAAACGTCGTCATACGTCGAGGTGCGCGTTCGGGCGTGTAAACGCTTGCGTTCCTCGTCGTCCGGTTCGCCCGACGAACGTCGCTTCTCGCTCGTCCTTCAGTTTTTATACCATGACGGACCAATCCTCTCGCAATGAAGACGATCAAGGACAGCGTCCACGACCACATCCAGGTCGAGGGCGTCGCCCGGGACTTGCTCGACACGCCCGCAGTACAGCGGTTGCGCCACATCAAACAGCTCGGGACGGCCCGGCTCGTCTACCCCTCTGCGAACCACACGCGCTTCGAACACAGCCTGGGCGTCTACCACCTCGCCTGCCAGGCGCTCGACAACCTGGGCATCGAGGGCGTCCAGGCCGAGCGGGTGCGCGCCGCCGCGATACTGCACGACGTGGGCCACAGCCCGTACAGCCACACCGTCGAGGAGCTCGTCTACCGGCACACGGGCAAGTATCACGACGACGTCGCGGACCTGCTGGTCGACTCGACGGTCGGCGGCGTGCTCCGCGACCACGACCTCGACCCGGACGCCATCGCCGGCCTCATCGCCGGCGAGGGGGAACTCGGCCAGCTCGTCTCGGGCGAACTGGACGTCGACCGGATGGACTACCTCGTCCGGGACGCCCACCACACCGGCGTCCCCTACGGCACCATCGACCACGAACGGTTGGTCCACGAACTGACGTTCATCGACGGCGAACTCGTCCTCGCGGAGGGCAACGTCCAGACCGCGGAGAGCCTGCTCGTCGCCCGCGCGCTGATGAATCCGACCGTGTACACCCACCACGTCACCCGCATCAGCAAGGCGATGGTCCAGCGCGCGAGCGAGCGCCTCCTCGACGCGCCCGACGTGACCGCCGACGACCTGCGCCGGATGGACGACCACGACCTGCTCGTGGCGCTCCGGACCAACCCCGACACGACCGAGTACGCCCGTCGCCTCTCCCAGCGGGACCTCTACAAGCGCGCGGTCTGGGCGGAGATGGACGACGTGCCGGACGAGGTGGTCGACGCCGACCACGAGACCATCCGGGAGTTCGAGCGCGACGTCGCCGCGGACGCGGGCGTCGACCCCGAACACGTCGTCCTGGACGTGCCGAGCCGCCCCGGCATGAAGGAGTCGTCCTCGCGGGTCATCGTCAACGGGGAGGTCCGCCCGCTCGCCCGCCAGTCGACGCTCGTCCGCGCGCTCCAGCAGGTCCAGCACGACCAGTGGCGACTCGGCGCGTACGCCCCCGCCGACGAAACCGGGGCGGTCGGCGCCGCCACCGAGCGCGTGCTGGGCCTCGACACGGAGGGCGCGCTCGTCAGCGAGGTCCGGACCGGCCAGCGGACGACGCTCGACGACTTCGAGTGAGCGCTCCGTCGGACCGAAGGCTGATAGCGACGCCGGGCGTACTTCCGCGCCGATGACCGACGACACCGACGCGACCGGGAGATGGGAACGGTTTTTTGACTGGCCCGGAAACGCCGGGCCAATGCGTGCCTGGTTGTCCGTCTACCTGAAGGGACTGTGCATGGGCGCTGCCGACGCCGTGCCGGGCGTCTCCGGCGGCACTATCGCGCTCATCACGGGTATCTACGAACGCCTCATCTCCGCCATCGCTTCGTTCGACCCTCGCCTCGTCTCGTCGCTCCTCCAGTTCTACGACGCCGACGCCCGCGCCGAGGCGTGGGCGATGCTGAAGGAGATGGACGTCGGCTTCCTGCTCGCGCTCGGCACGGGTATCGTCACGGCCGTGGTGACGGTGACCGGACTGGTCGACTACGCCGACGAGACGGTCCCGGCGCTGATGTTCGCGTTCTTCTTCGGCCTCGTCCTCGCGTCCGCCGTCGTCCTGTACCGGGAGGTGGCGATAACGACGCCGCTCCGCATCGGCGCCGCCGTCGCCGGGTTCGCCCTCGCCTTCCTCGTCGCCGGCGCGTCCGAGACGCAGGCCGCGTCGCCCTCGCTGGCGCTGGTCTTCTTCGGCGGTGCCATCGCCATCTGTGCGATGATACTGCCGGGCGTGTCGGGAGCGCTCCTGCTGATGCTGTTCGGCCTGTACACCTACCTCTCGGGGACGCTCCACGAGTTCCTGAGTGCGGTGCTGGACCTCGTCGGGGGCGGGAGTTTCGCGCACGTGGTCGAACTGGGGACGCCCGTCACGACGTTCATGGTCGGGGCCGTGCTCGGTCTCCTCACCGTCTCCCGCGTCGTCTCGTGGGCGCTGGAGCACTACCGGTTCGCCACGCTCGCCTTCCTCGTCAGCCTGATGGTCGGCGCGCTGCGCTACCCGGCACAGCAGGTCGTGAGAGTGGTGAACGGCACGTACGACCATCCGGGACTGCTCGACGGCTGGACCGGACCGACCGTCGCCGCCGTCGTCGTCGCCGCTCTCGTCGGCGTCTTCGCCGTCCTCGCGCTCGACTACTACACCGACGACCTCAACTACTGACGGCGTCGACTCCGGCGGACGTTCGCACCGGCTGACATCGGAGTCGTCAGCCCCAGATGTTTTATCCTAACCCGTCGAAGCAAATGGCGGTTTGGTCTCACGAATGGACGGACGAACATCAACCACGACGTTCGACGACGCTCACCGCGCCGACCTCGACTGGTGTCACGACGCGGTTCAGGGGGTCTCACGGACGTTCGCTATCACCATCGATCTACTGGAAGCGCCCATGGCAGACGCTATCGGCGTCGGATACCTCCTCTGCAGAGTCGCCGACACTATCGAGGACGCGGGCCACGTTCCGCCGGACGAACAGGCCGAGTTGCTCCGACTGTACGCGCGGGTGCTCGACCCCGACGACCCGACCGACGCTGCCGACTTCTCGACCGACGTCGAAGAGTGGATTCCGGACGACGGCGGCGACGACTGGGACGTCGTCGCCAACGCGCCGCGAGTCGTCGCCACGTTCGAAACGCGCCCGGCGTCGGTTCGCAGCGCCGTCCGTCCGCCGGTCCGGGAACTCGTCGGCGGGATGGCGACGTTCGTCGACGAGCACAGCGACGCCGGCGGTCTCCGCATCGGGACCGTCGAGGAACTCGAAGAGTACTGCTACTACGTCGCCGGGACCGTCGGCGAACTCGTGACGAACCTGGTCTCTCGCGACGCCGACCCCGAACGAGCCGTGCGCATGCGCGAGACGGCCGAGTCGTTCGCGCTCCTCCTGCAACTCGTCAACGTCGCCAAGGACGTACACGCCGACTACCACGAGGAGAACAACGTCTATCTCCCGGCGTCGTGGCTGGAGGCCCACGGCGTCCCGCAGGACGACCTCTGTGACCCCGAGCACGCCGAGGCGGTCGCCGCGGTCGTCGAGCGCACGGCGGAACGCGCCGAGAGCTACGCCGACGACGCCCTCGCGTACCTGGAGGCGATGCCGGAGACGAAGGGCAACCGCCTCGTCGCGTGGGTCATCCCGTTCCTGCTCGCGGTCGGGACGCTCAGGGAGGTTCAGGACCGACCGGGCGACGCCCTGCGCCGCGAGGGAATCAAGGTCGACCGCGAGGAGGTCCACGCCCTGATGGCCGCCCTCTCCGACGGCGTCGAGCGCGAGGCGATCGCGGACCTCCGCGCGACGGTCGCCGAGACGCCGTTCCATCGGGCCTGAGCCGCTGCCGAACGTGAGCCACTGCCGACGTTCTCTTCACCGGGAAAGCGACGGCCGCGTTCCCGGCGACCGGTTCGCGGCGGGCGGGTCCGTCGGAACGTACGGCCGGTCGGTCGTCCCAACGTGAGTCACACCAGTCCGAGGCTCAGTCCGAGCGTCACGAGGAGGAACACGGGCAGGACGGTACGGATGCTCCAGAGCCAGGGAACGCCGAGCGCCCGCGCTATCCGGCCCGACCCGGTTCCGTACTCCGCGAGCGCGTCGCCGCCGAGCACCCAGCCTGCGAACACGAGGAAGCCCGCCAGCCCGGCGGTGAGCAGGACGTCGACCACGGGGCCCGAGACGGTCGCGAACAGGTCGGGGTTGAGCGCGCAGACGGTCCCCGTCACGAGAATCAGTCCGGAGAGGCCGAGCGTCGCCGACCGCCGCGAGAGGTCGTGTTCGTCGACGAGGTAGGCGACCGGTATCTCGAGCATGCTGATGGAACTGGAGAGGGCCGCCAGGAGGACGACGCCGAAGAAGCCGACGGCGAGCAGCTGACCGAACGGGACCTGCTGGAAGGCGCTCGCGACGCTGACGAACAGCGCACCCGGACCGCCGCCCGCCGCCGTCTCCGAGAGGCCGCCCTGGAGCGCGAACAGTAGGGGGAAGACGACGAGCCCGGCGAGAACGCCCACGCCCGTGTTGAGGATGGCGATGACGCTCCCGTCGAACGCGAGGCTGTTGTCCTCGCCGAGGTAGGAGGCGTACGTTATCATCGTTCCGACGCCGAGCGAGAGGGTGAAAAGCGCCTGGCCGGCCGCGGCCCGGAGCACCGAAATGGGATTGGCCTGCAGGTAGTCGGCGTCGAAGTCGAGGTAGAACGCGAGGCCGGCGTCGGCCCCGGACTGCGAGACGGCCCAGACCGCGAGCGCGGCCAGCATGACGACGATGAGCGGCGTCATCACCGTCGTCGCCTTCTCGATACCGCTCCGGACGCCGCCGACGACGATGAGGGCCGTCAGTCCGAGGAAGGCGACGTGGAACACCGCGGCCTCGACTCCGAAGTCGATGGCGCTGAAGTAGCCGGGGTTACCGAAGTACGCGCCGGTGACGCTCGCGCCGACGTACCGGAGTATCCAGCCGCCGACGACGCTGTAGAACGAGAGGAGGACGAGCGCGGTGAACACGCCGAGCAGGCCGACGATTCCCCACGAGCCGGAGCCGTTGGAGAGCCGGTAGAGCGCGCCGGCCGGGTTGCGCTTGGAACGGCGACCGATGACGAACTCCGCGAGGAGTCCGGGAACGCCGACCAACAGGATGATGCCGAGGTAGACGACGAGAAAGGCGCTTCCGCCGTTCTCCGCCGTCATCCAGGGGAATCGCCAGAGATTACCGAGCCCCACCGCGCTCCCGACGGCGGCGAGGATGAAACCGAGTCGAGTGGTCCACGATTCGCGTGTCATGTCATCCTGTCGCTCGCTGCCGGACCAAGAGGGTTTCGGGATTGAAAACCGTCAACTCGGTACAACGTCGGCGAACGGGACGGGAGAGTTACTATTCGATTGGATACGGCGGGAAAAATTCGCATTCGGCTAGGAACCGTCGTCAGGGTCGCGCCCGAACGAACGACCCTACAGGAACTCCATGAAGCTCAGCGCGAGCGTTCCGACGACGGCGACCAGGACGACGGTGCGGACGTGCCACAGCCACGCCGGCCCGAGCGACCCGAGGCCGTCGGTGCCCTGACGAAGTTCCTCGATTGCTCCACCGGCGAACACCCAGCCGACGAACGTGACGATGAGCGTCACGCCGAGCGGCAGCAGCAGGCTGTTGGCGACGGTGTCGTACAGCCCGAAGGTGTCGAGGCTCATCGCGCTCGGAAGGCCCAGCAGGAAGATGACCAGGCCGAGCGCGGCGGTGGCCGGTACGCGACCGATGGCGTAGTTGTCGACCACGTAGGAGACGACGACCTCCAGCAGGCTTATCGCCGACGACAGCGCCGCCACGAGGACGACGAGGAAGAATATCAGCCCGATAATCGTCCCCGCCGGAAGCTTCGCGAACGCCGTCGCCATGCTGATGAACACCGCGCCGGCACCGGCGCTGCCCGGGTCGACGCCCTGCGCGTACAGGAGCGGGAAGACGACGAGGCCGGCGAGCACGCCGACGGACGTGTTCAGAATGACGATGAGGCTACCGTCCATGCCGAGGTTGTCGTCCTTGCCGAGGTACGACGCGTACGTTATCATCACGCCCATCCCGAGCGACAGCGAGAAGAACGCCTGCCCGACCGCGAACGGGATGATGGTGTCGAGGTTCGACACGAGCGCGTCGAAGTTCGGGTTGAGGAAGTACTCGAAGCCCTCCATCGCGCCGGGGAGGGTCGCGCCCCAGACGGCCAGGCCGGCGAGGATGACGAGGATGGACGGGACCATCAGCTTCGTCGCGGCTTCGATACCGTCCTCGACGCCGAGCGCGACGATGCCGACGGTCAGCGCCATGAAGACGGCGTGGAAGACGATGGTCGACGTGCCGGTCGAGATGCTTCCGAAGTACGCCTCGGGGTTACCGAAGTACGCGCCCTGGACCGTGCCGATGACGTACTGGATGACCCAGCCGCCGACGACGCTGTAGTACGACAGTATCCAGAACCCCGTTACCAGCCCGAGCAAGCCGATTATCTGCCACGCCGGGTATCCGATGCCCTCGAAAGCGTTGATGACGTTCTTCTTGGCCTTCCGTCCGATGGCGAACTCCGCGAGCATCGCCGGAAGTCCGATGCCGAACGCGGCGATGAGGTACACGACCAGGAACGCCGCGCCACCGTACTCCGCAGTCATGTACGGGAACCGCCAGATGTTTCCGAGACCGACTGCGCTACCGACGGCGGCCAGGATGAATCCGACCCTGGACGCCCACGTTTCACGTTGTGCCATGCGTATCCGTCCCAACCCAAGACTAGCTTATAAAAAATGCGATTGATATCATCCATCCCGATAGTCCCAGTACAGAAGAACGTCTCGACCGCGGCCAGCGCCGGGCTCTCAGCCGAACTCGAACACGGGACCGGCGAGCACCTGCGCGTTCACGAGCAGCGTCTGGACGCCGAGGACGAGCGTGAAGAGGATGCCGGCGGGGACGACCAGGCGGACGAACCAGAGCCAGGTCACGTCGAACCAGTTGGCGGTCCCCGAGCCCCGGCGTATCTCGTCGAGCGCGTCCCGGCCGTACACCCAGCCGACGAACACCGCGACGGCGAGGACCGAGAGCGGCAACAGGAGGTTGTACGCGATGTCGTTGTACCAGGTGAGCGTATCGATGCCGCTGGCGTTCTGCAGGCCGAGCCAGTTCAGTCCGAGCGCGGCCGGCAGGCCGAACAGGAAGACGGCCGACCCGGCCCCGACGGAGACGCTGGACCGCTCGTAGTCGGTGTTGTCGAGGACGTAGGAGGTTACGACCTCGAGGAGGCTGATGGAACTGGACAGCGCGGCGATGAGCAGGACGAAGAAGAACACGGACGCGAGCACCCGTCCGACGCCACCCAGCCCCGCGAACGCGCTGCTCAGCGTCGTGAACGCCGTGCCGGAGCCGCCGGCACCCGAGAGGTCGATGCTCGGGTCGTAGTGGAACAGGACCGGGAAGACGACGAAACCGGCGAGCACGCCGACGAGCGTGTTCAGCACGACGATGATGCCGCCGTCGGCCGGCAGACTGTCGTCTTCGCCGAGGTACGACGCGTACGTTATCATCGCACCCATCCCGAGCGAGAGCGTGAAGAACGCCTGCCCGACGGCGTACGGGATGACCGTGCCCCACTGGACTTCCCCGAGGTCCGGCGAGAGGTAGAAGTCGTACCCTGCCCCCGCGTTGGTCAGCGTCGCCGCCCAGACGGCGATGCCGACGAGCAGGACGACGACGCTCGGCACCATCAGTTTGGTCGCCCGCTCGATGCCGTCGGAGACGCCCAGCGCGACTATGCCGACGGACAGCAGCATGAAGAGCGCGTGGAACGCCACGGCGTCCGGTCCCATCGCGATGCTCAGGAAGTAGTTCCCGACTTCGGTTCCGCCGAAGTACGCGCCGGTCACGCTACCGACGAGGTAGCGAATGACCCAGCCACCGACGACGCTGTAGAACGAGAGTATCCAGAAGGCGATGAACGCGGTCAGCGCGCCGGCGAACGTCCAGCTACCGTAGCCGAGTTCTCGGAACGCGTCGACGGGGTTCTTCTTGCTCCGGCGTCCGACGACGAACTCCATCAGCATCGCCGGCAGGCCGACGAGAAGCACGACGACCAGATAGACGAGCAGGAACGCCGCCCCGCCGTTCCTGCCGGCCTGAAACGGGAACCCCCAGATGTTACCGAGTCCGACGGCGCTCCCCACTGCGGCGAGGATGAATCCTAGTCGCGTCGTCCACGTCTCTCTCTGTGCCATGTGTGTACGGGCCTTCCTAACCTCGATTCATAAGCCATACGGTATTTATTATCCGGAGGAATCGTTCGCTATCGCTTATTCGTATCGGCCCGAAAGATAGCGCCGCGCCGACGACGCCGCGGTCGCGCGGTCGGGTCAGGCCTCCCCGTACACCGGCACCGCCGCGCCGCTGGTCACGCTCGCCGCGTCGCTGCAGAGGAACAGCATCACCTCGGCGATGTCGGCCGGGTCCACCCACGTCTCGTGGTCGGCGTCCGGCATCATCTCGCGGTTCGCCGGAGTGTCGATGACGCTCGGCATGACGGCGTTCGCCCGGACCTCGCCCTCGTTCTCCTCGGCGAGCGTCTCCGTGAGCAGGCGAACGCCGGCCTTGGACGCCCGGTAGGGACCGTCGCCCTCGCCGCCCCGGAGCGAGGAGTGCGCGCTGACGGAGACGATGGCCCCCGAACGCTCCCGGAGGTGCGGCAGGGCGTGCTTGCTGGCGAGGAACGCCGTCTTCAGGTTCACGTCGAACAGGAGGTCGAACGTCGCCACGTCCGTCTCCTCGACGGGCGACCCGCCCTTCCAGGTGCCGGCGACGTTCGCCAGCGCGTCGACGCCGCCGTGGTCGTCGACCACTCGCTCGACGACCGCCTCGACCTCCGACTCGTCGGTGAGGTCACCCCGGTAGAAGTCGACCGTCTCCGGGTCGAGCAGCGCGTCCTCCTCGTCCGGTTCCACCACGTCGGTCGCACAGACGGTCGCACCCGCGTCGGCGAACGCCTCGCACGCGGCGCTGCCGAGCGCGCCGCTCGCGCCCGTGACGAGCGCGACCCGTCCGTCGAAGTCGAAGCTGACGCTCATGGGTGGTACCTCGACCGCTCGTCTGATAAAATCGCACGTCTACCGACGGCCGTCAACTCGAACTGCAGGAGAGAGACGGAAACCCCTGTCCCCGTACGACTGCGACCCGGACCGCGGCCGTCCGCTCGGCGGTCACTCGATGAGGTCTTCGAACTCGGGGAGAACGTCGTCCTCGTCCGAGGACTCGTCTGAGGCGTCGGACTCGTCGGCCGACTCCTCGCTCTCGTCTTCGGATTCGTCCTCCTCGATGATCTCCACTTCGAGGACCGTCAGCGGGATGTTCTCGAGGCGCTGGCCGATCTCCTTGCGCGCGATGCGGGAGGCGTGCTCTTCCCGTTCGACGTTGAACACCGTCATCTCGAGTTCGAGCGCGACGAGCGCCTCGTCCGCGGCGATGAACGCCGGGGGGAGTTCCTCGCCCGACGGCGAGGTGCGCTCGCCCATGTTGATCTCGACGTAGTTCAGGTCCGGGTTCAGCAACTCGCCAGTCTTCGAGATGGCGATCCGCACCGCCTCGTCCGGCGTCTCCACGTCGTACACCGGAATCGCGGCCTCGACGACGACTCTGCAGTTCATGGTCCCACCGGGTGTTGTATCGCCAACAGTATGAAGTTTGGCCCTCGATTCGATCCGCCGGTCGAAATCGGGCGTCTCACGGCCGCCGTACGGCGTTTCTAGGGGTGTGAGAGAAGCCCTCGCATTATGTCGGCGTCTCGTCCGAAGCGAAAGACTTGCTCCCGTCCGGCGTCTCTCGGAGAGCGATGGCTTCCGGTTCCATTCCCGTCGCCGACCTGCCGGGCGGGTTCGACCTCCAGTCGACAGTCGAGAGCGGCCAGAGCTACGTCTGGCGGCGCGAAGACGGCCGAATGTACGAGACGACGGGCGCGTACGGCGGGTCGGCGTGGTACCACGCCACCGTCGACGGCGAGGTAGTGCGCGCCCGCCAGCGCGACGGCGTCGTCGAGTGGGAGGCGACGACCGACGCCGAACCGCTCCTGTTCGACCTGCTGCGCCTCGACGACGACCTCGCGGCGATCGTCGACGCGACGCCCGACGACTCGCTGGTCGACGCCGCCTTCGACGCCTACTCGGGGATGCGTCTCGTCCGCGACCCCTTCTTCCCCTGTCTCGTCTCGTTCATCTGCTCGGCCCAGATGCGCGTGAAACGCATCTACGACATGCAGACCGCGCTGGCCCGCGAGTACGGCGACGCGGTCGCGTTCGACGGCGAGACGTACCACGCGTTCCCGACGCCGGACCAGCTCGCCGCCGCGACCGAATCCGAACTGCGGGACCTCGGCCTCGGCTACCGCGCGCCGTACGTCCGGCGAACCGCCGAACTGGTCGCCTCCGGCGATGCGACCGCGGACGACGCGCGCGGACTGTCCTACGAGGACGCCCGCGACGCGCTGAAGCAGTTCGTCGGCGTCGGCGACAAGGTGGCCGACTGCGTCCTCCTCTTCTCGCTCGACTACCTCGAAGCCGTCCCGCTGGACACGTGGATTCGGTCCGCGATCGAGGAGCACTACCCGGACTGCGCGCGCGGGTCGTACGCCGAGACGTCGCGCGCGATCCGCGAGCGGTTCGGCGGCCAGTACGCCGGCTACGCCCAGACCTACGTCTTCCACTACCTGCGGAACTGACGGCGACCCCGGACGAACCGTCGAGGCTCGCCGGTCGACGGGGCGGAGTCAGCGACGGATTCGGAACCCGTCCTCGCCCTCGGGGTCGCCGTACTCCACCTCGACGTCCTCGACGTCGGCGGCGGGACTGCCGGTCTCGCACCACTGGACCATCTCGTCGACGGCGTCACCGGGACCCTCGAAGACGGCCTCGACGCGGCCGTCCGAGAGGTTCCGCACCCATCCGTCGACGCCCCGCTCTCTGGCCGCGTCGCGGGTGTTCGCGCGGTAGTAGACGCCCTGTACCGTCCCGGAGACGAACACGTGCGCTCTGGTCCGGTCCGTCATGCGCTGGGCTTCGCGCGCGAACGCCAAAAGACCGGGGGCGGTCGGCCCCGACGACCCGACGCCGGCGACGGACCCGCGGGACGGACGCCGCGGACGC
This sequence comes from halophilic archaeon, assembly GCA_003298465.1. The sequence continues at coordinate 1,320,260 of QNGA01000001.1, read as the reverse complement.
GACGGGGGGCGAGCCAGCACCGTTTTGGCGTCGTTCGGCGTACCGCGCTCCATGGGGGAGAAAGTGTACGACGTCTACCTCGTACCGAGCGAACGCGGCGACGGCGGCCGGAACATCGTCTCGCCGGTCGAGGGCCACGACGTGGAGTTCTACGAAACCGGGGTCTGGCTGGCACGGGACGGAGGGCGGAACTTCTTCCCGTACGAGCAGATACGGACCATCCGGGAGCACAGCCGCGAGGCCGGCGAGACGCCGACCGACGAGTCGACCGAAGAATCCGGAAGCGACGGGAGCGAGGAGTAGCTACTCGGGCGTCAGTCCGACCGTCTCGCGGGCGAAGACGTCGGCGTAGCCCGAGAACGACAGCTTCAGCGCCGGGACGCCGGGGAACGTGAGCGTCTGGAGCGCGAGCATCGGCCGGTCGGCCGTCGCGCCGAGCGTCCGGAGCGCGCTCGCGACGGCGTCGTACAGCTTCGCCGTCTCCTCGACTTCGAGGTCCGAGCAGACGCCGGCGACGCGCGCCGGCAGTTCGGCGACCACCTCGCCGTCGTCGACGACCGCCCAGCCGCCGCCCATCTCGTTGACGTGGGCGACTGCGGTCCGGAGGTCCTCGCCGCTGCCGACCGCGAGCACGCCCGGCACCTCCCAGACGACGCTGGTCGCCACCGCGCCCTCGAACGCGCCGAACCCCGTCAGGAAGCCGGCGAACCCGGTGCCGTCGCCGTCCGGGTGGCGGTCGAGCAGGACCGCCTTGAGGAGGTCGGACTCGGGGTCGGCGACGAGGTCGTCGCCCTCGCGGGGCGGTTCGACGGTCGTCGCCAGCGAGACGAGACCGTGGTCGTGTTCGATTGCCCTGACCGCCCCGTCTGCGGCGGCGTTCGCGGGCACCCGGAACTGGCCGGGGTCGGTGCTCACGTCGACGCTGTCGTAGAACCGGTCGGGGTACTCGTAGGCGCGGGGCGCGACCGTCGTCTCGTTGTTGTCGTAGACGACCTCGCCGTCCGCCACGACCGTCGTGACGTTGACCGATTCGAGGTCGTCGATGACGACGATGTCCGCGAGGTTACCCGGCGCGAGCGAGCCGCGGTCGGCCAGCCCGAAGTGGCGGGAGGGGTTCAGCGTCGCCATGCGGAGCGCGTCGGCGGGCGCGACGCCCTCCTCGATGGCTCGCCGGACGACGACGTCCATGTACCCCTCGCGAACGAGTTCCCGCGGCCACATCCCGTCGGTCGACAGCGACAGTTCGCTCGCGCCGACCTCCTCGTAGGCGTCGCCGACGGCGGCCACGTCGTCGCGGATGGAGCCGTACCGCCCGATGGCGTGGATGCCGTTCGCGACGCGCTCGACGATTCCCTCGCCGGAGATGGCCTCGTGGTCGTCGTCGACGATGGAGGCGAACGCCTGGAGTTTCTCGTCCGAGCAGCCCGCACCGTGGCCGGTGACGGTCTTGCCCTCGCGGGCCGCCCGCTCGTACAGTCGCTCCGCGGGCGTGTCCCGGCCGACCGCGTGAATCCAGTCGGTCTCGCCGACGCCGACGATGCGGGGGTCGCCGAGCAAGTCGGCGAGTTCGTCGGGGTCCTCCCGGGCGGGTTCGAACGTGTCGATGGTCGGCTGGGGCGGCACCGTCGCCGCCACGCGAATGGGCAGGTAGGAGGTCGCTGCCAGCAGCTCTTCGACGCCTTCCGCGCCGAACGCGGGACCGAACCCGGTCACCTCCGAGACGACGGTCGTCGTGCCGCTCTCCAGGGCGTAGTGGTACGCGTTCTCGAACGTCTGGTGGAGGTCGAGATGCGTGTGCGCGTCGATGAACCCCGGCGCGACGACGCGGTCCCGGGCGTTGACGACTTCGGTCTCCTCGCCGACGACGTCGTCGCCGTCCTCCGGCAGCGCCGCCACCCGGTTGTTCTGGACGGCGACGTCGCGGGCCTGGAACTCCCCGAGTTCCGGCACGAGGACGCGTCCGCCCCGGACGACGAGGTCGGCGTTCTCCTCGCCGAGCGCGACTGGTTGCAGGTCGTTCACGCTGCCACCTCTTCGTAGACGTAGACGCCGCCCTGCTTGCGTCGCTCGACGTCGCCGCGCTCCTCCAGCACGTCGAGGTGACCGACCGCCTCGCTCATGGCGGGGAACTGCTCCGTCGCGGGAAGGTCGCCGAACAGCCCCTCCATCACGTCGAACGCGGTCGTCGGGCCGTCGACGAGTTCCCGCACCTCTCGCGTGCGCTCCTCGTGGGCGGAGAGTATCTCGTCGATGCGCCTCGTCGGGTCGTCGATGATCTCGCGGTGGCCCGGCAGCAGGCGGTCGAACCCGCGCTCGCGCAGCCGTTCCAGGGAGCGGTTGTACGCCGGGAGGACGCGCGGGCGGTCACCGCTGGCGGGCGGCTGGAGCAGCGGGTTCGGCGTGATGTCGGGGAGGACGTGATCGCCGACGATGGCCGTCGACTCGCCGTCGTCCTCGAACGTGAACGCGGTCTCGCCGTGGGCGTGGCCCTGTACCGCCTCGGCCGTCACGGCGGTGTCGTGGACCTCGATGACCGCCCCGTCGTCGAGTTCGCGATCCGTCTCGACGCCGGGCGCGACCGAGAGGTACGCCGACGGCAGGTCGGTCACCGTCTGCGCGGTCGTGCGAGCCATCCCGTTCCGGTCGAAGAAGTCGACGAAGTACTCCTGTTCGTACTCCAGTCGAGCGGCGAAGTCCCGGATGATCTCCGCAGTGCCGGGACTGGCGACGACGCGTGCCCCCGCCTCCCGAAGCCGCGCGGCGAGGCCGAAGTGGTCCGGGTGGGGATGGGTGACGAGCACTCGCTCGACGTCCGTCGGGCCGAGTTCCCGCTCCTCCAGCGCGTCGAGCAGCGTCGCCCATGCTTCCTCGCTCCCCGGCCCCGGGTCGACCAGCGTCCGCCCCGCGAGGTAGGCGTTCACTGGTCCGACCTCGAACGGCGTCGGAATCGAAAGCCGCGTGAACATACGCACCGTTTCTTCCCGCGCTGTAAAACAGTTTTTGAAGCGTCTCGGTCGACGCCGAGGGGTGGAAATCCAGCGTCGGCTACGGGACGGGACACTCCCGGCGACGCCCGAGTCGGCGGTCGTCGAAACGTCCCGGTCGCCCGCGGACCGAAGGCTACCAGCCGAGGTCGGCCCGGCGCTGCTCGGCCCGTTCGACGCTCGCCTCGGTCCACGGCGGCGCGTCCGGGTGGTCGGCCACCTCGTCGGCGGTGAGCCAGAACACCTCGGCGACCTCCTCCGGTTCGCGGGGGCGGGCCGTCCCGGACTCGTGACGACCGAGAAAGACGACGTTCACGCAGGGGTCGCCGTCGGCGAGGAACGCCCCGCTCTCGACGTAGCGCAGTTCGCCGACCTCGACCCCGACCTCCTCGCGCACCTCCCGGCGGGCGGTGCGTTCGAGCGCGTCCTCGGCTTCCTCGATTCCCTCGACCGTACCGCCGACGAACGAGAGCGTCCCGGCGGCGTGATCCTCGCTCTCGGCGCGGCGCGCGACCAGGAACTCGCCGTCCCGGACGACCGCCGCCTCGACGTTGACGACGTAGCGTTGATTCACGGAGAACTATCCCCGGTCCGAACGTTTCAATCTGACTCGACGAGCGCGTCGCCCTCTCCACCTATCTCGTTCAGGACGCGCTGGTGGAACTCCTGGAGGACGGCGCTCTCGTCCTCGGCGAGCACCACGTCGCTGGCCATCAGCGTGGCGAGGCCGAACGCCCGGGGCGTCGGCGATTCGACCCGCTGCTGGACGACCTCGACGTCGCCGGACTGGACGTCCGCGAGCACGTCCTCGACGGCCGAGACGGCGAGTTTGTCCTCGATTATCTCGCGGTACGTCTCCTCGATGACGGCGAACTCCTCTAAGTCCTGGGCGAACCCGAGCAGCATCTCGCTCGACACCTGCTGTTCGCTAGCGGACTTCTCGTACCCCTTGTAGCGTTTGAGTATCATCAGCGACCGCGTCGCGTTGATGCGGAAGTACCGCTGGAGCAGTTCGGTGCCGTCGAGCGACGCCCGGAGGTCGCTCCGCACCTCGTCTGGCGAGACGTCGCGGAGGATGCGCGCGACGTCGACCTTCCTGTTCAGGGGCATCGAGACGGTGAAGCCGTTGTCCGCGACGGCCACGGAGACGTTGGTGTTGGCGGCGTTGGCACAGCGGTAGGCGACGACGCGGGAGAGGCCGTCGTTGAACTTCCGGCCGTAGTTCGAGTGGACGTAGTAGTGGCGCTCGTACTCGTCGCGGTCGAGTTCCACCTCGACGGCGATGCGTTCGGCGGTGCTGACGCTCTCCGGTCCCGCGTACCGGACCTGCTCGTCGAACGTGCGGGTGATGGCGCGCACGCTGTTCTCGTCCAGCGGGAACTCCCGGAGCCACACCCGGACCGCGGGCTTGCCGCGGTCGGTCAGGCGCGCCAGCAGTTCGCTCTGGAAGTCGAGGATGGCGCGTCCGAGGTCGTAGGAGAGGGGCAGGCGCTCGGAGAACCACGAGGGGACGGTCGGCCGAGCGCTCGTGCGGTCGACGTACACCTTCGACCCGCGCCGGTAGCGGAACTCGAAGTGCTGGCCCCCGAGGACGAACACGTCGCCTTTCTCCAGGGTGTCGAGGTAGTTCTCGTCCAAGTCGCCCACCCACTCGTCGTCCGCGCGAGTGAACACGTCGCAGGAGAACGAGTCGGGGATGGTGCCGATGTTCGTCATGTAGATGACCCGCGCGAGGCGGCCGCGCTTGCCGACCAGCGGTTCGCCGACCGGGAACTCCTCGTAGTGGTGCTCGCCGTCCGGCGGGTCGTTCTCGTCGCGCCACACCTTCGCGTAGACGTTCTTCTCCTCCAGTCCCTCGTAGTCGGCGGTGAGATAGCGCATCAGCGACGCCCACTCCTCGTCGGAGTAGTTCCGGTAGGGGTACGCTCGCCGGAGCGTCGCTCGCACGTCCGCCTCGCGGCGCACCTCGTTGATGGCCATGCCGTAGACGTGCTGGGCCGCGACGTCCTGGGCGTTCTCCGGGACGAACACGCGGTCGACGAAGCCCTCTTCGGCTTTCTTCAGCATCACGGCGCACTCTACGAGTTCGTCGCGGTCGAGCGCGACGACCCGGCCCGTGACGGTCTGGCCGAGTCGGTGGCCGGCGCGGCCGACGCGCTGGAGCAGCGAGGCGACCGACTTCGGACTGCCGACCTGCACCACAAGGTCGACGTGGGGCATGTCGATGCCGAGTTCGAGGCTCGTCGACGTGGTGACCACGTCGAGCGTGCCGGCCTTCAGTCGCTCCTCGACCTCCTGGCGGGCCTCCTTCGAGAGGCTACCGTGGTGACAGCCGGAGTTGTCCTCGTCGTAGGCCTCGAAGCGGTCCCGGAGGTTCTGGAGGACGCGCTCGGCTCCCGACCGCGTGTTCGTGAACACGAGCGTGTTCATGTGCTCTCCGATCAGTTCGTCGAGCCCCTCGTAGAACCGGTCCTGGACCACGTCCCGCGGCGTGTGGACGAGGTCGTCGGTCGGACACTGCAGTTCCAGGTCGAACTCCCTGACGAACCGGGTGTCCACTATCTCGTACTCCCGACTGGGGCCGCCCGGCGACTCGCGGCCGACGAGGAACTCCGCGATGTCCGATAGCGGTTCGACCGTCGCGGAACAGCCGATGCGGGTCGGCGACGTCTCGGCGACGTCCTCCAACCGTTCGAGGCTGACCGAGAGGTGAGTGCCGCGCTTGCCGTCCGCGAGGCTGTGGATTTCGTCGACGACGACGTACTCGACGGTCCGGAGTTTCTCGCGGAACTTCGGCGAGTTCAGCAGGATGGCCAGCGTCTCCGGCGTCGTGTTGAGGACGTGGGGCGTCTCTTTCAGCATCCGCTGGCGCTCGCTGTCCTCGGTGTCGCCGTGGCGGATGGCGTGGCGCACCTCGCTGACCCCCTCGCCGCGTTCGTCCATCCGCTCGCGGATGCCCGACAGGGGCCGTTCGAGGTTCCGGTGGATGTCGTTGGCGAGCGACTTCAGCGGCGAGACGTAGAGACAGTAGACGGAGTTGTCGAGGCCGTCCTCGCGCTCGCGCCGGAACAGTTCGTTGAGGATGGCGGTGAAGGAGGCGAGGGTCTTGCCCGACCCCGTCGGCGAGGCGACGAGCGCGTTCTCGCCCTCGTGGACGAGCGGAATCGCCTCGCGCTGGGGCGGCGTGAAGAAGCCGCCGTTCTCGGGGACGTACTCGCCGAACTCCTCGACCCACCACTCCCTGACCGCGGGTTCGAGCAGCGCCAGCGTCTCCTCGTCGCGGAGGGTGACGTCCTCGGCGAAGTCGAACCCCTCGCGCGCCAGCAGCGCTCTCCCATCCATCGATTTCCCGTTGGAAGCCGGCGAACAAGAGGATTGTGTCCCCGGAGTGAAAGTGAAACGAACGGCCCGGTGTCCGTCGTCGTCCGCCCGGTCGTCGAACGTCGACGCCGACGGCAGCGCCGGCGTCACCTCCGTCGCACGTCGGCGACGACGGGGAAGTGGTCGGAGGGGTGGGGAGCGTCCGTCGCGACCGTCAGGGCGGTCTCGACGTCGAACGCGGCGGCCGGGAGGACGTGGTCGATTCGCTCCCCGGGCGTCCCGGTGAACCCGTGGAACGTCCCCTCCGGGCCGGAGACGCTCGCTGCGACGTCCCTCGCCGACCGCAACTCCCCCGCCGTCAACCGGTCGAGGACGTCCGACCCCGGCGGGGCGTTGCAGTCGCCGACGACGACCGCGGGGTCGTCGAGGGCGGCGACGTGGTCCGCGACCGAGGCCGCGCCCTCACGCCGCGCCACCGCCCCCACGTGGTCGAGATGCACGCTGAGAAAGCGGAGCGGCCGGCCGTCCAGTTCGAGGTCGACCCACGTGACGACGCGGGGACAGCGACCGTCCCACCCGACGCTCGGTTCGTCGGGCGTCTCCGAGAGCCAGAACGCGCCGGCGTCGACCCGGTCGAACCGGTCCGGGCGGTACGCGACCGGAACGTGCTCGCCCTCGTCCCCGCCGCGTCGACCGACGCCGAACCACTCGTACTCCGGGAGGTGCCGGCGGAGGTAGTCGAACTGCGCCGGGAGCGCCTCCTGCAGTCCGAGGAGGTCGGCGTCGAGGCTCGCGAGCAGTTCGACCGCCCGCTCCCGCCGGTTCGGCCACGCGTCGCGCCCGTCCTCTGGTTCGTCGTACCGGACGTTGAACGTCGCGACGCGGAACGCCGACGCTCGTCCGGAGGTGCCGCTGCTCGCGCCGTCGGCGGTCTCGTCGCCGCCGTCCGTCCCCACCGTCGCGTCGACCCCTCCGTCGAATCTGTGCGCCATCGCGTTCCCGTTCGAAGCGTTCGCGTCCAGGCAGTTACCTCCACCGGGCGACCGAAGCCGTTTTCGGCGGTCCGACCGGGGATACGCACATGCGAGTCACGTTCCTCGGTACTGGTAGCGCGATGCCGACCGGCGAGCGGTTCCAGACGGGCATCCTGCTCTCGGACGAGGACCGCCGCCTGCTGGTCGACTGCGGGAGCGGCGTCCTCCACCGCCTCCAGCAGGCCGGCGTCGGGTACGAGAACGTCTCGACGGTCCTGTTGACGCACCACCACCTCGACCACGTCGCCGACCTCCTCCCCCTGCTGAAGGCGCGCTGGCTGGCCGGCGAGGAACGCCTCGAAGTCGTCGGCCCCGAAGGGACGAAGTCCCTGCTCGACGACCTGCTCGAAGTCCACGACTACCTCCGGGACCGCGTCGACCTCCAGGTGCGCGAGGTCGGCGCGCACGAGTTCGAGGTCGCCGGATTCGACGTCGAGGGGTACGAGACGCGTCACTCGATGCCCTGCCTCGCCTACCGGTTCGGCGACCGGTTCACGTTCAGCGGCGACAGCGAGGCGTTCGAGGGACTTGCGAACTTCGCCGACGGCTGTGCCGTGCTCGCCCACGACTGCTCGTTTCCGGACGGCGTCGACGTGTCGAACCACCCGACGCCGGCGAAACTGGGAGAGGCGCTGTCCGGCGCGGACGTCGGCCGGGTCTACCTCACCCACCTCTACCCCCACACGGACGGCAACCACGAGGAGATGGTCGACTCCATCGGCGAACGCTACGACGGCGACGTGCGCTTCGCGGAGGACCTGCTGTCGGTCGACATCTAGCGTGCGGCGGGGGGCTCCGGCGCTCCCGCCGTCCGGTCGAGGGGTGTCGATTCGCCGTCTACCTCGAAGCTCGCCTTCCCGAGGGGTAGCTCGCGGTCCCGGACCGTCAGGAGGCGCTGGAGGACGAGTTCGCCGTCGAGCCACAGGTCGGCGTCCGGCGGGAGGTCGTGGACGCGACACTCGAACCGGAGCGTCCCGTCGCCCTCGGCGTCGACCTTCGAGGTCTCGACGTTCGCCGGCGGCTCGTCGAACTCCTCGGTCCAGACGAAGTTGTGGCAGGTCGCGCCCGTCTCGGCGAGCCCCAGACGGAGGTGGCCGCCCGCGACCCGGGCGTCGAGGTTGCTGTCGTTGTCGAGCGTCACCGCGACGACGACGTCGGTCGCCGAGCGGTCGGCCCCTCCCTGCTCGTTCGCCGGCAGGTCGCTCGCGGACGACGCTCGCACGTCTCCGACCGAGACGTCGTCGACGAGCGGCCCGAACATCCGGTTCTCGTAGTCGTCCGAGAGCCGCATCCCGACGACGGGGACGAGTCGGAGCAGGTAGTATCCGGCGACGATGGCAAGCTTGGCCAGCAGGTAGAACGACAGCACTCCCGGGAGTTCGGGAGGCCGCCGTTTAAGCGTTCTCGCCGCGTAAAACGCGAACGTGGCCGGCGCGTCCACCGACGGGGCGGGACGGGCGACCCCCGACGGCGGTCGGCGGAAATCTCGACCGGGACTCACTGCAGCCGATACCGCAGGAGCGCCGCGATGCCGCCGAGGTTCCGCAGTTGCTCGCCGGGAGCGAACTCGCCGGAGAAGACGGTCACCTCGCCGCCCTGCTGTTCGACGCTCCTGATGACCTCGTTCACGTCCTCGTTCCACTCGCCCTCGCCGGACTCCTCCTCGCCGGTCGCGCCGCGTTCGGTGCGCAGCTTCTCGTCGAGGACGAGCAGCGTCTCGACCGCGCCGAACTCCGCGGCCTCCGCGACCTCCTCGATTCCGTACGCGACCTTCGCGCCGTCGCCGATGCGCTTCGTGAGTTCGTCGATGAGTTCGGCCTCCTCGGCGATGCGGGTCTCCTCCTGGACCTCGGCGACCGCGCCGCGTTTCAGCACCTCGTGGACGCCCCGGTCCCCGACGGCGCTGGTGTCGACCATCGTGATGTTGTCGGCGAGGTCGGGGTACTCCTCGATGACGTGGTCCTCGGCGTCCTGCTTCGTGAATCCCGGCCCGGCGAGGATGATGGCGTCCACGTCGAGCCGCGAGAGCACCGCGCCGAGTTCGTCGAACAGTTCGTCGCGGCCGCGGGCGTACTCGCCCTTCCCCGTCGTTCCCGTCAGCGAGGCGTACTCCTCGGTGCCGTACTGGGCGACGGTGTGGACGTGGGCCTCGCCCTCCTCGACGGTGGCGATGGCCACGTCGGGCGAGTCGGTCGCCTCCACGGCGTCCTCCAGGCGGTCGAGCTGGTCGCGCTTCCAGCGCTTCTCGACGCTCAACTCGTCGCGCTCCTCGACGTTGAGCGTGTGGTGGAACCCGAGCTGGTCCTCCCGGGAGCAGTCGGTGATGACGCCGCCGACCCGTACCCGGTTGGCGAACTTGTGGAACTCGACGCTCTCGACGTCGATGGTGACGTGCATGTGCTCGCGCTCGCCGCCCGTGTCGCGGGTCTTGTCGTCGTCGCGCTGGATGCGCCGCGTCGTGTCCCCCGACACGAGGTCGCCCGGCTCCAGCAGGTAGGTGAGGTGCCAGAGATCGTCCAGGCTCTCCGGGACGAGCGTGATGCGCTCGCGCTCCCCGTCGAGGGACGTCCGGTCTTTCACTTGCATGGCCGAACGTCCGGTCCCGCCCGGTAAGTGCCCTGCTATTCGCGACCTTCGGCCCGGTCGTCGTCGACCGCCTCCTGGACCACGTTCTCGTGGCCGCGCCGCAGCCGTTCGGAGACGGCCTGGTGGGAGACGCCGAGTTCCTCCGTCGTCGCACCGCGCGGCACGTCGTAGTAGTTCCGGTCGACGGCGGCCCGGAGCGTCTCGTACTGGTCGTCCGTGAGACCGCCCTGCGCCGCGCCGAGCGCGTTCGGCCGGCCGTGAATCGTCTCGACGGTCACCGACAGCCCCGCCGCCTCCCAGTCGTCGTACGCCGACGACATCGCGGCCCGGGAGGGGAAGAAGAGTTCGAACTCCCACTCTGCGTCGCGTCCGGTCGCGGCCAGCATCGACGCGTCGCGACCCAGCAGCGTGTCGAGCACGCTGCGGACGTCGTCGCTCCAGGTGACGTGGAACAGGTCGCACTGTCCGCAGTCCGACAGCACCACGGCGTCGTCGACGCTCGAATCCTTCCCGAGCAGTTCGGTCACGGACTCGCCGCGCAGCACGCGGAGAAACGGCATCGGACGGCCGCTTCCGTTGGCGGCGACGCGTGCCGTCTCGAACGCCGCCTCCGGTTCCTCGTCGAACGTCTCCGCCAGTGCGAACGTCTCCGCGGAAACGCGCACGTCGGCCCTCGTCGGTGACCGTTCCACCGATACTTTCGCCATCGAGCGATGGTATGCGAATACTGCGTAAATAGAAACCGGCCGGCTCTCGGGCGTTCGCGACGCGGGCGAGGCCGGGCGACTCACTCCTCGACCTTGCGACTCCCGCCCGCCGGCAGGAACTCCTGGATGCGGTCGGGACTCGCCACCTTCCGGACGAAGGAGGTGTCGGCGAACCGCTCGCGGAACTCCCGGTATAGGCGCTTGGCGATGTCGTTCTGGGCGTACTGGCCCGGTTCGACCTCGACGTGCGTCTCCGTCCGCGGAACGACGGCCGACGGCGGTCCGCCGACGACGCGGGTGTGCGGTTCGACCATGATGCCCACCGCGACGCCGACCGGGACGTCCCGGAAGTAGGTGCGGTCGCCGCGGATGGCGAACCCGCCTTTCTCCAGGAACTCGCCGCTCTCCGGCGTCTTGCTCACCTGGTCCGGCGAGACGGTGTACGCGTCGCCGGAGAACCGACCGTCCTTCCACACCGACGAGTAGGAGACGGCGAACTGGGCGGCCTCCCGCTCGCTCTCTTCGGGCACGTCCACGTCCTGCGCCGGTTCGCTCGGGTCCGAGGTCTTCAGCACCGTCACCGGGCCGCCGTGGGCCTGCGCGTGGAAGAACCGGTCGTGGCGGTCCATGTACTTCTGGACGATCTCCTCGTTCTGGTCCGCGTTCCGGCCGCCGATGACGAGGAAGCCGTCGCTGGTGCGGAACCAGCGGAACCGGTCGTACCACTGCTCCTGGTCGCGTATCGGGATGGACGACCGCGACAGCCAGTCGACCGCCCGCTCCTCGCCGCCCTCCTCGTCCGTCTCGTCCGGTTCGGCCTCCCACTCCTCGCGGCGCTGCTTGACCGCCTCCAGTTCCTCGCGCGTGTCCTCGATGGCGGCCTGCGCGCCCTCCTTCTTCTCCTCGACGCGTTTGGCCTCGGTGTAGAGCCGGTCGGCGTTCTTCTCGACGCCGGCCTCCGGGTCGAGTTCGACGTCCGTCCCCTCTATCTCGACCGTGACCGTCCCCTCGCGCTCGTCGACGCCCTGCACCGCTTCCGCCTCGGGGATGCCCTGCTCGGCCCCCTCGGCGAACCGCTCCTCGATGTCCTGCCAGGGGGTGTCCCGCTCGCGGGCCTGCCGGACCGTCGACAGGATCTCGTCGACGAGGCCGTAGTTGCCGTACAGCAGTTCGGCCTTCTCGCGCTCGCGTTCGGCCTGCTCCTCGAACCCCTCGATGGCTCCCTGCTGTTGCTCGATGATGCGCTTCTGTTTCTCTATCTGGGCCTCGAAGTCCGGGCGCTGGCGCTCGGTTTCCTCCTCGTCCTCGGTCAGGTCGAGGTTCGTGAAGTAGTCGTCGACGGCGGCGTTGAACGAGTCGAACGACTCCGAGTCGAGGTCGGCGTACTCCTCCAGCGGGAACGGCGTCACGTCCACGCGACGGTCGTCCTCGTAGTACACCCGCGGGTCGAACCGCCCCGTTTCGAGCGGTTCCTTCAACCGCTGGACCGCGTCGTACAGCTTCTCGTACTGCTCCTCGTCGGCGTCCGAGATCGCCGTCTCCTTCTCGACGCCGGCCCGCGTACAGACCTCCTCGGCGTAGAGTCCGCCGAAGTTCAGTTGCGTCGCCAGCGTCCGGACGAGGTCGGTGTCCGACTCGTCCATCTTCGCCGCGAACGGCTCGTAATCGATGGTCAGCGGGTTCAGCCGCGAGTCGGGGAACTCGTACTGCGACCCGGGAGCGACCGTCCGGGACTTCAGCCGCACCGTGTCTAGCGAGTCGACCACCTCGTCGTTCTCGTCGAGCACGGCGACGTTGCCCTGGCCGAACAGTTCGGCGACGATGGTGGTGTCGCCGTCCTGGCGCTTGAAGTGGAACTGGAGGATGCGGTCGAACTCGAACTGCTCGACGCCGGCGAAGTCCGCACCCGACAGCCGGTTCCGCAGCATCTTGGCGAAGTTCGGCGGTCGTCCCGGCGCGGCCGGGACGTGCTCGGGCGCGGCGACGTGCGCCCGTTTCACGTCGCCGACCTCCACGAGCAACTCGACGCGACCCTCGTCGAAGTCCCGCATCTTCAGGCGCAACAGGTCGTCGCCGTAGAGGTAGGCCTTGTCGACCTTCGCCCCCTCGTAGGCTCCCAGCTCTCGCACGACGGCGGCGAGGTCGATGCTGGAGAGTTCCTGCTTTTCGTCCATACCGGCGATTTCTCGGGGCGACCGGAAATGCGTGTCGTTCGGCGCGACGGCAGGACGACCCGCCGGAACGGTGGTTCGAGTTACGCGGCCGGTTCCGTCGCGGCCGCGCTCCCCCTCGTCGGCTACCCCGGTACGGTTACTCCTCGTCCTCGAAGTCGAGCGCGACCGAGTTGATGCAGTAGCGTTTCCCGGTCGGGTCGGGACCGTCGTCGAAGACGTGCCCGAGGTGACCGCCGCAGTTCGCGCAGACGACCTCCGTCCGCTCCATCCCGTGGCTGTGGTCGGGGCGCAGTTCGACCTTCGCGTCGTCGGCGTCGTAGAAACTCGGCCAGCCGCAGCCGGACTCGTACTTCGTCTCCGAGTCGAACAGTTCCGCCCCGCAGCCGGCACAGACGTACGCGCCGTCCTCTTTCCGATCCAGGTGCTCGCCGCTGAACCGCGGTTCGGTACCCTGCTCCCGGAGGACGCGGTACTCCTCCTCGGAGAGAATCTCGCGCCACTCGGCGTCGCTGTCGGGTAGTTCGGTGTCTGACTGTCCCATCTCGGCGGAGTTAGGTGCCGGAGCGGGTTGAACCCTCCGACGCGGAGGCCAGCAAGTTGATGAGGGCCGGCGTTGACGTTCTGGGCGATATGAGTTCGACGACGAAGTCGAGCGTCATCCGACGCCTCGAAGGTCGACAGTGTCAGTGGTGCGAGGACGGGCGGCTCGAACGAGACACCTACAAGGGCAACAGGGCCGCGGTCTGTCAGTCCTGCGAGACGCCCGCCGTCCAGATCTGGTAGCGCACTCGCCGCGGTCCCCGACTCTTCTCCCTTCGCGATTCTCTCTGCCGGGGGCAGGCACCCCCGTCGGAGCGTCGTCCGTCGACCGGGAGCGCGTCGCACGGCGGTCGCTCCCGAACCGCGGGAGTTAACCGTCCGTGAGGGCTACGACGCTCCAATGAGCCAGCAGAGCGAGTACAGCGAGGGGGACCTACGGAAGACGGGGATGTCGCTGCGCCACGACCGGGAGTGGGACTACGAACTCGACCGCATCGTCTCGGCGGTCGAGGAGCGCGACGCGGAGACCGTCGGCCTGCAGTTCCCCGAGGGACTGAAGCGCCGCGGCCCGAAGGTCGCAGACGACCTGCGGGAACTGCTGGGCGACGACGTGACCGTCATGATGTCGGGCCAGCCCTGCTACGGCGCCTGCGACCTCGACACCTACCTGATGAAGCGGACGGACGTGTTCGTCCACTTCGGCCACTCGCCGATGAAGAACACGGACAAGGTCATCTACGTCCCGCTGTTCTCGAACGTGGACGTCTTCCCCATCATGGAGGAGGCCACCGAGGAACTCGACGACCCCGACGAGAATCCCGGCGTCGGTCTCGTCACGACCGCCCAGCACATGAACCAGTTCGAGGACATGAAGGCGTGGCTCGACGACCGCGGGTTCGACGTCCACACCCGCCGGGGCGACGACCGCCTCACCCACGAGGGGCAGGTGCTCGGCTGCAACTACGCCAGCGCCGACATCGACGCCGACCAGGTGCTGTACGTCGGCGGTGGGAAGTTCCACCCGCTCGGCCTCGCGATGGAGCACCCCGACAAGACGGTGGTCATCGCCGACCCCGTCAACAACGTCGTGACCGTCGCGGACACGGAGCAGTTCATGAAACAGCGCTACGCCTCGGTCCACAAGGCGATGGACGCCGAGAAGTGGGGCGTCATCTTCTGTACGAAGATCGGCCAGGGTCGCTGGGAGGTGGCCCAGGACATCGTCGACGACAACGACGACGCCTACCTCATCACGATGGACGAGGTGACCCCCGACCGCCTGCGGAACTTCGACATGGACGCGTTCGTCAACACGGGCTGTCCCCGCATCACGACCGACGACGGCCCGCAATTCCACAAGCCGATGCTCACCCCCGGCGAGTACGAGATCGCCATCGGCGAGAAGCCGCTCGACGAACTGAGCTTCGACACCTTCCACGGCACCTGGTGACCTCCCCGCCGACTCGACAGCGCAATTCTTACCCCCCTGGTCCGGCTATCGCGGAGTGATGGAACGCGACGCTTTCGAAATCCGCGACCAGGACGCCGCGGGGCGCATCGGCGAGTTGACCGTCCCCCGGGCGGGCGTGACCGTCGAGACGCCCGCCCTCCTGCCGGTCGTCAACCCGCACGTCCGCACGGTCGAGCCTGCGCGTCTCGAATCCGAGTTCGGCGCGGAGATTCTCATCACCAACTCCTACATCCTCTACGGCAGCGACGACTTCCGCGAGGCGGCCCTCGACCGCGGCCTCCACGACCTGCTCGAGTTCGACGGTGCCATCATGACCGACTCCGGGTCGTTCCAGCTCGCCGAGTACGGCGAAATCGACGTGACGACCGAGGAGATACTCCGATTTCAGCGCGAGGTGGGGTCGGACATCGGGACGCCGGTCGACATCCCGACGCCGCCGGACGCCCCGCGCGAGCGGGCCGAGTCGGACCTCGCGACGACCCAGGAGCGACTCGAAATCGCCGAGAACGTCGACGTCGGCGAGATGCTGGTCAACGCGCCGGTCCAGGGCTCGACGTACGACGACCTCCGCGAGGCGGCCGGCCGGCACGCCGAGGCGACGAGCCTCGACGTGTTCCCGGTCGGTGCGGTCGTCCCGCTGATGAACGAGTACCGCTACGCCGACATGGTGGACGTGGTCGCCGCCGCGAAGCGGGGGCTGGGCGCGGACGCGCCGGTCCACCTGTTCGGGGCGGGCCACCCGATGATGTTCGCCCTGGCGGTGGCGATGGGCTGTGACCTCTTCGACTCGGCGGCCTACGCCCTCTACGCCCGCGACGACCGCTACCTCACGGTCCGGGGGACCGAACACCTCGCGGACCTCGATTACTTCCCCTGCTCGTGTCCCGTCTGCGCCGAGCGCACGCCCGACGACCTCCGGCAGCGCGGGAACGAGGAGCGCGAGCGCCTCCTCGCCGAGCACAACCTCCACGTCACCTTCGAGGAGATGCGCACCGTCAAGCAGGCGCTCCGGTCCGGCAACCTGCTCGAACTGGTCGAGAACCGCGCCCGCGCCCACCCCGCGATGCTCGACGGCTACCGCGCGCTCGCCGACCACGCCGGTCAGCTCGAACGGTCCGACCCCGCTTCGAAGAGTTCCTTCTTCTACCTCTCCGGGGAGAGCGCGACGCGGCCCGAGGTGGTGCGCCACCACGAGCGACTCTCGCGCCTCGACCCCGAGGGCGACGTGCTGCTGACCGAGGGCAGTCCCAGCGACAGCTTCGACGAGTCCTGGCGCGTCGTCGCGCCGTTCGGCCCGTTCCCGCGAGCGCTCTCCGAGACCTACCCCCTGACCGCCGAGACGCCGGAGCGGATGGACGCCCGCGGTTACGAGCAGGCGGCCCGCGGCGTCGCCCGACTCGTCGCCGAGAACCCCGCCTGTTCGTTCACGCTCGCCCACCACGACTGGCCGGCGTCGGCGGTGGCGCTGGTCCCCGACGAGGTGGACGTGCTGGACCTGAGCGAGGAGTACTGACGGCGCTCGGCGAGCGACGACGCCGGCGTCGCCACTGGTCACCGATTCGTCGCGCGGAGGAGGGGGACCAATCGAACGGGGCGGTTACTTGTACTCCGTGATGGTCAGGTCGTAGCTGCCCGACCCGCTGTAGGAGTCCACGTCGATCTGCATGTCCGTCGAGTCGTCGGGGTTGTCGATGGTGATGCTCTCCTGGCTGTTCGTGCTGGTCGAGGCGTAGTCGTAGTTGCTCGGGGAGGCGTTCGTCGTCGTGCCGGTGTTGATGTAGAGGTCGAAGTCGGCGTCGCTCGGGCCGTCGAGGACGACCTCGACCTTGCTCGGGTCGCTGTACTCCCACGCCCACGTCCAGTCGTCGTAGTCGGCGTAGCTCGACAGCGAGTCCGAGACGGTCGCGGTCGTCGACTCGCCGCCGCCACCGCCGCCGTCGGACGGGTCGGTGGTGACCGCGGCGTAGGCGTCGACCTGGCCGCTGCCCTGCTGGTCGCTGGAGAGGCCGACGTCCTCGGCCGTGTTCTTGAGGTGGCTGCGGAGTTCGGCGTTGGAGAGGCTCCACTTGGCGAGCGTCAGGCCGGCGACGCCGGACGTGACGGGCGTCGCCATCGAGGTGCCCGACAGCTTCTCGTAGCTGCCCCGGGTCTCCGTGGTGGTCGAGAGGACGTCCACGCCGGGCGCGCAGAGTTCGACCTCGCTCCCGTAGTTGGAGAACGAAGCGAGGTTCTCGCTGGAGTCGACCGCGGAGATGGCCATGCACTCGCTGTAGGCCGCCGGGTAGCTCACGCTGCTCGTGCCGTCGTTGCCCGCCGCACAGACGAGCAGACTGCCGTTGTCGTAGGCGTAGGAGACGGCGTTTTTCATCGTGTCCGTGTATCCGCCCCCGCCGAGGGACATGTTGATGACGTCAGCGCCCTGGTCGGCGGCCCACTCGACGGCGTCGGCGATGTCGGACGTCGAACCCGAGCCGTTCTCGTCGAGCGCGCGGCCGTTGATGAGCGAGGAGTTGCCCTGCCCGGAGACGCCGGTGCCGTTGTCGACGACGGCCGCGGCACAGCCGGAGACGTGCGTGCCGTGGTACTCGTCGGACGGGACGTCCGGTGCCGGGTCGGAGTCGCTGTCGACGAAGTCGTACCCGGGGTCGGACTGGTAGTTACCCTCGAGGTCGGGATGGGTGTACTGAGCGCCGGTGTCGACGACGGCGATGAGGACGCTGGAGTCGCCGAGCGTCGTGTCCCAGGCCTGGTCGGACTTGACCTGCTGGGGCGCGTACTGCTGGTCGAACTTGGGGTCGCTGGGCGTGTACTGGGTCTCCAGCGTCTCGTTCTTCTCTGCGTACTTGATGCCCTCTTTCTTCGTTACGGCGTCGATGAAGTTCTCCCGGGCGGTCTCGTTTCCGGGGAACTTCACCGCGACGTACCGGAGCTTCTCGTTCTTGTGGACGACTTCGGCGTTGCCGGGAACGTGCTGGGCGACGGTCTTCTCGACGTCGCCGGCACCGGCCGACACGCCGACCAGCACTTCGTCCTCCTTGGGTCCCGGTTCGCGGCCCGGGGTCGCGGCCGTGACGCCGCCGAGCGCCGCGGCGGCCCCGACAGCGCCAGTCGTTTTCAGGAATGTACGTCGGTCGAATCGAGTGTTGTCGTCTGCCATGCGGCAGATTAACAACTGACCTTATATAATATAAATTTTAATGTTCCATAGTATTGAAATCTGTTTGGTCGGAAGAATGAATAAGCAGATAACAAGTAGAACAGAAGTGGAGAGTTCGCAACGTTTACCCGCCTTATGACGACTGTCGGCGCTGAACGGGCGGAAATAAAAAGTTCCGAAACGACCGGGCGCACGTGTACGGACGGTGGGAGTTCTGCCGACGGGGTGGCGGCTCTACGGGGGTTCGCTCCGAACGGGCGGGAGATTGAAAGTCACGGTAGTTGAGTAAGGCGTATGCGGATCTGTGACATCTGTGAGAAGCGGAAGGACAACGGGACCAGACTCGTCTCCCGGACGGACGAGGTGTGGGTGTGTCGGGGGTGTATGATGCGCGCCGTGACCGGCGAGCGAGACGAACTCTCGTTCGCCGAGTTCTGACGCGGTTTTAAGTCCGTGGCGGGCGTCAGTCCGGACGATGCAGACGGGGAGCCGGCTATCACACCTACGATACGCGAGAACGGACGCCGACTTCGAGAGCGACGGCACCCGCTGTGCCGGATGGCTGTACACGCCGGAGGGGGCGTCGAGACCGCCGGTGGTCGTCATGGCCCACGGCTTCGCGGGCGAACGCACCTTCGGCCTGGAAGCGTACGCCGAGGCGTTCGTCGCCCGCGGCTACGCGGCGTTTCTCTTCGACTACCGCGGCTTCGGCGACAGCGACGGCGAACCGCGCGGTCTCGTCGACCCCGAGAAGCAGATCGCCGACTGGGAGGCCGCCATCGACCACGTTCGTCGCCTCGACGGCGTCGACCGCGGGCAGATAGCGCTCTGGGGGACCTCGCTCAGCGGCGGACACGTCGTCGAGGCCGCCGCGGACGACCACCGCATCGCGGCCGTCGTCGCGCAGGTACCCCTCCTCGACGGCCGCGCCGTGACGAAAGCGGCCGGCGTCGGACACGCGCTGAAGGGAGTGACCGCCGGGGTCCGCGACGCGCTCCGGAAGTACACGTTCCGCTCGCCGTACCGCGTCCCCGTCGTCGCCGACCCGGACGAGTTCGCGGTGATGAACGCGCCGGGAGCGAAACGGGGCATGCTCGACATCGTCCCGGACCCGCCGGTCTGGGACAACGACGCTCCGGCGCGCGTGCTCCTCGACGTTCCCTTCTATCGACCGGTGACGCGCGCCGAGGAGGTGTCCTGTCCCGTCCTACTGGTAGCGGGGCGCGACGACGCCATCGTCCCGTCGTCGTCGGTGGAGTCGGCCGTCGACGAGTTCGACGACGCGACGCTCGTCTCGCTCCCCATCGACCACTTCGACGTGTACGGAACGGCGTTCGACCAGGTGGTCGCCTACGAGTCGTCGTTCCTCGACGAACGAATCCTGGACTGAGCGCCCCCCGAACTCTTACGCCGACCCCTCGTCCGGTTCGCCGTTCGACCAGTCGGCCGCCGTCTCGGCCTCGAACCGCCAGCTACCCCCGTCGCGGTGGACGAACGGTAGTTCCTCGAGCGCAGAGTGCACGCACTCCTCCCAGCGGGCCGGTTCGTCGAGTTCCCCGCGGAGGTCGTCGGTACTCACCGGCCCGTCGCGGTACACCGACAGGCAGGCGGCGTACACGTCCGTTCGACACGCCTCCGTGTCCTCGTCGGGCAGGTCGAGACCCTGAATCGCGGTCTCGACGGGTCGCGGGAGTCCATCCTCGGCGTTCTGCTGGTCGCCGTCGTGGACGCCCGGGTCGGTGTTGGCCGACGTCTCCGTGTGCCCCGGCAACCACCACACCGTTTCGCCGTCCCCGACCGTTTTGCGCGCCAGGATGCCGGATTCTGCGAGTTCCTCGAGTCGTGACGATACCCGCCGACCCGGCGTGACGTCGCTGACTTCGGGCGTCGTCAGGACCGGATCGTCGGCTTCTCGGAACGCGTCGAGTACGTCCTCACTGGTCACGGTCATCGTACGCAGAAGTAAAAGAAAAGCCCTGTCGTTGCGTATGCTGGTTCCGCCGGGGGTGGAGACGCCGTTCGCGCGAGCGGAACCGGCGGGTGACGCGTCGAGCGCGCCGAAACCGAGGGTGCTGTCGCCGACCGCTCAGGGCCAGTTGCCGGACTCCTCGTAGGAGTCGAGGACGCGCTCGATGGCCACGACGTACGCCGCCGTGCGGAAGTTCGGCAGGTCGTTCTCCTCGTAGGCGTCCGTGAGGTCGTCGAAGGCGGTGGTGATGATGCCCTCGAGTTCCTCGTTGACGCGTTCCTCGGACCAGTAGAAGCGCTGGCGGTTCTGGACCCACTCGAAGTACGAGACGGTGACGCCGCCCGCGTTCGCCAGGATGTCCGGGAAGACGTACGTGTCCGACTCGGCGAGCACGTCGTCGGCCTCTGGCGTGAGCGGGCCGTTCGCGGCCTCGACGATGACGTCGGCGTCCACGTCCTTCGCGAGGTCGCCGTCGATGGCGTTCTCCAGGGCGGCCGGTACGAGCAGGTCGACGTCAAGCGTGAGCAGGTCCTCGTTGCTCAGCTCCTCGTCCGCACCGTGGTAGCCGGCGACGCTGCCGGTCTCGTTCTTGTGGTCTTTCACGTCCCGGGGGTCGAAGCCGTCGTCGCGGTAGATGGCGCCGCTGGAGTCCGAGACGGCGACGACGTTCGCGCCGAGTTCGTCGATGAGCTTGGCCGCTATCCAGCCGGCGTTCCCGTAGCCCTGGACCGCGACCGACGCGCCGTCTATCTCCTCGCCCAGGTAGTCGAACGCCTCGCGGGCGGTTATCACCGTCGAGCGGCCGGTCGCCTCGACGCGACCCGCGCTCCCGCCGGACTCGATCGCCTTCCCCGTGATGACGCCGGGTGCGGTCGTGTTCTCCAGCGTCTCGTAGGTGTCTTTGATCCAGTTCATCTCCCGCTGGCCGGTGTTCACGTCGGGCGCTGGGACGTCCCGGTCTACGCCGATGAACGGCCGCAGCTCTTTGGCGAACGACCGGGTGATACGCTCCAGTTCGTTCTCGCTGTAGTCGTCGGGGTCGATGACGATGCCGCCCTTGCCGCCGCCGTAGGGGATGCCGACGACCGCGCACTTGTACACCATCCACCCCGAGAGCGCCTTCACCTCGTCGCGGTTGACCCCCGGATGGTAGCGGATACCGCCCTTGTACGGGCCGCGGTCGCCGTTGAACTGCGAACGGAAGGCCTTGAACACCTCGACGGACCCGTCGTCCATCTCGACCGAGAGGTTCGTCTCCAGCACCCGCTCCGGACGCTTGAGCCGTTCGAGTACATCGGCGTCGGCGTCGACGTACTCCGACGCGTCGTCTATCTGCTCCTGTAGGCTTTCGAATGGGTTCGCTTGCTCCGCCATGGTCCGAAGGAATCGGGCGACGGCCGTAAACTTACTGGATAAGGGTATTTTTCTCGGCGTTAGGAGAGAATCGGCAGGTCCCTGGGGCTGGTGTTCCTTCCCCTTCTTCCCCACGCCGCGCTCGACGTATAATTGTGTATAAGGCCCTTATTCTCGTCCATATCATTAATATTTTATGCTCGTGCGCGGACCCCCACACACGATGCAGCGAGACGCCGACGCGGGTTCGGTGGGGGAGCAGTTCGACCCTCACGCGCCGGCCAGTCGGGTCGGTGACTCGCGCCGCGCCGCCCCGCGCATCTGGGGATAGCGACACCACACGCCACCATGTCTTCAGGAACAGTCGAAAACACGGAGCCGAAGGAGAGCGACGAGAAAACGGAAGAGCCGGAGTCCGCGCTCGAAACCGCGCGCCGACAGCTCGAACACGCGGCGGCCCACCTCGACGTCGATTCCGGCGTCATCGAGCGGCTGAAACACCCGACGAAGGTCCACCGGGTCGCGGTTCCGCTGGAGCGCGACGACGGGTCCGTCGAGGTCTTCACCGGCTACCGCGCCCAGCACGACGACGTGCGCGGTCCGTACAAGGGCGGCCTGCGCTTCCACCCGCACGTGAGCGAGGAGGAGTGCGTCGGTCTCTCGATGTGGATGACCTGGAAGTGCGCCGTGATGGACCTGCCGTTCGGCGGCGGGAAGGGCGGCGTCGTCGTCGACCCCAAGAGCCTGAGTGGCGACGAGAAGGAGAAGCTCACGCGGCGGTTCGCGGAGGAGCTTCGACCGTTCATCGGTCCGAAGAAGGACATCCCCGCGCCGGACATGGGCACCGACGCCCAGACGATGGCGTGGTTCATGGACGCCTACTCGATGCAGGAGGGCGAGACGATTCCGGGCGTGGTCACCGGCAAGCCGCCCGTCGTCGGCGGCAGCGAGGGACGCGACGAAGCGCCCGGTCGGAGCGTCGCCATCATCGCCCGCGAGGCGGCCGACTACTACGACTACGACCTGGCGGAGACGACGGTCGCGGTCCAGGGGTTCGGCAGCGTCGGCGCGAACGCCGCCCGCCTGCTCGACGACTGGGGCGCGAACGTCGTCGCCGTCAGCGACGTCAACGGCGCTATCTACGACCCCGGCGGGCTCGACACCCACTCCGTCCCGTCGCACGAGGAGGAGCCCGAAGCGGTGATGACCCACGACGCCCCGCAGAAACTCTCGAACGAGAAGATTCTCGAACTCGACGTCGACGTGCTCGTGCCCGCCGCCGTCGGTAACGTCATCACGGCCGACAACGCGGCCGACGTCGAGGCCGACGTCGTGGTCGAGGGCGCGAACGGCCCGACCACGTTCACCGCCGACTCCATCCTCCAGGAGCGGGGCGTCCAGGTCGTCCCGGACATCCTGGCGAACGCGGGCGGCGTCACCGTCTCGTACTTCGAGTGGCTACAGGATATCAACCGCCGCCAGTGGTCGCTCGAACGCGTCAACGACGAACTCGAATCCCACATGCTGTCCGCGTGGAACGACGTTCGCGCGGAGGTCGAGGCGCGCGACGTGAGCTGGCGCGACGCCGCCTACATCGTCGCGCTGTCCCGCATCGCGGAGGCGAAGAGCACCCGCGGCCTCTGGCCGTAGCTACCGCTCGTCGGCGGCGCGAGCGTACTCCAGTATCCGTTCCGCCTGCGCGACCAGCGGCGCGTCTATCATCTCGCCGTCGACCCGGAAGACTCCCCGGTCCTCGGCGTCCGCCGCCGCCTTCGCTTCCAGCACCCGCTCGGCCCACTCGACGCGCTCCGCGGACGGCGTGAACGCCTCGTTGATCGGGTCGACCTGCGCGGGATGGATGGCCATCTTGCCGTCGTAGCCGAGTTCGACGGCGAACGCCGTCTCCTCGCGGAGGCCGTCCGCGTCCTCGATGTCGGTGTACACCGTGTCGATGGCGTCCACGCCGGCCGCGCTGGCGGCCAACACGACGTGCTCGCGGGCGTACAGGACCTCGGTTCCCTCGCGGGTTCGGGTCGCCCCGACGTCCGCCGAGAGGTCCTCCGCGCCGAACACGAGCGCGTCGGTCACGTCGACCGCCGCGACGTCGGCGGCGTTCAGGACGCCCGCCGCGGTCTCGACCAGCGCGAGCACGGGCACCTCGCAGTCGTGCTCGTCGAGCAGGCGCGCCAGCGTCGTCACGTCGTCGGCCGAGGCGGTCTTCGGCAGCATCACCGCGTCCAGCGTCGCGGCCGCGTCGGCGACGGCGACTCCGCGGAGGTCGTCGTCGGCAGCGACCCCGGTCGGGTTGACCCGCAGGCAGACCTCACAATCGGGGTCGAACTCCGGGTCCGAAAGCACCGCCCGCACCGCCTCGCGAGCCTCCGCCTTCCGTCCGGGCGCGACGGCGTCTTCGAGGTCGAAGACGACGACGTCCGCGCCCGCGTCCGGTGCCTTCCGCAGCATCTCCGGGCGGTCGCCCGGCGTGAACAGCACGCTTCGTCGTGGCATGTCCGGGGCGACGTGCCGCGAGGGTTTAACGGTGGGCGAACCGCGACGCTCGCTTCGGGCCGGCCGTCGTCCGCCCGGTCCACTTTCTGTCGCGCGGGGACGCTCGGCCGGCGGGGCTGTAACCTCTAAGGGCGCTCGGTCCGTATTCCCGGGGATGCTCGGGAGACGGGGGTTCGTCCGGGCGGCGATAGCGCTCGCGTCCGGCGGAGCGACGACGATGGCCGGGTGCACCGAGGAGTTCGGCGGGGAGGCAGACGAACCGCCGGGGACCGCGACCACGACGTCACGTTCGACGCGGTTCGGCACGCCGGCGTTCGAGGACGGCGGAGCGATTCCGAAGGAGTACACCTGTGCGGGCGCGAACCGCTCGCCGCGGCTCGAAATCGGGGGCGTGACGGGGGAGGCGGAGTCGCTGGCCGTCGTCGTCGACGACCCCGACGCCCCCTCCGGCGTCTTCACCCACTGGCTGCTCTGGGACGTCCCGCCGGACACGGCGACGATTCCGAAGGACGTCCCGACGACCGAGACGGTGGAGGACCTGGGCGGCGCGAAGCAGGGCGAGAACGACTTCGGCGAGATAGGCTACCGCGGTCCCTGCCCGCCGAAGGGGAGCGACCCGCACACCTACCGGTTCACCCTCTACGTGCTCGAACGGCGACCCCGGATCGGTGCCGGTGCGTCGCGGAACCCGCTGTTAGACGAACTGGAGGCCCTCGCGCTCGGAACCGAGCAGTTCACGGGCGAGTTCGGACGGTAGCTATCGACAGGGCGAAGTTCCCCGGGGTCGCGCGTTCGAACGCCATGATAAAGATGGTCGACCTGCTGGTGCGCAAGGACGGCACGAGCCACGAGGAGTTCGTCGACTACTGGCTCGGCGAGCACTCCGAACTCGCGAAAGACCTCCCCGGACTCCGGAAGTACGTCACCTCGGTGCCGAACGACCCCGAGAAGGCGGGCTACGACGGCCTGCTGGAACTGTACTTCGACTCCACCGCGGACATGAAGGCGGCGTTCGATTCGGACGTCGGCCGACGCGTCCAGGAGGACGCCGCGGAGTTCGTGAACGTGGACGAGGGACTGACGCTCGTCGTCGACGAGACGGTCCAGTTGGACGAACTCGACTAGCCGCGCGACGCCGCTTTCCTCGCCTCCGGACGGCCCGTCGATACGGGCGGGACCGACCGCGTCGACGGGCTACCGCTGGAGTTCGAACTCGACGACGGTCTCGGGGACGTAGACCCGCTTCGTCACGTACTCGGCGCTGACGACGGTGCCGTTCGCGCGGGTCACGTTCAGGCCCTTCCGCTCGAAGTAGCGCCGCCACGCCTCGGCCCGGGGCGATTCGACGGTGACGTTCATCTCGACGTCGGCACCCGGACTGGCGCGGAAGCGGGCGAACCCGGTCGACTGTCGGTGGGCGACGATCAGCACCGTGGAGTCGCCGCTGACCCCGTCGCTCCCGCCGCGCGGGTAGGTGACGAGGAACGGGACGGCCGTCCGCCGGGGGCCGAACAGGTAGCCGGGGTCCCGTACCATCACGCTGCGGTCGCCGTCCGTGCGGAACACCGCGCCGCCGACGTAGACGACCTCGCTGTCCTCGACGCCGGAGTAGACCACCGGCTCTGGATGCCTCACGAACGTCTCGTTCGCGGCGGTGTCGCTGTCGTTCGCCCGCACCCTGACGGTGACGGGGTCGCCGTAGCCCAGGGTCGCGCCGCCGAGGCGGAGTTCGGTCGCGCGACTCGGCGCGCCCTCGCGGCGCACGTCCTCGACGTTCTCCGCGAACACGTCGAAGCCCCGCTGGGCGTTGTTCACCTGCTCGAACTGCTGTGCGTCGTGCAGGCCGCCGACGCCCGCGGCGTACACCACGCCGACCGTCGCGGTCACGAGGACGAACGCGAACACGAATCCCAGCGTCTCGGTGGCCGCCCGGTCTTCGTTCGCGGAACGGCTCACCGTCGCACCTCCAGGTTCCGCTGGCCGTCGCCGTCCGCGTCGGGCGCGAGCACGACGCGCAGTTCGCCGCCGGAGACGGTCGTCGCCGCGACGGTGTGGTTCGTCCGGTACGGCACCTCGACCGACACGTCCCGGAAGTTCGCGTCGAGGACCAGCGTCGACCCCTCGACCTCGACGGTGTAGCTGACGCCCGCGACGCGGTCCGGGAGCGGCGACGTGACCACCACGGTCTCGCCGCCCGCGTTCGCCAGCCGGTCGGCGGTTTCGATGTCGGCGGCGAGGCGCTGGCCGACGACGCGCAGTTCCGAGCGACCGGCTCCCTCCCGGTGGTCGACGACCACGCCGGCCGTGGCGGTGAGCACGCCGGCGAGGACGACCGCCGCCACGGCCAGGTTGAGCGCGTAGTTCACCGTGACGGAGACGGCGCGGTCACTCATCGCGCTCACCCGGGGCGACCCGGACCTCGGTCGCGTACGTCAGCCGCGGCGTCTCGTAGCGCACGTCGAACGTGGCGCTGTAGACGGCCCGAGCGTAGTACGGCGACCGACCCGTCGTCAGGCCGGTGAAGTTCGCTCGCTGCACGGTCGCGTCCGAGGATTCGTTCCGCACGACGAGCGAGTAGGTCCCGTTCGCCCGGTCGCCGCGAACGTACCGGACCGCGTACTCGCCGTCGACGCCCTCGGCGAACGCGAACCCGCAGGTTCGGTTCGCGAGCGTCCCCGCCGTGAGGTCGACCGTCGCCGACGCGGCGTCGACCGAGCAGGTGCCCGAACTCGTGTCGACCGTGACGTTGCTCCCGTTCCGGTAGACGGACGCCCGCCACTCGTCGTCGCCGTCGTCCGCGACGACGCGGAAGGCCTCCGAGGAGGAGGACGCGAGGCTCCCGCGGTCGACCGCGACCCGGAACCGCCGGAGTTCGCGCTCGCCGACGTCCGTCGCCAGCGTCCAGTCGGCCTCGCCGCTCGCGTTCGTGAACGCCCGGGAGTCGTTCGCGTGGACGAGCCGCGTCCCGTTCGTCACCGAGACGTTCGAGACGGTCGCCAGCGTCCCGCGTTCGAGGTAGCCGCTCTCGAGCAGCCGCGCGTACCGTCGAATCCCGGCCGTGACGTTCTCGCTCGCGTTCCCGGCGTCCGCGTAGTCGTTCGCGTTCTCCGTGACGACGACCCGCGCCGCGCCGGACTCGACGTCGTTCCGGAAGGCGACGGCGTCGCGGCCGCCGACGTCCGCGCCGCGGGTCGCGAGGTTCTCCGTGTAGACGACCGTGTTGAGCAGCAGGACGAGCGACACGAGCACCACCGCGACGGCCAGCCCCGTCACGAGGATGAGCTGTCCCCTGTCGGCGTCTCTCACATCTTCCATACGACCACGTGCACCTCCAGGACGTTGTACAGCGTCGCGTTCGGGGCAGCGTCGGGCGCGTAGAAGCCGTCGGCGACGGTGCCGTTCGCGCCGGGTGTGGTGCGTTCGTCCCCGTCGAACACCGCGACCGTCCGCGTGGCGACGACCGCGTTGTCGCTCGGCGACCCCATGTACACCATCGTCTGCCGGCGCGTGTCGCCGCCGGGCGTCCGGTAGTCGACGAACACGTCGTAGGCGACCCGGCCGCCGCCGGTGGTCAGGTTGCCGAACGTCTCGTTCAGGGCCGCGCCGAACGCGTTCGGCGGCCCGCCGTTCTGGTAGCCCTCATCGCTCGCCCCGGCGAAGCGGTCGCCGCTCGCGTTCCAGTACAGCACCGCCGTCCGAAGGCTCCCCTCGGCGTCGCTGGCGGCGAGCAGGTCCGCGGCGGTCGCCTGCTGCTGGTTCTCGACGTGCTGGTTCGACGTGCTCGCGGTCAGCGGCGTCACCGCCGTCGCCTGGAGCGCGAAGACGACGCCGCTCACCACGAGCAGCGCGGCCATGAACGCCTCCAGCGTGTGTGCCATCGCCCTGTCCATCTTACCACGTCCTCACGTAGAGGTCGCTCTCCTCGCCGTCCAGCAGGACGAGCCGTCGCGCGACGACGACGCTGCCCCGGTCGGGAACCGGCGGCCCCGCACGGAGCTCGCTCCCGGAGAGGGTGCGGACGGAGCCGTCCTCCTCGACCGTGACGTTGACCTGGTCCGGGGCGTCGATGCCCATCCCCTCGTCCAGGTCGGCGACTCTGCACGCGCCGGCGAGGTCGTCGTCGAAGAACTGTCGGGTGCAGGTGGCGTTCAGGACGCCGGGTCGCCCGGGACGCGCGAGGGCGTCCTCGACGAGGGTGGCCGCGCCCCGGTCGGCCGCGAGCGTGTCCGACGCCTCGGTCCCCGTGAACGGTGCGAAGATGCCCGAGAGCGAGGCGAAGACGAATCCCACGGTCAGCAGGAAGACGCTCGCGCCGACGAGGAAATCTATCGTCGTCTGGCCGCGTCGGTGGTTCGTTTTCCCGTGCATGGTCAGATGAACGCGAACACCGCCAGCGCGACGGTCGGGAGGACGACCGCGAACTTCACGCCCGACAGCAGGTCGGCGTCCCGGATGTAGCCCGCGATGAACCCCGAGAGGATGGCCTGCAGCGTGACGGCGTGGAAGAACAGGGCCGCGAGCGTGTTCGTGTCGATGCTCGTCCCGAACTGCATCCCCTGGGATCCGCCGCCTACGCTCGACGCCTGACTGGACAGTCCGGCCATCACGTCGAGGAACTTCACCTTCAGGATGGCCATCACCGCCAGCAGGGTGAGGTAGGTCATCACGATGATGACGACCTGCATCCGGGCGCGCGACTTTCGCTCGCGTTCGATGTCGTCCTGGTTCTCGCTGGCCTGCGCCGCGGTCGAGAGGACAGCCGTAATCTGGCTGGACGCCTCCTGTGCCTTGCTGATGAGCTTCACCGTCCGGGCGAGCCGCGGGATGTGGTACCGGTTGTTGAACTCGACGAACGCCTCCCGCATGCTCGTGCCGTACTCGACCTTCGCGTGGATCTCGTCGAACTCGTCGGCGAGTTTCCCCGCGGAGGTGTCCGCGACCGTGCGAACGGACTCCAGCAGGGTGAGCCCCGTGTCGTTCGCGCTCGACAGCTTCCGGAGGTTGTCCGATAGCTTCGCCGTCACGGTCCGGCGCGACCGGACGTTCCACTCGCGGAACACCGCGAGCGGCAGGCCGTTGACGTACAGCGGGACGTAGACGTAGACGAACGTCGTCCAGATGGGCTTCGCGAGGACGCCGTCGAACGACGACGGGACCGCGCCGGTCCACACCGCGCTCGTGACGAGCACCGCCGACGCGGGCACCGTCAGCCCGAGCACGTACAGCGGGTTGTCCCGGAAGAAGACGTGGGGGCGTTTCAGCAACGCCACGGTCACGTGCGTCCCCTCGCGGGTCTTGATGCGGTCGAACACGGCGAACTCGCCGACGTACTCCTCGACCAGTCCGAGGTGGAGCAGACCGGGGCCCGCCGTCTCCGACCGTTCCCCGCCGTCGTCCGGTTCGAGATACCCGTCGCCGGGGTCGTCCCGTTTCACCGTCGAGACGAGGACGAGGAACCCGACGCCGGTCAGCGGGATGAGGCCGTAGACGGTCCCGTACAGCAGCGTCGTCTTGGCGTCGCCCATCATGCTCATGATGACGAGGATGATGATGAGCAGCAGGGGGAACAGCGAGAGGGTCATGTACATCTCGCCGAACAGCTCCAGCGTTTCGAGCGTCCGTTCCTGCTCCTGCTGGGCCGTCCGCATGTGCTTGTCCTTCTTGTCGTCGAGGAAGCCGGTCATGTCCCCGCCGCTGTTGACGATGGAGAGCATGTCGGTGAGAAACTGGCCGAGTTCGTCGCTGGGCGTCTCCAGCGACCGCTTGCGGATGGCGGTGCGGTAGTCCGTGTCGAAGTACTCCGTCTCCTGGACGATGCTCTGGAACTCGCGAGCTACCTCGCCGTACGTGTCGTCGGCCTTCGCCATCGCCTCCAGGATCTCCAGCTGGTTCAGCCCGCCCACGGAGAGGGCGTACATGAACGAGACGGCGTCCGGCAGCAGCATGTTTATCTCGCGCCGCCGCGCGGACGCCCGGCTGTAGGGGACGGCCACCACGCCGGCGAACCCGAGGCCGAACCCGACCGCGCCGAAGACGACGCCGGTCGTCACGACCAGCATCGGCACCTTCAGCGCGTTCAGCAGTTCGGCGGTCGAGCCGGAGACGGGAACGCCCAGCAGGACGCCTACGTCGACCACGCCCGTGACGAAGAGGACGTAGCCCGTCACCATCCCGACCAGCCACAGCGCGAGACCGACGAGGGCCCCGACCGCGAGCCCGCGCGAGAGGTACAGTTCGGCCGTGTCGGCCATCCGCGCCGCCGCCAGTTTCCCCTCCAGGTCGGCGACGAAGTCGCTGTCCTCGTCGAACAGGCGGTCGTACAGCGGGTAGAAGGCGTCGGCGAGCGCGTCGACGCTCGTCTCCGCGCTGCGGGCCGACCCGAGGCTCATCCGTCGTCCTCCTCGAACGACGCCTCCTCGAACTCGCCGAAGCCGACCGCCCCGTCGGACTCGCTCGACTCGCCGTCTGCGTCGGTCAGGACGTCGTCCTCGTCCGACGCGTCGTCGGCCAGCGCGCCGCCCGCGTCGTCCGTCGCGTCGACCGGCGAGTCGCCCACGTCGGTGCTCCACTCGTCCGGCCCGTCCGCGGTTCCGCCGTCGAGGAGGCCGTCGTCCGGCGTCTCCACGACGCCCGACTCGTCCGCCGCGGACGACGACGCCCCGTCTCCCGGCTCGTCCGGTTCGGCGGCTTCCGCGAGCGCGACGGCGAGGCCGTCCTCGTCGACGTCCACGTCGGCGTAGCGGTCGAACAGGCGGTCCTCGGCCTCCGACAGGATGTCGCCCGCGAGGTCGTACACCTCGTCGTCGGGGTCCGGTCGCGGAACCATCTCCTCTTTCTCAGGCTCGATGTCGATGTGGACGCTCTCCATCTCGCGCAGGTCGGCGAGGCTTTCCTCCAGCCGGTCGGAGGCGACCAGCGCGAGGATGGTGTCCGGGTCGTTGATGAACGCCTGGACGGTCGCGGCGACCTGCCGGTACTCGTTCAGGCCGTTGCGGATGAGGTACGCGAGGATGGTCCGGCGCTTGAGTATCTCCTCGTCGAGACGCCGCTTGTCCCAGCCGCGGTCGAACTGTATCTCTTCGAGCGTGTTCGACCCCGACATCTGCTCGTGTTCGTCGTCCTCGGCGCGCCACTGGAACACGTCCTGGACGTTTATCTCGTCGTTCTCCGTGTCGTAGTGGTTGATCTCGGTGAGCGACTTCGTGCGCCGCACCTTGCTCCCCTGCACCCGCGTCTGGGTCTGGATGGAGACCAGATCGAGCGCGGTGAACAGCGTCTTGCTGACGTTGATGGGTTCGGTGGTGAACCGCTTGAGCACCTCGCCGACGGTGTCGGCGTGGAAGGTCGTGTAGGTCGTGTGTCCGGTCGACATGACCTGGAAGAGGGTGCGACCCTCCTCGCCGCGAATCTCGCCCATCACGATGTAGTCGGGGCGCTGGCGGAGCGCCGCCTCCAGCAGGTCGAACTCGTCCACGTCGCCCCGGCCGTCGTCGGAGAACGACGGTCGGGTGACCGAGGCGATCCAGTTGCGCTGGGGGAGTTCGACCTCGCGGGTGTCCTCGATGGAGACTATCTTCGTGTTGCTCGGGATGAACAGCGAGACGGCGTTCAGGCTGGTCGTCTTCCCCGAGGCGGTCCCGCCGGCGAAGATGAGCGACTTGTGGTTCTCGATGGCCAGCCAGAGGAACGCCATCTCCTTCAGCGAGAACGTGTTCCAGTTCACGAGGTCGATGGGGGTGAACGGGACGTCCTTGAACTGGCGGATGGTGTAGTTCGTCCCGTGGTCGCTGACCTCCCGGCCGAGCGTCAACTGCGCCCGGGAGCCGTCCGGCAGGGTGGCGTCCACCTGCGGTTGGCGCTTGCTGATGCCTTTCCCCGAGCGCTGGGCCATCTTGACGACGAAGTCGTCGAGTTCCGCCTCGCCGTGGTGGACGTTCGTGATGACCTGCTCGTAGTCCGTGTGGTAGACGAAGACGGGCGAGTTGTACCCGTCGCAGGAGATGTCCTCGACGTTGATGTCGTGTTTGATACCGTCGATGCGCTCGTATCCGATGAAGTTCCGGGTGAGCAGGTACAGCAGCTTCTCGACCTGGTACTCCGTCAGGTCGTCCGAGTCCTCCGCTATCAGCGCGGGTTCCGGCCGGGCCGCGATGCCGTCCAGACCGCCGTCGTCGTCGGCCTCGTGTTCCGCTATCAGCGTCTCGACGTGTCCGCGAATCCTGGCGCGGACGCTCTCGTCCGCGCGGAAGTCGTCCCACTGCGCCCGGAGTTCGTCCCAGCGCCCCGACCCGTCGTCGGCGTCGACGCTCGACGGGGAGTCCTCGCCCGTCTCCGCGCGCTCCTCGACGTCGGCCGGACTGCCGTCGTCTTCCTGTCCCTCGAGTTCGTCCCCCTCGTCTTCGTCCGCGACGGTCGCCGCCGGCCCTTCGTCGTCCGCCGGGGCGACGGACTCGTCCGAGGTCGCCGCGTCCGATTCCTCCTCGCCGTCCCCACCCTCGTCGTCCCCCGTCCCGTCACGGTCGAGGTACGGTCCGACCCGGTCGCGGACGGTAGCGAGCGCGTCGTTCGTCTCCGCCCGCGCCGCACCGGCGTACCGTCGCGCTTCGTCGGCGTACTGCTCCGTCTCGTCCGCGTAGCGTCGCCACGTCTCACGTGCGCGGTCGTATTTTTCGAGCGTCTCGGTGAGCAGTTCCGCGACGTCGTCGTCGCCTTCCGAGTAGAGGTCGTAGCGTTCGAGCAGGCGGCGCGTCTCGCGCTCGATGACCTCCTCCCGGGCCTCCTCGTCCGCCTCGACGACCACGTCGTCGCTGGCGTACTTTATCGACGTGCGGAGCTTCCCCGTCAGGAACTCCAGCAGGTCCGCCTCGATGGGCGTCCGGTACGGCTCGACGACGTAGTACTTCGTCTCGTTCTCCTTCTCGGAGTGGAAGATGACGACGAACGAGTAGGGCTTGTTCACCCAGTAGCGGTCCACCTCGCGGAAGTGCTGCTTCTTCGGCAGCGCGACCGTCTTCTCCAGGTCGTAGCGGTTGACCAGCGTCGTGTGCCCCTCGACGGTCGAGAAGAAGGCGTCCTCGTCGAGGTCCTCGGGCACGTCCAGCGTGCGCTCGTCCTCCACCGCGAGCAGTTCCTCGGCCTTCGCGGCCCCTTCCGCGAGCAGGTCCGGAAGGTCGTCCTCCTCGAAGCCGAGCCACTCCTCCTTCTCGAAGTCGACGACGTCACCGTCTTCGTCGCGCGGGCGCTCCGGCGCGGTGACGTCCGTGTCCTCGTAGTAGTACTCGTACTTGAAATGCTCCCACCGGTACTCGCCGACGGTGACCGGCGTCGTGGCCGGGTCGAGGAACTCCTCGAACCGTCCGCTCGCGCGGTCGGCCGCGAACCCGCCCCGGAACAGTCGGTCGTGGAGGTCGTCCTCCGGGAATCCGAGCCACTCCTCGGGGTCGAACGCGACCACCTCGCCGTCCGCGTCGGTCGGCCGCTCGTGCGGTTTCTCCCGGTCCTCGTCGTAGTAGTACTCGTAGCGGAAATGCTCCCAGAGATACTGCCCCAGCGCGACCGGCGTCTCCTCGGGGTCGAGGAACGCTTCGAAGTGCGACGCGAGCGCGGTCGCTTCCGTCGCCGCCGTCTCGACGCGTTCGCGCGTCTCCTCGGGGTCGAACTGGAGGTACTCCTCGGGGTCGAACGGTTTCGGTCGCCCGCGCCAGTCGGTGGGGGGACCGCCGTCCTCGTGGAAGTACTCCTCCTCGAAGTCCTCCCACGTGTACTCCCCGACCGCGACGCGCGCCGGGAGACCGTCCGACAGACGGACTCCTCCGGGTCCTGCGCTCTCTTCGTCGTCGAGCGCTGCGGACTCGTCGCTTGCTATTGACTACCGGAAGTGACTAATCCATTAAAAATCCTTGTTCAAATAAATATACATATGACATCAGTTGGCTACCGGATTTTCGTCTCGCAGCCGGCGAGTCTTCTGTTGTAATCGCCGTTAACTATCGTGGACTCGATGCGTAGGTGGGGGGAGAACCGGACGCGTCGGAAGACGCGTCCGCGACGCCTGACTTGGTTGCGGTATCGACGAACCGTCGTACCGCAATCACCCATGCTAATCGACAAGTAATAAAAGTTTCACTGGCGGGCGGTAACGAAGGGCGCACGCTTCGCTGTTCGTTCCTCGCGCTCGCTCGTCACAGAACAGCGGGCGTGGCGGGACTCGAACCACGGTCGGACCGGAGCTCCTCCCTGCTTCGAATTACCTGACTCGCTTGCTCCTCACGTTCGTTCGTCGCAAAACGGGCGTGGCGGGATTCGAACCCGCGATCGAGAGGTTAGGAACCTCTCGCCCTGTCCGCTAGGCCACACGCCCCGGTTCGAACCCCGGGCAGAGTCGAAAAAAGGGTTACCGTTCGGATTCGCGTTCGGTCTCGGTGTCCTGGGAAGTTTCGGCGTCGGTCTGGTCGACGTTCTGGACGCGCTCGGCGTCGGCCTCGCCGACGTCGCTCGGTGCCGTCTGGCTGCCGGAGCTCTGCATCTCCTGGAGCTCCTGCTCGACCTCTTCGCGACCTTTCTTGAACTCGCCCATCGCCTCGCCCGTCGAGCGAGCCAGCTTCGGAATCTTGTTGGCGCCGAACAGCAGAACGGCTATCAGCAGGATGACCGCCAGTTCCATCCCGCCCGGCACCGGCCCGAACAGTGGTATCATTTCGAACATCCTCTACCTGTTGCTTACCGACTGGCAATTATAGGCTTTTTGCCTTTCACAGGACTGGAAAAGACGCGATACGAACGTTCGCGCTCGGCCGCGAACGCCCGCGGAATTTCCGGTACACGCCGATTGACTCCGGGGGAACCTCACTCTTTTGGCGGCGGAGTCGGTGCGAGGTGGCTCGCAGGAACGTCCGGGAACGGCCGCCGACCGACGTTTTAAGCCTCGCGGCCGAGTAATCCGACGCATGCTCGCGGGACTGCGCTGGCTAGCGCTCGAAGCGAAGTACCTCGACCGCGCACGGTCGTTCTACGAGACGCATCTCGGCCTCTCCGCCCGCGAGAGCGACGGCGAAGTCGCCTTCGAGGTCGGCGACCACCGGCTCGTCCTCCGGGAACCCGGCGGCGTCCCGCGCGGCGGACTCCACACTCACTTCGCGTTCGCCGCACCCGCCGACCGCTACGACGAGTGGTACGACCGACTCGACGAGGAGTTCGACCTCGTCGAACACGAGTTCGGGTCGGCGCGGTCGCTGTACTTCTACGACCCCGACGGCAACTGCGTCGAGATCGGCGGCGGCGGCGACGGCGACGAGCCGATTACGGGCATCTTCGAGATAGTGCTCGAAGTCGAAGACGTCGAGCGCGCCGAGTCGTTCTACGGCGACCTCGGCTTCCAGACGTACGACCGCGGTAGCGACCGCCGGCGCGTTCGCATGGGCGGTCCGGTCGACCTGGAACTCTGGGAACCGCAACTCGGTATCGCGGACGCCCGGGGCGGCGTCCACGTCGACGTGGGATTCGACGCCGACGACCCGGTCGCCACCGCCGAGCGCGTCGCCGACCGCGCCTGTGACGTTCGGACGCTGTCCGACGGCGTCCGGGTCCGCGACCCCGACGGCCACTCCCTGACCTTCCGTTGAGACCGGCGCGGTCGGCGACGCGCTCGGCCTCTAGCCGCTCTCCGTCAGGTACGCCTCGAGCGCCTGTGCGTCCTCCCAGTAGCAGTCGAACAGCTGTCGTCCCCAGCGTCGCGCTCGCTCGGACTCGGCGATGAACTCCGTACTCGGGTCGTAGGACCCGTCCAGGGTCGGTAGCGAGAGCATCAAGCAGTCGTCGGTCACCGTCATCGCGAACGAAAACTCGGCGACCCGGACTTCGTCGATGTCCGCCTCGCTCTCGTCCTCGTCGGCTCCCTCGCGGAGGTCGTCGATCACTCCCGCGTCGAGGATGAGCTCCAGGCTGTCGCCGTCCTGTGCGGCGGCGTCGAATCGCTCGTTGTATATCGGCGCGAGGACGGCGACGGAGTCCGGCTCCGCGAGTCGCCGTTCGGTCTCCCTGATGGCGCGGGACGGCTGCGTGTCCGTCGCACGGACGACTACACCTCCGGCCAGGTCGGCGAGCCGGGTTCGGAACGCCGGCGGCAGCGCCGTCACGTCGTGGTTCTGCCAGTACTCGGGGTCCGCGCCCAGGACCGACTCCGTCTCCCGCTGGCGCTCGATGAGCCCGGCGACGACCGCCCCCGCGCCGGTCGGAGCCCACCGTTTCGAGCACGGTTCGTGGATGAGACCCTGGTCCTGCAGTTCGGTCAACGCGTTGTACACCGCCGACTCGCTCGCGAGGTCGCTGTCGAGCAACGTCTGCGTCGAGTTGGCGCCCTCGGATACCGCCATGAGAACGTTCGTGCGCGCTCCCGACCGGAGGACGTACTCGACGAACGGTCCACAGTCTTCCATACACGTACCCCCGGAGCCGTCCCCGTTAGCTTTTTCCAGTCCCTCCCGCGCTGGATTCCAGCCCCTTTGGAGAGCTCTTCGCCCAGGAAACGCTTCCATTCGCTCAAATGGAAGATTTAATAAAATCGGCCTCGTCCGTTCAACCGGCCCTCAGCGGCCCGCTGACGTTCGGTCCCTCCACCGTTTTACAGTTCGCTCGTGTCGATGTCCACGCCGGCCGGCGAGACGACCAGGAACTCCCGGAAGTGGACGAGGCTGCCGTCGCGACGTTTGACGGCGGGTGCGATGTCCGCGGCGAGTTCGTTCAGGTCTCCGTCGATGGCCAGCACGAGGACGTGTCCGCGTTCGACGGCCGCCACGCGCTCTTCCGCCGGGGTCGTGCCGTCGAGGACGCCGAGGATAACGCGCGCGTCCTCGGTGTGGTCTATCTCCTCCTCGACCGCCTGGAGGTCCAGATCGAAACCAGAGTTGCTCATGGAGAGTCGCTCACGCTCCCCCGAGAAAATCCTTACCCTTGTTTCGGCGCTGAACCGACGCCGCCGCGAACCGAAAACAGGGTCGCGAAACCCTTCTCGGCGAGCGACGTTACTCCTCGTACTCGCGCTTGAACCCGCGGAACTCCGAGCGGTGGGCTTCCTCGTCGCTCAGGATGGTGACCGCCAGGTCCTCGGTGACCGGGTCGTCGGCGTCCCGCGCCGCGTTGATGAGGGAGCGGTACGTCTCGATGGCGTCCTCTTCGGCGTCGAGGACCCCGTCGATGACCGACAGCACGTCCGTGCTCTTCTCCGGCGGCTGGAGGCTCTCCTGGTGCGCCTCGAAGTCGTAGGAGGCCGGCGGGCGCTCGTCTATCTGCTTCAGCCGCTGGCCGAGCATCTCGGCGTGATTGAGTTCCTCCTGGATGTCCGCCGCCAGGCTCTCTTTGACCTCCTCGGCGCTGACGCCGTCGAGGACGACCGAGTTCGTCAGGTAGTTCATCACCGTCTCGATTTCGTCGCCGTAGGCCTTCTGCAGAAGCCGTGTAATCTCTTCGTTCGTCATGCGCGATGACGTACGTCGCGAGGCGACCTTATCGTTGTGGCGGCGGGAGCCTCTCGCCCGAACGGTCGACTCCGGTCGGCGACCGGGTTAAGCCGTTCGAGCGCCTACGGTCGTCCGTGACCGTTCCCGTTCGATACTACTGTCCCCACTGCGGAGCCATCGTCACGCTGGAACGCGAACCGAGCATGGCCGACAAGTCCGTCACGCGCGACCCGCTCTCCGGCTGGGAGTACGCCCACGCCTACGAGGAGTTCGAGGGAGCCGACGGCGTCGAGATAGTCTGCGGCGCGAGCGAGACGGACGGCGAGGGCTGCGGGGAGGTCTTCTACCTCAACTTCGTGAACTTCGAGGCGGGCGAGGAACTCGACCCGCCTACGCCGCTGCGCCCCGAGGACGCGCCGGACTTCGACTTCCGGACCTGACTCAGTTCCGGACCCGGACCGTGAACCCCCAGTCGAACGTCGTCCCGTCGACCTCGTAGGTCGTCTCGAAGCGGTACGCGCCCCGGGGGAAACACGTGTCGTTGCCGGGGTGACCGAGCACCGACCACTCCACGGAGCGGCGGTCGCCCGGTGCGACCGCGTGACGGTCGACGGACGGTCGAACGTTTGGCAGCGCGGTTCGCCAGCAGTCGCCGCGGTCGCCGACCGCCTCGTACGCCAAGACGAGTTTCGCGTCGCTCTCGCGTTCGACGCCGACCCGGTCGGCGAACGGGAACGGGTAGGCCGCGACGACGGTTCGAGGGCCATCGGCGGTGCTCCGGAAGGTGACCCGCAACCGCGCCGGGTCCGCGTCGGTCTGCCCGGTCAGCAGGTCTACCGAGAGCGTCACCGGCGGTCCCGCCGGAGCCGGGTCGGCGGTCACGCCGAGTTCCGGACCGGTTCGACGCCGGAGGACGCCGCCGAACGCCCCCGACACGACCCCGGCGGCGACCGCCCCGAGCATCGTTCGCCGTCGCATACCGCCGGATTCGTCCGGAACCCCCGAATAGTTTTTCTAAACTGAAAATTGCGCTTTAGCTATCGGTTGCCGGTTACCCCTTGATGTTGCAGACGGGGTACGTGCGAACCACCTTGTCCCCGATGCCGAGGGCGTCCGAGACGCGGACGACCTCGTCGACGTCCTTGTAGACGCCCGGCGCCTCCTCGGCGACGGTCGCACCGCTCTGGGCCTTCACGTAGATATGTTCTTGCTCCAGTTCGTCCTGCACGTCGCCGCCCCAGTAGTCTTTCTTCGCCTGCGTGCGGCTCATCACGCGACCCGCGCCGTGGGCCGTCGAGCCGAAGCTCAGGTCCATCGACCGCTCGCCGCCCCGGAGGACGTAGCTCCCCGCCCCCATGCTCCCGGGGATGATGATGGGCTGGCCCAC
Source organism: halophilic archaeon (assembly GCA_003298465.1). Next base: position 1,281,615 of record QNGA01000001.1, on the reverse strand, counting down.
GTCGAGGTACGCGCCGGGAACCTCCGGGTGACCGGCCGGGAACGCCCGCGTCGCGCCCTTCCGGTGGACGTAGAGCTCGCGGTCCTCGCCGTCGACGCCGTGCGTCTCCTTCTTGGCGATGTTGTGTGCCACGTCGTACAGCAGCTCCATCTCCATGTCGCGCCAGTCGCGGCCGAACACGCGCTCGAACACTTGCCGCGTGCGGTGCATCACGAGCTGGCGGTTCACCCACGCGAAGTTGATGGCCGCGCCCATCGCCTGGTAGTAGTCCTCCGCGAGCTGGCTCCCCGCGGGCGCGGCGGCCAGTTCCTTGTCCGGTAGCCTCGACAGCAGGCCGGCGTGGGCCTTCTCGATGTCCCTGAGGTAGTCGGTACAGACCTGGTGGCCCAGTCCCCGGCTCCCGCAGTGGATGAGGACGACGATCTGGTCCTCCTCGAGGCCGTAGGCGTCGGCCACGTCCGCCCGGAACACGTCGGTGACGCGCTGGACTTCGAGGAAGTGGTTGCCCGACCCGAGGCTCCCGAGCTGGTTCTTCCCGCGGTCTTTCGCCTTCTGGGAGACCTTGCTTGGGTCGCTCTCCTCGCGGACGCCCTCGTCCTCGCAGTGGGCGAGGTCGGCCTCGGTGGCGTACCCCTCCTCCAGCGCCCACGCCATCCCGCGGTCGAGCACCTCGTCCACCGTGTCGACGCCCGCTTCGACGACGCCACCCCCGCCGAGTCCGGAGGGGACGTTGGCGAACAGGGAGTCGACGAGTTCCTCCTCGTTCCCCTGGAGGTCGTCGTAGGTCAGGTTCGTCCGCATCATCCGGACGCCGCAGTTGATGTCGTAGCCGACCGCGCCGGGCGAGATGCACCCGTCTTCGGCGTCGATGCCTGCCACGCCGCCGACGGGGAAGCCGTACCCCTGGTGGCCGTCCGGCATGCAGATGCCGTACTTCTGCACGCCCGGCAGGTGGGTCGCGTTCTTCAGTTGCTGGAGCGTCTTGTCGTCGGATATCTGGTCGAGCAGTTCCTCGCTGGCGAACACCCGCGCCGGGGCGTTCATGCCGCCCTCCTGGGGAATCTCCCAGACATACTCCCGGACCTTCTGCAGGGTGACGTCTCCGGCGGTGTACGTGTCCATACGCGTGGGTTCGTCGCGCACTCCGAAGGCGTTTCGGGTCGGATGTCGCGAGACGATTCGGTTCGGGCGTCCCGAGACGGTTCGTGTGTCCCGGAACGGTTCCCGTATCGCCAGACGGACGTGCCCTCGCGGACGACCGCACGTCAGGCTCCGGGGACGGCGTTGGTCACGTCGAACGTCTCCAGCACCATCCAGGCGATAAACAGGAGGTAGACGACCAGCAGGCCCCAGGATTCTCCCTTCGACAGTGCCAGTTCCGTGCGCAGGACGCCGAACACGACGACCGTCGCCAGGGTGAGAAAGCCGAGCAGCGGGACGGCGACGGCGAAGTTCACGGTCACCCGTCCCGCGACGAGCACGCCCGCCGGGACGGCGACCAGCAGGTCGAAGACGTTGCTACCGAGGACGTTGGCGAGGCTGACGACGCCCCTGTCGGCGCGGGCGGCGCGAACGCTGACGAGGGCGTCCGGGAGGCTGGTGCCGGCGGCGATGATGGTCAGTCCCCAGAGGAAGCTCGGCGTGTCGAACAGGCGGCTGAAGCCGCGCGCGGACGTCACCAGCCCCTCGACCGCGACGGCGATGACGACGAGACTGACCGCCAGCGCTCCCCACTGCCGGAGCAGGTCGACGTCGCCGGTCGAGTCGGGGGTGACGTGGTCCTGCGTGTCCTGGTACTGGGTGAACACGTAGACGCCGTAGAACGCGACCGGAACGAGCGCCATCGGACGCGTCACCACCCCCGACAGCTGGCCGCTCCCGGAGCCGAGCGGCAGGACGGGGTTGTAGATGACCGCCAGCGCGAACGTGATGACGATGACGGAGACGGCTATCATGTAGAACTGCGCCTCCTTGTAGACGAGCGTGCGGTCGGCCTCGACGCCGTCGGCGAGGATTCCCGACAGGGCCGGGATGACGAGCAGGTTGAAGACGGCCGAGCCGACGACGGCGCTCACGCCGAGGTCGAAGGTCCCGTGGAGCCACGTCGCGATGACCACGCTCGACAGTTCGGGGAAGCTCGACCCGACCGCGACGACGACGGCTCCCTGGACCGCCCGGGGAAGGCCGTACCACGTCGCCAGCCGCTCGCTCGACCGTTCGAGCGTGCTACTCCCCTTCCAGACGACGACGGTGCCGCCGACGGCCAGCGCGACGTACCAGGCGAGCGCGGCGAGCATTCGGCCGCCACTTCTCGCCAGGCGCTTAAAGTAGCGACGTACTACTCCAGTCGCTCGGCGGCGTCGCGTTCGAGCAGCGGTTCGGCGTTCGCTGCCGGCAGCGTGACCACGTCTTCGGTCGAGAGGTCGTAGGCTCGCTCGTCGACGCCGAATATCTCGCCGACGTCGCTGGTGATGCGGACCGTCGTCCGGTCGTCCAGTCCGGCGAACGAGTCGTCGCCCGAGTCCCCGCCTGCGCCGTCCGCGTCGTCCCGGGACTCGTCGTCCGACGTTCCGTCACCGCTCGCGCCGGCGTCGGAATCGGCGGCGACCGCTTCCGCCTCCTCGTTCGGGCGCGTCGCGTCGGCGTCGGCTCCGCCGGGCGTCGTCTCCGGCACGCCGCCGTTCGCCGCGTCGGCCGGCGTCCCGGCGGCGGTGTCGACCGGCGAACCGGTGGTCGCGTCGGACGACTCGTCGCTCGACGTGCCGTCGCTCTCGCCGGCCAGCACGTCGAGCACCGTCTGCTTGTTCGACTCGATGCGCTCGACCAGGTCGGAAAACAGCTCCTGTTCCTCCGTCGTCAGGCCCTCTTCGTCGGCAGGCATGTCGGCGGCCGCCAGGCTCGCGCGCTTGACGACCTTGCCGACCCTGCGCTCGTAGATGGCCTCGACGACCTCCTCGGCGGTCTTTATCTCGTCGGTCAGCCGATTGACCTCCTCGGAGTCGAACGGGCTGTCGGCCCGCTCGGCGGCCCGCTCGCGCTCCTCGCGCAGTTCGCTGATGTACTCGCCGACCTCCGCGTAGAAGGACTCCCGTAGGTGCTGGAGGCTGTCCTTCGACCGCTCCTTGCTCTGAACGCTGCGGAGTTCGTCGAGATTCATTCTTTCCCCTTTTCGGCCCGCCCACGCGCCATCAGGAAGTTGGCTACGTATTCGGGAACCGATACATTACCGGCGGAGAGTGTAAACCTTTCGTCCAGTAGCTCGACCGTCGCCGGTTCGCGTAGCTCGACCGTCACGTCGTGGCCGACGAACGTCTCCGGGACGGCGTCCACGAGCGGGTCGAACTCGTCCACCTCGTCGCGTTCGATGCGGGTGACCCGGAGCGCGCTCCCGCCGTGGAGGCTCCCCGGCAGGCGGATGAGCCGGTGGGTGTCGGTCGTCACCGGTTCGTCCACCGCGGCGGTCTGGTCCTCGAACACGTCCGCGGCGAGGATCTTCGCGAGCTGGTAGAAGGCGGGGTGGACGTCGACGTTGCCCGCCTCGATTTCGCGGCGGTTGTTCCGCGCGGCGGTGAGCGCGCCCTCCGCCTTCCCGCTGCCGATGCCGTCGAACTCCTGGAGTCGCTCCATGGCGGCCTCCTCGTCCAGCGCCAGCAGTTCGTCGACGAACGACACGAGGTGGTCGTGGACGCGCCGGCCCCAGCCGCCGTCGGTCGGCAGCGTGCGCTTCTCGGTCGGGTTCTTCAGCCCGATGCCGGCGACGGTCTCCGTCTCGACGAGCGAATCGAACTCGAGGTCGGCGGCCCGAACGTAGTCGACCACCTCGCGGCGCTGGTCGCGGTCCAGGTGCTGGACGCCGTCGTCGCGGACGTGGACGTGGTATCCCCGACCGCCGGAGAACACTATCGTCGCGTCCTCGAACCCGAAGTCGCGTTCGAGCAGGTCCAGCAGGTCGAGCAGTTCCGCCTTGCAGGTGGCGAGCATCTCGGCGTAGGAGTCGTCGTCGGGGTCGACGCCCGGCAGGTGGTCGGCGTCCAGGTCGAAGACGAGGTCGGAGCGCTGCCACTCCTTGTCGTCCATCGTGCTCGCGCCGGGGTCGGCGTAGCATCCGGCCGAGAAGTAGACGTGGCGCGGCCGCTCGCGGTAGAGGAAGTCGCCGAGGTCGCCGAGGTCGAGCAGCGAACTGTGCCGGACCATCGTCGTCCCGGGGCCGGCGGTCCAGGGGATGTAACCCCACTCGCGTTCGTCCGCGCCCGGCGGTAGCGACGGCTCCGTCCGTCGATAGTGGTCGCCGAACCGCCCGCGGAGATACGCTCGCGTTCGCTCCTCCATCGTAGTTGCTCTCCGAAGGCCGGCCTCTAAAAACATGCTGTCTTCTCGTCCGACCCCCAACGCCGCGCCGCCGCTACCGTTCGACCCCTCTTTCGTCCGACAGCCGGTTTTTTCTGGAAAGGGTGAGTACGGTAGACCATGACGGACGTAATCGTCGTCGGCGGAGGTCCCGCCGGCCTGAGCGCCGCACTGTTCACGGAGAAGAACGGCCTCGACACGACGGTGTTCGACGCGGACGAGACGTGGATGCACAAGGCCCACCTGTACAACTACCTCGGCATCGAGAGCAGAGACGGTACCGAGTTCATGGAGGACGCGCGCGACCAGGTCGACGAGTTCGGCGTCGAACGCCGCCAGGGCGAGGAGGTGACGAGCGTCGACCGGGACGGCGACGCCGTTCGCGTGACGACCGACGACGGCGACTACGACGCCGACTACGTGGTCCTGGCGACGGGTGCCGACCGCGACCTCGCGGACGACGCCGGTTGCGAGTTCGACGACGACGAGACGGTGACGGTCGACCTGAGCATGGAGACCAGCGTCGAGAACGTCTACGCGACGGGCGCGATGGTCCGCGACCAGGAGTGGCAGGCCGTCATCTCCGCGGGCGACGGCGGCGCCGCCGCGCTCGACATCCTGAGCAAGGAGAAAGGCGAACACTTCCACGACTTCGACACGCCGGCCGACGCCGAGTGAGGCCGGCGTTCGCCGGTCGCCGACCCGGTTCGACACTCTTTTCGGAATGCGAACATCTTGGGGGAGCATGGCCGACGAAGGCATCCGAGTGGTCGCTCGCGGCGTGGTCCGGCGCTCTCGCGACGGAGGTGCCGTCGACGGAACGGGCGACGCGGGCGAGGAACTCCTCGTCGCTCGCGACCGGGACCCGGACGGGGACGACCCGTTCTACTACCTCCTCGGCGGCGGCGTGGAGTTCGGCGAACGCAGCGAGGACGCGCTCCGCCGGGAGTTCCGCGAGGAACTCGGCGTCTCGCTGGCCGACGTCGCCTACCGCGAAACCTACGAGGAGGTGTTCACCTTCGACGGGAGGCGGGAACACGAGATCTGGCGCGTGTACGAGGTCGAGATCGCCGAGGACTGGCCGTACGAGCGCGACGAGTTCACCTGCCGCGAACCGGACCTCGACGAGGAGATATTCTGCGAGTGGAAACCGCGGACGGCGTTCACCGAGGGCGAGGAGCGGTTCCATCCGGAACCGCTCCTGTCCGACCGCTGAACCGCCGCTACTCCGCCCAGTAGGCTTCGCCGGGCGTCGTCTCGAAGACGGCGCGTTCGAGCATGTCGACCGCCTTCTCCAGCCCTTCGCGGGAACTGGTCAGCGAGTCCTCGTGCTCGATGGAGAGCGCGCCGTCGTAGTCGACCATCCGGAGCGCGCTCACCACGTCCTTCCAGTGCTCCTCGCCGTGGCCGTAGCCCACCGAGCGGAACAGCCACGAACGCTCCGACTCGTCGGTGTACGGCGTCGTGTCGAGCACGCCCTTGTAGCGGGCCTTCGCGTCGTACACCTTCGTGTCCTTCGCGTGGAAGTGGTGGATGGCGTCGTGCTCGCCGAGGAACCGGATGGCCTCGGGCACGTCGATACCCTGCCAGTAGAGATGCGAGGGGTCGAAGTTCGCGCCGACGTACTCGTTCGTCGCCTCGCGGAGTTCCAGCATCCCGGCGGGTTCGTGGACGAGCATGTTCGGGTGCATCTCGACCGCCAGCTCGACGTCGTGGTCTGCGGCGTGCTCGGCCAGGTCGCGCCAGTACGGGATGGCGACCTCCTCCCACTGGTACTCGTGGGCGTCGGCGTGCTCGCCCGGCCACGGCGCCGTAATCCAGTTCGGCACCTCGTCCTCGGGACCGCCCGCGGGGAGACCGGAGAAGCAGGTGACGGCGTCGACGCCGAGCTGGTCCGCGAGTTCGACGGCCTCGCGGAGGTCCGTGTCCGCCTGCTGGGCGGTCTCCTCGTCGGGATGCAGCGGGTTGTTGTGCGTCGCCAGCGCGGAGACGTACATGTCGTACTCGTCGAGCAGGGCCGACAGGTCGTTCTGGGCCTCCTCGTCGTCCAGGTACTCCGAGCGGGGCAGGTGGTCCTGACCGGGGTGGCCGCCACAGCCGAGTTCGACCGCGTCGACCCCGATGTCGTCGAGGTAGGCGAGCGCATCGTCGAGCGACTCTCCTCCGAGTGGGACAGTGAGAACGCCGATGTCCATGTCCGAAACGACAACCCGGCTCGGGAATAACATTTTGGTGCCAACGCTTACACGCCCCCGGCGCGTGGCCCCCCTATGCTCGCCGACTCGTTCCGGAACTTCGCCGACTGGGCCGTCGGCACCTCGCCGCTGTACGAGCGCCTCGAGCGCGGCGTCGCCGACGACCCCGACCTGCTCGCGCTCGCCGAGACGGTCCCCGAGGGTCGCTCGCCGCCCCACCTCCTGCTCGGGAGCGTCCACTCCCTCCTGCTCGGCGGGGCCGACCACGAACTCGCGGCGTTCTACGACACGGTGACCGAGAGTCCGCTGGACCCCCGAGAGTCGGACCCGCTGCCGGCGTTCCGCGACTTCTGCGCGGCCTACGAGGACGAGATTTGCCCCCTGCTCCGGACCCGGCGCACCCAGACCAACGCCGTCCGACGCTGTGCCGCTCTCCTCCCGGCGTTCGCGCACGTCTCGGCGGAAGCGGGCGGGGAACCGCTGGCGATCGTGGAACTCGGGCCGAGCGCGGGTCTGAACCTGTGCTGGGACCGCTACAGGTACGAGTACGCCGCGACGGGCGAGTACGGGCCGATTCCGGCGGACTGGCCGGTCGGCGACGCCGGACGGCCGGCGGGGTGCGGTTCCGACTCGCCGGTTCGGGTCGAAGCCGACGTCGTCGGCGAGCGCGCGCCGCCGCTGCCCGACGAACTCCCCCCGGTCGCCTCGCGCGTCGGCGTCGACCTCCACCCCCTCGACGTGACCGACGCGGACGACGTGCGCTGGCTCCGCGCGCTCGTCTGGCCCGAGCACGCGACCCGCCACCGTCTCCTGCGGTCCGCGATCGCGGTGGCCCGCGAGGACCCGCCGGAGCTTCGGCAGGGCGACGCCGTCGAGGCGCTCCCCTCGGTGCTCGACGGGATTCCGGCGTCGCGACCGGTCTGTCTCTTCGACACGCAGATGCGCTACCAGCTAGACGAAGAGCGGGACGCCGAACTCCGGGAGACCGTCGCGGCGGCCGCAGCGGACCGCGAACTGCACTGGCTTTCGGGTCACGCCGCCGCCGAGCGCGACAACGCGCTCGTGCTCGAGTGGTTCGACGGCGAGCGGTCGCAGTCGCTGGCGGCCTACGAACAGCACGGAAAGTGGGTCGAGTGGCTGGTCTGAGCGGTTCGGACGTTACAGCTCCACGGCGCCGCCCTGTTCGGCGGAGCGGTAGATGCCGTCGATGACGCGCTGGACGGACAACGCCTGGTCGACGGTGTTGCGGCCGGGGGCGACGCCCTCCTGGACCGCCTCGAAGAAGACGCGCTGTTCGGCCTTGTGGGGGTCCTCCTGGCGCGTCTCGACGTCGCTGTCCGAGAAGTGGTCCGCACCGACCATGCTCGTCTCGTAGAGCGTGAGCGAGTCGTCGTGCTTGTCGAAGCACGCGCCGGCCTGCGTCCCGCGGACGAAGTATTCTTCGTTGGAGTCGCGGTTGGCCGCCCACGCGACCTCCAGCGAGATGGTCCGGCCGTCGGCACAGCGCACGAACGCGGTCACCGAGTCGTCGACCGTGAACGTTCCCGATTGTGTGTCCTCGCCCCACATCTCCAGGTAGGTGTAGTCCTCGCGGTCGCCGAACTGCGAGCGCACCGCACCGCTGACCTCGACGACCTCCGGGAAGTCGTGGAAGTGCAGGGCGAGGTCGATGGCGTGGACGCCGATGTCGATGAGCGCGCCGCCACCCGCGACGTCGCGGTTGGTGAACCACGACCCGCGGCCGGGGATGCCGCGCCGGCGGATGAAGTTCGCCTCGACGTGGCGGGTCTGGCCGAACCGACCCTCCTGCTGGTAGCCCTTGATTATCTCGACGGGGTTGCGGAACCGGTTGTGGAACCCGACCATGCAGAACCCGTCGGCGTTGCGCGCGGCCTCCGCGATGCGTTCGGCGCTCTCCAGGGTGTGGGCGAGCGGCTTTTCGAGCAACACGTCGAGACCGGCGTCCAGCGCCGCGACCGCGTACTCCTCGTGGAACTTGTTCGGCGTCGTGACGATGACGGCGTCGACGTCTGACTCGTACAGTTCTTCGTAGCTCTCGAAGGAGCGCGTGTCGTATTTCTCGGCGAACCGAGCACGGGCGTCGGGGTTGATATCGACACCGCCGACGATCTCGTGAGGCATATCAGTAATCCGGTCGGCGTGATAGTGTCCAATATTTCCAAGACCGACGAGGCCGACTCGAACCGGCTCACTGCTACTCATGGTTACCGCTCACCCGTGAGACGGTGTTATTCTTTTCCCTTCTGGTCCTGCCGTCAGCATCGCTGGTAATTCTCATGTCGCTACCTGAACAGAGACTGACGGTTTCGGCGACCCGCGGCAGCTACCGGCAGGAGGAGAGCAGACCGCGCGTGAGGGTTCGCCGCGGGTTGACACGTCAGTACAGCTGTTGTTTGCGTTCCTCTCGTTCGCGCTCCTTTTCCTCTTCCTGCTTCTGCTCGCGTCGCTCTGCCAGCCAGCCTTTCATGCCGGGGAGTATCTTGTGCTTCAGGTCTAGAGCGAACGAGACGAGCCCGTACGCCCAGAAGAAAAACAGGAGCGTCCCCGCGCCGAGGTAGAGCCAGCCGGTCTGGGTGACCATCTCAGTCGTCCCCCTCCGCTTCCGTGCCGGTGGGTTCCGTCTCGGTCGCCGCGAACTGCAGGTCGTGCGTGATGGCCTCGCCGGTCCCCGTGTCGAACAGGTGGACGTTCTCGCTGTCCAGCACGACCTCGACGTCCGCGTCGGCCTCCAGTTCCTTGTCCGGGTCGACGCTCATCAGCAACTGGTGGGCGTCCTCGGCTTCGGCGTCCATACCGCCGCCGGCCATCTCCTGCTCGCCGGTGAGGAGGTAGACGAATATCTCGTCGCCCATGGGTTCGAGCACGTCGGTCTGGGCGTCGATGCGACCGGACGGGTTCGCCACCTTGTCGGCGTCCTCGACGAGGTAGACGTCCTCGGGACGGACGCCCAGCGTCACGCTGTCGCCCACTCCGACGCCGTCCAGCTGGCCGGGGTCGAAATCGATGTGGTAGTCGGCCAGGTCCAGGCCCGTCTCGTCGACGGTCCCCTCGATGAGGTTCATGCTCGGCGAGCCGATGAACCCGGCGACGAAGAGGTTCGCCGGTTCGTTGTAACACTCGAGCGGCGGCGCGAACTGCTGGAGTTCGCCCTTGTTGATGACCGCGATGCGGCTGGACATCGTCATCGCCTCGGCCTGGTCGTGGGTGACGTAGACGATGGTGGCGTCCAGTTCCTTGTGGAGCCGCTGGAGTTCGGTTCGCATGTGGACGCGCAGCTTCGCGTCGAGGTTCGCCAGCGGTTCGTCCATCAGGAACACCTCGGGCTCCCTGACGATGGCGCGCGCGATGGCGACGCGCTGGCGCTGCCCGCCGGACATCTCGTCCGGCATCCGGTCGAGCATCCCCTCTAGCTGGACGATGTCGGCCGCCTTGTCGACCCTACGGTCGATCTCCTCTTTGTCGTAATCGCGCAGCCGCAGCCCGAAGCTGATGTTGTCGTAGACGTCCATGTGCGGGAACAGCGCGATGTTCTGGAACACCATCGCTATCCCGCGGTCTTTCGGCGGGAGGTTCGTCACCTCCCGCCCGGCGATGGTTATCTTCCCCTCCGTGGGCTTCGTGAGACCGGCGATGGTCTCCAGCGTGGTCGATTTGCCGCAGCCCGAGGGACCGACGAGCGTGACGAACTCGCCGTCCTCGATGTCGAGGTTCATGTCGTCGACTGCCGTTACATCCTGGTATCGTTTCGAGACGTGTTCGAGGTTGACTTCACCCATTCTGTATCACTCCTTGAGTGCTCCTGCCGTGAGTCCGCTGACGATCTTTTCCTGTGCGATGACGACGAGGATGGCGATCGGCAACACGCCCACGATGCTCGCCGCTGCCATGAGGTTGTACGACGACGCGTACTGCCCCTGGTAGCCCAGAATGCCCCAGACGATGGGGGCCCAGTTCTTCGCCTGTCCGTCGGTCATCAGGAACGAGAAGAAGAACTCGTTGTACACGTTGATAAACGTTAGCACGCCGGCCGTCGCCACGCCGGGCGCGGACAGCGGCATGATGACCCGGAACAGCGCGCCGAGACGCGTCGTCCCCTCGATGCGCGCGGCGTCCTCCAGCCCGTCCGGTATCTGGCCGTAGAACGTCGTCAGGATGAATATCGAGAGCGGCATGAACAGTGCGCTGAACGGGAGCAACAGCGCTCCGGGCGTGTTGTACAGCATCGGACTGTTGATTCCGAGTATCTCGACGTTCCCCGTGAACAGCCGGAACAGCGGGATGAGGAACGCCGCCGGCGGGAAGTACGAGATGGCGAGGATGAGCAGCATGAGCGGCCCTCGCCCGGGGAACTCCAGCCGTCCGAACACGTAGCCCGCGAGGCTGGCGAGCACCAGCACGATGACCGTCGTCACCAGCGCGAGCACGAAGCTGTTGAACATGTAGACGTGGAACGGCAGGCGCTCGAAGATGGTGACGAACGCCTCGGGGTTGAACCCCTTCGGGAGCAGTCCCATGTTCGATATCTGGTTGCTCGGCGTCAGCGCCAGCACGAGCAGCCAGTAGAACGGGAACAGCGTCGTGAGCAGGAAGAACACAGTCACGAGGTAGAACAGGCCCCGGTAGGTGCTCTCGGGGTCCTCCATCGAATCTTTGGCCCACTGCTGGATACGCCCGCGACTCTCCTCTGCTTGCGACATCTACATTCCCCCCTGTGCGCTGTCGCGGAACTTGAATATGTACACCGACACGACGAGGGCGATGATGGCCGCCGTGACGAACGCGATGGCGGACGCGGTCCCGTATCGGCGCGTACTGAACGTCGAGACGACGAGACACGACAGCGACGGCACCGTCGTACATCCCGACACCGTCTCGATGAGGCCGTAGATGCGCATCGCGGCGATGGTGCGGAACAGCATCGCGACCATCACGGTCGGGAAGATGAGCGGCAGGGTTATCATCTTGAACTGCTGCCACTTCGACGCGCCCGCGACCTTCGCCACGTCGTAGAGGCTCCGATTGATGCTCTGCATCCCCGCGAGGATGAGCAGCGCCATGAACGCCGTCGTCTTCCACACGTCGGCGACGACGATTATCGAGAGCGCTTCGGGGCTGTTGACCAGCGGCGTCTCGGAGAAGCCGAACCAGTTGTGAAGCAGGTCGGCCCCGAAGCCGATGCCCGGCGAGAACAGGAGGTAGAAGATCATCCCCTGGATGACGATGGGGACCGCCCACGGGAGGATGATCGCCACCCGGACCCAGCGCCGTCCCCGGAACTCCTGGTCGAGGACGAGCGCTTGCCCGAAGCCGATGAGCGTCTCGAGCAGCACGCTCGCGATGGTGAACATGAACGTGACGGTCAGCGCGCTCTTGAACGGCGAGTTGACGTCGATGAACGGCTGGGGAAGCGCGACGACGTCCAGTTTCCCCGTGAGCAAGTTGACGTAGTTCTCGAACCCGACGAACTCGCCGATCTGGGCCGTCCCCCGGATGCTGTCGGCGTGCAGCGACATCTGGAACGTCCGGACGAGCGGCCAGAGGGCGATGACGCCGAGCAGCAGTAGCGCCGGGACCAACAGTAGATACGCGAACTGCGTCTCGCTCAGATTTTCGATCCATCGGACCGTACTGGCGTACGCTCCCGACTTCTGTCGTTCCGGTAACCCTTGTTCAGATTCAGTTGCCATAGTTGTTAATCAGAGTTGTACTCCTCTATCGACCTGAGCTGGCTTTTCAGCGACTGCATCGCGCTCTCCGGAGATTGACCACCGGAGTAGGCCGAGTGGACGCTCTGGGCGATCTTGCCCGATTGCTGGGGCCATACCGCCGTCACGGGCCGAGGAATGGCGTTCTGTCCGGCGACCCGCAGCTGATCGATGTACCGACCGATGATCGGAACGTCCCGGGCCTGTTTCGACTTGAGGAGGTCCGGTTCCGGCGGAATCCAGCCGATCAGTTCGAACAGGTTGAACTTGAACGACGGCTGCATCATCGCACGGAGCACCTCGATGCACTTCTGGATCTTCGGCGAGTTCGGGTTGATGGTCATGTGCCAGCCGCCGAGCGCGGCGACCGGTCCGCCCGTCTGCTTGTACTTGGCGTTTTTCGGTTTGACGCCGTACGGAATGGGCATGACGCCGAGGTCCTTCCCGAACACGTCTTCGGCACCGTTGATGACGATGGAGTACGGCCAGTTGCGGTGCATGACCGCGTTCCCGTTCGTGAACGGTGCTCGCGAGGTCTCTTCGGTCCACGACAGCACCGCGGATGGCGAGATGGGACCCGCGTAATCGTCAAGCGTGTTCGGCGCGTTCGGTCCGTGGATGAAGGACCGGATCATCTTGATGGAGTCGACGACCGGTTTCTCTGCGACGGTGACGGGTCGCTCGCCGATGGGACCGAACAGGTTCTCGAAGCCGCCGAAGTACGCCCCGCCCCACGAACTCATAAACTCGTTGAAGTCACAGCAGGACAGTCCCTCGTAGATGTCGGCCTGGAAGGTGAACCCGTAGGGCATCGACCCCTTCTTCTTGTCGTTCTGTTGTTTCATCACCTCCTTGGTCACCTTCGAGAACTTCTTCCAGTCGATCGATTCGGTGGCCCAGTTGTTCTTGTCAGGCTGGAATCCGGCTTCCTTCACGAGGTCCTTCCGGTACTGCATCGTCGGGAAGTCCGGGAACAACGGGATAGCGTACAGGTCACCGTTCTTGGCCATCGCGGTCTGGACGCTGGCCTTGAAGTAGTCGTTCTTGGCCTTTTTCACCATGTTCTGCGGGAGAGCGTCGCTCAGGTTCAGGACCTGACGACGGGCGATGAACGTCAACGCCCACCCGCTGTCCATCAGGAGCATGTCCGGCTCTTCGAGGTTGGCCGAGAGCCAGCGCTGGTACTGGGACTGACGGACGCCGGTCTGCGAGGAACCGGCGAGAACGTCGACCTCGATGTCCTTGGACAACCCTGCCTGGTGTAACGCTTTGTTGATAGCGTCGGCGTTGTCGGCCGCGTCGGAGTCAGCCGCCCACTTTATCGTGTTCGGGTTGGCGACCTGACCACGGCTCGTGCAGCCCGCGAGCCCGGCGGCGGTACCCGACGCGCCGACTGCTTTTACGAACTTTCGCCGTGACACGCCATCACGCGAGCTAGCACCTACCATGTCTCAAAAATGGGAGTTGGAGCATTTATATCTTCGCCATGATTGACTATGTTAATTGTAACTTTTTCGACTAACTCACTTTCGCACACGGGGCTAAGCAGACGTACCGACGTAAAACAAGTTGTGGCCGCTCGCTTACGTTCGTCCGACTCGCCAGAGACCGTCAGGTACAGTCTCACGGCCGGAAACGAGCATTGGACTGATCGATCGACGTGGCGCAGACGTAAAAAACCCCCGGCGAAAACGTATTTTTTCTGCTTATCTCATAAGAATAATACAGAGGAGGTCGCCGTCGTATTTACAACTCCGCGAAAGTCCACGGTCCGTAGTCGAGTCACGTACGTCGGTCGACGGAACGTCGACGCCACGGACCGGCCTACTCCTCGATTCCGGCGATTTCGCGCGACCAGACGGGAGTGTTCGGTTCCTCGAGACGTTCGACCTGCTCGTCGGACAGCGACACGTCGAGCGCGGCGACGTTCTCCTCCAGGTGGTCGAGCGTCCGCGGGCCGACGATGGGCGCGGTGACGACGTCCCGCTGCAGGAGCCACGCGAGGCTCACCTGCGCCGGAGTGGCGTCGACCTCGTCTGCGACCTTCCGGACTGCGTCCAGGACCGCCCAGTTCTCGTCGGTGAACCGCTGTTCCGTGTACTCGTCGCTTGCGGCCCGGCCTTCGTCGAGGTCACCGTCGCGGTCGTACTTCCCCGTCAGGAAGCCGCCGGCGAGCGGCGACCACGGGATGACGCCGACGCCCTCCTCCTCGCAGACCGGGAGGACGTTCTGCTCCTCGTGACGGTCGACGAGGTTGTACTCCGGCTGCATGCAGGTGAACCGCTCGTAGTCGTTCAGGTCGCTCTCCGCGAGCGCTCGCTGGAACTGCCAGGCCGCCATCGTGCTCGCTCCGATGTACCGCACCCGCCCCGTTTCGACGAGGTAGTCGAGCGCCGACAGCGTCTCCTCGACGGGCGTCGACTCGTCCCACCGGTGGATCTGGTAGAGGTCGACGTAGTCGGTGCCGAGTCGCTCCAAACTCCCCTCGATCTGGTCGAGTACGTGCTTGCGCGAGAGACCCTGGCCGTTGGGGTGGTCGCCCATCTGGCCGTACACCTTCGTGGCGACGACGAGCTCCTCCCGGTTCCGTTCCTCGATGGCGTCGCCGACGATCTCCTCGCTCTCGCCGTGCGAGTAGACGTTCGCGGTGTCGAGGAAGTTGATGCCCAGGTCCAGCGCGCGGTCGATGATCTCGTGGCTCTTCTCCTCGTCGCCGATCATCCACGGCTGCTCGCTGCCGAAGTTCATGCAGCCGAGACAGAACCGGGACACTTCGAGGCCGGTGTCGCCGAGCGTCGTGTACTCCATCTCAGTCATACGTTCGCCTGCTGGTTGCCCGTCGGCAAATGGCTGTGGGCCTCGGGAGCCCCGAACACTCAAACCGGCCCGCCACCAAACACTCCCCACTCTTCCATGCTCGACGCTCTCCGGAACCCGGAACACACCGGCGAGAATCGGTGCTGGCCCTGTACGGTGGTCAACGGTGCGGTCCTCGCGTTCGCGTGCGCGGGCGTTGGACTCTGGTTGCCCGCCAGGCGCACGGTTCGCGGCCTCGCCGCCCTCGCGCTCGGGACGGTCGGCGGCGGCGCCATCGCACTCCGTGGATACGTCGTCCCCGGGACGCCACGGTTCGCACCGCGGTTCGTCGCTGCGCTCCCCGGAATCGACGACCCGCAGGCCGCCGGCCCGTCCGACTCCTCGCCCGACGACCCGGGGTCGCTCGCGTCGGGAGCCGACGACGCGACGGGCGAGCGCGCCGCCGACACCCTCGTCGACGCGGGGGTCCTGCACGCCGTCGGCGACACCGTCCACCTCGACGAGCGGTTCCGCGAACGCTGGCGTGCGGCGATGGCGGACGTTCGGAACGAGGACCTCGCGACCGCGGTCCGGAGCGTCGCAGAGCACGCCGAGACGGCCGAGGCGGTCGAGGAGGGTCGTTGGTTGGTCCTCTCGGGCGGCGGTCCGGCGAGCGAGACGTGGCTGCCGCGACCCGTCGCCGTCGCGGAGGTGGCGGCGGTGCGAGCGCTCGCCGACGACGGCGTCCCCGTCGCGTTGCGCGCACCCGCCGCGTCCGCGCTGCGGACCTTCCTCCAGGACTGTCCGGCCTGCGACGTTCCGCTGACGGAGACGACCACGGACGACTGCTGTGGCAGTGCGACGACGAACCCCATGGCTCCGCCCGAGACGGTGCTGGCCTGTCCCGACTGCGGTCAGCGCAGCGTCACGCTCGACTGACCGGGCGCGGTCGGAACTCGACCGACCCGCCTACGCCGGCGGTTCGCCTTTCCCGACGCGAATCTCGTGGGCCTCGATGGTCTCGAGCGCCGCAACCTGCCCGCCGACGGTGACCTCGCCGTCGGCGGTCTCGACGGTCATCCCGGCGACGCGCTCGCCCGCCTCGAAGGAGAAGCCGACGATCTTCCCCTCGACGACGCGGGACTCGCCCGTCTCGATGTCCCGACCCTCGACGGTGGCGTAGAACTCGCCCTCCAGCCCCTGAATCTCCTTCACGCAGCGCCGGATGGACGCGTACCGCCGGGGGAACGACCGCCCCTCGCCGTTCGAGAAGAGCGTGCGCTCGGTGGTCGTCCAGAGGACGGTTCCGAAGAACCCGGAGACGAGAAAGCCCAGCGCGGAACGGTTGAAGATGACGCCGTAGCGGTCGCGGTCGTCGCGCAACGCGTCCTGCGTCGCGTACATCGAGTACCGACCGTCGGCGACGGCGATGACCGGAGTCGTGATGCCGCGGCGGGCGCGCACCGTGGTGGCGACGGCGGCGTAGTCGAACTCGTCTGGTTCCGGTGCCTCCGAGGCGGGCGTCACGATGAGTTCGACGCTGACGCCGTCGTCGATGGCCACGGAGAGTTGCTCCGCGAAGCGGTCGAGCAGGTCGGGCGTCAGCGACAGCGCGAGTTCGTACTCCGCCGCGTCGACGACGTCTTCGAGGTACCGAAGGATGGTCGAACGGGACTTCACCAGCGAGACGGCCTCGGTGTCGCGTCCCGGCGCCGTGTACCGCGATTCGAGGCCGGCTATCATCTCGTCGAGCGACGACTGGACGTTGGAGAACGCCTCCTCGGGGTCGATGGCGATGACCTTCATCGGCCGCGATTCGCGCAGTTCGACCAGTCCGCGGTCGCTGAGGCTCCGCACCGTGTCGTACACCCGCGGCTGGGGAATGTCGGTCCGTTCGGCTATCTCGCTCGCGGTCAGGTCCCCGTGTTCGAGGACGGTAAGGTAGGCGTCTATCTCGTACTCGCCGAGGTTGAACCGCTCCCCCACGCGCTCCAGCGTGCGGTAGAGGTCGTCCGAGGTCATTGTTACTGGCAAGCCGACCGAGCGCCTTATCTCCCCCCGTTTTCCACCGACCGTCTCCCGGCGGCTACATGAACATCCTGTCGGTGGCGTGCTCCTCCTCGCTCGCGGCCTGCAGTCGCGCGGACAGTTCCTCGTAGTACCCGCTGACCTCCTCGGCGAACGCCTCCAGCGGTCCGGTGTCGACGTCGAGGTCGTACACCTCGTCGACGGCGGCGATGAGTCGGAGCGCGGCTTCGACGTCGGGCGCCTGGGCGTGGACGGGCGTGACGTAGACGCCGACGCCGAGCGGGGAGTCGATTCCCTGGCCGACGAGCGTCGCGTTCACGCCGTCGAGGAAGCCGCGTCCCATCCCGGGGACGTCCGCGTCGGCGAGGCGACTGTCGTGGTAGTCCTCGGTGGCGATGTGGAAGACGCGGTGCTCTTCGGGGCCGTGCGGAACGGGGACGCCGGAGAGGACGGCGATCTCCTCGACCCCATTCGCCTCGGTCCAGTCGAGG
The DNA here is from genome assembly GCA_003298465.1 of halophilic archaeon. The sequence goes on along the minus strand of QNGA01000001.1, from coordinate 1,264,032 downwards.
ACGGACCGGCCGAACGAGTCGGCGGCCCACGCCGGGACGAAGAGTTCCCCGAGCAGTATGGTGACGTCGAGATCGGGCCGGGAGAAGAGCCGGGTGTGGTGGCGGGGGCGGCCGTTCTCGAACGGCGTGATGGCGGGCAACTGGTCGGCGGTGACGTGACCGGTCTCCTCCAGACCGAGGTGGTCGGCGAGGTAGTCGACGGCGGTCAGGCCGGCCAGTCCGAACTCCGAGAAGCCGGCGAGTAGCGTCGCGCTCGGCTCCCGTTCGGTGGTGATTTCGAACGACGCGCGCACTGGAGGCTCTCCGTCGGGCATGGAGTACGGTACGACGGATGCGCACTTAGTCTCGACCCCCGAACACTGGGGTGCGCCGGAAGGGGTCGCGGGAGACGGAGCGGACGGTTACTCGTACAGGGGGTTCGCGTCGCAGAGCTTCTGGACGCGTTCGGCGGCGTCCGCTCGCACGTCCTCGTCGTCGACGTTGTCGACGACTTTCGCGATGAGGTCGCCGACCTCGCGCATGTCGTCGGCGTCGAAGCCGCGGGTCGTGAGCGCGGGCGTGCCGGCGCGGATGCCGCTGGTGACGAACGGCGAGCGCGTCTCGCCCGGCACCGTGTTGGCGTTCAGGACGATGCCGACGTCTTCGAGCGCCTGCTCGGCCTCCTTGCCGGTCACGTCCTCGTGGGACTCCCGGAGGTCGACGAGCACGAGGTGCGTGTCGGTGCCGCCGGAGACGAGGCCGAACCCGTGCTCCCGAAGCTGTTCGCCGAGAACCTCTGCGTTCTTCACCGTCTGGGCGGCGTACTCCTCGAACTCGGGCTGGAGGGCCTCCTTGAATCCGACCGCCTTGCCCGCGACGTTGTGCATCAGCGGACCGCCCTGCATACCGGGGATGACGGCCGAATCGACGTCGTCCGCGTACTCCTCGTCGCACATGATGATGCCGCCGCGACCCGACCGGATGGTCTTGTGCGTCGAGCCGGTGACGAAGTCCGCGACGCCGACGGGCGAGGGGTGTTCGCCCGCCGCGACGAGTCCGGTGATGTGGGCGATGTCGGCGAGGTGGTAGGCGTCGGCGACGTCGGCGGCCGCCTGGATGCGCTCCCACTCGACCTGCCGGGGGTACGCCGAGTATCCCGAGACGACGATGTCGGGCTGGAACTCGCGGGCGTGGTCGAGGAGCGCGTCGTAGTCGATGGTGCCGGTTTCGGTGTCGACCTCGTAGTGTTCGACCTCGTAGAGCTGACCGGCGAAGTTGACGTGGTGGCCGTGGCTGAGGTGGCCGCCGTGGGTCAGGTCGAGCGAGAGAATCTTGTCGCCGGGGTCGAGCACGGCGAGGTAGACGCCCATGTTCGCCTGGCTCCCGCTGTGCGGCTGGACGTTGACGTGGTCGGCGCCCCAGAGTTCCTCGGCGCGCTCGATGGCGAGTTCCTCGACCGTGTCGACGTGTTCACAGCCGCCGTAGTAGCGTTCGCCGGGGTAGCCCTCGGCGTACTTGTTCGTGAGGGTGCTCCCCTGGGCCTCGAGGACCGCCTCGCTCACGTGGTTCTCGCTCGCGATCATTGCGAGCGTGTCGCGCTGGCGGTCTACCTCCGCTGACAAGGCATCTGCGACGTCGGGATCGACCTCCCGGACGTGGTCGTACTTCATGTGCTACTCGGGGACAGCACGGCGTATAAGTTTACCTTTCGGTGAGTAGCGTCCCTCTCCCCGATAGAAATATAAGTTAATGGTGGGATAACAGTTTTACTGCCGGCATGATCGAGTGGGAGGAGACGAACGACGGGATCCGGGCATTCGACCGGACGAAAACGGGGATTTCCATAGGCGCACCCGACTGGCGCAGGAGTAGCAGCCCGCTCGACATCGACCGCCCCGTCGACGAGACGGTCACGGGGGTCGCGTCCGAACTGCGGTTTCCGCCGAGTCTGGCTATCGTCACCGACCTTACAACAGGCGACCGTTACGAACACGGGGGTGACTCCGGTACGCTCTCGTTGTCAGACAGCGACTACCTCGTCAACGTCCACGGCAACGTCAAGACCTACCTTCGTTTCTCCGATCCGGCGACGGTGCGGAAGACGGACGACTTCGACGAGCTGATCGTCGAGTTCGCGGCGCCGACCAGGGTCACGTTCGGGTTCCGGAGCCACCACGAGGTACCCGTCGACACCGTCACCGTGCCGCCGACGCCGCACGGCCTGGCGACGGCGCTCACCTCCCTCTCTGCCTCCCACAAGACCACGGGGCCGGACCGGTCGTTTCCGACGCTCCGGGGCCATCCGCCCCGGATATCGGTCGGCAACCAGACCGACGTTCCGGAGAGCGTCCGGGACCGGCGGAAAGACGTCGGCATCGAGTTGCTCGTGCCGGACGACTTCGACTCGCTGTTCGTCGCCGCACCGCTCGCGTACTACCTGCAGGCGGACGTGAAAGCCGAGCGCCGTGACGCCCCGGTGCTGCGCGCGCCGGCACTCGACTACACGTACTCGTTCAGCCCGCTTCCGCAGTTCCAGCACGAGGCCGCCGACATGCTCAGACGCGTGTTCTTCCTCGACTGTCTGGTCCGCAATGCGGGACCGCACAGCTGGAATCTAGCGGAGCTACCGCTGCTCGACGAGGTGGAGATCGACGCCGAGGAGACGTACGAATCGTCGCCCGCGGAACAGCTCGTCACCTACATGCTCGCGCCGTTCGAGCGCATCGACGACGAGTTGCCGGACTGGCACCTCTCGACGTACGTCGGCCCGGTCGTGGACAACGTCTCGTCGCTGCCGTACATGCTCTCGAATCTCTCGCTCGTCTACCTGCCGGAGACGTCGGAGCTGAATCCGGGCGAACTCCTCGACGCGTCGCTGGACGACTTCTACCGTGGTACACCGGGAACTCCCGGACGAGCGACCGCCAAGCCCTACCGCCGTACCGGCGCCGGTCCGGTTACGTCGGTCGATCGCGTCAAGCCCGAACTGCACCGCGGACGCGTCCACGGCTGGCTCGCCGACGGCGTCCCCATCGACGTGTTCAAGGTGGAACCGACCGCGTACGAGAACCGGTTCGACTACCTCGACAGGGAGGGCGACGAGATAGAAGTGGCGCTGATTCTGAACGACGAGGAGATGGAGACGGAGCACGAGAGCGCCGCCGACATCTACCGAGAGCGGGCCGAGGAACTCCCGATGGACGTGACGGTGCGAGAGTACCTTCGCCGCGACGAACTCGCGGGCGTGCTGGAGACCCCACGCGACTTCGTCCACTACATCGGACACTGCGAGGAAGACGGCCTCCGATGTACCGACGGGAATCTCTCCGTGGCGAACATCGCGGAGAGCAACGTTCAGACGTTCTTCCTGAACGCCTGCGGGTCGTACTACGAGGGGATGGAACTGGTCAAGAAGGGGAGCGTCGCGGGCGCGGTTACGTTCAACAAGGTGTTGAACAAGCAGGCCGCGAAGGTCGGCGTCTCGTTCGCTCGACTGCTGATGAACGGATTCAGCATCCAGACGGCGATGCAACTGTCCCGGAGGCGAATCATGACCGGGAAGGACTACTCCGTCGTCGGCGACGGGACGTATCAACTCGCCCAGAGTGAAACCACCTTCCCCATCGTCGGGAAAATCGAGAGCGACGGCGACGGATACGAGTTCAGGTATCGGTCGTTGATGGTGCGCATGGTCGGCAGCGGCTATCAGCCGTACATCCAGGACAATCAGGACATCTATCTCCACGGGGACGACGCCGCGTTCGAACTCTCTCGCTCGGACCTACGGACGTTCCTCGAACACGCAAAAATGCCGATAGTGTTCGCCGGAGAACTCTGCTGGTCCGACGAAGTTCTGACCGCGCTCGCCGACTAGGGACCCGTCGCTCCGCCGGAGTGGACCTGTGGCGAAATCCCGTACTCTGCCAGGATCGTGTATCCAAACAGCAGGCTGAATGCGAGGTTCGTTGCCTTCGGATGCTCCGTGAACCACTGGCGTATCTTACGTCGCATGACAATAGTTCATACTTCACATTCACACTTCATTCTTTCGGACTGTTCAGGGAAAATGTAATTAGTAAGTAGGAGTTACTCGACGGCCGTCCTCGGCGTCGTCGATTCGACGGTCGTTTCGACCGACAGATTCCGGGACAGACGGACGGAGCGGACGACGACGGCCGGAATTTCTTTTCCAGCGCGGTGCCGTATCTGGTACGACGGTCAGGGACCCATTATACGTCACTACCGTTTGTAATTACCCCATTGACCAATTGTTCATCCAACATAACCTATGATTTCCGTCGAGTTCGAGCGTTAAAATTAAATAGATGAATCTCGTCCGCGTAGACATGGAAACAAAATCGAACCTGCTGAATAAAAGTGTCAGTGAAATTTTACGAACTGCCATCGACGAATCGCCCGAGAGCATGCTCGTCGTCAACCCCTCGGCGGACGTCATCGAGCAGCTCGTCGACGCTGCGACGGGGTACGACGGCGACCTGCCGGAGATGCGGATGCTGGCCGACGAATCCATCCTCAAGGACGTGATGGAGGACTTCATTATCGCCAGCAACGCCGCGGACCTCATCGACGAGGGGGCGCTCACGATGCGCACGACGGAGGAGCCGTCCGGGAACGAGCTGCTCATCACCGACGAACTCGTCATCGCGCTCGTCGCTGCGGGCGACCACGTCGGCGGGCTGACGAGCGGCGACGACGAGTTCGTCGAGGCGGCCAACGACGCGTACGCGACGCGCTGGGACGACGCGGAGGAGTTCTCGCTGCGCACGCCGCCGCTCTCGCGCGTGCGGGCGACGCTGGAAGAGGAGATCAGTCCCGAGGCCGAGGACGACTTCGACAGCGTGCTCGCCTCGCTCGAAACCGCACGCGGTGACGGTGACGGTCTCGACGAGGTGACCATCAGCCTGCTCGTCGCCGCGAAGAACGAGGCGCTGCTGTACGACATCAGCAAGTGGGGCGAGGACGTCGGCATCGCGAGCAAGGCGACGTTCTCGCGGACGAAGACGAAACTCGAGGACATGGGCCTCATCGGAACGGAGAAGGTCCCCATCGACGTCGGTCGTCCCCGCCTGCGCCTGAAGCTGGCACACGAGGAACTGGAGGGCGCCGACGCGGACCAGCTGGCCGGCGTCGCCCAGAGCATCCTCCACTGACGACGCGTTCTTTTCGTTCTTTTTTCCGACAGCGATAGCTATCCGCGTCGCTTTTGACACGCGGGCGTCTGGGTCCCCGCATGAGCGAGCGACAGTTCGGCGTCGTCGGAGACGGTCCCGCCGCGGACGCGGTCCGGGCAGCGCTCTCGGACGCCGACGGGACGGCCCGGGAGTGTGCGGCCACGGACCTGGAAGCGGTCGAGTTCGGCGTCGTCGTCGGGGGCGTCGGCGACGACGCGTTCTCGCGCGCGAATCGAGCGAGCGACGGGACGCCGTGGCTGGCGGTCGAACTCGGGGGCGTCGGCGGGCACGCGCTCGGGGACGTCGACGCCGCCGTCTCCGGCTTCGGACCGGGAACGGCCTGCTACGACTGCCTGCGAAACCGCGTGGCGGCGAACGCCGACGACGGGGACGAGCCGGCGAGCGACGAGACCCGGGACGAGCCGGTCGAACGCGCGACGGCGCGGCTCGCTGGCGCACTCGCCGGACGCGAGGCGGTCGCGCTGCTGTCGGGCGGCGAATCGCCCGTCCTCGGCGGCGTCCTCGAACTGCCCCACGCCCAGCGGACGCTCCTGCCCGTTCCCGGCTGTGAGACGTGCGGGGAGGCGCGCGACCGAACCCTCTCTGTCGGGCACGCGACGGTGTCGGTCGAGGAGTCGGTCGAGCGCGCGGAGCAGGCGCTGGACGAGCGCGTCGGCGTCGTCGCCTCGCTCGGCGAGGTGGCCTCGTTCCCGGTTCCGTACTACCTCGCGGAGGTGACCGACACGTCGGCGTTCAGCGACGCCCGCGCGGCGGAGCAGGCCGCCGGGGTCGCCGCCGACTGGGACGCCGCACTGATGAAGGCGCTCGGGGAGGCCCTGGAGCGCTACTGTGCGGGCGTCTACCGCGGGTCCGAGTTCGGAGTCGCGCCGGCGTCCGCGCTCGACGACGCCGTTCCGCCGCGCGAGTTCGTCCGACCAGAGGGGTGGTCGGACGCAGGAGGGACGGAGTGTGCGTGGGTCCCCGGCCGGAACCTCGCCACGGGCGAACCCGTCACCCTCCCGGCGGAGTTCGTCCACTTCCCGCCGACGGAACCGCGGTTCAAGCCGCCGATAACGACCGGGCTGGGCCTCGGCAACTCGACCACGGAGGCGCTCCTGTCGGGGCTGTACGAAGTCGTCGAACGCGACGCGACGATGCTGTCGTGGTACTCCACGTTCGACCCGCTCGGACTCGACGTGGACGACGAGGGGTTCAGGACGCTCGCGAAGCGAGCGCGCGCGGAGGACCTCTCGGTGACGCCGTTGCTCGTCACGCAGGACGTCGACGTTCCGGTGGTCGCGGTGGCGGTGCATCGCGGGGACGACGCCGAGTGGCCGCGGTTCGCGGTCGGTTCCGGCGCGAACCTCGCCCCCGACGCCGCAGCGCGGTCGGCGCTCGCGGAGGCGCTCCAGAACTGGCAGGAACTGTCGATGATGGGGCGGGAGGCGGCGGCCGACGCGGAGGGTGCCATCGCGCGCTACGCCGACTTTCCGGCGGCGGCCCGCGAGTTCGTCGACCCGGAGACGACGGTGCCGAGCGACCGCGTGGGGGTCGACGACCCGCCGGAGGGCGAGGCGGAACTCGAAGCGGTCGTAGCGCGCGCGAACGACGCCTTCGACGTGTACGGTTCGCGGCTAACCACGCGGGACGTGGAGCGCCTCGGATTCGAGGCGGTGCGCGTGCTCGCGCCAGAGGCCCAGCCACTTTTCACCGGCGACCCCTTCTTCGGCGACCGCGCTCGCTCCGTGCCGGCGGACCTCGGTTTCGACCCCCGCCCGGACCGGCAACTCCACCCCTACCCCTGACCTCGGTCCGCCGAAGCGTACCTCGCCGTGCACCCTCGATGGCGTCCGGAAGCCCATGTTAACGCCACCCAGGGACTTATGTTAGTCGCTATCGTACGTGATACCGCCCAGAACTGTAATTATGAATAATTTCAGTAACGATTCCGCGGGGATCGCATGACGACCGAGTTCGACCTGACGTGTGCGAATTGCGGAACGCCGCTGTCGCGGGGGACGGTACCCGGCGAGCAGTTCGGCTTCGGGGACGTCGCGGACACCCTCGAAGTCGCGGAGTGCCCGAACTGCGGGGGCCGGTACTTCCCCGAGTCGACGCTGGAACGCCTGCACTAGACGCCGAACGTCGCCCTGAGCATGTCCCGGCTCCCGGGACCGAGTCCGACCGCGAGGATGGCGATGAGCAACAGGATGGCGTACCGCGGACTCTCCTCGAAGATGTGCCGGTCGAACACCCAGACCACGGCGACGGCGGCGAGTATCTTGACGAACAGGAACGGCCACGCGGTACCGACGACCGACGTGATCGACGCGGGAAGCACGGAGTCGGTGATCGAGACGATGGCGCGGTTGACCGGATGTTTCGCGCCGTACTGGCCCGCGAGTCCGAGCGCGCCCGCCCAGTCGAGCACCGCGACGTTGGCGACGCCGTCGACGGCGTGGCCCCAGATGACGACCGCGCCGATGGTTCCCGTCCCGGCGTTTATCTCCGGTTCGAACGTCTCGATGGCCCACCACGTCACGCCCGTCACCAGCGTCGCGCCGCCGAGGACGACCGTGGGGACGAGGAGGTTGAGCGTCACGAGTTCGGTGCTGAACGACAGCGCGAGGAGGTATCCGAGCGTGGCGACGAGCGCCACCGTTCCAGCCCCGAACAGCGGGTACTCGTAGCGGTCGACGACGTTCCGGCGCGCGAGGAAGACGCTGGCCACGAGCGCCGCCAGCGTTACGAAGAAGACGGTGAAGTAGATGACGGGACTGATGATGAGCGTGTTCCACGGGTAGGAGATGGCGACGTCGACGCCCTGTAGACCCTCGTCGAGGGCGTCCTCGACGACCCGGAGCGCGCCCCCGAACAGCATGAACGGGAACAGCGCGAAGAAGAGACTCCGGTCCCGGCCGACGTCGAGTCTGCGCAGCAGGAAGACGAGGCCGACGAGCGCGACGATGAGCGTGACGGCGTAGCCGACCTCGGAGACGAGGGTGTAGCCCGGGACGGCGACCGGTTCCGGCGCGGTCGCGCAGGCGCTCGTCTCGTGGAGGAACTTCGTCGTCCCGTCCTCGCGGACGGCACACTGTGCACCCTTGGCGTCGGCGACGACCGGTCCCCAGAAGTAGTGCCAGATGAACTCGTCGTACACTCGCCGGGGGAACGCGACCACGCCGCCGACGAGGACGACGAGCGCGGCGAGGACCCCGCCGGCCCACGCGCGCTCGGAGTCGATACGTCCGCTTGCAGTGTCCATGTCCGTGCCACCGGAGCGAGCGGATTTCAGGGTTCCGGTCTCGTCACTCCTCGTCGGCGGCGGTCAGGGGGAGTTCCTCGCTCTCGAACGGCGTCCCGAGAACGACCATGGTCTGGGAGCGCGAGAACCCGTCCATCTGGGCGATGTTCTCGAACATCAGTTCGCGGAGTTCGTCGGCGTCCCTGGCGTACACGCGCATCAGCACGTCCCACGACCCCGTGGTGAGATGGACCTCCTGGACTCCGTCGATGTCTTCGAGACGCGCGAGGGTGTCTTTCTCCCGGCCCTGCTCGACGCGCAGGCCGACGAACGCCGAGATGCCGAGCGACACCTCCTTCGGGTTCACCTTGGCGTGGTAGCCGCTGATGACGCCTTCCTCCTCCATCCGGTTGACGCGGTCGTGGACCGTCGCGCTGGACATGTCTATCTGTCGAGCGATTTCGCTGAAGGGAGTCCGGGCGTCGGACTGGAGCGCCCGCAGGATGGCGCGGTCCGTGTCATCCAACTTCATACGCTACCCTGTCCCCCCGGAGATAAATATCCTTACACATATCGGAACGAGTGACTGAACTCGCCGCGGGCGTACGCTATCCGCCGTCGGTTCGCTCCGACTCGGCGTCGCGCGCGGCGGCCAGCACGGCCTCGTGTGCCTCGCCGTTCGAGGCGACCAGTCCGCGACTGCCGACCGTCCACCGGTCGCCGTGAACGTCGGTCACGGTCCCGCCGGCCCGTCGGACCAGATGGACGCCGGCGACGCTGTCCCACGGATTCGGCGAGACGTTCGTCACCGTGGCGTCGAGCGCCCCGCTCGCGACCATCGAGAGCGTGAGCTGGGCGCAGCCGATGCGACGCATGTCCCCGAACCGGGAGACGATGCTCCGGACGGCCGCGGCGTACTCGTCGCGGCGGTCGAACCCCCACCAGATCGTCGGCGCGACGGCGAACGTCTCCGGGTCGGTGCGGTCGCTGACCGACAGCGGGTCGCCGTTCCCGGCGGCGTCGTCCGGTCCCGCGACGTAGGCGTCGCCGAGCGCCGGGGCGACGTTCGCCGCCGCAACCGGTTCGCCGTCGCGGACCGCCGCGACGCTCGTCATCCACAGCGGCGTCTCGCGGACGAAGTTGTTCGTGCCGTCGATGGGGTCGACGACCCAGGCGTCGCCCTCCTCGGGCACCGACTTCAGCGCGTCCTCCTCCTCGCCGACGACGGCGTCGTCGGGGAACTTCTCGCGGACGAGTTCGACGACCCGCCGCTGGGCCGCGCGGTCGGCCTCGGTGACCACGTCGGTCTTTCCCTCCTTCGTCTCGACGTCGAGGTCCGTCCGGAAGCCGTCCGCCGCGACGCGACCCCCTTCGGTCGCTGCGCGCTCGGCGAGTTCCACGCGCGCTTCGATGTCGGTCATGGTCGTGGCTGTCCTGGAGCGAGGAAAGGGCTGTCGGTTCCGGACACGTCGTGAATGTGATACGACGCGTGGGCGGAGACGACCGCGGTCGTCGACGGTGTGCGATCGGTGTCGTCGCCTCGCGTGAGTGGTGGTCGCGTGGGCCATAATCGCATCCCGCGGATGGTTCGAAATACTTATTCGGATGTGAGTTAAGATTTGTAATGAGCAGTCGGCCCCTCTCCCCCGCAGAGGGGTGCTGTCGAGAACTGATACCAATGTGGCAAGACTTCGTATTCCTCGGTGGAAGCATCGTCATCATGCTATCGCTCGTTCCGACCCTCCGGGACGAGGACGCGAGCGTTCCGCTCCGAACCAGCCTCCCCTCGGTCGTGGTGCTGTTCGCCCAGACCATCGCGTTCGCCACCATCGGCCTGACCGCGTCGGCGGTCGGTACCGGGATGGGGTTCGTGCTGTGGACGCTCATCGCCAAGCGGAAATCCCCGGTCCGAGAGCGGCGGCCCTCCCCCGCTAGCTCGCTTCGCGGCGTCATCTCCATCCTCGCCCGCTAGGACCGTCGACGTCCCTTTTCTGTCGTCGCTGTCGCGTCTATCAGCGACGGCGACCGTCTGCCGCTGCGTGCGCGCCGTCGAACGATTTCGGAGGGCGTTTATAGATTCGGAGACCTTAGGTGGAAACGCCGAGACGAAAACGACCCACGGTGCGAGGGTAGCCAAGCCTGGAAACGGCGGCGGACTCAAGATCCGCTCCCGTAGGGGTCCAAGGGTTCAAATCCCTTCCCTCGCACTGACGGCCCGACGGGCCCGAACAGTGCGGCAAGACGGAGCGTCTTGCCCTCGCAAACTGCGGTCCCTCGCGGACCCTCGCAAACGTTCTCGCGACGTCACGCCGACCAGCAGTGACGCCGGCGACGGGCCGAGTCGTTCGCCCTCCGACGAGGGCGGGAAAACGGGTCGGCGTCTCCCGAGCGTCGACCGGTGGTCGAATCGCGGTGGCGGATTACTCGCCCAGCCGCCGGCTCGTCGCGGCGAGTCCGGCCTCCACGTCCACGTCGGCACCCTGGTCGTCCAGCGCGTCGCCGAGCGCGCTCACGAGGTAGGAGACGGTCTCGGGGCGCGCGGAGTAGCCCATGCAGCCGATGCGGAAGATGTCGCCGTCGAGGTCGCCCAGCCCGGTGGCTATCTCCAGGTCGTACTGCTCCAGCAGGTAGTCGGTCACGTCGGTGTCGGTGACGCCGTCGGGTACCCGGACGGCGTTGAGGCTCGGCAGCCAGTAGTCGTCCGGCGCGTTCATCGAGCCGCCCATCGCCTCGACGCCGGCCTTCAGCGCGCCGGCCATCTCGCGGTGGCGCTGCCAGCGTTCCTCGATGCCCTCCTCGGCGACGAGTCTAAGCGCCTCGCGGAGCGCGTACACGTTCGTGATGGGCGCGGTGTGGTGGTAGGCGCGCTCGTCGCCCCAGTACCCCTCCAGCAGCGAGAGGTCGAGATACCACGACCGGGCTGGGTCGTCCCGGGAGAGCACCTTCTCCATGGCGCGGTCGTTGAGCGTCAGCGGACTCGCGCCCGGCGGACAGGAGAGACACTTCTGCGGGCCGGCGTAGGCCGCGTCGACGTCCCACTCGTCGACCCGCAGTTCGACGCCGCCGAGCGAGGTGACGGTGTCGGCGATCACGTACGCGTCGTGGTCGTGAGCGATGCTCGTCAGTTCCGGCACGTCGGGTTGGAGGACCCCCGTGCTGGTCTCGGCGTGGACGAACCCGAACACGTCGGGCTGGTGCTCCTCGAAGGCATGCTCCACGTCCACGGGGTCGAGCGGTTCGCCCCACGGCGCGTCGACGTGGACGACCTCGCCGCCCGCGCGCTCGGCCATCGACTCCATCCGTCCGCCGAAGTAGCCGTTCGTCGGGACGAGCATCGTGTCGCCGGGTTCGACCAGATTGCCGATGGCGGTCTCCATCGACGCCGACCCGGTGCCGGAGACGGGGATGGTCCACTCGTTGTCGGTGCGGAACGCGTACCGCAGGAGCTCCTGTACCTCGTCCATGATTTCGACGAACGAGGGGTCGAGGTGGCCGACGAGCGGCGTGCTCATCGCGCGAAGCACGCGCGGATGGACCTCGCTCGGTCCGGGCCCCATCAACGTCCTGTCCGGCGGCGTCAGTTCTCCGACGTCCGGTCTGTCCATACCGCTCCGTTTTACGGCCCGGCACAAAAACCTCGTCTTCGCGGAACTCCTCCCCAACGCGAGACTAAATCGGCAAACCCGGGGTTTCCAGCGGAAAACGGTCGAAACGGTCGCGGCGCTTTATCTCCGCCGTCCGCATATCGTGGGGTGCCCAGTGAACGCTGGGCGAGAAACGCAACGGAGACACTGGGGGTGACGCGACGACGGCGAGGACCGGAAACGATTCCCGACCCCCGGTCGGGACTGGGGAGCCCGGCCGGGACCGACCGTCGACCGGCGGCCGTCGTTCGACCGGCATCGAAGCGAGCGCGGACCCCGCACGACGCGGGAGCCGTCGCTCATCGGGGGAGGTGACCGGAGGCGAACGCGGCCGCCGGGGGACGCGGGCCCGTACCCGGGAACGGTTCCGGGGTCCGAGTCCGCGAGCGCCGGTCTCGACGACCGTCCGCACTGCCGGGGGACGAAGCTGCGACACTCACGGCCGCACTGCCGGAACGGGGCCGTGCTATCCGGGCCGTCGAATCGGCCGCTCGCTCGACCCGCCGGGGACGGGTCGAGCGAGGACAGTCGACGACGGATACCCGACCCAGTCGTCGCTGTTTCTCGTTCGAAGCGACAGTTGAACCGGAGTAACGACTCGTTTTCCACGCCACGGGCCGCGGCGAACGCATCGTCGGCGTCGCTCTTGAACGGTCCGGACGAAGCTAAACGGAACGACCCGGGCGCCTGAACGGTCGGGAACGGTCGCGGCGGTTTAACCGGTGGTCGACTGTACTGGCGTAGTGCTCCCGCGTGGGAGCGGAGAAAACAATGGCACACCAGTACCAGCAGCCGCAGGCAGGCGGTGGGCAACGCTACGGCGGATCGAGACAGCAGACCGGCGGCGGTCAGCAATCCCGACAGGGCCAGCAGCCGGAGTTCGGCCAGCAGGGAGGCCAGCGACAGCGAGGCGGCCAGCAGTCCCAGCAACCCCAGCAGATGCAGCAGGGCCAGAAGTTCGAGGACCATCTGACGAGCGAGATGCGGATGTGTCTCGACGACTGCCTCGAAGTCGAGCAGGTCGCGGAGTGGTGTGCGGACCAGTGCATCGAGTCGGGCCCCCAGATGGCCGACTGCGCGCGCCTCTGCGAGGACGTGAGCGACATCGCACATCTGACGGCGAAGGCGATATCGCGGAACGCAACCACGACGCCGTACGTCGCCGAGGCGCTGCTGAACGTCGGCGAACAGACGCTCGAAGAACTCCACCGTCACGACGCACCCCACACGCAGGAGACGGCGAACGTGCTCGACCGGACGCTCGACTCCACGTACCAGGTGCTCCAGACGATGGGACAGCAGGGCGGAATGCAGCAAGGTGGGATGCAGCAGGGCGGAATGCAGCAGGGTGGCGGCCAACAGCCCGGAATGCAGCACGGTGGAATGCAACAAAGCGGTATGCAGCGAGGCGGAGGCCAGCGAGGCGGAGGCCAGCAGGGCGGAATGCAGCAGGGCGGCGGCCGGCAGCCTCAGTTCTAGGCCGAGAGCGACTCTCGGCGACGCCGGTCAGTCGAGTAGATTTCGCGCGATCACTTTCTTCTGTATCTCGCTCGTTCCCTCGTAGATGGTCGTGATCTTGGAGTCGCGGTAGAACCGTTCGACGTCGAAGTCGGTGGTGTAGCCGTAGCCGCCGTGAATCTGGACCGCCTCGTTGGTCACGTCGACGGCGGACTCGCTGGCGAAGTACTTCGCCATGCTGGCGGCCATCTCCGGCGTCTCGCCGCGGTCGTCGGTGCGAGCCGCGTCCCGGGTCAGCAGGCGCGACGCCTGGACCTTGGTCTGCATGTCGGCCAGCTTGTGTCGGATGGTCTGGATGTCGGCTATCGGCTCGCCGAACTGCTCGCGGTCCTGGGCGTAGGCGACCGCCTCGTCCAGCGCGGCCTGGGCCAGTCCGACGGACTGGCTGGCGATGCCGATGCGACCGCCGGTGAGGATGTGGAACGCCGCCGAGAGGCCACGGCCCTCCTCGGTGAGGCGGTTCTCCGCGGGAATCCGCACGTCGTCGAAGATGAGCGTCGTCGTGTCGCTGGCGCGCAGACCGAGTTTGTCCTCCTTCTTGCCGACCTCCAGTCCGTCGACGTCCTTCGGGACGGCGAACTGCGTGACGCTCCGGGGGTCGTCGCGGTCGGTCTTGGCGAAGAGGACGACGACGCCCGCCCGCTGGCCGTTGGTAATCCACTGTTTCTTGCCGTCGATGACGTACTCGTCGCCCTCTCGCCTGGCTTCCGTCGTCATCTCGGCGGGGTTCGACCCGGCCTGCGGTTCCGAGAGCGCGAACGCGCCGACGGGACGGCCGTCGACCATCTCCGGCAGCCAGCGCTCCCGCTGGTCCTCGTCGCCGAACTCCGCGATGCAGGAGGTGGCGAGACAGTGGACCGAGAGCGCGGTGGCGACCGACAGGCTCCCGTACGCGACCGCCTCGTTGACGAGGCTGTACGTGAGACGGTCCACGTCGAGACCGCCGTACTCCTCGGGGACCGTCATCCCGGTCACGCCGAGGTCGGCCATCTCGTCCCAGACGTCCTCGGGGAACTCCTGGCGTTCGTCGCAGTCGGCCGCGAGGGGTCGAATCTCCTCGACGGCGAACTCCCGGACGGTGTCCCGGATGTGGCGCTGTTCCTCGGAGAGGTTCATACCACGCAGTTTCGGACGGTGAAGGAAAAACTTGCCCGTTCCTCGCGGACGGGTCGACGAACGGGAGCGGTGGACCGGAGGTGGACCGAAGAACGGGGGAGTCCGAGCGTGGAGGAGAGCGGCACCCGGGAGTTTTCAACGCGGCCCGCCAACGTACGGACATGAAAGTGCGCGGCCGGCGGGAGTGCAAGGACTGCGGAACGCGGTGGTCGTACTACGAGACGGGGAGCGTCGAGTGTCCGGACTGCGGAAGCGTGCGCAGCGTCGGCGTCGACGAGGAGCGTCGCCAGCACACCGACAGTCCGGCGGACCTCGACCTGACCGACGTGCGCGATTCGGTCGACGGTCGCCCGATGCGCGAGGTCGCGGCCGACGCCGAGGAGTCGGCCCGGGAGTACGTCCACAAGCGCGGATTCATCGACGGCGGCGACCTCCGGACGCTGGACGACACGTATCTGGCGGCACAGGAACTCCGCCACGCCGCGGACGTGTTCGGACGCTCGTTCGACCCGACCGACGACGAGGAACTGTACTTCCTCTCGCTGTTGCGCGGCGCGGATATGGGCGACCGCCCCGCGCCCGCCGAGGTGCCGGAGTCAATGCACGACGTGCGCGGACTGGCGGTCGGCGACGCGCTCAGGGAGTACCACCGAGACCTGACCACGTGGGTCGACGACCGCGACGTCCCCCGGGAGAGTCGGAGCGCGCTGGAAACGCTGGGCGAGCACGTCCGGCGCGTCCGGGCGCTGGAGGGCGGCGTCGCCCCCGAGACGGCGGAGTCGCTGGTCGCGGCCGCCAGGGAACTGGCGCGCCACCTCCGGGACGACGACGAGGACGCACTGGTCAGCGCCCGCGACCGCCTCCGACGCGTCGGCGAGTAGCGGCGGCGTCGCCTCGTCGACCACCGTCTCTCGACCGGTAGCGAACTCTTTTGCCAACTGCTACCTATTATCATGTATGGCGACCGACGGCCCGTCGTGGGGTGGCCGGTTGGTCAGAGCGACAGTCGCGGCCGCGCTCGTCGCGGCGGTGGTCGGTCCGTGGCTGGATTGGAGTACTGCACTCTCGCCCGGGAGCGACGCGTTCGCTCGACTGGCCGGGCTCACTATCCTCGGAGTCGTCGTCCTCCTGCTGGTCCTGCAGAAGCGGCGGACGCGCGACCGTGGACCGACTGACCGCGGTTTCGACGGCGAGGGCACGGCCTATCGGCGCGAGGAGCACGACGACCGGACCGCGAGCCAGCGCGACTGGCGACGGGAGGGCGTCGGGGGACGGGAGAACGAGCGACGGACGGAGCGACGAGATGCGAGCGCGCGACGGACCGACCGCGACGCGAACGAGCGGGATTAGGGCAGGGTTACGTCGACGCCTTCCTGCCGGCTGGCGGCCTTCACGGTGTTGTAGAGCAACATCGCGCGGGTCATCGGCCCGACGCCGCCGGGGACGGGGGTGATGGCGCCGGCGACCTCCTTCGCGGACTCGAACTCCACGTCGCCGACGAGTTCGTAGCCCTTCTCGGTGTCCGCGTCCACGCGGTTGACGCCGACGTCGACGACGGTCGCGCCCTCCTTCAGCATCGAACCGTCGATTAGCTCGGGGACGCCCGCGGCCGCGACGACGACGTCCGCCTCGCGGGTGTGCGCCGCCAGATCCGCCGTGCGGGAGTGACAGACCGTCGTCGTCGCGTTTCCGAACGGCCCTTTCTGGACGAAGAGGTTCGCCATCGGCTTGCCGACGATGTTCGAGCGTCCGACGACGACCGCCTCCGCCCCCTCGGTCTCGACGCCCTCGTGTTCGAGGAGCTTCTGGATGCCGTGGGGGGTACAGGGTTTGAACCGGGCGTCGCCGGCGACGAGCCGTCCGACGTTCTCCGGGTGGAACGCGTCGACGTCCTTCTCGGGAGCGACGGTGCGGAGCACGCGGCGTTCGTCGACCTGGTCGACGAGGGGCATCTGGACCAGGATTCCGTGAACGTCGGGGTCGCGGTTCAGCTCCTCGACCGTGTCGTACAGCTCCTCGGCGGGCGCCTCCTGGTCGAGTTCGACGTGGACGCTCTCGATGCCGACCTCCTCGCAGTCGTTCTGTTTCATCGAGACGTACGTCTCGCTGGCGGGGTCGTCGCTCATCAGCACCGTGGCGAGCCCCGGCCGAGCGCCCGCGTCGGTGAGCGTCTCGACGCTGGCTTCGAGGTCGGAGCGAATCTCCGCGGCGACGGCGTCGCCGTCGATGACGTTCGTCATTACCGGAGAGTGGAGTCCGGACGCCCTTCAATATTCGGGTTCGTGCCTATTTCTCATCCAAAAGAAGCTGCGTTATGCATGTCCATGCATAGAGGTCCCAGATTACCGGTCGATGTCGGCACCGAGGTCGTACAGCACCTGGAAGAAGTCCGGGAACGACACGTCGACGTGTTCGGCGTCGCCGACCGTCGTCGGGCCGTCGGCGGCCAGCGCGGCGACGGAGAGGGCCATCACGATGCGGTGGTCGGCGTGCCCCTCGACGCGGGCCCCCCGGAGGTCGGACTCGCCGCCGTTCACCACGAGTTCGTCCTCGCGCTCCTCGACCGCGGCGCCGAGTTTCTCGAGTTCCTCGGCCATGACCGAGACGCGGTCGGTCTCCTTGTACCGGACGTGCTCGCAGTTGACGATGCGGGTCTCGCCGTCCGCGACAGCACCGAGCGCCGCGACGGTGGGCAGCAGGTCGGGCGTGTCGCCGACGTCCACCTCGGTTCCCGAGAGCGACGAGCGCCGGACGGTGACGACGCCGTCGTCGCGGTTCCAGTCCACGTCCGCCCCCATCCGCCCCAGCACGGGAACGATGTGGGTGTCGCCCTGCGCGCTCGGGTACGCGCCCTCGACGCGCACGGCGGCGTCCTCGTCGGCCGCGACCGCGCCCGCCGCGAGCAGGTACGAGATGGACGAGAAGTCGCCGGGGACGTGGTACTCGCCGTCCGTCGGTTCGTAGAACTGGCCGCCCTCGACGTGGTAGCTGTCGCCGCCCTTCCCGGCCTCGACGCCGAACTCGTCCAGCAGTTCGAGCGTGATGTCGACGTAGGGTGCGGACTTCAATTCGGTCTCGAGGTCGACCTCGACGCCCTCGTCGGTGAGCGCGCCGGCCATCAACAGCGAGGAGACGAACTGCGAGGAGACGTCGCCCGGCATCGAGACCGTGCCGCCCTCGATAGGTCCTCGCACGACGAGCGGCGCCTGTCCGTTCCTGCGAGTGCTCTCGGCGCGCCCGCCGAGTTCCTCGATTGCCGAGAGGAGCGGTCCATGCGGGCGCGACCGGAGCGACGCGTCCCCCGAGAGGACCGTGATGCCGTCCGCGAGCGCGGCCGCCCCCGTCACGAGGCGCATCGTCGTCCCGCTGTTCGCGCAGTCGAGCACGTCCGCCGGCACGTCGGGCCGGCCGTCGAAGCCGTCTATCTCGACGGCGCCGCTCTCGGTTTCGGTCACGTCGCCGCCCATCGCGTCCACGGCCCGCATCGTCGCCTCCGTGTCGGCGCTTAGCAGCGGGTCGTACACGAGCGCGCCACCGGAGTAGCCCGCCGCGAGAATCGCGCGGTGGGTGTAGCTCTTCGACGGCGGTGCGCGCGCCGTCCCCGCGAGCGTCGACGGCGTGATTTCTGTGTCCATGTGCGCCACGTCTACCCGGGGCGGTATCAGGATACCGCCTGCCGCAACTATGGACGCCGCTCAGCGCACGACGGTCACCGGAACCGTCGCGCGCCCGGCGACCGCCTTGGCGACGCTGCCGAACAGCCCCTCGTACCGGTCCGACGTCCCGCGGTGGCCGACGTAGATGGCATCGAAGTCCTCCTCGTCGGCGTACTCCGTGATGCGTTCGACCGGTTCGCCGTACAGCATCCCCGTCTCTATCTCCGCGTCGGCGCGCTCGGCCACCGCCGTCGCCTCGTCGAGCAACTCCTGTCCGCGGGTCTCGGCGTCCTCGACGCTCGACAGCAGGAGGTCGTCGTCGGCATCCGCGAAGCTCTCCGGCGGTTCGTCGCCGCCGACGAAGAACTGCTCGGGCGAGACGACGTGAATCGCCGTCACCGCCGCCCCGGTGTCTCGCGCCATCTCGAGCGCGTACCGGAGCGCGTCCTTGCTCGCTGGCGAACCGTCTATCGCCACTAGATATCCCCCCATTTCGTACACCCATCGCATCGTTCGCCCCGTGCGCGGTTGTCCGTTTCGGCTGTCGAGCCCAGCCCCGCGGGACCGGATTCGAGCCCTCGCGTGGTCGTCGTCCGGGTCCGGTCGCCCCAGAACGGATGGAAGCGGACGCGAACCGCAGAAGGCGTCGAGGGTGTTCCGAAGGTGATAAACCCCGCGGTACCATTCGCCGGGGTATGGACGTTGCGCTGGGGGGGACGTTCGACCCGGTTCACGACGGTCACCGGAAGCTGTTCGAACGGGCGTTCGAACGCGGTGACGTGACCGTCGGGTTGACGAGCGACGAACTCGCGCCGAAGACGCGCCACGTCGACCGGTACGTCCGCCCGTTCGAGGAGCGCAAGCGCGACCTCGAAGCCGAGCTCCGGTCCATCGCCGAGGAGTTCGACCGCGAGTTCCAGGTTCGAAAGCTGGAGGAACCGACCGGCATCGCGACCGAACCGCAGTTCGACGCGCTCGTCGTCTCGCCCGAAACCCGGGACGGCGGCCAGCGCATCAACGAGATTCGCGAGCAGCGCGGCCACGACCCCCTGGAGATACTCGTCGTCGACCACGTCGAGGCCGAGGACGGCGACATCATCTCCAGCACGCGCATCGTCGAGGGCGAAATCGACGAGCACGGCAACCTGACGCCGGAGCGCGACGGACGGAAACCCCAGGAGTAGCGGCGGTTCTCGCTACCACGACGGCGGTTCCAGCCCCGCTTCTTCGAGAATCGACTTCCAGCGCTGCTGGACTGTCAGCCGCGCGACCCCCGCCGCGTCGGCGACCGCCTGCTGGGAGCGCTGGTCCCCCTCGATGAGCGCCCCGGCGTAGAGGCTCGCGGCCGCCACGGCGCGCTTCGACCGCTCCTCGGCGTCGTCGGACCGGGCGACGGTCGAGAGGAACAGGTCGGCGGCCCGCGAACGCGCGGGCGTGTCGAGGTCGAGTCTGTCGGCGACCTGCTGGAGTTCGGCGAGCCACTCCTCGTTTTCCACCTGGTCGCGTGCGCGGTACACGTACTCGGGTAGCGTGCGCCGACACATTAAGCCCTCGTCCAGAACGACAGCTTCTTGGGTAGCAGTTCTGAACGAAACGGTGAGCGCGGGTAGCCAAGCCAGGCCAACGGCGCAGCGCTTAGGACGCTGTCCCGTAGGGGTCCGCCGGTTCGAATCCGGTCCCGCGCATACCGTCTCGAACGAACGTGAGAGGTGTGTACGTGCAGACCGATTCGAGCCCCGGAAACCGAACGAAGTGAGGTTTCCTCCGGTTCGAATCCGGTCCCGCGCACTTCTCCGCGAACAACCCCTGAGCAGAGAGTGCGCGGGCAGGAAGGATTGGAACCCTGCCACGCGCGACCGAATGGAGCGACCTCACCGTATGGAACGTTCGAGCGGAAGATAGGGATTCCTTCGCAGTCGATAGTATCGCGATGCGTTCGGCGCGATTTTGTTAGCCCAATAACATTATGGGCGTCCGAGTAGACGTTGACAGCATGGCCGAAGGGGGACGGGGAAACGAGAGTCCTCGGGAGGAGTCTCTCTCTACGGACGAGATACTGGAGATCCTGAGTAACTACCAGCGACGAGGAGTCATCAAGCATCTTCGCGACGCACCGGGACAGGTTCATTCTATCGACGAGATAATCAACTACATCAAGGAGCTCGAACAGAAGCGATACGGCGAGTCGCCCGGGGAAGACCATCTGCTTTCGGTTCTCGTTCACGTCCACGGTCCGAAGCTCGAAGACGGCGGGCTGGTAGACTACGACATCCCGAACAGAGAGATTCACTACTATCCGAACGCGAAGGTCGAACGGTTGCTAACGAAGATAGAAGCTACCGTCGAAGAGTTCGAAGAGGAGTGACCTTCGCTATCGGTTCGACGGGCGACGGTCCCCCGTAACGACGCCCGGCGGTCACTGTCGTTCTGCCAGCCGTTCCACGCGCTCCAGGGAGTCGGCGTCCTCGGGGTCCTTGTCCTCTCGGACGCCGAGGAAGCGGGGGAACCGAAGGGCGTACCCCGACGAGTAGGTGGGCGACTCCTGAATCTCCTCGTAGCCCACCTCGAAGACGACTTCGGGCGAGAGGTTGACCTCCTGGCCGTCCTGGGCGGCGATGTGGGGTTCGAGCAGATCCGTCAGTTCGGCCAGTTCCTCGTCGGTGATGCCCGTGGCCACCTTGCCGATGGTCTCGAAGCCGGATTCGGTCCACGCGGACAGCAGGAAGGTACCGAGGAAGCTCGCGCGGCGGCCCTCGCCCCACTCCGCGCCGGTGACGACGAGGTCGAGCGTCTCCACGTCCGGCTTCCGCTTGAGCCAGTTCTTCCCGCGGCGCCCCGGCGAGTACGTCGACTCGGGGTTCTTCAGCATGATGCCCTCGTGGCCGGCGTCTAGCGCGTCGGCCTCCACGTCGGCGATGTCGTCCGGGTCGTCGCTGACGACCAGTTCGGAGACGTCGTCGCCGAGCAGGTCCCGGAGGTGGTCGTGGCGCTCGGTCAGGGGGACTTCCAGCAGGTCCTCGCCGCCGGCGTGGAGGCAGTCGAACGCCCGGAGTTCGACCGCGACCTCCTCTCGCGCCCGGGCCACGTCGTGCTTGCGCCGGAAGCGCCGCAGCACCTCCTGGAACGGCAGCGGTTCGCCGCCGTCCATCGCCACCACCTCGCCGTCCAGTATCGCCGGTTCGTCGAGCGTCGCCTCCGCGTAATCGACGATTTCGGGGAGCGGGTCGGTCACGTCCTCCATGTTCCGCGAGAAGACGCGGACGTTCGGGGACTCCGCGGGCGCGTCGCGCTCCCCCGGCAGGTCCAGTCCGTCGGGGTCGTAGTGCAACTGGACGCGCGCGCCGTCGTACTTCCAGTCGACGGCCGCCCGCTCCCAGTCGTCGAGCGCGTCGCTCACGGTCCCGGCCTGCGCGAGCATCGCCTGCACGGGCCGGCCGACGCTCAGATCGAGCGCCGCGAGCCCCTCGGTGCCGTCCTCGCGGGCGACGCGGGCGACCCGGCCGTAGTCGTTCGACACCTGCAGCGCACGCTCGACCTCTTCGACGGGCACGTCGAAGCCCGCTGCGACGGCGTCTCGCACCGTCCCCTCGCCGACGCCGATGCGCATCTCCGAGAGGACGAGCCGAGCGAGGTAGCGCGCCTCCACCGAATCCGTGCGGTTGAACAGGCCGAACAGGACGTCTATCTTCGTGTCCTGACTGCCGGACCCCTCGACGGCGGCGAGCGCGGCGAGTTCGTCGTACACCTCGGCGACGGTGAGGCCGTCTTCGCTACCGCCACCGAACGCGCCGAGGCCCTGCTGACCGCCGAAGTCGTAGCTCGCCGCCACCTCGCCGACGTCGCCCAGTTCGGCGAGTTTCGCTTCCACGTCGTCGGCGGCGACGTTCCGGCCGGCCGCCCGCGCGATGGCCTCGTAGCAGTAGTTCGGTCCGATGTCGAGCGTCGTCGAGTCCCACGCCGGGAACACCCGGCCCTGGACGAACCGCGCCAGGGCCTCCAGGTCGTCGTCGGCCGACACCAGCAGGTCGGTGACCGCCTCGACGATCTCGGTGTCGGCGCTCATCTCCTCGATTTCCGACGCGCACTCGGCGAACTCCGCGAACTCCATCGTCGGACGTTGCCAGCGCCCCGGATTAAATCGCTCGGTACGGCCTCGAAGCGCCACGGACCGGAACCGACACGTTCGACTGCCGGGCGCTCGAACCGGCGAGCATGACCGACACGCGAGAGGAGAACGGCGTCACGGCGCGCTACAGCGAGACCGACCGCGAGCGCGTCCTCGAACTCGAAACTGACGGGCGGACGGCGGCGGTCGCGCAGAACCGCGAGGGGTACGGGATGTTGAAGGTGCGCGAGACGGCGGACGGCGAGGAACTGGAGCGGTACTACGGCTTCGACATGGCGATAGACCACGCCGCCGAACTGCTCGGCGTGCGTCCGGACGCGGTTCCGGTACCCGAGGCGGCGAGCGACATGGGGATGTAGCCCGGGCCGGCGACTCAGAGCAGTCCGGAGACGGTGTCGAGGGCGTACGCCACGCCGGCGAGCGCGAGCAACAGGAGCACGGACCAGACGACGCCCGCGTTCTCGACCTCGACCGGGAACTGCACGGTCAGCGACGGACCGACCCACCGGAGTTCGACCGCGGCCCAGGCGAGGAGGACGCCGGCCAGCGCGAAGACGGCGAGCACGTCCCAGAAGCCCATCCACCACGGGAAGAAGTAGCCGAGCAGGCCGTTCTCGACGACCGGCGGAACCAGGTTGCGGATGCCGGCTTCGACGTTGCCGACCGCGCCGCGCTCGTCCGTCTCGACGGCGTGCGAGGCGATGCCGGCGCGCTCTGCGCTCGGACCGCCAGCGCTCTCGTCGCCCGTCCCCAGACGTTCGGCCTCGTAGGCGCGGTCGACCGGCACCGACCAGACGACGTCGCCAGACTCGTCCAGTTCGAACACGCGGTCGCCGACGGTGTCGGTGACGAGCGTGTTGCCGTTCGGCAGGCGGTCGGCGTCACGCGGCCACTGCATCCGGTCGTCCCGCCACGTCCACGACCGGTGCCACGACCCGTTCTCGCGCTGGTACTCGACGAGACGGTGGTTCTCGGAGTCTGCGACGACGACGGCGGGACCGCCCTCGGACGCCGGGATGTAGTCGGGGTTGTGCTGTTCGCGGAGGACGCCGTACTCGTCCTCGCTGCCGAGCGTCCAGTTCTCCATCAGGCCGCTGTCGTTGAGGAACGCGACCCGGTCCTGGTTGCGAAGGTCGACCATGACGCGGCCGTCTTCGAGGTACTCCACGTCGTTGATGTGCGACCAGTCCGCGTCGTACGCGCCGCCGCTCTCGACGGGGAGGTCGCTCTCGACGGTCCAGGTCCACTCCCGGACGCCCGACGTAGTGTTGACGACGAAGACCGCGTCCGCGCCGATGTCGGCGACCAGAACGTGCGAGTCGTCGATGACGTCGACGTCGTGCCAGCGACCGTTCTCCGCGCGGTGGCTGTACAGCCGCGTCACCTCGCCGGTCGAGAGGTTGAGGCGCTCGACGACGTTGCGCCGGCAGTTGACGCCCGGGTCCGACAGCGGTCCGGACGCACAGACCGACGCGTTGAGTCGCTCGGTGGCGACGTAGGTCACCGACGCCGACCCCGTGAGAGCGGGGTCGACGTCCCAGTACGTGCTGTGGGCGTCGGTGTGATAGCGGACGGTCCCGTTCGGATTGAACGCGATGAGCTCGCCCGACACCGAGCGCATGTCCCCGTTCTGGGTGGTGACGACGGTGATTCCGCCGCGCTCGCCGACGACGGCGTCCTGCGAGCCGGGCGGCGCGTCCGCCCGGCGTTCGTAGACTGCGTTCGGTGCGGCTCCCGCCAGCACCATCTGGGTCACGAGCGCGAGGGCGATGGCGATGGAGAGCGTCGCGAACGTGGCCCGATAGGCGGACTTCCGGTTCATAGTCTCAGTTTCCAAATCTCCGGCAAGAATGTTCCGGATCGTTACACGAACTGACGGTGCGGAGCGCCGGGAGAGCTATCCGTCGCCGGCCACGAGAGGCGAACGTGACCGAACCGGTCGTTCGCTGTCCGGAGCACGGCTACGTCGCGGGCGACGCCTGTCCGGCCTGCGAGGAGCGGTGCCGCCGAGTCCTCTCGGGGGACCGACGGAAGCGCCTCTCGACGTTCTGCAGCGGTGTACTCCGCCACTTCCCCGGCGACGCGGGCGTCGAACTGGACGACCGCGGATGGACCGACGACGACGCCCTGGTCGCCGCCGTGACGGAGCGCTACGACTGGGCCACCCCCGAACACGTCGACGCCGTCGTCGCAACCGACCCGAAGGGGCGGTTCGAGCGCCGCGAGGGGCGAATCCGGGCCGCCTACGGCCACTCGGTCGACGTGACCCTCGACGCGGACGCCGGGTCGAGCGGGACGTCAGAAACCGACGAGTCCGCCGTCCCGGACGAACTCTACCACGGCACCGCGCCGCGGAACCTCGACGCGATTCGCGACGAGGGACTGCGTCCCATGGGCCGCCAGGAGGTCCACCTCTCGGAGACGCGCGAAGGAGCGAGGGCAGTCGGCCGCCGCCACGCCGACGACCCCGCGGTGCTGGCGGTGGACGCGAAGGGTCTCGTCGCGGACGGTCGGCGCGTCACCCGGCGCGGGGAGGGGGTCTACGCGACGGAACGCGTCCCGCCGGAGTACGTCGACCGGGTCGACTGACGGCCCCTATCGAGCGTAAGTCCGAGCCTGGCGCCCGGCAAGCGCCAGATAACAAAGCACGGGTCGGTCGACTGTCGCCGTCGTGTCCCGGCTTCGTCGGCTCTCCGGTCGCGTCGCGCCCGTCGCCGTCGTCCTCGTCGTCCTCGCGACCGCCGGCGTCCGGCCGCCGACGTACGCGGTCGTCAGCGGCAGCATGGCCCCGAACGTCGAGGTGGGGGACGCGGTGGTCGTGCTGGACGAGGAGTACACCCGTCCCCGGGGAAGTCGAGACGGCGTCGTGACCGTCCGCGCCGGACGCGGGACGGGTTACCGGTCGCTCGGCGGGTACGGCGACGTGATACTCTTCGCTCCGGACGGCCGCGCGAACGGGCTACCCGTGGTCCACCGGGCGCGGTTCTGGGTCGAGGAGGGCGAGAACTGGTACGACGAGGCGCGCCCGGCGTTCGTCGCGGCGGACGACTGCCGAGAGCTACGGAACTGCCCGGCACCCCACGCCGGATTCGTCACGAAGGGGGACGCGAACGGCCGCTACGACCAGGCCACGGGCCTCTCGGAACCGGTCCGTCCGCGCTGGGTTCGCGGCGTCGTGGTCGCCCGCGTCCCCGAGGCCGGACGCCCCGTCGTCTGGTATCGTCGCTACTCCCTGACGAGCGCGACCTTCATCAGCGACTCCCCGCCGGTCACGGTCGCCTCCTGGGTCAGCGCGTAGAGGACGCCCGCCCGGTCGGTCTCGACCTCCTGGAGCGTCTCGTACGTCGTCGGGTCGTACAGCGTGCCGACGCGCTCGCCGGCGTCGACCCACTCGCCGAGTTCCCGGTCGGGGTCGGGGACGAAGAGACCGGACTCGCGCGCCTCGACCCGGCCGAGGTGGTTTCGGGCCAGCGTCCGGTCGCCGTCGTCGACCGGGGACCCGTCGAGCAGGCCGAGATGCCGGAGGACGTTCAGCGTCCCGACGACGCCCGTCTCGACGGCGTCCTCGACGACCTGCTTGTTGTGGGCCAGTTCCGGCGTTATCGAGGGGATGTCCTCCCGCGTGGCGGCGACCCTGAGCTTCCCGCCGAAGTCGCGTCGCTGCCACTCGGCGTCGGCGTCCTCGTCCGCCTCCTCGGACAGCAGGAGGTCGGTGCCGAACGCCTCCGCGAGCCCCCGGGACGCCTCGTCGCCCTCCATGAAGACGACGTGCGTGAGCATGTCGGGACTCCCGGTGTGGAGGTCGACGACTGCGTCCGCGCGTTCGACGTACGGCCAGAGCCGGGCGGCCATCCGCTCGTGGAGCGTCCCCGCCTCGTCGCCGGGCCAGACGCGGTTCATGTTCGGGTTGACGGCGTCCAGCCCCTCGGGCGTCGTGTACGATACGCGGTCGAAGGTGAGCGGGTCGGCTACCGGTACGACGACGACCCGGCCGGCGAGGTCGGCCTCGCGGAGGTCGTCGTGGAGCCGCCGACACACCTCCGTGCCGTTGACCTCGCGACCGTGCTGGGCGGCCTGGACGTACACCGTGGGGCCGTCCGTGCGCCCCTCGTACGTGTGGACGGTGGTCGTCACCGCCACTCCGGAGGGCATCCGTGCGAGCGTCACGCGCTCGGCGGCGTGGTCTGCCATAGCGGAACAGGCGGCCCCGGGACAGTTGAACGTATCTCTTCCGAACCGAGTGCAGTTAAGGCGTCGCGGTGCCACCGTCGAGTCGAACGATGTACTCGCGGGAGCACTTCCTCCTCGGAGCGGTCGCCGCCGGTCTCATGCTCGTCCCTCTCTCGCGGACGTTCGGTCCCCTCGTCCTGGCGGCGCTGTTCGGCTACGGCGTCCTGCTGAGCGTCTTCGTGGACCTCGACCACTTCGTGCTCACGCGCTTCCGGACGGGCGACTGGCGACACCTCCGGGCCTGCCTCGCCGAACCGACCGCCGCGTTCGGCGACCAAGACTGGGTGTTCGAGGACGTCGACGACATGGAACACGAGCGCATCCTCTCGCACGCCGTGGTCGGCGGCGTCCTGGTCGCGGCGCTCCTGGTCGTCTCTGTGCCCGTCGCTGCCTTCACCGCCGTGCTCCTGTACGTCCACGTGCTCGCGGACCTCTTGCGGGACAACGACCTCGCGTGACCCGGGCGTCGACCGGACTGCGTCGAACTTGCATCCGGCGACGCAGTCGAACTTATCCGGGGCGAGAAGCGATGTAGCGACGGAACGACTGAATCCAAATATACTTCCCCCGGGACCGTAGACATGGGTTCATGAGCCGGACCGTCGCCGTCGCACACTATCCGGAGGGCGCGGGCCACGCTACCCGGATGCTCGCGGTGGCTCAGGCGCTCGAGGGGCCAGCAACGGACGTCGTCCTCGCCGGCGGTGGCCCCGGCTCTCGCTTCATCGAGTACAACGGCTACGACGTGTACCGCCCGGCGACGGTCGACTTCATCGGCGACTACCAGGGCGGGTCGCTGCTGGACGTTGTCCTCAAGAGCGTCCCGTGCAGCGCCAAGCGGGTGTACGACCTCGCGCGGTGGCTCCGCCGCGTGGACCCCGACGCGCTCGTCACCGACGACATGTTCGCCGCGATGGCCGCCCAGAGCACCGGTACGCCGCTGTACGTGCTCACGCACAACGCCGCGTCCTACTACGACGCCGCCGTCGAGCAGGTGTTCACCTGGTTGATAAACCGCTACCAGCTGTCGGTGGCGGAAGGGTTCCTCTATCCGACCGTCTGGGAGCCGGACGTGGGCGACCCGCCCGGGGTCGTCTACCTCCCGCCCGTCGCGCTCGACCCCGCCGACGCCTCGACCCCGCCGCACGACCTCGACGTGCTCGTCGTCCCGAGCACCTACTCCACGAACTTCGACACGCTCGCCGAGACGCTCCGGGCCGAGGGCAATCGGGTCACGCTCGTGGGGGACCCCGACTGGACCTGCGTTCCCTCGATGGTCCCGTGGATACGCGCCGCCGACGTGGTCGTCTGCTCGGGCTACTCGACGGTGATGGAGGCCGGCGTCGCCGGCACGCCCTGCATCATCTACCCATTCACCGACGAGCAACACGGCGTCTCGCGGGTCATCGAGCGCAACGGCCTCACCGGGTTCCAGGTCGAACACTCCATCCCCCACGTCGCCCGCGCGGTCCGGCACCCGCCGGCGTCGCCGGAGTACGAAAACGGCGCGGAGCCGGCGGCCGAGTACGTCCTCGACCGGATGGCCGATTGACCGCCGTCGAACGACGAGGCCGCCTCGACTTCGGTCGAAGGTTCGACGCACGCGTCGCACCGGCAGTGCACCGCTCGCCGAGTGGACAAGTCGCGAGCACGGCGCGAAGCGGGCGGCGGACGTTCGACGCTCCCGAGCGAATTGCCACTGCCGAAACCCCCTTTCCGCTTCTCCCCCGACTACCGGCATGGTGCAGGTGACGGTCGGCGCGCGACTCCACTTCGGCTTCCAGAACCTCTCGCTGACCCACGAGCGACTGTACGGCGGCGTCGGCGTCGCGCTCGACGAACCGCGGGTCCGGGTCGAAGCGACCCCCGCGAGGAGCGTCGACTGCGACCACCCGGCCGCCCGCGAGTACGCCCGGCGGGCGGTCGACCTGCTCGACGCGCCGGGTGCGTCCGTGACGGTCCACGAGGCGCTGCCCCGGCACGTCGGTCTCGGCAGCGGGACGCAGCTCGCGCTCTCGGTGTTCGCCGCCGTCGCGCGAGCCCACGACCGCGAACCCGCCGTCCGCGAGCGCGCGCCTGACCTGGACCGCGGGGGGCGAAGCGGCGTCGGCGTCGCCACGTTCGAGCGCGGCGGGTTCGTCGTCGACGCCGGCCACCCGGTCGAGCGCTTCACGGCCGACAGGCCCGCGCCCGGCGAGTGGTCGGTGCCGGCGGTCGCGGCCCGCCATCCGGTGCCCGACGACTGGCGGTTCGTCGTCGCGCTCCCCGACGCCGAACCGGGCCGCAGCGGCGACGACGAGGACGACAGCATGCGCTCGGTGGTCGAGCGCGCGGACCCCGCCGTCGCCGACGACGTCGGAGCGGTGCTGTTGCGCCGGGCGCTCCCGGCGGTCACCGAGCGCGACTGCGAGACGTTCGGCGACGCCGTCGCGGAGATCGGCCGTCTCAACGGCGCGTGGTACGCCGACGAACAGGGCGGCGTCTACCGGCCGCCAGTCGGCGACGTGGTGGCCCGGTTGCGGGAGTCGAGCGCCGTCACCGGGGCCGGCCAGTCGTCGTGGGGACCGGCGGTGTACGGCGTCACTGACCGCGACCGGACGGACGCGGCGCGGGAGGCTGCCCGGTCCGCGCTCGACGCGGCCGGCTGCGGAGGCGAGGTGCTTGTCGCCCGGCCGCGCAACCGCGGTGCGAGCGTGCGCGAAACCGGAGCGGGGAGGTCCGACGCGGGGAGCGACGACGGCGGACCTGTCGGCGAGCGTAAACGATAAGGACCCCCCCTTGAGAAGCGAGCGCATGGACCGCATCCCGTTCGGCGTCTCGCAACTCGACTCGCTGATCGGCGGCGGGTCGCCGCCCGGTAGCGTCGTCCTGCTGGCGGGAGACCCCGGAGCGGGCGCGCGCGAGTTCTGCTACACGAGCGCGACCATCAACGCTCTCGCGCACGCGGACCCCGAACTCTTCGACCTCCACTACGGGTCGGTGGCCGACGCGGCCGCTCCCCCCGACGAGATTCACTACGTCTCCTTCACCGCCAGCCCGCGGGAGATCCGCGAGGAGATACTCCACACCATCGACGACGAACTCGTCGACGCCGCGATGACCGAGATCGAGTTCGAGGACCTCTCCGGCGAGTACTTCCAGTTGAGTCCCATCCCGCGCGACTGGTACGTCGGCGAGCGGCGCACGCTCGCCGACCTCGGGAAGGCCCACGACCGCCGGGACGTCCTCGAAGCGTTCGGCGAGTACCTGACCGAGCACGCCCCGGACGGCCTCGTGCTCGTCGACGCGCTGACCGACCTCACGGCGCTGCCCGACGAGCAGGTCGACTGGAGCGAGGTGACCATGCTGTTGCACGGGCTGAAGAAGGCGTCCCAGTCGTGGGGCGGCCTCGTGCTCGTGCTCGTCAACCAGGAGAGCCTCACGGAGACCCAGATGGGGACGCTGACGGGAGCGGCCGACGGCACGCTGAACTTCGAGTGGGAGAGCGGCGGCAACGAGCGCGACCGCACCATGTTCGTCCGGGAGTTCCGGGGCGTCCTCTCGCGCATCGAGGCCGAAGACATCCTCCGGTTCGAGACCGAGATTCACGACGCCGGCTTCGACATCAGCAACGTCCGCAAGATACGGTAGCCGACCGCGACGCGAACCGTCGTGGAAAAGGGTCTTTTGTGTGCCGGGCCGTAACCTCGCGTGGCCGATGACGATAGAGAGCGTTCCGAGTCGGCGTGGCGGCCGGCGGTGACGAACCCTATGAGTGCCGAGGCCAGCTTTCTATCCGCGAATGCCCAGAAAGAGAGACGAACAGGCCCTCAGTGCGTCGAATCGGCTCGTTCGCTATCGAGCTGTTCTCCGTTCTCGTTGATTCGGACGACGTTCCCGTTCTGACCCCGCCGCGAAACCGGGTTCGAAGAGCTATCTTCGGGAGTTGGCTTCGTACCGCCCCAACGTCGCAACCAGCGTTAGCACGCCCTGCAGACTCGGGCGACGAGCGTGACGAATACTCCGAATACACGCTCACGGTGTTCGTTCGCTGACCGAGTACGAACTACGTCTCGACGGCATCGAGGGGGACGGACATCCGCTGTCGACGTGGTTCGAACCCGAGTTTCTCGTAGTACGCCATCGCTCGCTCGTTGTCAACTTCCACTCCGAGCGAGAGTTCGACACAACCCTCCTCACATGCGTATTGCATCGCACGCGCGACGAGGTGGTCGGCGAGTCCCGACCCCCTGTAGGACGGTCCGACGTACAGGTTTCCGACGAACAGCCGTTCCGGCGGGTCGAGAAACCGGTCGCTCGGTTCGAGCCCGGCGTTCAGCCAGCCGGCGAAGACGGCGTCGACCTCGTCGAGACCGACCGTCGAGTCCTCGACGTCGTCGAGAGCGACCCAGCATCGCCTGTCCGGGACGTCGTACCCGTCGAGGAGATCCTCGACCAGCGCGTCCCGGTCGAGGTCCGGGCTGAGATGCTGCTCACCGACGGCATCACCCAGATCTCGCCAGAACGGGAGCCAGCACTCGTCGACGAACCGATGCACGACGTCTTCCTCGACGCGAACCCGGCGGAGATGGACGGACGAGTGATCGCCGGTCATCGGTTCACCGTCACTGGCTTCCAGCGTGACGTCCTGCAGAGGTACGTACATCCCGAGGCCCCGAACCTCGAAGCCGAGATTCTCGTAGCAGGCGATCGCCCGCTCGTTCTCGATCGCGACGTCGAGCGTCAGCTCTTCGCAACCGTCCTCCAGCGCCTGCTGAATCGCTCGTGCAACCAGGTCGTCGGCGAGTCCCGACCCACGATAGGTCTCGTGTACCCAGACGTCACTGACTTCGAGCCTGTCGGGCCAGTCGAACTGCTGGGGAGACGGTCGGAGACTCGTCCGCACGAACCCGGCGAACGTCGCATCGACCGTCGACAGCGACGTCGTCGGGTCGTCAGCGTCGTCGAGCGCGACCCACAGACGGTTCGATGGCGAATCGAGCAGGTCGAGGTGGAACTCGACTACGTCCTGTACGTCAGGGTCGTCGACCAGAGAATGCGCGGCGACGGTTTCGCTCAAATCCTGGTGGTAGGGAAACCAGCACTCCTCGACGTAGCGGCGGAGATCTGCCGCTTCGTTGCGAACACGACGAATCTGCATACGCACACGTCATATCGACTACTCATGAGCATTGGGGATGGGTCGAGTTTGGTGGCTCACGCGGACTCGTGGGAAACGTCGAACGTACACTGGAGAGGAACTGTGGATACCACGTGACTTCCCGCTCGTTGTGACTGATTGGGCATCATTTCCAGTTAGAACCCCATTTCTGCGTACGTATATCCGAAAATAATCGAGGCTAACGGACATTCGTATTAGTAAATCCCGATTTAGAGTACAGATTCGGAACCCTTAACCGTGTACCCGGCTTTGGTTTAGTTGCAATGGCAAACGGTAAGGTTGATTTCTTCAACGACACGGGCGGCTACGGTTTCATCGCGACTGAGGACTCTGACGACGACGTATTCTTCCACATGGAGGACGTTGGCGGCGAGGACCTTACGGAAGGGACCGAGATCGAATTCGACATCGAACAGGCCCCCAAGGGCCCGCGCGCGACGAACGTCGTCCGCGCATAACTAGGATTTCGCACAGTCGCCACGAGGCGACGTAGCGTTACTTCGTTTCTTTCGACGCACTACTTTCCGAGAGCGAGAGCTTCGAACGTCGCCCTCCGGCGGCCCGTTCTCCAGCGTCGAGTACCGGCGACCCCCGGCGTCGACGGCAATCGGAGGGAGGACTCGCGGTGGAAGGGAGAGCGACCGGCATCGACGTCGGCCCGGTTCCGCGGAGAGCGATCCGGTCGACGCGACGGCTCGACGACGCGGTCCGAGGTCCGTCCTTTCGGGGCGTAACCGTTCGACGTCTGCGGTTCGCGAACGCGGCCGCATCGTTGATGCAGGTAGAGGGGGGAGAGAACGTGTGAACCAGATAGTCGACGCGCTCGGCGGAACGGAACTGCAAGACGAGGTTCGACTCGCGCTCGCCGACGACTCGACCGTCGAGGGGACGGTTACCGTCGTCGATTACGCGCCGGAGGAGTCCCTCCACGTGGAGATCGAACGGACGGACGGCGAAACGGTTCGATACCGGGTGCTGTCGAACTACACCGACGACGCCTGGGAAACGCCGAAACTCGAACGGACGGAGCCGACGGCCCCCGACGCGGAGTGGGAGACGCTGGCCGCCGTCGATTCCGTCACCGTACTGGACTGAGCGGTCTTCGGAACCACGCGTCGAAAGCGGTCCCTTCCGGCACGGACTCGGCGATCGACCTCCCCGTTCGTCGGGGCGGTGCATCGCCGTCCGAGGTAGTCGTCCGCGCCGCTCCAGGTCGCGCCGTCAGCGCCAGGGCGCGTCCTCGAAGTCGACCCGTCGCTCTTCGCGGTCGATGGCGTCGATGCGCTCCCGGTCCTCGTCCGAGAGCGACAGTTGCCGTGCCTCGTAGTTCTCCCGGATGTGCGCCTCGGAGGTGGACTTCGGGATGGCGACCACGTTCTCCTTCGAGGACAGCCAGGCGAGGGCCACCTGCGCCGGCGTCGCGTCGTACGTTTCGGCGATCTCGACCAGTTCGGGCAGTTCGGTCACCGCACCCTTCGCCAGCGGGGAGTACGCGACGAGGTAGTGGTCGTGTTCGCGGGCGGCCGCCCGGAGCCGTTCCTGCTGGAGCAGCGGGTGACACTCGACCTGGTGGGCGAACAGGGGGGCGTCGAGGTGTGCGAGCGCCTCGTCGAGCAGTTCCGGCGTGAAGTTCGAGAGGCCGACGTTGCGAATCACGCCCTCGTCGCGGAGGTCGGCGAACGCCGCGAGCGTCTCCTCGGCGTCGTACGCCCGCAGCGGCCAGTGGACGTACAGGAGGTCGATGACGTCCACGCCGAGCCGGTCGCGGCTCGTCCGGGCGCGTTCGAGCACGTCGTCGTACGCAAGATTCGCCGAGTGCACCTTCGTCGCGACGAACACCTCGTCACGGTCGACGTCGGCGGCGGCGATGGCGTCGCCGACCGCGGCCTCGTTCTCGTACATCTCGGCGGTGTCGACGTGGCGATACCCCATCTCCAGCGCGGTCTCGACGCTCGCCGCGCACGCGTCGGGGTCGGTATCGTAGGTTCCGATACCGACCTCGGGGAGTGTGTCGACCATCGTCCAAGCCCTCGACCGGCCCCGTTATGGCTCTTTCCGGTACTCCGTTCCCGTTAGATAGATTATAGTTTTGCGCGTCGACGGTGAACCGCTCCGTCGTCCGTGGGGAGTCGCGTCCGCCGTGCGAGGGAGGGTGACGCTATCCCGTGCTTTCGACGGGTCGCGCGAGCGCCGGGAGGGTGGCGCGGTTTCTCCCCGGGTCGGCCGACCGGTTGTGTTCCCGTTCGACGACGTACCGCTGGCCGGCCATCGGGTCGAGGAGGCTGTTCACCGGGGCGCGGTCGTCACGGAGCACCGGGACGTCGCCGTTCTTCGGCCCGGTCCGGTAGTCGTCGATCTCCCGCGAGAGGTCGATGCCGACGTCGCGGTTCGCGTTCCGCGCCCGAAGTTCCGCCTGCGTGATGCGTCGCGGGTCCTTCGTCGCGACGACCTCGATGTTCTGGACGGCGCTCACGCCCGCGGTCGGGAAGCCGTACACCTGCGGGAACACCTGCGCCATCGTCCTGTACTCGGCGCGGTAGAACTTCGAGGCGGGGCCGCTCGGCGCGGAGATGAGGTTCGCGAACAGGACGCCGTCGTCGGAGAGTCGGCGCTCGGCCAACTGCATGAACTCCACCGTCGTCAACTGGAACGGGATCTTGTCCTTCTTGTAGGCGTCGAGCACGATGAGGTCGTACGTCCGGTTGGTCTCCCGGAGGAACTGCCGTCCGCCCCGGTTGTAGACGTTCAACTGGGGGGACTCCTCGACGCCGAAGTACCGCTTGGCGACGTCGATGACCTCGGGGTCTATCTCCGCGACGTCGACCGTCGCGTCGTACTCCCGGGCGAAGTGTTTCGGGCCGGTGAATCCGCCCCCGCCGACGAACAGCACCCGGTCGACGTCGTCGGTCATGAGGTACGGGAGGTGGAAGTACCGCGTGTAGTCGAAGACGTGCCGGTCGGAGTCGTCCAGGTCCATCGCGCTGTGTCGCTGGCCGTCCAGGTACAGCGTCCTGACGCCGCCGCGGTCCGCGACCTCCAGTTCCTGATACGGCGTCTGGGTGTGGTAGACGACCTCCCCGTGGGCCGAGAAGCCCACGGACCCGCCGCCGGCCGCCGCGACGAGCAGCAGTGCGACGCCCAGCGTGGCGTACACCGACTTCGGACGGGCGGCGGGCGCGGCGAGCCACAGGGCCGTCCCGACGAGCAGTAGCCCGAACCCGAGCCCTATCTGCTCGATACCCAGCGCCGGGACGAGGAAGAACGTCGTCCCGAACGCGCCGACGATGCTGCCGACGGTCCCCAGCGCGTACACGTGTCCGGAGGCTTCGCCGGGACCCTCCTTCTCGGAGAGTTCCGCGGCGTACGGGCTGACGAACCCGAGGAGATACGTCGGCGGGCCGAAGAGCAGCGTCACGGCGGGAAGGGAGGCGAACCGGGCGGGGAGCGGAATCGTCGCGGCCACGGCCAGCAGCGTGTCGCTGGCGAAGACGAGCAGCGCGACGTACGCCGCGGTACCGAGGAGCAGCCACGTCAGCCGCTCGTTCGTCGCTCGCGACGCCGCCCGTCTCCCCCCGAGGTAGTAGCCGAGGCTCAGCGCCGCGAGGAAGACCGCGATGATGCTGCCCCACGTGTAGATGCTGCTCCCGAACTGCGGTGCGACGATGCGTCCGGCGAGTATCTCCAGGCCCATGCTGGTGACCCCCGAGACGAACACCGCCAGTTCCGACCTGGACACCCGTCCCCACTCGCGGTCTCGAAACGCCGCCATCCGGAACCCGTACGGGAGGCGACTCAATAATTCCTTCTCCCGCACGGCGGGGGCCGCGAGACGACGTCGAGGTCGGCTTCCGACCGGAGAACGAACCGTTTTTCCCACGTTTCGAGTAACGGACCACATGGACCGACTGCACGAGTCACTCCACGAGGCGCCGATAATCGACAAGGACGGCTACCATTATCTCGTCCACCCCATCAGCAACGGAGTGCCGATGCTCGAACCCGAACTGCTGCGCGAGGTCGTCGTCGGTCTCACCCGGGCGGCCGACCTCGACGTGGACAAGATAGTCGCCCCGGAGGCGATGGGCATCCACATCGCGACCGCGCTCTCCCTACAGACGGACGTCCCGCTGGTGGTCATCCGGAAGCGCGAGTACGGCCTCGACGGCGAGGTGGCGCTCCACCAGACGACGGGGTACTCGGAGTCGGAGATGTACATCAACGACGTGGAGGAGGGCGACCGCGTGCTCATCGTCGACGACCTGCTGTCGACGGGCGGAACGCTGGCGTCCATCTGCGACGCGCTCGACGACATCGGCGCCGAGATAGCCGACATCGCGGTCGTCATCCGGAAGGTCGGCGAGACGGCGCTCGACGACACGGACTACGAGGCGACGAGCCTCGTCGACATCTCCGTCGAGGACTACGAGGTCACGATTCACTGACCGGACCGGCCGGACTCGACCGCCGACGCCCCGCAACGATAATACACGAACTTGAATATTCTCGCAGTGTTAGAGGCGGATATACGCTCGAACGCGAAACTATTATTGCAAGTCGCCGACTCCTGGGGAGTACAGATGACGACCGACACGGACGGGGAGATCGACCTCGAGTACGAACTCGACGAACGGCCGCCGTGGCCGAAGTCGCTCCTGCTGGGGCTGCAACACGTCTCGGTGATGATCGTTCCGGCGACGGCGGTCGCGTACATCGTCGCGGGTGCCGTCGGCCTCGGCGCGGCGAACACCGCCTACGTCGTCCAGATGGTGCTCCTGTTCTCCGGGCTCGCGACGGTCGTCCAGGCGTACGCCGTCGGACCGGTCGGGTCGCGGCTCCCCATCGTGATGGGGACGAGTTTCACGTTCGTCGGCGCGGCGACGACCGTCGGCGTGAACTACGGGCTCGGTGCCGTCTTCGGCTCGATTCTCGTCACCGGCTTCCTCGTCGAGGGGCTCATCGGCTGGCAGTTCGAACGCATCAGGCCCTTCTTCCCGCCGCTCGTGACGGGACTGGTCGTGGTCATCATCGGACTGTACCTCGTCCCCGTCGCCATGGACTACTCGGCGGGCGGCGTCGGTGCCAGCGACTACGGTGCGGTACACAACGTCGGTCTCGCCGCGCTGGTCCTGTTCGTCGCGGTCGCGCTCAACCTGTTCACCGACGGCATCACGCGACTCCTGAGCACGCTGGCCGGTATCGCGGTCGGCTACGTGGCCGCCGTCACGCTCGGCCTCGTGAACTTCGCGCCCGTCGCCGAGGCCGCCTGGTTCGCGGTCCCGCGACCGGGCGCGTTCGGTCTCGCGTTCGAACCTATCCCGATGGTCACGTTCGCGTTCCTGTTCCTCGTCTCCGCGATGGAGACCGTCGGCGACATGTCCGGTATCACGGCCGCCGAGGGCAGGAATCCGACCGGCGAGGAGTTCCGCGGCGGGCTGTTCACCGACGGTCTCCTGAGCTCCGTCGGGTCGGCGTTCGGCGCGTTCCCCGTGACGTCGTTCTCCCAGAACGTGGGGGTCGTCAACTTCACGGGCGTGATGAGCCGCCACGTCGTCGGCGTGGCCGGCGTCATGCTCGCGATACTCGGTCTCAGTCCGAAGGTGGGTGCCGCCGTCGCGACCATTCCGAGCGCCGTCTTCGGCGGGGCCGTCCTCCTGATGGCCGGGATGGTCGCCGCAAGCGGCACGCGCCTGCTCCTCCTCCACACCGACCTCGACCGCCGGAACATGGTCATCGTCGCCGTCTCCCTCGGACTCGGTCTCGGCGTCGCCACGCGCCCCGACGCGCTCGGCGGACTTCCCCAGGCCGCACGGACCTTCTTCGGGGAACCGGTCGTCGTGACGGCGCTGACGGCGCTCGTCCTCAACGCCCTCGCCCCCGGCGAGCAGAGCCCGCTCTTCGACGCGCCGGGTGAAGAGACCCCGACCGAATCACGGGACCGCCCCGCGAGCGGCGACTGATTCACCGACCGCGCGGACCACAGGATTACGGCGGTCGACGCCGTAGGACGGCACGGACTTCTCATGACATCCGAACCCGCTATCTCGGTCGTCGGACCGGACGACTTCGAGCGAACGGACCAGGCGGCGACGCGGGCGACGGTCTTCGAGACCGACGAGACGCTGCTGGTCCGGAGCCGACTGGACGGCGGAGCGTCGTCCGGGTGGCACACGCACGGCGACAGGGACGCCTACGGCGTCGTGCTGGAGGGGAGAGCGCGCATCGAGTACGGACCGGACGGCGCGAACGCGGTCGAGGCCGAGGCGGGCGAGTTCTTCCACGTCCCCGCGGGGGTCGTCCACCGGGACGCGAATCCGGACGACGACGAGCGGTCGACCGTGACCGCGTTCGTCGGGGCCGGAGCGTCCGTCGTCGACGCCGAGGGGCCGTCGTCGGACGCTCCCGGCTCGCCGCCGAGGGTCGCGGGCGAGGACGACCTCGTCGCGACCGCCGAACTCGCGAACCTGACGCGCCTGACGCCGTTCCCGGACGCCGGCGTCCAGCAAGTTCGCGGCCACGCCGACGGGCGCGTCGAGTCCAACTGGCACCACCACGGCGACAACGACGTGTTCGGACACGTGCTCGACGGCGAGGGCTACGTCGAGTGGGGGACGGGACGGAACGAGCGGAAGCTGGCTCGTGCGGGCGAGTTCTTCCACGTCCCCGCGGGAGTCGTCCACCGGGACGTGAACCCGAGCGACGACGAACAGGACTACGTCCTCTGGCTCACCGGTTCGGAGCCACGGAACGTCCCCGTCGACGACCCCTCGAGCGACGGAGACGCCGCTGGCGGGTAGCGTCGTCGAAGAACGGTCGTTCTGCGAACGTCGCCTCTTGGGCCGAACGGAGTTACTCGATGTGGCCTTCGGCGCGAAGCTGGTCGGCGTCCTGACCGGTGTACCGCCACTCGATGTTGGCCTTCTCGTCCTGCCAGTCCCAGGGCTCGACGACGACGACGTCGCCCTCGTCGATCCAGGTTCGGTACTTCATTCGGCCAGGGATGCGTCCCATCCGGTTCTTGCCGTCCTCACACCGGACGCGAACGTGGTTCCCGCCGTTGTGTTCGGTGACGACCGCGAACAGCTCGTCGTTGTTGGGCATTCGGAGATTCCGACGCCCGGATTCTTCACTCACACCTTCACTACGCACGTCACACGTATAAACCATCGGAGAGTCCCGGTACCATCTGTCACGGTGGTATCCCGTTCGTCGTCGCCCGGTACGGCGCTCACTCCCGGCGATTCGCGGCGGTAGACCCTGGCGAACGCCGGCGACCTGGAAGGACGCCGACCGTTCCTCACCCTCGCCGTGCGTCGACCGCTTCTCCCGGACGACTGACCCGTCCGGCTATCGCAAGTCGTTCGCTTATGCGGTTCGGCGTGGTACTTCGGACGCATGTCCGACGAGAACGACCGCGAGAACGAGACCGAGGAAGAACAGAACCAGTACGGCGGGGACTCACAGAGCATGGACGCCGAGGAACAGACCGAGCGCATCCAGAACGAAGACGAAAAAGACGACGAAGACGACGAAAACTGAACGGCCACGGGGCGTCCGCGCGACGGTCGGCGGCCCGTGGGCGGAACGGGAACGGCCAAGCCGGTGCCTCGGTGGCGGAAGGGACCGCCTTCTCGGGTCGCTCGGAGCGCTCGCGGAGACGCGTCGCCCGGAGCCGTCACGGTCGGACGCCGCACGGGGGCGAGCGGCCGTCCGTCGCGGAGCGGTCCGACGATGCGTG
Source organism: halophilic archaeon (assembly GCA_003298465.1). Next base: position 1,224,431 of record QNGA01000001.1, on the reverse strand, counting down.
GACCGTGACGATTTACTCGGGGTCGAAAAACGAAATCCGCTTTACAGGCGCTCTGGAGGGCGATAAACGGTGAATAATTAAACCTCCCCCCGTTGTGTTCGACCACGATGTCAGACTCCGCGCCGAGGGTCCGTACGCCGACGACCGACCTGCCCGACCCCGTAGAAGCTGACGGCGTCGTCTACGACCCGTCGCTGGAACGACTCCGGGAGTTCTCCGAGAACCTCGAAACGACGACCGAGTTCGGCTCCCCGTCGTACGTCAGCGACCACCGCTCGCGCAACGCCGACCGGACGAGAAACGAGGTCGACGACGACTTCGACGCGAGCGACTACGCACACGTCGAGGACGCCATCGAGTACGCTCGCGACCACGAGATGGTCTGTCTGGACCGCCGGATGGGCCGCCACCCCGACCACTCCTACCGCTGCCGGCTGTACGTGCCGAAACCGCACGCGCGCATCGCCCTCGCGTGGGCGAAGCTGTTCGAGCCGGTGACGGCGGAGGACGGCCAGCGAGCGCCCGACCCCGACTTCGTCACCATCCAGGTGCCCGAGCGCGAAGAGGTCGCCGTCCGCGTCCTCCCCGACGACGGCGTGACCGCCGTGCTGGGCAGCGACTACACCGGCGAGGCCAAGAAGTCCTTCCTCCGTCTGTTCATGTACCACGCCAAACGCGGGGGCGGACTCGGCCTCCACGCCGGGAGCAAGCGCGTCCGACTCCGGCGCGGCGAAGCGGGCGCGGACGACGACGGCGACAGTCTCGACGAGGTCGGACAGCTGTTCCTCGGACTGTCGGCGACCGGCAAGTCGACGCTGACCGCTCACGGCCTCCGACTCGACGAACCCGAGGCAGCGACGATGCTCCAGGACGACGTCTGCGCGTTGCTTCCCGACGGCACCGTCGCCGGGAGCGAGGGCAACGGGCTGTACGTCAAGACCATCGGGCTCGACGCCGACGAACAGCCCGCGATGTACGACGCGGTCACGCACGAGTCCGCCGTCCTGGAGAACGTCGACGTGGCCGACGACGGCACCGTCGACTTCGACAGCGACCGCCACACGTCCAACGGTCGGGCGGTCATTCAGCGTGAACACCTCTCGTCCGCGGGCGAGGACGTCGACCTCGGGTCGGTCGACCAGGTGTTCTTCATCACGCGCAACCCGACGATGCCGCCGGTCGCGAAGCTCTCGCCCGAGGAGGCCGCGGCGGCGTTCATGCTCGGGGAGTCCGTCCAGACCAGCGCGGGCGACCCCTCGAAGGCGGGCGAGGCCATCCGCGTGGTCGGGACCAACCCCTTCATCGTCGGCTCGAAGGGCGAGGAGGGCAACCGGTTCCGCGACCTCGTCACCGACCTCGACGTCGACTGCTTCGTCCTCAACACCGGCGACCTTGGCGGGACCGACATCGGCGTCGAGGACTCGGTGACCATCCTGCGCGAACTCGCGCGCGGCACCGTCGAGTGGACCGACGACGAGGCGACGGGCCTGACCGTCCCCGCGTCGGTGCCGGGGATGGACGTGGCCGCGTTCTCGGTCGCGGACAACGTCGACGACCACGAGCGGAAGCTGGCGGAGTTGCGCACCGAGCGGCGGGTCCACCTCGACACGTTCGAGGACTTAGACGAGGAGATTCGAGACGCCGTCTACTGACCCCTCGCCGCGTCGCGCCCCCGACGCGGGCCGCCGGACGAGGGCGTCCGCCCCGGCGGTCGTCGCCGGACGTCGACGGGTGCGCCGCATCGCCCGGGAGGGAGCGCGAGCGAGTGTAGGCCGCACCTGCGCCGAGCGTGGACCGGCCTACCGCGCTCCGACGCCGTCCGCGGAGACGACTGCTCCTCGACCGGAAGTTCGACTCGCGGCGGGCGTCGAATCAGTTCAGCGAGTCGACCTCGTCGGTGAGGTCGTCCGGCGCGTCCACCGGACCGTTGACGAACAGGCCGTGACCGACCAGGAGCACGCCGACGAATCCGCCGGCTATCGCCGTGGTCGTCGTCGGAATGGCGGTCAACTGCCCGACGGCGACGCCGCCTATCAGGCTGACGAAGATGGCAGCGAGAACGAGGTCGTAGTACTGCCAGGTGTATCCCATGTCACAGTAAACGGGGTTCTCACGTGAAGTTCTGGCGGTCGTCCGCGGTCGAAACCGGGAACCGACCGTTCCATGTCGAGTAGTCGACGCGACCGCCGACTTGCCGACTCGTCGTCACGACTGACCACCCGGCTGATTTAAGACACGGGGGTATCCATTCCACTTCATGAGTATTCCGGAAATCGTACAGTCCACGCTGGGCGACGAGCAAGTCGCCGCGACGGTCCCCCTCGGCGGTGAAGACGCACTCTACGTGACGCCGACGCGGACGCTCATCTACCGGGGCGACGGCCTGTTGAGCGACGAGTCCGTCGTGGAGTACTCCCACGACGCCGAGCGCATCGAGGTGACCGAGGGCCGACGGAAGGCGACGGTCGCCCTCGACTACGGCATCGACGGCGTCGAGGAGTTCACTGTCCCCGCCAAGCGCCTCCACGACGCCCTCCACCCGGTCCTCGCGGGCGTGCTCAACGGTGCGGACGTCACCGACGCCAACGAGCAGGTCATCCAGACCTACCAGTTCAGCGAACTCACGCTCGTCGTCACGAGCGCACGCGTCGTGAAACACGTCGGCGAGGCCGTCTGGGACGAGGACTTCGAGCAGTACCACTTCGAGGACGTGACCCGCCTCGACGTCGAGGAGGGCACCGTCTCCTCGCAGATAATCATCGAGGCCGACGGCCGCCCCCAGCGCGTGAAGACGCCCAGCGACCGAACGCGGGAGGTGCGGGAACGCGTCGAGCGCGCGCTGCTCTCCTACCACGACGCCGACTCGTACGCCGAGTTCGAGCGCAGCGCCGCGCCCGACGACGCCGATGACGAAGCGTCCGACGACGCCGGTGACGCCGCCGACGTCGACGGCCCGTTCGGCGGCGGCGTCGACCCCATCCAGGCGAACCCGCCGGAACTCGACGACGACGGCCAGGTCGTCGAGGCCGATTCCGACGCAGGCGTCGACGACGCGTCCGCCGACGCCCTCGGCGATACGGCGAACGCGGACGCCGAGACAGCGACCGACGCCGGCGACGCGAGCGCCGACGTCGAGACCGGTTCCGGCGACTCCGTCGTGGCGGACGACCCCGTCGGAGACGCCGCGAGTAGCGGAACGGAGAGTGCCGACGCGGTGGACGTCGACGACGCGACGTCCGAGGACGAACGCGTCGGTACCGGCGGCGACGGAGCGCTCGCGACTGCCGGTCGCGAGTCGGCCGCCGAATCCCGGGAGGAGGCGGCGGACGGCGAGTCGTCCGGGTTCGCCGGCTCCGGGTTCGAGCCCGCGGAGGAGAACATGGGCGACGACGTCGAGGAGCGACTGGCGGCGCTCACCGAAGCGGTCGAACGCCAGAACGAACTGCTGGAGCGCCAGCAGCGGACCATCGAGCGACTCGTCGACCGACTCAGTCGCGGCCAGTGACCTTCCGGATGCAGGACGAACCGAACGGACCGTGCTCGCCGGCGTCGAGTTTCACGAAGTGACCCTCGGAGATGCCGGCACCGCAGCGCTGGCAGGTGAAGTCGCCCTCCTTGACGACGACCTCGCTCTCGAACCGAACGAACCCGCCGCCGGTGGGCCGGATGATGCCCTGCTCGCGTTCGACGAGGCCCCGCTTCTCGGCCTCGTCGAGGATGGTCCGGGTCGTCGTGGGGTCGGTCGTGATGGTCTCGATGCGGTCGACCGCCTCCGCGACCGACAGTTCGGCGTGTTCGAGTTTCCCGAGCAGTTCGACGCCCAGCGCCACGGGGTCGTCCCGGCCGCGGCCGTCGCGCCGACCGGCGTCCGCCGCTGACCCGCTCCCCGACTCGCCCGCCTCGGCGCTCTCGCCGCTCGGACCCTTCGATGCACGAGGTGCATCGTCCTCGTCGCTCATCGTCTCCGAATCGGCCACCTGACGGATTAAAAGTTGCGCGCGGAAGAAAGTACTTAGCCGTCCGGCGGGCAAACTGTGGTGAATGGCAGTCCGCCAGCACCGCCGTCAGCTCGTCGGTCTCGCCGCCCTCGCGGTCGTCGTCGCCGCGGGGCTCGTCGTCTCGCCCGACCTCGTCTACCGGCAGGTCGAGGCGGTCACCGACAGCCCCGCGCTCGCCGCGGGCGCGTTCCTCCTCGTCTATCTCGTCCGTCCGGTGCTGGCGTGGCCGACCTCCGCCGTCGCGCTGGCGGTCGGGTACGTCTACGGCCCGGTCGTCGGCTTCCCCGTTGCGCTCGCCGGCACGACCGCGAGCGCCTGCGTCCCGTTCCTCGGTGCGCAGTACTTCCGGGGCGACGGCGGCGTCGCCGGACGACTAGGAGCCTCGGGCGAGCGTTTCTTCGACGCGACCGGCGACCTGCGCGGCATGGTCGCCTCGCGGCTCGCGCCCGCGCCCTCCGACCCCGTCTCGGCGGCCGCGGGGCTCTCGGGGGTTCCCCTGCGCGCGTTCGTCCTCGGGACGGCGCTCGGCGAGGTGCCCTGGACCGCCGCCGCCGTGCTGGCCGGCGGGTCGCTGGAGACGCTCGCGGCTGGGTCGGTCGGGAAGAACTGGTGGCTCGTCGCCGCCGCGGCGGTCGTCGCGCTCGCCCTGCTCGTGCAACCGGCCCGCGAGGCGCTGACCTAGTTCCAGAAGGTGTCCCCGCAGTCCATCACGACGCCGTGGTTCGGACAGACGTACTTGCAGTGGCGGCGGAACGTCGGCTCGTCGCACGTCGGACACGGCCGACCGGCCGGCGCGTCGGCCACCGCCTCGTTCGCGTCCGTCGCCGCCGCCCCATCCCCGTCGGACTCCTCGCCCGCGTTCGCCGCGTTCGTCTCGTCGCCCATGCGCGAACGACAGGCCGCCGACCGTATCACTGTTTTCACTACCGCCCGGCCGTCGTCGACGTAACCGAAATCGGTTACCTCGTGATGGGAACGAATAACACGCTAGCACGCCAATATAATGAACAGAAGTTACTATGACCGACTTAGGCGGTTTCCAGGACCACGTCGCCCGCGTCGACCTCACGGACGGAGCGGTCGACTACGAGAGCGTCGACGATGAGGACGCGAAGAAGTACATCGGTGCGCGCGGACTCGGAGTGAAGTACGTCTTCGACCAGGGACCGGACGTCGACCCGCTCGGCCCCGACAATCTGCTCGCCTTCATGAACGGACCGTTGACCGGCACGCAGACGGTGATGAGCGGACGCATCGCGGTCTGTACGAAGTCGCCGCTGACGAACACCGTCACGGACAGCCACCACGGCGGCTGGTCGGGCGCGCGACTGAAGTGGTCCGGCTTCGACGGCCTGCTGTTCGAGGGGGAGGCCGACGACCCCGTCTACGCCTTCGTCGAGGACGGGGAGGTCGAACTCCGCGACGCCTCCCACCTCTGGGGCAAAGGTGTCCACGAGACCCGCGACACCATCGAGGAGGAGGTCGAGGGGAGCTACGGCAAGAACCTCTCCATGATGGCCGTCGGGCCGGCGGGCGAGAACCAGGTGCGGTACGCCTGCATCATGAACGAGGACGACCGCGCCTCGGGCCGCGGCGGCACCGGCGCCGTGATGGGGTCGAAGAACCTCAAGGCGGTCGTCGTGAAGTCGACGACGAAGATGCCCCAGCCCGCCGACTCGGAGACGTTCCAGAAGGGCCACAAGCAGGCGATGCAGGCCATCCAGGAGTCGGACGTGACCGCGCCGAACGAGGGCGGCCTCTCGATGTACGGCACGAACGTCCTGATGAACCTCACCGAAGAGATGGACGGGCTACCGACCCGCAATGCCTCGTACACCAGCACGCACAGCGAGGCCGAGTCTGAGCCTGACGAGCCGAACATCGACGCCGAGAACGTCTCCGGCGAGAACGTCCGCGAGAACATCCTCGTCGACGAGCCGACCTGCCACTCCTGCCCCGTGGCGTGCAAGAAGGAGGTCGAGGTCGACGTCCACCACAAGGGCGAGGACATGAACGTCCGGATGGAGTCCTACGAGTACGAGTCGGCGTGGGCGCTCGGTCCGAACTCGATGAACGACGACCGCGACAAGATAGCGGCGATGATCGACCGCTGTAACGACGTGGGCGTCGACACCATCGACGTGGGCAACACGATGGCGATGGCGATGGAGGCCACCGAGGAAGGATACCTCGACGAGGGTCTCGACTGGGGCGACGCCGACACGATGCTCGACATGATAGAGCGCATCGCCCACCGCGAGGACGAACTCGCGGACCTACTCGCGGAGGGCGCGGGACGGGCCGCCGCGGAACTGGGCGACCCAGAGATGTCGCTGGACGTGAAAGGTCAGACGATGGCCGCCTACGACCCCCGCAGCATGAAGGGGATGGCAATCGGGTACGCGACGAGCAACCGCGGGGCCTGCCACCTACGGGGCTACACGCCGTCCGCGGAGATCCTCGGCATCCCGGAGAAGGTCGAGCCGACCGAGTGGGAGGGGAAGGGCGAACTCTGTGCCACCTTCCAGGACCTCCACGCCATCTCGGACAGCTTCGACATCTGCAAGTTCAACGCCTTCGCGGAGGGCATCGAGGAGTACGTCCTGCAGTTCAACGGCATGACCGGTCTCGACTGGTCCGAGGAGGACATGCTGACGGCCGGCGAACGCATCTACAACCTCGAACGCTACTACAACAACCTCGCCGGCTTCGACGGGAGCGACGACGACCTGCCCGCCCGGTTCGTCGAGGGCAGCCCCGAGGCCATCCCCGGGAAGGGCGGCTCGGAGGGCGAACTCGTCGAACTCGCGGAGCTGAAAGACGAGTACTACTCGGCCCGCGGCTGGGAGGACGGCGTCGTCCCCGACGAGAAACTGGACGAACTCGGCATCGACGTCGGGCCGGGAACCGGCGTCGGCGGCGGCGGTGCCGCGGCCTCCGGCGACGACTGAAACGACCGGCGACCGCTCTCGTCCCGTCGGTCGCGACGCGCGCGACGGTCACGAAGGTCCGGACCCGGCCCATTCGCCGCGGCGGACCGTTGTATTCTCCCTCCTTCGGGGAGGAACGATGTCGGACGATGTTCGGCGATAATTCGTGCGCGAACGCGATTCTCTCGGTGCATGGCAACACCTGCCGCATCGAAAGATACTAAGTTAGGATGCCGAAGGGACCGGTGGCATGACCGACCCCTCCGACGCGGACCCTCGGTTCGAGACGCTGGCGGTGACCCACGGCGAGCAACCGTCGCACGACGAGCGGGCGGGCGACGTGACGATGCCCGTCCACCTCTCGTCGACGTACGAGGTGCCCGGCATCGACCCCGACACCGCCCTCGAGGACCTCGACCCCGAGGACAACGAGTACCTCTACTCGCGGCTGGCGAACCCGACCCGCCACGCCCTGGAGAAGCGACTGGCGGCGCTGGAGGGCGGCGACCACGCCATGACGTTCGCCTCCGGCACGTCGGCCATCGTCGCGACGGTCACGGCGACCGTCGAACCCGGCGACCACGTCGTCGCGTTCGACGACCTCTACGGCGGGACGAACACCATGTTGAAGGAACTGTTCCGGGACCGCCTCGACGTGGCGGTCGACTTCGTCGACGCCCGCGACCCGGAGAACGTCGCCGACGCCGTCCGCGAGGAGACGGAACTCGTCTGGATGGAGACGCCGACGAACCCCCTGCTCCGGCTCTGTGACATCGAGGCCATCGCCTCGATCGCGGCGTCCGCCGACGCCCGTCTCGGCGTGGACAACACCTTCCTCTCGCCGTACTTCCAGCGCCCGCTCGACCTCGGCGCGGACGTGGTCGTCCACAGTACGACGAAGTACCTCAACGGACACAGCGACTCGCTGGGCGGCGTCGCCGTCACCGACGACGCCGACCTCGCGAACGAGATCGGGTTCCTCCAGCAGGTCGGGATGGGGAACGTGCTCGCGCCGTTCGACGCCTTCCTCACGCTGCGCGGTCTGAAGACGCTACCGCTGCGCATGCGACAGCACGAGACCAACGCCGCCGAAATCGCCGCGTTCCTCGACGAACACGACCGCGTCGAGACGGTGTACTACCCGGGGCTCGAATCGCACCCCCAGCGCGACCTCGCGAGGCGGCAGATGGACGGCGGGGCGGCGTGCTGTCGTTCGAACTCGCGGGCGACCTCGCCGACGTCGAGCGGTTCGTCGCGGAACTGGAGGCGTTCGAACTGGCGGTCAGTCTCGGCGGCGTCGAGTCGCTGATAGAACACCCCGCGAGCATGACGCACTCGCCGCTGTCGCCCGAGGAGCGCGCGGAACTCGGCATCACCGACTCGCTGCTCCGGGTGTCGGCCGGCGTCGAACACCCCCGCGACCTCATCGCGGACCTGGACGCCGCCCTGGAGGCGCTCGACCGAGGCGCGCGACGCGCCTCTCGATAGGGGGTGGGAGGCGAAAGCGCCGAGATGCCGCCCCGATTCCGCGAGCACGAGTTTGCGGTCGGCCAGTTCCGAGAGCGCGCCGGCCAGCGCGGCGGCGAGGCCGTAGCTCGCCAGCGCGAGCGTCGCGTGGGCGAGAACCGTGACGACGGCGGAGTACCCGCTCTCCGTCTCACGCCCGGGGGTTCAATCTACCGCTCCGACGGGTCGGAGCCATCCCGTCGGCCCACCACGACGGCCGTCCGCAACTCCAGCGCCGACGCGAACTCCTCGCGCCGGTCCTCTCGACGGCCGAGACGCAGCAGTTGCTCCTCGTGCGCCCGGCGGACGGCGTCGCGCTCCCGTCGGCCGAAGTCCAGACGGTCGCCGACCGTCCGCCAGTGGTCGTCCGGGACGAGGAAGACGGCGCGCTCCCCGTCTTCGTGGACGCACTCGAACCGGCGGCGGACGGCGTCCAGGCGCGGGCCGAGGTCGGCCTGCACGCGTTCGAGCAGGTCCGGAATCCGTTCGAGCGGGACGCTGGCCTTCGCGCCCGCCAGCAGGACGACCTGCCCGTCGACGGGATGGGGGTCGTCGGTCACGCCCTATCAGCCTCCGGCGCGCATCGCCTTCTGCGAGAACTCCTCGACCAGCGGGTCGAGGGCGTCCTCGTCGCCCTCGAAGACGACCGTCACCTCCGTCAGTTCCACGCTCGGTCCGACGTTCACTTTCTCGGCGGAGAGCGACGCGTGCCAGTCGTCGCCCTCGACGTCGCCGTCGTCCCGCACCTCGCCGCCGAGGTTCTCCAGGTAGTTCCGGGCGAGTCGCTTCGAGATGCCGCGGAAGGACTTCTCGCGGCGCATCTACCCACCCGCGACCGGCGGGAACACGGAGAGGGTGTCGCCGTCCGAGAGCGACGTCTCCGGGCCCTCGATGTGGACCACGTCGGTCCCGTTTTTCATGATGCTCAACTGGTCGCGCATCTCGCCGTCCTCGAAGAGGTCGAGGTCGTACTCCTCGACAAGCGATTCGAGGACGTCCCCGACGGTGGCGTCGTCGGGGTACTCCCGTTCCAGCGTCTTCTGACCGACGGCCTCGCGGAAGTTGGCGAAGAACCGCAGCGTCAGGTCCATACCGACTCGTCGGACGCCGTCGACATAAATCCCGGTCGGTGGCGGGGACGCCACCGTGGGAGCGGTTCGTCTCCCGGACGGTCGTTCGGACCAGTCACCATCGCCACGGCCCACATAAAAGACGGCGCATCGAAGCTCAAGCTTTCTCCCTCCCGAGTTCCAGGGAGGGAACGAGAAGATGGCTCACAGAAACGACACACCGTTCTCGCCGACCGAGGACTTCTGGAAGGGGTTCGTCGTCACCGGCGTCGTCTCGCTCGGGTTCTGGGCGCTCGTCCTCGTCGCCGTCTGACGTCCCCGGCTTCACGGCCGCCGCGCGAGCGCACCGGCGACGCCGCCGGCGGTCACGAGTGCGACGGACGCGGCCGCGAGGAGACCGGGACCGCCGGCGTCCGCGACGAGAATCGCCCGGACGGCCGTCAGCGGCCGCGTCGCCACGGCGACCGCGCCGACCCCCGTCAGGACCAGCGTTCCGGCGACCGCCAGCGCGCCGTGAAGCGCGCCGCGGCGTCGGTCTCCGCCCGTGGGAGCAGCGTCGCCCGTGCCGGCGTAGCGTCCCGCGACGTACCCGCCGAGCGGAGCGGCCAGCGTGCTGGCGAGCGCCGCGACGTCGGTGAGTCCCGGCAACGACAGCAACGACAGCAGCGCCGCGGCGAGTTTCGCGCCGAGGGCGGGGACGAGGCCGACGGCCACCGCGCCGGCGTCGAGACCGTGCGTCGGCGGCCGGGTCGCCCGCTCGGTCTTCGCGCGGCGGACACGCGAGAGCGGCGCGTCGTCCTCGGCGTCCGCCGGGTCCTCGGTCGGTCCCCCGTCACTCATCTGCCGGGGCGGATGCCGTCGCTGACGAGGCGGGCGTGGCGCTCGCGGTCGACGCGCTCGGCCAGCTCCTCGTGGTCGTACAGCTGGCGAACGAGCGACCCCATCAGGTCGCGCCACGCCATCGCGTAGATGGGCGACTGCCCCCAGGCGCGTAGCTCCGCGACGAAGTCGTCGTACTGCTCCCAGCGCTCCTCGAATCGCTCCAGCACGTCCACGACGGCGCTGGCGACCTCCTCGTCGCCGTCGGTCTCCTCGCGGAGGCGGTTCAGTCGAGCCTCCCAGCCCTCGACCGCCCGTCGCATGTCCTGTTCGGCGTCCCCGCCGTCTTCGGGAAGCGACTCGACGATGGTCTCGGGTACGAAGAGCGTTATCTCGTCCATGGCGGGGCGTTGGGCGTTATGGTTCAAAAACTCTCGCCCGGGAACCGAACGCCGTTCGACGCGCCGGGGAGCGCTTACGGTGCGAGCCGGGGCCGTTCGGACGACTCGCCTCTCGTCGGCGGTCGGGGGCGAACTACTCCTCGTAGGCGAGGTTCATCATCCACTGCGAGAAGGCGTCGCTCTCGGGGTCTATCTCCTCCTCGCCGATGAACGGCGAGAGCATGTCGCCCGCCATGAGGAGCGAAAAGTCGAGGTCGCGAGCGGCGGGCGTTATGTAGTACGTGTTGTGGCCCTGGTAGACGGTCTCCTCGCGCTGGACCATCTCCTTCTCGACGAGCGACTCGATGATGCGACTCCCCTTCCGCGAGGAGACGTCCATCTCCTTCCAGAAGTCGCTCTGGTGGATGCCGCCCGTCTCGCGCACGAGTTCCAGACCCCTGCGTTCGTCCTCGGTGAGGTCCTCCTCGGACGTAGCCGTGCTCATATCCTATACAGGTATCGGCGGCGGTTTAAAGCTGGCCTTCCGCGACGTCGCGATACGCCGTCTCGCAGGGCGGCCCGTCGGCGAACTCGTAGCTCGCCCCGCCGTCGGCCCGGAGGACGACGATGGACGAGGACCGCGTGCCGTAGCCGTCGCCGTGGACGCACGCGCCGACGTCGTGGTCGGCGAGCACGTCCTTGGCGTGGGCCACCCACTCGTCGAGACCCTCGTCGCGGTCCACCCCGCCGCGGTGAGGGTGAACCGCCTCGCGGATGCGCTCGGCCTTCGGCGCGGCGTCGTTCAGGCCGTCGTTGACGACGACGTGGACGCCGGGGTCGAGGTGCCTCGTCCGGAGGACCCCGTCCCACTCCATCACGGTCGCGGCGTCGGCGTCGGCGACGAAGAGGTTGAACCCCGCGTACTCGCGGTCGGCCAGTTCGTTCTCGACGTACCGGACCGCCTCGTCCGCCGACGAGCGTGCGAGCGCCGACCGGACCAGCAGCCCCCGCGAGCGCTCGCCGTCGAGGTCGGTCCGGCGGTTCGTCACGCCGACGAACAGGCCCTCCTCGTTGTAGCCGATCCACGTCCCGCCCGCCTCCTCGTCCCGGGGTGCGACGACGGTCGGGCTCCGGTCGATGACGGCGGGCGGACGCGAGGGTCGCGAGAGCGCTTCGTCGCGGTTCGCGGCCGCGACGACCGGCGCATCGTCGAACACCCGCCACGCGACGATGAGTGTGCACACGAGTTCGGATAGGGTCGCCGACGGTTAAAGTGGTTCGTCGGTCGGCGGACTCCGCGCCCCGGGCACCGACTCGGCGGCCCGCGCCGGGACCGGCGGACGCCCTCGCCGAAGCTAGTCCAGTTTCTCCAGCGCCTTGTAGAAGTCCGCCGAGGGGCCGGCGATGCGGGCCGGTTCCGGCGTGAGCGAAACGTCGACCGTCTCGGGAACCGTGACCTGCCTGCGGGTGGCGTCGCTGCTGACGACCGCGTACGGAGTCTCCGAGACGTGAATCTCGATGTCCTCGTCGAGGTCGACGACCAGCGGCGGCATGGGGTCGGTCGCGCACATCTGATTTATCACCAGGCCGTCCACGTCGGGGTTGACGAGCGGTCCCCCCTCGCTCAGGTTGTACGCCGTGCTCCCGGTCGGCGTCGAGACGAGCACGCCGTCGGCGTGGCCGACGTCGTACGTGGTGTCGCCGACGCGAATCTCGAACTCGCCGCCCTGACCGTGGCCGCGCTGTGCGCCCTGCACGGATATCTCGTTCAGCGCCGGATGCGTCGACCAGTCGCCGTCTCCCGAGGCGACGAGCCGGGGGGCGTCGCGGGAGGGAATCGCGCCCGTCTCGCGGTACGTCGCCACCTCCGAGCGCACCTCCTCGACCGCTTCGTCGGGCCTGACGGCGTTCAGGAACCCCACCTCGCCGAGGTTGACGCCGAGGATGGGCGTGCTGCCGGCGCCGCGGGCCGCGAACAGGAAGGTGCCGTCGCCGCCGATGCTCACCACGAGGTTGCACTCCGTCATCCGGTCCACGTCGACGCCCGGGGCGTCGATCTGCTCCGCGGTCGATTCGTCGACCCAGACGTCGACGTCTTCCGCTTTCAACGTCTCGCAGAGGCGCGAGGCGAGGTCGGCAGCCCTGTCGTTCCCCCGCTGGGCGACGATTCCGACGTGCATCACGTCGCAGTTCTCCCCCGCGACCCAAAAACCCGCCGACGAACGCTCGTCGCTCGGGCGCGACCGCCACGGTTCCCGACCGCCATCAACGCCCTTAACGCGACCAGGCGACTAGCGGGACCGAATGACTGCCGCCATCGAAACCGAGGACCTGCGGAAGCGTTACGACGACGTGCAGGCGCTGGACGGCGTCACGCTCTCGATTCCGGCGGGGAGCTTCTTCGGACTACTGGGGCCGAACGGCGCGGGCAAGACGACGTTCATCAACATCCTCGTCGGCCTCGTTCGGCGGAGCGGGGGCCGCGCCGAGGTGTTCGGTCACGACGTCGAAGACGACTACCAGCAGGCCCGCGACCTCATCGGCCTCGCGCCACAGGAGTTCAACGTCGACCGATTCTTCCCCATCCGGGAGGTGCTCCAGCACAAGGCCGGTTATCACGGCATCCCCGAGGAGGAGGCCGGCGAGCGCGCCGACGAGGTCCTGCGGCGGGTCGGCATCTACGAGAAGCGGAACACGCGCTTCGACTGGCTCTCCGGCGGGATGAAGCGGCGGTTCATGCTCGCGCGGGCGCTCATCACCGACCCGGACCTCCTCATCCTCGACGAACCCACCGCGGGCGTGGACGTGCAACTGCGCCACGACCTCTGGGACCTCATCACCGAACTGAACGAGGGCGGGACGACCGTCCTGCTGACCACCCACTACATCGAGGAGGCCGAACGCCTCTGCGACGAGGTGGCCATCCTCGACTCGGGCAACCTGCTGACGGTCGCCACCCCCGAGGACCTCATGGAGCGCGGCCCGGACCGCATCACGGTCACGCTGCGCGACCCGCCGGCAACCGCGCCCGACCTCGACGCGCTCGCCGCGACCGCGGACGACCACGACGTCGAGTCGGTCGAACTGGACGGCGACCGCCTCGTCGTCACCGCACGCCAGGGCGGACTGGTCGCGCCGGACCTCGTGCGCGACCTGGACCGCGCCGGCCACGAGATAGTCGACCTCGACATCTCGCGCACGTCGCTGGAGGAAGTGTTCGTGGAGATGACCCGCGAGGACGACGCGACGATAACGGGAGACGACGAGGCCGACGAGCGAGCGACCGAAGCGACCACCGTCGCCGGCGACGGGGGTGAGCGTCGATGAGCCTCGTCTCGGGGCTGACGGGGTTCAAGACGCTGACGAAGCGCGAGATACTGCGATTCCTGCGTCGGCCGCGGAACACGTTCGTCCCGCCGCTCGTGACGAACGTGCTCTACTTCTCCGTGTTCGGCGTCATCCTCGGCGGGCGCGTCGGGAGCGTGCGGGCCGGCGGCCAGTCGATTCCGTACATCCTCTACATCCTGCCCGGACTGGTCGTCCTCGGAGCCATCGCGAACGCCTTCGAGAACTCCTCGTTCTCCATCTTCCACGGTCGCTGGAACGAGTACATCGAGGAGGCGCTCACGTCGCCGATGTCGTACTCGCGGATGGTCGCCGCCTACATCGTCTCCGGCGCGACCCGGGGACTGCTCGTCGGCGCGCTCATCGCCGTCGTCGGCGCGTTCTTCACGCGCGTCGACCTCGCCGGCGTCCGGCCGTTCTACCTCGTCGCGTTCGCGCTGGTCATCACCGTGCTGTTCTCGAGCATCGGCGTCGTCGGCGGGCTCTGGGCGGACGACTGGGACAACCTGACGATGATGAACCAGTTCATCGTCCGCCCGCTCGTCTTCTTCGGCGGCGTGTTCTACTCCATCCGGGAACTCCCCTCGCCGTACCAGGAACTCTCGCTGCTCAACCCGATGGTGTACATGGTCAACGGCGTTCGGTACGGCTTCCTCGGCGTCTCCGAGGTCGACCCGACGGTGTCGCTCGCCGTGCTGTCGGCGATGACCGTCGCCGTCGTCGCGCTCGACGTCGCCCTGTTCCGGCGCGGGTACGGTCTGACGGACTGACGCCCTGGCCGCGACCGGTGTCCCTTTCTCGCGACGCCGCCAACGCCCGCACATGCCAGCCGAAGACGACCCGGACGCGGTCGACGACGCGACCGCGCCGGACGACTCGCTCGCGTGGGAGACGCTCGACGCCGAGGTGGTCTACTCCTGTCCCGGCTTCGACGTGGTGAACGAGGACGTGCGAATGCCCGACGGCGCGGAGACGGAGTTCGACTACGTGTCCGAACCCGAGAGCGTCGTCGTCCTCCCGTTCACGTCGGACGGCGACGTGGTGGTCATCGAGGAGTGGCGACAGGCCGTCTCGCGGGTCTCTCGCGGCCTCCCGGTCGGCGGCGTCGAACCGGACGACGAGCACCTGGACGCGGCGGCCCGCCGCGAACTCGCCGAGGAGACGGGGTACGAGGCAGAAACCGTCGACCACCTCACCACCGTCGAACCCGCCAACGGCATCGCGGACTCGGTCCTGCACTACTTCGTCGCCCGGGGGTGTACGCCGACGGCCGAGCAGGAACTGGACCACAACGAGAGCATCCGACCGGAGACGACGACGTTCGACGCGCTCCGCGACGCGGTCGCCGCCGACGAGGTTCGGGACGGCCGGACCGCGCTCGCGGTGCTCTACTACGACGCGTTCGGACCGGACGGGTGACGCGGTCCGCCCGCCGTCGACGGAATCGACCGCTCCGGCGGGGGATTCGGTGCCGCCCGGCGACGGGTCGGCCGGTCACTGGGTCCCGTCGGCGGGAATCTCCTCGTCGTTCAGGGTGGCGTCGGGGAGCAGCGTCGCATCGAAGTCGAACTTCTCGACGGCGTCGCCGCGGCGGACGCGGTCGGGCCAGTCGGCGTTGGCGAGCGCGCTCGTCCCGAGCGTGACCAGGTCGGCCCCGTCCTCCCGCACCGTTCGACTCGCGGATTCGGGGTCGCCGAGGCCGCCGTTCGCGACGACCGGGACGTCGACGGAGGCGTCCGCGAGTTCGGTCAGTGTCGGTCCGTCGTCGCCGAACGCGGGCGACGTGACGTCCGGTTCGGTGACGTGGACGTAGTCGACGCCGGCCTCGGTGACGGCGTCGAAGACGGTTTCGGCCTGCGACTCGCCGCCGACCCACTCGTGTTCGTCGTCGTTGACCTTCGTCTGGGAGAGCCGCACGCCGACGACGAGTTCGTCGGGAGCGCGAGCCGTGACGGCGTCGACGACCTCGCGGTGCAGGCGGACGCGATTCTCGACGGGACCGCCGTACTCGTCGCCGCGGTCGTTGGTGTACGCGGTGAGGAACTGGTCCAGGAGGTAGCCGTTCGCGCCGTGAATCTCGACGCCGTCGAACCCCGCGTCCGCGGCGCGCTCCGCGGCGTCAGCGAAGCCGTCGACGGCCGTCTCGATGTCCGCCGGGGACATCTCCTTCGGCGTCGAGAACTCGCCCTCGCCGCCGTAGATGGGGAGCTGTTCCCCCCGTGGCGTCACGGCGGACGGGCCCACGGTCTCCGCCATCTCGTCGGCCTGCGAGAGCGCTCCGGCGTGCATGAGCTGTGCGAAAATCGGGGCGCCGGCGTCGTGGACCGCGTCGACCACGCGCGTCCACGCGTCGGCCTGCTCGTCCGTCGCGAGCCCGGGCTGGTTGTCGTACCCACGGCTGTGCTCGGCGTCCGGATACGTTCCCTCGGTGATCAGGAACCCGAACCCGCCGCGCGCGAACTTCGCGTAGTAGCGCGCCATCTCGGGCGTCGGGCGACCGTCGTCGGTCGCGCTCGTGCGCGTCATCGGCGCGAGACCGACGCGGTTGTCGATGCGGTGATCGTCGAGTTCGACCGTCTCGAACAGGACGTCGGTGTCGGACACGTCCGAACGAAGCGGCGTCGCGGATAAGTGGTAACTGGAACCCGCGAATTCGTCCCCAAAGCGTGCGACGGTTCACCACTATCACGGCGCAGAGTGGTTTCCGGGCTGTCACCAGCGTTCGAGGCGGATTCCGGATGATGCGACTTTAATGGGTCTCACGCGAAACGTTCGGCAATGGCTGCACCGACCGGAATCACGACGGGGCTCATCAACCTGCTCGAAGTTTTCATCATCGCAGCGGCCGTGGGCGTGTTCGTCGCGAAAATCGGCCGGTTCCCCTACACCATCGCGTTGCTGCTCGCCGGGTTGGGCGTCTCGATCCTCGACATCCACATCGACATCGCGCTCTCCCACGACCTCATCCTGCTCGTGCTGTTACCGCCGCTGCTGTTCGAGGGCGCGGCGACGACCGACCTCGAGAGCTTCAGGGAGAACCTCGGACCGGTGGTAACGCTGGCCGTTCCGGGACTGATACTGGCCATCCTCCTGCTGGGGTGGCTGGGAAGCTACGCCTTCGGCTACCCGCTCTTGCTCTCGCTGCTGTTCGCGTCGATGGTCCTCCCGACCGACCCCGTCTCGGTGCTGGCGCTGTTCGAAGAACTCGGCGCGCCCGAGCGCCTCGCCACCCTCGTCGAGGGCGAGAGCCTCATCAACGACGGCGTCGGCGTCGTCGTCTTCTCGACGCTGTTCGTGCTGATAACGGAGACCGACCCCGCCACCGACCTCGCCGAACTGGCGACGCTGGGGACCGTCGGGGACGCGACGGTCGAAATCGTGGTCGCCAGCGTCGGCGGCATGCTCGTCGGACTCACCGCGGGGTACGTCGTCTACCGCGTGATGGTCAACCTCGACGAGCACATGACCGAGATAGTGCTGACGCTCATCCTCGCCTACGGCAGCTTCATGCTCGCCGAACACTACCTGCACGTCAGCGGCGTCATCGCGACGGTCACCGCGGGGATGTTCATCGGCAACCGCGGCGCGGAGTACGCGATGAGTCCGCAGACGAAGATATCCGTGTTCAACACGTGGGACACCGCAGCCTTCCTCGTCAACACGCTCATCTTCGTCCTCATCGGCGCGAAGACGCCCATCGCCCAGATGATCGACAACTGGCAGCTCATCCTCGTCGCCATCGTCCTGACGGTCGTCGTTCGCGCCGTCATCGTCTACCCGTCGACGGCGCTCGCGAACCACTTCGACGGCCGCGAGGTGCCGCTGGAGTACCAGCACGTGATGGTCTGGGGCGGCCTGCACGCCTCCATCCCCATCGCGCTCGTGCTGGGACTGCCGAACGACTTCCCCCGGGAGACGGAACTGCGTTCGATGGTGTTCGGCGTCGCCGCCTTCAGCCTCGTCGTCCAGGGCCTCACGATGGGGAACCTGCTCGACCGGCTCGGCATCGTCACCCGGTCGGAGGCCGAGGAGCTGTACGAACTGCTCACCGGTCGCGCCCGCGCGGTCGACTCCGCGCTGGAGGCCGCCGAGCGCCTGTACGACCAGGGCGACCTCCCGCCCGACGTGTACGAGGACTTCCGGGGCGAGTACGAGCGCGAGAAAGAGGACCTCAACGACACCATCTCCCAGCTCCTCCGGGAGAACCCCGAGATACGCCACGAGGAACTCCTCGTCGGCGAGCGCCGCGTCCTCAAACAGGAGAAGAGCGCCATCATGGACGCGATGCGGTCCGGCGTCATCAGCGACGACGTCGGCGAGCGCCTGATCGAGGAGGTGAACCTGAAACTCGACCGCATCGAGGTGGGCGAGAGCACGGTCCGCGAGGACCCCGACCGCGAGGGGTACGAGGAGTTCTGGCGCACGCGCGCCGCCGAGTACGGTCTGGAGACGGGACCGGCGGCCGACGACTGAGCCGAACGTTCAAGTACGGGGACGGGACCACTCCGTCACGGCCGACGCGTCGAACGCACCAGTCGGTCCGACAATCCATGAGCTGTAACAACTGCGGACACGCCGAATCGTTCGTCCTGCTGGTCGACCTCGCGGCGCTCGTCACGCTCGACGCTCCCGCGAACCCGGGGGAATCCCCGGACGCGACGCCCGACGACGACCGCTCCCGGCGGCGGGAGTGGTCGCTGACGGCCCGGTGTCCGGCCTGTGACAGCACCGACGTCGCGGTCGACGCGACGACGCTGCTGTCTCGGGCGGCGGCGACGCGGTCGTAGACGTCGGGCGCGCCGTCGCCAGCCGCCGCCGTTCGGCCGCGAGACCGCGTCAGAAGCCACGGACGAGCGAGATGTCCATCTCGACTATATCGTCGGAATAGCTAAGAATGTCTAATAATGCCGAATCACGAGTGGACGATACATGGCAGAGCAGATACTCGGTACGACGACGGTGACCCAGCGGTGGCGGATCAGCCTGATAAAGGCCGTCCGTGAGGAGTTCGCAGCGGACGACCAGGACGTAGAGGAGGGCGACCGCCTCGTCTTCAAGAAGCGCGACGGCGACATCATCATCGAGCCGGCCTGACAGGAACGATGGGAAGGCAGTTCGCCGAGAGAACAAAGCATTACTTGTCCCGCTCCGGAGGGTGAGGTATGGCCCTTCGAAAACCGCCGTTGCGGGACCACCACGACGAGCGGGGCGCGACGTTCACCGAGTTCGGCGGGTGGGACATGCCCGTCGAGTTCGACTCCATCACGGAGGAACACCGCAGCGTCCGGGAGGACGTCGGCATCTTCGACGTCTCTCACATGGGTGAAATAGCCGTGCGTGGCCCCGACGCCGAGGAGTTGATGCAGCGGCTGACGACCAACGACGTGACCGAACTCGGGGTGGGCGACTCCCAGTACGCGATGATAACCGACGAGGACGGCGTCGTCCTCGACGACACCGTCGTCTACCGCTTGCCCGACGCGGAGGAAGTCGAGTCGACCGTCGCTCGGACGCCGAGCGACGACGGCGCGGAGTTCCTCTTCGTCCCGAACGCGGGTCACGACGAGGAGATGCACCGGCGCTGGACGTCGTTCCGGGACGAGTGGGGCTTGGACGCCGAGGTCCACGACCTCACCGACGACTACGCGATGTTCGCCGTCCAGGGACCGGAGGCGGCCGACGCGCTGGACGACGCGGCCGACGACGGAGTCGTCGACCTCTCGAGGTTCGATGCCCGCTACGCCTCCGTCGCGGGCGTCACCTGCTGGGTCGCCCGGACGGGCTACACCGGCGAGGACGGGTTCGAACTCGTCCTGTCGTCGGACGAAGCCGAGACCGTCTGGGAAGCTATCGAGGCCCAGCCCTGCGGACTCGGCTCGCGCGACACGCTCCGCATCGAGATGGGATTCCTGCTGTCCGGGCAGGACTTCGACCCCGAGGAGAACCCGCGTGACCCCTACGAGGCGAACGTCGGGTTCACCGTGAAACTCGACACGGAGTTCGTCGGCCGGGACGCGCTCGAAGCGTCCAAGGAAAACGGCGTCGAGGAGACGCTCGTCGGCCTCCGACTCATCGACCGGGGCGTACCGCGCCACGGCTACGACATCACCGACACGGACGACACCATCATCGGCGAAGTGACGAGCGGAACGATGAGTCCGACGCTGTCCGAACCCATCGCGCTGGGCTACGTTCCCGTGGAGTACGCCGACCCCGGCACGGTCGTCAGGGTCGTCGTTCGCGGCCAGTCGAAAAAGGCAAAGATTGAGAGCACGCCGTTCCTCAAGGACAAACAATGAGCTTCGAAGTACCCGAGGACCGCAAGTATCTGGAATCGCACGAGTGGGTCGAACAGAGCGACGACACCGCCAAGATAGGCATCAGCGACTTCGCGCAGGACGAACTCGGCGACGTCGTCTTCGTCGAACTGCCGGACGAGGGCGACGACGTGACGCAGGGCGAGGAGTTCGGCGTCGTCGAGTCCATCAAGGCCGTCTCGGACCTGTACTCCCCCGTCTCGGGCAGCGTCACGGCGGTCAACGACGCGCTGGAGAACGAACCGGAACTGGTCAACGACGACCCGTTCGGTGACGGCTGGATGCTGGAGGTCGAACTCGACGACGCGGGAGAACTCGACGACCTGCTCTCGGCCGAGGAGTACCGCGAGCAGATCGAATGAGCGGACGAGAGAGCAGTGCGGGCAGCCCGTACGCCCCGCACACGGCGACGGAGACGGCGGCGATGCTGGACGCCGTCGGCGCGGACTCGGTCGAGGAACTGTTCGACATCCCCCGGTCGGTCCAGTTCGACGGCGAGTTCGGCATCGAACGGCGCACGGAAGCGCAGGCGAGGCGCGAACTCCGGACGATGCTCGGCAAGAACCGCGACCTCACGGAGTTCCTCGGTCGCGGCCACTACGACCACTACGTCCCCTCGCTCGTCGACCACCTCTCGCTGCGCTCGGAGTTTCTCACCTCCTACACGCAGTACCAGCCCGAGGTGACCCAGGGGTTCCTGCAGGCCCTGTTCGAGTACCAGTCGATGCTGGTCGAGCTGACGGGCCTGGAGATAGTCAACGCCTCGATGTACGACCACGCGACGGCGCTGGCGGAGGCGGCGCTGCTCGCCGCTCGCGTCCGCGAGACCAGCGGCGACCGCGTGCTGGTCCCCGACTACCTGCTCGACGACCGCCGGAGCGTCCTCCAGAACTACGCCGCCGGCCCCGGTCTGGAGGTAGAGACGTACGGGACCGACGACGGCAACGTCGACGCGGACGCGCTGGCGGCGGCGCTGGACGAGGACTGCGTGATGGTGTACGCCGAGAACCCGACGACGCGCGGGACCATCGAGGAACACCTCGACGCGGTCGGGGACCTCGCGCACGACCACGACGCGCTGTTCTGTCTCGGCTCCGACCCCGTGGCGCTGTCGCTGCTCCAGGAGCCCGCGGCGGTGGGCGCCGACGTGGTCGTCGGCGACGCCGCGACGCTGGGACTGCCGACGAGCTACGGCATGGGACTCGGCCTGTTCGCCACGCGCGAGGCGTTCGTCCGGCAGGTGCCGGGCCGCCTCGTCGGCGCGGGCGAGGACGACGACGGCAACCGGGCGTACACGCTGACGCTCCAAACCCGAGAACAGCACATCCGCCGCGAACGAGCGACGAGCAACATCTGCACGAACCAGGCCTGGGTCGCGCTCCGGGCGGCGATTCACGCCGCCTACCTCGGCCCGTCGGGCCTGCTCGACCTCGCGGAGGACTGCGTGACGCTGGCCCGGGACCTCGCCGAGCGCGTCGACGACGTGACGGGCGTCCAGGCACCGGTCCACGACCGCCACCACTTCCGCGAGTTCGTCGCCCACACGGACCAGCCCGCGGCACCCATCGTCGAGGACCTCGAATCGAAGGGGTTCGCCGTCCACGACGTCGGCGAACACGAGATACAGGTCTGTGTCACCGACACGAACGAACACGCCGTCGACGAGTTCGTCACCATGCTGGCGGAGGTGGCGCGATGAGGGCTCGCGACGACCACGTCGCGTCCACCGCGGGGTGGTTCGCGTGAAGTACGACCAGGCCAGGTGGCAGCGCGAGGACGAGGACCTCTACGAACCGCTGCTGTCGGAGAAGGACGGCGAGGCGGTCGACGTCGACGAGTCGCCGCTACCGGACGACCTCACGCGGGACAGCCTCGAACTGCCCGACCTCTCCGAACCCGAACTGGCGCGCCACTACACCCGCCTCTCGCAGATGAACTACGGGGTCGACAGCGGACCGTACCCCCTCGGGAGCTGTACGATGAAGTACAATCCGAAGTTCACCGAGGACGTGGCGGCGCTGCCCGGCGCGGCCGTCCACCCGGACCGCTCGGAGGCGAGCGTCCAGGGCACGCTGGAGTTGCTGTACGGACTCCAGGACTACCTGGCGCGCATCGGCGGGATGGACGCCGTGAGTCTCCAGCCCCCCGCGGGCGCGGCCGGCGAGTTCACGGGCATCCTCGTCGCGCAGGCGTACCACGAGGCCAACGGCGAGGGCCACCGCGACGAGATACTCGTCCCGGACAGCGCCCACGGCACCAACTTCGCCAGCGCGGCGATGGGCGGCTACGACGTGGTCGAACTCCCCTCGGGCGACGACGGCCGCGTCGACCTCGACGCCCTGGAAGCCGCCGCGAGCGAGGACACGGCGCTCTTCATGCTCACGAACCCGAACACGCTCGGGCTGTTCGAGCGCGACATCGAGGAGATCGCCGCCGTCGTCCACGACGCGGGCGGACTGCTGTACTACGACGGGGCGAACCTGAACGCCCTGCTCGGTCGCGCCCGGCCGGGCGACATGGGCTTCGACATCATGCACTACAACGTCCACAAGACGTTCGCCACGCCGCACGGCGGCGGCGGTCCGGGCGCCGGTCCGGTGGGCGTCACCGACGAACTCGCTGCGTTCCTGCCCGCGCCCCGCGTGCGGGAGACCGACGAGTCCGCGGCGGGAACGTACGAGCGGTTCGACCCCGAGGAGACCATCGGCAAGGTCCACGGGTTCACCGGCAACTGGCTCGTGCTCGTGAAGGCGTACGCCTACATCGCTCGCCTCGGCGACGAGGGGCTCGCCGACGCCAGCGCGAAGGCGGTGCTCAACGCCAACTACCTCGCCGAGCAGATATCGTACGAGGTGCCCCACGGCCCGTTCCACCACGAGTTCATCGCCAGCGCGGGCGACCAGGACGCAGCCGACGTGGCGAAGCGGATGCTCGACTACGGCGTCCATCCGCCGACGACGAAGTGGCCGGAGATCGTCCCCGAGGCGCTGATGACGGAGCCGACCGAGGTGGAGAACCGCGAGACGCTCGACCAGCTCGCAGAGGCGTTCGACGCCGTGGCGGGCGAGGACGAGTCCGCGCTGGCCGCCGCCCCCGAGCGCACGACGGCGAAGCGCATCGACCAGGCCAGCGCCGCCCGGAACCTGCGGCTGTCGTGGCACGCGCTCGACGACGAGTAGCCGACACGGCCGGCGCTTTCTTCGAACGTCTCGAACGCCACCGACAGAAGGCTTATAATTTTCAACGTCCCGTTTCGACCACATGAACCGTCGTTCGTTCGCCGCATCCGCAGGCCTCGCCGCCCTGGCTTTCGGTGCCGCGTGCGTCGACACCCTCCGGGACGCGTCCGGTCGGCCCCCGCGATTGGGCTGGCTGGCCGTGTCCAACTACAGCCACGAACCGCAGCGATTCCAGATACAGATCGAACGCGCCGGGGAGACGATCCACGACTCGACTCACCGGGTAGAGGGATACCCGGAGACGCGACAGGGCGAAGTGACAACGATTCCGGGCGACGTGGTAGAGTGCACGTGGGAGGACGCTCGCGGCCCGTTTACGCTGCGCGGACGCGTCGGCGATGCCGAGTGGGTCGAACGACCCATCGACGAGGGCCGTTCCTCGGACGAAGGGACGGCCGACTGCGTCGTCGCTGATGCCGAATACGGCAGGATTCACTCGGAGAACGTCGTCTTCTCGGTGTCCCCCCGTTGTGGCGAAGTTCCGACGTACGAGGGCGGCTGTTCGTTCGCAAACTCGGACTCGTAGGTGCGTACCGGCTCTACGAGGGACGCGCCGGACCGCTGGAGAACGGCCATCTTTCCGAAGTGAACGGAACGGAGGAGGGACGACTCGTACGACCAACCTCCTGGATTCGGTACTGCCGCCGCCGACGTTCGATATAGCTCTCGACGGTTTATCCGGGGAGCGAGCGCTCCGCTCGTCAGGGAGAGCGCGAAGGAAGGGGCGCTTACGCGGAGGCGGCCGAGTCGATGTCGCCGTCGATGCGGACGATGCCGAAGTCGCACTCGGTACAGCGCCACTTGGTCTTCTCGCCGAGGTGGAGGGTCGTGCTCGCGCTTCGGTAGAACGTCTCGGTGCCGCCGCAGCGGGGACACTCGTGTTCGATCTCGAGGCTCATGCCCCGAACTCCGTGCGTGTCGAAGTTCAAGCTACTGGTTTCGAATCACTCGACCGCCTCCCTCGCGGCGTCGAGCATCGCCGTCACGTCGACGCGTCGACCCGTCTCGTCCGCCTCGTATGCGGCCTCCGTGAGCGCGGTCACCTGGAGGCCGTACTCGGCCGGCACCGCGGATTCGGCTTCGCCCCGGACCGCCTCGACGAAGTTCACCAGCTTCGCCTTCGTGAGCGTCCCGAAGTCCGTGTCGGCCGTGACGGTCGTCACGGCGGTCGTCTGGCCCCCCTCGGCGACGACGAGGCGGTCGTCGGAGTAGCTCACCTGACCGTCTGTCCCCCAGACGACGTACCCCTCGGACGGCGTCATGTCGACGCCGTCTCCGGTGAGGCCCACGCTCGCCGTCGCGGTCCGGTCGCCCGCGTCGAGGGCGACGCCGAGCGCGCTGTTGCAGTCGACGCCCGGTTTCGCGTACTCCATCTCGGCGACGACGGACGTCGGGGTCGTCGCGGTCGTCCAGAGCATGGCGTCGAGCAGGTGCGACCCGGTGTCGTACAGCTGGCCGCCGCCGGAGAGGTCGGGGTTCGTGCGCCAGGTCCCCCGCTGGACGTCTATCCAGTCCTGGCCGAGATAACAGTCGACGGTGTGGACGCCGCCGATGCGCCCGCTGGTGACGATGCGCCGGAGCTCCCGAAATCCGGGATGGAAGTGGCGCTGGTAGCCGACCTGGAGGACCCGGTCGCGCTCGTCGACGGCCTCCACGAGGTCGACCGCGTCGTCCACGCCCGTCACCATCGGTTTCTCCAGCAGGACGTCGAGGTCCGCCCGGAGGCAGTCCATCGCCTGCTCGTAGTGCAGGGTGTGCGGCGTGACGATGGTGACGGCGTCCAGGGCGTCACCGTGGTCGTCGAGCATTGCCTCGTAGTCGTCGTACGCCGGCGCGTCGTACCCCGTCTCGAACGCCTCCCTGGCCTTCGGGGAGACGTCCGTTCCCGCGACGAGGTCCACGTCGTCCATCTCCGCGTACGCGTCGAGCATCAGATGGCCGAGCCCCCCGAGTCCGATGGCCCCCATTCCGACCATATCCCGTCCACCATCCGTGTCGCAATAAGTCACGTGGTACCACGTAGCACTGTGTATCGGGGACTACCACGCCCGCGGTCGACACGCCGCTGGCTCCCCGAGGGGCCGAAAGGCACAGTATCGACGGAGTTGTACGGTACCGTATGCCAATATGTCCGGGGTGTCACAGCGAGGTCCCGTACGAGCGACTCGCGCCGCACGTCCGGGGCTGTCTGTGGATATGGAACGAGCAACCCAACGACGGAGGCAGTGTGGACCTGCAGTTCGCACGGCGGCTGGAGGAGATAGAGGTCCGACTCGACGAACTCGAATCCGAGCGCCGGTAACGAGGCGGTGATTCTCGCCGACCGTCAGGGAACGAGCGCGTCGAGCGTCGCGAGTCCGCCGAACTCGAACAGGTAGTAGTACACCTGAACGACGCCCTGCCGGTTCCCGGGGCGGAACTCGAACGCGGGGCGCTCCGGGACGCCATACCGGCCATCACCGACCCCGCGTTCGGCGCGGACTGGAGCGGCGTCGCCGTGGAGGTGAACGACGAGTTCGGCGAGTACACGGCCACGCCGAGGCTGGCGGACGGCGACCGCGTCGTCGGCGTCGAGCGCGACGGACGGGCGCGCGCCTATCCGCTGCGCATCCTCGTCTGGCACGAGGTGGTCAACGACTCGTTCGACGGGCCGCTGCTGGTCACCTACTGTCCGATCTGCCGGAGCGGCGTCGTCGCCGAGCGCGTGGTCGACGGCGAACCCACAGCCTTCGGCGTGACGGGGTTGCTCTGGCAGCCGCCGGGTGTCCGTGCGGCCGCCCGGAATCAGTCGGGCGACGCGTTCGGCGCGTCGTCGGACGACCCCGACGCCCCCCTCAGGAACAGCGGCAACCTGGTCGTGCGAGACAAGGCGACCGGGAGCTACTGGAGTCAGCTACTGGCGCGGGTCATCTGCGGACCACGAACGGGCGACGAACTCGCCATCCGCGCTTCGACGGTCGCCACGTGGGAGGAGTGGCGGACCTCTCACTCGACGACCGACGTGCTCGTGCCGCCGCCGCACTCGGGAACGCTGTAGCTCGTCGTTTCGAGGGACGTCTCGACTCGTTCGCTTCTCGTCCTGTTCCCGGCTCGTCGACACCGCGAGAGGTCGCAGTCGTCGCGTCGCTGGAGCCTACTCCTTCTCGAGATTGAGCGCGTCGAAGAACCGGTTCGAGACGCGCCGCGAGACGAAATCTACCAGTTCGTCCGCGTCGGCGTCGACGTCCGCGAACAGGCCGAGCGGGATGGACGCGCCCGCCATGTCGGTGTGGCCGCCGGCGCTGCCGACGTCGCCGAACGCCTCGACGAGCACGTCGCCGACGTCCACCCGGGGGTCGATGGAGCGGGCGCTCATCTCGACGGCGTCGTTCACGATGCCGAAGACGAGCACCGTGTCGACGCCCTCGATGTTCTGCAGGTAGTCCGCCACCTGCACGAGCGAGTCCCGCTCCGACGTCCGCCCGATCCAGGAGGTGAGGCTCGCTCCGCGCTGTGTTCGGTTCCGGATGCCCTCCGCGATAGCGTCCACCGTCGACGGCGTGAACGACGCCCCGTACAGCCGGTCGAGCAGGTCGATGTCGGCGTTCGGATAGACGCTGAGCGCGGCCTCGTACTCGTTCACGGTCGGATGCCGGAGGTAGTCGATGCGCTCGCGGTGGAGCGCGAACAGGAGCGCGGACGCGAGGCGGGCGTCGGGGTCGATGCCGAGCTCCTCAAGGTACTCGACGAAGATGGTCGTCGTGGCTCCGACCGATTCGCGGACGTCGACGAACGCGGTGTCCACCTGCTCCTCCGAAGGGTGGTGGTCGACCACCACGTCGGGGACGACCTCCGGGCCGAGTTCGACGTGGCCGCCGGGGACGGCGTGGTCGACGAACGCCATCCCCTCGTAGTCGTTCAGGTCCACGTTCGCGAGCCGCTCCATCGGAACGTCGAGCAGGTTGACGAACGCGCGGTTCTGCTGGTGAGAGATGTCGCCGCCGTACAGGACGTCGGAGGTCTCCACGCCGGCGAAGTCCGCAATCGCGACGAGGGCGAGGGCGCTGGCGATGCAGTCCGGGTCGGGGTTGTCGTGACAGACGATGGCGAGCGAATCGACGCCGGCGAGGTAGTCGACCAATTCCTGGGCGCGACCCATGCCGACGTGTTAGCGCTTCGTCTATATCAATCAGGACCAATATTTGAGTTCTCGGCAGGTTGTAAACTTCGCACCGCTATACGAAATCGGAGAACGGACCCGAACGAATCCAGAGAGACGCGTTCGGCTGGTCGGTGACTGACACGACCCGTCGCCGCGTCACCCGACGCAAACGAACCGGGAGATCTCCGAGGTCACCTGGCGGGAGTATTTATGACCGGGGGGACCAAAGTGGAGGGACGATGAGATTCCGGCGGCTGGTGCGCGGCAACGTCGAGTGGTCCCGGCTCGAAGGGGTCGCCCGCGAGATAGCCGAGCGGTACGGCCGCGAACGGGTCCGGGTCGAGTTCATCGACGCCGACAACTGGCTCTCGACGCCGTGCGTCGTCGACGACGAGTGGTTCGTGAAGATAACGACCGACCAGAACTCGCTGGTGCACGCGCTGTTCACCAGCGCCCGGAACCTCGGCGCGTTCTCCAGCGGCACCGAGGGGTTCTTCGAGCACTTCGCCGACCCCGTCGAGATGGCAGAACACGAACTGGAGGCGACCCGCCGGATGCGCGAAATCGGGTTGAACGTCCCGAAACCGGTCGAGGTGTTCGAGTACGACGGCATGGGCGTGCTCGTGATGGAGTACCTGCCGGAGTTCGAGACGTTCGAGGAGATGGAACCGGACCGCGTTCGGGAGTACGCCCCGAAGCTGTACGGCTCGCTGGCGGTGATGCACGACAACCAGCTCGCGCACGGCGACCTCCGCGGGGAGAACGTCCTGGTCCACGACGGCGAAGTGTACGTCATCGACGCGACCGGCGTCGACGAGAACCGCATGGACGAGGTCCGGTCGTACGACCTCGCGTGTGCGCTCGCCGCGCTCGCGCCGCTGGTCGGCGCCCGGGACGCCGTGGTCGCCGCGCGCGAGCACTACTCCGCCGAGGAACTGCTCGACGCCCGGGAGTTCCTCGACTTCGTGAACATCCGCCCGGACCACGACTTCGACGCCGCCAGCGTCAAGGGCGAGATAGAGAAACTGGCGGACACGGAACGACAGGAAGCCCGCCGGTAGTCGCCGGTCGTCACGTCGCTCCGCCTCGTCCGGCGTTCGATTCTGTGGCGCGAACCGAGACGTTCGCGCGAACGTCGAACCGCGGACGGGCGCGACGCTCCTCGCCGAACCGTGGCCGGTCCTTGTCGGTCGCTGAGGAAAGTGAGAGCCTTTTTTACCGCTCCGCTCGCAGTTTCGTCCGTATGAGTCAGCAAGCCAGCGAGCAGGTGTACGGCCACTACATCGGCGGCGAGTGGCGCGACGGCGACGGCGACGAGACGTTCGAGAGCGTCGACCCATCGAACCAGGAGACGCTGGGCGAGTTCCACCGCGGAACGGAGTCGGACGTCGACGCCGCGCTCGCCGCCGCCGAGGCGGCCGAGGAGGAGTGGCGAAACCTCTCGTACATCGACCGCGCGGAGTACCTCTGGGACGTCTACCACGAACTCCGCGACCGGACCGACGAACTCGGCGAGATCATCACCAAGGAGTGCGGCAAGGAGATCAGCGAGGGTAAGGCCGACGTGGTCGAGGCCGCGCACATGGTCGAGTGGGCCGCGGGCAACGCCCGCCACCCCCACGGCGACGTGGTCCCCTCTGAGATTCCGAGCAAGGACGCCTACATGCGCCGCAAGCCCCGCGGCGTCGTCGGCTGTATTACGCCGTGGAACTTCCCGGTCGCCATCCCGTTCTGGCACATGGCGCTCGCGCTGGTCGAGGGCAACACCGTCGTCTGGAAGCCCGCCGAACAGACGCCGTGGTGCGGCCAGATCGTCGCCGAGATGCTCGCGGACGCCGGGATTCCGGAGGGCGTGTTCAACATGGTCCAGGGCTTCGGCGACGCCGGCAACGCCATCGTCGAGGACAGCCGCGTCGACACCGTCCTCTTCACCGGCTCCTCGGAGGTCGGGCACAAGATCGCGGGGAAGGTCGGCGGCGAACCCGGCAAACTCGCGGCCTGCGAGATGGGCGGCAAGAACGGCATCGTCATCACCGAGGAGGCCGACCTCGACACGGCCGTCCACTCGGCCATCATGTCCTCGTTCAAGACGACGGGCCAGCGCTGCGTCTCCAGCGAGCGCCTCATCGTCCACGAGGACGTCTACGACGAGTTCAAGGAACGCTTCGTCGACCTCGCGGAGGACGTCTCCGTCGGCGACCCCCTGGAGGAGGACACGTTCATGGGGCCGCTCGTCAACGAGGAGCAGGTCGAGAAGTTCGGCAAGTACAACGACCTCGCCCGCCAGGAGGGTGCGAACGTACTGGTCGACCGCGAGGAACTCGACGACAGCGAGATTCCGGAGGGCCACGAGGACGGCTACTGGGTGGGTCCGTTCGTCTACGAGGTCGACTACGACCCCGACCTCCGCTGCATCAAAGAAGAGGTGTTCGGCCCGCACGTGGCGCTGATGAGCTACTCGGGCGACATCGAGGACGCGGTCGAGATCCACAACGACACGCCGTACGGCCTCGCCGGCGCCGTCATCAGCGAGGACTACCGCCAGATAAACCACTTCCGCGACCACGCCGAACTCGGCCTCGCCTACGCGAACCTCCCGTGCATCGGCGCGGAGGTCCAGCTCCCGTTCGGCGGCGTCAAAAAGTCCGGCAACGGCTACCCGAGCGCCCGCGAAGCCATCGAGGCGGTCACCGAGCGCACCGCCTGGACGATGAACAACTCCACGGACATCGAGATGGCCCAGGGTCTGTCGGCGGACATCAAGACCTCCGACGACGACTGACCGCGATGCGTGGCCGGAAGGCTCGCATCGCCGCAGTCTCGTCGGAACGGGACGACGATTGAACGGCGGAGGCCGCCGGAGGCGACCGGAGCCCTCAATCTCGTCGAACGAGAGGCGGCAGACGGGGGTGGCCGCGTCGCCGTAGCCGAACGTCGGTCTCGCGGCGTCGCTCTCAAAGTTCCTTCTCGATGACGTAGCCCCACTTCTCGTAGTGCTGTTCCTGGTAGTAGTCGTGAACGTCGTCTTTCCCGAGCGGCGAGGCCAGCGCGACGTACTCGCAGTTTCGCTCGTCGGCCCATCGCTCGACGAACGCCACGAGCGCGCTGCCGTGTCCCTCCCCTCTTCGGGGTTCGTCCACGACCAGGTCGTAGAGCCACGCGTGACGAGCGTGGTGGAGGACGCCCGCGACGAGGACGCCGGCCACGCCGACCAGTTCGCCGTCGACGAATCCGCCGAACAGGCGGTACTCGTCGTCCCCGGTCCACTCCAGCACCTCCTCGGGGGCAGCGTCGTCCCACAACTGGCGGAGAATCGGAACGGCCTCGCGTCGCTCGGAGTCGTCCGTCAGCTCTCTGACGTCCATGCGTTCGCGTGGACGACGTGGAGGAAAAATCGAACGGTCGTCGGGCGTCGGCCGGGCGAGCGCTCGCATCGCGCCGGTCGCTCGCGTCGCTCGTGTCGGTAGCGTTTCTCACCCGCGGTCGATTCGTCCGGGTTCCCGACCGTAGCTGATTCGTCTCGACGGAGAGTCACGACTGCGGCGTTCTCGAAAGGGGTGTCGCGATTGGAGACGACGAGGAGGGAAAGTGCTCCCGGGAGCAGATTGGACCTCCCGACCAAGGGTCCACTGCGACGAGGGGCACAGTCCATGCCGACACACGACGAGAAAAGCGTCGTCCGTCGGCGTGAGAGGATTGCTCCTTCTGCCATATAAAACTGTGCAACCCGGGGAGCGGGTCACCGACGGCGACAGGTCACCTGCGATACACGTGAGGCGACGGTGGCGCGAGACGCCGCTCGCGCTACGCGACCCGGTTGTCGAGGTCGTCGTACTCTCCCGTCTCCACGACGCGCTCGACGTTCCCGGCGACGACGTCCGCGAGGCGCGCGTAGTACTCCGGCGTGTGGCCGGCGTTGTGCGGCGTTACGGTGACGTTCTCGAAGTTCCAGAGCGGGTGGTCTGCCGGGAGCGGTTCGGGGTCGGTCACGTCCAGTGCCGCGCCGTCGATCTGGTTGCCGCGGAGCGCCGACACCAGCGCGTCCGTCTCGACGACCTTGCCGCGGGCGACGTTGACGAGCAGGGCGTCCGGCGGGAGCGTGTCGAACTCCTCGGCTCCGACGAGTCCGCGGGTCTCGTCGGTCAGGGGGCAGGCCAGCACGAGGAAGTCGGTGCGGGCCAGCGCGTCGTGGAACTCGTCGAAGCCGAACACCTCGTCCGTCGGACCGCCCTTCTCCGGGGAGTACCGCACTCCGAGCGTCTCGACGCCGAACCCGTCCAGTCGCTCGACGACGGCGTGACCGATGGCCCCCAGGCCGACCACCGTGACGGTGCTACCCTGCAGCTCGCGGGCGCGGAAGTGTCGCCACTCGCGACGCTGCTGGCGCCGCCACGCCTCGTGGAACCCGCGGACGAAGGAGAGGACGGCTCCGACGACGTGTTCGCCGATGTTCGGTCCGTGGACGCCGGAGGCGTTCGTCACGGCGACGCCCCGCGATTCGAGCGCGTCCAGCGGCAGGTGTCCCGTCCCGGCGTACGCACAGGCGAACAGCCGGAGGTCGTCGGCGCGCTCCAGTAGCTCCTCGTCGATGCTCATCCCGGTCACGATCTCGGCGTCGGCGACGAGTTCGCGCTCCTCGGCCGGCGTCTCGGCGCGTCGTACCTCGACTCCGGGCAAGCGCTCGCGCAGTTCCTCGGCGTACTCGGCGACGGGCATGCCGTGGGTTCCCCGCCGGAGGACGAGCACGGTCGGCGACGTGGATAGTTCGCTCACGTTCCCACTTCGCGCACGTCGGATACTAACCGTTCCGGCGCGACGACCGACGGCGTGGTCCCGCCTGCCCGCGTCCTCGTGGGCATCGGAATGGTAGGGTCATCCCCGGGGCGGGAAGCCCTAAACCGGTCGAGCACCTACCACCTGGCATGGCCACCGAAGAGACCGCGACGGACGAGACCGCGAGCGATGAGACGCCGGTCGACGGCGACGCGGCGAGTCGGGTCGTCGTCTCCTACCCCGAGGACCTGAGCGACTGGGGCCGGTTCCAGGTGGAGAAACCGTCGTTCCGGGCGTTCCTCCGCAAGACGAAGGGCCAGGTGACGGTGGGCGACGAGTGGGAGGAGTTCGTCGGCGTCGGCTGCTGTGGCAACACGCTGGACGTGCCACTGCGCGTCGAGGACGTCGAGGGCGGCGACCGGATGGGACCGGAGACGGCGATAGCGTTCGAGGTGCGGGAGGCCTGCGGCATCGAAGGGGGCTGGCAGGTCCAGAGCGCGGGCGGGTCGAACGAGATCTAGAACTGCTCGTCGAGAAACGCCGCGACCCGGTCCCGCGTCGGCGCGGTGCGAGCACCCTCTTGCATCGACGCCAGCGCGCCGCAGGCGTTCGCGAACTCCAGGGCGCGTTCGTAGTCCGGCCCGGACTCCAGGAGGACGGCGAGGAACCCGGCGGCGAAGGCGTCGCCCGCGCCCGTCGTGTCGACGGTGTCGACGCCGAACCCCGGATGGGAGTACCCCCCGTCGGTCGTGTCGACGTGCGCACCGTCGCCCCCGCGTTTGACGACGACGACGCGACCGTCGAGTTCCATGGAGGGGTGTTCGAGATCCCGGCTCAGCAGCGTCTCCGCCTCGCGGTCGTTGAGGAAGACGACGTCGGAGTACGAGAGCGCCTCGGCGAAGTCGCGCTCACAGAGGCGGCGTCCGGGGTCGAAACTGACGGGGACGCCGGCGTCCGTCGCGACGGCGGCGAGTTTCGCGGCGGTGTCGGGGCGCTGGCTCGTCAGGTGGAGGTGGTCGGCCGCCGCCACGTAGTCGGCGTCGACGTCGTCCGGCGTTATCGCCTCGTTCGCGCCCTCGTTGCCCAGCACCATCACCTCGCCCGCGTCGTCGACGACGATGTACTTCGTGGTGGTCTCCATCCCCTCGACCGACGGCAGGTGCGAGACGTCGACCCCCGCACGCTCCAGTCCCCGACGCGCGAGCCGCCCCTGCTCGTCGGTACCGACGCTACCGACGACGCCCGCCGAGACGTCCATGCCCGCGAGCGCGACGGCGACGTTCCCGGCGCTGCCCCCGCCGGAGCGATGCTGGGCTTCGATGCGGGCTTCCCCGTCCGGTTCCGGCAGGGCGTCCACCTGGAGGGTCACGTCCCAGTTGACGTGACCCGCAGTAACTACCTCGACCATACTCGGCTGTTCGCGGGGAACATACCGTTTCCGTAAGCCCCCGTCCGTAAAAAGTTCTGCTGGCTCAGACGGGCGGCGCGATGGCGAACAGCAACAGGTTGTACGCGCCCGGACCGAGGCCGACGGCCGCGACCAGACCGAGCAGCAGGTACCCCTCCGTCGGTTCCTCGGCGACGTAGTCGGCGAAGAGGACGACGATGAACTCCGCCAGCGCGATCTTCACGAGCACGAACAGCCAGCCGACGCCGATGACGTCCGCCGTCGGCAACCCGTGGGCGAACTCCAGGATGAGCCGGGAGACGGGCGTCCGCTCGCCGAAGTTCAGCACGTCGATGCCGACCGCCG
Organism: halophilic archaeon; assembly: GCA_003298465.1. Next base: position 1,190,160 of record QNGA01000001.1, on the reverse strand, counting down.
TCGAGACGGCGTCGAGGGAGTGTCCGAACAGCACGAGTGCGCCGACCGCACCCGTGACGACAGCGACGTCGGGGTAGAGATACCGCGTCCCGCTCCACAGCAGACCGGTGAGCACGACGGCGGTGACGAGGCCGACGAACGGCCAGAACAGCCGCAGGCTTCCGTTCGACACGCCGTACTGCAAACCCAGACCCACGACGGGCAGCACCGCGGCGACGCCGGTTACGGCGAGCGTGCGCGCCACCGGTAGCGAGGACAGGGAGAAGACGGCCAGCCACACCGCCCCGGCGACGGCGAACGTCGTGAGATACACGGCGGGCGTTCCGAGCAGCGGTTCGACGACCGCCGGCGGGAGTCGGACCTGGTAGAGGGCGTGGAGCCCGGATCCGACGACGATCCACGGGGCGAACGCGACGACGGTGCGCTCGCCGACGGGAGGCGACACGCGCCAGAGCGTCCCCCCGACGACTCCGACCGCCAGTAACAGCACGAACAGGTACGGTAGCGGCGGGAGCGCGAACCCCGAGGGAAGCACCATGTCCCGACAAGGGAAGGGGTTCCGGGAAAGGTTTGTGGTCGGACGTCGGGACGCCGGCGGAGAACCGCGTCCTCTCGATGCCGCCGTGTCGAAGTGCGGACGTGACTGGCGCAGAGCGGGCGTGACCCGGTGTAGCGCGGACGCGACCCGAATATTTATTTGTAATAGTATCGCCATATAATATATGGTTTCAGTGCTCCGGTCCTGCGGGGACGGCGACCGCCCCGACTTCCACGCCTGGCTACGGGAGCTCAAGGAGCGTGGGAGTAACCTCCTCGTGACCGGAGACGTTCCGGACACCGTCTCGGCGACGGCCTCTCGAACGCTCTTCGGCCGCGGGACGGACCGGTATCGAACGCTCGCGCTCGTCGACCGGACGGTCGCCGCCCCCGAGTCGCGGCTGCCGGACGACGCGTCGGTCGACGACTCGACGACGTGGATCGTCGACCAGCGCAACTGCGAACGGTCGATTCCGGCCGACGCGACGTCGGTCACGTCCAACCTGGAGCCGCCGGAGCGAAACGACGTCGGACAGCTCTGTGAGGAACTACGGACCGCGATAGGGTTCTTCGAGGAGCGCGCCGACGGACTCGACCCCGCACGACTGCGGGTCGGCGTCGACTCCCTCTCCCCGCTGGTACAGCGCGACCTCGCGGCGACGAAACGCCACCTTCGCACGCTCACCGCCACCGTCCGCGGCGTCGACGGAATGGCTCACTACCACCTCCGCGTGCCGGACGACGAGGACGTCGTCGCGGCGCTGACGCCGCTGTTCGACGTGCGTATCGAACTCCGGAAGCGTCCGGGCCGGAACCCCGAACAGCGCTGGCACGTGCCGGAACTCGACGCGACGACGATGTGGGTCGAACTGTAGAGGGAGGAACAGGCATGGAGTTCGACACGCTCGACAGGCGGCCGGGAATCGCTGTCTTCGACCCCATCGAGAACGTCCGGTTCGAACTCTACACCGACGACCCCGTCGCCCCGGAGCCGACCGCGACGGACGGGTTCTACTTCCCGGTCGACGCCGCCGTGGCGTTCGAGACGACGGCGATCGAGATCCCGAACTACCTCTCGGTGATCGTCCGCACGCAGGACGGCGAGATAAGCGTCGACGCGACGACGTTCAACGACCGGTCGCTTCCCGCCGACGACTACCTGCTCGAACTCCAGAGCACGCCGATGAAGCTCTACGTCGCCGTCCGGGGCGAACTGGAGCTAAACCACGACGAGACGTCCGTCACGATTCGGTTCGACGGCTCCCGTCGCCCCCGCGTCGGCACGCGGTCGTTTCACGAACGGCCGACCGGGACGATAACCGTCACCGACGACGTCGAGGACGCGATGAAGGCGGTGTCGTTGCTCGGGTCGGCGCTGAAGACGACCTCGTGCGAGCGGTCGTACCCGACGCTCCGGGGTCACCCGCCGCTCGTCGAACGCGGGGAGTCGTTCGACGTTCCGGACGGCGTCGAGCGTCCCGAGACGGGCGTCGAACTCGTGATGCCGTCCGAACGGGAGTACGTCTATCCCGCGGCCTCGCTCGCCTACTACCTCGGAGCGGCGGTCGTCCCCGGCGACGAGCCACGCCTGGTCGCGGACGGGGTCGAACGCTCGCTGGACGGTCCGGACGGGTACGAATCGACGGTCAGTCGCGTGCTCCGGCAGTCGTTCTTCCTCGACTTCCTCACCCGCACCGAGGGGTACTACGACGTCGACCTGTACGAGCGCGAGCAGGTCGAACCGCTCGTGGACCTCGACTTCGCCGACCTCTACGGGCGGCCGCTCGCCGCGCAACTGGACGCGTACCTCTCCGTGCCGTTCGAGACGCTCGAACCGTACGTGCTGGACTGGCACCTGACGACCGACGTCGTGCCGACGGCGGAGAACCTCCCCGCCCTCCCCTACTTCGCCGACGAACTCTCGCTCGTGCGGACACCCCGGCGACCCGACGTCGCCAGCGTCGAACCGACGCCGGAGACGTTCGACGACTTCACCCGGGCACGCAGCACGGCAGCCGTCGCAGACGGCGATTTCACCCGTAGCACGAGCGACGAGTGGGACTGGGACGACGACGAGATGTTCCAGGTCCAGTCGGCGGACACGGTCGAACACGCGTGGGTCGGGAGCGGATACCCCATCGGTGCGAACAAGGTCACGCTCGAATCGCTCCGACGGAAGGTCGACCACACGCCGCCGGACGACTCGGCGCTGACGGTGCACGTCGTCTGTAACGATTCGGCGATGGCCGACGAGAACGTCGTCGGGGAGTTCTACGGCCTGCGCGACCTCATCACGTTCGACGTGTCGATACACGAGCGGACGACCACCGACGAGCTGGCGACCCTGTTCGAGGCGTCTGCCGACTTCCTCCACTACATCGGCCACGTCGACGACGAGGGGTTCCTCTGTGCCGACGGCTACCTCGACGCCCGGTCGCTCGACGACGTGAACGTCGACGCCTTCCTCCTGAACGCCTGTCGCTCCTACCGGCAGGGCGAGGTGCTGGTCGAGAAGGGCAGTCGCGGCGGCGTCGTGACGCTCGCGGAGGTCATCAACAGTTCGGCGACGAACGTCGGGCGAGCGCTCGCCCGGTTGCTGAGTTGCGGGTTCTCGCTGCGAACCGCGCTCGGCCTCGCGAAGGACGAGGTGCTCGTCTCGGTGGAGTACGGCACCATCGGCGACGGCGGACTGACGCTCTGTCAGAGCGAGAGCGGCGTTCCGACGATGTTCCAGATTCGTCGCGAGGGAGAACAGTATCTCCTCGAACACCACACGTTCGTCGCCTCCAACTACGGAATAGGGTCGATGATGTCCTCGATCCTGGAGGAGTCTCCAACGCGGTATCTCGCACCCAGTTCGAGACCGCGCTTCGAACTGTCTGCCGAGGAAGTCGACGATGCTCTCGACCTCGAATTACACCCCATCGAAATGAATGGACGACTCCACTGGAGCGACGATTTCTCGTTGACCGACGGCTGACTATCTACGGCCCGTTCGTAGTGTTCGCATTCGCAGCGATTACGCTTCCGGCCTGCATCAGCGCCAGGCCGACGGTGAACAGGACGCCAATCATTCGCGGATGCTCGGACAGGAACGCTTTCACGTTGTTCTGTACCATACGCTTCACCGTTCGACCTATTTATATAAATAATTAACTTAAATATTAATATTGGTAAGTACAGAAGAAATCGTGCGAAGCGCCGACGACGCCGGGTGTCGATTCCGAGAGACGTATCGCAAGCAGTACTAGCGGAGAGGACACGCGGACGACGTTCACCGGGCGACGGTGGTCCGGCCGGTCCGGTGTGAAACGAACGCCGGAACCGGGAGCGGGCGTCTCACTGGACCGTTTCTTCCCACGGCTCCTCGCCGTGCTGGTCGCCGAACAGCTCCCGCATCAGCGTGACGATGCTCTCGGGCGGGAACTGGCCGCGTTCGGTGACGATGGCGTCGACGTAGCGCGGCGGCGTCACGTCGAACGCCGGGTTCTCGACGGCGAGGTCGGGGTCGTCCGCTCCCCGGCCGATGTCCGCGCGCTCGTCGTCGGCGAGCACCTCGCCCTCGTCTCGCATCTCGATCTCGACGGTGTGGCCGGTCATCGTCGCCGGGTGGAGCTTCAGCGTCTGGGCGGCGACCATGACCGGAACGCCGCGTTCGCGAGCGTTGACGGCCAGACCGGAGGTCCCTATCTTGTTGATGACGCTGCCGTCGGCGGCGATGGAGTCCGCGCCGACGAGCACGTGGTCGACGTCGTCGAGGTACCGGCGCGCGGCGTTGTCGACGATCAGCGTGACCGGCACGCCCAGCTCCCGGAGCTGGCGGGCGGTGATGTGACCCTGCTTGCGCGGTCGCGTCTCCTTGACGACGGCGGTCAGTTCCTTGCCGTCGTCGAGCGCGTGGCGAACGCAGGAGAGGGCGTCCGTCGAGTGGCAGTGGGTCATGATGGTGTCGCCGTCCCGAAGCCGGTTCGCGCCGATCTGGCCGAGGTTGTCCTGCGCCTGGTCGAGCTGGTGGCGGAACTCGGCGGCGCTGTTCTCGACGCTCCGGCGCAGGCGTTCGACGGTGTCGCCTTCCATGTCCCGGAGGACGTACCGCAGGGCGTTCGGGAGGCTGACGGCGGTCGGGCGCGTCTCGTGCAGGCGTCGTGCGGCCGCGCGCATCTCCGCGCGGAACGCCGCCGGTGAGTCGGCCTCGCTGGCCGCCGCCCGCTCGCCCAGCGCCCCGGCGGCGGCGTCCGCGATGGCCGCGGCACCGCGAATCTCCATCGACGCGATGCTCTCCGCGGCGTCGGCGACGGCGGGGTGAACGTCGCGGTCCATGCTAGCGGGTACGTGACCTGCGCGTAAAAGTTGCCTCCCGGGCCCGGACCGCACGGGCCGGGAGGCGACGGCGAACGACCGCGCATTACTACAGAGCATACACAAACCTTTTTGTATACCTACCAGGTATTGGTGGGTACGATGAGCGCCACTTCGAGTCCCGACGTGGAACACGCGATCGAACGCTGCCGACCCGCAGACGTGACGCCCGTGACCCTCGACGCCACCGCGTTACCCTCGACGCGAGACGACCTGCGCGACCTCCAGCGCGCCCTCGACGCGAACGACCTCGTCCCCGCCGGCGTCACGGTCGAAGCCTGCTTCGACGAGTCCTGTTCGTACGCCACGCAGGACGAGGCCGACCGCGTACGGGAGTGCATCCATACGGCGGCGTTCCTCGGCGCGGGTACCGTCACCGTCGAGTTCGACAGCGTCGCCGACGAGTCGAAGGTCCGACCCGCCCTCGCCGCAGTCCGCGAACGCGCCCGCCGGGAAGGGGTCACCCTGGAACTCGACGGGCCGCTCACCCTGTAACGCGGGCCGAACTCACGCCGCGGGCCTACTCGCGCTCGTCCCGTCCGCCAGCCGTTCCTCCGCTCGCGGTCGGCCGCCGAGCGACCCGACGACGAACTCGTCAGTCGCCCACGGGACTCGTTCCGAGGAGCGGGTGCCTCTCGCGCCCGACGTACTGCACTGAAAGCTCCGGTGGCCGACGTCGCGCACGAACGCTTTTTGCATCGTGGTCCAACCCTTCCGTATGATCGAAGGTTGGAACGTCGACAAATCCCGCGTCGCGTGGTGGGCCATCGGTGCGGCCCTCGGCGTCACGGCGCTGTACATCGTCTACTCGTTCATCGGCACGTTCGTCTTCGGCATCTTCATCTACTACGCGACCCGCCCGGTGTACGACCGGCTCAAGCGGCGAATCGGACCGCCGAGTCTCGCGGCCGCCGTCGCCCTCTTCGCGCTCGCCCTGCCCGCCCTCACGCTGATGGCGTACACCGGCGCCATCGCTATTCAGGAACTCCGCAAGTTCGCCGGGCGGACCGACATCCGGGAGTTGCCCGAACCGCTCCAGCCGTACGCGGACGTCTCGAACATCGTCCAGAGCCCCGAAACCCTCCTGTCGGGCGGGATAGACACGAGGCTCGCCCAGGACGTGTTCGGCTCCACGCTGGGGTACCTCGGGTTCGTCGGCACTGCCGTACTGCATCTGTTCGTCATGATCGCCATCGCCTTCTACCTGCTCCGGGACGACCACAAGCTCTCGCGGTGGTTCCGGCGCACCTTCTCGGACAGCGACGGCGTCCTCGACTCGTACGTGACGCGCGTCGACACCGACTTCAACAGCATCTTCTTCGGCAACATCCTCAACGCCCTGCTGACCGGGACCATCGGCGCCATCTCCTACAACGCGCTGGACTTCGTCGCACCGCCGGGGCTGGCCATCCCGTATCCGACGCTGCTCGGCCTTCTCACCGGCGTCGCGAGCCTCATCCCGGTCGTCGGGATGAAGCTGGTGTACTTCCCGGTGAGCGCGTACGTCGGCGCGGAGACGCTGCTTCTGCGCGACCCGACCGTCGTCTGGTTCCCGGTCGCGTTCTTCCTCGTCTCGCTCGTCATCGTCGACACCATCCCGGACCTCGTCCTCAGACCGTACGTCTCCGGACGCAACCTCCACGTCGGGATGGTGATGCTGGCGTACATCTTCGGCCCCCTACTGTTCGGCTGGTACGGCATCTTCCTCGGTCCGATGATACTCGTCCTCGTCGTCCACTTCGGCGAGATCGTCCTCCCGGAACTGCTCGCCGGCCGGCCGATAAAACCGTGGGCGGTCGATCCGACGTATCTCAACGAGGAACACGGAGCGGCGCGGCAGCCGCGAGACCACGGCGACGTCCCCGAGACCGGGTCGGAACCGTTCGACGCGGACGAACCGTCGGGTGGCGACGCGGCGAACGAACCCGAACGGACGGGAACCGACTCCGCATCGAAACGGGAGGACGCCGACGGGTCGGAGCCGGTGGGCACGCCGTCGCCAGGCGAGGACCAGAAGTGACTGCCGTCGAGTCGCTCCGTCCCGGCCGAGAATCAGCGAGACGTCTCAGAGGTCGACGAAACGGTCTTCCCACTGCCGGCGATTCGCGATGGCGGCCTCACCGCCGTCGGTGAGCGTGTAGTAGTTGGTCCGCTGGTCGCGTTCGCCCTTCTCGACGAGTTCCTTCTCGACCAGCGTGTCGAGATTCGGATAGAGCCGGCCGTGGTGGACGTTGACGTCGTAGTACTCCTCGAGGTCCTCCTTGATGGCGAGTCCGTGTGGTTCACCGTGGCCCGAGATGACGTACAGTATGTCCCGTTGGAATCCCGTCAGGTCGTTCATCGTCGATATCACCTATTCTATCATTAGTGAAATAAATATAACGGTCTGATAATGTTCGGGAAAACGAAACCGGCGGCGCTCCGTTCGGGACGCCGGGTACGCCCGGAGGGACCCACCGCACCCGAACCTCCGACGGTGACGACTACACTTATCAGCGTCGGGGACGTTCGTTCGTACCATGCCCGAGGAAGTGCTCTTCGAGACGGAACGGACCCAGAGCCGCAGCGAGATAGCGACCTACCTCCGGACGGTCGCCGACAAACTCGAGGACGGCGAATCGGTGACGCTCACCGCCGGCGACCAGACGGTGACGCTCACGCCGCCCGAACGCCCGACGTTCGAGGTGAAGTCCGAACGCGAGACCGGCGGTCGACGCGACGAACTGAGCCTCGAACTGGAGATCGAGTGGAAGGAAGGCGACGACGGCGCCGACGGCGCCGACGGGTCGCTCGACATCGAGTAACGACTGCGAACGACCTCGACCGGACCCTTCTCGCGCCACTGCCGAGGCTACGCGAACGTGAATCGTCGACGGGAGAGAAGGCAGTCGCTCGAATCGTAGCTTCGAAAGGAAAGCGGAACACGCGGGGGCGAAAAGACCCCGCGAACCGCTTGCCGCCCTGAATTGGTCCCCGCTGACGCTTCGGCCCTCCAAAGCGAAGCGTCACTTAGAGCAAGACGACCCACCATCATAAATGTAACGCCCACGGTTACACGGGTGGGGTACCCGAAAGCTACTCAGATGTGCTCCTCTTCGAGCACCCAGCCGAGGGCACGTTTGTAGTAGGTGAACATCTCCCTGACGCCCTCGTGGCGCATGTCCTCGCTGTCGAGATGCTCCTCGAGAAACTCGTACTGCTCGCGGATCTCCTCCTCGTCTCTCATACCCTCGTCTTGGGCTTCGTAGCACATCAGTCCGGGGGTGACGGAACCGGCGACGCCGACCGACGAACGCGGACCGCTCGACTCTCGTCCCCGTCCCAGCCGCGACGCGACGTCCCGCCACCGGGACAGAAGGATTTTGTCGAACGGAGTCCAACGTGGAATCGTGAATCTCTACCGTAGCGTCCGGGCAGTCACCGGGGCGTCCGGGACCGGCCCCATCGACTGGGACGCCGTCACCGAGGCTGCGAAGGCGTCGACGGACCCCGGTTCTATCGCGCTCTCGCCCGCCGAACGGTCGGGGTACGCGGCCGACGTCCGCGACGCTCGCGCTCGGGTTCGCGAAGCGTCCGGCGTCGACTTCGACGTGCCGGCGACCGTCGAGATACAGAACCGACACCACTGGATCGACGCCAACGTCACCACCTTCCGACAGGTGATGAAGCCGATCGAGGAGCACGGACCGCCCGCCCTCCCCGGCGTCGCCCGCGTCGTCAACACGGGCACGATGTCCGTGATGCTCTCCGTGCTGGGCACCAACGTTCTCGGGCAGTACGATCCGCTACTGCTCGCGGAGGGCGACGACCACGCGCTGTACTTCGTCCATCCGAACATCGAGCGCATCGCGAACGAACTCGACGCGGACTTCGACCGCTTCCGACGCTGGATCGCGTTCCACGAGGTGACCCACGCCGCCGAGTTCGGCGCCGCGCCGTGGCTCTCGGACCACCTCGAATCCCGGATGGAGTCCGGCATCGAGGCGCTCGCCAGCGGCGGCGTCGACCGCGAGGCGTTCCGCGAACTCGACGCCGCGATGACCGCCGTCGAGGGGTACGCCGAACTGCTGATGGACGAGGCGTTCGACGAGGAGTACGCCGACCTCCGGGCCAAAATCGAGGCCCGCCGCCGCGGGATGAATCCGCTCTCGAAACTCGTTCGCCGCCTGCTCGGACTCGGCCTCAAGCGCCGCCAGTACGAGCGTGGCAAGGCGTTCTTCGAGCACGTCGTCGCCGCTCGCGGCATCGACGGCGCGACCCGGGTGTGGGACTCGCCGGACAACCTGCCGACCCCCGACGAACTCGACCACCCGCAGCAGTGGCTGGCACGCGTCCAGGGGTAGCCGGCGTCGGGACGGCGAGAAAAACGGCGGATCGCTCTCCGACGCTTACTGCCCGTCGGACGCCTCGTTGTACATCTCCTCGATGGTCTCCTGGAGGTCGGGAGTACCGCCGCCCGGCTGGGTGCCGAACGAGAACTCGCCCTTGCCGTCGAACGACGGTCCTTCCGTCCAGGCCTCCTGTGGGTCCTCGTGTTCCTCGCGGAACGTCGACATGAACTCGTAGTCGTGCTCCTGGTTCTCCTTCTCCTGCGGGAAACTCGCCGGGACCGGGACCGTCTCGCCCAGCTCCTCCAGGGCGGCGTGCCACTGGTTCTGGTGCATGGTGTCGCGAGCGATGAGGTACGCGAGCATGTCCTTCATCCCCGGGTCGTCGGTGAACTCGTAGAGCCGGGTCGCCAGCAGTCGCCCGGTCGACTCGGCCATCACGTTCGCGTACATGTCGGCCGCGAGGTTGCCGCTGGCGACGACGTAGTTCCCGCTGAACGGCACGCCGTTCGAGTCGACCGGCATCGCGTGGAGGCCGGCCGAGAGGGCCTGCCGCGGCTGGCCCCCGCTCATCATGGCGTCGATGACCGCGTCGTCGCGGGCCGCCTCCCGCATCTCTTCGGGCGCGTCCTGCAGGTTCTTCGCCACGGCGGTGGCGAGCATCTCGATGTGGCCGAGTTCCTCCGCCGCGGTCTCCATCAGCAGCGTGCGGTACTTCTGCTTGCTCGCGGGCACCGCGAACGCCTGGAACATGTACTGGAGCGCGACGCGCATCTCGCCCTCGACCCCGCCGATGGCCTGCTGGAGCATCTTCGCGAAGTACGGGTTCGGTTCCTCGACCTCGACGTCGTACTGGAGTTCGTTGTCGTGGTAGAACATTTTCTCCCCGTCGGGATGGCACCGCCCACGGTGAAAAACGTTCAGCATAATTGAAATATAGTAAGGTGCTAGTTGAGAGAAAGACGACCAGTTTCGGTCGTCCCCCGCCGTCGGGGCCGGAGGAGGTTCTCATCGCCTCGCGGCGACGAACTCCCGCAGGGATTCGCGGTCTCCGGTTTCGACGTTCCCGACGAAGTAGCTCGCGCACGCGTTGGCGAGCGCGAGCGACACCTCCCACTCCCAGCCGACGCCGAGTCCGACGGCGAGGCCGGCCGAGAAGCGGTCGCCGGCGCCGGTCGTCCGTTCGGCGCTCCGGACGCGGTAGCTCTCGACGGTTCGGACGCCGTCGCGCGTCGCCGCCACGGCCTGCTCCTCGCCGTGCGAGACGACGCCCGAGAGGTCGGCGCGCGCTCGCAGGTCTGCCAGTCCGTCCGCCCCGTCTGCCGCGTCGAACGCCGCCGAAAGCGCCGACGCCTCGTCCGGATCGACGCTCACCACTACGTCGAAGGCGGCTTCGAGGTCCGCGAGGGCGTCCCAGAGGGCCGCGAGCGCGTCGCCGTCGGCGTTCGTGAGGTCGCCCGGGTCGAGGACGAAGACGCCGTCGGCGTCGAGCGAACCCAGTTCGGCGAGCGCGTCGGTCAGCCCGGGGAACGACACCCAGTTGCCACAGCAGACGGCGTCGGCGTCCAAGACGGCGTCGAGGCCGCCGGCCGTCGCCCGGAGGTCGGCCAGCGACCAGTCGCTCGTCTCGGACGGCCGCTCGGCGAGCACGACGCTCTCGTCCTCGAACGACAGCACCGAGACGTCGGCGGGGTCGCCCATCGACGCGGCGTCGAAGGGCAGGTCGTCGAACGCCGGGTCGTCCAGGTGGCCGAACAGGGAGACGCGAGCGTCGAGCGCGTGGGCCTGCTTCGCCATGTTGACCGCCTGCCCCCCCGACTCCCGGTCCTGACGGTCGAGCGAGAACGACGTGGCGCTGCCGTCGCCGACGGCAGCACCGAACCGTTCCCGCGAATCCAGGTAGCCCCCGGCGCCGGCACGCACCCGGTAGTAGGTGTCGACGCTGCCGTCGGGGAACGCCACGACGCGAGCGTCGGGGACGTCGTCCAGTCGGTCGCTGAGCGCGTCCGTCACGTTCGTACGGTCGAAGACGGGATACGAAAAGGCCGCGGCCGTCGCTACAGTATCCAGCCGATGTACCACGTCAGCGCCGCCCCGACGACCAGTCCGAGGACGAGCGCGGCGGCGATGCCGAGCGGTCCGGCACCGCCGTGGAGGGCGACGAGCGCACCCGACGCGGCGACCAGGCCGACGATGCCCACCTTCAGGCGCGTCATCGCCTCCGTGCGCTCCTCCTCGCTGATCGGTCCGACCATCTATAGCTCGTGCGGAGCGCTGACGTGCATGCTGGTGAACAGCCACTCCCCGTCGCGTCGTTCGAGCGTCCCGCTCCAGCGCGTGTCGAACGAACGGCGTTCGTCCGCCTCCACGTCGGTCCACGACAGCGCCACGTCGTCCGTGAACCGCGCCACGTCGTCGCGTTCGACCACCCGGAGGGCCGAACTCTCCACGGTCCAGTCGTCCGTCGTCCGGCTCTGCTCTCGCAGTCCCTCGGCGATGGCGTCGTACCCGAACAGTCGTTCGCCGACGCCGAACTTCGTCGCGTCGTCGCGTTCGGCGAAGTAGGGGTACAGCGGTTCGCCGCGCCGGAGCGCCTCGTAGTACTCTCGAATCGTCTCCTCGGCCCCCATGCGAGGGCAGTGGACGAGCACGTGCTTAAAGCCAGCCGACTCGCTCGCGGGAAGGTCAAACGGACGTTTGAGTCTACTGAAAGGCTTTACCGTCCGCGACTGTGGTCCGAACCGGGTGCACTGCTCGCGGTCGAGTGCGCCCCACCATGCCCCTGCCCGGTACCGCGGCGGCGACGCCCCCCGCCGCCGTCGGCGCGACGACCACCACGCTCGCGGACGCTTTGCCCTCCACCGACACCGACGCGCCGGTCCCCGCTACCGACCACCGGAGAACTTCGCGGGCGCGAAATCCCGGAGAAGAGACGACCGCTACTGGAAGCCCTTGCCGACCTCGTCCTCGTCGATGAGGTCGTCGAGTTCGGCGTCCAGCAGTTCCTCGGCTTCCTCGAACGTCGCGGCGAGGTCCTCGACGGCGTCCGGGCGGTCGTAGTTGTCGTAGTCCATCGGTCCGAAGGCGGGGCTCTCCATCGCCTCCATCACGTCGTCGAACAGGTCGGCCCGGTTCGTCGGCGCGTCCGCGTGGGCCCTGATGGTCTCTTCGAGTCGTTTGGCGCGCTCCTCGGCCTCCTCTTCGTCGCCCGGGGCGGCGTCGGGGTGCTGGACCGCGAACCGACCCTCCCGGTAGTCCTCCCGCGGGAGGTAGGAGCCGATCTCGTCGTCCAGACTTCGGGCGACGCGCGTGCCGACGCCGCGCACCTCGAAGGGGTTCTTGGCGTACGTCTTCAGGTGGTAGACGCCGGCGCTCGGGTGGCCGACGTAGAGGTCCTCGCCGACGCCCTCGGCCCGGGTTCCCCCGGTCGCGCGCCAGCCCTCTGGGTCGACGTCCCGCTCGACGACGTCCTGGAGGATGTCCTGCCAGTCTCGAATCCGCATAGGTAGTACGTGTCACGGTGAGCAAATCAACGTGTCGGTCTCACCGGCGACCCGGACGGCGGTCGTCGGCGCGGTGGGTCCGGGCGTCCCGCGCCGAGTCGAAGTCCATTTATCTCGACGCCGATACGCTCCGTCGATGCGTCTCCTCCAGTACTCCGACGTCGAGAACGCCTACGACGACCCGGGCCGCATCGGCCGTCTCGCGGGCAGTCTGGGTCAGTTGGACGGCGAGGACGCCCTGCTGGTCGGCACCGGCGACAACACCTCGCCGGGCGTGCTGGCGCTGGTCACCGAGGGGCGACAGGCGCTCGACCTCTTCTCGGCCGTCGAACCGGACGTGGCGACGTTCGGCAACCACGACTTCGACTACGGCCCCGCGGCCGCCCGCGACGTCGTCGTCGAGTCCCCCCAGACCTGGGTGACGGCCAACGTCTTTCGGGACGGCGAGCGCTTCGCCGCCGACCTGACCCGGCGCACGGCCGTCCTCGAAGCGGACGGAACGCGCGTCGGGTTCACGGGCGTCACGACGCCCCGGACCGCCTCGCTGAACCCCCAGGCGACCGACCTGACGTTCGCCGACCCTATCGCGGCGGCCGAGGAAGCGGTCGCTGACCTCCGGGCGCGCGGCGTCGACCGCGTCGTCGTCCTCTCGCATCTCGGCCGGGGCGACGACGACCTCGCCGCGGCGGTCGACGCCGACGCCGTCCTCGGCGGTCACGTTCCGACGGAGCGAATCGACCGCGTCGACGGGACGCTCGTCACGCGACCCGGCGACGGCGGGCGCGCGGTGCTGGAGGTCGACCTGGCGGCGGGGACGGCGACGCGCCACGAGACGGGCGACGCCCGGCGCGCGAACGAGGTCGCCCGCGCGCTCCGCGAACGCATGACGGCCGCGGGGCTGGACGAGGTGGTCGGCTCCGTCGAGGAACCGCTGGCGCGCACGGAATCCACCCTGTTCGGCGGCGAGAGCCGCGTCGGCAACTTCGTCGCCGACGCCTACCGCTGGGCGACCGGCGCGGACGTCGCCCTCCAGAACAGCGGCGGTATCCGGAGCGGCGACCCCATCCAGGGGGCGGTCACCGTCGCGGACCTCGTGAGCCTGCTCCCCTTCGAGGAACCGGTCGCCGTCGCGGAACTCTCCGGCGAGCGACTCCGCGCGGCGCTCAAGCAGGCGGTCGACGGCTCGCTCGGATTCGCCGAGGACGGCTGGTTCCACGCCCACGTCAGCGGGGCCGAACTCGCCTGGGACCGCGACGCCGGGACCGTCGAGGTCGTCCGCGTCGACGGCGAACCGCTCGACCCGTCGGCGACCTACACCGTGGCGACCAGCGACTACGTGCTCCACACCGACGACGAGTTCCCGGCCATCGAGGAGTCCCAGCGCGTCGCGACGGGCGACGTCCAGTACGAGGTGCTCGTCGAGTACGCCCGCGAGACGGGGATCGGCCCGTCCGTCGAGGGACGGGTCGTCGAACGGTAGAATCGACAGCGGGCGTCGAGGACGGCCGGGGATAGTAAGGTACTCACCGCCGCGCGGCGTCCGTCACGACATGACTCGCGTCCTCGTACCGGTCCGGTATCCGCTGTCGGCACACTCCGAGCGGACGCTCGCGTCGGCGATAGACCTGTCCGACGAGCGCGACGCCGACCTGACCGTCCTCCACGTCAACCTCTACCATCGCGGCGACGACGTGACGCGGCGCGACCTGAAGCGGGGGGTCGAACGGGCGTCCGACCGGCTCGCCCGCGTCCGGTTCGTCGTGCGCGAGGGGTTCCTCGTCGAGGAGACCATCCTGGAGGAGATCGTGGCGACCGACGCGGACGTGGTCGTCATCGGTCGCAAGCAGGTGGGGCGCTGGCGGCGGGCGGTTCGTCGCATCATCGGCGACCCGGACATCGAGGCGTTCCTCGACGAGAAGGTCGACTGCGAACTCGTCACCGTCGGCTAGCGGCTCTCGGACTCGCCCGGCGGATCGTGGCGCGCCTCCTCGGCCGACTCGCGTCGGGGGGGAACGCCACCGCGCTCGGGGTCGACCGAGACGCGCGCGGTGCCGCTCGTGTCGTCGAACACGAGGTGGGAGTGGGGGTAGGCTATCTCCACGTCCGCGTCGTCGAGGTCCGCCCATATCCGTTCCTGTATCTTCGAACGCACCCGGGCGATGTAGTAGGGGTCTTTCACCCAGTACTGCAGTTCGAGCAGGACGCCGTGGTCGGCGAACTCCTTGATGTACGACACCGGCGCGCTCGGGTAGCGAGCGCTCCCGATGCGGATGTCCGGGCCGGTCTCGACCACCTCGCGGGTCTCGCGGGCCGCCCGCTCCATGATGGCTCGCGCCTCGTCTAAGTCCCCCTCGTAGGTCACCAGCAGTTCCAGCGAGAGCCGCGAGCGCGTGTCCTCGGCGGAGTAGTTTATCACGTCGCGCTCGCGCATCGTCGCGTTCGGGATGACGAGGAACGTGTTCTGGAGCGTGAAGACCTTCGTGTACCGCAGGGTGATGTCCTCGACGTAGCCGCGAGTGCCGCCGGTGGGCGAGCCGTTGTCCACGAGTTCGATCATGTCGCCGATCTCGTAGGGCTGGTCCGCGAGCACGAACAGGCCGTTGACGACGCTACCGACGAGGGGCGCGAGCACGAGGCCGAGCACTGCGGAGAACACCGTCACCGACAGCACGACGTTCGACACGCGGAACCCCAGCTGACCGGCGGCGAGCGTCACCGCGACGAACAGCACCACGCCCCGGACGCTCCGGAGGATGGTCTTGCGGACGCTCGGGCGCTGGAACCGCCGCGCGACTCGCCGGCCCACGAACCGGACGACCAGCTGGGAGACGTACCAGCCGGCGACCAGCAGGAGTCCCGCGACGAACAGGTCGGCGACGACGACGCCGGGTGCGATGCGCTCGTTGCCCACCGCCGTGAGGACCCGCCACGCGTCGACCAGCGGGTCCGGGAGCCATGCCATGCGTCCCGCCTCTCAATCGCCGTCCAAAAATCCTCCCTTCTGGCGCGAACCCTCCCCGTTCCGCCGCGAGACGGCCGCCTCGCGGTGCGTTCGGGTTACGGTAACGGCCGGGAGGAACGAGTATTACGACCGCGAGGGCGAACGAATCTGCGTCGACGGGGCGCGAATCGTCGCGGGCGGGACGCGGGGCGACGGAACGCGCTCGACGCGGACCGGCTACCGCTCCGCTCCCGCCCAGTCGACCATGCGGTCGTAGAGGTCCCGCGACCGGAGCGCGGCCTCGTCGCCGACGAGCACGAGCGACTTCTTCGCCCGCGTCAGCGCGACGTTCACCCGACGGTAGTCCTCGAAGATGGGGCTGTCCAGGTCCCCCGTGGCGACGAACGAGACGACGATGACCTCCTCGCTCGACCCCTGGAAGCGGTCGACGGTGTCGACCGTCACGTCGTCCGGGACGCGCCGCGATATCTCCGCGACCTGCGCGCGGAACGGCGCGATGACGCCCACGTCCTCGACGGGGACGCCCGCCTCGACGAACCGCTCGACGATTTCGCGCACGCGCTCGGCCTCCGCCGGGTTCGTGTTCCCGACCGTCGTCCCGTCGGGGTCGACGAACGACACGGCGTTCCGGAGGCGGTCGGACAGCGCGTCGCCGTCGACGCCCGGCAGGTCGTCGACCCGCTGGGCGGCGGTCTCGCCGTCCGCCGGTCGGAGCGCGCCGTCGTAGAACTCCCGGGAGGAGAACGCCTGGATGCGCTGGGCCATCCGGTACTGGCGTTCGAGCATCACCGAGGCGTCCGGGTAGCGCTCGACGAGGCGCTCGAACAGCGACTCGCCGAGGTCGCTCGCTCGCGGTTCGTCTCGCTCTCCGCTCGCGCGCTCCGTGGAGTCGCGCTCCGCGCCCTCGGCCCGAACGACCGGCGGCAACTGGTGGTGGTCGCCGACGAGGACGAACCGGTCGGCGAGGTTGATGGCCGCGAGCGTCGCCGGTTCGGTCAACTGCGAGGCCTCGTCGACGAGCGCGACGTCGAACTCCTGTTCGCGCATCACCCGCGACCCGCAGGTGGCCGTCGTCGCGGCCACGACGCTCGCACCGCGGAGTTCGGCGACGCGCTCGCCGGGGTCGCCGCCCTGTTCCAGTCGCAGGTCCTGCATGTCCTCGCGGACGCCGTTCTCCGTCCCGACGCGGACGATATCTTCGAACCCCTGGTCGCGCAGCGCTTCGAGGGCGTTGTCCACGGCTCGGTTCGTGAACGCCGACAGGAGGACCCGGTTTCCGCGCTCGACGAGCGCCCGGACGGTGCGGGCGATGGTGTACGTCTTGCCCGTGCCGGGCGGGCCGTGGATGAGCGCGCAGTCCTCGGCGTTCACCGCGAGGTTCACGGCGGCGTTCTGGCTCTCGTTGTTCGCGATGTACGTCTCGTCACCGGCCCGCGGGTCGCTCCGCTCACTGCTCGCTTCCACCGAGGCCCGTTGCGCCTCGTCACCCCCGAATTCGGGCTCTCGACGGCCGAAGAGCACGTCCTTCCGGTCGGCGTCGCCCTTCAGCAGGCAGTCGTGCAGCGCCGTGAGCATCCGGTCGGCGCTCAGTTCGGAGGGGTAGACGTCCAGTCGGCGCAACTCCACCGGTTCGTCGGTCGTGACGACGACCTCCTCGCCGAGTTCCTCCACGCGCGCCAGTTCGGCGTGGCCGTGGACGGGGTGGCCGTCGCTGGCGAGCACCACGTCGCCCTCCCGTATCTTCGAGACGGCGTCGTCGGTGCGGCGTGCGCGCAGTCGCCAGCGCTCGTCTTCTATCTCCTCCTGGCCCGCGGGGTCGAGGTCTATCAGGGCCTTGTCGGCGTCGGCGCGCTCCTCGGCGGTCTGCTCCCAGAGCTTGGCGTACTCGCGGTGGACCTCGCGGCGCTCCGCCTCGATGGCCCGGTACTGCGCCTCGAAGTACGCCCGCTCCTCGTCGGGAATCGCAGTGCCGACCTGCCCGGCCTTCGACGGCTGGTCGAGGCGACCGGAGACGACCATGCAGGTGTCCTGTTCGAAGCAGTGCGCGCAGGTCGCGTCCGCCTCGTAGCCCGTCGGGACGCCGTAGTCGAACTCCATCGCGGCGATCTCGTTGCGCGTCCGGACGACGAACTCCAGCAACCCCCGGCCGACGGAGAACTCCTTGGCGGGCGAGAGGTCGCCCGTCGCCTCGTTGCGGTCGAGCGTCGAGTTCTTGGTGTACAGCAGGGTCCCCGTGTCGGCGGGCACGTCGCGCTCCCGGAGCAGCAGGGCGTAACAGGCCGCCTGGATCTTGTCCTGGAACCGGGGGTCTCGCTTGGTGTTCTTCCCCGTCTTCAGTTCGACGGGCATCCCCCGCCGGAGCGCGTCGGCCCGTCCCTTGATGCCGAACCGCTCGCTGATGAGCGTGTACTCGCTGCGCCACTGGTCCTCTTCGGTGAGCGCGCCCTGTTCCAGCCACCCCTCGATGGCCTTCGCGTTCCGGCGCACCTCGCCCGCCACCTCGTCGGCCTCGCGGCCGAGCAGCCCGAGTTCGAGGCCGGCCTCCTCGACGCGCTCGTCGATGGCGTCGTCGAGGTCCCGGCCCCGGAGCAGGTCCCCGAACACCTCGTGGACGATGGTCCCCTTGACCACGGGGTAGTTCAGCGGGACGCCCGACAGCTTGTTCAGGTAGTACATCCGGGGACACTGCACCCACGACCGGACGTCGGTCACGTTCACCAGGAACGAGGGCTCGACGACGACGTACGACTCCTCGCCCGTCGCGTACCGCGTCTCGCCGCGGTACTCGTCCTCGTCCACGTCGGTCACGAGCAGTTCCATGTCCTCCTCGAGGAGGTCGGCCGTCTCGGTCCACTTCCCCCACAGCGTCACCGTCGTCGACTCGCCGTCGTCGCGCCGAACGACCACCTCGGCGAGGTCGCGGTCGCCGTACTGCGTGCTGACCGTCCGCACTTCGCCCGGTTCGACGACCGTTCCCCGTACGTTCACGCAACGTTCGTAGCGCTGCACCTCGAAAAGTTCTGTCGGTTGGACCACCGGTCGACCGACGGGTCGCGCACCCCCGGCCGGCAGTTCCGCGCCGGGACCCGGTCGAGGAACGGTCGACCGGGTCCGACCGGCCGCGACCCGCCGGCCCCGTAAATTTATCAACCGAGAGGAACTACTGGGGAGTGCGATGACGAGCGAATCCCTCGTGAGTCCGGAGGATAGAGGAAGCCGTCGGTCGGCGGCTGATCGAGAAATTCTCCCGCGAGCGTAGCGACGCTTCTACCGACGACGACGCGTCACGCGCCGACCAGCCGCGGGTGTCGGTTTCGAGCGCGGGCGGCGCGGTCGAGGTGACCGTGGCCGGCGAGACCGAGGTGCTGTCGAGACGGCAGGCCGACCGGTTGCGGGAAGCGCTCGGGGCGGCGCTGACGGAGCGCCGCGAGTTCGTCCACACGGTCGGCGAGCACCGGAAGGACGGCTGCTACGTCGTCTCGCGCCGGGGAGCCGACTCGTCGGGTCACCGGAAGGTGTTCGAGAGCTTCGAGGCGCTCTCCCGGCGGTACGAGCGCCTCCCGACCGAGTTCACCGCCGCCGACGTCGGCGAGACGGGGCTGACCGGCGGTCGCCGACACATGCTGGTTCACCACTTCGTCGAGCATCCCGCGTTCGACTGCGAACTGGTCGCGCGCCAGCCACTCACCGCGCACAAGGGGGGAAAGCGCTAGTCGACGCGACCGCAGACCGGGCGGAGGGTCGCGGTGTCGACGACTCGGCCGCCACAGCCGTCGCCGGCGAACTCGTCGGAGCCGTCGAAGTCGGCGATTCGGTCGCCGCTGGCGTCTTCGAGGACGACCGCGGAGAGGCGACGGGGTCGGTCGAGCGGCGCGTCCAGCCCGACGGTCACGTTCGCGTGGGTTCCCGGCGGGAGGTACGACGAGACGCCGACGACGCGCATCTCGCCCGCCGACGCGTCGGGGTCGGGCGTGAGGACGACGAACCCGCCGGTTTCGAGCGTCGCGTCGGTCACCGTCGCGGCTCCGGCCCCGTCGGTCACCGACTGGTTCTGGAGGGTCACGCGGGCGTCCGGGTCGCAGGCCGACGGCGAGAACGCGTCCGGCACGTGGCCGGCGACGCCCACGGGAAACAGTGCGACGAGCACGAGCAGTACTGCGGTGCGCACGCCGGACGTACGCGCTCCGACCGGAAAACGTCGCCAGACGTGACGGTGCGACGGACCGTCGAGGCTCAACGTTTTTCGGGGTGGCGTCCGAGGAGACCGATATGCCACGACCCTCGACGTTCTCCATCGTCGCGCGCGACCCCGAACGGGACGCGGTCGGCGTCGCCGTCCAGTCGAAGTTCGTCGGCGTCGGCGCGGTCGTCCCGTTCGCCAGCGCCGACGCGGGCGCTATCGCCACCCAGAGCTTCGCCAACGTCGCGTACGGTCCGGACGGACTGGACCTGCTCCGGCAGGGGGCGTCGGCGGACGACGTCGTCGAGGCGCTGACCGACGACGACCCGGAGGCCACCCAGCGACAGGTCGGCGTCGTCGGCCGGGACGGCTCCGTCGCGGCGTTCACGGGCGAGGAGTGTTTCGACCACGCCGGCGACGTCCAGGGCGACCAGTACACGGTCCAGGGGAACATCCTGGAGAACCGCGAGACGCTCGAAGCGATGGCGGAGGCGTTCGAGGAGAACGGTAAAACCGCGAACCGTGGCCTCCCCGAGCGGCTCATCGCGGCGCTCCACGCGGGCAACGAGGCCGGCGGCGACAAGCGCGGCGAGCAGAGCGCCGCCCTCTACGTCGTCAAGCCCGGCGGCGGCTACGACGGGAAGAACGACCGCTGGGTCGATGTGCGCGTCGACGACCACGAGACCCCCATCGAGGAACTGGAGCGGGTGTTCAAGATATACGACGTGACGCTGCTCGAGCGCGAGGAACCGGCGGAGACGCGGGAGCTGTCGGGGGAGACGGCCGAATCCGTCGCCGCGACGCTCGCCGACCTCGGCTTTTACGACGGGACGCCGTCGGGCGCGTTCGACGAGAGCGAGCACGCCGCCCTCGAATCGTTCCGCGGGATGAACAACTTCGAGAACCACGACCTCGCGGTGCTGGAGGACGCGCTCGCCCGCGGCTGGGACGACGCCGACGGAACCGGCGAGGAACGGATGGTCGACGCTATCTGGCACGGCCTCTCGCGTCTCGACAGGAAGTAGTTCGGCGTCTCTCGACGGCCCCTGGCGTTCGCGTCCTCACTCCGCCCTGCGTCGGCGTCGCTGCCGCAGTACGGTCACCCCGATGGCGACCAGGACGACGAGCAGCGGCATCAGCTTCCCGGTTATCGGGGACCGTCCGTCGCTGTTTCCCCCGGTCTCCGTCGTCTCGCCGCCGAGCGAGAGGACGCCGCCCCCGTCGCTCCTGCCGACGTCGAGCGTGAACTGCGAATCGTGGAAGTGGAGTTCGAGAATCCCCATGCCTTCCCGTTCGACGAGGCGGCCCTTATCGGTTCTGGGGGTCGTCACCGCTCGGCGGTCCGACGGCGCCGACCCTCCGGATTCGAAACGGCGGACGATGCGAGGGATTGAATACGTCACGTTCCCGCGTGCCGATATGGACGAACGACAGCGCGCCTTTCTCGACGAACTGCTGACGACGCCGAGTCCCTCCGGATTCGAGACGGCGGGACAGCGCGTCTGGGTCGACTACGTCTCCGAGTTCGCCGACGAGGTACGGACCGACGAGTACGGCAACGCCGTCGCGGTCCTGCACGGCGACGGCCCGGAACTGGCGTTCGCGGGCCACGCCGACGAGATAGGGCTGATGGTCGCCGGCGTCGACGAGGACGGGTTCCTCCGCGTCGGCCGCATCGGCGGGTCGGACCACACCGTGACCAAGGGCCAGCACGTCGAGGTCCACACCGACGACGGCGTCGTCCCCGGCGTCGTCGGTCAGGCCGCCATCCACCTCCGGGAGGGCGACGAGGAGGTGGAGGACGTCGACGAACAGCACGTCGACGTCGGCGCGGAGAGCGAGGCGGAAGCCGAGGAACTCGTCGACGTGGGCGACCCGGTCACCGTCCGACAGACGCTGTCGGACCTGCACGGCAGTCGGGTCGCCGCCCGCGGGATGGACAACCGCGTCGGCACGTGGACCGCGGCGGAGGCGCTACGCCGCGCGGCCGAGCGCGGCGTCGACGCGACGGTGTACGCCGTCAGCACCGTCCAGGAGGAGGTCGGCCTGAAAGGAGCCGCGATGGTCGGGTTCGACCTCGACCCGGACGCCGTCGTCGCCGTCGACGTCACGCACGCCATGGACAGTCCCGACGTGACGGGCGAGGAGCGGTTCAAGGACCTGAACGTCGACCTGGGCGGCGGCCCGGTCGTCGCTCGCGGGAGCGCCAACCACCCCGAGGTCGTCGCCGCGGTGCGCGACGCCGCCGACGACGCCGGCATCGACGTGCAACTGCAGGCCGCGGGCATCAGCACGGGCACGGACGCCGACGCGTTCTACACCGCCCGCGGCGGCATCCCCTCGCTCAACCTCGGCCTGCCGAACCGGTACATGCACACGCCGGCGGAGATCGTCGACACCGAGGACCTCGACGCGGCGGCCGACCTGCTGGCCGCGTTCGCCGAGCGCGCCGAGGACCGCGACGAGTTCGCCGTCGACGTCTGAGCGTCGTCGACGGCCGCGACGGCGTCGCTTCGCCCGAGTTACATCCGGTACGTTTAAGAACGCAACCGCTGGGAATTGTCATATGAGTGGACGACCGCTTGACGTGCTCGAAGCGTCGCTGAATAGCGAAGTTACGGTGCGTCTGAAGGGCGGCGAGGAGTACACCGGCACGCTGACCGGCTACGACCAGCACATGAACCTCGTCATCGAGGACGCGGCGGACGAAGACACAACCATTATACGCGGCGATAACGTCGTTTCTATCAATCCATGACCGGTGCAGGAACGCCCAGCCAGGGGAAGAAGAACAAGACGACGCACGTGAAATGTCGCCGCTGCGGCGAGAAGTCCTACCACGTGAAGAAAGAGAAGTGCTCGTCGTGTGGCTTCGGCAAGTCGAGCAAGCGACGCGATTACGAGTGGCAAGGCAAGACGGGCGACAACTGAGTCGCCTCCTCCCTTTCTCTCGCTCTCTACTCGGTAGCCGCGGCTGTCGTCCGCTCCGTCGGCGACGCCGGAAGGGAGACGGGGACGCCGGTCAGCTGTGGTGTGCACGTTCGTGCATAAATGCGGATCGAGAGCGCGAGAATACGACACGATAACGGGGCTTTTTACTACTTGCCCGCGCTACGAGTAGCTATGCCAGATGGCCGGGACGGGTCCTTCGACGGCCCGACAGAGAAGTGCGGCGTCGTCGGCGCATCGCTCGCCGACCGGGACGCCGCGCGACCCCTCTACTACTCGCTGTACGCCCTCCAGCACCGCGGCCAGGAGTCGGCGGGAATCGTCACCCACGACGGGTTCCAGCAACACAGCCACGTCGACATGGGTCTCGTCGGCGACGCGTTCGACACCGACGACGTCGACGGACTCGCGGGGAGCGCGGGCATCGGTCACGTCCGGTATCCCACCGCGGGCAGCGTCGACGAGAGCTGCGCGCAGCCGTTCACCGTCTCGTTCAAGAGCGGTTCGCTCGCTCTCTCGCACAACGGCAACCTCGTCAACTCCGAGGAGATTCGCGAGGAGCTGGCCGGACTGGGCCACGCGTTCACCTCCGACGGCGACACCGAGGTCATCGCCCACGACCTCGCTCGCAACCTGCTGGAATCGGACCTCGTCCGGGCGGTCAAGCGAACGATGAGCCGCATCCACGGCTCCTACTCGCTGGCCATCATGCACGACGACACCGTGCTCGGGGTCCGGGACCCCGCCGGAAACCGTCCGCTCTGTATCGGGACGGTCGAAGACGGGTACGTCGTCGCCAGCGAGTCGGCGGCCATCGACACCATCGACGGCGAACTCGTCAGGGACGTCCGTCCCGGCGAACTCGTCGTCCTCCACCCCGACGGCGAGGGGTTCGACAGCTACCAGCTGGTCGAGCGCGACCGGCCGGCTCACTGCTTCTTCGAGCACGTCTACTTCGCGCGGCCGGACAGCGTCATCGACGGCAACCTCGTCTACGAGGTGCGCCGGGAACTCGGACGCAACCTCTGGGAGGAGAGCGGCATCGACACCGACGTCGTGATGCCCGTGCCGGACTCCGGTCGGGCGTTCGCCTCGGGGTACGCCGAGGCGGCCCAGGACGACGGGGCCGGCGTCGAGTTCGCGGAGGGGCTGATGAAGAACCGGTACGTCGGTCGCACGTTCATCATGCCGACCCAGGACGAGCGCGAGCGCGCCGTCCGCCTGAAGCTCAACCCCATCAAGTCGACGGTCGAGGGGAAGACGGTGACCCTCATCGACGACAGCATCGTCCGGGGCACCACCTCGACGCAGCTCGTCCAGTTGCTCAAAGACTGCGGGGCGGAAGCGGTCCACATGCGCATCGGCGCGCCGCCCATCGTCGCCCCCTGTTACCTCGGCATCGACATGGCGACCCGCGAGGAACTCATCGCCTCCGACAAGTCCGTCGAGGAGATCGGCGACGCCATCGACGCCGATAGCCTCGCGTACCTCTCCAGGGAAGCGGTCGCGGACGCCCTGGGGGCCGACCGCGGCGACCTCTGCATGGGCTGTGTCACCGGCGAGTACCCCTACGAGATAGACGGCGAGGAGACCGACCGCGAGGTGAGCCGCCCCGTCATCGACGGCGGGACGTCGGCCGACGCGGACGACTGACGGCCTCGGTTTTCCACCGGCCGCCCGAATCCTCGTCCCTGTCAGTACGCCACGTACAGCAGCAGGTAGACGACCACGCCGAGGAAGAACGATATCAGCCAGAGCGAGGCGGCGACGCGGCCGACGCGGGGGTGGTTCGTCTCCGAGAGCGTGCCGACCGGGCGCGTGAGCGCCAGCAGCAGGACGTAGTACAGCAGGGGGATGCAGACCACCGCCAGCAGGACGTGGACGGCCAGTATCGGGAGGTAGACGAACCGTTCGACGGCGACGGGGCCGGGGAACTGCGTCGGCCCCTCCAGCGCGACCTTGTAGAGGTACAGCGCGAGGAACGCGACGAACAAGACGAGCCCTGCCAGCATGCCGCTGCGGTGGCGGTCGACGTTCCCGCGGCGAATCGCTCGCCACGCGCCCGCGATGACGACGATGGCGACGGCGCTGATGGCGGCGTTGACGTGCGGGATGGCGGCGAGCACCGCGGCGGGGGCGTGCGGGAGCGCCCCCTGCGGAACGACCCCGAGCGCCGCGGCGAACACGAGCGCGAGAGAGACGACGGAGAGGACGGCGGTCAGTGCCGGGACGTGGTTCCGCGCTGTCCAGTTCATGTGACGGCGTTGGGGCCGACCCGACATACGCGTTATCCTACCCGCCCGTCGCGTCGGCGTCGCTCGCACCGGTCAGTTCACGACGCGATGGAGGTCGCCCTCCTCGCAGATCGGACAGGCGTCGTACGGCAGGTCGAACGCCCGCGCGCAGTCCGAGCAGACGTAGTCGATGCGGGTGTTCCGGAAGCGATCGAGCAGGCGATCGAGCATCGCCCGGAGTATCCTCGCGCGGACGCATGAATTTATTGCGCGAAAGCCGATACGTCCGCGTCGAGTCGGCGGTCCAGTTGCCATCGTCCGCCGCCGGTCGCGTCGGGAGTGACTGGCGTCGAAGTACGCCCGGTGCGGTACGGCGCGTGAACGACCACCGGACTGCGAGCAAATGAAAGGCCTTTTATCGGGGCACCATCTACGACCGAGTGCGGAAAGTGACTGCGAGCGTGGGTAGCCAAGCTAGGCCAACGGCGCAGCGTTGAGGGCGCTGTCCCGTAGGGGTCCGCCGGTTCAAATCCGGTCCCACGCATCGCACGGCGACGCTCGCCACGAACGATGCAAGGTGCCCTCCCACATCGGGACTGCACCCACGCACAATCCTACCGAACCGACACCGACCAGCCGTGGCTGGTCCGTTCTCTCTCCCGATTGTACGAGAAGTAGCGCCGGGAGTCCGCGAACTCAGAGCCCCTCGTACGTACTGATACGGTCGCGCCAGATATCGGGGAGCGACCGCGACTCGCGCGTCTCGGAGTCGACGGCGACCTGGACGACCTCCGCGGTCGCGGCCACCTCGCCGTTCGCGCGAATCTCGTACTCCATCGGGATGCTGGACTCGCCGAGTTCGGGGACGCGAACGGCGACGGTCACGTCGTCGTCGAGCGTGACGGCCTGGCGGTAGTCGATTTCGAGGTGGGCGATGACGCCGCCGACGTCCTCGAGTTCCGCGCCGACGACGTCGCGGAAGTAGTCCATGCGCGCCTGTTCGAGGAACGTGGCGTAGACGGCGTTGTTGACGTGACCCATCGTGTCGAGGTCGCGATACCGGACCTCGATCTCCGTCGCGTACTCGAAATCGTCCATGCCGGCGTTAGTCGCGAGCGGCTACATCCCACTGTCGGTTCGGTGCTGCCCGACGCCGGCCTCGACGGGTGGCGTCAGACGGGGTCCGTCTCGCGGAGGAACGTCTGCACTTCGACGGTGCGACCTTCGGGGTCGTCGGCGAAGAACTGGTAGATGTCGTAGCGCTCGTTCTCGACGGGGTCGCCGCGAGCGCGGTCGGCCAGTTCCTCGTGGAGCGCGTCGACTCCCGCCCGGTCGTCGGTGACGAAGGTGACGGTGGCGTCCGTGTCCGCGGACTCGCGCTCGCAGAACCCGAAGAGCATGTTGTCGTACTTGAGGACGGTGCAGTCGGGCTGTTCGAGCCAAACGTCCGCGCCGAGGCGGTCGGTGTAGAACGATACGGTTCGTTCGCGGTCCTCGCTGGCGAAGAAGACGACGCCGCTCATGGTCGGCCCGACGGAGGCCGGGACGAAAAACCTCGGGTGTGCGCCACTCCGTCGAGCAGCGTCCCGGGCGGGACTCGCGCCCGTCGACGACCACGGCGTCCGCCGAACAGTGCCTCGGCGCGATTCTCGGCGGCTGGTCGACGAGCGCGGCGTTCGCCGCCGGCACGGCCTCGAACCGCCCGCCGGGGGAGAGCCGAGCGTTACGGTCGTTCTGCGGCAACAGGGGGTGCATAACAAAGGGTGCGAGCGGCGTCGCCGGGGACGAGCGAATGGTTCGGACGCACTCACACCGACTGGAGAAGAGTGCGCTCGTCGCCGGGTTCGCGGCCCTGGCCGTCGGGGTGGCCGCGGCGCACGTCGACCCGGCGCGGGCGTACGAACTGTCTATCTATTCGGCGACGCCGATCGCGTTCTGGGCCGGCGTCGGCCTCGCACTGGTGGTCTCGGTCGGGGTCGCCTGCGCCTCGCCGGACTGGTACCGGTCGCTCGCGCTGGTGCTCGGCGGCGCCGCGACGCTCGCGGTCACCGCCCTGCCGGTCCTCCGGGGGTATCACTTCTACGGCGCGGGCGACTCGCTGACCCACCTCGGCTGGGCGAAAGACATCGCCAGCGGGAAGATGGCCGCCTACGAACTCCTGTACCCCGGGACCCACTCCATCGCCATCGTCGTCAGCGAGGCGACCGGTCTCCCGCTGCGCGACGGTCTCATGCTGATGGTCGTCGCGTTCGCGCTGCTGTTCCTCGTCTTCGTCCCGCTCGCGGTGCGGACGGTTACGGGCGACCACCGGGCGACGACGTTCGCCGCGCTGGGCGGGCTCCTGCTGTTGCCCATCAACAGCATCAGCGTGTTCCTCCTCGCCCACCCCACCTCCCAGGCCATCCTGTTTCTCCCCCTGATACTCTTCGTCGCGGCCAAGTACATCACGAACGTCGACGGACCGAGCCTGCCGCCGTTCGGGTCCTCCTTCGGGACGCTGCTCGCGCTCACGTCGGCCGCCATCGTGTTCGTCCACCCGCAGCAGGCGGTCAACGCCGTCATGCTGTTCGGAGGTATCGTCTTCGTCCAGTTCGTCTATCGGCGGTTCCGCAAGGGCCACGCCATCGCCCGCCACCGCGCCATGTACGGCCAGACGGCGTTCCTGCTGGCGGTCTTCCTGCTGTGGGCCCCCCGCCACGAGCGGTCGTCGGGCGCGACGCGGGCGCTCGTCGTCCGCATCGCGACGGACCCGTCCGCGGGAGGCGACATCGGTCAGCGGGCCGCCAGCCTCTCACAG
Source organism: halophilic archaeon (assembly GCA_003298465.1). Next base: position 1,162,311 of record QNGA01000001.1, on the reverse strand, counting down.
ATCGGCGGGAGCTTCGAGGCGCTGTTCCTGAAGCTGTTTCTCGTCACCGGGATATTCTGCGGGCTCGCCGGGGTGCTGCTGCTCGTGGGACTCTTCGGTCGGTTCCGGGACGCCGACGTGAACGCCTTCAGCAAGTATCTCGCCGTCGGCCTCCTGCCGCTGTTCGGCCTGTTCGGCGTCTTCCTCGCGACGAGCTACTCGCAGTTCCACTTCCGCGTGCTCGGGTTCATCATGGTGCCCGTGACGATGCTCGGGGCCATCGCGGTCGCCCGGACCGTCGACGTCGTCGAGGCTCGCGCGCCGAACGGGGACCCCGTCCCGCTCGTGGCCGGCGTCGTCCTCGTCGTCCTGCTCACGCTGTCGCTGCTCACCGTCTTCCACTCCCCGTACATGTACCAGCCGTCCGGTCACGTCACCCAGGGGTCGATGACGGGCTACGAAACGGCGTTCGACCACCGGTCCGACGCGCGGTTCGTCGGCCTCCGGTCGCCCGCCGAGCGATACGGCGACGGGGTGCTGGGCTTCCGGAAGAACAAGCGCCTCGACTTCACCGGCACCGCCATCTACGGCGGGTTCAACGCCACCGGGCAGAACTTCACCGCGGGTCGCATCGCCCGGTACTACGACGGCCCGCGGTATCTGCCGGTGACGGACGCCGCCCGTCAGCGCGAGCTACGGGTGTACGACGGGTTGCGCTTCCCCGCTCGCGGCTTCAGGAGCCTCGAAGCCAGCCCCGGCGTCTCACGCGTCCAGTCCGGCGGCGGCTTCCAACTGTACTACCTGAACGGGAGCGAATGATGGACGCGAAACGGCTCGCCCGCGGATTCAAAGCGACGCTCGGGGCGCGCGCCGCCCACGTCGCGGCCAACGGACTGCTCGTCGTCCTGCTGACGCGCTTCCTGCTGACGAACGCGGAGTACGGCCTCCTCGGCACGGTGCTCGCCGTCTGCGGCGTCGCCGGCCTGTTCGCCGACCTCGGCCTCGCGAAGTCGGCCGCCCGGTACGTCACCGAGTACCGCGAGACCGACCCCGGACAGATTCCCCACGTCCTCCGGACCGCGCTCGGCTACCGGCTCGTCGCTACCTTCGCCGTCGTCGCCGGATTCGTGGTGTTCGGAGGCCGGGTCGCGCGCCTGGTCGGACGCCCGGACCTCGCACCGCTGCTCGGCATCGGCGGCGTGTACGTCGCCGTCTACTCGCTGTCGACGTTCACCGTCATCGCGTTCCAGGGGTTCAACCGCGTCACGTACAGCGCGGTCACCCGGGCGACCGGGAGCGTCTGCCTGCTCGCGTTCGTCACCCTCGGCGTGGTCGCGCTCGGCGGTGCGGCCGGCGCGCTCGCGGGCTACGTGGTGAGCTACGCCCTGGCCGCCGCCGTCGGCGTCGGCCTGCTCTACTGGAAGTTCTACCGGGACCACGAACGCGCCGCCTCCGACGCGGTCGAGTCCGGACTCGCCCGCCGGGTCCTGCGGTACAGCGTGCCGCTGACCGCGACCCGGGGCGCGAACGTGCTCGACAAGCGCGTCGACACCATCCTCGTCGGCGTGCTGATCGGTCCCGTCGCGGTCAGCTACTACTACCTCGCGAAGCAGATATCGACGTTCGTCCAGACGCCGGCGGCGTCGCTCGGGTTCACCGTCTCGCCGACCTACGGCGAGCAGAAAGCGGACGGCGAGACCAAGAGCGCGGCGCGGCTCTACGAGACGACGCTCGAACACACCCTGCTGCTGTACGTCCCCGCCGCGGCGGGGATGGTGCTCGTCGCCGACCCCGCGGTCGTGACCGTCTTCGGCGCGACGTACAGCGCGGCCGTCCCGGTCGTGCAGGCGTTCGCCGGTTACGTCGTCCTCCAGGCGATAACGTTCATCACGAGCGACGCGCTGGACTTCCTCGGCCGGGCGCGGGAGCGCGCGCTGGCGAAGGGCGGCACCTCGGTCGCGAACTTCCTGCTGAACCTGCTCCTGATCCCCGCCTTCGGGGCGTTCGGCGCGGCGATGGCGACGGTCGCCACGCACTCCGTCTACGTCGCCGTCAACCTCGCGGTCGTCCACGCCGAACTCTCGCTGGCGATTCCGCGGCTCCTGCGCCACGTCGCCTTCGTCTGTGCCATCACCGTCGCGATGTCCGGCGCGGTCCTGGTCGCGCTCCCGTACGTCTCCGGCCCCCTCTCGCTCGCCGGCGTCGTCCTGCTCGGCGTGGTCGTCTGGGCCTCCCTCGCCGTGTTCAGCGGCCTGCTCGACGTCCGCCGCGTCGTCGGTATCCTGGCCTGAGCGCACCTGCCCACCTTCGCACCGCCGGTCGCTCGAACGTCTCGAACTCCGGCAGGCGGACGCGTTCGAGACGCCGTCCCCGCCCACGCGATGGGACCGGGTCCACGCGGGGCGCCGTCGGTCGGCGACCAGCCGTCGTCCGACGCGTGACGCCGCGGCGACCGCCACCGTCTACCGACGACTCGCCCGGCGTCGGCCGAACCTTCAGGACCGGCTTTCTCCGCCGAAGGGCGACGCTGGGGTCGGCGAGGCCTTCGAATCGAAGACCGACGGCGTTCCGGTCCGCGGCCTCGGAAAGCGCGGCCCAACGGGGGCCAATCGGCGCATAACAAAACCGACGCGGGTAGTCCGACGGAGCAAGCGATTATGTCGATGGACACGACCAGTCCCGACCGGGCGTTCGTCCTCGGACTCGACGGCGTCCCCTGGGATCTGCTCAGCGCGTGGATACAGGCGGGAGAACTTCCGAACCTGGAGCGACTCGCCTCGGAGGGAGCGGCCGGAGCGCTGTCGAGCACGACGCCGGCGGCGACGCCGCTGGCCTGGCCGACTATCGCCACCGGCGTCTGGCCGGACAAACACGGCGTCTACGGGTTCCAGCACCTCGAATCGAACTACACGCACCGGATGAACACCAGCGCCGACGTGCGCCAGCCCGAACTCTGGGACGTGCTCTCGCCCGCCGTCGTCGGCAACGTCCCGATGACCTATCCGGCCGACGAGGTCGACGGCACGCTCGTCTCCGGGATGATGACCCCCCAGATGGACGAGCGGGCCACGCATCCCGACGGCCTCGCAGACGAGATAGCCGAGAAAATCCCCGAGTATCGCGTCGGCCTCTCGTGGGACGAGTACCGCGACCGGCCGGAGGAGTTCCGCGAGGAACTCTCCTCGCTCCTGGCCGCCCGTCGACGGTTGATGCGCCTGCTGATGGACCGCGAGGAGTGGCGACTCTTCTTCTTCGTCTACACCGCGCCGGACCGCCTCCAGCATCTCGTCTGGGACGAGGCGGCGCTGCTCGAACACTACCGCGAACTCGACGACGTGGTCGGCGAGGTGATGGAGTACGTCGCCGACCGCGACGCCATCCTCTTCGTCGCGTCAGACCACGGCTTCGGCCCCATCTCGACCATCGTCTCGGTGAACACGCTGCTGGAGCAGGAGGAGTTCCTGGCGCGCAAGGGCGGCGACGGCACCCGGGGCGTGCTGGCCCGGTTCGGCGTGACGAAGACGACCATCGAGAGTACCCTCGACCGACTCGGCGTGAGCGAGGAGACCCTGGTCGAACACCTCCCGCGCTCGCTGGTCGACACCGTCGCCTCGCAGGTCCCGGGCGACCACAACCTCTACGACGTGGACTTCGACGAGACGACGGCGTTCGTCCACGGCTCCGGCAACTGCTACGTCAACGACACGACACGGTTCGACCCCGGCGTCGTCGACCCGGGCGACGTCGAGGACGTGAAGACGGAACTCCGGTCGCTGTTCGAGGGCCTGACCGACCCCGAGACGGACGAGCGCGCGCTCAGGGTGCTGGACGGCGAGGACCTGTTCCCGAACGACCCGCGCTCGCCCGACCTCATCGTACGGGGCATCGAGGAGTACGAACCGGGGGCGAAGCTCACCCGCACCGTGTTCTCCGACAGCGGGAGCAAGGTCGCCAGCCACCGCCCGGAGGGCGTCTTCCTCGCGTGGGGACCGAGCATCGAGAGCGGCACGACCCCCACCGACGCCAGCGTCGCCGACGTGGCTCCGACGGTCCTCCACGCGCTGGACGAACCCATCCCGGCGAACGCCGACGGTCGGGTACTCAAGGAGATATTCGACCCCCACTCGATGGCCGGCCGCGGCGCGGTGTCCCAGCGCGAGTACGGCCAGTCCGCCTCGGAGTCCGTCGACGCCGACTTCGACGACGTCGAGGACCGCCTGCGCGGACTCGGCTACATGGAGTGAGGTTCCACGGCCGACCGTCGATAGCGGCGAAGTCCGAAACGAACGACGGAGAGGAAGAACGGCGATTCAGTAGCTGCGGACTTTCGGCTCGTACTCCTTGTCCTCGCCTTCGAGGATGACCGGCTTGTACCAGAGTTCGGGGTCGCCGCCGTTCCACGACAGCAGCGTGTGCTTGAGCCACTCGTCGTCCTTGCGCTCCTGGTGTTCCTGGCGCCAGTGGGCGCCGCGGAACTCGTCGCGGGCGAGCGCACCGAGCGTGATGGCCTCCGCGAGGTCGATGAGGTTGCGCATCTCGATCGTCTGGACGAGGTCGGTGTTGAACGTCCGCGACGGGTCGTTGACGTAGACGTCCTGGTACCGCTCGCGGACCTCGCGAATCTCCGCCAGCGCCTGCTTGAGACCGTCCTCGTTGCGGAAGACGTTGACGTAGTCGGTCATCGTCTTCTGGAGGTCCTCGCGGACCTCGGCCTGCTGGATGCCCTCGTCCTTCTCGAGGAGTCGCTCGACGCGGGTCCGTTCGTTCTGGACCGCGCGCTCGACGGTCTGGCCGGGGTCGGCGAGCGCCGCGCCGCCGTCGGCCTCGGTCTCGCCCGCTCCGTCGGCCGCGACGTCCTCGTCGGTCTCGACCGCACCGGGCGCGACGGGCGTCTCCACCTCGCCGGGTTCGGTGTCCTCGGTGCGACCCGTCGTGATTTCGGCCTCGCCGAGGTCGGTGCCCGCGGCGTGCCGGCCGGCGCGGGCGCCGAAGACGATGAGTTCCGGCAGCGCGTTGCCGCCCAGGCGGTTCGACCCGTGGACGGAGACGCAGGCGCACTCGCCGGCGGCGTAGAGGCCGGAGATGCAGGTCTCGCCGTTCTCGTCGGTCTCGATGCCGCCCATCGCGTAGTGCTGGCCGGGTTTGACCGGCATCGGTTCTTCGAGCGGGTCGACGCCCTCGAAGTCCTCCGCGAGGTGGACGATGTTCTCAAGGCGGTCCATGATGCGCTCCTCGCCGAGGTGGCGCATGTCCAGGTGGACGTGGTCGTCGTCGATACCGCGCCCCTCGTTGACCTCCGTCAGTTCGGCGCGAGCGACCACGTCGCGGGACGCGAGTTCGCCGACGTTGTTGGCGTACCCGCGCTCGAACATGAACCGCTCGCCCTCGCTGTTGTAGAGGATGCCGCCCTCGCCGCGGACCCCCTCGGTGATGAGGACGCCGGTCGAGGGGAGCGTCGTCGGGTGGAACTGGATGAACTCCATGTCCTCCAGCGGGACGCCGGCCCGGTAGGCCATCGCGGCCCCGTCGCCGGTGTTGGCGACGGCGTTCGTCGTGTGGTCGTACACCTGGCCGAGACCGCCCGTCGCGAGGATGACGCCGTTGCGGGCGACGAACCCCTCGACGTTGCCGGACTTGATGTCGTAGGCGACGACGCCGTGACAGTCCCGGTCCTCGGGGTCGTCGTGGTCCGTGACTGCGAGCCGGGAGACGTACCACTCGTCGTACACCGTGATGCCCCGCTTGACGAGCTGTTCGTACATCGTGTGCAGCAGGTGGTGGCCCGTCTCGGCCCCGGCGTACGTCGTCCGCGGGAAGGACAGACCGCCGAACGGTCGCTGGGACACCCGGCCGTCGTCCTCGCGGGAGAACGCCATCCCCCAGTGTTCGAGCTGGATGGTCTCCTCGGGGCTGTCCTTGGTCAGGGTCTCGATAGCGGGCGCGTCACCGAGGTAGTCCGACCCCTTCATCGTGTCGTAGGCGTGTTTCTCCCAGGAGTCGCCCTCCCGGAGCGCCGCGTTGATACCGCCTTCTGCCGCGCCGGTGTGGCTCCGCACGGGATGGAGCTTCGTCACGATGGCCACGTCGGCCCCCTCCTCGTGGGCCGCGATGGCCGCGCGAAGTCCCGCACCGCCCGCACCGACGACGACGACGTCGTGTTCGTGCATGTGTGTGAGTTCGAGTTACCAGAACTTGAGGTTGTTCTTCACCGCCGAGCGCTTGAGTTCCTGGATGTGCTCGGTCAGCGGGATGTCCTTCGGACAGACGTTCGTACAGGAGAACTGGGTCTGGCAGCGCCAGACGCCGTGCTCCTGGTCGAGATGTTCGAGCCGCTTTTCGTGCTGCCGTTCGCCCTCGCGTTCGTCCATGGCGAACCGGTAGGCCTTGTTGAGCGCGGCCGGGCCGAGATACTCGTTGTCGCCGGCGGCGATGTTACACGAGGACATGCACGCGCCGCACCAGATGCAGCGCGTCGACATCTTGACTTTCTCGCGGTTCTCGCGGCTCTGTCGCTGCTCTTCCAGTTCGTCGCTGGGTTTATCGTCCGTCTGGAAGTACGGCTCGACGGCGTGCATCTGGTCGTAGAAGTGCTCCATGTCGACGACCAGGTCCTTGACGACCTCGGCGTGGGGGAGCGGCTCGATCCGAACCGGGCCGTCCAGGTCCGCGATCTGGGTCTTGCAGCCGAGTCGCTGGCGGCCGTTGATGAACAGCGCGTCGCTGCCGCAGATGGCCTGCCGGCAGGAGTGCCGGAAGGTCAGCGTCGTGTCGAACCGGTCCCGGGCGTAGATGAGCGCGTCCAGGACCGTCATCCCCTTCTCGAAGGGGACGTGGAAGTCGTCGAACCGCGGCTCGTGTTTCCCCTCTATCTCGGGGTCGTAGCGGAACACCTTCAGGTGAACCGTCTGCTCGGCGGACTCGACCGCTTCCTGCGCCCCGGACTGCTGGCGGACCTTCTCGTCGTGCGGCCGGTCGTCAGCAGACTGCTGGTAGTGTGTCTCTGCCTCGTCTTCTTCGGTCGTTTGCGTGCTCATGATATGATTCCGTTCATTACGAGCGCCACGTAGGTTCCCTGCGCCGACAGCAGGACGCCGGCGACTATCAGCACCCACTTGACGGCGGTCTTCTGCGTCCCGGTGAGTCCCTGGTTGAGCAGTGCGGCGTAGACGCCGTTGACGCCGTGGAACGCCGCGGTGACGAGGAACAGCACCATCGTGGTGAAGTAGCCCCACTGGCTCATGCGCGCGGACGTTCCGGCGAACGTGATCTTGGAGGGGTGGTGGACGAAGTGGAGCAGGAAGAAGTGGAACGCCAGCACGGCGACGAGGAACGCCGCCGTCACGCGCTGGAGCAACCACGTCAGACTCCCGCTCTCGAAGGAGGAGTAGCGTTCGGCCATCTCAGAGCACCCCCTCCATGAACGTCGGCACGCTCGCCAGGACGATGACCGCGGTCACGACGAGCGATGCGTAGAAACTCTTGTCCTGTGCTTCCAGACCCACGCCGAGGTCGACGAACAACAGCCGGACGCCGTTCAGAATGTGGAAGACGGCGACGGCCAGCAGACCGACCTCGCCGACGCGAACGATGAGGAGACTCTCGAGGCCCTGGAGGGTAGCCTTGTAGGCTCCCGCTCCCGTGGTGGACGTGCTCAGGACGGCGATGTGCGTGAACAGGTAGCCGATGAGCACCCACCCCGTGAACTTGTGGAAAACCCAGGCCCACATGCCGGCGGTGAACTCCCGCCAGCGCCCGAAGTCCTCGACGAGGCCCCGGTCGTACGTTTGACTCATGCCACTCGGAAACTCGGGACCGGGGGCAAATAGAAGTTACGTAAGGAGATTTTCCGGCGTTCTCCCGGCGGGAATGTGATTCGCTGGCGCCGGAGGCGCGTCGCTCGCGCACAGGCACCGCTCGGACGCGCGAAACCGTGAATCGACCGACAGTGTCGGTCGGCGCGTCCCGTCCCGCTACCGACCGCCGTTCTCGCTCTCTCGACCCGCGAGATAGCCCGGCGGCTGGGCGTCGCCCCCCGACTCGCGGCGCGAGCGCTCGCGCTTGAGCGCCCGCCGCGTGTCGGCGTTCAGTTCGACGATGTGACACAGCGGATTACCCGGGTAGACGACCGGGTTCTCGAGGATGCCGACGAGCAGCCCGGTGAAGGGCGCTTCCACGGGGTCGTTCTCGGTCTTGAACGGGTTCGTGATGGTGCAGATGGGCGTCCCCTCGTAGACGAGCGACCCGCGGTCGTAGTGCATCTCGACGAGGCCGCCGGCGTCCGCGCGCAGCCACGTCTTCTCCTTCTCGTCGTCGATGACGGTCCGCCAGCCGGGCCACTTCACGGGGTCGTCGGGGTGGAGGTCGTACTCCGCGAAGACGCTCATCACGCCCTCCAGCGCCCGGTCGATGAACTCGCGCTGGAAGCGGTGCGCTTCGCCCATCTCGATGGTGATGGCGGGCGTGCCGTCCTTCGACGCCTCGCGCCGGAGCATCCCGGAGGAACCGGACGAGGAGATGATGACGTTCGTCCCGAACGCGCGGGCGAGTCTGGCGACGTCGGGGTCGTCCATGTCCGCGCGGGCGTGGAGCATGTTGGTCCGACCGCGCGTCGACGTGTGGAAGTCGATGCCGAAGTCGCACGGTTCGATGAAGTTGCGGTATATCTGGTCGGCCATCCGTTTCGCGCTGGTCGACCCCTCGCGGCCGGGAAACGAGCGGTTCAGGTCGCGGTCGTATATCGGCAGGTACCGCTGCTGGGCGAGGAAGCCGGGGACGTTCAGCACGGGCAGACAGACGATGGTGCCCCGCAGTTCGTCGTGGTTCCACTCGTGAGCCACTTCGCGGACGACCTCGATGCCGTTGAGTTCGTCGCCGTGGGCGGCCGCCGACAGGAAGACCGTCGGTCCCGGCCGTTCGCTGTTGACGATAGTGACGGGGATGCGCACCGGGTCGCCGAGATAGGTCTCGCTGATGCCGTACCGGATGTTCTGGATCTCACCCGGTTCGACGATGCCGCCGTTGTAGGTGAACGCGTCCGCCGCCGCTTCGGTCCCGGCCATGTCCGTCCTTGAGAAGTCAGCGTACAAAAAGGTGGCACTACCCGAGTAGGCCCAGCAAAAAATCTCTGGCCGCCGACGTTTTCGGTTCAAAGAATCTGGGAACGTTTTAAGTCGTATCGGACGAAACGTAGATTCACATGGTCGTTGATGGCTCGAACGTACGCGTCGGGGTGCTCAGTCTGCACAACAGCAAAGAGACGAAAGCGATCCTGAACGCCGTGGAGGACCTCGGACACGAGCCCGAGTGGCTCCGCCAGGAGAACACGGCGGTTCACATCGCGGACGACGAGATAGTCCGCGAACCGGAGATCGACATCGTCGCGAACCGGCTGTTGCTCTCGAACACCGAACAGCCCTCCGAGGCGCTCGGACTGGCGAACGTCTACGACTCCATCTGCCCGGTTCTCAACAGGCCCTGCTCGGTGATGACGGCTATCCACAAGTTCTCGACCGCGACGGCGCTCTCGGACGCCGGCATCAGGGTTCCGGACGCCCTGCTGGCGCTGGACGACGGTCGACTCAACGACGGCCGTGGCGCGTTCGGCGAGGAGGCGGTGTACAAGACCGCCATCGGCACTCACGGCGGCGGCACCTGGAAGGTCGGTCCGGACGAGATGGTCAACCCCCAGGTGGGCCAGCGCCAGGCGTTCCTCCAGGAACTCATCGAGCGCGACAGCGAACGTCACCGCGACCTGCGCGTGTACGTGGTCGGCGACCGTATCGTCGGCGCGATGAACCGGTACGCGCCCGAAAACGACTGGCGGACCAACGTCGCGCTCGGCGGCGACGTCGAGGACATGTCCGAAAACCTGCCGGAGAACGTCCCGGAGATCGCCCGTCGCTCCACGGAGGTCATCGGACTCGACTACGCCGGGGTCGACCTCATCGAGGGTCACGACGGCTGGTACGTCCTCGAAGTCAACCCGACGGCGGGGTTCAAGGGCCTGTACAAGGCGACCGGCCGGAGCGCCGCTCCCTACATCGCCCAGCTCGCCATCGAAGAGGCCGGCGGCACCGTCGACCGCGAGCGCGTCGAGGAACTCGCGGCGACGCTCGACGACTCGGTGCCGGACTGCAAACCCGTCAGCAGGAGTCCCGAATCCGGCGAGCCGCTGGTCATCGGCTACACGGAGCAGGTGCTCGTCTCCGGTACCAGCGGTTCCGAGACCGTCACGGCCAAGGCGGACACCGGCGCGACCCGGTCGAGCATCGACACGAAACTCGCCGCGGAGATCGGCGCGGGGCCGATAAAGAGCATGACCAGAGTGAAGTCGGGTAGCCGGAAGTCGAGCAAGTCCCGGCCGGTCGTCGACGTGGTCATCGGCGTCGGCGGCAATCGCCACACGGTCACGGCCAGCATCGAGGACCGGGGCCACATGGACTACCCCGTCCTCCTGGGTCGGGACATCCTGGAGAACTATCAGGTCGACGTGCGGCGGCGCGTGGACCGCGACGAGGAGAACGAACTCGAAGAGTAGGGACGACGCCTTTTTTCCGCGCGAACGCTTACCTGGCATCCTACCAGCTACGCATGGACGAGGACATCGAAGCGACGCTGCGAGACGACCCCGTGATGGCCGAACTGCTCGACGAACACGACCCCTACACGGAACCGGAGTGGACCGAGTACGAGCGACTCGTGGTCTCGATAATCAACCAGCAGCTTTCGACGGCCAGCGCCGCCGCGGTCAAAGAACGGGTGTTCGCGGTGCTCGACCAGGAAGTGAACCCGGCGAGCGTTCTGGAGGCCGAGGCCGACGCGCTCCGGGACGCCGGGCTCTCGCGCACGAAAGTCGAGTACGTCCGGAACGCCGCGCGAGCGTTCCGCGAGAACGACCTCACCCGGGAGGGGCTGGCCGAACGCTCGGACGAGGAGGTGATAGACCAGCTCACCGACATCAAGGGAATCGGCGAGTGGACCGCCCGGATGTACCTCATCTTCGTGCTGGAGCGACCGGACGTGCTCCCGCTCGGCGACCTGGCGGTCCGGCGCGGCATCGAACGACTCTACGCCGACGGTGGAGACCTCTCGCGGTCGGAGATGCGCGACATCGCCGAGGCGTGGCGGCCGTACCGGAGCTGGGCGACGCGATACGTCTGGGCGGAGTACGAGTCCGACTGAGGTGACGAGAGCGGACGGCGTTACAGCGGTCGTTCCTGCTTGGCGGCGAGGTCGAGGTACTCCTCGAACGGCGGCGTGAGGTCGACGAACTGGACCTCGTCGCCGACCTCGACGATGCCCCGTTCGCTCATCTTCGGGAGATGTTTGTGGTACAGCTCCGTGGTGATTCGCTGTCGGTGCTTCTCGGAACGTTCGCCTTCCCATCGAGCGAGCTGTTCCGCGAGTTCGGCGACGTCGGCCGACCCCTCCTCCTGCAGATAGTACAGCACGTATCGCCGACGGCGGTCGGCGAGCAGTTCCATGACCGAGTCGAGGTCAGGACCGCTCGCTTCCTCGCCGTCTTCCGGAACGAAATCCGGCTTCCCTGGCGAATCAGAACTCATAGTGCTACGCTAGACAGTAAGCATAAAAAGGGCCGCGCCTAAGTAATTAGGCATCCGGTTTCGGGGCGGAGTCGACGGGAGACGAGCGAGTACGACGCGTGCCGGAGCGTTTTAGTGGCGAAGCGAGCCGGAACGCCGACGCGGGAAGTCGGCGCGAAGCGGCCTCCAGTAGCCCTAAACCGATGGAGCGACAAGTCGGCGGCGATGGAGGAAACGACGACGCCGGACGGCGAGACGCTGTACGTCAGCCGGCAAGACGGCGAGCGCGGTTCGAAAGGTCCCTTCTTCGTCGTCTATCGCTCTCCGGAGCGCGAGCGCCGGTACGGCTACTACTGCGGCCACTGCGAGACGCTCGACACGGCGATGGATACGATGGGGCGAATCAAATGCAACCGGTGTGAGAACCTCCGGAAGGCGACGGAGTGGGACGCCGCCCACGAGTAACCGGAGGAGTCGATACCGTCGAAGCTGGTCCGGACGCTCCGCCGGTCCGTGCCGTCCCGCGAGTTTCGCCGCGCCGGGCGACGCTGACCCGTTCTTCGGAGGGGCTCGTTCCACGCCCGAGCGCGCAAGAACATTTATTATGCGGCGTGTGGTATCGTCGAACGAATGGCCCCTGTTAACACGCCACCGGTCGAGGAGGCCAAGTCGATATTCAACGATCTCGGGTACGAAGTGCTCGAAGACGGCGACGAGTTCCGGGCCAAACGGAAGTGGCGAGAAGTTCGCGTGACGGCGCTCACCGACGGTTCCGACGCGCCGGAGCGAGGCGACCTCCGGTGTTTCGTGACGTGGGAAGAACACGCCGCGCGACTCCGCGAACGGGTGCGGGAGTTGAATCCCGAGTACGAGTGGGCGGTCATCGGCGTCCGCGAAAGCGGCGACTACGAAGTAACGCGCGCGCCGCCGTCCTCCATCGCGGTCTGACTCCGGACGACACCGACGGTCGCCCTCTTTCGCGCTCCCCCTCGCGGCGAGGCGGGGAAAACGACAGGGGTACGCGGTCCGTACGGAGGGGTATGGACGACCACACGCGTGACCCGAGCGTCGGGCCGCCGATTTCGGGCAATCCGACCGGCTGGTTGCCCGGTGAGGGTCGCTGGGAGCACGACACCCTCCGGCAGGCGACGGTGCACGGCGTGCGCCTCTACAACGCCGGCGAGTTCCACGAGAGCCACGACTGCTTCGAGGACGAGTGGTACAACTACGGCAGCGGTCGCCCCGAATCGAAGTTCCTCCACGGGATGGTCCAAGTCGCGGCCGGCGCGTACAAGCACTTCGACTTCGAGGACGACGGCGGGATGCGGTCGCTGTTCCGGACCGCGCTGCAGTACCTCCACGGCGTCCCGAACGACTACTACGGGGTCGACGTGCTGGACGTGCGGACGAAGCTCACGAACGCGCTGGACGACCCGACTGTCCTTCACGGGTGGCAGATAGCGTTAGACGGCGAGTACCCGACGGCGACCGAGGTGGACGTCGCGTACGCGGAGTCGCTGGAGTAGTTGCGGCCGGTGTCCGACTCGGTCGGCCACAGAACTACGGGAGGGGAGAGCGAACGTACGACCATGGGTACCATCGCCGGCCGTTCCGGTTTCTCGCGCGACGATTTGCCCGGCCTGCTCGCGGCCGTCGTCGTCTGCGAACTCGCGGGTATCGTGCCTGCCTTCCTCACCGCTGACGACGTTGCGGGGTGGTACACGACGGTCCAGCAACCGGCGTTCACGCCGCCCGACTGGGTGTTCGGGCCGGTGTGGACGACGCTGTACCTCCTGATGGGCGTCGCGCTGTATCTCGTCTGGCGCGGCGAGCGGGACCGACTCGCGCTCGGAGCGTTCGCCGTGCAGCTCGCGCTGAACGCCTCCTGGACGCTCGTGTTCTTCGGTATGCAGTGGCCGGCGGGCGGGCTGGCGGTCATCGTCGCGCTGCTCGCCGCCATCGTCGCGACGATAGCGCTCTTCGCGCGCGTCGACCGCCGGGCGGCGCTGCTGCTGGTGCCGTACCTCGCGTGGGTGGCGTTCGCGACGGCGCTCAACTTCGAAATCTGGCGGCTGAACTGACCCTCCCGAACGGACGCTCGGAGCGACCGTGACGGCCGGAACGAGCGACCTCTCCGATGGATGTCTCCGACTCGACCGCCGCGCCGGCGAGTTCGCGGTCGAACTCCGCGGTCGAGCGTATCGTCCGGAAGTCCGAAACGGCTTACCGGCCGGGACGCCAAGCCCGAAGTGACATGTACGGCGTGGTGACGCGGAACCCGGAGGAACTCGAGTGGGCGGAGTTCGACCTGGGGTTCTACGAGGTCAAGGACGTGACCGGGCGCGCGACGGAACCGGTCGAGACGGGCGTGAACATGGTCTCCTGTTTCGGCGACAGCGCGGCGGCCGAGCGTGACCCCTCGCTCGTCCCGGTGAGCGAGGACGGCGAGCGCGCGACGCGCGACCAGCCGTACTTCGACTGGGGGTACGTCTGTCCGACGCGGGACGCCTACCGGGAGGGGCTGCTGGAGATGGTCGAGGACTGCGCCGCGGCGAACCCCGACGTGCGCCTGGACGACGTGGGGTTCCCGCGGGCGGAGTACTGTCACTGCGAGACGTGCAACGAGCGGTTCGCCGACAGCGAGTACGACGACCGGATGGAGTGGCGCGCGAACGTCGTCACCGAGTTCGTCGCAGAGGCGACCGACCGCATCCCCGGAACGACCTACTTCACGCTCTACCCCGACCCCTACCCCGGCCACCTCTACGAGCGCGCCGGGCTGGACCTGGACGCGCTCGCCGAACACGTCGACGAGTTCGTCGTCCCGCTGTACGACATGGCCTACTCGACGACCTACTGGCTCGAGGTCATCGCCAGCGGGTTCGAGGACGCCCTCGATACGCCCTTCAGCGTCGAACTGTACGCCGTGGACATCGACGTGGACGACCTCATCCACGCGGCGGAGGTGGCCGACGCTTACGCCGAGAACGTGCTCTTCGGCTACGAGTCGGGCAACGCCCGGGCGGCGCTCCGCCGGATGAACGCCGACGCGCGCGAGGGCGTCACGCACGGCGAGGAGTGAGTCAGCGCAGCGTCCGTTCCCGCCACGTCCGCAGCTGGTCGCGGTCGCGGGTGTTCTCCGGCAGTTCCCGGAACCACTTCGCGTCCGTTATCTCGCCCTCGGGGTCGTCGACGGTCGGCGTCGTCGTCTCGGCGCGGGCCTGGAACGTCGGCAGGACGCCCCACGTCGAGTACTCGCCGCACTGGATGGCGACCCGCGTCGCGATGGCCAGTCCCTCGTACTCGGCTTCGAGACCGGCTTCCTCGTGGAGTTCTCGCTCGGCCGCTTCGCGGTAGGACTCGTCGTCGTGGACGCCGCCGCCGGGGAGGACCCACTTGTCGACGCCCTCGTGCCAGACGAGCAGGAGTTCGCCGGAGGGCTGGTAGACGACCGTGTGCGCCCCGTACGGTGCGCCGGTGTCGTCGACCCGGCGCGCGAGCGTCCGAAACCGTCCCCGTGACACGTCGTAGGTGCGCGAGAACTCCAGATACTGCGAGTACGTGTCCGTCAGGCGGTGGTACGCCTGTTCGGCGCGTTGCTCAGCCCTGGTGGCGAGAAACCAGAGATCGTCAAGCGTCATCGTCCGGCCGACGGAACGTCGACTGTCGCAGCGAGCGTGGCCCGGAGCGCGGTAAGACGGAGGTCATACCTCCAGATAACCCAGCGCGCGAAATAAGCCTTCGGTCGTCGGAGCTACGCGATAGCTCGCGTCTCCGTCGTTTCCGGACGCTCAGGGGCCGCCGGTCGGCGAAGCCGATTCGCCGACTCCGGGTGTCACGGTCGTTACGTATCGTCGGACCGAAGGAAGTTTTATGTCGTAGATGTGCCAAACGTCACCGTGACATGGACCGCCGTCGATTCGTCGGACTTCTCGGTGTCGCAAGCGTCGCCGGTCTCGGCGGCTGCCTCGCAGAGCTCGTTCCGGTCGACGGCGGAGAGGAACGCTCCCGACCGGTCGGACTCGTGGTACGGAGCTACTTCGAGGAGCAACGGACGGTGGACGTGAACGTCGACGACGCCGACTCCGAGACCGAGTACAACGAGGAGTTCACGCTCCTGCCGGGCGACGTCGCGCGACGGAAGGGACTCTTCGAAGCGGGCACCTACCAGGTGAGCGCCGGGGTGAACGACGATATGTGGCAAACTGCGAAGTGGCAGATGGGCGACTGCCGGCGCGACGACATCCACATCGAGGCAGGCGACGAGGGCATCCGCATCACCTCGACCTGCCACGACTAGCCGAGTCGGCCGGCACGACACGGCGCGTCACGAACGCCACGGGGTGACGCAAAGACCCTCCGGGGTCAACTGTCTGCCATGAGAGCCTTACTCGTCGGCGGCAGCGGGTTCGTCGGCACGGCGCTCGCGCGGGAACTCCACGACCGGGGCCACGAGGTGGCCGCGCTCTCGCGCTCGCCCGACGAGGCGGACCTGCCCGCCGGCATCGAGACGGTATCGGGCGACGTGACCGAGTACGAGTCCATCGCGGGAGCGTTCGCCGACCGCGACGCCGTCGTCAACCTCGTCGCGCTGTCGCCGCTGTTCCAGCCGCCGCGCGGCACGAGCCACGAGGCCGTCCATCTCGGCGGGACGGAGAACGTCGTCGCGGCCGCCGAGGACCACGGCGTCACTCGACTCGTCCAGATGAGCGCGCTCGGCGCGGACCCGGACGGAGCGACGGCGTACATCCGGGCCAAGGGTGCGGCCGAGGAAGCCGTCCGCGCGTCGTCGCTCGACTGGACCGTCGTCCGGCCCTCGGTCGTGTTCGGCGACGGCGGCGAGTTCGTCGCGTTCACGAAGAAGCTGACGACGCCGTACGTGACCGGACTGCCCGGCGGCGGGAGAACTCGATTCCAGCCGGTCTGGGTCGGCGACCTCGCGCCGATGCTGGCAAGCGCGACCGTCGAGGACGGTCACGGCGGCGAGACGTACGAGATAGGCGGTCCCGAGGTGCTCACCCTCGCGGAGGTGGCGAAGCGGATCTACCGCGCCGAGGGGAAGTCGCTCGTCGTCCTGCCGGTTCCGATGGTCCTCGCGCGGCTCGGGCTGACGGTGATGGGCGCGGTGCCCGGGTTCCCGATGGGTCCCGACCAGTATCGCTCGCTTCGGTTCGACAACACCACTGCGGACGGCGACGTGGCGGTCTTCGGCCGCGACCCGGCGGAGCTTCGGACGCTCGGCGACTACCTCGGCGTCGACTGAGGTCCGTCGGCACGAGGACCCGGACCACCGTCGTCGACTTCTGTACGTTTTTACCTGCCCGCGCCTAACGCGGTGACATGACAACGCTCTCGTTCGACGACGACGGAGTCGACGTAGTCTACCAGGGGACGGAGTTCCGGCTCTCGAAGGACCTCGTCGAGGAAGCGACCCAGAAGTCCTACTTCGACGTGACCGACCACGAGGTGCTCCAGATGGTTGAGGAGGAGCCGAACCTCGGCGGCGAACCGCGACGCATCGGCGACATCGTGCGCTGATGGGGGCGTCCGGACGCCGCCGCCCCCGTCCGGTAGCGTTTAGGTGTCGGGTCCTCGAAGTCACCGTATGAACCTCCCCGCCGACTTCGACCACCCCACGTGGCTGACCGCGGCGAGCACCGTCGGGTCGTACCTGCTGATACTGGCCGTCATGACCGCGCTGCTGTTCGGCGTGCCGTACCTCCTGTTCCTGCTGTTGTAGGGCGGCCGAGCGGCCCTACTGTAGGCGGCGGTACGCTCCCGTGTGGCCCGGATAGCGGGTCCCGTCGACTCCCCGCAGCGCGAGCGTCGCGACTACCGGACGACCGCCGGCGAGCAACGAGCGCGTCCCGACCGTGCGGGCGAGTTGCGGAACGTCGGCTTCCGGTCAGACGGCGTGCAGCGGTTCGCGGTCCGGAAACGGGAGTTCGTCGAGCGACGCGACGACGGCGTCGACGTCGTCGTCGAAGTTACCGAGGAACGCCGTCGCGGCGTCCGTCGTCACCGCGCCCCGCTCCGTCGCCTCGACGAGTCCCTCCTCTTCGAGGAGGCGGAAAGCGATGCGAATCTCGTGGTGTTCGTAGTCGGTCGCGCCCGCGGTGCGCCTGATGCCGACCGGTTCGTTCTCGCTAATGTACGAGAGGGTCCGGAGGGCGCGTGCGAGCAGGTCGACTTCGCGCTGGAGACTGTCGAGCACGACTGGAGGCTGGGAACGGCCCCCCTAAAGCGTTCCTGGGGACCGATACGTTCCGATACGGAGGGCTACAGAGAGCTACTCGCCGGGCGGTCCCCGGTCGCCCGTCCCGACGAACAGGAGAACGATAGCGAACAGGAGCGGCGAGACGAACGCCAGCAGGACCGCGCCGGCGAAGAAGTACGCGTCCGTCGGTATCCCGTTTCCGCCTCCGTCGCCGTCCCCGCCACCGCCGCCGCCCGGCATCTGTATGTCCCCGACCATCGTCGTCGGATGGACGGTGCAGATGTATTCGACCATCTCCGGCGTGGCAGTGAACGTCAGCGACAGCGTCGCCCCCTCCTCGCTCGTCGTCTCGGTGCTCTCCAGCACGTTCCCCTGGCCGTCCCTGATGGCGAAGTTGTGCGGCTGGCCGTCGAGGTTCTCCCAGACGACGCGGTACTGCTGTCCGGGCTCTAACTGGAGCGTCGGATTGTCGGTGTTCGCTATCGACGACGGCGCGCGACCGTGCCACGCGACCACCTCGCCACCGAACCGGTACGTCTCGGCCTGCGCGTTCGCCGACGTGCTCGCGCCCGCGGCCGCGAGCGCCCCGAGCGCGCTGGTCTCGAGAAACGACCGCCGAGTGAGACCGTCCCCGCCGTTCCCGGGTTCCGTTGCTTGCATCGTACCCCCCACGTCTCCCACGACGGAGAGGGTCAAGTATCTACAGGGTCGTTCACGGACCGACGAGCGCGGCGTCGAAAAGGAAAGCGAGTCCGTTCAGGGGACCGGCACCCAGACGGCCTGGGGGAACACGCCGACCGCCGCCAGCACCGCGACGAGGAAGGTGCCGACGACGATGGCGGCCGCGGGCGGGTCGAGGTGGGTGTCGGCGTGCGCGTAGAACACCCGCTGGACGACTTCTCCCGCCAGTGCGCTGACGACGCCGAAGACGCCGCCGACGACGAGCGCGGGCAGCAGCGGAACCGCCGCAGCGACCTCGGCGGGCGGCACCTGCGAGACGGCCACCCCGGCGGGCGCGAGCGCCAGCGCCGCGGTGCTGGCGGGGAGGCTGATGTGGTGGGTGACCGGGATGTTCTCGACGCCGCAGTTGAGGAAGAGGAGGCTCGCGGCGCTGATGCCGAACGCGAGGAACGGGCTCCCGGTCTCGTAGGCGATGAACGCGGCGAGGACGCCGACGACGAGGCCGATGGTCGCCACGTTGGCCCACTCGTACTGGTGGGGGAGCCACGGTTCGACGACGAACCGACCCTCTTCGGTTCCGCCGTCCGCAGCGGGGTCGTTCCCGCCGTCCTCGGCTGTCGCGGTCTCGCCGATGACGCGACGGTTGCCCTCCTCGAACGGCTTCATGTTGAGGAGGCCGGTGCTGGTGTCGCCGATCAGGTCGTAGCCGAACACCAGACGGTGTGCGAACGCGGAGAGCACGACGCCCATGGCGATGGGGTCGTACGGCATGCCGAGGGTCGAGGACACGACGGTGAACCAGTAGCCGAGGACACCGAACGCGCCGCCGACCGCGAGCACGTCCGGCTTCGTGCCGAGCGCGAACGCGATGTCCTTCGCGTTGTGGTAGTCGAAGCCCGACTCCATGTACCCCTTCTTCGAGGCGTAGGCGGCCGCGGCCACGCCGCCGGCGAAGCTGATAGCCGGCGAGAACGGCGGTCCGAACGCGATGGACCCCGTGATGCCGACCGCGGCGAGTTCGCTCGCCGTGCCCGCGCTGGTCCCGGCGACCGCCTTGCCGACGACGTTGGCGGCCTCGCCCGCGACGACCATGAACCCGGTGAAGATGAACGCTGGAAGCGCACCGAGCGCGGCACCGAACGCGCCCCCGGCGAACGCCGCGAGGAGCATCTCCAGCGCCCAGAGGTCACTCCAAGCCATCAGCTATCACTGTCGCGTGCCCAGTCGCGGGAGCGTTCGACCGCGTCGCTCCACCGGTCGTACTTCCGGTCGGCCTCGGCGCCGTCCATCTCGGGTTCGAACTCGCGGTCGACGCGCCAGTTGCTCCGTAGTTCGTCGGGGTCGTCCCAGTAACCGACCGCGAGGCCGGCGGCGTACGCCGACCCCAGCGCGGTCGTCTCGTCGACCTCCGGTCGGACGATGTCGGTGCCGATGATGTCCGCCTGTAGCTGACACAGGAAGTTGTTCTTCACAGCGCCGCCGTCGACCTTGAGGCTCTCCACCTCGATGCCGCTGTCGGCCTCCATCGCCTCGGCCACGTCGCGGGTCTGGTAGGCGATGGATTCGAGGGTGGCGCGGACGATGTGCTCGCGCCTGGTGCCGCGGGTCATCCCGACGATGGTGCCGCGGGCGCGCTGGTCCCAGTGGGGTGCGCCCAGTCCCGTGAACGCCGGGACGACGTAGACGCCGTCCGTCGAGTCGGCCTCGCGGGCCAGCTGTTCGGTCTCGGCGGCGTCCTCGATGAGCGTCATGTCTTCGAGCCACTCGATGGCCGCGCCGGTGACGAAGATGGAGCCCTCGAGCGCGTACTGGACCGGTTCGCCGGACCGCTGGAAGCCGACCGTCGTCAGCAGGCCGTGGTCGCTGTCGACGGCCTCGTTGCCCGTGTTCTGCAGGAAGAAGCTTCCCGTGCCGTAGGTGTTCTTGGCGTCGCCTGCGTCGAAGCAGGTCTGGCCGAAAAGCGCCGCCTGCTGGTCGCCGAGCGCGCCGGCGACCGGTACGTCGGCCCCGAGGAACCCCTCGGGGTCGGTCGTCCCGTAGTAATCGTCGTCGCTGGACGGTCGGACCTCGGGGAGGCAGGCCTCGGGGACGCCGAACTCGTCGAGCAGGTCCACGTCCCAGTCCATCTCGTGGATGTCGAACAGCATCGTCCGACTCGCGTTCGTCACGTCGGTGACGTGCTCGCCGGTGAGGTTGTAGACGAGCCACGAGTCGATGGTGCCGAACATGATTTCGCCGTCCCCGGCGCGCTCGCGGAGGTCCGCCGGCCGGGCGCGCTGGGTCTTGATGGGGTCGGCGTTCTCGAGGAGCCACTCGGCCTTGGTGGCCGAAAAGTAGGCGTCCGGCTGGAGCCCGGTCTTCGCTCGGATGGTCTCGGCCTTGTCCTCCGCTTCCAGTCGTTCGACGCGGTCGGTCGTCCGGCGGTCCTGCCAGACGATGGCGTTGTGGACCGGTTTGCCGGTGTCGCGGTCCCACAGCAGCGTCGTCTCGCGCTGGTTCGTCACGCCGATGGCGGCGAGCTGGTCGGCCTCGATGTCCGCGTCGGCGAGCGCCGACTGGATGACCGTCTTGGTGTTCGCCCAGATTTCGAGGGGGTCGTGTTCGACCCAGCCGGGTTCGGGGTAGTACTGTTCGTGCGTCTCGTAGGCGTCCGTGACGACGGTCCCCTCGTAGTCGAAGACCATGAACCGCGTTCCGGTCGTTCCCTGGTCGATGGCGCCGACGTATGTATTCTGAGTTGACATCGTTCGTTTATTGATTTGAAGTTAGCCGCGGTTTAGTTGCCGTCGTACACGAAAGCAGTTGGAACCAGAGTATAAAATAGTTAACTTCATAAAAGGAGCAGGAACGTACTGATTTATTACCTGTTCCTTTCGACATTCGAACCGACAGACAGCATCTGGCGATACCCTCAAGTGAACTCCGTCCAATCCTCCACCGAATGACCGACACCGAGGTCCTCGTCGTCGGGGGTGGTTCGACGGGTTGCGGTATCGCCCGCGACCTCGCGCTGCGGGGAGTCGACGTGACGCTCGTCGAGCAGGGGAATCTCACCCACGGTACGACCGGCCGGATGCACGGTCTGCTGCACAGCGGTGGTCGCTACGCCGTCGCCGACCCGGCGAGCGCCCGGGAGTGCATCGAGGAGAATCAGGTGCTCCGGGACATCGCGGCCCACTGCGTCGAGATGACGGGCGGGCTGTTCGTCCAGATGCCCGAGGATTCGGACGAGTACTTCGAGCGCAAGCTCTCGGCCTGCCGGGACTGCGGCATTCCCGCCGAGGTCGTCTCCGGCCGGGAGGCCCGCGAGCGCGAACCCTACCTGACCGAGGAGGTCGAACGCGCCATCGCGGTGCCGGACGGCGCCGTCGACCCCTTCCGGCTCTGCGTCGCCAACGCCGCCGACGCCGAGCGCCACGGCGGGCGCGTCGAGACGCACGCCGAGGTGACCGACGTGCTCGTCGACGACGAGGCGGTGGTCGGCGTCGAGGTGCGCCACGCGAGCGGCCCGGGCAAGCGCGACCACGCCACCCCCGGCACCACCGAGCGCATCACCGCCGAGTACGTCGTCAACGCGACCGGCGCGTGGGCCGGTCGGCTCGCCGACATGGCCGGCGTCGACGTCGCGGTCCGACCCTCGAAGGGCGCGATGGTCGTGATGAACTGCCGGCAGGTCGACACCGTGGTCAACCGCTGCAAACCGAAAGGCGACGCCGACATCGTCGTCCCCCACGAGACCACGGCCATCCTCGGCACGACCGACGAGGAGGTCGAGGACCCCGCGGAGTACCCGGAAGAGGAGTGGGAGGTCGACCTGCTGATAGACGAACTCGCGAAACTAGTGCCCGTCCTCCGCGATTCGCGGACCGTGCGCTCGTTCTGGGGCGTCCGCCCGCTGTACGAACCGCCGGGCCGGGGAACGACCGACTCGACCGACATCACCCGGGACTTCTTCCTGCTCGACCACGCCGACCGCGACGGCCTCGACAACTTCGCGAGCATCGTCGGCGGGAAGTTCACGACCTACCGGATGATGGCGGAGACGGTCACCGACCACGTCTGCGACGAACTGGGCGTCCGGGCGCGCTGCCGGACCGCCGACGAGCCGCTGCCGGGCAGCGAGGACTTCGACGTCCTCCGGGACTACATGGACGAGTTCGGCCTGCGCTCGCCGGTCGGCCGCCGGAGCGTCCAGCGCCTCGGCAGCAAGGCCGACGACGTGCTCGACACCGACGGAACCAACCCCGTGCTCTGTGACTGCGAGGCGGTCACGCGCGCGGAACTCCGGGACGCCATCGACGACGCGGGCACCGACCTCAACGCGACGCGCATCCGCACCCGGGCGTCGATGGGCAACTGCCAGGGTGGGTTCTGCTCGCACCGGATGGCCGCCGAACTCCATCCGGAGCACGACGAACCCGCGGCCCGCGACGCGCTCGACGACCTCTTCGAGGAGCGCTGGAAGGGCGAGCGCCACGCGCTCTGGGGCGAACAGCTCTCGCAGGCGGCCCTGAACTACGCGCTGCACGCGACGACGATGAACCGGGACCGCGACCCCGCGAACGGGGGGGACGTCGACTTCGCCGCCTTCGACGCCGGAGGGAAGGATGGCGATTGAGGACGACGTGGTCGTCGTCGGCGGCGGTCTCGCGGGGCTGACCGCCGCGCTCGCCGCCGCACGGGACGGAGCACAGGTCCGGGTCATCAGCCACAAGGAGAGCACGCTCCGACAGGCCTCCGGGCTGGTCGACGTGCTCGGCTATCCGCCGGGTGGCGAGGGCCCCGTCGTCGACCCCTTCGACGCGATTCCCGACCTCCCGGACGAACACCCCTACCGCCGGGTCGGCGTCGAGGGAGTGCGCGAGGGACTCGCCCTGTTCGACGAGGTCGCCGGCTACGCGGGCGACCACACCGACAGGAACGCCCTCGTGCCGACGTTCGGGGGGACGGTCAAGCCGACCGCCCGCTACCCCGACAGCGTCGGCGCGGGACTCGCGAGCGACCGCCGCGACGCGGTGCTCGTGGGGTTCGAGACGGTCGTCGACTTCGACGCCGCGCTCGCCGCCGACCACCTCGAAGCCGCCGGCGTCCCGTTCGCGGTCCGGGGCGCGACCACCCGGTTCCCCGGCGGGTTCCGCGCCGACGCCGCCGTCACCAGACTCGCCCGCGCCCTCGACGAGAACGAGCGCGTCGAACGGGCGGGCGGCCCCGCCGGCGTCTCGACGACCGTCCCCGCCCGGGAGGCGCTCGCCGAGCAGGTGAAACCCAATCTCGGCGACGCCGAGCGCGTCGGCTTCCCGGCGATGCTCGGCCTGGACCACCCCGACGAGGTGCGGGCCGACCTGCGATCCCTGCTCGGAGCGGACGTCTTCGAGGTGCCGATGGCCCCGCCGAGCCTGCCGGGGATGCGCCTCCAGTCCCGGTTCGAGGCCGCGCTGCGGGAGGCCGACGTGGCGCTGACCTCCGGGAACCCCGTCGTGGACCACGAGCGCTCCGGAGAGTCGGGCGACCGCGTCGACGCGGTCGTCGTCGAGCGCAACGGGGCACGCGTTCCCCACCACGCCGACCAGTTCGTGCTCGCGACCGGCGGCCTGGTGGGGAAGGGCATCGACTCCGACCGGAGTGGCGTGCGCGAACCGATTTTCGACTGCCGCGTCGCCGCGCCCGACGACCGCTACGACTGGTTCGACGAGGACGCCTTCGGCGACCACCCGTTCGCGCGGTTCGGCGTCGAGACGGACGACGACCTGCGGCCTGCGGACGCGGACGGCGACCCGACGTTCGACAACCTCCGGGCCGCCGGCGCGGTCCTCGGCGGGTACGACTTCGCCGCCGAGAAGTCCGGCAGCGGCGTCTCGCTGTCGACCGGCGTCGTCGCGGGGCGGCGAGCGAGCGAGGCGGTGAGATGAGCGTGGAGCGACGGGCGACCGACGAACGCGCCGCCGACGAACCGACCGACGAAACGACGACGAGCCAGAAACGATGACAGAGGACGAACTCACCGACGTGTTCACCGGCGAATCGATGGACCTCAGACCGGGGTCCGACGACTGTTACAAGTGTTCGACCTGCGACACGGAGTGTCCCGTCGCGGAGGTCGACGACGACTTCCCGGGGCCGAAGTTCCAGGGACCCGAACAGTGGCGGCTCAAGCGGAAGGAGGACCACGACATCGACTCTTCGGTGATGTCGTGTTCGAACTGCATGCGCTGTGACGACGCCTGCCCCTCGGACGTTCCGCTCTCCCAGATGCACAACTCGGCCCGCGAGGAGTACGTCGACGAGCAGATGGACACGTTCTCGCGGGAGTACGTCCGCAACCGCATCCTGGCGAACTACGGGCGACTCGCGCCGCTCGGGTCGAAGTTCCCTCGCCTGACGAACGCGATCATGAGCAATCCCGTGACGAAGTGGGTGAACGAGAAGCTGCTCGGTATCACCAGCGAGCGGGAGTTCCCCGCCTTCGCCGAGCAGACGTTCCGCGACTGGTTCGAGGAGCGAGGCGGCAGCGAGGCCTCGAAACGCCGGGCGAGAGCGGCCCGCGAGGAGCGCGGCGAAGCGGTCGAGAACGAGGAGAAGCGCGTCGCCTACTTCCACGGCGACTACTCGAACTACAACACGCCGGAGGTGGCGAAGGCGCTCGTCCGCGTGTTCGAGTCGTTCGGCTACGAGGTCGCCGTGCCGGAACAGCGCTGCTCGGGCACGCCGATGTTCGCCAACGGGATGGGAGACGACGCCCGCCGCGCCGCGAAGTTCAACGTCGAGACGCTGGCCGCGCTGGTCGAGCGCGGCTACGACGTCGTCTGTTCCTGTACCTCCTGTTCGATGGCGCTCCGCCAGGAGTACCCCGAACTGTACTCGTTCGACGGCACGGCGAAGGTCGCGGCGAACACCTACGAGGCGCTCGAGTATCTCCGGGTGAACGAGGACCTCTCCGGCGAACTCGCCGAGTCGAACGTCCCGGACGAGGAGTTCGGCGACCTGGCGTACCACGCCCCCTGCCACGCCCGCAACCAGGGCATCGCCGGACAGGCGGTCGAACTCCTCGCGGACGTCGACGGTGCGAACCCCGAGGACGTCGGCGACTCCTGTTCGGGAATCAGCGGCACCTACGGCTGGAAATCCGAGAAGTACGACGTCTCGATGGCCATCGGCGAGGAGATGTTCGACCACATGGAGAGCGTCGACGGCGAGACCGGCATGACCGAGTGCCCGACCTGCGCGATGCAGATGGAACACGGGACGGGCTACGAGATTCGCCATCCGATGGAAGTGCTCGACGCCGCGCTCGTCGCGGAGTGAGAACTGCGGAGCCGCGAGTCGTCACTTCTCGCTGATGGACTCGCTGGCGATGTTCCGGCCGCGGGTCTTCAGGCTGACCTCGCGCCGCTTCCGGACCTCTTCGAGGACGTCGAGTTCGATGAGGCGCTCGAATATCTCCTCGACGCGGTCGACGTCCATTCCCAGGAAGTCCGGAATCTCGAACGAGGAGACGCCGGTGTACAGCGCCATCAGCACCTCCTTCTCCATCTCGTCGAGTTCGACGCCGGCCCTGCTCTGCTGTTCGCCCTTCCGGAACAGCGAGCCGAGGAGCGAACACCGCTGGGCCTTCCCCGAGATGTACGTCTGGATGCTCGTGTCGCCCTCCGTGTGCTCGACTTCGAGGACGGTCCGGCTCTCGCCCTCGACCGTCCGCTTCGCGGTGTCGACCTGGCCGACGTCGTCGAGTTCGATCTGGATGAAGGTGCCGCTGGCGACGGCGATGCCGACTTCGCCGACCTCTATCTTCACGCGGGCGCGCTCCCAATCCGTGTCCTGCACGACGCCCCCCTCGACCGCGGGGTGTTTCGTGAGGATCATCGTCTGGTTCAGCATCGCGCCGTACAGCTTCGCCTCGAACTCGTCGATGTCCATGTTCGAGGAGACCAGCAGCACGTCGTCGCCGACCTCGATGCTCAGGTAGTCCGACACGCTGGCGACCGTCTGGTTCACGTCGTACCGGCCGCTCATGCTCTCGATGTTCGAGAGCTGGATGGTTCGCTTGCCCTCGTTGCCCGCGAGGACGAGGCGCTTGTTCGACAGGAGGATGCGGCCACTGGTCCAGTCGGCGTCGGTCATCTTGTGACCGTCCTTCATCGCCTGAAGGAACTTCCCCCGCGTGTCCGCTATCTTGTGTTCACCTTCGCTCATACGTGAAAGCCAACGGGGTCAGTCGTCCAGAACCTGCTGCTCACCGGCCGATCCGGCTGTCAGGTCGTCGACTCTTTCGGCGAGCTCGTTGATCGCCGTCGTCTGTTCCCTGCTCGCGTCGACGATGTCCTCCGTCGCCTCCTGGACCTCGCCGGTCGTGTCGCGAACGTCCTCGACGGTCGCCATCACCTGTTCGACGTTCTGGGCCTGCTCGTCGTTCGCCTCCGCGACCTCCGTCACGCCGGTCGCCGCCTCGTCGACCGCGTCTGCGATCTCCTCCAGCGCGATGAGCGCGTCTTCGATCTCGCTGCCCGCGTACTGGACCTGTTCGTTCGACTCCTCGACCGCGACGACGGTCTCGTTGGCCTGCGACTGTATCTCCTCGATGCGTTCGGCGATCTCCTCGGTGTGCTCGCGCGTCTCGTTGGCGAGTTCTTTCACCTCGTCGGCGACGACCTCGAACCCGCTGCCGGCCTCGCCCGCGCGGGCGGCCTCGATGTTCGCGTTCAACGCGAGCAGGTTCGTCTGGTCGGCCACCTCGGCGATCACTTCGACGACTCCCTCTATCTCGGTCATCTGGGACTCGAGTTCCGTCACCGTCTCCACCAGGTCGTCGCTCATCTCGATGACCTCCTCAGTCGCCTCCCGCGCACCCTCGCTGGAGTCGAGACCGCTGTCGGCGGCCGCTTTCGCCTGCTCTGCCGCGGACGCGACCTGGTCCGAACTCGCGGCGACCTCCTGCATGCTCGCGCTGAAGTTCTCCATCTCGGTCGCGACCATCGACAGCAGCTCCGTCTGCTCGTCCACCCGGTCCTCTATCCGGTGGGCGGACGTCGACGCCTCCTCGACCGAATCCGCCAGCTCCGAGGCCTGGTCGTCGACGCGCATCGCCAGCGTCTCGAAGCGCTCGGCCATGTCGTCGACCTGGTCGGCGACGCCGACGAGCTGCTCGTCGAGCACGCCGTGTTCGTCGGTGAAGTCCGCGCGCGCAGAGAGGTCCCCCTGCCGCATTGCCGTCAGGGTGCTCCCGACCTCCTCGACTAGCGCGGTCACGCTCTCGTGACGACGGACGTCCTCCGTCCTGTCGCGCACCGTCTCGACGACCGCTTTCAGCTCGCCGTCCTCGTAGATCGGTTTCGCGGCGAACGTTATCTTCCGTTCCTCGCCGTCCGGGCCGACCATCGTCCCCTCGTCCCGGTAGAGGGTGCGTTCGGCGTCCGCCCGCTCGACGTCGAAGACCTCGTCGGCGTTCTCCGGCGCTTCGACGACTTTCTCCGCGAGGGTCTTCGTCCGACGGCCGTCCGAGTAGAACGCCTCGGAGACGCCGTCGAACTCGCTCGCCTCCTCGGCGGTCACGCCGGTGAGGTTCTCGATGGCGCTGTTCCACGCTCGAACCCTGGCGTCCGAACAGATCATGAACACGGGGACCCCGAGCCCGTCGAGGAGGTCGTCGTCGTCGACGTCGAACTCCCCGTCGTCTCCGGCCGTCCGGCTGCTCTCGTGGGCTTCCAGTCCGGTCTGCATCCCGGAGACGCCCGCCCAGATACCGTCCACCAGCTCCGACTGAGCGCGCTGGAGTTCGCTCGACACAGCCTCGTTGTCGTCGCCGAGACGGTGGGCGAGCCGGTCGAATATCTTCTCGGTCATCTCCTCGAACGCCGCGCCGTACGTGGCGGCGTACACTGCCCCCGACAGCTCGGCGTCCGCGTGTCTGCGTCCCAGCGTCGCGGCGTTCCCGATGGCCGCGTCCGGATTTGTGAACAGTTCGTCCAGGTGGTCGGCCTGCGCCCGCCGCAGTTCCTCGTCGGCGTCGGTGCCGCCGTAGATGTCGTCGAGCGAATCCGGCGATACTCCTGTCACTTTCGATACCGAAACCCCGTCGGTGTCGGTGCCGCCGTCGAACGTGATTCGTTTCCGAGACTCGCCTGACGTCTCGTTGCCGTCACCGATAGCCTGCAAAAGTCGTACGAGCGTGTCCGTGACCATCTCTGGCGAAGCAAGACACCATCCGGACATAAAACTTTAGTAAAATCTCAGACGAGATAACGCTCCCCCCGATTCGAACGGTCGGGTACCTTACCCTCGTCCGCCGAGTTTCGACAGGGCGGCGAACGCTCGCTTACGGACCTCCTCGTCGTCGGTCTGGTCGACTAGTTCGTCCAGTCGTTTGCGGGCGCGTTCACCGCCGACCTTGCCCAGGCCGAACGCCGCCATCGCCTTCGCGTCGGTGCTCGCCTCCCTGTTCGAGAGCAGTTCGAGCAGCGCCGTCTCGACCGACTCGCCGCCGATAGTCGCCAGACTCGTCACCGCGAACTGGGACGTCATCTCGTCGTCGTCGTCCAGCACGTCGACCAGCGCCTCGATGGCCGCCCAGCGGTTCTGGCTGCCGGTGACTCGCCCGAGCAGCCAGGTGGCGTTCCGCCGCTGGTGGGCCTGCGACCCCTCCTCCAGGATTTCGACCAGCGACGAGACCACGACGCGGTGGTCGGTCGCGCTCAACCGCTCGACCATCGTCTGGCGCAGTTCGTGACTTCGTTCTGCGGGCACGTTCGACAGCAGTTCGACGAGCGAGAACACCGCCGCCCGCCGGACCGTGTCGGAGTCGTCTCCGAGGAGGCCCACTAGCGCGTCAAGCGCCCTCGGACTCCCGAACTCGCCAAGCGAGCCGGCGGCGATGCGTCGAACCGCCTCGCTGGAGTCGTCGAGCATCGCCAGCAGTGCCGCCAGCGCCTCGTCGCCTTTCGTCCGACCGAGCGCCTCCGCGGTCTCTCGTCGCACCTCGGCCTGCTCGTCGTTCCGCAGTTCGGCGAGCGCCGAGACGGCGCGCCTGTCCTCCAGTCGTCCGAGGGCTCTCGCCACTCGGGCCCGGACGCGATGGTCGGGGTCGGAGAGTCGACTCACGAGGTCGTCGGTCGCCGAGCGACTGCCGATGCGGCCGAGCACGTTCGCCGCGGCCATCCGCAGTTCCGGCTGCTCCGACGTGAGCGCGTTCGTCAACTCCTCGGCCCGCGCCCACTCCGCCTGGCCGCCGTCGACCTCCTCGCCGACGATGGCGGTGATGAGCTGTTCGACCGCCTCGCGCTGGTCCAGCGCGTCGATGGCCGCTGCCCGCACCCTGGCGTCGTCGTCCTCGCGGGCGGCGACGGTCAGCGAGTCGACGACCTCCTCGTCCGGCGCGTCGACGTCGCCGAGTATCTCGGCGGCGCGACGCCGGACCCCCTCGTTGTCGCTCGCTTCGAGCACCGAGGTGAGTTCGTCGACGTCGTTTTCCTTCTCCAGGGTGAACAGCGAGGTCACGGCTTGCGATTGGTGTCGTGCGCCAAAAATATAACTTTCGTGTGACGATGCGCTCCGCGCTCGAAGAGGGGAGTCCCGAGGTCATTAGAACAGACGCTTCCAGTTCCAGGACGGTCGTTTTCTTCACAAGAGAAGAGGAGGAATATAAGTCCGACAGTATTCCAAATATAACTGATAGGAACCCGGCGGTCGTGAGCAGGTAGTTGACCGAGAGGAGAACGGGGGTCCGTTCGAAACCCGTGAGGAACGCGCTCACCGTGGTCGCCGTGGCGGCTGCGACGATGAGCGTGAATCCGACGGAGAGATGCAAGAGCGCGCGACGCGACGTCCGCTGGTAGGCGCGGACGGCGAAGCCGACCATCGAGAGCCCCGCGACGGTGAGGGTGAGGCTGAAACCGACGTAGAGTAGTTCTATGGTTGCATCGTCACTCGTTTTTGAGGTCGCGCCAGACGTCGACCAGCGAGTTCTCCGCCTCGGGGCGGTCCTCGATGGTGACGTCTATGTCGTCGGTCTCGAACGTCACCTGGAGGCTGTCGATGTCGCGCCGGTACACCTTCGTTCGTCGCCCTTCGTCAGAGAACCCCCTACCCGAGAGTTCGAGCAGGTCGGCCTCCGTGAGCTCCTCGATGCGGCGGTAACTGGTCGCGATCGGAATGTCGAGTTCGTCGCTGAGCTCCTGGGCGGACTTCGGCTCGTTGGTTGCGCTGAGTATTTCGGCGTTGTACTTGTTGCCGAGCACCCGGAGCAGTTCCACGGACCCCATCGGTTATCGGGTTTGATAACCGCCCCATAAAAAGATACCGCCACTTACCTGTCGGAACCAACATCGAAAGAGTTCAAAAAGAGGATGTGAGTGTGAACTGATGATCGAGTGATAGCCGACGAACTGCCGGACGGCGGAACAGTAAAGTAGACACCGTGGGGAAAGAGTGGTATGTCAAAAAGCGTTGCAGACGTCCAGGTACTCGTCTTCCGTCTGGAGGACAAACGGTACTGCGTCGACATCGCGCACGTCGACGAGATCGTCGATCGTGAGAAACTGACCCAGTTACCGAACTCGAAGCCGCACGTCGAAGGCGTGATGGACCTCCGCGGGACGACCACGACAATCGTCAACCCGAAGACGGTGCTCGAACTCGACGACTCCGAGACGGGCGACCGCGTCGTCGTCTTCGATACGGAGGGGGAGGGCAGCACCGGGTGGCTCATCGACGAGGTGAGCCAGGTGGTGAGCGTCGACGAGGAGGAGCTGGACGAGTCTGTCGAGAGCGAGTCGGTCCACGGCGTCGTCCGTCGGGGCGACGACTTCGTCGTCTGGCTCAAACCGTCCGCTATCCACGCTTGAGGCCGTTTTCTTTCCGTTCAACCGCGAGGACTGGCCGGGCGTTCGGCCGACGCCGTCGCCGGGTACGGCGGAGCTATGGCTCATAGGCCGGCCCTGCGGACAGTTCAGCAAGCGTATAACAAAGGTGGTTACCGGGGTTTCATAGATACCGTTCGGCCCTCGACAGTGGCCTGTTGAGGTGCTCTGGACACAGCGGAGGCGAGTTACCTATGAGATTCCCGAACGCTAGGCGAACGTTATTCAGTCGGGTCGCACTGGACCAGTACGAATCAGGACCGGTCGAGCATCCATGAGCGGTCCAGCACGACCACACCGCCGTCACGAACGGCGGTCCGAGAGCGCCGTCGCCGAGCGTGCAATCGAAGGGAGTCTCAGGGGGGTGAGTGTGTATGTTTGAACGTATCTTTCCACATTCGAACGCAGTGATAGTCATCAGAACGGCAGCAACGGCCCGAAGTACCGTCGACCGGACGTCCGGACGCTCGATCCGCGAGCCGTCCGAACGCTCGAACGACTCCGCTTCGCAGGGGGTGGTCGCCTGATGTGCGGCATCATCGCCTGCGTCGGCGACTCCGACGACGCGGTCGACGAACTGCTGGTCGGTCTCGAGAACCTGGAGTACAGGGGGTACGATTCGGCCGGACTGGCGGTGAAGAACGGCGGTGACCCCTCGGTCTTCAAGCGCGAAGGGGAGATCTCCCGGCTGAAGGACATGCTGGCCGACGAGACGCCCTCCGGTGGCCTCGGCATCGGTCACACGCGCTGGAGTACCCACGGCCCGCCGACCGACGCGAACGCCCATCCGCACACCGGCTGCGGCGACCGCGTCGCCGTCGTCCACAACGGCATCATCGAGAACCACGGAGCGCTCCGCGAGGAACTCCGGGCGCGCGGCCACGTCTTCGACAGCGACACCGACACGGAGGTCATCCCTCATCTCGTCGAGGAGCACCTCGCCGAGGGCGTCTCGCCCGAAACGGCGTTCCGGCGGACGGTCCGCCGGCTGTCGGGGAGCTACGCGGTCGCCATGCTGGTCGAGGAGAGCGACGCGGTGTACGCCACCCGAAGCGGGTCACCGCTCGTCGTCGGCGTCGACGACGGCGAGTACTTCCTCGCGTCCGACGTGCCGGCGTTTCTCGATTTCACCGACGACGTCATCTACCTCGACGACGGCGACGTGGTCGTCGCGCGACCGGACGGCCACGTCATCACTGACCTGGACGGGAACGCGGTCGAGCGAACGATCCAGACGGTCGACTGGGACCCCGAGGACGCCGGCAAAGGGGGGTACGACCACTACATGCTCAAGGAGATACACGAACAGCCGGCGGCGCTCCGGCAGACGCTCCGCGGGCGCATCGACGCACAGGCCGGGGAGGTCGCGCTGGAGGATTTCCCGCCGGGCACGTTCGAGGACGTCTCCCGGGTCCAGTTCGTCGCCTGCGGCACCTCCTACCACGCTGGCATCGTCGGCGCTCGGCTCCTCGGGGCTCGCGACGTCCCCGCGCGAGCCTTCCTCGCCAGCGAGTACGCCACGTCGCCGCCGCCGGTCGACGGGGAGACGCTGGTCGTCGGCGTCACCCAGAGCGGCGAGACGGCCGACACGCTGGCGGCCCTCCGCCGAGCCAGTGCCGCCGGGGCGCGCACCGTCGCGGTGACGAACGTCGTCGGGTCGACCGCGGCTCGCGAGTGCGACGACGCGCTCTTTATCCGCGCCGGCCCCGAAATCGGCGTGGCCGCGACGAAGACGTTCTCCTCGCAAGTCGTGTCGCTCGCTCTCCTCGGCGAGCGCCTGGTGCGGGACGTGACGGGAAGTCGGAGCGACGACGCCGAGGAGCTGTTCGCCGCGCTCTCGGACCTGCCGGACCAGGTCCAGCAGGTGCTCGACTACACGAAGGCGCGCCGCGTCGCGAAGCAGTACCGCGACAGCGACGCCTACTTCTTCATCGGCCGAGACACCGGGTTCCCCGTCGCGCTGGAGGGCGCGCTCAAGTTCAAGGAGATATCCTACGAGCACGCCGAGGGGTTCGCGGCCGGCGAACTGAAGCACGGCCCGCTGGCGCTGGTGACGCCGGAGACGCCCGTGTTCACCGTCTTCAACGGTCGAGACCACGAAAAGACGCTGGGCAACGTGAAGGAGGTCGAGGCCCGGGGCGCGCCCGTCGTCGCGGTGGCGACGGACGATCACGATGCGGCGTTCGACCACGCCGAGTCCGTGCTGACCGTTCCGGAGACCCATCCCGACGTGGCCGGCGTCCTCGCCAACGTCCAGCTCCAGCTCCTGTCGTACCACGCGGCGGACATGCTCGACAGGCCCATCGACAAACCCCGAAACCTCGCCAAGAGCGTCACCGTGGAGTGAACGGTGACACGTAACCGGGGAGTGACCGGGGACAACTTGGGCTTACGTGGCCGAACCGGCGTGAACGGTCTGTGCGGTTTAATCGCAGACCGGTCGCAGTCATTCGAGTAATGACTGCTGTCGTTCTCTCCGTAGATGCGGAACTCGCGTGGGGATTCCACGACTCGTCGGAGTTCCCCGAACGCCAGGCGGTCGCTTCCGAGTCGTGGGGGCGACTGCTGGACCTGCTGGACGAGTTCGACGTACCCGCGACGTGGGCCATCGTCGGCCACCTGTTCCTCCGGGAGTGCGACGGCGAGCACAGAGACCACGCGACGCCGACCGACGACTGGTTCGACGACGACCCCGGCGGGTCGGTGGCCTCCGCGCCGCCCTGGTTCGGCGACGGTCTGGTCGAGGCCGTCGCCGACGCGGACGCCGGCCACGAAATCGGCGGCCACACGTTCTCCCACGTGGCGTTCGGCGACGAACGGACGACCCGCGACGTCGCGGTCGCCGAGACGCGGGCCAACGTCGAAGCCGCCGACGACGCCGGTTTCTCGCTCCAGTCGTTCGCCTTTCCCGGGAACGACGTCGGGCACCGCGACGTGCTCGCTGCGTACGGGTTCACCTGCTATCGCGGCACCCGGCCGACGCTCTGGTACGACGACACGGTGGTCCGGCCCCTCGCCAAGGCGGTCGACCTGACGGTGAGCGGGACGACGCCGCCGCTGGTAGAGCCGACGGTCGACGACCACGGACTCGTCGACGTCCCGGCGTCGATGCACCTCTTCGGCTTCGAGGGGTGGCCGCGGACGGTCCTCGAGCGTACCTGGGACGACCCGATGCTCCGGGCCACCAGGCGCGGCATCGACCGCGCCGCCGACGAGGAGGGCGTCTTCCACCTCTGGTTGCGTCCGAGCGACCTCGTCGACGAGCGGGATTTCCGGCGACTGCGCGCCGTCCTCGAACACCTGGACGCCGCGCGCGAGGCGACCGACCTCGCCGTTCGGACGATGGGCGAGGTGGCGGCCGACCTCCGACCCGAGGACCCGGTCACTGAACGGACGCCGATCGGCCCCCGCTGAGACAGATCGCGTACATGCTCGTGTTCCTCTCGGTCGCTGCCTTCGGTGCTGGCCGGATTCTCGGCCTCGACCAGTGTATCGAACAGTACGAAGTCGGTGGGCAGCCGCTCGTCGAGCGGTATCCGTGGACCCGGTATCTCCTGGGTTAACGACTCCCGTACTCCCCGGAACCGTACTCGGTACTCCGGACCTGGTAATTCAGACGGGAATGGGCGCGCGAGATCGTCGCAGACAGCGGAAGGGGCGGGATTCGAACCACGCGAAGCCTGTCAGGCTCCCACCGTCAAACGGTGGTGCTCTACCACTGAGCCACCCTTCCCTGAACCGTCAGAACGGACGCCGAGTTTCTGGCGATCACGCGTGACCGTTCGGTAGCGAGCCTCGTAACGATTTCGGACGGCGACGGCGAGAGTCCGACGTGTCGCCTCCTCGGGAGCCGAACCGGGACGGGAAGCGAGCGCGTTCGCGCCGGCCCGCCGGAGAGAGCCGGACGACGCGGAGCGCTCGAACTAGCAGCACTGCGAGAGAGACTGGGCCGCGGACAGCGACATCGTTATCCAGGCGTCGTCTCGACTCACGTCGGCGATGACGGCGACCCGTCCGTCGCGCTCGTCGGTGTCCACGGCGAACATGACGTCGTCTTCGGAATCC
The DNA here is from genome assembly GCA_003298465.1 of halophilic archaeon. Next base: position 1,126,978 of record QNGA01000001.1, on the reverse strand, counting down.
TGTACGTCTCCGTCGTCGGTCGTGTGTGTCCAATTCAGGGGAAATCACCGTCGTTACGCGTCACCCCACGCCGGGGTTGCAACGGGGATACACGGGTATCTCTCTTTGTTATGCGCTCCGTTTCGGCCAGTAAGCACCACTTGCGTCGGCGGAACAGTGCGAACGGCGTCCCCGGAGTTCGAGCGGTCCAAAGCCTCTCGACAGCCTCAGCGCACCGCTGCACGGAGTACGTGCAGGATAACAAAGTGCCGTCCCGGGGTAGGCCGACGGGAGTTGAGCGACATGGCTCCCGGATCTACGACGGACCAGCACGGCGCGAGGACGCTGCATCGAGCGAGGACGACGCGTCGGTCGGAGGGACCATGAGTCACGACGCGGCCGACTCCGGGGTGAGACGGTTCGACGCCCTCGCGGCGTTTCCCCTGGACCTGGCCGCGCTGGTCGCCTTCGTCGGCGTCGTCGACTTCGCGCTCTCCCAACCGCTCGTCCGCGGAACGCCGCTGGCCGTCGCGCTCGGCCTGCCGCTCGTCTTCTTCGCGCCGGGGTACGCCGTTCTCGCGGCGCTGTTCCCCGGGTCCGGCCCGGAGCACGCCGACGGCTGGGTGCGGACGGTCGCCCGGCGACGGGAAAAGGGAATCACAGCGGGTGAGCGGCTCGCGCTCGCCTTCGGGACGAGCGTCGCGTTGCTCCCGCCGCTGTGGGTCGCGCTCTCGCTCGCCGGCGTCGGGTTCACCCCGCTGACGGTGCTGGCGTCGGTCAGCGGCCTCACGTTCGTCGGCGTCGCCGGCGGTGCGGTGCGGAGAGCGCGCATCTCCCCGGACGACCGCTACGACGTACCGCTGCGGTCGCTGGCGGGGCGACTCCGCGAGAGCGTCACCGACAACGAGGATGGCGTCGACGCGACGCTGAACGTCGCGCTCGCGCTGGCGATCGTGGCCGCGACCACGAGCATCGGCTTCGCCGTCGCCGTCCCGACCGACGGCGAACGGTTCTCGCACCTCTCGCTGCTCACGCGCGGGGAGGACGGCGACCTCGTGGAGGCGGGCTACCCCGAGAACGTCACGGTTGGCGGGGACGAGCACCTCACGGTCGCCGTCGAGAACCACGAGGGGCGCACCGTCGAGTACACGCTCGTCGTCGAACTCCAGCGCGTCGAGCAGGCCGCCGGCAGGGGCGGAAGCGTGGTCGAACAGACGGAACTCCGGCGCACGCAGCACAGCGTCGCGGCCGGGGAGACGTGGCGGACCCGCGACCACATCGAGCCCACGATGACGGGCGAGGACCTGCGACTGACGTACCTCCTCTACGAGGGCGAACCGCCCGCGGACCCCGCGAAGAGCAACGCCGACCAGCACGCCCACATCTGGATCAACGTGACCGCGGCGTCCGGAGGGGAGCAGTGACCGCGACCTTCGAGACGGAGGCGAGGTGACGATGTGGCCCTGGGAACACCTCGCCGTCGGGTATCTCTGTTACTCGGCGTACAGCCACCTGCTGGCGCGCCACTCCCCCCGGAGCGACGCGGTCGTCGTCCTCGTGGTCGCCACGCAGCTGCCCGACCTCGTCGACAAGCCCCTGGCGTGGTCGCTGTCGGTGCTGCCGAGCGGGCACTCGCTGGCGCACTCCCTGCTGACGGCCGCGCCGCTGTCGGCGTTCGCCCTCGCGCTGGCGGCCCGCGCGAACCGCGCCGACGTCGGCGTGGCGTTCGCGGTCGGCTACTGCTCGCACCTCGCGGGCGACGTGGTCTACCCGGCGCTGCTCGGCCGGCCGCCGAACCTCGCCTTCCTCCTCTGGCCGGTCGTCCCCGCGCCGCCCGAGACGGAGAGTCCCGGACTGCTCGCGCAGTTCTCGCGGTACTTCGGCGACTACCTCGCCCGTCTCGGGGAGTCCGGGCTGTCGGGCTACGTCGCGCTCGAACTGGCGCTGCTGGGCGCAGTCTTCCTCCTCTGGCTCTACGACGGGATGCCGGGACTCCCGGGACGCGCGCGCGTCACCCGGCGCTGACCCACAGCTACCGGCCGATTCCGGTCCCGCAGTCGCGACGGGCGTCCCGGTTACCTTCGTCGACCGCTCCGCAGCTCTGACGCGAGACGAGCGTCGAGCTATCGCTGTCGAAGACGAATCGACGCCGCGATCGAAAAAGTCGGGGTCGTCAGCGGAACCGCTTGTACACGTCCGAGAGGAGGTTCATCATCCGGGTGCCGCGCTCGATGCTGTAGTAGCGCACGAGTTCGGGCGCGAACTTCGCCTTGTAGCTGCAGAGGCGCTGTTCGTTCGCGCCGACGAGGTCGTACCGGGCGACGCCGTCGTCCATCGCGTCGGTCATGATGGCCCAGTCGACGAGGTCGTTGACGGGGACGTCGGCGTCGTGTTTCGCACCGCCCTGCCAGCGGTAGACGCACTCGTCGTCGGCCAGCGCGACCATCCCGCCCGCGAACTCGCCGTCGACCTCGCAGACGTAGGGCTGGACCGCGCCCTCCGGAAGGCGGTCGCGGAGCGCGACGACGAACGCCGCGTCGAGGGTGTACGGTTCGCCCTGTTCCTCGTGGCGGGCCTCGACCTGTCCGACGATGCGCCGGATGGCGTCGGCACCGCCGACGCGGATCTCGTAGCGGTCGTCGTCGGTGCGGACGTTGCTCCGGGCGTCGCTGCTGAAACTCGCGAGCAGGTCGTCCTCGCTCCGCGTCAGGTCCACCTCGTAGGTGTGGCGGGGCTGGACCTGGAACTCGTTCCACTCGAAGGGGCGCACGTCCTCGTACCGCCCGCCCGTGCGGACGTGGACGTACTTCGGGTTGCACTCCTGGTCGAGCCAGTCGAGGCAGCCGTCGACGAACCGGCGGTGGCGGCGTTCGGCCTTCCGGCGCTTCAGCTTCTCCATGTTCAGCAGGGCGGGACCGAGGTGGGGAACCCAGAGGTTCGGCGGCGGCGAGAACGCCGTCGCCACGCCGCCCCTGGTGATGGTGAAGGCGGGGAAGAGTCCCACCGCCTCCTGTCCCTTGAACCCCACGAGGGGGTGGAGGTCGGCGCCCGTGTGGTCGGCCTGGACGCGGAGGGCGTCCAGGCGGTGGAACAGGTCGCCCTGCGGCGACCGCTCCACGAGGTCATTCCAGCGGCCGAGGAGGTCCTCGTCCGCGCGCTCTACTCTGATTCCGTTCCGTTCGATGGTGACGCTCATCTATTCTATGTACCCGAGGTCGGCGAGCCGCGCTTCCACGTCGCCGTCGTCGGTCGCGACCGTCTCGCCCGCGTCGTACGCGGGGTAGCTCTGCTCGCCCGCCGGTTCGACGACCGGCAGCGTCTCGCCGTCCATCCGGTCGCTCGCGGGCGCGTCGAGCGTGGCCAGCACGGTCGGGGCCACGTCGAACAGGTGGGCGTCCGAGAGGTCGGCGTCGGGGTCGACGTCCGCGCCGGCCGCCGCGACGATGCCGTCGCGCTTGTGGTTCCACGGCTCGCGGGGCCGGCCGAACTGGGTGCCCCGAAGTTGTGCGGAGAGGAACTGGTCGAAGTCGGCGGGGACGGTGACCACGTCCGGGGCGTTGTCGACGTGCGGTCCGTCGAAGAACGCCTCGCGCGTCGCGACCGTCTCGAAGACCCGGTTCCCGCTGGGCGTGCGAACGCCCTCCAGCGCGTCGACGAGGTCGGACCGCACCGACCGGTAGCGCTCGGGGGAGACGACGCCGTCAGGTTCGCGCCCCCGGAGGTTGATGCGGACGCCGCACTCGATGCGGTCGCGGACGTACGCCTTCGACGAGGGGAAGTCCACGCGCTCGGTGGCGGCCCGGACCAGGTTCTCGGGGACGCGTTCGGCGACGAACTCGTCGAGGCCGGCGCGTTCGAGCGCCGCCCCGATGCGCTGGCTGGTGATGCCGACCTTCGCGCTCGCGGCCAGTCCGCGTTCCAGCAGACCGTGGCCGCGGTCGTTCCCGGCGTCGCCCTGCCGGAGTTCGTCGCTGGCGATGGTCGACCACGAGGGCATCCCGTCGCCTCCTCGCGCCGTCTCGACGTACCCCTGCTCGCGCAGGAAGTCGTTGACCCGGAACTCGTAGCCCGTGTACGGCCCGATGCCGTGGTCGCTGGCGACGAGGACGGTGTCGGGGTCGCAGTCGTCCAGAATCGCCCCCACCTGCTCGTCGACCGCCTCGTACACCGCTCGAACCTTCGCGTCGTCGTCGGGGTACTCGTGGAACACGGTGTCGGTCTGCTGGAACTGGACGAACCCGAACGGCGGCTCGAACCGGGAAACGAGGTAGCGGAAGGCCTCGCCGCGCATCCCGACGAGCCGCCGGTACCACTCGGTCGCCTCGTCCTCGTCCACGTCTCGCGGTGCGTACACCCGGTAGTCGCCGATGGCGTCGCGCACCTCGTCGAGGACGCCCTCGGGGTGGCAGGTGGGGTCCTCCGGCGCGGTGTAGCCCGGAACGAGGGCGCCGTCGAACGCCCGAGGCGGATGCGTTACGGGCGCGTTGACGACGACGCTGGAGTGGCCACAGCGGTCCAGCAGTTCCCAGAGGGCGTGTTCGCGGACGCAGGTCGCGTTGACCACGTCCCAGTCGTACCCGTCGAAGTCCAGAAACCCGAAGACCCCGTGCTTGCCGGGATTGACGCCGGTGTACAGCGAGGGCCACGCGCTCGGCGTCCACGGCGGAACTTGGGACTCCAGCGGGGCGGCGGTGCCGTCGTCGAAGATCGACTGCAGGTTCGGGAGAGCGCCGTCCTCGAAGAGCGGGTCGAGGACGGACCGACAGCCGGCGTCGATGCCGACTAACAGCGTCTGCAACGGTTGGCTGTCCATCCTGTCAGTTCAAACCCCGGCTTCAGCCTTTGTTATGCACTCGCTGGAATTCCGGTAGAGGAGTCGTACTGTCGCGCCGCCGTCGTCGACATCTGGTCCGGTCGCGGACCGTCCGTCGGGGCGTTTCGGCGTCGTTCGCCCCGACGCGGACGTCGTCGCGTCTGGCAGCGCCGTTCGCCCGTGAGTCGGCGCGGAGCGCTCGGTCGTCTCCGTGCGCCCGGTCCGGCCCCGGTGCAGTGGTCGCGCGACGCGAGGACAGTCGCCAGTCCGGAACGCCGGGCGTCACGTCTCCGGCGGGAGGTCGACGACGCGGACGACCACGGCGTCGCGGTTCCGGTAGACGATGCGATAGCGGTCTGAGGCGGCGAGCGACGGACGCATCTCGGGCGACTGCTCGTACATCCGGTACAGCGAGGAGTACTGCCCGCGAGGCAGGTAGAGGTAGTCGGGGGAGAGTCCGCGCTCGACCAGCGTCGCCGTCAGGCAGTCGGCGTTGCGACAGTTCGTCAGCGCCTGCTTCGTCTGCAGGTGGCGCTGCTGGGTCGCCCGTCCCTCCCACTCGGTCCCGCGGTAGCTCACCAGCGACGTCCGCTCGGCGAACAGCGGGAACCACTCGCCGACGTCGCCGACGACCACGAACGAGGCCTCCGGCGGCGTCTCGGACTGGACCCACCGCATCGCCTCGAGGTCGCCGTCGTCGAGGTACGACTGGGTCGCGGTGGCGTCGTCGACGCCCGGATAGTTCGCGACGTGCATCGCGCCGGTTCCCGCGCCGTACAGGCAGAGCAAGGCGACGACGACCGTGGGGGCACCGACCGGAAGCGAGCGCGTCCGGGTCGTGGCGACGCTCGCAGCGCCCCAGAGGCCGACGGCGGCGATCATCGCGCCGACGAGCATCGTCACTCGCCCGGGGAAGACGAGGAGGGAGACGGCGAGCCAGCCCGGCAGGAGAAACTTCCGGCGAGCGAGCAGGTAACAGCCGCCGAGCAGCACGAGCAGGTGCCAGAGCGAGGGAAACGGGAGGTTGGGCGTGTACCAGAACAGGAGGGGGCCGAGCGGTTCGAGACCGAGTCCGCCGTGGGTTCCGCTCGCGCGCGCGAAGACGGAGATACCGTGACGCGAGAGGACCGTCGCCCACCAGGGACTCGTCAGCGCAAACCCGCCGACCGCGACGGTGGCACCGAGCGCGAGGCCCCGTCGGGTGCGGTCCAGGACGGCGTAGAGGAAGAGGTAGCTGAACGCGAAGGAAGCGGCGTTGACTGGGTGGGTCAGCAACAGGACGGCGAAGCAGGCGACGCCAGCGTTCAGCCAGCGTCGGCGGTGAGTCCGGAAGAGGCGGACCCCCGCGTACAGTCCCGCCGTGAGGACGACGAAGGCGGGCGCGCGGACCACGCCGCCTGCGGTGAGCTGCATCGTCGTGATGGTCGGACTAGTGGCGACGACGACGGCGGCGACGCTCGCCCGGCGACGCGTCTCCAGCAGTTCGTACGCCAGGAAGTACGCGGCGACGACGTACCCCAGCGCGAACAGTCCGGGGAGTACGCGAACGAGCGTGAGGTAGTCGAGGCCGGTCAGATCCAGTAGCGCGGCCAGACCGTAGAACCCCAGCGGCGGATAGGCGAACGGAATCCCGCCGGACGTGTAGTGGGGGACGTGCGCGGGGAGCCGGTACCCGTTGGCGAGTATCGCCTCGGCCATCACGCCGTACAGTCCCGCACCGTATCCCGGGAATGGGTGGGTGAGGAGATACGCCAGGTACACGGCGAGCGCGGCCACAATAGGTGGTAAGAGGGCGACTGCGTGCCGTTGTCGTTCGGACGTTGCTGTTCCTTCGATGGTGACGTCGCGGAGTTTTTGGGCAACTCTCATCGGAGGTCTCCTCGAAACGGCTCACTGACGTTCAAAACCATCCGGGTTCGTTTTGTTATGGGCGTCTTACCGCTGCGAGAGACGGAGAAAGAGCGACTTTCACTTGTATCCCGGCTCCCTCCGGAGTCAGGCCGCCGGTAACGGAGCCGTACCGTGCTCGCTGCGGATCGGCCGTTATCCTTAAAAATTGGTAATCTAGCATTGAGCATCAATCGCCAGCTACTTAAACTAGTAAGCTAGCATTGAAGCTGCATGGCACGCGACGAAACGACACGCGAGCGAACGGAGAGCAAACGCGGAAACGAGACGAACCGCGAAGAGAGTGAGCGATCCGAGAAGACCGTCGGCAGGCGGTCCTACCTCCGAATGGCGGGCGCAGCGACGGCGGCCGCAGTGGGTGCCAACGTAACGACCGGTCTGTCGACTGCGGGCCAGTACGAGACGATTACCGTCTCCGCGGGTGAGATTAAGACCATCGACGTCGGCGACGGCCAGACGTTCGAGAACAAACTCATCGACCAGAGCGCCCAGGGTGCTGCGGCGAAGATCAACGCCTCCGGCTCCGACTGGACCATCCGTAACGTCGGATTCAAGGGGAAAGCCGGCCCGACGGACTTCACCATCATCCCCAGCGTCTCCTCCGGCGGTAAAGGCCTTGTTGAGAACGTCTACATGGGTGACGGAATCGAGACGAACAGCGCCAACGAGGCCGAAGCGGGCGGCGTCTGGGTGAACGCGAACGCCCCTCACCAAGGCGACCTGACCTTCCGGTCCTGCAACATTCAGAAGTACGCGAACAACGGCCTGTACGCCAGCGGCCCGGGCGCGGCACTCGGTGCCGGCGGTGGCGGTCCCGTGAAGGTCGAGGGCTGTTACTGTGCGAGCAACGACATCGCCAACGTGCGCCTTGGGACCCCCGGGTCGTACATGAAGGACACCGTCATCGAGAACAACGATGCGCCGGTCCACCACCCCAACGGTCCCAACAAGCGCGGATTCTGGGGCTGGTACGTCCCGATTACCGTGAAGAACTCCGACATTACCGTCACGGAGTACGATGCCGTCAACGGAGGCTTCCACGGCGGGAAGGTCGCCGTGAAGAACTCCGAGGTGAAGGGGACGACCAGCGGCAGCGTTTCGACGACCAGCGTCAGTAGCAACCCCAAGACGAAGGTTCCGAAGAAGGTCCCCAAGAGCGCCGAGCAGGCAGCGAACGGGAAGTAATCGCCCGTTTCCCGGCGAAACTCGGGCGTAACGAGCGTATCCTTCTTTCCCCTTACTATTTAAATCGACCGGGTAGCATTGAGCGTGAATCGGTATCTTCTTGAATCAGTAACGTAGCATTGAAGCCGCATGGCACGCGACGAAACGGTACGCGACTCGAAACGAGACCGTCTCATCGACCGCCGTTCGTATCTGAAACTCGCCGGTGCGGCAGTGGTTTCGGCCGCGGCGGCCGGCACCGCGACCGCGGCGAACTACGACACCATTACAGTCCCCGCCGGGGAGACGAAGACCATTGACGTCGGCGACGGCCAGACGTTCGAGAACAAGCTCATCGACATGACCGCCGACGGGGCGTCGGCCCTCGTCACCACCAGCGGGTCGAACTGGACCATCCGCAACGTCGGGTTCAAGGGTACGCACCCGGGCGGTCACTACCTCATGACGCCCGGTGTCGCCGACGTGGAGAGCACCGGCCTGGTCGAGAACGTCTACATGGGCGACGGCCAGGTCGCCCGCAGCGGCTCTGGCGGCATCTGGGTGGACGCCAACATGCCGCACAAGGGCACTATCACGTTCCGTAACGTCCACGTCGCCGGGTTCATCGACAACGGTCTCTACGGCTCCGGTCCCGGCGCGCAGGGATACGGCGGCAACCTCCACATCGAGTCGTCGTACTTCACGGCGAACACCATCTCGAACGTCCGCCTGAACGCGAAAGAGCGGCCCTGCAACGTGACCGACACCGTGGTCGACGCGACCGGCAACGACCCCTGCGGCGAGGGATGTTCCGCGCCGGGGTCGACGACCACCCGCGCCGTCTGGTCGTGGTACGGCGAGACTCACCTCCGGAACTGCGACGTCGTCGGCTCCATCGCCACCGCGAAGGGCGGTTCGGTGACCAAGACGAACACCCGGACGGGCGACGACGCTGACCTCACACCCCCGAAGGGCGTCCCGATGTCGGCGAAAGCGGCCGCCAGCGGTAGCGGAACCGGCGGCAGCTCCGGCAAGCGGTCGTCCGGAAACGGGGCCGGCAAGCAGTCCGCCGACGGCTCCTCGTCCGGCAACGCCGCGCAGGCGACCGTACGGAGGGTCGCGAACGAGCGCGGACTGCCGAACGTCATCAGCATCGCCAGCTCCGACGCCGGAACCACGACGGACTACGAGCTGACCGTCTCGGGCAAGCTCCGCAAGAGCACGGACCGGAACGCGACGAAAGACGCCGAGGACGCCGTCGAGGACGGGACTGCGACCGGAGCCGTCGCCGGCGGCACCGACAGCTACCGCTTCGGCGGCGCGGTCACGAACCTCGACATCGACGGGACGGCGACCGTCTTCCTCAATGGCGAGCGGGTCTCGTCCGGCGAGGTCGGACTGCCGAACGCGCTCGTCGTCGACGGCTCGGGGTCGCCGAACGCGGTCAGCGAGTACTCGTTCGACGTGAGCGGTACGGTGCGGGGGAGCGGCGACCTCGGTCGCGTCGAGGCCCACGACACCGTCGAGAGCAAGCGCGTGAACGGACGCATCGTCGACGCGAAGGACGGCTACCGCTTCTCCGGTCGGCTCACTCGCTTCGAAGTCGACGGACCCGCGACCGTCACGCTCGAACCGGGTGAGAACTGAGATGGTCTACGAGTCCTCGCCCGGTCGGAACGCCTCCAGGAACGACTGGCGACGGGTGCCGGACGACCCCGACCTCGAACGCGACCTCGACTACGAACTCGACGACTGGGAGGTCGTCCGGACGCGCGATAGCGGACCGGACAGGCTGATGTTCCTCCCGGCCGACGAGGAGATGCTGCGCGACGAGGCGTTCGTCCTCGCCGACGACGACGTGGTCTGCAACCTCGAACACCAACTGTAGTGCCACTCGGTCTCGCTTCGCTTCGGCCCCACCGCCTCTCCTTTCGACCGCGGCGACCCCCGATTCAGCGGTCTCCCGCGAACGACGACCTGCGCGACGCTACCGCCGCGCCGCGGACGACGACTCGTCACTGACTGTCGGCCCGCCGGAGTTCGGGTGGCGTCTCCCGACCGGCCCCGTGACGGTAGTAGAGGTACTGGAAGAGCGCCGACGCGCCGTACACGACGAGGACGATAGCCGTCGCCGTCAGCCCCGACAGCGTCGAGAAGGGGTACACCTCGAGCCAGACGCCAGCGACGAGCGCGATGCTCGCCAGCGAGAGCGCCAGGTAGTATCGGTCCCAGGGGAGTTCCCGTCTGGAGACGTCGCCGAGATAGGTGTCGAGCTCCCGGGCCCGCCTGGACAGGGTGATCTCGCCGCTGTCCTCGTCGTAGTCGACGATGTCGGCGTCGTCGAGCTTCGGTAGATGCGTCTGGTACAGCGAGATGTACACTCGCTTGCGCTGTTCGGTCGTCAGCTCGCCGGGCGTGGTGTCGTTCTCCCACGCGGCGACCTGCTCGGTCAGGTCCGATAGCTCGGCCGACCCTCCTTCGCGCCGAAGGTAGTAGAGCGCGTATCGCCGCCTGGGACTCTTGAGAACTTCGAATACCTGGTCCTGCGAGAGTCCGGAACTAGCCATTGCACCGAGACTGTCGCTCTATCATCGGAAACAGTACACCCCCGTTCCGGATCGTGACCACCCTGTAGTCACGGGTTCCACCACCGCATACACCGTCTGTCGCGGTTTCCCTACTTTGTTACCAAGGTGCTGTCGGTCGGTAGCCCGGACGTGCGCCGCGTCCGCCCGTCTCGGCGCGGTCGATAAACCGGACCAAACCGTCCCGCTCGACGTTAGTCCGCTCGCTCCGGGTCGGTACGTGGCCCGTACGTACGCGTCAGCCGACCGCTCGCGGGCGATACGTATCGCGTACGCGCTCCGGTTCGACGCCGCACGCCGAGGTTACCCCGGTCGTCGGCTCGGTTCCGTCTTCGTCGCTTGACCCCGTCGATTCGCAGGACGCCGCCGGTGCTAGTTCGGCGCTACCGCCGGACAGGCAGCGTATAACAAAGAGGACAGGTAGGCATGGGGAGGATAACGGCCGCCCGTCGCCCCACGGCGGCGGATTCGGGCCGAACGACCAGCATCCATGAACCAACGATTCCCTGTCACACCCCGCGAGCAGCACACACGACGAGGTGATCGCCCGTGAGCGAACGCCGGGACGAGAACCACGACGTCCACCCCGAGGCGACGGTCGGACACCCCTACGCCGACGATTCCGAGCCGCCCGTCATCGGCGACGGCGCGACCATCCGGTCGGGAACGGTCATCTACGACGACGTGGCAATCGGCGACGGCTTCACGACCGGGCACGGTGCCCTGGTGCGCGAGAAGACGGTCGTCGGCGACGACGTCGTCGTCGGAACGAACACGGTCGTCGACGGACACTGTCGGGTCGGTTCGCACGTGAGCATGCAGACGAACGTCTACGTCCCGACGAACACCGCCATCGGCGACCAGGTGTTCCTCGGCCCCTGCGCCGTCCTGACGAACGACGCCTACCCCATCCGGCAGGAGTCGGAGATGGAGGGACCGACGCTCGAAGACCACGTCTCGGTCGGCGCGAACGCCACGCTCCTGCCCGGCGTCACGGTCGGCGAGGGGTCGTTCGTGGCCGCCGGTGCGGTGGTCACCAGCGACGTACCGTCCGAGACGCTGGCGGTCGGCGCGCCGGCCGAACACCGACCGCTTCCCGACTCCCTCCAGGGGGGGAACGAGATTTGATTCCCGTCGCGGATCCACAGATCGGCGACGCCGAGCGCGAGCGCGTCGTCGACGTCCTCGACAGCGGGTACCTCGCCGACGGCCCGGAAGTCAGGGCGTTCGAGTCGGCGTTCACCGACTACTGCGGAACCGACCACGCCGTCGCGACGAACAACGGGACGACGGCGCTGCACGCCGCGTTCGAGGCGCTGGAAATCGGCGAGGGCGACACGGTCGTCACCTCGCCGTTCTCGTTCGTCGCCAGCGCGAACGCCGTCCGGCTGGCGGGGGCCGACCCCGTCTTCGCGGACGTCGACGAGGAGACGTTCACGCTCGACCCCGAGTCGGTCGAGGCGGCCGTCCGCGAGCACGACGCCGACGCCGTGCTCGTCGTCCACCTCTACGGCCTCCCGGCGGAGATGGACCGGCTCGCCGAGGTGGCCGACGCCCACGATGTCGCGCTGGTCGAGGACGCCGCCCAGGCCCACGGCGCGGAGTACGACGGTCGGCGCGTCGGCTCGTTCGGCGACGCCGCCTGCTTCTCCTTCTACCCGACGAAGAACGTGACGACGGGCGAGGGCGGGATGGTGACGACCGACCGTCCCGAGGTAGCCGACCGCGCGGCGAGCTTCGTCAACCACGGCCGGCCGACGGGCGACGACCACTCGTCGTACGACCACGTCCGTCTCGGGCACAACTTCCGGATGACCTCCGTCGCGGCCGCCATCGGCCTGGCGCAGCTGGAGCGTCTCCCCGAGTTCAACGAGGCGCGGCGCGCGAACGCCGCCTACCTCACTGACCGCCTGGAGCGGTCGTCGGTGACGACGCCGGTGGAACCCGACGGTCGACGACACGTCTACCACCAGTACACGGTGCGGACGGACGACCGCGCGGCGCTCCGGGACCACCTCGAGGACGAGGGCGTCGCCACGGGCGTCTACTACCCGACGCCCATCCACGAACAACCGGCGTACAGTCACGTCGACGCCGAGGTACCCGTCGCGGAGCGACTCGCCGACGAGGTGCTGTCGCTTCCGGTCCATCCGGGACTGGACGGCGACGACGTGCGGACCATCGCGGGGGCAGTCAAGGATTATGAGTGAGCCAGTGAACGCGGCGGTCTTCGGCGTCGGAAGCATGGGCCGCCACCACGCCCGAGTGTACAGCGAACTGCCGAACGTGAACCTCGTCGGCGTCCACGACGCGGACGAGGAGACGGCGACGTCCGTCGCGCGCGACCACGGGACGCGAGCGGTCGGAATGGACGCGGCGCTCCTTGAAGCGGACGTCGCCTCCGTCGCCGTCCCGACGGAGTACCACTACGCGGTCGCCCGCGACTGCATCGACCACGGCGTCGACGTGCTCGTCGAGAAGCCGTTCGTCGCCGACCCCGCGGAGGGGAAGGAACTGCTTGCCGAGGCCAACGCCGCGGACGTGACGCTGCAGGTCGGCCACATCGAGCGGTTCAACCCGGCGGTCCGGACGCTCTCCGAGATCGTCTCCGACCTCGACGTCATCGCGATCGACGCCCGGCGACTCGGACCGCCGCCGGAGGGTCGGGCGGTCGACGACAGCGCGGTGATGGACCTGATGATACACGACATCGACGTACTGCTGTCGCTCGTGGACGACGACGTCGAGTCCGTGGCGGCGCTGGGCGCGCGCGACAACCGCTACGCGAGCGCGAACATCGAGTTCGAGAGCGGCGTCGTCGCCGGCCTCACGGCGAGCAGGGTCACCCAGGAGAAGGTGCGGACCCTCTCGATCACGGCGGCCGACTGCCGGGTGAACGTCGACTACACCGACCAGACGGTCGAGATACACCGCCACTCGACGCCGGAGTACATCGAGGAGAACGGCGACCTGCGCTACCGCCACGAGAGCATCGTCGAGCGGCCGACGGTCGAGACGGGCGAACCGCTGAAGAACGAACTCCGCTCGTTCGTGCGCGCGGCGACGACGGGCGGAACGCCGGTCGTCACGGGCGAGGACGGCCTCCGGGTGGTCGAACTCGCCCGGCGCGTCGACGGCCTGGCGGCGAGCGGCGAGCGGGTCGCGGCCGAGACGGAGGTGCGCCCCCGGTGAGCCTGCGGGAACTGCAGACGCTCTACGGAACCGACGCCTCGCCCGCCGAGCAGCGCGGCGCGTTCCGCACCGGCGAGATTCCGGTGGCCGTCTACGGTCTGGGCAAGATGGGACTGCCGCTCGCCGCGGTGTACGCGGAGACCTGCGGAAACGTCGTCGGCGCGGACGTCGACCCGGACGTCGTCGAGAGCGTGAACCGCGGCGACTGCCACGTCGACCGCGAACCCGGCCTCGGCGACCTCGTCGCCGAGACCGTCGAGGCCGGCGCGCTCCGCGCGACCGAATCGCCGGCCGAGGCCGCCCGCGACGCGTCGGTCCACGTCGTCGTCGTGCCGACGCCCATCACCGACGACCGCGAACCCGACCTCGCCATCCTCCGGGCCGTCGCCGAGGACGTCGCGGCCGGACTGGAGCAGGACGACCTCGTCGTCGTCGAGTGCACCGTGCCGCCGGGGACGACGCGCGAGGACCTGCTTCCCCTCCTCGTCGAGGAGAGCGACCTCGACCGCGGGGAGTTCGGTCTCGCGGTCTGCCCGGAGCGGACGTCGAGCGGACGCGCGCTGAAGGACATCCGGGGGGCGTACCCGAAGGTCGTCGGCGGCGTCGACGACGAGAGCGGTCGCGTCGCGTCGCTCGTCTACGGCGAACTGACCAGCAACGAGGTCATCGAGGTCCCCTCCGCGACCGCGGCGGAGGCCGTGAAGGTGTTCGAGGGCGTCTACCGCGACGTGAACATCGCGCTGGCGAACGAACTCGCCACGCTCGCCGACGCGATGGACGTGAACGTCAACGCCGCCATCGAAACGGCGAACACGCAGCCGTTCTGCGACATCCACCGGCCGGGGCCCGGCGTCGGCGGTCACTGCATCCCCTACTACCCCTACTTCGTAATGGCGCAGTTCGACCGCGAGACGCCGCTGCTCCGGACCGCCCGCTCGGTCAACGACGCGATGCCGGCGTTCACGGTCGAGAAGCTCGCCGAGGAGATGGCGGCCGAAGACCGAGAGCTTCCGGGGGCGACCGTCGCCGTCCTCGGACTGACCTACCGGCCGGGCGTCGAGGAGACGCGAGCGACGCCGGCCCGACCCATCTGTGCGGACCTCGCGGAGCGCGGCGCCGACGTGCTGGCGGTCGACCCGATGCTCGCCGACGCCGGCGGGTTCGACGCGACGATGGTCGGCCTGCCGGAACTGCACGAGCGCGACCCGGACGCCGCGGTGCTCGTGACGGCCCACGAGGAGTTCGGGGGCGTCGACTGGACCGCCTTCGACCCGATGGTCGTCGTCGACGGGCGGCAGGCCCTGGACCTCGGAGCGACCGACCACCGCGTCTACACCATCGGAGGGCAGTGATGTACGAGGACAAGACGGTCGCCGTCGTCGTTCCCGCGTACAACGAGGAGGCGTTCGTCGGCGGGGTCATCGACACGGTACCCGACTTCGTCGACCGCGTCTACGCCGTCGACGACTGCTCGACCGACGACACCTGGGCGGAGATAACCGCCCGCGCGGACGACGACCGCGAGCGGGTCGGCGCACTCGTGGACGGAGCGGGCGACGCGGACGGACGGCAGGTGGAGTCCGACGGCGGCGTGGCGAACGGTCCCCGTGTCGTCCCGATTCGCCACCGCCGGAACCGCGGCGTCGGCGCGGCCATCAAGACGGGCTACTGCGCCGCTCGCGACGACGGGATGGACGTGACGGCGGTGATGGCCGGCGACGGCCAGATGGACCCCGCGATGCTGGAACGGGTCGTCGAACCCGTGGTGGACGGTCGGGCCGACTACGCGAAGGGCGACCGGCTCTCGTACCCCGAGTACCGGGGCGAGATGTCGGGGTGGCGCTCGTTCGGCAACTGGCTGCTCACCTACCTGACGAAGGTCGCCAGCGGCTACTGGGGAGTGGTCGACCCGCAGAACGGCTACACCGCCATCTCGCTGCGGGCGCTCGAGGCCGTCGACGTCGAGGACGTGTACGACGACTACGGCTTCGCCAACGCCCTGCTCGTTCGCCTGAACGTCGCCGGCATGCGCGTCGCGGACGTGGCGATGCCGGCGGTGTACGGCGACGAGGAGAGCCACATCCGGTACGCGACGTTCGTTCCGAAGCTGTCGGCGTTGCTGGCACACAACTTCCTGTGGCGGCTGAAGACGAAGTACCTCGTACGGGACTGCCACCCGCTCGCGTTCCTGTACGGTCTGGGGGCGGTGGGAACCGGGGCCGGGCTGGTCGCAGCCCTGCGACGGGGCGGGGATAGCGAGGGAGCCAGCGACGGGACGAGCGACGCGGCGACCCGGACGCTGGTCGGCCTGCTGGCGCTGGCGCTGGCGACGACGTTCGACCGACTGGACGACGAGGACCTCCACGTCCGGGAGGAACCGTGAAGGTACTCACCGTCGTCGGGGCGCGTCCGCAGTTCGTCAAGGCCGCGGTCGTCTCCCGCGAACTGCGCCGCGACCACGAGGGGACGTTGGTCCACACCGGCCAGCACTACGACGAGGAACTGTCGGACGTGTTCTTCGAAGAACTCGCCATCCCGCGACCGGACGAGAACCTCGGCGTCGGGTCGGACACGCACGGCCGCCAGACCGCTCGGATGCTCGAAGGGCTGGCGGCGACCGTCGAGGCGGAAGCGCCCGACGTCGTGCTCGTCTACGGCGACACCAACTCGACGCTGGCTGCCGCCATCGCCGCGTCGAAGCTCGCCCCGGCGCTGGCGCACGTCGAGGCCGGGATGCGTTCCGGCAGCGACATGCCGGAGGAGACGAACCGCGTCCTCACCGACCACGCCGCCGACCTCTGCTTCGCGCCCTCGCGGGAGGCGGCGTCGAACCTCCGCGACGAGGGCATCACGACCGGCGTCCACGTCACCGGCGACGTGGGGTACGACGCCCTGCTGTGGGCGCGGGAGCGCGCCGACCGCTCCGTGCTCGGCGACTTCGGCGTCACGGACCGCGAGTTCGTGCTCGCGACGGTCCACCGGGAGGCCAACGCCGACGACCCGGACCGCCTCGCGGCCATCGTCGACGCGCTGGCGGACGACCCCCGGCCGGTCGTCCTCCCCGCTCACCCGCGGACGACCGACCGCCTCCGGGAGTTCGGTCAGTACGAGCGGGCCGCCCGCGAACTGACGCTCGTCGACCCCGTGGGCTACCGGCGGTTCGTCGCCCTGCTCGACGCGGCCGCGGTCGTCGCCACCGACTCCGGTGGCGTCCAGAAGGAGGCGTTCTTCCTCGACACGCCCTGCGTCACCCTCCGCGAGGAGACCGAGTGGGTGGAGACCGTCGAGAGCGGGTGGAACGTACTCGCCGGGGCCGACGCCGACCGAATCCGGGCCGCGCTCGCGGACGCCATCGCACCGGACGAGAAGCCCCAGCCGTACGGCGACGGCCACGCCGCAGAGCGCATCGTCGAGATACTGGAAACCTCCGTCGAGGAGCCAGAGGTACGCGACCGTGTCCGCTGATATCCTCCCCGACCACGAGTTCGCGCTGTGTCTCACGCACGACGTCGACCGCCCGTACAAGGGCCTGCAGGCGCCGTACTACGCGCTCGCCGACCGGGACCCGAGCCACCTCGCCGCGCTCGCGCCCGGCAACAACCCGTGGTGGCAGTTCGAGACGGTGAAGGCGCTCGAGGACGACCTCGGCGTCCGGTCGGCGTTCTACGTGCTCCAGGAGGAGTCCATCCTCGCGAAGTCCCCCGGGAAGTGGCTCCGGCCGCGCTACTGGATCGAACACTTCGGGCGCTACGACGTCTTCGACGCGGACGTGCTGGAGGTCCTCCACGACCTCGACGACGGCGGGTGGGAGATCGGTCTCCACGGCTCCTACGACTCCGGCGACGACCGCCAGGCGCTGTGCGAGCAGAAGATAGCGCTGGAGGCCGCGCTGGGCCACGAGGTGCGCGGCGGTCGCCAGCACCACCTCCGCCTCGGCGACGAGACGTGGGCGCACTACGACGCCGTCGGTCTCGACTACGATACCAGTCTCGGCTCCAGCAGCGAGTACGGCTTCCAGCACGGTTACCGCCCGAAGCGCCCGTTCGACGACGACTTCCTGGTCTTCCCGCTGACGGTGATGGACATCGCGCTCCCCGACCCCGACGCGGAGTTCGAGGCGGCCTGGCGCGAGTGCGAGCGCCTGCTCGACGAGGCGGCCGCGAACGACGCCGTGATGACCGCGCTCTGGCATCCGCGGATGTTCGCCGACGAGTTCGCCGGCCACCGGCGACTCTACCGCCGCCTGGTGGAGGGAGCGCTGGACCGCGGCGCGTGGGTCGGTCCGCCGGCGGACCTCCACGACAGACTGGTGGAGACGCGCCACGAACCGGCCGGCGTCGCCGGGGTGAACGACCGGTAGCCGGTCGTCGACGCCGTCTCCGTCCTCGGTTCGGCGGCGTAGCCGCCTCCTGAACTGCCGCTGAGACGCCCTTCTCTTCCGCAGGCGGGGGATAACAAAGTCGAAACCGGGGCTATCTGGGAACGAGACGACGAATGAGAGTCGAACGTCTGGACCTCGACGAATGGGCCGACGCGCTTCCGGCGGACGGGTTCGAACCGTTCCACCTTCCGGCGGCGCTGTCGGCCATCGACAGCCACGCTGCCGGTGACCTGCGACTGTTCGGCGGTTTCAAGGGACAACAGCCCGTCGGCCTCCTCCCGCTCGTCGTTCGGGAGCGGTCGCTCGGGACCGCCGTGCTCTCGCCGCCGCCCGGACTGGCGATACCCCGCCTCGGCCCCATCCTCATGCCGACGAGCCCCAAGCGACGCAAGCGTGAGAAAGTCAACCGCGAGTTCACCGAACGGGTGCTCGACCGCGTCGGAGCCGACCTCGCGCTCGACGAACGCCTCGCGAGCGCCGGCGTCGACGACGGCCTCGCGACGCGGGTCGGCGAGCGCGTCGACGACGGCCTCACCCTGTTCCGGATGCTCTGTGGCACGGCGTACGGGGACCCGCGACCGTACCTCTGGGACGACCTCCGGGTCGAACCGTACTTCACCTACCGGCTCGACCTGGCGGAGACGACCGCGGACGCCGTCATGAAGTCGTTCAGCAAGAGCCTCCGCCGCGAGATACGGGACGCGCGCGACCTCGACGTGACCGTCGAGCGCGAGGGAATCGACGGCGCGCAGGCGGTGTACGAACACACCGTCGCGCGCTACGACGAGCAGGACGAGCATCTGGGGCTTCCCTGGCCGTACGTCCGCGACCTCTGGCGGGGCCTCGACGACCGCGCCCGGACGTACGTCGCCCGGGACGGGGACGGCGAGTACCTCAGCGGCATCACCGCCCTCTACTCGAACGACGCGGCGTACTTCTGGCAGGGCGGCGCGCGCGCGGTCTACGAGGGGACGAGCGTCAACAGCCTCGTCCACTGGCGCATCGTGGAGGAGATACTCGACGACCCGCCGGTCGACTCCGTGACCGAGTACGACCTGATGGGGGCCAACACCGAACGGCTCTGTCGGTACAAGGCGAAGTTCGGCGCGGACCTCGTTCCCTACTACCTGGTGGAGTCGTCCGGTACGACCATGGCCGCCGCAAAGCGCGCCTACGAGTTCGTCCAGGGATGAGATACCTGTTCTTCACGAACACCCCAGCACACGTCCACCTCTATCGGCACGCGGTCGAGCGACTCCGCGACCGGGGCCACGACGTGCTCGTCCTCGGGCGCGACTACGGCTGTACCGCCGCCCTGCTCGACTACTACGACCTGCCCCACGAACTGTACGGAGCCTGCGACACGACGAAGTACTCGCTGCTCCGGGAGCTGCCGCAGCACTACCTCGCCATCTTCCGGCGGACGCTGCAGTACCGCCCCGACCTCGTCTTCGGCGTCGGGTCGTACGCCGCCCACGCCGGGGCCATATCGCGGACGCCCGTGGTCGTCGTCGCCGACTCGGAACCGACGACGCTCGACCACCTGGCCGCCCGGCCGTTCGTCGACACCTTCCTCACCCCGCACACGTTCGGGAAGGACCTCGGGACGAACCACTACGAGTTCCAGGGGTTCAAAGAACTCGCGTACCTCCACCCGGCGGTGTACGACCCCGACCCGAGCATCCGCGAGGAGCTGGGGGTCGGGCCGGACGAGCGCTACGTCGTCCTGCGGTTCAACGCGTTCGGCTCCCACCACGACGTCGGGCAGTCGGGGTTCTCGCGGGACAAGCGCCGCCGGCTCGTCGCCGAACTCGCCGAGCGCGCGACCGTCTTCGTCTCCGACGAGGCGGACGGGGACGTCCCGGAGCGGGCGCGCGCCTTCGACCTCCACCCGGCCCGCCTCCACGACGCGCTGGCCGAGGCCAGCCTGCTCGTCGCCGACACGCAGACGATGGTGACCGAGGCCGCGCTGCTTGGGACGCCCGCCATCCGGTCGAACTCGTTCGTCGGCGACTCCGACATGGGCAACTTCCTCGAACTCGAACGACAGGGGCTGATATACAACCGCCAGGCGTTCTCCGACGTGCTCGAACGCTCCGTCGAACTCGTCGAGGACGACACCGCGAAGACGCGCTGGCGCGAGAAGCGCGACGCCTACGTCGCCGACAAGGTGAACCTGACCGAGATAATCGTCGACGTGGCCGAGCACGCCGTCCCCACGCGCAGCGAGGAGACGGTCGACTGCGTGGCGTCGGTGTCGCGCCGGTAGTCGGCGGCGAACACCGCGTCGGCCAGGAGAGGAGGCTACGCCGCCCGACGTCGTGCCACTGCGCCGGCGAGCGACGGAAACAGCCAGACCGCGACGGCGCTGACCAGCAACGACCAACCGACGAACGCGAGCGGTAACCGGAGAGCGGCGTCGAAGAGTCCTCCCCCGTAGGCGGCGACGGCCAGCGCGAGGTTGAAGTACAGGACGCGCAACGCGACCAGCGTCGGCGTCAGCGAGACCCAGCCGGGAATCTCAGTGAAGAGTGGTCCGATCCACCCTCCGCGAATCAGGGCGGCACCGAGCACCATCGTCATCCAGCCGACGAACGCGGCACCGTTCACCCCACCGTACTCGACCGGTGACGTGACCATCACCGTCCAGAGCACCGGAAGGCTCGGGACGGAGACGTCGGCGAACGCGTAGACGGTGTCGTCGATGAAGAGTCCGATTCCGTCCTTCTCGACGGTCGTGCGGGTCCCGTGCCCGGCGAACGACTGGCGTTCGTTGCTCCGGGCGCTCCGCGGATCTCTTCCGGGGGGACCGGGCATACCGTTCCAGAATTCGTCGAACCGGGACAAAAATATTCGCCCGTCACACGGTCGCTCCCGTCGTTTTCCGGCGTGGGACGCCGAGCTCCGTATTTAAGCCGCATCAACGCGTCGAATAAGCCGGTCCTGGCCGCCGGAAGGGGGTGGATAACAAAGGCCGTCTCGGGCCATTCTACGGCCAACGTGTCGAGAGGAGTTACCGGGTCGAACACCCGTCCGACGGTCGACTCTCTGCGGGTGCTCAACCTCGTGACGAACACCGAGGCTCGCTTCTACAAGGAGCAGTTGCGAGTGCTCCGGGGCCACGGCGTCCGCAGCGAGACGCTGGCACCACCGGGAACGCACACCCACGCCGTGGACGAGTCCGTCACCCGACGCTCGCCCACCGACTACCTGCGATTCTTTCCGACCGTGGTCCGGGCGGCGTTCGACGACTACGACCTGCTACACGCGAACTACGGGCTGACCGCACCGATGGCGCTCGCCCAGCCGAACCTGCCGGTCGTGCTCACGCTCTGGGGGTCCGACCTGTTCGGGGAGTACGGATGGCTGAGCCGGCGCTGTGCGCGCCGCTGTGACGCCGTGGTCGTCATGTCCGAGGAGATGGCGACCGAACTCGACGTCCCCTGCCACGTCATCCCCCACGGCGTCGACTGCCAGCGGTTCCGTCCGGGACCGAAGTCCCGTGCCCGCGACAGGGTGGGCTGGGACCGGTCGACCCGTCACGTCCTCTTCCCGTACCCGCCGTCGCGGACGGTCAAGGATTTCCCGCGGGCCGAGCGCGTCGTGGCGGCGGCGAGCCGGCGCGTCGACGCCCCCGTCGAACTCCAGACCGTGTCCGGCGTCACCCACGACGAGATGTCGACCTACTACAACGCGGCCGACGTCCTCCTGTTGCCCTCGAAGAGCGAGGGGTCGCCGAACTCGGTGAAGGAGGCGATGGCCTGCAATCTACCGGTCGTCACCACCGACGTGGGCGACGTGCGCGAACGCCTGGCGGGCGTCGAACCGTCGCACGTCTGCGACTCCGACGCGGAACTCGTCGCCGGCCTGGTCGACGTGCTCGCGGACCCGCGGCGGTCGAACGGGCGTCCCGCCGCCCGCGACGTGAGCCTGGAACGCATGGGCGAACGACTGCGCGACGTGTACGAGAGCGTCCTCGAATGAGAGCCGTCATCACCATCCAGCATCCGGCCCACGTCCACTTCTACCGACCCATCGTCGCCGAACTGAAGCGGCGCGGCCACGACGTCCACGTGTTCGCCCGCGACAAGGACGTCGCGCTCGACCTGCTGGACCGGTACGGTATCGACCACACCGTCCTCGCCGGGAAAGCCGACTCGCTCGCGGAACTGGCGACGGTCCAGTTGACCTACGAGTACCGGCTGTTCCGCGAGGCGCGGCGCATCGACCCGGACGTGATGACCGCCATCGGCGGCGTCGCAGTCGCGCACGTCGCGCCGCTGGTCGGGGCTCGCAGCGTCGTCTGGATAGACAACGAGGGCGCACAGTCCCACCGCATCACGACGCCGTTCGCGCATCTCGTCTGCACGCCGCGGCGGTTCCGCGAGGACTACGGGGACAAACACCTCCGCTACGACGGCTACCACGAACTCGCCTACCTCCACCCGGAGCGGTTCGACCCCGACCCGGCGCGACTGCGCGAACACGGGGTCGAGCCCGACGAGCGCTTCTTCTTCGTCCGGTTCCGGAAGTGGTGTGCCCTCCACGACGTGGGCGAGGCGGGGTTCTCGCCCGCCGCCAAGCGCGACCTGGTTTCCTTCCTCGACGACCACGGCGAGGTGTACGTCTCCAGCGAGTCGGCGCTCCCGCAGGAGTTCGCGGAGTATCGCCTGCCGGTGACGCCGGACCTCGTCCACGACCTGCTGTACTACGCGGACTGCTACGTCGGCGACTCCGCGACGATGGCGACGGAGGCGGCGGTGCTCGGCACCCCCGCGGTCCGCGCGCAGTCGTTCGCGGGCGACGGCGACATGACGAACTTCGTCGAACTGGAGGAGTACGGCCTGCTGCACTCCACGCCGGACGACGAGGAGGCCGTCGCGAGGGCGAAGGCGCTCGTCCGCGAGGCCGACCTCGAGACGTACCAGCGCCGGCGCGAGCGGATGCTCGACGACAAGATAGACGTCGCGCGGTACGCCACCGACCTCCTCGTCAGCACCGGGAGGCGGTTGCCCGGCGGCGTGCCCGCTCGCTCCACCGCCGACCGCGGCCACGGGTCGTGACGCGACGCCGGCGGCGACGTCACCATCCGAGGCGGTCGAGCAGCGCGTCCGCACACCACGCGCCGACGGCGACGACGGTCCAGCAGCAGAAGACGGCGGCGAACAGCGCGGCCCAGTGCGGAACGTCGGGGAGGGGCGCGACCCCGTGCAGGGCGACGCCGGGCGGACCCCCCGTCACGCCCCGGACCCTCCAGCGCGGTCGCCGCCGCGGTACACCAGGACGCCGGCGACGACGATCAGGACGCTGACGACGAACCAGTGGGGGTCGTAGTAGCTCGACCCGTGCGTCGCGTGGTGGAGGCCGAGCAGCGTGTGATTGACGACCACGTCGAAGAGGTCGAAGCCGCCGATGCCGATTATCGCCGCGCCGGCCAGCGACCGGACCGGCAGCGGTCGGTCGGCGCGACGCTCGGCCCGCCAGAGCAGACCGGCACCGACGCCCATCACGAGGATGGCTCCCAGCGAGAGGAGGCCGTCCGCGAGCACGTTCGTCCGCAGACCCGGAACCGTCGAGACGGGGTACCGGTTCGAGACGAGGTGGTGGAGGCGCAGTATCAGGTGGAGGACGACGACGTCGATGAGCGCGCTGAATCCGAACCCCAGGACCCCCGCTCCGATGACGCCGCGTCGTACGTCGTCGGTCACGTCTCCCCCGACGTAGCCGAGCGCCGTACGTGTTGTTGCCGCGCCCCGGACTCCGCTACGCCTCGACGGCCAGCCCCGCTTCGCGCAGCGCGTCCGCTGCGGACCGGTCGTCGTGAACGACGCTCGCGACCGCCTGGGCGATGGCTTCGGGGTCGTCGTGCTGGAAGACCGAGCGACCGATGGAGACGCCCGCCGCGCCCGCGTCCATCGCGCCCCGGACCGCGTCGAGGGTCGCACGGTCGCCCTCCGGTTCGCCGCCGGCGATGAGGACTGGGAGGCGCGTCGATTCGACGACGTGTTCGAAGCTCTCGCTGTCCTGGCTGTAGGCGGTCTTCACCAGGTCAGCGCCGAGTTCCTCGGCGAGGCGAACCGCGTGGCCGAGGCTCTCGGCGTCGTGTTCGTCGACGCCCGGGCCGCGGGCGTACGACATGGCGAGGACGGGAACCCCGAAGCGGTTCGCCACCTCGCTGACCTCCGCGAGTTCCGTTATCTGGTCGGGTTCGTGGTCGCTACCGACGTTGATGTGGAACGAGACGGCGTCGGCACCGGCGCGGATGGCCTCCTCGACGGTGCCGGTCGCGCGCTTGTCGTTGGTGTCCGGGCCGATGGTCGTCGAGGCGTTCAGGTGGACGACGTAGCCGGCGTCGTTCTTGTTGTCGTGGACGCGGGGCGCGATGCCCTTCTGCGTGAGGACGGCGTCCGCGCCGCCGCGCGTCACGGCGTCGATGGTCCCCTCGATGTCTTTTAGCCCGCGTACTGCTCCGAGTGTGATACCGTGGTCCATCGGTACGACGATGTATCGCCCGTCGCGTCCGATGCGGTCGAGTCGTGCCGCAGTTCCGACGTTCATAGTATGTGAGAGTGTAGCAATCAGTTATGAAGTGCGTTCCGATTCCGGTACTTCTCTCGTGGCGTCCCGTTCATCGTCGGCTCCGTCGCGTGCCCCGGACGCGAGTTCCGCCGCCTTCGCCTCCAGGCGGTCGGCCACCTCGTCGGTGGACTGGTCGTTCTCGACGCCCTCGGCGATGCGCTCGACGTACGCGCTTCCGACGATGACGCCGTCCGCGCCGCCCGCGACGATCTCGCGGGCGTGGTCGCCCGTCGAGATGCCGAACCCGACCGCCTTCGGCACGTCCGCGTCCGCGTCCGCGAGGCGGTCGAGGCTGCCGTGCGTGTCGGCGCTCACGTCCTCGCGCGCGCCGGTCGTGCCGACCCGACCCTGCACGTAGACGAACCCTGAGGTGCGGTCGAGCATCCGTTCGAGGCGCTCCTCGGTCGTCGTCGGCGCGACGATGAAGACGAGGTCCACGCCGTGTTCGCGGCAGACCTCGTACATCGGCCCCGACTCGTCGACCGGCAGGTCGGGGACGACGAATCCCGAGACGCCGGCCTCGGCGGCGGCCGCGACGAACGCCTCCGGTCCCGGGCCGGAGCCGCTTCCCGCCTCGTCGGCCCCGTACCGGTGGATGAGGTTGTAGTACGTCATGCAGACGATCGGCGCGTCCACGTCGAGGTCGGCGACGAGGTCGAGGTAGGCGTCCGGCGTCATCCCGGCGTCGAGCGAGCGCTTGATGGCTCGCTGGATGGTCGGGCCTTCCGCGACCGGTTCGCTGAACGGCAGACCGAGTTCGACGACGTCGGAGCCGCCCTCGACGAGCGCCTCGACGTAGGCCTTCGTCGCCTCGGCGCTGGGGTCGCCCGCCACGACGTACGAGACGAGGGCGGGGTCGCCGTCGAACGCGTCCGCGAGACGACTCCGGCTCACTCCTCGAACACCTCCATCGTCGGCGAGTTCTCGACGTCGCGGGCGTCCGACTCCTCGATGACGGTGTCTAAGTCCTTGTCGCCGCGCCCGGAGACGTTCACCACGACCGGACCGTCGCCGTCGTACTCCTCCAGGTAGGCGACGGCGTGGCTCGATTCCAGCGCCGGGATGATGCCCTCCTCGCGGGAGAGCCGGTGGAACGCCTCGAGCGCTGCGTCGTCGTCGACGTTCACGGGCGTCACGCGCCCGGTGTCGACGAGGTGGGCGAGTTCGGGGCCGACGCCGGCGTAGTCCAGTCCCGCGCTGACGGAGTGGGACTCGACTATCTGGCCCTCCTCGGTCTGGAGGAGCTTCGTGCGCGCTCCGTGGAGGACGCCCTCCGTCCCGGTCGAGAGGGAGGCGGAGTTGGGCGCGTAGCCCTCCTCGGCGTCCACGCCGAGGCCGGACCCGCCCGCCTCGACGGCCAGCAGGTCGACGTCCTCGTCGTCGAGAAATTCGGCGAACGCGCCCATCGTGTTCGACCCGCCGCCGGCGCAGGCGACGACGGCCTCCGGGAGGCGACCGAGGCGGTCGAGGCTCTGCTCGCGGGCCTCCTCGCCGACGACCGACTGGAACTCCCGCACCATCGCCGGGAACGGGTGGGGGCCGACGACGCTCCCGATGACGTAGTGGGTGTCCTCGACGTTCGTCGCCCAGTCGCGCATCGTCTCGTTGATGGCCTCCTTCAGCGTCCCCGACCCCACGTCGACGGGGGTGACCTCCGCGTCGTGGATGCGCATGCGGAACACGTTCGGGCGCTGGCGGTTCACGTCGGTGCGGCCCATGTATATCTCGCAGGGCACGTCGAGGTAGGCGCAGGCCATCGCGGTCGCGGTGCCGTGCTGGCCGGCGCCGGTCTCGGCGACGATGCGCTCTTTGCCCATGTACTTCGCGAGCAGCACCTGCCCCAGGGCGTTGTTCAGCTTGTGCGCGCCGCCGTGCAGCAGGTCCTCGCGCTTGAGGTACACGTCGAACCCGTAGCGCTCGGAGAGGTTCGCGGCGTGCGAGAGCGGCGTCGGCCGCCCGCCGAACTCCCGGAGGTGGCGGCGGAACTCGTCCACGAAGCCGTCCTCGTTCTCCAGCACGTAGCGCTGGTAGGCGTCGGTCAGTTCCTCGACCGCGGGCATCAGCACCTCCGGAACGTACTGGCCGCCGTAGTCGCCGAACTTGCCCGCGCCGTCTCCGGTCCCGCGCTCGCCGGTCGTCCGCTCTCGGCTCGCTCGTTCGGAGCCGCTTCGCGCCTCGCCGTCCTCGCTCATGCGCTCACCAGCCTCCGGGTGTTGTCGGTCACGTCCCCGTCCATGATGGCGCTCCCGACCAGCAGAGCGTCGGCTCCGGCCTCGCGCATCCGGCGGACGTCGGCCGGCGACCCGACGCCGCTCTCCGCGACCAGCGTCACGTCCTCCGGTGCGTGCGGCGCGACCGACTCGAACGTGGCGAGGTCCACGTCGAGTTTCGCGAGGTCGCGGTTGTTCACGCCGATTATCTCGGCGCCGGCGTCGACCGCTTCACGCAATTCTTCGCGCGTGTGGACCTCCACGAGCGCCTGGAAGCCCCGCTCGCGGGCCGCCCGAAGGAGGCCGGGCAGGTCGTCGACGAACCGCGCGACGAGCAGCACGAGGTCCGCTTCGACGGCGTCGAGTTGCGCCTCGCGGAGCAGGAAGTCCTTCCGGAGGACGGGGACGTCGACCGCCTCGCGCACCCGGCGGAGGGCCTCGGTCGACCCGCCGAAGTGGTCGGGTTCGGTCAGCACCGACAGCGCGGCCGCGCCGCCGTCGACCATCGCCTCCGCGAGTTCGACGGGGTCGTCCGCTCGCTCGTCGTCCGTCGTCGGACTCGTCGGCTTCACCTCTGCGATGACGGGCACCCGACCGTCTGCCGTCGCCGCGGCGAGCGCGTCCGGGAACGAACGCGGGCGTACCGCCACGCGTTCGTCCGGCGTCGCCCGCGTCTCGGCGGCCCGGAGGATGGACCGCACGGCGGGTGCGAGGTCGCTGGTTGACTCCATTATCGTACATTGACGGACTAAGTTGTACATAAGACTTGCGTCCCCCGGCCAGTCGCGGGTCGCGACGACCGGTTCGCTCCCCGCGAGTGTTCACGTCCGGGCGGAGCCGACGGGTCCGACTCGTCTTCGCGTTCTCGGGGTGGCCAACGGAGACCGGTGCATCGAGGGCGTCGAACCCGGCGCTTGTCTGTGCAAACACCACAGCTATTTGCGCGAGTGCCATGCGTCGATGTGATGGCGTTCGAGTCGATGGTACTCAACCCCGACCCGTATCTGCTCTTTCTCGGCGTGACCGGTCTCGCAGTCCTGGGTATCGTCGTGATTCCTCGCCTCGTCGCGAATCGGCCCCTCTCGCTCCCCATCTTCTACGTCACGTTCGGCGCGCTGGTGTTCGGCGTCGCGCAGATTCTCCAGATTCCGGAGCCGCTGAGCAACGGCGTGCTGGTGGAGAAAGTAACGGAGTTGGGCGTCATTCTCGCGCTCATGAGTGCGGGGCTGAAACTCGACCGCAGCCCCAGCGTCCGCGAGTGGAGTTCGACGTGGCGGCTGCTGGGACTCACGATGCCGCTCACGATCGCCGCCGCGGCGCTCCTGGGCTGGGGCGTGGCCGCGTTCGCGATCCCGACCGCCGTGCTCCTGGGGGCCGTCGTCGCCCCCACGGATCCGGTGCTCGCCTCGGAGGTGCAGGTCGAGGAGCCGATGGAAGGGACGGAGGAGGAACCGCTCGAAGAGGAGGCCGGGATGCAACAGGAAGTCCAGTTCGCGCTCACCTCGGAGGCCGGCCTCAACGACAGCCTCGCGTTCCCGTTCACCTACCTCGCGATCGTGATGAGCAAGTACGGCGTCCACCCCTCCAACTGGATCGACAAGTGGGTCGGCGAGTACGTGTTCTACAAACTCACCGTCGGGCTGGTCGCGGGTGTCGTTCTCGGATGGGGGCTCGGACGCCTCGTCTTCCGCGTCACGGTGCGCGGGCGCATCGCCGAGTCGGTTCGCGGACTCGAGGCGCTGGGGGCGACGCTGTTCATCTACGGGGTGACCGAACTGATAAACGGTTACGGATTCCTCGCCGTTTTCGTCGGCGCGCTGGTGCTCCGCCACTACGAGGGAAGGCACGAGTACAACAAGACGCTGCACGACCTCGCCGAGAAGAGCGAACACCTCATGATGGCGTTCTTCATGATCCTTTTCGGCGGCGCGCTCGCCACGGGGCTCCTCGATCCGCTCACGCCGGTCGACGTCGCCGTCGCACTCGCGCTCGTCTTCCTCGTGCGCCCGCTGTCCGGTCTCGTCGGTCTCCTCGGGTTCGACCGTGACATCCGCGAGCGGACCGTGATGTCGTTCCTCGGCGTGCGCGGACTCGGGTCGTTCTTCTATCTCGCCTACGCGATGAACGAGGCGTCGTTCTCGGGCATCGACCGTCTCTGGGCGCTGGTCGGCTGTGTCGTCCTGATATCGGTGCTCGTCCACGGCGTCACCGCGACGCCGGCGGTGGAGTGGATTTCCAGGGACGAGGCGTCCGGCTGACGAGTTCGCGGACGCGTCGGCGTTCACTCCGCCGTCTTCGTCGGCGTCACCTGCTCCGCCCCGCACTCCGGACACCGGTCGTGGTCGGCGTCGAACCGCTCGTGACACGCCTGACACCGGTAGCTCGCGTTCTCCTCGGCTGTCTTCTTCGCGGTCTGCTTGAACTGCTCGACCTGTCGCCCGAGCTTTTCGAAGAGGCCCATCGGTTCCCTAGGCGGAGGAGACCGAGAGGGATAAGCGTTCGCCGGACCGCGGCCGGCCGTCGCGTCCGCGTCCGAACTGAACCGACGGGATTTAAGCGGCGCGCGAACCCCCTTCCCAGTGCATGAAGCTACACGAGTACCAGGCGAAGGAGGTGTTCTCCGACGCGGGGATTCCGACGCCCGACGCGACGCTCGCAGAGAGCGTCGACGAGGTCGTCAGTGCGGCGGAGGACATCGGCTATCCCGTCGCCGTGAAGGCGCAGGTACACGTCGGCGGACGTGGCAAGGCCGGCGGTATCAAGCTCGCGGAGGACCGCGAGGAGGCCGAGGACGCCGCCGAGTCCATCCTCGGGATGGACCTCAAGGGCTACCACGTCGACCGCGTGCTGGTCGAGGCGGCCGTCGACTTCACCGACGAACTGTACGTCGGCGTGACGATGGACCGCGGCGAGGGGAAACCCGTCGCCATGGTCTCCTCGAAAGGGGGCGTCGACATCGAGGAGGTCGCCGAGGAGGACCCCGACGCCATCGCACGGGAGCACGTCGACCCGGCGTTCGGGATGCATCCCTACCAGGCCCGGAAGGCCGTCTACGACGCCGGCGTCGACCGTGCGGTGGCGAACGACGTCGCCGGCGTCCTGACGACGCTGTACGACCTCTGGGAGAGCAAGGACGCCAGCGACGCCGAGATCAACCCGCTGATGGTCACGGACGACGACGAGGTCGTCGCCGCGGACGCCGTCCTCAACGTCGACGACGACGCGCTGTTCCGCCATCCCGACATCGCCGAGATGGAGGAGGAGGCCGCCGAGGACGACCTCGAAGCCAAGGCCAACGAGTACGGCTTCGACTACGTCCGCCTCGACGGCAACGTCGGCATCATCGGCAACGGCGCCGGCCTGGTGATGACGACGCTGGACCTCGTCGACCACTACGGCGGCGACCCCGCCAACTTCCTCGACATCGGCGGCGGCGCGAAGGCCGAGCGCGTGACGAACGCGCTGGACATGGTCTTCGCCGACGAGAACGTCGACGCCGTCGTGTTCAACATCTTCGGCGGCATCACGCGCGGCGACGAGGTCGCCCGCGGCATCAACGAAGCACTCGAATCAATGGACGAGATTCCCAAGCCCGTGGTCGTCCGCCTCGCGGGCACCAACGCGGAGGAGGGTCGCGAGATACTGAACACCGACCTCGTGCAGGTCGAGGAGACGCTGGAGGACGCCGTCCAGCGCACGGTCGAGAACGCCGAGGAGGTGGAAGCATGAGCGTGCTCGTCGACGACGACACTCGCGTGATCGTGCAGGGTATCACCGGCGGGGAGGGCAAGTTCCACGCCGAGCAGATGATCGAGTACGGCACCAACGTCGTGGCCGGCGCGGTGCCGGGCAAGGGCGGCCAGGAAGTCCACGGCGTGCCCGTCTACGACACCGTCGACAGGGCGGCCCGCGAGGAGGACGCCGACGCCTCCGTCGTCTTCGTCCCGCCCGCGTTCGCCGGCGACGCCTGCTTCGAGGCGCTGGACGCGCCGCTCGACCTCGTCGTCGCCATCACCGAGGGCATCCCGACCCAGGACATGAGCAAGGTGTACAAGCGCCTCTCGGAGGTCGACACCCGCCTCATCGGGCCGAACTGCCCCGGCATCATCACTCCCGGCGAGTCGAAACTCGGCATCCTCCCCGGTAACATCTTCTCGGAGGGGAACGTCGGTCTCGTCTCCCGCTCGGGCACCCTCACCTACCAGGTCGTCGACAACCTGACCGACCGCGGCCTCGGCCAGAGCACCGCCGTCGGCATCGGCGGCGACCCCATCATCGGGACGGACTTCACCGACGCGCTCGAACTGTTCGAGAACGACCGCGACACCGACGCGGTCGTCATGTGCGGCGAAATCGGCGGCGAAGACGAGGAGGAGGCCGCCCGGTACATCGCCGAGAACATGGACACCCCGGTCGCCGGCTTCATCGCCGGCCGCACCGCCCCGCCGGGCAAGCGCATGGGCCACGCGGGCGCCATCGTCTCCGGCAGCGGGACCGGCACCGCCGAGTCCAAGATCAGCGCACTGAACGACGCGGGCGTCCCCGTCGGCGACACGCCGAACGAGGTCGCCGACCACGTCGAGGACCTGCTGTAAGTCGCGATTCCCCGCGCTCCGCTCGATTTTTTCGGTCACGTCGCCGCCGACGGTCGGAGTCGCACGTGCCTCCCGCCGCCAGCGCGTCGGGCCGACCGTGTTGGCGCTCCCCCAGCGGACCGCACGTGCCGCCTGGCGCTACGCCCGCACCTCGGACGCCACCCGCGATATCGTCTCGTACTCCTCGTCGCTGTAGGCGACGAAGCGCACGTCCGACAGCGACGACGGCTCGTAGCCCGCTATCGTCTCGCAGACGATGCGTGCGCCCTCCCGGAGGTCGAAGCCGGCGACGCCGCAGCCGAGCGCCGGCAGCACCATCGACTCGGCACCGAGGTCGTCGGCGCGTTCGAGCGCGTTGTGCGTCGCGTCGCGGACGCTCTCGGCGGTCGCCTCGCCGTCGCCGTAGTGGGGCATCGCCGCGGCGTGGACGACGTGGTCGGCGTCCAGGTCGTACGCGTCGGTCACCGCGACGCCGCCGAGGTCGACGGGACCCTTCGAGGTCGCCTCGTCGTTTATGGGGCCGTTCGCGGCCCGGCGGAGCGCGCCCGCGACGCCGCTGCCCATCCGGAGGCTGGTGCCTGCCGCGTTCACCAGCACGTCCGCGCTCTGTTCCGCGATGTCGCCCTGGACGACTCGGAACTCCATGTGCGCGAGTTCGGGGTCGTTCGACAAAGTTCTGCGGGACCCTCCGGCGGTCGCCGCGCCCATCGTCCGGGTCCTGCACCCGCGCGCCGACCGACGGACTCCGCCGGGACCGCACGGCTTACCCGCCTCCGCCGCCAACGCTCGCGTATGTCGCTGTCGGACCTCCCGGAGTCGTGGACCGTCTGGAACGACGAACACGAGGGTCGGTGCGTCCTCGCGTACCGGCCGGACGTGTTCGACGCGCAGGCGTTCCCCGCACCGTGCATGCCGACCATCTCGCTCACGCCGGGGTCGCCGAACCGGCCGCCGGGCGAGCGGTCCGGCGAGGCGTGGTACGTCACGTTCTACCTCGAACCGGAGGTCTCCCTGCCGGGCACGCGACGGTTCGACTCCCGCGAGGCGGCCGTCGACGGCGCGGTCGACCTGGCCGGCGAGTTCGCGGCGGGCGAAATAGACTACCGCGACGCCTACCAGGTCCCCCGGAAGGAGTATCTCGACCGCCTCGACGAGCTGACGGGCCGCGACGCCGAGCGCTGACCGCGACGCCACCCCTGGCGGAAGCCGGCGCGGGCGGGCGAGCGAGAGCCTTAACCCGCGTGGCCACCTACCGGCGGGCATGTCGACCATCACGCTCGTCGGGACCCGCCTCGCCGAAGCGGGTCGGGAGTTCGTCTACCAGGGCGAGGCGAGCGCCTGCGAGGGCTGTCCCTACCGCGACCAGTGTCTCAATCTCACCGAGGGGGTGAAGTATCGCGTCACGGACGTCCGGGACGGTGCCCAGACCCTCCCCTGCGGCGTCCACGACGACGGCGTCACGGCGGTCGAAGTCGAACCCGCGAGCGTGCGGGCGAACGTCGCCGCCCGGAACGCCTACGCCGGCAGCAAGGCGAAGCTCGAAGGGAGCTGTCCGCACACCGGCTGTCCGAGCCACGAGTTCTGCGAGCCGGCGGGCGCGGAGTTCGACGAGGAGTACCGCATCAGCGAGGTCGTCGGCGACCCGCCGCACGACTACTGCATGCTCGACCGCGACCTGACGCTCGTCGAGTTCGCGCCGAGCGACGAGTGAGTCGCCACGGGAGTCCGATTCCCGACGAGAGCGTTCGACGCGGGCGAACGCGTGCCCGCCGTCCCCGACCGCGCCGCCGGTTCGTTTCCGATCAATGAGAGGCAAAAACACCCGTCCCATTAGTGACAAAAGTTACAAAGGTACGTGCGCATAGGTACGAGTAACGAGGTAGACGCCCGCGACGGACTGGTCGCTGAAACGGGCATTCCGGTCGCACGGGTTCGGATGCCGCCCGTCTTCGTCCAGCGTCGTCCCGACGCGCTCCCCAGAGTATGACGGAAGCAAACACTGACCCGAAGCCGACATCGATGGAACGACCGCCGGACGAGCACGCCGACCCGCTCTCGGTCGAGGACGCAGCGGACCTGGCCGATCGCGTCATCGACAACATCGAGCAGGTCATCGTCGGCCAGCACGACGTCGCCGAACAGGTGCTGACGGCGCTGCTCGCGCAGGGCCACCTCCTCTTCGAGGACGTTCCGGGCGTCGGGAAGACGATGCTCGCCCGGACGCTCGCCTGCTCTATCGACTGTTCGTTCAATCGCGTCCAGTTCACGCCCGACCTGTTACCCTCCGACGTGACCGGCGTGAACGTCTTCAACCAGAAGACCCGCGAGTTCGAGTTCCAGCCCGGACCCGTGTTCGGGAACGTCGTCCTCGCCGACGAGATAAATCGCGCACCGCCGAAGACCCAGTCGTCCCTGCTGGAGGCGATGGAGGAAGAGCAGGTCACCATCGACGGCCAGACCCACGAGGTGCCGAAACCGTTCACCGTCGTCGCCACGCAGAACGCCGTCGAACAGGACCGCACATACGAACTGCCCGTCGCCGAGATCGACCGCTTCATGAAGAAGCTCTCGCTGGGCTACCCCAGTCCCGACGACGAGTCGGAGGTGCTCCGCCGGATGGTCGGCGAGCACCCCATCCAGAGCCTCGACCCGGTCGCTAACGTGCGGGACGTGCGTCGCGCGCAGGCGACCGTCGCGAACGTGACGGTGGAGAAGCCGGTCCGGGACTACGTCACGCGACTGGCGAACTACACCCGCGACCACAGTCGCCTCGGCGTCAGTCCCCGCGGTTCCATCGCCGTTCTCAGGGCGGCCCAGGCCCGAGCGGTGCTTCGCGGCCGCGAGTACGTCGTCCCCGACGACGTGAAGGCGGAGGCCCCGACCGTGCTCTCCCACCGGGTGCGCAGCGAGTCCGGCGCGATGGGCGGCGAGCACGGCCGCACCGTCGTCGAGAACGCCCTGGACGGCGTTCCGGTGGAGTGAGATGCTGACGCGACGCGGATTCGCCCTCCTCGGCGTCGCGGTGTTCTCGGTAGCGATGGCGGTTTCGTTCGGCGCGCGGTCGCTCAACGCCGTCGTCGGACCCGTCGTCGTGGCGCTCGCGGTGGGGTTCGTCCAGGTGAAACGCACCGACCATCCGGACCTGACGACGACGGTCCCGACCCACGGGTTCCGGGGCGAGACGGCGACGGTCGCGCTGGAGTTCTCCGCCGCGAACCCGTTCGCCGCCAGTGTCACGCTGGAGACGGACGACGGCCTCGTCGCCGACGAGACCGTCGAGACGAACGTCGGCGAGACGACGGTCGAGTTCGAGGTCGAACTCGCCGAGCGCGGCGAGCGACGGGTCGGTCCCGTCCGCGTCGTCGCGACGGACGTGTTCGGCCTGTTCCGCCGCGAGTTCACGCACCGGATACGGGAGACGGTGCTCGTGTTCCCGACCGTCCGGGAGGTGTCGACGCCGACGGCCGTCTCCGCGCTCCGCGAGGAGTCGGCGGTCCCCGACGACCGCGAGTTCGACCAGTTGCGCGCGTACCGGCGCGGGGACCCGCTCCGGGACGTCCACTGGAAGTCGAGCGCGAAACGGCCGGACGAGGACCTGCTCGTCCGCGAGTTCCGGTCCGAGGACGACCGCGCCCAGGTCGAGGTGGTCGCGGAGGCCGACGGCGGTCGGGTCGACGACGTCGCCGACGCCGCGGCGAGCGTCGCCGTCGGGTTCGTCGACGCCGGATTCGCGGTCGGCCTGTCGACCCCCGACGGCCGGGTCGACCCCGCGAGCGACGAGTCCCAGGACACGCGCCTGCTCACCCTGCTCGCGCACATGGAAACCGGGAGTGTCCCGGCGGAGGCGCGCGACCGAGCGGACGTCGTCGTCCGGGGCCTCGCCGACGGCTCCACCGTCGAGATTCGGGTCGGCGACCGCGTGACGACGTTCGAGGAGTTCGCCGCGGGCGAAGCGTCGCCCGACGAGGCGGAGTCGCGACGGACCGTCCGCCGGGTCGGCGAGCCGGAACCGCAGACCGACCGCGGGTCCCACCCCGCCGCTCCGGACGGCGGAGATGCGGGCCGGAGCGAGCGAGAACCGCGTCCCGGCGAAGAACGGAACGACGGAGGTGGTCCACGATGAGCACGGCGACCGACGGTCACCTCGACGTGGGCGAGACGTCCGTTCCGTTCCACTGGCTGGCGGTCGCGGCGACGGCCGTCCTCATCTGGTCGTACCTGAGCGTGCTCTACCGGGTCACGAACGTCGTCGGGGGCAAGAGCGACCTGGTGCTGCTCGTCGCCGGCGCGCTCGTCGCCGGCGCGGTGCTGGCGCGGAAACTCCCCGCGTGGACGGCGTTCGTGCTCGGCGGCGGCCTGCTCGTCGCCGGCCTGTTCGGCTACTACACCACGGTTCCGGGCGCGTACCTCGCGTTCTCACGGGTCGGGCGCATCGTCGCCGACAACGTCGCGCTCCTGACGGGACTCTCGGTGCTCCAGATGCGCGGCGTCGGGACGTGGGCGCTCGGCGTCGCGCCCGCGACCGTGTTCGTTCCGTGGTACCTGGTCTTCCGGCGACAGTACGGGCTCGCTGCGGCGACCGGCGGTCTCGCGCTCGGATTCTTCGTGCTCACGGGCGACGTCGGCTCGTTCGCCACGCTGGTGGGCGTGCTCGGCGCGCTCGGGGTCGTCGCGTTCGGGACGATGGCGCGCTACGGCGGCACGGTCGCCCAGCTCGACGTGCTCGCGGTCGCGATGGTACTGATGATCCTGCTGTCGACGACGGTGAGCCTCGTCCCCGGCGGCCGGGCCAGTCCCATCCTCCCCAGCGGTGGGTCCGGCGGCACCGTCACCGGCGGACTCGTCAGCAACGAACGCCGAGTCGCCGTCCAGGGAAGCATCGACCTCTCGCCGAAGGTGCAGTTCGTCGTGAACGCGAACCGGCCCAGTTACTGGCGCGTCGGCGCGTACGACCGGTACACTGGCAGCGACTGGGTCAGGACCGGGGGGAACCGCGACTACCGGTCGCGGTCGTCACCGCCCGGCCAGGACTACCGGCTTCGCCAGACGATAACCGTACGGCGGGACGCGATGAAGGCGATGCCCGCCGCCTGGAAGCCGGTGCGCGTCGTCGGCGACGCGAAGGGCAACGTCGCACTCAGCAGCACCGGCGGTCTCGTCCCCCAGCGCTCGCTGGGGAAAAACGAGTCGTACAGCGTCGTCAGCCGCGTGCCGGCGACGACCCCCCGGAAGCTCCGCAACGCGGACACGAACTACCCCGACGGTCTGGAATCGCGGTACACCCAGTTGCCAGCCAGCACGTCCGACCGGGTGAAGCGGAAGGCGGCCGCCGTCACCAGCGAGGCGGAGAACCCGTACGAGAAGGCGGTCGCCGTCGAGCGGTGGCTCGAACGCAACAAGGAGTACTCGCTCGAGGTCGACAAGCCCTCGGGGAGCGTCGCGGACGATTTCGTCTTCGAGATGGAGAAGGGCTACTGCGTCTACTACGCCACCTCGATGGTCGTCATGCTCCGCTCGCAGGGCGTCCCGGCCCGGTTCGTCACCGGCTACACCGCCGGCCAGCGGGTCAGCGAGGACGAGTGGGTCGTCCGGGGCGTCGACTCGCACGCGTGGGTCGAGGTGTACTTCCCGGACGTCGGCTGGGTGCGCTTCGACCCGACGCCCGGCGAGCCCCGCCGTGGCGCCGAACAACAGCGAGTCGAGACCGCGCGCGAGGACGGCGTGAGCGGCGTCGACACCGCCGGTAGCGAGAACGGAACGTGGACGCCGGAGCCGACGAGCACCACGCCGTCCTCGTCGACGACGACGACGCCGAGCGAGAACGGCACCACGGGCGGCAGCGTCGGTGACCCGAGGGTAGACCCGAACCAGCCGAACGACATCGTCGACCCCGGAACGACGAACGCCACGACGGCGACGAGCGCCACGACGACGTCCGACGAGGGCGGCGGAATCCCGATATCGCCGCCGTCGACGGAGCAGTTGCTCTACGGCGGACTGGCGCTGTTCGGTTTGCTCGTCGCGGCGCGGCGAACCGGAACGTTCGAGCGCGCCTACCGCGCCGCGTGGATGCGCTGGCAGCCGCGCAAGGACCCCGAGGCGGACGTCGAACGGGCGTTCGAACGGCTGGAACGCTACCTGGCCGGCCAGCACCGCGCCCGGCGACCGGGCGAGACGCCCCGGGAGTACCTCGAAGCGCTCTCGCACGTCGGCGTCGACGACCGCGCCCACCGGGTCGGGACGCTGTACGAGCGGGCGCGCTACGCCGGCGAGGTGAGCCGCGAGCAGGCCGACGAGGCGGTGTCGCTGGTGAACGACCTCGTCCGGGGCCGGTCGCGGACGAGCTAGGGCCGCTCGCCAGGGGCGTCAGTCCCCGAGCGTGCCGACGCGTTCGCCGGTGTACCCGAACACGTCCTCGTACCCGTAGGCCGACATGAGGATGGGGACGAACGGCTCCTCGGCCATGAGCCGCTCGTCGTCGGCGACGGCGAACGGTTCGCCGGCGACCACGTCTTCGAAGTTCTCGACGAGGACCTCGTACTTCGACGCACCGTTCTTCGGCACCGGCTTCCGGAGCCGATACACCTCGACCTCGCCGCGCGCCCCGGCGTCGATGGGGTCGTCGCCCTCGTCCGTCGGGCGGACGCCGGTCGCCGCGAGGAACCCGCGGACGAGGTGGTAGGCGTTCTCGGCCGCCGCGTCCGTTCCCTGCAGGCCGCACTCGACCTCGATGGTGTGTGGCTGGGCGATGAGCCGACCGTTCGCGAACTCGCCCGTCTCGACGACCTCGGTAATCGGCAGGTAGGGGCAGATGGAGCGCGCGACGGCGTCCACCCTGTCGACGAGCGCGAACGGTTCGGCGTACGACTGCGTGGAGTGCAACGAGAGCGTCGTGCAGTCGCGCAACTCCGCGAACAGGTCGTGAGCGATGCGCTGCTCGTAGTTCTCCCCGTGCGGGTCGCCGGGGAACGCCCTGTTCAGGTCCTCGTTGACGTAGCGGACGCCGCGCTCCAGCGCCCGTTCGTTGGCGACGACGAGTTTCACCGGGCGCTCGACATCGGGGTCCTCTTCGAGGAGACGTTCGACCGCGCGCGGGCCGCACGGCTCGTCGCCGTGAATGCCCGCGACGACCGCGACTTCCGGCTGACCGTCACCGAGCTGCTCGACGCGCATTTGTCAAGTGGCAAGGAACGGAGCCTCAAAGCGCTTTACACTCCGAACGGCGGTCGCGTCGAAGCGTCACCGTCCGCGGTCGCGCCGTCGGCGCAACGAATATATTTGTCCTCGACGTTAGAACACAATGGAGGGGAAAGAATGAACAAACACTTCGAAGACGCCTGGTACTACATGCGACGCGCCGGGACGCATCTCGGCGCTGGACTCCGCGAGGAACTGGCACCCGTCGAGCGACGAGTGCGGGCGTGGACCGGCCGCGACGTCGAACCGGAACCGAGCCGGAGCGAGCGAGTCAGGGAGAACGTCCGCGAGGTCGAGCGGAAGGCCCAGCGCCGCGCGAAAGGCGCGGTCCGCGACGCTCGCGAGCGAATCGAGAGCTAGTCGGGGTCGAACCCGACGCACTCGCAGTTCTGCAGGTCGACATTCTGGAGCCGTAGCGCCCCGCCGCGCTTGCGGTCCACGTCGACGCGGCCGCGCAGCGTCGAGTTCCGAATCTCGACGTCGCTCTTGACGAGTAGCGTGGTTCCGCCGTCGCCGTCGCCGCCGTCGTGGGTGGCGGTGACGCCGTCGAGCAGGATGCCGTCCGCGAGCAGGTTCAGACCGTTGCGGCCCTCCGAGTGGAACGCCAGTCGACAGTCCCGGATGGCGGTCGACGAGCGCCACACCTCGCCGGCGTAGGCGTGTTTGGAACCGTCACCGCAGTCGTCGAGGCGGACGTCTTCGAGCAGGACGCTCCCGTCCCCGTCGTTTATCTTGAGGACGCGCGCGGAGGAGTCGCAGTCGATGTCGAGACCCTCCACCCGGGCCTCGGCACAGGAGACGCGCAGGCCGTCGTTGTCGCAGTCCGGCAGTCGGAGTTCGCCGCCCTCGACGCGGACGTCCCCCTCCTGGAGCCAGAGGCCACAGCCGGTGTACCCCGCCTCGCTGGCGTCGTCGTGGACCACCGAGACCCCGCGGGCGACGTCGCCGTCGCCCAGCCTGAGGTCCGCGTTGCCGTTGTTCTTCCAGCGGCCGCCCTCGACGACGCACGGTCCCTCCCCGCCCGCGAGATAGCCGCCGTTGTTCACCCAGCCCTCGACGTGGCAGTCGCGGAAGACGAGGCGACCGCGGTGGTCGTCCGTGACGCTGATGCCGATCGGGTGGCTCGTCTGGGACTCGACCGGCGACTCGTCGGGATGGGCGTCCGGCCGGAACGCACAGCCGTCGGGCAGGGACACGTTCACGACGCCCTCGCCGGCGGGGTGCGTGACCGCGGCGTAGATAGCGCCGAGGGCCTTCTTGCCCGCCGACGCGCACTCGCCGCGCACGGTCACGTCCTCGATGCGGAGGTCGCGGGCGGCGCGCGCCGAGACGGCCTGCGCGCCCACGCCGTCCGCCGTCAGGTCGAAGGTGAGGTTCCGGACGTGGACGCGGTCGGCGGACTCCTCGGGCGTCGCGCCCCACCCGCCGCCGAGGTCGAGGCCGTACTGCTGGTCGGGGTCCGCGACGACCAGCGTGGCGTGGGGGTCGCCCACGACCGCGACGGACTCGACGTCGTTCAGGTCGACGCGACCGTCGAGGCGGTAGCGTCCCTCGGGGAGGACGAACTTCGTCCGCGCGCTCGCGTTGGCGAGGAGGAACTCGTCCAGCGGGCGTTCGCCGTCCGCGACGGCGGGGGCCTGTTCCGCGACGTTCACGACGGTCGGTTCGGTCACGCTCGGGGGGACGGACCCGG
The DNA here is from genome assembly GCA_003298465.1 of halophilic archaeon. The sequence goes on along the minus strand of QNGA01000001.1, from coordinate 1,086,682 downwards.
CCGGCTTGGGCGTGGTGGCTGGCGGTTTTCGAAAGCAAGCCTTAAGTCCGGCTAGGGGGTAGCCTGACACGCCCGGGTCGGTAGTCTAGTCCGGTTATGACAGCTCCTTCACACGGAGCAGGTCGGCGGTTCGAATCCGCCCCGACCCATCCTGCGACGAACGGACGTGAGGAGCGGATGGTCTCGGCGGTTCGAACCAGGGAGTGGGAGGTGAGCGACCGAGCCCCGGCGAGGGAGCGAACGGGAACGACCGAGGTTCGAATCCGCCCCGACCCACTACGTTCTGCGACGAACCACTCCGCGAGCACCGCGTAGCGTGTGTTCGCTCCCGCGTGAGTCGCGATGTCGTACGGAGCGGGCGGTTCGAACGAGAGAAACGAGTGAGCGACAGCGAACGAGTTTCGCGTAGTTCGAATCCGCCCCGACCCATACTAGTCACGTACGGTTCTAAACTGCGTGTTTTCTGCGGCGTTGTTGGTTGAGAGTCCGGGATTGGGTGGTCGGCTTCATCTCGAAGTAGTTGACCTACCACCGAGAGTGGTTCCCTTTCAGAAATAGGAAGAACAACGACCTCGATGCTGTGAGCCCTTTTCCGAAGGTAGCGTATCGGTCGGTACAGGAAGGCTTTCGAAAGAGCGGAATAGCGCATCGAGGGGGAAAGAACGATTCCCGACCTACCTCGTTGAGTCCTACGACTCGCCGCGTCTATTTTGGACGTGTGACGAACGCAGGAGTTAGACGAGGCGTGTGAAATGGCAGGACGTAACCATAATCGTTATTCAATCAGCCAGAAACAATTTAGGCAACTCAACTGACGGAGAGGACCACATGGAAATTTCGAGAGACACCGGCCTGTTGGTGATCGATGTACAGCAAGGGTTTGACGACCCCGTTTGGGGTGACCGCAACAATCCGGAGGCGGAAAGTCGAATTAGACGGTTGCTCAACAGCTGGCGTGAGACGGGACGACCGATAATCCACGTTCAGCATATGTCCCGGGAAGACGAGTCACCACTTCGTCCAGATCAGCCGGGCAACGAGTTCAAACCGGAAACTGCACCAAAGCCCGGTGAAAAGGTCGTTCAGAAGGAAGTAAACAGCGCGTTCATCGGGACAGACTTGGAAGCCTATCTTCACGAGAAAGACATCGAGTCAGTAGTAATCACGGGACTTACTACGAACCATTGTGTATCGACGACGACACGGATGGCCGAGAATCTTGGATTCTCCCCTATTGTCGTAACCGATGCTACTGCCGCGTTTCGACAACGAGGAATTGACGGAGAGGAGTATAGCGCAGAGAGAGTCCACGAGGTCGCGTTAGTGAACCTACGTGGTGAATTTGCGGCAACTCCAACGACAGAGGAGATCGAGTCTACAACGACCTAATAGTACGATTCTCTCCGTCTCTATCGAATTTTCACCACATCGGAGTGCGAAGAATACCCCTGCCTCGATGCGGTACTCCCCTGCAGTACGCTACTCGGGTATTTTTCGCCGTCCGTCTTTCACGTAGGGCCAGCGGTGGAAGTCGGCGAAAGTCACCGCTTCTCTTGCCCACACAGCGACCACAGTGTATCGACCTGTCTCGATGTCATGACCCGATGACGCCCCGACGACCGGTATCTGACAGTCACCAATCATAAGTCGGAAGAGAGTCTATCTCCGCCCGACCATGGACGAAGCGCTCGAAGCTGTAGAGGTCGTCGCGGACTCGGAGTTAGAAGGCGCGTTCGTGTGGTTACTGCGACTCGTGGGCCTGCTCATCGTGGCGGCGGGTCTGGGTCTGTGGCTGTTCACCGACGTAGGACTGCTGGTCGTGCCCGCCGTCCTCGTCGTGGCCGGACTGATTCTATTGGTCGCGCCCAGCGTCCTGCTCTCGCTCGCCGAACTGACGGGGTAGTGTTCGCCACCGGGATGCACGCCTCTGGTTCCAATCCTGACAGTTATAACCCCGGTACGAGAACGGGAAGACATGGCAACGTTCAGCTACTCTGACGAGGACGTACTGCTCACGACCAGCCACGCGGTTCCCGGACGGGAGGTCGCCGAACACCTCGGCATCGTCGTCGCGGACGTGACGCCGGGGCGCAACATCGGCAAGGACATCGCGGGCGGCCTGCGGGACATCGTCGGCGGACGCTCCGGTTCGTGGGAGAAGACGCTGGCGGACAGTCAGCAGACCGCGCTCGACGAACTGCTGGAGGAGGCGACGGAACTCGGCGCGGACGCCGTCGTCGCCGTCGACGTGGCGGACGAGGCGCTCGGCGGCCAGGGCGGCATGATGAACGTCAAGGTCGTCGGTACCGCGGTGAGGCTGGACTAGCGCTCCTCGGGCGGCTCCACGTCCTCGCCGGCGTCCCCGGCGTCGAGGGTGGCGTCGGTCTCGACGGCGTCGAGGCCGTCCAGTTCGCAGACGTCGGCCACCGCCTCCTCCGGCACGACGACGCGGAGCGCGTCGAACGCGAGTTCCGCGTCGACCTCGCCGCCGCGTTCCTCGACCGCGTCCCGGACCGCGTCGGGGTCGGCGTCGCCGAGGCGGAGGACGAGCGTCGCGGACTCGCCGGGCGTGGGGCGGTCGCGGAGCGCCCGCACGGGGCGGGAGACGTACGTCGTCACGAGTGGTCGTTCGGACCCCACCCGGAACTACTCTTCGGCGACGACGAAGGTCCGACCGCCCTTCCGCTCGAAGTACACCTCGCCGCCGTCGGACGACCGGAGGTACGCCGCGACCTCGCTGGCCGCCATCTCCGAGACGTCCGCCACCTTCTGTTCGGTGGTCAGTCCCGTTTCGTTCGACGAGCGCTCACCGGACTCGGTGACCATCGTTCTGGCGTTCATGTCCGATGGTTGTCTGGTGGCCTGTTATAGGTGAGCCGGGCGGAGTGAAAGTGAAAGTGCCGGGAAGCGCGCCGTTGGTACGCGTTCACAACCGATTCGGAGGGGCCGTCGACCGTCGGCGAGCGACGCCGACGACGCGGTGCAGTGCTCCGAGGGGTTGACAGGTGGCCGCTGGGTTTTTCGCTTCGGACTGGTTCCAGATTGCTATGAGTTGTTGGCTCTCGGACGAGGAACGCGAGCGCATCGAGAACTTCGTGACGACGCCGCGATACGACCGAACGCCGGACCAGCTCTGCCCTCCAGACGGCGAGCGTGAGGACGACTAAGGCCCGAGCGGCGACGTTCCCGCAGGAACGCTATCCGGTGATAGAGAACGTGGAGCCGTTCTTCTCGACGAGTTCGCGCTCGCGGAGCGTACGAACGATCGTGAACAGCGTTATCTTCGGCAGGTCGAGACCCGACTGGAGTTCGTCGACGGTCGCCCCACGCGTCGTGGCGAGATAGAGGTACACCAGTTTCGCGCGCGGCGAGCCGATGTCGTCCGGCATCCCTTCGAGGCGGGCTGATTCGTTCGAACTGGACTCCGTCCGGGGAGATTCGGCCGGACGAGCGTCGGCGTGGCGTGCGTTCATCGGTAACCGAAGGACGCCGTTCGACGATAATAAATCCTTGCTACGACAATCGTCGAAACCAGAGATATATCCCCGAGATTTTATGTCGTTTCCGGTTGTAACGTTGCGGCATGCCTCCGGCACGGGACGACTCCGAGACGGGAGACGCCGACGCGGGGAAGGTGCTCTCGCCCGACGAACTCGACATCGAGGCGAGCGAGAGCGTCGTCTCCCTCGACGACGACCGGTACGTCATCGGTGCCGGCGACGAGCCGTCGGTGCCCGACAACGTGGCCGAACTACCGGGTGACCGCGGCAGCCGGACGGAAGCAGACACCGATTCGACCACGGAGTCGTCGCCGAACGCGGGCGGCGAACCGGCCGCCGACGGAACCACCGGCCAGCCCGCGGCCGCCGACGACCGGAGCATCGACGCCAGCGACGTGCGCAACTGGCTCGAGGACGACCTCTCGAGCGTGGGGTCGCGGTACGGCTTCCACATCGCCGCGAAGGCCGAGGACCACGTCAGTCACCAGCAGATGTTCTCCGACGACGTGGGCACCGTCTTCGACGGCCTGCTGATGTGGTACGCCCAGCAGGTCGACCGCAACACGCCCGTCGAGGACGTGCTCGGCATCCTCCTGATGGAGTCGAACCTCCGGGTCCGCTACTCGCCGAACTGCCTGCGCGGCGTCCTCGACGCCCACGACCTCTCGCCGGACGACAGCATCGCCGACCTGTTCGACGCGCTCGGCGACGCCAACGGCATCGTCTTCCCGCCCGAGGGGGCCTCCAGGCGACGTAACCGATAGGCGACGGTTCCGGTCGGATTATCCGAACTGATAGGCGGGCGTGGGTTTTACGTTCAGGAGTTCGATTGGTACGACGACTGACCATGAGTGTACAGCAGTCGCCGTCCGAAGGAGGGGCCGGCGCGGAGGCGCAGGTCGTGGAGTTCAGGTTGGGCGAGGACGTCTGCGCCATCGACATCGACCAGGTCGACAGCATCGTCGAAGTGAAGAAGGTGACTCGCATCCCGCGCACGCCGGACTCCATCGAGGGCGTGATGGACTTGCGCGGCGAGACGACGGCCATCATCGACCCCAAGGAGTTCCTGAGCGTCTCGGCGGACGACGGCGGCGACAGCGTGCTCGTGCTCGACCGGCCGGACGACAAGCAGCGAATCGGCATCCGCGTCGACGAGGTGCTCGACGTGGTGTCGTACGCGCCCGACCAGGTCGACGACAGCGACGACCTGGAGAACCTCGACACGCGGGGCATCCGCGAGAAGGTGGCCCGGGGCATCATTCGGAAACCGAACGGCGACGGTCTCGACCTGGTCGTCTGGGTCGACGTCGACCGGATGATAAATAGTCTGAACTGAACCCCCCACTCTTCGGTCGAGTCATCAGGTGTGATAATTCGAGGGTAGCATTTATTTAACACCCTTTCAAACCACTCGCTGGTGAAAAATGAATGGCGAATGACGTGCTAATTGTCGACGACTCGGAATTTATGCGAAATCTACTGCGGGAGATTCTCGAAGGCAAGTTCGACATCGTCGGCGAGGCCGAGAACGGCGTCGAGGCCGTCGAGATATACAAGGAATCGAACCCCGACCTCGTGATGATGGACATCGTGATGCCCATCCGCGACGGCATCGAGGCGACGGCGGAGATCAAGGAGTTCGACGCGGGTTCGCACGTCATCATGTGTACGAGTATCGGACAGGAGGAGAAGATGAAGAAGGCGGTGAAGGCCGGCGCTGACGGCTACATCACGAAGCCGTTCCAGAAACCCAGCGTGATGGAAGCCATCGACGACGTCGTCTCAGCATGACGCGAGCAGTCGTCGTCGACGACTCGCATTTCATGCGGACCGTCATCACCGACATCCTCGAATCCGGGGGTATCGAGGTCGTCGGCGAGGCGACCGACGGACGGGAGGCGGTGTCGGTCGTGGCCGAGTGCGACCCGGACGTGGTCACGATGGACGTCGAGATGCCGAACATGAACGGTATCGAGGCGGTCGAGGAGATCATGGCGACGACGCCGACGCCCATCCTGATGCTGTCCGCGCACACCGAGAACGGGGCGGAGGCGACGTTCGAGGCGCTCGACGAGGGAGCGGTCGACGTGCTCGCCAAACCCGGCGGGGAGGTTTCGACCGGCATCTCCGCCATCAAGGACGACCTGGTCCGGAAGGTGGAGTCGGTCGAGCGAGCGGACCTCTCGACGGTCGGCGAGTCCTCGCCCGAACCGCAGTCGCCCGACGTCGCGGACGAGACGGCGTTCGCCGAGAACGGTACCGTCGTCGTCGGAGCGTCGACGGGCGGTCCGAGCGTCGTCGAGGACGTCCTCTCGGGGCTCCCCCTGGCGGCGGACCTCCGGGTGCTGGTGGTTCAACACATGCCGGACAGCTTCACGAGCCGGTTCGCCAAACGGCTCGACAGTCGCAGCGACTACGACGTTCGCGAGGCGGAGGACGGCGACCGCATCGGCGGCGGCGAGGCGCTCGTCGCGAAGGGCGACTACCACATGGCGGTGTCGAACTACTCGGACGGCCGACTCCGGGTGAAACTCGACCAGGGACCCGAGCGCCACGGCGTCCGCCCCGCCATCGACGTGACGATGGAGACGGCGGCCGAAACCGTCTCCGACGCGCTGACCGGCGTCGTCCTCACCGGTATGGGAACCGACGGTGCGGCGGGCATCGAGGCCATCAAGGCCGCCGGCGGAGCGACCCTGGCGCAGGACGAGGAGACGTCCTCCGTGTTCGGCATCCCCGCTCGCGCCATCGAGACCGGATGCGTGGACGACGTGTTGCCGGCCGGACAGGTGCCGCGCGGAATACTTTCGACGGTTCGAGAACCGACGTGATGTCCAATGGACGACTACATACAAGATTTCATCCGCGAGAGCGAGGAGAACATCACGGAGCTGAACAACTCGCTGCTCGCGCTCGACGAAGGCCTCGACCCGGCGGACGTCGAGGTGGTCGCCACCGACATCGACGGCGAGATACTCGAGGCGGCGCGACGCGGCGTCTACCGCACGACCCGAACGACCGACATCGCGGAGCAACTCTCGCCGCTGACACGGTACGGTCGATTCGTCGACCGCGACGACGACCGATTCGCGGTCGCCGACCGCGTCCAGGAACTCGTCCGGTTCGAACGCCACGACCTGATAAACGACGAGCCGAAAGCCGACGTCGATCTCGTCGCCTGTCGCAACCTCTTCATCTACATCAACGCCGAGCACAAGCTTCCGATGCTCCGGACCATCACCCGATCGCTGCGAGTCGGCGGGTACCTCGTCATCGGCAAGACCGAGACGCTGCCGGAGGAGCTGAAATCGGACTACGAACCGGTGGACAAACGGCTCCGGATATATAGGAAACTGGACTAGTACTCCGGAGCGGCGGCCAGGGAAAGAATCGACCCCTCAGGCGCCGTGGGCGACGTATCTTCGGTCATCATCTCCGTCGACCCTCGGCGGATAGTATCATCTGTGATAACTCATACAGAAGATTAATGTAGTGAAAGTTCGCTGTTGTCGGTAATGAAACTTATAAATCTCGACCCTACTATCGTCCCGGTTCTCGCGTCCAGCGCGACGGCGATGGGCGCGATGGGAATCATGGACTTCATGGAAGAGGAGGAGGAGTCGGACGGCGACTCCGGGTCGGTCGACGCGGGCGGTGGCGACGACCTGTTCGGCGACGACGCCGGCGGCGACATGGACGGCGGGTTCGGCGACGTGGCCGACGACGGAATGGACGACGGGATGGACGACTGGGGAGGGGACGACGGCGGATTCGGCGACATGGGCGGCGGTGGTGCTGCGGCGACCCAGGAGCTAGAGAACCGCGTCGAGGAACTGGAAAACGAGGTCGGCGACATCTCATCGTCGATGAGCACGGTCCGCAGCGAGAACGAACAGATCAGCGAGAAGGTCGACGACGTCGAGGAGAACGTCCGCAAGCTACTGGAGATCTACGAGATGGTGACCCGGGGCGTCAACCCCTTCGTCGACGACGTGCCGAACGGCGGCATGGGCGGCGACGCGTTCGACGGCGGCGCGGCGGGTGGCGGGGGCGACTTCGGCCTCTTCGACGACGAGGAAGAGGAACAGGCCGATGAGGACCTCGACGAGGACGTCGCGGACGCGGAAGCGGAGAGCTTCTTCGACGACGACTTCGACGACATCGAGGAAGCGGACGCGATGGACGATTTCGAAGCGGAGGACGACGACATGGACTTCGAGGACACGAACGACGGCGACGACGAAACGGGGCAGGCTGGCGGGTCGACGTTCCAGGAACTCAAAGAGGAGTACGAGTCCGGGGAGGCCGACTGGGCGGAGGGGGACGACGGTGGCCCGGAGGCGGCCGCCGAACCGGAACCGGCCCCGGAGTCCGAACCGGAGCCGACCCCGGAGCCCGAACCGGCGAGCACCGACGTTCCGGCCGAGACGGCCCCCGAGGACGACGGAGAGTTCGAGTTCGAGGGCCCCGAACAGACCGGCGAGACGCGAGCGGCGGAGACGACGATGCGGATGCGCCGGGGGACGAACAAACCCTACCTCGAACGGCTCCCCTCCGGCTATCTCGTCGACCTCGTCGTGATGGAGTGGCTGGAGTTCCTCGTCGAGGAGTTCGGCGCCGAGGAGGCCGTCCACACCATCTCCTACTACGAGGACATCGACTGGATAGGGGAGTCGGTCGCGGACGACCTGCTCACCTTCGTCGACGGCATCGCCGACGTGACGGACGTCGACGAGGAGGCCGGAAGCCCCGCGACGCTCGGCGTGGACGACCACATCCAGAGCCTGACGTTCATGAGCCAGCTCACCGGCGACGCGATAGAGCAGAAGGTCGTCGACCACTGCGCGCAGATTCGGGGAGAGGGCCATGGGCTTCAGCGTTAGCGGTGCCACGGCGATCCTGTTCATCGCGATGTTCGTCAGCTTCGGGGTCCTCTACACCGCGACCTACAACGGCTTCGAGCGCGTCACGGACGCCCGGAACGCCGAAACCGACCGGGCGCTCACCCAGCGCAACACGGCAGTGAACGTCACGGACGTCGACGACGGCGGCGACTACCTCAACGTCACCGTGAACAACACCGGCTCGACCGCCCTGAACGTCAACGACACCGACCTGCTCGTCAACGGGAGCTACGTGACCAGCGAGGACGTCGTCAACCGCACCGTCGAGGGTGACGGCGAGACGTCGCTGTGGCTCCCCGGCGAGACCCTCCGCGTCGAGGTCGACGTCTCGTCCGACCCCTGGAACGTGGACGACGTCTCGTCCGTTTCGTGGCAGGTGAAGGTCGTCACCGGCCCCGGCGTGGCGGACACGGAGGTGGTCTGAGTGGCGAGCGTCTCCACGTCCCACCTCATCCTGTTCATCGCCAGTCTCCTCATCGCCGCGAGCGTCGCCGGCACGTTCACGACCGGCATCCAGCGCCTCTCGGGCGCGCTCGGCGACCGGAGCATCGACGTGAGCAAGGACGTGCGCTCGGACATCGAGATAATCAGCGATTCCGGGAGTGAGGCCGTCTACAACGCGAGCGGTAACGAGAACGTCACGGTGCTCGTCAAGAACACGGGGTCGGGGGATTTAGATGCATCCAAGGGTCAGATTGAAGTACTGCTAGACGGGAAGTATCAGAAGAACGTTTCCGTAGAAGTCGTAGACGGAAGCGCCTGGACGGAAGGAAATGTCGCCAGAGTTAGCATCGATGGCGGCGAGCTGTCGGCCGGAGACCATCGCGTGAAGCTCATCGTCGGCGGCGACGAGGAGGTGTTCAGATTCAGAACATGAGCTCGAACAATCTGTACTCGCTCGGTCTGGAGGACCACGACCGCCTGAACAACGAACTCGGGGGCGGCATCCCCCGCGGGTCCATCGTCCTCGTCGAGGGGGACTACGGAGCCGGCAAGAGCGCGATGAGCCAGCGCTTCAGTTACGGTCTCTGCGAGACCGACCACAGCGTGACCCTGCTCTCGACGGAGCTGACGGTTCGCGGGTTCATCGACCAGATGCACTCGCTGTCGTACAACGTCGAGGAGCACCTGCTGGACGAACGACTGCTCTTCCTCCACGCCGACGTGGATACCGGACACAAGCTCAGCGGGCCAGGAACGCCCGACGACGAGGACGACGGCAGCCAGCGCAAGGAGCTGTTGAACCGCCTGATGAACGCCGACGCGATGTGGGAAGCGGACGTCGTCGTCATCGACACGTTCGACGCCATCCTCCGCAACGACCCGACGTTCGAGGCGCTGGTCCGGCAGAACGAGGAGCGCCAGGCCGCCCTGGAGATCATCTCGTTCTTCCGCGACCTCGTCTCGCAGGGGAAGGTCGTCGTCCTCACCGTCGACCCCTCGACGGTCGACGAGGAGGCCATCGGTCCGTTCCGCGCCATCGCCGACGTGTTCATGGAACTCCAGATGGTCGAGGTCGGCAACGACGTCCGCCGCAACATCTCCGTCAAGCGGTTCGCCGGCATGGGCGAACAGGTCGGGGACACCATCGGTTACTCCGTGCGCGCGGACGCCGGCATCGTCATCGAGAGTCGTAGCGTGGCGTAGGCAGCATGACCGAGCACGGGACCAGCCAGATAGAGGACGACCTTCGGGAGGTGGCGATGCGTCGTCCGCATCTCCGCGACTACCTGAAGCGGTTCAAGCAGTTCACGGGTGAGTTCCCGCGCCTCGTCGAGGAACCGAGCAGCGAGTGGGAGGCCGACAAGCCGAACGTCATCTACCCCGCCGGCGGTCCCATCTACTGTCACGTCTACGGCGACGTCGGCCAGGACACCAAGTACTACGCCGTCGAGCCCGAACTCTCGGACACCGAACAGGAGCTGTTCTGGCAGATCCGCGGCCAGATTCTGGAGAAGAGCGTCAACAAGCCGGCTCCCCAGGACGAGTCGGAGTACGACGACCGCATCGAGGAACTGCTCCAGGACACGGTTCGCGTCGAGAACGGCGAAGGACGCGGCGGACTCGTCGGCCGAATCAACCGCTTCTCGCCGACGAACTTCCGCGAGCGCGTCCAGGGCCTCTCCCCGCAGGACCTCGCCCGTCGCATCGGCTCCATCGGGTACGAGGACGTGAAGGCCGGCGTGCGAAGCCTCCGGACGAACGACGTGGTCGAGGAGCTGAAGACGCTCTCCAGCGTCGGCCAGTACGAGGTGAGCGAGCAGACCTACGAGAACATCCGCTACCGGCTGAACCGCGACATCGTCGGGTTCGGGCCGCTGGAACCCATCATGCGCGACTCGGCGAACGAGGACATCCACGTCATCGGCCCCCACGAGACGTACGTCGACCACGGCACGTACGGGATGCTGGCCACGACGGTCGACTTCGGCAACGCCGAGCAGTTCGACAACTGGCTGCGCAACATGGGCGAACGCATCGGCGACCCCGTCTCCGACTCGGACCCCATCGTGGACTCGACGCTGCCGGACGGGTCGCGTATCAACATCATCTACAGCGACGACGTGAGCCTGAAGGGACCGAGCCTCACCATCCGCCAGGGCGAGGGGACGCCGCTGTCAGTCGCTCAGATTACGAAGTGGGGGACGCTGTCGCCGAAACTGGCGGCGTACCTCTGGCTCTGCCTGGAGAACGAACAGACGGTGTTCGTCGTCGGCGAGACGGCGTCCGGGAAGACGACGACGCTGAACTGCATCATGTCGTTCATCCCCCGGGACAGCAAGATATACACCGCCGAGGACACCGCCGAGGTGCTCCCGCCCCACGACACGTGGCAGCAACTGCTCACCCGCGAGGGCCAGGGCGAGGGCAGTTCCGACGTGGACATGTTCGACCTCGTCGCGGCGGCGCTGCGGTCGCGTCCCGACTACATCGTCGTCGGTGAGGTGCGCGGCGAGGAGGGCCGCATGGCGTTCCAGGCCGCCCAGACCGGACACCCCGTGATGTTGACCTTCCACGCCAGCGACATCGTCTCGATGATCCAGCGGTTCACTGGCGACCCCATCAACGTGCCCGAGACGTTCATGGACAACGCCGACGTGGCGCTGTTCCAGAACCGGGTCAAGCAGGGCGACGACGTGTTGCGCCGGGTGACCAGCGTCCAGGAGATAGAGGGGTACTCGAAGGACATGGGCGGGGTCGTCACCCGGCAGGCGTTCTACTGGGACCCCGTCGACGACGAGATCGTCTTCCAGGGGATGAACAACTCCTACGTCCTCGAAGAGCAGATAGCGACGCTGCTGGGGTACGAGAACACGCGCGACATCTACGACGAACTGGACTTCCGCGCGGAGATAATGGAACGGATGATAGAGGAGAACGTCCTCGGGTACCACGAGGTCAACGAGACCATCGAGGCGTTCCAGCGTGACGGGGTCGAGGGGCTCCCCTTCGACATGCACCGGTCGATATAGCATGGCAGAAGCAGAGCCACAACAACGCGACGCCAAACAACTCTTCTCCAGCGTCGTCTCCTCGACGCTGGAAGCGTACGACGAGATGGAGATACCGATGTACCGGTATCTCGGGGTCGTCGTCGTTCCCGCCGTGGTCTTCGCCGTCTTCTCGTTCGTCGTCGTCTTCGTCGTCGACCTCCCCTTTCTGGTCGCGTTGCCCGTCCCGCTGCTGGGCGTCCTCGGCGTGGTGTCCGCCCTCGTCTACCCGAAGATTCGGCGCGACCGCCGCCGCAAGCAGATAGAGGACCGTCTCCACCTCTTCATCACGCACATGACCATCCTCTCGACGGCGAACATCGACCGCGTCGAGGTGTTCCGCATCCTCGCCGAGGAAGACGAGTACGAGGAGCTCGCCCGCGAGATGCGTCGGCTCGTCGAACTCGTCGACACGTGGAACCAGAGCCTGGACGACGCCTGCCGTCTCCGCGCGAAGTCGGTGCCGAGCAAGGCGCTCTCGGACTTCCTGGACAGGCTGGCGTACACCATCAACGCCGGCCAGGAGATACAGGAGTTCCTGCTGGCGGAGCAGGACGCCGTCATCCAGCACTACGTCACCATCTACGAGGGAGCGTTGCGGAACCTCGAAGTGATGAAGGACCTCTACCTGTCGATGATCCTCTCGGTGACGTTCGCGCTCGTGTTCGCCACCGTGCTCCCCATCCTCACCGGGACGAACCCGACGATGACGGTCGGAGCGGTCGTGGTCATGTTCGCGTTCGTCCAGGTCGGGTTCCTCTTCATGATTCACACGACCGCGCCGTACGACCCGGTGTGGTACCACCCGGAGAAGCGCGGGCGGACGGTCGCCGAGCGCAAGATACGGGCCAGCGTCATCGGCGGCATCCTGCTCACAGTCGCCGCGATCGGCGTGAGCCTCTACGTCCTGCTCGGCCGGACGTCCATCGCCCCCGACGCCATCCCGCTGCCGGTGTACGCGGCGTTCCCGACGACGCCGCTGCTCATCCCCGGCCTGGTCGTCCGGCGCGAGGAGGAGAAGGTCAAGGGCCGCGACGACGAGTTCACCAACTTCATCCGGGCGCTCGGCGCGACCGAGAGCGCGAAGCAGTCCACGACCTCGAAGGTGCTCGAGAGCCTGCGAAACAAGGACTTCGGGGCGCTGACCGACAACGTCAACGACCTCTACAAGCGACTGAACATGCGGATAGAGCCGGAGATGGCCTGGCGTCACTTCTCGGCGGACACCCGGTCGTATCTCATCCAGAAGTTCAGCGAGATGTACCTCCTGGGCCGCCAGATGGGCGGCGAACCGAAGCGCCTCGGCGAACTCATCAGCGGGAACATGAACGAGGTCATGCAACTGCGCGAGCAGCGCGACCAGTCGACGGTGACGCTCATCGGCGTCCTCTACGGTATCACGGCCGCCTCGACGTTCGCGTTCTTCATCGGTCTCGAAATCGTCGACATCCTCGCGGGGATGTCCATCGGCCTGAACACGTCGCAGTTCGACTTCGGGACCATCATCCACACCGAGGTGTACGACAACATCATGATCGAGTACCTGCTGGTCATCATCGTGCTCATCAACGGCGTGCTGTCGTCGCTGATGATCCGCATCGTCGACGGCGGCCACAAGGTCAACGCCTACCTCCACTTCGTCCTGTTGACGTGGGTCAGCGCCGTCATCGCGTGGGTGACCCGCAACGTCGTCGGGGCGTTCCTTAACGTCTGAATATTTATATAGGCGGAGTGAAATGCAAGAAGAGACGCGCTGGCACGCGAAAACCATGTCCGAAACAGTCATCGCCGACTTCGTCGCACGCTTCAGCCTCGACACCGCCGAGGACCCCGAACCCGTCCGGGGGCGTATCGTCCTCAGTCAGAAGCGACTCGTGCTGGCCACCGGCGGGTCGAAGACGACGATACCGCTCGCTGCCGTCTTCGACGTGTCCGTCGGACACGTTCCCGACGAACTCGAATCGTTCTTCAACGACACGCTGACGGTCGCGTACGAGCGCGACGACGGACGTCACACCGCCGTCATCGAGGCGGGCACCGAGGAGGTGGGGCAGTTCAAGACGCTGCTGTTCAAGGCGATGCTGAGCGGGACGCCCGTCCGGGTGAAACATCCGGCACGCGTCGGCGGTCGGGTCACCGACGGCGAGTTCGAGGCGGGCAAGATACGGATCCAGCCCGGTCGGGTGGAGTTCTGCGGCGTGTCGGAGCCGTTCGAGGTGGAGCTCTCGGCGGTCACGTACTTCCAGAAGCAGCGGCGCGAGGTCGGCGGCGACGAGCGCACTATCGTCGCCATCCGCCACGCGTCGGAGGGACAGACGGTCACCTCGGAGTTCGCGGTCGCCTCGAAGCACAAGCTCAACCTGCTCGGACGCTACTTCCGGCTGGAGTACTCGGAGGTCGCCAAGGAGGCCGAACGCGTCGACACCTCCGAACGGGAGATGGAGGCGCTCGTCGCCATCTACTCGGGGGCCAGCAGCGGCAACCTCGCCGGTGCCCTCGGCATCGACGCCGGGAGCGCCGCGATGTTGCTCTCCGACCTGGAGGAGAAGGCCCTGGTCGACGACGACGGCGAGCGACTGTCGCTGTCGCCGGCGGGAAAGATGCTCGTCAGCGACCGCATCGAGAAGGTGAACACCTGACCGACGGGGCCGCGGTTCGGGGGACCAGTTACTTTACGGAGCCGTTCCTGGCTACGAACATGGCGATACGGCTGTATGCGCTCGACGGTTGCCCGTACTGCGAGACGGTCCACGACGCGCTCGACGACGCCGGCGTCGAGTACGAGACGGAGTGGGTGGAAGCGCTGCACTCGAAGCGAGACGAGGTAAAGCGCGTCAGCGGTCAGCGCGGCGTCCCCGTGCTCGTCGACGACGAGCGCGGCGTCACCATGGCCGAGAGCGAGAAGATAGTCGAGTACGTAGAGCGGACGCTCGCATGAAAATCTACACCGGCCGCGGCGACGAGGGCCAGACCGACCTGCGGGACATGTCCCGCGTCTCGAAGGCCAGTCCGCGCATCGAGGCCTACGGGACGGTCGACGAGGTGAACGCCCTGGTCGGCCGGACGCGACCGACGGGTCACGACGACGTCGACGAGAGGCTCCGCGAGGTCCAGAACCACCTCCACGTCGTCCAGGCGGACTTCGCCAACCCCGACCCGGACGAGGGCGACCCCGAAGTGGGCGAGGAGCACGTCGAACTGCTCGAAGAGTGGATGGATAGCTACGACGACGAACTCGACCCGCTGGAGTCGTTCATCCTCCCCGGCGGCGGCGAGTCGGGGGCGAACCTCCACCACGCCCGCACCGTCTGCCGGCGCGCCGAACGCCGCGCGGTGGCGCTCGCGGCCGAGGAGGACGTGAACGACGTCGCCGTGACCTACCTCAACCGCCTCTCGGACGCGCTGTTCGTCCTCGCCCGCGTCGTCAACGAGCGCGACGGCGAGCACGAGGAGTCGCCGACGTACTGAGGCGGCTACGGTCCGAGTTCGCGGCCGATGACGGGGTGCTGAATCTCGCTGGTCCCGCTCGAAAGCCCTCGGCGGCGACTACGTCGCCGCCTCGCCCTTTTCATTTCCACCAGGCGGCTACAGTCCGAGTTCGCGACCGATGACGAGGTGCTGAATCTCGCTCGTCCCCTCGCCGATCTCCATCAGCTTCGCGTCGCGGAGGAACCGCTGGGGCGAGAAGTCCTCGGTGTAGCCGTAGCCGCCGAGCACCTGGACGGCCTCCTCGGAGACCTTCCGGGCGGACTCGCTGGCGTCGAGTTTCGCCATCGCGCTCTCGTGCGTGACCGACTCGCCCGCGTCGTACTTCGTCGCGGCCTTGTGCGTGAGCAGTCGCGAGCGCTCGATCTTCCGGTCCATGTCGACTATCTTGTTCCGGATGGCGTCGAACTTCGAGATGGGCTGGCCGAACTGCTCGCGCTCGGTGCTGTACCCCTTCGCGGCCTCGAAGCCGCCCTGGGCGATGCCGGTCGACAGCGCGGCGATGGAGATGCGACCGCCGTCGAGGGTCTTCTTCGTCTGCTCCCAGCCGTCGCCCTCCTCGCCGAGCAGGCGGTCCTCGGGGAGCCGGACGTCCGAGAGCTTTATCTCGCAGGTCGGGGAGGCGTTCAGGCCCATCTTGTCCCACACCGTCGTCACCTCGAAGCCGTCGTCCTCGTCGGGGTCGACGATGAAGGTGGAGATGCCGTCGTAGCCCGCGCCGGGGTCGGTGACCGCCTTGACGAGCACGCTACCCGCCACGTTCGCGTTCGTGATGAACTGCTTCGTGCCGTTGAGGACGTACTCGTCGCCGTCCTTCTCCGCCATCGTGTCCATGTCGCTGGCGTCGGAGCCGGACTCCGGTTCGGTGAGCGCCCACGAGCCGACGTACTCGCCCTCCGCGAGCGGGCGGAGCCAGCGCTCTTTCTGCTCGTCCGTGCCGAACAGTTCGATGGGCTTGCTGGCCAGCGAGACGTGCGCGGCGTAGGAGAGGCCGACCGAGCCGGAGACGCGACCGAGCTCCTCGGTGACGAGGGCGTACATCAGCTGGTCGCCGCCGAGACCGCCGTACTCCTCGCTGACGGGGACGCCCATCATGTCGAGGTCGGCGAGCTGGTCGAACACCTCCTCGGGGTAGCGGTGCTCGTCCTCTATCTCCTGGGCGATGGGTTCGATCTCCTCCTCGCAGAACTCCCGGACGGTGTCCCGGACCATCCTGTGCTCGTCGGGAAGGTTGAAATCCATGTGCAAATTTTGCGCGACCGACGGCTTAAAGACAGCGAACCCCGCGGCGCGCTGGCGCGAGCCGGCGGCGACCCCTCCCCGCCGTCACAGCACGTCGGCGCTGTCGGCGATGACGCCGTCGACGCCCGCCCGTCGGAGCGCGTCCGCCTCCTCGCGCGTCGTCACCGTCCACGCGTTCACGCCGAGGCCGGCCTCGTGGGCCCGGTCGACGAACGCCTCGTCGCAGAGCCCCTGCTGGGGATGGACGAACGCGCAGTCGAGGTCGACGGCGGCGGCGACGCAGTTCGGCCCGCGGTCGCTTATGAACGCCAGCGTGGCGTCGGCGTCGCGTTCGCGAACCTCGCGGAGCGCGCGCCGGTCGAACGACGAGAAGAGGCAGTCGTTTTCGGCGTCCGCGGCGGCGGCCAGCACGCCGTCGGCCATCCCGGTTCGTTTCAGTTCGACGTTGACGTCGACCGCGGCCGGAACCGCGTCGAGGACGGTATCGAGGTCCGGAATCGGCTCTCCGGAGTCGAGCACGGTGAGTTCTCGAAGCTCCGACCACGGCGTCTCCTCGACGAGGCCGGCGGCGTCGGTCAGTCGGGAGAGCCGTTCGTCGTGGAAGACGACGAGTTCCCCCGACCCGCAGCGGCGCGCGTCTATCTCGATCTGGTCCGCGACCTCGCTCGCTGCCCGGACCGCTCGCATGGTGTTCTCGGGGTGCTCGTCGGCGAAGCCGCGGTGGGCGATGAGCGTCACGTCGCTCATACGTCGTCTCCGCTCCCGGCGAACTTATCCCCTGGGCCTCCGTGGCCTCCGGTATGCGAGCCGTTCGTTACCACGAACACGGCGGTCCCGACGTACTGACGGTCGAGGACGTCGACCGGCCGACTCCGGCCGACGACGAACTCCTCGTCGCGGTGCGCGCCGCGGCGGTCAACCCGGTCGACACCTACTTCCGCGAGGGGTCGTACCCGCCGGGCGGTCTGCCCTGGATTCCGGGGTCCGACTTCGCCGGCGAGGTCGCGGCGGTCGGGGACGAGGTCGAGGAGTTCGCCCCCGGCGACCGCGTGTTCGGCACGGCGCTCGGCAACGACCGACCCGGGACCTGCGCGGAGTACGTCGCCGCGCCGACCGACCGCGTCGCCCGACTACCGAACGGCGTCGGCTTCGACGAGGGGGCGGCGGTCGCGCTGGTCGGCGTGACCGCGTGGCGCGCCCTCGTCGACCACGCCGACCTCGAACCCGGAGAGCGCTGCCTCGTCCACGGCGGCAGCGGCGGCGTCGGCCACGTCGCGGTGCAACTCGGCGCGGCGGTCGGGGCGCGGGTCACGACCACCGCCCGCGAGACCTACCACGACCGCCTCGACGCGCTCGGGGCCGACGACGTCCTCGACTACGCCAGGGACGACCTCGCCGACGCGGTCCG
The DNA here is from genome assembly GCA_003298465.1 of halophilic archaeon. The sequence continues at coordinate 1,068,651 of QNGA01000001.1, read as the reverse complement.
GGACGCCGGCGCGCCCGACGTCGTCCTCGACCACCGACTGGACGACTACCTCCAGTTCGACGCGGACGTGGCCGCCCGGGGCGGTCGCGTCGTCGGAATCGGCAACCGGGACGCGGCGGCGGGGTTCGAGGACGTTCCGGGCGCGCGCTCGAAGGAACTCACCCTGACGCTGATGAGCATGTTCAACACCCCGGACGTGGCCGCCGTGCTGGAACGCCTCGCGCGCCTCGTCGCCGACGGTGCGATAGCGCCGGAGATAGCCGACTCGTACGCGCTCGACGCGGTCGACGAGGCCCACCGGGCGGTGCTGGAGGAGAGTTTCTGCGGGAAACTCGTCGTCGAACCCTGACCGGGCCGCGTCGGCGTCGTCGGGGCGGACTCGCGGACTGGCGGCGACCGCCGTCGTCACCGACGGAGACCGTCCGAGACGGTCCGGTCCGGCCTCGACGGGACGAGCGCGGACCGCTCCTCGAAACGTCACCGACGAACGGAGCGAAAAGAGATAACTCGGTCGACGTTGGACCCCTCGCTATGGGAGCCCCAGGCGACATCGAGTTCGACGACGACGTGCAGCGACGCATCTACCGTCACGTCGAGCGAAGCGGGACGACGACGATCGACGACGTCCGCGACGAAATCCGGGTGCCGGCACCGGCCGGGTCCAAGCCGGCACGCTCGGGGACGACCGAACCCCGAGTTCGGCTACCCCCGGAGGAGTTCCGCGACCACGTCGACGCGATGGTCGAGGCCGGCCACCTCGTCGAGCGCGACGGCACACTCCACCTCGCCTTCGACGAGGGGACCGAGGAGTACACGGAGGGCGACCTCACGTACCGCATCCGGCCGGCCCGGGAGTCCGACCGCGGGGGCATCGAGGCGGCCATCCGCGAGGTGGCTGAGGAGGGCACGTCGGTCGCCGGCGAGCGCGTCGCGGCCGAAATCGACGAGCAGGGAGCGCTCCTCCGGCACAACGACCGCGAGTCGCGGATGTTCTTCGTCGGCGAGGTGGCGCCCGACGAGGACGGCGACGAGTGGTCCACCGGCGAGGGCGAAATCGCCGGCTGGGTCCACGTGGACGCGCCGGAACTCGACAAACTCCGGCACACCGGCGAACTCACGGTCGGCGTGCGCGAACGGTTCCGCGAGCACGGCATCGGCAGCCGTCTGCTGGAGCGCGCCATCGACTGGGCCGACGAGGCGAACTACCGCAAGGTGTACCAGAGCGTGCCGGCGACCAACGAGACGGCCATCGACCTGCTCCGGGACCACGGCTGGGAGAACGAGGCGGTCCGCGAGGACCACTATCTCGTCGGCGAGGAGTTCGTCGACGAGGTGATGATGGCGCGGGAACCCTGAGACGCCGACGCAGATTCGCGCCCGGCGACCCCTGCGAACAGTTCTCTATCGGCAATCTCCGACACGGCGGTCCGTTCCGGAACCTTTGAATCGACCGCCACGAAATCCACTCCCGTGTCACGTCGTCGTCTGTTCGTCTCGCTGAGTTCGATGGTCTTCCTCGTCAACTTCGCGCGGGTGGTGTTCGCGCCGCTCCTCGAACCGCTGAAAGCGGCGTTCGGCGTCGGCGACGCGACCGTCGGACTCATCGCAACGCTGGCGTGGCTGGGGAGCGCGCTCCCGCGCATCCCGACCGGCTACCTGCTGACGCGGATTCCCCGCCACCACGTCGTCCTCGCGACGGGCGGCGTCCTCACCGCCAGCGCGGGCTTCACCGCGTTCTCGAACTCCGTCGCGGTGCTCGGCGCGGGTGCGTTCCTGATGGGACTGGCCAGCGGCGCGTACTTCATCGCCGCGAACCCGCTGGTGAGCGAACTCTACCCCGAGGCGGTCGGCCGCGCCATCGGCATCCACGGCACGGCGAGCCAGCTCGCGGCCGTCGCCGCTCCGCTGTTCGTCAGTTGGGTGCTCGCCAGCGTCGGCACCGCCGGCCCGGGTCTTGCCGGGATAGACGTCGCGGGCTGGCGGCTCGTGCTCGCCAGCATCGGCGTCGCGGCCGCCGTCGCCACGGCCGTCCTCTTCGTCGTCGCGCGTCGCACCGACCTCCCGGACGCCGGGTCGGCCGACCGCGCGCTGCTCGCCGCCCTGCGCCGCCAGTGGCCCATCATCGCCAGCGGCGTCGCCATCATCGGCGCGACGGGGTTCGTCTGGAACGGCCTCTTCAACTTCTATCCGACCTACCTCCAGACGAAGGGCATCGCGCCGGCCACCGCTCGGACGATGCTCACCGTCCTCTTCGCGGCGGGCGTCCCCGCGTTCTGGTTCACGGGGCGGCTCGCCGACCGCCTGCCCTACGTTCCGCTGATGCTGTCGATTCTCGGGGGCTTCGTCGCCTGCCTGCTCGCGCTCACCGCCGTCGGCGGACTGGTCGGCGTCGTCGTCGTGTCGGTCGTGCTCGGCTACGTCATCCACAGCCTCTTCCCCGCGCTGGACACGTACCTGCTCGACTCGCTCCCCGACGAGAACCGCGCCAGCGCATACGCCATCTACAGCGGGACGATGATGGTCGTCCAGGCCACCGGAAGCTCGGTCGTCGGCACGCTGACGAGCGCCGGTTTCGCGTTCGAGTTCGTCTTCCGGTCGTTCGCCGTCGGCCTCGTCGCCATCCTCTGCGTCCTCCTGGCGCTGCACGCGACCGACCGACTGCCGACGGAGGCGGCGACGAGTTGACCACCCCGGTCGGCCCCGGCGAGCACCGGGGTCGGTCCGAGAAACGACCCACGCGGTGCCGATTCCATTCCCTTTTTGACAACCCTGACCCAACCCCCTCTCGATGGAGTACGTCCAGGAGCGGGTCACGACGCTCCACGACCTGACCGGCGACGTGCCCGACGCGCCGACCGGGGACGCCGCCGTCGTCGTGCCGATGACCGACCGCGAATGCAGAGCTCGGGCGGCCGAGCGCGTCCTCGCGGAACTGGAGGCGGTCGGTCCCGGCGCGGTCGTCGTCCCGCTCCGCGCACCCCCGGGACGCGTCGCGGCGTTCCGGGAGTGGCTGGCGTCGTTCGACCTCCCGCTCGAACTGCTGTGGTGCAACGGTCCGCGGACGGGGGACCTGCTCGCCCGCCACGGCCTCGACGGGGCGACGGGCAAGGGACGGGACGTCTGGCTGGCGCTGGGCGTCGCCGCCGAGCGGGCCGACTACGTCGTCGTCCACGACGCCGACGCGAAGACCTACGACGCGTCGTGGGTGCCGCGGTTGCTCGCCCCCCTCGCCGGCGAGTTCTCGTTCACGAAGGGCTACTACGCACGCGTCGAGGACGACCGGGTCTACGGCCGTCTGTTCCGGCTCTTCTACGAACCGCTCGTCGCCGCCCTCACCGAGCGCCACGACGCCGCCGTCCTGGAGTATCTCGCCGCGTTCCGGTACGCGCTGGCGGGCGAGTTCGGCCTGACCGCCGACCTCGCGCGCTCGCTCCGGGTGGAACGCGAGTGGGGACTGGAGGTCGGGACGCTCGGCGACGCGTTCGCGCGGGCCGGGTTCGCCGGCACCGCGCAGGTCGACCTGGGCCGCTACGAACACGACCACCGGGGCGTCGCCGGCCCGGACGGTCTCTCGGCGATGAGCGAGGGCGTCGCGGACGCGCTGTTCCGCGTCTGTGAAGCCGAGGGCGTCGAACCGGACTACCGCTCGCTCGCCCGGCGCTACCGCGAGACGGCGGACCGGTTCGTCCGGCAGTACGCCGCCGACGCCGCACACAACGGCCTGACGTACGACCCCGCGGCGGAGCGCGAGCAGGTCGCCACCTACGCGGACGCCGTCGCCCCGCCGGACGACGCCGGCGTCCTCCCGGCCTGGTCGGACGCCGGGCTGACCCCCGGTGCGGTCCTCGACGCCGCTCGACCGCGGGTCCCCCAGCGTCTCTCGGACTGACGACGGTCGCACCGGCCGACCGATTCTCGCCGTGCCCGGGCCGTCGGCGCGCCCCGGAAGGTCTTAACTGGTCGAGTCCCAATTCAGGAGTGCGCACCTCAAGTCCCCGCCCGAGCACGCCCAATTCGGGCGCGATGACAGCGCGGAGAACCCGGGTGCGCGACATCGAAACGGTTGGTCGCGGCGTCGTCCGCGACTCGCTCCGGTTGCGCGTTCAGCAACCCGCCCGGCACGAGGGTTTGCCAGCCGACGCGGCACGCCGCCTCGGGATGAGGCTGGAAGTTAGTGTTCCGGGCGTACATTCCGTGTCTGCTTTTAGAATCGTCTTCGAACAGTACAGATACCCTATTTCCGAGACGCGTTGGGATATTCGGGTATACAATGGAGCGTGTGGGACGGGGTATACAACCTTTATCCCGACAGAAGGCGTCTTAGGTGGCGATTGAGCGGATGAAGACCCAGTACTACACGGCAACGAGCATCGACGGTTATCTCGCCGATGAGGATAACTCCCTCGACTGGCTCTTTCAGTTCGGAGAGATCGAGGGCGTGAACGACGATTACTCCCGGTTCGTAGACCAGGTTGGTGCCTTGGCTATGGGCTCGACGACCTACGAGTGGATCGTCGAGCACGAAGACCTACTGGAGCACCCGGAAAAGTGGTCGTACGAGGATCCAGCATGGGTGTTCAGCACTCGGGAACTCCCGGCGGTCGAGGGTGCGGACATTCGCTTCGTGCAGGGGGACGTTGCGCCCGTCCACGCGGATATGGTGAAGGTCGCAGATGGGAAGAACGTCTGGCTCGTTGGTGGTGGTGACCTCGTGGGGCAATTCCACGATCAAGGTCTACTCGACGAGATCATTCTCGGCGTTGCTCCCGTCACGCTCGCTTCGGGTGCACCGCTACTGCCACGTAGGATTACCAACCCACCCCTGAAACTAGCGAGCGTGGAGAAACAGGGAGACGTCTTCGCAGTTCTAACCTACGAGGTGCAACAGTCCACCGAGAGCTGACCGACGGAACACCTCTCTCACTCGCGTATGGAAAGGGAGGTTTCGTCGGAGCCAAAACCGTTACTGACTGCGGTGAGGAGTCCAGCGGGAACCACCATCAGTTTACGAGTCTCAGCCCTGCTCGGATAATGACGATTCCCACGAACGAGACGAGCACGCCGATGACGGTCCACTGCGCTGATCTTCCGGCGATCGGTTCACAGTCTGCGACGCACAAGATGGGAGCTATCCGAACGATTCCGAGGCCTTGAACTACCCATAACGTCCCGAGGAGCGCCACCGTGGCACCGAGGATCGTCAAGACAGTCGCTTTCGCGTTCATACGTCAGTCGATTCCTGGGGTCTGTCATCACTCGAGGAGCTCGACAGAGCCGACAAGTCACGTTCTCTTCTATCGTTTCGGCTGTCAGTCTCGGTATGGCTCACTGGTGTGGCAGTCCCGCGCACGAAGGGTCTGGACGGGCTAACGCCGATACTCAGCGTTTCGATCTCGTCGAGCACGAAGGGGCCTGCTGCGATCCCGTCGTCGGTTCGACGGTCGAGATGGCAGCCGTTATCGACCCGCTTCCAGAGTGGTGTAACCACGTCTTGGACGTAGCCACGCAAACCGTCCGACCGAACGTGTTCGAGAAAGCGGAACTCGCCGTTCGGCTTCGAGACGCGGTGGACTTCCTCGAGGGCACGAGAGGGATCCTGTACCGTACAGAACACCGCCGAGGCGATGACCGCGTCGAACGTATCGTCCGCATAGGGAAGGGATTCAGCCCGTCCTGATAGCAGGTGTACGTCCAGATCGTGCCTGCTGGCTGTTCGTTTCACCTGCCTCAGACTGTCGGGATCCGGTTCGATTGCATGGAGGTCGAGTGCTGGCTCGTGCTGGGCGGCTGTTCGCAGGTACGGGACCATTGCACCGCTCCCCGCGCCGAGATCCAGTATCGCCCCTTCGAGACCGCGTGCGAGATACCGCCGATGTTCGGCAAGGTCGAAGCGCTCAGCGACCGCAGCAACGATCCCATGACCGGGAGTCGGTGGTTTCGTTTTCGTCCGGTTCGTGTCGGTTCTTTCAGCCGTTCTGTTCGACATGAGTCGATGGTACGGACGGGCCACCGGTGCATGCGAACAGCGCCTCACATCTGAGGCGGGTTTAACTATGCGTACTGCGTACTCTCCCAGTGATGCGCCACCGCCCGCGACGGAGTCATCCCGATCGACTCGTAACTAGACGGAGCAACCGAATACAGCCGTCCCGGGGCTCCATGGCCGATAGGTCGGGTCGATAGTATGAGATACGTTACGTTCGTCGTCCCTCAGATCGACGATGAACGCTGTCCTAACGGTGAGCGCACTGCTGATTCAGCGGTGAACGGTGAAGCGATTCACTACATCAACCTCTTGGATGACGGGACCGGCGTAGCATTGTATCAACTCCGTGGTGACCTCAAACGGAGCACGGAAACGCTAGAGGCGGACCCAGAGGTGCTATCCGTCGAGCGGTCCGAGGCATCTGAAGGGCTCGTCTACCTCCATTTTCGAGCAAACGCCCTCATGACCGACCTCCTCGGTATATTCCGACGGTACGAGATCGTCGTGGACTGGCCGATGGAATACACCCGTCAGGGTGGGCTTCGGATAACCATGCTCGGAGAGGACGAGAAGATCCGAGAGGCAATCGCGGAAATCCCAGACGGGATTCGGATTACGCTCGAAGGGATCGGCGAGTATCACCCGGATATGCGCCAGCTCGCGTCGCTGCTGACGGATCGCCAGCAAGAGCTGTTGGAACTGGCGATCGATGAGGGCTACTACGAGATGCCGCGGCGGGCGACTCTCCGCGACCTTGCAGAGCAAGCGAACATCTCTGCGGGGACAGTTGGTGAACACCTTCGGAAAATCGAATCGAAGGCCATCATGGAGCTCGTTTGATACCAACATCGTTCGACGAAACGGTCGTCTCAACTCGTCGGCATCCAGATTGGGCCGAACGACGTCCGCGCAGTCGCAGGCGATGAGCCCCTGATTAGAGCGGGAGTTCCCGAGACGTCCAGTCGCTTCAGCGGTCGGTGGCGTCGACGTGGAGCGACGAGAATACGGTCGCCTCGATCTTCCGAAGATGCTCGCCGACGGTCGTCTACTGCGGAACCTCTCCTCCGGCATTCGCCTCGAAACAGCTCCGGGCGTCTCTACTTGAACCCGTTCCGGCACGACGCCGGCGAGGGGGTCGGGGTGCGAGGAGTACCGTTACACTCGCTCCAGATACTCGAGCGCTGCACGCCACGCGCGAGCGGCGGCGCGCCCGTTCGCCTCGTGCGTTCCGCCGTACTTGTGGGTCTCCTCCGGGGCAGCGTCGCCCTCGAATCGGTACGGGACCCGGATCGCGTGCCCGGCGTCGGGAAAGGAAAGATGCTCGAACCGCCAGGGGTGGTCGTGGTCGTCGAGGCGGTCGGTCGCGCGGTCCGCCAGCAGCGCCGACGGCCACACGGTGTCCTTTCCACCGGAGACGAGCAACACCGGTCCTTCGATATCTTCGACGGGAATCGCGGCCCGTTCCTTCTCGTCGGTCGTCGAACGCTCTAGAGCCAGCGTCGAGGCGTTCGGTTCCTCGGTTTCCAGCGGGTCGTCGATACCGTCGTCCTCGCGGACGTACTCGTCGATAGGGAGATGCGGGAGCGGTTCTCCCGCGAGCGTCCACGTCGGCTGGCCTTCACCGACACCGTCCATCCAGGACGGGGCAGGCCAGACGTAGCAACTCGGAACGTACGCGACGACGACGCCGACCACGTCGAACTGCGAACCGACCAGTAGCGACGCCTCACCGCCCCTGGAAAATCCGACGACGCCGACTTGCTCGCCGGCCACTTCGGGGCGTCGGAGGAGCCAGTCGGCGGCGCGTCCGAACTCCTCCAGCGGAACTTCCAGCAGTCTGTCCCGAACGCCGGACGTGCCGAAGTACTCGACGCACAGCACCGTGTAGCCGTGCTCGGCGAGCATCGCGGCGTACGTCTGTTCGTATCCGCGTGCGCCACCACCCCCGTGGAGAACGAGCACGCCCGGATGGGGGCCGTCCCCGAGACCCGGATAGAGCCGACCGCTCACCGCTTCCGTTCGAATCGTCGTCCCGGAGACGAATCTTCCGTCCATGCCGTCGCTTCGAAGGGACGGACAATTAACTATCGGATATCTGTCTGGTGGCGGAGCGCACTCGTTTCCCGTCGAAGAGTACGTCGCTCGACGATTCAGGTGGCCCGGTCAGTAGACCGCAATCCTCTCGGCAGATTTCCGAGAGCGATGGAGACCGATCCGAGTTCCCGGCCGACGTCTCGGGCCACGGATGACTGGGTGCCCACGATTTGTCCACGCAAGAACGCCGAGCCGAGACCATCGCTGGACGTCGCCTCCGAGATATCGCCGTCGCCCCCTTCAGTGGTTGTCATTGTCTAACAATCTTCTCAATACCGTTACGGTTATCAAAAATGTTATGGTGGTGCTGGAGAGACGTTCAGAACGGGACAATGAGCGTAAACCTCCAGCAGCTCGGACGGGCGGAGGTGCCGGAGATCGCCACGACGCTCCGTAACGCCGGGATTTCGGGGGCTGGCGGGGCGGGGTTTCCGACGCACGCGAAGTGGACACGCCTCGACGACGTGTCGTTTCTCGTGGTGAACCATCAGGAGAGCGAGCCGAACTACTACATCGACAAGTGGCTCGGTCGGTCCCGCGCCGAGGACTTCGCGTCGTTCTTCGACGCGCTCCTCGAGCAGGCGCTCGAACTGGTCGTCGTCTGCGCGAAGGAGACCGACCGGGAGCGATGGATGGGGAGATTCGAGGACGCCGTGGACGGCTCGGTGTACGCGCCGGAACGACTCCCGCTCGACCCCGACGACGAGTCGGGCGTGGTGTTCGCCTACACCGACGACAGGTACGAGTACGGGATGGAGAACGTGCTCCTCAGGCTGGTCGCCGACGTCGTCCTGCAGAACGAGTTGCCGATGGACCACGGGTGGATCGTCCAGAACACCGAGACGATGCACAACGTGTTCCACGCGCTGGACGAGGGCGACCCCGTGACGCGGAAGTTGGTTCACGTCGACGGGAACGTCCCCCGCCACCGCTTCCTCGAAGTGCCGGTGGGGACGCCGGCAGCGACGCTTCTCGAGGCCGCCGGCAGGTCGTCCGCGGAACTGGACGACGAAATGCTCGCGGACGGCGGTCCGGGCTGGTGCTTCGAAGTCGACGGGTCGCCCGCCGAGTTCGGCGTGAAAAAGCGGACGAACTGCGTCCTCGTGCTCGACGACGAAGTGGTCGCCGAGAACACGCTCGGCGACGGGCGAATCAACGTCCTCAACGCGTACGACTGGTCGGGCGACCACGAGACCGAACCGACCAGAATCGAGCCGGACGTCGTCCGCGTGCCGCTCATCACCAACCCGGACTTCGGCGACGTGGTCGCCGAGAGCCGTCCGATAGTCGGGGAGGGAGCCGAGGTTACCGAAGGCGAGATGATCGCCGTCCCGGGGCAGGGCGCCATCAGCAACACCCAGCACGCGTCCATCGACGGCACCGTGACGGCGGTGACGGACGCGCACGTCGAGATACGTCGTGACGCGAGGGGCGAGGGTTCGTCCACGTACGTGGCGGAGCACGAACGGATGGTCTACTGGACGTGGTGCAGGGAGTGCGGCGAGTACGTCGCTCGTCCGGACCCGGAGCACCTCGGCGCGAGAACGGAGTACGTCTGCGAGGACTGCCGGTGAACCGACTACCGGTTCCGCGCCGGACCTCCGACGCTGCCGCCACCCGCGGCTCTACGGGCAGGACTGCCGGTCCGGATGGACCACGCCCCCGACGATGACGAGTCGGGAGACCGAACCGGTCAGCGGGAGGGCGTCTTCGTGACGTCCGAGCGAATCCACGCCTTCGCGTTCGTTTTGTCGCAGACGACGTAGCTCTCTCCGTCCTCGTAGCCGGCGAAATCGTCCAGATTCGGTACCTCCGGTTCCCTCGGCTCGGCTATCTCTTCGCGTGATTCCGAATACATGGATACTTACGGGAACGACGCCGACACCGTCGTTTCAGTGACGTCTGTTACGATGGAGGTACGAGCCAAAAGGCCTGTGGCTAGATGCGATTCTCGTGGACGCCGCGTTCCGGTCCTGCAACCCCGTCCATCGTCCCCGTCAGTTCCGGCGAGACGCGAAAGAGCCGACCGGCGACGAACTGCTCGCGCGCCATCCCCGTCAGCGGCCGGCGGTCGATGACGGCACCGATAGTTCGCCCCGGTTCGGAATCGACGACGTGATACGATGGCTTCGACGACTTCACACGAGACACCCGAAATGGCCCTGACGGACCTCGTCGAAGAGTACCTCCTCCTGTGGATTCTGCTCTCAGTCGGACTCGGTATCGCCGTCCCTCGGCTGGCGGTGGTGACGCGAGCGTCGACGCTCGTTCTCGCGGTGATGATCGGTAGCATCTCGCTGACGCTGTCGGTCGAACGGTTCCGCCGGGTCGACGCCGGAGCGCTCGGGGCGGTGCTCGCCGGACACGCGACCATGCCGTTCCTGGCGTTCGGAATCGCCCGCGGACTCGGCCTGTCGCCGGAACTGACCGTGGGGTTCGTCGTCCTGGGAGCGGTGACCCCGGAACTCGTGACGCCGGTGATGACCGAACTCGCCGACGGCGATACCGCGCTCTCGACGACCGCGCTCGTCGTCATCGGCGTCGGGAGCGTCGGCTTCATACCGGCCGTCGTGGCGGTCCTCGTCGGGAGCGTCGACGTTCCGACGGCCCCGATCGTCGAGCAACTGGTCGTGGCCGTCGTCGCGCCAATGCTGGTCGCGGTCGGCGTACGCGCCCGGCACCCCGAGCGCGTCGCCCGGTACGACGCCTACTATCCGTCGGTGTCGGCGGTGATGGTGATACTCATCATCGGCGGGGTTACGGCCGCCAACGCGGCGGTCGTTCGCTCGAACGCGTCCCTGCTGGCCGGCGTCGGCGTCGGCGCCGTCGTCCTCAACGGTGTCGGGTACGGCGTCGGCTTCCTGGTCGGGCGTCGGGCCGCCCGCCCGGCGCGTGTCGCGTCGGTTCTCACGGTCGGCATGCGCGATTTCGCCGTCGCGGCCGCCCTCGTCATCGCGGCCGGACTCCCGACCGTCGCGTCGCTCCCCGCCGTCGCCTTCGGCGTCGTCGAGATGGCCACCAGCGCCGGCCTCGCGAAGTGGTTCGCGGACGACGGGGACTGACCGGACGGTTCTACCGCGAGTCCGCGACGACCGCGTTCCGGGACGTGTAGTCGGCGACGACGGCGGACTCCGCCTTCCGCAGCAGTTCGCCGGCGGTGCTCCGAGCGCACCCGAGTTCCTTCGCGACATCTTCGACGGTTCCCGTTCGAGGAATCTCGTAGTATCCGACGGCCATCGCGGCCTCCAGTGCCGCCCGCTGTCTGCCCGTGAGGTCCGACGGCGACGGCCCGCTCCGGAACTCGTGGACGCGTTCGATGCGAGCGTCGAGCAACTCGCTCAATCGAGCGTGGAACTCGCTCAAAGACGAGGGCTCACCGACGGCCTCGAACGTCGCGTCGCCGTCCTCGAAGAAGGTCACCGGCGGGAGGAAGACCACCCTCGATCGGGAGACGAGTTCGAGCACGTCGTCTTCGAACTCGTACTCCCGCTGTGAGACGAACGCGTACGTCCCGCCGTCGCCCTCGACGAGGTGGCTCGTCGAGACCGTTTCGACGGCGGTGAGCAACTCCGTGACGGTCTCCCGGCCCGCATCGTACCACGAGAGCGTCGTAACGTCGGCCGTCGGCCCCCACATCAACAGTTCCATGCGCGAGACCGCGTCCTCCCGCGCGAGTCGACGATGAATCGGATGCGCTAGCTCCGCCGGATAGGTGACCCCGAACCGAATCCGTTTCATATCGGAACTAGAACACGTGGTGGTATAAAACACCGCATCTATCCGGCACCACGCCCTCCACGCTGGGCGCGGAAGCAACCACCGATGGAAGACGTACGTGCAGAGCGAGCGCGAATCGGGCCGGAGTTGGACGGGGAGAACGTGGCGGTCGTTTCCACGGACGGCGGCCGTAGCGTTTCGTACGCCGAGTACGGTGCGTCCGACGGCACGCCGCTCGTTTTCCTCCACGGGACGCCGGGGTCGCGTCTGCTCGGAGGGCTGTTCGACGAAGACGCACGCCGCTCCGGCGTTCGTCTTCTCGCGCTCGACCGACCGGGATACGGCCGCTCGTCGCCGTGGCCGACGCGGACGCTCGCCGACACCGGCGAGTTCGTCGCCGCCGTACTGGACGACGCCGGGGTCTCGCGCGCCGGCGTCGTCGGATTCTCCGGCGGCGGTCCCCACGCGCTCGCACTCGCCGCGACCCGCGGCGACCTCGTTCGGGATGTCGACGTCGTCGCGGGGGCGACTCCGCCGTCGCTCAGGTCCAGCAGGCCGACGGCGCTTCGTCTCCTCGAAGCGCTGGCGGGGACGGCACCGCTCCTCCTGCGGGGAGGACTGAGAGCCCAGCGGTGGTTCGCCGAACGCGCGTCCCCCTCGTTCGTCGTCTCGCAGTACACCACGTCGGACGGCCAGGTCGAATCGTCCGACGACGTCGCCGAACTCGTCAAACGCGATTTCGTCGAGGCGCTCGCGCGCAGCGGACGGGGGTTCGTAACCGAGAGCCGCCTCCTCGCCCGGGAGTGGGATTTCCCGGTAACGGAGGTCGACCGGCGAGTTCGCCTGTGGCACGGCGGACGGGATTCGAACGTCCCGGTGGAAGACGCCCGGCGAATGGCCGGAAGACTGCCGAACGCACGGCTGACCGCGTTCGACGAAGCGGACCACTTGCACTCGCTTCTCCGGAGCGGATCGCGAGTGCTCGAACGGCAGGCGTCGGCCGCCGAGTAGTCGCCGTCGTCCGGTGGTCGTCTCGACCGAGAAGGGCGTAGCGTTCCACGGGGCGGGGGACGGGCGGCGACGGGAAGGGTCTCAGTCGGCGCGGAACGGTCCCGGGGCGGGGTCCTCGCCGCCGTCCGACGTGGCGGCGAGGGACGGGCCGTAGTAGGCGACGAACGCGACGCCGACGAGTATCCAGGCGACGGTGTAGGCCGGATACGTCATCTCGGACACGCCCGGTGGCACGGCGCCGGTCGGCGTCGAGAACCGGCCGGGGGCGTTGTGCGCGGCGTGGAACACCATCACCGGCACGACGCCGCTCGAAATGTTGTACAGCCACGCCATGACGACCGACATCGGTAGCAGGTGGACCAGAAAGAGGGTCGGGTCCATGCCCCCGAGGTCCCCCGCGAGGAGCGGTGGAAGGTGCCAGGCCCCCCACAGGACGCCGACGGCGAGCGCCGCGGGAAGGGCACCCCACCGCTCCTGCAGGTACGGCTGGAGGAACCCGCGCCAGCCGAACTCCTCCAGCGCACCTAACAGGAGGAGGGTGAAGACGAACACGAGGACGAAGTTCACCAGCGGGAAGGAGAACTCGACGGGGACCCCCGCCCACAGGTACACGAGCGTCGTGACCGCCTGGACGGCGTTCGGAAGCACCAGCGCCAGCAGGTACGACTCCGGCGGATTACGGGACCGTACCTGGCGGCCGAACCAGTCGGCGACGGAGACGTCGCTCGTCCGGAGGACGACGGCCACCGCGATCGGCGGACCCCACGCGCCGAAGTACGGTACGATCCGACCCGGCGTCGTTCCCGACAGTCGGGCGTCGAGGAGCGACTCGTAGAGAGCGTTGTAACTCCAGGTGAACCCGAACGCTATCAGGAGGAACGCTGCGAGGGTCAGTACCGTCGAACGGGCGGGTCCGCGCTTCCCGGTCATCGAATCGACTACGCGTTCGAAGTGGTAGTTAAAAGTACTTAACATATCGTCGAGCGAGAGAACGACGGGGGGAGAAGCCGGGGAGTGAGTGGTCGCGACGCGCGAGGCAGGGGGACAGCCTCAAGCGGTTTCCGTCCTCGGACGGTACACTGACCGGTGGACGTTCGGTCATCGGAAACTGAGACGGCGTTCCGACGGACGGCGACGTACGCGGCGAGTTCGGGAGCGATCGCGGCCGTCGTCGCGACGCCGGTCGTCTTCGTCCCCGCGTACGGACGGGTGCTGGGTACGCTCGCAGTTCTCGTCTTCGCGGGACTGGCGAGTCGGGCCGCCCTCGGGGCGGCGCTCGCGTTCCGACCGCTGGCCGCCCTCGGTCCGGGCGACGCCGACCTGCCGAGCGCGACAGCCGCCGCCCCTCGGGACGCCGACCCGCCGACGGTCAGCGTCGTCGTCGCGGCGTACGACGAGGCCGACACGCTACCGGCGACCGTCGAGGCGTGTCGCCGACTCGACTATCCGGACGACCGGCTGGAGGTCCTACTCTGCTACGAGGCGGCGTCGACGGACGGCACCGAGCGCGTCGCCGAGGCGGCGACGGCGGGCGACCCGCGGTTTCGAGTGTGCCGGCGCGACGCCGACCCCGGTGGGAAGGCCGCCATGGCGAACTTCGGGCTGGAGCGCGCCACGGGCGACGTCGTCGCCTTCGTGGACGCGGGCCAGCGTCCAGAACCGGACGCGCTCCGGCGGGCCGTCGGGTGGTTCCGGGCGGACGACGACGTCTGGTGCGTGAAGGGCCGGTGCTGGGGGACGAACGCCGACGGGTCGCTCGTCGCGCTCCACGCCACGGTCGAGCGCCACTTCGCCGAGCGCGGCGAGTTCGTCGCCCGCGAGGTGGCGTCCGGGTTCACGCTGTTCACCGGCGGGTTGGCCGTCTTCCGCCGGACGGCGTTCGAGAGACTCGGACCGCTCGACGAGGGCGTCCTCCTGGAGGACGTGGAGTTCGCGTCGCGCATCCACGCCGGCGGACGGGGCGTCCGCGTCGACCCCGGCATCGTCTCGGCGGAGACCAACCCGGAATCGCTGGCGTCGTGGTGGAGTCGTCGCAAGCGCTGGGCGCGCGGCGGGATGCAGGTCGCGCGGCGGTACGTCGGCACGCTCCCGCTGAACTCGAACCTCTCCCGCGTCGCCCGCGTCGACGCCGCGCTGACGTTCGGATCGCTGCTCGCGCTCCCGCTCCTAATCCTCGCGCTGCCGGCCGTCGCGATCGGCCACGCCGACGGCGGCGCTGCCACGTTCCTCCCGGGCGAACGAGCGCTGGTGGCGCTCGCGGGCGTCGTCGCGCTCGCGTCGCCCCCGCTCGTCCTCCTGCGGGACCGTCTCGACGGCCGCCCGCACTCGCTCCGGGAGTACGCGGCGGTCGTCACGCTCCCCCTCTACTTCGCCGTCGAGGCGGCCGCGGTCGTGACGGCGTTCCTCGACGAGTTCGTCCTCCGGCGGCCGACGGTGTACGTCCCCTCCGACAGACCGGGGAGCGCCGCCGGCGGCCGGTCCGACGGCGGACGGCGCGAGGAGTGAGTCCCCGCGGAAGGAAACCGTTTTTCGCCCGGCACGCGAAGCCGGGGTATGAACGTCCAGGAGATCGCGGACCTCGGTCCCGGCGACCGGTCGGCGCTGTTCGACCGCGACGCCGGCATCGAGGCGATTCGGGACGACGTGCGCGACATCGTCGACCGGGTGCGGACGGAGGGCGACGTGGCCGTTCGGGAGTTCTCTCGCGAGTTCGACGACGTCGAGGTGGGCAACCTCGACATCACGGACGAGGCCGAGCGCGCGTACGAGGCCGTCGACGACGACGTGCGCGAGGCCATCGAGACGGCGGCCGACAACGTCCGAGAGTTCCACGAGGCACAGCTTCCGGCGGACTGGCGCGAGGACTTCGACGGCCGAGAACTCGGCCGGCGGTTCCGCCCCCTGGAGCGCGTGGGAGTCTACGTCCCCGGCGGCGCGGCCGCATACCCCTCCAGCGCGCTGATGGGCGTCGTCCCGGCGAAGGTCGCCGGCGTCGAGCAGGTGGCGGTGACGACCCCGCCCGCCGAGGAGCAGAATCCCATCACGCTCGCCGCCATCCACGCCGCGGGCGCGGACGCGGTCTACCGCGTCGGCGGCGCGCAGGCCGTCGCCGCGCTCGCCTACGGCACCGAGAGCGTCGACCGAGTGCAGAAGGTCGTCGGCCCGGGCAACCGCTGGGTGACGGCGGCGAAGGCCGAGGTGCAGGGCGACGTCGCCATCGACTTCCTGGCGGGGCCGAGCGAACTGCTGGTCGTCGCGGACGGGACGGCCGACCCCGCCTTCGTCGCGAGCGACGTGGTCGCGCAGGCCGAACACGACCCGAACGCCGCCGTCGTCGCGGTGACCGACGACGCCGACCTCGCCGAGGCGGTCGCCGCCGAGATAGACCGCCAGGCGGGCGAGCGCGAACGCGAGGGCGTCATCCGGGAGGCGCTCGACAACGACGCCAGCGGCGTGTTCCACGCGCGGTCGACGAGCGAGGCCATCCTGTTCGCCGAGGAGTACGCCGCCGAACACCTCTCCATCCAGGCCGACGACGACGAGGCGATCCTCTCGCGCATCGACAGCGCCGGTAGCGTGTTCCTCGGACCGTACACCCCGGTCGCGGCGGGCGACTACGCCTCCGGGACGAACCACGTCCTCCCGACGAACGGACTGGCGAAGATTACCGGCGGACTCTCCGTCGACACCTTTCTGCGCTCGACGACCGTCCAGCGCATGGACGAGGCGGCGCTCGGGGACCTCAGGGACACCGTCGAGACTCTGGCGGAAGCCGAGGGGCTGGAAGCCCACGCCGAGAGCGTCCGCAAGCGATTCGAGAAGTGACGGCGGTCGGTCGACGACCGTCACCGACGAGGCGGCGACAGCGTTAACATCCTGCTCCGAAAAGGTGTTAGTATGAGTACTGACACCGCATCCGATGGGGAGCCGACCCCCCAGATAGAGGTGACGGAGGACGCCGCCGAGCAAGCGCTCGCACTGCTGGACGGCGAGGACATGGACTCCGACGTGGCGGGTCTCCGGCTGTTCGTCCAGCAGGGCGGGTGTGCGGGGCTCTCGTACGGGATGCGTTTCGACGGGGAACCGGAAGACGACGACACCATCTACGAACACCACGGCCTGCGCGTGTTCGTCGACCCCGCGAGCATGAACTACATCGAGGGCAGCGTCGTCGACTACGAGACGGGGCTACAGGGTGCCGGGTTCCACGTCGACAACCCGAACGTCGTCTCGGAGTGCGGTTGCGGCGAGAGCTTCCGGACCTGAGATTACTCGGAGTGGTCCTCGAGTTCGAACGCCACCTCGACCTCCGCCTGGTACTCGCGGTCCGCGGCCCTGGCGAGTTCGACGCCCAGTTCCTTCACCTCGATCCATTTGACGTTGTCGAGCGTCTGGTCGGCGCGGTCGATAGCGTCGTCGGTCGCCGCGTCGAAGCTTTCGTCGCTGGTTCCGATGAGCGTTATCTTCTTGAACACCATAGCGTACGTTGATTCTCCCTCCCGCCTGAAATCGACATCGGCCGTTCGGTAGTTCGGTCCGTCAGGACTGAAAGGAGTATCCGGACTGAACGATCGTTCAGTCCCATTCGGCGGCCGTCTTCCCAGCGAAGACGGTGGCGCGGTTCGTCGGCGTCACCAGCACCGTCTCGAACACCCCGTTCTCGACGTCGTCGACGGGACCGACGCCGGAAGTCGCGGCGTCAGTACGTGCTCTCGGGGTCCCCGCCGAACAGGCACGCCAGGCCGAGCAGGAGGGCGATACTACAAACGAAGCGGGTGGCGGTTCGTCTAACGTGTGGCATGACACTCCGGCGATTAGCGTACGACGGTAAATCCTTTGTGGAGGCGCGGACTACGGCTCCTCGTCTTCGAAGACGTTCATCGGCTTCTCCCAATTGCTGAGGTTGTTCATCGTGAACGAGCGCTCGTTGAGACCGTTGTCGATGAGGATGACCTCGCCGTCGAAGTCGAACGTCGCGGTACCCTGCCGCACCTCGACGTACCGGTCCTCGTCGGCCCACCGGGCGTGCACCTCGCCGTGTTCGAGGATGTCCGCCATCATCCGCACCACCGGGGCGTGCCGTTCGCGGGCCTCGTCGTCGAACTCTCCCTCTATCCGGAGTTCGGAGAGCGCGCGTTCGCGGTCCACCATAGCAGTCGGAGTGTACGGGCGCGACGGCAAAAATGCAGGGGCCGGCGTCCAGACAGGCGTTCGTGTCCGGTATCGTACTCCGCGGTGCACCGCCTTTCGGCCGAGACGCCTCGGGAAGGAACGGAACGGCCATCGGTCGGGCGTTACCGTCGCTCGACGTTACCGAGAAAGAAAAACGGGAGAGAGGCGTTCGGCGTTAGCCGCCGAACATCTCGCGCATCATCGGATGCATCTCCATCAGCTGCTCTTCGGCGATCTCCTCGTACAGCTTGTACGTGATGGAGACCGTCAGCAGCAGTCCGGTCCCAGAGACGCCGCCGATGGTGCCGAGCATGTTCGCCAGCACGGCCAGCAGTCCGACGAGCGCACCGCCGAGCACGGTGACCTGCGGGATGTACCGCTCCATCACCTTCTCGATGACGCCCGTGTTCTGGCGGAATCCGGGAATCTGCATCCCGGAGTTCTGGATCTGTTTCGCCGTCGCTTCCGGACCCATGTCCGTCGTCTCGACCCAGAAGATGGCGAAGATGGCACCGCCGATGACCATGAATCCGAGGTCGATGGCGATGCGCAGGAGTACCTGCCACGGCTCCTGGGCGACCGAGCCGGTCCACCACATCCACTGCTCGCGGCCGCGGATGGGTGCGAGGTAGTAGAACAGCCCGCCGATGGGCTGTCCGTTGCTGTACTGGCCGAGCCACGCCGGCAGCTCGCCGAGCTGACTGGAGAGGATGCGCCCGAGGAACTGGATGTTCGCCTGGAGCGCACGAACGAGGATCATCGGCAGGACGCTCGCGTAGATGAGCTTCACGGGGAAGCGACCGCGAGCGCCTTTCACCCGCGCGTGGCTGAGCGGAATCTCGACTCGGACGCTCTCGGCGTACACGACGATGGCGAAGATGAGCACCGTCGTCACCAGCGCGAGCAGTTGACCGCCGCCCAGCAGCAGGTACTGGATGCCCTGGCCGGTCAGCAGCGACGGGACGTTCTCGGCGCTCCCGGTGACGAGAGCGATCCACCGCGGCACGAGGCCGGGGTTGGTGTTCGGAAGCCCCTGCCACGCGAACAGACCCGCGATGAGCTTCTGGCTCACGCCGGCGACGATGAACAGCCCGATGCCGCTACCGACGCCCCACTTGCTGATTATCTCGTCCATGAACAGGACGAGGATAGCTCCGACGAATATCTGGGCGAAGATGAGCCACTTGACGCCGAACGACCCGCCGGGGAAGCTACTGGCTAGCTGTGGGTCGGTCGGGAAGAACCCGCCCGCGAACACCATCGGCAGCCCGGTCAGGAAGATCATCACCACGACCAGCAGTTTCTGGAGGCCCTGGTACAGCACCTGATCGCGAGGGTCGTCGGTGTCCAGTCCTAGCAGGTCGGCACCGCCGAGCAGCTGCAGGACGATGCTCGCCGTGACGATAGGTCCGATACCGAGGTGCAGCACCGACCCCTGACCACCCGCCAGCAGCGACCGGAACTGACCGTAGATGTCGGTCGTCTGGTTCGCGCCGTACAGGGTGACGTTCGTCAGGAAGAAGTACAACAACAGGACGCCGCCCGTCCACGTCAGCTTGCGCTTGAAGGGGACGTGCCCCTCTGGCCGACGGACGGAGGGCATCCGAGTCAGGACCGGTTCAGCGGCCTCCTTCCATCCCATGTGTTACTCCTCTGACTCTGCCGTCTCTTCCGGCTCGTCTTCGGCTTCGGCTTCCTCGGCCCGGTCGCTGAGGACGGCGTCGCCGCCCTCCTCCTCGATGAGTTCGACCGCGCTCGCGGAGAACGCGTCGGCGGTCACTTCCAGTTCGTTGCGGACGCGACCGTTACCGAGGACCTTGACGACGTCGGCGTCCCAGCCGTCCTCGACGACGTCGCGCGCGTCGAGGCGGTAGCCGAAGTCGGTCTCCTCGGCGTCGCCCTCCGCCGCGAACAGCGCGGCGTCCTCGTCTAGCTTCTGCACCGAGATCGTCTTGACCTCTTCCTGGACGTCCTCGGGGCGCTTGAAGCCGTGTTTGCCGAGCGGTCCGTGATTGTGGAACTCGTGTTTGGAGCGGCCCGCGTTACCGCGGCCGCCACGGTGGCCGGCACCGCGGCGGTTCTTGTGACTGCCACCGCCGTGCGTGCGCGAGCCACGCTGTCGTCGTTTCTTGTCTGTCATTGTTATCTCATCGCCTTCAGGAGCGCGTTGATTTCCTCGGTTGTATGTTTTCCGAGTTCGCCGCCCTCCTTGGTGGGGTGCTTGAGGCCGTCGTGACCGCCACGCGGCGGATGGAGCCGCAGCACCGGCGTCAGGCCCGCCTCTTCGAGCGTCGTCTCCTCGTCGAGCAGCGCAGACGCGAGACCGGCGACGTCGTCGTAGTCGGTGTTGTCCGCGACCCACTCGTCGTCGACGTCGTCGCTTCCCTCGAGCGGTTCGGCACGCGTCGAGAGCACCGTCGCCAGGACCTCCTGGTCCGGTTCGCCGTAGGCGACGTAGTCGTTGACCTTCGTTATCATCCCGCGGTAGGCGTCGGTCTCGGGCACCAGCGCGCAGTGGTTCACCCGGTGGATGTTCAGCATCTCCAGGGTGTCCTGGATGCTGCCGTTCATGTCGACTTCGCCGCGGATCTGGACGACCGCTTGCATCAGTCGGCCACCTCCTCGGGTTCGTCGGGTCGGGTCCGTCGCGGTCCTCGGGCCTGCGAGGCGTTCTCGAGGGCGTTGTACGTCGCCTTCGCGAGGTTCAGCGTCGTCCGGGTGTTGCCGTGGCTCTTCGTCCAGGCGTTCTCGACGCCCGCCAGTTCCAGAATCTTGCGGACCGTGTCGGTCGCCGCGAGACCCAGTCCGGCAGGAGCCGGGATGAGTTCGACCGTGACGCTGCCCGCCTTCCCCTCCGTGCGGTGGGTCAGCGAGTGCGGTCGGTCGCTGCGGTCCTCCCACGAGCCCGCGCCGCGGGGGACGTCGATGATGTTCAGCTTCGCGATGTCGATAGCCTTCTGGATGGCACCCCCGACCTGGTCGTCGCGGCCCTCGGCGTAGCCGACGTACCCGTCGCGGTTGCCGATGGCGACGACGCAGCGGAACTTCACGCGTCGTCCGGAGTCGGTCATGCGCTGGACCATGTTGATGTCCAGCACTTCGTCTTCGAGTCCGGGGAGGAGCTGGTCGACCAGCTCCGACTCCTTCAGCGGGAGCCCGGAGTTCAGCGCCGCCTCCATCGTGTCGATCTCGCCCTCGGCGACCTTGCGGCCGAGCCGGGTCTGGGGTTCCCAGCCGTCGTGTTGGCTCATATTATTCGTCCTCCTGGAGGTTCGCGAGCACTTCGTCGAAGTGCTCGGGTAGTTCGGTGGCGTCGAAGTCCCCGCTGTACAGCGGCTCGTCGCGCTGTTCTGCGAACTCGGCGATGTGCTCGCCGCGGTTGCGCGACCAGTCCGCCATCACGCTCTCGTTGTGCGGGATGTCGAGGCCAGCGTCGATTGCACCTTCCTGTACTGCGAACGCCTTGTTGCCGGGCGTCGCCGTGTTGAGGCCGATGTCGAGCACGGCCTCTTCGAAACCGTCGTCGAGCGCACGCTTGCCCAGCAGGTACCCGGTGAGGTACGCGCTCGGGAGATTGCCCGTCGGGGCCTCCCAGCCGTACTCGGCCAGGTCGCCGGAGAATGCGCTCGCGACCGTGTTGTCGCCGTCGGGGCCCAGAGTGATCAGCTGCGCCCTGACGTGCCGGTTGCTCTTGCGAGCGGCCAGCCGGGGCTTGCCCGATTTCAGCAGGCGCAACCTCTGGTGGTAGTCCGTCCGGACCTCGCGGCGGCGCCGCATCGGCACCTTGTATCGTGGTCCTGTCGCCATTGTTAGTAGTTGTTCTCGATGTAGTTCAGCAGGTAGCGAACGCTACGGAACTCCCCGCCTTTCGCCTTGTCGTAGAGATCACGGTACTGCGAGTTGGTGATCTCGCCCTGGGCGCGGAGTTCGCGAAGCTTGCTACGCTGCGCTCGGATTTGGTTCTCCCACTGTTCTTTCTCGTCCCGGCGACCGCCCGACTTCCCCTTCCGGGAACCGGGGCCGGTGCGGTGGCCGTAGGCCCGCTTCTCGCTACGTTCGCGGGCGCGACCGCGGGAGTTGCTCTTCGCCTCTTTCGCCTTGATGGTCCCGTCGTCGACGAGTTCCCGGATGTCCTCGCGGGTGATCGCGTCAACGATTTCACCCTGAGCCTCCGGGTCGAACCAGACGCGGTTCTCGCCGACGTCGAGCACGTCCGAAGCCAGTCGCTTCTGTGCACTCAGGTCAGTCATTCTTCGACCTCCACTTCGACGTAGGTCGGGTTCAGCACGCGGATACCTTCGTCCTCGGCGACCTCCTCGATGCGCTCGCGCTTGCGAGCGCCGACCTTCGAGGCGATGCGGACCGCTTCCGCGTCGCCGTCCACGCCGTCGAGGTCGTCGACGTTGTGGACCCGCACCTCGTCGAAGCCGCTCGGATGCTTGCCCCGAACGGCCTCGGGCGTGCGGAAACCGGGGTCGACCTTGTCGCCCTTGCCCTTCACGCCGCGGCGCTGCTTCGAGAGCTTGCCGCGCGGGCGTCGCCAGGACTTCGGCGTCCGCTTTTTCTTGTGGTAGTCCTGTCGGTTGAACTGCGGTTTCCCCTCGCGCTTGCGCTGTGTGAGGAGACGCTCCTCGTTCTCGCTGAGGTCCGGCGTCTTCTCCACGAGCCCGCGGGGCTGCAGTTCCGTCTCGACGTCCTCTTCGGGTTCCTCTTCGGGCGCTTCCTCTTCTTCTATCTCGGCTTCCGTCTCCTCTTCGACCTCGAGGCCGCCGACGTCAGCCTTGATGCGGGCCGCGAGCGCGTTGCCGATGCCCTCCACTTCGGCCAGGTCGTCCTGGCTGGCGGCCTTGACGTCCTCGACGGACTCGTAGCCGGCCTCGTCGAGCGCTTCGGCCTTGCTCTCGCCGACACCGCTGATGTCTTCGATCTGTTCAGGTTCGTCGTCTGCCATCTATCAGGCACCTCCCGTCGACGGCTTCTCTGTGATGTAGACGCCGTCCTGGAACACTCGCGTGTCCTTGCCGGGAACGCGAGTGAGCTGTTCGATGTCCGCGGCGGTCTGGCCCACGTCTTCGATGTCGGGGCCGCGCAGGTACACTTCCTCGTCGTCCACCTCGACGGTGGTGTCCCCGTGAATCGCCGCTCGCCGGGGCGCTTTCTCGCCGAGGAAGTTCTCGATGACGACCTCGTCGCCCTCCGAGCGCACCTGCATCGGGAAGTGGGAGTAGAAGACTTCCATCTTGTACTCCCACTCGTCGGTCACGCCGTGGAACATGTTTCGTACGTGGCTCTCAAACGTGCCGAGCGTCGCCATCGTCTTGGCGTCGGTCTCGTCGCTCTGGACGACCACGCGACCGTCCTCGACCTCGACGTCGACGTCCGGGTACCAGAGGCGTCGCGTGACGTTGCCCTCGGGCCCCTCGACGGTGAGATCGAGGTGGTCTATCTCGGCGGTCACCTCGTCCGGAATCTCGATTTCGGTTCGTGGCATTGTTCTAGTAGACGTACGCGATGACCTGGCCACCGATGCCCTCGTCGCGGGCCTCGTAGTGGCTCATGATACCGTGGCTGGTCGTGACGACGAGCGTCCCGTAGTCCTGGGCGGGGAGGAATCGCTTCTCCCACTTCTCGAACTCGTCTGCGCCCGCCGAGTAGCGGGGCTTGACCGCGCCACACTCGTTTATCGCGCCTTTCAGTTCGACCTCGAACTGGCCGGCTTTGCCGTCGTCGACGAACTCGAAGCCGTCGATGTACCCGTGGTCGTAGAAGACCTCGAGTACGTTGCCGATCTCGTTCGAGGCGGGCTGTACGGTGTGAGTTAGGTGGCCGACGCCCTCGGCGTTGTCCACGCCGGAGAGTGCGTTGGCCAGCGGATCGTTTCCTGCCATAGTTATCGATACTTCTTGAAGCCCATGTCGCGGGCTATCTCCCGGAAGCACTGCCGGCACAGGTAGATGTCGTACTTGCCGACCAGGCCCTGTTTGCGCCCGCAGCGCTGGCAGGCCTCGAGTTGGCCGGTCCGCTTCTCGGCGTGCTCGCCGGTCACGTCTCCGTCGTGTTCACTCTCGCTCATTCGTTGACCTCCACGTCGAAGTTGTCCTCGAGGAACGCGACCGAGTCCTCGACGGTCAGGCGGTGGTTCGATGGAATCTGGCGGGTCGCCTTGTCGCGCTTGGCGACGCGGTAACCCGGCCGGACGAGGTTGACGGTCACGTCGAGCCCGTAGATTCCGATGCTCGGGTCGTACTCCTGGCTCGGGAACTCGGTGTGCTCCTCGACGCCGAAGCTGAAGTTCCCGTTGTCGTCGAACTGCGAACGGGAGACGTCGGTCAGCGACAGCGCCGTCTCGAGGAAGTCGACGGCGTCCTCGCCGCGGAGCGTCACCTTCGCCCCGATGGGGTCGCCCTGTCGGATGCCGAAGTCCGGCATCGTCGAGTTCGCCAGCGTCCGGACGCTCTGCTGGCCCGTGACGTCCTCGATGATGTCCTCGGCGTCCGCGAGTTCGCGACCGCCTTCGCCGACGCCCATGTGGACGACGACCTTCTCGACGCGGGGTTCGCGCATGTCGTCGAACTCGGTTTCCGCCTCGCTCATTCGGCGTCACCTCCCGACGCGTCGGCGTCCTCGCCGGTGAAGTTCTCGTCGATGACGACGACGTACTCCTCGACCGTCTCGAAGGTACCGTCCTCGCCCTCGACGACGACGCCGTTCGAACCGCTTCCGGGCGTCACCTCGACGTCGGTCACCTCGCCGACGTCGCCCGCGTGGGTACCGCTGACGGCCGTGACGAGACAGCCTTCCTCGTAGGGGAAGTGTGCGACTATCTCGTTGTCGTCGTTGCTGACGACGACGGAGTCCTTCGCGTCGTACTCGCTGGCGTCGTCCACGAGGAGGTTACCCCCGTCGTGGAAGTTGAGCTGCGTGCGCTCGCCAGCGACCTGCGTCTTGTCCTCTATCTTCGCCAGCTTGCTCCCGGCCGCGTCCTCGTCGATGGCCGTCAGCGCGAGCCGACCGCCCTCGTCGGGGAAGACGCGGTAGTACTCGTCGCGCTCCGGGAACGACAGGATGTCGAACATCCCGATGGGGCGCTGTTCGTCGCTGGGCGAGTCGCCGTTGACGAGGATGCTACCCCGTTCGATGGCGTAGCGCGCTTCCTTCTTGGAGTCGACGTAACCGAGCACGTCCCGCAGGAGGACGACCAGCGGGACGCCCGCCTGACCGTGCGGGCCAGCGCCGGCCTTCACGGTGAAGGTCTCGGTCTTGCGCTCGACCGGCCAGGACTTCGGAACGGAGAGTCGTTTCTGGTGTTTCGTCATTCGTCATCACCTTGCAGTCGCGTCTCGCGGCGGTCGTCTTCGAGGTCGAGGTCGGTCACGCGAAGGTTGCTCGCGTCGAGCGAGCGCGGCACTTCCTCGCCGTCCGACTTCTCCAGCGTGACGTCTTCGACGTGGACGACGGCGTTCTTCAGGTCCACGTCGAGCACTTCGCCTTCCTCGCCGGCGAAGTCGCCGCGCATGACCTCGACCGTGTCGCCCGCGTTGACGCGGACGCTACGCCGTCCGAACTCCTCGCGGAGGTCGTCGGACAGCGTCGCCTTGACCTGCTCGTGTCGCTCGTGCAGCGAGGCGCGTTCGGTCTGTTTTCGCTGTTTGCGTGGTTGTCGAGTCATACTATCATCGTAGCGGTGCTCGCGATACTTCCGAACCGCTCGGCGACTTCCCGCGCGATGGGACCCTTGATTTCGGTCCCGCGCGGCTCCTCGACGTCGTCGATGATGACGGCCGCGTTGTCTTCGAACTTCACGCGACGGCCGTCGGGACGACGGATGGGCTTGCGCTGGCGGACGATGACGGCGTCGAGCACCTGGCGACGCATCTCGGGCGTCCCCTTGGTGACCGACACCGTCACCTTGTCACCGATGCCCGCCTTCGGGTGGCGGTTCTTCGTGCTGTGGTAGTTCGAGACGCTGATGACCTTCAGCTGACGTGCGCCGGTGTTGTCGGCACAGGTGATCAGCGAGCCCTTCTCGAGGCCCTGGGTCACGTCCGCTTTCAGCGCTTCCATCAGTCGTCACCTCCGGCGAGGTCGCGGTGGGTCTCGACGGTCTCGACGACCACGTGCGACTTCGTCTTCGAGAGCGGTCGTGTCTCTGCGATACGAACCGTGTCGCCTTCCGAGAGCTCCATGCACTCCGGCGCGTGGGCCGGGATACGGGACCGGCGTTTCATCTGCCGGTCGTATTTGGGCACGGTAACGTCGTACTCTCGCTCGACGACGACGGTCTTGTCCATGTCGGTGGAGGCCACCGCTCCTTCGAGAGTCTGGCCGCGCACGGACAGCGTGCCGTGGAACGGACAGTTCTCGTCGGAGCAGGTTTCCTCCGGTTCTGGTACGTTCAGTCCTAACGCCATTTCGATATACCTCCTGATTCGGTGCGTAGCTCGGGTCGTGAGAGCAAGATAGCTCCATCCACCGTAACGTAGGCTGTGCCCTCGCAACAGCCAGACTGACCGGAGCGGACTCCGGCAGTTTCCGACTGAAGTTCTGGCACAGTCCCCGACGTCCTTTCGGAGTCGGCGGCTTCATCTGTGAGTCGGAACTCGAACCTCGTCCCGCGCTTCTGCACCTGGCGCACCCGAGACGCGGACTCGACGCTCAGCGTCCGCATCGTCTCGTCGACGACCCGGCCCTCGATACCGACGAGGTCGGGGTTCGTCGCGGAGACGACCCGCACGTGCAGGCCGACGAGTTCGTGTTTCGGTAGCGTCTCGGGTGTCAGTGCCATTATTCCTCCAGGTCGCCTTCCTCTCGCTGGACCGTCTTGATCCGAGCGATCGTCCGGCGGAGTTCCTTGATGCGGCCGGGGTTCTCGGGGGCGCCCCCGGCGGCCTTCACGGCCTTCGCGTTGAGCAGTTCGGTCTCGAGCTCTTCGAGTTCGGACTCTCGTTCCGCGGGCGTCATGTCCCGCAGTTCCTCGACGTGAACGATGGCCATTACTGGTCACCCTCCTCGTCGGAGTCCTCTTCCATCTCTTCCATCAGCTCTTCCGCTTCGGCCTCGACGTCCTCTTCGAGCTCGTCGAGCTCCTCCTCGACGGACTCGTCCTCGCCGGACGCCTCCGCCTCGGGTTCGCTCTCGCCCTCGGTCTCCTCCTCGATGACCTCCTCTATCGTCTCCTCGTCGATCTCCTCTTCACCCGGCTCGGGCGGCTCCTCGGCCTCCTCGGCCCGCAGCTCCTCGAGCTCTTCGTCGCTGGGTTCCTCGATGAGTTCGGCGGCCTCGTTGGCCTCGACCGCCTCCGGAACGACTTCCTCGGGGTCCGCGCCCTCCTCGATGTGGAAGTCGTCGGGCAGGTCGGCTCCCGGCGGGATGATCTTCACGTCCACGCCGATGGTGCCGAGCTTCATCACCGCGACGCCCTGCCCGTGGTCGACGATGGTCTGGGCGGGTTCGCCGTTGTGCTTGATGTAGCCGCGGTTGAACTTCTCCACGCGCGAGCGCGCACCGGTGACCTTGCCCGAGAGGACGATCTCCGCCCCGAGGGCGCCGGCGTCCATGATGCGGTCGATGGTGGTGTGGCCCGCCTTCCGGAAGTACCAGCCGCGTTCGAGCGCGTTGGCCAGCCGGTCCGCGACGATGCGGGCGTTCAGGTCCGGCTCGTCGACCTCCTGGACGTCTATCTGGGGGTCGTCGAGGTCGAACTTCTCCTCCAGCTGGGTGGTGATCTTCCGGATGTTCTTGCCGCCCTTGCCGATGACCATCCCGGGCTTCTCGGCCTTGAGGACGATCTGGGTACCCATCGGGGTCTTGGCGACTTCCATTCCTCCGTAGCCCGCGCGGCCGAGTTCGTCCGCGAAGAACTCGTCTATCTGGGACCGCTGCAGGCCGTCTTCGATGAACTGGTGTTCGTCTGCCATTATTCTTCGACCTCCTCGAGGATCAGTTCGACGTCGACCTCGGGCGTGTTCCAGGCGGTCGCCCGGCCCATCGCGCGAGGCTTGCGTCCCTCCACCTCGCCGACCTTGTGGGCGGCGACGTGCATGATCTCCATCGCGTCGCCGTCGAAGCCCTGCTCGTCGGCGTTGTTCGTGACGTTCTCCAGCAGGTCGAGGAACGCCTCGCTGGCCTTCTCGGGGTAGCGACCGGCGTCCCAGCCGTCGATGTCGCTACGGTGACCGACGCCGCTGTTGTGCTGTTTGAACGGGACCGACTGCTTCCCGTCGACGACGTCGTGGAGGTACGCCTTCGCGTCCTCCGCGGTCATCCCTTTGATCTCTCGGGCGATCGCCTTGCTGTGCTTGTGGCTCATGTGCCGCTCCCGGAGCATCCCCTTGGCGGTGGTGTCCGGGTCGGCCTCGACGCTGTAGCTGATTCCCATGATTTACTTGAGTGGCACGAACTTCGAGGAGCGGGTCGCGCCGATGCCCGCCTGTCCGTGCTCGACGGACGTGCGGGTCAGCTGGAACTCGCCGAGGTAGTGGCCCAGCATCTCGGGCTCGACCTTGACGCGCTCGAAGCTCTGGCCGGTGTAGACGGCGAACGTCTTGCCGACGAACTCCGGCAGCACCGGCATGTCGCGCAGATGCGTTCGGATCGGGTCGTTTGCCGACTCCTCGTCGGTCTTCTTCTGGGCCTTCTCGAGCAGCTTCTCCTGCTCGACGGTCAACCCGCGTTCGATGGTTCGCCGCTGGCGAGCGGGCAGCAGTTCCGCGACTTCCTCCAGACTCATGTCCTGCAGCTCGTCGAGGTCGTGACCGCGGAAGGTGAACTCACCTTCACGGCCGGTTCGGTAGTCACTCTCGCTCATCAGTTACCTCCCCGTCCCGTGCGCCGGGACGAGATGTCCCCGACCTTGCGTCCCGGCGGTGCGTTCCGCGAGACGCTCTTCGGTCGACCGGGGTGCTGGCGGCCACCGCCACCGAACGGGTGGTCGACGGCGTTCATCGCCACGCCGCGAACGTTCGGCCACTTGGTGCCGCGCGCTTTCATCTTGTGGTGCTTGTTGCCGGCCTTGACCATCGGCTTCTCCGTCCGGCCGCCACCGGCGACGACGCCGATGGTGGCGCGACAGTCGGGCGAGAGTCGCTTGACCTCGCCGCTCGGAAGCTCGACGACGGCCGCGTCTCGGTCGTGCGTGATGAGGTCCGCGCTCACGCCGGAGGCGCGCGCGAACTTCCCGCCGTCGCCGGGCTGGCGCTCGACGTTGCACACCGGGACTCCTTCCGGAATCTCGGCGAGCGGGAGCGTGTTACCCGGCTTGATCTCGGCGGAGACGCCGACCTGAATCTCCTCGCCGACGCCGACGCCCTCGGGCGCGAGCACGAGGCGCTGGTCGCCGTCCTCGAACTCGATGGCGGCGACGGGCGCGCTCCGCGCGGGGTCGTGTTCGATGTCCACGACGGTGCCCGAGACGACGTCGTCGTCTTCGGTCGTTTTGTGTCCCAGTTCAGCCTTGTATCGGTGCGACGGGGCGCGGAACGTCGGTCCGCCGCGACCGCGTCGCTGTCCTTGAATTCGTCGTCCCATGTGTCAGAACACCCCAATTCGAGACGCCACTTCCTGGGCGTCGTCGTCGTCGGACAGCGCCACGGTGGCCTTCTTCCGACCGTTCATCGTGACCTGGGTGTTGATGCTCTCGACGGTCACGTCGTACTGCTGCTCGATCTCCTCGCGGATGTCGGGCTTGTGCGCGTCGAGATCGACGATGAACTGGAGCTTGTTCTCGAAGTCCATCTGGTTCATCGCCTTCTCCGTGACCCAGGGGAACTCGATGACGGAGCTCATCGTTCGGCCACCTCCTCGATGGCGCTCTCGGTCCAGACGGTGAGCCGTCCGGGGTGGGTACCGGGCGCGAGGTCCTCGGCGTTGACCTCCGCCGCGGTCGCCACGTCGGCGCCCGCGAGGTTGCGGGCGGCCTTCGACGGACCGGCGTCGCTGCTCGTCACGAACAGGATCGACTTCGGCGTCTTGTACTTGCGGCCACGGGTCGTCCCGCGACCGGCCCGGACGGACTTGTTCTCTTCGGCACGCTCGACGTCGTCGTGGAGGCCGGTCGCTTCGAGGAAGGAGACGACCTCCTTCGTCTTCACGAGGTCCTCGAACTCGTCGCTCACGACGAGCGGGAGGTCGAGGTCCTCGTCGAAGCGGTGGCCGCGCTCTGCGACCACGTCGGCGTCCGCCGTCGCCGCGATGGCGCTGCGGACGGCCTGCTTGCGCTCCTTCGTGTTGATGTCGAGCGTGCGGTCCTTCTCCTCTTTCGGCGGATGGGCCTTGCGACCCCCGACGGTCTGGGGGACCCGCGCGCCCTGGCCGTTCGTCCGGGGCACGTGAGCCATGCCGCGACCGCTGCCGGGCGACTCGGCGGACGTGCGCATCCCCGCGTAGTCGTCGGCACCGTAGTCCTGCTTTCGGTTGGCCTGCGCGGCGAGGACGGCACGCTTGATGAGGTCCGACCGGACGACGTTGTCGAACGTGTCCGGCAGGTCGAGCGTACCCGCGTCCTCGCCGTCGAGGTCTCGGATTGTTGCCTGCATGGGTTATCCCTGGTTGGACTCCGTGCTTACGTAGCGCACCTCGGGGTCGAGGCGCGGCTGGTCGGTCGGTCGGATGGCAGGGCGGAAACGCACCAGGCGCTTCTCCGGTCCGGGAACGGAACCCTTCACCAGCGCGTACGGTCCGTCGACCTCGCCGTAGTTGACGAACCCGCCGTCGACGTTGACGTCGTCGCCGTCGCCGACGTCGATGAGGCGCTTGTTCAGTTCGGTGCGCTGGTGGTAACCGGTCTGGCCCTGCTGGGGAACCGTCGAGCGAACGCGGCTCGGG
Source organism: halophilic archaeon (assembly GCA_003298465.1). Next base: position 1,037,849 of record QNGA01000001.1, on the reverse strand, counting down.
TTCCACGGGCCCAGGTTACCGATGCGGCGTCGCCAGCCCTGGCGGGCGTGCTTGCCTTTCCGCTTCTGGACTCCCCATCGCTTGACGGGGCCCTGCGTCCCTTTGCCTTTCGTGACGCCACTTACGTCCGTGTACTCGCCCGCGCGGAACACGTCGTTCATCGCGTGTTCCCCGCCGTCGGCGAGCAGGTCGAGCGCGAAGTCGGCGCGCTCCTGCAGGGAGCCACCGCCGACGCGCGTCTCCATGACGTCCGGTTGTTTCTTCGGAATGCTCTGTACGTCGCTGGGTACGGTGTGGGTGATGACCCGGAGGTCCGTCACGTCGCCCGCTTCGAGCGCGTCGCGGAGTTCCGACTCCGCCGCGTCGGCGTCGTGGTTCTCCGGCACGTCGAGCGTGCGGTCGAGTTCCCCGTGGAACTCGTCGCCCCACACTTCCGTCAGCGGCTTCTGCCCGTACGGCGTGTCTTCGTAGGCTCGCAGGGCGACGGCCCGCATCGGGGGCGTCTCGACGATGGTGACGGGAACGGTCTCCTCCATCCCCTCTCGCGGGGAATCGGATTCGTCGTTGACCATCACCACGTGGGTCATCCCGGCCTTGTAGCCCGCGAAGCCCTGGAGCGACGGCTGGCCGTCGCTGTCGGGCCACGAGTTGAAGCGCGGCACCTCACTGGTCGCGCGCTTGCGGGGGCCGTAGCCCAGCGAACCTTTGCGTGGTCTGCTTGTTTCTGGCATCGTATCACTCGTGTTTGAGGGTCAGGCAGCCGAGGACGGCGAACATCGCTTCTTCCGTTCGCACGACCTCGCTACCCTGGTTCGGAACCGCGTTCAGCCAGAGGTCGAACCGGCTGGGTGCGCCGGATTCGACCGCGTCGGGGAGACGCTCGGCGTCCACCCCGAGGATGTCCGGTAGCCCTCGTCCGGGCGACCCGAACGCGACAGTCATCCCGTCCCGTTCGGTGCGCACGACGTGGTCGGCCAGTCGCGACACGGTGAGTTCTTCGCCGTGTCGCGAGGTGGCGACCGTCACGCCTGCATCGTCGCGGTCGAGCGCTGCCGTGAGGTCCATGCGCTTCACTGCGAACCCCGGGAGGGGCTCGTCGACCAGCTTCGCACGGACCGGACTTCTCGAAGAGATCCTGACGGTAACGCGCTCCCCCTCGTCGACCGGCATTTCTGACGGGGCGACGAGTGAGATCGGGTGTTGCAGTCCGCAATTGACCCGAACGCGCCCTTCAGGTCCGACCTCGGTCACGATTCCCTGTCTTAACGACCCCGAACCCTCGGATTCGGAGCCGGTCAGTGCCGTGGCGCGGAGCGGCGGCAGGACGCCCGCGTACTCCAGTTCGTCCCGCTTGCCGAATACCTCCTTTCGGAGGTAGGGCGGCGTTGCGGCGTACGTCAGTACGGTTTCGACGAACCCGCCGCCCCACCTGCGTTCGCCTTCCCGGTCGGGGAAGACGAACAGGTTGTCCGTCCGGAACACCGTCGCCGCGCGGGCGACGTAGCCGAGCTTGCGAGTTGCCTCGCGCTTGTCTTCGGCTTCCCGGACGAGGGACGACGGCACGAGTACGCTGACGGTCATGCCGTGACGCTTCGACGCCTCGCCACTAGACTGTGACGAATTGTATCTGGTTGAAGGTTAAAAGGGCACCGCTTCAGATTCGAGGGCGTGACGTATTCACAGGGCCGAAACCGTCCGAACTTAGGAGAATCGTGAGAGATACTTACAGACGGAGTCGGCTGCATCCGGAAGCCTTATACTTCAGTCGGTGAAACGTGAGAGTGCAGCAGGGCGCTGGTAGTGTAGTGGTATCACGTGACCTTGCCATGGTCACAACCTGGGTTCAAATCCCAGCCAGCGCACTTCTCCAATTCACAACGTCGCTAACGGAGTCTCCGTTCTTCGACTCGTCTCCAGATCTCGACGGTCTGCCGACAGACGTGACCGCCGACCTCGTCGACCGACGTGACGATGACCTCGTCGCTGTCATCGCCAGCCGTGGCGGATGTCGAGGATGGAGTCAGCGGATGGGTCGCCCGGCAGGACTATCGTGGCGGACGACGTACGCGTACCGTTATGCCGGTCGTGCAGTGCAACGGGGCAGACCTCTACTACGAGGATCACGGCGAGGGTCGCCCGATCGTCTTCCTCCACGGGGCGTGGGCAGGTCTTCGGTACTTCGACCCGCAGGTGACCGGACTGTCGAACGAATACCGGACGGTCGCGGTCGATTTCAGAGGCCACGGACGGTCGGAGAAGACGGAGCTGGGCCACACCTTGTCACAGCACGCCCGAGACGTGCGTGCCGTTTTCGACGAGCTGGATCTGGATGACGTCGTTCTCGTCGGTTGGTCGATGGGGGCGATCGTGTCGTGGGAGTACGTCGACCAGTTCGGCACGGATCGAATCAGTGCACTGGTCGACGTCGACATGGAGCCGTCACCGCTGCAACGGGAGGGCTACGACCACGGGAGCTACACGATCGACGATCTCACGGAGGCCCTCGTCGGTATTCAGACGGAACCGCTCGACCGTCTCGACCGAAACATAGAACAGCTACTCAAAGCGCCGCCCTCCCGGCAACTGCGAACCATGATGTTCGACGAGGGGTCTCGGACCCCGCCACCGATTCAGGGCGCGATGCTCCTCGAACTGACGCGCGACTACCGCGACGTCCTCCCCGAGATCGAAGTTCCGACGTTGGTCTGCGCCGGCACGGACGAGAAGTGGCGCAGCGTCGCGGCCGTCGAGCATGCTGCGGACCTCGTCCCCGACGCCCGCTTCGAACGCTTCGAGAACAGCGGTCACTGTCCCACCGTCGAGGAGCCCGAGCGGTTCAATCGGGTTCTCGGCGATTTCGTCGCATCGGTGTGAACGGTGTGGAAACCGACGTGACCGTCCGGCTCTCCCCGCCACGGTACCGGTGGACGGCCGTCGGGACGCCGTCGACGGGAGGCGAAAAAGGAGTCGCGCGCCGGTCGACGACGTGGCGTGGCCGTTACTCCTCGTCGTCGCTCTGGTCGTCTTCGCTCGACGCCTCTTCACCCTCGTCTCCCTGCTGCTCCTGGGTTTCCTCCGCCGTCTCGGCGGCCTCGTCTATCTGGTCGGCGGCCGTCTGGCCACCTTCCTGGACCTGGTCTGCGGCCGTCTCGCCGCTCTCCCGGACCCGGTCCGCGGCCTCTTCGGTCCCCGTTTCGACCTGGTCGGCGGCCATCTCGCCCGTCTCCTGAATCCCCTCGGCGGCTTGCCCGACGACGGCCTCCGTCCGCTGGGCCACCTCGCCGGAGCGCACGGCGGTCTTGTCGGCGACGGAGTGTAGTTGTTGGGTCGTCTTGCTGACGGCCTCGTCGACCGACCCCGACCGCGACTTCAGCAGGTAGCCGAGTCCGACGACGACACCGACGAGGAGAAGCTTCGAGAGCATGCCCCGTCCCTGGCTCTCCTGGGCTGGCGAGGTGCTCGTGGTCGTCTCGTCCGACCCCGCGTCGATGGCCTTCTCGACCGTCTTCTCTGCGACTTCGGACGTCCGTCCGTTCCTTCCGCGGAGATATCGAACCGCTTCGCCGACATCGACGAGCAGGAACGTGCGGACGATTCTGCCGTTCTGCGTCTCTCCCGACTCGCTCTCCTCCATCGCTACTTTGAGCGTCCGTAGGACCGACTCCGGCACAGCGTCCACGGCCGACTCCGCCTTCGATTCTCCCCCTTCGTCTGATAGAATTCCACTCATGGTTCCACCTACGTCGTTGATACAGCAGAATCGTGGAAAAACGTTGGGGGCGATTGGTCACAATCTGACGGCAGTGGTCCCGCTTCGCCGCGTCTGTCGGCGGCGGCGTACCGGTAGCCGGTTCGCAGCGGAGGCGAGAACGGACGCGACCCCGCCGGACGCGGGTGACGTGAGGCGAAGGACGGGACGAACCGAATCGGAGCGTCACCCGTCTCGGAGCCTCGTCTCGGCGACGATGGTCGGAGCGACCACCCCGACGCCGATGAGCACCGCGAACTGGACCACGGTGTTTTCGGTGACGAGCGTCGTCCCGTACCAGCAGAGAACGCCGAGAACGAGGAAGGCAGCCCTGGTCTTCGTCTCGGTAGATACCATACGGACGGAAGGCGTTCGACCGTCAAAAACCCTCTCGCGTTCTTCGTCGACGCGTCGAGGAGTCGTGCCCGCGACGACACCCGTCGGCTACGCTCGAAAGAACGGTGATGCTCTACGGCGGTTCAGTAGCTATCCGGGCAGTACACGCGGAACCAGCAGAGCTTCCTCTTCTTGCACGACTTCCCGTCGCCGGTCGGAATCGTGACGCAGTACTTCCCGGACTCCTCGTCGTACTCGGCCGACACCGGCTCCTGGTCCTCGCACTTACCCTTGCAGCCGCACTTCTTCCCGTCGTGCTTGCCGTTGCCTTTCTTCCGGGTCGCGTACTCGACTTCGAACGGGAACGCGGCGCAGATGGTCGCCTCGTGTCGGTCGCCGTCGACCTGGAGCCCGTCGGCGTCGCAAGCACCTCCGGATCGTCACAGGGGAGACAGTCGATGCACTGCTGTTCCTGGGCACCGCCCTGGGCCTCACCGCAGAACTCGGCCGTGACCTCCTGCTGCTGCGCCTGCGTCCCGAAGGAGGCCGCCGAAAGACTTCCGACTCCGACGCCCGCGACGGCCAGTCCTTTGAGGTAGTCTCTCCGATTAACGTTACTATCTTCGGCGTTGTTTTCTCACGACATGCGAGAGCATCAAACCCGGGGTGGAAGTTTGTTATTCGCCGCCTGACGGCCGCGCCCGAGGAGTTAGGGGGAGCCTGATTACCGACCGGGGCCGGTAGACTCCGCTTACCGCTCGTTTCCCCAACCGTTCACCGCGACCGCGGGGCGGGACGGCGTCGAACGGACGCACTCGCTCACTTTCGCCACCGTGAGTCTCCCCTCTCGAGCGTTGGTCCGTTTTATACGGGTCCAGACCGTCGGCCCACCATGAAGCGCGACAGGGCGTTCCTGCTGGTGCTGGCCGCGGCGTTCGGACTCCTGGCCTACCTGCTCGTCCGCCCGTTCCTCCAGTACGTCCTCGCCGCCGTCCTGTTGGCGTACGTCCTCTGGCCCGTTCACAGACGGCTCGCGTCGCGAGTGGGCGAGCAGATATCGGCGCTGGCGTTGATGGTCGCGACGACGCTGGTCGTGGTCGTTCCCGTCGCACTCGTGCTCGCGGTCGCCGCCGACCAGGCGTTCGAACTGGTGTCGGCGATTCGGAGGGGCGACCTCGCGGTCGCCGAGGTCGAGGCGTTCGTCGAGCGGTACGCGGGCGTCGCGGTCGACCTCGAAGCCATCGATCTGCGGGCGTTCCTCCGGCGGTCCGCAGGCGACGGCTCCGCCCTGTTCGGGCGTGCGCTGGACGTGTTCGGCGGCGTCTCGACCGCCTTCATCGGCCTGACCATCCTCGCGTTCGTCCTCTACTACCTCCTCCGGGACGGCGACGCGTTCCTCGCCTGGGTCCGGGACGTCGCGCCGCTGCCCGACGACGTGCAGGACGAACTGTACGAAGGGATGGACCGCGTGATGTGGGCGGTCCTGGTCGGCAACGTGCTCGTCGCGCTCGTCCAGGGCGTCCTCACGGGCGTCGGGTTGGCCGTCGCCGGCGTCCCCAGCGTCGTCTTCCTGACGGTCGTGACGACGCTGCTCTCGCTGCTCCCGCTCATCGGCGCCTCGGTGGTCTGGTTCCCGGCGGCCGTCTACCTGTTCGTCGTCGGTCGACCGGTCGCCGCCGCGTTCCTGTTCGTCTACGGGACGGCGGTCGTCAGTCTCTCGGACAACTACCTCCGACCGATGATAAGCGCCCACGAGGCGCGGCTGAACCCCGCCATCCTCGTCGTCGGCATCTTCGGCGGGGTCTACGCGCTCGGGTTCATGGGCCTCTTCTTCGGCCCCATCGTGCTGGGCATCCTCCGAGCCGTCCTGGACGTGTTCGCGCGCGAGTACGCCTGACGGGGTATCGGTATCGTTACGGAAAATTCGAGGCGAAACCCTCTCCCTTCACAGTAGTTCCGAACGACAACCAATCCTTTGACTGGTGCCCTCTCTACCGCATGACCATCGCTACTTGGTCACTTACTAATCGGCCAGACAAAGCAGAGAGCAGTCTTCGACTCGTCTCACACGGGTGTCGTTTTTTGCGCCAACTCTGCTACGCCTCGGAGGAGTTGGTATCAGCCGGCTCGTAGACCTGTATCCAGCCGTCACTCTTGGTTTGCACGAGGTAGCCGTCGTAGCGGAACTCGACGGTGCCGACGCCGTGCCGAGATTCGCCATCCAAATCTGGGCCGAAGAAGGTTTCTTCGAGTGCTGCGGCATCGATACAATCGTACACTGGCGGCGATTTGAGGTCCGTCGGAGCGATTCCCTTTGCGTCTGCGATGGCGAACACGAGGGCAGTCGTGAGTTCGCCGTTGTCGTCGTCCGGGTCGTAGTGGCGTTGGGCGACCTGCGTCCAGTCACTGTCGTGGCCCGTGGTCGGGCCGCCGTTACCGGCCACTTCACCGTTATTCTTCATCGTTCATCTCCCGTGCGTGGGCCTCTTGCAGGGAATCGAGACTCCCGCCGATGCCTTCGAGTGCGGCCAGCACTTGTTGGGCGTGCTCAGCGGCGGTAATCGTCTCGTCCTCTTCGTCGAACGTGATGACGCCCTCGTCGACCAGTTTCGGCACGTGAGCGTGATAGAGTGAAACGTATGCTTCGTCGTGTTGGGGCTCGGAGACGGCGGATTCAGGGATATCGTTCTCCCAGGCGGCGACTTTCGTGGCGAGGTCGGTCAACGGCCACTCGGCGTCTTCGAGCAGCGTGTAGCAGAGATACCGTCGCCGGGGATGGCCCAACGCCGAATACACGTGGTTTATCTCGAGGAGGTCGGGTGACAGCGTCCGCTCGCAGGAGTAATCAGTAGACGACGGGGCAGGTGTGTCCTCGCTGTGACCGGGACTCTCATCATCCATAGGTGGTAGAGGTGCGCGTCATCCAAAAGGGGGTTTAACTCGGATTCTCACACTAAGCAGAGCTAACACCTCCAGATAGGCCAGCACAGAATGGGCGCGGCGGTCCGGGGCTGTCCACGTCCGGTCACGAATCTCACAGGCGACCGTTGGCTTGCAAGAGAGCGCCGTGTGCGAATCGAGTAGCGCGCTCTGCTGTACGTGCGCCCTCTGTTCAGCACGGCCACCGAAACCTATCATTGGTCGAGGGTCGTGCCACAGACCGAGGACGACAGAGGGTGCCTTCTACGGTTACTCGACGCCTCCGCCTCGCTGTGGAACGGACTGACCTACGAACGTCGAGTGTGGCGACCACGACGCGACGGTTCGCCACGGGGAGACGCTGACGTGTCCGTGTGGCTTCGAGGGGTACGCCGACCTCACGGCGTCAGAGGCGTTCCTTCGAGAACACAGCGATACGGACGTCGGGCCGATGGCACGGCCCGTGCGATTCGAGTGGGACGACCACGACTGCTCGGGGAAATCACACCCTCACGACAGTCCCAAAGGAGTGCGCCAAACCCGCGAGTTGCCGCCGTGGGTCGGTAGCCGAACCCCCAACGGAGGAATCCTCGCGCTTGAGCGCGGGAAGGATGTCAAGCCCGCGCGCTGCGTTCGCCGGCGTCGCGCGGTCCCAGTGAGTTGTTCTCGACGACGTTCCCCGAGGACGACGGCGAGACGACGACGTCGCGGCGGTTGTCGGAGCCGCGGTTCCCGACGACGCGGTTGTCGTCGCTGGAGATGAGCAGGATGCCCGTATCGCTGCTGTTCTCGATTCGGTTTCGCAGGACCGCGTTCCCGTCGCTCGACCGCAGGCGGACGCCGACGGGGTTCCCGACCGCGACGTTGTCCGCGACCGAGTTGTTGTCGGCCTCGTCCGCGAGGTAGATTCCGTAGAAGCGGTTCGACACGCGATTCTCGTGGATGCGGTTGTCGTTCGCGCCCGAAAGCCAGACGCCCGCGATGCGGTTCCCGGTGGCGACGCTCTCCCGAATCGCGTTGCCGGACGCGCCGAACAGCGCGACGCCGAACTCGTTGCCCCGGGCGACCGTTCCGACGAGCCGGTTGTCGCTGGCCTCGACGAGCTGGACGCCGACCAGCGCGTTCCCGACCGCGGTCGTGTTCCGGAGGACGTTGTTCGAACTCGCGCCGACGAGGAAGACGCCTGCCACCGCGTTCGACCGCGCGACGTTGTCGACGACCGTGCCGTTGCGCAGCGACACGAGCGAGAGTCCGACCCGGTTGCGCGCCGTCGTCGTGTTCCGGACCGTCGCGTCGCGGACACCGGTGAACCGCACGCCGTCGTCCCAGTCGGTCGCGGTCACGTTCCGGACCGTGACGTTCGCCCGCGCGGTGACGAGCACGCCGGCGGAGCCGAACGCCCCGACGCCGTCGACCGCGTGCCCCGCCCCGTCGAGGACCACGTCGCTGGCACCGACGCGGATGCATGTGTCGACGCTGGCGTTGCGCACGTCGCTCGCGAGTCGGTAGCGTCCCGGTTCGTCGATGGTGGTACAGGAGTCGATGCGCGTCGCCCCGCCGTCCTGGCCGCCCGCCGCGCCGGGTGCGAGGGCGGCGAGGACGACGAGCGAGACGAGGGTGGTCGCCGCGAACGGAGTGCCTCGCATAGCGGTCCCACGGCGGGGACGCAGTTCGTTATTCGCCGTCTATTTCGGAGTAACGCGCGTTTCTCGGCGTTCGTCCGACGCGTCCGCGACGGTCGCCGCGGTTGTCGGGATTACTGCCGCAGTCGGTCGAGGACGGGAATCTCGTCGAGCCGCTCGTCGGACAGCGCCGTCCAGTCGACTCCCTCCGGTCGCTCGAAGGCGGTGTCGGTGCGGACGACGCGCTCAGGCGTCACGACGAAGTCCATCGGCACGTCGTGGGCGTCCGGGGAGGCGTCCTCGGTCACCTGGAGTTCGTGGACCGTCGTCGCCACCGTCGTCTCGTCGTCGACCGCGCCGAGTTCCCGGAGGACCGCGTACTCCAGGTCGCTGTACCCCTCGCCCTTGCCGACGCGCGCCCCGGTCTCGGTGACCGCGACGCTGCCCGAGACGACGAGGTCGACGTGCGGCAGTTCGTCCGGACCGACCGGGTCGGCGTACCGGTCCATCTTCGACACGGTCGCCGCGTCGTCGAGCGCCGCCGACGGCTCCGCGTCGCGGTCGGCCGCCGCGTCCCGTATCGCGACCGGGTCGAGTTTCATGAACGGGCGCTCGTCGCGCAGTCGCGGCTGGGCCATGTAGACGACCTTCCCCTCGCGGAGCGCGCGCCGCCGGACGGGCAGTTGCGGCGCGTCCGGGTTGGCTTTCAGCACGTCGGCGTCGTCCCACTCCGGCAGGGACGCGAGGCGGTCCGCGGCGTCGTCCGCCCCGGCGAAGTTCGGGATTCGACCGTGCGGCGGGAAGGGAAACCGCGCCTCGCCGGCGGCTTCGAGGGCGTCCCAGATTCGCTCGCGGAGGTCCTGTTTGTCCATACGTAGCGGGTCGGAGACGACGCGGAAAAATCGCGGGGTCGCGTCGTCCATCTCCCGCCGCGGTCGGGAGACGGCGGGGCGCGTCCTTCGATTCGAGCGCGAAAGCAGTCGGTCGAAGACAGGTAATCGAGTCGGGCAAAACGGTTTTCGCGTCCAGCGTCGTCTCCACGTCAACCGTGTCGAAATACGTTTCGCTCGTCAAAGTCCGGGGAACCGTCCAGAACGTCCAGAAGCTGGCGTCCATCTGGGGGGACCTCCGCACCGAACTGGAGGAGTACGACACCGACCTGGAACAGAGCTACGCCATCCTGGGCGAGTACGACTTCCTGGTCATCCTGGACGCCCCCGGTCGCGACGAGGCGTTCAAGGCAGCGATGGCGATCGAGAACCAGGGGCTGGACATGCAGACGATGGAGATCATCCCCGTCGAGGACTTCGCGTCGCTCGTCGACGAGTAGCCCCGTACCGACTGCGCCCCGGGTCGCCGCTCGAGGACGTGGCGGCCCGGTCGGGGCAACCCTCACGTTCTGTCCGCCCCAACGTCGACCGTGATTCGACGGAAGGACGGCATCCACGTCGAGGCGGGCGGGTCGATCGGCACCGTCGTCGCGGACGCCCGGAGCGCGGTCGGCGACGTCAACGTGGTGAGCCACGCCCACGCCGACCACACGTTCCGACGGACTCCGCCGACCGTCTGCTGTTCGGCGACGACCGCCGCGCTCGTGGAAGCCCGGACCGGCGCGCGGTTCGCGTTCACGGACTCGGTGACGGGAATCGAGTTGCTCCCCGCGGGTCACGTCGTGGGGTCGCGCGCCGCGCTGGTAGCCGACGAAACCAGCGACCGCAGCGTCCTCTACACGGGCGACTTCTCGACGCGCGACCGCCTCTACCTCTCGGGGTTCGACCCGGTCCCCGCCGACGTGCTCGTGATGGAGACCACCTACGGCGACCCGGCGTACCGCTTCCCGGAGCAGTCCGCGCTGGAGGGCGGGATACGCGACTGGCTGGCCGACCACGACGAACCGATCTTCCTGTTCGGTTACTCGCTCGGCCGGGCGCAGAAGCTCCAGAAACTCGCCCGGCAGGCGACGAACCGCCCGCTCGTCGCCAGCGACGCCATCCGGGAGGTCGACGACGCCGTCGAAGCGGCGACGGGCGTCGCCTTCGACGCCGACCCCTTCGACGCGAGCGACCTCGCCGGCGACGAGATAGTCGTCCTCCCGTCGAACCAGGCTCGCAGCGACTGGGTCGACGACCTGGTCGAGCGCGTCGGCGGCCTGAAGGTCGGCTTCTCCGGCTGGGCCGTCGACGAGTCGTTCCGCTACCGCGGCGGGTACGACCGCACCTTCCCCCTCTCGGACCACTGCGACTTCGACGAACTGCTCGCGGTCGTCGAGGCGGTCGACCCCGAGACGGTGTACACCCATCACGGGTTCGACGAGTCGTTCGCGGCCACGCTCCAGAAGCGGGGGTACGAGGCCCGTCCGCTGTTGCGCGACCAGACCGCGCTCTCGGAGTTCTCGTGACCGGCACGGGCCGACCTCGATGGAACCGTCGGCCGCCCGTGCGACCGCCGGCGTCGTCCGAACCGCAAGCGCGATATTGAAATGGAGTCCGTACGTAACGCACGCATGGCCAAGTACTCGACAGGGAATTCGTCCGGCGGCGATAGCGGGGGTGCCTGCGAACTCTGCGGGCAGTCCTCGGACTCGCTGACCGAGGCCAACGTAGCCGGCGCACAGCTATCGGTCTGTTCGAGCTGTGCGTCGTCGCACAACGACGCCGCTCGCACCGAGAAGAAGCGCGACGACGGTAGCCGCGGCGAGCAGGACCGGACGCGCCGCGCCGCCCGGAACACGGCGAAGATGGACGACGCCCGGAAGGGCGATTCCACCCACTGGGAGAAGGAGGGAACGAACTACGACGACGACCCGCTGCCGTACCTCGTCTCCGACTACGGCGAACGGGTAATCGAGGCGCGCCAGGAGGCCGGCCTCCAGCGCGGGGAACTCGCGGACGAACTCGACGTTCCGGAGAAGGAACTGCTCGCCGTCGAACAGAACCGCGCGAACCGCGCCGGCGTCGGCGGGTCGCTGGTCGAGGCGCTCGAGGACCGCCTCGACGTGACCCTGTCGGAGTCGGCGTAGCGGCGGCGGCCAGCGACGGCGAGCGGACGTCGCGGTCGACTCGGAGCGCGACGCGCGACCGGCGAACGGGCGGCTATCGGTGGGGGAGCAGGAGCAGGCGGTCGTCCTCGCGGACGACGCAGAGACGCGCGGACCCCGGCGGGTCGAGGCTGTACTCGCGGCGGTCGGTCGCGAGCAGGTCGTCGAACGGTTCGCCGCAGGCCGGGCAGGCGACGCCGTCGCGGTTCTCGAACAGTTTCGTGTGGCCGGCGTCCTTCTTCAGCTTCAGACGATGGCGAACCTCGTGAACGTCGAGGGCCGTCATCGCTCGCGCTCCCGCTGCTCTCGGGCGTCCACGTCGCGACGCGGTCCGCCGCCGGTCTCACGACGGGACGGTTCGAGGACGGAACGCTGGGTCTCGGCCCGCTCCGGGCACATGACCGCGACCATCCCCGCCGAAAACAAAAGCCTTCTGACGGTGGTCGGCGGTCGACCGCGGCCGCCGACGCGGACGCCGCGCCTGACGCCGTTACGGCCGAATTTCTCGTTCGAACCGTGCTGACGGCCACCAAACAACGCCTAACTGTCGCCGGTCCCTTCCACGTACGATGACCGAGCAACAGGACGGCACGACGGTCGAGCTGGAGTTCTCGGTGGAGGACGAGGGGTGTTTCTTCGTCGCGGCGTCGGAGAGAGCTGACTGTCGTATTATCGGGCGGGAGACGATACAGCGAACGGACGGGAACCGCCTCGAGTTCTTCCGCGTCCAGGGAGCGTCGCGCGAGCGAATCCTCCGCGTCGCGGACGAGTACGGTTCGGTGAGAGGAGCGCGGGTGGCGGAGCAGAGCGAGGACGAGCACCTGCTGGCGGCCGTCGTCACGGGTCGCTGCGTCGCCGCGACGCTGGCGGACACCGTCGCCGTGATAAAGCGAGCCGAAGCCGTCGACGGCGTAGCTACCATCGTGGCCGACGTACCACCGTACGGCGACGTGCGTACCGTCGTCGAGACGTTCACGGACCGTCACCCCGACTCCCACCTCGTCGCCAAGCACACGTTCTCCGACGGTCTGCCGGCGGTCGCCGAGAACGAACGTTCCGCCCGCCTGGAGGCAGGGTTGACGGACAGACAACGGGAAGCGGTCACGACGGCGGTACAGTTCGGCTACTTCTCGTGGCCGCGAGAGAGCACCGCCGCCGAGTGCGCCGACGTACTCGACGTCTCGCAACCGACGTTCAGCCAGCACCTCTGGACCGGGGTGGAGAAGCTGCTCACGACGATGTTCGACGCGGATAGCCGAGCGACCGCCCAGTGAGGGGGCGGGCCTTTCCTGATAGGCGACGGGGTCAGGGGCGTCCGGCCCCGAGAGGAAGACAGAACACACGATGCTAACGAAGACTCGCTCGAACCGGCGAACTCGCCGAGAGGAGCCGGTCAGTCGTACAGTCGTCCAGACCGTCGCCGAGCGCAACGACGCCTCGGTGACCGAACTGCCGCCGCTGTACGACAGCGTCGACCCCGACGCGCTCAACGCGCTAGTCCGACGCGGCGGTGACGACCTCCGGATAACGTTTCGGTTCGCCGGACGGCAGATAGTCGTGGACGGCGACGGCACGGTGACCGTGGACTAGCCGAACGTCGCGATCTTCGTCTCCTCGCGGTTCCGTTTCCACTGGTCTCGCCTGACGGTGTAGCGATGCGAGTCCCGGACCTCGTCGCCGTCCGGTTGCCAGTTTCGCAACAGACCGTCGTACTGACCGCCGAACCGCTCGACGTACTTCTCGATGGCGCGTTTCGACTGCTCGTTACCGTCGAGATGCTCGACCGCGACGACCTCCAGGTCGAGGCGCTCGAAGGCGACCTCGAACAGGGCGGCGGCGCGCTCGCCGGAGTAGCCCCGGCCCCAGAACCGCTTGCGGAGCCACATCCCGAGCGTTGCCGTCCGGCGGTCCCAGTCGACGTTCAGCCCCGTCGCACCGGCTATCTCGCCGGCACCGTCCTCGCCCGCCGCCGGACGAACGACGTACTCCGCGCCCGCTCCGTTCGCGCGGTTTTCCTCCATCGCGTCGACGAACTCCCTCGTCTCGTTCGGCGTCCGGTGGGGGTCCCACGAGAGGTGTTCGGTCACCTCGTCGATGTGCGGCGCGTCCACGGAGCAGAGACCGTAGAACTCGAAGAGGTCCACGTTCTCGCGGGAGAGCGCCTCCAGGACGAGCCGGTCGGTCTCGATGCGCTCGGGGAACATGGCACCGACCACCGCGGCGGCGACCAAAAGTCTTCTGACAGTTTCCGGGCGATCCCCTCGAACCGCCGGTGCGACGGCTCCGGCGTGGCCCGTACCCACGGGCGCGGTTCGGAGAGCGAGAGCGCTCGTCGTTCGTCCGCGCCGGCCCTTCCCGGCCGACGAGACGACCGGTCCGGGCGTCAGTCCGCGGAGCGACCGGACGCGTCGAGGCGGTCGGTCAGCGCGCCGACGACGCCGTTGAGGTGCGCCGTACCCCAGAGAGCGGTGAGAATCGCACCGGCCGTGTTGAACAGGAGGTCCTTCATCGTGTCCTCCAATCCGTACTGGGTGAGCACCGCCTTCCCGCCGAACACGCTCGCCATGCCACCGATGGCGAACTCGATGACCTCCCAGACGACGCCGAACGCGACGACGAACAGGAGGATGAAGACGAAGACGAACCGCGGTGGGAGGACGACGCCGGAGTAGTGTTCGTCGATGGCGCGCACGGTCGCGTACCCCGCGGCGGTGACCAGCGACGCCGACAGCGCGTGGGTGAGGTGGTCGTACCACCAGACGTTCTGGTAGGGGCCGAGCGTGCCGAGCGCGTGGAGGAAGACGGCCACCGTAATCCACAGCGTCAGCCCGGCGTCCATCGGAATGTCGTAGTCGCGTTCGAGGACGGCGGGGACGAGCGTGATGAGGAAAGCGAGACCGGCGTTGATGGCGATACCGAGGTTGCCACGGTCGAGGCCGACGAAGAGGATACCGACGAGACTCAGCTCCATGGCGCGGGTGACCTGGCGCTGGCGGCGCTCGGAGACGCGGAGGCGGTCGCGAACCCTCATAGCTCGTGTCTTCCCTCCGGTAGCCGGGCCTCGACCGGCGCGACGCGCCGGAAGTACAGTTCGAAGACGACCCCGGCGACCACGCCGGCCAGCGTCGCGTAGACGAAGTCCCACATCAACAGGTACTCGCTGCGGATGAACGTCGTGCCGAGGAACCCGTCGGAGAGCCACTGGACGACCGCCCAGATGCCGGCCGTCGCGGTCGTGGTGACGACGACGAAGAGGATGGCGAACCAGTGTGTCATCCGGACCGTCGTGAACGCGTGCAGTTCGACGGCGACGATGAGCGCCAGTGCGGCGACCGACAGGTAGGTCGTCACCCGGAGGCCGTACACCCAGGTCGCGAGCGACTTCGCGAGAATCGGCAGCGCAGCGAGCACGAGCACCTCCCAGGGTAACATCACGTCGCCGTCACGGTACGCCGCCGCCGGCACCACTGTCAGCACGGCGACGAAGGCGGCGAACCCCGCCCAGAGTACGTCGCCGTCTAGCAAGTTCTCGACGACGACGACGAGCAGGAATCCCACGAGCAGCCACGCCAGGCCGGCGTTGACCCGCTCGTCTTCGAGGACCCCACCGAGCCTGTCGGTGCGTCTTGCCATACTCTTTCGTAGGTGGTCGACCGTACAAAAACCTACGCAACCGGATAGAACGCTTGACGGTCGCGCGAACCCGGGATTCGACGGTTACGCGAGGAGGAAAGCCCCGGTGTACGCGAGCGTCGCCACCGTCACGGCCGCCAGTCCGGTCGAGAGCCAGACGCGAGGGTCCCTCGACGGGCGGAACCGGGTCCGGGGATGCAGCCGCGGAGCGACGCCGACGAACCCCATCGCGAGGATGGAGAACACGAAGTGGTACGACACCGCCATCGTCGGCGCGGGGAGCAACAGCGCGGCGATGGCGTATCCGGCCCCCAGCGCGGCCCGCGGGTGCACGTGCTCGCGCAGGCGCTCGCCCCGTAGACGCAGGAACGTCGCCGCCGCGAGCCACCCCGTCGCCAGTTCGAGGCCGAAGACGGCCACGAGGTTCAGCGTCGGGTCCGCGAACAGGTGAACCCGTCCCGCGAGAACGGCGACGTCGAACGGATAGAAGAACTGCGGCGGGGAGCCGGTGAACACGTCGCCGAACGGATGCGAGAGCAGGCCGAACGCCGCGGCGACGAACAGCGCTCGCGGACCGAGGTCGGTGCGCCGGGCCGCGACGACCGCGACGGCGACGCCAGCGACCGCGAACACCAGCATGACGCTTGCGCCGAGCAGGCCGCTCTCGACGAAGGCGACGGCGACCAGCGCGGCCAGCGCGGCGGCGCTCCCCGCCTTCCGGGGTCGGTCGCGGGTCGACCACGCGAACGCGACGGCGGCGACCGCACCGACGACGAGCGAGTGGGTGACCACGCGGTGGACGAGGTGGGAACTTCCCCAGAACGCGGCGGTCATCGTCCAGACGCCGCCGAGGCCGGCCTGCGCCAGCCCGACCAGCGCGTAGGCCATGTCGACGTCGGGGACGACGGCGAACGCTCCCGCGACGACGCCGAACGCCAGCGCGCGCTGGCCGGACCAGCGACGGCTCGCGGCGAGCGCGGCGATGGTGAATGCCAGGAGGGCGTGGCCGACCATCATGATATCGTTGGTTCGGACCGCGGCGTCTTAAGCCTCTCTCCTCGACGCCGGAAGTGCGCCCACACCCCAGTAGTTTTATGCTTTCGTGGGAGAAGCCCGGACACGATGACGATATCCGACCCCTCGTCGGTTGTCACGTTCGACGCCGACGCCGCGCTCCCCGCCGCTCGCGAGCAGGCGGGGGACTCGGTCTATCTCTGCGTGGAGTACGACGCCGAGGACTTCAACACGCTCTACGCCGCCGAGGAGACCCTGTCGCTCTACGACGGGCAGCGGGAGATGCTGGACCACTTCGAGGAGGTGTTGTCGTACGTCCACGTCGACTTCATGGAGAAGGACCTCTTCGAGGACGTGTTCCGCGCCGCCGGCGAGGTACGTGCGTTCGTCACCTACATGGACGCCGTCGTGCTCGTCCGCCTGCTGGTCGGCCAGGAGGGACTCTTCTTCACCGTCGACCCCGCCGCCGACGTGACCGCGTTCGTGACGGCCGTCGAGGACGCCGTCGCTTGACGTCCTCCCGCACCGGAGGCGGGGACCGTCCCTCGCATTCCGTCAGCGGCCGGACTCGGACCGAAGTTCCTTTGCGCAGCGCGCGCCAATCGACCGCCGTAATGTGTGACGACGTTTCGGCCGTGGTGTACGACCTCGACGGGACGCTCGTGGACCTGGTCGTCGACTGGGACGCGGTCGCCGAGGAAGTCGCGGCCGTCCTCGGAGAGGGCGGCGTGGACGCGAGCGACGCCGACCTCTGGGCGATGCTGGACCTCGCCGACGAGGCCGGCCTCCGCCCGGAGGTGGAGGCGGTCATCGGCGACCACGAGTGCGACGGCGCGCGGAACTCGACCCGGCTTCGACGCGCCGACGAACTGCTGGACCTGACGGTCCCCGTCGGCGTCTGCTCGCTGAACTGCGAGTCGGCCTGCCGGGTCGGCCTCGAAACGCACGACCTCGCGTCGTCGGTGGACGCGGTGGTCGGCCGCGATTCGGTGGCGACGCGCAAACCCGACCCCGAACCGCTGCTGGCGACGCTCGACGCGCTCGGGGTCGACGGCGACGCCGTCTTCGTCGGCGACTCGCGCCGGGACGAACTCACCGCCGAGCGCGCCGGCGTCGCGTTCGAGTGGGTCTGACGCCTACTGCTGCCGGCGCGCGTAGCCGTAGACGGCCAGCGCGGTGACCAGCCAGACGATTGCCCCGACCCGGACGGCGAACTCCGCGCGAGCGCCCCAGGTCGGCAGGGAGACGCCGGACGCGAGCGCGACGAGCGCGACGACGGGTGCGCCGACGACGATGGAGAGGACGAAGGTCGTCTGCATCACCCACCCGAAGTCGACGCCCTCCGGGTCGTGAGTCTCGACGGGTTCGGGCACGGTTCGAACCGGGTTCCGGGGGCGCTTAAGCGTTGTCAGGTCGGTCCGCGTCGCCCCCCGGTGCCAGCTCCTCGCCCGGACCGACAACACTGAAGACGCTCCGCGGCGACCACCGAGCGATGAGCTACGCGCTGCGCGATCACACGGCCGACGTGGCGGTCGAAGCGACCGCCGAGAGCCTCGACGCCGCCTTCGCGGCCGTCGCGGACGGGCTGGCGGCCGCGATGTGCGACCGGGTCCCCGACGAGGGCGAGCGATTCGACGTGACGGTGCGCGCCGAGGGACTGGAGGCCCTGCTGTTCGACTACCTCGATGAACTCATCTACCAGCGCGACGTCCGCGGCGTCCTCCCCGTGGACAACGAGGCGACGGTCGCCGAGGAGGGCGACGAGTGGACCCTCGACGGCAGCGCGCGCGGCGTCCCGCTGACCGGCCTGGGCGCCCGCGACGTGAAGGCCGTCACCTACTCCGAGATGGCCGTCGAGGAGACCTCGGACGGGTGGCGGGCGTACGTCGTCTTCGACGTGTGACCCGGCGAGGCTCCATCGCGACGGCGGCGACCGGGGACGAGAAACGGGCGACTGAGCGGGGTCTGGCGACGAAGCGAAAGGCGCGAAGGACGAAAAAGGCGAACGAAACCAACCGTCGCGGCGACCGCAGCGACGGCGGTTCCTACTGGAACGCGCCGCCGGTCGCGCGCTGCTCGTCGGGGTCGGCGGTGTCGAACTGCTCTTCGATCTGCTCGTAGCGCTCGCGGGTCTCGTCGGTGACGCTCGGGGTCACCTCGTCGAGCGCCTGTTCGAAGTGCTCGGCCTTGATGCGGACGTTACCGACGCTCTCGCCGATCTCCTCGGGGGAGACGCTGTTGACGAACTCCCGGCTGGCGGCCATCGCGGCCTCGCGGCAGACCGCCTCGATGTCGGCGCCGACGTAGCCTTCCGTGTCGCTGGCGAGGCTGTCGAGGTCGACGTCATCGGCGAGCGGCTTGTCGCGCGTGTGGACCTCGAAGATGGCGCGGCGCGCCGTCTCGTCGGGCACGGGCACGTGGACGTGACGGTCCAGGCGACCCGGGCGCAGCAGCGCGGAGTCGATGAGGTCCGGCCGGTTCGAGGTGGCGATGACGACGACGTCTTCGAGCTCTTCGAGCCCGTCGAGTTCGGTCAGCAGTTGGGAGACGACGCGCTCGCCGACCTGCGAGCCGCCGCCCTGGCCGCTCCCGCGCTCGGTTGCGATGGAGTCGATCTCGTCGAAGAACACCACGGTCGGGGCGTTCTCGCGGGCCTTGCTGAACACTTCCCGGACCCCTTTCTCGGACTCGCCGACCCACTTCGAGAGGAGTTCGGGGCCCTTGATCGAGATGAAGTTGCTGTCGCTCTCGTTGGCGACGGCCTTCGCCATCAGCGTCTTGCCGGTCCCCGGCGGACCGTACATCAGGACGCCCTTGGCGGCCTGCATGTCGAGTTCCTCGAACACCTCGGGGTAGTCGAGCGGCCACTGGATGGTCTCGCGGAGTCGCTCCTTCGTTTCCTCGAGTCCGCCGACGTCGTCCCAGGTGACGTCGGGGACCTCGACGAACACCTCGCGGAGCGCGGAGGGTTCGATGCCCTTCAGCGCCTCCTTGACGTCCGTCTCGGTGACCTGCAGGGAGTCGAGCACGTCCGCCGGTATCTCCTCGGATTCGAGGTCGATTTCGGGGCGGATGCGCCGGAGCGCGTTCATCGCCGACTCCTTGGCCAGCGATTCGAGGTCGGCGCCGACGAACCCGTGGGTGTTGTCGGCGTACTCCTCGAGGTCGATGCTGTCGGCCATCGGCATCCCGCGGGTGTGGACCTGCAGGATTTCCAGACGGCCATCGCGGTCGGGGACGCCGATCTCTATCTCGCGGTCGAACCGACCGGGACGGCGCAGCGCGGGGTCGACGGCGTCGACGCGGTTCGTCGCCGCGATGACCGTCACCTCGCCGCGCTCTTCGAGGCCGTCCATCAGGCTGAGGAGTTGGGCGACGACGCGGCGCTCGACGTCACCGCCTGCCTCCTCGCGCTGGGGTGCGATGGAGTCGAGTTCGTCGATGAAGATGATGGCCGGCGCGTTCTGCTCGGCGTCCTCGAACACCTCGCGGAGCTTTTCCTCGCTCTCCCCGTAGTACTTCGACATGATCTCGGGGCCGGAGATGGTCTGGAAGTGCGCGTCGATCTCGTTGGCGACGGCCTTCGCCATCAGCGTCTTGCCGGTGCCGGGCGGCCCGTGCAGGAGGACGCCCTTCGGCGGTTCGATGCCGAGGCGCTGGAACAGCTCGGGGTGGCGCATCGGCAGTTCGATCATCTCCCGGACCTGCTCCAGTTCGCCTTCGAGGCCGCCGATGTCCTCGTAGGTCACGTCGGGGCGTGCACCGTCGCCGCCGGCCGCACCCGCAGCTATCTCCTCCGCGGGACGCTCGCTGATCTGGATCTCCGTCGAGTCGGTGACGACGACCGTCCCGTCGGGGTCCGTGCTGGCGACCTTCAGCGGGATCGACTGTCCCGACCCCATCCCCATCAGGCCGAAGCCGAACGGGATTGCCTGGCCCTGCGTGATGGCCTGGCCACTCAGCTTGTCACGGATGTGCGGCGCGATGTTCCCGCGAATCTGGAGGTTCTGCGGGAGCGCGATGGTGACGCGGTTGGCCGGTTTCACGTCGGCCTTCTCGATGGAGACCTTGTCGTCGATGCCGACGCCGGCCTCCTGGCGGAGCTTCCCGTCGATGCGGACGATACCGCGACCCTCGTCCTCGGGATAGCCGGGCCAGACGCGCGCCACGGCACGTCCCTGTCCGCGCCCCTCGATGACAATGTAGTCACCGTTCTCGACGCCCAGTTCCTCCATGGAGCGTCGGTCGACGGCGGCGAGTCCACGACCCGCGTCCTTCTGCTTGAGTGGCTTGACAGTAAGTTTCATCGTCCCACCTCGATAGTGAGGACGCCATTGTTGATAAACGCTTGCGCCTCGCCCTCGGGGAGTTCAAGCTCCGTCTGGTAGTTCTCGTCGCCCTCGACGACCACGATGGCGACGTCGTCGAGCACGTCGACCGATACGTCCGCCGCGCCGAAGTCGGCGACGATGACCTGCTCCTCGTCGTCGTACTCGTAGCGGCGGGCGATACTCTCCTCACGCTGTGATATTCGTTCGAGCGACATCTGTATCCTAACCTTTCGTTAGGCATCCTAGTATTTAAACCTTTCTCCACAGAGGATGCTCCAGTACTGCGGTTTCTCGATTAGGGGTCGAAATGCAGTTCACGGACGGTCCACCTCCCGGAGCCTTATGTCGTCGGCCGGCGAAGCCGACGTATGGCGACGGTAACCCACCACGGGCGGACGACGGCCTACCAGCGTTCGGACAGGGGAGCAGCGGGCGACCCCGTTCTGTTCGTCCACGGCAGCGGGGGCAGTCACGAGGTCTGGAAGGCACAGCTGGGACGACTCGCCTCGACGGTTCCCGTCGTCGCCGTCGACCTGAGCGGTCACGGCGACTCCGACGACGTGCCGGGCGCCGCCCCCGGATGGGGGGCGCTGTCGGCCTACGCCGACGACGTGCTCGCGGTCGCCCGCGAAACGGGCGCCACGACGCTCGTCGGCAACTCGCTGGGCGGCGCGGTGGCGATGCATCTCGTGCTGGAACGGTCGTTCGACCCGGACGCGCTCGTGCTCGCGGGCAGCGGCGCGAAACTCGCCGTGCTCGACGACCTGCTCGTCTGGCTCGACGGAGGGAACACGAACGTCGACGAGGACGACCTCGACAGCGGTGCCGTCGGTGATTTCGACCGCGCCGTCGAGTTCCTGCACGGCGAGGATCGCCTGTTCCACGACCCCGACGACCGCTACGTCGACCTCTCGAAGGAGAACATGCGCGAAGTCGGCCAGCGAGTCACCCGGCGTGACTTTCGTTCCTGCCACACGTTCGACGTTCGCGACGAACTCGACGGCATCGCCGCCCCGACGCTGGCCGTCGTCGGCGAACACGACAAGCTGACGCCCCCGCAGTACCACGAGTACCTCGCCGAGAACGTTCGTGACGGCCGCTACGCCGAGATCGAGGACGCCGCCCACCTCGCGATGCTCGAACGCCCCGAGGCGTTCAACGAGACCCTGGTCGACTTCCTCGACGACGTGCGGTGACGACGTCGCGACGGGCGCGCCAGCGTTTCCACCGGGCGGTCAGTACACGTCGTCGACGGTCTCTTCGACGTGACTGTGTTCGTCGGCCGGGAACTCGCCGGACTCGACGGCGTCCCGGAACCGCGACACCGCTCGCTCCATCTCGCCCCGGACGTCGCCGAACTGCTTCGAGAACGACGGCGACCAGTCGCTCAACCCGACGGCGTCGTCTATCACCAACACCTGGCCGTCCGTCTCCGGGCCGGCACCGATGCCGATGGTCGGAATGGTGAGCTCCGCCGTTATCGTCTCCGCGAGGTTCGCGGGGACGTGTTCGAGCACGAGCGCGAACGCGCCGGCGTCCTCGTGGGCGCGAGCGAGGTCGAGCATCTCCTCGGCGGACTCCTCGGTCGTCCCCTGGCGTGCGTACCCCTCGCGGTTGACGTGCTGCGGCGTCAGTCCGAGGTGCGCCATCACCGGGATGCCGACCCGGGTCAGCGTCTCCGTCAGTTCGACGGTGTGTTCGCCGCTCTCTATCTTCACCGCGCTCGCCCCCTCCTCCTTCAGCATCCGGCCCGCGTTCTCGACCGCCGCCGTCTCGTCGTACCCGAAACTGAGGAACGGGAGGTCGGCGACGACCAGGGCATCGTCGGTGCCGCGGACGACCGCACCGGTGTGGCTCGCGATCTCGTCGACGGTCACCGGTAGCGTCGAGTCGTAGCCCAGCGCGGTGTTCCCCACGCTGTCGCCGACGAGGATGACGTCGACGCCCGCCTCGTCGACGATCTCCGCCGTCGGCGCGTCGTAGGCGGTCAGCATCGTTATCGTCTCCTCGCCTGCCATCTCCCGAACGTCCCGTACCGTTGGCATACCGGAATGTCGTCGTCCCGATGGCTTAACGGCCCCGGTCGCGGAAGTTCGGAGTCGACATCGTCCGTCTCGCGGTGGCCGGCTCGTTCCGCCACGACGGCGACGGGAGTTCGCCCGCGCTCGACCGGCGAGCCATCGAGGAGTCTCCGACCGTTGTGGCCGCGTGCCGGTGGAATTATATTGACCAGTCTGCTACTCTCTCCCAGTGAGCGTAAACGTCGACATGCGGGTCGTCGGCCCCGGCGATAACCGCTACGTCGAGGAGGCCTGGCGACTCAAAGAGCGCATTCGCGCGCGCGAGGATGTGCTCAAGCAGCGCCGCGGGTTCTTCACCGACGCCTACCGCCGTTCGACGGTCTATCTCTACGTGGCCGAGGGCGACCAGGACCGGCTCATCGGGTTCGCCGCTGCCCGCCGCGACGGCTACATCCTCTTTCTGGCGGTCGACGAGGAGTTCCGCGGCGAGGGGTTCGGCGAGCGCCTCGTCGCCCGGGTCGCCGACAACCACTCCTCGGTGACCTGCCACGCCCGCGCGAGCAACGAGAACGCCCTGCAGTTCTACCGGCACCTCGGCTTCGGCGTCGAGCGCCGCATCGGCAACTACTACGAGGACGGCGGCGACGCCTACTACCTCCGTCTCGGCGAGGACGAAGGGCTCGCCAAGCGCCTCTCGGACTTCATGCGCGGGTGAGCCGAACGACGCCGGACTCGACAAAGCTGGTTCTCGGACGACGCCGAACCTGGCGAACCGCGCTGAACCCTCGGTCGACGCCGGACTCGCGGTCGACGGCCGTCCGTCGAATACTGCGACGACCTGCCGCAGCCTCAAAACACTAAGCCCCTGCCCGAGCAAGGGGAGAACATGACGCTACGAGTCGGCGTTCTCGGCTACCGGTTCATGGGCAAAGCACACGCGAACGCGATGGCGCGGCTCCCGATGTTCTTCCCCGACGCGCCGGACGTGGAGCGCCACGTCCTCGTCGGCCGCGACAAGGAGGCGCTCGCGGACGCGGCCGACCGCCTCGGCTTCGAGACCACGAGCACCGACTGGGAGTCGGCCATCGACGACGTGGACGTCTTCTACAACCTCGGACCGAACCACGTCCACGCCGAACCCTCCATCGCGGCGCTGGAACGCGGCGTCCCCGTGCTGAGCGAGAAGCCGCTGTCGAACGACCTGGCGAGCGCGGAGCGGATGGCCGACGCCGCCGCGGACGCCGGCGTCCCCACCGCCACGGCGTTCAACTACCGGTACGTCCCGGCGCTCCGGTACGCGAAGAACCTCATCGACGACGGCGAACTGGGCGAGATTCGCCACTTCCGCGGGCGCTACCTCCAGGACTGGCTCGCCGACCCGGACGCGCCGTGGTCGTGGCGCAACTCCGAGGAGATGGCGGGCAGCGGCGCGCTCGGCGACCTCGGCGCACACACCATCGACCTCGCGCGCTTCCTCGTCGGGGACGTCGAGCGCGTCTCCGGCCACTGCCAGACGTTCGTCGACGAGCGCCTCGTCGAGGGAGAGGACGAGACGCGGCCCGTCACCGTCGACGACGCCTACTCCGCGCAGGCCGAACTGGAGGACGGCGCGATGGCGACGTTCGAGGCCTCCCGCTTCGCGACGGGTCACAAGAACGACCACACCGTCGAGGTCCACGGCTCGAAGGGGAGCCTGAAGTTCTCGCTCGAACGCATGAACGAACTCGAAGTCCTGCGCGAGGACAGCCGGGGGTACGAGACCGTTCTCGTGACCGACGCCGACGACCCCTACGTCGACCACTGGTGGCCGCCCGGCCACGTCCTCGGCTGGGAGCACACGTTCGTCCACGAGGACTACGAGTTCCTCTCGGCGGTCGAGTCCGGCGAGGAGTACCACCCCAACTTCGAGGACGGCGCGGCGGTCCAGCGCGTGCTGGACGCGATACAGCGGAGCGACGCCGAAGCCGAATGGGTCGACGTGGCGTAAGGTCGCTACGCTCCCGATTCGGCGTCGGAGATGGCGGATAGGTCGACGCGGGGTAGGGTCACCCCAATTCCAATTCACTTCGAGGACACGGAATGGGTCGACGCGGTGTACACTCGGCGAGGTTCTAATTCAACCTCGGAGATAGCGCAGCGACGGCGACAGTTCAGTGGGAGTGCGTGTCGAGACGGCGGTCGTCGGGGGTGGCGCAGAGTTCGACGGTCGCGTGTTCGACGTCGTAGTCGGCGAGGGTACGGTGGACGCGCTCCCGGAGTTTCTCCGCCTCAGAGAGCGTGTCCACATCCACGTGGACGTGGGTCGTGGCGATGGTTAGTTCGCTACAGATTTGCCACGTGTGGAGGTCGGCAACGGATTCGACGCCGTCCGTGCCGTCGAGCGCGTTCCGGACAGCCTCCTGAGAGACGGGCGTCCGGTGGAGGAATATCTCGCCGCTGCCGCGGAGGAGTTTCCCCGCCGACCAGAGGACGACCGACGCGATGAGGACGGCCGTGAGCGGGTCGACGATTGCGAAGCTAGTGTACCGGACGACCACCGTCGAGACGATGACGGCGACCGACCCGCCGGCGTCGCCCAGCAGGTGGTAGAACGCGCCGCGCTCGTTGAGGCTCATCTCGCCGCCCTGGAGGACGTACACTGAGACGAGGTTGACGCCGAGGCCGGCGACGGCGAGCGCGAGCGTGGGGCCGGTACCGATGGAGACGGGGTCGAGGAACCGCTGGTAGGACTCGTAGAGGATGTAGACGACCATCGGAACGAGGAAGAGGCCGTTGGCGAAGGCGGCGAGCGGTTCCAGCCGGTGCAGTCCGTAGGACCACTCGTCCGAGGCGTTGGACCGGTCCGCGACGGAGGCGGCGCCGTAGGCGAGCACGTACGCCAGCGCGTCGAACAGCATGTGGACAGCGTCGCTGAGGAGCGCGACCGACCCGAACAGCAGTCCACCCGCGAGTTCGGCGAGGAACCCGACGACGTTGATGGCCGCGACCAGGGCGAGCGTGCGCGTGCTCCGCTCGCTCGCGCCGTGGCCGTGGTCGTGACCCCCGTGGTCGTCGTGACCGTCATGCTCCTGCAACGATGAGTCGCTGTGCGAGTGCGTCCCGTCGCTCGTCATGGCGTGTCGTTCTCACCGCTCGATACTTATTATTCTAACTGGCAAGAAATGGCGTTGTTTAGGGCAAGTTTAACAAATAATTCCGGATGAGTTGTTAAAATGGTTCGAACGATACCGTCGGCTGGTCGGGAGTCGCGTCACAGAACAGCGCCGTTCGAGTCGGTCAGTACTCCCAGGTTCCCTCGTCGGTCACGACCGAGTCGAGCAGTCGGGTGGGCGTGGCGTCGTAGGCCGGGTTCTCGACGGAGAAGCCCTCCGCGGGTTCGCGGATGACCTCGCTGGCGGAGCGGAAGTCGTTCTCGAAGCGGAACCCCTCGCCGACGATCTTCGCGCTGGACCCGACGGTGGTGACGGGGACGCCGACCTCGTTGGCCGTGGCGACCAGGGGGAACGTGCCGACGCGGTTGTACAGCGTCTCGTCGACGATGCAGTCCATGCCGGTGAACACGCGGTCGCACTCGTCCATGAAGTGGCCGGCCGCGCTGTCGACGATGAGGTGGGCGTCGACGTAGTCCATCTCGCCGAGCACGCGGGCGGTCTTGCGCCCGAGGTAGCGCGGTCGCGCCTCGAGAACGTAGGCTTCGAGATGGCACCCCTCGCTGACGGCGTTCTCGATCGCCTCCAGCACCGTCGAGGAGTAGTCGTGGGTCATGAAGGTCGTCCCGTCCTCGAACAGCGGCGCGGCGTTGTCGGCGGCGCGCCGCTTGGCGGTCACGACCCCCTCGACCACCTCGTCGATGGCCGCCTGCGTGCGCTCTTTCGCCGCGTCGACGGTGTCGAGGTCCGCCTCTTCGACCATCCTGACGATGGCGCGCTGGGTCGTCACCAGCGACGCGTGCGACGGGTTCGCCCGCCGGAGGACGTTGCTGTTGCGCTCCAGGGCGCGTACGTACTCCTCGACCGTCTCGAAATCGCGTTCCAGGAGGTCCGACAGTGCGCGGGCGGCCTTGACCGCGACGGTCGAGGAGCTGTGCGTCTGCATCTCCTTGATCTCCTCGACGGCCTCGTCTATCATGCCCTACACGTATCTGCCGGGCCACATGGCTTTTCTGGGTTCTCCCGGCCGACCCCCGGTGCGCGCGGTCGACCACGAAACCTGCGTGGAACCGGGGCCCGCTGCTCGATGCGAAACGTAGAGCGGTAGCGCCGGAACGGCGGAGAGAACGGAGCGGAAAGGAAGGGAAGCGAGGCGTTCAGTCGCGTCGCGCGACGAGCAGCGCGGCGGCGAACGCGCCGACGAGACCGGCCCGCGTCGCGGTGTTCGCGCCATTCGGACTGTCGCGGTCGCCCGCGGTCGTCGTGTTCGACCCGTCGCCGGACTCGTTCGCGGTGCCGTTCGTGGCGCCGTCGTCACCGCTGGTGCCGTTCGCGGGACCGGTCGTCCCGTTCGTCGTCGAGTTGTTCGCGCCCTCGACCGGGATCGTCTGCTGGTTGTCGACCGACACCGTCACGGCGGTGTTGTTCTCGCCGATTACCTGGCCCTCCGAGACGTGGGCGGTGGCGTTCTTGAACGTGAAGCCGTCCTCGCCCTGCTTCTGGGGCGTCGAGAACTCGTAGGGGCCGACGGCGCGGGCGCTGACGTTCGTGTACCCCTTCTCGGTACCCCACTGCTGGTAGCCGGTCGTCGAGTACGGCAGCGTCATCGTGAACTGCCCGTCCTGTCCGGTCTTGGCCTGCTGGCGGTAGGTGAACGTCCCGCGGTCGGTCTTCACCTGCACCGACGCGGTGACGGTGGTGTTGGCCGGAGCCGTCCCCTGGACTTCGGCACCGGGAACGCGCTCGAACGCCTTCACCCACGTCGGCGACGTCTTGAAGAACCCCTGCTGTGCCTGGCGGTCGGGCAGCAGACCGAGTTGCTGCTGGAGCGTGCGGAGGTGCGTCGGGGACCGCGTCGAGGACGTCTCGCTCACCTTCACGACGCGGTAGTGTTCGAGCGCAGGCACCCGCTCGTTCGGGTACGCGCCGATGCCGCCGAGTCTGGCCGACCCGTCCTCCTTGACGTACTGGCGGGCCTGCTGCATCGAGTCGAAGCGCTTGACGAGCGACTCGTTCTGCGGCGCGACCTTGTACGTCCGGCCGTTCGCCTGCTGGAGTTCGTAGTCGACGACGAGCGGCTCCGGCTCGACCGCGCTACCGTGGAACTTGTACAGCCGGACCATCATCGACTCGTAGTAGTCCTGCTTGTGGAGGACGGTGTACTGTCCCCGGCCCTGGATGACGTAGTCGACGAACTGGCCCTGGGAGGCGTTGTCGTTGAAGACGGTCGGGGCGAAGAACTTCACGTTGCCCGACCGCCCCTTCGTGTTCACCATCTTCCAGTCGACCATCACGTACCGGGTCTGCTCGCCGTCGCTCCCCAGCCGCTGGAGGACGTCGTTCGCCTGCGACTCATTCGTCGCGAGGAGGTAGTTCGCGGCGGTCTCCGCGTTCTCCTGGAACGGGTTGGCGTTCGGGATGCGCTCGCCCTCGACCGTGATCCAGTGACCGTAGTCCCACCAGGACATGACGCCGTAGGCACCCTTCGGGTAGTCGAAGTCGCCGTCGCCCTCTTTGTAGGTGCCGTAGTAGTCCATGCTCCCGTTCGCGCCACCGTACTGGCCTTCCTGGGGCGTGTTGCCCTGCATCCACTCCAGCGTACCGTCCCACTGGACGGCCGCGCTGGGACTGGCGCTCTTGCCCATCTGGTTCGCGGTATAGGTCTGCGTGTTGCCGACCGTGACCGGCATGACGAGCCCCGGAACGACGAGCAGGACGACGAAGAACACGGCGATGATCTGGTAGGCCTCCACGTCGCGGATCGCCTCGGTCGTCGTGCCGGAGAAGCCGACGACGCCGAGCACCCACCCGAACAGGTAGGCGTTCAGCACGGCGACCGGCACCGCGAGGTAGTAGTTGAACCGCACCTGCGTGAACGCGGCCGCCGTGATGAACGCGGCCCACACGAGCACGAGCAGCTTCTCCGCCTCGTGCTCGTCGGCGGCGAACGACCGCCAGACCATCACCAGCGCGCCGACGATGGCCGTGAAGAACATCAGGCCGTACTCGGGAATGACCACGGACGCGAGCGACTGGCCCTGCTGGAGGAACGGTTTCGCCTCGCCGATGGTGCGCTGGGCCGCGCCCGCACCGAAGCCGATGAACCGGACGAGGTTGCTCCGGATCAGGTTGAACAGGTTCGGGAAGAACAGGTAGACAAACAGCGTCCCGACCACCAGCAGTCCGAAGATGGCGGCGGGGTAGAGCGACGGCGAGAGGTCCCGGGATTCCCACTCGCGGGCCAGCCACGCCATGAACGCCGCGCCGACCGCGACGGCGAACGGAAGGAGGGGCTGGAGCAGCGAGAACTTCGTGGCGCTGAACGAGAGCGTGCCGAGCGGGACGAGCAGCAGGAGGCCCGTCACGCCCATGCTCGTCGTCGCGACGAACGCGAGGTGGTCCGGACTGACGCCCCGGACGTAGTCCGCCGAGAGCTTGAGCGTGAAGAAGACGCCGAAGATGCCGACCAGCAGGATGCCGGGCGGCCACGTCCACAGGTAGAGGGCGGTGGCGACGCCGGCCAGCGCCGCGAAGCCGACCGGTTCGCGCAGGGCCGCGACGTCGCGGTCCTCGACCAGTTCGTAGACGGGGCGTTCGCGCTCTGCGACGGAGACGGCGATCATCATCGCCAGCACGGCGAACGCCTGGAAGAACGGCTCGACGACGTTGTGGTCCGCGAAGCCGACGAGGCCGCGCCGGAGGAACACGCCCGGGAGGAGCGCCAGCACGAGCGCACCGAATAGACCGCCGAGGCGACCGCCGAGGCGCTTACCGATGAGGTACGTCGGAATCAGTACCAGCGCGCCGAACACTGCCGGCGCGAATAGCAGCGTCATCGCGACCGTCTGGTCGGTCGGACTGCCGAGGCCGACGATTAGCGCCGCGGTTGCGACGATCTGGTCGTACAGCGTGCCGAACTGGCCCACGCTCGTCCCGTAGGGGAAGTTCGTCCACGGGTCGAACGGCATCGTCTGCGGCCAGTTGTTGACCGTGTACTGCACCTGCCGGAGGTGGTAGTACGCGTCGTTGCCGGAGAAGAACACCTCTCCGCCTCTCGTGAAGTTCTCGTACGACTGCGCCCGCACCCACAGCATGAACCCCAAGAGGACCGTGAGGACGGGAACGTGATACCATTTCTCTGCGTAGTCGAGGACTGAATCGGTAAGGTTGGAGGAGTCCTCGACCCGCTCTGTACCCTGACTCATTGGAGGAAGGTCTGGGAAAACGGGGATAAGCCTTGTGATAATGCAGTACCTGAAAGCGACGAGGATGTTGATGAATCCACGCTAAAAGTCATTTATATATCGTCTGCGTCCCGAATCAATTCCTCATTTATTGCTTCACACATTAAGTGACCGGATGTAATTAATGATACAGTAACGATGAGTCCTCTATTCATGCTTCATACAGTGCGACAGTCTGGTCAATGACTGTCTCCCAGCTCAAAACGCTGTTTGAATCAGGCGATTCAAAACAGGTAACGTCGCTGACAGCAGATGCCAGCGTCTCTGAACTCATATCGGAGACGCCGACTACGCCGGGTACGTTAAGCCAGTCGACAAGGGCACCAGCTTTCCGAACGACTACTGGTGTCCCTGATGTTAGCGACTCCGCTACCGTCATTCCATAGGCTTCGAAGTACGAGAGCGCCAGAAACGCTTCTGCACCAGCGTACAAACCTGGAAGCCGTTCCTCCTCTACGTACCCGAGAAATGACACCCGGTCTGCGACTCCCGACTGCTCGGCGATTGCTTCCAGTTCCGATCGATACGGACCCGACCCAGCAACGACCAGTTCCCGCTCCGGCATCTCCCTCAACGCATGAATCGCGTACTGTACTCCTTTGTACTCTTCCAGTCGACCGACACAGAGGAGATACGGTCGATCACGTTCTTCCGAAGTGGCACTGACGAAACGTTCACGTTCGATGCCGTTCGGTATTACCCTCGCACCAACTCCGAAATCCGCCCGGAGCTGCTCGCGTTCCCGCTCACTGACTGCCGTAACTTCGTCGGCGCGTCGGAGCGCCCACTTCCCCAGCGGGCGATAGAGCGAGAGTAGTCGATCCCGGAAGGAACTTGCACTGCCACCGTGATAGTGGGGCGTCACGACAAATTGCTCGTCCTGAACGCCCAGCCCGGCGAACAGAATCGGAAGCGAGTGATAGTTGTGGGCATGAATGACGTCGGCGTCGATGCGACGAACGGTCAGTGCTATCGACGGTGCAGCGTGAAACGCACCGCCAAGGGCGAATCCACGATACCGACGCACTTCCACACCGTTCCGGACCTCGTAATTCTCAACGTCGGCTCCAGCATCGGCGGTGAGAACGGTTACATCGTGCCCTCGTTCGACGAGCCGCTCGCTAATCTCCTTCACGTGCTTCTCCACACCTCCCGTCCGTGGCGGATATCGCGGCGTGACTTGGACGATCTTCACTCGAACGCCTCCCGCAACTCCTGATCCACTTCCCACGTCCCATCACCTTCACCTCGCAACAACTCCACACTCGCCCGCAGTAGCGACACCTGCGCGTCGAACACCGAATACACCGCCTGCAACGGACCCAACCGATCCCGACCGCCCAACCAGACGAACGCCGCCAACCCCGCAGGAACAGCCAGCCCGAACGGCCCAGCCGCGACCACCGCAGCCCCAGTCGCCAGCCCCACGGCCAGCGCCAGCAGCCACGGCGACACCACCATGAACCACCAGTTGAACGGCAACACGAGCCGACCGTAGTTCCCACACTTCCCGAGCATATCCCGGTGTTGCACCAGCAGTCGAATCAGCCCCATCCCGCGCCGGTCCTTCTGTAGCCGCCGCTTCCGGAAGTCCGAGTGAGATGCCTCGCTGTACCGAATCTCCGGGTCGAAGACGACCCGACTGCCGTTCCGACGGATGCGCAGCGCGAGCTCCGTGTCGTCCGCGAGCGAGTTCGGGTCGACGGGGACGATGGCGTCGTTCTCGAACGCCGAGAAGGGTCCGTGGAAGATGAGCGTCGAATCGAGATGCGACTCCAGGGTCTGGACGTGACTCTGGACGTCCCGGTAGCCCGCCTCCACTTCGCTCCCGCCGAGCACCTCCGCGTTCGTCCCGGTCACGGCCGCCACGTCGGGGTCAGCGAGGTTCGCCGCCGCGACCCGCAAAGCGTCCTCGGCCACGAGCGAGTCGCAGTCGGTCTTGACCACCATCTCGTTGTCCGCCGCGGCGTAGGCGTCGTTGAGCGCGGGCGCGAGGCCGCGGCGCTCCTCTTCGCGGATGAGGTTCAGGTCGGGATGCTCGCGGTCGGCGAAGTACTCTCTGATCAGGTCGGGCGTCTCGTCGTCGCTAGAGTCGACGACGACGAGTTCGACCTTCTCCATCGGGTAGTCGAGCGCGAGCAGGTCGTCGAGTTTCTTCTCGACGATGTCTGCCTCGTTGAACGTAGGCAGGACGATGCTCACGGTCGGCTCTGCCGTCTCGTCCTTACGGGCAGGCGAGCCCTCGGGACGGAGCAGGCCGTACAGCGCGAGGAATGCGAGATATGGAAGCGCGGCCACCGCGACGACGAGGGCGGCCGCCTTCGCGAGTCGGTTCATGTTCGGGCGTTGTTCGTTTGGTTTTAAATGTCTGCGGATTAGGCGGCGGTCACTGGTCAGGCGAAAATCGCTGGGGATGCCAGTAGAAAGTAGGATGACTGCGGTCCTGTTTAGTCACCGTCAGTCGGTTACGTAATCGAAGTCTCGTTCTGGAGAGGTCAACCGTCAGGTGACTCTGAAGCCGGAAATGGTGAACACGAACGACGATTTCACGTATGCCGAGAAGAGCAACTAAACCGGGAGTCTGCTCACGACGTTCTTCAGGGATGAGTGTCTGACGAGTCAGAATCAACCAGCGCTAACTCTTCTGGCAGCCCGGTCACTTTGACTGGAAACCGCCCTTCATCCTCGACACAGACGAGCGCGTGACTGTAGCCCCGTTCACGGGTTCCAGGTTTCGCCTGCCTGAGGAAACGCGCTTCCCGCTCGTTCAACCCGAGTCGCTTCCGGCCCTCGTCAGTCAATCCCGGGAGTCGCTGGAGAACCTTGATCGAGGCCTCCTTCGCCAGCACCTCGGCTTTCTCGTGAACGAAGAAATCCGATAACTCCTGCGTGATCAAGTGAATGCTGAGGTCGTGATGACGAGAATGGCGGTACGCGCGATCCAACCAAGCGAGCGAGCCCTCGTTCTGAAGCAGGTAATGAGCTTCGTCGATTGCCAGTACCATGCGTTTGTCCGTCTGTTTCGCGCGGTCGTAGACGGCATCGAACAGGAGCTGCATCATCAACGCGATCTCACGGTCGGCCTCGCCCTGCTGGAGGTCGAGATAAGTTACTTTCTCGTCCCGCAGGTCGATATCCGATTTCCCGCCGAGATTCGCGTACTCACCATCGCCGACGAGCGGCCGCATCCCGATACGGAGTTCGGCTGCCCGATCCTCCAACTTGGCGAACTCGACGGTCGTCGGTGCAGTTCCATCGTCTTCCTCGTCAAAGAAGGGACTCGCATCGTCAGCCATCTCGCCGAGAATGACGAACACGTCATGGACCGTCGGGCTGTCATTCGCGTGGGTTGCCGGGTCGCGTGTGATGCCCTGACGCCGGTACGCCTCCCGGACGCCCCGCCCGAGGACGGCACGGGCGTTCGTGTCGAGACCGTGGCCGGCCGTATCGACGTGAGCGAAGTACGTCTCGAAAAAGTCCATGACGCTGGAGAACTGCTGGCCGTAGGGGTTGATGTCACTAGCCGCCTCCAAGACATGGCGTGGTGTCGGCTGTATCTCAAGCGGATTCAGCTGCCGGGTTCCACCGACGACGATGCGGTCGGCATCGAGGGCGTTTGCCAGGTCGTGAAATCCCTCCAGTGGATCGAGGAGAATGAGGATCGTCTCGGAGTCGTTCGCAATCTCGCGAAGGCTGAGCAGCTTCGCCGTGACGGATTTCCCGGAGCCGATTTTCGCCGCCGCGAGCACGTTGTATCCATTCGGCCGCTGCCAGCGATCGACGACGACCGGTGCGTCGGTCGTCGCGTGAAAGCCATACAACACGCCGGCCGTCTCGATGACGGTGGAAGCCGAGAAGGGAAACGACGCGCCGAGCGCGCCGCTTAGCATCGGCGTTCGAGCCTCTCCAATGGTGCCGCTGACCGCGTCGTCAGCGATCGGACTGTTGGCAACGAGACCCTCGATCTGGATATAGTCGACCGGCTTCACCGTGAGCTGGCGTTTCGCCAGTTCAGTCCAGAGTTGCTGACACGTCCGCTCGACGGTGCGCTCGGTATCGCCACGGACCGTAACGTATGCCGCCACTTCGAAGATGGATTGCGCGCCGTCCGTGAGCTGGGCGAGTACAGCCTCGTGCTCGCGGATTCGACGGTCGGTCGTGCTAATCGAGGGGTCGCCGTTCTTCTGCTTGCCGAGACGGACCGATTCGAGGTCACGGATCGCGTCCTCAAGCTCGGTGATACTGCGTTCGGTAGGCCGGGGATGGGCGTGTATCGTGAGGTCGACGTCCGCGCTCGGATGAGTCGTAATCGTTTCCAATAGGCCGGGGTCGGCATTCGTCGGCCAGTCGACCACGAACAGCGTTTGCGCCCATCGTTCACCCGTTCGGGTTGCGTCTGATTCGAGTTGCGTACTCGACGGTGCCACGAGTCGTGCGTGCCGTCCGGCATCGTCGAGGCGGTCTGACTGCTTGGAGTCGGCTCCGGTGAGAGTTCGAATGAGTCGGTCGATGAGTGACATGGTTAGCAATGGTCGAGGAAATGGCGGACTGGGTCGTGGTGGCCACCGTCTGCGTCGTTCTGTAGCCTGTCCACATCGGATGGTGTCGTCTCTACATCGGCGAGGACGACCGGTGTCGTCCGGAGCCGTGGCTGCCCCGTCTCATACTCGGTTCGGCTTCCAGCCCACGACTCCTCGATCCACGCTGCGAGCGTCTTCGCGGACACGCGTTCGGCGGTACAGGTGTCGATGCCGCGGATGGCATCCTGAACAGTGGCGAGACGGTTGTCGAGCAGATTACGCTGGGCTCGCTCGATCTCCTCCGGCGAGAGTTGCGTGCTCTCTGCGCCGATGAATCCGAGGATACCACCGATGTACGGTACGTCACGGAGGTTGGCAAGTGCGCCGCGTTCGGCGATTTGGACGTCGTAGACGTACACTGGGACGAGAATCTGATACTCGCGGACGCTCGTCCCACGCGCCTGGAACTCCTGCGGGAGTCGTCGGCGATAGGCGTCTATCAGATTAGCGAGAACGGGATTCGCCGTGACGTCCGGGTCGTCGCGACGCTGGTCGTATCCGGCGACGAGGCGGTCGGCGTCGACGCGCCGTGCAGTCGAGCGGAGCTGGAAGGAGAAGTCCAGTGCGTTCAGTGCGTTACCGAGCGCGTCGGCTGCATTATCCCACTCGGTCTCGGTTGCGAGCGCCATGTTCGCGGGACTGACCTCGACGCCCGCGACGAGCGTCCCGTCGACGCGCTTGACCGCGTCCGCCTCCGGCAGAAACCGGTCGACGCGCGTGAGCGTCTCGGTCCGCTGGTCGGACGCTTCATCGAGGAGCGTTCGTATCGACGGCTGGCGCTTGAACGCGATAATCTGTCCGAGCCACGCTTGCGGTGTCAGATAAGTGGGCGCGATGAACACGACGATAGCGGTCGCGACGAGGACGGCGAGGCCGACAATGATGCCGCCGGTGACGGCGAGCAGCCCTCCCAGCGAGTTTCCAGTGAGGACACTGAGGGATGCAATCAAGAGTGCTGGCAGGAACAACTTCAGGTCCGGAATGCTGTAGTCGGTGTCGACACCGACGATCTCGTCATCGGCCCCGAACTCGTTGAGGATTCGACGTCTGGGGTCTATCTTGGTCATGGTTGCTGGTCGCGGTCTGATGTTTCACGGTCGGTCGCGTCAGATTCGGTCTCGTCCGAGTGGCGACGGGTCGAGACGCTGCTCGGGATGCGACGGCGAAGTTGCGTCCGGAGGAAGTGGACGACTGCTCTCGGCTGGAGTCGCCAGGCGGTACGCCGCCTGACGGTTCGATGAATGACGTACAGTCCTCCGGTGAACGGCGTGAGACAAATCGCGAGCGTCGTTGCAGCGTTGGGAATGATAGAATCGTACCCGACGGTAGTTGCGGCACCCCCAACGAGGCCGAGTGCGAGCGCTCCCCGACTGATGACGACCCAGGGCGTCGGCGTGACCGCCATTCCGGAGACGTCGCGGTCTTCATGGAGTGCGGCACGGAGATAGTACGCAACGCCAGTTGCACCTATCGTCCAGAGGACGAGCGCACCGACGAGAGAGCCACGCGTAAACACGTTCGCTCGAATCAACAGCCAGTCGATGGCTCCGAGAACGCCGATCACGGCGAAGACGGCGACGAACTGCCAGCGTGGACGAGCATAGCTCAGCGGTGATTCTCCTCGACGCCGGCGATCACGCTGCACCTGTCGTTCGTACGCCCGCTCGCGCTCGGCGACGTGGTGGGCGTAGGCCACCCCGAGGAGGCCGCCCGTAGCCCACGGCGTCACGTCCCTGGTGAGAATGTTTCTCCAAACAAACGTCACTAGGGAGACCCCCCACTGGAGGCCGATATCGGGATTTAGAAACAGAGCCCCGACGAACACGATGAGTCCGACGCTACTCCAGAAGAGAACAGTGATGCTCGCAACTCCAATGAGTACTCGACGCACGAAGAGTAGACGGCCCGTGTAGACGAAGAGACGAACTCGTTCAGCAATCTCCAATATAATCGAACGTGTATAAAGGCTAGAAAACTCCCTCTCAGAACTTTTAATCTCCTTTATCTGCCGGAATTCCCCCACTATTTCTCTGTCTGTTTTCTCCTCTAAACAGTCAAAGCAGAGGGTAAAATGATTCTCCAAACTATCTTCTTCCTCTTGACTCTCTTTGACTGGATACATCATACAGCCAAGACTGCCTCGAGGTCGAGTAATAGAACCGCACAGCTGACAATTGTAATTGTCCTTTTCTATTACTTCGTCAACCAGTCTGTTTTCTGGAATATGAGAGGAAGAGCTAGACTTAGTAGCATCAATTTTGGTTCGCTTCGAAGAATTATCCCTCTCAGTCATTATCTACGTGTTGCCTGAACTAAATCAAGGCTATCGTGGTGATTCTTGTAGTATTGTGTGGATTTATACCCATTTTCGGCCATTACATTGCGAATATCGTAAGCCGCCGAACTAGCTTCATCGTATAGTAGAACGGATTCCTGTGGCTTTGAGCTGATAAACCGCTCAACGGTTCCCTTATCAAGCAGCCAGCCAGTGTCAGAGGGACCTTGGCTCAGAGATTTGAATTCTCCCTGACTGTCGAAATAGCCTGCGTCGTACTGTTCTTTGGAGAGTTCTGACCGGCGTTGAACACGTCTGTATGTGACGTCATCAGGAACGCTCTCGGCGTACGAATTAGTCGTCTCGTTTCCTGACCGTGTTGCTCTACTCGTAGCTTCGCCAGTAGACGTCGATTCTGCAGCGAGCGCAGGTTGGTCGGCAGTCGGCCGTTGCGTCGACCCTTCGAGTTCTCCAGCAACCGTCTCACCGTCGAGAGCGCCGCCGAATCCACCGGGATTCGTCCGTGAGAACGGCGACCCGTCGACAGGATCGACGCGCGTGTTTGCGCCTGCATTCGCCGGAATCGAGGAGCCCGTCGCCGACTCACCGGTAGGGAGTCGTGACCGAACGCGCTGGCGAAGGTTGGACGACGTGTTCGCGGCAGCCATCCCGGACGCGGCACCGATTGCGCCTGCGGCGAGGGTGGCGAACGGTCGCATCCTGCGACTACCGACGAATAGGAAGAGCGGTGAAACGGCCGCACAGAACCACATAACGAGGACGAGGATGATGTACGCGAATGCGTCGACACCGGCGGCATTCGAAAGGCCCTGGTCGAGCGACCCGTGAACAGCGTTCGTGACGGGGTAACCGACGCCGAGGATGACTGCGGCCGGAAACGGGACGAATGCACACGGGATGAACAGGCCACGCAAGCGATCCCCAACGCTAGCGAGCGGACGAAAGAGCCAGAACGCCGGCAAGGACAGCGCGAGAAAGACGGGCAGTGCAGGCACGAGCACGTAGACGGCGAGCCACGACAGGCCGAATACGAGCGCGACGAACAGGAAGAGTATGCCCGAGGACAACCAGAGCAAGAGAGCGCCGAGTCCGCCTGCGAGGACGCTATCAGTGAGCGTCTCGAAGCTGGCGACGATCTGATTGCCGGAGGGAGCGAACGTGACCGTCAGTGCGGACGCGAGGTGCAGTACGAACGCCGCCCAGATCCACGACCCGAGGATGACGAACAGCATGAACCATCCCTTCGCTTCGAGAGTTTTCGCCTGTTGATTGGAGATGGCTCCGGTGGGCATGAGGGCGTTCGCACGCAGTAGTATCATCGAGAACGCCCAGATGAGCAGGCCCGCGGGCAGTCCACGCGTCCGCCACCAGTCGTAGACGGTGTCCATCGGCGCGTTCGTCGGGCGGTCGACGAACTCGGGCGTCCCGTTGCGCAGGGGGACCGGCCGGCTCACGAGGAATTCGACGGCCCACTCGGCGACGCCACGGGCAAAGTCGAGGAATCCACGGGCAATCCCTTTGAGCGCGCCAAGGACGCCGTTACACATGTGGCCGCTGACGGTGCCGAGGCCACGGCACGCTCCCTCGAATGCGGGCGCTCCGGTCGCGTTTGTGCTCGCGTTCGTCGTTCCGTTGCTGGTTTCGTAGAACGACGGGGGAGTCGTCTCGTTTCCAGATGTGGGTGTCGCCGTCGTCGTGTTCGGTGATGTCGTCGGTGGGGTTTGGGCGTCGACGGGAAGCGTCACTCCAGCGATTACGCACACGACGGCGATGACGACCGACGCTCGGAGTCCCATTGCTTCACTCTAGAAGAATGGAACGATGTCGACACAGCCAGCGAGACCGACGCCAGTCGCGCCGATGAGTTGCTCGATGACGACGGCGAACAGTGGCGTCGTGACGGTGGCGAAGGCGGCACGATTCCGCCAGCCTTTGACCGATTCGATGGTCTGGGGTTTCTTCGGGAATGCGGCGGCGTTGTGCAGGATGTACGCGAGGATTGCCGACGCGATCATGGTGATGCCGATGAACAAGGGAGCGGCGTAGTTGACGGTGTCCGCCAGCGGGGTGCCACAGATACCGGATCCGACTTGCTGTTGTGCAGCGACCGGTGTCGACATGAGTGCTGGGAGGACGCCGAGACCGATGATGAGCGTCGGCGGTCGAAACGAGGGCAGGATGGCGGTTGATTTGCAATAGCGCGCGAACCGTTCGGGGTGGATTATGGATTGCATCGGCGGTCTCCGTGCCCGTCGTCAGTCCCACTGGTTGCAGGGTACACTGCAATCTTCCAATCTTGTGTGGTATGGGTTCACACAACGGGCTTGCCAAAGCAATTTCCTTTGAATATCTTAAATCTATATGAAGGTAGTAGATATGTACGCATATATTTGACGAATATTTACGAATTCCGCAGCCCATTTTTGTTTATTAGCGGGTAAAATACAATGATGCATCAAATCTTCTTCTGCAACAGTACTGTCCCTCCGAAAGAGACGGGAGCGAGAGGAGAGTCTCGAAATCGCCGTCATCGGGAGCCGAATCCACCGTTCGAGATGAGCGAGAGCGTCATGTATCTCCTCACGGCCTCTGACGGCGAGTAGGAAAAGGAAGTGGAGCGTCTCGAAACGCGATTTCGGGCCGTCGACGAACGGAAAGTGAATGACGTACGGAGGCATAGTCCGTCACGCTTCGACTCCGCTGTTCTGCCCTCTCTAGGACGATACGGGTTTCACGTCCGTTCGAGGTTGGTTTCGATTTCACTGATGATCGTCATCGCCGTCGTTCTGATTCGCTCCAATCGGTCCTGTAACTCGTCAGTTTCGTCGTCCCGCCAGGCTGCCAGATAGAACGACGCGTTCGACGCATCTAGCCCGAAATGACGACTGACGATGTAGGCGACGCTCTCAGCTTCGACCTCTCGAGCAGCGCGTTCGTCGTCCGTTTCCCGACCGACGTGGAGTCTCGCGTGGGCGTACTCGTGAGCGAGAACGTGCGCGGCTATCGCACTATCCAGGTCCGCTCGCACGGCAACATGCGGCTGCAACTCGCCATTCCGGTGCTTGCAAACGCCTTTTGCGTCTCCGTACGACCATTCCTCGGTCGCGACGAGTTCGGCGGACACCCCGAGCGTCTCGGCTGCTGCGAGAGCGGCAGAAACGAGGTCGTCTGCCTCGCCGTACACGGCCGTCTCCAGTTCCGGAAGCGGTTCACCCTCGGTCTGCGAAACGTCGAAGACGGCCACCGGACGGAAACCGACGACGCCCTTCGACCACGTTTCGGGAGCGGACGCCTCGTACTCGCAGTCCGATTCGCCGTGGTACGACGGCGCGTTGCCACACTTCGGACACTGTCGAGCGACGATCGGTGCCCAGATCCAGATCGCCGACTCGCCCTTCCGAACCTGTCTATCGAACTCCGTCTGCCACGTTCGATAGCCGGCAACTCTCGTCGCGTCGGGCCGCTGGAGACGGATCAAGAGCGTGTTCTGCATCGAGTAGTCGTGGAAGCGGCGTTGAGCGTCGAGCCACGTCTGGAACTGCTCGCTCGCTGCTGCCTCGTCGGTCGCTTCCCGGAGGTCGGCAAGCCACTGTTCGACCGTTTCGTGCATTGCGTCCGGTCGGGTGTCTCGGTCGTCGAACGCGACCGGTTCGTTCTGTGCTGTAAGCTGGTTCGAATTCGACATAGTACTCGGGCGCTCTTCGCCGAGCGCCTCGCCTCCGAGGGCGCGGGAAAAATACCGGAACGCGGTGGATTGATCAGGTAGTGTCGTCCGGCAGGTCTTTTCGACCGGTACGAACGCATTCCCAGCACGGGAAGCCACCGAGGTCGGAACAGTCACACGCGTCTTCGGTCGCTTCTTCTCGTTCGTCGGCGTCCTCCTGCGTCCCACCATCTGCGGCGACCTGCTGGTCGATGGCTGCCCGCAACACAGGAACACGGATGGCGACTGCGACGCGGTGCTTGCACGCACCATCGTAGTGGTCGTCCGCCGGGCACTCGCACGCACTCGGCACGCCATCCTCGACGGTGACGTGGTACTCGTGATTCTCCGGATTGGCGTGACTCGTGTTTCGGACTCGAACACCG
Source organism: halophilic archaeon (assembly GCA_003298465.1). The sequence continues at coordinate 996,830 of QNGA01000001.1, read as the reverse complement.
CCCGGGAGGACGGTGAACTCGAATGCCTCGTACTGTGCGCGCTTTGCCGTTCGTTTCGTAAATTCGAGCTTCGAGAGAGGGTTGTCTGAGTTCGACATGGCGACTCCGCGGGACGCCGATGCAGGTGCTGCGGCCCGCACCCCGAAGGGGCGCGGAAAAACGAGCGGACGTGACGCCCGTCAGCCGTCGCTACTCGAACCGAACCTACCGCGGAGCGCTCTCACTCGACGTGTGCGAAACGTATGCGCCGACGGCTCACCGCTCTCGGTCGTGGGTGTCGAGTTCGAGAAGGGCGTGCCAGCGTCTCCGGAGGGTGGCATCGGTGACGTTCGCCACGTTCGCGATCCTCTTTTGGGTGAGGCCGACGTGTCTGTCGTGTCCGGCCTCGTAGAGACAGGCGGCCGCGACGCCGACCGGATCACAGCCAGTGCCGAGGCCGGCGTCTTCTGCGTGTACCGCGAGGTCGTAGGCTCGCTTGCGGATACGGGCCGGTAGTTCGAGCGCCGATACGAGACGCGGGACGAACGCTCGCGGTCGGAGTGGCCGAGTCCGAAGTCCGAGTTCGAGATTCAGCGCCCTATAGGCAGTTCGAATCGTCTGACGGTCACAGCGCGCGTAGTCGGCGATATCGGCGAGCGTCCACGGAAGGCCGAGACAGCGCGTTGCGGCATGGACGCTTGCACTCGCTATCGCTTCGATGGACCGTCCGACGAAGAGGTCGGCGTTCTGGCCGGCGCGACAGATGGCGTACGCGCGGTTACATGCCGTCGCTGGAAGGTCGAGCGCACTCGTGAGTCGTTTGATGTCGTCGAATGCATGGCCGAGGTTCCGATTGGCTTTCGACCCCCAGCGCGCCTGATTGTGGTGGCGTCGCCACCGCCCGAGTCGACGTCGCTTGCTCGCCGAGAGGGTGTTACCTCGGCCATCCGTCCAGTGGCCGAATGTGGTCGCCAGGCCGTAGTCGTGCATCCCCTGCGCTCGTGGTGCGCCCGTTCGTTTGCGTTCCGGCTGGTCACGCGACCACTCCGGCCCCGTATCGATTCGATATTCGGCAGCGAGGAGGCCACAGTCGCGACAGTACGTCTCGTCGTTCGCGGTCACGAGGCTACCCGCGCATTCGGGGCACTGGTCGTCGGTCGTTCGTTCTCGGTCGTCTTCGTCGAACGTTCGCTCGTATACTGGCAGTACGGACATTGGGTGGTCCTGCCGGGCATCTCACGGATGCCCCGCACCCGATAGGGGCACGAAAAATACAGGCGGCAAGCTCCAGTGCTATCTTCTCGCGCTAAAGCCGAACGTCCACCCAGATTTTCGCCCTATTAGCGTCACTCTACGCCAACAAAGACGAAATGAGTCTGGGAGAAGAGCGACTGCTCCTACTGCTGGTGAGATTCTATTGACGAATGCTTACCGGAGAAAGATGTCACTCTCCCCTCGACTGTCGTGATGGCTGTCCGAATCGGTCAAGTGCGTGAGCGAAGGTTGACCAGTTCGACATAGCGAATCCTCCGGCGACCACGAGCAGTCCTGCCAACGTGGTGACCGTCACAATTTCTCCGACCAGCAGCCAGCTTGCCCCGATCGCAACGATCGGGCTCGCGTACGACGTAAGACTACTTCGGGTGGGGCCTATCTCTGCCAGGAGTACGAGGAGAACCGCGTATCCACCGACACCGACGACAACCGCCAGGTAGACGAGAGCCACAAGCGAAGCAGGCGTCCAGCTGACCGTGCTGATCGGTTCGCCGAGTACAACACAGACGAGATGCAGCGTCGTTCCACCGAGTAACGCACCCCACCCGGTCAGCGACAGCGGTGATAGTTCCGTCTCAAGACGACTGAGCAAGACACCCCCGAGACTCGAGCTGAGCACTGCACAGCACACGAACACGACCCCCATGTCGGCTCCCATCGCTGCTTCCGCCGGTGACGGATTGGCGACGATCGTAACGCCACAAAACCCGAGAAAGACGCCGACGACGTCCCCTCGTGAGAGGCGTTCGTCCGGGACGAGCAGATACGCAATCGGGACGGTAACGACCGGACCGAGACCCATCACGATAGCAGCGATCGCCGCCGTGGTATGTTGCTGGCCGACGAAGAGAAAGCCGATGGTTCCAGCGAACACAAGTTCACCGAGAACGATGATTGCGAGTACGTCGGCTGTCGTCCGTGGACGCCAGCGTCCCGAAACGAACGCATACGCAAGTAGCACCGCCGCGGACACGTCGAAGCGAATTGCTGCGAGAACGGTGGGTGGGACGGTTTCGGTGCCCACTCCAATCGCGACGTACCCTATCCCCATCACGAGAGCCACAATCGCGAACAAGACGCCGCCACGGTACCGTTCACCGAACGCACGAACGCCCGCCAGCTGTCGTCTAGTTGCTCTCGACGATTCCAACCATCGTACCCACATCACGACTGACTAGAGGACGGATGGATAGGTATAGTTCGCTCAAGACATAGACGACAAGAAGTGACCCGGCGAGCATTGGACGAGCGTCGTCTCACCACATGAGACGCGTCTCAGGACAGCGGATATCCTTCAACTCTCCGTGAGCAGTGAGTACCGAGGGCTTGATCAGTCCGTCACGAATCTATCGTAATCGTGGATCGGTTCTGAGTTATCCTGGTAGGTCGCGAAGACGCGGTCGGCCCATCCGCGGGCGATCGCGGAGTCAGAATCGACGAATACGCGCATCATCCCGGTCTGTTCGTCGTATCCCGCGACGCCAACTCGCTCGTCGAAGATGGCGAGGCCGTATGGAAGCGCCTCACGCGTTCGAAGCGTTAGATGCCCCGCATCGATGGCATCACGAAGTTGATCGGGGTGGGTCTCGAAGAGGCTATCAACGACATCGGGTAGGTAGATTAGTTCTGCTTCGAGGTCATCGAAGAGTTGTCCAGGCATCTCTTCGAGCGCTGGCGGGAACATATGGGTCGTATTGAACCCGCGAACGGTATCGCTCTCCCGTAACAACTGGACGAATCGAGTGAATGGTGCATACGGATCGTCTGGCGTTGCGGTAGTCACCGTCCCGTTCGCGAACGGTGCGACAACGAACTCCCGGTGTGCTTCACAGATCGACTCAAGCAACGGGGCCAACACCGTCGCCGCTCGCAGGTCTCGCTCAAGATGAGCGATTGCGTCGGCGTAGACCTGGCCCTTCCCAGTCAGCGTAAACCGATTGTCGACGCGTTCTGCAAGGGCGTGATTCTCTAACCATCGCGTGAATCGGTGACTCGTCGCGCGAGAGATGTCAAGCTGCGCTTCTAGATCCCTCCGGTCGAGCGGTTCCATCATCAGCACCTCGAGGACTTCGCGATGACGGATGATATCGATGAGTTCGTCTGTCTCCATTCGCGAACTGAGCTCGTGTGCCGAAATCGAGTTCGAATCCAACTCGAGGCTCGTCTCTAGGATTTCGTCGAGCACTTTGTTTCCCATTGCAATCACATGGTTGTCGAACCACTACAGGAGCGTAGGGTTCTCAAGTGGTTATCCTTGTCGCAGGCAGTGAGACGCCGCAAAAGCGATGATACGACACTCGAACATAGATGTCAATATCTATAAGAGATTACATGGGTGCTGACCACGTCGATACCATCATGGGCCACGCAATCGAGACCAGTTCTCGGGCGGCACTGACCGACGAACCTACTGAAACCGTTCCATGGCGTTCCCGAACAGTGCAGATCGTGTTGATCAGCACGGCGCTCGCACCGCTCGGAGTGCCATTCATCAGCCCTGCGCTGCCGGTATTCCGCAACGTGTTCGGAATCACCGACGCACAGGCGAGTCTCCTGGTAAGCACCTACTTCCTCGTGGGAATCGTTCTTTCGCCGTTCATTGGCATCCTCGCCGATCGTATCGGACGGAAGCGGGTACTCGTCACGGGTCTTCTAGCGTTCGGCGTCCTGGGTGGCGCGATGGTGATTGCGCCAACATTCGAAGTCTTGCTCGCACTCCGTATTGTGCAGGGAACCGCCGCAGCAGCGATCTTTATCACCACCGTCACGATCGTCAGTGATGCGTTCGAAGGCGTCCAGCGAAATGCTGTCTTAGGCGCGAACGTCGCCGTTCTCTCTGCGACCGCCGCCCTGTTTCCGGTGCTCGGGGGGATACTCGCGGGTATCGCGTGGAACGCGCCGTTTCTCGCGTATCTCGTGGCGATTCCGATCGCGGTGTTCGCACAGGTGGCGTTGGACGAACCACACCACGTCGCTGACGGACATGGGATTACGTACCTCGTGGACGCAGCGCGATCGATCGTTACGCCGCCGCTTCTGGCGCTGTTCGGCGTCGCGTTCGTCACTGAATTCCTGCTGTTCGGCGTGATCTTCACGGCAATGCCGTTCATACTTGCGACTGCGTTCTCGCCGCTTCTGATCGGAGTCGTGATTCTAGTGTCGGAAACGGCGTCTATGGTGGTCGCTGCCTCAAGCGGCCGACTTGCGCGCTACCTCTCGAACGAGTGGCAGATCGCGGTCGGATTCGCCTGCTACGCGGTCGGATTCGCCGTCGCGTGGGCCGCAAGTGGGCTGATCACGACGATGGGAGCAGTTGTGGTCATCGGTATCGGCGTTGGTATACTGATGCCGGTTGTCGATGCTGCCGTGAGCGACCGGGTTACCAGCGAGTACATGGCCGGCACGATGAGCCTCCGGAACAGCACCACGTTCCTTGGGCGAACCACTGGCCCAATTGTGTTCGCCGGTCTGGCGATCTCCGTCGGGTTCGGGTACGAATCCCTCCTGCTCGCCGCAAGCATCGTCGCAATCTTGGCGACTGGCGTTGCCGTGATTGCCGGACCCGTTCGTCTCGCTTGAGTAAACGCGCACCACTCTCTGGTGTGACGGTACGAGGTCAAGTCGGCGAAGTCGTTCACGGACGCAGGTCAACCGCCTCGGGGTCAAGCCCCGTGGCATCCGCCTCGTACCGCCGGTGAACGGGCTCCGCGACGAGCGAGTCGACGGAAGTACCGCAACGCAGTGAGGAGCGCAGCGAGGCGCAGTCGGCGAGGGTGCGGAGGCTTTCAAGAAGACAGCTTCGTTGAAACTATCGCTATCTGAGACGAATGGCGTGCTGAATACTGCGGGTGTATCTAGCAGACACGTATCGTTCTTGTCCGTCAACGGCAGTGCCGCTCAATAGCGTCGGTAAGGAGGGTACAGGCCGCGTCAGTACTGAAACTGGATTAGTCGGCGTGCGATGGGGCGGAGTGCGTCGCGTTCGTGGTTTCCGTCTGTGGCGTCGACGTCGGGGATGAGTCCCGGAGTGGGTTCGGCGAGCGGAGGGCGACGATAGCCAGCCAGATACTGCCGGTGAGGAATGCGCCGAGAGCGGAAAGTGCCATGCCCATGGTGACGAACGCGGTTGCGTAGACGAGGCCGATCACCGCAGATGGGAAACTCGTGCTGAAGGGGACGTTTGCCATGGAGTCGCGGAGGGTGGGGAGGAGGGCGATGAGGGAGAAGACGTTTCCTGCAAGGAAGACGAGGTCTTGCCACATCATCGTCGATCACCTTGGTTTCTGCACGCTGGAAGTTGTGTTTGAGTCGTTTTCTCTTTCATCACTACCGAGTAGGGGATGAAGACAGAAAAAACTTACTCAGTTCCGTGTAAATATTTTTGCGAACGGTTCCCCTGCCAGACGCCCCCATACCAAAACCATTCACAGGTGAACAATCATAGGAGACGTCAGAGATGACCCACACCGCTCACCCGCGATAGCCACCACCGAGAACGAGCCACCACCAGCTACCGTAAACTATCGGCGACCCTTGCTGCGCAGACTCGTAGCGTTTTATCGGCGGTCGAGGCGAATGCCCCGAGGCGATTCACCACCACGACCGTCCTCGTGCGGGAGACGCGTCGTTGAAACAGGAAGTCCCGCCCTCGAAGACTGAGCGTCAGCGAGCGAGCAGGGCGGGGTAGTTCACGGACTCTCCTCCAGTTTCTTCTGAATGTGGTCGAGGACCTCGCCGTGTTCGTGTTGCGGACTGAAGAGAACGAAGTCTGTGTCCTCGTCGGCCCGAACAGTGTGTCCCGGTGGCCAGTAAAACAGATCACCGCCTTCGTCGGCTTCTTCGCTATCGTCGGCGTAGGTGACGGTCAGCGCACCGCTCACCACGTATCCCCAGTGGGGCGACTGGCAGAGATCGTTTTCCAGTCCTTCTAGAAGCGCAGTGAGGTCGGTCCCTTTCGCTACCGTGAAATGTTCTGCAGCCATGTTTCCGTAGTCGGTCGCGTCGCCGAAGTCCGGCTGGTGTTTAGCCACGGCGTCCGGGCTGTCGATCTTGGTCGGGATGTCTTCTTTTGCTACTTTCATCGGGCTCCTCCGAATAAAGCACTTAAATCGGCGTGTCATCACCTCGCCTGCGTGGGTTCTCCTCAAGTACTCTACGTGCACTTCGTCGCCAACTATGTTAACGGTTACCGTCCAACAGGGGAACCGTACGGTGGTATCGAGACGTCATATGGCCCTACTGAGCGGCACGACGGGCTAGACGTCGGTGAGTGACCGATATGCGCTCTCTATTCAGCACGGGCGCGATGATCTCCCCAACCGCTGTCAGCAGTGCTGTGCTGAATAGAGAGCGTCCATTCATCAGCACAGATTTTGTCAAACATAACACAGACATTTATCTTCCGGTAGTATGATTTGCACCTATGACACACGTCTCCCACCGCGCATTCGGAAGTGGAATCCTCCTCTTAATCGGTGGTGCGGTCACTATTCAGTGGCTAATTAATGAGAGCATTTTGCACATTGGCAACTCTTTCAGTGCAGGTTGGGCTGGGATTGGTTACAAAGAGTATTTTGCAATCGTCGTCCCACCCGCTGTGATTGTGGTTGCAGGTGGCATCTTCTTCGTACTTGGAGTGCTTCCCTGGTACCTTTACGAACGTATCTTAGATTAGACCGGTGCATCTTGCTCTCTCGAGGATATGGGATGGAAGATACGCGCCCTATATGCAGCGCCACCCTCGCCTACTACCCGATTGTTGTCAGTAACGGCGTGACCGACTCAGAGGGTGTATTCAGTAGGTTGCCGCCCACTGTTTCGCATTCAAGTAGTTGAATAGGTCGATAGACTGAGGGCGTGTGTCTACCAAATCAAATCGTCGAGAGATCTACCCGCACACCACTTCACGACGCTTTCTAGATGGTCAAGGAAAAAGAGTTCACAGCCGTCCGTTTTAGGATGATAAATATCTTTATATAAATAGACTTTAAATCCGCCCAGACAAAATGAAGATTCTGCAAGAAGCCGATTCGGATCGGGTACGTGCAAGTTTGGGGGGACTCCTGCCGGCGATACTCACCGTCGTGATTTACTTGAGTGCCCGACAGTTGGTTGAACAGTTCTTCCTTACCACTAGCAGCGAACTCTCTGGGGTCCAATTCCTTCTCTACGGGTGCCTCACAGGGCTTGTATATGTGGGTATGATACTCGCGGGGGTGTACGCCGCAAGGACCCTCGAACGATCCACTCTCCGTGATTTCGGACTCAATATCGACAGCCAGTGGCTGAGAGCGTTCGCTACCGGCGTGGTTATCTCCCTACTTGGAGTCTCGATATCGTGGTGGTGGGGTGAGTTCCGGGGAATTCGCTCTCTCGACCTCGCGTCAGCAGGGGTTCGTTCACCAGAGGAGCCACTAGTTGTCGCTGCTGTTCTGGCCGTGTTCACAGGATACTTCCTCCTCGGGAACGTCTACGAGGAGGTCATCTACCGACGAATTATGATCGACAATTTTGCCCAGGGGCTGGCCGCACGTGGTCTTTCGACGAGAGCCGCCGTCGGCCTTGCGACCATCGGCAGTCTGGTGGTGTTCGGACTGTTGCATGTTGTCTATCGTGGCACCGTTCTCGTGGCCATTGACGCCACACTCACGGGGACGATGTTCGCGTTTGCGTATCTCCTCACCGGTGAACTGGCGCTCCCGATTGGGATTCACTTTGGTCGTCTTATCACATCCGTTCTTACAGGAGAGTCCTTCGGCGTCGTCGAGGTGATAGCAATTGGAGAAGTAACGCAGAACACGGTGACCGCGAATCTGGAGGTTCGGTTCGTCCAGATTGGAATCGTCTGTCCGCTCGTCTCCGTGTTGGTATATCTCAATCGTGGGTCCATCCAAATTTCGAGGGTCATCGACCAGCGACACACCCACCAGTCTCGAACCGATTGAGTACCCCAATCGTTCCGGCCAAAAACATAGCGACCACCGCGAGGACCAAATTCGAGAGCAATTGTGCGAGATACGCGCTCTGTATGCAGCACGACCTCAACGAACTCCCCAGAAGCTGCCACAACAGGCGTGCGAGATACAGAGTGAGTTCAGCAAGGGCTCATAGTTTATTTCCCGCAAGCTGTACTGAATCAGCCGTTCGGTAGATTTGCGAACTGGTCACAACAAGCAGAAATGTTTTGACATGAGTTCCTCAAACGAATATCATGTCGCAGGCCAAGCCCGCTGCGTGGTGGCCTAGTCCCCGTGACGGCCAAGCACGTATTACTCTTCTTGGCTCGCATCACTTCCATACCCCCGGAAACGACGAATATACTATGGACTTGGACGACCCGCTCTCCCCAGAACGCCAGCGGGAACTCGTTGTACTTCGTGAGCGTCTCGAAGACCGCCTCTTTGACCACGTCGCTGTCGAAATCCCTGTGGGGCGACAGGACCCTCTCAACGAGCAGTATACTGCGATTCAAAACACGTCAGCGTTCGATGACGAGAGCGAATACCCCGACGGACCGGCCCCCATCCGCTCAGAAACAGTGCAGATTGGGTTCCGGGTAGCTAACGCACTTGGTCTTAATTCAGTTCACGCCGTCGACAGTCGTCTCGAACCCCCGGATATCGACGCCAACTGGGCCATCGAAGAAGACCCAGACAGTGTTCCATATCCGCTACTGGACGCCGAAGAGGCGGTTAAGTCCAAACAAGAGATGATCCGGAATTCGACCTACCTCGATGCTCTCCGCGAACAGAATCAGGTTAGTCAACTGCGACAACACCAGACGCTCAATATCGCGGCGGCACTCTCTTCGAGCGACGGTGACGGATACACCAGCTCAACACAAATTGGCTACTGGTACGAGCGCAACGCCAGAATCTTCGAGAATCTCGCCCGGATAACAGCCCCCAACGAGGAGACGTTGTTCGTGGTTGGAGCGAGCCACGTAATCCCAATAAAACAGCTCGCTCAAGCCGCACCGGCGACCTGCCCTCGAAGCCCAATGCCCTTACTCTCACAGTAGAACGACAAACTGTATTGACCGAACCACAACCCCACGCTCCAGTCTGCTTCGGCTGACCGATGTGTGCCCTGTATCTTGTAGCGATTCAGCGAACTATTGGTCGTCCGTCACAAACGTCGTGCTGCTTATAGAGGGTGAATTCGGCGCCAGGAGTAGGTTCTTCAGCTGTGTGCGACTGAATCGACCGCTAGATACGTATTCACGTCATCCAACATGAAACACTTTATTTGATTGTCAGAAGTAGCTCACGTCCAGATGAGGTCGTTCGCTCAGACGCGAGATGTTTGCCAGCAAGACGTGGCCGGCCGTCTGTATGAAGGAGTCGGACCAGGCCCTCACCACGGTATGCTTGTCTTACATGGTGGAGGCGGCGGAGGCAGATATGAACAGGAGTACGCTCGCTATCTGGCGGAACACGGGTACACTGCCTTTTGTGTCGAGTACTTTGGCTCTACTGGAACTCCTGACGCACTCACACAGATTCCGCTTTCGTATTTTGAACGGGCAATCGAGTGGCTGATCGACCAGCCAGACGTCAAATCCGAACGCGTAGGCGCTGTCGGATTCTCACGCGGTGGTGAAGCTGCCTTGCTCGTGGGCACACATTGTGAGCGAGTCGGGGTTGTCGTCGGGTACGTTCCAAGTGGTCTTGCCTTCCCGGCACCCACGTGGATGGATGGGGTTGACGAAGAAGTGGCCGCGTGGACCGTTGACGGCGAGCCAGTTCCGTACATCCCCGTCGATGAGTTCGTGGAGACGAGCGACAAAGGGCTCGAAGCGACAATAGAGCAAACGGAAGCGGCTGACGGGTCGGGCGCAGTCGAAGGGGCGACTCACTCCCAACGAGCGCAAGCGACGATTGAAGTTGAACAGATTGACGGGCCGGTTCTGTTGATCTCAGGTGGGGCTGACCGAGTCTGGCCGTCGCCAGCCCTCTCTTCGGTTGCCATCGAACGACTCGCCGCCAATGACCATCCTTGGCCCTATCAGCACCGGTCATTTCCGGAAGCCGGCCACGCTATCCGGGTCCCCTACAGATTCGACGAGACAGATGACCCGACTACTCACCATCGGTTCGGAGGGACTAACGAGGCGAACGCCCAGGCGTCAGCAGAGGCCTGGTGGACGGCGCTCGACTACTTACGCCGTGGACTCACGGACCGAGAAGAGTGTAATAAACAGTTGCTCTGAATCGGACAGTTCCGATGGAATTGCTTTCTTCCTGCTTCCCTGCGAGATTCGCGCCCTGTATCTAGTAGCGACTCACCAAGTTATCGAATCTCTATCACGAACGCCGTACTAGATACAGAGAGTCAAATGGGCTAGCTCTGATTTCGTATCAGCGTCGGAAAAGTGATGGAGTGCGACTGAAAGAGAGCCTCATGGATTCAGAACGCAGCCGCAGATTCGACGTGATAATTGCGCTCCTCGCACTTATTGCACTCCTTCTTGTTGGTGTCGTATTCGTAGTGGGTGGCCGGGATGGATTCTGAATCTCGTGGAACGTCGCAGGGATGATGGAGTCGCCGTCGAACAACCGCACCACTGCGTCTGCGGCGTGGCGACCGTTCCTCTCATTGCTCGAATACGAGTGAGAGTGGGAAGGAACGCACTTCGTGGCGGTCAACCCAAGCGGGACGACGAAGGAATGCGCGTCGTGTGGTGTCGGGACGGACAAGCCGTTATGGTCCGCGACCACTCGTGTCCGTCGTGCGGGTTCACCGCTGATAGGGACTGGAACGCGATGTGGAACATCCTGTCTCGCGGTGCGAACCACGGAGGAGAGGGACGCTCCGAATCACCGCCTATGGAGACTGCGCTTCCGACGGGAACCACTTCGGTTCCTGCACAGCGCGTCATCGAAGCAGGGAGCCACACCTTCACGGAGCGAACGGCGCAAGCCGTGAGCGAGTAGGGTGGGATAGTTCACCAATAGATTCTACCATCAGCGACTTGTAGTCCGAAGAGGGGGAAAGGGAATGAGTCGCTCACTTCCAGAGGAGTGGTTTATCACGGATACGCGAGTGAATGCAGCGATTGCATGGATCTTCGCCATCGTCTTCGTCGTAATTGCCGTCGTGAGTTTCTTACAGATACTGATCGTCGAGATGGTGATGGCCGCGATTGCAGCCTTCGTCGCCATCTCACCCGCCGTCGTCCACCGGTCGTGGACACGGACGGTTCCGTGGCCCCTGTTGCTCGTTGCGTCATTGCCTCTCTTGGTCGGAGCGTTTCGGCCGACAGTGTTCGATGAGCTCGTGACTGGTATGAGCGTCGCGACGCTTGCGATGCTCGTCGTCGTCGTCCTCGAACTGACGTCGGCGGTTCGCATGACGCCACGGTTCGCGGTGTTTTTCACGGTCATCGCGACGCTTGCGACCGCCGGCTTCTGGGCCGTGGGGTCGGCGTCTTCGGCGGCGTATCTCGGCACAACGTTCGTCGAGACGAACGATGACCTCATGCTGATTTTCACTGAAATGCTCGTTGCGGGTGTTCTTACCGGACTCCTCTTCCGGTGGTACTTCCGGCGTCGACTCGCCGCAAACGTTGAACAGCAATCAGAGGTGACGACATGAGTTTTCGCACCCGCGTCCATGTCTCAGGTCGCCGGAAAGGACAACTGGTACGACTCCTCCAGTTAGCAATGGTCGGCATCCTGGTCATCGGCTTGTGGCGTGAGAACTCCGGTATCGCCGTTAACGCTGGGGTCGGCCTGCTCGTCACGTTCCTCCCGGCCGTGTTGGAACGTAATTACAGCATCACGATGAGCGTTGGCATCGTGCTCTGGATTACGGTCGCGATGTTCCTGCACGCGTTTGGGACCTTATCGTTGCCTGCACTGGGATTTCTGAGTCCGTACCAGTCGACGTGGTGGTGGGATCATATGACTCACGCGCTCTCGTCATCGCTGGTCGCCGGGGCGGCGTATGCAGTGACGCGAGCGCTCGAGGAGCACACGGAGCACGTTACGATGCCGCCGAAGTTCATGTTCGTCTATTTGTTACTCTTCGTCATGGCGTTCGGCGTTGTCTGGGAGCTCATCGAGTTCTACATCGGCGTCGTGTCGACCCTCATCGGCGGCGGCAAGGTTCTCACCCAGTATGGACTGGACGATACGATTCTCGACCTGATTTACAATTCAGTCGGCGGATTGCTTGTTGCGATTCTTGGGACAGCATACCTAACTGATCTTGCTGACCAGCTTCGAATGCGGATCGAATCCACAGATCATTGAGCTACCCACCCTTAGAGGGGTGGGATTCAGCGTGGACTCCTGTTCCGGCCTCAACTGAGGTAGGAGAGTGACATCCTCCTCGCCCTAAACGGTGAGGCTTCCCACACATGGGGAATACCAGTCAGTCGTCGCTGGCAGAGGGTTCCGACTCTCGGAATGCCGTGAGCGTCATCTGCGCTGGTACGCTCTTCTCACGGTGAGTCGTGGCGGTGTCACTACCGCTTCCATCCCGTGGCGAGTCATCGCGTTCCGCCTTGTCAAGTGGGACGCTCTCTCCCCACGGGTCAATCCGTCGTGCGATATTTGTGCGAGCAACGGCGTGCGTGAGCGTCCCAACCGTGAAGGTCGAGGTGGGCTTCTTCGGCGGTTCGGTTACCCCGTGAGGTTGTTAATCGTCATGCCGATGAAAAACAGGATTACAATTTCGTTGATAACCCACGAGTTCGTGTTCATCCAGTCGCGTGCTTTCGGCAGGAAGGCTTCCGCCCGTTCACCGAACGCGAGCAAGGTGAGTGATGGAATCGCCAGAATCAGAAGCGTGATTCCGATAAACGGGAGGGCATCCGTCAATGGTGCCCCGCGCGCTGCGAGATATGATCCGACGGTGGCAGACGTGAGGATGTCGGTCGGGAAGAATCCCAGTAGAAGGAACCCAAGCCGGAATGAAAACCGTGGGGTCGCCGTTGTGAGTTTTCCCATCCACTCGGGTGGTTCTGCCTCTTCTCTCGTCCGGAAGGTGTGTACCATCGCTACGAGGAGCAACACGAGAATGATACCATAGAGCGTGTCGTTTCTTGTCCCTTGTCCGAGTGCACCCCTACCAACGACGTAGAAGAAACTGGTGACAAGGGAGATCGAGAGTGCGGCGCCGAGGATGTATGCGGCAGAGTTCTGTCGCCAATTTTCACTCGTGGCGAGGAAGATAGGACTGAGGATCTGTGGGCCCGCAATCATTACGAACGCCAGTGGAAGAATCTCGAGAACACTCATGGTTTGGATTCCCTAAATATAACTAGAGCCTGAAATGGAAGAGTATCATGCATCTTCTTTCGGCCACCGTCCACTGCCCTCTTATCATCCAGATTACACGCAATATCAGCTGGTCGTGTTTTCTCGCCAATCGTGAGTCCGTAGCAGTGATATCCACTGGTCAGTGGAAAAAGGCGAGAGATTGTTCATAGCAGTCCCGTTCCATCTTGCCCGCCCAACCCATCCTTATCGAGAGGAAAGGATTGTTATCGAATCCAGTCTCACGGATGGTCACCACCCTACGGGCGGATAGAACAAGTCCAATATATCCCAGATGGCTCTGTTGCTGTTCACGTCTGTTGACCCCACTTACCCCTCGTTATTACGGGATGCATCTCACGACTGAAGTGGTGGGCTTTCTCCCTGCGACAACTGTATCCGCATAGTAAACGTCGCATATTTTCAGGCACAGTAGGCGATCACTCGTCTGTTTCCGGCACATGCCGTGGCAAGAACGTCGACGCGATAAGCAGAAGCAGCACGAACAGTATGAGAAGGAGTAGCGCCGCCTGTTGAGCGTCGAACATCGCGGCCTCGAAGATGCCTTCGAGTAATTGTCGTTGTGGAGGAGTGAGTTGGTTCAGGAACTGTTGTTGTGTGGCTTCGGTCGCTGTCTCTACTGCATCTTCGAGAGCTATCACCAGATCATTTCGTTGCTCCACTGAAACAGTCACGTGTTCTGCTCGTAGTACTCTATCGACGACACTCCCATAGAACTGGCCGAGAAAATACGAGCCAACGACTGCTGTCCCCAGGGCATATCCTATCGAACTGCTCACGTTTAGGACCCCGGATGCCTCGGCAGAGTCCGCGGTAGGGATAGCCGACATCGTCATATTAGTGAGTTGTGCTAATATGAGTCCGACACCGACTCCATAAAGCGCCATTGGGATAGCCATTCTGCTGATCGTCTGCCCGGGGCCGGTCTGCTCGTACAACAGCACCAGCCCAACGCCGATACACACGATGCCGACCTGGATAAGCGTCTTTGGCGAGATGAACTTACGCCAGCCGGGCGTAAACGCCGCAAAAAGGACCGACGCGGCAGAGTACGGTAACAATGCCAGCCCAGTTTCGAAGGCGGTGTACCCGAGTACGGCCTGGAGGTAGACCGGGAAGATGAAAAAGAAACCAGCCGAGATTATCGACCGAATATTGTACGTGATTACACCGGATAAAAAAGAGCGATTCGTCAGTACATTCAGCGGGACGAGCGGCGACTTCCCAGCACGTTCCAGTCGGCGTTCGTATTGAACGAACGCGGCGAATGCGAGGAGCCCCCCTCCAAGAAACCAGATGGCCGGCGATGTCCCAAACGGATTGAACTGCAGTTCGCCGACGAAGAACGGCCGCCGTTCAACTAACCACCCATACTTCCCAGTAAGAAGGAATCCGGTGACGAGCGACGTCGACCCGACGATGGACAGAGCTGTCCCTCCTCTATCCAGCGAACTGCGTGTTTCTGATAGTGGAGACGGACTCACATACTGAACAAGAAAACAGAATAATCCCCACGCCGATGATTTGGAGCGTAAATCCCCATCGCCAACTTGCGTATGTGGTTAGTGCTCCACCGATAATCGGTCCAAGCGTTGATCCAACCCCGCTCACGCCAGCCAACAGTCCGAATGCCTTCGCTCGATCAGTGTCGTCGTAACTGACTCTCAATACAGTGTATGTCAGGGGAAATAATACAGCGGCTGCAGACCCCTCGATGAATGACCAGCCGATATAGAGAATCGTCGTATTCCAGCTAATCGCCGCCACCAGCGTCCCACCGGCATAGACGATCAGTGCGACTGTCATCACACGCCGACTACTATGCCGAGACGGCAGCGTGCTAGCTGGGAGAATCAGCGCAGCTATCACCAGCGAGTAGAGTGAAACCGCCCCTTGAATCACGGTGACCGTGGTATCAAACTCATTCACCATCGTGGGGATTGCTACGTTCATCAGAGAGGCATTGATGACTATGATGAACGTCGTCAGACTCACGGCGATTGCTGGAGCCCAGTAGTGGATTCCCGTCTTTACGCCAGAAAGGAGAGAAGAACTCCCGTTGGAAGTGGACCTATCTGGGGACATATAGCGATCTAACACGTTGGCTCTCAAATAGGGTGGACGTAGTTAATCACCGAGAATCAAGTGAACCGCCTCGGGGTCAAGCCACGTACACCAGTTCCTGTCAGCCCACCCGAAGCACTCACCAAGCGGATTGTACGGACGGGCAAGAGCATCACGGCGCGGGAGATGTGGGAACAGCACGAACCGTTCTTGGAGGAGTATCCGTGGGGCGGTGGGTTCTGGGAGGTATCGTACTACGTCGGGACGGCAGGCGATGTTTCGAGCGACACGATTGAGCAGTGAATCGGGCGAACGGAACACGTTTAATCAGGCTTACGGCCTTCACCCTCGGGGTCACGTGGTTCGAGACGCCGTCGGCGTCTCGTCAGCACGAGAGAGCAAAGCTCTCTTGAACGACCCCGAGGCACTCGGCCTGCTCCGCCTGTAGAGCCAAGGAGTCGTTTCCACAGGGAAATAGAAAATGACCTATTTCGAACGGCTGAACGATATCTCGGCTATTTCACCCTCCTCGTCGAACACGGAGTGAGGAAATCATGAACTACATCGCCGCAATGCCAGCTGGCAGAATGGAATCCGACCAGGTGCGAGGTGGGATAGCCGTCGGATCTATTATCTCGATCCTCGGCGTTCTCGCGATACTCTTCCCCTTCGTTACGGGATTGTCGTTATCGATGCTGCTCGGGGCACTGTTAGTCGTCGGCGCAATCGTTCATGTTGGACACGCATTCTCGGCGGGAAGCTTATGGGGGGCACTTTGGCAGGTGCTGCTTGGAATTCTCTACGGGATTGCCGGCATTTCGTTCATGGCGAACCCAGTGGTCGGCCTGACGACGCTGACGATTCTCGCAATCGCCTTCTTCTTCGTCGACGGAATCGTCGAGATTGGCTGGGCGATTGCCGGGCGCGACAACAGAGGATGGATATGGCTGCTGGGAAGCGGAACGATCTCGCTGCTCCTCGCTGGCATGCTCTGGATTGGCTTCCCTGCGACTGCAGTGTGGGCAGTGGGCGTCCTGTTCGGTGTGAACGTACTCGTCACGGGACTCTCTCTCATCGGACTTGGAATGGCATCTCGGCGAGCGGCAAGGGAAGAGGCACCAGCAGGCGAACGAGGCAGGGAAGCCTAACGGCCGACGGTCAGGTCGTCCTTCGCCGTCCTCTCACGGCCCGTCCATATCGGGCCAGATTCTGCGACACCTCGCCCTCGTACGACGCTTCGGAGTCGCCATGCACCGGCGCATCGCCATCACCGCGTTCGAGGACCACGATGCTCGTTCGACTGTCCGCCGCTAGCGTCGCCCGTCCACGATACCGGTTCACTTTCGCCGCCTGTATCCACACGCGGTCGCCTTCACGCAGTACGGCGTCCTGACGCGACTTCTTCCAGACGGTGAACTTCATCGTTCCCGTCCCGTCGTCAAGCATCCCGACCTGCTGCTGGGTGCTCGACTTCGGCGACCACAGCGGAGCGACCTCGGCTTCGACGCTCGCCTCGTACTGCCACGGCTCGATCGACGCGACGTCCTGTATCACGCCCGGCTCTCGCTCCACGGCTTCACGCACCCCGATAGCTGCCGTCGTCACCGACGCACCGCGCTCCACTCGCTCGGCGATCCGTCGACTGAACGCCGCCCGACTTGGCCCGTTCTGCACGACCTCCGTCAACCGTTGCGCACACTGGTTGACTGTAGCCACCTCCGACTGCGACAACCGCTCGCGCGGGTCCTCGGCTGGTGGAATCGTCCGCCCGACCGCTCGCGCTCGCGTCCGCGCTTCGAACGCCGTCGTCGCCGTCCGTGCCTGCACTCCGACTGCCCTCCGCGTCCCCATCTCCGGCCGCTCGTCCAACGCTTCGCGCTCGCGTGCTCGCTCAGCGTACCGCTCCAGTTCTGCCTCCTCTGCCAGAATCCGCTCCTCGCTCGCCAACGTCTGTCCGTCGAACCGCCCGTCCCTCGTCTCGCGCTCGACCGCATCCGGGTGATTGCAGTCGATCGTCGCCTGCCGTTCGAGTTCGACCGTCGGTCGCAGCTCCGCCCCGTCGACCACGCCGCGCTCGTCGTCCTGGTTGTCTGCCGATTCATCGACCGAACACTCTTTACCAATCTGGTATCTAGTACTCATTGGAGTTCCAAGGCTCCTGAAGGCGCGTCCACTACCGCGTCTTTTCGAGACTCACCACTACATGAGTCACAACGCTGCGTCGTCTCACGGCTCGGCTCTACTGCTCTCGCTCGCGCCTTCGCCCAGCTCTGCTGGGCGCGAGCGAGAGCGACCGAGGCCGATACAACCAGCACCGCGCGCCGACCCGCCCGGAGCGAGCGGCCAGCGCATTCCCCGTTCGCCGCGACGCAACCACGTCCGTCGCGGGCGGCGCAGCCGCGGTCCGCAGGACCCGAACGGGTGAAGCGCTGGCGTCGAGAGCACATCCATTTTAGCCCGGCAGTCCGCCCGCTACTGCAGGCAGACCGCCCGGAATGGTCGGTCGCGAGCGACGCGGAGGTCTCGTGAGCGGAGCGAACGAGACGCCGGTGAGCTTGCTCACCGGAAGGCGGCACGCGGCGCGCGGTGTGGGCCGTTACGTATCACCGAAATAGAATGATATCGGCGGGCCTGTTTATCAGTTGATCCGACTGCACCTCTCTTGTCGAGGGTGCTTGCAGGAGTCCGTGAGCGAAGCGAACGAGGACAAAGGGACTGTTGTTCGAAGGAGGGTTCAAAACAGGTCACTCGAGTAGCGAACGCGCCCGCTGAACGTAGCTGTTAGCACCCCAACTTCGCGCAGTGCTGATATCGTCGAGGAGGGTAAGTGCGTCATTGGATGTCAGCTGTTCCGTTCGAACGAACACTGAAAGTAGCGTTGGGGTTGTCACGAGTCGTGTATCGGCCAGTGAAGCGTGAATCAGTCCGAGCCGATTGAATTCGTCACAGAGGAAGAGTGCGGCGTTGATATCGTTCGCGAGGGTGACGGCAGCGTTTTCACCATCGTCGAGAGGAAATTCGGCGTCGAGATCGACCGACTCTACTGTCATCTCGGCGGTCCGGTCAAGGACGGCAGTTGCGGCTTGACCATGGGCGTCATCGTACGAGGCGATCTCTTGGAGTTCCTCGACAACCTCGTCTGGTGCGAGTACATCATAGACGTTTAGACAGAGCGAGAGCGGGCTCGGATTGGAGTCCGCGACGATACTGAGGCTCACCAGGGCGGAGGTGTCTGCGACTAATTTCGACATCTATAGCTTGGAAACCTCGTCGACGAAGTCTTCGTCAAGCTGCTGTTTCAACACACGAAGGTTCGCCGCTTCTTCTGCCCCGACGAGGGCTTTGAGTTGCTCATAGGTGATCTCGTCGTCGTAGTATGCGTCGGCGATCTCTTGGGTGAGTGCATCGTCGTGCGTGGCGTCCTGAAGGTACTCACGGAGCGCGGTCACGAGTATGTCCGTCCGGTCTTCTCCGAGAACTGCGGCGAGCGCATCCGTCCGGTCGATAAGCCGGTTAGGGGCGCGAAACTGGACGCGTTTCTTATCGCTACTCATGATGTGTACATTGTGAGTTAGCGTACTTAGCCATTTTCATGTGTACGTTGTGAGCCAGTATTGAGTCCGTTGCTGCAACTGAGGCCCCGCGCTATCGTTCGGCGAGGGGACGGGTTTCTACTCACGGTTCCGGTACATTACGGGAGGAGTCTGCAGCGAACTCCAGGCGACTTTTGATATGTTCTTAAGGCAGAAAATATGGGGCCACGAAGTAGAGAGTACGTCCGGAACCGAAACGGAATACTCGCTGGCGGCAAGCTGAGTGCCCGACAGGACCCGCATTTCTAGAGCGGAAGTCTACCTAGAAGGGTTGGTGTTGAGTGCGGCGACGACCGGCAGCGGCGCGCGGTGCGGGCAGCCGTCGACCCTACTACTGGTGAGGGAATCGGAATCTACACGACGCATCCCATCGCCACTACCGCTATGACGCAGACAGTCGACGAGCTCCGAAACGAGATCCGGCAGGCAGTGGGACGATACGAACGCGTCGAATCGACGGCGTTCACCAAAGAAGCCCTCGCTGCCATCTGTACCGCGGTGGGTTACGATATCGATACGAACGATCTGCCGTCCAAGCCACAGATGCGAGCCGGTATCCTCTGGAAGATCGGGGAGCTGGACGACGACAATCCCGAGCAGGCCGGTCGGCCCTTTCGCAAGGCAGAGCTCGAAGCGATTGCAGACACGCTGCAAAACAAGTAGCAATCATGGATTCACGCACTGTGTGAACCGTAATATCATACTGTCTGCTCTAATTCCGCTGCTTCGACGTCAAGCGGAATGCGTTAACATGACCAACCTGATGTACGGGATTGACGACCTCATAGAGGAATCTTGCACATACCTGAATCATAGACGGTGAGTCGGGAACGTTGCGGCTCCTCGAACAAGGGACTTCTACGAACTGACTGACGAATGCAGGGGGTAACAGTCTGAGGGTACAATTCGACCATCCCACGAGTTGCATATAAAGTATAAATAGGAGGCCGAACTATTATGCCGCATGCAGAATAGTAGTTCGACAGAAGGACTGAACGATGACCCAAACTCGAGGAAGGGTGCATCGATTGAACTCCCCCTCCCCGTTCAAGATTCTGAACTCTTCAAACATAGTGCAACGACGTATATACTCAATTTCCTTAGTGATAACCCAGATATCAACGTTTCCATCCGGCAGCTCTCAAAGGTTGTTCCGCTTAGCGAGCGGGCAACACGTGAGGCTGTCAACGTCCTCGAAGCGAACACTCTTGTTGGGACATTCCACAAAGGAAATGCACGTCGCGTTCACATCAACAGAGATCGCCTCGACAACCCAAGCGACCCGATACGCAGTATCCCACAGACAGAGTTCCAAACGCCCGTGCGCGTCGCGTGTTGCTATATCACAGAGGAACTCGAGGACGTAAAGGGCATCATTCTCTTTGGAAGTGTTGCCCGAGGTGAGGCCGACCGTCAGTCGGATATCGACCTCTGGGTGCTTGTCGGCGACAACCACATGCAGCAACGACATAGCGCGAACAAGCTCGCAAAATATCTCGATGGACTGCAGATCCCGCCGACCATT
Organism: halophilic archaeon; assembly: GCA_003298465.1. The sequence goes on along the minus strand of QNGA01000001.1, from coordinate 976,110 downwards.
GCGGTGGCAGATGCACTGGACACGGACTTTGAAACTGGCTGGGACGAAGTAAAGGAGATACTAGAAGCGGACGAGGAAGACTGGGCGTCCGCCCAACGATATTCGTTCGAGATACTCGTCGAGACGCCTCAATCAATCATCAATCAGTCAAACCGCGTTGACATCGAGGAATTGTTCGGGGAGGGAATCACCCTTTCATCGTCAGAGACACTCGACCGGACCAAGTTGGAGGTTCTCAGTAGTGAGTGATCCCAATGAATTACTGGAAGAAATTTCAGTGGCCGAGGATGCATTCGGACACGCCCACGGACGACCGACGTTCGAGCCCGGCTTGAATGCAGGTACCGACGCAAGTGATGGTGAGGTCCAAATACAGAAAGCTTGCCGACTTATCGACCTGACGCATAAAATCGACGAGGCTGGCGAGTACTATGGGGCAATCCTTGAACATTCGTTTATCGTCATCGAGCATACGCTCCAGGGATACCTTCTGGCGATGACAGGGGCTGACGCAATGGATTTACGAGATCATACGTCACCCTATGAGTTCGCAAAAGGACAGGTTCCGTTGGAAGATACTACTGTTGAATCACTCAAAAATCTGTACCATGCACGCCGGACGGAACACTACTATGGGACGACCGTCACGACCGAGGCGCAGGCGATCGCGATGCAGAGAGTAGCTACTGCCGTCCACGGGCACATCGTCACGTTTGATCCACAACTCAAGCGGCTCTGTCAGTGTTCACTAGATAACAACCTGTAGTCACCGCCTCGTAAACCACCTTCTCTCACCCTGACAAAGGCATTTATAAGCCAGCATTCCATCTGACCACAAGTTACCCACGTCAGTGATTCACATGCCGACGCCTGATAGACCAGAGCCAACGCCGTATCTGCGAATCCGCCCGACGACCGACCCGATCAATCCGAAAGCGGCCACCACTCAATTCCAGCGCCTTCACACGCTCGCCACGTCGGACGACACGCGGTCGACGACGCGCCGTCTACTCCTACCGGGGTCGTCTCCCGATTCCGGAACGATCGAATGGCTTCTCGTTGCCACGCCGGACGAACCACTGGACTACTTCGTCACACTCCACCGCGACGACGCTGACCCCACAGCACTCGAGGGAGCACTCAGAAGTTGCGTTCCGGATACCTATGAGTTCGACCACCGCGACCTCGTTCTCGACGATATCCTTGGTCTCGATATACATGAAAACTCGTCCGACTCGACTCCTGCATCCGAGAGCGAACCCGTCAGCGACACTGACCACGACGACCGCTTCGTCGCGGGCGTCGAATTCCATGGTCACGGTGATCGCCGCAAGGACTGGCAGACCCAGCTCACGCCGTTCAGCGAGTTCACGACCACCACCGATGGCGAGACGCGCGCGCCGCTCGCCCCAGTCGTCGAAACGCTCGCCGATACCGAGGCGACGGTCGTCTTCCAGATACTGCTCCGCCCGAAAGACGACTGGACAGGTGAGGCCGACCTGCGCCAGCACAAACTCGCCAACGGCCGCGAGGAGTCGCTCGTCGGCCGCGCAGTCTCGGAACTGCTCGTTCCCCCCGACGCACAGGATGAGTCCACGCAGACGGACCGACCACCCGAAATCACGCGCCGCATCGAGGAACTCGACGCGAAGGACGCCCGCCACAGCTTCGACGTAAACGTTCGCGCCGTTGCAGTCGCCGACGACGCCGCGACGGCCACACAACCCGTCAAAGACGTGGCGTCGGCACTGACGCCGCTTGGTCACTCCTGCTACACCATCGACGCCACCACGCATCCTGCTGACCCCGAGCGGCCACACGCAACGGACGAGGACCTATCACGCTGGCAGTCCCCGACTCCGGCAGCGCAACTCCTCGAATCGATTCGGCGTCGCGAAATGCACACGCCTTCGATGGGGATTCGGACGCGTCTCCCCGGGAAGACGTCCTCGCCAGCAATCGTCGCCGACGCCACAGAAGCTCCGGGATTCTGCCTACTCGACGGAAGCGCGCTCACGGCTGCAGGCAGACGGGCACTCGCGCCGACGCCGGACGAACGCTCGTCCCTCCCACGGCCACCTATCGACCAACTGGACGCCTACCGCGGTGACGGTTTCCTGCTTGGATATCCGCTGACGCAGGACGGCACGCCCCACTCGAAGCCGATTTCGCTCCCGCCCGCGTTCCAGCCACTCCATTCAGTACTGCTGGGCAAGACCGGCTCCGGGAAGACCACGCTGGCGATCAACGGCCTGCTCGACAATCACGCGGCGACCGAAGGGGCGACCGTCATCGTCGAGCCGAAGGGCGACGGCATGACCACGGACTATCTGCGGGCACACTATGCGCGGTTCGGCAACCTCGACGACGTCCTCTATTTCGACTGTGCGAGCGTCCTCCCGGCGTTCTCGTTTTTCGATATCGAGGACGAACTCGCCGCGGGCGTCACGCGGACGACCGCCGTCGAGGACCGGGTCGACCACTACGTCGAAATCCTCACCCAGATCATGGGCCGCGAGCGCTTTCAGCAGGCCGTGCGGTCGCCCGACATCATTCGGTATCTGGTGAAGGCCATGTTCGACCCGGTTCACGGCAGTGATGCGTTCTCGCATCGGTCGCTCCACGGGGCGGCCCGCCGCATGCACAAACGACAGTCCGCGCCCGCCGTCTCGGATCCCGACCTCGAACGGATGCTCGGGGGCGTCGTCGCGAATCGCGCTCAGACGTTCGACGAGTTGATGCAAGGCGTCGCCAACCGCATGGAGAAGATTCCCGTCGACAAACGCCTCGCCCGCATGTTCGACCACGTCCCCGACGAAGGTGACCCCGAGTTCGACCTCGCGGACTACCTCAGCGAGAACGTCGTCATCATCTTCGACACGGGCGACCTCCGCACCGAAGCCCAGCGCGTCCTCGCGCTCGTCGTCCTCTCGAACCTCTGGACGGCACTCCGACGGCGCGCCCGCCGCGAGCCGGATGCTGAACAGCCGCTCGTCAACCTCTATCTGGAGGAAGCCGCGAGCCTCGCCGTCACGGACGTCCTGAACGACTTACTGGCTCAATCGCGGAGCTTCGACTGTGCGGTGACGCTGGCGATGCAGTTCCCCGCCCAGTTGCGAGGACTCGACGAGCGAGCCTACGACGAGGTCTTGAACAACATCTCGACGTTCGTCACGGGCAACGTCGCTATCGACCGCCCGCTCGCCGAGCGCCTCTCGACCGCGTCGATGGACACCGAGACGGTCGGCAACCGCCTGCGGGCGCTACAGCGCGGGCAGTGGCTCGTGAAGCTGCCCGCGGCGTTCGACGACCCGGAACCACGGCCGTTCCTCGTCAGGTCCGCACCGCTACCACCGGGCGACCCCGAAGGTAATGAGCCTCTTTCGGAGACGGAGTCAGTCCTCTTCCAGTCGGCGACGTTTCGAGCGTCCGAGCGAACCCGCCGTGATGCGGGCCTGACGATCGGCACGCCGGAGACCGTCGAGGAGGACGGCGAGGACGACGAGAAGTCCACGGACGCAGACGAGTCACAGGTCCGCGTCGACACCGCGTTACCCCACACGAAGCGACTGCCGTCCTGTATCGAGTACGACGCGAGTCTCAATGCTCTCCGCTGTACGAGTTGCGACAACCGCTACGACCCGAGCATCGAGGGGGTGAAACGCGCAATCGCGTGCTGTTCATCGCTCGACGCCGTGGACCGGGACGATATCCCGATCTGCGACCTGAACCTCAAGCTCACGCCCGAGGAGCGGAGTGACGCAGCATGGTCCGACCACCAGCTCATGTTCCTGCAAGCGGTGTACAACGCCCAGCAGTTACGGTACGACTCGCTGGAGTACGACCTGTTGTACGATTCGATGCTCCGCCTGCAGGAGTACGTCGGCATCGACAGCGACGCCGTCCAGGACCTCATCGACGCTGATCTCCTGAGTCACGACACCGACCATCCGCATCGGTTGTACACGGTGACGCCCGATGGCCGGAGCGTTATTGGGGAGAGCTATCGGCAGGGCGTCGACTACGGCCACGGCCAGGGCGACTTGGAGGAGTCCAGCCAGCACGTGTTCGCGATCGAAGTTGCTCGCCAGCATCTCGAGAACGCGTACGTCAACGACCCCGAATCGGCCGTGAGTGAGGTCGTGCCCTACTACGATATCGACGAACAGCGCCGTCTCGATATCGCGGGACTCGATGCAGACGGGAGTATCGTCGTTGCGGTGGAGGCCGAGCGCGTCAATCACGACGTCCGACGAGCGGTCCCTGATGATTTCGACAAGATCGCCGACTGCGATGTCGAGGAAGCGCTCTGGGTGGTGATGACCCAGTCGGCTGGCCACGACGTCCTCGATGCACTGAACGAGCCGCCCGAGGGCGAGCCACGTGTCGAGAAGACTTACAGCAAGACGACGCCGCCACAGCAGTTCCGTCTTGATACGCCCGGGATGACGGCGATGTATCCGATTGAGTGGTTGCGCGACCGGCTTGAGACGGAGTCGGATTCCTAATCGTCGTCACGGCCGCTCGGCCGTCGTACGGCCCTCTACCGCGCTGAGCGAAGTCCGATGATAGTTCATAATCGGCGTTCGCGCCCGCAAGAAGGACTGTGTGGTGTGTTTGAGAACGGAGTAAGGTGCTGAGAGCGGAGAGAACGAGATTGCTGATTGGATTCGCGAGTAGCGTCTATGAGCGAGGGCAGTTGCGTCTGGTGGTTTTGCTGTTGGCGCTTACGCCAAGAGTGATGCGACCTCCAGTAGGATAATCGCCAGACGGAAGCCGATTATGAAGATTGAGACCCGGTTTATTCCAGGCAGTGCACGCGACACTATCCAGCACACGGATCCTTAGACCGCGTCTCGCCCGCGATTTGAGCGGTTTCAGCCGGTTTTCGCATTCTTCGAGTTCGGTTCCTAGCTCCGCTTTCACCATTGCTTCACAGTCTCCTTGCGGACGTTGAGGCCGATTATGAATCCGGTTCGGCGGCTTGACGGCGGCGGAGAATTCTCATAATCGGTTCTCGTCCCGTGGTTTCGATTTTGACTCCGCCAGTAGCGAGACCGATACCGTATCGCCTATTACAGAGAATGAGATGTGGAGTTCTAGTCATCGAAGGTCGGGATGGTTCGTGGCATAGAAGGACTGTACGATGACCTTCAGAACACGCTAGGACAGTGTGAATCTATCAGCAGACGTACGAGCAAATCTCGTCGACCGACTCGACGATACGTTCGTCATCGTCGACTAGCGAAGGATGAGAAGCAAGGAACAGTTGAAAAGCTGAGGTACTGACCGCAGTCGCTCGTAATAGTCTGACGCGTGAGGGTGTTACCGGTCGAGAACGGGGTCTTTGAGCAAGCGCACCTCGGACATAATCGCCTCGACGTCGTCCTCGTCAACCCCGTTCATGCGGAGCGCTGATTCGAGATAGCGTCCGACGGTGTCGAAGTCGTCCTCGTCGATGTCGAGATGAGCGTGAGCGTCGCGCATATCGTCGCCGGTGTAGTCGACGGGACCGCCGGCAACTGCACTGATGAACTGGACTTGATGGGCGCGTAGTTCGTCCATGTCCATTCCGTCGAAGTAGGGTGCCAGCTGGTCGTCTGCGAGGACCTGGTCGTAGAAATCGGTGACGACCGCTTCGACCGCGTCTCGTCCGCCGATGTCCTGATAAATCGTCTGGGGCATTGCGTCTATGTACAGTTGCCGCGGAACCGGAATACCGTCTATCGCTAAGATACTCGGCCTTATTTAAGCCTCATGGTACTCGATATCAATTGACTCGACTTGGCGGACAGTTGGATGGAGTAGACGAAGATAGCCCACACCGACGACTTAGCCCGAGAGAATCTGATCCAAGAGCTTCGTCTGTGCGACCGAGAGATGCTCGACGAAGGTGGGGACTGAGATGCCGAGTTCATCGGCGACCGCCTCGGATTTCGCGTTCTTCGGTGAGTCGAAGTACCCCATCTCGTGTGCCGTCTCGAGCACCTCGTACTGGCGGTCCGTGAACGCGCTCCGGTCGACGACGAGCAGCGAGCGCTCCTCATCGGATCCGCCGGATCGAGTGAGGCGTCGAACCGTAACGTCGGCACAGCACGACTGGAGATCGGAGATAACCGTCCGCAGTGTCTCGAGATCCGACGCGATAAAGGAGAGAACGAGCCGTCCGGAGTCTGCCTTGATGTCGCGGACGGGACAGCCGTGACTCGGAACACGTGTACACGGGCAGGCACTGTTCTGGGTGTATCGATACACGGACGTCGAGCCGTTATCGAACACTTTGTCGATTGATTGTGGTTTCGTTTCTGTATCCTCCGAGTGATCTACTGTTACTTCGCCGATAACGCCCGACGTCTCCGATGTAGGACATGGGCTGACTTGCACGGACTCGATTGCACAGGTCTCGCTCAGTGACGACACGGGACAGTCGGTCACGTCGCTCGTCTCTAGCTGTACGTGGACTCCAGAGGCCATGTCTAGAGAAGCCCGTTCCCCGAGGCATAAGCGAATCTGTTCCGGGACAAGCCACGAGAACGGACGACGGTCGCGTCGGCTGTTTCGATAGCTGCCCAGCGACCCGTGGAAGCGTGCGTCGTCGCGGTAGCGAACGCCTATCCGGTCAGGCCATCGACCGCCCCCTATCGGTGGCACCGTAGAACTGCCCGTGGAATCCGTAGGGGAGACGGTGTGGCAGCGGTGCACGCGCCAACTCGGTCACCGTTTCGGCGTCGAAACAGAGCAACACGGACCGGTCGGCGTGTCCGTCGAGCGCGATAGACAGCAACACCCCGTCGTCTTCGGTTTCCGGTGACGGGGCCGGGACGAAGATCGGTTCGCCGGGGTGGAGACCTGGTTCGGACCACCTGATTGCCGTCGGCCCGTCGAGGTCGACCTTCGCGATTGCCGTCGGAAGGGCTCCGAAGTCGGTCGCCACCAGATACGCATAGCGGTACCGGCGGCCGTTGTACCGGCTGTAGTGAATCGTCGGGAACTCGACGGGGCCACGGAGGAGGCGCCTGCGCTCCGCGTCGCCGCCGTCCAACGGGAGTCGAAACCGGACGAAGTCTCCATGTGGGATGTCGGGGTCGTCTCGACGGAGATTCGACAGCGTCAACCCGGTGATAGCCGTCGAGTCGGAATACGCCACGCAGTCGACGATGACCGCGTCGCCGTCCTCGTAGGCGTTGGCGAAGTGGTAGACGAAGAATGGGTTTGCCCGGATGGCGGCGACGCGCTCGCCTGTCGAGCGGTCGAGGACGTGGAACCGCGGCGGAGCCTCCCGGGGTTCGACAGCGTCGAGGAACGTCGTGCCACGGGGCGTCCCCAACAGGAGTCGGCGGAAGTCGACGCCGAACGGGGCTTCCGGGACGACGGCGTAGTGTTCGGTCAGCGCGAATGCGTGTATGTACGGCGGGTGGTTGTCGAAAACGAGTCGACTGACCGGGGCGGCATCGCAGTCGCCCGCCCGACGGAAGAGCGTGTAGGTACACTCGTTCCCGAAGCTGGCGCTCAGACCCCACTGAACGCCGTCCTCGGCATGGGTGTGGCCGAGCGTGATGTCGCTGTTCAATCCCGTCGTGAGGTCGCGTCGCCCCGTCGTTTCCAGCGTCTCCGGATCAATCTCGAAGCCTATCGGACTCTCGGTGACGGCATAGAGCGTTCCGTCGAGTCTGACGACGCCAATCGAGGGGTTGTCCTGGAACGCGCCGGACAGTGCCCGATAGAGCCGTTCGAACGCCGAGCCGTCGGCAGGGGTGCCGGGCAGGGATCGACGGACACGCCTCTGTTCGCGTGCAACGCGGAAGTCGTCGCTCCGGACGAAACGGTTCGTGTAGCGCACCGACCCGTCCTCGATCCGGAACCCGCGCAGCATCGCCAACGCGTCGAACCAGTGCTGGAGCGAGGTCTCCCCTACCTCGAACTGTCCCGGGCCGTTACTGACGAACACGCCCTCGATCCACTCCGGAAGCCTGCCTTCAACGTCGAGGGCGACGTCGTGGACCTCCTCACGTTGCGTTCGAAACCCAGGTCGCCACGTGTTCTCCATACCGTTCCATCGCCGTGCACCCTTTTCCGACCACTGCCCGCCCTGTCCTCTATCTGTTGTCGTTTGCTATCTCGTCCGCTCCGACCCGGCCGTCGTGTGACTGTGAGAAGTAGGGGCAGGAGTGGTCTACCCCGACATATACCTGCTACTCACTTTTTCTGTCCGAACAGACGCTGTTTGAGTCGCCGGACGAACCCACCAGTCGTGATTTCGGTCGGTGAGTCTGCCTCGAGCTCCTTCCACTTTGCTCGCTCAGCAGCTCGTTCCGCTCGGAGTCGGTCGTTCTCGGCTTCGAGCTCCCGGAGTCGCGATTCGAGACGTGCAATCGTCTCTTCGTGGTCTCGGTCGACGCGTTCATCCGCTGTGGTGGCCGTGGAACCGGGTGTCGTCGATGTGGGCGTGGTGCGCTGAGCGGCGTCTATCTCCGTCTGCTCGTGTTCCTTGCTGGTGGGAGTGTAGTGGTCGGTCGTGACGTTCGATGCCCGCTGGAGGGTCGTCTCGCCGTAGGTCGAGCCGTCAGCGTAGTGGACCTCGTCCCACTTCTCTCGCATGAGGCCGGACTGCCGGAAGAGCGAATCCATCTGTCCCGTATCGCCGCCCGTCCAGAACGCCAGCAGACAACACAACGCCATGTCTGCCTCCGATTGACTGTCGTAACCCGTGATATCGCCGCGCCAGAGTCGGTCGAACTTCTCGCCGTTCGTCGCCGAGCGTGCTCGGTCGATGAGGTCCGCATCGGAGAGCGTTGACGAATGAGTTTGTTCATCGGCAGCTGCCGGCGAGGTGTTCGACTGCTTGTTCTCATTGTCAGTATCGTCGGCAATGTGGTCGCGGTAGACCGTCGTAAGTGCCTCGGAACGCGCGTGGATATTCACCGGCGTTCGAGAGACGTGACGACCGGTGACGGTGAAAAACCGCGCCGTTTCGTATATTTCGACGTCGTCGCGGCGGTTCCGGCCGGGTGGGAGCGTCCCTTCAACGAGGACGTGATAGCCCGTGCCGGAGGGACTGATTTCGGTGTACGAATCGAGCGTTTCGATGATGGTGGCGGCCCAGTCGGTCGGTTCGCCTGCGTCAGGGTCGCGTGCTGCGTCAAGGTCGACGCCGACGAACGGGTCGTCTGCTGTGAACACGAAGCCGACACCGTCTGCGTGACCATCGCTGGCGTGTAAGCGTGCGTGGTCGAAGCCCGTCCACGTCTCGGAGTCAGTTGCCGAGGCGTACTGGCCCGTCGCTGGATTCACGGGCACTTTCGTCGGTTTGCCGTCGCGGTCCTGTTCACGCCAGCACACCCACTGGTCGTAGTCGGTCAGTTGGTCTGGAACGTCTGCTGCTAATGGAAGAGACATGCACTTTTCCGGCTCTGTATCGAGCGTGGCTTACTTTCCGTAGAGGTACGCCTACTACTTGACCGTATCTTCGGTTAAACGAATCATTTGAATCGGAAGTATATCGAGAACCGAAAGTCAACTAGTAAAGAATGGAAGAGTGGCCAGGGTAGGACGATGTTCACTAGGGTATCTCAATGTAGTCCCAATATCGTCGTAGAATTCACTACGTCCCCCGCTGAGGGTGTACTCAAGTACAACGTTATGACCCCCACCTTCCTGATAGCGTCGCTTGATTTACTGACCGCAAAAAACTCAAAACAGATAGTAGTTAGACCGTGACGGCGCTCTCCTGGGAGAGCGACTGCGGGACGTTCGCGCGGTAGATGGTCACCGCACCGTACTGCGTGGTGAGTTTGAGTTCGACCGTCTGTCCCTCACCGAGCGCACTACCGCCAATCGCGGTGGCGTTCATCGCGACAGTGAACCGGTCGTCCTGACTGTTGAGTACGGGTGCGGAATCGTCCGTGTCCTTGATGTCGGTGACATTGAACGCCGAACCCTCGCCGGGCTGATAGGTGCCGCTTCCGTCCAGGTTCTGCGCGTCCGTCTCGTTCATGGTGCCGGCGGTGAGCGTCTTGGCCTTGTTCGGACCAATCCACTCGATGGTGGCCGCCGAGAGGTTGATATCGTCGGAGCCGGAGCCGCGCATCACCGTGAGGTTGATGTAGTCGACCGTCTCGCTACCGGTGACGTTCCCGAAGCCGGAGACGACCTGGACACGGTTGGAGACCTGTGCACTGCTCTCTTCGCCGGTCTGTTCAGATTTGGTCTGGAGGAAGCCCGCCGTGTTGATGAGTACGCCCGCGGCGATCGCCGCGACCAGCACCATCGCGATGAATACGATGAGCGTCCCGATACCGACCTGACCTCTGTCGTTGAGTTTCTCTTCGATGTTATCGATTAGCTTCATTTTTTCCCGTGCCAGTTCTGGCACTGATATTACCTGTATCTTGCCATACTATATAACCACCAGTCTATTATCACCGATGAAAACCAGCATGCAGGGCAGACACCCGGTTATAACAAACCAATGTTCCCATTCATATAATCGCATCAACGTTTAGAATGGTGAATAATATAATAACACGGTGACGACTGTGCCGGTCGTCTACTTCACAAACCAGACAGCAATCGTTTGTATTAGCGCCCTGCCTGATTTGGCTCGAGTCCAACTGCTCGGATCGCAGCGTTCCAGGAGGGAGACGACAGCCGAACCGCCAGCGGACGACACCCCAGCGCCAGATACACCGTCGGACGACATGCCGACGACGGACGTGACGACCGAGCAGATGAGACAGTCGGACCCCGCGATGAACGCAACACAGCAACCGACGGCCGAGAAGCCCAAACCACAGACCGAGACGCCCGACCCAGCAACAGAGTCACCCCTTGGAGCCACTGCACTCTACTCGCGATCCGATGACGGAAGCGCCTCCGGAGACGCCCCATCCCACTTCCAACCAGATGACCGAAGCGAACGAGAGCGATGGAAGTTGAACGTCAGTGGCCGCTGAATTTCACTCCTCATCGTGAGTTTGACGATATACAACTGAATATCCACATTCTTGGTTCAATCTTTATTTCCGTGTTGTTCTTTCATAACCAGTAGAAAGTATAGGTGTGTGTTAGCAGACCACAACCATTATCATCCGTCGAAATTTAAGTCTGGTTGGACTGGTACAAGCAAGATAGTGAATTAGCCTTTGGACTCTAGCCCCAGTGTTGTAGTGTCGCAGTGCTCTCCTTTGCGATGGAGATCCTCTTCGCCGAAATGGGTCCGCTCACAGTCATCGTAAACCAAGTCCACTAAACTCAGGAGCAATAGGATGCCACGCAATACGGTTACAGCGTCACGACTACTGGCGAGGGCTCCGTCGAGCTCCTCGAATCAGCACACGACTTGGACGGCTAGTATGAGATTTGCTGCCGCAACCACTTCGATTCAATATACAATATGTACGGGAGCACGACTCAAATCGAGCGAACAGGAGAGCGACGATGAGATGCGGCCGATGTGACAGAGAATTGCCCGTGAAACCACACGCCATCGATGGCTACACCGGCTACCTCTGCTCACAGTGCACGGCAGTATGGGACCGGCTCCAACCATCTTGACGGAGCCATTCCACAGACGCGACGGTCATCGTCGACGGCTCGTATCACCTTCTTTTCGTCACCGACGAATCACGGTAGATATCTCCACTCGCGGGGAAGAACACCCCGAAACCCTTCGTTCATCGATTTCTATCGCCGTTCGTAGTTCGGACGGGAATCAATCTTGCTCGAATCGACATCGTCGGAGGTCTTGCAGGCGATGATTCCAACGAAGGGATACATCGCAATCCAGAACGCGACAACTACGGGTACTTTGACAGCACGAGGACCACGACGAGTACGAAGGTCATCGTATGAATTCGCGGACCACCCCGAACAGTTGTATACGATGAAAACAGAGTATACACTATGGGGACGATTTCCGCGCGCGTACCGGATGACCTCGAAGCCGAGTTGGAGGCGTATCTCGAAGAGGAGAAACTCGACCGCAGCACTGCTGTCCGGAAACTCCTTGCCGAAGGGCTCGAAGAGTGGCGACGCGAGCACGCACTCGAAAAACTCGAGGCAGGCGAGATGACGTTCACAAAGGCAGCTGACCTCGCGGGGATGAACGTCTGGGACTTCGCTCAACTCCTCGAAGAGCACGACGTAACGTGGGTTGCGGATGACCACCTCGAATCCGACATTGAGGACCTTTGATGTGGATATTCGATGCGACACCGCTGATGTATCTCGCCAAAGCGGAGGCTCTTACCCATCTCGACGCGCTCAAGGAACCATGCCTTATTCCGGAACCGGTGTACGACGAGGTCGTCACGACGGGACTCAAACATGAGTATCCCGACGCGCGACGCGTCGAACAACGGATCGAAGAGGACTCGTTCGATGTTGTAACGACCGAGAGAACTACACTCTTCGAGAGGCTCGACAGAAATCCAAACCTGAGTCAGGCCGACGTCTCAGTTCTCGTTCTCGCGGCCGAGCGTGATGCGACGGCAGTAATGGACGAACGGTATGGTCGCGATGTAGCTGACACAGAAGGAATCGCGACACGCGGAACGGCGTTTCTCCTCCTTTTGCTCGTTAAACGAGACGTGATAACGAAGAGAGAAGCACGCACGACTATCGATGCGATGATGGACCAGGGGTGGTACTGTGCGCCGAACCTTTATGCTCAAATCATCGCAAAACTCGATACGCTGTAGCGGTTCTTCGAGTCGACATTACTACTGATCACTCCAGATAAGGAGAGTACACTCCCTAAAGTTGTACACGCACCCCCAGACTTCTCCACGGCGCTATCACGCAAAATTTCGCCACGGGTTTTCGGACCGAGCCGCCGACTATTCGATGTGCAACCGCATTCGTTCTACTCGTCGCCGAGCGAGATTCGCTCTTCGAGCAATCGTCCTGCCGCTCGGCAGTGAGGCCCTCCGTAGTCGAGTCCTGTACACGCCCAGTCGTTTCCGTCACTCGTCCGGAAGGGGCGGGAGATTCAAGAACCACGACCGCTTAGCTTGGGACGTGGACGGGAACGGGTACGCGGTATCAACCGGAGTGAAGGGCCGGCACGGCTGACGTGGTCGGCGTCGACGTCAGCGGCCGCCACGAGGAGGACGGCGAGTACCTCATGGTAGCGGCGGCCGTCCGCGCCGACGTCGGCACGGCCCGCATCCGGAGCGTTCTAGGTATGGGATTCGCGGCCAGGCGCGACGGGCCGACGCTTGAGAACGTGGCCGAACTCGTCGCCGACGCCGTCGACGACCTTCCGGAGCCGCCGGAGGGACCAGTCGTGGCCGAGCACGGGGAGTTCTACGAGGAGCCGCCGTGGACGGTCGCCCACTACTTCGGAGGAGAGTTCAAGTACATCGAAAGTATAGCCGAACGCGAGACAGTGCAGACAGCTCATCACGCCGCATACGCCGCCCGGAAACTGCTCCTATGAAAGCGATAATCGCAAAGCGCGTCGACTCCGGCACAGCCGACGTAGAGGAACTGAAGGACCTGACCCGCGCCGCTGGCTACGACGTCGCCGCGGTGCTGACGCAGTCGCGCGAGGAGGACGCGGCCTACCAGTTCGGGGAGGGGAAGGTCGCCGAACTCGTCGCGGCCGTCGAGGAGACGGGCGCCGGCGTCGTGATCTTCGACAACCAGCTCGGACCGTACCAGACGTACAACCTCGGGCAGGAGCTGCCCGAGAGCACCAGGGTCATCGACCGGTTCCGGCTCATCCTGGAGATATTCGGCCAGCGCGCCCAGACGCGCAAGGCCCAGTTACAGGTCGAACTGGCGGAACTGCGGTACGAACTCCCGCGCGCCGAGGCGAAGACCAGCCTCGCCAAGCGCGACGAGCGGCCCGGGTTCATGGGGCTGGGCGAGTACGACGAGAGCCGCGAGCAGGACATCAAAGACCAGATAAGCCGCATCAAGAACGAACTCGACTCCATCGCGGACAAGGAAGCGGACCGCCGCGACCGTCGCCGCGAGTCCGGGTTCGACCTCGTCGCGCTCGCCGGCTACACGAACGCCGGGAAGTCGACGCTCCTCCAGCGACTCGCTGAGGACATGGACATCGGCGAGAACGAGGAGTTGCATCCGGACCTGGAGACGACGGCGGAGGCCGAAGACCGCCTGTTCACGACGCTCGGCACGACGACACGGCGAGCGGCCATCGACCGCCGGGACGTGCTCGTCACGGACACGGTCGGGTTCATCAGCGACCTCCCCCACTGGCTGGTCGAGTCGTTCAAGTCGACGCTGGACGCGGTGTACTACGCCGACCTCGTACTGCTGGTCGTCGACGTGAGCGAGCCCATCGAGGAGATCCGCGAGAAGGTCGTCACCTGCCACGACACGCTGTACGAGCGCAACGAAGCGCCCATCGTCACCGTGCTGAACAAGATCGACGCGGTGAACGACGAGGAACTGCGGGAGAAGCGGGAGGCGCTGTCGGCGCTCGCGCCCAGTCCGGTCGCCATCAGCGGCATGGAGGGGACCAACGTCGAGGAACTGAAGCGCCGCATCGACATCGAACTCCCCGACTGGCAGCGCGAACGCCTCGTGCTGCCGATGACCGACGACACGATGAGCGTCGTCTCGTGGCTACACGACCACGCGCGCGTCGAGGACGTGACGTACGCGAACGACGAGGTCGTCGTCGAGTTCGAGGCGCGGCCGTCGGTCGTCGAGCAGTCCCGTGCGAAAGCGAGCGACCTGACGACGACGCTCTCGCCGTGAGCGGCGACCGTTTCCGAGCGACGGCGCAGTCCGAGTCCGTTTCACCCCCGATTTCCCGTCAGGCGATAGCCGAGAGCGACACGGCTCCGTCCGAACTGAGCCAGGCGCGGTTGTTCCGGCGGTCGTAGATCAGCACGTCGCCGTCCCGGACCTGGAGTTCGACGTATCGCTCGTCCGCGTCGCGGGTCCACTGGACGTCGTCGCGAGTTTCTTCGGCAGTGTCGTCCGATCCGTGTTCGCTGGAGGTCATGTGGTGGGTTTCGGTCAGTAATCGAATTACGCTACAACACCGGCTAGCGGCCGAGCACTGATAAGCGTTACCACTAGTCATGGTGTGGCAATACCGTGTCACCACGGCCTGAAGCGCCACCTCGTCCACTCCTGGAGTTACGAATCGTAACGGGCTGTCGGAAGGTGATTTTATGGCACTCGGCGGTTTACCGTCGGTCATGAGCGAGCAACCGAGCGAGCGGCCGAACCGACTGGAACTCTGGTGCGCCGGTGAGGAGTGGTGTCCGATAACCGCGACCGCGCGACTGGTCGGCAAGAAGTGGCACCCCGTCATCGTCCACCGCCTGTTGAAGAACGGCCCGCTCGGATTCAACGCGTTGAAAGAGGAGGTCGACGGCATCTCGAGCAAGGTGCTCTCGGACAGCCTCGACGACCTGGAAGGGAAACGGCTGGTCGACCGGGAGATAGTCAGCGAGAAACCGGTCCGGGTCGAGTACTCGCTGACCGAGACGGGGGAGTCGCTCCGCCCCGTCATCGTCGCCATGCGCGACTGGGGCAACGAGTACCTCGAACCCGCCGAGGACCGCGACTCCGCCATCGCGTGACTCGTCGGCCAGCCGAGAGAACGGCAAGCCGACAGGGCGACCGGGTGTGCTTTTTCTAAGGTAACAGTACGTACATTTATCAGTGGTGCCGAGCAACGAAGCGAGCATGACCGATTCGTCGCGCGCCCAGTCGGAGACGCTGGGGGTCGTCCTGCTGCTGGGGCTGACGATAGCCGGGACGGGGCTCATCGTCGCGTTCGGGTCGTCCTCGCTGGACGACTCCAAGCGCGCCACCGAACTCGACGGTGCGGCCCAGGCGATGGCGCAGCTCGACTCGAAAGCCAGCCGCGTCGGAATCGGAAGCGCGAACGTCCAGCACGCCACGCTCAGCGTCGACGGCGACGAAGAGACGGTCCGGCGGACGGATGGCGGCTGGATGCGGGTCCACATCAACCGGACCAACGGGAGCGACGCGGTCGTCATGAACCAGACGCTCGGCGCGGTCGTCTACGAGAACGGCGACACGACCATCGCCTACCAGGGCGGCGGCGTCTGGCGGCGAACCGACGGCGGCGCGACGATGGTCTCCCCGCCCGAGGTCCACTACCGCGACACGACGCTCACCCTCCCGCTCGTCGTCGTCGGCGGCGAGGGGCGACTCGACGGCGGCCACCTCGAACTTACCAAGAACGGCACGGCGGAGCCGAAGTACCCGGTGGCGAGCGCCTCGAAGCGAAACCCCCTGTCGGACGCCACGGTGAACGTCACCGTCGCGAGCGACTACTACCGGGCGTGGGGGCAGTTCTTCGAGCAGCGCACGGGCGGCGACGTGGAGTACGACCACGACGCCGAGACGGTGACGCTCACGCTGGTCACGCCGACGAAGGCGCCGAAGATAGAGCAGGGACTCGCCTCGACGTCGCCGCAGGAACTCCTCGTCGAGGGAGCGGGCGGTTCGTCGTTCACGGACAGCTACAACTCCTCGAAGGGGCCGTACAGCGTGACCAACGGAACGAACGGAACCGTCCGAACAGTCGGTAGCGTCTCCCTCTCGGGCGGAGCCGAAGTCCGGGGTGACCTGGTCACCGGCGGCGGCGTGGTGAAGATGGAGAGCGCCAACGCGAAGGTGTCGGGCAACCTCTCCTACGGCGGCAGCAAGTCGCTCCACAAGAAGGCGACCGTCGGCGGCTGGATAGCGAACAACGGCAGCGTCGCCAAGATAGACCCGGTCGGGACGATGATCGACGGCGAAGTCTCGTCGCTCGCCTCGGACAACGACAACAACGAGACGGCGGCCATCGACGGCCAACAGCTCAACTCGACGAAACAGACGTGGACGCTCACCAGCGGTGATTACTACCTCGAAGACCTCGACATGGACTCCGGCGAGACGCTCGTGTTGAACCTCTCGGACGGAAACGTCGACCTCGCCGTCGACGGTGACGTGTCGCTCTCCGGCGGAGAAATCGTCGTCCAGAATCCGACGAACGGGACGGCGAACGTCTACACCACGGGGTCGTCCGTCTCCGTGACCAGCGGCGCGACCGTCTCCGTGCCGGACGACCGCTCGCGGGCGTTCCGACTCTACGGTCAGCCCGGAACGGACGCGACGTTCTCCGGCGAGGACACCGAGTTCACCGGCGTCCTCTACGCGCCCGACTCGGCGAGCCAGCACGGCACGGTGTCGGTGACCTCCCACGCGGACGTCTACGGCGCGCTCGTCGGCGGCCGAACCACCCTCAAGTCGGGGGGCACCGTCCACTACGACCAGGCGCTGGTCTCGACCCATCCGCTTCCGGCCAGCTACACGACGACGCCCCGGGTGACCTACATGCACGTCTCGGTCCACCGCGTGAACGTCACGTCCGCCTAGCGCGGACGCTTGTCCTTCTCGACGACGCGGACGTTCTCGATTGCGGTGTCGGGATACTGGCCGTCGTCGTCCTTCTCGGCGGCTTTCACCATGTCCCAGACGACGTTCAGTCCGGTGGTCACGCCTTCGAGCGCCTCCATCTCGCACCCGGTCTTCCCGGTCGTCTCGACGGCGACTTCGAGGACGACGCGGTCGTCGCGCACGTCGAAGTCGGTCTCGACGTTCGTGATGGGTATCTGGTGACACATCGGTATCGTCTCCCAGGTGTGTTTGACGGCCTGCACCGCACCGACGCGCGCCGTCGCGAGCACGTCCCCCTTCTTCACGTCGTTCGACCGGATGGCGTCGACGGTCGTCGGCCGGAGGCGTATCTCGCCCGCGGCGACCGCCCGGCGGGCCGTGTCGGGTTTGTCGCCCACGTCGACCATCTGCACCTCGCCCGACTCGTCGGTGTGGGTCAACTCCTCGTCCGCCCGGTCGTCGTCGCCACCGGTCGACCCGTCGTCGTCAGACATCGTCGCCACCCCAGACGGCCGCGGGGATGCGGTCGAGCATGTCGGACGCGAGCAGTCCCTCGCGGCGGTCGTCGTACAGCAGGTCGCCAGCGCGCCCGTTGACGTAGGACCCGGCGCAGGCGGCCTCGAAGGCGTCGGCGGTCCCGAACAGGCCCGCGACGATGCCGGCGAGCACGTCACCGGTACCGCCGACCGCCATCCCCGGGTTGCCCGTGCGGACGAGTCGCGTCCGTTCGCCGTCCGAGACCACGTCGACCACGCCCTTCGCCAGCACGACGTGGCCGAGGTCGGCGGCCAGCGCCTCGATATCGTCCGTCACCTCGCGCAGGTCGGCGGCCTCCGGCCCGCCGAGTTTCGCGAGTTCCTTCCGGTTCGGCGTGCAGACCAGCGCGGCGTCGGTCTCCACGTCCGGCACTACTTCGAGCGCGTCGGCGTCGACGACCGCCCGTCCTTCGAACGATTCGAGGAACTGCCGGGTCGCGGCGAGCGTCTCGTCGGCGCTGCCGAGGCCCGGCCCGAGCACCACCGTGTCGTCGTAGCTCTCCGCGGTGTCGACGAGGCCGTCCACCTGGTCGGGCGTGAGCCGGTCGCCCTCGTACTGCTGGACGATGAGGTCCTCGGCGTAGCCCTGTATCTCGCCTGCGATCTCGTCCGGCGCGGCGACGAAGGTGAGGTCCGCGCCGGCCCGCAGCGATGACTGCGCGGCGAGCGCCGGCGCGCCCGTGTACGGCCCGCCGCCGATGACGAACACGCGCCCGCCGACGTCGTCCCGGACCCCTCGCAGGTCGCCGGGGCCGACGAACCGCTCCGCTGCCGCGGGGATGCCGATGTCCGCGACCGTCACGTCGGCGTCGAGGTCGCCGAGGCCGGGTTTCTCGTCGTGGAACGTCACGACGCGGTCGGCGTCGACCGCCGGCCCCTCCGTCCGGCCCGTGTCGGCGTCCACGCCGGAGGGGACGTCCACCGCGACCACCGTCGCGCTCGCCGCGTTCAGTTGCTTGGCCGCGGTCGCCGCGGGCTCGCGGAGCGCGCCCGTCACGCCCGTACCGAGCATCGCGTCGACGGCCACGTCGCAGTTCGGCAGGTCGAGCGCGCGGGAGTCCGGTATCTCCTCGGCGTCGACCTCGGCGCGCCGGAGCGCCTCCCAGTTCTCGCGAGCGATGTCGGTGCCGATGGCGTCGGCGCGCCCGAGCAGGTGGACCGACACGTCGTACTCGTCGAGGAAGCGCGCGGCGACGAAGGCGTCCCCGCCGTTGTTGCCCCGCCCGGCGACGACGACGACGCGCGCGCCGGGGTCGGCCACCTCGCGCACCTCGCGCGCGACGGCGTTTCCGCTGGACTCCATCAGCTGTTTGCGCGGAACCCCGAGCGCCGCGGCGTTCTCGTCGACCGCGGCCATCCGGTCGCTGGATATCATGGTCGGGGATTCGAGTGGACCGGCGGTTAAAGTTGCGGCGCGCGTTCCGGGGTCGGTGCGTCGGTTCTCCGTCGACGCGAACGCCGACCGGCGCGGTCGGACCCGTCAGGAGCGAACGCGCTCGGCGCGCGAGCGGTACTCCTCGTACGCGTCCTCGGCCCACTCCACGAAGCGCGGGTCGTCGCTCTCCGCGACCGCGCGCAGTTGGCCGTCGTCGTCGTACGCGCCCGCCAGCACCCAATCGTCGCCCAGCGTCAGTCCAAATTCGACCGGACCGTCGTGGCGGTAGAGGTCTATCGCGCGCACGACCACCTCGAACTCCAGCGGATTCATCGAGCGCGCCGTCTGGACGCCGGCGGCCGGCAGGACGACCTCGGTGTCGACGCCGGAGAGGACGAGTTCGGCGTGGGCCTCGTGGAAGATGCGGCTGAGGACCGGCGCGAGCATCCGGACCCGGGCCGTCTCGCGCTCGCGCAGTCGCCGGACGTAGTGACTGACGGGCGCTTGCGGGCGCTCCGCGTCGGCGGCGACGACGTCGGCGTCGGCGAGCCACGTCGGGTCCGGCGCGCGCTCGACCGGTAGCCGTTCCAGGACGGGCGCGGCGGTCTCGACGGCCGACAGCGCGTCGAGGTAGTCGGCGTGGGCCCGGGCGACGAGCGCGCCGCTGGTCGTCAGCCGGTAGTCGCCGTCGCGCTTCTCCGCCCAGCCCCGGTCGACGAGTTCCGCGAGGTTGCGCTGGACGCTCCGGCGCGACGCGTCGAGCGCGTCGGCCACGTCGCGGGGCGACCCCGGCCGCTCGCGGAGGTGCGCGAGCAGGCGATACCGGTCCGGCGACCCGGCGAGGAACCGTGCGGCCTCCATCGTCCCGTACTGCCGCGGCCACACACGTAAACTTCCCTGAACGACGCAGAGTCGCCGGTCGCTGCGGGCGCTACGGCCCGGAGAGCGCCGGAACTTCTGACGGGGGCGAAACGTGATTCTTAAGGGCCGAACGAGTGTCGTTGGGTGTATGAGCGAAGAACCAGAGGCCGAAGTAGCCGAAGAAGAGGCCGAGACGGCGGAAGAACAGACGGACGAACAGCCCGAGGACGGGTTCCAGGAGGGCGACTTCGTCGAACTGGCCTACACCGCGCGCACCGTCGAGAGCGGCGACCTCGTCGACACGACCGACGCCGAGGTGGCCGAGGAGGAGGGCGTCGACGACCAGGAGCGCGACTTCGAACCGCGCGTCATCGTGCTGGGCGCGGGCCACATCTTCGAGAGCGTCGAGGAGGACATCTACGGCAGCGAACCCGGCGCCGAGGGGACGGTCGTCGTCGAGGCCGAGGAGGCGTTCGGCGAGTACGACAACGAGGAGGTCCGCACCGTGAGCGCGGACAAGATCCCCGAGGACGACCGCTACCCCGGCGCGAACGTCCAGGTCGACGGCCAGCAGGGGTACGTCGAGACCATCATCGGCGGGCGCGCCCGCGTCGACTTCAACCACCCGCTCGCGGGCGAGGACATCGAGTACGAGTACGAGGTCGTCGACGAGGTCGAGGACCGCACCGAACAGGCGAAGGGCCTGCTCGGGATGTACATCGACGCCGACCTCGACATGTGGATCGAGACCGAGGAGGAGGAAGAGGAGGTCGACGTCGAGGGCGAAGAGGACGAGACCGAGACCGAGACGGTCGAGAAGGAGACCCTCTACATCGAGTCGACGCCCCAGCTGGCGATGAACCAGCAGTGGATGTTCCAGAAGCAACAGATCGCCCAGGACCTGATGGACCGCCTCGACTTGGACCGCGTCATCATCCAGGAGACCATCGACGGCAGCGGCGGCATGGGCGGCATGATGGGCGGCATGGGCGGCATGATGGGCGGCGGCGGCGAAGCCGACATCGAGGAGGCCCTCGAAGAGGCCGACGTCGACGAGGAGGAACTCGTCGAGGAACTCGAGGCGGAAGGCGAAGACGCCGAGGAGTAAACCCGAACCCTTCTCCGAGGTCGACGTCCCGGACGGCGTGACGGACGCCGCTTCTCGTACGGTCGACGCGACGCTCGCCAGCGACCGCGCCGGCAAGAAACGTCACGTCGACCGATTGTGCAGCGAAAGAAGAGAGGCGAACGTCGGTACCGGATTCGGTACCAAGTTCGTCAGTGCGCGGTGAAGCCGTCGATTACGCCGCCACAGTCCGGGCAGGAGACGAGTTCCGTGCCGGTACTCTTGTTCCCGAGTGGGTCACCGTTGCGCTTCGTCTGCCGGTTGCCTTGACGACGCAGGTCAGAATTGCAGTAGGGACATTCGTTCATGGTGCCACACCACGCGATGCGTGGTAACGTCTGCCAGGTCAGCAGGAAAGGTGATAAACTTTCTGTCCGGAGGGACGGAGGAGCAGTAATCCGACGTTAGGCCGGGGTTACCCCGCCAGGGCCTCGCGAGCGTTCTCGACCGCCTTCTCCTTCTTTGCGGGGTAGGCTTCCACCTTCGCCCGGAGCGTGATTCCCTCGCCGAGCGAGACCGTCCCGCGGTAGGCGTCCTGCTTGTCCAGGGAGACGAAAAACGAGCAGTTCTCGTCGACGCGTTCGTCGAGCTGCTCGCGCACCTCGTCCAGGTCGGGGAGTTCGCCGAGTTTGTCGAGTACGTCGCGCATCTCGTCCGCGTTCTCGACGCGCGCCGAGAGGACGAGGATGCGGTCGCCGTGGTGACCCTCGCTCTCGGCGCGCTCTATCTCGAAGTCCTCGGGGAGGTAGGTCCGGAGGGCGTCCTCCACGCGCTTCTCGTCCTCGGTCGCGTAGCAGAACGCTCGCAGGTCGACGTAGTGAAACGGAACGCTGGCCATAGTTGCGATATCCGCCAGAGAGAAAAAGCCCTTACTCCTCGACCTGCTCGAGGGAGTCCTCGGGGATGCCCGTCTCTTGACCGTCCTCGAAGCTGACGGTGTACGTGGCGTCTCCGAACATCGTTTCCATCACCTGCGTGACGGTCCCTTCCTGACCGTCGTACTCGCTGTGGTCGTCGTGCAGGATAACGCGGTCGTCTTCGTCGAAGCTCATGCGTCGAGGTAACCCGTCCCCGCCTAAAAAGCGTCCGATTCCCAGTTCCCGGTCGCGGGCCCACACCTGCACCATCGGCGCGCACGAGGAACTCCTCCTCGTTCCGAACTGTCCGTCGTTCGTCGGTTTAAACGGTGTATAACTAACTCCGGGGGGTCGCGAACAGAAGCGCATGGCGACAGAGAGGCGGGGGTCGTAAGAGACGTGGCGGGTTCGTCCAGTAGTTTCATCCAGAAGGTGCTGATCGGCGGTGGGATAGTGTTCTTCCTCGGCGGGATGGTGGTCATCGCGGGGTTGCCGACCGGAATCCCCCAGCCGTCGACGGGCGGGAACGGCAACGGACCGGGAACGACCGGGGCCGCCACCACTACCACCCAGTCGGTGACCCAGACCACCGCGGCGACGACGGAACCGACCGAGACGACCCAGTCGACGACCACGACCCAGGGGTCGACGGAGACGACGCGGACTACTAGCACCACCGCGAAGACGACGCGGACGACGACCACGACCGCGCGCTCCCAACAGCGCGTGCTCTACCGGGTCAACGTCGGCGGGCCGAGGATTCGCATGCCGGGTCCCGACTGGCTGCCCGACACCGAGAACAATCCCTCCCAGTACGGCAACGCGCGCCAGAGCGTGAGCCACACGAACCGGACCAGCGACCGGATATCGGTGACGTCCGCGGTGCCGGACGGGACGCCGCGCAAGGTGTTCAAGACCCGGCGCTGGGACGCCGACAACCCGACACCGAACGACGACCAGGAGATGCAGTACCAGTTCCCGGTACCGGACGGGAAGTACGTCGTCCGGGTGTATCTCGCCGAGACGTACATCGACGGGGACGGCTGGAACGCGAACGAGAAGGTCGGCCCGCGGACGTTCGACGTCGCCGTCGAGGGGCAGGTCCGGCTCAACAACTACAACATGTACGAGCAACTCGGCCACGACCGGGGGACGGTGAAGCGGTTCCCGACCACGGTCACGGACGGAGCCCTGTTCGTCACCTTCCTCCACGAACAGGAGGACCCGATGATATCCGGCATCGAGATAGTCCGGGTCGGGGACGCGGGCGACAACGCCAATGACCGAGAACGGACCGGGGTCGACTCGCGGTCTGCGCCTCCGTCGGCCGAACCGGCGTCGACGGTCGCTCCGCGTCTGTCCTGACCCCCGGACCCGAACCGCCGAGCGTCGTTTCCGGCACACACGGCCCGAAGTCGCGTCTTCTCGAAGGGAGGACACGTCCCGACCGACGCCTTATCGAAGACGAGGACACGTCTCCGTGGGAGGAAATTCGCTGCAGAACGCGGTGGGAATGGGATTTGAACCCATGAGGCTTGACGCCACCTGCTTTCAAGGCAGGCGCAATAGGCCGCTCTGCCATCCCACCTCGGCTACGGGTAGCGTCCGGTGTTTCTAAGAACTGTCGGTATCGGGGAACCGGCCCGCTCCCGTCCGAGATAGCGGTAGGGATTACCTCGAAGCATGATTCAGAAGCCTTTAATTCACGTAGGGCATTTCGACGCTCACGATGCCTTCGTTCGACTTCGACCCGCAGTCGTACGCGGAGCTACCGGCGGAGCGCCAGCTCTCGGCGAGCGTGGCGCTGTTGCCCGTCCTGGCCACCGTCGTCTTCCTCGGCGTCGGCTCGGCGTGGCTGAAGCTTCCGCCGCACGTTCCGCTGTTCTGGAGCGTCGCGTTCACGGGGCTCGTCGGCTACTACGTCGTCGGGCTCTCGTGGGACGACCTGTACGACGGAATCGCCAACGGCCTGCTGATGGGGCTGCAGGCGCTGCTCATCCTCTTCACCATCTACGCGCTCATCGCGACGTGGGTCAGCGCCGGCACCATCCCGGGGCTGATGTACTACGGACTCGAACTGCTGTCGCCGACGGTGTTCCTGCCGGTGACCGCCGTGCTCTCGGCGGCCGTCGCGTTCGCCATCGGCTCGTCGTGGACCACCGTCGGGACCCTCGGCGTCGCGTTCGTCGGCATCGGCGCGGGCCTGGGAATTCCCGAACCGATGGCGGCCGGTGCAATTCTCTCCGGCGCGTACGCCGGCGACAAGCAGTCGCCGTTCTCCGACACGACCAACCTCGCCGCCGCGGTGACCAACACCGACCTCTACGACCACATCCACGGGATGCGTCTCGGGACGGCGCTGGCGTTCGGCGTCGCAGTCGCGGGCTACGTCCTGCTCGGTCTGCGCGCCGCCGGGACCATTCCGACCGGCCAGATAGCCGAGCTACAGACCGCGCTGACCGGCACGTACACCCTCTCGCTCGTCGTCTTCGTCCCCCTCGTTGTGACCTTCGGCCTCGCCATCGCCGGCTACCCCGCCCTCCCCGCGCTCGCGGCGGGCGTGTTCGCCGCCGTCGGCACCACCGCCCTCGTCCAGGGCGCGTCGTTCACCGTCGCGTGGGAGATCTTCATGAACGGCACGGCACCCGAGACGGGGTCGAAACTCGTCGACGGGCTGCTGGCGACCGACGGGCTGACCGGGTCGGCCTGGACGATAACGGTCGTCGTCGCGGCGCTCGCGCTCGGCGGCCTGCTGGAGCGGATCGGCGTGCTCGCCGCGCTCGCCCACCACCTCGCGCGCGGGTTCAGGAGCGCCGGCCTCCTCGTCGCCGGCACCGGCGTCTCGGCGATCGCCGTGAACGCCCTGACCGCCCAGCAGTACATGAGCATCGTCCTCCCCGGCATGACGCTCAGGAACCTCTACGAGGAACACGGCCTGCAGAACCGCGACCTCTCCCGGGCGATCGAATCCGCCGGCACGCCGACCGGCGCGCTCATCCCGTGGCACGCCGGCGGTATCTACATGGCGAGCGCGCTCAACGTCCCGACCCTCGAGTACTTCCCGTTCTACTTCTTCGGCTTCCTCTCGCCGCTCGTGCTCATGTTCATCGCGGCGACGGGGTGGCAACTCGACGTCGAGTCGTCGGCCGGCCAGTCCGCGGCGACGGCCGACTGACTACCTGACCAGCGCGGGGCCGCCGTCCCGCTCCTCGACGCGCAGGTCGAGGTCGTTCAGGTACGTCGTCGTGTTCACCGGGACGATGCGGTCGGCTGTCACGCGGGCGTTCAGGACCGGGAGGAGCGACCGAAGGTCCGCGCCCGTCTCGACCGCCGTCATCCGGGGCAGGAAGTCGACGGCGTGGCCGGCGTCGGTCGCGCGGTGCGCCAGCGTCTCCAGCGCGGGCGTGGCGTACGCGCCCTCGAAGTCGATGGCGTCCGTCAGCCCGAGGAAGTACGCCCGGCCGTCGCCCGCCGGCCCGAGGACGACCTCGCTCCGGCGGAGCTTCATCGCGGCGCTGTCTATCTCCTTCCGGGTCAGCATGGGCGCGGTCCCGTCCACGACCGCGACCGACTGGGCGCCCTCCTCTTCAAGCAGGTGCGTCGCGGTGTTGCCGGCGCGAGCGTCGAACGACGACCCGACCTGCGGTTCGAAGCGGACGTCGTCCAGGTCGTCCAGCGCATCGCGCGCCAGCGCCCGCAGTCGGGCCTGCGCGCTCTCCTCCCCCGCGAACTCGTCCGGCAGATCGTCGTCCGCACGGTAGTTGACGAGCAACTCGCCGCCGCTGTTGGCCGCGGCGACGAACGTGTCTTTCAGCATCGCGGCGTAGAGTCCGGTGGCCTCGGCGGTCGAGAGCGGCGACGTCTCCGGCAGGTCCGGGAGTACGAGTCCTTCTCGGGGCGGGTCGGCCAGCACGGCGATGACGGTCATGTCTCAGGCTCCGTCCGCGGCGGCCTTGAAAGCCGTCATTTTATGCTCGCCGCCGTCGTTCGAACGGCCATGCACTGGACGAAACCCCTCGGACTGCTCGGCGTCGCCCTGCTCGCGGGGCTCGCCGGCGGTGCGCTCGTCGTGCTCCTGCTGGCCGTACTCGCCGAGACCGCCACGCTCGCGACGGCCGCGCTGGTCGCCGTCGTCGTCGCCGGTGCGACCGCCGTCGGCCTCCGCTCGCGGCGCACGGGCGCGAACCCCTACTGGTGAGTCGCGGCGGCTACCGACTCCGCCGACCCTTCGTCTGGCGGTAGTCGCGGTCCATCAGGTCGAGGAAATGCTGGACGAACGCCTCCGCCTGCTCGTCGCCCAGGTTCGCGGGGTGAACCATCGGGACGAGTTCGAACCCCCGACCGCGTATCGTCGTCGCGTGGTCCTCGACGACGTCGAACTCCCCGGCGTCCGTCGTCGTGTACTCCCGCGCCAGCTCCGCGAGCGCGCGCTGGCCCACCGGGACGATTATCTCCGGGTTTATCATCCGTATCTCGGCGTTCAGGTAGGGTTCGCAGGTGTCGACCTCCTCGTCCGTCGGCGGGCGCTCGGGGTCCCGGCAGCGCGTCAGGTAGGTGACGAAGACGTTGTCCAGTTCCGGTTCGTCGCTGTCCGGCAGCGAGTTGTTCAGCCCGAGGTGGCCGAGCACGTCCTGGAACCGCTCGCCCGCCGCGTCGCCCGTGAACGGGACGCCGGTCCGGTCGGCTCCCTCGCCCGGCATCTCGCCGACGAAGAGGAAGTCCGCGCCCACGTCGCCGTAGCCGTGAACGACCCGCTCTCGGGTCGCACAGAGTTCGGGGCAGTTCCGGCAGTCCTCGTCCATCCCGAACGGGTTCTCCCGGGTCTGCTGATCTGCGTCCATGACTCCCGGTAGCGGCGCGAGGGGTAAAACGTCCCCGTCGTCCGGCGCGAGGGACTACTCGTCGACCAGCGCGAGGAACGGGCGCACCGTCTGCGCTCGGTCGCGGAGCGTGACCCGTCCGGCGTCCGCGTCGTGGTCGAGCAACCCCGCGTTGGCCATTTTCGGCAGATGGAACTGGTACAGCGACACCTCCTCGCGTCGCCGCTCGTTTCGAGTCGGCCTCGACGCGCCGGTCGTCCGGCGCGCGACCGCTCGCGCCAGGTCCGACACGTCGACCGCCTCCGCCTCGTCCGGGTCCGTCGTCTCGAACAGGTGCCGGAGCGCGTGCCGCCGTCGCTCGACCGACAGCACGTCGAAGACGACGTCGAGCGACACCGCGTCCCGGTCGGACGACCGTGTCGTCCACCCCGCCACGTCGTCCGTCCGGTCCACTCCGGCGTCGAACAGCGCGTCGAGCGCGGCGAGCGTCCCGTCGTCGTGCGCGTCCGGGTCGACGACGAAGTAGCCGACCGCGTCCGCGGCCGCCAGGCTCGCCACGAGGTCGTCGACGAACGATATCGCCGCGCGCAAGCCGACGCGGTCGAGCAGGTCCGTCAGCGTGTCACAGACCAGGACCGTCCCCTCCGGCGGGAAGCGGTCGAGGTACGCCTCGACGGCGGCCGTCGTCGCGTCGAAGTCGCGCGGTCGCTCGACGGAGCGGACGACGTTCCGGTCCGGGTCGCCACCGACCGCGCGGGCCGCGGTCGAGCGCATCGTCCCGCCGACGTCGACCACGCCGACGTTCGCGGGCCGGTCGCCGACGCTGTCGTGCCAGCGGGCGAGGAACTCCTCCGCCGTTGCGGCGTAGGTGATCGCCAGCAAGTTCCGTACCGCCGGCTCCCGGTCGGCCAGCAGGTCGAGATAGTTCGCCCGTGCGTCTTCGCCGGTCGCGGATGCGGCGACGAGGACGCCACCGGTCTCGGTAGGCGTCGTTTCCACCTTCATGGCGTTCGTTCGAACACCTCATACATCACGTTAGACACTCCCTCACGTAATTAATCGAAGACGATGCGTTATAAATCTAATCTCGAAATTTCGATAGCAACGGTTCAGCGCCGTTCGCGGATGAAGATGTGACGGTTCGCGTGGACGAACACGTCGAGTCCGGCGACGCTGAACACCACGCGGCCGCCGTCTCGCGTCCGACCGTCGAGCGTGTCCGCGAAGATGGCGTCGAGCGCGTCCGGGTCCACGCCCTCGTCCAGCGGGATTCGAGCCTCGGTCGGGTCGAGGTTCTGGATGGCTGCGACGGCGTCGATGACGGTTTCGGAGACCGAGCGCGAATCGTCGTGATAGACGTGATACGCCGGACTCTCGCCGGAGAGTCGCGTCGGCGTCCGTCCACCATCGCTGTATCCCCTATCCACTCCATTCATTGCCGGATGACATGTTACTATGTGATTCCCTATCGTAATAAATTTATGCCTGGTCCGGAAAAATGGACGTTCGGGCCAGCGTTGCACGCTCGGTACGCGCGGTCACCACCGCGAAACCGTCGCCTACCGCCAGTGAAATCTCCGATTGACCCCGGCGTCGGTCGTTCGTCGGCGAGAAAGCGCATCCTTCGTTCGTCTAGGTCGGAGTTGATTCGAGTTAGGCGGTGAATGTCGAAGTGGCTGGCTCTCGTCGGCCCGACGCCATGACCGACGAGAACCTCCCGACGAACTTGGCGACGAACCCCCGCGTCATCGGCGTCCTGTTCGCGACGCTGCTGCTGCTCGCGCACGTGGGAAGCGTCTCCGCGGGCGTGGGAACGCTCGCGGTCTACGGGCCGTAGTCACGGCGGGTCGTCCCACACCAGTTCACCGTCTTTTCGCACGGGCGAGCCGTGTGCCGAGAGATACTCCCGTAGCTCCGGCTCCGACAGCCGGAAGGTCGCCAGTTCGCCCGGAGCGAGGAAGTGCTGCTCGTTCGACCCGACCAGGGGGTACGCCATCGTCCCGACCGCCGCCTCGCGCGACGGGTAGGTCACCGGCGTCACTTCGTACTCCGACCCCGCCGTCTCGACGTCGCAGAGCGTCGGAATGCCGTCTTCGACCTGGACGACGTCGACGCTCCCGTCGCCGACGACGAGGTAGTGGCCGCCGACGATGCTCTCGCCGGCCGCCAGCTGCAGCGCGGACCGGAGCGGGAAGCCGAGGTTCAGCAGGCGGGCGAGCGTCCTGCCGACGCGGACCGCGCCGCTGTCGACCACGTCGCTGAACGTGACGACGCCGCCGACGGCACCCGCCTCCACCAGCGCGACACCCTGTTCGTACGACCGGCAGGCGTTCAGCAGGAACGCGTGGACGCCGGTCGAATCGACCGTCTCCGCGTCGAGCGTGCCGTCACGACACCGGAAGCCGTCGTCGTCGACGTGACCGACGTAATGGAGGAGGTCCGCCGACGACGCGAGAATCGCCCGGAGTTCGTCCGTCGAACAGTCCCGGCGGAGCGTCACGTCGAACGGCAACTGCTCGCGGGAGCCGTACACCGTCTCGGCGACGGCCTGCTCGGCCGTCATCTCGCACTCGTTGCAGACGACGGTGATGTCGATGCTGGCCGGGTCGACGTCGCGGCGGAGGTCGTTGTGGAACGCGGCCGGAATACCCTTCGTCGCGTCGAGCGGAACGCCGTCGCCGAACCACACCTGTTCGACGGCGTCGGCGTCGCCGAGGGCGACGAACGGCGAGTCGTCCTCGGACTCGTCGCCCGCTCCTCCGCGTCGTTGCCCGAGGTAGGCGTCGAGCACCGACGACTGCACCTCGTCCGGCGACGCCCGGCGCGCGTCCGCCGTCCGGACCACGCCGAGGTCGTACGCGACGAACGGGAGCACGGCGACCGCCTCGGGTGTCGGGTCGACGTGGGCGACGAGCGGCCACCGCGGGACGTGCGGGGCGAGCGTCTCGAACGGCACGGCGAGCGTCGCGTCGAGTCGCTCGGCCAGCGACGCGTCGTAGAGCGACGCGAAGTCGAGATCGACGTCCGAAGCGACCTGCTCGCGCTCGTACAGGTCGACCTGGTAGTACCCCTCGGTCCGGACGAGACAGTCGAGGAGGAACGCTCGCTTCAGCGTGCGCTCGACGTTGCGTTCGAACCCCGGCGGGCCGGCCAGCGAGTGGGCGTCGCCGTCGACGACGAGTCGGGGGTCGTCCCCGGGTACCAGTTCGGCCCCGAGATAGTACGACAGCGGCGCCGCGACCGTGGCCGCCCGGAGCGTCGGCGGGAGTTCGATGCGGACGCCCGTCTCCGGCGCGGTTAGTTCGTCCGGAATCCGGAGTTCGTCGCCACGTTCGACGAGCGGCGGGTGACCGCGGAGCGTCGGGTACGACCGCTCGGGACTCGTCGTCTTCAGCGCCGACGAGAGCGTCGACACCGCCGCGAACACGTCGCGGGGGTCGTCGGTCGTCGTCACCGTCGCCGCGGGATGGTGGTGGTACGAGCGCGCGCCGACCAGCACCGGCGGGTCGAACCGGAAGATCATCAGGTCGGCGGTCGCGTCGACGGTGAGTGCGCCGTCGACCCGGAGGTAGAGCTTCACCGGCGCGTTCAACTCGACGCTGTAGGCGGCCGACGGGAGGTCGGTCCGCGTCCCGGGCGACACCTGGAGGACGGAGTCGCCCGTCTCGTCGCGGACGAACCCCTCCACGGGCTCGACGAGGCGGAACTCGGACGTCTCGACCTCGACGGCGCTGTCGACCGGGAAGCGAAACCGGTCCGGGTCGGCGGGCGCGGGCGAGAGCGATTCGGACGAGTCGAGGACGTACCGCCGTCCCTCGACGGCGTCGACGACCTCCAGACCGGTGTCGAGCGGTTCGAACGAGAGCACGAGTGACTCCTCCCCGTATTAGTTCACTGACAGTGAAGGATGAAAAAGGTTAGTGAGCGAGAAAGCGCCGCAGTTCGCCGGCGAGCGGTCACTCCTCCGGGCTGCTCGGGTGGTAGTCGGTGTCGTACTCGCCGGGACGGTCGTCGATTCGGTCGGGGTTGACCCGACCGGAGAGCAACAGGAAGTCCACGAGCGTCAGCGAGAGCATCGCCTCCACGACCGGGACGCCGCGCGGCGGCAGCACCGGGTCGTGACGACCGATGACCTGCACCTCCTTCTTCTCGCCCGTCTCCCAGTCGACCGTCGTCTGCTCCTTCGGGATGGAGGTGGGCGCGTGCAGGGTCACCTCGCCGTAGATGGGTTCGCCCGTCGTGATGCCGCCCTGGATGCCGCCGTGGTCGTTCTCGACCGGCACGGGGTCGCCGCGCTCCTGCGGGTCGCTCCCCGCCTCGCCCTCGAACTCCCACTCGTCGTTGCGGTCCGACCCGGTCCGCTCGCGGGCCTCGCGGCCCAGACCGAACTCGAACGCCGTGCTGGCGGGGACGCTCATCATCGCCTGACCGAGCCGGGCCGACACGGAGTCGAACCGCGGCGCGCCGAGTCCGCGCGGAACGCCACGCGCCTCGAAGTAGATGGACCCGCCGATGGAGTCGCCCACTTCCTGGTACTCGTCGATGCGCTCGCGCATCGTCTCGGCCGTCTCGGGGTGGGCACATCGCACCTCGTTCTCCTCGCTGTGCTCTTTGATCTGCTCGAAGGAGACGTCGGGGGCCTCGATGTCGCCGATCTGGTTGACGTGGGCCTTGAGTTCGACGCCCTCGCGTTCGAGAATCTTCTTCGCTATCGCGCCCGCGGCCACCCAGTTGACGGTCTCCCGGGCCGACGAGCGCCCACCGCCGCCCCAGTTGCGCGTGCCGAACTTCGCCGAGTAGGTGAAGTCGCCGTGCGAGGGCCGGGGCGCGGTGACGAACGGCTCGTACTTCTCCGAGCGAGCGTCCTTGTTCTGGATGACCATCCCGATCGGCGTCCCCGTGGTGTAACCGTCCTGGACGCCGGACTGTATCGACACCTCGTCCGGTTCGCCGCGGCTCGTCGTTATCATCGACTGGCCGGGCTTGCGCCGGTCCAGGTCGCGCTGTACGTCCTCCTCCGCGAGTTCGAGGCCGGCCGGACACCCGGAGACGGTGACCCCCATCGCGTCGCCGTGGCTCTCCCCGAACGTCGTCACCTGGAAGAGCCGTCCGAAGCTGTTCCCGTTCATGAGTAGACGGTGAGGGTGCCGCCCATTTAGCCTTTGCACAAGGCGCAATGCTCCCCGGTCGATGTGGACCGGAGTCGGGAGCGCACCGGACGGCGTCCGAGCGGTCGTCAGAACGGGAGCCGTCGAAGCGGAGACAGTAATCCTTTTCGTGCCCCCGGACCCATCTCGGGACATGGATTGGCCGCACGACCCCGACGGCGAGGAGGGCAGCGAGGGTGGCCGCAAGTACGGTCTCGCCATCCTGGCGAAGAAACTCGACGAGGAGGAGGACTTCCCGCTCTCGCGCGACGAGTTCGTCGAGGCGCACGCCGACGAACCGGTGCGCATCAACTACCGGAAGGTCGTCAGCGTCGACGACATCTTCGACCACGTCGACCAGGCGGAGTTCGACGACATCGTCGACTTCCACCAGAGCGTCGGCGAGGCGATGCGACGGGGCGGGTTCTGGGACTACCATCCGAAGGGCGAAATCTCCGAGAACAGCCACGTGTAAACTACCGAGAGGCGGCTCACTCGTTCTCGCGTTCCCAGCGCTCACCGTCCGGTCCGGGCGTCGCCGCCGGCGGAACTTCCTCCTCGTCGCCGGGCAGTTGCAGGTCCTCCTCGTCGACGCCCCACCCGGAGTACGTCTCGGCCATCACCTTCTCCTCCAGCAGGTTCACCGCGACGCTGTTCGCGCCCTCGGGGATGATGATGTCGGCGTGTTTCTTCGTCGGTTCGACGAACTGCTCGTGCATCGGCTTCACCGTCGAGAGGTACTGCTCGATGACGCCCTCGAGGTCGCGGCCGCGGTCGACCACGTCGCGCTCGATGCGCCGGAGGATGCGCACGTCGGCGTCCGTCTCGACGTACACCTGCAGGTCGAGCATCTCGTTGACGTCCGAGTCGTAGAGCGCGAAGATGCCCTCCAGGACGACCACGTCGGTCGGCTCGACCGTCAGCGTCTCCTCCTTGCGGTTGTGGACCGAGAAGTCGTACTGGGGCATCTCGATGGTCTGACCGGACAGCAGGGCGTCGAGGTGGTCGCCCAGCAGCTCCCACTCGAACGCCGACGGGTGGTCGTAGTTGACGTCCTCGCGCTCGGCGACGTCGAGGTGCGAGAGGTCCTGGTAGTAGTTGTCCATCGGAATGCGCGTGACCGCGTCCTCGACGGCTTCCGTTATCTCGCGGGCGACCGTCGTCTTGCCGGCACCGGTTCCGCCGGCGATGCCGACGACGAACGAGGGGATAGTCATCTGGCGGTCGCTTGCACCCGAGGCGCTTCAATCTCCCGGAATCTTTCCCCAGTTCCGTGACGCGTACCGCGATTAGGACGAATTATAAGGGAGTAGGGAGAAGACGCGAGCGTGACGAACGCCCAGATTACGCTGATTCAGATCGACAACTACGGGCCGTGGACGGTGACGCCCGAGCCACGGCGGGAAGTCGACCTCCAGACGCTACAGTCGCGACTCTACGCCGACCTCTCGCAGTTGATCGGCAATCGCGAGGGGTACGTCTTCTTCACGCGATTCGACAACATGGTCGCCGTGACGAACGGACTCACCATCGACGACCACGCGCTCGTCCAGGAGTCCGTCGCGAACAGGTTCCCGGTGACGGTCAGTCTGAGCGTCGCCACCGGAACCAGTCCCATCGTGGCGCTCGAAGACGCCACCGAACTGCTTCAGGACGCCGGCAGCGCCCAGGACAAGTCCAGAAGCGAGATTCTGCGGGGCCGAGCTATCGACGAACAGTTCCGGACCGGCGACGACGTCCAGATCGCCCACTTCGACGTCAACGACATGACGGGCAACTACACCGACGAGGTCAACGCCTTCGACTCGTTCATCCACATCGAGAAGGGGTACGCAACGCTGATGGAGTACATGCGCACCGAGTACGACGCCCTCAGCTTCTTCGTCGGCGGCGACAACGTCATCGCGGTCTGCCCGGAGATGGACGAGGCCGACTACGAGGACGCCATCGAGCACGTCGAGGAGACCGCCGAGGTCGAACTCAAGGTCGGCGTCGGGAGCGGTGCCGTCGCCCAGGACGCCGGGATGGCCGCCAAGCACGCCCTCGAAACGTGCCGGGCGGTCGGCAGTCGCGTCGAGTTCGCGGACCCGACGAACTAGAACTGTTCGGCCGACGCGACGATAAAGTTGCCGGGGATAGCTTTTAGGCCAGTTGTGCCAAACGTTGCCACATGGAAGGCGAAGTCACAGTACGGGACGTGATGACCAGGGAGTACGTCGGTGTCAGCGAATCAGACACCGTACTGGGGGCGGTACAGCTCATGCAGTCGGAAGGGGTCGGTAGCGTCGTCGTCCTCCGGGGGAGCGAACCGGTGGGGATCATGACCGAATCGGACGTGTTGGACCTCGTGGCAGACGAGCGCGACCCGGCCTCCACGACGGTGTCGGAGGCGATGACCAGTCCGGTCGTGACGACCGGCGCGGACCGGAGTCTCGCCGACGCCGCGGGGACGATGACCCACCAGGAGATTCGCCGCATCGTCGTCACCGAAGACGAGGAGCTCGTGGGAGTGCTCACCGAACGGGACGTCATCTCGGCGTCGACGTCACCGTCGAGCATCAACTCGCACCAGGGCCGCGAGCCGACCGAGACCGCCGGGGCGACGCCCGTCGAACGGCCCGCGAACACGGACGGCGGCGACACGGAGTACGCTAACCAGAGCATCTGTGAGGTGTGCGGGTCGCTGACCCACGCCCTGACGAACGTGAACGGACAGCTCGTCTGCAGCGACTGCCGGGACTTCTGACCCCGCCGTCGGACGTGCACCCCCGTTCGACCGCCAGCGCATCCTTCTACGTCGACCGACGTCCCCGGACGACGGCAACGTGAAGTCGACCGCCATTGGCCAGCGCACCGACACTTCGAACGGAAACGACGACCGACGTGGACCGACTCGTCGTTCCTGTCCGTCCGTCGACGTCCGTCCGCTCGTCTCCCCGATTTCGACGCGACCGGAAGCTCCGTCCCGTCACCACCAGAAGCGCCGACACCTGTCTTATTCGAGGGTCGGCGATGAATCGACCCTAATCTATAATGATACTTTAAAATAGACTTTTTGCCCGCTGTGTCGACATTTCTCCCCGGACATGAGTCCAAAAATCGACCGACGCGACTACCTCCGGGGAGTGGGAGCGGCCACTACGGTGGGATTGATGGGAAACCTACGGCAGCAGGACGGCGGACCGGACATGCTCGTCGTCATCGGATACCCCCAGAGCGGAATCCAGTTGTTCCGGGACCTCTACGGGATGGGGCGAAGTGACCTCGACGTACTCGTCCCGGACGGACTGCAGGACTCCGCACTGCCGAACCAGGTCGGCAATCCGATGAACAACGTCACCGGCACCGCACCCGCGCCCGCGGGACCGAACCGACAGGCGTTCCAGCAGTTGTACCGCGACGCGTACGACAGTGAACCGGGCGTGTTCACCTCCCAGTCGTACGACTCCGTCGCCATCCTCATCCTGGCGAACGCGGCGGCGGGCGAGAACGACGGGTCGGCCATCCGCCAGCAGATGCGTCGGGTCGCGAACCCGCCGGGGAAGGACTTCGGCCCCCAGAACTTCGTCGACGCCGTCAGGGCCGCAGCGAACGGCGAGGACGTGAACTACCAGGGCGCATCGAGCGTGACGAACTTCGACGAGAACGGCGACATGGCGTCCGCCTCCTACAACGTCTGGCAGTTCGCGCCGCAGACCGACGACGGTATCGAGGTCGTCAACACCCGCCGGTTCGAGAGCAACGCCGGCGGTCCCGCCGCCGATAACGCCCCGGGTGGCATGGGGCGGACGATCAGGGTCGGCATCCTGCTGCCGGAGACGGGCGACCTCGGCTCCGTCGGGACGCCGATGATACAGGCCTCGCGCATCCCGATTCAGCAGGTGAACGACGCCGACGTCGACCTCCAGGTCCAGACCCAGGTCGAGGACACCCAGACGGCCCGCCAGCCTGCGCTCAGCGGGGCGAACGCACTGGTCAACGCCGGCTTCCCGGCCATATCCGGGCCGGCCTCCTCGGGTAACAACATCCCCGTTTCGTCGGAGGTGTACATCCCGAACAACGTCGTCGGCTGTTCGCCGTCGAGCACCGCCATCACGGTCACGCGGCTTCAGGACGACGACTTCGTCTTCCGGACGGCTCCGAGCGACATCCTGCAGGGCCAGGTGATGGCGCAGGTCGCCTCCGAGCGCATCGGCGCGTCCTCGGCGTCGACGCTGTTCGTCAACAACGACTACGGCCAGCAGCTATCGAACCAGTTCGCCCAGTCGTTCCGGCAGAACCACGACGGTCAGGTCATCAACCAGGTCGCGTTCAACATCGGCGAGTCGTCGTACTCCTCGGTCATCCAGCAGGCGCTGGGCGGCTGAACGGCTCGACGTTCGCCAACGTCCGGCTTCCGTCTCGTTCGCCGGGAGCCGATTTCGACTCGCGTTCACCAGACGGAGGTTCGCGTCGTTCGACAGCTCGAGGTTCCGGAGGTCGTTGCCCCGGGCGTCGACCAGTAGGACGCCCACTCGATTCTCCCGGAGAGTGCTGTCGCGGAGGCTGCTCGCCGACGTTCCGGCGAGCGCGACCCCGACCGCGCTGTCGGTCACCGTGCAGTTCCGCAGGGTCACGGCGCGCGACTCCGCGACGAGGACTCCCTCTTCGCTGTGAGCCGACGCCGCGCTGTCGCGGACGACGGTCCCGTCTGCGTCGACGAGCACGACTCCCGAGAAGCCGTTCTCCGTTCGTACGCCGGTGACCGTCGCGCCCGGAGACGAGCGCAGCGTGACGCCGTTGCCGGTCCGCCACGTCGCCACCTCGGCGACGCTGGCGCGCGCCGCTCGCTCGAAGCGGACGCCGAACGTCCAGCGGACGGCCGTGAGGTTCCGGACGGTCACGTTCGCCGCGTCGACCACCAGCACCCCCGTCGTGTTCTCGCGGAACCGGCCGCCGGAGACGACGTGGCCTCGGCCCTCGAGCGTCACGTCGCTCGCAGCGATTCGGATGCACACGTCCGCGGTTCGGTTCTCGACGTCCGTCCCGATGACGTACCGACCGGACTCGGTGATGGTCGTGCAGTCGTCGACGACCGTCGGCGAGCGCTCGAACGACGTCGGGGCGTCCGTCACGTCCGTAGGAGCGGCGAACGCGCCGCCCACGACGACGGCGCAGAGCAACGCGAACGGAGCGAGGCGGGAGACGTCCATGACCCCTGTCACGGCCGTGCGACGCTTATCGGTTACCGCCGGAGACGCCTCTCGG
Source organism: halophilic archaeon (assembly GCA_003298465.1). The sequence continues at coordinate 938,741 of QNGA01000001.1, read as the reverse complement.
TCCGCGCTCGGTCGGCGGAAGACGGCCGGATGTAGGCCAGCGTTCATCCGGCGAAAATCGAACAGGCGGCACGTGAGGAGCGCACGGGGGCGTGCCACGCTCCGGCCGGGACCTCGTCGCGGCGGTCGGTCAGGTCACGTACGGAGGTGGTCCCGCCTTCCGGTTTGAACGTTCGCGTCGCAGAAGACGCCGACGTGGTTCGTTCGTCGAGGAGGACGCTCGACGTTCAGACCACCGAAAGCGGCGCTGAAACCGCCATCAGATACATTCCGCCGCGTTTCGTAACGTCGTCCGTGGTCGACATCATTGGCCATCTCGGAATGGCGCTCATCTGGCTGACGGTCGGATGGTTCGTGTACGAGCGACGAGCGGCACTCGGATTCGTCGCCATCGGACTGCCGTTCGGTCTGTTACCGGACACCGACCTCTGGCTCGAGAAGGTGTTCCCGACGGTCCACCACCACGGAATCACCCACACGATACTGTTCGTGACGCTCGCGAGCGTCGTGGTCGGCGCGGCGGTCGGCAAGTGGGTCGTGCCGAAACTCGAAGGGAAGTACGTCCCGCAGGGCGAGATAGGCAACGAGTACGCCTACGCCATCGGCGCCCTGTGGGTCGGAGGACTGAGCCACCTGTTCGCCGACATGCTGTCCGCGCCCGACATCGCCTCCCCCATCGAACCGTTCTGGCCGCTGGCCCGGAGCGAGGTGATAACGATGGACCTCATCTGGTACAACTCGACGTTCTGGAACTGGGGGTTCTTCCTCACCGGCGTCGCGCTCACCCTCGGGTTCTGGTGGGCGCGCCGGTAAGCCCAATTCCGACGCGTTCGAACCCGTCAGCCGCCGAGAAACTCCTGGCGGACTTCGTCGTCGCCGAGCAACGCGTCGCCGGTGTCCACGAAGCGGTTCTGACCCTGCACCAGGACGTACCCGCGGTCGCAGCGTCCCAGCGCTTCTTTCGCGTTCTGTTCGACCATGAGGATGGCGGTGCCGCCGTCGTTTATCTCGTCGACCTTGTCGAAGGTCTCGTCGACGAGGTCGGGCGCGAGGCCGGCGCTCGGCTCGTCGAGCAACAGGAGGTCGGGGTCGAGCATGAGCGCCCGCCCCATGGCGAGCATCTGCTGTTGCCCGCCGGACATCGTGCCGGCGCGCTGGTCGCGGCGCTCCTCGAGGATGGGGAACCGCTCGAACACGTCCGCGAGGGCGTCCTCGGGGACGTCGTCGAGGATGTACGCGCCCATCTCCAGGTTCTCCTGGACCGTCAGCGTCGGGAAGACGTTGTCGCTCTGCGGGACGTAGCCGAGACCGCGGTGGATGACCTTCTCGGGAGTGGAGTCCTGTATCTCCTCGCCGCGGAAGGCGACCACTCCGCCCATGTAGCTCGTCAGTCCGAAGATGGACTTCATCACGGTGGACTTGCCGGCGCCGTTCGGTCCGACGATGGTGACGTACTCGCCGTCCTCGACCGACATGTCCACGTCCTCGAGCACCTGGAGGTCGCCGTAGCCGGCGTCGAGACCCTCGATTTCGAGCAACGTCATCCTATCTCACCGCCGAGGTAGGCGTCGATGACGCGCTCGTTCGACTTTATCTCCGCGGGCGTGCCGTCCGCGAGCACCGTTCCCTGGTGCATCACGATGACGCGCTCGCAGTTGTTCATGATGACGTCCATGTCGTGTTCGACGAGCAGGAAGGTGAACCCGCGCTCGCGGAGTTCGTGGATGTGCTTGAGGAGTTTCCGCTCCAGCGACGGGTTGACGCCCGCCAGCGGTTCGTCCAGCAGCACCATCTTCGGGTCGGTCATCAGCGCTCGCGCCATCTCCAGCAGTTTGCGCTGGCCGCCCGAGAGGTTGCCCGCGTACTCCGTCGCGAGGTGGTCTATCTCGAAGAACTCGAGCATCTCCCAGGCGCGGTCGAGCATCGCCGTCTCCTGTTCGCGCACGTCGCCGCGGAGGCCGGGCGTCACCGACCGCCAGAGCCGTTCGCCGATCTGGCCCTTGGGCGCGAGCATCATGTTCTCGAGGACGGTCATCTCGGAGAGTTCGCGGGCGATCTGGAACGTCCGGACGAGTCCCCGGTCGGCTATCTGGTGGGGTTCCAGTCCGGTGATGTCCTCGTCGTCGAAGTACACCGACCCGGCGTCCGCCGGGTACACGCCCGTGATGAGGTTGAACGTCGTCGACTTGCCCGCGCCGTTCGGGCCGATGAGGCCGGTCATCGACCCCTGCTCGACGTCGAACGTCGCGCCGTCGACGGCGGTGATACCGCCGAACGTCTTCCTGAGGTTCTCGACGCGCAGGGGCCTGTCGGCGAGGTCGGTCGGGTCGGTCGACACCTCCAGTGTGCCGGTCTCGGAGTCGGCGCGGGCGGCTTCGCCCGCGGTCATTCGCCGTCACCTCCGCGTTCCCCGCCGGCCCCGTCGGCCGTCGGGACGGGCGTCGGTTCCTCGCGACGCGGCCGGGTGAGCGGGATGGTCGCCGCCTCCTCCTTGCGGTGGCCGAGCATCCCCTGGGGCCGGTGTTGCATCAGCCAGACGAGCACCGCGCCCATGACGACGAGTTGCAGGGCGTTGATGTTGCCGATGACGTAGGCGAGGAACGGTTCGACGTTGCCGTCGACCAGCGGACCGACTGCGCCGGCGAACGTGTTGGGACCGCCGGTGACGCCGTACACTCCCCGAACGATGTTCTTCAGGTACAGCGGTCCCTGAAGGAGAAACGCCGAGAAGATGATGGCGCCGAGGACGCTCCCGGTGTTCGACCCCGCGCCGCCGACGATGAGCGCCAGCCAGATGAAGAAGGTCACCTGAGGCCGGAACGACGTGGGCGTTATCGCGCCCTGGCGAAGCTGCCAGAGGATACCGCCCAGACCCATCAGCGCGCAGCCGAGCATGAACGACTTGATCTTGAAGCGGTCGGTGTTCTTGCCGAGGGCGTTGGCGACCTCCTCGTCCTCCCGGATGGCCTTCAGGACGCGGCCGAACGGCGATTCGCCGGTCCGCTTCAGCAGCCAGTAGAAGGCGACGACGAACCCGAGCAGGACGATGGCGTAGGAGAGCGAGTTGACGACCGGCAGAATCGACCCGCCGAGGAGTGGGTTGAGCGTCGACACGACCGCTCCGTAGGGCGCGCTCTCGAAGATAGGCGTCATCGGGTCCGGGTAGTTCAGAAGGAGGCCCCGGCCACCGCCGGTTCCGAGTTTCTGGCCGAGCAGCGTGAACGTCTGGAACTCGCTCGACAGGAAGATGAACCGGACGATTTCGGAGGTGGCGATGGTGACGATGGCGAGGTAGTCGGCACGCAGGCGCAGTGCTGGCAGTGCGACGAGCAGTCCCAGCAGCGCCGCCGCGGTCATCCCGGCGAGGACGCCCACCCAGAGCGGGAGGCCGAGTCCCGAGACGGTGGCGGCTCCCGCCGTCGCCCCGGCCGGCGGCTTCGACACCATCGCCATCGTGTAGAGTCCCACGGCCATGAAGCCCGCGATGCCGATGTTGAACAGCCCCGTGTACCCCCAGTGGAGGTTCAGCGCGAGCGCGAGCATGCCGTAGACGCCGATGAGGAAGGTCAACCGTGCGATGGAGTTCACCTGGCCGCGCAGCGAGTAGCCCAGCACCGTCCCCGCCAGCAGGTAGACGGCGTAAACGCCGACGAGCGCGCCGACGATGAGCACCGCGTCGTTGACGTCGGCGTCGAAGATGTCGCGGGCGCTCATGCCGTCGTCCTCCCGGCGAACAGTCCCTGCGGCTTGAACAGCAGGATGAGTATCATCATTCCGAACGCGGCGGCCCGACCGAACTCGCCGGGAATCCAGATGATGGCGAGGTTCCAGGTGAGACCGATGACGATGCCGCCGAGAATCGCACCGTAGATGGAGCCGATGCCGCCCAGGATGACCGCCGCGAAGATGGGCAGGAGGAGGAGCCAGCCGAACTGGAAGTCGATGGTGCCGGTCCACAGCACCATCAGGTAGCCCGCGACGCCGGTCAGCCCGCCGCCGATGATCCACGTCCATCGGACCACGCGCTCGGTCGGGATGCCCGTGATGCGGGCGAGGTCCTCGTTGTCGGCCATCGCGCGCATGGCCTTCCCGAGTTTCGTTCGCTGCAGCAGCAGGTGGACGCCGAGCATCAGCCCGACGGTAGCCACGAGCAGCGTCAGGTCGTGGGCGCTGACGCCGACGGTGCCGTCGAAGAACGGGACCGACCACTCCTGAATCGACAGCGACGCCGTCGTCCCGCGGTTCGCCGTCGAGAAGACGAACACGATGAGATACCGGAGTACGAACGCGACGCCGACGCTGGTGATGAGCAGGGAGATGCCGCCCGCGTCCCGCATCGGCCGGTAGACGACGCGGTCGATGGCCAGCGCCAGGACGATGGTCCCCAGGCCGGCGACGACGAGTCCCGCGAGGACGGCGAGCGGCGTCGTCGCCGCGGTGATGCCGAGCGCGCTCGCGTAGACGGACCCGCCCGCCCCGACGAGGAGGAGGCTGGGCCACGGCGCCTCGCCGAATCCGGCGACGAGATAGGTCACCGCCCAACCCGAGAACGCCCCGCTGGTGATGTAGTCGCCGTGCGAGAAGTTCGCGAAGTTCAGTATGCTGTACGTCATCGAGAGCCCGATGCCGGCGAGTCCGATTATCAGTCCGCGCATGAGGCCGTCCCAGACCAGCGAACCGACGTCCGACAGGAGCAGGTCACCGAACAGCAAGCGATTTGCGAAGTCCAGGAGCAGGAGAACGGCGAACGCCCCGACCAGTACGACGAGCGGTCGCTCACCGACCAGACTCCGCCCCCGGGAGTACGTATCTGTCACGCTCATTGATAACCCCCAACAGACTACGGTGCCCGTCACGCTACTAAACCTTTCTCACCGTGCCGTACCGTGGGGTTTCGTAACGAGAGCATAACGAAACAGCGTCGTGACAGTTCCGGCCAGCGAACGGCGTCTCGGACGTTGACTCGGTTCCGCGTTATTTTTCGCAATACATCACCGACACACATATGCCGCGGGCCGGTGGAATCCCCCGTATGTCCATCGAGACCCTGGACGACCTCGCCGTCCAAGGGACCACGCTCGGCGTGCGAATCGACATCAACAGTCCGTTGACTGACTCGGGGGACCTCGCCGACGACGCGCGCCTGCGGGCGCACGTCGACACGCTCTCAGAACTGCTGGAGCGGGGCGGAGCGGTGGCCGTCCTCGCCCACCAGGGACGCCCCGGCGGCGACAAGTTCGCCGGCCTCCGCCCCCACGCCGACCGCCTCGACGAACTGCTCTCCGCCCCCGTCTCGTACTGCGACGCTACCTTCTCCGAGGACGCTCGCGACGTCGTCCGCGACCTCGACGGCGGCGAAGCCGTCGTGCTGGAGAACACCCGCTTCTACAGCGAGGAGTACATGGAGTTCCCGCCCGAGAAGGCCGCCGAAACCCACCTCGTCGACCGCCTCGCTCCCGCACTCGACGCCTACGTCAACGACGCCTTCGCGGCCGCCCACCGCTCCCAGCCCTCGCTCGTCGGGTTCCCGACCCGCCTGCCCGGGTACGCCGGTCGGGTCATGGAGCGCGAACTCGACGTGCTCGGCGGCATCGAGACGACCGCCCGTCCGCGGGCGTACGTCCTCGGGGGCGCCAAGGTCTCCGACTCCATCGGCGTCGCGCGGAACGTCCTCGAACGAGACCTCGCCGACCACGTCCTCACGGCGGGCGTGGTGGGCAACGTCTTCCTGTTCGCCGACGGCGCGGACGTGGGCGACGCCACGGCCGACTTCGTCCACGACCAGGGCTACTGGGACTACATCGACGACGCCGCCGACCTGCTCGAAGAGTACGGCGACCGGATTCGGCTCCCGAAAGACGTCGCAGTCGAACGCGACGGCGACCGCCACGAGGTGGCTCGCGGGGCGTTCCCGCCGGGCGACGGCGAGGCGGCGATGGACGTCGGTAGCGCGACCGTCGACGCGTACTCGTCGCTGCTCGCCGACGCGGAGACCGTGGTTCTCAACGGTCCCGCCGGCGTCTTCGAGGAGGAGACGTTCGCTCACGGCACCCGAGAGCTGTACGCGGCCGCGGCCGAGTCCGCCTACAGCATCGTCGGCGGCGGCGACACCGCCGCGGCCATCCGACGGTTCGGCCTGGGCGGCTTCGACCACGTCAGCACCGGCGGCGGCGCAGCCCTGCGGATGCTCACCGGCGAGCCGCTTCCGGCCGTCGAGGCCCTGGAGGGGTAGATGAGAGTCGAGGTGGCGACGACCGACGACGTCGACCGGGTCGCGGACCTCTGGGTCGACCTGGCCCGCGACCAGCGCTCGTACGGTAGCCACCTCCGCGCGGAAGCGAACCGCGTCCCGGTCCGAGAGACCATCGCCCGTCACGCCAGCGAAGACACCCTCCTGGTCGCACGTGACGACGACGTCGTCGGGTTCGTGACGGTCGGCGTCGAGACGGGGTCCTACGCCCAGGACTGCACCCGGGGAGTCGTCCAGAACGTGTACGTCGTCCCCGAGCGCCGCGACGAGGGCGTCGGCTCCGCGCTGCTGGCCGCCGCCGAGGAGCGCCTGGGCGACCTCGGTGCCGACGTCGTCGCCCTGGACGTCCTCGCCGACAACGACGCCGCCTGGCGGTTCTACCGGCGCGCGGGCTACGAACCGCATCGCGTCGAGATGGAAAAATCGGTCGAAAACGATAACCACTCAAAGGAGTAACCGCAAGTGCGGCGTGCGCCAAGGGAGCTTGGGCGGCTCAAGCACTCGATTTGTAATCGAGAATTCGTGGGTTCAAATCCCACCCTTGGCTTGCGTCCGGCGGTCGTGACCGGTAATCTTCGTTTCTGACCGATGCCGGTCCGTACCCGGACGGAGAGAACGGTCCCTCCCGACCGGTCGCGGTGCCGGACGGGACGGTCTACCGCCCGGGCGAGTTCGTTGTCACGCGGAGCCCTCGAAGACTGCGTACCCGATATCTTCGGGCACGTGAGCCGTTTCGTCGTCCGCGCTCCGTTCTTCTTCGACCTTGAGTTCGACGCCGGTTCCGGAGAGATTTCGGTAGCGGAGATTCGCCGGGTCGATGCCGCGGAACGTCTGCATGTCCGCGACGAACCGGGGGGATTCGTACTCCTGCTGGAAGGTGATGGGAGTCCACTCGTCCGTAACCCCCTGTCCGGACCGTCGTACCTCGAACGGTTTCCCGTCCAGCCGTCCGCTCGTCTGTTCGAGCGCGACGTAACCGACCGTCTCGTCGCCGTGCGGACCGAGGGCCTCCTCCTCCTGCAGTCGCACGTCGAACGAGTCCCGGGAAACGTTCGCCGGTCGCGTGACGATGGGGTCGATGCCAGCGAACGTCTGGGCCTTCGTGAGAACGACCGGCACCTCTCCGTCGAAGGAACTCTCGAACGGTACGGCGACGAAGTCGGTCGAGAGGGTCGCCGTTCCGGCTTTCGCCCGGAACGGAGTCCCGTCGTCGAGGTACACCTGCCGTTCGCCGGGTGACATGGTGAGCGAGTGGAACGTTTCGGTGACGTGGGAGCCGTCGAGATACGTCCACTCCTCGAGTCTGTACTCGAAGCCGCCGTCGACGACGTTCCGGAGTCGGACGTGCGTCGGAGCGACGCCGGAGTACGAGAGCGGTTTCGCGACGACGACGCGGGTCGGTTGCGCGACCGAATCGACCTGATTCCACCGCCACCTGACGTCCTGCTGTCCGGAGTGGGTGTTCGTCGAGAGCGTCGGTAGCGGGGTGTACGGCGTTCCGTCTACGGTCCAAGTAGCCGCCCCGCTCGCCTCCGCGGAGACGAGGTCCCCGGTTACGTAGAAGGCGTAGGTGTCCCCGGGCGGTATCGTTCCGGTGGCCTCCTGGGAGTTCGGCGGCCGTTTCGGCTCGCCCTCCGAACCCCACGACATGGTGACCGTTGCACCGTCGTTGCCTGCCGGGTAGACGCCGGTTCCAGCGGTTATCTCGTACGTCGCCGCCGACCCGTTCCCCTCGTTGTTGATGCGGACGAGTTTCGCCGACTGCATCGGCACTTCCCCGAGCGACGGCGGACTCGGCAACGGCGGCGTCGTATCCGGCGGTTGCGGGTTTCCGTTGATTTCCATGTTCGAGCTAACGTAGGCCGAGTTGGTTTGGGGACCGCTCCCGCCGATGACGCCCGAGACGGTTCCCCAACTGCCGGGGTCCTGGTCGATGAAGACGCCGTACTCCGTCGGATGGTCGTTGTGGACCTGAACGTCTTCGAGTTGAAGGTACTGGAGGTCGTTTCCGTTGTACGTGTATATCGCGTCGTGGTTCTTCCGAGACGTGTAGCTGATACGGACGTTCCGGACGTCGAGGGCCTCGCAGGGCTGTGGCGCGGTAATCGCTCCGCCGCAACTCGACGCTTGATAGCGATGGTAGAAGTCGCTGTCGGCGATCGTTAGCGTCCCGTCGTAGCTGTTGATACCGGCAGCGGTGTTCGTCGGGGTGACGGCTTCCGCGTTCGTGCCGCGTTGTAGCGTTCCGTTCGACCACGCCTGTCGCGGGTGTTCGTCGTCTTTGATCGAGACGCAGTTGCGCACCTCGGAGTTGCCACCGAGGCGCATACCGTTCGCCGTATTGCGGAAGAAACAGTTGTAGATGTACATCCCGCCCTCGGGTTGCTTGGCGTAGACGGTGTTCTCGGCCCAGAGTTCGAACCAACAGCGGTTGAACACGAGGTCCCCCTTCCCCGACTCTACCAGGATGGCTCGGCGATTGCTGGCTTCGGTCGGTTCGCACGCGCCCTCGTGGAAGTAACAGTCCTGCAGAAGTCCCCGAGTGCCGGCCGCTGCGGACAGTCGAAAGTACGTTCGCGCGTCGCTCGGGTTGTTCGTTCCGACGTTCGTGTCGGTGGCTCCTCGCACTTTCCCGCGGGTTATCAGCCGTCTGAGTTCCCAGTTGCTCGAACCGGAGTTCATCCGGACGAACGGCGGTATCGGGGTGGATCGCATGTCCAGTTCGAAGCCGTCCAAGACGAATCCGTCGGAGTACACGTCGATCCATCGCCGGTTGTCCTCCGACTGGGCCGGCACGAGGCGTGCGCCGTCCGGCGCGATGAGCTTGAAATCGGCGATTTCGGATTCGACCACGAGTTCGTCGAGTTTGTACGTACCCGGCGGAAACACGACGGTCGTGTCGCTGGTTTTCAGTCCGTCGAGGACCGAGTCGATGGCCGCGTCCCCGGTTTCGTCCGCTCCTTGCTCGACGATGTTGTAGGTCGGCACTCAGCTACCTCCTGTCGGAGAGCCGTCGACTCTTCGCCGGACGGAGTCGGAGCTTTCGGTCGTCTGTGGGTCACTGTCGCCTCCGGTCGTCTCCCTGACGACGCGTCCCCCACTCGCCGTATCGTGAACGCGCGATCGTCGCTGGACCGTCTCGTTGGGTTCCATACTGGTACAACTCCCTCCGTCGTGTTATTTTTATGGGCTAGGAGCTGAGATAAATATTCCTACAAGTTAATAATAAGTATCCAGCAATAATTTTTAGATCCGAGTTCAATGACCGATCTGAATCCGACGGGAGATCATCTCAGCAAGCGACGAGCGTTTCTCAAGACCGTGGGCATCACGATGGGGGCCGTAGGCGGTCAGGGGGCGACGGCCGCCGCCAACGGGAGGGACGACGAGAACTGGAAAGACCCCGACGGCTGGACGAGCCTCCAGTCGGGCCCTGGGCGGACGGGCAGTACCGACGACCCCGGTCCGGTTCCGTACCCGAGAACCGCCTGGAAGACGAACCTCGGCGGTAGCATGTACGACGTCGAGCCCGTGGTCGTCGACGAAACCGCGTATCTCGCCGTGACGACGGACACCCGACCGACGGATGGATGGGGATACGTCGGCGCGTACCACACGGTGAGTGGCGAGCAAGAGTGGAAACGGGCCGGTATTCCCGCGCCGAAAACGCCGGCGTTCGAGGACGGAACGCTCTACTTCGCCACGGAGGCTCCCGAAACCGACGAGGGCGGCGGCTTCTTCGCAATCGACGCCGATACCGGCGAAACGGTGTGGAAGCGCACGGACGTCGTGCGCTGGACCTCGCCGGTCGTCGCGGACGGGCTGGTGTACACGGCGAACGACGAGGGAGCGTACGCGCTCGACGCCGAGACCGGCGATACCTTCTGGCAGGTCGACGGCGTCGGCGGCATCGCTAACGGTAGCAGTGACGGTGCGCTGAGCTACGCCGACGGAACCGTGTTCTTCAGCGACGGCACGGCGCTGAACGCGACCACCGGCGCACTGCAGTGGCACACGAACGTCGAGCCGGTACTCGGCAACCACGTAGCTGACGACGAGCGAGTGTACTACGTACGGACGGAGTACGTCACCGGAAATGACGACGACGTCCACGTGGAAGCGCGCTCGACGGACGACGGGCAGGTCCAGTGGACGTACGACCCGAGCGAGTCCAACCAGTGGGACGGACGGCTCGCGCTGGACGACGAACGGCTCTATCTCCTCGATTTGAGCGACGACAGTTCGAGCCTGCGGGCGCTGGACGCCGAGACGGGAGCCGTGGAGTGGACGACGCCGACGAACGGTGACCTCCGGAGCAACCCGACCGTGGCCGACGACACCGTGTACGTCGGCGGGACGTTCGCGCCCGACCCGAGCGGACGACAGTGGCGAGCGCTGGTCTACGCCGTCGACGCGTCCACCGGCGACAAAAAGTGGGTGTACCTCCTCGAAAACGACGATCTCCCGATCTCGCCCGAAAATCCGCCAACCGCGAGTACGCCGGTGGTCGTGGACGACAGGCTCTACACCGTCACGTATCCGACGGAAGCGACGCTCGACTACGAGTACGCCTACTACTCCAACTTCTACGCCCTCAGGTCGTTCAAGGGGCAGCAGAGCGGCGGCCATCGGCTTCCGAACGACGTACCGGACGACGGTTGACGCTAGCGAGGCCGCCCTCGATACGCTACTCGACCGGTTTTGAGCCGCGAAATCGCGGGACTGAAAATCGTCGTCCCGTACGAACCGAAACGGTCGCCAGGTCGAGTGCTCCTCGTCGGACCGTCCAGTGCCCTTGCTCGGCCTAACCGAGACCGGTGACCGTAGTTCGAGACGCCGACGGCGGACTTCCGAACCCGCTTGCCCGAACTGCTTCGACCTGGCGGGCGTCGCGGTTCGCCGCCGACTGCAATGAGGCGGTGTAGCCCGACGGTCCCTCACTCGGAACCGCGACGCGAACGTAGCGGTCGGGGTCCGTTCGTGTCGAGCGAGTGCCTATAGAAACGGACAGTACCGCTTCGCTGAGGTGATTAATGGGGAGCTAACTCCGTTCTGGGAGTTGCAGACCGTTGTTCTGGTTTGCCGACGGCGGGAGTATCCCCCGGGTTTATGCTCGCGCCCCACTTGGACATTTTCCTATGAGCCGGGCCCAGAGTGTTCCTCAGTGGATGGCAGCGCCGGAGGAATTCAGGAACACACTAAAGATGGTGTTGAGTACTGCGTACAAAAACGACCGCCGTTTCGACCGGGCCTGGACGTTTCGCTACTCGGAGGAGCGGCGTGACGACCTGATGGTGGAGATAACGCACCTCGAGAAGCGCGGAACGGAAGAGGTCGTGGAACCGCCGACGCCGACGAAGTCCCCCGGAGACGCCGTCGTCAGGGATTTCCGGGACGTGCTCGGAGACCTCCTCCTGAAGGCGTGGGAGCGAGGAATCCAGTTCGACCAGGCCTGGACGTTCCGCTACTCCGACGAGGACCACCCCGACCTGATGGTCGAGATCACCGTCCTTGGAGAGGACGAGGAAGCGCCCGGGTCGGCCGCCGACGAGCCGGACGACGACGGAGCGAGTCGGGAAGCCTGAGTCGGCAGGCGCGCCAGCGCGTCGGACACTGGGCTGGGGGTGGGACGACCGCGGCCGTTCGGGACGCGACCGGCCCGGTCGCCCGGGCGAAGTGTTACTGTTAGCGGTTCGACGGCCGTCCGAACGTTCCGGTCGGGACGCGGAAACGGTAGCGAAGCCGGAATCGACGAGCGGTACGCGGCGGTGGTCGAGGTCTCGAACGGCGTTCCCGACGAGAAGCCTGGCTCACTCCAGGGGACCTTATATAAACCCCTTCTTTTTCGGTTCTGGAATCTCCTCCGTCGAGGGGTAGAAAACCCCGCCTGGGAGCGGTTTCGCACGTTCTAGATTTTTAATTTATCTGGAATAGTACGAGTACACAGGCAACAGTTATATATCCCTACAGACCATGCATTAAAGAGTATCGGGTGGCAAACCCCCACACGGTCGCGAACCACGTTCCAGCACTCGACCCCCGGCGACGCTCGCTGGCCAGAGTGGTGGCGTGCGTGGGGACGGCACGACATGACAGGTTACACTCGCAGTCAGTTCGGGTGTGCTTCGCACGCCCCTGTTCGAGCCCTCTCGCAGAGTCGACCCCCCGTTCCGACCGTCATATCTTTGTGGGAGTACGCCATCTACATACTCCGCGTCGGCAACGCGCCGCCCGGTCGTCTCGATCTTATCTCGTGCAGCCCCAATCAACGCGTGATACAATGAAAGGTGACATGGAAACGCTGGAAGACATCAGTCAGCGCTACCAGGAATCGATGCCCGAAGACCTCCGCGAAACCAAGTCGTTCGACTGGTATCTCGAGGAGGTGTACGGCGACCCGAAGATAGCCCGGAACGCCCACCAGCGGGTGGCCGACATGTTCGATTACTACGGCACGGAGTACGACGAGGACTCCGGCGTCGTCGAGTACCGACTCGCGTCGGAGGACCCGCTCCACGACGGCGAGAACACGTTCTACGGACGTGAGATCCACCGCGCCATCCACGAGTTCGTGAACAAGGTCAAAAGCGGTGCGCGGGGCCTCGGCCCCGAGAAGCGCATCAAATTGCTTCTCGGACCGGTCGGCTCCGGCAAGTCCGACTTCGACCGCCAGGTCCGGGAGTACTTCGAGGATTACACGCTCCGCGAGGACGGGCGGATGTACACCTTCCGGTGGACGAACCTCTGCGACGTCATCGACGACCAGGACCCCGCCGACGACGAGGTCCGGTCGCCGATGAACCAGGACCCGCTCGTCCTCCTGCCGTACGACCAGCGCCAGCGCGTCCTCGATGACATCAACGAGCGCCTCGACGCGCCCTACACCATCCAGAACGAGCAGGCCCTCGACCCCGCCAGCGAGTTCTACATGGACAGGCTGCTGGCGCATTACGACGACGACATCCAGCAGGTGCTCGAGAACCACGTCGAGATAACCCGGCTCGTCGCCGACGAGAACAAGCGCCAGTCCGTCGAGACGTTCGAGCCGAAGGACAAGAAGAACCAGGACGAGACCGAACTCACGGGCGACGTCAACTACAGCAAGATCGCCATCTACGGCGAGTCCGACCCCCGGGCGTTCGACTACTCCGGTGCGTTCTGCAACGCCAACCGGGGTATCTTCTCCGGCGAGGAGCTGCTGAAGCTCCAGCGGGAGTTCCTGTACGACTTCCTGCACGCCACGCAGGAGCAGACGATCAAGCCCAAGAGCAACCCCCGTATCGACATCGACCAGGTCATCGTCGGCCGGACGAACATGCCCGAGTACCGGGACAAGAAGGGCGACGAGAAGATGGAGGCGTTCAACGACCGTACCAAGCGCATCGACTTCCCGTACGTGCTGGAGTACGAGGAGGAGGCCGACATCTACCGGAAGATGCTCCGGAACGCCGACGTGCCGGACGTGCACATCGAGCCCCACACGCTCGAGATGGCGGGCCTGTTCGGCGTCCTCACCCGCATCGAGGAGCCCGACACCGAGACGGTCGACCTGATGCAGAAGGCCAAGGCGTACAACGGCGAGATAGAGGACACGGAGGACGTCGACGTGAAGAAGCTCCGCGAGGAGGCCGAGGAGAAGGCCGACATCGGCGAGGGGATGGAGGGCGTCTCCGCCCGGTTCGTCGGCGACGAGATAGCGGAGGCCATCATGAACTCCACGCACCGCAGTCGCGGGTTCCTCTCGCCGCTGTCGGTGTTCAACCACTTCGAGGAGAACCTGGAGAACCACGGCTCCATCCCCGAGGAGAACTTCCAGACGTACTACCGCTACCTCGAGAAGGTTCGCGACGAGTACCGCGAACGCGCCATCGAGGACGTGCGTCACGCGCTGGCCTACGACATCGAGGAGATACAGCGCCAGGGCGAGAAGTACATGGACCACGTGATGGCGTACATCGACAACGCCACGGTCGAGGACGAACTGACCGGTCGCGAGCAGGAGCCCGACGAGAGCTTCCTGCGCTCGGTCGAGGAGAAACTCGACATCCCCCGCGACCGCAAGGACGACTTCCGCCAGGAGGTCTCGAACTGGGTGTCCCGTCGCGCCCGCGAGGGCTCGCCGTTCGACCCGCAGGACAACGACCGCCTGCGCCGCGCCCTCGAACGCAAGCTCTGGGAGGACAAGAAGCACAACATCAACTTCTCCGCGCTGGTGTCGGCCAACGAGATGGACGACGACGAACAGAACGCCTGGATAGACGCGCTGATAGAGCAGGGCTACTCGCGCGACGGTGCGAAGGAGGTGCTGGAGTTCGCCGGCGCAGAGGTCGCCCGCGCGGAGATGGAGGAGTGAGCAGTGCCCGACGGCACCGACTTCATCGACGACGCCGACCGCCAACTCCGCGAGACCTACGAGGAGCCGATGAGCCTCGCGGAGTACGTCGACGCCGCGTTCGAGAACCCCGCCATCGCCGCCCAGGCCAGCAAGTACCTCCTGCTGGCCATCGAGTCGATGGGCACCCGGACCGTCGTCGAGGAGGGCGAGGAGAAGCAGCGCTACCGCTTCTTCGACGACCCTCACAACGACGGCGAGCACGCCATCCTCGGCAACACCGAGGTGCTGAACGCCTTTGTCGACGACCTCCGCTCGATCGCCGCCCAGCGCGGCAAGGAGGAGAAGATAATCTGGTTCGCCGGACCGACCGCGACCGGCAAGTCCGAACTGAAGCGCTGTCTCGTCAACGGCCTCCGGGAGTTCTCGAAGACCGACGAGGGCCGACGCTACACCGTCGAGTGGAACATCGCCACCGCGACGGAGACGGCGGGGCTCACGTACGGCAACGACTCGACGGCCGCCAACGAGGATAACTGGCACGCGAGCCCCGTGCAGGCCCACCCCCTGCTCGTCTTCCCGCCGGAGGTGCGCGAGCGGTTGCTCGCACGGCTCAACGAGCGCGTCGACGACCACGTCGACGTCAGAGTGGACGGGAAGCTCGACCCGTTCAGCCGCGAGGCATACGACTACCTCGAAGAGCAGTACCGGCGCAACGGCGAGGAGGAGCTGTTCTCGGCCATCATCGACCCGAACCACCTCCGCGTGAAGAACTACGTCGTGGACGTGGGCGACGGCATCGGCGTCCTCCACTCCGAAGACAGCGGCCGGCCGAAACAGCGACTGGTCGGGTCGTGGATGCAGGGGATGCTCCAGGAGCTGGACTCGCGGGGCCGGAAGAACCCGCAGGCGTTCAGCTACGACGGCGTGATTTCGCAGGGCAACGGACTCCTGACCATCGTCGAGGACGCGGCCCAGCACGCCGACCTGCTGCAGAAGCTGCTGAACGTCCCCGACGAGAAGTCGGTGAAGCTGGACAAGGGCATCCAGATGGACATCGACACCCAGCTCGTCATCATCTCGAACCCCGACCTGGAGGCGCAACTGAACCAGCACGCCGACGCGGGCGGACAGGACCCGCTCCGGGCGCTGAAGCGCCGGCTCGACCGCCGCGAGTTCAAGTACCTCACGAACCTCAGCCTGGAGGCCGAACTCATCCGGCGCGAACTGACGAACGAGACCGAGGTCTGGCAGGCCGACAGCTACGACGAGATAGAGGCGCGCTTCCAGGAGCCGGTGACGGTGCAGGTGCGCGACAACGACGACGTCGTCCGCGCCCGCGAGGTCGCGCCCCACGCCGTCGAGGCGGCGGCGCTCTACAGCGTCGTCTCGCGGTTGGACGACGGCGACCTCCCCTCGGGCCGGGACCTCGTCGACAAGGCGCTGCTGTTCGACAGGGGCTATCTCACCGACGGCGACGAGCACATCGACAAGGACGACTTCGAGTTCGACGACGACGCCGCCGACGGCGAGCAGGGCATTCCGGTCACCTACACCAGGGACATCATCGCCGACCTGCTGAACGAGACGCAGGACCGCCACCACCCCGAGTACGACGTGGAGAACGTCATCATGCCCCGCGACGTGCTCAACGCGATGGCGGAGGGCGTCGCCGACGCCCCCGTGTTCTCGACGGCCGAGCGAAACGAGTACGAGAACCGGCTCGTGACGGTGAAAAACCACGTGTTCCAGCAGCAGGAGACCGACGTGCTGGACGCCATCATGCGCGACCGGCAGGTCGACGAGGAGACGGTCGCGGAGTACATCGAGCACGTCTACGCCTGGGCCACGGACGAGACGGTCGAGAACGACCGCGGCGAGCGCGTCGGTCCGGACGCCCTGAAGATGAAGGTGTTCGAGACCGAGCACCTCGGACGGTTCGGCGAGGACGCCTACGAGAACGACCACCGGCCGGGTCCCGCGGTGGCGGAGTTCCGGCGCAGCAAGGTCATCACCGCGCTGAACCGCCACGCCTGGGAGAACCGCACCGACGACTTCGAAATCAGCGACATCGACCTGAAGGAGGTTCCGGTCATCAAGACGGTGCTGGCGAACAACGACTGGAGCGACGTGCGCCGGGTGTACGAGGACTTCGAGCCGGGCCAGTGGGAGAACCCGCCGAGCAACACGGAGACGGCGGAAGTGAAGGAGCGGACCGTTCGGAACTTGCAGGAGATGTTCGGCTACTCGGCGGCGTCGGCGGAACTGACCAGCCAACACGTCATGAACCAGGTGAGCTACAAATGGGACTGAGAGACGACCTCGAACGGTATCGCGAAGTCGGCGAACAGCGCCGCGAGGACCTCTCCGATTTCATCCAGTACGGTGACCTCGGACGGAGCCTCCCCGACGAGATACACGTCCCGATCAAGATCGTCGACCTGCCGGAGTTCGAGTACGACCAGCGCGACCAGGGCGGCGTCGGCCAGGGCGACCCAGACGTCGGCGACCCGGTCGGCGAGCCCCAGCCGCAGCCGGGCGACGACGGCGACGAGGACGGCGACCCCGGCGACGAGGGCGGCGAACACGGCTACTACGAGATGGACCCCGAGGAGTTCGCCGAGGAACTGGACGACGAACTCGGCCTCGACCTCGAACCGAAGGGCAAGGAGGTCATCGAGGAGGTCGAGGGCGACTTCACGGACGTGACCAAGACCGGGCCCGACAGCACGCTCGACTTCGAGCGGATGTTCAAGGAGGGGCTAAAGAGAAAGCTCGCGATGGACTTCGACCCCGACTACGTCCGCGAGGCGATGAAGGTCGACGGGATGGGCCCGCAGAAGGTGTTCGAGTGGGCGCGCGAGAAGAACCTCACCGTCTCGAAACACTGGGTCGAGGAGGCGTACGCCGACCTCGACGACGAGGAGAAGACGAAGTGGCCCTCCATCGAGGAGATGGAAGAGTCGGTCGAGCCGACCTCGACCGCCCAGATGATACAGCAGGAGGGCATCAAACACGTCCCGTTCCGGCGCGAGGACGAGCGCTACCGCTACCCGGAGATAGTCGAGGAGCGCGAGAAGAACGTCGTCGTCGTCAACATCCGGGACGTCTCCGGGTCGATGCGCGAGAAGAAGCGCGAACTCGTCGAGCGGACGTTCACGCCGCTCGACTGGTATCTGACGGGGAAGTACGACAACGCCGAGTTCGTCTACATCGCCCACGACGCGGAGGCGTGGCGGGTCGAGCGCAGCGACTTCTTCGGCATCCGGTCGGGCGGCGGGACGAAGATATCGTCGGCGTACGAACTCGCCAGCCAGATTCTCGACGCGGAGTACCCCTGGAGCGAGTGGAACCGGTACGTGTTCGCGGCGGGCGACAGCGAGAACAGCCGCAACGACACGGAGGAGAACGTCATCCCGCTGATGGAGGAGGTGCCGGCGAACCTCCACGCGTACGTCGAGACCCAGCCGGACGGCAGGGCCATCAACGCGACCCACGCAGAGGAGGTCGAGGAGTACTTCGGCGACGCCGACAACGTGGCCGTGGGCTACGTCAACGGGCCGGAGGACGTGACCGACGCCATCTACGAGATACTCAGCACGGAGGAATCATGAACGAACGAACGAAACTCGGCGAGGCCGAACTGGTGCGGGAACCGGTCGTCGAGGCGCGCAAGCTGGCGAAGAAGCTCGGTCTCGACCCCTACCCGGTGAAGTACTGGATCATCGACTACGACGAGATGAACGAACTCATCGCCTACGACGGGTTCCAGGAGCGGTACCCCCATTGGCGGTGGGGGATGAAGTACGACCGCCAGCAGAAGCAGGGCCAGTACGGGGGCGGGAAGGCGTTCGAAATCGTCATCAACGACGACCCGGCCCACGCCTTCCTCCAGGAGTCCAACAGCCTCGCCGACCAGAAGGCGGTCATCACGCACGTCGAGGCCCACTCGGACTTCTTCGCCAACAACCGCTGGTACGGGATGTTCGCGGAGGAACTCGACGCGGCCGCGCTGCTGGAGCGTCACGCCGACCGCATCGGGGAGATAATGAGCGACCCCGAGATAGACCGCGAAGAGGTCGAGAAGTGGATCGACAGCGTGCTCTGCCTGCAGGACAACATCGACCAGCACGTGGCGTTCAAGCGCCAGGACGTCGGCGACGAGGAGGAGCGCGAGACCGACGAACTGGCCCAGAAGCTGGCTGAGATGGACGTGAGCGAGGAGGTCCGCAAGGAGGTGTTCGACGACGAGTGGGTCGAAGAACAGGAGGAGCGACGCGCCGGCGAACTCGACGAACCCGAGAAGGACCTGCTCGCGTTCCTGCGCGACCACGGCAAGGCGTTCGACCCCGAGGAGGAGCGGGCCGTCGAGATGGAGTCGTGGCAGCGGGAGGTCCTGGAGATGCTGCGGGCGGAGTCGTACTACTTCGCCGCCCAGAAGTCGACGAAGGTGATGAACGAGGGCTGGGCCGCCTACTGGGAGTCGATGATGATGGGCGAGGAGGCGTTCGCGGGCGCCGACGAGTTCCTGGAGTACGCCGACCACCAGGCTCGGGTGCTCGGCTCGCCGGGGCTGAACCCCTACAAACTGGGCAAGCAGCTCTGGGAGTACATCGAGAACACCGAGAACCGCCGCGAGGTGGCGCGGAAACTCCTCCGCGTCGAGGGCATCACGTGGCGCAACTTCCACGACGTGGTCGATTTCGACCGCGTGATGGAGCTTCTGGAACCGGACCCCGCGCTCGACGGCATCGACCCGGAGGACCTCGACGCGGTGGCCGACCTCCCCGACGAGAAGGTCGACCGCGAGGCGATAGACCGGGCGATGGCGGGCGAGATAGACGTCGGCGAGCACCCCTGGAAGGTGCTTACCTACGAGGGGCTGGCAGAGCGACACTTCTCGCTGTGCAAGCTACAGAACCGTGGCTTCCTGGAGGCGGTGAGCCAGGAGGACCTGGAGCACTACGCGCGCTACCTGGTGGACGACGCGCGCTACGACGACGTCGAGGAGGCCATCGCGGACGTGGAGTACACCGCCGGCTGGGACCAGATGTACGAGGTGCGGGCCAGCCACAACGACGTGACGTTCCTCGACGGCTTCCTCACGAAGGAGTTCGTCGTCGACAACGAGTACTTCACCTACGAGTTCAGCCAGACGACCGGCGACTACCGGGTGTCGAGCACGGAGTACGAGGACGTCAAGAAGAAGTTGATGCTGCAGTTCACCAACTTCGGCAAGCCGACCGTCGCGGTGTACGACGGCAACTACCGGAACCGGAACGAACTCCTGCTGGGCCACCACTACAACGGGGTCATGCTCGACATCGACCAGGCCCAGCGCACGCTCGAGCGCATCTTCGACCTCTGGGGGCGGCCCGTCAACCTCAAGACCATCGTGAAGGAGGTCGACGAGCGCGACGCCGAGATAGCGCGGCGACGCGACCGCGAACCGGAACCCGAAGAGCAGGGCAAACTCATCCGCTACGACGGCGAGGAGTTCGAAATCAGCGACCTGCCGTGGGGCGAGGTCGAGGACATCGCGGCGACGGAAGTGGACTACGACACCAAGCCCGACGAGTGGTTAGCGTGACCGCTCGAACACCTTGATCTCCCCGCCGTCCACGACCACGTTGTACGGGCCGTACTGGAACGTCGCGTGGACGCTCATTCCTTCTCGCCGTGCGAGTCGCTGGAGCGCGCCGACGTCCACGACAGCCTGCAGCGGCCGCAGGTCGGTCGGCGAGCAGTCCTCGACGGCCGCGAGCGCACGGGCGAGCGACACGACGATGGAGTCGCGGTCCGTCCCGTAGACGGTCCAGTACACCTCCTCACCGGACGTCTCGTCGGGACCCGTCAGTCGGGGGCCGACGACTTCCCCGGCGTCGGGCGGCGACCGCTCGTCGCCGTCGCTCCCCCCGGCGTCGCCGAGGGTAACGTACCGTTCGAGCGCGTCGCCGTCCACCGTGGCGGTCACGACGTCGCCGTCGACCGAGAGCACGTCGGTTTCGGCCAGTTCCGGGAGGTGGAGGTGGTGCAGCGTGATGCGAACGCGCTCGCGAACGTCGGCGCTCGGGTCCCCGCTCGGCGACTCCCAGACCGCCACTCGCGCGGCCACGTCGGCGACCGTCGCCGAGTCGCCCACCTCGGCGAGATACCGAATCGCCAGCCAGCGGCGGCGCGACTCCAAAATCGCCGCGAGCGCGTCCGGCGAGAGGTCGTCCGCGTACGGGGCCGGGAGGTCGCCGACCACCACGTCGAACAGCGGTCGGAGCGTGGCGATCGTCCGCTCGTCGTGGGCGCCCGGATCGAGGTGGAAGTGCGAGTCGACGGTGGTCTCGGCCAACCGGACCAGGAGGGAGCGAAGGAAACGGAAGGTGGCGACCCGTCCGACGTAGTCGAGCACGGCCGTTATCGAGTCGAAGCAGACGACCGTCGGGGCGTCGTCCCAGCCGTCGACGAAGAGATGGATGGCGGTCTGGAGTCGGCCGAGGCTCACGGGACGGGTCAGCGAGACGACGCTGGTTCCGTCGATAGAGTTCGGGACGTCGTCGGCGTCGCGGACCGAGACGATGCCGAGTTCCGCCGGGTCGGCGTCGACTCGCGCGCGCCACGACGCCAGCAACTCCTCCGGTGAGCGGTCGTACGTCACCAGCAGAGCGTACTCGCCGTCGACGTCGTTCCCGGCGAACCGTTCGACGCACTCCGCGTCGTCGTCCGCCCCGACGGCTGGAGTGGAGAGCAAAGCGGTCGTCTGCCGAGGCCCTTCGTTCATTGTGTGTTCCGTGCCGTCGAAATCAGTGTCGGGGGTGTCGGCTCGGGCGCTCCGTGGTACTCGGCAGAACTGAGGGGGCCACAACTAATAAATGTACGGACAGCGCTACGCGCCGTACCGACGGCAACGTGCGGCCGCCGAGCGAGGGCGGCGTCGCCGTCGTTCTTCGGTCGCCCCACCGGTCGGCGATACGGCCGCGGGAGACTCTCCGTCGTGGTCGGGGGAGCCGACCGACCCGGGGCGGACCCTTTGGACCGGGCGGGCTACGGGGGTCGGTCGCGGTCGAGCATGACGCCGGACGCTCTGGCGGCCCCGCGTCGGCGCTCCTCGACCAGCCGCGACAGCGCTCGCTCGACGTCGTCGGCTCGCCCCGTCATACCGACCGTCGACAGGACGGCCTCGTCGAGGCGGTCCAGCGCCGTCGCCCGGTCGGCGTCGGCGTCCGCCTCGGCGTCCATCAGCGAGAGGACGCGTTCGCGGACGGCGTTCCGTTCTCCGTCGTCGAACGTCCGCGGGTCGGGAATCGGAACGCGCTCGGTCTCGTAGACGGTCTGCTGGAGCCGTACCATCCCGTCACCGCCCGCGCGTCGCCCGAGGAGTTCACAGGCGAGCGCGGTGACCCGCGCGTTGAGCAGGCCACAG
Source organism: halophilic archaeon (assembly GCA_003298465.1). Next base: position 916,746 of record QNGA01000001.1, on the reverse strand, counting down.
AGCACGAGCGGGTCGACGTCCTCGTCCGGACGTATCTCGTAGAACTGCTGGTCGGCGACGGCGTCCGCCTCGTTCCAGACGGTGCGGTGCGTCCGCCACGTGAACCGGGTGTGCAACAGCGGTGCCGGGGACGTCTCGCCGAGGTCGAACCAGACGTCGTCGCCGTCGAAACTCCGCCGGTCGTGGAACCCCTGCCCTCGCCCCCAGGCGACGTAGTCGGCGAGAGCGTCGTGGCCCTCGCGCCGAAGCCACCGCTCGACGCGCGTCCCGTTCGGCCCGTCGCTCGCCTCGCCGGAACGGGCCGAGTCGCCGGTCGCCGCCGTCGGCGCGGTCGCGACGAGGTCGTGAACGTCCAGCACCCGCCACTCCGCCGCCGCGGCGTCGTCGAACCGGATTCGGTCGACCTGCCCCGACGCCCGCAGCAGCGGTGCGGCGTACTCCGCGACGCCGCGACGTTCGAACGCCTCCGTCCTGGCGTAGAAGAACTCGTTGGCACCGCTGGTGACTCCGCGGGAGACGTGCGCGACGTCGTCCAGCCCGACCACGTCGGCGGCGCTCCGGTAGTCGAAGTACGCCGGCGGTGCGGCGAACGAGAGCCGCCACGCGCGTTCGTTCGCCAGGTCGGCCTGCCGGCGCGCGAGCAACCGGTAGTCGTCCCTGACGACGAGTTCGTCGGGGTCGCGGGACCGCTCGACGAGCGCCGCGACGCCCTCGACGGGGCGGTCGCCGCGGAGCCGGAGGAACGTCGCCACGTTCTCGGCCCGACGGCGGTCGTCGCGCTCGCGTTCGAGCACCAGCATCGTCACCCCCGCCAGCGCGTCGTCGAACGCCTGCCGGTCGAAGGTGACGACCGCCTCGACGCGATATCGGTCGCGGACGAACCGCTGGACGTCCTCGCCGTAGCGGGTGTCGAGCCACCGGTCGCTCACCACGAAGCCGAGTCGACCGCCGTCGGCGAGAAACTCCGTCGCGTGGGTGAGAAAGTAGACCGACAGGTCCGAGCGCCCCGAGAGGTCGGTCGCGTCGAGGCGGGCGAGATGCCGGCGGACCCTCGCGCGCGCCCCGATGGCCTCCTGGCGGACGTAGGGCGGGTTTCCCACGACGGCGTCGAACCCCGCCGGGTCGCTCCGGAGGTCGCCGGGGTCGACCGCGAAGAAGTCGGCGACCCGGACGTTCGCGTCGTCTGGAGCCGCACCGGTACGCTCGTCGTCAGCAACGTCGCCGGCCCGGAGCGCCAGCGCCGTCTCGGCGAGGCGAGCGGGAGCGGCGCGTACCTCGACGCCGAACAGGCGGTCGAGCAACCGTCCGTCGTCCGTCCCCAGCGCGCGGAGTCGCCGGTGCGCGCTCGCCAGGAACCGTCCGCTACCGGCCGCCGGGTCGAGGACGACGTCGTCCGCGTCGGTGACGGTCAGTCGCGTGACGAGGTCGCAGACGGCCGACGGGGTGTGGAACTCCCCCCGTTCGCGGCGTCGCTCGGCCGGAGCGAGCGCTTCGTAGACGCGTCCCAGCGCGTCGCGGTCGCACCCGTCGGCACCCGGCGCGGTCGCGTCGGATCCGATGCCGTCGCTCCGAATCTCGCGCACGAATCCGCGCAGGTCCGGTTCCACGGCGTCGAGCGCCGACGACACGTCCGCCGTCCTCTCGCCGGACGGCCCAGGTTCGTCGAGCGCGGCGGCGAGGTCCGGGTCCCGCTCGCCGAGGACCGCGGCGGCCAGCGCCTCCACGACCAGCAGGCGCGCTACCCGGTTCGCCCGCTCGGTCCCCAAATCCGTTCGGAGCGCCGACGCGACGCGCTCGTACGCCGTCCGGGTGCGTTCGACGACGGACCCTCCCCTCTCGTCCATGGTCGGATTTCCTCCCGTGCCGTTCGACGGCGAGCCGGTAACCGTTTGGGGAGGCGAACGCACCCGCCACCCGTTCCGCCCGAGGGGGACGGGAGGTCGGCGGCCGACGGTCGGCGGGCCGTCGGGTCGAGCGTGCGCCGCGACCGACGGCAGGCGGTCGTCACTCCGGCGGTGTAACGCCGTCGTCGGGGCGTTCGGGGTCGCCGCGGGTCGTCTCCGGCCGCGTCGTCATCCGCGTCCACCTGCCCTCGACCTCGCCGTTCCCGAGGACGACCACGTCGCCGTCGACCTCGAGGCGCGTCTTCCGGAGTTCGATGCTACGGACCGTCCCCGTGACGCCGCCCGCGGTCACCGTGTCACCGACGTTGAAGTCGGGGTCCCGGAGGAGGTAGACGCCCGCGACCGTGTCGGCGATCATGTTCGAGAGCGCGTAGCTGACGCCGAGCGCGAGAAACCCCGTGGCCGTCCCGAGGCTCGCCGCTATCTCGCCCATGCCGAGTATCTTCAGCAGGGTGAGCGCCGCCCCGAACCAGAGGAAGACGCCCACGATGGTCGTGAACAGGCCCACGACGAGGTCCTGGTCGGAGTAGATGCCTGCCAGCGCGGACCTGACGACCGAGAGCGCGACCTTGATGCCGAAGTACGCCACCGTCACGAAGAGCAACGCGGACACCAGCCTCGGAAGGGCGTCGGCGAGCCCCGACTGGAGTTCGCGGAGCGACGTCGCGACGATTTCGCCCAGTGTCTCTGCCATGCGGGAACCCACCCGTGCGAGCGAGAAATAAAGTTCCGGCCCGGTCGCCTCCGAAGGTGGTCGCCGGCGTCACGGCGCGACCGAACTCGCGACACGTCGACGCGTTCGACGTTCGCGGTCGCCGGCCCGACGGCACGACCGGTCGCCGCTCCGAGGACGACAGTTCGAACGAACCGCGAATAAGTAGACGGCGAGCCGTCGAGTCAGTCGGCGCCCGCCGCCGCCCGCTGTTCTTTGACGTGTTCGACGATCTCGTTCGTCTCGTCGACGAACTCGTCCATGTCGACCTCCGACCCGTGGAGGATGGTCGAGAAGTACTGGGTCGCGCTGGACAGGTTGACGGCCTCCGCGAGTTCGTCCTCCGTCACGTCCTCCATCCGCGCGTCCTCCTTGTGGAAGTAGGTGCAGTACGGGCACTTGATGGCGGCCGCGACGCCGACCCCGACGAGCGCCTTCTCCCGTGCGGACAGGTCGGTCTCCTCGAGCTCCAGATCTCGCATGAGCTTCCAGCTGTGGTCGCCGGCCGGTTCGGCGAGGTTCTCTATCCAGCTCGGAACCTGCCCGAGATACTCCTCCGCCTCGTTCCGTGTTTCGGTCGATACCATACTGTTTCTCCCCCGTTGGATTTCGCAACTGCGCCGATCACCGTTCCTGTCGCTATCGCTGTGGCGCTGGAAATCCGTCCGTAGATACGACCCCCGAGTAATGAAAATTCGCGAATGAGGTCTGATAGCAGGAGTAATGGTATTACCGTTCCTATTGGCGAACGGTACGGCGGCGATGACGAACGCTTTGTTACGAGGGAAAATAAACCGCGAGAAGGCGGCAGAAGAGTGCTCCGTCTGGGATTTGAACCCAGGTCATCGGCTCGAAAGGCCGAAATGATTGGCCGGACTACACCAACGGAGCCAACGCATCTCCTGATTCCGCCCAGATTAGTTTAAACCTTCCGTCTTCGCCCGACAGCGCCCGAATCGGCCGTCAACGGTTCCCACGCGAGAGGCGTTTCGAGCGAGCATTTCCCCTTCGAGTCCGCGACGGCCAGCGGGGTCACGAGCGCGGCGCGGTCCTCACTTGCCCTGGAAGTCCGGCTCACCGTCGCCCATGAACGCCGTGACGCCCTCCATCAGGTCGTCGGTGCTCATGAGGTGGCCGAACGCCTGGGACTCGATTTCGAGGCCGGCGTCGGTGTCCTCCCAGCCCTTCAGCATCGCGCGCTTGGTGTACTTCTGGGCGATGGGCGGACCGGCGGCGAGGTCGCGGGCGAGTTCCCACGCGCGGTCCTCGAACTCGTCGTTCGCGACGACCTCGTTGAGGAAGCCGTAGTCTTCCATCGTCTCGGGGTCGAAGCGGTCGGCGGTGAAGATTATCTCCTTCGCGCGACCTTCGCCGACGATGTGCTGGAGGCGCTGGGTGCCGCCCCAGCCGGGGAGCAGGCCGAGGTCGTGTTCGGGCTGTCCCAGTTCCGAGCGCTCGGTGGCGATGCGGAGGTCGGCGCAGGTCGCCATCTCCATGCCGCCGCCGAGACAGTAGCCGTCGATGGCCGCGACGACCGGCATCGGACACGTCTCCAGCTTGCCGAACGTCTCCTGGCCCTTCCGCGAGAGTTCGACGGCGGAGAGCGGGTCGCCGCCGCCCGCCGCCATGCTCTGGACGTCCGCGCCCGCGGAGAACGCCTTGCCACCTTCGCCCGTGAGAAGCAGGGCGCGCACGTCGTCGTCCGCGCCGAGGTCGTCGACGGCGTCGCCGAGTTCGTCGAGCAACTGCTCGCTGACGGTGTTCATGCGGTGCGGTCGGTCGAGGACGACGTTCGCGACGTCGCCGTCGCGCTCGACGCGGATGGTCTCGTACTCGGCTCGGCCGTCGTCGCTCTCGTCGTCGTAGAAGCCGCCCGCCTCGGCGCGCTCGTGGAGGTAGTCGGCGGGCACGTAGCGGGCCGCGCCGGTCTCCTCGGACAGTTCTTCGAGCGTCTCCAGCAAGGTCGCCAGTCCTGCGTTGTCGGCCATCTTGGCCGGTCCCTCCGGGAAGCCCGCGCCGAGCATCACGGCCTCGTCCACCTCGTCGGCGGGTGCGACGTCGCCGCCGACGAGCTTCGCGACCTCGTTGGCCATCACGGCCTGGAGGCGGAGGACGATGTCTTCGCTGCCGGCGTCCGTCGGGACGTCGGCGCCGCCGTCCTCGTAGTCGTAAAATCCTTCGCCGGTTTTCTTGCCGAGGTCCCCCGCCTCGACTTTCTCCGCAAGCAGGGGGCAGGGCTCGTAGGCGTCGCCGAGCACGTCGTTCATGTACTCGAGGACGTGATAACCCACGTCGATGCCGACCTGGTCCGCGAGTTCGAAGCTCCCCATCGGCAGGCCCATGTCGAACTTCGTGGCGCTGTCGACCTCGGCGACCGTGGCGTCGCCGGACTCGACCATCCACGCCGCCTCGTTCATCAGGGGGACGAGCACTCGGTTGACGATGAATCCGGGGCTGTCCTTGCGAACTCGGACGGGCGTCTTGCCCATGTCCTCGGCGAGTTGCTCGGTGACCTCAAGCGTCTCCTCGTCCGTGTGCGCGCCGGTGATGACCTCGACGAGTTGCATCCGGACCGGCGGGTTGAAGAAGTGCATCCCGCAGAACTGCTCGGGACGCTCGGTGACCTCGGCCAGTTCGGTGATCGAGAGGCTGGACGTGTTCGTGGCGAAGACGGCCCGGTCGGGGGCGTACTCCTCCAGTTCGTCGTACACCTCCTTCTTAATGTCCATCTTCTCCGGCACCGCCTCGACGACGAAGTCAGCGTCCGCGACCGCCTCTTCGAGGTCGACCAGCGGCGTGATCCGGTCGAGCGCGGCGTCGGCCTCCGACTCGCTGATCTGGTCCCTCTCCGCGAGTTTACCTAGGCTCCACTCGATCTGGTCGTAGCCGTTCTCGACGAACTCCTCCTCGACGTCCCGCAGGTTGACGTCGTAGCCGGCCAGCGCCGCGACTTCGGCGATGCCGTGGCCCATGTTCCCTGCACCGAGAACCGTTATGGTGTTGATATCGTCTAGCTCCATGCGCGAATGCTCAACATGGGGGCGTTTCAACGTTTCTTTATCGCTAACGACAAACTCTCGGTGAGTTTATTCACGGTTACAAAACGATTTATCCGTGGCCCCGTAACGTCGTGTCATGGACTTCGGACTGACAGAGGAACAACAGGCTATCCGCGACGAGGTGCGGCGCTTCGCGGAGAACGAGGTGGAACCCATCGCGAAGGAGTACGACCAGGAGGAGAAGTACCCCTGGGAGATAATCGACGAGGCGGCGAAGATGGGGCTCACCGGGGCGAACATCCCCGTCGAGTACGGCGGCGCAGGCTACTCGCCGCTCGAAACCGCGATCATCACCGAGGAACTGTTCGCGGTCGACCCCGGCATCGGACTCTGCATCACGAGCACCGCCTTCGGCGCGGACGCCATCATCGAGTTCGGGACGGAAGCGCAGAAAGAGGAGTACCTCACTCCCATCGCGGAGGGCGAGGCCATCATGGGCACCGCCATCAGCGAACCCGACACCGGGTCGGACGTCTCGTCGGTCTCGACGTCCGCCGAGAAGGACGGCGACGAGTGGGTCATCAACGGCAACAAGATGTGGATCACGAACGGGTCCGTCGGCGACTACTTCGTCGTCATGTGCCAGACCGACCCCGAGGCCGAGGACCGCTACTCCGGGTTCTCCCAGATCATCGTCGAATCCGACCGCGACGGCTTCGAGGCCGACAAGATAACGGGCAAGCTCGGCATCCGCGCCAGCGACACGGCGGAACTCATCTTCGACGACGTGCGCGTCCCCGAGGAGAACCTCGTCGGCACGCGCGGGATGGGCTTTCTCCAGCTTATGCAGTTTTTCGACGAGACGCGAACCTCCGTCGCGGCCCAGGGCGTCGGCATCGCCAAGGGAGCCTGCGAACGCGCGCTCGACTACGCCCAGCAGCGCGAGCAGTTCGGCAAGTCCATCAGCGAGTTCCAGGCCATCCAGCACAAGCTCGCGGAGATGCACACGCAGACGGAGGCCGCGCGCAACCTGACGTACAAGTCCGCCTGGAGCGTCGAGAACGAGGACGGCGACCTCACGCAGCTCGCCTCGATGGCCAAGGAGTACGCCTCCCGCATCGCCGTCGAAGTCGCCGACGAGGCGGTCCAGATTCACGGCGGCTCGGGGTACGTCAACGACTTCGACGTCGAGCGGTTCTACCGGGACGCCAAGATCACCCAGATCTACGAGGGGACCACGGAGATTCAGAAGAACATCATCGCCCGCGAACTGCTCGGCAAGGGCTTCTGACGGAGTCGCTACGGCTTCCGGACCGGCTCCGTCCGTCGACTCCGGCTCGCGGGAGTCGGAACGGCGAGCGTCGATACTTCTTTAATGGTTGACTACTTGGTTTCGATTGGAGGTCTACGACCATTGGAAATCTCTGATAAACTCCTGTGTCTGTTCAGTGCTGACGTTACTACCAAAGGCGACGAGTACGTCGTCTCGGTTCCACGCCGAGAGATCGATACAGGGTCTGTAGAACCGGGCGAGACCTACCGGGTCGCACTCATCTCCCGCGAGACGGAGACCGAGTCTACCGACACCGAGAACAGCGCCGGCGACGAGTCCGTCTCCTCGGAACCGCAGCCGCCGGTCGAGTCCGGCGAGGTCCGGTACGTCGAGATAGAGGACATCGGCAAACAGGGAGACGGCATCGCGCGCGTCGAACGCGGGTACGTCATCATCGTTCCCGGCGCCGAAATCGGGGAGCGCGTGAAAGTCGAGATCACGGAAGTCAAGTCCAACTTCGCGGTGGGCGAGATCATCGAAGAAGAGTTCTAGAGACGACCCTTTTACTTCGTCGGGCGTCCTCGCGTCTACGACGCTCGCGGTTCTACCGCCCGTTTCGTCGACCGCTCTGCGCCGTCACCGTTGCGGGCAACGGCCTTCGAAAAATCTGCACTCCCGACGTCCCGCGAGCGGACGCGTTCACTCCGCTCCGCTCCGTTCCTTGTTCGCGCCCGCGCGAGCGAACTTCGAGAGGTCCACGTCTACCACGTCGGCGAGTTCCTCCGGGGACTCGTACGGCCGGTCGACGAGGATGTTCCCGGCGCGCTGTCGTCCCAGCCCCGGGATGGCGGTGAGTTCGTCCATCGACGCGCTGTTCACGTCGAGCGGATACGGAACGCCCGTGACGGAGCGATATCCGTGGTCGACCACCGCCACGTCCACGGTCCGTCCGAGTTCGCGTTCGCCGGGGATACCGACGAGCAGCGGATAGGTACCGAGCTGGCGACCGAACGTCCGGCCGTCCTGGTGGTACTCGAGGTGGACGTCCGGAAGCACGGTCCCCGCCGGGGCGACCCGCTGGAGCATCGGATTGTCGATCTCCTCGCGGACCTCCTGCTTGTACTGCTTGAACAGCTTCTTGTGGTCCCTGGCGATGTCCGCACCCACGTCGCTCATCTCCGTCCCGTCGAACGCCATCACCTGCCGGATGTTCACCCGGCGCAACGTCAGACCGGCGTCGTAGACCCGGTCGAGGAACTGCTTGTTGTGCTCGAACGTCTCCTCGCGCTCGCCCTTCAGCCCGTGCAGCAGGTTGATACCCGGCAGGAGTTTCGGCAGTCGGTTCGCGGCGTCCGGACCGGGGGTGGGGACGTCGTTCGCGGCGTCGCCGCTCGCAATCGAGGCGCGGTGGGCATCCGGGTCCTCTCCAGGCCGCCAGCCCGCTTCCTCGTTGACTATCTTCACCGCCCGGAAGCACTCCTCCGCCGTGACGTTGAGGTTGTTCTCCTCCTGGACGAGGGGGTCGGCCGACTCCAGGCCGAAGGCGGCGGTGTCGCCGGGCGTGTTGTGTTCGGCGATGACCCGGATTCCCTCCCGGGCGAGGTCCGGCCACTCGACGACCGTGATGGGGTTCATGTTGTCGAGATGCAGCGTCTCGAGGTCCGGGGCGACCTCTCGGATGCCGCCGTAGAGGTCGCGCAGCGCGTCCGGGTTCGGCTTCTCGCCGTCGCCGCCGTACGCGAGGATGTCCGCCTGGCGACCGAGACGGAAGTGACGCGCGCCGCGGTCGTAGAGGCTCTCGACCTCCGCGACGACCGAGTCGGGCCGGCGGAAGGAGGGGTTGCCGTACAGCGGTTCCGTGCAGAACGAACAGCGGTACGGACAGCCCCGCGAGGTCTCCATCTCGCAGATGAGATACTCGGGATGGTTCGGGTGCTGTTCGACGACGAACGCTCCCTTCGCGGCCCAGCGGTCTATCTCCTCGTTGTCGCGCATGCGGTTCCCGAAGCCCTCCAGGCCGCTGGCGACGAGGTCGTGGGCCGCCGCCTCCACGTCGCCTTTCGCCACGAAGTCGAAATCGAGGTCGTCGCGCTCGGTCTCGGTCCCGCCGGCGTTCTCGTCGCCGACGCCGAACTTCACCGGGCCGCCCATGAGGCTCGTCCCCTCAGCGGTCCAGGCCATCTCCTTCACCTCGTCCGGTTCCGCCGGCGTCCCGCCCACGTACTTGCCCGGGACGGTCATCCCGCCGATGTAGACGAAGAGGTCGGCGTCGGCCACGTCGCGCCACTTCGACCGGTCGTCGCGCAGTTCGTCGATGGTGTGGTAGGTCACCTGCTCCGCCGGCACCCCCGCGTCGACGAGTCCGCCCGCGGTGTACCGCGGATACGTCGAGATGTACGGCGGCACGCCGAAGTGGGCGGGTTCGTCGACGTAGCCGTCCACCAGCGTCACGTCGAGGTCCCCGGGGTCAGTCATACCCGTTCGTTGCGTCTCGACGTGTAAAACGATGACTACCCCGGGACCAGTCTTCTGGACGACGCGAACCCTTAAATCGGAAGGCGGGCCCATCCCCCGGCGTGACCTGACCGACCGCCGCGACGGGGTCTCGGCCGGAGCGCGGCACGCCCCTCGCGAATCGAGTCCGACGCCGCCTGTTCGCCCTACTCCTCGAGTCGCTCGCGCAGCAGCTCGTTCACCGCACCCGGATCCGCGCTCCCGCCGGTCTTCTGCATGACCTGCCCGACGAGGAAGTTAAGCGCACCGCCCTCGCCCGCGTGGTAGTCCTCGACCGCGTCGGGGTTCTCGTCGATAGCGTCCTCGACGGCCACTTCGACCTCGCCGGAATCCGCTTTGCCCAGCCCCTCGCGTTCGATGATCGTCTCCGGGTCGTCGCCCTCGTCCAGCATCTCCCTGAGGACGACCTCCTCGGCGTTCTTCGTGGTGATCTCGTCCTCGGCGACCAGTTCGACGAGACGCGTGAACTCGTCGAGGCGTTCCTCGACGTCCGTGATAGCCATGTCGCGGTAGTTGAGTTCGCCGAGCAGGTTGTCCGCGACCCACGTCGCGGCGAGGTCCGGGTCGAACGTCTCTGCGACGTCCTCGTAGAAGTCCGCGACCTGCTTCGTCGAGGTGAGTTTGCTCGCGGCTTCCTCGCTGAGACCGTACTCCGCCCGGAAGCGCTCTCGACGGTCGTCCGGTAGTTCCGGAATCGAGAGTTTCTCCTTCCAGTCGGAGACCTGCAGCGGCGGGAGGTCGGCCTCCCGGAAGTAACGGTAGTCCTTCTCCGCTTCCTTGCTCCGCATCGAGACCGTGATTCCCCGCGTCTCGTCCCAGTGGCGCGTCTCCTGTTCGACCTCACGACCGCGCTGGATGGCGTTCTTCTGGCGCGTCTCCTCGTACGCCAGCGCCTTCTCCGCACCCTTGTGACTGGAGATGTTCTTCACTTCGGTGCGGTTGGCCGACTCCAGCGTCGCCTCGTCGATGCCGCTCACGTCGTCTACCTCCTCCCCGGAGACGATGCTCAGGTTCGCGTCCACGCGGAGGCTCCCGTCCCGGGCGCTGTCGAACACGCCGAGGTACTCCAGCACCTCTTCGAGTTTGGCGAGGAACGCCCGGACCTCGTCGGCGCTTCGGAAGTCGGGGTCGGTAACGATCTCCATCAGCGGGACGCCGGCGCGGTTGTAGTCGACCAGCGTGTAGTCGGCGGTGTCGATGTTGCCGCCCTGGTGCTGGAGGCTGCCGGGGTCCTCTTCGAGGTGAGCGCGCTGGATGCCGACGGTGCGGCGTTCGCCGCCGACCTCTATCTCCAGTTCACCGTCCTGGCAGACGGGGGCGTCGTACTGGGTGATCTGGAAGCCCTTCGGCAGGTCGGGATAGAAGTAGTTCTTCCGGTGGAAGCGCGTCTCTTCCGGGATGTCGGCGTCGATGGCCTTGCCGACCTTGACGGCGGACTCGACGGCTGCCTCGTTGAGCACGGGGAGCGCCCCGGGCAGGCCGAGACAGACGGGGCAGGTGTAGGTGTTCGGCTCGGCGTCGTCCTGGTCCGTCGAACAGCCGCAGAAGATCTTCGTGTCCGTCTCCAGCTGGACGTGGACTTCGAGGCCGATGACGGCCACGAGTTCGTCCTGCTGGACAGCCTGTGCAGTCATCGTTCACGCTTCGGGCCGCCACTCCTTAAAAGGCTACGGGACGCCGTGCTCGGACTCGACGTTTGTATCGTCGGGTCGCGTCGCTGCCGGAACCGGAAGCCTCTAAGCCTGTCTGTGACAAGGGTTCGACAATGAAAGAGCAATTGCCCGACGTACAGGCGACCGAACCGGACGTGACGGTGGGACTGAACCGCGTCGGCGTTACGGGCGTCGAGAAACTGGTCGAAGTCGCCCGGCCCGACAAGCGACCCTACGTGCTGATGGCGGAGTTCGACGTGCTCGTCGACCTGCCGAGTTGGCGGAAAGGCGCGGACATGAGCCGCAACATGGAGGTCGTCGACGAGGTGCTCGAAGACGCGGTGAGCGAACCGACGTTCCGCGTCGAGGACGTCTGCGGTGACGCCGCCGAACGCCTGCTGGCCAAACACGAGTACACGACGAAGGCGGAGGTCAGCATGGAGGCGGAGTTCATGGTCCGCGACGAGACGCCCGAGAGCGAACGGCCGACGCAGGCGACGGTCGACATCCTCGCCAGCGCGACCGCGACGGACGAAAAGACGACCGAAGAGATCGGCGCGCGCGTCACCGGCATGACGGTCTGTCCCTGTTCGCAGGGGATGATGGAGGGCCGCGCCCGCGAGAAACTCCGGGACCTCGGCGTCGGCGAGACGGAGGTGCGGGAGTTCCTGCAGGCGGTTCCGCAAGCAGGCCACGCCCAGCGCGGCCACGCCACCCTCACCGTCGAGAGCGTCGGCGCGCCGGAGGTTGACATGCACGAACTCATCGACGTTGCCCGGGACTCGATGAGCGCCCGCATCTACAACCTCGCCAAGCGCCCGGACGAGGACCACATGACCTACGAGGCGCACGCGAACGCGAAGTTCGTCGAGGACTGCGTGCGCGACATGGCCCACGGCGTCGTCGAGCACTTCCCGGACCTGCCCGACGACGCGGTCGTGACGATGAAACAGAGCAACGACGAGTCCATCCACCAGCACAACGCCCACGCCGAGCGCGTCGCCGAGGTCGGAACGCTACGCGAAGCGGTCGCTACCGACTCGGAGGCGTAAGCCCCGCAGCGCGGCGGGCGAGCCGAAGGTTTTTGGGCGTCCTTTCGATACGTACTCCATGGTCACCGTACGGGCTCCCGCGACTAGCGCCAATCTCGGAAGCGGCTTCGACGTGTTCGGACTGGCGCTCGGGCGGCCCGCAGACGTGGTGCGCGTCGAGCGCGCCGAGGAGACGACGATAGAGGTGAAGGGGGCGGGCAGCCAGTACGTGCCCGAGGACCCGGCGGAGAACACGGCCGGCGTCGTCGCCAGGGAACTCGACGCTCCGGCCCACATCAGCATCGACAAGGGCGTGCGTCCGTCGTCCGGACTGGGGTCGTCGGCCGCGAGCGCTGCGGGTGCGGCCGTCGCGCTGAACGAGTGCTACGACCGGGGGCTGACGAAGCGCGAACTCGTCCGCATCGCGGCGGAGGGCGAGGCGGCCGTCTCGGGCGAGGCCCACGCCGACAACGTCGCGCCGGCCATCCTCGGCGGGTTCACCGCGGTCGTCGACGACGAGATAACGCAGGTCGACGCCACCATCTCCCTGGTGGCGTGTCTGCCGGAGACCGTCGTCTCGACCCGCGACGCGCGGCAGGTCGTTCCCGAGTCCGTGTCGCGAGACGACCACGTTCGAACGGTCGGCGACGCCGCGACGCTCACCGCGGGGATGTTCCGCGACGACCCCGAACTCGTCGGTCGGGGACTCCGCGACGGCGCGGTCACCGCCTCGCGCACGTCGCTCGTCGACGGGTTCGGCGAGGTCCGGGACGCCGGGTTGTCTGCCGGCGCGACCGGCGTCGCCATCAGCGGTGCCGGGCCGAGCATCCTGGCGGTCTGTCGGGACGACGACCGCACCGCCGTCGCGGGCGCGATGCTCGAAGCGTTCGCGGACGCCGGCGTCGACGCTCGCGCCTACCAGACCGAGATGGGACGCGGAGCGACGGTAGCGAATCGCTGACGGGCGCGGTCGAGTCGCGCGACGAACGGGGGAGTCCGCGTCACGCGCACGTTCTCGCGGGTCGGCCGGGGCTAAATCCGGTAGAGCCGCGTCGTCCAGAACTCGTGGAACGCGTCGTCGAGCGCGTCGCGGGGGTCGCCGGTCGCGTCCACTGGCCTCGTCCGGGTCGCTTCGTCGCGGAACTCCGAGAGCAGGGTGCGCTGGCCGACGACGTAGAGGCGGTCGGCGTCCCGCGCTTCGACGGCCTCCCGGCACTTCTCGACGTGCTCGTCTATCTGGGCGTCCCGGCGGCGCTCGAAGCGTCCCTGCGAGAAGCCGCCCTTCGAGTGGTCGCCTTTCACGTCGCTCTCGAATCCCGTGAAGGCGGTGCGTTCGCGCCCGTCGTACTCGCCGAGCGCGAACAGGTCCGAGCGGACGAGCGCCAGCGCGAACTCCCCCGTCGGCTGGAACCAGCGTCGCTCGACGTCGAACCCCTCGTCCCACGCGACGAAGGGTTCGGGCGGGTCCGGCGGGACGAGCGCGGCGCTGACGAGGCCGGCGTCGTCCGTCGCCGCGAGGCAGGGCGTCGCCCGCGCGACGAGCGCGGCGTGGTCGCCGAACGCCTCCCGCACGTCCTCGGACGGGTCGTCGTCGACCATCGCCGTCAGCGCGCCTTCCGGCCCCGCGTCGACCGACGCGAGCCGGTCGAGCACGGCCGCGAGTCGGTCGTCTCGCAGCGTCTCGGCGCCCCGGTAGTCAAGGTCCGACTCGTCGTCCTGGAGGCGCTCGACGCGGTCCTCCAGTTCGGCGACGCGGTCTTCGAGGCGGTTGACCTCCTCCTCCGCCTCCTGTCGCGCTGTCGCGGCCTCGGCGCGGCGCTCCCCTTCGGCCTCCAGTCGTCTTTCGAGGTGGCGTTTGTCCTCTTCCAGGTCCGCTATCTTCTCCTTCAGTTCGGCGCGCCCGAGCAACTCGTCTAGCATCGGATAGGTGGGTGTTCCCGCGGACCTTGTAGGTTCGGGGTCGAAAACCGGACCGGGCGTCGCCGCTCGCTACGCTCTCTCGCCGATGTCGTAGCGGTAGGGCGACGAGCGGATGACGGTGACGTCGCCGTACTGGGCCCGCCGACCCAGCACGGTCGCGATCTCGTGAGCGCTCTCGAACTCCTCGTCGCGTTCGTCCAGGAGAGTCAGTATCTCGCGTGCGGTGAGCGGTTCGTCGGCACTCGCTTCCGAGACGACCTCACGAATGCGCTCGAACTCCCGTCCGCGAGTAGACATATTCGTCCTTACGAAAGATGCGACCTTAACGTTCAGTCAGACGCGCGTCAGACGCTCGCGCGGGCGTCCGGACCGACGCGAGCGTTCGAGGTGGCGACCGCTCAGCGGGCGGTGTCGTTCGGGCCGGTGAAATCGCGCTCGCGGCGGTACTGCTCGACGAACGCCTCGACGTCGAAGTCCAGCATGTCCTCCTCGAACTGCGTCATCGCGTCCGTGTTCTCGGCGTGACTGACGGCGTGCTCCATCAGTTCGACGAGCAGTTCCACGACGATCTCGTGGAGGCGGCGCGAGTCGAAGTCCGTCAGCCAGACCAGCGCGTAGCCGACGTCCTGGTCGTCCTCGGTGTTCTCGCTGACGACCTGCTCCGGGAACTCCTCCATCACGATACCCATGACGTGCGTCGTCCCGAACTCGCCCATGTCGTCGGCCGTGTCGACGGTCTCCCGGAGCACGGAGACGAGGAACTCCGGGACGAACCTGGACGGCGGGTGGACGTCCGTGACGACCGCGTGGGAGTCCCCGCAGGCGCAGTCGTACTCCCGCATTCCCATGTCGAGGTCGTGGACGTGTACCGACTCGCCGCAGGGGAGGTCCAGTTCCGCCCCGCGACCGCCCGGTACGCGCGGTTCTGCCATGCCGTCCGCTTCGTGTTTCGCGCGTTTAAACGCCGCGGAACGCGCGACGACCGAGACGAACGGACTCAGACCGAGTACTCGGACTCCGTCAGCTGGACGTACTTGCCGTCGCGGTAGCCGTACTTCGTCTTCTTGTACGTCCCGACGAGCTTCGCCCCGCGGACGCCGGAGGAGAACTTCTTCTTGAACATGCCGCTCTCCCGGTCGTCGTCGAGCAGGTCGTCGACCATCGAGAACGTGCGGTCCCAGTCCGCGGGGCCGTAGTCGGCGACGATGTCTGCGAAGGAGACGTTGCGCAGGAGCTCCTCGCCGATGGCCTGCCGCCACCGGTCGTTGTACTCCCCGAGCGAGTCGGTGGCGGCGAGTTCGCCGGCGAGTTTGCCGGTCCGGACGGCGAGGTGGTAGCCGCCCTCGTGGAACGCGCTCGTGGTTCCCATCGCCCCGCCGGCGACGGCGACGCCGGCTCGCGTCGGCGACTCGATGGGGTGCGTCGACGAGATGGGGTACGTCTCCGTTCCGCCCGACTTTCCGCGGTCTTCGACGAGCGGAAAGTCGCTCTCGACGTCGTACTCGTCGCCGTACAGGCGTTCGAGCAGTCGGCGGACGTACTCGCCGCCGCGCGGGACGCGCTCGTCGTCGGGGCGGAGCAGGGCGTAGTCCTCGCGGTTCTCCACTTCGGCGAGGTCCAGTCCGATGGGCATCGTCAGGCCGACGCGCGCGACGGTGCCGTCGTTCGGGAAGACCCAGGGGTACGCCGTCTCGCCGGGCATGACGCCCCACCAGAACTTGAGCGCGGAGGGTTCGAACGCCTCCTCGGGGAACTCCCGGTACTCCTGGTAGGCGATGTGGTTCGCCCTCGGCGGCGAGAGATGCTCGCTCACCGAGCGTCCCTGGGGCATGAACTGGTCGAGCGCGTTCAGGGTCACCTGGCGCTGCGGACCGTCGGCGAGCACGAGGTACTCGGCCGCCACGTCCTCGCCGTCCGCGAGACTGAGGGTGTGACGGGGCGCGGCGTCCAGGTCGGTGTCGACTCGCTTCACGCCGACGCCGACGCGGTAGCTGGCACCGGCGGCCTCGGCGCGCTCCCGGAACCAGTCGTCCATCCGCGCGCGGTGGAAGGTGAACCCGAACTCGGGGTACGACGATTCGATGCCAGTGCTCTCCAGGACGCAGGCCTCGTTCGGCCCGTAGAAGTCCACGCGGTCGAGTTCCTGCAGGATAACGTCGTCGGGGATGTCGCGGTAGTCCTCGTCCATGAGGTCGACCCAGTAGTCGAGCATCCCGGCGGCGTCGGTCGAATCCGGACCGAGCACGTCCCGGTCGGCTCGCGGTACTCCTTTCTCCAGGACGACCGTCTCCGCCCCGCGCTGGGCGGCCTGCTCGGCCGCCGCCATGCCGGCCGGACCCCCGCCGACGATAGCTACGTCGAAACGCTCCATACCACTACGCTACTCGACATGGGGTACTAAATTCTTGACCTTCAGGCCCAGGACGATGCTGCGACGGCCGCGTGCGAGTCCGCCGGACCGGACGGGAGGCCGCCCGGTCGAATCGGGTACGATTTTCACGCGGGCGCACTAACTCCGGACGTGGTCGAGTACGAACACATCAGCGTCGAACGAACCGAAGGCGTCGCCCGTATCGTCATGGACCGCCCGGCGACGAACAACGCGATGGACCGCGCGATGGCGCGCGAACTCCGGACCGCGACGGCGAACGTCGTCGACGGCGACGCGCGCTGCGTCGTCCTCACCGGCTCCGGCGACGCGTTCAACAGCGGCGCGGACCTCTCCGTGCTCGACGGCGCGGCGAGCGACGCCCGCACGCTGCGGAAGATCGCATCGAGCCTCCACCGCGCCATCGAGAACCTCGTCAACGCGCGCAAGCCGGTCGTGACGGGCGTGAACGGCGTCGCCGCCGGCGGCGGGTTCGGACTGGCGCTGTCGGGCGACCTGGTCGTCGTCGACGACGACGCTCGCTTCGAGTTCGCCTACCCCCGCGTCGGCCTGACC
Source organism: halophilic archaeon (assembly GCA_003298465.1). The sequence continues at coordinate 899,797 of QNGA01000001.1, read as the reverse complement.
GGCGACGGCGGGTCGACGTTCTTCCTCCCGCGCCTGGTCGGACTGCGGCGCGCGAAGGAGATAGCGCTGCTCGACGAACCCATCGAGGCCGACGCGGCGGTGGAGATGGGGCTGGCGACCGAGGCGACGGCGGCGCTCGACGAGCGCGTCGCGGAACTCGCCGCCGACCTCGCGGACGGGCCGACCCGCGCGTACGGCGCGACCAAGCGCCTGCTGACCGAGAGCGCGGGTCGCGGGCTGTCGACCCAGATGGCGGCCGAGGTCGACGCTATCACGTGGGCGACGCGGTCGTCCGACTACGAGCGCGGGCTGGCGGCGTTCTTCGGCGGCGACGACCCCGCGTTCGAGGGCCGCTAGTCGACGGACGCCGCCCTCCCGGCGTCGGCGGCCCGCCGCAGTTCGGCGAGCGCCGCCGCGACCGGACCGGAGAGGTCGGACGGGAATCTTGAAGTCGGCGAGGGGCGTCGGTTCGCGCATGGACGACGCCGGAATCTACGCGCGCGAGTCGACGTATCTCGAACGACACGTCCAGCTCGGAATCGCCAGCGGCCGGGTTCTCAGCGTGTCGTTCCCCCGCGACCCGGACGAGGAGGCCCAGGGCGACCACGAACTGCTCGACCGCGTCTTCGCGTACCTCGAGGGCGTCGAGGACGACTTCTCGGACGTGCAGGTCGCGCTCACGCTGCCGACCGACCAGCGGAGCGTGCTCGAACGAGTGCGCGAGATACCGTACGGCGACCAGGTCAGCGTGGAGACGCTCGCCCGGATGACCGCGGGAATCGACCACACCGACGAGGACGACCAGAACGTGGTCCGGAGCGCGCTGGACTCGAACCCGGCGCCGCTGCTGGTGCCGGACCACCGCGTCCGGGACGGGCCGAGCGCCGCTCCGCCGGACGTCGAACAGAAGTTGCGCTCGCTCGAAGGGCTGTAGTTCCGGCGTCGGACCGACTGGACGGAAGCGACGCAGCGTCCGTCGATTCCGCCACACCTTTTTATCTCCCCGCGGCGAACCTCCTGACATGTACGTCCGGGACGCCAAAAACAGGGAGGAGGTCTGGTTACTCGATCACATCGAGGCGATGGGGCTGGACGAAACCGCCTTCCGCTCCCGGGATTACGTCATCGCCATCGACGAGAAGAGCAACGAGAAGGCCGGGTTCGGCCGCATCCGCATCCACAAGCCCGAGGACGCGCCGGAGATATGTGAACTCACCAGCATCGGCGTCCTCGACGCCTGGCGCCAGCAGGGCGTCGGCGCGCACGTCATCGAGCGTCTCGTCGAGCAGGCGGGGGACCAGGGATTCGAGGAGGTGTACGCGCTCGTCGGCGAACCGGGATATCTCACGCAGTTCGGCTTCGAACGCATCGACGAGAGCGCCCTGCCCCCGAAGCTCCAGGACCGCCTCGAATCGAAGCGCGAGGGCGTCGAACCCGACGCCGTGCCGGTGGTGCTCGACGTCGACGCGTTCGAGATGCCCGACCGCCTCCGCGAGCGGTTCAAACACGCCGAACCGACGGACGAGGGCGAGGAGGAGGTCGAGGAGTCCCCCGAGGACTTCGGCATCGACCCCGACGAGGCGACCTACAAGTACGACACGGGCGGATGACCGCGCGAGCACGACCGGACCCCGCGCGGCGCGGTCGGGACCGTCCCGGGCCCGCCGCCGCAGCCACAGCGAACTTGTCGCTTCGCGTCCTGGCTCCCACCATGGAACAGTGCCCAGTCTGCGGCATGGACCTGTACGAGAACCGCGACGAGGAGTTCGTCACCGTTCACCTTGGTCGCCAGCGCCGGTTCTGCTCGGCCGAACACCGCGACGAGTTCGAGGAAACGCCCGGAAAGTACGACTGACGACCGCCCCGCGCCGGAGCGTCGGTCAGACGAGAGCGTAGCGGGGGAGACGGCCCGTACCGCTTTTTCTCGCGAACGTGCGGTCAGAAGCGCGCCGCGCGACGAGCGCGACGCCCACGGTCGGAAGCCCGGCGAGACGCCCGAACCGGTCCTCGGCTGCGAGGACCTCCTGTCGGAGCCACCGCCTCGAACGCGGGGGGTCGAGCGCGTCGAGCGACGGGCGACCTGCCGGGAGGCGCTGCTGAAGCGACCGTGGGCGACCGGAGAATCCGGGACGCGTCGGAGTCGTATCGACGCGGAACTGCTCGATTACCGCTGCGACCGCAGACGTCGGCGTCTCAGGCCGTCGGCTGGACGCGGACCGTGTCGCCCGGCTCGACGGGGCTGTTCACGGAGACCGGCTCGCTCGCGTCGCGTGACTCGCGGACGATGCGGGTGTCCGGACGGATGCCGAGCGTGTCGACGATGCCCGCGCTGGCCTGCGGGCCGCACTTCTCGCCGAGCTTGTCGATGACGTCGGCGACGGTGGCCGACTCGGGGACGGCGACGCGGGCGTCTCGGGTACCGGTGCGCGCGACCAGACTACCGGTGAGTTCGACTCTGACGTTCATACCCCATCCTACGAGCGCCAGCTAAAAAAGTTTACTCACACTCGAAAAAGTACTGTCGAACGAAACGGCTTATGGGCGCGGGCGGTGACGCTCCCGACATGGCGAACGCACCCAGTCCGGGGTCCGCTGACCCCCTCGACCTGCACGGCGTAGTCCCGCCGACCGTCACGGCGTTCGACGGCGACGAATCGGTCGACTACGAGGCGACGGCCGCGCACGCGGAGTTCGTCGTCGACGGCGGCGCGCACGGCGTCTTCCCCCTCGGAACCAACGGCGAGTTCCCGCTGCTCACCCACGAGGAGCGCGACCGCGTCGTCGAGACGGTCGTCGACGCCGTCGACGAGGTACCGGTCATCGCGGGCGTCGGCGCGCCGAGCACGCACGAGACCGTCCAGCACGCCGAACACGCCGAGTCGGTCGGCGCGGACGGCCTCGTCGTCGTGACGCCGTACTACTACCCCCTCGACGACCACGCCGCCGTGGAGCACTACCGGCGCGTCTGCGAGGCCGTCGACCTGCCCGTCTACGTCTACCACATTCCGAGCAAGACCGGCAACGCGCTGTCGCTGTCCGCGCTCGCCGACATCGCCGAGATTCCGAACATCGCCGGCCTCAAGGACTCGAGCAAGGACGTGCCGTGGCTCGGCCAGGCGATCGACGCCCACCCCGACCTCACGTTCCTCGCCGGCTCCGACTCGCTGCTGTTCCCCGGACTGGAGGTCGGCTGCTCGGGGATGGTCAGCGCCGTCGCCAACGCCTTCCCCGAACTCGTCGTCGACCTCTACTCGGCCTACGACGACGGCGACGAGGAGCGCGCCCGCGACCTCCAGAGCCGGGTGTACGACGTCCGGGACGCGCTCAAGACCGGGCCGTACATGGCGGGCGTCAAGACGGTGCTCGACCTCCGCGAGACGGGCTTCGACCCCGGTCCGCTCCGGAGTCCGCTGCGGAAGATGGACGACAGCGACCGCGCCGCCCTCGAGTCCGACCTCCGCTCGCTCGACCTGCTCTGACCCGCGTCCGACGCCACGCCCGACCTCCGCGTCGGCACTCCGCAGGTCCCTAGCACTTTACGGACCGCGGGCGTGCCGGTCGCTATGGCGAGAGTCAACGCAGACGACGTCGAGTGGACGACGCTCGAACGTGGAGAGACGCGTTTCAGGCGGAAACAGCTGAGCCAGGCCGCCGGCGGCGACGACCTGGGGTGTAGCCTGTACGAACTCCCGCCGGGCCGACGGTCGTGGCCGTACCACTACCACACGGGGAACGAGGAGGCGCTGTTCGTCCTCGCCGGCACGGGCGCGCTGCGACTCGACGGCGAGACGACCCCGCTCGCCGAGGGCGACTACGTCGCTCTCCCCGCCGACGAGTCCGGCGCACATCGGGTCGTCAACGACTCCGACGAACCGCTCACGTACCTGATGGTCTCGACGATGAACGACCCGGACGTGCTCGTCTACCCCGACTCGGAGAAGGTCGGCGTGTTCGCCGGGTCGCCGCCGGGCGGGCGCGAGACGCGAACGCATCACGCGTACTATCGACGCGAGGACGCCGTGGACTACTGGTCGGGGGAGGAGAGCACCGAGTAGTCCGACCGAGCACCCATCGCGGTGAAGCGGGGCCGGGTCGCACCCCGGTCGACCTGCTCGAACGCCGACCGGGGCGCTGGATTCTCGGCACCCCGTACAAATAAAAGTGGGAACGTGTACGTAACTACGGAGATGGCGAACGACCCTCCAGGAACGCCGTACCCGAACCGCGGACAGATGCGCGCTCACGACGGACGGGGAACGCCCGTGCTGGCGTCCCGGGCGAACGAACGACGGAGCGGGAACTGAGATGGCGGACGACCGAGACGCGGTCGTGATTCCGGCGTCGCGGTACCCGCACGGGTACGCGTCGGTCCGGTCGCTGGCGCAGGCGGACGTGCACGTCATCGTCGCGGTCGCGGACGAAACCCTCCCGGTCACCGCGTCGCGGTACTGCGACGAGGTGGTCACGATTCCGCCCGCCCGCGACCTCCGCGCGTACAGGGACGCGCTGCTGGGACTCGCCGCCCGCCCGGACGTCCGGACCATCGTTCCGCACCGACCCCAGGGTCCCTACCTCCTCTCGAAGTACTACGACGAGTTCGACCGGTACGTCGACCTCGCCGTTCCGCGGCTCGAGACGCTGAGACGCGCCCACGACAGGAAGCGGCTGATGGACGCCGCGGACGACGCCGGCGTTCCGGCACCCCGGACGGAACTGCTCGACGAGGCCGACGACTGGGAGTCCGACAGAATCGTCAAGTCCCGGTACAACCTGCTCGTCGACGAGTACGTCGACTCGTTCGACCCGGGCGAGTCGAGCATCGCGAAGCTGGTGAAACACGTCCCGGCGAACGAGTCGCCCGACGCCGCGGCGATTCGGGAGAAGATGAACCACACGCCCATCGTCCAGGAGTACGTCGACGGGGCGGACGAGTACGTGTTCGGCGCGCTGTACGACCACGGCGAACCGCTGGCGACGTTCCAGCACCGACAGATACGGGGCGATTCGTACACCGGCGGCGGCGGCGTCTACCGCGAGACGGTCGACGTCCCGGAACTCGAATCGGTGGCTCGCTCCCTGCTCGACGGCCTCGACTGGCACGGACTCGCCTGCATCGAGTACGTCGAGGACGCCGCCACCGGCGAGTTCAAACCCATCGAACTTAACCCCCGCATGTGGCAGTCGCTCGCGTGTGCGACGCGCGCTGGCGCGGCGTTCCCGCTCTGGTACTGGCTGCAGACGACCGGTCGCCCCGAACTGGTCGACCCCGGGTACGAGGTCGGGGTCGGCACTCACTACCTGGCCGGCGAACTCGAACACCTGGTGAGCATCGTCCGCGAGAGTTCCTCGCTCGTCGACGGGCCGTCGCTGACGGGGACGACCCGGGAGATTCTGCGGTCGTGCTACGAGCGTCCCGACTTCGACTACCTCCATCTCGACGACCCGGGCCCCATCCTTCGTCAGGCCCGCCGTGGATTCGCGCAGGCGGTCGACAGGCGACTCGGTTGACGAGGTCGTACGCTGTTCGGGCCGCCCACCGAGCAGCGAGCGGTCGAGAAGTCCGAGCGCGGGGCCGGCCCACCGGGAGGAGAGCACACCGCAATCAGGCTTATGCACGACGGTGCCGTCACTAACGAACCCCGAACATGACGACGATTCCGGACCGGTACGACGACCTGTTCGAGCGGGAGACGCTGGCGCACTTCGCGACCGTCCTGCCCGACGGCGCGCCCCACGTCGTCCCCGTCTGGGTCGACCGGGACGACGACCACCTGCTGATCAACACCGTTCGCGGGACGCGAAAGGAGCGCAACGTCCGCCAGGACCGCCGCGTCGCCCTCTCGCTCGTCGACCCCGACGACCCGAACCGGTTCCTCGCGGTGCGGGGGGAGGTCGTCACGGCGACCGAGGACGGCGCGGTCGAGCACGTCAACCGACTCGCCCGTCGGTACATGGACGTCGAGGAGTATCCGCGGCTCGGCGAGGAGTCCGGCCCCAGACTCCTGCTACGCATCCGCCCGGACGAGGTCACGACCGGCCAGTAGGGGCCGTCAGGTCCGCGTCGCCTGCCGCCACTCCTTCAGGCCGACGACCGCGCCGTCGACCTCCTCGGCGGGAGCCTCGGTCGCCGCCCAGCGGAAGAGTCCGGCGACGTCCTCGGGGCTCCGCCCTCCCTCGCCCTTCTCGCCCATCATCTCCGTCGCGACGACGCCCGGGTCCACCCCGGCGACGGTCGCGTCGACTTCTGCCGCGAACCCGCGGACCAGCGCCTCCGCGGCGGCTTTCGAGACGGCGTAGGAACCGTAGCCGGGCCGCGACTCGCGACCGACGGCGCCCGTCGGCACGAGCACGCGCGCACCGTCGTTCAGGTGCGGAAGCGCCTCGCGGACGGTCGCGTACGCGCCGCGGGCGTTCGTCCGCATCGTGTCGTCGAACGCCGAGTAGGACTCCTCGGCGAGCGGCGTCTCGCCGGGCGTGCCGTGATAGACGCCGGCGCACGCGACGACCGCGTCGATGCCGTCGCCGCCGAACCGCGCCGCCGTCTCCATCAGGCGCTCCAGGTCGAACTCGTCGCGCACGTCGGCCCGGAGGCCGCGCGCGTCGCCGCCGGCGTCCTCGATGGCTGCGACGGTCTCCTCGACGCTGTCGCCGTGACGTCCGCAGACGACAACGCGAGCGCCGTCGTCCGCGAACGCCGCCGCGACTGCCTCGCCGATGCCCCGGGTGCCACCGGTCACGACTGCAGTTCGTCCGTCCATGGACGAGAGAGGACCGGCACGCTGAAACCGGTTTCTGTCCGATTCTCCCGGGGCGAAATCGACCACGACAGTTTTCCCCCTGGAACGTAATCACCGGGCATGCACCGGCCGGGCCATTACGGCGTGGCGCTGGCGCTGTACGCGCCGCTGGGCTTCGCACTCGTCGCCGCCGGCGAGTCGACCCTCGCGCTCGCCGGGGGTCTCGCCACGCTCGCGCTGACGAACCTTCCGGACCTCGACGGCAAGACCGACCGACTGCGCCATCGCGGGCCGACGCACTCGCTCGTCTTCGCGCTCGCGGTCGGCGTGCTCGCCGCGGCAGCGGCGGTCCCGTTCGGGTTCGAGGCCGGACCGGTCGCCGTCCTGCGGCTGTCGGGACTGGGCTTCGCCGTCGGCGTGCTGGCGGTCGTCGCCCACCTCGTCGCGGACGTGATCAACCCGATGGGCGTGCGACCGTTCTGGCCGTTCTCCGACCGGCGGTTCACCTTCGACCTCGTCCTGGCCAGCGACCGGACGACGAACTACCTCCTGTTCGCCGTCGGCGTGACGCTGGCGGTCGTCGCGTGGGTGCTCGGGCGCACGACGGCGTGACCGCGGCGGTCGCGTCTCGCAAGATAGTTGGCGCTCGCCCCCCGAACGGGAGTCATGACCGAGTACTTCGAGGTCCACAAGCGGGACGGGGCGGCCCGCATCGGGGAACTCCGCCTCGCGGAGTCGCTGACGACGCCGTCCCTCGTGGAGCGAGCGGACCGCCGCTCCGCCGACGGGGCGAGCGGCGGACGCCGCGGGACGGCCGTGCTGGAGGACGCCGGCAGCCTCTGGCCCGCCGAGCGCGACCTTCCCGAGGGCGACGAGTCGAAACTGACCGTCCTCCCGCACCGCGCGTTCCCCGGCGGGACCGCCGACGAGGTGATGGAGTCGTTCGCGGTCGAGTACCCCGAGGTCGACTACCCGAACGCGGTCGTCGTCGCGCCCGAGACGGCCGACGACTACGGTGCGGACGGCTACGTCCTCTCGGGCGCGCAGGGGTTCGTCGGGCACGGCGCGGGGTTCCGGGACGCCGTCGTCGAGACGCGGTCGGCGATTCCGGCCGACAGCGCGCTGCTCCTGCCGGGGGTCGCCACGCCGCGGAACGTCGCCACGCTGGTCTACGCCGGGGTCGACCTCGTCGACGCCGACCGCGCGGTCGTCGCCGGCACCCAGGGAATCTATCTCACCACCGAGGGTCGCCACTACCTCGATAGCCTCGACGAACTTCCGTGCGCGTGTCCCGCGTGCCGGCAATCCGTCTCGGAGTTCGACCGCGAGGACTGCGTCGAGCACAACGTGAACGTGCTCCGGGCGGAACTGGCGGTCGTCCGCGAACGCGTCCGGGCGGGGCGGCTCCGGGACTACGTGGAGGGGCAGGCCCGCCACGACCAGTGGCTCACGGCGGCGTTCCGCGAGTTCGACCAGCAGTGGACGTACGTCGAGCAGCGCACGCCGGTCGTGCGCGACGCCGAACTCGCCGCGACGACCGAGGACAGCCTCCGCCGCGTCGAGATACAGCGGTTCGCGGACCGCGTGACCTCCCGGTATCGCAACCGGTTCTCGAACCCCCTCGTGCTGGTGCCGTGCTCCGCGAAGAAGCCGTACAGCGAGTCCCAGAGCCACGGCCAGTACCACGACGCCGTCCAGTTCCGGGGGCACAAGGTGTCGATGACCAGCCCCATCGGCGTCGTCCCGCAGGAACTCGAACTCACCTACCCGGCCCAGCACTACGACTCGGCCGTGACGGGGCGGTGGAGCGCCGAGGAGAAGGAGTTCGTCGCGAGGGTGCTCCGGCGCTACCTCGAACGCAACGACTACCCCCGGGTCATCGCGCACGTCCCCGACGAGGGGTACCGCGACGTCTGCGAGCAGGTGGAGGCCGCGCTCGACCTCGACTTCGAGTACACCGTCGAGGACCACCCGACCACGACGGAGTCGCTGGCCAACCTCTCGTCGGCGCTGTCGGACGAACTGAAGTACGGCAAGCGCGAGCGCCAGCACAACACCGTCCGCGCCATCGCCGACTACCAGTTCGGCGAACGCGCCGGCGACGACCTGTTCGAGTCCATCACCATGCAGAGTCGCTACCCGAAACTCCGGGTTCACGACGACGACGGCGAGCAACTCGCCGCGATGGTGCCCCAGTACGGCGTCCTCTCGCTGACGCTCGCGGGCGCGCGCCGCTGGGTGGACAGCGACGCCCCCACGAAGCGCGTCGAGATAGACGCCTTCGCCCCGCACGGCAGCGTGCTCGCGCCCGGCGTCGTCGACGCCGACGAGGACGTCCGGGTCGGCGACGAGGTCGTCGTCGAGGGGCCGAAGGCGTTCGCCGTCGGCCGCGCGTCGATGACCGGGCCGGAGATGAGCGAGAGCACGCGCGGCATCGCCGTCAGCGTCCGGCACGTCGAGGAGAAGTAGCGCCGAACCGCCGTCAGTCGTACTCGTAGAACCCTTCGCCGGTCTTCTTCCCGAGGTCGCCCGCGTCGACCTTGCGCTTGAGGAGGTAGGCGGGCTTGTACCGGTCGCCCAGCTCCTCGTGGAGCGTTCGGCTGGCGTCGAGGCAGATGTCCAGGCCGATGTGGTCGGCGAGTTCGAGCGGTCCCATCGGGACGTTCGTGCCGAGTTTCATGCCCGTGTCGATGTCCTCCTTGTCGGCGACGCCCTCGTCGTAGGCCCGGATGCCCTCGTTTATCCACGGCATCAGGATGCGGTTCGTGACGAATCCGGGTTTGTCGTCGGACTCCCAGGTCTCCTTGCCCAGTTCCTCGGCGAACTCGTGGGCGAAGTCGACGACTGCGCGGTCGGTCTTCTCGCCGACGACGACCTCGACGCCCTTCATCACGGGGACGGGGTTCATGAAGTGCAGGCCGACGACCTCCTCCTCGCGGTCGGTCGCGCTGGCGATGGTCGTGATGGAGAGCGTGCTGGTGTTGGTCGCCAGCGCCACGTCGTCGTCGACGACCGCGTCGAGGTCCGCGAAGACGTCCCGCTTGACGTCCATGTCCTCGACGGCGGCCTCGACGACGAAGTCGCAGTCCGCGAGGTCGTCGAGGTCGGTGGTGCCCGCGATGCGCTCGGTCACCGCGTCCGCCGTCGACCGGTCCATCTTCTCCTTGGAGACGAACCGGTCGAGGCTCGACTCGATGGTGTCGAAGCCGTTCTCGACGAACTCCTCTTTCACGTCGCGCATGACGACGTCGTAGCCGCTCGTCGCGGCCACCTGTGCGATGCTGCTGCCCATGGTGCCCGCTCCGACCACGCCGACGGTGTCGATGGTTTCGAGGTCGCGCATGGGCGGAACTGCTTCCGGCACGGTTGTAAGCGTAGCGGAACGTTTCGGCGGACGGTGCCGGACGAGTGTCGTCCCCGAGTCACGTCGCCGGCTCGGACGCTGCCGGGAGGCCCCGGACGGTCGTCTCCGGCGCTCCGGTCGCCGACCCCGTCCGACCTACCGTTCCGTCGAAACATTCAAGAACCGATAGTGTGACTCGGAAACGAGTTGGGACGGCCGTGACGGAAAACGACACGAACGGGGAGACCGACGACGCCGCGGGGGAGAGCGACGCGCCCGACGAGTCGGCCGAGAGCGAGGCGACCGTGACCGACCCGACCGACGTGAAGTTCGTCGGTCCGGCGACGGCCTCGACGCTGGCGGACGCGCCGTTCGACGCGGCGGCGATTCCGGCCCGCGACGTGTCCTACGAGATGCTGACCGAGGCGGGCGTCAACCCCGGCGTCGCCGCGCGCCTGCGCCGCGAGCACTCGCTGTCGTGGTCGTTCGAGAGCAGCGGCGACGACCTCGAACACCGCTCCGACCAGGTTCGAGGGCTCCGGGACGGCGAACGCGCCTGGGTCGCGGCCAGTTCGGGCGACTGGGAGGACGCGGACGTCGCGACGACCGACGACGAGGACGACGAGCGCGCCTGGGTCGCGTCGGCCGGTTCGGCCGACCGGGGGGAGGCCGGTACCGCGACGACGGACGGCAGCGGGGACGCCGAGCAGGCCGAGGCGGCGTGGCGCGAGCGGAGCAAGCCCGACCCCGTGACCGACGTGTCCGGCGTCGGGGACGCCGAGGCAGCGGAACTCGCCGAGGCCGGCATCACGTCGGTCCGGAGTCTGGCGACCGCGAACCCCGAGCGGGTCGCCGACTCGCTCGGCCTCGACCGCGAGGCCGTGACGGCGTGGCGCGACGCCGCCCGGGAACTGCTGTAAGTTTACTACTTTCGTAGTTCCGATATCCGCCAGTAGAGATTCCGAGACTCCGCGTAGCGGTGGTATCGTCTCCGGCGGACCACCACATTCATATATTTCGTCGCCGCAGTTTCCGACGATGATACCGCTGACTGACTCGCCAGTAACGCGCGACGGCAAGTCACTTATCCTCGCCATGGACCACGGACTGGAGCACGGACCGTCGGCCGACTTCAGTTCCGTCCCCGACACGCTCGACCCGGAGACGGTCTTCGACATCGCCACCCACGACGCGGTCACGTCGCTGGCCGTCCAGAAGGGCGTCGCGGAGACGTACTACCCCTCCTACGACGACGACGTCTCCCTGCTCGCCAAGCTGAACGGCACGAGCAACCTGTGGATGGGCGAGCCGTACTCGCCGCAGAACTGGACGGTGGACTACGCCGCGGAACTCGGCGCGGACGCCGTCGGCTACACCGTCTACTCCGGTTCGAACCGGGAGCCGGAGATGTACGAGGAGTTCCGGGACGTCCAGGAGCGCGCCCACCGCGAGTACGACCTGCCGGTCGTCATGTGGTCGTACCCGCGCGGTCAGGGGCTGAAGAACGACACGAAAGAGAGCGTCATCGCCTACGGTACCCGCATCGCTCACGAACTCGGTGCGGACATCGCGAAGGTGAAGTACCCGGGTAGTCCCGAGGAGATGGAGTGGGCGGTCAAGTCCGCCGCCGACACGAAGGTCGTCATGAGCGGCGGGTCGAAGGTCAGCGACTACGACTTCCTCTCCAGCGTCGAGGCCGTGATGAACGCCGGCGGCTCCGGACTCGCGGTCGGACGCAACGTCTGGCAGCGCGACGACCCCGAGCGCATCCTCGACGCGCTCGAACAGGTCATCTTCGAGGGCGCGACGACCGACGAAGCCCTCGAATGATGGACGCAGTCGACGAGATATTCGAGGTTGTCGCGGCCGCCGCGCCGGAGATTCGGGGCGGGCTGGCGGGTCGCCGCCGGAAGGCCGACGAGGAGAACCCCAGCGGCGAGACCCAGCTCGCGGCGGACGTGTGGGCCGACGACCTCCTCGAAGAGCGACTCACCGCCATCGAGGGCGTCGGCGAGTTCGCCAGCGAGGAGCGCGAGTCGGTCGTCGACTGCGGGACGGGGCTGTCGGTGGCCATCGACCCCCTCGACGGCTCCTCGAACGTCGAGTCGAACAACTCGATGGGGACCATCGTCGGCGTCTACGACGCGTCCCTGCCCGCGTCGGGCCGGGACCTCGTCGCGGCGGGCTACGTCCTCTACGGTCCCCTCACGACGATGATGGTCGCCCGCGACGGCGAGGTGACGGAGTACGTCGTGGAGAGCGGCGAGGCCGGGAGCGCCTCGGAGCGACGCGGGCCGGGCGACCGTCGCGCGGTCGAGGAGGACCTCGCGCTCCCGGACGACCCGGTCGTCTACGGCTTCGGCGGGCGCGTGCCGAACTGGACCGACGCGTTCACCGAGTACGCCCGCGAGATAGAGGACGAACTGAAGCTCCGGTACGGCGGAGCGATGATCGGCGACGTGAACCAGGTGATGACGTACGGCGGCGTGTTCGCCTACCCCGGTCTGGCGTCCCGCCCCGAGGGGAAACTCCGCCTCCAGTTCGAGGCGAACCCGATGGCGTACGTCGTCGAGAGCGCCGGCGGTCGGTCCTCCGACGGCGAACGGTCGCTCCTCGACGTCGAACCGACGGACCTCCACCAGCGCGTGCCGGTCCACCTCGGCAACGAGGCGCTCGTCGACCGCCTCGAAGCGACGCTTCGCTGACGCCTCCGCTTCGATTTTTCGCGACGGTACCCGACTTCGACCGCGTGCCGGAACCGTCGGCACCGCCGCTTCGACGACCCGTCGATTCCTGTCGCCACGACCGAATATTCCCCGCGTTAGCGCCTCTCGTTCGTCGTCGCTGGCATCTTTCTAGGCATCTAGATTCACCATTCTTTAGTGTCGGTCGTCAACTGAGAGTGCGCGCAGGCATCATGAGTAATGAGTCACCATATCGGGACGACTCGGGGAAACGACAGCCGGCACATCCACCGCACGTACTCCGTGCGGAGCCCGGCGTGAGCAGGCCCTCGTTCGACGACATCTTCGACCTCCTCTCGGTCGAGCGGCGGCGGTACGCCATCCACTACCTCTCGAAGGTTCCGGACGGCGTGGCGACGCTCGACGACCTCTCGGAGCAGGTCGCCGCCTGGGAGACGGACACGGCGGTGGCCGACGTTCCGGACGACTTCCGCAGGCGCGTCGAGGCGTCGCTCCACCACACGCATCTACCGCGGCTGGCGGACGCGAACGTCATCGACTACGACGCCCGGAGCGAGTCGGTCCGGTACTACGGTCAACCGGTTCTCGAAGAGTACGCCGAACACGTCGCCGCGATGGAACTGCCGGACCAGTAATCCCGCTTTCGCCGTTCCGCCCGGTCCGAACGGTCGTCCGTCCCCGTCCCGAGACGCCCCCCTCCCCGCTCCGACCGACGAGCCCCGGCCGTAGTTTAAGAACGATAGCGGTCGAAGCACCGACGTGCGACTCCACTGGCATCGCCGCGACCTTCGTGCGACCGACAACCTGGCGCTGGCGGCCGACGACCGCGTGCTCCCCGTTTTCGTCTTCGACCGCGCGATACTCGACCACGGCGCGCCGCCCCGGGTGTCGTTCATGCTCGACGCGCTCGACGCGTTGCGGGCGCAGTACCGCGAGCGCGGCGGCGACCTGCTCCTCGTCCGCGGCGACCCGAGCGACGCCCTTCCCGACCTCGCCGCGGCCTGCGACGCCGACGCGGTCACCTGGAACCGCGACTACTCCGGGCTGGCGACCGAACGCGACCGCGCGGTCGCGGCGGCGCTCGCCGACGCCGGCGTCGCCCGCGAGCGGTTCCACGACGCCGTCCTCCACGAACCGGGAACCATCACGACGAACGAGGGGAGCCACTACTCGGTCTACTCGTACTTCTGGAAGAAGTGGCGAGACCGGGAGAAGGCGACTCCCGTCGCCGCCCCCGGTCGCGAGGACGTGGTCGACCCGCGCGACGCCCTCGGCGAGGACTTCGATACTGCCGGACCGCTGCCGTCGCTCGCCGACCTCGGGTTCGACGACCCGGAAGCCGACGTGCCGTCCGCGGGAACCGACGTCGCGCGGGACCTGCTCGACGACTTCTGCGAGGACGCCATCTACCGCTACGCGGACGAACGCGACTACCCCGCCCGGGCGTCGACCTCGCGCCTCTCGCCGCACCTGAAGTTCGGGACCGTCGGCGTCCGGACGGTCTGGGAGGCCACCGCCGATGCGAGGGCCGCCGCGAGAGACGGGGAGGCGCGGGAGTCGGTCGAGGCGTTCCGGCGACAGCTCGCCTGGCGGGAGTTCTACGCGCACGTCCTCGACGCGCGCCCCGACGTGGTCACCGAGAACTACCGCGAGTACGCGAACGAGATCCGGTGGCGCGACGACCCGGAAGCGCTTCGGGCGTGGAAGGACGGCGAGACCGGCTATCCCCTCGTCGACGCCGGGATGCGGCAGTTGCGCGCCGAGGGGTGGGTCCACAACCGCGTCCGGATGGTGGCCGCCGCGTTCCTCACGAAGGACCTGCTGATAGACTGGCGCGAGGGGTACGACTGGTACCGCCGGAAGCTGGTGGACCACGACACCGCGAACGACGTCGGCGGTTGGCAGTGGGCCGCCTCGACGGGCACCGACGCCCAGCCGTACTTTCGCATCTTCAACCCCGCGACCCAGTGCGCGAGGTACGACCCCGACGGCGAGTACGTCCGGGAGTACGTCCCCGAACTCCGGGACGCGCCGACCGACGCCGTCCACGAGTGGCCGACGCTTTCAGACGAGGAGCGCGCGAACGTCGCACCCGACTACCCCGCGCCGGTCGTCGACCACGCCGAGCGCCGCGAGCGCGCCATCGCGACGTTCGAGACCGCGCGCGGTGACGGGTAGCCGAGAGTCGAGGCCGCACGAGCGACTGCCGACCGACGACGCCGAACTCGGTCCGAACGGACGGCGAACCGGCGGAACGGCGCCCGTCGGGGGCGGCCTCGCCTAAACGTTTAACACCACCACCGTTGACCCACGGACGGGGGTTCACATGGCAACTTACGAGCTACCGGAACTACCGTACGACTACGACGCGCTGGAACCGAACATCGACGCGCGCATCATGGAACTGCACCACGACAAACACCACCAGGGGTACGTCGACGGTGCGAACGCGGCGCTGGAGACGCTCTCCGAGATGCGCGAGAACGACGAGTGGGGGGACGTGAAAGGCGTCGAGCGCAACCTCGCGTTCAACCTCTCGGGACACGTCAACCACTCCGTCTTCTGGGAGAACATGTCGCCGGACGGCGGCGGCGAGCCGGGCGGCGAACTCGCGGACGCCCTGGACGACCACTTCGGCGGCGTCGACGCGTTCAAGAGCCACTTCTCGGCGGCGGCGAAAGGCGTCGAAGGGTCCGGGTGGGGGCTGTTGCTGTACGACCACGTGTCCGACGAACCCATCGTCAGCATGGCGGAGAACCACCAGAACCAGACCCCGCAGGGGACGACGCCGCTGCTCGTGCTCGACGTGTGGGAGCACGCCTACTACCTCCAGTACGAGAACAACCGCGGCGAGTACGTCGACAACTTCTGGAACGTGGTCGACTGGGACGACGTGGCCGAGCGCTACGACGAAGCGAGTAGCACGGCGTAATCGTCAGCGGAATTACTGAAAACTATTTTTGTAGTTCCGAGACGTGTTATCATACAACTTCTCAAGGTTTAACAGCTAGAAGGGTGATGTAAAACGTGGAGGCTACACCATGCCAGAAAAATCGAACGCCGAACTGCCGCCGCTTCCCTACGACTACGACGCGCTGGAGCCGCACATCAGCGAGCAAGTGCTCACGTGGCACCACGACACCCACCACCAGGGCTACGTGAACGGTCTCAACGACGCCGAAGAGACGCTCGCCGAGAACCGCGAGAACGGGGAGTTCGGTTCCTCGGGGGCGGCCATCCGCAACGTCACGCACAACGGCTGTGGCCACTACCTCCACACGCTGTTCTGGAACAACATGTCCTCGAACGGCGGTGGAGAGCCGGACGGCGAGCTCGCCGACCGCATCGAGGAGGACTTCGGCTCCTACGAGGGCTGGAAGGGCGAGTTCGAGGCCGCCGCGAAGAACGCGTCGGGCTGGGCGCTGCTGGTCTACGACCCGGTCGCCAAGCAGCTGCGGAACCTCGTCGTCGACAAGCACGACCAGGGCGCTCTCTGGGGCTCCCACCCCATCCTCGCGCTGGACGTCTGGGAGCACTCCTACTACTACGACTACGGTCCGGACCGCGGCGACTTCATCAGTAACTTCTTCGAGGTCGTCGACTGGGACGAGGTCGCCGACCAGTACGACACCGTCCGTTCGAACCACGAGTAGGGACGATCCGCCGATTTTTTTCGTCGAAGTCGAGCGGTAGCCGACGGTCCGTCACTCGAGCGCGACCGACTCGTCGACGTCGTCGCGGAGCGCCGCCTGTACCGCCCGCTCTGCGACCGCGGCGGCGGTGGTCGCCGTGCGTTCGACGCCGTCCATCGCCGTCGCCCACGCGTACGTCACGTCGTCCTCGCGGTACGCCCGTCGTCGCAGGTCGGAGACGGCCTCCGCGAGCGAGCGACTGGACTGCACCAGCTCGTGTGGCGGGTGGTCGGCCGTCAGGGCCGCGTCGACGGCCCGTTCGACGTAGTCCCGCGACTGCTCGGCGTGACAGTCGAGTTCCGCCGCCCACGACGCGCGTTCGACCCGGTCCTGTTCGTTCACCGCCTCCGCCGTGCGTTTGGCCTGTTCGGTGACGGACGCGAGATGCCGTGATACGGCGTACCGGTCGAACATCGCCGGCCGCGAGTAGCCCAGGCTGTCGAGCGACTCGACGTCCGTGAGCGACCGATGGAAGCAGCTGCTGGCGACGTCGAGTCGCCGCACGACGTCGTCCCAGCGACCGACAGCGCTCCCGGCGACGGTGGCGTTACCGTCGAGCAGCGCCCGGACGGCGTTCCGGTGCATCGACAGGGCGGTGTACTGCAACTGCAACACCGTTCGCTCGATGGACACCGACTCCGTGTCGAGGATGGTCCCGAACAGGAGCTCCGTCTCCGACTCTCGCTGGAGCTGGAGTCCGGTGCGGTCGGCGGCCACCGTCTCGGCGGCGCGACGATGCTCCCGCTCGATGCCGTCGTCGCTCCCGAGCGCGAACTGCTCGTTGCCGGCGGCGTACAGCGCCTCGACCGTCTGCCGGACGTCCGCCGCTGACATCCCGGTGACGTCGACCGCAGGTCGCTCGTCGTCGCCAGCCCGGTCGGCTCCGATGACCAGCTCTCCGTTGTCGGACGGGTACAGCGGGAGTTGCATTCCCGCTTCGACGCCGTGGTGGTCGGCCCACTCCTTGGGCAGCGATATCGTGTACGTCGAGTTGCCCGTGAACTGGACCTTCCGCGTCTCCAGAGTGCGGTCCATGCTCATCCGAACTTGCCGGTGATGTAGTCCTCGACGCGCTGGCTGTTGGGGTTCTCGAAGATCTGGTCGGTGTCGCCGTACTCGACGAGTTCGCCGCCGGTGAGGAAGACGGCGGTCTGGTCGCTGATGCGGGCGGCCTGCTGCATGTTGTGGGTGACAACGACGACGGTGTACTCGTCGGCGAGTTCCTCGATGAGTCCTTCGATTTTGGCGGTGGCGATGGGGTCGAGCGCGCTGGCGGGCTCGTCCATCAGGATGACCTCGGGGTCGACCGCCAGACACCGCGCGATGCAGAGCCGCTGTTGCTGGCCGCCAGACAACCCCAGCGCGTTGTCGTCCAATCGGTCCTCGACCTCCTCCCAGAGCGCGGCGTCCCGGAGCGACCGTTCGACGAGTTCTTCCTCCTCCTCGGCGTTGGCGTTGCCGAGCAGGCGCGCGAGCAGGCCGGTGTCGACGTCACCGTGCTTGCGCGGGCCGTAGGAGATGTTGTCCCGGATGGACTTGGGGAAGGGGTTGGGCGACTGGAACACCATCCCCACCCGTTTGCGCAGTTCGACGAGGTTGACGCCGTCCTGGTAGATCTCCTCGCCGTCGATCTCGACCGAGCCGTCGACCTCGGCGGCGTCGATGCGGTCGTTCATCCGGTTGAGACACCGCAGATACGTCGACTTCCCGCAGCCCGACGGCCCGATGAGCGCGGTGACGCTCTCCTCGGGGATGTCCATCGAGACGCCCTTCAGCGCGTGGTCGTCGCCGTAGTGGACGTCCAGGTCCTCGACCGAGAGTTTCGTCGCGCCGTCGAAGCGGTAGTCCGTCCACTCCTCTCGAATCTCCTCCTCGCTCTCGCCCGTCGTGGTCGTGTTCGTCGCCTGTTCGTCTGCCTGGTTCGATCGGGTGATTTCGACGTTACTCATGGTGTAGCTTCTTGCGGAAGTAGAATCTGCTACCGATGCCGATGGCGTACAGTCCGAGGACGACGAGCAGCAGTACGAGCGCGGTGCCCCAGCCGAACTCGGTGTTGGTGAACGTTTCTCCGGGGACGAAGCCGGCGGTGATGGACGTGTAGAGCTGGTACGGCAGCGCGCTCCCCCGCGTCATCAGGACGGGGTTCGTCACGAACGGCGGCGACGCGGTGAACTCGAACGCCTCGAGCACGCTGGGCGTACGGCTCGGGAACGGCTGACCGCCGAAGGTGAACAGGAGCGGTGCCGTCTCGCCGGCGATGCGGCCGACGCCGAGGATGACGCCGGTGATGACGCCGGGCATCGCCGCCGGAACGACGACGCTGCGGATGGTCTGCCACTGGGAGACGCCCAGCGCCGCGCTCGCGTCGCGGTACTCGTCGGGGACCGCCTTGATGGCCTCCCGGCTCGTGATGAAGACGAGCGGGAGCAGCATGAACCCGAGGACGAGCATCCCGCCGAGCAGCGACTTGCGGCCGCCGCTGACCCGCGGCAGGATGAACGCGAGACCGAACAGCCCGAAGACGATGCTCGGCGTGCTCCAGAGCCCGTTCGTCGCTATCTCGACGAGCGACGAGAACCGACCCTGCTCGGCGTACTCGGTGATGAAGACCGCCGCACCGATGCCGAGCGGCACGGAGAAGGTCACGGCACCGACGACGAGCCAGAGCGTGCCGACGATAGCGGGGAGGACGCCCGGAATCCCGCCGAAGAGGTTCTTGGTGACGTTCGTGACGAACGGAACCTCGACGTCGACCATCGGAATCGAGACGCCGAGTTGCTCGACGTGGTGAGTCCCCATACCGACGCTCGCGTCCGTCAGCAGCGTGCTCAGCCCGTTGAGGAGGATGAACGCGACCAGCAGGCAGAGGATGGCGAGCATCCCGGCGACGCTCAGGCTGACGAGGAGGTAGGCCCCGCGCTGGCGGCCGCGCGCGCCGAACCCGGCGCGAGCCTTCGCGGCGCTCCACGCCCCGACGAGCGAGGTGAAGATCGCGAGCACCGGAACGACGACCGCCCCGATGAACGTGATGGAGATGTCGGTCGGTCGCCACGTCCAGCCGGCGTCCAGTATCCCGAGTGCGAGGGCGAGACCGACCGTCAGCAGGAGCGCTCCGGCCGGAATCGTCGACCCGACGTCCTCCCGTGGCAGCACCCCGACCGCGGTCGCGAGTCCGCCGACGAGGAGGGCGGCGGGGAGCCAGCCGACGAGTCCGAGTTCGAGCACCTGCGAGGCGATCAATCCCCCGGCGACGGAGCCGACGAGACCGAACAGCGCGCCGACGACCAGGCCGGCGGTCCTCGACGCCTCGGTCGGGAACGCGCCGGACCGGGACGCCGCGCCGAGCGCGACGACGCCGACGCCCATCGCCGACAGGAGCGCGCCGAAGGCGACGAACAGCGGGACGCCGAACACCTCGGTCGTCTCGCTCAGCCACTGGAACAACACCATCCAGCTGGCGACGAAGACGAGGAACCCGACGCCGACGAGGGTGGACGCGACGCGCTCGGCCGTCGTCGACCCGCCGGAGACGAGCGCGGTTCGTTCGACGTTGCTCATCGCTTCCCTCCGAGCTTCTCCTGCATCCGCTTCTCGATGTACATCGACCCGACGCTCAGCACGAGGACCGTCAGGAACAGGAGGGCGCCGGCCGCGAACAGCGAACTCAGCGCGAGCCCGTGCGACGACGGTCCCATGAACGCGATGGCGGTCGTCAGCGTCTCCCCCTTCCGGCTGAACACGTTGTAGACGGGGTTCGGCAGTCCCACGTTGTGGGTGATCATCACCGTCGCGGCCATCGTCTCGCCGATGGCGCGGCCGACGCCGAGCAAAACCGCGGCGGAGACGCCGGAGAACGCCGCCGGGAGGGTGACGCTCTTCATCGTCTGCCAGTCGGTCGTGCCCACGGCCAGCGACCCACTCTTCATCGATTCGGGCACCGTGGAGAGGGCGTCCTCGGCGACCGAGACGATGGTCGGCAGGGCCATGACGCCGATGACCAGCCCGACGGTGAACAGGTTCCCGAACGTCGGGGTCTTCAGTTCCTGCTTGAAGTAGTCGTTGATGATGACGAACCCGATGAACCCGTACGTGATCGACGGAATCCCCGCCAGCATCTCGACGCCCGGCTTGACCGTCTCGCGGACCACGCCGGGCGCGATTTCGGAGAGGAACAGCGCCGCGGCGACCCCGAGCGGGGCCGCGATGGCGGTCGCGATGGCCGTCGTCACCAGCGTGCCGAATATCATCGGCGCGAGGTAGTACTGGCCGTCGTTCCCCGGCCAGAACGGTCCGTGCGTTCGGAATATCATCGCGAGTCCGGTCTGCCGTATCGCCGGCCATGCCTCGACGAAGACGAACGTGATGATAAGCGCGAGGACCGCGACGGTCAGTATCGTCGCGACGAACGTCAGACCCCGTGCCGTCTCCGGTTGGTAGGCGTACCACCCGACGAGGGCGAGCGCGACGAAGAGTCCGAGCGGGACGACGGTCCACCGGGAGTTCGTCAGGAACATACCGAACGCGGCCAGCAGAGCGAGCGCGCCAACTCCCCACAGCAGCAGCGCCCCGTCGTCTTGCTGGTTCGAGTATGCGGTTATCCGTGCCTGTATCGAATGTATCATGAGTGTAACGTAATCGAGCGGTCGGTGAGCGTTCGTCGAATAACGTAGTCGAAGGTCGGCGACGCTACGGCCGAGCGGCTACCGACGTTACTCGTAGTTGCTCGGCGCGATCTTCTGCTGCTGCTTCTTCTGGCGGTCGTCCGGGAGCGCGAAGTAGTTGTTGGACTTTACGAACATCTCCTGGCCGAAGTCGCTGAGGATCATGTTGATGAATGCCGCCTCGTGCGCCGAGGTGTTCTTCCACGTGTAGGCGTGGAGGTCGCGCGAGAGCGGGTACTCCTTCGAACCGAGGTTCTTCCCGTACTCGTAGACGGTGTCCTCGATTTTGAGACCGATGGGCGGAACCTGTCCGTCGGGCTGGACGAACGCGAGCGCGAGGTACGTTATCGCGTTGTCGGCCTTCGCGACGGCCTGCTGGAGCTGCTGGTTCTTCCCGTAGCGCTGGTCGGGTTGGGTCTTCGCGTTGGGGTCGCCGAACACGTTGCTCCGGAACGCCGTCGCGGTACCGGAGTCGGGCGCGCGACCGAGGACGAGCATGTCCTTGTCCGGGCCGCCGACCTCTTTCCAGTTGTTGATCTGGCCATTGTAGATCTTTTTGAGTTCGGAGAGGGTTATCTGCTCGACGCCCGCCTCGTGTATCTCCTTGCTCACGACGATGGGCTGGCCGTCGACGCCGACCACGTGGTCGACGAAGTTGTCCATCTTCTTCTGGGAGACGTCCTTGCCCTTGAGTTCGGCCTTGGCCGGTGCGCTGGAGTCGCCGATGTCCACACGACCGGACATGACGCCCTCGACACCGGTGCCGGAGTGACTGAGCGCGATGCTCACGCGGTACGGCGGGACCGACCGCTTGCCGGTCGGTTCGTAGCCGTACTTGCCGGCCCAGAAGTCCGCGAGGCGCTCGTCGGTGTCGTACTCCTTCTTCGCCCACTTCGCCGGCCAGTAGTCCTCGTCGCCGACCGGGGCGTTCGAGTTCCAGAAGGCCGCCGCCGTGCTCGTGATGGGGTAGACGGTCGAGGAACCGTCGCCCGTCAGGACGTCCGTCTGGAGTCCCTTCTTTCCCCCGCCGCTGGAGCCGCCGTTACCGTTGCCGTCGCCGCTGCCATCGCTCGGCGTGGTGTCGGTGCTGCCACCGGAGCCAGCACACCCTGCGAGCGCGAGGGCGCTTGCAGTACCAGTCGCCGCGATAAACGTTCTCCGCGAGGTGCCATCTTCGAGACGCTCGGTGTTACGCGTCATCCAGGCTGGACTGCGCAGTATCAGTTGAAAACCCCTTATAATAGGTGTACGTAGCGTCTACCGTCCGAACGTACGTCTCGGTTCGCGCATTGTGTAGTATTTGTGCTATATAGCGATAGAGAGGGTCCGCCCGGGAGATAGCCGTACTGTCGTCTCGACGACCGTCCGACGCGCTCGGGCGAGCGTCGTGACCGTGGTTCCGACACGGAAGGGTCCGCCGCGTTCACTCGCTCGGGGTCACCGACGCGAACTCGTATCTCGCCGCCGTTTCCTCCACGCGTTCGTTGAGCGCGGCGAACTCGTAGCCGCCGTCTCGCTGGTCGAAGCTGGCGAACACGCCGAGACGGTAGCCGTTCTCCCCGAAGAACGTTCGGAACTGCTCGAAGTCGTCGAACCCTCGGGCCGTGTACTGGTAGGACGCGTAGTACAGCTGGTCGTACGTGTCGCGAGTGACGAACCCGTACCGTTCGTTGTCGACGAACCGGGCGACCTCCACCGTTTCGAGTTTCTCGGCCACGTCCTCGCGGATGTACAGGGCTTCGAACGCCGACTGGTCGAACAGCCAGACGTCGCGGAGCGACTCGCCACCGAACTCCGAGAAGACGGAGGCGAGCGCCGTCTTCGCATCGTCTTCAGGTGCGTCGTTCTCGTCGCGCATGCGATGGAATGTCACGAACACCATCCATAAAAACTATGTTATATTTCTCGTCCGACACCTCGGCGGCCACGCCGTCGCCGGCCGAAGGTCGGCCGGCCGGACGCCTCCGTTCGAACGCCCGGACTCCTTCGAGCGCTCCCCGGCGTTAACGATAAGTACTGTGGCCTGGTAACAGGATGCATGGAGTTCTCCGAGAAACTAGAGTTCGGCCACGACGACCGCCGCCGAATCTACGAGTACGTCGAACGCCACGGGGCCGTCGACGCCGAGGACGTGCGGGATACGCTGCGCGTCGACCCCGGCGGGTTCCGCCATCACGTCGCCATCCTCCGTCGGGACGGCTACCTCGCGGAGGACGACGGCGTCCTGACGGTCGCGCTGGAGACCGGTGCCGAGGAGGAGTACGAGACGGACGACGTGGAGTTCACCATCCGGCCCGCCCGCCAGGAGGACCTCACGGGTATCGTCGGCGCCATCCGGCAGGTCGCCGAGCAGAGACGCTACATCGTCGCCGAGAGCGTCGCCGACGAGATCGACCACCAGGAGGCGTTGTTGCGGCACAACGAACTCGAGTCCCGGATGTTCTTCGTCGCGATGGTCGGCGACGACGTGGTCGGGTGGGTGCACCTCCACGCGCCCGAACTCGACAAGCTCAGTCACACCGCCGAACTCACCGTGGGCGTGCTCGACGAGTACCAGGGCAACGGCATCGGGAGCCACCTGCTCGAACGCGGTCTGGAGTGGGCCGCCTCGAACGGCTACGAGAAGGTGTACCAGAGCGCGCCCTCGACGAACGAGCGCGCCATCGAGTTCCTCTCGGACCACGGCTGGGAGACGGAAGCCGTCCGGGAGAACCACTACAAGATCGACGGCGAGTACGTCGACGAAGTGATGATGGCCGTCGAACTCTGAAGGAACCGCACCGCCGTCCGGTCGTCACTCCCCGTGGTGGACCGGGAACGCCACTTCGACCGTCGTCTTGTACTCCGTCACCTGACCGTCCTCGACGTTCGCGGTCCAGTCCTCGACCTCGATACCGTGGATGTCGTCGATGGTCTGGCTCGCCTCCTCGACCGCCTCGTGGGCCGCAGCTTCCCAGGACTCCTCGGACGTACCTAGCACCTTGATGATTTTTACTGCCGTCATGGCCAGGTGGAGTACGCTGGCATCCGTATAGCTCGTTGTGGCCGCACGGGGCTGGGCCGGGGGGTCGGACCGGGGAACGGCAACGCGACCCCAGTGCGTCGGGCCGGCGACGAGAGGTTTAACAGCGCGTCTCGAGAACCGTCTCGCATGCAGACCCACATCGTCCCGGTCGGGTTCGACTACGACCGGCTCATCGCGCCGCTGGTGCGCGACCAGCTCGACGTGGACCGGGTCGTCCTGCTGGAGGGGGCGGTCGGGAGCCAGGCCAACGTCGAGTACTCCCGGAACCTCTCGGAGAAACTGGAGAAGGACTTCCGGAACCTGCTCGGCGCGGCGACCGAGCGCGTCGTCGTCGGCGACGTGTACGACTACGACGCCGCCTTCGAGCAGGCGTTCGACCTCATCAACGCGGAACTGGACCGCGACAACGAGGTCTGGGTGAACATCTCGGCGATGCCGCGGACGGTCAGCTTCGCCTTCGCCACCGCCGCCCACTCCATCATGGTCGAACGACAGGAGGACCGCGACCGCATCCACACCTACTACACCGTCCCGGAGAAGTACCTCGAAACCGAACTCGCAGAGGAGCTCCGCGAGCAGCGAGACCTGCTCTCGGACCTCCGCGAGGACGGCGTCGACGACGGACGCGTCGACGAGCGCCTCGACAGCGCCCGGGACCTGCTCGCGGAGTTCGACGAGCGCGGGACGACCATCGGCGCGAAGGAGGTCGACGGCGGCCACATCGTCGAACTCCCCGTCGCCTCCTTCTCGAACGTCAAGCCGTTCGAAGAACTCATCCTCTTCACGCTCGGCGAGCACGGCGAGTTCGAGAGCGTCAGCGAACTCGCCCAGGAACTCGCCAGGGAACTCGGCGAGGAGTACACCGACAGCTTCCGCTCGAAGGTCATCTACAACGTCGACCGCCTCGGGCCGGGCGGCAAGGGGTACATCGAGCAGGAGGAGCACGGCAAGTCCTACCGGACGACGCTGTCGCGCATCGGCGAGCTGTGGGTGCGAGCCCACGCCAACGGCGACCGGCGGTAGCCGGCGACCGGCGCGAGTCGGGAATCACCTGCCGGACGACGGTCGGGCGTCGGCTTCCAGCTTCTTCACCCGCGTCGACAGCGCCAGGAACGTCGCGGCGAGCGTCAGCACGACCGCGCCGGCCGCCGCTATCTCGTGGGTCGGCGAGGGGTGGCTGAACCCGACGACGTCGCTGGCCTCGACGAGGCGCTGGCCCGGCAGCGTGGTGTGGTGGGGCGTGCCGACGAGCGGGACGAAGTAGTCCACGAGGTCGTTGAACCCGTACCAGACGACCGCGACGAAGACGGCCCACACTGGGAAGTCGCTGTAACGGTGGATGAGAAACGCCTCTGCGACCATGGCGAGGTGGCTGCAGAAGAGGAAGGCGTACATCGGCCAGCCGACGCCGATGAACCCGGGGAAGAAGGCCGCGAGGACGAACGGCGTCCACGCGCCGAGCTTGATGCAGCCGAAGAACGCCAGCGCGTTCACCCACTCCTGGTTGCGGCCGAGCTTCCACAGCCCCAGCGAGAGCGCGATGAACAGCGTCGCCACGGGGCTGTCGGGGACGAGCGGCCACATCACGGCGGGCTCGCCGGCGAACTGCCACGTTATCAGCGGGTCCGACGCCGGCAGCGGGTGGAACCCGTAGTACCAGAAACCGAAGGCCGTTCCGAGGAGGTTGACGGCGACGATGAGCCAGGCCGCCCGGAGGCCGAAGTCCTCCAGCCACGCCGGCAGCGGCGCGACGTACCGCGGCAGGTCCTCGCGCGCCGGAAGGTCACCCATGTCCGCGGCGAGGGATGGAGCGGGCAAAGACTCTTCGATGCGCTCGGTGCCAGCGCCGCATCGAGAGAGAAGGTTGATTAACGGCGAATCCCAATCCTCCGGCAATGGCACGGACAGCGAAGAAGGTAGAATCGCTCATCGCCGAGGACGGGGCGATGGCGGACGCTATCTCGACGGTGTACGAACGCACCGACGAGGGCACTCGCGAGGTCCAGTGGGGCGACGTGAGCGACGACATCACGAGCGGCCAGTGGGGTCGCCTCATCGAGAAGGGCATCCTCGTGGACGGCGACGAAGGGTTCGAACTCTCGAACCCCGACGCGGTCGAGCGAGCGCTCGAAGACGGGGACGCCACCGTATCGGCGACGACGAGCACCGACGACGCCGACGTCGACGACGAGGGGAGCTCGTGGTCGAAGTGGGACAAGATAGCGGCGGTGGCCAGCCTCGGCCTGTTCGCCGGCTACTCCGTCGGTCCCATCAAGAACACCATCGGGAGCGCCCTCAACGTCGCGCTGGGTCCCGTCGAGAGCGTGTTGCCGTTCTACGTCGTCATCATGATTCTCGCCATGCTGACGGGGCTGTACTCGACGCTCCTGCAGGACAACCTGATGGACATGGAGAAGATGGGCGAGTACCAGGAGCGGATGAAAGAGATACAGGAGAAGCGCAAGGAGGCGAAAGAGCGCGGCGACGACGAGGAGATGGAGCGCATCCGCGAGGAGCAGATGGACGCCATGGGCGACCAGGCCGGGATGATGAAAGAGCAGTTCCGGCCGATGGTGTGGACGATGTTCCTCACCATCCCCGTGTTCCTCTGGATGTACTGGCGCATCAGCTCCGCGAGCGCAGCCGTGACGCCGCCGGGGCTCGTCATGCCGCTCGTCGGTGACGTGGACTGGACGGACGGCGTCATCGGCCCGATGCAGGCCTGGATCGTCTGGTACTTCCTCTGCTCGATGGGCTTCACCCAGCTCATCCGGAAGTCGCTGAACATCCAGACGACGCCGACGTAACAAAACCTCTTTGTCTCCCCTGCTCGCAGTGCGGATATGTTGATCACCGTCTCCGGACCGCCGGGTGTCGGAAAGAGCACGACGGCCTCCGAACTCTCTGCGGCGCTCGATCTCGAACACATCAGCGGTGGGGATATCTTCCGCGAACTCGCCGACGAGCGAGGCTACACCACGCTGGAGTTCAACAAGCTTGCCGAGCAGGACGACCAGATAGACCGCGACCTCGACCGGCGACTGCGCGACATCGCCGCGAACCGCGACGACGTCGTCCTCGAATCGCGGCTGGCGGGCTGGCTGGCCGGCGACCACGCCGACTTCCGGGTCTGGCTCGACGCGCCGCTCGCCGTCCGGGCCGAGCGCATCGGCAACCGGGAGGACAAGCCGGTCCAGAAGGCCCGCGAGGAGACCGCCGCCCGCGAGGGCAGCGAGGCGGACCGCTACCAGCAGTACTACGGCATCGACATCACGGACCTCACCATCTACGACCTGTCCATCAACACCGCCCGCTGGGACGCCGACTCCGTGGCGGACATGCTCGAAACCGCCGTCGAGGACTACGACCCGGCGGCCGACGAGGGGAAGTATCCCGTCGAGATGGACTACGACTTCTGACCGATGAATCTCCGTGGCCCACCGGACGAGCGCGACCCCCGTAACCTCCTCGAGTTCGGCGTGGTCAACCTCGACAAGCCGCCGGGACCCTCCGCCCACCAGGTCGCGGCCTGGGTCCGGGACCTCTGCGACGTCGAGCAGGCCGCCCACGCCGGAACGCTCGACCCCAAGGTGACGGGGTGTCTCCCCGTGCTCACCGGCGCTGCGACCCGGCTCTCGCAGGTGTTCCTCGAGGGAACGAAGGAGTACGTCGCCGTGCTGGAACTGCACGGCGACCCGCCCGCCGACGTCGAGGCCGTCGCCGCCGAGTTCGAGGGGCCGATCTACCAGAAGCCGCCCCGGAAGAGCGCGGTCGTCCGCCGGTTGCGCGTCCGGGAGATTCACTCCCTCGACGTGCTCGAAGTGGAAGGACGGCAGGCGCTGTTGCGGATTCGCTGCGAGAGCGGCACCTACGTCCGGAAGCTCTGTCACGACCTGGGGCTGGCGCTCGGGACGGGCGCGCACATGGGCCACCTGCGGCGGACGGCGACCGACCCCTTCGACGACACCGACCTCGTGACGCTGCACGACCTCTCGGACGCGCTCGCCAGATGGCGCGAAAACGACGACGACGATTGGTTGCGCGAGGTCGTCAGCCCGGCCGAGCGCTCGCTGGACCACCTTCCCCGGGTGACCGTGGCGTACAGCGCCGCCGAGGAGATCGCGAACGGCGCGCAGGTGTACGCGCCGGGCGTCATCGACGCCGACGCCGCCGCCTCGGACGACGGACTCGTCGCCTGCTACACGCCCGACGACGCGGTGGTCTGTCTCGGCCGGATGGTCGGCGACCCCGACGCCGAGCGCGGCCGGGTCGTCGAACTGGAGCGCGTGCTGGTCTGACTCGACTGCCGGTTCGCGCGCTTTTTTGCCACCCCCGGAACACCTCCGCGTATGCAAGTCGGCACCGCCGAATCCGCGCCCGGCGAACTCGCCACCGGGTGGCTCGACGCGACGGACCTCCCCACCGGAACGCCCGAACGACTCCCCGTCCTCGTCGCGGAGGGCGAGGACGACGGCCCGACGCTGTGGGTCACGGCCGCGATTCACGGCGACGAGGTGACCGCGATGGCGACCGCACAGGACGCGGTGGACGAGGACCTCGCGGAGCGCCTCCGCGGGACCGTCGTCTGCCTGCCGAACCTCAACCCGGCGGGCCTCCGGCGGAACGCCCGGACCTCCTACTACCACGGCGACGACCCGAACCGCTACTTCCCGGACCCGGACGCCGACGGCTCCCGCCCGCCGCGCGTGCAGGAACTGATCGACGAGCGCATCTTCGAGGCGTTCGCCGACTCCGCGGACGCGCTGATCGACCTCCACACCGCGCAGGTCGGCTCCGTGCCGTTCGTCATCCGCGACCGCGTGCTCTACGGGGAGACGTCGGGAACGGCGGACGGCGACGAACGGCGCGCGGAACGCGACGAGGACGAGGCCCGGGACCTCGCCGACGAGCTGGACCGGCTCGCGGACGCGTTCGACTTCCCGGTCGTCAACGAGTACGCCGCCGAGGAGTACACCGAGCGGAACCTCCAGCGCTCGACCGCCGGCGCGGCGCTGAACAACGCCGGCGTCCCGGCGTTCACGGTCGAACTCGGGAGCCACAGCGTCGTCGAGGAGGACGCCCGCGCCCTCGGCGTGACCGGCCTCCGGAACGCGATGTGCGAACTCGGGATGCTGGACGGCGACCCCGAGCCGACCAGCCTCGACGCCCCGGTCGACTTCCCGGTCAAGCGCGCGGTCCACCCCCACGTCGACGCCGCGGGCGTCGTGCGCCACCGCGTCGCGGCCGGCGACGTAATCGAGGCGGGGGAGGTCGTCGCGGACGTGGTGACGCCCCACGGCGAGCGCCAGGCGACCGTCGAGAGCGAGCACGACGGCTACGTCCTCGGGCGCTTCGAGGGCGTCGCGGCGTACGAGAACGACCCCGTGGCGAGCCTCGCGGTGCGGGACGAGGGGGACCTCGTCGCGCCGCGCGACGCCGGAGAGTGACGGCGAGACGGACGATGGGCCCGCGGCGTGCCGCGGTTCCGCGCGCGAAACGAAGCGCTTAAACGGGGGACGCGCATTTTTCGAGTTGCAAGGCGGGACCGTGGGGTAGTGGTATCCTCTGCGCATGGGGTGCGTTGGACCCGTGTTCGAATCACGGCGGTCCCATCACCGATTCTCTCGCGTTTCCTACTTCGGCAGTGTCGTCACGGTTCGGTAAATTACCATTTCTATCAGGAGGAATAAATTGGCCGACTCCACGTGGGAGTTCTGCTTCGGCTCCTTCTTCGACGAGCCGGACGTCCTCCCCGAGGAAATCCTCCGTCAGCCGAGTCCCCGCGACCGGCCGCTAGCAGTGGCGGACCGCCCCGACGCCGCCCTGCGGCGAGCGTGGCAGACGCAGGCCGCGAGCGTCAGCAGGCAGCCGTACAGCAGCGGAGTCCCGAGGGTGAACAGGGGTTCGGCGACCGCGAGGACGGCCGAGCGCACGCCCGGCGGGGGCGATAGGGCGTCGAGGACTCGCCGGACGCTCCGCAGCGTCGCCGGGAGGCTGGCGACCAGCGCCCCCGCGACGAACAGCCGTCCCGCGCGACCCTCCAGCAGGTAGAACAGGGGGACGAGTGGGAAGTAGAGCAGGGGGAAGTAGACGAAGTACGTCGGGAAGAACAGGAGGACGGCGACCAGCGTGACGTGGACGCCGACGAGCCGGTCGGTCGCCGTGTCGAGGCCGCGGTAGCAGTAGGCGACGACGGGCGCGAGCAGCGCCGCCGCCAGCACGGGGAACAGCGTCGGGTCCAGCCCCGGCAGGAGCACCGACAGCGGCCGCCGGAGCGTGAAGTACGGCGCCGCCGGCGCGAGGCCGCCGGCGAACGCCTCCCGGTGCAGGCGCGGCAGCACCGCGTCGTGGAGCCACGTGCGGTGGGCGTTGAGTCCGAAGAGGGGGACGCCGACCAGCAGGAGGCCGCCGCCGGTCGCGACCGCCGCGGCGACGGCCCGCCAGGCGCGCCGCCGGAGCAGCCAGAGGCCGACGCCGGCCGGGAACACCTTCACCAGCGCCGCCAGGCCGAACGCGACGCCCGAGGTCTCCCCGTCGCCGCGTTCGAGCGCGACGAACCCCAGGGCGAGCGCCAGCGCGAGCGGGAGGTTCGTCTCGCCGTAGAACAGCGACGGCACGGTGTGGACCGACAGCAGGACGTAGCCCGCGACGAGCGCGACGTCGACGGGTGCCAGGGGGTAGCCCCGGCGTTCGACGGACCGCACGACGAGCAGCGCCAGCGCCACCCCGGCGGCGAGTTCGAGGACGGTGAAGAGCGCGAACGAGACGAGCCAGTCGCCGACGAGCGCGAACGGGTAGAACGGGAGAATCGTCACCGGCGGGTAGACGTACCCGTACGCGGGATGGGCGGGCGGGGAGACGGCGTACATCCCCTGGCCGGCGAGGCTGGCCCGCGCCGCGTAGTAGTACACCTGGAAGTCCATGCCGAACTTCCAGGACTGCACGACGGACTTGTACGCCAGCATCGCGACGCCGAGCACCAGACCGCTGGCGAGCACGAACCGGGGGCCGACGCGTCGCACGTCCGGGCGCTCGCGTCGGGGGTACTTTACGGTAGTGGTCAGCGGTTCGAAAACTACCCGCGTCGGTCGTCGCCGCCGTTCCAGCCGTACTCGACGCCGTCGTCGGCGTCGTCCCGACCGTCGCCGGACCGGGCGTCGCTCGCGCGTGCGTCTCGGCGCGCGACGCGCTCGGCGCTCTCCCAGTCGTGGCCCTCGGTCCGTTCGCGCTCGGTCTCGGAGTCGACGAGCGCGTAGAGGACGAGCGGTGCGGCTATCGCCAGCGCGAGGACGACCAGGAACGCGAATCCGAAACCGGGGGCGGTCAGCGGCAGGGGCGGAGACACGTCCGGAAACGCCATCTCGCGGGGCTTAGTCCTTCCGCCGGTCCGAATCGACGAGCGGGAGCGACGGGCCACCGGCGGAGAGCGGACCGGCCGACGTGCCACGACTAGAAACGACCGACGTGGCCGTAGTAATTAAGAAAGCTTATTCGAGACGACCCCGGACCCAATCACCATGGTAGAGTTGCAAGTGCCGGAGGTCGATTACACCCGGTACTCGAACCGACAGCTCGCGAGCGTTCCACTCGCCGTCCTGACGCTCGCGTTGCTGGTCATCGCCGGCTGGTACGTGACCACCGGCGCACCGGTGAGCCCCGGCACCGAGTTCACCGGCGGCACTGAGATGCGTATTCAAACGGACACACCGCAGTCGCAGATAGATGCACAGTTCGACGCCGAGGTAACCTCGGTGACCGCGACGCAGTCGGGGACGAACACCTACATCGTCGAGTTCCAGTCGACGAACACCGACGCCCTTCGCGCGCAGGCGAACCAGGCCGGCTTCGAGATACTGTCGCTACAGAGCACGTCGGCGAGCTTCGGGAGCGACTCCCAGCGGCTCGCGCTGTACGGCCTCGGCGCCGCGTTCCTCGGCATGAGTCTCCTCGTCTTCGCCATGTTCCGGACGTTCGTTCCCTCCGTCGCCGTCGTCGTCTCGGCGTTCAGCGACATCGTCATCCCGGTCGCGCTCATGAACGTCCTGGGCATCAAGCTCTCGCTCGGCACCGTCGCCGCGCTCCTGATGCTCATCGGTTACAGCGTCGACTCCGACATCCTGCTGAACAACCACATTCTACGCCGCTCGGGCGGGTTCTACGAGAGCACGTACCGGGCGATGCGGACCGGCGTGACGATGACGCTCACCTCCATCTCCGCGATGGCGGTGATGACGCTGGTCGCCGCGTTCTACGGCATCGACCTGCTCACCGCCATCGGCGTCGTGCTCGTGATGGGACTGGCGACCGACCTGATGAACACCTACATGCTCAACCTCAGTCTCCTGCGCTGGTACAAGTACGAGGGGGTGGCCCGATGAGTCTCCGAAGCAACTGGCGCGTCATCCTGCTCGTCCTCCTCCTGCTCGGCAGCGCGTTCGCGCTGTTCGCACCCGGGGGAGCCGTCGCCGGCGGTAGCGACGGGAACAACTTCACCACCACCGCCAGCGACGGCCCGACGAATCTCAAGTTCGGCCTCGAACTGGCCGGCGGGACTCGCATCCGCGCACCCGTCCAGGGCGTGACCGCCGAGGGCGTCCAGTTATCGCAGGACGTCAGCCAGAGCGAGGCCCAGCAGCGGGTCGCCGGCAACCTCTCCGGCGCGGACGTCGGTGACGTGATGGTCCGCCGGACCCAGCAGGGCACCACCGTCGAGGTGTTCGTCGATAACGTGACCACGGCGGAACTGCAGACCGCGCTGAACCAGGCCGGCATCGAGTACGATTCGGTCCGGACGGGCGTCACCGACACGACCCGCGACGAGATCGTCCGCATACTCAACGACAAGATATCGAAAGCCGGCCTGGCCGGCGGGCGGGTCCAGCAGGTGACGACGGCGACGAACGAGCACTTCATCGTCGTCGAGATGCCGAACGCGAACCAGAGCCGGATGAAGGAACTGGTGACGAGCAAGGGGCAGGTCCAGATCGTCGCCCACTACCCGACCCAGAACGGGTCGGAGAACACGACGGTCCTCCGGCAGGGCGACTTCGCCAGCATCGGGTCCGCCGAGCAGGACCAGAGCGGCACGTCCTACGTCTCGGTGACGCTCAACCAGCAGGCCGCCGAGCGGTTCGCTCGCGTCATGAACCAGAACGGGTTCACGAGCGGCGAGGGCATCCAGGCCTGTAACTACCCGGCGAGGAACGCGAACAACGCCGGCTACTGCCTGTTCACGGTCGTCGACGGCCAGGTGGTCTACGGTGCGGGGATGGGTTCCGACCTCGCCCCATCTATCAGGAGCGGCAACTTCGTCCAGAACCCGCAGTTCCGGATGATAACGGGCAACATGTCGGAGGCGCGTGAACTCCAGATTAACCTCCGCGCCGGCGCGCTCCCGGCGGCGCTCGACACCCAGGCCGGCACGACGACCTACCTCGCGCCCAGCCTCGCGACGGACTTCAAGGTCCAGTCGCTCATCGCCGGGCTCGCGGCCGTCCTCGCGGTCAGCGGCACGGTCTTCGTCCGCTACGGCAAGCCGCAGGTCGCGCTGCCGATGATAGTGACGGCGCTCTCCGAGGTGGTCATCCTGCTCGGGTTCGCGGCCGCCGTGCAGTTGCCGCTCGACCTCAGCCACATCGCCGGGTTCATCGCGGTCATCGGGACCGGCGTGGACGACCTCATCATCATCGCCGACGAGGTGATGGCCGAGGGCGACGTCTCGTCGGGCCGCGTGTTCCAGTCGCGGTTCCGGAAGGCGTTCTGGGTCATCGGGGCCGCCGCCGCGACGACCATCATCGCCATGAGTCCGCTGGCGGTCCTGTCGCTCGGCGACCTCCAGGGCTTCGCCATCATCACAATCCTCGGCGTGCTCGTCGGCGTGCTCGTCACGCGCCCGGCGTACGGTGACATCCTCCGGTACCTGCTCACCGACCGCTGAGAACCCTCCTTTTTGCCGTCGGCTACCGACACAGGCACGGCCTGACGCCGTCACAGGCGGCGATTACGCGGACAACGATGCGTTCCCTATAACAGCGCGGTCGTGGAACCGGAGACGATGCTCGACCACCTCCACCACGGCCGGAGACGCGTCGCCGTCGAGATGGACCGACTCCGTCTCCGGGCCTCGAACGGCCGCGTGCTCGACGCCGAGACGGCGGTCCGGTCGCTCCCGCCCGACCCCGGCGTCGTCTTCCTCTGTCTCGGGAACATCTGCCGCAGCCCGCTCGCGGAACGCTACTTCCGGACGCGTATCGAGGAGACGGACTGCGACCCGTCCCTCGTCACCTCCGCCGGGTTCGTCGACACCGAGGGGCGGGAGAGCCCCGACCCGGCGGTCTCGGTCGCCCGCGATCACGGCGTCGACCTCGCCGACCACCGCTCCCAGCGCGTGAGCGAGCGCCTGCTCGACGCCGGCGACCTCGTCCTGCTGATGGACGCCTGGAACTACCGGGACCTGAAGCGGGAGTTCCCGGCCGCGCTGGAGAAGACCTGCTTCCTGAAGGCGTTCGACCCGGGGACGGACTTCGAGATAGCGGACCCGTACGGCGACGACCCCGAGGAGTTCCGCGCGGTCTACGACGAGGTGACCGACAGCGTCGACGAACTCGTCGACGCGCTCGCGGAACGATGAGCGAGGCGGTCGTCGTCCCCGCCATCGGAACGGGGAGCAGTCTCGCCTGCGTGCGGTCGCTCGGTCGGCGCGGGATTCCGGTCGTCGCGGCCGCCGCGTCCGAGAGCGCGCCGGCGGCGACCTCGAAGTACTGCCGCGAGACGGCCGTCGTCCCCGACCCGTCGACGGACCTCGGGGCCTACCGCGACGCCCTGCTCGCGCTCGCCGACCGCGACGACGTGCTGACGGTCGTTCCGCTGCGCGAACCGGACGCCTACGTCCTCGCGCAGGACCGCGACCGGTTCGCCGAGCGCGTCGCCGCGCCGTGGCCGGCGTTCGAGACGTTCGAGTGCGTGCGCGACCGCCGCCGCCTCTTCGACGTGGCCGAGACGGCGGGCGTCCCGGCACCCGAGACGGAGGTGCTGGACTGGTGGGACGTCCGGGCACGCGACGCGGTCGTCAAGTCCCGGTACACCGTGCTGGTCGAGGACGGCACCACCGCCTATCCCGACGTGACCGTCGTCCCGGCCGGTGCCGACCCCGACCCGGACGCCCTCGAAGAGCGGATGGGCCACCGCCCGCTCGTCCAGGAGTACGTTCCCGGCACCGACGAGTACGGCTTCTTCGCGCTCTGTGACCGCGGCGACCCCGTGACGACCTTCCAGCACCGGCGGGTGCGGAGCTACTCCTACACCGGCGGCGCGAGCGTGTTCCGGAAGGCGGTCGACGAACCGTACCTCCGGAAGCACGGCACCGCGCTGCTGTCGGCGCTCGACTGGCACGGACCGGCGATGGTCGAGTTCCGGCGCGACCCCCGCGACGGCCGGTTCAAACTGCTGGAGGTCAACCCCCGCTTCTGGGGGTCGCTCCAGCTCGCGGTCCACGCCGGCGTCGACTTCCCCCACGAGTACTACCGCCTCGCGGCCGGCGACGGAGCGTCCGCCGGGAGGGAAGAACCGGCACGCGAGACCGGCGACGATCAGTCCGGCGTGGCGGCGGGGTCGGCGTACGAGACCGGCGTCGGCAGTCACGTCCTCCGGGGCGAACTCGCGTACCTCGTCAGCCTCCTGCGCGAGGGCCGCGACGACCCCGAGAGACCGTCGCTGCCGGCGGAGACGGCGAGAATCCTGGCGTCGCTCTGGCGGGAACCGAACTTCGACTACTGTTCGCGCGACGACCCGGAGCCGTTCGTCCGCGATGCGGCCGGGGTCGTCGACGAGTACGCGCCGTCGCTGTCCGGCGTCGCGGCCGCCGGGCGTGCGGTGCCGACGGTCGCGCGGCGACTCTGGCGCGGGTGAGTCAGAACTCGTCGAGCGCGGACTGCTCGCGGGCGGCCAGCACGTCCTCGCAGGTGCTCCAGGAGGCGCGCGCACAGTCGGGGAGGTCGCCGTGGTCGGCGACGTACTCCCGGAGGAACCGGCGGGTCGTCGGGTCGCTGGGGTAGCCCGACCCGAGGTCGCCGTACTCCTCGGCGAGGCGGTCGACGTGGGCGTCGCGTTCGACCTTGGCGACGACGCTGGCCGCCCCGACGACCGCGTGGCGCTCGTCCGCGCCGTGCTCCGCCGTCACCGAGACGGGGACCGAGGCGGCGTCCGCGACCCGGCGCGCGAACCGTCGTTCGCTGGTGTCGCCGGCGTCCACGACGCCCCGCTCGTCCGCCTCGGCGACCCGCGAGACCGCTCGCGCCTGGGCCGCGACGGTCAGCGCGTTCATGTCGGTCGCCGGCGCGTCGATGCGCTCGACCGGAATCTCGGCGACGCCGACCGCGACGCCGTCGCTCGCGCGCAGGTCGGCCGCCAGTTCCTCCCGGCGGGCCGGCGCGAGGTTCTTCGAGTCGTCGACGCCGTCCGGCAGGTCGGCGGGGTCGTCCACCGCGACCGCCGCGGCGAACATCGATCCAAGCACCGGTCCCTTGCCCGCTTCGTCCGCCCCGAACACGGTCGACCGATGGCGGTCGCGGTACATGGTCGTTGCCCTTCGCGGTCCGGCTAGCGTCACGCATTCGTTCGCTCGGCGCGTACGCCGAGACATGGTACGCGTCGCCGTCGACGACCGGGAGCCGTCGGTCGTCGTTCGGGAACTCAGGGAGCATCCGGACGTCACGGACGTCGAGGTCCGGCGGTTGGAGGCCGGTGACCTCGTGGTCGGGAAGGTAGGGTTCGAGCGCAAGACGCTCGACGACTACGTCGGGTCGGTCGTGGGTCGGACCGGGTCGGACCTGCGCGACCAGGTGCTGAAGCTGACCGAGGGGTACGACCACGCCTACGTCCTGCTGGAGGGCAACCTCTCGGACGTGGCCGACATGAACCCCGGGGTCCGGCAGGCGGTCGTCCACGGGTCGATGGCGTCGTTCACCGCGCGCCACGACGCTCCGGTCCTGCCCTGCTCCGACTGCGAGCGCCTCGTCGACGTGGCGGTCCGCATCGGCCGCAAGCATCTCGAATCCCCTACCGCGCGCCCGGTACCCTCCGGGACCGTGACGGGACGGACGGCGCCGACGACCAAGCGGATCTACGGCTGTATCGAGGGCGTCGGCCCCGCGACGGCAGACGCGCTGTACGAGGCGTTCCCGACCGTCGAGGCGCTGCTCGACGCGTCGGAGGCCGAACTGCTCGACGTGGCGGGCGTCGGCGAGAAGCGCGCCCGCGCCATCAGGGCGGCGTTCTGCGAGACGGACTGACCGGCCGTACTCGCTTTCTCACGCAGCGAGTAGTTTGAAGGGCACAACTGCGAACGGCACTTGAAGGTTCGGCGCAGCTACGTTCTATGCAACGCCGAAGAGGGGTTAACGGGCTGACGGTCCTTGCTTGGAATGCGATGAACCGAAGAGATCTGCTTCGAACGGGCGGCGCAGTGGCGGCCAGTCTCACCATCGCGGGTTGCACGGGCGAGGGTGCCGGCAACGGCGACAACAAGTCGAACGCGGACAAGGGCGACGACGAGATAATCCCGTCCGACCCGGGTTGGTTCGACATCGAAGGAGGAATCTACAGCGAGAAGAACGCGAAGAACCTGACGGTATCCGAACACCATCTCTTCCGCACGCCCGACGGGTTCGGCGTCCGGGGGACGGTGAAGAACACCGGCAGCCAGCCGTACACGAGCGTCACCGTCCACGCGCGGCTGCTGGACAAGAACGACGAGGTCATCGACTCCTGGAAGAACGACTGGGGCGAACAGGAGGCCACCGACGACCTGGCGAGCGGCGAGAAGTGGCAGTTCGACGTCTTCTTCGAGGACACCAACCCCTCGGACGCGTTCAACGAGAACGTCCGCTATCAGGTGTGGGCGACCGGCGAAGCGAAGTGAGGCGACGACGGTGGCGGCCGCGAACGCTCCGCGGTTCACCGCCAGTAGACGGACACCAACAGCGCGAAGAAGCCGGCGAGGACCGTGACCGCTTCGACGGTCTGGAGCCTGACTACTTCTTTCCCCGAGAGGAAGACGCTCCCCTTGATGCTCATCTCGTAGACGACCTCGATCAGCAGGCCGACCGCGATCAGCGTGAACCCGACGACGGCACCCAGCATCGACCGTTTGCGCTCGCGGCGGAACGCGAGCGCGCTCAAGACGACGAACCCGGCGATCAGCAGCACGAGGAGGATTCTCGCCGCCGCCAGCGCCCAGATTTCGGTCTGCGACGCGCCGCTCACGGCGGCGAGCGGCGTTCCGAGGAACGCCTCGACCGGCGCAGCCGGCGTCCGGAGCGCGGTGGCGCTCGCCGTCACCATCCGAACTCCGTCCCCGACCGTTCGAGGTCGTTCCAGAGGTCGGCGAACCGGTCCACGAAGTCCCGGCGGACGCGGACGCTCACGTCGAACCCGTCGTCGAACAGCAGGCAGACGCGTTCGAGCGTCGTCTCGTACCGCTTGCGGTTGTTGCCGCTCCGGTCGATGTCGATGTCCTCCTCGACGAAGCCGTATTCCTGCAGTTCCTCGACTCGGCGGTACACCGTCGCCGGCGAGACGTCACAGCGGTCCGCGAGCTCCTCGGCCGACAACCGCTCGCGACTCGCCGCCGAGAGGATGCAGCGGGCGGGGCCGGCCTCGACCGCCGAGAGCAGTTCCTCCCGGTCGGCGTCGGTCTGCGTTCCGGACATCCTCGCTACTCGCCCGGGTTCGCCTCGACGACCGCGCCCTGGCCGACGTCCTCCCGCTCGACGCCGTCGAACTCCAGCACGAAGTCGGGCCCGAACGCCGACGCGGGCGTCTGGAAGCCGGACTCGACCTCGCCGTCGGCGACGCGCCGGGCGGCCTCGACAGCGGTCCGGGCCGTCAGTTCGTAGGTGTCCGGCGCGCGGAGTCGCGCCGTCGCCCGGTCGCCCTCGTCGTCCTCGACCTCGCCCCACACCCGACTGACGCTCTGGGCGCGCTCCTCCGCGGTCGGGCCGGAGACGGTCGCGTCGACGACCGCCTTCATCGCGCGCTGGACCGGCCGCGACCCGAAGACGGACGACAGCGGCCCCGTCCGGCGCATCACGGAGAGGGCGTACTCGGGCACGGTGGCGTAGGTCTCGATGTCGTCGATGCCCGTCGTGTAGTAGGCGGTCGAGACGTCGCCCCAGGGGATGGTCACCGCCGTCTTCGGCCCCTGACCGAAGTCCACGTACCGGGTCTTCCAGGCCGCCGGAACGGTCCGGATGGTGCCGTCCTGGCGCACCGCGCCGGGCCGCGAGAGCCCCTCGACGATGGATTTCGCCGTTCCCGGCGAGAAGGTGCCGAGGCCGTCGATGGCGAGCGTGAGCTTCGTCGGCGACGACAGCTTCGACCGGAGGTGGGCGGCCAGACAGTCCGTCGGCACCACGTCGAACCCGGACCCCGGCAGCAGGGTCACGTCGGCGTCCTCGGCGTCGACGTCCCGGCCCGCGATGGTCTCAAGCACGTCTATCTCGCCCGTGATGTCGAGGTAGTCAGTCCCCGCCGCCAGGCACGCCGTCGTGAGCGGCCCGGCGGTCGAGGAGAACGGGCCGGCGCAGTTCAGCACAGCCGAGACGTCTTCGATCCGGTTCTCGACCACCTCGGGATGTTCGAGGCTGAACACCCGGTGGTCGAGGCCGAGGTCGGTGGCCTGGCGCTCGACCTTCGCGGCGTTCCGTCCCGCGAGAATGGGCGAGAATCCTCGGTCGACCGCGGTCTCGGCGACCAACGCCCCCGTGTAGCCGTACGAGCCGTAGATGAGCACGTCGTCCATAGTGGAACGTGGGGCGGAAGTCGAAAAAACGCAGGGGCCGAACGCGTCGCGACCGGTCAGAAGTCGGTCAGCTTCGCCTCGGTCGCGCCCTTCGCGTCGGTGCCGAACTCCGAGAGGCCGACGAACTCCAGGCCGTCGTCGCGGAGGGCGCGCTCGACGCGCTCGGAGGCCGAGGGCGCGACGAGCATCCCCCGCACGTCCCCGTTTCCGGCGGCCTCTCGCGGGTCGCCAGACGCCGAGGCCGTCTCGTCCGAGGCAGTGTCGTCGCCGCCGAGCGACGCCGTCGGACCCTCCCCCGTCTCGTACAGCGAGACGTATCGCTTGAGCTGGTCGAAGTGGTTCAGCGTCGCCTGGATGCGCTTTACCTCGACGACCACCGGGGTTCCGTCCTCGTCGCGGGCGAAGAAGTCGATGAAGCCGTACTTCGTCTCGCGCTCGTGCTCGACGATGCGCAGCCCCGCTTCCAGCGCGTCGGGGTTGGACTCGATGTACTCGTGCATCTCCGCCTCCGTCCCCGACTCCTCGTACGTCGCCCCGTCGGTCGCGTCGAATCGCGTCAGCGAGTGGGCCTCGTGAACGCGCACCTCGACGCGTTCGTTCGGGTTCGTGCGCCGCGCGAGCAGGACGGCGGCCCGGGACGGCTGGTCCGAGGCCTCCGCCTCGCTCACGCGCGCGGAGACGGTGCCGCCGCCGGGCATCCAGTTCACCGGCTCGTTGCCGGTCGGCTGATGGACGAGGAACGTCCCGTCGGGCTTGGCGACCAGGAGGCGGTCGCCCGGCCCGAGATAGCCGCTCGTGCGTCCGTCGTACTCCACCTCGCAGTGCGCCTGCACCGTCAACACCGCACCGTCCCTGAACGCCGCCTTCGCCGCCTCGACGAGGGCGTCCGGGTCCGGCGCGTCGAGTTGCTCGACGACCATCCGTTCTCGGCGGTGGTTCCCTCCGGTGCAAAAAGGTAGCTGATTCGCGGCGAGAGCGCGGGTCACCGCGAGACTCGACCGTCCGGGCCGCCGGCGTCCGCGGCGCGGTCACACCGACGTGGCTCTGGTCCCGCTCCTGGCTCCGGTCGCGTCGGCGATGAGTCCGTTCACGCGCTCGGGTTCGCGCACGCAGTCGAACACGATCTCCGGAACGTCGTTGCCGGCCGTGTCGAGGGTGAGGTCGCCGCAGTTGGCCGGTCGCTGGAGGAGCGACTGCGCGAGCGAGACCGTCTGGACGCGTTCGAGACGGACCGTGTTCTGGTGCTTGTTGAGGAGCCCCGTCTTCTTGTACGCCTTCTCCGTGGTGACGACGTACGTGATGGTCCTCGTCGTGACGTAGGCCGCGGCGGCGACGACCACACCCGCGACCACCGCGAGCCAGCCGAGCAGCCGCCAGTCCGGCGGGAGGAACATTGCCCCGACGAGACCGAGGACGATGGCGACGGCGGCGACGACGAGCCACCGTTTCACGAGATACAGGCTCGGATGGTCGCTCCACACGACCGTTTCGTCGCGTCCGAGCGTCACCCAGTCCGGCGCGTCTTCGTCAGTGGACATACGTTCAGTAGTCGCGCGGGCCTCTTATTTGTCGGGAGCTACCGGAAACGTGAACAGTCGCCGAGAGCGAACGGTGGAAGTCGGTCAGAACCGGTCGTCGACCTGCCGGTAGGTCGCCTCGAGCGTCCCGGAGTTGTCCACCGTCACGTGGTCGACGGAGATGGGGTCGAACCGCTCGCGGTAGGTCGCGTACACCTCGAAGTCCGCGTCGCTCTCGTCGTCCTCTCGCTCGGCGATCCGCTGGCGGACGCCGGCTTCGCCGCACTCGACCCGCACCAGCGAGAACCCGGCGTCGGTCGTCGCCGCGAGCGACCGGGCCCGCTCGCGGTCGCGCTCGCGCCGGAACGTCGCGTCGAGGACGACGCTGCCCCCGTCTTGGAGCGTCGTGCGCGCACGGTCGAACAGTTCCCCGTACACGCGCCGGGACTCCGCCTCGGTGTACTCCGGGTCGGGGTATAGGTCCTTGCGGACCACGTCCGTCCTGAGGAGTCGCCCGTCCACGCGCTCGGCGACGCGTTCGGCGACTGTCGTCTTGCCGACGCCCGGCAGCCCGCAGACCGCGACGAGCGTCGGCGTTCGCGCTTGCGCGTCGGTCGCGTCGACTTCAGCCACCGGAACCACCTCTCTCTCGAACCCGGCCCGAGCGAGCGGTCGCGGAAGTTTCAGTCATTCGAGTAATTGTCGCGGTGACCCCCATATCAATGTAGCGCAACCGGGTTCGGCGCGACGCTCACAGCGAGACGTGCGAGAGGTCCGACTCCAGTCCGTCGACGTGGGCGTTGAACGCCTCGACGAACGCCGCGAACTCGTCGGCGAGTTCGCGCACGTCGCGCGCCGACGGCGGTTCGTACTGCGAGAGCAGGTAGACGCCCCCCTCGCCGCCGACCCGGAGGTACGACGCGCCGTCTCCGTCCCACTTGAGTTCCCACCGCGTGCCGGACACCCGCGTCGAGAACGTCCCGTAGTCGCCGCCCTCGTACCGGGAGAGTTCGTGGGCCATCCGGTCGGTCGCCTCGCGGACGCGTTCCAGGATGCGGTCGCGCTCGCTCACGACGGCGTCGGTCGACTCGACCGCGGGGAAGTCGGCGGACACGTCGTCCAGCACGCCGTCGAGCGACGCGACGTAGCGGTTGTACGACGCCACGAAGGCGTCGTAGTCTGCCAGCGCCGCCGCGAGGGCCTCCGGTTCGGGCTGGCGCTTGGTCGAGACGACGTACGTCTCGCCGCGGCCGCCGTCGAAGCGGAGGTACTGGAGGTCGCCGGCCTCGTACTTGACCGTCCACTCCCCGTCGTCGGTCCCGAACGTCCGCTGGCCGTAGTCGCCCCCCTGGAGGCGGGCGAGTTCGCGCGCTATCTGGCCGGCGTGGTCCCGGACGCGAGCGACCACCTCGTCCCGGCGCTCGGCGACGGTCTCGGTCGAATCGACGTCCATCTCGAACGGCTCTGTCATCACTCGTCGTCGGGGTTCGAGGGAGATAACGGCTGTGACGCCGACTGGAGAGCGCCAACGGAACGGTTCGGCGACGACGGTCCGGAACCGGCCGCGTTCGCTCGACGGTCGCGGCGTCGGACGTCCGTCTCGCGGTCGTTCTCGTCGGCCGCCGGAT
The DNA here is from genome assembly GCA_003298465.1 of halophilic archaeon. The sequence goes on along the minus strand of QNGA01000001.1, from coordinate 856,690 downwards.
TCGCCGAGGAAATCGGAGCAATCCCGCGGTTCAGGGCGGCCCTAAGAGCCGGACGCGGGCTAGGCGGTTCGTTCCAGCGGACGCCGACGGAAAACGGTGGCCGCGACTTATCAGGTCCGCCGGCGAAGACGGTCACCATGCAATCGACGTACCTCCGCCGGCGAACCGTCATCGCGGCGAGCGCCGGCCTCCTGGCGCCGGGAGTCGCCGCCGGCGGCGACCGAGACCGCGACGCGAGCCAGCGCGACCGCGACCAGGGCGGCGCGCGCAACCGCCTCGTCGTCGCGGGCGGCAGCCCCGAGAACGTCGTCGAGTACCAGTTCGTCGTCAGCGGTCGAGCGCGCAGGAGCGGGCGGGCGGGCGACGCGCCGGTCGACGATAGCGCCGTCACCGTCGACGAGGAAGACCGTATCGAGGACGGTAGCCTCGCCAGCGGGGCCGTCGCGGGCGGAGCCGACGCCTACGTCTTCACCGGGCGGATAACCCGGTTCAACGTCTCGCTCACCCGCCGGAGCGCCGACGAGGTTCGACTCTTCCTGAACGGCGAGCGCGTCCGGCCGAGCGAACTGGGCGACGATTCCGCCGCCGGGACGCCCGTCGAGTTCCTCGACTGCAACACGGCGGTCGTGACCGGCGACTTCGAGGGCGTGCAGTTGAACGTGAGCTTCTGGGCCGAGAGCGGCCTCGGAACGAGCGTCCTCTTCCCCGGCCCGGTCAGCGGCGTGACGACGCTCCACCCCGCCGACCGGTTCGCCCCCGACCCCTTCGCCATCGATTCGGTCCGCCTCGACCCCGACCCCATCGAGACGCCGGGTGCGCCGGCGCAGTTCAGCGCGGCGAACCCCTTCGCCGGACCGTGGTGCGAGGACGAGGAGAGCCAGTTCCCGAACCACCTGGTCGTCGCGGGCGGTAGCCCCGAGAACGTCGTCGAGTACGGGTTCGCGGTGACCGGCAGCGCGAGGAAGACGGACGGCGCGGGCGACGCTCCCGTCCCCGAGAGCGCGGTCACCGTCGACACGGAGGACCGGATTGCGAACGGGCGGGTCGGCGGTGCCGTCGCGGGCGGGGCCGACGCCTACCGCTTCTCCGGGGCGATAGCGGCGTTCCGCGTCGACGGGTCCGCGGCGGTCTTCCTGAACGGCGAGCGCGTCCGACCGGACGACCTCCACGGGTCGGCGCGCTCCGGCGACTGAACGACGGGGCGGACGACCGCGGTCGCCCACGGTGGCGAACCGCCGAAGAGCGGACCGCCGCGGGTCGAGTCGGACGGCGGGGAGCGGAGGGGGACGGCGAGCGGCGGCCGCGAAGCGCCGACGCGAGGCCGAAGCCCTGAAATGGACGTCGTCCGACGGTGGCGGTAGCGATGTTCGGCGTCGAAACGCTCGCGGTGTTCGTGCCGGCGGCGCTGGCCCTGGTGCTCGCACCGGGACCCGACACCGTCTACGTCCTGACCCGGTCGATAGGCGACGGACGACGCGTCGGCGTCGCGTCCGCAGCCGGTATCGGCGTCGGCGTGCTCGTCCACACGAGCGCGGCGATTCTCGGCCTGTCGGTCGTCGTGCGGCGGTCCGCCCTCGCGTTCCGGGTGGTGAAGTACGTCGGCGCGGCGTACCTCCTCTACCTCGGCGTCGAGACCCTCCGGTCGTCGCAGCAGTTCGAACTCGACGGTGCCTCGACGATGTCGACCGACCGGCGGACCAGTTTCGCCCGCGGCGTGCTCGTGAACGTCCTCAACCCGAAGGTGGCGATATTCTTCCTCGCCTTCCTCCCGCAGTTCGTCACTCGGACCGACCCCGTCACGCCCCAGTTGGCCGCCCTGGGGTTGACGTACGCGGCGCTGACGCTGTCGTACCTCGTCGCCGTCGCGCTGCTCTCCGGGACGATTCGGCGCGTGCTGGCGGCCCGGTCGTGGGTCGAGGACGGCCTTCGCGCGGTGACCGGCAGCGTCCTCGTGGGACTCGGCGTCCGCCTCGCGGTCGAGGAGTCGGCGTGAGTCGCGCTCGGACCAGAACCGCCGTCGATACGCCTCGCCGTCGCTCGGCAATGGAGAATGCGGGAAGCGTGGGCCGGCGCGGATTCGAATCGGGCGAGACTCGCTACGCTCGTCTCGCTTTCTCGTTCGCTTCGCTCACGAGAACGCGGTTACGACCACCCGAAGGCCGCCGCTAGAGGAACGAAAGTGGGGAGAAGTGGGCCGGCGCGAATTCGAATCGCGGTTACGGCCACCCGAAGGCCGAAGGATACCAAGCTACCCCACCGGCCCGCACCTTCAACAAGGCAATCCCCGCCTTTAACGCTTCCGAAATTCACCCCCTCTCGTCGAGTGCAGTTTCGACGTACGAAAGCGCCTCCTCCGGGGTCTCGACCGCCTCGACGCCGGGCGCGTTATGGGTGCCGAGGCCGGCGACGGGGCGGTCGAACACGCCCGCGAAGCCGAGTTCCGACAGCGTCCCGGGGCCGCCGTCGATGGCGACGACGGCGTCGCCGTTCAACACGACCAGTCCGTTCCGGGCGTGGCCCAGTCCCGTGGCGATGGCCACGTCGACGTGGGGATTCGCGGCGTCGCGGTCCTCGCCGGGGAGGATGCCGACGGTCCGGCCGCCGGCCTCGCTCGCGCCGCGACAGGCGGCTTCCATGACCCCGCCCAGGCCGCCACAGACCAGGTCGTGGCCGCGCTCGGCGACCAGTCGACCGACCGCCTCGGCGCGCGCTGCCTCCTCGTCCGTGACGGTTCCCCCGCCGACGACGCTCACTCGCATGGTCAGTAGTCGGCGTACCCCGCGGTGTCGAGGTAGTTGTGTGCGACGGTGATGGCGTGGTCGCCGTGGAGCAGTTCCGGGCCGAGGCGCACGCGCTCGTCGCCGGCGTCGGCCAGCAGGTCTGCCTCCCGGTCGGTGAAGTCGCCGTGGTCCGAGAGCACGAAGACGGGGTCCTCGGGCGGGTCGACCTCGACGACGGGGCGGCCGTCCTCGTGGAGTTCGACGACGGTGCCGTCGCGGGCGGCCGCCTCCAGCACCGGTTCGAACCCTCGCTCGGAGACGTAGACGCCGGGCGTGCTCTCCTCCTCGATGTGGCCGACCGCCTCCCCTCTCGCTTCGAGGGCTTGCCGGACGAGCGCGGCCGTGCTGCGCTCGTCGGGGTTGAGCCGCCGGAGCTCCGACCCCTCGAAGCGTATCGTCACCTCGTCCTGGTGGACGAGAAAGCAGCGCACGTCCTCGCGGATGGCGTGCGAGAGGAAGAAGGCGCTGTTGACGCAGCGGCAGAGGGCGTCGAGTCGGCCCGCACCGCCGGCGAGGTCGTCGAGCGAGAACTCGGGGGTCGTCGGCGCGTCGTGCCCGAGGACGATGAACTGTCGCATGTGCGGAGGCTGGCGGCGGGTACGTAAGTCGTTTGCTCACCTCGCCGCGGCCGTTTCTGAAAGCCGACAGACGTGCGTCTGACGCAGCTTTATGGTGACACCGTTACGCATAGATGATATGACTAGCCAGCGCGACCGCATCGAGTCGCTCGAATCGCGGGTCGAAGAACTCGAGGCGACCATCAGGGGGCTCACGGAGGAACTCGTCGAGGCGAACCAGCGCATCAAGGACCTGGAGACGGCCGAGGAGGAGCGCGACGTAGCCACTGAGTCGACCGGAGCCGTGAGTGCGTCCGCCGACGGGCCGGCCGCGGCCGAGGAAGCGCCCGCGGACGAAGAGGCTAAAAACGACGAGTCCCAGGGAGAAAACGAACCAGAAGACGAGGGTGGTTCCGAACTCGGCGACGACATCATCGTTGCGTAGGGCCGTTCTCGTCCCCACGAGCAACCTATGCACATAAAAAAGCTCGTCCTCGACAGCTTCAAGAGCTTCGGCCGCAAGACCGAAATTCCGTTCTACGAGGACTTCACGGTGGTCACCGGTCCGAACGGCTCCGGGAAGAGCAACATCATCGACAGCGTCCTGTTCGCCCTCGGCCTCGCTCGAACGCGCGGCATCCGGGCCGAAAAACTCACCGACCTCATCTACAACCCCGGGTACGAGGAGGGCAGCGAGTCGACGAGCGGGCCCCGCGAGGCCAGCGTCGAGGTCGTCCTCGCGAACGAGGACGGCACGCTCGACCGCTCGCAGGTCGTCAACGCCGCCGGGTCGGACGACGTCGGCGACGTCGAGGAGATTCGCATCAAGCGTCGCGTCAAGGAGACCGAGGACAACTACTACTCCTACTACTACCTGAACGGGCGCTCGGTCAACCTCTCGGACATCCAGGACCTGCTCGCGCAGGCCGGCGTCACCCCGGAGGGGTACAACGTCGTCATGCAGGGCGACGTGACGGGCATCATCAACATGACCCCCCACGAGCGCCGGGAGATAATCGACGAAATCGCGGGCGTCGCGGAGTTCGACGCGAAGAAGGAAGACGCCCTCGGAGAGCTAGAGACCGTCGAGGAGCGCATCGAGGAGGCGGAGCTCCGCATCGAGGAGAAGCGGGACCGCCTCGACCAGTTGCGCGACGAGCGCGAGACCGCCCTCGAGTACCAGGGCCTCCGCGAGGAGAAAGAGGAGTACGAGAGCTACCGGAAGGCCTCGGAACTCGAGGAGAAGCGGTCGGACCTCGAAGCCACCCGGCGGGACATCGACGAGCGCGAGGACGAACTCGCGGACCTCCAGGCCGAACTCGACGAGAAGCAGGGGCGGGTCGTCCGCCTCGAAGACGAACTCGAAGAGCTCAACGCCGAGATAGAGCGCAAGGGCGAGGACGAACAGCTCGCCATCAAAAGCGAGATAGAGGAGGTCAAAGGCGACATCTCGCGGCTGGAGGACAAGATAGCGTCCGCCGAGGAGCGCATCGAGGAGGCGGAGAACGAGCGTCGACAGGCGTTCGTCGAGATAGACCGCAAGCAGGAGACGGTCGACGACCTCGAAGACGACGTCCGCGAGGTGAAAATAGAGAAGGCCTCGGTCAAGAGCGACGTCCAGGGGAAGAAGACGGAACTCGCCGAGGTCGAGGCCGAGATAGAGAGCGTCGACACCGAGTACGACGAGGTGAAGGCGGAACTCGCCGAGAAGAAGGAGGCCCTGGAGGAGGAAAAGAGCGCGAAGAACGAGCGCCAGCGCGAGAAAGACCGCCTGCTGGACGAGGCGCGCCGCAAGTCCAACGCCGTCGAGGAGAAACAGGCCGAGATAGACGCGGCCCGGGAGAAGATTCCCGAACTGGAGACCGAACTCGACGACCTCGCGGACGAACTGCTGAAGGCCGAGCGCAACGAGGAACAGATTCAGGGCGTCGTCGACGACCTCAAGCAAGAGAAACGCGAGCTACAGGACGACCTGGAGTCGGTCGAGAACGACCTGCAGGCGCGCCAGCAGGAGTACGCCGAACTCGAGGCGAAGGCCGACGAGAGCGGCGACTCCTCGTTCGGTCGGGCGGTCTCGACCATCCTGAACGCCGGCAAGGACGGCGTCCACGGCGCGGTGGCACAGCTCGGGAGCGTGGGCCAGCAGTACGCGACCGCCCTGGAGACGGCGGCGGGCGGGCGGATGGCCCACGTCGTCGTCGACGACGACAGCGTCGGCCAGAGCTGCATCGAGTACCTCAAGTCCCGTAACGCGGGGCGGGCGACCTTCCTGCCCATCACGAAGATGAGCAACCGGTCGCTGCCGAGCGCGCCGAACCTGCCGGGCGTCGTCGACTTCGCGTACAACCTGCTGGAGTTCGACTCGGAGTACGCGCCCATCTTCTCGTACGTCCTCGGGGACACGCTGATCGTCGAGGACATGGAGACCGCCCGGGAGCTGATGGGCGACTACCGCATCGTCACCCTGTCGGGCGAACTCGTCGAGAAGAGCGGCGCGATGACCGGCGGGTCCAAGAGCGGGTCGCGGTACTCCTTCTCGGCGTCCGGCAAGGGCCAACTGGAGCGGGTCGCCCGGAAGATAAACGAACTCGAGGACGAGCGCCGGACGGTTCGCGAGTCGATACGCGACGTCGAGGAGCGACTGGACGACGCCCGCGACCGACAGGGCGACGCCAGCGACCAGGTCCGGATCATCGAGAACGACATCGAGCGCAAGGAGGAGGAGCTGGCGTCCTTCGAGGAGAAGATAGACGACCTCGAGGCGGAGATCTCGGAGCTACAGGACGAACGGGAGTCGGTCGACGAGCAGATGCAGGAGATAGAGGCCGACATCGCAGACCACGACGACGCCATCGCCGCCATCGAGTCCGACGTCGCGGACCTCGAAGCCGAACTCGAGGACTCGAAGATTCCGGAACTCACGGCGCAGGCCGAGGAGATAGAGGACGAGATAGACGACCTCGAAGACCGGATGGACGAACTCGACGGCGAACTGAACGAACTCCAGCTAGAGAAGCAGTACGCCGAGGACGCCATCGACGACCTCCACGACGACATCGAGCAGGCCCAGAACCGCAAGGCCGACCAGGAGGAGGTCATCGAGGACCTGGAGGTCAGCATCGCGGAGAAAGAAGAACTCCTGGAGGAGAAGCGCGAGGCCGTCGCGGAGCTGGAGGACGAACTCGCGGAACTCAAAGACGAGCGGTCGGACCTCAAGGAGGACCTCCGGGACGCCAAGGAGGTCCGGGACGCGAAGCGCGACGAGGTCGAGAAGGTCGAGAACCGCCTAGAGAGCCTGCGTCGGAGCGCCGGGCGACTCGAAGACGAGGTCGCGGAGCTTCGCGAGGAGGTCGGCGACTACGACCCCGAGGAGGTGCCGGACCACGACGAAGTCGAGGAGAACATCGAGCGCCTCGAACGTCAGATGGCGGAGCTGGAACCCGTCAACATGCTCGCCATCGACGAGTACGACGAGGTCGAGGCGGATCTCGACGAACTCGAGGAGCGGAAGGGGACGCTGGTCGAGGAGCGCGACGGCATCCGCGACCGCATCGACTCCTACGAGGCCCAGAAGAAGTCGACGTTCATGGACGCCTTCGAGGCCATCGACGACCACTTCAGGGACATCTTCTCGCGGCTCTCGAACGGGTCCGGCGAACTCCACCTCGAAGACGAGGACGACCCCTTCGACGGCGGCCTGACGATGAAGGCCCAGCCGGCGGACAAGCCGGTCCAGCGCCTCGACGCGATGTCCGGCGGCGAGAAGAGCCTGACCGCGCTCGCGTTCATCTTCGCCATCCAGCGCCACAACCCCGCGCCGTTCTACGCGCTGGACGAGGTGGACGCGTTCCTCGACGCCGCCAACGCCGAGCGCGTCGGCGAGATGGTGGACGAACTCGCGGGCGACGCGCAGTTCGTCGTCGTCTCCCACCGCTCGGCGATGATGGAGCGGTCGGAGCGCGCCATCGGCGTGACGATGCAGGGAGACAACGTGAGCACCGTGACCGGTATCAAACTCGACGGGAGTCGGGAGGTGCCCGCCGATGACTAGCGAGGAACCTCGTTCCTCGGAGAAAGCAAGCGGGGAGGAACGACCCGTGAGCAGCGAGGAACCTCGTTCCTCGGAGAAAGCGAGCGGCGAAGCCCCGAGTAGCGGTTTTCCGGAGGAAAATCGGGACGACGGCGGCGTTCCGCTGGACATCTCCGGTCACGAGGAGCGCAAGCGGGAGCGCGAGGGCGACGCCGAGGCCGGCGAGAACGGCGAGGAGAACGGCGACGGCGTCCTCCCGGGCGAACTCGCGCCCGACGACGAGGACGACGAGACGGTCGAGCCGGTCGAGTTGCTCGTCCAGATGGCCGAGGAGGGCGAGATAGAGCCGTGGGACATCGACATCGTCGAGGTGACCGACAAGTTCCTCGACCGCCTCGACGAGGCGGACCTGCGCACGTCCGGCCGCGCGCTGTTCTACGCCAGCGTCCTCCTGCGGATGAAGAGCGATGCGATGCTGGCGGACGACGACGAGGACGAGGAACCGGAGCCGGAGCCGTGGGAAGCGCCGATGGCGATGGACGACGGCGCTGACGCGCCGGCGTTCGACCCCGTGGACTCGCTGGAGCGCGAGATGGAGCGCCGGCTCGACCGCAAGCACGCCCGCGGAACGCCCGAGACGCTGGAGGAACTCGTCCGCGACCTCCGCGAGCGCGAGCGGGGGTCGTGGTGGAAGGAGTCCCGGAGCTACGACACCAGCGACTCGCCGGAGGGGTACCAGCGGGGGACGCAGACGCTCGACTACCACGCCGGCGACGACATGCGACTGGACGACGAACCGACGGAGAACGACGTGACGGGTACGACCCACGACGAGGACATCGAGTCCGTCATCGACGACGTGCGGTCCGAACTGGAGACCCAGTACGACCGCGGACGCAACGAGGTGCTGTACGCCGAAATCGAGGACGTGGGCCCGACGCGCGTCGAGACGTTCCTCTCGCTCCTCTTTCTCGCCCACCGCAACTTCGTCCTGCTGGAGCAGGACGAACTGTTCGGCGACCTCTGGGTGCAGAACGCCGAGATGGCGGACGAGCGCGCCGAAGAAGTGCTCGCTGACTGACCGCGGCCACGCCGGTCGTGACGCTCCGATTTCGGGTCGACGCGGCGTCCGAGCCACCGGACGGGAGGCCGAGATACTTGTCGGCGGCCGTCGTAGCCCGGCAGGTATGCGACCGCGACGCGCACTGGTCGCGGCGCTGGGGGTCGCCGTCCTGCTGTCCGCGGTGGGGGGCGGTGCTACCGGCGGCGCGACGCGAGCCGAGAACGGTACCGACGCGACGACCATTCGAGTGTCCGGGGCCGGCGACGTCGAGGCGGACCCGAACCAGGCCGTGCTGGAAGTCGCCGTCGTCCAGACGGCCGACGACGCCGACGCGGTCAGATGGGGACTGGCGGGGAACGTCTCCGAGATGCGCCGGGCGCTCCGCGAGGCGAACGTGAGCGACGACCAGGTCCGGACGACGAGGTTCGACATCGGCGAGGACCGGGGCGAGACGGGAGAGCCGGCCGGCTACCAGGGCCTTCACGCGTTCGAGATAACCCTGAACGACACGTCCCGCGCGGGAGCGATAATCGACGTGGCCGTGGAGAACGGCGCGAACCGGGTCGACGGCGTGGCGTTCACGCTCTCGGAGGAGCGCCGGAACGAACTCCGGACGGCGGCGCTCCGCGAGGCGATGACCAACGCTCGCGCCGACGCGGACGCCGTCGCGGCCAGCGCCGACCTCGCGGTCACGGGCGTCCGGACCGTCTCGACCGTGGAGTCGGGGGTCGACCCCGTCCGGACGGACGTGGGTGAGGTCGCTGCGAACGCGGCGGAGACGGACGTGGAGTCGGGACCGGTGACCGTGTCGGTGCAGGTGGTTGTGGCCTACGAAGCCGTACCGGAGGGCGAGTCGGCGGCGGCCTGAACGCTTTTTCCGGGCCGTATCCTTGCACGAACGTGCGTCTCGTACACGTTCTCACCCCTGACGACAAGCGCGACGAGATACTGTCGGCGCTCGACGACGAGGACGTCGACTACGTCGCTACGGCCGCGCAATCGGGGGAGGGAGGTACGCTCATCGAGTTCCCGATCCCGACCGACGCGGTCGACGACGTGTTCGAACGGCTTCACGAGGCCGGCCTCGCGGAAGACGCGTACACCGTCGTCGGCAGCGCCGAAACCGCGACCACGCCGTCGATGGAGACGCTGGAAGATCGGTACTCCAGCACGTTCTCACCGCTGGCGACGACCATGCTGCGGTCGAAGGCGCGCGACATGGCGCGGGACTGGTACTCGTTCGTCTGGATGGTCTTCCTGTCGGCGATCATCGCCGCGGGCGGACTGCTCGGCGACTCCCCGGCCATCGTCGTCGGGTCGATGGTCATCGCGCCCATGGTCGGCCCCGTCCTCACCGCGGGCGTCGGCGCAATCACCGGCGACGGCAGGATGCTGATAGACAGCATCTACTACCAGGTCGCCGGACTGTTCGTGGCCATCGTCGGGGCGACCGCGTTCAGCTTCCTGCTCAAACTGGTCGGGTTCGTCCCGACGGGGCTCGGGGTGACGGCGCTGGAACTCGTGGGGATTCGCGTCGCGCCGACGGCGGTGTCGGTGGCCGTCGCGCTGGCGGCGGGCGGCGCGGCGGCGTTCTCGATTACGACGAAGGGGCCGACGGCGCTCGTCGGCGTGATGGTCGCGGCGGCGCTCGTTCCGGCGGCGGCGACGACCGGCATCGCGCTCGTCTGGGGCTCGGTCGCGCTCGCGGTCGGGTCGTTCCTGTTGCTCGTCATCACGCTCGTCACTATCAACGTCGCGGTCTGGGCCACGCTCCTGTACCTCGGCTACCGGTCCGAGAACAGCGTCGTCGGCCACGTGAGAAAACGCACTCCGATACTGGTCGCGGCGGTCGTCCTCCTCGCGGCCGTCGGCGGCGTGCTCTTGGGCACGTACGAGCAACTGTCGTACGAGCAGGAGGCGACGGAGACGGTGTCCGACGTCGTCGCCGACGAGCGGTACGCCGGTCTCGACGTGGTCGCGGTTCGTTCGGGGTACGCGACCCCGTTCCTCTCCTCGTCGCGGACGGTCACCGTGGTGTTGCAGCGAACGTCGGGCCGGTCGTATCCCGACCTTCCGGAGCGGCTCAGGCGACGCATCGCGGCCGAGACCGGCGAACCGGTCACCGTCCGCGTCCAGTACAAAGACTACGCTGTCGCCCGTCCGGAGCGTCAGCCGTCGAAGGGGAGTTCGGGTTCGTACCCGATCGCTTCGACGGCCGCGTCGAGCGTCTCGTCGACGTTCTCGCCGTTCTCGACGCTCATGAAGCGGTCGGCGTCGACGTCGGTCGAGAGGTCGGCCTTGTTGCAGACGGTGAGCACGGGGGTGTCGCCGAACTGCTCCGGGACTCCGTCGCGGAGCGCGAGCTGTGCGTCGACGTCGAACCCGCAGTAACCGCTGGCGTCGACGACGAACAGGACGCAGTCCGCGAGATGTTCGAGCGCGGAGACGGCCTGGGCCTCGATGTCGTTGCGCTCCGCCGGGGGGCGGTCGAGCAGGCCGGGCGTATCGACTATCTGGTAGCGGACGTGGTCGCGCTCGAAGTGGCCGACGCGGACGCCCTTCGTCGTGAAGGGGTACTCCGCTATCTCGTTGCTGGCGCGCGTGACCGCGCTGACGAACGACGACTTGCCGACGTTCGGATAGCCGGCGACGACGACGGTCGGGTCGTCCGGGTCGATGTCGGGCAGGTCCCGGAGGTCGTTGCGCGCGTCGCCGACGCGCGCCAGGTCGTCGTCGACCTCCTCGACCACGTCGGCGAGGCGGGCGAACGCCTGCTTGCGGAACTTGCGCGAGGTGTCCACGTCGCCGGAGAGTTTCGCCTGGTACTCCCGGCCGATCTCCTTCGTCTTCCGGGCGGCCCACTGTATCTCGGAGAGGCTCTGTCGCACTTCGTCCACGTCCACGATGGCGTCGGCGAGTTCGTAGTAGAAGGGGTCGACCTCGCCGAAGTCGGGCCACGCCGTGACGACGTTCTCCAGGTTGTCCGAGAGGACGTTCGAGGCGGTCTGGAGCATCGACTGCTGGGCTTCGACGCCGCTCTTGGCTCGGCCCGCACGCGCCGCCCGCGAGAACGCCATGTCGAGTAGCTCCTCCGACGTGGGCGTCGTCGGCAGGTTCTCGAAAATCATGGGCGTGCGTACGTCCCCGTCGCTTAAAAGGCCGTCCATAGACGGTTTCGCGGGGCCTCCGCCGGACGAGCGCTCGACCGCCGAGCGGTCGGTCGACCCGCCGGGGATGACAACTATCTGTCGAACATCCTTTTGTCGGCCTGTCACCTCTTGGCAGAGAAGATGACGCCGCCGGACGAAGTCGGACTCAGGGTGACGCTGGACATCTGGCACCCGGACTGCTGGACGCTCCAGGTGACCGAGCGCGCGCCCGGCGGACTGCTCGGCCACGGCGTCCACAGCATCGAGGGACTGGCGACGGGCCGGTTCACCGCCTACGGCGACTCCGCGGAGACGGTGGACGCGCTCGTCGACGCCGTCCGCGACTCGCCGCTCACGGACTCGGTCTGGGAGACGGAGCATCCCCACGCGAGCGACGCCGACGCGACGGCGTTCGGCAGCGCGACGCGCGGAATCGTCGTCCGGTACGACCTGACGAACAGCATCAACGACGCGCTCGTCTCGCGGGGGTTCATCCCCGACGAACCGGTCAGGATGCACGGCGGCCGGGAGTACTGGACCGTCATCGTCGACGCGACGCGCGAGGAGGTCGACGAGCGCGTCGCCGCCGTCGAGGAGGAGATGGACGCCGACGTGCGCGTGCGCCACGTCGCGACGGCCGAGACCGGGGCCGGCATCCTCCGCACGGACGACCTCTCGGAGCGCCAGCGCGAGGCGTTCGAACTCGCGCGTCGCCGGGGGTACTACGAGTGGCCCCGCGAGGTGACCGCCGCCGACCTCGCGGAGGAACTCGGCGTCTCGAAGGCGACCCTGCTGGAACACCTGCGCAAGGCCGAGGCGAAACTGCTGGGGTGACGCCTCACTCGACCCGTTCGCGCGCGGCGGCGACGACGAGCGGGAGCGTGATGGTCGCGTCGGCGTACACCGAGACGTTCCGGGCGGCCTTCTCCAGTTTCCCCCACGAGCGCGCCTCGTCCAGGGTCGCGCCGGAGAGTCCGCCGGTCTGGGGCGGGTCCATCGTCAACTGGACGGCGTAGTCGTAGGCGTCCGGGGAGACGAGCATCGTCTGGAGGACGTAGTTCTTGGGGACGCCGCCGCCGACGACCATCGCGCCCGCCTCGTCCGCGTCGAACGCCTGGTCGGTGATGGTCGTCATGTCCGCCAGCGCGTCGAGCGTGAACTCCGAGGTCTGGGAGTACATCCACGCCTGCAACCCGAGCACCGAATCCTGCACGGCGGGGCAGTAGATGGGTACGTCGTTCTCGTATGCCGCGGCGGCGATGCCGGGACCTTCGTCGACGCCCTCGCGGTCGTTGACCGCGGCGTTCGCCCGGCCGAGTTCCTCGGTGAGTCGCCGGATGCTCACCGCACCCTCCGCTTCGAGCGGGGGGAACACCTCCTCGCGGAGGTGGCCCTCGAACAGCGCGAAGTGCTCCTGGGGCAGGTAGACGTTGTAGATGCGGTCGACCTCCTCGTCGCGGAGCCGTTCGTCGTGTTCGCGCATCGACGTCCCGGACCGTTCGTCCGACTCGTCCTGGTGCGAGCAGGGTGGGTCCGCCCGTCCGTGGTGGTGTTTTCCGCCGATGGCCTCGATGGCGTCGTGGGTGAGGTTCGCGCCGGTCGTCACCAGCGCGTCGACGTGGCCGTCCCGGATGAGGTCGGCGACGATGCGTCGCATCCCGGTCGGGACCATCGCACCCGCCAGACCGAAGAAGTTCGTCACGTCCTCGTCCAGCATCTCGGCGTACACGTCGACCGCTTCGTGGACGGTGGCCGCTCCGACGCCCGCCGCGCCGTACTCCTCGGCGAGTTCGCCGACCGTCATCCCGGCGCGGGCCTCGGCGTGGGCGACCGGGTCGTGTTCGAACTCCTCGCGGTGGACGTGGTGGTCGTCGTCGCTCATGTACCCTCCTTGCGGACCCTACCCGCTTCAACGTCGCGATTACCGGACGACGACTCCGTCGCGGTCGACGATCAGGTCGTGACCGCAGAACGAGAACTCGACGCGTTCGACCGACGACGACCCGTTCACCAGCGAGTCGAGGGCGTCGGGGTCGACGACGTCGTACAGTCGCTCGTCGAGTTCGGCCGGCGTCGACGACTCGACGTCGGTGACGGCGGTGATAACCGTCTCCGACGGCGACTGGCGCGTAGCGTCGAACTCGATTACGTGCCAGTCACTCGAACCGGCGTAGGGATTTTCGGTCACGATTTCGGTTATCGACCTTGCCGGAGAAGGATTCGGGTTGACACCTTCAGGGCTTCAAGTTTCGGCGACCTTCTCCTCGGCGTGGAGGACGTCGTCCAGGAGCGTGTCGAGTCCGCGGCGGTACCGCATCGACAGCGCCTGCGCCGAGATGCCGAGTCGCTCGGCCACGGCTTCGAGCGAGGTTCTGCGCGGCGTCTCGAAGAATCCCGCGTCGTGAACCGCCACGATAGCCTCGTGCTGTTCGGGCGTGATGCCGTGCCGGCGCTCCACCATCTCCCTGACCGAGTACACCCGGAGTATCTCGAAGGCCACGTCTCGCTCCCGGAGGTCCGTCTGGAACCGCCGGGCGTCGCGCTGGTCCGTGAATCGGAACTGGAACCGCCAGCCGTCGTCGGTCCCGGTCGCTTCCAGCAGTGTCACGCCCGAGTCGACGATGACCTGCTGGAGGCCGGGCGCGTTCCGGTCCCAGACGGTGCGACACAGCAGCGCGTCGCCGGCGTCGTCGAGCACGTCGACCTCGTCGAGCGCCGGGTCGACCTCGTCCGCGTCGGTGGCGACCGACGCGTCCACGCCGCGAACCCAGAAGAACGGCACCAGTCCGTCGTCGGTCGGGACGACCTGCTCCAGTTCGACCCTGGCCCCGGGGTTCCGTCGTATGAGCTCCCCGAGCGGAAACGATGCGACCGTCGCGAGTATCTCGACGATGTAACTCATGCGACCTAGTGGGCGGACGGAACCTTCTTCGTTCCGCTACGTGACACGCCGCTGTCGGAAAGGAGCTGTGTTGCCGACTACCACAGCGGGCGCGCGTGGCGGCGGGTCAGTCGCCAGCGGCGCTTCGATTGGCCGCAACCTGACGGTTCGGCCATCGGGGCCGGTCGGCGACGGCCCGTGTCCGGCGAGAGCCGGGACGTGACCCGGTTGTCCCGGCGGCCCTCTCGAGCCGTGGAGACCCGCCGGACACACGATTCGATTCTCGGCTGCCCGCGTTTTAATACCTCCCATTTCGAGCGAAATCGTCCGGCGATGGTGTCAGAACGAGGAAACGACGGCGGTCAGAGTCCGGTCGGCGCGTCGACGAACGTCGTCGCCAGCCCCCACTCGTCGGCGAGCGCGCGGAGCGACCGCACGCCGAACGTCTCCGTCGCGTAGTGACCCGCGAGGAAGACGTTCACGCCCGCTTCGCGGGCCTCGTGGTACGCCTTCTGCTTTCCCTCGCCGGTCACGAGCGCGTCCGCGCCCGCGGCGGCCGCCTCGTCCAGCCAGTCGACGCCGCTGCCGGTGACGATGGCGACGTCCTCGACGCGCTCGGGGCCGAAGTCGAGTACCCGTACGTCCCGGCCGCCCGTGTCCAGTTCCGCGTCGAGCGTCGCCCGGAGGTCGTCGCGGTCCCACTCGCCGCGCCCGCGCTGGCCGACGTGCTCGGGACCCATGCGCCCGAACGCCTCGCGGTCGTCCAGGTCCAGCAGGTCGGCGATGCCGGCGGCGTTGCCCAGTTCCGGGTGGGCGTCGAGCGGCAGGTGGGAGACGTACAGCGCCACGTCGTTCTCGACGAGCGCGGCGACGCGGTCGTGTGTGCGGCCCGTCACGCGCTCGAAGCCGCCCCACGAGAGGCCGTGGTGGACGACCAGCGCGTCGGCGTCGCGGTCGGCCGCCTCCGCGATGGTCTGGGCGGCCGCGTCGACGGCGAACGCCACCGTCTCCACCTCCTTTTCGTCCGGCCCGACCTGGAGTCCGTTCGCGCTCGCGTCCACGTCGGCGAAGTCCTCTGTTCGCAGGCGCTCGTCGTAGCGTTCGGCGAGTTCGGCGAGGTCCATACAGTCCGTTGTTCGCGCGACCGGCTTGTATCTCCCGAACGACGGGACCGGCGCGACCCGGTGGGACCGAGCGGTCGCGCCTACACACGGAACGCGGCCCACCGCAGCGCATCGTCGAACTTCACGACCGACTCGTACCGGTCGCCGGGGTCGTCGGCCATCGCGGTGGCGAGCACGTCGTCCAGTTCCGGCGGAAGCGAGGGGTCGCGGTCGCTCGGCGGCGTCCACTCGCCGTCGGTGCCGGCGGACGGCGCTTCCCCCGTGAGGGCGTAGTAGGCGGTCGCCGCGAGGCGATACTGGTCGGTCTTCGCGTCGGCGTCCTCGCCCGCGACCTGCTCCGGTGCGGCGTACGCCGACGCCTCGGACCGCTCCAGCGCGGCCGCGAGTTCCCAGTCCCCCACCACCGCGTCCGTCGGGTCGTCGAACAGGACCGTCGCGGGCGAGAGTCCTCCGTGGACGACGCCGTCGCCGTGCGCCCGGTGGACGGCCACGTTCGCGGCCGAGACGGCGTCGACGCGCTCGGCGACCCGGACGTCGCCGGCGTCCGCGAGCGAGCGTCGGAAAGCGGGCGTCCGGACCCACGGCTCCGGGTCGTCGCCCCGGTCGAGAACGGCGAGGACGCCGGGGCGGTCGTCCATCGCCGCCCAGCGCTCGACCGCCGCGCGGAAGGCGTCCGCGCGGTCGGGGTCGGTCAGGCGCGTCTCGGCGACGACGCGAGGGCCGTCCCCGGTCCGCTCGCGCACCCGGTACGTCTCGGTCGCCGGCCCCGTGCGGAGCAGTTCGAGCGTGCCGTACTCCGGGTCGGAGTCGTCCGGGTCGACGGCCCCCCCGGCCGTTCGGTCGGCGGCGTCGAGTCGGCGGTACGCGGCGAGCACGCCGGCACCGCCGAGGACGCCCGCGAGCGCCATGCCGGGACCCGAACCGAGGAACTCGCTCGCGTCGTCCATCGCGGCGGCGAGCAGCGAGCGCTGGCGCTCGATGGCGTACAGGCTGCCGTCGTTGGCCCCGGCGAAGACGAGTTCGTCGGTCGCCTCCGACCACACCATCTTTCGGGACGCCCTCCTTCGTTCGTCCGCGGACCGGTCCGTCGTCGTCTCCGCCGCCGACGGCGCGAACCGCCACTGCCGGTCGCCGCTCCGAGCGTCGAGGGCGTACACCCCGTTGCCGACGGCGACGTAGACGCTGCCGCCCATCGTCTCGCCCCAGAGCGGGTTCATCGTCCCGTCCTTCTCGAACGACCACTGCTCGTCGCCGTTCGCCGCGTCGACCGCGTAGAGCGACCCCTCGCGAGTCGGCGCGTACACCGTCCCGTCGGCGACGTGCGGCGAGAGACCTCCCTCCCTCCTCCCGGTCGACGTCTCGAACCGCCACTGCTCGTCGCCGCTCGCGACGTCGACGGCGTACAGCCCTGCTCCCCAGACGTACATCGTCCCGTCGTGAACCGTGCCGGGGAACCAGTGCCCGTCGGACTGCAAGTCGAGTTCCCATCGCCGGGAACCGTCCGCGACGCCGAGCGCGACCACGCCGTGCTCCCCCCAGACGAGGACGCGCTCGCCGTCGGTCGAGACCGGTCGCCGGGTGGTTCCCGACAGGGTCTCGCGCCACCGCTCGGTCCCGTCACTGCGGTCGACGGCGACGATAGACCCGCGGTCGGACAGGAACAGCGTCTCGTCAGTGTGA
Organism: halophilic archaeon; assembly: GCA_003298465.1. The sequence continues at coordinate 839,426 of QNGA01000001.1, read as the reverse complement.
ATCGGGAACGAGGAGAGCGCCGAGGTGATCAGGTTCTCGACGCCGTCGAACGTCCATCGCCGCTCGCCGGACGTCGGGTCGTACGCGACCAGCGACCGGTCCCAGGAGACGTACAGTTCGTCGTCGACGAGTCGCGGGGCGCTTTCGGCCGTTCTGTTCCGACTCTTCTTCCACTCCACCAGACCGCTCTCGCCGTCGAACGCGTACAGCGTCGAGGCCGCCTGGTCGTCGTTGCGTTCGGTGCCGACGGCGTACACGAGGCCGTCGCCCGTCTCGTGGAACGACGCGTAGTCGCCGAACGTCCGGTTCCACTCCTCCTCGCCGCTCTCGACGTCGAAGGCGTGCAGCGACGTGCGCCAGTCCGAATCACCCGACGAGTTCGACGGGTCCGACCGGGTGACGGCGTAGGCGGTGCCGCCGCTGACGGTCACCGGATAGACGAAGTCGACGTCCGACGGTTCGAACGTCCACCGCACGGAGGGCGCGTCCTGCGATACCGTGGTCGGCGAACTCGTGGTCGCAGCGCCGCGACCAGTCGCACCGAGCGCGGCGGCGGTGAGGAGGCCGCGTCGGGAGAGCGAACTGCCAGTCGGGGAACCCATGTCAGTACGATTTCAGAGTAATTATTTATATTTACTCACGCAGGAATGGAGCCGGCTACCGGCTCAGCGACTCGGACATCCGCTCGGGGAAGCCGCGAACGAGGTCCATCAGGTGTCGGACGATTCCGCGGTCCTCGGTGTCGCCCCGGAGGTACGACCGCGTGCGCTGGCTGACCATCTCCACGCTCACGACGAGCAGGAAGATGACGATGATGGTCGCCATCATGTTCGTGTACGCGAACAGTCCCTGCTGGGTCTGGAGGATGCTCCCGAGACCGCCGGCGCCGATGAGACCCATCGTCACCGCGATACGGACGTTGATCTCCAGGATGTACATCGTCCACGCGATGAACGGCGTGAACACCTGACTGAGCATCCCGAACACGATGGTCTGGACCCGGTTCGCACCCGTGCTCTCGATGGCCTCGATGGGGCCGTCCTCGACCTCTTCGAGCGCGTCGGTGAACAGCCGACCGAGATTGCCGACGGTGTCGGTTCCGATGGCCAGCGTGGCCGTGAACGGCGAGAGACCGCCGAGCGGGATGTAGATGAGCGCCCAGACGAGCGCGGGGATGGACCGGATGGTGCTCATCGTCCCCCGGAAGACGAAGTTGAACGGGAACGGCGTCACGCGTTCGCTGCCGAGCACGCCGAACAGCAGCGCTCCGGGGATACCGAGCACCGTGCCGGCGAACCCGATGGAGAACGTGGTGATGGCGGCGTCGACGAACGTCGACCCGTTCTTCGGTTGCTCGACGGTGATGAACTGCCAGTACGCCCCGAAGTCGACGAACGGGACGCCGTTGTACGTCGTCGTCGGGACGAACTCGCCGAGCGCCTCCCTGAACGCGGGCCAGTACTTCACCAGTTCGGCGACGGAGAAGCCGACCTGGCCGAGCGTGAACGAGAACAGGTAGCCGAACAGCGCGACCCCGACGAGCCAGAACAGGCGACTCACCGTCTTCGACCGCTTGAGCTCCGTGAGGCGGTGTTCGACCTCGTCGGTGCCGGCGTAGCCGATGCCGAAGTACGCCCGGAGTCGCTCGACGAGCCCTCGTTCGGCGCTCATGCGTTCGCCTCCTGGTTTCGGATGGCGTCCGTCTGGATGTCGCCGTAGATGGTGTCGATGACGTCGATGGAGAGGTCGTCCTTGTACCCGTCGAACACGACTCTACCCTCCTTCATGCCGATGAACCGCTCGCCGAACTCGCGGGCGAGGTTGACCTGGTGGAGGCTGGCGAGCGTGGTGAGTTCGCGTTCGTCCGCCGCGTCGCGGACGTACCCCATCACGGACTCGGCGCTCGCCGGGTCGAGGCTGGCGACCGGTTCGTCGGCGAGCAGCAGCGTCGGCTTCTGGACGAGCGCTCGCGCGATGCCGACCCGTTGTTGCTGGCCGCCGCTCATGTTGCTCGTCTGCTGGTGGGCCTCCGCGAGGAGGCCGACCGTGTCGAGCGCGCGGAGTGCTTCGAGTTTGTCCTCGCGGTCGTTCCACTGGAAGACGCTGCGGAGGAACGACGTTCGATTCAGCGACCCCGTCAGCGCGTTGGCGTACGCGCTCAACTGGCCGATGATGTAGTGCTGCTGGAAGATCATCGCGACGTCGTCGCGCGGTCCCCGAATCTCCTCGCCGTCGATTTCGACGGTGCCGCTCGTCGGCCGTGTCAGTCCGTTCAGACAGCGGAGAAGGGTGGACTTTCCGGCCCCCGACTCGCCGAGGATGACGACGAACTCCCCGTCCGGTATCTCGAACGAGACGTCCTTCAGCGCCTGTACGTCTCCGTACGATTTGCTCAGATTCTCTACTGTTATAGTGCTCATTGTTCGTATCGGTCGTCGACGAGCCGCCTCGCCGCGATCCGTACTCCCCTACAGAATTACACTATTAAAACGACACGAAAGGTTTCGGACGGTTAGTTGCCGAACTCCAGACCGAGATTCTCCTTGACCTTCCGAACCGGCTCGTAGTCGCTGGCGTCGCCCTTCTCGAGGCCGGTGAACCAGAGTTCTTCCTCGGCCTCGCTGCGCTTGAAGTCTTCCTTCTTGGCGTCGAGCAACGCCTGCTCGACGTCGCTGCGCTTGGACGAACTCCAGTTCGAGCGCGCGAGGATGGGAGCGCGCGGAATCGGCTGGGACGCCTTCAACAGGTCGAGTTTCGGGTCCTCGGTGCCCGCGTCGTCGAAGCCGGCCGCGATGTCTTTCACCCGCTGGGGGAACTGGTCTTTCGGCACGTTGCCCATCGTCGCGAACGCGCCGGTACCGGCGGCGGCGACGTCCGGGCGGTTTATCATGGCCTTCTTCGCGTTGTCGTGGTTGCTCCAGATACCCTCGAAGTCCTTCGGCTCGCCCTCGGGGGCCTGGCCGATGTCGAGACCGGCCTGCTTGAGCATGTACAGCGGGAACAGCGAACCGCTGGTCGACACCCTGTCCGCGAACGCGACCGTCTCGCCGTTCAGGTCCGAGAGGTCACCGATGGAACTGTCCGCCGGGGCCGTGAGCAGCGAGAAGTACTTCGCCGCACCGTAGGCGACGCGGATGCCGATGACGTCGGTGACTCCCTTGTCGGCACCGACGACGGCGAGCGTGGGCGAGGCGTCGGCGATGTCCGCCCGGCCAGATTTCAGCGCCTGGAAGACGGCCGGGTAGTTCGCCGCCTTCCTCGCGTTCACCGTGACGCCCGCCGCCTCCTCGATGTGCTTGATCACGCCGGCGTACTGCTTCTTGACGTTCACGCTGGACTCGGCGGGCGTGAGGATGAAGTTGACCGTGCCGTCGGAGCCGCTCTTCGTCGTCGTCCCGGTGCCCGTCCCCGGACTGCCGTTCGTCGTGTCGGTGGTCGTTCCATCCGAACTACCGTCGTTCGAAGTACAGCCTGCCAGTCCCAGTGCACCTGCTGCGCCCGCGGACTTCAGGAAGGTACGTCGGTTGACCATTCTGAATCATGTTGTCCGTTCGCCACTTACCCGATAAATCTTCCTATTCTTACTATATAGATTCTCTTATGCTTTCCCAGAGGGTGGATTTCGAGTGCGATAGAACGGGACATAGGGAACCTCTACAGCAGAGTATCGCCAGTCAGAATGGTTTCATTTTCCTTACTTCTCCACTGTTATCGGTCGAGGACGAGCACGGTGGACGGACGGATGCGACGACGAGGACCGCCCGGGACCGCTGCCGGAACGGAAAGGAACTTGCCTGCAGGGCCACTTCGTTCACACATGAGCGCCAGTTCTCAGCGACGGGCGGCCGAGAGCGCGTCGGTCATCGTCGTCGACTACGGGCTCGGGAACCTCCGGAGCGTCTCGCGCGGCCTCGAACGCGCGGGAGCGGACGTCGAGATATCGGACGACCCGGACGCGTTCGACGCCGCGGACGGCGTCGTCCTGCCGGGCGTCGGCGCGTTCCGCGAGGGCGTCGAGAACGCGGGGCCGTACCGCGACGCTCTCGTCGACGCCGCCGAGCGCGGGACGCCGGTGTTCGGCATCTGCCTCGGGATGCAGATGCTGTTGACGTCGAGCGAGGAGTCCGAACGAACCGGGGAGGGCGACGTCCGCGGACTCGACCTGATTCCGGGGACGAACCGCCGGTTCTCCGGTGGAAAGAAGGTGCCGCACATGGGCTGGAACCGGCTCTCGGTGGAACGCGACCACCCCATCGTCGACGGCGTGGACGACGGGTACGCCTACTTCGTCCACTCCTACTACGCGGTCCCCGAGGACGACGACGCGGTCGTGGCGACGACCGACTACGAGGGGACCTTCCCCGCGGTCGTCGCGAACGAGGCCGGCAACGTGTTCGGAACGCAGTTCCACCCCGAGAAGAGCGGCGAGACGGGGCTGCAGATACTCCGCAACTTCACCGACGTCTGCCGGGAGCGGTAGGGTCGTCCGGGGCGACGCCTACAGGAAATCGCGCACATCGGAGTACCACATGTCGTGGTGGTCCATCGCGTCGACGCGCCGGGCGATCTCGTACGCGAGGACGTGCCAGCACAGCGACTCGGGGTCGTCCGGGTCGATGTTGTACTCGCTGTCCTTGCAGGTACAGCCGTCCTCGACGACGTACTCGTCCTCGTAGCCGACGACGACGACGAAGTCCCGGTACTCCTTGACCCGTCGTTCGGTGACCGCCTCGATGGCTCGTCGACCCCGGGTGCCGTGGACCGCGAGGAGGCGTTCCGTGACGTCGGGCGTCAGTTCCCCGTCGTCTTCGAGGGACGCCTGCCACTCCTCGACGGCGTTCACGCTGGAACCTCCTCGTGGCGTTCGCGGGCGTGACGCTGGGAGAGCACCGGGAGCACGACCGGGCCGTTCGAACGGATGCGACATACGCGTTCCGGTCGGCACATCGCGGTTCGGGTCGTCCGGGGGCGAGGTGACCGTCGAGAGGCGGCCCGGCGACCGCCCGGTGACGCCCGCGCGGAGACGGAATCCCATCCCTTTTCGCGCCGGACCGTCGAATCTCGACCATGAACGTCCGCGAGGGAGGAGTCGAAGTCGAGGTCCCCGAACAGGAGGGCGAGGGCATCGGCGACGAGGTGTTCTTCAATCCCGTCCAGGAACTGAACCGGGACGTGACCGTCGCGGTGCTCCGGGCCTACGAGGACCGCGAACCGCGCGCGGAGACGTATCTCGACGCGATGGCCGCCTCCGGCGTTCGCGGCGTGCGGGCCGCGGCCGAGGGCTGGGACGTCACCTGCGCCGACATCGACGACGACGCCGTCGAACTGTGTCGGGAGAACCTCGCCCGCAACGACCTCGACGGCGAGGTCGCCCACAGGAACGCCAACGCCCTCATGCACGAGTCCGTCTTCGACGTGGTCGACGTCGACCCCTTCGGGACGCCGGTGCCGTTCGCCGACGCCGCGTTCGCCAACACCCGCGACCTGGTCTGCGTCACCGCGACCGACACCGCACCGCTCTGCGGCGCACACTTCCACAGCGGCGTCCGGAAGTACGGTGCCGTCCCGCGCAACACCGACTACCACGCCGAGATGGGCGTGCGAATCCTGCTGTCGGCGATGGCCAGGACCGCGGCGCGCTACGACGTCGGCGTCGCGCCCCTGCTCACCCACGCGACGAACCACTACGTCCGGACGTACCTCGAACTCGACCACAGCGCGACCGACGCGAACGCCGCCGTCGACGAACTCGGCCACGTCTACCACTGCGAGGACTGCCTCCACCGCGAGTACGACCGGGGGCTGATAGCGAACCCGCCCGCGTCGTGTCCGGCCTGCGAGAGCGACCGCCTGGTCACCGCCGGCCCCGTGTGGCTCGGCCCGGCCCACGACGCCGACTTCGTCGCGAGCGTCCGCGAGGGGGTCACCGACGACATGGGAACGGCGAAGCGCGCGCGGAAACTGCTGACGACGCTGGAGGCCGAACTCCACGAGCCGACCCACTACGACCAGCACCGCCTCTGCAAGGAGTGGACCCGGGAGGCGTCCGGCATGGACGAGTTCCTGGAGCGACTCCGGGACGCCGGCTTCGACGCGTCGCGGACCCACTACGGCGGGACGACGTTCAAGACGCCCGCCACCGTGGCGGAGATCCGGGAAGCGACCGGACCGGAGTAGCGGGGGAGTCGACCGCGCCGCCCGCGGAAGGCCGTCCGCCGGGACCGCTCGCGACCGCGGACGCTCCTCCGCACGACCCTCGCCGGACGGTCCGTCCGCCGGTGGTACGTTCCGCCGGAGCGAGAAGCGGAGAGTGTGACCGGTACCGTGTGCGGTCGCGAGTCGGTTGTGAACGTCCCGCACGGTGGAGCCGAAACCGGAGCGGGCGTCTACCGGCGTCCGGTCGTCACTCGCGTCGTCGTAGGGTACGACGGTTCCTGCCTCTACCGGCGAGAGGCGACAAGAGATGCGGAGAGGCGGGCTTCCAAAGGCGTGCTCGCCGTGTACGTGGACGTGAGCCATCACCGCCGAGACAGCGACGCGCGAGGGGAACGCAACGGGAGGGAAGGCCAGTGAACACGGTCGAGGAGTGGAAACAGAACAAGCACCCGCTCGACGTCGTCGAGGACGTCCGTCGGTACGCCGAGGAGGACCTCTCGTTCGACGAGATAGAGGAGCGAGCGGGCGACGGCGAGTGGGAGCGTCTCAAGTGGGCGGGCATGTACACCCAGAAGCAGCGGGGGTACTTCATGGTCCGGACGAAGGTGCCGGGCGGCCGCCTGACGCCGGCGCAGGCCGAGACCGTCGGCGAGGTGGCCGACGACCTGGCGCGGGCGCCCGAGGAGCACGGCGGCGATGCACAGAACCCGCTGTTCGGGGACGCGTACATGGACATCACCACCCGCCAGGACGTCCAGATGCACTGGATCGAACTGGAGGACGTCCCCGAACTCTGGCGGCGCTACGACGACGTGGGTCTCACCACCGTTCAGGGGTGTGGCGACTCGGCGCGGAACGTGCTCGGGTGTCCCGCCGCGGGCCTGACGGACCACGAGTGCTTCGACGCCCAGCCCGTAGTGGACGCCGTCTCGGAGTTCTTCACCGAGAACCGCGAGTACGCCAACCTCCCGCGGAAGTTCAAGATGACCATCACGGGGTGTCGCCACGACTGCGCCCAGTCGCAGATCAACGACGTGGGCATGACGCCGGCGAAGAAGGAGATCGGGGACGAGTGGTACTACGGGTTCCACGCCCGCGTCGGCGGCGGCCTCTCCGACGGCCCGCGGATGGCGTCCGACCTCGACGTGTTCGTCCGCCCGGAGGACGCCGTCGAGTTTACCCGCGCGGTCGCCCAGACGTTCAAGGAACTCGGCGACCGCAACAACCGGGGCGTCTGCCGGATGCGCTACCTCGTCGAGCAGATGGGGGCCGACGCGTTCGAGGAGGCGGTCCGCGACCGGTGCGAGGTCGACCTCCTGTCGCGGGGAACCGACCTCACGGAGGGGTACGTCGGCGACCACGTCGGCGTCCACGACCAGAAGCAGGACGGTCTCAAGTACGTCGGCTTCAACGTGGTCTCCGGGCGCATCGGCGGCGACGAGTTCGCGGAGGCCGCGCGGGCCGCGCGGGAGTACGGCACCGAGGACAGCACCGTCCGCCTCGCGACGGACCAGAACTTCCTCGTCACGCACGTTCCGGAGGAGAACGTCGAGGACCTGGTGAACGAGGCGTTCGCCGCCGACTACCAGCCGGACCCCGGACCGTTCGCCCGCGGCGCCGTCGGCTGCACGGGCAGCGAGTTCTGCAACTACGGCATCATCGAGACCAAGAACCGCACCAAGCGGTGGGCGCGCGAACTCGACGAGCGCATCGACACGCCCGACGACCTCGACGTCGTGCGGATGCACATGAGCGGCTGCTCGGCGTCGTGCGCCCAGCCCCAGATAGCCGACATCGGCTTCCGCGGCGAGACCGTCAAGGTGCTCGGCGACGACGAGGCGAAGGCGAACGTCGATGACGAGGGGACGGAGCGGTTCGAGTCGGAGGTCGACGAGCCGGTCGACGGAGCGGGCGACGACAGCATCGTCGAGGGCATGGACGTCGGCCTCGGTGGGAGCCTCGGCGCGGACAACGCCTTCATCGACTGGGTCGAGACGGCGGTGCCGGCCGACGCGGTCATCCCCGCGCTCGAACGCCTGTTCGAATCGTACGCGGAGGAACGCCGCGACGGCGAGCGGTTCTACGGCTGGAGCCGCCGCACGGACGGCGACCGCCTGCGCTCTATCATGCAACAGGCCGACGCCGACGTCTCGGGAGGTGTCGCGGTCGATGACTGACCGCGACCCCCGTCGGACCGACGACGATGGCGGCGAACCGCTCCCGGGCGTCCCCGAGTACGAGAGCGGAGACGAAGACGTCGTGCCGCCGGTCGCCGACCGGCCGGAACAGGGCGGGTCGAGAGACGACCGAAGACCGTTCAAGTATCGCCGGGCCGACGCGTCCGCGTCCGACGAGCGCCCCGAGGACGGTGCGCGCAGCGAGATCGGCAGTTCCGACGCGGACGACGGCTGCGGTTGCGATAGCTGCGGCTGCGGCGCCGAATCCGACGCCGAGTCGAGCGGTTCGACGGCCGTCGCGGACGGCGGCGCGACGCCGGCGAACGTCGACGGCGAGGGGAACCTCCGCGACGTCGAGTTCACCGCGCCCGCGGAGGGCGAGAGCCAGGACCTGGAGAACGGCGACGCGCCCGACGAGCGCGTGGGCGTTCCCGAGGACGTCACGCTCGACACGCCGGAGTACGGCATCCGCAGCGAGATGAACGACATCGACACGCCGGACGACAAGACGTGGTTCATGGAGCTGGACGACGCGGTCATCGACGAAGACCGCTGCATCCAGTGCGGCACCTGCGTCGCGGCGTGTCCCTCGGACTCCATCGGCATCGGCGACGACGGCCTGCCGAAGCTGGTGAAGATGTGCACCGGCTGCTCGCTCTGCTGGGACTTCTGTCCCCGCGGCGGCATGCGCTACGAGCGCCAGTGGAAGATAACCGGCGGCGACGACAACGTGAGCGGTGCGGGCGACCCCATCACCGAGTACTCGGCGCAGGTCCGGGACGACTGGCGCGAGAACGCCCAGGACGGCGGCGTCGTGACGGCCGTCCTGAGCAGCCTGCTGGAGGCCGGGGAGATAGACGGCGCGCTCGTCGCCACCGAGTCCGACGACGAGCCGTGGAAGGCGGAGAGCTTCCTCGCGACCACCCACGAGGAACTGGTCGCGAACGCCGGCAGCTTCTACAACCAGACGATGGCGCTCGGCAACCTCGACCTCGGCCAGTGGGAGCACAAGCTCCCCGACGAAGACCCCGAGGACCTCAGCCTCGCGCTCGTGGGGACGCCCTGCGAGATAGAGGGCATCCGCGCGCTCCAGGACTTCGAGTGGGACTACCAGTCCCACGAGACCGGCGTCCGCGCGGTCGATTACACTATCGCGCTGATGTGCACCAAGAACTTCAATCACCAGCGCCTCTTCGGCGACCAGCTCGAAGAGAACCACGGCATCCCGCCCGAGGACATCGAGCGCCTCGACGTGGTGGACGGCCGCCTGACCGTCCACGGCCGCGACGGCGATATCCTGCTCGACGAGGACATCCGGGAGTTCCACGACGCCGCCCTCAAGGGCTGCGACGAGTGCGCCGACTTCACGGGCTACGCCGCCGACCTCACCGTCGGGTCGGTCGGAAGCTCCGACGGGTTCTCGTCCGTCATCGTGCGGACCGAGACCGGGAAGGAGGCGTGGGACCACGCCGAGCCCGCGCTCGACTACCACGACCTCGAAGACCGGAGCGCCGTCGGCGGCCTCCAGAGCTGGGACAAGAGCCGGGCGTTCGAGGCGCTCGAACGCCCCTTCGATCCGGACGCGCCGCGGTTCATCGACTACACGGACCACGTCGAGAACTACGGCACGACGCTCAATCCGCACGAGGAGGACCACTGAGGCGGTTCGGTCACGCGTCGCGCCACTCGTCGGCGGCGCGCGCGGCGAGGCGGGCGACCCGGAGCGGTTCCGGCCGACCGCCCTCCGGCGTGAACGCCCGGACCACGTCGCCGGCCTCGCGCTCGTCGACGCCGACCGAGCGGACGAAGACGGTCTGGTCGTTGACGGCGAGTTCGCGGCGCGGCGGCTGGTCGCGGTAGATATCGCGGCGGCGGGCGAGTTCCTCGCCGGAGAACTCGGCGTCGAGGGCGTCCTCCAGGCCGTCGCTCTCCTCGAAGGTGACGGAGAGGACCGGACGCTCGACGGCCGCCTGAATTCGATTGAGGTCGAGAACGTTGTACCACGACAGCGCCAGCCCCGCGAGGAGGACGTAGCGCACGTCCTCGCGGTCGAGGCGGGCGACGAGGTCGACGACGGCGTCGGTGGCGTCGGTGCCGCCGACCGTACAGGAACCGAAAACGAATCCGTCGACGACCCGGCTGGCGCGGGTCACCGCACCGGCGAGCGTGCTGGCGTCGCCGCGGTACGACTCCGCGACGCCGAGCGCACGGACGCCGGATTTCACGTCACTCCTCGTCTTTGATGTCCGAGAGCCGGTCGATCAGTTCGTCGTTAGACGCTCCGATCTCGAAGTCGACGCTCCCGTCGTGGTCGTGTTCTGTGGTGTTCACGCCACTGTCGTCGTTCAAGTCGGCGTCGTACTCCTGGTTGTCTTGTTCGGATTCGTCGTAGCTCCCGAAGCCCATACTGATTGTCACTACTCGCTTCGCACACTAAAATCGCACGCCGCCCGTCAGGACTTTGCCAGTTGCGCCGCAACCGGCCAGCATGCGAGTCTACAACGTCACCGCCGACGCCGAGACGTTCACCTGCAACGCCTATCTCGCGCTCGGCGACCGGACCGTTCTCGTGGACGCCGGAGCGATGGACGGGGTCGTGGAGGCGGTCCGCGAACGCACGGACGACCTCGACGCGGTCGTGCTCACCCACCAGCACGGCGACCACGTCGAGCGACTGGACGCCGTCCTCGACGCGTTCGACGCCGACCTCGCGGCGTACGCCGACCACCCCCGCCGAACTCGCGAACTGGCCGACGGCGACGCCGTCGACATCGGCGACGAGACGTTCGAAGCCGTCCACACGCCGGGCCACGCCGACGACCACCTCGCGTTCGTCGGCGACGCGACCATCTTCAGCGGCGACGTGGTCGTCCACGACGACGGCGCGTTCGACGACGGGAGTTTCGGCCGCACCGACATGCCGGGGCAGTCCCGCGAGCGACTCATCGAGAGCCTCCGCGAGATACTGGACCGCCTCCCCGACGGCGTCGAGAACATGTACGCCGGCCACGGCGGCGAGTTCCACGGGGACGTGCGCGAGGTGATAGAGCGGGCGCTGGAACGCGCCGAGCGACGCGAACCGAAGTATCCGGACGAGTAGCGGCGTCGCACGCCACGAAACCTTTTCGTATCAGTTATCGTACTACCGGGTATGCCCGGTCCCGTCTTCCTGGAAGGCGACGGCATCGAACTCAGGACGGTCGAGGAGGAGGACCTGGAGTTCCTCCAGGCGACCATCAACGACCCGGCCGTCCGGGAGTATCTCGGCGGTCGACCGCCGATAAACGGTCGGCAGGAGCGAGAGTGGTACGAGGAGCGGTGCTCGAACGACGACCACACGAACCTGCTCGTCTGCCGGGACGGCGAACCGATGGGGTCCGTCGGTCTCCACCCGAAGGACCAGACGGAGGCCAGCGCCGAGATCGGCATCTTCCTCGCCGAGCGGTACTGGGGAGAGGGGTACGGCACCGAGGCGAGCAGGCTCGTCACCGACTACGCGTTCCGCGAGCGCCGCCACCACCGCGTGATGGCCCGCGTCTTCGAGGGCAACGCGGGGTCGGCGCGCATCTGGGAGAAACTCGGCTTCCGCCACGAGGGGCGGTTCCGGGAGGCCGAGTTCCTCGACGGCGAGTACGTCGACGTCGACTACTACGCCGTCCTCGAAGACGAGTGGTTCGACGGGGAGCGATAGCCAGCGGCGGACGCGCCGCTCGCGGCGGGTCGGCGTCGAGGAGAATCGCTCGGCGGTTACGCGCTGCGCGACTCCGTGCTCTTCGGGCGGAGGTTGCCGTAGCCGCACTTGCGACACTGGTCGGCTCGCTGGGGGTTCCGCGCGTTACACCGCATGCAGATCATCTTCTTGAGCATCCGTTCTTCCGCGGGGTCGAAACTGGCCATACCGTCGGTTTCGTCCGACCGCGTTTAAACGTTTCCGAGTCGTTCTCACTCGCCGGCGTCGAGGTACTCCTGCTGGACGGCGACCACCTCGGAGGAGTCCTCGCAGTCGGCGTACCGCCGCAGCGGTTCGGCGTTGAGTTCGAGGAAGGTCTCCCCCCAGGTGAACTTCCCGAGAATCGCCTCGGCCTGCTCGCGCTCGCCGAGGATGGAGAGCGCCGCGGCGAACGCCTCGACGGTCGTCAGCCGGAACGGCTTGCCGTAGTTGACGGGGTTGGCGGCGACGAGGAACGGGAGCGCCCGGTGGACGCCGGGCATCTCGAACAGGGCCGCCTCCGCGGTCTCCCACGAACAGTCGAGCGCGACGAGGCGGTCGCTCTCGGCGCGGTCGGCCGGCGACAGCGCCTGCTCGGCGTGGGGGTTGAGCACGACCCCGTACGGCGTCGCCCGGGTCGTGCGATGGAGTTCCGCCATCTCGAACCGGGCGAGCTTTCGCGCCGTGCACTTGTCGGGGTCGTCGTCGCCCTCGTAGCGCACGTGGAGGTTCACGCTCTCCCGTAGGAGCGAGTCGGTGAAAAGCGTCCGGAAAGGAGTCGAACGCGCCCCGCCGGCAGAGAGCGACCGGCGGAGCGGGATGGAAACGGATCGAACCTGGCCTCGAGTTGCCGGACCTGACCCGGCGATTGGCGGTGGTCGACGCACCGTCATAGCCGTTGCTATGACGCATACGTTCCTCTCGGTATGGCACCGGACCACGTCCGGGACCCGACCGGGGCCGAGTTCCGCGAGACGCCATCCTCAAGGACGACCCCTGCGTCGTCTCGGGCATGGACGCCCAGACCGTCGTTCGGAGGTACTATCGCGCCATCGACGACCACGACTACGAGGCGTTCGCCGACCTGCTGGCTCCGGCGGTGGTCCACCACCGTCCCGACCGGACAATCGAGGGCCGGGAGACGCTCGTGACGTTCATGCGCGACGAGCGCCCGGACGCGGACACCAGCCACGAGGTGGACCGGGTGTTCGCGGACGCGACGCCGGGGGACGGAGACGCGACGGTGGCGGTCCGGGGGCGACTCCGCGACGCGACGGGCGAGCGACTGTTCGGGTTCGTGGACGTGTTCTCGGTCGCGGACGGACGGATAGCGGAGATAGAGACGTTCACGCGGTAGGCGGCCGGGGTGCCGCGAGAGAAAAACGGTTATCCCGACGGGCGAGAGACTGGGTGTATGTTCGACAAGTCCACCTGGATTCGCCTGCCCCGGAACGTGGTGGTGGGTCACGGCGTCCTCTCGGAGACGGTGGACGCCGTCGGCGAACTGCATCTCGACGGGCGACCGCTGGTCGTCACGAGTCCGACTCCGCGCGAGGTGGCGGCCGAGCGCGTCGCCGAGGGCTTCGAGGACGCCGGCACCGACACCGAGACCATCGTCGTCGACGAGGCGAGCTTCGACGCCGTGACGCGGGTCATCGACGCCGCCCGGCGGGCGGACGCCGGCTTCCTCGTCGGCGTCGGCGGCGGGAAGGCCATCGACATCGCGAAGATGGCCAGCGACGAACTCGACGTGGGGTTCGTCTCCGTCCCGACCGCGGCGAGCCACGACGGCATCGTCAGCGGACGCGGCTCGGTCCCCGACGAGGGGACCCGCCACAGCGTCGCCGCCGAGCCGCCGCTCGCGGTGGTCGCCGACACCGAAATCCTGGCCGACGCGCCGTGGCGGCTCACCACCGCGGGCTGTGCGGACATCATCAGCAACTACACCGCGGTCAAGGACTGGCGGCTCGCCCAGCGCCTGCAGAACGTCGAGTACTCCGAGTACGGCGCCGCGCTCGCGGAGATGACCGCCGAGATGCTGGTCGACAACGCGGACTCCATCAAGCCCGGCCTGGAGGAGTCGGCGTGGGTCGTCGTGAAGGCCCTCGTGTCCTCCGGCGTCGCCATGTCCATCGCCGGCTCCTCGCGTCCCGCCAGCGGCGCGGAACATCTCTTCTCCCACCAGCTCGACCGCATCGCGCCGGGCGCGGCGCTGCACGGCCACCAGGTCGGCGTCGGCTCCATCGTCACCGAGTACCTCCACGGCGGCGACTGGCGCGGCATCCGGGACGCGCTGGCGACCATCGGCGCGCCGACGACGGCGGAGGAACTCGGCATCGACGACGCCACCGTCATCGAGGCGCTGACGACCGCCCACGAGATACGCGACCGCTACACGATACTGGGGAACGGCATGAACGAGGCGGCGGCCGTCGAGGCGGCCGAGACGACGGGCGTCATCTGACTGCCCGACCTCGAATCAATCGTCGCGGGCGACCCGCATGAACGCGAGCGCGCCGCCGAGCAGCGCCGCGTTCTTCAGGAAGTGTGTCATCTGCTGTTCGCGCTGCTGGTCGTCCTCGACGTTCCAGAAGTCGTGCATGAACGGCGTGGTGCTCACGAGGAACGTGGCGACCGCGCCGGCCGCGAGCGTCGGGAGTTTCCAGAGCGCGATGCCGCTCCCGCCGAACAGCAGCGTGCCGCTGATGGCCGGAACCGTCCTCTCGGGCATCGGCGCGTCCTTCCCTTTCGCGTACGCTATCATCTCGTCCAGGTCGCGGAAGTTGTCGAGCGCCGTGAACGCCAGCACGCCCCCGAACAGGGCGCGGGCGAGTCGAAATCCTCGGGAGTGAGTCTCGACGGGCGCTTCGTCGGTGGTCTCCGTCTCCGTTGCCTCGGGCTTCTGCTCGGTCGATTCGCTGTCGAGGAGTGGCACGAACGTCCGTAGACGAGGGAACGACTTACCTCTGTTCGCCGCTCGGACCGACCTCGTTCGGTCGCGACGGGCCGGCGACGCGGTCGGGGGACGGAGAGATCGACCACCGCGAAGGGAGAAGCGCCCGGCGGCTCAGCTCAGGTCGACGCTCCGGAACCGCAGGTAGCCGAGCGCCACCGGGACGACGAGCCAGGCGAGCAGGATGACGAACAGGAACCAGGTGTCGAGGTAGAACGGAACTTCGCCGAGGACGGCCTCGAACCGGACGGCGGAGTTCTCGTTGATGAGCAGCGACGAGAGCGTGGAGTAGGCGTTCTTCGGGTTGAGCACCTGCACGAGGAAGAACCACGGCGGCAAGTCGCCCGTCGGCAGTCCGCCTTCGACGACGTAGAAGACGCCGAGCGGGACGAAGTCCCAGATGAGCTGGAAGACGAAGAACAGCCCTATCGCGCCCGCCATCGCGCGCGACCGGGTCGCCGCCAGCGACGAGAAGCCGATGGCGATGCCGACGAAGGCCGTGGCGAACAGCAGCGTCAGCGCGCCGAGTACGGCGAAATCGACCACCGGGACGGTCCCGTAGTTCAGCAGCAGGACGGCCGCGCCGGCGACGAAGGCGACGACGGTCGCCACGGCGACGACGACGGCCCGCCCGACGAGTTTGCCGAGGACGACATCGCCGCGGGTGTGGGGCAGGCCGAGCAGCAGCTTGATGCTTCCCGACTCGCGCTCGCCCGCGATGGCGAGGTAGGCGACGACGAGCGCCGCGAGCGGGATTATCAGGCTCGCGGGCGTGCCGAGCCAGTTGATGGCGTCGGCGGCGCTCGGGTTGGTGTTCATGGCGTCGTAGGCGTACATCCCGCCGGCCGTCGTCAGCACGAACAGGGCGGTGATGGCCCACAGCATCTTCGAGCGCGCCGCGTCCTCGAAGTCCTTGCGCGCGACGACCGCCCAGCTCATGCCGACACCTCCTCGCCGGTCCGGACGTCGCTCGACCCGGACGTGTAGGCGGTGAAGAGGTCCTCCAGCGAGGACTCCTTCGTGGTGATGTCGGTCACCGTCGCGCCCGCCTCCTCGACGCGGTTGATGACCTTGGCCTTCGCGTTCGAGGCGGTGTACGTGACGGTGAGGACGCTACCGTCGGTGGTCGCGTCGGTGACGCCGTTGACGTCGCGGACGGCAGCGACCGCGGACTCGTCGAGCGGCGGGTCGACGGTGAGTTCCATCGTCGCACCCGTGCCGACGGACTCGCGCAGTCCGTCGATGGTGTCGACGGCGACGAGTTCGCCGTCGCTCATGATGCCGACGCGGTCGCAGACGGCCTCGACCTGCGAGAGGATGTGGCTGGAGAAGAACACGGCCGTGCCCGAGTCGGCCTCCGTCCGGATGATGTCGCGCATCTCCCGGACGCCGTTCGGGTCGAGACCGTTGGAGGGTTCGTCGAGGATGAGCAGGTCGGGGTCGCCGACGAGCGCCATTCCGAGCGTGACGCGCTGGCGCATCCCCGTAGAGTAGTCGCCCGCGGGTCGTTCGGCGTCGTCGCGGTCGAGGCCGACGCGGTCGAGGACGGCGTCGACGTCGTCGTCGCTCCCCTTGGAGTCGATGGCGAACTGGACGTGTTTGCGCCCCGAGAGCCGGTCGTAGAGGTCGAACGCGTCCGGCAGGATGCCGATGCGCTGGTGAATCGCCTGCGTCTCCTCCTGTGCGTCGGCCCCGAGGACCGTGGCAGTGCCCTGGGTGGGTCGGACGTAGTCCAGCAACATGTTTATCGTCGTGGACTTGCCCGAACCGTTCGGACCGAGGAAGCCGAAGATTTCGCCCTCTTCGACCTGGAGGTCGAGGTCGCGCACCGCGACCACGTCGCCGAACCGCTTCGTGAGACCGTTCGTCTGGATGGCGGCCATGTCGGCAGATTGAACGGAGGGTAATTAAAAGTACGCTGTCGCGTCGACGCGTACCACGGCGTGAGCGGCGCTGTCCTACAAATTCGACGGATTTTTCCTGCCGCGTTGGAACGCTGAAGGGTCGACGGAATCCGCTCCAGTGTCGGCGCGTCCGAAGGAACGGTCGCGAGCGCGAGCGGAGACGAGCGACGCCGCGAGTGCGACCGCTTCCGGAGGTGGAACGGTCCCGGCAGTCCGGACAGCGTGGACGGCTACGGGAGCGTGAACCGACGAGGGGAGAAGGCGCGGGCTCAGTACGGCAGGACGCGGAACCCGCTCGGGAGCGCGTACCCGAGTATCAGGAAGAGGAGGGCGGAGATGGTCGCACAGATGACGGCGTAGGGGATCTGGGTGCGGACGTGGACGAGGTGGTCGCTACCGCTGGTCGAGGACGCGAGGACGGTGGTGTCGCTGATGGGCGAACTGTGGTCGCCGAAGATGCCGCCAGAGAAGACCGCGCCCATCACGAGGGGGAGGTTCGCGCCCGTCGAGAACGCCACCGGGATGGCGATGGGGAACATGATGCCGTAGGTCGCCCAGGAACTCCCGTCGGAGAAACTGACGGCGCTGGTGACGAGGAACAGCGAGAGGGGGACGACGGCGGCCGGGACGCCCGAGAACCAGTCGGTGACGAACGCCGAGATGCCGAGCGTCGTCACGGAGTTCTGGATGGCGGTGGCGAACATGAGGATGACCGCGGCGAGCAGGATGCCCTTGAACCCGCGCATCATCGCGTCGGTTGCGTCCTCGTTGCTCGGGATGTCGCCCCGGAGACGGTAGAGGACGAACGCGACCACCAGGCCCGCGGCCGAGGCGAGACCGAGGCGGATGCCGCCGATGTCGAACGCCCACTTGCCGCCCGCCGGGAGCATGAACTCGTACCCGCCGAGCGAGAACAGCGTCGTCATCTGGGGGGCGGAGACGACGGGGCTCGGACGCCAGAACATCGCGCCGAGGCCGACCAGTATCATGGTGGCGATGGGGATGGCGAAGTTGCGCCAGTCGGGGTCCGCCGTCTCGGACATCTCGTACTGGTCCATCTCGCGGGATATCATCGGGTCGTCGTCCTCGCCGACGACGCCGCCGCCGTTGCGCGCCCGCTCCTCCTCGTGCTTCATGCCGAAGATGTTCGGGAACACCTGCCAGGCGACGAGGCCGGCGAGGACGAGCGCGGTCCACGAGTAGAAGCCGAACGCGAGGCTGTTGAAGAACAGCGGCCATATCTGGGCGGTGGCGGCGGCCGGGCCGTCGCCGGTCTGGGTGACGTAGTTCCCCATGTCGGCGGGGAGGCTTCCGCTCGCCGCGGCCTGTTCGATGCCGCTGCCGATGAAGCCGATGAGCGCGACGCCCCACGTCGAGTAGAAGGCGAGTCGCGCGGCGGGCGACCCGGCCGAGTCGACGTAGTAGGCCAGTTTCGCCCGCGAGACGTCGTACTTGTCGGTCAGCGGACGCATCATCGAGCCGACCACGAGGCAGTTGAAGTAGTCGTCGATGTGGACGGCGATGCCGGCGAGGAAGGCGGCCTTCTCGGCGTCGGCCGCCGAGTCCGCCCGCTCGGTCAGCGCTTCGAGAACTCCCTGTATCGCCCCCGCCCGTATCATCAACCCTATCATGCCGCCGATGGCGAAGATGGCCATGAGGACGTTCTTGACGTACCAGGTCGAGGAGAAGAGGGGCGCGGTGGCGATGAGTTCCGGAATGTGCTTCACCCCGAACACCGCGCCGAGCGCCGGTCCAAGCGCACCGCCGGCCATGTCTTTGGGAACGCCGGCGGTCTCCGGCCTGAACGCGCCGTAGACGACGCCGGCGCTGGCGACGCCGACGAACAGACCGATTATCGCGTCCCGGGTGTACCACGCGAGACTGATAGCGAGCAGTGCCGGGAGTAGCGACCACGGACCTGTAGTTATCTCTTCGAGAGCCATACCCCCCTTTGCCAACCCCGGAGATAAATGAGTTATGGTGGTTGCAGGATAGAGAGTTCAGAATGAAAAACGTACAGCAGAAGAGACGTCAGGAACGACTATCGCAGGCGGCGCTCGGTTAGCGGACCCGGGAGAGGAACTGCTTCGCGCGCTCGGTTTCCGGATCGTCGAAGAGGTCCGACGGCGGCCCGGTCTCGACGATGCGCCCCTCCGACATCAACACGACGCGGTCGCCCACCTCGCGGGCGAAGCCCATCTCGTGCGTGACGACGAGCATCGTCATCCCCTCCTCGGCGAGCGTCCGCATGACCCCCAGGACCTCGCCGACGAGTTCCGGGTCCAGCGCCGACGTCACCTCGTCGAACAACATCACCTCGGGGTCCATCGCCAGCGCCCGAGCGATGGCGACGCGCTGTTGCTGGCCGCCCGAGAGTTCCGCCGGGTACGAGTCCATCTGGTCGCCCAGTCCGACCGCCTCCAGCAGTTCCCGTCCGCGCTGTCTGGCGTCGGCCTGCGAGAGTCCGCGAACGCGAATCGGCGCGAGCGTGACGTTCTGGAGCGCCGTCTTGTGCGGGAAGAGATTGAAGTGCTGGAACACCATCCCGACCTTCTGGCGGAGGCGGTTCACGTCCACCCCGGGCGCGGTGATGGACTGGCCCGCGATGCGGACCTCGCCGCTCTGGATCTCCTCCAGTCGGTTCGCACACCGCAGCAGCGTGGACTTGCCGCTCCCGCTCGGCCCGATGACGACGACGACCTCCTGGGGGTCCACCGCGAGGTCGACGTCCTTCAGGACGTGGGCGCTCCCGAAGTACTTGTCCACGCCGTCGAACTCGACCATCGGCTCGCCCGTCGCCTGCTCCGCGGTCGTCCGCACGGCGTCGCTCATCTAGTGGTCACCCCAGGTGAACCAGTTTCTCGACCCCTCCCCGTCCTCGCCGCCCGACCCCCACTCGGCGCGGGTTTCGAGGTACTGGACCAGTCGCATGAGCGGAAGCGTGATGGCGAGGTACGTCACCGCGACGAGAACTATCGGCGTCCACGGGTCGAACTGGTTGGAGTTGATCTCCCGGAACACCGTGAGTATCTCGGGGAACGCGATGACCGTCAACAGCGAGGTGTCTTTCACGAGGATGACCTGGTCGTTGCCGATGGCGGCCAGCGAGTTGCGCCACGCTTGCGGGAGGACGACCTCCCGCATCGAATCGACGTACGCCATCCCCAGCGACCGCGCGGCCTCCATCTGCCCCTCCGGGACGGCGTTGATGCCGCCTTTGATGGCCTCGCCGACGTAGGCCGCGTGGTTCAGCGTCAGCGCGATGACGGCCGTGGCGAAACTCCAGTTCCCGACGGGGAACTCCCCCGGCGGCCACAGCGACGGGATGCCGAGGTAGATGATGAAGAGCTGGAACAGGAGCGGCGTCCCCCGGAAGAACTGGACGTACGCGGTGGCTATCGCGTGGGTGATGGACGTGCGCGACACCCGTCCGAGACCGACGAACACCCCCGCGGTGACCGCGAGGACGCTGGAGATGACGACGACCTTGACGACGCGAACGAACGCCTCGACGAACCGCGGAATCACCGCGAACAGCAGGTCGTAGTCCACGTACTCCAGCAGGACGAGCGCGATGAACGCGAGTATCGCCGCGGTGAACAGAAGCGACACCGCGATGCCCGCCCACCTGACCCGTTCGTCGGTCACCACCCCCTCGCCGACCGAGACTTCGCTGCCGGGGTCCTCCGTGTACGTCTCGCCCATTGGGTGTTATCCACCCGTGGTCGTCGTGGTCGTCTCCGCGGCGGCGTTCCCGGCGGTCGTGGTCCCCTGACCGCGTTGCACGATGCTCTGGGGCGGGTCGCCGGGGAAGTACTCCGTGTATATCTCCGCGTAGCGCCCGCTCTCGATGACGGCGGCGAGCGCCTCGTTGACCTGCTGGCGGAACTCGTCGTCGTCCTCGCGGAAGGCGATGCCGTACCGCTCGACCGTGAGCGTCAGGTACGGCGGCGCGTTCTCGAACTCCCTGGCGGCCTCCCCTTCGCCCTCCAGCATGACGATGTTGTCCCTGTCCTCGGTGTACTGGAGGTTGACCGCGTTGTCGTTGATGACCGCGACCGCCTGCCCGTTTATCAGGGCGCTGAACGCGCCCGGAATCTGGTCGTAGCTGTCGATAGTGAGATTGCCGTCGAACTGCTGTTTCAGTTCCTGGGCGGCGGCCTCCCCCGTCGTCCCCTTCTGGACCGCGACCGTCTTGCCTTTCAGGTCTTGGAGCGACTCGATGTTGCTCCCCTGCAGTATCGCGACGGTCTGGTAGGCGATGAAGTACGGGTCCGAGAAGTCCACCTTCTGGTCGCGCTCCTCGTTTATCGTCATCGCCGACATGATGATTCGAAAGTTGCCGTTGTTCAGACTCGGGATGATGGTGTCGAACCCGGTCTGGACGAACTCGTACTGCCGGTCGAGTTCTCCCTGGAAGATGGCCTCCGCCATGTCCACGTCGAACCCGGTGAGGTCGCCGCCCTGGGTCCGGTACTCGAACGGCTTGTACGGGATGTCCGAACCGATGCGGACGACGCCGCCGTCGTCCTGTCCGCCGACCGTCCCGGCGACGGTCAGTCCCGCGATAGCTCCCGCGCTCCCCCTGAGAAAGTTGCGTCTGTGCATTCCGTGTTCCCCCGCGAACAACATGGTCGATGGCAGTATATAACTTTACTATCAGTTACCCGGGGGCGGGGGCTAAAACTTTCCTCGGGGGGAGAAAATCACGGCGAGAAGCCGGAGAGACGTGGGCACCTAATCGTCGGAGGGGTAGCCGTCGGCCGTCTCGGTCGCCGAGGCGGTCTCCGCGCGCGGTTCCTCGTACGCCCACAGCGTCGCCGCCAGCAGCGCGGCGAAGATGACGAGCGCCGCGGCGTGGTGGGCGACCTGGACCCAGACCCCGTAGAACAGCACGGTCCCGCCGCCGAGCAGTATCTGGACCGGGAGGACGACCAGCGCCAGCGTCGCGGCCGCCCGGATGCGCGTGCTGTCGTAGTACTTCCACGCGCCCCACGTCGTCCCGAGGATGAAGAAGCCGGTTATCATCGCCACCAGACGGTGGAACCACTCGATGAACCCCGGTACCGTCTCCCAGAGGAGTCCCCCGGCACAGAACGGCCAGTCGGCGCCACAGGACAGGCCCGCGCCGGCCGAGGCGGTGTAGACGCCGAGCAGGATGAGCGCGAAGGTC
Organism: halophilic archaeon; assembly: GCA_003298465.1. The sequence continues at coordinate 817,354 of QNGA01000001.1, read as the reverse complement.
AGCGCCGTCGTGACCGCGAACAGCCGACGGAGTCGAGCCCCCATCAGGCGTTCACCTCGATTGGGTCGGTGCGTTTCATTCCTATCAAAGAGCGTTGGGAGGCGGCGCACTTAGGTCTGTCCGACCGCGATTCCCGGCGCGAACTCGGCACGGTCGGACGACCGGCGGTGCGCTTCCGACGGCGGTCGTCGGACGCGTCGCCGGCGAGACGTCGGTCGGCACGTCACCGGTGAGGAATCGTTCGGCGCGCCGTCGTCTGTCACGTCGAGGGCGACCGGCGGCGGTCGGCGACGTCGACGCTGCGGCTACCGCCGGCCGCCTGCTCGACCCGGCGGAGCAGGTCGGGACGGGCCAGCGCGTACACGGTGTCGCCGGCCGCGAGCACCCGCTCCCGGGAGGGGAGCGCCGCTATCCCGCCGTCGGGAGGCCCGACCGCGACGACGGTCACGTCGAGGCCGCCGACGGGAAGTCCGACGAGGGGCGAGTCCGGGGCGAGCGTGACGACGGCCATCGTCTCGTCGGCGGCGCGCAACTGCGCGGCGAACTCCCGTTCGGGGCGTTCCCGGGCCGGCAGGGTGACCAGCCGGTAGGACGTCGCGTCGTCGAGCGCCGCCGCGTCGGCGTCGTCGACAGCGAGCGTCACCACGTCGCCGGCCGCCGCCCGGAACTCGGCGGTGGCGACCCGCTCCGGGCCGTCGTCGCCCTCGCGCCAGACGCCGACCACGTCGCCCGGGCCAGCGCTGAACGGCGGGTCGGCGCGCACGGCCACCGCCGCGGTCCCGGGCGCGAGCGTCGGCCCCAGACCGGCGACGCGGCGGCCCACCGCGAGATACTCGACGGTCCCGTCGTCGGCGAGTTCCACGTCGACGTGACCGACGCCGTAATCGTCCTGGAGCCTGGCGACGAGGCGGTCCCGGAACTCTGCGACCGTCAGGCCGCGCGGGAACGTCAGCGTCTTGCCGGCGAGCGACGCCTTCGTCTCCGGCGGCGTCGGGTCGTAGCCGTCGACGTCCGCGATGGTCTCCGGGAGCCTGACGGTGATGACGCGGCCGACCGCGCTCACGATGCGGCTCACGTCCCGGTCGAGCGCGGTCGCGTCCGTGACGGTGGCCACGTCGGTCGTGAACCGGTCGCCGAGACGCGCGCCGACGGCGGCGGTGAGCGACGCGACGAAGAACGCCACGACGGTGACGAGCGCCTTCGTGAACCCGAGCAGGTCGGTGTCGCCGCCGACGAACTGGGCGAGCGCGTACCGCGTGTTCAGCGCGAGGCCGACCGCTCCGAGACCGGCGAGGACCGCGACGCCGTCCGGGACGCGCTCGCGGGCGTACCAGCGGTGGAGGGCTGCTGCGCCGGCCGCGACCGCCGCCGACAGGAGGGCGAGTCCTCCGACCCGTGCCACCGCCTGCACCGTCCTGGTCGCGAGCGGTTCGATCACGCGACCGCCTCCGCGAACCGGTCGAGCGCCGAGCGTGGCCCCACGGCGAACAGTTCGTCGCCGGCCGACAGCGCCGTCGGACCGCGCGGCGCGACGGTCCACTCGCCGGAGCGTCGGACCGCCAGCACGGCCACGTCGTAGCGCTCCCGGACGCCGGCGTCGCCCAGCGTCGTGCCGTCCAGCGGCCCGCCGGCGCGCACGGCGAGTTTCCGGAAGCGGTTGCCCGCCCGCCGCAGCAGCCCCTGGAGTTCGTACTCGCGACGCGTCCCCCGCGAGCGAACTCGGACTGCGACGTCCGGGCAGTCGAGAACGGCGGTCGCGTCGGTCCGCGGCACGGCGACGGTCACCCGTCCCTCGCCGCCGGTCGTCGTCGGCGTGCGCGCCGGCGCGTCCGGAACGTCGGCGGCAGTTCCGTCGTCGGTCGTCGGTGCGGTTCCGGTCTCGCCGTCGTCCTCGGCCGGCGCGACGCCGTCGCTCCTGGCGCTGACGACCGTGCCGGCGAGTTCCCGGTCCGGTAGCGAGAGGACAACCTCGTCGCCCCGCGCCAGCCCCGTCGGGACGAGCGCGGGGACGGAGACGGCGCGCTGGCCCGCCGGTACGCGGCGGGAGAGGCTACCGGCCGGCGGCGCGGCGGCCACCGAGGCGCGGCCCCGTGAGTCGATGCTCACGGCGACGTCTTCGAGGTCGTAGTCGGTGCGGAGTCGGTCCGCGAGCCGCGTCTCCAGTTCCGAGAGCGGGAGGTCGGCGGGGAACGTCCACTCCCCCTCCCGGATCGCGGTCCGGAGGTCCTCGGGCAGCGGGGGATGGCCCTCCACGTCGCCGACCTCGCCGGCGACCCGGACCCGCACCTGACCGAAGTCGCCGACGCGCTCGACGACGTCCGCCGAGAGGCGGCCCGGAGCCAACCGCCGGAGGTCGACCCGGCGGGGGAAGGTCGCTCCCATCGCGTCGCCCTTCGCGTGGGAGTACTGGACGGCCATCATGACGACGACGAGCGCGACCACGGCGGCCGGCGAGTTGACGACGCTGGGGTCGATGAGGCCGAGGAGTCCGCCCTGGACGCCCGCGATGGCGACGCCGAGCACGACGACGGCGAACCCCGGCAGCGTGACGCCGGTGACGTAGCGGAAGGCGAACCCGAGGCCCCACGCGACCAGCGCGGGGACGACGCCGGTCAGCGCACCGAGGTAGAGTCCGAGCAGCAGTTCGACCGGTAGCGACCCGTTCATATCTCCGCACAGACACGGGGGTGTTAAATATCCCGTCGGCCGGAACGGGCGAGCGTTCCCGCCGGGACCGTCCCGCACGGAACTCGCCGGCGTGCGGCAGACGAGGCGCGTACCGACAGGTTCTCCGGGCGAGGAGTAGAACGCGAGGTATGGAGGTGAGCGAGTGGCGCGAACGCCACGGCGGCCGGATTACCGTCGGACTGACGACGGCGGTGGCGGCGCTGTCCATCCTCGTCGGCCTCGTCAACATCACGCCGACGCCGCTGCGGCCGTTCCCGGGCGTCGTTCCGTCGGTCGCGTCGCCCGTCGTCGAGCAGATAGCCGCGTTCACCGGCGTTCTCACCGGGTTCTTCGTTCTCACCGCCGCGTTCGCGCTACGACACGGACTCAGGAGCGCGTGGTACGCAACGCTCGTGTTGCTCCCCGTGACGGCGCTCCAGGGGCTCGTCCAGGCCAGTCCGCACTCGCTGCTGCTCGTCGTGCTCTCGCTGGTAACGTTCCCCGTCGTGCTCGCGAACGGCGGGCGATACGACCGCCCGACCACGCTGACGGACTCCCAGCTCGCCGCCGGGGCGGCGCTCGTCGGCGTGCAGACGTACGGCACCGTCGGCACGTACGCGCTCCGCGACGAGTTCCGGGGCATCACCACGCCGATGGACGCCCTCTACTACACCCTCGTCACGTCGAGCACCGTCGGCTACGGCGACGCGACGCCGACGACCCAGAGCGCCAGGCTCTTCGGCATGTCCATCGTCGTCCTCGGTGCGGCGAGCTTCGCACTGGCGCTCGGGACGCTGCTCGGCCCCGCCATCGAAGCCCGCCTCGCACGCGCCCTCGGACGAATGACGACGAAAGAGCTCGAACTCCTGGAGGACCACGTCCTCGTACTGGGATACGGACGACTGCTGACCGAATCGATCCTCACCGACATGGCCGACCGGACGCCGTTCCTGGTCGTCACCGAGAACGAGGAGGCCGTCGCGGAGCTGTCCGACCGCGACCTGAACGTCCTCTCGGCGGACCCGAGCGACGACGAGGTCCTCCGGCGGGCCGGCGTCGAGCGGGCGCGCGCCGTCGTCGTGGCGACGAGCGACGACGCGGAGGACGCGCTGGCCGTCCTGACCGCCCGCCATCTGAATCCCGACGTCCGCATCGTCGCCGCCGCCGCGGAGCGGGAGAACGTGGAGAAGCTGCGGCGCGCGGGCGCCGACGTGGTCGTCAGCCCCGCGGTCATCGGTCGACTCGTCGTCGAATCGGCGCTCGACGGCCGGGACGGCGAGTCGACGGTCGATCCGACCGACGTCGCGGCGGACGAGTGACCCGGTCCTCGCGGGGCGTCGGGTGACCCGCGCCGGACGGCGGGGCGAGCGTCGCGACGCCGCGGTCACGGCCGATGGACGACGGCGACGTCGCAGTCGAGGTCGCCGATGCGCTGGAACGTCGGCGGTGCGACGAACCGCGAGGCGGCGCTGCGGTCGGTGCTCGCGCCGATGATGAACAGGTCGTAGTGGTCGTCGTTGGACGCCAGGAACTCCTCGATGTCGCTCCGGGCGACCCGCGTCTCGAACGTGCCGTCGAACGCCTCGACCAGGTCCGCGAGCGTCGACTCCGCGGAGCGGCGGTCGCCCTCGCGGTCGATGCACGTGCAGACGCCGACCGACCCGCCGCGGCCGACCAACCGCCGCGCGAAGTCTATCATCGCGTGGGCCGTGTCGCCCGCCCGGCGAACCGGCACGAGCACGCGCCGCCACCGCCGCCGCCGGGGCTCGCTGTCCGGCGCGGGGCGGTACGCGACGGCGTCGACGGTACCGCCGAACAGGGTCCGGACGAATCCCGAGAGCCCGCCCCGGTACTCCTCGTACGGCGTGACTATCAGGTCGCAGTTCGTCTCGCGCGCGGTCCGGAGGACGGTCTGGCCGGGGTTCGAGCCGTCGCCCGCGACGACCACCTCGCAGCGAACGCCCAGCTTGGTGCGGATGCGGTGGGCCTGGGTCTCCAGCCGCTCGGCGGCGTCGTCGGCGGCCTGCGCCTCGGCGACGTCCTCCTCGGGGTCGAGTTCCGACGTCTCCGGGTCGACGAGCGTCGTGTCGGTCGCCGCCTCGGTCGAGAGCGTCTCGGCGGCCTCCGCTATCGCGCGGTCGTCGACGACGTCGACGAGGACGACCTTGCCGGCGTCGTGGGCCGCCGCGAGTTTCGCCCCGAACATCGCCGCCGCCTCGGCGTCCTCCCCCCGCATCGGCACGAGCACCTGGTCGTCGCCCTGCGTCGACCGGTAGAGGTAGCGCTCGCGCTGCTCGTAGAACTCGCTCCGCCAGAAGGAGAACGCCACGGCGACGACGCTGCTGGCGACGAACACGGAGCCGGCGTACTGCAGCAGGAAGTCACCGACGGTCCCGGGGTTCGAGAACGCCGGCGCGATGAGCGCCAGCAGGGCCGTCGAGAACGCCGACGGCTCTTCGAGGTCGAACGCCCACGTCACCACGCCCGTGAGGAAGATGGTGAGCGCGGCCGCCACCGGCGAGACCCGCAGCGAGTCGGTTCCCAGCGGATCGTGTAGCGCCGTGTGCATGGCGACCCAGATGGCCGCGGTACCACAGAGCGCACCGGCGGTCAGCCCCGCGACGAACTTCGTCGGCGAGGCGTACTTCCCCTCGGGGTCCGCGAACAGCGTGAACGTCCCGGACGCGAGCGGCGGGAAGAGGACGAACGGGAACACGTTCTCCGTGTTCGAGATGACCGTGACCGCCGCGATGAGGACCGGGACGAACAGGAGCACGGAGATGTGGACGAGATTGCTCGTGTGTTCGAGCCACGCGGCGAACTCCCGGAGTTCGCGCCGTTCGACTCGCCTGGCCCGCTGGAGCCACGGGCGAACGACGTCGAGGAGGTCCCGCAGTACTCCGGACATCTGGCTAACACGAGCACGCTGGCACTCAAAAACCTGACTGACCGGCCGAGAGCGGTCGCGAACGGCTATCGGGCGACCCCGGCTTACAGCGACGTCACGGCGTCGAGCGAGATGCGAATCGCGCGCTCGACGTTGTCCTTCGCCTTCTCGGGGAGTTCCTCGTCCTCCGTGTCGGTGCCCTTCTGGGTCCCCTCGACGAGGTTGCCGTCGACGGTGCAGATAGCGCCCGCGGCCATCCCCTTCCGGCGGGCGATGGAGAAGACGGCCGCGGCCTCCATCTCCACGCAGAGGATGTTCGCCGCCTCCCAGTCGTCGACGTACTCGTCGGTCTCGGCGTAGAAGGCGTCGTCGCTGGCGATGGGTCCGACGTGGACGTCCTCGCCGTTGGCCTCCGCGGCGTCGACCAGCGACGAGAGCACGTCGTAGTCCGGCACGGCGGGAAACTCGACGGCCTCGTAGCGCTCGCTCGTCCCCTCGTTTTTCGCCGCGCCCGTGGCGACGACCATGTCCCCGATGTCGATGTCCGACTGGAGCGCGCCGGTCGTCCCGACGCGGATCACCGTCTCGACGCCGACGGCGTGCAACTCCTCGACGGCGATGGCCGCGGACGGACAGCCGATACCGGTCGAGCAGATGGTCAGCGGCGTCCCCTCGAACTCCGCGTTGACTACCTTGTACTCGCGGTTCTGGGAGACGACCGTCGGGTCGTCGCACTGGTCGGCGATGCGGTCGACGCGCCCCGGGTCGCCCGGGATGAGCGCCACGTCGTTCAGGTCGCCCTCCTCGACGAGCAGGTGTGGCTGCGTTGCCATGCGAGTGGGTTCCGGCGAAGCCGGCAAAAAGCGTCCGGGTTCGCGGCGACGCGCTGGAAACGAGGTCGCGGCGGCGTCGCGCGACCCGGCGCTCTCGCCGGCCCGGGAGACCGCACAAGGCTTATGTCCCGACTGGGACACGTGTCAGTCATGTCACACTGTCCCGACTGCGGAGAGGACGTGACCGAACTGACGAAGAGCCGGGTCGCCGCCGACCACACGTTCAGCGCGGCGACCGTCTGGGAGTGTCCCCACTGCGGCGCGGTGCTCGGCGTGAGCGACAACGGCTAGGACCGCCGGTACCCGCCGTCAGGGCATGTACCGGACGCTCACGACGCCGTCCGCAGAGCGCACCTCCACCCGGGCGACGCCGAGACGCGCCGCCCGCGAGAGCGTCCCCTCGTCGTCGAGCACGTCCGCCGCGGCGTCGTCGGTGTCCTTCGGCGGCACCGAGAGGACGTGAATCTCGCCGGTGCCGGCCCGCTCCTCGCGGGCCACGTCGCCGACCGCCTGGTCGGCGGCCAGTTCGCGCTCCCTGGCGGTCGGCGGTTCGTCGCTCGCCTCGACGTCGAGCGACCACTGGTCGTCTATCTCCACGACGGTCCACGTCACCTCCATCGGCGGTTCCGGCGCGACCGTGGCCTCGACAGCCTGGTCGACGTCGACGCCGGGGTTCGACGAGAGGGTGTGGACCTGTCCGTCGTGAACGTCTTTCAGCACCGCCGAGTCGTCCTCGGCGTGCGTGACGAGGAACGTGCTGGTCTTCTCGGTCATGGGCGAGCGTAGACGCCGACGCTTCTTCGGGGTTGCGTTCGTCGGTCGTCAACCGAGCAGTCGGTGGACGACGACGACGAGCGCGGCGCCCACGACCGGGGGAGCGAGCCCCCACAGCGGGGGGAGCGAGTAGAGGAAGGCGCCGACCGCGCCGGGGTCGGCCGACTGGAACTGCGGCGGCACGGAGATGGCGATGCCGGCGTACAGCAGGACGACGAAGGCGACGCCGGTCAGCGCGTGCGCGGCGTCGTAGCCGGACGTGCTCTCGCCGCGACGGTGGCGGCGCGCGACGAACAGCACGGGCGCGAACAGCGGTCCGAGGACGAACAGCGCGACGACGCCGAGGAACGCGTTCGCGGTGGTGACCAGCGCCGACTGGCCGACCGTCGCGAGGAACCAGCTCAGCAGTCCGAGCGCGAACACCAGCGCCAGCGCGGCACCGAGGAGGAAGCTGAAGAGCGCGTACAGTCGGAACAGCGTCGACTCCGACCGACCGAACGCGTACCGGAACGCCCCGAGCAGGCCGGAGTACCCCTCGTCTCCGTCCTCGCCGCTGGTCGACCCCTCGGGACCCGGCTCGTCGGGCGGCGCTTCCCCGGGCGACTCCCGGGTCGCGGCGGTGTCGCTCATCACGTCCGAATCAGGGTCGAACGCAGGTAAATGGCGCGACTCCGCTCTCCCCGGAGACCGTCGACCCTCCCGGACGCGCGGCGTCGGACCGTCCGAAACCGACAGACCCTTTCTCGAACGCACGAACCGCCAGGTATGAGCACCATCCGGGTCGTCTGGGGGACCGCCGCCGGGCCGACGAAGATGTCGTCGTACGACGCCGCGCTCGCGGACGCGGGCGTCCACAACTACAACCTCGTCCCCGTCTCCTCGGTCGTCCCTGCCGACGCGACCGTGGAGTCGGTCGGCACTGCGCCGGACCTCGGCCCCGCCGGCCAGCGCCTCACGGTCGTCGAGGCGGCCGCGACCCGCGCCGGCCCGGGACACGTCACCGCCGGCCTGGGCTGGACGACGGGCGACGGCCCGGGCCTGTTCTACGAGGCCGCGGGCGAGACCGACGCCGAGACGGTCGAGGAGCGCGTGCGGACCGGGCTGGCCGCCGGCCGGGAGTTGCGCGACTGGGACTTCGCGGACGAGGAGACGAGGACAGTCGAGACCGACGCCGAGTCGGGCACCTACGCGAGCGCGGTCGTCCTGGCCGTCTACGGCGAGAGCGAACCCATCTGTTGAACCGCGAGCGACACGACCGCTTATGTCGGCGGCCGGCGTGTGCGAGGGTATGGGGGAGCACGTTCTCGTCCCGATGGACGGCTCGGATCAGTCCAGGCGGGCACTGGAGTACGCGGTCGGAATGGGGGACGTCGACGTCACAGTCATCACCGTCGTCGACCCGTTCGACATCGACCCGCTCACGCCGGGCTACCAGTCCCCGGTCGGCAAGTCCGGGATGCCGGGCTACTCCCAGGAGTGGTACGAGAAGCAGTGGGACAACGCGAAGGAACTCCACGAGGAGGTGCGCGAGAAGGCCGAGGAGGCCGGGGAGTTCGAGGGGGAGTTCGAGAGCGTCGTCAAGATGGGGAAGCCGTCGAACCAGATACTCCGGTACGTCGAGGACCACGACGTCGACCAGATCGTCATCGGGGCCTCGGGGGAGAGCGGCCTCTCGCGCATCCTCGTGGGGTCGACCGCCGAGGAGGTGACGCGTCGCTCGCCCGTGACGGTGACGGTCGTTCGGTGAGTCGCTACCGGGGAGCGACGACGAGCCAGGCCACGAAGACGACGACGGCCCCGAGTCCGGTGCTGGCGACCGCGTGGGTGCGCAGGCGGTCGAGCAGCGCGTGGGCGTCCTCGCCGACGCTCGCGACCTCGTAAACGTCGCCGCCGAGTTCGCAGCGCGGGAGGAAGTCCATCGCGACGTGGAGGAACACGCCGGCGGCGAACCCGAAGACGAGACCGTTGACGGCGGGGCTGGTGGGGAGTTCCAACAGCGCGGAGAGGACGGCGGCCACGCCGACGCCGCTGGCTGGCAGCAGGAGCACCGAGACGGGTTTCCCGGAACGCCCGAGACGGTGGGCCGCGACGTACCCCGCCGGCCCCTTGTGGGAGACGATGGCGAGGCCGAGCAGGAGACCCAGGTCGGGCATGTTACCGTAGACGAGGCCGATGATGGCGCCGGCGGCGAGCGAGTGGGCGGTCAGTTCGACCGCGGCGTGGTCCATCGGGAAGTCCATGTGGGTCGCCCGGTGGCCGATGGTGTGCGCGCCGAACCCGGTGAGGACGCCGAGCGCGATACCGAAGCCGCCGTACCGGGGATGGTGACCGATGGCGTCCGGGACGAGGAAGACGGCGGCGCTCGTTATCATCGCGCCGCTTGCGAGGCCGAACGCCCAGACGAGTCGGTCCGCTTCGGTCGCGTCGCTCCTGCGCCCGCCGAGCGCGGCCGCCCCCATCATCGCCGCGAACGCTACCCAGCCGATAGTGACCACCTTCCAGAGGCCGGCCGTCGCCGCCAGCGCGGTACAGACGACGAGCGCGACCGCTCCTGCGAGCCCGATTCGAGAGAGTTGCGACATCGTTATTAAGACTATGGCAGCCATTAATAAGCCCGTCGGTCGCCAGCGATTTCGGTTCGTAGCCGGGGCTCGCCGAACGCACCGACTGCGGGGGAGAACCGTCCTACGCTCGAAACGCCGCCCACCGAAGGTCGTCGTCGAACGTCAACACCGACCGGTAGCGGTCGTCGGGGTCGTCGGCCGTCGCCTTCGAGAGGACGTCGTCCAATTCGTCCGGAGGCGACGCCAGCCCAGAGCGGACGCGTGGAGGGCTCTATGGCTCACCGACCGAGAAACGTTATTTATAGTTGACGTAGCGAATCGGGGCGTGACCGCGGCGAGTCGCCCCGGTCCGGCGACGGAGCGAACCGCGTTACCGCGGCGTGTCGGTGCCCCACTTGTCCAGCGCCGTGGCGAGTTCGGGGTTGTCGTCGGCGTACTCGGTGAGGGGGACGCCCTCCATCGTCGCGTCGATGGCCTGCCGGAGCGCCTTCGCGCCGGCGTGGGTGCCGTCGGGGTGGCCGTGGACGCCGCCGCCGGCCTGGATGCCGATGTTGTTGCCACAGCGGTCCATCAGCTCCGGGACGAGACCGGGGTGCAGACCGCCGGAGGCCATCGGCAGCACGTCGTTCATGCCGTAGAGGTCCGAGTAGAGCCACTCGTTGATGCCGACCGTGTCCTCGTTCTCGAGTTTGCCGAGGTCCGCGGTGCCGGTGTGGATGTGGTCGACGCCACAGAGCCGGGCGACCTGCGCGATGGTGCGCATCGAGACGCCGTGGTTCGGCACCCGGTCGAAGGCGGCGTGCATCGCGCGGTGGGCGTGAATGGCCAGGCCGAGTTCCTCGCAGCGCTCCCGCACCGTCTGGACCGCGGCCCAGCCCGTCGTGACCACGTCGACCATGACGTACTCGCAGCCCTGCTCGGCGACGGCGTCGGCGCGGTCGAGCATCGTATTCGCGTCGGCCGTGATGTTGACGAGGTAGCTCTTCGGTTCGCCCGTCTCCTCCTCGGCCTGGTCGCGCCGGGCGAGGCTCTCGGCGAGGCGGTCCTCGAAGGGGTTGAACGTCTGGTCGGTGAGGTTCTCGTCGTCCTTCAACAGGTCGATGCCGCCGGTCCAGGCCTCGTAGCCGATCTGGGCGTGCTGGTCGGTCGAGAGGCCGACCTTCGGTTTCGGCACCGTCGCGGTGATGGGTCGGTCGCCCGCGTCGAATATCTCGTTGCGAACGCCGGTGCCGAACTGCGGTCCGGGGAAGGAGGTGGCGAGCTTCTCGGGCCACTCGCAGTCGTTCAGCCGGATGCGCTCGACCGCCTTCATGCCCAGGATGTTGCCCGCGATGCAGGAGAGCACCTGGGCCATGTTGCCGTCCTCGAACAGTTCGTCGGGGTACGCGACGCCGACGGTGTTCCCGTCTATCTCGAACGCGGTCGCGCTGAGGTCGGTGACGGAGCCTTCGACCTGCAGTTCCGCCCACGTCCCGTTCGACGACTCGGAGGCGACGCGGCTAGCCGCCGACTCCATGTCCATGTCCGCGGCCGGTTCGACGTGGAACCAGCAGACGAGTTCCGAGTCGGCGGGGTCGTAGTCCAGGTCGAGGAAGTCTTCGTACTTGATGCCGGGCATACCATTGCTATTCGCACTCGTACATTAAAAATCCGACCGCCGGACGGTAGCGGCACGGACCGCGCCGTCCGCCGACGCCGTCGCTTCTGCGTCGCTTTCCCCCGCGAGGGGTCGCCGCCGGAGCTACCAGATGGTCCTGCCGTTCTCGTCCACCCGGCCGACGTACAGCAGGTGTGCGTACGGGACGAACGCGAGGAAGCTGTTGTCCGCGTCGAACAGCGTGATGCCGTTGTCGCCGACCTCGTAGTCCTCGCACTCGATCTGCTCGCCGTCCGTGAGCTGTGCCTTGAACATGATTACCCACACGACGGTCGGGAGTGTAAATCTGTCTCCGGGGCGGAGTGGAAATCACCAAGTTCGTCCCGCGAGTCACCGCGACCATGCGAGTTGGCGTCGGCAGTCGGAATCCAGTGAAAGTGGCCGCGACCGAGGCGGCGCTCGGCGACCGCTTCGACGCGACGGTGGAGTCCGTCGCCGTCGAGTCGGGCGTCGCCGAGCAGCCGTTCGGCGAGCGCGAGACGGTCGCGGGTGCGGAGAACCGCGCGCGACGCGCCTTCGAGGCCGGGTACGACCTCGGCGTCGGTCTGGAGGGCGGCGTCGCCGACGTTCCGGGAACCGAGGGGCTCTACCTCGTCATGTGGGCCGCGGTCACGGACGGCGACCGCGTCGGACGGGGCGGCGGCGTCCGCCTGCGACTCCCCGACGCGGTCGCCGAACGCGTCCGGGCCGGCGAGGAACTCGGACCGGTGATGGACGACGTGCTCGGCGAGTCGAACGTGGCGCGAAACCAGGGCGCGGCCGGCGCGCTGACGGACGGCATCGTCGACCGCGAAGAAGCGCTCGCGGGAGCGGTGGCGGGGGCGCTCGGCCCCTTCGTCACCGACCACTACTAGTCGTCGAGCGACGTCGGGTCGGAGTCGACCGACATCTCGCTGCCCTCCTCGACCGCGGTGGTGAGCGAGACGTTGAGCGAGAACATCGACCCGACGCCGCCGACCAGCGTGACGACGTTCTTCACGGCGTGGTCGAGGATGGCCGCGCCGAGCGCGACCTCCCAGCTCAGCGGCGTGAGACCCCAGACGAAGACGGTGAACGCCGCCTCGTAGAGGCCGACGCCGCCGGGAGACAGCGGCAGCACCTTCGCGAGGTTCCCGACGCTGACGGCGAAGAAGCCGATGGTGACCAGCGTCACGGGGTCGAGCGCGACGCCCTCGAACGCGACGAGGACGAGCAGCGCCGTCACCACGTCCAGCGACCAGATGGCGAGGCTGCTCGCACCGACGCGGAGGAACGCGTCGCGGTCGCCCGCGACCGTCTGCACGTCGGCCGTGAACCGCTCGACGATGCTCGCCACGTGGTCCGCGTAGGAGTCGGAACTGACCCGCTGCATCGCTCCCCGGACGAGGTTCCGGTCGGAGCGCGCGCTGACGACGATGGCCACGACCGCGGCGATTGCCGCTAAGCCGACGCCGGCCGCGACGCCGACCGCGACCTTCGCCGCCTGCCCCTCCTTCGCGCCGATGACGGCCTGGACGAGTTCGGTAGCCTGGCCCGTGACGGTGAGCCCGAGCAGTACCGTCCCGGCCATGACGGTTATCGTCAGCAGGTCGAACACGCGCTCGACCGCCAGCGACGCGAAGCCGGTCGGGTAGGGGATGGCGCGCCGGGCCTTGACGACGTAGGCGCGAACCGCGTCACCGGCGCGTGCCGGGAACACGAGGTTGCCGGTCTGGCTGATGAAGATGGCGCCCGTCAGGAAGCCGGTGGTCTCCGTGTAGCCGAGTTCTTCGAGGATGTCGCGGTAGCGCGCGCCGCGCAGCGGCCACGAGACGATGTAGACGATAGCGGCGATGCCGACGAGCGCGGGGTTGGCGTTGCTCATCTCCGTCAGGACGCGCTCCAGCGGGAGGTACTTCCCCATCAGGAACACGGCCATGACCGTCAGCAGGACGCCGAACGCCATGGAGACGCGACGGGTGATGCGGGGCTGGACGGCGAACTCCCACCAGCACCGGAGTATCTGGCTCCCCATGCCGAACACGTCGCGAACGAGGTCGACCTTCGTGTCGCCCTTCGGCGTCCAGTCGACGGCGAACTCCTTGACCCGGTAGCCGCGGCGCTGGGCGCGCACGAGGACCTCCGTGTCCCAGAACCAGTGTTCGTCCTCCACGTTCTCCAGCAGGTCGAACAGGGCGGCGCGGTCGAACGCCTTGAACCCGCACTGGTGGTCGCGGAGTCCCGACCCGAGGAACAGTCGCGTCAGTCCGTTGAATCCCCGGCTGGCGAAGTCTCGCTTCGCGGGACGGTCGGCCTCGTCGCCGGGCATCCACCGCGAACCGGTCGCGACGTCGTACTCACCCGAGCGAACGCTCTCGACGAGCTCTTCGAGGTGCTCCATGTCCGTCGCGAGGTCGGTGTCGAAGTAGACCAGCGTCTCGCCGTTCGCGGCCTCGAACGCACGGTTCAGGGCACCGCCGCGGCCGAGTCGCTCGTCGCTGTGGAAGTGACGGACGCGCGAATCTTCGGCCGCCATCCGGTCGGCGATGTCCGGTGTCCGGTCGTCACAGCCGTCCTCCGCGACGATGACCTCGAAGCTGTTGGAGGGCAGAAACGATTCCAGCGTGTCGAGGGTCGTCTCGACAGTGTTTTCGATGGTCGTCTCCTCGTTGTAAGCGGGGAGAACGACACTCACCTCTACGGAACCACCGCTCATTACTTGCCTATCTCACCCTCGCCCCGTAAGTAGCTTCTGCCCTCCGTTCGAGGTCACTGTGTGGTATACTCCCGCGTATCGGCCGCGTGACGTTCTCTATCGGTAGCGCGAAATCGGGGGCTACCGCCGACCGGACAGAGCGGCCGGTCGGCCAGGCGTCGCTTGTCGCACCGACTCGCGGCGCGGCGACGCCCGTCCCGGCCGTCAGGGTCGACCTACCCGGCCGAACGGTGGCCGGCGTTTTTGGTTCCAGCAGCCGTGCCGGTAGAGATATGCCGACAGGCCAGCGAAACCGACGACCGACGCCGTCGACCGAACCGCCTACGAACCCGGTCAACGCTGGGCGAACGCCGGGGTGGTGAGCGTGGCCCAGAACGTCCAGACGACCGACGAGACGTACGACGTCAGGCTGTACGAACCCCGCGACCGCGAGGACCTGCTGGCGCTGTGGGACGACGTGCTCGGCAGGGAACCGGGCGCGTGGTTCGACTGGAAGTTCCGCGACAACCCCTACCTCGACGAGGTTCCGATCTGCGTCACCGAGCACGACGGCGAGGTGGTCGGCGCGCGTCCGAGCTTTCCCCTCCCCCTTCGCGTCGGCGACGACTCGCTGCTCGCGCTCGTCCAGGAGGGGGCGATGGTCCACGCGGACCACCGCCGACGCGGACTCTTCACGCGGATGGTCGAGCACCTCTACGACCACTACGCCGACCGCGAACCCGCGGCGTCCATCGGGTTCCCGAACGACCGCGTCGTGAGCGCGCTCCGGAACCTCGACTCCCGGCTCTCGCTGTCCGGCGGCGTCGTCGGCCGCCTGCCGGTCTACTACCGCGTGCAGGACCCGGCGGCGATGACGGGCGACGGCGACCGCCCCGGGTGGCTGGCCCGCCTCGCGGGACCGGCGCTCCGGCCCTACCTCGCGGTCTGCGACGCGACCGCGCCGGGGGCCGACGACGTGACGATAGAGCGCCGCCCCGGCGTCCCGGCCGCGACGCTCGCCTCGCTGGCCGGCGAGCACGCTCCGACGGCGGCCCACGCCGCCCGCGACGAACGGTTCTACCGCTGGCGGTTCGCCCACCCCCGGTTCGAGTACGCGACCTACGTCGCGCGCCGCGACGGCCGGCCCGTCGCCGCCGTCGTCGCCGGGCGCGAGCGCGACGCCACCCCGCCGGTCGTCCACGTCTCCGAGGCGCTCCCGCCGACCGGCGAGCGCCCGGACGCCCTCTCGGCGCTGCTCGGCGAACTCGTCGCCGACGGCGCCGACGCCGCGCTCGTGGCCGCCGCCGCCGGTCCCCGGCTTCCGGACCGCGTCCTGCTCGCCCACGGGTTCCTGCCCGACACGCGCCCGCCGCTGTCGGCGGTGACGACCCCTGACAACTTCGTCGCCCGGCCGCTGACGAGCGACGACGTGGCGACGTGGAGCAGAGGCGGGGTCCGGCTCTCGAACCGCGACGGCTGGGCGCCGTCGTTCTGCGAGCGCGAACTCGGCTGACGCCGCGCTCGTCGGCGCGGCCCGGACGGTCCGTCGTCGGGCGGGGACCGACGGCTCGGACGGGCGCAGGGGTCCCGGGTACGTCGACCCGGGGGCGGTCCGGCGGACGTCCCTACCGGCCCGTGACGCTTATGCCCGCACCCGTCGACTTCGGACGAGGGACAGAGAATGACAAATAGACGCAACTTTCTCCGAGCGGGGGCAGCGGCGGCGGGCGGACTGGCCGCGGCCGCGAGCGTGCAGGCCCAGGACGGTCGGGCGGCGTACAGCGCGGGACGGATGAGCGGCGGCGCGGTGGCGAACGAGGTCCGGACCGAGGCGGAGGGTGCGGCGCTGTTCGTCCGGGGGGGCGACGGCAGCGACGGCCGGATGCGGTACGTCCTGATAGTCACCGGCATCGAGAACGTGACGCAGGCGCACATCCACCGGGGCGGCGAGGGCGACGAAGGGCCGGTCGTCACCTGGCTCTACCCCGGGCCGATGGCGCGCGAGCCACAGCGGATTCCCGGACGGTTCGACGGCGTGCTCGTCACGGGGCAGTTCCGGTCCGGCGACCTCGTCGGGCCGCTGGAGGACGCGCCGCTGGCGGAACTCGTCGCCGCCATCGAGGACGGCAACGCGTTCGTCCAGGTCCACACCGAGGGGAACCCGGCGGGCGAGATACGCGGCCAGCTCGCCGGCGTCGAGCGCTCGACCGTCCAGTTCCGCAATCGCGTGGAGGTCACCGCGGACGACGGATTCGGATTCCAGCGGTCGGTCCAGTTGCAGGTCAACGAGCAGTCCTGAACTCAGCGCTCCCGGCGCAGGCGCTCGCGAACCGCCTCTCGGTCGACCGTCCCGGAGGCGGTACGGGGGAGTTCGCCGACGGTCGCCAGCAGCCGCGGGTGCTTGTAGCCCGCGAGTCGCCCCTCGCAGTGCTCGCGGAGGTCGGCGAGCGAGAGGTCGCCGCCGTCTCCGCGGGGGACGACGAGCGCCGCTACGCGCTCGCCCCACTCCTCGTCCGCGACGCCGACCACGGCGGCCTCCCGGACGCGCGGGTGGTCGCGCAGCGCGTCGACCACCTCGCCGGGGTCGACGTTCTCGCCGCCGGTGACGATGCGGTCCGAGCGACGGTTCAGCACCCAGACCCGGCCCGCCTCGTCGCGGTAGCCGACGTCGCCGGTGCGGAGGCCGTGCTCGCCGAACGCCGCCGCGGTCGCGTCCGGATTCCCGTAGTAGCCCGCCATCACCGTCGGCCCCGAGACGACGAGTTCGCCGGCCTCGCCGGTCGGCAGGGGGTCGCCGTCCCCGTCGACGACCGTCACGTCGGTCCACAGCAGCGGTCGTCCGACCGTGCCGACGTGGTCGAACGCCTCGCCGGGGCGCGCGGTGGCCACCTGGGAGGCCGTCTCGGTCATGCCGTACGTCGGACAGACCGGGACGTCCCGGCGCGCACACTCCGCGACGAGGTCGTCGCAAGCCGGCGCGCCGCCGAGGAGGACGAACCGGAGCGAGTCGGGGAGGTCGCCCCGGTCGAGCAGTCGCCGGAGCATCGTCGGGACGAGCGAGACGCCGGTCGCGTCGCGCTCGCGCAGCGCCGCCAGGGTCGCGTCGGGGTCGAACCCCTCCTGGAGGACGACCGCGATGCCGTACAGCGTCGAGCGCAGGACCGGCGCGAGCCCGCCCATGTGGTACGTCGAGAGGCAGCAGTGCCAGCGGTCGTCCGGGAGCACGCCGAGGCGAACGGCCGAGGCGGTGGCGCTCGCCAGCAGGTTCCCCGTCGTGAGCGCCACCGCCTTCGGGTCGCCGGTCGTGCCCGACGTGAAGAGAATCACCTGTCGGTCCGACCGCTCCCACGTCGCCGGCTCGAACGCCGCCGGTTCGCGCGCGCCGAGCGCGGGACTCTCCGCGTCGCCGTCGACCGAGACGACGGGCACCTCGCCGGCGACCGCCCGCGCGTCGGCGTCCGTGGCCGCCTCCGAGACGAGCGCCGCGAGGTCCGCGACCTCGACCTGTCTCCGGAGCTCCGGTCGGGCGAGCCGGACGTTGAGCGGGACGAGCACGCAGCCGAGTCGCATCGCGGCGTGGACCAGGCGAACCGCGGCCGGCCGGGTCTCCATCAGCGCGCCGAGGTGGTCGCCGGGCCGGAGACCGAGCGCGGCGAGTTGCGCGGCGGTCTCCTCGACCGCCGCGTCGAGGTCGGCGTAGGTCCACTCCGTCCCGTCCGCCGCCTCCACGAGCGCCGTCGCGTCCGGCGAGACCGCCGCCCGGTCGGCCAGCCAGTCGTTCATCGCGCCCCCCACGTGTCGGCGACGCCGACGCCGGCGGCCTGCGGGACGCCTATCGCGCCGTCGACGACGCGGGCGCGGTCCGGCCCCAGGTCGCGCGCAAGCAGCGCCCCGGTCGCCAGCCCACAGGCCGGTCTGTCGGGGAGCGCGGCCGCGACGTGGATGGCCGCGGTCCGCGCGACGACGGCGTCCACGGTGGTCGTGACGATAGCCGCGACGTCGCGCTCGCGGGCCCGCCGGGCGACCTCGACGGCGCGGTCCGGGCCGCCGAGCGCCATCGGCTTGCAGACCAGCGCGTCCGCGGCGTCCGCGTCGAGCACCTCGCTCGCCGGGCGACCGGCCAGCGACTCGTCGGCCGCGAGGCCGACGGCGAAGTCGTCCCGGAGGTCGGCGAGGCCAGCGAGGTCCCCGGCGGGGAGCGGTTGTTCGACGTAGGCGACGCCGACGGCGTCGAGTTCCTCGAACGCTCGCCGGGCCTGCTCGCGCGACCACGCGCCGTTGGCGTCGGCGCGCAGTTCCACGTCGGGGCCGACCGCGTCCCGGACCGCCCGCAGGCGGTCGCAGTCCTCGGCGACCGGGCGCGCGCCGACCTTCACCTTCACCGCCTCGAACCCCGCGTCCGCCGCGTCCGTCGCGACCGCAGCCGTCTCACCCTGCGGGGCGTCCCCGACCGTGGCGTTGACGGGCACCGATTCGACGCGTTCGGGCGCGTCGGAACCGGCGAGCCACCGGTAGAGCGGGCATCCCTCGCGGCTCGCCCGCAGGTCCGCGAGCGCGAGCGCGACGCCGTGGCGGGCGGCCGGTCGGTCGTCGAGGTCGAGTTCGTCGAGCGCCTCCTCGCCGTCGAGTTCGTCGAGCGCGTCCCGACACTCCGCCAGCGTCTCGGTCCAGCCCGGCAGCGGCGTCGCCTCGCCGAGCCCCACGTCGCCGTCGTCCTCGACACGCAGGAGGACACCGTCCCGGCGCTCGACGGAACCGCGGGCGGTGGCCAGCGGCGATTCGAGCGGGAGCGAGAACTCGCGGGTCTCGACGTTCATGCTACCATCCCGAGCGCGAACAGGGCGGAGTGGGCCGCCAGCAGTTTGCCGGTCCGCTCCAGCGCCGGGTTGAGCGCGTCGCCGGACGTCTCGGTCAGCACCGTCCGCGAGACGAGCACGGCGTAGGGGAGCGTGACGAGCGGCAGGAGGACGGCCGGGCCGAACGCGTCGGTCGTCCAGAGGAAGACCGGGACGAGGTACGACAGCGCGAGCAGGGCCACGAACTCGGCGCGACTGGCCCGCCGGCCGACGAGGACCGCGAGCGTCTTCTTGCCCGCCTCGCGGTCCGTCTCGATGTCCCGGACGTTGTTGACGACGAGGATGTTCGTCGAGACGGCCGCGACGGGGAGCGACGCGAGGAACGCGGTCCAGGTGACGGTGCCGTCGGGAATCCCGACGGGGACGCCGGCGACGAACGAGGCGGCCTGCACGTAGAAGGTGCCCATCACCGCGACGACGCCGAAGAAGACGAACACGAAGAGGTCGCCGAGGCCGTGCGAGCCGAGGGGGTAGGGACCGCCGGCGTACGCGACGCCCGACGCCACGCTGGCGAGGCCGACGACGAGGATGGGGAGGCCGCCGACGGCGACGAGGTAGACGCCGACGACGACGGCGGCGGCGAACGTCGCGTACATCGCCCGCCTGACCTCGTTCGCGGGGATGAGGCCGGACTGGGTGACGCGGGTGAACCCCTCGCGTTCGTCGGTGTCGACGCCCTTCACCGCGTCGTAGTAGTCGTTGGCGAAGTTCGTTCCGATCTGGATGAGCGCCGCCCCGAGGAACGCGGCCAGCGCCGGCAGGGGCGCGAACGCGCCCTCGTGGACCGCCAGGCCGGCGCCGACGACGACGGGGGCCGCGGCCGCGGGGAGCGTGTGCGGCCGGGCCGCCATCAGCCACGCTTCGCGCCGGGAGACCTCTGTCGCCGTTTCGGTCATTACCGCGACCTTTCGCCGAGAGCGCCATAGCGTCTACGGTTTCGGAAGCCGCGACGGAACGTACGAGACGCGAACGCCAGCGGCGCGAACCGGGAGGAGCGACCCGAAGGCCGTCAGTCGTCGAGGTCGGGGTCGGTGTCGACGAAGCGGTCGATGCGCTCGGGGGCGCGCCAGTCGGTCGTCAGTTCCAGCAACTGCACGACGATGCGGCCCGTCGCGCCCCAGACGGTGTAGCCGTCGACGTGGAAGAAGTGGATGACTATCTCGCCGTAGTTCGGGTGGTCGCGGCGCTCGGTCTCGTAGTTGTCGGCGTCGAGGAACGCGGAGACGGGGAGGACGGCTATCTCGGCGACCTCGCGCTCGTCGGGGTCGTACCGTCTGTCGGGAATCTTGGCGACGAACGGCGTGACGGCGTAGTTCGTGACGGTCCGGATGTCGTCCAGTCGGCCGACGCCCTCGACCTCCTCCGGGCGGAGACCGATCTCCTCGCGGGCCTCGCGGAGCGCCGTCTCCCAGAGGGTGGCGTCCCCCGGCTCCCTGCCGCCTCCGGGGAAACTCATCTGGCCGGGGTGTTCGCCCAGGTGGTCGGCCCGCTTCGTGAAGAGGAGACCGGGTTCGCCCTCGCGGACGACCACCGGAACGAGCACCGCGGCGTCGCGGTCCTCGTCCGTGACCGGCCGCGGAACGCTGTCGGTCACCCGACCCAGGTCCATACGGGTCAGTTGCCTCGCGCGTTCTTAACTCGCCCGCTTCAGTCGAGGACCGCGTCCAGTCGCTCGCGCACCTCGTCGGTCTCGACCGGTCCCCAGGCTTCGAGGTCGTAGCTCACGTCCAGCAGGTAGCCGGCGCGCTCCTCGTCGCCCGCCTCGGCGACCGTCTCGGCCTCCTCGCGCAGTCGGGTTCGCGTGCGCTCGGCGAGCGCCGTCCGGTCGACGCCGCGGTCGGGGACGTCCATGATGTGCGGCAGGTCCTCGCCGTTCTCCGGAACGGCCGGAAACGCCACCGGACCGGACGCGAGCACCGACTCGCCGTCGTAGGTCCCCTCGACCAGGTAGTAGTCGTCGACCGCGTCCGCGATGACCGACTCGAACGCCGACTCGTCGACCTCCTTGCCCTGCTTGAACGCGAGTTCGGCGAGCGCCCGGGCGAGTTCCGCCCGCGTCAGCGCCCCGAACAGGTCCACGACCCCCGCGAGTTCGTCCTTGGTTCGGCTCACTACCGGAACGGGTCGGGCGACCGACATCAGTGTTTGCGTTCCAGCGAACGCGACGGCTACGGCCAGTCGTCGCGCTGGTCCTCTTCGACCGCTCGGTCGTCGTCCTCGACCTCCGCGGCGAGGGTCCAGTCGGCGGCCTCGGCGGCCTGCTCGACGGGGAGGTACTCCCAGTCCTCCTCGTCGGCGAGGTCGCGGTCTTCGTCGGCGGTCCCGACGAACACGTGTCGGTCGGTGTCGAACTGCTCTCTGACGCTCGCCAGACTCTCGGCGCGGCCTTTCGGTCCGGAGAAGAAGTCCTGGCGGATGCGGTTCTTCCGCGTGAAGTTCGTCACGACGTAGGTCGGCTTGTCCGAGATAACGCCGACGTAGCGACTCCACCGCCGGGCGTCGTCGAAGACTTCGCCGGGATTCGCCAGCGCTTTCAGCGCCTCCAGTTCGAAGGCCAGCGTCATCTCGCCGCTGCCGTTCATACTGGTACCTCCTTTCCTGTCGGAGAAAACGGCTTCGGTCTTGGCGACGAGCGAAGGGGCCGGATGGCGTCG
The DNA here is from genome assembly GCA_003298465.1 of halophilic archaeon. The sequence goes on along the minus strand of QNGA01000001.1, from coordinate 795,809 downwards.
GCCGGGACGTGACGGTTGCTCGGGCGGGGGGCTATCGAACGTCGACGCGGTAGTACTCCGTGAACACGACGACGCCGTCCCCGACCTCGTCGGCGACCGACTCGGCGACGGGAGCGAGCGCCTCCTCGCCGTCGAGGTCGGCGAGCACCTGCTGGGTGCGCTCGTCGAGTTCGTCGAAGTGACGCACGCGGGCGTCCGGCGGCACCGTCTCGATTCGACTGACCGCGATGACCCGGCGGTTTCCGGCCGCGGTCGGTGCCTCGCTACTCGTGGTGTTCGTGGCCATTGATGTATGTTACCAAAGACCATTATACATCTTAAACCTTGCGGCAAAACTGCCTGCCGGTAAGCGGAAGACCGTCAGAAGACGAAGCGCCGTCAGGCGACGAGTACGCGATAGTAGTCGGTGTATTTGACGAACTCGCCGTCGGTGAACTTGAGCGCCGTCTCGTCGTCGACGTAGCGTTCACCGCCGTCGACGACCGTGGCGAACTGTCGTTGCGCGCACCGCCCCAGTTCGTCGTAGTCCCGGACGGTCGCGCCGTCCGGAATCGTCCGAGCAGGTTCGACCGTTATTTTCGGTTGCAAGGACACCACGGACCGTGTTGGTCCACGGTAACAAATAACACGAAAGAACTTGAAATTTGCTTTCGTGACAGAATCGGGAGGAGCGCTCCGCGGACCGAGAACGAGGAGGTCGACTACTGTTCCTGGGGGAGAGCGAGTTTGTCGGGGTCGAACTCCTTCTCCAGGAGGACGTCCTTCTGGTCCGAAACCTCGGCCTCCCGTCGGATGAGGTCCTTGTAGTTACCCTGGGGAGCGATGTCGCCGATGAGGACGCCGCCGACGAGTTTGCCGTCCTTGAACGCGAGCCGACGCCACTCCGTGTCGCTGTACTTGCGCTCGCACTCGTCGTCGCCCAGCGTCGGGAAGCCGAAGCTGAGGAACGGGAAGTCGAAGTGCGTGATGGAGTACGACGACACCCAGCGGAACTCCTTCGTCTCGTCGTCGGCGACCATGTTCTGGGCGGCGACGACGCCCTGCTCTTTCGCGCTCCCCCACGAGCCGTTCTGGGCGTACTCGTCGAGGATGACGTCGTAGTAGCGCGTGATGTCGCCCGCCGCGTAGATGTCCTCGGTGCTCGTCTGCATGTACTGGTCCACGACGATGCCGTTGTCCATCTTCAGGTCCGCGCCCTGGAGGAACTCCGTGTTGAAGTTCAGGCCGATGGCGACGCCGACGAACTCGCTGTCGTAGGTCTCGCCGTTGGCGTCCACGGTCGAGACGACGTGGCCGTCGTCGTCCGTCTCGAAGCTGTCGACGCCGCTCTCGAAGACCGTCTCGACGCCCTTCTCTTTGAGGGCGTCATGGATAATCTCCGCCCCGTCGAGGCTGAGACCGTAGCGCCACCAGCGATTACCGCGCATGATGTACTTGGCGTCGACCTCCTGTGCGGCACAGACGGCCGCAAGGTCGATTCCCAGCAGGCCCGCACCCACGACGACGCCGGTCTCGGCGTCCTCGGCGTTCTCGGCGATGCGCCGGGCGTCCTGGAACGTCCAGAAGTGGTGGACGCCGTCGGCGTCGCTGTTGTCCACCGGGAGCTGAGTCGGCGTCCCGCCCGTCGCGACGAGCAGCTTGTCGTACTCGTAGGTGCCGCTCTCGTGGGTGTGAACCTCGTGTGCGTCCGCGTCGATGTCGGTGACGAACGTGTTCAGGTCGAGGTCGATGTCGCGTTCGTCGTACCACTCCTCGTCGTGGATGGAAATCGGAGCCTCCGGGAGCTTCCCCTTCGCGAACTCCTTGATCAGGATGCGATTGTAGAGGGCTTCCCCCTCGTCGGTGATGACTGTGACGTCGGCATCCGGCTCCTCCTCGCGGATGGTCTCGGCCGCGGAACTCCCCGCGATGCCATCGCCGATTATCACGTACGACTCGGTCATGTGAACGAATTTCTCCTTCGGGGTTAAAGTGGGTTGCTATCTACGGATAGCCACCGGTTCGACCCGGAGGAGAGAACGGCCGACGCGCGCGCCTGCGGCGTCGGTCGGGCACTGCGACGGCGCGGTCCGCGGGCGGCGGTCGACGGGGGGACGCGAGTAACATTAATCTGTACGGGGTTCCAGTGACAGAACGATGAGATTTGTCCCGGGCCGGCCGGCAGCGGTCGCCGACGCGGAGGCGATTCGATGAGCGACGACGACTGGTTCGAGTCGGCGTTCGACGAGACGGACGGCGAGGACCCCGACCGGAGCGTCGACGGCGACGACCGCGAGAAACGGGAGAGGGACGACGAGGCCGACGCGAACGACGGAGAGCGCGCCGACGAAGGCGGCGACTCGCTGTTCGACGACGACTTCGGCACCGCGTTCAGCAACGCTCCCGGTACCGGCGACGGGGACTTCGGCGGCGGCGAGTTCGAGGGCGGGTTCGGTGCCGGCGGCGGTTTCGGCGAGAGCGGTGGCGAGTTCGACGACGAGGAGTTCGAGTCCTCCATCCCGCGGGTCGACGTCGGCATCGAGGGTCTCGACGGGATGATACAGGGCGGCATCCCCGAGCGAACGCTGATGGTCGCCATCGGCGACGCCGGGACCGGGAAGACCACCTTCGGCCTCCAGTTCCTCGAAGAGGCGCTCGCGCGGGGCGAGAAGGCCGTCTACATAACCCTGGAGGAGAGCCACGAGCGCATCGTCAACAGCGCGAGCGAGAAGGGGTGGCCGTTCGACGAGTACGTCGCCGAGGACCGCCTCGCCGTCCTCGACCTCGACCCCATCGACATGGCGAACTCCCTCACCAGCATCCGGAGCGAACTCCCCGACCTCGTCCGGGAGTTCGGCGCGACCCGACTCGTCCTCGACTCCGTCTCGCTGCTCGAGATGATGTACGAGGACCGCGCGACCCGGCGCAACGAGATATACGACTTCACGAAGAGTCTCAAGCAGGCCGGCGTGACGACGATGCTCACCAGCGAGGCCAGCGAGGGCAGCGCCTACGCCTCCCGGCACGGCATCATCGAGTACCTCACCGACGCCGTGTTCGTCCTCCGGTACGTCCGCGGCAACGACGACTTCCGCGAGACGCGACTCGCCATCGAGATACAGAAGATTCGGGACGCCAACCACTCCCGCGAGATAAAACCCTACGACATCACGAACGAGGGCATCAGCGTCTACCAGCAGGCGAACCTCTTCTGATCGACCGTTCCCGCGGCCGCTCGCTTCCTCCGATGCCGTCACCGGAGTCGACGACGCGGTCTCCACACCGAAATCGGACGTCCCTGGACCGCCGCGCTCGTGGGGGAGACTCACCGACACGGGTTTCCTAACGGGGAAAGCGGTAGTTACGCCGTTCCAGGACCGAATCGAAACCGACCGGGTCGTTCCCGAACGGTTCCGTCGCGAGAACTGGACGCGTTCGAGTCGTACGACCGATTCGCCCGCGGCGAAGCCCTCGACGCGGCGTTCGAATACTCGTCGGGCGCCCCGTACGAACGCTGCCTGAAGAGGCATCTTATCTCCACGCGAGACCGTTACGCCTCTCCTGTATCCGGCCGGGAACGCGAAGTCCCAGAACCGCGCGTTCGCCCGATAGCCGCATCGAGGGTCCCGGTAGTCGGTGCCTCGAACGTTCTCCTGCGTACGCCCTCGCTATCGCTGCCGTCTCCCGAGCTACCCTCTCGTCCGCCCGTTCTGCCGACGGAGCGGGCTCGCCGTCGCGAGCTACCCTTCGACCGCTTCGTCGACGGTGGCGAGCGTCGAGGGTTACCGAACCGTTACGACGCCTCGTGTCTTCTCAACGATCGCTTTGAGAAATCGTCTGCACACGGTAACGCATCTGACTCCGTCGATTTCGGCATTAAATGGTGCCCTACCGGTGTGTACAATCGCGTGAATCTTATTGGCCAAGCACGTCCCAGCGGTCACGGTACGTATGACTGCGCACGCACCTCCTCTTTCCCTCTGGAGATCGACCGACCCCCGCCGCAGATATGGACTCCTAGGATCGGCTACTCGCCCCTACTTCACTCCGTTACCGGATCGATCACGGACAGTAGCGAAATCGTCGCCGCCACCCCGTACGCGCTCTTCGAACTCGTTGCAGTCGGGAGCGGCGAGTGGCCCGGGCATCTCGGCGGCGGTGAGAGAGAACGACCGGCGATGCGTGCTGTCCCTCCGCGGCCGCTCCCGTCACCGGCACGGAAGTTACGATTCCATCCACGAACCATAATGGCGGGGGACAGTAGTTTCACCGACCGGCCCGCGGACGAGCGAGAACAGTCCCGTCTGGAGCAGGTCACCTCGTCGATTACCACTGCCCTCACGAACGACAGGGTCTGGCTCGGAATCGTGCTGGTCGTCGCGGCCGTCGTCGTCGGTCTGTACTATCGGTCCCATCCGTACCCCGCGTACGGGGCCGGTCTGTACCTCTCCATCGCCGAGGAGATTCTCGCTCACGGTTATCGGCCTCCGATGCGGATCTCCGGCTACACCGCGGAGGGCGTCCCGTTCGTCTATCCGCCGGTGGGGTTCTACGTCACCGCAGTACTGCTCGACCTGGGCGTCGATCCGATGACGCTCACTCGCTTCCTTCCCGGCGTCGTCTCGACCGTCGCCGTGATTCCGTTCTACTACCTGGCCCGCGAGATACTCGGGTCGACGCCCCGGGCCGGCGTGACGGCCAGCATCTTCGCGGCGACGCCGGTCGTGTTGCAGTGGCACATCTCGGCGGGCGGTATCGTGCGCGCGCCGGCGTTCCTGTTCACGCTGACCGGACTCTACTGCGGGATACGGCTGTTCCGACGCGACCACCGTCGGTGGGTCGCGCCAGCGACGGCGCTCTTCGGACTCACGATTCTGACCCATCCCACGTACACCGTCTTCTTCGGGGCGAGCTACGTGCTCGCGTGGCTGTTCTACGACCGCTCGTCGACCGGGTTGGTCGCGGGGACCGCAGTCGCTACTGGCGGCCTCGTAATCGCATCGCCCTGGGTAGCGTACGCGGTCTCGACGCACGGTCTGGAGATATTCGCGGGGGCGGCGGGCACCCACGGCGGACTCGTTCAGGCGCGTTCACCCTTCCGCGTCCTCTCCGAACTGGGGCGGCCGATCGCCGCCGGCCGTACCATGTCGCTCTGGTACCTCCTGGCCCTCCTCGGCGGCGGCTACCTGATCGCTCGGCGGCGGTTCTTCATCCCTGCCTGGTTCCTGGTATCGATTGTGCTTCTCCACGAACGCAGGTTCGCGTTCGTCCCCGGAACGATGGCCATCGGCGCGTTGATGACCGCGCCTCGCCACGTCGGGTCCGACGAGACGTACCGGTACGCCACCCGGTGGTTGTTGCGGGGCGTGACCGCCGGACTGGTGGTGCTGATGGTCGCGATGGGCGGTTTGTACGCTGTCGGCACGCCGCTGCACGGCGGCACGTCGCAGCCGTCGTTCGTCGACGAGGAGGACGCCACGGCGATGGAGTGGGCCGACGAGGAGCTACCGGCGGATGCCGACTTCGTCGTCCTCGGCGACGCGGCCGAGTGGTTCCCGTATCTCTCCGACCGGACGATACTCGTCGGACCGTGGGGCGTCGAGTGGAACTCGCCCGCGGCGTATCGACACCACCTGCAGACGTACCGTCGTCTCTCGCACTGCCACGCCGAGACGTGTCTCTCGAACCAGCTGCGTCGAGCGGACGTTCGGCCGGACTACGTGTACGTCCCGAAGGGCACCTACACCGTTCGGGGCATCGAGACCCAGCAACGCCCGCGGATGCGCCGCTCGCTCGTCCGCTCGAACGATTACCGGCTCGTCTACGAGAACCGGGGCGTGATGATCTTCCGGGTGCGGTGACGGCCCCGACCGGACGACGGCGCTCCTAGCGGACGACGGTCACGGGCACGGGCGACCGCCGGACGACGGTCTCCGCGACGCTGCCGAGCAGGATGCGCGAGACGCCCGACCGACCGTGGCTCCCCATGACGATCTGGTCGAGGTCGTTCTCGTCCGCGAACTCGACGATGACCTGCGAGGGGCGACCGAGTTCGGTCGCCGTCGACAGCGTCGCGCCGTGCTCGTCGGCCAGTTCCTGGGCCTCCTCGAACAGTCGTTCGGCGTTCTCCTTGGACTCCTCGTACCACTCCTCGGAGTAGCCCGGCATCCCGACCGTCGAACTGTACCCCACGTCGATGGGGTCGATGACGTTCAGGACCTCGATGTCGGCGTCATCGAACTCGGTCAGCGCGTGTTCGAGCGCCTTCGTCGACTGCCGGGAACCGTCGATCGGAACGAGTACGCGCTTGGTCATGGTCGACACTACCATCTCTCGATATATCGAAGCATCGGTCGCGCCGGCGCGTCGACCGGGGGTCGGGCGGTCGTCAGTCCCGGCCGTGGCGGGTGACGCACTTCGAGAGGCCGACGAGTTCGACCGGCTCGGAGTTGTCCGGCGAGTAGACGACCATCTGTCCCTTCTCCATGTACGGGACCTTCCGTTCGAGGTTCGCCGGGATGTTGACGCTCTTGATGGCGTCCTCGTCGCCGAGGTTGAGGACGACGGTCGTGTTTATCTGCTTGAACACCGGTTCGGCGACGTCCTGGGGGTCCTGCGTGACGAGGAAGAGGCCGAGACGCTCCTTGCGACCCTGCTTCGCCGCCTCCGTGAACTTCCCGACGACCTTCCGGGCCTGGACGCTGTCGGCGTCCGAGAGGAAGTTGTGCGCCTCGTCCATCCCGACGACGAGCGGGGTCTCCTTGATGCGGTCGAACCGCGGCGTGTTCGACAGCTTCTCGTCGATGAGGAGACTCGACACCGCGAGCACTATCATCTCCGTCGCGCGCGTGCTGTTGACGTGGTACGTCGGGACGACCGTCAGCCCGCCGGGACGGACGAACTGCTTGACGAGGTCGGTCAGCGGGCGGGCGTCCTGGTCGAAGACGGTCTGGAACGTCGAGTTGACCGCGCGGCGTTTCACCGCGTTGAAGGTGGCCTCGTGGACGCGTCCGTTCTCGTCGAGTTCCTCGCGGAGCGCCGGGTCGTCGAGGAAGTCCACGAACTGGCGGTACGTCCCCGACGACCCGTGTCCGTCGAAGAACCGCCCCAGGAGGAACTGGAGCGCGTTGTACTGGTTGTCGTTCAGGCTGGCGCCCGCGATGAGCCACGGGTTCGACCGCACCATCGAGAACGGGACGGTGAACTCCACCTGCTCGGCGCGGTGGTGGTCGGCCGCGTAGGTGACGCCGTCGACCTTCGGAACGAACGCGGTCGTGTCCTCGTGACCGCCGTGGGCGACGTTCTCGCGCTCCCAGGCGCGCTCATCGTCGCGCGTGACCTCGGGGTTGTCGTCGTGCATCTGGGCGTACTCGTCCTGCGGGTCGAACTGCACGACCGCCATCCGGCGCTCGCGGTCGCCGCCGCTCTCGACGGGGTACGTGCGCTCGTCGGCGAGGTACTGGCGGAGGACGTTCTTCGTACCGTGGGTCTTGCCGGAGCCTGTTCCGCCCGCGACGAGCGTGTGCCGGAAGACGAGCGGGTCGCCCTCGCTGTAGTCGTCCTTGACGCGGTAGTCGATGGTCGGCGGCTCCGCGGCAGTGCGGACCTTCTCGCCGCCGACCGCGAGGTGGCCGAGGAAGACCCCGTCGGTCGGTATCTTCAGTCCGGTCTTGATGTCGGCCTTGTCGTCGGCCTGCCGCACCGTCGTCTCGGGCTTCGGCACGCGGTCGGTCATCCGGCGCTTGAGGTCGCCGTCGTCCTCGTACAGCACCGCGACGGGGTCGAGCGACGCCACGAACTTGTAGTCGGTCTCCTCGACGTCGTCCCGGCGCATCGCCCGCCGGGCGTGAATCTCGGTGGCGTCGTCGCTGCGGTACTCCTGGGCGTACTCCAGCGCGGTGACGCGGCAGAACAGCTTCTCGTCGTCGGGGTACGGCACGAGCAGGTACTTGCCGACCCGGACGTCGCCGCGGTTCGGGGCGGTCACGTACGCCCGGAGGCAGTCGTCGTCGTCGGCCTCGCCGATGGCCAGTCCCTCCGAGACCGCGAGGTGACCGATGCCCCGGTCGCGGCCCGTCGGGTCGGTGTCCATCCGTTCGAACGACCGGCGTTCGCTTCCGGCGTCGTCTGCGTCGTCCGCACTGGCGTCGGCGCTGGCGTCGTCTGCGTCGTCCGCGTCGTCGCCCCCGTAGTTGGCGAAGTCGTCGAGGTCGCTCACGCTCCGCTCATCTCGGTCACACGTCAAACGCTTTTCGCACGCGCACGGTCGCACGGCAGACGCTGTTCTCGCGCTCGTGACGGCTCGGTAGAACGGACGGAACGGGTGTCGGTTCGGTCCGAAAGACGGACTTTCGTGGTGGGCGTGGTTGACACACCTGGCGAGAGGCCAGCACGCCACCAGAGCCCACGGCACCGCCGGACCGACCACGACAGCAGGACGGCGCACGGCGGGACGACGGCGCGCTTTCGCCGTCGTCCCGTGTCCTTCTGCTGCCATCGGAAACAGTCCCAGCGACGTACTAAATCTAACGGCCATATAACCTGACAATAATGAGCAAGGTTCGGGGCGAGCCGGCGGGCGGGTCGGCAGAGTACGGCCCGAGGAAAGTGACGTAGCGACGAGCGAAGCTGTTTTAGGGCCCCCAATCGTATTGAATCGTAGATGGTTGAGCCCGGCAACGTCGATGAAAATAAGCGCGCGACGCTCAGACGCTTCGCGGCGCTCGGCGCGGCAGCTCCGCTGACGAAACTCGCCGACCGCGACAGCGAGCGCAGCGACGTGCCCGACGCCATCGCGGGCTACGTCGCCACGACGCCGGGTGCGCACTTCTCGAAGGTGCGCGACGACCTGCAACTCGGCACCGGCGAGACTCAGCACCACCTTCGTCGACTGGTCGAAACCGGCGTCGTCGAGAGCCACCGGGACGGCGACTACCGGCGCTTTTTCCCCGCCGACCAGTTCTCGGCGTTCGAGCAGGTGGCGCTCTCGTACCTCCGCCGGGACACCCCGCGCGGGATGATAGTCGAGTTGCTGCGCGACCCGTCGGCGACGGGCGGCGACCTCGCCGACGCGCTGGACGTCTCGCGGGCGACGGTGAGCAAGCACGCCGCCGACCTGGAGGAGATGGGACTGCTCTCCCGGGAGGACGGCTACGCCGTCGAGCGCCCGGAGACCCTCATCACGCTGCTCGTCCGCTACGCCGACTCCTTCGACGCGAACGCGGAGACGTTCGCCACCGAGGCGGCCGGCCTCATCTCCTTCGACCCCTGAACCGGCGGGCGTCTCGCGCTCGCGACGAACGCCGCGTTCGCCGACGCTCCGTGCGCTCTCCCGTCGAACCGGGATACACTGATGGTCGTTCGGGACCACGTCGAAACGATGACCGACCTCCAGGTGGACCCCGAAACGCGGTCGTATCGCTACTACCGGAACGCGGTCGAGCGTCACTGGGACCCGGACGACGTCGACCTGGGCGACGACGGGTCCGGACTCGCCGAGTTCGACCGGGAGGCGTTCGACGCCTTCCGCCGGACCGTCGCCCGGTTCGGCGCGGGCGAGGAGTCGGTGACGGAGGACCTCGCACCGCTCTCGGTCGTGCTGGACGACCTGGAAGACGAGATGTTCGTGGCCACGCAACTGTACGAGGAGGCCAAGCACGCGGAATTCTTCGACCGTTACTGGCGCGAGGTCGTCCGGCCCGAGGAGGAGCGCCGGGGAGTGGACCCGTCCTCGCCCGCGGACGACCGCTGGTTCAACGACGAGTACGACGAACTGTTCGAGCGCAACGCGGCGGCGATGACCGCCCTGCTGGACGACGACGCGCCGGAGCGCCGGGCGACGGCGTACTGCCACTACCACCTCACCATCGAGGGGGTCCTGGCCCAGACGGGGTACTACGGGCTGACGCGGGCCTACGACGCGGACACCCATCCCGAGCTTCCGCATCTCCCGGGTCTCGTCGCCGGACTGACGAAGGTCCGGGGCGACGAGGGTCGCCACGTCGGATTCGGGATGGCGAAACTGCGGGAACTCGTGGAGAGCGGCCGGGTGAACGCGGCGCACCTGCACGACACCGTCGGGGAACTGCTCCCGCTCGTCCGGGCGAGCATCCCCGAGCGCGACGCGGAGGGCCCGGGACCGTCGCCCGACGAACTGGTCGCCTACGCCGGCGAGAAACACGCCCAGCGGATGGAACAGGTGACGGCGGCGGACGCCGAGATTCCGGACGTGGACGCGTTGACGAGCGTCGAGTAGCGCCCTAGACGACCTTCCACGTCGTCGAGGATGAGTAGCCCCACTTCTCGACGTCGACGTCGAAGTCGCCCTCGGCGATGGCGGTCATGTTCGCTCCGACCTCCTTGGCGGTGAGGCCGAGGTCCTCGCCGATGAGCCGGGACTTGAAGTACGTCCGGGTGTCGCCGTTCTCGCGGAGATACTGGAGGATGCGCTGCTGCTTGTCGGTGAGGGTGGTCGCGGACGCGGAAGCGGTGGTCGTACTCATATCTACGTAGAGAAGAGATGCAGCCTTAGTGGATTTGGTACGCGCAGTTAACTCGTCGCCGTCGTGCGTTTTCTCGCCAATCGAGCGTGAACAGAACCACCGCGGCGGTCGCCGTTGGTACGGTAAGTAAAACGGTACACCGGGGTCTTCCGGCCGGTCGACTCCGGTCGTCCGCGTCTCGACGGGACCGTCGAGCGCTCGGCGGTCGCGCGGGGAGGTCGGTCGAGCGACGGTCGTCTAGATTCGACCCGGTCGGTCGCGGTCGTCTCGCATCGCTTCGACCGCGAGCCCGTTCGCGCCAATCGGAAACCGGTTTACGCGGGGGAGACCTCGACACCCACATGGACGTACTCGACGCAGCCAGACGGGTCGTCGCCGAGGGCCCGGTCTGTGACCCCTGCCTCGGCCGGCCGTTCGCCGACCGGAGCTTCGGCCTGACGAACCGCGACCGGGGGCACGCCCTCCGGGTCGCGGTGGCGCTCGACGACGACGAGGACTTCGAGGAGCCGGACGAGCAGTGCTGGGTCTGCGAGGGCCAGACCGACCGGTTCGACGAGTGGGCCGAGACCGTCGCCGAGCAACTGGCGGACGTCGACTTCGAGACGTATCAGGTCGGGACGCGCGTCCCGCCGCTCGTCGAGGAGAACGAGCGACTGCTCCGCGAGGCGGCCGACCTCCCCGAGGACGCGGGCGAGCCGTTCAAGTCGGAGTTCAACCGCGAGGTCGGCAAGCGCGTCGGCCGACTCACCGACACGGAGGTCGACTTCGAGCGACCCGACGTGCTCGCGCTGCTCGACCTGGAGGCGGCCAGCCGGGAGGGCGACCTCTCCACGCACGCCGTCGACGTGCAGGTCAACCCGGCGTTCGTCTACGGCCGTTACCGCAAGCTGGAGCGCGACGTACCGCAGACGGAGTGGCCCTGCCGGGAGTGCGGCGGGACGGGCAAACAGCTGGCCGAGGGAGGCGGCGAGGAGCCCTGCGACCACTGCGGCGGCTCCGGCTACATGTACGACGAGAGCGTCGAACAGCTGACGACGCCGCCCATCCGCGAGGCGATGGACGGCGACGAGGCGGTCTTCCACGGGGCGGGACGCGAGGACGTGGACGCCCTGATGCTGGGGACGGGGCGACCGTTCGTCGTCGAGGTCAAGCGCCCCCGCAGTCGAACGCCCGACGCGGACGAACTCCAGCGGGAGATAAACGAGTTCGCGGACGGCAAGGCCGAAGTCGAGGACCTCGCGCTCGCCACCCACGAGATGGTCGAGCGCGTGAAGGAACTCGACGCGAGCAAGACCTACCGGATGGACGTCGAGTTCGACGCGCCCGTCTCGGAGTCGGACCTGGCGGACGCCGTCGCGGAACTCGACGGGACGACGGTCGAGCAGTACACGCCGAACCGCGTCGACCACCGCCGCGCCGCCCGGACCCGCGAGCGGACCGTGTACGAGATAGGGGGCCACCTGGAGGACGAGCGCCACGCCGAACTGGAGGTCCACGGCGAGGGCGGCCTGTACGTGAAGGAACTCGTCAGCGGCGACGACGGACGGACCGAACCGAGTCTCGCCGGACTGCTCGGCGTCGGCGCGGAGGTGACGGCGCTCGACGTGGTCGCCGTCGAGGGCGAGGACGAACCGTTCGACGACCCCGAGTACCTGCGGGGGTAGAGCGGAAGCCGGGACGTTGAAGGCCGTCGCGGCCCGAGGTTCGCACATGAAGATCCGCCAGAACGTCCGCCACTGGGCCTCGAAGAAGGCGCTGGAACTGCCGGTCGTCGGCGACGTGGTCAACGACAAACTCGTCGACATGCACACCGGCATCTTCCTCGAACGCGCCGACGAGGACCACCGCGAGGAGCGCCGCGAGCACTTGGACGCCTTCTTCGACGCGACGATGGACACCTATCTCGCCGCGCTCCAGGAGGGGGCACCCGAGGCGGAAGCGCGGGAGATAACCCACGTCCAGGCGAACTTCGACTTCTACAACCACGGCTGGACGGAGATGATGGAGTTCCCCGGCGACGAACTCGACGAGCATTACGAGCGCTACGAGACCTTCTTCGAGCGCCACGGCATCACCATCGCCGACCCGCTCGGCGAGTTCGAACCGGCGGGAGGAGTCCCGGACGCGCCGTCGACGCCTGAGAAACTGGACGACCCCGAACACCCCTACGCCGAGGGCGGGTTCGCGGACGACGTGTACGTCGAGGGCGACGACGGCGAACTTCGCGTCGGCGGGCAGGAGGAACCGGCGGACGTGAGCGTCGACAGCGCGCCGGGCGTCGACGAGGACGACGCGTAGGCTACCGCGAGCGTCGGGGTCCTCGCGCGCGACGGGCTACGTCGACCGCCGCCCGTGCGCGGCGAGGAGCGACCAGACGACGCCGACGACGAGTCCCCAGATGAGGACGAGGAGGACCGGCCAGACCACGATCGGCCCGGCGACGCTCACCGTTCGACCTCCGCCGGCGTGTCGGTCGCTATCCACCGCTCGCCGCGGTCGGGGTCGCGAATCTCGACCCATCCGTCCGAGCAGAAGACGGTTTCACACTGGTTCCGTTCACTTGTCATCGTGGAGGCGTCGACCGTGCGTCCGGCGCGTGGGAAGCCGTCACGGTCGACGCGTCACCCGGTCGCCCCGTCGACGGAATCGTCCTTAGTTATCCGGAGCGTATCACGTTCGTAGGACGAGCATACTCCGCGAAAGCACTCCTAACCGACCGCACAATCGGTCGCTTCGACCGTTTCCGGACGAGCGCGACGGAGATATCGGCGGAAGACACTTGTCGGATTACGGTGACGTTGCGCGCATGCCCTCCAGACGCAGCCTCCTCGTCGCCTGCGGAAGCGCCGCGGCGGTCGCGCTCGCCGGCTGTCTCTCCTCGGGGTCGACCCGGGACGGGACGACGACCGGTGACGCGACCGGAACGACGGCGACGTCGACCACCGACCCATCGTCCCCCGAGGTCCGGGAGGTCGACCCCGCCGACCTCGACCGCGGCGTCCCGCTGTCGCTCCCCGACGTCGGCGTCTCGCTCGACGGTCCGCCCGCTCGCGCGTTCGCGGTCGGGACGGACGACCCGGACACCGACACGAAGCCCCATCCCGTCTGGGTGTGGAACGCCACCGACGCGATGCTGACCGTCGAACTGCATCTCGCGATGGGGAGCGCGTCGGGAAGCGAGACGACGCTGCTGGCGGAGTCCGTCACCCTGGACCCGGGGTCCGCGGTCGCCGTCGCGCTCCGCGAGCGCCGGCACTACTACCGGCTGACGACCCTGGTCGGCAACCGAAAGGAGGACGTCACCGTCCGCCACTCGGACGTCGACTGCGACGACTCGGCGACCGACGTCGCGGTCACGAGCGAGAAGATACGCACGGGTTCCGTGACGACCGACGTGGCCTGCGGCACGTCGACGGTCGCCTGACCTAGCGGGCCAGCGGCAGGCTGTACGCCGTCTCGCGCTCGACGACGGCCTCCCAGGTCGCCTCGCACTCGCAGTCGACCTCCGAGAAGACGCTGGGGTCCTGGCGGAGGTCGAAGTCCTTGATGGCCTTCTGGACCCTGTCGTCGCAGTCGCCGCAGTTGTGCGGTCCGCGGTCGCTGCCGTGGCCCACGGGGTCGGAGACGACGATGGCGTCGGCGTCGGCGGTGTCTTCGAGCACCTCGGCGACCGACCAGAGCCACGGCGGGCGGTAGCCGTCCCGGAAGTACAGTTCGTCGACCATCGTGTACCGCTGGACGTTCGTCGGGTTCATGGAGACGGTGTGGGCGTGTTCCGCGCAGCGCCGGACCGAGGACTTCATGTCCTCGATGGCCTCCGACTCCGAGAGGAACGGCGGCTTCATGAGGAGGTAGGCCTTCACGCCCGCGCCGGCCTCGTCGGCCGCCTCGCTAGCCGCGACGAACTCCTCGAAGTCGAAGTACTTGTTCACGCAGTCGTGGCGCACGCGGTCGGTCGCGGTCTCCAGGCCGATGGCGACGTCCGTGTCCAGTCCCTGCTCGGTGAAGTCGGCGAGTTTCTCGCGCTCGACGAAGTCCGGGAGGCTCTCGACGACGATGCGCTCGCGGTCCCCGAACGTCTCGGCGATGGCGCGGCGCGTCTCCGCGCCGACCTCGCGCTCGTCGAGGAACGACCCGGAGGTGTATATCTTCACGAGGCCGCTCTCCTCGTCGGCGTTCTCCCGCTCGTGGTCGAGGCAGACGTCTATCTGGTCCATCAGCGCCTCGTGGGTGACGCTGCCGCCCTCGACGGACTCGGCGACGTAGCCGCACATCGTACAGCCGCCGGCGCGCGCCCACCGACAGCCGCCGGTGTTGAGGATGATGGTGAGGCTCTGGTAGACGCCGCCGGGCGTGTTGTCCTCGTCTATCCAGACCCGGGTCGGTTCGTGTGGGTCGTACTGGGCGTCCTTCTGGGCGCGGATGCCCCGCATCACCTCGTTGTGGGCGTCCATGCCCTTGCCGCGCTCGTAGACCTCCGGACTCGGCTTGCTCATTACCTGACGAAAGCGGCCACGGGCGTAAAGCGCCTTCGGAGCGGCCCGCGTCGACGCCCGGACGGACGTCGGAACGCGGGGGAGGGGTCAGAGGACGAGGAGAAAGAGGAGGTACGACCCGACCGCCGAGAGCGTCGGCGAGAGCACCCAGAGGATGACGATTCGGCTGGTCGCCGCGGGGTCGAACAGGCTCTCGGCGGTCAGTTCGTCCAGCGTCTCCTCGCCGATGGGCGGCACCTCCGGCGGCTCCTCCGCGGCCTGCTCGACCTGCTGTGCGCTCTCACCGCTGGCGAGCGTGCCGACGGTCGGCCCCTCCGGAGTCGTCTGCTCGGTTTCGGGACCCGCGAGCGCGCCCGTCGTAAGCTCCGGGCCGAGGTCGGTGGCCGCCTCGGTGTCGGCGGCGGTCGCGGCCGCCTCCGCGAGCGTGACCGCGCGACTCGCCCGCCCCCAGCCGAGACCGATGATGCAGCAGGTCGTGCTCACCGCGAGGCTCGCCGGGATGCCGAGTTGCGAGAGCACGGTGATGATGGTCGCGCCGACGACGGAGACGACGAGCGCCGCCAGGATGGGAAGGTCGGTGATGCCGTCGCCGACGGTGGCGAGCGTCCGGCGCGCGATGGTGAATCCGCCGAGCCCGATGGCCCCGATGGCGAGCAGGACGCCCTGTTCTATCGTCACCGCGCCGTTGCCGACCAGCGGAGCGACCGCGTTGGCGGCGTTCGACGCGCCCGCGCTGAACCCCATGTAGCAGGCGATGACGACGACGAGCACCGCGCCGACGACGTCGCGCGGCGACGCGTTCTCGTTCAGTCGCGGGCGCGGCACCGCCCCCGAGCGGTCGAACTGCACCAGCGAGTCCTCGATGCGCGAGAAGGCGATACGGGCGTCGAGATGCGGGTAGAGGTACCGACCGACGACGACGCCGACGAGGAACGCGACGAGCGGCGCGACGATCCAGGCGGAGACGATGGTGAACATCAGCGACTCCCGGAGGGTGTCCGTGGCGAGTCCCAGTCCGACGATGGCCCCGACGGCCGTCATCGAGGTGGACGCGGGGACGCCGTAGAGGTTCGACAGCAGGAGCGCCGCCCCGGCGAAAAAGAGCACGCCGACGCTCGCCGCGGGCGTGAACTGGCTCGCCGGGACGATACCGTCGCTCATCGTGTCGATGACGTTCCGCCCGACCGTCCACCCGCCCCAGAAGGCGAAGACGGTGAACAGCGCCGCCGCGGTCACCTTGCCGACGATGCGACTGCCGACCGCCGGTCCGAACGCGACGCCGGTCGAGGAGCCGCCGATGTTGTAGCCGACGAACGCCGCGACCAGCAGACCGATGACGACCAGTGCTGACACCATCGAGAGGTTCCAGACGGGGTACGACGACGACGATACTACTATTTTTGAAAGGCGTTCGATAGTTTCCGCGAAGTCGCAGTGGCCGGAAACGGCTAACGCCTCCCGCGACCAACGTCAGGCATGGCGACGCTGATGGACACGTACATCGAGAACCGCGAGCGCGTACAGCCGAACCACGCGAACAACTACGAGACGGCCCACGGCGGCATCGTGATGAAGTGGATGGACGAGATCGGCGCGATGTCGGCGATGCGCTTCGCGGGCGAGACCTGCGTCACCGCCAGCGTCGACCACATGGACTTCCAGCGGCCCATCCCGGTCGGCGACACGACCGTCATCGAGTCGTACGTCTACGACGCCGGGCGGACGAGCGTAAAGGTCCGCCTGAGCGCCTTCCGGGAGGAACCCCGGACCGGCGAGCGCGAGAAGACCACCGAGTCGCACTTCGTCTACGTCGCGGTCGACGACGACGGGAAACCGACGCCGGTCCCCGAGTTCACCGTCGAAACCGACCGCGAGACCGAACTGCGGGAGGCCGCCGTCGAGGCCGACCCCCACTCTCGTTCCTGACCGCCCGACCGCTACAGCTCTCGCTCCGAGTCGGGGTCGTCGAGGTCCCAGAGGTACTCGGGGAGGAACGCCGCCAGGTTGTCGACGACCTTCCGGTCGCCGACGTTCATCCCCTCGCAGTGCTCCCGGGCCGACTCTCGGACGGAGACGTGAATGTCGCCCGCCTCGGCGCGCACCGAGAGCGGGAACACCGAACAGCGCGCCGGCTTCCAGTCGTCTTCGGCGTGGAGTTCGCAGAGGCCGTCCTCGCGGAGGAAGTAGCAGGCCCGGCCGTCCTCGCCGGTGTGGTCGTGGTCCTTCTCCTCGCGAACCACGAAGTCCTCGCCGCGGAACTGGGTGGTCGCCTCGTTCAGGTTCGCCCGCTCTGTCAGTTCGAGGAACTCGCGGTCGTACACGAGGACGCCGTGGTGACAGCACCACGTACACTCCGAGACGCAGTCGAAGGTCAGCCCCGGGTCGAACTCCACGACGGCCTCCTTGCCGGGGTACACCTCGACGCGCCTGTCGTCGGCGCTCACGGGCGGGGGTAGCCGGCGCGGTCGGAAAGTTCTCGCGGTTCCCGACCCGAGCCTATCGCGTCGACCCGCCCGCGGCCTCGTCGTACCGCGACACGACCGAGACGAGGCCGAACAGCGCCGCGAGGACGACCGTCGTGAGCACCATCCCGAACAACGCCATCGACAGCGGCGACATCTGGAACTGCGTTACCAGCAGGTCCATCGACCGGCCGCGCTCCTGGCCGGTCGTGCCGACGACGAAACCCAGTCCGCCGGTCGCCAGGACGACCGTCGCCGCGGCGGCGAGGAAGATGGGGCGACCGGAGACGACGCGTTCGCTCATCGGTTCTACCTACTCGCTCCCCGCGGTTACCGTTTGCCATCCGCCGGGACGGCGCGTCGGCCGTCCCACGCGACGCTTCCCTCCACGTCGAGTTTCTCCAGGTGTGCGGCCACGGTCGCCTCCGCCAGTCCGCGGACGCCGGCGAGGTCCTTGTCGTACGCCGCGTCGGTCACCTCCGCGAGCGTCCGCGCGCCACCGTAGACGGCGTCGCGCACCCGGGCCTCCCGGGCGAGGCGGTGGTCGAGCAGCCGCCGGAGTTGCGCGCGCGGGTCGTCGATGGCGGGACCGTGACCCGGATAGAGCACGCGAGGGTTCCGGGCGTACAGCCGCCGGAGCGACGTGAGGTACGCGCGCAGGTCGCCGTCGCCCGCCGCGGCGTGGTCGTCGTCCGAGGCCGGGCGCTTCCCCGCGACGACGACGCTCCCCTCGGCGACCACCAGGTCGCCGGTGAGCACGGCGTCGTCGTACTGGAGCGCGACGTGGTCCGGAGCGTGACCGGGCGTCTCGACGACCGAGAGGGGACCGACCCGCGTACCGTCGCGGAACGTCCGGTCCGGGTCGACTCCGGTGGCGTCGGCGAACCGCCGCTCGCGGCCGGCCTGCGCCCAGACGGTCGCGTCGCAGGCGTCGGCGTAGTGGGCGACGCCGCCGACGTGGTCCGGGTGGGCGTGCGTGACGAGCACGTGGTCGACCTCGCTGTCCGCGACGGCGCGGTCCAGGTCGTCGGTGCGACCGGCCGGGTCGACGAGCGCGTTCTCGACGAGGTAGGCGTTCGTCGTTCCGCCCGGTGCGTACGTCCCCGTCGGAACCGGAATCGTCTCCATAGCCGGGGTCAGGTCGGCGGGAGCAAAAAGTCGGTCGGAGGGCGGACGGTCAGTCGTCGAGGATGTAGACCTGCTTGCGCGCGTCGCGGAAACTGTGGCGGGAGGTGACGAGGTCCACTTCTTCGAGGCGGTTCAGCGCGTAGCGGACGGTGCGGTCGGGGAGCAGCGACTCCTCCGCGAGTTCGCCCTGCGTGAGCGGCGCGTCGGTCTCCAGGACCTTGGCGACCAGTTTCGCGCTCGGGGGGAGTTCGCGGAGACGCTCGCGGAAATCGGGGGAGCTTTCGGTAGAGTCGTTGGTCGTCGTCGTGCTCATGTTTCCTCTGCTCCCGAGCGAAGTGGTAAATGTTGGCTATATGGGCATCCAAACAACATGGAGTCCTTTAGGGTGTTAATATCACCATCGACTGCCGGGGAGGCGATAGCCCGGCGGAAAACTTCTCCAGGGAAGGCGTCGTTGGGGACGTATGGAGACGATTCCCGAGTCCTTCCACGACCTGTTCGAGCGGAAGTCGTTCGGTAACTTCGCCACCGTCATGCCGGACGGGACGCCGCAGGTGACGCCGGTGTGGGTGGACTACGACGGCGACCACGTGCTCGTCAACACCGCCCGCGGTCGCCAGAAGGAACGGAACGTTCGGCAGAATCCGAAGGTGGGCATCTCGGTGTTCGACCCCGAGGACCCCTATCGCTACGTCTCCGTCCGGGGGGAAGTCGACGAGGTGACCGAGGACGGGGCGGTAGAGCACATCAACGAACTCGCGCAGCGGTACATGGGCCGGGAGGAGTATCCGAATCTCGGCGAGGAGCGCGGGGCCCGCGTTCTCATCAAGATACGGCCGGACCGCGTCGTCACCAGCGGATAGCCGACCGACCCCGCTCGCGTCGGTCGGCCGTCCCGACGGTGCCCTCGGCTACCGTCGTCGGTCGGTCCGCGGCGGTCCGCTGTGGCGGTCGTACGTCCCGACGACGTGTTTGCAGTCGGGACAGTGGACGATGACGAGTCGGCCGCGTTCGTGGCGCACCAGGTCCTCGGCCGTAAACTCCCTGCCACAGTGTTTGCACGTCGGCATCTGGAACTCCCGGACTACGTACGAGCACCAGGTACAAATCGCTTCGCGCCGACCCGTCGACGGGCCGAGACGGACTAGCGCCGATTCACGTCCCGTCGTTTCGCGTCGCGACTGCCAGCACCGTGGACATTTTTATCCCCCGACCGTCTGGGTTCGAACACCGAATGAGCACGCTGGTCGTGTGCGTCGACCGCAACGACGACATCGGACGCAAGACGGGACTGACGATGCCGGTCGCCGGTTGGGAGGCGGTCCGGTCGCTCGTCACCGAAGTCGGACTCGCGGACCCGGAGGACTCCAGCGTCAACTGCCTGCTCGAGACGCTCCGGGTCGCTCGTAACTTGCGGGACGGCGACGAGGAGACCACGGTCGCGGTCATCTCCGGCACCGCCGAGACGCGCGTCGGTGCCGACCGAGCGGTCGCCACGCAGATGGACGAACTCGTCGCCGAGTACGGGCCGGACTCGGCCGTCATCGTCATCGACAGCGCCGAGGACGAACGCCTCGTCCCCATCGTCGAGAGTCGCGTGCAGGTCGACGCCGTCGACCGCGTCGTCGTCCGGCAGGCCCGCGACATCGAGTCGACGTACTACCTGCTCAAGCAGTTCCTCGCCGACGAGGAACTCCGCCAGACCGTGCTCGTCCCCACCGGCATCGCGCTCATCGTCTTTCCCATCCTGCTGATGCTGACGGGACCCGCCATCGCCACGTCGGCCATCACGACCGTCATCGGCCTGTTCGTCCTCTACAAGGGACTGGCCATCGGCGATTACCTCCGCGACATGCCGGCGGAGGCCCGCGACGCGCTCTACTCCGGGCGGGTCTCCATCGTCACCTACGTCGTCGCCGCGGGCCTGTCGTTCATCGGCGTGTTCGCCGGCGCGCTGCGGGTGTCGTCGCCGTCGTTCGGCGCGGGCGAGGGCTACCTGATGCCGGCGATGGGGTTCGTCTTCGAGGCCGTGCCGTGGCTCGCGGTGGCCGCGCTCGCCGCCAGCACCGGTCGCCTGCTCGACGAGGCCATCCGAAACGACCGCGTGAGCAACTCCTACCTCAACCTCCCGTTCGGGGTGCTGGCGGTCGGCCTCGTCGTCCGCGGGTTCTCGGCGTACTTCCTCCAGAGCCAGGGGCTCATCGACCCCGTCGTCGTCCCCCACCTGGAGATCGGGCAGACGACCGTCCCGGAGTTCCCGCTCGACCCCGGGACGCGGCTGGCGGTGTACGTCGTCCTCGGCGTGTTCGTCAGCCTCGTCGGCGTCCGCGTGGCGTCGTACGTCAGCGACACCACGCTCGAAGAGGAACTCGTGGAGTAGGTCGGCGTCGTTCCGTCGACGGACCCCGAACCGACCGCGGCGAGGGCGCTACTCCGGACTGACGACTCGCTTCCTGCCCGAGATGCGGTCGGCGCACTCGTAGCCCGCGACGATGCCGCCGTTCAGGCTGCGCTCGGGGTACTGTGCCCTGCTCGCCATGCCGGCGTAGTAGACGCCGTCGGCGACCTCCTCGGAGAGGTCGTAGG
The DNA here is from genome assembly GCA_003298465.1 of halophilic archaeon. Next base: position 774,656 of record QNGA01000001.1, on the reverse strand, counting down.
GGACGACCAGGTCGAGGTAGCCGCGCTCGTAGACGGGCGCGGCGCGCGGGTTGCGCGCGAGGCGGAACTGCTTCACCTGCGAGCGGTCCCACTCCGGGAACATCTCCTCGATGTGGCCCAGCCACAGCTCCTCTATCTCCGCGTCGTCCATCTGCCAGAGGTCCTCCTCGTAGTCCTGCACGTAGCTGGCGACGTACAGCAGGTGGTCGCCGCCGTAGCGCTCCGGCGGGATGTAGTTCGTGTGTTCGACGAGCGCGCCGAAGGGAGCGTCGTGGCCGATGTTGAGCCAGTAGGTGTCGGTCAGCTGGTCCTCCATCGTCACCAGCGCACAGACCGCGCCCTGGAAATCTATCTCGCACTCGTAACCCGTGAGGGATTCGAGCACGTTCGGCATCGCGGCGACGACGACGCTCTCGACGTCGTGGGTCTCGGTCGCCGCCCCGCCGTCGGCTTCCGCCGGCACGGCCTCGCTCTCCGATTCGGCCACCTCGGCCGTGAGCGACCGCACCTCGCCGTCCGCGACGTCGAGGTCGGTCACGCGAGCGCCCGTCGTGATGTTCTCCTCGCCGACCGCGTCGACGAGCGCGTCGACGAGCTGGCCGAACCCGCCGGTGAGGTAGCCGAGCGGTTCGCCCCGGAGCAGGTCGCGCTCGCCGCGGAACTTGATGCGACCGAGCAGCCACGCGGCGCTCACGTCGTCCTTCCGGGAGCCGAACTTCGCGTCGAGCAGGGGTTCGAAGAAGTTCTCGTAGACCCCCCGGCTGGTGTGCTCGACCAGGAACTCCCTGATGGGAACGTCCTCGAAGTCCTCCAGTCGCTCGTAGGTGTCGAACTTCGGAATCCCGCCGCGGACGTCTATCTCCTGGGTCAGCATCGTGAGCCGGAACTTGTCGTACACGCTCATGTGCGGGTACGCCAGTATCTCCCAGGGCTTGTCGAGCGGGTGGACGACGCCGTCGACGTAGTAGGCGTTCTTGCCGATGGGCCAGCGCAGGTCGTCGCCGAGACCGAGTTCCTCGATGAGGTCGACGATGGTCTCCTCGGACTTCGAGAGGTGGTGGTAGAACTTCTCGATGCGGTCGCCGTCCGTCTCGTAGGTCGCGGCGAGACCGCCGAGGTCGTCGCTCGCCTCGAACACCTGCACGTCGCACCCCTGCTGTTGGAGGCGGTAGGCGGCGCTCAGTCCGGCGATTCCCCCGCCGACGATACCTATCATAGTCCTTTCGTTCGACGCGCTCCGGAATACGTGTTACGACAGCGGTCGTCGGCAGTTGCCCGCAACCCCTCGAACTGCTAACCAGCACGCTGCCGGGAGAGACGCCTTTAAGCTACCGTGGGACCACCTGCCGCGCATGCAAGTAGCAGTACTCGCTCACGAGAAGTTCCCCGACCGGGCGAAGACCGCGGTCGGCATCCTCCGGTACGCCGACTACGACGTGGCCGCCGTGCTCGACCGCGACCGGGCCGGCGAGCGCGTCGCCGACCACGTGCCGGACGTCCAGGACGCGCCCATCGTCGCCGGGATGGACGACGTTCCAGAGGTCGACGCGCTCGTCATCGGCATCGCCCCCATCGGCGGCGGCTTCGACGAGTCGTGGCGACCGGACGTGACGACCGCGCTGGAGCGCGGTTGCGACGTCATCTCGGGGCTCCACTACTTCCTCGAAGACGACGAGGAGTTCGCCGCGCTCGCCGAGCGCCACGACTGCGACCTCCGGGACGTGCGCAAACCCCACGAGGACCTCTCGGTCAGCGACGGCGTGGCGGCGGACGTGGACGCCGAGGTCGTCCTGACGGTCGGGACCGACTGCTCGGTCGGGAAGATGACGGCGACGCTGGAGCTGGTCGAGGCCGCCCGCGAGCGCGGCGTCGACGCCGGGTTCGTCCCGACGGGCCAGACCGGCATCATGATAGAGGGCTGGGGCAACCCCGTCGACCGCGTGGTCAGCGACTTCACCGCGGGCGCGGTCGAGGAGATGATCGTGGAGACGGGCGACGAGCACGACTACCTCTTCGTGGAGGGACAGGGCAGCATCGTCCACCCCGCCTACTCCGCGGTGACCTGCGGCATCCTCCACGGTTCGATGGCGGACTCGCTCGTCCTCTGTCACGAGGCCGGCCGCGAGGTCGTCCACGGCTACGAGAGCTTCGACCTCCCGCCGATTCCGGAGTACGTCGACCTCTACGAGGACCTCGCTCGCCCGGTCCACGAGACCGAAGTCGTCGGTGGGATGCTGAACACCGCCGACCTCGGGAGCGACGAGGCGGCGCGCGAGGCGGTCGAGGGGTTCGAGTCCGAACTCGACGCGCCCGCGACCGACCCCATCCGTTTCGACGCCGACGAGGTGCTGGAGGCGATACTGTGAGCCTCGCGACCGAGTTCGAGCGCCTGTCCCTGCCGCTCGAACACGCGTTCACCATCTCCCGGGGCACCCAGACCACCGCCGAGAACGTCGTCGTTCGAATCGAGGACGCAGACGGCACGGTCGGCGTCGGCGGGGCCGCACCGTCCACGCATTACGGCGAGACGGCCGACACGGTGGAGGCGGTGCTGCCGGACCTGCTCGCCGTCGTCGAGGACGTGGGCGATCCCCACCAGCTAGAGCGCATCGAGCGCCGGATGCGCGAGACGGTCGCGCGCAACCCCGCCGCGCGCTGTGCGGTGAGCATCGCGCTCCACGACCTCGTCGCCAAGCGCGCCGACCTGCCGCTGTACCGCTACTGGGGGCTGGACCCCGACGAGACGGTCCAGACCTCGTTCACCATCGGCATCGACGACACCGACGTGATGCGCGAGAAGACGGAGGAGGCGGTCGCCGCGGGCTACGCCACGCTGAAGGTGAAGGTCGGCACGGACCGCGACGAGGAGATAATCGGCGCGGTCCGGGACGCCGCGCCGGACGCGACGGTCCGCGTCGACGCGAACGAGGCGTGGTCGCCGCGCGAGGCGGTCCGCAAGATAGACGCGCTCGAAGCGTACGACGTGGAGTTCGTCGAACAACCGGTGCCGGCGGAGAACCCCGACGGGATGGCGTTCGTCCGCGAGCGCGCCGCGCTCCCCATCGCGGCCGACGAGTCCTGCGTCACCCTCGGCGACGTGGCCGAGGTGGCGGGCACGGCCGACATCGCCAACCTCAAGCTGATGAAATGCGGCGGCCTCCGCGAGGCGATGCGGATGATTCACGCCGCGCGCGCCGAGGGACTGGAGGTGATGCTGGGGTGCATGATAGAGAGCAACGCGAGCATGGCGGCCGCCGCCCACCTCGCGCCGCTGCTCGACTACGCCGACCTCGACGGCTCCCTGCTGCTCGCCGAGGACCCCTACGACGGCGTCCCGATGCCCGAGGGCGACGTCGAACTCGCGGGCCTCGACCGACCCGGAACGGGTGCAGAGAAGTGAGCCTCAACTGACCTCCGAGAGCCGACCGAGTCGCTCGGCGCAGAACCCGACCATCTCGTCGTACCCTTCCGTGGACATCAGGACGGGGTAGAACGGCTCGTCGGCCTGCAACTCGTCGCCGTCCCGGCTGGCGAACGTTTCGCCCGCCTCGACGCGCTCGAAGTTCCGGCCGACGAACTCGTACTCCCGTCCCGCGGCCACTCCCATCACGCGGTACACCTCGGGGTCGCTCTCGTCGAAGGGAACGTCCAGCGCGCCCGTCGCGCCGAGGAAGTTTCGGAGGACGCGCTCGGCGTTGCGCTCGGCGGTCGCCGTGCCGACGTAGCCGCACTCGACCGCGACGCCGGCGACGTGGCTGATGAGGCCGCCCGGGATGTGGCCGATGTCGACGACCCGGTCGAGTCCGGTCGCGCGGACCAGGTTTCGCCGCGTCTCGTCGAGGCCGTCGACGAGCGCGAACGGGACCGGATGCGAGTGCGTCGAGTGCAGGTCGAGCACGCGCCGGTCGCGCAGTTCCGCCAGCAGTTCGGCCGCGAGTCGCGACTCGTAGGTGTCGCCGTCCGGGTTGCCGGGGAACGCGCGGTTGAGGTCCTCGTCGACGAAGCGCACGTTCGCGGCGATCGCCGCCTCGTTCGCCACGACGAACTGCACGGCGCGGTCGAGCACCGGCCGCTCGGCCAGCAGGTTCCCTATCGCCGACTTTCCGCACTGTTCGTCGCCGTGGAGGCACGCGACGACGGCGAGGTCGGGCGTGCCGTCGCCGACCGTCTCTGTCTGCATCGATGACTAGTTGGACCTCAACTGGCTTAAATTGGTTGAACTTCGTGAAATCCCACAACGAAGCCGACCCCTGCGGGGCCCTCACCGCTCGCCGACGCGTCCGGGGACGGTTCGCCGCGGCCGGGGGCGGTCGGCAATCTCCGCCAGAATCGTCTCGCACAGTCCGTCGACCGTCCGCTTCCGCTGTTCGCGCGCGACGCGGTCCGTCACGGGAACGGCCTCCGACCCTCCCTCGCGGTCGCCGACGACGACGTAGTACGGTACCCGGTCGCGCTCGGCGCGTTCGAGGCGCTCGCCGACGGGCACGGCGCGGGCGTCCACGTCCGCCCGGACGTCCTGCGCCCGGCAGTCCGCGGCCAGCGCGTCGCAGCGGTCGGCGTGTTCGGCGGCGACCGGGACGAACCGGACCTGCGTCGGCGCGAGCCACGCGGGAAGCCGCGGCGGATCGCGCGACTCGCCGCGTTCGACGGCGGTCGCGACCGCACCGGCGAGGGAGCCGAGCGGCGCACAGCGAACGACCGCCGGCCGGCCACCGTCCGCGAGCGCCACGTCGAATCGCCCGGCGCTCGCGTCGTCGCGCGCCACGCGCGGTCGCTCGCCTGGCCAGGTCGCCCCGACCGGGTGGAACTCGACCTCGGTGCGCTCGCCGCCGTCGTCCCGTCGCTCGGCGAGCACCGGTGCGTCGATGTCGGCGGCGAGGTCGGCGGCGAGCGCGTCGGCGCGCTCGCCCCGCGCCCGGACCACGGGCAGGAACGCGGAACCCAGCGCGGCGACGGCGCGCGCGACGACCGCCGCCTGCCGCCGGAGTTCGGCGTCGGCGTCGCCCGACTCGACGACCGCGACCGCCGCGGGAACGTCCCGCGAGCGTTCGGCCCGACGCCACGGGAGGTCGTCGAGGGTGTCGGGCGCGGTCGCCAGCGGGCCGACCCCCGCGGGCGTCTCGACCGGGGCGGCGTCGAGAGCGGCGAAGCAGTCGTCGGCGCGGGCCGCGAGCGCGTCGCGAGCGACCGCACCGCGCGGGAGCCAGTGCGGTCGCTCGTCCGCCGTCCGGTCGCCGACGACCAGTCCCGTCTCCGCCAGCAGGTCACGCGGGAGACGGGTTCGCCGCGAGTCGTCGGCCTCGTTCGCGACCGCCTCGACGGTCGCCGCCACCGCGTCGGGCAGGCGTGCGCCGGCGTCCTCCGGGTCGAGGCGCTCGCCGTCCGGAAGCCGGAGGGACCGCCCGGTAGTCGGCGCTCGGAGCGCCACGGGGTCCACGTCCAGCGACTGCGCCGCGAACGGGTGCCCGCGCTTCTCCAGTTCGACGGCGAGATGCCAGCCGACGGGCGCGCGGACGATTTCAAGTTGCCCGTCGGCGGCGAGGTCGGCCACCAGCGACCGCAGGACGGCGACCGCGTCCGCCGCGTCGGCCGCCGGCGAGTCCGTGAGGTGGTCGGTCGGCACGAGCGCGACCCGGGACTCGCCGAGTCGGTCGACCACGGCCCGGCACTCGGCCGCGGCCGCCGCCGCGGTTCCGGCGGGGGTCGCTCCATCCCCGCGCTCGACCGCCGCCGCGACGACGACGCACGCGCCGAGGTCGGCCGTCATCGCGGCCGTCCCGGCCGACGCGACGTCCGCCGGCGTCTCCGCCGCGGCGTCCGGGTCGCTCGCTTCGTTCGCCGGCGTCTCCGCGGCGAACGAGAACCGCTCGGCGTGAACGGCGAGCAGGTGCATGACGTGACGTGCGGGCGAGGGCTACAAAACGGCTCCGTCGCGGACCGGGACCGCCGGGATTTAGGTTCGGAGCGTGGTATCGGAAGACATGGACTCGACAGCACTGTCGGACCGCGGCGCGACCGAGGCCGTCGACGGCGTCTTCCTCACCCAGTTGGCGGCCGGCGAGCGGATGAGCGTCCAGCACTTCCACATCGAACCGGGGGCGACGGTGCCCGAACACAGCCACCGCCACGAGCAGGCGGGGTTCGTCTACGCCAGCGCGCTCACGTTCCTCGTCGACGGCGAGGAGTTCGTCATCGAGGAGAACGACTCCTACTCCGTCCCGGGCGGCGAACCGCACGCCGCCGAGAACCGGACCGACGACCCGGTGCGAGGTATCGACGTGTTCAGTCCGCCGCGGACCGACCCCGACTGGCGGGACTGACCCGGGTCAGCGGTCGCGGGTGCAGAACCACCAGTCGCGGCAGTCGTACCCCTCCTCGTCCGCTTCCGAGAGGCGAGCCTCCGCACCGGCCTCGTCCGAGGGCGGCCGGAGCAGGAGTCGGTCGTCGTGGTCCTCGTTGTCCGGCCAGTTGGCCGGCGTCGCCACCGTCTCCTCGTCGGCGGTCTGGAGCGCCCGAATCGCGCGCAGTATCTCGTCGACGTTCCGGCCAACCTCCATCGGATAGTACAGCGTCAGCCGCAGCGTTCCCCCGGGGTCGACGACGAACACGGACCGGACGGTGCTCGTCCCCATCTCCGGGTGTATCATCCCGAGTCTGTCCGCGACGCGGGCCGCCTCGTCGGCGATGATGGGAAACGAGACGTCCACGTCGAACTCCGCCTCTATCCACTCGACCCACTTGATGTGCGAGTGGACCCGGTCGACCGACAGCCCCATCAGCGCGACGTCGAGTTCCTCGAACGCCTCGCGACGGCGCTCGAAGGCGACGAACTCCGTCGTGCAGACCGGCGTGAAGTCGCCCGGGTGACTGAAGAGGACGAACCACTGGCCGGCGTAGTCGTCGGGGATGGTCTTCGGCCCCTGCGTGGTCTCGACGGACAGCGTCGGGAACGGTTCGCCCAGCAGCGGCGTTCGACGCGTCGGCGATTCGGCGGTGCGGTCGGCTTCGGTCGGTGTCTGCATCTGGAACCCCCGGTCCACTTCGACGCCGACCGTCATCGCTCGTTCGGCCGCGCCCGGGCAGGGCCCCCGCCGCAGGCCGTCGAACGGACCGGAAGATTCCGCTCGGGACGCGCTCGCCGCTCTCGAACCGAATCCGCGAAAAAGAACGGACTGCGTCGTCTCGGGAGGGTCCGGAATCAGGACATCGACTCGATGTTCTCACAGACCGCGTCGGCGAACTCGCTGGTGGCGAGCTTCTCGCCGCCCTCGATCTGGCGTTCCAGGTCGTAGGTGACCTTGCCGGAGTCGATGGTCTCCTCGACGGCGTCGCGGACGAGGTCTGCGGCCTCGGTCCAGCCCAGGCGTTCGAGCATGATGCGACCCGAGAGGATCATCGCGGTCGGGTTCACCTTGTCCTGGCCGGCGTACTTCGGCGCGCTACCGTGGACCGGTTCGGCGAGGAACCGACCGTCGCCGAAGTTCGACCCCGGCGCGATGCCGAGACCGCCGATCTGGGCCCCGCAGGCGTCGCTGAGGTAGTCGCCGTTCAGGTTCATCGTGGCGATGACGTCGTACTCGTCGGTCCGGGTGAGCACCTGCTGGAGCATGTTGTCGGCGATGCGGTCGTTGACGACCACGGCGTCCTCGGGCGCCTCGCCGTCGCGCTCCTCCCAGAGCGTGTCCTCGCTGATGACCTCGTCGCCGTACTCCTCTTCTGCGACCTCGTAGCCCCAGTCGCGGAACGCGCCCTCGGTGTACTTCATGATGTTCCCCTTGTGGACCAGGGTCACCGAGTCGCGGTCGTGTTCGAGCGCGTAGTCGATGGCCTTCCGGACGAGGCGCTTCGTGCCGAACTCCGTGATGGGCTTGACGCCGATGCCGACCGGGCCGTCGTGGATGGTGTCGTCTTCGCCCATCTCGCTCTCGACGAACTCCTTGACCTCCTGGACCTCGTCGGTGCCGGCCTCCCACTCGATGCCGGCGTACACGTCCTCCGTGTTCTCGCGGAACGTGACCATGTCCATCTGGCCGGGGTCCTTGACGGGCGACGGGACGCCGTCGAGGTGGTACGTCGGTCGGACGTTGGCGTACAGGTCGAGGCGCTTGCGGAGCGCGACGTTCAGCGACCGGAAGCCGGCGCCGACGGGCGTCGTGAGCGGCCCCTTGATGGAGACGCGGAACTCCTTGAGCGCCTCGACGGTGTCGTCGGGAAGGTTCTCGTCGTAGCGCTCTCGGGCGCTCTCGCCGGCGTACACGCGCATCCAGTGGATGTCGTGTCCCGTGGCCTGGGCCGCCGTCTCGAGCACCTTCTGGGCGGCCGGACCGACGTCCTGTCCGATGCCGTCCCCGTGGATTATCGGGATGATGGGCTCGTCCGGTACGACGAGTTGGTCCTCGGTCCCCTCTTCGAGCGTAATCTTCTCCCCTTCCTCGGGGACCTCGACTTTCTCGTAGCTCATGAACGTACGGAGGATTCGCCAGCGAGAACATAAGACCTGCCGTTTTCGGACTGTATGTCCCTTAGTCTCCCTTAAATATCTGTGACGAATCGTCGGGGACGCGTCCGCGCTCTCGTCCTGCCGGCGCGGGAAAACGAATCGGCGCTCCGTCAGGTCGTCGTTTCGCCCGCCACCGTCGTAGTCGTCTGGCCTGCCGCGGTCGTCTCACCGACCTCCGTCGCGGCCGTTTCGTTCGCTGGCGTCGTCTCGGCCGCCGGTGTGGTCGTCTCACCGACCTCCGTCTCGGCCGGCGTGGGCGTTTCTTCTGCCGGCGTCGTCGTCTCGTTCTCCGCCGGCGTCGTCGTCTCAGCCGGGGTGGGCGTTGCGGTTCCCGGCTCCTCCACGAAGGTGAAGCTCTCGACCGACGCCGTCTCGGCCGTGGCGTTGTCGACCGACGCGTTCGCTACGATGACCAGTTCGTACTCGAAGTCGGTAGCGTTGCCCTGCGCGGGCTGTTCGGTGGTGGTCGCCTGCGTCTGCCCGGTGGCGACGCTCTGGAGGGACAGCGAGCCGACGTCGAGCTGTTCGACCCTGACTTCCCGGATCGACATCGTGTCGACGTCGCCGGACTCGGGTGTCGTGGTCTCGTTCTCCGCCGGGGTCGTCGTCTCGTTCTCCGTCGGAGTCGTCGTTTCCGCGGGCGTCGTGGTCGTCGCGGCCGCCTCGTCAGTGCCGAGTTGCCGGACCTCCTCCACGACGACCGTCTGGACCGTCACGCGCTGGATGGACACCTGCTGAACGTTGGCGGCGTCGAGGTCGACGCTCCCGGCGCTGGACGCGTTGCCCGTCATGTTCGTCGCGTTGACGTCCGAGAGAGTGACGTTGTCGAGCGACAACTGCTCGATGCGGACGTCGGACATTTGCACGTTGGTGAGCGTCCGACCGGAGTCCTCAAGGCGGATCTGGTCCGCACGGACCGACTGAATCACCGCGTTCTCGACCGTCGCGTTCCCGACCTGGAGTTCGTCGACCGTCACGTCCTGAAGCACTACCCCTTCAGTTGCCGTCCCGGACTGCCCGGCGCTCACGCCCGCCCCGCTCGCGAACACAAGCAGTGTCGCCACCAGTACGGCTCCGAACTTGCCTGTCTGTTGCATACGGAGAACGCTACATCGATATCGCCGTTAAACGGGACGGATAGTTGCGCTCCGTTCGTCGATTCGACGTGTCCTTATCTCGAGGGAATCCAGATTACCGCCGCGGAACATCCGGTTAGCAATCTGTTACGGCCCGTTGCGCGAGTCGGTCGTCGCACCGGCTTCTCCGGTACTGAAAATTACTGCTGGGAATTACCGCGGAGGAACCGACGGCACGGACCACCGAACGGACGAGCGTACCGTCGAACCGTCCGCGAGGGTGCGACCTCGAATCGGGCGGTTCGCTCCGGGCGTACTACGGACGAGTCGAGACCCCTGATTCGTGGACAGGTTCCCGTCGGACGATAAATAATCCGCTCTAACTGGAGAAAACTTATCACGTTCGGCGGTGCATCTGCGAGCATGACTCGAACGGTTGGTCCCCGAGAGAAGTGGATACATTACGGAGTGTTCTTCCTGGGAGTGTTCATGGTGTTCGGCGGGATAGTCGTCGGGTTCGGAGCGCTCCAGTACGAGTTCGCCCTCGATTCCACGACGGAGAATCCGTGGGAGGAGGACAGTCCCGTCTACGAGTACGGGAACCTCCCCCCGCAGGAACAGCGCGTCGTGGACGGGGGAATCGACGGAAAGCGATACGCGTTCGAGAGTAGTGCGCCGATTCCCGGCATCGGACAGTCCGGCCTCCGTCCGAAGCAAGTAGTCGTCCGGAAAGGGGACGCGGCCTACGTCTTCACCCACGAGATCGGCTTCGCCGAAACGGAACCCGCCGGAGTGGCGGCGATCGTGCTCGTTCTCGGCGGATTCGTCGCGGTCGCGGAGGCCGTCCGCCGCCACCACTACCCGCGGTCGTTGCCCTGGCAGACCGGTTGAGGAGGCCTCCGTCACGACCCCCCGACCGAGGGCCGGAGCGTACGGGTGGTCGAACCCGCTTCCGGCGGTGGTTCGCTCGTCGAGGCGAGGGGTCCGACGGACGACCGGTGACGCTCGCCACCGTGCGCCGAGTAATCGAAACCCACTTGCGCTGGAAGCGTCAACCGACCGACGGGCGAGGGTTGCCGAGCCAGGCCAAAGGCGGCGGGCTTAAGACCCGCTCTCGTAGGAGTCCATGGGTTCGAATCCCATCCCTCGCATTCACTTCGCGCTTCTTTCACGCGGTTTTTTAATTGTCCAAAGATAATAGCCGAACAACCATAGAGGGATACGACTGCATTGGCAGCCAGAAAACGACGTACAATGACGACTTTGGGAGGTGGAAAAGTACTGTTACCATTTAGTTGGTTAACGAAGGTACGCACCGTTCTCGACTGCCGTCGCACGAAAGAGGGGGAAGAGGACGACCGCTCGGCGCGGGTCGACGCCCGACTCGGAGACCCGGCAGGACGGCGGTCGCCCGCCGCCGGCGTCCGCGGCGACTTCGGGCGTCGGCCCGCCCGCTTATACCGACCGCGGGCAAACGTCGTTCCATGATAACCCTCTCCCGGGAGGTGTACGACACCCTCGTCAGTCACGCCCGGCGGGGGCGACCGGAGGAGGTGTGCGGCATCCTGGCGGGCGACCGCGACGGCGACGACGGCGACGCGTACGTCGGCGACACGTTCCTGACGGAGAACGTCGCCGACGACCCGCGGACGCGGTACGCCATCGACCCGGAGGAGCAACTCGCCGTCATGGAGACCATCGAATCGCAGGGAACGGAGGTCGTCGGCTTCTACCACTCGCACCCGTCCGGTCCGGACTCGCCGAGCGACGCCGACCGCTCCTCGGCGACGTGGCCGGGCTACTCCTACGTCATCGTCTCGCTGAACGGGTCGAACCCCTACGTCGGGTCGTGGCGCTGGACCGGCGACCGGTTCGACCCCGAGGCCGTGGTGGTCGGCGACGACTCGCCGTCGTCGGCCGGCGGATGAGTCCGGGCGAACGCGGCGATATCCGTCGCTTCCAGAACGGGAGCGTACCTCGGAGAAGGCCTGCGGTTTTCGGGCGTTAGCTCCGCAACGTTTATCTTCGTCTGGTATGGCCTAACACGCATGCCAGCAATGAGTACACTCGACTGGTTGGGACTGGTCGTCCCGTACGTCGTCTTCTTCGCGATGCTGATAGCCTACTACGTGCTGGAGGGCAGACGCGAGAAACGCCTCCGCGAGCAGTACGGAGGGGAGGTGTAGCGCCGTGGCGGAGGGCATCGCCGGTTCGGCCGGCATCCTGGTGCTCGGCACGTTCGCCGCGTACCTCTTCGTACTGGTCGGTATCGGCCTGTGGGCCTCGCGGTTCATGGACTCCGTGGGTGACTACGTCATCGGCGGCCGCGAGGTCGGCCCGGTCGTGACCGGGTTCTCGGAGCGCGCCTCCGAGATGAGTGGCTGGCTCACCCTCGGCGTGCCGGCGGACGCCTTCAACACGGGCATCATGGCGTTCCTGAACGGCCTCGGGATGATTCCGGCCGACCTGCTCGCGTGGGCGGGCATCGCCAAGCGACTCCGGAAGTACACCGAGATAGTGAAGTCCGTCACCCTGCCGACGTTCTTCGAGACGCGACTCCAGGACGACACCGGACTGGTCAAGGGCGTCTCCTCGGTCGTGCTGATGCTGTTCGAGGGCGGGTACGTCGGCGCGCAGATAGTCGCCGCCGGCACCCTCCTGCAGGTGCTGACGGGCGTCGAACCGTGGATCGGCATCATCACCGGCGGCGTCATCGTCGTCGGGTACACGATGCTCGGCGGTTACTTCGCCGTCGCGTGGTCGGACTACTTCCAGGGCGCCATCATCCTCGCCGCGTTCATCGTTCTGCCCGTCATCGCCTACACGAGCTACGGGCTGCCGTTCGACGAACTCGCGAACGTCGGCGGCGGGTCGCTGACCAGCATCACCGCCGGACTGACCGGCTGGGCCGCGCTCTTCGGCGTCATCAGCTACGCCGCTATCGGCCTGGGCGTCCCCGGCAACCCCCACATCATGGTGCGGTTCATGGGCATCGACCGCGTGAAGAACATCCGGCTCGCGGCGCTGGTCGCACAGCTTTTCATGTTCGTCGCATACGTCGGCGCGGCGCTGGTGGGTCTGTACGCCATCGTCGTCTTCGGGCAGGGGAACGTCGCGCAGGCCGACAACGCGATGCCCCGACTCACGCTGGAACTCCTGCCCAGCGTCGCCGCGGGCGTCGTGCTCGCGGCGGCGCTGGCGGCGATGATGTCCAGCGCTGACTCCCAGCTGCTCGTCGCGACGAGCGCCGTCGTCGAGGACGTCTACCACGGGTTCGTCAACCCCCAGGCGACCGAACAACAGCTGGTGCGCTACTCGCGGTACGTCACCCTCGGCCTCGGGGGTGCGAGCATCGCCTTCGCCTACCTCGCCAAGAACACGCCCATCTACACGCTCGTCCTCGACTACGCGTGGGGCGGACTCGGCGCGGCCATCGGCCCGACGCTCATCGCGGCGCTGTGGTGGAAGCGCGTGACCGCGAAGGGGTCGGTCGCAAGCATGGTCGTCGGCGCGTCGACGATGATCCTCTGGACGCAGCTGACGACCGTGCTGAACGCGCTGAACGCGATGCCGTCCCAGGAGGCCTCGCCGTTCCTCTACCAGTTCGTCGGCGTGTACGGCCTGTTCCCCGCATTCGTCCTCTCGGCGCTGACGCTGGTCGGCGTCTCGCTCGTGACGAAACCGCCCCGCGGCGTCGACGAACACTTCGACATCTTCGACAAGCCGCTGTCGGCGGTGACGAGCGAGCCCGGCGGCGGCACGCCGAGCTACGTGACCGACGGCGGGCGGACGACGGACGGGGACGGCGCGCGCGACGTCTCGCCGAAGGCGGTGACCGAGGCCGACGCCATCCGCGCCCACGTCGAGGCCGCGGACTACTGGGACGAACGGGAATGACGGCCGACGGGAGACGGACGGCGACGACCGACGCCCGGGAGGACGAGCGGTGACGGCCGACGCACGGGCCGACGACGCCACGGCCGACCTCGTCGGCGAGCACCGCGAGCGCGCCGACCTGCAGGTCATCCCGCCCGCCGTCGCCCGCGAGGAGGCGGGCGACGGTCACGTCGGCGCGGTCGCGTACCCCTACCGCGTCTACGAGGTCGAGGTCACCGTCGGCGCGCCGCTGGTCGGCGACCGCACCGACAGCTACGTCGCCAGCGTGGACCGCTCCCGGCGGCTGGTCCTGCGGGCCGACACGTTCCCCGACGTCGAGGAGCGGACGGTCGCCGACGCGCTCGTGTTGCCCGCAGAGCTCTCTGACGAGCAGTGCCGGGAGAAGGCCCGCGAGTCGGCGTTCGGGTGGACGACCCGGCGCTACGCGCTCTCCAGCGCGCCGGACATCGAGTTCCCGCGCGCGACCGACGCCTACAAGCTGTTCTGGCTGGTCGAACGCCCCGACGGCGACGTCATCGTCGACAGCGTCCGCGGGACCGAAGACCCGCTGCGGGACTGAGGGCGGTCGCTTCCGACGTTCAGGCCCGGGCAGTGGTGACGGCCCAGACGCCCGCCGCCATCACGGCTCCGCCCGCGAAGAAGGTCGGGCCGAGCGACTCCGAGAGGACGAGCGCCCCGAGCGCCGCGCCGACGACCGGTTGCGCGAAGAAGAAGACGGCGACGACGCCCGCGTCGGCGTGTTCGACGCCCGAGTACCACAGCACCCACGCGGCGGCGGTGCTCGCGACGCCGAGGTACCCCACCGCGCCGGCGACGGCCGGCGTGACGGTCACGCCGGCGAGTGCGGCGTCCCGCAGCGCGAACTCGACGGGAACCAGCACCGCAATCATGGGCACCGCGGCGACCGTCGAGTACGTCGCCGTCTCCAGCGCCGAGTAGGTCCGGACGAGCGGCGTCCCCCAGACGGTGTAGGCCGCCCAGCCGAAACTCGCCGCGAACAGCGCGAGGACGCCGAGCAGGCTCCCCCGGCCGGCCGCGGCGAGGTCGTACTGGCCCGCGAGCACGACCAGCGTCCCGGCGACGGCGAGCGCCATCCCGCCCACCTTTCGAGTCGTCAGCGCCTCGTCGAGCACGGCGACGCCGAGCAGGAGCGTGAACACGGGCGTCAGGACCGTCAGCAGCGAGCCCTGGCTGGCGTTCGTCAGGTCGGTACCGACGAACTGCGTGACGAGCGTGAGCGCGACCCAGCCGCCGAGCACCGCGAACCGCCGCCGCTCCGCCCGCGAGAACGAGCGCGCGGGCTTCGTCGCGCGGACGACGACGAGCAGCGCGGCCGCGCCGAGCGCGACCCGGAGGAACGCGAGCGTCACCGGCGGAATCGCCGCGAACCCCCACTTGCTCACGACGTACATCCCGCCCCACAGCGACGCTGCGGCCAGCGGACCGAGGGAGACGCGTGCCATCGTGGACGACGTGTCCCGCCGGCGATTTACGCGTTCCGTTGTGCCGCCCACACCGCCGTCGCGCCGAGCAGCACGGCGGGGACCAGCGGGAGCACGAGGTAGGCGAACTTGAACGGCAGGACGGGCGGACGGAGGTAGATGAGCAGCGGTGCGACGACGAACGCGAGGACGATGACGCCGACGAGAATCCAGCCCCGCCGGCCGAACTCGCGGTCGTTCGGACCGGGGTCGCCGGTCGTCGACCCGTCCGGCTCGTGGACGTAGGCGTCGCTCCCGCCGGGGTCGCGTCCGTCCGGTCCGTCCGCGGAGGCCTCGCCCGTCACAGTTCGCTGTCGGGTTTCACGACGACCTTGCCGAAGCCCTCGCGCTCCTCCAGGAGTTCGTGGGCGCGGGCCGTCTCGCTCATCGGGAGTACTTCGCGGATGGCGGGTTCGAACGTGCCGTCCCAGACGAGTTCGAGGGCGTCGTCGGCCTCGCCGTGGCTGGCCATCGTCGAGCCGACGACCTGGAGCTGGTTCCAGAAGATGCGGTTGATGTCCGTCTCGGGGTTGGGTCCCGTCGTCGCGCCGCAGGTGAGCAACCGCCCGTCCTTCGCGAGACTCTTCAGGGAGTCCTGCCACGTGGCCGCGCCGACGTGGTCGACCACTACGTCGACGCCGCGCTTGCCCGTCAGTTCCCGGATGCGGTCGGCGAAGTCCTCGGACTCGTAGTCGATGACGTGGTCCGCGCCGAGTTCGCGGGCGTGTTCGAGCTTCTCCTCGCTGCTCCCCGTGGCGTACACCGTCGCCCCGGCGTGGTCGGCTATCTGGACCGCGGCGTGGCCGACGCCACCGGACGCGCCGAGCACCAGCACGTCCTCGCCGGGCGTCACGTCGCCCCGCGAGACGAGCATCCGCCACGCCGTCTGGAACACCAGCGGTGCGGCGGCGGCGGTCTCCCAGTCGACGCCCTCCGGGACGTCCAGGAGGTTGTCCGCCGGAACCGCGGCGAGTTCGCTGTGAACGCCGCGGACGTGCTCGCCGATGAGGTGGAAGTCGACGCACAGCGAGTGCTCGCCGTGGCGACAGTACTCGCACTCGCCGCAACTGACGCCCGCCGACAGCGCTACGCGGTCGCCCGGTTCGAAGCGCGTGACGTCGTCGCCGACGGCGACCACTTCGCCGGCCCCGTCGCTGCCCGGAACGTGCGGCATGTCGAGGTCGATTCCCGGCAGGCCGCGCCGCGTCCAGACGTCGAGGTGGTTCAGCGCGCCCGCCTTGACGTCGACCAGCACCTCGTCGCGGTCCGGTTCGGGGTCCGGGAACTCCCCGTACTCGATGACGTCCCGACCGCCGTGGTCCGTGAACTGGACTGCCTTCATACTCCGAAGGTTGGGCGGTGGGCGTAAAAAACGTACTCGAAGGAGAGCGCATCGGGAGCGCGAATCCGTTCGGTCGAGCACAGGGTTTAGAACCGGGGCGTCCAACTCTCACGCATGGACCAGGAGTCGCGCGAGGGCCCAGCAGCGCACGACCACGGCGAGGAACGCGACCACGACGAAGAGCACGACCACGGCGAGGACCACGAACACGACCATCACGCACACGACGTCGAGGAAGTCGGCGTCGCGGTGCTGACCGTCTCCTCCTCGCGCTCGATGGACGACGACCCGGCGGGCGACGCCATCGTCGAGACGTTAGAAGACGAGGGGCACGAGGTCGTCACGCGCGAACTCGTCCCCGACGAGTACGACCGCGTGCAGAGGACGGTAGACAACTTCATCGGCCGCGACGACGCGAACGTCGTCGTCACGACCGGCGGGACCGGGGTCACGCCCGACGACGTGACCGTCGAGGCGGTAGAGCCCCTCCTGAACAAGCGTCTCCCCGGGTTCGGCGAACTGTTCCGCCGACTCTCCTACGAGGAGGTCGGGTCGAAGGTCGTCGGCACGTGCGCGGCGGCCGGCGTCTCCAACGGCACCATCGTGTTCTGTCTCCCCGGCAGCGAGTCGGCGGTTCGGCTGGGCGTCGAGGAGATAATCGTCGAGGAAGCCGGGCATCTCGTCGGATTGGCGCGACGGGACTGACCCCCGTCCCGGAGTTCAGA
The DNA here is from genome assembly GCA_003298465.1 of halophilic archaeon. Next base: position 757,635 of record QNGA01000001.1, on the reverse strand, counting down.
GCTGAAGGGGTTCGGCGGACTCCCAGTGCTCTTCGAACTGGCTGTCGACGTTCGCGGCGAACTCGGGGTCTTTCAGGTCGATCATGGCGAACGCCTCGCCGGGCGCGAGCGGGTTCGTCACCTCGATGCAGACCTCGACGTCGTCGATGAGGTTGAAGGTCCCTTCGAGGTCCGGCGTCGTCCGGACCGAGAACTGGGGGTGGTCCGACAGCGTGTCGGCGTACCGCTCGCCGACGCTGGCCGGGAGGGTGCGGACGAGTTCGGGCGACATCAGCACGGACACGTCCACGCCCCGTTCGAGGGCCGATTCGAGGTGATCGGTCACCGTCTCGCCGACGCTCCCGATGTCGAACTTCGGCGATAGCTGGCCCGCGACCATGACGATGCGGTCCTCGGCGGCGTCGAGGCGTTCGACGAGCAGTTCGACGGCCTCCTCGGGACCGACCGCGCCGGTCCAGAACCCCTCCTCGATGGGCGGGTCCGCCGTGTCGAGTTCCTCGGAGAGTTCGTCGACTATCTGCTCGTACTGCTCGGCCTTCTCCGTGAGTTCCTGGAGTTTGTCCTCGAGCAGTCGGTCGAGCGCCATGTTCGGTTCGACCGCGACGTACTTCTTGGGGCGACTCGCGCTCTGGCTCCGGACGAGGTTCTGCGTCTCCAGGCTGTTCAGCACGTCGTAGATGCGTCCCATCGGCACCTCGCTGGCCCGCGAGAGGTCCTTCGCCGTCGTCGGCCCGGTGTTGAGCAGCGCGCGATAGGCGCGCGCCTCGTACTCGGAGAGCCCGAGATCGCGGAGACTTGCCATGTGGTTTGACATTACGTCGACTGTATAAAAACGCTGTGTGGGTTTGTCCCGTCGGAGAGCACCGCGGGCTCTTATCTATCAGATGGCCTCAGAATAAATCCGCGACTCGTTCACTCAACTCCTCGGGGGTCGCGACCGGCCCGGAGACGTCGCCGCCCGCGACGACGTAGGCGCGGCCGGCCTCGTACTCCTCGTCGACGCCCGCTTCGTGTGCGGACGGGACGACGACCTTCTCGTGGTCGGCGACGCGCAAGGCGGCCCGGTGGAGGTCCGACCCGGCGGGGGCGGCCACGTCGATGCGCAACGGCGCGTCCACGAGTCGCGCCGCGGCGGTCGCGTAGCCCGCGACCTGAACGTCGAGGCGGTCCGCCGCGCCGGCGAACGCGCCGACCGCGTCGCGGGCGACGCTCCGGTAGCGCTCCTCGCCGGTGAGCGCCCACAGGTCGACCAGCGCCGACGCCATCGCGGCGTTCCCGTCGACGGGGCGAAGCGGCCAGTCGAGCAGACCGGGACCCTCGACGGGACCGTCGACGAACGCGCCCAGTTCGTCGTTCTGCAGCGTCTCGACCGCGTGGTCGGCGACGGCGCGCGCGGTGTCGAGGTACGTTCCGTCCGTGCCCAGCACCTGCGCCGCGGTGGCGAACGCGGCGGCGACGTGCGCCTGGTCCGCGAGCAGGCCGCGCTCGCCCGCCCCGTCGCGCTCGTCGCCGGCGCGGTAGTGGACGACCGCACCGTCGTCGACCATCTCGTCGAGGAACGCGAGGGTGCGTTCGGCGTACCGGCGGGCGCGCTCGTCGTCGGTGTAGGCGTGGTACGTGAGGAGGGCGTCCGCGGCGAGGGCGTTCCAGTCGGCGAACGCGGTCGGGTCCACCGCGGGGGAGTCGGCCCCCTCGCGGTCGCTCGGCGACCCCGCGTAGTAGTCGTCGTCCGGGCGCTGGCTCCCGCCGAACGCCCCCGTCTCGTCCCGCCAGAGCGTGGTCGTCAGGTACTCGACCGCCTTCCCGGCGACCTCGCGGTGGTCGTCGTCGCCCGTGTACAGGTAGGCGTTCGCGAACGCGCGGAGGAGCGCGGCGTTCGCGTCCAGCACCTTCTCGTGGTGGACGTCGCTCCAGTCGCGCTGGCCCGCGTAGCGGAAGAAGCCGCCGTCGTAGTCGTCGAACAGGTGTTCCCGCACCGCGGCGAGCGTGCCGAGGGCCGTCTCGCGCTCGCGCTTCAGTCCGAACTCGACGGTCCGCGGCAGGGGGAACTTCGCGTCGTCGCCCCAGCCGCCGTGGGTCGCGTCGTACTTCTCCGTTAGCTGGCCCGCCACGTTGCGCTCGATGTCCGCGGTCACCTCGCCGCCCGGGGGGTTCTGGTCGCGCAGGCTCCGGGGAATCTGGGCCGCCTCCTCGCCCTTCTGGTTCCAGAGGTCCCGGACCCGGCCGAGGACCTGCCGCATCGCGTCCGGTCCGAGGTAGGTCGCGCCCGTGAGGTGGTCGCCGCTCGGCGTGCAGAAGACGGTGGAGGGGAAGCCGCCGACGTTGTAGCGCTCGCGCACCCGGGGGTTGCGGTCGACGTCCACCCGGACGGGGACGAACGAGTCGTTGACGTTCGCCGCCAGCGTCGGCACCGAGTACGTCTCCTCGTCCATCTCGTGACACCACGAACACCACGTCGCCGACAGCGAGAGGAGGACCGGCTCGTCCGCCTCCTGGGCCTCCTCGAAGGCGTCCTCGCCCCACTCGCGCCACTCGACCTTGGTTCGCTCCGCGGACTCGTCCATACGTTATCGGTCAGTCGGTTAGGTGGGAAAGGGCTTCGCTCTCGGCTTGCGCGTCAGCGACGGGAACGACGGGGGTCCCGTTCCGCGCGACGGGCGACGTGCCGTCCGCGAACGGGAGCGTCGCTCGCCGCTCCTTCGATAGCGACCCGGAATCGTCCGCGGAGGACGTGCGAGAGCGTGGTTCGACGGTCAGTTCCCGCGGCCCTGGAGTTTCTCCTCCTCGGGCAGGTCGGCGTTCGCCTCGCCGCGCATGCCGGAGCCGACGTTCTTGCTGATGTCGGCGAGTCGCTCGGGGTCGTCCCAGTTGTTCGTGGCGGCGACGATGGCCTCGGCCATCGCCTCGGGGTCCTCGGCGCCGAAGATGCCGGAGCCGACGAAGATGCCGTCGCAGCCGTGGTGCATCATCAGCGCGGCGTCGGCCGGCGTGGCGATGCCGCCCGCGGCGAAGTTCACCACGGGGAGTCGACCCATCTCGGCGGTCTCGTGGACGAGGTCCGCCGGCGCCTCTATCTCGCGGGCGACGGCCTCGCGCTCCTCCTTGTTCTTGCCCTGGAGTTCGCGGATGGCGCCCTTGATGGTGCGCTGGTGGTGGACCGCCTGGTTCACGTCGCCCGTGCCGGCCTCGCCCTTGGTCCGTATCATCGCCGCGCCCTCCTCGATGCGCCGCAGGGCCTCGCCGAGGTTCCGCGCGCCGCAGACGAACGGCGCGGTGAACTCGCGCTTGTCGATGTGGTACGCGTCGTCCGCGGGCGTCAGCACCTCGGACTCGTCGATCATGTCCACGCCGACCGCCTCCAGAATCTGGGCCTCCTTCCGGTGACCGATGCGGGACTTGCCCATCACCGGAATCGACACCTCGTCGATGATGTCCTCGACGTCCGCGGGGTCGGCCATGCGGGCGACGCCGCCGCGCTTCCGGATGTCGGCCGGGACGGCCTCCAGGGCCATCACGGCGACCGCACCCGCGTCCTCGGCGATGCGCGCCTGCTCTCGGTTCACGACGTCCATGATGACGCCGCCTTTCTGCATCCGGGCGAACCCTCGCTTGACGAGCTCCGTACCACGCTTGAGTGATTCGACGTCGGTTTCGTCGGCCATACCGACGCTACGGAGTCCGAAACTTAAGACGTACCGATTACGAAACTCGGTACACCATCACTAACGAAATCAACGTTCGTTACAATTATGGGGCTGTATGATAGAGGATAGCACATGGCAACCAGGGAGGCACGTTCGCCCTTCGACCGACTCAAGAAGCATTACGAAGAGACGACGCTGCGCTGCCCGGAGTGTGGCTACGTGGACGACGACGGCGAGTGGCGCGTCACCGCCCGCGGCGGACAGGTGAACTACCAGCACCTCTGCCCGCGCTGTGACGCCATCGACACGCGCGTTCTGAAGTACGGCTGAGCGTCCGTCGCGCTACTCCAGTAGCGGTTCGCCGGTCATCGCCGCCGGCCGGTCGACGCCGATGACCGACAGCAGCGTCGGCGCGAGGTCGCAGAGCGACCCGCCGTTTCGGACGGTTCTCCCGCCACTGTCGCCCTCCGGCGTCAGGTAGACGAACGGAACGAGGTTGTACGTGTGCGCCGTGTGAGGGTTCTCCGGCGTCCCCATGTCGTCGGCGTTGCCGTGGTCGGCGGTGACGAAGAAGTGCGCGCCGCGGGCCGTCAGGGCCTCCACCAGCCGACCCAGTTGCTCGTCGACCGCCTCGACCGCCGCGACGGCGGCGTCGAAGTCGCCGGTGTGCCCGACCATGTCCGGGTTCGCGTAGTTGAGCACCATCACGTCCGGGTCGTCGCGCTCGACGACCTCGATGGCGGTGTCGGTCACTTCGGGCGCGCTCATCTCGGGTTGCTGGTCGTAGGTCGGCACGTCCGGGCTCGGGATTATCTCCCGCCGCTCGCCCCTGAACTCCGTCTCGCGCCCGCCGTTGAGGAAGTAGGTGACGTGGGCGTACTTCTCCGACTCCGCGATGCGCAACTGGGTGAGTCCGGCCCCGGCGAGCACCTCTCCCAGCGTGTCCTCGGGCTGGTGCGGCGGGAACGCGACCGGGAGGCCGAACTCCGCGTCGTACTGGGTCATCGTCGTCAGTTCGATGTCCGGCGGCGAAGTCTCGAACGCCCAGACGGGGTCGATGTCGGCGAGCATCCGGGTCAGCTGGCGGGCGCGGTCCGCGCGGAAGTTGAAGAAGACGACCGCGTCCCCGTCGTCAAGCGCGGGACCGCCCTCCACGAGCGTCGGCTCGACGAACTCGTCGGTGTCGCCGCGCTCGTAGGACTGCCGGACCGCCTCGACCGCCGACCCGGCCACGTGGTCCGCCTCGCGGTTCACGATGGCGTCGTAGGCGCGCCGCGTGCGCTCCCAGTTCTGGTCGCGGTCCATCGCGTAGTAGCGCCCGGAGACGGTCGCCACGTCGCCCGTTCCCTGCTGGTCGACGACGCGCTGGAGGCTGTCGAGGAACCCCTCGCCGCTCTTCGGGGCCGTATCCCGTCCGTCCGTGAACGCGTGCGTGACCGCGTCGACGCCGCGGTCGGCCGCGAGTTCGATCAGCGCGTAGAGGTGGCGCTGGTCGGAGTGGACGCCGCCCTCGCTCACGAGTCCCGTGAAGTGGACGCAACCGTCGTGGTCCCGGGCGTACTCGAACGCCGCGTCGATGGCGTCGTTCTCCCCGAGTTCGCCCGCCGCGATGGCGTCGCTGATGCGGGTGTACTCCTGTTTGACCACCCGTCCCGCGCCGATGTTGAGGTGGCCGACCTCGCTGTTGCCCATCTGGCCCTCCGGGAGACCGACCCGGCGACCGGTCACGTTCAGTTCGCCGTACGCGCCCGCGTCTGCGTAGCGGTCGAAGTTCGGCGTGTCGGCCGCTTCGACCGCGTTCCTGCCGCCGTCCTCGCTTCCCAATCCCCAGCCGTCGAGCACTACGAGTGCCGCTCTCATGGGCGAGTCGTCGTCGCCTCGCGGTAACTAAGCTTCGTTTGCGGACACGCTTCCCCCGCGGCCGGCGTTCCGGTCGGCGAACGTTCTGCCGGTTCGATACTTAAAACACTGCCGGCAGTTCACGAGGGGCGCTGTCGATACGTCGCCCTCTCGGCAGCTCTACACCCAGTTTTCCGCTATTTCACCCCGTCGGAGCAGCCTCGCAGGATTTATGACTCGCGCTACGCACCAAAGAGGTATGAGCGCACCGCCGGAGGAGTTCTACTCCGAGGAACGCTGGCAGAACTGGCTGGACCGCATCCGGGACGAGGAGATCGACCCCGAGGACGAGGACTCCGCGCGCCTCCTGCTCAACCTCCAGGACGACGTCGCCATCGCCGTCGCCAAGATCGTCACCGCGTACGACGACGACGAGATCGGCGAGGAGGAGGCCCTCGAAGAACTCGCCGACATCCGCGAGACGGTGCTCGGCGAGGTGGCGTTCGAGGACGAGGAGAAGGCGATGCTCATCGACGGCGTCCAGACGAGCCTCGTCTGCGTGTTCTACGCCGCCGAGGAGTACCTCGCCGGCGGCCCCGCCGAGGAAGCGGCCGTCGAGGAGTACGTCGTCGAGGCGTCGAAGGCCGAGGAGGCCGACGACCTCGACTCCGCGCTCGGCCTCGTCGCCGCAGCGGGCACCCGAATCATCGACGGCGAGGAACTCGACATCGCCGTCACCGAGGACATCGAGTACGGCCTCGTCACGGAGTGGGTCAACGGCCTCGACAGCCTCCAGAGCGCGATGAGCGACCCCGAGGTCGTCGAAGAGGAAGACGAAGCGGACGACTGAGCGAAGACGCCGGGACGTCCGGCCAGTACGCCGCCAGAGATCTCCCGACGCGCCGTCCGGACCTTCCTCGAGTGCACTATCCCGTATCCGCCGCGAGCGACGACGCCGGCAGCGTCGTCGCCTCGACCGACCCCCGGTCAGCGAACGGGAACGTATCGGGATGGTGAGTGGTAGGTTTTTTGTCCCCTCGTCGTTCTCTCAGATGCATGACGTTCCGGGACGACGACCGCGCCGTGTCGGTGCAGGTCGGTACGGTGCTGCTGTTCGCCTCCCTCGTCGTGGCGATGTCGCTCTACCAGGCGACCGTCGTCCCGAACCAGAACCACGGCGTCGAGTTCCGCCACAACCAGGAGGTGAAAGGCGAGCTGCTCGACCTGCGCAACGCCGTCGTCCGGACGGGCGCGACGGGGACAGGCCAGCCCGTGTCGGTGACCCTCGACACCCGATACCCCCGGCGAACCTTCTTCGTCAACCCGCCGCCGACCTCCGGAACGCTGCGGACGACGCCGGCTCGAACCGCCACGGTCAGCAACGCCACCGCTCTGTCGAACGAGACCGCGGACTACTGGAACGGGACGAACCGTTCGTTTCTCACCCGGGGCCTCCTCTACGAGCCGAACTACCACGAGTACGGCGACGCGCCGGTCACGGCGTACGAGAACACGGTCGTGTACGACCGGTTCGACTCGGCCACCGTCACCGCCACCGACCAGTCGCTCGTGCGGGGCCGCCGGATAACGCTCCTCGCGCTGAACGGCTCGCTGTCGCGCTCCGAGATCGGGACCGTAAGCCTCGACCCCCACGCCGTCAGTCCGTCGACGACGGTCACGCGGACGGTGAGCGTGCAGGCGACCGAGGGCGAGAATCTCACCGTCAGGGTGCCGACCGGCCTGAGCGAGTCGAAGTGGACGGAACTGCTGGAAGACCAGCGAACGACCAACGGCGGCTACGTGGAGGACGTCAGCGTCGACGGCGGCGTGCTGACGCTGACGCTCCAGGGCGCGCGCGACGACGCGGTGACCTACGACCTCCGGATGGCGAAGGTGAGCGTCGGAACCGCGGACGCCGAGACGAAGGCGACGTACGTCACGGACGTTCGCGGCGGCGGGAGCGTCGGAACGGGGGAGAGCACGACGCTCGTCGCGGAGGTCCGCGACCGGTTCAACAACCCCGTCAGCGGCGTCCGGGTGAACGTGAGCGCGGCGCCCGGAGGGACGATTCGGCCCGCGGGAGCCTCGACGACGGACGAGAGCGGCCGCGCGGAGTTCGTCTACACCGGCCGAAAGCAGGGCGACCACGAAGTGACGCTGAGCGTCCGCGGCGGGGACCGCGACTACGAGAACGCGACGTTCGACGTGTCGGTCGAGTCGAGTGGCCGGGGCAACGGCGGCGACGGGGGAAGTCCGACTGCGGACCTGACGATAACGAAGACCAAGGACAAGAATGGACAGAAAAACGACGAGTACAAGCTCGACGCCACCAAATCGAGTGGTGATATCAGTGAGTACCGCTGGGACTTCAATAACGATGGCGAGGTGGACGAACGGACGTCGAGTCCGACGATTGAGCCTTCGCCGCCGATAAGGAACCGATACGAGACTTTGCCCGAAGAAGCGGCAGTCATCGTGGTCGGGGCGAATGGGGAGACCGACACTGCCACAGCCGCTTACGACAACTCCTCGTCGACGGCGGACGTCGAGTACTATCCGGCGTAGGTTCGACAACCGTCGATAGTTCTATCGACAGTCCCTTATAGGACGTTGACGCTAATTGGGTGCAAGAATGACCGCCGTCGGCATCGACGCCATGGAGATATGGACAGGCAAGCTGAAACTCGATCTCGCCGAGACGTTCGCGGCGGAGAAGGGGGAGGACCCCGAGAAGTACACGAAAGGGCTCGGACTGTTCGCCAGTTCGTTCCCGGACGCCCACGAGGACATCGTGACGATGGGCGCGAACGCGGCCCACCGGCTGATGGAGCGCAAGGGGCTGACGCCGGCCGACATCGGTCGCATCGACGTGGCCACCGAGTCGGCGTTCGACAACTCCAAGCCCGTCTCGACGTACATCGCGGGCTGTCTCGAACAGGTGTACGAGGAGGACTTCCACCACGCCAACAAGGGCGAGCGCAAGTTCGCCTGCATCGCCGGCACGCAGAGCCTGGACGACGCGTACAACTGGATTCGGGCGGGTCGGAACCGCGGTCGGTCGGCGCTGGTCGTCGCCACCGACACCGCGCTGTACGCTCGCGGCGACCCCGGCGAGGCGACCCAGGGTGCCGGTGCGGTCGCGATGCTCGTCACCGAGGACCCCGACCTCGTCGAACTGTCGACCGAGCAGGGCTACGGCAGCGCCGACGAGACGGACTTCCTGAAGCCCAACCAGCAGTTCCCCAGCGTCGACGGCAAGCGCTCGATGCAGGTGTACCTCGCCCGGATGCGCGAGGCCCTGGAGGACTTCGAGAGCGTCGCCGGCGACACGCACCCCGACGACTTCGCCTTCATCCCCTACCACACGCCGTTCCCCGGCATGGTCCGGAAGGCCGGCCTGCTCGGCTACCGCCACATGGTTCGTGGCACCGAGGTAGAGGACGAACTCGCGGACGAGATCGGACGCCAGCCCCGCGAGGAGGAGTTCGACGACCGGGAATCCTACGAGGAGGCCATCCGGGGGTACATGGACGACCTCAAGTCGACCGACCAGTACCGGGAGTGGTACGCCGAGGTCGTCGAGCCGACCCTCTCCATCTCCCGCGAGGTCGGCAACTGGTACACCGGGTCGGTCCACATCGCCCGCGCCGCCGCGCTCCGGTACGCCGCCGAGGAGGACCGCGACGTGACCGGCGACCGACTGCTCGTCGGCTCCTACGGCTCCGGCGCGCAGGCCGAGATTCACGCCGAGACGATTCGGGAGGGGTGGCGCGAGGAGGTCGACGCCCTGAACGTCGACGAACAGATTCGGAACCGCTACGACATCTCCTTCGAGGAGTACGAGCAGGTCCACGACCGCCACAACCACGACAAGTCCGTCGAACTGGCGGCGTTCACGGAACCCGACGGCGAGTTCGTCTTCGCCGGCCGCGGAGCGATGGACGAGCGAACGTACGACTACGTGGAGTAGCCCAGAGCACCGTCCGTTCTCGGCCCAAAGTATTTATTCTCTTACAGTGCAGTCGCGGTCGTATGAACCCTGACTCCCCCGACGACACCGGCTGCCGGAAGTGCGGGCACGCCAGCGCCTCCACGGACACCATCTCCACGACCGGCGGCGGTCTGAGCAAGATGTTCGACATCCAGACCAAGAAGTTCACCGTCGTCTCCTGCGACAACTGCGGGTACTCGGAGCTGTACCGCGACGTGCGGAATCGCGGCAGCGACGTGGTCGACGTCTTCTTCGGCTGACCCGGAGCTAGCCGACGAACGTCCGGAGTACGTCCGCGACGACGTCGCCGGCCCGACGGACCTCGTCGACGGGCACGTACTCGCGCGGCGCGTGAGCGACCGCGCCGTCGTCGTCGGCGAGCACCCCCGGCCCGAACACGACGGTCGGCGCGACCCGCGCGAAGTACGACGCCTCCGTCGCCGCGCCGAACGGTCGCACCTCGCCGGCGCCGGCCCCGCGGAACGCCTCGACGACCCGCGAGTCCGCGGCCGTGTCGAACGCTTCGAGGAACGGCGTCTCGCGCTCGGCCAACGACACGTCCACGTCGACGTCTCCGGGCGCGGCGGCCCGGAGGTGGTCCGCGAGCGCGTCCCTGAACCCGGCGGCGGTCTCGGGCGGGACGCTCCGGCGGTCCACGACGAACGACGCCTCGGCGGGCACCTGGTTCGTCGCCGCGCCGCCCTCGACCGTCGTCGGCGTCAGCGTGGGCGCACCGAGGTCGGGATGAGGGTCGGGAGCCGCCGGTCGGTCGGCGAACGACCCGAGCGCGTCCAGCACCGGCGCGAGTCCGGCCACGGCGTTGACGCCCGCCTCGGGACTGGCGGCGTGTGCGTTCGCGCCCCGGAGCATCACCGTCGCCTGGAACCGTCCGCGCGCGGCGTTGCAGACGTCCAGGCCGGTCGGCTCGCCGACGACGACCGCGTCGGGGGGACGCGACGTCGCCTCCTCGTCCGGCCCGCGCCCGAGACGACCGATGTCGAGCGCCGCCGCGCCGCGCGAGGACGTCTCCTCGTCCGGCGTGACGGCCAGCGACACGCGCCCGCGGTCGGGGGTCACCCGGAAGAACGCCGTCAGCAGCGCCGCCAGCGGTCCTTTCGCGTCGCAGGAGCCGCGACCCTCGATGCGGTCGCCCGCCCGGGCGAAGGGAACGTGCGGCGGGACGGTGTCGACGTGCGTGTTCAGGACGACGTGCGGCCCCTCCCGGTCGGCCTCGCGCGTCGCGAGGACGTTCCCGGCGTCGTCGACGCCGGCCGGGACGCCGGCGGATTCGAGCGTCTCGACGAGCAGCGACCGCATCTCGGTCACGTCCTCGTGGGAGGGCGTCCGGACGGCGCGTTCGAGGAACTCGACGGGGTCGAACGCCGTCATGCCGTCGAGTCGCGTCGCCGGGGTGCCGGCGGGTCTATCTCGCCCTCGAACTCCCGTTCGACGGGACCCGAGAGGGTCGCGCGACCGCCCTCGAACGCGACCCGGAGGTCGCCGCCCGGCGGCGAGACGGCCACGCTGTCGTCGTCGACCAGGCCGAGACGGCGGGCGACGGCCGCGATAGCGACCGCGCCGGTGCCACAGGAGTCGGTCTCGCCCTCGACGCCGCGCTCGAAGGTCCGCTGGTCGAATCCCGACGCGGTCCGCGACGCGAACGTCACGTTCGCGCCGTCCGGGAAGCGGTCGTGGTTCCGGACGGCGGGCGCGTCGCGTTCGACGGGTACGTCGGCCACGTCGTCGACGAACGCCACGGCGTGGGGAACGCCGGTGTTCACGGCGGTCACCGCGTAGTCGCCGACCCGCTCCTCGACCAGCGGCGCGTCCCCCGCGAGGGGAACGTCACCGGGAGCGAACGACGGCGCGCCCATCTCGACGGCGACGCCGTCGTCCCGGACCGTCGCGGACCGCGTCCCGGCCAGCGTGTCGATCATCACCGCGTCGGCGTTCGCGCGCCGGGCGGCCCAGTGGGCGGCACAGCGCGCGCCGTTGCCGCACATCGCGGCCGTGCTCCCGTCGGGTTGCACGAGCGTCATGATGACCCGGGGCGGGCGGTAGGCGCCTTCGAGCGCCAGGAAGAGGACGCCGTCGGCCCCGATGCCGCGCTGGCGGTCGCAGACCTTCCGGGCGAACGCGCCGCGGTCGGGGACCGGGAGCGACGCGTCCACGACCACGAAGTCGTTGCCGGTGCCGTGGTACTTCTCGAACTCGAGGCTCACAGCCAGTTCACCTCCCGCTCGCCGGCGACCACGTCGGCGGTCGTCTCGCGCTCCCGGGCGACGGCCGAGCGGTCGCCGTCGACGACGACCGTCGCGGGCCGGGGCCGAGAGTTGTACTGGCTGGCCATCTCGTAGCCGTAGGCCCCGGCGTTGCCGACGGCGAGCACGTCGCCGCGTTCCGGGTCGGCCAGCGCGTGCTCGCCGAAGGTGTCCGCGCTCTCGCAGATGGGTCCCGCGACGGTCGCCTCGACGCGGTCGTCCGCGCTCCCGCCGCCGAGGGTCCGGACCTCGTGGCGGGCGTCGTACAGCGCCGGGCGCGCGAGCGTCGTCATCCCGGCGTCGACGCCGACGACGGTCGTCTCCGGCGTCTCCTTGACGGTGTTCACCCGGGCGAGGAGCACGCCGGCGTCGGCCACGAGGTAGCGTCCCGGTTCCACGACGAGGTCGGCGTCGACGGCCCCGAGCGCCTCGCGCGTCGCGTCGGCGACCGCCACGAGGTCGAGCGGCGGGTCGTCGGGGGCGTAGGGGACGCCGAAGCCGCCGCCCACGTCGACGAACTCCAGGTCGACGGGCGCGTCCCGGGCGAGGTCGCCCATCCGGGCGACGAGTTCGCGGTGGGCCGAGAGGTCGTCACCGGAGATGCCGCTGCCGGCGTGGGCGTGGACGCCGACCACGTCGAAGGACTCCGCCGCGTCCGCGAGCAGGTCGGCCGCGCGCTCGACGGGGACGCCGAACTTCGCGTCCGCGCCGGTCCGGACCTTCTCGTGGTGGCCCGCGCCGACGCCCGGGTTGACCCGCAGACAGAGCCGGCCGTCGTACCCCCGTTCGGCGAGGCGGTCGAGCGTGTCCTCCGCGCCCGCGGTCACCGTCAGTTCGGGGTGGTCCGCGGCGAGTTCGACGGCGCGGTCGAGGTCGCCGGCGGGCGGGTTGACGGCGGTGTAGTGGACGCGCTCGCCGGGGAAGCCGGCGGCGAGCGCGCGTTCGAGTTCGCCCGCCGAGGCGCACTCGACGCCGGCGCCTTCCGCTTCGAGCGTCCGCAGGACCGGGCGGGCGGTGTTGGCCTTCGCGGCGTAGTGGACCGCCGCGTCCGGGAACGCCGCCGCGAACCGCCGGTAGTTCCGCCGCACGCGGTCGAGGTCGAGGACGTACAGTGGCGTGCCGTGCTCGTCGGCGAAGCCGGCGAGGTCGGCGTCGTCCCAGTCGGCGAGACGTCGTACCGGCGGGTTCTCGGCGTCCGCGGAGCGCGCGCTCGCGCCCGCTGCGTCGCCGGACGCGTTCATCGCAGGGCCTCCTCGCGCTCGACTTCCGCGAGCGTGTCCTCCTGCACGTCGAGCGCGACGACAGCGGGCTTGTACGCGCCACCGTCGAACAGGTCGTGGTCGCTCACGCCCGACTCGACGAACCGGGTGAACGCCCGGCGGTTCGGCGGGAGGTGGCCGTAGACGACCTCCTCCTCGACGAGGTCGTAGATGGGAATCCGCGGCGTCAGCAGCGTGTTCTCGCCGACCACGCTCCCCTCGCCGACGACGAAGCCGGAGGTGACCCGACAGCCCGCACCCAGGGACACGTCGTCCTCGACGACGACCGGGGCGCTCTCGACCGGTTCGAGGACGCCGCCCACGAGCGCGTTCGCGCCCAGCTTGACGTTCGAGCCGATCTGGGCGCAGGAGCCGACGGTGTCACAGGAGTCGACGAGCGTGCCGTCGCCGACGTACGCGCCGACGTTGACGAAGCTCGGGCTCATCACGATGCAGTCGCTGCCGACGTGGGCGCCGCGCCGGAGGACGGTCCCGTCCGGCGTGTTGCGGGTGTTCCGGCCCGGCAGGTCGTCGGTCCGGCGCAGCGGGAGCACGTCGTGGTAGGTGACGCCGCCGTACTCCCGCGGGCGGGTCTCCCGGAGGCCGAAGGTCAGCAGGACGGCCCGCTTGACCCACTCGTTGGCCTCCCACTCTCCGTTGCGCTTCTCGGCGGCGCGGACCTCGCCGGATTCGAGCGCGTCGAGGACGGCGTCGAGCGTGACGTAGGCGTCCTCGGTCGCGCTGTCGGCGTCCAGGTCGCCGTCGTCGTAGCGCCGCCAGAGCTCCTGCACGTCGCTCTCGAGGCTCATACGCCGACCACCTCCGAGAACTCGTACCGGCCGGGGTCGCGCCCGGCCAGCCAGTCCGCCGCGTCGAGCGCGCCCTCGGCGAACACCGCCCGACTCCCCGCGCGGTGGGCGAGCCTGAGTTCCTCGTCGCCGCCGGCCAGGAGGACCTCGTGCTCGCCGCGGACGCTCCCGGCCCGGCGCGCGTGGACGCCTATCTCGCCCGGTTCGCGGGGGGCGTCGCCCTCGCGACCGTGGACGCGTCGACCGTCGCCGTCCCGCGTCGACTCGATGCGGTCGACGACGGTCTTGGCGGTGCCGCTCGGCGCGTCGCGCTTGCCGTTGTGGTGGGTCTCGGTCACCTCCACGTCGTACTCCGGGAGGTCGCCGACGGCGGCCTCGACGGCGTCTAACAGCGCCTGGACGCCGCGCGAGAAGTTGCTCGCCCGCAGGACGGGAACGTGGTCGCTCGCGGCGTCGAGGGCGGACTCCCCCCGGTCGTCGAACCCCGTCGTGCCGACGACGCAGGCGACGCCCGCTTCCGCACAGACCGCCACGTAGTTCTGGCTGCTCGACGGGCCGGAGAAGTCGACGAGCGCGTCCGGGTCGCGTTCGCGGAGCACGCGGCCGAACTCCCGGGCCGGTTCGACGGGGACCCGGGGGTCGGCGTCGCTCGCGTCCTCGGGGTCGCGGTTCACGCCCGCGACGACGTCGACGTCCTCGCGGTCGCTCGCGGCGTCCAGGACGGCGCGTCCCATCCGTCCCGTCGCGCCCGTGACGACGATTCGCGTCGGGGGAACGTCGTCGCTCACGCCGATACCTCCGTTCGGTCGAGTTCGTCGAGTATCGCGGCCAGGTCGTCCCGGTGTTCGTCCGACAGGGGAGAGAGGGGCGAACGCAGTTCACCCGGGCCGTACCCGCGGAGTTCCATCGCGGCCTTCACCGGAATCGGGTTCGTCTCGACGAACAGTTCGCGGAACAGCGGTCCGAGTTCGCGGTGCAGTTCGCGGGCGCTCTCGAAGTCACCGGAGAGCGCGTGCTCGACCATCGCGCAGGTGCGTTCCGGTTCGACGTTCGCCGCGACGCTGATGGCGCCCGTCGCGCCGACGGCGAGCATCGGGAGGGTGAGCGCGTCGTCGCCCGAGAGGACGGCGAACTCCTCGTCGGTCGTCCGCTCTACGACCTCGCCGATTCGACCGAGGTCGCCGCTGGCGGCCTTGTAGCCGACGACGTTCTCGTGGCTCGCCAGCGAGACGGCCGTCTCCACGTCGACGTTCCGCCCCGTGCGCGAGGGGACGTTGTAGAGTATCTGCGGGAGGTCGACCTCGTCCGCGACGGCGCGGTAGTGGGCCTCCATCCCGTCCGGTTCGGGCTTGTTGTAGTACGGCGAGATGAGCAGCAGGGCGTCGGCCCCGGCGTCGGCCGAGCGCCGCGCGAGTTCGAGCGCCTCGCGGGTCGCGTTGCTGCCGGCCCCGGCGACGACCGGGACGTCCACGACGTCGACGACGGCCTCGACGACCCGGACGTGTTCGTCGTGGCTCAGGGTCGCGCTCTCGCCGGTCGAGCCGACGGGCACGAGGCCGTCGACGCCGGCCGCTTCGAGGCGGCGGGCGTCGTCGCGAAGCTGTTCGTAGTCGATACTACCGTCACGGAAGGGTGTCGTCATCGCGGGGTAGACCCCGCGGAGTGGTTCGTTCGTCATCGTTCGGTTTGGGGGGAAACGGTCGTCGCGCGGTGCAGAACGAGAACGGCCCGAGACGGGGACGCTACTCCCGCCGCGAACCTCAGGGCGCGCGTTTTGTCCGTTTCCCGACCGCGCTGTGGCTCTCCGCGAACGCGTCCGCGGCAGCGACCACAGCAGGGTGCATGTTGGACTGGCACGCACCGAGCGACTTAGCTCTTGTGTCGCTGGCAGGATTTGGCTCCGACGACCGTCGCGAATCGCACCGGTCGGTGCCGTCCCCGTCCGTCGGGCACCGGCGACCGCGGTCCCGAATCCGGCGAATCGGCGGTCTTATCACGCCGTCGTGACTACGTGGAGTCGATGCTCGTCCTCGGTGACGCTCACGCCGACGACCCCGAAAACCGTCGCGCGCTGCTCGCCGCCTACGCCGCGGCGGACGCGGACGTCGCTCTCCAGCTCGGCGACCTGCTGCACTACGACCTCCCGATTCCGACGTGGTTCATCGCGGGCAACAACGAGGACTTCGACGTCGTCGCCGCGCTCCGGAACGGCCTCGTCACCAACTCTCGCGTCGACAACGCCCACCTGCTGGCCAGCACCGCGGTCGACCTCCAGGGTGTCCGGGTCGCCGGCCTCTCGGGCAACTTCGCGCCCACGAAGTACGACCGGCCCCGCGCGAACCTGGTCGGCGAACGCCGCCGTCACTTCACCCACGAGGACGTCCAGGCGGCGATGGACCTGACCGACGTCGACGTCCTGTTGACGCACGAGGCCCCCCACGGCCTCCCGGTCGCCGAGGAGTACGACGTGGGCTGCTCGCACGTCGACGACCTGCTGAACGCGCTCGACCCCGAACTCTGTCTGGTCGGCCACCACCACGAGCACGCCGAGACGACGTTCGGCGACACGCGCGTCGTCAGCCTCGCACCGGCGTGGGAACGGTACTACGCCCTCGACCCCGACACGCTCGCGCTGACCGACCACGAGACGCCGGACGCGTGACCGGTCGCCCCAGCGTTTAACGACGGTCCGGTCGTTGGGTCCCCATGCTCGTTCTGGGGGACGCCCACGCGAACGACCCCGAAAACCGTCGCGCGCTGCTCGCCGCCTACGCCGCGGCGGACGCGGACGCCGCCGTCCAGGTCGGCGACCTGCTGCACTACGACCTCCCGGTTCCGACGTGGTTCGTCGCGGGCAACAACGAGGACTTCGACGTCGTCGAAGCGCTCCGTCGGGGGGAGACCGTCGAGGACGTGCACAACGCCCACCTGCTGGCCAGCACCGCGGTCGACCTCCAGGGTGTCCGGGTCGCCGGCCTCTCGGGCAACTTCGCGCCCACGAAGTACGACCAACCCCGCGACGACCTCTCGGGGGACCGGCGACGTCACTTCGTCCGGGGGGACGTCGAGCGGGCGAAGCGACTCGACGTGGACGTGTTCCTGACCCACGAGGCGCCGCACGGGTTGCTGTACTACGGCTACGACCCGGGTTGTGAGCCCGTCGACGAGATTCTGGCGGCCGTCGACCCGGAGCTCTGTCTCGTCGGGCACCACCACAGGCACGCCGAGGCGACGGTCGGCGACACGCGCGTCGTCAGCCTCGCACCGGCGTGGGAACGGTACTACGCGCTCGACCCCGACACGCTCGCGCTCTCGTGGTCGGACGCTCCGGGGTCCTGACGGGTTGCGAGTGCGAATCCATTTACGCGAGTAGTTATCACACCAACTCATGACCGAGATTCATCCGAACCAGCGGGTGACGGTGCTGGCCGACGCCCAGAACCTCTATCACACGGCACAGAGCGTCTACAGTCGGAACATCGACTACTCGTCGCTCCTGAAGAAGGCCACGCAGGACCGCGAACTCACCCGGGCCATCGCCTACGTCATCCAGGCCGACAGCCCCGACGAGGAGAGCTTCTTCGACGCGCTCACCGACATCGGCTTCGAGACCAAGATCAAGGAGCTGAAGACGTTCGGCGACGGGACGAAGAAGGCGGACTGGGACGTCGGCATGTGCATCGACGCCGTCACGCTCGCGTCGCGGGCCGACACCATCGTCCTCTGCACCGGCGACGGCGACTTCGCGCGGCTCGTCACCCACCTGCGTCACGAGGGCGTCCGCGTCGAAGTGATGGGGTTCCAGGAGTCGTCGGCCGACGAACTGGTCGCGGCCTGCGACGAGTTCATCGACCTCAGCGAGCGCACCGAGACGTTCCTGCTGTAGCGACCGCCGTCCTACACCGGCCGGCCGTCTTCCGAGGTGCCGAACGCGAGGGCACCGCCGGCGAGCGCCAGCGTGGCGGCACCGGCGAGCACGTTCGTTACCAGTCCGCTCCCCATCGACGTGACGAGGAATATCATGACCGCTCCGGCGATGAGCAGGGCGATTCCGACCATCTCTTTGGAGTTCATACCCCCGCTTGGACCTGAGGGCTAATAAATCGCTCCACACCCGCCATACACCAACATGGTATAGCATAGCAAGGAGGGGTCGCCGTTCGAGAACGCGAAGGTTTTCACGCGCTAGCACCGAATCCCCGGCGATGACCGACGCCGACGACCTCGCCGACCTCCGGGTGACCGCGGACTACCAGTTCGGTGCCGGTGCGGGCGACGCGCTGTTCCCGCCGGACGACGACCTCTCCGTCCGGCGCTCGTCGTCCGGTCGGCCGAGCCAGGTGCTCGCGGAGGCCGGCCGGCTCGTGACCTACACGACGGACGGGCGATTCACCCTCGGCGTCGCCGGCGGCCGCCGGCTCGCGGACGCCTTCGAATCGCCCGCCTGCCGGGTCGTCGTCGGCGACGAGAGCGAACCGTTCGTCCGCGACGGCAAGAACGTCTTCGCCAAGTTCGTCGCGGACGTCGACGCCGACGTGCGCCCGGACGACGAGGTGCTGGTGGTCCACGAGCGCGGCGACCTGCTCGCCGTCGGTCGGGCCGAACTCGACGCCGACGCCATGCTGGACTTCGAGACCGGGATGGCGGTGAAAGTGCGCGACGGCGCGGAGGAATAGTATCCCCCTCAGAAAGCATTTACAGTAAGGCGTTTACCGCTCGTGACATGCGCGCCAGACTCGCCGTCGCGCTCGCCTTCCTCGTCGTTACCGCCGGATGTACTGGACTCCTCCCGAGCGCGGAGTCGGGCGCTGCAGGTACCGCGCCCGACGCGCTCCCGCCCGGCGTCAGCGACGGCGGAATCAGCGACGTCGACCGCCTCGTCGACGCGCACCGGACGACGCTGAACGGAACGAACTACCGCATCCGTGCGCGGACGACCACGAACGGTTCCGTCGAGAACTGGGACGACAACGACTTCACTGCCCACATCGGCGACGGGCGAGCCGTGCTCACCAGCGAACTGGGCAAGCTGGACGCCGCCACTCCCGAACAGTTCGGTGGTCTCTACGCGACAGAAGCGAGCACCGTGTACCGCCTCGCCGACGCCGGCGGGACGGCGTACCGATACCAGTTCATGCCGAATCGGCCGTCCGGTCCCAGCGTGCCGCCGACGGTTCTCGAAAACGAACTCGACGAACGCCGAACCGCGATGTCGTGGATACTTTCGTCCGCGAACTTCTCCGTGAACGGGACGGTCACTCGCAACGGTACCGAGTACGTACGCCTTGACGCAGACGAGTGGACTCAGAGGAGCAACGTCAGCGAGTTCTCCGCTACCACGTTGATAACGACCGACGGGCGGGTTCGCTCGCTCTCCGGGTCGCTAGTGAAAGGGGCCGGAGGGTCCGAATCCGGCGCTTGCGTCGAGTTCAGCTTCGAGTATCGCCGCGCATCCTCGGCACCTGCCCCGCCTGATTGGACCGAGAGCGTACCGCAACTGTCGCTGACTCAAACCGAGAACGGGTCTGGTATCGTCGTCCGGCACGAGCGCGGTCCGCCGCTCCCGGCCGGAACGACGCTCTCGCTCTTCGTGAACAGCGAAAACTCGCTCCGAGACGACGTCGAGCTCGCCGAGCCGCTACGGCGGAACGAGACGCTGACCGTCGCCGGCGTCGTCCCGCCCGAATACGGCTCTATCACCGTCGAAGAGCGAGCGTCGAACGCCGAGCTGGTCCTCGTGCTTCACGAGGACGGCGAGGATCGCACGAGCAGCGAGGGGTGAGCGGTTCGACGCGGGCTTCGTCGGGTTGCGTCACGCTTTTGCCCTTCCGTTCCGACGGTTTCCGTATGTTCGGAGGAGGCGGCGGGGGCATGAATCCCCGCAAGATGAAACAGATGATGAAGCAGATGGGCATCGACGTCGACGAGGTCGACGCCGAGGAGGTCGTCATCCGGACGGCCGACGGCGAGGAACTCGTCTTCGACGCGCCCGACGTGACCCGGATGGACGCCCGCGGTCAGCAGACCTACCAGATAGTCGGCGACGCCGAGACGCGCGAGGCGTCGGCGGGCGAGAGCGCCGGTGCCATCGAGGAGAGCGAGGAGAGCGACGGCTCGGCGAGCGAGATTCCCGACGCCGACGTGGAGATCGTCGCCCAGCGCGCCGGAGCGAGCGAGGACGACGCGCGCGAGGCCCTCGAAGCGGAAGGCGGCGACCTGGCCGCGGCGGTCGAGCGACTCGAGTGACGGTCCTTCTCGTCCACGGCGACCGGGAGTACCTGCGCGAGCCGGGCGAAGAGCTCCAGACCGACCTCGGCGTCCTCGACGTGCCGGAGGACGTCGAACCGGGCGACACGCTCGAAACCCATCTCGGCGAGGCGTTCACCGTCCGGCGGCTCCGCGGTCCGGACCTCTTCCATCACTTCGAGCGCACCGGCGCGCCGATGATGCCCCGCGACGTGGGCCTCATCGTCGGCGAGACGGGCGTCGCGGCCGGCGACCGCGTGCTCGACGCGGGCACCGGGACCGGCGTGCTCGCGGCCTACCTCGGCCGCATCGGTGCGGACGTGGTCACCTACGAGCAGGACGCCGAGTTCGCCGACGTGGCGCGAGACAACGTCGCGATGGCGAACGTCTCCGACGCCGTCGACGTGCGGAGCGGCGACGTGACCGAGCACATCGACGACCTCTCGGGATTCGACGTGCTCACGCTCGACACGCAGGACGCCCCCGCGGCGGTCGAGCGCGCGCCGGACCTGCTCGCCGACGGCGGGTCGCTCGGCGTCTACTCGCCGTTCGTCGAGGACGCCCGCGCGGTCGCCGAGGCGGCCCGCGAGGCCGACCTGGCGAACGTGCGAACCAAGGAGACCATCCAGCGCGAGATGGACTTCGACGACCGCGGGACGCGCCCCTCGACCGCTGGCGTCGGCCACACCGGTTACCTGACGTTCGCGCGGAAGGTGTAGCGAGACCGCTTTTCGGAACCCGCGACCGCTCGCTGCTGGCGCTGCTTACGAACTGCAGGACGACGCTGGCGAGAAACGGAGCGACACGCTAGCGTTCCGACCGCGAGCGAACGGGGTGAGCGAGCGGGCCAAGGAACCCCCGAAGGGGGTGACGCCGTGCTTTTGGTCCAGCTTTTACCAGGGAGAAATCGCGGCACCGCCGCGATTTCGACCGCAGTAAAAGGTGGAGGTTAGTGGTCGTCTTCGCGCCACTTGTGCTCGCACTCGGTACAGACGAAGAATCGCGTCTCGCTCTCGTCGGCGGCGCGAATCTGCTGCATGTACCAGTACGCGCGGTCGTTGCCGCACTCGGGACACTGGACCTCGGTGGTCGGCAGGCCGCTGTCCTCGCCGTCGCCCGTCTCGATGACTTCGCTGGCCTCCTGGTCCTGGGTCAGTACGTACTGCGCCTCGGGGTCTTTCGGCTTCTCGTAGCCGCAGCTCCCACAGACCCAGAGTCCGTCGTCGGCTTTCATCATGGAACCGCACTCGTCACAGAACTCCATCGTTGCCCCGGTCTAACTCCGCCGAGCATTTAAGGGGCGTGTTTCGTCCGACGCGGCGGAACGAGACGACGGTGTCCGGCGCGGCGACCTCGCACCTTCGCCCGTTATCCCTCGCCCTCGGACTGGTACGGTTCGCCGACCGCCTCGCGCGGGAGCGTGTTGTTGATCTCGTTCGCCAGGTCGTCCATCGAGTCGAACTCGTCGTCGTTGGCCCGAGAGACGAGGTCGCCGAGATTGCGTTCGCCGTCGGCGAGTTCCACGGTCACGTCGTCGAGTTTCCGCACCGCCTCGTCCTGACTCAACGGGTAGGACAGCTCTCCGAGCACGGTGTCGACGTGGCTCAGTTTGACAGTTCGTGCCATCGACTAGCGTACGCCGGGCGTCTCCTTATGTGTTGTCGCGGCCCCTCATCGAACGCGGTCGAAGACGGTTCCCTCGCAGTTGCGGCACGTCCGGCGGTTGCGCCGGTAGGTCTTCCCGCAGCCCCGGCATCGCCACGTCGGTCGCAGGAAGTCGGGCGTGAGCTTCTCGACGAGTTTCATACCGGCGATACGGTCCGAGCGAATAAACGACGTTCGCCCCGCACACTTTAGCCGTCCGCCGTCGTTCTCCGGGAGCATGACCGACGCCGAGTTCGGCTACGTCACGCCCGAGACGCTCCCGCTGTTCACCGACCTCTACGAGCTGACGATGCTGCAGGGGTACCACGCGTCGGACCACGAACCGCGGGCGACGTTCAGCCTCTTCTTCCGGGACCTGCCGCCGAACAGGGGGTACGTCCTCGCGGCCGGACTGGAGCAGGCGGTCCGGTACGTCGAGACGCTGACGTTCGGCGACCGCGCGCTCGACTACCTCGCCGAGCGCGGGTTCGAGGACGACTTCCTCGACCGCCTCGCCGACTTCGAGTTCACGGGGGAGCTGCGCGCGCTGCCGGAGGGGACGCCCGTCTTCCCGGACGAACCGCTGCTGGAGGTGACCGCGCCCATCTTCGAGGCACAGCTGTTCGAGACGCTGCTCATCAACCAGGTGGGCTTCCAGAGCCTCGTCGCGACGAAGGCCGCGCGGATGGCCGAGGCGGTCGACCGGCACGGCGACGACCAGTCGCTCGTCGACTTCGGCTCGCGGCGCGCCCACGGCACCGACGCCGGAGTGAAGGCCGCGCGAGCGGCCTACGTCGGCGGATTCGACGGCACCTCGAACGTCGCGGCGGGCGAGGCGTTCGACCTCCCCGTCTACGGAACGATGGCCCACTCGTGGGTCCAGAGCTTCCCCGACGAGCGCTCGTCGTTCGCGGCCTTCGTCGAGCAGTACGGCGACGACTCCGTCCTGCTGGTCGACACCTACGACACCGTGGCGGGCGCGAAGGTGGCGATGGAGGTGGCCGAGGAGTACGACGCCGACGTCGGCGTGCGCCTCGACTCCGGCGACCTCGTCGCGCTCTCGAAGGAAGTCGCGGAGGTGGTCGGCGACGCTCCCATCTTCGTCTCCTCGGGGATGGACGAGTACGAGATAGCGGACTTCCTGCGGGACGACGGCGTCGCGAGCGGCTTCGGTCCCGGCACCGCCCTGGCGACGAGCGAGGACGCGCCGTCGATGGACGCCGTCTACAAGCTCGTCGCGGTCGAGCGCGACGGGGAGATGCGACCGAGCATGAAGCTCTCCGCGGGGAAGGTGACCTACCCGAGCGCGAAGAGCGTCCGACGCGTCGAGGGCGAGGACGGGTACGAGCGCGACGTGGTGGGACTCCGCGAGGAGGCCGACGAACTGCCGGGCGAGGAGCAGCTGGTGACGGTGTTCGAGGACGGCGAGCGCGTCCGCGACCTGCCGGGGCTGGACGCCCTCCAGGACCGGGCGCGCGAGCGACGCAGGAAACTGCCGGCGGGTTGCCGGGACCTCCGCGACCCCGACGAGTATCCGGTCGAAGTCGGCGACGAACTGCGGGCGCGAACCGACGACCTCGCCGCCAAACTGCGCGAGTGATGGCCGACCGACCGGAACAGCCCGGAACGGGGGAGCGTCTCGCTGGACCGGTCGTCCGGTTGCTCGCGGTCGCCGCCGTCGCGGTCGCGCTCGACCTGCTGGGACTGCTCGCGGTGCCGGTCGGAACCGCTACCTGGCTGCTCGCGCTCGGCGGCCTGCTCACCGTCCTCGTCGAGTCGTTCCTCCGGTACTTCTCGGTCGGTCGGCTGTTCTGACCTACTCGAACAGCTCCCCGTGACGTCGCGAGAGGTCGGTGTACGCCCCGGAGGAGTACGTCTCGAAGGTCTCCTCGGGGTCGACCGTCGTCTCCTCCAGCGGCGTCACGCGGGCGGGCACGCCGCGCGCGAACGACTCCGACGGTATCTCGTACCCTTCCGGGACGACGGTGCCCGCGGCGACGATGCTGCGCTCGCCGACCGTCACGTCGGAGACGGTCGCGCCGAACCCGACGAGCGCACCGTCTTCGACCGCGGCGTCGTTGCACACCGCGCCGTGGCCGACCATCACGCGGTCGCCGACGTCGCTGGCGTGCAGGACGGCGTTGTCGCCGACGTGTGCCTCCGCGCCGACCCGGACCGGGGCGACGTCCCCCCGGAGCACCGCCCCGGGCCAGACGCTGGCGTCGGCCCCGACCGTCACGTCGCCGACCAGGGTCGCGTCGCGGGCGATGCGGGCGCTCTCGTCGACGTCGGGGTCGCTCCCCTCGAAACCGTAGGTCGTCATGACGCGTACCGTCACGACGTCCAGCGCCGTGTAGGTTTCCCCGACTGCGACGCCGACACCGCGCGCTTATCCGGGAGACGCACGAAGCGGGAGTCATGGCGACAGAGGAGGGAACCTTCGAGTACAAGGCGACGTTCGGCGACGAGTTCGGACGGACCTACTTCCGGCGGTGCGACGACCTGGCGGTCTCCAGCGTCGGCCTCGGAACGTACCTCGGCGAGCCGACGGACGAGGTGGACGACGACTACCGCGAGGCCATCGCGACGGCGCTGGAGAGCGGCGTCAACGTCGTCGACACGGCCATCAACTACCGTTGCCAGCGCAGCGAACGCGTCGTCGGCGAGGCGATAGACGACGCCGACGTCGACCGCGACGCGGTGTTCGTCGCCACGAAGGGCGGCTTTCTCCCGTTCGACGGCGAGCGCCCGGAGGACCCCGGAGAGTACGTCCGCGAGGAGTTCGTCGAGCCCGGGCTCGTGGACCGCGACGACCTCGCGCGCGGCAGCCACTGCATCGCGCCGGAGTTCCTCGACGCGCAACTGGACCGGTCGCTGGAGAACCTCGGACTGGACGGCGTCGACCTGTACTACGTCCACAACCCCGAGACCCAGCTACGGGTGCGGTCCCGCGAGGCGGTGTACGACCAGTTAGAGGACGCGTTCACGCGACTCGAAGAGCGCGCGGCGGCGGGCGACCTCGACCGCTACGGCGTGGCGACCTGGACCGCGTTCCGCGTTCCGAAGGGCCACGACGACTACCTCTCGCTCCGAGAGGTGGCCTCGCGCGCCCGCAAGGCGGCCAAGCGCGCCGAGAACACGGCGACCCACTTCCGGGCCGTCCAGTTGCCGTTCAACGTCCACATGGCCGACGCGTTCACCGTCGAGTCACAGGAGGGGCCGGAGGGCGACCAGAGCGCGCTGTGGTTCGCTCACGAGGCGGGGCTGAACGTGTTCACCAGCGCCAGCATCGGTCAGGGAGAACTCGCAGAGGGGCTGCCCGAGGACGTGGCCGAGCGCCTGGCCGGCGACACGTCGGCCCAGCGCGCCATCAACTTCGCGCGGAGCGCGCCGGGGGTCACCTCGTCGCTGGTCGGCGCGAGCGACGTCGAGCACGTCCGGGAGAACGTCGGCGCCGGGCGGTTCGAGCCGATGGGTGCGAACGCCTTTGACGCCGTCTTCGAGTGATTACAGCTCCTTCCACTCGCCGTCGCACTCGGGACAGTACTTCACGGTGAACACCTCGTCCGGGTCGTTGCGCGTCTTCAGCGACTCCGCACACGACGTACAGGCCAGTCGCCCGTAGGTGTCTTTCTCCACCGCGCCCTCGCGTAGTGCGCTCCGGACAGAGTTCATAATCGTGTCATTCACTCTCGTGTGACAAAAAGTCATCGGGCAACCGCGGCACCGCCGAAACGAGTTCTGTCGTACCGGTTACGTTGCGCCGGTCCCCTCGCGAGGCCGAAAGCGACCGGCCACCGACTCGCCCGTCGGGCGCCGGGAACCGGCGGCCGCCCGACACTGCCGGCGCCGCCGGCGACTACCGGCCGTCGCTGCGCGAATCGGGGAGACGCACGACGACAGCCGGAGTCCCCGCGTTTATTAATCGTCCGCGCCGTACTTTCGAGCATGCCCGCGACGCTCGAGGTTCGATGTACGGACGACGACTGCGAGATGGACATGTTCGAGATGCACTACACGTACGACATGCCGGACGACGTGGGCGTGACCGACTTCCAGTGTCCCTACTGCGGCGGGACCGACTGCCTCGAAGAGATCGAACTATGACGCTGCGCGAACTCGGCCGTTCGGTCGGCAACGCCGTCTTCCAGCGCGTCGGCCGCGCCGCGAGCAAGGTCCAGGAGACCCGCCCGCTCCCCGCGGACCTGCTCGAGAGCGACGACGCGTACCTCGTCGTCTTCGACGCCCCCGGCGCGACCGGCAGCGACGTCCAGGTCCGGTTCGCCGACGGCGCGGTGCTGGTCCGACTCGACCGGTTCCGGGAGTTCCACGAGGGCTTCGGGATGGTGTTCCCCGGTCGCGGGATGTCGCTCGACGGTCGCGTCGAACTGCCTCCCGACGCCGAGGTGGACGCGAACGCCGCGTCCGCGACGCTGACCGACTCCGGAACGCTGGAGGTCCGCGTGCCGAAGCAGGAACGGGCGACCGGGGACGCCCAGTCCGGGTCGGTCGAGACGTAGACGACGTCCGTCACCGTTTCCGGCCGTGAGTCCCGAGTCGACGCGACGGATCGCCGAGCTATCGTCCGCCATCCTTTGCTCCTACGCCAACACCTAACGGTCAGCCACCGGTCCGTTCGGTATGGTCGAGACGAGCGAGCGAGTCGAGCGACTGGTGGACGAACTCACCCGCGAGGAGAAGCTCCGACTGGTCCGGGGTACCACCGACCCGGCGGGGACGGCGACGGGCTACCTGCCCGGCGTCGACCGCCTCGACGTGCCCGAGTTCCGGCTGGTCGACGGACCCCTGGGCGTGCGCGCCGAGGGCGAGCGCGCCACGGCGTTCCCCGCCGCGCTGGCGCTGGCGGCGACGTTCGACCCCGGCCTCGCTCGCGAGCAGGGCGCGGCCATCGCCCGCGAGGCGAAGGCCCACGACCAGGACGCGCTGCTCGCGCCGGGCACCAACATCGTCCGGGTGCCGCACTGCGGCCGCAACTTCGAGTACTACTCCGAGGACCCCCGGCTGGCGGCCGACCTCACCGCGGGCGTCGTCGAGGGGATTCAGGACGAGGACGTGGTCGCCACCGTGAAACACTACGTCGCCAACAACCAGGAGCAAAACCGCACCGAAGTCAGCGCCGAGGTGGACGAGCGGACGCTCCGCGAACTCTACCTCCCGGCGTTCCGCGCGGCGGTCGATGCGGGCGTCGGGTCGGTGATGACCGCCTACAACCGGGTGAACGGCACCCACATGAGCGACCACCGCCGGCTGGTCGCCGACGTGCTCAAGGACGAGTGGGGGTTCGAGGGGTACGTCGTCTCGGACTGGTACGGGGTCGAGAGCACCGTCGGCGCCGCCACCGCCGGGCTCGACGTCGAGATGCCCGGCGTCTCCGTGACCGACCGCCGGGACCCGCCGGACGAGGCGGACGAGTCGTCGAGCGAGACGGACGTCGACCTGGGCTCCATCGACGGCGTCCCGGACCCGACGGAGGCGGGGTTCTTCGGCGAGCCGCTGGCCGAGGCCGTCGACGAGGGAGCGGTCCCCGCCGAGCGCCTCGACGACATGGTGGCCCGCGTCCTCGGCCAGATGGAGCGAATCGGGCTGTTCGACGGCGACCGCGGCGACGGAGCCCTCGACACGCCCGCGCACCGCGACCTCGCCCACCGCATCGCCGCCCGCGGGACGGTCCTGCTGGAGAACGACGGCGTCCTCCCGCTCGACGACGCGACCGACGTCGCGCTCGTCGGGCCGAACGTCCACGAGGCGACCCTGGGCGGCGGCGGCTCGTCGGAGACGACGCCGTTCCGCTCGGTCAGTCCCCGGGAGGGAATCACCTCCCGCGCCGAGGGCGAGGTGACCGTCGCCCGCGGCGTCCCCGAGATAGAGGACGTCTCGCTGTTCGACCTCCTGCCCTTCGTCGGCGACGACGCCGGCGAGGAGAGCGACGACGCAGGCCCCGACCCGGACCCCTCGAAAGACGAGGCGGTCGCGGCCGCCGAAGCGGCCGACGTCGCCGTGGTCGTCGTGCGCGACGCCACCACCGAGGCCCGGGACGGCGACGACCTTCGGCTCCCCGGTCGGCAGGACGAACTGGTCGAGGCGGTCGCCGACGCGGCCGACCGCACGGTCGTCGTCGTCAACTCCGGCGGGCCGGTGGAACTGCCCTGGCGCGACGACGTCGCGGCCCTGCTCGCGGCCTGGTACCCCGGACAGGCTCACGGCGCCGCGCTCGCCGACGTGCTGTACGGCGACCGCGACCCCGGCGGACGCCTCCCGGTCACCTTCGCCCCCGAGGACGCCTATCCCGCTACCGACGAGAGCCAGTATCCCGGCGTCGACGGGGCGGCCGACTACTCAGAGGGGCCGTTCGTCGGCTACCGCCACTTCGACGCCGCGGACGCCGAGCCGACGTACCCGTTCGGCCACGGGCGCTCGTACGCCGACTTCCGGTACGGAGCGGCCGAGGCGGACGGCGACGCGGTCCGGGTCACCGTCGAGAACCGCGCCGAGCGACCCGGCCGCGAAGTGGTGCAGGCGTACGTCCGGCCGCTGGCCGCACCGAACGGCGTCGAGCGACCGGTCCGGGAACTCGCCGGCGCCGCCGCCGTCGAACTGGACGGTGGCGAAACCCGCACCGTGGACGTCGACCTCGACGACCTGGCGTTCGCCCGGTACGACCCGGACGACGGGTGGGTCACGGACTCCGGGACGTACGCTATCGAGGTGGGACGGTCCTCGCGGGACGTCCGGACGACGGTCCGCGTGGACCGGTAGGCGGCGCAGTCCGGTGGGACCCGCGGCGCTCTTTCTACTCGACCGCCATCCCTTCCACGACGTCGAACGCCTCGTCGCCGTCGAAGCGGGTCGGGTCGAACGCCGGAATCCCGCCGTCGCCGAGCACGTCCGCGGCGATAGCCTCGCCGAGCGCCGGTGCGCGCATGAACCCGTGGCCCTGCCAGCCCGCGGCGACGTAGAGGCCGTCGCGGAGTTCGCCGAGCAGGGGGTCGCGGTCCGGCGTCGCCGTACAGAGGCCGGCCCAGGCGTGGTTCACGTCGGGGTCGACGTCGAATCGCTCGCGGAGTCGCTCGACCGTCGCCTCGCGGAACGCCGCGTCGCCGTCGCGGTCCCAGTAGTCGGGGTCGCTCTCGACCTCCTCCGTCCCGTCGCCGGCCAGCAACCCCTCCGGATGCGGCCGGCAGTAGTAGCCCGCGGTCGCGTCGTACAGCATCGGCGCGTCGGCGTCGAACTCGCAGGTGAGCGCCTGCACGCGGTACGGCTTCAGGGCGACGGGAATCCCGGCGTCGGCGAGCACGCGCTTCGTGTGCGCGCCGGCCGCCACGACGACCGCGTCGAACGCGAGCGTCTCGCCGTCGACCCGGACGCGGGGCGGGTCGGTCCGCACGGCGGCCTCGACGCCCGTCCGCACGTCCGCCCCGGCGTCGCGGGCCGCGTCGGCCATCGCCGTCGCGTACCGCCCGGGGTCGGTCCGACCGGCGTTGCGCGCGATAGCGGCGACGCCCACGTCCTCGACGGCGACGGCGGGATAGCGCTCGGCCAGGTCGGCGGGGTCGAGGAAGGCGACGTCGCGCCCCTCCTCTCGCATCCGCGGGACCTGCTCCCGGATGGCGTCGGCCCGGCGCTCGTCGCCCTCGCGGGCGAACCAGACGTACGGCGTCTCGACGAAGACGAAGTCGCCCGTGCCCGAGAACGCGCGGAAGCGCTCGATGGCCCGGTCGCCGACGCGGGCGTCCTCCGGCGCGGCGAAGGCGTCGTACAGCACGCCGGCGGCGCGGCCCGTGCTCGCGCCGCCGACCTCCCCTTTCTCGAACAGCGTCACGTCGACGTCGCGGGCGGCGAGGTCGCGGGCCGCCGTCACGCCGACCGCGCCGCCGCCGACGACGGCGACCCTCATCGGTGCTCCGCCGGCCACAGCGCCGACGCGTCCCGTTCGGTCAGCCAGTCGACCAGCGCGGTCAGTTCCTCGCTCGCCCGGTCGAGCAGTTTCTCGCCGGCCTCGCGGGAGGCGTCCGTGGGCGTGCCGACCGCGCCGCTGTCCGAGAAGTCGGCGGTGTCGAAGCCGACGTTCGCGCCGTGGACCGTCCGCCC
Source organism: halophilic archaeon (assembly GCA_003298465.1). The sequence goes on along the minus strand of QNGA01000001.1, from coordinate 727,833 downwards.
CCACGAGTCGCTCGCGCCCGCCTCGGCCTCCGCCAGGGCCGCCTCCCGGACGAGGTCCTCGGCGACCGCCAGCACCATGCTCGACTCCACCGCGTCGGCGTGTCCCAGCGCGGTGTCGAACTCCGCTTCGACGAGGTCGTCCAGCCCCGCCCACCAGTTCCACGGCGCGGCGAACGCGACCTCCTCCCGGCGCAGTTCGCGGGCCGCTCGCCGGAGCGCCTCGTCGTTGCCGCCGTGGCCGTTGACGACGACGGCCTTGCGGACGCCGTGGCTGGCGACGCTCGCCACGACGTCGCGGACGTACGCCTCGAACGTCTCCGGGTCGGTCCACAGCGTCCCGTCGAACTGTCGGTGATGTTCGCTCACCCCGACCGGAATCGTCGGCAGGACGACGCAGTCGTCGCGGTCCGCGACGGTGCGTGCGACGGCCTCCGCGGCCAGGAAGTCGGTCCCGAGCGGGAGCGCCGGCCCGTGCTGTTCGACGCTCCCCGTCGGCAACAGCGCGACCTCGACGTCGGCGAACGCGTCGCTCGCCGTCGCGGTCGTGTGTTCGTGGAGCAGTGACATACGGGAGCGGTCGGAGCGCCGGTACTTAGAACTGCGGTTCGGCCCGCTCGCCGGGCGAACGCCGGGCGGCGTCGAACGCGACGTCGCCGGTCGGTCGAGGAGCGACGTCCCGGGTCAGCCGAGGAACGACTCGATGCCGCGGGCGGGGTAGCCGACGACGAGGTCCGCGCCGGCCGCCTTCAGGTCGCCGACCGTCTCGCCGACCTCGTCGGGGGTGCCGACCAGCGCGAAGTCGTCGCTCGCGGCGAGCAACACCTCGCGGGCGCGACCCGTCGCGCTCGCGTCGGTCGCCGCGCCCTCGGGGAGCGCCGACGCGACGGCGTTGCGCCGGGCGACGTACCCGCCGACCGCGTCGAGGACGGCGTCCTCGTCGTCGGTCAGCACCGTGGGAGCGTACACCGCGACGGTACCGTCGAAGCCGGCGGCCCGGAGCCCGCGCAGGTCCCGCGTCGTCGACCTGGTCAGCAGTTCGAACTGCGTCGCGCCGGTCGCCATGGCGACGCGTTCGACGCTCTCGGTGCCGACCCAGGCGTCGGGCGCGTCGGCGAGCGCCGCCCCGAGGCGGGGCGCGACCGTTCGCTTCCGCTCGCGGTCGGTCAGGTACGCGGGGTGTCCCGCGACGAGCACCCGGCCGACGGACGCGGGCAGGCCGTCGAGGACGGCGTCGTCCCCGAGGGGGTCGAACCCGTCCGCGCGGACGGGAATCGTCAGCCGGACGTCCATCTCCTCGGCCAGCGTCTCCAGCGTGGCCTGGTCGGGGAGATGCTCGCGGCCCTCGTAGTCGATAGTGATCGCGTCGAGCGGTAGCTCCGTCGCCCGACGGACGTCGCACTCTGCGGGCTTCAGCGCCGCGGCGTCGAGCCCCGTGCGTGCGACGGCGTCGCCACTGGTCAGCATCGGCACACACCTCGCATAATCAGAACTAGTCGTCTACGATTCGTGCGGAACGCGATCCATCGTCTGTGCGACCATGCACGCTTGGGTAGCCCGGGCCGCGGCAAAAGGTTGTCGGCACTGGCAACCGTTCCGTGGAGCGTTCGGACGCCGCCGGGACGGGGCGTCGTCGCTTTAAGTGCTTCCCGCGACAAGGGATAGATACGAGGAAGTCTTCGTTCTCAGCCGTCCGCGTTCCCGCCGGCGGGTCGTCCGTCCGCGTCTTCGGGCCCGGGAGACCGCTCGCCGAGACTCGGCAGGTTCGGGTCCCGGTGGGGGTTTCGGCCGTAGACGGCGTCTTCGAGGCCCTGTTCGTCGACCTGCTCTTTGAGGGTACGCCGGAGTCGGTTGAGACTCGTCACGTCGAGGCCGTGTTTCTCCGCGAGTTCGGTGAACCGGTCGTCGTCCGTGATGGAGTGGAACTGGTCGTAGAGTTCCGTCAGGCGCTCGGGGGGCAGTTCGCGTATCCACTCCTGGTCGTGCAGTCCGAGATAGTGCTCGCGCTCGCGGTCGACGACGTGACGGATGACGACGAGCGCGACCGTCGGGATGGCGCGCTGGCTACCGAAGGCGGTCAGGTCGAGGTCCGCCATGATGCCGATGACGCAGTCGCGCTGCCACGGCGTCAGCGACAGGTCGTTGCAGAGCGCGTGGCTGATCCGCACCTTGTCGAGGCGGTGGACGCGCTTGCTGTGGCCGGCCATCGCCGAGTGGCGTTCCTCGTGCAGTCGCCGGACGTCCTCGGAGAGGTCCGCGTCGGGCGAACTGGCCCGCCCGATGAGGGTCGCGCTCGGCGTGACCGGTCCCCAGCGTCGCACCGTCTCGTCGCGCTGGAGGTCGGCGCGGCTGACCGCGCTGTCGCCGGGTCGCTGGCTGAGCGGGCGGTCGGACGCTCCGCGGTCGTCCGAGTGCAACCCGCCGTTCTCGAAACGGGGATCGGAGCCGGCAGTCATCGTCCCCCGGTACTCGCCCCGGACAGTTGAAAGATGCGTCTCCCGAAAGAACGGTGATAGGAAAGCGCGGCGACGCGTTCCGCGGTCCGAGAATCTCCTCGTATCTATCCCTCGTCGCGGGAAGCACTTGAAGCGACGACGCCCCGTCCCGGCGGACCACTGCGATCAGGGCCGCTCTCCAGGGCCGGACGACCGAACCGGAGACGGCCTCCGTGCAGCGGGCAGGGTCGCTTCCGCGCGGCGACCGTGAGCCACTTGGAAGGTTCCGCGGCGGTTCGCTCGAACGGAGGCACGGGCACTCAGGTGCCGGGGTCCTCGCTCGCCAGGAGGCCGGTCGCCATCAGTCGCCGCACGATGACCACCAGGCCGTTGCTGAACCCGCGGCCGAACACCGCCTGCTCCTTCCCGCTGATCGGGTCGATGGAACTCACGAAGATAGTCTCGCGGTCGACCATGAGCAGTCGGCCGATCGCCGTGTCTTCGTCTCTGGCGGAGCCCCCGTAGCCGTCGCTGGTGGCTCCGAGCCAGTCGAGTTCCGAGAGGAACACCTTGGCCTCGAGTCGCCGATCGATCTCCTCTCGCACCGAGTCGGCGAGCGTACCGACGATGAGCGAGACGCCCCTGTCGGCCGCGTCGTCGAGACTCTCGTAGAGGTCCTCTCCGAGGACCGCATCGGTGCCGAGGATGAGGACTACCTCGTCGTCGGCCTCTCCGATCAGCTGCTGGGTCCGGTTCGCGATGGCGTCGCTCCCGGACAGCGACCAGACTTCGTGGACCGTGTCCGAGTCGTCGGTCGTCGACTGCTCCAGCCCTTCGACGGCGTCCTGGAGTTCGTCGAACCGTGACTCGTACTGTTGACGGAGCGTCCCGATGGCCTCCTCGATCGAGACGGCGCGGAAGTACTGGGGGCTCGAATGTTGCACTTCGACCAGTCCGCGCGCTTCGAGGACGCGCGTCGCGTCGTAGACGCGCGTGCGAGGGACGTCGGATTGGTCGCTGATCTGTTTGGCAGTCCCCTTCGGAAGTCGGGAAAGAACCACGAAACACTTCGCTTCGTACTCCTTCAATCCGAGTTGCTGTAGCAGGTCGACAGCGTGTTCGTATTGTTCGTTCGATGTCATGTGTCCCAACCACTCTCCGGACGATTCCGGATATACACGACTCGTTCGCTCGCTGGATACAAGCCACTGACGCTCCTCGCGCATGACGAACACACCGCGCAATCACGAGAGGCGACGAACTGGAGTCTCGGCGTCGCTACGGTGCGCTACGCCGGATACGTCGTAGGGAGCCAGTGGTCGCCAGCGCTCTGGTAGCGGGCGTGCTACCCGTCGAGGGCTCCTCGTTCGGCCGACGCCGTCGGTCCGGAGCGTCGTCAGCCGTCGGGAACATCGCTGTCCTCGTCCCGTAGCAGTCGTAGTTGAGCTTCGAGGGCGTCGAACTTGGGGCCTCTGGTGACCGTGTTCGTCTCGCGGTTCCACTCGATTACGTCGTTGTCCACGAGCTTCGGGAGATGACAGTGTTCGAGTTCGAGTTTGCGCGGGCCCGAGTACGTCGCGTCGATGTCGAGGCCGCCGTCGCCGTCCTGGGCAATGCCGGCAGTCGTTTCCTGTACTCCGAGTTCGAGCAGTACGTGCCGTCGCTGACTCCTCCCGAGCAGTCGAAAAATGGTGCTGGTGTCCATCGTCGCTTCGAGAGTGGGTCCGGCACTGCTTCAACATCCATCTTTTTTACCCAAATACCCTGTTTTGATGAAGTGAGTGACAGTCCTGCCGAGCCGTCATCCGTACTGAACCGCGGTTCGGTACGAGAGGCCACGATAGTACGTAAATTGATACTTGCAGTCGGAATCTTCTCTCGTGAGGGGACCGTCCGCAGTTCTGTTACTCACTTAATCACAAAAGCTTCTTGCCTACGCCAGCCTGATATACGGATGGCACGCAGCGCGGTAGTGTCCCAACCACTCGCCACTGCGTGTCAGCCCTGCCCTCCGGGGTAGGGATTTCGATACGGACGACGTCAGACAGTATTACTGGTCAGAGACCGATGCGCGATAATCCACCCGACGACCCGAACTCCGCGGCTATCGACAACCTCGAACAGCTCGGACTGAGCACGTACGCCGCCAGAACGCTCGTCGCCCTCGTCGGTCTCGGCTCGGGCACGGCGAAGGACGTGAGCGAAGTCGCCGACGTGCCGCGGACGCGCGTGTACGACTCGGTCGAGGAACTCACGGAGAAGGGACTCGTCGACGTCCAGCACTCGACGCCCAAGCAGTTCTGGCCGGTGTCTGCCGAAACGCTCGGGCGCGCGTTCGAACGGGAGTTCCAGTACCGGCTCTCCCGGCTCAGGACGGCGCTCGACGCGCTCGATTCCGGTCCCCGCCGGACCGAGCAGGAGGGCGTCTGGACCGTCGACGGCCACGAGGCCGTCACCAGCCGCGTCACGGAGTTCTTCGACAGCGCCGAGGACGAAATCGTCTACATGACCGTGGAGGAACTCCTCACGGACGAAATCGTCGAATCGTTGGCCAGGGCCGCCGAGCGCGGGGTCCAGATACAACTTGCGGGAATCTCGCCGACGGTGCAGGCCAGCATCCAGGAGTCGATTCCCGGCGCCGAGATGTTCGAATCGCTCTGGGTCTGGTCGGACACGCCGGCCGGCCGTCTCCTGATGATCGACGGGACGAGGACGCTCGTCAGCGTTCGGCAGGAACGGTCGGAGTCCGACCCCTCGGAGCACGCCGAGACGGCGATCTGGGGCAGGGGGGAGACGAACAGCCTCGTCGTCGTCCTCAGAGCGATTTTCACGTGGCGTCTCTCGAACGCCGAAGGGTAACGAGCCGTCCCGCGCGTTGTCACCCACTTTCTCACAGAAAGTTAATGTAGCAGCATATCCTCTGGAGGGTCATTATGAGCGGGGATGGTGAGCGCCCTAGTGAGGAACCCAGGGGCGGAGATGAGCCACCCGACGCGAGCCCCGTCAACTACGACTGGGCAGTAACGACGCCGGTCGCCGCCGTGACCGAACTGGTCGCGGATGCCACGGACCGGGACCCGGCGGCGCTCGACCCGTTGTACGACTACGTCGACCCCGACGCGCTCAACGCGCTCGTCGCGTCGCCGAACGACGACACGGCACCTCGCGTCCGGATTAAGATAACGTACGCCGGGTACGAGGTGACGCTCCGACGCGACGGCCACGTTCGATTACGTGGCGAGCGATAGCACCGGCGAACGCGGACTCCCGTCGCGGTCCGTGACGGGAGCGTCACGACTGCACGACCGGCGAGCGCGTCACTCGTCTATGTCGGGGTTTTCGATGATTTCGGCGATGGTGACGAGGGCCTCGAACTCCGGCGGAGAGCCACGGAGACGGATGACGCCGTCGGCCCGGTCGTACTCGACGAACTCGGCGTCGGTGGTCTTCGGGACGTGGTTGTGCCGAAGCGAGACGTCTATCCGTTCGAGCGTCTCGTCCGGGACGTCCTCCGGCGACGAGGCCTTCTCCCGGTCGGCCACCGCTTCGGTGAGCTCCGTCACCGAAACCGGCCCGTCCTGTTCCTTCAAATAGTACAGGACGTACCGTCGACGCTCTTCGCTTAGCAGATCGAAGATCGTGTCCAGCGAAACCATGACTGTGAATGTCTCCCACAGTTTATAACGACATCGTCAAATAGAGAGCAAGATAGCGGGAAATGAAATCCCCGTCCTCGGCCGATAGATCGGCCCAGTGCTCGATTGCGCTCCGCCCGGCGACGAAGACGGCGCGGCGACGCCGCCAGTTCCTCCGCTGTGGACGACCCGGCGAGTCGAGCAGTGCCCGAAAACGAGAGGAGACCTGCGGCTACGGTGGCCGAGTTCCGGAGAAGCCTCGTTCGTATCTATCCCTTGTCGCGGGAAGCACTTAAAGAGCGAACGGTGGTTCGGACTCGCGCTGCACCGCGACCGCGCGCCGGACCGCGTCGCCGCCCGGCGACGGAGACGGAGGGACGTGTCTCAGTAGTGCCAGGGGTAGTCGTCGAAGTCGGGGTCGCGGCCCTCGTTGAACGCGTCCCGTCCCTCCTGGGCCTCGTCGGTCATGTACGCCAGCCGGGTCGCCTCGCCGGCGAACACCTGCTGGCCGACCATGCCGTCCGAGTCGAGGTTGAAGGCGTACTTGAGCATCCGCATCGCGGTCGGTGACTTCGAGTTCATCTCCTCGCCCCACTCCAGCGCGACGTCCTCCAAGTTCTCGTGGGGGACCACCTCGTTGACCATGCCCATCTCCGCGGCCTCCTCGGCGGAGTAGGTCTTCCCGAGGAAGAACACCTCGCGGGCCTTCTTCTGGCCGACCTGTCGGGCGAGGTAGGCGGAGCCGAACCCGCCGTCGAAGCTCCCCACGTCGGGGTCGGTCTGGAGGAACTTCGCGTGCTCCTCGCTGGCGAGGGTGAGGTCGCAGACGACGTGGAGCGAGTGGCCGCCGCCGACCGCCCACCCGGGGACGACGCAGACGACGGGCTTGGGGATGTGGCGGATGAGCCGCTGGACTTCGAGGATGTGCAGGCGGCCGCCCTCCGACGCCGTCTCGCGCTCCTCGTCCTCGTCCCGGTACTCGTAGCCCGACTCGCCGCGGATGGACTGGTCGCCGCCGGCGCAGAACGCCCAGCCGCCGTCCTTCGGCGAGGGGCCGTTGCCCGTCAGGAGGACGCAGCCGACGTCCGTCTGGCGCTTGGCGTGGTCGAGCGCGTCGTACAGTTCGTCGACCGTGCCCGGACGGAAGGCGTTGCGCACCTCGGGGCGGTCGAACGCGATGCGGACGGTGCCCTGGTCTCTCGCGCGGTGGTAGGTGATGTCCCGGAAGTCGACGTCGTCGACCTCCTCCCAGCGCTCTCCGTCGAAGATCTCCGATACCATGCCCGGGAGTGGCGGTGGCACGTCCAAATAGATTCCCGTCGCGGCTCCGGCGGCGACGACGCGTCGACCCGTGACCGCTCGTCACGCGAGCGACGGATCAGAACAGGTCGTCTATCTGCTCGTTGTGGAACTGTTCGGCGGGGTCCTCTCGTTCGGCTCGCTCGCTCGCCTCCTTCGCGCGCTCCATGAACTCGTGGATGCGCTCGGAGCGTTCCGCGCCGCCGAGCAGGACGAGCGACGCGAGGCGCTCGCTGTCGAGCGGGAAGTCGCCGCCGCGCACCTGGAGGCTGCCGGTCTGCTCTTCGACCCACGTCCGGGCGCTCTCGACGCCCTTCCGCGGGATGCGGTCGGGCTGGCCGGCGACGACCAGCAGCGCCGAGTCCGCCGCGACGGCGTTCGGGAGGCTGAGGTTCGACAGCAGCGCCTGGCGGGTATTGCTCGTGACGGTGTTGATGTTCTCGGCGCTCTCCTCGTCCGCGGGCGCGCTGGCGTACCCGAGCGCGGCGATGCCGCCGGAGCGGAGGGTGTTGATGACCTCGCTGGAGTCGACGACGCTCTCGCCGACGCCCTCGGTCGCCTCGCCGGACGCGAACAGGAGGCCGATTCGCTGAGCGATGGCCTCGTTTATCGCGTCCAGCGCTTCGCCCATGCTCTCGCCGGCCGCGTGCCAGGCGTCGTTGTCGACCAGTAGGGTGGCGTCGGCCTCGCGGACGACGGTCTTCAGCGACCGTCCGGCGTTCGCCTGGTACATCGCACCTTCGCCGCGCCCGGGGAGGACGCCGAGCGCGTAGACGGGCATCTCGTGTATCTGCTGGAGTTCGTGGACGAGCACCGGCGCACCGCCGCTGCCGGTGCCGCCGCCGAGGCCGGCGACGACGAAGACGGCCTCCGCTTCGGCGGTGATGCGGCCCTCCAGCGCGCTCATCACCTGGCCGGCGTCCTCCTGCATCACTTCCGCGCCGAGTTCGTTGTCACCGCCGACGCCGTGACCGTTCACGCGGTCCCGACCGACGAGCACCGTTTCGAGGTCCAGTTCCTGGAGGTCGGCTTCCGCGGAGTTGACGGCGATCGCACCCTGCACCGCGTCGAAGCCCATCCGGGCGTCGAACTCCACCAGCTGTTGGGTTATCTTTCCCCCCGCTTGCCCCACTCCTATCAGGACGACTTTCATAAGCGAAGCGTCTGATTGGGGGATAATCAACTTTCCGACGCGGGTGAGAAAAAACGAGGTCCACGTCGGCCGACGAGACGCCGCCGTGCGAAAGGAACCCGGCGTCGCGGTACGGCCGGGGATGAGGTCGCCGACCGCGCACCAGGAACGGTAGCCGACGTTCGCGCCGTCGGACGAACCTTTACGTACCGGGGCGCGGCCAACGCCGTCGATGCCCGACTCCGACACCCTCGAAGAACGACTGCACGCCGTCGAACGTACGCTCGCCGACGCCGAGGAACCCCCCAGCCACGACGACGCCGGCCTCGCGGCGACGACCGACGACCTGGCGGCCAGACTCGACGACCTCGAAGCGCGCGTGGACGAACTGGACGCCGCCCTCCAGGCGGTGCGAGGCTACGTCGGCAACGTCCGCTCGGTCAACGAGGACGTCGAGCGCCGCGCCGACACCGCACTGGCGAAAGTCGAGGCCCTGGAGTCGTCCGACGCGTCCGCTCCGACCGCGTCGGACGCCGTCGCTCCGCCGACGAACGGGAGCGCGCGGGCGACCGGTGACGAGAACGCAACCACGACCCGCGGCGACCCCGTCGACACCGGCGGAGACGGTGACGCTTCCCTCCTCGACCGGTTGAGGGAGGCGCTGTGAGCGTCCGGACGGCGCTCGCCGTCGTGCTCGCTGTCGCCATCTGCGGTCTCGCGGCACCCGCCGTCGAGGACGCCCGGACGACCGGTGCCGAACGGAGCGTCGAGCGAGAACTCGGTCGACTCTCCCGGGCGATGCAGGCGGTCGAAAGCGACGACGCCGTCCCGGTGGGCCACCGCGGCGCGCGTCGGGTCGTCACGCCCGCGATTCCGGCCGCGTCGCCGACCAGCGCCGGGGTCGAGTTCGTCGCGGTCGGTGGCGTCCCCGGTCGTCGGCACCCGAAGGACGCCCGCGGCGACGTGCTGGCCTACCGAGTGGCCGACGGTCGAACCCGCGTTCGGCACGTACCGTTCGACGTTCGCGTGGCGACCCGGGACGGCGACTGGCGGGTACGTCCCGACGCGAGGCCGCTGGTCGTCCGGAGCTCCGGACGGACGCGGATAACCCTCCGTCTGGTCAGGTACCGGGGACGGCCGACGGTCCTCGTCTCGCGCGACGGACGGTGACGGTTCGGGTCCGACGCGTGGTCTCCGGACGTACCAGCATCGTTACGAACGTGGCAACGGTGGATTAGACGCCGACGCAGGTAGGTTCGAGTGCCCGGCGAGTGGATTCGACGACATTTCGAGTAGATTTATTGTATCCGGTGAAAGATTGACGATGAATGGTCCCCCGAAAGCGTCTTCGTGTCGCGTTTGGCGTTCTGCTGGTGCTCTGTGTCGGCGTGCTCGCGTCGGGATACGCCGGGCAGGTAACCGGTTCCGGAGCCGTCGCCGACCCCGGAACGACGAACGGCCCCCACGGCATCGCGGACGTTCCCGCCGACGAGATAACGGTCGTCACCGACCACAAGAGTCCGACCGTCGGAGCGAAACTCGTCGCAGTCGGCCCCGACAAGGACGTACTGTACTACAACGCAACGCTCGACTACTACTCCGACGTCGACCCGTCGCCCGCCGGGAAGTACACGGTCACGTACGTCGGCTCCGAGACCGTCCCCAAGCGGCAGTGCGACGGCGTGACCAGTTGCCGCCGGATGGTCATCGAGCGCCTGAACATGTCCACCGACGAGGTCGACCGACTGTACAGTCGCGTCGTCCCGACCTACTCAGGGTTCCGAATCCCGTACACGAACCGCTGGCACGACGTCGACCGCATCAACGACACCCACTTCGCGGTCGCCGACATCGAGCGCGACCGGGTGTTCGTCGTCAACACCTCCAGCGAGATAATCACCTGGGAGTGGCAGGCCCTCGCACACTACTCACACGACAGCGGCGGTCCCTTCCCGAACGACTTCACTCACCTCAACGACGTGGAGGTGCTGCCGGACGACCGCATCATGGTCAGCATCCGCAACCAGGACGAGGTCGTGTTCATCAACCGGACGACCGGGGTGAACGAGAGCTGGACGCTCGGCGAGGAGGACAACCACAGCGTCCTGTTCGGCCAGCACAACCCCGACTACATCCCCAGGTCCCAGGGCGGTCCCGCCGTCATCGTCGCCGACTCGCACAACGACCGCGTCGTCGAGTTCCAGCGCGTCGACGGGGCGTGGAAACAGAGCTGGGAGTGGAAGGACGCCCGGATGCAGTGGACCCGCGACGCAGACCGCCTGCCGAACGGCAACACGCTCGTCACCGACACGCACGGCAACCGCGTAATCGAGATAAACGAGGACGGCGAGAAGGTGTGGAGCGCGCAGTTCAACTTCCCCTACGACGCCGAACGCCTCGGAACGGGCGACGAGAGCGCGGGCGGCCCGAGCGCGCAGCGCGCCGACCTCGCCGGGAAGGCGAGCATCGACGGCGAGGCGAAGGACGCGGAGAGCAAGGCGAAGACCGGCGACGGCGGCCTGGCCTCCCTGCCGAAGAAGACGCTGACCGCCGTCGAGGACGCGATACCGCCGAAACTGTTGAACGCAGCGCTCTACGTCACGCCGGGCTGGTTCCACGTACTCGAAGTGTTCGCGCTCATCGGCATCCTCCTCGTCGGCCCGACGTGGAGTCTCGCGGAGGCGTACTGGCGCGGATACCGCCTCCAGCTCCCGGTCTACCGGGTCGCGAGCGACGAGAACTGACGCCGACGGCGTTCGTCCGCGGGACGACTGTACCGCCTCGGCCAACATTTCCGCCGGACGGTCGTAGGTTTTAGGGGCTGGCTCGTCGTTCTACCAGGAAGATGAACGGGCGTGTCTCGCGTCGGCGGTTTCTCGGTCTCGGGGTGGGTGCGACCGCTGCCGGTCTCTCGCCGACCGGAACGGTACGGAACTCGGACGAGTCACGTACTGGGGCGAATGGAAGACGGCGATCGTCGGAGCGGTCGGACGGCCGCTCGTCGCAGCCGAGCGACGTCCTCCCAGACGAGTTCGACACCGACGCTCCGGTCGACGTGCGCGGCGCTATCTACATGCCGGCGCGGGCGTTCAACCGGTACCAGATGTGGAAGGACTACGACCGCGCGGTCATCGAGCGTGACCTGGGCTATGCGGCCCGCTTGAACCTCAACGCCATCCGGACGTGGTTGAGCTACACCTACTGGCTCGAAGACCCCGAGGGCCACGAGGAGCGACTCGAACACTTCCTTGACGCCGCCGCCGACCGCGACATGCGCGTGGTCATCGGCCTCCACGACAGCATCGGCCACGAACCGACGTACGAGAACCTGGTCGACGACGACCCGCTGACGGCCGTCCACACGTTCTCGCCCGCGACCCGGACGATAAAGAACGAGCGACTCTGGGAGACGCCCCGGAAGTACATCCGGTGGTTCATGCGGCGGTATCGCAGCGACTCGCGACTGCTCGCCATCGAGTTGACCAACGAACCGGGCTGGGAGAAGAAAGACGTCGAGTTCATGGCGAAGATGGCGAACACGCTCACCGCCCAGCGCGGGGACATCCCGCTGACGGTGGGGGCGACGAGCCTCACGAACAACACCCGCTATCTCGACTGGGGGATGGACGTCCTGCAGTTCCACTACAACTTCGCACAGACGCCCGCCCAGTACCGTCGGACGCTCCGGCAGGCGAACAACGTCGCGGACGGGATGCAGGCTCCCGTCTGGCTGTCGGAGTGGCAGCGCATCCGTCAGGGGGACGGGTTCTTCGCGAACGTGAGCCAGGAAGAGGCCGTCCCGGACTACTCCTCGCTGGCGCCGATAATCGCGGACGCGGGCATCGGGAACTTCTTCTGGTCGCTGATGGTGAAACCGGCGTACTCGGTCCGCCTCCGGCGGATGGGCGTCGTCAACGGCCTCTTCCACGAGGACGGGGCGGTCTGGAGCGAAGACGACGCCCGCGCCATCAAGTCCATGTCCGGCGACCCGACGTTCGAGGGACGCGAGCGACGCGAGTACCCCGACTGGTTCGCCGAAATAAAGCCCGATAAGGACGAGGACAGGGGCAAATCGACGGCGTCGGTGCGGTCGGACGAGTAACGTAGGTCACGTCGCGACGCGGTGCCGTCGCTCCGCCAGGAACGAGGTCGGCGGCGAGGCGGTGGTCGGGTCGGCGGCGAGGGACTCCGCGTCGGCGTCCGAGCGAAGCCGACCGCGTCCGCGTTTGACGTCGCCGGCGTAGTTGTTCCCGAAGTGGTTGCCCGAGACGTTGACGTTCGTGCTGGCGTTGTCGACGACGACGCCGATCAGGTTATCGTGGAACTCCGACCGAGTGACCGAACTCCGACGAGTGTTCCAGATGGAGATGCCTTCGGCGTTGGCCGTCGCGTTCACCTTCCGGATGGTGACCTGGGAGCCGTTCATCACGTGGATGCCGCGGTTCCAGTCGGTCACCGTCACGGCGCGTACGGTGACGTCGGTCACCGACTCGCCCTCGACGCGGATGCCGGTGGAGTTGGTCACGCCCCTGCCGTCGACCGTGTGCCCGAACCCGTCGAGGACCACGTCGTTCGCCTTGATGGTGATACAGCTTTCGGAGAGTCCGGCGCTTCCCCCGACGTCGCGCCTGAGAGCGTACTGTCCCGGTTCGGTGATGGTCGTACAGCTCGTGACGTCCGTGTACTGGGAGGCGCTGGCGTTGCCGCCCGGAGCCCCCACGAAATCGTTGGTGACGAGAAAGATACTCCCGGAGACGACGCCGAGCGAGACGACGAAGAGCAATATCAATCGCTGAGTGGACAACGATTTAGACGGAACCATCTTGCTTCAGTCTGGACGACGGTCGATGCCAAAAAAGTATCTCTGGCCGTCCGTCGGACGGAGCCGTATAGGTTAATTTACTTGTCGGGGCGGCTCAACTTGCCGAGAGAACGTTCGTCGCGTGACGTCGGACCACGCGATACCCCGTGAAGTTCCGGCGTACCGGTCCACTTTTTCGCCCGCGACCGCTCTGGTTCGTCAATGAGCTATCGAGACGCGGTGATGGCGGCCAAGTACGCCGGCGGAGCGAGCGAACAGGCGACCGCGCTCCACCAGGAGCGCCTCGACCCCGTCGTCTCCGGAACGAGCTACTTCGGGTTCGACCGGCCGCGGGGCGTCGTCGTCCACCTCGTCCCGGACGGCGTCTACGACGACGGGTACGCCGTCGACCTCTCCGAGCGCGGCGTCCTGCCGGAGGCCGACCCCACCCGGCCCACGCAACTGCCCGTCCTCGGGAACTCGGGCGACGCGCGCGGGACGTGGACCGCCGACGGCTTCGGCGCGTACGTGGAGGACGCCGGGGAGTGCCGCGGCTACGCGCATCTCTTCTCGAACGGCGTCGTCGAGTCCGTCTCGGCGCTGCCGTTCGAGGACGACGGGAGCGACGGCGGCGAGGCGGACGACGGGACGGTTCGTCTCGACGGTCGCGCGCTCGAACTCGACCTGACCGCCTGCGTCCGCCGGTATCTCCGGCTGCTCGCGTACCACCAGACCCGCGGTCCCGTCCACGTCGCGATCGGCGTCTTCGGCGCGGCGGGCTGTCGGCTCGACGCCGACGAGGGCGATTCCGGCAGGGTCGGTTCCGCCGGGGACGGCTCGGCCACGGTCCGGACCGACCTGCTGGCCCCGTTCACGGTCACGCTCGACGGCTTCGACTGCGACGTTCGCGCGGAACTCGCCGACCCCGTCGACGCGCTCTGGCGCGGAGCGGGCTTCCCGGGGTCGCCCTTCTTCGACGACGAGTGGACGCTGCGCTCGGCGTTCGAAGAGCGACGGTGAGGTCTCAGACGAGACGCCCGTGGCTGGTCGAGCGGGTCCGTAGAAATCCTCTTCGTATCTACCCCTTGTCGCCAGAAGCACTTGAACGAGAAGCGGTCGGTTCGCGGCGACCGGGGGTCGACCGACGGGCGAGAACCGGCGTCGAGTGCAGAGCGCTACCGCGAGTCCACGAACGCCTCGATGCGGTCCATCGCGGTCCGGAGGTCGTCCATTCCGGTGGCGTAGGACACCCGGAGGTGGCCCTCCCCGCCCGCGCCGAAGACGCTGCCCGGGACGGCCGCCACGGACTGCTCGCGCAGCAGGTCCTCGGCGAACTGCTCGTCGTCGCCGCCGCAGCGAGGGAAGGCGTAGAACGCGCCCTCGGCCTCGAAGCAGTCCAGCCCCATCTCGCGGAACCGCGCGAGCACGAACCGGCGGCGGCGGTCGTACTCGCGGCGCATCTCCCGGACGTCCTCCTCGCAACCGCGCAGCGCCTCTATCGCCGCGTACTGGGCGGTCGTCGGCGACGATAGCATCGAGTACTGGTGGACGTGGTTCATCGCACCGATGCCGTCGGCCGGACCGAGCGCGTAGCCCAGTCGCAGCCCCGTCATCGCGTACGCCTTCGAGAAGCCGTTGAACACGACGGTGCGCTCGCGCATACCGGGGAGCGTGGCGATGGAGGTGTGCTCGCCCTCGTAGGTGAGCGCGGCGTATATCTCGTCGGAGAGCACCGTCAGGTCGTGCTCCCGGGCGAACGCCGCGACCGGGGCGAGTTCGTCCTCGGACATCGTCGCGCCCGTGGGGTTGTTCGGGTAGCAGAGCACGAGCGCGTCGGCGTCCGCCGCGCCCGCCGCCGCCAGGTCGTCGGGGGTGAGCACGAAGTCGTTCTCGGCGCGCGTCGGGACGGCCAGCGGTTCGCCACCCGCGAACGTGACCCCGGGGACGTAGGAGACGTAGGACGGTTGCGGAACCGCGACCGTGTCGCCGGGGTCGACCAGCGCGCGCATCGCCACGTCGACGGCCTCGCTCGCGCCGGTCGTCACCAGTATCTCCTCGGCGGGGTCGTAGTCGAGGTCCCAGCGCTCGACGTGGTCGGCGATGGCCGCCCGGAGCTCTCGCATACCGCGGTTGGCGGTGTAGGAGGTCTTCCCGCGTTCGAGCGACTCGATGGCGGCCGTTCGAGCGGCCCACGGAGCCGAGAAGTCCGGTTCGCCGACGCCGAGCGAGACGACGTCGTCTTTCTCCTCGGCGAGTTCGAAGAAGCGCCGGATGCCGGACGGCGGGACGCGCTGGACGCGGTCGGCGGGCTTCATGGCGAGACGGAGAGGCGGTCGTCGTCGCGGTCGTCGAACTCGATACCGGCCTCCTTGTACGTCTCCATGATGAAGTGGGTCACCGTCTGGGTCACCTCCGGAATGGGCGCTATCCGGTCGGCGACGAACCGGGAGACCTCGTGCATGGACTCGCCCTCGACCTCGACCGCGAAGTCGTAGTCGCCGGAGACGAGACGCAGCGTCGACACCTGCGAGAAGCCGGCGATGCGGCTCGCGATGTCGTCGTAGGAGGTCTCGCGGTCGAGTTCCACGTTCAGTTCGACCGCCGCCATCACGTGCTCGTCGGACACCCGGTTCCAGTCGACGACGGCCGTGTACCCCCGGACGGCTCTTTCGGCTTCCAGTTCCGCGAGCAGGTCCTCGACCGTTTCCTCGTCGAGTCCGAGCTGTCGCGCGAGGTCGTCGGTGCTCTCGCGGGCGTCCGACAGCAGCAGTTCGAGCAGTTCGCGTCTCTCGTCCATAGTTGGCACTGCCCGTCCAGCGGGATAGGATTTGCTCACGTGGCAAGTCCTCCCGCGAGGGGGTCGCTCGACGACCGAGAGGACGGGCAAACCGGTCGCGAGCGCGCCGCTGGCACCCTAAAATCATGGAAGCCATTCGCATGAAACAGTGGTGAAAGGGTGTGAAACGGTCGGCGAACGGCAGCAGAACGCGACTCGGGGGCGCTCGCGAGACGGCGACGTCGGCCTCGGACCGTGACGAAATCGGCCCCTCGGCGACCTCTCGAACCCGAAACGCCGGTTCGTCGCCTCGTCCGCGCGCCGACGGCGGGCGGTCCGTGAGCCAGCGTTTCCCACGGAGCGGCCTCGAAACGGTCGTGAAACCGTGCAGAAGTGTTCGGAGAGACTGAACTATCGTCCGGGTCTTTACCCCCGTGCTTCCAGTGACACAACGGATGTCGAACAGCGATTCATCGCGACGGAAGTTTCTGAAAGCGACCGGTGCAGTTGCAGCGATCGGCCTCGGAAGTACGACGGCAGCGAGCGCGGCGTCCGTCGGCGGCGCACCCGTCCCCGACGACGCGGACTCGCTCACGTACGCGACCATGGGCACGGACGCGGACAACCCGACGGCGACCCTGTTCGGGAACTTCAAATGTCCGTACACGCAGGAGTTCGTCCAGGAGAACCTCGACGACGTCGTTGAGGAGTACGTCGCCGCGGGCGACCTGAACCTCCGCTACCGGGCACACGCCTACGAGCGCCCCGGCCACACCTCGCACGGTTCGTCGTACTACTACATCTCCGACAGCGACCCGCTCGTCTCGGAAGCGGCGCTGGGTGCCTGGAACGTCTCCCCCGACAACTACTGGGCGTTCTTCCGCGACATGTTCGACGAGAAGGTGTCCGGGACGGTCACGTACGACGAGATGGCGGACCGCATGCGGGCGACCGGCGTGGACGACGTGAGCGAAGCCATCGACCGCGCGGAATCCGGCCGATACGACGACGAGGTCAAAGCGACCATCGGCGCCGCCGACGACGCCGACGTCGATTTCACGCCGACGCTCGAACTCGGCGGCGAGACCACCTCGCCGCACCACGACGTCGACGACCTGCTCTCCTGGATCGACGGCCACCTCGACGGTGCCAGCGCGTCCACCAGCAGCCAGCCCGCGACTCGGGCCGTCACCCTCGACGGTCGGTCGACGAACGGCTGGACGCACTACGAACTCAGCGCGAGCAGCGGCATCGAGAAGAGCAAGGCGATGAACGCCAGCATCGAGTCCGACGACGTCGTCTCTGGCGCGACCGCCGAAGGCTGGGTCGGCCCCTGGAAGGACAGCTACGTCGTCGAGGGCGACATCACGAACTTCTCGGCTCCCGACTCCCTCCGCGTCTACGTCGACGGCGAAACCGTCGACCCCTCGACCCTCGGATAACCGCCGCCCGACGCTCACCGGTCCCCGAGAGCCGCAGACGCCCGTTTTCTCGCGAAATCGACCGCCGCTCGGTCAGCGAGCGCGACCGCGCCGACGACACCGACGGCAGGACGGCGAGGAGTAGAGCTTTCACGCCGTAGTCCGTGGGTCGGCCCGCATGCAACGAGTCGATATCGACGACGTGGAGCCGAAGACGCTGGCCGACGAGAGCGTCGACCGTCGCGGTCTCACCGAGGCGCTCGGCACGTCCGACCTCGCCATCAACCGCTACGCGCTCGACCCGGGCGAGGCGTTCGCGGGCGGACTCCACGCCCACCTCGACCAGGAGGAGGTGTTCTACGTCGTCTCCGGGACCGCGACGTTCGAGACGAAGGACGACCCAACCGGCGAGACGGAGACGGTCGAGGTCGGGGCGGGCGAGGCGATTCGATTCGCGCCCGGCGAGTTCCAGCAGGGCCGCAACGAGGGCGACGACGCGGTCGTCGCCCTCGCGCTCGGTGCGCCGAGGCCCTCGACCGAACTGCGGACGCCCCAGCCCTGTCCCCAGTGCGACAGCGACGTGCTCGCGGTCGACGTCTCCGAGGACGGGATGCGTCTCGAATGTCCGGACTGCGGCTCGACCCTCGACGCCTGAGCCGCCCCTCCTCCGTTCGACGAGGACGCTCGAACGGCCGCCGTCACCCCGATTACACATCACTAAGATTTAAATTACATAGAGCTTCCAGTTTGTTCTATGCCAGACAGCTCATCGCCGGAACTCCGGTCGGAGAGCGCCAGCGACGCCGACGGCGTCGTCCCGCCACCGATTCCGCCGGACGACTCGGACGCCTGGTACGCGCCGGACGTGCGCACTCAGCGCGAACTGTTTCCGGACGTGGTCGCCACCGTCCGCGAGACCGAGGAGGGGTTTCGCTACGACGTCCGCGAACCGGTGCTCGGGCCGAGCGAGGAGGACGCACTGGAGCGCATCCGCGACCACTTCGAGGGAGCGAACCTGCGGCGACCGCTCACCCGCGAGGGAGCGGTCGAGCAGGTCGAAGCGGGCTTCGACCCGAAGTACCGCCGCGTCGTCGACCGACTGACCGACCTCACGAAGAGCGCCCGGCGCCGCGTCGAGTACCACGCGCTCGCCGAACTCCTCTGTCTCGGGCGACTGACGCCGCTGGCGCTGGACGACGCCATCGAGGTGGCGGACGCCGCGGGCGACCGTCTGGTCGTCCACACCGACGACTACGCGCCCGCCGACACAGACCTCCCCGCCGACGCCGACTACCTGGAGCAGTTCGCCAGCGAGCGCGTCGAAACGCACGCCGTCGACTTTCGCGGATTCTCGGTCCCGGTCGTCGTCTACCGCGAACATCTGCTCGGAGCGGACTCGTTCGCCACGAAGTACGCCGTGCTGGAACCGAACCTGCTGCCGGGCGACGAGGACCTCATCGACGAGTGCAAAGAGCGCATCTGGGAGACCAACGTGGACGGCGTCGTCGACGACCGGGCAGCGTTCGTCCGCGAGCGCGCACGACAGTTCCTCTCTCGCCGTCTGACGGCCAGAAACACCCGGGCGTGGTTCGACGCCGCGAAGTACCGCCTGCGGACAGCGCTCGCCGAGTACGACCTCGCGGTGCCGCCGGTCGACCACCGCTTCTCCGACGACCGACTGACCGACCTCGTCTACTACGTCCTGCGCGATAACCCTGACAAAACTCCTACGTAGTACGACCCGGTACTCTGGCGCATCGCATGACCGGGGACTACGACATTTACGACCTCCCGAAGCGTGTTCAGAACGCCGAGGAGCGACTCAAAGACGCTCAAGAGGGAGGAGAGGTAACTGATACCGACGCCGACGCTATCCGAGACTACGTCCGACAGCGTCGCGTGAACGAGGACCTGAGCGGCCATACGGTCGAAGGAATGTACGGAAAACTCCGGGTCGCCGCGACCGAATCCGATATACCGCTCATGGACGTGAGCGACAAAGACGACGTTACGAGCGTTCTCGCCGCCGTCAAATTCCGTCGTGGCGAGGGGAATCCGCTCTCCGAGAAGTCGATGAGTTCCTACAAATCGTACCTCCGCAAGTTCTTTGACTACTATAACCGGGATTTTGTCGAAGAAATCAGTGTGAGTAGGTCGAATAGCGCCGACCGGAATATCGACCCGAAGAATATGCTCACGACAGACGACCTCAAGGAAATGCGGAAGGCTGCCGCGAATCCCCGCGATACGGCGCTCATGGCGATGTTGATGGATACTGGAGCCCGCATTAGTATGCTTGCGACGCTCCGAATCAAAGACCTCGACCTTGACTCCGAACCGCCGGTCTATACCCCGAATCAGAACGCCAGTAGCCTGAAAGCCGCGCCGCATCATGCTTATCCGCTCATTGATAGCGTCGCCGACCTCCGAACGTATCTGAACCTTCATCATCCCCGGTCTGACGAGCCCGAAGCGCCACTTTTCCACAAAATGCCGGGATACTACCGGCCCGAAGATGGAGACGACGGAGCGATGGCTCACGATACGATTCGGCAAAATCTCAAGCGGACTGCGAACCGAGCAAGCATAGATAAACCCGTGAACGCCCATAATTGGCGTCACTCCGCAGTTACACGGATGTTGCGCGAAGGCTACTCGTCCAAGGAAATCCAGCATAGAGCCGGGTGGAAGGACCCGAGTATGCTCGAACGGTACGAACACGTCGAAGCCGACGAGATGAATACGCAAATCGGCGTTAGTGCTGGAATCGTTGATGAAGACGAGGGAGAGAGCCGAAAGCGAGCGCGTTGTGGAACTTGTCGAGAAGTCCTCGACCCGAGCGCCGAATACTGCCCGAAATGCGGCGTCCCCGTTACTCCCGAAGCCCGCCGACGGAGAGAAGGAGCCGAAAACCTCCGAAGCGAAATCGCTCAAACAGCTCTCTCCGAGACAGAACTCGCCGCCGACGAACGCGAAGGGCTCCGTGCCATGCTCGACGCAGTCGATGACCCTCAAGCGTTCGCTAAGCAAGTCGAAGGACTCGCTCCCGACGAGTAGCTCCGGCATTATACGCGTCCCTCGTCCTCGACCTCCTTCGCCGCTCGAAGAACTCGCCGCCCTGCCTCTTTGAGTTCCTCGTCCGACGGCGTCGACGTATGATTCCATACGACCCTCCCGAGATCCCCGAAGTTGGTCGAGTCAGACGATTCAGCCGAGAATCCTGCTTCTACATAGTCTTTCTTAGCGATTTCCTCGCCTCGTTCAGCCGAGAGCATCATACGAGCCGCCGCTCCGAGCGAGTCGTCTCGCTCCGCGACTACTTCGACCGCCTCCTCATGCTGTCCGATTATGGCAAGTGTATCCTCCGCGCCGCCGCTGTTCTCGCTCATTGTTCGTCCTCCCGTTCTGCTCGAACGAGAGAATCTTGTTCGTAGAACTCCGCCCCGAGCAGTGTCGCGTCGAGTTCAACCGAATCCGTCGCGTCCGACCGCCAGACTCGGAGATCGCCGTCCGCGTCCTTGCCGACGCAAAGCCGCGTGGCTCCGCACGCTCCCGTCGAAAGCCGCGCCCGACCCTCGCCGCCGACCGAGCCGAACTCCTCGACCTCGTAGATGACCGAATCCCCGCTCAGCCGAACGCGGTCGCCGCGGTCAAGGTCGCCGAGAGCCTCGACGCGCTCACTATCCTGCTCGTCCGTTACTCCGCTTGCCTCACGTAGATCCTGTATCGCACTCATATCGAATCCCGGAAGAAGTGAGTCCGAGAGACGGGATGTATGAACGGACTCTCCCCGGCTAAGGGAGAACTTTGAAGCCCCCGCGAACCGTCAAAACGAGTGACGGCTCCCTGCCGTCGCATGAACGGCGACGTTCAATCTTGCCAGATTGTTGTGTGGGCGGCTTGAATCCGCTCGACTAGTTCCGTGGGAACGTGCCAGCGTTCCTTCGGAACCTTCTTTCCCGAATGTAGACTCGTTAGATACCTCCTTGCGAGCCTTTCTCTCAGCCTACGGTAAAAGAGTATAGGTCGAGGCGTCCCGTCGCCGCGCGGCGGGCAGCTCGCTCGGCCTGTTGTCGTCCTTCTGCTCTCCCTACTTGTTCTATAGATTCTCGCATTCCCATGCTGAAATTTATCCATAGAGAGATTCTATGTCGCTTTGTATTTGGCTGCTCCTCGAAGTAATCCCTTTGACTGCAATTCCTTGTGGTATAGACGCGGCGGAAAACCATCTAGAGAAAATCTAAGTAGAATATATTATAAAACAATAGTACCTCTACCCTGTTATGGTCAAGTATTTAGAAGAAACACGAATAAACATGCTAAGAATCACTGCTGGAATCTTTGCTATCCTCCTAGCCTTTTTCTCCTTTTATTGGGCTACCCAATCACTGTTTCTTAGCGTTATAGGAACTCTTCTTGAAGTAAGTCTCCTTATATACTTTATATACGATAGAAATAAAGTAGCAGATATAACGCTAGGTTATCTGAACCAAGGAATAGTATATCTGATCGACACTAATAATGAAGAAAGCGAAAATGAAGAAGATGAAAAAATGAAAGAAGGAGGTCAAAGTCACAAAGAAAAGATAGCAAATTCATATCCAGTACAAGGAATCGGAATTTTGCTTATGATAGAACTTATAATCTGGGCCAGTGATGTAACCCAAATACATACGATTAATAATCAATCATATGGATTGATTTTAGATCTTAGTGGAGGGTTCCTTCTGTCAAAAGAGCCTACATTGGAGCCCGGTGAATTTAACGAGTTAGAATCTCCAGTACAATCTGCATTCGGAGCCTGGGGAGCGGCACTGCTTATACTCGGATTTTTTCTCCAATTTATCAGTTTATTGTGATAGAAGATTTGATTGTACGCTTCTAGCTCTACTACTTGGACGGTCTATTTTTGAGAATAGGCAATAGAACGGTTCTCGTCCACTTCCGATTATAACTTTAATCAGAAGTTGATTCTTTACCCCTACACTGTACAGCGATTATCGTCGGGGAATTAGTAGCAGACCCCCAAATATACCCAGATATTCTTACAGGAATAGTTATTGACTGTTTTTTAAAGCCCGTTAAGGTCGACAAAATACGAATTAGATATAAAATTGGCTTCCTTATTTATTCGAGTTATGGAGATATCTGTAAGTCTATCTTCCGTCTGAGTTGCATGTATTTGCATGGCTTCTATATCGCTAAAGTGCAGATAATATGCAGCTCAAGGACGGACATTAGAAATTTTGGTCTAGAAATTTGACGCAATGAAATAAGGCGGCATTATCTCACTGTCCCCCTTTTTCTTATTCGTGGATCTCGACCGCAGAGTTAAGACTGAGTGTACTCGGAAAGCTTATTCTAAGATAGCATTAATTATTGCCTGAGAATGATCTACAAAAGTCAGCTTAATCCTGAATTTACAACGACGACCCCGATCCGTTATAAAGACGAAGAAGGAGGTGGAACGGGTTTCTTTCTGAATTATAGGGGGAAAACATACATTGTTACAAACCGACACGTAGTTGACCCTGAGGATGTCTCTCCGACAGAAGCGAGGATTTGGTTTAGGGACTATGACGATCTAGAAAGTACTCGCCATTTCGATATTCCTCTGAAGCATGGAGAAGGAGTGGACTGGTACGGACATATCTATGGCGATCAGATAGATATTGCTATAGTACCAATAAACCAGAAGCTAAGTACTCTTGAGGAAGGGTTTTACAATAACGCTATAACCGGAAGCCTCGCCTTTACCCGTGAACATTACATTCATGATAATATAGTCCCTGACAATAATGTGACTATATTAGGATATCCTGGTGACTTTGCTGACCGTTCCACTTTCTTCCCTATAAAAAGGAATGCATTGATATCAAGTCCATATGGACGCCCCTTCGATGGAAAACCATATTTTGTAACGGATGCTCGAATGCATCCCGGTACTAGTGGTAGTCCAGTCATAATGACAGATCGAGGGATCCAGAATACACAAGGGGAGGTACCGGAAGAGAGAATAAAAGAAGTGTATTTGTTAGGGGTTCACTCAGCCACGTTCTATAGGGATGCTGGAGATGATCTTAATACAGGTACCCAGCTGTGGACTGAACCTCAAGATAGCTCTGCTGAAGGCAGCAAAAAGACTAGAAGAACAAAATATGATTTGAATGTTGCCTGGTACCCTAAGCTAATAGATGGGGTTTTAGGAAATGAGGAGCTTATGGATATTCTCTCCTGATAGGTTAATTTGAATCTTTCAGTGAGGAGGATCGAGCGTATTTCCTGAACGGGTTATAAAAATCGCTTGCGCTCGGACTGAGCTAGGAATTTCTTTGTACTGTGCTGCGCCGACGAACCGCCAGCACGTAATATGTGGGAGTGTTGCTTTCTCGTCGTTCTTGCTCTCTGAGAGCGATGGCGAACGGGTGAAAAACCGAAGGTTTGTCGCCCAGTAAAGGGTGAGCTTCCAGAACTCGCTGATCTCCTTTCCCGAGGTTGCCATGTCGTGAAGCTCGGCCGGAGCCGTATCCGCGAACTCGTCCAAAACTCGGAGTGTCTTCGACAGATACTGAGAGACGCTCCCTCCCGCGCTCCGAGCCCGCCCTTCGCTATATCCGTCCTCTTCCCCCACTTCGCCCTCGCGTCCGCTCTCGGCTCGCTCTCGCCCCGAGAACGCCCATTCCCCGCCGCGGTTCGCTATCGGCGTCGCGTGAAACACACGTCCCTGCCTATCTGCTAGATAGTTTGAGAGCGAATCCGCCGCCTCAAGCCATCTTGTCCCGAAATACACGATATGAATATGCGGGAGGCCGCTGTCCGTGAACTCCGGAACCGCTATAGACGGGAGCCTCCGACCTGGACGACTCGGCCCCGTCTCCGGGTCATACGCAAATCTGTCCGTTAGCGCGTTCTTCGTCGCCATGAGCGACTCCGCTGCCTCCGCGATAGACTCGAAATTCCCTGGGTCCGTCGTTACCGTCAGCATGACCCCGTGGTCGAACCTCTCCCCCGCCTCCTCGAACGCCTCCCGATAGCGAGCCTGGAGCGAACTGACCCGGCGCTTCGAATTGAACCGCGTAGAATACGGGAGAGCCAGATACTCCGCCCCCTCTCCTCGAACCCGCTCGAACACGTTGAACCGGTCCTCCGTCCCCTCCCTTTTCGCCGCCAGACTCCGGAGCAAACTCGACCGCGTCGCGTCGCTCCCTATCGTCATGTGCTTGCCTGCGAAACTGGACGCCCTTGACTCCGCCTCCCCCGCGCCGTCTCGCGTTTCGACGCTTTGCTTACTACGGTTCAAGTGTAGGCCGCTGATGGTCGGCTCGACCCACAGATTCCCGTCCTGTCGGGCGATTAGGAACTCCTCGCGCCGTTCGAGGAACCTCTTGGCGAACTTGTAGTCCGTGTTAGAGTAGTCGCCGCTCGCCGCTCCGAATACGTGAGACACGAGCCCCGAGAGAGGGACTCCCTCCGGCGTGTTTGAAAGGTATGACCATAATCGGGTCTTGTCCTCCTCCCGCCGCGTCCCCGACCATGGAGCGCCGGGTAACGTGGGCTGGCCCCCGCCTCTTTGACGTTCGCCCTCAGCGTCGGCGCTCACGCCGTCCCCCTCCCTTCGGCGAGAACGTCGCTTGTATTACGTAGGTGATTTAGCGGGTTAATGCGCGACTACGTCGGCCACGGCAAACTGACCGTCCCCATCCGGGACGGTCTGCTCGAGGACATCGAGGCCAACCGCGTCGGCGAGCGCATCAAGGTCGTCCCGCGCGGCAGGCGGATCGGCCACGGCGAGCGCGTGCCGACGAACCTCGCGTTCGAGGACGAGTCGACGTTCGTCAACGTCGTCACGCAGATGGCGGCCGCCGACGGCGTCGAGTTGAACGCCTCCAGTCCGAGCGCGAAGGTGAACCTCTCGCCGGAGGGCGTTCCCCACGCCGAGACGATACGCTGTGCGGTCGCACTGCCGGCTATCACCGAGGGCGGCCCCCACATCTCCATCCGCAAGCAGGCACCGGAGACGATGACGCCCGTCGACCTGCTCGACAATGGTAGCGTCTCCACCGAAATCGTCACCCTGCTGTGGCTGCTGTACGAGCACCACGGCGTCGCGCTGTTCTCGGGACCCACCGGCGTCGGCAAGACGACGCTGCTGAACGCGAGATATCAGTATCTACTAGTAGATAGTCGGCAAGTCATATCTCTCGGCTAAGAAAGATACTATAATCTATTCGGAACATAATGGTTGAAACATGGAATTAGGGACTATACCCACAGAATACGTCGTGCTTGTGTCGGCTATGCTCTCTGGATTCATAGCGTACCAGTCGAGACTCAACGGTTTAGAATCAGACCGTGAAAGAGAACGATTCCTCAATGCACGCCTGCAAGAAGTTACGAAGTACTCTGATAGTTGGGGAGTCACAGTCGACAATGTCCGTGTACATGAAGACTCTAGATTCTTTTACCGTCTAAGGAAATTCTTTACCGGATCAATGTCTGGCGAATCAACGGTGGTAGTGAGATATGAAAGGAAGACAATTCCAGAGAGGTTCTGGGAAAGCAAAGGAGGCAAAGCAGTACTAAATGGATATCATATCAAGGTAGAACATCTTGACACCCAAGACCATCTTAGTCCGACAGTAGCTAGATTCAGCTTTATGAGCGTCAATGACCATGATATTGAAGGGTTCTTTGACGCGATTATTGACTTAGAAAAGGAAATGCGTCCCGACGATTGAATTCCAAATCAGATGCCAAGGCGATAGATTTTCTCTCGATACAGCTGTTCGATGTCCTCGTAATACGTGTGGAGGTACGAATCAATCGGCTCTTTCATCGACCCCTTCTCCACTGAATCTCCGCGCATGTACTTCACCAGTTCACGGTTCACCTCCTGCTCAACACGCCACCACGTCGAGAAGCGGTGTCGTCCGAAGTGGCTCGTCACCGGACGATACTCCTCGGTCTCAGCGTACTCTGGATACAACTCCTTCTTCCACACCGAGTTCACACCCTTGTGGTCCATCTGCGTATGGCTCGTCTCCGAGAGGAACAACCACGGCTCGTCGTTCTCCGGACGCACCAACAGATACCGTACTAACAGTCGCCGAAGTTCGTCATCAAGCGGGAGCATCCGCGCTCGGCCAGACTTGTTTCCCGGTCGCTCGTCGCCCGGTGGAATATAGATAGCGTTCGACCGGCCTGCAAGCCGGTCTTCCGCCGCTATCTCTGGGTAGTGCCGTTGAATCTCGGCGTTCTCCATCGCAATATCGGCTAACTGGATGTTCGCCACCTCACCAGCACGCAGCCCGAGTTTGAACTGGAAGCAGATAATCGCCCGATTACGAAGATGGGTGACGCCGCGAACCATCTCACGCAACTCCTCGACCGGAATTCGGCGGTGCTGCTTGCCGTCCGGCACTGCGAGATTCACCTTGTTACGAGCGAGCGTGAACGGGTTGTAGTCCTGCGGGTGCGGGAACGCCGCCGAATCCTGCCAATACTCGTAGGCTCGATTCAGCTTCCGCAGTTTCCCCTTCACCGTTCGCGGATGATTGTCTGCACCGTCGGGCGATGACTGCCACTCGATGAATCGAACGACGTGCTCGTCGCTCGGACACGCAGGACTCCGCCCTTCGCTCTGCATGTGTTCACGCCAGTCACCGAAGACACTCCGATAGTTCCGCCTCGTATCGCTGTGCAGGTTTTTTGAGAATAGCACGTCCTCGATGAACGGTATGAACGGGTCGATATCCAACTCATTGAACGTCTCCTCGAACTCGGCCAGCGGGTCCGTCGTCTTCCCGAACGCATCCGCCACCTTCTCCGCCGAACTACTGCTGCCCGTTGCCGTCGGAACGTCACTCATCGGCCTGCCTCCGGTACTCCGCACGGTTCTGCCGATTCTCATGGGCTTTCCACCGCCACACCGCTCCCGCTTCGTCACCGACCACGGCGGCCATTAGCACCGGATTGTAGACGTGTGGATGGTCGCTGTGCCACTGCAACCAGTTGTAGAAGCGATTGACGCGAAGCCAGTAGTCATACGCTCGTCGCTCGGACTTGTCCGCTAGCAGGTCCGCACACCACGCCTCTACGTCGTCCGGGGTGGCGAGCGCGTGGTGTCGCTCACGGCCCGCCATGTGGCCCTTCCAGTGGTCACCAGCGCGGTCTACTTCCTCCTCGTAGCGAGCGTGGCTTCCCTGCTCGTACTCGTACGTCTCGCAGAACTCCTGCCACGTATCATCACCCTCATAGGCGTCTGCATGGTGGTAGAGACGGTAGCGGCTCGGCACGTCAGCAAGCCGCTTGTAGACGCCGAGTCGGTCGCTCGGGTCCAGCGACTTCTTCGGATGACTCATCGCCGACCCTCCTCCTGCATGACTTCAGCGGGCGGATAGTAGGCGTCATTGTGGACTTCGACCGACTCCCCTTCCATGACCGCCAAGTGCTCATTAGCACGCTCCGGAACCGTCTCACGCAGATGGCTGGTGATACGCTCGAAACTCGCACCCGGATTCCTCTCGACGAAGCGGCGAATCTCCGCCGAATCAGACCGATACAGACGGTCCTCTAAATCGCTAATTCGCTCTCGGGCATCATCGAGTTCGTGCTTGAGATCATCGCGCTGCTCGCGGAGTTCCCGATTTGTCTCATCCGGCTCGACCGACGCCTCGAACTTCTTCATCCCCGCTTCAACCATGCTGGCGATGAATCCGGACACGCTCATGTCGAACTCGTCGGCCTGCTCCTTCCAGCGCTCGTACTGGTCGTTCGTCGGGTAGGCGGCAGCCATCTGCGTGTCGTCACCCGTCTCAGGCATACGTCCACAGCACCTCGTTCACAACGTGGTTGATGGTAGTATCCGAGACACCGTAGTCCTCGGCAAGGGAAGCCTGCGTTACGTCCTCTACATCGTATCGGTCCCGAATTTCCCGAACATCAGTTACCGAGAGCTTCGCGTTCGGATGATCCTCACCACCGAACACGTCCTTCCCGCGCCAGTCCTTCGCATCCTGCATATTGTCGGACTGATCACCTACGTAGAGATGCATCGGATTCACACATTCCACATTAGCGCAGTCGTGCAGTACGAGGTTGTCACCGGGGTCTTCTCCGTACGCTAACACCCACGCAATCCGGTGGGCGTGATAGCGATGACCGTCGAGATAGAAGCGACCGTAACCGCCACTCCATGTGTCCGCTGTCCACGGCCAGCACGATACTTCGTCTCGTTCCTCTCGCTTCACCTCGAACCGCTCTCTGGCCCTCTCAGCCGACTTTACGTCGATTGGATTGCAGTCTATCATTCCCACACGTCACCACCGTCAGTCGCCATAGTCGACTGCGAACTCGACTGTCGTTCGTCGCACGGTTCACGGTCCTCGACAGGGATCTCCGCTTGCTGCGTAGGGAGTCCGTTCCAGTCACGTACCCCCGACCCTCCCTCCTCAAACGCCTGCGATGGCACGTCCGGATTCCGCTCTTGCAGTTTCTCGATAACGTCCTCAGGCCGCATTCCAAACTCACGAGAAACGTCTATAACCGATGAATGGTCAGGGAAAACACGCGGGCCAGTTATTCCATCCGACGAGTGCCGTACTGTCTTCCTTTCGAGGTCCGCCAGCGCGTCCTCCAATTCGTCCTCATGACCCGTCTCGGGCTGTTGCGTTCGCTTCTGTATCCGTCGGTTCACTGCCTCGCCTTGTGAGTCACAGAGCGTTTCGAGCATGTCCGTCACCTCCGCACGAGTGAATGCCTCAGCGTCCCGGCTCTCTAAGTCCGCAATTAGTGCGTCAATCGCTGACTCCCAGTTCGTATACTGCTCATAATCCACCTCGTTCTTCGCCTCGGCTTCGACCACTTTCTCGTCGTACACCGCCATCTTCATTCCATTCCGCGCCGCCTCCGAGAGAGACGTATTCGACGCCTTCACCGCATCACGGAGGTCAGACGGAACACGCGCCTTCGCCTGCACGTCGTGCTTAGCCACGGTGACCACCACCGACACACCGCACCCCACCACACAACACACACCCACCACAGAAGTGTGTGTACACGTGTACACAACGACTTCGACTGGAGTGTGTACACGTGTACACCGTCTCTGGTTGCGTGATGGTCCGATGTGACTCGGCTCTGCGACGGCGTTCTCACGTTAGTCATCCGCATCACCGTCCGCATAGCCCGCACGGTCCTCGTCACGGTATAGCACGTACTCGACGAACAACCACGCCCAGATAGCGCGTGGGTCATCCTCGATTGGACCGTCGTAGTCCCGGCGTCCGATTTCCTGACGAGCAAGGTGATTCACCTCCGACCGCGTGAGTCGGTCAATACAGGCTTTTTCGTAGTGAAGCCACCCAGGCGCATCGTCCAAGAACTGTGCATACCGTTCAGTATCGGGCCCATCAGAGTATGAGGGGCCACAATTCGCGTCGTCCGTCATTCTGTTTGTTGCCATACGTGGAGTCGTCTGTTACCGCAGTTGATTTTCAGACGACGACGGAGGAGACCAGAACAGCCATCAACCTGCACCACGTATGCAGGGATGGACGACTTGGCCATCGTCGTCGTCCGGAGTACTCACGTCACATCAGCACGGTAGAACGGAGACCCCGTCCAAAGTTCTCCGTTCCTGCTGTCAATTACTCCTTAGTTGTGTGTATCACCTTCACGCTGACCGTAGAGCGGAATCCAGAAAACGCGGCCACGGGCACCGGTTTTCTTCGACTGAATCACGCCCGCTTCGACTAACGTCATTGCCTTCGTGTACGTGGCGCTCCGTGAGCGGCCGAGTTGGTCGCTGATTTCTTGCGCTGTCATCGGCTCCGCTTTGTCGCTGCGCGCTTTCAGAACGGCAAGGACGTCGTCCTCGTCGTACTGCTCGACAAAATCGCCATCGGCACCGTGAACCATCCAGTCGCGGGAGACGTCGTCTGCCGTTCGCTCACCGGTCATCGTACAGTTATATATACAACGGCCACGACCTTAAAGTTTGTGCTATTTCTGATACTAACGGTAGTACATCTATCGCCACGTGGCGATATCAGTTAGGTAAGAAAACTTTGGTGTGGCGATAATCGCCACTCGTGTGAATACTCACGGCGTCGAGTCAGACATCCGTACAGAGAAGGAGTTGTGTATGTGGTGGTCAGTTGATCGGCGTGACTGACTGCGTTCTCACGTTAGTCATCCGCATCACCGTCCGCACCCCACAACACACACACCCACCACAGAAGTGTGTGTACACGTGTACACAACGACTTCGACTGGAGTGTGTACACGTGTACACCTTACTCAGCTACGGTTCTGAGCCGCCGTCGAAATCGG
The DNA here is from genome assembly GCA_003298465.1 of halophilic archaeon. The sequence continues at coordinate 697,005 of QNGA01000001.1, read as the reverse complement.
GATTACATCACCGCCGTTCCGCAATTTGGTGCTCATAATCGCGTGCTATGTAGAAGTCAGTAGTACTGACAGCTACTGGTCACGGAGAGAGTCCCGCCGTGAACGGCGGGGAGGATGTCACTGGTCACCGTTTTTCTGCTGCTGATATCGTGCCTCATTCCGTTTGAATTGCTCTTGCAGATCTTGCCGGCGCTTCCGCCGTTTCTCGCGCTCCTTCGCGTGGCGCTTAGCCGCGAGCGGATACTCGCTATCCAGCCACGATTTCACCTCTTCATCGTCACTCGTCGCGTTTCGGCGTTGCTGGTAGGACGACCGAGTGCCCGTGGGAACAGTACTAGAATTAGCTGTCGTAGACGTTCCATCACTACTTGAAGTCTGTTTCGTCTTCTTTCGCTGCTCCCACGCACTGCGACCACCAGCAGGGAACGTGTCGGAGTCGTTCGGCGTATCGTCGAGACCGACTTTTCGACGTTCCCACGAACTCCGTCCACCAGCAGGATATTCCTCAGGGTCGTCACCACGGGACTGGTCTGTGTCGAGGTCCCGACTCATCCGACCGGGGACAGCCGCCATATTCGCCCGCCGATGTGACTGGCGACGTGCGTTGTTCCGATAACAGTCACACGACCCGTTACAGTCACATTCGGGAAGAGAATACCCGACGCCCTGTGCGATCATCAACAGGTCTTTATCGCCGTTCTGTCGAATGTCGGGGCCGATATTGGGTAGCTCTCGCTGAATCGTCTGGATAGCCTTCTCTCGCTCGTCCTTATTCGGAAACACTGTACTACCGCCGTTCATAGCCATCTTACTCATATTGGCTCTCACTCCGTTGTTCGCTCGCTGATTCGCTGCCTGCCCATACTGGTGAGCGTTTCTCTTTGGTGCCACACACCCATCCTCTGGACTACACCGCGCCTGCACCTGCGAATCACTCGGGAACACCGCGATGTGGTCGGGAAGTGGTGGACCTTGCACGAGATCGTACTGATCGCCGTCGAACTGTCCGCTCCGGTCCTTGTCGTTCATCGTCGCATACCCCGCACTCACGCTGACCTGCTCGCCGCGTTGCAGCAACTCGACTAACTTCGCCGCATTGCCACCGAGGGCCTCAGCTTTCTCCACATCGATAACACCATTCCCACGTAGTTTCCCCCCACTATCGAGCACGGTAGGGTCATGGAACGCGCCTATAACTGTACCCATGAACGCATCTGGGTCTCGCACCGTCTGCGTCCGATTCTCCGGATGAACGTAGGTAAGGGCAGTTCCACCCCATAAGTCAACCGTCTCGGTGATGTGCTCGGCTGGCAGGTATTCTTTCGTTCCCGTCTCCGGATAGTCCAATACCATCTCCGTCAATGGAACGAGTGGGAACTGCAGGTACTCTCGTCCATGCCGACGGACTGTCTGTACGCCCTGTGAACTCACCGCATTCGTCCGCCAACCAGTGGCAAGCACGTTACTCTGGTCGTTCACGGTTCCATGAGTCTCGGGCCGTCGTGAGCAATGTCAGGGTCGTACTGCATTGCCATCCGACGTAGTAACTCGTCGTATGTTTCGTCTGCCCGCTTCAGCGGCTTCAACACCTCGTCACGGGTCTCCACTGTACACGGTAAACGGGCGACGGATTTTCCCTGTACCATACACGTAGTTATACACGGCTGTACATGGATAGTTCTACCCCCTCAAAGTACCATAAACCATCGCTACGAGCGCTATAGTGGCAATTTTCGTTCTTATGAGGTCGATAGTTTTGAGGGGAAGTAGATCATATATCAACACGGGGTGAAAATCCCCTGTTCGTCGATAAATCGGGAAGAGTTACCGCCATAACAGGCGGGCTCAATACTGAGGGACCCGACGAACAAGTACCTCAGGCATCCAAAGCTCGCACTACAATGCGTGTTTATGTGAGTGGCGGTCAATACCGCCATTTCACTGCTCAAAGGCATCATCTCTACTAGTAGATATCGACTATAGAACGCGCACATGCCGTTCATCCCTTACTCCGACCGCCCCATCTCCATCGACGAGGGGTCTCGCGAAGTCGAACTTCCCCACGAGACCGGGGTCTCGCTCACCACGCGGGACCACGAGAGCGACTACAAGCGCGTGACGATGGCCGACCTCATGACCGAGTGTAACTACCTCAATCCGGACGTCGAGGTCATCGCCGAGATAAACACCGAGGCGTCGTTCGAGACGTTCGCCGAGACGCTCAACACCGGCCACGGCGTGCTCGGCACGACCCACGCGGACGACATCGAGAAGCTGATCAACCGCGTCATCGAGCAGGGCCTGCCGCCGTATCTCCTGCGCGAGATAGACCTCGTCGTCTTCCCCCAGCACGTCGACGGCGAGCGGTACGTCGGCGAAGTGGTCGAACTCGTCAGCGAGGCGGAGTTCGCCGACTGCGACGGCCGCTGCGGCGAGATACGGAAGGAAGGAACGACGGTGTACTGGAACGCCGTCGCGTGGCGCGACCGCGACGGCCGGTTCCGACTCGACTACGACCACCCCCAGCTCGGCGACGACGAGCGGCGGGTCGGCCTGCACTTCTTCGACCGTCTCGCGGAACGCACCGACCGCAGCGTCGAGACCGTCGAGGAGGAGTTCCACCGCAAGCACCGCTACGTCCAGTACCTCGAACGCGAGGGAGTCACCGACTTCGACGAACTGTTCTCGTTCCTCGCCGACCTGCAGAACAACGAGACCGCGACCGTCGAGCGCGCGAAGCGGGAGGTGGAGCGATGACGACCGCCGGGGAGGGGACCGGATGACCGTCTCCGAGGCTTCGGCCACGCGCGAGGTCGACACTCGCTACGGCGCGGGGTCGCTCGGCCTGCTCGACCGGGCGCTGTACGCCCTCTTCTCCCGACACGCCGACCGGAGGCGTCACGCCACCGACAGGAAGCGCTATCGGGCGACCGACGTGACCACGAGCTTCGACGTGTATCTCGCGCGAGCGTACGGCCTGTCGTGGCTCGTCTTCTGTCTCGCGTTCGCGTGGACGTTCCTCGGAACGGTCGCGGTTCCGGACGCTACCCTCCGGGCGGTCGCGGCGTTCCTCCACGACGGAATCCCGTTGCTCGACCGGGTCTCCGTGCCGGCGCTGTCGCGCAGCCACGCCGCCTCGATTGCGGCGCTCGCGTGTGCCGCCACCGCCAAGCGCGCGACCGTCGCCCTGTCGGGAATATACCTGAAGTGGGCGGCCAGCGCCCGGCGGTCGAACATCGAGGGGACCCTGCCCGGCGCGGTCCGGTACCTCCGGGCGCTCTCGTCGGGCAGCGACGACCGGCGCGGAATACTTCGGAAGGTCGCCGACCGCGAGGAGTCGTACGGCGAGACGGCGGTGGCGTTCCGGAAGGTGCTGAACAAGGCGGCGCTGACGGGGAGTCTCGACGACGGCCTCCGCATCGTCGCCCGGGACACGCCCTCCAGGGACGCGCTCGCACCGTTCCTGCTGAAGTTCCGCGAACACGCCGAACAGGGGCCGGACGCGCTCGAACAGTACTTGGAGATGGAGAGCCGGATGTTGAGCCATCGGCAGGCCCGCACCCGCGAACAGGCCCAGGACTTCCTCGAGCTGCTCGCGGAGATGTTCATCGTCCTGCTCGTGATGCCCGCGCTGCTGGTCATCGTCCTGACCGTGATGAGCGTGCTCGCGCCGGGACTGGGCGCGCCAGTCGGCCTGCCGTTCGTGACCGTCTCCGTCCGCGCGCTCGTCGTCTACGGAAGCGGGGCGTTCATCCTCGTCGTCGGCGCGGGTGCGGCGGGACTGGTGTCGACGCTCCGGCCCGCCGACCAGTCTCCGCCGACGTACCGCCGATCCGGGAATCCGGTGGACGCGGTCCGGACCGCGCTACTCAACCCGGCGAACGCGGCGCTGGTCGTCGGCCCGTTCGCGCTGGCCGTCGGCGCGGGGCTCTGGCTGCTGGGATACGCGCCGGTCAACGTCGTCCTGCTGGCGTACGTCGCGTTCGCGCTCCCAGTAGGGCTCGTCGCGGTGCGACGTGCGTACCGCGACGACGCGAAGGACCGCGAGATAAAGGACTTCGTCCACGCCGTCTCCGGACACGTGACCCTCGGTCGACCGTTCTCGGAGGCCGTCGCCCACGTCGCCCGAGACGTCGACCTCGGCGCACTCCAGTCGGACGTGAACGACCTCGCGTTCAACGCGAACCTCACGACCCGCGACGGCGACCTGCGACGGGACGCACTCTCGCGGTTCGTCGAACGCGTCGGCACGCCGCTGGCCGACCAGACCATCGGCCTCGTCACCGGAACGCTCGACGTCGGCGGGGACACGGAAACCGTGTTCGAGACCCTCCAGGTCGAGATCGGGCGACTGTACCACGAGAAGAAGGCGCTCCGGTCGAACATGCTCGTCTACGTCGCGGTCGGGTGGACGACGGCGCTGCTCGTCGTCGGTATCATGGTCGCCGTCAACGGCTACGTCCTCGACAGCTTCTCGCAACTGTCGTCGGTCTCGACGTCGAACGCCGGCCTCGCGCTCGACCCCGACGCCGTCCAACCCGAGCGCGACCGGTTCCGGTTCTACGTCGTCACGCAGGCGACGATGCTTGCCTGCGGCTGGTTCGCCGGGTACGCGAGTCGCGGCTTCTACGAAGCGCTGCTTCACTCGGCCGCACTGGTCGCGGTGGCGTACTTCGTGTTCGCGGGGGCGGGAATGATATGAGGTCGCGCGGCCAGTCGAACGTCGTCGGCGTCGCACTCCTGCTCGGCGTCACCGTCGTCGCGCTCGGCACCCTGACCGCCAGCATCGGAATGGTCGTCGACGGCAACGCCGCGGCCGCCGACGCCAACCGCGTCGCGGCCGACTTCGACGACGCCCTCGCGCCCGTAGCGGCGACGGGCGTCCACAGGGGGCGGGTGTCGTTCACCGAGGGACGACTCGAGACCGTCGAGCGTGACCTCCGCGTCCTCGACGAGGGGGGTGTCGTCCACCACGTCCGGGTGGACGCGCTCGTCTTCTCCACCGACGATAGGCGCGTCGCGTTCCTCGCCGGAGCCGTCGTCCGCGGGACGAGCGACGGCGGCGTGATGGTCGCGCGACCCCCGGTGACGTCCTCTCGGGAGATGCTCGTCGTCGGCGCGCCGAAACTCGGCACCTCGAACGTCTCGGTGGCCGCGACGACCGGGAGCTCGGCCGTCCTCCGGACGAACGTCACTCACGAGCGCGTGAAACTCGGCGACGGCACCTACCGCGTCGCGGTCGAGACGAGCACCCCGGACGCGTGGCGACGTCACTTCGAACGCCGGAACGCCACGGTGTCGACCTGGGACTTCGACGACGACGGCGTCGAGAGCGTCGTCGCGGCCTACTCCGGCGAGCGCGTGGCGTACCTCGTCGTTCACGACATGCGCCTGGAGGTGACCCGTGGCTAGTCGCGTCCGAAACGGCGACTCGGCCGACGCGCGTCGTCGCGGAAGCGACCGCGCCGTCAGCCCCGTGGTCGGCAAGGCGATGGAAGCCAGCCTCGTCGTGCTGTACATCGGCGTACTCACGGCGACGCTGTACGGCGGCGTCGTTCCCGACTACCGGACGGCGGCCGGCGCGGAGGTCGGCGAGCGCGTCCTCTCGAAGTCGGCCGAGCGCGTCCAGCAATCGGTGCCGTCCGACGCCGTCACCGTCACCGTGCGAACCCGCGTGACGCTTCCGGACAGCATCCGCGGCCGAAGCTACGACATCCGGGCAGCGAACGGCTCGCTCGCCCTCGTCCACCCGAACGAGCGCGTCAGGACGACGGTCGAACTCGCGCTCCCGGCGAGCGTCGCGGCGGTCAGCGGCGAGTGGTCGGGCCGGGAACCCGCCGTCGTCGTCGTACGCTCGTCCCCGGACGGCCCGGTCGTCGAACTCCGGCGAGGTGACGCATGAGGAGGCGAGCGCAGATGAACCTCCCGGCGCTCGCGGTCGCGCTGCTCGTGCTCACGACGGCGGCGACGATGAGCCTCGGGATGGCCGACCGGGCGTTCCTCGGGGCCGAGCGCGACGCCGACTCGCGGCGCGTCGCGGTCGCGCTGAGCGAGCGACTCGTCGACCGGTCCGGTCCCGTGGCGGTCCGGTCGAACGTGCTGAACGCGACCGAACTCGATCGGCTCGACGGCCCCCGCCTCCGGTCGCTGTTTCCGGTCGTCGCAGGTCACGACGTCCGCGTCACCGTCGGCGACGACGCCGTCGCGGAGCGTGGCGACCCGGAGGGCGACACGGTCCGGCGCGTCGTACTGGTCGAACGCCGCCGCACGGTGACGCTGACGCCACGTCTCGCCGCGACCAGCCCTGCGTTCACCCTCCCGCGGCGCACGCACACGGTCGACCTCGCCGTCCGACCGCCCGAGGGAACGACCGTGACCGAGGTCCGAGCGGACGGTCGCGTCGTGCTCCGGAACGCGTCGGGACTCACCGGCGACTTCTCGGTTCGCGTCTCGCGGTTCGAAACCGTCCGGTTCGCGTTCGACGCCGACGGGCCGCTTCCGACGGGGAGCGTCACGGTGACCTACTACCCGGCCGAGACGCACAAGACCGTGCTGGCGGTGACCGTCGATGCGTAGGGCGCAACTGTCGCTGTCGGTCGTCGAAGCGGGCGTCGGCGTCGTGTTCGTCCTCGGCGTCGCGTTCGGGTTCGCGCTCGGCGTCCCGTCGCCGGACACCCGCGAGGCGCAACTCGACCTGTACGCCGAGGACGCCGGAACCGTGCTCGCCGGCGAGCCCCCGCGACATCGGGGAACGACCCGTCTCGCCGAGATCCTCGAATCCGCCGACAGCTTCCAGCGGGAGCGCGACGCGCTGGAGCGGCGCGTCGAGCGTATCCTCCCCGACAATCTCATGTTCCGGGTGGCGACGCCGCACGGTTCGGTCGGCTACCGGAAACCCGGCGGCGTTCCGGTCGGGTCAGCGTCGGTGACGACGACGAACGGCGGCGTGACGATCTGGGTGTGGTACGCGTGACGAGTCGAGACGACCTCGACCGTGCTCAGTTGGTCCTGGCGGCGGCCGCCGTGGTCGCGGTCGCGCTCGCTCCGGTCGTGTTCGCCTACCTCCAGTTGGGCTATCACGCCGACGTGGAAGCGACCGGCGACTACGACGCGCCGGTCGGGAGCGCCGAGCGCGTCCTGGACAGGGCGGTCCACGACGCCGCCGACGGGATTCCGTCGAGCTACCGGTGGGGGTCGCGGTCGGCCGCTGTGTCCGCGGTTCGCTCGCGGGTAGCCGACGACGTGGCGACGCTGGAGACCTCGCGAATCGAGGAGGGGACCGCGTATCGAGTCGGCTACAACCGGTCGGCGGCCCGAGCGTGGGCGAACCGGCGGTGTCCGAGCGGTCCGAACCGGCAGTTCGGCGCGTGCGAGGCCGACCGGGGTGTCGTCGTCCAGAACCGCGGCGGCGAGACGCACGTGCTCGCCGTGACGTTCGACGTGCACGTGACGACCGACCGCGCCGAGTACGACGCGACGGTGGCGATCACGTCGTAGCAGCCGTCTCCTCCCCTGACCTCGACGAGAGGAGAGACGCGGCCCTCGTCCCAGACGAAGCGCACGGCGACCACCGAAACGTTCCCTGGCACCGACCGGGAACCAACCGTTCACGCATCATTTTTCAAGGAGAGTTCGTGAATCTCAAATATATTGTCCTACTTCTGTAGGCTTTTCAACATACTCAAGCCGGATGCGGTGGATAGTGAGAGAGACGAGTGTCGGCCGTCTCCGTGACGACCGGAGAGCGTGCCGCACCACCGTCGGAGTCGGTTCCATGTGGAATTCGCCAAATCTCGTCTCCCCGCTCGTCCAGCAACTCCCCGACCCCGACTCACGAGTGTTGCTATCGACGTTCCTGCTCGTCGTGCTCGTGTTCGTCGTGTGGGTGCTCTGGAAGGTCGCACCGCGACTGAAACGGCAGATCAATTCGCGCTTCGTGGACGTACTCCTCCTCACGACCAGTGGACTCGCCGCGGTTCTCGTCGGACAGCGGGCACTCGCGCTCTGGACGGACCCTACCGCTCCCGCTCCGAGGGTCGACGTCTTCTCTAAGCTCACGGAAGCAGGGGTCCGCATCGCGATTACGTTCGGCCTCCTCGTGGCGGCCTACGTCGGAGCGGGGATGTTCGTCCGCGCCGTCGACCGATTCATCACGCAAAGCAGACAGATCACCCGCCATCAGGGAGAGGTCTTCGCCCGAATCGCGGAAGTCAGCATCTACCTCCTCTCGGGGTTGCTACTGCTGGGCGTGTGGCGAGTGGACGTTCGCGCGTTCCTCATCGGGGCCGGATTCCTCGGTATCATCATCGGACTGGCGGCGAACGAAACCCTGAGCGCACTGATAGCAGGATTCACCCTGATGTTCTCGCGGCCGTTCGAAATCGGCGACTGGATACAGGTTCCGATCGGGGAAAACGAAGCCGGGGAAGGCATCGTCACCGACATCACGCTGTTCACGACGCGAATCGAGACGTTCTCGGGCGAGTACGTCATCCTACCGAACGACGAGGTGAGTTCGAACTCGATCACGAACTTCGGGCGGAAAGGGCGACTTCGGCTCGAAGTCGAGGTCGGCATCGACTACTCGGCCGACCCCTATCGGGCGATGTCGGTCGCGGAACGGGAGATGGCGGACGTCCCCGACGTTCTGGAGGTACCCCGGCCCAGGTCCGTTCTGACGGGGTTCGACGAGTCCGCCGTCGTCCTCGAACTCAGGTTCTGGATCGACCGTCCGAGCAGTCGTCGGAAGTGGCGCGCCATCACCGAGGTTATCGCGGCCGTCCAGACCGCCTACGACCGGGAGGGAATCAAGATACCGTTCCCTCAGCGAGAGGTCTCGACACGCGACGAAGCCGGCGGTTTCCGCGTCGTCGACGGTCGAGAACAAGACGGTCGACTCGAACGACGAAAGTGAGAACCGGTCGGGGGAAGACGAACTTTGAGATGAGAAAACGCTCGATTCGAACCAACGAATCAGAAAACAAGTTCCTCTTCGGAGGCTCGGAGTCCTCGTCTTGCTGCTCGTTCTAGGGGCGACGACGATGACCCCGACGCCAGCGCACGTCGACCGAAACTCGTTCGGCGAGACGTCACGGTCATCAGCGGCGGAGGAAGTGACAGCAATCGGTTAGAGCCGGGCGTTTCGAAGGCGCTCGCCCGTTCCGCTTCGATACTTTCGGCGAGGGCGAAGCGACGGAGCAGTACGGAAGGCGTACTTCCGGCACAGTTTCGGGGAAACACCGTCCCGGCGACCGCAAGCCGCGTATAACAAAACGGAACGTCAGCAAACGACGTGGTGAAACCATGCGCCCGGCGACAGACGTCCCGTCGAGCGAACCGTCGAAGGCGAAGTCGGACGGGACGGGGACGAACCCCGACGGTCAGGGTCGTCGGTCACCGAAGGCGGAGTTGCTCCGGGTCGGGATACTCCTTCCCGGCGAGACGGTACCGACCTGGATGAAGCGGGCCATCGAGCGGATGGTCGCTGAGGCGGACGTCGAGGTCGCGTACCTCGTCGTCAACGACGCCGCAGGCCCCGACGACCTGAGCGACCTCCTCGCGCGGTCGCTCTCGGAGGAGTTCCGCGAGTACCTCTCGTGCGGTCTCGACAGGCTTCGCTCGCACCCGCTCTGGTCGCTGACGGGGGTGGGCCGGCAGTTCGGCCCCGTCCCGGAGTACCGGAAACCGAAGCGGATAGAGACCATCGACGGCCTCTCGGACGCCGACCGCATCCGATGCAGGCCGGTTCCGGCGGACGGGTTCGGTAACCGCCTTCCGGACGACGTCGCCGAGACGGTCGGAACGAACACGGACGTCGTCGTCCGGTTCGGGTTCGGCGTGCTGAAGGGCGAGTTCCTGGAGCTGCCGACCCACGGCGTGTTGAGCTTCCACCGCGGGGACCTCGAATCCTACCGCGGACAGCCCGGCGGCCTCTGGGAGTTCCTCAACGACGAACCGACGGCGGGGGTCACCCTCCAGCGAATCGGGGAGACGCTCGACGCCGGCGAAGTCGTCGTCGAGACCGCGGTCGACATCTCCGACGCACACACCTGGCGCGAGGTCGAGCGCCGCCAGATAGCCGCATGTCAGGAGATGCTCGCGGACGGCATCGCGTCGCTCCGGGACCCGGCGCACGACCCGAGGACGCCGGACTCGCTCGGCCCCCTGTACACGATACCGACCGGAGCCGAGGTCCTCCGCTACGTGGGTAAGACCGCCGTCGGGAGATTCCGTACCCTGTACGCGCTGGACGACGTCCGGGAGAACCAACAGTCGGAGGGGAGTCCCGGGTGACGCGGGGGGACGCGACGCGGTGCGACCTGCTCCCGGCAGGCCCGTCCCCCTTTTGTTAGTGGAAGTCTATGACAGACTATGAAGCGGCGACGTCTCCTCCAGACCGTAGTCGCCGGCACCGTAACCGGGCTAGCCGGCTGTAGCCAGTCGACCGCGCCCGCCGACCAGACGACGAACGCCACCGGAACGAAGTCGACAGTGACAGGAACGGGGTCGACGGCGGCCAGCGGGGGCTTGCCGGACGAGGTCGGCCTCGAGACGCTCGCCAGCGGTCTCGAAGCGCCTACCGACGTAGCGTTCGCGCCCGAGGCCGACCGACGCTACGTCGCCGAACAGAACGGTCGACTGTCCGTTCACGGGGCGGACGGCCTCCGCGACGCGCCGTTCCTCGACCTGCGCGACGCCGTCGAGGTCGGCAGCGAGAAAGGGCTGTTGGGCGTCGCGCTCCACCCCGACTTCGCCGAGAACCGCCGACTGTTCGTCCGGTACAGCGCGCCGCGACGGGAGGGAACCCCGTCGAGCTACAGCCACACGTTCGTCCTGGCGGAGTTCGAGGCGACCGCCGACGGACGGCAGGTCAGGCGCGACTCCGGGCGGACCGTCCTGGAGATACCCGAACCGCAGGCCAACCACAACGCTGGTTCCGTCCTGTTCGGCCCGGACGGCTACCTCTACGTCGGCGTCGGCGACGGCGGCGCCGGCGGGGACCAGGGCGCTGGCCACGTCCAGGACTGGTACGACGCCGTCGACGGGGGGAACGGCCAGGACGTGACCGAGAACCTCCTCGGGAGCGTCCTCCGCATCGACGTCGATAGCCGGGATGGAGACAGACCGTACGGCGTTCCGGACGACAACCCGCTCGTCGGCGGACCCGGTCGCGACGAACAGTACGCGTGGGGGTTGCGCAACCCCTGGCGGATGTCGTTCGACGGGACGGACTTCTTCGTCGCCGACGTCGGCCAGCGCCGATACGAGGAGGTGAACCTCGTCGAGAAGGGCGGCAACTACGGCTGGAACGTCCGCGAGGGCGCGCACTGTTACCAGGCGGAGAACTGCCCCGACGCGACGCCGAAGGACGTTCGCGGCGGCGAACCGCTGGTCGACCCCGTCGTCGAGTACGCCCACTCCGGCGACCCCGGCGGCGCGTCGGTCATCGGCGGCCACGTCTACCGCGGGTCGGCGCTCCCCGGACTGCGCGGAGCGTACGTCTTCGGCGACCTGCGGGCCAGGGGGCGGCTGTTCGTCGCGACGCGTTCCGAGAACCGTCCGTGGCCGATCAGGGTCGTCGAGGTGGCCGGCGACGGCCTCGACCGCATCCTCTCGTTCGGCCGCGACGACGCCGGAGAGCTGTACGTCCTCGGGACCGCCGGCGGTGACGGGAGACTCCACCGGGTCGTCCCCGCCGGATGACGTGCCGCCCGCGTTCGCCCGCGCTCGTCGCGGACGGTCGCGCGGGGGAGCTACCGCCGCTGTGGTCGCAGGATACCGGCGATGCGACCGACGAACGAGTCCGTCGCGCCGGCCTCGTCGGTGACCTGGAACTCCCGCTGGAGCGTGTCGCCCGACAGGCTCAGGACGGTCAACTCCTCGTCGGAGAGCAGCGCTCCGACGTCGTCGCCGACTATCTCGCCGGACGTGGTTACCAGCGTCGCCCGCGCGTCGAGGGCCGCCGCGGTCTCGCGGAGTTGTCTCACGTCGTCCTCCGTCGGTCGCTCGTGGACGCCGGCGACGACCCGGTCGTCGAGCAGTTCGTCTTTCGCGTAGACGTGGACGGGAACGTCCTCGCCCGCCCCGTCCGTCACCGTCGCGTCTATCTCCGTCGCGAGCGAGCGCTCCTCGAATATCTCGGCGACGCGCTGGCGCGCCGTCTGCTGTTCGTCGACCCAGCGAGCGCCGCGTTCGCTGAGGTAGTACTGATACAGCACCTGTTCGATCGTCTCTCGGGGCGGGAACGCGTGTCGACACTCCCGGCACCGAAGCCGGTGTTCCGGCATCTCGAACACCGTGGCGCAGTTCTCACAGACGTTAGCCGGGGCCGTTTCGAGGTCCTCCAGCGACTCCAGACCGGCGTCGCAGTTCGGGCAGGTGACGCCGTCCCCGTCCGCGAACTGCTCACGGACGCCCTCGAAGCCACACGTCGGGTGGCGGTACTTCTCGGTCTGTATCGTGTGTGGGGACTCACAGGACGGACAGACCGTCGTGTACTGCATCCCCTCCGTCTCACACTGGGGGCAGATGTACACCTTCTCCTGGAATTCGCGTACGAGAAGGTCGTGGTCCGCGAGTTCCTCCAGTACCTCGATGACAGGCCCGTCGCTACGGTCGAGCCGTCGCTTTGCGTCCGGGTAGACGACGGTTCCCGTCTCCTCGTCTATCGTCGGTCGAAGTTCCTCGAGCGAGTCCTCCGAGAGGGCAGTGAGCAGTCGTAGCTTGCCCGGTGAAACCATAGTGTATCCTCTCTAGTGCCACCTATTTAACAATCGTCCAAATTGAAACCGTTATTATCTAAACGTACGGGAATTTATGGAGGGTGGGTCGAAGAGAGCTTAGGTCACTCCATCGACCAGCGGACGACGCGTCGCTCGCCCGACGCCGAGTACGTCAGCTCGACGCTCGCGCCGAGCGACGAGACGGCCTCCTCAGGTACCTCGAACGCGACCGTCTGCTTGGCACTCGCGCCCGCCTCGACCGACGAGGAGCGGTACTGCTTCCACGCCGACCGGGCCGACGAGACGAGTTCGTAACTGCCGTCAGCGGTCTGGACGGAAGGCATCGCGTCGTCCGGAAGGGACTGGGCCGACTGCCCGGAGTTCTTGGTGGTGAACTGCACGACCAGGAACTTGTTGCCGTCGGACGACGTCTGTTTCTCTCCTCCCTGTTCGTACGAGTCGGTGACCTGTGCGTCCGTGACGGCCGTCCGAAGGCCGTTCTGCAGGTCGACGTACTGCTTGTACGAGACGCTCTGGACGCTCGTCGTCGTCGACGTCGTTTCGGTGGTCGTCTCTGACTGGTCAGTTTCGTTCGTCGTCGTTTCCGCGTCCGTCGTCGTCTCCGTCTCCGTCGTGCCACTGGCCGACGTCGTCGCGTTCGTCGCCGTCGTCTCGGTCCCCGACGTTTCGGTCGTAGTCGTCGTGGAGTCCGATTCGTTGGAACAGCCGGCGAGAAGCGCCCCCGCTCCGACCGCAATCCCGGCGATGAACCTGCGTCGTTTCATGGCGTATCAGGGGAGTTCGACCCCGCCCATTTTTTAGTTACGGCCATTTGTGATCCAATTAGGTCCAAGGTTGACATATTATTTCTGTAGTCGTTGGAATGTTTGGCGTCCGTTGGCGATGTTACGTGACGGTGACGGTGACCTCGGCGGTGTCCGTCGCACCGTCCGCGTCTTCCACTTCGAGCGTCGCCGTGAACTCCCCGCACGCCGACGGGGTGAACGTCGTCTTCCGGCCGGTCCGTCCGAATATCCCGTCGCCGGTGAGGTCCCACCGGTAGTTCGCGATGTCGCCGTCCGGGTCCTCGGAGGCGGACGCGTCGAAGGTTATCGTCGTGTCGCCGTCGATTGGTTCGTCGCCGGCCTCGCTCGGCGTCGTCCGGATGCGAGCGACGGGCGGTTCGTTCGGGGCTTCCTTACCGTCGTCGCCGTCGTTTCCGTCCTGGCCGCCATCGTCTCCGTCCGTGCCGTCGTCGCCGCCACCGTCGCCGCCACCGCCGGTCGACGTGAACAGTTCGTCCTCGACGAGCTGGCGGGTGAGTTTCTGGTGCCATTCGATACGCTGGCTCTCCGAGGTGTCGAGGGACGTGACCTCCGTGAGATACGCCGTCGCGTTCGCGTCCCGCGCCGCTTTGTGAACGAGCAGGCTAGAGGGCTCCGAACCGGGCGCACCGAACGGTGCGACGGAGAACTCGTACTTCTCGCGCGAGACGTAGTTCTCGTTCATGTACTCGGCCGCTGCCGGCGCTTCCTTCTCCGCTTCGTCGTCCCACGAGCGGAAGATGGCCTGGCCGACGCCGCCGATCATGTCGCCGTCCCAGATGCCGATCGACGAGTGGAGGTCGAGGACGACGTCCGGCTGGTACTTCTCGACGACGCCCCAGATTGCCCGTGCGAGTTCGGTTTGGGGCTCCGAACCGACCGGGAACTGTCGGTTCAGGTCGTACCCGTCGTCCGTACTTCGCTGGTCCGCCTCGACCGCGGCGGCGTTCGCTCGGGGAATCGTCACCAGCGTCCCCCGCTGGATGTCCCAGCGTGCTACTTTCTCTGCGGCGAGATAGCCGGCCTGTTCGTTGCCGTGTATCCCGCCGACGACGAACACTGTCGGGCCGGATTCGGCTGCGGACGTCACGCGCACCGTCGTCTCGCGGTCGGTCCCGCCCAGGAGGGTGAAGGAGTTGCGGGTCAAATCAGCGCCGTCGTCATCGGCGCTCGTCGCCGCAGTGCCGAGTCCGAGAAGTCCAGCGGCGCCAACTGTCGTCAGGAACGTGCGTCGTGTGGCAGTCATGGTGCCCGGGCGCATGGTCATGGCCACCACGTATTTCTTTTTGGATTTTGCTCGAAAATAGATGGTAGAATAACAAGAATTTAAAACTAAAGCGCCAATATACTTTCAGGGTCTAAACCATACAGGTTATCTCGATTTCCCCGGATTCGGTGCTGAATCCCGGGTGAGTCAAACGACCGTTTCATCGTACTGAAAACATTTACCGGCCTGAACCGTCCTGTGGTCCATGCGCCGCCGCACGCTGCTCACCGCTCTCGCTGCAGGGTCGCTCTCACTGGCCGGTTGTCTCGCCGCCTCCCCCGGGACCAGCCGACCCGACGACTCGACGACCACCACTTCGACGACCACGGGGTCGACGACCGACGTGGTCACCGAACAGCCGCCGCCCCAGTCGCTGGGCGAGTCGTTCGAGACCCACGACGGCCGGTCGGTCACCGTCCACGACGCGTGGGTCCAGCGGTCGGTCGTCCGGGTCGGGACGCACACCGACGTCGCCACGATTTCCGACCGACAGTTCGTCGTCGCGGACGTGTCGGTCGTCCGGGAGTCCAGAACCACCGACGGCGGTCGCTCGCGTCGGCTGGACCGCCAGTTCCGGGTGTCGCTCGACGGGACCGACTACCCCCGCGACGAGCACGTCCGATGGGTCGCCGACCGCGACCGCGACCCGGCGGGGTACCTGCTCGGGTTCCCGGTGCCGGTCGAGCAGTTCGAGCACGTCGCAGTCGCCTGGCAGGACGGCGACGCTCCCCGGCTCCGCTGGCCGCTCGACGCCGACGTCCGCGAACGGATAGCCCGCGCACCCGCCTTCGAAGTCCGGGGGTTCGAGGTGCCGGACGCCGTCGAGCGCGAGGAAGCGTTCGAGGCGACGCTGACTGTCGCGAACGTCGGCGACCGCGACGGTGGCTTCCTCGCCGAACTCGGCTCGACCGACATCTCCGACACGCCGGAACTGTCGGTCGAGATACCGGCGGGCGAGACCGTCACGCACCGCGAGCACGTCGACCCCCACGTACTCGAGGGCTCGTCGGAGCTGACGCTGGTGCTCGACTGGGGGAGCGACCGGCTGGAGCGCACAGTCGCTGTCTCGCACTCGTTGTCAGTTTCCTTACTTGTCATGTTCTGAGGCGTATTCTTAGGGCTGTAAACGGAAGTAGAAGTGGCGGGGCATCTTTTACCGTCTCGACTCGGTCTGGGGTCTATTCACCGGTTCGCAGCGGGTGCGGGGACCGGGGTAATCGGCGTGGTCGTGGCGCGGTTCATCCGTATCCTGCCAGCCCTTCGACCAGATTTTCCGAGCGGCTAGACAATAATTGGCGCAACTCCTGGTGGGAATCCTGGAAGGAATGGTATCCCTCCATTCATCCAACAGGTCCTTCTATCCAGTGCCAGGGGGTAATTTATTAAAGCCCCCATATTAACGAGAGTATAATATATCCTTCTATTTCAATAGATATAAGGTTTCAACATTCTAAATCCAATGGAGTATGAGAGAGAAAGAACTTGGACGACGACGGTTCCTCCGATCGACTGCAACTGCTGGACTCGGAGTTGTCGGTGGAATCGCCGCGACCGGGACAGCAGCAGCGAATTCGGAGGAAATACGGCTCTCTTGCAACAGTAATGAATGGCAGTATCAGATAATCACTACCGAAGCCCACGCCGATCTAGAAAAGGGTAGTAGGGCTGATGCAGGGGACACGATAAGTTCGGACGGAGACTATGCGGACGGGTATATTAACGATGGAGGGGTAGACAACTACTGGATGGCCTCTGACGATGCGGTCAAGGAAATCAAGGTTACCTATAACGATTACGGGTACATAAACGTCAGCAAAGAAGATACGTCGAGCAGAGCGACAATAAAGGTAGAGAGAGACGAGAATCCGGACTACCCCGGGTACGATTACACCATCGACGGCAGCGAGGTGATGGAGCCTCATGATACCTATTTCGAATATGGTCAAGACGAGATTCGGGATGGTGGCTCTCCATGGGTAGGTACTGTTACCCCCAACGACGGCGACACCGGTATAGACGCAGTCTGGACATACGGACCCCCTGCACGCGTATTTATTGAGGATCCAGATGCTCCCGGCCCCGGGTTGACGATAAATCCCCCGAATTCCGCATAAATCGTGTACGAAAGCGCAAAGAAATCTCTTTAGCGGACCGCAGAAGCCGAGACAGCGGTCCTGATATCGGTCCGGAGCACCTCGCCGAGACCCCCAACCAGTGTGCTCGCTACGAGGTCCTTGCGCGAGATACGCTGCTGGTGTTCAGCACCCATCGGCACCGGCCCGGACGTGCTCGCACTTCTCGCACTCCCGAATGTCGCCGCGGTACCGCGGCCGAGCGCGTCCAGCCATACCGCACTCGGGACAGTCGACGGCCGTGAAGTCGTCCTCCGTATCGCCGGGGAACTCGTCGACGCCCAGCTCGATGGCTTGCTCGACGCTGGTCGCCGGAGTGCTAAAGTAGCCGTCCCCGCGCTCGAGGTCGGCCAATCTACTGCTCTCATCGTTCGATCACCGTCGAGAACTGACTACAGTTCGAACTCCCGGTCGATTCGCTCGCGCCGCACCCGGTCGGCGTCGACCGACTCGTCGTCCATGAGCTCCTGCAGCCGGCGCTCGTACTCCAGTTCGCCGATGTCGCCCTCGACGTAGCGCTGCTTGAGGTCGTCGATGCGGTCCTCCGTCGTCGGCGCGACGCGGTCGGAGAGACCGACGGACCGCGCCTTCGGAGACGCGCGCTCGACCGTCTCCGCGAGCCGCGCCAGCCGGTCGTTCCGCGGGAGCGACGCTCGCCGAACCGCCGTCACCGCCAGCGCGACGGCCAGCACGCCCGCGACCAGGGCGTCGAGCAGCCCCGCGACGATGTACGGTGCGGCCGCGTCGAGCAGGACGAACAGCAGCGGCGCGCCGCCGGCGGGGTCGCCCAGCGCCGACAGCGCCGCGAGCAGACCGAACGCGGCGATGACGACCAGCAGGACGACCGAGAGCACCAGTCCAGCGACTAACGCCTTGACTTTGGTGTCGCCGAGTAGTCCCATCACCGGACGTTAGACGGGCGGTGACTTGAATCTCCGCTCCGCGGGACGACCGGACGGGCGCGTCCGGGACGCCGCCGGTTCGCTACGCTCGCGTTTCGAGCGCGTCGACGCTCAGTGGTGCTGGAAACGCCGGAAGACGAACCGCGTCTTCCGAGCTTCAGGCACTCTCTTTTCGGTCAGTCGTGCCTGAAGCACCGACTACCCGTGAACACCATCGCTATGTCGTGCTCGTCGGCGGCGTCGATGACGTCCTCGTCGTTGACCGAACCGCCGGGCTGGACGACGGCCTCGATGCCGGCCTCGGCGGCGGCCTCGATGGCGTCCGGGAAGGGGAAGAAGGCGTCGCTGGCCATCACCGCGCCGTCGGCGTCCTTGCCCTCGGCGTCGCGTTCGGCCTTCATCTTCGCTATCTCGACGGCGTCCACGCGGCTGACCTGGCCCGCGCCGACGCCCACCGTCTCGGTGCCGTCGGCGAACAGGATGGCGTTCGACTTGACGTGCTTGATGGTCTGCCAGGCGAACAGCAGGGATTCGTACTGGTCGTCGGTCGGCGTCCGGTCGGTGACGACTTCGAGGTCCTCGCGGGTCGGCGCTTGCCGGTCGCGCTCCTGGACGAGGCGACCGCCGACGAGGTCCTTCTCCGTGGTCCGCTCCGTCACCTCGCCGAGGTCGCCCTCGGTGTGGAGGTCGAGGACGCGAAGGTTGTCCTTCTCGAAGAGGGCGTCGAGCGCGTCGTCGGTGTAGCCCGGCGCGACGACGACCTCCTTGAACGAGTCGGTGACCCGCTCGGCGGTGGCCGCGTCGCACTCCCGGTTGAGGGCGACGATGCCGCCGAACGCGCTCTTCGGGTCGGTCGCGAGCGCGCGGTCGTAGGCGTCGGCCAGCGTGTCGGCCGTGGCGCAGCCGGCGGGGTTCGTGTGCTTGATGACCGCGGCGGCCGGGCGGTCGAACTCCTTGACGAGATTCAGCGCGGCGTCGGCGTCGTTGTAGTTGTTGTACCCCATCCCCTTCGCGCCCTCGTTCAACTGGTCGGCGCGCACGACGCTCGCCTCCTCGCAGGTCGCGTCGGCGTACAGCGCGGCGTCCTGGTGGGGGTTCTCGCCGTACCGCAGGTCGGCCGCGCGGTCGGCCGTCTCGACCCGGCGCTCCGGGAACGGCCCGCCCTCGTCGCCCTCGACGCGGACCGCGCTGGCGTCGTCCGCGACGTCGACGCGGCCCTCCGCGAACCACTTCACCGCGCGCGGGTAGGCCCTGAACTCGCCCTCGTGGAGCACGCGCTCTTTCAGCGAGTCGCGGTCGTCGCCCTCGTACACCGGAACCGGTTCCTGGGTGACGACGGGGCCGCTGTCGACCTTCTCGGGGTCGACCTCGCCCGACTCGTCGGTGGCGTCCGTGACGACGTGGACGGTGCAACCGGTCACGTCCACGCCCGCGTCGAGCGCGTCGCCCCAGGCGTCCGTGCCCGGGAACGACGGGAGCAGGGCGGGGTGGACGTTCAGCGTCGTCGGCACCGCGTCGAGGAACTCGTCCGTCAGGATGCGCATGTACCCGTCGAGACAGACGAGGTCGAACTCGTGGGCGTCGAGCGCGTCGAGCACCCGGCGCTCGTGCTCGCGGCGCGCGTCGTCGCCGAGTTCGACGACCTCGGTCGGAACGCCGCGCTCCTCGGCTTTCTCCAAGACCGGCGCGTCCGGGTCGGTGGTCAGCACGACCGCGAGTTCCGCCCCGCCCGGCGCGAGGTCGTCGAGGTGGAGGAGGTTTCGACCACGGTTCCCGGCCATGCCAGCGATTCGTGTCATACTCGAACCGGCGCGCGCCGGACCAAAAGACGTTGTGGTTGGTCGCCAGCTTATACCCACGTTCGTGGATACAAACGAATCGTCTGTCCCGTTCCATCGTTCGAGGTATCCACGTCCGTGTAGTTTCCAGGGTCGGCGTCGGACCCACGCCGGGCGGTCGAGCGGGTCGACGTCGAAAATCCGTCGCACCTTTACCCGCGACGGCCTACTCCCGGGTATGACCGACGAATCGGCCGGGTGGGTCAGCCTCTTCTCGGGCGGCAAGGACTCCTCGTGGGCGCTGTACCGCGCGCTCGAATCGGGACTCCCCGTCGAGCGCCTGCTCACCGTCCACCCCGAGGGCGACTCCTACATGTACCACGTGCCGGCGACCGACCTGGCCGCGCTCGCGGCCGAGAGCGTCGGCGTCCCGCTCGTCGAGGTCGAACCGGACGACTTCGCGGCCGGCGACGCGGACGACGCCGGCGCGCAGGGGGACCGGGAACTCGCGGTCCTCGAAGACGCCCTGACCGACCTCGATCTCGACGTGGCCGGCGTCACCGCCGGCGCGGTCGAGAGCGAGTTCCAGACCAGCCGCATCGAGGCGATGTGCGAGCGCCTCGACGCCGACCTGTTCGCCCCCCTCTGGCGGGAGGACCCCGGCGAACTCGCCCGCGCCATGCTCGACGCCGGCTTCGAGATACGCATCATCGCCGTGGCCGCCTACGGTCTCGACGAGTCGTGGCTCGGCCGCACCCTCGACGCCGACGCGCTCGCCGACCTCGAAGCGCTCAACGACGAGTACGGCGTCCACGTTCTCGGCGAGGGCGGCGAGTTCGAGACGCTGGTGACGGACGGCCCGCACATGGACCGCCCCATCGAACTGGAGTACGAGACCGAGTGGGACGGCACTCGCGGAACCGTCCGGGTCGAGGACGCCTGGCTCGGGTAGGTCCCCCGGGACGCCAGCGGCGATATCGCGAGCGAACGAAACGACGCTGTGGCGACGGCGGTTGGACGCCGCCACCCGAACGGGCCGTCGTCGCCTGCCACAATCTTTCTCCCCGTACCGACTCTTCGAACGAATCCATGGATATCGAAGAGCGCCTCCGGGCGGACGACCGCCTGGAGCCGGTGTCCCGGACCGAGGTGATGCAGTACTGGCTGGCGAACGAGGTCGAGGACGAGTCGGACGCGCCCGACCCCGACGGCCTGCCGACGGAACCCGGTCTCCGCGAGGAACTCGTCGACCGCAAACCCATCGCCGGCCGCGTGTTCGGGGCCGAGGAGGCGGGGTGGTACCGGACCGAACTGTCGGTGGACGAACTGCGCGACCTGCGGGTCGTCGTCGGACCGGAGAGCGAGGGCTGGCGAGCGCTCGCCGACGACGGGCGGATAGGGACCGTGGCGAAGCGCATCCGCGAGGCCGACGACGCGACCGAGTTCGACGCGAAGGCCGAGGAGGACTTCGAGGAGGTCGCGTCGCTGGCCGACGACATCGAGGCGTCGGGGACGAACGGCCGCCTCGTCGTGGTGGAGGAGGGCGACGACCCAGCCTACGTCGCCGACGGCAACCACCGCGCCGTCGCGCAGGTCCTGTCGCTGTTGCGCGACGAAGCGAACGACGGCGAAACGGACGAAAAGCGGGAGATTTACTTCGGCGTCAGACCGGGCGCTACTGCCCGTTCGTAATCTGTGTGTGTGCGCCGATGAGCGCACCCGAGAGGTCCATGTTCTCGATGTGGGTCTTCTCGTCGATGATCGAGTTGCGAACCTCGCAGTCCCGGATGGTCGCCCCGGGGAAGATGACGGCGTTGTTGACGCTGGCGTTCAGTAGTTCCGCGTCGTCCATGACGTGGACGTTCTCTCCGACCGTGGCGTCGTCCAGGGTCGCGCTGTCGGCGACGTGGGACTCGCCGTCGAGATACCACGCGACCGCGTCGAGATAGCTCTCGGGCGTCCCGATGTCGAACCACGCCTCCTCGAACGTGTAGGCGTACACCGGTTTGCGGGACTGGAGCCACTGGACGAACCAGCCGGGTTCGTCGGGGTTGTTCCCCCCGGAGAGGTACTCCTCCAGCATGGGAAGCGTGTCCTGGGTGAAGGCGTAGCAGGCGATAGACACCAGCGTGGAGTTGGGGTCGTCGGGCTTCTCCTGGAAGTCGACGACCTGTTCGCCGTCGAGTTCGACGAGCCCGTAGGATTTTGCGAGCTCGCGGCTCCCCACGTCGTATGCGGCGAGGCCGGACGCCCCGTTGCGCTCGAAGAAGTCGATGAAGTCGCCGACGTCGAAGCTGATGAGGTTGTCGCCGGCGATGACGACGAGGTCGTCGTCGACGTTCTCCCGGTCGACGAGCTGGGCGAGGGCGCCGACGACGCCGAACTTCTCGTCCTCCTCGGACGTGTCCTCGATGGACAGCGTCGGCTTCTCGAACGGACTGTCCGCGAGGTGCTGCTCGAAATCCTCGGCAAATCGTTCGTTGGTGCTGACGAACACTTCGTCGACGCGTTCGTCTTCCTCGAGGTCGGCGAAGATGCGGTCTATAACCGTGGTCTCGCCGATGGGGAGGAACATCTTCGGCCGATTCTTCGTGATCGGCCACAGTCGCGTCGCGTATCCGCCTGCGAGGACGACGGCTTTCATGCCCGGAGGGTGAACCCCCGGCGATAAGTTCTTTTTCATCCTTCGACCGCAGCAGGATAGTGAGGGCCTGATATGTCACTTTTCGTCGTTTTGGGTGCGTGTAGCGAGGGCGCACTGGCGACCCTCGTGGTGCGTCGGAGTGCCGCGAGGGGCCGGTGGCACGGCGAGCATCCGTCCGGTGGCGACGCCGTAGCGATTCGTCTCCCGGAGGTTCCCCGGCGTGTGCGTCGCTCGTCGACGAATCCGCAGACGGCGTCGGGGAGAGCGACGGGTCCGGCGTGAAGTCGTCGACGCCGAACCGCGACCGGGCGGTTCTCTCTACCGACGAAGGGTGTGAATTTTTAAACCATGACGCGACCAGTGACAGGTAATGGTCGAGGCGTTCGCGGTAGCGAGCGGGAAAGGCGGTACGGGGAAGACGACCAGCACGCTCGCGCTCGGGATGGCGCTGGCCGAGGAGTACGACGTGACGGTCGTCGACGCCGACACCGGGATGGCCAACCTGCTGTTCCACACCGGCCTGGCCGACGCGAAGACGACGCTCCACGACCTCCTCGTCGAGGGGACCGACGCGGCGGTCGAGGACGCGGTCTACGAACGGTTCGGACTCTCGGTCGTCCCCTGCGGAACCAGTCTCCGTGCGTTCGAGCGCGCCGACGCCGAGCGCCTCCGCGACGTGGTCGCCGACCTCGCCGCCGACGCGGACGTCCTGCTGCTCGACTCTCCGGCGGCGCTCGGGAGCAAGAGCGCCGTCCTGCCGGTCGTGCTCGCCGACCGCGTGGTCGTCGTCCTCCAGCCGACGATTCCCTCCGTGAGCGACGGGCTGAAAGTCCAGGAGTACGCCCACTCGTACGGCACCAGTACCGCTGGCGTCCTGTTCAACAAGGTCCACGAGTCCGAGAACGTGGACGCCATCGCCGAGAAGTGCGAGCGCTACTTCGACGGCCCGACGCTCGGGACGGTCCCGGACGCCGACGCCGCGCGCGCGGCCCGGCAGGCGGGCGAACCGTTGCTCGCCCACGCGCCGGACAGCGCCCCGGCGCGGGCCTACCGCGACGCGGCCGCCGCGCTGGACGTGCGCGACGGGGAGTCGGACGAGGTCGCCGAGCGATTCCGCAGCGCCGTCATCCCCGATTCGCCATGAACCTCGCCAGCGGACCGACGCTCCCGCGCGGAACGCTCGTCCGTTCGCGCGTGGTCGACGACCCGAGCGCCGCGCTCGCCGACGCGCTCGACCGCGAACTGACGGGGTACGCCGTGTTCGAACCGAGCGACGCGCTGTTGCTCGGCGCCGACGGCAGCGGCGTCCTCACCTTCGAGGCGGGCGTTCCGGTGCTGGCGTACCACACCGGGACGGACCGGGGCGGGCCGGCGGCGCTCTCCGACCTCGCCGTCCCCGGTCCGTACAGCGTCGACCTCTACGAGTCGGCCCCGTCCGACCTCGACGGCGTCCACGACACGCCCGAACTCCGGGTGCCGCCCGGGATGCCCGCCGACCGCCTCGGCGGCGACGGCGACCTGGCCGCGCGAACGCGGAGCGCCGCGCCGTCCGACCGCGGCGAGACGGTCGCCGGGCCCGACGAGGAGAGCGCGTCGTCCGGCGCGGTCGAGGCGTTCCTGGAGGACGAGGAACGCATCGCATCCATCCGGGAGGAGGCCCGCGAACAGGCCGAGCGGCGGGCCGAGGAGTGGGGTCTGGAGGAGCAGTTACGGTAGCGGTCCGCCGACGTCGGGTCGGTCTCGACCGCGTCAGAGTCGGCGGTCGAGGCAGCGACTCGCGCCGAGAAGTGCGACGCCCGCGACGGCGGCGACGAGGGCGACGACGGCGATCGTGACACCGGTTCCGGACGGTGCGAAGGGGCTCCGACCACCGGCGGCCACGTACCACTGGACGGCGTCGAGACCCGCGAGTCCGAAGCAGAAGTACCCGACCGTCACCGCGGTCGCCAGCGCGCCGGTGCCGAGTCCGAGGAGCGACGCCACGTCCTCGACCGCCAGCAGGTTGCGCGCCCGCCGCCTCGACAGCGTCGACTTCCGCCGAAGGAGGACGGCCGCGACCGCGAGGTGTCCGAGCGCCGCGAGCAGTTCGACGCCGACGGCGAACGCGCCGACGAGGGCGATGACCGGCGACCCGGTCAGCGGGTTCCCGTCGACGAACAGCGCCGCGACCGGTCCCGGGTAGGCCAACGCGATGGGTGCGACGAGCGAGAGGGCGAGGAAGAGCCCTCCCTGCCAGGCGAGCTTTCGGGGTATCGGCTGCTTGAAGTAGCTGAACCGTCGGACGCGAAGCTGTTCGTACTTCGAGTCCGCGAGTATTGCGCGGGCGATGCGGTCGTCGATCTGGTTGGTGCTCCCGTTCATTGCTCCCTTCCGAACCCGTGGCTTGCTCTGCGTTCTCAGTTCGGGAATATACCGTTGTCGGAAGGTAACGGAACCCTTCTTACGGAAAACGACAGGATATGCGCCGGGAAACCGTCGAGGAATCACCCGGTTCGATTCGCCGACGAACGCCCCGCCGCGGTTTCGACACGCCGTCGGAACGGTCCGAGAAATGTGAGATTGAAACCCCGCCTCTCCGCTCCTCGAAACGCGTCGACAGGAATCGGCGGAAAATGCGGCCGCGACGCGCGGCGTTACCCGACCCCCACCGGCGACCGGTCTCGTCGAGGTCGGGCCGCCGGCGGAGTTCCGACTCCGATAGCCTGAAGCGTCCGGCATCTGTTCAGCAAGGTATGAACTACCACGAGGCGGCTAACTTCCTCTTCGACCTGCGGCGGTTCCGCCCGAAGCCCGGGACGGACTCGACCGCCAGCCTCCTCGCACACCTCGACGACCCTCACGAAACCGTGGACTTCGTACAGGTCGCCGGGTCGAACGGGAAGGGAAGCACGGCGCGGATGACCGAACAGGTGCTCCGGGAGGCGGGGCTGTCCGTCGGACTGTACACCTCGCCGCACCTGGACGACGTTCGCGAGCGAGTCACGGTCGACGGGCGACGGATGCGAAAGGAAGCACTGACGTCGTTCGTCGAGGCGGCGCGGGACTACCTCGAAGAGCGGGCGGTCCGCGGCGAGTCGCCGACGTTCTTCGAGACGATGACGGCGATGGCGCTGTGGTACTTCGGCCGCGAGGACGTGGACGTCGCGGTCCTGGAGGTCGGTATCGGCGGAAAGTTCGACGCGACGAGCGTCGTCGACCCCGTGGCGTCGGCGGTGACGAGCGTCACCCTCGAACACACCGGCGTCCTCGGCGAGACCATCGAGGAGATCGCACGCGACAAGGCCCACGTCGCGCCGGCGGGGAGACCGCTTGTCACCGGCGCGACCGGGGACGCGCTGGGGGCCGTCGAGGACCAGGCCGGCGACGTGCTGACGGTCGGCGGGTCGGGCGACGAGTCGGCGGCCGTGCGGGCGGCCTACGAGGGGCGGACGAACCACACCGAGGCCGCCGTCTCGCTCGACGGGCCCGACTGGACCGTCGAGACGCCCATCCCGCTGCTCGGCGAGCACCAGGCGCGCAACGCCGGCATCGCGGCGGCGCTCGCCCGGCAGGTGACCGCGGCGAGCGAGACGGACGCGACCCCCGTGGACGAGGCGACGGTGGCGCGCGGGCTCCGGAAGGCGTCCTGGCCGGGGCGGTTCGAGGTGATGGGCACCGACCCGCTCGTGGCGCTCGACGGCGCGCACAACCCCGGAGCGTGCGAGGCGCTCGCGGGGACGCTCGCGGAGTTCGACTACGACGACCTCCACCTCGTGTTCGGGGCGATGCACGACAAGGACCTGGAGGGGATGCTTTCGGCGCTCCCGACGCCGGACCGAGCCGTCGCCTGCGAACCCGACCTCGACCGGGCGGAGGACGAGGCGGTCGTCGCCCGGGCGTTCGAGGACCGGGACGTCGAGCGCGTGACGCGTGTGAGTTCGGTCGAGGGCGCGCTCGACGACGCGCTCGACGCCGCCGGCCCGGACGACTTCGTCCTCGTCACGGGGTCGCTGTTCGCCGTCGCGGAGGCGCGGGCGCGCTGGACGCGCGCGGAGATTCCCAAGCGCGTCGCCGACCTCGACGACGCCCGCGAGGCGCTGGAGGGCACGCACGTCACCGACCCGGGCGTCTGGCGGATGCGCGGCAAGGCGGTCCACCGGGTGCTGAAGACGCGCGTGCAGCGCCGACAGGCCCAGTACCTGAAAGAGGAGATGCTCTCGCTCGGCGGCGAGTGCGCCCAGTCGGGTCTGAACGACCAGGACGAGGAGCGCATCGACGTCCTGTTGATGGGGACGCTCTCGCAGTTCAAACGCCTCGCCGAGAAACTGGAGGGCCAGCCCTACGGCCTCTCCGTGTTCGCGGAGGAACTCCGGTCGTCGCTCGGCATCCAGCGCTCGCCGGACGAGCGGGGCTACCCGTGGGAGGGTCGCACCGCCGTCATGGGCATCCTGAACGTCACGCCCGACAGCTTCCACGACGGCGGCGAGTACGAACTCCGCGAGGACGCCGTCGCCCGCGCCGAGGAGATGGTCGACGCCGGCGCGGACATCGTCGACGTGGGCGGCGAGAGCACGCGCCCCGGCGCGGACGAGATATCCGTCGAGGAGGAGAAGTCCCGCGTGGTGCCGGTCATCGAGGACATCGCCGACGTG
Source organism: halophilic archaeon (assembly GCA_003298465.1). Next base: position 670,105 of record QNGA01000001.1, on the reverse strand, counting down.
GACGCCATGCTCTCCATCGACACCAGGAAGGCCGAGGTCGCCCGCGCCGCCCTCGAAGCGGGCGCGGACATCGTCAACGACGTGACCGGACTGGCGGACCCCGAGATGCGGTTCGTCGCCGCCGAGCACGACGCCCCGCTGGTCGTGATGCACAGCATCGACGCGCCGGTCGACCCCGACAACGAGGTCGCGTACGACGACGTGGTCGAGGACGTCGTCGCGGAACTGAAGGAGCAGGTCCTGCTCGCGGAGAAGGCGGGGCTGGACCGCGAGCAGATAATCGTCGACCCGGGCCTCGGCTTCGGCAAGAGCGCCGTCGAGAGCTTCGAGTTGCTCGGTCGGACCGACGAACTCCACGGCCTGGACTGCCCGGTGCTCGTCGGCCACTCCCACAAGTCGATGTTCGGCCTGGTCGGGCGTGAGGCGGGCGAGCGCGGGTCGGCGACGGTGGCCGGAACCGCCATCGCGGCCGAGCGCGGGGCCGACATCGTCCGCGTCCACGACGTGAAGGAGAACGTCGCCGCGGTCCGCGCCGTGGAGGCGGCGGGGTCGCCCGAGTCGGTCGCCGACGAGCGCGGCGAGTGAGCCGGACCGGCACCCCTTTGTCGCGCGACCGACTACGCCGCGGCATGAGCGGGCCGCTGCGGTCGTTGCTGGGCGAGTCGGAGGACGGAGCCGTCGCGCTGTTCGTCGACGGCCCGAACGTTCTGCGCGAGGAGTTCGACGTCGACCTCGACGACGTCCGGGACGCGAGCGAGGAGCTGGGTCGGCTCGCCGTCGCACGGCTCTACCTCGACGAGCACGCGACGCCGGGACTCATCCAGGCCGCCGAAGCGCGGGGGTTCGAGGTGGTCGTGACCAGCGGCGACGTCGACGTGAAGCTCGCCGTCGACGCGACGGAGGTCGCGCTGGACGGCCGCGTGGGCGCGCTCGCCATCGCGTCCCGCGACACCGACTTCAAGCCGGTGCTGGAGAAGGCGGCCCGGAACGGCGTCTACACGGTCGCCATCGCGCCGGGCGAACACGGGCGCTCCGACGCGCTGCGGAACGCGGCCCACGACGCGGTCGTGCTCGAAGAGTAGCGTTTTCGGGGCCGGACTTCCTCTACTCGCACATGGACGACCTCGGCACGCCGGTCCTGGACGACCACATGCATCTCGACCCCGAACACGGGCGCGGTATCGAGGCGGTGAAGGACTTCGCGCGCAGCGGCGGCACCCACCTCCTCGTCGTCAACAAGCCCTCGTGGCTGCTCGGCGTCGAAGTCGAGTCCGGCGAGGACTTCCGCGAGGTGTTCGACGCCACCGTCGACGCGGTCGAGCGCGCGAGCGAGGTTCTCGACGGACGGGCGTGGCCCGTCCTCGGCGTTCACCCCGGACTGATATCGAAACTCGTCGACGACCGGGGGTACGACCCCGCGGAGGCCCGCGACCTGATGCGGGCCGGCCTGGCGGAGGCCGCGGAGTACGTCGCCGACGGTCCCGGCGTGGCGCTCAAGACCGGTCGCCCGCACTACGACGTGTCCGAGGCCGTGTGGGACGCCTCGAACGCCGTCCTGCGACGCGGGCTCGAACTCGGCGCCGAGACGGGCTGTGCCGTCCAGTTGCACACCGAGGCCAGCGAAGACCTCACCGAGGTCGCGGAGTGGGCCGAGGACGCCGGTCTCCCCGCCGAGCGCGTGGTGAAACACTACGCCGGCGGGCGACTGGCGGGGCCGACCCCGAGCGTGATGAGCGAGAAGGAGAGGCTGGAAGTCGCCGCCGAGGCGGGCGAACCGTTCCTGATGGAGACGGACTTCGTCGACGACCCCGACCGCCCCGGCGCGGTCATGGGGCCGAAGACGGTCCCGCGCCGCGTCCGCTGGATGCAGGAGGAGGGGTACGACGACGCGGTCCGGAACGCCCACGTCGAGACGCCCGAGCGCGTCTACGGCCTGAGCACGGAGGCGACCCTGTCGCGGTAGCCGGACCGTTGGGGGCGCTCGACCGCCGGACCGCTCATCGGGGCACTTTTTTCGCTGCGAGGGAATCGGACGATATGACCCTCGACCCGGTGCATTTCGACGGCATCGCAGAGCTGGCCGACAGGGTCGACTACGAGGGCGAGGAGCGCGACCACCGGGAACTCGCGGAGACCGTCTGGAACGACTTCCTCGACCCCCTGGTCGACGCGAACGGCACGCGAATCCTGGAACCGCTCGACGAACTGCGGCGGCGCTGCGTCGACGTCGAGGACGTGGCGCTCGAAGCCGACCGGTTCCCGACGATGCACGGCCTCGACTCGGGCAGCATCAACCCGAAGGTGTTCAAGAACGGACTCGTGGTCGACGTGGCCCACGCCGCCATGAGCGCGACGCCCTCCGACCTCGACCTCCACGACTCCCGGACCGTCGTCAAGGCGGTCCACACGAACGACACCTCCCGCGACTTCGACACGGAGTGGGAGCGATACGGCGACGGCGAGGCCAGCGAGCGCCGCATCGTCCACGCGCCGCGCTGCGACCAGTACGAGGAGGACGTAGTTCACGCGCTCGCGCTCTACGTCGCCGAGAGTCGGCACGCGCTCGAACACGCAGACGACGTGGCCGACTTCCTCCTGCTCGACGGTCCCATCTACCCGAAGGGACTGCTGCGCTGGCGCGACCGCGGGACGGAACTCCCCGCGCTGTTCGACGACTCGGCCGCCGTCCACGCCGTCCTCGACAACTACGTCCGACTGGTCGAGCGGTTCGTCGAGCGCGACGTGCCGCTCGCCGGGTTCGTCAAGAACATCTCCGCGAAGGCGGTCGTCCGGGCGCTCCGGGACAAGGAGATGCTCGCGCCGTGGGCCCACGACGCCGGCTTCTTCTCGCAGGTGCTCGAACGCCGCGAGCGCGTCGGCGACGAGTACGAGCGCGTCACCGACGACCTGACGCTGACGAACTGGTTCCGCTCGCGGGCCGGGTCCGACGCGTTCTTCGGCAGCAGCGAGGCCGACCGGTACCTCGACCGCGACCTGGACCGCGACCGGTACGACGTCACGTTCTGCATGGTGTACGACCCGCGGCGCGACCTCGTGTACAAGATAGAAGCGCCGCACGCGTTCACCCGCGACGAAGCGTGTCGGCGGAAGATAGAGCGCCAGGTGCTGAAGGCCATCGCCGTCGAGCGCGGCCCGCCGACGGTCATCGCGAAGGCCGACGAACTCGCGCGCATCAGCCACGACAGCACGCGCTCGTTGCTGGACCGGTTCGAGAAGTCGTTCGACAGCGAACTGGACGAGAACTACAACGCCGTCCGCTGGGGACGGGACTACTGAAGTTCGGCCTTCTCGACCGTGATGTCGACGTCGTCGGCGTCGATGCCGATGCGGAGAAACTGGGTGCGGACGTGCTCGCGGGCCGCCGTCAACGCCTGGTCGCGCGTGTCGAACCCTCGCGGCATCGGCGACTCGAAGGCGACGTTGACCTCCTCGCCCTTGACCATCTGGGCGGTCCCCCCGCTCTCGACCTCGTAGAACTCGTCGCAGACCCACACGTACGGGGCGTCCTCGTCCGGCGCACCCTTGAACGAGGGCGCGCGCTCGCCGCGCTCGTACAGCGTCCCCGTCAGGGTGGTACCCCCTGCCTCGCCGCGAATGAGCAGCATACCACCTCGTACGCGCCGACACAATAAAAGGAGCGTGGAGCGTCCGACGCCCCGACCGCGCCTCCGCCGAACGAGGGCGGCGAACCCCGGCGACCGACCGCGAGTTCGCAGGTTATAACGGGGACAACGGCGTGATACAGTCCATGATGCCCTCCAGCAGGTCCGGGTTCGTGGTCGGACTCGCGCTCGCAATCGTCCTCGCGGGAGTCGTCCCCGGCGTCACCGCCGACGCGCGCGGCGCTGCGGACGCTCCCGACGACGGCACCGGCGCGACGGTCGGCGACGCGAGCGCCGACCGCGACGTGACCCCGACGCGCATCGACTCCTGCACGACCATCGGCGAGGCCGGTCGGTACGTCCTCGCCGGCGACGTGAACGGCAACCCACCCCTCTCTAGCGCCTGCATCGAGGTCGCGGCGAGCGACGTGACCCTCGACGGACGCGGGCACGCCGTCGACGGCAACGGCGTCAGCGACACGACCGGCGTCCTCGTCGCCGACGTCTCGAACGTGACCGTGCGGAATCTCCGCGTCACCGACTGGAACCGCGGCGTCTCCGTGCGCGACGCGTCGGACGTGACGGTACGGGGCGTGACCGCCGTCGAGAACGCCGTCGGCGTCGACGTCCGGAACGCCGACGCGCGCGTGGTCGGCGTTCGGGCCGAGGGCAACCTGCACGGCGTCGCGCTCGCCGACCCCGGCGACGACGTCCTCCGGCGGACCGAGACGCTCGGAAACCACGTCGTCGGCGTGTACGCGCCGTTCGTCGTCGAGGCGTTCGGCGTCGGGGTCTCGCTCGGACCGCCGCTGGACGCCGACGGCGACGGTCGGTACGAGGACCTGACCGGGAACGGCCAGGTCGGGGTCTGGGACGCCGCCGCGCTCCCCGCGGTCGTGACTACCCACTACTTCGGCGCGAACGCGGTGACCGCCGACCAGCGACTGGGACTGGATTTCGACGACGACGGCGACCTGGACTACGGCGACGTGCTGGCGTACGCCGGACTCGAACGCTGAGGTTCAGACGCGGCGTTTGACCTCGGCGGCCCAGTCGGGCCACTCGCGGCGCTGTTCGCCCTCGAAGGTCGCCTCGCCGGACATCGACTTGATGGCGCGGGCGTCGTCGGTGCTCCAGACCGCGCCGTCCTCGTGGAACACGCCGTTGAGGATGCCCCGGCGACGCTGGCCGAGCATGTACGCCGGCTTGAGCATGAGCGACCAGAAGAAGTTGCCGACCCCGGTCTCCCGGATGAGCGGCGCGAGCGAGGAGTAGTTCGGTCCGCGCTGCAGTACCGGGACCTCCCGCCAGGCGAAGTCCACCACTCGTTGCCACTCCGAGAGCCAGACCGGCGCGTCGGTGCTCTCCCGGAGGTCGACGGCCTGCTGGAGCACGTCCCGGAAGGTGGCCTGCGAGCCCGCGAAGTTGTAGTGGAACTGGACGACGTCGATGCCCCAGTCGTAGTACTCGGCGGCGTTGGCGAGGCTGGTCGCGCCGATGGTGAGCGGGATGCGACCGCGCTCCTCGCGGGCGACCTCGAACATCCCGCGAGCGAACCGCTTCTTCCAGTCGCGCCAGCCGGGTTCGTTCATCACCTCGATGGCGAGCAGGCGGTCGTCGTCGCGGTGACGGTCCATCACCCAGCGCACGAACCGCCGGGGACCGTCCCACCGGTCGCGGTTCTTCATCACCACCATGCGCGGGGAGAAGACCGAGGGAGCGGTCCACGGATCCGTGTCGTGGAGGTTCTTCGGAACCGGCGGCCGGCCGACGCCCTCGAAGATGCCGAGCACGACGCGGATGTCGTGCTCGTCGGCCGTCTTCAGGAAGTGGTCGAGCGCCCGTCCCACCCCCTTCCGGTCGCGGTTCCACGCCTCGTAGTTCAGCCACACTCGCACGGCGTTTAAGTTCAGTCGGTCGGCGAACCGCAGGTCTCGCTCGGTGACGCCGGGTTCGTAGGTGCCCCACATCTGGTAGGTGTTGAACGCCCGCGCCGGGAGATACATCGCGCCGCGAACGTCGACCGGCGGAGGATCGATGCCGGCGCCGATGCAACCGCCGAGCACCGACGCGCCAGTCGCACAGGCGGCGAGAAACCGTCGTCTCGAACTGCGCCGAACCATTCACAGACACGAACACCTGAACCGACGTGTACCTAACGGTTGGTCCAACGGTCGCGCCGATGGAGCCGCGGCCAGAACTGGTAAGACCCCCTTTCAGACGGGGCCGAATCCGCATACAACTGTTTGCAACGGTCTGAAACGCATTTAGACCCCATCTAGAAAATTCAACGGTTCTCCCCATTTATGGTAGTATCTCTAATCCGGAAACCTGCAATGGGACGAAACGAGACACGACGACAGTTCCTCCGCCTCACCGGCGGTGCAGCACTGTTCGGATTCGCCGGCACGGCGAGCGCAAACGACGCGACCGACCCGGTGTCGACCGCACCGGTACCCGGCGACCCCGGACAGTTCACGTACGCGACCATGGGTGAAGGGTCGAACCCGACCGCGACGCTGTACGGCAACTTCAAGTGCCCGTACACGAAGGAGTTCGTGCTCGGCAACCTCGAAGCGGTCGTCGAGGAGTTCGTCGAACCGGGCAAACTCGACCTCCGTTACTGGGCGCTGGCGTACGAACCGCCGGGACAGTCCTCGCACGGTTCGTCGTACTACTACATCTCCGACAGCGACCCGCGCATCTCCGAGTGCGCGATGGGCACGTGGGACCTCGCCCCCGACGACTACTGGGCGTTCTTCCGCGACATGTTCGAGAGTCAGGTGTCCGGAACGGTCACGTACGACGAGATGCGCTCCCGGATGAACGACTCCGACGTCGACCATCGCTGGGGCGCCATCTCGCGGGCGAAGGACGGCGACTACGAGGACCCGGTCTACCAGACCCGGTACGCCGCCGGCGACGTCGGCGTCACGTTCACGCCGACGCTCGCGCTCGACGGCGCGACCACCGCACCGCACCACGACACCCAGGAACTGCTGGACTGGATCGCCGGCCATCTGCCCGAGGACGGCGTCGGAACGACCAGTAGCGCGCTCGGCGAGTCCGGGACGAGGACCGTCCGACAGGACCCCGCCTGGGAGTGGCACGACCAGTCGCTGTCGCGGTCGTACGACGCGCCGGTCGTGATAGCGAAGTCGACCACCTACGACGGACCGGACCCGGTACACGTCCGCCTGCGCTCGGTCGCCGACGACCGCTTCGAGTTCCGCCTCGACGAGTGGGCGTACGAGGACGGCACCCACACCAGCGAGCGACTGGGGTACGTCGCCCTCGAGGAGGGGACGCACTCGCTCGACGGACCCGCGGCGGAGGTGGGTCGCATCACGACCGACCACCGGTTCGATTACGCCGCCTTCGACCAGGCGTTCGGCTCGACACCCGTCGTCTTCAGCCAGCCCCAGACCCGGCGCGGCGGGGACGGAGTCGTCAGCCGCCATCGGTGGGTGTCCGCCGACGGCGTCGGCGTCCGACTCCAGGAGCGGGAGGCCGGCGGTTGGCACACCGAGGAGTCCGTCGGCTATCTCGCCGTCGAACCCGGACGTGGAACGCTCGACGGCGCACCGTTCGAGGTCGGGCGAACCGACTGGCAGGTGACCGACGACTGGCACGAGATCTCGTTCGACGGCGACTACGCCGACCCGCAGTTCGTCGCGGACATCCAGACGTACAACGGCCCGGACACCGCCACCGTGCGCTACCGTAACCTCTCCAGCGACGGCGTCGAGGTCCACGTCGACGAGGAGCGCAGCGACGACGACGAGACGAACCACTGGGCCGCGGAGCGCGTCGGTTACCTCGTCTTCGAGGGCGCGTAACGCGACGACCGTCGAGGGCGGCCAGCCCCTCGCCGGCGACGACGCGACGGACCGGTCGCGTCGCGGCCCCTTAGACGGTTCTTAATAGCTGCAGGCGTCGACCTCTTCCGAGCGCGTGCCGACGAGCGCGACGGTTCCGTCGGGAACGGCGTCGGTTCCAGCGGACAGTTTCCGAGCCGTTAACTGCCTCATAGTTAGGCGGGAAGCGCTCGTAGGAAGAGACGAGATGCCCGAGCAGCAGACCGAACCTCGCGTCGTAGGGTACTACCGCGGCGGCCGGTTCGAACTTCGCGCCGAGGACTCCGTCCGCGCATGGATAAGCGCCGAAGACCCGGTCGACGTGATACCGTAATCCGGGATGGCCGCCGAATCGTCCCGGACTCGCTTTCACCGTCGCTGCAGGCGACGGTCGTCGCCAGAGTTCACCGACGGTCGCCTCGCGGGCACTATCCGAGCGCGCTCTCCGACGAGAACTCGCGGTTGAGACGGAGCACGCGTCCCCGACGGCGTTCGGACCGCTACGAAACGTTTTTCATCCCAGACACGTCAGTCGTCGTATGCCTCCGTTCGCCGGAGTCGTGAACGCGTTCGCGTCGCTGTCCGCGTTCGTCCTCGTCGGTCGAGCCATCGCGAAACTCCTCCAGAGTCCGGAGGAAAAGCACCGCGAGTTGGTGCCGGCGTGGGAACGCCGGGCGACGACGGTCGTCGGCGTCCCGCTGTTGCTGGTCGGAGTCTCGACGATGACGGACGGTCCGCTCGCCGTCCCGTACGACCCTCTGACGTTCACTCTCCTGGGAGTCGTGTTGTTCGTCTATCCCGACTTCACGCCGTCCGCGCTGGGCTGAGCGGCCGCTCGATTCCGCGCCGGCCGGTATCGTCACGCCGGAAGCGCCGACCCGGTCCGGAGGGTCCGGTGAAACCGCTCAGATGGTGTCGAGGACGCCGAGGACGCGCTCCTCGTTCTCCCGGCCGGGGTCGTACTCGCTGCCGTCCCGGTCGCTCTCCCGGTAGTCGGCGACGGAGCGCGCCATCGCCTCGCGGAGCGGCGTCGACTCCCAGCCCAGCGAGGCAAGTTTGTTCGTATCGAGGACGTGCGGGTACTCGCGGTAGAACACGTAGTCGTCCGTCGAGATGTCGCCCGCGGACAGTTCCCGGTCGCTGGCGGTGACCACATCGACGTCGGTGTCCAGCGCGTCGGCGATGACCTCGACCATCTCGCCGAGCGTCACGAGACGACGGTCGCCGACGTTGTACGCCTCGCCGGGCGTCCCCTCCTCGGCGACGACGCGGAGCGCGCTCGCCACGTCCTCGACGTAGGCGCGGTGCCAGACGTTGGTCCCGTCGCCCGGCACGAGGACGCGGTCGTAGTTCGCCACGCGGTCTATCCAGAAGTCCAGGCGCTCGGTGTAGTCGTGGGGGCCGTAGACGATGCAGGGGCGGACGCTCATCGCGTTCACGCCGTCGCCGGACCGCGACCGCTCCGACCCGCCGCCGGACCCCCGACTCCCCCGCCCCGCGGCGGCGAAGACGGCGCGGTCGCCCTCCGCCTTGCGAGCGCCGTACGACTCCTGCGAGTCGTCGGTGGCCTGTTCGGCCGTGCAGTCGCGAAGCTCCGTCTCGTCCTCGCGCTTCGGAATCTCCTCCGCGCCGTAGGCGGCCCCGCTGGAGACGTAGACGTAGGCGTCGACGTCGGAGAATATCTCCGTAGCGGCCCGCACGTCCTTCGGCTCGTACGCCACGCAGTCAAAGACGGCGTCGGGGTCGACCTCGTCCCGGGCCAGCTCCAGCGCGGAGTCGTTCGTCCGGTCGCCCTCGACGCGAGCGACGCGGTCGTCGTCCGCGAACGGGTCGTCGTGGTTCCCGCGGTTGAAGGTGGTCACGTCGTAGCCGTGGTCGAGCAGTTCGGAGACGAGGTGGCGGCCGATGAACCGCGTGCCGCCGACGACGAGTGCGGTGTCCATGCCGAGTCGGTTGCGTCGGGAGCGGAAAACGATACCGGAGGCGGCGAGGCGGCACGCGCCGGCGGAACGGTCCGGCGCGAGGACGCCCGTGTCGGAACGGCCGACAGAACGTTTACCCCAAAGGAGCGAGTACTCCGGTACTATGCAAGTGCGCGAAGCGCGAACCGAAGACCTCGCCGGGATTCAGGACGTCGCCGCCCGGTCCCTCACCGCGTCGTACTCCCACGTCCTCGACGAGGACGTCATCAACCACGCCGTCGAGGAGTGGTACGCAGAGGACCGCCTGGAGACCGAACTCCAGAGCCAGGGGACGCTGTTCCTCGTGGCGATGGAGGGCGGCGACGTCGTCGGGTTCTCCCAGAGCGAGGTGCTGCCGGAGGTTCCCGAGGCGAACGTCCTCTGGCTACACGTCGACCCCGACCACCGCGACAGCGGCGTCGCGACGACGCTGCTCGGGCGGACCCAGGAGGAACTCGAGGAGCGCGGCAACGAGACGCTGTCGGGCTACGTGCTCGCCGACAACGAGGACGGCGTCGAGTTCTACGAGAGCCACGGCTTCAGGAAGGTCGGCGAGCGGACCGCCGAAATCGCCGGCGAGGAGTTCGACGAGAACGTCTACGCCAGGACCGAGGAGGCCGAGATTCTGGAAACACGGGAGTTCGACGGGAAGACCCTGTACATCAACCGCGCCGAGAGCAGTCGCGGGTCGAAGGGACCGTTCTTCGTCACGTTCAGCGACGAGGGCTGCGAGAACCGCTACGGCTACTTCTGCGCGAACTGCGAGAGCGTCGACAACGCGATGGACAGCATGGAGCGCATCCACTGCAACGAGTGCGGCAACAAGCGCAAGGCCGCCCGCTGGGACGCTTCGTACCTCTGAAATCCCGGTCGACCGCCGGTCAGCCGTGGGTGGTCGTCCCGGCCGTCGTAACCCGGAACGGGGCGACGCAGCGAATCGCGTCACCGGCGAGCGAGACGCTGACGGTCAGCGCACACAGTCCGGCGTCCAGGCCGAGCGCCGGGACCGTGTACGCGTCGCTGGTCGTTCGCTGGCTCTCGGTCGCGTTTCCACTGTCGGTCGAGGAAACGCGGTCGGGGAGAGTACCGAACACGAGTCGCCAGTCGAACTCCTCGTCCGGACGGAGCGCCTTCGAGTCGGCGCCGCGAACCAGCGGTGCGACGCGGGTCCAGTCGCCGTCTTCGCGGCGTTCGAGCGTCGGCTGGGGGTTGAACGTCACCTCGTCGTCGGTACGGTTCGTCAGCGTGAATCGGAGCACCGTCTGCCGTCCCTCGGTCACGGTCCAGCGGCCGGGGTCGAGGAGCACCGGCGGGTCGTCGGCAGTGTGGGCGCATATCGTCCGGTCGGCGTCGTCGAACGTCGGACACGGGGCGTCGATCGGCGTTCCGTTTCCGAACGCGTCCGAACAGCCGGCGAGCGATGCGATTCCGGCGCTGGCCAGCGCGAGGTAGGTTCGTCGGTTCACGCCGGGGTTGGTCCCGGCTTCCGGTATAAATCTCCGCCCGCCGTCAGTCGGCCCCGCCGGCGACCGGGGGAACGTCCGACGGCTCGGTGACCGCGTCCGGCAGCGACGTGCGAACGTCCTCGCGGCCGTCCTCGGTGACTGCCCGCTCGTACGCCTCGGGCATCACCGTCACGAACTGCGAGAGGGCGGTCTCCCAGTTCGCGAGCAGTTCCTCGGCCTTCTCGCTGCCCGTGTACGCGGCGTGGTTCTCGACGAGGCGGCGCAGCACGCGCTCGTCTCGCTCGCTCACGTCGCGCACGGACACCATCCCGGGGTTGACGCGGTCGGCGAAGTCGCCGCTCTCGTCGAGGACGTACGCCACGCCGCCGCTCATCCCGGCCGCGAAGTTCCGGCCCGTCTCGCCGAGGACAGCGACGACGCCGCCGGTCATGTACTCGCAGCCGTGGTCGCCGACGCCCTCGACGACCGCCGTGACGCCGCTGTTGCGGACGGCGAAGCGCTCGCCCGCGACGCCGTTGACGTACGCCTCGCCCCGGGCCGCGCCGTAGAGGGCGACGTTGCCGACGAGCGTGTTCTCGTCGGCGGCGTACGGCGCTTCGTCGGGCGTGCGGACGACGACGCGACCGCCCGACAGCCCCTTGCCCACGTAGTCGTTGGCCGCGCCGTCGAGGTGCACGGAGACGCCGGACGCGAGGAACGCGCCGAAGCTCTGGCCGGCGGTCCCCTCGAACCGACAGGTGACGGTGCCGTCAGGGAGGCCGTCGCCGCCGTGGCGCTTCGATATCTCGCCGGAGAGCATCGCGCCCACCGACCGGTCCTCGTTCGAGATGGTGCGGTCGAGTTCGACCGGTTCGCCGTCCGCCAGGGCGGGTTCGGCGTCGGCGAGCAGGTCGCGGTCGAGATGGTCGTCGATGTCGTGGTCCTGCTCGCGAACCTTCGTGCGCGCGGTCGACGCCGCGTGCCCGCCCGCGTCGCCCGCCGACTCGCTCGCTGCCGTCGCGGGGTCCGCCAGGACGGCCGAGAGGTCGAGGTCGCGGGCCTTCGGGTGGTCGGTGTCGCGCTGGTCGAGGACGTCCACCCGGCCGACCATCTCCTCGACCGTCTCGAAGCCGAGGTCGGCCATTATCTCCCGGAGTTCGGTCGCGATGAACCGCATGTAGTTGACGACGTGTTCCGGTTCGCCGGGGAACCGACTGCGGAGGTCCTCGTCCTGCGTGGCGATGCCGACCGGACAGGTGTTCTCGTGGCACTGGCGGGCCATCACGCACCCGCTGGTGACGAGGCTGGCGGTGCCGAAGACGAACTCCTCCCCGCCGAGCAGCGCGGCGACCGCCACGTCGCGGCCGGTCTTCAAGCCGCCGTCGACGCTCACCCGGATGCGCGAGCGCAGGCCGGTCTGTCGCAGCATCTGGTTCGCCTCGGCCAGTCCGAGTTCCCACGGGAGGCCGGCGTGCTTGATGGAGGTGCGCGGACTCGCGCCCGTCCCGCCGGAGTGGCCCGAGACGTGGACCACGTCGGCGTTGGCCTTGGCGACGCCCGCCGCGATGGTGCCGATGCCGGCCTCCGAGACGAGTTTGACGTTCACGTCGGCGTCCTCGTTCGCCACCTTGAGGTCGTGGACGAGCTGTTTCAGGTCCTCGATGCTGTAGATGTCGTGCTGGGGCGGCGGCGAGATGAGACCGACGCCGGGCGTCGCGTAGCGCACGTCGGCTATCATCTCGTTCACCTTGCTCCCCGGGAGGTGGCCGCCCTCTCCGGGTTTCGACCCCTGGGCCATCTTTATCTGGATCTCGTCGGCCGACGCGAGGTACTCGCTGGTGACGCCGAACCGACCGCTGGCGACCTGCTTGACCGAACACTCCCGGTCGGTGCCGAACCGCTCGGGCGGTTCCCCGCCCTCGCCGGTGTTTGCCTTCCCGCCCGTGCGGGCCATCGCCTCCGCGTTGTTCTCGTGGGCCTCCGGCGACAGCGACCCGAGGCTCATCGCGGCCGTCGAGAACCGCTCGACGATGTCGGAGACGGGTTCTACGTCCTCGACCGGAATCGACTCGCGGTCCTCGGCGTCGAACTCGAGCAGGCCGCGCAGGGTCTGGAGCCGTCCCTCCTGGTCGTTGACCCGCTCGGCGAACTCCGCGTACTGCTCGGGGTCGTCCCGCCGGACCGCGCTCTGGAGCGCGCCCACGGTGCTCGGATTCCACTGGTGGTGGATGCCGTTCGAGCGGTGCTCGAACTCGCCGCGACGCTCGACGTCGGGGTCGTCGAACGCCGCCTCGTGGCGCTCCCGGAGGTCGGCCGCTATCTCCTCGACGCCGACGCCCTCCGTGCGGTTCTCGGTCCCCTCGAAGTACTCCGCGACGAAGTCGGAGTCGAGGCCGACCGCCTCGAACACCTGCGCTCCCTGGTAGCTCTCGACGGTCGAGATGCCCATCTTGGCCATCGTCTTCAGCAGGCCGTCCTCCAGCGCCGAGACGTACGCCGCGACCGCCGCCTCGGCGTCCGCGCCGTCGGGGCCGGCCACGAGGTCGGCGATGGACTGGTAGGCGAGGTAGGGGTTCACCGCGCCCGCGCCGTAGCCGACGAGGGTCGCGAGGTGGTGGACGGTCCGCGGGTCGCCCGACTCCACGACGAGGCCGGTCCGGGCTCGGAGGCCGCGACGGACGAGGTCGTGGTGGACCGCGCCGGTCGCCAGCAGACTCGGAATCGGCACGCGCTCCTCGCCGGCCGCCCGGTCCGAGAGGACGACCAGGTCCGCACCGCCCTCGACCGCCGCGCGGGCGTCGGCGCGCAGTCGCTCGACCGCGTCTTCGAGCGCGGTGGCGGGGTCGAAGGTCGCGTCGACCGTCTCGCTCCGGAGCGCCTCGCCGTCGCCGTCGAGGTTCCGGATGGCGGCCGTCTCGGCGTCCGACAGCACGGGCGAGTCGGCGACCAGTTGCCGGGCGTGGGCGGGCGACTCGTCGAGGAGGTTGCACTGCGGTCCGAGCCGACTCTCCAGGCTCGTCACGAGTTCCTCCCTGATGTAGTCGAGCGGCGGGTTCGTCACCTGCGCGAACAGTTGCTTGAAGTACGAGAACAGCGGTCGGTTGAAGTCGGACAGTACCGACAGCGGCGTGTCGTCGCCCATCGAGCCGACGGGGTCCTTGCCCGCGGTCGCCATCGGCTCCAGCAGTTCGTCGAGTTCGTCGCGGCTGTAGCCGTAGAGCGCCTGGTGGGCGCGCAGCGACTCGACCCGGCTCCGGGGCGCGACGTCGGCCGCGGCGTCCGGCAGGTCGTCGAGTTCGACCTGCTCGGCGTCGACCCACTCGGCGTACCGCTCGTCCGTGAGGTCGGCGAACACCTCCTCGTCCGGTACGATGCGGCCTTGCTCGGGGTCGGCGAGGAACAGCTGACCGGGTTCGAGCCGGCCGCGCTCGGCGACGGCCCCGGGGTCGTGGTCGAGCGCCCCCGCCTCGCTGGCCATCACGAGCCGGCCGTCGGTCGTCACGTCGTACCGGCACGGGCGCAACCCGTTGCGGTCGAGCACCGCGCCGACGCGCTCGCCGTCGGTCGCGACGACCAGCGCGGGGCCGTCCCAGGGTTCGACCAGCGAGGCGTGGAAGTCGTACCACGCCTCGCGGTCGTCGCTCACGTCGCGTCCGCGCCACGCCTCCGGGACGAGCATCCGGAGCGCGTGGGGTAGCTCGCGACCGTCCTCGACCAGCAGTTCGAGCACGTCGTCGAGGACGGCCGTGTCGCTCCCGTCGGCGGTCGTGACCGGGGTGAGCCGGTCCGCGTCGAAGCGGTCGCTGTCGAGGTCGCTCTCCCGGGCCGCCATCCAGTTGGCGTTCCCCCGGATGGTGTTTATCTCGCCGTTGTGGACGACGTTGCGGTACGGATGCGCGAGATGCCACGCTCCGAGCGTGTTCGTCGAGAAACGCGCGTGGACCAGCGCGAACGCCGACCCGAGGCGGTCGTCCGCGAGGTCCGGGTAGTAGTCGGCCAGCTGGTCGCCTTTCAGGAGCCCCTTGTAGACCAGGGTCTGTCGGTCGAGCGAGCAGACGTAGAAGCGGTCGGCGGCGGCCTCGTCCACGTCCGCGTCCGGGTCGGCCGCGCGCTCGTCGACCGCCCGTTCGACCGCGCGACGGCCGACGTACAGCGCACGGTCGAACTCGTCGGTCGACTGCCCCGCCGCCGGACGGACGAAACACTGGTAGACGGCCGGTTCGGACGCGACCGCGGTCGCGCCGAGTCCCTCGTCGTCCGTCGGTACCTCGCGCCAGTGGAAGAGGTCGAGGCCCTCCGCAGCCAGCGCGTCCTCGACGAGGGTCCGACACTCGTCGCGCGCGGCGGCGTTCCGGGGGAGAAAGAGCTGGCCGACGGCGTACTCGGCCGGGAGGTCGCGGTCGAGTTCGGCGTCGAAGAACGCGCGCGGTTGCCGGAGGAGGATGCCCGCACCGTCGCCGGTGTTCTGCTCCGCGCCGGTGGTGCCGCGGTGTTCGAGGTTCGCGAGCAGTTCGAGTGCGTCGGCGACGACGCCGTGACCCCCGTCACCGTCGAGGTCCATCACGACGCCGACGCCGCAGTTCGACCGCTGGTCGGTCGGGTCGGCGAGAGTCGACTGAGTCATGTGCGGACGGATGGCGAACCGATACAAGAGGCTACTCCTGAAGGACCAAGGGTATGTTATTGTCAAATATACTCCCTTATATAGTGGACGGACAGCGGTAGTATGGTAGGAATCTTTTATCTACAGAAGTAGTTAGGGATAAAATGCAGTGTTCGTTTCCTTCTGTTCGAAGTCAGAAGACGGACGGTCACCGAGGAGTCGTGGCGGTTACGCGCGTTCGATGAGCGCTTCCAGGTCGTTTTCGTCGTAGTTGACGAGCAAGCGCTCCTCGTCTTTGAACGTCTCCAGCACCACCCGCGTCGAGGAGTGGTCGACGCCCTCGATGTCGACGATGCGGTTGACGTACTCCTGGAGGTGGTCGTGGTCGCGGAGGTGCGAGACGAGGGTGAACGACTGCTCACCGAGCACGAAGTACACCGTCCGCACGCCCGACACGTCGCAGAGTCGCTCGCCGAGTTCGTCGTACTCGGACTCGTAATCGCACCGTATCTCGGTGATGGCCGTCAGTTCGAGGCCGAGTTCGTCGGCGTCCAGTTTCGAGACGGTGCCCGAGACGATGCCCTGCTTTCGGTACTTGTCGAGGCGATAGTACACCGTCGAGGTGCTGATGCCGAGTTCCTCGCTCACTTCGTCGACGTCGATGTCGCCGTCCCTGTCCAGCCAGCGGAGAATATCGAAATCCTTCTCGTCGAGATTGACTTCGGCCATGTATCCCTTCCCTCACCCACGTTTCTAAAACGTTTCTAACATTTCAGTTTTTGATAAGCTCTGCCGCCGACGATGCCGCCGGTTCGCTTGCACGCAGGCGGAACTCCCCGGCCACGAGTCCTCGTTCGTACGCTCGAAGCCGCGGACGCCGGTTCCTGCAACGCCGAGATTCCGGCTTCTGGACGCTACGGTTCGTACGGTCGGAAGGTCGACAGAACGACGTTCCGGGTCTCGGTGTACGGGCTCGTACGGGGATGGACCGTACGGGCCAGCGAGAACCCGACCGCGAGAAACGCACCGTCGCGAAAAGAGCGGTCGCCGACTCAGTACGACTTCGCGAAGTAGGCGGTCTCTTCCGCCGCGTCGCCACAGACCGCACACTCCTCGCCGATGGGTTCCTCGTCGCGGTCCAGCGGGAGCATCACGATTTCGGCGGCGATCTCGTCCTTGACGACCGTCTCGCAGGCCTCGTCACCGCACCACGGCGTCTTGACGTAGCCGCCGTGCTGGCCGATGGTGCCGAGAATCTGGGAAACCTCGTAGGCTTCGCGGACGTTCTCCTCCAAGTTCTCCTCCGCGGCCTCGTACAACTTGTCGAAGACGGCGTCGAAGTGGTCGCGGGTGGTCTCGACGACGTCGACGCGCTCCTCGGTGACGCTCTCGCCGTCGGGACGGTGGACGACGGTGATCTCGTCGTCCTCGACCTCGTTCGGTCCGATCTCGAACCGCACGGGGACGCCCTTGAGCTCCCACTCGTTGAACTTGAACCCGGGGTTGCGCTCGTCGCGGTCGTCGAGTTCGACGCGGATGCCGGCCTCCTCCAGGTCGTCCGCGACGCCCTCTGCGTACGACAGCACCTCCTCCCGGTTCTCCTCGTTCCAGATGGGGACGACGACGACCTGTTCGGGCGCGATGGTGGGCGGACAGACGAACCCCTGGTCGTCGCTGTGGGTCATGATGAGCGCGCCGAGCGCGCGCCACGACAGCCCCCACGAGGTCGTGTGGGCGACCCGCTCGTCCTCGTTCTCGTCGGTGAAGACGAGGTCGTACGCCTCCGCGAACCCCTGGCCGAGGTAGTGGCTCGTCGCGCTCTGGACGGACTTGCCGTCGGGCATCAGCGCCTCCACCGTCGTCGTCGTGTGCGCGCCGGGGAACTTGTCGTGCGCCGGCTTGCGCCCGCGCATGACCGGCACCGCGAGCACCTCCTCCATGACGCGCTCGTACTGGCCGAGGCGTGTCATCGTCTCGTCCCACGCCTCTTCTTCGGTCTCGTGCGCGGTGTGGCCCTCCTGCCAGAGGAACTCCTTCGTCCGGAAGAACGGCTTCGTCTCCGTCGCCTCCCAGCGGACGACGCTACACCACTGGTTCAACCGCATGGGCAGGTCGCGGTGGCTGCGGACCCACTTGCTCATGAACGGCGTGATGATGCTCTCGCTCGTGGGTCGGAAGGCGAGTCGCTCGTCGAGTTCGTCGTGGCCGCCGTGGGTGACCCACGCCACCTCGGGGTCGAACCCCTCGACGATGTCGCTCTCGCGTTCGAGGTAGCTCTCGGGGATGAGCGCCGGGAAGTAGGCGTTCTGCGATCCGGTGTCCTTGAACCACGAGTCGAGGTGGTCCTGGAGGCCCTCCCACAGCGCGTACCCCCGGGGTCGAGTGACGATGAACCCGCCCATCGGCGCGTAGTCGGCGAGTTCCGCTTTCTTCACCACTTCGGCGTACCACTCGCCGGGACTGTACTCCTTTCGCTCGGTTATCCCGAGTTCCTGTTCGTCGTCGCTCATACTCGATGGTCAGTCACGAGAATAATAAACCCGCCGTGTTCGACGCTGACGGGACGGCGCTGGAACACGCGCGAGGGCCGGCGACGAACGGTCGTCGCGTCAGAGCGCCACGCCGAACGTCAGTTCGTGGTCGACCATCTCCTCGCCGTCGGCGTCGAAGCGAAACGTCCCCTCGAACGTCTCGCCCTCGAACAGGTGCGGGAGCCAGAGTCGGTCGTCGTCCCACATCTCGTCGTACGGAACGTCGTCGAACGCGAACCACTCGGGGTCCGCCTCCGGCGTCTCCGTCGGCGTCCCCTCGAAGTCGTACGTGCGGAAGACGTGAACGTACATCCGGGGGTCGTCGCCGAAGACGAACCGGAACTCGCCGACCTTCTCCGGGTCCCGGACCGTCACGCCCACCTCCTCCTCGACCTCCCGGACGACGCACTCGCGGGGCGTCTCGCCCGCCTCCAGCTTGCCGCCGGGACCCACGTACTTCCCGTCACCGAGACCGCGCTTCTTGCGGATGAGCAGGACGCGTTCGTCCTCGATGGGGTAACAGAGCGTCGCGTGTTGCACGGTCGCTCGCTCGAACCCTTGCCGAATAGACTTGTCGGATTACCCGGAATTGATGGGGACGCGGTGCGCGGTCGAACTCGATGATAGCAATCGCTCCGGACTACTGCCCCGACTGCGGTGGCGAACTGGCGACCGTCGAGTTCGAAGGGAGGGACCGGGACCACTGTCCGTCCTGCGACCGTACGTGGTGGCGACAGTCGGTACCGACGACGAGCGTGACGGTCCGCGAGGACGACCGCGTCCTGTTGATTCGGCGCGCCGGAGGCCGGGACGCAGGTCGCTGGGACCTCCCGGCTGGCCATCCGGAGTACGACGAACCGGCACGCGAGGCCGCCGCCCGCGAACTCGCCGAGGAGACGGGACTCGTCGCGGACCCCGCCGACCTGGAACTCGTCGGAACGGTCCTGTCGGAAGGTCCGCGGGCGAACTGTCGCTCGATAAACTACCGCGTCGACCGCGCCGCGACCGAGGGCGAGGCGATGGACGGTTCCGACGCCGCGGACGCCCGGTTCGTGCCCGTCGAGTCGGTCCGGTCGGAGGCGATAGACGTTCGGCGGTTAGGACGACTCAGGCTTCGAGACGCCGCGATACTGGACTAACTCCGCCGCGTCGGGACCGGTCCGAGCGACGGTGACCGGCCTACTCGACCGAGAACGGACTCTCCGCCTCGCGCCAGTCCCACCCCGGCAGTCGGGTCTGGAACCCCGCGGCCAGCGCGGCCTCCAGGTCGTCGACGCCCGCCGGTTCCGCCGCCTCGCGGTCCGGAGCGGTCTCGGCGTCGGGGTGGTGGCCCACGTCCGCGTAGTGGAAGGTGGCCTCGCCGAGCAGGCGCAGTGGCTGGTTGCCGGCGAGCATCCCGGCGAGTTCGCGGCCGAGGAGTTCGTCGACGACGAAGCCGGGGTAGTCGTCCTCGACGTCCAGGTCCCTGAGGAGGCCGACCAGCGCCGCGACGTTGACGGCGAGGTCGCCGTCGGCGAAGACGGCGTCGACCTCCTCGCGATACGCGGCCTCGGTGACGGCGTCGACGTCGACGGCGAACGCCTCGCCGAGGTCGGCGCGGACGCGGTTGATGAGCGTCACCACCTCGGTTCGGTCGCGGACCCAGTCGCGCTCGTCGGCGACGGCGTCGGGCGAGAGGTGCATGGGGGAACCGACGGTCACGGTTGATTTAGGGATTTTGAGAAAGCTTTTATAACCGCACCGTCTACGTTCTGCTAAGCGGGTTTTCCTCCGTCTCCCCACACACTTCCGGGGAGGACACCACGCGCTTCGCGCGCGATCCCGCGGAAAACCGAGACAATCTATGCTGTGCTGTATTGTCAGTCGTAGTGGTCACGGTGATAGACCGTTGCACGATGCGGTGGTCGACCGTTGGCTGCGACGACTCGATGGGCGTCGGACGACACCCTCCAGCACACGCTGTCCGAACGGACGAAGTGGACCTTTCTCACCATGAGCCAAGTAGAACAACAACTCGAGGACCTCAAAGCAGAGATTACGAGCGAGTTACCGAGCGACATCTCAGTGTCGGACGTCAAGTACGAAGGACCGGAACTGGTCGTCTACACGCGCGACCCGAAGAAGTTCGCGCGCAACGGCGACCTCATCCGGAAACTGGCGAGCCAGCTTCGCAAGCGCATCACCGTGCGTCCGGACCCGGACGTGCTCTCGCGCCCCGACGACGCGCGGGAGGAGATCATGGACGTCGTCCCGGAAGAGGCCGGCGTGACCGACCTGGACTTCCACGCCGACACCGGCGAAGTCGTCGTCGAGGCCGAGAAGCCCGGGATGGTCATCGGGAAGCACGGGTCGACGCTGCGCGAGATAACCCAGCAGGTCGGCTGGACGCCCGAAGTCGTTCGCACGCCGCCCATCGAGTCGTCGACGGTGTCGAACGTGCGCAACTTCCTGAAACAGGAGCGCGAGGAGCGACGGACCATCCTCGAGAAGGTGGGTCGCCAGATACACCGCGAGGAGATGAGCGACGAGGAGTGGGTTCGCATCACGACGCTCGGCTGCTGTCGCGAGGTCGGACGTGCGAGCTTCATCCTCTCGACGCCCGAGACCCGCATCCTCATCGACTGCGGTGACAAACCCGGCTCCGACGACGTGCCGTACCTCCAGGTCGAGGAGGCGCTCGGGGCGGGACCGAGCACCATCGACGCCGTCGTGCTCACACACGCCCACCTCGACCACAGCGCGCTCATCCCCCTCCTGTTCAAGTACGGCTACGACGGCCCCATCTACACGACCGAGCCGACCCGCGACCTGATGGGACTGCTGCAACTGGACTACCTCGACGTCGCGGCGAAAGAGGGCCGCACCCCGCCGTACGACAGCGAGATGGTCCGGGAGGCCATCAAGCACACCATCCCGCTCGAGTACGGCGACGTGACCGACATCGCGCCGGACGTGAAGCTCACGTTCCACAACGCGGGCCACATCCTCGGCTCCGCCGTCTCGCACTTCCACATCGGCGACGGCCTGTACAACGTCGCGTTCTCCGGCGACATCCACTACACCGACACGCGACTGTTCAACGGCGCGGTCAACGACTTCCCGCGCGTCGAGACGCTCGTCCTCGAATCCACGTACGGCGGTCGCAACGACTACCAGACCGACCAGGAGGACAGCGAGCGCCACCTGAAGAAGGTCATCAACGAGACGTACGAGGAGGGCGGCAAGGTCGTCATCCCGTCGTTCGCGGTCGGTCGGTCCCAGGAGATGATGCTCGTCCTCGAAGAGGCGATGCGCAGCGGCGACATCCCGACGATGCCGGTCCACCTGGACGGGATGATCTGGGAGGCGACGGCCATCCACACGACGTATCCCGAGTACCTGCGCGACGAACTCCGCGACCGCATCTTCCACGAGGACGAGAACCCCTTCCTCGCGCCCCAGTTCAACCACATCGACGGCGGCGAGGAGGAGCGCCAGGACGTCGCCGACGGCGACCAGTGCATCGTGCTCTCCACGTCCGGCATGGTCACCGGCGGCCCCATCATGTCCTGGCTCGAACATCTCGGCAGCGACCCGGACAACACGATGGTGTTCGTCGGGTACCAGGCCCAGGGGACGCTCGGCCGCCGCATCCAGAACGGCTGGGACGAGATTCCGCTGAACGGTCGCAACCGCGGGAAGACGCTCTCGCTCAACATGGACGTCGAGACCGTGGACGGGTTCTCCGGCCACGCCGACCGCCAAGGGCTGATGAACTTCGTGAAGACGATGAATCCGCGCCCCGAGAAGGTGCTCTGCGTCCACGGCGACGAGTCCTCGACTCAGGACCTCTCCTCGTCGCTGTACCACGAACACAACATCCGCACGTTCGCGCCGAAGAACCTCGAGACGTTCCGCTTCAAGTGAACGTCCTCGCGCGGCGTCGACGCGCCGCGCTCTCTCTCACCCGCCGTCTCGACCGTCAGTGCTCCACGAACTCGACGAGTACGCCGCCCGTGGACTTCGGATGCAGGAAGGCCACGTCGTGGCCCCACGCGCCGGGTCGGGGCTCGTCGTCGACGAGTTCGACGCCGCGTTCCCGCACGGTTTCGAGCGCGCCCTCGATGTCCTCGGTACGGAGCGCGACGTGGTGGACGCCGGGCCCGTTCCGGTCGAGATACCGCGCGATCGTCCCGTCCGCCATCGGTTCGAGCAGTTCGAAGTAGCTCCCGTCGAACGCGAGGAAGACGACTCGCATGCCGTCGAATTCCTCCTCGTGGGCGACCGGCGCGTCGAAGAGGTCGCCGTACAGGTCCGCCAGTTCCGCGGCGTCGTCGGTTGCGACGCCGACGTGGTCGAGCTGCATACCCGAGCCGACGGTCGCTCCGACAATAGTTCTCCTGAAACCGTCGCGCGTCGCTCGCGGAGCGGCGTCGGCCTCTGGGGACGGCCGACGCGGCCAATCGGGGAGCTATTACGTCGGGGCGACGTGAGCCGTCCCACCGTGACGCCGACAGAACTCCGTTCGGACATCCCGGCGCTGGAGCGGACGACGTACATGAACACCGGCGCGAGCGGGCCGAGTCCGACGCGCGTGGTTGACGCGGTCGAGTCGTGCCTGGAGTACCACGAGTACGACGCGCCCGCGGGCGAGGGGATGTACCCCGCGGCGTTCGACGCGTTCGACCGGACGCGCGAGGCGGTCGCGGACCACCTCGGCGCGACCGCCGAGGAGATCGCGCTCACCCAGAGCACGACCGACGGCATCAACCGCATCGCCGCCGCGCTCGACTGGGAACCGGGCGACGCGGTCGTCCGCACCGACCTCGAACACTCCTCGGGCATCCTGCCGTGGAAGCGCCTCGCGCGCCGGGGTGTCGAGGTCGAGGTGGTCGAGACCGAGGGCGGCCGCCTCGACGTCGACGCGATGCGGGAGGCCGTCGAGGGGGCGAAGCTCGTCTGTCTGAGTTCCCTGACCTGGACGCACGGGACGCTGCTCCCGGTCTCCGACGTGGTCGACGTCGCACACGACGCCGGCGCGCTCGTGCTCGTGGACGCGGTCCAGTGCCCCGGCCAGATGGCGGTCGACGTGACCGACTGGGGAGCGGACTTCGTCGCCGGCGCGGGCCACAAGTGGCTGCTCGGGCCGTTCGGTGCCGGATTCCTCCACGTGGCCGAGGGCGCGGAGCGTCACCTCGAACCCGCACACGTCGGCTACCGGAGCGTCGAGGACCCCAACGCCGAGGAGTACGCGTACGAACCCGGCGCCCACCGCCTCGAAGTGGGGACCGTCTCGCCCGCGCCGTACGCCGGCCTCCGGGAAGCCATCCAGGTCGTCGAAGAGCTCGGCTACGATACCATCGAGGGTCGCATCGAGCGGTTGACGGACCGGCTCAAGGAGGGCGTCGCCGCGGCCGGGGACGCTCGCCTGCTGAGTCCCCGCGAGTACGAGTCCGGACTGGTGACGTTCGAGGTCGACGACCCGGAGTCGTTCGTCGAGCGCGCCGACGAGGCGGGGGTCACGATCCGTGCGCTGCCGTATCCCGAGGGGGCAGTGCGGGCGTCCGTCCACGTCTTCAACGCCGAGGGCGACGTCGACGAGCTGCTGACCCTGCTCTGATCCTCGTCGCGGGCGCGACCGGAAATCAGGGCGGCGCGGTCGTCGACAGCCTGTTCGCGTCCGACGCGGAGTTCGACGTTCGCGGACTGGCCCGCGACGCGCTGGAGGAGACGTCCAGCGTCGAGTTCGCGACGCTGGAGGAGTACCTCCGCGGGCACGGCTGGGAGGACGAGGAGGGCACGGCGTCGATTCCGGGGTGGGTCGAGGCGCTCTAGTACGAGCACCGTTTTCGGTGGCGACCCGACCGATTCCGCCGGGCCAAACCGTCGCGCGAAAAGACTGATTGACCTCCTCGCCGCACACCCGGCATGGACACCGACCGACAGCTGTACGAGAGCCGGGCGACGGGGTGGCGAGCCGGGGTGTACGACGACGTCCGCGCGACGTTCCGCGCGCCCGTGGTCAACTGGATCTTCCGGACGCTGATGGCCAACGACCCGGAGCTCACCCGGTACCTGTGGGGGCAGGTGAAGCAGACGTTCACCACGCGCGCGTTCGGGCAGTACTCCGTCGCGTACCGTGACGCCGTCCTCTCGGCGGTCGAGAGCGGCGACCGGGACCTGCCCCGCTATCGGCGCGCCGACCTCGGTCTCGACCCCGCCGAGTTCCGGGAGCTAGCCGGGCAGGCGGAGACCTTCGACGTCGTCGCGCCGCGCCTCGCGGTGCTGTTCGAGGTCGTCGACCGGTCGCTGCGGGGCGACCCAGTCGGCGACGGGGACGACGAGCGGGCGGCGGCGACCGAACCGATGCCCGCCTGGCTCGACCGCGACCGGGGTCGCTCGCCGACGATGGTCGACGACGTGCCGGCGGAACTCGCCGACGCCGCGGGCGGCATTCGAGCGTTCCACGGCCTGGACGACGACCTGCCGAGCATCTACCGCTGTCTCGCGCAGTGGCCGGAGTACCTCCGCACGGCGTGGGACGACCTCGAACCCGCGTTCGAGTCGCCGGCGTTCGACCGCGCCTGCGAGCGAGCGCGCGAGACGACCGAGGCGTTCGTCGACTCGGTGCCGTATCCGCCCCGAATCGCGCCCGACGACCTCCGGACGAGGGGGACGGACGAGGCGACGATAACCGAACTACGGGAGCTGTTCGAGACGTTCAATCGCGGTCCCATCGAGACGGTGCTCCCCGCCCTGCCCGCGTACGCGGCGACGCTGAACGTCGCGGGTCGGCGCGAACTGGACTGAACGACCGATACGGGGGGCGCTCACACCGCTCCGCCGGGGCGGTACTCGCCGAACGCGTCCCGGAGCACGCCGCATATCTCGCCGACCGTCGCGTACGCCTTCACGGCGTCGACGATGTACGGCATCAGGTTGTCGTCGCCCTCGGCGGCGTCCCGGAGCGCGTCGAGCGTCGCCGTCACTTCCTCGTCGTCGCGCTCGGCCTTGACCTCGTTCAGGTGGTCTATCTGGCGACGTTCGTCCTCCTCGGTGACCTCCTGGATGTCCATCTCCTTCTCCTCGTCCTCGCTCTCGAACTCGTTGACGCCGACGATGATCCGTTCGCCCTCCTCAATCTCCTGCTGGCGTTCGTAGGCGACGTCCTGGATCTGGCGCTGGACCCACTGCTGTTCGATGGCCGACAGCATGCCGCCCTTGTCGTCGACGGTGTCGAGGATGTCGAACGCCTCCGCTTCGAGGTCGTCGGTGAGGCTCTCGACGTAGTAGCTCCCGGCCAGGGGGTCGATGGTGTCGGCGGCCCCCGACTCGTGTGCGAGAATCTGCTGGGTGCGGAGCGCGGTACGGACGCTCTCCTCGGTCGGCAGCGCCAGGGCCTCGTCCTTGCCGTTCGTGTGGAGGCTCTGGGTGCCGCCGAGAACGGCGGCCAGCGCCTGGTAGGCGACCCGGACGACGTTGTTCTCTATCTGCTGGGCGGTCAGCGTCGACCCGGCGGTCTGGGTGTGGAACTTCAGTTGCTTGGACTTGGGGTCGTCGGCACCGAACCGCTCCTCCATTATCTCGGCCCACATGCGGCGGGCGGCGCGGAACTTGGCGGCCTCCTCGAAGATGTCGTTGTGGGCGTTGAAGAAGAAGGAGAGCTGGGGGGCGAACTCGTCGACGTCGAGGCCCGCGTCGATGGCGGCCTCGACGTACTCGATGCCGTTGCCGAGCGTGAACGCGAGCTCCTGGGCGGCGGTCGCTCCCGCCTCGCGGACGTGGTAGCCGGAGATGGAGATGGTGTTGAACTTCGGCGTCTCCTCGGCGCAGAACTCGAAGATGTCGGTGATGATCCGCATCGAGGGCTCCGGGGGGTAGATGTACGTGTTCCGGGCGATGTACTCCTTCAGCAGGTCGTTCTGGATGGTGCCCCGAAGCTCCTCGCGGTCGACGCCCTGCTCGTCGCCGACGGCGACGTACATCGCCAGCAGGACGGAGGCGGGCGCGTTGATGGTCATCGACGTGCTCACCTCGTCCAGCGGGATGCCGTCGAACAGCGTCTCCATGTCCGCGAGCGAGTCGATGGCGACGCCGGACTTCCCGACCTCGCCCGCGGCCATCTCGTCGTCGGAGTCGTACCCCATCTGGGTCGGCAGGTCGAAGGCGACGGAGAGGCCGGTCTGGCCCTCGTCGATGAGATAGTGGTAGCGTTTGTTGGTCTCCTCGGCCGTGCTGAACCCGGCGTACTGGCGCATCGTCCACAGCCGACCGCGGTACATCGTCGGGTAGACGCCGCGCGTGTACGGGTTCTCGCCGGGGAACCCGAGGTCCTCGTCGTACTCCGAGTCGGCGACGTCGTCGGGCGTGTAGAGCCGTTCGACGGTCTGGCCGCCCGTGTCCGTCTCGAACTCCTCCTTGCGCTCGCCGAACCGCTCCAGCGTCGGTTCGAGCGTCTCCGCCTCCCACTGCTCTTTCCCCCGGCGTATCTCCTCCAGGTCGTCCGCGTCGAACATACTTCTCAGTGCGCGTGGGCGAGTCTTAATGGTTGGCGGACCGTCTCGGTCGCGGTCGGCGACCCGCTCGGTCGGTCGACCGTCGTCGCAGTCCCGGCGACGCCTCGGCATCAACCGTTTTGTCCCTGCGGCGGCAGGCCACTCCCATGTCCCGCTTCGCCTCGGAGAACTGGCAGTCGGAGTGGCGGCCGGCCCGCGACCTGCTCGCCGTCGTCGCGTCGATGTTCGTCGCGAACGCGCCCACCGTCGGCGCGTTCTACGTCGTCGTGAACCGGTACGACCCGGACGCCGGGACGGCGTTCGTGAGCTATCTGGTGAACCAGCGGGGCGGCGCGCTCGTGTTCGCCGTCCTCTGGACCGGCATTGTCTTCGTCGCCTTCGGCCCGGCGCTGGCGGCCGCCCGGGACGAAGTGCGGTAGGTCGGCTACGTCTCCAGTCGAACCGCGTCCCCCGGCGCGACGCCGAACGCCTCGTCGCCCCGGCCGCGGTTCACCGCCAGTTCGACGTTGCCGTGGCTCCCCACCGTGACGAGTCGCTGACCCGCCTCGACGTGGGCGTAGGACGGCGCGACCGGCGCTCGCTCGCCGTTCACGGCCGCCTCGTCCGCGCCGTCGACGAATCCGCCGGGCACGTTCGTGACGGCGTTGCCGAAGTCGTCCACCGCGAGAATCTCGCCGGTCGCCTCGTCGTCGCCGACGGCGGGGTCGGGGAACCGCAGGTCGACGAACTCGTCGGTCGGCGCGACCCCGTCGAGGTCGGAGACGGCGTCGACGCCGACCTCGTGGACTCGCGCCGCGGCGGGAGCGAACACGTCGCGACCGTGGAACGTCGAACTCGCCGCGCCCTCGTCGTCCACCTCGAACGCGTCGAGGCCGGCCCCGTCGGCCAGTTCGCGGGCCGCCGGCACCAGGACGCCGTTGTCCGGGCCGACGAGGGCGTGGTCGCCCGCCCGCACCGCGAGCGCTGCGCGGTCGGTGCCGACGCCGGGGTCGACGACGACGAGGTGGACCGCGGGCGGGAACTGCGGCAGGACCTCGCGAAGCCAGAAGGCGGCGGCGCGCACGTCCTGCCGGGGAAAGTCGTGGGCCACGTCGACGAGTCGGGCGTCGGTTCGTCGGAGCATCACGCCTTTCATCGCCGCGGGGTACGGCGTGCCGAAGTCGGAAGCGAGCGTTATCATGGGCGGCGGTTCGGACGCCTGCGCCTAATCGGTTCTCCTCGCGTCGGGACGAAGCGGACCGCGTTCACTTCCCGTTCGCGTCGGAGTCGCTGACCTGCTGGATGCGGTCGATGCCCTCTATCTCCTCGACGACCTCGACGACGGCGTCCGGGACGAGTCGCTCCCAGTCCTCTCCCTCGACCATGCGTTCGCGGACTTCGGTTCCCTCCAGAACGCCGCGGTTGAACATCGGCGACTGACGCACCTCGACGCCCGCCTCGCGGAACAGCCGGATGACGAGCGGGTTGTTGGAGTAGGCGACGTCGAAGTCCGGGCTCATGCTCTGGACGTGGCTCACCCAGACGGAGTTGCGGTCCAGGTCCTCGATGGGGACGGCGTAGGTGACGAGGTCGAGGTCGACGAGCGACTTCGTTATCATCATGATGCGCTCGCCGGCCGTGAACGGGTCGTGACGCGAGTGGGAGTCGCCGGCACTGCCGATGCCGACCACGAGTTCGTCGACCTCCTCGGCGATGTTCTCGACCACGCTCTGGTGGCCATTGTGATAGGGCTGGAAGCGACCGATGTAGAAACCGCGGGTCATACGCGGGAAGTCGTACGGTGCTTTAATAAGGTTGGCGAGTCGTTAGCCTGCCCGTAACGTCGTCGTTGGCGGCCCTTACGCTCGTCTGTCAGGACCGGTAGGGTCGGCCGGAGGGAGAAAGTATATCAGTTCGCCAGCCCTCAAATCGTATACGACGAAGCGATTTCTATGAGCAACGACACCGAAGCTCCGCCACCGGAGCAAGAAACCGAGCAGGAGTTCGGCGAGGAACTCGGCAGCGACATCGACGCCGACGTCGACGAAGAGGTCGCCGAGGACGACCTGCTCGGTGGGCTCGAAATCGAGAGCACCGACGAGATCGATATCCCCGACCGACTGGTCGACCAGGTCATCGGCCAGGACCACGCCCGAGACGTGGTCCTGAAGGCGGCGAAACAGCGCCGCCACGTGATGATGATCGGCACCCCCGGGACCGGGAAGTCGATGTTGGCGAAGGCGATGAGCGAGCTCCTCCCGAAGGAGGACCTGCAGGACGTGCTCGTCTACCACAATCCCGACGACGGGAACGAGCCGAAAGTTCGGACGGTCCCCGCCGGGAAGGGCGAACAGATAATCGACGCCCACAAGGAGGAAGCCCGCAAGCGCAACCAGATGCGCTCGTTCCTCATGTGGGTCATCATCGCCATCGTGGTGGGGTACGCCCTCCTCATCGCCCAGCGTCCGCTTCTGGGCATCCTCGCGGCCGGCGTTATCTACCTCGCGTTCCGCTACGGCTCGCGCGGGTCGGACGCCATGATTCCCAACCTGCTGGTCAACAACAGCGACGTGACCAGCGCGCCGTTCGAGGACGCGACCGGCGCGCACGCCG
This sequence comes from halophilic archaeon, assembly GCA_003298465.1. The sequence continues at coordinate 640,998 of QNGA01000001.1, read as the reverse complement.
GCGCACTGCTGGGCGACGTCCGCCACGACCCGTTCCAGTCCGGCGGCATGGAGACGCCGTCCCACGACCGCGTCGAACCGGGCGCCATCCACAAGGCCAACAAGGGCGTGCTGTTCGTCGACGAGATCAACACGCTCGACATCCGCAGCCAGCAGAAGCTGATGACGGCCATCCAGGAGGGCGAGTTCGGCATCACGGGCCAGTCCGAGCGCTCCTCGGGCGCGATGGTCCAGACCGAACCCGTCCCGACCGACTTCGTCATGGTCGCGGCCGGCAACCTCGACGCGATGGAGAACATGCACCCCGCGCTCCGCTCGCGCATCAAGGGGTACGGGTACGAGGTGTACATGGACGACACCATCGACGACACGCCGGAGATGCGCCGCAAGTACGCGCGGTTCATCGCCCAGGAAGTCGAGAAGGACGGCCGCCTGCCCCACTTCGACGAGGACGCCATCGAGGAAGTCATCCTCGAGGCCCAGCGTCGCGCCGGGCGCAAGGACCACCTCACGCTCAAACTGCGTGACCTCGGCGGACTCGTCCGGGTCGCGGGCGACATCGCTCGCGCCGAGGACGCCGAGTTCACGACCCGCGACCACGTCCTGCAGGCCAAGCGCCGCTCGCGCTCCATCGAACAGCAGATCGCGGACGACATGATCGAGCGCCGCAAGGACTACGAGATGACCGTCTCGCAGGGCGAGGTCGTCGGCCGCGTCAACGGCCTGGCGGTGATGGGCGAAGACTCCGGCATCATGCTGCCCGTGATGGCCGAGGTCACGCCCAGCCAGGGTCCCGGCGAGGTCATCGCCACCGGCCAGCTCAAGGAGATGGCCGAGGAGTCCGTGCAGAACGTCTCCGCCATCATCAAGAAGTACAGCGACGAGAACCTGAGCGAGAAGGACGTCCACATCCAGTTCGTCCAGGCCGGCCAGCAGGGCGTCGACGGCGACTCGGCGTCCATCACGGTCGCCACCGCGGTCATCAGCGCGCTGGAGGACGCCCCCATCGACCAGAGCCTCGCCATGACCGGTTCGCTGTCGGTCCGGGGCGACGTGCTCCCCGTCGGCGGCGTCACCCACAAGATAGAGGCGGCCGCGAAGGCCGGCCTCGACAGGGTCATCATCCCGAAGGCCAACGAGCAGGACGTGATGATAGAGGAGGAGTACGAGGAGATGATAGAGATCATCCCCGTCAGCCACATCAGCGAGGTCCTGGAGGTCGCCCTCGCGGGCGAACCCGAGCAGGACAGCCTCGTCGACCGCCTGAAGAACATCACCGGGAGCGCCCTCGAACACGACATCAGCAGCGGTTCGTCGGGCCACGGCAACCCCAGCCCGCAGTAGCCGACGCGTTCGAACCGCCGCTTTTCCTTCTCGATTTCGACAGACCGTCAGCGGACGCTCCGTTCGATGCAAACTGTTCCAGGGGGCGGGCGCCCTCCTGGCCGTCGTCGAGCGTCGCCGAGTGGGACGAGCCGTCGAACCCCGGTGCCCGGAAACCACGGTGCCACTACGACGCCTCCGCCCGTGACCGAAGCCGGACGTCTTTTCGCCGCCCGCGAGAAAGAAGCGTCACGATGCCAGCGCCGCAGTGGAAGTCGTTCGCCGGGGTGACGCTCCTCGTGCTCGCGATGCTGGTCGCGCTCGCGCGGGCCTCCCAGTCGTCGCTCTCCGCGCCGGAGTCCCCCGACGGCGACCCGCCCGGCAGGACCGGCGCACCGGCGCGCGAAGACGGAACCGCAACGAGCGAACCCCCGGCGAGCGACGACGAGGCGAGCGACGACGAGGCGAGCGACGACCGACCGACCGGCGATGGTGAAACCGGTCGAGAGGCAACCGGCGACCGCGACGCGACCGTCCGCGAGACGCTCACGCCCGAGTTGCTGCTGGTGAACGTCGCGGTCAGCCAGGGTCTCTTCGGTGCGGTGCTGGTCGCGGCGGCGTGGGTCGGCTCCGTTCCGCCCGGCGCGCTCGGCGTCGGGACGGTGACGCTCCGGACGCTCGCCCTCGGCGTCGCGGTCGGCGTCGCGCTGTTCGCCGCGAACGAACTCGGCCAGCACGTGGCCGACGCTCTCGGCATCGACTACGCCGAGGGAATGCGCGAGCTACTCACGCCGGACTCGGCGCGCGGGTGGGTCGTCCTCCTCTTCCTCGTCCTCCCCATCATCGCGGGGTTCGAGGAGTTGCTCTTTCGCGGCGCGCTCATCGGCGCGTTCGCGGCCGGATTCGGCGTCTCGCCGTGGCTGCTCGCCGCCGGGTCGACGGTGGCGTTCGCGCTCGGCCACGGCGCGCAGGGTCCGGGCGGAATCCTGGTGACCGGCCTGCTCGGCGGCGCGCTCGCCGCCGTGTTCGTCCTGACCGAGAGCCTGCCGGTGGTCGTCGTCGCTCACTACCTCGTCAACGCGCTGGAGTTCACCGTCCACGCCCGCGACTGACGGAGAGTCGTCCGGATGCGTCTCCGGTACGCGCGGCTCTGCGGCTTTCTTGTAGGAGAATTGGCGTGTATCGCTATCGTCGTTCCGAGGAGCGGTTCACTTCGTTCACCGCTCCTCGCTATCCAGCACGCGGATCTGGTCGCCGCGCACGGTGACCGGAATCGGGACCGTCGCCTCGTACAGTTCGACGGTGACCTGGTCTTTGCCCTCGTCGATGCGCTGGACCTGCGCCTTCTCGCCCTTGAACGGGCCGGCGATGAGTTCGACGATGTCGCCCTCCGCGATACCCTCGACGTCCGGCGTCGGCGAGAGGAAGTGCTCGACCTCCGAGATGTCGCTGTTCCCGGGGACGATGCTCCGGGCGTGGGGAATCTCGTCGAGCACGCGCGACAGGATGCCGTCGTCGTCCGCCTCGACCATCACGTAGCTCGTCAGCGAGTCGGGCGCGAGGGCGGCGTGTATCTCCTCCTCCTCGCGGTTCATTATCATGTCCGCGACGGTGCGTTCCTGGCTGGCCGTGGTTTTGACTGCGTAGATGCCCATGATTACGTCGGGATGAAGCTCATGACGGCGGCGATGACGAAGCCGAGCAGGCCGACGAGGATGATGCCCGCGCCGGCGATCTTCGATATCTTCGAGAACTCGTTCCACGATGGCGTGCTCGCCAGTTTGAGCACGCGAACGTACGACGAGAGGTCGAGTTTGACGTCCATGTTACCCCCACTTGGCCATGCGGGGTTTTCTATCTTTCCAAGGTAGTCGGATCGCTGACGGGAGCCATCGCCAGGGGAGACGCTCGTCGGGACTCTCACGCGGGCGGTCGGTGTCGAGGTCCGGGCGCCGCCAGCGGAACTACCTCCGGTCGTCGGACCTGCGACTGCCGGCGAGTCGTCGCGGACCGTCGAACGACGAGAGCGCGATAGAACGAAGTCGGAGACCGGGGTTGCGGTTACTCGACGTAGTCGATGTCTTCGCCGTTGCTCTTGGCCTGCTGGGCCTGCTCGGCCTCGTTGCGGCCGTATATCTGGGGCGACTCGACGCCGGTGACGACTATCATCGTCCGCATCGTCCCCTCGAGTTCCTCGTCGATGGAGGTCCCCCAGATGATGCGCGCGTCGGGGTCGATGCGGTCGTAGATCTGCTCGACGACGCCCTCGGCCTCCTCGATGGCCATGTCGTTACCCCCGGTGACGTTGACGAGGGCGGACTTCGCACCGCTGATGTCCACGTCGAGCAGCGGCGAGCGCAACGCGGACTTCACCGAGTCCTGGGCCTTCTGGTCGGAGTCGGACTCGCCGAGTCCGATCATGGCGACGCCGCCCTTCTCCATGACGGTGCGAACGTCGGCGAAGTCGAGGTTGACGAGGCCGGGCTTGGTGATGAGTTCCGTGATGCCTTTCACCGAGCGCATCAGCACCTCGTCGGCGACCTTGAACGCCTGCTTGACGGGGAGTTTACCGACCGAGTCGAGCAGGCGGTCGTTCGGGACGACGATGACCGTGTCGCTCACGTCCCGGAGGCGCTCCAGACCGGCTTCGGCGTTGGTGCGCCGGACCTCGCCCTCCGCGGTGAACGGCGTCGTGACGATGGCGATGGTGAGCGCGCCGGCCTCGCGGGCCGCCTTGGCGACGACCGGAGCGCTTCCGGTGCCCGTGCCGCCGCCGAGACCGGCCGTGACGAACACCATGTCCGAGCCCTCGATGGCGTCGTAGATCTCCTCCTGGCTCTCGAGGGCGGCCTCCTCGCCGACCTGCGGGAGCGACCCCGCGCCGCGGCCGTTCGTCTTCTGCTCGCCCATCAGAATCTTCTGGTCGGCCTCGATTTCGACCAGATGCTGGACGTCCGTGTTCGCGGCGACCAGCGTCGCGCCGTGGATGCCCTCTTCGGCCATCCGGTTGACGGTGTTCCCGCCACCACCGCCACAGCCGACGACCGTGATGTTCGTCTGGAGATCCTGGAGGACGTCTTTCAGTTCTTCGTCCGTCATCGCCCCCGAGGGCGAGGGGTCTTTCTTCGCGTCCGTGCCACCACCCATCTGTGACTGCTGGGGCGGCTGTTGCTCCCCCTCCGCCTCCTCAATGGCGTCTTCGACAATGGAGTCCATCCTTGGGCCTTCTTTTACAAACGCAGATTAATTATCTTTCCCCTCTGGATGACGCTCGTCTGACGCGTGCACGCACGGGGCACGCACGACGCCGACTCCGAGGACGCGAGTCGTCCCGAGAACGACGTCTCCGACGGCGACGCCGTTCGGGGTCGCAAGCGCCTTACGCGACGGGCGATTACCGGGAAGCGATGGTGCGGAACGTCGCCCCCGAGATGGCGGACCTGGAGGCGGAGGACTTCCACCTCCTGTCGGGCGTCGAGCAGGGGATGCGCTTCAGCGAGTGGGTCCAGAAGGAAAAGATACCGGAGTTCTCGCGGCTCACGCCCGAGGAGGTGGACTACCGGCTGGACCGGTGTCTCGACCGGGAGCTGCTCGAACGGCAGACCATCCAGTACGAGGGGTACACGCTCAAGTTCGAGGGGTACGACGCGCTGGCGCTGCACACCTTCGCCGAACGGGACACCATCGACGGCGTCGGCTCGCCGCTCGGTGTCGGCAAGGAGAGCGACGTGTACGAGGTGCAGTCGTTCCGCCCGCTGGCGCTGAAGTACCACCGCGAGGGGTACACCAACTTCCGCGAAGTGATGAAAGAGCGCGATTACACGTCCGACCGGGAGCACGTCTCCTGGCTCTACACCGCGCGGAAGGCCGCCGAGCGCGAACACGGCGCTCTGGAGGCGCTCTATCCGGACGTCAGCGTCCCCCGGCCGGTGGACCACAACCGGCACGCTATCGTGATGGAGAAGATAGACGGCGTGGAACTGGCCCGGGCGAAGTTCGAGGACGAACAGGTCGTCCCCGTCCTCGACCTCATCCTCCGCGAGATGGCGAAGGCGTACGAACTCGGCTACGTCCACGCCGACATGAGCGAGTACAACGTCTTCGTCGCCAGCGACGGCATCACGATCTTCGACTGGCCCCAGGCCGTCGACACGGACCACGAGAACGCCGACGAGTTCCTCGAACGCGACGCGTCCAACGTCGTCGGCTACTTCCAGCGGAAGTACCCCGGACGCGTTCCCGAGGTGGACGCGGCGGCGCTCGCCGCGGGAATCGCCGACGGCGAGTTCGAGACGGTCCGCGACTTCTCAGAGGACCATTGAGACGATCGCCAGCACGAGGAAGACGATCACCAGCCACTTGGCGATGTCCATCGACATCCCGGCGACGCCACCGGCGCCCAGCGCACCGGCGATTATCGCGAGGACGAAGAACGCGATTGCGAGTTCGAGGACGGCCATCAGCGACCCTCCGATTCGGCGATTCTGTATAGTAGTATTCGATTCATGGTCGTATTTCGACGGGGAGACGTTTGGGGTTTCTGGCCGGTTTTAGAAACCAACGCAACCGAGACCGTTAGCGACGGCGGCGCCGAAACGGCGACGAACCGTTCGGACCGGTTCGACGGGAAGACGAAGGCCTTAAAGCCCGAGACGGTAAACCAACGAACGACTCGCTGGGACGACGGGCACCAGCGGGCGCCTGCGAACGCAGGTCGGAATGTGGCGTACGCGGTCTCGAACCGCGGGAGGCGTTCGCGCCGAACTCGCTGAACCATCCAACGCCCGTGGTGATAACCATGGCAAAGAGCTTCTACTCGCACATCCGAGACGCATGGAAGGACCCGGACGACGGCAAGCTCGCCGAACTCCAGTGGCAGCGCAAACAGGAGTGGCGCGACCAGGGCGCTATCGAGCGCATCGACCGCCCGACCCGACTCGACCGCGCCCGCGAACTCGGCTACAAGGCCAAGCAGGGCGTCGTCGTCGCGCGCGCCAGCGTCCGCAAGGGCGGCGCGCGCAAGCAGCGGTTCAAGGCCGGCCGCCGGTCCAAGCGCCAGGGCGTCAACCGCATCGGTCGACGCAAGAACATCCAGCGCATCGCCGAGGAACGGGTCAGCCGCAAGTTCCCCAACCTTCGCGTGCTGAACTCCTACTGGGTCGGCGAGGACGGTAGCCAGAAGTGGCACGAAGTGATTCTGCTCGACCCCGAGCACCCGGCCATCCAGAACGACGACGATCTCAACTGGATCTGCGACGACAGTCACCGCGGGCGCGCGTTCCGCGGCCTGACCAGCGCCGGCAAGGGCAACCGGGGACTGCAGCAGCGCGGCAAGGGTACCGAGCACACCCGGCCCAGCAACACGAAGGACAAGGGCCGCGGGAAGTAACGGTTCCCTCGTTCTCGGCCGCTTCTCTCAGCAACCCCGAGCGGCGCGTCTGGACGTTTCGCACGGGGCGTACGTCGGCACCGAGAGCGACGCGGACGGAACGTCGCACCCCGATAAACCGAACTACGCTGTATCGAATCGCTGCCTGGCGGTCAGAGCGCTCTACGCCCTCTCGGAACCCTCCGCGTCGGGGAGGTTCGCCTCCGCGGCGTCGAACCGAACCACCGCCGGTTCCCCGTCGAGTTCGAACCGGACGGTTTCGAGTCGACCGTCGGTCAGGTCCGGAAGGTCCGCCACGAACGCCCGGTAGTGGTCCGTCCGCACGTGCGCCTCCAGCGCCGTCTCGTCCTCGTAGCGCTCGAAGAACCGAACCACGTCGGGGTCCTGGAGGTCCGTCGTCGCCCGGTAGTCGACGACGCCGTCCTCCTTTCGTGACTGCTCGACGAGGGCGGCTATCGCTCCGAGCGCTTCGTCGCGGCGGTCCGATGCTATCGGGACGCTCGTCTGGACGACGATCATGCGATTCCCGTCGGACGGACGCCACAAAGTCGCTCGGAGAACTGCAGTTCACGTCGAGTTCCGAGACGTCGGCGTCGGTTCGGCCTCGTCTCGGACGACGGGCGACGGAGGGGGAGAACGGACCGGGGGTACGCTCGGACGGAGGCTTCGGACCGTGGCCGAGTCACATCGGCCGGCCGAATCGAGGGTTTCGGGGCGTCTCCAGAGCGTCTACAGCAGGTGCTGGCACACGCAACCAGCACGGTTAGAGGAGAAGGGACGATACTGTAAGACGCAATGGCACGAGACATCAACTCCGACGACGTCGACAAGTCGGTCGTCACCAGCGACGGTACCCGCATCGGCGGCGTCACGAACGTCGACGACGGCAACGCCCGAGTAGACCGAGACGACGACGCGGACCTGACCGACAAGGTCAAATCGATGCTCGGCTGGGGTGACTCCGACGATAGCCACGAGGTGCGGAACGAACACGTCGACCGCATCGACGACGACCGCATCCACCTGCGCAACAAGTAACGCGTCGCCCGCGTGCTCTTTTCGCCGTGCCGTCGGCGAGCCTACGCCTCGCGCTCGCCGACCTTCACGAGCTGTTTGCCGACGTTCTCACCCTCGAACAGCCCGAGGAAGGCGTCGGGGGCGTTCTCCAGGCCTTCCGTGACGGTCTCGCGGTACTCGATTTCGCCCGAGGAGACCCACCCTCCGAGCTTCCGGGTCGCCTCCCCGAACCGGGGCGCGAAGTCGCCGACGAGGAAGCCCTGCACTCGCGCTCGCGTCTCGATCAGTTTCGGGAGCTTCCGCGGTCCCGTCGGCATCTCCTCGGCGTTGTACAGCGATATCTGGCCGCAGACCGCGACCCGGGCGTCGACGTTGAGTTTCGAGAAGACGGCGTCGGTTATCTCGCCGCCGACGTTGTCGAAGTAGGCGTCGACGCCGTCCGGAGCCGCGTCGTCGAGCGCGGCGCGGTAGTCGTCGGTGTCCTCGTAGTTGATTCCGACGTCGAAGCCGAGGTCGTCTTCGAGGAACGAGACCTTCTCGTCGGAGCCGGCGAACCCGACGACGCGAGCGCCGGACAGCTTGGCTATCTGGCCCGCGACGGAGCCGACCGCGCCCGCCGCCCCGGTGACGACGAACGTGTCGCCGGCCTTCGGTTCGGCCACCTCGCGCGTGCCGAAGTAGGCGGTGCGTCCCGGCATCCCGAGCACGCCGAGCGCGGTCGAGATGGGCGCGAGGTCGGGGTTCACGGGCTGGAGGTCGGTCCCCGGCGCGGTGACGTAGTCGGCCCACTCCAGGTTACCCGTCACTACGTCGCCTTCTTCGACGTCCGCGCCGTTCGACGCCACGACCTCGCCGACGACGCCCCCCTGGAGGGGTTCGCCGACCGACCAGGGCTCGGCGTACGACTCGCCGGCGTCCATCCGACCGCGCATGTAGGGGTCGACCGAGAGGTAGAGCGTTCGAACCAGCGCCTCGCCCGGTCCCGGGTCCGGCACGTCCGCTTCGACCAGGTCGAACGTGTCGCGGTCCGGTTTCCCCTCCGGGCGCTTCGCCAGCAGGAACTTCCGATTGGTCTCCGACATGGACGCGGCTACGGTCGCGCCCCGGAAGGATGCTCCGGTAGGGGCAGGACGAGGGGGTTCGAGGACGGATTCGACGGAGGGTGAGCAAGTTTTTGACGATGGCGACCGACGATTGCGGTATGGACGTGACAATCGACGCGGTGCGCGTGGCCGTGACCGACGAGGGGCCACAGCCCATCGTGGTGCTCGCACCGGACGACGACGAGGACGTGTTGCCCATCTTCATCCGCCTGGAGGAGGGCGTCAGCATCGCCCGGGGGATGGAGGCCGAGGACATCGGACGCCCGCTCACGCACGACCTCCTGCTCGACGTGATGGAGGAACTCGGCGGGCGCGTCGAGCGCGTCGTCGTCAGCGAACTCTCCAACCACACGTACATCGCCGAGCTGCACGTCCAGACGCCGCGGGGTGAGACGGTCATCGACGCCCGACCGAGCGACTCGCTCGCGCTCGCGGCGCGCACCGGTGCGAACGTCGAGGTGGCCGAGGAAGTGTTCGAGGACGGCCGCCAGTCGCGCGCACAGTTCGACGACCTCCAGGACATCCGGGACGTCGCCGAGATCGGTCCATGACGGGGCGGCGAGACGCCGACGTGACGCCGACTGACGACGTGCTCGACGACCTCTTCGCCGTCATCGAGGACCGAAAGGAGACGCTGCCGGAGGACTCCTACACCGCGTCGCTTTTCACCCACGAGAAGGGCCAGAACGCCGTCCTGGAGAAGCTGGGCGAGGAGACGACCGAACTCGTGCTGGCCGCCAAAGACGACGACCGCGAGGAGATAGCCCACGAGAGCGCCGACATCGTCTACCACCTGCTCGTCCTGCTGGCGATGAAGGACATGGACGTCGCGGACCTCCGTTCGGAACTGGCCGAACGACGCTAGCGTCTCACTCGACGCGCTCGAACCGGTGGCGATACACCGTCGCGTCGTCGTCCCACTCGAAGTTCTCGTGCGCGCGGTCCAGCCGTTCCCGGTACGCGTCCAGGTCCTCCGACCCCTCGGCCCGGGCGTCCTCGTCTGTCAGGTCGCCCAGCGTTCGCTCGGTCACCGAGACCACCTCGAAGCGGTCGCCGTCTACCTCGAAGGTGTCGCCCTCGTCGGCGTAGCGGTCGCCGCGGTGGAGCTGTGAGACGCGCCCCGACGCGACCGCCTGGCGAACGCGCTCCGCTGGAAGAATCGTGTCGGCGTCAATCGCTGCCATGACGGAGGTTTCGACCGCGCGAGTGAAAACGGCTCGGGTTACTGGGCCTTCAGCCAGCCGCCGACGGCACCGCCGACCGCGCTGTCCAGCGCCAGCAGGAGCGTGACGACGACGGCGACCAGGAAGAGTCCCGCGCCGCCGAACAGCGACCCGACGGGGCCGCCGGCGAGGCCGCCGAACACCGACCCGGCCAGGCCGAGCAGGAGCGCGACGGCGACGCCGGCGACGGAACCGGCGAGCAGACCGTGCCAGAACCCGCGGCCGAGGCCGCCGCCGGCGACGTAGCCCGCCGCGAAGCCGCCGATCAGCCCCGCCCCGACGTGACCGACGCCCGGGATAGCGAACGCGAAGACGCCGGCGATCACCGAGACGACGAATCCGACTCCGACCGCGTACCAGTCTGTCATACGCCCGGTTAGGCGCGTCTCGAATAAAAGCGTGTCCCGGAGGTGTGGGATAGCGAATCGCCACCGCGGATCGAAATCGCGCGCTTTTTACACGTCCATACATCACTATCGAAGCGGAAACCGCGGACGGACTCCGGAGACGTGGACCATGACCGACCAGAGCGAGGAAGCGACCGAGGAGGCGAACCCGGACAGCCACGCAGTCGACGAGCGACTCGGCGAGGGCGTCTTCCGGGAGAGCATGGGTCCGGGTTCGTCGCTCGCGCACCTCTACCGTGGCGAGATTCACCGGATGAAGTTCTGGCGCGAGCGACTGGACCGGACGAGCAACTGGGCGATTACGCTGATGGCGGCCATCCTGACGTGGGCGTTCTCGAACCGATCCAACCCGCACTACATCGTCCTGCTGGCCATCGTCACGGTGAGCATCTTCCTGCTCATCGAGGCGCGACGCTACCGCGCGTACGACATCTGGCGGTCGAGGGTGCGGATGCTCCAGCAGAACGTGTGGTCGTACGGGCTCGACCCCGGACGGGACGTCGAGGACGACGACTGGCGCGAGAAACTGAGCCGCGACTACCACACACCGAAGATGAAGGTGACGCTCGAAGAGGCACTGGCCCACCGCCTGCGACGGGTGTACCTGCCGCTCTTCCTCGTCCTGCTGGCGGCGTGGTTCTTCCACCTGACCGCGTACGTCTCGGGGGAGGAGTGGCCCGTCAGCGCGGCCATCGGCTGGATTCCGGGCGCCGTCGTCACGGCCTGCGTCGCCGCGTTCTACGTCGGTCTGCTCGTCGTCGCCTACCGGCCGCGGACGTGGCACGTCAACGGCGAGATCCTGTCGAACGACGTGTCCGGGTGGGACGACATCGGGAAGTGACCGCCGCGAGCGGAGACCGTGCTTCTCAGCGCGCGACGGCGGTGGTCGCGAACTCTTTTGAACACCACGTTCACGCAACCACGTCCCTCTCCCGTTCGAGAGCCGGAGCAGTAATGTGAAAGAGACGGACCGACGGAAGTTCATCGGCGGAGTCGGTAGCGCACTGCTGAGCAGCGTCGTCGCCGGGTGCGTCGGCGGCAGCACCGACGACGGCGCCGGGAACGACCAGACGACCACGACCGGGACGGAGACGACCACGGCGGGGCCGGAAACGTCGACCGATGGCGGCGGCGACCTCCCGAAGGAGGTCCGGTCCTGGATGAAGGGCGCGGCGGGCTTCGACGGGTCGGTCGCCGACGAGACGGACGCGAAGTCGCCGACGGTGAAGGTCGGCGCACAGAGCGAGAAGGGTCCGTACGCGTTCGACCCGGCGGTGATCCGCGTCTCGACCGGAACGGAGGTCACCTGGCAGTGGACCGGTAAAGGGAGCGTGCACAACGTCGTCGCCAAGGGTGGCGCGTTCTCCAGCGGCGACCCGGTCAGCGATGCGAGCGCCACCTACTCCCACACCTTCGAAGAGAGCGGGACGTACCTCTACTACTGCGACCCCCACCGCTCGCTCGGGATGAAGGGCGCGGTCGTCGTCGAGAAGTGACGCGGCGCGTCGACGGCCGACCAGTTTCGCGGTCGCTCCGAAGGTGCGCCCCTCGACGAACGGACCGATTCGTCTGACGTAAGAACTATACTCGCTCAAGAGCGGAGTTTTCCTATGGGTTTCATGAGCAAAATCCTCGGAGACCGGCCCACCGGGAGCGTCGACGACTACGTCGAACTCGACCTGGACGACTTCGAGACGACGGCCGACGACGCCGGGATGAGCGTACACATCGCCGAGATTCAGGGACAACAGGACGTCATCGACATCAAAGACGCCATCTACGACGGGGACCTCGTCGTCGCCGACATCACCCGTCTCCGGACCGAGGACACGACCGTCGAGCGCATCACCGACGAACTCCAGCAGGTCGCCCGCGAGGTCGACGGCGACATCGTCCAGAAGGGTGACGACCAGCTGATCGTCACGCCGACGGGCGTCAGTATCAGTCGAGAGAAGCTCGGTCGCTAAACGTCGTCGGGAGCGTCGGCGTCGTCCTCGACGGCGCGTTTCATAGAGTCGCGACGGGCTTTCGCGTCACGACCGGTCGCTTCGAGGAGGAACTCGTTTTTCTTGCTGACCGCTTCCGCCGCCGCGTCAGCGTGCCCCTCGGCGATGACCTCTTCCGCGGGTCGTTCGTCGAAGTGGACCGCGAGCTTGTCCTTCTTGCCGCTGTACTCGGCGGCCCCGGCGACGATTCGGTCGAACACCGGGTTCTCCGGCTCTTCGACCACGTACAGTTCGTGGCCGTCGACCTCTTCGGTGCCGGTGACGGGCCCGAAGTAGTCCTCTATCTCGGCTTTCAGGTCCGGCATGCGGTCCTCGAGATGCTCACCGCGGCGCATCTTGTACTTCTTCATGGATAGACACACGTTGGACAGCGGGATGTATACCCTTTTCGCGTTCAGTCGCGCTCGCTGAGATATCCCTTGCGACACTCCGGGCAGATGTCGCCGGCTCGAAGCGAGGAGTCGGCCATCTCGTCGACGTTGCCACACTCCGGGCAGACCAGTTCCCCGTCCGGGTTCGACGTGGTCGCCTGGTCGGGCTGGGGTGCCGCCCGGGCGCGGGTGAACCCGGTGTCGTCCTGCTCGCGGTCGGGCGTCGAGGACTCGCGCGGTTCGGCCTCGACGAACTGGACGTCCTCCTCGGCTTCGAGGTCGGCTTCGGGGGTGAGGCCGCCGCCGAACTGCACGTCGGCGTCCTCGCCGTCGTCGACCTGGGCGTCGAAACCCTCGTCGTCCGCGTCGCTTTCGGGCCACTCGCCGTGGCTGCGGTCGGCCGACTCCTGACCGTGGTCGTCGGACTCCGGCCACTCGCCGTGGCCGCGCTCCGCCGGTGCCTCGTCCTCGTCGTCCTCGTCGTCGAGGATGACGCCGTCGTCTTCCTCGGCGGTCTCCGGCGGCTCGAAGTCGTCGCTCAGCTCCGTCGACTCCCCGTCGCTCGTCGCGACGGACTCGGCCGGCTCCGTGTCGACGGCCTCGCTCTCGGGGGGCTCGGGATTCGGTTCCGGGTCCTCGATAGCCGTGACTTCCTTGTTCTCGCTGACGACGCTCCGCTCGCCGCAGCGCTTGCACTCCTTGAACTCCCGGACGGTGACGACGACTTCGTTGCCATCCTCCTCGCGCTCGCGCTCGATTTCGGATTCGGCGTAGTCGTGCCCCAGCAGCGAACACCTGAGACCCATTAGCAGTGGGTTATTTTCACGGGGTACTAAAAGGGTACTGCTTCATTCAGCTGGGACCGAAGTTCTCCGCCTTCGCGTCCGCGAAGTCGTGGCCGGACTCCGCCAGCACCTCCTCGGCGGCGTCGAGGAAGTCGGCGAACCCGTAGACGAAGAACTGGCCCGTCGCCGCCCGGAGCGTCTCGCGGACGCGCTCGTCGTCGGCCAGCGCCTGGTCGGTCATCACGACCGTCGCTCCGCGGTCGGCGAGCGCGCGCAGTCGGTCCTCGTGGGCCGGCGCGTCGTCCTGGTAGACGACGACCGCGTCGTGTCCGTCCGCGACCGCGCGCTCGCCGATGCCGACCGCCGGTCCCACGCCGGGGCCGCCGGCGAGCAGGACGACCGACTCCTCGTCCTCGTAGTAGGCCTCGCCGTACGGGCCGTCGACGCCGACCGTGTCGCCCGCCTCCCGGTCGGCGAGCCAGGGACTGAGGTCGCCCTCCGGGTCGACGCCGACCGTTATCTCGAACGTCTCCGCCGCGCCCCCGGACTCGTCCGACGAGCCGTTCGAGCGCGGCTCGAAGACGTCCGGCGACGAGAGCGTGTAGTGGCGCGTTATCGCTTCGCCGTCCACCTCGCCCCGGATCTGCACGAACTGCCCCGGACGGGCGTCGAACGCGGGCGGCGTCTCCAGTTCCAGCGCGACCGTGTCCTCGCCGACCTCCCGGACGGCTCGCACGACGACTTCGGTTTCGTCCATGGGCGGGGATTGGTCGGGGTGCGACAAAGAAGTTCTCGCTCTCGACTCGGGCGGCGTCGCGGGACGAACGGACTCGAACCGCCGCGCGCCGCGAGACGGACCTTTTTGCCGTCGCGCCGCCACGCCCCGACCGTGACGTTCAGCATCTGCGTGCGCGAGGAGTACGAGGACGAGTCGGGCGACGAACAGCGCCGGTTCGGCGTCGCGGTGACGACTCGTCTGCCCGCGGTCGGGACGCTGTGCCCGTTCGCCAGCGAGAACGGCGCGGTGGCGACCCAGAGCCTCGTCAACGTCGAACTCGGGCGGAAGGGAATCCGGTATCTGGACGACGGTCTGGCGGTCGAGGACGCCCTCCCGGCGCTCCTGCACGCCGACGACGGCGCGGACCAGCGCCAGCTTCACGGCGTCGACGCGGAGGGCACGTTCACCTTCTCCGGCGAGGAGTGCAGGGACTGGTACGGCCACGCGAGCGGCGAGAACTACACCGTCGCCGGGAACCTGCTGACCGGCGAGGCCGTCGTCGAGGCGACGGCGCGGGCGTACGAGGAGCGCGCGAGCGAGGAGCCGACGGGCCGTGCCGACGACGAGGACGCACCGCTGGCCGAGCGGCTGGTCGACGCGCTCGCGGCGGGCCACGCCGAAGGCGGCGACAAGCGCGAGGACCTCCACGTCCAGAGCGCCGCGCTGCTGGTCGAGCGCACCGAGGACCGCGAGATGGAGCCGTACTACGACGACCTGCGCGTCGACGCCACCGAGACGCCGGTCGAGGACCTGCGCGAGACGTACGAACTCGCCCGGGAGGGGTACGAGATGGCCGTCGAGCGCTACGAGGAGGCGTACGAGGCGGACGAACTCGACGGGGGCGAGGCCGACGAACCCGGAACGGGCGAGGGGAACGGCGAGTAGACCCGACGAGCGTCAGACGGTGAACTCGTACAGGTCGTCGCCGACGTGGTGGAGCGACTCCACGACCTTCCCTGAGTCGCCGACCATGTCGTCGCCGCTCGTCTTGGCGCGGCCGACCGCGAGCACCTTGCCGTGGCTCTCCTCCGCGACGACGACGAGGTCGCCGGCCGAGACGTCCTCGGTGGCGTCGACGATGCCGGGCCGCATCACGTCCGCGCCGTCGCTGACGAACGACACCGCGCCCGCGTCGACCGTGACGACGCGACGCTCCGGCGGGTAGGCGTTCGCCCCTTCGACGGTGAGAAACGGCTCGTCGTCGAGGTACATGACGTGCTGCTCGCCGTTCACGAGCACGAGGTCGAACTTCGTGTCCTCGAGTTCGACGAGTTCGTACGTGTCGGCGTCGAGGTCGACGCCCAGGGTCGTCGCGAGCGCGTCCTCGATCTCGCGCACCTCGTCGCTCCGGAGGTGGTGGCGTGACTTGACCTGCATACCACACCGTCCGTCGTTTCACGGCTTAAAGCCCCGACCTTCGAGCCGACGACCGCCGGACACGTATCGGGAAGTCGTCAAAAGGGCGAAGTAGGGGCGGGACGAATGGAGTGGTATGTGGGGTTCCCGGAAGAACGGGGACAAGCAGTCGGTCGTCTGCATCGCCTGTGGGACCGCCGTTCGCCGCGACGCCGCGAGAGAGTACGACAAGGAGGGCAACCGCTGGGAGCGCAAGGACAAGACGTTCGAGCACCTCTGCAAGAACTGCCACCGAGACCTCTGTCACCAGCCCCGGGACGAACTCGAAGGCATCCTCGTCGAGATCGACGCCGGCACCGTCGACCGACAGGAGTTCCTGGCCCGGTACGAGACCACGGTCAGGGACCGGTACGGGCCGCTCGAAGAGGAAGGCTGACCGTCGAGCCGACCGGGACCGGCGGCTGACCAGTCGATACGCCTAACTGCCCGACTCTCCTACGACTCGCCATGACCAGCGACGCACAGGCCGAGGCCGGAACGGCCGAAGGCCAGGGTCCCGTCGAGATATCTCCCGAAATCGCGGAGCGACTCGAAGAGCACCGCGAGGAACTGTTCGAGAAGTTCGACATCCGCGACGAGTTCCCCCAGGAGGTCATGACCGAGGCCGAGAAACGAACCGAGGACATCCAGTCCGAGATACAGGAGGAGGTCGACGAGCGCCGCGACCTCCGGGACATGACGACGTGGACCACCGACCCCGTCGACGCTCAGGACTTCGACGACGCGCTCTCGGTCGAGGAGCGCGACGACGAGTACGTCCTCTGGGTCCACATCGCCGACGTGACCCACTACGTCACGCCCGACACCAACATGTGGGAGGAGGCGGTCGAACGCGCCAACACGGTGTACCTGCCCGCCTACACCATCCACATGCTCCCGCCGATGCTGGCGGAGACCGTCTGTTCGCTCGTCCCCGACGAGGACCGCCTCGCCCACACCGTCGAGATGCACCTCGACAAGGAGACGCTGGGCTACGAGGAGATAGACATCTACAAGTCCGTCATCCGCAGCGACGAACGGCTCACCTACACGCAGGCCGAGAACCGCATCGACGACGAGGGCGCGCCGCTGCACGAGGAGAACCAGCTCGCGTTCGAACTCGCCGACCAGATGCACGAACAGCGCAAGGAGGACGGCAGCCTCGTTCTCAACCCGCGCCGGGACCGCGCCCACACCATCATCGAGGAGTCGATGCTGAAGGCGAACAAGGCGGTCACGCACGAACTCATGTGGGACCGGGGGGTCTCGGCGATGTACCGCGTCCACCCCCAGCCGACGCCGGACGAGTGGAACGAGGCGCTCCAGGAGATACAGGACCTGGACGGCGTCTCCATCCCCGGGAGCGCGTGGGACGACCCCCGGAAGGCCGTCAACGCCACGCTCGAAGAAGCGCCGAGTCGCCAGCTCGACAAGATTCAGTGGGCGGTGATGAAGGTGATGCCGCGCGCGAAGTACATGAACGACCCCTTCGGCGGTCACCACGCGCTGAACTTCGAGATATACGGCCACTTCACGAGCCCCATCCGTCGTCTCAGCGACCTCATCAACCACTGGATAGTCTACACGAACGACGTGCCCGAGGACCTCGTGGCGCTCTGTGACCGCGCCAGCGACAAGCAGGCCGACGCCGAGGCCTGCGAGCGCGAGTACAAACAGTTCCTCGAAGAGGTGGGTCTCGACGCCGCCGCGGTCAACAACCGCGGCATCGAGGTCGTCGAGGAGGATTAGAGGTCCTTCTCGCGGACGTACTCCTCGAAGGTCGCGGCGAACAGGTCCCGTTCGCGCTCCTCGACCACCGCGTACCCGCGTTTCTCGTAGAAGGCGTTGCCGACGTCGTTGCCGGCCATGACCGCCAGCCGGAGGCGGTCGGCCCCTTCCCCACGGAGCCAGTCTTCGATTCGGTCGAGCAGGGCGGTGCCGACGCCGTCGCCCCACCGGTCCGGCGCGACGTAGATGCGCGCGAGCCACGCCGGACCCCCCTCGTCGCCGAGGACGGCCTGCGCGAAGCCGGCGACGTCGTCGTCCGCGCACGCCACCAGGAACCGACCGTCGTCTCGCGCCACCGACTCCGCGAGGCTGTCCGCGTCGTACCATTCGTCTATCGCGCTCTCGACGGCGTCCGTACCGATGACGTCGTCGTGAGCGGCGTGCCACGACTCGCGCGCGACGCGCCGGATGTCCGCGGCGTCGTCGGCCGTCGCCGAGCGGACGGTCGGGTCGTCCATGCGCGTTAGTTGTGTGACGGGCGACAAATAGATTCCGCGAGCGCAGGATTGAGTACCCGACGCCGCCAACGCCGACCGTGCCCCAGTTCCCGGACCCGGATTCGCGCAACGTCCTCGAACCCGACTGCTCGCGCTGTCCCGAACTCGTCGAGTGCCGCAACCGCATCGCGTGGGGGAACGGCTCGCTCGACGCCGACGTGATGGTCGTCGGCGAGGCTCCGGCGTTCGGCGACGGGCCGCGCTCGACGGAGACGGCGAGCGGCGACCGGCCGCGAACCGGCGACGCCGACGCCGACCGCTGGCGCGGCGGCAACTGGACGGGGATGGCCTACACCTCGCGCCACTCCGGACGGCGCGTCCGGGAACTGTTCGAGGCGGCCGGCTACGGTCCGGACGACCTCTACGTGACGAACGCAGTGAAGTGCTTCCCGGAAGGGGAGGACGGGAGCAACCGCGAACCCCGGTCAGAAGAGCGGGCGAACTGCTTCGAACACCTGCAGACCGAGATCGCCCAGGTCGAGCCGAGCGTCGTGGCGACGACCGGCAAGCACGCGACGATGGCGCTGCTGGAGTTCGAGTCGATACCGATGGACGGATTCCTCGCGCGCGTGCTCGACCCCGTCGACTGCGAGCGACTGGGCGTGACGGCGCTGCCGCTACTCCACCCCTCCTACGAGAACGTCTGGCGAGCGCGGCTGGGGTACGACCGCGAGGAGTACGTCGCCGCGGTCGCGACCCAGCTCGAAGCGCACTGCTGACTACTCGTCCACCGGAGCGACGCCGGACTCGACCGTCTCGTCGGCCTCACCTACGTAGACGTGGCCGTCGCTATGAACGGTTACGCGATGACCGAGATACGTGAAGACGACGCGACCGCTCGTCCGGGGACGACCGTCGAGACGCGGGCCGAACAGTGCGTCGAGCGCGTCCGGGTCGACCACGTCGTACAGCTGCGGGCGGATTTCGCCGACGTCGGTGTCTTCGTGGGCCGCGAGGGCGTTGACGACGGCCGTACTCGGCCGCTCGCCGTCACTGCGGCTATAGGACGTACGAGACATTTCGACGGTGTATAGAACGAAACCCCGACGAATAAGGATATCGGCAGAGTGAGTCCGTCCGGCGGCACCGTCGCCGGCGATGGACCCGAAACTACTCTTCGGCGGTGTCGTCGCCGAAGTGATCGAACGGCTGTATGTGTTCGTTCTTCACCAGCTTCTGGGTGACGATGTCGAGGCCGAGGGCGTCGATGTCCCCGCCGATGACGGTCATGTCGTCGCGGTCGGTCGCGACCGCCTCGACGTGGACGTTCTCGACGCCGGTCATTATCTCTTTGACGTCCACCACGCCGTCGATCTGGAGCGCCCGCTCGGAGAGTTCGGAGCGCTCCGGAATCGGCGCGGTACAGACGAACAGAACCCGAAGCGGAAATCCCGCGTCGTGATAGTCGATTCGCGGATGGTAGCCGTCGATGATGCCGTCATCTTCGAGTTGCTGGATGCGATTGCCGACGGTGCTCGCCGACACGCCGACCGCATCCCCCATCTCCGTCGTGGTCGTGTTTCGGGCGTCACGCTGCAGCAGGTGCAAAATCCCCGCGTCCACGTCGTCAAGCCTGTCAGAGGTCATGGTTAGTTACTACCAGACAGTGGGCCATCGAGCGGTTTCAAACTGTGGGCCGGCGAGAAGTTCGATCCGCGACCCACAGGGGAACTCCGAGCGCGCCCGAGACGACAAACTTTCGTAGGAGGCGTGGCCGAAACCCGGTGAGAGGCCAGCTCACCACCAGAGCCTCCGGCGACGTCGGGCGGTCGGTCGGGTACACCCGGGCACCGGGCGTGGTTCAGCCAAGGCGTCACACGCCCTTTGTTATATCTCGGCTAACCGCGGGCGGGCGAGCGAAAACAGTGTGTAACGGTCCCGTTCGTCGACCGCGTTCATTCCGCGCACGTGGCAGCGTTCGACGCTCACGCGCCGGGTCGGTCGTGAAACGGTTAGTCGGCGAGAAGGTCCCGGTACCGTCCGCTGTGTCGAGACGCCACCGAACGGGGCGCCGTCGACCGACCGCAGCAGAAGACGGAGATACGCGCCAGGTCCGAAACGCCGGCGTTCGCGAGGAACAGCGGATTCATCGACCGACGTCCGCTGAAGCGGGAACGTGGGCCCGCAGGGACGTCAGCACAACCGGTCGCCCGCGACGGAAACCGTCGGAGCAGGCGGCACGTCACTCACCGGAGGTAGTCCATTCGGCGAAATCGCGGGGGTTTCCGAGCCCGGTAGCCCGCGTAGTAGCGATTGTGACGTCGGAGAGCGAGACCGACTTACCGACGGTAAAGACGACCCACCCTCGCTCTTCCGAGCCCGGTTCGTAGACGTACATGGTGCTCGGCGAGTACAGCGAGTCAACGGTACCGTCGTCCAGTTCGGCTCCGTAGGGGAAGTCGTAGGTGTCCGAGCGCGTTCCAGACGGGAGTTCCACGGTGAAATCCTCGGGGAATCCGACGCTGTCGTCCGTTCCGGTGTATTGGCTTATGACTTCGAAGACGAGGAACTTCCGACCACCGTTCGGCGTCGCGGTGTGTATCTCGTTGTCCTCCCTGTATCTGATGCCGTCCGTGAACTGAACATTCTGGACGGTTACTTCGAGACCGCCAGGTGTCGTCCACGTGTCCCCGAAAGCGTTGGTCGGGGGTTCGATCGTCGCCTCGGTGATGGTCTCCGTTCCGAAGTCCCCACGGAACGACCCGTCGTCGACCACTCTGACGGTGACCGTTTGCGTGGCCGATTCGCCGCCGTCGAGCGTCGCCGAAACGGTCATGGACCCGGAAAGGACGGTGGCACCGCTGAACGAGAAGGTTGACTCGTACTTTCCGGCGCGTCCCCCCGCGTTCGTCACGGTCACTTCGTACGTGTACTGGCGATGCTGGACGATGTCCTCGTCGGGGGCAGTGACGTCCGTGTCGAACGAGACCACGTGGCTGGAAGCGGTCGAGAGTTCCCATGCAACTGTATCTGCGTCCTCTCCCTCCAGATTCGGTGCGACAAGCGTCGGATCGCTAATATCGGCCGGCGCTTCGAAGGCGATCAGACCCGCCGCGGTCTTCCCCGGTTCCAGCGAACGGGGAGCCTGGTACGCCGCCCCCGAGATCGGCTGTTCGTACGACCGCTCGTCGCTACCGTAACTGAAACCGCCTAGTTCGAGTGCCCCGTATCGGATTCCGCTGCCATCTTCGACCATGAAGTCGGTCTGCGCTGGCGGTTCGACCGACTCGGTGCCGTTGTTCCGGACCTTCAGCCGGGTGAGGAAGTACTGCTTTCCGTCACCGGATCGCTTGCGGGTGTCACCGTACACGATCTGGTCGGTGACGACGAAGTCGGACAGAGTGAGACGAAGGTCGTTTCGCGCAGTGATCGTCGTCCCCGCGTCGTCGGTCGGAGTCGGGGTCGTCGAGGTCTCGGTAGTGGTCGACTGCGTGCCGTCGGTACCGCTCGTTCGCGGTTCCGGCTGAGTCTCGCCCGTCGACCCGTCGCTACTCGAACATCCGGCCAGAGAAGCGACGCCAGCGACACCGATTGAGCGTAGAAGCGTTCGCCGATGCATACACCGGTGGTAGAAAGCACTATTTATAAAATATCTTATGATGCGTCTTTAGTTATATGATTCTCGGAAGCGGCATCCCGAAGCCGATATACAGCCCTCCTTCTCGACACGTTGGGGAGGTCGAAAGGCGAAGAGTCAGTCACCTCTGTTATGAGCGTGTTCTGCTAAGCCCTCGTTGGCCGACAGAGTCGTATCGAACTGACTCCGAGAAGAGCGAGTCAGTCCCGCCATTCGTCGACCAGCAGGCCGTACAGTACGGTGTCGACGTATTCGCCGTCGACGAAGACGTGTTGACGCTGGCGGCCCTCCTCCCGAAATCCGAGCGTTTCGAGGAGTGCCCGCGAGGCCTCGTTGGTCTCGTGCGCCCCCGCGACGAGTCGGTGACACCGGCGCTCGTCGAAAGCGTACTCGACGGCGAGTTCGGTCACCTCGGTACCGTAGCCGTTACCCTGGTGGTCCGGGGAAACCCAGTAGGCTAATTCGGCCCGTCCCGACGACTCGTCCCAGTCGAACAGCGCGACGAATCCGACGGGGTCGCCGTCGACGCAGGCGAGGAGATTGACCGCGTTCGCCATGTACCCCTCGAAGTCCTGGTCCAGCTTCTCGCGGTTCTGCGGATGAACGCGACCCAACGACCGGCGGACGTCGGGGCGGTTGCGATGCTCCTGCAGGAACGGGAGGTCCTCGCGTTCGAGGGTACGCAGGGAAACTGTGTCGCCGCTGACGAAGACGGGGCCTGGCATACGGCCATCGTTTCACGCTATTGATAAATGTGTTCCGAAGTTCGACACTGCTGATACGATCCTGCTCGCCATTCGTTCGCTCGCAAAAGGGTCGTTCGCGTATGGACTCGCGGGGATTTGAACCCCGGGCCTCTTCCTTGCGAAGGAAGCGATCTACCGCTGATCTACGAGCCCTCGCATGTTCATACCGGCTGGCGATTATTAGTACCTTGTGTTTCGGTACGGAGGACGTGAAGCCGTCCCGCGACGAGGCCGAGCGCGAGCCCGGCGAAGTGTGCGACGAGCGCGACGCCCGGGGCGGCCGTGGTGAGCGTCACGACCAGCGCGAGGCCGGCGACGAGCGCGACCTGGACGCCGCGCGAGAGCTGTAGCCGTCCGACCACGGCCCGGGTCACCGGGTTCGCGGCGAGCAGGTAGCCGAAGAGGCCGAACACCGCGCCGCTGGCACCGAGGACGGCCGTCGGAGGGCCGAAGAGGCCGCCGATCCACACCTGCGCGACGCCGGCCGCCATCCCGACCGAGAGGAAAAAGAGGTGAAAGCGGACGGTCGTCGTGACGCGCTCGACGAGCAGTCCGACGAACAACAGGGCGACTGCGTTCGACACGAGATGCGGCAGGTTCGCGTGGGCGTAGACGCTCAGCGGAAGGGTCCAGGGCCGCACCGCGAGCGGCGGTGCGAGCGCGAACAGGCCGACCGCCGCGGCCGGCGCGACGAGCCGGACGCCCGACTGCACGGCGAACACGACGACGAAGGCGGTCAGCGTCTGGAACGTCGGACTGCGGGACGCACACATACACCCGAGTTGTCGTCGAGTCGGCAAAAAGGTCGTGACGGACGCGTGTCGAGTGGGTGGGTCGCCGCGGCTCGCGGCGCGAACGCGACAGCCACGGCTGGAAGTCGGAAAGAAAGCGAGAGAAGTTGGGAGTTAGTCCTCGAGGACGATTTCGATGCTGACGTCGTTGGGAACCTGGATGCGCATCAGCTGCCGCAGCGCCCGTTCGTCGGCGTCGAGGTCGATGAGGCGCTTGTGGACGCGCATCTCCCAGTGCTCCCACGTCGCGGTCCCCTCACCGTCTGGGGACTTGCGGGTGGGAACCTCCAGCGTCTTCGTCGGGAGCGGAATCGGTCCGCTCAGGGAGACGCCGGTTTTCTCGGCGATTTCGCGAACGTCGTCGCAGATGTCGTCGAGGTCCGACGGGTTGGCACCTGCGAGACGGACTCGTGCCTGCTGCATCGTTTAGTTCTCGTTGACTTCGAGGACGCGACCGGCGGCGATGGTCTGACCCATGTCGCGGATCGCGAAGCTGCCGAGCTCGGGAATCTCCGAGGACGGCTCGATCGAGAGCGGCTTCTGGGGGCGCACCGTGACGACGGCGGCGTCGCCGCTCTGGATGAAGTCCGGGTTCTCCTCCTCGACTTCGCCGGAGGAGGGGTCGATCTTCTGGTCGATGGACTCGATGGTACAGGCGACCTGTGCCGTGTGGGCGTGGAACACCGGCGTGTAGCCGGCCGTGATGACGCTGGGGTGCTGCATCACGACGATCTGGGCCGTGAACGTGTCGGCGACCGACGGCGGGTCGTCGGCGGGGCCACAGACGTCACCGCGGCGGATGTCGTCCTTGCCGATGCCGCGGACGTTGAACCCGACGTTGTCGCCGGGGCCGGCCTCCGGGACTTCCTCGTGGTGCATCTCGATGGTCTTGACCTCGCCGCCCACGTCGCTGGGCTGGAAGCTGACGTTGTCGCCCGTGTTCAGCATCCCCGTCTCGACGCGTCCGACCGGGACAGTACCGATGCCCGAGATCGTGTACACGTCCTGGATGGGGAGGCGAAGGTCGGCCTCCGTCGGCGGTTCGGGAGCCTCGAGGCCGTTGAGGGCGTCGAGGAGGATCTCGCCGTCGTACCAGTCGGTCTGGTCGGACTTCTCGGCGATGTTGTCGCCCTCGAACGCCGAAATCGGGATGAACGAGGCGTCCTCGGTGTTGAACTGCACCTGCTTGAGCAGGTCCTCGACCTCGGAGACGACCTGCTTGTAGGTGTCTTCCTTGTAGTCGACGACGTCCATCTTGTTGACGGCGACGATGAGCTCGTTGATGCCGAGCGTGCGGGCCAGGAACACGTGCTCCTGGGTCTGGGGTGCGACGCCGTCGTCGGCGGCGACCACGAGCACGGCGTTGTCGGCCTGGGACGCGCCCGTGATCATGTTCTTCACGAAGTCGCGGTGGCCCGGACAGTCGACGATGGTGAAGTAGTACTCGTCGGTGTCGAACTCCTGGTGGGCGATGTCGATGGTGACGCCACGCTCGCGCTCTTCCGCGAGGTTGTCCATCACGTAGGCGAACTCGAAGCCGCCCTTGCCCTTCTCTTCGGCCTCTTCCTTGTGCTGTTCGATGACGTGCTCGGGTACGTTCCCCGTCTCGTAGAGGAGACGCCCGACCAGCGTACTCTTACCGTGGTCGACGTGGCCGATGATGGCCAGATTCTGGTGCGGTTTGTCTTCGCTCATTATTATCTCACGCGCAGACGCGCTCTGTCGGAATGATTTGGCAGAAGCGGTTAAAACCATTTCGATACGCTATGCAGTCCATCTCCGTGCCGTCTGGCGGTTGTTGCCAACGATTGGCACGGTTCACGCCTCGGTTGAAGCGACGAAACCGCCGCTTTACGACCGACGTTCGAGGTGATTCACGTCCGCGAGGACGGCGGTCGCCGTCTCCGGGCCGCCCGCACCGCGGCCGCTCAGGTTCAGTCGGCCGCCGCGACGCGTCTCGAACTGGACGATGTTGCGCGTTCCCGAGACGGCCAGCGTCCCGTGCTCCGGGACGAGGCGCGGACCGACCCGAACGCCATCGTCGACTTCGCCGACGAGTCGAACGGTCCGACCGTCCTCGGCGGCGAGGTCGAGCGCGCTCCCAGGAAGGTCCTGGATGCCGGCGACCGTCGCGTCCGCCAGGGAGTACCCGCCGGACGCGAGCACGTTCGCGAGGATGACGCACTTCAGCGCCGCGTCCGTGCCGTCGACGTCGAAGGTGGGGTCGGCCTCCGCGACGCCGAGGTCCTGGGCCTCCGCTAGCACGTGCTCGTAACTCAGCCCCTCCGCGGCCATCCGCGAGAGGATGAAGTTCGCGGTCCCGTTGAGCACGCCTCGAACCGCGGTGACGTTCTCCGGACCGCGCGCGTCGATGGTGGAGAGCACCGGAATCGCGCCGCCGACGGTCGCCTCGAACCGGACGCGGCCGGCGCTGTCGCGTTCGAGCGCGCGCAGGTCGTCGTAGCGCTCCGCCACCGGACCTTTGTTCGCCAGCACGACGTGGCGGTCGGCTTCCAGCGCGGCGCGGACGTGGTCGAAGCCCGGTTGGGCGTCGCCCAGCGTCGTCGGCGTCGCCTCGACCAGCGCGTCGTACTCCGCGGCGAGCGCGTCGTCGGGCGCGGCGGGGCCGACGCTGCCCTCCTCGTCCTTGCGCGCGAACGCGCTCTCGACGTCCACTCCCCCGGAGTCGACGACCGCACCGGTCGAATCGGCGAGCGCCGTGACCGCGTGGCCGTACTCGTTCGCGAGTTCGGCGACCGAGCGCCCGACCGCGCCGGCACCGAGTACGGCGAGTCTCACGCCTCGACCTCCGTGAGCGGTTCGACGAGACACAGTTCCTTCTCGGCCGCGACCGACCGGAGCGACGCCAGCACGTCGTCGACGCGGTCGGACGCCGTGGCGAGTCGGAGGCGCGCGCTCGCGGGTTCGCCCGCGGGGGCGGAGATGGACAGGTCCACCACCGACGCGCCCGTCTCGTCCTCGATGCGCGCGACGGTCCCGGAGACGTCCGCCTCGAGGACCGCGCCCGTCAGCAGCACGGTCACCTCCTCGTCGTAGCGCTCCGCGCCGGCTCTGGTGACGTTGACGCTGGCGTCCCGGAGCGCGGAGACGATGGCGTCGAACCGGTCGGGCGGACACTCCAGGTCCACCTCGACCGGGATGTGGCCCCGCGGCGTGAGCGACCCGCGCTCGTGGAACACGGAGAGGAGGTTCCCGCCGCGAGCCGCGATAGGTTCGAGGGCAGCCAGCAGTTCGCCAGGTTCGTCCGCGAGTTCCAGGCGGACGGTGTACGCCTGCACGGATCCGTCGCCGTGGTCGGTCATGATGGAACGATTCCGGGGCGGGCGGGTATAAGTGTTCACCCGAGCGCAACATTGTCCGCTGGACGGCGCGTGGCCGACGACTCGTCCGCGGCCCGCCGTCGGACGCCCGGTAGGGGTTCGGTAAACGCCGCCGCCGTTCTGCGGTAACTGTTAGCATTGGACAACCCCCGGGTACGCGCGACCATCTCGCGGCGTTAGTCGGCGCGTAGTAATACCGCTGGACGGAGCACGTGGGAGCAGGTGACAGCATGACAGTCGACGATCCCACCGAAACGACCGGACGGAGCGACGACCACGCCGACCACGTCTGTGCGTTCTGTCAGGCGGTGTTCGACGGCAGCGAGCGCGTCTGCCCGTCCTGCGACGCCGAAATAGTCCTGCGCGGCGAGCGCTGACCCGGACCACGTCGGTCGGCACTCCGCCGTCGAGAGAAGGAGAATCGGAGCGGAGAGACTACGCGAGCGTCAGATGTAGTCGACCGCTTCGGGCAGTTCGAGCTTCATGCCCTTGCGCTCGCGGATGTCCATTATCTGTTCGCGCTGGAGGTTGTCGGCCATGACGCGGAAGCCGGCGTTCTCCGTGTTCCAGGAGGCCCGACCCTCGGTCGCGCTCCGGATGTCGGACGCGAATCCGATCATCTCCTCGACGGGAGCGATGCCCTCGACGACCATGAGATCGCCTTCCTGGTACATGTCGTCGACGCGACCACGACGACCCTGAATCTCGCCGGACGCCGCGCCCATGTGCTCGTTCGGCACGTCGATGCGCACGTCCTGGATGGGTTCGAGCAGTTTGACCTCGCCCTGGACCAGCGCGCTGTGGACGGCGTGGCGGACGGCGGGGATGACCTGCGCCGGACCGCGGTGGATAGTGTCCTCGTGGAGCCGGGCGTCCTCGAGCCGGATGAGGGTACCCTCGACGGGTTCGCCGGCCAGCGGCCCCTCGTCGAGTGCCTCTTCGAGACCCTCGACGACGAGTTCCATCGTCTCGTTCAGGTGCTGGATACCCTTCGTGTCGTCGATGAGGATGTTCGTACCGTGGATCTCCTCGACGTTCTGGCTCGTGTCCTTGTCCATGCCCGCCTCCTGCAGTTCCTCGCGGCGGTCCTGCTCGGGCATGTCCATCGACACGTCGCCGAGCTTGATCTTCTCGACGATTTCCTGTTCGAGCGGCTCGGCGGTCAGGTAGAACCGGTTGTGGCGGTTCGGCGAGATGCCTTCGACCGTGTCGGTGGCGTGCTGGATGGACTCGCGGAACACGACGATGGGTTCGCCGGTCGTCACCGGGATGCCCTGGTTGCGCTCGATGCGCTGGGTGATGACCTCCAGGTGAAGCTCGCCCTGGCCGGAGATGAGGTGTTCGCCGGTGTCCTCGTTGATCTCGATCTGGATGGTCGGGTCCTCCTTGGACACCTGGCGGAGCGTCTCGATGAGCTTCGGCAGGTCGTCCATGTTCTTCGCCTCGACGGACTTCGTGATGACCGGCTCGGAGATGTGTTCGATGGACTCGAACGGGGTCATCTCCACGCTGGACACCGTGGAGCCGGCGATGGCGTCCTTCAGACCGGTGACCGCCGCGATGTTACCCGCGGGGACGCGCTCGACCTCCTCGCGCTCGCCACCCATGTAGATGCCGACGCTCTGGAGCCGGTTCTTCCCGGCTGTGCCGGAGACGTACAGCTCCTGGCCCTTCTCCAGCGTGCCGGAGAAGACGCGTCCGGCGGCGATTTCGCCGGCGTGGGGGTCGATGCCGATGTCGGTGACCATCAGGACGACCTCGCCGTCCTTGTTCACCAGCTGCATGTCCTCGGCGAGTTGGGTGTCGGCGTCGCCGCGCCAGATGTTCGGGATGCGCTCGGGCTGAGCGTCGACGGGGTTCGGGAAGTGCTCGGCGACCATGTCGAGCACGACGTTCGAGAGCGGCGACCGCTCCTTGAGTTCGTCGACGTTGTCGCTGCGGTTCATCTCGATGATGTCGCCGAAGTCGATGCCCGTCCGCTGCATCGACGGCATGCTGACCGCCCAGTTGTAGAGCGCCGACCCGAAGGCGACGGTCCCGTCCTCGACGGAGACCTTCCACCCTTCCTCGTACTTCTCCTCGTTCATCCCGCGGATGAGCTCGTTGACGTCGCGGATGACGTCCATGAGCCGCTGTTGCATCTCCTCGGGACCTTCCTGGAGTTCGTTGATGAGACGGTCGACCTTGTTGATGAACAGGGTCGGCTTGACGCCCTCGCGGAGCGCCTGGCGCAGCACCGTCTCCGTCTGGGGCATCGTCCCCTCGACGGCGTCGACCACCACGAGCGCACCGTCGACGGCGCGCATCGCGCGCGTCACGTCACCGCCGAAGTCGACGTGTCCCGGCGTGTCGATGAGGTTGATGAGGTAGTCGGTGTCCTCGTACTCGTGCGTCATCGAGACGTTCGCGGCGTCGATGGTGATACCGCGTTCCTGCTCGTCCTCCTCGGTGTCCATCGCGCGCTGTTCGCCCGCGGTCTCGGAGGAAATCATGCCGGCGCCGGCCAGCAGGTTGTCGGTGAGTGTCGTCTTGCCGTGGTCGATGTGCGCGGCGATGGCGATGTTGCGGATCTGCTCCGGCTTGTCCATCAGCCGTTCGCACTGTTCGACGATCTTCTTTCGTCTGCCCATATATGGCTACTCCTACCCGCACGAGGTTGAAAAGCATAGTGTTTCGCCGGAGCCGGAATCGCCGGGTAACGGCGCGTCTCTCTGTGAAACGGTCACACAGGGCACAAGAGTAATAGCCGCGGAGAGCCGACAACGACAGGCATGGACATTCGAGTGCATGGCCCCGCGCCCACGACGCCGTTTCTCGGGGCGGCCGACCTCCTGAAGACCGAATGCGACCTCGACCGGCCGGTCCACGTCAGGGTCCGCCAGGACCCCGACGAGCGCACGTGGACCGCCCACCCCGACGACCACCACGTCCTCAACATCTCCCAGCAGGCCGCGACCAGTGCGATGGCGCGCGAGCTCGCGCTCCACGAGTACGCCCACATGGCGCGCCACGAGCAGGCCCACCCCTCACACACCCAGTCGACCGAGGAGGCCCTCTTTCTCGCGCTGGCCGGCCGGTCGGTCGAGCGCCGCAAGCTCACCCACTGCTACCAGATCGCCAACCACATGAAAGACATCTACGCCGACGACATCACCCTCGACGTCGGCCCGAGCGACAAGCTCGTTGCCTTCCTCGAGTCCGAACTGGCCGCCGCGCTCGCCGACCGCGCCGACGACGCGCGCGGTCACCGCACCACCGCAACCGCCGACCCGGAGATAACGGCGGTCAACGCCGCGTTCGCGCTCGCGCTGGTCGAGCGTCACGACCTCGTCGACCGCGACCACCGCCTCTACGACCTCGCGCACGCCGCGGCCGACGACGCCCCCGGCGTCGACGTCCAGACGTTCAAGTACCGCTTCCGCGCGCTGGGCGACGACCCCGGCGAGAGCGAGTACCGGAAGGCCCTCGTCGACGCCACCCAGGAGTACGTCCTCGGGAGCGACGGGCAGGCGGCGGACTGACCGTCACCGCACCCGTCTCGCGAAGGAGCGACGCCAGAGCGCCGGTCGAAACCCGTCCGTGCGACCGTCGGAGTCGGTCGTCGATACTCGACGGTCGCACGGCGCGGCCGCTGGCGACGGTGAAAACGAGAGAAGAACGTCGTTCGAAGAGCCGAGTCAGCGTGCCGCGGCGGCGACGCGCTCTTTCTCTTCTTTCTGGTTGATGGCGTACGTCTGGACGTCGTAGTCGGCCGCGCCGATGAGCTGTTCGGCCAGCGCCTCCTCGGCGTCGGTCGGTGACTTGAACGAGGCGTTGTAGACGCCCTCGGCGAGGAACTTCAGGGCCTGGTCGACGCGGCGCTGGGGCGCGACGTCGACGGCCTTCGGGACGGAGATGCCACCGTACTTCAGGCGGACCGTCTCCTCGCGCGGTGCGGCGTTCTCGACGGCGGTGACCAGCACCTGCACCGGGTTCTCCTCGGTGCGGTCGTGGACGATGTCGAACGCCTCGCGCGTGATACGCATCGTCTGCTGTTTCTTGCCCGTGTTCTCCTCGGTCTGCATCAGGCGGTTGACGAGGCGCTCGACGATACTGACCTCGCTCTTCTGGAACTGCTTTCTGGCGTGGCGGCCCATCGTGTGCGCGACGGGCGTGACGGAGATGTACCGCTCCGTGCTGGGGTCGCCGTACTCGATGTTCGTCAC
Organism: halophilic archaeon; assembly: GCA_003298465.1. Next base: position 610,257 of record QNGA01000001.1, on the reverse strand, counting down.
GTCCCACTTGCCGAACAGCTGTGCCACGGCCTCCTCGCCCTCGGTCCCGACGTGCTTGTCGGGCTCGGGTTGTTCGTCGGCAGACATGGTTATCGCACCGGCTTCTCCGCGTTACCGCGGACGAGTTCTTCGAGGCTCACGCCGTTGACCTTCACGACCTTGTAGTTGACGCCGGAGAGGTCGCCCATCGCGCGACCCTTCGCGCCGCCGATGCCCGCGATGGTGACCTCGTCGTGCTCGTCGATGAACGAGATGGCACCGTCGCCGGGACAGAAGGCGGTGACCTGTTTGCCGTTCTTGATGAGCTGGACCCGGACGCACTTCCGGATGGCCGAGTTGGGCTGCTTGGCCTCGATGCCCACCTTCTCCAGGACGATACCTCGACCCTGCGGCGCGCCTTCGAGGGGGTCGGACTTCTCCCCGAGGCCGCGCTCGCGTCGGGCGTATTCGGAGTCGGACCACCGGTGTTTCTGGCGGTCCTTCTTCAGCTTGCGAGCTGCGTACTTGCCGTTCGCCATATGCAATTGAGTTCCCGACGGAGCTACTTAAGCGTCCCCTTTCGTCGTCGTCGAAACGGACGCAGCGTCGCGTAACGGGGTCCGAGGAGGAATCTGAGGGCGTTTCAGCGCTTCGCCTCACTGGTTTTCTGGCGCGGTGAGAACCAGAGCGCCCCTGAGAATCGGTTTCGGTCCGGTCCGGCGGTCGCGGACGACCGGCCCCTCGCTACTCGTCGCCGGACCGCCCGAGCAGGTACCCAGCACCCGTGGTGCCGGCCAGGCCGGCGAGCAGTCCCATCCCGGGCTGGCCGCCGCTGTCGGTGGTGCCCGCCGGAGCGTCCGACGTGTCGGCGAGGTCGCCCGACGACCCGGTCGTCGCCGTCGTCCCGTCCGGGCGGGACGTACCGGCGACCGTGGTCGACGGGGTCGTCGACGGTTCGGGCGTGGTGCTCGCCGAGTCGGTGACGACGACGGTGCCCGTCATGCCGGCGACGTCGTGGGAGGGGCATCGGTACTCGTACGTGCCGGGTACGGCGAAGGTGTGTGCGTACCTGAACCCGCGGTCGAAGGTGCGCTCGTCGTCGCCCGGCGTCCCGCGCCAGTCGGCACCGTCGGGTTGGTCCTCGACGGCGATGCCGTGACCGTTGGAGTGCCAGACCCACTGCACGGTCGTCCCGGCCGGAACCGTCACCGTCTCGGGCGCGAAGACGAGTTCGCCGTCGGGGCCGACCCCGACGGTCGCGGCCGCCGAACCGCCGGCGTCGCCGCCGGCCGCCGCGGTCGTCTCGCGTCCCTGCTCGACGACCCGATACAGGTTACCCTCGACGTCCGTGACGAACAGGTCGTCGTCGGTCACCGCCGCGAGGTGTATCCGCGCGTCTGCGACGAATCGGCCGAGCGTGCTCGCGTCCTCGGTCGATACCACGTTCAGCGAACGCCTGTCACGGAGGTAGAGCTCGTCGTCCGTGACCGCCATCGGCGTGCCCTCTATCTCCCCGGTCGACCATCGCTCCACCCCGGTCGCGGGGTCGAAGACGGTCAACTCGGCGGCCTGACGGACCAGATAGACGGCGTCCGGGGCGACCGCGAGCGAGCAGTACCCGTCGCTGGGCGCGACGTACCGCCACTGCTTCCCGCCCGAGTCCGCGTCGAGCGCGGTCAGACGCCCGTCCTGGGAGACGTAGACGCGGCCGGCGTCGGCGGAGAGCGCGCTCGGTCGTCGGTCGACGTCCCGGACCCACCGCCGCTCGCCGCTGGCCGCGTCGAGGCCGTAGACCCTGTTCTCGCCGCTGGAGGCGTACAGGCGCCCGTCGGCGACCGCCGTCGTCCAGAGCTTCGGTACCGAGCGCTTCCACTGCAGGCTCCCGTCGGCCGGGTTCAGGGCGTAGACGGTGCCGTCCTCGTCCGACTGGCGGGGCAGGTAGTCGGTCGCCACCAGGTACACCGCCTCCGCAGTCGGCAGGACGACCGTGAACCGCGTCCCCGTCCGGAACGACCACTCGCGTTCCCCGTCGACGGCGTCCAGCGCGTGGACCCTCTCCTCCGTCGTCGAGTAGACGGTGCCGTCGACGACCGCGGGCGTCCTCCAGTCGTTCGTCGCGCTCTGTTCCCACTTTCACCGTCCCGTCCCGACGCCGCGCCGAGAGGGACCGCCCGCCGACGTAGACGACGTCGTCCACGACCGCGACGCCCGGATAACCGCCGACAGACACTCGCGTCGTCGCACGCAGGTCTCTTACCGGGGCGTCGACGTTCGCGTACCGCCTGTATCCGACGTCGTGGCTCGCCATCGGCCAGTCGCCACCGGTCGACCCTGCGGTCGTCGCGTTCGCCGTCGACCCGACGGCACCGACCCCGACTGCCGCGCCGACGCACCGAAGAAATCGCCGTCGTCGCTGTTCGAACGTCATCGGCTCGCAGTATCACTGATATTATTTAAAACCTGTTACTGGTTCGTTCGGACGGTGCCGACGACCCGCCTTCGGGAACGAAACATGAGAGCCGGACGGAGAAACGAGCGGCGACGAGCGCGACTACGTCAGCTGGATGTCGTCGACGCCGAAGTGACGGTCGGCCAGCAGTTTCGCTGTCTCGATGTTGCGACCGTCGGCACCGATGGCGACGCCGGTGTCCTCCTCGGCCACCTCGGCGTAGGCGAGCAGGTCGTCGTTCTCGCTGATGGTGACGTTGTACACCGCGGCGGGCGCGAGCGCGTTGGCGACGAAGTCCTCGGCCGTGTCGGCGTCCTCGACGAGTTCCACGTCCGCGCCGATGCTCTCCTCGACGCGCTCGACCGTCCGGCCGCCCGGGCCGATGGCCTGCCCCATCTCGCCCGGTTTGACGACGAAGACGACGCGCTTCTCGTCCTCGTCGAACACGACGCAGTCCCGCGCAGTCGCCCCCGTCTCCTCCTCGAAGAGGGCGATGTACTGGCGGGCGGCGTCCGAGAGGGTGACTGTCATCAGTCCGACGGTTCCGCGCCGCGACTGACCGACCCCATCCGGAGGTCGACGTCGCCGGTACCGAGCTTGATCGGCTTGCCGACGATGACGTTCTCCGTGACGCCGTTCAGGTCGTCGACCTCGCCGTGGATGGCGGCGTCGAGGAGGTGGTTGACCGTCACCTCGAACGCGGCCCGGGCGAGGACCGACTCCTTGCTCCCGGAGATGCCGTGGCGGCCGATGGACTCTATCTCGCCGCGGTTGGTCATGATGTCCGCGACGAGCATGAGGTGGCGGACGTTCACGTCGTCCAGGCCCTGCTCTTCGAGCGTGTCCATCGTCTCCTCGATGATGGCCTCGCGGGCCGCCTCGATGCCGAGGTTCTTGCGAATCTCGTGGATGTTGTTCGAGGTGGTCCGGGAGGCGTCGACGCCCTCGATGTCGATGACGTCGCCGAACGACGACCCCTCGGTGTAGAGGACGAACTGCTCGCCCTCCTCGAGCTGTTCCTTCCGGATGACGACGCGAGTGATGTCCTCGATGCCCTTGAACACTATCTCGCGCAGCTGTTCGACCAGCTGGAGCAGCTGGCGATAGCTCGGCTGCTCGGGGCCGAACTCGATGACCGTCCCCGTCTGGTTCGTCTGGACGCCGAGTTCGTCCTCGATTATCTCGGACACCTCGTCGGGCGTTATCATGCGCTCCTCGAGAGTGTCCTCGTTGAGGTCGATGGAGACGATCATGTCGGCGACGTTCGTCGAGATGTCGCCGAGCGCCAGTATCTTCGTCGCCTCTATCTGCCAGACGACCTCGTGGGCGAGTTCGCGGTCGGTCGCGTACTCGTCCTCGAGATACACGGTCATCATCGGCGTGTCCGGCGTCTTCCGGGCGTCCACCAGCTCGATGAGTCGCGGCAGCCCCTGGGTGACGTCGATCTCCGCCACGCCCGCGTAGTGGAACGTGTTCATCGTCATCTGGGTGCCGGGTTCGCCGATGGACTGGGCGCTGACCGTGCCGACGGGGTCGAGCGGGTCGACCCGGGTGTTCAGATAGCGGTTCTCGACGGCGCGTGCGATCTGGTCGGCCTGCTCGACGGTGACGCCGTCGCGCGATTCGATGGTCTCGTACACCTCGTCTTTGAGCCGCTTCGGGAGTTCCGTGTCCTCCACGACGGCCTCGATGTCGTCGGATAGCTCAGTCATCGGATCTCACCTGCCGTGCGTCCGCGTGTTCGGAGAGGTTCGTCGGCGGCGTCCGCTCGCCGAGGAACTCCTCCTTGCGCGCGGAGTCGTCGAACTCCTCTTCGATGATGCGGTCGGCGATGTCCTCCACGTCGATGGGGTTCTCCTCACTCGAGGAGACCCGCACCGGCGACGTGCCGTCCTCGCCGAACTCGAACTGGACGATGGTGTCGCTCGTGTCCCGGACCGTTCCGTCGTACTGGGTCTCCAGTTCGGACAGCGCGTTGATGAGCCGACGCTGGAGGTAGCCGGACTTGGAGGTCCGGACCGCCGTGTCCACCAGACCCTCGCGGCCGCCCATCGCGTGGAAGAAGAACTCCAGCGGCGTCAGACCGCCGGTGTAGGAGTGCTCCACGAAGCCGTGGGCGTCCGCCGACAGGTCGTTGGGCTTGTAGTGGCTGAGCGTGCGGTCCTCGTATCCGCGGTTGATGCGCTCGCCGCGAACCGCCTGCTGGCCGACGCAGCCGGCCATCTGGGTCAGGTTGAGCATCGACCCACGCGCGCCGGACTCGGCCATGATGACGGCCGGGTTCTCGTCGTCGAAGTGGTCCTCGGCGATGTCACCCGCGGAGTCGCGGGCCTTGCCGAGCGTCTGCATTATCTTCATCTCCAGCGTCTCGTCGACGGTGCGGCCCGGCAGCGACTCCAGTTCGCCCGCCTCGTACGTGTCGATGAGGTTCTCGACGCGCTCGTAGGCGTTGTCGATGGCCTCGTCGATCTGCTCCTGGGCCTCCGGCGGGATGGTCTCGTCGTCGATGGCCAACGAGAACCCGAAGTGCATGATGGAGCGCATCGCCAGGGCCGCGACCTCGTTGATGAACTGACGAGCGCGCGTCTCGCCGTACACCTTGCAGATGGTGTCGACGATTTCGCCGCCGAACGCGCCGACCGCGTCCTCGTCGATGGTGCCTTCGGTCAGCTGACCCTCCTCGATGACGACGGTGTCGCCGGCGGAACTGCCGAACTCGAGGTCGAGTTCGTCGGGCAGCAGTTCGGAGAACAGCGTCCGACCGGTCCAGAACGGCGCGTTGACCTCGTCGGTGCCGTCCGGTTCCGGCAGTTCGTCGACGTGGGTCGCACGGAGCAGGTCGAGCGCCTGCGTCTCGTTGAACTCGGGGTTCTGGTGGGTCAGCAGGTACGTTCCGGAGATGTGGTCCTGGATGGCCCCGATGATGTTCTCGCCGAAGCGCGGCGAGAGAATCTGTTCCTGCACGCGCATGAGGACGCGCGCTTCCGCGCGAGCCTCCTCGTTCTGGAGCGCGTGCATGTTCATCTCGTCGCCGTCGAAGTCGGCGTTGTACGGCGGGCAGACCGTGGTGTTCAGCCGGAACGTCTTGTACGGCATCACGACCACCTCGTGGGCCATGATGGACATCCGGTGCAGCGAGGGCTGGCGGTTGAAGATGACGATGTCGCCGTCGACGAGGTGGCGGTTGACCTCCCACCCGGCCTCGACCTTCGTCGCGAGCTCCTCGCAGTTCTTCTCGGTCACCTTCAGGCGGCGACCGTCCGGGCGCTTGACGTAGTTCGCGCCCGGATGTCCCTCGGGCCCGTTGCGGACGTAGCGGCGGGCCTCCTCGACGTTCCGGTCGGTGACGTTCATCGTCTGGGTCATCTCGCGGGCGACGCGCTCGGGGACGCCGACCTCGTTCAGCGAGAGGGTCGGGTCCGGCGAGATGACGGTCCGGGCGGAGAAGTTCACTCGCTTGCCGGACAGGCTACCGCGGAACCGTCCCTCCTTGCCCTTCAGGCGCTGGGAGAGCGTCTTGAGGGGCCGACCGGAGCGGTGTCGGGCCGGCGGCGTGCCCGAGATCTCGTTGTCCATGAACGTCGTGACGTGGTACTGCAGCAGTTCCCAGAGGTCCTCGATGATGAGCTGGGGCGCACCCGCCTCGCGGTTCTCCATGAACCGCTGGTTGATGCGGATGATGTCGACCAGCTTGTGGGTGAGGTCGTCCTCGCTGCGCTGGCCGTTGTCCAGCGTGATGGAGGGTCGGGCGGTGACCGGCGGCACCGGGAGCACGGTGAGGATCATCCACTCGGGCCGCGAGCGGTCGGGGTTGATGCCGAGCACGGCGATGTCCTCGTCCGGGATGTCCTCGAACCAGTCCCGGATGTCGCTGGGCATCAGCTTGTTCATGTCCTCCTCGGTGAGGTCCACGTCGAGCGCCTTCTCGATGGCCTTGCGGTCGTCCTCGCGCGGACGGAACTCGCCGGACATGATGTCGTTGACGCGCGAGATGTCGATGCCGGTCTGGTCGGCGAGGTCCTGGGGAGCCATCGGCTCGCGCTCCTCGTCGTCGTCGAGGGCGCCCTGCATCGCGGCCGCGATGCGCTCGCTGTACTCGCTTGTCAGGACCTGCTGGACCTCGTAGTACGTGGTCGGCTTCTCGTGGTTGATGTCGTACTGGACCTCGCCGCAGTGCGGACAGCGGTCCTTCTTGCGGGCTTCCCGGATGGCCGACTTCGTCACGTCGTTGATGTCGTTGCCCAGCTCCTTCGTCCGGTCGAGCATGCCCCGGTACTTCTCCTTCTCGTCCTCCGTGAGCAGGAGTCGCGAACAGTTGCGACAGGTGCCCCGGAGCAGTCGGCGGATGAGCTTGGTGAACCCGACGTGGATGACGGGCGCGGCGAGTTCGATGTGGCCGAAGTGCCCGTTACAGGAACCGGAGTGTTTGCCGCAGGTCTTGCACTCCAGGCCGGGGTCGATGACGCCCAGCCGCGGGTCCATGAGTCCCATGTCGATGGGGAACCCGTCGTCGTCGTACGTGTCGGCGGTGATTATCTTCGTCGCCGACATCTCGCGGTACTCCTCCGGGTCCATCAGCCCGAAGCTGATTTCGCCGATCTCCTTCGGTGTTTGGCCTGTTGACATGTTAGACTGCGTCCTCCAGTTCGAGTCGCGGAGCGATGCCGAGCGCCTTCATCTCGTCGAGCAGGAGCTTGAAGGCGTACGACATCTCTATCTCGTGGATGTCGGTCTCCTCGTCGCAGTTCGGACAGTAGACGCGGTTCTGCTCGACGTTCTCGACCGCGCTCATTCCGCAGTTCGCACAGACGTAGATCCACTCGCGGTCGGATTCGTCGAGCAGGCGTTCTTTCAGCGTCAGGGCGGCACCGTGCCCGATGAGCACGTCGCGCTCCATCTCCCCGACGCGCAGGCCGCCCTCGCGGGCACGACCCTCCGTGGGCTGGCGCGTGAGCACCTGCACCGGGCCGCGCGAGCGGGCGTGGAGCTTGTTCGACACCATGTGGTAGAGCTTCTGGTAGAAGATGGTGCCGACGAAGATTTCGGCCTCGATCTTCTCGCCCGTGACGCCGGAGTACATGACCTCCTTGCCGGAGGACTTGAACCCGTGGTCCTCTAGCGACCCCCGGAGTTCCTCCTCGTCCTCGCCGGTGAACGCGGTGCCGTCGACGCGCCGGCCCTCCAGCGCGCCGACCTTGCCGCCGATCATCTCCAGGACGTGGCCGACCGTCATGCGCGAGGGGAGCGCGTGCGGGTTGAGGATGAGGTCCGGCACGACGCCCTCCTCGGTGAACGGCATGTCCTCCTGGGGGGCGATGTGGCCGACGACGCCCTTCTGACCGTGGCGGGACGCGAACTTGTCGCCGAGTTCCGGGATGCGCTCGTCGCGCACCGACACCTTCGACAGCTTCGAGCCGTCCTCGCCCTCCATCAGAGTGACGGTGTCGACGACGCCGGACTCGCCCGAGCGCATCGTCACCGACGTCTCGCGGCGCTTCTGGGGCGAGAGGCCGCCCATGTCGTCGGGCTCCTCGAGGAACCGGGGCGGGCTCGTCTTGCCCAGCAGCACGCTGTTCTCGTCGACGCGCGTCTCGGGGTTGACGAGGCCGTCCTCGTCGAGGTGGGTGTACGCCTCTTCGCCGCGCGCGCCACGCACGTCGTCGTCCGGAATCTCGAAGCGGTCCTCCTGACCGCCGGGGTAGCGCCGTTCCTCGCCCTCGTACGTCCGGAAGAAGTGCGAGCGGGCGAGCGCCCGGTCGACCGACCCGCCGTTGAGCACCAGGGCGTCCTCGATGTTGAACCCCTCGTAGCTCATCACGGCGACGGTGAAGTTCTGGGCCGCCGGTCGCTCGTCGTAGCCGATCTGTTCGGTCGTCTGGGTCTTCACCATCGAGAGCTGCGGGTAATGCAGCAGGTGCTGGCGCGTGTCCGGCCGGATGCGGTAGTTCGCCGACGGCAGCCCCAGCGACTGCTTGATCATCCCCGACCCCATCGTAATGCGGGGGCTGGCGTTGTGTTCCGGGTACGGAATCATGCCCGCGCCGATGCCGAAGATGAGCTGCGGGTCGACTTCGAGGTGGGTGTGGTCCTCGGTGAGTTCGTCGTCGTCGACGGCGACGTAGACGTCCTCCTCCTCCTCGGCGTCGATGAACTCGACCTTGCCGCGGTCGACGAGGTCCTTGAAATCGAGGTCGCCGTTCTTCAGCGCCTCGACCTCGTCCTCGGTGACGAGCGGCTCCCCGTCCTCGATGACGAGCAGGGGTCGCCGGGCGCGACCCGCGTCGGCGTTGATGATGACCTCGCGCGTGCGGTCTTTCACCGAGACGTTGACCATCTCGCTGACGTCGCCGCGGCGGCGCGCCTCCCGGACCTGGTCTGCGAGCTGTTCGGGGTCGGGATGGGTCCCGACCAGACTACCGTTGACGTAAACTTTGGCTTCTCGTCCCTGACTCATGTTAGTCGTCCGCGCTTGCCGCGCTGCTCTCGATGCTCTCGATGCCGGGGATGCCCTCGACACCCATCGAGGAGAGCTCTCGTTTGAGTTCCTGTTCGTCGTCGACGTTCTGGCTGAGTTCCATCGCCTGCGCGAAGTTCTTCACCAGACCACAGTTCGGTCCCTCCGGGGTCTCGGAGGGGCAGATGCGACCCCACTGGGTCGCGTGCAGGTCCCGGGCTTCGAAGTGGGGCTGACTGCGCGACAGCGGGCTCCGGAGCCGGCGCAGGTGCGACAGGACGCCCATGAAGTCGGTGCGGTCGACCAGCTGGGAGACGCCCGAGCGGCCGCCGACCCAGTTCCCCGTCGCGATGGGGTGTTCGAGGCGCTCGGTGAGCACGTCCGACCGGACGACCGTGTTGACCGAGAGCTGGCGGTTGCGCATGTTCGCGCGTTCGAGTTGGTACTTCACGTCGCGGGCCAGCTTGTTCAGCGCCGTCCGGAACAGGTCCTTCATCAGGTCGCCGGAGACCTTCAGACGCTTGTTCGCGTAGTGGTCCTTGTCGTCGGCCTCGCGCCGGCCCAGGGCGAGTTCGAAACACGCCTCGGCCATGCGGGCGAGGTAGTACGCCTTGTTGATGCGGACGTCCTCCTCGTCGACGCCGTCCTCGTGGAGGTGCGGGAGGAGGTAGCGGTCGATGACGTAGTTCGCCCGCTTGAGCTGGTAGTTTTTGCCCTGGCCGGAGGCGACGCGCTTGCCCAGTGCCTCGATGGCTTCCTCCTGGCTCTGGACGTCCGCGGCCTCCAGATTCTCCAGCATGAACTTCACGATCTCGGGGTCGTCGCTGACCCGATGGACGATCTCCTCGTCGGATTCGAGGCCGAGCGCGCGAACGAGCGTGACGAAGTTGACGCTCCCCGAGACCGACGGGAACGACACTTCCAGCAGGCCGTCGCGGGAGCGCTCGACCAGCACCAGCGCGCGGTACCCGCGGCGCTGGCTGAACGTCTTGGCGACCTGGATCTCGTCGCCGTACTTCGTGTCGTACTCTGCCAGGATCTTGTTCGGCGCGAGGTCCTCGCTCGTCATCAGCACCCGCTCGGAGCCGTTGACGATGAAGTAGCCGCCGGGGTCGGCGGGGTCCTCGCCGATCTCGATGAGTTCGTCGTCGTCGAAGCCGGCGATGTTACACTTCTCGGAGCCGACCATGACGGGCATCCGGCCCACCTTCGTCTCCGTCGAGTCGACGACTCGCTTGTCGTCGTTCTCGCCTTTGACGATGGTCATCTCCATGAACACCGGCGCGGCGTAGGTGATGTTGCGCAGGCGAGCCTCCTGGGGGTAGAGGAGTTCCTCGCTCCCGTCCGCCTCGCGGACGCGGGGCGTGACCACGCGGATGTCACCGAGTTCGACGTACACCGGCTCCTCGCCCTCCTTGTCGCCGATGTCCGTGTCGATGGTCCCCTTCTCGTCGACGACTTCCTGCATCCCGCGATTCAGGAAGGCGTTGAACGAGCGGTAGTGGTGTTCGGCGAGTCGTTCCTTGGAGAAGTACTCCTTCGATAGTTTGCGTCTGTCATCCCGTTGCATTATTCCACCACAAGTCGGTATACGGTCGCTCGGTCGGTCGTTCGAGAGTCACGAACGATCTCGATAACGTTGCCGACCTCGGCGTCGTCGGGCAACGCGGGGTCGGAGCGCTTGATTTTTGGTAAGTCTGTGCGTTTGATGTCGTACTCCGAGAGCACGTCCGATACGTCGTCCTCGTCGAGTACGGAGTGCTCCGGAACCATGTCGTGTTGGCTTACGTCTACCATGTGTGCGAGGTCCTCTGGCCAGGGGGAGAAATGGCTATCACGAGATACTACAGGGTATTACACAGGGCACCAATTTAAGACTTGCTAACTGAAGTGCGGACGCCACGCTATCGCACCCCTCGCCAGAGGAGTTCCCTTGATGCCACTATCTACTCCATTCTGGTATAAATCGTTTGGGCCTCGGTCGGCGCCCCCGAAGGGTCGACTGCCCCCGCACCGAATCGCCGGACGGCACCGTTCCGCACACGGGCATCGTTTGGAAAGCCTTAAGGTTACTACCGAGAAAGTTGGTGATGCGTTCGGAAGAGCGGACACGGACGTGAAAGCCCGGGTGGTGTAGTGGCCCATCATACGACCCTGTCACGGTCGTGACGCGGGTTCAAATCCCGCCTCGGGCGTCCTTTTCACAGAACAACGTCGCCGAGTACTCGCTACGCCGTACTTCTCCACCGCAGGTCGCCGTTAGCAGCGTCTTCACGGACGTGGCCCCGTCGAAACCCCTGGCTGCTAACGAAGGCGAGTACGAGTATTCCAACTGACCAGTAATTGTTTATAACCGTGAGTAGTGGTCGAGACATGGGCGCGATAACGATAGCCGTGACGGTCGGCGTCTTCTTTGGCGTTGGATACCTCTCCGTCCGCTCGTACTGGGATGGCGATACGGGACTGAACGGCGAACTGTTCGATTGACCGTCCGTCCGTATCGTGAGCGTTCGGGGCTCGTCGTCTGAGGGTTCGGCGGAGCCACGGTCGTCGTACAGGATCCGGAGCGGAGTCACAACTGTCGCCGAACGAACAAGCGGAGGCCAGACCTATAGGACTCGTCGTCGTGTGGCGTGACGGGGGGGAAACAGATGACAGCTTTCGAGACGGGAGGACGGCTCCTGGCACGCGACACAGTAGCATCGACCGGTGGGGGACGGATGAGGAAGCGTGCACGGTCGCGGACGGTGGCGACCGTCACGAGCACGTGCGGCGGTAACCGGGACGGATGCGAGGGATGACCGGCCGGTGGCTCGCGGCGCTTCTCGCGCTCGCGCTCGTGTCGCCCGTGACGGCCGTCGCGGTGACCCCCGATTCGCACGCGGCGGCCGCCGCCCAGGAGACGGCGACGACGGCGGAACCGGGCGGCCAGTTCCGACTGGTCTCGACGGCCTCGAACGTGCCGGTCGACGGCGCGGGCAACCTCTCCCTGACGTTCGTCAACACCGGCGACACCGTCACGAACGCCAGCGTCTTCGTCGAATCGCCCAACGAGAGCGTCCGGTTCGGCCGCTCGCGGAACGCCACCCAGTCGGTCGGCGCCTGGGACAGCGGCGAGCGCCGCACCGTGACCTTCGGCCTCGTCGCCGAGGAGTTCGCCGAGACGCGGAACTACCCGTTCCGGGCGGTCGTCTCCTACACCGTGGCGAACGGCTCCCGGGTGCGAACGAATCCGTTCACGTTCGGCGTCCAGCCGTCCGAGCGCATCCTGCTCGACCGGTTCGAGGTGACCGCGATATCTTCGAACGTCCAGGCGGGCGACTCGGGAACGATTTCGGTCACGGTCGAGAACACGGGGGGCGACGTCAGCGACGCCGTCGTCACGCTGCGGTCGCAGAGCAGCAGCATCCGACTCGGACGGACCCAGAACGCCACCCAGTTCGTCGGCGAGTGGAGTTCGAACGAGGACGTGACGTTCGAGTTCGAGGCGACGGCGGGCAACGACACCGTCGTCACGAGCTATCCGTTCGCCATCGACATCGCCTACAGCGAGGACGGAACGCGCAACCGGACGCAACTGGAAAGGTTCGGAGTGATTCCGGCCCCCGAGCAGACGTTCTCGCTCGGCGACCTGAACAGCACGCTGCGCGTCGGCGACGAGGGCAACGTCACGGGGACGGTGACGAACGAGGGGCCGCAGGCCGCATCGAGCGCGGTGCTGGTCCTCGAATCGTCGGGCGAGAACGTCTTCCCGCTGGAGGAGGAGTTCGCGCTCGGGAACCTGGCCCCGGACGAGTCGGTCCCGTTCAGGTACAGGATAGACGTGAGCGACAGCGCCGACCAGGGGCCGCGACAGCTCTCGTTCACGGTACGGTACGAGAACCAGGACGGTGACTCGCGACGGAGTCAACCCCTGGAAGCCCGCGTCGACGTCGGTGCCCGCCGGGACGAGTTCCTCGTCGACGCGCGGAACGCGTCGGTGGTGGCCGGCGAGACCGCGGCCGTGGTGATCGAGGTGACGAACAACGACGACCGGACGCTGCGGAACGTGGACGCGCGAGCGTTCGTCGACAGTCCGCTGAGCGTCGAGGACGACCAGGCGTTCGTCCCGCGACTGGCACCGAACGAGTCGGCGACGCTCCGCTTTCGCGTCAGCGCGGACGGCGGTGCGCTCGCGGCGACGTACCCGCTGTCGCTCGACTTCCAGTACGAGACGCCCGACGGCGAGTCGAAGCTCTCCGACACCTACCAGGTTCCGGTGGCCGTCGCCGAGCCGGAGGGAGACGGGGTACTCCCGTTCGCGGACGTCGGTGCAATTCCGGTGGCCATCGCCGTCGCGGCCGCCCTCGTCGTCGGCGGCGTCGCGATACGGAGGTGGCGGTGAGTGGTCGAGTACCAGTGGGCCATCGACCGGCTGGACGAGTGGATCGTCGAGCGGTCGCGGACGGTGCTGGTCGTCTTCCTGGTCCTGACCGCCGTGTTCGGCGTCGGGTCGATGCGCCTCTCGACCGAGGCGGGAACGAGCCAGTTCACGGAGGACACGCCGGCGGTCGAGGCGTTCGACGCCGTCAACGAGGAGTTCACGCCCACGTTCGGGAACGACGAGGGGAGCACGCAGCTCATCCAGAGCGGCCGGAACGTCCTCTCGAAATCCGAACTGCTGGCGATGCTGACTGCCGAACGACGACTCGAACGCCGGGAGGCGCTGCGCGTCGTCGAGACGACGAGCGCGGCCGGCATCGTCGCACAGCAACTCGACCCGAACGCGACGACGCCGGAGGCACAGATTCGGGCGCTGGAGCGGTCGACCCCTTCAGAGATAACGGCCGCCGTCCGGGCCGCGGCCTCGAACCCCCGGTTCAGGGGGCTTCTGAGCGACGACTTCAACCGGCGAGCGGCGTCGGCGTCGGCGACCGTCGCCGTCGTCCAGCATCGGATTCCGGCCGGCGTCGACCCGGGTGCGGGGGCGGAAGCCGAGGGTGGAGACGACCCTCTCACGGACCTGCAGCTTCGCTCGCAGGCGGTCGTCGCGACCGTCGACGGCGACATCCGGGTGTTCGGGAGCGGCATAGTCTCCTCGGAGCTGTCAAGCGTCACCTTCGACTCGCTCGTCATCGTCGTCCCGGCCGCCGTGGTCCTCATCTTCGTCTTCCTGCTGGTCGTCTACCGCGACCCCGTCGACCTCCTGCTCGGCGTCGCGTCGCTGGGGATGACCATCGTCTGGACGCTGGGGTTCACGGGCATCGTGGGGATTCCGTTCACGCAACTGCTCGTCGCGGTCCCGCCGCTGCTGCTGGCGGTCGGTATTGACTACGGCATCCACACGATCAACCGCTACCGCGAGGAGCGCGTCACCGGGCAGGGGATTCGACCCGCGATGCGAAGCGCCACCGACCAGTTGCTCGTCGCGTTCGCCATCGTCACCGGAACCACGGTGGTGGGGTTCGCGTCGAACGCCACGAGTCGCCTGCAACCCATCCGGGAGTTCGGCGTCGTCGCGGCCATCGGCATCGTCTTCACGTTCCTCATCTTCGGCATCTTCCTCCCGGCGGCGAAGGTCTGGGCCGACCGACTCCGCGAACGGGCGGGGCTGGCGCTGCCGGGTCGTCGACCGCTCGGTCGGGAGGGGTCGCTGCTGGGCCGGACGTTGCAGGGCAGCGTCACGCTCGCCCGTCGCGGCGCCGGAGCGGTGCTCCTGGTCGCGCTCCTGACGACGGTCGCCTCCGGGTACTACGCGACGGGCATCGACACCTCCTTCTCGAACGAGGATTTCCTCCCGCCGGAGGAGACGCCGTCCTACCTCCGGTCGCTTCCCGAACCGTTCGCGCCGGAGACGTACACAGTCACGGAGAACATCAACTTCCTGGAGGAGAAGTTCGCCTCTGCGGAGGACGACACGGTGACCGTCTTCGTCGAGGGACCGTTGCGGGAGGATTACGCGCTCGAATCCATCTATCGGGCGAACCGGAACCCACCGAACTCCTTCGTCGCGACCGACCGCCGGGCCAGCGCCGAGAGCGTCATCGAAGTCATCCGGTCGTACAGCGAGCAGTCCGACGAGTTCCGGCGACTCGTCGAACGCAACGACGTGAACGACAACGGCGTCCCGGACGACAACCTCGACCGCATCTACGACCGGTTGCTCTCCTCGCCGGTCCGGGCGCAGGCGCTGCAGTACATCACGGAGGACCGCCGGAGTGCGAGAGTCGTCTACTCCGTGAAAAGCACCGCCTCCCAGGAGACCATCACGCGCGACGCCCGCCGGGTCGCGGACCGCTATCGCCTGGCAGCGACCGCGACGGGCGAAGTCGTCGTCTTCCAGTCGGTGGCCGCTATCATCCTCGCGTCGGCGATTCGCAGTCTCACCTCGGCGCTCGTCGCCACCGCCATCCTCCTCGCGATCGTCTACCGCGTCCTCGTCGGGCGCGCGGCGTTCGGCGTCATCAACCTCTTCCCCATCGTCGTCGCCGTCGCGCTGCTGGCCGGGACGATGCGGTTGCTCGACATCCCGTTCAACGCGCTCACTGCGACGGTGCTCGCCATCGCGCTCGGCCTCGGCGTGGACTACTCGGCCCACGTCGTCCACCGGTTCACCGACGAGTACGACTGGGAGGGCGGCGACCGGGACGCCGACGTCGTCCGCGCGCTCGAACGGACCGTCCGCGGAACCGGTGGCGCGCTGACGGGGAGCATGGTGACGACCGTCTCCGGGACGGCCATCCTCGTCCTCGCCATCACGCCCGTCCTCGGGCAGTTCGGCCTCGTCATCGCACTGAGCGTCTTCTACTCCTATCTCACGGCGGTCGCACTGACGCCCTCCGTTATCGTAGTGTGGGAGCAGTTCGCAGGGTGACGGCGAGTCAGGTCGCGGCGGCGACCGCCCCGCCGACCGCGACCGCGACCAGCGCGCCGACCAGGTGGACCGTCGCGTTGCCCGCGGCTTCCCGCCGGTCGCCGCGCTCGTACAGCCGCACCGTCTCGAAGGCGAAACTGGAGAACGTCGTGAACGCGCCACAGAACCCCGTCCCGAACAGCGCGAGCATCCCCGGGTCGGCGACGCCGACGGTCAGCGCGCCGAGCGCGAAGCTCCCGGCGACGTTCACCGCGAGCGTGTCCCGGCGCTCGCCGGGGAGCGCGACGGAGACGAGGTGTCGGGCGAGCGCGCCGAGCGTGCCGCCCGCGCCGACGAGCAGGACGGGGTTCACGCGACGACACCTCCGACGACGCGACGGGCGGAGAGCACCGCCAGCAGGCCGAGGACGTAGTTCGCCGCGACGTTCGCGACGGCCAGCCTCGGCGACAGCGACGCCGTCTGGACCGCGAACGTGCTGTAGGTCGTGAACGACGAGAGGAAGCCGGTGCCGACGACCAGTCGCGTCTCGGCGGAGAGCAGGTCGGCGAGCCGGGCCTCGTACAGCAGGACGCCGAGCGCGAAGCTTCCGGCGACGTTCACCGCGAGCGTCCCCCACGGGAATCCGCCGGGGAGCGCGACTGCGACGACGTGGCGCAGCGTCGCGCCGACGAACCCGCCGACTGCGACCAGCAGGACGGGTTCGGCGCGCTTCAGCGAGTGCGTGTTCTCGGCCGACATGCTCGTCGTGTCTCGTCCGTTCCCAGCCGGGGGCGTCACGTATCGCTTTCGAAGTCACCCCCGCCGTCGCTCGCGCTCGGACTCCCGCCGCCGTGCGGAACCTCGCGCTTTCGGACCTGCACCGAGTGAACGCTCTCGGTGGCGTCGTCGACGACCACCGCCTCCCCCGGCGCTGCCGGCATCCGGTCGGCGGGAGACGTTCGCGCGTACGTCGGTCGGGCGTGCGAAAGTGCGTCGATGTCGGCTCGCGACGTCAGCCGGTGAGAGACGAGCAGGTCGGCCTGCGAGATGGCGACCTCGGGGAGCGCGTCCGGTCGCTGCGTGGCGGTGACGAGACTGACGCCGGGTCGCCGTCCGCGCGTGAGCACCGTCCGGAGCGCGGGGCCGGCGACGCCGTCGAAGAACGCGTGCGCCTCGTCCACGAGGAGCCACGGCAGCGGCCCGCGCCCCGCGACGCGAGCGTCGTACAGCCCCGACGCCACCGCCCGGACGACGGCGTTCATCGCCGCCGCGTCGTACCCCGCCAGGTTCAACACGACGCCCGACGCCGTCGCGAAATCGGTCGCCGACAGGCCGTCGGGCGAGAAGGCGTTCCAGGACGCCGCGAGCGCGAGGTGGTTCTCGGCGGCTCGCTACGTCGCCGCGGGGACGTCCGCCCCGCCCACCCACTCGCGCATGCCCGCCAGCGTCGGCGTCTCGCTCGCGGCGCGCCAGACGAGCGACCCCGCCGCGCTCTCGCGGTCCAGTCCGAGCAGGTCACACCACGCCCGCGGCGCGATAGCGTCGGCCGACGCACGCGGGGAGTCGACGACCTCGACCGCGACGTCCCGGCGGTCGGCGAACGTCTCGAACGTCCCCATCGGGTCGGCGACCACCGGGACGACGCCCTCCGTTCGCGCGAGTTCCTCGACCAGCACGCCGAGGGTGTAGGATTTCCCCTAGCCGCGCTTGCCGACCACGAGCGCCGCGTGGGGGCCGTCGAGGTCCACGTGGACGGGCGCGCCCTCGCTGCCGTCCCGCGCTCGGTAGGCCCCGAGGTGGCCGGTCTCGCCGTCGCCGTCCGTCCGACCGAGTATTCGGGTCACGGCTGGCCCTGGCCCCGCCTTCACTTATAAACGTCCGTCCGAGGGTTTATCAATCGGAACAGGACCAGGCCGGGCCATGCGTGCACTCGAACGCTTCCGCGCGGACGACCGCGGTATCGAAGGACTGCCGATCCGGCTCGTCATCGCGCTCGTCGTCGGCGTCGCCAGCCTCTCGGTGATGATGAACATGCTCTCGGGCCTGAACGGGATGTCCGTGAGCGAACTCGACGCGAAACCGTCGCCGGAGGTCGTCGGGCCCGGCAGCGACCAGGTCGACATCACCGTCGTCGACGCCGACGGCGAACCGGTCGCGGACGCGACCGTCGTCGTGCGCGGCGGGTCCGCGACGCTCGACGAGGTGCGGACTGCAACGACCGGCGACGACGGGACGGTGACGGTCTCGGTCGACCCGGAGCTGGGGCCGAACCAGCGGGAAGGAACGCTGCAAATCGGCGTCAAACCGCCGGCGGGGAGCGAGTACACCGACGAGCGCGAGAACACGAAGATACTGGTGGTCGAGGACTAGCGGCCGTCCCAGTCGATCCACTCGTGCTCCCAGCCGCGCCGGGTCTGGGCGTGCCGTTCGGCGTGTTCGCGGTCCTCGCGCGCGGTCCGGTTGCGCTCGATGGCTCCGGACTGTTCGCCCTCGACGAGCAGCGGTGCGAACGCGACGGAACCGAACCGCTCGACCACCCGAGCGTCGGAGGAACCCTCGACGCCGTTCGGCGTCTCGCGTTCGACGGCCGCCAGTCGCTGTTCGCGGCCGCCGAGCGGCATGACCAGCCGGCCGTCGGAGGCGAGTTGCTCGACCAGCGCACGCGGCGGGTCGACGGCGGCGGCCTCGACGAGGATGCGGTCGAACGGCGCGTACTCCGGGAGGCCGTCCGCACCGTCGCGGCAGTCGACCAACACGCCGCCGTAGCCCGCAGACTCGAGGTTCCGCCGGGCGTCGTAGACGACCGTGCGCGTGATGTCGACGGCGTGGACGTTGCGCTCGCCGACCATCGCGGCGAGCACGGCCGGGGTGTAGCCGACGCCGGCCCCGACGACGAGCACGGAGTCGTCGTCCGTCACGTCGAGCGCTTCGAGCAGTTTCGCGACCGTGCTCGGCGACAGGACGCGAGTGCCGCGGTGGTCGAACGACTGGTCGAGGTACGCGCCGCGGTCGGCGTCGGCCGGGACGAACTCGTGGCGCGGTACGGTCCTGAGCGCCTGGCTGACGTCGTCGCTCCGCACGAGCGCCTTGGTCTCGTGCTCCAGGCTGGCGACCATGTCGTCGCGCAACACCGCGGGGTCCATACGACACGATTCGCGCCGGAAGTTCTTCAATCGCGCGGCACGCGTCCGGCGATTACCTGCATATTCGTGCCGGGCACGTCCCGAACCGCCACGTCCCGGAAACCGGCGTCGTCCAGCCAGCCGGTGAACGCCTCGGCGGTGTAGACGTCGCCGCGTTCGGTCTGTGCGAGCATGTGTGCGCCCAGCAACGCCGCGCCCTCGGACCGGCCGCGGACGCGGTCGACGAGCACGATCGCGCCGCCCGGTTCGAGCGCGTCGTAGGCGTTCGCGACGAGTCGGCGATTCTCGGCCGGACCGAGCGCGTGCGCGACTCGCGAGCAGAACGCGACGTCGAACCCGTCGGGGAGGTCGTCGGTGGCGTCGCCGGCGACCAGTTCGACCGGTTCGTCGGCGAGCAATCGCTCGACGCGGTCGACGACCGCGGGGCGGTCGAACAGCGTCACCTCGAAGCCGCGGCGGGCGAACTCCGTGGCGAACGAGCCCGGACCGCCGCCGACGTCGAGGACGCGCTCGGCGTCCGGACGGGCGTGAACTGCGGCGGTGACGCAGGCTCGCACCGTCGCCTCGTCGACGGTCGCCATCGCGCCCACGAAGTTCGTCTCCCAGTCCTCGGGTTTCGCCGGTGGAGCGCCGGTCCGCATCGTCTCGGGGAGTTCGAGCCAGCGGTCGACGCAGTCGAGTCGGTGGGGCACCGACCCGATGGAGCGCACGTCTGTCTTGGCGAAGAAGCCGAGCGCCCGGTTCGTCGCCTCGTACTCGTCGCCGACGCGTTCGAGGAATCCCATCTCCTCGAGCGCTTGCAGCGTGATGCGGGCGGCCCGCTCGGTGACGTCGGCCTCGTCGGCGACCGCCGCCGGCGTGCCGGCGTGCAGAGTGACGGCGTTGAGGACGCCCGTCTCGCGTGCGGCCCACAACAGCAGGAGTCCGCGGTAGTCCATACTCCTCGCTGGCAGGCCAGCGACAAAAGCGCTGGCCGTCGGCGGTCGTTCGCCGCGCGAGTTCCGTTTCCGCTGCCTTCGGGATTGGACGTTACCGGAACCGGTCTGTATATCGTCACTTCGTGGCGGAAAGTTTGATACGTCGCTCGTCGTAGTTAACGACGCATGAAATGGCGCGCGCCCGCCCTCGTCGCCCTCGTCGTCCTCGCCGGTTGTTCCGGAGTGCAGATGGACGCCGAGACGACCCCGTCGACCACCCCCGACACGACCACGACGGCCACGAACGGAGAGTCGCGACAGTCGAGCGCGGCGAGAACGGTGGCCGACCGGGAGAACCCCTGGGGCGAGTCGACGCTGACGGTCGCCGTCGAGAACATCGGCGCTCCGTCGCGGGATTTCACGCAGGAGCTGCGGCGAGCACTGGACTACTGGGAGAGCCACAGCGAGCAGTACGCCGGCTACCCCATCGACTACGAACTCGCGCCGAACGCGGAGAGTCCGGACCTCGTCGTCCGGTTCGTCGAACAGGTCGAGAGCTGTCCGCGCATCGAGAACGCCGCCGGCTGTGCGCCGTACGTCACCGAACCCGGCCACGTCGACCGACCGATGCACGTCGACGTCGACGCGTCGTTTTCGAGTAACTCCACCGTTCTCGTGCTGAAACACGAACTCGGCCACACGCTAGGGTTGAACCACAGCGCGGCCCCGCAGTCCATCATGAACCACTCTGCGGCCCTGGCGACGCGGCAGCGAGTGGACGCCGACGAGCGGGCACTGCCCTGGAGCGACGCCGAGTTCACCGTGTATCTCGCGCCGACGCCGGACCGCGACCGGAGCGCGGTTCGCCGGCAGGTCGCCAACGCGCTGGAGTACTACGGCCGCGGCGCCGACGGCACCGTTCCGTCGAATCTGACGTTCGAGTTCACTCGCGACCGCTCGACGGCCGACGTCGTCGTTCGGTTCCCCGACGACCTCCCCTGTCGGTCCACGGCGAGCTGCGGCCGGGTTCGCGGCGTCGACCCCGACCGCGACGGGGAGATGGAGGAGTACGAGCGCCTCGTGATCTCCATCGGCGACGTCGACACCGAGGCCGTCGGCTGGCACGTCGGCTACTGGTTCGGCTACGGGATGGGTCTCGACGACTCCGAACTCCCGCCGCCGCTCCGGGACGACGACCGGCGAAAAAGCGACTGGTGGACTTAGATCGAGTCGAGAGCCCTGTTCGCGTTCAGCCGACCCGCGCCGAGTTCGGGGTCGCTCTTGCCCGACGTCCCCTCGGCACCCTGCTCGATGGCCTGCTCGACCTGATTCGGATTGGCGTCCGGCGCGACTTCACGCACGAGCGCGGCCGTACCGGTCACCTGCGGCGCGGCCATCGACGTGCCGGCGAAGTAGGCGTAGTACTCTCCGTCGTACAGCTCCGGCGGCACCGACGAGAGGACGAGGTTCGTCGGGTACGGCCACTCGGGAATCTCGCAGTCGACCCACTCATCCTCGCCGTCGCCGTCCGTGTCGATGGGAGCCTCGCCGTCGCCGTCGCCGTCCCAGTCCCTACACAGCGTCTTCTTCAGCGTCTCGTACCCGCCGCCGGGCGCACCCACGCTCACCTCGTTCGTGCCGTAGTTCGAGTAGAAGACGAGTTCGTCGTTCGGCCCGGTGGCGCTGACGCTCATCGCGCCGGCGACGCTGTTCGGGAGCGTGAAGTAACCGCCCTGCTGGAGGTTGGCGCTGCTGTTGCCCGCGCTGACAACGGTCAGCGTGCCGCGTCGACTGGCGCTCTGGATGACGCGCTGGTAGCCGACCTTGAGGCCGCCGGCGTTGTCCTGCGGCGGGATGGGCGGCGTGCCGATGCTCATGTTCGCCGCGTCCGATCCGACGTCCGCCGCGTAGTCGATGGCGGAGAGGATGTCGGCGCGGGTGGTCGTCAGTACGGTTTCGCCGTCTATTTCGTCGTAGTAGAACACCCGTAACGAGACGATTTCGGCGTCCGGTGCCGTGCCGACGACTCCCGTCGTGCCGTCGTCGCTCGCGGCCGCGATACCGGCGACGTGCGTACCGTGGCCGTACACGTCCTGAGCGTCGTCGCTCACCTCGCCGTACCTGAACAGCTTGCTCAGCTCCTCGTTGACGTTGGCCGCGAGGTCCGGATGGTCGAAGTCGACGCCGGTGTCGATGATGGCGATACGGGTTCCCTCCCCGGTCGCCGTCGTGTGAGCCTCCGGCACGTCGGTCACCTGCTTGTCCCACTGGAGGGAGTACAGGTCCTCGTCGGTCGTCGTTTCCGCCTTCTCCTCCAGTTTCGGCGCGTCGAGCGTCAACTTCCTGTCGACGACCACCTCGGAGACGCCGGAGACGCTCTCCAGCGCCGACCGGTCGTCGGCGGTGACGATGAGTACGTTACCGCCGAGTTCTCGCTCGACCGAGAAGCCGGCGTCGCGAATGCGCTTCGCCGCGCCCCTGCCACTTCCAGTGACGATGTATCGCGTGCCGCCTCCGGCAGACACCTGCCCTGCCGCGGTGAGTGCCACGCCCGTCGCTGCGATGCCTTTCAGGAATGTACGTCTGCTCTGTTTCATTTTTGCTACCGCCACTATATACTATCCCTGAACTATAATAAACGATTCCCCGAGGGGTCTGATTTTACTTCCAATATAAGTATAAGTCATATTCAGTTTATGGTAATTTCCTGTCTTTTCGGTAGAGTGGGAGGGAACGAAACCGGTAGCAGACCCAAAACAGCAGTTGGTAACACGGGTCCGTTACCCGTTCTTGGAGTTGAAGCAGGGGCGTTATTTGGGAGAGATACGCAGAAGGAACAGATTGTTTTTGAGCGACAGTACGTGCCTTCGGCTCCACTTCGTGTACCCAAAGAGGGATGACGGACAAATAAGAAGGAAGACCACGGAGGACGAAGATAGCCCTACTCGCCGTCAGTCAGGTTAACCCTGTAGATGCCGTTACCCTGGGGTTCAAGACCGGCAGCAGGGATATGGGAGTGGAACGACTCGTCGGCAGTCAGACGCTGGTCGTACTGCTCCTCGATAGTGATATTCACTTCGGACGTATGCAACTCGACGGACTGTTCCGCCGTGAGTCGGGGCGACTCTTCGACGATCGTCACGTTTTCCTCGGAGATACCGGTCGAGAGTGACTTCGCTGCGGTCAACCGCTTGACGGACTCTTCGCTTGCACTCCCATTGCCGTTCTCCTCTACGTTCTCTCCCCTATTGTCCATCGACACGTCGATCGTGACTAGACCATCGTCCGCATACGTGATGCTCTTCGGAGGAACGTCCAATTCGAACGACTCGTTGGAGGTGAGGCGCTCATCGTACTCACTCCCTTTCGCTGGGTCGTCAGGTTCATCGTCAGACTGTACCGCGTCCGAACCCGTCCCATCGGCTGCTGCGATGCCGCCGGCACTAACCGCTAGCATCGCCGCAACGACGAGCACGAGCGTGATTGCTTTCGTTCGCATGGTTTCTCTTGTACGAGCGATCCGGGCAGCCGCCACGAGTAGGAGTTGACTACTACCACGTGCGCCACTGCCCATCTCACTCGGCATAACCTCATCTGAAAACCCTCATAGAGTCCCGTTGGAAACGCCCGGCGGAACACGTTGAAAAGCGGTTTCGGCCGCGTTCAGCGACTTCTGCCGTGCTACAGCGGCTCCTGCATGGATTCACTCGGCCCTACTCCCGAGATTCGACGTCGGTCCAGTCCGTAATATCGACGATCCTCCCTTCGGAGAGGTTAACCTCAGCCGAGTACAGCAGTTCGTCATCAGTGGGCCGACGGATCTTGATCGTGGCCTGGTTCTCGACGTACGAGGGCTCACGGCGAATCGTGATCGATTCGCTGGTCTCCGCTGAAGAGTTGGTTTCTACTCGGAACACAGGGTCTTCAGAGTCGTTTGGCCCGTCTTTTGTAACGCCAGAGATGTCGACCGTTTCTGCAGTGCTGGCGTCTAATTTCTCGATCGGCTGGACTTCCAGTTCGTACTCGGAGAGTTCGTCGAGTGATCGTTGTAGCGTGTCGTTGTTCTGGGCGACTTCGATCGCTCGAATTCGGTCTGCACTCGTCAGTGGCTCCTTTTCCTCGGTTCGTATCCTGAGTTGGCCGTCGTGGCTAGCTATTTTGACCGTCTCCACCGCAGTCATGTTTCCGACGACGGTCTCCTCCGGCCCGCCGTTCGAGAGGGTAATGCCGTCCTCTGTGACGGTGACCTGTGCACCGGGTTCGTCGGCTGTGAGTGGGTTGGCGATTCCGAGCGCAGTCCCCGTCACGGCCAGTGCAACTGCGAGTACCGCGAGTCCAACCACTGCGAGCAATCGCACGCGTACCTCACCTTTCATCGTCTAACCAGTTGTTCGAAAGACCTCATTAGTGCTAAGGCGAAACACGTTCGAAATGCGTTTCATCCGCGTTTCAAGCCCGTTTCGCGGCGATTTAGCGGGACAAAACCGATGCACATTAGAAGGGTCATCGAAGATACAAGTACGAATATGCGGTCCCTCCAGCACACTCAGCTGCTCGCTGCCGGCGTGTTCGTTGCCGCTACATTCACCCTCACGGTACAGCTCATCAATCCGTCGCCAGTTATGGTCACAGTCGGTGAGAACGGCACAGACGTCGCAGAACTCGGGAACTATTTCCGATACCGAGACGTGGTCGTAGTCGCCTTCGCAGCGAGTCTTCTCGGAGCGAGCAGCACGTATCTACTGACGAACGAACAGTCGGGGTATAAGTCTGATCCTGCATCGAAGAAATCAAGCCTAACTGCTGACCAGAACGACGACCTGGCACCCACAGACGAACTCCTCGAAGCCCGCCGGCAGGAATGGGAGGAAATCGCGGAGCAACTCACAAACAACGAACAGGTGATCTACGAAACGCTCCTCGACGCCGACGGCGTCTTACCGCAGAACGAGATAGTCGACCGAACGGATATTTCGAAAGCGACGGTCAGTCGAGTCCTCGACAGTTTAGAGACCAAGAACCTCGTCGAGCGCAAGCGTCGCGGGATGGGGAACGTCGTCTTGCTGTTGTGAATCGGCTCGACCGTAGTTGGTAGTACGGGTTCTTCGTTCGGAGCGAGATAGCGAAGCTAACCCGTCGGATTCTGTAAACACGTGCGTACCGTCCGATATGCACCATCCACTCGAATTCCCGCACCTGAGTCACCGTCTACTGAAAATACTCCCGCATACTGCACCGCACCGTCACCGTAGTCGTTTTCTCCCGCGTCGGACCGTCTATCCGGCCTTCGATCGCGGTTCGACGCGTCGTTACGCCGCCTCGAACCCGTCCTCCCACCGGAACGTACCGTTCCGCTGGACGACTTCACCGTCGACTTCGAGCCGGGAGTTCTCGCTCACGTCGGTTATCATGTCGACGTGCACCGCACTGTCGTTGCCCGCCTCGCCGTCCGGCAGGCAGGCGTCGTAGGCGCGGCCGACGGCGAGGTGGACGGTGTCGCCCATCTTCTCGTCGAAGAGGATGTTGTCTGTGAACCGGTCGATGCCGCGGTTCATCCCGATGCCCAGTTCGCCGAGACGGCGCGCGCCCTCGTCCGTGCCGAGCACGTCGGCGAGCGCGTCCTCGCCCGTCTCGGCGCTGAACTCGGTCACCTCGCCGTCCTCGAACGCGATTCTGACGTTCCGCACCCGGCGGTCCTGGATGGTCATCGGCACGTCGAAGACGACCTCGCCCGCGGGGTCGGACGGCGCGGTGAACACCTCGCCGCTGGGCAGGTTGTGGGAGTCGTACGCGACGGAGGCGGCGGAGTTCACCGCGGTCCGGTCCTCGATCGACATCGTGAGGTCGGTGCCGTCCGAGACGAGTCGAACCTCGCTACCGTCGTCGAGTATCTCCTTCATCTCCGCCATCTCCTCGGCCAGGCTCTCCCAGTCGCGGAGGACGGCGTCGTAGACGAAGTCCTGGTACTCCTCGTAGGCCATTCCCGCCTGCTGGGCGTACGCCCGCGTCGGATGGAGCGTGCTCACCCAGTCGGTCGAGAGGCGGGCTTCGCTGATCTCCTGGCGCGCCTTCGAGTACGCCTGCCGCCGTTCGCCGGGCACGTCCGCCTTCGCCGTCGCGTTCCGGCTACCGCCGAGCGCGAGGGTCACGTCCGCTCTCTCGTACAGCGCCAGTTCGAACTCGGGGTCGGCGTCGAAGTCGCCGTCGTGCGCCCGGAGGTAGGCGCGCGCTATCTCGTCGGAACCGTAGATCGCCAGCAGGTTCGCACCGCGTTCGCCCAGTTTCTCCGCGACGGCGACCGCGAGGTCGTGTGCCCCTTCAGCGACCGAGAGCACCACGTCGTCGCCCGCCTCGACGCGCGCGCTCCAGTCGACCAGTACCTCCGCGTGCTCGTGGATTCGTTCGTCCATACCCCCACCTCGTGTGGCCGCGAAAAAACGTCGACGGTCGACGAATCGACCTGCGCCGGTTCGGCGGGGCGTGCGGGCGACGCGCGACGCGACTCGTCGGGACGGCGCTCGCGCGGCGGTGGCCTCAGAACCGCGGCGACTGGCGCTTCACGACGTCGACGGCGTCGTCGAACTCCTCGGTGAGCAACACCAACACGTCGTCGAGCGTGACGATGCCCGCCAGGTCGCCGTCGTCGACGACCGGCATCCGGCGGACGCCCGCGTCTTCCATCCGCCGGACCAGTTCGGTGACGCCCGCGTCGGACGGAACCGTCACCGGGTCCTCGGTCATCACCTCGTCCGCGGTGCGGTCCGTGGCGTCCGGGTCGTCCGCGAGCGAGAGGGCTATCTCTCGGTCCGTGACGATGCCGACGAGGTCGCTCTCCTCCAGGACGAGCACGCTCCCGACGTTCTCCGCCTCCATCCGGGCCGCGATGGCCGTGACCGCCGTGTTCCTGTCTGCCGTTACGACCTCCGTCAATGCGATGTCACTGACTGGCATGGAATCCCCCGCTCTAGCCCACGACGGTGGAGTCCCTAAGTGCGACGGCCCCGCCGCCCGGACCCGCGGAACCGGCGGGCGGGGGCCGTCGCTCGCCGGCCGGCGAATCGACCGGACGAGCGGGCGTTTCTCAGCGCTCGTCGGCGTAACAGTCGAAGTCGACGGTGTGGGCGTAGGAGGGCGACTCGACCTGGAGGGTGGCGTGGTCGATGCCGAACCGGTCGGCGAGGTCCGACTGGCAGCGCCGGAGCACCGCGTCGGAGTCGACGCCCTCCGCGACGACGACGTGCGCCGAGAGGGTGTACTGGGTCGACCCGAGCGCCCAGACGTGGACGTCGTGGGCGTCCGTAACCCCCTCGATGCCCTCGATGTAGCGCCGCACCTCGTCGACGGGGACGTCCCCGGGCGCTCCCTGGAGGAGGATGTTCAGGCTGTCGGAGAGGAGGTCGCGGACCGAGTAGAGGACGAGCGCGGCCACCAGCAGGGCGGCGACGGGGTCGAGCACGTACAGGTCGGTGTAGACGAGCGCGACGCCGACCACGACGGCGGCGACGCTGCCCGCCGCGTCAGCGATCAGGTGGAGAAAGGCCCCTTCGACGTTCAGAACGTCGCGCCGGTCCGCGAGCACCCAGGCCGCCGCCAGGTTGGCGACGAGGCCGACGAGGCCGACGACCGCGACGACCGGGGCGTCCACGGGACGGGGGTCCTGGAACCGACGAACGGCGTCGAAGAGGACGTATCCCACGGCGGCGACGAGCAGGACGCCGTTGGCGAACGCGCCGAGCACCTCCGCGCGCTGGTAGCCGTAGGTCCGCCGTGCGTCGGCGGGCCGTCTCGCGACCCACGCGGCGACCAGCGCGAGGGCGAGACTGGCGCTGTCGGCCAGCATGTGCACCGCGTCCGCGAACAGGGCCAGCGAGTCGGCGTACAGTGCGCCGACGAGTTCGACGACGAAGAAGACGGTGTTAATGCCCAGGGCCAGCGCGAGTTCGCGGAGTCCCGAGTCGGGGGCGCGACCCGCGCCATCCCGCGCGTCGCGTTCGTCGGCGCGGCGTCCGCGGACGGCGTCGCGGGTCACCTCGTCGTCGCGGTCACCTGCCATCGTCGGGAGTACGGGCCGGAGGCTTTCAGTAGTTGGTGGCACGGCCTACCAGCACCGGGACGGACGCCCGAGAACGCGACCGCAGTACGGCTCCCGGGCAGTTATCGACCCGGCGTTCGGCGCGTGCGACTAGCCGGCGTCGGTGTACACCGTGGTCTCGACGAACCGTTTCACTCCGCGGCGGAACCGCTCCGAGGCCGCGGTCTCGGAGATGCCGAAGTGGTCGCTGAGGTCGGCGAGCGAACTCTCCCGCGGAATCTCCAGATACCCGCAGTCGACGGCCGTGACGAGCGTCTCCCGTTGAGCGTCCGTCAACCCGAACCGGGGCGTGTCGGTGTTCCCTCGCTCCTCGTAGAACCGATACACGTCGCATCCCAGGTCGTTACTCCGACAGAAATCGTAGAACTGGCCGAACGCGGTCTTGTCGGGGAACGCGACGCGGAACTCCCAGCCCTCGTGGGTCGCGGTGACGTGCTGGAGGATGCTCGCTTGCTCGACGAGGAGCGGATACACGCTCTTGCGTCGCCCTTCTTCCCCCAGTTCGGTCTTGTAGAGCCGCTGCGAACCGACCTCGACGACGGGCGAAAAGGTAGAGATGGTGGGGTCGTCTTCGACGCCGTCCTCGAACGCCTCGAAGTCGCCCCCCTCAGTCCAGAGGAGAATTCGGTGAGGCCCTCCTTCGGACTGGTCCGACCGCTTCCACGTGACTTCCATCTCGGGGGCCCGTTCGAGCGCTTCGCGAAGAATCGGGTAGTCGAGTCCGAATTCGACGAGTATCATCGTGGGTACCGACAGTACGGTCGCGGAGGCCAAAACTATTGGTGGGTGCTAGCATCCGACGTTGATGCGTTAAAAAGACCGTGAATATTTACGCCGACTCGTTATCCCCCGCGGGGCCCACTCCCGGAATAGTGAGAACGAGTGACCGGTGATTCGAAGACCATCGACGGGTTGTTCGACCTCTTCAGCGACGAGCGACGGCGGAACATCTGTCTTCACGTCGTGAAGGCGGAGAAGACGGCGTTCTCGTTGGAGGAACTCGTCGACCAGGTTGCAGAGCGAGAATCGAAAGCGGGGGAGGGGACCGAGGAGCGTCGCACCCGTATCAGGGCCGAACTTTACCACGCCCATCTGCCGAAGATGGAGGACGTCGGTCTCGTCGAGTACGACGGCGCGAGGACGGTTCGGTGCGCCGACTGCGCGATAGCGGACCTCTGCGAGGCGTTCGACCCCGACGAGGCGATACCGGAACCCCGGGCGGCGAGTTCGAACTGACTCCGGGAACGAGCGACCGCAGACGGCCCTTCCTCACTCGTCGTCGGGACTCACGCCGGCGAGTCGCATCGCGTTGCCGGTGACCGTGAGGCTCATGCCCATGTCGCCGACGACGATGGCGGCCGCGACGCTGACGAGGCCGAGCGGCGCGCCGGCGGCGAGGACTGCCTTCACCGCGAGGCTGGACCAGACGTTCTGGCGGATGACGCGGTTGGCCTTCCGGGCGAGGTCCCGGAGGTACGGCAGTTTCCGGAGGTCGTCGCCGAGCAGCGCCACGTCGGCCGTCTCGATGGCGGTGTCGGTGCCGGCAGCGCCCATCGCGACGCCGACCGTCGCGGCGGCCATCGCGGGTGCGTCGTTGACGCCGTCGCCGACCATCGCCACGCCGTCGTCCGCGAGTTCCTCGACCGCTTCGACCTTCCCTTCGGGCAGGAGTTCGGCGCGGTACTCGTCGACGCCCACCCGCTCCGCGATGGCGCGAGCGGTACCCTCGTTGTCGCCCGTGAGCATTACGACGCGCTCGATACCGAGGTCGTGGAGGCGCGCGACCGCCTCGCTCGCGCCGGGGCGCACTTCGTCGGCGACGGCGATGACGCCCTCCAGTTCCTCCTCGGTGCCGACCAGCACGATGGTCTTGCCCTCGCGCTGGAACTGCGGGACGGCGTCGCCGAGCAGGTCCAGACAGTCGTCGCGGTCCTCGCAGATGCCGCCAGTCTCGTCCGCCGCGACGACCGGTCCGTCGTCGGCCGGGTCGTCGGAGACGACCGCCCCGCCGTCCGTGGTGAGGTGGGTGTGCCCGAGGTCGAAACCGAGGTCTGCGAACAGGCCGGGCTTGCCGACGTAGTGGGTGACGCCGTCGACGTCGGCTTTGACGCCCTTGCCGGGCAGGTTCTCGAAGTTCTCGACCGGGCGCTCGTCGCGGCCGACCGTCTCGGTGGCGTAGTCGACGACGGCCTCCGCGATGGGGTGTTCGCTACGCCGTTCGAGGCCGTGCGCGCAGCGGAGCACGTCCGCCTTGTCGTTGCCGTTCAGCGGGACCACGTCGGTCACCGCGAGTTCGCCCTTCGTCAGCGTCCCGGTCTTGTCCACCGCGACGTTGTCGAGTTCGCCCATCGCCTCGAGGTGGTCGCCGCCCTTCACGAGCACGCCGTTGCGCGCCGCGCTGGTGATGCCCGAGACGACGCTGACCGGCGTGCTGATGACGAACGCGCAGGGACAGGCGACGACCAGCAGCGTCAGTCCCCGGACGAACCACGTCTCGAACGGCGCGCTCCAGAGGAGGGGCGGCACCGCGACCGTCAGGACGGCCAGCCCGACCACCGCGGGGGTGTAGTAGCTGGCGAACCGGTCCACGAACTGCTCGTGCTGGGTGCGGGACTGCTCGGCGTCGCCGACCAGTTCGACGATGCGCGAGATGGTCGTCTCGTCGGCCTCCGCGGTCGCCTCGACCTCGAGGTACCCCTCCTCGTTGACGGTGCCGGCGAACACCTCGTCGCCCCCACCCTTCTCGACGGGGACGCTCTCGCCCGTTATCGGCGACTGGTCGACCGCGCTCGCTCCCTCCCGCACGACGCCGTCGACCGGCACCTTCTCGCCGGGCCGGACGACCACCGTCTCGCCGGGCCGGACCGCCTCGACGGGAACCGTCTCCTCCTCGCCGTCGCGGACCACGGTGGCCGTGTCCGGCGAGAGTTCCATCAGTTCGCGCAGCGAGTCGCGGGCGCGGTCCATCGAGTACCGCTCCAGGAGTTCGGCGACGCTGAAAAGCACCGCGAGCGTCGCCGCCTCGAGGTAGAGGCCGACCGCGAGCGCGCCGACGATGCCGGCGCTCATCAGCAGGTCGATGTCGAGGCTCGCGTTCTTCGCGGAGTAGTAGCCGTTCCGGAGCACGGCCTGGCCGCCGGAGGCGGTCGCCAGCAGGAACGCTACGTCGGCGACGGTGAGCGTGACGCTCCCGACCGCGAAGAGTTCGGGGTTCGCGAGTGCGGAGAAGTGCAGGACGAGCGCCGCGACGAGCAGCGCCGCGCCGGCCCACGTCTTCAGCGCCCGGGGGCTCGTCCACACCGAGTCCGGCGCCCCGACGCCGGCCGCGCTCGCGTCGTCGCCGGCCGGGTCGGCCACCTCGTAGCCCGCACCCTCGACGGCCGCCACGAGGTCCGAGCGGGAGGCTCCCGCGGACTCGACGACCACCGTCCCGGTCGCCGGTCGCGTCTCGTACCCGGCGACGCCGTCCACGCCGGCGAGCGCGTTCTCGACCTTGCCCGCGCACGAGGGGCAGTCCATCTCCGGCACGGAGAGCGTCTCCTCACCGCCGTTTTCGACGGCGTAGCCGGCGCTCTCGACCGCTTCTCGGATAGCGGCGGAGTCGGTCCGGTCGGGGTCGTAGTCCACGACGAGTCGGCCCGCCGTGACCTGCGCGTCGGCGTCCGCGACGCCCTCGACGGACCCGACGCTGCCGGTCACCTTCCCGGCGCAGGACGGGCAGTCCATGTCCGGAACCGAGAGACGAACCGTCTCCGTTCCGTCTGTGTCGCTCATGGTCGACCGTAATCGCCGAGGAGTTATTAATGTCGCTACCACGAAACCGGCCTCGAATGTGAGTTTCTGATAATTAGGGAGCATCTAGTTAACAACTCGGACGTAACGGACCGTGGAACGAATCCGAACGAGACGAGCAGGGACCGTTCAGCACCGTTCAGATCGTTAACTTCGTGTTAGGAGAGGAAACGGTCGTCAACCATCGTTCTCACTTATTGATGGTCTGGTCGAAAGGAGGAACGAGACATGAGCACCGCAACTGGCCGTCTGAAGACCGTGAAAGTCAGCGCAGCCCTGCTAGTGGTCGCACTCGAACTGCTGGTAGGCGTCGCGCTCCTCGCGTTCGCGCTCGGCATCTAAAACGGCTGAGGGGAGTAAGCCCCCTTCTGTTCGGCCCGGCATTCGGCTGAGCGTCCGCACCGTCTCCGGGCGTCCGGCGGTCCGCCGGAGAACTCCGACGGCGTCGCCGAACGCCACGGAGGCCCGCCGTCTGGCGGGCGTCCGGGCTACCATAGTGGCGCGGACTTGCACCGGCGAGGATTCGCCGTTCCATCCCTTCTCCGCGGTCGAGCCCTCGGTGGGTCAACTCCCTTCCCTCGCGGGTCGGTTCGCGCACCTCATCGGTCGCGCGGAGGGGTCTCGTTTCTGTTCCAGAGCCAGTGGTCTCCCACTCCGGGCTTGCGCCCGGTCGCCTGCCCGAACGGTGGGGGGACTTTCCTCACGTGGGTGCCGGCGAGGCCGACACCGTACGACGCGGCGAGGCCGCGTCCACCGCGGGAACCGGGCTCCCTCTGCCATTCTAACTACGTCGCGCGGCGGTTTAAGAGGTTCGATTGTCCGGAAAACGACCGCCACGGCCCTCGCGCGACCGGCCGTACGGGGAGAGCGTCCGACGGTGAGAGCGCGGAGAGAAAGGACCAGTCGCAGGGCGAGGGGTGCTGGCGGTCGCGGGGGTACGCCGTCGCTCCGCCACGCTCGTGACGAGCGTCCGCTCGGCGGCTACGGCGAAAGCCGCTGTCGGTCCCGCGGATACAGCACGGCTTCGCGGATGTTGTCGAGGCCGAGCATCGTCATGACGAGGCGCTCGCCGCCGAGTCCCCAGCCGGCGTGGGGCGGCATGCCGTACTTGAACATCTTCGTGTAGTAGTCGAACTGTTCGGGGTCGAGCCCCTGCTGTTCGAACCCGTCGACGAGGTGGTCGTAGCGGTGTTCGCGCTGGCCGCCCGAGACGAGTTCCATCCGGGGGTGCATCAGGTCGAAGCCGGTCGAGAGCTGCTCGTCGTCGTCGTGGTCCTTGATGTAGAACGGCTTGATCTCGCTCGGCCAGTCGGTGATGAAGTAGTGGCTGCCGACGTCCTCGCCGAGCGCCTTCTCGCCCTCGGTGGGCAGGTCGTCGCCCCAAACGAGCTGTTCGTCGAGTTCGCCCGTGGCGTTGATGCGCTCGATGGCCTCCTCGTAGGAGAGCCGGGGGAAGTCGCCGTCCGGCGCCTCGAAGCCGTCGTAGCCGAGCAGTTCGAGTTCCCGCTGGCAGTTCTCGGCGACGCCCTCGTAGGCCGCCTTCACTACCGCCTCGCAGGCGTCCATCGCGTCCTCGTGGTCGTAGAACGCCGACTCGAAGTCGATGGAGGTCGCCTCGTTCAGGTGTCGGGGCGTGTTGTGCTCCTCGGCGCGGAAGATGGGGCCGACCTCGAAGACGCGCTCCAGACCGGAGCCGACCATCAGCTGCTTGAACAGCTGCGGGCTCTGGTTCATGAACGCCTCGCGGCCGAAGTAGGTGATGGGGAACAGCTCCGTACCGCCTTCCGTGCCGGTCGCGACGATCTTCGGCGTGTTGATCTCGGTACAACCGAGGTCGCGGAACTGGTCGCGCACGGAGCGCAGCAGTTCGGCGCGAATCTCGAAGATGGCCTTGACCTCCTCCTTGCGGAGGTCGAGCGTGCGGTTGTCGAGCCGCGTCGAGAGGTCGGCGTCGACCTTGCCGCTGGGGTCCAGCGGCAGTTCGGGTTCGGCGTCGGCGACGACCTCGAGTTCGCTCGGAACGACCTCGACGCCGGTCGGCGCGCGCTCTTCCTCCTCCACGTCGCCGGTCACCGTGACGACGCTCTCGCGGTTGACGTCCAGTCCGGTCTCGACCAGTTCGTCGTCCATCTCGTCCTTCTCGAACTTGACCTGGATCTTGCCGGTCGCGTCCCGGACGATGAGGAAGGCGATGCCGCCGAGGTCGCGAATCTCGTGCACCCAGCCGGCGACGGTCGCCGTCTCGCCGGGCTCGGCGTCGGCAGTGTAGGTTCGGTTCTGCATACGGCGTCGTTCTTCCGGCGCGGTCTTAAACGCCCTCATTTCCGTCCCCGGACGGAGGCTCCGACGCCGACCGTCCCGGGCGCGGGCGCGCTCGCGAGCGACGAACAATGGTCGGGGACGCCGCTCCCCGGCGCTCCGGTCGGCGCGGCGAAGAGCTGTCGCTCCGGGCGGAGACGGCGGTCGGAAAAGGCCCTGGAAGGCGGTCGCTGGAACGTCTAGGCGGACTCGGCCTGGGCGTGGGTGGCGTCGCGCGCGCCCTCGACCGTCTCGCGGACGGCGTCGACGCCTTCGTCGTGGACGAGGTCGCCGACGACGACGGTGTCGGCGTACTGCGCCATCGTGTGCGCCGACTCGTAATCCCGGATGCCGCCCCCGTAGAACAGCGTCGCCTCGTCGAGCGCGTCCTGGGCGGCCCCGACGACCTCGGGGTCGCCGAACGTGCCCGAGTACTCGACGTACACGATCTCCTGGCCGAGCATGTGCTCGGCGATTTCGGCGTAGGCGGCGACGTCCTCGGGCGTCTGGTCGCAGTTGGCCCCGGTGAGGTCGGCGACGCTCGCGTCGGGGTTCATGACGACGTACGCCTCCGTGGTCGTCTTCTCCCAGTCGACGTCGTCGATGCGGGCCCACTCCTTGTGCGCGCCTGTGATCCAGGACACCTCGCCGGCGTTGAGGACGATGGGGACGAGGTAGCCGTCGAGAGCGTCGTCGTCCACGACGACCGCCGGGTTGCTCGGCTCCTGGTACACCGGCACGTCGTACTTCGCGCAGGCGTCGATGACTCGCTGCATCTTGTCGGCGGTCATGTCGAGCGTGCCGCCGATTTCCAGCGCGTCGGTGCCGGTTTCACAGACGTCCTCGAACGTCTCCCCCTCGACGAGCGTCTTGTCCGGGTCCAGTTTGACGATGTGGTTCCAGTCGTTCCAGGGCGCGGTCATAGCTCTCCGTACATAATTGCGGGCTATAACAGCTTCGAAACCACCTTTCGCTGCGACCGCGAACGGGGGGTCAGTCCGCCTTCGCCTGCCAGCCCCGGAGCCGGTCCTCGCTGACGCCGCTCACTTCCGACGCGACCGTCTCTACCTCGGCGTCTTTGAGGTCGTCGACGCTCTCGATGCCGGCCTGGGAGAGCTTCTCGGCGGTCTTCGCGCCGATACCGTCGATGGCTTCGAGGTCGGTGCCCGACTCGTTCTGGCGCTCCTGGTACTCCTGGTAGTTGCAGATGGGACAGCCGAGTTCCCAGGGCTCGTCGCCGCTGTGGACGACCAGTTCCGGCAGGTCGTGGTCCTCGCAGCGCTCGTCGGTCACCTCGATGTCGCCCCGGCGCGGCAGCGGCAGCGAGTAGTCGCAGTCCGGGTACCGGGTGCAGCCGACGAGCCGCGACCCGTTCTGGAGGTGCTTGATGGCGAGTTCGCCGCCGTGTTCTTCTCCGCACTCGGGACAGACGCCGATGACTTCGTCCTCCTCCTCCTCGGCCTCCTCGGCCTTGCAGAGCGGACAGCCGTGAACGAACGTCTGACGACCGGCGAGCATCTTCACCTCTCGTAGCTCGTGGTCGTCGCAGGTCTCCTCGAGGATGAGCGGTTTGCCCTTGTTCGGGAGCGGGAGCGTGTACGTGCAGTCGGGGTAGCCGTCGCAGCCGACGAAGTACGAGCCGTTGCGGCTCTGGCGGACGAGCAGGTCGTCGCCGCTCTCCGGACACGGCCCCAGAATCTTGTCCTCCTTCAGCGACTGCTGGAGCTGGTCGCCGATGTCCTCGCGGGACTCCTCCAGTTCGTCGAACACCTGTTCGAGCATCTCCCGGGACTCGTCGGCCACGTCGTCGAGGTCGGCCTCCCCCTCGGCGATGGCGGTCATGTCCTGTTCGAGTTCGCGGGTCATCGTCTCGCTGACGACGAGGTCGGCGTAGTCCTCGGCCGCCGACACGACGGCCTCCGCGAGCCGCGTCGGGCGGGGCGGGTCGCCCTCCAGGTAGCCGCGGTCGTACAGCTTCTGGATGGTGTTGTGTCTCGTACTCTTCGTCCCGATGCCCATCGTCTCCATCTTCTCGATGAGCCGCGACTGGCCGTACCGGCGCGGCGGCTGGGTCTGTTTCTCCTCGAACCGGGCGTCGGTGACGGACAGTCGCTCGCCCTCCTCGACGTCCGGCACGTAGTTCTCGCTGGTGTTGAAGTAGGGGTAGACCGCGTGGTAGCCCTCCTCCAGCAGGCGCTTGCCGTTGGACTTCAGCGAGAGGCCGGACGCGTCGGCGACGACCTTCAGGTGCTCCCACTTCGCGGCGTCGGCGACGGTGGCGAAGAACCGCCGGACGACGAGTTCGTATATCTCCCACTCGTCCTCGCCGAGTTCGCCCTTCGTCGGCACGTCCTCGGTCGGGTGGATGGGCGGGTGGTCGGTCGTCTCCTCGTCGCCTTCGGTCGGTTCGATCTCGTCGGCGTCGAGCAACGAGTCGGCGTCGTCGCCGAAGTGGTAGTCGCCCGAGAACGTCTCCAGGAGTTCCTCCGGGTCCAGGTCGTCGGGGTAGACGGTGTTGTCGGTCCGGGGGTAGGTGACGTAACCGGCGGTGTAGAGGTCCTCGGCGACGCTCATCGCGCGCTGGGCGGAGTAGCCGAGGCTGCCGGCGGCGCGGATGAACTGCGTGGTGTTGAACGGCGCGGGCGGGTCGTCGGTCCGGGTGCGTCGCGAGACGCGCTCGACGGTCGCCTCGGCGGCCGACTGGAGCGTCTCGAACGCCGACTTCGCGTCGTCCTCGTTCCAGACGCGCTCGGCCTCGTTGCCGTCCTCGTCGCGGTAGAAGTACTGCGCCTCGAACTCCGTGTCGGCTTTCAGCAGGTCGGCGAACAGCTCCCAGTAGTCGTCCGGCTCGAACGCCTGTATCTCGCGCTCGCGGTCGACCATGAGCTTCAGCGTCGGGCTCTGGACCCGGCCGACGCTGATGAAGTCGTCGCCGAGCTGTCGCGCCGAGAGGGAGAGAAATCGGGTGAGCGCCGCGCCCCAGACGAGGTCGATGACCTGCCTGGCCTCCCCGGCGGCGGCGAGGTCGAAGTCGATGTCGTCCGGGTTCTCGAACGCCGACGTGACCTCGTTGTCGGTGATAGAGGAGAACCGGACGCGACGGACGGGCACGTCCTCGTTGACCTCGCGGACGAGTTCGTACGCCTCCTTGCCGATGAGTTCGCCCTCCCGGTCGTAGTCCGTCGCGATGGTGACGGTGTCTGCGTCGCGGGCCAGCAGCCGCAGGGTCCGGACGATGTTCTCCTTCGTCGGCTTCTTCTCGACGTCGGCGTCGATGAGTTCAACGGGTTCGACGTTGCGCCAATCGCTGTACTCCTCCGGGAAGTCCACGCCGACGACGTGGCCGGACAGGCCGATACAGCGCTTGCCGCCCCACTTGTAGACGTTGACCCCGTTGCGTCGCTCGGTCTCGGCGGTGTCGCCGCTCAGGATGTCGGCGATTCGCCGAGCGGCGTTGTTCTTCTCGGTGACGATGAGTTCCACTACGGCTCACCCCCGTCTCGTGTCCCAGCAGTCATCGGCCTCCGGTAAGGTCACTGCGCTGGTAAACGTTTCGCCGGGACTCGCGGACGGCGAGCGGCGACGATTCGACGGCGAGAGCGGCCGTCCGGCGCGACGAGCGACGAAGCGCCCGCGAGGGGACGAGAGCGACCGAGGTACGACGCCCCGCGAGTCAGAACTCTGACGATTCCCCGTGGCGGTGACGGCGTTCGAAGTCGGAACTACCCGGGAACGGCGGTCGACGACGGGCGACCGCGGCGACCCGAGAGCACCGGGAGCGACGACGTGGCAAGTCGCGCTGCTTTCTGCGTCGCGCCGCCGCCGAGGAAATGCGCGCTTCGGCGGCGTAGCGCCGCGAGCGAGGAGCGTCGGCGGCGGTTCCCGTCGTCACCAGCCACGGCAGCGAGCCCCGGAACGGCGGCGTTTTTCGGCGACCGGTCCGTTCGTGGGGACATGGTGTCTCCCCTCCTCGTCGCGGCCGTGGTCGGACTCGGACTCGGCGTCTTCCTCCAGAAGGGCCGGTTCTGCTTCGTCCACGCGTTCCGCGACCTGTTCGCGTTCCGGGACTCGCGGGTAACGAAGGCCGTCGTCGTCGCGACGACGCTGACGATGCTGTTCTGGAGCGTCGCGTACGAACTGGGCTACTACCAGGGCTTCTGGACGCCCGGATGGGGACTCACCGGACTGTTCGGCGGCTTCGTCTTCGGCGTCGGGATGACCTACGCCGGGGGCTGTGCCTCCGGGACGCTGTACCGCGCCGGCCAGGGCTACCTCCACTTCTGGCTGACGCTGCTGTTCATGGGCGTCGGCTATGTCGTCTTCACCCTGGCGTTCCCGACGCTCCAGTCGGCGTACTTCGCGCCGCTGACGTTCGGCGAGGGGGTCACCCTGTTCCGCGCGCTACCGGTCCCCGCGCCGGTCGT
Organism: halophilic archaeon; assembly: GCA_003298465.1. The sequence goes on along the minus strand of QNGA01000001.1, from coordinate 571,877 downwards.
CGCGCTCGCCGTCACCGGCGTCGTCGTCCTCGCCTACGCCACCGCGGTCGGCCGCGGACTGACCGGCGGAGAGGCGGGAAGCGAGGAGGCCGGGGACGCCGTCCGCGCCGACGGCGGGGCCGCGGGCGCTCCGGCCCGGACCGCGACGGGCGCGGGACTGCGCTCGCTCGCACGCGGGACGAAATCGTACTTCCGCGGGCTGGCGGACGTCGACGACCCCGTGGCCGCGAGCAAGCGCCCGTGGGACCCCCGGACCGCGGCGCTCGGCATCACCGTGCTCGCGGTGCTCTGGTTCACCCAGGTGTCCATCGTCGGCGTCACGGGACCGGAGGCCCGCTGGACCGGCTACCTGCTGGAGCAGGTCGGCGTCGACGCCGGCAGCTACGAGTACTGGGGGTCGGTGCTGTTCCAGGGGACCAGCGTCTCGGTCACCGTGGACATGGTGATGATAGCCGCCGTCATCGGCGGCGCGTTCGTCGCCGCCGTCTGGAGCGGCGACTTCGCCCTCCGCGTGCCGAAACGCAAGCGGGTTCCCAACGCCGTCGTCGGCGGGTTCATGATGGGTGCCGGCTCGCGGCTCGCGCCCGGCTGCAACATCGGGAACATCTACTCCGGTCTCGCCGAACTGTCGGTCCACTCGGTCGTCGCCACGGTCGGCATCGTCGCCGGCGTGTACGCGATGACCCACTGGCTGTACCGCGACGTCGGCTGCGCCATCTGAACCGCCCGCAAATCGACCAACGACGCACGACGAGAACTATGTCAGGACCATCACTGGACGACTTCACGGACTCCCCGGACGAACTGGACGACGAGACGGCAGAGCAGTGGCTCGACGAGGCCACCGAGGTACAGGACATGACCGGCGAGGTGTGTCCGTACCCGCAGGTGGAGGCGAAGAAAGCGCTCGCCGACCTCGACGCGGGCGAGTTGCTCGTACAGGAGACGGACCACGTCCCCTCGACGGAGAACGTCCCGCGCGCCGTCGGCGACGACGCCGAGGCCCGCGTCTGGCGTCGCGGCGACGGCTTCTACCGCGTGTTCCTCCGGAGGTCGTGATGGTCGACGAACTCTCCACCGAGGAAGTCAGAGGACGGCTCGACGACCTCCAGGTCGTGGACATCCGCGACCCCGACGCCTACGCGGACGGCCACCTCCCCGGCGCCGAGAACGTCCCGCTCGACGAGATAGAGGGGACCGTCGAAACGCGGGACTGGGACGACGAGGTCGTGGTCGCCTGTTACATCGGCGAGAGCTCCGTGCAGGCCGCCCGGCTCATCGACCACTACAGCGACGCCGACGTGGCGAGCATGGCCGGCGGGTACGAGGCCTGGGACGGGCCGCTGGAGTAGGACGACGGTTCGACGCCGACGGGCTCCCCGGCGGACCACGGCTGCATCGTCACCGCGTCGAGCGGCAGTCGCAGGGACTTTAGCCGACGGGACCGTGGCTGCGACCATGACAGATGGTACGGCGACCGGAGCGGGCGGGGACGCTCGCCAGTCGCGAAGCGTCGCCAGCATGGTCTTCGCCGTCCTGCGGAGCGGCGCGCTGGGGCTGTCGGGGCTGCTGGCCATCGTGGTCTGGACGACGATACTGTCCGGAATCTTCGGCGACGTCGGCCCGAACCTGCGCCTCGGACTGTCGGCGGTGGCGCTCGGACTCGGAACCGGGTCGGTCGCGCTCCTGTTCCTGCTCGGTCGGGGGATGGGACTGTCGTACCTCGACTTCCGGGTGCCGGACTGGCGCGGTCTCGGGTACGCGGTCGGGGGCGTCGTCGCGCTGTTCGTCCTCCAGGTCGCCGTCGCCGTCGCCCTCACCCAGGTCGGCGTCCAGACCGCCGACCACAGCATCGAACAGACCGCCCAGCAGGGCAACCCCCAGATGCTGCTCGTCCTCATCCCGGCGTCGTGGCTGCTCATCGGCCCCGGGGAGGAACTGCTGTACCGCAACATCATCCAGAAGTCGCTCTACGACACGTTCTCCAAGCGCGGGGCGCTCGTCGTCGCCAGCGCCATCTTCGCGCTGGCGCACATCCCCGCGTACGCCATCGGGTCGACGCTCGCCGCGACGGCGGGGACGCTGGCCATCATCTTCCTGCTCTCGCTCGTCCTCGGCTTCCTCTACCTGCGCACCGGAAACCTGACGGTGTCCGCGCTCGTCCACGGCACCTTCGACGCTATCATCTTCGCCGCGATGTACGTTAGTATGGTCTGATTTCCGCCGTATTCAGGCGTTCGAGGGGTTCTTCCGCGAGAGTTCGCTGCCACAGATGGGACAGCGGGGCTTGTTCTCGTCGAACTCCCGCCCACAGCCCTGGCACTGGAACAGCCACTCGCGTTGCTCCTCGATGCCGTCCTGGGCGATTACCTCGACGGCGATGTCCATGCGCTCGGCGACGTTCTGCATCGCGTAGTCGTCGGTGACCAGCGTCCCGTCGAGTTCGAACGTCGCGGCGATGAGGCGAACGTCGGTGTCCGAGAGTTCGTCGAAGTCGCCGGTCTCCCGGGCCGCCCGCCCGACCTTCTCGACCGCGGCTTCCTGAGGGATGTGGATGTGCATCCCCGACCCTTCCATGGCGTCGAACCGGAAGGCGTGTTCGCCCTCCAGTTCCTCCTGGACCATCGGAATCGAGGCCGTCTGTTCGGTGGTGTGGTACTCGTTGATAAAAGCTGAGGCGTCTAGAACGTACATTTACCGCTGGACGACGATGTAATCTTTGACCGCCTGGACGCGTTCGACTGGGAGTTCGAAGTTCCCCTCCTCGTCGACGGCGAGGTCGGTGCTTTCCGCGTCGATGCGTTCGTCGGGTTCGATGACGAGGTCCGCGAGTTTCCCCGTCTTCAGGTTCACCGTGATGTTGTAAAGCATTCCCAGTTCCGTGCCGTCAGACCCCATGACGGCCTTCCCCGAGAGGTTCTCCGCGAGTATGTCCGGCATACGTGCCGTTACCGATTGCTCATACATAAACTCCACGGGGTTTCCGCATCTCGCCGGGACGCCCACGTCCACCGCCGAACCGCGTCGAACACCTCGCCGCGCGCGAACGTTCCCGCCGTCCACGCCGGAACGCTCTGGTTTGTGACGATGGAGTTAAATGCCGTGCGCGGTTGTTCTCCGATAAGAACTTCTCCCGGGTGGTAGCTATGTCTGACACCGACCCCTCACAGAACGATACGCGCTCCCTCAGGACGCCGATAGTCGCGGTCCTCGGGCACGTCGACCACGGCAAGACGAGTCTGCTCGACAAGATCCGTGGCTCGACGGTCATCGAGGGCGAGGCGGGAGCGATCACGCAGCATATCGGCGCGACCGCGGTACCGCTGGACGTGGTGTCGAAGGTCGCCGGACAGCTCGTCGACCCGGAGGACTTCGACCTGCCGGGCCTGCTGTTCATCGACACGCCGGGGCACCACTCGTTCACGACGCTCCGGTCGCGCGGCGGGGCGCTGGCAGACATCGCCATCCTCGTCGTCGACGTGAACGACGGGTTCCAGCCCCAGACCGAGGAGGCGATAAACATCCTCGCCCAGTCGCAGACGCCGTTCGTCGTCGCGGCGAACAAGATAGACACCGTGCCGGGCTGGAAGCCGAACGAGAACGCGCCCATCCAGCAGACCTACGACGACCAGAGCGACCGCGCCCGGTCGACGCTGGACGAGCGCCTGTACGAACTCATCGGCGAACTCAGCGACGCCGGCTTCTCCGCCGACCTCTACTGGCGGGTCCAGGACTTCCAGAACAACGTCGGCGTCGTCCCGGTCAGCGCCGAGACGGGCGAGGGCGTCCCGGACGTGCTCACCGTGCTGATGGGGCTCGCCCAGCGCTACATGCGCGAGGACATGGAGATAGACGTGACCGGACCCGGGGCCGGCACCGTCCTCGAGGTCAAAGAGGAGAAAGGCTTCGGGACGACCATCGACGTCGTGCTGTACGACGGCACCGTCGAGGCCGACGAGACCGTCGTCGTCGGCGGGGCGAACGAGCCCATCGTCACCGACGTTCGGGCGCTGTTGAAACCGCGGCCGCTCGCCGAAATCCGGACCGAGGACCGCTTCGAACAGGTCGACTCCATCGCGGCCGCGTCCGGCGTGAAGATAGCCGCCCCCGACCTCGACGCGGCGATGGCGGGCGCGCCCGTGCGGGTGGTCCGCGACCGCGAGATAGACGCCGTCATCGAAGAGGTCAGCGCCGAACTCGCCGAGGTCGAGGTCGAGACCCAGGACGAGGGCATCGTCGTGAAAGCCGACACGCTCGGGAGCCTCGAGGCCATCGTGAGTGCGCTGGAGGAGGCCGAGATTCCGGTCATGCGCGCGGAGGTCGGCGACGTCGCGCCCCGGGACGTGAGCGTCGCCACGACCGCCGACGAGGACAAACACCGGACGATACTGGCGTTCAACGTCGGAATACTCCCCGACGCCGAGGACGCGGCCGACCAGCAGGGCGTCCGCCTCTTCCAGCGCGACGTTATATACCAGCTCGTCGAGGAGTTCGACGAGTACGTCGAGGAACTGGAGCGCGCACAGCAGCAGACGGTCCTCGACAACATCACGCGACCCGCCCGGTTCCGCATCCTCGAAGACCACGTGTTCCGCCAGAACGACCCCGCGGTCGTCGGCGTCGAGGTGCTGTCGGGGACCGTCCGGAACAACGCGAACGTCGCCAAGTTCGAGGGGAACCAGCCGAAACGCGTCGGCTCCATCAAGGGCATCCAGGAGCAGGGCGAGGACGTCGACGAGGCCCGGAGCGGCAACCGCGTCAGCGTCGCCATCGACGGCCCGACCGTCGGCCGCCAGATAGAGGAGGACGACGAACTCTGGATCGAGATTCCCGAGAAGCACGCCAAGATACTGGAGCAGGAACTCGACGACGACATCCCCGTCGACGAACTCGAAGCGCTCCAGATGTACCTGGACAAGCAGCGCAAGCGCGACCCCTTCTGGGGGAAGTGACCGCGGCGGACGGGTCGGTTCTCCCATCCGAATCTTAATTTTTTATTCATCGTTCCGTACCGAACTCGGTTTCCGACCGTCGAAGGGAGAAATATCCGGGTTTCGAGCGCATCAGCGGTGCTGGTACCGTTCTAAAAGGTGTGAAGAGTGCGAACGGTGCTCCGGCTTGAAATGGGTGCCGTCGCTTGCCGCCGACCGGAACGATGAACGGATACGACGTAACGAGACGACGTTTCCTACAGGTGTCGAGCGCGGCCGTCGCGGCCGGTGCGGTCCCCGCGGCGAGTGCGAGCGAGAGCGACTGGTCCACCGCGGAGACGCCCACGGCGAGTACCCTCTACGGCGCGGAGTACACCGCGGACGGCGCGTACGCGGTCGGTGCCGGTGGCGTCGCTCTCCACCGAACCGGCGAGGGCTGGCGGACGGCGTTCGACGGCGGCGTGACGGGCAACGGTAACTCGCTGTACGGCGCGGACGTGACCGACGACGGCGAGCGGCTCTGGGTCGTCGGCGCGAGCGGTGCGGTCGGCGAGTACGACGTCGAGACCGGCGACCTCCGGAGCCACTCCGCGCCCACGGGCAGCACGAACAACTTCAACGACGTGGCCGTCACCGGCCCGGCGGGCGAGGCGAACGTCTACGTCGCCGGCGACTCCGGAAAGATCTACTACAGTTTCGAGAACGGCGAGGACCAGACGTGGGAGTACGTCACCCCCGGTAGCGGCTCCGCTATCTCCGCCGTCGATTTCCACGACGTGCGCGCGGGACACGCCGTCGACACGAACGGTCGAGCGTTCCAGACCGCGGACGGGACGACCTGGAACGGCGTCGGCATCGGCGACGCCAACGTCACGTTCTACGGCGTGGACAGCGACGCTCTCGACGACGTCCGGGTGTCCGGCGGCGGCGGCAAGGTGTTCCACTACGACGGTGCGCAGTGGACGTCGACCGACCTCGGCGACGCCGGACTGAGGGACGTCGAGTCGGAGAACGGCGACGGATTCACCGTCGGCGGCGGCGGAAAGCTCTTCGACCAGACGAACGGAACGTGGACGCAGGACCGGACGCCGACCGGCCAGAACCTCACGGCGGTCGTGCGGGGTAGCACCGACGTCGCGGTCGGTGCCGGCGGAATCGTCATCGAACGCTGAGTCCCGACCGCTCGCTTTCTTTAAGTGAGGGGTAATATTTTTGTGGGCGGCGGTAGAAGTACGAGACGGTGGTGGACAATGACGGGTCGCACGAAATTCAGTAGTCGCATCGCCCGGTGGACGCGGACGTTCTCGTACTACGACCTCGTCCTGTTGCTGGTCCCGGTGCCGTTCCTGCTGGGACTGTTCGCGGGTATCACGCTGTCGGTGCCGCTGCGAGTCGGCGTGACGACGGCGGGCGTGGTGTCGGCGCTACTGGTCGCCGACGCCGTCTTCCGCAACCCGCCGATCAACGGGCAGTCGGCGTGATCTTGTTCTGCATCGCCTGCTTGACCTGGAGGGCGGCGCTGGCCGCGAGTCCGCGAGCGACCTCGTCGCGCTCGTCCGCACCGATGAGCGCGTCCTCGCCGTCCAGGTCACCGGCGTCGGGTTCGAACCCGGCGCTGACGGGTCGCCCGACGGGCGGCTGGACGGAGACGGTCGCCTGCGGACCCGTCGCGTTCGCGGTCACCTTCGAGCCGACGACGTACTCGTCGGGGAGGAACTCCCGCGTCAGCGTGGCGATGTCGGCCACGTTGTCGCGGAGGGCACGCTTCTGGTCGGCAGTGAGATCGTCGAGTGAAACGTCGGAGACGTCGGGAGCGCCGGCGTAGGGGGTGTTTCCGTTCATGCGGTCGATACCCACCGTTATGGGTGACCACGATAAAAACCCGTCGCCGTCGGAAGTCCGCGGCGGGCGACCGTCGAAGCGGGCCGAACGAGGGCGTTCGCCGGCTCCCTCAGGACCGCGAGGACGGGGACGCGGCGGACCGACGGCGACCGAGCGCCCACCAGCAGGCCACGGCCAGCACCGCACCCGCGGCGTTCGCGGCAGCGTCGAGCGGGTCGAGAGTCCGCGCCGACAGCGGTCCCTGGAGCAGTTCCATGCTCACGCCGTAGGCCACGGCGCCGCCGGCGGAGAGCGCGGCGGACCCCGCCGCGTGGAACCACTTGTCCCGGGAGACGGCCCCGAACGGACCGGCCGCGCCGACGCCGACGTCCGGCGCTGCGAGGAGGGAGAAGTAGGCGAGGACCGCGGCGACGAGGGCGACGACGACCAACCGAACGCGTTCCGAACCTTTCACTTCTGGGACGTGACGACAGCCACGAAAGTAGGTTTCGGTCGGCGGTCCGGCGAGCGCGACGACGAGCCCTTTTTACGACAGCCATCCCTACGCCCCGGCAATGACCCGAATCCTCGTCGTGGACAACCACGGCCAGTTCACGCATCTCGAACATCGGGCGCTCCGCGACATGGGCGTCGAGACGGAACTCATCGACAACGACACGCCGCCGGCGGACGTCGACGCCGACGGCCTCGTTCTCTCCGGCGGCCCCTCGATGGACGACGTCGGCAACTGCCCGGACTACCTCGACATGGACGTGCCCGTGCTCGGCATCTGTCTCGGCATGCAGGTGATGGCGGCGGTCCTCGACGGGGAGGTCGGCGAGGGCGACTACGGCGGCTACGCCGACGTGACCGTCGACATCGACGACGACGACGACCCGGTCGTCGGCACGCTCGCGCCCGAGACGCGCGTCTGGGCCAGCCACGCCGACGAGGTGAAACGGGTTCCGTCGGGCTTCGACCGCGTCGCCTCCAGCGACGTCTGCGACGTGGAGGCGATGAGCGACGCGGACCGCGACCTCTACGGCGTCCAGTGGCACCCCGAGGTCGCCCACACGGAGGAGGGCGAGGCGGTCTTCGAGAACTTCCTCGCGGTCTGCGAGTCGCACTGACTGCGTCGCTCTCGTTCGCTCGACGGTCGCGCGGTCGGCGGCGCTGTCGCGCCAGAAAGGAGTCCGTGGTCGCTACGCGAACAGCTGGCGGGCGTCGTCGATGGCCGCGACCAGTTCGTCTATCTCTTCGCGGGTGTTGTAGATGTAGAACGACGCGCGCGCCGTCGCGGCGACGCCCAGTTTGTCGTGCAGCGGTTGCGTACAGTGGTCGCCGGCCCGGATGGCGACGGCGTGGTCGTTGAGGATGCTGGAGAGGTCGTGGGCGTGGACGTCGTCGACGGTGAACGAGACGAGTCCCACGCGGTCGTCGCCCGGCGGGCCGTAGACCGTCACGTCGTCGTGTTCCGTGAGGCGGTCGTAGGCGTACTCCGACAGTTGCTCCTCGTGGCGCTGGATGCGCTCCATGCCGACGTCTTCGAGGTAGTCGACGGCCGCCGCGAGCGCGATGCCCTGCGCGATGACGGGCGTCCCGGCCTCGAACTTCCAGGGCAGTTCGGCCCACGTCGACTCTTCGAACGTGACGCGCTCTATCATCATCCCGCCGTAGAGGTACGGTTCCATCTCCTCGAGGAGATGCTTCTTGCCGTAGAGACAGCCGATGCCGGTCGGGCCGAGCATCTTGTGGCCGGAGAAGGCGTAGAAGTCGGCGTCTATCTCCTCCACGTCGACGGGACGGTTCGGCACCGCCTGTGCGCCGTCGACGAAGAAGAGCGCGTCGTGGTCGTGGGCGAGGTCCGCCAGGTCGGAGACGGGGTTGACGGTGCCGAGGGTGTTCGAGACGTGGACGGCGTTGACGAGTTCGGTGTCGTCGGTTATCATCTCGGCCGCTGCGTCCATGTCGAGGTACCCGTCGTCGGTGACGGGGATGTACTTCACGTCCGCACCCGTCTTCTTGGCGACCTGCTGCCAGGTGACGAGCGAGGCGTGATGTTCCATCTCCGTGAGGACGACCTCGTCGCCGGGACCGAGTTCGTTCAGCCCCCACGCGAACGCGACGAGGTTCTCGCTCTCCGTGGTGTTCTTCGTGAACACCATCTCCTCGCGGCCGCCGCTCGCGCCGACGAACTCCGCGAGGCGGTCGTGGGCATCCTCGTAGGCGATGGAGGCCTCCTGGCTGAGATGGTGGAGACCCCGATGGACGTTGGCGTTCGTCTTCCGGTAGTACTCCGCGATGACGTCGACGACCTGGTCGGGCGTCTGGCTCGTCGCCGCGTTGTCGAGGTAGACGACCTGGTTCCCCTCGAACTCTCGTTGAAGGATAGGGAAGTCCTCCCGAATCCGCTCGACGTCGAGCGCGTCGGACTGTTGCGTTTCCATTAGGCGGACCTAAGGGTTCGAGTCAAAACACTCCTTCGGTCCGGCAGAACTCGCGAAACCGAAACCGGTTACGCTCGCCCGGCGAACCGGTCGGCGTGCCGGCGAACGCGACGCCGCCGACCCGTCGAGCGGTTTCGCGGCCCGTCGAACCGGAGAACACGGTTAAGCCGTTCGGGGTCCATCCGTCCACATGGTCTCCAATCGACGAATCGTCGCTAGCCTGCTGTTCGCGGGCGTCGGGTTCGTCGGTGTCGCCCACACCGTTCTCGCCTTCGCGTTCGACACCGGCCTGGCCCCCATCGGAATCATCGTCGCTGGCTTCAGCTTCCTCGGACTGGTCGCGGTCAACGTCGTCGCGCTACTGGACTAGCTACAGCCGGAGGAACTGGGCGTGCCTGGTCGCGTCGAGGTCGAGGACGTTCGCCTCGTCGACGAACCCCTCTTCGATCGCGAGCGCGACCGCCTCCGTGCCGACGATGTTGGCCACGGCCGCCCGCGAGAGGCTGTCGACCACTTCGGCCGCGTCGACCCGCTCGCCGCCGTAGAACTCCTCTGTGACGGTCAGCGACACGTCGCCGTTCTCGAACGTCTCCCCGAGCACGTCGTCGTCGCAGACCGCGACGAGCAACCCCTCGTCCGTCTCGCGCTCGCGGAGGATCATCGCTGGGCGCGTTCGGACTCCTGAACGAGTTCCTCTTCGACGCGCTCGCGCATCTCCTCGGCCTCCTCGGCGACCGTTTCGGCCTCCTCGTACTCGCCCAGTTCTTCGAGCGCGCGGGCCTTCTCGTCGAGGACCTCGGCGCTGCGCAGTCCGAGACGGATGGCGTTGTCGAAGGAGTCGAGCGCCTCCTCAGCGAGACCGCGTTCTAGCAAGAAGAAGCCGCGGTTGTACCACGCCTGCGGGAAGCGTTCGTCGATCTCGACCGCGCGCTCCGCGTGTTCGAGCGCCTTCTCGCTGTGGCCCGACTCCCAGAGCGCGTACGCGAGGTTCGTCTCGGCGTCGGCGGCGTGCTCGCCCGACGGCAGGCGCTGCTCGGCAGCGTCCGGGTCGCGCTCTATCTCGGTCTTCTGGTCGATGTGTAGCGCCTCGCGGTACGCGCCGATGGCCTCGTCCCACTCCTCCAGTCTGGCGTGGGCCGTCCCCTTGTTCACCCAGGCCTCCTGCTCTTCGCTGCTTCCGTCCTCGGCGTAGCGGGCCGCGCGCTCGAACGTCTCGGCGGCCTGCTCGAAGCGGTTGATGCTGATGTAGTTCAGTCCCACGTCGATGAGGCTCTCGACGTCGACCTCGTCGTCGGGGATGGCCTGTTCGTCCAGCAGGTCGGTGACGACGCGGGAGTCGACGGGGTCGACCTGGTCCGGATCCACGTCGAGTTCCGGCGGGTCGATGTCGAACTCCTCGTACGGGTCGTCGAACCCGCCACCCTCGGAGAACTGGTGGTCCTTCTCGTCGGTCATTACTGCTCGATTGGGGCGGCGTACTGTTAAGGTCTGCGCCATTCGGCCGTCAGCCCGCATCACCCGCAGTTTCGCGCTGGACGCCGGAAGTCCGCAATGAACGTACCGCGCGCGTCGTCCTTGATAAAGGAGACGCCGGAAAACCTGCCGCAGAAACCCTGATAAACGACGTCCGTGACCTGTCAGTAGGGACTACCAACCTTTATAAACCTTAAATACGTCATTTAAGTCGCGTATGACCGACCCCAAGGAAACCATCAACATTGAAAACGTGGTCGCCTCGACGGGCATTGGGCAGGAACTCGACCTCCAGAGCGTCGCCATGGACCTGGAAGGCGCGGACTACGACCCCGAGCAGTTCCCGGGCCTCGTCTACCGCACGCAGAACCCGAAGTCGGCCGCGCTCATCTTCCGCTCCGGGAAGATAGTCTGTACCGGCGCGAAGAGCACCGCCGACGTCCACGAGAGCCTCGAAATCGTCTTCGACAAGCTCCGCGAACTCAACATCGAGGTGAACGAGAACCCCGAAATCGTCGTCCAGAACATCGTCACCAGCGCGGACCTCGGTCGGAACCTCAACCTCAACGCCATCGCCATCGGCCTCGGCCTCGAGAACATCGAGTACGAACCCGAGCAGTTCCCCGGTCTCGTCTACCGCCTCGACGAACCCGAAGTCGTCGCGCTGCTGTTCGGCTCCGGCAAACTCGTCATCACCGGCGGCAAGAAGCCCGAGGACGCCGAGCAGGCGGTCGACAAGATCGTCTCCCGGCTCGAAGAGCTCGGTCTCCTGGAGTAAATCGGCACGCCCAAGCCGTCCCGTTCTCGACTCTCACATATGCCACTGCTGGGCGAACTGACCCCCATCGTCGGGACCTATCTCCTGCTGGCGGGGTTTCTCACGCTGACGGGCCACATCGCGGCGCGCAACGTCCTCGGTGACGTGCCGTTCACGCGCGCGCTCGCCGTCGGCCCGGCGCTCGCGATACTCCCCTTCCTCCTCCAGCGGTACTTCCCGCCACTCGTCGTCTTCATCGCCGTGGCGCTCGACGCCACCGTCTTCCATCTCGTCTACCGGTTGAAGTGGCGCACCGCCGGATTCGTGACGTTCATCCACGTCACCGTCACCGTCCTCGCCGGCATCGTCATTGGCGGAATCCTGTACCTCGCCTCGACCGCTCCGACCTGACCGACGACACCGCTCCCGGTCGCGCCCGCGCGGTTCGTCGGTCGCCTAGATCGGATCGTCGGGGTCGTGCTCGTCGGCCATCCGGGATGCTTCCGCGGCGTAGCGCTCGCGCGTCTCCTCGTTCCCGACGGTCCCCGTCTGCTCCGGGGCCACGTCCAGCGCCGCCAGCGTCGGCCGGGCGGCACCCGTGAAGCTCGGCAGGGCGCGCTCCTTCCGGAAGTACTGCTCGCCGTCCGGCGTCGCGTAGATGAGGATGATGAGGTTCTGTTCGTCGTCGGAGTAGGTTCGTTCGACCAGCCAGACTCGGACCGTCTCCTGGTCGGACACAGTTTCGGTCACGTCCGAGCGTACGAGCCCCGGACGGATAACTTCGCTCCGCTCGCTGCGGAACTTGCGCCGGTGGGACGCGGGCGGGGAGCGTCGGCGTCGGAGACGGTCGACGCTCGCGCCCACCGAGCGCCGGTCTCAGCGAGGCTCCTCGAAGTACAGGTCGTAGTGGTCGGCACAGCCGGGGTTGAACGCGGTCCCGCACGACGGACACGTCGACCCGCAGTCGAGGTACGTCGAAATCGCCAGCTCGGTCCCGCAGACGCCGCAGAGCACCGCCTCGACGCTGCGCTCGTCTCGCAACCAGCGCTCCCGGTCGTGGTCGGCGACCGCGTCGTGACACCGGAAGCAGGGGAAGCGCTCCCCGCAGCAGCGAAACCGGACGGCGACCACGTCGCGCTCGGAGTCGTAGTGGGCACAGCGCGTCTCCGGCCCGACGTCGACGCCGCGAACGCGGTGGCCGTGAACGTCGCGCTCCATCGTGAGTCAGGGTCGCCGCGACTCGGCGGCCGTCCCGTCTCGCGACGTCACCGCTCGACCTCGGGGAGGTCGACCTCCTCCCCGTCCGCGTAGACGGTCGGCTCCCGGAGGATGCCGTCGAGGTGGACCGGCGCCTCGGTGTCGCCGCCGATGCCGGCGTCGTCGCCGATGGCGATGTGGACCGTGCCGCCGGCCTTCTCGTCGAGCAGGACCGACCCGACCAGTTCCGTCACGGCGGTGTTCGTCCCGATGCCGAGTTCCGCGAGGTTGTAGGCGTCGTCGCCCACCTCCTCGGCCGCGGTCTCGACCTGGGAGCGAACGTCGTCGTCGCTTATCTCCGTGACCCGACCGTCCTCGACGACGAACTCCAGCGTCTCGCCCGGCGGGAGCAGCCCGTGGGGCATCATCGTCCCGTCGACGACGTAGCGGCCGTTCGCGTCCTCGGGACTGACGAACACCTCGCCCGCGGGGAGGTTGGTGAAATCGCCCTCCTCGTGACAGAGACCGGTGTCGGCCAGCCAGTCGCGGTCGCCGGGTTCGAAGGTGATGTCGGTTCCCTGGGGGGAGGTGACCCGGATTTCGTCGGCGTCCTCGACCTGTTCGAGCACGGCCACGCAGTGTTCGCCGATGGCGCGGTAGTCGGCGTCCAGCCCGGTGACCATGACCTCCTCGGTGATGCCGGGGAGGGTGGCCGCGCGGACGCCCGCCTCCGTGGCGGCGCCGCGAGCGCGGGTGTGGCTCAGGCTCTTGGTCGTCGGGGCCAGGACGACGTCGGCGCTCTTCATCGCGGCGGCGACCGGTTCCGGCGGTTCCTCGCCGTGCTGGTCGCCGACCGGATAGCGCGCGACGGTCGCGTCGTCGGTGACCTCGCGGGCCGCGTCGTACAGGGCCTCGCCGATGTGCCGGCGCTCGTCGTCGGTGACGACGACGCAGGCCTCGTCGGCTGCCAGCCCCATGCACTGGTCGACGGCGGTTCGGGCCGCGTCTTCGAGACTCATGTTCGGCGGGTCGTCCGGCGAGGGGTTATGTTTTCCCTTCCCGGCCCGCTCCGGCGGCTACTCGCCGACCGCCCGGTCGGCGTCGTCGCCGGCCTCCCCGAACCGCTTCAACTGCTCGGCCTCGGTGAACGCGTACCGGCGGACCAGGAGCGTGCTCGTCATGCTCGTCAGCCCGCCGGCCGTGAACAGCATCGCCATTATCACGAACTGGTACTCGGCGGCGTAGATGGGGTTGGCGCCCGCGAGAATCATCCCGGACATCATCCCCGGGATGTAGACGAGGCCGAGGCTCTTCAGCGAGTCCACCATCGGGATGAGCGACGCCCGGACGCTCGTCGTCACGTAGTCCGAGATGACTCGCCCGGGCGGAACGCCCAGCGCGAGCACCGCCTCTATCTCGCGGCGGTTCGACGCGACTTCGCCCCTGAACCGGTCGAGCGCGAGCGAGTTGGTCTTCATCGCGTTCGCGATTATCATCCCGCCGACGGGGACGAGGTTACGGACGGTGGGCTCTATCGCGCCGGCCGCGAGCATGGTGACGATGACGACCCCCGCTCCGAACAGGATGCTGACCAGCGACGCGCGCAGCACGCCCGGGACGCCCTCGCCGCGGTCCTTCGATATCCAGGCCGCCACTGCCATCATGGCCAGGATGACCCCGCCGCTCCAGACGAACGGGACGGAGAAGAGGACGCCGATGAACGCCCCCATCGCGACAACCTGGACGAAGCCCCGGACGAAGGCGCGGCCGAGTTCGGATTCGAGGTCGAGGCTTCGGCGGTACGACACGCCGAGGACGACGAGCGCCAACAGCGACGCGACGGCGACCTGGAGGAGTCCTTCGAGCACGACCGGCTCCGCGACCCGGTCGAGCAGCGTCACGCGACCACCTCCTCCACCGGACCGACGGCGGTCACGCGGCCTGCCTCGAAGACCGCGACGCGGGTCGCGAGCCGCCTGGCCTGGTCGCGGTCGTGGGTGACCAGCACGTACGTCAGGCCGAGTTCGGCGTGTAGCTCGTCGAGCAACCGCTCGACCGTCGCTTCCGACTCCGCGTCGAGGCTCGAGGTCGGTTCGTCGAGCAGGAGGACCTCCGGTCGGTTGACGACCGTGCGGGCGATTGCCACCCGCTGTGCCTCGCCGCCGGAGAGCGTCGCGACGTCGCGCTCGCCGTACCCGCCGAGGCCGACGCGGACGAGCACGTCCTCGACCGTCTCGTCGTCGATGGTCTCGCCACGCAGACGCGGGCCGACGGAGACGTTCTCGCCGACGGTCCCTGCGCGGAGGGCGGGCTGTTGCGGAACGTATCCGACGCGGTGACGGAGTTCCCGCGGCGGGACGTCGCGGTAGTCGACGCCGTCGAGGTAGACCGTTCCCGCGGTGGGTTCGTCGAGCCGGTTCAACAGGCGGAGAAAGGACGACTTCCCGGCACCCGACGGGCCGACGATTCCGAGGACGTCCCCCTCCTCGACCGTCAACGAGACGGAGTCGACGAGGCGGTCACCGCCGACCGTGCGGGAGAGTCGCTCCGTTCGTAGTTTGGCGACCATCCTCGGGGGTACGTCGCGGAGCAATTTGTGTCCGCGCCCGACCGCGACCTGCATACTTACTCGGCGAAGAGTTAATTTCCCCCAATCTACCCCGAAACCATTATGCGCGAGAGGGCCGGACACCTATCTGCATGCTACAGGTCGGCATCAACGGCTACGGGACCATCGGCAAGCGAGTCGCGGACGCCGTCCGCGCCCAACCGGACATGGAGGTCGCCGGGGTCGCCAAGACGCGGCCGAACTTCGAGGCGGAGCGGGCCGTCGAGAAGGGGTTCCCCCTCTACGCCGCCGTCGAGGACCGCGTGGACCGGTTCGACGACGCCGGCATCGAACTCGCCGGGATGGTCGAAGAACTGGTCGAGGACAGCGACGTGGTGGTCGACGCCTGCCCCTCGGGAATCGGCGAGCAGAACTCGGAGATGTACAACGAGTACGACACGCCCGCGCTGTACCAGGGCGGCGAGTCGGCGGACTTCGTCGACGCCAGTTTCAACGCCCGCTCGAACTTCGAGGAGGCCGTCGGGGCCGACCACGTCCGCGTCGTCTCCTGCAACACCACCGGCCTCTCGCGACTCGTCAAACCGCTCCGCGAGGAGTACGGCGTCGAGAAGGTGCGCGCGACGCTGGTCCGGCGCGGCGGCGACCCCGCCCAGACCGGCCGCGGCCCCATCAACGACATCCTGCCGAACCCCGTCTCGCTGCCCTCCCACCACGGCCCGGACGTCCAGACCATCTTCCCGGACCTCGACATCGACACGCTCGGGCTGAAGGTGCCGGCGACGCTGATGCACATGCACAGCGTCAACGTCTCGCTCGACGCCGAACCCGACGCCGACGAGGTTCGGGACCTGCTGGAGGGCGAGTCCCGACTGTTCGTCATCCCCGAGCACTTCGACATCGACGGCGCGGGCAAACTCAAAGAGTACGCCCAGGACGCCGGCCGCCCGCGCGGCGACATCTGGGAGAACTGCGTCTGGGGCGAGTCGGTCACGACCGAGGGCAACGACCTCTACCTCTTCCAGGCCATCCACCAGGAGAGCGACGTGGTGCCCGAGAACGTCGACGCCGTCCGCGCCGTGACGAACGCCGCGGACGCCCGCGAGAGCATCGAGACGACGAACGACGCGATGGGCATGGGCATCTAGTCCGCCAGCGATGTCACGAAGCGGACCCCGAACGTCGCTGACAGGTTCCTTCTCCTCGCCGAAGCGCAGCGTCCCGCTCCCGTCCAAAACCTTTTGCCCTTCAGTTGCCTATCTTCTACCATGCGCAGAGACGACCGCGACGACCCGTTCGACGATCTCTTCCGCGAGATAGAACGTATGATGAACGATATGATGGGTGGGAACGTCGACATGCACGTCGACACCGACACGCCGACCGGGTTCGGCGCGGACACGCACGTCGACATGCACGAGGACGACGACACCGTGCGGGTCATCGCGGACCTCCCCGGCGTCGAGAAGGAGGACATCGACCTGAAGTGCGACGGCGAGTACCTCACCATCAGCGCCGCGAGCGACCACCGCGAGTACGACGAGCGCATCACACTCCCGGCGCTCGTGGACGAACGCTCGGCGAACGCCACCTACAACAACGGCGTCCTCGAGGTCACCTTCGACAAGAGCGACGAGTCGGCGGACATCAGCGTCGAGTAGCGCTCCCGGCCACCCGCCGAATCAGTTCGGCGAGCGCGTCGTAGAACCCTTCTTCGTACTTCGTCTCCGCGTCGACGGTCGGCCGCGCGTTCGTCTCGTTGACGACGACCCGGTCCTCGGTCTCCAGCAGGTCGACGCCCAGGAACGGCACGTCCAGCGCCTCGGCCGTTCGCTCGACGAGGTCACGCAGTTCCGGCCGGAGGTCGACGCCCCGCGCCGTCGCTCCGCGGTGAACGTTGTGTTTCCACTGTCCGGCCGCCAGCGCGTCCTCCGGCAGACGGCGCTCGACCGCGCCGGCGTACTCGCCGTCGACCACCATCGCGCGGTAGTCGGTCGCGCCCGGGAGATACTCCTGGACGAGGAAGGACTTGTCGCCGGTCGCCCGGTAGTCGTGGACGAGGTCGAGGTAGTCGGTGATGCCGAGAAACGAGTCGAGGTCGTCGACGCGCGCGACCCCGACGCCCCGCGTCGTCGAGTTCGGTTTCACGACGACCGGGCCGTCGAACCGCTCGAAGGCGGCGCACAGTTCGTCGTCGTCGACCGGGTTCGAGACGAGGACGGTCTCCGGTACCGCCACCCCCTCGCGGCCGAGCGCCGCGACGACGCCGGCCTTGTTCCGCGACGTGAGCACCGCGTCGCGGTCGTTCACCCACGGCACGTCGAGCAGGGCGTCGACCGCGCCGCCCTCCATGGCCCGCGAGGGGTAGACGAACCCCACGTCGAACTCGTCGGGGTCCCACGGCGGGTCGGCGAGGTCGACGGTCCGGGCTTCCGTCGGGACGTGGACGGCCCTGATGCCTCGGTCCGCGAGCGGGTCCCGCACGCGTTCGAACGTCTCCTCTCGGTAGGCGACCGCGAGGTTCAGCATCGAACGGGGTTTCGCACCGGGGGACAAAGAACGAACCGGTGGTCGGGACGGCGATGGCCGAACGCCGCCCGGAGCCGGTCGAATCCGCGCGCGGACGCCTCGACGGACGGGCCGTCGGCTGGCGGCGAACGGTGACGC
The DNA here is from genome assembly GCA_003298465.1 of halophilic archaeon. The sequence continues at coordinate 554,018 of QNGA01000001.1, read as the reverse complement.
GAAGAATCGGCGACGGTAGTTACGCGACCAGCTTCTCTTCGCCGCGCTCGACCTTGATGCGGCACGGCGGAGAGATCTTGTTGTACGCGCGGCGGAACGCTTCCTTGACCTCGTCGGCGTCCTCGACCTCGCACCACGCGGTGAACAGGCGCTCGCCCGCCCCGATGCGCGCGGCGGTGCCGACGACCTTCCCGAACGACTGGCGCATCCCGTCGGAGACGCGGTCCGCACCCGCGCCGGTCGCCTGCTTGTTCTCCCGGATGACGTGGTGGGGGAACTTCCGCAGGATCATCTTGTAGTTCTCCTGTCCGAGTTCCTTGAGCAGGTGCCGGTTCGCCGACAGGCGCGAGGCCTCCATCGAACCGTGGCGGAGCTGACACTCCTCCTCGAGGACCAGCGATATCTGGACGGGGTAGTCGTCCTCCTCGCTGTCCGTGTTGCCCATCTTGTGCTGTGCGATCTTCGAGCCGGGGATGCCCGTGATGTACTCGCGTCGCGTGTACGCGGGCTTGCTAATCTCCCGGTACATCGAGGCGGGTTTGTCCGACATGGTTACTACTGGGTTCTGAGGCCCAGAGTACGAATAAACCCTTCGAAGCGAGGCCAAGCGACGAGTGGCGCGGACCGTCTCGACGCGGGCGACCGCCGTCGACGACCGTCCGGGCGCGAGGCGGTGCGACGACCGTCGAGGTGCGAAACGGAGGACGACCGTGCGGAGCGACGGACGACGGGAAGCCCCCGAAACCGCGATGGTAGCTCCGGCGGGGCGCGCCGGACCGGACGTCGGTCACCGCACGAAGTCCGAGACGAATCGGTCGGGGAGGTAGTCCAGCGCGGGGTCGGGGAGTCGGGGGACCAGCCACTCCGTGACGTAGACGAGGCGCTTTCGGACGAGGGCGTAGACGCCGGAGACGACGACGGCGGCGACGACGACCGTCTGGACGGGGCCGTCGTGGAGCGCGGCCGCGGGGGCCGCCAGCACGAGCGCGAGCGCGAGGTCCTCGGGCGCGCCGTCGTACCGGACCCATCGACGGGGGGCGACCCACCGTCCGCGGAAGTGGTCGTACACCGCGCGGTCCGACTCGCCGAGCCACGGCTTCAGTTCGAGACCGCCGCCGAGGGCGTCAGAGGCGGAGTGGAGCGCGGCCGCGAGCAGGAAGACCGCGACGGCGACGCTCCACGCGCCGGGCGCCAGCGCGGCGACGCCGACCGCGACGAGCGCGGCCGCCGAGTAGTACACCGGGAAGTGAAGCGTCTTCCGGTGGCCGGCGTAGAGGTCGAGGTCGGGGAACGCACCGCCGGCGAGCCCCGCCAGCACCGCCACCGGAGCGAACTCCGGAGCCACGAACAGGGCGACGCTCCCCAGTAGCACGCCGGCGAGGGCGTGCGTCGTCACCATCATTGTAACGCTCGATACGCAGCGTTCGTTAAAATCGCTGTCGGGTGTAGACAATTGGTAACGTAGTCCATTCTGTGCCGACTGCCCCCGCGTTCGTCGGCTTTCGTTTGCAACGAACCGGGGGAGTGACCGTGCCCGGTTCAGAAGGCTTTTGATTTGTCACAGGCAAGGTTTTGCACGATGCCGAAAGACCTGAACTGGGCCATCGGCGGCGAAGCCGGCGATGGAATCGATTCGACCGGCAAAATCTTCGCGCAGGCTCTCTCGCGCGCGGGTCGACACGTCTTCACCTCCAAGGACTTCGCGTCCCGCATCCGAGGAGGATACACCGCGTACAAGATTCGGTCCGCCACGGACCGAGTCGACAGCGTCGTCGACCGACTGGACATCCTCGTGGCGCTCACCGAGCGCACCATCGACGAGAACATGGACGAGCTCCACGAGGGGAGCGTCATCATCTACGACGGTGAACGCACCGAGATGGAGGACCTCGAGGTCCCCGAAGGCATGATCGGCCTCTCGGTGCCGCTGAAGCGCCTCGCCGAGGAGGCCGGCGGCGCTATCATGCAGAACACCGTCGCGCTGGGCGCGGCCTGCGAAGTGTCGAACTTCCCCATCGAGAATCTGGACAGCGCACTCGACAAGAAGTTCGGCGCGAAAGGCGAGTCCATCGTCGAGAACAACAAGGAGGCCGCCCGCAAGGGCCAGGAGTACGTCCAGGAGGAGTACGACCACGACTTCGACTACGACGTCGACACGACCGACAACGACTACGTCCTGCTGAACGGCGACGAGGCCATCGGCATGGGCGCCATCGCCGCTGGCTGTCGGTTCTACTCGGGATACCCCATCACGCCCGCGACCGACGTGATGGAGTATCTCACGGGACGCATCGAGAACTACGGCGGCACCGTGATGCAGGCCGAGGACGAACTGTCCGCCATCAACATGGCGCTCGGGGCGGCCCGCTCGGGCGCACGCGCGATGACGGCCACGTCCGGGCCGGGCATCGACCTGATGACCGAGACGTTCGGTCTCGTCGCGCAGAGCGAGACGCCGCTGGTCATCTGCGACGTGATGCGCTCCGGCCCCTCGACGGGGATGCCGACAAAGCAGGAGCAGGGCGACCTGAACATGACGCTGTACGGCGGTCACGGCGAGATACCGCGGTTCGTCGTCGCGCCGACCACCATCAGCGAGTGTTTCCACAAGACGGTCGAAGCGTTCAACCTCGCCGAGAAGTACCAGACGCCCGTCTTCCTGGTCTCGGACCTCTCGATGGCGGTCACCGAGCAGACGTTCTCGCCCGAGGAGTTCGACATGGACGAGGTCGAGATAGAGCGCGGCAAAATCGTCGACGAGGACGAGGTCGAGGCGTGGACCGACGAACAGGGTCGGTTCCAGCCGCACTTCCCGACCGCCGACGGCGTCAGTCCCCGGGCGCTCCCCGGGACGACCGACGGCGCACACATGTCGACGGGCCTCGAACACAACGCGCTCGGTCGCCGGACCGAGGACACCGAGATTCGCGTCGAGCAGGTCGACAAGCGCAACCGGAAGGTCGAGACCGCCCGCGAGAACGAGGACTGGGACTACCGCGAGTTCGGCGACGAGGACGCCGACAACCTCGTCATCTCGTGGGGGTCGAACGAGGGCGCGATGCGCGAGGCCCTCGACTTCCTCGAGGAGGACGGCGTCGACGTGCGGTTCATCTCGGTCCCGTACATCTTCCCGCGACCGGACCTGAGCGACGAGATAGAGGCGGCGGACGAGGCCGTCGTCGTCGAGTGTAACGAGAGCGGACAGTTCGCCGACCTGCTCGAACACGACGCACTTACGCGTCTCAAGCGCGTGAACAAGTACACCGGCGTCCGGTTCAAGGCCGACGAACTGGCGAACGAAATCAAACAGACGCTCCAGCAGGAGGAGGTTACGACATGAGCTCCGAGGTACGATTCACCGACTTCAAGTCGGACAAGCAGCCGACCTGGTGTCCCGGATGCGGTGACTTCGGGACGATGAACGGTATGATGAAAGCGCTCGCCCAGACGGGCAACGACCCGGACAACACGTTCGTGGTCGCGGGCATCGGATGTTCCGGCAAGATCGGGACGTTCATGCACTCCTACGCGCTCCACGGCGTCCACGGCCGGGCGCTGCCGGTGGGCACGGGCGTCAAACTCGCCAACCCCGACCTCGAAGTGATGGTCGCGGGCGGCGACGGCGACGGGTACTCCATCGGTGCGGGCCACTTCGTCCACGCCGTCCGACGGAACGTGGACATGAGCTACATCGTCATGGACAACCGCATCTACGGGCTGACCAAGGGGCAGGCCTCGCCGACCTCGCGCGAGGACTTCGAGACGAGCACGACCCCCGAAGGCCCCAAACAGCCGCCGGTCAACCCGCTCGCGCTGGCGCTGTCGGCCGGCGGGACGTTCATCGCCCAGTCGTTCTCGACGGACGCCCAGCGTCACGCCGAGATCGTCCAGAAGGCCATCGAACACGACGGCTTCGGCTTCGTGAACGTGTTCTCGCCGTGCGTCACCTTCAACGACGTCGACACCTACGACTACTGGCGCGACGCCATCGTCGACCTCGAAGACGAGGACCACGACCCGAGCGACTACGAGGCGGCGAAGGACAAGATTCTCGCCGCCGACAAGGAGTACCAGGGCGTCATCTACCAGGACGAGGACAGCGTCCCCTACTCGGAACTCCACGGCATCGAGGGCAACATGGCCGACATCCCGGACGGCGCGCCCGAGGACGCGACGGACCTCGTCCGCGAGTTCTACTGACCACCTCGTCGTAGCCGATTTTCGCTTCGCTTTCTTCTCTCACCGCCTGTCGAGCGCCGGGAGTGCGCCGACCGCACCGACGGGACGGCGACCGGCTGACTGCCTTCCGACACGTTCCGGGCGACGTTCGTCGTCGAACCGCGACGCGGCGGTCGGCCGCTACGGGCCGGTTTTTCGACCAGCGCATCCCGACTAAATCCTACGCTCGGAGCGTTTGCGTCTGTTTTTTATGATATGACCGGTAACACCGTGTAGAGATGACCGCGGAAACACGCGACATCGTCGCCGGGGGCGAGGGAACTGCCGGACCGTTCGCGGCGGCGACGGTCGGCAGCGCGGACGACGTCGCCGCACGGAGGACGCCAGGGGAGACGCTCGACCGGGACCGCCCGGTCGAGGGAGACGTATCGACGGTCGGCCACACCGACGACGGGGCGACGCACGATGACTGACCGCTTCGACGTCGTCGTCGCCGGTGCCGGCCCGGCCGGCGCACAGTGCGCGCGGGACCTGGCCCAGCGGGGCTACGACGTCGTCGTCCTCGAAGCCGAGTCCGAGGACGAGTTCCCGCGCCAGAGCAACAAGTCGACGGCCGGGACCTTCCCGTCGATGATGGGGTCGTTCGGGATTCCCGACGACGTGGTGATGAACTACACCGACGACGTCGTCCTCGAATCGCCGAACGAACACTTCACCCGGAGACAACCGGGGGCCGTCCTGGAGTTCGCCGACTTCAAGCGCTACCTGGTGCGGGACGGCCGCGAGGAGGGTGCGGAGTACTGGTTCGACGCTCGCGTCTCCAACCCCGTCACGGAGGACGGCGAGATCGTCGGCGTGCAGTACGGCGGTCAGCAGGAGGTGTACGCCGACGTCGTCGTCGACGCCACCGGACCGGCCGCACCGCTCGCGAAGAAGCTCGGCGTGACCGACCTCCAGCGCGAGAACCAGGCCATCGGCGTCGAGTACGAACTGGAGGGCATCGACGTCGACGCCGACGGGTACGCCGACCTCACCGACGCGATGATGCTCCGACTCGACCACGAACTCGCGCCGGGCGGGTACTCGTGGATATTCCACACCGGCGGCGACACCGCGAAGGTCGGCCTCTGTTACATCCAGAACGAGGCACACCGCGACTACGCCAGGGACGGGATGGGCATCGACGACTACCTCCAGCACTGGCTCGACACCGACCCCCGGTTCGAGAGCGCGGAGCGCATCGCGGGCAAGCAACACCGCGGGTCCGCCCACATCCAGATGCCGAGCGGGTTCAGCACCGACAACTTCATGGCAATCGGTGACACCGTCCCGACCATCGACCCGCTCTGGGGCGAGGGCATCCACACCTGCATGAAGTCGGGGCGAACGGCGGCGGTGACCGCCGACCGGTGCTTCATGTCCAGCGACCGCGACACGTCGGCCGAGTCGCTGTCCATCTACGACGACCTCTGGCACGAGCGCGTCGCACCGCAGATGCGAAAGCGACTGCTGATGACCCAGTTGCTGTATCTCGCGCCGAACGAACGGTACGACGCGCTGATGCGCGACCTGGACCGGCTTCCGGACGGCGCGCTGAGCGACGCCAACTCCGGGAGCGTGCGGCCGCTTCTGAAGCTTCTGCATCTCCAGGACGTCCCGCTGCTGGCGCGGTTCGCCAGGGAACGCCTCGGGAAGTGACGTCGGGAACCGGGGCCCGTCGGCGGGCGAACGCCGTCCGCGGGCCGCTGGGACTCCGTCGGTCGCCGTGACCGCGCTACGCGAGGACGCTCGCCGCGAAGTAGAGACCGAACGCCAGCGAAATCGCGCCCAGCAACTGGACCAGTCGTCGCCAGCGCTCCGACACCGGCGACGCGGTCCCGTACTCCCCTCGACCGTCGTGAGGGCGTCGGCCGGCGGTCTGTGCGCGAACGACGGCCTCGGGGTACGCGACGAGGACGAGACCGAGGCCGACGCCGAGGACGCCGGCGAGGAGGGTACGGAGGTCCATCAGTTGCGGAGGCGTTCGATGCGCTTCTCGACCGGCGGGTGAGACGCGAACAGGCGGGCGAGACCGCTCCCCTCGCCGAAGATGCACAGCGCGTTCACCTGCGCGTCCACCTCGCTATCGCGGGCGCGCTGACTGCCGCTGCTTATCTTCTCCAGCGCGCTCGCCAGCGGTTCGCCGCCGCCTATCTCGTCGGCGGCGTCGCTGTCGGCGACGTACTCGCGGTAGCGCGAGATGGCGAACACGAACAGCATCACGAGCATCTGGGTCACCTGGCCGACGACGATGGCGAGGAAGAAGTCCGCGATGTCGTTGTCGCCGGTCAGCAGCACGGCCCACTGGGCGACGATGGCGACGATGGAGGCGACGCCCTGTCCGAGCACCATCATCACCACGTCCCGATTGCGGACGTGAGCGAGTTCGTGTGCGAGGACGCCCTCCAGTTCGTCCGGGTCGAGCAACCGGAGCAGTTCCTCGCTCACGACGACGGTGCCGGCACCCTTGCGGCCGACGGCGAAGGCGTTCGGGACGCCCATCCGGGCGACCATCAGCCGCGGCTTGTCGATGCCCATGTCGTCGGCCAGCGACTCGACGCGGCGGTGAACGTCGGAGTACCGGTCCTCCGGCAACTCCTCGGCACCGACGCTGCGGAGCGCGGCCCACTTGCCGACCTTGTACTGGACGCCGACGAAGGCGACGCTACCGAGCAGTACCAGCGGGAGGGGCCAGCCGAACACGCCCATCACGACGACGGCGGCGACGGCGTAGAACGCAAACAGTACCGACCCCGTAATCGCCATGCGAGCTTTCAGACCGAAGTGGCGCATATCTGATTATTTCGGCTCGCGACGGAAATAATCGGCGGTCACGCGCCGCTGCTGGAGAGTACTGTCGGCTGTCCGCCGTCGCGGACCTTCGCCGAGTCGTTTCCGAGAATCTACACGAGAGGATACAGCCGACGCCGGACGCTACTCGTCGCCGCCCGTGCGAATCGCCCGTTCCGCGGCGGCCAGCGCCTCCTCGGCGTCGAACTCGGCGACGATGCGTTCGAGTTCGGCGTCCGGCGCGTCCGCGAGGTCCCGGGCGTGCTCGGTCATCCGCGGTATCGCTCGCACGACGTTGTCGATGACGGGAATCGCCGCGGCCCGGGGCGACCGCGACAGGGGGTTGAGGTCGACGACGATCTCGGTCTTCCCCATCTCGGCGAGCGCGGCGGCCCGGTCGCCGTCCTCCAGCGGGACGAGCACCACGTCGGCGTCGCCGATACCGTCCGCGTCCACCTTCGCGCGCTCGTGGTCAAGGCCCGGAATCCGGGCGTCCGCCGCGAGGCCCTTCACCTCGTCCGCGCCGTGGTCGCGGAGGTGGTCGGCGATGGCGTCCACGCGCTCGTCGGTCCGGTTGAACAGGTTGACCTCGACGTCGGCACCCGTGGCCTCGGCGAGTTCGACAATCTCCCCCGGGACGAGCGCCGCGACGTTGCCGTTGACCGAGAGGACGGCGTGGTCGGCCAGCAGCAACTGGGCGGCGGCCGCCCGCTCGGCGTCGTCGGCGCTCGGCAGGGTGCGTTCCCCGAGCAGGTAGTCGAACGCCTCGCCCCGGCCCTCGGCGATGAGACCCTGTTTGCTCGTGATGCCCTTCTCGACGCCGTCCTCGATGCGGTGGCGCGTCCGCAGCGACTCGGCGCGAGGATGGTCGTCCGGAATCTCGGTCATGCGCGTTGCTCGGTGGCGTGGCGTCTAAAATTGGGTCGGTTCGGGACGGCGGGCTAGTCGACGAGCGTCGCGCCGCAGTGGTCGACGTCGCTGACCGCGGCGTCGTAGCCCGCGTCCGTCAGCCCCGTGTCGAGCGCGAACACCGTCTCGCCGAGCATCGCCATCGACGCCTCCCCGCCCTCCGCCTCCACGTCCTCGATGACCGCCCGCACCTCGTCGCTGAGCAGGTCGGCGCGCTCGGCGAACTCCCGGGAGAGGCGCGCGAACGACGCCAGCGTCGGTTCGTTGACGAGTTCGACGAGCGCGTCCACGCCGGCCTCGGAGAGGCGAGCGGTGTTGCCCGAGAGCACCTCGGCGGTCGAACGGTCGCCCAGCGAGAGGTACTCCACGCGCCGCCGGGCGGACACGCCGTCGAGACGGTTGTACTCCGGTGCGCCCGGTTCGAGCCGAACGGGCACGCCGCCCCGGGCCTGCGCGACCACGTCGCCGAGTCCCGTGCCGGCCTCTATCTCCGCCACGTGGGCGACGGTGACGAGTTCGTTCTCCGAGCGCCCGCAGTCGAACGCCTCGTTGGCCGCGAGCGCGGTCCCGAGCGCGACCGCTCCCGAGACGCCGAAGCCGGCACCGACCGGGAGGTCGGTCGTCGCCGCGACGTGCGCCGTCACGTCCAGTTCGTCCAGCACGCGCCGGCCGGCCTCGACGGACTGCCCGCCGTCGAGTTCGACGCGCGCCTCCGACGCCGGTTCGACGGTCACCGTCACGCCCTCCGACAGCGTCAGTCCCGCTCCGCGAGAGCCGGCCCGCTCGGGGTCGTCGGCCTCGTGACTGCTGAAGAAGCCGGTGACATGTCCTGGGACGAACGCCCGGCCTTCCTCGTCGCTCATACTCCCCGGTTTCCGGCGACAGTGTATAACGCTTACAGTTCGCGGTCGCCGCCCTCGTCCGGGGTCCGGGCGGACGCGTGGACGCCTCCGTCCGCCCGTTCGACCGCAGCGGGTACGGCGCGGCCGAGGAAGAACGCCGGGAGGCCGAGGACGGCGACGACGGCGGGAATCGCGACGGCGAACGCGACGACCCCGTAGACGCCGAGCACCGACGGCCCGGGCGGCGATGCGAACGAGGTCGAGGCCGCGAGGCCGACCGCCAGCGTCACCGCCGGAGCGGCGACCGCGACGCGGCGGTTCGTCCCGGTTCCCGCGGCGTAACCGGCGACGGCCGAGGAGAGCACCAGCAGACCGGCGGACGCCGCGAACACCGCGTCGTCGACCGCGTAGTAGTTCAGCGCCGCTAGCCGGGAGAGATACCAGGGCTGGACGACCGCGGTCGCGGCGAGCGTGGCGACGAACCCGGCGAGCGACGCGAGGGCGACGCCGGCCGCCGCCCTGGGGAGCGTCGGACGGACCTCCGAGCGCGCGGCGACCACAGCGAGCGCGGCGAGCGCGACGTGGGACGCACAGACGGTGCCGGCGACGACGAACAGGTGGCCGGGACCGACGGCCACCAGCGCGGCGAGCGGGATACAGCCGAGAGCGCCGACGACGGCCGCCGTCTCCGCCAGGCGTCCGTCGCGGCGTGCGGGCCGGCCGGCGAGGCGGGTCGCCGCCGCGACGAGCGCCAGCAGGACCGCCGTCGGGAGCAGGACGCCGACGAGCAGGTTCCGGGCGACGTTCCACCAGACCGCGTCCGCGACGGCGACGGCGTGTAGCGCGTCGCCGGCGACGCCCGGGCGAGCGAAGGTGACGAACCCGCCGCCGTCGTCCGGGATAGCCGTCAGGACGACCGCGTTACCGTCCGTATCGGCGTCCGTCCCGCGAGCGACGGTGCCCGGCGGGCCGCGGACGACGAGTCGGTCCGCGCCGAGGCCCGAGAACCTCCGGAGGTGGGTCTCGCGGAGGCCGGCGAAGCGCAAGACGCCGCCCGACGCGGTGGCCGCGAGGTCCGGTGTCCGGTAGCGCAGCACGACGGTCCCGTTCGTCGCGACCCGGGCGTCGCGAACCGGTCCCGGGGCCGCGTACTCGGCGACGTCGGCGAGCGCGGTCTCGTTCCCCCGGAGGAACCGGACGGCCGCCTCGCTCGTCAGGCGGTTGCGGACCGTCCAGGTGGCGGTGCCGTTCCCGGCGAGGCGGACCGTAGCGACGCTCCGGGCGACGCCAGTGGTTGTCCGGTCGGCGTCGAGTCCGTGCCGCTCGCCGTGCCACCGCAGGGCGTCGGCGAACTCGTCGCCGCAGGCCTCACAGACGGGGACCGGGGGCGGTGCCGACCCGACCGGTGCGACGAGCGCCGAGGCGAGGAGGACGGAGCAGGCGAGCGCGCGGAGGGCGAGCGATCGGAGGCGCATACCGGGACAGGAACGCGTCCTGACATGAACTTTCCCGTCGGCGCGAACGGACGAACTTATCCGCCGGCGCGACGTCGTTCCGACATGGACTGTCGGCGGTGTGGCACGGACGTCGAACGCCCGGGCGACTACTGTCTGGCCTGCGACACCGCCAACTGCGACGCCGTCGTCGCGGTGTTCGACGACGACCGGGCGACGCTGACGATGCTGGACGACGAGGAGGTGGTCGGCGAGACGACCGTGACGACCGTCCCGGAGTCCGGCGAGGAGACCGGCACCGTCCAGTTGCGCAACTTCGCGGGCCGCGTGGCCGACGAGATACGGCGCAAGCGCCCCGAGACGGTGTACGCGGCCGGCGCTCGCGCGCCGCTCCGGGAGACGCGCGCGCAGTTGCACCACCAGTTCTACCGCGTCGGCGACGACGGCGCCGTGGAGGAGGTGCTGTCGCGCCGCGGCGACCGCGCGCTGGAGGTGGTCGAGACCAATCCGCTGGAGAAACTCGGGGGGTCACACTCGACGTTGATCGGCGACCGCGACGGGATGTCGGCGGTGCAGGCCGCCGCCCAGCATCCGCACGTCAAGAAGATAATCCCCGGTCCGATCAGCGCGGGCGGGTCGAGTTCGCCCTCCGGCCTGCGGGCGAAGGCCACCCGCGCCGACGAGAACGGCAACGTCCGCCTGCTGTTGCGGGACGGCTCCAGCGTCCAGGAGAACCGCGTCGTCACCACCGCGATGGACCGGGAGCGCGGCGAGCGCGTCCGCGAGGACCTGAACGAGGCGCTCGCCGAAGCCGGGTTCCAGTGAGCGCCGGACCGCCAGACGACGCCGACGTTCCCTGCACCTGAAGCCCCAACCTTCTTGGGCGGCGCTGTAATTAGATATAATTACACCCATGGTCACCCACTACGACGCCGCCCTGGCAGCGATTCCCGCCCTCTCCGGGGGTGGCTTCGTCGCCGGACAGTTCACGCAGCTACCGCTGGCGATAGCGGGACTCGTGGCGTCGCTTCTGGTCATCGGCTACGAACTCGTGAACGCGCCGACCGACGAGTGACGGGAACTCAAAGGGTTTATCTGTCCTCTGGCGCAATTCTTCGGTACTATGGCCCAGAACAGGAAGAGCCGAACCGGCAGCGCCGGACGGTTCGGGGCGCGATACGGTCGCGTCGCGCGCAAGCGCGTCGCCGAGATAGAGTCGGACATGCACGACGACCACACCTGTCCGGACTGCGGTAACGATACCGTCGACCGGCAGGGAACCGGCATCTGGCAGTGCGGCAAGTGCGGCTACAAGTACGCCGGCGGTACGTACCGCCCCGAGACCCCCGCCGGTCGGACCGTCAAACGCTCCATCCGCGCCGCCCTCGCCGAGGAAGAATGAGCTACAAGTGTTCCCGTTGCAAGCGCGACGTGGAACTGGACGAGTACGGGGGGGTTCGCTGTCCGTACTGCGGTCACCGCGTCCTGCTGAAAGAGCGCAGCCGCGACATCAAGGAAGTCAACGTCCGGTAGCGTGCACGACGCCGTCCTCGAATTCGAGTACGACGCCGACGCTCACGCGACCACTGTTCTACGCAGCGTCGAGCGCGAAATCGGTGAGATAGACGGCGACCGTTCGCGGACCACCATCTCGCGCGACGACGCCACCGTCGTCGTCCGCGTCGAGGCCGACGACCTGGTGGCTCTCCGCGCCGCGCTGAACACCTGGCAGACGCTGGTCGGCGTCGCCGAGGAGTGCATCGAACTCGGCGACGTGTCGCGTCGCGCCGGCTACTGACTCGCCTCCGACAGGGCGACCCATCCACAGACCAGCGCGCCTGCCCCGTCGACCGCCGCTATCAGCGTCGCCGTCGCGGAGAACGACTCCGACCACGCGCCCCCGACCGCGTGGACGTGGTCGGGATTGGGGACGGCGAAGTGGAAGAAGAGACCGAACGCCAGCGACGCCGCCAGAGACAGCGCGACCACGGCCGCGCCCGCCGCGTCGTCACCCCGACGGGCGAACGCGACCCCGGTCACCGGAGCGAGCACGACCACCAGCGCGACGAACGCCCCCTGGCCGGACGAGAGGGCGACCGGCACCGCGGCGTGGACCGCGCCGTGGGCGAGGTTGGCGAGGAGGTGAACGGCGACGACGCCCGCGAGCGTCACGCGCCGGGTCATGGGTACCCGTCGGCGTCGTCGGCCAGCGTTCCGCCCGCGCGCCGCGTCTCGACTACCATGTGAAGGCGTTGGCGCCGGTCGAACGTACTGCTTCTGCCGCAGTGCTCCGGCCGGTTCTTAAAGGACGGAGCGTCGAGCGCGAAGTGCCCGGACGTGACCATGGACCCGGAGAGAGCACGTCTCCGCGGCCCCGTCGAAGCGCCGGCGCGAGGCGTCCGCCGGCGGCCGATCCTCCCGCCGGCGGCCGTCCCTGGACCAGCGGCCACGACTAAAAGCGGGGCTTTTTCTGTCCGGGCCACGAGATTGGAGGTATGCAGGGTAATCTTCCGCCGGAAGCCCAGGAGAAGCTCGAAGAACTGCAGGATCTACAGGACACCGCACAGCAGGTCGCCGTCCAGAAGAACCAGGCCGAGACCCAGCTGAACGAGGCCCAGACCGCGCTGGACGAACTCGACGACATCGACGAGGACACGACGATGTACCGCGAGGTCGGCGAGCTGTTCGTCAAGACCGACTACGACGAGGCCCAGGAGAACCTCGACGAGAAGGTCGACAGCCTGGAGATTCGCGTCGAGACGCTGGAGAAGCAGGAAGAGCGCGTCCAGGAGCAGTTCGAGTCGCTCCAGAGCGAGCTTCAGAACATGCTCGGCGGCGCTGGCGGTCCGGGCGGCCCGGGCGGGCCGGGCGGCGCTGGCGGCGCGTAAGCGATGGTCGACGACGAGACGGTCGTCCAGACAGCGGCCGAAGCAGCCGAAGGCGTCATATTTTCACGCTACAGGCAGTCTGACGTCACCGACTTCGACGTGACGGTCACCTTCGAGGACGGCGTCCTCGACGTGGACGTGTACGTCAACGCGCCGGAGACCGACGCGGACGAGGCGACGGTCGCCGACGACGCCGCGCTGGCGGCCCGCGCCGCGGTGGACGACCTCTTCGCGGACGAAGAGGCGTAATCTCCGCCGCGCGTCGGGCGGTCGGCGCGGACCGTCGCGCGAGTCCACGTTCTCACGCACGTCACCGTTCGCCAGCCGCGGGTTCGCCGAGGAGACGGCGGACCCGGAGTCCGACCTACGCACCCGGGTCGACGGTCCCGAACACGTCCTCCGGGTCGTACTGCTCGTCCACCTCGCGCAGGCGCTCGACGTTCTCGCCGTAGGCGACCTGCTCCGAGTCCTCGCCGAACCCGGGGAAGTTGACGTACAGGCCGCTGGCGGCGGAGCGGTCGCGCATCGCGTCGACGCTGTCGCGCACCCACTCCACGGCGGCCGCCGTCTTCCGCGGGTCGTCCCAGTTCGCCTCGAAGTTGAGGAGGTAGGGAGCGTCGCGGTCGGTGTACGCCGTCTCGGTCTCGCCGACGTCCGCTATCGCACCGCCGAGGTGCCAGAGGTCGACCGTCGACAGCAGGGCGGGACAGGCTTCGGCCGTCTCGACGATACCGGCGATGGCGTCGTCGTCCAGATCGCGCAGGTACAGGGACTTCCAGTAGTAGAACCGGCCGTGCGGGTAGTCCTCGTCGAGCATCGACTGGAGTTCGAGGTACGGCAACGTCGCGCTGAAGTCCGCGATGGGGTCCGCGAACTCCCGGAGCGGCCGGAGCGCCTCCGTTCCCTCCTCGGGGTCGTCCGCGTAACAGCCGAAGAAGACGACCGCCGGGTCGCCCCACGACGACTCGGGGAACTCCTCCATCTCGGGCACCCAGGCGTAGAACGGGAGGACGCTCACCGCTCGCGACGCGTCGGCGGCGAACTCCCGGAAGAACGCCAGGGCCTCCTCGGCCCGCTCGCCGCGGTGCCAGACGAAGCAGGTCGCCACCTCGGGACCGACCGGATGACAGTCGAACTCGAAGCTCGTGACGACGCAGAATTCGGCGCCGCCGCCCCTGAGCGCCCAGAACAGGTCCTCGTTCTCGTCGGCGCTCGCCCGGACGAACTCGCCGTCGGCCGTCACCACGTCCGCCGAGACGAGGTTGTCACAGCTCAGACCGTACTTCCGGCGGAGGTGACCCATCCCGCCGCCGAGGGTCAGTCCCGCGACGCCCGTGTCGGAGACGACGCCGCCGGGCACCGCGAGGCCGAACGACTGCGTCTCGCGGTCGACGTCGCCCCACGTCGCCCCCGCGCCGACCTGGACGCGCCGGGCGTCGGGGTCCACGCGCACCCAGTCCATCGGCGACAGGTCGACGACGAGGCCGCCGTCGACCGTCGCGGCGCCGGCGACGCCGTGCCCGCCGCCCCGGACCGCAATCGGAAGGTCGTGTTCGCGCGCGAACGCGACCGAGCGGCGCACGTCCGCGACGCCCGCACAGCGCGCGACCAGCGCCGGCCAGCGGTTGATCATCCCGTTCCACACGCGGCGCGCCTGGTCGTAGGCGTCGTCGTCGGGCGTGACGAGGTCGCCCGCGAGGTCGGTCGCCAGTTCCGTCACTACCGGTTCGGAGAGTGCTGATTCCATGTTCCCCACCGGGGGGAGCTACGCCGGGCGCGACGATAATCGTTCTCCCGGACCTATCCGGAGTGGGCGAGGAGGAAGACGAGGACGCTGATGGCGGTGACGGCGATGATGACCGCGCCGGCGAGCGCGCCGCCCATGGCCATGACGGCGTTGGCGTGGCTGGCCAGCGTCTCGGTGCGGTCGTTGCCGAACACCGTCACCTCGGCGCGTTCGCTCTCCATGCCGGCTTCGACCGGTTCGAGGTCGGCTTCGGCCTCCTCGACGAGGCGCTCGACGAGCGCGACGAGGTCGTCCTGGTCGATGGCCTCACCGACCTGGTTCGACGCCTCCACCTGGTTGACGACGTGGGTGTCGGTCGTCATCACCTCGACCGCGTCCACGTCGACGCTCGCGCGGAGCGCGTCCACGATGCGCTCGCGGAGGCCGGGTTCCATGTTGTTCCCGTCCACGAGCACGTAGACGGTCCGCTGGTCGGCCACGTCGAGCACGGCCACGCGAACGCCGAGCGGTCCGATGCCGTCGAGCGGTTCCCACTCGGTCGCGTCCCACGCGACGCCGAGTTCCGGCGTGCCCGACGCGGCGTCGTCGAGTCGCGTGGCGGCCTCACCCGCGGCCTGTAGCATGTCGAACGAGCGCTCGCTACCGGGATAGACGTGGCCGAGGTCCTCGCCCTCCAGGCCGTCGTTGCAGTTGTGCGCGTCGACGAGCATCACGTCGTCGAGGCCGTTCGAGCGCGCCTCCGCGGCCGCCGAGAGGCCGACGGCGTACTCGACGTCGTCGGCGCACTTGGGCGAGTAGGTGGCGACGAGCAGGGCGTCGTCGCCGAACGCCTGGCCGAGCATCTTCGCGTCGCCGGACCGGGTGCGGACGCTCGCCGTCGCCGTGTCGGTGTACTCGATGCGGTCGTGGGCCACGGCGGCGGTGTCGAGGATGGTGTCCACCTCACGCTCGGTGACGAGGTTGAAGTCGTGGCCCGCGGTGGCGTGCGGGACGAAGGCGAGTCCCTCGGCCTCGGCCGCCACGCGGTGGGGCAGGTTTCCGCCGCCGATTTCGCCCATCGGTCCGGGGTGGATCATCGGCAGGACGAACCGCGCCTTCTCTGACTCGTCCGTGCGGCGGAAAGAGAGGACCGTCACCGGGACGACGGCCTGCTCGCCGATCTGCTCGAAGAAGTCCTCCAGTTCCCGGGTACCCTCGGCGACGTGGCCGATGAACCCGCGGAGGAAGTCGAGGACGCTGACGCCGAGGCTCCGACGCCACGGCCGGTCGAGGACGACGAGGAAGCCGTACACGCCGAGCGCGTAGAGGCCGCTGACGACCGCGAGCACGAGGAAGTCCCGCGGGCGGACGACCGACGAAATTTCCGGGGGTGCCTGGTCGGGCCGGGAGAGCACGTCCCGGACCAGCGGACGCGAGAGCGCGTTCTGGACGAGCGGACCGCCGATTTCGAGCAGGCGAATCGTCTCGCTGTAGACGAAGAAGAGCACGGCGGCCGTCCCGGTCTGGATGCCCGCCGGTATCGTCGAGACGAGGAACGACGTCCGGGAGACGGCCATGACGACCAGCAGGCGCAGTGCGAACACGGACGAGAGGCCGACGATGAGCGCGTCGAAGACGAACTGCTGTCCGAGCGGGCTGAGCGCGGATATCATCCCCGCGACGCTGAGCACGGCGACCACGACCACCTCGCAGGTGAGCGCGAGCAGCGACGCCCTGTTGTAGGTCAACTGCCCGCCGAGGCGGCGGTCGACGGGCGTCGTTAGGACGCTCGCCACGACGGTCGGCACGCCGATGAAGAAGACCCCCTCCCACGCGTCCTGGAGGACGTAGTTCGAGTCGAACGCCCCGACGCCGGTGACGGCGGCGATGAGCAGCGCGAACGTGACGCTGGCGTACCACCGCGGCGCACTGAAGATGTACCGCGAGAGGCTCGCCAGGTCACTCTGGGTCGCTGTCATTGTCGAAAGGGGACGCCCGGAGGAGTTAAAATATGCTACTCGGGGACGGAGACCGGTCCGTCTCGTCGGACCGTCTGGCGATTCCGCGCGCGACCGCCGAACCGGTCGTACGCCCGCTACGCCGCGGTCGTTCGCGGGGTCCGAGCGGCGCCGAAACGTGACCGAAATCCGAACGCTTTTCGAGGCGAGACGAGTCGCTGGACCACGATGACGGACGAGCGGACGACGGGAACGGAGACGGAACGGGAGTGGACCGCCGCGCAGGTCCGCGAGCGCGCCGAGTCGTACTTCGGCGACGTCGCGCCGGCCCACGACTGGCACCACGTCCGGCGCGTCGCGCGCCTGGCGGAGACGCTGGCCGGGAAGACAGACCGCGAGGTCGACGAGCGCGTCCTCCTCGCGGCGGCGTGGCTCCACGACGTGGGTCGCGCGAGGGAGGACCGCGGCGAGATAGCGGACCACGCCGAGTGGGGTGCGCGGGAGGCCGGACGCGTCCTCGCGGACCTCGGTGCCGACCCCGACGCCGTCTCGGCGGCGAAACACTGCGTCCGGGCGTACCGCTTCTCGAACGACGTGGAACCGGAGACGACGGAGGCCGAACTGCTCTGCGACGCCGACAACCTCGACGCGCTCGGCGCGGTCGGAATCGCGCGCTGTTTCTGCTACGGCGGCGAACGCGGCGAACCGCTACACGACCCCGACCTGCCCGTGGAGGCGGACGACACCGAGGTGGGCGCGACCCAGGTCAACCACGTGCAGAAGAAGGTGCTCTCGCTGCACGAGCGGATGTACACGGACGCGGGCCGCGAGATGGCCGAGGACCGCCGGGCGTACGTCGCGGAGTTCGTCGAACGGTTCGAGCGCGAGGTCGCGGGCGACGCCTGAGGCCGTGGGGTCAGCTGTTCGGGTCGGCGTGCTCGCGCACCCACGCTTCGAGTTCGTCGCCGGTCACGTCCATGCCCTGGCGCTGGAAGAACGCGGCGACGTTGGCGCAGTCGCGCGTGAGGAAGTCGGCGCTGTTGGGGTGGTGGAGCGTCACCGCCTGTCCGAGGTCGATGATGCAGAGTTCGCCGTCGTGGACGATGATGTTGTACTCGCTCAGGTCGCCGTGGACGAGGCCGGCGTCGTAGAGGCGACGCATGTACTCGCGGACGACCTCGTAGGCCGTCTCGGGGTTCTCCAGGTGGGCGTCGTCCAGGGTCGGCGCGCGCTCGCCGTCGTCGCCGAGGAACTCCATGACGAGCACGTTGCGCTGGACGGCGATGGGTTCGGGGACGCGGACGCCCGCCCTCGCCGCGCGCTTGAGGTTTGCGAACTCCTTGCGGACCCACGCGAGCACGACGCGCTTCTTGTTGCCCGACAGCTCTTCGAACCGGGGGTCGCCGACGAGGTACTCGCGCATGTCCTGGAAGTCGCTGGCGTTGATGCGGTATATCTTCACCGCGACCTCCTCGCGCTCGTCGTCGCCGAGCGCGTTGTAGACGGTCGCTTCCTTGCCGGAGGAGATGGGGCCGCCGAACGCCCGGACGTAGCCGTCCTGGACGAGTTTGTAGAGGGCGGCGAGCGTGGCGTCGTCGAAGACCGACTGCTCGACTTTGAACTGCTCGGTGTCCTTGATGCGCTCGCGGAACTCGGAGAACTCGCGGTCGCGCTGCCGGGCGATGCGGTCGGCCTCCGTGTCGGTGACGTCTATCTCCTCCCACTCGTCGCCGGGGGCGTCCGCGTTCTCCTGGTCGAGCAGGCCGTACTCCTCACTCATCTAGCACGGGCTATGCGAGGGAGCCGTAAAAGGATGGTCCGTCGCCGCGAACGGCGCCGTCTGGTTCGGCGACGCGCGGTCAGCGCGATTCGCGGTGGAGAATCTCCTCGACGCCGCGGCGCGGCAGTCGCTCCGGTTCCTCGCCGCCGCTCGGTCCGACGGAGAGCAGGACGACCGGAATCTCGTCGTCGGGCAGGCCGAGGAACTCCGCGACGCCCTCCTGGTCGAAGCCGATCATGGGCGTCGCCTTCAGTCCCCGGGCGTGGGCCGACAGCAGGAGGTTCTGGGCGGCGAGGCTCGCGTTGCGGACGGCGTAGTCGCGGCCCATCCGCTCGTCCTCGTACATCTCGACCGACTGCGCCTTCGTCTGCTCGGCGGCCGCCTCGTCCATCCGGCCGGCTTCCTCCCACTCGTCGAAGACGCGGTCGGCGGTCTTCGCCTCGGTGTGACCGACGACGAGGATGGCGGTGCCGGCCTCCCGGACGTGCTCCTGGCCGTACGCGAGGTCGACGAGGTCGTCGAGGCGGTCGTCGTCCTGCACGACGACGAACTCCCACGGCTGGAGGTTGTACGACGACGGCGCGAGTGCGGCGTCGCGAATCAGCGATTCCAGCGTCTCGTCGTCCAGTTCGGCGTCGGGGTCGAAGTTGTGTCCCGAACGACGCGTC
The DNA here is from genome assembly GCA_003298465.1 of halophilic archaeon. Next base: position 534,785 of record QNGA01000001.1, on the reverse strand, counting down.
CGCAGCGCCTCGATGGCGTCGGGGAACTCGGCGTCGTGCGCCACGTCGGACTCGTCGGTAGGTATCTGTTGAGACATCGTGTCCGAACGAAAGGGTCGGAGGGATAACGGGGACTCGGAAACGGCCGAACTCTCCGATTGGGGTCTGCTAGCCGTCCGCTAATATCGGATAGTCGAGGGGAGCGTCGCGGAGGTTCGGGAGCGAGGAGACCCTCCCGGACGAACGGTGACGGAGCGACGACGAAAGAGACGTTACTGGATGTGGCCCTCTTCGCGAAGCTGGTCGGCTTCCTGCTTGTCGTAGCGCCACTTGATGTCGGCCTTCTCGTCCTGCCAGTCCCACGGCTCCACGAGCACCACGTCGTCCTCGCGAATCCAGATGCGCTTCTGCATCTTGCCGGGAATCCGGGCGGTACGTTCCTGACCGTCGGCACAGCGCACTTTGACGCGGTTCGCGCCGAGCATGTTCGTTACAGTTGCAAACACCTCGTCGTCCTCCGGCATGCGAAGGTTCTTGCGTCCGCTGTTGTCGCTCATGGTTCACGATTGGGCAGGCACACCTTTAAATCCGCTGTCCCGCCCCCGCATCGAGGTCGCTCCGCTCGCTACCCGACTTCGAGTTCGCAGAAGGAGAGGTTCCAGCCGTCGGGGTCCGAGAGCCGGTGACCGTTCACGACCCAGTCGTCGACGTCGCGGTCGGTCAGCGGACGTGCGCTGAACCAGTAGGTCGCAGCGAGCCGCGAGAGCGGGAACCGGTCGGTCGCGACGAAGCCGTGCGAGGCGAGCACGGACCGCGGGAGCGTCGTGCCGGCGGCGGCGACGAGGTCTGCGTCCGCGCGGTCCGCGAGGACGCGCCCGAGCAGGGCCGACAGGCGCTCGTCCCGGCGGTCGCCGCCGACCGGCGGCAGCGCGTCGGAGACGTGGACGACGTCGGCCGGGACGTCGCGCTGTTCGCCGACCACGAGGGCGGCGACGGACGCGCCGTTTCGCCGCAGGACGTACGTCGAGTAGTCGTACCGCGGATTCCGGAACCGCCAGCTGAAGAACGGTTCGTCCCGGACGGCGGTCGCGTCGGGGGACGTCCGACGCGACGCGACGGACGCGAGCAGCGCCGGCGGCGCGCCCGAGTGGCGCTCCACGCGACCCTCGGTCGTCGCGCCGGCGAAGTGGTCGCGGGCCGCGAGGTAGCGCCGGACGCCCGGTCGGAGCGCGTCGGCGGCCCGCCCCGCGACGCGTCCCAGCGGCGTCGACCCGTCTGCGTCGACCAGCGCGGTCGGGTCCTGGATTCGGTAGTACTCGGTGAACGGTGCGACGACGCCCTCGTCGAGCGAGAGTTCGTCGGCGAGCTTCTCCAGCCCGCGCTTCACCGCCTCGTTCGGGAACCCGACGACGACCGAGGGGTCCCGAGAGCGGTAGTGGTCGTAGACGTCGGCCGCCAGCCGGGTGAACAGCCCCTGCCGGCGGTGGTCGGGGTGGACCATCGGGTCGACCTGCACGAGCGCCAGTTCCCGCCGGCCGGCGACCGAGAGCGGGACCGGCAGGCTCGGTCGCGCGCCGACGATGCGTCCCTCGCGCTCGGCGACCCAGATCGGGACCGACGGCAGGTAAGGGTTGTCGGCGAACTTCCAGTCGAACCACGCCTCCCCGCCCCGGGTGTCGCCGAACACCGTCTCGTACAGCGAGAGCACGCCCTCGCGGTCGTCGGAGTCGTACTGGCGAATCGTGTACGCGTCGTCCGCCGGCCGGGAGCGCTCCCGGGTCGTTCGGTCAGCCATCGTCGCGAGTTCGCCGACGCACCGATTAAAGCGGCGCGACCGTTCGGTGAGTCACGGACGGCGCAACCCGGTTAGCGTCGGTCAACGACCGCCAACCCCGTCGTTGGGGTCCTCCCGCGACGCGGTACGCTCGCCGTGGCCCCGCGACGGCGAGCGCTCAGGGCCGCGTTACGCTTCGAAGGCCGGTCCTGACCCGGCCGAGTCGGACGATAGCGGTCGACTGCCGACCGGGACCCCCCGTTACGGGCGTTCTACGACCGTGAACTGTTGCCGCGCTTTTTTCGCGCGCGCGTCGGCGTGGCGGGTATGGAATCCACCGCGTTCTCGGCGAGGGCCCGGTCGGGCAACGTCGGGCGGCTGTACGACGAGACGGCCGGAACCCATCCCGGACGGCTCGCGCTGGAGATGGACGGCGTCGCGTACTCGCACGCGGAACTGCGCGACCGCTCGGCGCGGTTCGCCGGCGGACTTCGCGACCTCGGCCTGCGACCGGGCGACCGCGTCGGGATACTGCTGCCGAACGGTCCGGAGTTCGTCGTCGCCGCGCTCGGCGCGGTCAAGGCCGGGACGCCGTTCACGCCGCTGAACCCGCAGTTCAGTCCGCGGGAGGTCGCCTACCGCGTCGGGGACGCCGACGCCGCCGCGCTGGTCGTCCACGAGTCGCTGCTCGGGACGGCCGAGACCGCCATCGACGCCGTCGAGATCGACCCCGCGGTCGTCGTCCGGGGGAGCGCCGAGGGGGCGACGCCGTTCGACGACGCGGTGCGCTTCGCGGACGTGGACGGCGACCCCACGGTCGTCGACCGTGCCGACGACGACGTCGCCATGCAGCCGTACACCAGCGGCACGACCGGCGAGCCGAAGGGCGTCCTGCTCACCCACCGGAACCTGCGAGCGCAGTCGTTCGTCGGGTTCGAGCGCACGGCGCTCGACGCCGAGGAGGAGCGGTTCCTCTCCGTGCTCCCGCTGTCGCACATCGCGGGCTTCGTCAACCGGACGTGGCAGCCGCTGGTCCGCGGGGCCTCGGTGTACCTCCAGGACCCGGAGGAGTGGGACCCCGGAGCCGCCATGGCGACCATCGAGTCCGAGTCCATCACGAAGTTCGGCGCCGTCGCCGCGATGTACGTCGACATCATCAACCACGACGAGTTCGGCGAGTACGACCTGTCGAGCTTACAGGAGGTGATGGAGGGCGGTACGGACATGCCGGGCGCGGTCCAGGAGCGCTTCGAGGCGGAGGCCGGGGTCGACCTGTTCGAGGCGTACGGCCTCACCGAGACCGGCGGCGGCACCCACGCCGGCATCAACGCGACGTTCGGCCCGCGCCCGGGGACCATCGGTCAGCCGTTCCGGGCGACCGACTGCAAGGTCGTCGACGAGGACGGCGAGGAGGTGCCGCCGGGCGAGTCCGGTGAACTGCTCGTCCGCGGTCCGCACGTCATGGCGGGCTACCACGAGCGTCCCGAGGAGACCGCGGCCGCGTTCACCGACGACGGCTACTTCCGGACCGGCGACGTGGTCCGCCGGGACGAGGACAACTACTACGAGGTGCTCGGCCGCAAGTCCGACGTCATCCTCACAGCCGGGTACAACGTCTATCCGCGGGAGGTCGAGGAGGTGCTGCACGACCATCCGGCCGTCGAGGACGCCAGCGTCGTCGGCGTCCCGGACGAGCGCCGGGGCGAGACGGTGAAGGCCTTCGTCGTCGCGGCCGACGGCGCGGACCCCGACGCGGCCGAGATACGGGACCACTGTCTGGAGAACGCGGCCCCCTACAAGCACCCCCGCGAAGTCGAGTTCGTTCGGCGGCTCCCCCGGACGACGAGCGGGAAGGTCAGGCGGTTCGAACTGGTGAGCCAGGACGACTAGCGGCGTTCGGCGCCGGCGACCCGACCCCCCGCGCCGGATTTATATTTCGGAGGACCGTACTCCGATACGTGAGCGAGCGAACGAGTGCGCTGGACGCGCTGGTGTTCGGCGTCGACGTACAGAGCGGGGACGTGCGGGGTGACGCTCCTTCCTACGCGCTCGTCGTCTACGACGGGGAACGACTCGACCGCGACGTGGTCTCCTACCGGAAGCTCCGGCGGCTCATCGAGGACGAGCAGCCGGCGCTCGTGGCCACGGACAACATGTACGAACTCGCGTCGGACAAGGACGCCCTCGTCCACTTCCTGCGCGAGCTACCGGACGGCACGCGGCTCGTGCAGGTGACCGGCGACGAGCGTCCGGAACCGCTCTCGCGGGTCGCCTCGCGGCACGGGGTCCCCTACGGCAAGGACCCGATGGAGGAGGCCGAGGCGGCGGCGCGGCTGGCCGCGATGAACGTCGGCCAGGAGGTGTCGGCGTTCACCGACACGACCGAGGTGAAGGTCGCCCGCGGACGCTCGACCGGCAAGGGGGGCTGGAGCGAGGACCGCTACACGCGCCGCATCCACGGTTCGGTCAAGGAGACGACCCGGGACGTCGAGTCCGAACTCGACGACGCCGGCCTCGACTACGAGCGCGACGCGACCGAGAAGTACGGCGGCTTCGCCAACGCGGTGTTCGAGGTCGAGGCGCGCCCGGAGGACATCCCCGTCTCCGCCCGGCGTAACGGCGACGTCCGGGTCGAGATAGAGCGCCTGCGACGCGACGGCATCGAGTTCGAACCGCTCGTCAAGCGTCGCGACCACGTCGTCGTCGGCATCGACCCCGGGACGACGACGGCGGTGGCGCTCGCGGACCTCGACGGCACGCTGCTCGACGTGTTGAGCACGCGGACGGCCGACACCGCCGAGGTCATCGAGTGGATAATCGAGCGGGGGCGACCCGTCGTCGTCGCGGCGGACGTGACGCCGATGCCGGAGACGGTCGAGAAGATACGGCGGAGCTTCGACGCCGCCGGGTGGACGCCCGCGAAGGACCTCCCGGTCGACGAGAAACAGCACCGGACGCGCGAGCAGAGCTACGACAACGACCACGAGCGCGACGCGATGGCGGCCGCGCTGTTCGCCTTCGACGACCGCGAGGACCAGTTCGACCGCATCACCGAGAAGGTGCCCGCGGGCGTCTCCCGCGGCGAGGTCATCGCGCGCGTCGTCGCCGGCGAGGAGAGCGTCGAGACGGCCCTGACCGACCTGACCGAGGACGACGGCGACGAGGAGGAGGAGACGACCGAGCACACGGTCCGCGAACTCTCCGAGGAGGAGAAACGCATCAAGCAGCTTGAGTCGCAGGTCGAACGACTCACGTCGCACGTCTCGGACCTCGAGGCGACGGTCTCCGAGAAGGACGACCGCATCGCCGAACTGGAGGACGAACTCACGGAGGCGCGCCGCGAGGAACGCCGGGACGCCCGCGAACGCCGTCAGGTGTCGCGGCTCGAGCGCGAGACCGACCGCCTGGAGCGCGAACTCGACGAGCGCGACGAGCGCATCGAGGAACTGGAGGACAAGTTCGACCGGCTCAAGCAGCTCTGGAAGCTCGACCACTCGAACTTCAGCGACGTCGCCGCCGAGAAGAAGGACCTCGTTCCCGTCAAACCGGTCCGGAAGTTCACGAAGGACGCCATCCGGGAGGCCCACGAGAACTACGGGCTGGCGGAGGGCGACGTGGTCTACCTGCGGGACGCCAGCGGCGCGGGGCGCTCGACCGCCGAACGACTCGCGGAGGTGAACCCCCGCGTCGTGCTGAAGGAGGGCGGCATCTCCGACGTGGCCGACGACGTCCTCTTCGACCGCGGGATTCCGGTCGGACCGGCCGACGACGTGACGATGCAGGAGGTCGACGAACTCGCCGTCGCCCGCGAGAGCGAGGTGGAGGCGGTCGTCGACGACTGGCACGACCGCGCCGAACAGCGCCGGATAGAGCAGAAGTCCGAACAGCTCGACCGCCTCATCAGCGAGCACCGCGCCGACCGCCAGTACGACCGCGGCAGTTCGAGCACCTGACCGGGAACGCGTCGAGACCGGGGAGCTACGTCGTGATGCTCCGCACGAGCGTCAGCGTCGTCCCGGCGGCCCAGACGACCACCCCGACGATGGCGACCCCGAGGCCGCCGTACACCAGCCCGTATCCGGATTCCGTCGCGCAGCTCGCCACGTCGCTCACCGACTCGACGGCCGCACATCCCCCCGAGGGGACCGTCGCCGCCGCGCCGACGAACAGCAACAGGCCGACCACCACCAGCCAGAGGCCGACGCGCGTCGCGTTCATGTCCCCACCTTTTCGCGCCGGGGGACTTGTTCGTTCCGGGCACGGCTGACGTCCGTCAGACGCGCTCTGGGCCGACGGCGACCCCTCGCGCCCGCTCACGCTGAAGTGACTGGCCGTCCACGAGACGGGTATGGCCACGGAACTCGCGGACGGTTGCTGGTGGCTCGACCTCGGGAACGTGAACTGCTATCTCGCGGACGACGACGGGTCGCTGACGCTCGTCGACGCCGGCACGCCGTTCGACTACGGGAGAATCGCGACGGGCGTCCGCGACGCGGGCTACGACGTCGCCGACGTCGACCGCGTGCTGGTCACCCACTACGACTTCGACCACGTCGGCGCGCTCGCCCGCCTCGCCGACCTCGACGCGCCGGTGTACGTCGGCGCGGCCGACGCGCCGCTGCTGTCCGGCGAGCGACCCCCGGACTGGCACAACCACAAGGGCGCGCTCCAGCGGGTCACCCGACCGCTGCTGTCCGCGTCGGACCTCCCCGTGCGAACGGTCGAGGACGGCGACGCGGTCGGGAGCTTCACCGCCTACCACACCCCGGGGCACACGCCGGGCCACGTCGTCTACGTCAGCGAAGCCCTCGACGCGGCGTTCCTCGGCGACCTCGTCCGGGAGGACGGCGGGGAACTCGCGGCCTCGACGTGGCTGATGAGCTACGACACCGCCGCGGTGCGCGACAGCGTCCGGTCGCTCGCGGAGCGCACCCCGTCGTTCGCGGTCGCCGCGATGGGCCACGGCGTCCCGTTCGTCCGCGACGGCATCGACCGCCTGCGCGAACTGGCCGCGACGCTGTGACGCCGAACCTCTCGCGACCCGAACAGTTATGCCGGTCGCCGTCCGAGGACGAACATGGAGAACGTTCGACAGAAGTTCATCTCGCTGTTCTTCGTCCTACTGATGGTCGGGTCGGGACTCGCGTACGCCGTGACCCTGTTCTGACTACTCGACGTCCCACACGTCCGCCATCGGACTGTTCTCGCGGTCCCGCGAGCCGCCGGAGCCGTCCGTCCCCGCCAACTCGCCGCCGCCGGACCGCCCTCGCCGCGACCGTCCCGCGTACCCGCTCGCTCCGTCGCCCGCGTCGGCGGGGTCGAACGCGGGCAGGTCCGGGCGCTCCGTGCGGTCGACCTGGTCGGCGAACCAGTCGGGCATGTCCGAGCGCGCCCGGTCGAACAGCTGGAGCAGGCTGGAGTCGGCGAGGTAGGTCGCGCCGAAGTCGTCGGGCGAGCGCACGACGCGACCGCAGGCCTGGATGACGGTCCGGAGCGCGGAGCGGTAGTACCACGCCCACTGGCCCTGTTCGAGGCGGTGGGCGACCCGCGAGTCGCCGGTGTTGGCGAACGGCGCCTTGCAGAGCACCTGCCAGCGCGCGAGGTCGCCGTGCAGGTCGAGCGCCTCCTCCATCTTCACCGAGAGGAACACGTCCGGGTCGTCGGTCGCCTTCCACGCTTCGAGGTCGGCGTCGCGGCTCTCCCGGTCGTGTGCGCGCACCCTGTCGCCGACGCCGAACTCGGCGAGGCTGTCGGCGAGTCGCTCCTGGATGGCGTAGGAGTGGGCGTGGACGATGCCCTTCTCGTCGGGATGGGCCTGCATGATGCGGACGAGCGTCCGGGCGATGGCCGGCAGGGTGTCGTCGCGGTGCTCGTAGGTCATCTTCCCCTGGGTCACGTCGTACAGCGGTCGGTTCTCGACGGGGAACGTGTGGCCGACGTCGACGAGCGCGACGTCGTCGGGGTCGAGGCCGACCTGCCGGCAGAACGCCGCCTTGTTCAGGATGGTCGCCGACAGGAGCGCGAACCGGTTCCCGCGGTCCCAGACGGTGTGGGCGAGGTAGCGCTCGGGGTTCATCGGCTTGATGGTGAGCGGGCCGCCCGTCCCGTCGGACTGGTCGACCACCCACTCGGTCGCGCTGTCGGGGTCGCGGTAGTCGGAGACGAACCAGTCGAGTTCCGAGATGAGTTCCTGCAGGCGGTCCCGCCGGGCGGCCTCCGCGGGGGAGAGTTCCTGCTTCGCGAGCAGGTCGTCCTTCTCGCGCTCGCAGACGTTCGAGAGGCGCTCGGCGTACCGCACCGCGCGGTCGATGCTCTCGACCGCGGGCACGTCGACGTCGTCCCAGATGGGGACGGTGCGCGGGTTCAGTTCGATGGCGGCGTACATCTCCGCCCACTCCGCGAGGCCGTGCGCCTCGTCGACGACGACGACGTCGCGCTTGCGGAACACCTCCGACCCCGCGGTTCGCATGAAGTACGCCAGCGTCATCGCCGCTATCTCGCGGTTGCTGGCGATGGCGCGGTCGGAGAAGTACGGGCAGCGGTGCTTCACCGAGCAGTCGTACCCCTTCTCGCGGGCGCAGGGAGCGCGGTCCACGGGGGTGTCTTTCTCGCCCGGCAGGATGCAGGAGTAGTTGCGCTTGCCCCGGATTATCTTCAGGTCGTCGAGCAGGGCGTCGGCCGCCACGTCGTCCAGCTGGGAGACCTGCGGCGTGGTGTAGTACGCCCCCGTCGCGTCGCTCGGCGCGGCGTCGTCCGGCCGGCGGGCGCACCCCGCGATGGCCCGCGCGAGCAGCGACTTGCCGCTCCCGGTCGGCGCTCGCACCAGCACCACGTCGTTGCCGGACGCGAACGCGTCCCGCACGTCGGCGAGGGCGTCGCGCTGGTTGCCCCGGTAGGAGGGCGCGGGAAACTCCTCGAAAATCCGCTCGGGGTTCACGATTCACCCGACGAAAGCCGGGGCGTAAAACCTGCCGGTCCGGGTCCGCGACCGCCGACATGACAGAAAGCATATACCGGAGGCGAAGATACGTCCGGATGGCGAGGGTCGCTGCCATGGACGACTCCTGCCTCGAACCCCTCCCTCGCCGCCCCAGTTTCCCTCGACGACCAGCGGGACGACGAGCGGCGCTTCCGTAGCAGTTAGTTCTCTGCGTTCCCGCCGGCGGTGGTGGTGTTCCCCCCGGTGGTAGTGGAAGTGGTGTCGTCGCCAGTCGTGGTTCCGGTGGTGGTGGACTCGCCCGTCGTCGTTTCGCTCCCCTCCTTCGGGGGGACGATCTTGAGCACCTCGCCCGTGTTGCCCTCGGGCACCGCGCGCTTGGTGGTCAGCACGTACAGTTCGCCGTCGCTGTCGCGGGCGAACGCGTTGACGTACCGCCCGAGCGTCCCGCCCTCCTGGCCGGGCACGGTGAGCTCTTTCATCTTGCCCATCTTCTCGTCGCCCTGCACCGGCGCGGCGAACAGGCGGCCGGCGGGCTCGCGGAACGTCGGGTCGCTAGTCCAGTCGCCGAAGACGTACTTCCCCTTCAGCCCGGAGACGGCGTCGTTGTCGTAGACGTAACCGCCCACGATGGCGACGCCGATGCTGGTGCCGTCTTTCGTGTGCTGGTACTGGAGAACGGGGTCTTTCAGCTCGTTGCCCCGCGGCGACTTCTGCGGGCAGTTGCCGGCCGGCTTGCTCGCCTTGGACGCGTTGAAACAGACGGTCCCCTCCTTGACGTTCCAGCCGTAGTTGCCGCCCTTCTCGATGGTGTTCACCTCCTCGTACAGCGACTGGCCGACGTCGGCGACGTACAGCGTCCCGTCGTTGAACGTCGCCCGCCAGGGGTTGCGCAGGCCCCAGGCGAATATCTCGTCTTTACCCTCCTTGCCGACGAACGGGTTGTCGTCCGGAACGCCGTACGGCTTGTCGCCGTCCCGACTGTCTACGTCGATGCGGAGGATGGTCCCGAGCAGGTTGTCCGTGACGTCCTGGCCGTTTCCGCCCGCGTTGCCGTCGTACCAGTCGTCGACGTGACCGAGGTAGGTGTCGTTCGCACCGCCACCGTCGCCCATCGTCATGTAGAGGTAGCCGTCGGGGCCGAAGAGGATGGGGCCGGCGTTGTGGTTGAACTGCGGATGCGGAATCTCCAGTAGGACGCGCTCGGACTCGGGGTCGGCCGTGCTGAAGTCCTGCGTCGCCTCGAACTCCGAGAAGCGCTGGGCGTGGTCCCACTTCTTCGGGACGTCGACGTTCGCGTTCTTCGGCGGGACGCTGTAGTGGACGTAGAACTTGCGGTTCTGGGAGAAGTTCGGGTGGAACGCCAGGCCGAGGAGGCCGCGCTCGTCCATCTTGAGCGCGCCGGGCTGGAAGCCCCCGTCGTAGTACGACTGGAGGTTCACCATCTGGTCCGTCACGTTGAGGAACGGCTCTTCGCGGAGTCCGTTCGGCCCGTGAACGGATATCTGGCCGGTCTGGTCGACGATGAACCGGCGGTCGCGGTTCTCCTGGGCGTACTTCATCGAGATGGGATAGGTGAAGCCGTCGGCGATGGACTCGACGCCGACGCTCTCGCCCTTCGGGACGGCCCGCTTTTCCTCCTCCTCTTTGCCGCCGCCCTTGCCGAACTGGAGATCGCCGCGCATCGAGGACGGATGCACGGCGCAGTAGTACTGGGTCATCTCCTTCTTCGCGGTGAAGGTGACCGTCTGGGTCTTCCCCTGCTTCTGGACGATCTTCGACTCGACGAGTTTGTCGCCGGCGTCGTTCTCGATGACGACGTTGTGCGGCGCGCCGTCCTTGTTCGTCCAGACTATCTCGTACTGCCGTCCCGGCTCCAGCGACAGCGTCGGGTTCACCGTCTCCGCTATCGACTTCGGTTGCTGGCCGATCCAGCCGGAAGTGAGTCCGTTGAGGTGGAACTCCTTCGGCTGGCTCTTGGTACCGGTGTCCTCTTTCGTCGTGGAACCGCCCTGGTTCTGCTCGTCGCCGGTCGGAGAGCTACATCCGGCGAGAGCGGTCACCCCGCCGACGCCGACCGATTTCAGGAGCGTCCGTCGGCGCGAGCGAGAGCTACCGCTACCTTCGACTGATTCATCATCCATATATCATAATTTGGGCTCTGAGTTGGATAAGGATTTGGGCTGCGTGATAAATATTGGAAATCTTCCAGGTGCGGCGCGACGTCAGACGAATCCCGACAGCGCCTCGTACGCCTCGCGGGCGGCCCGGTCCGGTTCGTCGGGGTACGTGTACAGTTCGAGCGTCACGAAGCCGTCGTAGCCGACGTCGTCCAGGGCGTCGAAGACGGCGGCGAAGTCGAGGTCCCCCTCGCCCGGAATGCGGTGGTAGTGTTTGCCACGGCGCCCCCCGACGATGTCCTCGACGTGGACGCCCGTGATGTGGCCGGCGCTCCGGTGGATGCTCTCGGTCAGGTCCTCGCCGTACACCGCCGCGTGGCCGACGTCCAGGTTGACGCCGAGCGAGTCCCGGCCGACGTCGTCGATGAGGTCGAGCACCTCGTCGGTGCACTCGACGAGCAGTTCCGGTTCGAACTCGATGCCGACCTCGACGTCCCGCGGTTCGGCGTAGTCGAGAATCTCGTGGAGCGACTCCCGGAGGTACCCGTGGGCCGCCTCGGGCGGGGTGCCGGGGAGCGGGCGCCCGGTCGCCAGACAGACCGCGGGGGCGCCGGTCGCCTCGGCGAGGTCGACGGCGCGTTTCGTGTACTCGACGCGCCACTCGCGTTCGTCGTCGGCTGCGGTGACGACGCTCGGGTCGAAAAACGACGACGGCGGCGCGTCGTCGTAGTACCCGGTCGCGGTGTTGGCGTTGACGTTCGACACCGCGAGACCGGTCTCCGCCAGCGCGTCGAGCGTCGCTCGCTCGTCCTCGCCGTCGAACTCCGGGAAGTACGCGTGCGGTTCGTCGCCGAGCAACTCGACGCCGTCGTAACCGTGGTCGGCGATGCGCGCTATCGCCTCCGGTAGCGAGTGACGGGTGTAGGCGTTCGTCGAAAAAGCCAGATTCACGCTTCGAATTATCCAATTCAGCCCTAAAAATCTTCGAGCCGTTCAGGACACGTCGAAGGCACGCGACAGGCCGACGGCGGGGGCGAGGAAGGCGAGCGCGAGGACGGCCCACGCGACGCCGGCGATGGCGGCGAACGCCGCGTCGAGGACGACCAGGGCGAGCACGCAGGTGCCGACCGCCGGGCCGACCGTGCCGGGCGAGGGGTCGTCGTACGCCCGCCCCAGGGCGTGACCGGTCCACGCGAGGAAGCCCCCGGCGAGCAGCACGGAGAGGACGACGCTCCTGCCGGTCCCCTCGGCGACCAGTGCGACGACCGGAACCGACAGACCGGCCGGAGCGGTCCCCGCCATCGCGACGGCGACCGCCCGCCTGCTCGTCCCCGTCGCCTCCGACGCCGCCATCGACGTGAACGCGGCGACGTAGGCCGCGACGACGAGCGGGACCGCCAGCAGCCACGGCGGGACGCCGGGGAGCCGTCCAGCGGCGACGACGCCGAGGACGACGTTCAACCCACGGATCGATCCCATCGCGAGGAATCCCGCGAGACCGCCCTTCAGGGGGCCGTCGTACAGCGCGACGCCGAGCGCGAGGAGGGCGGCCACGACCGCCGGACGACCGCCCGCGACGAGCGCGAGGAGGACGCCGGCGACGAGGAACGCCGCCCCGAGCGCCAGCGCCGTTCGCCGCGGGACGCGCCCCGAGGGGATGGGACGCTCCGGGCGCTCCTCGGCGTCGACGGGTGCATCGAAGTAGTCGTTCAGCGTCGTCCCGCCCGCGTAGAGGAGCAGCGAGGCGACGGCGACGGCGAAGAGGTCCGTCGCGCCGACCGCGCCGCCGGCCAGGGTCGCGAGGGCGGCGCCCGCCAGCACGTCGGGCGGCGCGGTGAAGAGGTTCGGAACGCGCACCAGCGCCGCGTAGTCGGCGACCGTCCGACGGGTCCCGACGCGCTCCGACGTCACCGTCAGGTCCACCCGCGTTCGTCGAGGTACGCGAGGGCCTCGCGGGCCGTCTCCGCCGCCGTCTCCTCGTAGGGGTACAGTTCCACGGTGACGAAGCCGTCGTAGCCCGTCTCCTCGACCGCCGCGAGGAACCCCTCGATATCCATCGCCCCCTCGCCCAGCTGGGTGTGCTCGTGAGTGCGGTCGGCGGGGATGTCCTCCAGGTGGTAGTGGCCGGTGTACTCCGCGAGTTCGTCGACGAGCGCCACGGGGTCCTCGCCGGCGGAGAAGAAGTGGCCGGCGTCGAAGTTACAGCCGACCCGGGGCGAGTCCACCCGGTCCAGCAGGTCGAGGAACTCCCCGGAGGTCTCGACCAGCAGGTCGGGTTCGGGTTCGACGAGCACGTCGACGCCCACGTCCTCCGCCTTCGCCGCGACTCGTCGCAGTCCGTCGACGAACTCGTCCAGCGCCCGCTCGCGGGACGTCCCCTCCGGCACGGGGCCGCCGGGCTGGACGGAGATGTGTGGCGCGTCGAGCGCGGCCGCCGTCTCCAGGGCGGCCTCGGTGTAGGCGACCCGCGTCCGGCGGTCGTCCGGGTCGGGTTCGACGAACGAGGGGTGGTGGAACGGCTCCGTCTCGCGGGCGTACTCCGCCGCCCGGCTCTCGTCGCTGCGCTCGACGGCGCTGAGCATGAACGCGTTGCAGTTGCTGACCGCGACGTCGTTCCGGTCGAACACCTCGCGAACGCGCTTCACCTCGCGTTCGCCCGCCTCCGGCGGGTAGAGGTGGGGCTCGTCGAACAGTATCTCGACGCCGTCGTAGCCGGCGTCGGCGAGCACCTCGACGGCGTCTTCGAGCTGGTACTCCCGGAAGGCGTTGGTGGAGAAGCCGAACTGCATGGTCAGGGCTCGTAGTCGAAGTTCGGCGACTGGTCGAAGAACTCGTAGGGGTTCTCGAAGACGACCTTGCGAACCTCCTCGCGGTCCCATCCCCGGTCGAGCATCTTGTCGCGGGCCTTCGGCACGGCGAGGGGGTCGGAGGGGTCCCAGTCGGCCGCGCTGTTCAGGACCATCTTGTCGGTGCCGTACTCCTCCAGCAGGTCGATGGCGAGTTCGTCCTTCAGCTTGCCGGGGTAGAGCGTGAATCCGAGCCAGCAGTCCGTCTGGGCGGCGACGTCGATGGTGTTCTCGGTGTTGTGGTCGATGACGATGCGCTCCTGGGTCACCCCCTCGTCCTCGATGACGTCGACGATGCGCTCCGTGCCGGACGGCTTGTTCTCGTGCGGCGTGTGGACGATGACCGGCAGTTCTCGCTCCTCGGCCATCCGGAGCTGTCTCCGGAGGGCGTAGTCCTCGTCGTCGGTCTGCTGGTCGTACCCGATCTCGCCGACGCCGACGACGGGGTCGCGGTCGAGGTACTCCGGGATGCGGTCGAGCACCGCTTCGGCCATCTCCCGGTAGTTCGCCTCCTTCGGTTCGAGACCGATGGTCACGTAGTGGTCCATCCCGGCCGCGCGCTCCGCGCGGTCGGTCTCGTGTTCGATTATCTGCTCGAAGTAGTCGAAGAACGCCCCTGCGTTGCGTTTGTCCTGCCCGCTCCAGAACGCCGGTTCGACGCAACACTCGACGCCGGCGCGACGTGCTCGCTCGTAGTCGCGACTCGAGCGAGACACCATGTGCATGTGCGGGTCGATGATACGCATTGTAGTTACCCACTTACGAACACGACCTGTTGTACGTTTTGTCCAGATTCGTTACGTGACGACGCGTCGGCGTCGGTGCGAGACGAGAGACGGCGTATCGTCCACGAGAACGCCGCCAGGGCGTCGTCCGCGAGTTAGTGCGACGGACCTCTCGGCAACAAGAATCAATGGCGAGCCGTCCCTTCTCCTGACGAATGCGTACGACAATCGACGTACTCCGCGACGTGACGAGAACGGAGAGCGGAGCAGAGGAGCACGCGACCGAGCGCGACCGACGGGAGCAGCCGTGACGCGAACCGGCGCGTGGCTCGTCGGCGCGCGCGGCAACGTGGCGACGACGGCGATGGTCGGCGCGCGCGCCATCGCCGCCGGCGAGACGGACGCGACGGGACTGGTCACGGCGCGGCCGCCGTGCGCGCGACTCGACCTGCCGGACGTCGGGGACGTCGTCTTCGGCGGGCACGACGTCCCCGAGACGTCCGTCGTCGCGACGGCGCGCTCGCTGTCGGAGAGCGGCACCCCGTCGCCGGAGACGGTCGAGGCGGTCGCCGACGACCTCGAAGCCATCGACGACCGGATTCGGACGGGGACGGCGGTCAACTGCGGGCGAGCCGTCGAAGGCGCCGCCGACGAGACGCTCTCGGAGCACTCCCTCGCGGGAATCGTCGACCGGATTCGGGCCGACTACCGGGCGTTCGCGGACGACCACGACCTGGACCGCGTCGTCGTCGTGAACGTCTCCTCGACCGAACCGCCGGTCGACGACCCGGGGCAGTACGACACCCGCGAGGCGTTCGAGCGCGCCGTCGACGAGGACGACGGCGACCTGCCGGCCAGCGCCCTCTACGCGTACGCCGCGCTCGTCGACGGACGCCCCTACGTCAACTTCACGCCGAGCGCGGGGTCGGCGCTGGGCGGCCTGCGGGAACTGGCCGAAGAGAAGTCCGTGCCCCACATGGGGCGGGACGGCAAGACCGGCGAGACGCTCGTGAAGTCCGCTCTCGCGCCGATGTTCGCCCAGCGGAACCTCCGCGTGCGGTCGTGGGAGAGCCACAACATCCTCGGGAACGCCGACGGCCAGGTGCTTGAGGACGAGGCGAACGAGGCGGGCAAGCTGGCGAGCAAGGGCGGCGTCCTCGACGGCATCCTCGACGAGGAGTTCCACGACCGGGTGCGCATCGACTACACGCCCCCGCTGGGCGACTGGAAGACCGCGTGGGACGACGTCCGCTTCGAGGGGTTCCTCGACACGCGGATGAAGCTGCAGTTCACGTGGGAGGGGTCGGACTCGGCGCTGGCCGCGCCGCTCGTCCTCGACCTCGTGCGACTGGCCGCCCACGCCGACGAGCACGACGAGGGCGGCCTCCAGCCCCAGCTCGCGTCGTTCTTCAAGTCGCCGCTGGGCGTCGACGAGCACGGCCTCTCCCGGCAGTTCGACGCCCTCCGCGAGTACGTCGAACGCCACGCCGGCGCGGCGGGAGGCGACCGGGCAGGGTCCGGAGGGACTCGATGACCGGGGCCGACGCGGGACGGGTCGTCGTGCTCGACGTGGTCGGCCTGCGGCCGGAGCACGTCACCGAGGACCTCGCCCCGAACCTCGCCGGCCTCCTCGACGACGTGTCGGCGATGCGACCGCAGTTCCCCGCGCTCACCGTCCCCGCGCAGACGACGCTCGCCACGGGGCGGTCGCCGGGCGAGCACGGCGACGTCGCCAGCGGCGAGTACGACCGCGAGGCCGACGAGGTGGCGTTCTGGGAGCGCGACCGCGGCGACCGCGACCGGGTCTGGGAGACGGCCCGCGACGCCGGGACGACGACGGGCGCGCTCTTCTTCCAGCACCTCGTCGGGTCGGACGCCGACGTGGCCGTCACGCCGTCGCCCATCGAGGACGAGAACGACGACCTGATAGAGATGAACTGCTGGACGAACCCCGACGGGTTCTACGACGACCTCCGGGAAGAGTACGGCCACTTCCCGCTGCACAACTACTGGGGTCCGGCCGCCGACGAGGCGAGCAGCGAGTGGATACTCGACGCGGCGACCGAGGCCGTCGAGCGGTTCGACCCCGACCTGCTCTGGGCGTACGTCCCCCACCTCGACTACGCCGGACTCCGGCACGGCCCCGGCGAGGAACTGCGCTCGGCGGTCGGCGAGGTCGACGCTCTCGTCGGCGAGTTCCTCGCCGCGCTCCGGGCGGACGACCGCTGGGACGAGACGGTCGTGAACGTCGTCAGCGAGTACGGCTTCCACGACGTGGACCGGCCCGCCTTCCCCAACCGGGCGTTACGCGAGGCCGGCCTGCTGTCGGTCACCCGCGAGAGCGAGGGAGGCGAGGGCGGCGAGGAGGTCGACCTGGCGAACTCGGACGCCTTCGCGATGGTCGACCACCAGGTCGCCCACGTCTACACGGACAGCGTCGACGACGCACGCGAGGCGCTCCGGGGACTCGACGGCGTCGACGAGGTGCTGGGCGAGGAGGGGAGAGAAGAGCGCGGCGTCGACCACCCGAACGCGGGCGACCTCGTCCTCGTCGCGGAACCGGACGCGTGGTTCCAGTACTACTGGTGGCGCGACCGCGCCGACGCGCCGTCGTACGCGAACGACATGGACATCCACGCCAAGCCCGGCTTCGACCCCTGCGAGCTGTTCTTCGGAGAGGAGGGCCTCGCCTCGCTCGACCCGACGAAGGTCGGCGGTTCGCACGGCCGCGTCGACGGGGAGACCCTACCGGCGTACGGCCTCGGCGGGCCGGCCGCTCCCGACGTCGACGCCGACGAGGTGGACGCCCGGCGGGTCGCGCCGACCGTCGCCGACCTCTTAGGCGTCCCCGAGGCCGTCGAGGGCGACCGGCCCTCGCTCCTCCGGGAGTAGCGCTCCCCTCACTCCGTCCGCTCCGGGAGGGCCGCCACGTCCTCGCTCGTCGGATGGTCCGGCAACTGCTCGATACAGGCGTAACAGAGGAAATGCTCGCTGCCGTCCTCGAACTCCAGGGTCATCCCGTCGGTCGTCTGCCCCCCGAACGACCAGAGATTGGCGATTCCTCCCGCGATGGACACCTCCGTCCCACAGCCGTCGCACGGGTCGGTCGTCATGCCGTCCGCTACGCGGCGGACGAAAAAGAATGCGCCGCCCGGCGACCGCCGTCGGACGGCGACGGATTCCCGGAAGCGAGACGGGGGCTACGCGACCCGCGCGTCGACGACGACGTGCCACACGCCCTCGCTGTGGCTCTTGACGCGCCGACGGTCGAGCACCTCGACCTCGCGTCCGCGCTCGCTCGCGGCCTCGCGGAGTCGTCCGACCGGACGGTCCCAGAGGCGATTCTCGGGCGTCGCCGAGTGGAAGTGAACGACGCCGCCGGACTCCAGCGCGGCGAGCGCGGCGTCGAGGTACTCGTGCGCCTCGCGGGACCGCGTCCCGTGCCCCTCCGAACGCGGTTCGTCGACGCCGTAGTAGCCCATGACGACGCGCTCGGCGCTGGCCGCCACGTCCCGGCAGTCCGCCCTGTAGGCGTCGACGCGGTCCTGGACCCCGTTGAGGACGGCGTTCTCGACGAGGAACCGGAACGCCGCCGGGTTGCGCTCGACCGCCGTCACCTCGGCCCCGGCGCGGGCCATCGGGAGCGTGAAGTAGCCGATGCCGGCGAACATGTCGAGGACGCGCTCGCCGGCCTCGACGACCTCCCCCATCCGGGCGCGTTCGCGCTTGTTGCCGGGCGAGAACATCACCTCCGCGAAGTCGAGGGCGTACTCCGTGCCGTGTTCGACGTGGACCGTCTCGGTGTCGCCCTCGCCCGCGACGACGGTCACGTCCGGTTCGCGGTGCTCGCCGGAGATGCCGCCGCGCGCGAGGACGGTGTCGGCCTCGCCGTGGAGTTCGAGCAGCGCCTCGCCGACCGCCTCGCGGCGCCGGCAGTCGCCGAACTCCACGAGTATCACGGTGCCGACGACCGCCCACGACCCCGGCGCGCGCGCCACCTCGTCGTCGGACCAGCCGCGCGCCCGGAGACGCGCTTCGAGGTCCGGCAGGCGAGGTTCGGGAGCGACCTGCTCGACGACGTCGCGGACCGCGGTCTCCCTCGGACGGTCGACGACCGGGAGTTCGACCGTCTCGGCGTCGCGCTCGCGCACCTTCCGCGAGTCGTCGTAGACGCCCTCCGCGTCGAGCGCGGCGATGGCGTCCTCGGCGCGGGGCTTCTCGACGACGGCGGCGAGCGCCGGGTCGTCCTCGGCGGCGCCGCCACCGTCCCGGTCGGGGGCGTCGCGGTCGACGCCGTCGGTCATCCGCTCTCCCCGGACTCGTCTGGGAGGACGTGCAGCCCCGCACGACTCTTCAGCACCGGAACGCTGTCGGCGTCCGCGTCGAGGTAGTCGGGGCGCGCGACCGTCTTCGTCCGGTAGGTCTCGGGGTCGAGCACCTGGACGGCGTGTTCGTCCTCGGTCGCGACCAGCGTCGTCTCCTCGGCGTCCTCGACGCGGCCGAGTTTCCGCGGTTCGGGCGCGTCGTCGTCGTCGAAGCGCAGTTCGAACGGGTCGCCCGTCGTGAGCCGTCGGCCCTTGAGGTTGCTCCGGACGCTCCTGACCAGGACTGGACCCCCCTCGTCCCGGGGGTCGATGACGTCGCCCGGCGTGAACGGGGGGAGCCGGACGGCGTACGTGACCCGGTACACCTCGTTGCCGTCCTCGTCCTCGGTCACCAGGGTTTCCGAATCGGAGAAGTCGCCGCCGAACTCCTCGATCAGCTTGCTCGCTATCTTCTTGCCGATGTTCGTCGTCGACACCTTCAGGTCGAGACCGTCCTCGGTCTCGCTCACGTCGGTGACGAAGGCGTCGCGGTCGCCCGTGGCCTCCATCTCCTCGACTATCTCGGTCGCTATCTCGCGGGTGCGCTCCGTCTCCTCGGCGGTCGGCGTGCGCCCGACCGCTCGGACCTGGACCGTGCTGGCGTAGTAGTCGCCGGCGATGCGACCGCAGCGGGTGCAGGTCTGGCGGGATATCTTGACCGGCACGGTGACGTCCTCCTCGACGACGGTGCTCCGGACGACGCCGGAGAAGTACGAGTGCATCCGGATGGTGTTCTGGTCGACCTGCTCGGGGTCGACCTGCCAGGAGACGTCGGCGGCGTCGACGTGGACGCCGAGCGCGTCGCTGACCTCCTCGATGGCGACGTCGGTGTAGTCGCGCGCGCCGACGTCCACCCAGCGGTTGCCGCGGTGGACCGCGCCGCACTGCGCGCAGACACGTACCTCGATGCGCTCGGGGGCGTCCACCAGGTCGAAGCGGTCGAAGTAACAGGAGTCACAGAGCTTCCGCTCTCGCCGGGTGGCGGCCCCGGGGTACGCCCGGGTCGAACGGTCGACCTCGATAGGGTCCCCGCAGTTCGGGCAGAATTCGCCAGACTCGCTCATTGACGGGCCTAGGGCGTTCTCGCTTTTAAAGCTGAAGAACGGCACCGCGGAGACGACCCGTGGCGGTTTTGGGGACGCGCGCCGTCGGACCGGCCATGGACCGTCCGCTCGTCGCGCTCGTGATGGCTGGCGGCACGGGGACGCGGCTCTACCCGGCCAGCCGGAGCGACCGCCCGAAGCAGTTCCTCCCGCTCGGCGACGGCGACGCCTCCCTCCTCGCCGACACCGTCTCCAGGGCGGGGTTCGCCGACGAGACGTTCGTCTGCACCGCGCCGGAACACGAGGCCCGCGTCCGCGAGCACGCGCCGACTGCCGGCGTGCTGGTCGAACCCGAACCGAAGGACACCGGGCCGGCGCTCGTCTACGCCGCCCACCGGATTCGCGAGCAGGTCGGCGACTGCGCGCTCGTCTGCCTGCCGAGCGACCACCACGTCGCGGGCGAGTTCGCGCCGACCGCTCGCCGCGCCGCGGAAGTCGCCGTCGACACGGCGGGGCTGGTCACGGTCGGCGTCGAACCGACCCGACCGGCGACCGGTTACGGATACGTCGAGCCGGGAGCCGACCGCGGCGACCACTTCGAGGTCGCGCAGTTCAGGGAGAAACCCGACGCGGAGACCGCCGAGCGACTGGTCGAGCGGGGCTGCTACTGGAACGCGGGGCTGTTCGCGTGGACGCCGTCCGCGTTCCTCCGGGAGGCGCGCGACTCGCCGCTCGCGCCGCTCGTCGAGCGCCTGGACGCCGGCGAGCCTGACGCGGGGTTCGCCGCGGTCGACCCTGTGAGCGTCGACTACGCGGTGCTGGAGCGGACCGACGACGTGTACGTGGTGCCCGCGGCGTTCGAGTGGGACGACCTCGGCTCCTGGGACGCGCTGGAGCGGGTGCGCCGCTCGGACGGGGAGAACGTCGTCCTCGGCGACGCGCTGACGGTCGACGCCGAGGGGAACGTCGTCGCGGGGGACCACCACGTCAGCCTCGTCGGCGTCTCCGACCTCGTCGTTGCGGCGTACGACGACCGCGTGCTCGTCGTGCCGAAGGAGGAGGCCCAGCGCGTGCGCGAGGTCGTGACGAGGCTCCGCGAGGACGACCGGTTCTGACCGTCGCTGGCCGTCAGCTTTCTTCCTCTCAACGGCGAACGACTTCACATGGGAGACGTACCAGACGTCGAAGCGGTGGAGACGGAAGACGAGTACATCCACGTCCGGTTCCGCGACCCGGACGAGTTCGACACCATCCGGACGCCGGACTGGGCGAAGAACCCGGCCCAGGACGTCTCGGAGGGGGCCGAGGTCCGGACCGGGCAGGAGGAGGACAGCGACGAGTGGGAGGTCCAGAGCGTGCTGATAAAGAAGAGCGTCGGCGAGGACAAGGCCCGCGACCAGGCGAAAGAGATAGTCGACAAGATAAACGACTGACGCCCCCGGGCGTCGCTCGGCGATGCGCCCCTGGGGTACGGGCGCGGACGCCCTCGTGGAACGGTCGGCGAGCGCCGTTGCCCGTCAGCTGCGCAGGCGACCGCCGTCGACGGGCACGGCGGCGCCGTTGACGAAGCTCGCGCGGTCGCTGGCGAGGAAGGAGACGGCGTCGCCGAGTTCCATCGGGTCGCCGACGCGGTCCAGCGGGATGTCGCTGGCCCAGTCGTCCAGGCCGGCCTCGTAGGAGTCGTACTCGCCGCGGTCGAGGGCGGCCTCCACGAGTTCCTGGATGCGCGGCGTCTCGTGTGCGCCCGGGAGGACGGCGTTGACGCGCACGTCCGGCGCGAACTCGCGCGCCTGGGTCTTCACCAGTCCGATGACGCTCCGCCGGACGGCGTTCGAGAGGACGAGGCCGTCGATGGCCTCCCGGACGCTCGTCGACGTGATGCACGTGACGGAGCCGGCGTCGCTCTCGACGAGGTGCGGGTGGGCCCGGTCGGTCGCCCAGACGACGCTCATCACCAGCAGGTCGAAGGCCTCGTACCACTGGCGCTCGGTGGTGTCGAGGAACCGGCCGCTCGGCGGTCCGCCGGCGGACGTGACGAGGTGGTCGAGGCCGCCGAACGTCTCGACCGTCTCGTCGACCAGCGCCTCTATCTCGTCCGGGTCCGTGATGTCCGCCGGTATCGCCAGCACGTCGCCGTCGCCCATCTCGTCGACCACCGTCTCGGCGTCGGCGAGCGCCTCCTCGCCGCGGGCGCAGATGGTCACGTTCGCTCCCTCGCGCGCCAGCGCCTTCGCGCTCGCGAGGCCGAGTCCGCTCGAACTCGCCGTCACGAGCGCCGCGTTGCCGTCCAGTTGCAGGTCCATGTCTCGCGATTCGGGGCCGACCCTCAAATGTCCCAGGGACGCGGCGTCGCGCCGAACGGCCACCCACTCCGACGGCCGCCGGTTGTCCGGCGAACGGAGGCCAGAAGCGTTACGCCGCCCGGGGTCGTCGTCCAGTCCGCCCCAGGAGGGGTGGAGGACACACAGATGGCACACCAGTTCGAATGTACGCAGATGGACTGCGACTTCATGGTTCGAGCGAACGACGAGAACGAGGTAATCGACATGGTCCAGGAGCACGCCCGCGAGAAGCACGGGATGTCCATGGACCGTAACGACGTCCAGAACGGGATACAGCAGGCCTGACCCGCGGATTCTTTTGTCTGGCTGGCGAAGGATTAAGTAGCTCCGGGAGCGTGGTGAAAGTGATGGCAGACGACCCGGAGGAGGGGATGTTGTCCTGGGACGAGACGGTGTTCCGGGACGAACACGTCTTCGAGATAGACTACGTCCCGGAGACGTTCGAACACCGCGAGTCCCAGATGCAGAGCCTGCAGTACGCGCTCAGGCCTGCCGTCCGCGGGTCCCGACCGCTGAACGTGATGGCGCACGGACCGCCCGGGACCGGCAAGACCACCGCCGTCCAGAAGCTGTTCGACGAACTGTCGGCCCAGACCGACGTCCGGACGGTGCGCGTCAACTGTCAGGTCGACTCGACGCGCTACTCCGTGTTCTCCCGCATCTTCGAGGGCATCTTCGAGTACGAACCGCCCTCCTCCGGCATCTCGTTCAAGAAGCTGTTCCGCCAGATAACGGACAAGCTGGTCGAGGACGACGAGGTGCTCGTGGTGGCGCTCGACGACGTGAACTACCTCTTCTACGAGAACGAGGCCTCGGACACCCTCTACTCGCTGCTGCGCGCCCACGAGGCCCACAGCGGCGCGAAGATAGGCGTCATCGTCGTCTCCTCGGACCTCAACCTGGACGTCATCGAGGAACTGGACGGCCGGGTCCAGAGCGTCTTCCGCCCGGAGGACGTCTACTTCCCGGTGTACGACCCGAGCGAAATCGTCGACATCCTCGACGAACGCGTCGAACGCGGCTTCCACGACGGCGTCATCTCCACCGAGGTGCTGGACGAGGTCGCCGAACTCACCGCCGAGAGCGGCGACCTGCGGGTCGGCATCGACCTGCTGCGCCGGGCGGGCCTGAACGCCGAGATGCGCGCCAGCCGCACCGTCAGCGTCGAGGACGTCGAGGAGGCCTACGAGAAGTCGAAGTTCGTCCACCTCAGCCACAGCCTGCACGCGCTGAGCGACAACGAGGAGGCGCTGGTCCGGGTCATCGCGGAGCACGACGGCGAGCAGGCCGGCGACGTGTACGACGCGTTCCACGACCAGACGGAACTCGGCTACACGCGCTACTCCGAGATAATCAACAAGCTGGACCAGCTCGGGGTCATCGACGCGACCTACACGAACGTCGACGGACGCGGCCGCTCGCGCACCCTCTCGCTGCGGTACGACCCCGAAGCCGTGCTGTCGCGCCTGGAGGAGTGAACCGGGCCGGAGCTCCTCCCCGGTCCGGGACCGCCCCCGGCGGCGGCGACGCGCTCGGTGCCCGGTCTTCTGACGGCGTGCCCGGGAGCGCGTCGGTCGGCGTTCCGAGGGCGTCAAGTGCGTCCGACTCCAAGCGAGGACAGCATGAGTGACGCAGACTCCGGTCCGCTGTCGCCCGACCGACCCGAAGCGGAGTCGGACTTCCGGGTGGACGCGCCGTTCGACCCGGCGGGCGACCAGCCGGAGGCCATCGAGCAACTCGCCGAGGGGTTCCGGCAGGGGATGGACAAACAGACGCTGCTCGGCGTCACGGGGTCGGGGAAGACCAACACCGTCTCGTGGCTCGTCGAGGAGATAGAGATGCCGACGCTGGTCATCGCGCACAACAAGACGCTCGCCGCCCAGCTGTACGAGGAGTTCCGGAACCTGTTCCCGGACAACGCCGTCGAGTACTTCGTCTCCTACTACGACTACTACCAGCCCGAGGCGTACGTCGAGCAGACGGACAAGTACATCGAGAAGGACGCCTCCATCAACGAGGAGATAGACCGCCTGCGCCACTCCGCGACGCGCTCGCTGCTGACCCGCGACGACGTCATCGTCGTCGCCTCGGTGTCGGCCATCTACGGTCTCGGCGACCCGCGCAACTACGAGGACATGAGCCTCCGCCTCGAAGTGGGCGACGAGGTGGGTCGCGACGAACTGCTCGCGCGCCTCGTCGACCTGAACTACGAGCGCAACGACGTGGACTTCACGCAGGGCACGTTCCGCGTCCGGGGCGACACCGTCGAGATATTCCCCATGTACGGCCGGTACGCCGTCCGCGTCGAACTCTGGGGCGACGAGATAGATCGGATGGTGAAGATAGACCCCCTCGAAGGCGAGGTCAAGTCCCAGGAACCCGCGGTGCTCGTCCACCCGGCGGAACACTACTCCATCCCCGAACAGACGATGGAGCAGGCCGTCGCGGAGATAGAGGAGGACCTCGAGGACCGCATCGGCTACTTCGAGCGCAACGGCGACCTGGTCGCCGCCCAGCGCATCGAGGAGCGCACCACGTTCGACCTGGAGATGATGCGGGAGGCGGGCTACTGCTCCGGCATCGAGAACTACTCCGTCTACCTCAGCGACCGCGAGGTCGGCGACGCGCCGTTCACGCTGCTCGACTACTTCCCGGACGACTTCCTCACGGTCATCGACGAGTCCCACCAGACCGTCCCGCAGATAAAGGGCCAGTTCGCGGGCGACAAGTCCCGGAAGGACTCGCTGGTCGAGAACGGCTTCCGCCTGCCGACCGCGTACGACAACCGCCCGCTCACGTTCGAGGAGTTCGAGGAGAAGACCGACCGGACGCTGTACGTCTCCGCGACGCCGAGCGACTACGAGCGCGAGGAGAGCGAGCAGGTGGTCGAACAGATCGTTCGTCCCACGCACCTCGTCGACCCCGCGGTGACGGTGACGGACGCCTCCGGCCAGATAGACGACCTGATGGGCCGCATCGACCGCCGCGTCGAGAACGACGAGCGCGTGCTCGTCACCACCCTGACGAAGCGCATGGCCGAGGACCTCACGGAGTACTTGGAAGAGGCCGGCGTCGCGGTCGAGTACATGCACGACGAGACCGACACCCTGGAGCGACACGAACTCGTCCGGGGGCTGCGCCTCGGCGAGTTCGACGTGCTCGTCGGCATCAACCTCCTCCGGGAGGGACTGGACATCCCCGAGGTCTCCCTCGTCGCCATCCTCGACGCCGACCAGGAGGGGTTTCTGCGCTCGGAGACGTCGCTCGTCCAGACGATGGGCCGGGCGGCCCGGAACGTCGAGGGCGAGGTCGTGCTGTACGCCGACGAGACGACCGACGCGATGGCGGACGCCATCGAGGAGACGCGCCGCCGCCGTCGCATCCAGCGGGAGTACAACGAGGAGCACGGCTTCGAACCCCAGACCATCGACAAGGAGGTGTCGGAGGCGAACCTGCCGGGGAGCAAGACCGACACGTCCGGGGTCGCCGGCGGCGAACCGGAGACCGAGGACGAGGCCGAGCGCCGCGTCGCGGAACTCGAAGAGCGCATGGACGAGGCCGCGAACAACCTGGAGTTCGAACTCGCCGCCGACATCCGTGACCGCATCCGGGAACTGCGCGAGGAGTTCGACCTCGACGTCGACGTCGGCGACGAGGGCGGCGTGCCCGAACCGGACGTCGAGTTCTGACGCCGTTTTCCGCGGCCGCGACGCCGGTCGACCCGCCGACGGACTCTCTGCGCATCGTCGGACGTACCACGCCCGCGATATTTTTTATCTCGGGAGCCACCGACCGACGCGCACGGACGGCACTCGAAGGTCGAGGCGATTCGGGTCGTCTCGGAGTCCGGCGAGGTTCGCACGGGGACCCGGTCGGGTCGCTCCGACCTACCGGCGGAGCACGCGCCCGAACCACGAGCGGTGGTCGGCTACCCAACGGTACAGCGGTTCGCGGACGCGCTCGCGCGCGCTCGCCGGGAGCAGTCGGAACAGGTCGGCGGCGTCCCCGCCGACGGAATCGGTGCGCGCGAGTATCTCTTCGGTGGCCTCGCCGCAGGAGTAGACGCGGTCGTCGACCAGCAGGTGGACGCAGCGGTCGTACTCCTGGGGTAAGCGGACGCGCTGGTCGTCGTCGAGCCCCGAGAAGCCGACGATGTCGAACTCGCCGTGCTCGTCGGCGTACTCGGCCGCCCACGTGCAGAAGCCGCAGTCGTCGTCGTAGACGATGAGCGGTCGGGTCACGGGAGGCGTTCGTCCGCCGTCCTGAAACGAGTTAGGGTCCGCCTACTTTCCGAGCCAGCAGGGTGCATTCCGCGACGGCACGTCGGAACTCTTCTACAGGGACGACTGTACTAAAATCGCTTACATAGGCTTTATTTAGAGGATAGTATATAAATTACCCATGTTCCGTAGAAGATTTCTGACGGCGGCCGGAACTACCCTCGCGGGGGTGGCCCTGGCGGGCTGTTCGGGCTCCGAACCGGGCGACGGTGGGAAGCAGGGGACGAGCGCGACGACCGAAGGGGGCGGCGGAACCGGCGACCGGACGAACGAGTCGACCGAGTCCACGGAGACGAGCAGTTCCGAGGTCTCGTTCGAGCTCGCCTCGTTCGAGGCCCCCAAGGAGGCCGCCATGGGCGAACCGCTCCCGCTGAAGGCGGTCATCGAGAACACCGGGAACCGCCCGGCGGCGTTCAGTTCCCCGATTCGGTTGTCCGGCAGCGACGGCGGCTGGCACACTGCGACCACGATCCAGACGGAGGTCATCGAACCGGGGAAGCGAACGACCTGGTCGACCGAGTACACCTACCCGTACAGCGGCACCGCGAACTTCCGGATACCGAAGCTCCAGCGGGCGTTCTCCGTCGACGTCAGTCCGAAGACCCTCTCGTTCGGCGGGACGCACGTCGCCCCGACGGGCTTCGCGTTCACCGTCCGCGACGTGTCGCTGACCGACAGCTACCGGTACGAGCGCTCGAACGGAACCAGGGCCGAGGTGCCGGCCGGCTCCGGTTCGCAGTGGGCGTTCGTCTACGTCGCCGCCGAGAACAGGGCCGACTACGCCCAGCGGCCGCCGTCTCGCAGCGGCGTCTCGATTCTCACGGCGACGTCCGACGGGCGGTCGGAGCTGTCGCCCGCCGGCATCCCCAGGGAGAGCGGCCGATACCCGCCGCCGCTCGACGACTCCGGAACGACGACCACGACGTCGTCCGGCTCCGAGGGCCTCGAACCGGGCGGGACCGCGAGCGGGTGGATAGCGTACGAGGTTCCGGCCGACCGCTCGGTGAGCGACCTCGTCGTCCGGTGGCGAGAGGACGACGGAACCGGCCAGTGGACCGTCCGGTGGGTGGCCTGACCCGCTCGCCTAGTTCCAGGGGGCCGCGTCGGGGTCGACGAGTCGCTCCTCGCGGTCGATGGCGTCTATCGTCGCCACGTCCTCCGCGTCGAGGTCGGGCACGTCGAGGTTCGCCCGGAGGTGTTCCTCGCCCGTCGCCTTCGGGATGGGGACGACCGCCTCCTTCGACTGGAGCCACGCGAGACTGACCTGCGTCGGCGTGGCGTCGTATTCGGCGGCCACCTCGCGCAGTTCCGGTACGTCGCCCGCCTCGCCCCGCATCAACGGTGCGTACGCGACCAGGGTGAGGTCGTGCTCGCGGGCGTACGCGCGGAGGTCGTCCTGCTGGAAGAGCGGATGGAGTTCGACCTGGTTGGCGACGACGGGCGCGTCCAGCGTCTCGCGCGCCTCGTCCAGCAACGCGGGCGTGAAGTTACTCACGGCGACGTGCCGCGTCGCTTCCGCCTCGCGGAGGTCGTCGAACGCCGGCAGGGTCGTCCCGGGGTCGTAGGCGTCAATCGGCCAGTGGACGTACAGAAGGTCGACGGCGTCGACGCCGAGTCGGTCGAGACTCGCCTCGGTCGTCTCGCGCACGTCGTCGGGCGCGAGGTTCTCCGGGTGGACCTTCGTCGCCAGGAAGACGTCCCCGCGGTCGACCGCCGAGCGCTCGATACCCTCGCCGACCGCCGCCTCGTTGCCGTACATCTGCGCGGTGTCGACGTGCCGGTAGCCCATCTCCAGGGCGGTCGCCACGGTCTCGGCGCACTGCTCGCCGTCGTTGCCCGACGTTCCCAGGCCGGGACTCGGAATCGCTGGCATGGTTCGTGACAGGACCGGCGGTCGCAAAAAGGTCGGCGTAGCGGTAGGACGGACGGCGGTAGCGCCTCACTTCCGGGCGTCGACGGGAGTCGCGGTCGCCGGCCGCAGGTCGGCGTTACACCGAACGGCCGAACGGTCGCGTCGTACCCCCGAGAGGCGTCGCGGCCCCGAAACGAGTCGTCGAACGGGACTCAGTCGTCGAAGAGCGCAGCGACCAGCTTCGACTCGGCTTTCTGGAGGTGTTCCGACGCGGTCGCGGTCGCACAGTCCATCTCGCGGGCGACGTCGTCGCTCGTCGCGTCGCGCGGAACGTCGTAGTAGCCGACCGCTAGGGCGGTCTCTATCGCTTCTCGCTGACGGACGGACAACCGACCGACGACGCCACCGGGTGCGACCGTCTCCCCGCCGACCGCCTCGACGTCGACGCCGACGCCCTCGGGGACGCCGTCGACCGCGGCCTGGATGTCGGCCTCCGTTCCGATCATCGTGAACGTGCTGCTCCCGTCCTCGTGACACTCGATGGGCGGAACCGTCATCAGGCTCCCCCGGGTGAAGTTGTCGAACAGCGCCCTCGCGACGGTCGGAGATTCGGCCGACAGGAAACAGTAGCACTCCTCGTCCGTTATCGGGAAAATCTCGAACTCGCGGAGGTTAGCGCCGTCGGCGAGGGCGTCTTCGAGGCGACGGTACTCCCCTCGAATCCGGAGCAGAAACCCCGCGGGCGGGCTGGAGACGTTCCAGTTCACGATACGCGTCCGGTCGAGGTACTCCGCCCCGCGCGTGACGAGTTCGTACACCGGCGGCAGGTAGACGTCCGGCGGCCTGATGGTTATCCGAACGCGCTTCATGGCTCGGATTTCTATCGGATCGCTGAAAAGGATTGCTTCGACCGCGACCGGCTTATGAACCCCGCGGAGATTTTCGGCTCAACGGCTATCCACCCGCCGGGCGAAGCCCCGAATCGAGCGCATGACACGGAATCACGACCGCGGTACGGTCGAGGAGTTAGACCGGTGGACGGAGTTCACCGCCGGCATGTGGGCGTGGATTCTCCACAAGTTCAGCGGGTGGATACTCGTCGGCTACCTCTTCATGCACGTCCCGGTGTTGAGCGCGGCGCTGTCGAGTCCCGAAGCGTACACGAGCAGGCTCCAGGGTCTCGAAACTATCTTCGTCGTCAGGGTGCTGGAGGTCGGACTGCTGGCCGTCGCCGTCTTTCACGTTCTGAACGGCGTCCGGCTGTTGTTCGTCGACCTCGGCGTGGGTCTGGAGGCACAGGACGAGAGTTTCTACGCCTCGCTGGTCGTGACCGCAGTCGTCGTCCTGGCGAGCGTGCCGACGTTCATGGAGGGGGCGTTCTGATGGCCGAACGCTACTCCTCGTTCCGAAGCGGAAGCCTCGCGTGGCTGCTCCAGCGCGTGACGGCGGCGTTCCTCGTCGCCGTGCTGGCGTTCCACTTCTTCCTGCTCCACTTCGTCCACCACCCCTCCGAAATCACGTTCGCGGGGACGCGAGCCCGGATGAGCCAGTGGGGCTACCTCGCGACGATGCTGCTGTTCCTCGTCGCGGCGACGTTCCACGGCGTCAACGGCGTCTACGCCGCGCTACTGAACCAGGGGCTATCGGGGACCGCGAAGCGAGTGGTGCTCGCGGTTCTCGTGGTCGCGGGCGGCGCGCTGATAGCGCAGGGAACCTACGTCGCGTTCGTCGTGGCGGGGGTGGCGTGACGAGCGGGCGAGCGGACCGTCTCGGGCGTCGAGACGGCTTCCGCGAGGGGTTCGGAAGCGGTGCGTTCGATTACCGGCGCTCGAACGTTATCGCCGCGCCCTGGCCGAAGCCGACGCAGAGCGTCGCCAGGCCCTTCTCGGCGTCGCGCTTCTCCATCTCGTGGACGAGCGTCACGGGCAGGCGCGCGCCGGAGGCACCCAGCGGGTGACCGATGGCGATGGCCCCGCCGTTGACGTTGAACCTGTCCTCGGGAACGCCGAGCTGGTTCCGGGCGTACACCGTCTGGCTGGCGAACGCCTCGTTCAGCTCCACGAGGTCGAAGTCGTCGATGTCCTCGCCCGTGCGCTCCAGCAGGCCGCGCGTCGCCGGCACCGGTCCGATGCCCATCACGGTCGGGTCGACGCCCGCGACGTTGTTGTCGCCGACGTAGGCCATGACGTCCAGACCGTGGTCCTCGGCGAACGCCTCGCTGGTGACGAGCGTGGCCGACGCGCCGTCGGATATCTGCGAGGAGTTGCCCGGCGTGACGGTCCCGTCGCTCTTGAACACCGTCGGAAGTTGAGAGAGAGCGTCCATGCTCGTGTCCGGGCGGATGCCCTCGTCCTCCTCCACGAGGCCGTCGTCGGTCTCGATGGGGACGATTTCGTCGTCGAAGCGGCCGGACTCGGTCGCCTCGGCCGCGCGCCGGTGGCTCTGGAGCGCGTACTCGTCCTGGGCCTCGCGGGAGACGCCGTACTCCTCGGCGACCTTCTCGGCGGTCATCCCCATCTGGAGTTCGCCGACGTTGTAGTGTTCGGAGAGCCGCGGGTGGACGCTGCTGTAGCCCTGGCTCATCGAGACGCGGGACATGTTTTCGACGCCGCCCGCGACGACGACTTCGCGCTGGCCAGCACGGATGGCGTCGCTCGCGCTGATGATGGCCTGCATCGAGGACGCACACCAGCGGTTGATGCTCGCCGCGGGCACCTCCTCGCCGAGATCGGAGAGCAGCGCGATGACCCGCGCGACGTTGTTGTCCTGTTCGCCGCGCTGCTGGGCGACCCCCCACATCAGGTCGTCGACGTGGTCGCTCGTCAACCCCGTCTCCCCGAGGATGGTGTTCACGAGCGGAATCGAGAGGTCTTCGCTGCGCGTGTCGGCGAACGCGCCGTCCTCCTTACCCTGCGGCGTTCGCACTGCCTTCGCGATGACCGGAACGGTCTCACTTGCCATGGACACACCTAGTATCTCGTGACTCTTAAGTGGCGGTTGAACGCGAGTAAACGAGAAACGATTTGAAAGTTCATGAACAGGATGCGTTCAGAAACTATTTGTCGCGCGGAGGTCCATAGCGTCTGTAACCCCCTCCAATGTCAGGCTCCGACGCCACGCAGTCCCGTACCGGGTCGTTCGCCGCCAGCGACGCGACCGGGATACTCGAACGGTTCACCCACCCCGTACCCCTCGTCGGCCTCGTCACGGTGTTCGCGCTCGCGCTCCGGCTCGTCGGTCTCGGGACGCGCGTCGCCCACCAGGACGAGGCGCGAGTCGCATACTGGATTGCCCGCTACGTCGAGACGGGAATCTGGTCCTACCGCCCCATCGTCCACGGTCCCTTCCTCGTCCACGTCAACTCCGTCCTCTTCTCGCTGTTCGGCGCGAGCGACTTCACCATGCGACTCGTCGTCGCGCTCGCGGGCGGTCTGCTCCCCCTCTCCGCGCTCCTCTTCCGCCGGCGGCTGCGCGACTCCGAGACGGTCGCGCTCGCGCTGTTGCTCGCCACGAACCCCATCCTGCTGTACTACTCGCGATTCATGCGCAACGACGTGCTGCTCGCGGCCGCGATGCTGTTCGCGCTCGGCTTCTTCGTCCGGGCGTACGACGCCGGCGGGACGCGCAGCGCCGGCTACTTCTTCGTCGGCGTCGCCTGCTTCGCGCTCGGGTTCACGATGAAGGAGAACGCCCTGCTGTACGCCGCCTGCTGGGGCGGCGCGGCCGTGCTGCTGTACGACCACCGGCTGTTCCTCCGGCGCGTCGGCAACGAGGGCGTCGCCGCCGCGTTCCCCGACTGGTCGCGCCGCGGCGCGTCCCGACTCCGCGACGGCGACCGCTCCGTGCTCCGCAGACCCCTCGTCTACCTCGGCGTCGGCCTGCTCGGCGTCCTCGAGTTCTTCACCATCGTCGTCTTCTTCTACGCCCCGCGCTCGCAGGGGCAGGCCGGCCCCGGTCTCTGGAAGGCCCTCGGACGGGGTGACGCCGGGATGTTCCTGGCTGTCGTCGACGAGGCCATCTTCGGCACGTGGCGGGAGTTCATGGGGAGCTGGGCCGGCGGTCACCAGAGCCATCCGTACCTCCCCTTCCTCGAACACCACCTCGGCGTCATCGAGGTGGGCGCGCTCGCGCTCGTCGTCCTCGCCGTCGTCGGCTTCCTCGTCGACCGCTACTCCGGCGAGCGTCCGAGCGACCTCGTCTCCTTCGGCTTCTACTGGGGCTTCGCCAGCGTGCTCGGCTACCCCCTCGTGATGGACATCAAGGCCGCGTGGGCGGTCGTCCACGCCGTCGTCCCGCTCGCGATTCCGGCCGCCGTGGCGCTCGCGCTCGTCTTCCGCTGGGGCTGGGAAGGGCACCAGCGCGACGACGACCTCAGCGTCGTCGCCGCCGTACTGCTGCTGTTGCTCGTCGGTGCGCAGGTCGGGACGGCCGCGTACTCCACCACCTACCAGCATCCCCAGAGCCCGGACAACGAACTCGTCCAGTACGCCCAGTCCTCGACGGAGATGGGCGGCCTGCTCTCCGATCTCCAGGACGTCGCCCGGGAGAACGAGGGGACGGACGTGCTCTACTACGGCGAGAAGTTCTACGCGGGCAACGAGGCGGGCCACGACGTGCCGCCCGCCACCGGCGGCTGGTTCGCCCGCCTCCCGCTGGAGTGGTACTTCGAGGCCGCCGACGCCGAAGTGACGAGCACGAGAGACCCCAGCGACCTGGTCGGCGAGAAGCCGCCCATCGTCGTCGCGCTCGGCGACGCGTCGACCTGCAACAGCGAGGAGGACGTCGCCGACGACGTCGACCGCTACATGAAGGGGTACGTCCGCTACGACGTCCAGCGGTTCGGGTACGACAGCGGCTGTACCGTCAGCAGCGTCGTCATCTTCGTGGACCAGGACGCGCTGCCGGCGGACGCGCCGAAGCCCGGCACGTTCGGCTGAGACGCCGCCGAACCGCCCGAATCGACCGTCGACGACCGGACTCGTCCGCGTTCGACGCGCTTATCCTTCTGTAGCGTCAAGCCACGGAAGAATGAGCAGCGGGGCGCTGGACGTAATCGAGTTCTTGCTCACGACGCACCTCTACGACGAACACCAGAATCTGGACGAAAACGACCTGCCGCCGCAGATCAGGCAGGTGTTCTGGCACGAGGGGTCGATCGAGCGACCGCTCCGGGCGACGGTCGAGAACGCCCGGGAGGCGGCCGACCTCGACCGACCGTGGGAAGCCATCTCCGACCTGATGTTCACCGACCGCGACGAGTTCTCCGGGACGCTCGAACTCACGCAGCCGGAGATGGCCGAGAAGTGGTACCTCGACCGCGCGGCCGACCGCGTGGCGGCGAACCCGACGCTGGCGTACGCCTTCGAGGACCGCGACGGCGTCGACGTGGACTACGAGACCGCCCGCGACGAGAACCGGCCGGTGCAGGCCGACCGCGCGTGGATCGACAGCCTGCTCGCCGAGCACTTCAGCGACGAGGAGGAGGAAGACGGCGAGAACATGCTCGACCTCGTGGACATCCACGCGCCGGAGGAGGTCGAACTGACGCTGGACGACCTCGTCCTCACGGAGAACCAGGAGGACGAGATAAAAAAGATAGTGAAGGCCATCGAGCACCGCGAGTACCTCTCCCGCATCGGCCTGCGCGAGATCGGGAAGCTCCTGTTCGTCGGCCCGCCGGGGACCGGCAAGACCTCCACGGCGCGGGCGCTGGGGTACGACCTCGACCTCCCGTTCGTCGAGGTGAAGCTGTCGATGATAACCAGCCAGTACCTCGGCGAGACCGCGAAGAACGTCGAGAAGGTGTTCGAGGTGGCGAAGCGACTGTCGCCGTGCATCCTCTTCATGGACGAGTTCGACTTCGTCGCCAAGACGCGCCGGAGCGACGAACACGCCGCCATCAAGCGCGCGGTGAACACGCTCCTGAAGAGCATCGACAACATCTCGCTCATCCAGGACGACGTGCTCCTCATCGGCGCGACGAACCACCCGGACCAGCTCGACGCCGCGGCGTGGCGGCGCTTCGACGAGATCATCAACTTCCCCAAGCCCGACGACCAGATGCGGGCGGACATCCTCCGGGTCATCACCCGCGAGATGCACATCGAGGACTTCGACCCGCCCGCGCTCGCCGAGCGCACGGAGGGACTCACCGGCAGCGACCTGCGGATGGTGCTGCGCGAGGCCGTCCTCGACGCGCTGATGGAGAATCGCACCGACCTCAGGCAGGACGACCTGCTGCGCGCCATCGAGGACTTCGAGGAGCGGGACAACCTGAAGGACCTCGACATGATCGAGGGCGACCACGACGCGCTCGTCGCCGGCGGGGACATCAGCGGCGCCAGCGGCGGGGACGACGGGCACTCCCACGACCACTGACGTAGCTGTAAGAAATACTACAAAGCCGCAGTTCAGGAAACCCTTTTTCCGGTCGTCCGCGACGCCTACGCCATGTCGAGCCGGTTGATCGGGAAGTACTACCTCTTTCAGGCGACCCGTTCGGTCGGGTTCATCTCGCCCATCTTCACCCTGTTCGTCCTCCGCGACGTCTCGTTCACGCAGTACGGAGCCCTGAGCGCGCTGTCGTCGACGCTCGTCGTCCTCGGGGAGGTCCCGACGGGGTACGTCGGCGACCGGTACGGCCGCCGGACGAGCCTCGCGCTCTCGGTCGCGTTCACGGTGCTCTCGCTCCTCGGATTCGTCGTCGCGCAGTCGTTCTGGCCGTACGTCCTCTTCTACGCGCTCTGGGCGCTCGCGCTGACGTTCGCGTCCGGCAGCGCCGACGCCTGGCTCTACGAGGTCCTCGAAGAGCGGTTCGACGCCGACGACTTCACGCGAATCCGCGGTCGCGGCGCGTCGGTGATGCGGTGGACCTCGGTGGTCACGATGGTGGCCGGCGGCGCGCTGTACGTCGTCGACCCGCGATACCCCTTCGTGGCGTCGGTCGCGCTGAACGGCCTCGGCCTCGCCGTCCTGTTCACGCTCCCCGGCAGCCGCCGGTACGGCGACGACGCGGACGGGGACTCCCTCGCGGACGACCGCATCACCGTCCTCGACGCCCTGCCGCTCGTCCGGAGGCAGTTCGCCTCGCGTCCGCTCCGGCCGTTCGTGGTGTACGTCGGCCTGTTCTTCGCGGTCGTCAGCGCAGCGAACTCCTACATCCAGCCGGTGACCCGAGAACTGTTCCAGGCGACGCTCGAATCCGCGACGGTCGCCGGTCACGCCCTGCCGCTGGGCGTCGTCCTCGGTCTCCTCTACGCGGGGTTCACCGTCGTCTCGGCCGTCGCCAGCTACTTCGCCGGCGACGTCGAGGAGGCGTTCGGCCTCTGGGGGGCGCTCGTCGTCGTCCCCGTGGCGACGGCGGTCCTGCTCGTCCTCCCCCGCGTCGCGGTGGCCGCCGCCCTGCCGATGTTCGTCGCGATTCGGGGGTCGAAGGCGCTCCTGCTGCCGATGGTAAACGGCCACCTGAACGACCACGTCGGTTCGGCGGGGCGCGCGACGACGCTGAGCGCGTTCTCCATGCTGTGGCGACTCCTGCGCGTCCCGATGGTGATCGCGGCGGGCGTCGCCGCCGACGCGGTGACCGAGACGGCCGCCGTCGCGGGACTCGGCGTCGTGTTCCTCGTCGGCGCGGGCGTGACGTGGCTCGTCGACTCGCCGGCGGAGCGGTCGGCGGCGGCGTGACCCTCGATGCCGCCAGCGGGAGACATTTGTACCAGAAACGGCAACCCCTACGGGATGCAGGTCACGCTCCTCGGAACCGGCGACACGACCGGCACGCCGACGCCTCGCTGTGACTGCGGGACGTGCGCGGCGGCCCGAGAGCGGGGCGTCGAGCGCACGCGCTTCTCGGTGCACGTTCGCAACGAGGCCACCGACGAGTCGCTGCTCGTCGACCTGAGCCCCGACTTCCGCCACCAGTTTCTCACGCAGGACGTCGCCCTCCCGGACGCCGCCGTCGTCACGCACGTCCACTTCGACCACCTCCACGGCCTCGGCAACGCCCACCGACTGCTCGATTCCCTCGCCGTTCACGCCGCCGACGAGGTCGACCCCGCGACGGACGAGAGCGTCGCCGACTCCGTCCGGAGCCAGTACGACTACCTCAGGCCGCTGACGGTCCACGACCACGCCCCCTTCGAGACGTTCTCGACCTGCGGGTTCGACGTGACGCTCGTCCCCGTCGACCACCCGCCGATGCTCTGTTACGGCGTCGTCGTCGAGCGCGACGGGACGAAGCTCGCGCTCACGGGCGACACGAGCTACGCGATTCCGGACGACTCCCGGAACGCGCTCGCCGACGCCGACCTGCTGCTCGCGGACGCCATCGTTCCGGCGTCGCTCGCCGACGGCCACCCGGTCGGCGGCGACCACCGGGACGACGACGGCGTGGCCCGCACGTTCGGCACGAAGCACATGACCCGCGAGGGGGCGCTGGCGCTGGGCGAGGAACTCGGCGCCGCCGAGACCCGACTCGTCCACGTCTCGCACTTCTACCCCGCCGACGAGGCGTTCGAGGACCCGCTGGCGGTCGACGGCGAGCGGTTCTCCCTCTAGGTTCGCCCCGCGCTCCCGTTCCCGCCGAGCGCGTCCCGACCCGCCTCGGTCAGTCCGTCGACCGCCATCAACCGCGCGTGACACGCCGCGAGGCGGTCGGTGTCGCCGTGTAGACCGGCGCTCCCCGTCATCTCGTAGGTGCCGGTGGCGTTCATGTCGGCGATGGTCGGCCCGCCGTGCTCGCCCGTCCGGAGGCGTGCGGCGTCGTACACCAGCCACGGGGCGTAGAACTCCCAGACGACCTCGCCCGTCGGCGTCACCTCGACGACGCGCTGGTTCTTCGTGTCCGAGACGAGCGTGTTGCCGTCGTCCAGCCGGTCGGCGTCCCGCGGCCAGTGGAGCGTCTCCGGGGAGCCGACCGTCCACGTGCGGGTCCAGCCGTCGCCCCGTCTTGTGTACTCGACGACGCGGTCGTTCTCGCTGTCCGCGACCAGCAGCGTCGCGGTCCCGTTCTCGCTCTCGAGGTAGTCGGGGTTGTGCTGCTTGCGGAGGACGTCGTGGTTCCCGTCCTCGCCGAGTTTCGTCGTTATCTCGCCGGTCGCGCGGTCGACGGCGATGACCTGGTCGAAGTTGCGCGGCGAGACGAGGAAGGTCCCGTTGCCGATGGCGTCCACGTCGTTGACGTGCGTCCAGTCCTTGCTGAAGTTACCGCCGACCGCCGGCGAGTAGTGGTCGGCGAAGCGCCACTCCCACGTTATCTCGCCTCTCGTGCGGTTGTAGACGAAGATGCGGTCGTCGTTGGTGCCGTTCGCCGGGTCGGCGTTGCGCATGTTGGCGACGACGATAGCGGACCCGCCGTCGATGAGGTCGGCGTCGTGCGTGTCCCGGATGTCGAACTCGACGCTCCAGACGGTCTCCTGGGTCGTCGGGTCGAACTCGTAGACGAGGGTCTTCCCGCCCCGGACCGCCGCCGTCACGAACACGTTGCCGTTCGCCATCGGGTCGACGTCGTAGGACCAGACGACGTCGTGTTCGACGGCGCTGTGGTGGACCCAGCGAATCGCCCCCCGCGGGCCGACGCCGACGAGCATCGCCGGCTGTTTCCCGCTCTCGTTGTACCCCTGGACGCTGACGACCGTCGTGCCGTTCGCCGGCCGCTCGACCGTCCCGACGCAGGGGTTCCCGACGTCTCGCGGCTGGGCGACGGAAACCGGCGCGACCACCCCCAGACAGCAGACCACTGCCACCACGACCGTCATCCCCCGGTTTCGCGGAGTCGAAACCATGCCCGCCGTACAGGACCCAGCCACTTGTAGATTGTCCGAAACGAAGTCGCTCGGTCATCGTTCCGACCGGCCATCTCCGTTCGACCGCGAGAGCGCAGGAACCGAGTGCACCGGGAACGTACGCGCCGAGTTACCCGCGTCGGCGAACCAGCAGCGCGGCGACCGTCAGCAGCGCGGCCAGGCCGACGGCGACGCCGAAGCCCGGCAGCGACGTCGCCAGGTCGTCGTCGGTCGTAGTCGTAATCAGGGCGTTGCGTACGTCGTCGTCGTCGTTCACGCCCGACTCCCCGGTCGTCGCGCCGGTGGTCGACGGCTTCTGACCCGCGGCCCAGCCGTCGACCGACTGGAGGTAGGAGTGACAGCCGACGAGGGTGCTCCAGTTCTCGTGGCGGGCGGCGTCGCCCTGCAGGCCGTACGAGCCGGTGGCGTTCATGTCGGCGATGGTCGGCCCGCCGTGCTCGCCTGCTCGCAGGCGCGCGGCGTCGTAGACGAGATACGGCGAGGAGAACTCCCAGACGACCGTTCCGTTCGGGGCGACCTCCAGCACGCGGTGGTTCCGGGAGTCGCCGACGAGCGTGTTTCCGTTCGGCAGGCGGTCCGCGTCCCGGGGCCACGAGAGGTCGTCGCCCTTGCCCAGCTTCCACGTGCGTTCCCACCCGTCGGCGCGGCGGGCGTACTCGACGATGCGGCCGTTGTTGGAGTCGGCGACGAGGAACGTCGCGGTCCC
The DNA here is from genome assembly GCA_003298465.1 of halophilic archaeon. Next base: position 496,014 of record QNGA01000001.1, on the reverse strand, counting down.
GTTCTCGCTCTCGAGGTAGTCGGGGTTGTGCTGCTCGTCGAGGACGTCGTAGTCGTCGTCGCTCCCCAGTCGCATGGTCACCTCGTTCGTCGAGCGGTCGACGACGATGGCCTGGTCGAAGTTGCGCGGCGATGCGAGATACTTCCCGTCGGCTATCTTGTCCACGTCGTTGACGTGCGTCCAGTCGTCGGTGTAGTTCTCCGCCGTGTCCTTCGGGTAGTGGTCGCGGAAGTACCAGCGCCAGACGATCTCGTCTCTCTGCAGGTCGTAGACGAAGATGCTGTCGTCGTTCTTCCCGCCGTCCTCGTCGTAGTTCTTCATGTTCGCGACGAGCAGCTGGGTTCCGCCGTTGATGAGGTCGACGTCGTGGGTGTCCTCGATGGGCAGTTCCTCCTGCCAGACGTGCTCCTGCGTCCGGGGGTCGAACTCGTAGACGTACGTCCGCTTGTTCTTCGTCGCGGTGACGAAGACGTTGCCGTTCGCCATCGGGTCGACGTCGTACTGCCAGACGGTGCCGTGGTCGGCGGCGTGGTGGACCCACTGCACCTGGCCGCGCGGGCCGACGCCGACGAGCTTCGCGGGCTTCTTGCCGGCGTCGCCCTCGTTCCAGGTGAACCCCTGGACGGCGATCACGGTCGTTCCGTTCGCGGGACTGGTCACCGTTCCGACGCAGGGGTTGAGTCGGGCGTCTCCGTTCGCGCCGCCGGCGGCCAGCGGGACGGCCGGCAGGGAGAGCGCGCAGAGGACGGCGGCGACGGCGGCGAGGAGTTGCCGTCGAGAGGGCAGTCGCATACGACCCTCTATCGAACGGTGGTTCTTGTATGTTTACGTTCACTGTCGAATCGGACACGCGTCCGCGGCGTCGTCGCCGAACGCGTCTCCGCGGGCGTCGCCCGGCCTCGCACGCGACGCCCGACGGCACCTCGCGGGCACCTCGCCGCTCGAACGGTCGGGGGGTCCGGTCGCAGGGGAAGGCTGTCGGCCGACGTCGGCCGCGGTATTCCGCGATTGAACGCCGATACTGGCCGCGTTCCGTTTACCAGACCGCGTCAACGCGCCCGTAGCGGTCGCGTTCGCGCCGTCAACCGGGTCCTATGGGTGCGAACGGACCACACCAACTAAGCGCGGGCCGGCAGTAGCGACTGGCGATGCGCGCCTTCAGGGTCGCCTACGACGGTCGTCCGTTTCACGGGTTCCAGCGCCAGCCAGACGTGTCGACGGTCGAGGACTCGCTGTTCGACGCCTGCCGGGCGCTCGGCGTGGCCGACGACGCCCCCGAGGGGTACGCCGCCGCGGGTCGCACCGACGCCGGCGTCTCCGCGGTCGCACAGACCGTCGCGTTCGCGGCCCCCGACTGGCTCACGCCCGCCGCGCTGAACAGCGAGTTGCCGGCGTCGGTCCGGGCGTGGGCGAGCGCCGACGCCGGCCCCGAGTTCCACGCCACCCACGACGCCCTGTTCAGGGAGTACACCTACCACTGCTACGCGCCGCGGGCGAACCTCGCGCTGGCGAAGGACGCCCTCGACCGCCTCTCCGGCGAGCACGACTTCCACAACCTCACGCCCGACGAGGAGGGCACCGTCCGGAACCTCCGGACCGACGTGCTCCGCGACGGCGACTACCTCGTCGTCACGCTCCGGGCGGGCGGGTTCGCGCGCAACCTCGTCCGCCGGGTCGTCGCGCTGGTCCGTGCGGTCGCCACCGGCGAGGCGCCGGTCGCGAAGGTCGACCGCGTGCTCTCGCCGGAACCGCTGGACGGCCCCGAGGGCGTCGCGCCCGCACCCGCCCACCCCCTCGTGCTCACGGACGTTGGCTACGACCTCGACTTCGCGGTGGACGACGAGGCGGCCGCGAGCGCCCGCGAGGTGTTCGCCGACCTCCGGGCCCAACAGCGGACGAAGGCCCGCGTCTCGGACGAGATGCTGGCGGGTATCCGGTAGCTATTTGTCACGTGTGCGTCAATCGCCGGCGTGAGCCAGAGCAGTACTCTGAACGACTTGTTCGACGGAACGAACGTCGTCGACAGCGCACAACTGTGGGAATCGACGTTCTGGGTAGTGCTCGGCGTGCTCGTCTACTGGGTCGGCGGATGGCTCGCCACCGAAATATCGCCGCGCAGTCATCCACTGCCGGACCTGGTTTCGACGGTCGTCGTGGTCGTCGCAGTCGTCGTCGCCGTCTTCTTCGGACTGAAGGGGTTCGCCCTCCTGCTCGAGGCGGTCCGCGACGAACCGCCGACGTGAGGCGACTGCGCTCCGACCGCCGCTCACGGACGAGATAGACGACCGCCTCCGGTAGCGCCACCACCTAGAGTTTTGACGTGTCGAGTCGGAAGCGAAGTATGGTCGCAACCGATCCGGACGACCTGGAGGTCGTCGACAGTTCGTGGCTCTGGCACGCGACCCGGTGGGTCGTGCTCGGTCTGCTCGCACTGGGGTTCGGCGGGGCCGCCGCCGGCGGCGTCAGCGTCGTCTTCGGCGGCGGCATCCTCGGCTTCCTCGTCGCCGCTGCCGTCTGGGTCGCCGCCCTGTTCGTCGGCGTCTACCTCGGCCTGCGTGGACTGGCGACGCTGCTCTGGGCCGTCGACAAGGAGGAGATATTCGAGGAGTAGTCGGCGAGTCGGCTCCCTCGGTTTCGCGGCGTTCGGACCGTTCCACCTCCCCGCGTCGGTCGGCGGCGCGTTCGGCGCCCCGAAGGGTCTCGCGCCTCGGCGAGGCGCTCCTCGACGCGAGAGCCACGAGCGAGCGCTGGCTCACTGCCACTCGTCGGGCCAGACGTCGGCGGCGCGCATCCCCTCCTCGTAGTCGTTCTCGCGGAGGTTCTCGGCGACGTCGTCGACGTCCCGCCGGGGAACGTCCTCGCGCCGGGCGAGTTCCTGGACGAGCAGGGCGGCGAGCATGGCGTGTTCGCGCAGGTTGCGGTCGTCGACCTTGTCCCGGGTGTCCGCGTGGGTGTGCCCCCAGCCGCGGCCGCGCTCGCCCGGCACGCTCGCGTCCTGCTCGCTGTGCAACTGGAGCGCGGGGACGCCCCGCCGGAGGAACGGCCAGTGGTCGCTGAAGGGGTGCACGTCCTCCTCCAGTTCGACGGGCTGGTTCGCCTCGTCGGCGACGGCCTCGACCACGTCCGCCATCGCCTCGGAGTCGTGGGTGAACGCCCGCAGGTCGCGGAACCGCCCCGCGCCGTCGACGTTGACGACCGCCCGGACTCGGTCGACGTCGAGGCGCTCCGCGAGGTCCTCGCTGCCGAGCAGGCCGGTCTCCTCGCAGCCGACGCCCGCGACCCGGACCCGGGTTTCGAGGTCGAGGTCGGCGAGCAGGTGCGCCGCCGCGACGACGACCGTGATGCCGCAGCCGTTGTCGAGCGCGCCCTCCGCGACGTCGTGGGCGTCGTGGTGGGCGACGACGACTATCTCCTCGTCGGTGTCCGGTCCGAGTTGCGCGTGGACGTTGTGGCTCGTCCCCGGTTCCGTGCCGGCGTCGACGGAGAGCGTCGCGGTCGCGCCGCGGTCGGCGTAGTCCGTGAGCCACGCGCCAGTCTCCTCGCTCACGCCGACGCCGGGCAGCGTCGCCACGTCGCCGAACGTCAGCGACCCCGTGGGCGGTAGCTGCCCCGGGACGTGGTTGTGGAAGACGAACGCCTCCGCGCCGGCGGCGGCCGCGTACCCGAACTTCTCCATCCGGTGGACGAACCGGCTGCCGGGCGGCGTCGTCGTGCTCGCGACGGCGATGGCCCCCTGCACGTCCCGGTCGTCTATCTCCTCGGGCGTCCCGTGACCGACGTCGACCAGTTCGCCGCGGACCTCGCCCCCGGGCGAGTACGGGAGCGCGACCGTCTCGAACGAGCGCCGGACCGGGTCGGTCACGGCGAGTTCGGCCCGGCCGCGGTCCCAGCGCGTGATGTCGAACGAGTCGGTCGTGACCTCGCGCGCGCCGGCCCGTTCGAACCCCTCGGCGACCAGGTTCGCCGCCTCGCGCTCGCCCGGGTGGCCGCCCAGCCGGTTCTCTATCTCCGTCAACTGCGTCAGGAAGGTCCAGGGATAGTCGTCCCGCCACATCGCTCCGAGTGCCTCCGAGCGGTTCGCCGTCATGGCGTGCAGTGAGCGTCCCGGCGACAAAAATCCCGTCCCGGGCCGTTCGCGCGGTCGCGTTCGGGCGCGCCGGCGCTCGCCGCCACGTTCGTCAGGGTGACCGAAAGCGGGCCGGTCGCTCGCGACCGCGGACTCTCCTCGGCTCCCGACCGGCGACGAGGGCTGCCCCGCTCACCAGCGGTCCGCGATTCGCCGGCCGACGCGCAGCAACTCCTCCTCCTCGTCCGCGGAAAACTCGTACTCCCCCCGCTTGCCGATTCCGATGACTCCTTTCACCGACCCGTCGGGTCCCAGCATCGGCGCGGCGATGGTCCCCTCCAGTCCCGAGGCCCGGGCACCGTCCTCGGCGACGCCCGACTCGTCCGTCTGGAGGTTGCACACCTGGACGGGCTCCCGGCGCTCGGCGGCGAGACCCCCCATCCCCTTGCCGAACGGAAGCGTCTCCACCCGGTCGACCACCTCGTCTGGCATGCCTTCGTGTGCGACGAGCGTCAGCGTTCCGTCCTCGGCCCGATGGATCGTGCCCGCGACGCAGTCGAACTCGTCGAGGACGCCTCGCAGCGCTGCTTCGAGGTCTTGGTCGGCTACCGACGTCATGTCCGGCGCGAACGTACTCTCGGCAGTTAGGACCATCGGCCGGCGGACTCGCGTGCCCGGACCGCAGTCGCCGGCCCGATTGCGTCGAGTCAGAACGCCGGTTCAGTTCGCGAAGAGGCTGGCGTGGACCGGCGCGAACGAGCCGCGGCCGCGACGACGGCCTAGAAAGCGGCGCAGCGGCGGCCCTATCAGTTCCGGGCAGGCGAGGAAGGCGTCGTGACCGTAGTCGCTCTCGACGACGCGGTGGGTCGCCTCCGCGCCGGCGTCGCGGAACGCGGCGGCGAGCGCCTCGCCCTGGTCGGTCGTGAAGTGCCAGTCGCCGGTGATGGAGACGACGAGCGCCTCGCCGTCGAACTCGGCGAGCGCGTCGGCGTCGGACGCACAGCCCGCGGCGAGGTCGTAGTCCTCCATCGCCCGCGTCAGCCGGAGGTAGCTGTTGGCGTCGAAGCGCTCGACGAACGACCGGGCGTTGTAGTCGAGGTAGCTCTCGACCTCGCGGTAGTCGTCGTCGGTCGCGTCGCCGAGGGCGTCGGGAGCCAGTTCGCGCGGCGGACAGTCGGCGGTCCGGCGGCCGAACTGGTCGTCCATGGACTCCTTCGAGCGGTAGGTGACGTGCGCGAGCTGGCGGGCCAGCGCCAGCCCGTCGTCGGGGTGGTCGGGGTAGTAGTCGCCGCCCTGCCACGCCGGGTCGCTCGCGATGGCCCGGCGGGCGATGGCCGACAGCGCGAGCAGCTGGGAGTCGAGGCGCGCGCCCGCGGCGATGGGGACGACGCGCTCGACGCGGTCGGGGTAGCGCTTGGCCCACTCGACGGCGTTCATGCCGCCGACGCTACCCCCGACGACCGCCCGGAGCGTGTCGATGCCGAGGTGGTCGAGCAGGCGCCGCTGGGCGCGCACCCAGTCGCCGACCGTCACGGCGGGGAAGTCGGAGCCGTACGGTTCGCCGGTCGCGGGGTCCTCGCTCGCCGGCCCCGTCGTCCCGTAGCAGGAACCGGGGACGTTCGCGCAGACGACGAACCGCTCGTTCGTGTCGATGGGAGCGCCCGGGCCGACCACGTCGTCCCACCAGGCCCTCGCCTGGTCGGGGTCGACCGTCTCGTCGCCCGCGGTCGTCACCCGGTGGCTGCCCGTCAGGGCGTGACAGAGCAGGACCGCGTCGTTCGCGGGGTCGCCGTACGTCTCGTAGGCGACCCGGAGGTCGGGGACCGACCCGCCGCGCTCGAACTCGAACGCCCCCAGCGAGACGCGCTCGCCCGGCATGTCGTGTACGTGGTCCGATCCGCGTCCGTCCGGCGCTTCGCGCGCGCCTGCGGCGTCGTTCGCGTCGGTCATGTCGCCTCCCGCGTCGCGCGTTCGATTGCCCGGTCGAGGTCGGCGAGCAGGTCTGCGGGGTCCTCGATGCCGACGGAGAGACGAACGAGGTCGGGAGTGACGCCGGCCTCGCGCTGCTCGTCAGGAGTGAGCTGGGCGTGGGTCGTGCTCGCCGGGTGGATGACGAGCGTCTTCGCGTCGCCGACGTTGGCGAGGAAGGTCGCGAGGTCGGTCGCCTCGCAGAACGCCTTGCCGGCCTCGAAGCCCTCCTCCAGGCCGAACGCGACCATCCCCCCGTACCCGCCGTCGAGGTACCGGGTCGCGTTCTCGTGGGTCTCGTGGGCCGCCAGTCCGGGGTACGCGACCCACGCCACGTCGTCGTGGTCGTCCAAGTACTCCGCGACGACGGCCGCGTTCTCGCAGTGGCGCTCCATCCGCAGCGACAGCGTCTCGACGCCCTGGAGGGTCTGCCACGCGTCGAACGGCGACTGCTGGTTGCCGAGGCTCCGGACGGCGCGGTAGCGCGCGGCGGCCGCGAGCGGCGCGTCGAAGTCGCGCGAGAAGTCGACGTCGTGGTACGCGCGGTTCGTCCCGGCGAGTTCGGAGTAGCCGCCGGCCGCCCAGTCGAAGTCGCCGCCGTCGACGAGCACGCCGCCCACGGTGGTCCCGCTGCCGTGGAGCCACTTCGTCGTCGACTCCCAGACGACGTCCGCGCCGTGCTCCAGGGGGCGACAGAGCGCGGGCGTGGCGAAGGTGTTGTCCACGACGAGCGGAACGTCGCGCTCGTGGGCCACCTCGGCGAGGCGTTCGAAGTCGGGCGTGACGAGCGAGGGGTTGCCGACGGTCTCGACGTGGACGAACGCGGTGTCGTCGTCGACGGCGTCCGCGTAGGCGTCGTAGTCCAGCGTGTCGACGAACCGCGCCTCGACGTCCCTGCGCGAGGCGACGTGGCTGAAGTACGTCGTCGTCCCGCCGTAGGTGTCGGTGGAGACGACGACGTTGTCGCCCGCCTCGGCGAGGACGAAGGTGAGCGAGTCGAGCGCGGCCATCCCGCTGGCGGTGGCGACGGCGCCGTCACCGCCTTCGAGCGCCGCGATGCGGTCTTCGAGCGTCTCGACCGTCGGGTTGCTCAGCCGCGAGTAGATGTGGCCGTCGCGCTCCAGGGCGTACAGGTCGGCGGCGTGGTCGGCATCCGCGAACTCGTAGGACGTGGTCTGGTAGAGCGGCGGCGCGACCGCTCCCGTCGCGGGGTCGGACCGCTGGCCCGCGTGGACGCTCCGCGTCCCGAACCGCGGCCGCTCGCTAGCCTGGTCCCCCCGTCGGCCGCCGTCGCGCGACCGGTCCTCGTCGTCGGTCATGTGCTACGAGCATATTCTCGAAGCGATTTATAACCAGCGGTTACGACACGATTCACCTCTGCAGCCAGCGGGCGATTCTCACGCGGTCAGCGACGTGAGCGCGTACGCGAGCGCCACGGCACCGACCGCGAGCACGACGGGGACGACGAGGGAAGCGTCTCCGAGACCGTCGACGGCCGCGGCCAGCAGGGGCAGGAGGACGAGAACGACGAGGACGGCGACCACCACACGAAGGCGGTTCACCGTGCGCTGCACGTCGTCGAGTCGCCGCTCCAGGTCCGCGGGGTCGGGGGCGGGGTCGGACACCGGTCGATGGTTCCCCCGAGCTACTCATCAGTTCTTCGACGTGTCGTGCGCGGGCGGTGACGCTCCTTCGAGGCGGTGTACGCGAGTGGCGACGCTCGCCGGCCGTGGAGGTTACGGACGCTGACGCGATACGTTCGGTGTGAACCGACGCACGTTCCTCGGAGCGCTGACCGCGGGGGTCGTCGGCGGAACGGTCGGCAGCGAAACGGTCGATGGGGGAGCGGCCGGTAGGGGGCGCACCGGCGGGGTGCGCGTCGGCGGCCCGCGACCCTCCAAAACCTACCGGAACCCGGTGTTCGAGCGCGTGTTCGCCGACCCCGACGTCACCGCGGTCGACGGGAGCTACTACGCGTACGGAACGTACCAGGACTGGGGCAACCCCGGCCGGAGGCGGCTGATTCCCATCGTCCGCTCGGAGAACCTCGTGGACTGGCGGTACGCCGGGGAGGCGTTCCGGACGAAACCCGACTGGCGCGACCAGGGCGGGCTGTGGGCCCCCGACGTCGGGCGACTGAAGGGACGGGTCGTGCTGTACTACTCGTACGCCTCCTTCCAGGCCGGCAACCCCGGCATCGGCGTGGCGACCGCCGACGACCCCGCGGGGCCGTTCTGCGACCGGGGACCGCTGTTCCGGAGCGACGAGATCGGCGTTCCCCACTCCATCGACCCCTGTCTGTTCGTCCACCGCGGGACGCCGTACCTGTTCTGGGGGAGCCACGCCGGCATCTACGGCATCCGACTCTCCGATGACGGACTGCGAACGGTCGGCGAGAAGTTCCAGGTCGCGGGCGAGGGAGTCGAAGCCGCCTACGTCGTCAGACGCGGCGAGTTCTTCTACCTCTTCGGCTCGCGGGGAACCTGCTGTGAGGGCGCGAAGAGCACGTACCGCGTCGTCGTCGGCCGGTCCCGGTCGCTGCGCGGTCCGTACCGGAACCGCGACGGTGAGCGCCTGCTGGCGGCCGCCGGGACGACGGTACTCCACGGCGACGAGCGGTTCGCCGGACCGGGCCACTGCGCGGTCGTGCGCGGCCCGGACGGCGACCACTGGCTGCTGTACCACGCCTACGAGCGGTCTAACCCCTGGGTCGGGCCGATGCCCCGCCGCGTGCTCATGCTCGACCGACTGGTCTGGCGGAACGGATGGCCGGTGGTTCCGGGGAAGACGCCGAGCGCGGTGCACCGCGCCCCGTAGGTCGGCGGAGTCGGGGGAGCGTCGGACGTCGGTCGGTGGGGCGCCCGACGGTCAGGTCAGTCCCGCGACGGAGTACGGACGGGCGGCGACGCTCCCCCGCGGTCGCTCTCGGCGAGTCGCGTCCAGAGCGCGACGAGCAGCGCGGCCCAGGGGGGCGCGAGGAGCGCGAAGCCGGCGGTCGTGAGCGCGCCCGCGACGTTCGAGAGCGCCGGCACCGCCGTCGCCCAGAGCGCTAGCACGCCGAGGTTCACGCTCGCCACGCCCGCCCAGGATGGCGCGTGGGAACTCGCCGCGACCGCAGCGGGGAGGTCGCCGTCCCGCTCGCCGACGGCGCCGGCGACGGCGGGGAGGAACCCCATCGCGAGCTGGAGCAGCCAGCCGAAGACGAGGCCGCCGATGGCCGCGCGCTCGACGGCCGCCGCCGGGACGAGGTCCGGGAACAGCAGCACCAGCGGCGCCAGCGGCACGGGCACCAGTAGCCAGACGTACGCCCCGAGGACGTGCCCGACGCGGGCGTCGCGGAGCGCACCGCCGGCCCGCGCCGCGGCGACGACGGTCGCCAGCAGCGCCGCGGTGCCGACGACGTACGTCGCCAGTCCGGCGACGGTCAGCGCGTCGACCGCCAGCCACGGCCCGGCCACGAGGCCGACGGCACCGAGGGTCAGCCCCCAGAACGTGACTTCGCGCAGGCGCGGACGGCGGCGGTCGCCGCCGGTCAGCGCGAGCAGGAACTGTGACAGCGTCGCGGCCGCGACGACGCCGAGGAAGCCCCAGACGTTCGCGTGGACGTGCGCCTCGAGCGAGCCGAAGTAGCCGCCGGGACCGTGCACGCCGAGCAACATTCCGAACGCGGCGAGGATTCCGACGACGAAGAACCCCGGGGCGACCCGGTAGTAGCGCGCGAACGCGCCCGCGGCGTCGTCCGCGAGTCGCCACACCGCCGCCAGCAGCAGCGCGAGCGCGCCGAGGACGAGGGTCGCCCCCGCGAGCGCGACGACGCTCTCGCCGGTCGCCATCCCGAGCAGGACGAGGAGGTAGCCGGCGTTCAGCGCCAGCCACTGCCCCCACCGCGTGTGCGACCGGGTTCGCCCCCCCGTCGCGTCACCGCCGACGAGGCGGGGCAGCGCGCCGAACAGCGCCTGCGTCGCCCCGCCGATGGTCACCAGGTGAATCGTCACCCAGCGGAGGCGGGGAACCGGTTCGAGGACGCCCAGGCCGACGGTGAGGTTGCCGACGACGGCCAGGAGTCCGACGGTCAGGTACAGTCCAGCCGCGACGAAGAACGGGTCGGTGCGTGTTCGCATCTGACTCTCCCTAGCCTGTATGGACGAGAAGCGATTCTCCCGAACACGTTCGCGGTCGACGAGAACGTGGCGGTCGACTGCTCCACCGGGGACGGTCCGCGCCCGGGAGCGTCAGAACGCAGAGAGGACGAACGGACCCGAATCACTCGACGTGGACGCGCGTGACGTACCCGCCGCAGCCGCACCGTTCGACGAACCGGTACTCCGCGTCGTCGAACGCGTCCCGGAGTTCGTCGAAGAGGTACGTCTCCGGGTGGCCGTGGTTCCCGTGCGTGACGAGGTTGACGTGGTAGCCCGACACCGTCTTCCGGACGGCGTCCAGCGCCTGCTCGACGGTGAGGTCGCGGTCGTCGGCGTGACGCGGCAGTTCGAGGTTCGCCGACCACGAACTCTCGTGGACGTGGTCCGTCACCGGTTCGGGGGTGGAGTCGGACATGACAGTCGTTCGTTGGTCGCCGCCGGAGGAAAGCCGAGCCCCGAACGCGTTCGTCCGGTCGAGTCGCTCAGTCCGCCGGGACGCGACGAGCGAGGACGAGCAGCGCGGTGACGTCGGTCTCGGCGAACGGTGACACCTCCTGCCGGCCGTCGAAGCGGACGGTCTCGCCCGCCTCGACCGTTCGCGTCTCGTCGCCGACGTCGAGCGTCAGGCGACCGTCGAGGACCGCGAGCACGACCTGCCGGTCCGGATGTCTGTGGGGAGCCACGCGTTCGCCCTCGTCGAGCGTGAGCCTGACCGTCTTCGGTTCCGCTCCGGGGAAGACGACCGCCGTCGGGTCGCCGTCGAGGTCGGCCAGCGTTCGCTTCGTCGTCATCTCGTCAGGACGTAGTCACAGCGGCACCCTCACCGTTCCCCCGAACGCGTTCGGTGAGAGTTGCACCGCGAGCGCAAGGGGGCGTCGCGCGGGTCAGTCGTCCGCGCTGGCCGCGCCCGAAATCCGGCCGTCCGGCACCGTCCCGTCGTCGTTCCAGCCCCGGACCTCGTAGTACTCCGAGAGCGCGTCCTCGAAGCCCGGCAGGTCGTACGGTAGCGCGTCGTCCGCCCGGTCGAAGCCCCGCCGGTTGTTGAAGTGGCGCTCCAGTTCGACGACGCGGGCGCCCATCGCCTGCAGGTCGTCGTAGTCGGCGTCGAGCAGCGCTTCGAGGCGTTCCTCGGTCATGAAATCCCGCGAGAACTTGCAGACGACGCCGCTGTCCAGCACCGCGTTGTGGTTCTCCTTCTCGACGACCAGCGGCGGTTTGCCGTCCAGCCCCTCCGGGTCGACCGCCTCGTCCTTGTCCACGAGGGGGTACTCCTTCGAGTAGAACTCGGCGTACATGTGGTCCGCGCCGCGGTTCGCGGTGGCGAAGGCGAGACCCTGCCCGTTCAGCGTGCGGCCGTCGTGGGCCGCGAACTCCAGGCCCTTCACCGTCCAGTCCTCGACGCCGAGGTCGTCCGCGAAGCGGTGGACGCCCTCCGCGAGCAGGTCCCCGTCGCCCTCGCGGTAGGCGATCTTCTCGACGAGGTCGTGGATCAGGTCGCTGTTGCCGAACTCGTCGTTCGCCGCGAGGTAGGCGGCGACGGCGTCGCCACAGGAGATGGTGTCCATGCCGAGTTCGTCACAGAGGTCGTTGGACTTCATCACCGAGACCACGTCGTCGACGCCGGAGTTGCTGCCGAACGCCATCACCGTCTCGTACTCCGGCCCCTCGGTTTCGAGTCCGGTCTCCTCGTCGCGCGTCGGGAGTTTGCACGCGAACGCACACTGCGAGCAGGTGCCTTTCTTGTACTTCTTCTCCGAGACCGCCTCGCCGCCGATGTCGGCCGCGCCGTCGAACTCCAGTTCCGAGAAGTAGTAGGACGGCAACGCGCCGACGTGGTTGGCGTACTCCGTGACGCTGGTCGTGCCGGCCTCCTTCATCGGGTGGTCGTCCGCGGTCGCGGCCTCGCGGTGGACGTCCATCGCCACGGGGTCGACGTCGACGTCGGGCGCGCTGTCGCCCGCGAACGCGACGTACTTGACGTTCTTGCCGCCCAGGACCGCGCCGAGGCCGCCGCGACCGAACGCGCGGTGTTCCGTGGTCATGATGGCCGCGAACCGGACCCGATTCTCGCCCGCCGGCCCGGCGACGGCGAGCTGGTCGTCGCCGAAGCCGTGTTCGTCGGCCGCGTACTCCCCCGTCTCGCCGACGGTCGCGCCGGCGAGTTCCGGCACGTCCTCGAACTCGACTCCGTCGTCGGTGACGTGGACCGCGACGAGGTCGTCGCTCTCGCCCGTTATCTCGACCGCGGCGTACCCCGTCCCGGTGAAGTTCCGCGAGAGGAACCCGCCCGCGTTCGAGGACAGCAGACCACCCGTCAGCGGCGAGAGGCCGGTGCAGTTCATCCGCCCGGTGAAGCTCATCGTCGACATCTGGAGCGGTCCGGTCGTGAAAAAGAGGCTGTTCTCCGGGCCGAACGGGTCGGCGTCGAACGGAATCCGGTCGTGCGCCAGTTTCGTGGCGACGCCCCGACCGCCCACGAACGAGGCGAGCACGTCGTCGACGTCGGTCGTCGTCGTCTCGCGCTCGCCCACGTCGACGGTCAGTAGCGGGCCTTCGGCGTGAAGCATGTTCGAGAGTTGGAGCTTCGGTACAATAAACATCGGCGTTCGAGACAGGTCGGGCGAGTGACCGTCTCGCGTCGCGGACGACGGCCGTCCGCCGGAACGCCTTATTTCCGCAGCGACGGTGCCTAAACAGACGGATATCTTTTTCCAGCGGCTCCCCGAAATTCGGACACTGTGCCGGGGAGACCGGAAGCGAAAGGCGACCACCGCCGTCGCCGCCCATGAGCGGAGATAGCGGTTCGGAGAGCGCCTCGGCCGACGCGGAAACCATGTCGCGCGACACGGCGTTCGAGATACTGACGAACGCGCGTCGCCGCTACGCGCTGGCGTACCTCCGGACCCGGTCCGGCCCGGTCTCCATCGGCGAACTCGCGGAGGTCATCGCCGCCCACGAACGGGACACGACCGTCGCCCTGATATCCTCGAAGGAGCGGAAGTCGGTGTACACGTCGCTGTACCAGACGCATCTGCCGAAGATGGCCGACGCGGGCGTCGTCGACTACGACCGCCACCGCGGCACCGTCGCGCTCGCGGACGGCGCGGACGAACTCGACGACTACCTCTCGCCCGCGCCGGACGGCGCGAACTGGAGTCGCTACTACCTGGCGCTCGCGCTCGTCAGCGGTGTCGTCGTCGGCTGCCGGCTACTCGGCATGTACCCGCTCACGACCGTCCCCGTGCTGGGGTACGCCGCTCTCGTTCTCGGAGCGTTCGTCGCGCTGTCGGCCATCAACCTCGGGCTGGATCGCCGGGTCGGGATCACGCGGGCGGGTGGCAGAGGTCGATGGCCTCCCTGACGGCGTCCTTGCGACCGAGGAACGTGATGTGGTCGCCCTTCTGCAGCGTGAAGTTCTCGTTGGGAACCTGCGTATCGCCGTCGCGTCCCACCAGCGCGATGAGACAGCCGCTCGGTAGTTCGTCGTCGAGTTCCTCGATGGTCTTGCCGACGTGTTCTTCGGACGTGACCTCTATCTCCTGGACGTCGCCGGCCCGACCGAGTTCGGTCATCCAGTTCGACAGCGCCGGGCGTTCGATGACGTTGTCGATGGCCCACGCCGTCGCCATCGACGAGGAGATGGTTCGAACGCCGAGGTCCTCGAAGGCGTCGACGTTGTCCGGATTGTTCGCCCGGGCGATGACGGTCTCGACGTCGAACTTCGAGTCGGCGAGTTGAGCGATGAGCAGGTTCGCGTCGTCGTCGCCGGTCGCGGCCACGGCGATGCGGGCGTTGTCCGCGCCGGCGGCACGGAGCACCTCCGTGTCCGTGCCGTCGCCCCTGTGGACGGTGAAGCCGGCGTCGCGAGCGGTCTCGATTATCGTTTCGTCGTTCTCGACGATGACGACGTTCTCTCCCCGGTCTTCGAGGCGTTCGGCGAGCGCGCGGCCCACCTTCCCGCCTCCGACGATGATGACACGCATGGGAATCACGTTGAGGTATTCGGCGATGTGACGGGCGAATCCGCCCTCCAGCACGACGGTGACGACGATGACGAGGAAGACGGTTCCGACCAGCGTCGTCGCCGCCTGGTTCAGTCCACGGTTCTGTAGCTGGAACGCAAACAGCGTGGCGACCGACGCGGGAATGATGCCGCGCGGACCGACGAAGCTCATGAACAGCCGTTCGCCCCGGTCGAACCGGCCGCCGGTCGTCGAGAGTAGGACGCCCAGCGGACGGACGAGGAGCGCGACGACCACCACGACCGCGACGCCGCCGAGTCCCAGCGAGAAGAGGTCGGCGGGCTGTAGCAGCGCCGCGAGGATGATGAAGACGAACGAGAGGACGACGAGGGTGATGTCGCCCTTGAACTCCTCTATCTTCCCCTCGTACGGCAGGTCGGCGTTGCCGAGCAGCATGCCCGCCGTCGCGACCGCCGCGATGCCGGCCTCCTTGGCGAAGAAGTCGGCACCCGCGTAGGCCACGAGCGCGCCGACCAGCACGAGCAGGCGGGCGTTCTGGGGAGCGTTGCCCCGCGAGAGGTCGACGTGCCGGAGCACGTACCAGACCGCGCCGGCGACGAGCATGCCGACGAACAGTCCGGTCCCGAGTTTGGTGATGAACTCGCTCAGGAACTCGTTGAACTCGAACGCCGCGCCCTCGGTCAGCACGACGACTTCGAACATCACCACGGCGAGGATGGCCGCCGTCACGTCGTTGACGATGCCCTCGGTCTCCAGCGCGGCCTCGACGCGGTCCCGGACCGCGACGACCGAGAGGATCGGCGTGATGACCGTCGGGCCGGTCGCGATCAGCAGCGCACCGACGAGGAACGCGAGGTCCCACTCCGTTCCGAGAGCGTACCGGACCGTAACCGCGGTGCCGATCAGCGAGACGACGGCACCGACCGTCACCAGCTTTATCTGCGCCGACGGCGCTTCGCGAAGCTTGCTCAGCTTCAGGTGGAACGCCCCCTCGAAGACGATGATGGCGACGCTCAGGCCGACGATGGCCGACAGTGCACCCCCGAACGAGGCGGGGTTCAACAGACCGATTCCGACGGGGCCGACCAGGACGCCCAGGATGATGAGAAAGAGCACGCTCGGCACCTGGAAGCGGTCTGCAAGTATCTGTGCGACAACGCCGAGACCGATGACTGTCGCGACGATGACGAGCAGTCCCGGCCCCGACCCCGCTGACTCGACACTCATGAGCGTTTCTCGCCCGGATGTGGTGGCCCATGCAGTATAAAAGCGCTCCTTTGCGATTGCCGAATCGTCGCTCGCCGGGAGAAGGTTTTCGTCCATCGGTACCAATCCACACGCATGCCCGAGCATCCGCTCAAGCAGCGGTTCGTCCTGGACACGTCGGTGTTCCTCACCGAGGAGATCCGGAACGACGACGAGGACCTCGAAGCGGCCGTCGAACGCCTGCTCGACCGCGTCTCGGCGGCGAAGCTCTCGCTGAACATCTCCTGTTACATCCCGCCGTCGGTCCACGACGAGTTGACCGGCGTCCTCGACGACCGCGGCGTCGACGACCGCGTCCTCGCGAAGTTAGAGACGTGGGTCATCAAGAAGAATCCGGCACGGTTCGAGGTGACCATCCCGGCCGAACTCGTCTACCAGTTCGTCGACGAGATGAGCGACCGCGTCGACCGCGGCCTGCGCGTCTCCGAGAAGGCCGTTCGGAAGGCCGAGGACTCGCACGCGGACGGTGAGGGCGACGCAGACGACCCCCGGACGGAGGTAGACGAGGTGGTCGCCGACCTCCGGAGCGAGTACCGGTCGACGCTCCGCCGGGGCGTGCTGGACTCCCGCGAGGACTTCGACCTGCTCGTGCTCGCCCGCGAACTCGACGCCGGCGTCGTCACCGAGGACACCGGCGTCATCGACTGGGCGGAGAACTTCGGCCTGCGGTACCTCCGCGGTCGGGACTTCCCCACCCTGCTCGACGAGTACTTAGACGCCGCCGAGGACGTCTGAAGGCTCCGCCGTCACTCGGCGCGTCGGTCGACGAACGACGACACGCGCTCCAGCCCCTCCTCCAGTTCCGCGGTCGGCAGGCCGAAGCCGATTCGGAAGTAGTCCTCGTAGCCGAACAGGTCGCCGGGCGCGAGGACGACGCTCTCCTCCTCGACGACGCCGCGACAGAACTCCCGGGCGTCGTCGAACCCGTCCGGAATCGAGACGAAGCCGTTCACGCCGACGGGGTCGTACCAGTCGAGGTCGTGGTCGGCGACGAACGTCCGGACGCGGTCGCGGTGGTCGGCCGCCAGTTCGCGGTTCTCCGCGAGGATGGCGTCCTCCTGGTCGCCGAGCGCCTGGCGCGCGACGTGCTGGCCGAAGATGGGCGGCGAGATGGTGGTGTAGTCCTTCCACCGGACCGCGCGTTGGACCACGTCCTCGGGGCCGGCGATCCAGCCGAACCGCAGGCCCGCGAGCCCGTAGGCTTTCGTCAGGCTTGTCGTGCTGATGCCGTGCTCGCCCATGCTCGCCACCGGAGGAACGGGGTCGTCGGCCAGCAGGCGGTACACCTCGTCGCAGAGCAGGTGTGCGCCCGCGTCCTCGGCGAGGTCGTACAGCGTCCGGACCGTCTCCTCGGGGTGGTAGCGCCCCGTGGGGTTGTTGGGGTTGTTCAGCACGACGACGCCGGTCTCCGGGCGGATGGCGTCCGCGACGGCGTCGACGTCGAGTTCCCACTCCGGCGGTTCGAGCCAGACGCGACTCACGTCGCCCATCGCGTCCGGGACCGCGTGAAGCGCCTGGTAGGTCGGTGTCACGACGACCGCGTGGCTCCCCGAGCCACGAGGCGAGGAGGCGGTCTTGCCGCCGACCGCGTGACTCTTCGAGTCACGGGATGAAGAGGCGGTGCTACCGCCGACCGCGTTCGCGTCTTCGCCCCCCATGAGCGAGCAGAACGCGAGGAAGTTGGCCTCCTGGGTACCGCAGGTGAACGCCACTTCGTCGCGACCGCGGTCGTAGCGGTCGGCGACCGCCGCACGGAACTCGGGGTCGCCGTCGGTCGGGATGACGTACCCGAGTTTCCCGGGGTCGAGGTCGAACCGCGAGGCGTCGAGGCTCCGGATGCCGCTCTCGGCGAGCATGATGTCGGCCTCGTGTTCGTACTTCCCGAACCAGCGTTCGAGTCCGAAGGGCGCGATTTCCATAGTCGGGGGTCGTCGGGCGAACGCGTTAAGCTACCGGAAGTGGAACGCGACGCCTCACTCCCGCTCCTCGCGCTGGCGGAGGTTCTGGCGGGTGAACTGCGGGGTCGCGCGGATGCCGCGGCGCTCGCGGAACGACCGATAGAGCAGACCGGCGACGACGAAGGTGAACGCGCCCGCCACGACGGCGGCGCGGAGCGTCGAGAAGGTGTAGAGGATGCCGGTCGTGAGCAGGCTGAAGGAGAGCAACATCCCGTAGACGAGTCGCTTCGCGAACAGGTCGAACACGTCGTCGTCGTCCTCGACGTTGACGCGGACGTAGAGGTCGTCGCGGTCGGTGCGGTCCAGCGTGCGCTCGAGTTTCGGCGGGACCCGCACCAGCGACTGCGCCGAGGCCTGCACCTCGTCGCTCGCCTGTTCGAGGAACTGCTTGATGGACTCCTCGCGGTAGCCCTGCTCGGTGAGGTAGTCCGTCGCGACGGCGATGAAGTCGAACTCGGGGTCGAGCGTCACGCAGACGCCCTCGACGACCGTGGCGACCCGGAGGACGAGCGCGAGGTTCGACGGAAGTCGCAGGGGGAACTCGTAGATGGTGTCCTCGACCTGCGAGACTATCTGCTGGACGCGGTAGGTCTCGATGTCCTCGCCGCGGGCGTCCTGGATGGCGAGTTCCATCACCTCGCCCATCGTCGCGCGGTCGGCCTCCGGCGACAGGGTGCCCATCTCGATGAGCGCGTCGAGGATGGCGTCGATGTCCTGGTTCGCCACCGCGACGTAGAAGTCGACGATCTTCTCCTGGATGAACGCGTCCACCCGGCCGCTCATCCCGAAGTCGTAGAACACGACGGTGCCGTCGTCCCGCACGGCGAGGTTTCCGGGGTGGGGGTCGGCGTGGAAGACGCCGTCCTCGATTATCATCTGGAGGTAGGCGCGCTGGAGCGTCTCCGCGAGGTCGGTGCGGTCGATGCCCTTCTCGTCCAGCGTCGCAACGTCGTTTATCTTCGTTCCGCCGAGGTACTCCATCGTCAACACGCGCGGGCCCGAGTGGCTCTCGACGACGGCCGGGATGGCGACGTCCTCGTCGTCGGCGAAGTTCTCGCGAATCTCCGTCAGCATCGTCGCCTCGCGGTCGTAATCCATCTCCTGGCGGATGGTCCGGGCGAACTCGTCGGCGAGGGTCTCCAGCGAGAACGCCCGCGCCTCTCCGATGAAGCGCATCAGGACGGGAACCGACCACCGGATGACCCGGAGGTCGGCCTCCACGAGGTCCTCGATGCCGGGGCGTCGCACCTTCACCGCGACGCTCCGGTCGTCGACCTCGGCGGCGTACACCTGTCCGAGGCTCGCGCCGCTGATGGCGTCGGTGTCGAACGAGTCGAACTCCCGGGCGACCGGGCCGAGTTCGGACTCGACCACCTTCTCGGCCTCGCTCCAGTCGGCGGGCGGTACCTCGTCCTGGAGCTTCGACAGCACGTCGACGTACTCCGGCGGGAGGATGTCCGGCCGGGTCGACAGCAGTTGCCCGAGTTTGATGAACGTCGGCCCGAGCGTCAGCAGCGATTCGAGCAGGGTGTTCGCCCGCTCGACGCGCGTCTCGCTGTCGACGCGACGCGACCCGCCGAACAGGAGGAACCGACGCCGGTCGCGGGCGTAGCTGAGCAACAGCGGAAGGAAGTGCCAGGCGACGACGAAAAAGCGCCGGTAGGCGCGGAGGTTGACCAGAGTGACCACCTGCGATTACCGACGCTGGACCGGGATCGACTGCTCGGGTGCGGCCGAGCGCTTCGGCAGGGTGATTTCGAGCACGCCGCGGTCGATGGTGGCCTCCCCGCCAGAACCGGTCGCGTCCGGCGGCAGCGGGAGTTCGGCGTCGAGGAACAGCGACCGGTCCTCGCGGAGGTAGTCGAACTCCGCGGGAACGTCCTTCTCGCGCCGCGCTTCCACGAGGAGGCGGCCATCGTCGACGTCGATGTCCACCGTCTCCTCGGTCACGCCCGGCATGTCTATCGCGAGGAGGTAGGCGTCGTCGCTCTCCAGCAGGTCGGCGAAGACGGTGTCCGGAAGCTCTCGCATCGCGTCACGCAGCGCTGACATACCCGAGGGTTTGGGTCGAGGGGCGAAAAAGGGTACGGTCGCACGTTCGCCGGGTCGACGAGCGAGTCGCCGCACGCCGTCGCGGCCCACGGCCGCGTCCACGCGCCGTGCACGAACGCCGACGGGCGGGGCATGACGTAACCCTAAAGCCCGAGAGGGGTCTGTTTCTCCGCATGGACGCCTACGAGTTAATCGCTCGGAACGCTGAGGAAGTGGTGACCGAGGAGGAAGTGCGGGAACTCGCCGAGTCGCCCGAGGGACGGCGGGCCTACGTCGGTTACGAGCCCTCCGGCGTGCTCCACATCGGGCACATGCTCGCCGCGAACAAGCTCATCGACCTGCAGGAGGCCGGCTTCGAGGTGGTCGTCCTGCTCGCGGACGTGCACGCCTACCTCAACGACAAGGGGACGTTCGAGGAGATTCGGGAGACGGCCGAGCGGATGAAAGAGCAGTTCCTCGCGTACGGACTCGACGAGGACAGGACGGAGTTCGTGCTCGGGTCGGACTACCAGCTCGACGACGACTACGCGCTCGACCTCCACGAACTCGAACTGGAGACGACGCTCAACCGCGCCCAGCGCGCGATGGCCGAGATACAGAGCGGCGAGACGGCGAAGGTCTCCCACGTCGTCTACCCCCTGATGCAGGCGCTGGACATCGAGTACCTCGACCTCGACCTCGCCATCGGCGGTCTCGACCAGCGGAAGGTCCACATGCTGATGCGCGAGGAACTGCCGTCGCTGGGCTACGACGCCCGGCCCTGCATCCACACGCCCATCATCGCGGATCTGACGACCGGAGAGGGGAAGATGTCCTCCAGCGCCGGCGTCACCATCTCCATGGAGGACGGCACCGAGGAGATAGAAGAGAAGGTCGAGTCGGCGTTCTGCCCGCCGACCCGCGACCCCGAGGGCGACAAGGAGAACCCCGTCCTCGAAATCTTCCAGTACCACGTCTTCCCGCGCTTCGAGACGGTCGTCGTCGAGCGTCCCGAGCAGTACGGCGGTAATCTGGAGTACGACGACTACGAGTCGCTGGCCGACGACCTCGAGAGCGGCGAACTCCACCCCGCGGACGCGAAGGGGGCGCTGGCGACGTACCTCGACGAGCTCATCGAACCCGGACGGCGGAAGCTCGCCGAACTCGAAGTCGAGGACTGACCGCCGGGGGGCCACCACACTTCGTTCAGACGCGATGGTCGGTAGCGGCCGGTAACGGCATTGGAACCGCCGTGGTCGGACGGAGTATGAAGGATCACGAGCGAAAGTTCCTGGAGGACACGCTCGCTCACCACTCGGCGAGCATAGCCAACGAACTGCGGGAGGGGTTCGGGACCGAGGAGATAATCGAGGACAAGAACACCCTCACCGACAACGGCGGGATGTGGGTGCGGGGATACCTGACGGGGTGGCTCACGCTCATCCGCGGGTGTTCGACCGGAAACCCGAACATCTCGCCCGACGACATCGCCGAGATCGGGACGCTGGTCGACGAACACGGAGGGAGGATCGCCGGCGAGGTGTACTCGTAGCCGTATGGCGGTCGAACTCCGCGTGATGTCGTACAACGTCAGGTACGACAACCCCAACGACGGCGAGGACGTGTGGCGCGAGCGACGGGACCGGGTGGCGAGTTCGATACGGTTCCACAGGCCGGACGTGGTGGGACTCCAGGAGGCGCTGCACGCCCAGCTACGGGATCTGAGCGGGCAGCTACCCGCGTACGAGTGGCTCCCCGCCGGGCGCGAGAACGTCGAGAGCGCCGGGGAGTACGCCGCCATCGGCTACGACCGCGACCGGTTCAATCTGGAAAGCGAGGACACGTTCTGGCTGTCCGAAACCCCCGACGAACCGGGGAGCGTCGGGTGGGACGCCGACCTGCCGCGGCTCGTCCACTACGTCGAACTCCGCGAGCAGCGCACCGACGTGACCTTCTACCACTTCAACACGCACTTCGACCACGCGGGCGAGGAGTCGCGACTGAACGGCGCGAAACTGCTGTTGCAGCGCATCGACGGACTGGTCCCCGACGAACCGGTCGTCGTCACCGGCGACTTCAACTGCCGGGTGGGGTCGCCGCCGTACGAGCGGTTGACCAGTCGGACCAAGGCGAGTCCGGGCCGCACCCTGCGCGACACCCACCGCTTCTCGAAGTACGGCCACCACGGTCCGGAAACGTCGATGACGGACTTCCGCAACCTGATTCCCGACAAGAAGATAGACCACATCTTCGTCACCAGCGACGTGGAGGTCGTCCTCCACGGGGTCCAGAGCGATGCCTACGCGAACGGGCGATACGCCTCCGACCACCTCCCGGTCGTCGCGGACATCTCGCTCCCCGAACTGGACGGGAGGTGAACGCGAACGGCGCTACTCGAAGCCGCCGCCCATCATCGCGCCCATCCCGAAACTCTCCATCAGGCCCGAGACGAGCCCCCACGCGACCAGCACGACGCCGGCGACCACGAGGGCGATACCGGCCGCGATGAGGAGACTTTCGAGTGCGATGACGGCGATGCCGGCGACGAGCGCGAGCAGGCCGACCAGCCCTTTCGCGCCGAGTTTGTCGAACATGCCCCGGTTTCGGGACGGGTGAGACTTAAAGCTGCCACTTGCCCGCCGGTCCGCCCCCGGACGCTCCTCCCGCGAATCGACTCTCTCGACTGCGTCCCCGGTCGACTCCCCGGTCGATTCTCCCCGGTCGATTCTCCCCGGTCGACTTCCGGCTCCGACGCTCGAAAGCGGCTACTCCTGCATCGTCACGAAGCGCACGCGGCCGTGCTCCTCGCGGTCGAGGCTGCCGTCGGCGCGCCGGCGGGCGAGCACGAGTCGCTGCGTCGCGTCGCCGACGGGGGCGAGCAGTCGGCCGCCCGGACGGACCTGCTCGACTACGGCGGTCGGCAGCTCGGAGGCGGCGCAGGTGAGGTAGGCGGCGTCGTACGGCGCGTGCTCGGGCCAGCCGCCGTGCCCGTCGCCGACGCGGACGGACACGTCGCCGTAGCCCAGGCGCTCGAATCGCCGCCGGGCCTGCTCGGCGAGTCGGTCGTGGTACTCGACGCTGTAGACGTTCTCCGCGCCGACGACCTCGGCGGTGACGGCGGCGTGGTAACCACAGCCGGTTCCGATTTCGAGCACCCGGTCGCCGGACTCCAGCGCGAGCAGGTCGACCATCGCCGCGACCATGTGCGGCGCGCTGATGGTCTGGCCCTCGCCGATGGGGAGCGGGCGGTCGGCGTACGCGTCCTCGCGGCTGCTCTCCGGCACGAACTCGTGGCGCGGGACGGCTTCGAGCGCGGCGCGCGTGGACTCGCGCTCGACCCGGCCCTGGCGCGCGAGGGCGTCGACGAGGTCGCGGCGGCGTTGCTCGAAGTCCGTCACCGTCACCACGCCGACCAGGCGGAGGAACTCTTGTCGGTGCCGTACACTCGTTTCACGTCCTTGGCGACGAGGTCGTCGCCGTCGCGGTCCAGCTTGTCGATGTCGTACCCCACGGCGTCGTCCGCGACGAGGATGCCGTCGACGGCGAACTCCTCGTCGCCCAGTTCCGCGGTTTCGCCGACCACGAACTGGTAGTCGCCGGGCACGTCGACCTTGATCGAGCGGGAGTCGTCGTAGCTCCCCTCCTTCGGGTGGAGCGTGACGTTCACGGTGACGTTGTCGACCGCGCGGGTCCAGATGGTCTCGACGTCCTCGGCGGTCGCCTCCTCCACGCGGCGGTCGCCGTCGAGTTCGAGGCTGGTGATGCGGACGACCATGATGGCCTCCTCCGTCTCCAGGACGAACTCCTCGCCGACCGCGAGTTCCTCGCCGACGGGCACCTCCTCCCTCGCGGAGAACGATTCGCCGTCCTGGGAGACGACGACGCCGGTGTCCGTCGTTTCGGGCTCCTCGATTCGCGTCTTGTGGACGTGGCCGCACTCCGTGCATCGAACCGTCGTCTGGCCGCCGGGTTTGAGCACTTCGTGGACGGTCTCGACGTCGGGCGAACAGGAGGGGCAGGCCGCCGCGACGCGTTCGGTGGTTTCGGTCATGCGCGAGGATAAACGCCGCGCGCGTAAAAGTTCGTGGAGTCTCCCCTCGGAGTCGAACGACCCGGAATCGGAACCGCGTGTGCCGTCCCGGTTAAGGTGCTGGCCGTCGTCCCCACCGTCGGCCATGGAGTACCAGACGTTCGTGCGAGAGGTCGAAGAGCGCACCGACCTGTCGACGGCCGAGGAAGCGGACGACGCCATCGGCGCGACGCTGGTCACGCTGAGCGAGCGCGTCCCGGACGAGACGGCGCGGAACCTCGCCGAGCAGCTCCCCCACGAAATC
Source organism: halophilic archaeon (assembly GCA_003298465.1). The sequence continues at coordinate 472,266 of QNGA01000001.1, read as the reverse complement.
GGCGAGTACCTCACCGCCGCCGACGGCTCGACGTCGTTCGGCTTCGACGAGTTCGTCGCGCGCGTCCTCGAACGCGAGACGGTCACCGACATCGCCGAGCTCGAGACGGCGCGCCGCCACGCCCAGGCGGTCGTGGCCGTCCTGCTGGACGCCGTGACGTCGCGGAAGAGCGACGACGTGCTGTCGCACCTCACGACCGACTACGAACGGCTGTTCGAGGGCGTCGACCCCGAAGCGGTCTGGGGTCCGGGCTGGCGCGACAGGCTCGGCGAACGGGGATGAGCGCGGGCCGACCGCACGACGCGGCCGGCCGGCGGAGTCACTCCGACTCGCCGAGTTCGAGTTCGCGGTCCGACGCGCCGCCCTCGACCTCCTCCAGCTCCGAGAGCACGGCACCGCCCTCGTCCATCTCGGCCAGCGTCGCCTCGATGTCGTCGAGGCCGAGCAGTTTGCTGGTCTCCTCGTCGAACTCCAGGCTGTCGAGTCGGGCACCGTCGGTCGTGACGTCGCTGCCCGTGAGATGTTTGCCGTAGCGGCCGAGCATCGAGGACAGTTCCTGGGGGAGGACGAACGTCGTCGACTCGCCCTGGCCGAGGGACTCCAGCGTCTCCATCCCCTTGTCGATGACCGCGCGCTCGCCCATCGACTCCGCCGACTTCGCGCGCAGGACCGTCGACACCGCGTCGCCCTGCGCCTCCAGGATCTGGCTCTGCTTCTCGCCCTGCGCGCGGACGATGTTGGACTGCTTCTCCCCCTCGGCGCGCTCGACCGCACTGCGGCGTTCGCCCTGCGCTTCCAGGATCATCGCGCGGCGTCGGCGTTCCGCGGACGTCTGTTCCTCCATCGCGTCCACGACGCCCGCACTGGGCATCACCTCCTGGACCTCGACGCTCTCGACGCGGACGCCCCAGTCGTCGGTCGGCCGGTCTATCTCCTCGCGGATGCGGGCGTTTATCTCCTCGCGGCGGCTCAGCGTCGCGTCTAGGTCCATGTCGCCGATGACGGCGCGCAGCGTCGTCTGGCCGAGGTTGGCGACGGCGCGCTCGTGGTCCTCGACCTCGAGATACGCCTTCTTCGCGTCCATCACCCGGACGTAGAGGACGGCGTCGGCGGTGACCGGCGAGTTGTCGCGCGTGATGGCCTCCTGGCGCGGCACGTCCAGCATCCGCGTTCGCATGTCGAAGGTGTGCGTGCGGCTGACGAACGGCGGGACGAAGTGGAGTCCGGGGCCGAGCAGTTTCCGGTACTCGCCGAACACCGTCAGCGCGCGCTTCTCCGTCGCGTCGACGATCTCGACCGCGCTGTTCACCGCCGCGGCGACGACCGCGAGCGCGAGCAGGCCCGCCATCGTCACGGCGTCGAGGAACGGGAGGGCGAGGACGAAGAGGACCGCCAGCGTCAGGGCGAGGAGGGCCTTCCCCGCGCTCACGCCCCGAGAGAGCTTGCCCAGGACGTAGAAGGGGTGTTCCATGCTCGTACCAAGATTCACCAGTCGCTTAACGTTTTCCGCGTTCCGGCGGAACCCCGGTCGATGGCCGACTTCGGTAGGGTTTTGGGCGCGGTCGTCCATCGCGGAGGTATGACGGAGTATCCGCCCATCAGCGAGCAACTCGACGACGCGGAGAGCGCTCGCACCGAGGGCCACCGGAAGATGGACTGGGCGCGCGAGCACATGCCGATACTGACCGCCGTCGGCGAGGAGTTCGAGGACGACCAGCCCCTCGACGGCCAGCGCATCGGGATGGCGATGCACGTCGAGGCGAAGACGGCCGTGCTCGTCGAGACGCTCGCGGACGGCGGCGCGGAAGTGGCGGTCACCGGCTGCAACCCGCTCTCGACGCACGACGACGTGAGCGCCGCGCTGGACGAACACCCGAACATAACATCCTACGCCAAGCGCGGCGTGGACGACGAGGAGTACTACGCCGCCATCGAGGCGGTCATCGACCTCGAACCGACCGTCACCGTCGACGACGGGATGGATCTCGTCGCCGCCATCCACGAGGACTACCCCGAACTCATCGACTCCATCGTCGGCGGCTGCGAGGAGACGACGACGGGCGTCCACCGCCTGCGCGCCATGGACGAGGACGGCGCGCTGAAGTACCCCGTCTTCGCCGTCAACGACACGCCGATGAAGCGCCTGTTCGACAACGTCCACGGCACGGGCGAGTCCTCGCTGGCGTCCATCGCCATGACGACGAACCTCTCGTGGGCCGGCAAGACAGTCGTCGTCGCGGGTTACGGCTACTGCGGCAAGGGCGTCGCCAAGAAGGCGGCCGGCCAGAACGCCAACGTCGTCGTCACCGAGGTTGAACCCCGGCGCGCGCTCGAAGCCCACATGGAGGGCTACGACGTCAAGCCGATGGCCGAGGCGGCCGAGGAGGGCGACGTGTTCCTCACGACGACCGGCAACCGCGACGTCATCACGCGCGAGCACTTCGAGAAGATGGACGACGGCGTCCTGCTCGCCAACGCCGGCCACTTCGACGTGGAGGTCAACCTCGACCAGCTCTCGGACCTCGCCGTCGCCGAGCGCGAGGCCCGGGAGGGCGTCCGCGAGTACGAGATGGCGGACGGACGGCGGCTCAACGTCATCGCGGAGGGTCGGCTCGTCAACCTCGCCGCACCCATCGCGCTCGGCCACCCCGTCGAGGTGATGGACCAGAGCTTCGGCGTGCAGGCCGCCTGCGTCCGCGAGATGGTCGAGAACGGCGAGGCGTACGACGCGGGCGTCCACGACGTGCCCGACGACCTCGACCGGGAGATAGCCGAGATAAAGCTGGACGCCGAGGGCGTCGAGTTCGACGAACTGACCGACGAGCAGGCCGAGTACATGGACAGCTGGCAGCACGGGACGTGAAGACGCCCCGGTGAGTCGACGTGCCGTGACGAGTACGCGAAAGATACATTTTATTCACCTGACAACCGTCGGTCGTGTCCGCTACGACTGCCCGATTCGACCCCCGAGAAGTCGGCTACCGACGACCCCTCCTCGCGCTCGGCGTCGCGTGGAGCGGTCTCACCGCCCTCCGGCCGTTCTCCACGTCGCCGGACCTCCTGCTCGGCGTCAGCACTGCGGTGTTCGCGCTCGCGTACACCCTCGACGGCCGGGCGCTCGAACCGTACGACGCGGCGGTCCGCCACCCGTGGGCGTACGCGTTCCTCGTCCCCACTTCGTGGGCAGCGTGGACGCACTTCGCCCCCGTCCTGACCGCCACGGTCGGTTCGCCGACGGTCGTGGCGTTCCTCGGCCTGTTCGTCGGCGCGCCGGCGTCGGTGCTGGTCTACTGCTGGCAGCGAGGTCGTCGAGTCGCCTGAGCGAGGCCGTCCTCCGTCCCCCTTTTTGTCGCGGCGTGCGTACACCCGGCCATGGGACTGCTCGACGGACTCCGCGAGGTGCTCGGGATGCGCGCCGAGGCCGACGCGGGGCGGGACGCCGACCCCGAGGACCTGTTCGGGATGAGTACCGCGTACGTGACGATGGAGGCCGACCTGGGCTACGAACCGGTCGGGGAGGCCGCGCTCTGTTTCTCCGAAGTCGACAGTACGGGCTTCCAGAACGCGGTCGAGGAGGTCCACGCCATCCTCGAAGCGGGCGAGGAGGAGACGGGGACGAAAACCCACACCCACCAGGACAGCCACGGCTACTCGTGGGTCGTACTGGAGGACGACGACTTCGAGGACCTCGTCACCAGCCTCCACTTCGCCGCCGACACCTTCGTCGAGGAAGGGTACGGTTCGCGCCTGCTCGCGGTACTGTTCGCGTTCCGGAAGCGCGGCGGTTCGAAGGGCCGTCGAAAGGGCGACGACTACGTCTACTGGATCTACTCGTTCCGCCGCGGCGCGTACTACCCCTTCGCCCCTCAAGCCGGCAACGAACGCGACGAGGCGGCGGAGTTCAAACTGGAGAGCAATCTCGACGGCGAACTCGAACTGGAGCAGGACAAGGAGTACTGGTACCCGCTCTGGCCCGACCGCGCCGGCACCCACCCCTGGGAGTAGTTCGCACTATCGACGCTCTTCCCCTCTAAAGTTTGCCATCTCGTTCGAACCGCCCCTCTTTCGTCCGGCAGTTTCACTTTCACATTGGTGTTAACGGGGGTTTATATGACGGAGGGCACAAGGTGAGGATACGATGGCAGACGTAGACCTCGAAGAACTGCCGGGCGTCGGCCCGGCGACGGCCGAGAAACTCCGAGACGCAGGATTCGAGTCCTTCCAGAGCCTCGCGGTCGCGAGCCCGGGCGAACTCAGCAACACCGCGGACGTCGGCGACAGCACCGCCTCCGACATCATCCAGGGTGCGCGAGAGCAGGCCGACATCGGCGGCTTCGAGACCGGCTCGCAGGTGCTCGAACGCCGCGAGCGCATCGGGAAGCTCAAGTGGAAGATCGGCGAGGTGGACGAGATGCTCGGCGGCGGCGTCGAGACCCAGTCCATCACCGAGGTGTACGGCGAGTTCGGTGCCGGCAAGTCCCAGGTCACCCACCAGCTCGTCGTGAACGTCCAGCTCCCGCCCGAGCAGGGCGGCCTCGGCGGTAGCGCGATGTTCATCGACAGCGAGGACACGTTCCGTCCCGAGCGCATCGACGACATGGTCCGGGGGCTTCCCGACGAGGCGCTTCAGGCCGCGATGGACGACCGCGAAATCGAGGGCAGCCCGGACGACGACGAGGCGATGGAGGAACTCGTCCAGGACTTCCTCGACAAGATTCACGTCGCGAAGGCGTTCAACTCCAACCACCAGATGCTGCTGGCCGAGAAGGCCCAGGAACTCGCCAACGAACACGAAGAGAGCGAGTGGCCCATCCGGCTGCTCTGCGTGGACAGCCTCACCGCCCACTTCCGCGCCGAGTACGTCGGCCGTGGCGAACTCGCCGAGCGCCAGCAGAAGCTCAACCGCCACCTCCACGACCTCGACAAGGTCGGCAACCTGTACAACGCCGCCGTCCTCGTCACGAACCAGGTCGCCTCGAACCCCGACTCGTTCTTCGGCGACCCGACGCAACCCATCGGCGGGAACATCCTCGGACACAAGTCCACCTTCCGGATGTACCTCCGGAAGTCCAAGGGCGACAAGCGTATCGTCCGTCTCGTGGACGCACCGAACCTCGCCGACGGCGAGGCGGTCATGCGCGTCCAGGACGAAGGCCTGAAGCCGGAGTAAGCGCCCCCGTCCGGCGGACGACGATTTCGACGGAACCCCCGACGGTGACCGAGGGGCGCGAGCAGTTTCTCACCGACTCTATCGACGACAGAAAGCGGGCGCGACGAGACGACCGCGACGAGCGGTACGCGTTGACCCCGCTACAGCGTAGCGCGATTTCCACGGGTTGGACGTCGACAGCGCCGACGCGTCGATGACGGAGGTTCGGCGTCGCCCTCGCGATGCCCCGGAGTCCCGGGAAGAGCGCCGGAACGGAGAATAAGGAGACGAAGAGAAGAGCGGAGCGTCAGTCCTCGGTCGTCGTCTGGTCGAGGTCCTTCTCGCCCTCGTAGATCTCCGCGCCGTCCTGGACGATCTTCTCGGCGAGCACGGCGCACTTTATCCGCATCGGGCTGATGTCGACGCCGAGCATGTCGATGACGTCGTCGCGGTCCATCTCCTCGACCTCCGCCAGGGTCTTTCCGGGGAGTCGCTCGGAGAGCATGCTGGCGCTGGCCTGGCTGATGGCGCAACCGTCGCCGCGGAATGCGACGCGTTCGATGGTCTCGTCGTCGTCCGCGAGGGTCACGTCGAACTCCAGTTCGTCGCCACAGGAGGGGTTGTGACCGAGGTGGGAGAAGGTTGGCTCGTCCAGTTCTCCGTAGTTGCGCGGATTCTTGTAGTGGTCGAGAATCTGCTGCCGATACATGTCCGAACCCATGCTCATACTGTCTGCGGATAGGCGTGTGCGGCGTAAAAGGATTCCGACGGGTCGGGTCGAGCGTCGTCTGCGAACGCGAAACGCCGCTGGGGCGGCGTGCGCGGTGAACGACGGAGGGGGAAGCGCTTAAACCGCCGTGGGTTTTAGGTCGTCGCATGAAACACGTGACGATTCCGCAGGACCGTATCGGCGTTCTCATCGGGGAGGGTGGTGAGACGATGCGAGAGATCGAGAGCCAGGCGGAGGTGCGCCTCGACATCGACTCCGACGACGGTTCGGTTCGGATCGACCAGACCGGGGACCCGGTTCTCGGACTGAAAGCGCCCGAGATAGTGAAAGCCATCGGGCGCGGATTCGCGCCCGACGTGGCGCTCACCCTCCTGGAGGACGAGATGATGATGTTCGACGTCGTCGACATCGACGCCGTCGCCCGGAACAAGAACGACCTCCAGCGTCACAAGGGGCGGCTCATCGGCGAGAACGGTCGCACGCGCGAACTGATGGAGGAACTGACCGGCGCGGACGTCGTCATCTACGGTACGACGCTCGGCATCATCGGCAATCCCAAGCAGGTCGACGCAGTCCGGAGCGCCGCGGAGATGATACTCGACGGTGCGCCCCACGGCGCGGTGTACTCGTTCCTCGAACGCAAGCGCAACGAGATGAAACGCCAGGGGATGGAGTTCCACCAGTTCCCCGGTTGACGGTCGTCACCGGCCACGACTCCTTTTTCGACCCCGACCATCTGGGACGACTCCGGTAGACGGACGGCGACTCCCGGCGAATCAGTGTAGAGCGTCGCGGAGGTCGCCGGCGACGTCGTCGAGAACTTCGTGACCGCCGGCGACGTCCATCGGCTCCTCGACCATGGTGACGACGCCGTGAATGAGGTCGTCGTAGTGCCTGCGGGTGACGGGAGTGCCGTCGGCGTCGAGGGCGTGGGCGTACGCGCGGCCCTCGTCGCGGAGCGGGTCGAAACCGCAGGTGACGACCGTCACGGGCGGGAGGTCGGCGTGGCTCTCGGCCTCGATGGGACCGAGGTAGGGGTTGGCCGTGTGCACCCACGAGGGAACGTAGTGGTCGCCGAAGTACGCCATCTCGTCGGCGGTGAGGAAGTAGCCTTCGGCGTTCTCCGCTCGCGAGGGGTAGCCGTCGTCGCGGAAGTCGACGGCGGGGTACAGGAGCGCCTGGTAGGCCAGGTCCGGGCCGTCGCGGTCGCGGGCGGCGAGCGCGACGACGGTGGCGAGCGTTCCGCCCGCGGAGTCCCCGGCGACGGCGAGGCGGTCGGAATCGCCGTCGACCTCGGTTGCGTGCTCGGCGACCCACTCGGTCGCGGCGTACGCGTCCTCGACGGGTGCGGGGAACGGGTGTTCGGGTGCGAGACGGTAGTCGACGGACACGACGACGGCGTCGACGGCGTTCGTGAGGATACGGCAGGGCGCGTCGTGGCCGTCGAGGTCGCCGAGGACGAACCCGCCGCCGTGGAAGAAGACGACGACGGGGTGAGGACCGTCGCCCTCTGGCGCGTAGATGCGCACCGGAATCTCCCCGGCCGGGCCGGGTATCGTGCGGTCCTCGACCGCACCGACCGTCTCGACGGGGCCCTCGCTCGTGAACGCCCCCGACATCAGCTCTCGTGCCTCCTCGGGGTCGAGGTCGCTGACGTCCGGTAGGTCCATCGACTCGACCGCGGCGAGAACGGCTCGCACGTCCTCGCTCGGTTGGTCTGCCATGGCCGAGAGGACGCGAGCGATCCCGAAAAAGGTTGAACTCCGTTCTGTCGAGTCGGACCGCGACCGCGCGTCTCGGCCGGTAGCGAGGGCCTCCGAGACGGGGCGAGCGGCGGTACCCGCGTATAAACCCCACCCTGTTACTCCGTGCCAAGACGGTCTTCCACAGGTTTGCTCCGTGTCCGCATACCTCCAAGAAAAGGTTTATATAGAATCACAATCAATCCTTGAGACGACTATGTCACAGCAGCCAATGGGTAACCAGCCGCTGATCGTGCTCTCGGAGGACAGCCAGCGAACCTCCGGGCGCGACGCCCAGTCGATGAACATCACCGCCGGAAAGGCGGTCGCCGAGTCCGTACGCACCACGCTCGGCCCGAAGGGAATGGACAAGATGCTCGTCGACTCGACGGGCGACGTCGTCGTCACGAACGACGGCGTGACCATCCTCAAGGAGATGGACATCGAGCATCCGGCGGCCAACATGGTCGTCGAGGTCGCCGAGACCCAGGAGAACGAGGTCGGCGACGGCACCACGAGCGCCGTCGTCGTCGCTGGCGAGCTCCTCCAGAAGGCCGAGGACCTCCTCGAACAGGACATCCACGCGACCACGCTCGCGCAGGGGTACCGCCAGGCCGCGGAGAAGGCCAAGGAGGTCCTCGAGGACGCCGCCATCGACGTCCAGCCCGAGGACACCGAGCAGCTCGAGAAGATCGCCTCCACGGCGATGACCGGCAAGGGCGCGGAGAACGCCAAGGGCCACCTCTCGGAGCTCGTCGTCCGCGCCGTCCAGAGCGTCGCCGACGACGGTGACGTCGACACGGACAACGTCAAGGTCGAGAAGGTCGTCGGCGGCACCATCGAGGAGTCCGAACTCGTCGAGGGCGTCATCGTCGACAAGGAGCGCGTCCACGACAACATGCCGTACTTCGCCGAGGACGCCAACGTCGCTCTCCTCGACGACGCGCTCGAAATCCAGGAGACCGAGATCGACGCCGAGGTCAACGTCACCGACCCCGACCAGCTCCAGCAGTTCCTCGACCAGGAAGAGGAGCAGCTCCGCGAGATGGTCGACGCGCTGGACGAGGCCGGTGCCGACGCCGTCTTCGTGGACGGCGGCATCGACGACATGGCCCAGCACTTCCTCGCCGAGAAGGGCATCATCGCGGTCCGTCGCGCGAAGTCCGACGACATGGAGAAGCTGGCCCGTTCGACCGGCGCGACCCTCGTCAGCAACGTCAGCGACATCGAGGAGGACGACCTCGGGTTCGCCGGCTCCGTCGCCCAGAAGGACGTCGGCGGCGACCAGCGCATCTTCGTCGAGGACGTCGAGGAGGCCAAGTCCGTCAGCCTCATCCTCCGCGGCGGCACCGAACACGTCGTCGACGAGGTCGAGCGCGCCATCGAGGACTCGCTCGGCGTCGTGCGCGTCACGCTGGAGGACGGCAAGGTCCTGCCCGGCGGCGGCGCGCCCGAGACGGAACTCGCACTCGCACTCCGCGACTACGCCGACAGCGTCGGCGGCCGCGAGCAGCTGGCCGTCGAAGCGTTCGCGGACACCCTCGAAGTCATCCCGCGTACGCTCGCCGAGAACGCCGGTCTCGATCCCATCGACTCGCTGGTCGACCTGCGGAGCCAGCACGACGGCGGCGACGACCGCGCCGGTCTCGACGCCTACACCGGTGAAATCGTCGACATGGAAGACGACGGCGTCGTCGAGCCGCTTCGCGTGAAGACCCAGGCCGTCGAGAGCGCGACCGAGGCCGCGGTCATGCTGCTGCGCATCGACGACGTCATCGCTGCCGGCGACCTGAAAGGCGGTCAGGTCGACTCGGACGACGACGACATGGGCGGCGGCCCCGGCGGCCCCGGTGCCGGCGGTCCCGGCGGCATGGGCGGCGGCATGGGCGGCATGGGCGGTATGGGTGGCATGGGCGGCGCGATGTAAACTCCGGCGTAGGAGGAATTTCATCGCACGGCCGAGGGAACCTCGGCCGAGGCTACGTCCGTCCGGCCGAAACCCGACTCGCGTCGGCCGCCGGACTTCGCTCGACGAAGTCCGCCCGGCACCCGACGAACCGCTCTCCGTCCCACGACGCAGACGCACTACGGCGGATTCTCAATTTTTTCTTCGGCGACCAGCGCCGCGTCGAACCCGGACCGAACTACGCCTCCGTAACGTTCGGCAGCCGTGTCGCGAGTTCGAGGTACGGTTCGACGACGTCCCCGCCGTCGGTGAGGGTGACCGCGTCGCCTCCTCGTTCGCAGGTGACGAGGCCCGCGTCGACCAGTTTCGGGACGTGTCTGTGGTGCAGTTCCGCGTACACGCGTTCGACGTCGTCTTCGCTGGCGGCGACGTTCCGAGCGAGTTGCGTCAGCGAAACGGAAGCGTCGCGCTCCAGTAACCGTCTGAGGACGTGTCGTCGGCGAGGACTGGCCAGCGTCGAGAAGAGGACGGACGGTGCCGGTGTCTCGGCGAGGTCGGAGTTCTCTGGCATGTTTGTGTTGGCAGACCGGTCCGGAAATCGGATGGTGGCGCGAGCGCGCCGCGGTCCGCTCGATTCTGTGTTCAGACCCTCACTGCTTAAGTTTAACGAGTGTTTTCGGGATTTTTACGGTCGTGCGCGACGGAAGCCGCGTCTCACGACGTCGGCGCTAAACCGCGAACGGCCTACTCTTCGAGTTTCAGGTCGAACTGCTCGTGTTCGCTGGCGGCGTTCAGGACGACGCTGGTGTTGCTCTCTTTCACGTCCGGGTCGACGAGCAGTTGCTTGATCTGTTCGTTCATCCCGTCCGTGTCGGTGAACTTCCCGATGGCGATGATGTCGTAGTCGCCCGTCACCTCGTAGACGCTTATCATCTGGTCGTGGTCGCGGAGCCGGTCGGTCACCTCGGGGAGTGCGTTCCCCTCGACCTTCAGCTGGACGACCGCGGTCACGTCGTATCCGAGTTCGTCGTAGTCGACCTTCGGCGTGTACCCCTGGATGACTCCCTGTTCTTCGAGGTCGTTCAGGTGGTTCGAGACGGTCGTCACCGAGACGTCGAGTTCCTCCGCGAGGCTTCGCAGGCTCGCGCGTCCGTCGCCGAGCAGTTCGTTGACCAGTTTCGCATCGAGATTTTCGTACGTCATTACACGCACCAATTCGCTCCACCCTTTAGAATTTAACGAATATCCAATTCTAGTCCCTTATTGCACAATTGCCCAACCGGTACCGTTTTAATGGTGGATGTATTTGCGTTGGCTGTAGATAAGGATGACAGACGGAAATATTGCCACTACCAAAGAAGAGGGGCTATCGAAGGAAGAACAGGAAGTGCTCGACGAGATCGAGAGGGAAAACGTCGATTTCGTCCGCCTCCAGTTCACCGACATCACGGGGACCGTGAAGAACGTCAGCGTCCCCGCCCACCAGGTCGAGAAGGCGTTCGACGAGGGTATCTGGTTCGACGGGTCCAGCATCGAGGGCTTCGTCCGCATCCAGGAGAGCGACATGCGTCTCGAACCCGACCCGTCCACGTTCACCGTTCTCCCGTGGCGCTCGGACGGCGACACCGCGAGCGCGCGCCTCATCTGTGACGTGGTCAACACCGACGGGACGCCGTTCGCGGGCGGTCCCCGCCAGGTGCTGAAGAGCGTCCTCGCAGACGTCGAGGAGATGGGGTACACCGTCAGCATCGGCCCCGAACCCGAGTTCTTCCTCTTCGAGAAGGACGAGGAGGGGAACGCGACGACCGCCCCCCACGACACGGGCGGCTACTTCGACCTCGCGCCGAAGGACCTCGCGTCGGACGTGCGCCGCGAGATCATCTTCACGCTCGAAGAGATGGGCTTCGAGATAGAGGCCAGCCACCACGAGGTCGCCGACGGCCAGCACGAGATCAACTTCAAGTACGACGACGCGCTCTCGGCCGCCGACAACATCGCCACGTTCCGCGCCGTCGTCCGCGCCGTCGCCGAACAGAACGACATCCACGCGACCTTCATGCCCAAGCCCATCGGCGAAATCAACGGTTCGGGCATGCACAGCCACATCAGCCTCTTCGACGACGAGGGCAACGCCTTCGCCGACGACGACGACGAGTTCAACCTCAGCGAGACGGCGTACCACTTCATGGGCGGCATCCTCGAACACGCCCAGGCGTTCACCGCGGTCACGAACCCGACCGTCAACTCCTACAAGCGCCTCGTCCCCGGCTACGAAGCGCCGGTGTACGTCGCGTGGAGCGACGTGAACCGCTCGGCGCTCATCCGCGTCCCCGACGCCGCGGGCACGAGTTCGCGCTTCGAGATTCGCAGTCCCGACCCCTCGTGTAACCCCTACCTCGCGCTGGCGGCCATCATCCGGGCCGGCCTGGACGGCATGGAGAACGAGATCGACCCCGGCGACCCAGTCCGCGAGGACATCTACGAGTTCGACGAGGCCAAACTCGACGACTACGGCATCACCACCCTGCCGGACAGCCTCGGTCACGCCGTCGACGCGCTCGAAGAGGACGAGGTCGTCCGCGACGGTCTCGGCGAGCACGTCACCGAGAAGTTCGTGAAGGCCAAGCGCGCCGACTGGGCCGACTACCGCACCCACGTCTCCCCGTGGGAGAAGGAGAAGTACCTCGAGAAGTTCTGACCGACGAGCGGTCGACAGGTCTTTCGGCGCTCTCTTTCTCTTGCAGTTCTCCTGCCCCGTCGTACGGGCCGTCGTGACGCGCCGGCCGGTCGCCCGGCGCGTTTTCGACGGTTACTCGTAGCGCGGTACGCGCCCCGAGCGGTCGCTCCCCTCGACGAACGGGAGGGCGGCGACCTCGGCGGGCCGTTCCTCGCCGTCGACGCGAACGGTCACGTCCGCTCCGGGAGTCACGTCGAAGTCCACGAGCGCCAGGGCGACGGGTTCGTCGCGCATCGGACTCTCGACCGCGCGGGTCACCTCGCCGACGGCCTCGTCGCCGGCGAAGACGGCCGCACCGCGGTCCGGCACCGACTCCGGCAGGAGGCCGGCGAGTCGCTGACTCGGCTGACCGCGGTTCTCGATGCGGGAGACGACCTCCTGGCCGACGTAACAGCCCTTCTCGAAGTCCAGGGCGTTGCGCAGGCCGAGGTCGTTCGGCAGCTCGTCGGCGAGTTCGAACTCGAACAGCGGCGTCCCCGCTTCCAGGGTCAGCGACTCCCACGTCCGGCGGCCGAACGGGACGGCGTTCAGTCCGCGCGTGAGGAGCGTGTCGAAGACGAGTCGGACGTTCGACCGCGACGTCCCGGTCTCGTCCTCCGTCTCGCCCGTCGTGCAGACGACCTCGTACCCCTCCTCGCCGGCCGGGGCGTCGGTGCGGACGACGGTGACGCCCACGTCCGCTATCTTCCCGCGAGCGAAGGAGAGGTGTTCGTCGGGCGTGCCGGCGGAGTTGAGTACGCTCGCTACCTTCTCGGTCGCCTTCGGCCCGTGGACGCCGAAGACGCCGAAATCGTCGGTCGCGACCGAGATGTCGACGTCCTGGATGAACACCTTCTCGCGCCACGTCTCCGCGAGCGAGGCGGCCTCCCCGGGCGGGACGAAGAGCAGGAGGCGGTCGCCCGCACAGTAGACGTACATGTCCGTCTCGACGCGGCCCTGCGGGTCGAGCAACAGCGCGTACTGACCCTGGCCGTCCTCCCTGGGAACCTCGTTCGAGACGACGTTGTTCACGTACTCGATGCGGTCGTCGCCCGCGACGACCACGACGCCGTACGGCATCTCCGTGAGGCCGACGCCGTTCCGGACCGCGCGGTGGGTGCGTTCGGGTCGACCGTAGTCGCGCGGAACCCGCCGCCCGCCGACCGAGTCGAACTCGGCCCCGTGGTCGGCGTGGATGTCTTCGAGCAGAGTCACGGTCGTATTCGGTTCCGTGGGGGTAAAAGCGTGATTCTACGGCGCGACGGACCGACCGCGGCGCGGACGGGGCGCTCGGACGTCGCGGAGACGGCCGAGGACGGGACGAAGAGGAACGAGGACGGACGTGGAGGGCGCCCTCGGTGGGGTGCGGCGACGGCAGGGTCCGGCGGAGCGGCGGTCCGCGGACGGGTCACTACAGCGGCAGACGGTCGATGATGCGGTCGACGATGGACGGCTCCTCCCCGGTTTCCTCCTCCGGGTCGGGGACGACGCGCTCGTCGGGCTTGATGAGGGTGCGGCCGTCCTTCATCTCGGCGCAGATGAGGTCGTCCTCCTTCAGGTTGCCCAGCGCGCCCTCTATCTCGTCGATGTCGACCTCGACGTGCGACCGGAGTTCGAAGACCGTCATCCCCTCCTCGCTCCGGTCGACGAGGGCGTCGAGGATATCGACCTCGACGTCCGCGCGGCGTCGATACTCCCGCTTGGCCTTCATATCCGTCCCTATGTCACCCCGGGTTTTAGCCTTACCTGCATAGCTCGCTTCGTCCGACGCGCGGGGCGACTCCCGACGACGGGCGTTCCGTCGGGCGCTCACGTCCGCGAGAGCAGCGTCTTGAGATGCTCGGGCGAGAAGAACGACGTCGGGCGGTCCATGTGGACCGCGATTTCGCCCGAGAGCGCCCGCAGCCCCGTAGTCTGGACCGGTTCCGGTAGCGAGTACGCTCGCCGGACCAGGTGTCCCAGTCGAATCTCGCTCTTCAGGTCCGACCGCCACGCGTCCTCGTAGTCGGCCAGCGTGGCGGGGTCGTCGGGGTCGACGGTCCGGACCGCGTGGTCCGCGGCCGTCATGCCGTAGAGGATGCCGCCGCCGGTGAACGGCTTCGTCTGCGCGGCGGCGTCGCCGAGCAGGAACCCGCGGTGGGCGGTGACCGACCGCGGCGGTCCGATGGGAATCATGCCGGCACAGAAGTCGCTCGTCTCCACGTCGTACTCCGCGGTGAACCGTTCGAACAGTTCGCGGGCGGAGGGGTCGCTCCCCGGCGGCGCGGCCAGGCCGTACTCCACGCCGGCGTCGCCGCGCGGGATGCGCCACGCGAAGAACCGCGGCGCGGTGAGGTGCACGTCCACGAAGTCGCCCGGGTCCGCCTCCTCGGCGAACCCCAGCACGCCCTGGAGCTTCTCGCCCGGTTCCGGCAGCCCCAGTTCGCGCCGGACCCGCGAGACGGGACCGTCACAGCCCGCGACCATCTTCGCGCTGAACTCCTCGGTGCCGTCCGGCGTGGACGCCGTCACGTCCACGCGGTCGCCGTGCTCGTCGACCGTGGAGACGCTGTGGTTCTCCCGGAGGTCGGCCCCGGCGTCGCGGGCCGCGTCGGCGAGCGTGCGGTCCAGGCCCACGCGGTCGATGACGTTCGAGACGACCTCGTCCTTGTAGAACGGATGGTCGTCGCTCCCGGGACCGCCGACGTGGAACCGCGCGCCGTACACCTCGTTCTGGAGCAGTTCCTCGCGAGCGCCCGGCGGCGTGAACTCCCAGACGTCGGTGCTGACGTGGCCCGAGCAGGCCAGCGGCTCGCCGACCTCGCCCCGTTCCAGCACGAGCACGTCGTGACCGGCCTCGGCGGCCCGGCGCGCGAACCGCGAACCGGCCGGGCCAGCCCCGACGACGAGGAAGTCGTACATCATCGTCGCGTACTGGTCCGGGCGTCAAATACCTTCTCTCTCGTCCCGGTGTCGCCGAAGCGGAACGGTCCCCCCGTTCGGTCGAACTCCGTTGGCCGGCGGCGAATCGCGCGAGACTTCCCGGAGTCGTACGCAGCCCCGATTCATTTTACTGTAATTCTAATAACATCAAAACCATAGGATGAAGTGAATCTGTACAACAGTGCAAAAGTGGTAGCTATGACTGAAACCCCTCCAGAGGAACTCTCCGAGAAAGAGCTTTTCACCGAATACGTCCAGTTGCTCAAACAGCGCGAGACGCCCGCCAGCGGATACGAAGAGGCGAAGATGCACGAGCAGCAGGCTCGCTTGCTCGCGGAGATCGGCGAGCGGCTCGAGGCCCTCGAAGCGGCAAAGAGCCTCATCGGTGAAACCGGTGGCGGTCGGGAGACGGACAGACGGCGGCCCGACGAACGAACCAACGAGTTTCAGCACCTATCTTTCGAGGAGAAGTGAGGCAGGTGTCGACAGCGGGAACGTGGATTACCGGGCGGGACGTCGCTCCGTTAACTACCACGGCATCGACAGGTCGAACAACTTTTTTCAATCCAGAGTTCAGAGGACCAAACATCGGGTGAGCCAGTCAGGACGACGCACCAACGCGTGCGGATGACATCCTGACCACGGAAAGCGTCGAGTGTATCCGGCGCATCGATATCGGTAACCGTCTGCGGTGTACTTCTGAACGACCAACGTGACAGTTCGATAGGAGTCACTGAACCGCCGCGTTGTCGACTGTTCGAGCCGTCTAATCGACATCTCCGGCGATTGACCTGGTCGTCCCGACACGTCGTCTCTTCGAATCCCTTCAAACGCGATAGAAGTCAACCCCAAACCATGATCGGAGAAGACGCATTCTGTCCGAAAACTGGCGCACCGCTTTCCAGAGAGGAACACTACGATAGTCGGGGGGACTCCCGGCGAGCGACGCTCCCGAGCGAGTTCGCGACGGAGTCTCAACTGCCGGGCGAGTTCACGAACGGAGCGGTGCGGTCGTCGAAAGCGGCGCTGTTCAATCGGTTTCGACGGTGTCACCAGCGCCACTGCGAGGCCGACGACGCGCTCTATCGGAAAGCAGCACTCGGGCTTCGCCGCCTCAAGCGCGCGGCCGACGGACAGCAGGGACGGGACGTCTACGTCTGGTACGCCCTCCAGCGCCGGCTGGAGGAGTCCGGTTTCGGCGTCGGATGGATGCACGGGCACGCCGAGCCGCGCTGTCCGCACTGTCACGGGCGACTCAAATACGAACTCTACGACAACGGCGACGTGCGCGCCCGATGTGGCACGCGCTGTACCGACGCCGGAGCGGACAGACTTCCGGAAATCCGCGAGATAATCGCCGACCTCTACTGCCGGGCGTTCGAGAAGTCGATGGAAGCCGATTCTTTCCTTCAGTTCGAGTAGTCACCGGACGGCGACGCCGACGAGGAGTCGCGATTCCGAAGGGCGTCCTCTCCTCCCTCGACCGGCGAACGATTGATTCCGCAGATCGCTCCGTTCATACAACGCAGACGGTCCTGATGGACGCATTTAAGACGGGTTCGGAACAGCGCCGAATAGAGATGCGCTGGCATGCGTCCTGTAACCAGTGTTCGTGGGAGGACTCCTTTTCGACCGCTTTCGCGGCGTACTACGCCGCTGGCCGCCACGAGGAGCGCCGGGAACACTCCCTCATCGCCGTCTGGAGCGACGGCCCCGACTAGTCCGGTGAGCCCGGTCGACCCGCCTCGACGAAGCGGTGGTGCCGAACCCCGTCGGGAGACGGCAACCGGGCGGCGGACGAGTTCGCGCTCCGATGGATTCGACCGGGCGCTTTCGCTCAGCCCCGCGATTGAAGGTGCCGGCCCGAGTTGACCCGAGCATGGACGGAACCGGCGTACCGCTGGTGACGCCGTTCGACGAGGACGGCGACCTGGCGGAGGCGAAACTGCGCGAACTGGTGACGTGGGTCGAAGAACGCGGCGTCGACTTCCTCGTCCCCTGCGGGTCGAACAGCGAGGCCGAACTGATGAGCGCCGACGAGCGCGCCCGGGTCGTCGAAATCGTCGCCGAGACGGCGGACGTACCGGTGCTCGCCGGGACGGGCCACCCCGGCCTGCGGGAGACGCTCCGGGCGACCGAGCGCGCGGCCGACGCGGGGGCGGACGCGGCGCTCGTGGTGACCCCGTTCTACTACGACCATGATCCGGACGCGCTCGTCGACTACTACCGCGAGGTGGCCGACGAGAGTCCGGTGCCGGTGTACCTCTACAGCGTCCCGGTGTTCACCGGGGTCGCGCTCGACGCCGCGACGGTCGCGGACCTCGCGGACCACGACAACGTCGCAGGGATGAAAGACTCAAGCGGCGACCTCGAACGGCTCCAGCGCGAGCGCGCTCGCACGGCGAACGCCGACTTCGACCTGCTCGTCGGCAGCGGGAGCGTCTACGCCGCCGGCCTCGACGCGGGGGCCGACGGCGGCGTGCTCGCGCTGGCGAACGTCGCGCCCGAGCGCGCCGACGAGATATTCCGGCTCCGGCGCGCGGGACAGGACGACGAGGCGCGCCAGTTGAACGCCCGGCTGGTCGAGTTGAACCACGCCATCACGTCGAGGTACGGCGTTCCCGGTGCGAAGGCGGCGATGCGCGAGCGGGGAGCGCCGGCGGGCTACGCGCGGAAACCGCACCGACCGGTCGACGACGACGCGCGCGAGGAACTGGCCGAACTGGTCGAGAGCGCGAAAGCGTAGCCCGCGGTCTACCCCGGCGTCGCGCGCGTCGCGGTCGCCTTGAACGACGCGACCACCCCCGCGCCGGGCCGCAGGGCCAGTTTCTCGACGCTGTCCATCGTCACCAGCGCCGCCAGCGGAGCGTCCGCGTCCACGTCGACGACCACGCGCGCGACGGCCTCGCCGGCGAATCGGTTGCGGGCGCTGGTCGCGTCGGTCGCCGGGACGTCGGCGGGGTCGTGCAGCGTCACGGCGTCGGCGCGGACGCTCACCTGCACGGCGTCGGCCTCCGGGACGGCGGCGTCGCTGGCGAGCGCGCGGACGCGACCGGCCGGCGTCTCGACGGTGGCGAGTTCCCCCTCGCGACCGACGACGCGGCCGGTCATGACCGTCTCTTCGACCTCCGCCGTCCCCGTGAACTCCGCGCGCAGGCGGTCGAAGCGCGCGAGCGGTTCCTCGGCGCGGTCGGTCAGTTCGCTACCGCCGCCCCCGGAGCCGCCGCGCTGGCGCGCGCTGCTCGTCCGGCCGGACGCGTTCCTGCTGGACGAACCCCTCTCGGCGCTGGACGTGCCGACCCGCCAGTCGCTGCGCGAGGACCTCGCGGACGTGCTCGCCGACGAGACAGCGGTGTACGTCACGCACGACCGGACGACGGCCCGGACGCTCGCCGACCGCATCGCGGTCATCGACGACGGCGACATCGTCCAGGTCGGCCCGCCCGACGCCGTCTTCGAGCGTCCGGCGAATCTGGTCGTCGTGCGGTTCACGGGGGCGAACTGTCTCGAACGGGAGGACGGCAGGCTCCCCGGAACGCCGGTCGCGGCCGGCGATTCGCTGGCCGTCGGCGACGAGGTCGGGGTCGCGTTCCGGGACGGGCGAACGCATGCCATCAGATATCTGATGGAACTCTCCAGGTAAAGGTTCTTACCGTCGGCTTCGCAAGAGGCCACGCATGCACTACCGTCGTTCGGACCTGTCAGGAGAGGTGGACACTCGTGCGGCCGAATAGCTTGCTCGGCAAGGTCGCGGTCGGCGTCCTGTCGGTGCTCGTCGTCACCGCCGGGGGGCTCGGCGTGGCGCTCACGTCGGGACTCGTCTCGGTCGCCCAGCCGACGGTCGAATCGACCAGCAGCGAGTGGGGGACCGTGAACGAGGAGTCGACCGAGATACGGACGAACGTCGTCGTGAACAACCCCAACCCGGTCGGCGTCCCGCCGGTCGTCGACATGGGGTACGAGATCGGCATGAACGGCGTGACCGTCGGCGAGGGCGAAAAGAGCGGAGTCGGCCTCGGAACGGGGCGCTCGACCGTCTCGCTGTCGGCGAAGATAGACAACGAGAGGATACCGAACTGATGGGCGACGCACGTCAACCGCGGCGAGCAGACGACGATGACGGTGACGCCGAGCGTCGGCGTCCCGTTCTTCTCCGAGTGGCTGCCCGCCCAGAAGCGCACGTTCAGCACCGACATCCTCTCGGCGTTCGACGAGGACGAGACGCGAGCGCTGACGGTCGACAACCGGACCGTCCTGAAGGCGACGAAGACGGACGCCTCGTGGGGCGAGGCGACGAAGGAGGAGACGCCCATCCGGTTCAGCGCGACGGTGCAGAATCCCGGTAACGGCACGGTCGTGTTCTCGAAGCTCGGCTACAGCATCACGATGAACGACGTGGAGGTCGCCCGGGGGACGACGGACGGCGAGGTCCGCATCGGCGCGGGCGAGACGACGACCATCGACATCGACTCGGCGATGAACAACTCGAAGCTCCCGCAGTGGTGGACCAGCCACGTCCGGAACGACGAGAAGACGACGATGGACGTGCAGTTCTACGCGTTGATGGAGGAAGACGGCGAGACCGAACGCGTCCCGCTGTCCTTCCTGAGCGAGCGCGTCGTCTTCACGACCGACGTGCTCGGCGACGGGGAGTCGACGACGAAGACCGTCGAGCGCCCCGGCGAGGCGGCGTTCGAGGCGCCGTCGGTCGGCGAGGTCGACAGCGAGTGGGTCGTCCCCGACCAGGGCGACACCCGCGTCCGGACGACCGCGGTCGTCGAGAACCCCAACGGTGCCGACGCCGCGTTCGCCGACGACCTCTCGTTCGAAACCCGCTACTCCGTGCTGATGAACGACGTGTCCCTGGCGAACGAGACGGTGTCTCGCCACGTCGCGCCCGGTCGGAACGAACTCGCGTTCTCCGCGGCCATCACGGACCGCGAGGTGCAGTCGTGGTGGGTCAGCCACGTCAACAACGGCGAGGAGAGCCGGCGCGTCGTCGACCGCGACGTGACCATCGACACCGGGTTCGCCCGGCTTCCGCTCGACCGCCCCGCGGAGCGCGGTCGCTTCACCACCGACATGCTCGGTCCGGTCGACGACACGTCGGCCCAGACGCTCGCCGTCGAGGGGCGACGCGTCGGACGCGTCTCGGACATGAGCGCCGAGTGGGGCGAGGCGACGATGCCGGAGACGCCCATCGACACCGCCGCGACCATCGAGAACGAGCGCGGCGAACCCATCCACATCACCGAGGTCGGCTACCGCGTGACGATGAACGGCGTCGTCCTCGCCGACGAGTCGAAGGCCAAGTCCGTCGCGGTCGCACCGTACTCCACCCGCACCGTCGCCGACGAGATGATCCTCGACAACTCGCAACTCGGCGAGTGGTGGAAGACCCACGTCCGGCGGGGCGAGCGTAGCCAGATGAAGGTGTCGTACTACGTCGTCGTCGAGTACCGCGGGCACACCCAGAAGATAGCGCTCGACGCGCTGAACTACGAGAAGACCGTGACGACCGACGTCCTCGGCGACGACGGGAACTGAACCGGCGACGCCGTTCTCGACGGACCGCCGTTCCACGACTCGTCGGTCGACGGGAGTCGAGACGGCCGACGTCGAATCGTCACGCACTCCCGACGCCGGCCGACAGGTAAAAGGCAGCGACGGCGCCGACTCACCACCAGTCGACGGACAGATTCACTCGATTGGCGGTCGAAAATACCACCGTCTAGGCCCCGAATCGTCCGACATCGGCGAAATCGTCGACCGGTTGCGGCAGCCGACACGTCCGCCGCGACCCAAAGGCACTTTTAATGTGGCGACATACGAATGAACAAGAAATGTCGCGTAGCCCATCGGTTCCCGACCGGCCGACACTGGAGATAGACCCGGAGATGTCCGATGCGGAGCGGCTGGCCGCGCTCCGCGAGCACTACGCGGACATCGTCCAGGTCAACGAGAAACTGAGCGAACGCGTGGACGCTGCGGCCGAGCGTCGAGAGGACCTCGCCGAACAGGTCGACCGCCTGGAACGGGAGAACGAGACGCTGAAGACCACCTCGCTGTACGTCGCCACCGTCGAGGACATCACCGACGACGGCGTCGTCATCAAACAGCACGGCAACAACCAGGAGGTGCTGACGGAGGTCTCGGCCCAGTTCCGCGAGAAACTCGACGCCGGCGACCGCGTCGCGGTCAACGACTCGTTCACCATCGAGACCGTCCTGGACGCCGAAACCGACGCCCGCGCGCAGGCGATGGAAGTCGACGCCTCGCCCGCGGTGACCTACGAGGACATCGGCGGTATCGACGAGCAGATTCGGGAGGTTCGCGAGGCGGTCGAACAGCCGCTCGTGAACCCCGAACAGTTCGAGAAGACCGGCGTCGAACCGCCGAGCGGCGTGCTGCTGTACGGTCCGCCGGGGACGGGCAAGACGATGCTGGCGAAGGCCGTCGCCAACCAGACCGACGCCACCTTCATCAAGATGGCCGGCTCCGAACTCGTCCAGAAGTTCATCGGCGAGGGCGCGCGGCTGGTGCGCGACCTGTTCGAACTCGCCGCCGAGCGCGAGCCCGCGGTCATCTTCATCGACGAGATCGACGCCGTCGCCTCCAAGCGGACCGACTCGAAGACGTCGGGCGACGCGGAGGTCCAGCGGACGATGATGCAACTGCTCAGCGAGATGGACGGCTTCGAGGACCGCGGCGAGATTCGCATCATCGCCGCCACCAACCGCTTCGACATGCTCGACCGCGCCATCCTCCGCCCCGGTCGCTTCGACCGCCTCATCGAGGTGCCGAATCCGGACCTGGAGGGCCGCGAGCGCATCCTCGAAATCCACACTCGCGACATGAACGTCGCCGACGACGTGGACTACGCCCGGCTCGCCCGCGAGGTCGACGGCTTCAGCGGCGCGGAGATAGAGAGCCTGACGACCGAGGCAGGCATGTTCGCCATCCGCGACGGCCGGACCGAGGTGAGACGCGCCGACTTCGAGGACGCTCTCGACAAGATGGAAGACGGCGACGACGGTCTCTCGGGCGTCCTCCGCTACGCCCACTGATTCTAGAAGGGAGTTCTTCGGTCCCGGTCGCCGGTCTCGAAGCCCGGGAGTTCGTCCTGATACTGTAGTATCTGTGCGGCACGGTCGGCCTTCGCCAGCAGGACCTCCGTCAGCTCCGGGGGGTTCTCGACGGACGTCCCCTCAAGCAGGTCGTCGGGAATCGCCAGGGTCCCCTCGGGGACGCCATCGTCGCCGTGGACGGAGAGATGTTTCCGGCCGAGTTTCATCACGAGCGGGGAGTCGAGACGCTCGATTCCCTCGCCGGTGTTGTACAGTTCCCGGTTGACGCGCTCGTGCTGGTTGCGCCGCATGACCGCGCGCTCGCCGTCGTGCGGCTCGACGTACAGCCGTCCGAGGTAGTAGCCGCTCGAGAATTCCGCGAACATTGTTGTCATACCACTCACAGGGAGAGGGACGTATAAGCATTACGCAAAGAATTTATAACGAACTGCAATGCCACGACATAATACCTTCGTTCCGGCCATCGAGGAGGGCGACCCCGACGACCGACCGAAGCGCCGACGCCGTCGAGCGGTGCTGGCGGCCCGCGGGAAGCTTCCGAAATACCAACGCTTACGGCGTGGCTGTCCTTACGGTCGTGGTATGAGTTCTGTCCCCGAACGGAGCGACGTCGAATCGCAGTACAAGTGGGACTTAGAGAGCATCTACGCGACCGACGACGACTGGGAGGACGCCTACGAGGCCGTCGAGGACCGGCTGGAGGACGTCGAGGCGTACGAGGGACGAGCGACCGAAGACGGCGAGACGCTGCTGGAAGTCCTGCAGCTCTCTGACGAACTCGGTCGGGAGGTCGAGCAGGTCGTCTCCTACGCCCGCATGCGCAGCGACGAGGACACCTCCGACCAGGAGTACCAGGCGCTCGCCTCCCGCGCCCAGTCGCTCGCCTCCCGCGCCCAGAGCGCGACGAGCTTCGTCGAGCCCGAGATTCAATCGCTGGACCGCGACGAACTCGACCGGATGGTCGACGAGACGGAGGGGCTGGAGCAGTACGAGCACTACCTCGACGACGTGATTCGGATGAAAGAGCACACCCGCTCCGCGGAGGTCGAGAACCTGCTCGCGGAACTCGGCGAGGTGACCGGCGCGTCCGGCGAAATCTACAACCTGCTGTCGAACGCCGACATGGAGTTCCCAACCGTCGAGGACCCCGACGGCGAGGCAGTCGAGATAACCCAGAGCAACTTCACGAACCTGCTCAAGCGGCCGGACCGGGAGTTCCGCCGCGACGTGTACGAGGGGTACTTCGACGAGTGGAGCGAGGTCCGCAACTCCGTCGGCGCGGCGTACAAGAACAGCGTCAAGGCCGACGTGAAACTCGCCCGCGCACGGAACTACGACACCGCCCGCGAGGCGGCGATGGACGGTCCGAACGTCCCCGTCGAGGTGTACGACAACCTGCTCGACACCGTCCGGGACAACCTCGACAAACTCCACCGCCACGCCGAACTCAAGCGCGAGTCGCTCGGCGTCGACGAACTCCGGATGTGGGACCTCTACATGCCGATGACCGACTCCGAGAGTCCCGACCTGGAGTACGACCAGGCCGCGGAGTACGTCACCGAGGCGGTCGCCGCGCTGGGCGACGACTACCAGTCCCGGGTCGCGGAGGGCATCGAGTCGCGCTGGATCGACGTGTACGAGACCCAGGACAAGCAGTCGGGCGCGTACAGCGGCGGTGCCTACGACACGCAGCCGTTCATCCTGATGAACTACCAGGACGACATCGCCTCGATGTACACGCTGGCCCACGAACTCGGCCACTCGCTGCACTCCCAACTCACCAGCGAGACCCAGCCGTACGCCTACAGTAGCTACGAGATATTCGTCGCCGAGGTCGCCAGCACGGTCAACGAGGCGCTGCTCACCCACCACCTGCTGGAGACCGTCGACGACCCCGAGTTCCGCCGTCACGTGCTCAACGAGTACCTCGAACGGTTCCGCTCGACGCTGTACCGCCAGACCCTCTTCGCCGACTTCGAACACCGGGCCCACCGCGTCGTCGAGGACAACGAGGCGCTGACGCCCGACCGACTGGACGACATCTACGGGGACCTCAAGCGGGAGTTCTACGAACCCGCGGTCGTCGACGACCGCATCGAGCGCGAGTGGATGCGCATCCCCCACTTCTACCGCGCGTACTACGTCTACCAGTACAGCACCGGCATCAGCGCCGCCGTCGCGCTCGCCGACCAGATAATCGAGGAGGGCGAACCCGCCGCCGAGCGCTATCTGGAGTTCCTCCGCAGCGGGTCCCGCGAGTACCCCCTCGAACTGCTGGAGACCGCCGGCGTCGACATGTCCTCGTCCGAACCCATCCAGCGCGCGCTCGACGTGTACGACGACCACTTGGACGAGATGGCCGACCTCGTCTGAGAGCCCACGGACCCGCGACCGACCGCCGGGGCGCGTCGGCGACGATTATTTATCGCGCCCCGACCACCTGTCGAGCATGTGTACCGTCATCTCGCCGCAGGGAGGCCGGACGTCGCTCGCGCCGCGCCGCGCCGAACGACGACCGGGGGACCCATGACGGGCGCGACCGACGGCCCGGACCGGACGCGCGTCGACGGGGAGGCCGAGCGGTCCGGCCCGGTCGACGTCCCCGAGCGGGACGACCCGACCGACGTGCCGGACTGGGACGACGAGTACGTTGACCGGGTGAGCGACCGACTGCTGACGAACTACGACCTCGAGAAGGACGTCCGAGTCCGGGGCGAGTCGTTCGACCTGTACGGTCGACTGGTGATGGAGAACCAGAAGCAGTTCCTCCACCGGGCGCTCAACTACGCGAACCACAGCGTCGAAGAGCACCTGTTCGTCCGGCGCGTCGACGCGGTGGGCGTCGCCGACCTCCGGTCGCTCGTTGACCTGGGCCACGACCTCGCCGAGGAGTGGATCGAACCCAGCGAGAGGCACTACGGCACCGAGTTCACGTTCGCCCTCGTCGCGCCGTCGCTTCCGGACGCGGTCCGCGAGTTCGTCGACGGCTTCCGCGACCGGACGCTGCTGAAGTACGGCTACTACGGGCAATACGAGGTCAACCTGGTCGTCGTCGCGCCCGACGACGAGGCGATCGTCGCCAGCGCGAACGCCGACGTGAGCCGAGCGTTCGCGCTCTGGAACGCCGTCGACGCCGACGAACCCGGTCTCCTGGCTCGCGTCGCCGGACGGTTACGCCCGTGAGAGTCCCGCAGGCCCGATACCGTCCAGGCACCCACGCGAACCGGTCACAGGTACGCTCGCTTCCGAAACGTATTTCAATCTCACCGGTCAATCGGAAATTGCGTGTCCGGGTTGGGGTAGTGGACTATCCTCCAGCCTTGTGGAGGCTGGGACGCGGGTTCAATTCTCGCACCTGGACCTTCTCCCGAAGTTCCACCGCGAGCGACCGGTATCGACGTCGACGCCGGTCGTAAACGGTGCTCTACCGCGATATTCGACGACGGTCGCTATCGGAACAATCGGAACGCACACGCTTCCGTTTATGGGGACTGACACAGAAGACGACAGGTAGACGATGATTCGCGATGCTCGCGTGCTCCAGCCCCAGTTCATCCCCGACGAGGTCGAGCATCGTAACCCCGAGGTGAATCGGCTGTCCGACACGCTCAAACCGATAATGGACGGTCAGCCGGGCGAGACCTCGCTGCTGGTGGGGCCGTCCGGCGCGGGCAAGACCTGCATCGCGAGGTACACCGTCGAACGGCTCCGCGAGAACGTCCTCGACATCAACACCCGGTACGTCAACTGCTGGCAGGACTACACGCGCTTCCAGGTGCTCTACCGCATCCTCGACTGCATCGACCGCACCGTCGACGTCCACCGCCGCTCGACGCCGAAGGACGAACTGCTCGACCGCCTCCGGGAGTACGACGGGCCGCAGTTCGTCGTCGTCCTCGACGAGGTCGACCAGTTGGAGGACAAGAGCGTGCTCTACGACCTCTACCGGATGCCGCGCATCTCGATGATTCTCATCGCCAACCGCGAACAGGAGCTGTTCTCGCAGCTCGACGACCGCCTCACGAGTCGCCTGCAGACCTGCGTCCGAATCTCGTTCGACAAGTACCCGCTCGACGAACTCGTCTCGATTCTCCAGGCGCGAGCGCGGTGGGGGCTTTCGGAAGGCGCAATCGGAAAGCAGGAACTCGCCCTCATCGCCGACGCCGCGGCGGGCGACGCGCGGGTCGCCATCAGCGTCCTCAGGAACGCCGCCAGGCTGGCGGACCAGGACGGCCGCGCCGAGATAACCGCCGACGTCGTCCACGAGGCCGTCCCGGAGGGCCGCGACGAGGTCCGCCAGAAGACCGTCGAACAGCTGAACCCGCACCAGCGCGCCCTCTACGATATCCTGCGGGACGAGGGCGAACTCGACCCCGGGGAACTGTACGACCGCTACGCCGAGCGCGTCGACGACCCGAAGACGAAACGCACCGTCCGGAACTACCTGTCGAAGATGGACCACTACCGCCTCGTCGTCGCCGACGGGAAGAACCGCGCGCGCACGTACCGGGCGCGGTGAGCCGCACGCGCCGGGTTTCGGAAATCCCGGAAACGACCCGGTCTTGCCTATGTGGGCGAGGGGAGTACGTCTATCCGTCATGATGGGCCAACAGCAGAGTCCGGACCTGCCGACGCTCGACTCCGGAATCACGCTCCTCGAGACGGACGAACGAACGACGGGCGCGTTGCATTCGCTCGCGCTCGACCGGTTGCTCGTCGACGACGGGACGGCCGTCTGGGTCGACGCGCGCGACGAGGGCTCCACCCGGCCGCTCGCGAGAATCGCCCCGAACGCGCGCGTCCTGGAACGAGTCGCCATCGCCCGCGGGTTCACGCCGTGGCAGCACCAGAGCATCCTCCGGGACCTCCGCGGCGAAGTCGACGAGGAGACGCCGCTCGTCGTCCTACCGGCGTTCGACTGGTTCTACCGGTCCGACGACGTCACCGACGCGCAGGGCGAACGCATGCTCGCCGCGGGCGTCGACCTCGTCGCGGAGGTCGCCGAGCGAGACGGGGTGCCGGTCGTCCTGACGCGGACGGCCGACGACCGCTTCGCGGCCCCGCTCGGCGATGCGGCGGACGCGGTGGTCCGCTGCGAACAGACGGCGTTCGGACCCCGATTCGCGGGCGAGGACTTCGAGACGCTCGTCTACCCGCTCGGCGACGGGACCGTGCAGACGACGCTCGCGTACTGGCGACGGGTGCTCGCCGCCCGCCATCCGGCGGTCGCGGTGGAGGCGACGCCGACGGAGGTGACGACGCATGGGGCGAACTAACGCGACGTACCGCGACCTGCTGCGCGCAATGGAGTCGCGGTGGTCCGACTACCGGCGGGCGCTGCGCCGGGAGGACCAGGCGGCGTTCGACCGCCTCTTCGAGCACGCTCGCGCCCACGCCGACGCGGGCGGATTGCAGAACCACCAGCGCGTCGAGGTGACGGTCCTCGTCTCCGTCGTCCTCGAACAGCAGAAGCGCATCGACGACCTCGAGGACCGCCTCGACCACCTCGAAGCCGACCTGAACGCCGACCTCGGTGCGACCGGGGAGACGACCCCGGAGGAGGCGGACCGGACGACGTCGAAAGAGACGGACGGGACGGTCCCGGAAGAGACGGGCGGGTCGGCCTCGGAGGAGACGGACGGGACGGCCCCGGACGGAGCCGGCTCCGACGGTATCGTCCCGGACGACCCGTGAACCGATGGTGTACAAGGTGGACTATCGGGACGGCGACGTTCTCCGGTGGTCGCTCACCGACGACGGTGCCGAGTACGCGGTCGACGACGGCTACGCGCCGACGCTGTACGTGTCAGCGCACGACGGCGGGACGCTCGCCGACGTTCGGTCGGCGCTCCGGGACCATCCCGCCGTCGACCGCACGGCGGTCGTCGACCAGCGCCTCTCGTTCCGCCACGACCCCGGACCGGTGCTGCGGGTCGACGTCGTCGACCTCGACGCGGTCACGACCGTCGCCCGCGCGGTCGGCCGCTGGGGACGACCGGGGACGTACCGCTGCTACAACGTCGACCTGACGCGGGAGTTCCGCTACTGCCTCGAAACCGGCTGCTCGCCGGTCCCCGAGCGCGACCTCGACCGCCTCCGGCTGACGGTGCCCGAGACGGAACTCGCGAGCGACGCCGTCACCGAGTGTCGGGTCGACGGCGAACCGCTCTCGGGGAGCGGCGCGGCCGTGCTCGAAGCGCTCGACGAACGGGTCGGTCGCGCCGACCCCGACGTGCTCGTGGTGAACACCGCGGACGCGGTGCCCGCGCTCTACCGGCAGGCCGACCGGCTCGGCGTGGCGTTCCGGCTCGGTCGGCTCCCCGGCTGGCAGCAGCTCGCCGGCAAGTCGACGTACGCGAGCTACGGTCGGGTCGGGCACTCGCCCGCCCGGTACGACGTCCCCGGTCGCGTGATAGTCGACGAGTCGAACACGTTCATGTGGGACCGGACCGACCTCGACGGCTGCCTCGACCTCGTCGAGCGCTCCTGGAAGCCGCTCCAGGAGCTGTCGTGGTCGTCCATCGGGAGCATCCTGACGGCGATACAGGTCCGGGAAGCGCGTCGGCGGAACGTGCTGGTGCCGTGGCACTCGTGGCGACGCGAGCGGTTCAAGACGATGCGCCAGTTGCACGACGCCGACCGCGGCGGGTTCACGTTCGCGCCGGACGTCGGTCTGCACGAGAACGTCCACGAACTCGACTTCTCGTCGCTGTATCCGAACGTCATCGTCACGCGGAACGTGAGTCCGGAGACGACCCGCTGTGACTGTCACGCCGACCGCGAGGACGTCCCCGGCCTCGGGTACGGCATCTGCGACGACCGCGGGTATCTCGTGGACGTGCTCGAACCGCTCGTCGAGGACCGCGACGCCATCAAGGCCGAACTGCGCGAGACGGACGACCCGGACCGCCGCGCCGAACTGGAGGGACGGTCGAACGCCATCAAGTGGATCCTCGTCTCCTGTTTCGGCTACCAGGGGTTCTCGAACGCGAAGTTCGGCCGCGTCGAGTGTCACGAGGCCATCAACGCGTTCGCGCGCGAGATTCTGCTGGAAGCGAAGGCGATGCTGGAGGACAACGGTTGGCGGGTCGTCCACGGCATCGTCGACAGCGTCTGGGTGACCCCCCGGGACGACGTCGAGCCGACGCCGCTGACGACGATGACCGAGCGCATCTCCGAGCGCGTCGACGTCCCGCTCGAACACGAGGCCCGCTACGACTGGATCGCGTTCGTGCCGTTGCGGGACTCGGAGGCGGGCGCGCTGACGAAGTACTTCGGGGCGAGGGCGGACGCGGACGAGTACAAGTATCGCGGCGTCGAGTGTCGCCAGCGGAGCACGCCCGCGTTCGTCGCGGACGCCCAGCGAGCGCTCGTCGAAGCGGTCGACGACCACCGCGACCCGGAGCCGGTCTGTGCGGAGTTGCGGTCGCAACTCGACCGACTCCGGCGGGGCACGGTCGACCCCGACGAACTCGTCGTCACCGAGCGCGTGTCGAAGCCGCGCGAGGCGTACGCGCGGTCGACGCGGAGCGTGGCGGCGCTCGAACGGGCGGCCGACCTCGGCCTCACCCGCCGCCCCGGCCAGGACGTCTCGTACGTCGTCGTCGACGACGACGCGCGGTCGCGCGACCGGGTGCGGTTGGCGGTCGAGGAGCCGACCGAGTACGACGTCGCCTTCTACCGGGAGTCGCTGGTCCGGGCGGCGGCGAGCGTCCTGTCGCCGCTCGGCTGGCGGGCCGACCGAATCGAACGCTACCTCTCGGAGCACGAGGAACTCAGCCTCTCGGCGTTCGCGTGAGCGGCCTACCGCGTCGACGCCGGCGGAACGCGGTGCCGTCGTTCGCCTCGTCACGGCCGCTAATCGACGTTCTTTTGTGGGAACGCGCTCCGGAGATAGGCGATGCGGTCCGAACGCGACGAAGTCGACCGACTCGACCCGATGGCCGCACTCGCGGCGTTCGGTCGCGCCGCCTACTCCGACCTCGTCTCCATCGTCGTTCTCAGCGTCCTCGCTTCGCTCGCGTCGCTCCCGCTCGTCACCGTCGGCGCGGCGGTGCTGGCCCTGGTCGACACGGTGACCGAAATCGTCGCCGGCGAACTCGCTGGCGAGGGCGTCAGCGAACGTCGGCGCGCACGGCGGTTCGCGACGGAGTTCCGCGCCAACCTCCGGCGCGGACTGCCGATAAGCGCGCTCGTCCTCGCCGTCGTCGGGTCGACGGTGGCGTACCTGCTCATCGCCACGGCCGCCGGGAGTACGGTCTTCCTCCTCGGTGCGGCCGTCGGCCTGTACGCCGTGTTCTGTGCCGTCGCGCTCTCCCTGCGAACGGCGTCGCTCCTCGCCCGGATGCCCGAGGAACGAAGTCAGTCGGTGCTCGCCACCGTCCGCGACGCTGCCTACCACCTGCTCGAGACGCCGTCGTTCACCGTTCTGACCGTCGTTCTCATGGCCGTACTCGTCGCGCTCTGCGCCGCGCTCAGGGTCGCCGTCGTCGTCCTCCTGCCGGGCCTCCTCGGACTTCTGGAAGTGGTCGCGTTCGAGGAGACGAGCGGCGTCGGCGCGCGTCGCGTCGTCCGCGCCTATCGGGGTGAGCTCCGGTGACGCGTCGCGCGGTCCACGTCGCCAGCACCGTCCCGGTCGCGTTTCTCGCCGTCGCGGTCGGATTCCATCCGGTGGTGGCCGTCCCGCTTCTCTGCGGCGCGCTGTTGCCGGAACTCGACGGCGTCCGGGAGTCGACGCACCGTTCGTGGGCGTTGCACACGTTCCTCGTCCCGGCGCTCGCGTACTTCGCCGGTTCCCGAACCGGCGTCTTCGCGGCGTGGCCGGCGCTGCTGACGGGACTCAACTCCCTGGCGCTCGGGACCGGGCTCCACCTGTTCGCCGACTTCGTCTATCCGCGCGAGATGAGCCGCGAGGGCGCGTCGTGGCCGGTGCGGCCCGCGGGACCCGCCGCGCACTGGGGGCTGCTCTGGCTGGGCGTCTCGTGGACGGTCCAGTGGTTCCTCTATCTCTCCCCCGAGTTTCTCCCCTGGCTCGTCGGCCTCTGAGTCCGCAGGTGCTCGCCCGGTCGTTTCGGGCCGGCGTCGTCGCCACTACCGCTCCGGCGGTTCGTTCCTTGAAATCCGATACAGCGCCCGTGCCTTCGACACTACTCCAGTAGTAACCATTTTGTGGGTCGGGCGTGAGGGTAACGATATCGCATGGCAACCGCCGAATACGACAGCGTGACGAAGGTCTTCGACGCCGAGGACGGGGACATCGTCGCGGTCGACGACCTCGACATCGCCATCGAGCAGGGGGAGTTCCTCGTGCTCGTCGGCCCCTCCGGCTGCGGGAAGTCGACGACGCTCCGTCTGCTCGCGGGCCTGGAGACGGTCTCGGACGGTGAGGTCCGCATCGAGGGCGAGGTCGTCAACGACGAGAAACCGAAAGACCGGGACATCGCGATGGTGTTCCAGAACTACGCCCTGTACCCGCACAAGACGGTCCGGGAGAACATGGCGTTCGGCCTGGAGATGACGACGTCGCTCGACGACGACGAGATAGACCGCCGGGTCGAGGAGGCCGCGTCCCTGCTCGACATCGCGGAGCTGATGGACCGGCGACCGAAGGCGCTCTCCGGCGGACAGAAACAGCGGGTCGCGCTCGGCCGCGCCATCGTCCGCGAGCCGACGGTGTTCCTGATGGACGAGCCGCTGTCGAACCTCGACGCGAAGCTCCGCACGGACATGCGGACCGAACTCCAGCAGCTCCACGAACAGCTCGACGTCGCGACCGTCTACGTCACCCACGACCAGACGGAGGCGATGACGATGGGCGATCGCATCGCCGTCCTCGACGACGGCGAACTCCAGCAACTCGGAACCCCGCTGGAGTGCTACCACACGCCGGCGAACGAGTTCGTCGCCGGCTTCATCGGCTCCCCGTCGATGAACTTCCTCGACCTCGAGTTCGACCCGAGTTCGGGCGTCGGCCGGAGCGGCGACGTCTCCTACGAGTTCGCCGACGAGCAGGCCGAGCAGATTCGCGACGAGACCGGCGGTGCGGGGACCGTCACGCTCGGCATCCGGCCGGAGGACATCCGCCTCGCGGAGGAGGAGGGGCCGGACACCGTCGCGGCGACCGTCCAGGTCGTCGAACCGATGGGCCGCGAGAGCATCCTGCACCTGGACGTCGACGGCTTCGAGGTCACCGCGGCGGTCTCGGGCGACTACGACGTCGCTCACGGCGATTCGCTTCGCGTCCGACTGTGCCGCGACCGGATTCACGCGTTCGCCGACGACGGCGACGCCATCTTCAACCGCAGTCGGGAGAGCGAGTCGCTCCCGGACGGGGTCCAGCTCTAGGAAAAGCCTGAAATCGGAGCAACGCGCGTATCAGGGTATGGACGCCGAAACGCTCCGTGAGACGCTCGAGAACACGGGGCTCACGCAGTACGAGGCGGACGCGTACATCGCGGTCCTGGAACTCGGGAGCGCACCGGCGACCGAAATCGCCGACAGTTGCGACGTGCCGCAGGCGCGAATCTACGACGTGCTCCGCAACCTGGAGACGGAGGGGTTCGTCGAGACGTACCAGAAGGGGAGCCTCCACGCTCGCGCCCACGAGCCGAACGAGATACTGGACGAACTCACGTCGTACGCGGAGACGGTGAACGAGGCCGCGGCGGAGATACAGGAGCGGTGGGAGCGACCGACCGTCGAGAACCACCGGGTGAGCGTCCTGAAACCGCTGTCGTCCATCTTCGACCGGGCGGAGGAAGCCATCGCGAGCGCCGAAAACGAGGTTCAGCTCGCACTGACGCCCGACCAGTTCGACCGACTCCGGGACGGCCTCGAAGCGGCGTGCGAGCGCGACGTGGTCGTCAAACTCGTGCTCACCCCGGAGTCGGAGGGCGACGTCACGGTCGAACGACGGGAGTTCGACTTCGACGGCGTGGCGACGGAGGTCCGGTACCGCGACATGCCGACCCCGTTTCTCGTGCTCGCCGACCGGATGCGCGTCTGCTTCGCGCCGGAGAAACCGCTGCATCCCGCACACGAGTACGGCGTTCTGGTGAACGACTACTCGCTGTCGCGGATATTCGACTGGTACTTCGGCACCGCGCTCTGGTGGTACTGGCCGACGATACACTCGGCGCGCGACGACACGCTCCCGCGGACCTACACGTCGATCCGGGAGTGCATCCGGGACGTCGACCGGTACGTCGACGACCACGAGGTCGTCGTCACTGTCTACGGGAAAGAACGGACGACGGACGCCGACGTCGAACTCACCGGACGAGTCGTCGACGTGGACTACGCCGGCGGGGACCTCGGCAGTCCGCTGCTGGACTCCTTCATCGAGGAGGCGACCATCTGGCTCGAAACGCCCGAGGAGACGTACGAAGTCGGCGGCTGGGGAGCGCTGTTCGAACCGATAGAGGGTCGTCGGTTCGTCGTCGAGACGACGGAGTAACCGACGGCGGAGAGATGCAAAAACCGCACGGCGTGACGGTCAACCCTTCATGCCGCTGAGCGACATCCCGCGGATGAAGTAGTTCTGCGCGGCGAGGAAGGCGATGATGACCGGTGCGACGATGACGACGGTCGCGGCCATCAGCAGCCCCCACTTCGCGAAGTACTGGTTCCGCACCGCGAAGAGCGCGACGGGGAGCGTGTACATGCTCTGGTCGCTGGCGATGATGAGCGGCCACTGGAAGTTCTTCCAGGCACCCATGAACGTGAAGATGCCGAGCGTCGCCAGCGCCGGTTTCGCGAGGGGGAGATACACCTTGTAGAACGTCTGGAACTCGTTGCAGCCGTCTATCTTCGCGGCGTCGCCGAGCGCGGAGGGGAGGCTCCGGAAGTGCTGGCGGAGCAGGAAGATGCCGAAGGGGTTGGCGATGAGCGGCGCGATGAGCCCCTGGTAGGTGTTTATCCAGCCCAGTTTCGTGAGGATGAGGTAGACGGGGATGAGCGTCACCATCGCGGGAATCATCATCGTGGAGACGAAGCCCAGGAAGAGCTTCTCGCGACCCCAGAAGTCGACCTTCGCGAGGGCGTAGCCGGCGAGACTGTCGAACGCGAGGTTGAACGCGGTGACCGACCCCGCGAAGATGACCGTGTTCGCGAACCAGCGAACGAGCAACACGTTGTCTCGCTCCCAGAGGGCGACGAAGTGCTCCACGGTCACCGCGTCCGGGACGAACGCGACCGTCGCCGCGGAGGGGTCTTTCGAGACGGCCGTCGAGAGCGTCCACCAGAACGGCAGCGTCATCCAGAGCGCTCCGACCGTCACCGCGAGGTACAGGAGCGTCGTCTTCGTCCAGTAGCCCGCACCGGACCGGTCGTAGCCGGGGTACTCGTAGCTCGACCGGGCCATCAGTACTCAACCTCCTGCTGGTCGCGGTACCTGTACTGGTAGTAGCTGAACACGAAGATGATGAGGAAGAGGACGAACGCCATGGCGGCGCCGACGCCCATCGCCCCCTCCTGGAAGGCGCGCTCGTATATCAGCAGCACGGTCGTCGTCGTCGCGTAGTACGGACCGCCCTTCGAGAACACGAGCGCGATGCCGAACACCTGGAAGGCGGAGATGAGGGCCATCACGATGACGAAGAAGTTGGTGTTACCGAGGTTGGGCCACGTGACGTGCCGGAACCGGTGCCAGGTGCTCGCCCCGTCGATGCGGGCGGCCTCGTACAGTTCCTCGGGGATGTTCTGTAATCCCGCGAGGAAGAATATCATGTTCGACCCGATGCCGCCCCAGATGGCCATCAGCATGACGCCGCCGAGGGCGTACGTCGGGTTCCCCGCCCAGTTGTGTTCGAGGAACGTCGGTAGCAGGGAGTTGAGGACGCCGTCCGCGGACAGAATCCAGCGCCAGATGACGGCGCTCGCCGCGCCCGAGAGCATCACGGGCATGAAGTAGGCCGCGCGGTAGGCTTTCTTCATCCGGACGCGCTTGTCGAGCATCAGCGCCACGGCCAGGCCGCCGTATATCTGCAGCGGCACCGTTCCGACGGCGTAGACGGCGGTCGTCTTGAGCGACCACCAGAACGTGTTCGCGGTCGGCACGCGGAGCGGCTTCCAGTTGTTCGCCCACGGGAGCGGCGTCAACACCTGGAGATAGTTCTGGAACCAGACGAACTCCCCCGTCCCGGTGAGGATGTTCCAGCTCTGGAACGAGATGTAGAACGCGTACAGGACCGGTCCCAGCAGGAAGAGCGAGAAGACGACGAGATTCGGGAGGACGAACAGGAGTCCGGTCAGGTTGCTCTGCTCGTCCGTGATGCCGACCCGTTCGCGCAACGTCCGGTCCTGCACGGCGTCCTGGAAGGTGCCGTCGCCGGTTGGACTGTCTGTCGCCATCCGTCAGTTGAACGTCTGTGAGTTGAGCTTCTGCTGGGCCGTCTCCAGCGCCGCCTGCGGCTTCTTCTTGCCGAGCATCGCGGCTTCCAGTTCCGGATTGACGGTGTTGATGATCTGCTCGCTGTGCGGGCCGAACGCCACCGGGTGGGACCACTCGCCCGCCTCGAGCATCGTCTTGCGACGCTCGTGGTCGCTGTAGTACTCGATGTCCTGGAGGTCCTTCCGCGCCGGGAGCGCCAGTCCCTTCTCCGCCCACCGCTTCGCGCCCTGTTTGTCGGTGAGGTTCCGGATGAGCGTCCACGCCGCCTTCGGACTCTTCGTCTTCTTCGAGGCGCTGTAGGAGACCGTGTACGCTGCCGTCGCCTTCTCGCCTCCCTTCGGCGTCGGCAGGTGGGCGCACTTCGTCACCTCGTCGACCGTCTTCTTCTCGCCTTCGAGGTACGGGAATATCCAGGGGCCGATGATGGTCGCCGCCGCTTGCTTCGACCCGTACGCCGCGCCGGGCCAGTCGACGCCGAACTCGCTGGGGTTGCCCAGCAGGTCGTCGCTCGCCAGGTCCGAGAGGAACGTGAGCGTCTCGACGTTCGCCTCGGACGCGATGGCGACCTTGGAGCCGTCCTCGTTCAGCACCTGGCCGCCGTTCTGCCAGAGCATCCCCCAGAACGCCCGCGCCGTCGGCATCCCCGCGAGCGGGTACTCGACGTCCGTCTTCTCCTTCACCGTCTGCAGGGTACTCCGGAACTCCGACCAGTTCTTCGGCGCCTTCGAGACGCCCGCCTGCTCGAACAGCTTCTCGTTCCAGACGAGCTGTAGCGTCGAGAAGTCCTTCGGCACGCCGTACAGCTTGCCCTCGAACCGGAACGCGTCGAGCAGCGGCTCGAAGAAGTTGTCCGGATTGAACTTCGAGCCGTCGGCGTACTGGTCGAGGTTCAACAGGACGCCCGAGGAGGCGAACGACCCGAAGTACTTGGCGTCGACGTAGAAGACGTCGGGGGCGTTCCCGGCCCCGAGCTGGGTCTTGAGTTTCTGCTTGTACTTGGCCTGGATGGCGTTGTAGTCGACCGCGATGTTCTGGTGGTTCTTCTCGAACTCCGAGACGAGGCTCTTCACCAGCTTCGACTCCTCGTTGTTCGCCGCCCAGCCGGACAGCGTGAGACTCGCGGACCCGCCGTCGCCGTCTCCCTCGCTGTCACCGCTCTGGCCGAGTCCGCCGATGCACCCTGCGAGCGCTCCGGTCGCGCCGGCGGCACCCATCGCCTTGACGAACTGCCGCTTCGACCACGCGTCACCCGTGCTATCGCGTCCCATGTTCTGTGGCATATCGCGCCTAATACTTAATAAATATTTTGGACGACTAACTACTCCAGTAGTTATCAGGCGACATTTTATAAGTAGGCAGCGGTTGAGTCGAAGACGATGAAGACCGACAGCGCCGTGGTCCACGGGTCGACGTTCCTCGTGACGGACGCGGACGGCCGCACGACGCGCGAGCACGACGGCTTCTATCACCGGGATACGCGGCATCTGGATGCGTACGACCTCGACGCGAAGGGAACGACGTTGGAACCGCTGGACGTAAACGCGCCTCGTCCGAGCGAACGAACCGTACACCTGGCGACGTCGCTGGACCGCGGCGCTCGAACGTTCCACGTCGGTCGGCGGCAGGTCGTTACCGACGGGCTCTACGACCGACTTCGCGTCCGGAACCTCACGCCGGAGGCCCGGTCGGAGACGTTCTCGCTGCGGTTCGGAACGGCGTTCGAAGACCTGTTCGAGGTCCGGAGTCACACGGGCAGTCGCGACAGAACGGTCGACGCCGAGGCGCGAGCCGACGGCGTCGCCTTCCGCTACGACCCCGACGACCTCGACCGCACGTGGGAGACGACCGTTCGCGCGTCCGGCGGTGACGTCGCCGTCACCGAAGGAGGGGGTCGAGCGGACGCCGAACTCGAACTCGACCTCGCGTTCGCCCCGCGCGAGGAGGTCGAAATCACCGTCGCCGTCGAGCCGGGCGGTTCGGCCGGTGACCCGGACGCGGCGTTCGAGGCCGCTCGCGAGGCGGTCCGCGACCGCGAGCGGGAGTGGGAGCGGTCGACCGCCGACCTCGCGGCCTCGAGGTGGGAGCGGGTCCTCGCGGAGAGTCGACGGAACCTGCTGGAACTCCGTCTGGACACCGAGTACGGGCCGCTGTTCACCGCCGGCGTCCCCTGGTTCGCGACCGGGTTCGGCCGCGACTCCATCATCGCCGCACTGCAGGCGCTTCCGTTGACGACCGCGACGGCGAAGGGGACGTGCCGGTATCTCGCCGCGAACCAGGCGACCGAGGTCGACGACTTCCGGGCCGCCGAACCCGGGAAGATTCTCCACGAAACGCGCCGCGGCGAAGCGGCGCTTCGAGGGACGGTCCCCCACTCGCCGTACTACGGTACGATAGACGCGACGGCGCTGTTCGTCGTCCTCGTCCACGAGACGTGGCGGTCGACCGGTGACGACGTGTTCGCCGAGGAGCTCTGGAGTCACGTCGTGCGCGCCCTCGACTGGTGCGACGAGTACGGCGACGCCGACGGCGACGGCTTCCTCGAGTACCCGGCCGACGGCGAGGGCGGCGGACTCACCCACCAGGCCTGGAAGGACAGCGGCGACGGCATCATGCACCCCGACGGGACGCATCCGGACGGTCCGATCGCCGTCGCGGAAGCGCAGGGGTACTACTACGACGCGAAACGTCGAGCGGCCGACCTGGCGCGGACCCTCTTCGACGACGAGCGCGCTCGCCGACTGGAGGCCGAGGCCGACGAACTCGCCCGGTCGTTCGACGACGCGTTCTGGCTACCCGAGGAGTCGTTCTACGCCGTCGCGCTCGACGGCCGGAACGACCCCGTCGAGACCGTCGCCTCGAATCCGGGGCACTGTCTCTGGAGCGGCATCGTCCCCGACGACCGAGCGCAGGCGGTCGTCGACCGCCTCGTGGCCGACGACATGTTCACCGGGTGGGGGATTCGAACCGTCTCCAGCGACCATCTGGTGTACAATCCGGAGAGCTACCATCTCGGGAGCGTCTGGCCGCACGACAACTCGCTCGTCGCGCTCGGCATGGCGCGGTACGGTCGAACCGACGCGGCGAGAACGGTCGCGCAGGGACTGGTCGACGCGGCGGTCGCGCGAGGAAACGACCGCCTCCCCGAACTGTTCGCCGGCTTCGAACGCGACGACACCGACGTCCCGCTCCCCTACGGCGCCGCCTGCGAGCCGCAGGCGTGGGCCGCGGGAGCCCCCATCGCCTGTCTGCGGGCGGTACGCGGAGACGGTCTCTGGACGCCGGCGCGGTGACGGCTCGGCGGCGAACAGCGAGAGGCGACCGCACGTGGCGACGAGGGGGGGTCGGAACGCGCATCAGTTCGGCGGTGGCGGGTGCCGGCGAGCGACCGGCCCCCATCCTTTTCTCGCTCTCGGCCGAACTCCGGTGGGATGGTTCGACTGGGGTTCACGGGGGACGTGATGCTCGGCAGGCTCGTCGACGAGCACCAGCGACGGCGACCGGTCGACACCGTCTGGGGCGACGTCGTCGACCGCCTGCGCGCGCTCGACGGCCTGTTCGTCAACCTCGAGTGCTGTCTCTCGACGCGCGGGACGCCGTGGACCGAGACCCACCGGGCGTTCCACTTCCGGGCGGACCCGGACTGGGCCGTCCCGGCGCTTTCGGCGGCGGGCGTCGACTACGCGAGCCTCGCCAACAACCACGTGCTGGACTACGGTCGGCCCGCCCTGTCCGACACGCTCGCGTCCCTCGACGACGCCGGAATCGCCCACGCCGGTGCCGGCGAGGACGAGAGCGCGGCGCGCGCGCCGGCGGTCGTCGCGGTCGGGGACCGTACCGTCGCCGTCGTCGCGTTCACCGACAACACGCCGGAGTACGCCGCCGGTCCCGGGAAGCCGGGAACCGCGCGCGTCGAGTTCGACGCCGACGACCGGGAGACGCGGCGCGCGGTCGGCGACGCGCTCTCCCGCGCCCGCGACGCCGACCCCGACCTGCTCGTCGCCTCGCTGCACTGGGGACCGAACATGCGGGAGGAGCCGCCGCCGGAGTTCCGGTCGTTCGCGCGCTGGCTGGCCGGCGAGGGCGTCGACCTGGTCCACGGCCACAGCGCCCACGTCTTCCACGGCGTCGAGGTGGTCGACGGAACGGTCGTGCTGTACGACACCGGCGACTTCGTCGACGACTACGCGGTCGACTCCGACCTGCACAACGACCGGAGTTTCCTCTTCGAGGTGTCCGTCGAGAACGGCGAAATCGACGAGCTTCGGCTCTTGCCCACCGAGATATACGACTACGCGGTGCACGAGGCGGGGGCGGCCGCGGCCGACTGGAGCCGGCGACGGATGCGCCGACTGTCGGCGGCGATGGGGACCGAGTTCGAGCGCGAGGGCGACGAACTCGTGCTGGAACCGTAGCGAGACGGTGGCGTCGGCGCGTCGGCGAACACCGCGCCGATGCGAGGAGTGGCGACCGGCGTTCTCCGCGGACGCCACCGAAATTTCGACAGTATCGTAGAGTGAATTAATTTTATTTATCTTTAGAAAGTATTAATTGAATGCGTTTCGATGCAGTATTCGGACCATGACGACGAGACGAAACCTACTGAAGAAGATCGGCGCAGCGAGCACCGTCGGTATCGGAGCGACCGCGCTCTCGTCCAGCACCGCGGCGGCGAAGCCCGCGGTCGACTGGGAACCGGCCGACTCGAGCAACTACACCGCCGCGAACCGCGGCGCGGCGGAGATAGACGCCATCGTCATCCACGTCGCCCAGGGGTCGGCCGAGAGCACGGTCAACTGGTTCCAGGACCCCGACGCCAACGTGAGCGCACACTACACCATCCGGGACGACGGGTACAAGTACCAGTCCGTCAGCGACATCAACGAGGCGTGGCACGCCGGCGGCGTCGCGTGGTACAACGACGCCACCATCGGCATCGAGCACGGCGGCTACGTGAGCAGCGGCTTCCCGGACGCGCAGTACCGGAGTTCGGCCGAACTCGTCCGCTGGCTCTGCGAGGAGTACAACGTTCCGAAGAGCCGCGTCTCCGGCGTCGCGGACTGCAACGGCGAGAGCGGCATCATGGGCCACCACCAGGTTCCCGAGACCGACTGCGGCTA
Organism: halophilic archaeon; assembly: GCA_003298465.1. The sequence goes on along the minus strand of QNGA01000001.1, from coordinate 431,506 downwards.
CAACGACCACACCGACCCCGGTCAGTACTGGGACTGGGACTACTACATGAGCCTCATCTGAGGACCCCGCCCTCGCGGCGGTGAGGACCGCGACCGACCCGGAGCGCAGTCTTCCCGGCGACCGGAGACCGAGCGCCGGCGGGACGGCCGGTCGAAGTTGCCACCGTCCAGCGGCTTTTTCAGCACGGAACGCCTCCACCCGCCCGATGGACCTCTCCCTCTCGAACCCCACCGCGCCGACGCCCGACTGCGCCGACGACGGGGTCTGGCTCGCCTGCATCGACTGCGAGTGGACGGGTGCGCCGTTCGACGAGATTCGCTACCGCTGTCCGGACTGCGAGAGCCTGCTCGAAGTCCGGTACGACGACCACCCCACGCTCGCGGAGTTCGATGCCGACTCGGGCCGCGGCGTCTGGCGGTACGCCGACGCGCTCCCGGTCGACTCCGGCGTGAGCATCGAGGAGGGTGCCACGCCGCTGTACGAGGTGCCGACCATCGAGGAGGAGGTCGGCGTCGCCGAACTCCGGGTGAAACACGAGGGGATGAACCCGACGGGGAGCTTCAAGGACCGCGGGATGACCGTCGGCGTTCGCGTCGCCGAGCGACTCGGCGTCGACCGCCTCGCCTGCGCGAGCACGGGCAACACGAGCGCCGCCCTCGCGTGCTACGGCGCGCGGGCCGGCACCCAGGTGCTCGTCCTGCTGCCCGCGGGCAAGGTCGCCGCCGGCAAGGTCGCGCAGGCCAGCCTCCACGGGGCCAGGATTCTCGAAGTCGACGGCAACTTCGACGACTGCCTCGACGTCGTCGCCGACCTCGCCGACCGCGGGGAGGCGTACCTCCTGAACTCGCTGAACCCCTTCAGACTGGAGGGCCAGAAGACCATCGGCCTGGAGATGCTCGAAGGGTTCCGCGACCAGACCGGCGACCTGCCGGACCGCATCGTCCTCCCGGTGGGCAACGCCGGCAACACCGCCGCGCTGTACAAGGCGTTCCGCGAACTCGTCGCCGCCGGCGAACTCGCGGTCGACGAGGTGCCGACGCTGACCGGCGTTCAGGCCGAAGGGGCCGCGCCGATGGTCGAGGCGGTCGAGGAGGACCGCGAGACGGTCCGCCGCTGGGCTGACGTGGAGACCCGGGCGACCGCCATCCGCATCGGCAACCCCGTCAACGCCCCGAAGGCGCTGCCCGCGATTCGGGAGACGGGCGGCACCGCCGTCGCCGTCTCCGACGACGAGATAACGGACGCCCAGCGCGCGCTCGCACGCGACGGCGTCGGCGTCGAACCGGCCAGCGCCGCCTCCGTCGCCGGCCTTCGAAAGCTCCGCGACGCGGGCGTCGTCGGGAGCGACGAGCGCGTCGTCTGCCTGACGACCGGCCACCTGCTGAAAGACCCGGACGCCGCGGCCGCCGCCGGTGCCGACCCCGAACCCGTCCCGGCCGACACGGCTGGCGTGCTCGACCACCTCTCCTGACGACCGCACGCGACCGTCGGGAGTCCGGCCCGCGTCGCCGCCGACGGTCGACCGGCGCTCGACGGGAACGCGGCGACACCGTGAAGCGACTGGCTCCCGAACCGAGCACGTGAATCGAGAGACGGACGTTCTCGTCGTCGGGGGCGGAGCGACCGGCGTCGGCGTCGCGCGCGACCTCGGGCTGCGCGGCGTCGAGACGGTGGTCGTCGAACGGAACGGACTCGCCGGCGGCGCGACGGGGAACACGCACGGGGTCCTGCACAGCGGCGCGCGCTACGCGACGTCGGACCCCGAGAGCGCACGGGAGTGCATCGCCGAGAACGAGATTCTGCGGGAGGTCGCCCCGCACTGCATCGACCCGACCGGCGGGTTCTTCGCCCAGTTGCCGGACGACGACGGCTACTTCGAGCGACTGCGCAACCGCTGCCGGGACTGCGGCATCGACGCGGAGCCGGTCGACGTCGAGTCGGTGCGGCGCGACCGACCGTACCTCTCGCCGGAGACGGAGCGGCTCCTCAGGGTCCCGGACGCCGTCGTCCACCCGTTCCCGCTCGCGGTCGCGAACGCCGTCGACGCGCGGGAACACGGCGGCGCGATACACACCCAGGCCGAGGTCGTCGACCTCCTCGTCGACGGCGGCGAGGTGACCGGCGCGGAGATTCGCCGTCCCGGCACGACCGGGACGGAAACGATACGCGCCGACCACGTCGTCAACGCCACCGGCGCGTGGGCGGGCGAGGTGGGGTCGCTGGCCGACGTCGAGATTCCGATGCGCCCCTCGAAGGGAGCCATGGTCGTCGTCGACTACCCGCCGGTCGACGCCGTCGTCAACCGGGCGCGCCCGGCGACGGACGGCGACATCGTCGTGCCCCACGACTCGACCGCCGTCCTCGGCACGACCAGCGAGGCGGTCGACGACCCGGACGAGTACCCGAAAGAGGAGTGGGAGGTCGACCTGCTGGTCGAGACGGCCGGGGAGATGGTCCCCGACCTGCAGACGGCTCCGGTCGTCCGGTCGTACTGGGGAGTGCGACCGCTGTTCGGCGGCGAGGCGAGCGAGTTCGAGGCGGGCCGCTCGGTGACCCGCGGCTACACGCTGCTCGACCACGGCGAGCGCGACGGCGTGTCGGGGTTCACGACCATCGTGGGCGGCAAGCTGACGACGTACCGCCTGATGGCGGAGAGCGTCGCCGACCACGTCTGCGAGCGACTGGGCGTGGACGCGCCGTGCCGAACCGCCGCGGAACCGCTTCCCGGCCGCGACGACCCCGACGCGCTCCGGAGTGCGCTATCGGAGTTCGGACCGCTGCCGCCGGCCGAGGAGCGACCGTCCGACGCCCGCCGCGGTTAACGGGTCCGCGCCAGACCGAGCACGAGCAGCGCGCTGGCGAGCAGGCAGGCGAGCAGCCCGGCGAACGCCGTCGCGTAGCCGGCGCGCCCGGCGACGAAGCCGACGTAGGTCGTGCCGAGGCTGCCGACGCCGATGTACACCGACCGGGTCGCCCCGAGGTCGCCGCCCATGCTCCCGTCCGGGAACGCGTCCATCAGGTGGGCCTGCATCACCGGCGGGTAGGCCATCAGCCCCGCGGCGAACGCGACGACGCCCGCGCCGACCAGGACGGTGGACGCGGCGGCGAGGACGCCCGCCAGCGAGACGGCCGCCACCGCGAGCGCGCCGGCCGCGACGACCGGCCGGGAGACGCGGTCGCCGAGGGAGCCGGCGGCCGGCTTCACCACCGCGCCCACGACGAACAGCGCGGCGAATCCTCCGCCGGCGAGCGCGGCACCGAACCCCTTCGCGTTCTGGAGGAAGGTCGGCAGGAAGCCGGTCACGCCCTGCCAGACGAACGCGTACAGCGAGTAGGCGACGAGCAGCGCCGCCGTCCGGCGGTCGCCGAACCGCTCCGCGGTCGCGGCCAGGTCGGCCCGCACCGTGGAGAGTGCAGCCCGGTCCACCGCGGGCGGCGTGTACTGCTCCCGGTTCCACCGGTGGAGCAGGACCAGCACGAGCGCGAGCACTGCGACGACCGGCACGAACGCGGCCCGCCACGTCGCAACTGCGAGGACGACGACCGCGAGTCCCGCCGCTATCGCGCCGCCGACGTCCCCCGAGGCGGTGTGCAGGCCGAACGCCTGCCCGCGGCGGTCGACGAACAGGTCGGAGACGAGCGCGCGGGCCGGCGTCGGGTAGAGGCCGGCGCCGGTCCCCACGAGCGCCGCGCCGACCAGGAAGGCGGGGTAGCCCGGGGCGTTCGCCAGCGCCGCGAAGCCGACGACGAGCAGGGTGAGGCCGCCGGCGAGCAGCGTCTTCCGGGAGAGGCGGTCCGAGAGCCGGCCGCTGGGGTACTGGCCGAGCGCGTACAGCCCCCACAGCAGGGTGAGCGCCAGCCCCGCCTCGAACTCCGAGATGGTCAGCCGGTCCATGATGGCGGGGAGCATCGGCGAGAGGACGAGGCGGCCGGTCTGGATGGCGGTCCAGCCGAGCGACACCGTCAGCAGGAGTCGGCCCGAGTAGCCCGTCAACAGGCGTTCGCCGCCGCTTCCGGGATGGCCGGCGTCCGCGGCGTCGCTCTCGACCGCAGCACCGCCGTTCGCGGCGCGTTCGGCCGCACCTGCGTCTCCGGCGTCGCTCGTCGGGCGCTCGTCGCCCGGGTCGTCGTTCGACACGGGTCGGACGATGGACGGGGGGCTACTTGAGTGGTGCTCTCCCGGCGGGACGTGGGCGTATCGGGACCGTTCGAGGGGCGTCGTGTCACCACCGCTGGCGCGTCGGCGGTCGGACCGCGGAGCGGGCGGTCCGCTGCCGGCGTCGCACCGGTTCTGGTCCCGTCCTCGTTCAAAAAGGTTCGCGACGGCGGGGCCGTCCGGACGAGCCGAGCGGTCGTCGGGTGTCGCGACGGCGAATCGACCGCCGGAGTCGCCGGTCGCCGCGGTCGCGAGGGAGCGAGCGGTCTCCTCAGTCGAGCATCGACGCCGCCTCGTCGGGCGAGAGCACGCCCTGCTCGACCGCGGTCAGCACGTCGAGGACGCGGTCGTCCCCGGCGTCCGCCTCGTCTCCGTCCTCGTCGACCTCGTCCAGCGTCGTCTTCGTCGACCGACCGGTGAGTTCGGGGAAGTCCGTGCCGTCCGCGAGCGCCGTCTCCTTCTTCACGCGGTAGTTGCCCCCGTCGGTGACGTAGAGGTCGGCGGGGTGGAAGAAGTACCAGTCCTCGCGGTCGAACCGGACGCCGATCTTCGGTTTCGCGCCGAAGTTCTGCGAGAAGTAGACGAGCGCCTCGACCTCCTCGCCGGTGAGGTAGATGGGGTCGCCCGCGCTCGATTTCGCCTCGATAGCGTAGAAGACGTCGCCGTTCCCGGCGAGCACGTCCGGGAGTTCCCGCTCCGTGGCGCTCCCGCTCGCCGGCGCGCGCATGACCGCGAACCCGGCCTCGTCGAGCCGATTGACGAGTTCGCGCTCCCGGCGATCCCCCTTGGCGTTCGACATACCGATACCTCGCCATTCCACCGTTTTAACGCCTGCGTCCGACGGACGAGCAGCGGCGTGGCCACGCCGCTTTTCGGTGGCAAGTCCGACCACATTAGTTGTGGCAAAAGAGGAGCTCGACGAGCGCATCACCGACGAGTCGCCCGAACTGACTCAGAAGTCGAAACAGGAGATCCTCGCCGAGGAGATACAGGAGGGACTTCGGGAACTAGAGCGTCCGGGCAGCGGTCTGTTCCTCTCGGGGCTGTCGGCCGGACTCGACCTCGGCTTCGGTCCGCTGCTCATGGCGGTGATATTCACGCTCGTCGGCGGAGCGTGGGGCGATCCGCTGACGCGCATCGTCGTAGCGAACGCGTACGCGGTCGGCTTCGTCTTCGTGATCGGGGGGCGGTCCGAACTGTTCACCGAACACACGACGCGAGCGGCGCTTCCGGCAATCGACGGCCGGGCGTCCGTCGGTCAGGTCGGTCGGCTGTGGGCGCTGGTCTACGGCGGGAACGTCGTCGGCGGCCTGCTGTTCGCCGTCTCGATGGTCTACTTCGCCCCGGCCTACGGCATCGTCGAGGAGCAGGCGTTCGTCGAAATCGGACGGAACCTCGTCGACCACGTCTGGTGGCTGATACTCGCCGGGGGTGTAACGGCCGGTTGGATGATGGGGCTGCTCTCGTGGCTGCTCACGGCCGCGAAGGGGAGCACCGCTCGCATCATCGTCGTCTGGCTGGTCACCACCAGTATCGGACTCGCCCACCTCCCCCACTCCATCGCCGGCAACATCGAGGTGCTGGCGGCGACGCTCACCTCCCCGGCGATCGGCGCGGTCGACTATCTCGCCTTCCTCGCGCTCGCGACGGTCGGTAACGCGGTCGGTGGCGTGATATTCGTCGCCGTCCTGAAGTACGGTCACGTCGTCCGCGGCGGGGAGTGACGGTCGGAACGGTCGACGGGGGCGTCGCCGCCGCCAGCGGCTCGATACGGTCGCGTCGGGCGTTTCTCACGCCCAGGTCAGCGCGCCGTCGAGCGAGAGCGGCACCGACCCCTTCGCGTACCCCTCGACGCGGCCGTCGGGGCGCGCGCGGAACACCACCGCGGGTCGGTGGCGGACCTCCGGTTTCTCGCCGGCGATGGCGGTCCAGTCGTCGTCCCGGAATCCCGAGCAGTCGACGAACAGGACCGCACCGCCGCCGTGTTCGCTGAGCTGACCGTTCGTCTTCGTCTCGGCCGTCTCCCGGAGCGCGGTCACGGGGTTGTCGGCCCCGCGACGGCGCGGCGGGCGCGGACGCGTCACTTCCACGAGCACGGAGCCGCCGGGCGTCCCAGCGGCCGGGTCGGCCCGGAAGTCCAGCGAGTGACCGGTCGTCACCTCTATCTCGGGCGTCACGTCGTACCCCGCGTCGGTCAGCAGCTTCGCGACGGTGAACTCGCTCATCGCGGAACTCATCCGACTGGGGTCGACGTGCTGGCTCGTCCCGAGCTTCGACGCCATCGTGTACCGGTAGTCGTCCAGCACGCCGGTCCGGAGGAACCGCTCGTAGAACTCCAGCCCCTCGTCGCGGGTCGCGTCCGGGAAGCCGGCGGCGTGGTCCCGGAAGAAGGTCCGGGTGCTCTCCCGGCCGTCCTTCGAGAGGAACACGGGCAGGAAGAACCACGAGACGTAATCGTACTCGGCGAGCCACGGCGACTGGACCGCGAGGTCGGCCAGCAGTTCGCGCTGCGCCCAGCGCGCTATCGGATACGGAACCTCGTCGAACGTGTACTTCGTCGTGCGCCACAGCGCCGAGGGCGTCTCGGTGTTGCCGAGCCAGAACGCCTCCTCGTCGTTCCACGCGAACAGGGCGAAGTCGCCGTTGTCCATCTCGAATCGGCGGGTCCGGTAGCCGTTCGGTCCCGAGTAATGAGGCGTCGGCGAGGCTGCGCCGAGATTCTCGTCGAGGTCGGCGTACACCTCTCGGTCGATGCGGTCGTCGTCCCACCGCTCCGTGGAGCGGCGAAAGCGGAGCGGGCTTGCCACGCGTCGTACTAGCGGTCGGAGATGTTTACGCCTTGTGCTCACCGCACCGTTCGAATCCCGCCGGCGTCTCCCGTGTCTGACGATTTTACAGGCGGTCCGAATGATGTGATTATCCGTTACATTGATGGTTGGTTACCGCCAAGTATGGGTGTGGTTGTCATGTCAATGGGTGCCTATGACGAAGATGAACACGAGCGCCGTGAACGGAAAAACAGCTCCGTGGACGCGAGCTTCGACGACGACCGGTCGAACTACCACGGGACTGTAGAGTACGACTCCGGCGACTCGACCGAGGATCTCCTCGAGCAGTTCGAAGACATCAAGTCCGAGTAGCGTCGTTTCGCGGTCGTTCGTCGGAGCGAGCGGACGTTTCGGGTTTTCTCGCCGTCGTCGTCGCGAGCGGATGCTCGCGGTTCGACGCCGCTACCAGCCGGGCGTCGAGGGCGCGCCGCGGTCGTCCTCGACGCGCTCGGCCGCGTCCGGTCGGGGAGCGTCGCCGCCGTCCTCCAGCGACTCCCACTCGGCGACGGCGCGGCCGGCCCACGAGTCGGCGGCCCGCGCGTCGGCGAGCGCCGCGGCGAACCGCTCGCGGTCGGTGCTCGTCGTACCGGGGCGGCCCGCGACCGCGGCGGCGACGAACCGCGCACGGTCCTCGCGGGTCAGGTCGTCCGCGAGGAGTCGTGCGACGACGCCCGCCAGGTCGTCCGGGTCGGGGTAGACGAACACCTTCTCTCCGACCGCCTGCGGGCCGAGCAGGAGTCCGGAGAGGTCGTCCGGCGGGTCGTCGTCCAGCAGTCGGTCGCCGCCGAACGCGGCCTCGACGCGTTCGCACTCCGTCGTCGACCCGAGTTCGAGGTTGTGGCCGGGATACTCCGCACACTCCGTCGGATACTCCGGGCGGTCGTGGACGCGACACTGCAGCGTCGCCGGGTCGAGGAAGACGCAGGTGGGGAGCCAGCGCGGGTCGGCGTCGAACGGCGCGACCGGTTTCGGCGGCTTCCGAAGCCCGAGGAAGAAGACCGGCTTGCCGTCGATGGCAGCCAGTTCGACGCCGTCCACCGCCACGCCGCTCTCGTCGCGCCAGAGCCGGGGCCTCAGCGCGTCCGCCAGCCCCGCGTCGAGGAAGTCGCGGGCGTCGCCGCGCGTGAGCGGGACGAGATTGTACGCGTCGTCGAGCGGCGTCCTGGGACCGCGGCGCTCGTGGTCCGACCGCTCGGACGCGAGCGCGCGCCAGTCGATACAACAGCCCGCACAGCCCTCGCAGTTCACCTCCATGACTGCCCGCGCTACGCCGCCGACGCGCTTAAACAGTGGGGGAGAGTGACACGGTGACGACCAACTATATCCGCGTCGGTACCGTGAGACGACGACATGGATTACGAGAGACACCACCGTCCGTCGTTCACGGAACTGGAACTCGCGCTCGACGAGGGAGACGAAGTCCGGAGCGAAGCGGGGTCGATGGTCAGTCACTCGGAGGGCGTGACCGTGGAGACGAGGGCCGAGGGTGGGCTGCTGTCGTCTCTGAAGCGGTCGGTTCTGGGCGGGGAGTCGTTCTTCGTCAACACGTTCGAGGCCGAACGTCCGGGAACGCTGACGCTCGCACCCGCGCTGCCGGGCGACGTCATCCAGTACGAACTCCGCGACGAGTCGCTGTTCGTCCAGTCGAGTTCCTTCCTCGCCGCCGAGACGGACGTCGACCTCGACACGAAGTTCGGCGGAAGCCGGTCGTTCTTCGGCGGCGAGGGGCTGTTCCTGCTCGAACTGAGCGGACGGGGACTGACCTTCCTCTCCAGCTACGGCGCCACCTCGGTCGTGAGCCTCGACCCCGGCGAGCGCCACGTCGTCGACACGGGCCACGTCGTCGCGTTCGAGGACACCGTCGACTTCTCCGTCGAGCGAGTCGGCGGGCTGAAGTCGACGCTGTTCAGCGGCGAAGGGCTGGTCTGCGAGTTCGAGGGGCCGGGCAACATCTGGACGCAGTCCCGGAGCCCGGACGCGTTCCTGGCGTGGCTCATCCCGAACCTGCCGTCGAACGGGGTCGGGAACGGCTCGGAGTAGCCGACGGGAGCACCGCGCCCGGTAGTGGCGGAAATTGCGCCACGGGCGACGTTTATCTGCCCCGCCGTGTAACCGGAGCGTATGCGAGAGGACTTCCTCCTGCTCAATCCGGGCCCGGTTCCCCTCCGGCAAGACGTCCGTCAGGTGATGAGCGAGCCGATGGTGTCGCATCGCTCGGCCGAGTTCGAGGCGGTGTACGAGCGCGCCCAGGACGCGCTCGACGCCGTCTTCGAGCGGTCGTCGCTCGACGGCACCGCCACGACCGAGGGCGGCACCAGCCTGATACTCAACGGGACGGCGACGATGGCGATGGAAGCCGCGGTCGCCAACCTCGCGGGCGAGGACGACGAGGTCGTCGCGGTCGTCAACGGGAAGTTCGGCCGACGGTTCAAGCGCATCGCCGACCGCCACGCCGACGTGACGCCGGTCGAGTTCGACTGGGGCCAGTCCGTCGACCCCGACGCGGTCGCCGACGCCGTCTCCGACGACACCGCCGTGGTGACGATAGTCCACAACGAGACGAGCACGGGGCTGTTGAACCCCGTCCCGGAGGTGGGCGAGATCGCCGCGGAGCACGACGCCCGCTTCGTCGTCGACGGGGTCACCTCCATCGGCGGCGACGAGTTCCTCGTCGACGAGTGGAACGTCGACGTCGCGATTACGGACGCCCAGAAGTGTCTCGCCGCGCCGCCCGGCCTGAGCGCCCTCTACGCGACGCCGGGGGCCCGGGACGCCTTCGACGGCGACGACGCGCCGTTCTACGAGGACCTGGACTGGCATCTCCGGAAGGCCGACAGCCACCAGACGCCGTTCACGAGCGCCGTCCCGCTGTTCCGCGGGCTGGCGGTCGCCGTCGAGCACATCGTCGACGAGGGGATGCCGGAGCGCATCTCGCGGCACCGCCGCCAGTCCTCGGCCTTCCGCTCCGCGTTCACCGCGATGGGTCTCTCGCCGTTCCCGGAGCGCAACGACGTCTCGGAGTTCTCGAACACCCTCACCGCGATTTCGCTCCCCCGGACCGTCCGCGAGAACCCCGACGCGTTCTTCGACGCCGTCGAGGAGCGCGGCGTGAGCATCAGCGGCGGTCAGGCCCACCTGGGCGGCGAGATATTCCGCGTGAGCAACATGGGCAACCTCTCCGACGAGCAGATTCTCCGCGGCGTCCGGACCGTCGGCGAGGCCATGCTCGAAGCCGGTGCGGACGTCGACGTCGAGGCGGGAATGGCCAGCGCCCGCGAGCGACTGCGGTAGCGCCGCGAAACGGCGGTTCTCGGCGTCGCGAGCGACCGCGGGCGTTCCCTCTCGGCGGTCGCTCGCTCGGCGAATCGACCGCCGAGGACCGCGACCGCCGACACGTCTTTGACGGTCGCGGCCGAGAGACGGTGTGATGTACGAACGCATTCTCGTGCCGCTGGACGACAGCGAGGAGTCCGACGCGGTGCTCGACCACGCGCTCGACCTCGCCGAGGCCGCCGACGCGCGCGTCCGCCTGCTCTCCGTCGTCGACGAGAAGATGATGGCCCGGGACGTGACCGAGGACATCCTCTTCGACCGCCTGGAGGCGGCGGCGGAGGACACCGTCGAAGCGGGGGTGGCGACCGCCGAGGAGCGCGGCGTAGACGCCGACGGCGAGGTCGTCCACGGCAAACCCTATCGCGAGATACTGGCGGCCGCGGAGGACGCCGACATCGTCGTGATCGGCACCCACGGCCGGCGCGGCGTGGACAAACTCCTGCTCGGCAGCGTCTCGGAGAAGGTCGTCCGGGCGAGTCCGACCCCCGTCCTCCTCGTCCCGGTGGGACGGCGCGGGGAGTAGGAGCGACGTCGGGGCCGCGCGGCGTCGACGGACGTTTCCGGTCGACGCGTCGTCCTCGCTCGCGTTTCCGTTCGTTCCAGTCGAAACGGAGGGGTGCGTGAATCGTTCCCACTCCGCCTACCACGGGGGAGTTGTCGTCCGTTCTAACAGTTAGTTTTCGGACGTTTCTGAGACACCGCCGGTGGGTTTGGGAGTCGTTGACCTACCCCTCCGTTTCGAGTGGAGACGGTGCAGGCGGGTCGTCGACGGCAGGGTTTCGCGTGGAGCGGGTCGCTCCGGACGGCCCGTCGCGGACTCCGCGAGGAGCACCCACCGCGCTCGTTCGAAGCGGTCGACGACGGCGACGCGAGGCGGACGTCCGCCCCGAACGGGGGTAGCCACAGCGCATAAGTTACGTCCGTGATTACATTCGTTCACCTCGGTTATTCCGGAAGGGAGTTGCCGTTCGAGCGACGACGCCGGGGCGTTCTCCGGTCGGAACTCGACAGCCACCGCTGTCGCTCGACGGTCGCCGCTCGTCAGTCGCTTGCACTGGTTTGCCATCTCACACCCCATGGACATATTCCAACGATATTACGATCTCCGTTCGGTCTTCGGCGTCGATTCGACGATTACCGACTTCTTCGGCAAGTACGGCCTGGCGTTCGTGATGGTCGCCAGCTACTTCGGTTCCGGCTCGGTGTTCATCGCCAGTTCCGCGGGCGTCCGATACGGCTACGCCCTGCTGTGGGCGGTCGTCGGCGCGGTCCTGCTCGGCTACCTCGGACAGGACATGAGCGCGCGCCTGGGCATCTTCGGCGATTCGCTCGCCGGCTTCGCCCGCGAGAAGCTCGGGCGGACCGGCGCGACCGTCCTCATGCTCGCGCTTTCGGTCGGTTGCGTCGCGTGGACGCTCGAACTCACCGCCGCTGTCGGGAAGGGTATCGTCGTCCTCCTCGGCCTCCAGGGCGTCGGCTGGCAGCCGTTCGCCTACCTCACGGGCCTGGCGGCCATCGTCGTCGGCATCCTGGGGTACGACTGGGTCGAGCGCATCATGACGCTGATGATGTTCGGACTGCTGGTCGCCTACGTCGTCGTCGCGGGCGCGAGCGGCCCCGACCTCGTCGCCGTCGCGCGAGGGTTCGTCCCCGTCGCCGGCGACGTCGGCGGGATGGCGCTCGCGGTGAGCATCCTCGGGACGACCGCCCTCTGGCCCAACTTCTTCCTCGAGTCGGAACTCGTCGAGGAGAAGGGATGGACGGACGTCTCGGCCGTGTCGACGATGCGCCGCGACCTCGGCATCGGCTACGCGGTCGGCGGTCTCACCACCATCGCCATCGTCGTTACCGCGGCCGCCGTCCTGCGCCCCGCGGGCTACACGCAACTGCGGACGTTCCTCACGCCCGGGCGGGCGCTGGCGAACGTGCTCGGCGAGTGGGCGATGGCCGTCTTCCTCGTCGGAACGCTCACAGCCGCGTTCAACAGCATCGTCCCCATCATGTGGGCCCCGGGCTACATGCTCCGCGAGGCGCTGGGAGAGCGGTACGCCGACAGCCGCCGGGCGTTCGTCGTCATCTACGTCGTCGGCGTCGCGCTCGGAAGCCTCTCCCCGCTGGTCCACCAGTACCTCGGCCTGAGTGTCATCGACATGATCCTGCTCTTCCCGGCGTACAACGGCGTCGTCGGACTCCCGATCACCATCCTGCTGCTGTTCTGGGCGGTCAACGACGACGACGTGATGGGCGGGCACACGAACGGCTGGAAGCTCAACGCCCTCAACAGCGCGCTCATCCTGCTGGCAGTCTACTCGGCCGTCACCGCCGGGCGGACGGTCATCGAGGCCATCCTGAGCGGAGGGCTGTAGCACGGCATGGTCGCCGGACTCGCCACGCCGACGCTCGTCGCGCTGGTCGCCGTCGCGCTGGTCGCCGGCGTCGGTATCACGGCCGTCGGTCCCGGCGGTGTCTTCGTCACCGCGGCGCTGTACGCGCTGACGGCCGCCTCGCCGGGAACCGTCGCCGGCACGGCCAGCGCGACGTTCGTCGCCACGGGACTGCTCGGGAGCGCGGCCTACCTGCGGTCGGGCGAACTCGCCGCCGGCCCCGAGCGCGTCGCCGCGCTCCTGCTCAGCGTCGCCGGCCTCGTCGGCGCGCTGGTCGGCGTTCGCCTCAACACACTGGTGTCGGAGCGACTGTTCGGACTGCTCCTCGGTGCCTTCCTCGCGCTCACCGGCGTGCTCGTCTGGTACCGCACCCGCACCGACGGGGGCACGGCGAACGGGGTCGACCTCGACGGCGTCCGCGGACGTACGGTCGTGACCGCCATCGGGTTCGCGGTCGGCGTCCCGAGCGGACTGCTCGGCGTCGGCGGCCCGGTCGTCGCGGTCCCGCTGCTGGTCGCCGCGGGCGTTCCGATGCTCGTCGCCGTGGCGGTCGCGCAGGTCCAGTCGGTGTTCGTCGCCGGGTTCGCGACCGCGGGCTATCTCGTCCGCGGGACGGTCTCGTTCCCCCTGGCCGTCGCCATCGGGGTTCCCCAGCTCGTCGGCGTCGTCGCGGGCTGGCGGCTCGCGCAGGCCAGCGACCCCCGTCGGCTCAAGCGGGCGCTGGCGGTCGTCCTCGTCGCGCTCGGCCCGTACCTCGCACTGACGTAGCGGGACGGTGGTGACCCGCGGGGACCGCCGAGCGGTCCCCGTCTCGCGCACGGTCCGGCGTCGCCCCCAGGGCGGACGTGGGGACCCGGCGACGGTCAGTCGAAGCGTCCCGTCACCGACCCGCAGTCGAGACAGCGAGTCAGGAGCGCATCGCGGTCGTCCGTCGCCTCTATCTCGTTCGGCGTGCGCTCGCCGCACTCCCCGCAGCGTCGTCGCAGTTCGGTCAGTTCGGAGTCGCGCGGCGCGCCGAGCGCCAGCGCGACGACGCGCTCGTCGGTCTCGTTCACGCCGCGCTGGAACTCGCCGGGACCGAACCGCACGGCCTCGCCGCCGGCCACCGCCACGTCGCCCACCTCCGTCTCGAACGTGACCGTTCCGGACTGGACGTAGAACACCTCCTCCTGGTCCTCGTGGGCGTGGTAGCCGAAGGCGAAGCTGTCGCCCGGCGCGAGTTCGTAGTAGTTGACCGCGACGTCTTCCGCGCCGAGCGCGTCGGTCAGCGGCCGCTTCACGTCCGCCGGCCCCGCGTACGACGACACGTCGTCGATGCGAACCTTCTCCATGCCTCGTGATACCGAACGCGGCGCGAAAAAACCACCCGTCGAGCCCTGACGCCCGCGCGGCGACGCCGTGTTCGTCGTCCGGACGGCCCCGCCGTCCCGTCGCGGCCGGACCCGTCGACCGGCCCGGCGACGGCGGCGCGACCCGCGACGATAGTCCTACTTAAACCCTTCATCGGGGCGAGAGCGAAAATCCGCGAGCGCGCTCCTCTCGCCACCGTTTTTAGCCTTGCCTAAACCTCGGCGGGGGACGATGCATTTAAGTTTGGTCGGGAGGTTTAAGTATCACTTCCACCTTGGTACGCACAGGTGGTCAACGATGGCTATAGATCCGCAGTTCACCGAAAATCGCGAGAAGGTAGACGAACACGAGGGCCACGACGTCTGGGGTCCGGTCGACGAGCCCGAGGAGCTAGGTATCCACGGCACGCACGTCGCCGTCGACTTCGACCTCTGTATCGCCGACGGTGCGTGTCTGGAAGACTGTCCCGTCGACGTGTTCGAGTGGGTGGACACCCCGGACCACCCCGAGAGCGAGAAGAAGGCAGACCCGGCCAACGAGGCCCAGTGCATCGACTGCATGCTCTGCGTCGACGTCTGTCCGGTGGACGCCATCGACGTGGACGCCGGCCGCGTCTGATTCGCGCTACTTTTCGCTTCGCCGGTCGCCGCGACCCGATTGGTCAAACGACCGTTTGAGTCTACTGAAAGCCTTTATCTCGCCGGAAAGAGCTATCGCGTATGCGACGCCGTAGACTCCTCGCACTCCTCGGGTCGGGCGCGCTCGCCGGCTGTCTCGGCGACCGCTCGCCCGGAAGTCCCGGCGGAACGACCGCTTCCCCCACCGGGACGGACCGGACGACGACCGACGGAACCCCGACCGGCGACGGAACCGGGACGACCGGGAGGTCGTCCAAGAGCGAACCGCTCGCCGTCCGCGACTCGCGGTTCGAGGGCGAACCCTGCCCCGGATTCTTCGACGACACCGTCTGCTACCACTCGCTTGAATCCGGCGTTCACGAGACCGCGTACGTCGTCCCCGAACGCGAGGTGCTGGAGCGACCGTCCGACTCGACGCGGTTCACGCTGTACAACGGGAGCGACGAGTCGGTGGGGATGAACCCCTTCGCGTGGACCGTCGCGAAGCGTCTCGACGACGGATGGGCGTACGTCGCACCCCACGTCGTGCCGCAGCCGTACACCAAGATTCGACCGGGCCAGCGATTCACGTGGCAGTTCGGCATCGGGGACGCGAACGTCGAGGAGGAGGAGATGGGGAGCGCCGCCAGAGTCGACCGTCTCGGCCCGGGCGTCTACGCGTTCGCGCACGCCGGCGCGCTCGTCCTGTTCGAGGTGACCGGCGACCCCCTCGCGCTGGAACCGACCGACGTCGCCGCCACGAAGCGCGACGGCGACGTGCTGACGGTGACGACGGGTCGCGCGAAGGAGACCGACGACCCGGAGACGCTCGTCGTAGAGCGGACGACGAACCCCGCCCGTCCGGCGACGCTCGTCACCGAGCAGGTCGTCCAGTCGTACGCGCTCCGGAACGGACTGCCCTACCTCCTCTCCGAGGACGTGACCGAAGTGCGGGTCGAAACGAGCACCAGCACGTACGCACAGACGGTGCTCGCCAGCGCGTACCGCGACCCGACGACGGACGCCGACGACCCGCCGCAGTCCAGACGCGTCTACGTCTACGAGGGCGTCGCGTTCAGCGCGACCGAGAAACGGTAGGGTAGGATTGGGTTATTCGAGGCGGTCGACGTCGAACTCCTCGCGGAGGGACTCCATCGCCTCCGTCTCCGCTAGCGCTTCGAACTGCTCGCGGAAGTGCTCGTCACAGAGTCCGACCCGGATGCCGTCGCTCTCCGGGGCGAACGTCGCGTCCCTGTCGCAGTAGTGACACTGCATGTGAACACGTAGGTGCTCGACCCACCTTAACGCTACGCCCTCGTCGTCCGCCGAAGGGCCGCCGTCTCGCTCGTCGGGACGCCGGTTCCTCACCCGTTCACCGACACCGCGGACCGGAAGTGGCGGTACTCGGCCTTCGACAGGCCGGCCTTCCCCAGGTCGTCGTCGTGGGCGTCGCTACCGCCGGTCGGAACGAGGTCGTGTTCCGCGATCGCCCGTTCGACCGGCCGGGCGTCGACCTCGCGACCGTAGGGGTAGTAGCGCTCGACGGCGTCGAGTTCGCTCGTCAGTTCCAGCGCCGCGCCGGGGTCGTCGTAGCGCAGCGGGTGCGCGAGGCCGACCAGCCCGCTCGCGTCCGAGAGCAACTCGACGCCGCGTTCGAACGCCGTCACGTCGCGGGCGACGTAGCAGGGGCCGTCGTCGCCGATGAGGTGTTCGAACGCGCCCTCGTAGTCGTGGTCGGCGTCCGGGTGGGCGTCGACGGCCCGGGCGACGTGGGGCCGACCGATGCCCTCGCGCGCTTCGAGGTCGAGGTCGACGCCGAGGCGGTCCTCGACGCACTCGATGATGGCCCGGCCGCGTTCGACCCGGTCTTCCTGGAGGCGTTCCAGTTCCGCGGCGAGGTCCGGCGTGGGGTAGACGCCGTACGCGAGCAGGTCGACGTGCTCGCCGTGCGGGGCTTCCACCTTGAGTTCGATACCGTGGACGACCGTCACGCCGTCGAGGACGGTCACGGGCGTCTGGAGGTCGGGGTGGAGCCTGTCGTGGTCCGTGACGGCGACGACGGACACGTCGGCCTCGCGGGCGGCCGCCGGCACAGCGTCGAGGTCCATCGCCCCGTCGGAGTTGGTCGTGTGAACGTGGAGGTCCGCGAAGACGCTCATGCGCTACCTCGGTCGCGTCGCGGCAAGGCGTTTGCGGTGGGCATTAAACACGGTCTAGGGCATTATATTCGACCGTATTCCTAGGCGACAAAGTTTATAATTATCTTTAGCCCTGTTTGTGGTGATGACGCTACAGCAAGCGACCCGGTTGCTCGACGACCACCAGTATCCGACCGACACCGAACGACTCGTCGCCGACCACGGCGATCACGAACTCGACCTCCCCAACGGCTCCGAGACGTTCGAGGACGTGTTCGAGCGCGTCGGCCAGGAGACGTACGACTCACCGCGCGAGGCTCGCGAGGCGCTGTACTGTGCGCTCTCGAGCAAGGCCGTCGGTCGCCGCCACTACAGCGACCGCGACCCCACGACGCTCGGCACCGCCGGTCCCGGCCAGGTCTCGTTCTGAGTCGGGCGGGGTCCGGACGGCCTCCACGACTTCTCTCTGCGCGCCCGTGACGCCGGACCACCGCGTCCCGGTCGCGTGCTCGTCGGCGAAAGGCGAAGACGGCGAAAGAAGAGCAGGCGGCTCAGTCGACGAGTCGCTCGATCTCCGTGACGAGGATGCCGCTCGCGCCGAGTTCCTTGACCTCGTTGATGGTCTCGAACACGTCGCGCTCGTCGACGACGGTGTGGACGGCGACCTTGTCGCCGCCGGCGATGTCCATCACCGTCGGGCCGCCGAGACCGGGCATCACGTCGCGTATCTCGTCGAGGCGGTCCTCCGGGGCGTTCATCATCAGGTAGCGCTTGCCGTCGGCGGACAGCACCGACTGGAGCGCCATCACGACCTGTTCGACCTTCGGGTCGTCGAGGACGTCGTCGCGACCGAAGAGGTAGACCGAACTCTCCAGCACCTCGTCGACGATGGCGAGGCGGTTCACCTGCAGCGTCGTTCCCGTGCTTGTGATGTCGATGATGGCGTCGGCCATGTCGACGTGGGGCGTTAGCTCCGTCGCGCCGCTCACTTCGACGATGTCCGGGTCGACGCCGGCGTCGGCGAAGTACCGTTCGGCGATGTGGGGGAACTCCGTGGCGACGGTCTTGCCCGCGAGGTCGCCGACGTCGGTGATGTCGCCGTCCTCGGGCGCGGCGAGGACGAGACGACATCGACCGAACTCCAGGTCCAGCAGGTCGGAGACGTTGTCGGGGTCGGCTTCGCGCACCTGGTCGAGACCGGTGATGCCGACGTCCGCCGCGCCGTCGCTGACGTACTCGGGGATGTCGGACGCGCGAGCGAACAGCAGCGTCACCTCCGGGTCGACCGTGTTCGCGTAGAGCTTGCGGTCAGCACCGTCGACGACGTGCAGTCCGGCGTGTTCCAGCAGTTCCATCGACGGGTCGTGCAGCCTGCCCTTGTTGGGGACAGCAATACGCATCGACTGGTTCTCGACGCGCCAGACGGATTATTCTTCCTTTCCCGGCGACGACTGTCACGCCGGGACACGCCCCGCCGCGTCGGGGGAGACTCGGTGGATTAACACCGACGCCGTCACAACCCGTACTCATGACCACGCTCCGAATCGCCGGCGGGAAGGTACTGCTTCCGGACGCGACCGTCGAACGCGGCGACGTGCTGGTCGACCGGGACGACGGCGACGTCCTCGCGGTCGGCGACACGCCGGAGGGCGACGAGCGGCTGGACGCCGAGGACTGTCTGGTGATGCCCAGCCTCGTGAACGCCCACACGCACGCCGCGATGACGCTGCTCCGGGGGTACGCCGACGACAAGCCGCTCGACGCGTGGCTCCGGGAGGACATCTGGCCGGTCGAGGGCGCGTTGACCGCCGAGGACGTCCGCGCCGGGACGGAACTCGCGCTCGCGGAGATGATTCGCTCCGGCACGACCGGGTTCGCGGACATGTACTTCCACGAACCCGAGGTGGTGGCGGCGGTCGAGGCGGCCGGCCTGCGGGCGCGACTCGGCCACGGCGTCGTCACGGTCGGCAAGGACGACGCCGCGGCCCGCGAGGACTTCGAGACCAGCCTCGACTTCGCTCGCGAGTACGACGGGACCGCCGACGGTCGCGTCTCGACGTTCGTCGCACCCCACAGCCTCACCACCGTCGGCGACGAGTACCTCCGGGAGTACGTCCCGAAGGCGCGCGAGGCCGGCGTTCCGCTCCACTACCACGCGAACGAGACCGAAGACGAGGTCGCGCCCATCGTCGATGCGGAAGCCGAGCGCCCGCTCGAACGCGCTCGCGACCTCGGCATGACGGCGGCGAACGACTTCGTCGCCCACGGCGTCCACGTCGACGAGAGCGAAATCGAGTTGCTCGCCGACAGCGGCACGAGCGTCGTCCACTGTCCGGCGTCGAACATGAAACTCGCCAGCGGGATGGCCCCCGTGGAGGCGATGCTCGATGCGGGCGTCTCCGTCGGCCTGGGGACGGACGGCGCGGCCTCGAACAACGACCTCGACATGTTCGACGAGATGCGCGACGCCGCGATGCTCGGGAAACTGGCGGCCGACGACGCCAGCGCGGTCGACGCCGCGTCCGTCGTCGAGATGGCGACCGCGGGCAGCGCCGCCGCGCTCGGCTTCGACGGCGGCCGCATCGAACCGGGCGCGAACGCCGACCTCGCGGTCGTCGACCTCTCGGCGGCCCACCTCACCCCCCACCACGACCTCGTGAGCCACCTCGCGTACGCCGCGCGCGGCAGCGACGTGAGACATACCATCTGTGACGGTACCACCCTCATGCGCGATAGGGAGATACTCACTCTCAACGAGCATTCGGTGAGAAACCGAGCCGAGGAGCGTGCGGAAGCCGCCGTCAGGCGAGCTACCGAGTGAACTCCCACCTATCCCAAACCAAATTATACGTACACTATCCGGTACCAGTAATTCTCCCTATATGAATTCCCAATTGAACGGTGAGAAGCGGTTTTAAACGTTCTCGGGGCTTCTGTTCCGTTCGTGTACGAAGCGAACGATTCCAAACGGCGACACGGCTTTATCTTTCCCCGGTCTGTCGAGTAGCGTGCATGACGACGAAACGAAATGTAATCGCAGTGTCGCTCGCGGCAGTCCTCCTCGTCTCGGTCGCTGCACCCGCGCTCGCGGGCACGGGCGGCTCCGAGGGGCTGTCGGTCGGTGTCGAACAGTCGGACGGCGTAACTATCACCGTCACGGAGAACGGGACCGCCGTCGAGAACGCCTCGGTCACGGTCACGGCGCTGAACAACTCCTCGTACGCGGGCGAGGGGACGGCGACGACCGACGCCAACGGGACCGTGAGCCTCCCCGCGCCCGCCGAGAACGTGACCGTCGAGGTCGTCGCCGAGCACGGCAACCTGAGCGCGACGACGACGGCCACGCTGACCGCGAGCGAGAGCGACGAGGAAGAAGACGGTCCGTTCGGTCAGCGCGTCTCGGCGTACGTCGACGACGTCCTCGACGACAGCAGCGTCGACCACCCGGGTCAGGCCATCTCGGAGTGGGTGACCGAGAACAACCCCGGCGCGGACGAGAAGAGCGACCACGCGAAGGAAGGCGGTGACCGCGGTCCGCCCGAGCACGCGAAGAACGGTGACGATAAGAACGGAAAAGACGAGAAGGATGGAAAGGACGA
Source organism: halophilic archaeon (assembly GCA_003298465.1). The sequence goes on along the minus strand of QNGA01000001.1, from coordinate 411,100 downwards.
CGAGGACGAGAACGACGGGAAGGACCGCGGCAAGAAGAAGGGCCACGGCAAGTAGTGACCGTTCGCGGTACTGGCGGTTGAACTTCTTTCGACCACTGCTCCCGGGTAGCGTCGGCGACGGTCCTCGACGCGACCGGCGTCGTCAGAGTCGCCGGAGCGCCTCGGCCGTCTTCTCGCCGACGCCGGAAATCTCGCGCAGTTCGTCGTCCGACGCCGTCCGGACGCCGTCGACGCTGCCGAACCGCCGGAGCAGCTTCCGACGGGTCTCGGGGCCGACGCCGGAGACCCGGTCCAGTTCGGTGGACACCTCGTCGCGCAGCGTCTGGTGGTACTGGACCGCGAAGCGGTGGGCCTCGTCCCGGACCCGCTGGAGCACGTGGAGGTGCGGCGCGTCGCTCGGCCAGTTGCGGGTTCCGTGGGGAGTGACGACCCGCTCTTCGGCCTTCGCGAGCGCGACGGCGGGAACGTCCCAGCCCACCTCGCGCAGCGCCTCGCGCGCGGCGTTCAGTTGCCCTTCGCCGCCGTCGACGAGCAGCAGGTCGGGGTCGGGGCGGTCGTCGCGGCCCTCGACCGCCCGTTTCGCGCGCCAGCGAACGAGCGACCGCATGTTCCCGTAGTCGTCGTTGCGCTCGTCGAGTTTCTTCCGGCGGTAGTCGGACTTCTCCGGCGAGCCGTCGACGAAGACCACGTCGCTCCCGACGACCGCCGACCCCTGGGCGTGGCTCACGTCGACGCCCTCGATGCGCTCGACGGAATCGAGGTCGAGGGCGTCGGCGAGCGCCCGGAGTTCGTCGGGGTCGCTCGCGCCCCGGCGGGCGTTCTTCAGCGCGAGGTCGACCAGCGTCGCCTCCCGGCCCGCGCCCGGAACGCGAACCGCGACGCCCTCGCGTTCGAGCCAGTCGGTCACGTCCTCGTCGTCGGGACGTTCGGAGAACAGCAGCGCGTCCGGCAGTTCGCGCTCGGCGTAGAACTGCGTGACGAAGGCTCCGAGCACCGCTGCGACGTCGCCCTCCTCGTTCCCGCCCTCGGGCACCGAGAGCGCGTGGCGGTCCCGGTCGACGAGCTGGCCGCCCTCGCTGTGCATGCGGGCGACGGTCGCCGTCTCGCCCTCGACGACCGCCGCGAGCACGTCGACGCGGCGTTCGTCGCCCTGGGATGCGATGGCGTCGGCCTCGCCGCCGTGGAACCGCTCGACGGCGTCGAGCTTGTCCCGGAGGTTCGCCGCGCGCTCGAACTCCTGTTCCTGGGCGGCCCGCTCCATCTCTCGCCGGAGGGGGTCTGCCAGCACGTCCGCCTCGCCGCCGAGGAAGCGCTCGACGCTCTCGGCGTCCGCGAGGTACGACTCGCGGCCGATTTCGCCCGTGCAGGGGGCGGTACAGAGGCCCATCTCGTAGTCGAGACAGGGACGGTCGCGGTTGCTGAACTTGTAGTCCGAACACCCGCGGACGCCGTACGTCTCCCGGAGCGCCTTCACCACCGTCTCGACGGTCGATTTGTTCGTGAACGGGCCGAAGACGGTCGCCCCGTCCCGGTCGGGGTCGCGGGTCACCTCGATGCGAGGGAACTCGTGGCCGGTCACCTGGACGAGCGGGTAGGACTTGTCGTCTTTCAGCCGAACGTTGTACCGGGGCTGGTAGCGCTTGATGAGGTTCGCCTCGAGCAGCAGCGCCTGCGTCTCGGTGTCCGTGACCGCGAAGTCGACGCCGTCGGCGCGGTCGACCATCCGCGCGATGCGGTCGCTCCGCGGGTCGGCGTACGAACGAACGCGCGAACGGAGGTCGACCGCCTTGCCGACGTACAGGACGGTCCCCCCCTGGAGGAACTGGTACACTCCCGGCTCGCGCGGCAACTCTCCTGCGCGCTCCCTGACCGTCACCCCGTCCATCGGCGCCGTCTAGTCGTTCCGTGGCTTTGAACTTGTCCCAACCAGCGAGCGGATCCGGCTGGCCGCCGCCTCGGCCTGCTCGCCGCCGACCGGGACGCGAATCGGCTCCCGTCCGGCGCGCTCGATGACGAGTTCCTCGGACCGGCTGGCGTAGTAGAGGCCGGCGAGCCCGGCCGCGACGGCGAGCAGGACGACGCCGACCAGCACGAGGACGTCCGTGAGCACGCCGAAGAGGTTCGAGAAGGTCCCTATCATCCGGCCCACGTCGCCGACGGCCTGGTTGTTCGGCACGGAGGTCCCGTCGAGCGTCGAGAGGACGCCGCTGCTGTGCAGGAGGTAGCCGCCGCCGACGAGGACGGCTCCGTAGACGACGCTCCGGACGGCCCAGGAGAGATACCGCCGACGTCCCGTGGTCTGGACGCTCGCGTCCATGACGTTCGGCCTGTCGGCGTGGTCGAACTGGCGGTCCCCGCCTCCCGGCATGAACGCCAAAACGCGGTGGCTCGTCACCGCTATCCGGGCGTCGTCGACCGTGATCTCCTCCTCTATCTCCTCGCCCGCGAACAAGATATCCGCCAGACGGTCGTCCGTCGTCTGGGACAGCGGGGACTCGTGCATCGTTTATCGATGCACTCACAGACATAAATAAGATTGCGGCTCCCGTTTCTCGGGCCGCCGATGCTCGACGCCCGAACCCGTCACTTTCTATATATTTTCGCGGTCGAAACGACGACCCTTCGACCGGCGGGCGTCGGTCGGCGGACACCGACGGGCCCGACTCGACGGAGAACCGGACGGGCGCCCGAATCCGGGGGCGGCAACGCACGTACCGCCGGTGGCGGCCCACCAGATACAAATCCGGCGGCCCGGAACGGACGGGCATGGACGACGAACGGCTCTGGCTCGTCGAGCGGACGTACACGCAGCGCGACCTCATCACGCTGGTGTACGCCACGCCGGACGGCGAGCGCTACCTGCGGAAGGAGCGGTCGGGCCACCTGGGCGGCGACGCGACCGCGGCCATCGACGTCGCACCCGACCGCCTCACGCGCGTCGACGACGACGAGGAGCGGGAACGCTACGCCGCCGAAGCCTCCCGGATGGCCGAGAAGCACGACCCCGACGCCACCGTCTGACGGGGCCGTCGGGGCCGTCGTCCGACCGCCGGTGAAATCTCCGAAACAGACAGTGAGACGCGCTACGCCCCGTTAGTTACCGTTTAGCACGGAACAGTAAGACTTTATGTGAGTTGGCGTAACCGCCAACCATGGCTGCAATCGAACTGAACGGGGTGACGAAACGGTTCGGCGACGTCACCGCCGTCCGGGACCTCTCTCTGACCGTCGAGGAGGGAGAGGTGTTCGGGTTCCTCGGTCCCAACGGGGCCGGTAAATCCACCACCATCAACCTGCTGCTCGACTTCATCCGCCCGACGGAGGGCGACGTGCGCGTGCTCGGCTACGACGCCGAGGAAGACAGCGTCGCCATCCGTCGACGGACCGGCGTGCTCCCCGAGGGCTTCTCCGTCTACGACCGACTGACGGGCCGCCAGCACGTGGAGTTCGCCATCGAGTCGAAGGAGGTCGACGACGACGTCGACGCTATCCTGCGCCGCGTCGGCATCAGCGACGCCGCCGACAGGAAGGCCGGCGGCTACTCGAAGGGGATGGCCCAGCGCCTCGCGCTCGGGATGGCGCTCGTCGGCGACCCCGACCTGCTCATCCTCGACGAACCCTCGACCGGACTCGACCCCAACGGCGCGCGAGAGATGCGCGAGATAGTCCGCGAGGAGGCCGACGGCGGCACGACGGTGTTCTTCTCAAGTCACGTCCTCGGGCAGGTGGAGGCGGTCTGTGACCGCGTAGGCATCCTCCGCGAGGGCGAACTGGTCGCCGAAGACTCCATCGCCGGGCTCCGCGAGGCCGTCGGCACCGGCACCACGCTCCGCGTCGAGACGGCGTCGAACCCCGCCGGCGCTATCGACGAGATCCGGTCCCTCGACGGCGTCTCCGGCGTCACCCGCGAGGCCGACGTGCTCCTCGTCGACTGCGAGGCCAGCGCGAAGACGGCCGTCATCGCGACGCTGGAGAACGCGGGCGTCGACGTGCGGGACTTCGACACGCGCGAGGCGTCGCTCGAAGACCTGTTCGTGGCCTACACCGAGAACCAGGAGGTGCCGGCATGAGCTGGCAGGCCGTCGCGCGCAAGGACTTCCAGGACGCCGTGCGCTCGCGCTGGCTGTGGGTGCTGACCGCGCTGTTCGTCGTCGTGTTCGCCGCGCCCGCGCTCCTCATCTTCGGCGGGGGGCTCGGCAACGCGCCCAGGCAGGGGTCCGGCAGCAGCGACGCCTACCTCTTCCTGATGAAGCAGGGGACGTCCATCCTCGTGCCGCTCATCTCCATCGTCGTCGCGTACGCCTCCATCACCCGCGAGCGCGAGTCTGGGACGCTGAAGCTGCTGCTCTCGCTGCCGCACTCCCGCGACGACGTGGTGTTCGGCAAGGTGCTCGGGCGCAGCGCCGTCGTCGGCCTCTCCATCCTCGTCGGCGTCGTCGTCACCGCCGTCGCGCTGGTGGTCGTCGGACTCCAGTTCAAGATAGTCAACTACCTGGTGTTCGTGCTCCTGACGCTCCTGCTCGGGCTGGTGTTCGTCGGGTTCGCGACGGGCGTCTCCGCCGTCGCGAGCACGAGCCGCCGCGCGATGGTGGTCTCGACCGGCGTCTACATCTTCATGGTCGTCCTCTGGAACGCCTTCGCCAACCAGGTCGCCGAACTGCTGAACAAGGGGCTCGACGTGGGCACCGCCGGTCAGTTGAAGACCGTCCTGTTCATCAAGCTGCTGAACCCGACCGCGGCGTACAAGACGCTGCTGGACACGGCGCTCCTCGGCAGCCAGTTCAACGCCCGCATCACCACGTTCAGCTTCTTCACCCGGCAGCCCGCCGCCAACGCCATCGGCAAGCCGCTGCCCGTCTACTACGGCGACGTCTTCGTCGCCGCCTACATGCTCGCCTGGCTGTTCGTTCCGGTCGCGGTCGGCTACCTCGTGTTCAGGGACGCCGAGCTCTGAGCGGCGTCCTCGACCGGCCGCCAATCGCGCCGCGCCGCCGCCTCGACCGCTCCGACGTCGACCCGGCGGAGACCGCTCGCGTTCTATCCGACGTCCACGCCCCGCTCCGCGAGCAGGTCGCGGAACTCCTCGCCCGAGAGCTCGGGCACGCCCTCGTCGTCGGCGTCCCGACGCTTGGTCGTCCCCGGATTCTCGCCGACGACGAGGTAGTCCGTGTTGCCGGAGACGCTGCCCGTCGCGTTCGCGCCGTGCGCCTCGACCAGTTCCTCGAGTTCCCCGCGTGACCGGTCGAGCGACCCCGTGAAGACGAAGGTGAGGCCCGCCAGTTCGTCGCCGCCCTCGGTCTCGGGGGGCTGCGGGTCGACGTACTCCAGCAGGTCGTCGAGCGCGGCCGCGTTTCGCTCGGAGTCGAAGAACTCCCGAATCTGGTCGGCGACCTTCGGTCCGACGTCGGGCACCGACGTCAGTTCCTCGCGGGACGCCGACCGCACGCGCTCGACGTCGCCGAACTCGCGGGCGAGTTCCCGGGCCGTCGCGGGCCCGACCTTCGGGATGCCGATGGCCGACAGGAAGGCGGCGAGCGACGGCCGCTTCGAGTCTTCGAGTTCCGCGAGCAGGTTCTCCGCGCTCGTCTCCCCCCAGCCCGCCAGGTCGACCAGGTCCGCCTTCTCGAGGCGATAGAGGTCGGCGAGGCTGTCCTCGACGAGGCCGGCGTCGAGCAACTGGTCGACGCGCTCCTCGCCCAGCCCCTCGACGTCGAGGCCGTCGTCGCTGGCGTAGTACTCGACGGCGCGGCGCAACTGCGCGTCGCAGGCCAGTCCGCCGGTGCAGTAAGCGATGGGGCCGTCGCGCTCGACGGCGCTGTCGCAGACCGGGCAGTGGTCGGGCATCTCGTAGTGGCCCTCGCTTCGCTTCTCGACCACCTCGTCGACGTACGGGATGACGTCGCCCGCGCGCTCGACCCGCACCACGTCGCCGACGTTGACGTTCTTCTCCGCTATCTCCTCGGGGTTGTGGAGACTGGCGCGCGAGACGGTGACGCCGCCGACGTCGACCGGTTCGAGCAGCGCGACGGGGGTGAGCCGGCCGGTGCGGCCGACCTGCACCGTCACGTCCGTGATGGGCGTCTCCTCGGAGCGCGGCGGGAACTTGTACGCGTACGCCCAGCGGTAGTGACGGGCGGTCGTCCCCAGCCGTTCGCACTGCTCCAGGTCGTCGACCTTGATGACGACGCCGTCGATCTCGTAGTTCAGGTCCTCGCGGTCGGCCGCGAGGTCGTCGCGGTAGTCGATGGCGTCCTCGATGGTGTCGACGCGCTCCGTGCGGTCGGTGGCCGGGAGGCCGTACTCCGGCAGGGCCTGCCGTTCCGCCCAGTTCGAATCGTACTCCTCGGAGACGCCGTCGTCGTTCGACCGGACGGCCAGCACGTCGTAGAAGAAGCAGTCGAGGGGGCGCTCCGCGGTCACGGAGGGGTCGAGCTGGCGCAGCGAGCCCGCCGCCGCGTTCCGGGGGTTGGCGAACGGCTCCTCGCCGCGCTCGACACGTTCGCGGTTGAACGCCTGGAAGGCGTCCCGGGGCATGTACGCCTCGCCCCGGACGGCGAGGAAACCGGGGTAGTCGCCGCGCAGTCGGTGGGGAACGCTGGCGATGGTGCGGACGTTCTCGGTGACGTCCTCGCCCGTCTCCCCGTCGCCCCGGGTCGCGGCGCGGACGAACTCGCCGTCCTCGTAGACGACCTCCAGGGAGAGGCCGTCGAACTTCGGCTCGCAGACGTAGTCCACGCCGTCGACCTCGCGGCGCACTCGTTCGTCGAACGCGCGGACGTCGTCGGGGTCGCCGCTGGAGTCGATGGAGAGCATCGGCGCGACGTGCTCGACGGTGCCGAGTTCCTCGACCGGTTCGCCGCCGACACGTCGCGTGGGACTGTCCTGCGTCCGGAGGTCGAACGCAGATTCGAGGTCCTGCAGGCGCGAGAAGAGGGCGTCGTAGGTGCGGTCGGCGACGAGCGGGTCGTTCTCGACGTAGTAGCGGTAGTCGTGGTAGCGGATGGCCTCCCGCAGCTGCTCGGCCTGCTCGCGCGCCGCCTCCTCGCTCAGCTCCTCGACGGGGGCGAAGTCGGTCGACGGGTCCTCGACGTACGGATTCTCGGCGCTCACCGTTGCCATCACTCTGCTGGTTGTCTCGCGCTCGGTTATAAGTTCGTGGCCGAGCGGCGGTCCTGGCCACGACACTCATCCGACTCGCGGGCGGAAGGGAAAACGCCATGGCGAACCAGCAACGGCCGAGCGACGAGGTGGACGAGAAGCAACTCGAACTGGCCCGCGAGGAGGGCGACGCCTACCACGAGGCGCTGCAGTACATGGCGACGGAGGTCGCTCACACCGGCGACACGCAGGAGGCGGGCGACTTCCTCGTCGGCATCGCCCAGGAGGAGGCCGAGGGGATGTATCGCCCGACGGACGACGGGCTGGAGTGGGTCGAACCGGACGAGGAGAACTGCCACCTCGAGGTGGCGGTCGCCGACGCGGCCGACCACCGGTTCGTCCCGGAGCTGACGGTTCGCGCCACCCTGGAGTCCGAGGACGGCGAGGAGGTCGGACCGTTCGAGGTGCCGTTCGTCTGGCATCCCGGCCTCCACCACTACGGCAAGAACGTCGAGGTGCCCGGAGACGGCTCCTACGACGTCCACGTCGAGGTCGACGCGCCGGCGTTCATGCGCCACGACGAGACGAACGGCGACCGGTACGCCGAGTCGGTGTCGGTCACCTTCGAGGGCGTGGACGTCGAGACCGGCCAGGATTGAGTCAGAACTCGCCGAGGCGCGACTGACCGCCGTCGGTTTCGACGCCGGCCATCGTCGCCGCGGTGTCGAGCGTGTTCTCCAGCGTCGACTCCTGACTGCCGTCGTAGAGCGTCGCCGCCGGGTGGACGCATATCAGGACGTCGCGGCGCTGACCGCCGAGTTCGACCGCCTCGACAGACCCGGCCTCCTTCGTCACGGCGACGTCCCGGTCGAGGAGGTGCTCGCTCGGGACCTTCCCGAGCGTGACGACCACGTCGGGGTCGACCTGGTCGATCTCGGATTCGAGGTACTCGCGGCAGTTGTTCAGTTCCTCCTTCGTCGGGTCGCGGTTCTCCGGCGGGCGACAGCGCACGCAGTTGGTGATGCGCACGTCCTCGCGCTCGATGCCGAACTCCTCCAGTTTGTCGTCGAGGACGCTCCCGCTGCGCCCGACGAACGGTTCGCCCTGCTGGTCTTCCTGCTTGCCGGGACCCTCGCCGACGAACAGCAGGTCGGCGTCCCCGGGACCGACGCCGTTGACTATCTGACTCCGACACTCGACCAGCGCCGGACAGCGCGTACACTCCGTCACTTCGAGTCCCTCCATCGTGCCCATATCCCGGCAGACGAGCGAGACGTATTAAGTCTCGGTGGCCTGCGACGCGCGACGACGGTCCACCGTCTCACCCGTCGGCGACGGCGAAGACGAACTCGCGGAGGAGCTTCCCGGCGAGCGCGGCGGCCTGGCCGTCGTCGCGGTCGTTGACCTCGACGGCGTCGAAGCCGACGACCGTGGCGTCGTCGGTCGAGGCCACGTCGTCCGCGACGGTCCGAACCGCGTCGCGCATCTCGCGGGGCGAGAGGCCGAACGGTTCCATCGTGCCGGTTCCGGGGGCGAAGCCCGGGTCGGCGGCGTCGACGTCGACGCTCAGGTAGACGTCGCCGTCGAGCGCCGGGCCGTCGACGCCGGGCGTCCAGTCGGCCACGTCCTCGGGCGGGACGACGGTCACGTCGGATTCGGCGGCGCGTTCCCACTCGTCTTCGTCGCCGGTCCGCGCGCCGAGGACGACGGCCTCGTCGGCCACGTCGAGGGCGTGCCGCGTGACGGTCGCGTGGCTCAGCGGATTGCCGTCGTAGGCCTCGCGAAGGTCGAGGTGGGCGTCGAGGCAGACGAAGACGTCCGGGTCGGTCGCGCGAACGCCCGCGACGGAGACGGTGTGTTCGCCGCCGAGCAGAAGGGGGAGGGCGTCGTCCCAGCGAACGTCGGTGAGGACGCCCTCGAGATACTCCAGATACTCGGCGGCGTCGTCCCACGCGCGGACGTCGCCGTGGTCGTGAACGGCGAGGTCGGAGAAGTGCCGGCCGGTCCGGTGGTCGAAGTCGTCGAACGTCCGGGCGAACCTCCTGACGCGTTCGGGGCCGAACCGGGTGCCGGGCTGGAACGTGGTAGAAACGTCGAGCGGCGCACCGACGACGACGAAATCGGCCGTCTCACGGTCGGCGACCGCTCCGGGGAACATCTATTCGAGGATCTTGCGCTGCTCTTCCATCTCGAGGTACTCGATCTGGTCGTCGGGCGAGAGGTCGACGTCCTCGGGCGTCTGGATGGAGATGGTCTCGTACGTCTCGAGGTCCATCACCTGCGCGACGGTGGCGCTCTCGACGCTGACGACCTGGCCCTGCTTGCGCTCGATGATGGGGACCCAGATCTTCGCGTCGACCGGCTGGCTGAGGCTGCGCTTCTTGCCGTCGAAGACGCCTTCGGCCTCGATGCGGGCCTTGGCGCTGCCGTGTTTGCCGGGCTTGGCCGTGCTGTAGGAGTTTATCTTGCAGGGAGCGTCCTCGACCATCACGTAGTTTCCTTCCTGAAGGTCACGCACTTCCTTCTGCTCTTTTGCCATACCGCGGGATTGCGCATCCTCGGGTATAAACGGTTTGGAAACGCGTCGCTGACGGTCCAAATCGGTAGCGAGAAGGAAGCGAGAGCCGCGATTAGGACCCGAACGGGAGACGTTTTCCACGACCCGTACGACCGTGGCTGGTTTCACCCAGTTTCTCGAACGCCGCTTTCGCGTCGTCCGATACTTGGCCTTCACGACCGTCTTCCGACGGTTACTGCGTCGCTTCGGTTCTCCGTCGGAGCGTTGACCTCGGTACCGTCTTACCGGCCACTCGGTGTTTGCTCCGCTCTCGCTTCCTCTCGGAACGCGAGCCGTTCGGTTCGCCCCCGCGGCTCCCGCGACGGTGGTATCTACACCTTCGATAATTATAAACATTTTCTCGACGTTTGAGACACGTTGGCACGGTGACGGGAGTGGCCGAGCCGCCGGAATCCGGAGCTGTCGCCGAGTTTTGTAGTTTGCTGTCATTCTCGTGACGATGAGTTTTTCACTTTGGACTCCGGAGGGTCAGGAAACACATGGACGGTATCGACGGGGACCGATCCCCCGACGAGAGCGAAGTCCACCGCGTGCATCACGACCTGGACAGCGACCGGGCGTTGAGCACGACGATAACGGTCGCGGTCGCAGACGCGGCAGGCGTCGAACCGTCCGACATCCCCGAACAGCTGTACGACGTCATCGACCCAGAGGCGCTCGACAAGCTCTTCGAACCGCGAGACGACGGAACTCCGCGCAGGGGTGGCCGCCTCTCGTTCACCCTGTACGGACACCACGTCACCGTCGACGGCGACGGCACCGTGACCGTCCAGCCCGGCCTCGCGCGAATCAAGGAGCGCGGCGGTAACCTCCTCGTCGTGGGGGCGGTCCCCGACACCGTCTTCGACGCCGCGAGCACGCTCCTGCTCGGCGAGACCGCCTGCGGTCGGACCCGGGTGTTCGCGCTCCACGACCGCAGCGTCTCGACGGCCAGCAACCGGCTCTCGATGGCGGACTCCTCCGGCGAAGACGCCCACGTCATAAACTACCGCACCGGTGCGCGCTCGGCCGCCGACGTCGACGCCCGACCCGCCGACCCGACCGTCGAATCCGTCACGGGCGACGCCGACGACCTCCGAGAGACCGTCGTCGACACCATCGAGCGACTGGACGACGAGCGCGAGTTCGACCCGGCCGAACTCCGGCTCTGCTTCGACTCGCTCCGGCCGGTCGTCGAAGACAACGCCGAGGACGAGGTCGACGCGTTCCTCGGCCCCATCTGCCGGGCGGTCGAGGACGTCTCCGGGATGGCCCACTACGTCCTGCCGGTGGAGTACGGCTCGCGACCCGTGCGTACCATCGCGAGCAAGTTCGACGCTATCGTCGAACTGCGCGCCCGCGACGCCGGGGCGCAACAGCGGTGGCACCTCCGGACGACCGGCCACACGACCGAGTGGTTCGACCTCTGAACCGGCCGGACGACCGCGAGTCCGGACCCCGTTCGGGCGACCGTCGCGGTGGCCGCCGGCCTCTCGTAACGCCCTTCACCCCCGCGTCCGTAGCGCGACCGATGACCGACGAGACGCGAGCACGGCGGTCGTTCGAGACCCACGACGCCTTCGAGCGCCGGGAGACGGGCGAGTTCGTCGCGACGACGACGCCGTTCGACGCGACGGTGCGCACGGCTGACGAGGATAGCGACGGCGAGACGGACGGCGACGCCGCGGTGACGGTTCGACTGCCGACGCTGGACGCCGTCGTCGCCGGCGAGACGGTCGCGGAGGTCGTCGAAGACGGCTGGTACGAGACGCTGGAGCGTCGCCTCGACGACGTCCACACCGTCGCGCGGGCCGAGGACGCCGTTCCCCCGGAGATAGAACGCGAGGGGGCCGAGGTGGTTCTCACCGTCTCGTTCTCGACGACGCCGACCCCCGAGGACGCGCTGGCCGTCGTGGAGTACGCGGAGGGAACCTGGGTACAGGGCATCGTTCCGGGCTACGACTACCGCGAACCGGCGGCGGGGCTGATCGATCGGGCGCGACAGAACTACGACGACGGGGAGGAGGGGACGCGAGAGCGCCGGTGAACGAGAACGGCTAGTCCATCGCGATGTAGGTCTGGGTGTCCTCGACGCCGCTGATACCCTGGATGCCGGTGGCGGCGATCTCTTTCACCTCGGCGGGACTGTCGACCGTGACCTTCACGATGAGGTCGACGTCTCCGGCGACGATGTGAGCGTCCTCCACGCCGTCGAGGTCGCGGATGGAGTCTTTGAGGCGGTCGGCCTCGCTCGTGTTCGCCTTGACCATGATGTAGGCGGGCACCATCTCAGACACCTCCCGCGGTGGCGCGACTGGCGTTACCGACGAGAATCTGGCGCACGTCCTCCAGCACGGCGAAGTCGGCGAGGACGGCGATGCGGTCGCCCATCTCCAGGGAGTCGTCCGGGAACGGAATTCTCATCGGCTCGTCCTGCTTGCCGAAGGCGAGCAGTCGGGAGTTGGCGGGCAGTTCGAGTTCGCTGATGGAGTAGCCCCGCATCGGCGACTCGTCGGTTATCGTCAGCTCGACCACCTGGAGGTTCTGGGCGATGTCGGCGATGGCGCGGACGTTGCCGCCCAGCAGGGCGTTCTTCGCGCCGATGGCACCGAGACGCTCGGGGTAGACGACCTCGTCCACGTCGCTGGCGAACTTCCGGTAGATGTCCTCGCGGTAGTCCTCGTCGATGCGCAGGACGGTCCGGCAGTCGTAGTGCTTGCCGACCATGCAGGCCGCGAAGTTGACGTTCAGGTCGCCCGTCAGTCCGCCGACCGCGTCCGCCGATTCGAGGTCGGCCTGCTCGAGTACCTCCTCTTTGGAGGCGTCGCCCTCGACGACCTCGAACCCGTCGTTGCGCGCTCGGTCCGCCTTGTTCGAGTCGCGCTCGACCAGCACGACGTCGTGGCCCTCCTCCCGGAGCACGCGGGCAGTCCGCAAGCCGACCCGTCCTGCACCAGTGATAACGAATCGCATGGAAAACGGTACGGCGGACGGGTTGAATAACTTTTCTCCGGGGGAAGGTTTTTCTCGCGTGGTAGAGTATGACACAGCGACATGGTGCACGCGTTTATCATGGTCAACACCGCCGCCGGGAAGTCACAGGACCTGCTCGACTCGGTGCGGGAGTTCGACGTCGTCCAGGAGGCCCACATCGTCGCCGGCGACTACGACATCGTCGTCGAGGTCGACGCCGACGAGGTGTACGACGTGCTCCAGACCGCCTCGTCGGACGTGCAGAAGCTGGACGGCGTCGTCGACACGAAGACCTACATGGCGATCGACTGACCTGCGGAACGTCGAGTTCGTACGACCTGCGGAGCGGAGCGGACCGATTGCTCAGTGGTCGAGTTCGTACACGTCGTTGTCCTCGAGGAACGAGTCGAGCCAGCCGCGCTGGTCGCGCAGGCGCGGCGGCACCTCCTCGTACACCCGGTCGAACACGTCGTGGGGGTCCGGCTCCGGAGCCGACTCGGCGGTCTCGACCGCCTCGTCCAGCGCCGTCCCCGCTTCCTCCTCGACGCTCTCGACGAACGAGTCGTCGACGACGCCCTGCTCCCGGAGGTATTCCTCGTAGCGGTCGAGCGGGTCGGCTCTCCGCCACTCCGGGAGCTCCTGCTCGGCGTCCTCGTACTTGCTCGGGTCGTCGCTGGTCGTGTGCGCCCCCTGGCGGTAGGTCAGGCTCTCGACGAGCACCGGTTCGCCGTCGCGGGCCGACCGGAGCGCCTCGGCGACCGTCTCCCGCACCGCGAGCGGGTCGTTGCCGTCCACCTGCACGCCGCCGAAGCCGTACGCCTGGGCCTTCTCCGCGATGCTGTCGCTCGCGGTCTGCTGGTGGCGGGGCAGGCTGATCGCCCAGTTGTTGTTCTCGCAGAAGAAGACGACGGGCGCGTCGAACACGCCCGCGAAGTTCAGCCCCTCGTGGAAGTCGCCCTCGCTGGTCGCGCCGTCGCCGAAGTAACACAGCACCGCCCCGTCGTCGTCCCGGTGGTTCATCGCCATCCCCGCGCCGGTCGCGTGGGGAATCTGGGTGGCGATGGGCACCGCCTGCGGGAAGTTGGGCACGTCGTGGCCCGACGCGAACTCGGGGCGGCCCCGCCGGAAGAGCAGTACGTCGCTCATCGGGACGTCGCGAGCTATCTGCATCGCGTTCGACCGATAGGTGGGGAAGAGCCAGTCGTCGTCGGCCATCGCCAGCGCCGCGCCGACCTGCGACCCCTCCTGGCCGCGGTACGGCGGCCAGCTACTCATCCAGCCGCGGCGCTGGAGCGCCAGCGCGCGCTCGTCGAACTGCCGCGCCCGGACCATCTGTCGAAAGGTCTCGCGCGCCTCCTCCGCGGAGAACGGCGTCTCCGACAGGTCGCGCTCCCCGATGATGCGGTTCATGCCTGCCGCCATGCGTGCCGCTTTCAAATTCGTTCCGAAAGGAGTCGCGACCGGGGACTCGGTCAGGGGAGCGGACAGAGACTCGCGGTGAAGACCGCCACGTCGTCGGACTCGTTTCGCGCGCCGTGGACCTCGCCGCGCTCGTGGACGACGACGCCGGGCGCGTCGACGACCGCCTCCGCGTCGCCCTGAACGACGACGACCTCGCCGTCCAGCACGTGGAAGACGTTCGTGCTGTCGCCGTGTTCGTGGGGGTCGAGTTCCGCGCCGGGGCCCAGCGCGAACGCCTTCACGAGCACGTCGTCGCTCACTGCCAGTTCCTCGGTCACCACCTCGCCCGCGTCGGGGTCGAGGTCGGGATAGCGGTCGAGCACGTTCGCCGGAACGGTCCGGCGCGCCTTAGCGATTCGGGAGAGCGACGCCGACGAGTCGTCCGCGATTCGACGCGGCGTCGAGACCGGGGGTCCGGCGGCCCGCCGTTCAGTCGCCGTGGTCGTTGTGGTCGGTGATGAACCCGGACTTGAACCCGATCCACGCCAGCACGCTGATGAACAGGATTGGCGGGAGGATGGCGAACCCCCACAGCGGGTCCACTCCCCAGCCCATGAGCAACAGGAGGTCGAACAGTCCCAGCGCGAGGAACGGCGCGACGGCTTTCGCCGCGCGGACGCGGTTCCCCGACTCGCCGGACTCCTCGGTCGGCAGCGGCGTTCCCATGCCAGAGCGTCGGCGCTGCACGACCAAAAACGGGACGGTGTCCGCGGTTCGGTCCCGACGGCGGCGGAGTTTTTGTGTGGTTCCGACGAAACGAAGACCGTGACGACGGTACATGGCGGATTTACGACTACGGTGCGCGACATCGTCGCCGAGGCGCACGCCCAGCAGATAACGTTTCTCGCGGCCAGCATCGCCTACTACGCGTTCGTCTCCATCATCCCGGCACTGCTGCTGGCGGTCGCGGCCGCCTCCTTCTTCGGCGGCGAGGCGCTCGCCGGCGAGGTCCAGACGGCCCTCCAGGGGTCTCTCAGCCCCGCGGCCGCGGAGGTCGTCGGAGACGTGATTCGCGACCGGTCGGGACGAGGCGGCGCGACGGTCGTCGGGTCGACCGTCCTCCTGTGGAGCACGCTGAAGGTGTTCCGGGGCCTGGACGAGGCGTTCTCGCGGGTCTACGACACGCACGACGACGGCAGTTTCGTCGAGACCGTCGTCGACGCGGTGACCGTGCTGGCGATAATCGCCGCCGCCGTCGGCGCGATAGTCGCCGTCGAGGCGCTGCTGTCGACGTTCGCGTGGGTGCCGTTCGCCGGCCTCGTGGCGTCGGTCGTGCTCCTGTTCTCGCTCCTGCCCGTCTTCCTCCCGCTGTACTACGTCTTCCCCGACGCCGGCGTCTCGCTCCGGGAGGCGCTGCCCGGCGCGCTGGTGGCGACGGTGGGCTGGACCGTCCTCCAAGCCGGCTTCCAGGCGTACTTCGAGCAGGCGGGACAGTTCGCGGTCTACGGCGTGCTCGGCGGCGCGCTGTTGCTCGTAACGCTTCTGTACTTCGGCGGCATCCTCCTGTTGCTCGGCGCGGTGGTGAACGTCGTCCTCGCGGGGCGTAAGTCGTTCAGGAAAACTAAAGATGCGGCGGACGCCAAGAAAAGACAGCAGGAAGACCGAGGGGACCACATGACCGACGATACTGACCAGTCAGCGCCGGACATCCTCGAGTTACGCGACGACCTGCGACAGGTCCAGTCGGAACTCGAAGATTTCGAGCGCGACGTCGACGAGAGAACGGTCGAGAAGCCACAGCTAGAATCGGAGCTCAAACAGTACGTCCGTAGCCGGATGCGCCGCGGCCACGCCCGCGGATGGGGGCCGTACCTCGTGTTGCTGTACGGGACGCTGATGACGCTCGGCGCGTTCCGCTGGCTCGACGGCGGCTGGGCCATCGCGGGAATGGTCGTCGTCTGGCTGTCGACGCTCGGACTGTACGCGCTGATGCTCCTGGTCGGCTTCGGCGTGAGCGCACTCGGTGTCCCGGGACGGGTCGTCGGCCGCGTCCGGGACTGGCGTTCGTAACCATGAGCCGCGGATGGGGGGTTACGGAGTGGCTCAGCGAACTGCTACCGACCGTCGTCCGCAAGGCGTTCTCGGTGCTGACGCAACTCGGCGACGCGTGGTTCTTCTTCGTCGTCCTCGCGGTGCTGTACTGGTTCGGCGACCGACGCAGACGCTGGGGGTTCGTCATCGGAGCGACGGTCGGCGCGCTCGCCCTGACGCTGACGCTGAAAGGGGTGTTCGCTCGCCCGCGACCGGGCCAGGCGCTCAGGTTCGCCCACGCGTCGGGCTACGGCTTCCCGAGCGGCCACGCAATCGGGTCGACGGTCGTCTGGGGGCTGCTGGCGCTCTCCATCGAGCGCGCGCACCACCGCATACGCGTCGCCGTCGCGACGGTCGTCGTCGCGATCGTGGGGTTCTCCCGACTCGCCATCGGCGTCCACTTCGCGGTCGACGTCGTCGTCGGCCTCGTCGTCGGCCTCGTCTACCTCGCCTTCGTCGTCGAAGTCGTCGACTGGCGGCCGCTACCGATGTTCGCGGTCGCGACCGTCGTCGCCACCTCGGGCGTCGTCGTCACGAGCCTCGGCGGCGACCCCGGCACCGTCGCCGCGCCGAGTGTCGATTCGGTCGCAGCGTTCGGAGGTGCCGTCGGCGCGCTGACGGCGTGGCGCGCGCTCGACGGCCACCCGGAAGGGAACGTCGGGTACGTCGCCGCCGTCGTCGGTCTGGTCGTCCTCGGCGCGCTGTCGTACGTCGGTCTCCGGTGGCCGCTCCCGCTCGCCGCGGTGTTCGTCATCAACGGCGTCACCCAGGGCGGTATCCTGGCGTACCCCTCCGTCGTCGGACGCGTCACGCGCTGAGTCGACGCGCCGCGGTGCGGACGGCGAGCGGGTCGCTCCCCGGTGTCGCAACGGATTCCCTCGCAGAAAACGGTGAACTGCCGTCGGTGGTCCGGCTCTCGGCCCGGCGAGTCGGCGGTCGAGTTACGCGCCGGCCTCTTCGAGGACGCCTTCGAGGTCCTCGCGCTGGGTGACGCCGACGAAGCGCTCGACGACGCCCTCGTCGTCCTCGATGACGATGGTCGGAATCGAGCGGACCTGGTACTCGTTCGCCACGTCCTGATGCTCGTCCACGTCGACCTTCTCGAACTCGACGCGGTCGCCCCAGTCCTCCTCTAAGTCCTCCAGGATGGGGTCCTGCGTCTTGCACGGGCCACACCAGTCCGCGTAGAAGTCCAGTAGCCTCACAGTCATGCTCTCTTCCCGGACGTTCGTCTGTCCCGCGCATAAGGGTTTCCCACTCCCCGTGGCTTGCCGCGACCGGAACCGCCGCGCTGCCCGCGAGCCGATTCGTCGACCCGGAGACGGCGAGAAAAAAGGCGTCGGGTGACCGGACGACGAACCGTCGCCGGCCGTCGCCGTCGCGGTCGTGGCGAAACCTTTACACCTGACGGAGACGGACCCCGAGGTATGAGCAGTGGCCAGAACTCCGGCGGACTGATGTCCAGCGCCGGACTCGTCCGATATTTCGACGCCGAAGACCGAAACGCCATCCGCATCGACCCCAAGTCGATCGTCGCGTTCGGCGTCTTCTTCGGCGTCCTGATCATCGTCCTGAACTTCCTCGCGCTGTAGCGAGGCCCTTTTTTCCGCGCGCTTCGTAACGCGCCCATGAGTCTCACAGCCGGCGTCGTCGCGGTCCAGGGCGACGTGAGCGAACACGCCGACGCCGTCCGTCGGGCCGCCGACGCCCGCGGCCGCGACGTGACGGTCGTCGAGATACGTCAGTCCGGCGTCGTCCCCGACTGCGACCTCCTGTCGCTCCCGGGCGGCGAGTCGACGACCATCTCGCGACTCCTCCACTCCGAGGGTATCGCGCCCGAGATACGCGACCACGTCGCCGACGGAAAGCCGGTGCTCGCGACCTGCGCCGGCCTCATCGTCGCCGCGACGGACGCCGGCGACGAGCGCGTCGAGACGCTCGACCTCGTCGACGCGACCGTCGAGCGCAACGCGTTCGGCCGCCAGAAGGACAGCTTCGAAGCGCCGCTCGACGTGGACGGACTCGACGACCCGTTCCCGGCGGTGTTCATCCGCGCGCCGCGCATCGCCGACGTGGGCGAGGCGGACGTGCTGGCGTCGTGGGACGACCACCCCGTCGCCGTCCGGGACGGGCCCGTCGTCGGCCTCTCCTTCCACCCGGAACTCACCGACGACGACCGCCTCCACGACCTCGCGTTCTTCCCCGACGAGCGGAAGTAGTCGGGTTCCCGCCCGCGCCCTACTCCACGGTCAGCGTCGTCTTCTCGTCGACGGCCGCGGCTTCCTCGAAGTCGCCGCCGCCGAGCAGGCCGCGGGCCGCGCGCTTGCCCCACTCGACCGCCGGCTGGACGAACGTCTCGACGTCGTACAGTTCGCCCGCGAGGACGCAGGCCGCCTCCATGTTGTACAGCAGTTCGCCGAGGCCGCGCTCGTCGACGCGCTCTATCTCGACGCGGACGTTCGGCCGGCCGGCCGCCGCGAGGCTCGCCTCCGTGGCCTCGAACTCCGCGTCCAGCAGTTCGCCGAGCGACGACCCTCCGAGATACTCCAGGCCGGGCAGGTCAGTCTCGGGAATCTCGCGGTCCTCGCGCTCGGTCGGGCGGACGAACGACACCATCTTGTCGCGCGGGCCGGCGCGGTAGAGCTGCAGCTGGGAGTGCTGGTCGGTCGCGCCGAGGGCGCGGGCCGGCGTCTGGCCGACGCCGTCCTTGCCGAGGCTCTCGGCCCAGAGCTGGGCGAACCACTCCGCGAACGTCTCCAGCGACTCGGCGTACGGCATCATCGCGTTGACGCTCGCCCCGCGCTCGTCGAGCGCGTAGCAGGCCGCGCCGTAGGCGTAGGCCGGGGACTCGAACAGCGACCCGGAGAGGCCGTCGGCCGCGTCGCCCGCCCCCGCGAGGATGGCGTCTAAGTCGTGTCCCTGGATGGCGACGCAGGCCAGCCCGACGGTCGACAGCGCCGAGAAGCGTCCCGGCACGCCCTCGGGCACGTCGAGTGCGGGCAGGTCGTGGCGGTCGGCGAGGTCCCGGAGGTTGCCCGACTCGCCGGTCGTGACGAAGGTGCGGTCGGTCCAGTCCACGCCCGCGGCGTCCATCGCGTCGCGGACGACGAGGAAGTTCGCCAGCGTCTCCGCGGTCGTCCCGGAGCGCGAGACGACGTTGACCGCGGTGTCGGACAGGGGGAGGTCGTCGAGGAGCCCCGCGACGTGCTCGGGGTCGACGTTGTCGAGGAAGTAGGCGTCGACGTCCGAGTCGAGCGCGTCGGCGAGCGTGGCCGCGCCGAGCGCGCTCCCGCCGATGCCGACCGTCAGGACGGCGTCGGCGTCCGCGAACGGTTCGACCGCCGACCGTATCTCGTCCGCGTCGGTCGTCTCGGGGAGGTTCAGCGCGGCGTAGCCGTGCTCGTCGTTCGCCCGGCCGTCCGCGATGCGCTCGTGGGCGTCCGCGACCCGTTCGTCGAGCGTTTCCAACTCCGCGCGGGCGACACCGGGCGAGGCGACGTCGTCCAAGGCGTTGCCGAGGTCTACGCGCATGCTCGAACCGGCGGTATCCCCGGTGAAAAAGCCATCCACTTCGACGTTCGAGGCGGGTCCCCGCCGTCGAATCGGTGGCGGAGCGGTCGCCGCGAACCGGCGACGGAGAGACGCGGCGGTCGCGGCGTCCCGGGAGCCGGACCGCTCAGGCGGCGACGGGCGTCGGCCCGACGACGGACGCGGTCGCGGTGGCGTTCGACCGCTCCTCGCAGGTGGGTTCGTCGTCCCGGCCCCGCTTCTCGCCGAAGTCGCTCGCCGCGAGGTTCGCGTTCAGGACCGAGTGGTCGAAGTAGACCCGCTCGTAGGCGGTCGTGTCGTACTTCCCGTAGAGCTGAACCCGGCCGGCAGCACCGGAGAGTCGCTTCAGTTCGGCCGCGGCGAAGCGCACGCGCACCGTGCCGTCGTCGAGTTCGACGGACTCGGCGGCGAGCCGTTCGCCGGAGGCGGCGGGCGTCGCGTAGAAGCTCCCGTCGACGGTCGCGTTCGCGCCCGCCGGCGCGTCGAGCGCGACGGTGGCGGTGCCCTCCCGCACCGAGACGGACCGGGCGTCGACCACCGAGTCGACGCGCCGGATGCGGTTCTCGTCCTCGGGCGAGACCGGGCTGTTCGCCCGGAGGTACTCCAGCAGCGCCGTCCCGTAGAGCGTGTTCGACCGGCCGACGACCGTGGCGTTCGTCAGGACCGAGTCCTCCCAGCCGGCCATGTAGGAGTTGACGGTGACGGTGTACGTCTCCTCGGCGTCGAGCGGTTCGCCGTTCACCCAGACGTCGCGGACGGCCGGACCGCCCTCGTGGCCCACCCACTCGTAGGTGACGCCGCTGACCTGTAGCTTGGACTCGGGGCCGTAGCGCTGGCCCGCCTCGCTCTCCAGGGTGACGACCTGGCTGGCGAGCAGTCGTTTCAACTTCGCGCCCGTCAGTTCGACGGTGACGAGCGTGTTGCTGAACGGCAGGACGTTGTACACGTCGCCGACGGTGACGTTGCCGGGGCCGTAGACGCTGTTCGAGCGGATGCCGCCGGCGTTCGTGACGGCGACCTCCGCGCCCGTCTTCGCCCGGAACGCGTCGGTTATCATGTTGCCGAGCGCCGTCTCGTCGTGGTAGTTCGAGGCGAACCGCGCGTCGAGTTCCGTCGTCGTCCGACCGGCCACCTCGTTCAGCGTGTCCTCCCGGGCGCGAGTGATGAGGTCCGCGACCGTCTCGTTCTTCGGCACGTCCTCCGTGACGTTCAGCAGGCGACCGTTCCACGCGGTCACCTCGCCGTCTTTCACCGTGAGGTTGAGTTCGGCGACGTGCTCCGCGCGGGCCTCCGCCTCCATGATGACCGCGCCGCCGGTTTCCCGGGGCGGGTACTCTATCTCGTCGTCACCGACGACGATGGCGTCGACGTTCTCGGTCGTCCGCGCGAGGTTCTTCGCCACGGGGACGCCGAGGTGCGCCGAGACGACGACGACGTCCACGTTCTTCTCCTCTTTGAGCATCGTCGCGTACTCGCCGGCGACCGCCGAGTAGTTCTTCACCTCGTACCCCTGCTCTCCGAAGTCGACCGCCGTCTTCTCCCGTATCTTCTCGTCGGCGACGCCGACGATGCCGACTTTCACGCCGTCGCGTTCGACGACGGTGTACGGTTTCGTACCGGGGATGGGCTCGCCGGTGTCCTCGTCGACGACGTTGGCCATCAGCCACGGGAACTCCGAGGCCTCGCTGTAGTTCCGGACGGCGTCGAAGCCGTAATCGAGGTCGTGGTTCCCGACCACCTCGGCGGCCGGGTCGAGCACGTTCAGCGCCTTCGTCGGCACGCGCCACTGGCTGAGCGGCGACAGCGAGTGGGGGCTCACCTCGTCGCCGCCGCCGACCATGACGGTCGGGTTGTCGTGGGCCGCCCGGCGGCGCTCGACGAGCGTGACCATCCGCGGGAAGGTCCCGTTCTCGGCCGCGGCGGTCTGGACGTCGTTGTACGACAGGACGGTCAGGGTCGTCCCGTCGTCCGCCGTGTCGTTGGTCGCGTTCTCGACCGCCGCGGAGGAGGCGGACGCCCGCGACGTCGCCTGTGCGTCCGGTGGCGTCGACGTTTCGTGCGTGACGTTCGCCACCGCGGGCGCGACGCCCGCGAGGACGAGACAGAGTGCGAGCAACAGTGGTGTTGACCTGCGCATGCGCTCTAGAAATCGCATCGCTACCGGATAAAACTCAGTAATTCTAACCGTTGGGATAACTGTTTTCACAGTACTCCCAATAGCATCTCAGGGCGAGATGTATCGCCGGCGAGCGCGCGTCAGCGGTCGGCGACGCCGTCGGCGCGGCCGAACGCGTTACCGAGCGCCCCACCCAGCGCGCCGCCGGCACCGGCGAGCGCGCTACCGACGGCGGGCGCGACGACGCTCGCGACGAGGACGAACAGCCAGAGTTCGGGCCGCGTCGCGAACGACTGGTGGACCGCGACGAAGACGTACCCCACGCCCGCCGCACCGCCGGCGACGATGCCGAACCAAAGGCCCCGACGCGCGTCGCCGCCGGCGACCCCCAGCAGGAGACCGCCGGCGAGAAACGCGGCCGCGAGGCGTTCGAACGACGCCAGTTCGTCCGCCGCGGGGAGGTACTCGGGCGCGGCGAGTGCGGCGAGGAGGACCGCCGCGACCGGGACGGCGGGCCACGGCGCGGAGTCGTCGGGCGTCGCGCCGAAGGCGCTGGCGACGAGCAGGAAGCCGACGACGATGCCGACGCCGAGCGCGACGGCGACGCCGGCGGTGGCCGCGCCGTCGTCGCCGCCGACGGCGTAGCCGAGACCGACCGCTCCGGAGAGGGCGGCGACGAGGAGCGCGAAGTGGGGGCGCATACCATCGACTCTCGCCCGACCGTCAAAAATCTTCAGCACGGGTCGAGGGGTCCGGAGGACGGCCGGTCAGACTCAACCGTCGGGATACGGAATCTCGCGCGTCTCGCCGTCCTCGGGGACGAACACCTCGCCGTCGAAGGTCTCGCTGGCCTCCGTCAGGTGTGCGGACACGTCCCCGGCGTACCGGGAGGAGATGTGGGTGAGCGCGAGCCGGACAGCGCCGGCGCGCTGGGCGATTTCGCCGGCCTGGGCCGCGGTGGAGTGGGCGGTGTCGGCGGCGCGGTCGGCGCGGTCGCTGGCGAACGTGGCGTCGTGGACGAGGAGGTCGGCGTCCTCCGCCGCGGCGACGACCTGCTCGCTGGGCCGGGTGTCGCCGGTGTAGACGAACCGTCGTCCGGGACGGGGGTCGCCGACGACCTGTTCGGGGCGGACGACCGTGCCGTCGTCGAGTTCCACCGGCTCGCCCTCGTGGAGCTTCGAGAACTTCGGACCGACCGGAACGCCGAGTTCCTCGGCCCTCTCGCGGTCGAATCGCCCCTTACGCTCGTCCTCGACCAGCGCGTAGCCGACGGCGCTGGCGTCGTGGTCGGTGCGGAACGCCCGGACCTCGTACTCCTCGCGGCGGACGACCGTCTCGCCCGGCGCGACCTCCGAGACGCGGACGGGGAACGACGGGCGGTTGCCGGCGGCGTGAACCAGGTCGTTAACGTCGTCGCCGGTGCCGCGAGGAGTGTGGATGGTCAGGGGGTCCTCGCGCTCGTTGAAGTCCATCGTCTGGACGAGGCCGGGAATTCCGAGGACGTGGTCGCCGTGGAGGTGGGAGACGAAGACGTCCGAGACGGCGAACCCGGTGCCGAAGCGCATCATCTGGCGCTGGGTTCCCTCCCCGGCGTCGAACAGCAGGCGGTCGCCCTCGCGGTTGACGAAGACGGCGCTCGGGTTTCGCCTCGTGGTCGGCACTGCCCCGCTGGTTCCGAGGAAGGTGACGCGCATCGACATCAGTCGTTCGACGTTGGGGCCTGGACCGCTAAACCGGCTTCGAAACCGCGACTGCTCCGGCGAACGAGGACCGCGGTCGAAACGCGAACTTAACGACGCGATCAGCGGACGGGCAACCGCCTGCAGGTTCGGCCTAACTGTCGGCGTCGAAGAGGGTCCCCGTGAACGGTCTGGCGCGTTTATCCGGGGACTCGTCGTTCGGTATCGTGCGGTTCAGGAGGGAGATATGACACGCGACCCGAGAACTGTTAGCGTCGCCGTCATGGTCGTCCTCGTCGTGTTCGCCAGTGGAGCAGCCGTATCGCTGGCGGCAGCGACGTCGACCAACGCGGCAACAGGCACAGAGCTATCGAATACACAGGAAGAGGAGACGAATCAGACGGAAGCGAGCATTACTATCAACGAGCAGAGGAGTGACGGCGAGCAGATCGTCATCGAGTCGGTGACGATGTCCGAGGGTGGCTTCGTCGCCATCCACGACCAGAGCCTGCTCGAAGGCGAGGTAATCGACAGCGTGCGCGGTAACTCGGTGTACCTCGAAGCGGGCACGCACGAGAACGTCACCGTCACGCTCGCCGAACCCATCAACGAGAGCCAGCCGCTCATCGCCATGCCGCACCTGGACACCAACGACAACCAGGTGTACGACTTCGTCATCGGCGGGGGCGACGTCGACGGCCCGTACACGTCGGCCGGCGAAGCGGTGATCGACCAGGCCAACGTCACCGTCGGTGCCCCGACCGAGGAAGCCCAGCCGACCGAAGAGCTGGTGTTCCAGGTCGAGGAGATGAACATCGACAAGTGGTCGTTCGTCATCGGTGACAGCACCGAGCCCGACCGCACCGTGCGGGTCAGCGACGTGACGCTGCGCGACCAGCAGGTCGACGTGAACCTCACCGAACTCCTCACGGGCGGTACCGTCGAGGAGTCGGTCAGCGGGACCGACCAGGAGGAGATAGAGGCGGCCGCCGAGGACGCCCAGGAGCAAGCCGAGGGCGCTCAGGAGCAGGTCGAGGACGCTGACACCGACGCACCGAGCGACATCGAGACGGTCCGCGTCGTGCTGTCCGACGTCACCGTCGAGAACGTGACCTTCACCTTCGAGGTGCCCCGAGACGTCCAGATGCCGGCGGTGCCGGGCGCGCCCGAACAGCCGCAGGACGTCTCGCGGCTGTCGGCGAACGTCACGTTCGAGAACCAGACCACGGCCGGTGAGACCGTCACCGTCGACTCCGTGAGCATGTCCGAGGGCGGCTTCGTCGTCGTCCACGACCGGAGCCTGCTCGACGGGAACGTGGTCGGGAGCGTCGTCGGGGCGTCCGAGTACCTCGAACCCGGCACTCACGAGGACGTGACGGTGAGACTGGAGGAGCCGATAGATCGGAGCCAGGTCCTCATCGCCATGCCGCACCTGGACACCAACGGCAACCAGGTGTACGACTTCTCGAAGTCGGACGGCCAGAAGGACATTCCGTACGTCGTCGACAACCAGGTCGTCATCGACCCCGCGCTGGTGAGCGTCGAGGGTGCCGAGACGACCACGCCGGCCGAAGAGGAGACGACTACGCCGGCCGAGGAGGAGACGACTACGCCGGTCGAGGAAGAAACGACGACGCCGGCCGAAGCGGAAACCACCACGCCGGCCGAAGAAGAGGAGACGACCACGCCGGCTGAAGAAGAAACCACGACGCCGGTCGAGGAAGAGACCACGACTCCTGCCGAGGAGGAGACCACCACGCCGGCGGAAGAAGAGACCACGACGCCCGCGGAAGAGGAGACCACGACGCCCGCCGAGGGCGTCGAGAACGTGTCGGACCTCGGGCCGTCGCTCGACGTGATGAATCTCGAAGCGCCGCTGAACGCCACGGTCGGCGAGACGCTGATGGTCAACGTGACCGTCACCAACCCGACCGACCAGGAGCTCACCCAGCCGGTCGACTTCCGGCTCGACGGTGACGTGATCCAGCGCAAGAACGTCACGCTCGGTCCGGGCGAGAACGCGTCGATAACGTACGAGGTCGACACCAGCGACGTCGCGCCCGGTACGTACACGCACGGCGTCTACACGCGCAACTTCGGCGAGATAGCGGCCATCACGCTGCAGACGGCCGAAACCACCACGCCGGCCGAAGAGACGACCACGCCGGCAGAGGAAACCACCACGCCGGCAGAGGAGACGACTACGCCGGCCGAAGCGGAGACGACGACCCCGGTCGAAGAAGAGACGACCACGCCGGCCGAAGAGACGACGACGCCCGCGGAAGAGACCACCACGCCGGTCGAAGAGGAAACCACGACGCCAGTCGAGGAAGAGACGACCACGCCGGCCGAAGAGGAGACGACTACGCCGGTCGAGGAAGAAACGACGACCGCCGAAGCCTGAGACGCCACGTCCGGGCAGTTCGGCATCGAACCGGCGACCATCGATTTCTGCTTCTTTCGTCCATCGACCCACGACGAACCGACCAGCCGCCGAACGCGTCGGCCAGCCGGATGCGCTCGCGTCGACGAACCGACCACCGGTGCCGTCGGCGAACGGCCGTGAAGTCGCGGCCGGCCGCGCGGGCGGTCCGGACCGGAGAGGTCCGGGCGGTCGGCAATCGACCGATTCATACCCGGCCGCTGCCTAGAGCAGGGCAGAATGGAAGCGCCGCTGTGGACCGAGACGCACGCGCCGGACCTCTCCGAGTTGCCCCAGCCGGAGGTGCGCGACTACCTCCAGCGGGCGGTCGAGGAGCCGCTCAACCTCGTGCTCTACGGCCCGAGCGGGAGCGGGAAGACGGCCGCCGTGCGGGCGCTGGCGCGCGAAGCGCACGACGACCCGGACAACGACCTCGTGGAGATCAACGTCGCGGACTTCTTCGGGATGACGAAAAAGGAGATCAGCGAGGACCCCCGATTCGCGTCCTTCATCGACAGCAAGCGACGGCGCAACTCCTCGAAGGCCGACCTCATCAACCACGTGCTCAAGGAGTCGGCGAGCTACCAGCCCGTCTCGGGGTCGTACAAGACCGTCGTGCTCGACAACGCCGAGGCGATTCGCGAGGACTTCCAGCAGGCGCTGCGTCGCGTGATGGAGCAGTACCACGAGACGACGCAGTTCGTCGTCACGACGCGCCAGCCGACGAAGCTCATCCCGCCCATCAAGTCGCGCTGTTTCCCGGTCGCCGTGCGCGCGCCGACCGAGGACGAGATAGTCTCCGTGCTCGAACCGATACTGAACGGGGAGGGCGTCGAGTACGACGACACGGGCCTGCAGTTCGTCGCGGGCTACGCCCGGGGCGACCTCCGGAAGGCCATCCTGGGCGCGCAACTGCTGTACGAACAGGAGGGCGCCGTCACGACCGACGCCTACGAGGTACTCCGGGAGTTCGGCGTTCGCGGACACGTCGAGGAGATGCTCGAAGACGCCGAGGCCGGCGAGTTCACCGACGCGCGCAAGACGCTCGACGAACTGCTCATCGACGAGGGGTACAGCGGCCAGGAGGTGCTCGATGAGATGCTCGACGTCATCTCGCGGTCGAACCGCTACACCGGCGACCGACTCGCCGAGGCGTACCGTCTCGCGGGCGAGGTCGACATGGACCTCACCGAGGGCACCAGCGGCCGCATCCACGTCTCGCGCATGCTCGCCGAGCTCGGTGCGACGGGGAACTGAGACGCACCGCAGAAGAGACGGTCGGAGATCCAGGGAAGATGTACGCACTCGAACTCGGCGGCGAAGACGACGCGTTCGCGGCTCGCGAGGCCCAAAGCGCCGCGACCGACGTGACGGTGGTCGCGCCCGGGCTCGCGCGAGCGACGGCGCTCACCGACCGCGTCCGGGACCTGGCGTACACCCACCGGGCCAGCGAACTGGTCGGCGAGACCGACGCCGACCCGGCGAGCGCTCGCGCGCTGCTGGAGGCCGCGTCGATAGACCGGACGGGGACGGTCGCCGTGCGCGCCCGCGACGTGCGCAACAGCGCTGGCATCGACACCCAGCGCGTCGAGCGCGAACTCGGTCAGGTGCTCGTCGACCGCGGGTTCGCCGTCGACCTCGACGACCCCGACCACGAACTCCGCGCGCTGTACAGTGACGATACCTGCCTGCTCGGCTGGCTCGTCGCCGAGAGCCGCCGCGATTTCGGCACCCGGAAGCCGACCGACCGTCCGTTCTTCCAGCCGGGGAGCATGGACCCGCTGCTCGCCCGGGCGCTGGCGAACGTGGCGGGCGCGCGCCCCGGAGCGACGGTTCTCGACCCGATGTGCGGCACCGGCGGCGTGCTCGTCGAGGCCGCGCTCGTCGGCGCGCGAGC
Source organism: halophilic archaeon (assembly GCA_003298465.1). The sequence continues at coordinate 383,317 of QNGA01000001.1, read as the reverse complement.
GCTCGGGGTGGACGCCCAGCGCAAGATGGCCCGCGGCGCGGCCGAGAACCTCGCCCGCTACGCCCCGGACGCCGACTGGGCCACGGTCCGGGGCGACGCGACCCACCTCCCGTTCCCCGACGACGCGGTCGACGGCGTCGTCTTCGACGCCCCCTACGGCCGCCAGTCGAAGATAGCCAACCTCGAACTGGACGACCTCGTGGCGGGCGCGCTCGCGGAAGCCCGCCGGGTCGCGCCGCGCGCGGTGGTCGTCGGGGACCGACCGTGGGCGGACGCGGCCCGCGACGCCGGCTGGACCGTCACCGACGCGTTCGAGCGCCGCGTCCACCGGTCGCTGACGCGGCACGTGGTCGTGCTCGAACGCGAGTCCGACGAGACGCCGCGGGCGCTCCGCGACGAGGGCGTGGACGAGTAGTTCGCTCGCGTCGGCGCGACGGCGCTCGACGTCGAGACGGAGAAAGGGTCAGTCGATGTAACCGAGCGCGTCCTCGATACGGCCGAGTTCCGGGCCCGTGGTGTCCTGGCCGACGACGTAGCCGTGGGCGTTGGCCAGGAGGCCGGAGCCGACCAGCGGCGCGCCGTAGTTGATGGTGCCGATGTCGGCCGGCACGTCGAGAGCGGCTTCGAGCGCGTCGAGTTCGTCGTCGGTCGTCTTCGGGTGACAGAGCACGCCCGAGTTCGTCGCGACGGCCGCGGTGCCGACGGTCCGGACGCTCGCGAGTTCGCCCCGTTCGACGGACACGTCGAGCGCGTCCGAGACCGTCTGGACCGCCTCCCGGGAGAGGTCCGGGTGAACGTACGCGCCGCTGTCGTTGGCCAGCACGACGTTGCCGGCGGCGTTGATGCGCCCCGGCAGTTCGGTGACCTGCACGTCCACCTCGTCCTCGATGCGGTCGCGCTCGCGGTCGGTGACCCGACTGCTGACCAGCAGGCCGTTCTCGTTGCCGGTGGCGAGCGCGCCGACGGTCGAGGAACCGCCGACCGTCGTCTCGACGGCGTCGACGCCGAGTTCGTCGGTCACGTCGGCGACGAGGCCGTCGTCGAGGTCGGGACGGATCAGGAGATACTCGTCAGTGCTGCGAGCGAAGACGCCGACGTACGACGAACCGATGAAGGCGGCGCGGAGCAACGCTCTACTCTTCGTATTCGGCTTCGACGACCGCTTCGCCCTCTTCCTCGAAGCGGGCCGCGTGCACGCGAAGCTTGCTCGGCGGGTTCTTGCGACCCTGCGACCAGATGGCCTCGTTGATCGAGGGGTCGAGGCGCACGTCGTCCTCGTCGACCTTGAAGTGCTGAGCGAGGTGCTCGCGCACGATGGTCATCGCCTTGTCGGCGCGCTTGTGCTTCGCTTCGGCTTTGGCGTCCCGGAGCGGCACCGTCACGACGCGCTCCTCGAAGTCGCTCGCGCTCATTATTCGTCCGTGTTGCTGCGCCGCCAGCTACGGCGCTTGGGGTTTCGCATCACGTCGCGGTCGGTCTTCATGATGACCCACGCGGGAACGCGGCTGTTCTGACGGTCCAGCTTGGACAGTCGTTTCTTCTTGGCCTTCGATTTCTTACCCATAGTGGTAGGGTCTTCCCCGCCGTCGCATAAAATCTTGTTCCTTTTAGAGCGCGCTACAGGTCGAACGCCTCGACGGTCGAGTACTCCGGCCCGTCTGCGGTGAGTTCGCTCTCGGTCAGCCGAATCGTCTCGACGCGCTGCGTGCCGACGGTCGGGTCGAGTTCGCGCACGTTCTCCTGGACGAGTTCCTTGCCGCCGGCGTGTTCCATGCGCGCGAGGGTGACGTGCGGGGTGAAGTCGTGCTCTTCGGGGTCGAACCCGAGGTCGTACAGCCGCGGTTCGACGGCCTCGTGGAGCAGCGTCATCTCCTCGCTACCGTCGCGGACGCCGAGCCAGAGCACGCTGATGTACTCCAGGCTCGGAAAGACGCCCAGTCCGCCGAACTCCGCCTCGAACGGACCGAAGTCCACGTCGTCGACGGCGGTCTCGATGGCCTCGACTATCTCGGGGACGCGGTCGGGGTCCGCGTCGCCGAGGAACTTCAGCGTGACGTGGGCCTGTTCCGGGTCGGTGAAGCTCAGCCCCGAGGCGTCCGCGAACCGTTCCTGAACGCCCGCGACGCTCTCGGCCAGGTCGGCGTCGAGGTCGATGCTGACGAACAGTCGCATGGCCGTGGATTGGCCGCCCCGAGGCTTGTAGTTTGGCGGTCGGTGCGAGCACGCCGGGGCGCGACCGAGGAGAAAGCGTATGCCACCGGCCGGCCTCGAATCGAGCATGGTCTCCCCCGATAGTCTCGAACGGGTCGGAATCGTGGTCGGGAGCGTCCTCCTCCTCGCTCTGCCGACCAGCGCGTTCTCGTCCCTCCTCGTCGGCGACCCCGCGCCGCAGGTCGTCCTGCTGTGGACGCTTCCCGGACTCGTCGTCGGCACGCTCGTCGCCACCGACCGGCTGCCGGTCTCCTACCGGCAGGTGTGGGTGTTCAGCATCGTCAGCTGGGTAGCGGTGCTCCTGCTCTCGTCAGCGCTCGACGTCGACCCCGCGAGGGGAACGACGGCGTTGCCGATAGCGCTCGCCGCGGGCGTCGTCGCGCTCGCTATCGGCGCGGTCGCGGCGTGGCGAAACGTAGGTGGAGGACGGCGCGGGGCCGCCGACTAGCGGCGCTCGTACCGGACGAACGACAGCTCCTCGCGGTCGTCGCGTTCGACCGCCGTCCAGCCCTCGGCGTTCCAGCCGTCGCCCTCGCTCCAGCCGGGGAGGCGAGTGTCGCCCTCGTAGGCGTCGTGAATCTCGGTGAGAACCATCGCGTCGGCGCGCGGGAGGAACTGCTCGTACACCGACGCGCCGCCGACGACGTACGCGACGTCGACGCCACGCGCTTCGGCCGCGCGCTCGGCGGCCTCGACGGCCGCGTCGACGCTCTCGACGACCACCACGTCGTCGGGCAGGTCGGGGTCGCTCCGCGAGAGGACCACGTTCGTCCGGTCGGGGAGCGGGCCGCCGAGGTCGGCGGCGATGCTCTCGTACGTCGTCCGACCCATGACGACGGGGTGGCCCGTGGTCGTCTCCTTGAAGTGCGCGAGGTCGGCGGGATAGTGCCAGGGCATCCCGCCGTCGCGGCCGATGACGCCGTTCTCGGCGACGGCGGCGACGAGGACGAGGTCCATCACTCCGCGACCCCGAAGGAGATGCCGGGGTGAGCGTCGTAGTCGCGGAGGCGAACGTCCTCGTACTCCAGGTCGGCGAGCGAGTCGGCGTCCACCTCGATACTGGGGCGGGACTTCGGCTCGCGGGAGAGCTGGGTGAGCAGGCCGGGCACGTGGTCCATTCTATCGTCGTTGTCGCCCGGCGCTTCGGCGTCGAGCCAGTCGCGCACGTCGGAGAACTCCTCGCGGGACTCAACGCCGGCGATGCGCTCCTGGAGTTCGGGCAGGTTGTCGCGGTACCACTCGCCGCGCTCTCCCTCGCCGCAGTAGGCGTGTGCGTCGACGACGGTGTGGGCGAACGAGCCGACCTCGAAGCCGGTCTGGCGCGCGACGACGGTGGCGAGAAGGGCGTACGCGGCGACGTTGAACGGGATGCCGAGCGCCACGTCGCCCGAGCGCTGGGTGAGGTGGAGGTTCAGCCGGTCGCCCTGGACGTTGAAGACGAAGGTGTAGTGGCAGGGCGGCAGGGTGCTGACCGCCGCGTTCGCGGGGTGCCAGGCGCTGACCACGATGCGCCGCGAGCGGGGGTTCTCCCGCAACTGGTCGATGGCGTACCGAATCTGGTCGAAGGTGCCGTCGTCGTTCCGCCAGCGGTGGTCGTCCTCGGGCCACGACTCGCCGGACAGCCCCTCCTCGGGGACGGGGAAGCGCCGCCAGAAGCGCCCATAGGCCGTGTCGAGGTGCCCCTCCTCGTCCGCCCACTCGTCCCAGATGCCGGTCTCCTCGCGGAGGTTCCGGACGTGTTCCTCGCCGGAGAGATACCACAGCAGTTCGTGGATCATCGAGTCCCAGCGGAACCCGTCCATCCGCTTCGTCGTCAGGAGGGGGAAGCCCTCCCGGAGGTCCACCTCGTAGTGCTGGCTGAACGACGAGACGGTGTCGACGCCGGTCCGGTTGGGCTTGTACGTCCCGTCCCGGAGGATGCGCTCGACGAGTCCGAGATACTGCTCCATAGGCGACGGTTCGCACTGTGGATAAAAGGGTTGTCGGATACACCGTCGGCCCGGGCGAACGTTCGCGTGTTGTACTACCCTGACTGACGGAGGCTACCCGAACCGGTCGAGACCGGCCGGTCGTCGGGCGCGGCCCTCCGGGTCGGCGACCCAGGGCGAGCGGTCGTCGCGCTCGGCGTCGGCGTCGAACTCGGGCGGGTCGGCCGGGTCGTGGCCCGGACACGCCGGGCCGCACTCGCGGGGGTCGACGACCGTCCCCTTCCAGCGACAGTGCGGGAGGCCGCCGTCGCGCACCGCGGCCTCGGCGCAGGCGGGGAGGGCGTCGGGTCGCCAGCCCTTGCCGTAGGCGCGCTCGGCCATCCGCCGGCGTCGTCGCGCCTTCGCGTCGGCACTGGCGACGCGCACGTCCGCGCGACCGGGGTGGACGTCGAGCAGTTCGACGCCCGCCTCGTCGGTCGCGAGCGGTTCGGCCTCGCGGACGACCTCGCGCTCGCCCGTCTCCGGGTCGAAGCGCCAGACCCCGACCTCGTCGGGGAGGCGGTTGCGGTGCGCGCGGGTGACGTAGCTCTCGGTCGCCAGCACGATCTCGTCGACGAGCGCGAGGCCCACGTCCTTCCGAAGTTGGGTTTCGAGGTCGCCGGGGTCGCCGAGGTCGGGCTTGTTCTCGACGCCGACGAGGCGACCGACCCAGTCGGGGTACCGCGCGACCTGCCGGACGTGCTCGCGGCCGCCCCGGCGCTCGCGCTCGAAGAACCCGACCTCGACCGCCCGGTCGACGACGCGCCGGGCGTGGTCGGCGGAGGCGTCGACGGCGTCGCGCCAGGGGCGCGCCCGGCCGACGCCCGCCTCGCTCTCGACGGCCAGCGGCGGGATGGTCTCGCTCGTCAGCGCCGCGCGCTCCTCGAACTCCGGTCCCGGTTCGACGCAGACCACGTCGAGCACCCGATTGCCGGGCGCGTGGACGCCCGCACCGATCTGCCGGGCGACGACCCGGTCGGTCGTCGCCTCGAGGTGGGCGCACAGCGCCAGTTCGAACGGGTACTCTCGCACGACTGCCACCACGAACGCGCGCGAGAAAAGCCGTTCGCTGTCGGCGAGTTCGAGGAAGGGCGGCGCCCGTCGGTGGTCGGCCCGGGGCCCCTCCCCGATTGCGACGTGATCCCGTCCTAGAACAGCGAGGCGACGCTGGTAGTCACCCGCGCAATAAGTCCGTCGCGCTTCCGCCGCTTCTGCCGCTCCCACTCCTCGTCCTCGCGCCGGTCGTCGTCCGGGAACCGCTCGCGCTTCCAGTCGGGAATCGGGTCGCGCTCAGTTTCGCTGGTCGATTCGTACTCCTCACTTCGGTGGTCCCGAGGATGACACATGGTATCCCCCAACGATACAGAGCGGCGCGGAGTTCGATAAGCGTTTTCGCCGGGCCGGCCGTGGCGCTCGCTACTGGAACCGTTCGAGGGCGGAGACCCGCGACCGGACGACGAACGGAAGCGCAGCAGAGACGGCGACGCTCGTCACTAGGCGACGGGCACGGCGGCGACACCCATCGGCACGAGTGCGGTGAGGGACGTCAGACCGACTCCGGCGAGGACGACGCCGCCGACGAGCAGGAGCGCCTTCAGCAGGGACGCGAGCGTCCGGGGACGGCCCCGGAGAAGCGGCCGAGCTACGAAACCGGCTGTTTCGCGTCCGGTGCGGTCGTCGCGTCGACGCGCTCCGTACCGAGCACCGCGAGGTCGCCGTCGAGGGTGACCCGCAGTTCCTCGTCGTCCAGCGGAATCGTCACCCGTATCTTCCAGGGGTCGGTCGAGAGTACGGTCGTGTACTCGTCGCTGACGCACCACGCGAGGCCCCAGTACGGTTTCGTACAGAGGTCGATGCCGTGGTCGCGGTGGAAGGTGACGACCTCGGACTGGTCCAGCAGGGAGAGTCCGACCGCGGAGTACAGCTGGTGGTGACACTGCTGGCAGCGGTGGTCGACGCGGACTTCGAGTCCGAGCAGGTCCTCGGTGTCGCGGGTGATGGTCGTTCCCATCTTCCCGTTGCACTCGGGGCAGACGCCGTCGGCCGCCAGGCAGTGGAGGTGGCGCACGCGCTGGTTGAACGCGTCCATCACCTCGTCGTCGGTGCGGTCGTTCAGGCCGCCCGGCGGGAACGGATAGCGCCCGTGGGGCTTCCCGCAGTCGGGACACTCGATGCCGAGCATCTCGTCGCGGTAGTCGGCCCGGAGCGGCGCCCCGCAGTCGACGCACGTCTCGCTCAACTCGATGGGCTTCACCTGGGGGCGCTCGTTGAACGACCCGGCGAGGACGGCCCGGACGACCTTCTTGCCGGCCTGCCGGAAGTCGTAGCCAGCGTCGGTCTGGACCACGAAGTGGTCGGTCAGCTGCTGGAGGTGGTAGTTGAACTGCGCGCTGTCGCGCATCTCGACCTCCTTGCGGAGCTCCGAGAAACTGACCGGCCGCTCGGGCGACTGCCAGAGGGCTTCGAGGATGGAGAGCCGGGTCTCGTTGGCGATGACGGAGAACGCCTCCGCCGGAGCCAGACAGTCCTCGCAGTCCTGAAAGCTCGATTCGCCAGTTTCGCTGCTCATATGTCAACTCTCGACGAGGGGCGGCTAAAACCTTCCGTGTATTTCGTTTTGGTTATATCCTTGTCACGTTCCGGCGTCCGTTCTAGAACAGCAGGTTTATCAGTCGTTCGGGGCGAATCTACACCAAATTACTCTCAGGAGGTAAACGTTGACTGAAAACCACAACCAACCGGAGGTGAACATCGGACTCGTCGGCCACGTCGACCACGGAAAGACGACGCTGGTTCAGGCGCTCTCTGGCGAATGGACCGACCAGCACTCCGAGGAGATGAAGCGGGGGATCTCTATCCGCCTCGGATACGCCGACGCCACGTTCCGACGCTGTCCCGACCTGGACGAACCGGACTGCTACACCGTCGACGAGACGTGCCCGGACGGCTCCCAGAGCGAGCCGATCCGCACCGTCTCGTTCGTCGACGCGCCCGGTCACGAGACGCTAATGGCGACGATGCTGTCGGGAGCGGCCATCATGGACGGCGCGGTGCTCGTCGTGAGCGCCAGCGAACCCGTCCCGCAGGCCCAGACCGAGGAGCACCTGATGGCGCTCGACATCATCGGCATCGACAACATCGTCATCGCCCAGAACAAGATAGACCTGGTCAACCGCGACCAGGCCCGCCAGAACTACGAACAGATTCAGGAGTTCGTCGAGGGGACCGTCGCCGAAGACGCCCCCATCGTCCCCATCAGCGCCCAGCAGGAGGTCAACGTCGACCTCCTGATGCAGGCGGTCGAGGAGGAGATTCCGACGCCGGACCGCGACCCGGACGCCGACCCGCAGATGTACGTGGCCCGGAGCTTCGACATCAACCGTCCCGGCACCACCTGGGACGGCCTGATGGGCGGCGTTCTCGGCGGGAGCCTCGTCCAGGGGAACCTGGAGTCGGGTGACGAACTCGAACTGCGCCCCGGCCGCGAGGTCGAGGAGGGCGGCCAGACGGACTGGGAACCCATCCAGACCGAGGTGCGCTCGCTCCAGGCGGGCGGCGAGACCGTCGACGAGGTGACGCCGGGCGGTCTGCTCGGCGTCGGTACCGGACTGGACCCGAGCCTCACGAAGGGCGACGCGCTGGCCGGCCAGGTCGCCGGCCCGCCCGGGACGCTGCCGCCGACGTGGCGGCAGTTCACGATGGAGGTGGACCTCCTCGACCGCCTCGTCGGTCTCGACGACGAGGACGTCGACGAGATATCGACCGGCGAACCGCTGATGCTGACCGTCGGCACCGCGACGACCGTCGGGTCTGTCACCAGCGCGCGCGAGGGCGAGTGCGAGGTCGCGCTCAAGCGCCCCGTCTGTGCGCCCGAGGGAGCGAAGATCGCCATCAACCGCCGCATCGGCGCTCGCTGGCGGCTCATCGGCATCGGTACCCTCAAAGACTAGATGACGGTCGTCGCCATGGACACCAGCGCCCTCATGATGCCGGTCGAAGCCGGCGTCAGACTGTTCGACGAACTCGACCGCGTGGTGGGCGACTACGACTGCGTCGTCCCCCGCGCCGTGGTCGAGGAACTCGACTCGCTCTCGCAGGGCGGCGGCGAGGAGGCCACCGCGGCGAGCGTGGGCGCGGACCTGGCGACGCGGTGTCGAACCGTCGACCACGAGGTATCGTACGCCGACGACGCGCTGGTCGAACTCGGTCCACGGTTCGACTACGTCGTCACGAACGACGCGCCCTTGCGGGAACGCCTGCTCGACGCCGGCGTTCCGGTAATTCATATAAGGGCCCAGAACAAACTCGCAATTAGCAAACCTTAGCATGTACAAACGGGTTAGATTGAAAGATACGGTCGAGGTGCCCCCCCAGTTCCTCGCGGACGTATCGCCGGAACTGGTGCAGCGGCTACTGCAGGACAAACTCGAAGGCAGGATGGACGAGGACGTGGGGAGCGTCGTCAGCGTCACCAAGGTCCACGACATCGGGCAAGGCGCGGTGCTGCCGAACCGGCCCGGCGTCTACTACGAGGCCGAGTTCGACGCGGTCACGTTCGACCCCCAGATGCAGGAAGTCGTCGACGGCGAGGTCGTCGAGGTCGTCAACTTCGGGGCGTTCGTCGGCATCGGTCCCGTCGACGGCCTGTTGCACGTCTCCCAGATTTCCGACGAGTATCTCGCGTTCGACGAGGAGAACCAGCAGCTCGCCTCCCGGGAGTCGAACCGCACGCTCGGCGTCGGCGACAGCGTCCGGGCGCGCATCGTCACCAAGAGCATCGACGAGCGCAATCCGCGCGAGAGCAAGATCGGTCTCACCGCGAAGCAGGTCGGACTCGGCAAGCACGGCTGGCTGGAAGAGGACCGCCAGAAACGCCAGGCGACCACGGAAGGTGAGTGACGATGGCCAGCGACCGACTCGCCTGCCGGGAGTGTCACGCCGTCGTCGAACCCGACGAGGAGCTGTGTCCCATCTGCGGGTCGAGCAGCCTCACCGAGGACTGGAGCGGGTACGTCGTCATCGCGCATCCCGAGGAGAGCGAAATCGCCGAGGAGATGGAGGTCACGGAAGCGGGCAGCTACGCGCTGAAGGTCCGGTAACGTGACCGACGAACCACGGTCCGCCGACGGGAGCGACGGCGCCGGAAGCGACGTCGTCGTCTCGCTCCCCGAGGCGATGCGCACCGAACTGAAGGAGCCGCTGGGTCCCGTCGTCACGGACGCCGAGCGACTGCTCGCGGACGCGGGCGACCCGCTCGTCGCCGTCGGCGACGTGGTCACCTACCACCTCGAACGCGCCGGCGTCACGCCGGACGTGGCGCTCGTCGACGGCCTGACGAAGCGCGAGACGGTCGCTCCCGAGGTCGAAGCGGCGGTCAGCGACGACGCCCGCCGGGTCACGGTCACGAACCCCGCCGGGACGCTGACCGCGGACCTGCTCGACGCGCTCGCCGCCGCCGTCGACGCGCCGGAGAAGACCGTGATTGCCGTCTCGGGCGAGGAGGACCTCGCCGCGCTCCCCGCGGTGCTGGCCGCGCCCGAGGGGGCGAGCGTCGTCTACGGTCAACCGGACGAGGGGATGGTCCACGTTCGCGTGGGCGAGGACGCACGCGCGGCGGTGCGGGACATACTGTCGCGGATGGACGGCGACCCCGACCGACTCTTCGACGTACTCGCCGACTGACGACGCGGCTCGAACCCGACCCTCGCGCGGAATCTCGACGTCCGGAGAACGCTCGGTTTTCGCTCGTGGCTTTTCAGTCTCGGCTTTTCACTCGCGGAACGCTTCTCTCGCTGGCGTCGGCCCCCGACTCGTGAGCGCGCCCGCCAGGCCCCTGCCGGGGACGAGGATTCGAAAGATTGTCACCGAACGGCCGATATAATACGATGCCGAGTAAATCCGCTGTCGAAGACTAGAAAAATTTATAGCTCAAGAGATGTCAGCATGCGACGATGGGCGACGACCCGAGCGTCGAGGCGGAGTTCACGCGAACACTCCAGCGCCTCAAGCGCCGGGGCTGTAACTTGTTGCTCGTCGGAGCCGTCCCCGACTCCGTGCTGACGGCGGCCAGCCGGAAGCTACTGGGCGACACGAACGAGCGCCGCTACCGACTGGTGGTGCTCGCCGGGTCGGCCCGCTCGTCCGGCGGTCGCCTGCCGACCGCCGACGCGGTGGAGACCGTCCGGTTCGTCACGTACGGCGCCGAACCGCGAGGCGTCGACCCGGAGATTCCCGGACGCCACGTCGACGACGGCCTCGCCGAACTCGGGTCGGCCATCTCGGAGGCGGTAACGTCGTTCGACACCGAGAGCGGCGGACTGGAACCGGGCGAACTGCGCGTCTGTCTCGACTCTCTTTCGGCGCTGGTGAACAGGTACGACCGCAGGGTCGTCCGCCAGTTTCTGGGCATCGTGACCGGCCAGGTCCGGGGTGCGAACGGGATGGGCCACTTCGTCCTCCCCTACGAGCGCGACCACGAGACGGTCGAGGCGTTCGCGTCGCTGTTCGACGCCGTCATCGAGTACCGGGCCGCCGACGGCGGCCAGGAACGGTGGCACTTCACGGGTCGAGACCTGACGTCGCCGTGGTTGCCCGTATAGTTTCCGTTACTCCCGGCTGTAAAATTCCCGCCGCGGCCGGACCGGCGAGAAGCGCGGGCGTTCGCGCGTCTCACCGTCGTAATCGCTCACTTCGAAATCCTTTTACACGCTTCGGGGAGAAACAGTGTACAACTGAGTGTTACACATGGAAGTCGAAATCCTCTCGGAGGAGCAAAATCCCATGCTCCACCGGTCCGAAGTGCGGTTCCAGATCGTTCACGACGACGCGACCCCGTCACGGCTGTCGGTTCGCGACAGCCTCGCGGCGAAACTCGACAAGGACGCCGACGAGGTCGTCGTTCACGAGATGAACACGAAGTTCGGGATGCGCAAGACGGTCGGCTACGCGAAAGTGTACGACAGTCCCGAACACGCCCGCGACGTCGAACAGGACCACATGCTCGAACGCAACAAGATCACCGCCGACGCAGACGCCGACGCCGAGGGCGATACCGAGGCGGAGGAGGCCGAATAATGGCGCGCCACGAGCTCTACGGCGACGACGGTTCGACGGAGAGCCAGCAGTGCCCGCGCTGTGGCGACACCTTCCTCGCGGACCACGGCGACCGTCTCCACTGCGGCAAGTGCAGCTACACCGAGTGGAAGTAGCGACGCGGGATGGCCGTACTCGGCATCGAAGGGACGGCGTGGGCGGCCAGCACGGCCGTCTTCACGCGTGAAACGAACGGGGTTTCTATCGAGACCGACGCCTACCAACCGGACAGCGGCGGCATCCATCCGCGCGAGGCCGCGGAGCACATGGGCGACGCCATCCCCCGGGTCATCGAGACGGCGCTGGACCGGGCCGACGAACCCATCGAGGCGGTGGCGTTCTCGCGCGGCCCCGGCCTCGGCCCCTGCCTGCGCATCGTCGGCACGGCGGCGCGAGCACTGGCGCAGACGCTCGACGTGCCGCTCGTCGGCGTCAACCACATGGTCGCCCACCTGGAGATCGGTCGCCAGCGCTCGGGGTTCGAATCGCCTGTCTGCCTGAACGCCAGCGGCGCGAACGCGCACGTGCTCGGCTACCGCAACGGCCGCTATCGCGTGCTCGGGGAGACGATGGACACCGGCGTCGGCAACGCCATCGACAAGTTCACCCGGCACGTCGGCTGGTCCCATCCCGGCGGGCCGAAGGTGGAGTCGGCGGCGAGCGACGGCGAGTACGTCGAGTTGCCGTACGTCGTCAAGGGGATGGACTTCTCCTTCTCGGGCATCATGAGCGCCGCCAAGGACGCCTACGACGACGGCGCGCCCGTCGAGGACGTCTGCTTCTCGCTCCAGGAGAACGTCTTCGCCATGCTCACCGAGGTCGCAGAGCGCGCCCTGTCGCTGACCGGCCGGGACGAACTCGTGCTCGGCGGCGGCGTCGGACAGAACGCCCGCCTCCGCGAGATGCTCGAAGAGATGTGCGAGCAGCGCGGTGCGGACTTCTTCGCGCCGGAACCGCGCTTCCTCCGGGACAACGCCGGGATGATAGCGGTGCTGGGCGCGGAGATGCTGGCGGCGGGCGACACGCTCGCGGTCGAGGAGTCGGGCGTGAACCCAAACTTCCGGCCGGACCAGGTCGACGTTACCTGGCGAGACGACGCGGAGTCCGCGGTACCGCGGATGGACGAGGAGGACGAGGTTCGCGGCGCGGAGGCGACCGTCGAAATCGGCGAGGACCGCGTCGTGAAGCGTCGCCTGCCGAAGTCCTACCGGCATCCCGAACTGGACGAACGCCTCCGGCGCGAGCGGACGGTGCTCGAAGCGCGCCTGACCAGCGACGCCCGCCGCGCGGGTGTGCCGACGCCGGTCGTCTACGACGCGGACCGCCGGGAGGCCGTCTTGGAGTTCGAGCGCGTGGGCGACGCCGACCTCCGCGAGACGCTGACCCCCTCGCGGGTGCGCGACGCGGGTCGTCACCTCGCGGCGATGCACGGTGCCGGACTGGTCCACGGCGACCCGACGACCCGGAACGTCCGCGTCGACGGGGAGCGGACCTTCTTCATCGACTTCGGCCTGGGCTACTACACCGACGACGTGGAGGACTACGCCATGGACCTGCACGTGTTCGGCCAGAGCCTGGCCGGGACCGCGGACGACGCGGCGGCGTTACAGACGGCGTTCGAGGACGCCTACCGCGACGCGGGCGACGAGTCGGTGCTCGACCGACTCCGCGAGGTCGAGGGACGCGGGCGATACCAGTAGCGTCGTCCGCGGGTCCGTTCGCCGGCGGACCGCGTTCGCCGAAGTCTTTATTATCCAGCCCCGAATATTGAGGCGTTAGACAGTACGAAATAAAGTCGGTGTCTTTTTCTATCAGTTCCGCATAGCTACCGCTCCGTCGCGGGCGAGGTTCGGGCGCTCTACGGACGACTCGCACGCGAACCGGCGGTGACCGGCGATGCACGGCGGACGACGACGGCGGGCGACGCGACCTCGGGACCCGAGACGAGAGTACGCTCGGCGGTCGGTCCCGCGGCGCGTGGACGTGCCGAGGACGACGGCGTATCGCCATCCGACCACTCGACAGGACGACGCTTCACCATGACAGACGAAACACCACGAGACGGTTCGACGGACGGCTCCACCGACCCCCCGACGGACGACTCCCGCGACCGACGGACGGGAGACACCGACCGCTCGCAGGGCGCTCGGAACGACGATGCGCGAGCGGGTACGGCGTTCCCGCTCGAAGACCTCATCCGACTGCCCGACTACTACAACCCCGTCGTCTCGCCCGACGGCGAGCGCATCGCCTTCTACTACGACGAGACCGGCCGCGTGGAACTGTACGTCCAGGACCTGCGGACCGGCGAGCGCGAGCGGATAAGCGACGGCAACGTCCCGCGCGACGCGCGCTACCCGCTGGCCTGGAGCCGGGACGGAGAGTGCATCTTCTTCCACGAGGACGACGACGGCGACGAACAGAACGATATCCACGCGATGACGCTCGACGGCGAGCGCGAACCGCTGGTCACCCACGAGGGCCAGTGCGTGCTGGAGGACGTCGACCCGGGCGGCCGCTACCTGCTGTTCACCAGTACCGCCGGCGAGCAGAAGAACCTCTACCGCTACGACCTCGAACGCGGCGAGAGCGAGCAACTGACCGACTACGACCGGCCCGTCTGGGACGCCATCTACGGCCCCGACGGCGAGCGCATCGCCTACCGGACGAACGAGGCCGACGACCTGGAGAACCGGGACGTCTACGTCGCGGACGCCGACGGCTCGAACCCGCGGAACCTGAACGTCGGCGAGACCGGCGCCGAAGCCGGGATGAGCGACTGGCGCGGCGACCGCCTGCTGGTCGACGACAACAGCGCGGACCTCGGGCGCGTCGGAGTGTACGACCTCGGTACCGACGAGGTCACGTGGTACGGCCCCGGCGACCACGAGGAGTACGCGGTCCGGTTCACGCCGGACGGCGACGTGCTGGCGATGCGGACCCGCGAGTGTGCGATACTGCCCGTCCGCTACGACGACCCCGACGGCGACGGCGAGGAGTTCGACCTCCCCGAGGGCGTCGCCGCGCCGGTCGGCACCGGCACCTCCCGGGTCGTCACCGACGACGGGCGCGTGGTGACCTCCTTCGGCACCGCCGCCGGCCGCCAGCGACTCGTCGCCTACGACCTCGCGAGCGGCGACCACGAGCCCCTCGTCGAGGCCGAGTACGGCGACTTCGACCCCGCTGCGTTCGCGGACGCCGAGTACGTCACCTACGAGTCGCACGACTCGACGGAGATCGACGGACTGCTGTACGACTCCGGCGAGCGACCCTCGCCCGCGCTCGTGATGGTCCACGGCGGACCGCACGCCCAGACGCTCCGTCGGTTCAATCCGTTCGTCCAGTATCTCGTCGCGCAGGGGTACTCCGTCTTCGCGCCGAACTACCGCGGCTCGACGGGCAAGGGCCGGGAGTTCAAGAACGCGGTCCACGGCGACTGGGGCGGCGACGAACAGGGCGACGTCGCCGAGGCCGGCCGCTGGCTGAAGGGCCGCGACTGGGTCGACGACGACCGCGTGGCCGTCTTCGGCGGCTCGTACGGCGGCTACTCAACCTACTGCCAGCTCACGACGTACCCGGAACTGTGGGCGACCGGCGTCGCCATCGTCGGCATGACCGACCTCCGGCGGCTCTACGAGGAGTCGATGCCGCACTTCAAGACCATACTGGAACAGCATCTGGGCGACCCGGAGGCGAACGCCGACCTCTACCGCGAGCGCTCGCCCGTCACCCACGTCGAGGACATGGAGCGCCCCATCGGCATCCTCCACGGGGTCAACGACCCGCGCTGTCCCGTCTCCCAGGCCCGTCTCTTCCGGGACGCCCTGGAGGACGTGGGGTGGACGGAGGGCGAGGACGGCGACTTCGAGTACTACGAACTCGGCGAGGAGGGTCACGGCTCCACCGACACCGAGCGACGCATCCGCCAGTACCGAATCCTCGTCGACTACATCGAGCGGCGGCTGTAGACGGGGCGTCCGGCGCGGGCGCGTAGCACCGCCCGCACCCCGCGGAACTACTAACCGTTCTCACGTCCCAGGACGAGTATGACGCTGTCAATCGCGCGACTGGGCGACCTTTGGGGGGACAGGACGGCGGTCGTCGACGACGACGAGTACGCGTCGTACGCCGAACTGGCCGCCCGCGCCGAGGAGGCCGCAGGGCGACTCGCGGCGCTCGGCGTCGAGGCGGGCGACGCCGTCGCGGTCATCTCGCGCAACCGCGTCGAGGTTCTCACGCTGCTGTTCGCGGCCCGCCGCCTCGGCGCGGCGTTCGCGCCCGTGCCGCACCGGCTGACACCCGCGACGGTGACGGCACCGGTCGAGCGAATCGACCCCGCGGTCGTCGTCCACGAGTCGGCCCAGCGCGACCTCGTTCGGGGGTTCGACCGGACGCGCTCGTTCGAGGAACTCCGCCACGTCGACCCGGACCCACGGGAAGCGACCCCGCCCGCTCCCGACGACTCGCTGCTCTACCTGCACGTCGGCGACGAGGAGGGCGGCCGCGTCGTCGACCTGCCGGCGCGCGCCGTCGCGGCGAACTGCGCGGCGGCGACGGCGGGGTGGGGTCTGGGCCGGCGCGACTGCACCGCGACGCTGCTGCCGCTCTCGGACGCCGACGGCCTGCTCAGGTTCGTCCTCCCCCTGCTCACGGTCGGGGGGTGCGTCGTCGTCCAGCGAGCGTTCGACCCCGAGGACGTGGCGGTGGCCGTCGAGCGCCACGGCGTCACCTGCGCCACCGGGGGACCGACGGAGTTCCGCGAACTGGCCGACGAGGGGGCGGCGGAGACGGACTGGTCGTCGGTGGACTGGCTGGCGACTCGCGCCCGGGTGCCGGCGGACGTTCGCGAGGCGTTCCCGCTCCCGCTCGTGCGCGCCTACGGCCGACCCGAGGTCGGCGTCAACGTCCTCCGGGGCACCGTCGAGGACCCCGACGCCGCGAGTCGACCGTTCCCCGGCGTCGAACTGCGACTCCGGGAGACCGAGGTCGAGGAGCGGGCCGAGACGGGCGACGCGGCCGTCGGCGAACTCGAAGTCCGGGGACCGACGACGGCCCGGGGGGACCTCGACGGCGCGTCGTCCGACGGGTGGGTGCCGACGGGCGACCTGTTCCGGCGCGAGGACGGCGCGTACGCGCTCGTCGGGCGCGTCGGCGAGCGGTTCGAGCACGCGGGCGAGCACGTCCACCCGCGGATAGTCGAGGCCGTGCTCGAAACCGCGCCGGGCGTCGTCGCGGCGGGCGTCGTCGAGTCCGCGGACGAGACCGGGGGTCCCGCGCCGAAGGCGGTCGTCGTCGGCGACGTGGCCCCCGGCGCGCTCCGGGAGTTCGCCGAGGAGCGACTGGCGTCCCACGAGGTGCCCCGGGCCGTCGAGGTGGTCGGGGCGCTCCCGCGGCGTCCGAGCGGGGAACTCGACCGGGCGAAACTGCGGCGACAGTTCGAGACCGACGAGGAGTAGCGGCAGGATTCCCGGGAGCGAAACCCATTTGTCTCCGGACTGGGTCTTTTCCTACGATGAGCCGTCTCCGAATAGCGTTCCTGAACGCCGCTCACGAGGGCGAGAACACGCGACGGAACTTCCGTCGAGAACTCGACGCCGACCTCGTCGAGTTCGACGTGACGTCCGGCAATCTCCCCGGCAACTTCGAGTTCGACGGCGCGGTCGTCTCCGGGTCGCGCTCGTCGGTCTACTGGGAGGAGCCGTGGATATCGCAGGTGAAGGAGTGGGTCGAACGGGCAGTCGAGACCGGGATGCCGATGCTGGGCGTCTGTTACGGCCACCAGTTGCTAGCGGACGTGCTCGGGGGCGAAGTCCGGGACATGGGCGAGTACGAGATCGGCTACCGCGAGATACGGCACTCGGGCGACTCGCGCCTGTTCGATGGCGTCGACGAGCGCTTCGTCGCGTTCACGACCCACTCCGACGAGGTGGCCGAACTGCCGCCCGACGCGGAGTCCATCGCCGAGAACGAGTACGGCAACCACGGCTTCCGGAAGGGCGACGTCTTCGGCGTCCAGTTCCACCCCGAGTACGACACGGCCACCGCCGAGGAGGTCACCCGGGGCAAGGACCTGCCGGACGACCGCATCCGGCGCGTCCTCGACGGCATCACCGACGAGAACCACGACGCGGCTTGCGAGGCGAAACTCGTCTTCGAGAACTTCCTCGACTACGTCCGGGACGCGCGCGAGGTTCCCGCGTGAGAGCGGCCGAGCGTTCGGCTCGACGCGCGAGTCGATTCTCGCCTCGTCCGCCGTTCGCTCAGAGCGTCGGTCTGCTTTCGCAGAGTCGATTCTCCACCGTCTTCCCCCGTACGACCGGCACCCTCCGCAGTACTGCGGTTTGGGCGTCTTCGCGTCCGCCGAAGGTATAAACGGCATGAATAGTTAGCCACTAACGTGACCCTTGTACGCGACCACCCAATTTTACATGGGAAACCAGTCGACGGACAGGGAGGAAAGCTTGACACAGGGCACGTCGGCTCCGGCAGGACCGGACTCCGACGTGCCGTCACTCTCGCAAGATGCCCTCTTCGACGCACTAACGTCCCGACGTAGTCGATACGTCCTCCACTACCTTCGCCGCAGCGAGACGCCGGTGACCGTCGCCGACCTCGTCGAGTCGGTCGCGGCGTGGGAGACCGACAAGGCTATCGACCTCGTCTCGAACGAACACCTCCAGAACGTCCGCACGTCCCTGCGGCACACCCAACTGCCGAAACTCGCGATGGCGGGTCTCGTCCAGTACGACGAGGACCGCGACCTCGTCGACCAGGGCGTTCACGCCGAGCAGGCCGAGGCCTACCTCGACATCGCGATAACGCGGGACGACGCGGTGTCGCTCGAGGACTGACTGTCGATCGTCCGACGCCGCCGACGTTTTCCGGAGCGTTCTCCCGGTATGCGAACGCTCATCACCGACCGGCGAGTGGTGACGCCATGAGCGACGACCGACGCCGCTCGTTCCGGACGGACGCGTCCGGCGCGAACGATTCCGACGCGGCGTTCGAGCGAGTCCGCAACGCCGTCGAAACCCGACTCGACGCCCGGGCGGCGGACGCCTTCGTCCACGTCGGCGACCGGTTCGACGACCTGCTCCGGCATCTCACGCGATTCTCGGGCCCCGACCGCGACTACGCCGTCGTCTACGCCGACGGCCGGGCGGTGCTCTGTGCGCCGCGCCTCTTCGCCGAGCAGGCGCGCCGGGAGTTCCCGGGCGACGTACGGACCGCCGCGGGTCAGGACGGCGCGACCGCCGCCGAGCGAGCGACCGAGACCCTGCGGGAGTTCGACGGCGTGGAGCGACTGCTCGTCCCCGGGAGCGCCCCGTACGACGCCGTCTCGACGCTCGCCGAGACGTTCGCCGTCGTCACCACGGACGCCGACTTCGGGCGGGCGCGAAAGACCGAGGCCGAGCGCGACCGCATCGCGGCGGTCCAGGCGGCGGCCCGGCGCGGGATGGCCCGCGCCGAAGCGGTGCTCGCCGACGCGACGCCGGGCACCGAGGCGGTGTTCCGGGATGGCGAACCGCTGACGACCGAGCGACTCCGACGCGAGGTGAACGCCGTCCTCGCCGGCAGCGGCGTCCGGAGCGCGGGGAACACCGTCGTCGGCGCGGGGCCGACCTGCGCCGACCTCCACTTCACCGGCGACGCAGATATACGGCCGGGCGAGACCGTCCTCGTCGACCTCTCACCGCGCGGTCCGGCGGGCTACTACGGCGACTGCACGCGGACGTTCGTCGTCGGTCCGCTCGGCGAGTGGGAGCAGGCGGCCTACGACGCGGTCTGTGACGCTCAGGACGCCGCGCTCGCCGTGCTCGACGGCGGTGCCGGCACACGGGCGAGCGCCGTCCACGAGCGCGCGACCGAGGTGCTCGGCGACCACGGCTTCGACTCCGGGGCGGTCGAGGTCGGCATGTACCACGGCACGGGCCACGGGGTCGGCCGCTCGCTGCACGAAGCGCCCTCGCTGTCGAGCGACGCCGAACTCGAAGCGGGCAACGTGGTGACGGTCGAACCGGGCGTCTACGACCCCGACCGTGGCGGGGTGCGCATCGAGGACCTCGTCGTCGTCACCGAATCGGGGTACGAGAACCTGACCGACTACCCGCGGTGCTGGCGGCCATCGGGCGAGCGAGCGCCGGCGGCGAATCAGAGCGGCCCCGACGTCACGAACCAGTGACCGACGAACATGCCGAGCAGCGTCGTCGCGCCGGCGACGACGCCGACCGGGGTGGCCGGGGCCGGACTCGGCAGGTCGAAGACCGCGAGCGCGCCACCGACGACGATTCCCGCGGCGAGCGAGACGACTGCGGCCTGGAGGTAGGTGAGGCCCACGTCCCCTTTCGGTGCCCGACCGAGGTATAAACCGGCGACAGTCGCCGGAACCGGAACGTATCGGGGCGGCGGTTCGGCCACCGAGTAGGAGTGTTTTTCACGACCGGTCCCACAGGGACAACCATGCTGGACTACGTCTCACTGGAGGCCGACCTCGACCAGGAGGAGCGGATGATACGGGACACCGCCCGGGAGTTCGTCGAGGAGAACGTCAAGCCGGACGTCGGCGAACACTTCGAGGAGGGCACGTTCCCGACCGAGGTCATCCCCGAGATGGGCGAACTCGGCTTCTACGCGCCGAACCTGGAGGGGTACGGCCTGCCGGGGGTCAGCGAGAAAGCGTACGGCCTGCTGATGCAGGAACTGGAGGCGTGCGACTCCGGTCTGCGTTCGATGGCGAGCGTGCAGGGCGCGCTCGTGATGTACCCCATCTACGCCTACGGCTCCGAGGAGCAGAAAGAGCGCTGGCTGCCGGACCTCGGCACGGGCGAGGCGGTGGGCTGTTTCGGCCTGACCGAACCCGAACACGGCTCGAACCCCTCGGGGATGGAGACCCGCGCCGAGAGGGAGGGCGACGAGTACGTGCTGAACGGCTCGAAGACGTGGATCACCAACTCACCCATCTCGGACGTGGCGGTCGTCTGGGCGCGCGACCATTCCGCCGAGGACGACCCCGTCCGGGGCTTCCTCGTCGAGACCGACCGCGACGGCGTGACGACCAACGAGATAGGGGAGAAGCTCTCGCTGCGGGCCTCCGTCACGGGCGAAATCGGCCTCCAGAACGTCCGGATTCCGAAGGAGAACGTCCTGCCGGACGTCGAGGGGATGAAGGGGCCGCTGTCGTGTCTCACGCAGGCCCGCTACGGCATCGCGTGGGGTGCGGTCGGCGCGGCCCGGGACTGCTTCGAGACGGCCCGCGACTACGCCACCGACCGCGAGCAGTTCGGCGGCCCCATCGCGCGGTTCCAGCTCCAGCAGGAGAAGCTCGCGGAGATGGCCACCCAGATAACGACCGCCCAGTTGCTCGCCCACCGGCTCGCGGACTTGAAAGAGCGCGGCGACATGCGCCCCCAGCACGTCTCGATGGCCAAGCGCAACAACGTCCGGATGGCCCGCGACCAGGCCCGCGTCGCCCGCGAGATGCTCGGCGGCAACGGCATCACCACCGACTACCCCCCGATGCGCCACATGGCCAACATGGAGACCGTCTACACCTACGAGGGCACCCACGACATCCACACCCTGGTGCTGGGGGAGGATCTGACCGGGATTGCCGCTTACGAGTAGTCTCGTCGCGATGGCACGGCAATCGCGGTCAGCGACCGGATTGCCGCTTACGAGTAGTCTCGTCGCGGCGGCGCAGCAATCAGGGTCAGTGGCCGGCATCGCGGCGTACGAACAGGTTTTTCAAAGACTCACCCGCGACCGAAGATTTATGACGGAAAGCGGAGAAGAGTGAGCCGTCCATCTTCTCGGCCGGAGCCGCAGCACCCGCGCTGGACGGTCGGTGCGCTCCGGCCGGTCGCCGCCCGTCACGCGGCGAACCAACCATGCACGAAGACGAACGAGACGTACGCGAACGGGACGTACGCGAGCGACTGGCATCGCACGCCGACGAGTACGAGGTTCGCGGCCCCCTCCACGAGGTACCGCCCCACGTCACCTACGAGGTCGCGCTCGGCGGACGGCGCGCCGTCTGCAAGCTAGCGACGAGCGACGAGGGCGACCCGGCGACCGAAGCCGAAATCCTGCGCCACGTCGGACGGGAGACGTCGGTTCCCGTCCCCCGGGTCCTCGCCGCGGGCGCCGACCACTTCGTCGCGGCGTGGTGCGACGACGCACCGCAGGACGCCGTGGCGGTCGACGAGGCGCGCGCCCGGACGATGGGCGCGGGACTGGCGACGCTCCACGAGGAGACCGCCTTCGGCGCCCCCGGCTTCTTCGAGGCGGCGGACGGCGAACTCGCTCTCGACGCCCGCGAGACGTGGCACGAGACGGTCTGTGCGTTCCTCGCCGACCGGCAGGCGTTCCTGGCGACCCACGACCGGGGACGGGAGTACGCGGACGTGGCGGCCGACGCGCTGGCGTTCGTCCGGGACCGTCCCGGCCTGCTCGCCGGGGCGGGCGACCCCGTCCTCTGTCACGGCAACTACCTGCCGGACCACGTCGGGACCGACGGCGGGGACGTGACCTGCGTCATCGACTTCGAGCACGCGCTCGCCGGCCCCGGCGAGCACGACTACTGGCGGACGGCGATTCCGCTCCGCAGTAACGAGGGCGAGCGCGCCGAGTCGGCGTTCCGCGCCGGCTACGAGTCGGTGCGGCCGCTTCCGGACGGCTTCGACGAGCGAGGCGACGTCTACCGACTCGTCGACACCGTGTCGTACGTCCGGTCGCTGTTCCTGCAGGGGAACGTCACGGGCGAGGAGGCCGAGCGCCGCGCCGAGCGGATGGCCGAGTACGTCCGCGACGCCATCGAGTCGCTCCGGGAGTAGCGGTCGAAGCGGCGGTCGGAGACCGCGGCGTCGCGGCACGCCGCTCGCCGATACTCCGACTCGTGGGCCGCGGCTTTCATTGCTCGGGGCGTCGTGGGAGGTCCGGGATGCAAAATCGACTCGTCACGGTACTCGTGGTCGCGCTGGTGACCGCGAGTGCGGGAGGGGTGGCAGCGACGGCGTCCGTCGGCCAGCAGGACGACCGAGCGTCGGGCCAGCAGGAACAGCAGCAGGGCCGGCAGTGTAACTTCACGCAGCTGTACGACCGGGCCATCGACTCGGTCGTCTCGGTGCGGGTCACCACGGAGGACGGCCAGTCCGGCCTGGGGTCGGGCTTCCTCTACGACGACAACCTGGTCGTCACGAACCAGCACGTCGT
Organism: halophilic archaeon; assembly: GCA_003298465.1. Next base: position 360,836 of record QNGA01000001.1, on the reverse strand, counting down.
CGCCAACGCGACGAACGTGGAACTACAGTTCGACCGCGGCGAGTGGCGGACGGCGACCGTCGTCGGCACCGACCCGTACAGCGACCTCGCGGTACTGCGCGTCCGGAACGTTCCGGGGTACGCCGCGCCGCTGCCGGTGGCGGACGGCCAGGCCGAACCCGGCGCACCGGTCGCCGCGCTCGGGAGCCCGCTCGGTCTCCAGGGAACCATCACGCGGGGCATAGTCAGCGGGCTCAACCGGACGATTCCCAGCCAGCAGGGGTTCTCCATCCCGGACGTCATCCAGACCGACGCACCGATCAACCCCGGTAACAGCGGCGGTCCGCTGGTCAACTGTGCCGGCGAAGTCGTCGGCGTCAACACCGCCGGCATCCGGGCCAGCGAGAACCTCGGGTTCGCCATCCCGGCGGAGGTGATACGCCGGGTGGTCCCCCCGCTCGTCGAGAACGGGAGCTACAGTCACGCGTTCCTCGGCATCAGTTCGACGGAGCTGTCGCCGGTCGTCGCGGAGGCGAACGGCCTCGAACGCGCGCAGGGCGTGCTCGTCGTCGACGTACTGGCGAACAGCCCCGCGAGCGGCGTCCTGCAGGGCAGCCAGCGCACCCGAACCGTCGAGGGCGTGGAGGTCCCGGTCGGCGGTGACGTCATCGTCCGCGTCGACGGCCAGCCGGTCCAGTCCGCCGAGGACCTCTCCAGCGTCCTCGCGGAGTCGCGGCCCGGCGAGACGGTGACGATGACCGTCGTCCGGAACGGCGAGCGCCAGCAGGTCCGGGTGACGCTCGGAAGACGTTCACCGCCGGACCAGTGACGCGACCGCTCCGGGTCGCGTCGTCCGGCCCCCGGCGTCACGGGTTCGCGACCGAAGGGCGCGTTCAGCCGTCTATCTCGATGCGGCGGACGGCGTCCTCGTCGGCGAGGAGGGGAAGACGGACCTCCAGCACGCCGTTGCGGTAGCTGGCGGTGATGGCGTCGGCGTCGACGTCCTTCGGAACCGAGACGCGCTCGGACGCCTCGCGCGAACGGGCGAACGACTCCTCGTCGTCTTCGTGACTCGCCGCGACGGCGAGGGTGCCGTCCGCGAACGTCAGTTCGATATCGTCCGTCTCGAAGCCGGGGAGGTCCGCGACCAGGACGAACTCGCCGTCGCGCTCGACGAGGCGAGTGCCCCACTGCTCGCTGCCGGTCGCGGCGCTATCGTACTCGCGGGTCGCGGGAACAGCCGACCCGTCGCGACGCTCGACGTCCGCCTCGTCGCTCGTCTCGACGGTCACGTCGCCGGAGCGTCGCGTCTCCGGTTCGTCCGGGGTCCGTCCGCCGGAGTCGCCGTGCCCGCGTACGTCCGCGCCGCTCGCCAGCCACATCTGCGAGCGCATCCGGTCGAACATCCGGTCCATCTCCTCGAAGGGGGTGTAACGTTCCATCGAAATTCACCGATAATTCAGACGCTTCGAGAGTAGATAAAGATGGCGAGAAGCGTGATATCACGGTCGACAGTCCCTCCGCGGAGGAATCGCCCTCAGATGGCGTTCTTTCGTTCCAGCACCTCGCGCAGTTCCGCCATGTCCGAGACGACCACGTCGCAGGCCGATTCGACCGCGGGCTTGGGTTCGAAGCCGACCGCCAGACCGGCGACCTCCAGCATCGGCAGGTCGTTCGCACCGTCGCCGACCGCCACGGTGTTCACCATGTCGGCGTCGTTCTCCGCGGCGAGTCGCTCCAGCGCCTCGTCCTTCGTTCCCTCGATGAGCGACCCCTCTACGTCGCCGGTCAGCGCCTCGCCGTCGTCCGGCAGGCGGTTGGCGACTATCTCGTCGACGGCGACGCCCTCGCGTTCGAGGGCCGCCCGGACGCCGTCCTCGAATCCACCGGTGAGGATGGCGACGTGCGTTCCCTTCTCCGCGAGCGCGTCGAGCAGGTCGGCCGCGCCCGGCCGCAGGGTCACGTCGCCGTAGGCTTCCTCTGCCGCCTCCAGCGAGAGTCCCTCCAGCAGGGCGGCACGGTCCCGCAGACTCCGCGCGTAGCTTATCTCGTCGTTCATCGCCCGCGCGGTGATGGTGGCCATCTCCTCGGCGACGTCGACGCTCTCCGCGCGGCCGTCCGTCGACCGTCGCTCGACGGTCCCCTGGCGCTCGCCGAGCAGGACCGTCATCTCCGAGTCCGAGAGCGTGCCGTCGAAGTCGAACGCGACTACCTTCATTCACTCCCGCGTTCGTCGTCGGCCGGGTTAAAAGAGGGTGTTCCCGGCAGATAGTCGTCCGTTCGGTCGAAACGCGACGCAGCCATCTTGGAATTTAACTCCGTCAGGAAGTAAAGAAACAAAAAGCTATCCGCCACCCTGTCAATAAGCAAAATTATAAAACCTATCGTTCATATTTGGTGTCTGATGTCAGGACAGTCAGACAGCGGTCAACAAGCGAACGTACAGACGCAGGGACAGACCCCGGCGCAGCCCCAACCGCAGCCCGGCGCACACCCGCAGCAGGAGTCGCTCGGGCGGCTGTTGACGAAACCGCGCACGAAGGAGTACCTGAAGTTCTTCACCGGGATGTACGCCATCGTCGGACTCGCCGTCGGGCTGAGTCTCGTCGCCGTCGGCATTCTCGGCGGTGCGGTGCTCCAGCCCGACCTCAGCGGGACGGTGTCGAACGTGCTGGAGGACAACGTCGAGAACCTCGACGCGATACTCAGCCAGATGCACATGAACCGGCTGGCGTCGCAGGCTATCAACGGTGCGCCGCTGCTCGCGGCCCTGCTCGGCGTCCTCACCGGCACGTACGTCGGCACCACCCTCGACGTCGAGGACCGCGAGGCGTACGTCAACGCCGCCGCGAGTTCCGCCGTCGGCTCGTTCGTACTGGTGACGCTGGTGGGCTTCCTCGCCTCGACCCAGATAGAGCCCGTCCCGAGCCCCGAACTCTCGAGCCAGGCACAGCAGCTCAGCACCGAAGCGCAGATGACCACCAGCGCCGGCATGGGTGCCGTCGAGGGCATCCCATCGGCCATCCTCGTCGGCGGGACGAAGCTCGCCGTGAGCAATCTGCTGCTCAACGCCGCCCTCGTCGGCGTCGTGGTCGCCGTCGTCTCGGCCGGTGCCGTCTACGTCGTGCGGAACTTCGCCCCCGAGGCGTAACGTCGAACGCTCGCGGTCGTCGCCCTCCCGGGTTCGCCGGGTCCATCCGCGCACCGCCGCTGGCTGGCGCGGGGTGGAGTTCGGACCCCGCTCTTCTCGCCCTCACGAACGTCCGACAGCTCCGCCCAGAAAATTTCCCTGTTATAATTGTAGAAATATATTGGCAAGGTTCGCAGGCAGAGAAAGGGTTATCCCGATGAGAGCGTCCTATCTTGCTATGAAGGTACTCGTAACGGACCCTATCGCCGACGCGGGCCTCGAACGGTTCCGCGAGGCGGGCCACGACGTGGAGACCGCCTACGACGTCGAGGGTGACGCGCTCCTGAACGCCGTCTCGGACGCGAACGCGCTCGTCGTCCGCTCCGGGACCGACGTCTCGCGTGAGGTGTTCGAAGCCGCGTCCGACCTCGTCATCGTCGGCCGCGCCGGCATCGGCGTCGACAACATCGACATCGACGCCGCCACCGAACAGGGCGTCATCGTCGCCAACGCGCCCCAGGGCAACGTCCGCGCCGCCGCCGAACACACCGTCGCGATGGCGTTCGCAGTCGCGCGCTCCATCCCGCAGGCCCACGACCGACTCCGGGACGGCGAGTGGGCGAAAGGCGACTACCTCGGCACCGAACTGAACGGCAAGACGCTCGGCATCCTCGGCCTCGGTCGGGTCGGCCAGGAGGTCGCGCGCAAGCTCGACGGCCTCGGGATGGACCTCGTCGCCTACGACCCCTACATCAGCGAGGAGCGCGCCGCCCAGCTCGGCGCGGAACTCGTCGACCTCGACGACTGCCTCGCTCGTGCCGACTTCCTCACCGTCCACACGCCGCTGACCCCCGAGACGGAGGGACTCATCGGCGACGAGGAGCTCGCGCAGCTCGAGGGCGGATACGTCGTCAACTGCGCGCGCGGCGGCGTCGTCGACGAGCAGGCGCTCGCCGACGCCGTCTTCGACGGCGTCCTCGCGGGCGCGGCGGTGGACGTGTTCGCCGACGAACCCGTCTCCCCGGACAACCCGCTGCTCGACGTCGACGACGTGGTCGTCACGCCGCACCTCGGCGCGAGCACCGAGGCCGCCCAGGAGAACGTCGCCACCAGCACCGCAGACCAGGTGCTCGCCGCCTTCGACGAGGAGCCGGTGATGAACGCGCTGAACGCGCCGTCCATCGAAAAGAGCGCGTTCCCGCGCGTCGAGCCGTACATCGCCATCGGCGAGACCGCCGGCAAGATAGCGACGCAACTGCTGGACGAGCGCATCGAGCGCGTCGAGGTGAGCTACGAGGGCGACATCGCCGAGGAGGACGTGGAACTCGTCACGGCGAGCGCCCAGAAGGGCGTCTTCGAACCGCTGGAGTGGCAGGTCAACGCCGTCAACGCGCCCCAGATAGCGGAGGAGCGCGGCGTCGAGGTCACCGAGAGCAAGACCCGCCAGGCCGAGGACTTCCAGAGCCTGGTCGCGGTCACCGTCGCCGGCAAGGACGAGGAGATAACCGTCGAAGGGACGCTGTTCGCGGGCGACGACCCGCGCATCGTCCGCATCGACGGCTACCGCGTCGACGCCATCCCGCACGGCCACATGGTCGTCGCGCGCAACCGCGACGAACCCGGCGTCATCGGGTTCGTCGGCACCGTTCTCGGCGAGCACGGCGTCAACATCGCGGGGATGTTCAACGCCCGCGGTACCATCGGCGGCGAGGCGCTCTCCGTCTACAATCTGGACGACGCGCTCACCGACGAGGCGAAAGATGCCCTGGAGGCCGACGAGCGCATGATAGAGGTCCGTTACATCCAGCTGAACGGCACCGAGTAACCGTCTACTCCTCCTGCGTCGCGGCGGGGAAGTCCGTCAGCGCCGTCTGATCGTCGTCCTGCTGTTCGTACCGTTCGAGTCGCGAGAGCGGGAACGAGTAGCGCCGGAGGTGGCGCGGCTGGATCTCTCCCGGGCCGAGGTCGTTCGGGAGCGGGTAGAGCAGTTCGACCACCGGGTCGTCGTCCGGATAGTCGACGTTGTTCGGGTACTCCGCGACGGTGCAGTCGCGGTCCGGCACCTCGACCTCGTCGGCGCGCCGGTCGGTCACCTCGACGACGACCAGCAGGTCGCCCGACTCGCGGTCGACGACCGGCGTTCCCGTCGGCAAATCGCAGCGCTCGCAGAGGTGGACGCCGTCGGCGTTCTCGTCGACGAACACCGTCGTTCCGCAGGACGTACACTCCGCGGCCTTCTCGCCCGGCGGGGGGACGCGCCCCTCGTTGATCTCGATGGCGACCCGGCGAACGTGCTTGCACCGGACGCCGCGGAACATGTGGTCCGGGCAGGTACACCGACCGCCGGGGAGGTCGACGAAGTACGTCTCGTCGCTCTGGCTTTCGACTTCGTAGAGACCGCCGCCGAGCGGCGCGACGGCCATCCGCTCCGCGCGGGCGCGCTGGGACCGAGCGTCCTCCTCGCCCGTCTCGCGGAGCGGTGCTAGCGATGCTTTCCTGGAAGCGGCTGTGTTTGGCATAGTTGCTTCCTCCTGTGCGGTCCGTCTCGACACGGCTACCGTGGCTGCTGTCTCGGCGCTGTTCGACGTTCTCGTCGCGCCGTCCGTCGGGTCCGCGTATCGAACCGTAGGGGCTGGACGCTGGTAAGGGTTTCACCTGTTTCTGCAAGCTCACGTGCCTCTCGCGGTTGGATTCGGCGGTAACGGCGGCTTGAACTACCCCCGGTTCGACGACCGGGAGGGGTAGTCGATTCGACCGGCCGACGAGGGGCCGACGAGCGGGACGGGCGAGGGGTCGACGAGGGAGGGAGAGCGAGGCCGGTGCGAGGGTAGCCGGACCGCTGCGCGTTCGACGCGGTCGGAGCGACTTCGAAACGCAGTGTTTTTGAAACCACCGCGGAAACGGACGCCCATGAACGTCGAGCGCGAGACGCTCCGCGATATCGTCATCTCCGTCGCTGCGGTCGGGTTCTTCATCGTCGGGACCATGGTCGTCGGTATGCAGTACGACAGCGGCGGTCTGACGGAGCAGGGAGCGCTCGCCATCGTCGGTATCATCGTCGCCTTCGTCGTCCTGATGAGCGGTATCGGCTACTGGCTGGCCAACCAGCACTAGAACTACGCTTCTCGTTCGCGCCAGTCCGTCACCTCGCCGCCGTCGGCCAGCGCGTCCTCGTAGTACGCCATGGGGTGCGTGATGGACTCGCAGCGCTCGTCCGGGTCGACGCAGTCGCCGTACGCCTGCATCGTCGCGCAACTCGGCGGCGCGTACTGACCGTCGCCGTCGTCGGCGACGCGTTCGACCCGATAGCGCACCCTGTCGGCCTTCGACCCGGACTCGACCGCACAGAACGACAGGACCTCGTCCGCGTCGAGGCCGATGCCGGTGAGGAACGCGACCAGCGAGAACCACGAGTGGTCGTCCAGCGCGTCGTCGCTCCGCGCACGCTCGACCAGCGCCTTCATACACGGCGGGAAGAGCGGCGGCGCGAGCGTGTCGATGTCGTGAGAGAAGTCGGCGTCCGTGAACGACGACTCCAGTTCCGACACCTCGTCGGCGAGACTGGCCGCGAGTTCCTCGGGCACGTCCAGCGGGAGGTCGGCCGCCACGCGGGCTTTCACCGACTCCCGGAGGAGTTCGTGGAGTTCGGCCGCCGTGACGGCGACCCGACCGTCGCCGAGTCGTCGCCCGGCGAGTCGCCACCGGTCCCCGCGCAGGTCGGCCGCGAGCGAGAGGTAGGTGCCGACCGCGACGCCGAACCCCTCCCGACGCCGCTCCACCGCGTCCGCGAGGTCGAAGTCCGCGAGCAGCGCGTCGAGGTCGATGGTCTCGCGCGTCCGGTCGTCCTGGTGTTCGAAGTCGTACGTGAACGTCTCGTAGGCGGTGTCCGCCTCCGCGCTGGCGTACTTCTCCACGGCCCCCGGCGCGTCCAGCAGCGAGACGAGCAGGCGCGCGACGGGATAGGAGAGCAGTTCCGCGCTCGTGTTCCAGCGCCGGCCGTCTTCGGGCGGTCGGACCGTGCCGTCCATCAGCGCCCGGCGCACGCGTTCGACGCCGCGCTCGACGGCGGGATGGCGGTCGCCGTCGCCGGAGACGACGGCGGCGATCTCCACGTCCGCCTCGCGGACCGCGTCGCGGGCCGCCGACAGGAACGGGTACCGGGCGTGGAGCGCGTTCATGCTATCCCGTTCCGAACCGGTCCCCGATAAACGCGACGGTCCGACGGTAACGAACGATTACCCCGCCGCGCCGGTTCGGCGTCGGGAGGAAACGCGCCGTTACCCGCGCCGGAGCGAACCCAACGGGTTATTACCGCGGCGTTCGAACGCCGGTGCGTGCCACGTTTCGAGTACCCCTGTCCGGACTGCCGGACCACGACAAACCTCCACGGCCCGGACTGCCGGTTCGACGGGGAGCCCTGGGCCGACATCGAGAAGGCCTACGTCGACGTGGTGGCCGTCCTCTCGGCCGAGGCCCGTACCGAACGCGAACTGCGCGACGCCGCGCACGGCAGTTGGGACGCGCTCCACGAGGCGGCGCTCGACCGCCTGCGCCACGAACAGCGCGTCGTCGAGACGGACGGCGCGCTCCGCCTGCTGTCGGCCGAGGAGTTCCGCGAGACCGTCTCGGAGCCGACCATCGAACCGATGCGCACCATCTACGAGAAAGGCAGCGTCCCGGGCTGTCACGACAACGCCGTCTTCGCCATGGTCGCCTGGTACGAGATGGTCGGTCTCTCCTGGGAGGAGACCCGCGAGAACGTGGTCGAGTGGCTGCGGGACAGCGGGACGTGGAACCGGGGCGGCTTCGAGGAGTCCTCGCCCGGAGAACTGGTCGACGAGAAGCGCCACGTCTACGAGACGGGCTACGGCTGGAAGGAGAAGGCGGAGGCCGCGAAGTCGGTCATCGACCGGAGCCTGTAGGCCGAAGGAGACGTAGAACGTTCAGTTGCTCTGGATGCGCGGCGCGAGCATGTAGGAGACCTGTCCCAGCCCCTCCGCTATCTCGAAGTGCATCTTGACGGGGAACTCCTCGCCGAGTTCGACGGAGACCTCGCCGTTCTTCGGGATGGCCTTGTTCATGTCCTTGAGATAGTCGAGAGAGAACAGCGAGTGCGCCGGGCCGACGGTGAGGTCGATGAGGTCCTCGCGGGTGAGTTCAAGGTGGACGTCGTCGGTGTCGCCCTCCGCGTCGACGTAGAAGAGTTCGTCGTCCTCGTCGACGCCGAGCGCGATGTGGTCGCTCACCATGTCGGCGGCGGTGACGGCGCGGTCGATGTCCGTGCCCTCGATGACGACGTTCGCCGAGAGGTCGAGGTCCGGGATGTCCGGCTCCTGACGGATGGAGTCCGGGTCGATGAGCGCGAGCGTGTACTCCAGGCCGTCGATCTGGATGTGGAGCTTTCGCGTCTCCTCGTCGAGTTCCATCTCGACGAGCTGGTCGGAGTTCGCCATGCCGGCGATGCTGTCCAGTCGGTCGAGGTTGACGCCGATGACGCCACCGTCGGCCTCGTAGGATTCGAACGCCTCGGCGTCGAGCTGCAGGTCCACCATCCCGACGTTCGCCGGGTCGACCGCCTTGATAGAGAGGCCATCCTCTTCGAGGTGGATCTTGCACTCGTCCACCAGCACGCCCACGGAGTCGATAGTAGTCCGGAGCGTGTCGGCACTCACGATAGCCTTGAACATGTTGGCGGAGGCTACGAAACCCCGCCATAAAAAGTCACCCGTTCGCGCGCGTGGGCGCGAGAGGCGCTTCCGTCCGTCGGTCTCGCTCCCGTCCGTCGGTCCTCGCTCGATCCCCGCCTTTCCCGCCGTCCTCCTCGCCCCGCCGCCCTCGTCCGCTCGGGTTCGTCCGTCTATCCTCCTCGCTTCTCACTCCCGGTCGGCGACCCACTCCACCAGCGGTTCGAGTCGGTCGGCGAGTTCGCGCCCGTCGTCGGTGAGTTCGTACTCGACGCGCGGCGGAATCTCGTCGTACTGCGTCCGGTCGACCAGCCCCGCCGCCTGGAGGTCGTCCAGTCGCGCCGACAGCGTCGACGTGCTGGCGTCCGGGAAGTGGGTTTCGAGGTCGCCGAACCGGAGCCGTCCGTGCGCGTCGACGGCGCAGACGACCGGGATGGCGTACTTTCGCCCCAGGACGTCTATCACGTCGGTGAGCGGACAGTAGCAGGTCGGGTCTCCGGTCGGACAGTCGCTCTCGGTCATAGCTTCGAACCTCCGAATCCACTCTAATACTTTGGACTCCGTATCTTAATAGCTTCAGGTCCCAAAGTGTAGTCGCATGACGCACGACAGTCGCGAAAAGACGGTGTCGTTCGAGGAATCGTCGTACCGAAATCGAGCGGTCCCCCCGGAACTCGGCGCGCGGTTCGCACGGGCGTTCGACCTCTCGGACCGACCGGAAACGCTCGGCGAGTGGGTCGAGCAGTTCCGGCGTCGCGCCCGGACGGCCACCGACTGGCCGCCGGCCGTCGAGGACCTCTGTCTCACCGACGACTCGCGCCACGAGGCCACCGTCGACGTCGAGACGAGGCACTTCCACTGCGACCTCGACGCGCTCCTCGTCCCGTTCCTGACCGACGGCGCGGTTCGAATCCGCTCCGAGACGCCGGTCGACTCGGAGACCGTCGTCGCGGAGGTCGGGCGCGAGAGCATGACGTTCGCGCCGTCGGACGCGGTGCTGTCGCTCGGCGCGGGCGACGCCGCGACGGACGGCTTCGACCCGGAGGTCGCGTACGGGCAGATCTGCACCTACGTGAACGCCTTCGCGTCGATGGCGGAGTACGAGCGGTGGGCCGAGACGGTGCCGGAGGCGGAGACGACGGCGATACCCTTCGCGGGCGGACTGCGGATGGCCGGCGAGATGGTCCGGCCGGGAGAGCGAAGCGCGTAAACGCCCGCGCCGGTTACGTGAACGCAATAAATGACGAAGGACCACTACTACAACAAGTCCAAACAGGAGGGGTATCGCTCCCGGTCGGCGTACAAGCTCCAGCAGATAGACGACGAGGCCGACCTCCTCCACGAGGGCGCGACTGTGGTCGACCTCGGCGCTGCCCCCGGCGGCTGGCTCCAGGTGGCCGCCCAGCGCGTCGGCGAGTCGGGGACGGTCGTCGGCGTCGACCTCCAGCGCATCGACCCGCTAGACGGCGTCGAGACCGTCAGGGGCGACATGACCGACGAGGAGACCCGTGAGAACGTCGTCGAGACCGTCGGCGAGGCGGACGTGGTGATGTCGGACATGGCTCCGAACATGACCGGCGAGTACACCGTCGACCACGCGCGCTCGGTCCACCTCGCGCGCCAGGCGTTCGAGACGGCCACGGAACTGCTCGAATCGGGCGGGGACTTCGTCGTGAAGGTGTTCCAGGGGCCGGACCTGGACGACTTCCGGGCGGACGTCGAGGACGAGTTCCAGTACGTCCGGACGATGAGCCCGGACGCCTCCCGGGACGAGTCCTCGGAGGTGTACCTGGTCGCCCGGGGTCGGCTCACCGCGCCGGTTAGCGAGGGCGACAGGCTGGAAGTCACCATCGAGGACGTCGGCAGCGAGGGCGACGGCGTCGCCAAGGTGGAGAACTACACGCTGTTCGTCCCCGGCACGGAGGAGGGCGAGACGGTCGAGATACGCGTCGACGAGGTGAAGCCGCGGTTCGGGTTCGCCGAGCGCGTCGACTGACCCGGGGTCAGTCCGCCGTTCGCGGGCGGGACGCGACGTGGCCGCGCGACCGCAGGTAGCCGACGACGGCGTAGACGAACGGCGTGTCGAACACCGCGACGAGCAGTTTGAAGACGTACTGGCCGACCATCAGCGACAGCAGGACCTCCGTCGGCAGGCCGAGTTCGGGGTTGACGCCCAGTTCCGGCAGGACGGCGAACGCCACCGAGACGAAGATGACGGTGTCGATGGCCTGGCTGCTCGCCGTCGAACCGACGTTCCGCGCCCAGAGGTGGTCGCCGTCCGTCCACTCCCGAATCTTGTGGAAGGCGATCACGTCCCAGTTCTGGCTCACGAGATACGCCAGCAGGCTTCCGACGACGATGTTGGTGCTCGCGCCGAGCACGGTCCTGAACTGCTGGGGGTCGACGCTGGACCGGGCCGCCGGTGCCGCGATGGTCGAGTAGACCAGCGCCAGCATCACGAAGTTCATCGCGAACCCGACGTTGACCAGCCGCTGGGCCGGCCGCTTGCCGTACAGTTCGGCGTAGCAGTCCGACCCGAAGAACGTCAGGGCGTAGGCGAGCGCCGCCCCCGGCAGGACGAGCGCGTCCCCCGTCACGGGCAGGGAGAACGGCAGGCCGAACTGCAACACCTTCGCCGCGGTCAACTGGGCCGTCACCAGCGCGGTGACGAACAGTCCGACGATGGCCAGCTGGCCCGTTCCGATCGCGTCTCCTCGCCGTCCCGTCTCAGTCATCCTCCAGTCTCCCGTGGCGTTCGTCGATCTCGTCGAGGATGTCGAGCATTTTCCGGACCGACGCCCGGATGGCCTCGCTGCGGTTGACGAACTTGCCGTCCTCGCCGACGTGGTCGTCCAGGTCCGAGAGAAGCTCGTCGGGCACTTCGACGCTTATCTTGGTCATATCCGGGTATTATCGGTCGGAAACTTAAACGCTCCGTCAGAAGGCACGCTCCCCGCAACGGCGTCGTCGAGCCGTGTTCGTACGGAACGGCGGGCCGGGGTCAGCCGCGCCGACCGCCGAGGGTGACGACCCAGAGCAGCGCGAGTCCGATGCCGTAGGCGAGCGAGGTGGGAACGGCGACGAGGAACATCGTGTAGAGGCTGTCCGGCGTCACCAGTCCCGCGACCGCGAACACGCCGATGACGAACACCCGCCAGCGCTCGCGGAAGGTGTCGTAGGAGACGATGCCGCCCCGCTCGAACAGTAGCATGGTCACCGGCACGTCGACGAGGAAGCCGATGCCGACGGTGGTCGCGAACACCAGCCAGAAGAAGTTCTTCACCCTGTAGGCGATCTCCATGTTGGCCTGGTTCGCGTCCACGACGAGCCACGAGATGATGCTCGGCGCGACGAACCCGTACCCGATGGCGCTCCCGAGGAGGAGACCGCCGAGCAGCGCGCCGCCCCAGACGAAGAAGATGCGACGGTCGCCCCCGCCGCGAACGAGGCCGCGCTCCTCGATGGCCGGCCACGCGTAGTACAGCACCATCGGGAGGACGGTCAGCGCGCCCAGCAGGGTGCTTATCTTCACCTCGAACACGAGCGCCTCGACGGGGTGGAGGGTGACGATGGGGAGCAGGGTACCGCCGTCCTGGACCACCTCGGCGATGACGTGCTGGGGGACCCGCGACGTGAAGTCCTCGTTTATCGCGCTCATGCCGCCCCGGTAGAGCGCGACGAACACCGACGCGAGCACCAGCATGAACACCGCGACGATGCGGAACATCTTCGAGGTGAGGCTCTGGAAGATGAACGCGAGGTCGTAGTAGTAGCCGCCGATGTCGTCCTCGGTGGTCTCCTCCTCGGTGAACGCGTCCGCCATCCCGGCGGCCGTGCTCTGGAAGACGTTCCCGCCGCCACCGCCGCCGCTCTCGCTCGGCTGGCGCGCGACGTCCTCCGCGAGCGGCGCGCCGTCTTCGTCCTCGCTCGCCGCGTCTGCGTCCCCGGACTCGGATTCGGTGACCGCGTCGAAGCGGTCGAGGATGGCCTGGGCCTTCTCGGGGTCGTCGTCGTCCATCGCCGACTGGGCGTGCTGGAGCGATTCGGCCTCGCTCATCTCCGCGAACAGTTCCGGCGGGGCCGCGCGAACGCCCGAGGCGTCGAGGGTGGACACGTCGAGGTCGGCCGGACCGCCGGTCGCCCTGGCCGACGCCTCGCCCTGGCCCGGGGCGGCCGTCTCCTGGATGCCGGTGAAGAGGTAGTACAGCACCGCTACGACCAGCACGGCCAGCGCCACGACGGCGGTGGCCGCCAGAACGGCCGTCTCCCGCGGGAGACCGAACAGTTGCTGGACGGTGGGCAACGTCTCCGGACTGTACTTCGCCGGAAGCATCGGTAGCAGTCGTTCCTGGACGTAGACGCCGCCGCCCCGGGTGACGAAGAGATACGTCCCGACGGCCGCGAGCAGCGTGAGACCCAGGACCTGGTTCCACTTCCGCCGGAGCGTCCCGCCCAGGCTCACGTCGCCGGTCCCTCGCTTGATGGTCACGACCATCTTCGTCAGGTAGAGGCTGAAGCCGTAGAGGACGACCAGCGGCGCGGCCCACATCAGCTGGGTGAACGGGTCCGGCGGGGAGAACATCGCGCCGAAGGCGAAGATGCCGAGAACGGCGTACCGCCACTTGTCGCGGAACGTCTCGTAGGGGACGATGCCGGTGTAGCCGAGTCCGCTCATGATGAGCGGCATCTCGGCGGCCAGACCGAACGACACCGAGAGGATGATGACGAACTGGGTCCACTCGACGATGCCGTACTTCGGGCTGAAGCCGGCGTTGACCGCGTTCTTCGCGAGGAACTGGAACATCAGGGGGAAGAAGAGCGAGTAACCGTAGAAGAGACCGCCGACGAACAGGCCGGCGGCGAGCACGAGGAAGGCGGCTATCTTCCAGTAGGAGATGGAGACGTCGGGATACCACTGCTGGCGACGCAGCGAGTCGCGAGCGAGGTAGAGCAGCGCGGGGATGGCGAAGACGACGCCGGCGACCATCGCTATCTTCGCCTGCAGCAGGATGACGTCGAACGGCGTCACCGCGATTATCTCGACCTTGTTCATGATGTCCCGCGGCATCTCCGACGTGGTGACCCGCTTGAGGAACGGCCAGACCGCCATCGACATCGCGTAGAAGGTGCCGAGGAATCCGACGACGAAGACGACGAACACCTTCTGGAGATGGGTCTGCGCCGCCGAGAGCATCGTGCCGATGGTTTCGCGACCGCTGGCGACCGTCTGGGCGGTATCCTCGTCGATGACGCTGCTCCCAGAGGTGGACATGCTTTCGGAACCGTAGCCGCGTGCCAGTTATCAATCTTCTCGTCTCCCAGGATGAAGAAAGCCTATAAGAACTGGGGCGTTACGCTTCGGGTGAATGGGCGAAGAGTCGGAGGCCTCACCGGGCAGCAACATCTCGAAGTCGCAGTCGTCCGAGGAGACGCCTCAGCCACCGGACGACTCCGAGATGTACGCACCGGAAGACCCCGAGCCGGCCGTCAACGACCAGCCGAGCGAGCCGCTCCAGGACGAGGAGATGCCGCTCGCGGCCCACATAGAGGAGATGATAAAGCGGCTGGCGGTCGTCCTCGTCGTCGCCGGCACGGTGAGCGTCTTCGTCTTCCCCGTCGCGGACACGGTCATCAACTTCCTCTGGAACTCCATCCTCCCGGTCGACGAGGCGCGACCCCGGCTCTTTCACCCCCTGGCGCTGGTGCTGACGGAGCTGAAGGTCGCCAGCCTCGCCGGACTCGTCGTCGCGCTGCCGGTGATGGTGTACCAGACGTACCTGTTCATGCGTCCCGGTCTGTATCCCCACGAGCGTCGGTACTACCTCGCGGCGGTACCGACGAGCCTCGTGCTGGCGTTCGTCGGCATCTCGTTCGCCTACTTCCTCATCCTGCCCGCCATCTTCACGTACTTCCTCAGCTACACCAAGAGCGCCGACATCGCCATCGCGTTCGGGCTGACGAAGACGTTCAACCTCATCCTGATGATGATGGGCGTGCTCGCCGTGGTCTTCCAGATTCCGCTGCTCATCATGCTCGCCATCATGATGGGGCTGACGACCCGCCAGTGGCTCGCCAACCGCCGCCTGTACTTCTGGGGCGGCTTCCTCGGCTTCGCCTTCCTGTTCAGCCCCGACCCGACCGGGATGGCCCCGTTCATGGTGGCGCTCACCATGGTCCTCCTGTTCGAGGGAACGCTGCTGTTGCTCAAGTGGACGGGCAGATAGCCCGCGACCGACGGACGACGCCGCGGCGCACGCTCGCCGGGCGACGTCACAATGATCGCTTTCCTTCATCGTAACCTGCGGATAACTAAGGGGATGGAACTCCAAGTCCTCGGTAGCGTTCGCGCCTGCCCTAGCTCGCGTGCCAGCAGCTATCCGCAGTTCGCGTGCCAGCAAACTGCCACCCTTTGGGTGCGAACGCACTTCGATTTCTACTCGCCGTCGCTCGGATAGTCGGCCGCGAACACGTCCTCGACGAGCGGTTCGTCCGTCGCGCTCCCGTCGCCTGCGCTTGCGGCGTCCGCCGTCTCGTCCGGACTCACGCTCCCCGTCCGGTAGCCGTGCAGGTCGAGCGTGACGTGGTCGAACCCGAGGTCGGTGAGGTGGTCGCGTGCGGCGGTGACGAACTCCTCGTCGAGCGCCCGCGGCAGTTCGTCGCCGCCGACCTCGATGCGAGCGAGGCCGTCGTGGTCGCGGACGCGGAACTGCTCGAAGCCCCACTGCCGGAGCAGGGCCTCGGCCCGTTCGATGCGCGTGAGTCGCGTCTCGGTCACGTCGAGGCCGGTGGGGATGCGCGAGGAGAGGCAGGCCATGGAGGGTTTGTCCGCCACCGAGAGGTCGTACCGGTCGGCGAGTTCCCGGACCTCCGCTTTCGTGACGCCGTGCTGGAGCAGCGGCGAGTAGGCGTCGAGTTCCTCGACCGCGCGCAGGCCGGGGCGGTGGTCGCCGTCCACGTCGCTGGCGTTCGTCCCGTCGCAGACGACCTCGATGCCGAGGCGCTCGGCCGCCTCGAACATCTTCCCGAGGCGCATCGTCCGACAGTGATAGCAGCGGTCGTCGTCGTTCGCGACGAACGAGGGGTCGTCGAGTTCGCTGAACGTGACGAGTTCGTGACGGACGCCGATCTCGTCGGCGACGCGCTTTGCGTCCGCGAGTTCCGCCTCGGGGAGCGTCTCGCTCCTGGCGGTGCAGGCGACCGCGTCGTCCCCCAGCGCGTCGTGAGCGATGGCGGCGACGACGCTGGAGTCGACCCCGCCGCTGAACGCGACGAGCACTCCGTCCCGTTCGGCGAGGTCCTCGCGCACGGCAGACAGTTTCTCCTCGACAGTCGACATGCACCGTCGTTGCGTCCGGACGGGCAAAAGCCCCTCGCGTCGGCCCCGTCGCGTCGCGGCGACTCCGACCCGACGCCGCCCAGGTCGGGAACGTTTTTTAACGGTGACGCGAAAAGTCGCGCTCGATGGAGTTCGAGGCGATACCGGGCGTCGGGACGAAGACGGCCGACGCGCTGGCGGAACTCGACGACCCGGAGCGCGCGCTACGAACCGGCGACGTGGCGGCGCTGACGCGCGCACCCGGCGTCACCGAGGGGCGGGCGGCGTCCATCGCGCGCGCCGCCATCCGGACCGAGCACGACGACCCCGGCGGGTTCCTCGCGACCGACCGGACGCGCGAACTGTACCGCGACGCGCTCTCGCTGTTGCAGGAGCGGGCGGTGACGACCTACGCCGAGAAGCGCCTCGAAACGTTCTATCCCAGCGCCGCCGAGTCCCGCATCGAGGAGGTGCGGGAGTTCGCCGCGAGGGCGATGGAACGCGACCCCGCGCCCGAGGTGCTCGACGCGCTCGCCGGCGTCGAACCGCTCTCGTCGCCCCCGGACGTGACCGTCCGGGACCGCTGTCTGGCGACGACCGACGCCGAGCGGTACGCCGCCGCCCGCGAGGCCGTCCCAGAACTCCCGGTGGAGGTGGTCGACGACGCGCGCGAACTCGCCGAACTGGCGCGGGGGTACTCGACGGTCGTCGCGCTCGACGAGGAGTTCGCCGGCGTCGCCGTCGAGGGCGACGTGCGCGTCGAACCGGACGCCACGGAGGACCCCGCCGAGGTCGTCCCCGAGCGCCCGCTGGCCTTCTTCGCGGCGAACCGGGACCGCCTGCTCGCCGCCGCCGAGGTCCATCGCGCCGCCGACCTGGACGCGCCGCTGGACCTGGACGAACTCGAAGCCGCACTGGCCCGGGTGGACGCCGACGGCGAGGTGGCGGGCGACGAGGAACTCGACCGGCTGACGACCGCGCTGGCCGACCTCGACGCCGCCGTCTCGGCGGCCGAGAGCGTCGCCGACGACCGGATGCGCGAGGCCATCCGCGAGCGCGACGTCACCATCGAGGGGTCGGACCTCCTCTCGCTGGTCGAACAGGGTGCCGGCGTCGACTCGTTGCTCTCCCGGGAACTCGCCGACGAGTACGACGCGGCCGTCGCGGCGGCCCGCGACCACCTGGTCGACGCGCTCGCCCTCGACGCCGGCGAGTCCGAGGTCGCTCGGCGGGCGTTCCCCGACGAACCCACGTTCCCGGTCGAGCGCGACGAGAGCGTCGTCTCGCGGTTGCGCGAGGAGTTGCAGACGGCGAAGTCGCGGCGGGCCGAGCGCCGGAAGCGAGAACTCGCCGGGACGCTGGCCGACCGGCGCGGGCCGGCCGAACGGCTGGTCGAGGCCGCGCTGGAACTCGACGTGGAACTCGCCGTCGCGCGGTTCGCCGAGGACTTCGACTGCACGATGCCCGAGTTCGGCGGCCGGGGGTTCGAGATAGCGGGCGGTCGCTCCCCGCTGCTCGACGTCCCCTTCGAGGCCGTCGAACCGGTGGACTACGGCGTCTCCGGCGTCGCGCTGCTCTCGGGCGTCAACAGCGGCGGAAAGACCTCGACGCTGGACCTCGTCGCGCTCGTCGTCGTCCTCGCTCAGATGGGTCTGCCGGTTCCCGCCGAGTCGGCGCGCCTCCAGCGGTTCGAGCAGTTGCACTACCACGCCAAGACGCAGGGAACCCTCGACGCCGGCGCGTTCGAGGCCACGCTGCGCGAGTTCGGAGCGCTCGCCGACGGCGCGCGGAATCGACTCGTGCTCGTGGACGAACTGGAGTCCATCACGGAACCCGGCGCGAGCGCGAAGATCATCGCGGGCATCCTCGAAGAACTCCGCGAACGCGACGTGACCGGCGTGTTCGTCTCGCACCTCGCCGACGAGATACGCGACGTCGCCGACTACCCGGTGGCGGTCGACGGCATCGAGGCGAAGGGCCTGGTCGACGGCGAACTCGTGGTCGAGCGCTCGCCCGTCAAGGACCACCTCGCGCGCTCGACGCCGGAACTCATCGTCGAGAAGCTGGCAGATGGGGGAGAGGACGGCTTCTACGGTCGCCTGCTCGAAAAGTTCGAGTAGGCGGACGGAGACGACGGCTCGGAGGGTCGACCGAGCGCCCGCGATTTTATGTACCAGTTAACAAAGACGATTCGCCCCCTCAGTGCGACCGATGAAAACCCACTCTCGCCGTCGGTTCCTCGAACTGGCGGGTGCCGGCACCGCGGTCGCGCTCGCGGGCTGTTCCGGCACGGGCACCGACAGCGAAACGACGCCGACCGACGCCGAAACCGGGACGGACTCGACCGCGACCACCGAAACGGACACCGAAACGACGACCACGGAGACGACAACCATGAGCACGGTCTTCCACTTCAGCAGCGGCGAAGAGCACCAGAAACACGCCACCGCGAACGCGAAGAACCTCCTCGACGACGGCACCACGGACGTCGAGCGGGTCGCGCTCGTCGCCAACGGCGTCGGCATCAAACTCCTCACGACGGACTCGACCGTTCCGGAGAAAGTGCGGTCGCTCGCCGAGAATGGCGTCGCGTTCGAGGCGTGCGCCAACAGCATGGAGGCGTTCGACTACTCGAACGACGACCTGCTGGAGGGCGTCGAGACGGTCCCCGCCGGCGTCGGCGAACTCACGAAACTCCAGTCGCAGGGGTACGCCTACGTCAAGACGCCCTGACTCACTCGTCCTCGGGCCGCGGCAGTGCGACGAACGTGTACTCCTGCGGGTTGAACGGGTCGTACACCGACTGGTGGCAGGGGCAGTAGACGTCGTTGGCGGCGCCGAACTTGGCGCTCTGGGGCGTCCCCTTGAACGCCGGAACGCAACAGAAGTGCGTGCACTTGTTGAGCCACGCCACGAAGTTCTCCTGCATGCTCGCCTCCAGCCACTGACCGGCGTCGACGTTCTCCTGCATCCGCTCGAACTGGTCCGGCGAGACGCGAAGCACCTGGACGGGTAACGTCCCCGACGGCGGCACGTCCTGGGAGCGCCACGTCGCCATCGCCGGCTTGCCCAGCCCCGCCACGCCGATGCCGTTCCCCCACGTCTCGTAGTCCTCGAAGTCGGAGACGTTCACCCGGTCGCCGGCCGACACCTCCTGCGTCTGCCACTCGTACTCCGAGCTTTCCGCGTACCGGAAGTAGTTGTCCTGGTCGGAGTCCGGGCGGACCCCGGGGTACGTCTGGACGCCGCAGTACTGGAACCACTCCGCGGAGTAGGTGATGCCGCCGATCTGCGTCTGGGCGACCTGGACCTCCCGGCCCTGCCGTTCGACGGTCTGGGGTTCCGGGAACACGCCCTGCAGGAACCCCTCGTCGTCTATCTCGATGGGGATCTGCGGCATCCCCCTCGGTGCCGGCCCGTCGACGATCTCGATGCCGAAGTACTGCGTGATTCCCCCGCCGCTACCGGACGGTTCGGTCGATACGTTCAGGAGGGTGGCGCTGCCGACGCCGACGCTGGCGAGCGCCGCGCTGCCGACGACGCCCTTGACGAACCGTCGGCGACCGGACTCCTCCGGGTACTTGTCGCTCTCCTCTGACATGGAAACCCCACCGTACACTGGTGCCGCGAGGAAATGTGTCTGCGGGTCGGGTGCGCCCGACGCCGCAGTTAAATTAGGCCGACTCCATCTGGCGTTCGAGTTCGCGCAGTTTCTCGACGCGGCGCTCGGTGCTCGGGTGCGTGCTGAACAGCTTTCCGACGAAGCCGCTCTTGACGGGGATGATGAAGAACGCGTTCATCTCCGACTCCTCGCGGAGGTCGTCCTGGGGCACGCGGTCCATTCGACCGTCGATGGTCAGCAGTGCGGACGCCAGCGCCGACGGTTTTCCGGTGATCGTCGCACCGCCACGGTCGGCCGCGAACTCCCGGTACCGCGACAGCGCGCGGATGAGGAAGTAGCTCACTATCCAGACGACCAGCGACGCGAGGATGGCGACCCAGATGGGTGCCTGGTTGCGCCGGTCGCCGCCGCCGAACCACCAGCCCCAGCGCACGACCAGGAACGCGATGGTCGAGAGGAACGACGCGATGGTCATCACCATCATGTCGCGGTTCTTCACGTGGGCGAGTTCGTGGGCGAGCACGCCCTCGAGTTCGTCGCGGTCCAGCACGTTCAGCAGCCCCGTCGTCACGCAGACGGCGGCGTTCTTCTGCGAGCGGCCGGTCGCGAAGGCGTTCGGCACGCGACTGTCGACGACGGCGACCTTCGGCTTCGGCAAGTCGGCCTGCTGGGAGAGTCGACCGACCGTCCCGTGCAGTTCGGGGTACTCGTTCTCGCTCACCTCCTTCGCGCCCATGCTCCACAGCGTCAGTTTGTCGCTGAAGAAGAACTGGCCGAGCGAGAAGCTCCCCATGAGCAACACGATGAGCAACAGGTTCCCCGAGTACGCCCACAGCACGCCGACGAAGACGACGTACAGCGCGAACAGCAGGAACATCGTCAGGCCCATCCGGGCCCGAAGCCCCCAGTCTGCCTTCCATTTCATACGCTCGTCTAGGGATTGGGACCGTTTAAAGATTCGTTGCTCGGCGGGGGTCGGTTCGCCGCCGGGGCCGAACTTCGCGCGAGAATGCCGGCGGCGTCGGTGCGGTTCCGCCGGTCGGAACGGTGTGACTGCTCGGACGTTTTCCAGACGGGCTTTCTCTGCGTCCCTCGTGAGGGAAATCTGACGGCGAGGAGCCAGAATGTTTACCGGAGAACCGGACTTGCCTGTTCACATGGCCAAGACTCAAACGTCGAGGTTCCAGTATGGCTGATTCCGTCCTTGTGACTGGGGGGAGCGACCGCTCGGTGCGGTGGCTCACGGGATATCTCGACGTGGACGGGTGGGACGTGACCTGCGTTGACCTCTCGTGTCCGGACGGCGTCGACGCTCGGGACCGCGTGGCGTTCCGGGCCGCCGACCTGACCGACCAGTCGGAGACGGCGGAACTCGTGCGGAGCGTCGACCCCGACGCGGTCGTCCACTGGACGGCGCTCCCGTCGCCGGAGCGCCACGCCGGCATGCGCGTGTTCGAGAACGAGGTGACGAGCGCGTACAACGTCCTCACCGCGGCCGGACGCAACGACGCTCGCATCGCGTGGGCGTCGAGCGAGAGCGCCTACGGGCTCTCGTGTGCCGCCAACCGGACGCCCCCCGAGTATCTCCCGGTCGACGAGGCGCATCCGCGGCGGCCCGAGGACCCGCACGGCACCGCGAAGGTGGTCGGCGAAGAGATAGCCGGGATGGTCGCCCGTCGCCACGACGTCCCCGTCGCCTCGCTGCGTTCCTCCTGGGTGCAGTACCCCGGCGACTACGACTGCCGGGACGTTCGCGGCGACCTCGCGGCGGGCGCGAGCAACTTCTGGTCGTACGTCGACGTTCGGGACCTGGCCAGCGCCGTCGAACGGGCGCTGGCGGGCGACTTCGACGGCCACGAACCGTTCCTCGTGGCGGCGGCGGACAACTACCTCGACCGACCCATCGAGCAGGCGCTCCGGGAGACGTTCGACCAGATGCCGGAAGACTGTGCCGTCTCCGGCGACGACCCGGCGCTCTCGACGGCCAAGGCGCGGTCGACGCTCGACTGGCGTCCGGTCCACTCCTGGCGGAACGCCGCGAAGGAGACCGACGTCGCGCCGCCGACCGAGTGAGACGGGACGCCGGAACTCAGCGGTCGGCGATCAGTCCGGTGACGTACGTCTGTTCGTGGTCCGGGAACACGTCTTCGACGGCGTCCTCGCCGTGCTCGCGGGCCAGCAGCGCCCGGAGTTCCGCCTCGTAGTCGGCCTTCCGGACCTCCTCGCTCGGCCCGGACTCGACCGAGAGGTTCGCCTCGACGAGGCGGTCGACCGCACCGCGACCGAACCCCGCCAGCGGAACGATGTAGTCGACGCCGTGGCGGTCCTCCAGGCTCTGGGCCTGCGCGCGGGAGACGGTCGGTACGCGGTCGTCTCGTCGGGTCCCGTCGGCGACGGCGTCGAAGTCCATCTCCGCCACGGCTTCGAGCGCGCGCTGGTGAACCTGCTGGATGCCGTTCCGGGGGTAGCCGTCCTCGACCATCTGTTCGACCGCCTCCGTGGCGTCGTCGTCGTCGAGTTCCACCGTCTCGAAGGCGAATCCGGTGGCCTCGGCCGTCTCCCGGGCGTGTCGCCAGTCGTCGGTGACGCCGAGGTGGGCGGTGACGAGCGTCACGTCGTAGAAGTCGTCGAGCAGGAGGGCGGCGAGCGTCGAATCCTTGCCCCCGCTGTAGAGGAGTCCGAGGTCCATCTCAGCGGCGACGGATGTTGAAGCTCTTGGAGTCGGGTTTCAGTTCGCGGAGGATCTCTTTCATCTTGTCCTCGTCTATCTTGCCGTTGATACGACCGCTCTGGGCGAGCGCGACGACCTGGCGCTCGACCTGCTCGGCGAACTGCGGCTTGCTCATCCGCACGGAGTTGAGTCTCTTGCGCGCACCGTCGGTGAGGTGCTTGCGAAGCATCGCCTGCTTCTGGGCGTCGGCCTGCTGTTGAGCCTGCTGCTGGGCCTCCTCCTGACCCTCCTGCTCTTTCAGCTCCTCCATCTTCTGTTTGCGGAGTTCTTCGAGTCGTTCGTCGTCAGGACTGCCACTCATAGCTCTACGTGTTACTTACTGTCCACTGGCAAAAACTATTACGGAGCGGGGTATTGCGCTGCGAACTCTCCGGAGCGAGAACGGCTCGTCGACGGAGGCTCAGGCGTAGCGTTCGAGTTCCGGACGGTCGAGGTCCTCCATGACCTCGCCCGCCGTGTCGTCGAGGAGACTGCGACCCTCGGCGGTGACCCGACGACCTTCGCCGTCGCTGACCTGGATGAGGTCCTCGTCCTCGAGCTGCTGCAGGATGGTCCGGATGACCTTCCGACTGCCGTCGGTGCGGTGTTCGGGGGCGACGCGGTAGCGGGTCGAACCGCCCTTCTTGCCGCCGTACTCGGTCGCCAGGCGCTCGACGCCGATGGGTTCGTTGGTCGCGACCTTCCGCAGGAGACTGGCGGCGCGTCGCGCCCAGAAGTCTTCCTGCTCGGGCGGGAGTTCTCGCTGTTCGCCCGTCTTCACGAACTGCGCCCAGTCGGGCTGGTCGAGTCGATCCTCGAAGTCCTCGGCGAGCGCGTCGATGAGCGCATCCGCCGGAACGTCGTAGAGCGTCGTCATGGGACTGATTTCCCTTCCGCGGCGTTTAAAGGCATCGTTACGGTATCGTCGCGCCGCTCGCCCGACCGGACGCTCGTCCGCGAAACCGCGCGTCGACCGCGGGACGGCGCGGTCACTCCAGGTCCTGCTCGGCGTGTTCGTCGAGGAAGCCGAGCAGTTCGTCGTTGACGTCCTTCGACCGTTCGAGGAAGAACAGGTGCGAGCCGTCCTCGAACTCCCGGAGTTCGCCCCGCGGAAGGTCCTCCGCGAGCGAGCGTCCGTTCTCCACCGGGACGACGCGGTCGGCGGTGCCGTGGAGCACCAGCGCCGGGACTGTAATCTCGTACAGGCGGTCGCTGGCGTCGAAGGCGTCCATCGCCGCGAACTGCGCTCGCTGGGCGGCCGGACCGGCGTCCTCCGCCAGTCGCCACTCCACGACCTCCTCGGGGTCGGCGGCGAAGAACGCCTCGCTCATCGCGGGCCGCAGCGACTCGCGGAGTTCGTCGCGGGACTTCTCCGAAACCAACAGCTGCTCTCGCACGTCCGTCGGCGTCGGTCGCGCTCGCGGACCGCCGGGCGACGTGCCGAGCAGGGTCAACGTCCGCGCGCGGGAGTGGTCGAGGGCGTACTGGAGCGCGACCATCCCGCCCAGCCCCGCGCCGACGACGTGCGCTTTCCGCGCGCCGTGGGCCGACAGCACGGCTTCGAGGTCGGCCGCCATCGTCTCGACGTCGTACGGTCCCGGCGCCTCCGAACCGGAGTCGGCTCGCCGGGGGGCGCTCGGCGGCGCGTCCGAGCGCCCGGTACCGCGGTTGTCCCAGACCAGCGACTCGAACGGCCCGGCGACGGCGGCGTGCTGCCAGCCCCACTGCCACGCGCCGTAGCCGGCGTCCTCGACGAACGCGACCGTCTCGCGGTCGGACGGTCCCTCGGTCTCGTAGTAGAGTTCGACGTCTCCGTTGTGGGCTGTCGGCATGGTTCGTCAGGAGTCGTCGGTGACGGGCTTGCCGTCCTCCGTCGGCGGTGCGACGTGGTCGACGAACTCCTCGACGGTCGGCTCAGTCACCCGAATGCGGACGTGGATGTCGCCGAGTTCGTCGGGGTTGCCGACCGCGAAGTTGACGACCTCCTGGAAGGCGGCCTGCTTCTTCAGCGAGAACGAGATAGTGTCGCCGCGGCGGTCCGAGAAGAACTCCCCGCGGGCGGTGTCGAGTATCTCCTGGCGGTGGAGCAGTTCCGAGAAGTGCTCGACGGTGTGGGTCTCGGCGACTATCTCGCCGTGGCCCTCCTCCACGTCGGCGTCGGGGAAGACGTTCGTGATGGCGTCGGCGATGCGGTCGGGGACCTCGGTGTCGCACACCGGGGCCGTGATCTGGACGTCGATGCTGTAAATCATGCTTGTTCTGCCGCCTGGACGCGTTCGAGTCCCGCGACGCCGTCGTCGAACAGCGCCCGGACCTGTTCGCGGAACGCTTCGAGCGACCCGCTGTTGTCGATGGTCGCGTCGGCCCGCTCCATCGCGCGGTCGAGACCGAACCCGAGTTCGCGCTCGTCGCGCTCCCGGAGGCGCTCGACGTCCGCGTCGCTGGTGTCGCGGCCGCGTTCGCCGAGGCGCTCGGCCCGCAACTCGAACGGCGCTTCGATGCTGACGAGCGAGAACGCGTCCCCGAACGCCTGTTCGAAGCGTTCGACCTCGACGCCGGAGCGGATGCCGTCGACGAGCACCGTCCCGGACTCCTCCAGCGCGTCCTCGATGCGCGGTAGCGACCGCTGGGCGATGGCGTCCGGTCCGTCTTCTTCGCGGAGCTTCTTGGCGATGGCGCCGTGGTGTTCCGCCGGGTCGAGGCCGCGCTCGCGGCACGCTTCCCGGATGACGTCCCCCATCGTGACGACGGGGACGTCCTGCTCCTCGGCGACGGCCGCGGCTTCTCCCTTGCCGCTTCCCGGCAAGCCGACGGTCCCGATGACTCTCATCGTTGTTTCGTTCACGCGAACCCTGCTTAAGCGCTGTGCTATGGTACACTGGAGCGGTGAGACGCGCCGCTAGTAGCGACGGGTTTTCGTTCCGTCGCCGCTTCGGGGGACGACATGGGTAAACGTTCGCCGTTCGTCCGGGCCGCGTGGTTCCTCCTCGTCGGCTGGTGGGCGACCCCGATTCTCGTCAACGTCGCGTGGGCGCTGAACGCCACCGTACTCCTGCTGCCGGTGGGCATCAAGCTCATCAACCTAGTGCCGACCGTGCTCACGCTGAAGGAACCCCGCTCCCGCCTCGAACCGGGGCCGGGACGGGGCCAGCGCTCCCTGGTCGTCCGGGCGGTGTACTTCGTCCTCGTCGGCTGGTGGCTTAGCTGGCTCTGGGCGAACGTCGCCGCCGTCCTCGCGGTGACAATCGTCGGACTTCCGGTCGCGTACTGGATGTTCAATCGGCTCCCGTACGTCACGTCTCTGTACCGATTCGACGGATAGCGGGAATCCCATTCCTTATGACGAATCGTCGTGAATGGGACGACGAGGGCACGTAGCTCAGTCCGGATAGAGCGTCGGACTTCTAATCCGACGGTCGTGGGTTCAAATCCCATCGTGCCCGTGCAGCGAGCAGCGAAGCGACGAGCGAACTGGCGCGAAAGGGGATTTGAAGTACGGAAGAGGCAGTCTCGCCGGAGGCGGGGAAGCGTCTTCAGGTGGTTCGAACCCCATCGTGCCCGTGTACTCTCCGAACGACAGCGCGGCGTAGCGAACGTTCTCGACGGACTCGAACTCCGCCAGCCGCAGGCCCGCACGGCGACCGAAGGAGTAGCGTCGTCGCTCGACGGGCCGTAACCCCGGATTACCGCGCGGCGACGCGGACGGGAATCCTTTTCAACGAGCCGTTGCTCCCTGGACGCATGACTCGGCGGTCGATTCCCGAAGCGCGGTACAGCGTCGCGACGCTCGACTGGGCTCGCGAGGAACACTCGCGGCTCGGCGACTGCCGCCGGACGCGAGTCGACGGTGAACGACTTCGCGCCCGGCTCCTGTCCCGGTTTCTCGCGAGGACACTAGCGCGCCTTCGCTGACGGGCGCGCGGTCACCCCGCCGTCGCCGGCGATGGACCGACCGGCCGCGGACCTACAGCTGCTCCGCGACGTTCTGGATGTCGGTCCGGCAGAACGGACAGCGGTAGTTCGTCGAGAACCCGCTGGATTGTGCGACCGTCTTGGTTTCCAGTTCGTGAAGCGCGATATTGCGACTGCACTGTGGACAGGCTACCTTCGACACGATTTCAGCTATACAATCGCATCCACTTAAATCACGGGGGCCACAAGTATTATATAAGCCCCTGCCCTGGCGCGCGATTGTGTTATAAGATAGCAGTGGCTAATTCCAGCTTATATCATCCGAATAGGTATATTCGAGGAGGTCTTTTATAAGGAGACCCGACCGTGCCCCCCGCTGTAGGGTTAGTTACGAACGCCGCTCCCTCGCTTCGCTCTGTTGCTCACGGCCAGTTCGGGACGTTACTCCTCGAAGCCGTCCTCGAACCGGAACGTCCGCATCCCACCTTTTTACTTCGTCGGGTGGACTCGCTCCGTTCGCCCACCACTCCTCGCAAAAATCTGGACCAAAAACGCCCCGCTCGCTCCCTCTCTTCGCTCGGTCGCTCACGGCCAGTTCGGGACGTTACTCCTCGAAGCCGTCCTCGAACCGGAAGGTGCCGTCGCGCTGGACGACCTCGCCGTCGACCTCGATGAACGAGTCCTCGCTCATGTCGACGATCATGTCGACGTGGACTGCGCTGTCGTTCGGTTCACGGTCGTCCGGCACGCAGATGTCGTACGCCATCCCGACGGCGAGGTGGACGGTGTCGCCCATCTTCTCGTCGAACAGCATGTTGTAGGTGAACCGGTCGATGTCGCGGTTCATCCCGATGCCGAGTTCGCCGAGGCGGCGCGCGCCCTCGTCCGTTTCGAGGACGCCGGTGAGCACGTCCTCGTTCTTCCCGGCCTCGTGGGCGACGACCTCGCCGCCCTCGAACTCCAGGCGAACGTCCTCGACGATCTGCCCCTGGTGGACGAGCGGTTTGTCGAACAGGACCTCACCCTCGACGGAGTCGGGGACGGGCGCGGTGAACACCTCGCCGCCCGGGAGGTTGTTCTTCCCGTGGTCGTTGATGGTCTTCATGTCCGCGACGCTCATCCGGAGGTCGGTGGTGTCCCCCGAGACGATGCGGACCTCCTCGGCGGGGTCGAGTATCTCGACCATCTGCTCCTGGTGCTCGCGCTGTTCCTCCCAGTCCTTGTTCATCGCACCGTAGACGAAGTCGGCGTACGAGCGCGAACTCATCTCGGCGAGTTGCGCGCTCCCGGGCGAGGGGTGCTGGGTGAGACACCAGCGCTTCGAGAGAATCTCCTGCTGGATGGGCTGGTAAGCCTGATTGTACGCCGCGTGGGTGTCCGCGCCCACGTCGCTCATCTCGGAGGCGTTCGCGTGCGCCCGGACGTGGAGCACGGCGTCGGCGGCGTCGAACAGCGCCCGCTCGTGGTCGGGCGTGTCGAGGTCGGCGGGGTCGGCGGCCGCGAGGAACGCCGCCTGCTTCGCGTCGCGGCGACCGGACATCACGAGGGGGTAGGCTCCGCGCTCGCCCAGCAGTTCGCTGACCGTGACCGCGAGTTCGTCCGCGACCGAGGGCGCGCGAACGACGACGGCGTCGCCGGACTCGACGTCCAGCGAGTGGTTGACGATTATTTCGGCATGTTCCCGAACGCGTTCGTCCATAGTGGCAGATATTGCCACCCCACGAAAACCGCTTTCGATGTCGGTCTCCGAGATTCCGCGTTCGGCGTCGTCCCACGGTTATTTGACGTGGCGCGCTAGAGAGCGATGCATGATAGACCTCCGGAGCGACACGGTGACGACGCCGAGCGAGGCGATGCGCGACGCGGCCCGCGACGCCGACGTCGGCGACGACGTGTACGGCGAGGACCCGTCGGTGAACGAACTCGAAGCGCGGGCGGCCGACCTCGCCGGCACGGAAGACGCCCTCTACGTGCCGACCGGGACGATGGGCAACCAGATTGCCGCGCGCGTCCACACCGAGCGCGGGCAGGAGGTCCTGGTCGAGCGCGAGAGCCACGTCTACAAGTGGGAACTCGGCGGCCTCGCCCAGCACGCCGCCCTCCAGGTGCGCACGCTCGACGGCGGTAGTCGGGGCGTGCCGACGCCCGAACAGGTCCGAGAGGGGTACGTCGAGGAGGACGCCCATCGTCCCGGGACCGGACTGCTGACGCTGGAGAACACCCACAACAGCAAGGGCGGCGTCGCCATCGCGCCGGAGAAGATCGACGCCGCCGCCGAGGCGGCCCACGACCTCGGCGTCCCGGTCCACCTCGACGGTGCACGCGTCGGCAACGCCGCGGTCGCTCGCGACGTTCCCGTCTCCCGGTTCACGGAGGAGGTCGACTCGGTGATGTTCTGTCTCTCGAAGGGGCTGGGCGCGCCGGTCGGGTCGATGCTCGCCGGGACCGAGGAGTTCGTCGCCCGTGCGCGCCGGACCCGGAAGCTGTTCGGCGGCGGGATGCGTCAGGCCGGGATGGTCGCCGCGCCGGGGCTGCTGGCGCTGGACAACGTCGACCGCCTCGCCGAGGACCACGACAACGCCCGGGTGCTCGCCGAGAAACTCGCCGACGTGGACGGTCTGGCCGTCCAGCCACCGGAGACGAACATCGTCCTGGTCAGCACCGAGAGCGCTGGCCGGACCGCCGACGCGTTCCTCGACGACTGCGAGGACGCCGGCGTGCTCGGGACGCAGTTCGACACGCACGTCGCCCGCTTCTGTACGCACTGGGACGTCGACCGCGAAGACGTCGAGGCGGCCGCCGAGCGGATACGGGACGCGCTCTGAGGACGAACGACGGTGCTACCCCGGTGAACCCGTCGGCGTCCGAACCGACGAATCGGGCGAGACGAGTACCCTCAGCGCTGGCCCTTGTTGATACCTTCCTGGAATCCGGTGACGGTGCGGCGAACGAACAGGTAGATGAAGAAGACGAACGCCAGCAGGGCGACCAGGAGGCCGACGAACACCGGGTCCTGGAGGAGGTCGCCGAAGAGTCCGAGGGGGGTCATACGTCGGAGTATCAGTCGGCGGACCAAAGTCGTTTCGGGTACCCACGCGCCCCGGCGAGGGTCGGCCACAACCTTTTTGCGACCGATAGTGACAAAGTTGATTGGTTGGCGGTCGCATAGACCCGTCCATGGCAGACCTATTGCCCTCCAGTTCGGACGCCGAACCGACCCAGGGCGGTGATCCGCGCGTCCTCGGTGTCGACAGCGACGACGCCGACGACCTGCTCGGTGCGCTCTCGTCCGACACGGCTCGGGCCCTCCTGTCGGAACTCCACGACGACCCCGCCACGGCGTCGGAACTCTCAGAGCGAGTCGACACGTCGCTCCAGAACGCCCAGTACCACCTCGGCAACTTGGAGGAGGCCGACCTCATCGAGTCGGTCGACACCATCTACTCGGAGAAGGGCCGCGAGATGAAGGTGTACGCCCCGGCCGACCAGCCGCTCGTCCTCTTCGCCGGACGGGAGGAGCAGACGACCGGACTGAAAGACGCTCTCTCGCGCGTTCTCGGAATCGTGGTCGCGCTCGGCGCGGTCAGCGCCGCCGTGCAGTACGCGTTCCAGGAGCACCTTTTCGGACTCGGCCCGGAGCCCGCGGAGAGGACCGCGGAGAGCGGCGGAGGGGCCGGGACGATGGGGACGATGGACGCGGCGTCGCAGGACGCCGCACAGCAGACCGCCGAGACCGCGGCGACCACGCTTCCGCCGGGGCTGCTCTTTTTCGCCGGGGGTGCGCTCGTTCTCGCGCTCGGCGCCACCTGGTGGTACCTGCGCAACCGGTAACTAAAACGCGTTTTTGAGCTTACCGAGACTACTTGATACAGCCCATCGTAGGGGAGAGTGTGGCCGCCCCGCTTCGGCCCTCCGTCGAAAACACCACCATTGGCTTTCCTCACCTTTCGACGCGGAACTCCTCGACGAGCGATCCGTCTCGAGTCCGAACCTGCCCCGTCAGCGCCTCGCCGTCGGGTCGAAGTTCGGCGTGCGTCGGGAGGTTTCCCCGCGGTCGGGCGTGGCTGCCCGGGTTCAGAAGCGTCACCTCTCCGGTGTCTCGAACGGCGTGACGGTGCGAGTGACCGAACACGACGACGTCCGCGCCGCGCTGACGACCGAACAGCTCTAACCCCACGCTACCGCCCTCCTCGCGGTGGGTGAGCGCGAACCGGACGCCGTCCACCTCGAACGACTGCGCCGACGGCAGTCGCTCGCGGACGCCCGCCGTCGCGTTGTTGCCGTGAACGGCGATCAGTCGCTCGCTCGCGGCGTCGAACGCGTCGAGCGCGGCCTCGGTCGTGAAGTCGCCCGCGTGGACGACGAGGTCGGCCTCCCTGACCGCGTCGAGGGGTCGCCCGGACAGTTCGTGGCCGGACGTGCTGTGGGTGTCGGAGACGACTGTAATCACGTGCGGCCGTACGCACTGCACGGTCGAGTGTTTTTCCGTCACAACTTCTTTACTCTCTCCGGGAGGGGTTCGAGTAATGGCAGAGAGCAAATCGGTCGTCATCGCCGCGCTGTTCGCCAACGGGGCGATAGCGGTGCTGAAGTTCGTCGGATTCCTGCTGACCGGAAGCGCTGCGATGCTCTCGGAGACGTATCACTCCATCTCCGACACCGGCAACCAGATTTTCCTCCTCATCGGCATCCGGTACGGCCAACGCGAGGCCACCCGCGGGCATCCGTTCGGGTACGGCAAGGCGCAGTTCTTCTACAGCTTCCTCGTGAGCGTTCTCCTCTTCGGCATCGCCGGCTGGGAGAGCGCGAAACACGGGTACGACGCACTGATGCACCCCCACGCGGAGCAGCTCGACCCCGTGACGCTGCTCGGGGTCACGTTCGCTCCCGTCTACGTCAACTACGCCGTGCTCGTCGCCGCGATACTGTTCGAGACCTACGCGTTCATGAAGGCGTACCGCGCGATGAAAGGAGAGATAGAGCGCCGGAACTGGAGCGGCTTCCGCGAGGCGTTCCGCAAGACCAGCAACGTGACGACGCTGACCGCGCTCACCGAGGACACCATCGCGCTCGCCGGCGCCGGCATCGCGCTCCTCGGCGTCTACCTCTCGCGCGCGACCGGGAACCCGATGTACGACGCGGCGTCCGCGTTCCTCATCGGCCTGATGCTGATGGGCTTCGCCGTCGCGCTGGCGTGGGAGAACAAGCGCCTCCTGCTCGGCGAGAGCCTGCCGAAAGAGGAAGAACGACCGCTCCGAGAACTGCTCGCGGGGTGGGACGGCGTCGTCGACGTCGTCGGCTTCCGGACCGTCTACTTCGGGCCGAAGCGACTCATCGTCACCGCCGACGTGGCGTTCGACTCGACGCTCGACACCGACGAGATCGACGACCGCATCTCCGACATCGAGGACGAGATGATGACCACCAACGAGCACGTCAAGAAGATTTACATCGAGCCCGAGGTTCGGGAGACGACCTCGAAGTCGGCCAGTTAACTGGGCGGTCTTCGTTCGCGGTTCCACCGCCGAGACGACACTTCTCGGATAGGCAAGGATTTTTGAACTAAGGCGCGAATACCCGGTATCGTGTCGACCACCAGCGAGTACATGCGGTTTTTCCCGTACGCCGACCCCTACGAGAACCAGCGGGAGGCGATGGACCGCATCTACAACGGTCTGTCTCGCGGTCAGGACGTGGTCTTCGAGGGGGCGTGTGGGACGGGGAAGACGCTGTCGTCGCTCGTGCCGGCGCTGGAGTACGCACGCGAGGAGGACAAGACGGTCGTCATCACGACCAACGTCCACCAGCAGATGCGCCAGTTCGTCCGGGAGGCACGAGCCGTCAACGACCAGGAACCCCTGCGCGCGGTCGTGTTCCGCGGCAAGGGGTCGATGTGCCACATCGACGTCGACTACCAGGAGTGTCAGGTGCTCCGGGACAACACCTACGAGGTGGTCGACTCGGAGCGCGACGTGCGCGAACTCGAACAGCGCCAGGCGGAGCTGCTCGAACGGGCCCAGGAGGGCGACGACGAGGCCGCCGAGGCCCGCAGCGCCGTCATGGACGAACTCGAAGCGGTCGAGGAGGAACTGGAGGACCTGCAGGACGCGAACGTCTGCGAGCACTACTACAACAACCTCACGGGAGACAACGAGGAGTTCTACCAGTGGCTGTACGACGACGTTCGCACCCCCGACGACGTGTACGACTACGCCGAACAGCGCCAGCTCTGCGGCTACGAACTCCTGAAGGACGGGATGGAGGGCGTCGACCTCGTCGTCTGCAACTACCACCACCTGCTCGACCCGACCATCCGCGAGCAGTTCTTCCGGTGGCTCGGCCGGGACCCAGAGGACGTCGTCACCATCTTCGACGAGGCGCACAACGTCGAGGGCGTCGCTCGCGAGCACGCCACCCGGACGCTGACCGAGAACACCGTCGACAGCGCGCTCGACGAGTTACAGGAGAGCGACGACCACCGGAGCGACGCGGGGTTCAACGTCCTCGCCGCGTTCCAGCGCGCGCTCCGGACGACCTACGAAGACTCGTTCTCGTTCGGCGAGCGCGAGCAGGTCGGCGAGAACTGGGAGGACGTGTCCATCGCCAACGACGACAGGCGCGACGACCTCACCCTGAACTTCCTGCAGGAGTACACCGGTCCCGGCTTCGACTCGGAACTCGACGACGCGCTCGCGCTCGGCCGTGACCTCGACGAGGAGTACGAGGAGGCGTACCGAAACGGCGACGCGACGACGCGCAAGGAGTGCCAGACGCTGCAGGCGGCGCGGTTCGTCAAGTCGTTCGTCGACGAGGGGGGCGAACTCGGCCAGTACCCCGTGGTGTCGGTGCGCCGCGACGAGGGGACCGACGAGGTGTACGGCCGGGCCGAACTGTACACCTGCATCCCCCGCGAAGTGACGGAAGAGCTCTTCTCGGAAGTGTACGCGACCGTCCTGATGAGCGCGACGCTGCGACCGTTCGACGTGCTCGGGGACGTGCTCGGCCTCGAAGACCCCATCACCCTCGCCTACGGCCTCCAGTTCCCCGAGGAGAACCGTCGGACGTTCGCCGTCGGGACGCCCGCGCTGTTCGCCAGCGAACGCTCGGACCCGGAGACGCAGGCGGTCATCGCCGACGCGCTGCGGGACGCCGTCGAGTTCACCGCGGGGAACACGCTCGTCTTCTTCCCGAGTTACTCGGAGGCGGAGCGCTACCGCGACCGCGTCGAGTCCGACCTCGACGCGACGCTGTACTTCGACGAGGCCGGCACCTCGGCCGACGACCTGCGCCAGTCGTTCACCGCGGACGACGACGCCGTCCTCTTCACCTCGCTCTGGGGGACCCTCGCAGAGGGCGTGAGCTTCGACGGCGACGACGCGCGCACGGTGGTCGTGGTCGGCGTCCCGTACCCGCACCTCGACGACAGGTCGAAGGCCGTCCAGGAGGCCTACGACCGCGCGTTCGCCGACCGCTCGACCCACGACTCCGGCTGGGAGTACGCCGTCGAGATTCCGACGATACGGAAGACCCGGCAGGCGCTCGGCCGCGTCATCCGGTCGCCGGAGGAGTTCGGCGTCCGCGTGCTGCTCGACGAGCGCTACACCGCCGCGAGCGTCTCCGAGATGGGCAAGTACAGCGTCCGCGAGACGTTCCCGCCGGAGGAGCGCGAGGAGATGGTCGACGTCGCGCCGGAGAAACTGAAGTTCGCCATGCTGAACTTCTACACCGACCGGGACGCGTGGACCGGCGACCCGCCGACGCCGTAGCTCAGGCGGGGAGCCGGAACTCGTCGACCGCCTCGTCGTACGTCGCGTTCCACAGGCTGAGCCGGTCGACGGTCCAGGTCACCGGCTCGACTTCCCGTTCGGCCAGTCGACGGGCGTCCTCGACGGGGCCGCCCCGGGCCAGCGTGACGTGGGGAACGTAGTCGTCGCCCTCGATGCCGGGGACGGGGTCGAACGTCGAACACAGACGGCGGTGCAGCTTCCGGAGGCCGGGGCTCTCGACGGCGAGGTAGACGACGGGGGCGTCGCCGCTCGCGGGACGCTCAAAGTAGTCGACGTTCGCGACGCGGGCCTCGAACGCGGGTGCACCGGCGAGCGCGGACCGGACCCGCTCTCGCAGTCGCGCGACGCCGTCACGTCGCTCCATCTCGCTCGCGCGACCGCTGCCGACGGGCGATTCCCCGAGTCGCTTGCAGACGAGCGTGCGTCGCTCCCTGACGGCGTCGAAGGGGAGCAGCGCGGGGCGAAGCTCCTCGGCGCGGCGTTCGACCGCGCCGGGAACCGGAACGTTGAGGCTGTACACTGCCGGGAGGTCGACCACCGCGCTACAAGAGGATGCCGGTCGTCCGCGCGAGCAGCCGCGACCACCGCCGCGGCGACGCCGAACGCGAGCGGCGTCGCGAAGCGGTCGCCCGTCCCGGGTCGGTGCTGAATAAAGGGAGGGGAAATCAGGCTGGCAACTACTTTTAACAGTCTTCGACGGGAGAAACGGATAGGCCAATGGAGCCATCCGGCGATTCCGTTCGGATACTGTGTCTTCGAAATCGGCCGGACGGGGAGGGGTTCGCGGACCCCCTCGGCGACTCGGGGGAGTTCGCGGTGACGACGGTCGACCGCCGGGAGCGCGGTCTCTCGCTGCTCGACGACGAGTCGTTCGACTGCGTCGTCGGCGACGCTGACCACGGTCTCGACCTGCTATCGACCGTGCGGGAGCGCCGACCCGACCTCCCGTACGTCTTCGTGGCGCGGGAGGACGACGCCGACGCCGAGGCGGCGCTCGCACGCGGAGCGACGGAGTACCTCGACTGCCGGAGCGACGATGACCCGCTCGGTCTCCTGGCGGTCCGCGTCGGGAACGCGGTCGCGAGCGACGACGGCGACGCTGCCGAGTGCAGGGAGAACGACTCGTACCTGCAGAAGCTGTACCGGACCGCGTCGGACGCCGAACTGACGTTCGAGGAGAAGCGACGTCGGCTGCTGACGCTGGGAAGGGAGCGTCTCGGCGTCGACGTCGGATTCGTCTCTCGCATCGACGGCGACAGGTTCGAGGTCG
This sequence comes from halophilic archaeon, assembly GCA_003298465.1. The sequence goes on along the minus strand of QNGA01000001.1, from coordinate 325,427 downwards.
TCGACGCGGTCGGGCCCCACGAACTGCTCCAGTCGGGCCGGACGGCTCCCCTGTCGGAGACGTACTGCCGGAAGACGCTCGACGGCGAGGAGTCGTTGGCCGTCCGGGACGCCGCGTCCGAAGGATGGGCCGACGACCCCGCGTACGAGACGTACGGACTCGGCTGTTACATCGGGACGGAGGTTCGCGTGGACGGGGAGCTGTACGGGACGCTCTGTTTCGCCGACGGGCCGCCGCGCCAGCGGTCGTTCACCGACAGCGAGTCGGCGTACGTCGAACTCGTCTCGCAGTGGTTGCAGTACGAACTGGAACAGCGCGCCGACGCCGAGGTGCTCCGACGGCAGAACGACCGCCTCGAGGATTTCGCAAGCGTGCTCTCACACGACCTGCGCAATCCCCTGAGCATCGCGGAGATGTATCTGAACGCGGCCGAGAGGAGCGGCGACGCCCAGGACTTCGAGCAGGTCCGGGACGCGCACGAACGCATCGAGGAACTGATAGAGAAGCTGCTGACCCTGGCACGGGAGGGCGAGGCGCGGGCCCAGAAGACGCCTCACGACCTCTCCGAGACCATCGCCGACGCGTGGCGGACCACGGAGACGGCCGACGCGACCCTCCGGACGGCGGACGACCCGACGGTCGAAGCGGACGGCGAGCGCCTCCAGCAGTTGCTGGAGAACCTGTTCCGGAACGCGGTCGAACACGCCGGCCGCGACGCGACCGTCGAGGTCGGCGCGCTCGACGACGGGAGCGGGTTCTACGTGGCGGACGACGGCCCCGGCATCCCGGAGGGAGAGCGGGAGGCCGTGTACGACCACGGCTACTCGACCGGGGGCGGGACCGGACTCGGTCTCACCATCGTCCGGCACATCGCGGACGCCCACGACTGGACCGTCTCCGTCACGGAGAGCGAGTCCGGCGGTGCACGCTTCGAGATACGGGGAGCGGTCGCGTAGACGCGTGGGGTCGGCCGGAACTGTCGGCTCTCCGACTGCAAACGTTGCCTGTCCGAAAGCCTTTATCCGGAGCGCGGCGGAAGAGGGTAGCAATGACGCGGACGCGCCAGTCCGAGGTCGCCCTCGCGACCAGCGGCGCGTCCGCCTCCTTCTCTCCGCGACGACCGGGGCTCTCCCTGCCCCACTAATTCCAATTCCACCGCGACCCGACGTTCGTTTCGTACGGACTCACTCGACACTAACTCGTCGTTAGTCTACTTTGCGACTTTATTTCTAATTTTTCTGGGAAGAATTTAAGGGGCTGTAGCTCGTGGGGTGGTGTACATGAAACGCGTTGCACTCGCCTTCTCGGGCGGACTCGACACCACGGTATGCGTCCCGCTCCTCGAAGAGGAGTACGACTACGACGAAGTCGTCGGCGTCACGGTCGACGTCGGCCAGCCGGAAGCGGAGTTCGACGAGGCCGAGGAGACGGCCGAAGCGCTGGGCCTCGAACACTACGTCGTCGACGCCACGGAGGCGTTCGCCGAGCAGTGTCTCGACTCGGTGAAAGCGAACGCCACCTACCAGGGCTACCCCCTCGGAACCGCGCTCGCACGTCCGATAATCGCCGAGGCCATCCTCGACGTGGCGAAGGAACACGACTGCGACGCGCTCGCCCACGGCTGTACGGGCAAGGGCAACGACCAGTTGCGCTTCGAGGCCGTCTGGCGTAGCTCCGACCTCGACGTGGTCGCGCCGGTGCGCGAACTCGGACTGACCCGCGAGTGGGAGATGGAGTACGCCGACGACCACGACCTGCCCGTCGAGGGCGGCAACGAGGGCGTCTGGAGCATCGACACGAACCTCTGGAGTCGCTCCATCGAGGGCGGCAACCTGGAGGACCCGGGGTACGTCCCGCCGGAGGACATCTACGAGTGGACCGACGCCCCCGGCGCGGAGACGGAACTGGTCGAGATCGAGTTCGAGGAGGGCTACCCGGTCGCGCTCGACGGCGAGGAGAAAGACGCCGTCGAACTGATCGAGGAACTGAACGAACTGGCGGGGGCGCACGGCGTCGGCCGCACGGACATGATGGAGGACCGCATGCTCGGCCTGAAGGTGCGCGAGAACTACGAACACCCCGCCGCCACGACCCTCCTCGCTGCCCACGAGGGTCTCGAAGGCCTCGTCCTGACGAAAGAGGAGCGCAGCTTCAAACAGCAGGTCGAACAGCAGTGGGCCGAGAAGGCCTACGAGGGGCTGCTCGCCCATCCGCTGATGGACGCCCTGGAGGGGTTCGTCGACGAGACCCAGGAGAAGGTGACGGGCACGGTGACCGTGAAGTTCGACGGCGGGCAGGCGCGTCCGGTGGCCCGCGAGAGCGACTACGCGGTGTACTCGGAGGCCGCCGCGTCGTTCAACACCGAGACCGTCCAGGGCATCGAACAGGCCGACGCGACGGGCGTGGCGAAGTACCACGGGTTCCAGGCGCGCCTGGCGAACGAGGCCGAGAAGGCGGCCGAGGAGAAGCAGGCCGTCGCCACCGACGGCGGCGAAACGGATGAGTGAGGAGGACGTCGTCCGCGGCGAGCGCTTCGCCGGCGGACCGGCCCGGGGGTTCCTCTCGTCGCTCTCCGCCGACGAGCGCATCTTCGCCGCCGACCTCGCGGTGGACCGCGCCCACGTCGTGATGCTCGCCGAGCAGGGCATCGTCGACGAGGAGACGGCGGGCGAGATACTGGCCGCACTCGATACGGTCGAGTCGGTCGGCCATGACGCACTCCCGGACGGCGAGGACGTCCACGCCGCCATCGAGACGGCGGTCGTCGAGGCGGTCGGCCCCGAGGGCGGCCGCATGCACACCGCCCGGAGCCGCAACGACGAGGTGGCGACCTGCATCCGCTACCGCCTGCGCGAGGACCTGCTCTCCGCGCTGGAGGCGACGCTGGCGCTCCGCGAGGCCCTGCTCGCCCGCGCCGACGAGCACGCCGAGACGCTCGCGCCGGGGTACACCCACCTCCAGCCGGCCCAGCCGACGACGGTCGGCCACTTCCTGCTGTCGTACGAGCGCGCGCTCGCCCGCGACGCGGCGCGCCTGCTCGACGCCTACGGTCGCGTGAACGAGTCGCCGCTCGGCGCGGCGGCGTTCGCGGGCACGCCCTTCGACGTCGACCGCGAGCGCACCGCGGACCTGCTCGGGTTCGACGGCACGGTCGACAACGCCACCGACGCGGTGTCGGCCCGCGACTTCCTGCTGGAGTCGGTCGCGGCGCTGGCGGCGCTGGCGACGACCGTCTCCGGCCTCGCCGAGGACCTGGTCGTCTACTCGAACCGCGGGTTCGTCGAACTCGACGACGACTACGCGTCCACCTCGTCCATCATGCCCCAGAAGAAGAACCCCGACACGCTGGAACTGGCGCGCGCGACGGCGGGCGACGCCCACGCCGGTCTGTCGGGACTGCTGACGACGCTGAAGGGCCTCCCCCGGGCGTACAACCGGGACCTCCAGCGCGCGACGCCCCACGCCTGGGACGCGGTCGACGCCGTGACCGACGCGGTCGACGTGGCCGGCGGCGCGGTGGCGACCGCGACGTGGAACGAGGGCGCGCTCGCCGACGCCGCGAGCGAGGGGTTCTCGACGGCGACGGGCGTCGCGGACCTGCTGGCGAGCCACGGCGTGCCGTTCCGCACCGCCCACGAGACGGTCGCCGCGGCCGCCGCCGAGTCGGAGGTCGACGCCGCGCCGGGATACGCGGCGCTCGACGCGGCGGCCGAGGACGTGCTCGGCGACCCCCTCGAAGAGCACGTCGACCGCGAGGCCGTCGAGGCGGCGTTAGACCCCGCCGAGAGCGTCGCCGGTCGCGACTCCCCCGGCGGCCCCGCGCCCGACGCGGTGGCGGAACAGCTCGCGACGGCCGAGGCGGAACTGACGGACGACGAGTCGGCGGTCGCGGCGGCGCGCGACGCGCTCGCGGCCGCGGACGATGCGCTCCACTCGGAGGTGACGGACTATGTCTGAACCACCGCGACCCCCTCGTGGGGTCCCTACTTGTCGCTGAATCGGAATCGCGGCGTCCGCTCTCGCGCGGTGAGACGGTAGTCCGGCCTTTTCTTTCATAATTAATAACGATGGATTTAAGTCCGATAGGGCGATAGAGGAGAGTACGATGACAGAATGCGTCGAGTGCGGGGCGGACGTAACCCTGCACGACGATCCCGAAGCCGGAGAGATTATCGACTGCCCCACCTGCGGTGTCGAACTGGAAGTCGTCGACGTGAACCCGCCAGTCCTCGACCGAGCCCCGGAGCTCCAAGAGGACTGGGGGGAGTAAGTTGCAGCTTGGACTGCTCTACTCCCGGATTCGGAAAGACGAGAAGCTCCTGCTCGCCGAACTGCGCGACCGCGGGCACGAAGTGACGAAGATAGACGTGCGCGACCAGACGTTCGGGCTCGACGAGGCCCCCGAGGCGTTCGAGGGCGTCGACCTCGTGCTCGACCGCTGTCTGGCGACGAGCCGGAGCCTCTACGCCACCCGGTTCTGCGAGGCGTACGGGATTCCCGTCGTCAACGCGCCCGACACGGCCGAGACGTGCGCGGACAAGGCCGAGACGAGCATCGCGCTCGCCGGCGCTGGCGTCCCCACGCCCGAGACGAAGGTGGCGTTCACCGAGGAGGCCGCGCTGGAGGCCATCGAGTCCTTCGGCTACCCCTGCGTGCTCAAGCCCGTCGTCGGGTCCTGGGGTCGCCTCGTGGCGAAGGTAGAGTCGCGCAGCGCCGCCGAGGCCATCCTGGAGCACAAGGCGACGCTGGGCCACTACGAGCACAAGGTGTTCTACGTCCAGGAGTTCGTCGAGAAGCCCGGTCGCGACCTGCGCGTGCTGGCCGCGGACGGCGAACCCGTCGCCGCGATGGCCCGCAGTTCCGACCACTGGCTGACGAACGCCGCGAAGGGCGCGGAGACGGCGTCGTTCGAACTCGACGACGAGGCCGAGGCGCTGGTCGAGACGGCCAGCGACGCGGTCGGCGGCGGCCTGCTCGGCGTCGACCTGATGGAACTCGACGACGGTTACACCGTCCACGAGGTCAACCACACGGTCGAGTTCAAGGCGCTGAACGACGCGGTGGACGTGGACGTGCCCGCCGCGGTCGTGGACTGGCTGGAGACGAAGGTCCCCCAGGAGGTGGTCGTCTGATGGCGACCGCGACCGACCGGCGGGGCGACGAGAGCGCGGAGACGCTCGCGGCGAGCGTCGTCGGCGCGAGCGGCTTCACGGGCGGGGAACTGCTCCGCCTGCTCGTCGGCCACCCGAACTTCGAGGTCGAACAGGCCACCAGCCGCGAGTACGCGAACAAGACGGTGGGATCGGTCCACCCGAACCTCCGGGGGGCCGACCTGCGCTTCTCCGACCCCGGCGACCTCGATTCGGTCGACGCGCTGTTCGCCGCGACGCCCCACGGCGTCTCGATGCAGCAGATAGACGCGTTCGAGGACGCCGCCGACACCGTCGTCGATCTGAGCGCGGACTTCCGCCTCGACACCGAGGCCGAGTACGACGAGTGGTACGACGGCCACGTCTGCCCGGAGTACCTCGACGAGGCGGTGTACGCCCTGCCGGAGTTCACCCGCGAGGAACTCCCCGGCGCGGACCTGATCGCCGCGGGCGGTTGCAACGCGACGGCGACCCTGCTGGGACTCAAGCCGCTGTTCGACGCGGGCGTCCTCGACGGGGACGAGCAGGTCGTCGTGGACGTGAAGGTCGGCTCCTCGGAGGGCGGCGCCGGCGGCGGGAAGGCGTCGAGCCACGCCGAGCGCTCGGGCGTCGTCCGCCCGTACGCGCCGACGGGCCACCGCCACGAGGCCGAGATAGAGGCCATGCTCGGAACGAGCGTCTCCTTCACGGCCCACGCCGTGGACATGGTGCGCGGGGCGTCGGCGACGAGCCACGTCTTCCCCGACCACCCCGTTTCGAAGGGCGACCTCTGGACCGCGTACCGCGACGCCTACGAGGACGAACCGTTCGTCCGCCTCGTCGCGGGCGGGAGCGGCGTCTACCGCTACCCCGAACCGAAGGCGGTCGCCGGCACGAACCACGCCGAGGTCGGCTTTGAACTCGACCCCGGCAACGAGCGCGTCGTCGCGTTCAGCGCCATCGACAACCTGATGAAGGGGTCGGCCGGCCAGGCCGTCCACGCCGCGAACGTCGCGCTCGGGGTCGAGGAGACGGCCGGACTGGAGTTCTCGGGCCTTCACCCGGTGGGGTCGCCATGACCGGGGAGTACGTCGAGGAACCGGCCGCGGCCCACGCCGAACTCGTCGACAACGACCTGTCGCCGAACGACGGACTCCGCGCGGACGGCGGCGAGCGGGCGAGCGGTTCGCTCGCTTCGTCCGCCGACGAGGAGGACGCGCCAGTCGTCGTGAAGGTCGGCGGCGCGCGCGCCGTGGACCCGGCGGGCGCGCTGGCCGACGTGGCCCACCTCACCGCGACGGGCGAGGACGTCGTCGTCGTCCACGGCGGTTCGACCGCGGTGGACGACCACCTGGAGGCGCTCGGCGAGGAACCGGAGTACGTCGAGACGCCGGACGGCGTCGTCGGCCGGTTCACCGACGAGACGACGATGGCCGCCTTCGAGCGCGTGCTGCCCGGCGAGGTCAACACCGACCTCGTGGCGGGCCTCCAGACGGAGGGCGTCCGCGCTGTCGGCCTCTCGGGCGTGGACGGCGCGCTCCTGACGGGGCCGCGCAAGTCCGCGGTGAAGGTCGTCGAGGACGGCCGGAAGAAGATCCGCCGCGGCGACCACTCAGGAAAGATAGAGGACGTGAACGCGGACCTACTCGAACTCCTCCTCGGCGCGGGCTACACGCCGGTCGTGACGGTGCCGATGCTCGCCGAGGAGAGCGGCGACGGCGACACGGCGATGACGCCGGTCAACGCCGACGCGGACCGCGCGGCGGCCGCCGTCGCGGCCGCGCTCGGCGGCCAACTCGTCGTGCTGACCGACGTGCCCGGCGTCCTCGAAGACCCCGACGACGAGTCGACGCTCGTCGAGGAGGTGACGACGCCCGCCGAGATGGCGACCGTCGAGGACGCCGCGGAAGGGTTCATGACGAAGAAGGTGATGGCCGCGACGGAGGCGCTGTCGGGCGGCGCCGCGTCGGTCGTCGTCGCGGACGCGAACAACCGCGACCCGGTGACGGCGGCGCGTAACGGTCACGGAACCCGCTTCGAGCCGACCGCGCTCGGTGAGGACGCGTGAGCGGGTTCGTCTTCTCCGAGAAGCCCATCAGCATCGAGCGCGGCGAGGGACCGTACCTCTACGACGACGCCGGAACGGAGTACCTCGACTTCGGCGCGAGCTACGCCGTCACGCCGGTCGGCCACTGCCACCCCGAGGTGGTCGAGGCGGTGCAGGAACAGGCCGCCGAGCTGCTGTACGTCCAGGCGTCCTACGGTAACGGCGCGCGCGACGCCCTCTACGAGCGTCTCGCCGCGATAGCGCCGGGCGACGTCGGGAACGTCTGGCTCTGCAACTCCGGGACGGAGGCCAACGAGGCGGCGCTGAAGTTCGCCCGGAGCGCCACCGGGAACTCCAAGATAGTCGCCGCGAAGCAGGGGTTCCACGGCCGCACGATGGGCGCGCTGTCGGCCACCTGGAAGTCGAAGCACCGCGAGCCGTTCGAACCGCTCCTCGCCGACGTGGAGTTCGTCGACTACGGCGACGAGGCCGACCTCGCCGACGCCGTGGACGACGAGACGGCCGCGGTCGTCCTCGAACCGGTCCAGGGCGAGGGCGGCGTCAACCCCGCGCCGGAGGGGTACCTGCGGGCGGCCCGCGAACTGACCGACGAGGCGGGAGCCGCCCTCGTCTTCGACGAGATACAGACCGGCCTCGGCCGGACGGGGACGCTGTGGGCCTGCGAGTCCGCGGGCGTCGTCCCGGACGTGCTGACGACCGCGAAGGGGCTGGCCAGCGGCCTGCCGATGGGCGCGACGCTGTGCGCCGACTGGATAGCGGAGGACGCTGGCTCGCACGGGTCGACGTTCTCCGGCGGTCCGGTCGTCAGCGCCGCCGCCGAGGCGACGCTGTCGGTCATCGTCGAGGAGGACCTCCCCGGCCGCGCCGCCGAGACGGGGGCGTACCTCCGCGACGAGTTGCACGCCGCGGACCTGCCGGTGCGCGACGTCCGGGGCGAGGGCCTGCTGGTCGGCGTCGAGGTGAAACGCGGCGCGAACCGCCTCCTGAAGGAACTCGCGCTCGACCACGGCGTGCTCGCGCTCCCCGCGGGCCGGACTGTCCTCCGGTTGCTCCCGCCGCTGACCGTCGAGCGCTCGCACGTCGACCGCGTGGTGGACGCGCTCGCCGACGCGCTCGGAGGTGACGGATGAGCGCGAGCGACGGGGCGGCCGACGTCGTCACGCACGAGGTGTCCGAGGCGGCGGCCCGCGACCTGCTCGTCGACCTCGTCGAGACGCCGTCCGTGACGGGCGACGAGCGCGAGTGCGCCGAGCGCCTCGCCGCGTTCTTCGAGCGCCACGACCGCGAGGCGCGGCTGGACGAGGTCGGCAACGTCCGCGCGCCCGGCGACGACGGCGTCCTGCTGACCTCCCACGTCGACACCGTGCCGGGCGAGATTCCGGTGGAAGTCGAGGAGACCGACGAGAGCGAGGTCCTCTGGGGACGCGGCAGCGTCGACGCGAAGGGGCCGCTGGCCGCGATGGCGGTCGCGGCCGTCGAGACGGGCGCGAGCTTCGTCGGCGTCGTCGGCGAGGAGACCGACTCCCGGGGGGCGCGCCACCTCGTCGACGAGCGCGCGGAACCCGCCGCGGTCGTCAACGGCGAACCCAGCGGCTGGGACGACCTGACGCTCGGCTACCGCGGCTTCCTCGCCGGCACCTACTCGGTCGCCGTCGACTCCGTCCACACCTCCCGGCCCGACCCGAACGCCGTCGAGCACGCGACGGGCTGGCTCTCGCGCGTGAAGGCCGAGTTCGACGGCGACGGCGACGACCCCGTCTTCGAGTCGGTGACCGTGAAACCGGTCGCGTTCGACGGCGGCCTCGCCGACGACGGCCTCGCGACCGCGGCCACCGTCGACGTGCAGTTCCGGATTCCGCCCGGGACGACCGCCGCGGAGATACGCGAGACGGCCGAGAGCGAACTCGACGCCGGCGACGTCTCGTGGGACGAGCCCATCCCGCCGACGCTGTCCAGCCCCCGGACCGACCTCGCGCGAGCGTTCCGGGTCGCCGTCCGCGCGGAGGGCGGCAACCCCGGTCTGCTCCGCAAGACCGGGACCAGCGACGCGAACCTCTACGCCGCGGCCTGGGACTGCCCGGTCGCCACCTACGGCCCCGGCGACTCGACGTTCGACCACGCGCCCGACGAACGCCTCGACCTCGCGGAGTTCGACCGCGCCGTCGCGGTGCTCGGACGGGTCGCGGAGAACCGCCTGGAAAACAACGAATGACGCCGAAGCACGAACCAATGACGCCGAACGACCACGGGACGACCCCGGAACCGCAGCCGTCGAACAGCAGTCCGAACGTCGACGCCGACCCGGCGCACTTCCTGACCGTCGACGACCTGAGCGAAGCCGACCTGCGAGCCGTCGTCGATTCGGCGCGAGCGTTCGAGCGGGCGCGCGCCGACGGTGAATCCCACGCCGTGCTGCCGGGCGCGACGGCGACGATGCTGTTCGAGAAGCCCAGCACCCGGACCCGGGTCTCCTTCGAGACGGGGATGACCCACCTCGGCGGTCACGCCGTCTTCCTCGGCCCGGACGACACGCAACTCGACCGCGGCGAACCCGTCTCGGACACGGCGCGGGTGCTGTCGCGCTACGGCGAGTTCGTCGTGGCGCGCGTGTTCGACCACGGGACCCTGGAGACGATGGCCGAGCACGCCACCGTCCCGGTCGTCAACGCGCTCTCCGACTTCGCTCACCCCTGCCAGGCGCTGGCCGACCTGCTCGCGCTCCGCCAGCGGTTCGGCAGCGAGGCGCACGGCGCCTCGGAACGGACGAGCGGGGGCGACCCGCGAGCGCTCTCGGACCTGTCGGTCACCTGGGTCGGCGACGGGAACAACGTCGCCGCGTCGTTCGTCGTCGCCGCCGCGACGATGGGCGTCGACGTGACGGTGGCGACGCCGCAGGGCTACGAACTTCCCGCGGACGTGCTCGAACGCGCGGCGGCGCGCGGTCCCGCGCCCGAGGTCGTCCACGACCCCGAGTCCGCCGTCGAGGGCGCCGACGCCGTCTACACCGACGTCTGGGTGAGCATGGGCGACGAGGACGAGCGCGAGGAGAAACTGACCGCCTTCGAGGGGTTCCAGGTGAACGCCGACCTGCTCGCACGCGCCCCGGACGCGGCGGTGATGCACTGCCTGCCCGCCCACCGCGGCGAGGAGATCACCGGCGACGCGCTGGAGAGCGAGCGCTCGCTCGCCTGGCAGCAGGCCGAGAACCGCCTGCACGTCCAGAAGGCGCTGCTGGCGCACCTTGGCGGCGCGGAGTACTCGCGGTAAGTCCGGTCCGAGACGCGTCGGACGCCGCCCCTCGACGGGCTAACTTTATATACATGTCTTCGTTGGGTTCGAAGTAACAGATATGACCGGACACGTGTACACCGTCGCGAGCGGGAAGGGCGGTGTGGGGAAGACGACCACCGCGATAAACCTCGGGGCGATGCTCGCCGAGGCGGGGGCCGACGTGGTCGTCGTCGACACGGACCTGGGGATGGCGAACATCGCCGGGTTCCTCGACTTCGAGATGGACGGGGCGACGCTCCACGACGTGCTGGCCGGCGAGGCGAACGTCGCCGCCGCCGTCTACGAGGCCCCCGGCGACGTCGACGTCCTTCCGAGCAGCACCGACATCCAGGCGTTCGCCAAGTCCGAGACGGAGAACCTCCCGGAGGTCGTCGCGGCACTCCGCGAGGAGTACGACTTCGTCCTGCTCGACACCGGGGCCGGCATCAGCTACGACACGATGCTTCCCCTCTCGCTGGCCGACGCCGTCCTGCTCGTCACGACGCCGGACGTCGCCTCGGTGCGCGACACGGCCAAGACGGGCGAACTCACCGCGCACGTCGGCGGTACGGTCCGCGGCGCGGTGCTCACCCAGCGCGGCGACGACATCCTGAACGCCGACGACGTGGAGGGAACGCTGGAGACCGACATCCTGGCGGTCGTCCCGACGGACGAGACCGTCCCGATGAGCATCGACGCCGGACGACCGCTCGCCGCGTTCGCGCCGAACGGCGACGCGGCGGCGGCGTACCGCGACCTCGCCGGGGTGCTGGCCGGGACGGACGAGACGGAGCGCCGGGAGGCCAAAACGGACGAGGACGGAGACGGAGTCCGGGACGCAGCGGACGACGACCCCGAGCCGGGTGACGATTCCGCGCCGGGCGACGCCGCCGCTCCGGCGCTCGCCGACGCGGAGGCGGAACTCGGCGACGCCGACTCGTTCGACGCCGACCCGGTTCACGACCTCATCGACGAACGCATCGTCGAGGCGGGCGACGCCCCGGAGCCGACCACTCCGGACGAGGACGCGAGCGACGCCGCCGACGGGACTCCGCCCGAGACGGCGGACGAGAAGGACGCGAGCGACGACCCGGACGACTCCGGAGCGACGTCCCCCGACGACGGCGCCCCGGCGGTCGACGCCGCCGGGTCCGACGCGGCGGACGACGCCAGCACCGACGACCCCGCCTCCGAAGACCCACTCGACGACCGGACCGACGCGACGGCCGGGAAGCGCGTCCGGGTGACCGACGAGGCGGACGACGCCCCAACCGAAGCGGAGGTGGGAGACGTCGCGGGCGAGCCCTCGACACCGGCACCCGACGAGACGGAGGCGAGCGACCGTCCGGCGACGGACGAGGCCGAGCCTGGCGACGCGTCCGACGACGACGCGGCGGTGTCCGAGGACGCGTCAGAGTCGGCCGGCGATACAGCGAAAGCGCCGTGGCAGGCGAGCAGCGCGGACGACGAACCGGAGGCCGTCCCCTTCGAGGAGGGCGAGCCTGGCCAGACGGAACTCGGCGCGATGGCGAACGAGGACGACGAGGCGGACGAGGACGAAGCAGGCATCTTCGGCCGCATCGGGTCGCTGTTCCGCTGACGTCGGAAACCAGTAGTTTCTTCGACACGTAGGTTCGGGAGATGGCCGAAGAATCAGTTCCGCTCTGGTGGATACTGCTGTTCGTCCTGCTCGCGCTCGGGCTCGCGGCGGGCGCGATACTGTACGTCGGCGGCGAGTTGCTCGCCGCGCTCGCCGTCGAGTTCGCCGCGGCGTCGCTACCGGCGGGCGTCGGCACGTCGCTGGCGTAGTCCGAAGGTGTCACCGCGACGAGACGCGGCGCTCGCAGTCGGAAATCGCAGAAAGACGCCGGGACTGGGATTTGAACCCAGAACCCCTAACGGGGACACGCTTTCCAGGCGTGCGCTTTGCCATTCGGCCATCCCGGCCCAACAGTTGGTAACCGAGAGTCGCGTTTAAAGGCTTCCCTTTACGACAGGACGCCGTCGGCGACGTATGTGAGCGTCGACGCCCCGACGGCGACGAGGAGCGCCACGCCGACCTTCACGGCGACGTCGTACCGGTAGCCGCTGAACAGTTCGTACCCTTGCAGGAGCACGAGGAAGGCGAGCATACCGATGACGCCCCACAGCAGACTGTGCTTGACGCGGGGGTCCACGGCGAGGTCACTCGGCGGCGGCGATGGCCTCTATCTCGATTCCGACGCCCTTCGGGAGGTTCGCCACCTCGACCGCGCTCCGGGCCGGCGGGTTGTCCTGGAAGTACTCCTGGTAGGACTCGTTCATCGCGTCGAAGTCCCCGATGTCGTCCATGAAGACGGTGACCTTCAGCACGTCCTGCATCGTCAGCCCCTCCTCCTCGAGGATTCCCTTCACGTTCTCCAGGCTCTGGCGGGTCTGGACGGCGATGTCCTCGTCGTCCAGCAGGTCGCCGTCGGGGGTCATCGGTATCTGTCCGGCCGTGAACACGATGTCGCCGTTCGTCGTCGCCTGGCTGTACGCTCCGACCGCTTCCGGCGCGTCCTGCGTGCTGATAACTCGCTTCATGACAGACAGTTCGCTCGCCAGGACTTAAACCTACGTCAAAACGGAGCGAAAGCCGTCGTCTAAACGAGCACTTCGACGTCGAACCCGCTGTCGCGCAACGACGCCAGCAGGTCGTCGACGTGCTCCGGACCGCGCGTTTCGAGGTCGAGTTCCACCTCGGTCGCGTTCATCCCGATGTCGCGGGAGGTGCGGTCGTGCTGGATGGCGTAGATATTCGCCCGCGCGTCGGCCACCACGTCCAGCAGTTCGCGGAGCGACCCCGGACGGTCTTTCAGCACGGTTCGGAGTTTCACGTACCGGCCCGTCTCGACGAGTCCGCGCATGATGACCGTCGTGAGGGTGTTCATGTCGATGTTGCCGCCGGAGAGGACGGGGGCGATGACCTCGTCGTCGGCGTAGTCGAACTTCTCGCCCAGCGTCGCGGCGAGTGCAACCGCACCGGCCCCCTCGACGAGCGTCTTGCTGCGTTCGAGGAGGTAGGTCAGCGCGACCGCGATCTCGGAGTCGGAGACGGTGACGACCTCGTCGACGCGTTCCCGGATGACCTCGAACGGCTTCTCGCCGGCGCTCCGCGTGGCGATGCCGTCCGCGACGGTGTCGACGCTGTCGAGTCGGTGGCGTTCGCCCTTCTGGAGCGACTGGGCGACGCTGGAGGCGCCCTCGGCCTGAACGCCGACGACGCGCGCGTCGGGGATCTGACCCTTCACCGCCGTGGCGACGCCGCTGACGAGTCCGCCGCCGCCGATGGGGACGACCACGGTGTCGACGTCAGGCAGGTCGTCCACTATCTCCAGGCCGATGGTGCCCTGGCCCGCCATTACCTTCTCGTCGTCGAACGCGTGGACGTAGGTGCGACCCTCCTCGTCTTCGAGTTCGTGGGCGCGCTCCTGGGCCTCGTTGTAGTCCTCGCCGTAGAGGACGACCTCCGCGCCGTAGTCCCGGGTCGCCTTTATCTTCGAGATGGGCGCGTTCTCCGGCATGACTATCTTCGAGTCGACGCCGCTTCGCGTCGCCGCGAGCGCGACGCCCTGGGCGTGGTTGCCCGCGCTGGCGGTGACGACGCCCGCCTCCTTCTCCGCCTCGGAGAGGGTCTTGATGCGGTTGGTCGCGCCGCGAATCTTGAACGAGCCCGTGCGCTGGAACGTCTCCAGTTTCGGGTGGACCGCCGCACCCGTCATGTCCGAAAACGTGTGCGAGTAGTCGAGCGGCGTGTGCCGAGAGGTCTCGGCGACTCGCTCTCGGGCCTCCAGTACGTCCCCGAGTTCTATCATGGTCCGTCGGTGGGTCTCGCGTCTCTTTATCGTTTGGGAAGGCGATTTGTGAATTTGATTGAATTTGTCGCGCGAGGGAATGTTTCGGTCAGATTTCTACTGGAACGAAACCGAGAAGAATAGCCGCCGTCAGAGCGGTTCCAACACCGGTCCCAATAGTTTTCATAACATTTCGCCCACTAGCGTCGCCATTGATGCTATTTTTTGACGGTGTGTGATAATAGACTGGCAATATGAAAATCAAATATTCCTTTGGTTAAATGGTTTAGAATTTTAGTATGAGTGATTGAGGCGATAAGAGTAATGTTCATATTGAGAGAGGATGTCTTGCGAGTTATCTATGAACCGGCGAACATTCGGGAGAGTGATTACAACGGGTATTCTACCATTTGTGACTGGTTGTGTTGATAACATAATAGACGCAAAACAGACGCCCGAATCCCACGAAATTTATGTTATTAATAGTTCAGAATCGGTCAAAAGGGTTACTTTAACTATATTAAGAAGTGAAGAGAAGGTATTCGATCACAAGTACGTGTTACACCCTGGGAAAGGCGATGAATCACGAGAGTTCGAGGGAGATGCAGATAAAATAAGAGTCGAACTAGGAAGCGGAGAAACCCGGGTATTCGAGTACAAACCAGAGAAAGATTGTGAAGCAGGTGGCGCGAGTTTGGTAATCGGAATCGGGGGGCCAGAAAAGATACGATTACATTACGAGTGCCGTGGATAGTTTCGCACGTAAGGTAATTTCATTACTCTGTGAGTGATTCGATGGAGCGATTTCCGACGGTTTCGCCTGAGCCGTCGTACACAACGGGCCCACCGGCCGAGTAAAGAAACGCCTTTCTACCCCCCGTCCTGCCTTCGTAACGATGCAGGTCTCCGAGGTGGTCCCCGAGTTCGCGGAGGCGTTCCCGTTCGAGGAGTTCAACGACATGCAACGGGAGATGCTGCCGGCCCTGCTCGACAGCGACGACAACGTCGTCGCCAGCGCGCCGACCGCCAGCGGGAAGACCGCGCTCGCGGAACTGGCCATCTGCAAGGCGCTCCGGGACGGCGGCACCGCGCTCTTCGTCGCGCCGATGCGCGCGCTCACGAACGAGAAGGAGAGCGAGTGGGAGCGGTTCGAGGACCTCGGCCACTCCGTCTACGTCGTCACGGGCGAGCGCGACCTCAATCCCCGGCGAGCGGAGCGCGCGGACATCCTCGTGATGACGCCCGAGAAGGCCGACTCGGCGACGCGGAAGCACGACTCGCGGCGCTACTCGTTCATCACCGACGTGGACGTCTGCGTCATCGACGAGGTCCACCTGCTCGACTCGGAGAAGCGCGGGAGTGTCCTCGAAGTCACCGTCTCGCGCCTCCGGCGGCTCTGTGACCCCCGCATCGTCGCGCTCTCTGCGACGATGCCGAACGTAGACGACGTCGCGGAGTGGCTGGACGCGCCGCCCGAGACCACCTTCGAGTTCGGCGACGAGTACCGTCCCGTCGACCTCCACGCGGACGTGAAGACGTACACCCACGGGGACAACTCCTTCGCCGACAAGTACCGCCGGCTGTACCGCGCGCTCGACCTCGCGGAGCCCCACATCGAGGAGGGCGGTCAGGCGCTCGTATTCGTCTCCTCGCGGCAGGACACCGTGCAGGCCGCCAAGAAGGCCCGCGACGAGATAGCGGAACGCGACCTCTCCGTCGGCGCGCGCGGGGACTACGACTTCCACACCGAGACCCAGGAACTGGAGAACGAGACGCTCCGGAAGTCCGTCCTCGACGGGGTCGCGTTCCACCACGCCGGCCTCTCGAAGAACGACAAGGACCTCGTCGAGGAGTGGTTCAGAGAGGGGAAGATACAGCTCCTCTTCTCCACCTCGACGCTGGCGTGGGGCGTCAACCTCCCCGCGCGCTGCGTCGTCCTCCGGGACACGAAGCTCCACGACCCCCTGGAGGGCGAGGTGGACATGAGTCCGCTCGACGTGCTCCAAATGCTCGGACGCGCGGGCCGACCCGGATACGACGACGTCGGCTACGGCTGGGTCGTCTGCGACCACGCCGAGGCCGACAAGTACCGGAAACTGCTGCGCGAGGGCAAGGAGATAGAGTCCCGACTCGCGGAGGACTTGGACGCCCACCTCAACGCCGAGATAGCGATGGGAACCATCGCCGACCTCGACGACGTGATGGACTGGCTCCGGACGACGTTCTACTACGTCCGCGCGAAAAGCGACCCCGAGCAGTACGACTTCGAGAACCTGCGCGACCGCGTCCGGGCCACGCTCGAACGCCTCGTCGACCGCGGCTTCGTCGAGACGGGCGACGACCTCGGCGTCGCCGCCACCCCGCTCGGCATGCTCGCCTCGAAGTTCTACCTCCGCCTCGACACCGCCGAGCGCTTCGCCGACCTCGCCAACCTGCCCACGGTCGACGACGACGCCATCCTGGCGACGGTCGCCGGGGCCGGCGAGTTCGACAGCGTCAGCGCGCGCCAGTCGGAGCGCGAGGCCGTCGACTCCGTGCTGGTCGGGCAGGACTCGGGCGACCTGGAGGCCGGCGGTCGGAAGGTGCTCGCCATCCTCCGGTCGAGCATGACGGGGTCGACCCCCGCCGACCTCCGGAGCGACGCGTGGGTCATCCGCCAGAACGCCGTCCGCCTCCTCTCCGCGTTGCGGGCCTTCTTCGAGCGGTTCGACCGCCCCGTGGCCGCCAACCGCACCCGCCGCGTCGAGGCGCGCGTCGAGAACGGCGTCTCGTCGACCGCCGTCGGGCTGACCGCCGTCGACGGGGTCGGCTCGGGCCGGGCGAGCAAACTCGCAGCCGAGGGCCTGGAGACGCCGGCGGACGTGCGCGAAGCGGGCGTGGACGGCCTCGTCCGGGCGGGGCTCTCCGAGGGCGTCGCCGAGCGGGTCGTCGAAAGCGTGCGAGAACTGCCCGCGGTCGAAATCGAGTGGGGAGCGTTCCCCGACGACATCGCGCGCGACGAGAACGCGATGCGGGAAGTGACCGTCCGCAACCGGGGCGGCGGCGCGCAGGCCGCCATCGACGTGACTGTCAACGGCGTCGAGATGACCGACCGGACGACGTACCTCGACGGCTCCGAATCGGTCCCGGTCGGCGTGTTCGGCGGTAGCGCCGAGGAGATGGAGTTCGTCGTCCGCGTCGCGTTCCCCGACCTGCCGCTCGTGCCGGTCACCGACTCGCGGACGGTCAGGGTCGAGTGAACAACTGCTCGCGCAGCGTCTCGGGGGTCGAGACCACCGCGTCGGCCGCCGAGAGGTCGAGTCTCTTCGCACCGTTCCGGTAGCCGACGCAGTCCGCACCGGCCCGGACCGCCGCCTCGACGCCGTTCTCGGAGTCCTCGACCGCGACGCACGCAGACGGCCGGTGGCCCAGCCGCTCGGCGGCGTGTTCGTAGATGGCCGGCCCGGGTTTCCCCGGCGCGTCCACGTCCTCGGCGCTGACGACCGCGTCGAAGTCGAGGTCGAATCGCTCGAGCACCACGTCGATCCAGGCGTGGGGCGCGGACGAGACGAGCGCGACGTCGACCCCGTCGGCGCGCAGGTCCGCGACGATGTCCCGGAAGCCGTCCATCAGCGCGGCGTGTTCGCCGTACACGTCCTCGGCGGCCTCGTCGTAGATGTCGACGAACTCAGACTTCTCGACGGTCGTCTCGTAGTGCTCGTCGAGATAGTCGTAGATCTCCCGGTAGTTCATCCCGGTTATCTCGTCGGCAGACACCGTGGTTTCGAGGACCTCGGGGAAGATCGTCTGCTCTTCGATGTCGACCCAGTAATCCTCCGAGTCGACGATGACTCCGTCCATGTCGAACAGTACTGCATCGAATGTAGGCACGGTCGTTCCAACGCGGCCCGGCATCGTAGGACTGTCGCTGTCGGACGCCCGTCGCCCGTCGACGGTGAACGCCCGCCGACCGGGCGTCACCGTTTCTTGACCTCGATGGTTCCGTCGCTCGCGACGACCACGCGACGCTCCTCGTACCGAAAGGAGACGTGGCCCGTCGTCGACCGCTCGGTTCCGTCGTCGCACGGTGCGAACAGCGCGTCGATGGCCGAGGGGTCGACGGTGTCGTACAGCGTCGGCGTGAGTTCGGGCGGGGGAACGTCGAGGGCTTCCGCCAGGGCGGCGATGATCGCAGTTCCGACGTGGCCCTCGCCGTCCCAGTCGTGGTGTCGACGAACGTCGACGTCCCACGCTTCGCCAGCAGACGCTGGCTCCCCATCTGGGCCGTAGCTAGTCATATTTCGTTAACGCCGTTCGAATCATTAAGGATACGAGTTTCACATTCATGGTACTTATGAGCGGTTCGACTGCGGCTGGTCGCGCTGGCGGGGGGTTTCCGCGTCGCAGTCGGTGTCGAGACAGCGCCGACCGGTTCGGGTCTCGAACACCGGGAGACCGCAGTCGCAGTCGTCGACGACCGCTCCGTCGGGAACTCCGAATCCGGTCTCGCAGTCGGGATACTCCTCACAGCCCGCGATGAGGCCGCCGCGCTCCAGGATGCGGAGGTCGGCCCCGCAGTACGGACAGTCCCACTCGCGGTCGAACCGCTCGCGGACCGCCGCGACGAGCGGTTCGCAGTCGCGGTCGACGCACACGTCGAAGGCGTCGCCGCGCTCGACGCGCATCGTCGGGAGGCCGCACTCGCAGGTCTCCTGTCGGATGGTCGCCCGGCGGGGGATGGCGTGGTCCGCCGAACAACCGAGGCAGGTGACGCTCCCGTCGGCGCGGACGAGCGGTCCGTCGCAGTCCGGGCAGTCGCCGACGGGGATGCCGGCTTCGGAGCCGGGGTACCGGGAGATGCCGTAGCAGGTGTGACACGCCACCCGGACCCGGCGGTCGTTCGTCGCCGCGACGAGCGTGAACGTGCCGTCCTCGACCTCCGCGTGGGCGGTCTCGGCGCGGGTGAGCCACGCGACGGGCTGGTACCCGTCGACGTCGTGGACGAGCAGGGTGTCGTCCGGTTTCAGCAGGACGACGACCTCCCCGCGCCGTCGGCGGCGGTCGTCGTCTCCGAACGTTATGGTGCAGTCGCCGGCGAAGACGCGTATCGTCTCGGGCATGGGCCGCCCTGGTCCCGTTCTGCAATTTAAAGGTGCGGACGGGGGCGAAGCGTGGGAGCGATTCTGGAGGGCGGGCGAGCGGCGGACGGCGTCGACGCTCGAGTCGCAGTACCTATGACGCCGCGCGCCGGAAGAGCGCGTATGGACGGACGTTTGCGCGACGAGGAAGTGGTCGTGAGCGGCGACGCCCGCCAGCGCTACTACGACTCGCGAGGGTACGGCCGACCGCTCGGGGGCGACGACGTGGCGCTCTCGCGCGTCGAGGCCGCCCACCTCCTCTTCCGCGGCGACCTCGACTCCGTCGACGGCGCGGGGTTTCGCGAGTTCCTCCAGAACTCGACGGGCGACGGGTTCGGTGCGCGCTTTCTCGTCTACGCCGACCTCCGCGAGCGCGGCTTCTACCTCTCGCCCGACCGGAAGGGGTGGGTGCCCGACCCCCTGCCGGGGTCGGACTTCGTCGTCTACCCGCGCGGAGACGGGCCGTGGGGCGAGGACCTGCTGTACCGGGTCCGGGTCGTCTCCGAACGGGAGTCGCTGCCCGCGACGGAACTCGGTGACGTGGTCCTGGCGGTCGTCGACGAGGAGAGCGAGATAACGTACTTCGAGACCGAGCGTCCGGACCCGACCGGCGACACCGAGGAGCACCTGCCCGCGCGCCTGGAGGGCGCGCTGCTGGCCGACAACGTGTTGCTGTGGGACCCGCCCGCCGCGGTCCACGAGGACGCCTTCTACGGCCAGCCGCTGGGCGACCGCGGCGCCGTCGACGTCCTCCAGCTGTCGCTGCTGGAGGCCGCCCACCTCGCCGCCGAGGGCGTCCTCTCCGTCGACGGGGGGTACGACGCCATCGTCGAGCGCGGCCGAACCGTCGAGGGCGAGCGGTTCGACCGCCGACTGGCCGTCTACCGGACGCTGCGGGAGGAGGGCGTCGTTCCGAAGACGGGGTTCAAGTTCGGAGCCGACTTCCGGACGTACGCAGACGTGGAATCGGTCGAGAACCTCGGCCACTCCGAGAACCTGGTGCGCGTGCTGCCCGGGGACTACGTGTTCTCCCCGCGCGACCTGGCGCTCGACGTGCGACTGGCCCACGGCGTCCGCAAGCGGATGGTGTTCGCCCTGACCGACGGCGAGTCGGTGTCGTGGGTCGGCGTGAATCGGCTGACGCCGTAGGGGAGCGCGGACCGTCCCGCCGACGGGTGTCGAGCGCCGTCGCGCCCGCGGAGACCGAATAGTTTTTGCGCGAACCGACCCGATTCAGGGCACAACGACGCGGCTCTCGGTCGGCCGACTCACACCATGACACGAGACATCGATAGCGAACGCGAGGAGAAGCTCCCCGACGGCGGAACGGCGGCGGGAGACGACCAGGTCGCGCTCGACCCCTGGGGGTCGGCGACCGTCGCCGACTACCGGAAACTGTTCGAGGAGTTCGGCATCGAGGAGTTCGACGAGTTGCTCGAGGAGGTGCCCGACCCGCACTACCTGATGCGCCGGGGCGTCATCTTCGGCCATCGGGACTACCGCCGGGTCGCCGAGGCGATGCGGAACGACGAGCCGTTCGCCGCGCTCTCGGGGTTTATGCCGACCGGCGACCCCCACATCGGGCACAAGCTCGTCTTCGACGAACTCATCTGGCACCAGCAGCAGGGCGGGGACACCTACGGTCTCATCGCCGACCTGGAGGCCCACAGCGCTCGCGGCCTCTCGTGGGACGAGATCGACGAGCACGCCCGCGACTACCTCCTCTCGCTCGTGGCGCTCGGCTTCGACCCCGAGGAGGGGACGCTCTACCGGCAGTCCGAGAACCGCGAGCTGCAGGACCTCGCGTTCGAACTCGGGAGCAAGGCGAACTTCTCCGAGCTGGAGAACATCTACGGCTTCTCCGGCGAGACGGACGTCTCCCACATGCAGTCGGTCGTCACGCAGATGGCCGACATCTGCTACCCGCAACTGGACGAGCCGAAGCCGACCGTCATCCCGGTCGGTCCCGACCAGGACCCCCACGTCCGTCTCGCCCGGGACCTCGCCGCCCGGATGCGCTACTTCGGCGTGACGGAGGCGTACGCGAGCTTCGAGCTGACCGACGCGGAGCGCATCCACGTCGCCGCGGCGTATCAGAACCGCGAGTCGTACGCCGAGGACCCCGAGCGACCGCGGTGCGAGGAGGCCGCCGAGTGGCTCGCCGACGTCAGGGACGCGACCGACCCCATCGTCGGCGGAACCATCGACAAGCTCGACAACGCCGGCATGGAGCCCCTGCGGCCGCGCGTCCGGTTCCTCGACCGCAACGCCACCGACGAGGCGTTCGAGGCGCTCGTCGAGGCCGTCGACGGCGAGAAGCGCGTCTTCGAGGAGCACGTCGACTCCTTCGACCTCTCGCGGGAGGAGGCCGAGGAGCTGTCCCGGGAGGTCGAGGTCGACCACGGCGGCTACGGCTTCGTCCCGCCGTCGTCCGTCTACCACCGGTTCATGACCGGGCTGACGGGCGGGAAGATGTCCTCGTCCGTGCCGGCGAGCCACATCAGCCTGCTCGACGACCCCGAGGAGGGGTACGACAAGGTGAAGGCCGCGACCACCGGCGGTCGCGAGACGGCCGAGAAGCAGCGCGAACTCGGCGGGCGAGCGGACGAATGCCCCGTGTACGAACTGTACGCCTACCTGCTCGCGGGCGACGACGACGAGTTCGCCAAGGAGGTGTACGACGAGTGCGTCGGCGGCGAGCGCCTCTGTGGCGGCTGCAAGGAACAGGCCGCCGAGCTGATGG
The DNA here is from genome assembly GCA_003298465.1 of halophilic archaeon. The sequence goes on along the minus strand of QNGA01000001.1, from coordinate 303,285 downwards.
AGCAGTTCCTCGAAGAGCACCAGGAGAAACGCGAGGAGGCCGAGGAACTCCTGGAGGACCTCGACCTGGAACTCGACTCCCCGCGGAAGTAGTCCGCTCGCGGACCTCCTCGCGGACGCTCCGGCGCGTCGTAGCGCTCACCACGAACTGTACCGCTCTTGCTCCCAGGGGTTCGCGGTGTTGGAGTAGCCGCGCTTCTCCCAGTAGCCGCGCTCCGGTTCGGTGAGGAACTCGACGCCGTCGACCCACTTCGCGCCCTTGTACGCGTACTTGTGCGGCGTCACGACGCGGAGCGGACCGCCGTGGTCGGACGGGAGTGGTTGACCGTCGAGTTCCCAGGTGAACAGGACCTCCTCGCGCATGCACTCTTCGAGGGGCAGGTTGGTCGTGTAGCCGTCGAGCGCGGAGAACATGACGTGGACGGCGTCGTCGCGCACGCCCGCGCGCTCGGCGATGGTCGGAAACGGCACGCCGGTGAACTCGCAGTCGAACCGGCTCCACCCCGTCACGCAGTGGAAGTCCTGGCGCTGGGTCTCGGCCGGGAGGTCGGTGAACTCGTCCCACGAGAACGCGAGTTCGTCCTCGACCGCCCCGGTGACCGTGAACTCCCACGCGTCCACGTCCCGCTTCGGAACTCCGCTCTTCGAGAGGACCGGAAATCGTTTCGTACGGCGCTGGCCCGGCGGTAACCGTTCGTCACCGAACTCCTCGAAGATCGACGTAACGTCCTCCATGGTCGCACCGTAGTCGGCGAGTACAATAGTGATTGTTACCGTATGGCAAGCGACGGTCCGCGGATTTATTCCCCCGGTCCCCGTACGTCACCGGGGGATTCACGTGCCACTCATTCGTTTCGAGATGGCGGATTCGACCGAGCGGACACAGATCGGAGAGGGAATCGTCCGGTTCGCCGCACAGGCGGGGCGTCTGGAGACCGGACGCGAGGAGGGGAAGTACTTCCTGCAGCACGCGGACGGGTGCGGCGAGGACGGAAAGCGAATCGGACCCGGCGACGCGTTCTTCTTCGACACGGAAACCGGCGACGTCCTCTGTGCGGCGCACGGAGAAGAACGGAGCGAGGAGGCGTGAGTTCCGCCGGGCAGTCAGTTCCGGGTAGCGTGCGGAGCGCGGTCGACGGCGGGCGTTCAGACGCTCGCTTTCGCGACGCGCAGCGTCTCGGCCATCTCCTCGGCGAGTTCCTCGGCGCGCCCTCTCTCGCGCGCCTCGGCGTAGATGCGGACCATCGGCTCGGTACCGCTGGGGCGGGCGAGCACCCAGGCGTCACCGTAGTCCAGGCGGTAGCCGTCACGGGTGTTCACCTCGGCGTCGGATTCCGACGCGGCGCGCTCGGCGGCCGCGAGCAGCGCGTCGCGCTCGGCGTCGCCGGCGTAGGAGACGTTGACGCGGACGTTGTGGTAGCCGTCGTAGTCGGCGACGACCTCGCTGGCGCGACCGTCGACGAGCAGTTCGAGGAACTTGGCGGCGGTGTACGCGCCGTCCCGCGTGAGGCGGTAGTCCGGGAAGAAGATGCCGCCGTTGCCCTCGCCGGCGACGGGAACGGACACGTCCGCCTGGCGGAGTTCGCGGATGCGGGTGATGATGTTCGTACTTCCGATGGGCGTGAGTTCGAGTCGAGCGTCGGCGTCGCGGGCCACGTCCACGAGGCGCTGGGAGACGTTGACCGCCGAGACGACCGCGTCGCCCGCGTCGAGTTCCGCGGCGGCGAGCGCGGCGAGGGTGGCGTCGCCCTCGACGTACTCGCCGGTCTCGTCGTAGAAGATGGCGCGGTCGGCGTCGCCGTCGTGGGCGATGCCGACGTCCGCGTCGGTGACCTCGACGAGGCGGCCGAGGTCGTCTAAGTTCTTCGGGACTGGTTCGGGGTCGCGGCCGGGGAAGTGACCGTCGGGCTGGCTGTTCGCGGTGACGACGTCGCAGCCGAGTCGCCGGAAGAACTCGGGGGAGGTGAGCGCTCCCGCACCGTGACCGGGGTCGAGCGCGACGGTCAGGTCGGCGTCCGCGATGGCATCGCGGTCGACGGCGTCGAGCAACTGGTCGACGTAGCGGTCGCGTACGTCCTCGACGCGATGGGTGTGGCCCGTCTCGTTCCAGCGAACCGACTCGAACGCCTCCGTGAGGAACTTCTCCTCGACGCGTTCGAGGTGGTCGACCGAGAGTTCGATGCCGTCGTCCCCGACGAGTTTCACGCCGTTGTACTCCGGCGGGTTGTGACTGGCGGTGATCACCAGCGCCGGCACCCCCTCGCGCTCGGCGTACGCCTGCGCAGTGGGCGTCGGCACCATCCCGAGACGGTCGACGTCGGCGCCGACGCTGGCGAGGCCGCTGGCGGCCGCGTCCGCGAGCATGTCCCCGGTCGCTCGCGTGTCCCGCGCGAGCGCGACCCGGTCAGACCGCCAGACAGTACCGGCTGCCTTGGCGATCTTCAGCACGAACTCCGGAGTCAGTTCCTCGTTGACGACTCCGCGAGTCCCGCTCGACCCGAACACCTTCATGTGCGGCAGGTGAGGCCCCTGCCTTCAAAGAGATTCCGAATAGTCCCGAAAACGGCCGACGAGAATACTAGCTCCGGAGCGGTCGACCCCCTTCGCAGTCGGGAGCACCGTCGTCGCCCGAATGCGGAACGGCACGGTGACGGCGACCGCAGCCAGTACCCGAATCCGAACGTTTTCGCGTCCCCGGGTTCGAGTTCCGGCCATGGTCAGCATCGACGAGAAGCGCGTGTACGACGACCGGGGCGAGGCGACGACGGTCCTCGTCGCCGACGACATCGGCGTCGTGACCGTGTCGGTGTCGGACGACATCGTCGGCGAGTTCGGCGTCGCACACCGCTGTTCCGCTCGCGACGTGGCGGCCCGGGACCGAACCGCGGACGACGAGCGACGGGACGGTCGACCGGCGGTCGCCGTCGCCACGGACGAGGCGGTGCTCGACGGGGCGTTCGAACCCCTCGGGTTCGGCCCGGCGGTCGCTGTCGGGTTCGACGGCGACGTCCTCCTGGCGGCGTCGCCGGACGGAACGCTCGAACGCCTGGACGGCGACGACGGATGGCGGGAACTCGGCGCAGTCGGCGACGTGCGTGCCATCGACGGCGACCTCGTGGCGACCGTCGAGGGCGTCTACCGGGCGCTCGACGACGGCGTCCAGCACGTCGGCCTCGACGACGCGAGCGACGTGGCGGCCGCCGAATCGCCGCTGGCCGCGACCGGCACCGGACTCTACGGACTCGGCAACGGCTGGCGTACTCTGCTCGACGGCGACTTCCGCGTCGTCGGTGCCGACGCCGGGCGCGCCCACGCCGCGACCGACGACGCCCTGTTCGCCCGCCGAGACGACGAGTGGCGCGAGGAGTCGCTCCCGGTCGACGGACCCGTCGCCGACGTCGGCTACGGCGAGGGGACCTACGTCGTCGCCGCGGACGGGACGTTCCTTGCGACGGTCGGCGACGGCTGGCGACACAGGGGAATCGGCCTCCGCAACGTCAACGGCCTCGCGGTCGCGTGACCCTACTGTCACACCGGCTGGCGGTCGCGCAGGCTCGCAGTCGTGCAGGCTGGCGGTCGCCCGCTAGCGCTATTGGTCATCGTCGCGCGTCGAGTTCGTACAGGCCCCGATGGACGCGTCTCACGGGGCCGAGTCGCGACAGGTCGCGGAGTCGCGCCTTCGCCCAACTCTGGGTCACGTCGAGTTCCTGGGCGAGATAGGCCGGGATGGCTCGTCCCTCCCCGAGCAAGTTCAGGATTCCGCGTTCCGTGGGCGAGAACTCCGTCTTGTCGTACGGAACGTCGACGAGCAACCGTTCGGTCGACCGGCGATGCGGGTCCGGCGTTCCGTCCGCGAGTTCGTACAGCCCGCGGTACACCTTCCTGGCGGCGTCGCGCTCGCAGAGGTCGCTCAGTCGCGCTCCGGCCGTGTCCGGTTCGATGGCCAGTTGGTCGGCGACGTACGCGGGGGTACACCGGTCTTTCGCCAGCAGATTTACGACGCCCGTCTCCGCCGGCGTCAGATTCTCTTCGTCGACGAGCCCCGCTGCATCGCTGTCGAGCCGAGTTACCGAAACCATCGCGCCGACACTAATACCCCGCCGAATAAATAAAATATTATTATTGGACTACATAAAATATATATGGGAGGGAGGTCGTCTCCGCCGCGTCGTCAGCGCGCCAACACGCTTTAGTTGTATAGCCTCGTCATCGGAAACAACGATGGAACCAGAAGAAGAAACGTCCCAAGAGTCAGAGGACCACGAAGCGGACGAGAGGCGACGCGAGTCGGAAGCCGCCGCGATGCTGTTGGGCCCGTAAGGGGGAGTGAAAACGAGTTTAACCGGGGCCGTCCAGCCTTCTTCTATGATACTCAGCGGGTCCGCCTCCCAGTCGCTCGCGGCGGCCCTCGCCGACGAACTGGACGAACAGCTCGCGTCCGTGGCGTACCGCTCGTTCCCGGACGGCGAACTACTAGCCAGCGCGCCCGGCTTCCGGGACGACCGAGCCGTCGTCGTCGCCTCCACCGTCTCCAGCGACGCCCACGTCGAACTGCTCCAGTTGCAGGACGCCGCGCGCGAGTGGGGTGCCGAGGAGGTCGTCACCGTCCTCCCGTACATGGGCTACGCCCGCCAGGACAGGCCGCTCGCGCCCGGAAAGGCCGACGAGGGGCCGACGCCGGGCTACCCCGTCTCCGCCCGCGCCGTCGCTCGCGCGGTCAGCACCGGCACCGACCGCGTGCTCACCGTCAATCCCCACGAGGACGCGGTCTGTGACTTCTTCGACGTACCCGCCGAACCGGTCGACGCCGCCGGTCGCCTCGCCGAACCGCTACCCGGCGACCTCGTCGACCCCGTCTTCCTCTCGCCGGACGACGGCGCGCTCGACATCGCCAAGACGGTCCGGGACGCCTACGGTAGGGGAACCACCGACTACTTCGAGAAGACGCGCCTCTCGGACACCGACGTGGAGATGCGCCCGAGCGACACCGACGTCGCCGGCCGCGACGTGGTCGTCACCGACGACATCATCGCCACCGGGTCGACGATGAGCGAGGCCGTCTCCCTCCTGGGCGAGCGCGACGTGGGCGACGTGTACGTCACCTGCGTCCATCCCGTGCTGGCGAGCAACGCCCGGACGAAGCTGGCGCGCGCGGGAGTGGAGGCCGTGTACGGCACCGACACCGTCGAGGGCGCGGTGAGCGCGGTGTCGGTCGCGCCGACAGTCGCGGACGCGCTGTAGTCAGTCGAGCAGGTCGGTTATCTCGTCGGCCGTTATCTCGTCGCTCCAGTGGAGTTCCTCGCCGACTTCGACGGGCACCGTACGACGACACGGCTTAAAAACATCGATTTTCCCGTCGGAAAAACGGTCGTCGGGTTACGCCTGCGCCTCGGCCAGCGGCGCGATGGCGATCTCCATCGCGACGCCCTCGACGTCCCACTCCTTGCGGTGACCGTCCTCGACGGGGCCGACGTCGTCGGCGCGGACCTCGGACGCCACGAGGTCGAGGCGCTGGTCGACCAGGTCGGCGACGCGGTCGTCCCGGACGTCGAGTTCGAGACGGATGCGCTCCTCGATGTCGAGGTCGAGGTCCTTGCGCATCTCCTGGACGCGGCGGATGACCTCGCGAGCGTACCCTTCGCTCTCGATGTCCTCGGTGAGCGCGGTGTCGACGTAGACGACGCCGACCTCCTCGCCGTCGACGCCGAACGACGCACCGGTGACGTCGTCGGGCGTCTCGGTGACGAAGGAGACCATCTCCTCGTCGAGGGCGACGTCCTCGTCCAGCGCTTCCTCGACCGCGCCCTCGACGGCGGCGACGGTCGGGTCCGTCACGCGGGCCTCGTTGAGCGCGTTCATCACCCGGCCGGCGTCGTCGCCGAACGCGGGGCCGAGCAGGGACATGTCGGCCTCGGCGCTGTACTGGAGTTCACCCCACTGCTCGTCGGGTGCGACGAGTTCGACGTTCCGGGCGTTCAGGCGGTCGGCCAGCAGGTCGCGGTGGCGCTCGACCGCCTCGACCGCTCGTTCGTCGGTGGCGTCGACGACGACGCGCTGGACCGGCCAGCGGAGCTTGCGCTCGGCCTGCTGGCGGGCGTTCGACCCAGCCTCCTCGATGGCGCGCAGCATCGTCACGTCGGTCTCCAGTTGCGGGTCCTGGAGGTAGCCGCTGGGGTCCGGCCAGTCGAGCATGTGGACGGTGTCGTAGCCCGCGTCCCCGATGAGCTTCTGGTAGATCTCCTCGCTGACGAAGGGCGCGTACGGCGCGAGCAGGGCGACCAGGTCCGTGAGGAGGTGGTAGAACGTCGCGTAGGCGGCTCGCTTGCTCGCGCTGTCTTCCTCCTCCCACATGCGCTCCCGGACGACCTGGATGTAGAACCGGGAGACGTCCTCGACGACGAACTCGAGGAAGGTGTGCAGCGCCTTGTCCTGGCGGAACTCCTCCCAGTGCTCGGTCATCTCGGCGGTGACGGTCTGGAGCCGCGACAGCACCCACTCGTCGACGAGTTCGAGGTCGACGTCGTCGAGGTCGACTTCGTCGGGACGGAAGTCGTCGAGGCGCATGTACGGCAGCGGGAACCGGAACACGTTCCAGAGGATGTTGAGGTCCCGCTGCATGTTCTCGGTCTCGTCCCACGAGAAGCTCATGTCCTCGCCCTGCGGGGTCACCGACAGCAGGAACAGCCGCATCGGGTCGGCGCCGTACTCGTCGATGACCTCGTCGGGTTCGATGGTGATGCCCTTCGACTTGGACATCCCGCGTCCGTCGGGCATGTTGGCGTACCCGTGCATCAGCACCTCCTCGTAGGGAATCTCGTCGAGCGCGGCGGTACCCATGCCGAGCTGCGACCAGAACCAACCGCGGGTCTGGTCGTGGGCCTCGATGATGAGGTCTGCGGGCCACAGCTCCTCGAAGTCGTCCTGCTCGCTCGGGAAGTCGAGCGTCCCCCACGACGCCACCGAGGAGTCCAGCCACACGTCGAACACGTCGGGGACGCGCGTGTAGGTGGTGCCGTCTCTCGTGACGGTCAGGTCGTCGACCGTCGGCCGGTGGAGGTCGACGCTCTCGGGGTCGACGTCCTGGTCGACCAGTTCGGCGAGTTCCTCGCGCGTGCCGACGACGATGGCGTCGTCCATGTCGCCGTTCCAGCCCCCGTCCTCTTCGGGCGTCCAGATGGGGATGGGGATGCCCCAGTAGCGCTGCCGGGAGACGTTCCAGTCGGGCGAGTCCTCGACGAAGTTGCGGAAGCGCTCGTCGCGGGCCTCCGGGGGATGCCACTCGCTGTCCTCGATGTTGGCGAGCAGTTCGTCCTTGATGTCGGTCACCGTGATGAACCACTGGTCGGTGACGATCTGGACGATACCCGTGTCACAGCGCCAGCAGTGACCGTAGCTGTGCGTCGTCGTGTCCGACGAGAGCATCAGTCCCTTCTCCTCCAGGTCGGCGACGATGTCGGCGTCGGCGTCCTTGACGTACTGGCCGGCGTACTCGCCCGCCTGCTCCGTGTAGACGCCGTCGCCGCCGACCGGACAGAAGATGTCGAGGCCGAGTTCGCGGCCGCGCTCGAAGTCCTCCTCACCGTGGCCGGGCGCGGAGTGGACCAGCCCCGTCCGGTCGACCTCGACGTAGTCCGCGGTGTACACCTGCAGCGCACCCTCGCCGTCGGGGTGGTCCGGAACCTCCTCGGCGAGCGGGTGGTCGTACTCCCAGCCGACCATCTCCTCGCCGGTCAGTTCCTCGACGACCTCGTAGTCCTCGTACCGTCCCTGCTTGAGGACGTCCTCGACGACGTCCTCGGCGACGTAGAGGCGCTCCGTGTCGCCCTCCCGTTCCGCGTCGACGCCGACGTAGGTCACGTCCTCGCCGACCGCGACGAAGGTGTTCGCCGGGACGGTCCACGGCGTCGTCGTCCAGACGACGAGGTGGCCCTCGCCGTCCCGCAGCGGGAACTTCACGTAGACGGAGGGGTCTTCGACGTCCTCGTACTCGACCTCGTTGTTGGCGATGGCGGTCTCGCAGCGCGGACACTGGCTGATGGAGCGTTTTCCCTGCTCGACGAGGCCGCGCTCGTGGGCCTGCTGGAACCCCCACCACGCGCCCTCCATGTACTCGGGAGTGACCGTCTTGTAGGGGTCGTCCCAGTCCATCCAGACGCCGAAGGACTGGAAGTCGCTCTGGAGGCCGTCGAGTTGCTCGTCGGCGAACTCCTTGCACTCCTCGATGAAGTTCTCCATCCCGTACTCCTCGATGTCCTTCTTGTTCTCGAAACCCATCTGCTCCTCGACCTTCGTCTCGATGGGCAGCCCGTGCATGTCGTAGCCCGGGCGGTCGGTCACGTCGTAGCCCTGCATCCGGAGGTAGCGGATGTAGGCGTCTTTCAGCGTCTTGTTCCACGTCGTGCCCATGTGGGCCGCCCCGGACGTGTACGGCGGGCCGTCGACGAAGAAGAACGGCTCCGCCCCCTCGCGGTGTTCCGCGGCCTTCTCGTAGGCGTCCACCTCGTCCCAGTACTCGAACACGCGGTCCTCCACCGCGTCCGGTTCGTACTGGTCGTCGACTTCGCCGAACCGCGTTCGGCGGTTCGACGAGTTTTGCTCCTCGCTGTCCTCGAAGCTGCTCATACTGGTTCTGTGCTTCCCCGAAGTTAAATCGAATTCGGTTGTGCAGTCGGGCCTGTAGTACCGTCGCGGTCGAGTCGCGGGACGTCCCGACGGAGCGTCGGTCGCGGGACGTCCCGACGGAGCGTCGGTCGCGGACGGGGACGAAGCGTAGCCTCAACCTTGATACGCCACGCGCTCGAAATCACCGACGTTCATGAGCCAAGACGACTGCATCTTCTGTCAGATAGTCGACGGCGAGATTCCGAGTCGAACCGTCTTCGAGGACGACGTCTCCATGGCGTTCCTCGACGCGAACCCCCTCGCGCCCGGCCACACCCTCGTGATTCCGAAGCGCCACCACGAGACGCTCGACGACGTGCCGGAGGACACCGCCGCCCACCTCTTCGGCGTCCTCCACCGGCTCACGCCCGCCGTCGAGCACGCGGTCGACGCCGACGGGAGCAACGTCGCGTTCAACAACGGCGAGGCCGCCGGCCAGGAAGTGCCGCACGTCCACGGCCACGTCATCCCCCGGTTCCGCGACGACGGCGGCAATCCCATCCACGCGGTCGCGGGCCGGCGCCCCGACCTATCCGAGGAGGAACTGGACGAGATCGCCGCTGACATCGAGAGCGGTCACTGACCTTCTTCCGCCCCGGAGACCCGTAGATTTTTGTAGGACACCGAAGCAGTTTCGGTCAGAAACGTGAAACGAACCGTCGCACTCGTCGGCGCGACCGGCGGGGCCGGGACGACTCGGCTCTGCGTCGAGGTCGCGGCACTGCTCGCGCACGCCGGACGAGACGTCGCCGTCCTCGACGCCGCCTTCGCCACCCAGGGACTGGCCCGCCACGCACCCGGACGCATCGACCCAGACGCGACCGCGCTGCTGACCGACGCCGACGTGGACCTCTCTGACGCGCTCGTCGACCATCCCGCCGACCTCGCCGGACGGCTCGCGCTCTGTCCGGTCTACGCTCCGTTCGAGCGGCTGGCTCGCGCCAAGACCGCCGACGCGGCCGAACGCTTCGAGGACCTGATCGCCGAGGCCGCCCGCGAGTTCGACCACGTGCTGGTGGACGCGCCGCCGGTCGCGGCGAACCAGGCCGTCGCGGCCGTGAACACCGTCGAGCGCGTCGCGCTCGTCGCACTCGCCACCGAGCGCGGCGCGGACGCCGTCCAGCGCGCCCGCGGTCGTCTGGCCGACGTCGGAGCGACGGCGGAGACCGTCGTCGCCACCCGCGCGACGGACGACGACCAGCCGGTCGACGCCGCGGACGCGGTGGTACCGGCGAACGGGGACGCCGCCCCGGCGAGCGCGCCGGACCTGGACGCCGAGTTCTCGCCCGCCGTCGCTCGCGTCGCAGAGGCGCTCGTGGCGGCCGAACTGGCGGTCGAGTTCCCGACGGAGGGCGTGCTGACGGCCGCCCGCGAGGGGTACGTTCCCGACGAGTACGTCCCGGACTCGTTCTCCTGACGACGGCGGGCGCCCGATTCGGCGAGCGAGACGACGAAGCCCGATTCCGCCACGACCGCGCTGGCGTACCATCCCGAAGTATTCAAGGCGCCGCTCCAGCGAGAAAAGAGCGTGACGGAGTCCGACTACTGCAAGCGGACGGCGGTCACTCGTCTCGCGGTGGAGCCGCGGGACCGGGAGCGACTCCTGGCGATGGTCCGCGAGTGGAAGCGGGGGTGCCAGATAGCGGTCAACAGCGCATGGGGACGCTGTCACACGCGCAACGAGGTCCAGCAGCTCGCGTACGACGAGCTTCGCGAGCGCACCGACCTGGGGAGCCAGCACGCCGTCCTGGCCACCCACCGCGCCGCCGAGGCGGTCAAGGGGGCTATCGACCGAGGGGAGGCCGGCGACTCCGGCGCGAAACCCGAGTTCACCGCGCCGACGGTCGTCTACGACACCCGGACGATGACGGTCTTCGACGACCGCACCGTCAGCCTCACGACGACCGACGAGCGCGTCCGCTGCGACCTCGTCACCGCCGATAACGGGTACCAGTCGCGCTACCTCGACGACGACCGCTGGGAACCCGCCAAGAGCGCCCTCCACTACCGCGACGGCGAGTTCGACCTCCATCTCGGCTTTCGCGCGTCCCGACCTGCCGTGGACCCACCGGGTGAGGACGCGACCGTCCTCGGCGTCGACCTCGGCGTGGAGAACCTCGCGGTGACCAGCACCGCCGAGTTCTTCCCGGGACGCGAACTCGCACACCGCCACCGCGAGTTCGTCGACCGCCGGGCGAGTCTCCGGGCGACCGACACCCGGAGCGCCCGCCGCACGCTGCGCCGTGCGGGCGACCGCACGGACCGGCACGCCCGCGACTACCTCCACCGGGTCGCCGGCGGCATCGTCGACGAGGCCGAGCGACACCGCTGCGAAGTCGTCGCCTTCGGCGAACTCGGCGACGCCCACGACCGGCTACAGGACGCCGGAAAGTTCCACGAGTGGGCGTTCGAGCGACTGTACGAGTTCGTCTCCTACCGGGCCGCCGAACGCGGCATCACCGTGGTGCAGGTCAACCCCGAGTACACCGGCCAGCGCTGCACCGCCTGCGGGTTCACCCACCCCCAGAACCGCGACCTCGACCGCAACCACTTCGAGTGCCTGAAATGCGGCAACGAGGCCAACGACGACTACAACGCCGCGAAGAACGTCGCGTTTCGGTGCGTTCGCCGCGGGCCGCTCTCCTCGCCCGGCGTCGGAGCGGCGTACTGCGCGCTGTCCTCGGGTCGGGTGACGCCGGACGGGGACTTCGTGCCGAACGCGGAACTGTCGGAAGTGCCAAAGACTTAGCCGGCGGAGCGCCTACGACCGGGTATGCCAGCCCCAGTCGTTCGCAGGTCCGACGATATCGAGTACGAGAGCGTCGACGCCGCCGACGGCCTGTCGAAGGGCGTGCTCGTCGGCGAGGACCAGGACGCCCCCAACTTCGCCGTCCGGCGGTTCACGCTCGACGCCGGCGCGGAGGTCCCGGAACACACCAACGAGGTCGAACACGAACAGTACGTGCTGGAGGGCGAGTACGTCGTCGGCATCGACGACGAAGAGTACGAGGTGAGTGCGGGCGACTCGCTGTTCATCCCCGCCGGGACCGTTCACTGGTATCGCAACGAGGCCGAGAAGGCGGGCGCGTTCATCTGCGCCGTCCCGAACGGCGACGACGAGATAGAACTGGTCGAAGACGCCTAGCGGTGTTCGGAGAGCGAGACGACGGCGTCGATGGTCGCCGCTACCCACGCCTCGTCGTCGGTCGCGTCGCACATCCTGACCAGCGGTCGGTCGCGCTCTGCGCCGTCTTCGATCTTTAGTTCCACCCGTTCGTCGAACCGCTGGGGCAACTGTTCCTCGGACGTACTCGTCTCGTGCGTGCCACTCATAACAACTCTCGCGCCTGTGGCCTGGCGTAACGGTGGGACCGGCTTTGTTATGAGCCGCTTTCTCGACGGTATCCTGGCGATACCGTTTCTCTCCGCCGTTATGGGCAGCTTGAATCCGTCGTAACGAGCCGTTTCTCCGCGTTCAGCGTCGGGCGACGGCCTTAGCAACGGCGTATCGACACGGCTGGCGATTCGACCTGCCGCTGACCGGTGAGGGCGGGTGAGCATATAAATTCCTCCGCGTGTGGCGGTGGGGGGTATATATCACGCGAGCGTCATCTCGTGGGTGTTAATGTCTACCGAAAACACGTGGACCGTCGACACCGAGCCGTCGGTTCGGAGCATCGAGGACATCGACCTGAACGAGTACAGCACGCGACCCGTGGCGAAGTTCGCCGTCGCGTTCGCCGTCGGCGCGTTCTTCTTCCTGTTGCCGGTTCCGTGGGAGGGCCAGATAACCGTCCCGTTCGACATCGCGGTGAGCTACGTCACCGACAACTTCCCGGACGCCGTCGGGGTCTATTCGCTCGCTATCATCGTCGCCGGCGGCGTACTCACGACGCTCGCCGAACTCGACGCCAGGCGTGGCTGGTTCGACGTCGACCTCTCGTACTACGAGAGCTCCGTCGGATTCTGGTTCCTGCGCGTCGTCGGGACGGTCCTCGCACCGGTCATGTTCTTCAAGCTCGGGCCGGCGTGGCTCCACTCGAACGGCACCGGCGGGTTCATGTGGGGAACGCTGGTGTACAGCGTCGGCGTCATCATCCCGATAGGCGCGGTGTTCATCACGATATTCGTCGAGCTCGGGGGACTGGAGTTCGTCGGGACGCTCGCCCGTCCGCTGATGAAACCGCTGTTCAAGCTTCCCGGGCGGGCCGCCCTCGACAGTCTCGCCTCGTGGGTCGGGTCCTACAGCGTCGGACTGTACGTCACCCGGAACGTGTTCGAACGCGGCGGCTACGACAAACGCGAGGTGTTCACCATCGCCACCTGTTTCTCGACGGTCAGCATCGGGTTCGTCGGCGTCGTCGCCGTCACGCTCGACATGCTCGCGCTCTTCCCGGTCATCTTCGCGGCGTACTTCGTCTGCGTCGTCGTCTGCGGCGCGATTCTCGTCCGGATTCCACCCATCAGCTCGATTCCCCGGGAGTACGTCGCGGAACCCGACCCCGAAGTCCCGTTCCAGGGGTCCGGACTCGACTACTTCCGGTTCGCCGTCAGCGAAGCGGTCGGCAAGGCCGAGGAGGGAGAGACGTTCTTCGAGGCGGCGAAACGAGGGTTCGTGGACGGACTGCGACTCACCAGCCTCATCCTCGGAACCATTCTCGCCGTCGGACTGGCAGCGGTGCTCCTGTCCGCGTACACGCCGACGTTCGACGTCCTGGGAACGCCGCTCGTTCCGGTCGTCGCGGCGCTCGGCATCCCGAGCGCGGAAACCGTCGCGCCGGCGACCATCGTCGGCATCACGGAGATGTACGTGCCGGTCCTCATCGCCAAGAACGCCGCTCCGATGGCGAGGTTCTTCGTCGCCGTCCTCGCGGTGTCGCAACTCATCTTCTTCTCCAGCGTCGGCCCGATGATAATGGACATGTTCAGCGACGTCCCCATCCGGTTCCGCGACCTCCTGTTGCTGTTCGCGATGCGAACCGTCATCCTCCTCCCGCTCGTCGCCGCGATGACGCACCTCGTGGCCGCGCTCGGCTTGCTTCAGTAGAACTCGGTCAGCCCGGCGACGAGTTTGTTCTCCGCGCGTCGGAGGTGTTCCTCGAACGTCCGGCGTTCGACGTCCATCGCGTCGGCCAGTTCGGCCGTCGTGATTTCGCGCGGAATCCGGTAGTAACCCGCCTCGTGGGCCGCGAGCAGCGCCTCCCGCTGGCGCTCGGAGAGGTCCGGCAGCGCCGTCTCCGGGGTGAGCAGCGGACGGTCGGCGGTCACGGAGGCGACCTCGCGCTTGGACTCGACGGTCACCGGGAACGACTCGGCGAGTTCGCGGTAGAGGGCGGTGAGGTTCGCCGGGTCGAGCGCGAGCACGCGACACCACTTCTCGCCGTCCGCGTACCGCAGCGGCGGGACGAGCAGGCAGTTGTGGCGGGCGAGCACGGGTTCGATGCGGTCGTTCTCGTGGTCCTTCAGGCAAGCCTCGGTGATGAGCAGGCGCTCGTCGCCCTCGACCAGCCACTCGCGGACGCCGACCAGCGACTCGACGTGGTCCAGCACCGCCCGCCCGCCCGGACCGCTGACGTGCAGGAGGTCGCAGTGGTCGTTGCACCACAGTTCGAGCGTCGTGTCGGTGCCGTCCGTCGCCGCCGCGTACACGCCCGGTTGTCCGACGCGCAACACCGCTTCGTGCATGGAGGCTCCGTCTCGCCGAGGGTACTTAAATACCCCTCCGCTTGCGGGGGCCGAGATATTTGCACCCTGGGGACCAAACACGTGGTAGAGATGAGCGAACAAGTCGAGTCCGACCACGACGTCGGCGAACCGAGCGAGCAGTGGCGCGAGTACCGGGGCGCACCCACGGGCACCGACATCGAGTGCGAGGGCTGGCGGCAGGAGGCCGCCCTCAGGATGCTGAACAACAACCTCGACCCCGAGGTGGCCGAGAAGCCCGAGGAACTGGTCGTCTACGGCGGCACCGGACGGGCGGCCCGGAGCTGGGACGCCTACGACGCCATCGTCGAAGAGTTGCGCGAACTGGACGACGACGAGACCCTGCTCGTCCAGTCCGGCAAGCCCGTCGGTCGCTTCAGGACCCACGAGATGGCCCCGCGCGTCCTCATCGCCAACTCCAACCTCGTCGGCCACTGGGACGACTGGGAGCACTTCCACGAACTCGAGGCGAAGGGGCTGATAATGTACGGCCAGATGACCGCCGGGTCGTGGGCGTACATCGGCACGCAGGGCATCATCCAGGGCACGTACGAGACGCTGGCCGCGCTCGCGGACGAGCACTACCCGGAGAACGACGGGCTTCGCGGGAAGATAGTCGTCACTGGCGGTCTCGGCGGCATGGGCGGCGCACAGCCGCTCGCCGTCACGATGAACGAGGGCGTCTGCATCGCCGCCGAGGTGGACGAGGACCGCATCGACCGCCGCATCGAGACCGGCTACTGCCAGGAGAAGACCGACGACCTGGACGAGGCCATCGAGAAGGCCCAGGCGGCCGCCGAGGCGGGCGACCCCTACTCGGTCGGGGTCCACGTCAACGCCGCGGACATGCTGGAGGCGATGCTGGAGCGAGGGTTCGTCCCCGACGTGATCACCGACCAGACGAGCGCCCACGACGAACTGGAGGGGTACTACCCCTCGGGCTACACCGTCGCGGAGGCCGACGAACTGCGCGAGCGCGACCCCGAGACGTACGTCGAGGAGAGCCTCGACACGATGGCCCGGCACGTTCAGGGCATCCTCGACATGCAGGACGCGGGGGCCGTCGCCTTCGAGTACGGTAACAACATCCGCGGGCAGGTGAAAGAGCACCGGGAGATGGAGGACGCGTTCGACTATCCGGGCTTCGTCCCGGCCTACGTGCGCCCGCTGTTCTGCCAGGGGAAGGGCCCGTTCCGCTGGGCGGCGCTCTCGGGGAACCCGGAGGACATCCACCGCACCGACGAGGCGGTCACGGAACTGTTCCCGGAGAAAGAGCAGTTGCACCGCTGGATAGACCTCGCCCAGGAGCAGGTCGAGTTCCAGGGCCTCCCCTCGCGGGTCTGTTGGCTGGGCTACGAGACGGACGACGAGGGACTCACCGAGCGGGCGCGGTTCGCGCTCCGCATCAACGACCTCGTCGCCGACGGCGAGATAGAAGCGCCCGTCGTCGTGACCCGCGACCACCTCGACGCGGGCAGCGTCGCCTCGCCGAACCGCGAGACGGAGGCGATGCAAGACGGCTCGGACGCGGTCGCGGACTGGCCCATCCTGAACGCTCTCCTGAACTGCGCGGCGGGCGCGGACATCGTGAGCGTCCACGACGGCGGAGGCGTCGGCATCGGTAACGCGCTCCACGCGAACAACCACGTCGTGCTCGACGGCTCCGACCTCGCCGCCGAGAAGGCCCGACGGGTCTTCACCACCGACCCCGGCATGGGCGTCGTCCGGCACGCCGACGCCGGCTACGACCTCGCGCTGGAGGAGTCGGAGAAGTCGAACGTCGCCGTCCCGATGCGTGACCGAGAATGACGGGACTCACGCACGCCTTCGAGTGGACGGGGACCTCGGCGGACCCGAACGACGAGCAGTTCGGCCACGTCGTCGAGCGGGCCGCGCTCGCTGACGCCGACCGGTACGACGCCGTCCTCGTCGGCGAACCGTACGACGGCGCGGTCATCGGCCGGCCGGGTGCCCGCGAGGGACCGGCCGCCGTCCGGAGCGCGCTCGCGGGAACGAAGACCCACCACCTGGACGCCGGTCCCGTCGGCGGCGTGGCGGACCTCGGCGACGTGGACGTGCCGACGGGCGAGAGCGTCGCCGACGTCCAGGACGCGATAGGTGAGACGACCGCGGCGGTCCACGACACCGACGCGCTGCCGGTGTTTCTCGGCGGCGACAACTCGCTGACGGTGCCGAACGTCACGCCGCTGCTCGACGAGTCGGTCGGCGTCGTCAACTTCGACGCCCACTTCGACTGCCGGGCGGTCGACGGCCAGCCGTCCAGCGGGACGCCGTACCGCCAGTTGCACGAGGCGGGGCTGGACGCCTACGCCGTGGTCGGTGCGCGCCACTTCGAGAACTCGACGGCGTACGCCGACTACGTCCGCGAGCGGGGCGAAGTCGTCACCGCGGAGGAGGTCGGCGACGACCCGGTCGAGGCGGTCGACACCGCGCTGGACGCGATGGCGGACGTCGACTCCGTGTACGTCAGCGTCGACCTCGACGTGCTCGACGCGGCCGCGGCGCCCGGCGTGAGCGCGCCGACGCCCGGCGGCCTCTCGACCCGGGAGCTGTTCCGCTCGCTCCGCCTCGTCGCCAGCGGGGCGCGACGCGCCACGGCGGACGCCGACGGGCCTCGCGACCGCGTCGCGGGGTTCGAGGTGGTCGAGTGTGCGCCGCCGCTGGAGTCCGGCGACCGCACGGCGCGGGCCGGGGCGCGAGCCGTCGCCCACTTCCTCGCCGCGGTCGCGGGAGGTGGACGATGAGCGACGTCGACGCCGTGGTGTACGACGCGAACGAGATCGTCACGGTCGAGGAGAACGACGAACTCGGCGTCTACGAGGACGCGGCGGTCGCCGTGGTCGACGGCGAGGTGGCGCGAATCGGCTCCTCGGGCCCGGTCACCCGCGAGTTCCCGCCGGAGAACGCCGCGCACACGGTCGACGCGGACGGGAAGGCCGTGATTCCGGGGTTCGTCGACCCCCACACGCACGCGCTGTTCGCGGGCGACCGCTCCGACGAGTTCGAGGCGAAGCTACGGGGGAAGACCTACCAGGAGATACTGGCGGAGGGCGGCGGTATCCTCCGGACGGTGCGGGCCACGCGGAACGCGGGCGACGACGAACTGCTCTCGAACCTGCTCGACCACCTCGACACGATGCTCGCGCACGGCACGACGACGGTCGAGGTGAAGTCGGGGTACGGCCTCGACACCGAGACGGAGCTTCGGATGCTCGACGTCATCGACCGCGCCGACGACCGCCATCCCGTCGACGTGGTGCCGACGTTCATGGGCGCTCACGCGGTGCCCGAGGAAAGAGAGACGGAGGAGTACGTCACCGAAGTCGTCGAGGAGCAGATTCCCGCCGTCGCCGACCAGGGCGTCGCGGAGTTCTGCGACGTGTTCTGCGAGGAGGGCGTCTTCGACGTGCCCCAGTCGCGGCGCGTGCTCGCGACCGCGGCGGAGCAGGGGATGACGCCGAAGGTGCACGCCGAGGAACTGGCTCACATCGGCGGGACGCAACTCGCCGCCGACGTCGGTGCGGCAAGCGCCGACCACCTGCTGCACTCGACCGAGGAGGACGTCGACGCGCTCGTCGAGGCGGGCGTCTCGCCCGTCCTCCTCCCCGGAACGGCGTTCGGCCTCGGCGCGGACTACGCCGACGCCCGGACGTTCCTCGACGCCGGCGCGCCCGTCGCCATCGCGACGGACTTCAACCCGAACTGCTACTCCCAGAGCGTGGGGTTCGCCGCGTCGCTCGCCTGCGTCGAGATGGGGATGACGCCGGCCGAGGCGCTGGTCGCCGCGACGAAGAACGCGGCCAGGGCCGTCGACGTTGAGGACGGCACCGGGACCCTGCTGGAGGGGACGCCGGGCGACCTCGCGGTGCTCGACGCGCCGAGCTACGTCCACGTTCCCTACAACTTCGGCGTGAACGCCGTCGAAACGGTGGTGAAAGACGGTGAAGTGGTCCGGTAGCGAAGGCGAAACGTCGAAACCGTCGGCGCTCGGACTACAGACCATGGACGAATCGAGTCGAACGGAGTGGATGCGACGATGACCGAGGTACGCCTCGACGGCGAGAGCCTGACGCCGGAAGACGTAGAGCGCGTCGCACGCGACGACGCGCCGGTCACCGTCACCGACGACGCCCGCGAGCGCGTCCGGACCGCCCGCGAACGCGTCGACGCGGTCGTCGAGAGCGGTGACGCGGTGTACGGCGTCAACACGGGGTTCGGCGAACTCGTCGACGAGCGCATCCCCGCCGAGGAGATAGAGGCGCTGCAGACCAACCTCGTCCGGAGCCACGCGGCCGGCGCGGGCCGCGAGTTGACCCGCGAGGAGGTCCGGGCGATGATGGTCGGGCGCGTCAACGCACTCGTGAAGGGCTACTCCGGCGTGCGCGAGGTCGTCGTCGACCACCTCGCGACGATGCTGAACGAGGGCATTCACCCGGTCGTCAACTCCCGGGGGAGCCTCGGGGCGAGCGGTGACCTCGCCCCCCTCGCGCATCTTGCGCTGGTGCTCGTCGGCGAGGGCGAAGCCCGCGTCGAGCGACGCTCGACGGACGGTGCGAGCGAGGAGGAGAGCGACCGCCGAGCGGACGGCGAACGACTCGACGGCGACGCGGCGCTCGCGACCGCCGACCTCGAACCCCTGACGTTGCAGGCGAAGGAGGGGCTGGCGCTCATCAACGGCACCCAGTTGACGGTCGGCCTCGCCGCGCTCGCGGTCAGGGACGCCGAGCGCGCGATACGGGCCGCGGACGTGGCCGGCGCGCTCACGACCGAGGTGACGATGTCCACGACCGCCTCCTGCGACCGGGCCATCGCCGACGTGCGTCCCCACGCCGGCCACGCCGCGAGCGCCCGGAACGTCAAGCGACTCACCGCCGACTCCGAGATAGTCGAGTCCCACCGC
Source organism: halophilic archaeon (assembly GCA_003298465.1). The sequence goes on along the minus strand of QNGA01000001.1, from coordinate 284,001 downwards.
AACTGCGACCGCGTGCAGGACGCCTACTCGATTCGCTGTCTCCCGCAGGTCCACGGCGCGGTCCGGGACGCCGTCGCCCACCTCCGGGACGCCGTGGAGACGGAACTCAACAGCGCGACCGACAACCCGCTCATCTTCCCGGCCGACGCGGTCGACGGGCGCGCCAGCGGGACCGGCGACGCCGCCGTCCTCTCCGGCGGCAACTTCCACGGCGACCCGCTCGCGCTCCCGCTCGACTACCTGACGAACGCCGTCACGGAACTCGCCGCCATCGCCGAGCGCCGAGTGGACAGGATGTTGAACCCCAACGTGCAGGAACCGCACCTGCCGCCCTTCCTCACCGAACGGCCCGGCCTGCGCTCGGGGTACATGCTCGCCCAGTACACCGCCGCCGCGCTCGTCAACGAGAACCGCGCGACCGGCCGACCGTCGATGGACAACACGCCCGTCAGTGGCAACCAGGAGGACCACGTGAGCATGAGCGCCCAGAGCGCCTTCGACGCCCGGAGCGCGGTCGAGAACGCGCTGACCGTCGTCGGGGTCGAACTCCTCTGTGCCGCCCAGGCCGCGGAGTTCGTGGACCGCGAGGCGCTGGCGGCGGCGGACGCGGCGGGGAGCGCCGACCCCGACGGCGAGGACGACCTCTCGCACGGGGTCGGGACGGGGGCGGCCTACGACGCGGTTCGCGAGGTCGTGCCGCCGCTCGTCGAGGACCGACCGATTCACGAGGACATCGCGACCGCAGCGACGCTGGTCCGGTCCGGCCTGCTCGAAGCGCGCGTCGAGGACGACCTCGACGAGTCGCTGGAGTAACGGTCCGAAGTCGGCCGGAGCGCGACTACGCTTCCGTTCCGGTCCGGTTGTCCGACCGCACGTCGCCGTCGCGGCCGAGCGCCCAGAACCCGTGGTCCGGACAGCGGAACACCCGGTCGAAGACGCGCTCGGACTCCGCGTCGCAGTCCGGACACGGGCGGGCCGGCCCCTCGGCGTCGGTGTCGGCGTCCATCGCGTCGTACACCTCCTCCCAGCCGGTGCTGGGCGAGGACCGCTCGTCAACCATCGTCGCCTCCCGCGCCGCAGCGGAAGCAGCCCGCTCGCATGCGGGAGTCGGTGCTTTCGAGGCCGCAGCGCTCACAGCGCCAGTAGTGGTGGTCGAGGCGTCCGTCCGCGTCGAGCCCCTCGTGCGGCCCGGTTATCGGTTCGGGAACGGTGCTTTCTTGTAACCGTCTCGTATGGGTGTGCATTGGGCTTGCTGGCAGAGGCACGCCCGGCGTCGGGGTGCTGGTGACACCCCGACCGTTTCACGACGCCAGGCGTCGTTCGTCGCGCTGTTCTCCCGCCCATCGCGCTCGTACGACTACTCGCGGCTCCGTCTTCGTGCGACGGTTCGTCGTCACCCCCAAGAATTGCTCTCGAACGCGGTGGACCGCGGCCGTCGAGTCGACCGCGCCGGCTACTGCGCGGGAGGCTCCGACTCGCCGGACTCGCCGACGTCGGCGGCGTCGTCGAGGCCCTCCAGCGCGTCGATGGCCGCCTCGCGGTACTGTTCGACCGGGAGGTCGTACTGCTCGCGCGCCATCGCGGCGTACTCGTTCGCGTCGTCGTCGAACGCCGCGACGCGCTCGATGGTGCGCTGTGCCGTCTCGACGACCCAGCGGTCGCGCGTCGAATCGTCGACGACCGTGATGGACTCGGGACGCACCGAGACGTTGACCGTCCCGTCGTCCGTCTCGAACGTGCGCGGTTTGCCCGCGATGGCGACGTACGCCGGCGGTTCGAGTTCGCGGAGCATCCCCGCGGCGTCGGGCTGGTACTGGCCGGCGTAGACGAAGAACGTCCCGGTCGGGTCGACGACCCGGCCGCGCCAGTACTCGCTGTCCTCGCCGACGTCCTCCTTCTCGGTCAGCGTTCCGACGACGAACACGCGGTTCGCCCGCTCGCCCGTGGGGAGGAGCAGGTAGACCGGTGCGCGTTCGTCCTCCGACTCCTTGAACGTGTAACTCGCGTCGTTGAACTCCGCGGCGAACGCACGCCGCGCGACTTCTCGCGTTGGTGCACCACTCATGTCAGATCGACCTCGCTTTGATGAGCGCTTCCTCGGCATCCACCGGCCCGGTCAGCGTCTCCATGTCGTCGACGAGCAGGTATCGACCCATCGTCGGCCCGGAGACGCGGTAGTAGTGTCCGAGCGTCTCTTCGCGCATCTCGTCGGCGACGACCGTCGTGTCGAGCGCGTCCATCGCCATCTGTTTCGCCTCGTCGAGCGAGATGCCGGTCAGTTCCTCCGTCGCTCCCTCGTCGAAGATGACTTCGTGCACGTCGACGCCGTCGTCCAGAACGCCCTTGATGCGCAGGTCGAACTCGCCCTCGACCTCGCCGTGTTCCGAGCAGCGACCGTTCTGGAGGACGCGCGTGCAGTCGTCGTGGGGACAGCGCTTGATGAGGCCGCTGCCGGACTGGATGTCCACCAGCGCGCCCTCGATCTCCTCGCTGTCGTCGCCGACCTCCATCTCGCGGTCGAGTTCCTCGATGGTGGTCGTCCGGTTGAGCTTCACGGAGTAGTCGCCCTGGTACTCGTCGGTGACGACGTTGCCGAGTCGGTAGACCTTGCCCTCCTCCAGTTCCGGGAGGTCGGACTTGGCCCACTTCGTGAACTTGATGGTGCCGCTCTCGTCGCCGAGCAGGCCGACCTGCCCGACGGCGTCGCTCCGGGGCTCCCAGAGGTCCACCACCTTGGCGGTGACGTTCAGCCACTGCTCGTCGGTGTCGATGTCGGCGAGTTGGGCTTCCTCGGTGCCGCCGCCGCTGCGAATCTCGTCGCGTTCGAGGCCCGCCTCGTCGAGGTAGTGGCTGACGACGCTGCGTCGAGCCTCCTCCATCGGCACTCTGTACTCGTTGACCAGGCTGTCGAGACGCGACGCTACGTCGTCTACCGTCACGTCCAGGTGGTCGGAGAACTGTTCCTGAATCTCTTCCGCATGCTGTCGCACATCGGTCATGGTTTGCTCCACGTCTCCGCTTTGGTTTCCACGGGAGACGTATCGGGGTTGGTGCGCGATGGTATAAAAGGTTACGTAGCCGGAGTGAAAGTGTAGATGCGGTCGAGCGGCGTCGAGAGTGCACATACGAGCAGTTTGAAGCTAGCGTTTTCGGGCGGTTCGAGAGCCCTCTCCGGTTCGTCCGGAGGGTGGTCCGGGTTAGAACAAGCGCGGGACCGATGTCGACCCGAAATTCCTTGTTCATCGCCGACAGAACGACGGGCATGAGCGACGTCGTCGTCGAGCGCCTGTCCCCCGACGAGGCCTTCGAATTGATGGCTCACGAGACCCGGTTCCGCATCCTCCGCGCGCTGGACGAGGTCGACGACCCGCTCGCGTTCAGCGAGGTGCGAAAGCGGGTCGGCGTCGAGGACCCGGGACAGTTCAACTACCACCTCGGGAAACTCGTCGGGCGGTTCGTCCGCGAGGACGACGAGGGGTATCGGCTCACCGCCGCCGGACGTCGGGTCGTCGGTGCAGTGCTGTCCGGCGGGTACACCAGCGTGCTGGAGGGTGACCCGGTCCCCATGGACGTCCCGTGCCTGAACTGCGGCGCGCCGATGGAGACGCGATTCCGCGAGGACGGCATCACCGTCGGTTGCGACGACTGTGGCATGACGTTCGCGAATCCGGACGTCCCGCCGGGCATCCTCGAAGAACGGTCGCGGGAGGACGCCCCAGCGGTCGTCGACCGGTGGAACAAGCGGCTGATGCACGCGATGACCTACGGGTTCTGCGACTGCTGTGACGGCCCCGTCGAGGAGACGGTGTACCTGCCGGACGACGATGTCGCCCCGGACTGGGTCGACGGCGAGCAGTTCGACGTCCGGGTCAGGTACGACTGCGGTCGGTGCAGTCAGCGGTGGGACTCGTTGGTTCCGGCCGTCGTCGTCGCTCATCCGGCCGTCGCAGGCTTCCACCACGAGCACGGCGTCGACGTGCGGAAGACGCCGATGTGGGAACTGAACTGGCTGCGAGCGGGGGCCGCGACGGTCGTCGGCGAGGACCCGCTTCGCGTCGAGATTCCGGTCACGGTCGACGACGAGACCCGCGTGTTCACCTTCGACGCGGACCTCGACGTGGTCGACGACCGGCAGAAGTGACAGGGTCGCAATAGAAGCTCGTTTCTGCAACGGCGTTCACAGAAATGTATTTCTACGAACAGTTAACGGCGGGGCGGTACTGCCTCCGGTCATGTCGAAGCTCCGTTCGAACGTCGCGTTCGTCCGGCTGTTCCTCGGCCGACTCGTCACGAACGCCGGCGACAGCCTCTACTTCGTCGGCGCGATGTGGCTGGTCTACCACCTGACCGGGTCGTCGCTCTACACCGGAATCGCCGGGTTCCTCGTCCAGCTACCGACCAGCGTTCAGTTCCTCTTCGGCCCGCTCGTGGACCGCTGGAGGCTCCGACGCGTCCTCGTGGGGACCCAGCTCGTCCAGGGCGTCTTCGTCCTCGTCGTCCCCCTCGCCGCCGCGACCGGGCATCTCTCGGTCTGGGTCGTCCTGGCCGTCATGCCGGTGCTCTCGCTCATCAACCAGATGGTGTACCCGGCCCAGACCGCGGCGCTCCCCCGAATCGTCGACGAAGAGCAGCTCGTCCGCGCGAACTCGCTGTTCTCGACCGCCTACCAGGGAACCGAGGTGGTGTTCAACGCGGCGGGCGGCGCGGTGCTCGCGGTCGTCGGCGCGACGACGCTGTTCGTCGTCGACTCGGTCACGTTCGCGGCCGCGGCCCTCCTGTTCGTCGGCCTGACCGTTCCGGCGGGGGACGACGCGAGCGACGGGGACGACGCGGCGGACGAACGCTACCTCGAAGACCTCCGGGAAGGCATCGACTACCTCCGCGGGTCGGTCGTCGTATCGATGGTTCTGGGCGCGATGGTCTCGAACTTCGGCGCCGGCGCGGCGATGGCCGTGCTGCCCGCGTTCGCCGACTCGCTGGGCGGCCCTGAGACGTACGGTCTGCTGATGGCGGCGCTCGCCGGCGGGAACCTCCTCGGTGCGGCCGCCGCGTCGCTGGTCGAGAACCGGTCGTACGGGTACTTCTCGGTCGTCGGGGTCGTGTCGGCCGGCTGCTGCCTGTTCGCGGCGCTGACCGTTCGCGGACCGCTCGCCACGACCGTGCTCCTGTTCACCAGCGTCGCTCCCGTCGGCGCGTTCAACGTGATGTTCTCGTCGATGCTACAGTCGTCGGTCGACGACGCGCTCCTCGGCCGCGTCAGCGCCGTCGTGTCGAGTCTCACCGCAGCAATGATGCCCGTCGGCAACCTCCTCGGCGGAGCCGCGGGCGAAGCGTTCGGTCCCGGGTCGGTTCTGTCCCTGTTTTCGGGGTTGCTCGTGGTGCTCGGTTGCTACTACCTCGTCCACCCGAAGATACGGTCGCTCCCGTCGGTCGCCGAAACCGACGAGGTGACGCTGGGGCTGCAACCTCCCTCCGAATCGTAGCGGACGCGTGGCCCCCGACCGCGAGGCCGAGACCACCAGTTAACCTATCTACCTCTACCCACAAACGCGACGCATGGACGACCGCCTCGAACGCTTCCTCCGTTCGAAACTCCAGGAGGCGGGCAAGAAGGTCGAAGAGCGACGCAGGTCCACCAGCGACCAGATCTCCGAGGCGAAGGAGGCCTACCGGAACGCCCGGGACACCGCGCTCGCGGACCTCCCGCAGGACGAACGCGGCCGGGCGAAGATAGTCTGTCGGCGGTACGTCGAGCGCCGGGCGGTCAGCCTCGACTCCGAGGGTCGTCCGGCCTGCTTCGACCCCGACCATCCCGACTGCGAGGGTTGCGTCGAGGACGTCCGCGACGGGCGCGTCGAGACGTGGTGACCGGAGTTCCGGACGAACGGGAGCGACCTTCTGGAGAGTCCTGTCGGCGACCCGTCAGGCGTCCGACGCTCCGCGACCGTACGCCCGGACTGCGACGGAACGGTACGGCCGGCGAATCGGCCGGCCGCTCGACGTGTTCGTAGCCGGTCCTGACGACGGGGACGCAGTCGCTCGCGCCGCGACGTTCGAGCGGCACGGCCGATTCTGACCGCAGTACGCACGGCGAACGGTCCGGAATCCGGAATCTGCTTCAAACAGGCAACTCTATTTAAATAGTATTCTAGCGTATCTACACGATGAGGAGGAATTACGATGAACACCGAATACGAGAGTGGCACCGAAATGGTATCGAACACCGCCGCCGAGGGGTGGCGCGGAATGATGGGAGCCGGAATCGTCGTGGCGGTCCTCGGCGTCTTGGCGATACTGTTCCCGTTCGTCACGGGCGTCTCGCTGTCCATCCTGCTCGGCGCGGCGCTCGTCGTGGGGGGCCTCGTCCACGTCGCGGCGGCGTTCTCCGGCAAGGGATGGACGGGATTCGTCGTCCAGGGACTGTTGGCGGTGCTCTACGCCGTCGCCGGCATCTCGCTACTAGCGAACCCGGTCGTCGGACTCGCGACGCTGACCGTGCTGGTGGCCGCGTTCCTGTTCGCGGCCGGCGTCGTCGAGATCGTCATGGGCGTCCGGGCGCGACCGGAGAAGAACTGGAGCGGACTCGTCGTCAGCGGCGCGCTCGCGCTCGTGCTGGCCGCACTCGTCTGGGTGAACTTCCCGGCGAGCGCGGCCTGGGCTATCGGCCTGCTCTTCGGCGTGAAGCTGCTGACCAGCGGTCTGGCGATGATGTTCGTCGCCATGGGCGGCCGCGATGCGGCCCGCGAAGCGACCACTCCGCCGGGGAGCGAACCCCGCGGAGCCTGACCCGACTCTTTTGGCGCTCCGCCGGAACTGACGCGGCGAGCGTCGTGTAGCGAAGAGGAGCGGACGAGCCGGAGGTCACTCCTCGTCGAAGTCGCCGACTTCCTCGTCGGGGAGCGTGATGAGGTTCTCGCGGCCGATGCGGAGCTTGTCGACCTGCCCCTCGTCGGCCATCGACGACAGCAGTTGCGACACCTTCGCGTTCGACCAGTTCGTCTCCGTGACGATGTCGGCCTGTTTCATCCGACCACCGTTTCGGCGGAGCATGTGTTCGACGCGTTCCTCGTCGGAGAGCAGTTCGGGGTCGGTGTCCCCGTCCGCCGCGTCCGACTCGGGAGCGAGGCTGCCGGCGCGGTCGAACGTCTACTCCTCGGCGGCCGGCGCGTCGTCGGACGACTCCCCGTCACGCCGCTGCGCCAGGACGTAGAGACCCGCCCCGCCGGTGCTGACGACGAACAACAGGAGGACGATTCCCAGTAGCCCGCGCCAGTCGAACCCCTCCTGGGACGGTCCTTGGCCGCTGTTTTTCTCGTAGGTCACCGCTATCTCGCCGGGGGAGAACGTCGTCGGTCCCTCGTAGCGGAGCGTCCCGTTCTCGTGACCCTTGTTCGGCGAACTCTTGACGTGGTACCCCTCCGGTTTCTGAATGACGAGTCGCTGGTCGTCCCGCAGTTCCCAGAGCCACGTCGAGTTGCCCCCGTCGAGGAGGAAGGCGTCGCGGACGACGATGCGGTCGCCCGGCGTCCGGGAGAAGTTCGTCCAGGTGAACGTCAGCGACAGCCGTCCCGTCCCGTTCCCGACGTGGTAGCTCCGGTTGACCTGCCGTATCCGCATCGTCCGACCCGTTTCGTCCGCGGCCAGGCGAGCGACCTTCCGGAACAACTCGACGGAGTAACCCACGTCGCTCTGGCCGCGTTCGAACTCCTGGCCGAGGCGCTCGAACGCGGCCGTCTCGTTCGCACCGTCGAGCGCGAACCTCGTCGAGACGTTCCAGTGGGCGTCACCGTCGGACTGCGGCGTGACGTACATCGTCGTTCCGTTCGACCGCGTGACGTTCGCCGGCGCCGACCGATTCGCGACCGCTGCGTCGACGTCGGTGGGGGCGTCGACGCTCGCGGCCACGCCGGGACGTTCAGTGGCGTCCCAGCGTGCGCCGCTCGTTCCGGTGGCGACCCCCAGAACGAGGAGGAAAAGGAGGGCAACGAGGAGGGACGGATGCGACCGCATACCCATGTCTGGTCAACCCGCCAAGAAAATACTTTCCATCCATGCGATAAAACATCAACGTTGTTTTTAAAACGTTTCAGCCTCTCTGCGTCGTTCGTAGTTACCCTCTCCGATACCCACACGTATTTTAACGAGTAAGTTCCTAAGCAACGATTATGAGTCGAGCCCTCCCCCTTCTCCTGTCGTTGCTCCTTCTCCTTTCGTCGTCGGCGGTCGCCGTCGGCGTCGACGCGCCCGCGGCGGAGAGGCCACCGAGCGAGAAAGAACCGAATCCGGTACAGCCGCCCGGGTTCAACAACACGTCCTCGCATCTAAGCCTCGGAACGCCCGACAGAACCGACGTCCACTCGCCGTCTATCGGTCTCGGAACGGCGCTGGCGATGGACGTCGAACGGACCGAGACCCGACACCAGATGTACACGCTAGAGGAGCGCCTCCAGTCGGCGAGCGGTCGCCAGGAGAAAAATCAGATCCTGCTCCGTTACCAGTTCTCGATCAAGTCCCGGCTCTCGACGCTACAGAACGCGGAGCGCGACGCCAGCCAGAAGTACACCGACGGAGCGCTCACGACGCGCCAGTACGCTCGCAGACTCGCCCTCATCGACGCCCAGGCGGCCGGCGTCGAACGGTCGATAAGCTGGATGGCGGAGCACGCCGAGGACGTCCCGCGGTTCGCGCCGCAGGTCTGGACGCTCAGGGGCGACCTCGTCACGCTACAGGGGCCGGTCAGGCAGTCCATCGGCAGGACGATTCGCGGCCAGTCGGACGGCAACGTCGTCTCCGTCGCGACGACGGAGTCGGGGGTCGTCCTCGCGACGACTCGCGGTTCGCAGTACGTCCGCGAAGCGTACTGGGCCGACTACCGAAAACCGAAGACGACGGGGACGATGTCCTACCGGGAAGCCCAGAACGTCACGGTCTCGCAGTATCCGTGGCTGCAGTCGAACTCGGTGAACGTGGACAAGAGTACCGACGTGCGATACAGTTCGGTCGGCATCTGGAAGACCGACTTCGTCCATCCCCAGGGAGTCATCGAGGCGTACCTCGACGGCAGCACGAAGGAGATCTTCCGCGAGGTCCAGTACAAGGACCTCACCGGTCCGTCTCGGGTCCCCTACGGTCCGGCGGTGCGGAACAACTCCACGGACCTCGAACTGGCGGTCAACCGGACGTACTCCGGGGGTCCGCTCCGGATTAACCTGACCGACGCGAATGGTAATCCGGTCAACGGCACCGTCGAGGTCGCCGGAAACGAACTCGGAACGACCGGCGCGGACGGGGTCCTGATGACCGTCGCTCCGCGCGAGCAGTTCACCGTCTCCGCTCGACGCGGACTGAACACCGTCTCGGTGACCGTCCGTCCGTACGGCGTCCAGGCCGAGAACGCCACGGCCGGTCCGTCCGAAACTTGAAGTCGGGAGACGGGACCACCTCGGGACGTGTCGTCTCGCGCCCTCTCGCCCGCCGTCGGCACCGTCCTCCTGCTGGTCGTGACGCTCGTCCTCGCCGGAGGGGTCGGGACGCTCGCGCTCGATACGACCGTGCCGCGAGAGCCGACCCACGCCGCCCTCGCCGTCTCGGCCGACGCGGAAGCCGACCGGCTCGTCTTGCTCCACCGGGGCGGCGACCCGCTGTCGGTCGAGCGGCTCTCGGTCGCCGTCCGAATCGACGGGACGCCGCTCGACCACCAGCCGCCGGTCCCGTTCTTCGCCGCGACGGGATTCCGACCCGGCCCGACGGGGCCGTTCAACAGCGCGACGAACGAGACCTGGACCCCCGGCGAACGGGCGGCGATAGAACTCGCCGGGACGAACGACCCGCTCCTCGACCCGGGCGACCGCGTCCTGGTCCGCGTCCGCCTCGACGGTCGACTCGTCGCGGAGGTGTCGACGACCGCGGGTTGAGTTCCCGTCGTCGAGTCCGGGGGTCCGAGGCTCCGGTCGAGAATCGAGCGTTCGCCGACGGGATGCTCGCCGAGAGGGCGTCCGTCCGGCGGTTCGTCACTCCTCGGGCACGCGCGCCACCGTCGTTATGGCGACGTCGGGGTCGTACGAGGGGCCCATCTCGCGATGGCGGACGTCGTCGTAGCCCGCCGCGCGGAACATTCGGTCGGCCTCCTCGCGGTCGTAGAACAGCATGATGGCGTCAGCGACCTTCTGCATGACGCCCGTCTTGGGGTAGTTCGGGCCGACGACGAGCACCTGTCCGCCGGGTTTCGTCACGCGCCGCATGTCCCGCAGCGTCGCGACGGGGTCGGGCCAGTACTCGATGGACCCCGACGACCACACCACGTCGAAGGTGTCGTCGCGGAACGGCAGGCGCTCGGCGTCGCCGCGATAGAAGCTGACGGGGTCGTGCTTGCCGAGCTTGTCCCACGCCTTCTCGAGCTGGTGGACGCTCTGGTCCAGCCCGTGGACGTTCTCGGTCCGTTCGAGCAGCCCCTCGGTGGCGAAGCCGGTACCGCAGCCGACGTCCAGCACGCGGTCGTCCTCCGCGACGTCGAGCATCGATATCGCTTCCGCTCGCATCTCCTCGTTCCAGACGAACGGGTTGACCGTGTCGTACACCTTCGAGAGGTACTTGTAGAAGACCCTCGCGCGGCGCTTGTTTTCGAGGATGCCCATCGTTCGACACGTTTGCTCCGACGCTCATCAATCCCACCGGTTCGCGTCCGCGATTCGCCAACCCGGGGGCTACAGCGACGGTCGGCCCGGCTTGCGGACCGTCACCTCACCGTCGGGAGTCACGCCGACGAGCAGCGGCTCCTGGACCGCCCGACCGTCGACGGCGTCGCCCGCCGAGTCGCTGATGAGCTTCATCAGTTCCGGTGCGGCGTGGCTGACCTTCACGCCGGCGTCGTCGCAGGCGTCGTACACCCGGGAGGGAACGTCGTAGAGGTCGGTTCCGGCGTCGACCTCGATGCGTACCGGCGCTTCGAGGGCCGCCGCGAACGCCACCGTCTCGCGCGCCTTCCGGACGTTCTCGCGGGCGCTGGCTTCGACGCTGGAGACGTTGGCCCGCGATGTCCCGAGCACGTCGGCGATGGCGGCCTGGGAGAGCCCGCGCTCGCGGAGCGCGAGCACCTCCGCCTGCCGATACGTGAGCACGCTCTCGTCGGCGTCGAACCCGGCTTGCCGGAGCAGTTCGTCGGCGTCGGGGGGCTGGCTCATACGGACCGATAGGAGTCGGGAGCGAAAAAAGGTCCGTCCGTGGCGAGCGAACTCCGTCGAGACGAGAGGGACCGAGGACTGTCCACGCCCGGAAACGGTCGTCTCGTCGGCCTCACCCGCCCCAGAAGTTGTCGCGGCTGCCGAGCTGGGGCGGTCGCTCGCTGCCGTCGTCTTCGGCGGTCGCCTCGTCGTCCGCGGTCGCCTCGTCGGCGTCCGCTTCGTCCGTTTCCGCGTCCGCGTCGTCCGTTTCCGCGTCCGCGTCGTCCATCGGCAGGCGTTCGACGAGGTCGGCGCGAGCGTGGTTGCTCTTGACGTTGATTATCTCGACCTTGGCGCGGGCCTCCGGCAGGACGCCGTCGACCATGACGATGAAGCCGTCCTCGGTCCGGCCGACGCCGGCACCGCTCTCGTGGATGTCGTCGACGTCGACGATGACCTCCTCGCCGGGCTGAACCGGGGCGGTCTTCAGGTCGCGAATCGGCTGGTTGTAGTAGTTGCACCACTCGGCCCCGCCGCGGTCACCGTAGTGGTGACACCCCATTCCATCGATGCGCTCCTCGAAACTCGGGCAGTCGTCGGCGAGTGGACAGTCCGGCATGGCTACCTCTTGTGTTCCCCCCGCCTAAACACTTCCGACAGCCGTTTTCCGCGGCCCGAGACGCCGGCACGTGCTGCCGTCGCGGCCGGTAGTCTCCCACCCGAGAAGCGTCGAGCGACGACGCGGACTGCGACGTTCCGGCGGTCGCCCCGGCTCACGCGGAGCCGGCGTCGCGCTTCCAGAGAACGTACGCGCCGCTGCCGCCGTACAGCAGGACGAACGGGAGGCCGACGGTCAGCATACCCATCATGCTCAGCGAGACGCCGAACGTCGCACAGCACAGCGCGAGCAGTCCGATGGTGAGGTACTGTCCGGTCATCTCAGGCCAGTGGCGTGCGTTCGACGACCTGTCCGTCGTAGGTCGGATACTGTTCGACGATCTCGCCGCGCTCGACGTCGCCCTCCTCGACCATCTCCTCCAGCAGCCACCACGCCAGTTCGACGTGGTCGGACTTGACCGTGTAGAACTCCTCGGGGACGCCGAGTTCTTCGAGGCGCTCTCTGGTCTCCCACGTCTTACCGTAGACGAGCGTGCCGTCGTCGGTGACGTCGTCGAACTCCCGGCGGATGTTCCGGGCCATCCGCTTCAGTCGATTGCGGTGCTGGGCCGCGTCCTTGAACACGGAGGTGCAGAAGTAGACGCGCTCGTGGTCGCCCATCGCGTCGAGAATCTGCTCTTTCGACCCGTCGACGGCTGACATGTGTCCGTCCTGGAGTTCGTAGCCGGCCTCCTGCATCCGGCGGTAGTTGCCGTCGGACATCTCGAACTCGTTGACGTTGCAGAACTCGGCCGCGCCCTCGTCCAAGAACTCCAGGAACTCCTCCTCGGGTCGGATGCCCGGAATCTCGAACGCGGGCGTCAGCCCCTCTTCGCGGGCGACGTGGAGGATTTCCTCCCACTCGGTGCCGTGGAGGTCCCCCCAGAGTTCGTAGGGCGGGTGGAACCGTATCTCGTCGAGGCCGGCCTCCGAGAGGCGACGCATGTTCTCCCGGCCGCCCGTGATGCCGGTGTAGAGGTGCGTGTGGTGGTCCTCGCCGAACTCCTCCTTGAGCATCGAGAGGTACCGGCAGGTCTTGTTCATCGCCTCCTGCGGTTCGCCGCCCGTGATGGAGGTGCCGAGGGCGTCCATCCGCTTCGCCTCGGTGATGACGTCCTCGTCGTCCTCGACGAGGCGCTCGTTGGCGTACACGTCGGTGACGTTCTTGCGGTTCTCTCCGAGCGGGCAGTAGAAGCAGTCGCGCTGGTCGCAGTAACCGTAGACGAAAAGTACCATCTTGCCCCCTTTGGCGCACTGTTCACAGCCCTTCGAGATCATTCGTTGTCATCGTTTTGCGGTCGAGCCTCAAAAAGCGTGCGAAACGACCGCTGCCGTCCCGGTTCCGTCGCGCCGGCGCGCCGCGGCCGCTCCCGACCGCGACCGGCGTCGACGGCGGGCCGCGGCCGCGGTCCGTCCCGGGGATGCTCCGACCGCGACCCCGTCCGGACGGACCTCGAACCGCCCGGCGTCGGCGGGGCGCCGTGTCGTGGCGACTGTGAACGAACCCCGTTACGCGGAGGTTTTTTCGGGGGGCGCGATGTCGGGGGAAGTATGGAGACGCCGATTTCGTTCGGAACCGACGGCTGGCGGGCGACGCTGGACGAGTTCACTGCTCCGCGCGTTCGTATCGTGGGGCAGGCCGTGGCGAACTACCTGCGGGAGGTGGAGGGACGCGGGGACGGCACCGTCGCGGTGAGCTACGACGCCCGGGAGACCTCGCGCGGGTTCGCGGAGGACCTCAGCCGGGTGCTGGCCGCGAACGGCTTCGACGTGCTCATCCCCGAGCGGGACACGCCGACGCCGCTGCTCGCGTGGACCATCGCGGACCGCGAGCTGGCGGGCGGACTGATGGTGACCGCCTCGCACAACCCGCCGGAGTACAACGGCGTGAAGTTCATCCCGTCGGACGGCGCGCCCGCGCTCCCGGAGGTGACGGACGAGATAGAGGCGCGACTCGCCGAACCCGACCCGCTCCCCGAAGACGAACACGGCGCGGTCAGCGAGGAGGACTTCGTCGCGCCCTACGCCGACCACGCCTTCGGTCTCGTCGCCGAGCGCGCCGGGTCGGACGGGAGCCAAGGTGGCGTCCCCCTCGACCTCTCGGACCTCTCGGTCGTCTACGACGCCATGCACGGTAGCGGTCGCGGCGTGACCGACCGCCTGCTGGCGGAGGCCGGCGCGGAGGTCGAGCGCCTGCGCTGCGAGCGCGACCCCGAGTTCGGCGGGTCGCCGCCGGAACCGAGCGAGGAACATCTCGGCGACCTCGCCGCGGCGGTCCGGGAGCGCGACGCCGACCTCGGCATCGCCAACGACGGCGACGCCGACCGGTTCGCGGTGGTCACGCCCGACCGGGGCTTCCTCGACGAGAACCTCTTTTTCGCCGCGCTGTACGACTACCTGCTGGAGGACGACTCGGGACCCGCCGTCCGGACCGTCTCCACCACCTTCCTCGTCGACCGCGTCGCGGACGCCCACGGCGAGGAGGTGTTCGAGACGCCGGTCGGCTTCAAGTGGGTCGCGCAGGCGATGGCCGAGCACGACGCGCTCGTCGGCGGCGAGGAGAGCGGCGGGTTCTCCGTGCGGGGCCACGTCCGCGAGAAGGACGGCGTCCTCGTGGCGCTGCTCGCGGCCGCCGCGGCCGCCGAACGCGGCTTCGACGACCGCGTCGACGCGCTCCTCTCGGAGTTCGGCGAGATACACCAGGGGAAGATCAGCGTCGGCTGCCCGGACGAGGAGAAGGCGCGCGTGCTCGACGACCTCGAAGCCGAACTGCCGGAGTCGGTCGCCGGCAAGGACGTCGAGGACGTGGTGACCGCGGACGGGTTCAAGATACTGCTCGACGACGGCTCCTGGCTGCTCGTCCGGCCGAGCGGGACGGAGCCGAAGATGCGCGTCTACGCCGAGGCGGACGGCGAGGACCGCGTCTCGGAACTGCTGGACGCGGGTCGTGACCTGGTCGAGCCGCTGGTTTAGTCCGCACCGAACCGGTAGCCCAGGTCGTCGAGCGGCCGGAACGACGTCGCTTCGACGCGCTCGGTGACAACGCGCCCGCCGAGGTCCACGAGGAGGTACGCGGCCGCGTCGTCGCCGTCGGTCAGAATCCGGAACTCGTCGTCCCGTATCTCGACCGCCGCGCGGTCGGTGAGCGCCAGCCCCGTCGCGCCGGTCCCGCACAGCGCGTCGGCGAACTCCCGCCGTCGCTCCGCGTGGGCGTGCGGCGTGAACCGCAGGCAGTCGACCCAGCCCAGCGCGTCGAGCGGTCCGTACTCGGCGTCCGGAACCGCGTCGGCGAGTCCGCCGTCGAACCAGCAGAGCGCGCCCGCGCTGAGTCCCGCGAGGAGCGTCCCGTCCCGCGCCGCCGTCCGGAGTCGTTCGGCGACGCCGCGCTCGCGCCACCGGTCGAGCAGCGCGCCCGTGTCGCCGCCGCCGACGTAGACGAGGTCGGCCGCCGCGATTTTCCGTTCGACAGCGTCGTCGCCGTCGGGGTCGTCGACCAGTCGGAGCACCGTCGTCTCGCAGCCGAGTTCGTCGCCGTAGTAGCGGTGGAACCGTTCGCAGTAGCCCGCGGCGTCGCCGCTCGCGGTCGGGACGAACAGCGCCGTCGGTGACGCGCCGTCCGCCGCCGCGACGACGCGCCGGTCGATTCGTTCAGTCTCTCGTTCGGCGATCTCTCCGCCGCCGATAGCTACGATGTGTGTCATGGAGTCGATGGTCGTGTAGCGTCGTTCGTCGCGCGATACCGTGGCTCGCCGTCGGGCGAACCGGGCGAAAACGAGGGGAGTGTGTGGAGCGCCTGCTACGCGGCAGGCGCACTATTCGGGGCGGACGCGTCCCGCTGCGTGCGCGATGGGCGAGCGGAGCGCTCGCGACGCCGGCGCGTCGGCGCGGCCCGCACGCAGTCGGGTGTCATCACCTGTACCTGTTTCCCGTCGTAATGATAAACGTTGGGTCAGTCACGTCGAGTCGAGGCTGAGGAGGCCGCTCGGATTCAGGTAGTAGACGACCGCCAGCGCGACGCCGAGCAGGGCGACGAGCAGTCCGAGGAGGTCGCCGACGCCCATCACGAACCCGTCGGCGAGCGTGATGTACGCCATCAGGACGGCGAACGCGAGCCAGATGCCCGCGAGTCGACGCCGTTTCGTCTCGTCCATGGTCGCGGTTG
Source organism: halophilic archaeon (assembly GCA_003298465.1). Next base: position 268,023 of record QNGA01000001.1, on the reverse strand, counting down.
GCCGGCGACGCGCGTCAGTGTTTGGGTTCGCAGTCGCCCGAGGACGGTCGGCTCGGGTGCCGTCGCGGGCGGCGGTCGTGTGGCGGCGGAGCGAGACGGGAACGCTCAGGGGTCGTCCCCGGTCGACCCCCGGAGCCTGTCGTCGCTCAGGCGTTCCATCTCGAAGTCCATCGAGGCGTAGAAGGGTCGCACGCGCTCGTCGAACTCGGCGGTGAGCCGTCCGTGGCGCCGGGTCGCCCGGTCGACGAGCGCGGTTCCGATGCCGTTCCCGCGGCGGGAGCGCTGGACCGCGATGGACCGGAGGAAGACGCCGTCGTCGAGCGGTTCGAGCACCGCAGCGCCCAGCACACGACCCTCCTCGACCGCGACCAGCACGTCGCCCGCGTCGATGCGCGCTTCGACGGCGGCGGCGTCGGTCTCCAGCATCGCGGCGTCGAGGAGACGCACGACGGCGAGATGGTCGTCCGGGTCGGCGACACGGACGGTCATCCGCCCTTGATGAGCCGGAGCACTTTCACGTGCGCCGCGTCCACCTGCCGGTCCTCTGGAACCGGTCGACCGTCGACCATCACGGACACCTCGTGCGGACTGAGACCGACCTCCGCGAGCAGGTCGGCGTACGTCGCCTCCTCCACCTCGAACTCGTGGGTGTCCTCGCCGACCACCTCGACGGTGACGTTCATACTCCCCGTTTCGCCCGTCTCGCCTTTAGCGTGTCGTCGTCCGGCCTCAGGCGGTCGGTTCCTCGTCGCCTCCGCGCCCGCGCTGTGAGGGTCGCGTCGGTTCCTCGCGCCGTCCCCGGTAGCGCGCCCACAGCGTCAGCGAGAGCGCGCCCAGCCCCAGCAGGAGGACGAAGAACTGGACCAGCCCCCCGAAAATGGGGATGCTCGTCACCACCGCGACGACGAGCAGTCCGAGCAGGAGCGCCAGCCAGCGGTTGCGCTCGTCCGCGAGCGAGATCAACCACGCGCCGACGACGTACGCCCCGTACACCGCGGCGGCCCAGAGGACGACGGCGAACAGCAGCGCGCCGAGGACCGCGAGGGGGATGCCGACGATGGTGATGGCGAAGACGACGAGCAGGAGGGGGACGAGGATGAGCAACGCGAGGCCGACGCCCCCGGCGAGCAGCGGCGTGGCGCGCGCTCGACCGGCGACGCTCTCGGAGAACGCGGGGAACACCGCCAGCAGGACGACGCCGAGCAGGAGGTTCACGAGGAAGCCGTACACCGCGCCGACCCAGTTCGGCACGACCGGGGCCGGACCGACCCGCAGTTCGTCGCTCTGGATGATAGACCCCTGAACCTGCGCGCCCTCCGCGCGGGTGAGTTCGCCGTTGTACCGCAGGTCGCCGCCGATGCTCGCGTTGGGTCCGAGGGATATCGAACCCGCACTGACGACGGCGTCCCGGCGGACCGTCCCGTTGAGAACGACGGTCCCGCTCGCGGACTCCACCGCACCGACCCGCGCGCCCCGTTCGAGTATCGTGGTCCCGCTGGCGGCATTGACCGAACCGGCGACGTCGCCGCTCACCCGGACGTTGCCGGCGAACGCGACCAGGTCGCCGTTCACCGTCCCCGTGACGTCGACGTTGCCCGAGAGCGCCGTCACGTCGCCGTTCACGGTTCCGCGAACGACGAGGTTCCCCGCGGTGACGGTGAGGTCGCCGTCGACGGTTTCGCCGCGCTCGACGACGACCGTTCCGCCCGTTCGCGTCTCCTGGGCCGCGACCGTCGCCGGGACCGCGGCGAGCGCGGCGACAACGACGACGGTGACCGCGAGGACGGCGGCCGAGCGTTCCCTCATGTCGGCCGGGAACGACGACCGTCGGGATAGTAATTGAGTGCTTATAGCCCTCGAAACGGCGGTTTCAGGCCCGGGCGGCGGAACCCAACTGCCACCTATCGCTCCGCGGCGCGGCCGTTCTCGCGGGCTTTAAGGGTAACAGGTACCTCTGCTGGAGTATGACCGAGGCTGACGCGGACGAGGCCGGGGCGAACGCCGAGGCGGCCGAAGCCGCCGAGGAGGCGACGGACGCCGACGAGGAGAGCGCCACCGGGCGCGGCGACATCTGGGTGGAGAAGTACCGCCCGCAGGAACTCTCCGACGTCGCCGGCCACGACGACATCACGGACCGGCTACAGAGCTACATCCGGCAGGACGACCTCCCGAACCTCCTCTTCTCCGGGCCGGCCGGCGTCGGCAAGACGACCAGCGCGCTCGCCATCGCTCGCGAGGTGTACGGCGACGACTGGCGGGACAACTTCCTCGAACTGAACGCCTCCGACCAGCGCGGCATCGACGTGGTCCGGGACCGCATCAAGAACTTCGCCCGCTCGTCGTTCGGCGGGTACGACTACCGCATCATCTTCCTGGACGAGGCGGACTCGCTGACGGACGACGCCCAGTCGGCGCTCCGCCGGACGATGGAGCAGTTCTCGCACAACACCCGGTTCATCCTCTCGTGTAACTACTCCAGCAAGATAATCGACCCCATCCAGTCGCGGTGCGCCGTCTTCCGGTTCGGCCCGCTCTCCGACGAGGCCATCGCGGAGTACGTCCGCGAGATAGCGGCCGACCAGGACATCGAGACGACCGACGGCGGCGTCGACGCGCTCGTCTACGCCGCCGACGGCGACATGCGCAAGGCCATCAACGCACTCCAGGCCGCCGCCGTGATGGGCGAGACGGTCGACGAGTCCACCGTCTTCACCATCACCAGCACCGCCCGTCCGGACGACATCGAGGAGATGGTCAGCATGGCGCTCACGGGCGATTTCAGCAAGGCGCGCTCGACGCTCGACGAACTGCTCACCGAGCGCGGCATGGCCGGCGGCGACGTCATCGACCAGATTCACCGCTCCGTCTGGGAGTTCGACCTCGACGACGACGACGCCGTGCGCATCCTCGACCGCGTCGGCGAGGCCGACTACCGCATCACGGAGGGAGCGAACGAGCGCGTCCAACTGGAGGCGATGCTCGCCTCGCTCGCGCTCGACGACTGACCGAGAACGCCCTCCGAACTCGCTGCGCTTCCCGTCGCTCCGTCGCCCGGTCCCCGCAGCGGTTCGTCACCGGGGACGGTCGACCTCCAGTTCGACGGGAGCGTTCCGGTCGGCGAAGAACGCTCTTCTCCGCCCGAGAGGTGGTCTTTTCACACCTCAGCGTACTCGTAGGGGTATGACGTACGCCTGCCACGGCTCTCCGGCTGCCCCGGTCGTCCGTTCACGTCGCCACCGCCGGGAGGTGGGGCGATGAGTCGCTCGCCCGCCGACCCGGCGATAGAGACCGAGGGGCTGACCAAGCAGTACGACGAGACGACGGTCGTCGACGACCTGGAACTGAGCGTCCCCGCCGAGTCGGTGTACGGGTTTCTCGGCCCGAACGGCGCGGGCAAGACGACGACCATGCGGATGCTGACGACGCTTATCCGTCCGACGAGCGGGACCGCCCGCGTCGCCGGTCACTCCGTCGCCGACCGCGAGGCGGTCGTCGGCCACGTCGGCTTCCTCCCCGAGGAGCCGCCGCTGTACGACGAACTCACCGGCCGGGAACAACTGCGGTACGTCGCCGGCCTGCGCGACATGGACGAACGGGCGGCCGACGAGCGCATCGACGCGCTGCTGGACCGGTTCGACCTCCTGGCGGACGCCGACGACCGCGTCGGCACCTACTCGAAGGGGATGAAACAGAAGGCGGCGCTCGTCCAGGCCATCCTCCACGAACCCGCGGTCGTCTTCCTCGACGAACCGACGTCGGGACTGGACCCCCGCGCCGCCCGGACCGTGCGCGACCTGATTTCCGAACTCACCGACCGCGGGATGACCGTCTTCCTCTCGACGCACATCCTGCCCGTCGTCGAGGAACTCGCCGACACCGTGGGCGTGCTGTACGACGGGGACCTCGTCGCCGAGGACTCCCCCGAACGGCTCACCCACCGTGCGGAGGCCGAACGGAGCCTGGAGGAGGTGTTCCTCGACGTGACGAGCGAGGAACCGGCCGCGGTGGAGCGATGAACTGGCCGACGCCGCGCCGGAGCCTCCGCATCGCCCGTGTCGAGTACCGCCGGAGCGTCCGCGCCATCGCCGACAACACCGTCCAGATGCTCGGCTTCGGGGTCTTCCTCCTGCTGTTCGTCGGCGTCCCGACCGTCGGCGGCGCGTACGGCATCTACCGGTTCGGCGACCGAATAGCGGCGAACCTGCCGCTGCTCGCCGCCGCACGCGGTGCGACCGCCGTCGCCTGGGTCGGCGTCGGCGTGATTACGGCGACGCGCACCGTCGGAAAGACGGGCCGCATCGACCGGGAGGCCGGCATGCTGACGACCGTACCGGCCCGCGACGTGGTCGGCGGACTGGTTCTCGCGGAGTTCGGTCGCCTGTTCTCCATCGCCGTCGTCCCGCTGCTCGCGACGAGCGCCGCCTGGAGCGTCGCGCTCGGGACGCCCGTGCCCGTCGTCGCCGTCCCCGTCACCGCCGCGGCGCTGCTGGCGACCGCCCTGCTCGCGGGCCACGTCGTCGGCGTCGCCCTCAAGATAGCGTTCGCGCAGTCCGAACTGCTCGCGCGCTACAGGAGCGTCGTGTTCGTCGCGGCCTTCCTGGTCTACGTGGCCGCCATCACGTCGGACGCCTTCGGCGACGCGCTGTTACGACTCGGCACCGCCCTCCGGGACGCCCCGATGGCGTACTTCGGCGACGCGCTGCTGGTCGGGACGACCGGCGTCGACCCCTCGCTCGCCCGGGTCGCCGGCGCGGTCGCGTTCGTCGGCGTCGCGATTCCGGCCCTGCTCGCGGTCGACGTGCGCGCGGCGACCCGGCTCTGGTACGCCGACCGCGTCCGCCCCGAGTCGCGCGAGTCGCGGACGGGAGGGTCGAGGACGAACCGGGGCACCACCGGCGAGTCGAGCCTCGGGGTCCTCGCCGGCGTCGCCCACCGTCAGACGCGCACCGTCACCGCGAACGTCTGGCGGCGGACGAAGCGCTCGCCGCTGCGGCTCGTCTACGTCGCCTACCCGCTCTTCTTCCTCGTCACGCCACTGCGCAGCACCGTCGAAACCGGTTCCGTCCCCCGGTCGCTGCCCGTCTTCCTCGCGTTCTACGGCACCTGGGCGGTCGGCGCGTCGGCGCTCAACCCTCTCGGCGACGAGGGCGCGATGCTCCCCGTCACCCTCACCGCCACCGTCGACGGCGACCGGTTTGTCCGCGGACACGTGCTGGCGGCGACGCTGGTCGGTCTCCCGCTCGTCGTCGCGGCGACCGCGCTCACGGGGTACCTGAGTCCGCTCGCCCCCGCACGCTGGCTGGCGCTGGCCGCCGCGAGCGCGGTCGTCACGGTCGCCGGCACCGTCGTCGCGCTCGGCGTCGGCACTACCTTCCCGCGGTTCAGCGAGGTCAAGGTGACCCGGAGTCGGCGGGTCGTCGTCCCGAGCAAGACCGCGTTCGCGCTCTACTCCGTCGTCGTCGTCCTCGGCTTCGGCGGCGCGGCGCTGTTCGCAGTCGAGGGGACCCCCGAAGTCGTCGCCGGCCTCGTCGCCTTCCTGGCGGACCTCGCCGGCGTCCCCCTGGCCCCCGCGGCCGGGACCGTCCGACTGGCCGGCGGCGCGGTCGCCGTCCTCTTCGGCGTCGTCGCACCGCCCGCCGCCTACCGGTACGCAGTCCGCCGGTTCGAGACGTTCACGCTCTGAGGGGGTCGGCGATTCGCCCGCCGGCGTCGGCGGCAGCGTCGCCGGGGGGAGACGCAGCGAGGTGACCGAGAGAGGAATTTTCCCTGCAGCGAGGGGCCGTCGGCGACCGGCCGCGCGATGCTCGCGCGACGTCCGCCGAGCGCCCGCTCGACGCTCCAATTCGCCGGAGGTGGTGCTTGCGGAACTGTTTTACCCGCTGACGGGCGAGGAACAACCACGAATGAGTGAACTCGAGGAAGAGTATCGCCTCGAATATTTCGAGGACAACGACTTCGTGCGAAAGGAGTGCTCGGAGTGTGGAGACCACTTCTGGACGCGCGACCACGACCGGACGACGTGTGGTGAGCCTCCCTGCGAGGAGTACTCGTTCATTGACAATCCGGGCTTCGACGAGGAACTGTCGCTCACGGAGATGCGAGAGGCGTTCCTCTCGTTCTTCGAGGAAAACGACCACGAACGCATCGACCCCTACCCCGTCGCCGCGAACCGCTGGCGCGACGACGTCCTGCTGACCCAGGCGTCCATCTACGACTTCCAGCCGCTGGTCACGTCGGGCGAGACGCCGCCGCCGGCGAACCCCCTCACCATCAGCCAGCCCTGCATCCGGATGCAGGACATCGACAACGTGGGCAAGACCGGCCGGCACACGATGGCCTTCGAGATGATGGCCCACCACGCGTTCAACGCCCGCGAGGAGGTCGGCGACCAGTACGCCTACTCCGGCGAGGTGTACTGGAAGAACGAGACGGTCCAGTACTGCGACGAGTTCTTCGAGTCGATGGGCGCGAACTTGGAGGAGATAACCTACATCGAGGACCCGTGGGTCGGCGGCGGCAACGCCGGGCCCGCCATCGAGGTCATCTACCGCGGTGCCGAACTCGCAACGCTCGTCTTCATGTCGATGGAGCAGGACCCCGACGGCGAGTACGAGATGAAGGACGGCAACCGCTACTCGAAGATGGACACCTACATCGTCGACACCGGGTACGGCCTCGAACGGTGGACGTGGATGTCCCAGGGGACCCCGACCGTCTACGAGGCGGTCTACCCCGAGATGATATCGTTCCTCAAGGAGAACGCGGGCATCGACCACACCGACGAGGAGGCCGAACTCGTCCACCGCGCCTCGAAGCTCGCCGGCCACATGGACATCGACGAGGCCGAGGACATGGAGGCCGCCCGGGACAACATCGCCGAGAAGTTAGACGTCTCCACGACGCGCCTCGAGAACCTCCTGGAACCGCTCGAGGACATCTACGCCGTCGCCGACCACTGCCGCACGCTCGCCTACATGCTCGGCGACGGCATCGTCCCGAGCAACGTCGGAACGGGCTACCTCGCACGGATGGTCCTCCGGCGCACCAAGCGCCTCTGCGACAACGTCGGCGTCGACGCTCCGCTCGACGAACTCGTCGACATGCAGGCCGAGCGCCTGGACTACAGGAACCGCGACACCATCCGGGACATCGTCCGCACCGAGGTCGAGAAGTACCGCGAGACGCTCGACCAGGGCGGCCGCCGGGTGCGTCGCCTGGCCCGCGAGCACGCCGAGGAGGGCACACCCATCCCGACCGAGGAACTCGTCGAACTGTACGACTCCCACGGCCTCCAGCCGGACATGGTCCAGGAGATCGCCGACGAGTTCGGCGTCGCGGTCGAGGTCCCCGACGACTTCTACAGCATCGTCGCCGACCGCCACGATAGCGGGCAGGCGTTCGAGGAGGAGGTCGAGGAGGACGACCGGCTGGCCGACCTGCCGAAGACCGAACGCCTCTACTACGAGGACCAGTACCGTACCGACTTCGAGGCGGTGGTGCTCGACGTGTTCGAGCGCGACGAGGGGTACGACGTGGTGCTCGACCAGACGATGTTCTACCCCGAGGGCGGCGGTCAGCCCGGCGACCAGGGGGCGCTCTCGACCGACGAGAAGACGGTCCAGGTCGAGGACACCACCATCGAGAACGGCGTCGTCCTCCACCGCACCGAGGAGGCGATCGGCAAGGGCGACATCGTCCGCGGCCAAATCGACGTCGAGCGTCGCCGCCGGCTGATGCGCCACCACACGGCGACCCACATCGTCGTCCACGCCGCCCGGGAGGTGCTCGGCGAACACGTCCGCCAGGCCGGGGCCCAGAAGGGGACCGACAGCTCTCGCATCGACGTCCGCCACTACGAGCGCATCGACCGCGAGACGGCCAAGGAGATAGAACTCCTCGCCAACGACATCGTGATGGAGAACACGACCGTCCAGCAGGAGTGGCCGAACCGCCACGAGGCCGAAGAGGAGTTCGGCTTCGACCTCTACCAGGGCGGCATCCCGGGCGGCACGAACATCCGGCTCATCCACGTCGCCGAGGACGTGCAGGCCTGCGGCGGCACGCACGTCCGGCGGACCGGCGACGTCGGCGCTATCAAGATTCTGAACACCGAGCGAGTGCAGGACGGCGTCGAGCGCCTCACGTTCGCCGCGGGCGACGCCGCCATCGAGGCCACCCAGGAGGCCGAGGACGACCTCCGCGCGGCCGCCGACACGCTCGACGTCTCTACTGAGGAGGTGCCCGAGACCGCCGAGCGCTTCTTCCGCGAGTGGAAAGAACGGGGCAAGACCATCGAGGACCTGAAAGAGCAACTCGCCGAGGCCCGCGCCAGCGGCGGTGGCGGCGGCGAGGAGGTCACGGTCGGGGACACGACGGCCGTCGTCCAGCGCATCGACGCCGACATGGACGAACTCCGCGCGACCGCGAACGCTCTCGTCGAGGAGGGCAAGATAGCCGTCATCGGCAGCGGAGCCGACGGCGCGACGTTCGTCGTCGCCGTCCCCGAGGGAAGCGGCGTCAACGCCGGCGACGTCGTCAGCGAACTCGCGGCGAAGGTCGGCGGCGGCGGCGGCGGTCCGCCGGACTTCGCGCAGGGCGGCGGCCCCGACGCCGACAAGCTGGACGAGGCGCTGGAGGACGCGCCGGACGTGCTCCAGCAGGTCCAGAACGCCTGAGACGGAACGGCTCGTTCTCGTCGTGCGCTACGACTTGGTCGACGATGTCGGCGTCCGCGGACCCGTTCCGCTACCGCTGGGAGTCCCGGAGGATGAGCGGGCCGATGGCGAGGGTGCGCTTCGCGACGGTCGCGATGCGGAGCACGTACGACGTGAAGAGCAGGAAGGGGACGAGCGTCACCGTGAACGCGACGCCCGTAATCCAGAGGACGTTCGCGACGCCGAACGTGGTGCCGGGGAACGTCGACGAACTGGCGAACGCCAGCATGCTCCCGGCGACGATGAGCGCGGGCACCGCGGCGTAGAGGATGAGTTGCGAGAGGTTGACCAGCGCCCACTGGAAGTACAGCGTCTTGATGTGCTCGCGCGCCGGCCCGAACATCGTCAGCGAGGTCCGGAGGTCGTCGAACGCGACCGCCTGGTCGTCGGTGAGGTCGTCCGCGTACTCTTCGCTGAGTCGCTCGACCTGGAATATCTTGTAGGAGTAGTTGAAATCGAGCGCGGCGAACAGCACCTCGAACGAACCGAACGACGCCCCGTCGAGTTCCTCCTTGACCGTCTGGGCGTTGCCCGTGACGCTGTCGACGAACTCGTCGACCTCGTCGCGCAGGTCGTCGTTCTCGCTGTCCGCGACCGCTTCCCGTAACCGTCTGGCGCGGGTCTCGCTGACGGCGACTATCTCCCGGAGGAACGCCGACGGGTCCGAGGGCGTCGTCTCCCCCATCAGTTCACCGGCGTACGTGCGGAAGTCCATCGAGTCGCTCATCCGCTTGCGCTGATCGCCCAGCGGCCCCGTCTCCTGGGAGAGCACCAGCTGGTTGATGGTGACGACGAGGGTGGTCCCGGTGACGACGACGCTGATCATCGTCGAGAACATCGTCTCGAGGGTGTCGCTACCGCGCAGTTGCGAAGCGAAGTTCGGATAGACGAACACGCCCGCGAGGACGAACAGAGCGAACACCGACGCGGCCAGGACGGCCGTCACCACCAGTCGATTGCTCCGTAGCAGAAGCCGGAGTTTGAGATGGCTCTCTCCGGCCCGTTCGCGCATCGTGTTCGCGGTGCTGATGTCCCCGCCGTCGCTCTCAGACATCCGCTGACTCCTCGCCCGCGACGGGCCGTTTGAACACCAGGAGCTTCGTTCCGCCGCCGACGTACTCGATGCTCTCGACCAGTTCCCACCCCTCCGCGCCGAGTTCGTTCAGCTTCTCCTTCGGGTCGGCCGCTTCCTTCTTCGTCGACTCGCGCGGCGGACGAATCGTCTCGTACTCCCACTCTCTGGGCGACATATGCCGAACTCTTCGTGCCGTATCCGGAAAGGAATTTTCGCCGAGGGCGTCGACGATACCACGAGAACGCTGACCTGGTCCCGTCGAGAGCGCGGTAAGGTCGGCTCCGTCGTTGCGTCGCCGTCGACGCGCCGTCGCGGCCCGACCGTGCGAACCCTTTTGCCGGTGGGAGTTCACCGTCGTCCAGTCGCATGAAGGTCGCCATCCTGCTGTACGAAGGCTTCGACGAACTGGACGCCATCGGCCCCTTCGAAGTGCTGGAGAACGCCGCGAACGTCGGCGCGGACTGCCGGACCTCGCTGTGCACGCTCGACGACCGCGAACGGGTCGCGGCGAGCCACGGCCTCGGCGTCGAGGTCGACGACCGCCTGGACGACCTGTCGCCCGACCTGCTCGTCGTCCCGGGCGGCGGCTGGAACGACCGTAGCGAGGCGGGCGCGTGGACGGAGGCCGAGCAAGGGGCGGTTCCGGACGCGGTCGCCGCGGCGAACGACGCGGGTACGACGGTCGCATCGGTCTGTACCGGCGCTATGTTGCTCGCACGCGCCGGCCTCCTCGACGGACGGCCGGCGGCGACGCACGCCAGTGCGCTCGACGACCTGCGGGCGTCGGACGCCGAGGTCGTCGACGCCAGGGTCGTCGACGACGGCGACGTGCTGACCGCGGGCGGGGTTACCTCGGGACTGGACCTCGCGCTCCACCTCGTCGAACGGGAGTTCGGAGCGGAGACGGCGACGCGGGTGTGCGAGGAGATGGAGTACGAACCTCGCGGCGAGGTGTACCAGTAGCGACTCGGCCACGTCACACTTCACGCGCGACGTTGCCGAGAGAGGGTTCCACCTACCGGGGCGTACCCTCGTTGAAGTCCGCGTGGTCCCCCGAACCCTACGCCTCGTCGTCGCTCGACCGACGGTCGGCGGGGACGAACGGGCCGAACGCCGCCGTTCGTCGGGCGATGGTCGCCACGCGAAGGATGTACGCCCCCAGTATCGCGAGCGGGACGAGCGGGACGACGACGAACACGCTCGCCACGGCGACTAGCAGGGTACGCGACACGGTCAGTCCCGCGACGTCTTGGTAGGAGAAGATACCGAGAGTAGCGACCGCCACGGCGAAGATACCGGTGTATATCAGGAGCCGCGACAACTGCGAGAGTTGGCGTTCTACCACCACCGTCTTCACGTACTGGCGGGCAGCGTCGATCTCCATCATCAACTCCTCGACGCGATGTAGCCTGGTGACCGTCTCTTCGGGGAGACGGTCGGAGCGTACCTGGAGCCGTTGCATTTCGGTGAACTGCCCCGAATCGTCGTAGTCCAGCAAGACCAACAGCGTACGGAGCATATCGGCGTCGACGGCCGAGAGTTCGTCTCTCGTCCGATCTGCCTCCGCCATCACCGCTCGCGCGACGTCGTCGACGTCGTCGGTCGACTGGTCGTCGTTTCGGTCGAGTCCGGTCGTCCGTCGGAGGTCCTCGGCGGTATCGACCACGGCGGCGAGAAGCGCGTCGAAGAACGCGGACGCGTGCGGCGAACTCACCGTCGTTCCCGTCTGGCGTTCGACGCGCTTTCGGAACTGGGTCACGTCCGTCCTGCGCTGGTACAGGTCCTGGATCGAACCGAACTCGTGGGAGAGGACGATCTGGTTCACGCCGACCGAGATCGGAACGAGCGTCAACAGCCCGTTGACCGTACCGTTGAGGTACCACATAACGCGGTTCGGTGTGGTCACCGTGGCGAGGCCGAAGGCGCCACTCACGACGAACAGTCCGGCGATACCGAGTAGCATGACGAGCGAGACGAGGAGGCGGTTGCCGGTGAGCAGGAACCACCGTGTCACCTCTCCGACCAGATGACGCGCGTCTCGAAACGAAGTTGTCTCAGTCATAGGGCACCCGACGACAACGAGGTAGTAGTTCGACATCCAGTGGCTATTAGATTTCTGGCGGGTGCGCCTCCGTGCCTCACGCAGGAGAGCAGAGAGCCGGATAGCCGAGGACGGAATTCCATATAGCGATAGACGATACAATATTTAAAGTCATCAGGGTTCCCCGGCCGGAACACGTAACTCCGCACTCCGACTTCTTTCGCTGACATGCTCGACTGCGACTACCCGCCGCCCGTGACGGCCGGCGACACCGTCGCCGTCGTCGCCCCCTCTCACGCGCCGCCCGACGGGTTCGACGAGGGTTTGCGCCGTCTCCGGTCGTTCGGGGTACGGACGAAACGCTTCGATACGGCGACCCGAGACACGACGTGGCTTCGCAACCGACCCGAGGCCCGGGCGCAGGACGTGATGGACGCCTTTCGGGACGACGAGACGGACGCCGTCGTCGCCGCGATGGGCGGTAACCGCGCCGTCCAGTTGCTCGACCACCTCGACGCCGACGCGGTCGCCCGGAACCCCAAGCGGTTCTTCGGGTCCAGCGACAACACCCACCTCCACCTCTTCCTCAACAGCGCCGGCCTCGTCTCCTTCTACGGCGGTCAGCTGTTCCCGGACCTGGCCGCCGACCCCGCCGTCGACCCTTACACGCGCGCGAACGTGGAACGGGCACTCGGAGAGACGCCGTTCGGTCGGGTCCGCCCCGCACCCCGGTGGAGCGACGAGTACTACGACTTCGACGACCGGGAACCCCGGACCTGGTTCCCGGCCGACGGCTGGGAGTGGCACGGACCCGACGAACGGGTGCGCGCTCCCGTGGTCGGCGGCTGTCTGTCGATGCTCCGTACCCACCTGCTCGCCGGGGCGCCGTACTTCGACCCGGACTCGCTCGACGACTGCGCGCTGGCCGTCGAGACCTCCGGCGAATCGCCCGGAGCGAGCGAGGTCGAGCGGTTCTTCGTCGCGCTCGGTGAACGGGGTGTCCTCGACGACCTCGCAGCCGTGCTCGTCGGAAAGCCCGAGACGCCGGGCGGTGCTCGGGAGGACCGCGAGGAGTTCCGCCGGCGGCAGCGCAAGGCCATCGCCGGCACCGTCGCCGACTACGCCGACGACCTGCCGGTGGTGTTCGACCTCGACTTCGGCCACGCCGCGCCTGTTCTTCCGCTACCGATGGGGGCCGAGGCCGTGATCGACGGCCGCGAACGGACCATCCGATTCCCGTAACGTCGCGGTTCATCTCCGGCCTTCGCGAACGACGGACGACTCCACGGCGGACGACGCTACCGTATTTAAAAGCAGTTAGCATAAATCATATAGTGCGATATAAAATGTGCGCTCGGCGACGATCCGAAGTCAGCGACGGACTCCGAGGCTCGACCGTGAACGGCGTCGACCCGCGGGCCAGGGGGCGTCGAGCGGACTCGGGCCGGACGGCGGGGAAAATTATTAATGATAGTCGCGCGACTGGTGAGTCGAGGCCCATGGAGACCCTATCCTTCCACTGAGCCGGGTCGTCCCCCCGCTTCCGGAGTCGCCACGTCGGAAGCGTAGCGGTTACCCGGTTCTCTTTCGTTCGCCGGCCGGAGTCGAACTGCGACCCCGGCCGATCGGTATCGTTCGCTAACCGATACCACATCTTTACACAGCAATGCAACACGATTCGGGAACCGGCACGCCGGCGCTCGTCGCGCGGCGTGCCGACGCGAAGCCAGTCGAAACCGAGGAGATTCGCGCGCTCGCCGCGGCCGCGGGCTACGAGGTCGTCGGAGCGGTCACGCAGGTCCGTCCGGAGGACCCCGGCACGTATCTCGGGGCGGGAAAGGTCGACGAACTCGCCGACCGCGCCGCAGAGACCGGGGCGCACCGCGTCGTCGTCGACGACCAACTGTCGCCCGGCCAGAGCAAACAGCTGGGAGACGCGCTCCCGTCCGGGACCGGCGTCTACGACCGCTACCGCCTCGTCCTCGAGATATTCGGCGAGCAAGCGAGCACGCGTCGCGCGCAGTTGCAGGTCGAACTCGCGCGGCTGAAGTACCAACTGCCCCGCATTCGCGAGGAGAGCGACGAGGGGATGCTCAACCGGCGGACGGAGAAGGGGACGCGGCTGTACGACGTCAGGGACCGCATCGACGAACTGGAATCGAAGCTCGACGACCTGCCGGAGCCGGCCGAACAGTACCGCGAGCGCCGCCGCGAGCAGGGATTCGACCTCGTGACGCTCGCCGGCTACACGAACGCCGGGAAGTCGACGCTGCTGCACCGACTCGCCGACGACCTCGACCTCGCCGCGGAGCCGGACCATCCGGACCGCGACGCGACGGCGGCCGTCGAGGACCGGCTGTTCAAGACGCTGGAGACGACGACGCGCCGGGCGACGCTGGCCGAGCGGCCGGCGCTGGTGACCGACACCGTCGGATTCGTCGACGACCTGCCCCATTGGCTGGTCGAGTCGTTCAGCGCGACGCTGTCGGAGGCGGCGGCGGCCGACGCCGTGGTCCTGGTCGCGGACGCCAGCGATCCGGTCGAGGAACTCCGCGAGAAGCTCTCTGTGTCGCTCGACGTCCTCGACGCACAGGACGTCGAGCGCGAGCGGGTCGTGACCGCGCTGAACAAGGTCGACCTGCTGGACGACGACGAGCGCGAACGCCGACTGGCCGTCGCCGCGGAACTCGCGCCCGCGCCCGTCCCGGTCAGCGTCACGGAGGGGACGAACGTCGAGCGGCTGGTCGCCGCCGTCCGGGAACGACTGCCGACCGAGCGCGCCGAACTGACGATGCCGAACTGCGACGACGCGATGGGGGTCGTCTCGTGGGCGTACGACCACGCGACCGTCGAGGGCGTCGACTACGGCGGGGAGACGGTGTCGCTCGCGGTCCAAGGGCGACCGGACGTGGTCGAGCGCTCCCGGGCGAAAGCCGAGGCCGTCGACGAGGGGGTCGGCGAGCGGAGATGACCCAGCCGTCGGCGTCAGGTGACGTCGTCGGTGGCCTCGTCTCGTCCGTACTCGTGGCCGAGCACCAGCGAGACGACGTGTAGCGCGACCAGTCCGACGAACAGTTCCGCTCCGGCCTCCAGGCCGTCCGCGAGCAGCGGCACGTACAGCAGCGGCAGCGACACGGAGGTCCAGAAGCCGACGAACTGGACCGCCTGCACCGCCACCGCCAGGAGTTGGCCGGCGACTATCCCGAGAAGTTCCGAGTTCGACATTTGCTCGCAGTACGACGTTCGGTATGATTACTATCCATCACATAAACTATCGTACCCATGTCTTGGAGCCGATTACAGCGCGCGTTAATCGACTTATCGAACGTATAATCGGTGCGCCGAGGCCCGCCCTCTCACACTCACCCGACTGTCTGGCGGTTTCAACCAATCGTCCGCGTTGTTGTGATTATACTGCTACTTGTCACGACTGATACGCAACTCATTTGAGAACGTCTGTGGTATCCCGGTGGGGAGTGGAAACAAATGGCACGAAAGGCCACGACGCGACGGAGGTTCGTAAAGACCGTCGGGGCGGCCGGGGGGCTCACCGGGGTTTCCGGGTTCGCGACCGCGACGAGACAAGGAGCGACCACGATCCAGTGGGCGGGCAATCCCGTCGACAAGCAGAACGTCGACGCGATAAACCAGGCGCTACGCGACGCGGGAATGCCTCAGAACGTCGAAATCGAGGTCATCGTCACCTCGAACATCTCCGACGACGTCCAGCAGCAGTACCGCCAGTGGTTGCAGGCCGGCCGTAACCAGCCCGACATCCTCCGGATGGACAGCGGGTGGACGATACCGTTCATCGCCCGAAATCAGATAGCGAACCTGAGCAACGAACTGTCCCAGAACTCGGTGAACCGCATCAAGCAGGACAACTTCACGGCCAGCGTCAACACCGCGTCGGCACCGAACGGCGACCTCTACGCGGTTCCGTACTTCACCGACCTGCCGACGATACAGTACCGCAAGGACTGGGTGACCGACGCCGGGTTCGACCCGGACGGCCAGAACTGGGCGACCGAACCCATCTCGTGGGAGCGGTTCTCCCAGGTCATCAGCCAGACCCAGCAACAGCAGAACACCCAGTACGGCTACTCGTGGCAGGCGAACGCCTACGAGGGCCTGTCGTGCTGTACGTTCAACGAACTGATGACCACGTGGGGCGGCGCGTACTTCGGCGGCCGCGACAACCTCTTCGGTCCCGTCGGCGAGCGACCCATCACCGTCGACGAACAGCCCGTCATCGACGCGCTCCGGATGGGCCGGACGTTCATCCACGGCCAGCAGGACCAGTTCTCGATGCAGGGGTACCAGCAGATATCCCCGGAGGCGGTGCTCCAGTGGACCGAAGGGCCGTCGCAATCGGCGTTCATGAACGGGAACGCCGTGGCGATGCGCTGGTGGCCCTCGGGCCTCTACGAGGCCGCCCAGGAGTACGGCGACCAGCTCGGCGTCATGCCGATTCCGTACGGAGTCCAGCCGGACCAGGCGAAGTACGACGGAACCGGCGGCACCGCCGCCGCGCTCGGCGGCTGGCATCTCGCGCTCAACCCGAACTCCCAGAACAAACAGGCTGCCGTCCAGGTGCTCAACGCGGTCGCCAAGCCCGCCTTCCGGGAGTTCACGTTCAGGCAGCTCGGCTACTTCCCGCCCGACAGCACCTTCCTGCAGACCCAGCGCGCACAGCAGGTGGACATCTGGGGGGACTACCTCGAGACGCTCCGCCTCGCCGGGGAGACGGCGATTCCGCGGCCCGTCACCGTCCTCTGGCCCGACGAGTCGACGGCCATCGCCGACCGCGTCAACGCCGTGCTCGCCCAGCAGCAGGCGCCGGACCAGGCGATGTCGGCGCTGAAGAGCACGCTACAGGACATCGAGGGGAGCGTCTGACCAGATGAGTACGGAGCGTAGCTCCGTGCGAACGCTGGTCAAACGCCCCGCCAGCTGGACCGAGCGGCTGGACGAGGAGCAGTTCGCGTACCTGCTCGTCCTTCCGGCGTTCCTGCTGGTCGGTGCGATGGCGTTCTGGCCGCTCGTCCGGACGTTCGAGCTGTCGCTCCACGCGGACAGCCTCTTCGGCGGGGGCTACGTCGACGAGTTCGTCGGAATCGAAAACTACACCGCCCTCCTGACGGGCGAGCGCGACAGCATCCTGGGGAACCCCTTCTTCAGCCTGAGCAAGCCGTTCTCGAGCGCCATCGTCGTGACGCTCATCTTCACCGTCGTGAGCGTGGCGTTCGAGACGCTCATCGGCTTCGGGCAGGCGCTCGTCCTCGACCAGGACTTCCGGGGACGGCGCTGGGTTCGGGTCGCCATCATCATCCCGTGGGCGGTCCCGATCGCCATCCAGGGGATGATATTCTACCTGCTGTTCCAGCCGGGCATCGGCTTCGGCACGAGCCTGATGCAGGACCTCGGCGTGTTCACGTCGACGCCGCTCATCAACAGCGTCGACTCGATGATAATCCTCATCGTCGCCGACATCTGGAAGGCGTCGGCGTTCATGGCGCTGCTCATCCTCGCGGGCCTGCAGAGCGTCGACCGGACGCTGTACAAGGTCGGGCGCGTGTCGGGCGCGTCGAGGTGGCAGATGTTCAAGATGATAACGTTCCCGCTCGTGCTGCCGACGCTCCTGGTGGCGATGCTGTTCCGGACGATCCAGGCGATGCGGGTGTTCGGCACCGTCGAGACGATAACGAGCTGTAGCAACATCCCCACCCTCACGTGTCTCGTCGTCGATACGTTCAGCTCGGGACGATACGGGACGTCGGCGGCGGTGGCGTTCATCACGGCGGTCATCGTGGGGTCGGTGGCGATGGTGTACATCGTGTGGTTCGCGGACGTGAGCTAACCATGTCGTACGAACAGGAACCCGAGGACGGACCGTACACGCGCTGGGTGCAGAGCACCATCCAGAACCCCCGGAAGGCGTACCGGGCGATGTTCTACGTCGCCGCCATCTTCTTCATCGTCACGACGCTGTTCCCGTTCTACTGGCTGCTCGTGCTGGCGCTGACGCCGCTGGCTCGCATCTCCAACATGGGGCTGGTGCCGAAGGGGTTCAACCCGGGGTCGTTCGTCGAGATGTTCCAGCTCCTCCCGTTCCACCGGTACATGTTCAACAGCATCGCCATCGCGCTGACGACGACCGTCATCGTCCTCTTCATCGGGAGCTTCGCCGGATACGCCTTCGGTCGCCTGGAGTTCCGCGGCCGGACCGGCCTGTTGCTCCTCCTGCTGGCCATCTCGTACTTCCCCCCGGCGGCGTTCATCCTGCCGCTTTTCAACTTCTTCACCGGCAACGTCTCGGTCCTGGGGGTGTCGAGTCCGAGCTGGTTCAACACGCCGGGAGCGCTCGTGACGCCGTTTTCCGGGCTGTACATGCCGCTGACGATATTCATCCTGACGACGTTCTACGGCCAGATACCGGACGGGCTAGAAGACGCCGCGCGCGTCGAGGGCGCGACCCGCATCGGCGCGCTGTTCCGGGTCATCATGCCGCTGTCCGCGCCCGGCGTCGCCACCGCCGGCGTCCTCACCTTCATCTCGGTGTACAACGAGTTCTTCTTCTCGTTCCTGATGACCGACGGACAGGCCCAGCACTGGGCCCCCATCGTCTGGGGTATCCTGAACTACCAGGGCCAGTTCCAGGCGTACTACAACCTGATGGCGGCCGCGAGCATCGTCGGCGTCCTCCCCGTCGCGGTGCTGGTCGTCATCGCCCAGGAGCGCATCGTCAGCGGTCTGACCGCGGGTGCGCTGAAGGAGTGAGGCCGAGCACCGACTCCGCCGCCTCACCGACGGCCGCCGTCTCCGCTTCGGGCGCGTAGACGCCGAGTCGCCACTGGGTTCGGTGGGCGGCCTGTAGCCCCTCGACGAGCGGGGACTGGTCGTCGAGCCGTCGAATCTCGCCGTTCACGACGACGCGGGTGGACGACTCGGGCATGCTCGGTTCGCCGGGCGCGTCCAGGACGACCGCGTCCTCCGGGACGCCCGCCTCGGCCGCTATCTCGCGCTCGTAGCGCCGAATCGCCTCGTGGTCGCTAGCGACGACGGCCTCGGACACCGCGTCCCACTCAGCCCACGTCGCGCGCTTGTAGAGGTTCCGTCCCCTGAGCCGGTCGGCCATCTCGGCGGTCACGTCGCAGTCGCGCAGCGCGGCGAGCAGTTCGGCGTCGGTGAGCCGCCGGAACCGCTCCGGGGAGAGGTCGGTCGCGTCGAGCAGGCGCTCGCTGGCGCGTTCGAGCATCGTGCCCGCGATGCGGGAGACGTGGTGGCGATAGACGGTCGCGTTCATCAGCGCGCGGGCGACGAGCAGGCTCTCGGCGGTCCGGACGTTGCCCTCCGCGAGGACGAGTTCGCCGCCCGCGAACCGCAGCGCCCGGAGCAGGCGGCCGTGGTCGATGGTACCGTAGGGGACGCCGGTGTGGTGGGCGTCCCGGACGAGGTAGTCCATCCGGTCGACGTCCAGTTCGCCCGCGACGAGTTGCCCGAGTTCCCCCTCGCCCGCGACGAGCGCGGCCACCCGGTGCGGGTCGAGGTCGTGGCGCTCCAGCACGGCCGCGAGTTCCCCGCTGGCCAGCAGGTCGCCGACCTCGTCGTGGTGACGGCCCAGTCGGCGCTCGATGACGCCCTCGGTCTGGTGGCCGTAGGGACCGTGCCCCACGTCGTGCAGGAGCGCGGCAGCGCGGACCATCTTCGCGCGGTGGCCCTCGACTCCGAGGTGGTCGAGCGCTCGGTCCGCGAGGTGGGCGACGCCGAGGCTGTGCTCGAAGCGCGTGTGGTTCGCCGACGGGTAGACGAGGCGGACGGTGCTCAACTGCTTGACGTGCCGGAGTCGCTGGAGGGGGTCGGTGTCGAGCAGGTCCTCGGCGACCGGCGGGAGTTCGACGTGGTCGTGGACGCTGTCCTTGATGGGTTGCATGGGTTCGAATCGGAGCGCTCCCGAAGCTGTCCGTTATCTGCCCTGTTTCCGGCGTGACGGTTTCAATCCGTGTGGTTCGAGTCGAGGAGCGACGGCCGGACTCACACTAGCACCTGGACGACGGCGAACAGGACGAGCACGCCCAGGACGTCGCAGACGTTGGTCACGACCGGGATGACCACGTCGTCCGGGTCGAGTTCGAGTCGGTAGGCGGCGTACGTCGCCACGAGCGTCACCGCGATGGCGACGAACGCCAGCACGACGCCGCTGGACAGCGCGACGGCCACGACCGTCCCGAACCCGAGTTTCGTGCCGGCCGTCGCTCGCGTGAGCACCCACGCGCCGGCGCCGACGACGGGGAAGACGGTCACCGACAGCGCGACGGTCGCAACGGCGTTGCCCGCCAGGAGTTCGTCGCCGCGGTCGAACGAGAGGGTGCCGAGGTGGAACGCCGTCGAGAGTCGCGCCGCGAGGATGCTCCCGAGGTTGCCCGCCGTGCCGATGATGACGGGGACCAGCGCGAGCAGCGAGGGGTACCGGAGCAGTTCGCTCTCGAACGACCCGAGGACGAGTCCGCTGCCGATTTCGACGACGGTGAGCGCGAGCAGGACCGGGAGCGTCGCCCGCGTGATGTCGCGAACGGTCCAGGACGTCGGCACTCACCCACCCCCGAGCGCGAGCACGATTCGCACCGCGAGCAACAGGAAGGCGATACCGAACACGTCGCCCGTCGTCGTCACGAGCGGTCCGACCAGGGTGTCCGGGTTCTGGCCGCGTCGGTAGCCGGCGAACACGACCACGACGACGGCGACGGTCAGCGCCACGCCGGACAGGACGCCCGCGACGAGCGCGATGGCGAGCAGCGTCGGCAGCGGCGCGACCGGCCGTACGAGCACCTGCAGGACGAGGAACGCGACGGTCGCCGCGAACAGGCTCGCGAGGACGCCGTTCGCGAGCGCCGCCGCGACGGCCGCCCGAACGCGCTCGTCGCTCGCGACGACCTCCGGGTCGACCAGCCCCTGGTGGAGACCGGAGGCGAGCCGCGCGCCGAGCGAGCCGTAGACGTTGCCGCGCGTCGCCAGCAGCGCGGGCACCAGCACCAGCAGGCCCGGCACCGCCCGGAGTTCCGCGCGCATCCCGCCGAGGACGACGCCCGCGAACAGGCCGCCGACCACGCTCGCACCCAGCGCGGGCAGGGCTTCGCGGTAGGCCTCGGCGGCGACGTCGCGGACGCTCATCTATTCCCGTGTCACCGCCCCCGGACAAAAAACCGTTCGTCGCGGGCGACGGACGAACGTCGTCGCGGGCGGTCAAAGCGACGCGGCGAACTCCCCGACGGTCCGACTGAAGCGGTCGGGTTCTTCGAGCGAGAGACAGTGGCCGCTCTCCTCGAACAGTTCGAAGTCGGCATCCGGGAGCCGTTCGGCGACGTCCCTGACGGCCGCGACGGACCGCCACGTCTCGTCCGCGCCGGCACAGACGAGCGCCGGAACGTCGACGCCGGGGAGCACGT
Organism: halophilic archaeon; assembly: GCA_003298465.1. Next base: position 246,747 of record QNGA01000001.1, on the reverse strand, counting down.
CGCGGTAATCGCGCATCGTGTAGTCGAAGAGTATCGCGCTCGCGACCGACGGCGGGGTGCGGGAGAGTTCGTCGAATGCCAGCGCGTGCGTCTCGCGGTCGACCGGCTCCGCGAACGCCGCCGCGATCAACTGCTCCAGCAGACGCTCGTGGTCCGTCTGGACGAGTTCGAGGGTGTCGGTCAGCCGCGACAGGTCGGTGGTGCCGTGGTCGTAGTCGTCCCACTGGAACGCCGACGCCGACATATCGACGACGACGAGGCCGCGCAGTCGGTCGGTGCCGAACCGGTCGACGTACTCCCACGCGACGAGCGCACCCATCGACCAGCCGACGACCACCACCTCGTCGAGGTCGAGGCGTTCGAGGAACGCGTCCAGGTCGCGGGCGTACTGGGCCACCGTGTGCCCGGTCTCGGTCTTCGCCGAGCGGCCGTGGCCCCGGTAGTCGAGCGCGACCGTCCGATGGTCGGCCGGGAGCGTCGACAGCTGCGGCTCGAAGAAGCGAAGTCCCGCCATCACCCCGTGCAGGAGAACTATCGGCGGTCCCGTTCCCTCGTCCTCGAAGTAGAGATCCGCGCCGTGACACCGGACGGTCGGCATGGTACGACCGGTCGACGGCGGCGTCGATAGCTCTGTGGGCCGGGAGTCGGGCGCTTTACCCGAACGGTCCCATTCCGCCCATGCCGCCACCGCCGCCGCCACCGCCGCCCTGCATCTTCTTCATCATCCGCTCCATGTCGCCGCCCTGGCCCATGCCCTGGAACTGCTTGAGCGTCTGGGCCATCATCTTGTGCTGTTCGAGCAGTTCGCGCACGCGCTCCTCGCCCTTGCCGCTACCGCGGGCGATGCGTTCGACCTGGCTCGCACCGATGGCGCGCGGGTTCTCCAGTTCCGCCTCGGTCATCGAGTCCATGACGACCTCGAAGTCCCGCATCCGGTCTTTCGTCACGTCCATGGCGTCGTCGGGGAGTTCGTCCATCATGCCGCCGCCCATGCCCGGAATCATGTCCATCACCTGGTCGAGCGGCCCCATCTTGTTCATCGCGTTCATCTGCTTTCGCATGTCCTTCAGGGTGAACGAGCCCTGGAGCATGTCCTCGGGGTCCCAGTCCTCGTCTTCCTCCTGGGTCTCCTCCATCGCGCGCTCGACGCGCTCGGTGAGCTGTTTCAGGTCGCCCATCCCGAGCAGCCGGGAGATGAAGCCGTTCGGCTCGAAGCGCTCGACGTCCTGGACCGTCTCCCCGGTGCCGAGGAAGGCGATGGACGAGTCCGTCTCGTTGACGGCGGTCAGCGCGCCCCCACCTTTCGCGGTCCCGTCGAGTTTCGTGATGGCGACGCCGTCGATGCCGATGGACTCGTCGAACTGCTGGGCCTGCTGTTTCGCGCCCTGACCGATGGCGGCGTCGAGCACGAGCAGGTTGCGGTCGGGGTCGACGACGCGCTCTATCTGCTCTATCTCGTCGATGAGGTCGTCTTCGAGCGCGTGGCGACCCGCGGTGTCGACGATGTGTACGTCGGCGTCGCTGGTCTCCTCCAGTCCCTTCCGGGCGATGTCGACGGGGTCGTCGTTGTCCGGGTCGCCGTAGAACTCCACCTCGGCCCGGGAGGCCATCTCTTTCGCCTGGTCGTACGCGCCGGGACGGAAGGTGTCCGTCTGGACGACTGCGGGCCGCAGCCCCTTCTTCGAGAACCACCACGCCATCTTGGCGGCGGTGGTCGTCTTCCCCGACCCCTGGAGACCGGCGAGCAGGATGGTCTGGCTCTCCAGCGGCAGGTCGGTCGACTCGCCGACGAGGTCGACCAGTTCCTCGTAGACGATGCTGAGCACGTGGTCGCGGGCCGTCGTTCCGCCCGGCGGTTCCTCCTCGAGCGCACGCTCCTCGATAGAGGACGAGAGGTCCATCACCAGGCTGGTGTCGACGTCGGCCTGCAGGAGCGACCGCTGAATCTCCCTGACGATCTCCTCGACGTCCTCCTCGCTGACGCGCGACTTGCCGCTCAACTTGTCGAGCGACCCGCGAAGAGAACTGCCGAGATTGTCGAGTACCATCGTTGTCCCTTCTTGGCTCCGTACTCGTTTAAATGCTTTTTCTAGTCCGGATTCTCCCCTCCGCCGAGCCGTCGCGAGCGACGCCGCTCCTCGTCGACGGTCGCGGCGGAAAAACGGGGTCGGACGTTACGCCTCGTCCTCGCCGACGAGCCGGCTCACGAGGCGCTCGGGGTCGAACGTCTCGATGTCGTCGTACCCCTGACCGGTGCCGAGGAAGAGGATGGGTTTGCCCGTGACGTGCGCGATGGAGATGGCGGCACCGCCCTGCGAGTCGGCGTCCGCCTTCGTGAGGACGGCCCCGTCTATCTCGGCGGCGTCGTTGAACTGCTTGGCGCGCTGGACGGCGTCCTGGCCGGCGACGGCCTCGTCGACGAACAGCGTCATGTCCGGAGCGACGACGCGTTCTATCTTCTCCAGTTGGTCCATCAGGTCCTCGCTGGTGTGGAGGCGACCGGCCGTGTCGCCCAGCACCACGTCGACGTCGTGCGCCTCGGCGTACTCGACGGCGTCGTAGATGACGGCCGCCGGGTCGCCGCCCTGGTCGTGGGCGATGAGCTTCCGGTCCAGATTGTCGGCGTGCTCGCGAATCTGTTCGTTCGCGCCGGCGCGGTAGGTGTCGCCGTTCGCCAGCACCGACGAGTACCCCCGCTCTTCGAGGTACCGGGAGAGCTTCGCGATGGTCGTCGTCTTTCCGACGCCGTTGACGCCGGTGAAGATGATGGTGAGCGGTTTGTCGGCCTCGGCGACGCGACGGTCGAAGTCGAACTGACCGACGCTGATGACCGACTCGAGCGAGTCCTGCAGCGCCTCCTCGACCACGTCGGCCGTCTCGGCGTTGAACGACCGCGTCGCGCCCACGAGGTCCTCGCGGATGCCCTCCAGAATCTCCTCGGCGACGCTCATCTCCACGTCGCTCTCCAGCAGGGCCATCTCCAGTTCCCAGAGCGGGTCCTCGATGTCCTGCTCCTCGATGACGATCTCGCCGCGCGCGAACGACCTCGCCTTCTGGGTGAAACCGCTACCGTTCGACGGCTCGGACGTCTCGTCTTCGGTCGCGTCCGACTCCGCGGAGTCCGCTTCCGTCGCGTCCGATTCAGCGGAGTCCGCCTCGGTCGCGTTCGTTTCGGCGGGTTCCGGTTCGGCCTCGGTCGCGTCGGCCTCGTCGGCGGCCTCCTCGGCCTTCTCCTCGGTCGTCTCCTCGACGTCCTCGCGGAACCCGCTGATCTTGTCCTTCAGGCTGTCGAACATCGGCGATTACTCGCTCTCGTCGTCTTCCTGCTGCTGCATCTGCTGCATCTGCTGTTGCATCTGCTGCTGTTGCATCTGCTGGGCCTTCTGTTCGAGTTCGTCGCTCTGTTCCTCGACGTCGCTGATGTCGGCTTCGAGTTCGTCGATGCGCTCGTCGAGGGTGTCCTTGCGCGTCTCGAGGGAGTCGACCGCGCCGTTCTGGTCGCGCTCCGCGGCGTAGCCGCCGCCGAGTTCGACGACGACCTCGTCGATGTCGTCGACGGTCGTGCGGATGTACGCGCCGCCGCCCAGCGGCACCTGCACGACGGAGTCGGTCTCCAGCGTCTCGATGGCCTCGATGGCCTCGTCGACCTCGTCCTTCTCGTCCCGGAGCGACTCGACCTCGTTTTCGAGCTGTTCTTTCTGCTCGTCGAGTTCCTGCAACTGCTGCTGGAGCTGCTGGAGCTCCTGGTTGCCGCCACCCATCATCGCGCTTCGACCTCCGAGACGTCGACCTGCGTGCGCTTGAGGCCGTGCTTGCTGCCGAAGTTGGCGTACGCGTGTTCCTCGGCGACGGACTCGTTCTCTGCGTCGATGGTCGTCTCGAACTGCTCCCAGCCGTCACGGGCCTGGAAGCGTCCGCGAACAGTAAACGTGCTCATGCCAAGACAGTCGAGAGCGAGCGGGAAGAATCTTCCTAACTCGTTCCCCACGGCGGTCGGCCGAACGACCGCGAAAATGACCGACGGCCCGGAGGCCGTATCGGAGCGTCGGCGCGTGGTCGAACGCGCGGGAGAGGAGTTCGAACGGCCGACTGGTGCGTCTTCCGCGGCAAGTAGACATAACTGTTCGACGCCCCCAAGCGAGACCATGAGCGTCATCGCGGACTTCGCGGTGCCTCCGGAGGACTTCGTTCTCTCCCACGCCGTGCGCAACGGGCCGGACGTGACCGTCGGGGTGGAACGGGTGGTCCAGACGGAGTCGAGTCTCACGCCGTACTTCCGGGTGGCCGGCGACGCACTCGACGCGTTCGAGCGCTACGTCGACGACGACGAGACGGTGACGAACGTCCGGACGCTCGAACGCGTCGACGACGAGCGGTTCTACCGGGGAGACTGGACGGGGGACGTCGACCACCTGGTGAGGGGGATCCGCGAGGCCGAAGCGACCGTCACTCACGCGAGGACGGACGGGGAGGCGTGGGACCTCCGGATGGTGTTCCCCACCCGGGACGCGCTCTCGTCGTTCGACGACCACTGCGACGAGGAGTACGACTACTCGCTGAAGCAGGTGTTCGACCGGTCGAACACGGCGACGTTCGGCGACTTCGAGGTGACGGCCGAGCAGCGCGACACGCTGTTGACCGCGCTCGAAACGGGGTACTTCGAGGTGCCGCGGGACGCGACGATGGAGGACCTGGCCGACGAGTTCGGCATCACCGTCCAGTCCGTCTCCCAGCGCATGCGACGCGGCCACGCGAACCTGCTACAGAACACGCTCGCGCTGGAGACGACCGAGAGCGACGACGCCGATTGAGACGCGAACGACGTCGCGGACGCCGCGTCACCGCCCCTGTTTTAAATGACATTGAAAATTCAGCCGTCAGATTCCCGTGGCTGGGAGGACGAGTTTCACCCGATGGGAGAGCAGCTCGGACTGAAGGAAGCGGTAGCGATGGCCCTCGGGGGGATGATAGGCGGCGGCATCTACTCCGCGTTCGGTATCGTCGTCGCCGTCTCGGGGAAGATAGCGTGGCTCGCGTTCGCCATCGCGGGGTTCGTGGCGATGTGCGCCGGGTACAGCTACGTCCAGTTGAACGAACTCACGTCGGACAAGGGCGGCGCGCCGACGTACATCGAGGAGGTCGTCGACAACTCGACGGTGGCGGGGATGACGGGATGGACCCTGCTGTTCGGATACATCGGCTCGATGGCGCTGTACGCCTACGCGTTCTCTTCGTTCTTCACGGAGATGCTCGGTCGTCTCCACTACATGGGCGTCTCCCTGCCGAAGATAGTCTCCGTGCTGCTCATCGCGGCGTTCGTCGGCCTGAACCTGATGGGCGCTTCCAAGACGGGGAAGGCGGAGGACGTCCTCACCTTCTTCAAAATCCTGGTCATCGGCGTCTTCGGCGTCTGGGGCGTCTGGTACTCCTTCAACGTCCAGAAGCTGACGTTCGGGTTCTCCGCGGTCAGTTTCAGCCCCATCGTCGGCGCGGCGATGTCGTTCGTCGCCTTCCAGGGCTGGCAGTTGCTCATGTACGACCAGTCGCAGTTCGAGAATCCGGTCGAGAACATCAGGAAGGCGATATACATCTCGATTCCGGTGGCGACGCTGCTGTACGTGCTCGTCGCGTTCACCACGGTGAGCCTGCTGGAGATCTCGGTCATCGCCGTCGCGCCCGAGGTGTCGCTGCTGTACGCCGCCCTGCCGTACATGGGGCGCATCGGCGCGTTCGTCATCGGCATCTCGGCGCTGTTCTCCACGGCGAGTGCGGTGAACGCGACGCTGTTCAGCGGCGCGCAGTTCTCCCAGACCCTCATCGACGAGGGAATGCTGCCGGAGCGGTTCAGCCCGGACGGCGACCAGGAGGTCCCCTCGAAGATCGTCGTCGTCCTGGGGGTGCTGTCGGCGGCGTTCGCCGTGTACGGTAGCCTCTCGTCGATCACGTCGTTCGCGTCGCTGGCGTTCATCGCCGTCTTCGGCGGTATGAGCTATCTCGCCTTCCGCGAGCGCGACGACATCGACGGTCTCGTCACGCCGCTGCCCGTCGTCGGCGTGGTCGGCACGGCCGCTTTCTTCCCGCTGTTGCTGTACAACCTCTATCTCAACAGCCCGGGCACGTTCTACCTCGTGATACTCATCAGCGTGCTCGTCATCGGGAGCGAACTGCTGTACTTCGAGCGCGGACCGATAGGGAGCGCGATACCGGGCTTTTCGAACGACGACTGAACCAAAACGATGACAGACGACACACCGACACTCACGCGGCGAAAAGTGCTTCAGGGAATCGGCAGCGTCGCCGGCATGGCGTCGCTCGCCGGCTGTGGCAGCGTCGTCGGCCAGTCGGAGCAGCTCCGGTACGCGCAGGTGCTACCGCCGCAGACGCTCGACCCCGTCGTCATCGACGACCCCTGGTCGGCGCAGGTGGCGAATCTCGTCTTCCAGGGGCTGTACGCCTACGACCGGGGGATGAATCTCACGCCGGTGCTGGCGGACGGCGAGCCGACGGTGAGCGACGACGGCAAGCGGTACGCGGTGACGCTGAAGAAGGGGGCGACGTTCCAGAACGGCCAGACGGTGCGGGCCGAAGACGTGAAGTACTCGCTCGACCCGTCGACCTATCGCGGGTCGACGCCGTCGCCCAACCTCTGGCAGGTCGAGCCGATACGGAGCGTCTCGGTCGCGGGCGAGCGCACGGTCGAGTTCGAACTGAAGTACCCGTATCCGGCGTTCGAGCACACGCTGACGCGAGCGGTCGTCCCGAAGGCGTCCCGGAACGGCAACGAGGAGGCGTTCGGGACGGAGAAACCGGTCGGTTCCGGCCCCTACGAGGTCGACGTCTTCAAGCCCGGATCGACCGCGCTCCTGACGAGCTGGGACGGCTACTGGCAGAACGTCGACCCGGGCGTCCGGAACGTGAAGTTCGTCAGCAACCACGCGGGGCTGGCGCGGTCGATGAGCCTCAAGACCGGCCAGAACGACGTCGTCGAGCGCGTCCAGCCGAAGCTCTGGTCGGCGACGAAGAAGTTCCCGGACTCGCGGGTCACGAAGACGAGGAGCTACCACTCGACGTTCGTCGGGTTCAACACGAGCGACGGCCCGACGTCCAAGCGGAAGGTCCGGGAGGCCATCGACTACCTCCTCCCGATGAGCGACCTGGTCGAGCACCTCGTCGGGGAGACCGGCGAGCGTCAGTACAGCCCGCTCCCCCGCCACGTCTCCGAGAAGTGGGGCTTCCCGCTGGGGAAGTGGAAGGACGTCCCACACGAGAAGAACCGGGAGAAAGCGCGGACGCTGATGGAGGAGGCGGGCGTCGGCTCGTGGAGTCCCCTCGTCGCGGTGCCCGAGGACCTGATGCGCGAGAAGTTCGCCGAGGCCCTCGTCCACGAACTGAAGAAGCTCGGGTTCCGGAAGGCGCGGACGAAGAAGTACTCCTGGTCCAGCTTCCGAGAGACGATACTGAGCGGCGACTCGTCGAAGTACGCGATGTTCGTCGGGTCGTGGGCCGGAGCCGAGGACCCCGACTCGTTCCTCTACCCCCTCTTCCACCGGAACATGGAGGGGGTGACCAACGCGACGTTCTACCGGAACCCCGACCTCATGGAGAAACTAGAGCGAGCCCGCCAGGTCGACGACCACCGGAAGCGCAAGCGGCTGTACGAGGAGACGATCCCAACGCTCCTCGAAGAGCGGGTCCACCTGCCCGTCGCCACACTCTACAACTCCTTCGGCGTGAAAGACCGCGTCGAGGGGTTCGAACCGCACCCGTTCTCGCAGTACAACCCGCAGTTGCTCACCCCCGACGGACGGTCGGTGTCGCTGCGCGAGTAGCGACCGGGGCGGCGAGACACGGGCCGAGCGGGCGGCGGACGGCCGTTCGCCGCTACAGCGGCTGTTCGCGCTGGGGAGCGTCTTCCTCCGACCGTCCGCTGCTCTGGATGATGTTGAACGCGGTCATCAGGTCGGTTCGCGAGATGATGCCCGCCAGGTCGCCGTTCGCGTCGATGACGGGCATCCGACCGATGCCGTGCTGCTGGAGCGCATGAAGGGCGTCTATCGCGTCGCTTTCGGCCGATATCGTCTGGACTTCGCCCGACATCACGTCGTCGACGCGGTACGCGTCGCGCTCGACCTGGTCGACCTCGCGGGCGTCGTCCAGCGTCACGATGCCGACGAGATTCCCGTTCTCGACGACGGGGTAGCCGGTGTGGCGCTCTCGGAGCATCCGGTCGAGCAGGTCGGCGACCGAGTCGTCCGGCGACACCGTCTTCAGTTCCGACGCGGGCGTCATCACGTCCCGAACCCGGACGTCGCTGAACGCGGCCGCGAACACCGTCTGCTGGGCCTCGCTGGTCGCGCCGATGTAGATGAAGAAGGCGATGCCGATGAGGACGATGTTGATCTGTAGCAGGCCGAGGAGACCGAGCAGGATGGCGAACAGCTTGCCGACCTCCGCGGCGGTCTGGGTCGCCTGCGCGAACGGTCGAGTGCGCGCGAGCAGTGCGCGCAGGACGCGACCGCCGTCCATCGGGAATCCCGGCAGGAGGTTGAAGGCGGCGAGCACGAGGTTCATCAGCGCGAGATAGCCGACGACGAACCGGACCGCCTGCAGGTCGACCGGGACGAGAAAGAGCGCGGCGTAGGAGAGCACGCCGAGAGCGATGCTGACCGCCGGACCGGCGATGGCGATGAGAAGTTCCTCGAGCCAGTCTTCGGGCTGTTCGGTCAGGCTGGCGATGCCGCCGAAGATCCACAGCGTGATGGAGTCGATGGGGAAGCCAAAGCGCATCGCCACCAGCGAGTGACCGAGTTCGTGGAGGACGACCCCGACGAACAGACCGACCGCCGCTATCGTGCCGAGAATCCACGGCATCGACCCGCCGGTCAACGGCTCGACCGTCAGTTGCACTCCCCAGAGCATGTTCAGGATGTCGACCCACTGACCGACCTGCGTCCCGATGATCCACGCGAACACCGGCAGAATCAACAGGAACGTCAGGTCCAGCTTTATCGGGATGCCGAACGCGCTCCCGATTCTGAAGCTTCTCATACGCGTACGTAGCGCCGGAACCGCCTTAAACCTCCCCGCGGAGGCGACGGTTCGCGGTCGTCTCGAAGTCGGGGCAGGTTGCCGACGTCACTCCACCGCGGTGCGACGCCGTTCCCAGACGAACTCGGAGCAGGTCACCGACATCGCTCGTCACGCGACGACGCCGCTCCGACACGCGAGTCAGAGCAGGTCGCCGACGTCACTCGCTCGTTACGCGGCGACGCCCCCTGACACGAGAGTCAGAGCAGGTCACCGACGTCGCTCATCGTCTCCCCCAGTTCGTCGCGCTTCCGGACGGTGGCGTCGCCGGCGGGCGAGAGCGCACCCTCGACCGCCTCGGCGGCCCCGTCCAGCGGGTCGTGAGTCTCGACGAACGCCGCCAGCGCGAACTCCGTCTCGCTCGCGCCGGTGAGCGCCTTCGCGTCCGACCGCGAGAGGTCCGCCGTCAGCCAGTCGCCGACCACGTCCCGGGCCGTCGGGCCGAGGGGGGAGACGCCGTCCAGCCCGAGCAGGTGGAGCGTCTTCGCCGCGGTGACAGGCGCGACCCCGGCGTCACGGCCGGCGTCGCCGACCGACGCGCCCGCCGTGAACGACTCGACGACCGTCGCCGCCGAGGTGGGGTCGCAGGGCAGGTCGTCCGCGAACGGGACGAGACGCTCCCGGAGGTCGCCGTCCGTGTCGTCCACGGCGGCGACGCCGCGGTCGCGCTGCTGGGTCGTCACCTCCAGCCCCGCGGCGATGTCGGAGAGCGTCACGTTCGGAGGTCAGTCCGTCTCCCACTTCAATCTTCTAGACAGGTATCAGTCGTGATAGCTCGCTCCGGGAGCGGAACGTACCGGTAACCGGTACGTTCGAGCGCCGCGAGCGGGTTTCGTTCGCCGCCTCCGGCGCTCGTTTAAATACCATCTCGGACGAAGATTCGAACGTGATGAGCAAAGCACACGCGCCAGTCGAAGCCTGTCCGGAATGCCACGGCCAGTTGCGAACGAGCGGCGAAGAGACCGTCTGCACCGAGTGCGGACTGGTCGTCGCCGAAGACCAGCTCGACCGCGGGCCGGAGTGGCGGACGTTCGAGGGCGACGGCGACTCGGACCGAAAGCGCACCGGCGCGCCGCTGACGCGCTCGCGCCACGACCGCGGGCTGACCACGGAGATCGGGTACGGCAAGCGAAGCAATCGCCTCACCGGTCGCAAGCGCCGGCGCGTCGCCCGGATGCGCCGCCAGCACAACCGCGCCCGGATACCGACGAAGTCCGACCGGAACAAGGTGTACGCGTTCACCGAGATTCGCCGGCTCGTCGGCGCGCTCTCGCTCCCCGACTACGTCCGAGAGCAGGCCTGCACGCTGTTCGAGTCCGCCCAGAACGAGGACCTCCTCTGCGGTCGCTCCATCGAGGGGTTCGCGACCGCGACCGTGTACGCCGTCTGCCGTATCCGCGACATCTCCCGGAGCCTCGAAGAGGTCGACGACGCGGCCCGGGCCGACCGCGAAGAGCTGAAATGCGCCTACGACGCGCTGAACCGCGATCTCGGACTCCCGACCGGTCCCATCGACCCGGGCGAGTACCTGGCGCGGTTCGCGACCCGTCTCGACCTGCCGCACCCGGTCGAGCGGCGCGCACGGGAGCTCGTCGAGGCGGCCCACGACCTGGACCTCGTCGCGGGCAAGAACCCCGTCGGCGTCGCCGCGGCGTGTCTCTACACCGCCGCACGCGAGCGAAATCACCCGCTCACCCAGCGCGAGGCCGCCGACGCCGCCGACGTGACGCCGGTAACGCTCCGGTCGACGTACACGACGCTCCGGGACTCCGGTCGAACGACCGTCGGCCCGGAGTAGGTCGCCTACTGCAGGCGGTTGTAGGCGTCCGCGACCGCCGCGAAGTAGTCCTCGTCCATGACGCGCGGGGACGTGACGCGGTGGAAGTCCCCGAGGACGAACTCGACCTCCTCGCCGTCGAACCCGTACGCGTGGAACGCGGCCGCGTCGACGCGCGCCTGCTTCTCGCGACGGGTCTCCCCGTCGTCCGGGTCGACGGCCGCGAGGCCGCCGAGCCGCCGGCGCATCTCCGCGAACGGCTCGCCGTAGCAGTTCAGTTGCGCGGCCGGCCGCCAGACGGCCTCGAAGTGGTCGTCGCCCCGGGTGAGATGCGGCACCTGCGACTCCCGGAACTTGTACATGACGACGCTCTTGTCCACCTTGGTCCGCATCAGGTAGTCGAACGGGAGGCTGTTCAGCAGCCCGAGCGCCGCGAACAGCTCCTCGTCGGTGAACACCCGCTCGTAGACGCCGTGGAGCGGCCGCTCCGCCAGGTCCGGGACCGAGGGAGCTATCTCGAACGGCCGCACCGTGTGGAGCTTGTTGTGACACACGGGACCGGGCGGAATCACCGCGGCGATCATCGTCCGCTCGTCCGTCGGCTGTGCGACGTCGCGGTAGACGATGCGATACTCGGTGCAGTCGAGGCGAACGTCGTCCGCGCGGAGCGGTTCGCCGCGCGCCGCTTCGAGTAGGTCGTCGACCGTCGACCGCATCGACCCGGTCGCCCGAACGCCGTACCGTTCCCGGACGGCGTCGGACTCCGTCGCGAACTCGTACAGATCCCGCTTGAGCCTTCGGCGGCCCTTCTCGCGGACGCGCCGTCTGGCGCTGGCGGCCGAGCCGTCGTCGACCGACCAGAACCGGAGCGGTTCGAGGTCGTGGACGCGGTCGTCGTAGGCGTAGCGGTAGACGTTCGCGCCGCCGAGAACCGGATAGTCGCCGTCGTCCGCCGTCTCGACGAACCGGTCGGCGTCCTGCGTCCTGTCGAGTTCCCGGTAGGGGTCGGCGTACCAGCTTCCCCCGTCCGGCTCCGAGACCGGCGGGTGGTCGACGACGGTGTCCAGCGCGTCGACCTGCGCCTGGGAGCGGACCATCGGGAAGAGCCCCGCGATGGGCGAGTAGTCGGCGAGCACCGACCTAGGAATCTCCAGCAGTCGGTCCGCACGACCGTTCCGGAGCTCTCGCAGGACGGCGAGGTCCGTCTGGCCGAAGACACCCCGGAGACGGCCCGTCTCGCCGGAGTTCTCGAACGCGACGACGCCGAACTTGTACTGGTCGTGCAGGTCGTCGAACGTTCCCTTGTTCTCGAAACCGAGGATGGACTCGACGCGCTTGCGGTCGAGCAGCCGGGTCCGGAGGTCCTTCGTCGCGAGGCCGGTGAAGACGTTGCCGGGCAGGAGCAGCGCGACGCGCGTGTCCTCGCGCGCCAGCCGGTAGACGCGCTCGAGGAAGAGCGCCGACAGGTCGGCGTCGGTCGAACGCGTGCGACCGTCTATCGCCGGCCGCTGTAACTCGTAGTCGTCGCTCTCGCGGAAGTACTCCGCCAGCCGGTGGTGTTCGCGTTCGAACCGCTCGTACTCCGCTCGCAGCCCCTCGCGCCGCTCCAGGAGTTCGGTCACCCGGTCGTCTTTCGCCGCCGGCGGCAGGCTCCGGAACGACTCGTCGTACTGCGAGAAAAAGTCGTCGCGAGTCGGCCGAATCCGGTCCCAGGGCGGGTTCCCGACGACGACGTCGAACCAGCCGTCGCGGTACGCCCGCGCGAACTCGACCGGCCAGTGGAACGGGTCGTGGTCGCGGACCGCCTCGACGTCGACCGCGTCCACTCCCGCGTCGCGGAACTCGGCCAGCACCCGCTCGTCCAGTTCGCGCCGGCACTCGTCCAGCAGCGTCTCGGCCCGTTCCCCGAGCGCCGCCGCCTCCCGGCCCGCCGCCTCCTGCGCGTCGAGACGGTCCGCAATCGCCGCGACGCGCTCGTGCAGGCGGCCTCCGAGCGCGTCCTCGTCCGCGTCGACGAGCCCGATGAGGGCGTTGCCGGTCCGGAGGTTGGAGTCGAGGGACGGCAGCGGTTCGACCGCGTCCGGGTCGTCCCCGACCGCCGCGAGCGTCGAGAGCCACAGCCGGAGCTTGCAGATCTCGACGGCACCCTCGTCGACGTCGACCCCGTACAGGTTCTCCCGGACGATGGTCCGCCTCGCGAACGGTTCGTCCGCGTCGGGCGGGCGCTCTATCGCCGCCCGAACGGTCGCCGGGGGGTCGCCGGTCGTCGGGCGCGCGTACCGCTCGCGGAGGCCGTCGATGCACTGGAGGGAGACGTCCAGTAGCGCCCGCTGGGCGGCGAGCAGGAACGCGCCGCTCCCGACGGCGGGGTCGAGGACCTTCGTCCCGCGAACGACGTCGGCGTACAGCGTTTCGAGGTGCGTGCCGTCGTCGAGCGCCCGGTCCAGCGACTCGTAGGAGCGGCCGTCGATCCGCTCGTTGAGGTCGTCGAGGAGGCGCGGGTAGATGGCCTCCTGGGCCATGTACTCCGTGATTTCGTCGGGCGTGTAGTACGCTCCCATCTCCTTCCGGTCCACCGTCCGTTCGAAGATGTGGCCGAGAATCGACGGCGAGAGGGTCTTCGGTTCGACGACGACCGCTCGCTCGTCGACGCACCACCGCCACTCGTCGAGGAACTCCAGGACGCGGCGGTAGAGCGCGTTCTCCCGTTCGACGGCGTCGCCGAGACGGACGTCCGGGTTGGCGCGCTCGACCGCAGTCGGCGCGAAGAGGCCGCAGTCCAGGGACGGCAGCGCGTCGCCGTCGAGGAACGACGCGTCGACGTCGTCCGTCCCCGCGAGGACGCCGAACAGCGGCCCGTAGAAGGTCTCGGCGACGCCGGCCGCCCTCGACTCGGCGAGGGCGTGCCGGTCGAGGAGGTAGCTTCGGTTCCCGTCGAGCAGCCCCTTCGCCTGGACGAACTGCAGGAAGAGAAGGCGGTCGAAGAGGACCTGCACGTACCGCCGCTTCGCGTCACCGGCCTTCCTCGCGGTCACGCCCGACACCGCCTCGGTCAGGTCGGCGCGGAGCGACGCGAACGACCGGTGGAACGCCTCGACCACCTCGCTCGCGTCGTAGAGGTTCCGGACGGAGGTCGAGTCGCCGGCCGCGACGCCGTTCAGCCTGTCGAGGACGGAGAACCGCCCGCCGTCGGGACCGACGTGGCGCTTCTCGAAGGCGAACCGCCGGTACGAGACGCGTCCCCCGGGGCGAAACGGCCGTTCGCGGGTGAGGAACGTGAACCGCCGGTAGTCGTCGGTGACGAGTGCGGTACCGAACCGCCCGCCGAGCGCGTCCTCGTAGTCCGTCGGCGACCGTCCCTCGGCGGCCTCGACGACGCCGACGACCGCCTCCGGTGCCAGTTCGAGAAAGCGGACGTCCGCGCCGACGAGTACGTCGCGCTGGTCGTCGGTCAGTTCCGGCGTACTCGCGTCGTCGAGGTCGCGATAGCCGAGCGTCTCGGCGACGGCGTCGAGGTCGTCCCATCCGGCGACGTCCCGGGCCGTTATCCGGCGACGACGGCGCGCGTTCATCTACGGACCATGAGAAGACTCTGGATTATAAATCGTGTCGTCGGTCCGAACGTTACTCGACCCGCGCCCGACGGGAGGCGACCGACGCCCGGCGAATCGCCCGTCCCAGCGCCTCGAAGCGGTCCGCCGCCACGCTCTCCGGCGCGAGCGACGCGACCGGGCGGCCCTGCCGCTGCGCCCGTGCGACCGTCGCCGACTCCGGAATCGCGGTAGCGGGCGCGCCCAGCGTGTGCGCCACGTCGTCGGTCGGAGGGTCCCGACCGGCGCGGTTCAGCGCGACGCAGGCGAGGCCGGCGTCGAAGCGACGGGCGAGCGCCCGCGTCCTGACCGCGTCGGCCAGCGCGGCCCGCCGGGGCGTCGTCACGAGCGCGCAGGCGTCCGCCGCGACCAGCGGCAGGCCCGCGTCCGCCGCCATTCCCGCCGGGCAGTCGACGACGACCCACTCGCGCTCCGCGGCGAGGTCCGCCATCGCCGACGCGAAACCGGTCAGGTCGCAGGCGCGCGCGCCGGCCAGCGTCCGTCCGCAGGGGAGCAGCGCGACCGGTCCGACCCGCGTGACGGCCTCGCAGGGGTCGGCGCGTCCGGCGAGCACGTCGTGGAGGTCCGGCCCCCGACCCGCCGGAAGGTCCGCCATGGCGAGGTCGGCGTCGACGACGACGCCGTCGAGTTCCGCGCCGAGGTTCAGCGCGACCGTCGACTTGCCGACGCCGCCCTTTCCGCCCGCGACCGCGACTATCACGCGAGCCTCCGGAACGCGGACAGCGGAACCTCGGCCGCGGTGCGCTCGCGCAGGTCGGCCGCGCGGGTTTCGAGCGCCCGGAGCGCCGCCCGGTCCTCTCGGGTCGCGGCCAGGAGTTCCTCCGCGCCCGCGAGTCCGCCCGCCGATTCCAGTCGGTCGGCGGCCGCCCCGAGCGACCGCGCGTCCGCCAGCGCCTCCCGCCGCTCCACCCGCCGCTCGACCGCCGCCAGCCACTCCGCGACCGGGACCGGGAGGTCGCCGTCCGCGTCCGACCGCTCGTCGTCGGGCGAGGACGAGGGCGCGACCGCGTCCGCGGGCGGGCGCGGGTCGCCGAGCGAACGAATCGCGCCCGCCACGGTCGCCTCCGCGTCGACGGCGACGGCCGCCGCGTCGAGGCCGGCACCGCCGGCCGGACCGGACCCGGAATCGTCGGTCGGCGTCCCGGCGCGTTCGGTCCAGACGACCTCGACGGGCGGGTCCTCCGGGGCGGCGGGGCTGGCGTACCCCAGCGAGCGACTGCTGTCGGCCGCGACGACGCTCTCGAAGCCGCCGTCGTCCCAGCCGGATTCGGGGACGCCCTCGCGCCGCGGCGGCCAGACAGGTCCGTCGAGGCAGTTGCCGACCCGGACCCGGGTCGCGGTCTCGGCCGGGTTCTCGACGACCAGTTCGACGAGCGTCACCGTTCCGTGCGCGCCTGTCCGCGCGTCGGTCGACCAGCGAAGCGTCACCATGGTCGGGCGTGGTCCCGTCTTCACTCTTAAACGTAGAGGACGGGCGCGTCGAGGCGGTCGGCCGCCGCGGTCGCAGGCCAGCACGACCGGCGCGTCGAGGTCGGCGACGCGGACGACCGCGAGCGTCGCCGTCACGTCGTCCGGCGGCGAACGGGGGGACGGACCGCCGTCCCGAATCGCGGCCGTTCCGTCTTCGGAAGTCGCTCCGGCGGCGGCCTCGTTCGGGCCTCGCTCGGTCACGTCGCCGTCCCGTTCCACCCCGACCGAACCGTCGTCCCGCACCGCCGCGACCGCGTCGGCGAACTCGTCGCGGACCTGCCGGGCGAGGTGGGCGCGCGCCTCGCGTTCGAGGTTCGCCTTCCGGTCCCGGAGGCGGAGTCGTCTCTCCCGGTCGTCACAGGCGGACTCGGCCCGCTCGCGGGCGCGGTCGAGGGCCTGTTCGGCGGCGATGCGCTCCGTCTCGGCCTCCGAGAGACGACGAGTCGCTTCGACGAGGCGCTCCTCCGCGTCGGTCGGGTCGGCGTCCGCCTCGCGCAGCGCCTGCACCCGGCCGCGCAGCGCGGCGATGCGCTCGCGCAGTTCCGTCTCCGAACCGGCCGCCTCCGCGACGCGACGGCGGGCGTCCCGGAGCGACACCGCGGGCACGTCGATGTCGGCGATGCGCCGCTCCAGGCGCGCTATCTCGTCGGCCTGCGGCGCGGTCAGGCCGCGAGAGCGCGCCGCGGCCGCCAGCGCGGGGCGCACCCGGCAGGTCGCGTCCGGAGCGACGACGCCGACCCGGTCGTGGACCGGACCCGGGTCGGGACAGCGCACCACCAGGTCGTCTCGTCCGGGACCGCTCTCGTCCGCCGGGTCACTAGTCCCGGAACGGACCGCCGCGGCGACGGCGGTCGGGTCGAGGTCGTGCGCCGAGAGGTCGACGGCCCGCCCCGAGCGACGCTCGCCCGCGACGAGGACGTTCATAGCTCCTCGCCGCGCATCGACTCGGGGGACGGGTGCCCCGTTCCGGCCGCGAACCGGGCGTACGGCGTGCTCGCGTGGTCGCGGTCCTCGTACGACGACGCCGCCTCCCTGACAGCGTCCGGCACGTCGCGAAACTCGTTGAGCGGCGCGGTCCGCTCTATCTGGACCGCTCCCTCGTGTTTCGCGCGGAGTCTGAGCGCGAGGAACGCGCCGAACTCCGTCGGCTTCAGCAACGCCGCGCGGCCGAGACGCCGGACGACGGACTCCTCGTGGGCGTTGCAGACGTTCCGGAGCGTCTGGCGGGCGGGCTGGGAGTGCGTTATCACCAGCAGCACATGAGTTCCTTCTTACCTGATAAATTTAAAATTAACTAGCGCGTGCGAACGGACCACTCGCCGTCGTCGAACTCGGCGACGGCGTCGAACAGCGACTTGAGCGTGTTTATCGTCTGGTCGTCGTGCGCCGCCGGGTCGAGGTGGAAGTGGGCGGTGACCCCCGCCGTGGTGAACCGACCCGTGAGCACGTGGAGGAACTTGTACACCGTCTGCACGTCGGCGTACTGGAGTAACGCGGTCAGCGAGTGGAAGCAGGCCACGGTTCGGTTGCCGTCGTTCTGCCACTGCTGGAGCACCTCGCTTATCTTGATTCCGAGTCCCGTCAGGTCGCCCGGGTTCGACAGCGTCTCGATGACGGCGTCCGCCGGCGTCTCCTGGACCGGCGACGAACTGGCGGCCGACCGGACCGTCTCGCCGACGCTGATGAATCGCAGGTTCGCCGGACGTTCGCCGACGTGACCGAGCCAGTCCTGGACGCAGCCGTCCGGCGACCGGGTGAACGTGACCCAGAGGACGTTCTCCCGTTCCGGCGACTCTTGCGAGAGCAGGTCGAGGCAGACGTCGTCGGTCTCGGAGTGCATGGACGGCGAGAGCAGCAGGATAGACGATTCCCCGTCCAGCTCGGTGAGTTCGGTCATTCGTGGATGCTCCCGGGAACTGCGTGTCCGCTCGCCGCGTGGTCCGTCCCGTGCCATCGTGTGGAATTCATCGGGCTACCGCCATTATTATGGACCGTATAACCCGGGCGAAGCCGGGTCGTGGTTTCGGGCGTTGATGCGTTCGCACGCGTCGTTTCGTATCTTCTCTTTCCAGGAGCAAGCTTATTTATTTTTCCATGTCGATAGAACTGTCAGCTCTCACATCGTTTCGAGGTCGAACTCCAGTTGCTCGGCGTCCAGCAGGTCGGCGACGCGAGCGCGGGCGTCGGCTTCGCTCTCCGCCACGACGACGACGCCGTCCGCGGGGTCGGCCCCCGTCGCTCGGTACGCCGAGAGGTCCGGGTCCTCGAACTCGGTCGCGTACGTTCGCAACACCGTCAGAACTCGCTCTTCGGTCTCCCGCAGGTCCGACTCGCCGGCCTCGAAGTCCGCGAGCGCGTCTTCGACGTTCCGGAGCGCGGAGATGCGGTCCATCCTACGTCGTCCTCAGGTGGTCGGTCGAGGGCTCGTACACCTCGCCTTTCTGTTTGAGTTTCTCGATCTCGTGTTCGGCCTTCGAGGGGTCCATGCCGACCTCGTCCGCGCGGTCGAGCACCACGTCGACCGGCGCACCTTCGTCGTACTCCTCCTCGATGTCCGCGATGACCTGTTTGATGTTCTTGATGCGGTCGCGCTGGCTCTTGGAGGTGCCCGTCTCCACCACGTCGGCGTCGAACTGCCCGGTCTCGGGGTCGACGCCGATGTCCTGCAGGCACGAACGGACGATCTCGATGACGCGGTCGGCGTCCTCGCGCTCGACGGTGTCCGAGAGGCGCACGCGGGCGCTCGCCTCCGCGAGGCGGACGAGCGCCTCCAGTTTCCGGGCGGTCACCGGCACCGGCGCGTCCTCGTCGGCCCCCTTCGAGCGCAGGTCGACGTAGAAGTCCTCGATGGCCTGTTTCGCATCGTCGGTCATCGTCGGGAAGACGTTCGCCTTCGCGTAGGCGATGTACTTCCGGAGCAGGTCGGCCTCGATGGCCGGCGCGACCTCCTCGGTCTGCTCGTCGACCGCCTCCTGGGAGACGTTCGGCGCGTTCATCTCCGTTCGCTGGGTGTTCAACTCGCCCGCGAAGTTCGTCTGGAGGATGTGCTCGGCGAGTTGGCGGTCCTCCTGTTCGTCCGGCTGGTCGGTGACCGTGAAGATGAGGTCGAACCGCGAGATGAGCGCCGGTTCGAGGTCTATCTGTTCCCCGATGGACTCGTACTGGTCGAACCGGCCGTACTTCGGGTTCGCCGCCCCGAGCAGCGAACAGCGCGACTTCAGCGTCGCGTTGATGCCGGCCTTGCTCACGCTGATGGACTGCTGTTCGAGGGCCTCGTGCATGGCCGACCGGTCCTCCGGCCGCATCTTGTCGAGTTCGTCCACGGCCGCGATGCCCTTGTCGGCGAGCACGAGCGCGCCCGCTTCGAGCGTCCACTGCTGACCGTCGCCGAAGTCGTCGCGGACGGCGGCCGCGGTCAGCCCCGCCGAACTCGACCCCTTGCCGGAGGTGTAGACGGAGCGCGGGGCGATGTTGCGGATGTACTGGAGCATCGCGGACTTCCCCGTCCCGGGGTCACCGATGAGGAGCATGTGCAGGTCGCCGCGAATCCGGGAGCCGTCGGGGAGATGCTTGGTCACCCCGGAGAAGAGTTGGAGAATCATCGCCAGCTTCTCCTGACGATAGCCGTAGATGGACGGCGCGATGGAGTCGACCATCTCCTCGTAGATGCCGTCGGTGTTGGAGAGTTCCGCTATCTTCTGCTTGTCCTCGTCGGTGATCTCCATGTCCTCGAACTCCTCGTCCTCTATCTCGACCGACACGCCGTCCATGTACACGTCGAAGACGGCGGACTTGTCCTGGCCGCTGCCCTGCTGTTCGAGGTGGAGGATGCCCGTCACGGTGACGTGGTCGCCGGGCGTCACCTCGCCGGTGATGTCGTCCTCGATGTGGACGTCGATGCTCTCGGGCGTCTCGCCGCCCCGGAGTCCCTCGGGACTCTCCTGGATGCGGAGCTTCTGCGAGTCGATGAACTCCGACTGGTCGAAGTTGATGCGGAACGGACCCTGTCGTTCGCATCCCTGGCACTCGTGCGGCTCCTGGAAGTCGCCGCCCTCCTGCGGGATGTAGGTCAGGGTGCCGCACCGCTGACACTCGAACGCCGCCTCCTGTATCTTCGGACGGACGCTCGTCGCCTTGCGGACGATACCCTGCACGCCGACCAGCGTGTTGACGTGCCGGGCGCGGATGGCGCGGATGGCCGTCACTTCCGGCAGACCGCGCATCCGGACGTGGGCCTGCCCGAGGCTCACGTCCACCGGGAGGTCGTAGAGCCGAAGCGCCTCCTCGGCGTACTCCTGGTGTTGCTGTGGCTGTGCGAGGTAGTCGTCCGCCAGGTCGGCGTCGTAGCGATAGAGGTCGTCCCAGTCGACGTACAGTGACCGCTGCTCGTTGGGGTACTGTTGTGCGAGGTCCCCGATCTCGTCGCTGTAGTAGCGCCGGTAGAACTGCTCGAACCGGTCGACGAGTTCTGTGTTCTCCGCGCGGGCCATTCAGTGACCCTTGGCACTCGATTAGGTAAGAAGTTTCGCAAAACCTGATAGTGGTCCCGGCGGCGGTCGTCCGCCGGACCCGTCCACGTTCGTACGTCTCCGCTGGCGTCGCTCCGGCCAGGACCGTCGCGGTGACGATACGCACCTCGAATCCAACGATTCGAATCGCTGAAATAGCTCGACCGTGTACCGGTAATCGTGTCGAAGCAGGCCCAGCAGGTGGATACGCTGTTCCTTCACGAGGTGGACCGGGGCTACCAGGTGGTGGTCCGGCAGGGCGGCGAGCGGCGCTTCCAGGCCGTCCTCGAACTGAAGGAGACGGACGCGGGGCCGCGCCCCGGCCGGTTCCGGGTCAAGCAGGGCTCCAGCGAGGAGCCGCGCAGCCCGGACGAGTTCGTCGAACTGGCGCGGGGAGCCGGCCGCATCCGCATCTCCCAGCAGACGTCGAGCGAGGCGCGCGACGAACTGAAGGCGCTGCTGTCGGGCTACCAGCTCGACGCGAAGGCGGTGCGGACGTGTCGCTTCTGCGCCAACGCCGGACGCTACTCGCCCATCAACAGCGACACGGCGATCGACGCCGGCGAGGAGTACATCTGCCCGGACTGCGCGAAAGAGGAGCTGGAGCGCGAACTCGCGTTCCAGGGCGACCTGACGAGTTCGGCGAAAGAGCGCCTCGAGGAACTTCTGGTCGAGGTCCAGGACCTCGAACGCATCACGAACCTGTTGAAGGGACAGCTCGACCCGGACCTGACGAAGTTCGACGAGATCAGCGCGAACGTCGAGGACGTGGACACCGTCCCCGTCGAGTCGCTCTCGCTGCACCCCGGCATCCAGAACCTCCTCGAACCGCGGTTCGAGGAGCTGCTGCCGGTCCAGAGCCTCGCGGTCCAGAACGGCCTGCTGGACGGCGAGGACCAGCTCGTCGTCAGCGCGACGGCGACGGGGAAGACCCTGGTCGGCGAGATGACCGGCATCGACCGCGTGCTGAACGGCAAGGGGAAGATGCTCTTTCTCGTCCCGCTGGTCGCGCTGGCGAACCAGAAGCACGAGGACTTCGAGGAGGAGTACGGCGACCTCGTCGACGTGACCATCCGGGTCGGTGCGAGCCGGGTCCGGGACGACGGGCACGCGTTCGACCCGAACGCGGACGTCATCGTCGGCACCTACGAGGGCATCGACCACGCGCTCCGGACGGGGCGGAACCTCGGCGACATCGGGACCGTCGTCATCGACGAGGTCCACACCCTCCAGGAGGGCGAGCGCGGCCACCGCCTCGACGGCCTCATCTCGCGGCTCAAGCACTACTGCGAGCAGCGCGAGCAGCGCCGGCGGGAGTACGACGGTGCGCAGTGGGTGTACCTCTCGGCGACCGTCGGCAACCCATCGGACCTCGCGGAGTCGCTCCGGGCGAACCTCGTCGAGTTCGAGGAGCGGCCCGTCCCCCTCGAACGCCACGTCACGTTCGCCGACGGGAAGGAGAAACCCGACGTGGAGAACAAGCTCGTCCGCCGGGAGTTCGACCGGGAGTCCTCGCAGGGGTATCGCGGCCAGACCATCATCTTCACCAACTCCCGTCGACGCTGCCACGAGATATCCCGGAAGCTGGAGTACAGCTCCGCGCCGTACCACGCCGGCCTGGACTACGGCCGCCGGAAGAAGGTCGAGCGCATGTTCGCCGACCAGGAACTCGCTGCGGTCGTCACGACGGCGGCGCTGGCGGCCGGCGTCGACTTCCCGGCGTCGCAGGTCATCTTCGACTCGCTGGCGATGGGCATCGAGTGGCTCACCGTCCAGGAGTTCCACCAGATGCTCGGGCGGGCGGGTCGCCCGGACTACCACGACCGCGGGAAGGTGTACGTCCTCGTCGAACCGGACGGGAGCTACCACAACAGCATGGAGATGAGCGAGGACGAGGTGGCGTTCAAGCTGCTGAAAGGCGAGATGGAGGACGTGCGCACCCTCTACGACGAGAGCGCCGCCGTCGAGGAGACGCTGGCGAACGTCACCGTCGCCGGGAAGCAGGCCAAGCGTCTGAACGACCGGATGATCGGCGACGTGCCGACCAAGCACGCGCTCGGCAAACTGCTGGAGTACGAGTTCATCGACGGCTTCGAACCGACCGACCTCGGTCGCGTGGTGACGACGCACTTCCTCGCGCCCGACGAGGCGTTCAAGATGCTCGACGGCATCCGCAAGGACCACCACCCGTTCGACATCGTCGCGGCCCTCGAACGCCACGGCGAAGAGGAGTAAGCACGTTACGCCGGTCGGACGCGGTGGCCGGTATAACTAACTACAGCGCTGGTGGGTTTCGATGCGGTGGGGATTATGAGCGAGGATGCCGTCAAGAGCAAGATAACGACAGACCGCGAAACGATTCGAAACTGGGCCGACGAACGGAACCTCACGCCGGTACGAAGTACGACCGCCGGCACGGAGGAACCGAGCGTCCACCTCGTTCACGGCTCGGAAACCGACCGGTCCGAGCACGACGAGGTGTCCTGGGACGAGTTCTTCGACCGGTTCGAGGACGAGCGACTGGCGTTCATGTACCAGGAGTTCGACAGCGTCGACGACGAGTTGGAGTTCGCCGAGGTCATCGACCGAACCTCGATCGACGACGAGATCGTCGAGGGGGAGACCGTGGAGACGGAGGTCGTTCGAACGCGCGTCGTCGAGACCGAGGTCGTGGAGACGGAGACCGTCGAGAGCGAGGTCGTCGACAGCGAGATAATTGGTAGCAACGTCCTCGACACCGAACTCGTGGGGCGGGAACTCGTCGACTGCCGCCTCGTCGAGGACGAGACGGCCACCGACGCCGGCGGGAGTACGATGGACACCGACACCATCGGGGGTGAAACGGTCACCGGCGCGCTCGTCGAGAACGAGATTCTCGAGACGTACCGCATCAGGAGCGAGGTCTTCGAGCGCGAGTACATCCAGAGCGAGGTGGTCGACACCGACACGACGGCCGAAGAGACCGTCGAGAGCGACACCACCGAGGCCCACACGACGAGCGGTGACGAGCGACTCGTCGACAACGACGACGTCGAGGAGGAGGTCACCGACAGGGAGACCATGGAGACCGAGACGGTCACCCGCGAACGAATCGAGGGCGAACCGACCGAGAGGACGGCCGTCCAGCGGAAGATAATCGAGAGCGAGGTGACCGAGACGAAACTCGTCACCGCCGACCTCCGCGACGCCGAGGTCATCGACACCGACGTGGTCACGAGCGAGGTGACCGAGAGCGAACTCGTCGAGGAGGAGACCCTCGACGTGGAGTCGCTCGAATCGCCGGCGGAGACGGACCACGAGCACATGACCGGCATCGTCGACACGACGCCCGAGATAGGTCGAGGGAGGACCGACGAGGGCACGACCGCCGGCGGAACGACGACCTCGACGGCCATGGACGAGAGGAGCCGCGACGCGACGGAGCGCGTCGAACTGACGCCCGACGACGAGGGCAAGCGCGTCGTCGACTCGGACGGCGAGCGCATCGGCACGGTCGACGCCGTCGAAGGCGACGACATCCTGGTCGAGCCCCACGACAGCATCACCGACCGCATCAAGTCGGTGTTCGGAGAGGGCCAGGAGGACGAGGACGAGTACCGGATCGGCCAGGAACGCATCACCGAGGTCACGGGCAGTACGGTCAGAATCGACACCCGATAGCGGTCCGAACTCCGCGCTTTCGCTGCCCCTCGCGAGGTCGTGACTGCAGCGGGCCAGGTCCGGTTGCTTTTTGTTGCGCTCGTCACCACCCTGTACCGTGCCAGCACCGACGGCGGGGATGCTGATAGTTTTCGGCATCATCGTGGCGGCGCTCGTCCTGTTCGCCACCGAACCCGTCCCCATCGACGTCACCGCCATCGGCGTGATGGTCGCGCTGATGGTCCTCGAACCGTGGACCGGCATCACTCCGGAACTGGGTCTCTCGGGGTTCGCCAGCACCGCGACCATCACCGTGCTGGCGATGTTCATCCTGAGTCACGGCGTCCAGCGCACCGGCGTCGTCCAGATACTCGGCCGGAAGATTTCCCAGATCACGGGCGACAGCGAGACGAAACAGCTCGGCGCGACCATCGGCGTCGTCGGGCCCATCTCGGGGTTCATCAACAACACGGCGGCGGTCGCCATCCTCCTGCCGATGGTGACCGACATCGCCCACGAGGGCAAGACGTCGCCGTCGAAACTCCTGCTGCCGCTCTCGTACGCATCGATGTTCGGCGGGATGCTGACGCTCATCGGGACGTCGACGAACATCCTGGCCAGCCAGCTCGCGGGCGAACTCGCCGCGGCCCAGGAGGGAGCGACCCGACTCCACGAGTTCTCGATGTTCGAGTTCACGCATCTCGGCCTCCTCGTCTCCGTCGTCGGCACGGCGTACCTGCTGACGGTCGGGCGGTGGCTCGTCCCGGAGCGCATCCGACCGCGCGAGGACCTGACCGAGGAGTTCCAGATGGCCGACTACCTGACCGAGGTGGTCGTGCGCGAGGACTCCCCCCTCGTCGGCCGGACTCTGGGTGAAGTGCTGGCCGAGACGCCGCTCGACGTGGACGTAATCCAGCTCGTCCGGGACGAGGAGGTGTTCCTCGAACCGCTCGCCCGCAAGACCGTCCGGGCCGACGACGTGTTCGCGCTCCGGACCGACCGCGACACGCTGGTCGAACTGGTGGACACCGAGGGACTGGACCTGGTGCCGAACGTCCAGGTCGACGAGACGGAACTGGAGGCCGCGAGCGAGGGCGAGAACCTCGTCGAGGTGGTCATCAGCCCCGGGTCGGACCTCGTCGGCGAGACGCTGGCGACCGCCAGCTTCCGCGAGCGCTACGACGCCACGGTGCTCGCGCTCCGGCGCGGCCCGGAGGTGCTCCGCGAGCGACTGGACGCCACCGAACTCCGGGTCGGCGACACGCTGCTCGTCCAGGCGACGACGGACACCATCAACCGCCTCGGCGTCAACCCGGACTTCATCGTCGCACAGGAGGTCGAGCGTCCCGACTTCCGCGAGTCGAAGATACCGCTCGCGCTCGGCATCGTCGCCGCCGTCGTCGCCGTCGCCGCACTCGACGTCCTCCCCATCGTCGTGTCCGCGCTCGCGGGCGCGCTGGCGATGGTCGCCACCGGCGTCCTCAAGCCGACCGAACTCTACGACGCCGTCCAGTGGGACGTCATCTTCCTGCTCGCGGGCGTCATCCCCCTCGGCGTCGCGCTCAACCAGACCGGCGGCGCGGCGCTGCTCGCCGACCTCGTGGTGATGAGCGCCGACGTCCTGCCGACCGTCGCGGTGCTCGGCCTGTTCTACGTCGTGACTGCGCTGTTGACGAACGTCATCAGCAACAACGCCAGCGTCGTCCTCATGATTCCGGTCGCCGTGGAGGCCGCGCTCCAGATCGGCGCGAACCCGTTCGCGTTCGTGCTCTCCGTGACCTTCGCGGCGAGCACGGCGTTCATGACCCCCGTCGGCTACCAGACGAACCTCTTCGTCTACGGTCCCGGCGGCTACCGGTTCACCGACTACCTGCGCGTCGGAGGGCCGCTGCAGTTGGTGTTCGCCATCGCCACGACCGCCGGAATCTGGCTGTTCTGGCCGTTGACGCCGTAGACCGGTCGGCGACGTCCGTCAGTTCGGCCAATCGCTCCCCGCACAAACGAAACGTTTTACACGACATCCGCGCTATCGAACGATACGGGATCGTGGGGTAGCTTGGTATCCTTTCGGCCTTGGGTGCCGATAACCCTGGTTCGAATCCGGGCGATCCCATTCTCCAGTGTCGAAGACGGTGAGCGCCGCGTAGCGTGTGGAACGAGAACGGCCTCGGAACCGGGCTTCGAGACGGCGGCCGACCGCTCGCCGACGCGCTCGCGGCGCCGAAAGAAGAGTCACCGACCTGCGGAGTGGTCCGACGTCGGCCGTCGGGTCGAGTCCGACGCGTCGACGCACCGCAGTTCGAACGCGCGTTCTTCAGTCGCTGCGCTGTTCCTGCTCCTCGTCGACGGTCCCCTCGGCGTCAGCGTCGGACGCCTTGCCCTTCAGCGCCGACTTCACCTTCTTCCGGGCGACGAAGTAGCCGGCGACCGCGCCGGCGCCGATTACGACCGCGCCCGGGATTCCGAACTTCCGATAGCCGAACTTGCTCGCCTTCTTGCCGACGGTGAATGGGTCGAACACGTCCGGGGTTGACCCCCGGAGCATTCAATGCGTCGGGGTTGCTACTGCCGGGGCTTTATGAACAGCGACGTCCGGCGTCGCCTTCGTGCCACGAAGCTTATGAGTTTTGAGAGAGTATTCCGCGGTTGATGAAGCGATCTGCGGCCCCCGTCGCAAGCGACGCGAGCGGAATCGCGCCCGAGATACGACGGACGTTCGCCCGGGTCCGACGTCTGGCGAGACGGTGGGCGTGCGACGGCACGCCGTCCGACTCGGACGACGCGGCGTCCCGGCGAGAACCGGCCGAGAGCGAATCGACGGCGGACCGGGAGACGATGGGGCGGGCGCAAGCGTCCGACGGAGGGACGGGGTCGCGCGGAGACGCGGCGGGGGCGAGGGCGTGCGAGTTCGAGTCGATGGCCGACTTCGTGCTGGAGACCGGCTACACGCCCGAACAGTTCGTGCTGAAGCTCCTCCGCGAACGCGACGGCCGGGTGCGCCAGCAGACGGTCCTCTCGGCGAGCGGTTGGTCGCGCTCGACGACCAGTCGGGTGCTGGACCGACTGGAGGAGCGCGACGAGGTGGCCCGCGTCCGGGTCGGGACGGAGAACGTCGTCTACCTGCCGGAAGAGTTGCCGGACGCAGCCGAGTCGTTCGACGCGCCGTCCGTCGATGTGCCGAAAGCGACGGAGTGAGCGCCCGCGGTTCGGCGGTCGGCTTTATCAATGTGAATCACGAAGGGGAAGATATGGTAGACGAGTCCGGAGAGAAACCAGACGAGGACGTCGACGTGGACGAGATAGGCCTCGGAGACGTGGTCTACGACAGCAACCGAAACGTGCTCGGCGAGGTCCGGGGTTTCGACAGCAGCGGGTTCTACGTCACGATGCGCGACGGGTACGAGGCGATGTCGGTCGAACACTCCCGCTCCGGCCACGAGTTCGGCGAGGCGGAACTGATGTGGCGCTGTAGCGAGTGCGGCGAGATGGGCGAGATAGAAGACGGCATGCCGGACGAGTGTCCGAACTGCGGCACGCCGAAGGAAGACATCTACTACTGGACCGAGGACTGAGTTTTTCTACCCCCGGCCCCTCGCGCCGAGTATGGACGTCGTCGTGTTCGGCGCGGGAAGCCTGGGGACGCTGGTCGGCGGTCTACTCGCCCGCGAGCACGCGGTGACGCTCGTCGGGCGGGACCCGCACGTCGCGGCGGTCCGGGAGACGGGACTCCGCGTCGGCGGAGCGTTCGACTTCGAGGTCGCACCCGATGCGACCACCGACGGGACCGGACTTCGCGCCGACCTCGCGGTCGTGACGGTGAAGGCGTTCGACACCGAGGCGGCGGCGCGGGACCTCGCGACGGGCGAGTTCGACGCCGCGCTGTCGCTCCAGAACGGGATGGGAAACGAGGAGACGCTGGCCCGACGTCTCGACTGCCCGGTGCTCGCGGGGACGGCGACCTACGGCGCGGTGCGCTCCGCCCCCGGAACCGTGGAGTGTACGGGCGTCGGCGAAATCGTCTTGGGCGCGCGCGAGGGCGGCCGCTCGCCGGTCGCCGAGCGCGTGGGCGACGCCTTCCGCGCCGCGGCGGTGGAGACGACGGTCGCCGAGGACGCCCCCCGTCGGCTCTGGGAGAAACTCGCGGTCAACGCGGGTATCAACGCGACGACGGCGCTGGCTCGCACGGACAACGGAGCGCTCCGGTCGGGGGCGGCGCGCGAGGTGGCCGAGGACGCCGCCCGGGAGACGGCCCGCGTGGCCCGCGCCGAGGGCGTCGACCTCGGGGACGACGAGGCGGTCGGGGCGGTCGAAACGGTCGCGGACGCCACGGCGGCCAACGCGTCCTCGATGCGCCAGGACGTGGACGCCGGTCGCCGCACCGAGGTCGACGCCATCAACGGGTACGTCGTCGAGCGAGCGAGCGGGCACGGGGTCGCGGTCCCGGTGAACCGCACGCTGGCGAGGCTGATACGGACCTGGGAGCGCGAGAACGTCCGCGAGGAGTGAGCGAGGGAGACGAGGGGAGAGTACGAGGACGCGGTCAGGAGCGGGCGATGACGTACAGGGTGGCCAGTCCGCCGACGAGGAGGACTATCCAGTAGCTGGCGAACCGGTAGACGATGGCGGCCGCGACCGCGGAACTCCAGGAGATGGGCGCGAGCCCGACGATGAGGACGGCGAGCGCCGCCTCGACCCCGGCGAGGCCGCCCGGTAGCGGCGTCATGCCGGCGAGCGTGCTCGCCGGGACGATGAAGAGGACGAGCGTCAGGGTGAGGGGGAGGTCGAGCGCGACCCCCGAGAAGTACAGCGGGAGCGCGAAGAATATCCAGCCCGTGTAGGAGAACACGAGCGCGTACAGCAGTTCGCGTGGTTCGTCGGCGATGCGCTCGAGGGCGTGGTAGAACCGGTCGATGCGCCCGCGGACGCCCTCGACGGTGATGCGGTCGGTCCGGTCGGCGATCGGACCGACGATCCGGAGCACGAACGCCTCGACGCCGTCGCGGTGTCGCCAGCCGACGTACGCGATGGCGGGGACGCCGAACGCGAGGACCACGAGTCCCTGCGCGAGCGTCTCCGCGTTCTCCGGCATCGACGCGTTCAGCAGGAGGTACGCCAGCCCCACCGCAGCGAAGTTGAAGAACGGCAACAGGTTCAGCAGGTCGGCGGTGACGACGCTGGCGAGGCTGTCCTCGTAGCTGGCCTCCGTGTCCCGCGAGAGCACGTAGGCGATGAACGGCTCGCCGCCGGCCTGTCCGAGCGGCGTCACGTAGTTGGCGAACGTCGCCGCGAAGTAGGTGACGACGATGCGGCGCAACTCGACTTCGATGTCGAGGACCGCGAGCACGACCTGCCAGGCTTTCCCCCAGAGCGCGAGGCCGACGATGGTCGAAGCGCAGGCGATCCAGACCCACGTGTAGTCGGCCCCCTGGAGGGCGTCGAGGACGCGCTCCCATCCCGCCACCGCGACGAGCAGGTAGATGAGCACGCCGGCGACGAGGAAGCCGAGCAGGAGCTTCCCCTTGCCGAATCGCTCGCCGAGGCCGGCCGAGAGCGCTTCGCCCCCGTTCGACCCCGGCTCCTCTCTTGACAGCGCCTGCCCGCCGTCGGACTCCGTCTCGTCGGTCACGTTAGTCGATGTAGCCGAGGTCCTGCAGTCTGTCTTTCGCGCTGTCGCTCATGTCGTCGAGCACGTCCTCGTCGTCGACGTCCTTCCACTCGCCGCCGACGCTCTCCTCGAACGCCGAGAGGACGCCCTCGACGGCCTCCTCCTCGTCGCTCCCCTCGCCGCGGGCGTCGCGGCGCTCGTCGGGGTCGTCGTCGAGGTGGTAGAACTCGTCCTCGATGCGCTCGTTGCGGATGTACTTCGCGTCGGGGCGGCGCGCGGCACGCATCCGGGAGTAGAACCGCGAGTTCCGGTCGAGGTCGATGTCGGCCGCCTTGGCCTTCTCTTCGAGCTGTTTCAGTTCGACCACGGGTCGGTAGTACTCGACGAAGGCGTAGTCGCCGTCGCCGGGGACCTCGCCCTCGGCGAACTCGCGGTAGTCGGCGTCGAGCAACGAGCGCCGACGGTCCAGCGGCACGGTCGACCCGGCCGCGTCGACGCCGGCGTGGTCGAGGACGGTGTGGTAGAGGTCGACGAGTTCGACCTGCTCGTCGGACGTGCCGTCGCCCATCTCGGGGTGTTTGACCATCAGCGGGACGTTGACGAGCGGGTCGTAGATGCAGAACTCGTGGCCGTAGAGGTCGTGCTCGCCGAACAGTTCGCCGTGGTCGGCGCAGACGACGACCATGGTGTCGTCCCACTCGTCGTTCTCCTTGAGCCACGAGAACAGGCGCTGGAGTTCGGCGTCGATGTGCCGGATTTCGGCGTCGTACAGCCCCTCGATGGCGTCCCACTCCTCGTCGTCGATGTCGCGTGCGCCGCAGTTGTACTCCTTGGAGTTCTGGCACACCTCCGTCGAGTCGACGCCCGGCGCGAACTCCTCCTTGTACTCCTCGGGCGGGTGGTACGGCAGGTGGGCGTCCATCAGGTTGATGAACGAGAAGTAGGGTCCGTCGGAGTCGTCGATGAACTCGATGGTCCGGTCGACGACCTGCGGCGTCTTCGAGTCGGCGCCCTCGCCGCTGGCGAAGTACTCGTGGGCGACGTTGCCGAGGCTGACGAGTTTGTCGGCGACGGCGCGGAGGCGCTCGTTGTCGTTCATCATCTTCCAGGCCTTCGCCATCGGACCGGAGAGGAACTCGCCCGGCATCACCTCGAAGAAGTTGTCCTGGTCGTCGAAGCCGTCCGTCAGGTGGGTGTACGGCGTGATCCAGGCGTTCGAAGAGTAACAGGCCGTGTCGAAACCGGCCGCGGAGAGCGATTCGGCGAGCGTCGTCGCACCTTCGAGATACGGGTTCTCCTGGCTCGCGCCGTGTTCGCTGGGGTACATGCCCGTGAAGAGGGAGGCGTGGACCGGCAGCGTCCAGGGGGCGGGTGCAACTGCCTGCTCGAAGACGGTCGCTTCCTCGGCGAACCGTTCGAGCCCCGGCGTCGTCGGGCGGTCGTATCCGTAGACGGACAGGTGGCTCTTGCGCACCGTGTCCATGACCACGAATACGACGTTACGCGCCGTGGCGTCGTCGTGGGTCATACTGTCGCTCCCTACATCGCCCGGTGGGATAAATATCGTGATGTGCCCTGGCCACGGGCAGAAATGCTATTGAATAGAGGAATCAGAGACGAGACCGGAAGCGGCGAAAACGACGACCGTCGGTCGGTCGACGCTCAGAACGGGGCTTCGGGGCCCTCGTCGTCGCCGCCGTCGTCGGTCGTCTCGCCGGGGAACGACGGGCTCATGCCACCGCCGTGGCCGCCACCGCCGTCCATGCCCGTGTCCGCGTTGACCTTCTCTATCTCGGGAATCTCCTTGACCATCCGGCTCTTGATGGCCTGGATGGTCATCGGGGAGATGCCGCAGCCGCTGCACGCGCCGCCGAGCATGATGGTGACCTCGCCGGTCTCGCGGTCGAGGTCCTGGATGGCCGCGCTCCCGCCGTGCATCTGAATCTGGGGGAAGTTGCGGCGCAGGAAGTTGCTGACTCGCTCCTTCAGTTCGTCGTCCTCGCCCTGTGTTTCTGTACTCATGTAGCTACAGGTAGGGAACCAGCGTCCTTAGACCTTTGGTTGGGGGCGGGACGAGGGGAAGTTGAAAGAGAGCGCCGAAACGGGACTACTCCTCGCCCTGCGTTCCGGCGACGTAGCCGGTGACGTTGCCCAGGTTCATCGCCACCGCGAGGACGACGGCGATGACGAACACGATGAACGACGAGATGGCGTTCATCTTGGGCGCCGTCCCGTACTTTATCATCGAGAACATCGAGACCGTCAGCACTTCGAACGTGCCGCTCACGAAGTGCGCGCGGATGAAGTCCTCGAACGACCGAATCCACGCGAAGAGGAAGCCCGCGCCGATGGCCGGCGCGACTATCGGGAGCGTCACGTCCCGGAACGTCGTGAGCGGGTCCGCACCCAGGTCGCGGGCCGCCTCCTCCAGCGACGGGTCGAAGGTGTAGAGTCGGGCGGTCACCATCAGCAGCACGAACGGGAATCCGTACGCGCTGTGGGTCAGGACGAGCGTGAGGTAGCCCGTCGGTATCCCGATGATGGTCTGGAAGTAGATGAGCAGCGCGATGCCCATCACGACGCCCGGAATCACCATCGGCAGGATGCCGAACGTGCGGTACACCTCCTTCAGCGGAAAGTCGTACCGGACGAGCGCGAAGCTCGCGAGCACGCCCAGCAGCGTGGCGATGCTCGCCGACGCCGTGGCGACCTGGATGCTGTTCCACAGCGCCACCATCAGTCCGAAGTCGGCGAACGTCGCCGCGTAGTGGGCCAGCGTGAATCCCTGGAACGGGAAGAAGGTGCTGGAGTTGACCGCGAACGACAGGAACACCATCGCCAGGAGCGGAATCCAGAGGAACACCAGCAGGAGGACGACGACAGTGTACAGCCCCCGTCCGAGGAGCCGCTCCTTGCGCGGATGGTCGAGGAACGCCGACCGCGACGTTTCGTCCTCACGTTCGGTCGCGGGCTTGGTCTCCGTCGCCATCTCAGGCACCTCCCAGGTCTTCGATGCTGACGTAGCGGAACGCGAGCGCGAACGCGGCCACGATGGAGACGACGATGAACATCGACGCGGCGCTGCCGTAGTCGATGGCGTAGAGTTCCGTGATTCGGCTCTCGATGAGCTGTCCGATCATCAACACCTTCCCCTGGCCGAGGAAGCGCGGGGTGATGAACGCCCCGAGGCTCGGGACGAACACGAACAGACCGCCGCTTATCATGCCCGGCAACACCAGCGGCAGGATGATGTCCCGGAGCGCCTCGAACCGACTCGCACCCAGGTCGCGTGAGGCTTCGACCATCGAGAAGTCGAGCCCCTCCATGCTCGCGTACAGCGACAGCAGCATGTACGGGAAGTACGCGTGCGTGAGGCCGACGACGATGGCCGGCACGCCGAAGTTGAACAGCGACACGGGCCCGCTCACGAGCCCGATTTTTATCAGGGTCCGGTTGATGACGCCGCTCGGTCCGAACATCAGGAGCCACGAGTACGCCCGGACGAGGTACATCGTGAAGAACGGCAGCAGGACGAGGAAGATGACTACCTTGAACACGTGGTCGTCCCGGCGCGCGAGGAAGTACGCGAGTGGGAACGAGAGGACGAGACAGAGGATGGTCGTCACTGCGGCGATGCCGTACGACAGGAGCAGCGCGTCGAAGAACGGCGTCTCCCAGAACGGTCCGCTGCCGCTGAACAGGCCGGTGTAGTTGCTGAGCGTCGGCTCCCAGACGATGGCGTACGCTTCGTTGACGCTCACGAAGCTGACGACGACCATGAACGTCAGCGGCGCGAGCAGGAACAACAGCAGCCAGACGAGGCCGGGACCGAGCGTCAGGCCCAGTTTGCGCTCCCGCGAGGTGAACGCCGCGATGAACCGTTCGCGGACGGAAGCAGACGAGTCCGTTGCCATCGTCGGCTCAGGCGGTCTTGACCTGTTCCCAGGCCTTCTTCCACGCGGACTCGTTCTCGACCGCCTTGAACGGGATGAAGTCCTGGAGTTTCGAGGGCTTTATCGAGCCGTACATGTCGTTCTGCTCGTCGGAGAGGTGTTGCTGGGTCTTGGGGTTACAGCTCGGCGAGTACCCCACCTTGGCGAGGTTCGCACCGAGCTTCGGCGCGATGAACTCGTTGATGACCTTCCAGGCGAGTTCCTTGTTCTGGGACTTCTTCGAGACGACGGCGGATTCGAACCAGGCCAGCGACCCCTCCTTCGGTGCGGCCATCTTGGGCCACTTGTCGCCGCTGGACCACATCTCGACGATCTCGTTCCGGCCGGACTGGCCGACGACGAAGTTCCCCTGCCGGAACTGCTTGATGTACGTCGGGTCGGCCGAGATGTACCCCTGGAGGCTCGGCTTCTGGTCGATGAGGGTCTGTTTCACCTTCTTTATCTGCTTCTCGGAGAGGGAGACCTTGTCGCCCTCGAACGCGTCCCCGTATCCGAGGTACAGCGCCGTCGCGCTCATCGCCTTGAAGTGGTTGTCGTACATCACGGTTTTCCCCTTCAGGTCGGTCCCCTGGTACTTGTCGCTGAACAGCACCTCGTAGCTCTCGTCGTGGCTCTCGGGAATCTTCCGGGAGTCGTAGGAGTAGCCGTACCAGCCGAACCGAATCGGGACGCCGTACTGCTTGCCGTCCTTCGTGAACTGGTTCTTGCTGAACTGCTTGAACGTGTCGTAGATGTCCTTCTGGTTCGAGACGATGTCCTTCGGGACGGGGTCGACCAGGTCGGCCTGCATCATCTTCGGCACGTAGTTGTTGTTCGGGACGGCGATGTCGAACTGTTCGTCCTTGCCGGACTTCCACCCCGTGAACATCTTCGAGGAGGAGGTCGACTTCTTGAACTTCACCGTCACGTCGAGGCGCTTCTCGATCTCCTTCTTCAGGTCGGCGTACTCCTCCCAGGTGAGGATGTTGAGCGTCGGGTTCCCGCTCCCGCCTCCGCTACCGGGGACGCCCAGACAGCCCGCGGTCAGTCCGGCGGCCCCCGCCACGCCCGTCGTCTTGAGGAACGTCCGCCGGGGCGTAGACGTATTGTTTTTGTCCGAGTCGTCGCGGCCATTGTTAGACCTACCCATGAGATAAGGACGCAAATGCAATGTGATAAAGCTTCGCAATCGAGCTACTATTGATTTTGGAATATAACGTGAGAGCTGTAAGAAATTCTGGTATCATCGACGGTCTTATAGTCCGTGCCCATAGATCGTGGTCCATGGCAACGAGTACCGACTCCCTCGTCGAACTGCACGACATTTCGAAGGAGTTCGGAGACGTAACGGCCGTCGACGGCATCGATTTCGCTATCGAGAGAGGGGAGTTCTTCTCGCTCGTCGGGCCGTCGGGGTGCGGCAAGACGACGACCCTGCGGATGATAAGCGGGTTCGAGACGCCGACCGGCGGGTCGGTGTGGCTGGGCGGCGGGGACAAGACCGGCGTCCCGCCGAACGAACGCGACACGAACCTCGTCTTCCAGCACCTCTCGCTGTTCCCCCACATGACGGTCGGTGAGAACGTCGGCTACGGGCTGAAGAAGGCCGGCGTCGACGCGACGACCAGGCAGGAGAAGATTTCCGAGTACCTCGAACTCGTGGACCTCGACGGGTACGAAGAGCGCAAACCCGACGAACTCTCGGGCGGTCAGCAACAGCGCGTCGCGCTCGCCCGCGCCCTCGTCAACGAGCCGAGCGTCCTGCTGTTCGACGAACCGCTGTCGAGTCTCGACCGGAAGCTGCGCAAGCAGATGCAGGTCGAGCTCCGCAAGATCCACGAGAAGACCCAGGGCTCGTTCTTCTACGTCACCCACGACCAGGAGGTGGCGATGACGCTGAGCGACCGGCTCGCCGTGATGAACGAGGGCAAAATCGAGCAGATAGGGACGCCGGAGGAGATATACCGCGAACCGGCGAGCGCGTTCGTCGCGGACTTCATCGGCGACACCAACCTCTTCGACGGACGGGCCCGTTCGGAGGGCGGCCGCACCGTCGTCGACGTCGGCGGCGAGGGCGGTTTCTCGTTCGTGACCGACGACGCCGTCGAGGGGGACGTCACGGTCTCCATCCGACCGGAGGACTTCAGACTCGCCGACGACGGCGCGTTCGAGGGTCGCGTCGTCGAACGCTACTTCCAGGGCGACCAGACGAACTACGTCGTCGAGTCCGACGACGCCGACATCGCCGACGTTCGCGTCGTCATGCAGGGCCGGGAGACCCCCGTCTCCCGCGGCGACCGCGCGGCGTTCGAAATCGTGGAGGACGCGCCGGTCGTCTTCCAGGACTAGGCCGCCTCGGTCGTCCCTCGCTCCTCCGCCGCCCGGTCGGCCTTCCGACGGTTCTTCAGCACCAGCGCGCCGAACAGCACGACGCCGACTCCCCGGAGCAGGATGTCGAAGGTAGCCGGGGAGACGCCGGCCTCGACGCCGGCAAACGTGAGCAGGGAGACGGAGACGTTGAAGAGCAACAGCGGAGCCATCAGCAGGAGTGCGGCGAGCGCGAACCAGCCGCGGTCGGCCCTGCTCACGTCGGCGTAGAAGTAGCCGATGACGGTCGCGCCGAGCGCGACGACTCCGATGAACACCCCGACGATGGGAATCAACACCTCCGGAACGAAGTAGCCGAGGTCGGCCACGTCGGCGAGGCCGATGACGCGGACCTCCTCGCCCGTGCCGACGCCGCGCAGCAGGAGGATGCCGGGCGTCAGCACGAAGGCGAACGGAACGATGGCCTTGTTGAGCGACAGCGAGAACGCCTCGACGCCCGTCTGGAACTGGTCCGACTGCGCGATGCCGGACGCGGCGTACGCCGCGACGGCGACCGGCGGCGTGATGTCGGCGATGACGCCGAAGTAGAGGATGAACAGGTGGGCCGCCAGGATGGGGATACCGAACCCGGAGATAGCGGGGCCGAGCATCGAGACGAGGATGATGTACGTGACGGTCGTCGGCATCCCCATCCCCAGGATTATCGAGGAGATAGCGGTCAACACGAGCAGAACGACGATGGACCCGCCGCTCACGGTCCGGATGAGCGCGGTGAGGTTCGGTCCGAGTCCGGTAACGCTGATGACGCCGGGGATGATGCCCGCCGCCGCGACTGCGATGACGACCGTCGTCGCGGTCCGGGCACCTCCGTCCATCGATTTCAACACGAACCCGCCGTACTGGAACGCCCGGTTGTTCGCGAGGGACGGTCGCCGGAGGCCGTCCGCCGCGGTCGCCAGCGCCGAATCAACCTGTCCGTCGAAGTCCAACAGCGGCGCGTCCGCGTGCGGTCTGACGACGAGCGTGACGATGCTCACCGCGAGTATCAGCCACCCCAGTTTGCCAGCGGTCGCCGTCGCCGCCGCCGCGGGAGCCAGGCCCGTTCCGCCACCGCCGGTCAGGAGCGCGACGAGGCCGACGCCGGACGTCAGGTAGGCGGCGAACTCCAGCAGGGCGATGGCCGCGATGGTTCCGAGCAGCGGCACCCGTGACGTCCGGTTGTACGCCGCGACGAGCGCGATCAGCGCCGAGATGGCGATGAGCGTGAACCACGCCGCCCGCGCGACCGACAGCCGCGCGACGATGAGGTAGTACAGCAGGAGGACGAGCGGGACGAGGTAGAACCAGCCGCGCAGGAGGTGCGGGCTCAGCGAGACGACGTCCACGTCCGCCAGTCCGCCGATGTTCTCCTTCGACGCTTCGAGATGCACCATCACCCAGACGCCGAAGAAGAAGACGATGGCGGGGATGGCGGCCGCGACGATGACGTCCCGGAACGGCGTCAGCGTGTACTCGACGATGAGGAACGCCGCCGCGCCCATCACGGGCGGCAGGATTTGCCCGCCGGACGACGCCGACGACTCCACTGCGCCAGCGAACTCCGGGCGGTACCCGGACCGCTTCATCAGCGGAATCGTGAACGCCCCCGTCGTCACCGTGTTGGCGATGGACGAACCGCTGATGGTGCCCATGAACCCCGACGCCAGGATGGACGCCTTCGCGGGCCCACCCTTCCGCTTCCCGGTCGCGGCGTACGCCAACTCGATGAACCACTGGCCGGCGCCGCTCATCTCCAGGAACGCGCCGAACAGGATGAAGATGTAGATGAACCGGACGCTCACGGTCACCGGAACCCCGAAAACGCCGTTCTCGGTGTTGTACCAGAGGTTCTGGACGATGGCGCTCCAGTTCAGCGGCGGGATAGAGAGGACGCCGACCACGGGCGCGTCGATGGGGATGAGGTAGCCCCAGCGCGCGTACACGATGAAGGACGCGACGATGAACATCAGGTAGAGGCCGAGGGCGCGCCGGGTCGCCTCCAGCACCAGCAGGACGCCGAGCGCGCCCAGCACGAACGCGTACGACGCCTGGTCCAGCGGAATCCCGACCGCAGACATCGCGTCGACGACCGGCCGAAGGAACGTGTAGACCTCCGACGTCGTCCGACCGACGCCGAGGCCGAGCGCCCGCATCTGCCGTATCTCGGTGAACTCGGTGAGCATGTACTCGACCGCGAGCACTGCGAACAGTATCAGGACGCCGTCCACCGGCGTCACCCGCCTGCGGTCGGGGTCCATCACCGCCCACCGGACGCCCCGTCGGAGCCACCTCGCGGCACGGGTGACGGGACTCTCTCCGCCGAGACGCGCTTCGAGCGCGGGGACGACCCGGGCGAGTCGCCGCGAGAGGAACCCGTCGCCCGTCGTCGGCGGGAACAGGAGGAAGGTCAGCACGAGCGCGAAGACGACGTGGACGGCGTTGACCTGCAACAGTTGGAGCGCCCCCAGCCGAATCGTCCCGACGAACGGGAGCGTGAGCGCGAACACGAACCCGCGCGCCGCCAGCCAGAGCTGGAACGCGGAGAAGACGATGGCGACGACCGACGTCGCGATGGCCGCTATCCCCCGGAGGGAACGCCGGCGTTCGATCTCGCTGACGAGTTCCTCCTGGCGTTCCTCCGAGAGCGCCGCGTCGCTCGCTTCGTCGCTCATCGGTCACTCGCGCAGCGGCGCGCGACGAACAGTTCGACCGACTCGCCGCCGGACAGGTCGGCGAGGTCGTAGCGTCGGTCGCCGACGACGAGTTCGTGGTCCGCGACGTCGCCGGGGTGGACGAACAGGTGCCGGTAGCTGCCGCCGGGGTCGAAGACGAACGAGCCGTTCTCACGGGTGACGTTCGCGTTCGACGGCAGCCCGGCGCCGTACGACTGGAACTCCATCCGGACCATCTCCAGGCGCGAGCCGTCGACGGCGTACACGTCGCGGACGGGCGTCTTCTCGACGCTGTGGGTGTACGCGAGCGTCACCCTGGTCCCCTCCGAGACGGGGAGCGCGAGCACGGTCTCGCCGGTGTCGGCGTCCGCGACGACCAGCACGCGGTCGGTGTTCGGGGAAGACGCGTCGGTCGTCGCGGCGTCCGCGGGCGTCCCGCTGCCGGCACCCGCGACGCCGACGCTCACGCCGACCGCGAGCAGGACGGCGACGACGGAGACGGCCCGACTCACGCTATCCCTGGGGCGTCCCCGTCGTTTCCGTTCCGGTCCCGGTCGTCTCGTTCCCCGCGGTCTGGTTGCCGCCGGCGGTCGTCGCCGGGCCGAATATCTGGCGGGCTCCGGGGTGGAGCGGGATGGACATCCCGTCGAGCGCGGAGTCGCGGCCGATGAACTGCTGTTTGAGGGATATCTGGTCGAGGTTGCTGAAGATGGCCTCGGTGACGGCCTGGACCGTGTCGGCCGACACGTCCTCCCGGGTCGCTATCATCGCCTGCACCGCGACGGTCTGGACCGGTTCGCTCTGTCCGCTGTACGTGTTCGGCGGAATCGTGTCGTCGGCGAACCACCGCGCCTGCGATTTGAGGTTCTGGCGCGTCTCGTCCGTTATCTCCACGAACGCGATGTCGTTCGTCGTCGCCAGTTCCTCTATCGCGCCCACGGGCCAGCCGCCGACGACGAACGCGGCGTCGATGTCGCCGTTCTGGAGCTGGTCCGCGGCCTGCGAGAAGCCGGTGTTCTGCTCGGTGAAGTCGTTCTGCTGGATGCCGACCGCTTCGAGAATCTGGAGGGCGTTGACCTGCGTGCCACTCCCGAGGTCGCCCGTGTTGATGGTCGCCCCCTCGAGGTCCTGGAGCGTCTCGATGTTGCTCCCCTGGAGCGTGACGATGTGGATAGTCTCGGGGTAGAGCGTCGCGACGCCCCGAAGGCTCTTGACGGCGTTCCCCTGGAACTCCTCGATGCCGGTGCCGTTGTACGCGAAGAAGGCGACGTCGTTCTGGATGAGCGCGAAGTCGGCCTGTCCCTGCGCGAGACCGCCGACGTTCTCGACGCTCGCGCCCGTCGACTGTACCTGCAGCGTGAAGTCGGTGTTCTGCTCGACGACTTGCTTGAACTGGTTCGACAGCGGGAAGTACGTCCCGCCGGTTCCGCCGGCGAACCACGTCAGTCGCTGTTGTTGTGCCAGTACGTCGCCGGACAGGCCGGCGAGTCCGGCGACACCGGCTGCTTTAACGAACGTGCGTCTGCTGAATTCTCCCGCCATAGTTCCGTACCTCTCCGTGAGCGTTCATATAGCCTCACGACGCTCCGTGAGGGAAACGGACGGTTGAACGCCTCGGCGGGGCAGTAATCGACGTTGACGACCCGACAACGACGCGTTACCCGGTCCTTCGAATCGAAACCCTCTTCGGAGTCGACTTCGACTGGCGGCGTATGGAGACGATTCGTGCGAACGATTATCACGACCTCGTCACGGCCAGCGACCCCCGACTCTCACCCGACGGCGAGCGCGTAGCGTTCGTCCGCAAGACCCCCGACGACGACCGAGAGTACGAGGCGACGGTGTACGTCGTCCCGGTCGGCGGCGGCGACCCGACGCAGTACACCATCAGCGAGGGCGTCGACAGCACGCCGCGGTGGAGTCCGAGCGGCGACCGTATCGCGTTCGTCTCGACGCGCGGCGCGGACGACGACCGCCCGCAACTGTGGGTGCTCCCGACGGACGGCGGCGAGGCCCGGCAGGTGACCGACGTGGCGGGCGGCGTCTCGCAACTTGCGTGGTCGCCCGACGGCACCCGCATCGCGTTCGTCCAGCAGAGCACCGAGGAGGACCGTGCGGAGGGCCGCGACCTCGAACTCGACGACGAGGAGTACGAACCCGAGGAGCCGGACCCGCGCGTCATCGACCGGAAGATCTACCGGGCGGGCGAGCGCTACTTCGACGGCAAGCGGAGCCACGTCTACGTCGTCGACCTGGGAGACGGGGGCGCGGCGCGACCCGGTTCGGGTGGCGAACCGCGAGCGGGCGTCGAGCGAATCACCGACGGCGACTACGACTTCCTGGGGCCGGAGTGGGGCGACGCGACGACGCTGTACTACGGCGCGCGGCGCGAGGGCGACCCCGACGACAACATCGTCGTCGACGTCGTCGCTTACGACACGGACGCCGACGAATCGGAGCAGGTCGTCCGGACGACCGGGTGGGGTGCGGGCATCGCCGCCACCGAGGACGGCCGCGTCGCCTACGCGTACACGCCCGAAGAGCAGGCGACCCTCCGCCAGACCGAGGTGAAGGTGCTCGACCGCGAGAGCGGGGAGACCGCGACGGTCACCGAGTCGCTGGACCGGACGCTCTCGATGGACGCTCCGCCGACCTGGGGGCCCGACGGGGAGGAAATCTACTTCGGGACGCCCGACGAGGGCGAGTACGTCGTCTGGCGCGCGCCCGGCGACGGGAGCGACGCGCCCGAGCGAGTGGTCGGCGACGGTCACGTCAGCGGATTCTCCGTCGGCGAGGACGCGGTCGCCTACGTCAAATCCGAGTGGGACCACCGCGGGGACGTGTTCGTCTCGACGCGCGGCGGTGCCGAGACCCGACGACTCACTCGCCTCAACAGCGACCTCCTCGACAATCGGGCCGTGTCGCAACCGGAGGAGATACGTTTCGAGTCCGAGGACGGCACGGAGATACAGGGATGGGTGCTCACGCCGCCCGATTTCGAGGGCGCGGAGCCACGTTCCGCGGAGTCGCCGAGCGCTGAGCGAAGCGAGTCGCGAGACCCGGACGAACGGTACCCCCTCGTCGTCGAGATTCACGGCGGCCCGCACGCGATGTGGACCACCAGCGGGACGATGTGGCACGAGTTCCAGACGCTCGCGGCGCGGGGCTACGTCGTCTTCTGGTGTAACCCGCGCGGGTCGACGGGCTACGGCGAGGCGTTCACGGCCGCCATCGAGCGCGACTGGGGCGACGTGACGATGGCCGACGTGATGGCGGGCGTCGACCGCGTGGCGGCCCGCGACTACGTCGACGAGGACGACGTCTTCGTCACCGGCGGCAGCTTCGGCGGCTACATGACGGCGTGGATGGTCTCCCACACCGACCGGTTCGCCGGGGCGGTCGCCCAGCGCGGCGTCTA
The DNA here is from genome assembly GCA_003298465.1 of halophilic archaeon. Next base: position 204,661 of record QNGA01000001.1, on the reverse strand, counting down.
CGAACTGAACAGCTTCTACGGGTCGACCGACGCGTTCAAACTCGTCGAGTGGGACTTCGACACGACGCCGTGGGAGGAGTCGGAGTTCCTCTGGGAGCACTCGCCGGTGGCGCACGCGGACCAAGTCGACACGCCGACGCTCGTCGTCCACAGCGACGACGACTTCCGCGTCCCGGTGAACAACGCCGAGATGCTGTACCTCTTCCTGAAGAAAAACGACGTGGAGACGCGACTCGTTCGCTACCCGCGCGAGGGACACGAACTCTCCCGGAGCGGCGAACCCGCCCACGTCGTCGACCGCGTCGAGCGCATCGTCCGCTGGTTCGACGGCTACTCCGACCACCACGACGCGCCGAAGGCTCTCGAACGCGGCGACGAGGGGCTCTCGGCCGCCGAGAGCGAGGAGAACGAGGAGAGCGAGGACGGCGACGGGGAGAGCGAGACGAGCGGAGAGGACGAAGACGGCGAGTAGCTCCCGACCGCTACCGAGCGTTACATCCCCACACGGGGGTCGGTTTCGCGCGGAAGTTGGCTACACCAAAACCGCCCGAAGGCTGTCGGTTCTCTAGACGAAGCGAAGGGGTTCGGGAGCGGCCGGTCGGACCGCCGTCTCGTCTGTCGCATACTACCGCTAGGAGAACTCTCGGCCGCGGCGACGGCGGATTCGTTCCGGGCTCGACGGGAAAGAAGGGAGAACCGCCGGTCGAGAACGCCGGGCGTCAGTCGACGATGATGTCGGTGTTCTCGTCCAGGTGCTCCGGGTCGTCCTCCGGTATCATCTTGCTCTCGTAGCGGTCGATCCAGTCGGCGAAACACCCGGGACAGAGCCGCTGGCTGTCTATCTGGGAGCGGTCGACCGTGAGACGGACCGTTCGGGCCAGCGCGTCCGAGAGGGGTTCGCCGCAGTCGTCGCACGGGTCGGTGTCGTCGTCGCTCATGCGGGGGAGATGTAGCGGGGGACACATAAAGTACGGGAGTCGTTCGCGCCCCGACGAGGTTGCCGGGTCCCGTTCCGGCGCGACGGTGGAAAGACGGCCGAGGCGTCCGGCCGACCGTCCCCGGCGCTCGCCGGGTCCGTTCTCGGTACAAACAAGACGCCCCAGTACGAACCGCCGGACATGAACCACGAGCGCTCGCGCGACCTGTACGACCGTGCGCTGTCGTCGATTCCCGGCGGAGTGAACTCACCGGTGCGGGCCGTCCGGCCGTACCCCTTCTTCGTCGAGAGCGGCGACGGCGCGCACGTCGTCGACGCGGACGGGAACCGCTTTCTCGACTACGTGATGGGCTACGGACCGCTGCTGCTCGGCCACGACCTGCCCGAGCAGGTGCAGTCGGCGGTCCAGTCCCGGCTCTCGGACGGACCGATGTACGGCGCGCCGACCGAGGTGGAGGTGGAACTCGCGGAGTTCGTCGCGCGCCACGTCCCGAGCGTCGAGATGACGCGGTTCGTCAACAGCGGGACCGAGGCGACCGTCTCAGCGATTCGACTCGCCCGCGGGCACACGGGTCGGGACGAGATCGTCGTCATGCAGGGCGGCTACCACGGCGCGGGCGAGTCGACGCTCGTTCAGGGCGAATCGGGCGTGCCCGCCGAACCGAGTTCGACCGGCGTTCCGGAGTCGTTCGCCGCCGAGACCATCACCGTGCCGTTCAACGACGCCGAGGCCGTCCGGGAGGTGTTCGAGGAGCGGGGCGACGAGATAGCCTGCGTCCTCGCCGAACCCCTCCTCGGCAACTGCGCCAGCGTCCCGCCGGTCGAGGGGTACCTGGAGACGCTCCGCGAGGTGACCGACGAGCACGGCGCGCTCCTCGTGTTCGACGAGGTGATGACGGGCTTCCGCATCGGCGGCCTCCAGTGCGCCCAGGGCAAGTTCGGCGTCACGCCGGACCTGACGACGTTCGCGAAGATCATCGGCGGCGGGTTCCCGGTCGGGGCCGTCGGCGGCCCCGCCGAGATAATGGAGGGGTTCGCGCCGACCGGCGACGTGTTCCAGGCCGGAACCTACTCCGGGCATCCGCTCTCGCTCACCGCCGGGCTGGAGACCCTGCGGTTCGCGGCCGAGAACGACGTGTACGACCACGTGAACGACCTCGGCGAGAAGCTGCGGTCGGGACTGACCGACATCCTCGCGGACCAAGCGCCGGAGTACACCGTCCTCGGCACGGACAGCATGTTCAAGGTCGTGTTCACGCGCGACGGTCCCCGCGACCTCGACGGCCAGTGCGAGGCCGGCTGTCGCCAGCGCCCGGACTGCCCGCGCTACGATTACTGCCCGAAGAACCGGGGCGACGTGGACGCCGCCGAGACGGAACGCTGGGAGCGGCTGTTCTGGCCCGCGATGCTGGAGGAGGGCGTGTTCCTCACCGCCAACCAGTACGAGTCGCAGTTCGTGAGCTACGCCCACACCGAGGAGGACGTCGAGGAGACGCTGGAAGCGTACAAGGAAGCGCTGTAGCTCGCGCTCCCAGGTCCGTTCGCGGTAGTTTCCGACGCGCCCCCCAGCCACGCCGCCCGACCGGCGGTCACTCCCCGCCGGACTCGAACCCGAACGTCCGCGCCAGTTCGGACTCGATTCTCGCGACGTAGCGGTCGAGCACCTCCTCGACCTTCTCGTCGGGCGCGACGATGCCCTGGACGCGGTCGGTCGGGTTCTCGGGGAGGTCGACGCGGAACTCGCCGTCCCCCTCGTAGAACGGTTCGCTCTCGTTCAACACCTGCTGGTCGATGGCGTGGACGAGTTCGGAGTCGTAGCGCTCGTTCATCTCGTTGAAGGCGTCCTTGTACGCGCGCTGGAGTTCGTTGAAGTAGTGAACGTACTTGTCCTCGAACTTCTCCGGATCGAAGTCGGCCATGTACGGAGAGTGACCCGGCGCGAGTAAAAATCGGGCGGTCGTCGCGTCGCTCGGCGTCCGGCCTCCCTTCGAGAACCGCTGCTCTGTTTCTGCGAGCGAAACCGCCGCAAAAGCCGCCCGGAACCGCCGAGACGCCCCTCCGATGCGTCCTCCTCTCGTCGCCCGGGAGCCAGTTTCGTATATCTATATTTGGTTTACCCATCGGGACGTGCGTTTCGGCTCCCCTGCCCGGAAACGGCCGCCGAAGGGACTTCCAGGCCGTCTTCGACGGTTCACCGCCGACGGTGACAGCGGCGAGCGCCGGACGAGTCGATCCGCGACTCAGGGAAGAGAGTACGGTCGACGACCGGGCCTTCGAACGACGCTCGCGATTGGCAGGGCCGGACCACTGCCGCCGGGTCGCGGGGTCACCGCTCCAGGTACCGAGCAAGGAGCCGGCAACGGTTCGGAGTTCGCCGGAAACGTCGTGGTCCGCTCCTCGGACTGGGTTCTCCGAGTCGACCGCGAACGGTCTCGCGTACCGCTGGACGAGGTGTCGACGTTCCCGACCGGCTCGCGGTGCTCGCTTTCCCGACCGACGCGAAGGCAGTTCGACGACGCCGCCCGCTCGACGACGGGTCGAGTCGCCGTTGCGGCGGTGCTCCGCGGCGAGTTCGCTTCGTTCGGCCGTTCGAAACAGCATCGGGGGTCGGCCGCCGATAAATCGTATGCTGCGATATAGAATCCCGTGGGAAACGGGGATCCGTTCGTCTTCGGGGAACGCGAGAAGGGACTACGCGAGTTGCTCGCCGACGAGTTCGTCGACGCGCTCGACGAACGCCCGCTCTTCGCCCGCCGGCACCGTCGCCCCCGCGGCGACGTCGTGGCCGCCGCCGTCGCCGCCGACGGCGCGGGAGGCCTCCGTCATCACCGCCGAGAGGTCCAGGCCCCGCCGGGTCAGCGACGGCGTCCCGCGCGCGGACACTTTCACCTCCTCGTCGTTCTTCTTGGCGAACGCGACGATGGGCGTGTTGCGGTCGACGCCCTCCGCACCGACGGCCATCCCGGCCACGATGCCGACGATGGTCTCGCGGATGCGGTCCTCGGCGTGGAACCACTGGACGTTCTCCTCGCGGGTGACGCCCTCCGCTTTGACCCACTGGAGGCCCTCCGAGAGATTCCGACGGTGGTTCGAGAGCAGCTTTCGCGCGCGGTCCAGGGCGTCGTTCCGGTCGCCGAGACAGACCGCCAGTCCCACGTCCGCGCGCTCGTAGCGCGCGGTGGCGTTCAGCAGCGTCGAGAACTCGCTGACGTCGCGCAGTTCCGTGCCGCGGGGTTCCTCGACGAGCGAGTACGTCGTGCCGACGAGGCCGTCTATCTTCCGGGCGGGGACGCCCTCGCGCATCGCGCGCTTGACGAGCGCGCTGGCGACCGTGCGGCGCTCCTCGTCGGTCAGGTCCACCCAGCGCCGCCAGTCGCCGTCGGCTTTGAGATCCACGTCGAGACCGTCGAGGAACCGGAGTGCGCCGTTGCCGTCGTTGGAGATGCCGGGGATGTACACGTCGCTCGCGTACTCCAGCAGTTTCGGCAGCGGACGGGTCTGCTTGCCGTACAGAGTGAGGTCGCGGGTGGTCTCCAGCACGCCGGCCTCGACGCCCTCCTCGACGAGGTTCGCGTTCGCGCCGACGAGTTCGCCGTCGTTCGTCTGCATGTCACCGACGGCACCGACCACGGCCAGCGCGGCGAGGTCCCGGCTGTCGGTTCCGTCGGGTTCCAACGCCCGCGCGAGGACGTAGCTCGCACCGGCTCCGGAGAGTTCGGACGAGCCGTCGACGCCGACCAGCAGGGGGTTCAGGTGGAACTCGGTCTCCGCGTCGGCGGGTTGGTGGTGGTCGGCGATGACGGGCGTGAAGTCGCCCGCCGCCTCGTGTTCGCTGATGACGTCGAGCTGTCCGCTTCCGAAGTCGGTGAACAGCACGGTGTCGTGGTCTTTCGCGGCGATAGCCGCCACCTCCTCGGCGTCGAGCTGTTTGCTGAACACCGTCTCGAACGGGATTCCCGCGCGTTCGAGCGCCGACGCCGCGATGGCGGCGCTCGTCAGGCCGTCCGCGTCGATGTGGGACGCGAGCAACACTTCGTCGGCCTCGCGGAGCCTGTCCGCACAGGCGGTCGCGCGGTCGGCCATCTCCGGAACCGGACTACTCATCGCTCCTTCCTTGGCCCGTCCCGGAATTTAAACCTGCGCCTCGGCGCGGACGGTGGGCGAACGGGACCGCGCCGAGCGCCGACAAAAAGGCTGGACATGCGAAGCGACACGCACACGTCGAGTAGTCGAGTAGAAGGGGACGGATGCGGTTGCCGCCGCATTCCGGGGAGGATGTCGCTGCGGGCCGGTCCGCAGCGCTCAGACGCGCGGCGGCCGGGAGAGCGTTGGCGCTCCCTCGGTCTTCCCTTCTCCCGTCGCCGTGCCCGAGTCAGGGTTCGAAGAGACCGTTCCGTTCTCGCCCGAAACGATTTCATCCGTACGTGCGTAGCCGAGGGTATGCCACGAGACCAACTGACGCAAGCGGCCGAGGAAGTAAAACACGCTGCCGCGGAGGCCGACGGAGAGGCCGCCGAGCGGCTGGAGGACCTGGCCAAGACGCTGGAGAACCTGGCGAGCACCGACCAGGGACCGGACCACGGCCGACTCGCGCGCATCACCCACACGCTCTCCGAGCTGCGCGAGGGGGCGGACGGAGCGGCGGCAGAACGCGTCGACGCCGCCCAGGACCACGTGAAAGCGTACCGGGAGACCGTCGAGGGCGTCTGAGCGCGTCGCGGGAGACGGTGGATAGTCGCCCGCCGTCAGCAGACGGGTTTCGGATTCACGCCCATCGACTCCAGCGACTCGGTGTACTCCTCGTAGGCGGCCTGAATCGCGCCGCCGGCGGCGTCGCGGGCGCGCTCCCAGTCCTCGTCGTTCTCACAGCGGTCCGCGAGCACGGCCAGCGCGCGCTCGCGCTGCTCGTCCAGGTCGCCTTTCAGGTCGCGGAACAGTTGCGCCGTCTGCGGGTCGGCCTGGCCGGTGAAGAAGCCGGTCATCTGCTCTTTCGACTTCTCGCTGGCGAGCGTCCGCCCGACGAAGCCGCCGAGGCGGGCGACGGCGTCGCGTTCGTCGACGCCCTCGCGGAGGAACTCCTGCACGCCGGGCACCGCGCCGGGGTCGTGGTCGTCGAGTTTCCCGGCGACCGTCTCGTAATGCTCCCGTTCGGTGTCGGCGACGTCGGCGAACAGGTCCCCCGCGTCGCCGTCCAGTTCGTCCGCCCACGCCGCGAACGTCTCGTGGGCGGCGTGCTCGGCGTCGGCGGCGGCGCGGTACACCGTCTCGGAGTCCATCTCGCCGCCGGTCGCCGCGTACAGCGACTTCGACGAACCGAGGCGCGAGAGGGCGGTCTCGTTGTCGTCGCGAACCGTCTCGACGAACTGCTCGGCGTCCATGCCCCGGGGTAGGGGTGCCGGGTGCTTGTAATCACCGTTCCCGGCAGTCCGACTCCGAAAGCGGCCGGAGCCGCCGTTCGGGGCGATAGTCGCTCGAAACGAAGAGTACGGAGACGAAGGACAGCGACGAAAGCCGCAGGAGGACGATGCGGTCGAAGGGGAGGTGCGGAGAACGCTGACGTGGTGGCCGGGAGGAAGACGCCGGCGAGTTACCGCGCGTCCTCCAGGGAGAGACACAGGTCGGCGTCGGCCGAGATCCACTCGGCCATCCGCTCCATCCTCGTAGCCTCCGCCGGGTAGACGGTACACCGGTCCGGCATCTCGTCGTGCTGGACGACGATGGACTCCAGTTCGAAGGCTCGCTCGCGGACGGCCTCTCGGCGCGTTTCGGGGGGTTCGTCTAGGGTATCGGGACTGCCTGACATTGTGGCCTCGTGACGGCGTCCGGGGACGCCTCGTTACGTAGATTCGGTCGGAGCTAAATAATTCCTTCTAGTTCCTCTCGGTAGAAATAAATAGAGGTACCGCCGACTCCGCCGTCTCGAACTACCGCCTTCCGCCGGTAGCGAGAGCGGGTTCCCGGCCGGGCGCGCTCGGCATCACTCGCCGCTACCTGCGTCGACTACCAGCGCGGTTTCGCGGTCTTCGACACGCACGACGGTCACTGACCGTCGCCTGCGGTAGCGACGAGCGGGGTCGTGCGGTCCTCGACACGCACGACGGTCACTCGCCGCTACCGGTCTCCACCGGCGCGTCGACGAGATTACCCCACTCGGTCCACGAGCCGTCGTAGTTGGTCACGTCCTCGTAGCCGAGCAGTTCCGACAGCGCGAACCACGCGATGGACGAGCGCTCGCCGATGCGGCAGTAGGCGACGACCTCCTGGTCGTCGGTGATGCCGGCGTCCTCGTACAGTTCCCGGAGTTCGTCGGCGGACTTGAACCGACCGTCCTCGTTCACCGTCACGGCCCACGAGACGTTCTCCGCACCGGGGATGTGGCCGCCGCGCTGGGCGGTCTCCTGGAGTCCCGGCGGCGCGAGCACCTCGCCGCTGAACTCTTCGGGCGAACGAACGTCGACGAGGGGAACGCCGCGGTCGATGGCTTTCTCCACGTCGTCGCGGTAGGCGCGGATGCCCTCGAAGGGGCCGCGGGCGTCGTACCCCACCGTGGGGAACGACGGTTCTTCGTCGGTGGTCGGGTAGTCGTTCTCGATCCAGTAGTCGCGACCGCCGTCGAGCAGACGCACGTCCTCGTGGCCGTAGTACTTGAACTGCCAGTAAGTGTAGGCGGCGAACCAGTTGGAGTTGTCGCCGTAGAGGACGACGGTGGAGTCGTCGCTGATGCCGTGGCTTCCCAGCAGGTCCTCGAAGTCCTCCTTGTCCAGGATGTCCCGGCGGGTCTGGTCCTGAAGCTGGGTCTCCCAGTTGAAGCCGACGGCACCGGGCGCGTGGGCTTCGTCGTAGGCTTCCGTGTCCACGTCGACCTCGACGAGGCGGTACTCGGGGTCGTCGCTCCGGAACTGGTCGAGTCGCTCCTCGACCCAGTCCGCAGTGACGAGCACGTCCTTCGCGTAATCACTATCGCTCATGCACGACGTGCTTCGAAGGCCACCGGTATAGCCCTATCAGACCCGGAAATTCGCGCCACGTATCGCGTTTTCCGGCAACACTGTCCGTCTCTCTGCGCGGCGACAGGAGCGCCACCGCGCCCTCGGTCGCCGCGTCCGGCACCGCGGCCGTACCGCGGCGGAGATCCGGCGACTATCGCCGCTATCTCCGGCAAGCGGCGCGTTCGGGCGGGAACCCGGAACGCTAAGGCGGCCGGACGGCTACTCCGGGACGATGCACGACAGCGTCGTAGTGAGCGCCGACTGGCTCGCCGAGCGACTGGACGCGACCGGGGCGGCGGACGATGCGGCGACGGGCGACGCCGGGACGGACGACGTGACGGTCGTCGACGTGCGCGACGCCTGGGAGTACGACGGCATCGGCCACGTCCCCGGCGCGGTCAACGTCCCGTTCGAGACGTTCCGGTCGGGCGACGCCGACGACGCCGGGATGCTCCCCGGCGAGGAGCAGTGGGCCGACCTGCTGGGCGAGATAGGGGTCACGCCCGACGACACGCTCGTGGCCTACGACGACACGCACGGCGTCTTCGCCGCGCGGTTCCTCGTCACCGCGGAGCTGTACGGTCACGACGACCTGCGGCTCCTCGACGGCGACTTCAGCGCCTGGACCCGCGAGCGCGCGACGACCACTGCGGCGCCGACGCCGGAACCGACGACGTACGAGGTGGGCGAACCGACCGACTCCCCGCTCGTCGACCGCGCGGCCGTCGAGGCGGCCATCGACGACGCGGACGCGGTACTGGTCGACACCCGCGACGCCGAGGAGTACGCTGCTGGCCACCTCCCGGGTGCAGTCAACCTCGACTGGCGGGAACTCGTCGACGACGAGACTCGCGGCCTGAAACCGCGCGACCGGCTTCGCGCCATCCTCGACGACCACGGCGTCACGCCCGACCGCCGGATCGTCCTCTACTGCAACACCGCCCGGCGCATCAGCCACACGTACGTCGTCCTCTCCGCGCTGGGCTACGACGACCTGGCCTTCTACGAGGGGAGCCTCACCGAGTGGACCGCGGCCGACGGCGAACTGGAGACGGGACCGTAGTCCGACGGGCGGAAAGTCGAAGAAGCGGGGAACTCCCGCCGGGTAATCGCCAGTAGCGCGATGAACGGTCGAAGTCGAAGCGTTCAACGGCGGGTTGCGCCCCCTCCCACGAGGATTGAACGTCCGAGAGTGAAATCGACCTGTTCTGTCGGATAGCAGTCGTACGATGGCGGAGGTTCGGAAGCGATTCTCGGTCGCCGCCCGCTTCGCGGTCGGGCAGAGCAACGCAGTACACCGACGGGAACTGTCACAGTACGCGTCCGGCGAGCGGTCGGAAAACCCGCGTTTCCCGACGACGGACGAGCGGGGGAGCCGTCGACGGGGGCCGACAACCGCGTTTCGGGCCGCGATGGCCGTCGGGGGAACGGCACGTGCGGAGCACCGAACCGGAGTACGTCACCGTTTACTGACACTCCTCTGAAGATGGTGTGTCGAAGGCCTAATCCGACCGTGCCGGCACTCGAACCGAGGTATCGTGGATGAATCCCCGGTAGGCGAGCGCTAGGCGTCTGAACGGTTGAGTCTCTTTATGCCAAGTTCTGGCCTACAGGTGACTGCCCCGGAGGGGGTAGAATGGACGAGAACGAGATGGAAAACACAGACACGGAAGCGTACGAAGAGGAAAACGAGGAAGACGTGGGCGACGAATCGCGGCGCAACTTCATGAAGAAGGGTGCGCTGGCGTCGGGAGCGGCCGCCCTGGGGCTCGCCGGGTCGTCCGGGAGCGCGGCGGCACAGCAAGGCAGAACGCAGGTGCTGGTGTTCACCTACGACTACTACCCGAACGTGACCTTCCGGGTAACCCAGGGACTCCAGGCGTCGACCACCGTCAACGTCCTCCGCCGTCCGGGCGGCGGGACGGTGCCGGAGATCAGCCAGCCCGACGACTACAACGGCTACGTCATCAACTACCGCCTCGGCGCACAGGGCGAGCAGTCGGCCGGCATCACGACGCTGCTGTTCACCCGAGAGACGCTGCAGACGGACGCACGCTACCGGCTGGCCGGCGACGCGCAGGTGTTCAGTTCGGACCTGAACCTGCTCTCGACGACCGCTCGCCGAGTCGGCGGCGGCAGTTAGTAACGGACGCAACGACGGGTCGCGAGTCACGGCGTACGCTAACCGGCGAGGTGGGAGCGTTTCCGCCTCGCCGACGCCGAACCACGGCTCCGACGTCGGTGGCGACGGTGCGCTCGACGTTGTATCGCCCACCGCTCGTAACCGGTCCCGCAGACGTTCGGCCCGCGAACGACTCGGGTTTTTTGCGCCGAAATCGCGTCTGACCAGCCGTGCGACCGCATCTGCCGGCCGGCCGACATCACGCCGGTTAAGTAACACCGACTGTAACCACCGGGTAATGAGACGGCGCACCTTCCTGAAAGCCGGCACCGCCGGGATCGCAGGGCTGGCGGGTTGCATCGGTGGCGACTCCGGAGGTTCGGGCACCGACGGGACGACGGCGAACACGACCGCCCGGACGGAGCTGAGCGGGACGCTGAACGTCGCCACGTACAGTTCGTTCGTGGACGCGCCGAGCAGCTCGCCCGGTCCCTGGATAAAGAAGCAGTTCGAGAAGAAGTACCCGAAAGCGACGCTGAAGTGGCAGACGCCGGAGAACGAGGTGAGCTACTTCCTCCAGCGAAAGGCCCAGGGCGTCGACGTGAACGCGGACGCCTACGTCGGCCTCAACGTCGACCACCTCATCAGAATCGACGAGAAGCTGGGGAACCGGAACCTCTTCGTTCCGGTCGCCGACGCGCTGTCGAACTACGGCCACGTCAAGGACGAACTCACCTTCGACCCGAAGAACCGCGCGATACCGTACGACACGGGGTACATCAGCCTCGTCTACAACGGACACGAGGTGGACGACCCGGGGACGTTCGGGAAGCTGGCGAAGCCGAAGTACGCGAACAAGCTCATCGCGGAGAACGCCCAGCAAGCCGCGACCGGCCGGGCGTTCCTGCTGTGGACCGTCCACCAGAAAGGCCCGGACGGGTATCTCGACTACTGGAAGCGGCTGAAGCGAAACGGCGTCAAGATACTCGGCTCGTGGGACGCCGCCTACACCGCGTACTCGAACGGCGAACGGCCCATCGTCGTCTCCTACTCGACCGACCGGGTGTACGCCAACCGGCAGGAGGGCGTCGACATGAAGAAACACAAGGTCGGCTTCCTGAACGACGAGGGGTACGCCAACCCCGAGGGGATGGCGAAGTTCGCCGGCGCGAAGAACCCGAAGCTCGCCGACGCCTTCCTCGATTTCATGCTCACGAAGGAGGTGCAGGCGAAGATAGCGACGCTCAACGTCCAGTTCCCCGCGACCGACTGGGCGAAGCCCGGCGAGGAGTTCCGGAAGTACGCCAAGGAGCCGGAGAACCCCGTCACATTCTCCTACGACGAACTGAAGGGCAACGTCGAGGAGTGGGTCGAACAGTGGGCGCGCCAGGTCGCCAGGTAGATGGCGCTCCGGCGCTGGCTCGACCGGCACGCGCTCGCCCTGCTGGCCGCCGCGACCAGCGCCGTGCTCGCCGTCGTCTTCTACTACCCGGTCGCCATCGTCTTCGCGGAGTCGGGCGGCCTCTCGGCGTTCGCCGACGTGCTCTCCGACGAGTTCCTCGTCCGCGAGATACTCGGGTTCACGGCGTACCAAGCCGCGCTGTCGACGCTCGCCAGCGTCGCGCTCGGCCTCCCCGGAGCCTACGTCCTCTCGCGCTACGAGTTCCCGGGCCGGCGGACGCTCCGTTCGCTGACCATCCTCCCGTTCGTGATGCCCTCCATCCTCGTCGTCATCGGATTTGTGGCGTTCTTCGGCGAGCAGGGCCTGCTGAACGACCTGCTCGGTCTCGTCGGCCTGAGCATCGGCGAGCTACTGCGCGGGCTTCCCGTCGATTCGCTGCTGTACAACCTGCCCGCGATAATCGTCGCCCACGCCTTCTACAACGCCCCCCTCGTCGCCCGCGTCACGAACGCGGCGTGGGAGAGCGTCGACGCCCGGGAGGTCGAGACGGCGCGCAGCCTCGGCGCGGGTCGGTTCCGCGCGTTCGTCGACGTGCTCGCGCCCCAGCTCCTCCCGGCGGTGCTCACGGGCGCGCTCCTGGCGTTCATCTTCACGTTCATGTCGTTCCCCATCGTGCTGGAACTCGGCGGCCTCGGCTACGCCACGGTCGAAGTGTGGATATACGGCCTCGTCCGCGACCTGGACTACTCGGCGGCGGCGACGCTCGCGGTGATGGAGACGGCGCTCTCGCTCGCGCTGACCTACGCCTACCTCCGGTACGAGGCCCGGCAGGCGTCGGCGTCGCGGGCCGCGCGACCGCCGGCCCGGAAGCGGCTGCTGCCCGACGACCCCTCGCCGCGAGCGGTGCTCGAACGCGTCGGCGTCGGCGCGTACGGCCTCGTCGTCGTGGTCGTCTTCGGCGGACCCCTCGTCAGCACCGTCCTCGAAAGCGTCACGGGGCCGAACGGGTTCACGCTCCGGTACTACGAGTTCCTCGTCCAGCGCCAGACCACCGGGGCCTCGTTCCAGACGAAACCGGGGGTGGCGGTGTGGAACTCGCTCGCCTTCGGCGTCGGCACCCTGCTCGCCGCGGTTCCGATGGGCGTCGTCGTCGCTGCGCTGGCGAACCGCGCCCGGTCGCGCTGGGGGCGAGCGGTCGAAGCGCTGGCGATGGCTCCGTTCGCAGTCAGCGGCGTGATGGTCGGTCTCGGCATGCTGCGAGGACTGGTCTTCGGCGTCCCGCTGCCGGTCGTCGGTCGGGTACAGGTCGACGGCGCGCTCGCCATCGTCGCCGCGCACGCGGTCGCGGCCTACCCCTTCGTCGTCCGGAGCGTCGGACCGATGCTCGGGAACGTCGACCGCCGGACCGTCGAGTCCGCGCGGGCGCTCGGCGCGACCCGGTTCCGCGCACTGCTTGACGTGGAACTGCCGCTCGTCGCGGCCGGCGTCGTCGCCGGGGCGGCGTTCGCGTTCGCCATCAGCATCGGCGAGTTCGACTCGACAGTTATTCTTGCCACGGGGAGCAGTAGTTACACGATGCCGGTCGCCGTCGAACGCTACCTCGGCAACCGAACGCTCGGGCCGGCCACGGCGATGGGGTCGGTACTGCTCGTCGTCACCGCGGCGAGTTTCGTCGTCGTCGACCGCCTCGGCGGGCGGTGGGAGTATGGTTGAGGTCCACCTGGAGAGCCTGCGCAAGGAGTACGACGGCGTGACCGCGCTGGAGGGCGTGAGCCTCCACGTCGACGACGGCGAGTTCTTCACGCTCGTCGGGCCGTCCGGCTGCGGCAAGACCACGACCCTCCGGGCTATCGCGGGCTTCGAGACCCCCACGAGCGGCGGCGTTCGGTTCGGCGACCGCGAGATGACGGGCGTCCCGCCGAACGAGCGCGACGTCGGCATCGTCTTCCAGAACTACGCGCTCTTCCCGCACATGACCGTCGCGGAGAACGTCGGCTACGGCCTGCGGTTCCGCGACCCGCCGGGCGCGCGGACCGACGAGGAGCGAATCGCGGAACTGCTCGACCTCGTCGACCTCGCCGGCTTCGGCGACCGCGACCCCGGGGAACTCTCCGGCGGTCAGCGACAGCGGGTCGCGCTCGCCCGGGCGCTCGCGCCCGGGCCGGAACTGCTCCTGCTCGACGAGCCGATGAGCGCGCTCGACGCCCGCCTCCGGAAGCGCCTGCGGACGCAGGTCCGCCGTATCCAGTCCGACCTCGGAACCACGACCGTCTACGTCACCCACGACCAGGAGGAGGCGCTGGCGGTGAGCGACCGCGTCGCCGTCATGCACGACGGTCGGATCGAGCAGACCGGTGCACCCGAGGCGGTGTACCGCAACCCCGACTCGCGCTTCGTCGCCGAGTTCCTGGGCGAGAACAACGTCTTCGATGCACGAGTACTTGCAGTCGAAACGAAGGGGTCGACGGTCGAGGTCGGCGACAGCGAGTTCGTCGTCCCCGACGCCGGGGGGACGGTAGGGGACCGGGTGACGTTCTGCGTCCGGCCCGAGACGCTACGACTCGACGGGGGCGAGAACCGGTTCGAAGCCCACGTCGAAACGGTCGAGTTCCTCGGCGAGGCGTTCCGCGTCCACCTCGACTGGAACGGGCGACCGGTGACGCTCCGGGCGGCCGACGAACCCGACGCCGACCGGGTTCGCGTCGGGTTTGACTCGTCCGACGCCCACGTCGTCGAGACCGCGTCGGACGGCCGCGAGCAGGTCCAGTAGCGCCGTACCGGCGCGCTACCGCGTCGTCTCCGTCGTGAACGTTCCGTTCGTTTCGGTCGTGAAGGTGTTGGTAGTTCCAGTCGTCTCCGTCGTCCCGGTCCCGAACGTTCCGGTCGTCTCCGTCGTCCCGGTCCCGAACGTTCCGGTCGTCTCCGTCGTCCCGGTCCCGAACGTTCCGGTCGTCTCCGTCGTCCCAGTTCCGAACGTCTCCGTCGTTCCGGTACCGAACGTCCCCGTCGTCTGGTTCCCGTCGACCGTCGTCTCCGTCGTTCCGGTTCCGTCGCCCCGCCGGGTGAGGAAGACGCGGCCGTTCATCTGCTGTTGATGGAACCGACAGCGGTACCGGTCTATCGCCTGGCGCGCCCGGAAGGTGACCGAGCGCGTCTCGCCCTGCCGAGACGTCGGCTCCGTCTCCTCGAGTACGCGCCCGTTCTGGCCGAGCAGCTGGAACTGGTGTCTCGCCCCGTCGAGGTTTATCCAGGTGACCCGGTACTCCCTGCCGGGACGGAATCGCAACACCGGGTTCGGCGCGCCCTGGAGCGACGGCGGCGCGAGCCCGAGCCAGAAGTCCGTCCGTCCGCCGAGGATGACGGTCCTGGCGCCCGGTCCGGACGTACCGGTCGTCTCCGTCGTTTCCGTGGTCTCCGTCGTCTCCGTCTCGTTCGCCTGCGTCTGGTTGCCCTGCGTCTCGTTCGTCTGGTCCTGCGCACCGACGAGCGTGCCGAGACCCCCGACGGCACCCAGTGCCCCCGCCGCCTTCAGGAGGTTTCGCCGCGAGCTACTTGGTGAATCTTTCTCTGTCATCGTCTCCCCTCCCGCGACGCGAGGACGAGGGAAAAATCGCCGCTACCGTTCGCGGTCACAATCCAGTGTTTCGGCTTTCCACGGCACCGATGTGAGGGTTGTCGGTCGGACAACCGACACAACCCAGAACGTCGAAGCGGTCGTTCGGCGACGTGGACCGAAGAAACGAGGAAAGGGACGATTACGGCGCGTCACGCTCGGTGCGCCGTTCGGCAACCGCGCCGTCGTCGTCGACCGCTCGGAGCGTCACCGTTCAGCTCGCGCCGCAGTACGTTCTTATCGCGATAGTCCCCCGGTTCGTTCGCTCCCGGCGTCGGCGTCCCTCTCGAAAGCCGCGATTTCGCCATGGGGGTCGTCGTTCGTCCAGACCGGGGCGACCGACCGATGGCAACCGCCGCGAATCCACCTCCAGAACGAAGAACCGTCGTCTACTGCTGGAACTGGTCCTGGATTATCTCCAGCGTCTGCTCGCGGTCCTCCCAGGCGACGAAGACCGCGACGCTGGTCGCGCTGGTGATGAGGTCGTGGATGTTGATGTGGGCGTCCGCGACCGGCGCGACGAGTTCGCTGATGATGCCGGACTGATTCGGTAGTTCGCCACCCGTCACGCGGATGACGGCCACGTCGTCGTCGACCGTGACGCTGGACAGCGACCCGTCCTCGATCACCTCCTGGTGGAGGATGTTCTCCGCGCGCTCGGCCACGCTCTCGTCGACGTAGAACGTGATGCTGTCCATTCCGCTGGCGACCGCGTCGACGTTGATGTCGGCCGCCGCGAGCGCCGACGACAGGTCCGAGAGGATGCCCGACTGGTTGCGGACGGCCCGCCCCGCGACGGTCAGGCAGGCCAGCGGCGACTCCCGCATGTCGATGAGGTTCTGGAACTGACCAGTGACGTTCGTGCCGCCGGTCAGCAGGTCCCCGTGCTGGTAGTGGACCACCCTGACGCCCATGTCGTCGTCCTTGTAGGAGAGCGCCGAGGGAGCGACCACCTCCGCGCCGCGGAACGAGAGGTTCCGGAGTTCGTCGACCGTTATCTTGCCGACGTTGCGCGCGCCCTCGACCACGTGCGGGTCGCCCGTCATGACGCCCTCGACGTCCGTGACGATGACCACCTCGTCGGCGTCGACGTACGAACCGAGCATCACCGCGGTCGTGTCGCTACCCCCGCGGCCGAGCGTCGTCACGTTCCCCTCGCCGTCCTCCGCGAGGAAGCCCGTGACGACCGGGACCGTCCCGTCGAGGTCGGACGCGAGTTCCCGGGTTCGTTCGCGGGTCTCCTCGGCGTCGACCTCGCCGCGCGAGTCGGTGACGATGGGCCAGTCGTCGCTGCCCGGTTCGACGAACGTGGCGTCGACGCCGCGGGCCGCCAGCGCCGCCTTCAGCATCCGGACGCTGGTGCGCTCGCCCATGCTGACGATCTCGGCGCGGTCGGCCTCCTCGGCCTCGAACTCGATGTCGTCGAGCAGTTCGTCGGTCGTGTTCCCCATCGCACTCGCGACCACGACCAGTTCGTGGCCCGCCGCGACGGCCTCGGCGACGGAGTCGGCGGCGCGGTTGATTCGGTCGCCGCTGCCGAGGCTCGTCCCCCCGAACTTGGCGACTACGCGCACCGCATCATCCCTCGCCGTTCGTACGTGTGTATCATGCTCGATGGTAGCAACGGCGGCCAGATAACTGCTTTCATGTCTGGAATTTCTGCCAATATCGGCTGCTCTGGCACGTTGCCGTCCCGGCCCGCCCGTCGGCAGTCGGGCGGTCGGTCGTCGCTCGCGCCGCCGAGACGCGTCTACAGTTCCCGGAGGGGGGCGAACGACGTGTGCGACGTCGCCGCGAGCGACTCGACGGAGAAGGAGGGCGAGAGCGGCGTCCTCACTTCAGCTCTATCTTCCGGATGAACTGGAGGTTCTTCAGGTCGTTGAGCACGTCGCCGGGGATGTCGGCGTCCGTCACGATGTACAGGCGCGGTTCGTCGGTGAACTCGGGGTCCTCGCTGACCGTCTGGCGGATGGAGATGTCGTTGTCGGCCAGCAGCGTCGTCACCGTGGCGACGATGCCGGGCTCGTCGGCGTCGGCGACGTCGATGGTCAGCACGGTCAGGTCGAGCACGGGCGCGAGGTCCATCAGGCTCGGGATGGAGGAGATGTTCTGGAAGATTCGGCGCAGTTCCTCGTCTTCGAGGATGGCGTCCGTCGTCGAGTCGACGACCCGGCGGTCGACGCCGATCTCGCGCGCTATCTGGGTGTTCGGAATCTCGATGCTCCCCGAGACGACCCGACCCTCGTCGCTGACCGAGAACCCGCGTTCGAGGAGCAGCCGGATGACCTGCTGCTGGGAGGGGCTCCCCTCGAACTTCTGCATGATGCGGTCGAACATGTCTGGGACAACGGAGGCTCCGTTTAAGGGGTTTCCCGTTCCCGGGACCCGGTTCGGTCGACGAGACGGCGCGTCGGTTCGCCGACCCCGTCCCGGGCTCTCTTCCGTACTCGCCGCGTCGCTCCGGCGCTCGTCCCTCGGCGTCGCCCCGTCCACGCGAGGCTTCGGTAGCCGCCGTCCGGCGCTCAGGCGTCCCCGCCGTCTCTGCCGCGCATCGCCCTGTAGCGCGCGTACAGCATCAGAGCGACGACACCGACGGCGGCGAGCGCCGTACCGGTCGTCGTCCGGCGCTGCGAGAGCTTCGTGTAGAGGCTGGTCTCGGAGACGTGACCCTCGTAGTCGCCGCGCTGTTCGAGGTCGCCGACCGGATCGTCGAGAATATTCTGCTCGTCCGAACGCGGCGGGCGGTCCTTCTTCTGCAGCGGGACGAACACCGTCTCCACGAGCGTGTCCATGAAACTCGGCGCGTAGTGGCCGAGCACGGACATGCTCTTGCCGCCCGCGCCGACGAACACCTCGCGGTCGGGGTGTTCCGCGGCGTGCAGTATCGAGCGCGCTACCGTCTCCGGAGCGTAGATGGGCGGCGGAAGCGTCGCCGCCTCGTCCATGTAGTTTTTCGCGTGCTGTGGATAGGGCGTGTCGATGGCGCTGGGTTTGATGAGCGTCACGGACACCGGCGCGCCCTCTTCTTCCAGTTCCATGCGCAACGCGTCGGTGAAGCCCTTGACGGCGTGCTTGGAAGCCGAGTAGCTGCCCTGTAGGGCCAGCGCCTGGTCGGAGACGACGCTACCGATGTTCACGATGGCACCGCCGCGCTCTTTCAGGTGGTCGGCGGCTTCGAGCGAGCCGTACAGCAGGCCCCAGACGTTGGTGTCGAACTGTCGTCGCATGTCCTCAACGGGGGTGTCTTCCAGTTTGCCGTAGAGGAACGCGCCCGCGACGTTGACCCAGGTGTCGAAATCGCCGTACGTCTCCTCCGCGACCCGCGCTATCTCGCGGACGTCGTCCCGGTCGCTAACGTCGGCGACGACGTACACCGCGTCGCCGCCGGCCTGCGTTATCTCCTCTGTCAACTCCTGCAACGCGTCCTCGCTACGGGCGGCGAGCACCAGCCGTGCTCCGCGGTCCGCGGCCATCCGCGCGGTCGTCAGACCGATGCCGGACGACGCGCCGGTGACGACGAGCACCTGGTCTTCGAGGTTCTTCAGTTCCGGAGTCACGGCTCCCCCTCCCGGACCTCGGCGGGCGAGCGAGTCTCGCACGACGGTCGCGCGCAGTGCTGTGCGACGGGGGCGGTGGTCGAGGAGGCGTTCGAGCGGTTCACGGCACAGTTCGACGGTCACGACGTCCTTATTACCGACGGCTGTACTTGCAGGGACCCGCGTTCGGTCGGTTCGACGGTCGCGACGTCCTCGTACGAGTCCGCGCGTCGGCCCGAGGCTCGTCCGGTACTAGCGCCGGCGGTCGGCACGCCGCGCCCGGCGGTCCGCACGCTCGCCGTCCCGACCGGCGCCGCCGGTCGGACCGCCGTCGGCGACGGAGTTCCGGAGGGACCGTGCCGGAATCGGTTCAGAGGCTCTCTTTCGTGCTCGCCACGTCGCTCCGGCGCTCGTCTATCTGCGTCGCGTCGTCCAACGCGCGCGCGCTGGCCTTGAACAGCGCCTCTATCTCGTGGTGGGCGTTCTCGCCCGACACGGCGGCGTGCATGGTCAGTCCGGCGTTCATCGCCAGCGAGCGGAAGAAGTGGCCGGCCATGTGGCTCGTCAGTTCGCCGACCTGCTCCTGGGAGAAGTCGCCGTCGAACTCGAAGAGAGGGCGGCCGCTCACGTCCACGACGACCTCCGCGACGGCCTCGTCCAGCGGGACCGTCCGGTCGGCGAAGCGCTCGATGGCCCGGCGGTCGCCGAGCGCCTCGTCGAACGCCTCGCCGAGCGTGATGGCCACGTCCTCGACGGTGTGGTGGTCGTCGATGTGGAGGTCGCCGTCCGCGCGCACGGTCAGGTCGAACAGCCCGTGGCGCGCGAAACTGTCGAGCATGTGGTCGAAGAAGCCGACGCCCGTCTCGACGGTCGAGTCGCCGTCGCCGTCGACGTCCAGGGTCACCTCTATCTCCGTCTCCGCCGTCTCTCGGGTGACGGCGGCGGTGCGATCGCTCATATCCGGTGGGAGGTCCCACAGCGACAAGGCAGTTCCGTTCGACGGTCGCTCAGCGAGCGTGCGAACGGTCCGGTCGTCCGCTCGACCTGTCTCCTTTCGGCTGTTTTCGTCCTTCTGACACGCGTCTGACGTAGCTATATCTTGCTCGCGTTCGTAGGAACACGATATGAAACGAGACGTACTCGCTACGCTCATGGTCCTCATGGGTGCCCTCCTCGGCGGGACCGTTCCCGGACTCCTGCTGGGTGCGCCGATGGCCGTCGCCGGCGCGTTCCTGCTGGCCGAACCGCGCGTCGAGTTCATGGAGGTTCCCGACACGGTACGGAACCTCGACCGTCTGGCGCGCTGACCGGGGTCAGTCGAGCGCCGCCCGGGCTTCCTCCAGCGTGAACGCGCCCTCGTACAGGGCGCTCCCGACGACGACCGCGGCCGCGCCCGCGTCCCGGAGCGCGCGAACGTCCGCGACGGTGGCGACGCCCCCGCTGGCGACGACGGGAACGTCGACCGCCTCGACCACGCGACGCACCTGTTCGGTCTGGACGCCCTCCATCCGTCCCTCGACGTCCACGTCGGTGAACAGTATCGCCCCGGCGCCGAGGTCCTCGTAGCGCGCCGCCGCTTCCGCCGGGTCGAGGCCGGTCTTCTCGGTCCACCCCGACACGACCACTTCGCCGTCTTTCGCGTCGAGGCTCACCATCACGGAACCGGGATACTCGGCGCTGATGGCTTCGACGATGTCGGGGTTCTCGACCGCGGCGGTGCCGAGGATGACCCGGTCGACGCCCCGGGAGAGCAGGTCGGTGGCGTCGTCGACCGTGCGGATGCCGCCGCCCAGTTGGACGTCCACGTCGACGGCGTCGAGGATGGCTTCGACGGCGGGCGCGTTCGCCCGCTCGCCGTCGAACGCTCCGTCCAGGTCGACGAGGTGGAGCGTCTCGGCTCCCTGGTCGACCCAGCGGCCGGCCGCCTCGACCGGGTCGCCGTAGCGCTTCTCGGTGCCTCGCTCTCCCTGTACCAGCTGGACGACGTCGCCGTCCTGGACGTCCACCGCGGGGACGACCTCGAACTCGGGGAACATACGCCCCCTTCGTCCACGGCGGGTCTAAAGGCACCGAGTCGACACCGTTTAAGACGGTGGGTCGAATTAAATTAGATATGGTCGATGTCCTTCTACTCGTCGGTCTCGCAGTCGCCGTCTTCGTGGGTTTCAACATCGGCGGGTCCTCCACCGGGGTGGCGTTCGGCCCGGCGGTCGGCAGCCACACCGTCTCGAAGCTCGGTGCTGCGACCCTGATGTCGGCGTTCTTCCTCGTCGGCGGCTGGACCGTCGGCCGCAACGTCATCGCGACGATGGGCGGGAAAATCGTCCCCAGTAAGGAGTTCACGCTCGTGGCCAGCGTCGGCGTCCTCTTCTTCGTCGGACTGGCGCTGCTCATCTCGAACCTCTTCGGCGTCCCCGCCTCCACGTCGATGACGGCGGTCGGAGCCATCGCCGGTCTCGGCGTCGCGACGGGCACGCTCCGGGAGAGCGTCATGTTCCAGATCGTCTCGGCGTGGCTGCTCGCCCCCGTCATCGCGTTCTGGATCTGCGCCGTCATCGGGCGCTACCTCTACCCGTATCTCGACGCCTGGTTCAGGCTCGAACAGTCCGAAGGCCCCCTCATCGAGTTCTCCCGCGTCGGGTCGCTGCCGTACCCCACCGTCTCCGCGACCGCGACGCCCAAGCAACTGGTCGTCAACGGCCTCGTGGTCGGCATTGGCTGTTACATGGCCTTCTCCGCGGGCGCCTCGAACGTGGCTAACGCCGTCGCGCCGCTGGTCGGGGCCGACGCTATCGGGGAGAGTTCCGGCGTCCTCCTGGCGGCGGGCGCGACCGCAATCGGGGCGTTCACCATCGCGCGGCGGACGCTCGACACGGTGGGCAACGACCTGACCGACCTGCCGCTGCTCGCGGCGCTCATCGTCGAGGTGGTCAGCGCCAGCATCATCACGTTCCTCTCCGAACTCGGCATCCCGGCCAGCCTCGCGGTGAGCGCGACGATGTGCATCGTCGGTCTCGGCTGGGGCCGGGCGACGCGGACGGTGCGGATTTCGGACGCGGCCGCCGCGGCGGTCAAAGGTCCCGACGAGTCGGAGGAGCGCTCGGAGATGTCGGTCGGCGCTATCGCCGCCGAACCCGAGAACGAGGTGGCCCGAATCGGCGAGGAAGACCCCGACGTGCTCGCCGCGAGCGACCTGTTCAACCCCTCGACGACGGCGCGGGTCGTCGGCCTCTGGATAATCACGCCGAGCATGTCCGCGCTGGCGTCGTTCCTGCTGTTCGAGTACGTCCCGCTGTAGCGCGGGCCCCGTTTCATCGGTCGTTCCCGATTTATAGACAGGGTCGGGATAAACAATAACTACTAACCGTACGCCGGGCGAACCACGAGGTGATGCCCACCGTTGAATACCTCAACTACGAAGTGCTGGACGACCAGGGATGGGACATTAACGACGACGACCTCTTCGAGAAGGCGGAGGACGCCGGCCTCGGCGACGAGGACTACGGCACGCTCGACGTGAACGAAGGCGAGTACATCCTCGAAGCGGCCGAGGCGCAGGGCTACGACTGGCCCTTCTCGTGCCGCGCCGGTGCCTGTGCGAACTGCGCGGCCATCCTCAAGAAGGGCGAGATCGACATGGACATGCAGCAGATCCTCAGCGACGAGGAGGTCGAGGAGAAGCAGGTCCGCCTGACCTGCATCGGTAGCGCGGCCGAGGACGAGGTCCAGATCGTCTACAACGCCAAGCACCTCGACTACCTGCAGAACCGCGTCATATAAACCAGCGTATAGCACTCCGCTATACATCGCGACGCGCTTCCTTTCCCGAACTATCGAGGAGCGTCGGCCAGGGCTCCGTGCGGGCCGACGCCCGGACGAATCGGCTTAGAACGCGTGATTTCGGACACCGACGCCGAGAGGAGCACCGACGTCGCTGGACCGACCGTCGTTTCGTCGCCGCGTCGGTCAGGGTCGGCGTCGAATGAGATGCGTCGCGCGGGCAGTCACGTCGGCACGACGGCGGAGTGCGACGCCGACTCGTTCGAGTTCGCGAGCGACGGCGCGGTCACGTCGTCGCCCGTCGACGGGCCGTACTCCGCGGTCGAACCGTACTGGGGGCTGGCCGGCGCGCTCGCCCGCGAGAAGAACAGGCGGACGTGGCCGAGCCACGGTATCTTCACCTCGGCGGTGCCCCGGACCCAGGACGGACGCACGGGTTCGCTGATGCCGACCACCTGGTCGTACGCGCCGTTGGCGTCGCCCTTCGTGATGAAGCCGTCGTGCGGGGCGGGACAGGTCTCTATCTCCTTGCAACTGTCCGCGCTACCGAGGTAGGACTTGTCGGCCTCGTCGTACCAGTTCTCGCCCTCCTCGACCCAGAAGCGCGCCCGGTGGATTATCGGCGTCCGGTCGGACTCGCCGTCCGGCTTGTAGATTATCACGTCGCCGTAGTTGCTGAAGCTCCTGTAGTCCGCACCCTGGCCGGCCTGATAGGTGACGATGCCGGTGCCGTCGACGGCGGCGCCCGAGGTGAGTCGGTGTTCCTCCATGACGAAGATGAGGTCTCCTCGCTCCATGTGGGGTTCCATACTCCCGCTCTCGACGGCGACCATCGGCGGCCAGACGCCGCTGACGGCGAACAGGAGGAGACCGATGGCTACGACGACGGCGGCGCTCTCCAGCATCTCGCGGACGAACGTGACGGTTCCGTTGTCGGTGGTCCGGAACCACCGCCACCAGCCGACCGGGCCGGACCGGTCCGGCCCGGCGGACCACTCTCGACCGGGGGGGTCCTCGGGGTCGTGCCCCTGCGACCGGTCGGAATCGGAGGGACGGTCGGAGTCCGGACCGAACCGGTCCTCCGAAACCGGCCGGTCCCTCCCACCGTCGGACGACGACTCGTCTGGAGGACTCATTACGGTCCCGGTTAGCCATCCCGGGTTGTCAACCTTCTGGGTTGGTTCGCTAGATTTTTGGCCGCCCCCGCGCTTCTTTCAACTCGTGCCACTCGAAACCCCGGCTCGAATCGTGCGGGAGTTGACGAGCCGCGGGTACAACGCCGACCGCGAAGCGGTGACGCTGCTCGCGTCCGCGCCCGACCCCGTGGGCGCGCTCGACCGCGCAGTCGAATCCGCCCCCGAGGACGCACTGAAACTCTCCGCCGAACACGTCAGGCGGACCCTCGACGGGAACGGCGACGAGTCCGCCGACCCCTCCGTTTCAACTGGAAACGGCGATGGGAGTTCGGGTCCCCGGGAGGGGGCGTCTCCAGTCGAAACGGAGGGGTCCGCGAGCGGGTCGGCGCAGGGACGGTCGGACGGAGCGGGGGTGACGACGTCCCGGAGCGTCGCCGACCGGTCGGTCGCCATCGACGGCGACGTAACGGACGAGAGCACGGGAACCGGCGAGTACGAGGATTTCGTCTCCGTCTTCCGCGACCGCTTCAAGCGGCTCTCCGGACAGCTTCGGGGGCGGGTGAACGCCCGACCGACGAACGCCGTCGCGGAGATGCCCGGCGGCAGCGATGCGGCCATCGTCGGGATGATAAGCGACATCCGCTCGACGGCGAGCGGTCACTGGCTGGTCGAACTGGAGGACACGAACGGCACCTTCCCCTGTCTGGTCATGAAAGACCGGGAGTTCGCCGACGTGGTGGACGAACTCATGCTCGACGAGGCCATCGCGGTCGAGGGGACGCTGGCCGACGACGCCGGCATCCTGTTCGTCGACTCGCTTCACTTCCCGGACGTGCCGCGGACCTACTCGCCCTCGACCGCCGACCGGCACGTCCAGGCCGCGCTCATCAGCGACGTCCACGTCGGTAGCCAGGAGTTCCTCGCCGACGCGTGGTCGCGGTTCGCCGACTGGCTCCACACGGAGGAGGCGGAGCACGTCGAGTACCTGCTCGTCGCGGGCGACATGGTCGAGGGCGTCGGCGTCTACCCCGACCAGGACGAGGAACTCGACATCGTGGACATCTTCGAGCAGTACGAGCAGTTCTCGGAACACCTGAAGGAGGTGCCGGGCGACATGGAGATCGTCATGATTCCCGGCAACCACGACGCGGTCCGGCTCGCCGAACCACAGCCGGGGTTCGACGAGGAACTGCGGTCGATAATGGACGTCCACGACGCCCGCATCACGGGCAACCCGTCGACGGTGACCGTCGAGGGCGTCTCGGTGCTGATGTACCACGGCGTCTCGCTGGACGAGGTCATCGCCGAACTGCCCGACGGGAAGGCGAGCTACGACGACCCGCACAAGGCGATGTACCAGCTCCTGAAGAAGCGCCACGTCGCCCCGCAGTACGGCGGCCACACCCGCATCGCGCCGGAGGAGAAGGACTACCTGGTCATCGACGAGGTGCCGGACATCTTCCACACCGGTCACGTTCACAAGCTCGGGTTCGGCAAGTACCACAACGTCACGGCCATCAACTCGGGGTGCTGGCAGGCCCAGACCGCCTTCCAGAAGAGCGTCAACATCGACCCCGACGCCGGTTTCGCGCCCATCGTCGACCTCGACACGCTCGACGTGACCGTCCGGAAGTTCGTCTGACGGCGACGCCGGCCGAATCTCCAGTCGAAACGAAGCGGTTGATTTCTTCGATATCGGTGCGTAAACTCTCCGACGGTCGGAGAGTTCTCGGCCATCTCACTGTCGACTGCGAGACGAACTCCGAAGCGTGCGGATTCGGTTTCCGGGGCGCGACGGGTTTATCAGGTGGGGAGTGGACGGATCGCCATGGCAACGACGATACGGCTGGCGACCGCGGCCGACGCCGAGGAGATGACGGCTATCTACTCGCCGGTCGTGGAGAACACGGCCGTCTCGTTCGAGACGACGCCGCCGACCGCCGAGGAGATGGCGTCGCGGGTCCGCGAGACGACCGGGGACCTCCCGTGGCTGGCGTGCGAACACGAGGGGACGGTGGTAGGATACGCGTACGCCAGCCACCGGAACGACCGACCGGCGTACCGGTGGTCGGTCGACGTCTCCGTCTACGTTCGCGAGGGTCGACGGCGACGTGGCGTCGCTCGCGGCCTCTACGAGTCGCTCTTCGCCGTCCTGCGACGACAGGGGTTCTGCAACGCAGTCGCGGTGATAGCGTTGCCGAACCCGGCGAGCGTCGCGCTACACGAAGCGCTGGGGTTCGAGCGCGTCGGCGTGTACGAGGCGGTCGGCTACAAGCACGGCGAGTGGCGCGACGTCGGCCACTGGCAACTGTCGCTACGACCGGAGCCGGACTCCCCTTCGTCGCCGACCTCCGTCGACGAACTCCGGAGCTCGCGGGACTGGACGGACGCGGTAGCGACCGGAGAGTCGTCCGTCCGCCTGTAGCTCCTCGACGTGTCGCTCGCATCGAAGGGGAACGCCGAGCGAGAGATACGGAACAATTTCTCGTTTCGACTGGAGAAGGAGACCCACGCTATCTTCCGCTCTCCACACGAAGTAAAGGGGGAGAAGGCGAGGAGCGGTCAGGGAACGACGCCGACGGTCAGCAGCGTCCCGAACTCGCGGTAGCGTTCGACCATCGCCTCGCGGGAGTCCCAGTCGTCCGTCGGGAACGCATCCGCGGGCGGAATCTCCGTCTCGCGGTCCGGGACGTTGTCCTGCTGGGCGACGTGGAATCCGGCCTCGCGGAACGCCTCGCGGTACTCGGCGGCGCTCCAGCGCGTCATCTCCACCTCGATGAACTCCTGCCACTCGTGGGAGTGGACGTTCTCCTCGTAGTAGTTGACCGCGCACGAGAACGTACCGCCGGAGCGGAGTACGCGCCGGAGTTCCCGCAGGGTCTCGCGGGGGTCGCTGGCGTAGTAGAACGCCTCCATCGAGAAGACGTGGTCGACGCTGTCGTCGGCGAACGGGAGGTGTTCGAAGTCGCCGACGACGAAGGCGACGTTCGCGTCGTCGGTGTACCCCCGGGCGTTGTGCGCCATCTCCGGCGAACCGTCGATACCGTACACCCGACCCGCCTCCTTCGTGTCACGGAGCGCACGCCCGGCGTACCCGCTGCCACAGCCGAGGTCGAGCACCGTGTCGCCCGCCTCGACCGGCATCCGGGCGAGCACGTGTTTGGCCGTGTGCCAGTGCCGTTCCTCCATTCCGCGGTCGCGGCCCTCGGCCGCCCACTCGTCGAACTCCTCGCGGACGCTCATGGTCGGCCAGTGGTGCGCGGGGGTCAAAGTCGGTTCGGAACGGACGAGGACCGAACGACCGAGACCGGATACTTAAAGCCGTTCGGGCCGTCGTCACGGTATGGTCGGGTCGAAAAAACGGTACGCTCTCGCCGACAGCGCCCAGCAGATAGTCGGCGGGTTCCTGCTCGCGGGGCCGTTCGTCGTTACCGAGGAGGTGTGGGTGCTGGCGGGGAACATGACGTGGCTGCACGCGCTGGGAACCGTCTGCATCGTCTTCGGAATCGGGTACGGAGCACTGTACAAGGCCGACGACGAGCGCGACCCCGACCGCGAGGCGGAGGTGGCGGGCGTGCCGGCGCGGTTCGTCTCGCTCATGGGCGTCGCGTTCGGGTCCGTAACCATCCTGGCGCTCACGTTGGCCGCACCCGAGACGTTCCTGCAGGACGGCCTGCTCGACGGCGAGGCGTCTTCGCGCGTGGTGGTGACGACGCTGAAGGCCATCAGCGTCGGGGCTATCTTCAGCGTGGTCGGCGCGGCGACCGCCGACAGCGTGTTCTGAGTCCCGACAGTGTCGAGACGTTTTCCCGCATATTTTAAGTCTTAGCCCCCAGTTACCGACGAATATGGATTATCGGCTCGCAATCGAGAACACGCCGGAGACAGTGCCGGGCGGGACCGGCGTACTGCTGCTGCATCCGAGTACGGGAGAGACGGACCGAATCGACACCGACTTCCTGAAGACCGACACCGACCGCTTTCTCGTCATCTCGACGCGGACGACCGCCCGCGAGGTGAAACAGAAACTCGACCACTACGACGTCGACGAGAGCAAGGCCGACATCCTCGACACGCTCTCCATCGAACGGGGCTACTCCCGGCGCAACGCCGACGATGTCCACTACGTCTCCTCGCCCGACGACCTCGAAGGCATCCTCGACGTGACCGAACGCTTCCTCACCAACACCGACGGCAAGCGTCGCATCAGCCTCGACTCGATCACCGAGATGGCGTACTACGCCGACGAACAGCGGGTCCACGACGCCGTCGCGGACCTGCTGGACCTGCTGGCCGAACACGACGCCGTCGGTCTGTTCCACCTCTCGAAGGGCGTCCACGACGAAGAGCAGATAGAGCGCTTCATGGGCATGTTCGAGGCCATCGTCGACCTCGACCGGGACGGCGACGTCGAGACCGACTTCTCGAAACTGGAGTGAGTCGACGGTCGGGGACGCCCCGGCACCGCTCTCCCGACGTTCGTGACGCCGAGTACCGTTACATCCGGGTTCGTCGCTCTCGGACCCGGAGTACCACGGGCATCGACGCGACGGTCCGCTGCGGTCGCGCCCGAGACGAGGGAGGGGTGGCGCGCGCTTACTTCGTCCGGAACGCACGGTCGCCGGCGTCGCCGAGGCCGGGAACGATGTACCCGTCGTCGTCGAGGCGGTCGTCGATGCTCACCGTCAGCAGGTCGGCCTCCGGGAACTGGTCGCCCACGCGGAGCAGACCGTCCGGGGCGCTGACGGCCGAGAGGACGAACAGATTCTCCGGATTGGGTTGTTCCGCGAGGACCTCCTCCAGCACCGCGCACATCGTGCTTCCGGTGGCGAGCATCGGGTCGGCGACGATGACGGTGTCCTTCTCGGTTATCTCCGGGAGCTTGATGTAGTCGATGGTGATGGGGAACTGGCCGTCGTCCATCCCGGCCTCCTCGTCGCGGCCCGCCGAGATGACGCCCTGCTTGGCCCGCGGGAACGCCTTCAGCAGTCCCTCGACGAACGGCGTCGCGGCGCGCAGGACGTTGACGATGACCACGTCGTCCAGTCCCTTGACGCGCTCGCCGGTCGTCTCGGTCATCGGCGTCTCGATGGAGACGTACTCCGTGTCCATCGCGCCGTCGATTATCTCGTAGCCGCAGATGCGACCGAGTTTCACGAGTCCCTTGCGGAAGCCGACCTGCTCGGTCTCGACGTCTCGGAGCTTCGAGAGGGTGTCTTTCGCCAGCGCGTGCGTGATGAGGTGGGCGTCGCCCCGTTCCTCGATGGTCATACTCGAGAGATGCTCGGCGGGGGGCTATAACCTAACGATACTTTATCCGGCGTGCGTGCCACGGTATCGACATGCGAACGGTCGAGGTTTCGCGGTTCGTGAACGCGACACCGGCGGAGATTGAGCGCGAACTGTTGCCCGAGCGCGTCGTCCGGTTCGAGGGAACGTTCTCGGTGAACGAGGTAGAGGAGGGCGAGGACGAAACTGCCGTGCTCGCGCGCGGCGGCGGCCTCCAGACGGTGCTCGTCTTCGAGGAGCGCGAAGCGGGCATCGCGTACCGTCAGCGCGGCGACGAGGGGCCGTTCGAATCGATGGAGACCACGCTGACGCTGGACCGCGAGAACGAGGGAACGCGGGTGATCGCGCGGTCGTCCGTGTCGCTCGGCCTGCCGGTCGCGTCGGTGTCCGACCGGGTCGCGGCGTGGAAGCGCCGCGGTGAACTCCGGCGACTGCTCGACGCGCTCGCAGCGGACGTCGAGTGACGATACGCGAGGCGGACGCGAGCGACCGCTCCGACGCGCCCGGGGACCGCACGCGAGCGTGGCGAAGCCTTAACCGCGGGGCCTCCCTTGTGAGGGTATGACGCTCCACGAGCGGATCGCCGCGTACCGCGACTGGCTACGGGAGGTGCTGCACGGACTCTACCACGGGATGATAGAGCATCCCTCGTTCGAACTCATCGAGAAGGAGGCGGAGGACATCGAAGACGAGTTCATGTTCGCCTGTTTCTCGGACGCCTTCGGCATCCCGAGTCCCGTCTCCTACTACACCGCCGAACTGCTGCCGTATCTCGGCGAGGAGTTCGAGCAGTTCGAGCGCCGGATGTGGGACCGCGAGTCGCTCATCGAACGCAAGGGCCAGCAGTATCACTTCTAACATGAAGTTCGTCTTCTTCGGCGGCAAGGGCGGCGTCGGCAAGACCACGGTGTCGAGCGCCTACGGCCTGAAGTGCGCTCGCGCCGGTCTCGACACCCTCGTCGTCTCGACGGACCCGGCCCACAGCACCTCCGACGTGTTCGACCAGCAGTTCGGGGACGACCCCGCACCGGTCGAGGGCCACGAGAACCTGTGGGCGATGGAGATCGACCCCGACGAGGAGGTCCAGCGTCACATGCAGGAGATAAAGCGGGCGATGAGCGACCAGGTCAGCCCCGCCGTCGTCAACGCCATCGACCGCCAGATAGAACTCGCCCACAAGACTCCGGGTGCGCACGAGGCGGCGCTGTTCGACCGGTTCGTGGACGTGATGCGCGACAGCGAGGAGTACGACCGCGTCGTCTTCGACACCTCGCCGACCGGCGGCACCCTCCGCCTGCTCGGCCTGCCGGAGTTCCTCGGGGACTGGATAGACCGACTGCTCGACAAGCGCGCGAAGAGCATCGAACTGTTCGAGAAGGCGGCCGTCGGCGAGCACGAGGCTCGGCGGCGCGCGGAGGACGACCCCATCATCCGGCGACTCGAGGAGCGCAAGGAGACCTTCGAGTTCGCGGGACGCGTTCTCCGCAAGGAGGCCGCGTTCTACCTCGTCCTGAACCCGGACGAACTCTCGATTCGCGAGACGGGGCGGGCCATCGAGGAGTTGACGGAGTACGACCTCGACGTGGAAGGGCTGGTCGTCAACAAGGTGACGCCGGAACCGGACGACGACGAGGGGGGCCGAGGTGCGCGCTACCTCCGCGAGCGCTGTCGCACCGAGCGCGACCGCATCGACGAGATACGCTCGGCGTTCGACGAACCCGTCGTCGCCACCATCGAGGAGCGCATCGAGGAGGTGAAAGGCTCGCTGCTGGCGGAGGTCGCGGCCGAACTGGCGGTCGAGGTCGAAGCACCGCCGGCCGTCAGCGAGTCGGCGAAGTAGCCGAGCGTGCTCCGTGACCGCAGTGGCCGGCCACGGCGGCGGTCGCCGTCGACCGACGATTCGGTAACGAATCCGTCAATAGATACGTTCGTACATGTTCGAGGGCTGTAGTAACCTCCCGGAGTAGACAACAAACCTATTTTCGAGCGGTGGAGCGCTCCATTCTGCGGGAAACGAAAGGAACATTTATTGTGGTACGTGAATTTTTGAACCCTGGGGCAGAATACCATGGCAACATCTATCATTTGGATGGTACTTGGAGTGCTGGCGCTGTTCAGCGTCGGCTACCTCGGGTACTCGCGATACCTGGCGCGGTTCGTCGAACTGGACGACAGTCGGGACACACCGGCCCACAAGTACGAAGACGGGCAGGAGTACGTTCCCGCCAAGAAGACGGTCCTGTTGGGGCATCACTACTCGAGCATCGCGGGCGGCGCGCCCATCGTCGGCCCGATTACGGCGGGCGCGGCGTTCGGCTGGCTGCCAGCCGTCCTCTGGATCGCCATCGGCAACCCGATTCTGGGGGCGGTCCACGACTTCATGTCGCTGTCCGGCAGTCTGCGCCACGAGGGCAAGTCCATCGGCTACATCATGGGCGAGTACGTCGGCGAGCGCGGCAAGGACATGTTGCTGTGGTTCGCGTTCCTGACGATCATCCTCGTCATCGCCGTGTTCGCGCTCGTCGTGGCCGTCGTCTTCGACGCGTTCCCGAGCGCGGCCACGGCGAGCATGCTGTACATCATGCTCGCGCTGGTGTTCGGCGTCTGGCTCTACCAGCTAGACCTGCCGTTCCTCGTCGGGACCGCCATCTTCGTCGCCGGCGTGTTCGCCAGCGTCTGGGTCGGCATCCAGTACCCGATCGCGCTGTTCAGCCATCCGGACCTGGCCTCCGACGCCATCGTCCTGTTCGGCGACGGCGGGTCGTGGCTCCCGCTGGCGAGCGCCCAGAACGTGAACGTCGCCGCGTGGGTCCCCATCGTCGTCCTCTACGCGTTCGTCGCTAGCGTCCTCCCCGTGTGGACGCTGCTGCAACCGCGCGACTACCTGTCGTCGTTCCTGCTGTACGCCGGCGTCGGGGGGATGGTCGTGGGCATCGTCCTCGGCTCGCTGGGCACGTTCGACCCGGTGACGGTCGACGGGACGACCTACTCGGCGCTCGAAACGCAACTGCCAGCGTTCACGGGCTTCGTCAGCGATTCGCTCGGACCCATCTTCCCGTTCCTGTTCGTCACCATCGCCTGCGGGACCATCAGCGGGTTCCACTCGCTGGTATCCTCGGGGACGACCGCGAAGCAACTCAACACCGAGAGCGACGCTCGCGTCATCGGGTACGGCGGAATGCTGGGCGAGGGGCTGCTCGCGACCACCGCGGTCGCAGCGCTGGCCATCGTCGCCACGACCGAGTTCTCCAGCGGGCTCGCGGGAGCGCTGGCGAACTTCCCGACAGGCGGCGGCGTCATGCTCACGAGCCTGGGCGTCCCCGCGACCTACGGCATCCCGTTCATCGGCCTCGTCTTCGTCAGCTTCCTTCTGACCAGCACCGACACCGCGGTGCGACTGGGTCGCTACATGTTCGAAGAGATCATCGGTACGCCCGAGACGAGCGCCCAGAAGACGGCGACGAACCGCTACGTCAACGCCGGCGTCCAGTGCGTCCTGGCGTACGTCCTCGTCGCCAGCGGAACCTGGGGCAGCCTCTGGCCGCTGTTCGGCAGCGCGAACCAGTTGCTCGCCGCGCTGGCGCTGCTGACCGCGACCATCTGGCTCGTCAACTGGGACGACGACAAGCAGTTGCTGAGCACCGGCGGCCCGCTCGTGCTGATGTTCGCGGTGACCATCGTCGCGCTGCTGTGGATCGGTCTGCTGCGCGCGCCGACGGGTGCCCTGAACGCCGACACGACGGCGGAAGCCATCTCGCTGGCCGTCCAGTCGATCCTCTCGCTGGTGCTCGCCGGCCTCGCGCTGGCGCTCGCCAGAATCGGCTACCGAAACATCTCGTCCGCGCGTAGCGAGCAGACCGGCAGACCCGTCGCCGACGGCGGAGAAGCCGACGACGCTGACGACTGAACTACTTCGTTTTTCCGGAGCCGTCGGACTCCGAAACGGCATCCCGTTTCGCGTCGCGTTCTCCACTCGAAACGGTGCCCTCCTCGCGTTCGACCATCGTCGCCACGCCGACCTGCACCCCGGCGAAGCCCGTGCCGACGAGCAGGAGACCGAGCGCGAGTCGGAGGTCGACCGGCACGCCGACCAGTCCGACCAGTGCCGGAACGGTCATCACCAGCGTTCCGAGGCCGGACCAGCGTCCGACGCGGAAGCTGTTCGGACCGGCGGTGTAGCGGTGGAGGCGGAGTGCCAGCGCGACGCCGACGCTCCAGACGAACGCGAGCGAGACGGTGACGCCGACGTCAGCGAGGACGAGAACGTGGACGGCCGCAGCGAGCGCGCTCCCCGCGAGCGCGCCAGCGAGCAAGCGAGCGTTCCGTTCCATGCGTTTCGATTTCGGCTCCCGGACGATAAACGTGGGCGAGGAGGAGTTCGAGGCCATCGTTTCAACAGGAAGTCAGTCGCGAGTCGCTTCACCTCGTGCGTCGAGGCCGTCGTCCTGTACCGGGACGAACGCTTTTCCCCGTTCCCGTCGTACGACGTCGAAATGAGTCGGGAGAACGATTACCGCGTCGCGGTCGCGGTCGCCCATCCCGAGCGGGCCGCCCAGTTGACGCGGACCGCGGTCGACGTCGCGCGCGACGCCGGCGGCGAGGTGCTCGTGTTGAGCGTCGTCGTCACCCAGCGCCAGTCGCCGTTCGCGCTGTTCGAGGACGAAGTCATCAAACGGCAGTTCGGCGGCGAGCGCAAAGAGATTCTCGACAACGTCGTCGAGACCGCCGGGGGTGCAGTGCCGGTCCGGGGACAACTACTCGTCGCCTACGACGTGGCCCGGGCGCTCGTCCACGCCGTCGTCGAGTTCGACTGCGACGCGCTGGTCGTCGGCTGGCAAGAGCGCCGGCGCACCAGCGAGGTCGTTCTCGGGTCGAACGTCGACCGCCTCGTCAGGAGCGCGCCCTGCGACGTGCTGGTCGAGAAACTGGGAGTCGAAGCCGACGGCGTCGAGTCGGTGCTCGTCCCCGTCGCGGAGGGTCCGCACGCCACGCTCGCGACCGAGGTGGCTCGCGCCATCGCGGTCGCCAACGACGCCCGCGTCGACCTGCTCCGAGTCGTCGGCCACGGCGACGACCGGGCGACCGCCGAGCAACTGCTCACCGAGACGGCCGCGATAGCCCGACCGGCGACCGTCGAGACGCGCGTCGAGCGCGGCGACGTCGCGGACGCCGTGGTCGAGGCTGCCGACGACCACGACGTGACGGTCATGGGGACGACCCGTCGCAACCTCATCCGGCGGCGACTCGTCGGCACGGTCTCGCAGTCGGTCGGTCGGCGCTCGGACAGCACCGTCATCCTGGCGCGGCGGCCGACCGGCGTCCGGCCGCGCGTCACGCGACGCATCCACGAGGTCCTGTAGATGGGGGTCGGCACGCTAGCGGTCGTCTTCGTCGCGGTACTGGCCAGCTTCTTCATGGCGTGGGCGCTCGGCGCGTCGAGCAACTCACCGCCGTTCGCGCCCGCCGTCGGCGCGAACGCCATCCCGACGATGCGCGCCGCGTTCCTCATCGGCGTGTTCGCCGCGCTCGGCGCCGTCACGCAAGGCGGCAGCATCTCCGAGACGGTCGGCACCGGCCTCATCGACGGCGTCAGCTTCACGCCGCTGGCGGCCACCGCCGGCCTCTTCACGTCCGCGCTCTTCATCGCCCTCGGCGTCCGGACGGGCTACCCCATCCCGGCCGCGTTCGCCGTCACGGGCGCGATGGTCGGCGCCGGCCTCGCGCTCGGGGGCGACCCGGCGGTCGACACCTACTGGCGCATCGTCACCTTCTGGCTGTCCGTGCCGTTCGTCTCGGGAAGCGTCGCCTACGCCACCGCGTGGTTACTACGCCACGACGACGTGCCGGAGACGATGTCGATACCGCTGCTGGGCGGCTTCGTCGGGTACGTACTGGCGAACGTCGACCTCACAATCATTCCCGGACCGACGCCGACCGTGGCGGGCTTCGTCTCTCGTCGCGTCGGAGCGACGCCGACGCTGGTCGGCTCCTTCGACGTCGCGGCGGTCGTGACGAGTCTCTTCGCGGGGGTGGCGGTCTTTCTGATCCTCCGGCGCACGATGGTCCAGTCGGTCGACGCCGGCGTCAGACAGTTCCTCGTCGGTCTCGGCGCGGTCGTGGCGTTCTCCAGCGGCGGCAGCCAGGTCGGACTGGCGACCGGCCCGCTGGAACCCCTCCTCGCCGACTTCGCCGTTGGCGGCATCGCCTTGCTCGTCCTCGGCGGCGTCGGCATCCTGCTCGGGGCGTGGATGGGGTCGCCCCGTCTCCTGCAAGCGGTGTCGCGGGAGTACTCACAGCTCGGCGTCCGGCGCTCCATCGCCGCGCTCGTCCCCGGGTTCCTCGTCGCGCAGGTGGCCATCGCGCTCGGCATCCCCATCTCGTTCAACAACATCATCATCTCCAGCGTCGTCGGGAGCGGCCTCGTCGTCGGCTCCGGCGGGGTCTCCCGCCGGAAGATAGCGTTCACGCTCGGGGCGTGGGTCACCTCGCTGGTCAGCGCCATCCTGATGGGCTACGGGATGTACACCCTACTGACGACCGTGACGGGCATCGAATGACGAGTCGGGACGGAGCTCAGATGGCGAACCCGAGCAGTCCTAGCAGGCCGGAGAGCAGGTCGCCGAAGGTGAACGCCGCGACCAGACCGGCGAACATCGGGACGATGAACGGGATGCCGGGCGACACCCACACCGTCTCCTCCGTGACGAGGACGTCCAGACCCTGCCGGAGCTGGGCCGGCGTCGTGCCGTACGCGCCGTGGTCGACGTCGTCGAGAAACGCCGCCGCACCCCAGGGGTCCTCGTAGCCCGAGTCGGAGGAGGGAGGACGCTTCTGGATGGCACTGCCACCGTCGGTCGCGGGGTCCTCCGATGCTCCGTGGCCGCGGACGGCACCGTCCGTCGGCGGGTTCGGCTCGTCGGGGAGCGTGGCGGGGTCCCGGAGGTCGCTCGCCCGCTCGCGCAGCTCCGCGAGCGTGACTCCGCGCCAGCGGAGGTACATCCGGACGGCGTCCAGGTCCGCGCCGTTACGCGAGACTCCCTCCGGGGTTTCGAGCAGTCGCCCGTGCGCCGTCGGAATCTCGTCCCACGGCGTCGTCCGACCGACGAACATCACCGAAGAGATACGGCCGGCCAGCAGGTTCCGGACCGCGAGCGTCGCCGGATACAGCGCGCCGAGCAGGACGGTGTTCGTCAGTATCGTGAGCGAGAACACGCCGAGGACCGTCCCCTGAACGGGGAGCGTCCAGCCTGCGACGTGGTAGAGCGGATACGTCGGGAACAGCGCGGCGACGACGAGGAACGCTTTCGCGTCCGCGCCGCCGAAGGCCCGGAACCACCAGAACGCGAGCACGAGCGGTGCGACGAACCCGAGGCTCACGACGACGCGAACGAGGAACCACCGCCGTTCGAGCGGCGTCGCCCCCAACGCCAGCCACCCCTCCCAGCAGAGGAGGAGAACGGCGAGCGCGGCGAGGGGGTACCACGTCTGGTTCGGAACGCGGCGCGTCTTCACGTCGCGCCACGCGGCCCATCCGAAGACCGGGAGGGCGAGCAACCGCAGCAGGTCGGGCAGCGTCGCGTACACCAGGCGGTAGCGCTCGGAGCATCGTGTTATGTGTTGCGGTTGCGACCTGAGCGACGGCGTAGGTGTTCGGCGACGGGAAGCGTTCGTGAGAGAAATCCGACGGTGACCGTTCCCGGAGACGAACCGGACGGGTATCGTCGGCCCTGCGGCGGTTTCGAACCCCTCCGTTTCGTGTCGAGGAGGGACGGAACTACCGCATCAGTTGTCGAAGCGGGCCTGCTGCATGGACGGTTGAACGTCGTCGATGTCGCCCAACCGGGAGTCCGAGAGGAGGACGGCCTCGGTCTCCTCGATGGGGACCGAGAGGCTGATCTCTTTCGTCCGGCCGTACCGACCCTTCGAGACGACGACGGCGTTGACGATGCCGAGCATGTCGAGTTCGCTGATGAGGTCGGTGACGCGACGCTGGGTGAGGATGTCGGCGTCGATCTCCTCGCAGAGTCGCTTGTAGACGTTGTACACCTCGCCCGTGTTGATGTTGTGGACGCCGTTCTTCTCGAGGGAGATGGTCGAGAAGAGGACGAGTTTCGACTGCGTCGGAAGCGTGCGAACCACCTCGACCACGCGGTCGAGTTCGATCTTGTCCTGGGCCTTGCGGACGTGGTCCTCCTCGATGAGTTCGGCCTGGTCGCGCTCCGCGAGTTCGCCCGCGGTCCGGAGGAGGTCGAGCGCGCGCCGGGCGTCACCGTGCTCCTGGGCCGCGAACGCGGCGCAGAGCGGGATGACGTCCTCCGAGAGGGCGTCCGGCTTGAACGCTACGTCGGAGCGGTGCTGGAGGATGTCCCGCAACTGGTTGGCGTCGTACGGCGGGAAGACGATCTCCTCCTCGCCGAGACTCGACTTGACCCGGGGGTCCAGGAAGTCGGTGAACTTCAGGTCGTTGCTGATGCCCATGATCGACACCCGGGAGTTCTCGAGTTCGGAGTTCATCCGCGAGAGGTTGTAGAGGGTGTCGTCGCCGCTCTTCTCGACCAGTTTGTCGATCTCGTCGAGCATGATGACGACCACGCGCTCCTCGTAGTCGACGGCCTGGAAGAACGTGCTGTACACCCGGTCGGTCGGCCACCCCGTCATCGGGACGGTCTCCATCTCGTCGGCGTCGTCTTCCAGTTCCGCGATGCGGTCGTCTATCTCGTCGACGGAGTCGAACTCGGCGTCGGCCATCGACGCCGGGTCGGACGTCGCGTCCGGGGCGGCGTCGTCCCGAAGTCGTTCGAGGTCGTCGATGCGTTCCTCGATACGGTCGAGGTTGTTCTCGATGAACTTGTTCGCCAGTTGCGCGAGCACGCGATACTGGGTGTCGGTCACCTCGCAGTTGATGTACTCGACCTCGCAGGGCACCTCGTACTTCTGGGAGGTGCTTTCGAGTTCCTGGCTGACGAACTTCGCGCTCGCCGTCTTCCCGGTCCCCGTCTTGCCGTAGATGAGGATGTTCGACGGCGTCTCACCGCGCAGCGCCGCGACGAGAATCGTCGCCATCTTGTTTATCTGCTCTTTCCGGTGTGGCAGTTCGTGTGGCGTGTACGACGGACGAAGCACCTCCTTGTTCTCGAAGATGGGTTCGCCGGACAGCAGGTCGTCGAACAGACCCTGGTTGCCCTCCTCGTCCGCGTCGTCCAGCACCACGTCGTCGAGGTCGACCCCCTCGAAACTCCTGTCGGCGTCCCCCTGAGACGTGCCGTCGTTCGGTTGTGTCGGGTTCTCGTCTGACATGGATGGATAGCAACCCCTTCGTTTCGTTTGGAGCGCGCGCGCCGGAACGGCCAGAGAGAGCGAAGCCGGAGGATATTATCCGGTTTCGCAGTAGCGAAAACCTACCAACGCGTCCAGTTGATGCAGATGAACTAAAGGTGTACCAGAGTATTAAAATCTTTCTTATCTGGCCACACCCTCACGAAACCGCCGTAGAGACGCACATACGGTAGATTTCTCCAGTCGGCGTCGTCTCGGCGGCGGCGTTCTCGCCGGGAGCGACGTCCAGTCGCCGCGAGTCCCACACCGAACCGTCGTCGACGCGCTCGCACGAATCGACCGTCGTACGCCGGTGAGTGCCCTCTCCCGTCGGGACTCGTCGGCTGACGTCGAGTCCCCTTCGGAGATCCCGGTCGAATCTCGTTCGGGGCTCGGGTTCGGTGCCGTTCGGGGGTTCGGGTTCGATGGCGTTTGGGGACTTGGATTCGGTGACGGTCAGGAACTCGGGAGGCGTCGGCTAGGAACTCGATGGCTGTCGCCCGGAAACACCGGTCGAATCTCGGCCGTCGCGAAGTGAGGGCGGCGGGACAGCGGACGTCTCCGGTTCGGACGTCTCCGGTTCTGAGGTCGCCGGCAGGAGCGTCGCTCCGGTACCCTCGGCCGTCGACGGTGAGAGTCACGGCGGCTCGGCGACTCCAGGTTCGGTCGTGGACGGGCCGACCGCGAACCCTCGATCGGACGGCCGGTTCGACGAGGGCGGATGCCCCCCGTTTCCGGTGGAGTGCGTGGTTGGCGAACCCGCCCCGGACGTCGACACCAATCTGGGCGGAGCCTTTCGCTCGAAGCGACCGGTCGTTCGACTCCTCGTCGATCCATCACGTCTGGACGAATACCATTTCCCCGGGACGATTCGCGAGACTCGATTTCGGGGGACACTCCCCCACCCCTTCGTTTCGGGTGGAACGGGGAGAGGGCGGGGGGAGGGGAGGGGTTCCTAGAAGGGGAACGCTTATGTAATACGCAATTAAACAATACCCGCAAACTAGAGGACTTCCTTTTCTAGAAGCCGGTAGCTGTTGGAAGTATACTCGCTACACCGCCGACCGACCCCCCGGTCCCATCTCGTCCCGACGTTCCACCTGAAACGAGGGGGTCGGTGTGTGTCGTGTGCCGGAGAGAACAGGTCGAGGTTTCTACACTCGTCCGAACGATCGGGCACCGAACGTCGCTATCGTCCACCGACGCTCTCCACCGACGCTCTCCATCGACGCTACCGACGCCCCAACCGATACCGCTGACCACCGACGTCATCGACCGTCGACGTCACCGACCGTCGACGCTACTGACCGCCGACCAGACGACCGACCATCTCCCGTGGACAACCGTCTTTCTCGGACGAACGTCTCCTCGACCGACCGTCTTCTCGAACGATCGGTTCTTGGAAACGGCATCTCGCGCGAACGACGTTCACCGACGCGATAGCCGTCCCTCGCGAACGATGGACACTGCCGTAATCGAGAAGCGTCCGGCGACGGTTACAGCTCCAGACAGCGAACCGCGGAGAGAGCGGAACGGACGATTGCGGACCACCGCTGGGAGCCACGGACCGTCGACGCCGCGAATCGTTGTTCCAGTAGAAACGGTGCCCTCTTCGCTTCCAGTGCCGTTTACACGGACGTTCCCCCTCGCACGCCCGACCCCTCCGTTTCAGGTGGAAACCGCGAAAGGGCATTGCGTAACGTCCGCCGACGGTACCCTTCGACCAGGTACACGGGTCGGTTCCGTTCGCTTCGGTCGTCCATCGTCAACGCTCTGCATCGAGCGACCGACCGTCGATTCGACCGAGCAGTCACCGGTCCGATAGGCGACCCGCCAGTTCGGTCGTCCGGGGTCCGGTGGAACCGCTGGTTCGTCGACCGAACAGTCCGGTGAGAGGACGCGGGGAGGGTTCTGTTCGGCGGATCGACGCTCTTCTTGCGTTTTGTGCCCCATCGTTGTGTCAACCGTTGTCTGACGTAGGTTTAAGTGAATGGCGTGAAGTTCTACGCGCACACAGCCCCGCACGTCGGCGTAATCCTCCGACAGCAAGGGTCTGGGAGGAAAAAGGATGGGATTGTTCACAGGTCTCAGGAAAAGTATTGCAAGCGTGACGGACAAGCTCTTCTCCGCCGAGGAGCCGAAACGAATCGGCATCTACGGACCGCCCAACGCGGGGAAGACGACACTCGCCAATCGTATCGCTCGTGATTGGACCGGTGACGCCGTCGGTCCGGAGAGTCACATTCCACACGAAACGCGGCGCGCCCGCCGTAAGGAGGACGTCGAGATAGAACGCAACGGCAAGACGGTCAGCATCGACATCGTCGACACGCCCGGCGTCACGACGAAGGTCGACTACGAGGAGTTCCTCGACCACGACATGGAGAAAGAGGACGCCGTGCGTCGCTCGCGCGAGGCGACGGAAGGCGTCGCCGAGGCGATGCACTGGCTTCGCGAGGACGTGGACGGCGTCATCTACGTGCTCGACAGCACGAACGACCCGTTCACGCAGGTGAACACGATGCTCATCGGCATCATCGAGAGCCAGGACCTGCCGGTGCTCATCCTGGCGAACAAGACCGACCTCGAGGATTCCAGCGTTCAGCGAATCCGCAACGCCTACCCGCAGCACGAGACGATTCCGCTATCGGCGCTGGAGGGCGACAACATGGACGAGGTGTACGAGAAAATCGCGGAGTACTTCGGGTGATACCAATGGCAGAAGTGAAAAACGGGGACGACGGCGTTCAGGTCGACCTCATAGGCGGCGAACGGATGTCCGGCAAGACGAGCATGGAGAAGATCCGGATGATCCTCGACGGGGTCCGGGACGGCAACATCGTCATCCTCGAAGAGGGGCTCTCACCCGACGAGGAGAGCAAACTCATCGAGGTGACGATGACCGAAATCAGTCCGGACGAGTTCAACGGCATCGAGATAGAGACGTACCCGCGCTCGGAGACCTCCGACGGTGGGTTCCTCGGTCGGCTGATGGGTCGCGAGTCGACCTCGACGCTCACGGTCATCGGTCCGGCGAACCAGATCGAGACGCTCCACAAGGACGAGAACCTCATCAGCGCGCTCATCTCACGCAAATAATGCCGCACGAGTGTACGAACTGCGGCCGGGCGTTCGCCGACGGGTCGAAGGAGATGCTCTCCGGCTGTCCGAACTGCGGCGGAAACAAGTTCCAGTTTCGCCCCGCCGGCGTCGACGCCGGAAGCGATTCGGGAACCGACGCCGGGACCGAGAGGGACGCGACTCCAGGTGAAACGACGCCCGCCGCGTCGCCGGGGGCGCCGGACGCGTCGGACGCTGACTCCGACGCCAGCGCGGTCGGACGTGCGGCCTCCACCGTCAAGGAGTGGGTAGGAACCCGCGATACGACCGGACCGAGAGACGAGAGTGCCGCGGAACCGGAACGGCGCGTCTCCGACGCCGAGGGGAGCGCCGGTGCGAGCGAGCCCACCGCAAGCGGTCCGGAGCCGGGGCCGGACGTCGAGGCCGAGGACGTGCCGGCCGACGAGGACAGCGCGCAGGCGAGCGCGCGAACGGACGTCGTGGCCGACGACGAACTGCCTGAACGGTCGTCCACAGCGGGAGCGGGAACCGTCGTGGACGCGCCCGACGACGAGCAGCCGAGCCTCGAAGAGCTTCGCGAGGAGCTCAACAGCCAGTTCGAGAGCATCAAGGTGGTGAACCCGGGCCAGTACGAACTCAACCTGATGGAACTGTACGAGCGCCAGGAGTACATCATCGCCCTCCAGGAGAACGGTCGGTATGTCATCCAGGTACCGGACTCCTGGTCCGACGTGGCCGACACCTAGGTTCTTCTCGTTCGCGGGTCACGACTCGTCTGAGGAGCCGATGCTGTGTCCCGGACGATCCACGCGACTGCAGACGCTCGCCTACGGCCGCACGCGACTGTAGACGCCCTCGCCTACGGCCGCGCCGTTCGCGGGACGGCACTGAAAAAAGCTTTTCAAATGCAGACATGTCGCTCGTGTGTCTCAGACGCCTTCTTCCGAACGTGGATCGACGGAAGTTCATCAAGACCACGGGTATTGCGGCAGGAACGCTTTCGATCGCAGGCTGCATGGGGAACGACGGAAACGGTAACGCCGGCGGCAACGGTGGCACCACCACCACCACGAACGGTGGGGGCAACCAGACGACGAACAACGAGAGCAAGGACGGCGACGAGGACTTCTGGAACGTCGTCGAGGAGATAAACGAGAAGAAGACGCTCAAGGTCACCCAAACCCGCCTGTACCGGACCGAGAACGGCGCTGGCGTCTACGGCGTCGTAAAGAACACCGGCAACGAGCCGTACTCGGAAGTCGAAGCAGAAGTGACCCTATACGACGACAAGGGTGAGGCGTTCAACGAGTTCATCGACGAGAGCGAGACGGACGAGATCGATTCGCTCTCGCCGGGCGGCAAGTGGGACTTCAACGTCTACTTCCAGGAGGCGGACTGGAACCGGATCTCGAAGTACGTCATCGACGTCTCCGGCGAGAAGGAGTAATCGACCGGTCGTCCGCTCGCGCCGGAGCCGTTTCGAGCGCCGGCCCGGTCGACGGTCGGTCCGGTCGACGGACCGAACGAGGGCTCGCTCCTTCGAACGGAAAGCCCGGCTGCTACCGTCGGCGACGTCGTCCTCTCACCGCCGAAGTCTTCCCGCCGCCGGTGACGGCGTCGTCTCGCCGTCTCCGGGTTTGACGTCGACCGCGAAGACGGACTCGACCCGAAACGAAGGGCCTCCTTCCGGCAACGTCCGGCGTCATTGCGAAGAACCTTTACTTTCGCTCACAAACCCCGAACAGATGTTACGCGGCGTCAGGAACCGAATCCAGCGGGTGCTCTTTCTCTTCCCGGCCGCCCTTGCCCGCCTCGGGCTGCTCGACCGCGAGAAGGGCGAGGAGGCGTTCGACCTCGCCATTCCGGTGATGGTCACGGGCGGGATGCGGACGCTGCTGCGCGTCGCGGACTTCTTCATGGTGAGCGTGGCGCTCGGTCCCACCGCCGTCGCGGGCCTGGAGTTCGGGTTCCAGTACTTCTTCGTCCCGTTCGGACTCGCGCTGGCGCTGACGAGCGGGACCATCAGCGTCGTCTCGCGCTTCAAGGGAGCCGACCAGCACGCGAGAGCCGACTTCGCCATCAAGCAGTCGCTGTGGCTCGCCCTGCTCCTCGCCGTCCCCATCACGGTGGCGACGTGGCTGTACGCCGAACCGATGATACGCGTCCTGACGGACGAACCGGCGGTCGTCGAGAAGGGCGCGACCTACCTCGAGATAATCATGCTCTCGGTCTCGTTCCGCTTCTGGAGCATGATAGCCGCGCGGGCGCTCGCGGGCAGCGGCGACACCCGGACGCCGATGTACGTCCGTCTGCTCACCCTCCCCACGAACATCGCGCTGAACGCCGTGCTCATCTTCGGAGTCGGCCCCATCGAGTCGATGGGCGTCGCCGGTGCCGCGTGGGGGACCGCGGTGGCGAACACGCTCGCGGCCGCCATCTTCATGGTCGCGTTGCTGTCGGGTCGTTTCTCGGTGCAGTTGCGTCTCGGCGGCAAGCAGTGGGACACCGCCATCGCCCGCGAGATCGTCCGCGTCGGCCTGCCGCTGGCCGGGACGCGTCTCTCGCGGACGTTCGGCCGGTTCCCGTTCCTGTTCGTCCTGGGCTCGCTCGGGACGGGCGTCGTCGCGGCGTACGCCATCGGACGCCGGGTGATGCTGCTCGCGATGATGCCGGCGTGGGGGTACTCGACCGCCTCCAGCACGCTGGTCGGCCAGAGCATCGGTGCGGGCGAGGAGGAGGAGGCCGACGCCTACGGCTGGCAGACGCTACGCATCGCGCTGGCCACGCAACTGCTGCTCGCGGTCGTTCTCATCGTCGCCGCCCGACCCATCGCCAAGGGGTTCGGCACCAGCGCCGAGGTGCTGGACCTGACCGTCGAGTTCGTCAGGGTGTTCGGACTCGGCGTCGGCGCGTTCAGCGTCTCGCGGACGATGCGGGGCGGCCTGCGCGGCGCGGGCGACACGAAGTGGCCGCTGTACGGCACGTTCATCGGGACCTATCTCTACAAGCTTCCCGTCGCCTTCCTCGCGCTCCCGGCCGGGGTCGCGATTTTCTCGCTCGGCAACTGGTCGTTCGCTCCCGGGATGGGGCTCGGTCTCGTTGCCGTCTACGCCGCCATCCTCGGCGACATGTACCTCCGCGCGGGCGTCAACACCTTCCGGTTCTGGACCGGCGAGTGGAAGCGAATCGCCCGCGAGTCGGACGTGGGTTCCCGCACCGGCGCGGACTGACCGCGGCGCCGGTCGTCCGACGCCGCCGTCGCGGAATACGCGGACCGCCGTTGCGGGGGATACGCAGATTTTAAACGAGAGCGGCGGGAATCCGGAGGTATGAGCACGGCAACGAAAATCACCGTCGGAACCATCGCGCTGACCGCGCTGCTCGTCGTCGCCGTCATG
The DNA here is from genome assembly GCA_003298465.1 of halophilic archaeon. The sequence goes on along the minus strand of QNGA01000001.1, from coordinate 160,063 downwards.
GCGAACCTCTGGCTCCTCGCCTGATGTTCGACGAACGCGACTCACCCGACGAGGTCGCGGCGGTCCGCGACGAGCACGCGCCCGACGCGCTCGTCCTCGACTGCGAGCGCGACTTCGAGACGCTGCCCGTCGCGGCCCGCGACGACCTCGCGTTGCTGACGGACGAACTCCGACCGTTCTCCTGTCCCGGGGCGTGGTTGCCCGAGGACGCGCCGGAACTCCTCCGGCGCTTCGCGGGGTCGGACCTCGTCGTCGGCATGCCGGGCGACGGCAGCGTCGCCTGGACCCGCCAGACGGCGCCGCCGGTCGTCTTCGTGAAACCGCGCGTCGAGGGGTCGCCCGAGCCGTTCGTCGACTTCCTCGTCGCGGAGGCGCTCGTCGAGGTCGGCCTGGCGCTGCCCGAACAGTTCCTCGGCTTCTTCGAGGACCGGTATCCGGAGTTCGCCGCCGCGGTCCCGCTCGACGCGGGAAGCACCTACCAGCTCGCGGCCGCGCTGTTCGACGCCTACAAGGGACTTCACACCCGGAAGGTGTTCGCGGGTTGGGAGGGCGACCACCCGGAGCTGTTCGCCGCGTGGGCGGACGCCGGCGAGCGTATCGAACCGAGAATCGAGGGCGTAACCGGGGAGGTCTCCCGGGGCGAGACGGACTTCGCCGACGCCGCCGAACTCGCCTGCAGCGGCATCAAGCACGGCGTCGAACCGCCAGCCCCCTTCACGGCGCTGGACACCGGGGCGTACCGCGACCACGGCGTCGACTACGCGGTCAAGTGGGCCGAGAAGACGCTCGGGTAGCTACCGTTCCTGTTCCGGAGTCGTGAACGGTATCGTGGCCGCCGTGCGTTCGGTGACCGTCGCGGTCCGGAGGATGTACGAGAAGAGAATCGAGAGCGGGAGGAGCCCGACGACCAGCGAGATAGGGAGGAGGACCGCCCTGTTCGCGGCCAGGACGGTCGTCCCGCTCCCGGTGAACGAGAGGAGGACGACCACGGAGAACGCCTCGGCCGGGATGCCGGCGTACAGCAGGACCCGCGACAGCGACGAGAGTTCGTCCTGGAGGTAGACGCTCTTGAAGTACTGGCGGGCGACGTCGATCTCCTGGAGTCGGTCGATGAGTCGCCCGAGGCAGTCGAGGGTCGACTCCGAGAGTTCGTCGCTTCGCCGGTGGCGAATCCGGCGAGCGCGATTTATCTGGTTCGCGTAGTTGGTGGTCAGCGTGACCGACAGGACCTGGAAGATGTCGGCGTCAGACTCCTCCAGAATGCGGGTAATCTCGTCGACGTGGTCGGTCAACGTCGTCACGAGGTCGTTCACTTCGTCCCAGGCGTCGTCCGATTGGGTCGCGAGGCCGCCGAGACGCTGGGCCTCCTGGCGGGTGTTCTGGAACAGCAGTTTCAGGAATCCCTGCGGGTCCACCGGGGCTATCTCGCCCGCGGCGTCCTCGACCTCCTGGCGGTAGTCGATGACGTTCTCTATCTGGGACTCCAGTTCCCCCGGCGACTTCAGTTCCCGGGAGAGCAGTAGCTGGTTGATGGAGACGACGACCGTGATGAGGGTCATGTTTCCGCCGATGAGCGCGCTGAACACGTAGAAGGCGGGCTGAGACCGTTCGAGAGGGAGGAGTCCGAGCGCCGTCGACAGGCCGAAGAGCGCCAGCAGGAGGGCCGCCGTCAGAAAGGCGACGACCAGTCGGTTCCCGTCGAGCAGGAGCCACTCTCTCGCCCGGTCGACCCGGCTTTCCAGTTCCGAGCTGATCGGGGCCGCGATGTCGCGTTCTGACTCGCTCACGCCCGTCGCGTACGCGACAATCGACCGAAAGTCCACCGGCGCTCGAACGAGGAGGCGTCGGAAACGGGAGGACTCGTCGGAATCGGGAAAGCAGCTTCAGACCGCTTCTGGGCCGCGCTTACCGGTCCGGACCTGACAGGCGTCGTCGATCGACTGGACGAATATCTTGCCGTCGCCGGGCTCGCCCGTGCTGGCGGCCTCGCGCACGGCCGCTATCACGTCCTCGGCGGGGATGTCGGCGACGACGCACTCGACCTTGACCTTCTGGTGGAGGTCGACGACGTACTTCTCGCCGCGCCACTGGCCGCGCTTGGCCGGCTGACTGCCGCGACCGCTCACGTTCGTCACGGTGAGGCTGGGCGCGCCGACGTCGGCGAGCGCCCGCTTCACGTCGGTCAGGCGGTCCGGGCGCACGATGGCCGTCACCATCTGTATCTCGCTTTCGGGACGGCCGCCGTCGGTGACCACGTCGGCGGGGCGGTCGACGCCGAACTCGGGGTAGGTGTCGACGCCGTGCTCGGCGACGTCGAGGCCCTCGCGTTCGTGTTCGGCCGTGACCCGCGCCTGGCCGAGCGTGCGGGCGACGCCGAACACGACTCCAGTGGCGGTCACGGTCCAGAGGGCGATGACGACGACGCCGGTCGCCTGCACCGCGAGGCCGGAGAGGACCTCGGCGACGGCGAAGCTCTCCCAGGTGCCGACGGCGACGAACGGGTAGGCGAGTGCGCCGAGCACGCCCGCGGAGCCGTGGACGGGGAAGACCGCACAGACGTCGTCGATTTTCAGGCGTTTCTCGACGAACGTGAAGACGACGGGGAGTTGCGCGCCGGCGAGCAGGCCGACCGCGACCGCCCCCGGCCAGACGATGTCGTCCGCGATGCCGGTGATGCCGACGAGACCGGCGAGCAGGCCGTTGGCGACGTAGAGGGTGTCGACCTTGTCGGTGCGGTGGATGGACACCGCGGCCGCGCCGACGGCGCCCGCGGCCATCCCCAGCGTCGTCACGAGCGCGACGCGACCGACGGTCTCGAACGCGGCCAGCGAGAGCGACCCCGATTCGGCGGCGAACACGGTCGCGGCGGTGCCGACGTTGAAGCCGTACCACCCGAACGCCAGGATGAGCGTCCCGAGGACGGCGAACGGCAGCGAGTGGCCGGGGATGACGTTCGCACTGCCGTCCTCGTCGAACCGGCCGAGGCGCGGGCCGACGACCCACGCCGCGGTGAGGCCGGCGATGCCGCCCATGCCGTGGACGACCATGCCGCCCGCGAAGTCGTGGAAGCCGATGGTCGCGAGGACGCCGCCGGCCCACGTGAACCCGACGACGACCGGGTAGATGACCCCCGCGAGCAGGACGGTGTAGCTCACGTAGGTCCTGAGTTTGCACCGCCCGGCGACGGCGCCGCTGACGATAGTCGCCGCGGTCATGGCGAACACCGCGCCGAACAGCCACGACACCCAGTCGTTGACGCTCGCCGGGGCGAGCACGCTCGCGAACTCGCCCGCCACGGACCACTGCCCGCCGGCGCCGGTGAGGTGGCCGACGACGCTCGACAGCGCCGCACCGACGAGGAAGAAGGCGACGACGCCGACGCTCCAGGTGAGCAGGTTCTTCGTCAACTGGTTGGCGACGTTCTTCGAGCGCACCTGGCCCGCCTCCAGCATGGCGAACCCAGCGTGCATGAAGAAGATGAGGAAGGTCGCCACCAGCACCCACAGGAGGTTCACGCCCTGCGCAAGGACGGCGAGGTCGCTCACCATGCTTCGTCCTCCGATGCCGTTTCGGAGGCCGACGAACCGTCGGCGTCCTCCGCGTCGCTTCCGCCCCCCGGAACGACGACGAAATCATCTGGACAACTGTCCACGATTATCGAATATTCTTCGAGGTTCGTGCTTCGAGTCACGATTCAACCGAACAGTGCACACCTTCATAAGGTTAATCGTTGACAAAACCGGATTATTCATGGCTATAGCGGACGCACGTCCGGTTTATAAGCGGATAGGAGGGATATAAGGTCGTAAACCGTCCAGAAGTGACTGTTCGTAGGGTCTACTTCTGGACGAACGTGAAGGGCACGGAGAGGATGTGGATTCGGTCGACTGCCTCGTTCGTTCTGCGCTCGTCGTAGAGGCTTGGCGGACGACCCGATAGTTTCTATCGAACGCGAGGCGGTCTTACTCACCGCTAATTTAAACTGAACGGGCTAATCGACTTCGGCTTCAACCGTATTCACTGTCGGTTCCCCGTTTGCACACGCTTGGCAGTACTCGTTCCGGCCTTCTTCCCGCACGTACAATGGAACTCCAAATAGGACGAACTGTTCCGTGTACGTTCGAGCAACCCCGTTCGTAATCTGGTCATAGCACGCTGAACACGGTTTATCAGTTCGCTTGATTGCAGACTCATCTACCGACCGGACAGAACCGACGGTAGTGACGGGAAACTCTTTGTCGAATCGTTTGCGCGTCGGCGGAAGCAGAATTGCACCGACGAGGATGTAGAAAACGCCCTGAAAGAATGAGACGGCTATGTTCCCCTGGTCGAACGTCCCGATTCCCGCGAGGATAAGTACGATACCTAATCCCCATGCGGCGTACGTCACCAAATCACTGGAACCGTCATTCGACTCTTCGACGGACTGGGACTGCCGTGTCGTAGCGACGTTACCGCGTCGGCGAACACCACAATTCGGACAGAGCTCTGCCTGTGCTTTCACTCTCTCACCGCAGGATTGACAGAAATAATCAGCTTTTCCCGTTGGATCTCTCTCCGAGCTACCAGGTTCGACGCCGCAATTGGGACAAAATTCCGCATGCTCCTTCACCGTCTCTCCACAAGATTGACAGTAGATTTCGTCTGGACCTTTCGACATCGTACCGGGAGTTACTGGGCCGGGACGTACTTCCGCTGGAATTCCTCTTCGGACTTGGTGAGATAGAGGATTCCCTCGACCAAGGCGACGATGGCGGGGATGAACGTCCAGCAGAACAGTAGATAGAGAATGCCCTTCCATGTCTCGCCGAGATAGAACTTGTGGACACCTATCCCACCAAGGAGGATGGCGAGAATTCCCGCGGTGTTCTGATCCTTACTGCTTCCCGAAACGACGTTTGACTGGTCAGTACCGGGTGCGTCCGATTGTCGAACCCCGCATTCGGGGCAGATCTCGGCCTGTTTCTTGATCACTTCACCGCAGCTCGTACAGTACTGTTCGTCAGGCCCGGGCGAGTTGTCGCTCTTATTAGTCATAGACTTCAGCAGACACTATTGCTATTTATAATTTCCTGATGTAATACTATTCGTTTCCTGCATTTATCTCTGCCTACCGTTCCCCGTCGTCGACCGACTCTGGTCACGCGCTGTTGACAATTAACCTGCGAAAACGGAAAAGGCCGGTTCAGGATGAACGACTGGTTAAGCGGAAAACGAGCTCTGTATTACAGTTTCGCCGCCACGTCCTCGGCGAAGTACGTCACGATGACGTCCGCTCCGGCGCGTTTGATGGACAGGAGCGACTCCAGGGCGGTCGCTTCGAGGTCGAGCCACCCCCTGTCGCTGGCGGCGTGCAGCATCGCGTACTCGCCGGAGACGTTGTACGCCGCGACGGGGAGGTCGAAGCTCCTGTCGACCGACGACACCACGTCGAGATAGGAGAGCGCGGGCTTGACCATCAGCAGGTCCGCGCCCTGCTCGACGTCGAGCGCGACCTCCCGTATCGCCTCGCGGGCGTTGGCCGGGTCCATCTGGTAGTGGCGGCGGTCGCCGAACGCGGGCGCGCCGTCCGCCGCGTCGCGGAACGGCCCGTAGAACGCCGACTCGTACTTCGCCGCGTAGCTCATGATGGGCACGTCGCGGAAGCCGGCGTCGTCGAGCGCCTCCCGGATGGCCCCGACCATGCCGTCCATCATCCCGCTCGGCGCGACCACGTCTGCACCCGCCTCGGCGTGGGAGACCGCTATCTTCCGGAGGAGGTCCAGCGTCTCGTCGTTGCGGACGGTGAGGTCGGGATTCTCGGCGGCGTCCTGCTCGACGAGTCCGCAGTGGCCGTGGTCGGTGTACTCGCAGAGACAGACGTCGGTGACGACCGTCGCCGCCGTCTCGCTCGCGATTCGGCGCGTCGCCTCCTGGACGACGCCGTCCTCGGCCCACGCGCGACTCCCTTCGGCGTCTTTCGACTCGGGGATGCCGAACAGCATCACCGTCTCGACGCCGGTGTCGAGCGCCTCCTCGACGCGGGCGACGCTCTCGTCGAGGGGGACGCGCTCGTGTCCGGGCATCGACGGGATGGCGACTCGCTCGTCGGTCGTCGCGTCCACGAACACGGGCGCGACAAGGTCGCTCGCTTCCAGGCTCGTCTCGCTGACCAGTTCGCGGACGCCGTCCCGTCGCAGGCGTCGGGGGCGGTCGGTGAGGTCCATGTCTCGAACTACCGGTGGCGGCCCCAAAACCGCATCGCTCCCGGCGACCCACTCCGTCGTTTCCCGCCACCGTCACCGACGCCACGGCCGGATTCTCCCTGGACCGAATCGATGCGGACACCGACAGCGGAACCGTTACCCGGCCGGACGCCGAAGCGCCGGTCATGACCACCGACGCGAACGACGCCGGCGAACGGACGGAGTTCGACGTGGACGCGTGGCGCGAGGAACTCGAAGCGCACCGCGCCGAGAAGGACGAGTTCTTCGACGAACACCCGCAGTCGCCGATTCCGCCGGAGGACCGCGAGGCGTTCTCGGGGTTGCCGTACTTCGACCCGGACCCCGACTACCGCGTGACGGCGACGGTCGAGACCCACGACGACCCCGAACCGGTCGAGATGGAGACGACGGGCGGACCGCCCCAGCGGTACCTCCGGGAGGCGACGCTGCGGTTCGACGTCGACGGCGAGGAGTGTACGCTGGCTATGTACGGCCGCGAGGACCAGGAGTCGCTGTTCGTCCCGTTCCGCGACAAGACGACCGGCCAGCAGTCCTACGAGAACGGTCGCTACCTCGAACTCCACCCCGAAGGTGACCTGTCCGACGGCGACGAGATACCGGTCGACTTCAACCTCGCGTACACGCCGTTCTGTGCGTTCAGCGAGGCGTTCTCCTGCCCACTTCCGCCGGAGGAAAACTGGCTCGACGTCGTGGTCCGCGCCGGCGAGAAGGACTGGACGCAGAACTGATTCGCCGCGCTTCTCGACGATTCGCACGCGACTCTCGGCTCACGCCGCGAAATCTCCAGTTGAAACGAAGGGGTCCCGGGCAGGAGATTTCGGAATCGACGATGTCTTCTTCGGGCTCCCACAACTGAACGAGGCAGGACGGCATAATAGCTGGCAGTATAGAAAACTATTTTGCAGATAGGCGAATTTGGGCGAGAATCTGGAAAGGATTTTTACTGGAGTGCGACCAAGTACGATCGCTGGCGGTGCCACCGCCGGCTACCAAAATGGCAAACTGCGAACACTGCGGCGCGCACGTCTCCGACCGATTCGTGCGCGTCTTCGGAGACGAGACGGGTCGCGTCCACGCCTGCCCGGCTTGCTCGGCGAACGCGGGTATCGCCGAAGTAGCACGCCAGCGGGCCCAGTAAGCATCGTCGATCGTGGCGGAAGCGACAGGGAAAAGTCCAACCACGCGAAGCCTGTCAGACGTGACCGACCACTGGGTGTACGTCGTCGAATGCAGTGACGGCAGCTTTTATACCGGGTACACGACGGACGTCGAACGGAGGGTCGCCGAGCACGACGCCGGCGAGGGAGCCAAGTACACCCGTGGCCGTACCCCGGTCGAACTGGTCCACGCCGAACGGTTCGAGACGCGCTCGGCCGCGATGTCCAGGGAGCACGAGATAAAGCAGCTCCGCCGCCGCGAGAAGGAGCGACTGGTCGAGTAGCGCGTCGGCGACCGACTCAGTCGTCGGCCGCGGCTTCGTCGGCTCCGGTTCCGGTCACGTCGGGGTTGATGCCGGCGTACTGGACCGCCTGTCGACCGAGTTTTCGGGTGCGCTCTTCCAGGCCGCCGTCGACGAACTGGCCGTCCTCGAACTTCTCGGAGGCGTTCCGGATGCCGACCTGGTGGGGCAGCACCCAGCCGTGGACGCCCCGGACCGTGATGCGCATGTGGTCGAGGGTGCTCGCGTACGACCCGCCGCCGGCCGTCGCGAGCAGGCCGACGGTGGTGTCCTCGTACTCGTCGAAACTGCAGTAGTCGTGGACGTTCCGGAACGCCGAGGAGTACGAACCGTGGTAGACCGGACTGCCGAGGACGACCGAATCGGCCTCCCGTATCTTGCGCTTGAGTTCGACCGCCTCGGGCGGCTCCTCCTCGTCGGGGTCGAACACGGGGAGGTCGTACTCCCGAACGTCGAGCAGTTCGGTCCGCGCACCGGCCTCCTCCGCGGCGTCGAGGACGTGTCTCAGGGCGGTCCGCGTGTAACTGCCGTCTCGCCTGCTCCCGCAGACGGCGACTACGGTCGGTGATTTCATCTTTCGTTACCTCCGCGTCGTGAACGTTTAATCTGCTCGCCGCCGTCTCGCCGACGGGACGGGCGACCACGGAGTCGGTCCATACCGGACTGTGGTGACGCCGTCACAAAACGCTTCCCGGAAGTCGATTTTTGTAAATAGAACTACCGTTTCCCCGCCACCATTAACTCCGCGCGTGAAGAACCCCCACCCATGCGCGTCCGCGATGCGGTCGAGTCCGACGGCGGTCGACTGGCCGACCTCGCAGGCGTTCCCAGCGAGGTCATGGCGAACGTCGTCCACGACCGGTCAGTCCGCGTCGCAGAGACAGACGACGACGACATCGTCGGCTTCGTCGGCTTCGACGCCCGGAGAGACGCGGTTTACGTCACCCACCTCTACGGCTCTCGGGCGGCCTGCGAGCGCCTGCTCGACGAACCGGTCCGGTTCGCCGCCCGCGAGGCGATGACCGTCGAACTGCTGGTACCGGAAGACGAGGACGAGACGATGTCGGCGGCCCGGGCGAACGACTTCGAACGCGCCGGCAACGGACCGCGCTTCGAGGGCCAGGAGACGGTCCGGTTTCGACTGGACGATCCGGGAAGTAACGACGCGGCGTTCCGATAAGGGTGGGACTGACGTTCCGAAGACGGATGCGCTCGCGTGACGTTCATGGCATGGCACGCGATTGACGGACACGCGAGCGCAGTTCCACTACGTACTCGGACACGTTAGACTTGACGCCGAGAGACGCGTCCTCGCGCGAAAAAGCATCCTATTGGCGCTCTGGAATAATGTCGAAGGTGACGTGTCGAATCCTCCGGCGTCGCCGACCGCTCACGGCGCTGTCCGGCTGCTCCGGTCCGCACCTGTCAGAACGGAAGGAACCCGAGCAGGTCGTTCTGGGAGACGTACAGCGTCACCGCCGCGAGCCACCCCTGGAACAGCAACGTCCCGATTGCGGAGAGGACGATGAACTCCCAGTCGCGCATCTCCGCGAAGCCTGCGGGGACGGTGAGCATCCCGCGCGTGAAGAGCAGGGCGTTGCTCACCGGAACGACGACGCGGCCCCAGCGCTGGAACCAGCCCTCGAAGCGGTCCAGCGAGGACTCGCTGACGCGGAACCAGGGCTTGTCGAGCAGGTACTCCCGGCCGCCGCGCTTCGCCAGCAGGAAGAGGGCGTACTGACCGACGGTCGCACCGACGACGGCGACGAGGATGACCGCGGCGATGGCGTCGTAGTCGTGGGCCGACGCCGGGAGGACGGTGACGCCGATGGGGACGAGGCTCTCGCTCGGCGCGAAGTACAGCAGCATCGCACCCTCCAGGATGAGGATGAAGAAGAGTGCGAACAGGCCGTACTGGTCCAGCCACTCCTTCGCCAGCGACTTGTCGCCGACGAGAAAGAGGGTGACGCCGACGATGGCACCGCCGGCGACGCCCCCGACGAGTAGGAGCAGGCCGTAGTCCTCGACGAACTGTCTGGCCGCCCGCGTGTCCGGGGCGAACGAGAGAATCGCGGCCCCGACGAGCGAGAGCGCGAGCAAGGCCACGGGAAGGGTCGTGTCGGCGATACCGGAGAGCAGGGCGGACGTCATCAGATACGCGTATTGACGGGACGGGCTAAATGCGTTGTGTCTCGCCCGGAGACCCTCGGTCCGGGGGCGGCGGAGTTCTGCGGGCGACCTGCCTCTCGACGTCCTGCCTCCCGACGACCAGCCCTTCGACGACCCTCGAATTCAAGTACCAGTACGGGGCCAGTCCAGTTCAACAACCCTAAGCAACCGGAGGCCCAGTAACGAACGATGTCGGACTGGCGGGACGTTTTCGGTCACGAGGAGCCGTACGACGAGCAGGTCGACGGTATCGAGACGGCTATCGACACCGCCCGCGACGACGGATTCACCGTCGTCGAGGGTGCCTGCGGCACTGGCAAGACCATGCTCGCGCTCACGGCGGGCATCGACCTCGTGCGCGACCCGAACAGCGACTACGAGCGCGTGTTCGTCCTGACGAGCGTGAAACAGCAGCTCCGCCAGTTCGAGGAGGACCTGCGGACCATCAACGCCGGCCTGCCCGACGACTGGAAGCCCGTCTCGGGACTGACGCTGGTCGGCAAGGCCGACGTCTGTCCCTACAACCGCGAGAACGCAGGGGGTATCGACGAGGGAAACGTCTACGAGCGCTGCGAGGGCCTGCGCGAGCGTACCCGCGACCTCGTCGGCGACAGCGGTTCGACCACTGGGGGGAACCTCGCCTCGCGCGCCCGGAGCCAGCAGACCGGGCTCGCCGACTCCGGCCGCGGCGGCGGCGCGACCTACCTGGAGACGGCCGGCGAACCGACCCCCTACCCGCCGGAGATGCCCGAGTACGACGACACGGAGTACTGTCCCTTCTACGCCCAGTTCCTGGAGGATCTGCCGGAGGACGGCGACCCCGTCGAGGCCGTCCCCTTCGAGTTCGACGACGTGGGACTCGTCGAACCGGAGGATCTCGTCTCCCTCTCGGTCCAGCACGGCACCTGTCCGCACTCGATGATGGGCGCGCTCCTCGCCGACGTCGAGGTCGTCGTGGGTAACTACTACCACGCGTTCGACCCGACGACGACCGCCTCGTTCACCGGCGCGCTGCTGGACGAGGAGACGTTCGTCGTCTGCGACGAGGCGCACATGCTCGAACCGCGAGTCCGGGACCTCGTCAGCGAGTCGGTCGGCGACGCCACCCTGCGAGACGCCGAGGCGGAACTCACGCGGGTCATCCAGCCAGTGGAGTTTGACGACCGGGACGCGAAGTCCACCACCGCCGACGCCGACCTCGTGCGCGCCGAACTCGAAGAGGCCGGCGTCACGCTCCGCGAACTGAAGGAGGTCAGGAACTTCCTCCGGGACCTCCGGGAGGAACTCGACCGGCGGGTCACCGCCCACCTCGAACGCGAGCACCGTGGCTGGAAGGCCGACCTCGCGGACCTGCCGGACGCCGAGATTCCGCTCCGGGATCCGACCGACCCCCAGCCGGACGCCATCTCCGAGTGGGCCGACCGCGAGGGGTACGACGGCGGCACGTGGGCGCGCGCAGAGCCGGTCGGTGCGGTCGTCGCGCGAATCCTGAACGAGGCCGAGGCCGACGAGGGCGAGTCGGTCGAGAAAGAGCGGGCCGCACCCGCGGCGGGCCGCGTGCTCGGCGAGTGGTACCGCAACGACCACGAGCACTACTTCCGGGAGATAGAACTCGAACGCACGTGGAACGACGCGGAGCCGGACGACTCCTGGCGGCGGGCGTACAACGCCCGGCTCGCGATGCAGAACTGCGTCCCGAGCGACGCCATCGGCGAACGACTCGCGGAGTTCGGCGGCGGCGTCCTGATGAGCGCGACGCTCGCCCCGCTCGACGTGTTCGAGGAGGTCTCCGGTCTCACCCACCTCCACGAGGAGGGCCGCCCCGTCGTCGAGCGGACCTACGGTCTCAACTTCCCCGAGGAGAACCGGGAGAGCTTCGCGGTCGACGCGCCGAAGTTCACCTACGACAACCGCGGCAGGCCCGGGGACGAGACCCGGACTCGGCAGCTGTACGCGGACGCCATCCGCGACGTCGCGCGCTCGCCCGGCAACGTGCTCGTCGGGATGCCGAACTACGCCGAGGCCGAGTGGGCCGCCGAAACGCTGCGGGCGGTCGTCGACAAGCCGGTCCTGCTGGACGAGAGCAGCGCGGACGAGGCGACCGAGGCCCTGAAAGACGACTTCTTCGCCGGGGAGTCGAAGGTGCTGGTCACCAGCCTCCGCGGCACCCTGACCGAGGGGGTCGACTACCGCGGCGACCGCCTCCGCGCCGCCGTCGTCTGTGGCGTCCCGATAATCAACACGTCGAGTCCCCGGACGAAGGCGGTCCGGACGGCCTACGACCGCGTCTTCGGCGACGGGTTCACCTACGCGCTCACCGTCCCCGCGGTCCGGAAGGCCAGGCAGGCGCTCGGGCGGGTCATCCGCGGTCCCGACGAGGAGGGCGTCCGCGTGCTGGTCGACAGCCGCTACGCTCGCGATAGCTGGGACAGCGTCCGGGAGTTCTTCCCGGAGACGGAACGCGAGGAGTTCCAGCCCGTGAGCCCCGACATGCTCTCGCTCGGTCTCGACCGGTTCTGGGACTGAGCGGAGGCGAGGCGACCTGGAAGTGGAAGCGGCGACGACAGGAGGTCAGGGAACGAGCTGTTCGCCGTCGTCGTCGTACACGCGGATGGCGTCCACGGGGCAGACGCGGGCGGCCATCTTCGCGTCGAACTCGTCGTCCTCCGGAATTTCCCGGACGAACACGTCCTCCTCCTCCTCATCGCTGTCCCGCAGGTCGGCCTTGCCGTCGTCGCGGTTCTCCTCGAACGCCTCCCACTCGGCGGTACACTGGAACATCCCCGTGCAGGTGTCGCGGTCGAACTCGATTCGCATACCTGAAGGTGTGGTTGGGGCGGTGATAGTGCTGACGGAGACGCCGGTCCTCGTTCCAGACGCCCGACCCGACAGTTTAAACCGGAAGACGGGCCAAACGCGGGTAATGACTCGAATCTCGTCGCGGCCGCGAGGTGACCGCGGGTGAAGCCCGCCGACCTCTCCGGCCTCCCGGAGGGCGTCCCCGAACACCTCGCATCGCAGGGCATCGAGGAACTCTACCCGCCGCAGGCGGAGGCGGTCGAGGCCGGCATCACCGACGGCGAGAGCGTCGTCGCCAGCGTGCCGACCGCCAGCGGGAAGACGCTCATCGCGGAACTGGCGATGCTCTCGAGCGTCGCCCGCGGTGGCAAGGCGCTGTACATCGTCCCGCTCCGGGCGCTGGCCAGCGAGAAGAAGGCCGAGTTCGAGGAACTCGAACAGTTCGGCGTCTCCGTCGGCGTCTCGACCGGGAACTACGACAGCGACGGCGACTGGCTCGCGGAGAAAGACATAATCGTCGCGACCAGCGAGAAGGTCGACTCGCTCGTGCGCAACGGCGCGCAGTGGGTCGACGACCTCTCCTGCGTCGTCGCCGACGAGGTCCACCTCGTCGACGATCCGAACCGCGGCCCCACGCTCGAAGTGACGCTGGCGAAGCTCCGGCGCATCAACGACGACCTCCAGACGGTCGCGCTCTCGGCGACGGTCGGAAACGCCGACGAGATGGCGGACTGGCTCGACGCCACGCTCGTCGACTCCTCGTGGCGGCCGATCGACCTCCGGAAGGGCGTCCTCTACGGGCAGGCGCTACATTTCGACGACGGCACCGAGCAGGAGCTACAGCGGGGCAACGAGAAGGAGACCGCCGCGCTCGTCCGCGACACCCTGGAGGACGACGGCTCCTCCCTCGTGTTCGTCAACTCCCGGCGCAACGCCGAGGCCGCCGCGAAGCGCCTCGCCGACGTGACGGGCGAGTTCCTCACTCCCGAGGAGCGCGACGAACTCGCCGACGTCGCCGCGGAGATACGGGACGTGAGCGACACGGAGACCAGCGACGACCTCGCGGACGCCGTCGCCGAGGGCGCGGCCTTCCACCACGCCGGGCTCGCCAGCGACCACCGTGCGCTCGTCGAGGAGGCGTTCCGCGACCGCCTCGTGAAGGTCATCAGCGCGACCCCGACCCTGGCAGCGGGGGTCAATACGCCCAGCAGGCGTGTCATCGTCCGGGACTGGCGACGCTACGACGGCGACGTCGGCGGGATGGCTCCGCTCGACGTGCTCGAAGTCCACCAGATGTTCGGGCGTGCCGGCCGCCCCGGGCTGGACCCCTACGGCGAGGCGGTCCTCATCGCCAAGAACCACGAGGAGCTCCAGGAGCTGTTCGACCAGTACGTCTGGGCCGACCCCGAGCCGGTGCGCTCGAAGCTCGCCGCCGAACCCGCGCTCCGGACGCACATCCTCGCCACCGTCGCCTCCGGGTTCGCCAGCACCGAGGACGAACTGCTGGAGTTCCTCGAACGCACCCTGTACGCGACCCAGACCGACGAGACGGGCCGCCTGGAGGACGTGACGAGCCACGTCCTCGACTACCTCGAACGCAACGAGTTCCTCGAACGCGACGACCGCCTGAAAGCGACCGGACTCGGCCACCGCGTCTCGCAGCTCTACCTGGACCCCATGAGTGCCGCCGAGATCATCGACGGCCTGCGGGACGCGGACGGCCGGCCGACCGCCATGGGCCTGTTCCACCTCGTCGCCCGCACGCCGGACATGTACGAACTCTACCTGCGCTCCGGCGACCGAGAGGAGTACACGGAGCTCGCCTACGAGCGCGAGACGGAGTTCCTCGGGTCGATTCCCTCTGAGTTCGAGGACGGGGCCTTCGAGGACTGGCTCTCGGCGCTGAAGACCGCCCGCCTGCTGGAGGACTGGGCGAGCGAACTCGACGAGGACCGCATCACCGACCGCTACGGCGTCGGACCGGGCGACATCCGCGGCAAGGTCGAGACAGCGGAGTGGCTTCTCAACGCCGCCGAGCGACTCGCCGCGGAACTGCAGCGCGACGAGAGCGAGGAGATTCCGGGCGAGGTGACGACCGGCATCCGCGAGGCGCGAAAGCGCGTCGAGTACGGCGTCCGGGAGGAACTGCTCGACCTCGCGGGCGTGCGGAACGTCGGTCGCAAGCGGGCACGACGGCTCTACGCCGCGGGCATCGAGTCGCGGGCCGACCTCCGGAGCGCGGACGCGTCCGTCGTGCTCGGCGCGCTCCGGGGTCGGAAGAAGACCGCCGAGAAGATACTGGAGAACGTCGGCCACCAGGACCCGTCGCTCGACGACGTGGAGGCGGACGAGAGCACCGCCGCGGCGGCCACGAACGCTGTCGACGGTGACGACGCCGGCAGCGCGGCGGCCGACGAGCGAAGCGACCAGCAGAGCCTCGGTGACTTCGGATGAGGACGGTCGAAGGCGTCGCGGCCGTCGACGACGTGGACGCGTTTCTCGACCGCCTCGGCGAGGTCGGCGCGGACCACGACTGCGCGGTCCAGGCGTTCGACGCCCGCTACGTGGCGGGCCGGGACCACCTGGAAGCGGCGGTCGAACACGCGAACCGGGCGTTCGAACGCGGCGAGAACGTCGCTCGCGACCGCTCGGTCGAGATACTGCTGTACGCCGCCGGCCGTCGCCAGATAAACCAGGCGCTGGAGATGGGCGTCGGCGAGGGCGAACACCGGGTCGTCGTCGTCGTCGACGGCGAAGCGGGCGACGAAGACGCGGCGGCGACGGCGGTCGCGGACTGCCTGACGCCCGCGGAGACCCTCGGTCCGGACGGCGTCGACCGCGACCGCGTCCGGGAGTTCTTCGCCGTGACGGACGCCGAACTGGCCGCCACCGACGCCGACCTCTCGGACCTCGTCCGCGAGCGAGTCGCGCTGCTCGACGTGGAGAAGTAATCGAGGGGCCTCACCGCCGTGGCCGCTACCCCTTTCCGGTCGCCGCGCCAACTGTCGGGTATGTCCGGGGACGAACCGAACGCCGACAGGGCACAGGACCGTGCGGTCGAACGCCAGCACGAGCGCACCGAGCGCGTCGAGGAGACGCTCGGCCAGGCCGGCGAGATGCTCGGCGAGCACAAGTACCCCGCGTCCAGCGAGGAACTCGCCGCCGAGTACGGCGACCAGCGCCTCGACCTGGCGAACGAGACGGAGTCGCTCGGGAGCGTCTTCGATCGCCTCGTCGACGAGCGGTTCGAGTCGGCCGACGAGGCCCGCGAGGCGGTGTACAACGAGGTGACCGGCGAGGCCGGCGGTTCGGAGGAGTACAACGACGAGCGGCCGCTGGGGGAACTCGACGACGCCGAGACCGACGACCGAACCGACGCGAGCGGCCAGTAACTCCACCTGAAACGAAGGGGGTGAACTCCGGGACGGCGGAGCGTTCCGCGGCGAAACGTTACTTCGCCGGTTTCTTCGAGGACCGCCTGCTCGCGACGGGAACGACGCACTGGAACTCGCCGAGCGGGAAGAAGCCGGTTTTCTCGCCGTCCTTGTCCTTGATGACGAGACCCTGTTCCGTCTGATCGAAACCGTGACAGGTAGCGAGGGTGTTCCCCTGCGCTCCGACGACGTGCATCTTTGACATACACGGAACAGTGACGTGCTACGGCCTGAAAACGGTGGACGACTGTCGCTCTCGCTGGAAGGTCTCCGGTGGTGTACCGAACTGGACGACGGTTCGGCGGCGGTCTCGACGGTCGGACGCCGTCGGATTTCGTGCTCGCCGACTGGACACGCGAGCTATCTCTCGACTCACTTCACCGTTAGTTCCGCTTCTATGTCGCCCACGGAGACCGAGTACTCGCCCGAGACGACCTGTAGCTCTCCACGCGAGAACACGTCGCCCGGGACCGTGGCGAGCGGTGCGATGGACGCCGTCACCCGCACGCGTTTCGACTCGCCTGGACCGAGCGACACGCGGTCGAACCCGAGCACCTCCTGCTTCGGCACGGGAATCGGCCCGCGCTGACGCCCGCCGTACACTGGAACCACGTTCTCGCCGGAGCGGTCGCCCGTGTTCGTCACCTGCACCGAGACGTTGACCCGGTCGCTGGCGGCCGCGTCGGGGAGCGTGGACGGGTTCACCCGGAGGTCGGCGTACTCGAACTCCGTGTACGAGAGCCCGTGACCGAGCGGGAACAGCGGCTCCTGGACCGAGGTCGGTGGCTCCGGGTCCTGACCCGAGTGGAACCGCGACGGCGGGTACGCGTCGTGGACGTTGAGGAGTTGTCCCGCGCCCGACGGCCACGTGAACGGGAGGCGACCGCTGGGGTTGGCGTTCCCGAACACGACGTCGGCGACGGCGCGTCCGCCCGCCGTGCCCGGGAGGTACCCCATCACCGCGGCCGGCAGGCGGTCGAACACGTCGGTCCCGCGCGGTCGGCCGGCGAAGATGACGCCCGCGTACGGCGTCCCGACCGATTCGAGGGTTCGGACGAGTCGCCGCTGGGCGTCGGGGAGTTCGAGCGTGTCGGTGTCGCCTTTCTCCTCGGCGTACGGTCCCTCTCCGAGGACGGCCACCACCGCGTCGGCCCGGGACGCGGCGTCGCGCACCGCCGCATCGTTGTCGAACGCGTGCAGACCGGTGGGCTCGTGGACGACCCGCGTCGAGGCGGACACCGCATCCTCGATTCCGTCGAGCGGCGTGACGGCGGGCGGAAGCGTGTCGCCGACTCCCTGCCACCCGAGGGTCCACCCGCCCATCATGTTGGCCACGTCGTCACCGCTCGGCCCCGTGACGAGCACCGTCCCGACGTCGGAGTCGAACGGGAGCGTTCCGTCGTTCTGGAGGAGCGTCATCGAGTCAGTGGCGATCTGCCGCGCCAGGTCGCGCTCGCCGCCGACGACCTCGGCGGCCTTCTTCGGGTCGGCGTAGGGGTCGTCGAACAGGCCGACGGCCTCCTTGAACGCCAGTACGTTCGTGACCGCGTCGTCGATGCGCTCCATCGGGACCTCCCCCGCCTCCACCAGCTCCCGGAGGTTCCGCTGGTACGTGTCGACGGTGTCGGACTCGATTCCCCCGGCGGGAACCATGTACATGTCGATGCCCGCGTTGATGCCGAGCCGGGTAGCCTCCTTGACGTCGGCGGCGAACTCGTGGACCGCCACCATCCGGTAGAAATCGTGCCAGTCGCTGACCACCATCCCCTCGAAGCCTAGCGTCTCCCGGAGCATCTCCCGTAGCAACTCCTCCGAGGCGTGGGCGGGAACGCCGTTGACCGACCCGCTGTTGACCATGATAGTCTCGGCCCCGGCGGAGATTCCGGCGTGGAACGGCGGCAGGTGGGTGTGCCGGAACGTCCGGTAGGGGAGCAGCGCCGGCGTCCGGTCGTTGCCGTTCCGGGGCTCGGAGTACCCGGCGAAGTGTTTGACGGTGGCACCGGCGCGCTTGTAGCCGTTCGCCTTCGTCTCGTACCCCCGGACCTTCTCGGCCACCAGCTGCGAGGCGAGGTAGGGGTCCTCGCTGAATCCCTCGTAGAACCGTCCCCACCTCGGGTCGCGCTGTACGTCGGCGACGGGCGAGAACGTCCAGTGGGTGCCGGTGGCGCGGAGCGTCTCCGAGTTGTGTTCGGCCATCCGGCGGGCGTACTCCGCGTTCCACGTCGCGCCCAGGCCGTGGTTGTGCGGGAAGATGGTCGCCCCGTCGAGGTTGTTGTTCCCGTGGACGGCGTCGAGCCCGAACACGAACGGGACGTCGTGGGGGTGGGCGTCGATCGCCGCCTTCAGGAGGTCGTTGACGTCCTCGCCGAGCTGGGCCGGGTCGGGGGTCGTCGCGTACATGAGCGACCCCGGCTGGTACTTCCGGAAGAACGACGCCGGGTCGTCGCCCACCTCGTAGGCCGCGACCTGGGTCATCTGGCCGATCTTCTCCTGCAGGCTCATCTCCTCAACCAGCGACCTCACCCGCTGGCTCGTCTGCTTCCGGCGCATCGACTCCTCCGAGAGGTAGCCGCTCAGCGCCGCCGACAGGCCGACGCCGCCGGTGGCCTGCATGAATCGCCGTCGAGTCGTTCCGGTGTCGTGCTCCGCGTCGGTCGGTCGTTCAGCCATGCGAATCGGTAACGCGACGCGTCCAGTTATAATTTGTCTAGATGAGAAATAAATTTATACCGCGTGTGATTTCTGCTTAGCAGTTTGATACAGAACGATTACCGACATCGTAGTCTCGTTGGCCGTCTCTCGCTCGTCGGTAGAGAAGGAGCTAGCGCCTCTCGATTCGAGTAGAGTGAGAATAGTCCCACCAGGATTCGAACCTGGGTCGAAGCCCCCAGAAGGCTTCAGGATTGGCCACTACCCCATGGGACTGCGTCTGCACCCCTCGCTATCACCTGCTTGCTTGTAAGCGTTGCGCGTTTCGTCTCGCGTGCTACGCCGGCACACCCCGGAAGCGTGCACATATCGCTACGTATTTGGCTCCCGATTGCCCACGTCCGTGTATGTACGTCGGACGGTTCGTGGTCGTCGGTCCGGAAGTGGGCGCGTACCGCGTCTCCTCGCGGTCGTTCCCGAATCGAAAAGTCGTCGAGCGCGACGGGACGGTCACCGTCGCGCCGACCGAAGACGCCCCGGAGACGGACAACCCCTACATCGCGTACAACTGCCTCCGGTGCGTCGACCGCCCCGACGGCGGCGAGACGGCCGTGCTGGGCAACGGTTCGCACGTCGACCCGGTCGCCGAGAAGCTCGAACTCGGCTATCCGGCGCGGGACGCGCTGGCCGAGACGCTGCTCGCGCTGGACTACGAGAAAGACGACTACGACACGCCGCGCGTCGCGGGCACCGTCGGCGAGGACGCGTACGTCGGCGTCGTGCGCCGGGACGCCCTCCTCGTCGAACGGGTCGACGAACCGACGCTCGTCGCCACCTACGAGAAGGACGAACCGGAGGCGTTCGCGTTCGAGGCCGAGAGCGCCGCCGACGCGGCCCGGGAGGCGTACGACCTCGACTTCGAGCACGCGGTCTGTGCCGTCGGCGTCGCGCGAACGGACGACGGTTTCGAACGCGCGCTGGAGAACGGGAACTAAGACGGACGCGCCCGTAGGACGGGGCATGAAAGTCGGCGTTCTCTCGGACGTTCACGCGAACAAGGTCGCGCTCGACGCCGTTCTCGCGGACATGCCGGACGTGGACGCGATGGTGAACGCGGGCGACGTCGTCGGGTACAACCCCTGGCCCGCCGAGTGTCTCGAAACGGTCCGTCGCCGGGACGTGCCGAGCGTGATGGGCAACCACGACCGGGCGGTCGCCTCGGGAACGGCGTTCCGGTTCAACAGCATGGCCCGCGCGGGCGTCGAGTACGCCAGCGAGGAGCTCTCCGACGACCAGCGCGAGTGGCTGGCCGACCGTCCCGACAGCCTCCGGCTCTTCGACGGTCGCGTCAGGGTCGTCCACGGCCACCCCGACGACCCGGACCACTACACCTACCCCGAGGAGTTCGCCCCGGACCTCCTGGACGACGAGGACGTCCTCGTCATGGGCCACACGCACGTCCAGCACCACGAGGTGTACGACGAGGGTATCGTGATGAACCCCGGCAGCGTCGGCCAGCCCCGGGACGGCGACCCCCGGGCCGCGTACGCCGTCCTCGACCTGGACGACGGCTCCGTCGACGAGCGCCGCGTCGAGTACGACGTCGAGGCGGTCCAGCGGGAGGTGCGCGAGGTCGGGTTGCCGGAGAAGATCGGTTCGCGGCTGGAGCGGGGTCGATAGGTCGACGTACGACCGAGTCGTCGAACCGGGCGTGACGGTCCCGGCTCGGGAAACGACGCTACCGGCGTCCCGGCGGCGAGAAAGGAGACGACCGACGGCCGTCGGAGACGCCCGGGCGGGTTCTCACTCGATCTTCTCGTACTGCTCCGCGAGCTTGTCGGCGGCCTCGCCGAGCTGTTCGCGCTCGAACTCGGTGAGGTTCCACTCGACTATCTCGTCGACGCCGTCGCTGCCGAGCTTGATGGGGACGCCGAGCGCGACGTCCTCGTGGCCGTACTCGCCGTCGAGCAGGACCGACCCCGGGAGCACCTCGCCGGTGTCGCGCAGGACGGCCTCGACCATGTGGCCGACGCCGGTCGCGGGCCCCCACTGGGTCGCGCCCTTCTTCTCGATGACGTTCATCGCGGACTCTTTGAGTTCGTCGAGAATCTCGCCCTTCTCGTCGTCGCTGAACTCGGGGTCCTTGCCGTTGATGCGGACCTTCGAGAACACGGGGACCTGCGCGTCGCCGTGTTCGCCGAGGATAGTGGCGTCGACGTTCCGGACCGGTACGTCGTAGCGCTGGCTGAGCACGTAGCGGAACCGCGCGCTGTCGAGGCGGCCGCCGAAGCCGATGACCTTCCCGCGGTCGCGGTCGCCGGACTCGTAGAGGTGGCGGTTCAGCAGGTCGACCGGGTTCGAGGTGGTGATGGTGACGAAGTCGTCGTTGTGCTCCGCGAGCGACGAGCCGATGTCCTCCATGATGGGCGCGTTGTCGCCCGCGAGGTCGATTCGCGTCTGGCCGGGCTGGCGCGGGATGCCGGCCGTGATGACGACGACGTCCGAGCCGGCGGTGTCCTCGTAGGTACCCTGCCGGACGGTCGTGTTCGAGTCGTACGCAGCGCCGTGGTTCGTGTCGGCGGCCTGTCCGATGGTGTCTTCCTCCTTGTCCGGGATGTCGACGAAGACGAGTTCGTCGGCGACGTCCCGGAGCGCGATGTTGTACCCTGCGGCGGCCCCGACGGTGCCGGCTGCACCGACTACGCTTACTTTCGCCATATCACGTAGAAGACGCCCTGCGATTTGGTTAAATCCTCCGGATGCGCCCTTTCCTGCGCACAGTCTAGTCGTCGCGGACACTTATCTTCGCTCGGCGACAACTGGTCGGTATGGCTACGGAACCCGCCACGACGCAGGACGCCCCGACGGTCGACTCGCGCTGGTGGTACGTCGTCGCGGCGACGCCGCTCGTGTTCGTCGTCACGTGGATACTCGGCATCTGGTTCTTCGGACTGGCGCTTTTCAGCGTCGGCCTCGGCGGCGGCGAACCGTTTCTCTTCGGTCCGGTCGCCATCGTCGCCGTCTTCGTCGCGCTGTTCGTCGGCCTGCTCGTCACCGCGATGCTCGTGCTCTTTCCCGTCGCCATCTACCTCGACGCCGAGGCGGTCAACCGCGCCGGAGTGGGATGGCAGTCCGACAGCGTCCTCTACGCGCTCGTCGCGGCGGTCAGCGCGGTGGCGACGGGATTCACGCTGGCCGTCCCGCTCGCGCTCTACTACCTCTGGCAGCGCCACGAGCACGTCGGCGTTCCGTAGGAGCGATACGCGTTTCACGCCCCGGTCCCAACGGCGAACGAATGCAGCGCCCGAGACTCGAAGGCGACCGCGTCGGCTCGCGCTGGTGGTACTGGATCGCCGCGATTCCGACCGTGTTCGCATTCTGGCTCGTGACGGTGGCCTGGGTCGCGCTCGCCATCTCGCTGGAGCCGGGACTGCTCGACGGCCCGGGCTTCGGCGACGACCCTATCAGCAACGCGGCCGTCATCTCGCTGGTCGCGGTCGGCGTCCCTTTCGTCGCGCTCACGGCCATCTTCCCGCTGGCGGTGTTCCAGGACAGCCACGCCATCGACCGAGCCGCCGTCGAGTGGGAGCCGCCGGGCGGCAGCTACGCCCTGCTCGCGCTCGGCGGCTGGCTGGTCGGCGGCGCCGTGGGGGTCATCCTCGTCGACCTCTCGATGGCCATCATCGCCGGGTTCGCCGCCAGCGTCCCGTTCGCGGTCTACTACCTCGAACGGCGTCACGAGCACCTCGGCGTGCCGTGACCCGCGTCCGGCGCGACCGTTCGTCCTCTTCTCACCGCCGTCCGGCGGCTCTCTCCCCGGCGAGGTGTCGAAGGGGGTTTCACCGTGCAGTGCGCAGGGTCGAACATGAGCAGACGCGGGACAGAGATCCGGCTGGCGACGCGAGGGTCCGACCTCGCGCTCCGGCAGGCGGGCGAGGTGAAGGCGGCGCTGGAGGACCGCCGGTTCGAGGTCGAACTGGTCGAGGTCGAGACCACCGGCGACCAGCTGGACGACGCGCTCATCACGGAGTTGGGCAAGACGGGGGCGTTCGTCCGCAGCCTGGACCGGAAGGTGCTCGACGGGGAGGTCGACGGTGCCATCCACTCGATGAAGGACATGCCGACCGAGCAGCCCGACGAACTGGTCGCGGCGGCGGTGCCCGAGCGCGCGAGCCCCCGGGACGTGCTCGTGACGCCCGAGGGCATCGCGCTCGACGAACTTCCGTCGGGCGCGACCGTCGGCACGTCCAGCCTCCGGCGGAAGGCCCAGTTGCTGAACCAGCGGCCGGACCTCACCGTCGAACCGCTGCGCGGGAACGTCGACACGCGCGTCGAGAAGCTCCTCGCGCCGACGCTCCAGCGCGAACACGAGCGCCGGACCGAGGAGGAGAAAGAGCGCAAGGGCCACGCCGGCGACGACGACTACGAGTTCCCCTACGAGCACACCGTCGAGGAGTGGTTCGAGAACCTGGACGAGATAGAGCGCCGGGCGCTCGAACGCGACGTCGAGACGGAGTACGACGGCATCGTACTCGCGGAGGCGGGCCTCCAGCGTAGCGGCCTCGCCCACCACGTCGACTACGAACCGCTCTCGACCAGCGAGTTCGTCCCGGCACCGGGCCAGGGCGCGCTCGCGGTGGCGATGCTGGACGGCGAACTCGCCACGGACGTGAACGCGGTGCTCGACCACCCCCGGACCCGGGTCGAGACGACGGTCGAGCGCACTGTCCTCGCAGTGCTGAACGGCGGCTGCGTCGCGCCGGTCGGCGTCCACGCGGTCATCCAGGGCGAGAACGTCCACGTGGAGGCGCAGGTGTTCAGCGAGGAGGGCGACGAGGTCGTGAGCATCAAGCGCGACGTGGCGGTCGAGAGCCACGTCGAGGGTGCGAAACGGGTCGCCGAGGAACTCGCCGACCGCGGAGCGCGGGACCTCGTCGAGGCGGCGCGCAGCGACCCCACCGAAGCCAAGCGGGAGGAGTGATGTCGGGGGACGCAACTTCGGACGAGACGGCGGGAACGACGCCGGACGACCGCCCGCGCGTCGCCGTCTTCCGCCCGGACGACGAGCGTCTCCGGGCGGCCATCGACCGCCTCGAATCGCTCGGAACCGACCCGGTCGCCGACCCGATGCTCGAAGTGCGACCGACGGGCCGCAGTCCGGAGCCGGCCGACTTCGTCGTCCTGACGAGCAAGACCGGCGTGGAACTCGCCGACGAGGCCGGATGGGGCCCGGGCGACGCGGTCGTCTGCGCCATCGGCGACTCGACCGCGACCGCGCTCCGCGACCACGGCTACGCCGTGGACGTGGTTCCCGAGGAGTTCTCCTCTCGCGGTCTCGTCGACGCCCTGGCCGACCGCGTCGCCGGAAAGCACGTCGAGGTCGCACGCAGCGACCACGGCAGCGACGTGCTGACCGACGGCCTCGCCGACGCCGGGGCCGACGTGCACGAGACGGTGCTGTACGAACTCGTCCGTCCCGAGGAAGCGGGCGAGTCCGCGACCCTCGCCGCGACGGGCGACCTCGACGCCGCGCTCTTCACCTCCTCGCTCACCGTCGAGCACTTCCTCGACGCGGCGGCGGAGCGCGACGTCCGCGCGGACGCAGTCGCGGGGCTGAACGACGCGGTCGTCGGGGCCATCGGCGAGCCGACCCGCGAGACGGCGCTGGCTCGGGGCGTCGAGGTCGACCTCGTCCCCGGGACCGCGTCGTTCGACCGACTCGCGAGCGAGGCCGTCGAACGCGTCCGCGACGACGGCGGTCGGACCGGCGAGCGAGACTGACCCTCCGCCTCGACGCCAGACTTTTTCTCCGGCGCGAGAGAGTCCCGGACATGAAGACGAACGGCGGTAGCGACGCCGCGAAACGCAACGCCGGGGAGAGCGCCGCGGAGGCGGTCACCGACGGCATGATAGTCGGCCTCGGCACCGGAAGCACGGCGGCTCACGCCATCCGCGCCCTCGGGCGGAAGGTCGACGCCGGCCTCGACATCCAGGGGGTCACGACCTCGTTCCAGTCCCGGGAGCTGGCGCGCGAGGCCGAGATTCCGCTGGTCGAACTCGACGAGGTGGTGGAGATAGACGTGGCCATCGACGGCGCCGACCAGTTCTCCGGTCCGCACCTCGTGAAGGGCGGCGGCGCGGCCCACGCCCGCGAGAAGGTGGTCGACGCGGCCGCGAGCCGCCTGCTCGTGGTCGCGGACCCCAGCAAGTCCGCGAAGCAACTCGACCGTCCGGTGCCGGTGGAGGTGCTGCCGGCGGCGCGGCGGACCGTCGCCGCCGACGTGCGCGGACTCGGCGGCGACCCCACGCTACGCGACGCCGAGCGGAAGGACGGCCCCGTCGTCACGGACAACGGGAACCTCGTCCTCGACTGCGACTTCGGACGCATCGGTTCGCCGGCCGAACTCGCGGAGGAACTGTCGGCGCTCCCGGGCGTCCTCGAACACGGTCTGTTCGTCGGGATGGCGGACGAGGTTCACGTCGGTAGCGAGGACGGCGTCGAGGTACAGGAGTTCTAGGTCCGTCGTCAGCTATCGCTTCCAGGTCGAGAAAAAATCGAGAAAGTGTGTCGTTTCGAGCTTACAGGTCGCGCGGCTGGACCGTCTTGCGGTCGTTCGCCTCGGCGCGGCGGGCAGCGTCTTCGAGAAGGTCGTCGACCTCCTCGTCGAGCGCGTCGTAGAAGTCCGACGCGACGTTCTTGTCGTTGAGCGCTTCCTTCACAGCCGCTTTGACGATGAGGTCTGCCATACAGAACCCTCTTCCCTATCCCTCCTAATAAAGCTTCCCAATTCTACCCGCGAACGCGGCTGAGTCGAACACTCACCGGGTATCTGTTACCTGGGCCAAAGAACTTAAGTTCTGGAATATCGAGTGAAGGGGCGGTTCGGGGGATTCGAGTACGTCCGGCACGGAGGGATGGACATGCGCGAGATACTGGAGGCCGTCGAATCCGGCGATATGAGCGTTTCTGAGGCCGAATCGGAGCTATCGGGGTACGCGACCAGCGAGCAAGGGCGGTTCGACGCCGCCCGCGAGCGACGCCGCGGCGTCCCGGAAGCCATCCTCGGCGACGGGAAGACGCCCGAGGAAGTGCGTGCGCTCGCCGCGACCGCGGTCGAGACGGCGGGGCGCGCGCTGCTCACGCGCGTGAGCGACGACCAGGTCGCGGCGGTGCGTGCGGAACTCGCCGACGCCCATCCCGACGCCGCAGTGCGCCACCGGGAGCGCGCGAACGTGCTCGTCGCCCACGCCGCGGACTTCGAACCGCCGAGCGTCGACGCCGCGGTCGGCGTCGTCAGCGCCGGCACGAGCGACGCCGTCCCCGCCGGCGAGGCGGTCGTCGTCGCCGAGGAGATGGGTGCCGACGTGACGGAGGTCCACGACGTGGGCGTGGCGTCGCTCGTCCGCATCCTGGACCAGGTCGAGCGGTTGCGCGACCTCGACGTGCTCGTCGTCGCCGCCGGCCGCGAGGGCGCGCTCCCGACCATCGTCGCCGGTCTCGTCGACACGCCCGTCATCGGACTGCCCGTCTCGAACGGCTACGGCCACGCCGGCGAGGGCGAGTCCGCGCTGTCGGGGATGTTGCAGTCCTGTACCGTCCTCTCGACGGTGAACGTCGACGCTGGATTCGTCGCCGGCGCGCAGGCCGGTCTCATCGCCAGGGCAATCGACGGCGCCGCTTCGTCGGAGTGAACGTAGCGCGCCGGTTCGGTCGCTCGCCGGCGTCCACGGAGTTCGGTGACGCCGATTCTCGGCGGGTTCGCCGAGTCCGTAACCACCGCCCTCATCTGTTACCGAGCGGAGGAATCTGCATAGCTATTTGTGGAAATACCGAGTAGCCGTAATCGGGCCTTTCGAGCGGGCGTGGGGGAGGCCGAGTTCCGTCGCGGGCACAGCAACGGAAAACGGGGGACAGCGAACTATGCCAACGTACATCCAGCTCGTCAACTTCACAGAGGAGGGAACCGAAAACATCGAGGAGGGACCCGAGCGCCTCGACGCCGCCAAGGAAGTGATGCGGTCGTTCGGCGGTGAGATGGAGGCCTTCTACCTGACCATGGGTCGGTACGACGCGGTCGTCGTCAGCGAGTTCCCGGACGACGAGTCCATCGCGCAGGGGACGCTCACGTACCTGCAGGAGGGAACCGTCGAAACGGAGACGCTGCGCGCGTTCACCGAAGACGAGTACCGCCACCTCGTCGAGGCCGCGACCGGATAAGGGTCGCACGAATCGGCTCACGAGAACCGCAGCCGTTCTTTCCCGACGGCCGCCGAACTCCGGAGTCCGTCAGGGAACCGTCCGCCGAGAGAGGATCCGGAGTGTCTACGACGCGACCTCGACGCGCTCTTCGGCTCCCAGCGCGTCGACGACGAGTTCTGCCACGTCGACGATCTCGATGTCGTCCTCGTAGCCGCCGGTCTTGCGACCGTCCTCGTACATCGTCATGCACATCGGGCAGGCGACGACGAACTTGTCCACGCCGGGGCCGGCGTCGGTGTCCTCGAGCGCCTCGCGGATGCGCTCCTCGCTGGGCTTGGGGTCCTCGTCGAAGTCCATCCAGAGGCCCCCGCCGCCCCCGCCACAGCAGAACGAGTTCGCGCGATTGCGCGGCATCTCGTCCAGTTCACAGCCCGTGGCGCGGACGATGTCGCGGGGCGCTTCGTACTCGTCGTTGTACCGGCCGAGGTGGCAGGGGTCGTGGTAGGTGACGGTGTAGTCGAGTTCCGATTCGGAGAGACCGAGGCGGCCCTCGCGGAACAGTTCCTCGACGACCTGCGTGTAGTGGTAGACGGCCGCGTCGAACGCCTCGTCCATCTCGGGGTACTCGTTCTCGAACGTGTTGTACGCGTGCGGGTCGGTACAGACTATCTTCTCGTAGTCGCACTGGTCGAACGCGGCGACGTTGTCCTCGACGAGCATCTCGTAGAGGCCCTCCTCTCCGACGCGGCGCACGTCGTTGCCGGCGGCCTGCTCGTCCTCGTAGAGGATGCCGTAGGAGACGTCCGCCTCGTGGAGGATGGTGGCGAGCGAGCGGGCGATGCGGCGGTTGCGCTCGTCGAAGGAGGGGTAGTCGCCGACGTACCAGAGGAACTCGACGGACTCCTCGCGGGCGTCGGGCACCTCGAAGTCCAGGTCGTCGGTCCAGTTCGGGCGCGTCCGTTCGGGGTCGCCGAAGGAGTTGCCGTTCTGGAAGATGTTCATCATCGCGTCCTGGACGTTCTCGTCCATCTGGCCGGACTCGGTGAGCCGGCGGTTCATGTCCGTGAAGGAGGTGAGATGCTCGATGTCGACGGGGCAGGCGTCCATGCAGGCCATACAGGACATGCAGGACTCCATCGTCTCGCTGTCGATGACGCTCGCGCCGCCGTCCGCGACGATCGGTTTCTCCTCGGTCCGTCCGGCGTCTAAGTCCTCGCGGTACTGTTTCAGGTCGAGGATGACGTCGCGAGGGTCGAGCGGTCGGTCCGACGCCTTCGCGGGACAGACGGACGAACAGCGACCGCACTTCGTGCAGGCGTCCTGGTCGAGCAGTTGCCGCCACGAGAAGTCGTCGATGTCGGTGGCTCCGATCTCGTCGGGACTGGCGTCCTCCGGAACGCCGGGGAGGCGCTTGCCGGCCTTCTCGTCGTGCGTGACGACGTTGGCGAACGACGAGAGCATGTGGAACGGTTTGGCGTACGGGATGGAAGCGACGAACGCCAGCGCGAGCACGGCGTGGGACCACCAGGTCACGGGGTACCACGCGGCCGCCGCCGACTGAGTGACGCCGGCCATCTGCAACGCGCCGGCGACGAACAGGCCGACGAAGCTCACGTCGGCGAACTCGGGGACGCCGGTGCCGAGGATGCGAACGCCTTCCGTGACGTAGCCGCCGACGCCGAGCAGGAACAGCGTCCAGATGAAGAGGTCGTCCTCGGCGCTCGTGTGTTTCCCCCAGAGACGGTGGTTGCGGACCCAGTAGCGCCGGTAGATGGCCATGCCGACGCCGACGACGAACAGCAGGCCCATCGCGTCCATCACCAGCGAGTAGGAGAGGTAGAAGTCGCCGACGAAGAAGGAGTCCCGGCCGAGGCCCTTCGTCCAGAGGTCCATGTCTATCATGAGTATCGTCGTCCCGATGAGCAGCGTCAGGAAGCCCCACAGGATGAACGCGTGCATCAGTCCGCCGTAGAGGTCCCTGTCGAACTGCTTCTCGTTGGACCCGACGACCTTCGCCGCCCGTACGACGCGTCCCGGCAAGTTGTCCAGTCGCTCGAACCAGTCGTCAGTGCCGCGGGCGTAGTTCGCGAACCGCCCGTACACTCCGACGGCGAAGATGGCGATGGCGACCGCGGCGAGGTAGTAGAAGACGGCCTCGCCGACGTGGCCGATGCGCCAGAACGTCGGTCGGGTGACGTCGCCCGCCTGCGCCAGCGCGAGGAGTTCCATGTTTTATGAGGAGAAAGGCAGTCGCTTAAGTCTTGCTTCATGTTCGCCTCGTTGCCGTCTTGCGAGAACGAGAAACCAGTTGTGAATTTACGCGAGCGACCAGGCGACCAGCGCCGCGGTTCCGGCGAGGACGGGCACGTCCTCGACCCCGACCGAAAGCGGGGGCAGCGTCGGGTTCCACGCGAAACACCGCGCCCGGAGCGCCAGCGCGAACCGGTCGGCGCGCTCGAACGCCCGGGCGAGCCCAGCCGTCGCGACGAGTTGCATTCGCTCGCGCAGGGGGCGCTCGTCGCCGAGCCGCGCGGCCATCGCCGACCGTATCGACCGCAGGTCCGCCTGCAGGACGGGTAGAAACCGGAAGACGAAGGCGACGCCCATCCCGAGGAACTGCCCGGGCCGACCGGGGACGAGGTGCTGGACGGCCGCCCGCGAGTCGCGGGCCGGCGTCGTCCGGACGTAGGCCGCGCCGACGGCGAGCACGAGCAGGACGCGATAGCTCGCCAGCAGGGGGGCGACGGCGTCCTCCGGAACGAACCACGGCGGGCCGAGCGCGAATCCCGCGAGCAGCGGCGACCCGACGAGGAACGGCAACGCGACCCGGAACTCCGAGACCACCCAGGTCGGCGAGGTACGGGCCGCGGCGAGCGCCAGCGCGGCGACGACCGTGAGGACCGCGAGGCCGCGCGGCGTCGTGTGCGCGAACGCCGCGACCGCGAACGCGGCCTGGAAGCCGAGTTTCGCCCGGGGGTCGAGCGACTCGGCGAACGCGCCCGTCGGCCGGTAGGCGAGCGTCACGGCACGGCCACCCCGAGGTCGGGGAGGTCGTCTCGCACGTCGGCGGGCGCGCCGTCGACCGCGACAGCGCCGTCCCGGAGCGCGACGACGCGGTCCGCCAGCCGCGCGACGTCCCGGAGGTCGTGCGTGACGACGACCAGGCTCGTCCCCTCGGCGTGCAGCGACGCGAGGCGTTCGAGGACCGACTCGCGGGCCGGTGCGTCGAGGCCGGTGAAGGGTTCGTCGAGCACGAGGTGGGCCGGTTCCATCGCCAGCGCACCCGCGATGGCGACGCGCTCGCGCTCGCCGCCCGACAGCGCGTCGATGCGCTCCTCGCGCCGCCCCGTCATCCCCACCGCCGTCAGCGCGTCGGCCACGCGGCGCTCTATTTCGTCGCGGTCCAGTCCGAGGTTCTCCGGACCGAAGGCCACGTCCGCCCCGACGGTGGCCGCGACGAACGAATCGCGGGGGTGCTGGAACACCATCCCCACGCGCGTGCGGGCGGCCACGAGGTCGTCGCCGACCGGCGTTCCGTCGACGAGCACGTCTCCCGTATCCGGGGTGAACAGGCCGTTGAAGTGGCGGACGAGCGTCGTCTTCCCGCTCCCGTTCGGGCCGGCGAGGACGACGAACTCGCCGTCCGAAATCGTCAGCGAGACGTCGTCGAGCGCGACCGTCTCGCCGAAGCGTGCGGTGAGGTTTCGCGTCTCTATCATTCCGCGGCGATGCGGTCGCTGCGGACGATGCCGACCGCGGCGGCGATCTTGAACGCCTCGAACGGGACGAACGCGAGCGCCGAGAGCGCGAACGCCTCCACGAGGCCGACGTTCTGGACGATTGCGAACCCGACGGTCCCGCAGGCGTAGATGACGACGGTGCCGACCAGCAGCGCGGCGACGAGGCGGCCGACGCTCGCGGCCTGGGGGTCGCGCAGGTCGAGGCCACCGTGGACGACCGCGCCGATGACGAACGCTGCGGGCGGGTAGGAGAGCAGGTAGCCGCCGGTGTAGCCCAGCAGCATGCCGACGCCGGCAGAGCCGCCGGAGAACACCGGCGCGCCGACGCTGCCTGCGAGCAGGTAGAGCACCATCGACGCCCCGCCCCACACCGGCCCGAGGAAGATGCCGGCGAGGAAGACGCCGAGCACCTGCAACGTGACGGGAATCGACGGTGCGAGCGGGTTCGGGAACGACACGTACGCGAACGCGCCGACGACGGCGGCGAAGAGGGCGGTCCGCGCCACGTTCTCCACAGCCTCCTCGCCGACGAGGTCGACCGGCTCGGTTTCGGTTTTCATGTCCCGGCCTCTCTCGTCAACTGGAATTATACCTTCGGTTGACGTTCTGTGTTCGTCTCTCCTCGCTCGGAAAATTTCATCGGCACCCCGACAGTTTTTTATAACACCCGGTCATGAGTCACGGCCCATGGACGAGAAGACCGAGGAACTCCGCGACATCTTCATGGACGTGACGGACGAGGAGACCGTCACGGAGACCCAGGAGGCCACCCACGGTTCCCTCAACTCGGAAGCCGACGTCGAGCAGCGGTTGCGCGAGGTCGTCGCCCAGATGCGAGACGAGCAGGAGTTCGAGACGGCGCTGTCGGACGAGGAACTCGTGACGGTCGTCCGGGGGTACTACGCCGGCGAGTCCGACGCCGAAATCGCCGACGACCTCGGGGACGCCGACGAGGAGACCGTCGCTCGCGCCCGCGTGGACCTCCACCTCTTCCGCGAGGCCGACGCACCCTTCGACCTCGTCGAACTTCGCGAACTGCTCGAAGACGACGTCACCGTCGCGGACTGCGCCGCCGAACTCGACGCGAGCGAGTCGACCGTCCGACACTACCGCCGCGTCGTCGCGGCGAAAGACGCCGCGAGGACCGTCAACCACCGCTACACCGACGAGTTCGAGAACGTCCTCCGGGACCGCGAGATCTCCGACCGGATGACCGAGAACGTCCAGCAGGACGGCCTGGACGACGCCACCGAGGGGATGGAGACGAACGTCTCCTTCTGAAACGACCTTTTGCCGCGCTCTCGCTCACTCCGTTCGCTTCGGTCGCTCGCGGTAAGCGTGCTACCCCCTATCCAGGGTCTATCAGGCGATATCCGGTAGCCGGCCAATCCGGCGACCACCGGTAGCTGTTCGGTGCGTCGAAATCACGTACCGCGAGCCGTATCACGTCTGGGATAGAAAGTGGGCCATTCCAAACGCTGGCACCCTGAAGAAGGCGCTACTCGGTGCTCGGTCCGACGCTCTCCTCGACCGCCTCCGACTCGTCGGGTTCGGCCTCGGCCGTCGCCTCCTCCAGTCGCGTGATGCGGGCTTTCATGATGCGCGTGTTCTCGACCTGCTCGACGTGGAGGCGGGTGCCGTCGTAGTCGATGTTCTCGCCCTCCTCGACGAGTCGACCGGCGCGGTTGAAGATGAATCCGGCGATGGTCTCGAACTCCTCGCCCTCCGGAAGCTCGATGTCGAGCGCCTCGTTGACCTCGTCGATGTTGAGTTCGCCGCGGACGATTATCGTGTCCTCGTCGACGTACTCGATCGGTTCCTCCTCCTCGCCTTCGAGGATGTCCCCGACGATCTCCTCGACCATGTCCTCCATGGTGACGAGCCCTTCCGTCGTTCCGAACTCGTCGATGACGATGACCATCTGCATCCGGTTCTCGCGCATCTCGGTGAGCAGTTCGTCGACGTTCTTGCTCTCGGGGACGTGCAGCGTCGGCTGGATGACGTCGTCCAGGTCGAAGCCGCTGGCCTCGCCGTACTGCTGTTCGCGCACGAGGTCGCGGATGTGGATGACGCCGATGACGTTGTCGAGGCTCCCCTCGTAGACGGGAACGCGCTCGTGGCCCGACTGGACGAGCGTCTCGATGGCCTTCTGGATGCTCGCGTCTTTCGGCACGGCGGTCATGTCCAGCCGCGGAGTCATCACCTCCTTGGCGATGGTGTTGTTGAACCGGAAGATGCGCTGGAGCATCTCGCGTTCGTCCTCCTCGATGACGCCCTCGCGCTCGCCCGTCTCGATCATGTCCTGAATCTCGTCCCGGGTGACGTAGGACGTCTCGATGGCCGAGCGACCGCCGGTGACGCGGTTGACGATGCGCGTGAGGCGGTCGAACAGGACCACGAGCGGCAGGAGGAGGTACTCGGAGTACTTCAGCGGCTTCCCGATGCGGAGCGCCCACGATTCGGTGTTCTCGACGGCGTAGGACTTCGGCGCGCTCTCCCCGAACAGCAGGACGAGCGCCGTGATGCCGAAGGTGGCGACGGCGACCGCCTGTCCCTGGTTCAGGTAGAGGGCAAGTAGCCCCGTCGCTATCGAGGACATCGCGATGTTGACGATGTTGTTCCCCACCAGAATCGTCACCAGCAGTCTGTGGGGGTCGTCCTTGAGCGCGGCGACCGTCTTCGCTCCGGGTACCTCGTCTTCCACGAGCGCGTCGACGCGATGCTTGGCTAGCGAGAACATCGCTATCTCGGACGAGGAGAAGAACGCCGACAGACCGATGAGTACGACGATAGCGAGCACACCTAGCCACGTTATCAGGCTGTCGGTCAACTCGATACCGAGTATCCCGGCAGCGGACGACGTCTGCCAGAGTGCGACCTGCGTTAGGGAAAGCGCCATTCAGTAACCCACCTTGGTTGTCGGCGGGATTAACTCTTTATTCTTTTGCCGTTGATTTCCGGGCCGTCGCTGCCGCGGACGAAGCCCTTACGGACGTTTCGCCCCAACGACACGGACATGAGCACAGAGACCGACGAGCCCGCCATCACGCTGTACCGACTACAGGCGTGTCCGTTCTGCGAGCGCGTGGTGCGAAAGCTCGACGAGTACGACCTCGACTACCGGTCGCGGTTCGTCGAACCGATGCACAGCGACCGCAACGTGGTCAAGCGCATCAGCGGGAAGCGCACCGTCCCCGCCATCGTCGACGAGGCTACGGGCGTCACGATGAGCGAGAGCGCGAACATCGTCGACTATCTCGACGCAACCTACGGCGACGGGGCCGCGACCGACGACGCGGTGACCGACAGGAGGGAGGCCTGATGGTCGACTTCGAGGTCGTCGAACTCGCCGAGACGGACCACCCCGAGGAGGGCGACACCGCGCCCGATTTCACTCGCCCGCTGGTGAACGACGAGTACTGGGAGGACGCCGCGCTCTCGGAGGTGGCCGCCGAGGGACCGACGCTGCTGGTCTTCTACACGATGGACGGCGCGTTCCCCGGAACGTACATATGGAACGAGATACGCGACCGCGCCTGGCAGGAGGCCCACGACCTGCGCGTCGTCGGCTGTTCCATCTCGACGCCGTACGAGCACGAGACGCTCATCGAGGAGCGCGACATCGACTTCCGCCTGTTCAGCGACCCGGCGGCGACCGTCGCCGACGAATACGATATCGCTCACGACCTCGACGGCATGACGGGCGTCCGCGAGCACCGTCCGGCCGTCTTCCTGCTGGATTCGGACCGGACCGTCGAGTACGCCTGGGTCGCGAGCGAGTGGCCCGACTTCCCGGACTACGACGCGGTCGAAGCGGCCATCGAAGCGCTGTAACGGCGGTCAGGCTCTCGTCGCCGGCGCGGGCGTCCCGAAAGCCGTCGCTGCTCCGGGCCGCCGACGCCACGACCCAACGTCTTTTTTCCGCGAGCGCGAACGCCCGGCATGGCCGACATCGAACGTGCCGCCGCCGCGATTCGAAGCGGCGACCTGGTCGTCTATCCGACCGAGACCGTGTACGGTCTGGGTGCCGACGCGCTGGACGAGGACGCCGTCGAACGAGTGTTCGCTGCGAAGCAACGGTCCCGCGACGACCCGATTTCGCTGGCCGTCCCCGACGTGGAGGCCGCGCGGGAGTACGTCAGGCTCACGGAGCGCGAGCGGCGGTTCGCGCGCGAGTTCCTGCCCGGTCCCGTCACCCTTCTCTGTCGGAAGACCGACGCCGTGCCGGACGCGCTCACCGCCGGCCGGGAGCGCGTCGGCGTCCGCGTCCCGGACCACGACCTCGCGCTCGCGCTTCTCCGCGAGGTCGCGCCCGTCACGAGCACGAGCGCGAACGTGAGCGGCCGGGCGAGCGCGCGCCGCCCCGCGGACCTCGACCCCGAAATCCGGGAGGCCGCCGCGGTCGTCCTCGACGGCGGCGAGACGGGCGGCACGGGAAGCACGGTCGTGAACGTCGCGTCCGGCGAGATCCTCCGCCGGGGGTCGAACGCGGACGCCGTCGCCGCGTGGCTAGCCGAGCAGTGACCGCAGCGAGCGCGTCTTCACGCCGCACTCGGCGCGGTACTCGCAGGCGTCGCACTTCGCGTCGTTCCGCAGTCGTGGCGGCGGGCCGTCGATGGCCCGGGCCGTCCGGAGCGCGCGCCGGTAGGCGGCCTTGCGGCGGGTCGTGAGGCCGATCTCGCGGACGATTCCGTACGCGGGGTACTCGACGAACGCGCGGTCGACCGCCGTCTCGTGCTCCCAGGCGAGCGCCTTCGCTGCGGCGACGGCGCGGACGCTCTGTGGCTCCCAGACGCCCTGATTCGGCGGCGCGCCGGTGAACACCAGCGACGGCACCGGCGCGTCGCGGTCGAGCACCTTGTGGACGACGCCCCGGCAGTCCTTGCCCTCGACCAGTCGCTCGCGCTCGTCGGGGGTACAGAGCTGCGTCCAGGCGTCGCCGTCGGCGGCGCGTTCGAGATTCGCCCGGAACTCCTCGGGCGGGAGTTCGAGGGGCAGGTCGGCGAGGTCCGCCAGACTCGCGTCGAGCAGGCGGTCGTACTCGAAGGCCAGTTCGCGGCGGTCGGCGACGCGGTCCGGAACGTCGACCGCATCGCGGCGCTGGTAGTAGAGCTTCCGGGGACAGTACGCGGCGGTTTCGAGTTCGTAGAACGGGCGCTTCGACACGCCGGGGTTGGTCCCGTTCCCTTACTTAAATCTCCGCACGAAGCGGGAGCCGGTCTCTCCGCCGCGCTCCGGAGGGAAAGGCGCAAGAGGCCGGCGTCCCATCCATGTACACATGAGCGACTTCGACAAGGAAGCCGAGCGAGAGAAACTCCGCCAGCAGTACGAAGAGGAACAGGAGGACCGCGAGGCCACCCAGCGCATGAGCGAGTTGCTCCTCCAGGGGGCGACGATGACGGGCAAGCACTGTGACACCTGCGGCGACCCCATCTTCCGGTACGACGGCACGGAGTTCTGCCCCACCTGCCAGCACGAGACCGGCCAGGTCGAGACCGAGGAGACCGACTCGAACGCGGCCGGCGGGGCGACGCCGGGCGACGCGGAGCCGGGCGAGATGGAGCCGAACGCCGCGGAGACGGGGAACGCCGACCACGAAGGGGAGCCGTCCGGGTCCGACCAGCCGGCGGTCGGCACCGAGGCCGGGAGCGGGACGCCCCGACCGCCGGAGACGTCACGGTCCCGGCGCGCTCCGTCGAACCAGAGCGGGTCGCCGCAGTCCGACGAGTCGCGCGAGCGGCCCGGCGCGGCCCCCGCCGACCGAACCGGGACGCGCACGCCGCCGAGCCAGACCGGCGAATCGCCGGGACGCGACGGGTCCGCCAGGCGGGGTCCGTCGGACCGCAGCGAGCGACCGAACAGCGGCGAGTCGGTCCAGCCCGTTCGGCCCGCCCCCGACGCGGGCGGGGACCTCGACGAGGCGCGCGACGCGCTGGTGCGGAAGCTGACGCGGCTCGCGCGCGAGGCCGAGACCACGGACGACGTTGCGCGCGCTCGCGACGTTCTGGCCGCCACGCGGGAGGCGGCGGAGGCGCTGGCGGCGCTCGACCGGGCGAACCGTTAAGCACGAATCGATTCATGCCCCTGTATGAAGGTCCTGGCACCGGTCGACGGTTCGGAGTGTAGCAACCGGGCGCTCCGGTTCGCGACCGAGTTCGCACGACGGTTCGAGGCCTCGCTTCACGTCGTCCACGTCACCGACGAAGAGACCGACGCGACCGAGACCATCCTCCAGAACGCCCGCGAGATACTCGCCGAGGAAGGCATCGACGACGACCCGGAACTGTCGACCGACGTACGACTGGAGTTTCGTCCCGCCGACCGAGTGGGCAGGGACATCCTCGACCTCGTCGCCGAGCGCGGATACGACCACGTCGTGATGGGTCACGAGAGTTCCGGCGCCGTCGAACGCGCCATCCTCGGCAGCGCCGCCGAGACGGTGTTACGGTCGGAAGAAGTAGCCGTCACCGTCGTTCCCTAGTCGAAGCGACGGTCGAAACTGACGTCGATCTGGCGGCCGAGCCAGTCGAACGCACGGCCCACGTCGGGGTCGAACTCCTCCGGGAAGTCGTCCTCGACCACGTCGTGCTGTGGCTCGCCGTACAGGCGCTTTTCGACGGTCTCCGCGCCGGTCTCGTGCTGTGGGTCCCCGTACAGCAGTTCGGCCCGGGGAGTCTCGTCGTCGTCGTCGTCTCGCTTCATGTCTCGCTCCGTGAGTCGAGTCAGCATGATTCACCCCTCGACCTAACGATGGGTACGCAGGGTTTAATCCGGATTGACCGTTCACGCCGTTTTCGTTCGTTCAGAACGTCGATTCCTTCCGCAGCTTCCGGTTTCGCGACCACGTTGCCGCGTTACTGCCGTTTGGTCTCGAATTCCCGGATTACGCCGAGTAACGAACTGTTGTCCGGTCGTCGCCCGCGCGTCGGTGCCGGTACAACGACATCTTTTCGGTCGCCGTCGACGCCCGTCACCCCTCGTACTCGCTGGCGACGACTTCGCGGATGCGGTCGGCGGTCACCTCGCCGACGCCCTCCGCGTCCAGCAACGACTCCTTCTCCGCTGTCATCACCGCCTCGACGCTTCCGAACGTCGACAGCAGCGACCGCGCCGTCACCGGGCCGATGTCGGCGATGGCGGCGACGACGTACTCCTGCTGTTCGTCGAGCGTCTTGGCCTGCTTCTCGCCGTGGACCGACACCTCGCGGTCGGCCGACTCCTGTTCGCGGGTGGCGACGACCTCCAGCAGGTCGGCGGTGTCGTCCTCGCCGTCGGTCTGCAGGACGCTGACGCCGAAGTCGACCGCGAGCGACGACAGCGCGCCCCGAATTGCGTTCGGGTGGACG
This sequence comes from halophilic archaeon, assembly GCA_003298465.1. The sequence goes on along the minus strand of QNGA01000001.1, from coordinate 122,040 downwards.
TTGCGCTGCTCGTACAGTCCCTCGCCCTCCAGCACCAGCACGGGCCGGGAGTAGTGGCGGGTCATGTCGCCGACCTGCTCGAACACCGAGCGGTCGCCGCCGACCAGCGAGTCGAGGAAGTCGCCCACCGTCTTGCGCTCGACCGCCACACGGTCGCTGAGGATGTAGTCGCCCACCGCGAGCGTCTCGAGTCGCACGTCGACGCCGTCCCGGGCCGAGAGGTCGCGTGCGACGTTCGCGTCGAGTTCGCGCTGGTCGGCGACTATCTCGGTGTTCTCCTCGCCGCGCGCCGTGGCGACCGCGCCGTCGAGTTCGTCCGCGGACCGTCCCCCGGTCTCCTCGGCGAACTCCTCCAGGCCGTGGGCGACCTCGCTCGTGCCCGTCGCGTCCCCGTCGGCGGCCGCGCTCGTCCCGGAGTCGGTCGCGCCGCCCGGGTCGCTCGACGGGCCGTCCTCGAAATCGCCGAGCGTCTGCTGGCTGTCGTCCAGTTGCTCCTCCACGTCGTCGGCGACGCCCTTCAGCGCGCGCAGTTCCTCCTCCATCTCGTCCTCGCGGCGCTTCGATATCCAGAAGTACGCCTCGTCGCGGGTGTCCTCGGCGAGCAGGACGACGACGCGGCCCTGGGCCTGTCGGCCGGTCCGGCCCTTTCGCTGGATGGACCGAACCGCCGTCGGCACGGGTTCGTAGAACAGCACGAGGTCGACCTCCGGTACGTCCAGGCCCTCTTCGGCGACCGACGTGGAGACCAGCACCTCGAACTCGCCGGCGCGGAACTCGTCGAGCGCCTCCTGTTGTTCCTTCTGGGTCATCCCGTCGCTGCCGTCCTTGTCGCCCTGGCCGACGAACCGCCGGGTGTCGAAGTGCTCGCCGAAGAACTCCGTCAGCGTCTCCGCGGTGTCCCGGGACTCGGTGAAGACGATGATGCGCTCGCCGCCGTCGACGAGCGCCTGCGCGACGTTCGCGTGGGCCTTCCGGAACTTCGGATGGCGCTCGTCGTACGCCTCGGCTTTCCGCATCGCCTCCTGTACCTTCGGCTCCGAGACGAATCGCTGGCTCGCCTTCGACGCGCCGGACGACCGCGCGGCGTTGCGCTGGCGCTCGAAGTAGCGCCGCAGCGACTCGACGCTCTGGGTCTCGACGAGTTCGACCGCGCGCCGGAGCTTCATCACCTCCGCGTGCGCGGACATGCCCTTGTACCCCTCCGACTGGTCGTTGTCGATGAGCTTCTGGAGTTCCCCTCGTACCTTGTTCAGGTCCTTCTGGGAGACGTCCGGTCGGGTGGTGTTGACGACGCCGAGTTCCTTCAGCCGTTCGAGGCGGTCGCTGATGACCTCGTTCAGCGCGTCCCGAATCTCCAGGATGTCGTCGGGTAGTTCGACGCGCACCCATTCGACGTCCGTGTCGTGGGTGAACTCGGAGACGTCGCTGTCCTCCTCGGTCATCACCTCGACCTCGCGGATGCCGAGATTCTCGCAGACCTCCAGGATGGTCTCCTCGTCGCCGCCGGGCGACGCGCTCATCCCCGTCACGAGCGGCGAGCGGGCGTCGGCGTGGTAGCGCTCGGCGATGTAGTTGTACGCGTAGTCGCCGGTCGCGCGATGGCACTCGTCGAACGTGACGTGGGTGACCGGGCCGAGGTCGATGCGCCCGCCGACGAGGTCGTTCTCGACGACCTGCGGCGTGGCGATGACGACCTGCGCGTCCTCCCAGAGTTCGGTGCGCTCCTCGGGCCGCACCTCGCCGGTGAACACGACGACGTCGTCCTCGGGAATCGCGAGCGCCTCCCGGTAGAACTCCGCGTGCTGGTTGACGAGCGGTTTCGTCGGCGCGAGCAGCAGCGACTTCCCGCCGACCTCGTTCAGTCGCTCGGCCGTGACGAGCAGGCTGACCGTCGTCTTCCCGAGCCCCGTCGGCAGGCAGACGAGCGTGTGGTGGTTGCGCGCGGTGCCGGCCAGTTGAATCTGGTAGAGCCGTCGCTCGATGAACTCCGGCGACAGCAGTGGGTGGTCCACGTAGTCTGTCTCCGCGTCCGTGGCAGCCATTCGAGGAACGTTTGGTCGTCCTGCAGTTAAAGGGTTCGCGTAGCGGGCTGAAAGTAAAGGCCGGCGTCGACTATCCCCATCGGAGCGCTTCGAGGAGGTCGCCGAACCCGTCGCCGTCGTACCGGTGTGCGGTCCACCCGGCGCTTCTCGCGCCCTCGACGTCGGCGTCGGCGTCGCCGACCATCGCGTACTCGTCCGCCGGGAGTCGCTGTTCGGCGAGGCGGAACGGCGCGGGGTCGGGCTTGTGTGCGCCGGCCTCGTACGACGCGACGAACGCGTCGAAGAACTCCGCGAGGCCGCTCGCCCGGAACTTCTCCCACTGCCACTCGCGGAGTCCGTTGGTGAGGACGCCGAGTTCGTACTCCTCGGCCAACCGCGAGAGCACAGCGTCGGCGTCGTCCGGCGTCCGGCACGCTTCGACCTCGTGCGACCGGAGCGCGTCCGCCAGCGCCTCGGGGTCCGCGGCGACGTCGGTCTCGCCGAACGCGCGCCGAATCGGGTCCGGCTCGCACGCCGTGAAGTTGGCGTAGAACGCGTCGCCGTAGGCCTCCATCGCTCCGTCGGGCGCCTCGTCCGCGACCGCCTCGATAGCGTCGGCCAGGATGTCCTCGTACTCCCGCCCGAACTCGACCAGGGTTCCGTCCAGGTCGAAGAAGATGGCTCGCATGGTCCCCGGTTCCGCGGGCGAGCCAATAAAGGTCACGTAACTTATGGGACGAGCCGACCGACGCCGTTCGGGCGAACGAACCCCGCCCGGACGCCCGGCCGTCGTCCGTCGGGCCACCGTTCACGGCCAGACCTGCCCGGGGGCGGTCCGGGTACCGGCGGCTCCGACTACGCCACGGTCGGCAGGTACCGGACGCCGACGAACATCGCCACGCCCGCGCCGATGGGGATGGTGAGGTTGTCGTCGATGACGTAGCCCGCGACGACGGGCTTCACGCCGTCGGCCAGCGTGGCGACCAGCGCCCCCAGCACCGCGGCCAGCAACGGCAACCCCAGCAACGAGGCGATGGTGACGCAGACGGCGAACGTGACGAGCAGCGTGTGCGCCGCCTTCACGCCGAGTTCGCCGGAGCCGAGGACGCCGCTGATGGGGTCGGCGATGGTGAGCATCAGTATCGCGGGGACGGCGACCCGCGGTTCGAACGCCAGCGCCGTCGCCGTCATCCCGAAGGCGTACAGCGCGTAGCCCGCGAGGTTCTCCTGCTCGTACTCGCGGGTGAGTTCGTCGAAGATACGCCAGTTCAGTCCGACGAACAGCCGGACGATTTCGAGCACGAGCGCGCTCGCGGAGCCCAGAACCAGCAGTCCCTGCAACTGCTGCCAGGTGACGATGTCCAGCAGGTAGAGGGCGGGCATCCCCGTTCCGCTGACGTGCACGAGACGACGCTTTATCTCGCTGCGCACGGCTCTACCGCAGGTCGTCGAACGAGCGCTCGCCGGCCCGGAGGTCGGCGAGCAGGTGCGGCAGGTCGTCGACGTCGACCCGCACCTGGTCGGTCGAGTCGCGCTCGCGCAGGGTGACGGTGTCCGCTTCCAGGCTCTCGTAGTCGACCGTCACGCAGTACGGCGTGCCGACCTCGTCCTGACGGCGGTAGCGTCGGCCGATGTTGCCCGAGTCGTCGTAGGTCACGTCGAGGCCGCGAGCGCGCAGTTCGGCCGCGAGGTCGCGCGCCAGTTCGCCCATGCCGTCCTTGTCCATCATCGGGAACACGCCGACCGTGGTCGGGGCGACCTCCGGCGGCAGGCGCAGCACCTGGCGTCGTTCGCCGTCGACCTCGTCCGCGTCGAGGGCGTGGGCCAGCACGGTGTAGACCACGCGACCGACGCCGAACGCCGGTTCGATGACGTGGGGGGTGACGTGCTCGCCGCTCTCTTTGACCTCGTCGACGCTGAAGCCCGTCTTCTCGACGGGGACGGTGTACGCCTCGCCGTCGATCTCGACGGTGACGTCCTCGCTCTCGAACGCGGCGCGGTTGCGCTCGGCGAGCGTTTCGAGCGCGTCGGCCACGTCCGCGGCGGCACCGCCGAACTCCGGGCCGAGGTAGCTCATGTCGGGGTCCACCGTCACGCGCTCGACCGTCTTCGGTTCGTCGTACTGCTTGAAGACGGTGAAGTTGTCATCGGCGTGGTCGGCGTGCTTCTGCAGGTCGTAGTCGGTCCGGTTGGCGACGCCCTCCAGTTCCACCCAGTCGCCCTCGATTTCGGCTTCCGCGTCCCAGCAGTCGCTGGCGTAGTGGGCGAGTTCGCCCGACAGGTGCTGGCGGAACCGGAACCGGTCCATGTCCACGCCGACGCGCTCGAACCAGCGCTTCGACACCGCGAGGAAGTACGCCACCCACTCGCCGTTGACGACGCCGGCGTCGAGCGCGTCCCGCGGCGTCAGGTACTCGTACTCCTCGCCGTCCGCCGCCTGGCGCTCGGCCGAGTAGAGCGGCAGTTCCACGTCGGCGACCGCGTCGAGGTCCGGCCGGTCCTCCTGGGGGTCGACGAACAGTTCCAGTTCCGCCATCGTGAACTCCCGGGCGCGCAGCAGGGCGTTCCGCGGGCTTATCTCGTTGCGGTAGCCGTTGCCGATCTGGGCGACGCCGAACGGAAGCTGGTTGCGGGCGTACTCCTTGAGCCGCGGGAACTCCACGAACATGCCTTGTGCGGTCTCGGGCCGGAGGTAGCCGGACTGGCCGCTGCCGGGGCCGATGGACGTCTCGAACATCAGGTTGAACTCCTCGACCGACTGGCCGGCGAGGTCCGCGCCGCAGGACGGACACTCCAGGTCGAGGTCCGCGAGCAGTTCCGCGACCTCCTCCGGCGGGTACGTCTCGGCGTCCTCGATGTCGCTCGCGTCCTCGACGAGGTGGTCGGCCCGGTGGCTCTCGCCGCACTCCGCACACTCGACGAGCATGTCGTCGAATCCGTCGAGGTGGCCGGACGCCTCGAAGACGGGTTCGGGCGTCACGGTGGGTGAGTCTATCTCGACGTTGCCCTCCCGGACGACGAACCGGTCTCGCCAGGACTCCTCGACGTTGCGCTTCAGCGACGCCCCCTGCGGGCCGTACGTGTAGAAGCCGGCGACGCCGCCGTACGCCTCGTTCGCCTGGAAGAAGTAGCCCCGCCGCTTCGCCAGTTCGACGAGGTCCGTCTCGCTCATCGCAACGCCTCCAGCAGGTTCACGTCCCGGACGACGCCGACCAGTTCGTCGCCCTGGACCAGCGGCACCTGCTCGATGTCGTGCCGGAGCATCGTCCGGGCGACGTCCCGGGCGGTCTTGCGCTCCGTGACCGTCACCACGTCGCCCGTCATGAACTCCTCGACGGGCGCGGAGGGAATCCTGACGTTCCGCGTCGGGATGTAGCTGTGACCGACCGACTTGATGCCCTCCCACATCCAGTCGTCGTCCTCGTCGGCGATGCTCCCGCCGGTGTCGTCCTCCCCCTCGACGACCTGCGCCACGTCGATGATGTCGACCTCCGTCAGGACGCCGTCCATCTCGCCCTCCTCGTCCAGCACGACGGCGTAGGGGAGGTTCGCGTAGAACAGCTCCCGCTCGGCGACCGTCAGCGGCGTCTCGACGTAGACGGTGTTCACGTCCCGGCTCGCAAGTTCGCCGACTTCGGTGTCGCCGTCGGCGTCCCCGTCTGCGATGGCCCGGACCACGTCGGTGACTGTGACGATGCCCTCCAGCTGACCGTCGACGACCGGCACGCGGCGCGTTCCCTCATCGAGCATCAGCGCCGCCACCTCCTCGACGGTGGCGTCCTGCGTCGTCGTCGCCACCTCCCGCATCAGGATGGCGAGCTGGTCCTCGTCCGGGTTCTCGATGAGGTCGTCACGCGAGATGAGCCCGCGATACGTCTCGCCCTCGTCCGTCTCCTTGACGACCGGCACGGACGAGAACGACCGCTCCTGGAGATACTCTAGCACGTCGTCTCGGGTACCCGGTAGCTCGACCGTGACAACGTCGGAGCGAGGCGTCATCGCTTCGGCAACGTTCATACGCGCGGAGTACGGTTTCACCCTTCTTGTACCCTGCGAAGAGCACGGTCGACGCCGTCGGCCGTCGGCGAGTTCGAAGCGGTCGCGCCGCCGTCGACTGCGCCCCCGATACGGACCGAAAGCGACCGCTACGGCGGGCGCTGGCCGAGCGAACCGACGCGGTCGAGAAGAACTCGTGAGGGCCGCGAGGTCCGACGTTTCGCCGACTACGCTTCGTCTTCGTCGTCGCCCACGTTCGCTTCGACCACGTAGTCTTCGTACCGCTGCGGGTCCGGGAAGAACTTCTCGTAGTCGCCGTGGCGGAACGAGCCGTGTACCGTCTCGTCGAGGGTCTGGACGTGACTGTACATCTCGTCTTCCCGCATCGCGGTCTTCACCAGCGCCGTGGCGTGCATCATCTCGTACGTCCCGGCGACGAGGATGACGGTCTCGGATTCGGGGTCCAGGAACTCGGTGAGCTGGAACACCCGCGACCCCATCTCGTTGCGGTAGACGCGGTACTTCGGGAACGACCCTGCCTCGAACGCCTCGGTGAACTCGTCGACGTAGTTGTCCGGGATGACGTAGACGAACCCGAATCGGTCGCTGTCGCCGGCTTCCGGGTGTTCCGGCGCGGTGTGACTCGCCGGAATCGCCACGACGTCCCAGCCCTCCGCTTCGAGCTCCTCGGCCGTCGCTTCCATGTCGTCGAGCGTGCGCTGCCAAGCGTCCTTCTCGACGTCGGCGTTGGCCGCGATGCGCTCGGCGTAGTCGGGTCCCTCGTCGCCAGCTTCTGGCATACGGGCATGTCCGACTTCGAAGAGGTAAAGCCTGTTGCTACACGCCGACTCCGAAGGCGGCCTCCATCACGAACGACGTACCGAGGACCGCGAGGCTGGAGACGAACAGCTTCACGCCGGGCGGTAGTCGTTCCTCGGGCGGGATGGAGTAGTGCGAGAGCGGCGGAATCCGCTGGACGGCCGACTGGAACGCCGTCTCCTCGCGCGACCCGATGCTCCGTTTGTTCTCCTCGCCGTCACGTCGCACGATTTCGACCTCGTCGTCGGTCTTGGTGACGTCCCACGGTCGCTTGGGCCGCAACTGCAACGTCCCGTAGCCGAAAAGCAGGAGCCCGACGAGAAAGAGGGTGTACTTCACGCCGACCAGCCCCGCCCCGACGGCGAAACTGACGACGGCCCCGAACGCGAACACCACCCCGGTCACCGCTACGGAGTACACCACGACGTCGAGCGCTTGCCGCAGGCGACGCGGTGACCGGTCGACGTGACTCATCAGCGATTGGCGTAGGGCGTGAACTCGTCCGGTTCGGTGTACTCATCCAGGTGTCGGTGGCAGTGACTGAACCGGCCGGTGTCGCTGACCAGGTGGTCGTCGGGCGACTCGTCGTCGCAGATGCTACCGAACACGTCCCGGAGGTACTCGCGGGCCCGCTCGTCGTCGTTGTCGTCGATGTAGGCGGCGGCCTCGTCGACGTGCTTCTGCACCGATGGGGGAACGTCGACGTCGGCGAACAGTTCCTCCCGTATTTCGTCGATGTCGGAGTACCGCGTCGCCATCCCGAGCATCTCCTTCGCGCGCTCGGTCAGACTGCGGTCGGCGCGTTCGCGCTCGCGGACGACCTCGCGGAACACCTCGATGGCTATCCAGACCTCGTCGTCCAGGTCCTGGAACCCCTCCGGCCGTATCTTCATCGGACAGCGCGTGCTGAACGGACAGCCGGAGGGCGGGTCGCGCGGACTCGGCGGCGTCCCGCGGAGCGTGATGCGCTCCCTGTCGCTTGTCGGGTCCGGGTCCGGGATGGCCGACAGCAGCGACCGCGTGTAGGGGTTCTTCGGGTCGGCGAACAGCTCCTCGGTCTCGCCGATCTCCATGATGTGGCCGAGGTACATCACGGCGACGCGGTCGCAGATGTGGCGGACGACCGAGAGGTCGTGGGCGATGAACAGGTACGTCAGGCCGAACTCGTCCTGGAGGTCCTCCAGCAGGTTGAGAATCTGGGCCTGCACCGAGACGTCCAGCGCCGACACCGGTTCGTCGAGGACGACGAACTCCGGTTCGAGGGCCAGCGCCCGGGCGATGCCGATGCGCTGGCGCTGCCCGCCGGAGAACTGGTGGGGGTACCGGTAGTAGTGCTCCGGTCGGAGACCGACCACGTCGAGCAGCTCTCGGACGCGAGAACGACGCTCCTTCGCGGTCTTCCAGTCGTGAACGTCCAGCGGCTCCCGGACGATCTCGCCGATGGTCATCCGGTCGTTGAGGCTGGACTCGGGGTCCTGGAACACCATCTGGCTGTTGCGCCGCCAGTTCTTCAGTTCGTCGCCGGAGAGCCGGGTCACGTCGGTGCCGTCGAACAGCACTTCGCCCTCGGTCGCGTTCTCCAGTTGGATGAGCGTGCGACCCAGGGTCGTCTTCCCGCAACCGGACTCGCCGACGAGACCGAGCGTCTCGCCGCGCTCGATGTCGAAGGAGACCCCGTCGACGGCCTTGACCGGGTTGTCTTCGATGAGTCCGCCCTCGCCGTAGTAGGTCTTCAGGTCGTTGACCTCGATGAGCGGCTCTCCTTCGGAGACGGTGACCGTCTGTTCGGTCTGCCTTACGCTCTGTTCGCTCATATTCGTTCCTCGCTTTCGTTAGTCGCTTCGCGATGCGTCTCGACCGCCCGCTCCTTGGACACGTCCTCGGGATACAGCAAGCAGGCGGCGGTGTGGTCGTCGGTCTCATCGTTGACGTCGACCGGGACCGGGTGGACCTTCTCGCACTCGTCGAACGCTTCCGGGCACCGCGGTGCGAACCGACAGTACGTCGCCGGTTCGTTCGGCGTCGGAACGTCTCCCTCGATTGTCGAGAGCCGCTCCTCCCCCGGATTGTTTCCGGGGATGCTCTTCAGCAGTCCCCGGGTGTAGGGGTGGCGCGGATTCTCGAACAGTTCGACGACCGGCGCCGTCTCGACGATTTCGCCCGCGTACATCACGTTCACGCGGTCGGCGATCTCCGCGATGACGCCCATGTCGTGCGTGATGAACATGATGGCGAGGTCGCGGTCCTCCTGGAGTTCCTGGAGGAGTTCGAGGATCTGGGCCTGGATGGTCACGTCCAGCGCCGTCGTCGGTTCGTCGCAGATGAGCAGTTCGGGGTCGCAGGCCAGCGCCATGGCGATGACGGCGCGCTGGCGCATCCCGCCGGAGAACTGGTGGGGGTACTCCTTGACCCGCCGCCCGGCGTCCGGGATACCGACCGCTTCGAGCAGGTTGATGGCCTCGTCGGTCGCCTCGGACCCGCGCAGGCCCTGGTGGAGACGCAACGCCTCCTTGATCTGGTTCCCGACCGTGTAGACGGGGTTGAGGCTCGTCAGCGGGTCCTGGAACACCATGGCGATGTCGCTGCCCCGTAACTTGCGGTACTCCTTCTCGCTCTTGTCCGTCAGCTCTTCGCCGTCGAAGCGGATGCTACTGCCGTCGAGGATGCGCCCCGGCGACTCGACGAGGCCCATGATGGAGCGTGCGGTGACGCTCTTGCCGGACCCCGACTCGCCGACGATGCCCACGGTTTCGCCGCGCTCGATGTCGAAGGAGACCCCGTCGACTGCGCGGATGACCTCCTTGTCCGTGAAGAACGCGGTCTGGAGGTTCTCGACCTCGAGCAGGGCGTCGCCGCGCGTCGCCGACTCGGTGTACTCTGTCGACGCCATTATGCACCACTCCCTCCAGCAGCGGCGACTTCAGAACTGCCTTCCTCGCCGGTGTCGCTCTTGGGGTCGATGGCGTCGCGGATGCCGTCACCGAGCGCGTTGAACGCGGTCACGATGAGCACGATCATGACGCCCGGCAGTATCGAGATATGCCACGACTTCGTGGCCACGTACGCCTGTCCGACGTCGATAGCTCGACCCCACTCGGGGGTCGGCGGATTGACGCCGAGACCGAGGAACGAGAGGCCGGCGACGGCGATGATGATGCCACCGAGACTCATCGAGGCGTACACTAGCAGGTAGCCGAGGATGTAGGGCGCCATGTGTTTCTGCATCGTGATTCGTGGTTTCTGTCCGAAGCTCTTCGCGGCGTCTATCCACTCCTCTTCGGAGACCTGGAACGCGGGACCGCGCACCGCGCGCCACAGGAACGGCCACCCAGTGCCGGCGAATATCAGCGCCAGTACCGCCGCTCCGTTGTATATGTTCGCTATCCAGGTGCCCTGGAGGACGTACGCCAGCAACAGCAGCAACAGCAACCGCGGTAGCGACATGATGGAGTCGCCGATGATGACGACGGCGAGGTCGATGAGGCCCTTGTAGTAGGCCGTCAGCAGCGCGAATCCGGCCGCGAGAAACGCGCTCAGTCCGATGGCGGTGACGCCGATGAACAGCGACACGCGCGCTCCGTGGACGATGAAGGTGAACAGGTCCTTGCCGGTCGGGAGCGTTCCCATCGGATGGAACCGACCGTAGTCGTCGTAGGTCATGAGGCCCACGTTGTTCGTCCCGTCGGACCCGCTGTACAGGTTGGCCTGGCCGACGGTGACCGTCTCGACCTGTCCGGTTTCGGTCAGGTACTTCAGTTCGTGAGCGTAGGGGTTCTGTATGTTCTGTTCGATCGTCGTCGTGCCGAGCGCCGGCGCGAAGAGGGCCATCACGAGGAACGTGAACACGATGACCGCACCGAACAGCCCCCAGTGGTGGTTGCGGAACCGGTCGATGACGTCGTCGCGCGGCGTCCAGTCGGCGTACCGGTAGTGACGGCGGTACGTGAGGTAGCCCTTCCAGAGCCACCCCAGCCACACGAGCGTGTACACGTACACCAGAACGACGCGGAGCCCCCAGACGTACGCCGGGGCCAGGTCGAGGAACGTCCCCTCCCACCCGCCGCCGGGCTGGCGCCAGCCCTGGTTGTCGAAGATCTCCCGCGTGAGCAGCGTCGGCAGGTTCGCCAGCGCGTCGCCGACGGCGGCCAGCGGCGCGAACAGCGGCTGTACGGCATCGGGAAGCCGGTTCACTACCAGCTCCCACGGCATCGCCATCACGGTGTTGGCCACCGCGCCGAACTCCACGGCGAGCAGTGCGGCGGCGCCCAGTAACCACATCGTCGCCGGGCGCGGGTTCTCGCTGACTCGTTCGCCGAGCGTCTTCTCGCTCTCGTCGTCTGAAATACTCACGTCAGGCACCTCCCTCGTAGCCGACACGCGGATCGATCAGCGTGTACAGCAGGTCTTGTAGGATGTTGATGAACACGACTAGCAGGATGAAGATGAACATCAGCGACCCGACCAGGGGCAGGTCACCCTGTATGACCGCCTGGAAGAACAGGTAGCCGATGCCGTTGATACCGAACACGATCTCGACGAGGACGGACCCGCCGATGAGCAGGAACGCCTCGCCGGTGATGATCGGCACCAGTGGGATGAGCGCGTTCCGGAAGATGTGCTTCCAGACGAGCGACCGCGGCGGTACGCCCTTCGCGCGCGCCGTCTCGATGAAGTTCGAGTTCACCGTCTCCAGCACCGCCGTCCGGCCGATACGCATCTCGTTGCCCATCGACGCCGAGCCGAGGACGATCGCCGCGGGCGCGACCATCTTGATCGCGTAGATGAGGTTCGACGGATCGGTGAGGGGGCCGGCTCCCAGCGGATTACCGACGACGTTCACCGGAACGATCCAGTTCTGCCAGTCGAAGCCGAACAACACCTTCTCGGAGTTCGAGAGGACCTGCATCAGGAGCACCGCCAGCCAGAAGTTCGGCATCGCACGCCAGACGATTCCGCCGAACGACGCGATGTAGTCGCTCCACGTGTTCGGGTTGAGTCCGGCGTAGAATCCGAGCGGAATGCCGATGAAGAGGGCGATGAGGACCGACCAGAAGCCGAGCCACAGCGTTCGCGGCGCGTAGCTGGCGACCAGCGTGTACACGCTCGTGTCCGGCTGGACGACCCACGAGTCGCCCAGGTCGAGCGTGAACAAGTTGATCATGTAGTCGATGTACTGTTGCCAGAGCGGTTGATTGAGCCCGAGCTGGTTAGCGATGCGCTGGTACGCCTGTGGGTTCCCCTTGGGGCCGAGAATCGACGCCACCGGGTCGATGGGACCCATGCGGATGACGACGAACGTTATCGACGCTCCGAACACCAGAATTGGAATCGACAGTAGCAGGCGACGGCCGAAGTACCGCCAGCGGCTCATGGCGGTCGGCTCACCTCCGCGTCTTTCCTGTCAGCCCTGTATCTCGAGTTGCACCCAGTATGAACCGCTTTCATGACTGATTCGTATGCGAATTTCGTGCTCTCATCATTATGTCTTGCGATAACCTCCCCCACTTTTCGGGCAGTGAGGCGGCTATCACCGGTCCCTACGAAAAATGAAGCTTTTGACGGCGTTACTACTTGTTGTTGAGCTGCACCTTGTTGTACATCTGGCGACTGTAGTCAGCACCACCGTACTTCGGTGCGTCGACGTGCTCGTAGGTGAAGCGCTCCGAGAGGCCGTGGTACATGTTGAGGAAGACCACGTCGTCCCAGTTGGCCTCCTCCATGGTGACGTACGCCTCGTTGCGCTTCTTCGTCGCGGCGTCCGTCGGCGCGGTGTTGTTCTGGATCTTGTCCCAGGCCTGGGTCGCCTTCTTCGACGCATCCGTTCCCGACCAGTTGGTGTACGAGATGGGCGAGGACTTCGAGGTGTCCGTCAGCGGCGGGTACAGCAGTTGCAGGAAGTTGTCCGGTGCCGGCCAGTCCATGATCCAGCCCAGCGAGTACGCCTGCAGGTTGCCCTTGCGACCGCGCTGGAGGAGCGTGGAGAACGGCGCCTTCTCGACGTTCATCTCGATGTTGGCGGACGCCAGCTTGTCCTGGATGAGCTTGCCCACCTTCGGCCACGTGCTCGAGGACTGGTACACCGTGAAGGTGAACTTGAACGGGTTGCCCTTGCCGTACTCGGTCTCCTCCTCGATGAGCTTCTGGGCCTTCTGGAGCTGCTCCTCGTTGTACCCGTACGGATATTTGTTCTTCGCGTGCTGCTTGTACTGCTTCGCACCGCCCGGATAGATCATCGGCGGCGTGAAGTGGTACGACGGCTCCCCGCGCTGCTTGAAGATCTCCTTGACGATGGTCTCCTGATTGACGGCGTACGCGACGGCCTTCCGAACCGGCTTCGGCACTGCGTTCGTGTTGAAGCCGATGTAGTAGGAGCCGATGGTCGAGACGCCGAGGTAGTCGAGCGTGTTGCCCTCCACCGGACCGTACTTCCCGACCGTGCGACCGAGGTCGTCGGTGCTGGTGTTCTTGATCTTCTTCGGGTTGTACTGGGAGGTCGGGAGGTCGGCGTCGTAGGCGATGTCGACGTTCTGGTTCTGGAACGCGTACGTGTAGCGCGTTTGCGAGTCGGAGAAAATCTTCCAGCGGACGCCGTTGACCTTCGCCTTCTCGCCGTGGTAGTCCTCGAACTTGTCGACCTTGGCTTCCTGGTTGCTCTGCCACTTGCTGAACTTGAAGGGCCCCGCCCCGATGGGATTCTTCGTGGCGAACTTGCTGTACTTCATCTCGCCGTCGGCGCCCTTGATGTCGCCGACGATGTTCTTCGGAACGACGGCGAACGAGGTGTACGCCAGCATCTCGAGCGTGGAGTGGAACGGCTCCTCCAGTTCCATCTCCACCTCGTACTTGCCCTTCTTCCGGACGGCGAGCGAGCCCGGCTTCGCGACCGTCATCTCCTCCTTCTCGCCCTCGGAGTTCGTGTACGTGACCGTCTTGGTCTCGTGCTTGACGCCGATGGAACTCAGGACGAAGTACGCGCGCCGGGAGTTCTTCGACATCGCCAGGCGCTTCCAGGAGTAGACGACGTCCTCGGCGGTGACCTCGCCGTGGTCGCCGTGGAACTGCACGCCTTCCTTGAGCTTGAACGTGTACGTCCGCTTGTCCTCCGACAGGGAGTGGCTCTTGGCGATGAGCTTCTTGACGCTCGTCTCCCCGTTCGGGTAGTTCATCAGCGGGTCGAAGATCTGCTGGATGACCGTGCCGGAGGCCGTGTCCGTGGCCTTGATCGGGTCCAGCGTGGTCATCGTGGAGTTGATGAGACTCAGCTGGTTCCCGCTGTTCTGGTTGTTGTTATTGTTGCTGTTGTTGTTGTCACCCGTGCAGCCCGCGACCGCAGCCGCGGACGCTGCACCGCCAGTCGCTTTCAGAAACCGCCGACGGGTCAGGTTGTCAGTATCTGTCATCCAAAGTGTCGTTGTGTGTCATGGTGGATAAACTTACCGCTTGGGATTGCCACCATTACCGTCTTAAACCGGCGGTTTATTGCAGAAGCGGTCCTCTGCGGTTTTTCTCCGAAAATAGCATCATTTCTACCTGTAAAATAATCATTCTGCCACGTCTGTCTGCGCTTCGAGTCACGGAAACGACCAGTAGAACGGATATAACGTGAATGTTAATGACGTATTGGTCGCGTTTCGCCGAATAATGTCAACGTCCATCGAATGTATACCCGTCGAATAGTGTCATTCGCTAGCTAGTGTTGCACAGTTTCGGAGGTCTTATATCTCGTGGTACAGACTCTCAAAGTATGACGCCGGATACGGCTGCAGTGTCGGCACCGGTCGTGAACGACGCCGAGGTCATGGCCTCGGTGGACGACGACGGTGACGGAGAGCGACTCGTCATCGCCGACATCACCTGCGACAGCGCGTGGATCTCTATGCCGGTAGCGAACACTGCCTCGATTCCGGACTGGCGATAGTCCCCGACGAACAGCCCTCCGACCTTCCGTCGTTTTTTCGTGGCCGTCTCCGCGACGACCAGCTGCGCCATCCGTCCGTTCGGACGTCGACGCGCCGTTCGAGAGCCCGGCGGGGTTCGCTCGGCGACGGAAACGCGACGATACTCAACCTTTTTTGCCCCTGCCGGAACTGAAGACAGATATGGACTATCGGGAGGTCTCCGGGGAGCGGGAGTTCGTCGCTCAACTCGGACACGGTGCGGACTGGCGCGAAGAGATAGAGTCGCTCGCCGACGACGAAGGCATCGACGCGGCCTGGTTCGTCGGCATGGGCGCGGTCCAGGACGCCGACGTCTGGTACTACGACCAGGACGACCAGGAGTATCACGAAGTGAGCTTCGACGAGCCGATGGAGGTGGCCGCCTGCGTCGGCAACGTCTCGCTGCTGGACGACGAGCGATTCGCACACACCCACGCGGTGCTCTCGCGCGAGTCCGGGCAGGCGCTGGCGGGCCATCTCGACTCGGCGACGGTCTTCGCCGGCGAACTGTACGTGCGAACGTTCGACGAACCGCTGGTCCGCGAACGCGACGAACCGACCGACCTCGACCTCTGGCTGTAGTATGCGGGACGCAGACCGGCAGTACTTCGAGCGACTGGAAGCCGACCTGGACGAGGCGTTCGACGTCGCCGAGACCGCCCGCGAGCACAGCGCCGACCCGAAGCCCGAGGTAGAGATTCCGGTCGCCAAGGACATGGCCGACCGCGTCGAGAACATCCTCGGCATCGACGGCGTGGCCGAGCGGGTCAGAGAACTCGAAGGCGAGATGAGCAGGGAGGAGGCCGCCCTCGAACTCGCCGAGGACTTCGCGGCCGGCGACGTCGGCGACTTCGAGACCCGCGCCGGCAAGGTCGAGGGCGCGGTCCGGACGGCGGTCGCCCTGCTCACCGAGGGCGTCGTCGCGGCACCCATCGAAGGTATCGACCGCGTCGAACTGCTGGAGAACGACGACGGCACGGAGTTCGTCAACGTCTACTACGCCGGTCCCATCCGGTCCGCGGGCGGGACCGCCCAGGCGCTCTCCGTGCTCGTCGCCGACTACACCCGGACGCTCGTCGGCGTCGAGGAGTTTCAGGCCCGCGACGACGAGATAGAGCGCTACGCCGAGGAGATAAACCTCTACGACAGCGAGACGGGCCTGCAGTACTCGCCGAAGGACAAGGAGACGAAGTTCATCGCCGAGCACATGCCCATCATGCTCGACGGCGAGTCCACGGGCGACGAGGAGGTGTCCGGATTCCGGGACCTCGAACGCGTCGACACCAACACCGCCCGCGGCGGGATGTGTCTCGTCCTCGCGGAGGGCATCGCGCTGAAGGCCCCGAAGATACAGCGCTACACCCGC
Organism: halophilic archaeon; assembly: GCA_003298465.1. The sequence goes on along the minus strand of QNGA01000001.1, from coordinate 105,901 downwards.
AACCTCGACGAGGTGGACTGGCCGTGGCTCCAGGACCTCATCGACGGCACCATCGGGGAAGACGGCGGCGACGAGGGCGAGGCGGACGACGGCGGTGACGACGGCGACGCGAGCGAGGCGGCGGGCGACGACGGCGACGAACCGGCCGTCCGCGACGGTCCGCCGCGCGTGGACGAATCGGAGAAGTTCCTCCGGGACCTCATCGCCGGTCGCCCGGTCTTCACGCACCCCTGCGCGCCGGGCGGGTTCCGACTGCACTACGGTCGGGCGCGCAACCACGGGTTCGCGACCGCGGGCGTCCACCCGGCGACGATGCGCCTCGTCGACGACTTCCTCGCCGCGGGGACCCAGATAAAGACCGAGCGCCCCGGCAAGGCCGCGGGCGTCGTCCCCGTCGACACCATCGAGGGTCCCACCGTACGCCTCGCGAACGGCGACGTGCGCCGCATCGACGACGCCGAGGAGGCCCTGGCGGTCCGGAACGGCGTCGAGAAGATACTCGACCTCGGCGAGTACCTCGTCAACTACGGCGAGTTCGTCGAGAACAACCACCCCCTCGCGCCTGCGTCCTACACGTTCGAGTGGTGGGTCCAGGAGTTCGAGGCGTCGGACGCCGACGTGCAGGCGATGCGGGACGACCCCGGCGTCTCCCTCGACGACCCCTCCCCCGCGGAGGCGCTCTCGTGGGCGACCGACCACGACGTACCGCTCCACCCCGACTACACTTACCTCTGGCACGACGTCTCCGTCGAGCGGTTCGCGGCGCTCGCGAGCACCGTCGAGAACGCGGAAGTTCGCGACGGCGACCTCGTCCTCCCCGACGACGAGCGGACCCGGGAGACGCTGGAGGCGCTCCTCGTCGAGCACGTCCAGGGCGAGGAGATTCGCGTTCCGGAGTGGCGACTGCTCGTTCGCTCGCTGGGGTTCGACGCCGACCTGGAGCGAACGTGGGACGGTCTCGCCGACCTCTCTCCGGAGGCCCGCGCGTGGGGCGACGAGGACGGCGACAACGCCGTGAAGGCCGTCAACGAGGTCGCGCCGTTCGAGGTCAGAGAGCGCGCGCCGACCCGCGTCGGCAACCGGATGGGCCGTCCGGAGAAGTCCGAGAAGCGCGAACTCAGCCCGGCGGTCCACACCCTCTTCCCGCTCGGCGAGGCGGGCGGTTCCCAGCGCGACGTCGCCAAGGCCGCCGGTCACACCGAGGGGATGTCGGGCACGCGCGGCGAGGTCGAGACGCAGGTCGGCCGCCGCGAGTGCGAGGACTGCGGCACCCACACCTTCCGGACGCGCTGTCCCGACTGCGACGGCAACACCTTCCCGCACTACGAGTGTCCGGAGTGCGGCACCGAGGTCGAACCGGACCAGTCCGGCCGCGCGGAGTGTCCGCGCTGCGAAGTCGAAGCGACCAGCGTCGAGACCCGAACCATCAACGTCAACGACGAGTACCGCGACGCCCTCGAATCGGTCGGCGAGCGCGAGAACGCCTTCGACGTGCTGAAAGGCGTCAAGGGTCTCTCGTCGTCGCACAAGACCCCCGAACCCATCGAGAAGGGCGTCCTCCGGGCGAAACACGGCGTCTCGGCGTTCAAGGACGGGACCGTCCGCTACGACATGACCGACCTCCCGGTGACCGCCGTCCGGGCGGAGGAACTGGACGTCACGGCCGACCAGTTGCGGGGCCTGGGGTACGAGACGGACGTTCGCGGCGACCCCCTGCGCCACGACGACCAACTGGTCGAACTCAAGGTGCAGGACGTGGTCCTCTCGGACGGCGCGGCCGAACACCTCCTGAAGACCGCCGACTTCGTCGACGAACTGCTGGAGGACTACTACGGCCTCGATTCGTTCTACGACCTGGCGGAGCGCCAGGACCTCGTCGGCGAACTCGTCTTCGGCATGGCGCCCCACACCTCCGCCGCGGTCGTCGGTCGCATCGTCGGCTTCACGAGCGCCGCCGTCGGCTACGCGCACCCTTATTTTCACGCTGCGAAGCGCCGGAACTGCTTCCATCCGGAGACCAAGGTCTGGTACGAGGACGACGCAGGGACGTGGCACCACGACGAGATTCAGCGACTGGTCGAGGAACGACTCGACGACCCGCGGACGGACGACTTCGGGGCCCTCGTGACGGAACTCGATGGTAACGTGCGCGTCCCCTCGATAGACGAGGACGGCGACCGCGTCCCGAAGCCGGTCGATGCGGTCTCGAAGCACCCCGCTCCGGACCACATGCTGACGATAGAGACGCGGAGCGGCCGCGAGCTGACGGTGACTCCGGACCACTCGATGCGGCGGTGGACGCCTGCCGGCGTGGAGGAGGTCGACGCACGCGAACTCGAACCCGGTGACGAGATTCCGTCTCCGAAAGACGTCGAGTTCGAGGGCGAACGCACGGAAATCGACCTTCTCGAAGAGTTCCTGTCGACGGATTCCATCCCGAACGACGACCTCGTGATTCGCGGTCTCGGTGGTGACCGGATTCGGGGTCTCTTCGATTCGGCGACCGACGGCGAAGGGTACCTGCAACCGGTCGCGGAGCGACTCGGCAGGAGCGACTCTTCGGTCTACAACTGGGTCAATCGTGATAGCGTCCCGGCGTCCATCTTCGTCACCCTCTTCGGAGAACGGGAGACCGTCGAGACGCTACCAGAGGACGTGACGCTCGGCATCCGTCGCGACACCGCGTCTGTCAGCCGCGTACTCGAAGTCGACCGAGATATGGCGAAGGTCCTCGGCTACTACGCTGCCGAAGGGTTCACTCGCCGTGAACCGGGCGAGTTCTACCAGACGACTATCTGTACGCCCGACGAGAATCCCCGACGACGTATCGTCGAAACCATCGAACGCAAACTGTCGGTGACCCCGTACGAGGAGAACGAGTGGAAGATAACTGCGTCGAGTCGCCTGGTTGCCGCGCTCTTCAGCGACGTCCTCGACGCTGGTACGACTTCGGAGGCGAAGCGCATCCCGGACTGCGTCGTGAACGCTCCGAGACCGGTCCTGCGCGAGTTCCTCCGCGCATACTTCGGTGGCGACGGGAGTGCGTCGACCGACAGAATCGAAGTTCGGGCCCACACCGTGAGCGACGAGTTGAAGCAGGACCTGGTCGCCGCGCTGAAGCGGTTCGGCGTCGCCTGCAAGACGTACACCGAGATTCGTCGTCCGTCGACCGGGGCCGTCGCCGAGTTCCACGGCGACGAACCGGTTCCCGAGTTCGAGTCGTGGGTCCTCAAGGTGACGTCGGAGAACGCCGTCCAGTTCGCCGACGCAATCGGGTTCGACCTCGACAGGAAATCCGAGGCGCTCGCGGACGCCCTCGACTCGACGCCGGTCCGCTCGCAGCGCCTCTTCGGCGACGGCGGTGACCTCTGGCTGGACGAGGTGGAGTCCATCGAGGTGGTCGAGAGCGACCTGCAGCATACCTACAGTCTCACCGTCGCCGACACCCACACGCTCGTGGCGAACGACCTCTTCGTCGGCCAGTGCGACGGGGACGAGGACTGCGTCATGCTGCTGATGGACGGGCTGTTGAACTTCAGCAAGGAGTTCCTCCCCGACCAGCGCGGCGGGCAGATGGACGCCCCGCTCGTCATGTCCTCGCGCATCGACCCGAGCGAGATAGACGACGAGGCGCACAACATGGACATCGTGGACGAGTACCCCCGCGAGTTCTACGAGGCGACCCGCGAGATGGCCGACCCGGGCGAGGTCAAGGACGTGATGACCATCGCCGAGGAGACGCTCGGCACGGACCGCGAGTACACCGGCTTCCGGCACACCCACGACACGACCGACATCGCGCTCGGACCGGACCTGTCGGCGTACAAGACGCTGGGGTCGATGATGGACAAGATGGACGCCCAGCTGGAGCTCTCCCGGAAGCTCCGCGCGGTCGACGAGACGGACGTCGCCGAGCGCGTCATCGAGTACCACTTCCTGCCGGACCTCATCGGCAACCTGCGGGCGTTCTCGCGCCAGGAGACGCGGTGTCTCGACTGCGGCGAGAAGTACCGTCGGATGCCCCTGACCGGCGACTGCCGGGAGTGCGGCGGCGACGTGAACCTCACCGTCCACCGCGGCTCCGTGAACAAGTACATGGACACCGCGATCCAGGTCGCCGACGAGTACGGCGCTCGCGACTACACGAAACAGCGACTGGAGATGCTCGACCGTTCGCTGGAGAGCGTCTTCGAGAACGACAAGAACAAACAGTCCGGCATCGCGGACTTCATGTAACCCGACGGGAGCGCGGAGTTCGAGCGGTTTCGCGCCCGGTTTTTTGCGAGGCCGCGTACGACGTTCCCGACCGGAGCGAGGGTGCGACGACGCCTGACGACGCCCGACGGCGCGACGCGGCGGTCGCAGAGCGACGAGAACCGACGGGGTCCGCGGCTTATCTGCGTGGATAGAGCAACCACTGGACGTGGGCGAACTCAACAAGACCGGGCCGCCCGGCGTCGCGAGCACACGTGGTTTCTCGTCACCGACGGCGGTGCGAGGACGGCGACGCGGCCCCCGTAATTCCTGGGGGTCGCTAGCACGGTACTCGGCGAGTAGCGGCGGTGAGGCCCGGCAAAAGACTGTTTACAACAGTTGCAACGATGGGAGAACGGGGAACAACGAGTCTACCACACAGATAACTAATACGGCTCCATGTGACGGTGGCATCGATGGCGGCAGACAAGCGAAAACGGACCAAGACGAGTCGTCGCTCGTACCTCAAGCTTACGGGCGCAGCCACACTTTCGACGGCCTTCGTCGGCACTGGCGCTGCGGCTTCGTCCGACCTCGAAGACCAGTACGGGACGGTCATCGACGTCACGGACGAAGGCGCAGACCCCGACGGTAACGAATCGATCACGCCGATTATCGAGAGACTCGCGGAGGACGACACCCTGCTGAAGTTCCCCGCTGGCGAGTACTACGTCGACAAGCGGATTCGCGTCACCGGCTGCAACAACCTCGGGATCGTCGGCGACGGCGCGACGCTCGTCCCGGCGCCGTTCGACGAGTTCGACGACAGCGGTGACTGGAACTACAACCTGTTCCGGCTCGGCGTCGGCTACGACCCGGTCACGGACCTGCGCTTCGAGAACTTCACCGTCGACATGACCGCGGACGACACGGGCGTACGGGTCATCGACGCGACCGCCGACGACGGGCTGGTCGTCCGCGACATCGACGTCGTCGGCCGTCACGACAGCGGCGCGTGGGGCCCCGGCCGATTCGACATCACCGAACCCGACGGCTCCGGCATCGTCGAACGATTTACCGCGCCCGACGGCGCGGAACCGGTGGAGAACGCGCCGGGCGACAAGCTCGAGTGGGGACCGACCGGCATCATCTGCAACACCAACAAGGGGACGATGACGTTCCGCGACTGCGTCCTCGGGTCGTTCCCGGACAACGGGCTGTACGCCACCGACGGTACCGGGTCGATCCGGGTCGAAGGCGGTCGCTTCGAGAACAGCTTCGGCGCGAACGTCCGCGTCGGTGGCAACGACAGCTACGTCCACGACGCCACCATCGTCGTCGACCAGTCGGAGGGGTCCGACCGGTCCCAGCTGGGTCTCAAGTTCGAGAACGGCGAGATGCTCGTGGCGGAGAACGTCGACGTCCGCGCGAACGTCCCCGCCAACCACGCCGTCGTTATCGACTCCAACGCCGACAGGAGCCACATCAACGACAGCACCATCACGGTACAGACCGACGAGACGACGTACGCGGTCTTCGTCAAGTCCGGCTCCGGTCGGGCGTTCGTCCAGCGGTGCGACATCACGCACGAAGCGGGCGGCGGCTCGGCGGTGAAGATCAACGAGGGCGGCGGTGGCGTGAAACTGTGGGACACCACCGTCACCGGACAGGCACCGGCCGCGGGCACGTACAGCGCGATATACAACGAGCGCGACGACGGCCTGTTCCTCGACCTCTCCGTCGACCACGGCAACGACTCGGGACGCCACGGGCTGTACAACGTCGGCTCGAACTGCACCGTCCGCGGCGGCGCGTACGTCTCCCAGAGCCACGCCGTCGTCGAGGGGGGCGACGGTACGCTCATCGACGGCATCACCGCTCGCACGCGGAGCGACGCAGCTGGCCTGCAAATCGCCGAGTCCGCGGAGGACGTCACCGTCAGGGACAGCCAGATAGAGGACGGTATCAGAGACGATAGATAGGACGACTTCGGCGGCCGAGTTTTTCTGCTCCCTTTTCGACGCCAACCGTCCCGTTTATACCGCTCCGCGAACCCATCCCGGGTAATGACGAACGAGGAACTCATCGCGGCGCTCCGGGACGCGGACGCGGTCAGGTTCGGCGAGTTCGAACTCTCGCACGGCGGCACCAGCGACTACTACGTCGACAAGTACCTCTTCGAAACCGACCCCCACTGTCTCGAACTCGTCGCGGAGGCGTTCGCCGAACGCCTCGCCGACCTCGGCGCGAGCGAGACGAAGCTCGCGGGCGTGGCGCTGGGCGCGGTCCCGCTCGTGGCCGTGACGAGCGTCGAGACCGGCAGCCCCTACGTCATCGCGCGCAAACAGCAGAAGGAGTACGGCACCGCGAACCTCATCGAGGGCCGACTCGACGAGGGCGAGGAGGTCGTCGTCCTCGAAGACATCGCCACGACGGGCCAGAGTGCGGTCGACGCAGTGGCGGCGCTCCGGGACGCCGGGGCGGTGGTGAACCGCGTGCTGGTCGTCGTCGATCGCGAGGAGGGCGGCCGGGAGAACCTCGCCGAGCACGATGTGGAACTGGAGGCGCTGCTGACCGCCTCCGAACTGCTGGCCGACGAGTCGAGCGAGTAGGTGGGCCCCGCGGGAGCGCAACCGTTTTGCCCGGATGCCGAGAGGCTCCGACCAGATGGTCTCCCGTCCCGCCGACTACTGTCCCCATTGTGGCACGGAACTGACGACGACCGACGTCGAGGGTAACGAACACTTCTTCTGTCGCGACTGCGACCGCGTCGTCTGGCACAACCCGGTCCCCTGCGCGAGCGTCGCGGTCGTGGACGACGACGCGGTGTTGCTCGTCCGACGCGCCGCCGAACCCGGGGTCGGCGACTGGACGGTCCCCGGCGGCCACCTGGAGCGCGCCGAACCCCCGGCCGTGGGCGCGGCCCGCGAACTCAAGGAGGAGAGCGGCCTGTCGGTCGCTCCCGACGACCTCTCGCTGTTCGACGCTCGGAGTCTCGACCCCCACGACGGCAAGCACGTCGTCTCCATCGGATTCGTCGTCGCTCGCGAGCGAACGACCGGCAGCGTCACCGCGGGGTCTGACGCCAGCGACGCCCGGTTCTGGACGCCGACGGCGTTCGACCGGGCAGACGAACCGTTCCGGGAGCGCCAGCGCGAGCGCTTCGAGTCGGCTCCGGACGCCCTGTAGCGAGTGCCGGGGGCCGGTCAGCGCTCCGGATGAGTCGGCGCGTCGAACCCGCCGCGGACGAGGGGTTTCGCGACGTGTCGCCGCGCCTCCGGCGGCACCTCGTACCAGCCGACGTCGAGGCCGCGCTCGACCGTTCGCTCGACCTTCCCGTCCGCCGTCGTCCCGCAGTCCCGGCAGCGGTAGCCCTGGTTCGCTCCGGCGCTCTTCATCGAGCGCCCGCAGTCGGGGCAGTCCGGCGTGACGCGCTCGGTCGCGTCGAGGTCCCGGACCGCGAACTTCTCCAGTTTGAGCGTCTCCGAGGAGACCTCGCCGCAGACCGTCACGCGGTCGCCGGGCCGGAGCGCCCGAACGCGGTCCCGGAAGCGCTTCGTCGGCTCGAAGGCGGCACAGCGGAGTTCGCCGTCTCCGTCGGCCAGCCGGAAGAAGACGTGGCCGCCGCGGCGCGTCTCGGGAGCGGTGGCGACCGTCCCGTCGACGCGGTACGCGCCACCGTCCGCGACCGCCCCGAGCGAGGCGTCCCGGAGGTGGGCGTCCGTACCCTGGTTCGTCACGAACAGGGCGGTGCGCTCGACGGGTTCGCTCTCGACGCGCTCGGCGACGCCTCGAACCGCGTCCGGGTCGTCGCCCCGGATGCCGTGGAGGATGGGGCCGGGCGCGTGGGGGACACAGACCGCCTCGCCGGAACCGCGGTCGACGGTGTCCCACGCGAGGGGGTAGGCGTCGTCGGCCGCCGCGAACAGCGACTCCCGGTCGACCTCGCGGGGCGTCCCCCGGCGCTCCGGTTCGCGGTAGGAGATGTGCTCGTAGGTCCACTCCGCGGAGGCGGCCCACGCGCCCACGGCGGCGAGCGCGCCGATCTTCCCGCGACCGTTCTTCCAGCCCGCGTGGCGGTACCCAGCCGCCTCGATGCGGCGTTCGGTCGCCTCACGCGAGAGCAGGTCCCGGACGGCGTCGCGAGCGAAGTCGGCGACCGCGTCGGGGGCGTCCTCTGGCGGGTGGTCGGCGACGACCAGCCCGGGGTTCGTCCGGGGGTCGTCCGTCTCCGCGACGGCGGCGAGTTCCTCGCGGGCGAGGGCGAAGGCCGTCTCGGCGTCGGCGTCGGTGTGAACCGCGAGCGCGGCGTTTCCCCGCGTCTTGTGCTCGACGGCGGGGTTCAGGCGGACCAGCAGCAGGCGCTCGACCTCGCCGCCGGCCGCGCGCAGTCGCTCTGCGACCCGGGTGGCGAGGTAGGTCGTGCACATCCCGCGCTCGCGGGAGTCGGTGTCGTCGACGCCGATTACGGTCACGGTGGGTCGTAGCGGTGTGGCGAACTAACGGCTTTCGGACCCTCAACGGTATATGTACCTGTCGCCGTCGAGGCCTGGAATCGCAAGCAAGCGGAACTTCCGACCGGCGCAACGTATTTATATCGGAACCACTTACTTTTCACCATGTCCCGCTCCGCACTGGTCGGAAACGTGACCGCGATGCTCGAAGATGCGGGTTTCGTGGTCAGCGACCGGTGTGCCGTTCGGCCCAAGAGCTTCGACGTCGCGGCGCGTCGCGGGCCGGACCTGTTGCTGTTGAAGATACTCGGCAACGTCGACGCGTTCGACGCCGAGACAGGAATGGAGATGCGACGACTCGGGACGTATCTCGACGGCACGCCAGTCGTCGTCGGTCTGCGGACCCGCGACCAGGACCTCGAACCGGGCGTGGTGTACTTCCGACACGGCGTCCCGGTGCTGTCGCCCGATACGGCCATGGACCTCTTCGTCGAGGGGATTCCGCCGCTGGTGTACGCAGCGCCGGGCGGCCTCTACGTCAACATCGACGGCGAGATACTGAAAGACGAACGCGAGGAGCGCGGCTGGAGCCTCGGCCAGCTCGCGTCCGAACTCGGCGTCTCCCGTCGTACCGTCTCGAAGTACGAGGACGGGATGAACGCCAGCGTCGAAGTGGCGCTCGAACTCGAAGAGATGTTCGAGCGCGACCTCACCAGCCCGGTGGACGTGCTGGAGGGCGCGGACGAGGTCAACGACGAACCCGACCCCGAAGAACCGGACGCCCAGCCGGACGACGAGCACATGGTGACGGTGCTCACCCGCGTCGGGTTCACCGTCCACCCGACGACCCGCGCGCCGTTCAAGACCGTCAGCGAGGACGACCGCGAGGACCGCGTCCTCACCAGCCACTCGACGTTCAACGAGACGGCCGAGAAACGCGCTCGCATCATGAGTTCGATAAGCCGCGTCGCGAGGACGCACTCGGTCTACTTCGTCGACGAGACGCGCCGCGAGACCGTCGAGGGAACGGCGTTGGTCGAACGCGAGGAGGTCGAGGACATCGACGACGCCGACGAACTCCAGAAGATCATCCGGGAACGCGCCGAAGCGTAATCCGTCCGTCGTCGACGGCCCTTCCTCGTCCGCAGAAGTAGAACTGCGTCGTCGCTCTTCGTCCGTCTTCCTAGTCCTCTCCGCCTTCTCCACCTTCTCCACCGCCGCCTTCTCCGCCTTCCCCACCTTCGCCACCGCCGCCTTCGCCGCCCTCTCCACCTTCTCCACCGCCGCCTTCTCCGCCTTCTCCGCCGCCACCTTCGCCACCGCCACCTGGGAAGGAACAGCCTGCCAGTCCGGCGATCGCGAGGCTAGCGAGGTACGAGAATCGTCGGCGAGTGGTGCGTGCCATGAACGAGGCGACGCGCGGCACGCACCTAAAGAGGGTGGCCGACGGGGGTAGTCACCCGAACCGTACGGGAGACGGAGGCACCAGGGTCACACGGCGTGGTCGTGTTCGGCGAGCGATACTGTCTGGCGAGCGGTACGGTCGTTTGGCGGACGATGCTGGCTGCAGTCTCGCGGAACCAACGTTTCGTCGTACCCGATTCGACGCGATTGTTTCAGTTATCTCTACGCGTTAATATCTGAAGCGCTTTTAACCCTCGCGCTGGCCGTACGTCTCTTCGAGGTACGCGACGATGTCGTCGCTCTCGGGCATCCCGTCGACGTCGTGGTCGTGGTCCACCAGCACCGGGACACCCGTCTGGCCGCTTATCTCCTCGACTTCGGTCCGCTCTTCGTGCGCACGCGGAACGAAGTGAGAGTCGTACTCCAGGCCGAGTTCGTCGAGTTTGTCCGTGACTTTCGCGCAGAACGGACACCCTTCGAGTTCGTACAGTTCGATGCTTGACACACCCTTCGGTAGGGAACAGCGAGACAAGAGTGTGGTGGTGACGGCAGACGCCGCTCCTGAAACCCGAACGTTCGACGCGGGCGGTCGAGAGGCGCACCTTCGATACCGACCGAACTTGCAACTGGTTTATGTTCCTGCAATGGATTGGTAGGTGTAAAATGTCCTCGTGGAAGCGCGACGCGGCGAGCGGTCTCATCGTACTGGCTCCCCTGCTCGTCACGGCCTACATCGTCGCATGGTTGTACTTTCAGATAGCGAAGATACCGTTCCCGGCCGAACTGAAGAGCTACCAGCGGGTTCTGATCACGCTGGTCGTGTTCACGACGCTCGTGTTCAGCGTCGGCTACCTGATGCGGACGACCGTCGGGAGTTTCGTCGAGAACACCATCGACGGCATGATGAACCGGCTTCCCGGCCTCCGGGTGGTGTACAACGCTTCGAAGATGGCCGCCGAGACGGCGCTCTCGGACACCAACCAGCTCCAGAAACCCGTCAAGCTCGAGACGTGGAACGGCCTCCGGATGACCGCGTTCAAGACGGGGAAGATGACCGACGACGGTCGCGAGGTGCTCTTTCTCCCGACCGCGCCGAACATCACGACGGGATTCGTCATCGAGGTCGAATCGGACCAGTTCACCGAGACGGACGAGAGCGTCGAAGACGCGTTGACGCGCATCCTCAGCGCCGGATTCGGCGAGAACAACGACAGCGGCATCCACATCGACGTACAGGAGGAGAGCGACGAGAACCGCCGTGAGACGCCGCCGCCGACGTGATTCCGGGGGCCGTCGTCGCCAGTCCACGGTCGTCGCGCCGACGACTCCGCCGTAACTACCACACTTTTGAGGCGTCCGGCCGTTGTACCGGTATGGAGTGTCCCGAATGCGGCGACGAAGCGCTCCCGTTCGTCGTCCCGCCCGAACTCCGCGAACACGTTCCGTCGTCACCGGAGTCGGTGGCCATCTGCCCCACGTGTCTCTCCCTCGAACCGTCCGAGAACGGAGGCACCGAACTCACCGACTTCTCGACGGTCAGCGACGCCCTCCCCGACGACCGCGAGACGGCGGCCGCGATGGTGCTCGCGACGGCGCTCATGTCGTCGCTCGCGCGCAACCGCCGGCACATCGAGGCCCTGTTCGACCACGTCGAGGCGACCGGGGTCGACCCGTTGCTCGTGCTCGACCGTCTCGCCGACGACCCCGACCTCCGACCGCCATTCAACATCGACCGGCGGCGAGAGCAGTTGCTCCAGTTGCGCGACTGACGGAGTAGCCGTCGAGAGGAGAAGCGACGAACGGAGACGGGCCGTTTAGACGCCGGTGGAGTACCGCAGAATGCCGGCGACACCGCCGAAGGCGTTCAGAAGCTGTTCGCCCTTCTCGAAGTCCGTGGAGATGAACTTGGTCTCGGTGCCGCGCTGGTCGGCGATGTTCATCAGGTACTCGATGGCGTCCTCGCGCTCCTCGGCTTCGACGCTCGACCCGTCCTCGCAGGTGTGTTCCGGGGTGTCGGCGCGTCGGTCGACGAACTCGTACTCCTCCTTGTCGCCGCAGTCGTAGACGACCACGTCCTTGCGGAGGTCCTCGGAGATGAGCAGGCGGTCGACCGACCCCATCACGAGGTTCTTCCGGGTCGGCTCGAACCCGTAGGTCGCGAGACCGCCCTCGTTGAGTTCCTTGAAGAACTCCTCCATCTCGGACTTGTCCTTCATCACCTCGGCGTCCGCCAGCACCTCCTGGGCGGCGTCGACGAGGTCGTAGAGGCCGGACTCGTCGGTGTAGGCGACGTCGAACTTGCCGAGCACCATGTCCTGGAGTTCGTGGTGGAGGTAGTCGCCGTCGAGGAACTCGTCTTTCGTCGGGGAGGGACCGCCGACGAGCACCCCGTCCAGGTCGTGGCGCTCGGGGACGAACAGGTCGTTGGCCATCCCCGCGACCTCCTGGTAGAAGTTGTCGATGGCTTCGAGGCGCAGGCGGGCGAAACGCTGGGCGGACTGACCACCTTTGCGCTGCTTGCCCGGCACGAGCGAGGAGGCGGACTTGACGGGTTCGACGCGCTTGCCCTTCAGCCAGCCGACGTTGGCCTCGCGGCGGTCGAGGACGACGAGACCGTACAGTCCCTTGTCCCCGAGCATCTCCTCCAGCGGTTCCGTGAGGAACGCAGAGTCGCAGTGGTAGCGGAACGACTGGATGGGCTCCGGCGGGTCCTCCAGCACCTTCGTTATCATGTCGGTCTGGCCGCCGCCGGTGTCGATGGCCCCGCTGAAGATGACCAGACCGTTGTCCGGCGGATACGTGTCGTAGTAGCGCAACCGATCCTTGATGGAGGTCAGCGCGTCCTGCACGTTCGTCCGCGTCTGCTTGGACTTGATGTTGCTCGCCTCGCTGTGCTCCTGGGTGACGTGCTGAACGACGCTACTTATCTGCTTGTCCGGCGGGATGTAGATGGTGACGAGCTGGGTCCCCGAGCCCTCGTACTCGCGGAGGTCCTCGATGACCTTCTGGAACTCGTACTTTTTCCTGTCGGACGGTTCGCCCTCCTCCTGCTGGCTCATTACCCACAACTAGCCGCTCCAGTCGGTAAGTAAGCTTTGACCTCGCATCCGAGAGCGTTCGGGCGGAAAACGGGACGCGAAAGAGGGGACGGTTCAGCGCCGGTACGCGATGGCGAACACCGCACCCAGCACGACGCCGTACAGCAGGTGGCCGCCGAGGCTCGCGACGTCGAGGTTCGGGACGGCGGGAGCGTCGAGTCCGACGGCGCCCATCCAGAGCGGCATCACGACGGCCGCGGCGACGAACCACAGCACTGCACCGTACGCCGCACCGAGACCGGCGTCGGCGGACACGTCACCGGCGTATCGCCGGAGACCGGTTCCGGTGAGGAGTCCGGCGAACACGAGCGCGAAGACGACGCTGTGGAAGAGGTGCGCGACCCACCCCCACGCGAGACCTTCGAGACCGTACAGCGACGCGACCACCGGTAACGTCCCCATCGACTGGAGGAGGCCGCCGAACACGACGCCGCCGGCGACGCCGGCGACGACCGCGCTGGACACCGCCCGGCGGTTGACGAACTCGCGTCCGCTTACCATTTCAGAGGACGATTCTACGGGTGACTCTTCTACTGGTTGTGCCATGGAGTGTAGATACGCCGCGACCGAACGTATAGGTTTCCGCAGACGATAGACAGGATGTCGAGATAGAGCGCACGAGGGGCGGGATATCTGGAGTCTCCGTAGTGGCGTTTCCACGTCACTTTCTGAGCTCCGCCCGGTCGGCGGCGGTCGGAGCGCCGGTTCGACGACGCCGACCCGACTGCGGACGACGTCCGCCCCTCTCCGACGAGGCAGTCGGCAGGGGCCGCGCCCGCGGTGGGAGTCATCGAACAACTGAACGCTCCCCGTCCGATGTTTCGAAAACGTTTACCACCTGAACGGGGAAGCAAACAACCATGAAGGTCCTGGTAACGGTGAAGGAAGTCGCCGAACTCGCGGACGACTTCGAGATCGAGGGGACCGAGGTGGCCGACCGCTACCTCGAGTACGACCTGAACGAGTGGGACGACTACGCCGTCGAGGAGGGCGTCCAGTTGAGCGAGGAGGGCGTCGCCGACGAGGTCGTGGCCGTCACCATCGGTCCCGAGCGCTCCGAGGAGACCATCCGGATGGCGCTCGCGAAGGGGGCCGACCGCGCGGTCCGCGTCTGGGACGACGCACTCGAGGGGACCGACCTGCTCGACGTCGAGACCAAGGCCGACATCTTCGCCGCCGTCGTCGAGGAGGAGGACCCCGACCTCGTGCTGACCGGCGTCCAGGCGGGCGACGACGCCTTCGGCGCGACCGGCGTCGCGCTGGCCGACTCCATCGACTACGAGTGGGCGGCCGTCGTGAACAGCCTCGACCTGGACGCGGACGAGGGCGTCGCGCACGTCCACCGCGAACTGGAGGGCGGCGTCGAGGAACTCACCGACGTCGAACTGCCGGCCGTGCTCACCATCCAGACCGGTATCAACGAACCGCGGTACGCCAGCCTGCGCGGCATCCGGCAGGCCCAGAGCAAGGAGATAGCGCCGAAGAGCCTCGACGACCTCGGCCTCGACGGCGAGACGGCCGAGAGCGACCTGGCCCTGACGGCCATGTACGAACCCGAGAGCGAGAGCGACGCCCGGATATTCGAGGGGAGCGCCGAGGAGACCGCCGGGAAACTCGCCGACGTCCTCCGCGAGAAGGGGGTGGCGGAATGACCGCCGTTCTCGCCGTCGCCGACCACCGCCGCGGCGAACTGCGCGACGAGAGCTTCGAGGTCGTCTCCGCCGGCCGCGACCTGGCAGACGACCTCGGCGGCGACCTTCACGTCGCCGTCGTCTCCGGCGAGGTGGAGTCGTTCGCCGACTCCCTGAACCGCGAGGGCGTCGACCACGTCCACGCGGTCGACTACGGCGAGGAGTTCAACCACGACGTCTACGCGCAGGCCGTCGAGGCGCTGTACGCCGACCTCGACCCGACCGTGGTCCTGACGCCCAACAGCGTCAACGGCCTGGACTACGCGCCCGCCGTGGCGAACGCGCTGGACCTCCCGGTGGTCACCGACGTCGTCGACGTCGAGTACGACGACACGCTCGTCGCCACCCGCGAGATGTACGGTTCGAAGGTCGAGACGACCATCGAGGTCGACGGCGACAGCTTCGTCGTCACGACCCGGGGCGGCGAGTGGCCGCAGGCCGAGGGCGTCGGCGAGGCCGAAATCTCGTCGTTCGACTTCGAACCGGACGAGTCGGCCGTCCGCTCGACCGTCACCGGCTTCGAGGAGGTCGGCGGCGGCGACGTCGACATCAGCGAGGCCGACTTCCTCGTCAGCATCGGCCGCGGTATCGAGGAGGAGGAGAACCTCTCGCTCATCGAGGACCTCGTCGAGGCGACGGACGCCACGCTGTCCTCCTCGCGTCCCATCGTCGACAACGGCTGGCTGCCGAAGAACCGGCAGGTCGGCCAGTCCGGCAAGGTCGTCACGCCGGACGTCTACCTCGCCATCGGCATCTCCGGCGCGGTCCAGCACGTCGCCGGGATGAAGGGCAGCGACACCATCATCGCCATCAACACCGACCCGAACGCCCCCATCTTCGACATCGCCGACTACGGCATCGTCGGCGACCTGTTCGAGGTCGTGCCGGAACTCATCGACGAGTTCCAGTGAGGTTCCTCGTCCGCGAGTGAGGAACCGAACGAGCGGGTCTTTCTCGTCCTGTCTCTCGCGCTGAGAGACGTAGCGACGCTCGGAACCCGTCACGTATTTGCGTCCCCCGTTCCGAGGCTTCGACGAATGGAGTACCTCGAGGCCCGGCGGAAGCTCGTCGAGGACCGTCTGGAGACGGTCGTCGACCGAGTCGAGCCTGCGGAACTCTCCGACCGGTTGGCACACACCGCGCTCTCCGGGGGCAAGCGCGTGCGGCCGACCGTGGCGATGCTCGTCTGCGAGGCGGCGGGCGGCGACGCCGAGGACGCCGTCGACTTCGGCGTCGGCATCGAACTCGTCCACGACGCCTCGCTCGTCGTCGACGACATCATCGACCGCTCGGACGTGCGCCGCGGCACGAAGAGCGCGTGGGCGGAGTACGGCTACGGCCCCGCCATCGTCGGCAGCGACGGCATGCTCGGCGAGGCGTTCGGCCTGTTCTCCCCGGACCCGCGCGCGATGGAGGTGGTCGCCGAGGCGATGGTCGAACTCGGGCAGGGCGAGGCGTCGGAACTCGTCGACCGACCGACCAACCAGGCCGAGTACATGGAACTGGCCCGCCGGAAGACGGGCGCGCTCTTCCGCGCCGCCGCGGAACTCGGGGCGATAGCCGCCGACGCCGACGCAGCCACGATAGAGGCGTTCGGCGAGTACGCGGAGAAGGTCGGGGTCGCCTTCCAGATACGGGACGACGTGCTCGACGCCACCGCGGACCCCGCCGAACTCGGGAAGCCGACGGGCCAGGACGCGGAGGTCGGCCGGCCGTCGGTCGTCGAGGTGACCGACCTCGACGCCGAGGAGGCGAACGAACTGGCCCACGAACAGTCCGACGCGGCGCTCGCCGCGCTCGACCGCGTCGGCGTCTCCGACTCGGAGGCGGTGGACCTGCTGCGGGACTTCGCGGCGTTCGTCGTCACGCGGGAACGCTGACGTCGACTCTCCTCAACTCACGCGCGCCTGGCCCGACCGCGAGAACCGCGACTCGGCGATGGCGAACACGAGCGTACTGATGAGCCCGAGCAGCGTGCCCGCCGTCAGCATCCCGGCGAGGTACTCGAGCGACACCTCGTTGAGGAAGTAGGCGCTGACCGCGTGGAGCACGCCGCCGATGGCGAGCACGTAGAACGGCGCGTTGAGGTAGCGCCATCGGAACTGGTCGGCGAGGTACTCGTCGGTGATCTGGCCGAGGCTCGACGTGATGCCGGCCGCGGTGAACCACGTGACGGCGCCGTACATCAGCGCCGCCAGCACCCGTATCGCGCCGATGTCACCGGTGTAGCGGTTCTGGACCGCCTCCAGGGTTTCGACGCCGCTGACGCCGCCGACGACCAGCAGCGCGGCGGCGACGACGTAGGTGATGAGCGTCACCCGGCCGGCGTACAGTCCGTTCCGGGCCGTCTCCGCGAGGCGGTCGAACGTCCGCTCCAGTCCGAGGCCGCGGAAGAGGGCGTACAGCCCCAGCAGTGCGGAGGTACCGCCGAAGACGGTCCCCGGCAGGCCGACCCAGTCGGCGACGATGGCCAGGGGGTAGATGAGCAGCAGGATGCCCAGCGGGACGAGGATGGTTCCGCGCGTCTCCGGGTCGTTGAGCACCTGCTTGATGGTGTAGTACATCGACTCCAGGTCCTGCGCCTGCCGGACGACCACCCGGCGAACGCCGTCGACGGGCACCCGCGAGCGGATGACGGGGATGACGCTCTCGTCCTGTGCGCCGTCGGTCACGATGACCGCGTTGACCTCCTCGCTGGTGGTGAGACCCGCGAGCACGGTGTCGACCTCCTCGCCGACCTCCCGGTTCGCGCTGACCTCGTCGCCCTCGTTGCCGGTGACCACTGCCACTTCGACGCTCTCTTCGGCGTCGATGCGGTCGTACAGGTGGACGCCCTCGAAGATGACGTTCACGTCGCTGTCTTCGGGGTCGGCGGTCGCCAGCGCGACGGCCGCGTCCTCGACGGCGTCCCGCCCGACGACGGGCGTGTCGAACGACGTCTTCCGTCCGAGGTCGTCGTCGAGGTCCACGCACAGGACCAGCAGCATTGCGCGCAACTACGTAGCGAGTGCTTAACTCTTTTCGGGACCGTTCGAGCGGCGTTCGAAGACGCGGCGGCCGGACTCCGCCCCGGTCCGAATCCGGGGCTTTTCGGGGGTGGGCGGCGAACCGCCGACGATGGCCGGGCAGACGTACCGGACGATAGCGGGACGCGGGGAGGCGGCGTTCGAGGTTCGCGGCTCGGAGTTCCTCGGCTACGCCGCTCCCGTCGACACCGCGTCGGCGGCCGAGGCGTTCGTCGCCGAGGTGGCCGAGCGCCATCCGGACGCGACGCACAACGTCCCCGCCTACCGGGTGCGTGCGGACCCGTTCCGGGAGTACTCAAGCGACGCGGGCGAACCGTCCGGGAGCGCGGGCAAGCCGGCGCTGAACGTCCTCCAGCAGCGCGACCTCGAGAACGTCGTCGTCGTCGTGACCCGGTACTACGGCGGGACGAACCTCGGCGTCGGCGGACTGGCGCGGTCGTACTCGCAGGCCGTCAAGGAAGCGGTCGACGACGCGGGGGTCGTCGAGGAGCGTCCCCACGAGCGCGTCACCGTCGCCGTCGAGTACGACGACTCGGGGACGGTGCGAGGAATTCTCGAAAGCGAAGGCGCCGAGTTCGACGCGGAGTACGGCGAAGACGTCCGGTTCGCCGTCCGGATTCCGGTCGAAGCGGCGGACGACCTCCGCGACCGCCTCCGCAGCGCGACGAGCGGCCGAGCCGAGATTCGAAACGGCGAGTGAGTTCCCTCCGGTCGACTCCCCGCCCGAGCGTCGGCTGTGACCACGGCGGGGAGTCACCCGACGACCGTGCTGATGAGGACGAATATGCCGTATCCGGCGCCGAACGCGAGAGCGAGCGAGGCGATCCACGCGAGTACGGTGAACAGCATCTTCCGACCGCTGACGCCGCCGTCGCTGGCGGCGTACCCGCTGCCGACGATGGCGCTGACGATTATCTCGTTGAACGAGACGGGGATGCCGAAGAAGACGGCGCTCTGGGCGATGGCGAACGAGGGGATGAGCGCGGCGATGGAGCGGCGCGGCCCGAGCGCCGAGTAGTCCTGCGCCAGCGCCTTTATCATCCGCGGCGCGCCGGTCCACGAGCCGGCGAGGAGGCCGAGGCCGCCGCCGACCAGGACCGCGGGTAGCGGAATCGAGAACGGGTCGAGCAGCGGGAGCAGTGGACCGATCGCCAGCCCGACCTGGCTCCCGCCCGCGGAGAACGCGACCAGTCCGCCGAGCGCGAGCAGGAACCGACGCTGGCCTCGCGCCCGGTCGGTGACGAGTTGCCGACGGAGCAGCGCTACGGCGCCGGCGGTGACGACGAGCGAGGTCAACAGCGGGCCGACGTCGAATCCGGCGACGGCCGGCAGGGAGAGTTCGTTCCCGGCCGCCACTGACAGCGACGCGCTCTCTCCCGGCGGTCCCAACAGGACGAACTCGATGTTGGCGACGATGAGTCCGACGAGGCCGCCCAGGAGCGGGATGGCGACGCGCTCGGCGACGTTCTCGCTCCGGAGGAAGCGCGCGGTGGCGTACGCCGCGCCGCCGCCGACGAACGGCGTCGCCACCCACAGCGCCGCTATCTGCTGGTACTTGCTCCACGCCGGCGCGCCGCCGAGCGCGAGTCCGACTCCCACGATGGCACCCGTGACGGTGAACGCGGTGGCGATGGGATACCCGGTGAACACGCCGATAGCCACGAGGCCGGCGGCGGTGAGCAGGCCGGTCGTCGCCGCCAGCGGCGACAGCTGGACGTTACGAATCAGTTCGCGGCCGACCGCCTCCGAGACGTTCGCTCCCTGCAGGGTCGCGCCGAGAAAGCCGAGGATGCCGACCAGAAAGCCCGCACGCATCACCGACACCGCGTTCGCGCCGACCGCGGGAGCGAACGGGGTCGACCCGCTCGACCCGGCGCCGATGGCCCACGCCATGAAGAAACTCGCGACGCCGGCGACGACCAGAGTCAGCAGCGAACCACTCATGCCCGGCGATTCCCGTTCTCGGGCCAATAGTGTACCGGAAGGAGGGCGCGACCCCGGGGCCGGCCCGCGACGGCGTCAGGTCGTGTCGAACTTCCCCTCGCCGCCGTTCCGGGGTGCGTCGACCCCCTCGGCGGCTTCGACGTTCTCCGTCTCCTTCTCGGCGTCGACGTGCCAGCGGTCGATCTCGTCCTCGTAGTCGGCGAGCCGGTCGGAGACCTCCTCCTTCAGGTCGTCGTCGTTGACGTTCACCTCGAAGATGAACCGCTCCTCGCTGCCGTTGCGGTTCGTCTGCTGGATGTTGGCGCTGACGAGTTCGTTGTCGAAGTAGTACGGCGCGAGCTGCGTCATCACGTTCTGGTAGACGGTGTCCTCGACGCGTCTGATGGCCTTCCGACTCGCGGAGTCGGCGGCCCGGGCGACGTAGTTCACCGAGTCCTGCCAGCGGTCGACCGCGCCTTCCGTGTCGTCGTCTTCGAGCTTCTCGTACGACTCCGTGAGCTTCTCGCCCGCGGTCTTCAGGTCCTCGTCCGGAGATTCGCCCTCCTGTTCGCCTTTCCCCTCGCCGACGTGGGCCTGCTCGGCGGTTTTCTCGGCTACGTCCTCGCCCAGGCGCTCGTGCGTCTTCGGTCGCCACTCGTCCCACTCTTCGAAGGCCTCGCCGGACGCTCCCGCTTCCCGAAGCGCCTGGGTGATACGTTCGCCGTGTTCGACGATGTCCCCCCAGTCACCGCGGAGCTTGAACCCGGAGATACTCTCTTCCATTCGGTCGGTGGAGCAGTATGAGGTCGACGGATATACCTCTTGTCCCCGCGTCAGCGACGCGGATTCCGTCCTCGTCGGGAGGCCATACGTCTCCCCGTCGGGGCAGTTCTCGTCCCCGCCCACGGCCAGTCCACGTCCCCATCGGGCGCCCTGCCTCAGAGCCAGGACGGTCGCAGGTGGACGTGGAAGTACTTCTCGCAGTCGTCGTCGCCGCAGACGGGGCAGGCGTCGTCCCGGGTTGGGCTCCCGCCGCCGCCCGCGGTCGCGGCGGCGTCCACGTCGCCCGCGGCGATGACCCGCGAACCGGCGTGCCCGAGTTCGTACCCGCCGTCCGTCTCGCGCACGAAGTACGAACAGAGCTTCGTGAGGTGGTAGTTGAACTTCCCCGTGTCCCGGACGCCGACGCGTTCGCGAAGTTCGGTGAAAGAGAGCGGGCCGTCCGCCTCGGCGAGTTCCCGGAGCGTCGCCATCCGAATCTCGTTGCCGAGCACTTCGAGGGCGTCGGTCGCGTCGTCCGCCATGCAGTCGTGTCGGCCGGCCGCCATCTTCAATCTGCCGAGAAGTATAAGGGTTCCTACAGAACTGGCGTTCACGGAACGCTCAAGACCGCTTCGGTCGTCGGACGGGGACGTGACCTCCACCGACTCTCGGGCGAACGGCTTCTCCGCGCGAGCCGCCGGGCTGGTGCCCGACGCGGTCGCCCGTCGACTGGCCGTGCTGGAGAACCCCGGCTTCCGGCGACTGCTCGTCGGCCGCGGCGTCAGCAAGTTCGGCGACGGCCTCTACTCGGTCGCGGCGATGTGGCTCGTCTACGACCTCACCGGCTCGACGGCCTACACCGGCCTCGCGGGGATGCTCACCCGCGCCCCCGGCGCGTTCAAGCTTCTCGCCGGACCGCTCGTCGACCGGGCGCGACTCGGACGCGTGCTCACCCTCTCGGAGGTGGCCCAGGGGCTGGTCGTGCTCGCGGTCCCGGTCGCGGCCACGCTCGGCCACCTCTCCGTCGCGGTCGTCCTCGCAGCGATGCCGCTGTTGGCGCTGTGCAACCTCTTCGCCGGCCCGGCCCAGACCGCCGCCCTGCCGCGACTCGTCGACGAGGACCGCATGGTTCGGGCGAACTCGGTCGCCTCCATCGTCTCGAAGAGCGTCGACGCCACGTCGCGTGCGGTGGCCGGCGCGCTCGTCGCGTTCGCCGGCGGCGTCGCGGTGTACGTCGTCGACGCCGTCACCTTCGCGGTCGCGGCGCTGACCTTCGCCGTCCTCTCGGTGCCGGCCCGCGCTCCCCCGGACGACGACCTCGCGCTCGGAAGCTACCTCGCCGACCTCCGGGGCGGCCTCGCCCTGCTCGCCGACTCCCTCGCCGGGCGGATGCTGGTCGCCAGCCTGTTCGCGAACTTCCTCACCGGCGTCGCGCTGGCGGTCCTGCCGGCGTTCGCCGCCGCGCTCGGCGGCCCGGCGACGTACGGCCTGCTGCTCGCGGGGACGACGGTCGGCGTGCTCGTCGGCTCCGCCGCCGCCTCGGCGGTCGACGAGCTACCGATGGGGTACACCACCGTCGTCGGCTTCGTCGCCTCCAGCGCGCTCTGGACCGGCGCGGTCGCCGTTCCCGGCGTCGTGGCGACTGTCGCGCTGTTCGCGGCGTCGCGCGTCCCGCTCGGCGTCTACAACGTCTCCGCGATGGCGACCGTCCAGACGGGCGTCCCGGACGACCTGCTCGGCCGGGTCTCCGCGGCAATCGGCAGCGCGACGAGCGTCGTGATGCCCGCCGGAATGCTGCTCGGCGGCCTGGCCGGCGAGCGGTTCGGCAGCGAGACGGTGATGCTGCTCGGCGGCCTGGGCACCGCGCTGGCGGCCGCCTACTGGTTCGCCGTCCCCTCGCTGCGGCGGTTCGGCCCGCCGACCGCCGTGACGTCGGGCGAGTTCGGCTGAACTATCGACCGTAGGCGACCCGGCGAGCGAAGTCGTCGAGGCGGTCTTTCACGCGCCCCAGTAGCTCGACGTGGCGACTGGCCGCTCGCAGTTCCGACTCCCGGAGTTCGATGCGCGCGTCGCCGTAGGGGTCGCGGCCCGCTCCGTCGCCCGCCGCGTCCACGACCGACGACAACCCGCAGCGACCGCAGGCCTCGGTGCGCTTCGCTTCCGCTCCGTCGTCCGCCGCATCGGCGGCCTCGGCGTCCCCACCACGCCCGGTCCGGTCGTCTTCGGGCTGGCCGTCGTCCATGCACCGTCGTAGGGTCGCCGGCGTGTTATACGTTTTCGTGTGACGAAACCGGATCCCGGTTCGCGAGCGACGAGCGGGCTCGGGAAGCGGTTCCGCAAGTAGTTTATAGCCGCTAGCGCAACCTTCCGCTTGATTACAGCATATGCCGAGGCCAGAGGTTCTCGAACGAGTCAAGGAGGCCGAAAGCGAGGCTGACGAGATCGTTGTCGAGGCCGAGGAGGACCGCGAGGAGCGGATCTCCGAGGCTCGTCAGCGCGCGGAGCAGATCCGCGAGGAAGCCGAGGCGGAGGCCGCCGAACTGGAGGAACAGCGTCTGGCGGAGGCGCGCGAGGAAATCGAGACCGAGCGCGAGGAGATTCTCGCCGAGGGCGACCGGGAGCGCGAGGAACTCGAAGAGCGCGCCCAGGGGAACGTAGACGACGTCATCGAACACGTCGTCGACCGGTTCAGGGAGGCGGTGCATGCTCAGACCTGAACGGATGAGCAAGGTCTCGGTGACGGGATCACGGATGGTAATGGACGACGTCATCGAGGCGATTCACGACCTGAACCTCGTTCACCTCTCGAACTACGACGACTCCTGGGAGGGGTTCGAGCCGGGCAACCCCATCGAGGGGGCCGACGAGGCGTCCGACAAGCTCGTCACGGTCCGGTCCATCGAGAGCATCCTCGACGTGGAGGACGAGGACGCCGGCCGGAGCCGCATCGTCACCGACGACGCGCTCGAGGAGGAGCTGGCGGACGTCCGGACGCGGGTCAACGAACTCGACGATCGCCGGAGCGACCTGGAAGGTGAGCTCCGCGAGGTCGAGGAGCGCATCGACGCGATGGAGCCGTTCGCGGACCTCGGCATCGACCTCGACCTCCTGTCGGGCTACGACAGCCTGCAGGTCGCGGTCGGCGAGGGCGACGCCGACGACGTCCGCGAGCACCTCGCCGACCACGAAGACGTCCGGGAGTTCGAACTGTTCACGGACGACGGGACCGTCGCCGTCTTCGCGTACCCGACGGAGGACGCCGACGCGGACGTGCTCGACGAGGCGCTCGTCGGCGTCGACTTCGCCGCCTACGAGATTCCCGACGCCTCCGGAACGCCGGAGGACCACGTCGACGAACTCCGTCACGAGCGCCAGCAGCTCGAATCGAAGCTCCACGACGCCGAGAACGAACTCGAAGACATCAAGCTCGACGCCGCGGACTTCCTGCTGGCGGCCGAGGAGAAGCTCTCCATCGAGGTCCAGAAGGCGGAAGCGCCGCTGCAGTTCGCGACGACGGACAACGCCTTCGTCGCCGAGGGCTGGATTCCGACGGAGCGCTACGGCGACCTCGAACGCGCGCTCACCGACGCCGTCGACGACCACGTCGACGTCGAGGAACTGGAGCGCGCCGACTACGAGGAGCACGGCGGCCACCACGCGCCGGTCGAACAGGCCGGCGACACCGGCGTCGCCGCCGACGGCGGCACCGCGACCATCGACGACGACCAGCCGCCGGTCGTCCAGGACAACCCCGGGCCGGTGAAGCCGTTCGAACTGCTCGTCGAGACCATCAACCGGCCGAAGTACTTCGAGTTCGACCCGACGGTCATTCTGTTCCTCACGTTCCCGCTGTTCTTCGGGTTCATGATCGGCGACCTCGGGTACGGCCTGCTGTACATGGGGCTCGGCTACTGGCTGTACAGCAGCTTCGACTCCGCGGCGTTCAAGAGCCTCGGCGGCATCGCCGTCTGGGCCGGCGCGTTCACCGCGCTGTTCGGCGTCCTGTACGGCGAGATATTCGGTCTGCACGTGCTCGGCGAGGTCGTCTGGGTCGACGGACTCGGCATGAAAGGCCCGCCGATTCACAAGGGTCTCCAGCCCGCGTTCGGCGACTACGCCACGGCCTGGCTGGTGCTGAGCCTGCTGGCCGGCATCGTCCACCTCACCATCGGCTGGACGTTCGACTTCATCGAGAACCTCAGCCACGGGTTCGTCGACGCGATGCAGGAGAGCGGTTCGTGGCTGATGATGATGTTCGGCCTGTGGGCGTGGATCTTCGCGGGTGCGAACGGAAGCGCACCGGGCATCCTCGTCGGCTCCGAGAGCGTCTTCAACGGCCATCCGTTCCCGCTCGGCTTCACCGGCGTCCCGGAAGTCGCCGGTCTCGCCGGGCTGGCCGCGTTCGCGCTCGGTCTGGTGCTGCTCCTGTCGGGCGACCCCGTCGAGGGCGTCGAGTTCCTCAACGTGCTGGTGAACGTGCT
The DNA here is from genome assembly GCA_003298465.1 of halophilic archaeon. Next base: position 80,868 of record QNGA01000001.1, on the reverse strand, counting down.
GTCGTACACCCGGCTGGGGGCCGTGCTGCTGGCGAAGGCCGGCATGGCGTTCGTGGTCAACCTGCTGTTCTTCGGCGTCTACGTGACGGGCCACGGCGAACACGCCGAGTGGCACTTCGCCATCAGTCACATGCCGCACGAAGGAGCGATGGTCCACGGCCACGAGGTCACCAGCATCATGTTCCCCGGCATGATCCACTCCGGCGCCGCCGGGGTGCTCGTCGGCCTGCTCATCCTCGTGCTCGGTCACGCGCTGGTGCTGGCGCTCGGCGTCACGAGCGCCGGCCTGCAGGCGGTGCGTCTCGAGTACGTCGAGTTCTTCGGCAAGTTCTACGAGGGCGGCGGCGAGAGGTACGACCCGTTCGGCTACGAGCGGACGTACACGACGCAGGACTGACCGTTCGTCCTTCTTTCCGGCCGACTTTCACCGTTTTCGGCGTCCGTTTCTCGTTCCCCTTTGGTGCGTAGTATCATGATTTTTGGGATACAGTGCCCGATACCGCCGAATCCGCCCGGATAGTTTGGGAAGTTTTATGACGCCTGTAGCGTGAACTTCCTCCTGTTCGGTTACGAGAGAGCCTACGGAGGACCCAAGGAAAATGTACGAATTCATATTCGCACTCGTCGACGCACTCGCACCGCTTCAGCAGCAGTTCAACCCCCAGCCGGCTATCCCGAAGGAGGCGGCCGCCGCGCTCGCGGTCGGTCTCGCCGCCCTCGGTTCGGGTTACGCAGAGCGTGGCATCGGTGCCGCGGCAGTCGGCGCTATCACGGAAGACCAGGACCTCTTCGGTACGGGCCTCATCCTGACGGTCCTGCCGGAGACGCTGGTCATCCTGGCGCTGGTTACCGTCTTCGTGGTCTAAACGCACCCCCTTCCCCCTCTTAATCAATGAGCTTGGAAACGGTAGTTGAGGATATTAGGAACGAAGCCCGCGAGCGCGCGGAGGAAATCCGCGAAGACGGCCAAGAGCGCGCAGACGAGATTATCGAAGAGGCCGAGGCCGACGCGGACGAGATTCTCGCGGCGAAAGAGCGCGACGTCGAGAACCGAATCGAGCGCGAGCGCGAGCAGAAGCTCTCCAGCGCGAAGCTGGAGGCCAAGCAGAAACGCCTGGAGGCCCGCCGTGACGTGCTCCAGGAGGTCCGCAGCGACGTCGAGAAGCGCATCGCGAACCTCGGCGGCGAGGACCGCGAGGAGCTGACGCGGACGCTGCTGGACGCCGCCGGCGAGGAGTTCGACTCGGACGACACCGTCAAGGTGTACGGCCGACCGGACGACGAGGAACTGCTCACGGACGTTCTCGCGGACTACGACGGCTTCGAGTACGCCGGGGAGCGCGACTGCCTCGGCGGCGTCGTCGTCGAGAGCGAGGCCTCTCGGCTCCGCGTGAACAACACGTTCGACTCGGTGCTCGAGGACGTGTGGGAGGACAACCTCCAGGACATCAGTTCGCGGCTGTTCGAGCAATGAGGACGGCAGACGCAGAGGGAACCTCGAACTACGAGTACGTCAACGCCCGAGTGCGGGCACGCCGAGCCGCGCTGTTCGACGACGAGGACTACCGCAAGCTGCTTCGCATGGGTCCGGGCGAGATCGCCCGGTTCATGGAGGAGTCCGAGTACGAGTCGGAGATCAACGCGCTCGGCGCTCGGTACGACGGGGTGGACCTCATCGAGTACGCGCTGAACCGCAACCTGGCGAAGCACTTCAACGACCTGCTCGACTTCTCCAGCGGCGACCTCTACGTCCTCATCGCCCGCTACCTGCGGAAGTTCGACGCCTGGAACGTCAAGACCGTCATCCGCGGCATCTACTCCGACACGGACCGCGAGGACGTCCGGTCGGACCTCATCCGCGCGGGCGAGTTCGACGACGACTTCCTCGACCGGCTGACCGAAGCCGGCTCCGTCGAGGACGTCGTCGAACTGCTCGACGGTACCATCTTCGGCGACTCGGTCGCCGACGCGTACGAGGACTACGAGGCGACGAACCTGCTCGTCCCCCTGGAGAACGCCGTCGACCGCGCCTTCTACGAGGAGCTGATGGAGGGGGTCACCGAGTCCCAGAACCGGGCGCTGCAGCTGTACGCCGAGTTCCTGCAGGCCGAGATAGACTTCCGCAACATCCGGAACGCGCTACGCATCAGTCGCAGCGGGGCGGACATCGACCCCGACGAGTACTTCATCGACGGCGGTCAGCTGTTCGACGCGTCGGAGCTGTCCCAGCTGGCCACCAACACCGACGAACTGGTCGCGCACGTCCGCGAGAGCACGTACGGCGACGAACTCGACGAGGCGCTCGACGAACTGGAGCGAGCCGACAGTCTCATCGGATTCGAGCACGCACTAGACGCTGCACTGCTCGAGTACTCGGAGCATCTCTCGCACGTCTTTCCGCTGTCGATATGTCCGGTTCTCGCGTACGTGCTCGCCAAGGAGCGCGAGGTGGACAACATCCGCGCCATCGCGCGCGGGCGAGAAGCGGGCCTCTCCGAGGACGAGATCGAGGCGGAACTGGTGGTACTATGAGCCAGGAGATAGCCGTCATCGGCAGTCCGGAGTTCACGACCGGGTTCCGGCTCGCCGGCGTCCGGAAGTTCGAGAACGTCCCGGACGACAAGAAGGAGTCGGAACTCGACGACGCCGTGAGTCGCGTCATGGACGACGACGACGTCGGCATCATCGTGATGCACGACGAGGACATGTCGCACCTCTCGCGGAACGTCCGCAACGACGTGGAGACGAGCGTCGAACCGACCCTCGTCACGCTGGGCGGCGGCGCGGGAAGCGGCGGTCTCCGCGACAAGATCAAGCGAGCGATCGGTATCGACCTTATGGACGAAGACGAACAAGGTGACAACGAATGAGCCAAGCAACAGACACCGACGCCGTTCGAGAGGACGGCGAAATCGAGAGCGTGAGCGGTCCCGTGGTCACCGCCACGGACCTCGACGCCCGGATGAACGACGTCGTCTACGTCGGCGACGAAGGCCTGATGGGCGAGGTCATCGAGATCGAAGGGAACATTACGACCATCCAGGTCTACGAGGAGACGTCCAACGTCGCCCCCGGCGAACCCGTCCAGAACACGGGCGAGCCGCTGTCGGTGGACCTCGGACCGGGGATGCTGGACTCCATCTACGACGGCGTCCAGCGCCCGCTGACGGTCCTCGAAGAGAAGATGGGCGCGTTCCTCGACCGCGGCGTGGACGCCCCCGGCATCGACCAGGACCGGACGTGGGAGTTCACGTCCACCGTCGAGGAGGGCGACGAGGTCGCCCCCGGCGACGTAGTTGGGACCGTTCCGGAGACCGAGAGTATCGAGCACAAGGTGATGGTCCCGCCGGACTACGAGGGCGGCGAGGTCGTCTCCACGAGCGACGGTGACTACTCCGTCACGGAGACGGTCGTCGAACTCGACAACGGCGAGGAGATCCAGATGCAGCAGGAGTGGCCGGTCCGCGAGGCGCGGCCCGCCAGGGACAAGAAGACGCCGCGCACGCCGCTGGTGACGGGCCAGCGCGTCCAGGACGGCCTGTTTCCGCTCGCGAAGGGCGGGACGGCCGCGATTCCGGGCCCGTTCGGCTCCGGCAAGACGGTCACCCAGCAGCAACTCGCCAAGTGGGCCGACGCCGACATCGTCGTCTACATCGGCTGTGGCGAACGCGGCAACGAGATGACGGAGGTCATCGAGGACTTCCCGGAACTGGAAGACCCCAAGACCGGGAAGCCGCTGATGTCCCGCACCTGCCTCATCGCCAACACGTCGAACATGCCGGTCGCGGCGCGCGAGTCCTGCGTGTACACGGGCATCACCATCGCGGAGTTCTACCGCGACATGGGGTACGACGTGGCGCTGATGGCCGACTCCACCTCGCGGTGGGCCGAGGCGATGCGCGAGATCTCCTCCCGGCTGGAGGAGATGCCCGGCGAGGAGGGGTACCCCGCGTACCTCGCCGCGCGCCTCAGCGAGTTCTACGAGCGCGCCGGCTACTTCGACAACATCAACGACACCGAGGGGTCGGTCACCGTCGTCGGCGCGGTCAGCCCGCCGGGCGGTGACTTCTCGGAGCCGGTCACCCAGAACACGCTGCGCATCGTGAAGACGTTCTGGGCGCTCGACGCCGACCTCGCGGAGCGCCGGCACTTCCCGGCCATCAACTGGAACGAGTCGTACTCGCTGTACAAAGACCAGCTCGACCCGTGGTTCGAGGACAACGTCGCCGAGGACTGGCCCGAGACGCGCCAGTGGGCGGTTGACGTGCTCGACGAGGAGGACGAACTTCAGGAGATCGTCCAGCTCGTCGGCAAGGACGCCCTGCCGGAGGACCAGCAGCTCACCCTGGAGGTCGCCCGCTACATCCGCGAGGCGTTCCTCCAGCAGAACGCGCTGCACGACGTGGACACGAACTGTCCGCCGGAGAAGACGTACCTCATCCTCAAGGCCATCCAGACGTACAACGACGCGGCGTTCGAAGCGCTTGACGCGGGCGTGCCGGTCGAGGAGATCACCGACATCGAGGCCGCACCGCGGCTCAACCGCATCGCGACGACGCCGGACGACGAGGCGGATGCGTTCGTCGCGGACCTCGAAGAAGACATCAAAGAAGAGCTCAGGGAGAAGTACTAACGATGAAAGAGTACCAGACAATCACGGAGATCAGCGGTCCGCTGGTGTTCGCCGAGGTCGACGAACCTATCGGATACGACGAAATCGTCGAGATAGAGACGCCGGAGGGCGAAACGCTACGCGGCCAGGTGCTCGAATCGAGCGACGGTCTCGTCTCCATCCAGGTGTTCGAGGGGACCGGCGGCATCGACCGCAACGCCTCGGTCCGGTTCCTGGGTGAAACCATGAAGATGCCCGTCACGGAGGACCTGCTCGGACGCGTCCTTGACGGGTCCGGTGAACCCATCGACGGCGGCCCCGAAATCGTCCCGGACCGCCGCGAGGACATCGTCGGCGCGGCCATCAACCCGACGGCCCGCGAGTACCCCGAGGAGTTCATCCAGACCGGCGTGTCCGCCATCGACGGCATGAACACGCTGGTCCGCGGCCAGAAGCTCCCCATCTTCTCCGGGTCCGGCCTGCCGCACAACGAGCTCTCGCTCCAGATCGCCCGCCAGGCGACCGTCCCGGAGGAAGAGGAAGCCGGCGAGGACGACGAGGGCTCGGAGTTCGCAGTGGTTTTCGGCGCCATGGGTATCACCGCCGAAGAGGCGAACGAGTTCATGGAGGACTTCGAGCGCACCGGTGCGCTGGAGCGGTCGGTCGTCTTCATGAACCTCGCGGACGACCCCGCCGTCGAGCGGACGGTCACGCCGCGGCTGGCGCTCACCACCGCCGAGTACCTCGCGTTCGACAAGGGCTACCACGTGCTGGTCATCCTGACGGACATGACCAACTACTGCGAGGCCCTGCGCGAGATCGGCGCGGCCCGCGAAGAGGTGCCGGGTCGCCGTGGCTACCCCGGGTACATGTACACCGACCTCGCCCAGCTGTACGAGCGCGCGGGCCGCATCGAGGGCCGCGACGGGTCGGTCACCCAGATTCCCATTCTCACGATGCCGGGCGACGACGACACCCACCCCATCCCGGACCTGACGGGGTACATCACCGAGGGTCAAATCTACATCGACCGCGACCTCAACAGCCAGGGCGTCGTCCCGCCGATCAACGTCCTGCCGAGCCTCTCGCGGCTGATGGACGACGGTATCGGCGAGGGCCTCACGCGCGAGGACCACGGCGACGTCTCCGACCAGATGTACGCCGCGTACGCGGAGGGCGAGGACCTGCGCGACCTCGTGAACATCGTCGGTCGCGAGGCGCTCTCCGAGCGTGACAACAAGTACCTCGACTTCGCGGACCGGTTCGAGGACGAGTTCGTCGACCAGGGCTTCGACACGAACCGCTCCATCGAGGAGACGCTGGACATCGGCTGGGACCTCCTGGGCATGCTGCCCCGCGAGGAACTCAACCGCGTCGACGAGGACCTCATCGACGAGTACTACCCCGAAGACGAGACGGCCGAGGCCGACGTCGAAGAGGCCACGGCCGACTGACGACCGCCGTTTCGCGGCACTTTTTCGGCGCGACGACGCTCGAACCGACCAGCGGCGTCTGTTCCGGACCGTCGGCGAACCGGTCCCGTTCTGCTACTCCCGGCGGATGCGACCCTCGCACTCCACGGCGGCCAGACCGCCCGCCCGCGCGTGTGCGACGAGGTGCTCGTACTGCGGTCCGTACTCCGCGACGACGTCCTCCGCCGTCAGCGTCGGGAACTGCTCGACGGACGGCAGGTAGTTCATCAGCGCGACGGAGTACGTCGCCCCGGCGTCGAGCGGTTCGCCGCCGACGCGCACCGCCCGGAGGTCGCCGTCCCCGTCCCGGCGGACGCACATGCCGGAGACGTGGAGGCCGACGCCGTCGTCGCGACCGAACGGCTCCCCGGTCCACTCGACGGCGGCCCGGAGGTCGCTCCCGGACAGTTCGAGTTCGACCAGGGCCGTCGGGAACGGCGCGACCCCGACCACGTCGCCGACCGTCACGTCGCCCGCGAGCGGCGGTCCCTCGCGCAGCGACGCCGAGTGGACGAGTCCGACGTCCGCCTCGGCCTCCGCGCGGTAGGCGTCGGTGACGAAGTTGCCGAGTCGGCACTCGCCGCCGTAGCGAACGTCGGGGGTGCGCTCGATGGGGTCGTCGACGCTGGCGACGACCGCGTCGACTCCCGCGGCCGCGCGGCGACGCCGGTAGGTCGCCGTCACGTCCTCGTCGAGCGGCGCGTCGGCGACGTCGTGAACCGTCGCGTCCGGGTCGTCGCCCAGCGTCACCTCGGCGAGTTCGCCGTCGGCGGTCTGGACGAGGAGCGTCCCATCGACGCGGCGAATCCGGCGTTCGGTCTCGTGGCCGCAGAGCACCGCGTCGGCGTCGACGGCGGCGGCGAACGCCGGGTCGTCGCCGAGATGCGCGAGCGCGACGACGCGGTCGGCCCCGCGTTCGCGCAGGCGGGCGGCTTCCCGGTTCACCGCCGCCGCCGGGTCCGTGAACTGCAGGTCAGCGCCGCTCATCTCGGCCGTCTTCGGGTAGGCGACGCCGACGCGCCGGTCGCCGGCGTCGAACGTCGCGGAGGGGGCCACCCCGTCGGGGAACGCCGAGCGTCCTCCGTCGGCCCAGTCGGCGACGTTCGCACAGAGCCACGCCTGGGGGGTCGTCCGCGCGAGTTCGAGCGCGCGCTCGGTCCCCCGGTCGAACTCGTGGTTGCCGAAGGTCTCGGCGTCCGGGGAGAGCGCTTCGAAGAACGGACGGGCCTGCGCTCGCCCCGCGTCCGTGAACAGCGCGAGGGTGCCGAGCGCGGTGTCGTCGCCCGCGCCGACGACGAGCGTCGCGTCGTCCCGGAGGGCGTCGATACGCCCGGCGAGGCGGCCGACGCGCTCGGGGCGGTCGTAGACGTTCTCGAGGTCCGCGTAGTGCAGGAGGCGAACGGGGCGATTCGAGTCGCGTCGGGTTCGGTCGTCGGAAGGCATGGTTCCGGGGCGGGCCTGCGTCGGTCGAGCGTTGGCGTCGCCGTACGAAAAATCTGGCCCCGTCGAAATCGACTGTAAAAGGTTAACCCGTTCGAGACACAAGACCCCGCCAAGATGGCCAAGGACGTCAAACCCACTCGGAAGAACTTGATGCAGATCGAGGACCGCATCGAGCTCTCCGAGCGGGGTCACGACACGCTCGAGAAGAAGCGCGACGGCCTCATCATGGAGTTCATGGACATCCTCGACCAGGCCCAGGACGTGCGCTCGGGACTCGACGAGGATTACGAGACGGCCCAGCAGAAGATAAACATGGCGCGAGCGATGGAGGGTGACGTCGCCGTTCGCGGGGCCGCCGCGGCGCTCAAAGAACACCCCGAGATCACGACCGAGTCGAAGAACATCATGGGCGTCGTCGTCCCGCAGATCGAGTCCTCGAAGGTGAAGAAGTCGCTCGACGAGCGCGGGTACGGCGTGCTCGGAACGAGCGCCCGCATCGACGAGGCCGCCGAGGCGTACGAACAACTGCTTGAGAGCATCATCCTCGCCGCCGAGGTGGAGACGGCGATGAAGAAGATGCTCGACGAGATAGAGACGACCAAGCGCCGCGTCAACGCCCTGGAGTTCAAGCTGCTCCCGGAGCTACACGACGCCCAGGACTACATCGAGCAGAAGCTCGAAGAGCAGGAGCGCGAGGAGATCTTCCGGATGAAGAAGATCAAGGCGAAGAAAGAGGAGGAGGAAGACGAGGAACGCGAGGCGCGCGAGGCCGAGATGGCGGAAGGCGAAGTCGTCGTCACGAGCTGAGTTCTGCGAGCTTTCTTTCGGCTCTCTCCATCCGGCAGCGGTCGCTCCCGGGACTCCACCGGCCGCGACGCCGTCGAAGATGCGAGCGAGCGCGTCTTTTCGGTTTGGATTTCTGCGCGGAGCGGTCGTCCGAAAGCGCGACCGACGCAGCGAAAAGGCGGTCTCTAGACGTACGTGAACCAGTCGTCGTGGTCGTCGGTGCGCCGGTTGACGAGGTCGAAGAAGCGCGACTGTATCTCCTCGGTGACGGGGCCGCGACCGCCGTCGCCGATTTCGACGTTGTCGACCTGCCGGATGGGCGTGACCTCGGCGGCGCTGCCCGTGAAGAACAGTTCGTCGGCGGTGTTGAGTTCGCCGCGACTGATGGTCGCGTCGTCGTGGACCGTGTAGCCCATCTCCTCCGCGAGCGTGACGACGGTATCGCGGGTGATGCCGTCGAGGATGGACTGGGAGAGGCCGGGCGTGTGAATCTCGCCGTCGCGGACGAGGAAGAGGTTCTCGCCGGGGCCCTCGGCGACGTTGCCCTCCTTGTTCAGGACGATGGCCTCGACGTAGCCGTTGCGACGGGCTTCCTCGCCGGCGAGCATGCTGTTGACGTACAGCCCCGTCGTCTTGGCGTTCGTCGGAATCTGGCTGGAGGCGTGCTTGCGCCACGAGGAGACCATCACCTCGACGCCGTTCTCCAGGGCCTCCTCGCCGAGGTACGCGCCCCACGGCCACGCGGCGATGGTCACGTCGGTCGGGCAGTCGCCCGGGCTGACGCCGAGGCTGTCGTAGCCGTAGTAGACGATGGGTCGGATGTAGCAGGACGCGAGGTCCTGGCGGTCGATGAGTTCCAGCGTCGCCTCCGTCAACTCCTCGCGTTCGTACTCGATGTCGAGGTCGTACGGCTTGCAGGAGTTGTAGAGACGTTCGAGGTGTTCCTCCCAGCGGAAGATGGCCGGCCCCTCCTCGGTCTCGTAGCAGCGCACTCCCTCGAACACGCCGCTCCCGTAGTGTAGTCCGTGCGTGAGGACGTGGACCTGTGCGTCCTCCCAGTCGACGAACTCGCCGTTCATCCAGATCGTGTCCACGTCCATTTCGTCGAAGCTCATACGTCAGTTCAATCGGAGGCCAGGGTTATCAGTTTTGACGATTGCTCCCGTACGATTGTCGAGAATTACTCGTCGACGAGTTTCTCTCCGGTCGTCGGCGCCGGTCGACGGGACGACCGACCCTTTCGACACCCTGACAGGTTCACCAGTCAGGTATGGTAGTTCTTTTAGGTGCAAGTCCAGAAGTCACCGTATGGACGAGTACGACCCGCGGGAGGTCGAACAGAAGTGGCAGTCCCGTTGGGCTGAGGAGGGTCGATACGAGGTGGACCCCTCCGACGAGGAGGCGACCTTCGTCACGGTTCCCTATCCCTATCCCAGCGGCGGGATGCACATCGGTCACGCCCGGACCTACACCGTGCCCGACGTGTGGGCGCGCTACCGCCGTCTCCAGGGGGACAACGTCTTGTTCCCCATCGCGTGGCACGTCACGGGAACCCCCATCGTCGGGGCCGTCGAGCGCCTGAAGAACCGCGAGGAGGACCAGTTGTCGGTGCTGCAGGACACGTACAACGTCTCCGACGACGAACTGGCGGAGATGGAGACGCCGATGGGATACGCCCGCCACTTCATCGAGGAGAGCTACCGGAAGAACATGCGGTCGCTGGGGCTGTCCATCGACTGGCGGCGGCAGTTCACGACGAACGACGACCGCTACTCGAAGTTCATCACCTGGCAGTACGAGACGCTGAAAGAGCGCGGACTGCTCGAGAAGGGCCTGCATCCGGTGAAGTACTGCACGAACGAACGGAACCCCGTCACGACCCACGACCTGCTGGAAGGCGAGGAGGCCGAGTTCCAGGAGTACACGCTGGTCAAGTTCGGCTGGACGGGCGACGAGCGAGACGTGACGGTCCCGATGGCGACGCTGCGACCCGAGACGGTCCACGGCGTCACGAACGCGTACATCGACCCCGACGCGGACTACGTCGAGGCCGCGGTGGACGGCGAGCGCTGGCTGGTCTCCGAGGCGGCGGTCGAGAAGCTGGAACTGCAGGAGCGCGACGTCACGGTCCACGACCACTTCGCGGGCGAGCGACTGGTCGGCGAGCGCGTCACCAATCCCGTCACCGGCGACGAGGTGCTGGTGCTGCCCGCGTCGTTCGTCGACGCCGACAACGCGACCGGCGTCGTGATGTCCGTGCCCGCCCACTCGCCGGACGACTGGGTGGCGCTGCGGGAAGCGAAAGACGACGACGCCCGGATGGAGCGGTACGGCATCGACCCCGCGGCGGTCGAGGCCATCGAGCCGAAGGCCATCATCGACGTGGAGGGGTACGGCGAGTTCCCCGCGCGGGACGCCGTCTCCGAACACGGCATCGAGTCCTCGGACGACCCCGCGCTGGAGGACGCCACCCAGGAGGTGTACAACCGCGAGTTCCACTCGGGGACGCTGAAGGAGATGTACGGCGACTACGCGGGCGAAGTCGTCGAGGACGTGCGCGACGAACTGAAGGCCGACTTCGAGGCCCGCGGGTCGTTCGATTCGATGCAGGAGTTCAGCGAGGAGGTCGTCTGTCGGTGCGGCGGCGACGTGGAGGTCGCCAAGCAGGAGACCTGGTTCCTGCGGTACGACGACGAGGAGTGGAAACGGAAGGCCCACGACGCCGTCGCGCAACTGGACGCCATCCCGGAGAACACGCGCGAGCAGTACGACCACACCATCGACTGGTTGAACGAGTGGCCGGCCATCCGCAACTACGGGCTGGGCACCCGACTGCCCTGGGACGACGAGTTCGTCATCGAGCCGCTGTCGGACTCGACCATCTACATGTCCTACTACACCATCGCCCACCGCATCGACGACGTGCCGGTCGAGGAACTGGACCGGAACTTCTTCGACACGCTGTTCTTCGGCCCCGAAGAGACGGACGACCCCGACGAGACGGCGCTGGACCTGCGGGAGGAGTGGGACTACTGGTATCCCGTCGACTACCGCTGTTCGGGCAACGACCTCATCAGCAACCACCTGACCTTCTACCTGTTCCACCACGCGGAGTTCTTCGAGAAGCCGGACTGGCCGAAGGGCATCACCGTGATGGGGATGGGACTGCTGGAGGGCGAGAAGATGTCCTCCTCGAAGGGCCACGTCGTCCTGCCCCAGGAGGCCATCCAGCGGTACGGCGCGGACACCGTCCGCTTCTTCCTGCTGAACAGCGCCGAGCCGTGGCAGGACTACGACTGGCGCTCCGAGCAGGTCGAGAGCACCCGCGACCAGCTGGACCGGTTCTGGAACCGCGCCGCCGACATCATCGAGGGCGAGGCGGGCGACCCCGACCTGGAGCACGTCGACCGCTGGCTGCTGACGAAGCTGCAGGACACGATTCGGGAGGCCACGGAGGCGATGGACCGCTTCGAGACCCGGACCGCCAGCCAGGTCGCCTTCTACGGCTTCGAGGAGCACCTGAAGTGGTACCGCAAGCGCGCCGACCTGGACCGGCCGGGCGCGCGCTGGACGCTGCGCGAGGTGCTGTCCGCCCGCCTGCGCCTGCTGGCTCCGTTCGTCCCGTTCCTGGCGACGGAACTGCACGAGCGGCTGACGGGCGACCCCATCGCCGAGGCGGAGTGGCCCGAACCGGACCCCGAGTTCGAGAGCGCGCGCACCGAACTGGAGGAGCGACTGGTCGAGCACCTGACCGACGACGTGCGCGACATTGTCGACGTGACCGACACCGACCCCGACACCGTCCGCGTCTACGTCGCCGCCGACTGGAAGCGGACGGTGCTCTCGGAGGTGGTGGAGACCGGTCCCGACGTAGGCGCAGTGATGGGCAGCGTGATGCAGAAGGAGGAACTGCGCGAGAAGGGCGACGCGGTCAACGACCTCGTGCAGGACCTGGTCGAAGACGTGCGCGAACGCCCCGACGCGGAGGTCGAGGTGCTGACCGAGGTGGACGAGGTGGCCGTCTACGAGAACGCCCGCGACTTCCTGGAGCGCGAGTTCGACGCCGACGTGGCGGTGTACCGCGAGGGCGAGGACGTTCCGGACCCGGCGGACAAGGCCCGCCACGCGGTGCCGATGCGGCCCGCCGTCCACCTGGAGTAGCGCGTCGAACCCGTCCCGCCCGTCGCGTTCGGCCGGCGATAGACGCGGGCGACGGACGACCACTGCAGTCGCCGACGTCGCACGAAATCCGGCCGCGACCGCGGTCTTCGGTCTCCCGGCGTCGCCGTTGATTTCTCGTCTCGCCGAGCATTACTGCCCCCGGCGTCCGGTCCGTTATATGTTAACGAAGCTATATCTCCCGACCGCGCCTATATCCTCCCATGGCACTGGAAGTCACGTCTATAGACGAGAGCGTCGTCGCCGAACTCGGCGACGGGCTCCGCGGGGACCTGTTCGCGCCCGGCGACCCGGGATACGACGAAGCCCGTTCGGTCTGGAACGGCATGATAGATCGGTATCCGGCGCTCGTCGCCTCGTGTCGGGGGGTCGCGGACGTAATTCGAGCGGTCGAGTTCGCCCGTGAGAACGACGTGGCGGTCGCCGTCAAGGGCGGCGGACACCACATCGCCGGAAACGCGGTCAGCGACGACGGCCTCGTGATCGACCTCTCGCCGATGACGTCGGTGCAGGTCGACCCGGCGGCCGGGACGGCCCGGGTCGAACCGGGCGCGACCCTCGCCGACTTCGACCACGAGGCCCAGGCGTTCGGCCTCGCGACGCCGCTCGGCATCAACTCCACGACCGGCGTGGCCGGACTCACGCTCGGCGGGGGGTTCGGGTGGCTCACCCGCAAGTTCGGGATGACCGTCGACAACCTGCGCTCGGTCGACGTCGTCACCGCGGACGGGAAACTCCGCCACGCGAGCGAGGAGGAGAATCCGGACCTCTTCTGGGGCGTTCGGGGCGGTAGCGGCAACTTCGGCGTCGTCACCGCCTTCGAGTTCGACCTGCACGAGGTCGGGCCCGAGGTGCTCGCGGGCCCCGTCGTCTACTCGGGCGACGACGCCCCGGACGTCGTCCGTCACGTCCGCGATTTCAACGCCGACGCGCCCGACGAGTCGGCCGTCTGGGTCGTCCTCCGCAAGGCCCCGCCGCTTCCCTTCCTCCCGGAAGACGTTCACGGCGTCGGGGTAGTCATCGTGGTCGCGTTCTACGCGGGCGACGTCGAGGAGGGCGAGGAGGTACTCGCCCCGGTCCGGGAGTACGGCGACCCCATCGCCGACGCCGTCGCACCCCACCGGTACGCGGAGTTCCAGCAGAGCTTCGACCCCCTGCTCACCGAGGGCGCTCGGAACTACTGGAAGTCGCACAACTTCGGTGAACTCTCGGACGAGGCCATCGACACCGCGGTCGAGTTCGCGGCGGACCTTCCGTCGTCGCTGTCGGAGATATTCTTCGGACAGGTCGGCGGTGCGATGGCGCGCGTTCCGGCCGACGCGACCGCGTACCCCCACCGCGACGCCGAGTACGTGATGAACGTCCACACCCGGTGGGAAGACCCCGAGGACGACGAACGGTGCATCGCGTGGGCGCGAGAGTTCTTCGACGCCATGGCACCGTACGCGACCGGCGGCGTCTACGTGAACTTCATCAGCGAACGCGAGGGCGAGGAGAGCCTCGCGTACGGCGACAACTACGACCGGCTTGTCGAGATAAAGAACGAGTACGACCCGACCAACCTGTTCCACGCGAACCAGAACGTCGAACCGACCGCGTGACGGTTCGTCCAGTCGGTCGATTCGAATCGACCCTACTCGCCGCGTTCACTCGGCGTCCGTCGGCGCTTCGGCGTGTCCGAGGCGCACGTTCCGGTGGTAGTAGCGGTGGGCCGCGCCGGAGATGGCGACCAGCGCGGCCAGCCCCAGCCCCCAGCCGAACGGCGGGACGGCCGCCAGCGGACCGGCGTCGAGCCACGCGACGGTCGTCAGCGCGAGGCTGACGCAGCCGAGAACGAGGTAGTACTCCGACCACGGGAGGCTGTTCTGGGGGACGAGTTCGAGATAGATGTCGAGGTCCTCCGCTCGGTCCGTCAGTTCGACGAGGCCGTGGGCGGCGTCGTACTCGACGAACCCCGTCTCGTCCAGCTTCGGGAGGTGTGCCTGCTGGAGCGTGTTGTAGATGCGCTTGCGCTGCTGCGAGGTCACGTCCGCTGCGGGTACGTCGTTCTCCCAGCTCGCTATCCGGGTGGCGAGCGGTCCGATTTCGGCGGGATTCTCGTAGTGCTTGAGATAGTGGAGCGCGTACCGACGCCGCTGGTTACCGAGCACCTGGAAGATGACGTCTCTCGACGGGTTCTCGGACTCGGACTCGTCGACCGCTCTCCGTTTGATTTCGCTCATCTTCTAACCCAGACGTAAACTTCTGTTCCGTGATGTGTCGTGCAGGCTACTTAGTTTTTTTGTGAGCACCTAGCAGAAGTTCTGGGTGACGAAGATACGGCCGTCGTCGGCGTAGTAGACGCCGATTCCCTCCCGTTCCCAGTTCGGCGACAGGAGGTTCTCGCGGTGTCCCGGCGAGTTCATCCACTGGGTGACGACGCCGCGGGCGAGTTGCTTCGCGCTCCGATAGCGGTCGACGGTACCGTTCTCAGTGCGAACCCGGCGGTCGAAGTACGTGTAGGCGATGTTCTCGCCCGCGCCCTGCAGACAGAAGTAGTTCGACTCCCGGTAGCGGTCGCCCGGGTCCTCGCCGTCGGGCGAGACGTGCGCGAAGTAGTCCTGGCGCGCCATCTCGGTGCTGTGTCCGCGGGCGACGGTCCGGAGTCCGGCGTCGAACTCCAGCGGTGTCTTCCCCCGTTCCCGCCGTTCCTCGTTGACGTACAGGTGGACGTAGAACTCGACCCACCGGCGGAACTGCGCCGACGACGGGTCGCTCACGTTCGCGGGTCGGTCGTCCGGCACCGAGACGACTTCCGCTCCCTGGAGCGACTCGACGGACGCTTCGCCGGGGACGGGGTAGCCGGCGACGTACGCGCCGACGAACAGGAGGGCCGCGAGGACGAACGCGACGGGGACGAGCGAACGCATTCGACTCCCCTAACGGGGTGCAGGATGATGAACGTGCGGGCTCGTTACCCGCTGGGCGCGACCAGCCAGTCGACGACAGTCCGAAATTGTGTCGAGACGCGGGGAGTCAAGTTTACTGCGCTCGATGGTTGTCGTATGAGCAAAGCGACGTTCGAACTGTACCGCGACGAGGCCGACGAGTGGCGCTGGCGGCTCGTCCACAACAACGGCAACGTCATCGCCGACAGCGGCGAGGGGTACGACCGGAAGGCGGGCGCGAGGAAGGGCATCGAGAGCGTGCAAGCGAACGCCGCGGAGGCGACCGTCGACGTGCTCGACTGACCGTCCGAGCGCCGTCGCCGGCTACCGGCCACCCAGTTCGACCCGGGGGTCGAGGAACGTGTAGGCGACGTCCTGTACGAGATTCCCCAGCAGCGCGAGCGACACCGGAACCGTGGTTACGGCGAGAACGAGGTCGAGTTCCCGGTTTCGGACGGCGTGCAGCGCGACGGAACCGAACCCCGGAATGCCGAAGACCACCTCGACGACGGCGACGGTGACGAACAGCATCGTGAGCGTCCGGACGAACAGCAGCGAGAGCAGCGGTACCGCGGCGTTCTTCAGGACGTGTCGACCGATGGTCCGGGGCTTCGCGCCGTTGGCCCGCAGGGTCTTGACGAACTCGCTGTGGACGTGTTCGGCCGTCTCCGACCGGGCGTAGCGGGCCTGCACCGCGAGTATCCCGACGAGCGAGACGGCGAACGGGAGCGCGACCAGCGGCAGGTTCTCCGCGCTCCACGGTGCGAGGCCGCCGTCGTACGCGAACCGTCGCTCCCAGTCGAACCACTCGTACGCGAGCACGTTCGCCCACTTGGCGAGCCAGTAGCTCGGGACGGCGACGCCGACGTACGCCGTCAGCGTCGCCAGTCGCCCGAGCGGGTTCTCCGGGTTCATCGCCGCGTACAGTCCGATCGACGTGCCGCCGACGAGGGCGGCGAGGAACGCCGGCACGAGGTACGCGAGCGTCACCGACAGCGAACCGGTGAGCCGCTCGGTCGTCTCCGCGTCGAAGTCGAGCGTCGCGTACTTGACCAGGAACGCGACGTATCGTTCCCGGAGCGGTTCGGAGGAGTCCACGACCGGGCTGGGCGACCCCACGGAGTTCGGCACGGAGATGGCCGACCCCGACTCCATGGCGCTCGGTGGCGGCGCGAACCAGAGCGCGAGGAACGCCCCCGACAGGACGAGGTACGCGGCGACGACCGTCCAGAGCAGCCGGCGGGCGAGATACCACTTCACGGTCGCGTGCCACTCACCGGAACGTATTAACGCTTTGGCAGTTACGCCCGCCTCTCCGGGGGCGGACGCATCGTGGTCCGTCTCTCCGGGAGAGGCCGCCTCGTGGGCGAGACGGTCGTGGGTACGTGACACAACCTCAGGTTTTTAGTACCTATAATTGTCTCTACAGAACAATGTCGAGGAGTCCCCGGCACGCCCGCGGAACCGCCCTCCCCTCCCCCGAGGCAGGTGTCCCGACCGATGGCTGGCGCGTCTAGCGACGGCGTCGTCGCGGAGTCCGTTCAGTGGGAGACGCTGGACGACGACCGACGGCTGGCGACCCGGCGAACGTGGGCGTTCGCCGGCACCGTCGTCGCACTGCTCGTCGCGTTCCTCTACGACTACGCCGTCCTCCCCGAAGGACGAGCGACGTTCGAGTGGTGGGACGTGAGCCTGCTCGACTGGCTGTTCCTCCTCGCGCTGGTCGTCTTCGCGTTCTACGTCGTGGTTCCGCTCGCTCGGAACTCCCGGATGACGCGCTACTACTGGCGACAGCTTCGGACGGACCGGCTCGCGACGGCGAGCTTCGCGTACGTCTGCCTGTTCTTCCTCGCGGGGCTGTTCGGACCGGTGCTCGCCGCTCCCATCGAGGAGTACATGCTCGCACACGACGGGGCATACGGCGGTATGTCCTCGCTACAGCCGCCGGTCGGATTCACCACCTCGGCGTTCGCGACGTCGCACTGCGTCGGAGCCGTGACGAACGACGTGTGCCACGGAACGTGGCTCCATCCGCTCGGAACGACCGGAGCCGGACGGGACGTCGCCCTGCTCATCCTGCGCGGGAGCCGCGTCGCACTCCAGATAGCGCTGATAACGTCGATGCTGGTGGTGCCGCTGGCGACGGTAGTCGGTACCGTCGCGGCCTACTTCGGCGGTCGCGTCGACGAGGCGCTGATGCGGTACGTCGACGTCCAGCAGGCGATTCCGCCGTTCTTCGTCTACCTGGTCGCGCGGGCGATGTACCACGTCGAACTGGCGCTGATGATCCTCATCTTCGGTCTGCTGAACTGGGGTGGCGTCGCTCGGCTGGTACGCAGCGAGGCGCTCCAGAAGCGCGACGCCCAGTTCGTGCAGGCCGCCCGGAACGCGGGCTGCAGTCGGTTGGCCGTCGTCCGCCGCCACGTCGTCCCGAACGTCTCGAGTACGGTCTTGACCGCGGTGACGCTCCAGGTGCCGACGCTCATCATCATCGAAACGACGCTGTCGTTCCTCAAACTCGGCCCCCTCACGGCGTACCGGTCGTGGGGATACGTGATTCAAACAGCTATGTTCAACGACTACTTCCCGACGTGGCTCTGGTGGCAGTCGGGCGCGACCGTTCTCGTCCTGATACTCACGACCGTCTCGTTCAACGTCCTCGGAGACGCGCTCCGCGACGTGCTCGACCCGAGGGTCGAGGGGGTGAACGACTGATGGCCGACCCCCTGCTCTCGGTCGAGGACCTGCACACGCGGTTCGACACCCGCGACGGCACGGTCAGAGCCGTCGACGGCGTGAGCTTCGAGGTGGACTGCGGCGAGACGGTGTGTCTGGTCGGCGAGTCAGGGTCCGGCAAGACGGTGACCTGCGAGTCGGTGACGAAGCTCGTCCCGATGCCGCCGGGCGAGATAACCGGCGGTCGCATCGTCTTCGACGGCGAGGACCTCACCGAGCGCTCGGAGAAGCAGCTCCGGGCGGTGCGGGGCAACCGCATCGCGCACGTCTTCCAGAACCCGCAGAACGCGCTCGACCCCGTCTACACCGTCGGCGAGCAACTGGTCGAGGCCGTCCAGTTCCACCGGGACGTCGGCGACGCGGCGGCCCGCCGGCGCGCCGTCGACCTGCTGGAACGCGTCGGCATCCCGAAAGCGCCGACCCGGGTCGACGACTACCCCCACCAGTTCTCGGGCGGGATGCGCCAGCGCGCCGTCATCGCCATGGCGCTCGCCTCGGACCCGGACCTGCTCGTCGCCGACGAACCGACGACTGCGCTCGACGTGACCATCGAGGCCCAGATTCTCGACCTGCTCGCGGACCTCCAGGCGGAACGCGACATGGCGGTCCTCTTCGTCACGCACGACCTCGGCGTCGTCGCGGAGATAGCCGACCGCGTCGTCGTCATGTACGGCGGCAAGGTGATGGAGCGGGGCGACGTTCACGAGGTGTTCGACCGCCCGAGCCACCCCTACACCCGGGCGCTACTGGACTGCCTGCCGGGCCAGGGCCGCGACCTGCAACCCATCGGCGGGTCGCTGGCCGACCCCGTCGACCCGCCGTCCGGCTGTCGGTTCCACCCGCGGTGTCCGCACGCGACCGACGAGTGTCGCCGCGACGGCCAGCCACCCCTCCGGACGGTCGGCGGGACACAACAGGCGTCCTGCGTCTACTACCGCCCGGACCGCGACGAGTCGGTCGTGCTCGGCGAGGCCGCCTCGACGCGGGGAGGTGACCGATGACCGAGCGACGCCAGCGACCGTCGGAGACGCGGAGCGACGCGCTCCTCTCGGTCGACGGACTGAAGAAACACTACCCGGTGACCGAGGGACCCCTCCGGCGCGAGGTGGGCCGGGTGCGCGCCGTCGACGGGATCGACTTCGAGGTGTACCCGGGCGAGACGGTCGGCCTCATCGGGGAGTCCGGCAGCGGGAAGTCCACGGCCGCCACGTCGCTGCTTCACCTCGAAGAGCCGACCGACGGCACGGTCACGTTCGACGGCGACGACGTCGGCGCGTACGACCGCGCCGAGCGCAAGGCGTTCCGGCGGCGCGCCCAGATGGTGTTCCAGGACCCGACCGCGAGCTTCGACCCGCGGATGTCCATCGGCGAGTCGGTCACCGAACCGCTGCTCGTCCACGGCATGTCCGACGCCGACCGTCGGCGCGCCATCGCCGAGGACCTGTTGGAGCGCGTCGGCCTCACGGCGGACGAGTTCGACCGCTACCCCCACGAACTCTCGGGCGGGCAGAAACAGCGCGCCGCCCTCGCCCGGGCGCTCGTCCTCAATCCCGACCTCGTCGTCGCCGACGAACCCGTCTCCGCGCTGGACGTCTCGGTGCAGGCCGAGATTCTGGCGCTCCTCGACGACCTCCAGGCCGAGTTCGACCTCTCCCTGCTGCTCATCAGCCACGACATGGGCGTCGTCCGGCAGATCTGCGACCGCATCTGCGTGATGTATCTCGGCGAAATCGTCGAACGCGGTCCCACCGAGGCGGTGTTCGCCAACCCCCAGCATCCGTACACCCAGGCGCTGGTCGCCGCCGTCCCGACGCCGGACCCCGACGCCCCCGACCGGGAGGTCACCCTGACCGGCGACGTGCCGGACGCCGCCAGCCCGCCGTCCGGCTGTCGGTTCCATCCGCGCTGCCCGAAGGTCGTCCAGCCCGAGGGCTACGACCTCGACCAGGACGACTGGCGCGCGGTGATGGACCTCCGGATGGCGGTCGCGGACCGCGACGTCGACCGCGCGTCGCTCCGGGAACTCGCGGTCGCCGAGGGCGTCGCCGACGACCCCGAGGACGTCGACGAGTCGGGCGTCAGGACGGCGCTCCGCGAGGAGTACGGCCTGCCCGAGTCGCTCGGGGACGACGCCGCCGACCGCGTGCTGTCGGCCGCGCTCGACGACGTCGTCCGCGGCGACGTCGAGGCCGCCGACGAACGCCTCCGGAGCGAGTTCGAGTCGGTCTGCGAACGCCGCGACCCCGCGGAGCAGGCGACCGGCGTCGGCCACCCCGCGGCCTGTCACCTCCACGACCCGGCGGTGGTCGAGGAGGACTGGGAGTGGGCGTCGACGGACTGACAGGGGTCGCAGTTGCGAACCCACACTCGTTTGCGTCGGTCTCCCGCGGCGGGTATCACGCCCAGTTCGTGGCGGTCCGGACGGCGAGAACGCCGAGGAGCAGCCAGAGGGCGAGAACGACTCCGGCGACGACCCACCGGACTCTCCCGGCGTCGATCTCCCCGTCCGCACGCTCCCGACACTCGTCCACGACGTCGTCCGGAATCAGTCGAAGCGCGAGCGCCACGCCGACCGGGAGCACGACGAGTTCGTCGAGATATCCGACGCCCGGTACGAAGTCGGGAACCGGGTCGATAGGACTGACGGCGTAGGCGACTAGCAGGACGATAACGCCCCGGGCGTAAACCGGCGTTCGAGGGTGTCTGTAGGCCAGGTAGAGCGCGTAGACGTCCGCTTCCAGCGCCTCGGCCCGCTCTTTCCATCCCTCGAAGGCCATCGTCGTCACCCAGACGCTGTCGACGGAAAGCTCTTCTTCGTCGCCCCGGCGGTTGCGAGGACCGAAACGATTTGTGGGTGCTGGTCGACCCGACGGACATGGAGCGAGTCTCCATCGACGACGCGGAACGCGACGCCCGCGTCGACCGGCACGGACTGTCCGACCCGCTGGGGACGACCGACGTCGCGGTCAACCGCTACCGGCTCGCCCCCGGCGAGGGGTTCCCCGGCGGACTCCACGCCCACGCGGACCAGGAGGAGGTGTTCTACGTCGTCGAGGGGGAGGCGACCTTCGAGACGCTCGCGTGGCGGAGCGACGCGGACCGGTCGAGCGGCGAGGCCGCGAGCGAGCGCGGCGAGGTCACCGTCGGCGAAGGCGAGGCGATACGGTTCGCCCCCGGCGAGTTCCAGTCGGGCAGGAACGACTCGGACGGCGACCTCGTGGCGCTCGCGATAGGGGCGCCTCGGGACAGCGAGGACCTTCGGATTCCCCTGGCGTGTCCCGAGTGCGACCGCGGCGACGTGCGCCTGGAGACGGGCGGGGACGAGCCGAAACTCGTCTGCCCGGACTGCGGGGACGAGCGCGTTCCCGGCGCGTGTCCCGAGTGCGGCCACGAGGACCTGCGCGTCGCGCTCCGCGAGGGAGTCCGGACGGTCGTCGTCTGCCAGGACTGCGGTGCGGAGTTCGAGGACCCGCCGCTCCGCGACTGATTCGTCGTCCGGTAGAATCGGCCGGCGTCGCCGTCGCCGCCCCGACTCCTACATCGACTCGGGCGCTTCGACGCCGAGGACGTACAGCGCGTTCGCCACTGTGTGTCTGGCGGCGACGACGAGCGCGAGGCGGGCGTCGCGCAGGTCGTCGTCAACGTCGTCGGCGAGCACGGGGCACTCCCGGTAGAAGGCGTTGAACGTCTCCGCGAACTCGCGGGTGTAGGTGGCGACCGTGTGCGGTTCGAGGTCCTCGGCGGCGGACTCGACGACGGCCGGGAAGCGCGCGATGACCTCCAGTAACTCGCGCTCCTCGTCCGCCTCCAGCAGCGAGGCGTCGACGGCGCCGGGAATCGCGCTCTCGCCGCCCGCCTCTTCGGTAATACCGCAACAGCGCGCGTGGACGTACTGGACGTACGGCGCGCTCTGGGCCTCGAAGTCGAGCGCGCGGTCCCACTCGAACGTGATGGCCTTGGTCGGTTGCTTGGAGACGATGTCGTAGCGGACCGCGCCGATGCCGACCTGCCGCGCGATGCGGTCGACGTCGGCCTCCGAGAGGTCGTCGTCGCGGATGCGGTCGTCGAGTCGATCTTCGACCTCCTGGCGGGCGCGGTCGATGGCCTCGTCGAGCAGGTCGTCCAGGTCGACGCCGGTGCCGGCACGGGTGGACATCTTGCCCTCGGGGAGATTGACGTAGGAGTACAGCACCTGCCGGAGTTGGTCGGTGTCGTTGCCGAGCAGTTCGAGCGTGGCGTTCATCTGCTCGGCCTGGAGCTTGTGGTCCTCGCCCAGCACCGTCACCGCGCGGTCGTACTCGTCGAACTTCCACTCGTGATGGGCGAGGTCCCGGGTCGGGTAGAGGCTGGTGCCGTCCGACCGGAGGAACACGAGGTTCTTTTCGATGCCGAACTCGTCGAGTTCGAGTTGCCAGGCCTCCTCCTCGTAGACCGCCTGGTCGAGTTCTTTCAGCCGGTCGACCACGTCGTCGGTCGAGCCGTCGCGCATGAACCTCGTCTCCTTGACGAACTCGTCGAACTCCGCGGGCAGGCGGTCGAGGGTCTCGCGCATCCCGCCCAGCACGGCGTCGACGACGGTCTGGACCCGTTCGTAGGCCTCCTCGTCGCCGTCTTCGAGGCCCTGCATGATGGCCCGAATCTCGGTCTCGGCCTCCTCGACCGCTTCGGGGTCGCCTTCTTCGAGGAACTCGTTACCCTTGCGGTAGTAGCGCACCAGGTCGTAGTCGGCCTTCTCGCGCTCGGGGGCGGGGAGGTCCTCCTCGTCGAACGTCTCGTAGGCCCACGTGAACACCGCCATCTGGCGGCCGGCGTCGTTGACGTAGTAGTGGCGGTCCACGTCGTGGCCCGCGAACGCGAGCACCCGCGCCACCGCGTCGCCGACGATGGGGTTGCGCGCCCGTCCGACGTGGACAGGTCCCGTCGGGTTGGCGCTCGTGTGTTCGACGACGACCTCCTCGCCCGTGGGTTCGAGGCGGCCGTACTCCTCGTCCTGGGCCTGCTCGACGGTGCCCTCGTAGTAGGCGTCGCTCGGCAGAAAGTTGACGTACGGTCCCTGGGCGAGCGCCGCCGACACGTACTCGAACTCGTCGGCGTCGATCTCGTCCGCCAGGTCGCCCGCCACCTCCGGCGGGGGCGCGCCGACCTCCCCGGCGAGTCGGAACGCCGCGCTGGAGGCGAGTACGGCGTCCACGCCCTCCGGGGGCGTCTCGATTCCGAGGTCGTCGGTCGGGAGGCCGAGCGCGTCGAGCGCGCCGTCCATGGCGTCCTCGACTTCCTCCCTGAAGGTCAGGAACATACCGACTCCTTCCGGGTGGGTCGGTAAAGGGGTTTCTGAACGACGCGCTTGCGCGGAGCCGCGGCGGTCTCGCGCCGCGGGGAGACGACCGGAGAGGGGCCCGTCGAACCCCTCACGACTCCGCTATCGTCTCGACGACCCGCTGGGAGAACTCGACCTGCGAAAGCTCGCCGTCTTCGAGCGCCCGGAGCCACTCGGCCTCCGCGTGCCAGCGGCCCACCGGTTCGCCGTCGAGGTCGGTCACCGACCCGCGAACGCCCCGCGGCGTCTCGGTCAGGTCCCGGACCACGTTGACGACCCGACCGACCTCCCGGTGCGGAACCGCGTCCGCCCGCCCGGCGGCGATGGACTCGTACTCGACCGCGATTCGTTCCCCGTCGGCGTCGAGCGACGTGACGTACACGCCGTGGCTCATCAGTCGCCCCTCTAGCTGGTCGGCGTCGAGATCCATGGCCGAGACAGGACCGTCCACCCCTAAAGGATTTCGTGGGGAGGAGTCGATTCGGGCGCCGACCGATTCGCGCCGGTCCGTCGACGAGGCCCGGTCGAGACCGCTTCGAGGGACGACGAAGGGAGGGAGTCCCAGCCCCGGAGGAAAGAACGTTTTACGCTCGGACGCCATCCCCTCTACAATGAGCGAATCGGACACCGTCGAGGAGACCTCGGCGAGCAATCGGTCTGACGACGGCCCCAAGCAGGTGGGGTCTCCCGACTACCACAGCGAGAACCACACCGCCGCCCAGACCTGCGGGTGGACGGCCAACGCCCTGCGGGGGGAGGGCAAGTGCTACAAGAACATCTTCTACGGCATCGAGAGCCACCGCTGCATCCAGATGACGCCGGTGGTGAAGTGCAACGAGCGCTGCGTGTTCTGCTGGCGGGACCACCAGGGCCACGCCTACGAACTCGGGGACGTCGAGTGGGACGACCCCGAGGCGGTCGTCGACGCCAGCATCCGACTCCAGCGGAAACTGCTGTCGGGGTTCGGCGGCAACGACGAGGTACCCCGCGAGGTGTTCGAGGAGTCGATGGAGCCGCGCCACGTCGCCATCTCGCTGGACGGCGAACCGACGCTCTACCCGTACCTGCCGGAGCTCATCGAGGCCTTCCACGACCGCGACATCACCACCTTCCTCGTGAGCAACGGGACGAAGCCCGACGTGCTCGCCGAGTGCGACCCCACCCAGCTGTACGTCAGCGTCGACGCCGCCGACCGCGCCACCTTCGACCGCACCGTCCGCGCCGTCGACGACGACGCCTGGGAGAAGCTGGTGGACACGATGGACGTGCTCGCGGAGAAGGAGGAGACGCGGACCGTCCTCCGGACCACGCTCGTCGGCGGCGAGAACGTCCACGACCCCGACTGGTACGCCGGCTTCTACGAGCGCGCCGACCCCGACTTCGTCGAACTGAAGGCGTACATGCACGTCGGCCACTCCCAGGACCGCCTGGACCGCGACGCCATGCTCGACCACGAGGACGTCGTCGCGTTCGCCGAGGACGTGCAACGACACATGCCCGACCACGACGTGCTGAAGCAGGTGCCGGCCTCCCGAGTGGCGCTCCTCTCGACGACGGAGGACACGTGGGTGCCGAAACTGCAGAAGGACAGCGAGTTCTGGGCGCGCGACCCCGTCACCGGGGACTGATTCTCACAGCCGTTCGAGGTCCGACTCGGTTCGCTCGCTCTCGACGTTACCGGTGTTCGTCGTCTCGGTCGGCTCGAACAGGAGCACTTCCGTCTCCGTCTCCGCGACCGGACGATGCTCGACGCCGGCGGGGACGACGAGGAGTTCCCCGTCGTCCAGGACGACGTCGTCCGCCTCGCGGAACTCGATGCGGAGCCTCCCGCTCCGCACGAGGAACAGTTCGTCCGCGTCGTCGTGGTGGTGCCAGACGAACTCCCCGTCCAGTTTGGCGAGCCTGACGGCCTGACCGTTCAGTTCGGCCGCGACGCGCGGCGACCAGCGTTCGTCGAACGAGTCGAAACCGTCGTCGAGGTTCACCTTCTCCATGCGCTCCCGTCGCGTTCGACGGGGAAAGCTCTGGGGCTACCGCGGGGGACCGTTCCGCGAACCAGTAGGCTTAGATGGCAGGCTCCGCTACTCCTGTCCGAACTGCTCCCGCCGCGCCCGCCTGCATAACGTTTCCGTTACGCATCTCGTTTCCGGTACGCTTAAACGACTCCCCGTCCGAGTGTCGGGTATGCCAGCCCAATCGCTCGTGGTGGGGTACGACGAACTCGCGGCCCTGAAGCTTCTCGCGCTCGACGGTGCGCTCGACAGCGAGGTGAAGGTCTCGTGTGCCGACCTCGCCGACCGACTCGACGCCTCCAACCAGACGGCCTCGCGTCGCCTCCAGCGCCTCGACGAAGCGGGCCTGGTCACCCGCGAGATAGTCAGCAACGGTCAGTGGGTGTCCATCACCGACGACGGCGAGTGGGAACTCAAGCGGGAGTACGAGGACTACCGGCGCATCTTCGAGAACGTGGCCGGCGTCGACCTCACGGGGACGGTCACGGGCGGGATGGGCGAGGGCCGCCACTACATCTCGCTGCCGGGCTACAACGAGCAGTTCGTCGACCGGCTGGGCTACGAGCCGTTCCCCGGCACGCTGAACGTCGAACTCACCGACGAGAGCATCCGCGCCCGGTCGGCGATGGAGTCGCTCGACCCGGTTCCCATCGACGGCTGGGAGGACGGCGACCGCACCTACGGTCCGGCGGTCTGTTACCCCGCATCGGTGGAGACCGCGGAGGGCGAGACGTACGACGAGGCGCACGTCATTACGCCCGAGCGGACCCACCACGACGAGGACCAACTCGAACTCATCGCTCCCGAGAAGCTCCGCGAGACGATGGACCTCGCGGACGGCGACCACCTCACCGTCCACGTCGAGGAGGCACCATGAGCCAGACCGCCGCCGGCAGCGTCGAGCGCGCCGTCGAAGCGTTCCGCGACGGTTCGCCCGTGCTCGTCCACGACGCGGCCGACCGCGAGGGCGAGACGGACCTCGTCTACCCCGCGAGCGCCGTCACCGCCGACGCCGTCGCGCACCTGCGCAACGACGCCGGCGGCCTCGTCTGCGTCGCGCTCACCGCCGACGTCGCCGAGGCGTTCGGGCTGGCGTACATGGACGAGATACTCGACCACCCCGCGAGCGAGGCGCACGAACTCGGTTACGACGAGCGGTCGTCGTTCTCGCTGACGGTCAACCACCGCGACACGTACACCGGCGTCACCGACGAGGACCGCGCGCTGACCATCACGGAACTCGCCAGCGCCGCCGCGAACCCCGACGGCACCGACTTCTCCGAGCGGTTCCGCGCGCCGGGACACGTCCACCTCCTGCGCGCCGCCCCGAACCTGCTCGACGAGCGCCGGGGCCACACCGAACTCGGAATCGCGCTCGCCGACGCCGCGGACCGCGAACCCGCCGTCGTCGTCTGCGAGATGCTGGACGACGAGACGGGCGGCGCGCTCTCGCCCGCCGACGCCCGGACGTACGCCGAGCGACACGACCTCCCGTACGTCGAAGGCGCGGCGATAGTCGAGACGCTCGCCTGATTACCGCCCGTCGGAAGCGGTTTCGACGCCCCTGACCTCGAATCGCGCGCCGCCGCCGGTCGCGTCGGTCACGGTGACGTCCCAGCCGTGCGCCTCGACTATCTCTCGGACGATAGCGAGACCGAACCCCGTCCCGCCGGAGGAGGAGTTGCCGTACTCGAACACTTCCCGTCGTTCGCTCGGCGGGATTCCCGGCCCGTCGTCCTCGACGTAGAACCCGCCGTCGAAGACGCCGACGCGGATTTCTCCGTCCTCGTCGCCGTGCTCGACCGCGTTCCGGAACAGGTTCTCGAACACCGTCTGGAGTCGGTTCCCGTCGGCCGACAGCGTCCGGTCCGCGACGTCGAGGACGAGGGTCGCGTCGCTCGTCTCCACGTTCCCCCACGCGCCCTCGACGACTGACGACAGCGAGACAGACGCCGGTTCGCCGATGGTCTGTCCGTCCCGGGCCATCGCCAACAGGGTCTGGATGATGGTCTCCATCCGGTCGTGTGCGCGCTCGACCTCGTCGAAATCGTCCGGGTCGTCCTCCTCCCTCGCCATCGTCAGGTACATCTGGGCGATAGACAGCGGGTTCCGGAGGTCGTGGGAGACGACGCTCGCGAACTGCTCCAGTTTCCGCTCGCGCTGTCTGCGGTCGGTGACGTCCCGCGAGATACTCAGGCCGGCGAGTATCTCACCGTCGGCACCGCGTACGGGCGTCGTCCACGTCTCGAAGATGTGGTCGGCGAACTCGACCTCGATGAAGTCGGTCTCGCCGTCGAGTGCGCTACGGAAGAGGGCCTCGATGCGGTCGGCCGTCCCTCCGGAGAACACTTCCTGGACGGTCTCTCCTTCCAGGTCCTCGGCCGAGACGTCGAGTTCGTCCCAGATAGCGCCCTCGACGAGCGTGTACCGCAGGTCGTGGTCGTAGAGGCCGACCGCGCCGTTCGGGAAGTGCTCGGCGAGCGTCCGGTAGCGCCGTTCGGACTCCTCGAGCGCTCGCTCGCGCTCCTTGCGCTCCGTCACGTCGCGGACGACGCCGATCCGCTCGCATCCCGTCTCGGTCGGGAGCAGGGCGAACGTCGCCTCCGTGGGGACCGAACCACCGTTTTTCGTCCGCAGTTCCGCCTCGTCCGTGACGGTCTCGCTGTCGCCCGACAGCAGTTCGTCGTGGATGGCCAGTCCGCGCTCCGCGGTTTCGCCGTCGACGACGAGCGAGACGTGCGCGCCGAGCAACTCCTCGCGGTCGTATCCCGTCATCTCCTCGTACGCGCGGTTGACGAGCGTGAACCGGCCTTCCTCGTCGACGGTGTAGACGCCGTCCTCGACGGTTTCGAAGAGGAGTTCGTACCGTTCGAGTTCGAACTCGCGTCGCTTTCGCTTCGAGATGTCGTCGAAGTAGACGGAGAGACCGGACGCCGAGGGGTAGACGTTGACTTCGAGCCACGAACCGACCGGCGGATAGTACGATTCGAACTCCAGCGGTTCCTGGGTGTCCATCGCTCGTTCGAACTGGTCGCGGAACTCCGTGTCGACGACGTCGGGATGTCGATCCCAGACGGACTCTCCCACCAGGGTCTCGGGCGTCCCGTCGAACACCGCCGCCGCCTGTTCGTTCACGTACGTGAACCGCCACTGCTCGTCGAGCGCGAAGAAGGCGTCGTCGATTCGCTCGAACACGTCGTCGAGTTCGGCCCGTAGCTCGTCGCGTTGTCGTTCGAGTCGCCGCGCCTGCGTCTTGAGCGCGGTGATGTCCTCGCCGGCCGCGACCACCCGCTCGACGGTCCCGTCGTCGTCCACGATGGGAGCGACGCTCACCGAGAGCCAGCGCCTGTCGCCGTCGGAGAACTCTATCTGTACCTCCTCGTTGTATATCGACGCCCCCGATTCGACGGCGCGAGCGAAGGGTCGTTCGTCCGGGGGGAGCGGCTCTCCGTCGGCGTCGTACACCGACCGCTCCTCGGGCTGGTCGCCGTCTCCCCCGCCCGCGATGCCGAGTATCGACTCGGCCCGGGGGTTCGCCCGCTCTATCGTTCCGTCCGGCGCGAGAACGGCGATTCCGACGGGACTCGTGTCCAGCACCCGCTGGAGGAGGTCGCGCTCGCGGTGGAATTCGCGCTCCTGCTCGCGTCGGTCGGTCAGGTCCTGCGTGACCTTCGCGTACCCGTACAGTGCCCCCTCGTCGTCGTAGAGCGCGGTGACGGTGACGCGCGCCCAGAACCGCGAGCCGTCGCTTCGAACCCGCCAACCCTCCTCCTCCACGACGTCCCCCTCGGCGGCTGCGAGGGTCCGCTCCGGAACGCCCGCCTCGACGTCCTCGTCGGTGTAGAACGCGGCGAAGTGCTCGCCCACTATCTCCGCCGCGTCGTACCCCTCGATTCGCTTCGCTCCCTCGTTCCACGTAGCGACGCGTCCGTCGGGGTCCAGCAGGTAGATGGCGTACTCCTCGACCGCTTCGACCAGCGACTCGAACTGCGTATCGCCGGACGACTCCGGGCCGGTCTGGGTCCACCACACCCGAGTCCCGTCGATCAGCCTGCTCCCTACGTCACCCCGCGCTGCCAGTTCGTCGAGCGCGTCGGCGGCGACCGCGCGAGAACAACCCAGTTCCGCCGCGAGTTCGCCCGCTGTGACGGGCTCGCCCGTCGCTCCCATCTCCTCGACGACCGCGAGGACCTCGGCGAGCGACCCCGGCTCGAAACTCATAGGGCCACCACTCGGTCGAACCAACAAAGTCCTTCCGCGACGGTTCACGGGGTCTGTCTCCCCGAGTAGCTATCGTCACCGGACGGAGGTGTACGACATGCGAGGGAGACCCGAATGTCGACCGACAGGCCGCCGAAATCGCGAGCCACGCCTGACCCGCCAGCGCCCCGGAGTCACAGAATCGACGCCAGCGCGGCGAGACCGAACGCGACCAGTCCGACGGCGTAGAACAGTTGGCCTGCGTTGGCGGGTCTGCTGTCGCGCGCCGCGAACGTTCCCTCCCCTCGGGCTTCGAGGCCGGCAGCGGACCCGACGACGTCGCCGCCGGTCGTCGGACCGCCGCCGCCGCTGTCGACGGCGGCCTTGCCGATGAGGAGCGCGCCGACGGCGATGGCACCGAGGAGGCCGTACGCGTGATACGGTGACGGAAGGACGTACGCGACCGCGACCGTTCCGCCGCCGCCGAGCAGCGTGTACAGGCCACCGTACCGGGCGAGAAAATCCCAGTTCATGTGACCCCTGACGCGACCGTCGTATATATGCTTTCGTCCGGACAGATATCCGGCGAAACGCCGTCAGTTCAGCGTCGCCAGGTTCTCGTCGAGCAGGTCCTGCAGGACCTCGCGAGCGTGGCCGTCGGGGTCGACGCCGCGGTACGTCGCCTTCACCTCACCTTCGTCGAGGACGAACGTGGTCCGCGGGGCGGCGTTCCCGTCGAGGTCGACCCCGAACGCGTCGGCTATCTCGCCGTCGGGGTCGGCGAGCAGGTCGAAATCGAGGTCGTACTTGTCGGCGAACGCCTCGTGGCTCTCCACGTCGTCGGTCGAGACGCCGTACACCGCCACGCCGGCGTCGCGGTACGACGTCATCTCCTCGTTGAACTGTTTCGCCTCGACGGTACAGCCGGGCGTGTCGTCGCGCGGATAGAAGTAGAGCACGGTCGGAGCCTCGAACGAGACCGACACCGTCTCGCCGCGCTGGTTGGTCGCCTCGACCTCGGGCGCGTCGTCGCCTGTTTCGAGCGTCATACTCGACAGTATTGGTCCACGGGACAAGCCGTTTGTGGTCGGAAAACCGGCCGCCGTCGGTCACCCGATGTCGATCTCTCGGGACTCCTCCGACCCGTCCATCTTCGGCAGCGTCACCGACAGGACGCCGTTGTTGTACTCCGCGGTGACGTTCTCCCCGTCGACCGGTTCGGGTAGCGAGACCGAGCGGCTGACCGACCGCTGGCTACGCTCTCGGCGGAGATACTCGCCGTCGCCTTCCTCCATCTCCTCCTCTCGCTCGGCGTCGATGCTGAGTCGGTCGTCGCGGAGTCGGACGTCGATGTCCTCTTTCTCGAAGCCCGGCAGGTCGACGGTGACGACGAACTCCTCGCCCCTGTCGGCCACGTCGAGCGACATCTGCGTCCCGCCCTGCCAGCCGAAGCTCTCAGTGGACTCCTCGAACTGCTGGCCGACGCTCTCGAACTGCCGGCTCATTCGGTCGAACATATCTTCGAGTTCGTCGAACGGATTTCTTCGTCTTGCCATGGTAACTCCCCCCAGGCAGTTCGACGGCCAGGCGTTAAAAGCTCACGTCCCGGCGAACGCTTATCTTCGCTGCGGTCACAGAGACGAACCATGAGCGACGAAGAGCCCGGAGCCGTCAAGAAAACCATCCGAACCGTGACGCCGTACTACCGCGGCAGGCCCGACGCGGAGATGACGACCTTCGGAATCGTCTACTTCCTCGGCCTCGTCGTCCTGCTCGTCCCCCTCCTCCCGTTCCTCCTCATCGTGTGGCTGGTCTCGAAGCTGACCGGGCGGGCGGCCCGGCGAGCGCCCGTGGGCGGAGAGGAGTAACTACTGTCCGGTGCCGACGAGTTCGAAGGCGTAGCCGTTGTCGTTCTCGTCGGCGTGCTCGTAGACGACGTGAGCGGCCGCGACGTCCTGGATGGCAAGGCCGGTGCTGTCGAAGACGGTGACGCCGTCGTCGTCGGTGCGACCCTCCGCGTCGCCGACGACGATGTCGCCGATCTCGCCGTGGATGTCGTCGTCCGTCAGCGTCCCCTCGTGGTAGGGGACGTTTATCTCGCCGGAGTGGGTGGTCTGGGCGTGGTCGTCGATGACGATCTTCGCGGCGAGCAGGAGTTCGTCGGCGAGTTCGTGCTTGCCCTCGGCGTCCGCGCCCATCGCGTTAACGTGCGTGTGCTCGCCGACGTCCTCGCGGGTGACGATGGGGTCCTCGACGGGCGTCACCGTCGAGAGCACGTCGCAGGCCGCGGCCTCGGCGATGGACCCCGCCCGCACGTCGAACTCGTCGCCGAAGTAGTCGACGAACTCGGCGATCGCCTCCTCGTCGGGGTCGCTGACGACGACCTCCTCGATGGGGCGAATCTCCGAGATGGCCTCCAGTTGCGTGTACGACTGGACGCCCGCGCCGACGATGCCCATCGACGTGGCATCCTCGACGGCGAGGTGGTCCGTGGCGACGGCGGCCGCCGCGCCGGTGCGCTTCATCGTCAGCTCCGTGCCGTCCATGATGGCCAGCGGGAACGCGTTCTCGGGGTCGGAGTACACCATCGTTCCCATGACCGTCGGCAGGTCGAACCGCTCGGGGTTGTCCGGGTGGACGTTCACCCACTTGATGCCGGCGGCGTCCCAGTCCGCCGCTTCCAGGTAGGCGGGCATCGAGCGGAAGTCGCCGTTGTACTGCGGGAGGTCGATGTACGACTTCGCGGGCATCTGGGCGTCCCCGCGCGCGTACGCGGCGAAGGCATCCTCTATCGCCCGGATTACCTCGCCCATCTGCGTGTTCGCGTCCACGTCGTCCTGGTTCAGCAGGAGCGTTTCCATACCCGAACAGTTCGTCCGCCTCCACTATAAATTACCTAAAACGGTGTCGAATCGTGCAGGGCTTGCCATGCCGGTTCCCGGAGTTTACCACCCGTTCTCGGTAAAGTTGACCCCTCGCTTCGGATTCGTTCGCGTCTGCACCGTCCCAGCACGTTCTCCTGGCTGGAAACCGTACGTTCCCACGACATCATGGACGACTCGTTCTATCCGAGACCTTCCCGGCGAATCCGACAGCGAATCGGTCCCGTCGTCGACCGAGTCGCCCGTCGAGTCGGCCAACCGGACTACCGTGTCCGGCCCGCGGGATACGTCGGAACCGTCCACCGTTCGATAGACGACGTCGAATCGACGCTACGCGACGGGGGGTTCGTCTGGGACCCGATGAGCCTGTACCATTACACGCCGGCGGGCAGCACCACCGACGGAAGCTGGGTGCACCGGCCGTCGCGGTTCGCCGATCGACAGCTACACGTCGTGCTCTTCGCCCAGACCGAGAATCGCATCGACGTCTACGCCCACGAGGAGTACAACTGGAGGCGCCATCCGCTCAAACACGCCAAGGAGGAGGACATTCGCCGCCACGAGGGGTCCGCCGAGATGCGGCGGTGGCTGGAGAAGCGAGGGGTAGCGTACGAGTGCGAACCGAAGATAGTTCGCAGAGCCGAACAGGTCGTCGAGCGTGTCCGGGAGCGCATCCACGGGCGTGACTTCGCCCCGCCGTTCGGCCTTTGGGGCGGGACGCGATAGCGGCCTCACGTTCTCCCGGTTCGGAGTTGAGACGGGTCTCGTCCGCGAACGACCGGTCGCGGTTTCGAACGGCGATTCCCTCTAACACCCCCGTTCGTCCTCGCTCTCGGGTCCTCGCTCGCGTTTTCGTTCGTCTTCGCTGTCTCGTTTCTCGGCGTCGCCGCTTTCGGGTCCGACTATCGTCACCGGCGCGGTTCCGGAGAGTCCGTGCTCGCCGGACTCGTTCCGCTCCCACCGGAGTTCGGCGTTCGACGCGTCGGCTCCGAAGCCGGCGTCCCGCGTCCGGAAGTGGAGGACGAGGTCGTCGGATCCGTCTCCGTCGACGTCTTCTACGTGCCCGTCGTGAATCGGTCGCGCCCCGCCACCCGAGGAGACGACGTCGGGGGCACCGAACCGGTAGCGAACGTCCTCGCTGGCCGGGTCGAACTCCTCCGTCTGGAGGACTGCGACGGGGACGACGCCGCGACCGTGGCTGGCGATGCAGTTCGAATCGTCCTCCGGTTCGACGTCGATTTCGAGTTTCGGTGGGAAGTGAGCGATTGCGGTGGTGCTCAGGGTCGGCGCGGCGAGTGCGGTCGCCGCGACGCCGACGCCCGCTCTGAGCAACCGACGGCGAGTCGACTGACGTGGCTCGGATGTGTTTTCGTTCATCGAATGGTCTCCGTTTCCAGCGAACGATCGACGGTTGTCACGGTTGAAAAATAGCCGTTCTGGCACGACCGTCGAAAATGCGTGTCACGGCGACCGAACGAACCCGACGTGCTGCGCTGGTACCAATCGTGAGGGCTGCTCGAAAAAATCGAACTGAGCTTCGGGACCTGTGCGTCGAACGTCGGTGAGTGGACGGGCTACTCGGTCTGGGCCGGGC
This sequence comes from halophilic archaeon, assembly GCA_003298465.1. The sequence continues at coordinate 46,708 of QNGA01000001.1, read as the reverse complement.
TCACATCGCGCCGCCCATACCGCCCATGCCGCCCATGCCGCCCATGCCGCCGCCGGGGCCGCCGGCCTCGTCGTCGCCCTTGTCGGTCGACAGGTCGCCGGCGGAGATGATGTCGTCGATTTTGAGCACGAGGTTCGCGGCCTCGGTGGCACTGGAGACGGCCTGCTCTTTGGCGTGGGCCGGCTCGACGACGCCAGCCTCGAAGGTGTCCTCGACCTGGCTGCTGAAGACGTTCAGACCCGAGCGGACCTCGCCGTCCTCGTGGGCCGCGCGGAGGTCGACGAGCGTGTCGATGTTGTCGAGGCCCGCGTTCTCGGCGAGCGTGCGCGGAACGAGTTCCAGGGAGTCGGCGAACGCCTCGACGGCCAGCTGTTCGCGGCCTTCGACGCCGTCCGCGTAGTCGCGGAGGCGGGAGGCGAGTTCGACCTCGATGGCACCGCCGCCGGCGACGACGCGGCCGTCGCTGACGGTCTGGGCGACGACGTCCAGCGCGTCCGTGACGCCGCGCTCGAGTTCGTCGACGACGTGGTCGGTGGAGCCGCGCAGGAGCAGGGTGACGCCGTGGGAGTCCTCGCCCTCGACGTAGAACATCTCGTCGTCGTCGTCGCGGGTGACGCTACCCGAGGCGACGTTGGCCTCGCTCGCGCTGTCGAGGTCCGAGACGATGTCCGTGTTGAGGACCTCGCGGAGGAACTGGACGTCGCTCTTCTTCACGCGACGGACGGCCAGGATGCCCTCCTTGGCGAGGTAGTGCTGGGCCATGTCGTCGATGCCCTTCTGGCAGAAGACGACGTTCGCGCCCGTGGCCTTGATCTGCTCGACCTTCTCCTTGAGCTGTTTCTCCTCCTGGTCGAGGAAGTTCTGGAGCTGGTCGGGGTCGTTGATGGAGATCTCGGTGTCGACGTCGGTCTCCTCGACCTCGATGGCCTCGTTGAGCAGGAGGACCTTCGCGTCCTCGACGCTGCTCGGCATGTTGTCGTGGACGGGGTCCTTGTCGACGACCGCGCCCTCGAGAAGCTCGGACTCGCCGGCGGAGTGGCCGGTCTGGGTCTCGATGTTGACGAACTCCAGGTCGACCGTGTCGTCGACGGTGACGCCCTGAACCGCGCTGACGATGATCTCGCTCAGGCGCTCCTTGTTGAGCTCCGCGCCCTTGCCGGTCATGGAGGTCTCGGCGACCTTCCGGAGGAGGTCCTCGTCCTCGGTGTCGACGTCCTCCGCGATGTCGTCGATCTCCTCGCGAGCCTTCTGGCTGGCGAGGTGGAAGCCCTTGATGACCGCGGTCGGGTGGATGTCCTGTTCGAGGAGGTCCTCGGCGTTCTTCAGGAGTTCGCCCGTGACCGCGACGGCCGTCGTGGTGCCGTCACCTGCTTCGTCCTCCTGGGTCTCGGCGACCTCGATGATCATCTCGGCCGTCGGGTTGTCGATGTCCATCTCCTTGAGGATGGTCACGCCGTCGTTCGTGATGGTGACGTCGCCCATCGAGTCGACGAGCATCTTGTCCATCCCTTTCGGGCCGAGTGTCGAGCGCACGGCGTCCGCGACCGCACGGGCCGCCGTGATGTTGTGTTCCTGCGCGTCCTTGTCCTTGACTCGCTGGGACTCCTCGGACATTACGATCATCGGCTGGCCTTGCATTCGCTGACTCATAGTACAGTTCCGACATTGATTGTGATTCTATATAAAAGTAACGACGAAGCGAGTTCGTGCGGTGGCCGTCTCACCGCGCGCGGAGCCGAAAAACCGACTGACTGCGGGTAGAAACGAGGAGTAGCGTGTGAACTCGTGACACGATGTTGGTCGTCGAACGAGTCGCTCTGCCCGGGGTTTAAATGTAATCGTCGGGGTCGACCGCCGGCGAAGGAAGTGCGAGGTATCGGTTACTCGTCGCCGACGAGGACGTGTTCGATGTCGTACGACCCCAGTCGGCGAACCCAGCCCTTCTCGGCGACCTCCTCGATCGCCGCTATCGCTTTCCGGGCGCGCTCCTCGTACAGACCGGCCGAGAAGTCGACGTGGAAGACGTAGTCGCCGAGTCGTTCGCCGCTGGGTCGGGACTCGACGCGCGTGAGGTTCACGTTGCGGTCGGCGAACGGTTCGAGCAGTTCCAGCAGGAGACCGGGGTAGTTGGCGTTCGGATAGACGACCACCGAGGATTTCCCGCCGGCCTCCGAGCGCTCCTCGGCGGGCGCGAGGACGAAGAAACGCGTCGCGTTCGACGTGCGGTCCTGGATGCCCTCTGCGAGCACGTCCAGTCCGCAGGCGCTGTCCGGATGGGCGATGGCGGCTATCGAGGGGTCCTCGCGGGCGCGTTCGACGCCCCTGGCGGTGCTGGCGACCGCCTCGTGGGACACCTCGGGGTACTCGGATTCGAGGAACGACCGGCACTGCGCGAGCGCCTGGGAGTGGCTGGCGACGACCTCGAACTCCGGCCCCTGCGCGACCAGCGCGTGCCGGATGGGCGTCACGAGTTCGCGGACGACCGCCACGTCGTTGTCGGCGAGAGCGTCCAGCGTCTCGGTGACGCTACCTTCGATACTGTTCTCGATCGGGACGACGCCGCGCGGGAACTCGCCGGAGACGACCGACTCCACGATGGCCGTGACCGATTCGCGGAACTCGACGTCGTCGGCGACCGCGCGAGCGGCCCGGTGGGAGTAGGTGCCCGACGGACCGAGCGTGACTGCCTGCATCGGTTCGCCGTTTCGCGTCCGGGGAGAAAAGCGCGTCGGGGTGACGAAGTGTTGCGCCGAGTGGTTCACGCGATTCGTCCGGCGCTCGTTTCGATGATTTACGACGAAATTGGGTAAGAGTTGGGTCGTAGTTGTCAAAATACCCTTTAGAGTGGTGAGCAAGATATCGGACACCGCCGTCGGGCGGGCACGCACCCATGACTGCACCACGACCTTCGGACGAGCGGAACGTATCGAGCAGCGACACCACGAACGCGTCACGACGGGGGTTCATCACGACCGCCCTGGCGACCGGTTCGGCGCTCGCGTTCGGCGGGACGGCCATCGCGGCCGAATCGTCGTCCTCGGCGTCGGTCACGTTCGACGACCAGACGACCGACGGCGAGACCGTCACCACCGCGTCGGTGACCCTCCCGGAGGGCGGGTTCGTCGCCGTCCACGACGAACGCCTCCTCGACGGGAAGGCGCTCGAGAGCGTCGTCGGCGTCTCCGACTACCTCGACGCCAGCACCCACGAGAACGTCGAGATAACCCTGTTCGACGTGATGGGCGCGGAGTTCGAGAAGAGGATGCTGTCGGAGGACCAGACGCTCGTCGCCATGCCCCACCTCGACAGCAACGGCAACGACGAGTACGACTTCGTCTCCTCCGGCGGGAAGGCGGACGGTCCGTACACGATGGACGGGAAGGCGGTCGTCGACGACGCGACGGTCAGCGTCGAGTCGAAGCCGACGGCCAGCGTCTCCTTCTCCGAGCAGGAAGCGGAGGACGGCACGGCCGTCACGGTTTCGGAGGCGACGCTCTCCGAGGGCGGCTTCGTCACCATCCACGACAACAGCGTCCTCGACGGCGACGTGTTCGAGAGCGTCGTCGGCGTCTCCGACTACCTCGACGCCGGCACCCACGAGGACCTCTCCGTCTCGCTGTTCGAGGGCGTCCCGGGCCGCGAGTTCGAGATGGCGTCCCTGCAGGGCGAGGCGACGCTCATCGCCATGCCGCACTTCGACACCGACGACGACGGAACCTACGACTTCGTCACCTCGCAGGGCGAGGCGGACGGCCCGTACACGAAGGACGGGAAGCCGGTCGTCGACGACGCCTGCATCACCGTCCCGGGCAAGTGCTGACGCCGCGCCGCTGAAATCCTCGACGTTCTTTTTTCGCCGCGTCCGGTCACGGTCCGCGGTCGGCGCTCGCGAGGTCGAAGGAGAAGAAGAGCGACGGCGAGAACGTCTACCGGTTCAGCGTGTGAATCGCGTGGTCGAGCGCGTTCTCGGCGGCCTCCATGACGGCCTCCGAGAGCGTCGGGTGCGTGTGGACGGTCGCGGCGACGTCCTCCAGGGTCGCGCCCATCTCGATGGCGAGGCCGAGTTCGGCGATGAGTTCCGAGGCCTCCGGCCCGACGATCTGTGCGCCGAGCAGGAAGCCACTCGGTTCGTCGGCGACGACGCGGACGAAGCCCTCGGCGTGGTTGGTCGTGAGCGCGCGACCGCTGGCCTGGAACGGGAACTGGCCGACGGTCGGTTCGAAGCCCTGCTCTGTTGCCTCCTCCTCGGTCATCCCGACCGTGCCGATTTCGGGGTCGGTGAACACAGCGGCGGGCATCGCCTGGTAGTCGACGGCCGCGGGCTCCCCGGCGATGACCTCGGCGGCGACCTTGCCCTCCGTGCTCGCTTTGTGAGCGAGCATCGGTTCGCCGGCCACGTCGCCGATGGCGTGGACGTGCTCGACCTCGGTGCGAGTGCGGTCGTCCGTCTCGATGAAGCCGCCGTCGTCCGTCTCGATGCCGGCGTTCTCCAGTCCGAGCGTGTCGGTGACGGGTTCGCGTCCGACCGCCACGAGGACCTTCTCCGCGCCGAACTCCGAGATCTCGCCGTCCTCGTCTTCGGTCCTGACGGTGATGCCGCCGCCGGACTCCTCCCAGTCCTTGGCGGCCTCGCCGAAGTGGAAGTCGATGCCGAGGTCGTCGGCCTTCTTCCTCACCGGGCGCGCGAGGTCGTCCTCGTACCCCGGCAGCACCGAGTCGAGCATCTCGACGACGGTGACGTCGCAGCCGAGGCGAGCGAACACGCCGGCCAGTTCCATCCCGATGTAGCCCGCGCCGACGATGACGAGGCTCTCGGGCACGTCGTCGAGCGCCAGGGCCTGCCGGGAGTCGAGCACGGGGTCGTCGCCGAAGTCGAAGCCCGGAACCTGGATGGCCCGCGACCCCGTGGCGACGATGGCGTGCTCGAACTCGACGGTCTCCGCGCCCTGTCCCTCGCCGCCGTGGACGATTCGCGCGGAGTTCTCGCCCGCGAACTCCGCGCGGCCCTCCATCAGTTCGACGCCGTTGGCCTTGCAGAGCTTCTCGACGCCGCCGGTCAACTGGTCGACCACGCCGTCCTTCCAGTCGACCATCTCGCCGTAGTTCACGTCGAGTTTCGTGTAGATACCCATGTCCTCGGCGTTGTTCGCCTCGTGGGCGAGTCCCGACGCCGTGATCATCGCCTTCGACGGGATGCAGCCGTAGTTCAGGCAGGTACCGCCGTAGGCGTCTTTCTCCACGAGCGTTACGTCGAGGTCGAGCTGGCCCGCGCGGATGGCGGCGACGTAGCCACCCGGTCCAGCGCCGACGACTAGCACGTCCGTTCCGGTCGAGATGTCTCCGACGACCATTACGCGAAACGACAGGCTACCGGGTAAAAAATGAGGCGGATTCGGGCGTCCCCACTGAAAAACGGCGTGTCATAGCAACCCACAGTAGTGCGGGGGTGACGGCGCTACTGGACGGTGATGGGGACGAGCACCGACCCGGGTGACGGACCGACCCTCGCACGCGCCGTCGGGAGGTACCGCGACGAGATTCTGGCCGCCCTCCTGATAGCCATCGGCGCGACGCTCGTGGTCGCGCCGACCGTGGACCTCGTCGGGGGCGCGATGGTCGGCATCGGCGCTGCGGCGTGGGCGGACGACTGGCTCGCGAACTGACGCGGTAGCGGTTCGATCCGGGTCAGCAGCTCGTCGGCCGGAACGAAGACCCTTCTCTCGTCGTTCGGTCCCGGCCGAACGTCAATTTGATTACCCTTCGGGGAGTAGCGGGTCGCACGTTGAACAGCGGCTCCAGGCCGACTCCGCCGTTCCGGTGATTCCGGGAACGGACCGGGTTCGGCCGGCTCGCCAACTGTGGGCCGTCCGACGACGCGGCCGGAATCGCGACCGGTCGCGGGCCCCGTCGGACGGTCACGCTGTTTGGCACCCGGCTCCGCGCTCTGTGCGTAGCCGTGCGTGAGCCCCTTCTCTCGGCCCCGACCGGCGAGCACAGTGCGTGGGCTGCGTCGCCTTCCGACCGTCCGAGCCAGCCGAACCCACGTCGATGTACGACACCGCTCCACCGCGACCGAATCGCCACCGACAGCACCGCGTCCGAAACGAACCGCAGGCCGGGAGGCGGGCCCGTCGATGAGGCGCGCGCCCTACGAACTGGCGCTGGAATCGCGGGTGTCCGGCGCGCGCCCGAAGTACCGGTTCCGAACCGCCGACGGCGTCGTCTCCAAGCGGTCGTTCCGGACGCCCGAACTACTGCTGCTCGAATCGCTCTGGGACCGCGACCTCGGTCGGCTCCTGTGCCCGCAGGCGAACTACGGCGTCACCGGGGTCGTCCTCGCGGACGCCGCCGCCGCGGTCGAGATGACCGAGACGAGCGCCCGCGCGGCCCGTCTGTGCGAGCGCAACGCTGCGGAGAACGGCGTCGAGGCGTCGGTTTCGGTCGTCGCTGACCTGACGTCCCTCGAAGGCGAGTTCGACACCGTCGCCTACGCTCCGAAGCGGTACGCGCCGCTGGCCGTCGGCAAACGGCGCGTCGCGAACGCGCTCGCGGTGCTCCGTCCCGGCGGGAGCGCGTACGTGGCGGCGTCGAAGGAGACGGGCCTCGCCCGGTACGAGGACCAGCTTCGCGACGTCGCGGCGGACGTGACGCCCGTCGCCGAACGAGACGGTTACCGGGTCCTCGAGGCGACCCGACCGGAGACGTTCGACCCGCCGTCGTACGTCACGCCGCGGACGCGCCGCCCCACCGTCGACGGCGTCGACCTCGCGCTCGCGACGGTTCCCGGCGTGTTCGCCGCCGGAGGGCTGGACGACGGCACCCGACTGCTCGCCGAGGCCAGTACGGTTTCGGACGGCGACCGCGTGCTGGACCTCGCCTGCGGGTACGGCGCGCTCGGCGCGTACGCCTCGCTCGCCGCGGACTGCGACGTCTGGCTCAGCGACGACGACGCGGTCGCCACCTCGTGCGCGGAGCGTAGCCTCCGCGCGTCGGGAGCGACGGGGACCGTCGTCACGGCCGACTGCCTCGCGGGGGTCGCGGACCGGACCTTCGACCGGGTCCTCTGCAATCCGCCGACCCACGCGGGCGGCGGGGTGCTCTCGGAGCTGTTCGCCGGCGCTCGCGACGTGCTCGCGCCCGACGGGGAACTCGCGTTCGTCCGCCACCGCGAACTGACCCTCCGGGAACATCTCGCTCCCTTCGGAGACGTCGAAACCCGCCGCACCGGGCGGGAACACGTCGTCCGCACCGCGACGCCGTAGCCTCCCGGGCTCGTCCCGCCGTCGAGGCGCGCGACCGCCCCACCGGAAAAAGGAGTCGGACCGCTACTCCAGCAGGAGCAGGTTCGGGTTGTTGAGGTACTCAAGCACCTGGTTGGCGAACTCCGCCGCCACCGCGCCGTCGATGATGCGGTGGTCGATGGAGAGCGAGATGGGCAGCGTGTAGCGCGCCTCCACCTCGCCGGTGCTCACGGCGCTGCCGTTCGCATCGTCCGAGGCGCTTTGCGCCTCGCTTTCGACGACGGTCGGCCGCTGTTTCAGTTCGCCGAGTCCGAGGATGGCGACCTCGGGGTGGTTGATGATGGGCGTGGCGTACTCCCCGCCGATGGCACCGAAGTTCGTGATGGTGAAGGTCCCGCCCTGCATCTCCTCGCGGGAGATGGTGCGGTCGCGGGCCTTCTGGACCAACTCGTTCATGTCCGAGGCTATCTGGAGCATGTCCTTCTGGTCGACGCCCTCGACGACGGGCACCATCAGGCCGTGGTCGGTGCCGACCGCGACGCCGATGTTGTAGTAGTTCTTGAGGACGATCTCGTCGTTCTCCTCGTCCAGCGCGGAGTTGAGGTAGGGGAAGTCCTTCAGCGCCGCGACGAGGGCCTTCATGACGAAGGGCATGTACGTGAGGTGGATGCCGCGCTCCTCCGCGATCTCCTTGAGTTCCGCGCGCGTCTCCACCAGTTCCGTCACGTCGATGGTGTCGTGGTGGGTGACGTGGGGAGCGGTGTACTTCGAGTGCTCCATCTGCTGGCCGATGGTCTTCCGGATGCCCCTGTAGGGAACCCGCTCCTCCTGCGGCCCCGTCTCGCCCGTCGCGACCGCCGCGGCGTCGGCCTGCTGGGCCTGCTGCTGCGCTTCGGCGTACTCCATCACGGCCTCCGGCGTGACGAACGCCTCGCCGTCGCGTTCCTCGGTGGCCGGGACGGCGTTCAGGTTCACGCCCTGCTCCTCGGCGATGCGCCGGGTCGCGGGCGCGGCCAGCGTGCGCTCGCGGTCCGCCGACTCCGTCTGCGCGGACGTCGACGCTCCGGTCCCGGACGGCGCGCCGGATTCGGCGTCGACGCCGCCGGTGTCGCCCGCCTCGGGCTCCGCGGGGGCCTCGACCGTCTCCGGTTCCGTCGACCCGGATTCGCCGCCCTCGGCGGCGTTGCGTACGTCCTGTTCGGTCACGCGACCGCTCGGTCCGGTGCCCTCGACCGCGGCGATGTCGACGCCGAGTTCGCGCGCGAGACGACGGGCGCTCGGCGCGGCGAACACGCGCCCCTCGGTCGTCTCGGTCTCCTCGCCTTCCGAGGCCCGTTGCGCCTCGCCTTCCGAGGCCCGTTGCGCCTCGCCTTCCGAGGCCCGTTGCGCCTCGCCCTCCTCGGAGACCGCCGGCTCTTCTGCGACCTCCTCCTGGGACTCGGTCGTCTCCTCGCTCTCGGCGCTCTCGGTGGTCGACTCGTCGCTCTCCTCGCCCTCCACGTCGAACGTGATGAGGACGTCGCCGACGGGGACGACGTCGCCCTCCTCGGCGCGCAGTTCGCGGACCGTCCCGTCGACGGGCGACGGCACCTCGACGATGGCCTTGTCCGTCTCGACCTCCGCGACCGGCTGGTCCTCGCTGACGGCGTCGCCCTCCTCGACCAGCCAGCTGACGAGTTCGCCCTCGGCGACGCCCTCGCCGACGTCCGGAAGCTTGAATTCGCGTACCATGTTAGAAGTCCACCGCGTCCCGAATGCCCTCCTCGATGCGAGCCGGTTCGGGCAGGTAGTAGTCTTCGAGGCTGTACAGCGGGAACGGCGTGTCGAAGCCGGTGATGCGCTCGACGGGCGCTTCCTGGTACAGCAGCGCCTCCTCCTGGAGGGTGGCGGCGATCTCGCCCCCGAGACCGCCGGTCTTCGGGGCCTCGTGGACGACCGCCGCGCGACCGGTCTTCTTGAACGATTCGACGATGGTCTCGTCGTCGAGCGGCGACACCGTCCGGAGGTCGACGACCTCGACGTCGACCTCGCCCTCCAGGTTCTCGGCGGCCTCCAGCGTCGGTCGGACCATCGCGCCCCAGGTGAACACCGAGATGTCGCTGCCCTCCTCGCGGACCGCGGCCTCGCCGATGGGCACCTCGTAGGACTCCTCGGGTACCTCGTCGCGGAACGCCCGGTAGATGAGTTTGGGTTCGAGGAAGATGACCGGGTCGGGGTCGCGGATGGCGCTCGTGAGCAGCCCCTTCGTGTCGTACGGCGTGCTCGGCATGACCACCTTCAGTCCGGGCTGGTGGGCGTACATCGCCTCCATCGACTCGGAGTGGTGCTCGGGCGCGCGGATACCGCCGCCGTACGGCGCGCGAACGACCATCGGACACGTGAACCGACCGCGACTGCGCGTCCGTAGTCGCGCGGCGTGGGAGACTATCTGGTCGAACGCCGGGTACATGAACCCGGAGAACTGCATCTCCGGCACCGGTTTCAGGCCGTACGCGGCCATCCCGATGGCGGTCCCGACGATGCCGGACTCCGCCAGCGGCGTGTCGATGACGCGCTCCTCGCCGAACTCGTCGTAGAGTCCCTCCGTGGCGCGGAACACGCCGCCGTTCTTGCCGACGTCCTCGCCCATGACGATGACGTCGTCGTCCTGTTCCATCTCCGTGTACAGTCCGTCTCGGACCGCCTGAACGAGCGTGAGATTCTCGGTTTCCTGCGTGGTTTCGGCCTGGCTCATTGTTTAGTCCTCCAGAAGTGCTTCGTCGCCGTGCTTCTCGCGAATCCGCTCGAACCAGTCGAGCTGCTCCCGTAGCCGCTTGGGCATGTCCTCGTAGACGCTCGCGAACATCTCCTCTGGGTCGGGGCGCTCGACGGCCTCCGCCGCGTCGATGGCGTCCGCGACGCGGTCCTCTATCTCCGACTCGATGGCGTCGACCTTCTCGTCGTCGAGCCGTCCCGTGTCCCGGAGGAACGACTCCAGCCGCGGAATCGGATCTTTCTGCTTCCAGCGCTCGACCTCGTCGTCGTCCCGGTAGACGGAGGGGTCGTCGGCAGTCGTGTGCGCGCCGAAGCGGTACTGCACCGCCTCGATGAGCGTCGGGCGCAGGTCGTCCTCGCCGGGATCTTTCGCCTTCTCGACGGCGTCGCGCGTGACCTTGTAGACGGCGAGCGGGTCCATGCCGTCGACCTGCACGCCCTCGAAGCCGTACGCCTCGGCCTTCTGGGCGATGGTCTCGCTGGCCGTCTGGCGCTCACGCGGGACCGAGATGGCCCACTGGTTGTTGTTGCAGAAGAACACCGTCGGCGTGTCGAACACGCCGGCGAAGTTCAGCCCCTCGTGGAAGTCGCCCTCGCTGGTCGCGCCGTCGCCGAAGTAACAGAGGAACGCCTTCTCCTCGTCCTTGAGCTTCGACGCCCACGAAGCGCCCGTCGCGTGCGGAATCTGTGTGGCGATGGGCACCGCGACGGTGAAGATGTTCGCGTCGTCGGGGATGGCGTTACCCTGCTCGTGGCCCATCCAGTACAGCAGGGTCTGTTTCAGCGACAGACCGCGAACGAGCGCCGCTCCGTGTTCGCGGTAGCTCGGGAATATCCAGTCGTCGTCGGCCAGCGCGTGGGCGCTCCCGATCTGTGCCCCCTCCTGACCGGAGAGCGGCGGGTAGGTACCCATCCGACCCTGCCGCTGGAGGCTGACCGCCCGCTCGTCGAAGCGACGAGCGAGTTTCATCTCGCTGTAGATGTTCACTAGCTCCTCGTCGGAGAGGTCGGGTACGTCCGCGTCCTCTACGACGTTACCGTCCACGTCCAGCACCTGTACGCGTTCACGGGGATCTTGATGTACGATGCTCACGGTCGGACCCGTCCTGACATGTACAGAAAATCTTTCGCTCGGGTTATAGGGTTTTCGTAACCAATTTTCATAGCTATCCCTCTCGCGGCAATTTCTCGTCGAAATCGCCACTCAGTCCCGTATTACGCTCGAAGTTCTAAAATTACTCCGTCAATAATCTGTGTTCGTGAAAAAACTACCGCAGTTATACGGGGATTAGCTGGACAAACGGCAAGAATTGCGTCGAATCAGTCAGGAGGGGAGAGCCCCGTTCGTCTCCTCTTTCACCGACAGGTCCACGAGGAATCGTCCGACTAGTCGCTGGCGGAGACCGCTCGCCGCGCTTCGTCTCTGGCCTCCTCGACCGACTTCCCGTCCCGGACGACGGCGTCCACGAACAACTCGCCCGCCTTGTACGACGAGCGCACCATCGGACCGCTGGCGCAGTAGAGGAATCCGAGTTCGTCCTCGGCGACCCGCCGCCACGTCTCGAACTTCGCCGGGTGGACGTACGACTCCACGTCGAGGTGGGTGCGCGACGGCTGGAGATACTGCCCGAGCGTGACGACGTCGACGTCGACCTCCCGGAGGTCCGAGAGCGTCTGGTACACCTCGTGGTCGTACTCGCCCACCCCGAGCATGATGCTCGTCTTCGTGTAGATGTCCGACTCGCGCTCGACCTGTTCGAGCACGGCGAGGCTCTGCTCGTAGCCCGCCCGCGGGTCGCGCACCGGCTGCTGGAGGCGCTCGACCGTCTCGACGTTGTGAGCGACGACGTCCGGTTTCGCGTCGATTATCTTCCCGACGAGCTTCTCGTCTCCCTGGAAGTCCGGAATCAGCACTTCGACGAGAATCGACGGGTCGCGCTCCTTGATCTCCCGGATGGTCCGTGCGAAGTGGGCCGCACCCTGGCCCTCGAGGTCGTCGCGGTCCACGGACGTGAGAACGACGTAATCGAGGCCGATTTCGGACACCGCGCTCGCCACGTTCGCGGGCTCGTCGGGGTCGAGCGGCTGCCCGCCGCCGGTGTCCACGTCACAGAACCCGCAGTTGCGCGTGCACTGGTCGCCCATCAGCATGAACGTCGCTGTACCGCCGCTGTCGGAGCCACGTCCGCTCCAGCACTCGCCGAGGTTCGGACAGTTCGCCTCCTCGCAGACCGTGTGGAGGTCGTGGTCCCGGAGCGTCTGCTTGATGCCCGTGAACTCCTGGCCGGACGGGGGTTGCATCTTCAGCCAGTCGGGTTTCCGGCGGCGACTCATGGGTGGTGGGTTGGAGGCGCGCCGACAAAAGGATGCGGTATCCGCCCGCACGGCGGGTCCGCCGAGCGTTCACCGCCGTTCCGCTCCCGTCGTCCCGCCCACCGTCGACCCCCGATGGCGGTCGAACGCCGACCTTTACCCGGCGAAATCACGGTTTCGCTCCGTTTCTTCCCCGTAACCCCCGCATAACAAAGGACGACGACGGCGTAGCGAACGATATGAGAATAAACGGGTGGGACTGGCTGAGTCTGTTGCTGGTCATCGTGGGCGCGATAAACTGGGGCGTCATCGGCGTGACGAGTCTGACAGACGTACGATTCAACATGGTCGATGCGGCGAGCGAGGTCATCTTCCAGCCGGGCGTGGCCGAGACCGTGGCCGCGCTCGTCTACGTGCTCGTCGGCATCGCCGGCGTGTACCTCCTCTACACGGGTTACAAGATGTCCAAGATGAACCGACGAGTCGCCCGTCGGCAGGAGCGCACCGCCGAACAGGGAGCCGAACAGCGCCAGACCGAATAACGGACCGAGTTACCGACGCACCGACCGCCGACGTCCGCCGCCCGGTTCGCCAGACGCCGCCGCCGACTGATTCTTCGAGACGCGGGACGCGACCGGCCGGACTCGTTCCGACGAGTCACTGGAAAGAGTTATTCGACCAGTAGTCGTCGTTTGCAGAGAAACGCCCGTCGTCCGGACCGTGGCGGACGTACTCGTCCGTATCTATAAATACCAGCGGGATTTTACAACATCCTAATAGACCTAAACCATGCTCGACGTCTCACGGGACGAAATTACGGACGGCTCGCTAACGCGGGCTCTCCTCGTTCTCGCCGCTCCGCTGGTCATGCAGAACTTCGTGCAGGTCGGCCAACAGGTCATCGACACGTTCTGGGTCGGTCGACTCGGCGAGAACGCCGTCGCCGCCGTCGGACTGAACTTCCCGCTCTCCGCGCTCCTCTTCTCGGTCTTCGTCGGCATCAACGCCGGGACGCAGGTGCTCGTCTCCCAGCGCGTCGGTGCCGAGGACCTCACCGGCGCGCGCCGGGCGGCGTTTCACGGCATCGTACTCGCGCTCGGCGCCGGACTGGCGCTGGGCGTCGCCGTCTTCGTGTTCTCCCCGAACGTCATCGCGCTGTTCGGAGCGGAGCCGGCGGTCGCCCGGCTGGCGGCCACCTACCTCGCCACCTACGCGCTCGCGTTCCCCGTGATGGGTATGAGCGACGCCATCGAGATGGGGTTCATCGGCTGGGGCGACTCCCGCGCCGCGCTGTACATCAACGTCACCGCCGTCGTCGTCAACGTCGTCCTCGACCCGTTCCTCATCTTCGGGTACTGGATTCCCGGCTTCGACGGGCTCGGCATCCAGGGTGCGGCGCTCGCGACGGGCCTCGGCTACGGTGCCGGGTTCCTGCTCGCGCTCGGAATGATGCTCAGGGGCCGCGACGATTACACCCTCACCAGGGCCTCGGCGACCCTTCGCCTCGACGACGCGCGCGAACTGGTCGACGTCGGACTTCCGCGGACCGGCCAGCACGCCGCCGCCCAGTCGGTTCGCGTCCTCATCATCGGCATCGCGGCCGCCGCCGGGGGGTCGGCCGCGCTCGCGGCGTACACCGTCGGCGCTCGCATCGCCAGCGTCGCGTTCATTCCGGCGAGCGGACTCGCACAGGCCGCCCAGAGCGTCGTCGGCCAGAACATCGGGGCCGACAATCCGATGCGGGCCAGTCGCACGACCTGGGTCGGTGCGGCCATCGCCGTCGTCGGTCTCTCGCTCATCGGCGTCGTCCAGTGGTTCGTCCCCGAACTGCTGGCGAACCTCTTCGTCCCCGACCTCACTCCCGACGGCCTCGCGCTCACCGTCGACTACCTCCGGATTCTCGTCTTCGGCTACTGGGGAATCGGGGCGATGTACCTCTTCAACGCCGGATTCAACGGCGCTCGCAAGACCAGGACGAGCATGGTCGCCGACCTGGTGAAATACTGGGGCGTGCGCCTTCCCATCGCCGCGGTCGGCGTGTTGCTGGTGGACGGCGTCGGCGTTCACGCCGTGTTCTGGGCGGTCACCGTCTCGAACGTCGTCGGCGCAGTCGGGACCGGTGCGTACTACTACTACACGACGAACAACGGGATGCTGGAACGTGCGGCCGAGGTCGCATCTAGCCCGGCGGACTGACGGCTCGTCGGCCGGGTCGAAGGGGAAAGAACGAGGAGCGCGGAGCGTGTGACCGCACTGGAGTGCAGCGACCGTACTTACTTAAACCCCCGGTAGTCGAGGTGAAAGTGAAACCGCAAGAGGGCGGAGGGAAAATCGCGCCGTCTGCCCTCCGTCAGCGCGGCGTCTGACGGTCGGTGCGCGGAGGACGGTCGCCCGTCCCGTCAGTCGCTCGCGCCCGCCACGTCGACCCGGACCGACCGCTCGGCGACGAACCGGCGGACGCGGTCGGCGAACGGCCCGTCGCCCGGCCACGAGGCGTCGGCGTCGAGAGCGTCGGGGTCGCCGACGTAGACGGCGACCGTCTCGCCCGTCGTCGTCGGAACGTCGACTCGGACGTACAGACCGCTGTCGACGCCCTCGTACGCGTCGATGGGGGCGACGTCCGGCGTGGCGAGGATGCGACCGCCGGTCCGGCCGCCGGGTGCCAGCGTCGGGTACCGTCCGTCCTCGGGATGGAGTCCCTCCAGCACGGCGTCGCCGACGAACGCGAACGAGTCGACGACCGTCGCGACGCGGTCGGGGTCGGTGAGCGTCCCGTAGACGAAGACCCTCATCGCGGGCGGAGCGACAGCACCTTCACGCGCCCGACGGCGTCGAAGTCCCGCAGGCGGTAGGTCAGTTCGCGGACGCGCTCGGCCGGCCCCCGGCAGAAGGCGGTTTCGAGACACCAGTCGCCGTGGTGAACGTGGCTGGTCGCGTCGACGACGGCGTCGAACTCGTGCTGGATGGCGTGCAGTTCGTCGACGACGGACCCGTGTTCGTAGTCGAACGCCAGCACGGCGGCCACGTCGCCCGAGAGGTCCTCGAACTGCGAGTGGGCTTCGGTGTACTCGCGCATGGCTTCCCGCACCGCACGCGAGCGGGAGTCGAGACCCTGTCGCTGCCACGTTTCGTCGAACGCGTCCAGCACGTCTTCCGGTACGTTGAGGCTAGTTCGCATGGTGTCTCGTTCGCGGTATTACGCCTTCAGACGTTCGATAATAACAACCCCTTTCCGGGAACCGGCCCGAGTCCCGGTCGATGCTCGACGTGGAACTGGCCGTGCTGGTCGGGACGGTCGGACTCGGTCTCGCGCACGGCGTCGAACCGGGGCACGGCTGGCCGGTCGCCGCCTCCTACGCGCTCGACCAGACGAACAAGTGGCTCTACGGCTTCGCGGCGAGTTTCGTCATCGGCGTCGGCCACCTCGTCAGCAGCATCGCCATGGTGCTCGCGTTCTTCTGGGCGAAGCGGTACTTCGACCTCGCGCAGGTGAACGAACCGATGACGGTGTTCGGCGTGCAGGTCGGCGGTCCGGTGAGCGTCGTCGCGGGCGTCCTGCTCGTCGCGCTGGGGGTCCGGGAGTACTTCCACGGCCACTCCCACGACCACGGCGGTTCGCACGACCACGGGGATTCTCGCGGTCATCGCGACCACTCTCACGACGGCCGTTCCCACGACCACTCCCACGACCACGCCCCCCAGGTGGAGTACTCACGGATTCGTCGCAGCGGCGGACACTCCCGCGAAGACGACCGTCACGACGGCGACTCGCACGGTCACTCTCACGACCACCACGACCATTCTCACTCGCACGACCACCACGACCACGGTGACGACGGTCTGCTCGCGACGGTGAAGACGGCGCTCCCGTTCGTCGGCAGGCACGCTCACGGCTCGATGGACGAGGCGACCGACCGCGGCCTGTGGGGCATCGCGGGCTTCGCCTTCCTGCTCGGGTTCGCCCACGAGGAGGAGTTCGAGATCATCTTGCTCTGTTCGGGGTCGCAGTACTGCCTCGAACTCATGACCGTCTACGCGCTGACGGTCATCTTCGGCATCGTCGGTCTGACGCTGCTGCTCATCGCCGGGTACGAGCGCTACGAGGAGCGCGCCGAGCGCTACGCCGAGTACCTCCCGGCGTTCTCCGCGGCGGTCCTGATACTGATGGGCCTCGGGTTCGTCACGGGACTGTTCTAGGTTACCCCTTCCAGTACACCCAAACCGTCCGCGCGGGAATCACGTTGCGTGACGACCGACGCGACCGAGGCCGGTCCCCTGCGAGCGCGCGTGCTGGCGGTCTGGCGGCGCGTGTTCGACCTCTCGTGGCCGGTGATGGCCGAGCAGGTGCTCCGGACGCTGATGCGGACCACCGACATCGTCGTCACGGGGCTGTTCTCGCCCGCCGCGGTCGCGGCCATCGGTCTCGCGGACCTCTACGCGCGCCTCCCGCTCCGCATCGGTCTCGGACTCGGCGGCGGTGCCATCGCGCTCTCCAGCCAAGACACCGGCAGCGGCGCGACCGCGAACCGCGACGAGGCGGTCACGCAGGCCATCCTCGTCGGCGCGCTCGCCGGCCTGCCGTTCGTCGCGTTCGGACTGCTCGCGGGGGAGTTCGCCATCTCCGTCCTCGGCGCGCCCGACCGCGTGGCGGCGATGGGCGGCACCTACCTCGCCATCATCTTCGTCACCGCACCCGCCCGCCACGTCGCGCTGATCGGCGCGCGGTCGCTCCAGGGCACCGGCGACACGCGCACCCCGATGTACGTCAACGTCGTCTCGAACCTGCTGAACATCGGGGGCACGGTCGCGCTCGGGCTCGGTCTCGGTCCGTTCCCGGAGTGGCGCATCGTCGGCGTCGGGACCGCCACCGCGGTCGGCAACGTCTTCACCGCGGTCGCGCTCCTGCTGGCCATGCGCACCTCGTGGACGGCGGCGTCGTTCGTCCGGCCGCGCGACTGGACCATCACGCGCCAGTTGCTCACCGTCAGCGCGCCGCGAATCGCCGAGGGGCTGGCGGCCACCGTCGCTGAGTTCCCGTTCAACGCCATCCTGCTGTCGTTCGGGACGTCGGTCAACGCCGCCTACCAGATCGGTCGTCGGGTGTACCAGCAGGTGACCGGACCGCTCTCGCGAGGGTACAACGTCGCGGCCAGCGTCGTCGTCGGGCAGGCGCTCGGCGACGGCGACCCGGACCGGGCGCGGTTCGAGGGCTGGGCGACGACCGCCCTCGGTCTCCTGACGGTCGGTACCATCGGCGTCGCGCTGGTCGTCGCCGCGGAACCGCTCGTCCGCCTGTTCACCTCGGACGCGACGACCGTGCGTTACGCCGCCCAGTTCGCCCGAACCTACGGCGTCGCCGCGCCGTTCCTCGTCTCCTACGTGGTCCTCGCGGGGTCGCTGCAGGGCGGCAGCGACACGAAGACGCCGTTCCTCGCGCGGACGACCGGCATGTTCGGCTTCATGGTCGGCTTCTCGTGGCTGTTCGGCGTCTACCTCGGTTACCGCGTCGTCGCGGTGTACGCCGGCATCCTGCTGTACTACGTCTGGGCGACGGCGGTCGTCTGCGCCGGCTTCTACTGGGGCGGCTGGGCGCCCCGCGCGGCGAAGATGATGGCGGAGCGCGGAAGCGCGGAGTAGCCGGCGGAGAGCGGAAACGGGGAAGCGGCGGAAACTGTAGGTGTCGCGAGCGCGAACCCCGCACCGATGACCTGGTTCGACACCGACGCCGTCGACGGCCCGCACGCCAATCAGCCGGTCGCCACCACCGGCGCGTCGCCCGACGAGGCCCACGCCGCGGTAGTGCTCTCCCACGGCCGCGGCGCGACGGCCGAGGGCATCCTCGGCCTCGCGGACGAGTTCCGGCGGGAGAAGGTGGCGTACGTCGCGCCGCAGGCGGCCGGGAACGAGTGGTACCCGCAGTCGTTCCTCGCGTCCATCGACGCGAACGAACCGCACCTCTCGTCCGCGCTGGCACTACTCGGGACCGTCGTCGACGGCCTCGCGGCGGCGGGCGTCCCCCCCGAGCGAACGCTGCTCGCCGGCTTCTCGCAGGGGGCGTGCCTGACGACGGAGTACGCAGCGCGCAACGCCCGGCGGTACGGCGGCGTCGCCGGACTCAGCGGCGGTCTCATCGGACCGGACGGGACGCCCCGCGACTACGACGGGTCGCTCGACGGGACGCCCGTCTACCTCGGCTGCGGCGACCGCGACCCTCACATCCCCGTCGAGCGCGTCGAGGAGACGACGGCGACGTTCCGCGACCTGGGCGGCGACGTGACCGAGCAGATATTCGAGGGGATGGGCCACGGCGTCGTCAAGCCGGAACTCGACGCGGTCGAGGCGATGCTCGACGTCCTGCTCGACGGCGGCGAGTGAGCGCTCGCGAGGCTCGGACGCGTACGCGACTCGTCGAAAACGGGCGGTCGTCCTGCGGTTACCGGTTCAGCGCTCGTCGAGTGGAACGAACTCCTGGTTCTTCGGACCGACGTACTTCGCCCGCGGCCGGATGAGGCGGTTGTCGTCGTACTGCTCCAGGACGTGGCCGACCCAGCCGCCGACCCGAGACATGGCGAAGATGGGCGTGTAGACGTCGATGGGGATACCCATCTGGTAGTACGTCGACGCGGAGTAGAAGTCGACGTTCGGCGCGAGACCCTTCACCTCCTGCATGTACTCCTCGATGGCGACGGACATCTCGTACCACTTCGTGTCGCCGGCGGCCTCACCGAGTTCCTCGCTCTTCTCGCCGAGAATCTTGGCTCGGGGGTCCTTGACGTTGTAGACGCGGTGGCCCATGCCCATGACGCGCTCGCCGCGGTCCAGCGCGTTCTTCACCCACTCGACGGGGTCCTGGTCGGCGTCGTCGACCTCCTTGAGCATCTTCATGACGTTCTGGTTCGCGCCGCCGTGCAGCGGACCGGCGAGCGTCCCGATGGCGCTGGTGACCGCGCTGTGCACGCCCGAGAGCGTGCTGGACGTGACCATCGACGAGAACGTCGAGGCGTTCAGGCCGTGGTCGGCGTGGAGCACGAGCGCCATGTCGAACGTCTCCGCGAGCACCTCGTCCGGCTCCTCGTCGTTGAGCATGTAGAGGAAGTTCTCGGCGTGGCCGAGGTCCTCGCGCGGCTCGACCGGTTCGTCGCCGTTCCGGATGCGGTCGAACGCCGCGATGATGGTCGGAATCTTGGCGGTGATGCGCCGCCCTTTCCGGAGGTTGGCCTCGTAGTCCTCCGGGTCCGTCTCGGAGTCGTCGGGGTCGTAGGCCGACAGCATCGAGACGGTCGTCTGGAGCGCGGCCATCGGGTCGGCGTCCGCTTCGGCCAGTCGGCGGACCGTCGCCACGACGTCCTCGTCGACGGAACGCTCGTCGGCCATCGACTCGCTGAACGAGTCGAGTTCGTCGCGATTCGGGAGGGAGCCGTGCCAGAGGAGATAGAGCACCTCCTCGTAGCTCGCTTCTCGTGCGAGGTCCTCGATGGCGTACCCGCGATAGATGAGTTCGCCTGCGTCACCGTCGATGTGACTGAGAGCCGACTCAGCGACTACCACGCCCTCCAGACCTTTCTTGACCTCGTCTGACATACTGTAAGAGTTGATTGGCAACCCCGAAAAGGATTATCGTTCGTGGCGGATCCAAATTCGGGGAACGAGTCGATTTCCGTCGAAATCGCAGGGCGGTGCTCGCCGCCTCCCGACCGGCGAGACGGCGGAGTT
Source organism: halophilic archaeon (assembly GCA_003298465.1). The sequence goes on along the minus strand of QNGA01000001.1, from coordinate 26,687 downwards.
GGCGATTCGCTCGGCGCGAACCGGCGGCGGACTGCAGCCTTCCGGGTCGCGCTACGAACGTTTTTACGAGCAGCCGACGAATCTCGACGTATGGATCCCGCGAGCGAGGTGGAGTACGAACCCAGGAGCGTCAAGGAGGTGCTCGCGGAGATGAAAGACACCGCTGAGCTACTCATCGACCTCTCGTTCTCCGCGGTGCTCAACGGCAGCGACGACATCGCGACCGAGGTGCTCGACCTCGAAGACCGGATGGACGTGCTCCAGTTGCAGGCCCGGATGAGCCTGCTGATGGCGGCGCGGAGCCCGGACGACGCCGAAGAACTCGCGCCGGTGCTCGGCGTCGTCGGCGCGGCGGAGAAGATAAGCGACGCGGCCGGCGACATCGCCAAGGTCGTCCTCGAGGACATCGGCCTGCCGGAAGCGATGCGCGCGTCGCTCCCGGAAGCCATCGAGACGCTCCTGCGCGCCGAAGTCGTCGACGACTCCGAACTGGAGGGGACGACGCTCGGCGCGCTGAACCTGGAGACCGAAACGGGCGTCCGGGTCATCGCCATCCACCGCGGCGGCGACTGGCTGCTCAACCCGGACAGGAACACCGACCTTCGCTCAGGCGACCGCCTGCTGTTGCGCGGGCCGGACGAGGGCATCGCGACGGTGTACGAGGCCGCGACGGGGTCGGCGTACGAGTCGCCGGAACCGCCGACGGACGACGACGCCGACCTCGAACGCGCCGTCGACTCCATCGTCCTGATGAAGAACATGAGCGAACTCGCGGTCGACCTGGCGTACGGGAGCGTCCTCTTCGACAGCGAGGGCGTCGCCGAGGAGGTCGTCGAACTCGAGGCGGAGGTCGACGCGCTGCAGTCGCGCTTCGAGGCGTGGGTGCTCCGGGCGGCCGCCCAGACCGACGACCCCGTCTCGCTGCGCGGACTTGTTCACCTCGCCAACAGCACCGAGGTCATCAGCGACGCGGCGGTCGAGATAAGCGAGGGCGTGCTCCGCGGACTGGGAACCCATCCGGTGGTCGAGCAGGCCATCGAGGAGAGCGACGAGGTCATCGTCCGCGTCGAAGTCGCGGCCGGCAGTCGGTTCGACGGGACGACGCTGGGCGACGAGCGGGTCGAGACCGAGACGGGGATGCGCGTCATCGCGGTGCGCCGTCCGCCGGCGGACTGGGTCATCTCGCCGGGACCGGCGACGGAACTCGGCGCCGGCGACGTGCTGCTAGCCAAGGGAACCCGTTCGAGCGCGGAACGGATCCAGGAACTCACCAACTAGTCGACCTCGCGGGCCAGCCGTCGAGCCGAGAGCGCAACGAGCACTGCCGTCACGAGCGCGCCGAGCGTCAGCGCCAGCACGACGCCGAGGGCGAGGAAGGTCAGGGGGCCGCCCGCCTGACCGCGGACCGACCCGACGACGCCGACCCTGAAGGCGTACAGCAGCACCGCGACGGCGACGCCGACGGCGAAGCCGACCGCCGCGTTCCGGCGGACGTCGAGCGCCTCGACGAGGTTGTTCGCCGGTGGACGGTCGGGAACGTCCCGTTCCATGGGCGAGCGTTGGTCCGGTCGGTGAAAGGCGCGTCGGTCACGGGACGTCAGGCGTACGCGTCCAGTTCCCGGCCGAACGCGACGAAGTAGGTGACGCCCGCGAGTCCGACCACCGTCGCGAGACCGAACGCGAGCGCGGGACCGCCGACCGTCACCCCAGCGACGCGCATCGATTCGAGCCCGTAGAGCCAGCCACCGACCGCCGCGCTCGGAATCGTTATCGCGTTCCTGACGAGGTAGTACGACCCCACCACGCGGCCGCCGGCGTCGGCCTCCGCCGGGCCGACGATGAGCGCCTTGTGCGCGGGGAGGCCGGCGAACCGCAGGCCGGAGGCGGCGAAGAGCAGCGTGACGAGCGCCGTCTCGGAGAGCGAGACGCCGCCGAGCGGCGGGGCGGTGGCCGCGACCCCGCCGTCGGGCGCGGTGACCAGCAGGGCAGGGAAGACGGCGTAGACGGCGAACCCGAGCGCGACGACCGGCTTGAGTCCGACGCGCTTGGCGAGCTTCGCGACGGGCACCATCGTCGCCAGCGCGACCGCCATCTCGACGGCCAGCAGCACGCCGAAGAACGCGTCCGGGCCGAGGTAGCCGACGACGGGCAGCGTCGCCGACACTTCGAGGTACTGCGTGACGACGAGGACGACGAAGACGTACACCATCCCGTTCCCGAACCGGACGAGCGTGTCGCCGACGAGCAGGGGCCGGAGCGTCGCGGGCATCGTCCGCAGGTCGTCGACCACCTGCGAGACGCCCTCGAACGACTTGCCGAGCGAGTCCTCGCTCGCCTCGTAGAGGACTCGCTGGGCGACGGTGGCGACGAGGCCGAACGCCGCCGCCACGCCGAGCACGTACCGGAATCCCGGGTCGAAGCCGTACGTCGCGATGAGTCCCGCCGCCAGCAGCGGGCCGAGCAGGAACGCGGTCCGCCGGAACGTCTCGGTGCTGGCGAACCCCGTCGCGAGTTCGGTGGGCGGGACGCTCTGTTTCACGATGGCGAAGGTCGCGCCGAGTCCGAACGACTTCCAGGCCTGCGCGAGCGCGAGGCCGACGAAGAGCCAGCCCCACGCCGGAACGCCCGGGACCGCGCCGAAGGCGGGCGCGCCGAACCACAGCAGGAAGCCGAGCGTCGACGCGAGGCCGAAGAGGGTGAGCGCGGTTCGCGAGCCGATGCGGTCCGACAGCGCGCCGCCCGGGTAGGGGTAGACGGCGCTGATGAGGTTGCCGAAGCTCCCGTAGAGACCGATGACGACGCTCGTCGCGCCCAGGAACTCGAAGTACCGGCCCATGTACCGGCCGGTCATCTGGAAGCCGAGGCTGAACGCAAACATGGCCAGCGAGAGGACGAGTACGTCCCGTTCCAGCGCCAGGAACTGCCGGAACGGCGCGAGCGCGTCGACGCGCTCCTCGTCGGTCGCCATATTCGGGGGTTGCGCGTTCCGTGGTAAAAAGATACGGTAGCCAGGGGAACGCACGACTGGCTCCGGAGGGGGCTCTCCTCGCCCGACGAAAGGGCGAGAACGCAACAGACCGAACGGCTAAAGGCAGTTCGGTCACGGTGTAACTGTAATGACAACGCTCGGAACGGCGAGCGCGGCCCCCGGGGAGATGGACACGGGCCGGCTTGCGGTCGGTGAGACGCGCGACGGGAGCCAGTTCGGCCTCCCGGTCGCCGTCGTCAACGGAGCCGACGACGGAGACACCCTGTACCTCCAGGCGGTCAGCGACGGCGACGAACTCAACGGTCTCGGCGTCGTCCAGCGGGTCGTCCCGCAACTCGACCCCAAACAGCTCGCCGGCACGGTGCTCGTGGTCGGCGTCGTCAACTACCACGGCTTCCAGGTGGCGGAGCACCGCAACCCCATCGACGACACGAAGATGAACCGCACCTACCCCGGCAACGAATCCGGGACGTCGAGCGAACGCATCGCGGCGGCTACCTTCGAGGTGGCCTCGCGAGCGGACCTCGTTCTCGACCTCCACCAGGGTTCGACCAGTCGGATGCTCAACGAGGCGCGAGTGCGCTGTGGCCCGCGCCACCGCCTCCACGACGCCTGCCTGGAACTCGCGAAGGTGTTCGGCTGCGGGTACGTCCTGGACCAGAAGGGGCCGGACGGCCAGCTCGCCCGCGCCGCGCCGGACGAGGGTATCCCGACCATCGACCCCGAACTCGGCGGCTCCGTCGGCTGGGACGAGGAGAGCATCCGGTACGGCGTCGAGGGCGTGTTCAACGTCCTCCGGCACTACGGCTTTCTCGACGGCGACGTGGAACTCCAGCCCCAGACCCGGGCGACGGGGTTCGACCGCTACGGCGCGCCCAGCGGCGGCGTCGTCGACTTCGCGAAGGACCTCGGCGACGCCGTGGAACCGGGCGACGTGCTGTTCGAGGTGACCGACGTGTTCGGCACGCTGAAGGCGGAGGTGACGGCGGACCAGCGGGGAGTCTTCTGGCGCACCCGTCGCCTCCCCCAGGTCGCCACCGGGGAGTACGTCTGTTCCGTCGGCACCGACGTGGACGAGTACTGAACGCCCGATTCTCGCCCGGCGTCCAACAAGTATTGATACGTGGAGCCGAAAGCCGGGAGTATGCCCTCCCCGCTCGTCTGTCCCGACTGCGGTGCGACCTACGACCCCGGCCCCGGAGAGCCGTGGCGCTGCGACTGCGGCCATCCCCTCGAGTTCGCCGAGCGCCCGCTCCCGGACGGCCCCGCCCCCGACTTCTCCGAACTCGACACGCGCGAGGGGCTGTGGGCGTTCGAGGAGTTCCTCCCGGTCCGCCGCGTCGTCAGCCTCGGCGAGGGGTTCACGCCCCTGGCCGACGCCCCCGACTGGGACGCGCAGTTCAAACTCGACTGCGTGTTCCCCTCCGGGAGCTTCAAGGACCGCGGCGCGACCGTCACCCTCTCGCGGGCCGCGGAACTCGGGGTCGAGAGGGTGCTCGACGACTCCTCGGGCAACGCCGGCGCGGCCATCGCCCAGTACGCAGCGCGGGCGGGAATCGACGCCGACATCTACGTCCCCGCGGACGTCAAGGCGTCCAAACTGGCCGCTATCGAGCGCTCGGGCGCGACCGCGGTGAGAGTCGAGGGGAGTCGGCAGGACGTGACGGACGCCTGCGTTCGCGCGGTCGAGGGCGCGGGGCGACGGCCCGCGGAAGAGGAGGGCGCGGGGCGACGGCCCGCGGAGGATGAGGGCGCGGCGTCAGGGTCCGCGGAGGATGAGGGCGCGGCGTCAGGGTCCGCGGACGACGAGGGCGGGCGAAGTCCGCGACAGTCGGGCGAGGGCTGGTACGCCAGCCACGCCTGGAACCCCGCCTTCTTCGCCGGGACGATGACGTTCGCCCTCGAGGTCGCGGCCCAGCGCGACTGGTCGGTGCCCGACGCCGTCGTCACGCCGCTGGGCCACGGCACGCTCTTCCTCGGCGCGTACCGCGGGTTCCGCGCGCTCGTCGACGCGGGCTGGACCGACGAGATGCCGCGCCTGCTCGGCGTCCAGGCGAACGGCGTCGCGCCCATCGCCGCGGAACTGCACGGCGACGCGGGCGGCGAGCGCAACGACGTGGCCGACGGCATCCAGATAACCCGTCCGGCGCGCCGCGACCAGATACTCGACGCGGTCGAGGCGACGAACGGCGACGCCATCGCGCTCGACGCCGACGTCACCGACGACGCCCTGGACGCGCTCCGCCGGTCGGGCTTCTACGTCGAACCGACCAGCGCGGTCGCCGTCGCCGGACTGTCCGCCTACCGCGAGCGCGGCGTCCTCGGCGACGACGAGGACGTCGTGGTCGCGCTGACCGGGAGCGGGCTGAAGTCGTAGGTCGCGGCCCGACGCCGACCCCGGCGGAAGATACTTATACGATTCCGTAACTATCACGAGTGAGCACACGATGGCTGGTGGCTACTTTACACGCCGGGCGTTCGCCCGATAACCACCTAGCCCCAGCCATCGTCGACTTCCTGCCCACTCTCGCACGCCCCGGAGCCTCGTCTCCGGGCCGTTCGCGTCGCTCACGAACGCACCGCGAGCCGCGGCACCCTTCTCGACACATGTCACGACGAGACTCAGAGTCACGGGTAGTGGTATCGCTGCCGGACGGTTCCGAACGCGCTTTCCCGGAGCCCGTCACGGTCGAAGACGTGGCCTACGACGTCGGCCCCGGCCTCGGCGACGACTGCGTCGCCGGCCTCGTGGACGGCGACCTGGTCGCGCCCGAACGTCGCATCGAATCGGACGCCGACCTCCGGGTGGTCACCCCCGACTCGGAGGCCTACCGTCGCGTCCTGCGCCACTCCGCCGCGCACGTCCTCGCGCAGGCCGTCCTGCGGCTGTATCCGGACGCGAAGCTCGCCATCGGTCCGCCGACGGACGAGGGCTTCTACTACGACTTCGACGGCGTCGACGTGGCGGAGGACGACCTCGACGCCATCGAGGCCGAGATGCGGGACGTCGTCGAGGCCGACTACGATATCGTCCGCGAGGAGGTCTCGCCGGAGGAAGCCCGCGAGCGCCTCGCCGACCAGCCGTACAAGCGCGAGTTGCTCGACGACGTCGTCGACGCCGGCGAGTCGGTCACGTTCTACCGGCAGGGCGAGTTCGTCGACCTCTGTGCGGGACCGCACGTCGCGTCGACGGGCGACGTCGAGGCGTGCTCGCTGCTCGAAATCGCGGGGGCGTACTGGCGCGGCGACGAGGACGAGCAGATGCTCACGCGGATCTACGGCACGGCGTTCGAGTCGGACGACGACCTCGACGCCTACCTCGACCGGCGGCGGAAGGCCGAGGAGCGCGACCACCGGAAGCTCGGCCGGGAGCTCGACCTGTTCTCGGTGCCGGACCACTCGCCGGGCTGTCCCCACTACCACCCGAACGGGATGACCGTCCGCCGCGAACTCGCGGAGTTCGTCCGCGAGAAGAACGCCGAACTCGGCTACGACGAGGTGTCGACGCCCGAACTCAACAAGGCCGACCTCTGGAAGCCGACGGGGCACTACGACGCCTTCCGCGAGGAGGGCGAGATGTTCGCGTGGGAGCAAGAGGGGACCGAGTACGGTCTCAAGCCGATGAACTGCGCGAACCACGCCCACCTCTACGACCGGCGGCGCTACTCCTACCGCGACCTGCCGGTGCGGTTCTCGGAGTTCGGCGACGTCTATCGCAACGAGCAGTCCGGCGAACTGTCGGGCCTGCTCCGCGTGCGCCGGATGACCCAGGACGACGGGCACGCGTTCGTCCGCCCCGACCAGCTCGAAGCCGAACTGACGCGGACCATCCGCGTCATCGAGGACATCTACGACGAGTTCGGCCTCGAAGTCCTGTACAAGCTGGAGACGAAGGGCGAGAACGCGGTGGGCGGCGACGAGATATGGGAGACGGCGACGGACGCGCTGCGCGCCGCCCTCGACGCCGAGGGGCTCGCCTACGACGTCGAGGCGGGCGAGGCCGCGTTCTACGGTCCGAAGATCGGTCTCGACGTCCGCGACGCCATCGGCCGGGAGTGGACCATCGGCACCGTGCAGGTGGACTTCAACATCCCCGAGCGCCTCGACCTCGTCTACGTCGACGAGGACAACGAGGAGCGCCGCCCGGTCGCGGTCCACCGCGCCCTGCTCGGGTCGCTCGACCGGTTCATGGGCGTCCTGCTAGAGCATCTCGGCGGCGACTTCCCGACGTGGCTCGCGCCCGAGCAGGTTCGCGTGCTCCCCGTTACCGGGGACGACCGGGCGTACGCCCGCGACGTCGCGGACGCGCTCGGCGAGTTCCGCGTCGACGTCGAGGACCGCGACTGGACGCTCGGCAAGAAGATACGCGCGGCCCACGACGACCGCGTCCCCTACATGCTCGTCGTCGGCAGCGAGGAGGCCGTCGAGGGAACCGTCTCCGTCCGGGACCGCGCGGAGCGCGAAGCGGGCGGCGTCGGCCTCGCCGCGTTCCGCGAGCACCTCGACCGCGAGTGCGACGAGCGCCGACTCGAACCGGACTTCCTCGCGGACCACTGACCGGCACCGCCGGTCGAGATACACGCCCGTGTCTAGTCGTTCCCGGCTCGGCATCGACGTGTTCAAGGTTGCGCGAACGTGAGGGTCGGGGTATGAACCGTGCAGAGAAGGCGAGCCTGCAGTTGCAGGCCGTCTCCGTTCTCCGGATGCTGAAAGAGACTCGGACCTACGACGAACTCGCCGCGGTGACGGGACTCCCGGCCGGCGACCTGAACCGATACGTGAACGGTCACGTCCTGCCGAGCGCCGACCGCGCCGAGACGGTCGTGTCGGGCGTCGGCCGCGAGGAACTGGCCGAGGAACTCCACGCGCGGACGCGACTCGACGCGGACGGGTACGTGGACAACTCCGCCGTCGTCTTCGACCAGTCGTTCCTCGACCTGGTCGCGCCCGTCGCGGCGGAGTCCTTCGACTTCGACCGCCCCGACGTGGTGCTGACGGCGGCGACGGACGGTATCACGCTCGCGTCGGCGATGGCGAGCTACTTCGGCGCCCGGTCGGCGTACGCGAAGAAGTCGAAGGAGACGGCCGTCGAGGAGTTCATCGAGTCGCGCCAGCGCCTCGCGTCGGGCATCGAACTCACCTACTACCTTCCGGCGTCGGCCATCGACCCCGGCGAGACGGTGCTCGTCGTCGACGACCTCGTCCGCTCCGGCGAGACCCAGGAACTCCTGCTCGACATCGCGGAGCGCGCCGACGCCGACGTGGGCGGCGTCTTCGCGCTCATCGCCGTCGGCGAGGAGGGCATCGAACGCGCCAAATCCTGTACGGACGCGCCGGTCGGCGCGCTCACCACGTTCGCGGAGTGAGCGTCGGGTCGCCGGGCGGGGGCGACGCCCCGTCGCCGCCAGCGGAATATGCAAATATGTGTATACGAATCCGTTCTCAGACGGAAATAGTTAAATGCTCTCTGTGCTGGTTGCTCAAACGTGCATCATGGGCGCGCTAGCTGACTACTTCGAGTTCGACGAACACGACACGGACCTCGCGACGGAGGTCCTCGCGGGAGTCACCACGTTCCTGACGATGTCCTACATCGTCGTGGTCAACCCCGCCATCATGACGATGTTCCCGGGCGAGAACGGCAAGCCGGGCATCGCACTCCAGAACTACTCCCCCATGGAGGTCCAGCAGATGCTCGCCGTCGTCACCATCCTGGCGTCGGCGGTCGCCATCTTCGTGATGGCGTTCTACGCCAACCGACCGTTCGGGCAGGCGCCCGGACTCGGTCTCAACGCCTTCTTCGCGTTCACCGTCGTCGGGACGCTGGGCATCCCGTGGCGGACGGCGCTGGCCGCCGTCGTGACGGAGGGCGTCATCTTCATCGTCCTCACCGCTATCGGCGCGCGGGAGTACATCATCCGGCTGTTCCCCGAACCGGTGAAGTTCGCCGTCGGGACCGGTATCGGCCTCTTCCTCGCCATCATCGGCCTGGAGGAGATGTACGTCGTCGTCGACGACCCGGCGACGCTGGTGACGCTGGGCAACATCGCCCAGGACCCCGTCGCGCTGCTGTCAGTCGCCGGCCTGTTCCTCACGCTCGCGCTGTACGCCCGGGGCATCCCCGGCTCCATCGTCCTCGGCATCCTGCTGACCAGCGCCGCCGGCTGGGTCGCGGCCTCGATGGGGTACGTCAGTCCGCATCCCGGAAGCCCGCTCGCGCCCAGCATCCCGGACCCCCAGTACGACATCACGCCGCTCTTCGGCGCGTTCCTCGACGGGTTCCGGAACGTCGACGCGTTCGCGTTCTCGCTCGTCGTGTTCACCTTCTTCTTCGTGGACTTCTTCGACACCGCCGGGACGCTGACCGGCGTCGGCCAGGTCGCCGGCTTCCTCGACGAGAACGGCAACCTCCCGGACATCGACAAGCCGCTGATGGCGGACGCCATCGGCACCACGGTCGGCGGCATCCTCGGCACCTCGACGGTGACGACGTACGTCGAGTCCGCGACGGGCGTCGAGGAGGGCGGTCGGACGGGCATGACCGCGCTCGTCGTCGGCCTGCTCTTCCTCGCGGCCCTCGCCGTCGTCCCCCTCGCCGCCGCGATTCCGCTGTACGCCTCCCACATCGCCCTGGTGGTCGTCGCCATCATCATGCTCGGCAACGTCACCGACGTCCATTGGGACGACGTCACCTACGCCATCCCCGCGGGCATGACCATCCTCATCATGCCGCTGACGTTCTCCATCGCCTACGGCATCGCCGCCGGCATCGTCTCCTACCCCATCGTGAAGACCGCGACCGGCGAGTGGCGCGACGTGCGCCTCGGCCAGTGGTTGCTCGCGCTCGCGTTCGTCTTCTACTTCTTCGTCCGGACCAGCGGCTTCCTCCAGGCACAGGTCTGACCGCGTCCGGTCCGGCGGTCGTCTTTCGCTCGCTCCGGCGGTCGCCGTGGGTCCGCGAGCGATTCCCCGCAATTGACGGTTCCCCGCGACGAACCCGGCCTCGATGGACTCCCTCCCGCCGCGACGCTGGCTCGTTCGCGGTGTCGTCGCCCTGCTGGTCGTCTCCCTGTTCGCGCCGGCCGTCACCGCGGGCGTCGGCTACCTCACGACGACGAGCGACCCGATGAACCTCCGCGCGTCGGTCGAATCGCCCGCGAACGGTACGACGGTCGTCAGCATCCAGGGGTTCCACTTCAGGGGGTACGCCAACGACCGGAAGCCGGCCCGCCTCGTCGCCGTCGGCCCGAAGGGGACCGTGCAGTGGGTCCACGACGGAACGGGGTTCGACGCGACGTGGACCCGCTGGAGAACGGCAACCTGCTCGTCACCTCGACCGCGAGGGGGTCGACGCTCGTCTACGAACTCGACCCGAAGACCGGCGAGCGCGTCTGGACCCAGCGGCTACCCATCCACGACACCCACGACGTCGACCTCATCAACGGCGACCAGTTGCTCGTCGCCAACATGCGCGTTCCGAACAAGGGCGACCGGCTGTTCATCTACGACATGGGCGACGACGAGGTGGTCTGGCGCTGGCAGTTCGACGAGCACTTCCCGACGTCGGGCGGCGGCGGCGCTGGCGACTGGACGCACGTCAACGACGTCGACAAGATCGGCGAGGGGCGCTATCTCGTCTCGCCGCGCAACTTCGACCAGGTCATCGTCGTCGACCGCTCGACGAAGGAGATAACGATGCGGCTCGGGAGCGACGACGACCACGACGTCCTCTACGAACAGCACAATCCGCAGTACCTCGAGAGCGAGTCCGGTAATCCGACGATACTCGTCGCGGACAGCGAGAACGACCGCGTCGTCGAGTACGTCCGCCGGAACGGCACCTGGACCCGGACCTGGACGCTCTCGGGCGGGCTGAACTGGCCGCGGGACGCCGACCGCCTGCCCAACGGCAACACGCTCGTCGTCGACACGATGTACCAGCGCGTCGTCGAGGTGACGCCGAAAGGCGAGGTGGTCTGGGAGTTCTACGCGCCGTGGGCGCCGTACGACGTCGAGCGGACGGCCTACGGCGACGAGGCCGGCGGACCGACGATGGCCGACCTGAACGTCACGGGGAACTACAGCGTCCACGGGAGCGCCGGCATCGCGCCGACCGCGGAGAAACGCACCGTCTCGTTCTGGGTGGTCGAGACGTTCTCGGGGACGCCGCTGGAGAACGCGGCCGACGAGTTCGCCCGTCGGTGGTCGCACGTCACGCCCTGGATTCGCCCCGTCTGGATGGGGAGCTGGGACTTCCTGTACGCGCTGGTCGGCCTCGGCGTCCTCGTCGGCTGGAGCGTCGGCGAACTCGTCTACCAGCGCGACCGGATTCGGCGCACCGTCGGCCGGTACGTTCGCTGAGGGTCGGACCCGCCTACCCCGAGAGGACGGCCCGAGCCGCGAACAGCAGGTTCTCCTTGCGCTCCATGACCCGGCGGTAGAAGTACGACAGCCACTTGTCGCCGTAGGGGACGTACTGCCAGACCTCGTACTCCTCGGCGAGTTCGTACTGGGCGTCCTCGCGCACGCCCATCAGCATCTGAATCTCGAAGTCGGTGCCGTGTTCCTCGTGGAGTTCCGTCGCGTACTCTATCATCGCCGGGTCGTGGCTCCCGACCGCGATGCCACCGTCGAACTCCTCGAACATGAACGCCAGCCCGTCCCTGTAGGCCTCGTTCACGCGCTCTTTGTCCTTGTACGCTATCTCCTCGGGTTCGTCGTACGCGCCCTTGACCAGACGGACCTTGCCCAGCACGTCGGCGAGTCGTTCGAGGTCCTCCCCCGTTCGCTTGAGATTCGCCTGGACGCAGACGCCGACGCCGCCGTCGTGTTCGTGGGCGAGTCGCTCGTAGGTGTCGAGCGTCGCGTCCGTCGTCTCGTGGTCCTCCATGTCCATCCAGACGAACGTGTCGCCGGACGCGTCGACGATGCGCTCCATGTTCTCGCGGTAGACGTGCTCGCCCACGTCGAGGCCCACCTGCGACGGCTTCACGGAGACGCACGCGGAGACGTTCGACCGTTCGATGTCCTCCAGCAGTCGGACGTACGCCTCGGCGTCCTCGTCGGCCGGTCCCCGGTCGTCGTAGTGTTCGCCGAGCAGGTTCAGGATGGCGTTGACGTTCCGCTCGTTCAGCGAGCGAGCGTGGTCCAGCGCCGTCGCCGGCGACTCCCCGGCGACGAACTTGCTGGCGATAGGTGGTATCATGACCGGGGGTTTGCACCCCCGCGTCTTATTAGTGTATAGTCCGCCCGTCCGTAATCGGGACCTCGATTCGGTCGGTAATCGCCCGTTTTGCCGCCCCGCAGTCAGTGGGAATTACACGATACGACGGTCACCTGCGAACCCACGTTCGGTCATAATCCAACTTACGGTCGAGTAAAGCTCCCTTCGCAGCGTAAACGGTCGCGGTCGTTATCGGGACTCCTCGGCTACTTCGGAGCGCAGTGACCGCCGACAAACACGGTGAGAAACGATGACATCAAAGAGCAACCAGGCCGACGCAGCGTCGCTGTCGGTACAGGACGGCAACGCCCGCGAAGGGTACATGTTCAACAACCAGTTCCAGCCGGGGTCGCGGTTCGTCGTCATCTCGGAGGCGCTCCCCTGGAACCCAGAGAACGTCGGGGAGGGACAGCTGTTCACGAGCTTCCAGACGCGGATGATACAGTACACGAGCGCGCCGAACCAGTTCGCCTTCCTGTTCCCCTACGAGGACGCGCAGGTCCAGCAGGGACAGCAGTACGTGATGGGTCGCGACTGGGAGGACGTCGAGGACGAACAGAACGGCGGCGACGTCGGCTTCTCCGTGGACAACGAGAACGAGCAGGCTGCCGCGGACTTCGTGAACGTCGCATTCCTGCCGGCGGGCGCGGTCCAGTCCTGAAACCACCTGCGAGAACACGAGACCATGACCACAGACGACACGGCGTTTCCACGGCTTCTCGGCGAATCGTCACGACGAACGTTCATGAAGCGCGGCACCGTCGCGGCCGGCGCGCTCGGACTCGGCCTCGGCGGGGGCGCCACCGCCTCGGCCCAGGACGGGAACCAGACCGTATTCGGACTGATACCACAGGGGCAGTTCCGCGGCGGTGCGCAGTTTCGCATCGTCTCCGACGCCATCGGCTACGCGCCCGTCCAGCAGGACACGGAGGGGCAGGAGTACGCGACGCGGGTCATCAAGTACACCGGCGCGCCGGGGAACATGATGCTGTTCGTCCCGCAGAACGCCAACCTCCAGCAGGGACAGACGTACCAGTTCCTGCCCCAGTACGACCCCGCCTTCGACCAGCAGGACGGGGACGGACCGGGATTCGACCAGGGCGCTCTCGACAGGGACCTGGTGTACGACGATCCGCTCGAACTCGGACTCCTCCTGGTCCGGTTCCGACCGGTACAGGGCGGCGGTCAGCAGGGCGGTAACCAGACGGCCGGCAATCAGACGGCAGGCAACCAGACCGACGGCTGACTCGGCCGCCGGTCTGCCGCGACGCGCCCGTTCTTCCAGCGGTCATGACTCGACTCCGTCGCCCGTCAGTCGGTAGACGAGAACGTGAACGCCGAGCCCCACGACCAGAAGCGCCAGGTTCCGGGCCGGTGCGCCGAGTGGAATCGCCTCGACGGTGATCTTCCGCTCGAACAGGGGCCAGAACGGGCTCACGGGTTGCGTTCCGGGGAGGACGACGAGAACGTCGGCGGTGACGTGGCTCAGGACCCCGAGGAACGCGCCGGCGGCCGCCCACTCGAACGCGTTCCTCGCCGTGAGCCGGGAGGACCGTACCGGCCCTGCGAACCGGACGTAGGCGACGAGGAGGCCGGCGGCGAACAGGCCGACGACGACGCCGCTCGCGACGCCGAAGAGGAGCGTGTGCGTCACCCCGTGGTGCCGGACCCCCGGAACGTGCGTGTCGACGTCGGGAAGGACCGCCGTCAGCAGCACGAACGCCGAGAACAGGGTCCCGGCTCTGCGACCGAGGACGAACGCCGCCGGCGCGGAGACGAGCAGCGCGACGCCGTAGTGACCGGTCGGGTACATGGCGACCGTCGGTACCGCGACGAGCGGCGTACGCCGCGGACGTTGTTAACGTTTCCGCGGGCGCCCGACCGCGCTACGGTCGACGCAGCAGGTCGAGACGGTCCAGTCCCCACAGCGTCAGCGCGACTCCCGCGACGGTCCCGGCGACGAGGACGACCACGGTCGTCCTCCGGCCCGGCAACGGTCCCCGGAGCGGGTCGAAGACGAGTTGCCAGAGGCAGTAGGAGGCGAGCGTCGTCCCGCCGAGCACGGCGAGCGGAGTGAGCGAGGGGTGCACTGTCCGGCCGACGTACGGGCTGAAGCACCAAAAGAGGGCCAGCGTCGGCCGCGTCCTCCGACCCCGTCGACGCGAACCTCCGATTCTTAAGACGCGTCCGCCCGCCTACCTCAACATGGACGTGCTCGAAGTCGTGGTCGTCGCGTTCTGGGCGATGCTGCCCGCGTACGTGCCGAACAACGCCGCCGTCCTGGCGGGCGGTGGCCCGCCCATCGACGGCGGGCGCGCGTGGCGCGGGCGTCGCCTCCTCGGCGACGGGAAGACCTGGCGCGGTACCGCGGGCGGAATCGCGGCGGGCGCGCTGCTCGCGCTCGCGCTGAACGTCGTCCGCCCGTCGGTCGCCGACGCCGTCGGCGTCGCGCTCCCCGAGTTCCCGCTCGCCGTCGTCGTCGCGATGCCCGCGGGGGCGATGGCCGGCGACATCCTCGCGTCGTTCCTCAAGCGACGGACGGGCCGCCAGCGCGGGGCCGCCTTCCCGGGACTCGACCAGCTGGACTTCGTCGCGCTGGCGCTGCTGTTCTCGCTGGTCGTCGCGCCCGCCTGGACGGTCGAGACGTTCTGGCCCTCCGTCCTGGCGGTCGTCGTCGTCGTGACGCCGCTCCTCCACGTCTCGACGAACGCCGGGGCCTACGCCCTCGGTCTGAAAGACGAGCCGTGGTAGAAGACGCCGGCGGACGACCGTGACCGACCGCCGGGCCGCGAGCGCGGGGCCCCGGTCGGAGTCGTGGGAACGTCTGACGAACCATTAAGTGGCGTCGAGCTAGATACATCCGCCAACGATGGGCAACAAGAACAAGACGATCTCCTTCCGGGTGAACGAGGACTCGTTCGAGACCCTGCGGGAGATCGCCGAGAAACGCGACATCTCGTTGTCCGCGGTGTTCCGCGACTACGTCGACATGCTCGTCGCCCACGACGGGAAGGTCCGCGTGGTGCCGGAGAACCAGGTCGAGGAGGGCGAGGACGACGAGTCGTTCCCGCCGAAGGTCGAGGTCCCGAAGAGCTTCGTCCGCGAACACGAGCGCCTGGAACTGGAGGCCGAACACCTCCGCGAGCAGCTACAGGAGCACAAGGAGTACGTTCGCCACCTCCAGGAGCAGGTCGACGGCGACGCCGGAGACGAGGAGGTCGTCAACCTCGAAGAACTGGACGACGAACTCGACACCGAGGAGACCTACCGGCTGGGGTAATCGTCCGTCGGAGCGCCGCTTCTAGCCGGACAGCGACTCCTTCTTCTGCCGGGCGCGCCGTTCCATCTCGTCGTCGCCCTCGACGTCGGCGAGTTCCTCGACCGCTTCGAGGGTCCGGACCGACTGGTCGAGGAAGGAGAGGACGTCGCCGGAGTAGGCGTACACCATGTAGTCGTCGCTCATCACGTCGACGATGGCGTCGGGGCCGAGGCCCTGCTCGCGCAGTTCGAGCAGGTAGCGCATGAACTTCCGCTCCGGACAGCCGCAGTAGGGGTTTGTGTCGCAGCCGCAGTCGAGGAAGTCCTCGGTGAAGTCGAGCACGCGCTCGCGGGTCGCCTCGTCGAGCTTCTCGAGGCCGTCGCCCTGGAAGAGCAGGTCCAGGGTCGCGCCCTTGAACGCCCCCTTCGGGATGTTCGTCTCCAGCTGGGAGGAGAGCTGGCGGTGGTTCTTGACGTATATCTTGTCCGTGATGGCCACGCTTGCCCGAATCTACTCGACTAGTCCGGATAAGCGTGTCGTCGGTGCCGCGGTACGCCCGTTCGTCTCGGCGGGACGAACGGTCCGTCGGGAGACACACAAAACATATCCACGCGAACGCCAACCACCAACCATGAGCGACACGTCCGGAGTGGACCTCGCGTTCGACGAGAACGACCTGCTGCCCGCGGTCGCCCAGAGCGCCGAGTCGGGCGAGGTTCTGATGCTGGCCTACGTCACCCCCGAAGCGGTCGAGCGGACGCGCGAGACCGGGTTCGCACACTACTACTCGCGGAGCCGCGACGAACTCTGGCGGAAGGGCGCGACGAGCGGGCACGTCCAGCGCGTCGAGGAGGTCCGGGTGGACTGCGACGGCGACGCCCTCCTCTACCGGGTCGACCAGGAGGGCGGCGCGTGCCACACCGGCTTCGAATCCTGCTTCTACCGCACGCTCGACGGCGAGACGGTCGGCGAGCGAGCGTTCGACCCCGACGAAGTGTATGACTGACCCCATCGAACGACTCCGGACCGCCGACGAGGACTGCCGAGAGGCCGAGTCCGCCGTCGCCGAGTACGGCCAGGGCACCGTCGAGCGCGTCGCCGACGCCCACGAGCGCGCGACCGACCTGCTGGACCGCTACGAGGGCCGCGCGACCGGGACGGGCGACTTCGAGGCGTTCGTGACGTTCCAGGGCGAGCTCGCCGACCTCGTCGAGGACCTCCCCGAGGACCTCCCGGAGCGCGAGGCCTTCGAGCGCGCCGAGGAGATAGTCGACCGTCGGCGCATCGCCGAGCGCCACTTCGAGCAGGCCCGGGAGGAACTCGCCGCCGCGGGCGAGGTCGCCGCCCTGCTGGACGAGCGCCGGGCCGCCCGAGAGCGCTACCGCGACGCCCGGCGCGCGGTCGCCCGGCGGAAGGTCGAACTGGACGACCGGATCGCCGACCTCGAACGCGTCCGCGAACTCGGGGACGCCGACCTCTCCGCGCCCGTCGAGCGACTCCGGGAACCCATCGCGGCGTACGACGACGCGGTCGCGGCGGCGTTCGCCGAGTTCAAGCGCGAGACGCCCGCCCGCGACGTGGTCGCCTTCCTCGCCGCGACGGAGAACTACCCCCTCGTTTCCTTCCGGTCGCCGCCCGAGGACCTGCGCGAGTACGTCCTCGACGCCGACGCGGGCACCGAGACCATCCCGGACCTGCTGGAGTACGCCCGCTACTCGCGGTCGAAACTCTCCCACTACGTCGACGACCCCGCCGAACTCAAGCGCTGCGTGGGCACCAACGAGACGTACCTCGACCGCCTCGACGCCGAACCGCTGGCGGTCGGCTGGCCGCCCGCGCCCGCGACGGAACTGCAGTGGTGGTGCGAGGAGGCCGTCCGGGTCGTCGACCGGTTCGCGCCGCCCGACGTCGTCGAGCGACTGCACGACGTGGCGGCGCTGGCCCGCGACGAGGAGGAGTTCGAACGCCTGCGCGCCGCCGCCCGAGCGCGCGAGGAACTCGCGGACGAGGAGCGACGACGTCTCGAACGCGGCGAAATCGCGGCGGAACTGGAGCGCACGAGGGAGGAGCGCGACCGCCTGACGTCGGCGCTCGAAGAGTATCCCGAGCGCTGAGGGGACTACTTCTCGACGACGACGCAGGGCCGGGCGCGGTCGGCGAACTCGCGGTCCTCGGCGTCGACCAGCCGCCAGTAGCTCCGCGGTCGACCGCCGGTCGCCGCCCGAATCGCCTCGTAGGAGAGCAGGTTCTCGCCCTCCAGCACGAGTTCGAACGCCTCGCGCTTGCGGCCCTCGAACTCCCGGTCGAACCGCGCCCGGCTGTAGCGGTTCGGGTAGTTCAGGACGAGGTGGCCGCCCTCGCGAACGCGGTCGTACAGTTCCGCGACCGCGCGCTCGGCGTCGACGACGAAGTAGAGCGTGGCGACGCAGTACACCACGTCGAACCGGCGGTCGACGTCGAGGGACGGCAGGGAGTCCACGGCGAAGTCGAGGTTCTCCAGGCCCCGCTCGGCGGCGCGCTCGCGGTTGTCGGCGACGACGGTCGGCGAGAGGTCGAGGCCGACGAACTCCGCGTCGGGGTAGCGGTCGGCGAGCGCGAACGGACAGACCGCGGGGCCACAGCCGACCGACGCGAAGTCGTCGGGGACGCCGACCCGCTCGAAGAAGCGTTCGGCGAGGTCGACCATCGCCTCGCCGCCGAGGTAGGCGCAGCGGTCGTAGTCGGCCTCCTCGTAGAACCGCTCCCAGTCCATCATGGCCGGGCGTTGGACGGCAGGGGTGAAATCGCTTCGGTCCCCTCCGGAACGCTTCTTCTGTGTCTCGCTATCGCTCGAACACCCCGTCCGACCCCCGACGCGGTGGTATCGGGACTCCTCACGCTACGGGGCGAGTGAGGGAGACGGAGGGACCCCGGAGTCCGTTCGTGCCGTTCGTCGACGACCGACCTTCGGTTTATCCCCAGATGATACCCGGGACTCCCCCGTCGGAGTCCATGTACAGTTCGTATTCGGTCCTCGTCTCGGTAGAGTTGTTGGTGTCGGCCCAGTGCTGGATGTGGACGTCCCGGGAGTCGGAGTGGTAGGACGAGTCTTTCGGGACCCGAACTATGATCTGGTGGCAGTGGCCCACGTCGGTCCAGTACGGCGAGAACGCGCCCTTACTTCTCCCCCATTTGATCTTTCCTTCCTTGTCGACGTCGCTACTGTGCGTGCCGAACTTCTCCGCTATCTGGTAGGCGGTGTACGCTACACCCAACTTGCTGTCGTCCCACAGGTCGAAGGCGAAGTCCATCCCTTCCTCGATCAGGCTCTCGTTGGGGAGCGGGTCGCTGCTGTTGTCCGGGTAGTGTTGCTTGGTGTCGTTTATCTCCCCGAGTGACCACTCGCCTTCCGTACTCCGTAGCGTCACCCTGTATCCGTGGTTGCGGATGCAGTGGGACTCGTAGGAGTGGTCGTCTTCGTTGCGCCCGACGATTCCCCCGTTCAACGTGAAGAGGTAATCGTAGTAGCTCGGCTCTTCCTGGATGTACTCCAGTTTGAGGTTGGTGACCTGTTTGGACCAGTTGTTCGCCGCAGTGTCCGTCGCCGTGTCGCTGGCGCTCCACTCGTCGACGTGGTCGCTCGCGGCCGCGTTCTCACTCGCCAGCGTAACGGCTCCCGCTGACGTAAGCAGTCCCACGCTTCCCGCGGAGAGCGTCTTCAGCGCCGAACGGCGGGTGTGTAGTTTCCCTGTCGAACGTCGGTCGGTTCGGTCTGCCGATCTGTCGTCAGACATTCCAACCCTTAATTGAGGGTCTAATATCTTAAATTTATCTATGGGAACGGGTTACAATGCTCTTCGCCGGAGGGACTGGTCGGCCATCGGAATCGCTGGACCTCCGGCGGTCCGAAGTCCGCCGAAACGAAGCATGCCCCGTTCGACGCCCCTTTCCGAGTGCCACGAGCGTCTCCGGTACTGCTAGTTTCGTCGGGGTCTGGGAGCCGACGGCGACGCGCAGGAGGACGACCCAGCGTCGTCTCCCGGAACGCCGGAACGCTTTTTACTGATTCGCTACAACTCCCGAGTATGCCATCCGAATCCCGGCACGGTGGTATCGACCGAGAGACTCGTCCAGCCGCGGGATTCGGGTTTTTCTTCGCCGCCTGAGCGAGCGGTGGACCGTCCGGCGACGGCGGCGGTCGGGGAACTCCCGGCGCCGGGCACGAAACCGCTCGCGACGCCTTCGGGGCGACCGTCGACCGGTCCGCCTTCAGAAGGGCTAAAACGGCGGACAGGGACTAACAAACAGAGACCACACCGAGAGATGAAGCTACCAGAATCACAGGCCGCGGTGCTGGAAGCCGCGAGCGCGACGGAGGAACGAACGGTCGACCAACTGGCCGAGGCGACGGGTCTCCAACCGGAGACGGTGACGGGGGCGGTCTTCGAACTCGAATCGGACGGACTGGTCGACGTGGACGAACGCACCGAGACGTCGGTCTCGCTCACCGACGAGGGCGAGGAGTACGCCGAGGACGGCCTGCCGGAGGTCCGCCTCTACGGCGCGGCGCTGGACGCGGGCGCGGACGACTCGTCGGTCTCGATGGGCGAGGTCATCGGCCGGTCGGACCTCGACGGCCCGCAGGTGGACATCGCCCTCTCGAACTACGCCCGGAAGGGGTACGGCAGCATCGAGACCGGCGAGATAACCGCCGACGCCGACGCGGACCCGAAAGCCGACGCCGAGGCGAACGCCCTGGCAGCGCTCGTCGCCGGCGAGTCCGTCGAGGACGAGGACGCGCTCGACGGACTCGAACGCCGGGGACTGGTGGAGCGCTCCGAGTCGGCGGTCCGCTCGGTGACGCTGACCGACGAGGGCGTCACGGCGATGATGGAAGGGGTCGAGGCGGCCGAGACCGTCGGCCAGTTGACCCCCGAGATGCTGACCTCCGGCGAGTGGCGCGACGTCGAGTTCGCCGAGTACAACGTCGAGGCCGACGCCGAGCGCGTCGACGGCGGCAAGGTCCACATCCTCCGCCAGACGGCGAACCGCGTGAAGGACGTGCTCGTCGGCATGGGCTTCCGGGAGATGGAGGGACCCCACGCCGACGCCGACTTCTGGATAAACGACTGCCTGTTCATGCCCCAGGACCACCCGGCGCGCACCCACTGGGACCGGTTCGCCCTCTCGAATCCGACCGACATCGACGACCTGCCGGACGACCTCGTCGAGCGCGTCGAGCGCGCCCACCGCGAGGGCGTCGGCGAGGACGGCGAGGGCTACCACTCGCCGTGGAGCGAGGAGTTCGCCGAGGCCATCGCGCTCCGGGGCCACACGACGTCGCTGTCGATGCGTTACCTCTCCGGGTACGCGCAGGGGGACCTCGAACCGCCACAGCGCTTCTTCAGCGTGGAGAAGGTGTACCGCAACGACACGCTCGACCCGACCCACCTGCTGGAGTTCTTCCAGATAGAGGGCTGGGTGATGGCCGAGGACCTCTCCGTGCGCGACCTGATGGGAACGTTCGAGGAGTTCTACGAGCAGTTCGGCATCACCGACCTGCAGTACAAGCCCCACTACAACCCCTACACGGAGCCCAGTTTCGAACTGTTCGGCACCCACCCCGAGACCGGAGAACTCATCGAGGTGGGCAACAGCGGGATGTTCCGCCCGGAGGTCCTGGAGCCGCTGGGCGTCGACTGCGACGTGATGGCCTGGGGCCTCTCGCTGGAACGGCTGCTCATGCTGATGTACGGCTTCGAGGACATCCGCGACGTCCACGGGACGCTGTGTGACCTCGAACTGCTGCGGAACACGGAGGTGCTACACTGATGCCAGTCGTCGACGTCGACCCCGACGAGCTACGTACGCTGACCGGCCACGGCGAAAAGGACGACGAAGAACTCAAAGACGACCTGTTCGCGCTCGGCCTGGAGTACGAGGGCGAGACGGAGGACGGGGAGATGCAACTGGAGTTCGCCCCGGACCGCCTCGACCGTCTCTCCGTCGAGGGCGTCGCGCGCTCGCTGCGCTACCAGTACGGCGACGACCGGGGCGTCTACGTCCCCGAGACCAACGACGCCGACTGGACCATCCAGGTCGAGGACGTCCCCGACGAACGCCCGTACGTCACCGGCGCGGTCGTCCGCGGCGTCGACCTGGACGAGGCCGCGCTCGACTCGCTCATCCAGCTACAGGAGAAGCTCCACGCCACGATGGGCCGCAAGCGCGCCAAGGGCGCCATCGGCATCCACGACCTGACGATGCTGAAAGGGCAGGCGGCGACCGACGACGACGTCGGGAACTCCATCACCTACCGCGGCATCGACCCCGACGGCGACCGGTTCGTCCCGCTCGACTCGGACGCGGAGATGACGCCCGCCGAGGTCCTGCGCTCGCATCCGACCGGCGAGACGTACGCGCCGCTGGTCGAGGAACACGACCGATTCCCGGCCATCTACGACGACATCGGGCTGTTCTCGTTCCCGCCGGTCATCAACGGCCGCCGGACCGAGGTGTCCACCGAGTCCCGCAACCTGTTCGTCGAACTCACGGGCACCGACCAGTGGACCATCGACCACATGTGCACCATCATCTGCTACGCGCTCGACGCCCGCGGGGCGACCGTCGAGTCGGTCGAGGTGGACTATCCGGACCGCACCCTGGTCCGGCCCGACCTCGGGGTCCGGTCGAAGACGGTCACCCACGACGCCGTCGAGCGGACGCTGGGAATCGACCTCGGTCCCGACGAGGTCGTCGACCTGCTCGAACGCTCCGGCCTCGACGGCGAGACAGCCGAGAGCGCGGACGGCGACCTCGTCTACGACGTCGAGATTCCGCCCTACCGCGTCGACGTGCTCCATCCCGTCGACGTCGTCGACGACGTGGGACGGGCGTACGGGTTCAACGACCTCTCGCCGCACTACCCCGACGTGGGGACCGTCGGCGGCCGCCACGAGCGTTCGAACCTCGAAGACGCCGCCCGCGAGGTGCTCGTCGGACTGGGCTTCGAGGATATGCTGAACTTCCACATGATAAGCGAGGCGGACAACTTCGAGCGCATGAACGTCTCGCCCGGGGACGACGCGCTCGGGGCCGACGAGCCGGCGACCATCAAGAACCCCTACAGCGAGGACTACACGATGCTCCGCACGTGGGCGCTTCCGTCGCTTCTGGTCGTCCTGGAGAACAACACGCACCGTTCGTACCCCCAGGACCTCGCCGAGATCGGACTGGCGGCCCACGTCGACGAGAGCGAGAACACCGGCGTCGCCGAGCACCGCACCGTGGCCGGCGTGCTCGCGCGCCACGACGCCTCCTACGAGGACGCGAAGGCGCGCCTGCAGGCCGTCGCGCGCAACTTCGACGTCGAACTGGCGACGCCGGCCACCGACCATCCCAGCTTCATCGACGGTCGCGCCGCGGAAGTGGTCCTGGACGGCCGGTCGGTCGGCGTCGTCGGCGAGATTCATCCGGCGGTGCTCGTGGACCACGACCTCGAACTGCCGGTGGCGGCGTTCGAGTTCCGGCTGGACGCGCTAGAATAACGCGAACCTCAGTTCGTCAGTTTCTCCGCGGCCGCCTCGATGTCCGCGACCGTCGCGTCCGGTTCGCCGTCGAACGGCTCCGGCGGGCTGTCGTCGCGGTTCACCCAGACGGTCCTCATTCCGGCGTGGTCGGCACCCATCACGTCGAACTGCCCGCCGGCGACGTGCGCTATCCGGTCGATGGGCGTCCCCGTTCGTCCGGCGGCGTGGCGATAGAGGTCGGCGGCCGGCTTGAACTGCCGAATCTCGTCCGCGCTGATGGTGTCCTCGACCAGGTCCTCGATGTCCGCGTGGTCGACCAGCGAATCGAGCATCTCCGGGTTGCCGTTCGAGAGAACGTAGAGGTCGTAGCCCGCCTCGTGGAGGCGCTCCATCCCCGGGCGAACGTCGTCGAAGACGTCGAGTTCGTGGTACACCGAGAGAACCTCGTCGCGCTCGTCCGCCGAGAGGTCGACGCCGTGCGAGTCGAGCGCGTACTGCAGGGCGTGGCGGTTCAGCTCGTAGAACGGTTCGTAGGCGTCTAACTGTCCGACGAGGAAGGCGTATTCGAGCGACCGGGTGCGCCAGAGCCGAGAGATGGACTCCGGCGTCTCGACGTAGTCGGCGAGCGCACGCTCGGCGTCGTCCACGTCGACGAGCGTGCCGTACGAATCGAAGGTGACGGTCGTGACCTCGTCCGGGTCGAACATACCGGCGGTAGACGCCCGAGTTCCTTAGAGGTCCTCGCCGATGGCGTCCTCGACCGAGTCGAAGCCGTCGCGCTCCAGCAGTTCCAGCAGCCCCGCGTTGACGTCGCGCGCGATGGACGGACCGCGATAGACCAGCCCGGTGTACAGTTGAACCACGTGCGCGCCCGCGCGTAACTTCCGGTAGGCGTCCTCGGCGGTGAACACGCCGCCGACGCCGACGACGGGGACGTCGACGCGCTCGGCGACGAACCGGACCATCTCCGTCGCCCGGGGCTCGAGCGGACGCCCCGAGAGTCCGCCCTCCTCGTCGCGGTGCTCGCTGCGGAGATTCTGACGTTCCGTGGTGGTGTTCGTGGCGATGACGCCGTCGAGTCCGAGTTCTCCCACGAGGTCCAACGCGTCTTCGACCGCGGAATCGGGAAGGTCGGGCGAGAGTTTGACGAGCAGCGGGCTCGCGCCGGCGTCCCGTAGCGTCGTCAGGATGCGTTCGAGGTTCTCCCTGTTCTGGAGTTCCCGGAGCCCCGGCGTGTTCGGACTGGAGACGTTGACGACGAAGTAGTCCGCGTGTGCGGCCACGCGCTCGTACGTGTAGAGGTAGTCCTCCTCGGCGCTCTCCAGCGGGGCGGACTTCGACTTGCCGATGTTCACGCCGACCGGCACCTCCGGGAGCGACTGACTCGCCATGCGCGCGCCGATGCGGTCCGCACCGTGGTTGTTGAACCCCATCCGGTTGACGATGGCGTCGTCCTCCCGCAAGCGGAACATCCGCGGACGGGGGTTCCCCTCCTGAGCCTCGGCGGTCACGCCGCCGACCTCGACGTGGCCGAAGCCGAGGCTGGCCAGCGCCGAGGGAATCTGTGCGTTCTTGTCGAACCCGGCGGCGACGCCGACGGGGTTCGGAAACGACTGACCGAACGCCTCGACCTCGAGTCGCGGGTCGGTGACCCGATACCGCGACGCGAGCAGTCGCTCGACCGCCGTTCCCTGGACGCCCCGTAGCAGCGCGTGGACGGTCCCGTGGGCGGTTTCGGCCGGTAGTCGGAACAACAGTGGCTTGACGGCGTCGTATCCGTTCATGAATCTCGTAGATGAAACGACGGACATCTCGCGTGGACCTGCCACGACGAGTTCAGAATTCGTGCTCGACCTCGTCCTTGTCGGCCTTCTGGATGATGATCTTGTCTTCCCGGACGCGGACGAACACCTCGTCGCCGATCTCCATGCCGGCGACGGCCAGCTCGTCCTCGTGGAGGTTCACGTGGACGTTGTGGTATTCGCCGTCTTCGTCTTTCGCGCCACTCGGGCTGAGCTTCTTTTTCCGTACCATCGAGGTATCGTATGCAGTGGTTCGCTACAGCATGTACTTAAGTGTTTTCTACCATACTGTTCTCCGTTCGCGTCCCTCTGTCACGCGTACGGTTCCGAACCACTTACTTTGCCTGGCTTTTCGGCCCCTGGCGCGGTGTCGTATCCGAGCGGCTCATCAAATATTATAAACCTATCGAACGAAACCGCTCATATCAGCGATATATTTATAACGGCCCCTGTGCTGGGTTGGCATGGAGGAGAAAAACCATGGTACGTGACGATGGTAAGCGAAATTTCGCACTCCGCGAAACCGACGGTACCGAATCAAGTGTCTTCTCGGGTAACACTCCCCGACAAGCAGCACTGAAAGCAGCGCGTCGTCTCGAACCAGCGAGTTCGGAGGACGCAGCCGACCGAATCGAACTCCGCTTGCGGGAGAAAGGAACCGACAAAGTACACATCTACGAGGGTTGGGCCTGGGAAGAAGAGGCACCCTCGGACAAGCCGGACTGGATGCCCGACGAGATCACAGAGGCGAACGTCGCCAAGCAAGGTATCGAACACCTGGAGGAATGACGAACTGCGCTCGTCTGTTCGAGCCGAGCCTTCACTGACTTCTCTTCGTGTAGACACCCCGTCACCGTCAGCTAGCGTTTTTTAGGGCTCTCTGCGTACGTACCCGTTGCGCGGGGCACATCCGACCGCACCGAACGCACGACGCGTGGGATGATCGGTTCGGCCTCCACCCGCGCACTAACATCGTTCTACGGTCTCCCCATCGTGACTGGACGAGGACGCTCCGGAGGTCCGACTCCGCCAGCACACGTCGACACAGCCACTGCTTCGCTCACCGTGTACGACGGGGTCGTTCTCGACGAGCTCTCGCCAGCGAGTGGGTCGACGGTGTTAGTCAATACGTCCCGAAGCGGGTCTCGTTCGACGGGGTTAAATGTAACCCTGCCATTCGTACAGATGCGAACGCCGCCCGGTGGTTTTCCCCGCCGGGTGGCCGCCCGATTCCGGAGCCTTTAAATGGCGTTCGGCGGGCGGAAGCACACCGTTCCGGTGCCCTCGACCGCACGGCGCAACCGAACTATCATCATCGTCCGAAACCGTCGGACGGAGATACGTTCGATTCGACGCCCTTAAGTACAACAGGGCACTCGGAATGGATGGAAACGCGCCTTCGACGGTCTCGTTGAAGGCGAGCGGAATCCGACGCCCTTAAGTAAAATGGGGGCCTTGGATAAGCACGCGAAGAAAGATTCGACGCGATCCGCGGAACGTTCAATTCGTTCCGCAATCCCGGGCCGATCAGGTGGGGGTTGCCCACCTGTTGGAGGCGCTTCGAAGGGTTTAATACCCTTCCTCGCCTCTACTCAAGTCCGGAGGAAATGAGGATTCCACCCCTGCGGTCCGCCGTACACGATGGAATCTGATGTTAGCCTTGGCAGTTCGGTGACACCCGACCAGCAGATTGGTCTGGGGTCGTCGAACTGACGGACCACATAGCACATGCATTACGCATAGTGTCTCCGCCAGACCCACCGAGCCTTCGTGCTCGGAACCATTCCGGTTGATCCTGCCGGAGGCCATTGCTATCGGAGTTCGATTTAGCCATGCTAGTCGCACGAGTTCACACTCGTGGCGGATAGCTCAGTAACACGTGGCCAAACTGCCCTATGGATCGGGA